>CAWHQT010000001.1:0-137748 GCA_963831555.1 uncultured delta proteobacterium
GAGCCCGGCCATGCACGCCGATGGAAAAGGGCGGCGGTTCGTTCACGAAAAACGATGGACGGGGGTCGAACTCCATCGCCGTTCGTGATCGTCGTTCCGGTCGGCGCGTCGTCGAGGCGCGGTCAGGGGGAATCGGGGAGTCGTTGCTGTTTTTCGGCCTGGACTCGGTAGTAGTCGCGGTTCTCGTAATCGTCGCGACGGCTTGGGTCGTTCACGAAGTCGAAGGCCTTCCGATAGAAGTCGGCGGCGAGCGCGTGATGGCCCATCTTGGCGTGGACCATGGCGGAGCGTTCGAGTCCGTCGACGATCTTGGGAAAGTCGGAGAGGAGCTTGGCGCAGACAGCGAGGGCCTGGTCGAAGTGTCCGTTGTTGGCGAGATCGACAGCCGAGTTGGAGAGCTCCGCGAAGCCATCATCATCGAAGGCGAGCAGCGGCTCGAGGGCGCGCGCGACGTCAGCGAGAGCGTGCGTATCGGCGGCGTTGCGTGGCTCGGCGGCGTTGCGCTGCTCGGCGGCATACGCCTCGTGAAGGAGCAGACAGCACCGTTTGTATTTTTTGCCGCTGTTGCAGGAGCAGGGGTCGTTTCGTCCAATCGTGGCCACAAAGTGCATCATGGCCGGGCGCCGGCGCGATGTCTTGTGTCATGTCGAACGACTGGCGACTGGGAACGACGTTTTGGCAGGGGCTGACGAGGATCGATCTGGCGTGGGCCGAGCAGGTGCGCCAGGGAGGGTGTGCGGATTGCGGCGGTCCGCTAGATCGCTCCGACTATCCGCGAAAGCCGCGGGGGGAGCTGGGCGAGGCGGCAGACGAATACACACGCCGGGCGAGTTTTTGCTGTCGTCGTGACGGATGCCGTCATCGGGCGACGCCACCATCGGTGCGGTTTCTGGGGCGCAAGGTGTACGTGGGGGCGGTGGTGATCGTGGCGAGCCTCGTGGGCCGGGCGGCGCTGGCGGCGGGGTGTCGGCCCACGAGGCGCGTCGAGGGAGTCCCGGCGCGGACGGTGCGGCGCTGGTTAGACTGGTGGCAGACGGTCTTCGCGCTCGGCTCATTTTGGGTGCAAGCGAAGGCGTTCTTTGCGACCCCGGTGGAGATTGCGCAATTGCCCACTTCGTTGCTCGCGCGCTTTTGCCGAGCGGGGCCCGCGGCCATCGAGGCGCTTTTGCGCTTCGTGGCGCCGGTGACGACCGAAAGTGTGCGAGCGAGGATTTCGATGGCTGTATGAGTCCGCTTCACCACGACAATCTGCGCGCGCAGGCGCGGGTGGAACCCGGGCTCGGGGCGGTGCCGTCGCGCATCACCCTCGCGCGGTACATGAAGGCGCACGGGATGGTGCGCTCGCGGTCCAAGAAGAACGCGTCGCAGATCGCGCGGGGGCTCGTGCCACGCGAGACGCGCTCGTACGAAGTTTCGTACGTGGGAGGGCTCTTTCACTTGGACTTTCACGTGGGCAGTCGGCGGGTGCTCGAACGCGATGGCCAATGGATCGAAGTGCGTCTTTTCGGAGTGCTCGACGACTACTCGCGATTGGGCTGTCATCTGCAATGGTATCGGGGCCCCGGCGAAACGGCGGAGGCCCTGGTGCATGGTCTGTCGCAAGCGTTTCAGAAACGAGGCCTGGCTCGTGCACTGATGAGCGACAACGGTAGCGCGATGCTGGCCGCCGAGACGACGTGGGGGCTGTCGTGCCTCGGCGTCGTCCATTCCACGACGCTGGCGGAAAGCCCCGAACAGAATGGGAAACAAGAAAACTTCTGGAGCCAGGTGGAAGGGCGCCTGATGGCGATGCTCGAGGGGGAGAAGGAGCTGACGCTGGAGCTTTTGAACCGGGCGACGTTGGCGTGGCTGGAGCTCGAATACAATCGCAAGTGGCATTCGGAGATCGGCACGACACCGCTCGAGAGATTTCTGGCCGGACCGAGTGTGCTGCGCCCGAGTCCGTCGTCGGACGAGCTGCGGCGCGCGTTTCGTCGCCAGGAGATCCGAACGCAGCGTCGCAGCGACGGCACGCTGACCGTCGGCGGGGTGCGCTACGAGATCCCCGCGCGGTATCGCACGCTGATGCGCCCGACGGTGCGATGGGCCGGCTGGGACCTGTCGAGCGTCGACCTGGTGGACGCGCGCACGGGCGTGGTGCTCACGACGCTCTTGCCCCAGGACAAGCAGGCGAACGCGGACGGGCGCCGACGCGTGCTCGACACTGGACCCGACTTGGATCCCCAGCTCCCGCAGAGCGGCATCGCGCCGCTCTTGCGCGAACTGATGAACGAGTACGCGTACCCGTTCACCCGTTTTACGCGGTTGAAGGCAGGAGCGACTCAGGTGGATTGTCGTAGAGAAGGTTGGCGCAAGCGTGGTGCAGATACCGGAAGACGGAGCGGTTCTGCTTCCGCAGGGTGTGCGTGACGGTCATGATGCGCTCGGCGTACCGCTCTCCGCGCTCGCTCTGGGTGCCGTGAGATACCTTGCGCCAAAGAACGAAAGGCCTGAGGTCGCGTTCGGCCAGATTGTTTGTGGGGTCCACGTCGGACCGGTCCACGAAGGCCCAAAGCGCGGCCCGATGATCGAGAATGTCGGCACAGGTTCCGCTGAAGCCGCGTATGCCGAGGCCCACGCCGCGCTCGAGGAGCCACTCGACGCGCTCGCGCACGGGTGTCATCCATTCCCGAAAGTCTCGACGAGTCATCGTGCCGTCGCGAACGCGGTGCCAGGAGTGGAACATCAGTTCGGCCGTTTCGTGCAGCTCCCGAGCGATCTGAGAGCCCGTCCCCTTGCGCTCGACGAAGCCGGCAAACTTGCGGACCAGGTGCGCCCAGCAGATCTGGCGCTTATTCATGGCCCAGAAGCCGAAGACTTTCGCTCGATCGCTGACGAGAACGCCGCATGCCCTTTGCAGCAGACGCGAAACCGTTGCGGTGGTGCCGTCGCGGGCGATCACGAAGACGGTGACCAAGGCGGTGCTGATCGTCCAGAGCGACCGATAGGCTCCGCCAGTGGCCCACGTGGTCGCGTCCACGTGCTTGACGGGTTGGGCGCGCGCGAAGTCAATCGCCTCCTCGACCGACGGCGCAACGACCTCGGTCGTGTAAAGTTTTTCGTGTCCGGGCTAATTCAGCAGCGATTTCGTGACCTTTTCGAGTTGTCGCTCGCGTAGTTCGCGGTACTTCAGGGTGGTGAGCTTGTTCGAGGTGATGGGTGTCGTGGACCACCCATACTCGAGTCGGATCGCGGTGAAGGCGAGGAGTGCCTTGAGTCCTTCACCGCTCACGACTTCCATCGACTTCGAGCGAAGTTTGAATTCCTTGTTCACTCGCTCGATGGGATTTGTAGTTCGTAAGGCGTCCCAGTGTCCTTGCGGAAATGTGTAATGAGCAAGAAGTGCCTCGATATCGCGCTCGATGCACGCGACCGCATCGGAGGCGTCTTTGTTCCACGTTCGTCGGAGCGCGTCGAAGGCGGTTCGCGCGCCCTCGAGCCCGTCGGCGTAGGCAACGGCATTCCACGAGGCCATGAACGCGGCTTGATAGCGACGCGGAACGCGAGGCATTGCATTGCGCGCCTTATGCACCCAGCAGCGAAGGACCACGGCTTGCGTGAACGCCTCGCGAAAGGCGCCACCCAGCCCCGGTAGCCCGTCCATGATGCCTGCCTTGACCGTGGTCGGATCGAGGCCGCGTTCCTTCAAGTCGACGAATACCGCTTCCCACGCGCCACGACTGTCCTTGTCGCCTTGCATCATCGAAAGCACGCTTTTTCTGCCGCTTTCGTCCACGCCGAGGACCACAAGCGTGGGCTCGATGTCCACGGTCGAACGGCGTACGCGGAAGTTCGTGCCGTCGATGTACAAGTACATCCATTTGCGGTCGTCCAGACGTCGCGTGAGGAATGCCTTCGCCGCTGGCACGATCTTGTGGAGCGCGTTGGACACCTCCTTCGCGGACACGCGCACCCCGAGCAAGGGTGCACTCAACTGCGCGAGCATTCGCGTCGACAGCCCCGCGAGGTTGAGCAGCGCGATGTCCTTTTCGGTGGCCGCGTCGTAGCGACGATATGCCGGCACCACGTTGCTCGAGAATCGGCCAGCCCGATCGCGCGGGACTCGGAGCTGCACCGTGCCAATACCCTTGATGCCAAACGTCCTCGATGTAAAACCATTTCGCTTATTCGCAATCTCAGCTTCCCGTCCAAGAAATATATCAATCTCCGCCTTCATGACCTGCTCGAGCGTCTCCGTCACCGCCGCGCGCACGTGCCCGACGACTTCGAGCATCGCGAGCCCGGGTGACTCTTCAAAACGCTTCGCCAGCGCGACGACGTCGGCGACGCGGACGATGATCTTCATCGCCCCTTCATAGACTTTCTTTGCGATCTCCATCTTCTTGATTCCTTTCAGGAATCAGCGCGAGACACAAACAACTCTACACGACCACGACCTCGCTCACACGCTGCTCGGCTTCGCTGAGAGCTCCGAGCGAAACGCGTATCCCGAGTACGTCGCCCAGCAACATCACCGTCTGACGACGGCTCACGCGGCAGCTCCCCGTCAAAAGAGCGATCAGCGCCAAGAGCCGGGGGCCGAACATGGATCGCGGAACGCCCGTCGGCAGCGAGGCTCGCGTGCGATGGCCGCATTCCTCGCAGTCTGTCGCGTGCATCCGGTGCTCGGTCACGTCCGCCTGGATCTCCGGAAGGTCGACCACCTGATGGCGGACCGCATCCGCATCTTCGACACGCGGCAGCGACGACCCGCAATGCTCGCATTCGCCCGGATGGTGGTTCTCGATCTGCGAGACCTTCTCGGGCGGCAGCATCTCTCGCCGCTGCGGCTTGTGCCCGGGCTTGTCCGCCACGTTTGCGCCCGCTCGGCGGCGACTTTTCGCGATCTCGACGCTGCTCCGGCGTGTCCTTCGACGGGGGCTGGTTGGAGTTCGACGAGTTCTGACCGAGCCGCGCTTCCAGATCTGTGACGCGCGCCATCAACTTCGCGACCAGTGCCTCCAACTCGGCGATACGCTCGATATCACGCGGATCTCGCGCCACCCGTCCCCTGTGCCGAAAATCCCCGCCAATGGAAAGTGGATTTCGCAGCTACCGCGAAGTTCGATCTCACACAGTAGACAATGGACCTACCGCCCCGGTTCGCTCCTCGAAAAGGCGTGAACGGTTACCGTGAATCGATGGCCCATGGTTCGCGAAATTCGATGGCCGCCGGAGGCCTTCGACCTGACGACACCCACCGGCCAAGCCCACCTCCGCGCCCGGACGTCGAGCGCCCGCGGGCTGACAGAACGAGTTGCGCGAGAGGCGAGTTCGGTTGCCTTCGAACGTCTCCCACGAGATGAACGCTTCGCGTCGGTCGCGCGCGAGCACGGTCCACTGCTCCCCGTCGACCCTTGTCGGCGGGCCACGGCTCGGGTGGATTGGGTCGGCACCGGGTGGCGCTCCTGCCCCAATGCGCGTCGCGCGCAGCGGCAATCCACGGGGCGATGACTGGCACGACGTCGTCAGCCCGCGCGCCGCTCCTCTGCCCCCCACTGCGGCCACATCAGTACCGCCGGATGGACCTTGAGTGCGCGCGCGAGCTTCTCGGCGCGATCCCCGCGGAGCGCGATGCGTCCGCTTTCGATCCCCGCAATGGCCGGCTGTGGCACGCCCGAAGCCGCCGCGAGCTCGGTCTGCGTCATCGGCTGAAACTCGCGTGCGATCCGCACGGCCTTCGCCAGCGTGAGCGTCGCGTGCCGCCGCTCGGGCCCGAAGCCGACCACCTTTTCTTCGTTGCCGTGCTCACCTCCGGTAGTCGTGCGCCGACACGCGCGACCTGGCTGTTCCATCGCCAGGTCAAGCGCGAGGAAGCGTACCTCGTCCAACGCTACGGCGCGGAGTACGCGGACTATTGCGGGCGGGTGCGGCGGTATCTGTAGGCAAGAGCGCCCCGTGTCGAATCGCAGCATCTCGAACCCGGCACACCCGGCGAAGAGGGCCGATAGACCTGGGGTCCCGCGCGGATGCGCGCAAGCGAAGCCGACGGCGCCGGAACGTGGGCACGTGACGACGACCTCGCTCGGCCCCCACGGGCGTGTTCGCCGTGGGCATGATAATGTGTACACATGTCGAAACGGACCATGACGGCCGCGAAATTCCGCGCGGAATGCCTTCGGGTGCTCGATACGGTCGCGTCAGCGCGAACGGAGGTCCTCGTCACCAAGCGCGGCAAACCCGTAGCCCGCATCGTACCCGTCGGTGAGCCGCCGGCCTCCCGCTTCGGAGCGCTCCGGCGCGTCACAACGATCGTCGATGCGTCGGACGACCTTCTGTCGGCCGGGGACGGCTGGTCCGTTGAGTAGCCAGCTTGTGCTCGATTCGCACGTATGGGTGAAGTTCGTGGCAGGGGCTTCGCTGTCCAAGCGCGCACGCGGGACGATCGAGCGCGCTGCGGGGGCAGGGCGCGGCGTCCTTATTCCGGCGATCTCGCTCTGGGAGATCGCCCGCTTGGCTCAGGACGGGCGCCTGAAGCTAGGCGAACGCCCCGAACGTTGGTTCGACGCCGCGCTCGCGACGGTTTCGGGGAATCTCGCGGCGATCACTCCTGAAATTGCCATCATCGCGGCGGGACTCCGCTGCCACGGTGATCCGGCCGATCGCTTGATCATCGCCACAGCACTCGCTAGCGACGCCGTTCTCGTGACGCGCGACGCTGCGATCCTCGAACTGGCTTGCTCGGGCAAGGAGCTTCGTGTCCTCGAAGCGTGAGGCACGACGGGCTCCAGCCACCCGTGGCAGGTGCGCGATGCCTTCGACCCCCCGGGCTTTTTCACCAAGCGCCGTGGCGGCGAGGACGACCGGGAGGATCTGCACCGCCTTCTCCGCCGGTCAGAGCGCGTGGCGCAAGAAACCATCGTGGCTCGTCCTCGGGGCGGGCATTCCTGGTTATGTCGTTCACGTTGGCCCGTGCATTCGGTCGATTCCACGCGGGACCTTGAGCGTACCGACGCCAGCCGTCATAGCGCTCTCTTTAGCGGCGCCACGTTCCGCTGGAGATAGAAACGCGGCCCCAGTTGAGCGAGGCTGCAGTCACCATCGAGGCGCGGAGGTCGTGCGGGCGTACTGGCCGGCACATGGGCGACGTCGCATCGTGAAGCTCCGCTCGGTCTTGTTCGTCCTTCAGTACCGGTTTGTGACCGTCGGCAATGCCGGCATGACCATCCGGAATGCCGTTCGCGAGGGAAGTCCGAGATTGCACGCTTCCTCCGCGTCAGTTTCGTCGGCGCACCACACGATCGTTCCGTTGTCGCGCTAGGCCTCGCCATAGCGCGCGACCATCGGCGTCCCCTCGAACGGCGAAGCTCCCGGATCTCGCCGAGGCCATACGCCGCGTAGAAACTCAGGGCCTCTTCGTAGAGGTACGCCGTCGCTCTCATGAACGCGCCTGACCACCGTCCCTCAGCCGGATGGCGTGGGCATCGATCTGCTTGACCAGCTCGACGTCGTGCGTCGCGAAGAAGACGGTCGCGGTGCGCAGGCGATCGAGGACGACCGTGCGCGTCTCGTCGTCGAGGCCGTTGGTGGGTTCATCGAGCACCAGCAGCGTCGGATGTCCGAGGAACGCGGCGCAGAGCGACACGCGTTGGCGCTGGCCCGTGGAGAGCGCCGCGATCCGACGGCCGAGCAGCGCCCCCACCGCGAGGTCGTCCACGCCGTCGACCCGAACGCCTTTGAGGGACGCGACGATATCGAGCCACTCGGAGACGAGGAGGTGATCGGGGATGTCGGGCTTCTCGGGGGCGTAGCCGACCGACGGTGGGCGGTGGACGCGACCGCGATCCGGGTCGATGACGCCGCTGGCGACGGCGAGAAGAGTCGACTTGCCGGAGCCGTTGTCGCCGAGGAGCGCGAGGCGGTCGCCGGGCTGCAGCTCGAGCGACACGTCGTGCAACGCGCGTTTCGTTCCGAAGTACTTCGTGACCCGGTCGAGGGTGAGCACCGGCGCTACCACGCGACGCCCACCCCGGTGAAGATCGCGCCGACCCCGATCACGCCGATCACGAAAAGCGCGGGGCTACGCCGTGTCTTCCGATCGTGCACGCGCGCCCATGCGGCTATGGCGCATGCGATGGGAATCGCCAAAGCTCCTGCCGCGCCTCCGAGCGGCAGCGCTGGCGCGTGGGCGACGGCACCCGCAACGGCGCCCGCCGTGGCCGCGAGCGCGGACGACGGAGCCCCGATGGCCAGGGCGAAGGCACCGAGGAGCACGGTCCAATGCGTTCGTGTAACGCGGGCAACGGTGCGTAGCCGTTCCTCCGTGTCGCGGACGGGTCCGACGAGGACCGCGGCGCTCAGCGTCAGCGGCAAGGCGAGCACGGCGAGCAGTCGAGCGATCGGGCGGGCGGGCGGATCGTTGAGCAGCGACAGCGAGAGGGCGAGAGCGCCCAGGAAGACGCTGCCCGCCGCTAGCGCGAGCCGCGCGCGGCCGGCACGCAGGATGCGCAGCGCGTACGCCGCTGCCAAGGCGAGGACCGTCCACGTGACGCGCGTCATGTGGAGATCGTGACCGGACGCGTCGAGGATGACCCTCCACGCCGCCCCCACACCCGCGAAGGCAAGCGCCAGAGCCGGGGCGAGCGTGAGCAGCGGCGAGGCGTCGAACAGCACGAGTGCGAGCGCCGTCCCCGCCATCCACATGACGCGCGGTCGGCGCGTCGCTGCCACGAGGCTCGACTGCATTGCCGCCGCGAGCAGCATCCCCACGAGAGCCATCCCTGGGCCGTCGCCCCTCGCGAACAGGACGCCGCACGGAGCCTGCACGACGAGGACGAGCGCGACCAGCCAACCCACCCACGTCGAGCGCGAGACGGGCATGGTTCTCAGCGTTCGGGTGCCAGGAGCGTCGAACGCGCAGGAGACGACCGGTGTCGCCAGAAGCGTCCATCCCACGGCGAACGCGAGGCGTGTGCCCATCCCTGCGTGGAACATGCACGTGACCCGTCGCGCGTCGAGCCCTTGGCCGCCAAAGAGGACCGTCGCGACCAGCCCCACGGCCGTCCACAAGGCGAACGCCCGCTGCAGCACGGGGCGACCCGATGTCGCGAGGATCGCGCGGGCGACGACCCTATGGAGGTAAGGGGCATGCAACGCCATCGCGCAGAGTTTTCCTAGCACATCGTCTGATGCCCAGTAGCGGGAGGCCGGCGCGGCTCAAAACCGTCGATACGGGCTGGTGCATGGGGGAAGGGCGACGTTGGCCGGGGTGATATTGATACAGGGAGATGGACCCGCTCCGTCGCTGCACCGTCACCCTCGCGCTGCTTGCCATGCTGGCGCTCGTATCGGCCTGCGCATCAAGGCCTTACCTCCACTGGCAGGGCGGCGACGTCTTCGGCGTCTTCGAAGCCGATGGACGATCGCCGTCTCGAATCGACTGCCCAGGCACGATGACGGAACGCTTTGCGTGCTTCGCGGCGAGGGCGCGTGAGCGAGTACGGGGGACGAGCGGTGCTCTCGCGGTCGTAACCAGCGACGGCGCATTCCTCCAGACCACGACGACCGAGCCTGGGCAAGCCGTCCCGACGACATCGGAAACGCTGTTCCCGCTCATGTCGGTCACCAAGATGTTCACGGCGGCGACAGCCGTTTCGCTTGCTCAAGAGGGCATCCTCGATCTTCATCGGCCGATCGCGAGCTACCTCCCGGAGCTCCGTGCGGACACGGGGCTCGGGCGCGTCACGCTTCACCAGCTCTTCACGCACACAGCCGGGCTCTTGGACGATCCGCACCGCCTTGCCGCGATGTGTGAGGGCGGCAGGGACCTCTCCGACGCCATCGCGCGCGCACACCTCGGGGCGGAACCGGGGGCGGTGTACCTCTATTCGAACATCGGCTACGCCCTCGTGGGGCTCGTGATCGAGCGAACGACGTCGCGGCCCTTCGAGGACGTCGTGCGGGAGCGCGTACTCCTCCCGATGGGGATGACCACGGCGACGTTCAACTTCGCCTCGGTTCGAGTTCGGGGGCATCCCGAAGGCGCCGGCAAGGGCGGGCGGTGCGATTCGACGGCCCCGGCCGAGGGCTGATTGCAAGCGTGCACGATCTCGCTCGATGGGCGCGCGCGATGAGCGAGCCCGCCACCCATCCGTTAGGGCAACGCCTGGTCGAGGCGCTCACGACCCCGTATGTGGAGACCGGCGCGCGGCCTGCTGAGGCCAATGAGGCCTACGGCTACGGCGTCGCGATGACGAAACGCGACGGCATCCGGATCTATAACCACAGCGGCGGCATCCAGGACTTCAGCGCGTTCGTGGCCTGGGTTCCCGCGAAGCGGCTTGGCGCCGCTGCGATGATGAACACGGCGGACGTGGCGGGTGCCAGTCCGCCGCCGTTGTTCTCCGCGGGCTCAGTGTACTCCTGGATCTGCCCGATGATTGGAGAGCCAATGTCGAAGGTTCGCCTCGCCCCCTGAGCGCATACGTGGGTACGTACGTCGATCGCAGGAGCTGGCTCGGCCGTCTGCGCGTCCGGCGCGACGGGACCGACCGGCTCGCGTTCGACTATCCCGACGGACCGCCCGCGCTGTTGCCGCCCACGTTTGCGTTCCGGTTCGTACCCGGAGACGAACGCGCGAGGTTCGTCGTCACGGCGGTGGGCATCGGTGAACGTCAATAGCTTGCGCCGAAGAGCGTACGAGAATGACGTCGGCGTATCCGTCTCCGTTGGTGTCCCCACCTCCCGCCGCGAACGTCGTCCCGTCGGTCGACCGGACGGTCTGGGTGAGCAGAAGCCGGCGACCCGTTCGAGATCCAAGTCTACGACGGCACGGCAGACGCGGTGGGTGCCTTTGGGCTAGAACTGCACGTAAACGACTGGGCAACGGGAAATCGCACGGCGACGCCTCCGTCGCTGCCGCTGCACGGGCAGTTTCACGCCACCCTCGAGCCGTCGTTATGAGTCTTGCCTTTCTGGGAGCTCGGCGCGTACTTGCAGTCCGCGGTACGCCGCGCCACGGCAATGGCCACCGGGATCCTCTTGGCGGTGGGGTCGAGCGCCTGAATCATCCCCTCAGATGACGCCGAAGATATCGCGAAGAAAGTCGTGCTCTCGGAGTACGTCGACATAAGCCTGCATGAGAAGCACGAGGCGTTCCTCACGCATATTGCGATGGCCCTGTACCAGTAGCATCCCTGGTTGTAGAGTGACGTTTGTCGTTTTTTGCTCGCATGGGCGAGGGCGGCCAGCAAGAGCAACCGGTCGCGGGATCACGCGGACGGAGGGCCGCCTTGCCCCGAAGACAGCGACGTCGAGCGTTCCGGCGAGTCCAGCGATTGCTACGCTCCAACACTCGCTCAAACGGTCTCCCCGACGGCCGCCGGCCCATTCATCTCAGCCTCATTTCCATCCGCCACGTATCTACTCCACGATGGGATAATAGCGACCGAAGGCACCGGTGCGCCAGCTAACATGAAAGACAAAGAACCTTTGATCTAGTTGTATTTCTATTGACTCGGCGTCATCCCACCCGGCCTGCACTAGAACATAGGCTTCAGCCCTCGCCAGATCTCGCGGTGGATATCTCCCTCCGGGATGATCACTTATTGCTTGAGTTCCACGCGTGTCTGGCAGCGCGCCGAGACTGGCTACCGCTGGCAGGTCGCCCAATTGAAGCAGATTGCGCGGGAGCGCGTCGGAAATCCCACCCGCACCGTGAGGGCCGCCCGTCGCTGAAGTGGTACCGGCCGCCGAGGTAAAACGCGGGCTCGGCACCTACTTGCTGAGTCGGATCACATCCAGCCGATTTTGGTTGACGGGCAGTCGGGGAAAAACCCGTGGTAAGATGTCGAGACCGGGCTCAGCGAAGGCGCTCCGCCGCCGAGCAACCAAGAAGTTCCATTGCATTACGATTGGAAGGTGCAGATAGTCGACGGAACAGGGGGCAACGTCCCGCGCATGAGCGCCCTCCCCATGACCGCCGCCAGCGTCTCGGTACGACTGCGTTGCCCCACGATCGCATCGTACGCCCAGGTTCCGCCCGTGGCGCAACCCTTGGATGCCGATGGCTGATAGCCCGGACCCTTCATCCCGGGCTAGGATCTTCGATATGACCTCCGCGGCTCTCAAGTCGTTGGTCGACCGTCACGCGTCGCACTTCTCGCTCGCCTACTTTGGGCGAGCGGGCCTGGCCGGCGCGGCGTTCGCGGCGTGCATTGTTGCGTGCGGGGGCAATGGCGTCGCCAAAGGCGGAGGGTCCGGCGCGTCCGCGACCTCGGCGGCTGGGGGAGTCTCGGGACAGACCGGCGACTCGTCGACCGAGGCCGGGGGCGATTCGGGCTCGCCCGGACTCGCGACCGGCGTAGCCACCGCCGGTTCGCCGTGTACGTCGTCAGGCGCGGGCGCGTGCGCGGGCAACGCGCAAAAGGTCACGCTCATCTGCGGGCCGGACGGGGTCTGGTCGGCCTCCACCCGATGCTCCAGCACCGAGAACTGCGACACGCGGCCCGGGGCGACTCAGGGAACGTGCGCGGCCATCGATCCGGCGTGCGCCGGGGCCAGCCCCGGCGCGAACGTGTGCGGGAGCGTGTCGAACATCGTGCAGTGTGGCGCCGACCTCGTTTCGGATTCGCTCCTGACGGTCTGTTTCGAGCAGGTATGCCACGCCGCGACGTGCGTCGGCGTCTGCGTGCCTCCACAGGTGAATAAGGTCCCGTGCGGCAACTGCGGCACGGACACGCAAACCTGCACCACGAGCGGGACGTGGCAGACGGGCGGGTGCATGGGCGAAGGCATTTGCGCTTCGCTGGAGACGCAGGCCTGCAACGTCTACGGAACGCAGGGATGCGGGGCCGCCTGCGCGTGGGGCACGTGCACGTGCGCGGCACCGCCAGTGTGCGTGCCCGTAACGACACAGTGTTCGGGCCCGGGGGTGCAGACGTGCGACGCATGCGGCCAGTGGAGCCCGGCGGTGACCTGCGGAGGCGCTGCACCTTCGTGTTCGCAAGGCGCCTGTCTCACCCCTCCAGTGGCTCCCCCCAGTTGCCAGTCGTCCGGCGCCGGCTCGACGGACTGCGGAGCCAGCGGCAAGGACAGTTGCTGCACGAGCCCGGAGATCCCCGCGAGCACGTATAACCAGGTGTATTCGAACGACGGCGCCGGCCCGACCGACCCGCAATCGCAAGCCGCGACGGTGAGCGGCCTCCGCATGGACGCGTACCTCGTGACGGTCGGGCGCTTTCGTCAATTCGTGGCCGCCTACAACGCTGGATACACGCCGCCGGCCGGATCGGGCAAGCACACGCACTTGAACCAAGGCAACGGGTTGAACGCGACGGGCGCAGGGTTCGAGCCAGGATGGCTGACGACCGACGACAGCCATATCGATCCGACGGACGCCAATCTGAATTGCGATTCCACCTACGCCACGTGGACGCCCGCGGCCGGCGGCCAGGAGAACGTCCCCATCAATTGCGTCAACTGGTACGAGTCGTATGCGTTTTGCATCTGGGACGGAGGCTTTCTCCCGAGCGCCGCCGAGCTGCGGTGCGCGCAGGCGGCCGGCAGCGCGGAGTGGGAATACCCGTGGGGCTCCACGCCACCCGGAACGAAGAACCAGTACGCCATCTTCGGGTGCTATTACCCGAACGAAGACGGTATCTGTGCGGGGGTCGGGAACATCGCGCCCGTGGGCACCGCCTCGCTCGGGGCCGGCCTCTGGGGGCAGTTCGACCTGTCCGGGGACATGTCCCAGTGGAACCTCGACTGGTTCGAGACGGTGCCCGATCCGTGCGTCGACTGTGCCGCTCTCGACCCGGCCACGGAGCGCACGACGATCGGTCGCGCCTTCGATGGCTCCGACTTCACGGACGTTCCCGTATCCGTGGAAGGGGACGAGCTCGAGCCGTCCGGGCGCAATCACGGAATCGGTGTCCGGTGCGCTCGGGTGCCGTGACCCCATTCTCTCCCGAAAGTCGATCGCAGTTCACGCGGCGGATCGTTCGTTGAGTTGAGTCGTGACCAACTGTGGGGCAGCTTCTCACCCCCATGCCAGCCGCGGATCTCCTAAGCGGCGTGACGGCCGTAGCCGTAGGGTTGCTCAGTTGCGCCATAACGGGGGATGATCGCGTCCTTCATCGGACACCCCGGGCCCGTCGAGATCACTTCTGCGCCAGGATGTGAGCCTTGTAATACGGCCCGTCGCACGTCGGGGTGACCGGATCTCGTAGCTGGAGAGGAGCTTCGGCGAGTTGATCGGTGCTCCATGATCTGGCCCGCCGTCACCAGCGGTGAATAGATCGAAGCGGCGTCCGCGAGCAGGTATCCGCAGTAGCCCTGGAGCAGCGCGGTGAGTGCGGCAGAATCGTGCACTCGCGAATGCCGAAATACGACGTGCGCCTTGGCGGCAATGAATACGAATACGTGCCACGACTCACACGCCCCCTTCTTGGGGCCTCGGACCGACGCACCCGTCGCATCGACGGCGAGGTTGGGTGCCTTCTTCGCGTCGTGAAACATCGCGTCGACGATGAGGCCGAGCGCCTTCTCCGCGGGGTCGAGCCACCCACACAAGGTCGAGCGGGGCAGCGTGAAGCCGTCGCGCTGGCTGATGCCCTCCTGACGGTGCAGGGGCAAAAGGTCCTCGTACTTGCTCACGATGGCGTGCGCGATGGCGCTGGGATCCGCCATCACGCGGGGCCACACCGCATCCGGGACGGGCGCCGTGACCAGAACGGCCTCGGGAGGAGGCGGCGGCTCGTCCGCCGAAGCGCATGGCGGAGTCTCCCCGTCCGCACCGATGCGTTCTGCAGAACCGATGGTGTCGTTTCGAAAGGTGCGCTGCACAAGTCGCAGGCGGATGTACCGAGCGGGAGAGAACGCGATGCGATCGGACTTCTCCGCGCCGACGAGGGTGTATCCGACGCCGCCGGCCGCGGTGACCTCAGGCGGATCCAGAACGATGGTTTCGACGGGCAGGTTCGTGATGTCGAGCGGCCGTCGCCCATGCCCGGTGGGTGGGCCGAGCGTCGAGTGAAGACGTTCGGAGTTGTAGAATCCCTCGATGAACGAGAACGCGCGGCGTCTCGCCTCGTCGCGCGTCTCGGGAACTCTGTCTCCGATTCCTTCTTCTTTGATGGTTCGAAAAACGCTTTCCGCCACCGCGTTGTCGTAACAGTCGGCCTTGCGGCTCATGCTTCTTCGGCCCCCAGAACGCTCGACAAGTTGACGATAGTCCTCACTGGCGTAGGTCGACCCCCGCTCGGTATGGTGGATGAAGCCGCGTCGGAACCCTCGGCGCATGGCAAGGCGGAACGCTTGGGCGACGAGCCGAGTGTCGTTGTTCTCGCTCATCGACCAGCCGACGATGGCACGCGTACACAGGTCGACAAGCACCGCGAGATACAGCCATCCCTGCCGGGTTTCGATCGCGGTTGTATCGCCCACCATCACGGTCCCGGGAGTGTCCACATGGAAGTTCCGGTTGACCAGATTCGGCGCAATGGGGTCTTCGTGCTTCGAATCCGTCGTCGTCCTGAAGCGGCGACGTTTTCGGCCAAACAAGCCGCGGGCGCGCATCAGCCGGGCCACGCGCTTTCGGCTCACGTGGCGGCCCTGCCTTCGCAGTTGGTGCATCATCCGAGGGCTGCCATAGCGGGCTTGGCTCTTGGCGTGCGCTGCGTTCACCTCTTCACCGACGACGTCATCCTCGATGGACCGGGCGCTTTTCGGGCGCCCCTGCCACGCGTAAAAGCCGCTCGTACTGACTTCCAAGCACCGGCATAGAACCGTCACGGGGTAATGCGCTTTCTCTGCCGCGATGAAGGTGAACTTCATGCGCCGTGGCGAGCAAAGAAAGCGACCGCTTTTTTTGCGATCTCGAACTCCATCCGTAACGCCTTCAATTCTCGCTTCAGACGGTCATTCTCCGCCGTCACCGATTCACCCGAAGACCCGGATTCTCCCCCTCGTGCCGCAATGCCTTCGGCCTTCGAACGCCATTGTCTGAGCGTCCCCATCGACACGCCAAGCTCCGCGCTTACCGCCGTCGCAGACTTTCCTCCGTCGACCATCCTCAGCGCTTTCTCGTCGAAACTCCGCCGTGTACCGATAGCCGGGCCCTCGCCCGGCCACCGCGCTTTTCGCCTTCTGCCCCTTCGCTGCCGTGGACACGACTGCTTCCCCTCCGAGTTAACTGTCCGTGTCCACAAAAGCGGGGCAATTCCACCTCTCGTGGGCGAACGTGGACCCAGAGCGAGGGGCGTGTGTGCGTGCCCTTCCAGCGGACCTTCTCGTAGACGAAGCCGGGCAGCGGGTGGAGCCGTCGCAGGATAAACTCGATGTGCATCGTGTGAGTCGCCTTGGCCTGAACAACCTCGCTTCTTGCACGATGCACCCTCTACTCGCCACGCCTCGGCGTCCCTCCGACCGCGTCTCACGCTGCCGCGCACGATACCCGGTGCCTGCGTCACTCGGGCATTTCGTACGCCCACAGATTCCGCGGAAGAGCCAGTTTTTGTAGATGTGCTTCACGGGAACACGTCTGTCGTACAGAGGCATTTGTACGGCCAACTACTCTGATGACGCAAATGAGGAAGAGGCGCAGGAGCGTGCGGAATTCATAGATCTCCAAGCTTCTACATGCTTTTGACGCAACTGGTATGATGGCCAGGTGTCGAGAGCAATTTTTGAAGGACGTGAGCGACAGAGGAGCATTCCGCACTCTACTTTTGAAGTATTTTGAAGCGTCTGGACCCGCGGTACGTCGCGGCTCCAGAAGGGCGGTCGGCGAGGAGCCGCGCGAGCGAGCCCAATTCGCGGTAGCCCTCGACGACGACGACCACTTCTGATGGTATTCGGCGTAGCGTGTCGAACGCTGCCCGAACCAGCGATGTCCCTCCGAGGAGCCCCCACCATGACTGCACCCGAACATCTCGACCCGACGCCGATTCTGCAGATGCTGCAGGCCAACCAAGCCACCGCGGTCCTCAAGACCGCGATCGACCTGGGCATCTTCGCGGCGCTCGCCGAAGAACCCCGCACCGCAGAGGCCGCGGCGGCCAAGATCCAGTGCCCGCCCCGCAGCACCGGGATCATCCTCGACGCGATGGCCGTCCTCGGCCTCGCCGTGCGGCGAGGAACCGCGTACGAGCTTGCGCCGCTGGCTCGCGCGTTCCTCGTCCCGGGCGGACCGACGTACCTCGGGGACACGTCGAACATCTTCGCCGGCCCGTTGCTGTGGGACGCGTTCGGAAAGCTCACCGACGCGGTCCGCGCCGATGGAACAATCCTGGACAAGCATGCCGAGACGCCGTCCAACACGTTCTGGGAGACGTTCGCGCGGTCGAGCGCCGCCCTCACGTTCCCTACCGCCGCGGCCCTCGCCGAGCTGCTCGCCCCGATCGCAGCGGCGAAGAAGAGCATGCGCGTGCTCGACGTCGCCGCCGGCAGCGGGATCTACGGCTACACTCAGCTTCGCGCGCCTGGCGTGGACGTGACCTTCCTCGACTGGCCAAACGTCCTCGAAGAGACGCGGGCCTGGGGCGATCGCCTGGGCGTCGATCGCTCGCGTACTCACTACCTGCCGGGCAGCGTGTTCGAAGCGGATCTTGGCGGCCCTTACGACGTCGTCATCGCGAGCCACCTTTACCACCACTTCGATCCCAAGACGTGCCAGGCTTTGACGCGACGACTCGCCGGCGCGCTCGCTCCCGGCGGGCGCCTTGCGGTTCACGATTTCGTCACGGGCGCGGCGCTGGAGAATCCTGGCGCGACGATGTTCTCCCTCGTGATGTTGGTGTGGACGCGCCACGGAAAGGCTTACGCGCACGACGACTACGCGACGTGGATGACCGAGGCCGGCCTCACGAGGCCGAGCGCACACCCGATGCCGGGGATGCCGACGACCTGGCTCATCGCCGAACGCACTTGAGCGGGCGGGCGGAGGGGCGGCTGCACGGGCAGACGTTCCTCTACGCCCGTGATGAAAACTGCAGGACCGGCTTCCCGTCGCTCGACGCTAGTCTAGGGCCACCAGGCGGTGGCGCAGCATCGGTGCGCGTTTCCTCATGGCCGTTTCAGAAGCAAACCTCGCGGCGGAATGACTTGCAAGCTCGACGGCCTGAATGCTGAAGTGGTTCACTGATACCCGCCCTCGTGGCACCAGAGTCCCAGATGCAAACCCCGCCCCGGTGTTCCCGCCCGAAACGATTTCGAAGTCGGCAAAGCGAGGCTCCCACGGCCCGAGACGCTCAGGCGGCGGCGCGCGCGCGCCGGCGACCGTCGACCTCGGGCGCCCAGTCGCCTCGCAGGAGTCGCAGGAAGCCGACCCATACGGCGATGGCGGCAAAGAGCGGCAGGTATTCGTAAGAGAGCGCCACGACCGCACGGGTCGGCAGGAGCGTCGTCGCATAGGGACACGCGACGAGCAGTGCGACTAGGGCGACCGCCGTCGAGACGGTCGGCCGGCGAGGCAGCACGTGAAGAAGGTGCAGGGTCGGGATCAGGAGCAGGACGTGGGAGTAGACCCGCATGCGCGGAACGACGAGCGCGAAGACCAGGCACGCGAAATAGACGATCACCTTGGCGTCCACTCGCCTGGCGTCCCTGCGGTAGCGCGCCAGGGCAGCCAGGCTCGCGGCGGTGCCGGCCAACGACGTGAACGCGAAGAGCGCCTCGTCGGCATGGCTCCGGTCGGAGGCGTGCGGCCCGGCAACGGCGTCGACGATGTCTCGAATGAACGCGAGCACGCTGGGACTCGTAGTCCCGCGCTCGTCGAGGAGCGGGGCGGTGCGCCAGAAGTTGCTCAGGAGGGCGGGTTGGAGCGCGTAATTTAGGGAGAAAACCGCCAGAAAGCCCGCGCAGCAGGCCGTGAACCAGGCCCATTGCGGCCGCGGCGGCACGACGAGAAGCATGGCCGCGAAGAGAATCGGCGTCAGCTTGAACTGCGCAACGAGGATGACGCACAAGCAGAAAGCCGCGTAACGGCCCCGCACCAGAGCGAAGAAGCCGAGCCAGAGTCCGAGCTGCTCGAAAATCGAGATATTGCCCGAGACGAGGTCGGAGTAGATCGCCGCGTTGTAACCGAGCATGAAGTAGAGTGTCGTGCTCCAGCCGAGCGCAAACTTGAGGAACTGCCTCCGCCAGAGGTACAAGAGCCCGGCGAGCGCCGCGAGCTTCAGTCCGTACCAGAGTTCGTAGGCGATCGGGAACGGGAGGCGCGCAAAGAGGGCATAGAGGTAGAGCGTCAGCGGCAGGTGGTAAAACGAGAGCCCGTGGCCACGATACGGGCTCACCCCGTGCACGAAATCAGTCGCCGACCCGTAGAAACAGTAAAAGTCCCATTGGTAATTGTGCCAGCGCACCAGCACGAGGACCGACAGGCCGACGGCGACCGCCAGAAGCAGTCGATTGAGCGTGACGAGGCCGTCGACGCGCGGATCCTCGCCAGAGCGCTCCCCGCCCCGAGTGCGGAATTCCCCCGAAGAGCGCTCGGGCTGCGCCGCTGAATCGACGAACGTCACGAAGGGACGATCCTCGTCACACGGTGCATCGCCAGCGGTGGCCCGGATCTTGTCGATGGAGCCGCGGTACTCTGACATGGGCGTATCCTTGTGATGGGTTCACTCGCGCGGGCGACGAGGAAGAACGAGCGCCCGGAGCCGCCGAAGGCTCGGCAGACTCTGAGCGCCCGCCCACGCCAAGGGACCATGAGACCGCGAAGGGTCTTTGTCGATTGCAATGCATTGCAAAGTAGAACGGCATCCCCTTCGAACTTCCGCATATGGAAAATAGTGTTTCGTGTCTGTGTCGGTTCGCCGTCGTCACGAACGGGCAAGCGGGTCCACTATCGATGCCGTGGCCGTTGCATGGGTCGCCGAGTGCAACTCGCTAGAACGAAAAGTGCCGGGTTTTTACGACCTCGCCCGTTGCATCTTCGATGACGACTTGCGTGTTCCCGCCGAGGTTCGGACCGTTCGTCGTCACGTTCCAGACGATGCTTCCGTCCGCGCGACGCTCGGGCGCGATCCCGATTTCGGGGAGCAACACCGTCAGGTAACCGCGGGCGAGCGCCTCTATCTCTGCGCGCGTATGGCGCGTCACGATCGGCGGCTCGCGCTTGAGAGTCCAGTTTACGACGCGATGCCAAAGGCTCATCGGGTTCGCCTCCGTCCGGGGTTGTGACGATCGCGCCGGGGCGGCTGCCTCAAGTCGAAGGACACGCGATACATCGTGGCCCCCGCGACGATCGAGCCGAATACAACCCCGCGAAGCGCGCTCGCCATCTTGGCCACGGTGACATAGCCGTTCTTCACCGGGAACGAGATGCCTTCGACGGTGGCACGCGGTCGCCTTGAGTCTTGCCGAGCATGGCCCCGTGGGGGCGCGTCGCTCCGGTACATGCGCAAGTCGATCCCCCTCTCCGCGGCGAGTCTGGCGGAACTTCTCCGCGTGGCGCCGGAGACGGTGTCGCGGTGGGAGACGGGCGAGCGCGCCGTCGACCGCGCTTCGTGGCTCGTCGTGCGTGGGCTCCTGCTCGACCTTCGCGCACGACAGGACATCGCAAAGCTGGCGGACGAACCGCCCACACGGCCGGTGGCTATCGCGGTCTGGCGAGTAGCCGGTCCTTGAGCAGTTCGCCCGCCAAGACGCATCGCCGGCCCCTGTCGCCGTAACGGCTCGCACGAAGTGGTACAAGCCGCGGACTAGTGCACCGCCGTCGAGATCCGCTTCAGCATTCTGCGGTGTGACTTGATGATGGCTTGTGCAGGCTTGGTCCAGGCGAAGGGTGTGGGGGACTTGTTCCACGATCTCATGTAGGCCTCGATGTGGTCGCGCAGGGCACGCTTCGAATGGAAGGTCGGTGGCGCCGAGCGACTGCTTGCCGAGGATGCCAAAAAACCCTTCGACCTGATTCAGCCAGGACGCGCTCGTCGGTGTGTAGTGGAAGCGCACCTGAGGGTGACTGCGCTCCAGCGCATGGCCGACCCGGCGGAGGTCGGGGCGGCGGCTGCCTTTCTCGCGTCGTCGGACAGCAGCTTCATGACCGCCAGCGAGGTCGCCGTCGACGGCGGCCTAGCTAGCGCAACTCTGAGGCGCTACGCCCGGCACTTCATTCGATTATTCGGAGCGCCGTCGGGCTCGGTAAACTGAAGGAGAATATTATGAGCTACGCAATTATCGGCTTCGGCAAGATCGGGCACGCTCTTGCCAAGGCGTTTGCCCGCAAGGGCATCGAAGCGTCCGTGGCAACCACGCGCGACCTGGAAAGCTTTGCAGTCGACGCGGCCGCGACCGGACCTACGATTGTCCCGAAAAAGCTGGCAGAAGCCGTCAACGCGGCGGACACCGTCTTTTTGGCTATCCGTTTCGAGTCGCACCGGAATGTCGCGAAGGCGCCGCCGACCTGGAAGGGAAAGACCATTATCGATGTGACCAATGCCTACGGCGTGTCCCCTGAGGAACTGGGAGGACAGCCTTCCTCCAAGATCGTCGCGCAGGCCTTCACTGGTGGAAGACTGGTTAAGGGCTTCAACCATTTGGTCGCTGCCGTCGACTGATGAATCGTGATCGCAAATTTCGACGCCGACAGTAAGCCGCGCTCCGAACATCGCCCTCTACGAAAGGAATCTCATGTCCAACAAGCTCGACTTCTCCAAGGAACTCATCGGCCGTCGTGCCCTCGTCACCGGAGACACCCGCGGCATCGGCGCGGCGATCGCGCAGCGCCTGCTCGACGCCGGCGCGAAGGTCGTGGTGACGGCGCGCTCTCGTGGTGAGACCTTGCCCGCCGGCGCCGCGTTCGTCGCGGGCGATGTCGCCTCCGCGTCTGGGGTGAAGGCCATAGCCACCGGAGTGCTCGAAGCGCTCGGCGGCCTCGACATCCTCGTGAACAACGCGGGCGGCGCGAGCGGGTTCCCGCAAGGCACCGCGTCCATCCCGGACGAGGCGTGGCAGGCCGGCTTTGCTCTCAACCTGTTCGCCGCGATCCGGCTGACGAATGCGCTTTTGCCGGCGCTTCGTGAATCGAAGGCCGGCTCCATCGTGAACATCTCGTCGGGCGCCGCGACGATGGCTGTCGGGGCGGTCGCACACTACGGCGCCGCCAAGGCGGCGCTCAACAGCTATTCACGTTCGCTCGCGATCGATCTCGCGCCGAGCAAAATCCGTGTGAACGTCGTGTCGCCGGGGCCGGTGACGACGCCCGGGAGCAGGGAGTTCAGCGACGCGATGGGCGCTCCGCCCGACCTCTTCGCCAAGGAAATTCCGCTCGGTCGCCATGGGTCCCCGGAGGACCTGGCGGAGGTCGTCGCGTTGCTCGCGTCGGACCGCGGGAAGTGGATGACGGGCGGGATCATCAACGTCGACGGCGGAATGACGGCGCGCTGAAGGTTGGGTCGTGAGCACGCGATGGACACGGCTGCATTGGTACCGGGCGCGGTTCGGTGCGGCAGGTGCAAAGCGTCCTACGACGACAGCGCTTGGGCGACGCTAACGCTGATACGGTCCGACTGTGGGGACGCGATCGTATCCAATTAGATCGGATCAACTATCCGATGTAACGGAAATGGAGAAAGGATTGGCGGACTTGCTTCAGAAGGCTTCCGAAATGGTGGAAACTTCATACCCAGAGCCCCCCGAATTCGTAGCGCAGGGCGACAGGGTTCTGGTCGTCGGGTTCGCTAGGGGGAGAATCAAAGCCACGAAGAGGACGTTCGAGGACCATTGGGTCTTCGCCCGTTACCGTTCGAAATGGCAAAGTGAAGAACATCCGGGAGCATGTCGACACGCAAGCACTGGCGCGGGCCTCCGAGATGGCCCCGAGCCCCAGGCCCTTGCCCATCGAGACCGATACCAGATGAAACGATTCGTAAACTCGGTTGTGCGAGGGAGGGATTGACAGACACCATGGCCATCACGGACCGCACGGCGCAGATGTTCCCCCGGCTCACGTCGGCGCAGATCGACCGCGTTTCCGGCAGCGGGCAGCGGCGCAACGTCCGCGCCGGGGAGGTGCTTTTCGACGTGGGCGAACAGAATACGCCTCTCTTCGTCGTAGTGTCCGGCGCGGTCGCCGTCGTACGATTGATCGGCGAGCGCGAGGAGCCGGTCTGGGTGTACCAACCGGGGGAGTTCACCGGCGAGGTCAACATGCTGTCGGCCCGACGCAACCTGGAGCGCGTGCGTGTGGCCAGCGACGGAGAGGTCATCGTCGTCGACCGTGCCGCCCTGCATACCCTGGTGCAGCGGGACTCGGAGCTGAGCGAGATCCTGATGCGCGCCTTCATCCTGAGGCGGGGAGCGCTGATTTCCGCGGACAACAACGACCTGGTGCTGCTCGGCTCGCGACAGTCGGGGAGCACGCAGCGCATCCGTGACTTCCTGAGCCGCAACGGGCAACCATTCACGTACGAGGACGTCGAGACAGACCCGAGCGTGCAGGAGCTTCTCGACAGGTTTCACATCGGCGTCAACGACGTGCCGGTGCTCGTGTGCAGTGGCGGCCACCTGAGCCATCCCCTCAAATAATGCCGAGAAGTTCGCGGAGAAACTCGTGCTCCCTCAGGACTTCGCCATATGCCGTCATGAGGCGAAGCAAGCGCTCCTCTCGCATGGTTGGAATGGCCATGTACCAGTAGCAGCCCTGATTGTAGAGCGAGAGTGTTCGGGTCTTGCTCGTGTTCGACTTCAATGTCCTATCGAGTCCGCAGCGTTCGCCCGCCGCGCCGAGCAGTGTGAGGAGGACGTGGGCGAAGGCAGCAATGAAGAGGAGGCGGTCGCGCCGGGCGGGGTCGCCGATATGCGTGGCGGAAAGGCCCATTCCGAAGTGAATGTTCTTAGTGTCCCGGAACGTCTCCTCGATCGAAAATCTCCGGCCGTAGACGCGGACGACATCGGCCGCAGTCAGGTCGTCGCGTGAAGTCGCGATGCACCACGGCTCCTTCATCTTCTTGTCGTGCACGAGCACGATGGCCGGTGGGATGTAGCAGTCCGCCGTGACCGCGACCCGCTTGAGCATGCGGGCTCGCCCGCTTGCATGCAGCCACTCGATCGCGGGCTTTTGTTCGCCGAATTCGGTGGTCAGCAGGATGTCCTGGCGGAACCGAATGACGTAGTGGAACCCGAGCGTACGAATCTGCTCATATCGTTTCTGGTCGCCAAAGCCTCGATCGGCCGTGATGGTGACGTGAACCGGCTCGGGGATGCACTCCCGGAGCCTCTCCAACAACTCATCTTCGTACTGATTGCGACGCCCTTTGAGCGAGACCTTTTCCACTGTTTTCCACAGCAACGGTGTCGCCCGGCCGTGTCGAGTGACGAGGTACGCACAAATCGTGGCCTGGTCGTCGGCGTCAAACTCCGTCCAATCCAGCGCCACCCACGCTTCCTGCCGCTCTCCGAGAACGAACGACGCCCACGGCCGCGCGATCACCCACGGGGTGAAGTTGCTGTTGCTCAGCATCCTGTCGAACTGCTTGATGCAGTGCTTCGGGTCCGCGCCGCGGGCCCACGCCATCGCCCGCCCGACGACGTGAATGCACAGGCTTGTCGCGTGGAGCACGCCGAGCGTCCCAAGCGCCAGCGATAGAATCGTCTTGACGTGGAGATCGATCTCCACAACCTCCGAGAGAAATCGCTCGATGTTCTTCGCGTTCAGGCCGACGCGACCCAATTGCCGCCGGGCCTTCGCTGCGTACTCGCGCTCGTGCTCCGCGCTCGAATCTGTCGTTGCTGTGGTCATGTCCGTTTGACGACGGACGCGATCGTTAATTCACACGGCTCTCGAATTCACGAGAAAAATGAGGGGATCGGTCAGGGCGGCCACCTCTTCAAGAACCCGACGATCGAGTCGCTGGCGTTGCAGATCGGCCTGAGCGCGGAGTTCGATCCAAAGGAGGTGCGCGACGTTGTGATCGTCGGCGCGGGGCCGGCGGGGCTCTCCGCGGCGGTCTACGGCGCGTCCGAGGGGCTCGATGTGCTGGTGCTGGAGAGCACGGCGCCTGGTGGGCAGGCGGGCACAAGCTCTCGCATCGAGAACTACCTTGGTTTTCCGATCGGGATCTCCGGGCAGGCGCTGTCGGCGCGCGCGCTAGTGCAGGCAGAAAGGTTCGGGGCCGAGGTCGCCATCGGCCGCACGGTCGCCCGCCTCGACTGCGACAGGCGGCCTTACCGCCTCCATCTGGCGGACGGTCAGGTCGTGCGAACTCGAAGCGTTGTCATCGCCAGCGGAGTGAGGTACCGAAGACCCGAGCTTCCGTCGCTCGCGCGCTTCGAGGGGGCCGGCGTCTTCTACTCGGCCACCCACCTCGAGGCTCGGCTCTGCAGAGGCGAGGAAGTCGCCATCGTGGGCGGAGCCAACTCTGCGGGGCAGGCCGCGGTTTTCCTCGCGACCATCGCCAAGCAGGTAACCATGCTGGTGCGCGGTCCCAGCCTTGCCCCCAGCATGTCGCGCTACTTGATCCAGCGCATCGAGGATGCAACCAACGTCACCGTGCTTGCGCGCACCCAGATCGACTCGCTCGAGGGCGACGATGGCCTCCAGCGGCTTGAATGGCGCCACCTCGACAGCGGTGAGCGGGAGACGCGCAGCATCCGCAGTCTGTTTCTGATGACCGGCGGAGATCCCAACACGGGCTGGCTCGAACGCTGCGTGTCCCTTGACGAGAAGATGTTCGTGAAGACCGGCCTCGAGCTGCGCCCCGAAGATCTTGCGAGTCCCAGATGGCCGCTGCCCCGCCCTCCGTACCTCATGGAGAGCAGCGCCCCCGGCGTGTTCTGTATCGGTGACGCCCGATCGAGCAGCGTCAAGCGCGCGGCCTCCGCCGTCGGTGAGGGCTCGATCTGCGTGCAGATGGTGCAACGCACGCTCCAGGAGATGTGAAGGACCGCCGACGGATTAGGGTCGAGGCACCTTGGACGAACGCAGCCAAAAGGACCACACCCATGAGCAGGCAGAGAACTGGAACCGTCATCAAGGAGAGAGTCACATGACAAGCGTCGCGCAATCGAAAGACAAGGCGGGATCAACCAAGGTGCCGGTCCCACCCCCGATCCAGGCGATCGTCGACGCGAAGGACCGGACCGACGCCGACCGGCAGCTCGACGCGACCCGGCACCCCGGCGAGCTGCTGGCGTTCCTCGGTCTCAGACCGGGGATGCGCGTCGCCGAGCTGTCTGCCGGCGGCGGCTACACCACGGAGCTACTGGCTCGTGCCGTCGGGCCCACGGGGAAGGTGTGGGCGCAGAACAGCGCGATGTTTCTCAAGTTCATCGACAAGCCCTGGGCGGAGCGGCTGGCCAGGCCCGCGATGAAGAACGTGGTGCGCTCGGACCGCGAGCTCGACGCCCCGCTGCCGCGCGACGCCAAAAGCCTGGACGCCGTCGTGATCATGCTCTGGTACCACGACTCGATTTGGGTGGGCGCCGACCAGGACAAGATGAACAAGGCCGTGTTCGATTCGCTCAAGCACGGCGGGCAGTACGTCGTCGTCGACCACAGCGCCCTCGAGGGTCACGGCAAATCCGACGTGAAGACGCTCCACCGCATCGACGAGCTGTCGGTGATCCGCGACGTGGAGCGTGCCGGCTTCATGCACGCCGCCGACGCCGACTTCCTGCGTAACCCCGCTGACACACGCGACTGGAGCGACTCGCCGAGTGACGCCGGTGAGAAGCGCGGAACCAGCGATCGCTTCGTGGCGAAATTCGTGAAGCCCTGACGCGCGGCTACTCGAGGCGATGAATTCAGCAACATGGCGGGCGCGGTCGATGATTTCGGCGGCGCCTTGGACGATGGGATCGCCGTCCGTACGAGAGTGGCCCTGATCGTCCAGCATCCCCACCTGCTCGGCGACGAATCCGGACGCCTGCGCCGAGCTCGCGATAAAAACCTGACACTCGGCCCTGGGGATGATCGACGGTGCCGACCACGATATCGCGCAGCCCGCGAAGTCGCTCCGCGTGATCTGACTCTGTACCGCGCGCATTCTTCTTTCGGTCGAGCCCGCTCTGATGCGGAGCCGGCCAGGCGACGAGAGCCTCCATCTCCGCGTTACGCGCTACGGTCGACGAAGAAAGTCGGTCCGGTAGACGGCGATGAGCGCCTCCCGAAGGTCGTCCAGGGTCGGCTCGTCGCCTTGCCTGACGCGCGGCTCGTTCAATTCAACACCACCCGCACTCGCTTCCCGTCTACCAGTTTGCCCAGGGCATTGACGCCCCTTTCGTTCCGGCGGATGCCCCACGTCGGCTCCGCGGTCATCTCGACTTCGGCAATCAAGTAGCTGATGGACGCGTCGCATCCCGGGAAGTCGATACCCGCTCCCTCTCGAATCAGGCTGCGACCGCCGTCGCATCCGACGAAAATCATGCCGCCATGGCTCGCTCGTGGCGCCCCCAGCGATTCTGCGAAAGTACGGCCAAGAGAGGGGAGTCGGCAGCCGAATTTCAGCCTCAGCTCAACTTCGCAAGCATTCCATCGACCGACTTGCTCAGTTGGGCGAGGATGAATTCCGGCGCGACCCGGTTCATGAACTTGAGGGAATTCGCCTGGCCGGGGCGAATCTCCAGCTGATCGCGCTTGAATCCGCTGAGAAACTGGCGCACGAGGTCGTCGACCTTCATCAATTTGACCCCCTCCATTTCCGGTGCTTTCGCGTCGAAGAGCGCGGTCTCGGTCGCGGGCGGGGCCAACTCGAAGACCTTGACACGGGTGTTCTTGAGCTGAACCCGGAGCGAGCGGGAGAATGAGTTCATCGCCGCCTTGGTCGCACAATAAATGGGGGCGATCGGAAGGGGAACGAAGGCGAGCCCCGACGACACATTGACGATGGCGGCGCTCGGCATCTTCTTCAGATGCGGGAGAAAGCGTTTCACCATGCGCACCGGGCCCTTGAAGTTGACATCGATCTCGCGAGTGAGCTCCTCGAGGTTTTGGTCTTCCTCGTGGAAGTTGATGTTTCGCATCACACCTGCGTTATTCACCAAGACGTTCAGCTGCGGGAACTCCTTCGTTACGACCGCGAAGAGCGACTCGATGTCTTCGCTCTTGCCCTGGTCGGATTGGAGGGTATGCAGCTCTGGGAGCGCCTTCTTGGCCCGTTCCAACCTTTCCGCATCGCGGCCGGTAATGATGACGACGCTCTTCTGACTCAAGAACTCCTTCGCCAGCTCGTAACCGATTCCGCTCGTGCCCCCCGTAATGAGAATCGTGTTGCCATCGAGTTTCATTGGCGCTCCCTCGGGTGAGCCGTCCGCTGCGGTATGATGTGCCAGCCGCGTGGCTGGTTGCACCGGCTCGTTCGGCCGCACACCCCGATCTCGTTCGCGCACTTTGGGAGAAGTTCAAGACGGGCGTAGGGACGCCCAAGAAGGACGACGAGCAACGCGCGAGATGGATCGCCTCGAGCGCGAGTACGGCGAGCAGATCGCGGCGATGGGTCTCGACCTTGCGAGGCGTCGCCGCGTTCCTCGCGGGGGACGCGGCGGGCGACAACGAGCAGGCGCCGCCCGGGCGCAAGTGAAGCCCCCCATATGTCGTTTGAGCGAATGGGCATTTGCTCATTTCGAGCGTGGGCCAGCGAAGCGCGGCTTCGCGGGCCCGCAAGACCATGGGCTCGCGCCTGCGCTCCCTGCCGAGGGCGGTTGCGGCGCCGACGGGGTGCACGATGGCAATTCGCCAGGCGGAGTCAGCGTGGCAGCGACGACGGGCGCAACCGGGATCGAGCGAACGGCCCCCCCAGGCCCTGCGTCTGGAACCGCTCAAGGCGGGCTCGGGCTGAACCGTCCACCGCGCTTCGCGCGAGTCGGAGCCGGCGCGCCCGTCGCGTGGTATCCACGGGAATCGATGCGCGACGACGAGCTTCTCGATCGCCTTCAGCGCGGCGCCTTTGGCTACTTCGTCGACGCAACCGATCCTGACAACGGCCTCGTCGCCGACACGTCTCGCGATGGCTCGCCCGCCAGCATCGCCGTCGTCGGGTTCGGCCTGTCGGTCCTGGCCGTGGCCGCTGAGCGCGGCTGGCTCGTGCGGGCCGACGCGGCTGCCCGCGCGCTCGTGACCCTCCGCTTCTTCGAGAGCAGCCGGCAGGGCCCGGATCCCGCGGCGACGGGGTACCGCGGCTTCTACTATCACTTCCTGGATCGGGGGACCGGCCAGCGCGCATGGCGAAGTGAGCTCTCGCCGATTGACACGGCTCTACTGTTCGCAGGCGTGCTCACGGCGGGCGCCTACTTCACGGCCGACACCGCCGACGAGAAGGAGATCCGCGCGCTGGCCAGGGACCTCTACGGCCGGGTCGACTGGGACTGGGCGAGGAACGGCAAGGCGACGCTCGCTCAGGGCTGGAAGCCCGAGAGCGGCTTCTATCACTACGGCTGGGAGGGCTACAGCGAGGCGTCCCTCCTCTACGTGCTCGCCCTGGCGTCGCCGACGCATCCGGTGCCCGCCGCGAGCCACGCGGCCTGGAACGAGACCTACCAGTGGGAGCAAATCTACGGATGCGACCTGCTCTACGCCGGGCCGCTCTTCGTGCATCAGTTTTCGCATGCCTGGATCGACTTCCGGAAGATCCAGGACGCCTTCATGCGAGAGAAGGGCAGCGACTACTTCGAGAACACCCGCCGCGCGATCGACGTCCAGCGGGAGTATGCTCGCCGCGACCCGAAGCAGGGCGGGTACGGCGTCGACTGCTGGGGTCTGTCGGCGGGGGACGGCCCGGGGAGCGGGACGAAGCCGGAGCACGGGCGCGAGCGCCTCTTCTTCAACTACACGGCGCGCGGCGTGCCGTTCGGTCCGGACGATGGAACGATCTGCCCGGCAGCCGTGCTCGCGTCGCTGCCGTTCGCACCGGCGCACGCCCTGTCGGCCGTGCGCCACTTCCTCGAGATCCATCCCGAGTGGACAAACGCGTGGCGGCTGCCGAGCGGTTTCAACCGGGTCGCGCCCGGGCCGGACGGGCGCGGGTGGGTCTCGGAAGGGTTCTTCGGCCTGGATCAGGGGCTCGTCGTGCTGATGATCGAAAACCACCGCTCCGGGCTGCTCTGGCGGTTGATGCGCGAGTACCCTGCCGTCCGGGCCGGACTGCAGCGCGCCGGCTTCGAAGGTGGCTGGCTGTGACGCGAAGCCGCGAGCCGTACGACCTGCTCATCGTCGGTGCCGGCCCGGCGGGTATCATTACGGCCCGCGCCGCGCTCGGCCAGGGCGCCCGCGTCGCGCTCGTCGAGCGTGACCTTCTGGGCGGAGTCTGCCTGAACGCGGGGTGCATCCCTTCGAAGGCGCTCATTCGCACCGCGCGGCTCTATCGCGAGGTGCGAAACGCCGAGGCGCTCGGGGGCCGGACCCCGGGCGGGATCGTGGTCGACTTCCCGGCGGTGATGGAGCGCATGCGACGCATTCGCACGCGCATGGCCCGGCGCGAGCCGGCCGAGAGACTGACCGCGATGGGCATCGACGTGTACGCGGGCCATGCGCGCTTCGCGGGCGCCGATTCGGTCGTCGTGGGAGACCTCACGCTGCGCTTCGAGGCGGCGCTCGTCTCGACCGGCGCGCGGCCCGCCCGCCCACCCATCCCCGGTCTGGAGGAGGCGGCTTACCTAACCTACGAGAACGTCTTCGATCTGACCGAGTGCCCTGCGCGGCTGCTCGTCATCGGCGGCGGCCCGACCGGATGCGAGCTTGCGCAGGCCTTCGCCCGCCTCGGATCGCGGGTCACCCTCGTCCAGAACGAGCCGATGTTCCTCGGTCGCGAGGAGCGCGACGCCGCGCAGCTGCTGTCCGACGCGCTGGCGCGCGACGGGTTAGCGATCCACCTCGACACGGAAACGATCGGCGTCCGTACCAAAGACGGAGGCAAGGTCGCGGATCTGAAGCGCGACGACACGGCGAGCACGGTCGCCGTCGATCAGATCCTCGTGGGGGTTGGCACCCTCCCCAACGTGGGCGACCTGGGGCTGGAAGCGGCGGGCGTGGCCTTCGATCCGACGGACGGGATCGCCGTCGACGACTTCCTGCGGACCAGTAACCCTCGCATCTTCGCCGCGGGCGACGTCTGCGCGGGGACCGTGTTCCCGCACATCGAGAGCGCCGCGGGTCGAATCGTCGTGGTCAACGCGCTCCAGGGCGGCCGTGAGCGGCTGAGCGCAGAGATCATCCCGTGGTGCACCTTCACGGATCCGGAGATCGCGCACGTGGGGATGTACGTCACGGAGGCCCGCCGGAAGAGCGTCCCGGTGAAGACCTTCACCATCCTGATGCACGAGGTCGACCGCGCCATTGTCGACGGCGAGGAAGACGGCTTCGTGAAGCTTCACGTCCGGGAGGGCACGGCCGAGATCCTCGGCGCGACGGTGGTCGCCAGCCACGCGGGGGACCTCATAAACGAGATCTCGCTGGCGATGAGCGCCGGACTCGACCTCCACGCCCTGGCGCGCGTCAACCAGCCCTATCCGACGCAGTCGCAGGCCATCAAGATGGCCGCGCGAGCGGGCGTCGAGCACCTCCAGCGATCGTCCAGCTGGCTCACTGGCTCCGGGCGCCCTCCGACGTCAGCTCGTCGATGACGAGCGTGTTGGGGATCCGGGAGGGCGGTGGGTACCGCGCGCCGGAAAGATGCCGTGGAGGGCGCCCGGAGGCGGAGGGTTGTGGGCTGTCGCGGGGCTCCCCGCCCCATCCGGAGGAAGATGCTCGGCGTTGGGCTGCCGGCCTTGGTCAACGCCCTCGACGATCCGACGTGAAGGCTGAGCGGCTAGCACGTTCCAGGCGTGCCGCGACCGTCCGCAAATGGCGCCTAAACTAGACATGATCTTGCGGGCAAACGGGATCGAGACGCTCATCCTCTCGGGGATCGCGACCAGCGGAGTCGTCCTCTCCACCGTCCGGCATGCAGCCGACGCCGACTACAAGGTCGTGGTGGTCGAGGACTGCTGCGCCGACCGCGACGCCGAAGTGCACCGGGTGCTCACCGAGAAGGTCTTTCCGCGGCAAGCGACGATCGTGAAGGCCGAGGCGGTTGTCGCGGCCCTGGCAGAGTCCACAGGAGGCAAGCGATGAGCAGGATCGATCGCGTGGATGTCTCCCGCTTCGTTCTCGACGTTCACCGAGACAACAAGCGGGTGCAGGTGCTGGGCATCGAAGAGGTACGCGTCCGTTTCACGCGCTAACGGAGCGGTTGTCGCGTCGGGCGGTAACACAACGCATGCACAGTCTCCCGTTGCGTGCTGGCTACCCGTGCCACATACTGAACCTCATGGTTCAGTATACGGCAGCCCGTCTCGATACCTCGTTCGCCGCGCTCTCGGACGCGACCCGACGCGGCGTTCTGGAGCAGCTCGGACGTGCAGACGCTTCGATCACGGACCTGGCCGACAAGTTTCACATGACCCTCACGGGCATGAAGAAGCACATCGGCGTCCTGAAGCAGGCCGGTCTCGTCACCACGGAGAAGGTCGGACGCGTGCGGACCTGCAAGCTCGGCTCGTCCCGACTGGAGGAAGAGACGGCGTGGATCGATGGGTACCGCCAGCTCTGGGCCTCACGCTTCGACGCGTTGGACGAGGTGGTCGAGGAACTGAAACGGAAGGAGAAAGTCCATGGACGTAAGAAGAGAGAGTGAGCCCACCCCATGAAAAACCGCACGACGGTGGAACGGAAGTCCGAGCGCGAGCTAGTCGTCACGCGAACCTTCAACGGCCCGGCATGCATCGTGTTCGAGGCGTGGACCAAGCCCGAGCTGCTCAAGCGGTGGTGGGCACCGAAGTCGATGGGCGTGTCCTTCCTTTCCTGCGAGGCCGATGTTCGTGTGGGAGGCACGTACCGTTTCGTGTTCGGTCACGATGGGAAGACAATGGAGTTCTTCGGCAAGTACATCGAAGTGACACCGCACTCGCGCCTCGCCTGGACGAATGACGAAGCGGGTGACGGCGGGTCTGTCACCACGGTGACCTTCGAGGAAAAGGGGGGCAGGACGCTGCTCGTGATGCACGAGCTCTATCCGTCGAAGGAAGCGCTCGACGCTGCCGGGATCGGGGCGGCGGAGGGGATGGGCGTGACGTTCGGGCAACTGGACGAGCTTCTCGTCACCTTGGGCGCGAGCGCCGGACGATTGTGAAGTCGCGAGGCTCTGCGGAATCGCTCCGTCGTGCCGCCGAGCTCCTCGCCGCAGGGACTGGATGGCGCGCATGGGAGTGGACCCCAGGGTCCTCGACATCGGCTTCCTGGGCGGCGGAGACGAACACCTCGCTCAGGGCGAGTGGCGTGCCGAGCTCCTTGCAAGCGTTGCACTCCGAGCGCGCCGGTGGACCGGTCACTAGTCAGCGGCTTCGCTTCAGGCGAGTTCTCGCCAACACGATCGGGCGTGGACCACTGGGCCTCGCCAGTAACCTTCATCAAGCCGCCTGGAACGACGGAGCACTCGTTTCGAGCGACGACCTGAGCGCCGCCCACGCCCGCGCATCCAGGACCCTCTCGGCAAGCCTCGACGCCGCGGTGAGGACGGCCTCGGGCGCTCCAGCCCTCAAGCCCCGGAACATCGCCGCGCGTTGCACGGGGTTCATCGCCGGGAGCATGGTGGCCCAGCCCGCCAGGTTCTGATCGAGGGTCCGACTCCGTTTGAATGCCGTCATCCCGGCGGAGAGCCGGCTCTCGCCAGCCATCTCCCAGAGCCGAGGCTGGCCCGCCTCCTCCTCCTCGATGTGCGCCAGGAAGTGAGCGGTGAATCGCGCCAGCGTGCGGTAGGCCAGATGGCCGGAAGCACTCGTGCGATCGGACGCCGCGACCGTGAACGCCCGTTGCACCGCGTCGAGCTCCCGGTTGTGTTCCACGTGCTCGGCGTGGAGCGAGCGCGCCGCGTCGGGGAGAACTTCGGCGATGACCGGGTGTAGGAACTCGTCCTCGTGATCCGCGTGTTCCCGAAGCATGGTCACCACCACGGCCACGGCGTCCATGAGCTTCGTGAGATCATCGGGGTCGGCATAGTCGGTTGTGCCCGCCAGGACGACGGCCTCGAAGAGCCGCCTGCGCAGCCCCTTGTGGACCACGGTGTAGAAGTCGGTGCGCGTCTGAACCGCCTGGGAATCGTTGCTCATTTTTGCCTCCGTACCCTCTTGGACAAGGCGCGAGGACGACTGTGACAGTTTCTGGAAGGACATCACACCTCTGGGCCGCAACGAGTTCATCGGCTGGGTCGAGGATGCCAAGCAACAGATGACCCGAGAACGCCGCATTCGCCGAATCCAGGAGGAGCTCGAGGAGGGCTTGTCGAGAAGCTCACGGAGCTGATCGCCGCTGCGGCCAATGACGCGACGTTGAAGACGCGCACCTGGGTGCTACTGACGGAGGCGAGCGCGGGAGGATGGGGCCTCTGGGGGCATGCCCAGACCAACGAAGAGCTTGTCGCGGCGGCACGGGCAGAACTCGGACGTCTCCGCGGTGGCTGACCGCGTTGGCCGCCGGCACGCGCTCTCTCAATTTCTCGCCTCGACCCTTTCTTGCAGCCGAATTGCAAACCCATGAGCCATTCGTCCGTTCAAGAGTCGGCTGCTGCGCGAAAGCGGCGCGCTCCTATGGGCGGACGCCGGCGAGGCGGTGTCGCTCGCCTGCGTCATGGCACGGACGCCGAACGGCACCCCGCCTGAGCGGCGCGGTCACGGCTACGGAAGCTCCGTCACGGCGGCGCTCTCGCGGCGACTGCTCGACGAGGGGAAGCGATTTTGCTTCCTCTATACCGACCCGGGCGCGCGCTGGCTACGGCGCTACTGGCAAACCGTGTACGTCCAGGTCACGCTCGTGACGTTCGTCGAGTAGGTGCAGCTCGTCGTGTCCTTCTGCAGGTGCGTCAGGATGATCGAGTCCGACGGGGGGCAGGTGATGGTTGCGGTGGCCCCGTTCGTGAAATCGTTCGCATCGAAGACGAAGTTCTCGGAGGAGTTGGTCCCGGTGTCGCAGGGCGCCTCGCAAAGGCCCGGGTGGACCGAGCATGCGCCCCCGACCGGCACCAGGCTCGAGCAGGTGAACTGTTCGACGAAACGCGTTCCGGACGAGCAGTTCGACGTGCCGTGGATCGCCATCGTGTAGCTGATGTCGTAGGCGCCGGGGGGCATCGCCGGCGGGGGCGGAGCGGTGAAGTCGGCGAAGGCGATGGTGCACCCGGTGAACGTGGCCGCCAGCCCATTGGTCGAAGTGGACGGCAGCGTTCCTCCCACCGTAAACGTCTGCGGGCTCTGCACCGCGGTGCACCCGCCCCCGCAGCTATAGCCGGGGCACCCGTTCACGCTGCACAACGCCGGCGTCGGCGCCGGACACGCGACCCCCGGGCAGGTCGTGGCTCCGCCGCAGCTCTGCGTCGTCCCCTCGATTACGCCTTGGGTCGTGCATGCCGAGGCGGTGACCGGTGCCGGGCAAGGAAACGTGTTGTTGGCGCACGTTACGGTGCTCTCATTGCAGTCACCGGAATTGCAAACCTGCGAATCGCCGTTCGTGCACATGCAGGTCGAGGGCGAGATGGCCATGCACGAACCCCACTGGTAGTTGCTGCACGTTTCGGTGCCCGGACATGAGTATGTCGAGGTCAAGCACGAAGCCGTCTGGGTTCCCGTGCAGGCGCAGTTCGAGGGAAGGCTGCACGTCGGCCACGTCCCATCCGCCTGGCAGGTCTGCGTGACCTGACAGGCCGTGCCGCCGCATGTTCGCGTCTCCGTGTTCGGCGTGCACATGCAGTTCGCGGGCGCGTTGCAGGTGCCAAGCTGGTAGCTCGCCGGGTTGTCGGTGTCGCACGTGCGCGTGCCCGCGCAGTTGTTGGGCGCAGCTCCGATGCACGAATACGTCATTCCGGAGGCACACTGACAGATGTTGTCGATCGTGTTGTCCGGCTCGTCGTCGCAATCGTTGTCCATTGCCGAGCCGCAGCTGCGCGTCCCGGGCGCCACGGCGCCGAGGCACTGCACCCCTCCGTCCGCGCCACAGGCGAGATGGCCATATTTGCAAACGCCGACCGGTGCTCCCGTCGGCCATATGACCGGAGTGCCATCGGCAAGCGCGCTACAGGGTCCGCCGTCGGCGACGCATTGGTTCGCGTCGGGGTTCGCGTCGATACCGGATCCGTCGCTGCCTTGGCTGTCCGCGCTTTCCCCGTCCGCGACGGCCCCCCCATCGAGCCCGGGCTTCGCATCGCCACTGTCCGCATCCGCGCCTTTGCCCGCGTCTCGTCCGGCGTCGACATCCGCGCCGAAGGCGGCGTCCAATCCCGCCTCGCCGCGACCCATGCTGGCGTCGAACGGCACGCCGCCGTCGCTCCCGCCATCCGCAAGATCGGGCACGTCGACCAAGCCGATGAGATTTCCACACCCGGCCATTCCGGTGCCAGCAAGCGAAACGAGAAACAGTCCGACAGCACGTTTCATCCCTAAAATTCCTTACTCATCGAGAGGCCGGCGCCGTTCGGCCCCAGGCTCGGCAGGACCGTGATCGCGCTCGACGTCGGGCGCGCTTCCGCAGGATGCCCGCCGACGAAAAACAGCGCGGCTCCGCCGGCGACCAGGGCCCCACCGGCAACGAACATGACCGTAGACACCGTCGAGTCGGTGAGGGCCGACGAATGGTCCGACAGTGCCGCTTGGTGATCGTTGCAGCTCGTCGGGCTCGCGCAATCGGTCTTCTGCGAGCTCGCCGCCGAGGACGCGAGCAACCCGAAGACGCTCCCCACGACGATGCTTGCGACGCCCCCCGCGGCGAGGCCGGCGCCAATTTTTCGCTGCGTCGACCAGAAGTCCACCGGCGGCCGGGGTTGCGTGAGCTCCAAGAGGCGCGGTCGGACAATGACCGGCGCCGTGCCGAGGGTCGCCCCCACGGATTGCGCTTTCTGCCCTTCGAGAACCGTGAAGTGCACCTCCACGCGCGTCCCGTCGCTCGCCACAAACGAAAACGTGTGCTCGCCCGGATCGACCTCGATCGACTGGCCGTCCAACTTCTGCGCCACCGAGGTACCATCCATCGAGACGGCGACGTCGGTGATCGCGTTGCCCTGCCCGTCCTTCGCGGAGAGCACGATGCTGGGAATGCGGCTCTCGACGTCGACGAGCCACTCCGTGCAGTCCTTCACGATGAACGCCGTGCAGCTTGCCTGCGAGCAGAGGCGGAGCTGCTCGCGCGCGTCCGTCAGCTTGTGCCCGTCGCGCGCGGTCTGCGCTTGCGCGTAGGCATCCGCGCACGCCTTCTTTTGCTCCACCCTGTGCTCTGCCTTCTCGTCGCCGTAGGCCGGCGAGACCAAGGCCGACACCACCGCGACGAGACCGAGGAGGATGCCCTGCGTTGACAATCTCATGGACGACAGTCTCATAGACACTCGGGTTTCGGGACGCGGTGTCCCTGGGGGTCGATGAAGAAGGGGACGGTGCAATCCACGGCGCGTGGCTTCACGACGACCGCCGCGGAGGCCGTCGATGCGGGATTGATCGGATTGATGGGATTGGGATTCCGAACCACGAGCGGCGGCACATTCGGCGGCGGCGCTCCTTCCGTCCCGTGATGGGCGCCCGCCGGCCCTCCCGCGGGGCCCGAGGGGGCGGCGCCCGCGCCGGCATCCGCCGAGCCGCGCGCGGTCTGCGCGTTCTTCGATGGGTCCGACGATGTGGCAGGGTCCGCGCGCTCGCCGTTTGCGAGAGGATCGGCAGCGCCGGCGGGCGCGACAGAAGGCGCATGTGGCGTGCTCCCCAAGACGGACGCCGAGGCCGGCGGCGCCGAGACCGAGGCCGGCGGCGGCGCCCCCGATCCTGGCGCCTCCGAGGGGTCGTGCGCGTGCGCGGGCAGCGCAGTCGAGCGAGTCGCGAACCAGAGCCCGGACGCGACGACGATGCTTCCGCCAACCAACGCCGCGAGCGCGAAACCGAGCGTCCTCGCTCTCCGCGCGCCGCCGCCCGGCACCCGCGTCATCCCAGGCGCGCCCGCGTCCATCGTGCGCCCGACGGGGGCGCCCGTGTCGCCGGCTCCGTGTGCAAGCGCGCTGCTCGGCAATTCGCTCTGGAAGTGCGAAGGGAGAGGAAGCGTATCCACCCCCTCGGTGAGACCGGATATCCGGTCGATCGAGCTCAGGGCGCGCTTGGAGCCGAACGGGACGAGCGCCCGGGCAAGGTCGGCGACCCGGCGATATCGCGCGTCGCGGTCCTTCTCGAGACAGCGCGCGATGACCGCCTCGAACCCGGGAGAGGCTCCCGGGAGCAAGGCGCGCAACGGGGGCGTGGGCCGAGTGGCGACGTGGATCGCTATTTCGGTGATCGACTCGCCGGGGAAAGGGACTTGCCCCGTGGCCAGCTCGTAGAGAATGACCCCGAGCGCCCAGATGTCGGTTCGCAGGTCCACGTCGCGCGAGGACCGCATCTGCTCGGGCGACATGTAGAAGGGCGAGCCCATGATGGCCGCCGTCTTGGTCACGCCCCCGCCCGTGCTCCCGGGCTGCCCCGCCATCTTGGAAATTCCAAAGTCGAGGACTTTGATCGCGGGCTGTCCGTCCGGCCGTCGAAGGCAGAACAGGTTTGCAGGCTTGAGGTCCCGGTGCACGATTCCGAGGCCATGCGCTTCGGCGATGGCCACGCAAGCCTGGAGGACGAAATCGACCGCCTCTTCGATCGAGAGCGGGCCTCGCTGGCGGAGCCGCGCGCCGAGGTCCCCGCCCTCGAGGAACTCCATCACGATGTACGGTGCGCCCGTCTCGAGGGTGCCCACGTCGAACACACGCGCCACGTGCTCGCTCTTGATCTTGGCCGCGGCCCTGGCTTCGCGCAGGAACCGGCTCACGGCCGTGTCGTCGGCAAGCATCCCCGGAAGCAGGAACTTGAGCGCGACCCTCTCCTGAAGCTGTTCGTGGTACGCCGCCACGACCACGCCCATTCCCCCCGCGCCGAGCACCCGCTCCACCCGGTACTTGCCGGCAAGGATGGCTCCTTCGCGAACACCCGCTCTCGCCTGCAGATCTTCCCCGTCGATCACGCGGTGTCTCTATCGAGAAGAAGGCGAGCCCGAGGCCGACAATTCTCCACGCTCATCTGAGCTGGATATACATCCGCGTCAATAGCGATTGCGCTCGCAACCCCTGTTTTTTACGCACGACTTTCGCCACCTGAAATCACCCGAAATTGCGGCGCAGGCTCAAATGACCGCGTTCCAAGGCTTCGCGGCCGTCCGTGGGCGCTGGAACGGCGGACCCGAGTGACCATTTGCAAAGCGCACCTCGCCCACGCGACGGTTCCTCGTTGCGCCGCCTTCGAGGCCCGTCGCTCACGCCAGGTCGAGATCGAGCTGGGTCGACGGCTCCGCGTCCTGCAGGTCGTCAGTCGGCTCGCGTGCTCGGGCGAGGGGCGGCGCCTCCATCACCAAGGTGCGCAAGGATTCGGCGCACCGGCTCGCGCCCGTTGACGCTCGCCACGGCCGGGACGAACGTCTCTGGCATGGATCTACGTCTTCGAGGCAAGCGCGCAGTCGTGAGTGGTTCGACGGCGGGCATCGGCCTGGCCATCGCTGAAGCGCTGGCGAGCGAGGGGGCGTCGGTCGTCGTCAACGGACGGGAGGCTTCGCGAGTTGACGCGGCCGTGCGCGCGGTGCGCAAGGCAGCGCCGGCGGCCGAAGTTTTGGGTGTCGCGGCCGACCTCGGCCAGGCCGATGGCTGTGAGAAGCTCGTAAAGGCGGCCCCCGACGCCGACGTGCTCGTCAACAACGTCGGCATCTTCGAGCCGAAGGCGTTCGGCGATATCTCCGACAGCGACTGGCTTCGTTTCTTTGAGGTGAACGTCCTGAGCGGCGTCCGGCTATCGCGCGCGTACCTGCCAGGGATGATCGCGCGCAACTGGGGAAGGATTTTGTTCATCTCAAGCGAGAGCGCGCTCCAGATTCCAGCGGAGATGATCCACTACGGGACGACCAAGACGGCACAGCTCGCCGTGGCTCGAGGCCTGGCAGAGACTACAAAGGGCACCGCCGTCACCGTGAATGCCATCCTTCCCGGACCCACGAAGAGCGAGGGCGTCGGCGGTTTCGTCGCGGCGCTCGCCGCACAGCAGAAGAAGACGTTTGAGGCGGTAGAGAAGGAGTTCTTCGACCACGCCCGTCCGTCCTCGCTCCTCCAGCGGTTCCTCGCTCCCGAGGAGGTCGCTGCTCTGGTGACTTTCGTGGCGAGCGGTGCAGCGTCTGGGATCAACGGCGCCGCCCTACGAGTCGACGGCGGTGTCGTCCGCGCCGTTGCGTAGCCGCGCTTCTTAGCCGCAGTCTCCGGGCTGCAGATCGACGAGTTCGCGGGCGTCGCTGCATCCAACACCCATCTCGTGGTGGAGGATGCGCGCCGCCGACTCCAGCAACTGGACTCTTCGCTCGGGACGCGGACCGCTTTGGGCTGCCTTCAGCGCCTCGCGTGCGGCGGGAGGGACTTGCTCGCTATGAACCAGGATGGAGGCCATTGAGAAGCTCATCGTCAAACCTCGAAGAGGTCCGATGCGGAGGGGCCGGCCCACGTTGCGAGGCACTCGCTTGGGGAGGCCTTGCCTGCGGCCGCGGCATTGATGTCCCCGACGGTGGATTTGACCGCCTCCGGGGCTTCGATGAAGGACCGCGCGGATCAGGACCCAATCTCCACCCCTGCCATGCTCCGTCAGTTCGCCTCCGAGTACCTGGCCGGGGCGGATCCCAGGACGCCACTCGCCTCGCCGCTCTTTGCATCACTGTCCGGGCTGCCGCCGCTGCTCGTGCAGGTTGGCACAGCCGATCTCCTGCTTAGCGATTCCGAACGGCTCGCCAGAGCCGCGGCGGAGGCCGGCGTGGACGTCACCCTCGACGTAGGCGATGGCCTGCCCCACGTCTACCAGCTGCTGCTCGGCACTCCCGAGGCAGCCAAGGCCACCGAGCAGATCGGGGCGTTTCTGCGGGCCCGGGTTCGCTCGAGCGCGAAGGGTTGATCGGCGACCGTCATGAACGAGCCGCGCAAGACCGTCGTCGTGACCGGAGCGTCCCAGGGGATCGGCGCCGGGGTCACGAGGCGGTTTTCCGAGCGCGGGTTCAATGTCGTTGCGAGCGCCCGTCGAATGACCGTTCACCGACTGCACGAGCCACGCGGGTAAACCTTCTACGCAGAGCGGCGCTGGACGCGCTATGGAAGCAGCGGACAAGGTATGGCCGCTTCACCGGATGGTCTCTCCAGCGACGAGGCCCGGAGGCGACTCGAGAAGTCCGGGCCCAACGAAGTCCCTGACACTGCGACGCGGCCTCTGCGCATTGCGCTGGCGAAATTCTGGGCGCCCGTGCCGTGGATGCTCGAAGCCGCGATCGTTCTGCAGCTGGTGCTTCGCGAGTACGTTGAAGCGGTAGTCATCACCGGTTTGCTCGTCTTCAACGCCGCGCTCGGGTTTCTCAACGAGGAGCGCGCGCAGGCCACGCTTGCCGCGCTGAAATCACGCCTTGCGCTGACGGCCTCCGTGAGGCGCGACGGCGCTTGGAAGAATATCCCTGCAAGCGGGCTAGTCGCCGGAGACGTGGTGAAGCTCTCGCTTGGCGCGATCGTCCCGGCCGACGTCCAACTGATCGAGGGTTCGATCTTGCTCGATCAGTCGATGCTCACGGGCGAATCTGTACCGATCGAAGGCGGACGCGGGGTACAAACCTACGCGGGCGCGCTCGTGCGGCGTGGAGAGGCTACGGCGATCGTCACGGCTACCGGCCCCCGAACAAAATTCGGCCACACCGCCGAGCTGGTCCGAACCGCTCATGTAGTAAGCACCCAAGAAAAGACCGTCGTGCGGGTCGTGCGCAACCTCGCAGTCTTCAATGGAGTGCTCATCGCACTACTCATGACCTACGCGGTCGTTCACAAGATGCCGCACGCGAGAATCATCCACCTCGTGCTCACGGCCATCCTGGCATCAATTCCCGTCGCCTTGCCCGCCACGTTTACCCTCGCGGCGGCGATCGGTGCGAGGGCCCTGGCGCGCGCGGGTGTGCTGCCCACGCGATTGTCCGCAGTGGACGAGGCCGCAACGCTCGACGTGCTCTGCTCGGACAAGACCGGGACGCTGACGCTCAACGACCTGACCGTCACCGCTATCCGCCCCGAGGCCGGCTTCGATGAGGCCCACCTCTTGGCGGTCGCCGCCCTTGCCAGCTCCGAGGGCGGACAGGACCCGGTGGACGCCGCCATCCGGGCGGCCTCCGCGAGGCAGACTATCGCCGATCCGCCGAAGCTGACCAAGCTCGTTCCGTTCGACCCGGCGACCAAGCTGAGCGAAGCGACGGCCGTGGATGCGAAAGGGGTCGCCTTGCGCGCCGTGAAAGGGGCCTTTGCGGTGGTTGCCAACCTTGCGGAAGCCTCGCCAACGGCGGCCGCGACGGCCACGGAGCTCGAAGGAAAGGGCTTTCGCGTTCTGGCTGTGGCCGCGGGCACGACGACGTTGAAGCTCGTTGGGATCGTGGCGCTGAGCGATCCACCTCGCCCCGACGCTGCCAATCTCATCAAAGAGTTGCACGCACTCGGCGTGCGCACGGTGATGGTCACCGGCGACGCACCCGCGACGGCGGAGATCATCGCGCGAAAAGTCGGCCTCGAAGGAGCCGTCTGCCCACCCGGGCCCATCCCCGCGAATGTGCGTCCGGAAAGCTTTGCGGTTTTTGCCGGCGTGATGCCAGAGGACAAGTATCATCTGGTGCAGGCGTTTCAGAAGACCGGTCACACGGTTGGCATGTGCGGCGACGGTGCCAACGACGCGCCGGCGCTGCGCCAGGCGCAGATGGGAATCGCGGTGTCGACCGCGACGGATGTCGCCAAGTCGGCAGCGGGGATCGTGCTGACGAAGCCTGGCCTCGAAGGCGTGGTCGCCGCCGTCAAGGAGGGTCGAGTCACGTTCCAGCGGATCCTGACCTACACGTTGAACTCTGTGACCAAGAAGATCGTCCAGGTCTTCTTCTTGGCGGTGGGGCTGATGATCACGGGGCAGGCGATCCTGACCCCTATGCTGATGGTCATCATCATGATCACGGGCGACTTCCTCGGCATGTCTTTGACGACCGACAACGTGAAGCCGTCAGCAGCCGCCAGCGTCTGGCGCGTCGGCGACCTGACGCTGGCGGGTGTCTTCATGGGCCTCTCTGAGCTCGTGCTTTGCGTGGCAGCCCTGGTCGTCGGCAAATACCAGCTGGGCTTTGGCATCGACACGTTGAGAGCGCTCGCCTTTGTAGTCATCGTGTTCGGCAACCAGGCGACGACTTATACGAATCGGGCACACGGGCGCCTGTGGTCGACCGCCCCGAGCCGCTGGGTGGTTTTCTCGTCGGTGGTCGATTTACTGATCGCGTCGACGATGGCGAATCAGGGCCTCGCCATGGCCCCTCTGCCCCTGATGGTCATCGGAGGCACCCTCGCTGCGGCCGTCGTCTTCGCGTTCCTGGTCGACTTCGTGAAGGTCCCGGTCTTCCGTCACCTCAAGATCGTTTAGCGGGGATGCCCCCTGCGGATGGCGCCCTCATGCTTTTGCCTGTTGCGACCGCCACCCCATTCGAGCGCGCTCGTGACTATTCGAGATAATCGTCCACTGGTCCAGCGCCGCGATCCAGTTCTTTCGGCTCTCGGGAGTGGTGTGGCCGACGTACATGCGGCACTGGTTCGTTCAAATTCGCTGTCCATCCTGAGGGAAGTGTGCTTTGTAGTGGGGCATGGCGAAGGCAGAGGCGTTGGAGGTATCGGACACGGACAGAGCCGAGCTGCAACGATGGCTTCGATCGAGCATGACGCGTAGGAGCCATGCGGAGCGGGCGCGGATCAGTCTTCTGTCGGCCGAGGGTCTGAGCGCGGAAGCGGTCGGCGACAAGCTCGATGTCCGCCGGATGACCGTCTACAAGCGGCACGGTCGGTATGCGCGTGCAGTGTCGGCACGCGCGCCTTCCTGCCCGCTCCCTGGCACGACAGGGTGCCGGTGGGCTAGATCCTTTCCCGGCGTCGCGCTCCGCCGGCAAGACGGCGCCCGCACAACGGCAGGCACTCGTCTTGCTCGCGAGACGACCGCATGATTATCGAGCACGTTCGCAACGGCCTGTCCCGATTCCCGAAGAAACTGCCCGCCTATCTATTCTACGACGACCTCGGCTCCAGGCTCTACGAACAGATCACGTCGCTGCCTGAATACTACTTGACCCGCACCGAGCGCTCTATTTTGGAGGCGAACGCCGACGACATCGTCCGGCGGGCCCGTGGCGAGGACGAGTCCCGATTGACGATCCTCGAACTCGGGGCGGGCTCGGCGACGAAGACGGAGCTCGTCTTGAGGGCAGCGACTGCCCGTCAAGCGGAGTGTCTCTATGTTCCGGTGGACATCTCGGCCAGTGCGCTCGACGCGGCCACGCGCCGTCTCAAGAAGGACGTCCCCGGTGTGACGGTGCGCCCTCTCCTGGCCACCCACGAGCAGGCCTTCGAAGTGATACGGGATTTGACGCCGCCGGTCCTCGCCATGTTCATCGGTAGCTCGATCGGGAACTACGAAGACGCCGAGGCCCTGGAGCTTCTCGCTGGCCTCAGCGGCGCCCTCGCCCCGACGTCCTGGTTGCTGCTGGGGACCGACCTGCGAAAGAGCCCCGCCCGTATGCTGGCCGCCTACGACGACTCGGCCGATGTCACGGCGGCGTTCAACAAGAACGTCCTGACCCGGATCAATCGCGAGCTCGGCGGCCGCTTCGTTCTCCACCGGTTCCGCCACGCCGCGCGGTGGAACGAGGAGGCCTCGCGAGTGGAGATGCACCTCGTGAGCCTGGAGGAGCAGAACGTGGACATCGAGGCGCTCTCCATGCGCGTGCACTTCGGCGCAGGCGAGACCATCCACACCGAGTCGAGCGTCAAGTACGACGAGGGCCGTGTTCACCGCCTTCTCGCCCGGAGCGGCTTCGAGGCGCATACGACATACGCCGACGCAGAGAGGCTCTTCGCCGTCCATCTGGCCCGTGTCTCGCAAAGGCGAGCGGCGGAGCGGGCGAACGGCGTCGCGGCCTAGGAGGCCGCATGACACTCATCCTCCCTCCGGTGGCCAGACCAAAACGACCGTTCCCGCGCCGGGGCACGAGTCGATGCGGGCCGCCATGCGCGGCGCGACAGCGGCAAGGATGATGCTGAGCGCGTTCGTCATGCCGTGAGCGCGCAACGTCTTGACTCGCGCGGTTAAATGTCGCCCTCGATCACAGATCGACGACGACGTCGCCCAGCGGTCGGGAACAGCAAACGAGGACGTTGCCGGCTGCAGGCTCGTCGAGCGGCTCGGGTCCGTAGCCGACCGCTCCCGAAAGCAGGCCGCTCTCGCAGCTGTGACAGACACCGGCCCGACAGGACCAGCGGACCGGGACATCGCACGCCTCCGCCAGCTCCAGGAGGCTCTGGTAGGTCGACCCATTCCAGTGCGCGGCGATGCCACTGCGCCCGAACGACACCAGCGGACCGGAGTCCGGGTCGTCCTTGGGCTGATGCGGAGCTCGTGTCGCGGCACCGACGACGCCTGGGGTCATCGACTCTCCGCCGGTGAAGATCTCGACGTGAATCCGCGTCGGCGCGACGCCGATGCTCGCGAGAGCCTCCTTCATCTCCGTCATGAAGCGATTGGGGCCACAGAGGTAAACCTCCGCCTCCCGCGGTAGGCCGAGCTTCTCGAAGAGCGACCGCGACAGGTGACCGGCAGCGTCGAAATCGGCGCCGGCCGCGTCGTGTGGGCCCGGTTGACTGTAGCAAACGTAGCTGCGACCGTGCTCGAGCGCGCCCATCAGGCCGCGGACCTCGGAGGCGAACGGGTGATGCTCCCCGTCGCGTGCTCCGTGGAGCCACAGGACCTGCCGTGTCGATCGCGCCGCGGCGAGCGCGTGCAGCATCGCCAGCAACGGTGTGGCCCCGATTCCCGCGCTGAGGAGCATTACCGGTTGCTCACCGGATTGCAGAAGAAAGCTTCCCCGCGGCGCGCTGACGTTGAGCGAGTCGCCCACCCGTACATGGTCGCGCAGATGGGCCCCACCGGCGGAATTGGGCTCTATCTTCACGCTAATTCGCCAGTGCTCGGTGGAGATGGGGCCCGAGAGCGAGTAGCTGCGAAAGAGAGGCGGGCCGTCCGCGCTCGGCCGAAGACGCAAGACCACGTATTGACCGGGCAGGGCCGTCGGGAGCGACTGACCGCCCGCCTCGTGCATCGTCAGCGAGACGACGTCGGCGGACTCGCGATCGATGGCGGACACGACGAGCGGCCGAAATCCCGGTGCGGCCGGATGCGCAGCGGCTGCGGGTGTGAGCCCCGCGTTGCCGGTGGCGCCGGCCGTGCTCTGACTCTCCAGCAAGGCCTGGAACGAGGCGCGCCAGCCGGGCGACAGCGCATCGATTCGCAAGGCGCGCTCCAGTCGATCGCGGGCGTGCGGGGGCGAATAGAGGAGAGCGTTGACCTCCGCGACGGTCATTCTGTCCCGGGCCTCGCCGACCTTCACGATCCCGTCGCCGGCGCCCACTTCGCCCTCACGAAGCACGCGGAAGTAGAACCCGGGCCGTCCGCTCGACGTCAACAACGCCGGCATCCGTGGCTCGTTCATGCGGATGCCCACGCGATAGCAGGTGACGCGCGGCTGGCTGATCTCGAACACCGCGGTGCCGATCTGGTATCGATCGCCGATGCACGCGGCATCGTCGGGCAGCCCTTCGATCGTGAAGTTCTCGCCGAACTGGCCGTGCACGAAATCCGTTCTCTTCAGCTGTTCTTGCCAATAACGATACGACTCGAGCTGGTAAACAAAGACGGCGCGCTGCTCACCTCCGTGCCCCGCGAGGTCGCCCTGGCCGTCCCCCTCGACGTTCAACCGGCGAACCAGACGGCGGCCCGACACCGGCTCTTTCCAGATGCCGGTGTGCACCGTCCGGCCCTTCCATTGGACGTCGCGCGGTAGTCCGACGCTCACCGCCGCCAGGCGCGCCACGTCACTCATGGCCGCTCCCAACGTACGATGCCACACGGGGATGTCAACGGATCGTCGAGGCTGGGATCGTCTTCCAGCTAGTGCACCGCCCTCTTTCACTCTGCACGAAGCTGCTTACGATGAACGCGTCCGGCATGAGTGGCTCCTGCGCGATGGGTTGGGTGGTACCTCCCTCTTCGCAGAAGACGATCACGATGGATACCCCCTACGTGCTGTCGCTCTCGCGTTGGCGCGTAGGGGGGGTCTTTTGATCTAGACGGCGGTGCCGCGCGCGGCCGCCGACCACGGCGACCCCCTCTAGAAAACCGCCCAAGTCGAGACTAGTCTACCAACAAGCTACGAGCCTTCTGATCTTACGTGGTGGGAATCGAGGCCGAGCGCAAAGCCGCCACGTCTGGTTGCGCAGAAGAGTTACCTCACGACGAGACCCGATGACGCCGCTGGACTCCCTGCGAACGTGGTCACGGTCCCGAGGGTGCCTTCCGTGGCGATGGGCCAGCTGCTGATCGACTGACCGGCGCCGTTGCGCGTGTAGAGGAACGCGCCGTCCGGGCTGGCTGCGACGTCGGTCGGGCCCATGCCGGTCGTCGCCGCCACGCCGTTACCAAACAGCGTGATCGCCCCCGTGGCCGGGGCGATCGTGTAGGCGGAGATCGTGGCGTTGTGGGCATTGAGCGCGTAGGCCGTGTCGTTCACGATTGCCACCCAGCACGCAGCCAGCTGACCGTCCGCGACGAACGCTGTGTCGGTGGTCACGACGCCGGTCGCCGAGACGGAGTAGGAACTCGCCCCGGTGGTCGGGGTCGCCTGGCTCACCACAAGCAGCCCGTTGCCCGAGACCCCGAATCCGTACGGCGCCATGGCAGTGCCCGCAGACGTGAAGACTCCGGGGGCCGCGACGCCCGCGCTGACGACGAACGTGTCGATGTTGTTCGCCCCCTTCTCCGTAACGACGAGAACCAAACCATTCTGGACGAAGGAGATCTGTTCCGCCCCCGGCTGCGCGCTGCTAAGCGGTTGCGCGGAGTTAGGGATCGGAATGAGCCCGCCGGGGTCCACGGTGAACCCCGAGATGTTGGCGGCGACCGTCGCACTGCCGGCGTTAAGAACGTAGAGCGTCGTGCCCGAGAGCGTCAGGCTGATCGGTGCTGTGCCGCCGGACGGGACGCTGGAGAGCAGGTGGATGCTCCCGTCCACGTCGAGCGCGAGCTCGGAGATCGAGCTGTCGCCGCCGTTCACGGCGAAGAAGTGGTTGCTCATCGCGTCGAAGATGAGGGCCCCCTCGCTGCCGAGGCCCATGCCGGTGCCGGCGCCTCCGGTCGGGTACTCGCCGAACGGGGCCAACGCACCGGTGGTCGTCGAGCGCGCGTACTCGATGATCTCGTTCGAGACCGCGTCATTGGACATGATGTAGACGGCAGCGGGCGCGGAGGTCGCCGCCTCGGGCACGGGTCCGGCAGGGCCTTGCGCCCCGGCTTCACCTTGCGGGCCTGCCGGTCCGGCAGGGCCTTGCGCCCCGGCTTCACCTTGCGGGCCTGCCGGTCCGGCAGGTCCAGCAGACCCCGCGGGCCCCGCCGGTCCTTGCGAGCCTATTGCACCCGGCGCGCCCGCTTCGCCGTTTTCGCCGGCGGGCCCTGCTGGCCCGGCGCTGCCGCTGCTGCAGGCCGAAAGCAGACCCATGAGGCCAACAACGATGCTGATCGTCACACCGGTCCCGTTCATCGCGCGCATTTTCATGCTCCTCGACGCAAGTGCCTGTTCGCCCTGGCGTCCACCCTGGACGCGCCGCGTGTTACGTACCGTACGAGGCCTGCGCGGAGCGGTTACTCGGATTTCTTCCTTTTGCCGTGGAAGAAGCAGGAGCATCCGAAACCTGCGGCCCTACGCCCCGGGACCCGACGTGATTTGTAGAATGCATCAATGTAGTCGCCGATCGCGATGTTCGCTTCGGCTCTCGTTTCAAAGTCTCGACGGGTTGTCTTGCCCGATGGGGAGCGCCTGCTAGCCTTGGAGGAGCGAACATGAACGGCATCGTGTTCCCGCTGCCCTTGGTAGCCTTTGTCGGCGCGCTGTTCGCCTCGCCGCTGGCTTGGGCCCAAGCATCTGCGTCCGCTGTGCCGGTCGCGACGTCGCTTCTGCAGAACCACTTCGGCGATCGCGCCGGAGGGGCGGGCGATTTCTCGGCGTTTCTACTGTCGGCACCCCTTCGGCTGTCGCTTGTGGGGAGCGTCATCCCCAAGGCGAGTGGGTTTCCGAACTGCGTTTCGCGCGAAGACGACGTCGGCAACTCCGTGGGTGGCATTCCCGTGCAGTACGATTCGGAGTTGCGTCTGACGCCGAGGCTCGTACTGAGCGGATTCACGCAGCTCGGTTGCCCCATCGACGCGGGCATCGGAGCCGCGTTTACGTACGGTGTTCCCCTTCGCCCTTCATTGCAGCTCGTTTTCGGGGCAGGCATCTACGTAGCTCCCGGGCAGATCGGGCTCTTCGGAGGTCCTCAGGCATCGGTGCTCCAGTACCTGGGAAGCCTCCAAGCCTTGGCGGTTCAGGGGCCTCGCTTTGACTCGCCGGTCAATGGGGCGGCGAGGGTTGATCTCGTCTGGAATGCCAAGGACGGTCATCCGTACAACGTCGGCGTGGAGACCGTTGGCGCCGGGAAACAGACCATCAAGTTCGGCGGCGGATTTTAGCCAGGTGGCACGCCATGCCCTTTAATCCTTGGCCCAATCGACGTCCGGTGAGTCCTGCGAGCAGCCCCGGGAGACGTGTGTCACGGCATGAGTTCGGGCAGGGGCCCTCCTGTCGCCAGCCCGAACGTCGTGCTCGCGATGCCATGCGCTTGGAGCATCGACATGAAGACTTGCCCCGTATTCTGGTTTGGATTGCGCGGGCCGACGAGCGGGCGCGGGAACGCGAGCGCGTTCTGGCCGGTGTAGTAGCTGATGTGGCGGCCATCGACCCGCAGGCCGCCGCTGGCGCCGCCGGCGACGATCACGGGCATGTCCCAGTGGTTTTTCGCGGCGCCGTCGGCGATGTCGCAACCGAGATAAAACGTCGTGTGGTCCAGGATCGATTGGCCGTCGGCCTCCGCGATACCGTCCAGTCTCTGAAGGAGCGCCGAAGCCTGCGCGATGATGAAGGTGTCGATCGTCGTCAGCTTGGCAAGGTTTCCTGGGTCGTTCTCGGCATTCGCCGTCGCATAGTGCGGCGTCGAGACTCCACCGAAAAGGAAGGCGTAGTCGTTGTTGCTGGCGGCGCTGCCGATCATGAACGTGATCGCGCGCGTGAGGTCACATGCGAACGCGAGGACCATCATATCGATCAGGATGGGAAGATTCGTCTGGAGGAGCGCGGGGGAGACCATTCCCGCCGCGGGTTCGTCGGGGACCACGCAAGCCGCGCCAATCGGGGTTTTCCCGGAGCCGAGCCCGAGGCGCTGCAAGCGCGTTTCGAGATTTCGAACGAGCGTCGTGTGCTCGTCGAGCTTGAGGCGATCGGCGGGGCTGAGCGTCACCGAGAGCGACTTCGCAGCGCCGACGACGGAGTCGAGGATGCTCGTCCGGTAGGGCGCAGGCTGCGCCGGGCCGCTGCCGAATAGCTGCAGGAACACCTGCTGAGGATCGTAGAGATTGGGTAAAGCCGCGCCCCCCGTCCACGAGATCATCCGCGAAAAGTTGCAGTTCGTGCCGCCACAAAGCCCAGTATTGCCCTGGAGGCCGATCTGGAGCCCCGTAGGAAGCGGCGGGACGCCGCAGTCGGCGCTGTTGAGCACGGGGAGCAGAGCCTGGTCGATGCTCGTTCGCGTCGGAGTGGTCGAGAACACGGGGATCATGTTCAAAAAGCATCCCGACCCCTCCGCGTTGGGCGTCGTCTGATTCGCCGGTTGCGACGGCGGGACGGCGATGTCTTGGTGATCGAGCCCCGTGATGACGACGATCTTGTTCTGAATCGGTGCCAGCGGTGCGAGGATGGGCGGTGGAGTCCAGCCGACGCCGGTGGTGGTCGGCGTCCAGTCGGGCATGACCATGCCGTTCGGCGCAAACCAGGCCATGAAGCGCCGCGGTGGCTTGCAGGTGGCCGCGCCTGCGCGTCGCGTCCACAGAGCAGAAGGCAAGAACGGAAGCGCGAGGGTGACGCCGGCCCCCTTGAGAAACAATCGACGCGATGGCTGTCTGCTCATGTTCGTTTCCTTCGCCCGAGCCGCGCAAGGGCGTCCGAGAACTGGCGCTTCATGGTGCAAATCCAATCGCGCCTGCGCAGGATGGGATCGCCGTGATGGGCGTACCGCCGTCAGCCGCGGCGGTATCTGCGCCGCCGTCCGCGATCGAGCCGGCGTCGGCGCACGCCAGGCTCGGGATGGCCGCCAGGCAGTCGGCGTAACCGCTTCCCACGGTCGACGCGAGAAGGCATGGGATTCCGTCTTGCAGGTCCGTCGTGACGTCGTCTTCGCAGTTCTGGACGTCGAGGCTCGTGGGAGCTCTGCCGGAGCATGCGAGGCTCTGTGCGCAGAGCGCGTCGACGAGCGCGTAGCACTGGGTCTGCGCATCGCTCAGCGGAGTGGCCGTGATCGGCGGCAAGCATGACGCGGGTAGCGTCAGCCCGCCGTCGGGAAAGAGCGCGTCGCAGCCGAGTGTACGGCCGTCTTGAACGCACGATGAATAGTCCACTCCGGAGGCCCAGGGGCACCCAAACTCGAGACCGAGCTGAGATTCGCAATCCGCTTCGTTCGAGCCCGCGGTGCATTGCGTGCTGCTCGTGCAAAGCGCGGCTGTGAGATCGCCGCATTGCAGTGTGGCCATTTCGATGGCCGAACCAACCGAAGCGTCATCTGTCGCGGCGGTGGGCACTCCCGCGTCCGCCGTGCCGCCGGCTGTCGCCCCGCCACCACTCGCTCCGGCGTTCGCCCCACTGCCCCCTGCGCCGCTTGCGCTGTCTCCGCTGCCGGGGGGCTCGCCGCCGCTCGCCGCCAGTGCGCCGCTCGAAGCCATCGAGCCGGCGTCCTCGGTGGCCGGCCCACCCAATAAAATCTCACGGCCGCACCCGAGGAGCGCGATCGTGAGGCCGGCCCCCCGCGCCGTGCGTGTTACCCACCGCATCGCGACACCTCCCTGGAATGCACTGCCGAACAATGGCCGCGCCGCGCGCCGCGGATCAGTGATTCGGCTGCGACAGCAGCTGTTCGATCCGCGGCGCGTAGGGGCTCGACGGGTTGCTCGCGAGGAACGTACGGGCGACGCGATCGGCCGCGGGTCGATCTCCGGACGCGACGAGCGCCTCGACGCGCAGTACGGCCTCTTCCGGCCGCATTGCGCCTCCGGGGAAGAACTGCGTCTCGTAGCTTCCGAGTAGCTCCAGCGCTCGCGGCCGGTCTCCCGCGGACAGCGCCGCGCGGGCGGAGTTCAGCAGATCGATCTCCGCGTGGAGCGTCGATGCCGAGGGGCCGACCGGTACGGCCACGCGGGCTGGTGAGGAGATCGGGTTGGGGGCGGGTGGCGCATCGCCGGCGAGCGTGGCGGGAGGCGCCGTTGCCGTGCGTGGCGCGGTCATAACATGTGCGACAAAGTCTGACTGCGTCGGGTTGTTCTCGGCGGGCACCTCAGCTGGGGGAGCGGGAGGCTCCGCGAACGGCGTTGTCGGCGGGTGCGGTGAGGGTGATGCCGTCCAGTGCGCGGCCGGATCGTCCATCGGCGCGGATTCTCGCGGCCGGACAACGGGGGCGTCCGTCAGCGGTGATTCCGGTGGAGGGACAGCGGAGGCACCGGCCGTTGGCAACGCCTGCGGCGGTTGCGGGTCACGCGTCTTGAGCGTGCCGCCGGCGGCTGGCGCTAACGTACGGGGCACGACGACGGCGTTCGTCTCGCGCGACCCGGCAGGCGATCGCAACGCCACCGCGCTGGTCACGGCGACGACGCCGGCGACACCGAGCAACCCGATCCACTTGAGAGCGATCGCCCCAGCCATCTTGGCGGTAAACGCCGCTCCTTCGGCCGCTGCACCGGTACTCGCCAGGCTCGACGCCGTTATCGCTCCCGAGGCAACGAGCAGCGCCCGCGCCTTGGCACCCTTGGGAGCCCGCGCCCGGCCGGCGCGAAGCAGTGCGCGTTCGACGTCGCTTTCCGTCGTGTCCGAAAGGCGCTTCGGTTCGATCATGGGCGGCCTCCGCGGTGAGCGCCTTTGGCTTGCATTCTTCGAACGATCGCGTGAAACGCGTCGCGCGCCCGCCGCAAACGCGATGCCGCAGTGCCCACCGGAATGCCGACGAGATGGGCTATTTGCGATAGCGTGAGCTCTTCGATCTCGAAGAGAACGAAGACGGCCCGAAGGTCCGTCGGCATGGCCTCGATGACAGCGGCCAGGACGTCGCGCGCGCTGCGCTGGTCGAGCAACTCTTCGGGTGAAGGCATCGCGACTTCGATCGCGTCGATGTCGGTGACGTCGGTCATCGGGCGGCGACGCGCCGCACGGCGGGCTTCGGACGCCACGCGCACGGCGCTCGAGAAAAGGAATGCCATTTCGGCCCCGGGCGCGATCTGGGCGAGGCGCCGCGCCACGACGCAAAGAACTTGCTGCACCGCGTCTTCCGCGCTCGCATCGTCGACGCCGAAGTGCCTGACGGTGCGCCAGACAAAGTCGTAGTGGCGGTCGATGATGGCACGCAGGCGCGCTGCCAACGCGCCCTCGCCCGCGGCGCGCTCCGACGGCGAACCATCGCGCCCCGCGCTCAGGTCGACCTGCAAACTGGAGGGCTGTAGTTCGCGCGCGCTCATCGGCGTCTCGGTGGTTGCAGCGGGCTGGCGTGCGCTTTCATGAGAGGCCCCACCGATTGAATGGCCACAGACGCCCGCGCTTATCACAAGAAATCGACGCCAGCGCCCGCCCCCACGAAAAAGCCGACGACGGGCACCTCGTAGAGGGGGACATCCGGCGCGAATGCAAAGCGGTCGTCATAGATTCGGAATAGGGCGCCGGCTTCGAAGTCCATGAAGAGGCGGGCGATCGGCGATACCTCGGCTCGAGCAAGGGGCCCCGCGGCCAACCATGGGCGGACGGAGGAACGTGCGCCCGCGATGTTGCCCCCCGCCGCCTCGAGTGCTCCCGCTTCGACGCGAACGCAGGCTGTGCCGCGGATTAGGCCGTGACGAAAGGTTGCGGGGCAGGCATCGAGACGGCCTACCGTAAGCGTGAACGAAGCGCTCGCGTGAAGGGGCGCCTGGAACGAACCCGTCCCCGCCCGCAGAAAAGCAAGGCGGAGAGACGGATCGAGCGCAGACGATCCGTTCGCGCGCCATCCTACGAAGGGCGAGACGGCCAAGAGCGCCGTCGGCCCCGCACCCGAGACGACGGCGATGTCTGCGCCCACGAAGGCTCGTTGCGGGCGGACCTCTCGTAGGTTGCCGGCAAGAGCTGTTTGTATGGAAGGTCTGGGCGTCTCGGGCGGGGTCGCCCGAGGATCGACCGCCAGCGCGATGACCAGCGCGATCGCTTCGGCCACGTCTGCGCACGTGTCGCCCTGCACCGACCGCGCGCCCACGAGCACGTGGTCGGCTCCGTGGATCGTAATTCGACCGGTCGAAGGAGCCCCGCCGTCGATGATGACCTCGAAGACACGCGCCGCCTCCGAGGGGGTTGCGGCGCGAAAGCGGGCGGACATGGCGCGCGTGCGCTCGACGAAGTCGCCCTCGTCCGGGCAGCCGGGCGACGCGCTGTACTCCAGCCGAATTGGTTCGACGGTTGACGCGGCCAAGGCGCGCCCGCTGAGGCACAGCGCTGCAACCGTCGTTGAGACGAAGATCGCTTCTCGGCGTGCCAACGCGCCGTACCCTAGCGCCGGTGGTACGCACGAGCTAGCGGCAGCGCGCGCTTGGCGCAGTGAGAGACGCGAGCTCGACGTGCAAGTGCAGGGCTCGCCGGTCAGTTTAGATAGACGCGCGAGCCGCGGAACGCGTGCCGCGAAGGCAGTGTACACGGGCGGTGGCCTCTACCTCTTCGATGTCCTGCAAGAAACGACGATCGCCATGCAAGAGACGGGGGTCGAGGCCGCCGCCGCAACGGCCGTTCTCTTCGCGACCTTGGCTGCGGAAAGCCCCTCCGCGTCGGTCATCGTCAACCGGCCGTATCTCGTTGCCATCATCGACGTCCCCACCGGCGCGATCCTCTTTCTCGGGCAGATCGCGGATCCGACGGCGGGCGGAACGTGATTGCCATCCTGTGAAGCGGAGAGGCGCCGTGAGGCGAATCAAGCGCCGCGCTAAAGGGAATTCGCGGAGAACGTATCGCATGCGGCCATCGACCCCTGTTCCAGGCCGCGCTTGAACCATCGCGTCCGCTCTGCCGATGATCCGTGCGTCCATGACTCGGGGCTCACCGTTCCTGTCGCCATCCGCTGCAAGCGATCATCACCGACCGCCGCAGCGGCGGCCAGGGCAGAGTCGATGTCGCTCGCGTCGATCAGGCTGCGTTGCTGGGTCGATTGCGCCCAGATCCCGGCGTAACAGTCGGCTTGCAGCTCGAGACGGACCGACGCCCCCGTGGCTCCGTCCGTATGGCGCATCGCCGCGACGCGGTTGCTCGTGCCGAGAAGCTTTTGGATATGGTGCCCGATTTCGTGGGCAATGACATAGGCCTGGGCGAATTGACCTTTGGCGCCGAGCTTCCCCGCAAGCTCGCCGAAGAATCCGAGGTCAAGATACACGTGCTCGTCGGCCGGGCAATAGAAGGGGCCCGTGGCCGCGTCTCCGAAGCCACAACCGGTGGGCGTCGCGTCCGTGTAGAGAACGAGCTTGGCGTGGCGATACGGGCGATTCGACTTGGCAAATTCGCTCTGCCAAGTCTCCTGCACGTCGTCCAAAACAAAGGCGACGAAGTGCACGTCCGCCGACGGGGCCGGGCCCGACGCCGTCTGCCCCAAACCGCCGTGGGCACGAGGCGCCGCGATACCTCCGCCGAGGAGCGAACGCGCGCCATAGAACAAAAGGGCCCCGACAATCACGACCCACCCGTAAGGCGTGCGAACGAGATAAGGCAGCAGCCAGAGCAGGCCCCCCATGCCGCCGGACTGCCGGGCGGGGGCATCGCCCCGCCGATCGATGACGTCGTCGCTCTCGTGTGATTCGTCCCACCGCATGAACGAGGCGTAACCCGGGGGCCGCCGGTCGTCATGGGTCGACGGCCTCTCGGGTCTCTTTTCGCCGCCGACGCGGCGGAACGACCGTAGCTCTTCCATCGATCCGAGCGACGCGTTTGCTCCTACCAAATAAGGCACCTCGAGCATCTCGACGGCCGATTGACGGCACTCGCGACCGCGAGGCATCTCACCGATGACCGCCTCCGCCTCGTCCTCCTCCCCCGGCACCTCGTCGGCCTCCGCCTCGTCCACCTCCGGAGGCCGGCGAGACGCGCTCGTAGGTGCGCCGTCCTGGCGATCCTCCGGCCCGATGCGCGTAGAGCCCGGGCGGCTCTCGGTTGTAGTGGCCCCAGCGCCCGCCGTCGCCGCGGAAGTACCAGGCGCCCCCGCACCAGTAGCTAGGATAGCCGTCGTAATACACGGCATCCGTGGTGGCGACGCAGGCCGCAGGATACTCGTCGCCGTAGCCCACCGGGTAGTCGGCTCCCTCCACGCCGAGCTCGCAGGCGGGGGTGCCCACGACGACTGCGCCAAGAGCGGCGACGCACGCGAGGGCTCGAAGCCATTCGGGTCGACTCATGTTCTCAACCTCCTTCGGCGCTCGGATCGTGGTTTGCGTGCTCGCGCAGCATCTGCGCCAGCCTGATGCGCTGCTCCGGCGTGAGCACGGGGCTTGCGGCCTCGATGAAGCGGGCCATATGCAAGCCGGCCCACCCCACCATGTGGGCGGTCGCCGGGCCCCCCGTGGTCAGTGTCTTCGCGTCGAACGTCGACGCCTTGAAGGCTTGCCCGAATGCGTGGATATGCGCGGTGACTTCTTGCGGGTCGAAGCGCGGGACCGCCTTCATGCCTTCGCCCAGGTTCGCCTGGATTGTGGCAACCTGATCGGGCGTGAGGTTGAGGTCGGAGGTGAGCTCGGCGAGCCGGTCGGTCTCTTCACGGTTTGCTTTCTGCCACACAGACCAGTGCGCTTCGACCTTGTCGACAAGGGCGGCTCGTTGGGGCGGTGTGAGGACGGCGTGCAGTTGGTTCAGGGCGTCGGCGGTAGCATCGGGAACCGTCGCGGCCGCGTTCGTCAACTGGGCCGCGGCCGAATCGATCTTGGCGAGATCGAGCGTGCCCGCCGCGAGCCCGTCGGCCAGCAGCGTCACCAGGTTCTGCTCTGCGGCACGGGCGGGATCCATCCGCCCGCGCAGATCGCGGCGGATCTTCTCCACGGCGTCCTTCTCGTCGGGCGACACCCCGAGCGTGTCGAGGCTCATCGCAATCAGCAGGGTCACGCCGCCGTGGTGGTGGTAGCGATGATGCTCCAGCAGACCGGCGGCGGCCTCCTCCTCGCTCGCGTCCGCCGCCGTCACCGGGGGCGGAGCGCTCCGGGCGCTTCCGCCGCATTCGAGTGCCGCGGCTGCGAGCGCGATGGCCGCGATCCAGGCGACTTGCTTCATCGAAATATCCGTCGGGGTCATCGCACATTCTCCATAGTCCCTCCCCAAGCACGATCGAGGCCGTGAGGTCGAACGCTCCCGGGGCGCAGCGCTTCGACTGCTCGTCGAGGTCGACCGTTGCGAGCGTACCCGCCGCTCGCGCACGACTTCAAAAAAAGAAGCTGACGCCAATCGACGCCGTGGGGAAGCCGGCGCGCAAGGTCAGCGAGACTTTGTCGCTGAAATGGTAGCGCGCGCCCGCATAGAACGCGGGCAACACTCCCCACTCCGCGGGAGCGTTTTGGCATGCCACGTCGTTGAAGGGACAGCTGAACTGACCGAACAAGCCGTGGTAGACGTAAAGACCGGTCTCGCCGAAGACGCTCCAGTGCTGCGCGACGTAGAAATTCCACTGGAGCGTGACGGACAAATCGACGTAGTCCGCGCCGCAGCCCGCTGGCGCCCAGTAGCAGTAGCCATAGTGAAGACCCTGCCAGAGGACCGGCGAGGGGGCAATTACGGTGTTCGGTTCAAAGGGTCCCCTGCAACGGGGCTATCTTCGCCTGCTCGCCCAAATCTGCGACACTGCGCGCAAACTTGGCCGCCCATCACCAACTCGTCGAGGAGCTGCGCGCCGGCCTGAGCCAAGTGCTGCGCGGCAAAGGACCTGTCATCGATCTCGCCTTGATCGGCATCTTCGCCGGCGGGCACGTGCTTCTGGAGGACGTGCCCGGTGTGGGCAAGACGACGCTCGCCAAGGCGCTGGCCAGGGCGTTCGGCGTGCGATTCACCCGGGTGCAGTTCACGCCCGATCTGCTGCCCGGGGACATCACCGGCTCGCTGGTCCTCGATCCGGAGAAGGGCACGTTCTCGTTTCACCGCGGCCCCGTCTTTACGAACATCCTGCTCGCCGACGAGATCAACCGTGCCTCGCCCCGGACGCAGGCCGCGCTCCTCGAGGCCATGAACGAGTCCCAGGTGACGGTCGAGGGCGAGACCCACCCGCTCGAGGCGCCGTTCTTCGTCGTCGCGACGCAGAACCCGGCGGACTACCAGGGCACCTACCCGCTCCCCGAGGCCCAGCTCGACCGATTCCTCGTCCGCATCTCGATCGGGTACCCGAGCCCGCGCGACGAGCTCGCGATGCTCTTCGCGCGTCAGACGCGGGACCCGCTCGACGCGCTGACCGCGCTGTGCACCCAGGAGAGCCTCGTGACCATCCAGAAGGCCGTCCGCAACGTCGAGGTGAAGCCGCTCGTGGCGCGCTACCTGCTCGCGATCGTCGAGGCCACGCGCCGCGATCCCGAGCTGAGCCTCGGCGTCAGCCCGCGCGGATCGCTGTCCCTCTTCCGGGCGGCGCAGGCGCACGCGTTCATGTGCGACCGCGACTACGCGAGCCCCGAGGACGTCAAGGCGATCGCCGTCGCGACACTCTCTCATCGCGTGGGCCTTCGCGACGAGGTGCGCTACGGGGGCGGAGATGGCGCCAGCGTCGTGACGCGGATCGTCTCCACCGTCCGCGTGCCCACGTGAGCGTCGCCCCTTCGTGGCTGGCGTGGCTGGCGCCGCTCCGCGCGGTCAACTGGCAGCGCCTGAACTACGTCCTCATCCCTGCAGCGCGCTCGCGCAGGCCCATCGCAGAGCCGTTCGGCGAGCCGGCGTCGCGCGGGGGCAGGGGGCTGCTCCGCCTCTATAGGGCCTTCACGCGCGAGGGGCGGTGGCTCTTTGTGGTCGCGCTCGTGACGGGCGCCTTCGCGGTCGACGTCACGCAAACGCAGGTCTACCTGCTGTTCTCGCTGCTCGTGTCGGTGATCCTGGCCTCGCTGCTCGTGAGCCCGTCGCTCCGGCTGCCCGAGCTGTCGCTGCGCGTGCATGCTCCTCGCCGCGCGTTCGTGGGGGCCGAGGTGTCATTCGTCGTGGAGTGCGCGCGCATAGCGAAGGGACCGAGCACCGCGTGGCTCCGCGTCGAGGGCCCGTTCCTGCCGTACTTCGGTCGCTGGCTCTCGCGACCTGCGCCCATGGTCGACGTCGGCTTCGGCGCGAGCTCGAGCACGACGCTGAAAGCGCGCTTCTCTGAGCGCGGCGACCTGACGCTCGGGCGCTTCCGCGTGAGCGTGCTCGTGCCGCTCGGCCTCGCCTCGGGGCCGCCGCTGCAGAGCGCCCCGGTGCGGCTGCGCGTGGTGCCCCGGCCCGCGAACGTGCTGCGTCTCGGCATGGAGCTTTCGACCCGGCACCAGCCCGGGGGAGTCGCGCTGGCCTCGAAGACCGGCGAGTCGATGGACCTGCGGGGGGTGCGGCCCTATCGAACGGGGGACCGCATCCGTGACCTGTCGGCGCGCACGTGGGCGCGCACCGGCAAGCCCGCGGTCCGCGAGTACCAAGAGGAGTACTTCACGCGCGTGGGAGTCGTGCTCGACTGCATCGCGCCCCCGAAGCGCTCGGCGCGGAGCGAGGAGGCGTTCGAGGCCGCCGTCTCGCTCACGGCCGGCGTGGTCGCCCACCTCGGCCGCGGGGACGCGCTCGTGGATCTGCTGGTGACGGGCGGAGAGATCCACGCGCTCACGCTGGGGCGGAGCCTGGGCTTCCTGGAGCAGGCGCTGGATCACCTCGCGGTGGCCGACCTGGAGGCGAACGTCGACCGGAGCCGGCTCCTCGAGCGGCTCGCGCCCTACCTCGCGCGCCTGTCGGCCGTGGTGATGATCGTCGACGGCTGGGACGCGGCCCGGGAGGCGTTCGTCCGGGGCGTGGAGAAGAGCGGGGTGCGCGTGCACGCCGTCGCCGTCGGGGCTCCCGCGAGCGCGGGCGCGCCCGTGAAGGTCGTCTCGGTCGCGGCGATCCTCGCGGGAAAGGGGCTCGTCCTATGACCCGGCGCTTGCTCGCGGCGCTGCCGCTCGGTTGCACGACGCTGCTGCTCGCGGCGGGCGGGGCTCCTTTCTACTGGCCGCTCGGGCTCGCGATGCTCGCCCTGGGGTCGGTCGTCGTGCCCTCGCGCGCGTCCCTAACCACGTTCGGCGCGCTGCTCTGGATGATCGCGGGCGCGGCGGTGCCTGTGATGTGGGTCAGGAGCACCACGACCGAGCCCGCGCTGGGCCTGTCCGCCGCGATCTTCCTCTCGAGCATCGCCGCGGTGCGGCTGTTCTTCGAACGGGCTCTCTTCGGGCGCAGCTTCGACCGGGCGCTCGTGATCTTCGCGTGCGTCGCCGAAGGCATCGGCGCCCGGAGCGCCGCGTACCCGTACGGGGCCGCGATGCTCACCGCTTCGGTCCTCGTCGACCTCGGCGGGGGCTTCGAGGCGCTTCGCAGCTGGGCGCGCGCTCCGCGGACGGCGGCGAGCGTCGTGGCGCTCGGCGCGCTGCTGGCCACGTGCGTGTCGCTGTCGCTGCCCGTGCTCGACCGCGCCACCAACCGACGATTCGAGGCGCTCTTCGCGGCGAGGACGGCCCGCACGAGCTTCACGCCGCACGTCCGCCTCGACCAGCCGGGGTTCATCCGCACGAACGAGGACATCGTGCTGCGCCTGCACGGCGCCGAGGCCGATTACCTGCGCGGCGCCATATTCGACTCCTTCGACGGGACGCGCTGGAGCACGTCGACGCGCGGCGCGCCGGAGCTGCCACCGCTGCCGGGTCCCGCGACCTCCGCCCGGACCGAGGTCGACTCGGTCGAGGCCACCCAGTGGCTCTTCGCGCCGCGCGCCGCCCGCATCGTGAGCGACACGGAGTGGAAGGCCGACGCCCTCGGCGCGCTCCGCCCGGTCGCGCGCGGCGTGAAGCAGTGGGCGTTTGCTCCGTCGACGGGCGCGATCGACGTCCCGACGGAGTTCGATAGGACGGTGCCACCGGGCCTGGCTCCGAAGCTGCGGGCGCTCGCGCTCGAATGGACCGCGGGGGCCGCGGACGATCGCGCGCGCGTCCAGGCTCTGGTGCGGCACCTGCGCGAGGATTTCACTTACACACTCGACCGGCCGGCGACGCCGCGCGGCCAGTCGGTGCTGCTCGACTTCCTCCTCGTGCACCGGGAGGGCCACTGCGAGTTCTTCGCGTCGGCCTTCGTGGAGCTCGCGCGCGTCCTGGGGATCCCCGCGCGACTCGTGGCGGGCTACCGGGTGGTCGAGCACAACGGCTTCGGGGGCTATGCGGTGGTGCGGGCCAAGCACGCGCACGCGTGGGGCGAGGCGTACTTACCCGTGGCGTCCGACGCGACGCGCTCGACCTTCGAGGTGTTCGACCCGACGCCCGCGGCGCCGACGCTGGCCGAGTCCAGCGACCGCACCGTCGCGGCGTTCTTCGACTACCTGTGGACGTCGCTACTCGCGGCCTACGACGCGGCCGTCGCAACCCCGGAGCGAACGGTCCCTGCGCTCGGTGGCGCCGCTCTCGTCGCGTTCGTGGTGCGCGCGCTGCGCAATCGACGACGGCGGGGCCGCCCAGACGAGGACGACGTGGACTCGCCGCCCGGGGCGTTCGTACAGTTCGAGACGCGCCTCGCGCGGGAAGGGTTCGTGCGTGACCGGGCCGAGACGCTCGAGTCGCTCGCCGTACGGCTCGAGGTCGGCGGGCGCGAACCTCTGTCGCGCGCGCTCCGTCGCTACGCGAGGGCGCGCTACGGGGTGGGGGAGGCGTCGGAGCGCGACTTCGCACGGGCGCTGCGGACACCGGTTGAACGCGAACGGCGGGCGCCGTAGTAGAGGTGCATGAACTCGGGCCCAAGCATCCAGCCCGGCGGTGGCGAGCGTCTCGTCCTCAGCCGCGCCGGCCGCAGGGTGCTTCAAAGCCCGCCCTGACGACGTTTGAGAGTGATCTTCGAGCGCGACGTGTTCCCGCTCAAGCGGCCTGCACCTGGTTCGCCGCTGGACCCTGCGTCGGCGCGTCCACCGGGGCGGCGCGCCTCGCGATCAGCGTGAACATGGCGGGCACCAGAAAGAGAGAGAGCAGCGTCGAAGACGTGAGCCCCCCCACGACCGTGAGCGCGAGAGGTTGGTTCGCCTCCGTTCCGCGCTCCAGGCCGGTCGCCGTCGGCACCAGCCCGATGATCGTCGCAAGGCTGGTCATCGCGATAGGGATGAACCGGGTGCGGGCGGCTTCGACGGCGGCATCGAGCGGAGACTCTCCGATGTTCAAACGCCGGTTCGCTTCGTCGACGAGGAGGATCCCGTTCGATACCGCGATCCCGATGACCATCAAAATGCCCATGAGGGCGATGATCGAGAGCCCCTGACCCGCCGCCATCAGCGCGAGGACGATCCCGATGAGAGAAACCGGAATCGCAAAGAGCATCACGAGCGGGAGCCGAATCGACTTGAATTGAATCGTCATGATCATGAAGACGACCATGACGGCGAGGCCCAGCGCCGGACCGAGCCCCGCGAACGTCGTTTTCATCAAGTCCATTTCGCCGACCCAGCGCCATTTCAGGCGATTGGTCCTCGGGTCGGTCGCGAGCTTCTCCGCGAGTTCCTCGGAGGCGCCGCCGAGGTCACGCCGCTCGGTTGCCATGTAGACCTCCGTCACCCGGGTCATGTGATCGCGTTCGATGGCCGTCGGCCCGGCCGCGCGCACGATGTTGGCGTAAGCCCCCAGCGTCACGGGCCGAGCCTCGGGCGTCACGAGCGCCGGGATCTGGGAAAGGGCGTTCAAATCGGCGACGTCGTTCTCATCATAGTAAGTAATGACATAATACGCTTGCCCGTTGTGCGGGTCGATCCAGACGCTTGGAGCATTGATATTGCCGAGCGTCGCGTCGAGCGTCGTTTGCGCCGCCTGCCGCGACGTAACTCCGACCATTCCGGCCTGGTCCCGGAGCGTGTCCACGTGGATCTCGGGGTAGTCCGTCTCGAGCTCCACACGGACGTCGCGGACGCCGCCCACGGTCCGCGCGACTTCCGCCACCGCCTTGCCTTGTTCCTCGAGCGCCTCGATATTGTCGTTTTGAAGCTCTACGGCAATCGGCGCATAGTACCCATTCGAAAAGACGCTCGCGACGAGGCCACCCGGCCATTGAAGGAACTCGACGCCGGGGAAGCGTTCGGTCAAAAGAAGTCGCATCCGATCGGCAATTTCCTGTTGCGAGTGCTTTCGATGTTCGGGCTCGGCGAGGGCGACGCGAATGAATCCCATGTGCGGCCCGTCGTTCGCGCTCGTCATGGCGCTTCGTGCGTTCTCCGGCGACCCTTCGTTCGTCAGGACGAGCGTCACGTCCCCCTTCGGGAGCTCGCGGGCGAGCATCTTCGCCATCGCCTGGATCCGTGCGTTCGCGTCGTGCAGCGAGATACCGGGCGAGAATCGGACATAGACGCGTTCCATCGACTCGTCGATCTCGGGAAAAAAGGTGCTCGGCAGGCGCGTGGCTGCCCACCCTGCCGCGACCGTCACGAGCGCAGAGGCCGCCACGATCCACCAACGCGCTGCGAGTGCGCTCCTCAGCAGTTTGGCATACGCGTCCGCGGCCCGATCGATGCGCGCGCCAATCCAGGCGCCAATCCCGCGCGGCTCCTTCTGGCCGAGAAGGTAACGCGCGGCCACCGGCGTGACGAATATGCTCACGACGTACGAGGCAACCATGGCGACCGCGACGGTGAGGGCGAGCGGCGCGAAGAGCTTCTTGGCGAGGCCCGCGAGGAGGAGGACCGGGAGGAGGACCGCGATCGTCGTCAGCGTCGAGGCGAGTACGGGCAGCGCGACGGCGTTCGTCCCTTCGAGCGCCGCGTGGAAGGGATCGAGTCCCTGCTTTTGGTGTCGGTGAATGGACTCGAGCACGACGACCGCGTCGTCGACGAGTCGTCCCATCGCGAGGGTCAGGCCGCCGAGCGTGAAGGCGTTCAACGTCTCCCCCGTCGCGTAGAGGGCGATGAGCGTGATCGCGAACGCAAGTGGGATCGCGACGGCGACGATGAGCGTGCCGCGCAGGCTCTGGAGAAACAGGAGAATGACGAGCGCGATGAGGACGAGCGCCTGAAGAACTTCGCGTTTTAGCCCCGCATATGCGGTCTTCACGTAGGTCGATTCGTCGAAGACTGGCTTTACGGCCATCCCCGCCGGAAGGTTCTGGAGGCCCGCAATGACTTTCTTCGCCTTCTCGACGATCTCGAGCGTGTTTCCTCCGGGCACGCGGAGGATGTTCAGGTAGATCGCATTCTCCCCGTTCACCGACACGGTCTGCGTCGGCGCGGCACCGCCATCCTCCACCCGCGCGACGTCGCGGATGTACACCGGGTTGCCTTCGACGTTCTTGACGAGCGCGTCACCGATCGTCTTCACGCGGCGCGGGACCGCGTCGGTGTAGACGTTTGCGTCGAAGGCGGACGAAATGAACTCGCCCGAAGGGAGCAGCGCGTTCGACTGCGCGACGGCGGCCGAGACGTCTTCGGCGGTCACCCCCCGCGATTGCGCGGCCGCGCGATCGACGATGACGTTGATCTGCCGCTGCGTTCCGCCATTCGGCGAGGCGCTCGCGACGCCGGAGATGCCCTCGAGCAGCGGCTCGATGTTGTTCAACGCGTAGTCATAGAGCTGCGGTCCCGAGAGTCCTCCGCCCGAGACGGTTACCTGGAGCACCGGCGCATTCGTCGGGTCGAATTGCAGGACGAACGGAGGCACGACGCCCAGTGACTTCGGCACGGCCGCCATCGCGAACTGAACCTGCTGCTGGACGAGCGTCTGCGCGCCGTTCAGATCGGTCCCCCACGCGAGCCACACGTACACGATGCTCAGGTTGTTGCGCGAGATGCTTTGGACGCGCTCGACGCCCGGCGTCGCGCTCACGTACTTCTCGATGCGCCAGGTCAGCGTCTTCTCGACGTCGCTGGCTGCCAAGCCCGGCGCGAGCGTGCCGACGACGAGGACCGGCGGTGTCAGGTCGGGAAACGTGTCGACCGACATGCGCGGCGTCACGACCGCGGCGAAGACGAGCGCCGCGATGCCGAGCATCAGGGCGGCGAGTGGGTTGCGCAACGACAGGTTCGTCACAACGGTCGTCCGTAGCCACCGCCCCGCGTCCCCGGACCCGCGGCGTCCCCGGGCGCGCCGCCGTCCGCCTGTTCATCCTCGACCAGCGCCGCCACCGGATCCCCGTCCGAGAGAAGCGCTCTGCCCTCGGTGACGACCAGCGAATCCGCGGGGAGCGCTGCGGGGGCGAAGTAAACCATGCCGCCCACCTCGCCGGTCACCGGCAGCGTCTTCGCGCGCGCGACGTCGTGATCGACGACGAACAGCTTTGCCTTCCCCTCGTCTTGCGTCGCCGCATAAATGGGGACGCTCGTCGCGGCGACGGGTTTGCCCACGTCGACGTGGACCACGGCGGTGGCTCCCACGGGATACTGCCGTGCGGGATCCGGCACATCGACCTCGAAGTGAATCGTGCGCGTCTTGGGGTCGACCCTAGGGGCCCGGCGCGAAATCGGTGCGGACACGTGGGTGCGCGTCGCGAGGACGTCGATCTCGACCATGGTCGACGGGGCGAGCGCGTCGACGTCCTTCTCGGAGGCGTCGACGGTCACGCGGACCGTGTCGCGATCCACGACGGACACGATGGCGGCGCCCGGGTGCACGAACGCTCCCGGATCGAAGCTCCGCGCTCCAATCTCGCCGTCGAAGGGAGCGCGGAGAATGCAGTCGCGGACGTCGAGGGACGTCTTTGCAACATTCGCCCTCGTCTCGAGAAGCAGCGCCGCTTCGGCCATGCTCACGGCGTCCTTTTGCTCCACCTCGTTGGGGGCGACGAAGCCGCCTTTGAGCATGGTCTTGAGACGGGCGGCTTCGTCCGCCGCGGCGCTGCCCCGCGCGGCTGCCGCGCGCGCTTGCATTTCCACGGCGCGCGTCGCCGCGGTGGGGTTCGAGCAGTCGAGCGTCGCCAGGATCTCCCCTCTCTTCACCGCGTCTCCGGGGCGCACCTGCACTGTCAAGATGTACGCGGAGATGTACTGAGGGCCGACGTTCGCTTCGACCCAGGGCTCCACCGCGCCGACATAGGTGCGCGTCTCTCGGTACGGGGCGCTCCGCGCAGGCACGACGGTCACTGGACGCGGGGCCCCTTCGAGCGCAACGCGGTTTACACTGCGCGAGGCGCGCACGGACAGCAGCACGACCCCCAGGATGAGCACGATGGCTCCGGCGCCGATGACGACGATCGTAAGCGTGGGACTGCTCGGTCGCCCGGGAGAACGGATTTTACCCTCCGCGGGGACGAGCGCCTGCGCAACAGGATGGGGGTGAGTCGTCACAATCGGCGCCGCCGAGCAAGAGGCGTTCCGAGACTTAAGTACGAGAACTCATGCGATTCACCGAAGGAGTACGGGGCAATACGCCACGCGCGACGCGTGCGGGTGCGTCAGCGGACCGAACGACGGATGAGATCGGACGTCTCTTTCCCATGCCGCGGACGGCGGACGGCGCGCTCGTGCGGATCGTTCCAGAGCTCACTTTCCGCTTTCGTCCTCTTGAAGCCAGCGTCCGAGTGTCTTGATGTCGACTCCGAGCCTCTCGGCCGTGTGCAGCTTTCGCCCCCCGAGGCGGTCGAGCGCCCATGCGACATAGCGTCGCTGCATTTCGCGCAGCGGAAGGACCTCCTCGCCAAAGCCCATGAGGCCGTCCGCGGTTCGGCCCGAGAGGCTGGCGGGTAGGTCCGCGATCGCGATCTCTTCCGATCGCGCCAAGAGAACGAGGCGTTCGATCAAGTGTTCCAGCTCACGCACGTTGCCCGGCCACGAATGCTCGAGCAGGCGCCTCATCGCCTCCGGCCCGACCCGCTCGACGATCGAGCGGGGGTGCCGCGCCCGCGACTGCGACAAGAAATGATCGACGAGCGCGAGAATGTCGTCGCTCCGCCGACGCAATGGTGGAACGTCGACGGTGAGGACCTCGAGCCGGTAGAGAAGGTCCTCGCGGAAGGTCCCCGACGCGACCCGTTGTCGTAGAGCGCAGTGGGTGGCCGCGACAATGCGAACGTCGACGGCGACCTCCCTGTTCGAACCCACCGCCCGAATGACGCCGCGCTCGAGGACGTCGAGGAGCTTGCCCTGCAACGCCAGAGACATCTCGCCCACTTCGTCCAAGAAAAGCGTGCCGTGTTCGGCGGCTTCGAAGAGTCCAATTCGCTTGGAGGTCGCGCCCGTGAAGGCTCCCTTGACGTGACCGAACAGCTCGCTCTCAAGCAGGCTTTCCGGCAGCGCGGCGCAATTGACGGTGACGAAGGCGGCGCTCGAGCGGGGTCCTTCCAGGTGAATCGCGCGTGCGATGAGCCCCTTTCCGGTCCCCGTCTCCCCGAGGATCAACACCGGGGCATCGGCGTCGGCGATCCGCAAGACGAGGTCGCAAACCTGGCGCATCGCTTCGCTCCGGGCGACGAGCTCTTTGACGCCCAGCTGCTGTTTCAGGGTGCGCCGGAGTGCAGCGGCCTCGTGACGAACGCGCATCTCGTCGAGAGCCCGCGTGAGGAAAAGAGCGAGCTCGTCGACCTTGAACGGCTTGGTGAGGTAGTGGTACGCCCCTCGTCGGATCGACTCGATCGCCGAGTCGACCGCGCTGTAGGCGGTCATCACGATCACGGGGCAGGAGGGCGCGATCCGGCGCGCCACCGAGAGCAGCTCCAGCCCGTCGACGTCGGGCATTTGCAGGTCCGTCAGAAGCGCGTCGAAGCGTTCCCGTTCGAGCCACCGGGACGCTTCCGCGCCCGACGCGGCCGTCCTGGTGACGAAGCCCCTCTCACCGAGCGCATCGGCGAGCATCTCGGCCATCGACGAATCGTCGTCCACGACCAAAACACGGGGACGAGGCGAGGCCGTCGGCTTTTCACTTCGCTCGCCCATGGTGCCCATGATACCTCGCGGTCACCGAGAAGGAGACCGCCGACCCGCCGCACGCGCGGCTCATCCCGCTTGCACAGCGACGGGAATCTCGATGCAGGCGCGGGTGCCTCGGCCGACGTTGGGAGCAATCGAGAGCGCACCGCGGTGGCTTTTGGCAATTTCCGAAGCGATCGCGAGCCCCAAACCCGTTCCCGCGCCCGCCGGTTTGGTCGTGAAGAAGGGGTCCTTGGCGCGTTCGGCGGCCTGGGGATCGATGCCGACCCCGTCGTCAGTGACCACGAACACCACGTGCTCGGTGTCCGAACGAGCCGAAATCGTCACGTGCTGCCCGGATAGGCACGCATCGCACGCGTTGAGCAGCAGGTTGACGAGGGCCTGCTCGAGCAGCGCCCGGTCGCACATGACTTCGCACGGATCTCCGAGCACGTCGATCGAAAGAGAAACCCCCGCCTTGGCGAACCTGTGCTCGACCAGCGCGGCGGCCGACCGTACGACGTCGCTGGGTTGGGTCCTCGCGAGCGAAGGCGGCCCGCCTCGCGCCATCTCGAGGAAACGCCGCGTGACTCGCTGAATACGATCGACCTGCTCGACGATCGCTTGCGCCGCGTGGGCGCTTCGCTCGTCTTGACCGGCGCGGCCGCGGAGCTGTTCGGCGCGTCCCATGATGACACCCAGGGGCGTGGCCACTTCGTGCACCACGCCCATCGCAAACGTCCCCATCGTGGCTGCGCGCTCGGCGCGCACGAGGTCGTCATCGCGTTTGCGTTCCACTTCCGTGACCGCAAGTTCGTGCGCCGCCCTGAGTTCCCTCCGCTGGTTTCGCAGCGCCATGCCGCCGAACGCCAGCACGAGACCGGTTGCCACCGACACGCCGAGCACGAGACGCCACAGCGCGCGCCTCTCCCGATCGCGCTGGCGGGCGGCCGTTCCCACAGCAATGACGACCCAGCGGCCGAGGGCCCCCACGTCCACGTGCGCCAAACCGGCCATCGCCATCCGGGAGACCAGTCCAATATCTGCGGCTTCGGGGCGGGTGAGACGCACCATCGAATCGTTTCGATCGAGCGCCGCGCGAAGGGGCGCCGACGACAGGACGCTGCCGTCGGCCGAATAGAGCACGGTCTTGCCCGGCGGTTGCATGAAGAGCCGGAATTCGCCCGGGCGCTCGACGCGCGCCGCGTCTCCCAAGAGCTCGTCGGCACGCACGATCGCGTCGACGAAGCGACCGCCGGGCAGCGGGACGCTCACCACGATCGCCATCGGATCCCCGCTCGCGTCGTAGCGACCCGCCTGCCGGCCCGAGGCCGGGTCGGCCGCGAGGACGACATCGCGTTCCACCGTGGCCAGGTGAGCGCGAAGATCGAGGGCGACGATCGACGCGACGAGCGATTGCTCCCGGCCCACATCCTGGAAGACGGCCTCGGACTCGCGGCGTGAATCCCACCACGCGAGCCCCGTGACGACGCCGATGGCCGCGAGCATCGACGCAACGAGCTGAAGGCGGCGCGCGGCACGAGGTGCCGGCCGGGCGCCCGACCTGGAAGCGGTGTGAATCATCGCTGGGCGAGTAGCAGCAACTCGCGGGCCAGCCGACCCAACAAGCGTTTCTTGTGAAACCCGGCGATGCCTGCCGGATGGGATCGGGAGATTTTCCCACTCGAATGGGAAAAGTTCCCTGTTCTTCCGACGTACTGACCTAAGAAAGCCCGACCGATTCTGAGGGCGAGCCTTGGCACGGTCGCTGCTTATTGCGGCGCCGTCATGAATCGCCGCCGCGCCTGCGTTGTATCCGTGGTCTTATCCGCAACGACGGTGACGGCGCGCGGTGTACGCGCGCAGGAGACCGCCGCTCTCGAGCCGACAGACGCGCCCGCCCCGGCGCGGGCGATGACCGTGACCCAGGCGTTGGCGTACGCGCGCGCGCACCAGCCGGCGATTCACGCCGCGCTGTCGCGGGTCGCCATGCGAGAGCAAGAGGCCAGGATCCCCGCCGCGCGGTGGTTGCCGAAACTGACCGCGACCGCCCAGCTCTTTGCGATGACCGCCAACAACTCGACGGGGACGTACGTCACGCCGGACTTCATGGACATCCCGCGAATCGGGGCGACCTCGACGACGGACGCCGGCACATTTTCTCCGTTTGCCTCGACGTTCGTCGGCGTGGGGGCGCTCCAGGAGATCTTCGACTTCGGACGCATTGGCGCGCAGCGCGCGGCTGCGGACGCGTGGGTCGCCGTCGAAAAGCACAATGCCGATACCGCTATCCTCGATGTCGACTTCGGGGTCGAGGAGTCCTTCTTTGCGGTCCTCGCCGCAAAGGGCGTCGTCCGCGCAGCCGATGAGGCGTACACGCGCTCCCTCGTGCATCGTGATCTGGCCGAGCGCGGCGTGAACTCCGGCCTTCGCTCGCCGATCGAATTGACACGCGCCGAAGCCGATCTCGCCCGATACGACGTGGGGCGCGTGCGCGCCCGGGGTGGCCTCTCGGTCGCCCAGACGGTGCTTGCCGCATCCGTGGGCGTGCCCGACCCCGCTCTCGATGCGGCGGACGGGGCGCTCCAGCCCTCGGACACGCCGACGCTTAGCGACGCACTGGCGATGGCGCAGCAGCGCAGCCCGCGTCTTGCGGGGGCTATCTCGCAGCTGAAACGCACCGAAGACCGAGCGCGCGCCATCGGTGCCGAGCTTCGGCCGGATCTCTCCGGTACGGCGACCCTCTCCGGGCGCGCGGGCGGTGCACCGCCGACTGCAGGGAACCCTCCGAGTGGCGGCGGGTGGATCCCCGCCGTCCCCAATTGGGATGCGGGTCTCGTCCTGACCTGGCCCTTGTTCGATGACGTCGTCCTCGCTCGTCGCGACGCGGCGGTATCCGAAGAGCACGTTCGGCGCGACGAGATTGACCTGACGCGGCTCGAGGTCGTGGCCCAAGTTCGCGAGACGTACGAGACGGTGAAGGTGGCTCGCTCCGCGGTCGCCGCGCTGAACCACGCCGTGGTCGCGGCGCGGGCAAACTGGCAGCAAGCGGATGCCCGCTTTGGCGCCGGCATCGGCAACGCGGTCGAACTGGCGGACGCGGAGGCGGTCCGCACCACGGCGGAGATCCAGCTGGCGCTCGGGGAGTTCGACCTCGAACGGGCTCGCGCGGCGTTTGGACGCGCCATCGCGGAAGGACTTTGAGTGCTCATCGAGAAGGTTCGTTCCCATTCGACGTCGTCCGCCCCCGCGGCGCGGGCGCGCCCCTCGGGAAGGCGGCGCTTCATTCCCGCCGCAATCGCGGCGGGCGCCCTCGCCGTGCTGGCGGTCGGATGGGGGCTCGTTCACCATGCCGAGTCGCAGACCAACAAAGTCGCCCTCGCCTCCGCGCCCAAGCCCGTGACGTCCATCGTGGCGTCCGCGACGACGTACCGCGAAACACAAGCGTACATTGGGACGCTGCGGCCATGGGTCGAGGCGAACGTCGGCCCGCAGTTCGTGTCGGCCTACATCGACACCGTCCTGGTACGGCCCGGTGCGAGGGTCAAGCGCAACGAAGTTCTCGCGACGCTCGACTGCCGCAACACCAGCGCGTCGAGCTTGGCCGTGGCGGCGGAAGCCCGGGCGATCGGCGCGCGGCAAAAGGCAATCGGCGATGAGTCTGCGCGCCTCAATAGCCTGCTCGATGGCGGCTTCGTTTCCCCGAACGAGGCCGAGGAAAAGGAGGCGCAGAGCACCTCCGAGCAAGCGCAGCTCGCCTCGCAACGGGCGAAGCTGACGGCGACCGGCCTCGAAGTCAGTGATTGCGTGCTGCGCGCTCCCTTCGACGGCGAGATCTCCATCCGGTCGATCGACCCCGGCGCGTTCGTTCGCCCGGGAACGTCCATTGTCACGATCGTCGACCGCGACACGGTGCGGATGACGTTCGACGTCCCGGAGGGCGCGTTCGACTCCGTGGCCCCAAACAGCCGTGTTTCGATTCGAGCGCTTGCCACGGGCAAAGCGATTGTGGGCGTCATCGCGCGCCGCTCACCGGCGGCCGATCCCGACACCCGGACGATTCACGTCGAAGTCGACCTGGACAACGCCGGACGGACACTCCCGGTCAATACCACCGGCGAGGTCACGATCGAGGTGGGGTCGCCCGTGCCGGCCGTCGCCGTTCCGCTCGTAGCCGCTTCGATCACCGGATCCAGAGCGGGTCTCTTCGTCATCGAGGGCGACGTGGTCCACAAGAGGACCTTCGAAATTCTGGGCGAAGAGGGAAGTGGCCTCTACCTCGAGACCGCGCTGAGGCCGGGCACGCGCGTGGTCACCGAAGGACGCGCGCTACTCGCAGACGGCGATCGGGTTGCGCCAAAAGACGCCGCGTTCGCCGGGGCCATTTCGGGTCGTCGGCCAGACTCCGAGTCCCGCTCGCCTGAGGTCAAGCCGTGACCGCGCTGTCGCTGCGCAATCCCATCGCGGTCCTCATGCTCTGCGTGGGGGTCGTCGTCTTTGCCGGGATCGTGACGCCCCGGATGGCCGTGGACACGTTCCCCGAGCTCGCGCCGCCCGTGCTCATCGTCGGAACGCTGGCCCCCGGTCTTGCGGCGCGCGACGTCGAAAAGACGCTGAGCTGGCGGCTCGAGAAATACGTTAGCGCAACGCCGGGCGTCGACCACGTCGAGAGCCTGTCGCGCAACAACTTCAGCGTGATCTACGTCTGGCTCAAGTGGGGGACCGACCTCGGAGCGGCCCAGACGCTGGTCCAATCCCAGGCGGGCTTCGCCATGGCGGCGGTGCCGAAATCGCTCGGCGTGCTGCCGCCGTTCGTCTTGCAATACGATCCGTCCAACGCGCCGGTATGCCAGGTGGTGGTCAGCGGCGCGGGTTATACCGGACCCCAGCTCTACGACTACGCGTTCAACAACATCGAGCCGCTCCTCGAGGGTATCTCCGGCGTGGCGAGCGCCGCCCCGGACGGTGGGCGGCAGCGCCAGATCAACATCGTCGTCGATCCCGTCAAAGCGCAGGCCCGCCAGGTGACTGCGGAGGAGGTGGCGGCGGCGGTCGCCAAATCCAACGCGCTTCTACCCTCCGGAGAGTTCATCGCACCGAGCTTCGACGCGAATGTCTACACCAACGGGATCCCCCGTCGCGCACGGACGATCGGCGATGCCACGGTCAAAGTCGTCGGCGACAAACCGGTGCTCATCAAGGACATCGCCCGCGTGGACGACGGAGGCACCCCCGAAACGCAGATCGTCGCCGTCAACGGCAAGGACGCGGTCCTGCTCAACGTCCTCCGAATTCCAGGAGGAAATACGATCGACATCGTCGACGCCGTCAAGAAGGTCGTCGAGAGTCTGAGCGACTTGCCCCCCGGAATGCGAGCGAGGGTCTACTTCGACCAATCGCTTTTCGTGAGGACCGCGTACCACGGCCTGAAAAAAGAAATCATCCGCGCGCTCATTCTCATCGCGTGCGTGATTCTGCTCTTTCTTCAAAGCGTTCGCGGCACGATGATCGTTTCGGTTGCGATCCCGCTCTCGTTCGCGATCGCGCTCATCGTCCTCTACTCGACGGGTCAAACGCTCAACGCCTTCACGCTCGGTGGCCTCACCCTGGCGATGGGCCGTCTGGTCGACGACGCGGTCGTCGTCCTGGAGTCGATCCACAGGCGCCAACGGATGGGCATGAGCACGAGCCAAGCCGCGCTCGAGGGGACCCAGGCCGTCGCCCTGCCCGTGCTCGCTTCGACCCTGACGACCATGGCGGTGCTCTTGCCGGTCATGCTGCTGGCCGGTCTCGCGCGGAAGCTATTTGCGCCACTGGCCATTACGGTCGCCGTCGCGATGATCGCGTCGTACTTCGTCAGCATGGGGGTCACGCCGGTCGCGTGCAAATACTTCCTGGGGCGTTCGGAGCACGGCCGGCTGGGGAAGGCCGTGGAAGCCTCCATCGATCGGCTGGCGGACGGGTACTCGCGCACGTTGCGCAACGTCCTTCCGTTCCGCGCGACCATCCTCGTGACGTCCGCGGTGCTCATCGCGGCGTCCGGCTGGGCGGCCACGCGCTTGCCGAGCACTTTTTTCCCGGAAATCGACGAGTCGATGGACATGATGTACGTGCGCTTCGCCGCGGGCATCTCGGTGGAGGACGCCGCAAAAAAGATGACCGAAATGGGCAAGGCGCTGACGAGAGAGTTGCCCGAAGGGAGCGTCGCGATGGTCGTGGCCAACGTCGGCATGCCGCAAAACGCGCGCAGTCTCCTCGTCAGCCCCAACGTGGCCCCCAACACCGGCTACCTGCGCGTCGCCTTCTCGGACCCCGAGAAGCGCGCGCTGTCGCAAGCGCAGATGGCCGCAAAGGCGCGAGAGATCCTGACGCGGGGGTTTCCGGGCGTGGAAGTGTTGCAGTACCCGGGGGGCCTCGTCGCCAGTGTGTTCTCGAACGGATACACCGCGCCTTTCGTGATCGAGGTGCACAACGACAACCTCGCTTCGCTCGACGACGAAGCGAAGGCCGTGGCGGACGTGGCCCGCACGATTGCAGGGGTGCGCGACGTCAAAGAGTCCCTCCAGATCGACTATCCCGAGATTCACGTCGACACGAACCGCGAAGAGGCAGGCTTGGTCGGATCGAGCGTACGCGACGCGGCGCAGACGACGCTCGACGCGACGCTCGGCAACATCAACACCCCCGGCGTCTGGATCGACGCGAACAACGGTCAATCGTATTACGTCGTGACGTTCTACGACGGCGCGCAGGTCCCCGACGTCCGCGCGCTTCGCGGGCTCCCTTTGCGTATCAGCAAGGCCGGCAACCCCGTCCTGCTCGGGGCCTACGGCAACGTCCGACGCGACGTGGGAGCCGTCGCGATCGAGCGAAACCACTTGTTGCGCGTCGCGCGCGTGCTCATGCAAACCGAAGGCCGCGACCTGGGGTCGGCGGCCGCGGAGCTCGAGCACGCGCTCGAGAAAGACCCGCACACGCGGAACGTGGACTTTCGCTTCGTCGGCCAAGTGGAGTTGATGCGAAGCACGTTCTCCGGCCTCGGGCTCGCCTTGGGCCTCGCCGTCATGGTGGTGTTCATGATCATGGCGTCGCAGTTCAAGTCGTTGCGTCTGCCCTTCGTCATGCTCTTCACGATTCCCGTCTCGCTCCTGGGAATCGTGCTGGCGCTCCTGGCCGCGGGCCAGGGATTCTCCATCCCCGCGCTCATGGGCGTTCTGATGGTGATCGGCATCGCCGTTTCCAATGGAATCTTGCTCGTCGACGACGCGAACCGTCGCTTCAACGACGAAGAGGATTCCAAGGTGGAGGCGATCGTGGCCGCCGCGCGGTCTCGTTTCGTTCCGATCGCCATGACGAGCCTGGCGACCGTCATCGGGCTCATTCCGACCGCGATGGGTCTGGAGCGTGGTTCGGAGGCAAACCAGCCGCTGGCGCTCAGCGTGGTCGGAGGTCTTACGTCGTCGACGATCCTTTCGCTCTTTCTCGTTCCGGTGATGTTCCTATTTTTTGCAAAGAGAAGTTCGACCGGAGACGAGCAGCACGCTCCGGGCGAACCGCTCATGGGTGCGCACGCGTGATGCCGAACCATGCTCTTCGGGTCGCGAACGTGCCTGTAGCGCACGCGAACGGGCGAAGGGCGCCGGCGAAGTAGCGAAGGGCGCTGGCGAGCGAGCGTACCGCGCGGGCGAACGAACGAAGGATGCCGGCGAGGAAGCGTACCGCGCCGGCGAGCGAGCGTACCGCGCGGGCGAACGAACGAAGGATGCCGGCGAGCGAGCGGACCGCGCCGCTGAGCGAGCGTACCGCGCGGGCGAACGAACGAAGGATGCCCGCGAGGAAGCGTACCGCGCCGCTGAGCGAGCGTACCGCGCCGGTGAGCGAGCGTTCCGCGCGGGCGAACGAACGAAGGACGCCCGCGAGCGAGCGTACCGCGCGGGCGAAGGAGCTTCGCTTCGTTTCGACTTCGGCTGCGCCCTCCTCGAACGAGCCCGGCGAGCACGTTCGCGAAAGAAGCTCATGCGACCGTGAAGCGACAACACGCCGTGGCCGTCCCCGCACCTGCGATTGCGAAGGACAGGACCGGGCGAGCGGGCGCGCCTCGGGCGAGGAGTTTCGCCCGTTCGCGCGCGAGGGTGTCTCGCGCGCGGACGAAATTCGCATGCTCGAAGACGATTTTCGACCCTTCGACGGCGAATCTCGAATCGGGGTCGGAATGTCTCATTGAGGGAAGCGAGAACGAAGACTTCGGCTTGCAGGCCCCCAAGGCCCGTACGCCGCTCGACAGCGAGAAACGCACGGTCGCTACGGCGAAGATGAAGGCCACGCGCGTCGCGCGAGGGACGACGAGCAAGAAGAAGAAGCTCGCCGTCAAGGGCAACGTGACGGGCGTCGTCGTGACGCCCATCACGAATCCCCCTGCATCCGCGCCCGCCGCCTCGCCAGCGGCACCTCCGGTAGCACCCATCCCCAGCCCCGCGAAGTAAGGGGCACTCCGGGGGGCGCTCTTTCGCGTGCACGCGTCGAACACGCAGGCTCGCGCGGGGGCGTCCCCCGGTTTCTTTTTTGTTCACGTTGTGCCCCCCGGCAGGGACGCGACGGCCCGCGCGCCAGCAGGACGCGGCCCGCGCGTCATCAAGGGCAGCGCCGGTTTGATCACGCCGCGACGGTGTCCTCGGGGTGTCGCCCGTTTCCGAGGTCGCCTGGACCGGGACTCCGATGAGACGAGGCGTTGGGTTCGATCCAGCCCATTCATTGAAGATGGGTCGAGTCGGGGGCGGCGTGAGCCATCAATTCACGAAGAGCGCCCTGAAAGAGGAGCTCACGGGCGTACTCGCGGCCGACCTGGCTCTGCGCGAGCGATCCTACCGAGCGTCCCGGGAGGCGGCCACGCATGACGAAGCGAAACCCGAGAACGACAAGGATACGCGCGCGCTCGAACAATCGTATCTGGCTCGAGGCGAAGCGCGCCGCTACGAGGAGATTCGTTCGGCGCTTTCCGATGTGGAAGCCATCGCGGTGCGCGACTTCGGGCCGGGCGCGCCGGTCGTGCTCGGAGCGCTCGTCACCACCGAGGAAAACGGAAAGCGCGCGCTCCTGTGGGTCGCTCCGCACGGCGGGGGCAGCCGTCTCGCCGGGGGCCAGGTGCACGTCGTGACGCCCAAGTCACCGCTGGGGCAAGCGATTCTCGGCAAATGCGAGGGCGACGAGTGCGAAGTCGGCCTCGATGGCCGGCGGCGGCTGCTGACGATCGTCTCCGTGGTCTAGTGTTAGGACAAGCGTCTTGTCCTGCTGGGGAGCTCGAGGTGGAGCGGTGGTGGAGCGGCATCGCTCCCCTCGACGTGACATGCGAGCCCCTTCGGTCGAGCGGAGCCTTGCCGGAGGCAAGGCGGAGCGAGACTCAGGGTGACCCTGGTGATCACATACGGTGCTTGCGGAGGAGCTTGTAAATGTACGTTCGGTCGAGCCCCGCTTCCCTCGCCGCAGCGGCGACGTTGCGCTGGTGGCGATCGAGCAACGCCTGCAGGAATGCGCGCTCGCCGTGGTTGATCCACTGCTCGCGGAACGCGCTGAACGGCTGGAGAAACGTCGGCGCATTCGGGTCTTCGGCAAGGATAGAGCGCGCCGGCGACGCGACGGACGGGGGAGGCGGCGCGGCGAGGGAAGGGGGCGGGGGCGGGAGCATCGCGTCGATCGGGCGCTTCAAGATGGCGGTGACCGGCTCTCGCTGCTCGGCCGCGTGCCCGCTCAACGCGAGCGCTTCGGCCGCCCCGAGCGCCTTGGCCCGCGCGGCAAAATTGCGAAGCTCGCGAACGTTTCCGCGCCACGGACGTGATTCGAGCGATCGAAGAAGTTGTGGCGTGAGCCACGCCAGCGCCCCCTCGCTGAAGCGCGTGAGCAAAAGGCCGATGTCCTCCGGGCGCTCGCGCAACGGTGGAATGCGGACGGGCACGACCGCGAGGCGGAAGTAGAGGTCCTCGCGGAACTCGCTCCGATTCACCATGGAGAGAAGGTCGCGGTGGGTCGCCGTGACGAAGCGCACGTCGACGTCGCGATGTTTGGACTCGCCGATGCGACGAATCGTCGACGATTCCAGCACGCGAAGAAGCTTCGGCTGCATGCTCAGCGGCAGCTCGCCTATTTCGTCGAGAAACACGGTGCCGCCGTTGGCCGCTTCGATGGCGCCGACGCGCGTTTGATGCGCGCCCGTGAAGGCGCCCTTGGCATGACCGAAAAGTTCGGCTTCGATCAAGCTCTCCGAAAGCGCCGCGCAGTCCACCACGATGAACGGGCCCGACGCCCGGTTCGACGCCTCGTGGATGGCACGTGCCACGAGCTCCTTGCCGCTGCCCGTCTCCCCCTGGATCATGATGCTGGCTTCGAGCGGCGCGAGACGAGCGAGCGTCGCAAAGAGCTCGCGCATGACCTGGCTTCGGCCGAGGAGCGGACCGAACGCGTCGGCCGGCCACCGGTCAACGCTCTTCTTTTCGGCGTTCTCGTAGTCCACGCGCAGGAGGGTCGTGCCGACGCGAATCGTGAACCCGTGGAGGACGCACCCGGCCTCGACGGCGACGCCTTCGACGAAGGTCCCGTTGAGGCTCTTCAGGTCGCGGATCCAGAGGCCCTCCTCGCGCGGATCGATCTCCGCGTGAACGCGCGACACGGCGCGGTCGGCCACGATGACGTCGCAGTGCGGCGCCGAGCCGACCACGGATCGTTTCTCGACCGTCACGGTCCGCGCGCCCGTGCTGTCGGTCCACTCGAGCCGAGGCATCGAGCGCTGACCGGGGCGCATCGTGCGCGATGTCTCGTCCTCGCCGTGCGCCGGATATTGGGTTGTGCGATCTTCCACGACGTGCAAACCCTGTTGTGCCACTCGCTCGACTAGAAAGACCCGGAAAGCATGATTCGCTCGGGCGATAGCGCGAGCGAGGGGGACCTTTGCGGATGGTCTGGCCGGAGCGACAGATAGATCGACGCTCCACCCGCGAGGAGGGCTGCGCCCGTGAAGATATCCGCGACCAGCCCCTCGGTGTTCGCGCGATTCGTCCAGGTCGTGCGTTCGGTCTGGCTCGAGTCGAGCTCGTTCTTCAGCGTCGATACGTGGGATTGCGCGTCCAGCATGAGGACACCGCTGACGATGGACCCGACCGCAAAGGCGCCGGTCGCGACGAACCCCGGCCAAAAGATCTTGTGGTGCTCGACGGGTTCGGCCGGAGCGCGCGGTTGGGCGAGCGATACGAGCACGAGCCGGACGGTCGCACGGTCTCCGCCGGCCAGCGTTACCGTCTTGTTGGCGGCCTGATAGCCGGGAGCCGTTGCACGGACCGTGTGCTCGCCGGCGTCGATGACCATCGGCTCCCGAAGCGAGGACGGGTCGAGCGGCTTTCCGTCCAGCGTGACCTCGCCGCCGGCCGCGTTGGTCGTAATTTCCACGGTGGCCGTGCGGTACTGGAGCTCTCCGAGCGTCTTTTTGACCTCGGCGAGGCGCGCGGGCGCGATGGCGTCGCCGCCATCGTGGATATACTGCTCGATGGTTCGTGCGGCGTCTGCGTACCGCCCCAACTGCACGTCGACGAGTGCGATGTTGTAGAGAGCGCGGTAGTTGGGGGCGAGCTGATACGCCCGTTCGAATTCGACCAGCGCCAGCGTGTAGTCCCCCTCGTCGAAGAGCTGAAGCCCCCGTTTGAAGTGCGTCGAGGCTTCTTCGATGCCGGTCGGCGCGACGGGCGCGTCGGTGGCGGTGCTTCCCGTCGGCGGATCCGCGTGGGCCACGCCGCCGCACAGAAAAAGCAACGTGAAGGAAAGCGGCGCAAAGCGCGCGGTGCGAAAGGCCATTCCACTCATCATTCGCCTCGGACATCCCATCGGTTGGGGGGGCAATACTCGCAGACAGAAGCTCCCAGAAGATGAGCAGCGGCGGCCTTTCTCCTGGAGTTTATGTGCGCCGTTCGTTTGCCGCTCGTTTAAAGTGCGCGGGAAAGTGCGCGCGGGCTTTGGCGAATGTGCGAACGCGTGCCGGTGGGGCGGTCAGGGGCCCCATGTGGGAGAGAGTAGCGGCGAGGCCGAGCCTTCGGGAACTTTCGACGCGTTACCACTGACCTTAAGGCGAGACCAGCCGTTATAACGATCAGGAAGCGTTGGGTGTAGAAGAGCCGAGATGGGACATCTCCAACCACGCAAAGACTTGAAGGGCGCCGCGGATCTCGCTGGCAAGTATCGGCTCATTGCCGAACTCGGTCAGGGTGGAATGGCCACAGTGTATCTGGCCGTCGCGATGGGCAACTCGGGTTTTCGAAAGTTGGCGGTGGTCAAGGTTCTCCGGCCGGAGTTCGCGGTCGACGAAGAATTCATCCAGATGTTCCTCGACGAAGCTCGCTTGTGCGCGCGCCTCAGTCACCCGAATATCGTGCATACGTATGACGTCGGGGTGGACGAAAGCGGACACCTGATTGCGATGGAGTATCTGGACGGGGTGTCGCTTCACGCGGCCACCGCGAAGCTCGGTCGCACCGCGGGTCTCTTCACGTTTCCCTTGCAGGCCAACGCGCTGCTCGAGGTCGTCGAAGGTCTGCGCTACGCGCACGAGCTGCGGGATTACGACGGCCGGTCGCTCGAAATCGTGCACCGCGACGTCACGCCCCACAACATCTTCGTCACGTACGACGGGCAAGTGAAATTGCTCGATTTCGGGATTGCCAAGGCCGCGACGTCGTCCGTCAAGACGGCAACGGGGGTCATCAAGGGCAAGCTTACGTACATGGCGCCTGAACAGGCGCGCGGGGATCCGGTCGACGCGCGGGCCGACCTCTATGCCGTCGGCGTCATGTTGTGGGAAGCGGCCACGGGCCGCAGGCGTTGGCCCGCGGGGCTGACCGAGCCGGCGCTCTTCACGCGGCTCGCGACGGGCGAGTTGCCCGAAGTGCCCAACGTCGCGGCGCGCGGATTTCCGGCAGAGATAGACGGAATCATCATGCGGACCCTCGCCCCGAGTCCCGATGACCGCTACCAAACGGCCGCCGAGCTCCGCCACGATCTCGGCGCGGCGTTACGCAAGATGGAGCCCGTTTCGATGCGCGACCTGGGCGCATTGCTGTCGAACACGTTCGACGAAGAGCGACGCCGCATCCGCAACGTGATCGAGGAACAATTTCGAACTCTGGAGAGCGGAAGCATCCCAGCGCCGCACGAGTTGCCGGCCGTCCAGCATCTCAGCTTCGTCACCGCGTCGGAGACCGTGGACCGTTTGCAGGCGCAGCTCGCCCTCTCCAACGTGAAGGTGGAGTCCCGCGTCGACGTGCTGGCCGAGTCACAATCTCGCCGTGTCACGGCTCCGGCGCCAGACCCCCAGATCCCCGCGTCACGGTCGCGGATGCGCGTGGCCATCGCGCTTGGCGGAGTCCTGGCCGTAACGGCGTTCGTTCTGGGTGTCGCGATGCCCCGCGCGCGTCCGCCTTCTCCCTCCGTACCCGAAAAGGTGTCTCTGCCATCTCCCCGGCCCGAGACCACGGGCGCCCCCGTCGAGGCGCTCGTGACGGCGGACTCGGCTCCCGGCTCGCCCCCGCCGGCCGACAGTGTGGCGCAAGCCGCGGCGGACGGTCCCTCCGCTGCGGGCTCCGCGCGCCGTGCCCCGGTGCTCGGTCACCGCGGGCCTGTTGGTGCCCACGATTCCGTCCATTCGGCTCCGTCGGCGTCTGCGACGCCGCCCGTGCCGCCGCCATCGGCGACGTCCACGGAGGAGCCCCCGGGGGAACTCGCTCCTCTTCGCACACCGCAGAGCCGGCCGAAAGTGCAGCTCGAGCGAGACAATCCGTGGCCTTAGTTAATGAGTCACCCGGGTCACCCTGAGTCTCGCTCCGCCTTGCCTCCGGCAAGGCTCCGCTCGACAGAATGGGGTCGCACGTCACGTCGAGGGGAGCGATGCCGCTCCACCTCGAGCTCCCCAGCAGGAGCAAGACGCTTGTCCTGGTGAGTCACCCTGAGTCTCGCTCCGCCTTGCCTCCGGCCTGATCATTGGTCACATCTCGGGCGCCCCCGGCATAAATGCCGGGGCACCCCTGGAGAGCGGAGCACAAAGCCCGCCGCTGGCGGGCTACGTCGATCCAGTGAGGCATGGTTGGCGACGGTCGAACGTGCCTGTCGTTTGTCGTAGCCCGCCAGCGGCGGGCTTCGCGTAATCGCTGTCCGAGTTTTGCCCCGGCATTCATGCCGGGGGCGGCCGAGACGTGACGAATGATGATCCCGACGCTCCTTTCACCCTTCGCCGTAGGCGCGTGATAGAGCACCCATGCGTGCGGCGCTTTGTGATCATCGGGAAGAACGCGACGGCCTCGGATGACTTCCGCCTCGACGATCTGCCCGGCACGAGCGGACGTCTGGACGTGCTCCTGCGGTGCGTGCGCGCGGCGTTGCTCTTTTCGCACGGCCTGCGGCGCGACGTGATCGTCTATCTCGTTTTGGGCGGCGGAGTGCGGGCGCCGCGGGTCCTTCGCTTCAGCGGAGCCTCCGCCAGGTTCATTCGCCCCGACGAACGAAGCCTCGCCGTCCTCGCAAAGAAGGTGCTCGCGAGCCGGGCCGACGAGGCGACGACCGGCTTCGTCGAGGTCAAGCCGGGGATTGCGCTGTCGGGCGGCGGTCTTGGCGACGTCCTGGGCGACACGGGCACGGCCACGCCGTACATCCTCGAAGAGGAGGGCAGGGACGTTCGCGAGGTCGGGGTTCTGGCTGAAGGCGACGTTTCGTTTTTCCTCGGGGACCCCGCCGGTTTCGACGCATCCACGCGCGCGAAGCTCGCGGCGATCGGAGCGCGCTCCGTCCGCGTCGGGCCGGTGAGTCTGCATGCCGAAGACGTCATCGCGATCGTCTCGAACGAGATCGATCGACGCGAGGCAACGGGCTGACGCGTCGGCGGTCTCGCGCTCGACGCGGTAACCGGCCTGATCGTGGTCGCAAAAGCTCAGCGGAGGTGGGCGCTTTGGCATTTGCCTCTTGCCCCGGGCCGAGCGAAAGGCCAATTCTCCTTGCCGCAAACCAACCGGGACACCATGAGCACGCTACCTGAAGAAATCCTCGCCAAAGCCGCCACCGCCGCCCGAGGGCTCGCCATTGACGCCGTTCACGCGAGCCAGAGTGGGCACCTCGGCCTGCCGCTCGGATGCGCCGAGATAGGCGCCGTCCTCTACGGCTACGCCCTCCGCCATTGTCCAGATCAACCAGGGTGGCTCGACCGCGATCGCTTCGTTCTCTCCGCGGGGCACGGCTCGATGTTTCTCTACGCCTGGCTGCACCTGAGCGGCTACGCGGACATGACCATCGAGGAAATCAAGCGCTTCAGGCAGCTTCATTCGAAGACACCGGGGCATCCGGAGCTCACCCACGCACCCAGCGGGGTGGAGACAACGACAGGCCCGCTCGGTCAGGGCGTGGCGAACGCGGTCGGTATGGCGCTCTCCGCGAAAATGGCGCAGGCGCGCTTCAACACGCCCGAGCACACGATCTTCGATCACCGCGTCGTCTGCCTCGCGGGGGACGGGTGCATGCAGGAGGGGGTCGCGATGGAGGCCCTGGCGTTCGCCGGCCACCAGAAGCTCGACAATCTCATCGTCATTTACGATTCGAACGCGGTCACGCTCGACGCGATGGCCAAAGAGACGCAGAGCGAGGACGCCGCAAAGCGATTCGAAGCCATCGGCTTCGACGTGCAGACCCTCGACGGCGACGAGATGCAGGTTTTTCTCGACGCGTTCGAGCGCGCGCGCGCGGCGGGCAGCGGCAAGGCGCAGCTCATCATCGCCAAGACGCTCATCGGCAAGGGCATCCCGGAGGTCGCGGGAACGCAAAAGGCGCACGGCGAGGGGGGCGCGAAGTTCGCTGCCGCGGCGCGCAAGGGGCTCGGATTGCCGGACGAGCTCTATTATGTATTTCCGGAAGTTCGAACGTACTTCGAGCAGCACAAGAAAACGCTGGATGCAGCGTACCAAGCCTGGAGCAAGACGTTCGAGGCGTGGCGGAGCGCAAACCCCGCGCTGGCCGAGCAGCTGGCGGCCTCGCACGGGTACGCGCAGACGCTGCCGGCCGATACGAAGCGAAAGACGCCGTCCGCCTCGGCCCTCTTCGAAGCGATCGCCGAATTCCCGAAGGACGCGAAGATCGCGACGCGAAAGGCGGGCCAAGACGTCCTTCAGCCGCTGGCGGCGAGGGTTCCTCTTCTCATCGGCGGGAGCGCGGACCTTTACGGGTCGACTCTCAATTACATCGGCGATTTGAAGACCGGCAACGATGACTTCAAGCCCGGCCACCAAACTGGACGCAACATTCGCTTCGGGATTCGGGAGCACGGCATGTGCTCCATCCTCAACGGCATCGCGGCGGACGGCATTTTTCGACCGAGTGGGGCGACGTTCCTCGTCTTCGCGGACTACTGCCGCGCCGCGATTCGCCTCGCGGCCTTGAGCCGCCTGCCCGTCATTTACGTGTTCACCCACGATAGCGTCGGCGTCGGCGAGGACGGGCCGACCCACGAGCCGATAGAGACGATCCCGGGTCTGCGGGTCATCCCGAATCTCGACGTCATTCGGCCGGCCGATCCCGAAGAGACGGCTGGCGCGTTCGTGGCGGCGCTCGACCGGACGGACGGTCCGACCTTGCTCGCTCTTACGCGGCAGAACGTTCCGCTCTTGACCGGGATTCCGGTGAAGGACCGTCGCGAAGGGGTGCTCCGGGGCGGTTACGTCGCGAAGAAGGAGACGGCGCCGCTCGACCTCATTCTTCTGTCGGCCGGAAGTGAGCTGCAACACGCGCTCAAGGCCTCGGAGTCGCTCGGCGCGGGAACGCGCGTCGTCAGCGTCCCGTGCTTCTCACGATTCGACAGGCAGCCGGCTGCGTACCGCGAAGAGGTTTTGCCGCGCGCGTGCAGGCGCCGCGTGTCCATCGAAGCCACGGTGTCGTCGACGTGGGCCGGGTACGTGGGTCTGGACGGGATTGCGGTGGGGATCAATCGCTTCGGACTCTCGGCCCCCGGCGCCGAAGTGATGAAGGAACTCGGGATGACGGCGGAAAGCGTCATCGCGGCCGCGAAAAGTCTCTCGGGCGTGCCCACCACGGCATGACTGCCTCTTCGGTTCACGGCGCGCCGCGGTCCCCTCCGTCCCCGGCGAGCCGCCGTTTCATGATCGGGCTCCTATGGTTCGGTTCGCTGGCGACGGTCGCGTACTGGGTCGTTTGGTTCGGCGTCGATCGAAGCTGGCTCGCCACCGCCGATACGCCTGCGTACTACACGTTCGAGAACGCATTTCCTCTGGCAGACGCGTGGATGGCCGCGACGGCGGCCTTGGGGGCCGTGGCGCTGCAGCGGCGAAAGGCGAGCGCCCTCTTATGGATGCTGCTCGCCGGAAGTGCCAGCCTGTATCTGGCGGGGATGGATGTGCTCTTCGACCTGGAAAACGGGATCTACCGCCACGGCGAAGCGGGCAACGTCGCCGTCGAGCTCTTCATCAATGTGGGCTGCTTGGCGGGCGGGACATGGATCATCGTTTTCGGGTGGAAGTTCCGGGACGCGATGGATTAGTGAGTCACCCAATCTGCTGCTTTCATATCCCCAGCGTATACCCGAGTTGCGCCGCGACGGCGGTACCGGAGGTGGGAAAGAGCTCCATCCCGCGGAGCTCGAGAACGATTCCGCTGTTCGGTGTGAAGGCGAACATCGTGCCCAATCCTATGGCGAGGAACCCCTGGCCCACTCGTTTCCACGCTTGGTATTGGCTCGCCGTGGTGTTCGGGGCCGCGTTCACGTTGAACACGAATGCGGTAAGCGACGCGGCCACTTCCGCGCCGCCGCCGGCCGCCAGAACGAAGGGCCGGAAGCCCTTTCGGGCGAGCGCGTCGTGCCCGATCCAATACGTCGCGCGCACCTCGATGTGGGCAGGGAAAAACGCCGTCCCGCCCGGGCGATTCGGAGCGCTGCTGATGGCGAAACCGAGCCGGGTGCCGAGAGTGACATTCGATCCGAACGCCCGGTCGTAGCCGAGCATGATGCGTAGCGTGGCGGGGGAGAGGCCGCCGTTGACGGAGTCGGCCGAGCCCGGGCCTGTCATCGGGAGCTGGTCGTCGTATTGCCCGTTGCTCTGAAAGCACGTGTAGCCGCTCCCGCCGGCGCAGACGTTGTTTGCGGACGGGAGCAGAAGAAAGTCCTGCTCCACGGCGAGGCTAAACCAGTTCGCTTTGGCCTTTACGTCTTCCGGCGATTCGGTCCCTTCGCTCTCGTCGCAGCCGCCGTCATGGCACGTCTCGCCGCCGCTGCAATCGTCGTTGGTGCTGCACGTCGTGCGCGGGGACCCCGCCTTGCAGCCGGGAAAGCCGGGTGGGCAGTCATTCGTTTCCGAACCCGACGAGGAGACCTTGTGCGGAGGCGGTGGGCTGGGACTCTCGACGGCAGGAGGGGCAGGAGGAGGAGGGGCGGCCCCGCCGTCCGGGGTTTCCGGTGTGGCGGGGGTTGCGCCTTTGACCGTCGCGAGCTCTTTCTGGAGCTCGGGAGTCGAGAGGTCGGCTCCAATCGTTATGGTCGGGTCGTCCTTGACGGCGGCGGCGAACTCTGCGTCCGCGTCGTCCTTCTTCTGTTCCGCAAACTTGATGACCCCAAAATCGCAGTGGATGCGCGCGCGTAGCGCAGGGGTGCAGTTAGCACTGTCTTTGCACAGGGCGAGAGCTTGGGTGAGTTTGGCCTCGGCCGCCGCAAAGTCCGTCGCTAGGTAATCCTGCTCGATCGCTTGCTGCACGAGCTTGCCGGCGTCGGCATCGTTGGGTGCGCCGAACGCCGCGCGGCAGACGAACATGGCGAAAAGAACGAACGCACTGAACGGTCCAAGGCGAGGCCGAAATCGAATCACAGATCCTCCGATGCAGTCCCGGTGCGGGGCCGCGCCTGCTCACCCATCGGCGACGGGCCGGCCCGACTTGCGGGTTGGGTACCGATATGGCTGGGGTCCAAACCGCTACTCGCATCCTGCCGTATTTTTCTTTCCGGCGATGCCTTTTGTCGCATGCGGAGTTATGGAATCGGCGCCCGAGTCGGGCGAGACCCTCGGGAGCATGTCGTGACGGACGCGGACCGGACGGTTACGTGCATCGCCGTACAGCGTCCTCGCGCGCACGCGACACGGCTACGCTACAATCGCCGCCGAGGCTCGAATCCGCAATGCGCGTGGCCCTCCTGTACCCTCCGCCGTGGAAAATTCGGACGCCCGGCGAGCCCCCGGACGCGCACGGTGAAGGACCGCCGTCGGAGTACATGGATGGAGATCTCGACGGGGACTTCTTCCAGACGCCCTATGGCCTATTCGCGCTCGGAGCGGAGGCCCTTCGCGCCGGCCATCAGGTCAAAGTGCATAACCTTTCCGCCTTCACGTGGAGGCGCGTCGAAGAGGTCTTGCGGGCATTGGAGGCTGACGTCTACGGCTTGTCGTGCTGGACGGCGAACCGGCGCGGCGTGGCGCTCGTCGCCCGCGAGATCAAGCGGCTTTTCCCGAATGCACACGTCGTGGTCGGCGGCCCGCACGCCACGCCGCTCGCGCGCGAAATGCTCGCGCACCACCCGGACATCGATACGATCTCCATCGGCGAGAGCGAGGCCACGTTTCTCGAGCTGCTCTCTCGACTGCAGAAAGGAGAGAGCACGGCGGGCCTGCCCGGCACGGCGTTCCGCGCCAAGGGAGCCGTCGTCGTCGCTCCCGATCGCGGCGCAATCGAAGATCTCGACAGCCTCGCCTCCGTGCATGACTGGTTTGACACCCATATCGTGATGACGTCGCGTGGGTGCGCGTGGCGGTGCACGTTCTGCGGCGCGGAGGCGAGCTGGGGCCGTGGCTACCGCGGCCAGTCGACCCCGTACGTGCTCGATGCGCTCGAGAAGGCCGTGGCTCGCGCACCGGTCAAGATGCTGCAGATCAAAGACGATACCTTTACGACGAATCGAAAGCGCGTCGTGGCTCTTTGCCGCGGCATTCGCGAGAGGAACATCCGTTTTCTGTGGAGCTGCGACACGCGGGTCGACGTTCTCGGTGACGACCTTCTGCGCGAGATGCGCCTCGCGGGATGCGAACGCCTGAGTCTTGGCGTCGAGTCCGGATCGCAACGGATCCTGGACGCGATCGACAAGAAGATCACCCCCGACGAGATCATCGCGTCGACCGAGCTCGCGAAGAAGTACGGCATAAAGGTCCGCTACTACATGATGGTGGGCAATCGGGGCGAGACCCGCGAGACGTTCGACGAGACGCTCCGCTTCCTCGAGCGCGCGAAACCGCACCAGAGCATCTTTGCCTGCCTGTCGGTCTACCCGGGCACGCGGGACTACGATGAAGCCGTCAAGCAGGGATGGCTCGATGCCGAGTTCTATTTCGAGCGGGACTTCCAGGAGCTCAAAACAACGTTCGACGCGTCGGAGGACGATACTTCCTTTTTCCGCGAATGGTTTCAGCGGAACAAGGGCTTGAAGGAGGGCTATCGCGAGGGCGTCGAGGAGTGCGCCGCCATTCTCGATCGGCTCGGTGACCACCACGCGGCGCACATGGATCTCGCCGGCGCTCTCTATCGCGATGGCCGCCTCGACGAAGCGGAGCGGCACGTCGCGCGGGCGATGGATCTCGAGTATCCGGCGCCGGGACTGGCGCTCAATTACCTCGCGTGCATCGCTGCGCGCCGGGGCGACGCCAAGGGGATGCGCGAGCGCCTCGCGGAGGCGGCCGCGCGCGACCCGCAGCATGGAGTCGTGGCGGCCAATCTGCGAGCGTTGAGAACGTGGACCGCCGAGGGGCCAGCGTCGGGCTTGCCGAATCTGGCGGCGGACCATGACTTCCGGCTGCTCGAACGGCCGTCGCAGCCGACGCTGCCCGGACCGCTTTCGGAGGACTTCGCACGATGGCCGCCGCCGCCGCTGCCTCCCGCGCGTCCCGTGGGCAGCAGCCGCCCGGTCGACGCGCGAAAGCTCCGGGTCGTCACTGTGTAGTCAGTCACCGGCGGGTGGGGGGCGAGTCAGGAGGGTGGGCCGGCGCGCGGCTTCAGTGCGGCGCGTAGCTGCGGGCCACGGCGTAACCAAGTGCTCCGAAGAGGGCGACGAACAGGAAGACGAGCGCAAGGACCAGGCGCCGCCGCCGCCTCTGGCCGTTCAGCGCATCGTCCACCACGATGGATGCGTCCCGCTCGATGGCCGCGACGTCGAGCGAATGATGAGACCGCGCCGGCATGCGGATGTCGGGCGGCCCGCCGGCGTCCAGCGAAGGATAGGAACGCATCAAGGCGCGCGGTGCCGCGGCCGCGCTCGCGGCGATCAGCGCGGCCGTTTGCGGGCGACGCTCCAACTCTTCGACGCGCCGGGCCAGGTCGGCCAAGGTCCGCTGCATCGGCGCCAGCGCGGCCTCGATCGCGGCCTGCAGCGCGCTTGGGCGCGGAGCCTCCACGCCTTCACTCTCGCCCCACGTGGGGCCGCCGGCGGCCATCCCGGGAGGTGACACGATCTCGGTTCTCTCATCCTCCTCGTCGACCGGAATCGGGATGGACGTTACGGGCTTCGGCTCCTGTGGAGGAAGCGGTGGGGGCCCGAAATGAGGCGCGCTGGGCATCGAGGCCCGCGGGGCCCGTTCTATCGCGGGTTCGGGGGCAGGTATCGGGGGTGGCGCGATGAGAGGCGCGCTTTTCATGGGAGCTCTCGCGGGTCCCGCCCCGACGGCGCGGCCGGCATCGGCCCCGGAAGGGCTGTCCTCGCGCGACCGCGGTGCAGCCGCCGACGTTCGTGCGGTTTGCGCGGACGCCCGCGGTGGTGTCCCGGCTGGACGCGGTGACGCTTTCGGAGCGACACCCGCGGCCGGCTTCTCGCCCGTGACGGCCGCGTGCGCGATCGGCTTCTCGCTCAGGACGGCGGGTGGCTTCTCGCTCACGACGGGGGCCGGCGCGATCGGCTTCTCGCTCACGACGGGGGCCGGCGCGATCGGCTTCTCGCTCACGACGGGGGCCGGCGCGATCGGCTTCTCGCTCACGACGGGGGCCGGCGCGGCGGTCTTTGCCGGTGGCGCTGCCTTTGCTGGCACGACCTCGGGAGCTCGCGGAGTGAAGGCGTTTTGGGCAGGGGGCGACGGTGGCGGCTTCGGGGGTGCGGCAGGGCCCCGGGCACCTGCTTGACTCATGGGAATACGGTGCCTGATTTGAGCGCGGCGCGCCAGTGGCAGCAGCCCTTTGAAGATCTTCGCGACCTCCTTCGCATACCCCGCATACCCTTGCGCACGTTCGTCGAGGGCCGGGGGCTGGAGTCGACGTGGGCCGACGAACCGGTGGCCGCACTTCTGCCGGACGGCACTACGGTCCGGCGTGCACAGCGGCAGTCGGGTGTCCGGCTGCCTTGCCCTCACCACGGACGCGCCATGGGTCCGTGACGAGATAGAAGGCAGGAACAACGAGCAAGCTCAGCGCAGTCGACAAGATGAGCCCTCCGATGACGGCGTCGGCCATCGGTCCTCGGGTCTCCGAGCCTGGACCCAAGCCAAGCGCCGACGGCACCGCGGCCATGAGGGTCGCGACCGCCGTCATCAGGATGGGACGGAGCCGCACGGGCCCCGCGCGGAGCAGGGCCGCGCGGGCGTCGAGGCCGTCCTTTTCACGGACTTCGTTCGCGTAGTCGACCAAAATGATCGAGTTTTTCTTGACGATGCCCATGAGGAGCAAGAGACCGATCATGCTGAAGACGTTCAGCGTCTTGCCGGCGACGAAGAGCGCGAAGACCGCGCCTGCTACGGAGAGCGGCAAAATCGTGAGCACCGTGACCGGATGCATGAACGAATTGAACTGCGACGCGAGCACCATGTAAGCCACGAGAATGCCCACGAGGAGCGCGAAGACCAGACTCGACATCGCGTCGCCGAATTGCGAGCTCTGCCCGCCGAGCACGACCCGATAGCCGGTGGGCGCGGCGTCGGCCAGCGTTTGCACGTAGGCGAGCGCGTCGCTCTGCGCGTGCCCCGGAGCCACGTTGCCCGTGATCGTGATGGCGCGCTCGCGGTCCGCGTGGTTGATTTGCTGGAGCTCCGCCTGCTCCGTCATCTGCACGACGGCGGAAAGGGGAACGAGCGTGGCGGCGGCGGTACGCACGCGCAAGACGGAGAGATCCTCGGGCCGTGAACGCTGCGAAGCGATGAGTCGGACTCGCATATCCATGCGCCGGCCTCCTTCGGAGTACTGGCCGACGACGACGCCGCCGACGAGCGCGCTCACGGTATTGGCGATGTCGCTGATCGAAACGCCGAGGTCCGTCGCGCGCGCCCGATCGGGTGTGACGACGAGTTCGGGCGCCCCGAGCTGGTAGTCGCTGTCGACATCCGTGATGAGGCCCGACGCGGCCGCCCGCGCTTTCAGCTGCGACGCGAGCCCGACGAGCGTGTTCCAATCGCTTCCTCGCACTGAGAACTCGACGGGGAAGCCCTTGGCGCCCCCGAATCCTTGCTGGGACAAGTCCTGCACGGCGACTCGCAGGCCGGGATAGGAGCTGAACTCTTTCCGTAGGACGGCGGAAAACGCGCTCTGGGTGAGCTTACGTTCGCGCGGCGTAACCATGGTGATCGAGAGGGTGGCGCTGCCCGGGCTCACGCTGCTCAGGACGGTCAGGACCTCGGGGCGCTCGGCCAGAAACGCTTCGGCGCGGCGCACGTAGGCGTCGCTTTCGCCGAGGGTGGCGCCCACCGCCGTCGTCAGCCGAACACTGAGCCGGCTTTGGTCCTGGGATGGCACGAACTCCTGCCGAAGGCCGGTCGCCGTCCATCCGGCGAGCGCGAGGACCGCGACCGCCGCGCCGATCACCCGCCAAGGCCTCCAGAGCGCCCGATCGAGCGCGCGCGCATATCCCCGTGCCAGCGCTTCGAAGCCGCGATCGGCCAGGCGCCCGACGACGCCGCGCGATTCGTGGCTCGATAGGTTGACCATCTGCGCGCACCGGGCCGGCGCCAGCGTGATGGCCTCGAGGTACGAAATGGCGACCGCCACGGAGAGCGTGACGCCGAACTGGAGAAAGAACTTGCCCACGACGCCGCTCATGAACGCGACCGGCATGAAGATCGCGATGACGGCGATCGTGGCCGCCAACGCCGCGAACGCGATCTCTTTCGTTCCGTCGGCCGCCGCCTGCAACCGGGGCTTGCCCATCTCGGCGTGGCGAAAGATGTTCTCCATGACCATGACGGCGTCGTCGACCACGAGCCCCACGGCGAGCGAAAGGCCCAGCAACGTGAACGTATTGAGCGTGAAGCCCGCGAAATAGAGGACGGCGATCGTGCCGAGCAGGGACATGGGGATCGCGAAGAGCACGTTCATGGTGCTCGAGAGCGATCCGAGGAAGACCCAACACACGAGCCCCGTGAGCACCACGGCGAGGCCCAGCTCGATCCCTATCTCGTTGACCGAGTCTTGGATGAACCCGGTCGTATCGAAAATGACCTCGAGCTTCATGTCTTTCGGCAGCGTCTTCTGCAGACTCGTGAGCGCGGTCGTGACCGCCTTGGCGACGCCGACCGCGTTCGAGCCGGGTTGCTTGAGGATCCCGAGCGCCTGCACCGGCTCGCCGTTGGTCCTCGCGTAGCTCGTGATGTCGACGAACCCGTCCTCGACGAGCGCCACGTCTTGGACGCGCACCGTCGCGTTGGCCGATCCGCGCACCACGATGTTTCGAATCGTCGCGAGATCGGGCGCCTCGCCGATGACGCGGACGTCGAACTCGCGCCCTCCGTTGTCGAGCGCTCCGCCCGGAACGTTGATGTGCTGCTTTTGAATCGCGGACATGACGTCCGTGACCGTCGTTCCGGTGGCGACGAGCTTGTCCGCGTCCACCCAGATTCGGATGTTCCGGTCCAGGTAGCCCATGGTTTGAATTTGGCCCACGCCCGGAATCGTCTCGAGCATGTCCTCCACTTGGTAGCGCGCGATGTCGGCCAAGAGCTGCCGGGAGAAGGGGCCCGAGAGCCCGATGGTCATGATGGGTTGGTCGTCCGGGTTGCTCTTGGAGACCACCGGAGGCTGGGCGCTCGTGGGCATCGAGCGCTGCACTTGCGCGATCTTCGCCTGGGTGTCCTGAAGCGCGAGGTCGATGTTACGCGAAAGGTCGAACGTGGCCGTCACCCGCGCCGAGCCTTGCTTTGCAGAAGAGGCCAGCGTCAGCACGCCGGTCACTTGCGACATGGCGTCTTCGACGGGGTTGATGATTCCCGTCTCGATGTCTTCGGGGGACGCGCCCGGCCACGACACGCTCACAGTGACGGTGGGGTTGTCGACGTCGGGGAACTGGCTGACGCCGATGCGCGTGACCGCGATGAGGCCGAACAAGATCGTGGCCGCCATCAGCATCCACGCGAGGACGGGCTTTCGGAGGCAGACGTCGGTGATGTTCAAGGCGGAGGCCTCGCGCTCGCGGGTGGCAGCGGCTCCGAGGAGACGACGCTGGACGCGGGGACGGCGACCGTAACGTTCGACGCCGGCGTCGGCGCCCCCGCGTCGCCGACCCCGCCGGTGGCCGCGGCGAGCGTCGTGCGATCGGTGATCAGCACGGGCGCCCCCTCGCTCAGCGGCTCGAACCCGCGCACGACGAGCAGCTCGCCGGCGCTCAGACCCTGGGTAACCTCGACGCCGCCCGCGGGCGTGTGCATGCCGAGCGTCACGTTGCGCGCGTGTGCGGCGTTGGACGCGTCCACGGTATAGACGACGTTGCCGTTCTCCGTCGGCTGCACCGACAGCGACGGAATGACGATGGCCGGCCGGGCGTCTCCGACGGGCACGTCGACGTCGCAGAACGCGCCGGGGCGAAGCCAGTATTTGTGTTCAGCGTCGTCGATGCGGGCGGTGACGGCGACGAGCCGCGTCGTCGGGTCTGCGGCCTCCGCGACGAGGAGAATCGAGGCGGTGTACGCCCGCGCGCTCTCGCGGAGCGTCATGTTGGCGATCATGCCGGTCTTGATCCGCGGGGCGTCCGACTCCGTCACCGGAAACCGCAGGAGCAGCGGGTCGCGCTGAAGGAGCGAAGCGAGGAGGGTGCCCGGCTGGAGATACTGCCCGGCTTGCACCGTCCGCGACTGGACCACGCCGGCGAAAGGAGCGCGCACGCTCGCGTCGCGGAGGTTCAGCTGCGCGACGCGGAGCGACTGCCTCGCGGCTTCCACGTCCGCCTTTTGGCTCGCGACGCTCGTCGCGTATTGGTCGATCTCTTCGCCCGCGACCAACCCAGGATGGGCGGCCACGGCTCCCTGCCGTCGCGCGAGCTCGGCTTCCGCCGCCTTTTCGCCTGCCTGGGCCTTGTCGAGCGCGGCCTGCGCCTGGTCGACCGCGACCTGGTAGCGCTCCACTTCGATGACGACGAGCAAATCGCCCTGTTTGACCGCCTGGCCCTCCACGAACGCCACCCGATCCACCGCGCCGGCGACGCGCGCGGTAATCTGGACTTGCTGGAAGGCCTCGATGCTCCCCGGGGCGATCACGCTGTACTGCACCTTATGCTGTTCCGTCAGGGCGACCTGGACCGGGTACTGCATCTTGGTAATCGTCTTGGGCTTTTTCAGCGACGATTCGGACCCTCTCGAGCAGGCCGCAACCAGAATGGCCGCGCTGAGCCTACAGGCCAGAGCGGGCATCGTTCTCTTCACTTGAGCTCCGTTCCGAGAGCGTCCAAACCGAGGGCTTGGCGTAGATTCAGGTACGCCTCCGCCATCGCATATTGCGTATCGGTGTAGTTGACCTCGGCGGTGAACCGAGCGTCGTTGGCATCGACGAGCTCGATCGCCTTGGCGAGTCCCTGTCTGTAAAGAATGGCCGTCTCATCGACGTTTTGCCGTGACGCGAGCATTGCCTGGTACCCGACGAGAAAGGCTGCCTGGGCGCTCTGCAGGAGCGCCGCGGCGGAGCGGATTTGCGCGTCGACACTGCGCACGAGCGTTTGCAGGTTCAGATCGGCGATCTGCGCTTGCGCGTCGCGCGAGTGCTTGTCGGCATAACGCACGCCCGAATCGAAGAGGGTCCACGTGAGGTTTGCCACGGCGGACTCGCTGTTCCATTGACGCGTCGTCGTCGGCGGGTTTGTCGTTCCCGAGACCGTCGCCGTCACTCCGAGCGTCGGCACGAGGCGCAAGAGGGGCTCGTCGGCAAAGTCACGGGCGGCCGTCAGCAGGTGCTTGCTGGCGAGCACGTCGGGCCTTCGATTGACGCCGGAGGTTACCAGCGCGTCGAGCGGTCCGACGCGGACTTGCGCAGCGTTCAGCGTCGCGTCCGGCGGCACGAGCGGTCCAGTCGCCGGCGCATTGATGACGAACGCGAGCGCTACGTAGGCGTTGTCGGCGCTGCCCGTGTCGGCGGCCGCCTCACGTTCGGCGCCCGCCACGTCGATCCGAGCGCGCGTCACGTCGTTCGAACTCGTGAGCTGCGCGTCGGCCCGTGCTTGCGTGTCGGCGAGGTTGGATCGGGCGTTGTCCAGCTGGCGCTCGGCCGCGTCGACGATCCCTTGCGCGCCGAGGACGGCGAAGAACGCGGCCGCCGCGGCAAAGGCGAGCACCCGCTTGTCGTCGACGTTCTGCGCGCGCTGGGCGTCCGCCAGCGCCCGCGCCTGCGCGTAGAGGGGCCAGGAGGGCGCGCTCACGATGGGCTGGCTGAGGACGACGTTGCCCGTTCCGATGTTGTTCGGCTGTCCCGCGGCGACCGTTGCGTTCAGGGTGTCGTTCGCGTTCGCCGCCAGGATGGGCAGAAACGCCGCCCGCGCCCGCTCGACGGCCGCGTCGGCGACCACGACGTTGAGATCCGAAATGCGCGCGCGCTCGTTTCGCGTGGTCGCGAGTTCTACCGCGTCCTCCAAGCGCAAGCCGGTGCCCTGGGTTTGCGCCTGCGCACGGGCGGTGCCGGAGGCGACCCCCAGGCTGACGCACGCTGCGACGCAAAGGGCCCGCAGCCTGCTCACACGCTTCCGGGCGTCAGACCCCATTGTCCCAATCGGGCCCCGAAGATACTTCTCCAAGCGTACGCGCGCCATCCCGATCGGTATCCTCTGCGACCATGAGCTCACGACCGACCGCCGAGCACCGTCGCCTGGAGGAGGCGCGGGCCGCAGGCGCGACTGGAGACAGGGACGGCAAAAAGAAATGGCGGCGATGGGGGACGTATCTTGCCGAACGCCAGTGGGGGACCGTCCGGGAGGATTATTCGGCGGACGGCAACGCGTGGGACTATTTTCCGTTCGATCAAGCCGCGAGCCGGGCCTACCGGTGGGGTGAGGATGGCCTGCTCGGCGTCTGCGACAATCGCGGCCTCGTATGTTTCTCCGTGGCTCTCTGGAACGGCGCGGACCCCATCCTCAAGGAGCGCCTCTTCGGTGTCTCCGGCCATGAAGGAAACCACGGCGAGGACGTCAAAGAGCTTTACTGGTACCTCGACTCGACTCCCACGTGCAGCTACGCGCGCGCGCTCTACAAATATCCGCAACGCGCATTTCCCTACGACGAGCTTCGGGTGCGAGCGGCCACCGCGGGCAGGGAGGACCCCGAGTTCGAGATTCTCGACACGGAGGCGTTCGCCGACGGCCGGTACTTCGATATTATCGTCGAATACGCGAAAGGGGACGCGAACGACTTGCTCGTACGGATCACGGCGACCAATCGAGGCGCCGAGGAGGCGCCGCTCGTCGTGCTGCCGCAACTGTGGTTTCGTAACACGTGGAGCTGGGGCACACCGCCGGAGGGGTCCGAGTCGCCGCTTCGGTCGGACGCACGGCCCGAGCTGGTGATGATGGACCGCGCGGAGGGCGTCGCGGTGGTGCGCAGCGTGCACGAGCACCTGGGCACGTATTGGCTCTACGTCGATGGCCCCGGTGATCTCCTATTTACCGAGAACGAGTCGAACGCCCAGCGTCTGTGGGGCGCGCCGGCGGACGGCGCGGGCGTGCGGTACACCAAGGACGCTTTCGACGACGTCATCGTGCACGGCAAGCTTGGCGCTACGAACCCGGCGATGCGCGGCACGAAGGTGGGGGCTCCCAAGACCCTTCGCCTGCAGCCTGGGCAGAGCGCCACGGTGCGCCTGCGCTACACGGACGTCGCGCGGCCGGATCCCTTCTCCGACTACGAACGGGTCTTCGCGCTGCGGCTCGCCGAGGCCGATGAGTTCTTCGAGGCCATTGCGCCGCACGGCCTCGGAAGAGACGGAGCGCAAGAGGGCCAAATCTTCAGACAGTCGCTCGCGGGCTTGCTCTGGAGCCGCCAGTACTATTCGTACGAAGTTGAGCGGTGGCTCCGGGGTGACGTGGCCGGCCCCGCGCCGCCGGCCTCGCGCTGGGAGGGGCGAAATACGCACTGGCGCCACCTCTACAACAGCGAAGTGCTGTCGATGCCCGACAAGTGGGAATACCCTTGGTATGCCGCCTGGGATCTCGCGTTTCATTGCATTCCCCTGGCGCTGGTCGACCCTGAATTCGCGAAGCAACAGCTGACGTTGCTCTTGCGCGAATGGTACATGCACCCGAACGGGCAGATTCCGGCCTACGAGTGGCAGCTGGGGGATGTGAACCCTCCCGTGCACGCCTGGGCGGCGTACCGCGTCTATCAGATCGAGCGGCGCACGACGGGCCGGGCCGATCGGGGATTTCTCGAGTCGGTCTTCATCAAGCTGATGCTCAACTTCACCTGGTGGGTCAATCGAAAGGACGCCGCCGGGCGCAACGTGTTCGAGGGGGGCTTCCTGGGGTTCGACAACATCGCGCTTTTCGACCGCAGCAAGCCCATGCCCGGCGGAGGTACGCTCGAGCAAGCCGACGCGACGAGCTGGATGGGGATGTATTGCCTCAACATGCTCGACATCGCGCTCGAGTTGGCGAGAGAGAGTCCGAGCTACCAGGACGTCGCGAACAAGTTCTTCGAGCACTTTCTCCTGATCGCTCGCGCCACGAATCACATTGCGGGCGCGCGCGTGAGGCTTTGGGACGAGCACGACGGTTTCTACTACGACGTTATGCGCGGTCCGGACGGCGAGAGCTCTCCTTTGCGGGTGCGATCGATGGTGGGTCTCACGCCGCTCTTCGCCGTGACGACGCTGGAGTCGGATTCGCACGAGCGCTTCGGCGCGTTCTGGAAGCGAGCGCGGTGGCTGCTTCAGAATCGGCCCGACCTCGCCCAGTATTGTCCAATGGTCATGCAAGGCCAACGCGAGCGCGCCCTCTTAGCGCTCGTGGACAAGCAGAAGCTCACGCGCGTCTTGTCGCGGATGCTCTCCGAGACCGAGTTTTTGTCCCCGTACGGGATCCGGTCGCTCTCGCGCGCCCATGCGGCGCACCCCTACGAAGTTCGCGTCGCGGGCCAACTGCATCGCATCGGGTACGAGCCCGCCGAGTCACGCACGGGCCTCTTCGGGGGCAACTCGAATTGGCGCGGGCCGGTATGGTTTCCCGTGAACTATCTCGTTATCGAATCGCTTCAGCGGCTTCACCACTATTACGGCGACGAAGTCCGTGTCGAATGCCCGACGGGTTCCGGCCGCTGGCTGACGCTTTGGGACGTGGCCAAGGAGCTGTCGCAGCGGCTCATCGCGCTCTTCGTCCGGGGGCCCGGCGGCACGCGCCCGGCGGACGGAACCCGCGAGCTCATGCAACGCGACCCCCAGTTCAGGGACTACGTTACTTTTTACGAATACTTCAACGGCGATACGGGCGAAGGGCTCGGGGCGCGCGCCCAGACGGGATGGTCTGCTCTGGTGGCGAAGCTCCTCGAGCAGAGCCGCCTGTGGTAACCCGGGCGGGTCGTTGCCGCCCGAGGAGATCGTTCAGCGCGATCCCGAACGCGTCGGCGACGCTCAAGAGGACGGCGAGTGACGGATTGGCCTGGCCGCTCTCGAGGCGCCGCACGAGGGGAGGCCCGATGCCCATCCGGAGGGCTGCCGCCCGCTGCGTCCACCCCCGCGCGGCGCGAAGGCGGCGCAATCGTTTCCCCAGGGAAAGGGTGACGCTCGCGAAGTCACGACCGTGTCGCGGTGCGTGAGCGCCGATCAGAGGTTTGGCCATCTCCCATTGGTTCGGACGGTCAATCTGCGGTCGGATTAAGCCTCCGGGCGATCGATGCCTTCGAATACCGGGCCTGGCGCGGCGAGGGCGTCGTGGTGCAGTGCGGCAGTCCGGGGACGGTCCACGATACCGGTGTACATTCCGACCTCGCTCGTTTAATACCCCCCGTCATGGATGCGAAGAAGCCGGTGCGACATCCGGGGGCGTGGGTGCCGACGGCTTATCTGGCGGAAGGGATTCCGTTCGCCATGGTCATCTGGGTGGCCGGGACCATGTTCAAAGACTTGGGATATTCCGACTCGGAGATCACGCTCAATACGGCCGGCATCGGGATCGCCTGGTCGCTCAAACCGTTTTGGGCCGCCTTTTTGGATATGTACCGGACCAAAAAGTTCTGGGTCCTGTCGATGGAATTCTTCATGGCCAGCCTGCTGGCCGCGGTCGCGCTGGCGCTCCATTTGCCGAACTTCTTTCCCATTGTCATCGCGTCGCTCTGGGTGCTGGCGTTTGCCTCGGCGACCCAGGATATCTGCATCGACGGGGTCTACATAACGGCGCTCGACAAGAAACAGCAGGCCGCGTGGATCGGGATCCAAGGCACGTGCTGGAACGTGGGCCGCATCTTCGCGACGGCCGCCGTCGTCGCCGTGGCAGGCGCGATGAAGAGCTCGGGGCACGATCCGAAAACGTCATGGACGTTCGCGCTCGGACTGAGCGCCGCCACGATGGGGGTCCTGGCGGCGTACCACTACGTCATTCTGCCGACCGGCTCGATTCACGAACGGCCGAAGGACGCCGCCGAAGTCGTCGGAACGTTCTGGGAAGCGGTCGTCGCGTTTTTTCAGAAGAAGTCGATTCTCGGAATGCTCGTGTTCGTGTTTCTTTTTCGCACGGGGGAGGGCTTTTTGCTGATCGAGGCTCCGCTCTTCATCCAAGCTTCCGTGAAAAATGGGGGGCTCGGGCTATCGCTCGGCCAAAAGGCACTCGTCGACGGCACGGTGAGCACGGGCGTCAGCCTTTTCGCCGGCATCCTCGGCGGAATCTTCGTGGCGAAATATGGACTCAAGCGATCGCTGCTCTTCTTGGCGATCTGTCTGAACGTCCCGCACCTTTGCTACGTCATCCTGAGCCAGGCGGTGTCGCCCGAGAAACCGCTCTCGATCTACGCGATTCTCGCGCTCGTGAGCATCGAGAAGTTTGGCTATAGCTTCGGCTTCGTCGGCAACATGCTCTACATGATGCAGCAGCTCGCGCCGGGAAAACACAAGATGACGCACTACGCCTTCGCGACCGCGCTGATGAACCTCGTCCTCATCCCGACGCAGATGGCGAGCGGCCCGCTCGCGGATCGGCTGGGCTACCGGAACTTTTTCATCTTCGTCCTGGTCGCATCGATCCCGAGCATTGTCGCGGCATGGAAAGCGCCATTCCCGAATCCTCCGGATCCAGACGGCGACGCCGACACGGCCGGCCAACCGGACGTCAAGACCGCGGCTGCCGCCTGAGCGCTAGCAAGAAACCAGGGTCACCGTGAGTCTCGCTCCGCCTTGCCTCCGGCAAGGGCTCCGCTCGACAGAACGGGCTCGCACGTCACGTCGAGGGGAGCGATGCCGCTCCACCTCGAGCTCCCCAGCCGGAACAAGACGCTCGTTTCCTGCATCGCGTGTTCGGCGCAGCCCGGTGGAGGGCTAAGAAGAAACTCGAGTCATTGCCCTGGGCAGGAAGAGAGAGGCTCGTTTTCCTACGTCGCGTGTCCGGCGGCGGGTTGGGGGGCGAGAATCAAACCCCCAACCCGGCAGCTCCGCGGTATGTGTTGGAGGACGCGCTCCCACATCACCGGCTCGTCCAGACGGAGACAGCGATGAATCGTCCTGAGTTTGACCCTGAGTACGTCTTTACCCACCACACGCCGACACCCGACAAATTGGTGCACTATGACGCCATCCATGCGGCAGCGAAGCAATTTGCGATGGTGATTCTCACGAATACGCCCGCGTCCGAGGATCAGGCGGCAGCGTTGAGGTTGCTTCGCGAAGCGACGATGACCGCAAATGCCGCGATCGCTCTCGACGGCCGGCTCCGCTAGCCAAGCTAGATGCCTCGATTCCGTCGAAATGACGGGCGCTTCGCATGCGCGGCGGCCGGGTTGGACTGCGCAGGAGAGCAGTGCGCGGAATACCTGGCACGCCGCGCGGGTTGGTCACAAGGTAAGAGTAGAGCGAATCATGGCACCCACCGGGTGGGTACGCTGCGCCAGTCCAGGACTGCACGCGTCGAGAAGAAAAACTGCGGCGAGCCCGTGTCATCCACGTGAACGGGCTCTTTAGGGGCAACCCGGTTGTGCCGTATCGAGAGGACAAGCACATGCCATCCATTCACTGCACGTGCGGAGCGGTGCACGAGCGCCTGCGACCTTTTGGGGTCCAGGAGCTCGAAGACCGAGAATATGTCGAGCTTGCCCTCTGCCCGAGTTGCGGCACGACATTGTGCACCCGAACGTGGCGGCTCTCGGCCTCCGAACACTGGCGGGCGAGTAGCCCCCCGCCTCCGGTTGAAGGATAGTGATCGACGCGACCTCCGGTCGGCAGTCGTCCCGAAAAGGCACCTAGTTTTGCGATGACCCTTGACCCGAACGCGCTGCTTCTGTCGCTGGTGGTCTCGTCCGTCGGGTTCGTCTTCTTCAGCTACGGCAAGCGACAGGGCCGCGCTCCGCAGATGATCGCCGGCGTCATTCTGATGATCTATCCGTACTTCGTATCGAGCCTGATTGCGGGATCGCTCATCGCCGCCGCCGTCGTTGGGCTTCTGTGGGTGGCGGTTCGCGCCGGGGCCTAGACCACCGAACCGCTCGACTCCCGTCGGCTTTCGGCGGCTTTGGCCCACCTCGCGGCGTTGCTCCTCCTGGCAATACCCGAGTAGGGGTCGTCGTCGCGCCTTGCGATGCGGGCAACCCCTTGAAATCCACGGTCCGTCAAGCTGTTCGGTGCTCTTAGTGCCGTGCGCCATAAGTTCGGCCGGAGTCGACGGCACTAGCAAAGCCGCGGGAGCGGCTTTGGGGGTCCGGGGCGAAGCCCCGGGAAAACAGGATAGCTTCGCCTCGGCGCAGCCGACCGCACAGCGGCGTCGGAAGTCCGGTAGGACTTCCGACGGGCGGAACTGGGGCTCCAAGCCGCTTCGACGCGGGTGCCGACACGGAGCTCTTCAAAAGGGGGCCGGATGCGCTAAAGGGTGAATCCCTGGCGTGGGAACGCCCCCGTAGCTCAGTGGATAGAGCAAGGCTTTCCTAAAGCCGAGGTCGCAAGTTCGACTCTTGCCGGGGGCGCCGATCGTCGGTGGATTCCCGCTGCCGCGGCGGGTGCGCCGCAAGCAATGCGCTCGCCGCATTGCCACCGTTACGCACGCAGTGGCAGAACGCGGTTGCCGCACAGCGCGGTCCGTTGCGTCGCAACCATTCCCACGTACGGCTGACCGAGCCGGGAAATGGACGGCTAGGCGGCATTCTCTTGATCTCGCCGCCCGAGCGGCGCGCCCTCCGGATCGCGGAGGATGTTCACGGACCACGGCGCGATTCGCGCGCCGGCGTGGGTGCTCCCGCTCCGCTCGCCCGGCAGCGGGTCATTTCGCGAAGTAGGTTGTCGCGCGCTTCTGGCCTTTCGAACGGAGTCTCTTCGAACTCAGGCCTTCCTTGAGAACCCGAGGAAGCTCCTTGGCTTGCATGCCCAATTCCATGCGTATTTCCTCCGCCCGCAGGCCGTCCCTATGCGTCTGCACGAGGGCGACAATCTTATCGAGCTCCGCGGCAATGTCCTCCGCCGAGCGGCGGGGCAATCGGCCCGACGCCGGTCGGGCGACTCGCGGGGCCGCCCGCGCTGACGCCTCCGCCGGCCGACTTTTCGGCCGGGCTCCTGTTTCGGTCAGAAGCTCTTCGAGTGAGGTACCGCGGATCGCGTCAATCACCGAGTCGGTGAACGACGAGGCGAGTTCGGCAAGTCGTGAACGCAGGTTTGACATGGGCGCAAACAACAATACACATGCTCTCGATTGGGCGCCACATCAAAGTAAACGCCAGAGCGCTCTCTCATCTTCTCGCTTTCTGTCGCCGTTCTCTCGGCCGGTCGAACCGTTACGCGCTTCACGCACAGTCCCCCTTACGATTTCGCGGAGGCCTCTACTTCGCAAAATAGGTCGTGGCGCGCTTTTGCCCTTTCGACCGCAGCTTTCGCGCGCTGAGACCTTCTTTCAGCACGCGCGGGAGCTCCTTTGCCTGCAAGCCCAACTCGGTCCGAATCTGCTCGGCTCGCAGGCCGTCCTTATGCTTCTGGACGAGGGTTACGATTCGGTCGAGTTCCGCGGCAATGTCATTCGCCGAACGGCGCGGAAGGCGTCCCGAGGAGGCGGGCCGAACCGTCTTGGCGGCGGCCTTCGGTGCACCCTCGGCTCGTGCGGATCGCGCGGGTTGCGTGCGCGCGCCTGATTCACTCAACAATTCGTGGAGCGATGTGGTGCGCAGGGCATCGATAACTGCATCGGTGAAACTAGAGGCCAGATCGCTGAGTTGGGAACGGAGGTTGGGCATTGGGGGCGCGCATAGTACACACACTGGCGGAACGCGCGACCCGACAGCAGCCAAAAAACGATAGGCGTGGGTCTTGGCTTCTTTGGCTTGGTTTGCCCGCGGCGCCGAGCAAGGGATTGGCCAAGGGATTCGCTCGCGCACTCCTTGTACTCGCATACTCGCACTCGCCACTCGCACTCGCCCACTCGTTACGAAACGCTACGAAACGCTACGAAACCTCGCATAAGAGTCCGACACCACGGTAGAAGGCGGGTGGGGGCCATTTCCGGCCACCTCTACGACCTCTTGCCCCACCGGCCTTTGGCATCGCGAGGTCCGATGCATGGCAATCCGCGGCAGGAAGTCGTAAACGTCACTCGGTCCGGAAGGGAGGCCTCCGCGAACGCCGCGGTCTATCGACATCGCCGGCCCCTTTTGGGGAAAGGGGCCGCTTCGTTTAGGCGGCCCGCCTCGGTGAAGGGCCGTGTCAGGGCTTGGTAGCCGCTCTCGTCCATTGAGTGGGTGGCGTGGACACATGAAAACGAAGCGCGCCTCATTTCCCGCGCCTCATTTCCCAAGCGAGGTTTTGCGCCGTATCCTAATCGTAATGGCGAACGGACGGAGGGCTGCGCTTCAGACGTACCACGCAATCCAAGCGTCTGATCTGGCCACTGCGTTCAACGACGCGCTCAAGAAAATGCGCATCGCTCCCGGCGACTACGGCATCGAGTTGACGGCTCCTGAAGGCCCGTCGACGGCGGGAGGCGTGCAGGCCTTGCAACACGTACGGCTCGTTCCGCGTGAAATGGGGTTTCCGACCCTCGTCGTGGGGCATGCGAATCATCCCGAGGGCAGGGCCGAGCTCCGTACCTACGACCACGTCGACTCCATCCATCGCCAGCGGTTCCGCCGGCCGCTGGCGCTCGACCGCGCGCAGTATGAGCAGGTTCTCGTCATGGCGAAGCAAATGCTCGATGTGCTTCGACTCCAAACCGTGATCGCCGGACCTCCGGCTGAAACCGCCGAGGAGGAAGGCTCTTTGCCAGGTGAAGGGCACGCCTCCACGGTCCTCGTCGCGGGCGTCGTGGGAATCTGCGTTCTGCTCCTGGGCCTCGGGCTCTGGTTGTGGCTCGGAACGGCGCGATTGACCTGACGGCGAAAGAACGATCCGCGCCCGGGCCGGCCACGGTGTAACTTCGCGAGACCGACCTGAATGCGCCCGCAAACCCCTCGTCCGAGCATCCAAGGGGGCGTCGACCCATGAGAAGCCGACCCATGAGAAGCTTGTCGTCGACGGCGCTCGTCACGTTGATCTGCGGCATTGCGTGCGGCGCTGCAGCGCGCCCCGCGCGTGCGGCGCCCCCCGCGCCGCCCTCGCAGACGGGCACCGCGTTTCTGGACGTCGCCTCCTTTCCCACCGCCAAGATTCTCATCGACGAGATCGACACAGGGAAAGTCACGCCCGAAGCGCACCTCCAGGTCGCGGTGGGCCGGCACAAGCTGACCCTCGTAACGCTCGATGGCGCGCGCAGGCGCACGCTCGGCTTTACCGTGGAGGCGGGGCAGACGCGGAAGTTCACCGTCCACCTCGCGCAATGAGTCCTCTCGGGTCGTCAGCGGTCGTCAAGACGTGGGAGACGCGGCGGCCCCGAGCGGCGTAAGATTCCGAGCTCGCGTGCGTTTTCGCCCGCTCATTGTTCTGGCCATCGCTCTTCTCGTGCCCGCCCCGTTGCGCGCGCAATCCGTGCGCACGTGGGGTGCTCCGCCGGAGGAGCCGGGCCTCGGTGCACCCTCCCGCGGAGCCGCCGCTCCACCGGTCGCGCCGCCGCCCGTCCCGCCCCCGGCCACGCTGGGCACCCCCGTCAACGGCTCGGTCGCGACGTCGCCGCCGCCCCCGGCCATGGAAGGGGCTTCGGTCGCCCCGGCTGGACTGGGGGTCGTAAGAACCGCAGGGACCGTGGGCCTCAAGTACACTCTCGAGGGAGTCGAGGTTCGCGGCAACACGAGGACGCTCGCGCGCGTCGTGCTCCGCTATGTTCCGTTCCGCCCGGGCGACATCCTCGACGTCAACGATCCGGAGCTCGAGTTGACGCGATTCCGGCTCCTCGGGACCGGCTTCTTTCGTGACGTCCAACTGTCCTTGCGGCGCGGCACGCTCCGGGGCAACGTCGTTCTCGTCGTCGACGTCGTCGAGCGAAACACGTTCGTCGTCGACAATGTGTGGCTCGGCCTCTCGGCGGACGTCGATCCGAGCGGCATGGCGCGTCCTCTTACGGCCTACGGCGGCGCAAAAGTCACCGAGACGAACTTGGCCGGAACCGGCATTGCTCTCGGCGGCGCCGTCGCGCTGGCCGACAGCCAGCTGGCGCTGCGAGCCCGCGTCGCGAATCCCCTCTGGCTCGGGTCCAATTGGATCTTCGAGGCCGAGCTTCTCTACAATGACGCCCGCGACTTTTTCGGCAACCGCGACGTCATGGTCGACGAGCCGAAGCCGGGCCAAGACTTCGCGCTGGCGCAATACACGCGCTTCGGGGGGCGCGTCGGGTTCGGGCACGACCTGGGCATATCGTCGCAGGTCTTCCTCGACTACCGGCTCGAGAAGATCGACGCGACGCTTCCGCTGGCGGCCAGCGATTTTCGAGGACTGGACGTCGAGCCCATCGACTTCATGCTCATCGACGGCTCGAGCATTCTGTCGACCCTCGGGACGACGTTCGTGCACGACACGCGCGACGAGCCGTTCCTGCCCAGCCGGGGGCACCAGTTCGTCGGAAGCCTCGACGCGTCGCTGACGCCGTTCGGCAGCGACTATCCGTACGCCAAAGTCGTCCTCCGGGCGTCGCAATGGTTTCCTCTCTCGTGGGGCCACGTGTTGCATCTCGACGCGTTTGCCGGAGGCATCTTCGGCAACGCCCCTCTCTTCGAGCGCTTCTACGTCGGCGATTTCAGCGACTTGCTCCCCGATCGCGTGCTCGACCTCAACTTCGATCGGCGCCCCGCGTCGAACTTCCTCAACACGGACATCGTCGAAAATCGGTATGGGGACTACGCCGGCAAGGTCGACGTCGAGTATCGCATTCCGATCTACCGGGGCACCCGCTCGATCTACGGCGTCGACTTCTTCGGAAGCTTCGGGATCTACGGGGTCGCCAGCGAGCAGGATTTCGTCGAGCCCCCACGCGGCTACGAGGGCTTCGGGACCGTGCCCGTCGACCTCACGTTCAACGCCGGGCTCCTGATCGACACCCAAGCGGGGGGCTTTGTCCTCGGAATCGCGAACCTCGTCGGGCTCGTTCCTGTTCACGGCCCGAGCCAGGGAGCTCCACACCCATGAGGCGTCGAGCGGTCCTGCTCGTCATCGTCGTGCTCGCGCTCTGGCCGCCGGTTGCCCGCGCCCAGCAGCCCGTGCAGCCCGCGGCGCTGGCGCAGAGGCAGGCCAATTACGCGTGGGACAAGGAGCTCTTGCGGGCAAGCTTCTCGTACCGCGATCTGCTCTCGGATCCGGCGCTCTTGAGCAAGCTTTCGAGCGGGCTGCCCATGGTGATCGCCGTTCGCGCCTACGTCTACGAGGAAGGCGAGGACGCGCCTCTGGCCCTCGCTCCGCGCGTGTGCCGCGTCGTATATGATCTTTGGGACGAGGTGTATCGCGTGCACCTGAGCGAGCCCGAGCGCGAGCGCGACCAGGCCGCGGTGTTCGACGGCGTGCTCCGTCTATGTGGAGAAGCACGCGATCTTCCCGTCGTGCGCCGCGGGCTTCTGACGCCCGGGAAACGCTATTTTCTGGGGGTGGTGGTGGACGTCAACCCGGTGTCTTCCGAGATGGTCGAGCAAATGCGCCGCTGGATGTCGCGGCCCACCGGGAACACGGGGATCGGACCGAGTGATGCACTCTTCGGGAGTTTCGTGCAACTCTTCGTGCGCCAGATCGCAACGAGCGACAAGACCCTGACGTTTCGGACCGAGGAGGTCACACGATGAGCGCCGCCGGACTCGAGTCCGCGCGGCCCCTGTTCAGGGGCCGCCGGCTTCGCACCAATTGACGACCCTGCCGCCGCGCGCTTACCAAATGAGAGGGCCCATGCGAATCCACGACCAGCTCGATGCGACGCTCGCGAAACACTTCGCGTGGTCCTTCGCTCTTCCGTGGGAGATTCCCGCGTTCGAGGAGCGGCTGCGCGCGGCGGCGCAAACGCCGAAGACGGGGTCGCCCTCGACGGCGCTGAATCTGGCCCACGTCAGCTCGGACGAGCGGGAACTCGAGCGTACGCACGACCGCGCCCGCTCTTCGTGCCGCGCGCTTGCCCTCGGCGTGGCGCAGGCCTGGGCCCTCGACGACGACGCGAGCGTTCTTGCGACCAAGCGACTTCTCGCCCGGGCGGACCGGCTCGGGCTGGAAATCATCGGGATGGACGCGCAACCCGCCGACGCGGTTCGACTCCTTCGCCTGTTCGTGCGCCATTCGGGGAAAATGACGCGGCGCCAGCGCGAGCGGGCCGCGGCGATCGCCACTCTCGTGCCGCTCGATCACGCGGAGTCGACCGAGCTTCTCGTCGAGATTGCGCTCGCGGGCGACCACGCGATGGCCGCCGCTCTCCTCTCCGACGAGCAATGGGCGCCGTCTGTGACCGATACGAGCCGGCTCGTGGCGCGGCTCGCCGACGTGATCGACGCCGGGCCGACGCACGCCTGCCGGGCGGTGGCGATCGATTTGCTGTCGCGCGTCGGCGAGCGCCACGCGGCGACGCCCGCCCTCCGGCGGGCGCTCCGTTTGCCGAGCTTTGCCGTTCGCGCCCGAGCGCTCCACGCGCTGGCCGCCGCCGTGACCGACGCGGATTTGGTGCATGTCCTGCGCGACCTCGTGACCCATCCTCCGCCCGACGTGCTCGAAGACGATGAACACGAGGATGACCAGCGCATCCTGGCCGATGCCGTGGTGGCCGCGCTTGCACACGTGCGGCCGCCGGACGCCGAAGAAGCCCTTTTGGATCTGATCGACGCCGAACACGAGACCCTCTGGCTGGACGCCGCCTGGGCCACCGAAGCGCTCGCGGTTGCGTTCACCGACACCGCCGCGTCCATGGTGGACCACTGGCTGAAATGCGCGCGCGCGTACGAGAGGACCCGTGCGCTGGCCGCGCTCGAACGCCTGCCCGACCATGTCGCCGAGCCACGCTTGCGGATCGCGGCGGGCGATCCCTCGTTTGCCGTTCGCGACACGGCGCAAAGGCAGTGGTTCGACCGGTTTCAACGGGTGTGCCCCCTGCGGGTCGAAGACCTCCCCGGGGCCGCTCTGCTCCAGGAACCTCCGAGCGAACGCTTTCTGTCGCGCCTCGGAGTGATGCACGGTCGCGTGCGCGAAGCGCGCCTCGCCATGGGCCGTGTTCTGCTCGCCGAGGCTCCCGATCGCGAAGCCCTCGTTCTCCTTCTCCAGCTCGTGGGCGACGATACGGACTCCGGCGAACCCAGCTTTGGATCGCGCGACGAGGGATGGGCATCGGCGGTCGTCGAACGGTTCGGAGCGCTGGGGGTCGAAGGCCTGTGCGCTCTTGCCGTACGTTTTCCCGAGCCCGAGACGTTCGGCTGGATGCGGAGGTTGGGCGATCTGCTGGAGCGCAACGTCGTGACGGGCGATCACGCGGCGCCCCTACGCGCTCTCGCGGCCCAGCACGTGGACTCCGAGGACGCCGTGCGCGTCGATGACGCGATGCGGGTGCTTTCACGGTTGGGCGCGCCGCTCGCGCTCCTCGACCGCTTGCTGGCGGTCGCGCTCGACGACGACTTCGGCGCCTCGGAGGCCCGCGCGCTCGTCATCGCCTGGCCCGACCGGGCGATCGACACGCGGCTTTCGTCTGAAATGGCGCTTGCGCTGGCCGAGAGGTCGTGGACGCGTCTGCGCTACGCGGCATCGATCGCGCTCGAGCGGGGTGCACCCGCCGCGCGGGTCATCGCGCAGCGGGTGATGGAAGTCGCCGAAGAGGTCCCGGAAGCCGTGGATGCGGCGGTCGAGTGCGCGCGCCACCTGCGCGCGGCGAACCTGCTCGACGACGGGTGGGCCCTCTCGGCGTTGGCGCGGCCCGACCGGCCGCTCTTCGCGGTCGCCGCGCGAGCGTGGCGCGGGAGCGTGGCCGTGCGCGACGCGCTGCAGCACGCTCTCGGATCCTCCGCGCGCGGAGGCGCGTCCGCGGTCGAAGCCGCGTTGGGCCTCCTGCACGGGCAGCCGCCCATGAGCCCGCGGGACCGGCGGCTCGTCGCGGTGCTCGACGGGTCGGGGCCGGCCGAGCGCGCCGAGCTCGTCCACGCTCTTTGCATTCAGGGCGCTCCGCTCGGCATCGTCGGACCGCACCTCGAGCGCCTGCTCGTCTCCCCGGACGCGAACGTGACGGCCGCGTTGGTCGGCGTGGCGGTCTGGCTACGGTCGCCGAAAGCGCGCGCTCTCTTGCGTGCCGCGCTCCCGCGCGTCGTCGACTTCGACCTGCGTGCCGATATCGAGGAGGCGCTGGGGACGGCCCACGCGCCCTATTGGGCCGAGGGCTAAGAGCGTGTCGCCCGCCCCCCACGCGCAGCTCCCCGACGTTGTCCTTCAGAAGCTCGAGGGCCTGCCCGTCCAGTCGGGTGTTTACCTCTTCAAGGACAAAAAGGGGTTGGTGGTCTACGTCGGCAAGGCGAAGAGTTTGCGGTCTCGCGTCCGCAGCTACTTCCAAGATGCGAGCAGCGATAACCGCCTCTTCATCCCCATCTTGCAGCGGACCATCGGCGATCTCGACACGATCATTACGGCCAATGAAAAAGAGGCCGCGATCCTCGAGAACAATCTCGTTAAGGAGCACCGCCCGCGGTACAACGTAAAGCTTCGCGACGACAAGGACTTCATCACGCTTCGTCTCGGCCCCATGCCGCAGGAGGAGGAGGAGGAGGAGGAGGAGGAGGAAGGACGGCCCTCGTCGACGGTTTCGGGCGTCGCGGACGGCGTGGATCCCGAAGGACGTCGCGCCGCCTTGTGGTCACGCCTCGAGGTGGTACGGCGGCCGACGCCCGATGGGGCGCGTTACTTCGGCCCGTATCATTCGGCCACCGCGGCCCGGCGCACGCTTCACCTCGTCAACAAGCATTTTCAACTCCGGACGTGCCGTGACGTGGAGTTCGCCCGGCGCAAGCGACCCTGCCTCCAGCATCAGATCAAGCGCTGTCCCGCGCCATGCGTTTTGCCCGTCGATCGCTCTTGGTATGCCGAGCAAGTCGATGCCGTCGCGAAGTTTCTCGAGGGCCGTCATGACGAGCTTTCCCGAGAGCTCGAAGCCAGAATGAAGACCGCCGCGCTCGAAACGCGCTTCGAACTCGCCACCATTTATCGGGACCAGCTCCGCGCGGTCGAAAAAGTGCGCCAGGAGCAACGCGTGGTCACGATCGACGACATCGACCGCGACGTGGTCGGCTTCTACCGCGAAGGAGAGCTCGTCGAAATCGCGCTCTTGCTCGTTCGCGCGGGCAAGCTGGCGGATGTCGTCACCTACTCGATCAAGCAGGCGGAGATCCCCGACGAGGAAATCGTGGCCGCGTTTCTCGCGCAACACTACGCGCCGTCCCTCGGGCCATCCGAGGCCGCGGACGGAGGCCTCCCGCCGGCCGCGTTTACGGCGTTTGCGGCCCTCGTACCCGACGAGGTCATTCTGCCGCGGGAGCCCGAGGGCGTGCTGGGCATCGCGGAATGGCTCACCGACGGGGCGGGGCACAAGGTCGTGCTTCTCACGCCCAAACGCGGGCATCGGGTCGATTTGCTCGCCATGGCGAACGACAACGCGAAGCACGCTTTCTTCGAAAAGCAACGGCAAGCGGACGACGTACAAGAGCGCCTTCGCGATCTGCAGCAACGCCTTCGCTTGCCGGTGTTGCCGCGTCGTATCGAGTGCTGCGACATTTCGCACCTCGGCGGACGAGATACCGTGGGGGCGATCGTGGCCATGACCGACGGGGTGATGGATAAGAAGCGCTACCGGACCTTCAACGTTCGCGGCGCGGTCCGCCCCGAAGAGGCCAATGGTCTCAATGACGATTACGGGTCGATGTACGAGGTGCTCGCCCGTCGATTTCGGCGGGCTCTCGTAGTGAGTCACCCGGGTGACCCAGAGTCTGGCTCCGCCTTGCCTCCGGCCAGGCTCGGCTCGAGCGTCCTCGTGGGTCACCCTGAGTCTCGCTCCGCCTTGCCTCCGGCAAGGCTCCGCTCGACAGACCTGGCTAGCCGGACACGTCGAGGGGGAGTGATGCCGCTCCCCTCGAGCTCCCCAGCAGGATTGACGGTCGCGCTTGACGTCGAGGGAAGCGATGCCGCTCCACCTCGAGCTCCTCGGCAGGACGAGACGCTCGGTTCGCCCTTTGCGTATCCGGCTGCCGGCGGGAGACCGCTCGAGCCTGTGGGCCTGGAGGAGGACACGGCTCGAGCGGTGACTCACGCGGTGGAGAGCGAGCCGGGGAATGGGGACAACGGCGAAAGCGGGGACGCCGATTGGGACGCGCCCGACCTTTTCGTCGTGGACGGCGGCCGCGGACAACTCGCCGTGGCCCAAGCCGCCGCGAATGACCTCGGGCTCCACGATTTGGCCATTGTTGCGCTCGCAAAGGAGCGCGAGAACCTCGCGGGCGAGACGCTCGTCGACCGCGTCTACCTGCCGGGGCAAAAAAAATCCGATTGCCCTGAAGAGCAATACAACGTCGCTATTTCTGCTTGCGCGCTTGCGTGACGAGGCGCATCGCTTCTCGAACCGCGCGCGGATGCGCCTGGGAAAGAAGCGCCGCTTTCACTCTCCGCTGGACGACGTGAAGGGCCTGGGACCGAAGGCGAAAAAGGCCTTTCTTGCCCATGTGGGCAATGTGGCCGCTCTCCGCGCCGCGGACGACGCCACGCTGCTCACCGTGCCTGGAGTCAGCCGTCGCCACGTCAAGGCGTTGCGAATGGCTTTTCCAAGAACAGCGCAAGACGTATCCGAAGACATACCCATTGACATACCCAGGACGACATACGATCCGGCGGTACAGCCCCCATCCGAGTCGAGCGGAGCGGAGGCAAAGGCGGACGAAGAGAGAGCCCGCCATGCGGTGCCGCGGCCCACTTCGAGGGAATCACGCATGCCAACGCCAGACGGCGTCCGCCAACCGCGTTGACGTTCGCGGCACGCGTCGAATCCCGCAATCGCCGGCGCTTTGTGGCTTTTCCATCCGTACATCGCACGGCATGTCTCGTGCTTGATGCAGTACGGGCGCCTCATCGTGTCGCGGTGAAATCGCTTGTCTTCTTTCCTCCCGTTGGCCGTCCGCCGTGGTAAATCCTTTCAGAGTTTTGCGAGCGCCAGAGCCCCGACTTCGCGGAAGCCTTCGCGGGGATGGGGCTGCGCGGCGGCCGCCGCCGGGAGTTCGCGACGATTTTCGTCCCGCGTCTTGTTTGTGAGGAGCAGCGATCCATGAATGCAGCGATCAGACACGGGGCCGGGTTGGCCGCGGTCGTTCTCGGGCTCGGCGCGGTTGCGGCGGGGTGCTTGACGCGACCCGTCGAGCACGCGGACCCGACCACGAAGACGAACGTTTCGATCCAGGTGCCGAACCAAGCGGTCGACAAGATCGACCTGCTCTTCGACATCGACAATTCGGCGTCGATGGGCGACAAGCAGCAGTATCTCCAGCAGGCGATTCCGCTGCTGATCGCGCGGTTGGTTACGCCCAATTGCGTCGACACGGCGACGCCGCCGAATGTCATGGGCACCACGGCGAATGGGCCGTGTCCCGCCGGCTTCAAGCCGGAGTTTCCGCCGGTGAGCGACATGCACATTGGCGTCGTGACGTCCTCGCTGGGCACGCGGTTGAGCGACATGGGGGCGCCGACCGGCACCGTTCTCTGCGATCCGACGCTGAACTCGTCGGAGTACTCCAATCTGGCCACCCACAACGATGACAAGGGAGAGCTCATCTCCCGGGGTCCGTTGACGCTGACGGGGATGGGCACGGAGGGCACCGTCGCCGATGCCACGGCCGGCGGGTATCTCTACTGGTTTCCCACCGGTGCGGGCACGGGTCCAGCCCCCGTGATCACGATGAACACTGCATTGGAGGGAGACTTCGCCGATCTCGTGAGCGGCGCCGGAATTTTCGGGTGCGGCATCGAGTCGCAGCTCGAGAGCTGGTACCGCTTTCTCATTCAGCCGGACCCGTACGCGTCGCTGGTGCTCAACCCGGCGACCAACGGCGGGCAGGCGAGGGCGGCGTGGTCCGGCGTCGACACGACGATTCTCAAGCAGCGGCACGACTTTCTGCGCCCCGACTCGCTGGTCGTCGTGGTCGTTCTCTCGGACGAGAACGACTCGGAAATCGACGTGCGGGCACTCAACGGCACGGCGTACTTGTTCATGCACGCGGCGTGGGCCCCTCCGCAAGGCACGGGGATGTGCGCGACCAACCCCGATGATCCGGCGTGTACGTTGTCCACGACGAATTACGACCCCACCGCGTCGAACAACTGGGGCATGGACCCCAATTTGCGCCACGTGCACATGAAGGCCAAGTACGGGGTGGACGCGCAGTTCCCCATCTCGCGGTACTACCTGGGGCTGACGTCGACGCTCGTACCCAATCGGGACGCGGAATACCCCGTGGTCAACGGCGCCCCCGTGGGCCAATACCAGGAGGGCGCTGGGAGCTGCACCAATCCGCTCTTCGCGGCGTCACTTCCGGACGGGACGGCCAACCCGCTGACGGCCGATTCACTATGCAATCTCCCGGTCGGACCTCGCGCCAACCAGAAGTCCAACATCTTTTTCGCGCACATCGGCGGAGTTCCCCGCCAGCTGCTCCACTTCGACCCGAACAATCTCGCCAATAGCCAGCTCCTGCAGGCCGATTGGGTGAGAATTCTCGGCACGGGAGCCGCGAACTACACCGTCCCAGGGCCCGCGCTCACGCACGACTACACGGGCATCGATCCGCACATGATCGAGTCCTATCAGGACCGAACGTTGCCCGGCGTGGTCAACTTTCCGATCGATACGTCCGCGTCGAACGCGCTGGCACCCTCTACGGCCGCGAACAATGCAGATCCCGTGAACGGGCGCGAATGGGTCACCGATACACCGGCGATCACGATGCAGGGGGTCGGTCACCAGCTGCCGGTGGACCGCCAGTACGCGTGCATTTTTCCCCTGGCCATGCCGCGTGACTGCACGGTCGCCGCGAACCAAAACTCGTGCGATTGCCCGGAGTCGGCCATGGGACTCTCGGCCGCGCAGATCCCGCCGCTTTGCAATCCGACGACGCCCACGTCGCAAGTGGCGGCGAAGGCGTATCCCACGATTCGCGAGCTTCTCGTCACGAAGCTCATGGGGCCCCAGGGAATCGTGGCCTCTCTCTGCCCGGATCCCACGGCGACGAGCATGAGCGATCCGCGGTATGGCTATAACCCGGCCGTTGCGGTCATCGTCGATCGGTTGAAGACGGCGCTGAACAGCCAGTGTCTGCCGCAAAAGCTCGGCGCGACGGACGGAGGGAACGGAGCGGTTCCGTGCCTCGTCTTGGTGAGCCTGCCGGCCACCGCGGGGGGCACCTGCAAAAATCCGAAGTGCAACCCGGCGCAGGGCCTCTACGGTCCGGGCGTGGCGACCAATTCACCAGCCAATCCACCGCTGGATCCAACGGTTCTGGAACAGTTCTGCGACACGCAGGAAGCCAACTACACGTCGACCGGAGGCGTGGTCGGAGCCGGCGGAGATCCCGGGTTGCAATCGGTGTGCATGATGTATCAGTTGACCTCGGGCGATCCGAACGCCGCGACGGAGTTCCCGAACGGCGGTTCGTGCTCGAGTTACGCGCCCCCCATGACGGCGGGTCCCGGTACAGGCGGAGGGTGGTGCTACGTGACCGGCGCGGCCGCCAACGGGTGCCCGCAGGCGGTGCAGTTCTCGGAGAAAGCCCTGCCGGGAGGCTCCGTCACGTACCTCCAGTGCATCGAAGAGAGCATCAGCGTTGTGAGTTCCACGACGACGCACTGACCCCGCGGAAAAGGACCGCGGCGAGAGACCCCCTCGCCGCGGCGAGGGCAAGCGCCGGGTAGTCCCGTTGGGAGACCGGCGTCACACCTTTCGACTCGGGTATCTGAGGTATAAAGCGTATTCCCTCGGATGCCGCTGGCGAAGAAGACCATCCTTGTCGTGGACGACGAACCGAACATCGTCCTCGGGCTGCGCGACGCGCTGGAGTTCGAGGGCTTCCACGTGATCTCGGCGGGCAAGGGGCACGAGGGGGTCGCGCTGGCGCGAAGCGAGACGCCCGACGCCGTGATTCTCGACCTCATGCTCCCGGACATGAACGGCTACGCCGTGTGCGAACAGCTCCGCCGGATCAGCGCGCACGTGCCCATCGTGATGCTGACCGCGCGGTCGCAAGAGACGGACAAGATTCGCGGCCTGGATTCCGGCGCCGACGACTACGTGACCAAGCCATTCAGCGTGAACGAACTCATCGCGCGGATGCGCGCCATCTTCCGCCGCGCGTCCCGGGTGGCCGCGAGCGCTCCGGAGATCCTGACGATAGGCGAAGCCGCGGTGAATCTCACGTCGCAGACCGTCGTGGCGCGAGGGCAGGAGCACGCGCTCTCGTTCTACGAAGTGGAGCTCCTGCGCATGCTCGCCGAGAGGGCCGGGCAGCCGGTGAACCGCGACGACATCCTGTCCAAAATATGGGGGCTCGAGTCGTCATCGACGAACCGCACCGTGGACAATTTCATCGTGAAGCTACGAAAGAAGATCGAGAAGAGCCCCGACAAGCCGGCGCACATCCTGACGGTGTACGGCTTCGGCTACAAACTGGTGATGGGCTCGTAGCTCTTTCCCGGGTCGCCTACGGTCCGACGAAGACGATCTCGAGTCGTTCGTTGCGCTCGCGTACACGGGGATCGCTGGGGTCCGCGACGGGTGCCCCTGCGCCCGCCAGCTCCGCGCCGATGCGCGACGCCGTAGCTCCTCCCGCCACGAGGGCCGCGACGGCGGCGGCGGCGCGCCTCTCGTCCGTTTCGTCCTGCGGGCGCGGGGCGAGCGCGTCGTGCACGACCACTTGCACAGCAAACGCGGGATGCGCTGTGGCCACGCGGCCGAGGTCGTTCAACTTTGCGCTGCCCGTGTCCGTCAGTTGGGCACCCCGGTAGGCGTCTCGTAGAGTGACCACGACCCCGCGCTCGTCCCGCATCGGGTCCCACCCCGCACTTGCCGACAGCTCCGAAAGCAGCGCGTCGGCGCCCTCGTTGCCGGGGTTGGACCCTCGGCGCGCGCGCGTGAGCACGTCCAAGCAGCGCGCCCTCGCCCGGGCGGCATCATCGATGGACGTGGCGGGGGGCGCGGCGTCCATGCGCTTCTGCAGAGCCGTGACGTCCCCATCGGCTTCTGCGAGGCCGTCCGCGTGGGGGGCCACGAGCCGCGCCGCGCTGCAGAGCAACCTCGCGGCGGCCGCCATCGACCGAGCCGCAATCCGGCGAGCGGTGTCTCGCTCGGCGGGGCCGCGCACGCTCGCGGCCGGGAGCCATCGCTCGCGAGCCACCTGCGCCTGCCGCTGGAGCTCGTCGGCCTGGAGCTCCAACTGCGCGCGCGTGGCCTCCAACGACTGCTGTTCGACGACGGTGTCCGCCAGGGATTTCTCCGCGTCGGCCAGCTCGGTGGTCGCCCGCGCGAATCGCGCCACGGCCAGGGCATGGCCGTACGCCGCGATGGCACGCTCGGCATGGAGCGAAGCCTCCACGTCGTCCCCCGCGGCGTGCGCGCGCTGCGCCTGGTCCCGCTCCCTCTCCGCGCGGGCGTAGACTTCCGGGGCTCCCGCGGCGCCCTCCTTGGCGGCCTCGGTCGCGCGAACCTGCTCCACCTGGTCGAGCGCGGCCACGTGCATCGTCCTGGCGGCACACCCCGTGCCGCCCGCGGTCCCGCATGCAAGCGAAGCGATCGCGATCCACCTCTTCGGCGTCACGGCGTGCCTGCGCCCTGCGGGTCGTTCGCACCGCTCGAAGGGCCGGAGTTGACGCCGGTGGCGTTCGTCGGTTTCGCCGCCGGCTTTGCGGGCTGGCCGTCATGGACCTCGACCGCGGTCCGCGGCCCCTTGCCGGAGGTCTGCGCCTTGTCGAGCTCGGAACGGAGGCGGCCCACGTGCGCGATTCCTTCCTCCACGAGCGCGCGTGTTCGATCGAGCTGCGCTTGCCTCTCCACGGCGCTCCGCCTTCGTTCGACGGCCCGCGCTTCCGCGTCGACGGCCCGGCCGACGTCACGCGCCGTTTCCGCCCATTCCCGCGCCAAGCCATCCGCCGCGCGGGCATGTTCCTCGTCGCCTACAGCGCGCATCCGCCGCGCGCGCTCGATGGCATCGGAGGCCTGCGCCAGGGCCGCCGCCGCGGCCCGCGCGCCAAGGCGCGCACCGGCAAGTCCGCTCGATGCGTCATGCTCCAGCTGCTGAACGAGCGCTTGCGCGACGGCCATGTCGTCTCCCCGGGCCGTGCCGGCGTGCGCCGCCGTGAGCACGAACGTCACCATGGAGGCCATCAGGAGGGCGCGCGAACCGCCGCAGAGCCGTGCGCAAGCCATGGCGACCTTCGATGCCGTGAGGCGCACCCTTTGTCAATCTCGGCGTCGGCACCCACGCGAGAGCCCGTCCCGCGAGAGCCCGTCCCGCGAGAACAAGGGCGGCCGCCGCCGTCGTCGAGCGGAGCCCGAAGGGCGGAGCGAGACCCATCTCCCCGCGACGTTCCGGGATGGGGAGCTCGAGGGGAGTTCCACTCCCCTCGACGTGTCGTTCTAGCCAGGCCTGTCGAACGGAGCCTTGCCGGAGGCAAGGCGGAGAGAGACACAGCGTGACCCGGGTGACTACGAAAACAAGAGAGACTCAGGGTGACTCTGGTGACTTTAACAAAGGCGCCCAACGTAAACCAAGAATAAACCGAAACCTGGGTGTCAGCTCGGACTCTCCGCCGAGCGGGAGTCCGCCCCCGCCTCCGAGCTGGATCGATAGCGCCCCCCGGGCCAGCGCGGTGCGCGCCGAGAGCTGCCACTCGGCCGGTACGAGTGTTTGCCCGTTGGGCCTGTTCGCGTACGCCCCGTTTTGCAAAACGATATCGTCCTGCCCGACGAGGACCGGCAGCGCCCAACCTTCGAGCGTCGCGCTCAAACGGCCCCCCGCGAGGATATCGAGTCCGACGCCCAGGGCCGTGACGATCTGGGTGCCGATCTGCGCACCCAGCAGCTCCGTGGTCGGCCGAATCCGCGCCCCGATTTCGGCCCCGGCAAACCAGCGGTCGAGCCGGTACTCCGCCGCCAGACTGGGGACGAAGACGCCGCTTCGCTCGCCGGCAAACTGGTCACGATCCCCCGTGGGCGCACTCACTTCGAAGCGCGCGGCAAGACCCACGGAGCCGTTTTCGGCACGATCCGCGTCCGCCGGGGGACCCGGAAAGATGCGCACGTGCCGCAGGATCGCGTACGTGAATCCGAAGCGCATGTCTCGAACGGCGGTATCGCTCAAGCCCGCGCCGCCCGTGATCGGGGCCAGGCCGGCACCTCCTTGGCCCCAGGTGAGGGGCAGCGCGAGATCCAACTCGAGCCGCGACGTGACTCCGTACGACCAGAGAAACGTCCCGTTGGCTTGATCGTTGATTGCGAACTGCTCGCTCCCATCCCCCGGCGAGCGGAGCTGCCACACGATTGGGCGCGACAGATAGCTCGTGACGAGCCCAAAGCCCAGATCGTGGGCTGCCACGGTCTCGACGGACCCGACGGCGCTGAAGAGTGACGCGCCAGCGTGCGGCCAAAGCGAGTCATCGTTGACGCATGGGCTGACAATGCCCGAGCAATCCGTCGCGAGGGCGGGGCGCGCGGAGAGCGCGAGCGGCACGACGAGCGCGAAGAAGACAATATGCCCGACCCGGGGGCGCATCCGGGACGGACGCTATCACCGATATGGTAAACCGCGCCCGTGCGAATCAGCGGCGAGACGCCAATCGTTCTCGGGAGCGCGTCTCCAAGGCGGCGCGAGCTCCTCGCGCAGGCGTCTGTGCCGTTCGTCGTTCGTGCGGCCTCTGCGGACGAATCCGGGCTGGGGGCCGAGACGGCCGACGCGTACCTCGAGAGGGTGGCCCTCGCCAAGCTCCGCGCGGTGCGTGAGGGCCTCGCCCTGGACCCTCTCCCAGGAGGGCGCGGCGGCGCCGCCGGGCTTCTCGTGGCCGACACGATCGTGGTGGCGCCCGACGGATCGGTTCTCGGCAAGCCGGCGGACGACGAGGAGGGCTGCGCGATGCTCGAGCGGCTCGCGGGCGCGACGCACACCGTCAGGACGCGGTTCCTGTTGACCGGTGTCGACGCCGATGCCTCCGTCGCGTGTGCCCAAACCGTAGTCACCGCGGTCACGTTTCGCCCGCTCGCGCGCGGCGAAGCAAACCGCTACGTCGCGAGCGGCGAGGGTCGGGACAAGGCCGGGGGCTACGGCATACAGGGCGCGGCCGCGGCCTTCGTCACGCGCATCGAAGGCAGTTACACGAACGTTGTCGGACTTCCGCTTTGCGAGGTCGTGATGGCGCTGCGCACGCTGGGGTGGCTCGAAGCGTGATGGCGCGCGGGCACGGGGACGCATCCCGCACACGCGACGCCGCCGCCGTCGGCGCGGTCGCCCTGGCGGTGCGGCTCGCCGTGGTGGCCTGGGCCCACGGGCGATTTTTGCCGACCGGCGATGGCCAATATTACGACACGTTCGCGCGCCGGCTCGCGAGCGGCCGGGGGTACACGTGGCTCTGGCCCGACGGTGCGGTCACCTACGCGGCGCATTATCCGGTGGGCTATCCCGGCCTCCTCGCAGCGGCATACGCCGTCTTCGGCTCCTCGGCCGCCGTCGCGATGACGGTCAACGCGTTTCTGGGCGCCGCGAGCGCATTTGCTATCTGCGCGCTGGTCTCCACGCCGGACACGACCCGCCCGGGGCGCGTTCGTTCGGCGGCGGCAGGACTCGCCGTCGCGCTTCACCCAGCGCTCGTGCCGTACACGGCCGCGGTGATGACGGAAGCGGTCACGGCGTCGCTCCTCGTCATCGCCGCGTCGCTGGCCGCGCGGGTGCGGCGCGGGGGGTCCCGTGGGGCGAGCATCGCGGCAGCCGGTGTCGTCATGGGGCTCGCGACGCTCGTGAGGCCGCAGTCCCTCCTGCTTGCCCCTCTGCTGGGGGTCTTCGCGGTGCCGCTCCCGACGGGGACGAGCCCCTTTGCGCCGTGGGCGCGCCGAGCGCTTGCAAGCGGTCTCGTCCTGACGGCCGTCGCCCTTGCGAGCGTCGCGCCTTGGACCGCACGCAACTGTATCCGGATGCACCGGTGCGCCCTGGTGAGCGTCAACGGCGGATGGAACTTGCTCATCGGGGCGACGACGTCCACCGGCGGCTGGCAGCCCATCGCGGTCCCCGCCTCCTGCGCCACGGTATGGGACGAGGCGGGAAAGGACGCGTGCTTCGAGCGTTCCGCGTGGAACGAAATCGCCCGGGCCCCGTATGCATGGATTGCCCGGGCCCCGGCAAAGGTCGCGATGACGCTCGACTACTTTGGGGCCGCCCCGTGGTATCTCAACGCGAGCAACGGGACGGCATTCGACGGGCACGCCAAGATCGCTCTCGGGGCAATCGAGACGTTGGCCAGCCGCCTTCTCCTTCTTGGGGCTCTCGTGGCGTGCGGGCGCATGGAGGGGGCTCACCGCGCCGCGCGGAGGTGGACGGCCTTCGCGGGTTCGGTGGCCGCGCTGACCTGGCATGCGTGGTTCGGCTACCTCGCAATTCCTTTATGCGTCGTGATGGCGGGGTGGCGCGCGGTCATCAAGGCGCCAATGATTGTGCCGTCGGCGGCCGGGGTCATTGTCGCCACGGCCGCGGTTCATGCCCTCTTTTTTGGCGCCGGCCGTTACGGGCTCGTCGTGGCGCCGTTCGTGGCCGGGCTGGCCTTCGTGGCGCCGCCGTACCCACCGAAACGGCCCCAAGGGCAACCGGGGGTCGGAAGTCAGAATCCGCGCGAGGTTTAGCTGTATCCTGCGCTTGCGCGGAGACGACCATCGGTGCAGATTGCTCGGCGTCGACGCCGCTCGGGCGGTCGCCGGCTCGCGCCGTTGCCGCGGGCGGGAGGAAAGTCCGAGCTCCGCAGAGCACGATGCCGGGTAACGCCCGGTGGCGGAAACGCCGAGGAGAGTGCCACAGAAAAAAAACCGCCGTCGCTCGCTTCTCGCGACTCGACGGTAAGGGTGAAACGGCGGGGTAAGAGCCCACCGCGCCCGCGGTAACGCGGACGGCAAGGCAAACCCCATCGGGAGCAAGGCCGCATAGGCAGGCGTCTCGGGCGCAACGGGAAACCGGGGCGACCGAGTCGAAGGGCTGCTCGCCCGAGCTTGCGGGTAGGCCGCCTGAGGTGGCGGGTAACCGCCACCCTAGAGGAATGATCGCCACCGCGCCTCGGGGTGACCCGGACGCGGGACAGAACTCGGCTTATAGAGCGACGTCGACCCGACCGCCCGCCCCACCCCGGTGCGGGCGTTCGGCTTTTGTGCGCGGTTCGCCTTTAGATGCCTTGGGCCTCTTCACGCAGCCACTGGGACCCCATCGGTGGGGGCGCAGACGTCCAGGTACTGCCGCAGCTTCTCCTTGGCCCGCGCTTCGAGCTGTCGTGCACGTTCCCGGGAAACCCCCAGGCGGCGGCCTATCTCGGCCAATGACAGCTCGTCCGCACCATCCGCCATCATGCGCGCCTCGGCGATGAACCGCTCGCGAGGATCGAGCCGGGCCATCGCCTCGCGTACGCATGCGGCCACTGCGACGGAGCGTTCATGTCCGAGGTATTCCTCTTCTTGCGTTGGGCCGCCGCTCGGCAGGGTATCGACCACCGAAATGCTGGCGCCCTCGAACGCTTTGGTGTCGAGCGACACGTCCCGGGTCTCGAGCCGGTGGGCAAACATGACGATCTTTTCCGTCGTGGTGCCAAAGCGGTCCGCAAGACGGCCGTTGGCCTCGGCGAGATCGCTCGTGGAGGCCAGGATTTTGGCCTTTTCGCGGCGAAGGCGGAAGAAGACTTTCGACCGCAGCGGCCCGGATCCCGATCCCACGATGCTCCAGCCCCGAAGCACGTGGCCCAGAACGTAGGCTCGAATCCAGTGCGCCGCATAGGTGACGAAGCGGGTGCCACGTGAAGGCTCGAACTTGCGCAACGCAATCATCAAGCCGACGTTGCCTTCGGAGACCAGGTCGGAGGGTCTGACCCCGTAGCGGCGGTAGCTCAGCGCGATCGCCACGACGTGGCGCAAATTTGCCTCGACGAGGCGGCGGGCCGCCGAGGCGTCGCCCCCCTCGCGAACGCGCACGGCGAGTTCGTGCTCCTCTTCGCGCGTCAGCGGGGCAATGGCCCGCACACGCGCGATGTAGGCCGGCAGAATCGCGCCTCCGCCATCGTAGAAGCGCGCGGTGACGCCGGCATGAGAATCAATGCGTTTTTCGGATTCGCGATATTTTTTCGAAGGGGCAAGCATGAGGGCCTCTGCGCCGCGTGATGGCGACGCTCGTTGCCCGCGTCTTGCATGAGGCGTGCGCGCGACCGTGCGCGCGTGCGTCAGAGGGAATTCGTTGGAAATCGCACCGTGACGCTCAGGCCGAGAACGAGGAGCCGCACCCGCACGACCCCTTCGAGTTCGGATTGCCGAACTTGAACCCCGCTCCATGAAGCCCCTCGACGTAGTCGATCTCGGTGCCTTCGAGGTACTGATAGCTCATTGGATCAACGTAGAGTTTGACCCCGTTGGACTCGAACTGCTCGTCCAACTCCCCAACTTTGTCCTCGAAGTAGAGGTCGTACGAGAAACCCGCGCAGCCGCCGCCGACGACGCGAAGGCGGAGACCCTGCCCGGCGAGAGCCTCGGCCTCTGCAATCTCTCGGACCTTCAGTGCTGCCTTGTCAGTGATTGTGATCATCGGAGCTAACCTCGACGTTTCAATGGCTACCGGCAACTATAGGAGCGCGGCGCTCGGCTCGCCAGGGGGCTCGGCCGCATCTTCGCCGCCTTTCACCCTTCCGACGCTCGAACGGCGAGCAGCGTTCCGGACGCACACGCCGCGACGAATCCCGCGGGGGGCAGGGGCGCGAGTCCCACGATGGGCGGCGCCGGGATTCGATCCGCGCCCTCGCCGACGGGTGCGGGCGGGCAGACATCGGGCAGCAGCTCGACCGTGGAGCCCCCCGTCCCCGTGGCGGACGCAGCGCCAATGGTTGCGCTCGAACCGCTCACCATCGCGAACACAACGGTGCCGCGGGAATCGATGAGCGCGGGAATATGGGGGCCCGTGACGAGCGGGGGCATGCCCCCGTCGGAGCTTCGGGCGCTCGGGTGTCCCGCCAGAAGCGTCCGGCCGATTTCTGCCCCTCCGGGGTCGACCGCCACGGCAAACTCGCCCACCGCCGTGTGGAGCCAGAGATACGCCGTGCCACCCTTCATCGTCGGCGGCCCGCCCCATAGGCCATCGTACGGCCCGGCGCGGAGGGTGGACGTCCCGCGAACGAGATCGACCGTACCCATGCGGTTCGGCGCGGCGATGACCGCAATGAGCGTGTGATCATCGGCGAGCGCAGCCCCCCCGTCCACGGCGGAGCCGAAGCTGGCCACACGGGTCGGCTCCGAGGCGCCTGGCTGCCATGCCCACACGGCGCCGCTCGACGTCACGACGAACACTTTGTCGAGCGCCGCGACAAGGGGCGCTGCGACCGCTTCGGCGAAAGTGGTCCGCGCCCGCTCCGTGCCTTCGGCGTCGAGCACCGCGAGTTCGTGCGCCGTGGCGACGACCGCGCCGCCGTCGTCGAGCGCGAGCGGGGCGGGGTGGGTGGCCCCGGCCTGGCCGAACCGCCAGCGAAAACGCACTCGCCCTTCGCGGACACCGACGGCTTCTCCCGCATCGTCGACGAACACGAGCGTCCGATCCGAGAGCAGGGCGGGGGGCCCCGGTTGGTTCGACCCGGTGACTGCACGCCAGAGCTCCGTCCCGTCGCGCTTCAATGCGACGACCTCGCCTCGTGTGCCTGCGACGTACGTGTCGCCATTAGCGTCCACCAACGGGGCATGCGCCAGGAGCGCCCCCACGGGCGCGCGCCATTCGATGCGCAGCGAGGACGCGGGGAGCTTGAAGCGCGCCATTCCGGTCCGCGCCCCGTCCACCCGATCCACCGGCGCGGCGTTTGCGGGCGCGCCGACCACGAGCCATAGCGACCGCTGGCGGTCCAGGGTTTGTCCGCGCGCAGCGATCGCGGCAAGCGAGGGGAGGGCGCAGGCCGCGAGCGCCCACGCACGGCGGCGCCAGCTCGCCGAATGCTCTCGCCTGCACGCGTGAACGGTCATCGCCGCGCGGGCACTACGAAATTGGCGTCGATTTCAGGGACGCTCTGGCCGTTCGGCGTGGTGAAGGGCCGCGCGATGTGGCCGCACGCGCGAACGGTCGTTCCGCGCGCGAGAACCAGATCTTGATCGAGCAAGACACGCGCGAGGCACGGCCCCTTTGCGCAACCGCGGCGGTCGTCCACGAGCAGCACCGCGCCGTATCCGAAATGGCGCGAGTCGATGATTTCACCGTCCACGATCATCGGACGGCCGACGCTCGACGCGAGGTCGCTCGTCGCCGCGTCGTAGCCGATCGTCTTCTCGTTGCGCTCGAACGCTTTGGCCTCGTCGGCGAGGCTTGCGACGCGCTTCACGGCGAGGTGCACCGTGCGAGCCCGGAGCGAGGCGGTCTCGGTCCGCACCTCCAGGGTTCGTTCCCCGATTGCCGGCAAGCTGACCCGGGCCTCGAAGATTCCCTCGGGCCCGACCTCGACGGGAGCGCCGTCCACGGTCGCGCTGGCCCCTTTTGCGGCGCGGCCGGCAACGAGAACGTGGTCTCCTTCGACAATGGCGCCTGGCCCCGGCGTGTCCACGTGGAGCGGGGCGATCGCGACGCGCGCGCTGACCGTCCCGTTCTCGGTGGTGGACGGCTTGGAACCGGCGGGCGAGACCACCGCGTACGGAACATCGAGCGAAATGACCCGCGATTCGTCGGCGGGCCCCTCGGTCGCTGCGGACTCGTCCACGGAGTAGACGCCGCGCCCGGCGCCGTCGAGTGCTAGCGGCTTGCCATCGACGGTGGCCTGGCTGCCCACGATGGCCTCGACGCGAATCGCGATGCTTGGAGGTAGCGCGCTCATCGGGGCTGCGTCCGCGCGAACGCGAAACGCGACGGGTACCACCAGTTTTAGAACTTCGTCGCGCCCAATGCCGGGGCGATCAACCCGAATAGGGAGCGGATTGTCACCGATGTGAAGGGGCTCGGCGAGCGCGAGGTCACACTCGCCCCCTGCGAAGGTGGCTCGTGCGCCGATCACCTCGACCGTCGTCCCGTCGCGGCAACTGCTCGGATCGCAGTGCAGATGCAAGATGTCCTGCCCCGCGGGCGAGGAGTGCGGTTGGGCTGTGAGGACAGGCGGGCGGCGCCAGAACCAGGCAATGCCGGCGCCACCCGCCAAAAGGAGGACGCCGGCGACGAGAGCGACCGTGGCGACTGGCACGCCCGTCGCGCGCACGAGCCGAGCCGACGCAGGAACGGGGAAGTCGACAAGCGGGGCTGGCGCCGGGACCACCGACACGGAAGGCGGGACCGATGGCGCAATCGGCGGATACCGTGGGGTAGGAACGGGGGCTGACGTGGGCAACGTCGGAGGTGGTTCCGTAGGATCCAGCGGGGCAATTCCAGGCATTGCGACGCCAAGCATCGTCTGACGCAGAGCAGATCCGCCGCCCAGGGGACCCGGCGCCTGCGGCGGCGGCGCAACCGGGCCGGTCGGCTTCAGTCCCAGCATCGTCCTTTGCAGAGCGGCACGCCCGTCGAGGGTTGGGGTGGGCGCGGCCGAGGAATCAGCCTTCGTCGGCGCCGTCCCGCCCAGCGGAGCCGTTATCGCGCCAAACCCGATGACCGTCTTTGCAGCTGCCGCGGAGCGGCGCGGAGCCGCAGGCGCGGCGGACGCGTTGCTCCCGACGGGCCGTACCGCGGGGGTCGCCGTCAACGTCATCGCCGAAGCCGCAGCCAATGGCCGTCGCGCAGCACCGCATTCCGCGCAAAACCTCGCCGCCTCGGGCATCGGGTGGCCGCACTGGTTGCAGCGGCGGTCCGTCAGTGTGCCATCGTCTGCCATCGACGCCTCGCGACCTTACCGGCGTGTGGAGCATATACGCGCTCGACTCGATTCGCGCATCTTTCCCCCACGGGCCGGGGGGGCGCCGCTCCGCGCCCACTCCGGAAGCGCACGGCACGGGAGCCCCCAACGTCGATTTCTGGCCAGACCTTCAGCCGCATTTCCCTCGACATTTCCTCTCGATATTCCCTTCGACATCGCGATCGCTCTGCGAGAGGATGCCCCGCCCGTGCGCATCTTCGTCCTCGGCAGCGGCTCGACTGGCAACTGCCTTCTCATCGAAGCGGAGGGAGAACGGCTCGTGCTCGACGCAGGGCTTGGCGTTGGCCGGGCGGTCGAACGAATGCGGATGCTCGGCGGCGACTTGGTCACCTCGGCGCCCCCGCTGGGCGTTTTCGTGACCCATGGCCACGGCGATCATGCGGGGCACGCCTTGCCGATCGCGCGGGCTCTCCGTGCGCCCTTGTTCGCCCACGAACACGTCGCCATCGAGCGCGCGCGCCGCCGCGTCGACGTTCGCGCGTACGCACCGCGCCGCCCGCTGGTGCTCGGGCCGTTTCTCGTCGAAGCGATCGCCTTGCCGCACGACGCCGCGCAAGTCGCCCTTCGGGTTTCGGCCGGGGGATGCGGCATCGCGCTAGCGACCGATTTAGGGCATACGACGCGCGAGATTCGCGCGTTTCTGGCGAGGAGCGACATGGTTTTTCTCGAGTCCAACTACTGTCCCGCCATGCTCGACGTGGGCCCATATCCCGCACGCCTCAAGAGCCGGGTCGCCGGCCCCCTCGGGCATCTCAGCAATGAGCAGGCTGCGGACGTGGTCGCCTCGCTCGAGGGGACGCGCGCGAGCCGTGTGGTCCTCGTGCACTTGTCGCGAACGAACAACTCGCCCGAGCGCGCGCTCGACGTGGTCACCTCGCGAGGCGCAGGCCGTGCAGGCGTGTCCGTAGAGGTGCTCCCCCACGGCGAGGCGCGTCGTTTCGACGTGGCCGTCGGAGCCCGGACGGCTCGTGGGTCCTTCCGGCGGCCCAACCGGCAACTTCGGTTCTCGTTTGCATAGTCCCTGTCAGGTTGTGGGCGCGTCACTGTGCTAGACGTCCGGGCACTATGGCCGAGCGCATCGTTCACTGCCGCCTGCTGAAGAAGGACCTGCCCGGCCTCGACCGGCCCCCGTTTCGCAACGAGTTCGGACAGCGCATCTTCGAGGAGATTTCGAAGGAGGGCTGGCAGCAATGGGTCAAGGATTCGGTCCGCTTGATCAACACGTACAAGGTGGACCTGGTGACGCCCGAGGGGCAGAAATTCATGCTCAAGCAGTGCGCGATCTACCTTGGGTACGAGAAGGGCGATGTCGCGGAGACGGCGTGGACGCCGCCCGCTGATCATGACGCGCAGAAAGCCAAGGAATAGTCAGCTAGTGAGTAACCAGGGTCACCCTGAGTCTCGCTCCGCCTTGCCTCCGGCAAGGGCTCCGCTCGACAGAACGGGCTCGCACGTCACGTCGAGGGGAGCGATGCCGCTCCACCTCGAGCTCCCCAGCAGGAACAAGACGCTCGTTTCCTGCATCGCGTGTCCGGCGCAGCCCGGTGGGGGGCTAGTCAGCTCGAGAGCCAAGGCACCATCGGCTTGGCGGACCCTTGAGGAGAGCCGCTGTCCTAATCATTTGCGTACGACCTACAGCATAATTGCAAAGAATCGTTGGTGAATTTATATGACTGTTAGCACGAACGGCCGGGGGGTCCCGCACAGGGTCACCCCAGAGCCGGCAGCAGCGTCGCGCTGGTCGTCCTTCGCCGCGGTGAGCGATGACGCCGGCCCCGGCCTCACGCTCGGTATTGACGGGTTTTGCTATCGGGATCTGCACGATCCATCCCGCCTCGGTGACCTTCTTCGCGTCTTCGACCGATGGTTTTCCGCCGAGGCGCCCGAACTCTATGCCCGCTTTGACGCGTACCGCGAATGCAAGGGTTCGGGGATGGCCCCGACGGCCCAAAGCGACGCGCTTCTTGCGGCCGCGCCGTTCGTGGGCCGCTTTATCGGGATTGTCTTCGGCATCGAAAAGGAGCTGGACGAATTTCGCGACGCCGTTCGAAGCAGCGATCCCGTGTGGAGCTTCCGGAAGGACTTCGTCAAAAAGCGAGTCCTTCGCGCGGACGCCGGCAAAGCTTGGACCTCCGCTCGCCCGCCCGCCGAGAGTGTGGCCAAGGCGGCGCTGCAAGCGGTGAGCGTCGCCCCCATCGGAGGCACCACGGACGAGGAGCTCACTCTCGCCACGGCCGCGATTTCGCTCATGCAAATGGACGGTATCGCGCGGAGGGCGGCGAAAAGCGGCGGTGCAGAATGGACCGACGCGCTTCGCGCCCAGGCCCATCGCGTCCGCGTGGCCGTGCTCGCGGTGCGACCGGTCGCTCCCGAATCGCTGGAACACCCGGAAGACGGGGAGGACGACGCGGCCCTGGGCAGGGCGGTGGCGCTCGCGCTCGACGCGCTGGAAGCATGGTTGGCGGCGCGGCGAGCCAGTCCCGCCGATCCCATCCGGCGCTGGGCGAGCATGCACGTGGCGAAGACCCTCGACTTCGCGCACCTGGTCGAAATCGACCGCCCGGACCCCGCCGTCCCGGAGCTCTTCGTGGGCCCGCACCACGATCGACGCCAGCGGCTGGGTTTCTCGTTAACGGACCGGCGGATGACGGCGCGCGAGGTCGAGCAAGAGATCGACTACTGCATGCTCTGCCACGATCGCGACAAGGACTCGTGCAGCAAGGGTTTGGTCGACAGCAAGACGGGCGCCTACAAGAAAAACCCGCTCGGCGTTCCGCTGGCGGGCTGCCCTCTGCAGGAGAAAATCAGCGAGATGCACGCGATGCGGCAGGCCGGCGAGCTCGTCGCGGCAATGGCGCTCATCGCGATCGACAACCCAATGTGCCCGGGCACGGGACATCGGATTTGCAACGACTGCATGAAGGCCTGCATCTTCCAAAAGCAAGAGCCCGTAAACATCCCTCAGGTCGAGACGAGAGTCCTCACCGAGACGCTGTCCTTGCCGTGGGGGCTCGAGATCTATCAACTCCTCACGCGCTGGAACCCGCTCAACGTCGAGCGGCCCGCGATGCGACCTTACCGCGGTAAGAACGTTCTGGTCGTTGGGCTAGGACCCGCGGGCTACACGCTCGCGCACCACCTCGCGTGCGAGGGCTTCGGCGTCGTCGCCGTGGACGGCCTCAAGCTCGAGCCGCTGGCCGTGTCGCTCGTTGGACGCGCCGATCGCGCGCCGACGCCCGTTCGCGACTCGTCATCGATGTTCTCCGAGCTTGCGGAACGAAAGCAGCTCGGCTTCGGAGGGGTGAGCGAATACGGGATCACCGTTCGCTGGGACAAGAACTTCCTCACCATCTTACAGCTGACGCTCGCGCGCAATCGTCACGTGAAGATGTATGGCGGCGTTCGATTCGGCGGCACCCTCACCCTCGATGACGCGTGGGCCCTCGGCTTCGACCATGTCGCGATCTCCGCGGGGGCCGGGCGGCCCACGATCATCGACATGACGAACAACCTCGCGCGGGGCATTCGGAAGGCGAGCGATTTCCTGATGGCGCTGCAACTTTCGGGCGCCTACAAGCACACGAGCCTCGCGAACTTGCAGGTGAGTCTGCCCGCGATCGTCATCGGCGGAGGCCTGACGGCCATCGACACGGCCACCGAGCTTCTCGCCTATTACCAAGTTCAGATCGAAAAGGAGCTCGAGCGCTTCGAGGTGCTCCTTCGGCTCGGCCATTCCGAGGGCGACTTGCGCAGTCGCTTCGACGACGAGGAGTGGGAGGCACTCACGCGCCACTTGGAGCATGGTCGCGCCCTCCGCGCCGAAAAGGAGCGCGCGGCCGCCGAAGGGCGCGAGCCGCAGGTCCAAGATCTGCTCGACGCCTGGGGCGGGGTGACGCTCATCTACCGCAAAGCCCTCGGCGATTCACCGGCGTACCGCTTGAACCACGAGGAAGTCGCCAAGAGCTTGGAGGAAGGGGTCCGCTACGTCGAGCACATGGCTCCGCTGGAGGCTCTGCTCGACGATCGCCAGCACGTGCGTGCCGTTCGCTTCAAGCGCGACGATGCAACCCTGGTGGAGCTTCCTGCGCGGACCGTCTGCGTCGCCGCGGGGACGAGTCCGAACGTGATCTACGAGCGGGAGTACCCGGGGACGTTCGAACTCGACGACCGAAAGCAGTACTTTCGTCCGCACGTCGCGAACGCGGACGGCGACGGGCACGTCCGCGTGGAGCGGGCGGCGAGCTCCCATGGTGCGTTCTTTACGAGTTACCTCAAGGATGGCCATACGGTGTCGTTCTACGGGGACAACCATCCCCATTACGCAGGCAGCGTCGTCAAGGCGATGGCGAGCGCAAAGGACGGTTTTCCGCACGTCGTCGCGCTCTTTCCTCCGGATCCGTCGACCCACGCATCCCCGCAGGGCGATCGCGACGCGAGGCTCCGCGAGCTCTTTGCGAGGCTCGATCACGAGCTCGTCCCCACCGTTCACGAGGTGAACCGGCTCACGTCGAACATCGTCGAGATCGTGGTGCATGCGCCCATGGCGGCGCGCAAATTTCAGCCGGGCCAGTTCTATCGTCTGCAAAACTTCGAGACGTTTGCCCCGAGTGTCGTCATCGAGCGCAAGGGCGCGAACGGTGTACCGGACATTCGCACGGAGGCTCGCCTCGCGATGGAGGGCCTCGCGCTCACCGGAGCGTGGGTGGATCCCGAGAAGGGGCTACTCGGCACGATCGTGCTCGAAATGGGGGGCAGCTCGCGGCTGTGCGCTGCGCTGGAACCTGGCGAGCCGATCGTGCTCATGGGACCCACGGGACAGCCGACGGAGATCGCGAGCCGGGAGACGGTTCTCCTGTGCGGCGGCGGCCTCGGAAATGCGGTGTTGTTCTCGATTGCGCGCGCGTTCAAGGCCCTCGGTGGCCGTGTCCTCTACTTCGCCGGGTACCGACGCGGCGAGGACCTCTTCAAGCGAGAGGACATCGAGCGCTATACCGACCTCGTCGTCTGGTGCACGGATTCGGGCGAGGGGATCGAGCCAAGGCGACCGCAGGACAAACACTTCCGCGGCAATCTCGTCCAGGCCATGCACGCGTACGGCACAGGGGCGATGGGCGGTCCGCCGTCCATCGCGCTGCGAGACGTCGCGCGCATCATCGCCATCGGCAGCGACGGCATGATGAACGCCGTGCGGGAGGCGCGCCACGGGCTCCTAGCGCCGCTCCTCGACCCGCGTCACCTCGCGATCGGGAGCATCAACTCGCCGATGCAGTGCATGATGAAAGAGGTCTGCGCGCAGTGCTTGCAGAAAATACGCGATCCGCGCACAGGGCAGGAGCGCGTGATTTTCACGTGCTTCAACCAAGACCAGGAGCTCGACGCGGTGGACTTTTCCAATTTGCACGATCGGTTGCGCGCCAACTCCATGCAAGAAAAGCTGAGCAACGCGTGGCTCGAAGAGATTCTCAAGGCGGCGCCCGACGTGATCCGAATTTGAGCCCCCGTGCCGAGCGTCCCGTGGGCATCCGCATCCCCGCGCTCGACGGCTCGTTCTGGCGCCGCATGGCGCGGATGGGATCCCGCGGGCCCGTCTGGTTCTCGCGCTTTTCGCCTCCCATCATCGGCGTGGTGATTTGCGCGTTCTCGCCAGGTCAGAGGCGCGCAATTTCGGCCAACCTGCGCCGGGTTCGGGGCCGGCGCGGCGCCCTGCGAGACGCGGCCGACGTGGCGCAAACGTTCGCAACGTACGCCTCGTGCCTCGCGGAGGTCCTCGGCGGGGCCGCGGCGGGCGGACGGCCTCCCGAGGTCGTCATGAGCGGGGAAGAGCACGTGGCCGATGCGCTGGCCGACGGACGGGGGATTCTCTTTGCGACGGCCCACACCGCTGGCTGGGAAGCGGTCGGTCCAGCCCTCAAGAGGCGTCGGAATCTTCGTGTGCTCATTGCGGAAGCGGCGGAGCGCGACCGGGCGGCTCGTTCGATTCAAGACGAGGCCCGGCGCTCGCAGGGCATGCACGTGGCGCACGTGGGTCACGACCCGTTCGCCGGGTTGCCCCTCATGAGACACCTTCGCGACGGCGGCGTCGTCGCGATCCAAATCGACAGGACGCCGCCCGGGCTGCGGGCCCGTGACGTCACCCTGTTTGGCGCCCGCGACCGAATCCCCGAGGGCCCGCTGCGATTGGCCGCGCTGACGGGATCGCCCATCTTGCCCGTATTCACTGCGCGAATAGGCTATCGACGGTACCACGTGGTCGCGCGTTCCCCCATTCGGCTCGCGCGTTTTGCGGGGGACGCGGCATTCGACGCCGCCGCGCAGCAGATTGCCGACGCGCTCGCCGACTTCGTGCGAACGCACCCGACGCAGTGGTTCCACTTTGGCGAACAATGATGGCTCTGGCGAAATCGAGGGAGCCGTGCAACATGGGGCGCCTTCGACATGAGCAATCGGTGGCACATCGGCGCCAAGCAGTTGCGAGGCTCCCTCGCAGCGTACGCCAAGCGTTTCGACCTCCTAGAGGTGCGGATCACGCTCGAGGCCGGCGACGAGCCGGCAGCGCCGCCCGCCGTCGCGCCGACCTTGGCAACGCTTCGCCGCTGGCGAAAAGTGGTCCCGCCGCACTTTCACTTCTCGGTCGTCGCAGGTCCGAACGTCTCGCGGGTGCGGCCGAGTCCCGAGGCGGATCGCGAGATCGACGCGGCCCGGGCTGCGATCGACGCGCTGCAGGCGCGCTGCTTCGTGCTTCGTACGCCGCCGGACGTGACGCCCACATCGCTGTGGCGCGACCGGATCGCCAAAGTCATCGAGCGTCTGCCGCGCGACGTGACGCACTTCGTGTGGGAGCCGAGCGGCGTCTGGGAAATCGCGGACGCCGCGGCCCGCGCGCGGGCGTGGAACATTGTGCTCGCCGTCGATCCGACCCGCGAGCAGGTCCCCGCAGGCTCGGTCGCATACCTGCGTTTTCGGGCGCTCGGCGAGACCCACGCCTTCGGCGCCGCCGCGCTTCAGCGCGTCGTAACGGCCGTGGGCGTGCGGCGGGAAGTCTTTTCGATCCTCGAGACGGACTCGGCGCTCAGTGAGGCAAAGGTCCTTCGCCAGCTAGCGCGGACGCCGCGCGCTTCGGCCACGGGTGGGGCCGGGCGGCTCGTGCGTCCGCGGGGTGGCATCGTCGTCAGCGACGACGAGCAGGAATGAGGGCGACCGGGTACGCGCCCGGCAACGGCGCGGGGCGCCGGGCGGCCGCGGCTTCCGAGGCGCACGTGGCGCAAGCGGCGCGCGCGGTTCTGGAGCGAGGAACGGCGGTCGATGCCGTCGCCGCGGGAATTCTCGCCGCGGCGGCGGAGTGCCCCACCGTGTTTTTGGGTCCGCTCCAACTCGTCGCGGCCGGGGGAGGCGCAGGCCTCATCGCGATCGACGGCCGCGTTCGTCAGCCGGGTCGCGGGGCTCCGAGGCCGCGCGGTTTCTTGGCCGACGAACCCGTCCCGCAGGCAGCTCGCGTCGGTGTTTCGGCCTTGGCGGCGTCGCTCGCGGCTGCCGTGGCCTCGCTGGGATCCCTGCCGCTGCTCCGCATCGCGGGGCCGGCCATCGCGCTGGCCAAGGAGCGGTCCTTCGAGCGCGCTGCCGTGATCGAGGCCTTCGCGCGGCGGGGAGCGCAGGTTCTCACGGAGACCGCCATTGCGTCCGAGGTCGTCGCTACGGCGGGCCGTGCCAGCCGAGGTCTGATCACGCTCGAGGATCTCGAGGCGGTTCGACCCGACGTCGTACGGTTTGACGACCGACGTGTCGAGCCCTCGGGGATCCTGACCGTCCCTTGGAGGCTGCCCGGCGACCGCGACGGGTCCTTCACGCACGTCGTGGCGGCGGTCGATGCGCGCGGGATGGTCGCCGCGGCGTGCTACGAGGCTCCCCTTGAAGGCCTCGCCGTGCCAACGCTGGGGATGATCCTGCCGCAGTCAGCCGCTCCCGTGATGCGAGGACAATCGCGCGTGACCCCCGGCGAGCCCCTGCCAGCGGCGGCTCCCATCGCGCTTCGGGTGCGCCGTGGTGTTGTGGACGTCGGGTTCGGAATCGCGGTGGTGACGGATGCCGAGCGCTCGTTGCAATTGATTGTGGAGGCTCTCGATCAAGGGAAAGCGTTTGCCGAGGCGCTCGCCACGCTCCGCGAAGGTCGGCCTGTGGCCCTCATGCGGATGCCGGACCGAGCGCGCGTCATCGCCTCCGTCTAGTGCCGCTCGGCAGAAATTTGGCCCTTGGAATCAGGGCCTGATAGCTGCGAGGTCATGATTGATCCGAGACCGTGGGTAACACGACCCCACCGCGGTCCTCGGGCGACGCCGCTGCCCCTCTCGCCGGAGCATCGCGAGGCGGTAGAGGCTGCGATTCGCCCGGCGACCGCGGAGAAACGCATTGTATTGCGCGGCATGGCGCTGCTGGCCATGGCCGACGGCTTAAGCATTGTGGATACGGCCAAAGCCCTGCACGTCAATGACCGCACGGTCCGACGGTGGCGCAAACGCTTCAAGGATGCGCAAGACTCGGTCGCTGCGCTGGCGGACGCCCCACGATCGGGACGGCCGCCCTCTCTCTCTCGGCAGCCGACGCCGCGCGCATCGAGAGCCATGCGTGCAAGCCGCCGGGCGACGTTGGCATTCCGGTAACGCACTGGTCGGCGGCGCTGCTGGGCGCGCATGTCCGCGCCGAAGGGATCGAGACCAGCGATCGCACCGTCGGCCGAATCTTGGCGAGCGCCGATCTGCAGCCCCATCGGCAGAAGATGTACCTGACGTCGCATGACGAAGACTTTCGTCAGAAGCGCGACGACGTGCTGCATGTCTACTACGACACACCGAGCGACGAGCACATCGTCTGCTTGGATGAAAAGACCGGCATGCAAGCGCTTGAGCGCAAGGTCGCCGACTTGCCGATGGAGCCCGGGCAGCCCGTACGTCGCGAATTCGAGTACATACGCCATGGAACGCTCTGCCTGATGGGGGCCTATGACGTCCGCAGTCGCAAGCTCTTCGGCTTTCTCTCCGAGGATCACACTGCCTTGACGTTCGTCGACCTGCTCGATGTGGTCGACCAGTCCTACCCGCTCGGACGCGGCCACCTGATCTTCGACAACCTTTTCGCCCATGACACCGACGACGTCCTCGACTGGTTCGAGGACCATCCCCGCTGGACCCCACACTTCACCCCAAAGCATGCCTCTTGGCTCAACCAGATCGAATGCGCCTTCTCCATCCTCGGCCGACAAGCTCTCGCACGGGCCTCCTTCGGCTCTCTCGACGATCTTCGCGAGGCCATCTACCGCTACCTTCTATGGTTCAACGCGCAGGACAAACCGCCGTTCCGTTGGTCCTATCGTCCAAAGTCTTGGCACCTCGCCATGCCAAACTGAGGACAAAACCTCTGCCGAGCGGCACTAGTTTCTAGTGCCGTCCGCCATAAGTTCGGCCGGAGTCGACGGCACTAGCAAAGCCGCGGGAGCGGCTTTGGGGGGTCCGGGGCGAAGCCCTGGGAAAACAAGATAGTTTCGCCTCGGCGCAGCCGACCGCGCAGCGGCGTCGGAAGTCCGGTAGGACTTCCGACGGGCGGAACTAGTAACTAGTGCCGCTCGGCAGAAATTTGGCCCTTGGAATCAGGGCCTGATAGCTGCGAGGTCATGATTGATCCGAGACCGTGGGTAACACGACCCCACCGCGGTCCTCGGGCGACGCCGCTGCCCCTCTCGCCGGAGCATCGCGAGGCGGTAGAGGCTGCGATTCGCCCGGCGACCGCGGAGAAACGCATTGTATTGCGCGGCATGGCGCTGCTGGCCATGGCCGACGGCTTAAGCATTGTGGATACGGCCAAAGCCCTGCACGTCAATGACCGCACGGTCCGACGGTGGCGCAAACGCTTCAAGGATGCGCAAGACTCGGTCGCTGCGCTGGCGGACGCCCCACGATCGGGACGGCCGCCCTCTCTCTCTCGGCAGCCGACGCCGCGCGCATCGAGAGCCATGCGTGCAAGCCGCCGGGCGACGTTGGCATTCCGGTAACGCACTGGTCGGCGGCGCTGCTGGGCGCGCATGTCCGCGCCGAAGGGATCGAGACCAGCGATCGCACCGTCGGCCGAATCTTGGCGAGCGCCGATCTGCAGCCCCATCGGCAGAAGATGTACCTGACGTCGCATGACGAAGACTTTCGTCAGAAGCGCGACGACGTGCTGCATGTCTACTACGACACACCGAGCGACGAGCACATCGTCTGCTTGGATGAAAAGACCGGCATGCAAGCGCTTGAGCGCAAGGTCGCCGACTTGCCGATGGAGCCCGGGCAGCCCGTACGTCGCGAATTCGAGTACATACGCCATGGAACGCTCTGCCTGATGGGGGCCTATGACGTCCGCAGTCGCAAGCTCTTCGGCTTTCTCTCCGAGGATCACACTGCCTTGACGTTCGTCGACCTGCTCGATGTGGTCGACCAGTCCTACCCGCTCGGACGCGGCCACCTGATCTTCGACAACCTTTTCGCCCATGACACCGACGACGTCCTCGACTGGTTCGAGGACCATCCCCGCTGGACCCCACACTTCACCCCAAAGCATGCCTCTTGGCTCAACCAGATCGAATGCGCCTTCTCCATCCTCGGCCGACAAGCTC
>CAWHQT010000002.1:2500-535704 GCA_963831555.1 uncultured delta proteobacterium
TTGAAGGGTTGGGTAACACCGCCTGGAGGACCGAACGCACCACAGTTGAAAATGTGGGCGATGAGCTGTGGATAGGAGTGAAAGGCTAATCAAGCTGGGAGATAGCTGGTTCTCCGCGAAATATATTGAGGTATAGCCTCGGACGAATGCCGCCGGAGGTAGAGCACTGGATGGGCTAGGGGTCCTACCAGATTACCAAACCCAACCAAACTCCGAATGCCGGTGAGCAGTATCCGGGAGTCAGACAGTGCGAGATAAGTTGCATTGTCGAGAGGGAAAGAGCCCAGATCGTCAGCTAAGGTCCCAAAGTCCGATCTAAGTGTCAAAGGATGTGGGAGCGCAGTGACAACCAGGAGGTTGGCTTAGAAGCAGCCATCCTTTAAAGAAAGCGTAATAGCTCACTGGTCAAGCGAGCCCGCGCCGAAAATATAACGGGGCTAAAGGTCGGCACCGAAGCTACGGGCTAGTAATAGCGGTAGCGGAGCATTCTCAAGGAGATACGACGCCGGACGGTAACGACCGGTCATGGCCTTGAGAAGAGCTTATGCAGGCATGAGTAGCGATAAACCAGATGAGAAATCTGGTCGCCGTAAGCCCAAGGTTTCCTGGGGAAGGATAATCCTCCCATGGGTTAGGCGGTCCCTAAGCCGAGGCCGAAAGGCGTAGGTGATGGAAAACAGGTCAATATTCCTGTCCTATCAAGGATGGCGTTGAAGTGAGCGGGGACGGAGTAGGATAGGCTGAGCATCGTGCATGGATCGATGTCCAAGCCCGTAGGCTGCATCTGCGAGGACCCGAGAGGGACAAACCGCGATGCAAAGCCGAGAGGTGATGGGGTCCGGCTTCGGCCGGGCAACTCAGTGATTCCAAACTTCCAAGAAAAGCCGCGCACGGAGCCACTCTGGTAACCGTACTGCAAACCGACTCAGGTGGGCGGGGTGAATATCCCAAGGCGCGTGAGAGAACCCTGGCTAAGGAACTCGGCAAACTGACACCGTAACTTCGGGAGAAGGTGTGCCTTCTTGCGTAATTCGGCTAGCCCGGAAAGCGTAGGGAGGTCGCAGTGAAACGGGGGTTGTGACTGTTTACTAAAAACACAGCACTCTGCGAAGTCGTAAGACGACGTATAGGGTGTGATGCCTGCCCGGTGCTGGAAGGTTAAGGGGACGCGTCAGCGTAAGCGAAGCGCCAAACCGAAGCCCCAGTAAACGGCGGCCGTAACTATAACGGTCCTAAGGTAGCGAAATTCCTTGTCGGGTAAGTTCCGACCTGCACGAATGGCATAACAACATCCCCGCTGTCTCGGCCAGGGACTCAGCGAAATTGTATTGGGGGTGAAGATACCCTCTACCCGCGGCAAGACGGAAAGACCCCATGAACCTTTACTGCAACTTGGCAGTGACTTTCGGATCACTTTGCGTAGGATAGGTGGGAGGCTTTGAAGCCGGGCTTCTGGGTTCGGCGGAGCCAACGTTGAAATACCACCCTGAATGATCTGGGAGTCTAACCAGCGCCCGTGACCCGGGCGTGGGACACTGCCTGGTGGGCAGTTTGACTGGGGCGGTCGCCTCCTAAAAAGTAACGGAGGCGTGCGAAGGTTCCCTCAGCCTGATTGGAAACCAGGCGTAGAGTGCAAACGCACAAGGGAGCTTAACTGCGAGACCGACAGGTCGAGCAGGTGCGAAAGCAGGCGTTAGTGATCCGGTGGTCCCGTATGGAAGGGCCATCGCTCATCGGATAAAAGGTACTCTGGGGATAACAGGCTGATCACGCCTGAGAGTTCACATCGGCGGCGTGGTTTGGCACCTCGATGTCGGCCCATCGCATCCTGGGGCTGGAGCAGGTCCCAAGGGTTCGGCTGTTCGCCGATTAAAGCGGTACGCGAGCTGGGTTTAAAACGTCGTGAGACAGTTTGGTCCCTATCTGCCGTGGGCGTAGGACACTTGAGAGGAGCTGACCATAGTACGAGAGGACCTGGTTGGACGTACCTCTAGTGATCCGGTTGTCACGCCAGTGGCATCGCCGGGTAGCTATGTACGGAACGGATAACCGCTGAAAGCATCTAAGCGGGAAGCCGACCTCAAGACAAGGTGTCCCGGACCGCAAGGTCCCTAAAGGCCCCTCGTAGACCACGAGGTTGATAGGCCGGGTGTGGACGCGGAGCAATCCGCGGAGCTAACCGGTACTAATAGGCCGTGTGGCTTGACCATATCTCTAAGGCACATTTGAGAATCGCGCGCGGGATTCGGATTGCGAAGATCCCGCTCTTCTGTCGCGTACTCGTGTAGCGGACGTGCGATCCACAAGTTTCCGGTGGTGCTCTCGAGGAGGCCACACCCGATCCCATCCCGAACTCGGAAGTTAAGCTCCTCGGAGCCGATGGTACTGCACGGGAAGCCGTGTGGGAGAGTAGGACGCTGCCGGGATTATTCCCAAAGAGCCCGCAATGCGCGGGCTCTTTTTTTTGTCGTTCGCGGTGGGCGCTCGAGAGCCGTCCGGAAACGATTCAGGCCGGGAACAACGTTGCGCGCTGCAAGGGTGGGTCTTTTCTGCTTGCCGCGGGCGCGGACGCGATACCGTTCGTCGTGGCACGCGTTTGGGCCTTCTCCGCAATGCGCGTGCGGTTGTCGAGGCGGGCAGTCGTTGCGCTGGCAGTGGGCGCGAGCGCGCTCGGCATGGCCGCGTTGGCCGGGGGGCCGGCCGTACGAGCAGCGGTTGCCTCGGCTGCGTCGCGCCATGGGCTTCGCGTGACCGTCGGCGCGGTCCGCCCATCGTGGCGCGGCGTAACGCTGTCGAACGTGCGGGTGAACCTGGACGGCGTCGACGGCGTCGAAGCCCGCGTGGACAGCCTGCGCGTCGACGTGGGCTGGATGTTCCGTCCCGAACGTATCGAGGCGAGCGGAGGAGCGATAACGCTCTTAGGCACGGAGGCCAAGCTCCGGGAGGACGTCGACCGGTGGCGGGGCGGTCACGCCGGCCATTCGGCCGGGTCCGGACGCGCGCCCGTGCGCTGGATGGCAAGCGGCGTGGCGGTCCGATGGAACGATGGACGCTCCGCGGCGCCTCGTATGGAGGCATCAGGAATCGATGCGTCTTCCGACGGCGGCGACTTGCGACTGGACGTTTCCGAAGCGAAGGCTCATTCGGGGCGTTGGTCGTTTACCTTGTCGGGCGGCCACGTGGCTCTCGATGCGGCGGCCAAGACGCACCGCGCGAGGCTGGAGGCGCTTGCCATCGAGTGGCTTGCCCCCGAGGAGCGAGCGCCTACAGCCACCTCGGCACTGCGCGACGAGCGACCGGCGCGCGCCGTTGCGCCTCGCGATCCGAGCGTCGCGCGTTCGGTGGGGAGCGCCTCCGCCCCCGCGCAACGCAATCCTGCGAATGAGGCCGGAGAAACAGAGTCAACGGAGCTCTCCGAGCTCCCCGCCCTGAGCACATTGAGAAGAAGCGCGACCGGTCTAGCGACCCTCCTCTCGGAGAACATCGCCGAAGGGGCTGACGTCGGCATCGACGCGTTGTCGTGGAAACTCGCGCGGAGCGATGAGGAAAGCGATGAGGGCCGGCAAGAGACCGCGTTGAGCATCGGGCCTGGGCCTCTGCGGGCGTCGCGCTCCGCCTCGGGGGTGCAGATCCGCTTTTCGGCCGATCGCCCCTCGGAGACGACGCCCCTCTCTATCAGCGCTTTGCTGCCGACCGATGGTTCGGATCCAGCGCTTTCGCTCGATGGCGGACCCGTTTCGTTTGCGATGCTGGGCATTCGCGAGGGAGCGACCGGGCTAGTGGACGTGAGCCGCGCGTCCTTGGAAGGGCATGTCCGCGTGGTCCTCGCCGCGGACGGAAGCGCCCTCACGTTCGACGGACGACTGGGAACCCGCGGAGTCTCGATCAGAAACGCGAGGCTCGCCGCCGATGTCGTCAGCGGCCTCGAACTCGACGCGCGGGCTCGTGGGGTGCTCACCTCGGGCGGCGAGCTTCGCCTCGACGACGTGGGCGTGGGGGTTGGATCGATCCGAGTCGAAGCCGCTGGACATCTGGAGCAGAACTCCGATCGCGTCGCGGGAGGGTTTCGCTTCGCGTTGCCGACCGCCCGCTGCCAGTCGCTCCTCGACAGCCTTCCGGCGGGACTGCTTCCCGATTTGCAAGACACGAAAATCGAAGGAACGTTCGAAGCGCAGGGGCACATTGCGTTCGATTCCCGCGCGCTCGATTCGCTCGAGCTCGACTACGACGTGGCCGACCGCTGCCGCATGGTCGACGTTCCCCCGTGGCTCGCTCGTGCGCAGTTCGACCATCCCTTCACTCATCGAATCTACCTTCCCGATGGGTCCATCGCCGAGCAGACGACCGGCCCCGGGACGTCGAACTGGACCCCCATCGACGACATAAGCCCGTACATGCAGGTTGCCGTCCTCACGACCGAGGACGGCGCGTTTGCTCGCCATCATGGATTCAACCGTGCTTCGATTCGCGCTTCAATCATCGCAAACCTCAAGGCGCGAAGGTTCGTGCGGGGCGCGAGCACCATCACGATGCAGCTCGCAAAGAACCTATTCCTGTCGCGCGACAAGACGCTCTCGCGAAAGATCGAAGAGGTTATTTTGACCGAATACCTCGAGCAAACGTTCTCGAAAGACGAGCTCATGGAGCTTTATCTGAACGTCATCGAGTTCGGGCCCGCCATCTACGGGATCACGGCGGCGGCGACGTACTATTTCGGCCGTACGCCCGCGGAGTTGAACCTCGCCGAGTGCCTATTTCTTTCGTCGATCCTTCCCGCTCCGCGTCGATACGCCGTGATGCGCGAGGGCGGCGCTGTGCCCGCGGGGTGGCTCCGATCCCTGCACGCGTTGATGGAGGTTGCGCACAGAAGCGGACGAATCACGGACGCAGAACTCGCCGAAGCCGAAGGCGAGAGCGTCGTCTTCTGGACGGGCGGGGACAGGCCTGCGCAGCGGCCTCCCGTTCCGGCTCGGCCGCGGTTGGACGGCGCCGACACCGACGACGTCACGACCGATCCGGCGTCGGACAACGTGCCCGACGCTCCATGAGCCCTACCCATCCTTTGCGCGAAGTGCCGCAAAGAAGTTGCGCAGTCGCGTGGCGCATTCTTCCTCGAGAACTCCGTGCGTCACGTCGTAACGATGGTTGAGTGAAGCCTGGTGCCCGATCCCGAACATCGTGATGACCGCTCCCGCCTTCGGGTCGAGGCAGCCAAAGACGACGCGCGCCACTCGCGCGAGCACCAGCGCGCCGGCACACATCGCGCAGGGTTCCAAGGTCACGTACGCGGTGGCTCCTTCGATGCGCCAGCCCCCGATCGTTCGCGCGGCCGCGCGAATGGCCAGAATCTCGGCGTGTGCCGTCGGATCCCCGAGCGCCTCGCGTGCGTTACGCCCTCGTCCGATCTCGTGTCCGGAAGAGTCGACGATCACACACCCAACGGGCACTTCGCCCTCGGCGGCTGCGGCGTCGGCCTCGGCCAGCGCCTGTGCCATCACGCCTATGTCATCGACCATGCGCACCGAGCTAGCACGACCCACGGAGCACAAAATGAAACGAGGCGGCCCATAGGAGGCCGCCTCGTCGTTTCAAGGGTGGTTCGCGGACTGCCGCGAACCCATTTTCGTGTCGGTCAGAACGAGGAGCCTGACAGGGTGAGGGAAGCCGCCCAGCTCGGCGGGAGCGGCTCACAGAAAACGCCGCCCGGGGTCGGCGCGATCGTGAGCGTACCGTTGTCGGTTTGGGTCGAAGTCCCCGGCGCGCTCGGTGTGAACGTGGCCCTCAGCTGCGTCGTACCCGGCAGGACGTTGCTATAGCCCGTGAGCGTGAAGTCCGTGTCGAGATTGGTCAACGAAGCCTGAAGGTCCTCGTTGCCGGTGTTCTGGATCTGCACGCTGAACGTACTCGAGCTCCCGAAGGGGACGCTGCCGAACGCCCAGGTGGTGGTCGACAGGGGGGTCGGAACGATGACCCCCTCGGCGCCCATCGCGAGCGGAACGACGAAGACCTGCGTCGGCGAGTTGGCATCCGTGGTGATAGTGAGAGAACCGCTGAAGGTGGAGAACGAAGGAACGACGGAGACGGTCGCCGGAATCGCTCCCGGAGTCACCGTGATGGTGACCGCGTTTCCGTTGCTCGCTTCCACGACGCCGTCCGGCGGATCGACGGTAACTCCGAAGATGGAGTTATTGGATGCGGCACTGAGGATCGTGAAATCCTGTGTTCCGGTGTTGGTCACGGTCACCGCCAGCGGGGCCGCCGTGGCTCCGCAGTTCACGAGGCCGCCGTTGCCGAACGTGAGCGACGGGGGCTGGATGTCCGGGCCGGCCTCGGTGGCTGTGCCCGTCAGCGGAAGCGTCGGGGGTATCGGCGCGCAGAGCACGTCGGACGTGGTGATGCCGACCGACGCGCTGTACGGGTTGGGTACCCCGGGGGCGTTGAACGTGATCCCGATCGGTCCGGACTGGCTTCCTGCACCGATTAGAGTCGCCGGCCGGGTGACGAAGTCAGGGGCATCCGGGCCGGTTACGGCAATCTGAACCACCGCAATGCTGCTTCCCGGATTCGACGCATTGACGATGTTGAAGGTCGGTCCATTGGACGGCGTATTGATCGGGACCTGCCCGAAATCGAGCGGGCTTGGCGTGGGAACGAGCGTGAGAACGTCTCCCAGCGGAGTCTCGCTCAGCGTCACGATGTGAGGGGTGTCGCCCACCACGTCCGTGGTGATGTGGATCTGCGATGCGAACGCTGAAGGCAACGTGCTCGCAGGGAAGCTCGGAATCACGAGCGGCGTAACCGTCACCGTCGAGACGTTGGAGAGGTTCGTCGGGTCGTTCGGGTTCGCCGCCAGCACGGCGGTCGTGGGCGAAACGGAGTAGAGGGTCGGATCGAACCCTGCTGCCGTCCAGGTCATCGGAAGATTTCCGGTGTTCGTAATGGTGAAAGTCTGCGGGGCCGCCGCCGTGCCGCAGTTGGCCGCAAAGGTGAGGGATCCGGTCGGGATAAACGGAAACCCGCCTTCGCCCACGCCGACCAAGGACAGGGCAGCCGGCAGGGGAGCACACAGATTGTCCCCGCTTATTGTCAGCTGTGCGCTCGCCGGCCCCGGCGTGGTCGGCGTGAAGGTGGCGGTATCCGCGAAAGGCTGCGGCACATTCGCCACTTCGCCTTGCACGTCGAAGACGGCGTTGCCAAGGCTGAACGGAGTCGTCGTTGCGAGCGTCACGTGCGACACCGCATTCCCGGTGTTGACGACATTGAAAGCCTGCGGCAACGCACTGCCGTCCGAGACCGGCCCGAAGGCTCCGAATCCAGCGGTTGCGGAGGTGTCGAAGGTGAGGATAGCTCCAATGGCCTCATCTTGGAGGTTCACGACGTGCGACGAGTCGCCGGGAACGTCCGTCATGAGCGTGAGCGTGGCGCTAAAATCGCCCGGAACCGCCGAAGTCGCCGGGATCGCGGGAGGGGTGACGGTGATCGTCAATGTTCCGCCGTCGGCCGCAATCGCGGTTCCTGCCGTGACGCTCGTCGTGTATCCGGATGTTGGGCCGCCAAAGGTTGCGCTCGCGATGTGAGCGACCACATGACCGGAGTTCGTCAGCACGAAGGTCTGCGAAGCCGGGGCCGGTCCGCCGCAGGGACCCCCGCCGAAGTCGATCGTTGTCGAGGGCCAGCCACTCACCACGCCAAGGGCCCCCTGACCGGAGAGGACGAGCGAGGTGACACTGGTTCCGCAAACCGCGCCCGCGAACGTGATGTTCGACGTGGCGGTAGAGGGGTTCAGGGTATTTGGCAAGAAGCCCGCCGATAGCGTCGCGGTCCCGCCCGATGGCCCGATACTCGCCACACTGGTCGGAGTGAGCGAGAACTGCGCATTGGTCGGAGTGCTGAAGGCGACGCCCGTGGCGGGTGCGTTGCCCGTATTCGTCAACGTGAGCGGAATCGCCGTATCGGCCACGCCCTCGGGCGCGAAGCCGAAATCGGCACTCGCCGGCGCCCACGCGAGCGTCACGCCCTGTGCGGTTGCGGACAACGGAATGGATGCCGTGAGGTGCCCCGTGTCGTTCGTCGTGAGGCTGAGAGATCCCGTCAGCGTCGCGCCCGCCGTCGCGCTCGGCGGAACGGTCGCTTTCACAGTCAGGGTGCCGCTTGCGCCTGCTGTCAGGCTGAGACTTGCGGGCGTCACCGAGAATACTGTCCCTGCGACCGTTGCCCCTACCGTTAGAGTGCCGCCGCCCACGTTCTTGACCACTAGATCCGTGGTGATAGCGGTCCCGCCGCAATCGCCCAGACCGAGACCGATCGCTGAGGTCGGAAACGAAGCCACGGGCGCTGGGGCTGCCGCGTCGCCTGCGTCGGTCGGCGTGGTGCCACCCTCCGTCGGCGTGGTGCCACCCTCCGTCGGCACGGTCGCATCGGGCGGCGTGGTTCCGCCCTCCGGCACGGTCGCATCGGTCGGCGTGGTTCCACCTTCGGTCGGCGTGGTGCCACCCTCGGTTGGCGTGGTTCCGCCTTCGGTCGGCGCGGTGCCAGCCTCGGTCGGCGTGGTTCCGCCTTCGGTCACACTCGAATCGGGCGGACTCCCATCGGGCGTACTCGATTCGACGGCGCCGTCGGAGGCCGCTTCTTTCGCGGCGTCCTTTCCGCTGTCGACCGACGCCTCCTTGGCAGCATCCGGTCCGCCTTCAAGCACGCCCGCGTCGGGACTCGCATCACCTTCCTCGGTGCCGCCCCCATTGTCATCCCCGCCGCAGCCGGTAATGGCGCCCCCACACGCGAGCGCGGTCACTATCGAAACGGACGCAAGTGCGGGAAAGCCCCGCCGCCGAAAACCCCCAAGTCTACGAATCATATCAAGTGCTCCTTGTTAAACGGTTGCAAACGAAGTTTTCGAACTGCGATTTCCAGGCGTCTTTTGACGCACTTGCCACCCGGCCGCCCACGTTGGCGCTCAATCCAGCTTGCGTCACCGCGCCCCCCAACTGCCCCTCGCTCCTCGGATTCACAGTCACATCAGATCGCTATGCCCCGCGAGGGCGGAACAATTCATGGGCGCATACTCTCACCCTTTTTCAAAAAGGACAATGACCGGAGTCAGCTCATTTTCTAGAAACAGCAACGTACAAACAAGTACGCAGCGCCTCGCGCCGAATCCGTATCGCACTAACTCGCCTCACGGCGTTCAACCCTGCCCACGGGATCCGGTACTCACGAGCCGAGCCAGGTTTTGGGGGAGATCCTCTCCCCCCAAGCCCGCACCCCAAGCCCGCCAACTTCCACTTCCGGCCACACCTTCCGATTGAGCGGCTCCCACGCGGCCGCGGCCATATCGCGCGCGAGTTGTCCCGTCCCGTTCGCTTGCCAGCCATTGTCGTACGTCGATATCCATGCCGAACGCGCCGCTCCGCGCGATCGCCTTCGCCGTAAACCGGCGAGGAGGTGAATCACGCGGCTCGTACATTGAGCCTTCGACCGCGGACTGCAAGTGTGCTCCGCACGCGTCGTGCGGAGAAGTCTCGTCGCTGAGTTCGGTGGCCTGGCCATATGGCAATCTCGGTGTGGGCGATCCGCGCGGCGCCCCCCGTGTCTGCGAGCGAAGCCCGGAGGGCGCCGGTGCATCGTCGCTTTCCAGGGAATCGGGCCCGCGATCACGGAGTGGGGGTCCCAACGAATCCGCGGGTCATACGGCGAACGAGACCGCTCGCCGACCCCGGCGGCGCAGGCTCGACGCCGCCCGCGACGCACGCGCCCTGCCTTTGCGCGCCCAGGAAGATTCGAACTTCCGACACCTGGTTCCGTAGACCAGTGCTCTATCCAGCTGAGCTATGGGCGCCTTTGCCGTGCGGGGCAGGGACCATACCCGGGCGAGCGCCTCTGTCAACGGCGGACGGCGGTGCTGGCCGCCCCCACGCCTGCGCGCCGCTTCCGGCGCATTCGGCCGACCGACCAACGTCGAGGTCACCGACGTCGAGGTCGCCTACCGGATCGGCAATGGGACAATGGGACAATAGAGTGGAATCGTTTCGGAATTGTGGCGACTCGAGGAGCACACCCCCACCACCGCAAATAGTGCAGAGATGGGAGGTGACCATGACTCCTGCGCCTCTCCCCAGCCAGAGGACCACGAGGACTTGCCGCGTAAAGCGACCGGATACGGCCCGGCGTCAGTCCGGACCGCCCGCGGGCGCGCGCTGGCACGGACGCTGCTCTCAGGCCGCGAGGGTCGACGTCGCGGGCTGCGACGCAAACGACGCGAGCAGAACCACCATGACTTCCTTCCTCGGGTGCTCCGCCGCGTCTTCGATCCACCGATCGCTTGCTTGACTTCGGCTTAACTTTCCGAAGGGCTCTCCCCCTTGGCTTGCTTGTCATTGCATTGCTTAAAGTAACCGGCAGGTTGCCCGTACGGGAGCGACCGCCAGCAGCGCCCGCAGCACACGAGGTGCACGCTCACTCGGCGGCTCGGGCGCGTTCGAACGACCCTCGCGAGAGCGCCGCTTCAATTGACTGTCCTTTGCTTAGTTAACGTTGGCCGGCTTCACCATTCACGTAGCGCGCATCTCGTCTCGGCGAGGGCGCGCTGCGGCGTTTTGTAGTGCTCACTCCCGCGGCCCAGCGGTTTGGTTCGTGCTATCCACTCCGTGATAAGCGCCATGCTTCGCCGCCGCTTCGGGATCCCGGCCGCGCTGGCGGCCGTCCTGTCCGTGTTCGCTCCGGGTGTGCACGGCGACGCGAGGGCACAGACACCGTTTGGCCCGGTGCGACCGTGGCTGGGTCTGTCGATGGACGCGGCCGCTCCCGCGGGCTCCGGTGTTCGCTTGGGCCATATCGTCCGGGGCTCTCCGGCGGATCGCGCCGGACTGCGCGAAGGCGACCGCCTCGTTCGCGTTGCGGCCTCCCGAGTCGCGCGGGGTGCCGACGTTATCCGTGCGGTCGCTGACCACGTCGTCGGCGAAACCATAGACATCGTCTACGTTCGCGGCGGCACCGAGCAAAGCGCTCGCGCGTTGCTCGTTCCGTTCCCATCGTCCGACGAGATGATGCGCATGGACCTCGTGGGCGCGTTTGCCCCTCCGTTGAGAGAAATGCAAGGCGTAAGTGGTGCATTTCCGGGCTCGATTGCTGCGCTCCGCGGGCGTGTGGTGCTCATCGATTTCTGGGCCACGTGGTGTGGCCCATGCCGCGTTGCGATGCCCAAGTTGGGCGCGTTGCAGAGCCGGTATGGCGCGCAGGGCCTCAGCATACTCGGCGTCTCCACCGAGGATGCCGAAGATGTCGCGCTCTTCGCGCGGCGGACCGCGATGCCCTACGCGGTGGGCGTGGACCTGCACGCGGAGACGTCGCGAACCTATGGTGTCTCCAGCCTCCCAACGCTCGTGGTCATCGACAAACGCGGGATCGTCCGCGACGTCAGCGTCGGGTATGACCCTTCCGAGGACGCACGCCTCGAAATGACGTTGCGTGCCCTTCTTGCAGAAGCGGCGCCGACCGATTGAAGCCGAGGCGCGTGGGCGACGGGCAGACTCTCGTTCGCGTTCTCGATGAGCTCCTGGGGTCGGCTCGGCCTACGAGTCTTGCGCTCGCTCCGTAGTGCGGTGGGTTACAGCGCGTCGGTCGGCGGATGGACCGCCTCGATGCGTCCCTCCAACCGCTTGCTCGTCCACACGCGGTTGTGCGCATCGACGATGACGGCCCCCACGCCGTCCAGCGAATCCACGAGCGCCAGTCCTTTCTTCGGCCCGAGGATGAACACAGCGTCGTCCAACTCGTCCGCTTGGAGGGCCGTGGGTGCCCAGATAGTGACGCTCCGCGATGCGGTCGCGGGATAGCCCGTATGCGGGTCGATGATGTGATGATAGCGCTTGCCGTTGACCACGTACGATCGTTCGTAGTCTCCCGCGGTGCTGAAGGCGCAATCGCTCACGGCCATCATGGCGAAGTAATCTCCCTCGGGACCGCGCGGGTCGCGAATGCCCGCCAGCCACGGGTTTCCGTCGGGCTTGGTCCCCTTCGTGAAGAGGTCGCCCCCCGCCTGCACGTAGAATGCGGCGAGTCCGCCATCGGCAAGGACGGCGGACGCGCGGTCCACGGCGTATCCTTTGGCGATACCGCCGAGACCGATTCGAACGTGCGATTCGTCCAAGAATACCGTTCGCGCCGACGAGTCGAGCTTCACGTGCTTGTAGCCGACGTACCGAACATGCTCGCGCACCTGGTCTGCCGTGGGCGGATGCGGGTCCAGATCTTGGTCAAACTTCCAGAGTCCGTGCAGCGTCTCGAACGTGATGTCGAAGGTCCCTTCGCTGATCGCACTTGCGTGGAGCGCCTCGCGGACCACATCGAAGGTCTCCGGGCTGACGGCGATTGGTCGCGATCCGGCTGCGGCGTTGACGCGCGAGATCTCGCTCGCGGGGTCCCAGGTCGTCATCAGTTTTTCCAGGCGAACGATCTCGTCGGTTGCGGCTTGGAACAGCGCGTGAACGCGCGAGGCGTCGAGGTCTCGGGTCGAAAAAGCGGCGAAGGCGAGGTGCGTTCCCATCGCGCGCCCCTCGCCCGTCACCTTCTCCGGCACGAACGCGTCGTGCGCCGGAGCCGGAGGCGGCTCCGAGAGAGGGGCCACCGTGCGGGGCTCGGGCGGCGCCGACGCCGCGACGGCCAGCGGACCCGCGGGCGCGCGAGCGCGATCACAGGACGTAGCGGTGAGCGCCATCGTCGCGACTATCGTAACGAGGCGCGAGTTCATGGTCGGATCGCGAGCCTTTCCTCGAGTATACCAAGGATCGCCATGGCCCTTTCGCAAGATCTCGCGGCATCGATCGATCGGGCCGTCGACGCCTGCGCCGACGACCTCATCGCCCTTGCACGCCGAATTCACGCCCACCCTGAGCTCCGCTTCGAAGAGCACAAGGCCAGCGAGTGGATCAGCGCGTTTCTACAGACCCGCGGTTACAACCCTGAACGAGGCGTTGCGGGAATGCCGACGGCATTTCGCGCCAAGGCCGGGACGGGAGACGGCGCCTGCGCCGGCATCCTCGCCGAGTACGACGCACTTCCCGGCATCGGCCACGCGTGCGGGCACAACCTCATCGCGGCGGGCGCGGTGGGGGCCTTCATCGGTGCGGCCAGCGTTGCAGGGATGGTCGGCGGCGAGGTCGTGCTGCTCGGGACGCCCGCCGAAGAGGGAGGCGGCGGGAAGATCGCGATGATCCGGGCCGGCATCTTCGACGGCATGGGCGTGGCGATGATGTTCCATCCGTTCGATCGCGACCTCCTGGCCCACGCCACGCTCGCCTCGCTGTGGATTACGTTCGAGTTCAGCGGCGAGCCATCGCATGCTGCCCTGGCCCCCCACGAGGGGAAAAGCGCTCTCACCGCCTGCCTCGACGCGTTCCGGCTCATTGACGGCCAGCGGGTACACTTCCGCGATGGCGTGCGGGTGCACGGGTTCGTGACCAACGGCGGGCAGGCCATCAACATCATCCCGGAACGCGCTGCGTGCGAGTTCAGTGTTCGGGCGCGTGATGGTCGGGAACTTGAGCGCGTCCGCGCGATCGTCGAGCGTTGCGCTCGCGCGGCCGCAATGGCCAGCGACGTGCGGGTCACCATGACGCTTCGGCAGGGCTATCGAGACATGCTCAACAACATGGCCCTCGCGCGCCGTTTCGGCGCCCACCTCGATGCGCTGGGGCGAGAGCCGCGCGAACGCGACGATAGCGTCGGCAGCGGCAGCACGGACATGGGGGACGTTTCCCACGTGGTGCCCGCGATTCATCCGTGGCTTGCGATCGTCGAGAAGGGCGCCGCGCTCTGTCACGAGCACCGCTTCGCCGAGGCCGCGGCGACCCCCGAGGGCGACCAAACGGCGGTCGTGGCGGCCAAAGCGCTTGCCCGTACGGCCGTGGAGTTCTTGGCCGATGCAGAGCTCCAGAGGGCGGTCAGGCAGGAGTGGGATCGAGCACGGTGACATCGATCTTCCGGCGATGAGCGTGCTGCTGGATCAACTCCACGAGCTCCCGTGCTTTGCCTACCTGGGGCAGTCGTTCGAAGGTCCCGTCCCACAGCTCGAGCCCGACGCGTGTTCCGTCCATCACGATGCGGTTGACCTGGGGCCACGCCCACCTTCGCGCTCGAGGAATGCCCAGCGGCAGGAGATACCGCGCTTCGATCCACTCATCGCTCACGAGGACTCCGCGCATGTGCGTGCGCAAAACGGTGCCCACGGCGCTGACTACGATGAGGGTTGCGAGCACGTTTGCGGAAACGGGCCGCCCGCGGTCTCCCTCCACGACCCACCCAAAGAGCCACGAGCTCGACGGGGCCGCGACGTACGCGTAGAGGACCACGATGCCCAGGGCGAGGGCGGCCAGCAAGTAGCCCGTGGACGGAACGCGCGTCCGCCACGGTGGCCCGAACTTGATGCGCCCGCTTGCGGGGGGCGAATATGTCATCTCGAAGCGCGCGACGGTTCCGTTCACGTCGGTAACACTCGATCGGTCATCGCGCGCGGCGGCGACGGCGCTGGGGGCGAGCTCGTTGGAGGACGGCCTTTCGGAAAGCACGTATCTCGGCATCGTGACACGGGCACGGTTCCCGCGCTCGAGTTCAAGCGCCCGGAGCGCGGTCACGCCAGAAACGTCAATGAGATCAGCTTCGGTCGACCCCGGACCCCGTTGCGGGCGCGCAACGACCCCGTCGGGGCGTGAGGGACTTCTCGAAGCCCCGGCGTTCTTCGGGTGCCTTCAGGCGTCTCGCTCGCCCCGCCTGTGCTCGCGCAAGCTGGCCACTTCGCTCTTGCTCGGATTGATTACGAGAAGCCCGTGATAGCCGTCGAGAAGTGCAATGTCGCCGTCGGCGGCCCAACGGAAGAGGCCCTTGATGTCGGCAACCGCGGGCACATCCATGAGCTGCAAGAGAGCATGTGTGCGAGGCCCGGACGCACGCTCGCTGAGCGCGATCGCGGCGGGATGCGATCGTGCGGTAACCAGCAAGTCGAACACGGTGAGCGTGTCGCCGAAGAGAACCGCCTTGCTGGGGATCGAGGATCGCTTGTCCGAGCTTCCGAGCATCGTGAGCGCGTCGCATAGGTCGTCGACATCGCGTGCGCGCTCTTCGAGAAAGGGATCGCGAGTAACCGACGCCGCAGTGCGGGTTACGTCGCGGGCGACCTTCGAAAGCGCCTGCGGGATGCCCACCCCGCTCGCCGCGAGCTCGGTCGCGTGCTCGCGAAATCGTGCGTCTCGAAGAATTTCCGCATAGGTCGTCAAGAACTGGGCGCCTTCGCCCAGCCCGATACGGCGCGCCCGCTCGAGCAGCCCCCGGATGGCCTTGTCCGCTCGCTCGAACGCTTCACGGAGATGCCGCACGTCCGAGGGCGGATCCCGGTCCGGATCGCGTTCCGTGGGTCGAGTAGGCGGTCTGCGAAGTGCGGCCACCGCGCCGAGCGCGCGCCCGACCATCGCGGGCCGCCCGGTCAGCGTGACCTTGCGCGTTCCTCCGCCCGTGCGCCGAGCGCGTCGCTCCCGCGCTTCGTCGACGAGCTCCGCGTGACGAATGCCGGCGGCAATGAGACCGCCGATGGCGGTAACGAGCTCGACGTCACTGTCACTGAAAGGGGTCGCGCGCCGCTGGACGACCAGAGCGCCCAGCGGTCCCGAGTTGCCTCCGATGGGGACCGCGAGAAAGACGGGGAACCGCTCTTCGCCGAGCTCCGCGAAATGCTTGTATGCCGCGTGTTGTTCGGCGGTCTCCGTTGAGATGGGCCGCATGTATTCGATGGCCTCGCCGGTGATTCCCTGCCCCACCCGGAGACGCACCTGACCGATTGCCTGATTGGTAAATCCCACGTTCGCCCGCATCACGATCTCGCTCTTGTCTCCCTCGACGACATAGAGCGAACACACATCCGCCTGGAGGAGCTCGGCCACGCGCCTCGGCGTTTCGTCGAGCAGCTTGAGAAGCGGCATCGGCCGCACGGCGAACGCCACGAAATCGAGAACGCCGTCGAGCCGCTTATTGCCCCGCGCGTGGACCTTGGGAAGGGGAGAGGGGGCCAACGTCTCGAGTATCGCCGCGGAGAGGCGGGCGCGTCCATCTCCCCGGCGGAGGAACGCTAGCCCTCCACCCGGATACGCGGACACGCGACGTAGGAAACGAGCATCTTTTCCTGCTGCGGAGCTCGAGGTGGAGCGGCATCGCTCCCCTCGACGTGACGTGCCAGCCCGTTCTGTCGAGCGGAGCCTTGCCGGAGGCAAGGCGGAGCGAGACTCAGGGTGACCCTGGTTACTTACTAGAGTACCGTCCGCTCGCATGACCTCCGGTTTTGCGCCGCCGAGCGCGGTGAATCATCGCTTTCCTTCCGCCGAGTGGTGCACCGCGTGCAGAGACGCCATCAACGCGAACGCTGCGTACAGGGTGGCGGCGAAGGACTGGACGCACGGGCCCGTTTCGATGGTCGTCACCGCGGAGCCGGCCATCGGCATCCCGGAGGACCTGGGCATGTGGCTCGAGGTCTACCAGGGTGATTGCCGCGACTGCCGTCTCGTCTCGCGCGAGGAAGCCGAGAAGGCCGCCTTTGTGCTCGTTGCGCCGTACGCACGTTGGAAAGAAGTGATCCGCAAGCAGCTCGATCCCACCAAGGGGATGATGCAGAACAAGCTGAAGCTGACGAAAGGTCACATGCCCACGATGGTGAAGTTCGTGACCGCCAACAAGGAGCTCGTCGAGTCGACGACGCACGTCCCGACGCAGTTCATCGACGAATGATCTAACGCCGAACTTGACCAACGCATGTAAATGCTTCGATCATCGCGACCGTGAATGCGAACGCGGCGCCTCCGGTGGTGCTGGTCGCCGACGACGAACCGACGATGCTGGAGCTCGTCGCGCGTCATCTTCGGTCGATCGGCCGGCCAAAAATGGAAGTGATTGAAGCATCGGATGGCGACGAGGCTTGGCGCCTGGCGCGCGAGCGCCTTCCGGACCTCGTGGTGCTCGACGTAATGATGCCGGGCATGAGCGGTTGGGAAGTGTGCCGAAAGATTCGTCAGGATGCCGCTCTTGCACACACGGGTGTCCTCATGCTCACCGGCATAGGCGAAAGTCTCAACGAGGCGACGAGTCCGCTGTTCGGAGCCGACGAGTATCTCGACAAGCCGTTCGACTTCGAGCAGCTCGACGAGAAGATCATGACGGTGCTCGGACAGCGAGCCGCCCAGCGCGACGCAGTACCACGCCCCCTTGCAAACACTCGTCCGGGCGGTGCGTCACCTGCTCCCAACGGACTCGGCGTAAGGGAGAAGGCCACCGCGACGCGTCCGAACAACGTCAAAAGTAAGCGAGCCCACGAGGCCAATGCCGCGCCGAACAAGCAAACGGCGCGGAAGCCGAGCGGACCCGCAGTGAAAGGAAAGAGAACCATGGCTGCGAAGAAGGGTGCGAAGAAGGCGGCAAAGAAGACCGCGAAGAAGACTGCGAAGAAGGCGGCGGGCGCCAAGAAGACCGCCAAGAAGGCGGCAAAAAAGGGAAAAAAGAAGTAGCGATGCGCAAGGTGGGTTTTGGGCGAACGGGCTGGGGTGAGAACCCCGGGTCATTCCCCTAGTCAGAAACCAGGGTCACCCTGAGTCTCGCTCCGCCTTGCCTCCGGCAAGGCTCCGCTCGACAAACCCGGCTCGCACGGCACGTCGAGGGGAGCGATGCCGCTCCACCGCCGCTCCACCTCGAGCTCCCCAGCAGGAACAAGACGCTCGTTTCCTGCATCGCGTGTCCGGCGCAGCCGGGTGGGGGGCTACGCGCACACGACTCGTTCTCGCCGCGTCGCGTTCGATTTTCGACGTGCTGTTTGACAAGGGGGGGGGCCCGCCGGCGCAAGCCGGCTGGCAGGCGCTTATGCCGCGTGCCCGCTGCGAAGCTTCTCCTCTTGGCCGAGGTGGAAGAATCGCCGAAGCTCTCCCTGCAATTCACCGAATCGCGACGAGCCGACGTAGCGCCGCTCGAGACGGCGCACGAAACGATGCGCCGCCTCATTCGCCACGCGGTAGCGCTCGCCGAGCTCCGACGCGGCGTCATGCGAGAAAGCCACGTGCTCGTAGAGACGGGCTCGAAGCTGCGCGCTACCCCGCACGTCGAATGCGTGCATTGACGCCGCCAGCACGACCCACTTGTCGACTTCGGCTTGGAGCTCCAGCTCAAGCTGTGTCGCCTCGCGCCCCGCCCGCGCTCGTTCGACGACGTACACGAAATGGCTGACGCCCTCGATGATCTGACAGAGCGTGTCGAGTTCGGCGTTCGCTTCGAGCCGGGGGAGCTGGACGGTCACTTCGAGGCCACCGTCCTCCCCTTTCCTCAAGAGGAGTGCCTCCCGCTCGCCAAGCTCCGCTCCCTGGACGAAATCCACGACGTCGGCGACGCGCTCAAGCCTGTAGACGAGCTCGAGGGCACGCTGAATCCTCGAGGCCAAGGCCCGCTCGCGCACGAGTAACGCCCCGTTACCCGCGAGGAGGGCAGCGCTCGTCACTGCACCGTGCCCCAAGGGCCGCGCGTGGGCACCACACCGCGCGAAGTGAGCACCGTTGCCAATCGGTCGCTGCCGGTCTTGAGCCATCGTTCGTAGACCTTGAGCAACCCGCGCGAGGTCTCCGTGCCCATCGCGACGGTAGCGTCGGCGACGTCTGCGACCACGGCCACGAAAGCCTCGAACTTTTCGGCCAGCTCCCCGAAGAGGTCGGGCCCGGGCTCTTCGGGGCGCCGCCTGAGCATTCCGCTCGCGCCTCCGTAGGCTCGCGTTCCAAGGCCGTGTAGGTACTTCGCGTCGACCCCCCGCGCTTCGAAGTGATCTCGGAAGAAGCCGCACCCGTACAGAACTCCGTCTCCGATGCTGCGCAGGCGTTCGAAGCGATCGCCCGGGTCGGGGGCGTTGATCGCTTCGTCGTAGAGCAGCGTCAAGGAGCGCTCGAGCGTTTCGCCCGCTCTCTTGTCGGGGTGCGCGTAGTCCGCAAGGAGCGCGACGAGGTAGCGGGTGGCGCCGTCTGTTGCCTCCATGCCGCGTTGGCGAATCGAGTCTTCGACGACCTCGTCGAAGAAGTGGGTCACGGAGTGCGCCGCTACGATTGCCATCGCTTTGACTCCTGTCGTCCCTATTTTGTACGAGACAACCGGGCTCGGCGCAATTTGGATCGGGAATGAAACCTGGGGGTGGCGAATGAGCGTGGCAGGGTGTGGGTACAAGTGCTAATCGCTTGCGCAGTGCCGGCGCCATGCGCCATAACTCTTAGCTCTTCCAACGACTTAGGAATTGGATCGCAACCCGCGTCGGCAGGCCTTGACGGCTCACGTGCAGGGGTTACTTTCCGCGCCGACGGTTGGCACTCCTTTCCTATGAGTGCCAACAATCAACACGGAGTCGTCCATGGCGGCGTCCGCGGGTGACCTCCTCCTCCCTGACCGGGTGAAGAGGCTCCGGGCTCTCGCCGCTGCATCGCGCCCCACGGGGCCTACCCACATCTAGAGGAGATCCACATGTCAAGCATTCGTCCGCTTCACGACCGCGTCATTGTCAAGCGCGTGAAAGAGGAAGAGAAGACCAAGGGGGGAATCATCATCCCCGACACCGCGAAGGAAAAACCGATCGAGGGCGAAGTGATCGCCGTCGGTAACGGCAAAGTCCTCGAGGACGGAAGCGTGCGAAAACTCGACGTGAAGGTCGGCGATCGCGTGCTTTTCGGCAAATACGGCGGCACCGAAGTGAAGGTCGACGGCGAGGACAGACTGATCCTGCGCGAGGATGACATCCTCGGCGTTCTCGAGAAGTGACGACCACTCTCCGCGTATCGAAAGACTTTATTTTACAGAGGACGTGAAAAAAATGGCTGCCAAGGAAATCGTTTATACCGAAAATGCACGCAACCTGATCCTCGCTGGCGTCAATGCGCTTGCCGACGCGGTCAAAGTCACGCTCGGCCCCAAGGGCCGCAACGTCGTGATCGAGAAGAGCTTCGGCTCGCCGACCGTGACGAAGGACGGTGTAACCGTCGCGAAAGAGATCGAGCTCGAGAACCGGTTCGAGAACATGGGCGCGCAGATGGTGCGCGAAGTGGCTTCCAAGACGAGTGACGTCGCCGGTGACGGCACGACGACCGCGACGGTGCTTGCTCAGGCGATTTACCGTGAGGGAAGCAAGCTGGTTGCAGCGGGCCACAATCCCATGGAGATCAAGCGCGGTATCGACAAGGCGGTCGGGGCCGTCGTCGAGGCGCTGAAGAAGATCGCCAAGACAACCAAGGATCCAAAAGAGATCGAGAACGTCGGTACGATCAGCGCCAATGGCGACAAGGAGATCGGATCGAAGCTCGCGGAGGCGATGCAGAAAGTTGGCAAGGAGGGTGTCATCACCGTCGAGGAAAGCAAGACGGCGGAGACGACGCTCGAAGTGGTCGAAGGCATGCAGTTCGACCGCGGGTACCTTTCCCCCTACTTCGTGACCGACCCTGAGCGCATGGAGGTCGTGCTCGAGGACGCGTACATTCTCATCAGCGAGAAGAAGATCTCGAACATGAAGGATCTTCTGCCCGTGCTCGAGGCGATTGCGCGGAGCCAAAAGCCGCTCGTCATCATCGCCGAGGACATCGAGGGCGAGGCGCTGGCGACGCTCGTCGTCAACAAGCTCCGCGGCACCCTTCATTGCGCTGCGGCGAAGGCCCCTGGGTTCGGTGACCGCCGCAAGGAGATGCTCAAAGACATCGCCGTTTTGACCGGCGGCCAGGTGATCGCGGAGGAACTCGGGCTCAAGCTCGAGAACGTCACGATCAGCGACCTGGGTCGCGCCAAGCGGATTACGCTCGACAAGGACAACTCCACGATTGTGGACGGTGGCGGCGACAAAGCCCAGATCAAGGGCCGCATCGAAGAGATCCGCAAGCAGATCGAGACGACGACGAGCGACTACGATCGCGAGAAGCTCCAAGAGCGTCTGGCGAAGCTCGTGGGCGGCGTCGCGGTGGTCAAGGTGGGTGCGGCGACCGAGACGGAAATGAAGGAGAAGAAGGCCCGCGTCGAAGACGCGCTCCACGCGACGCGTGCGGCCGTCGAAGAAGGCGTCGTGGCCGGTGGCGGCGTGGCGTTGCTACGCGGCCAGGCCGCGCTCGAGAACCTCAAGGTGGACGACGACCAGCGCTTCGGAGTGCAAATCATCCGCCGCGCCCTGGAGGAGCCGCTGCGCATGATCGCGCAGAACGCCGGCCTCGAAGGGTCGATCGTGGTCAACAAGGTCCGCGAGGGCAAGGACGACTTCGGGTACAACGCGGCAACGGACGAGTACGGCCACCTTCTGGCGATGGGCGTCATCGATCCCGTAAAGGTCGTTCGCACGGCGCTTCAGAACGCGGCGAGCGTCGCCGGTCTGATGCTCACCACGGAGTGCCTCGTGGCCGAGCGTCCGAAGGAAGACAAGGGCGGCGGCGCCGCTGGCGCGCATGCGGGTCACGGACACGGCGATTTCTGAAAAGCCCTCCGCCCGAGGCCGGGCACGCGACGCAGGATAGAGAGTCTTTTCCTGCTGGGATACTCGAAGGGAGCGGCATCGCTCCCTTCGACGTTCCATGAATACCAAGGCTGCGAGAGCGAAGGCGAGTCGAGCCGGCGCCACGCGCTTGAGGTGACAGGGGTCTCTAACTGTAACTAAACTACAGCGTGCCCCGGGTTCGTCTTTTCCTGTTGGGCCGACGTGCCGTGCGACCCAGGCTGCGAGGCGTGCCCCGGGTTCGTCTTTTCCTGTTGGGACGCTCGAAGGGAGCGGCATCGCTCCCTTCGACGTGCCGTGCGACCCAGGCTGCGAGAGCGGAGGCGAGCGAGCGAAGCGAGTCGAGCCGGAGCGAAGCGCTCAGGGTGACGAGGGTCTTTAACCAGGCCATGAAAAAGCTCGCCGCCTTCGCACTGGCCGCCGCCGCATGCACGGCCTCCGGTCGGTCGGTCGCCGCCAATCCGTCTCCGGATCCCTGGATCGCGCGCGACAAAGCGCTTCACTTCGACGTAAGTGCGGGCATTGCGGCGGTGGGCTATGCCGTGAGCGCCGCTTGGCTCGTCGATGCCCGCGGCGAAGCGCTGGCCATCGGCGGCGGGGTAGCCCTGGGGGCGGGCGCCGGCAAGGAGCTCCTCGACCTCGCGGGTCTTGGAGACCCCTCATGGAAGGACTTTGCGTGGGACGCGATCGGTACGCTCGCCGGCCTCGCGGTCGCCTGGAGCGTCGACATGCTGCTTGGGGGCGTTGATCGCGGCCGTCCGGCGCTGGGGGCTCCTCCGAGCCGGGGGCCGCCCCGCGCGGCGATGACGTTGCGATTCCAGTGACACCGCCCACCGTCCGCCCGACCCCGATGAAGAACCCGACACCGCATGCCCAGGCACCCGCCGAGACGGTGGTCGAAGGGATCGTGGAGCGCGTCACGTTCGAGAGCCTGACGTCGAGCTTTCGCGTGATCAAGCTCACGGTGGCCGGCCGCGGCGAGCGATTGACGGTCGTCGGAAGCTTCCCGGCGACGGCCGTCGGCGCGCGCGTGCGCATCCGCGGACAAATGGAGCAGGACCAGAAACATGGCGAACAGCTGAAGGCCGCCTCGTTCATCGAACTCGCCCCCGACACCCTCGTGGGTCTGGAGAGGTACCTCGCTTCGGGCCTCATCAAAGGCGTGGGTCCCAAGCTCGCCCAGCGCATCGTGGCGACGTTCGGGCTCGAGGCACTCGGGGTGCTCGACGAGTTTCCCGAACGGCTCCGTGAGGTGGAGGGGCTTGGAGGCAAGAGGCGTCTCGCCGTGGAGCGAGCGTGGCGCGAGCAGCGGGCACAACGCGAGGTCATGGTCTTCTTGCAGTCGCACGGCGCGAGCCCGTCGCTCGCCGCGCGCATCGTCCGGCGATACGGGGCCAGCGCGATGAACGCGGTCTCGCGCGATCCGTACCGGCTGGCCCTCGACGTACGCGGGGTCGGCTTCAAGACGGCCGATCGAATCGCGGCCACGATTGGCGTGGCCCGTGATTCGCTCGAGCGAATGCAAGCCGGCTTGTTGCAGGTGGTGCACGACATGACGGACGCCGGCCACGCATGGACAGGCAAGCGCGAAATGGCGCAGCGCACCATTCACATGCTCGGCCTCGACGAACTCGACGGAACGGTTGTCGCGCGGATGGCCCAAGCGGTCGACGCGATGGCGATCGCCGGACGGATCGTGGTCGAGCCGGCCGATCCCGACGGCGACGCCGCGATGTTTGCCGCCGAGATTCATGCCGCGGAGGTCCGGCTCGCCGCACGATTCGTGGAAATTGCCGCCGCCCCGGGACGATCCCTCGACGGCGTCGCGGAGGCGATCCGCGCATTCGAAGCCGATGCGCGGGTGCAACTCGCCGCGGAGCAACGGCGCGCCGTCGAGCAGGCGGCGCGGCGGCAGATGCTCGTCATCACCGGGGGACCCGGCGTCGGCAAGACGACGATCGTGCGAGCCATTCTCGCTGTTCTTTCTCGCTCCCGTGTCGATGTTCGTCTTGCTGCGCCGACCGGGCGTGCGGCCAAGCGAATGGCGGAAGCCACCGGGATCGACGCGGTGACGCTCCATCGGCTCCTCGAGTTCGATCCGAAGCTATCGACGTTCAAGCGCAATCGACACCGACCGCTGCAAGCGGGGGCCGTGGTGATCGATGAGGCCTCCATGCTCGACCTGCCGATGGCCGACGCGCTCGCCCAAGCGATCGCGCCGGGAACTCGTCTTCTCTTGGTCGGAGACGTAGACCAACTCCCGAGCGTCGGCCCCGGTGCGGTGCTCCGCGACGTCATCGCATCCGGGGCGGCCGCGTGCGTGCGCTTGCAGCACATTTTCCGCCAGGCGGCCCAGAGTCTCATCGTGACCAACGCCCACCGCATCAACAATGGAGAGCCGCCCATCGGTGCGCCGCGGGATGCCCAAGCAGACTTTTTCATCGTCGAGCGGCGCGATCCCGAGCGAGCGCGCGAGACCATCGTCGATCTCGTGACATCACGCATTCCACAGCGTTTTGGTCTCGATCCCGTGCGCGACGTGCAGGTCCTCACCCCCATGAACCGGGGTCCCGCCGGCGCAATCGCCATCAACCAGGCGTTGCAAGCCTCGCTCAATCCTGGCGGCCCTTCCTTGCTGCGGGGCGCGCGGGTCTACCGCGCGGGCGACAAAGTGATGCAGCTTCGCAACGACTACGACAAGAACGTTTTCAACGGCGACGTCGGAATCGTCTCCAGCATCGATCCGGAAGGCGACACGATGACCGTGCGTTTCGACGAGCGCGAGCTCGATTTTGCAGCGAGGGAGATCGACGACCTCGTCTTGGCGTATGCGTGTACGGTGCACAAGGCGCAAGGGAGCGAGTACGCGGCCGTCGTCATTCCGCTTCTGACGACCCATTTCATCATGTTGAGCAAGAACCTACTTTACACGGCCGTTACGCGCGGAAAGCGCCTCGTCGTGCTTGTTTCCGACCCGCGCGCGCTCGAGCTTGCCCTCTCGCGTCGACGGCGTGAGGAGCGGCGTACGCGCCTTTCCGCGCGTCTTGGTGCGTTGACGTCGCCTGGCCGCATGGCCACCCTGTAAGGCTCGATGCTCCGCCGACTCCTCCTTGGCTTCGTGCTCGGCTCGGTGGTCGGCGCGTTACTTGCCGGCGGCATTGTGTTCGGCCTCAAGTCGACCTCGTTCGATGGAACGGGGGGCATCGCGTTCGCCTATCTCGCTTCGGCGCTTGCCGGCGTCCTGACGGGATTGGTCGCGGGAAAGCCCATCTGGACATCGGGCGCAAAGATCGAAGCGGGCCTCAAGGCTGTGGTGGGCGCACTGCTCGGGGCGGGGGCGATGTTCGCTCTTCGTCAGTGGGGCGGGGGCGTTGCCCTCGATTTGGGCACCCTGGGTCCGGGAGGCCCGGCCGCCATCGGATCGCTCCCGGCCGCGTCGCTTCCGCTCATCGCGGCCACGTTGGGGGCGCTCTTCGAACTCGACAACACCGGAGAGCCCGAAGAAAAGAAACCCCCGGAGCGCAGGCGCATCGCATTCGAGCGGGCGAACGGAGCGCAGAATGCATCGCGTGCGCGTGACGAGGCCGATGAGGGCGGCTCGTCACGTCAAGAAGGCGAGGCTCCGAAGCGCACCCAACGTTGATGCCCCCGGCACGGCTCGCGCTGTACGGCGCAACGGCAGGCGTGTTGGGGCTCGCGGCCAGCGCACTGCTGACGCAGCCCCCACCCCTGCTTTGGGCGGCATTGGCGCTCTTTGGATATGCGACGCTCCTGCTTGGGGGCGTCCTCGTCCTGCGCTGGCGCGTTTTCGTCGATGCGATCGTGCGAGGACCCCGTGGTGCGCGTGGCGTCGCGCTCACCTTCGACGACGGCCCGGATCCCCTTTGGACACCGCGAATCCTCGACGTGCTCGCCCGGCACCACGCGGTCGCAACGTTCTTCGTCATCGGCCGCAAAGCCGAAGCTCACCCGGACCTCGTTCGGGCGATTCTCCAGGCAGGCCATTCGGTGGGCATCCATTCCTACGAACATGATCGCCTCTTCGCGCTTCGGAGCGAGCGGCGCGTGCGCGAGGATCTGGAGCGTGCCATCGCGGTGCTCGAACGCATTGCCGGGCGCCGTCCCCTGCTCTTTCGCCCGCCCATCGGTCATACCAATCCTGCCATTGCACGCGTGGCCGATGGGCTGGACCTCGTCGTCGTGGGCTGGTCAGTCGGCGCCAGGGATGGCGTCGCTGGGGTTCGGCCGGCCGACGTCGTTGCCCGCGTTCGTCGCGATCTGCATGACGGGGCCATTGTGCTCTTGCATGACTCGCCCGAGCGAGGAAATCGGGAGCCCGCCGCCGTGCGCGCGCTCCCCGCGATCCTGGACGCGATCGGGGCCGCAGGCCTCGAGGTGCAGGCGGTAACGGGATGGCTGGAGATTTGACCCTCTCGCCATCTTCCGACCGCGGTCACGGAGGGGCGGACGGCAAAACGAGAAAGAAGCACGCGCCCCCGTCCCGCGACGGCAGGGCCCCGATCTCACCGCCCGCCGATTCCACCAAGCCGCGGCATACCGCCAAGCCGAGCCCCGTGCCTTCACCCACGGCCTTGGTGGTTACGAAGGGCTCGAAGAGGCGGTCGCGCACAGCGGGTGAGATTCCGGGACCGTCGTCTTCGACCGTGATTCGAACGTAGCCTTCGCGCGCGGCGCTCGCGCGGACCGCGATCCGGCCCTCCCCGTCTTGCGAGGCGAGGGCCGCGCCGGCATTGAGCACGAGGTTCAGGAGCACCTGGGTCAGCCGAGGCGCCGCGAGCGTCACGCGCAGGGGCCCATCGACGCTGACCTCCAGATCCACTCGTTGAAACCCCTTCTGCGGGCGGACGAGCCCCGCGACATCCTCGATCACCGCCCGTACGTCTGCGGGCGGCTGCGATGCGCCATCGATCCGTGGGAGTTCTTCGGGACGAGCAAAATCGAGCAAATCGCGCACGACCGTGTGGATGCGTTCGGTCTCACCGCGCATGCGCCGGAGGAAGTCTCGCTCGATGTCCGGGGGAAGATCGCCCGCCAAAAGGAGGTCGAGCATTCCGATGAGCGCGGCGACCGGGTTGCCAATCTCGTGCGCGAGTCCGGCGGCGAGCCTCCCGACGCTGGCCATTCGTTCGCTTTGCACGAGGTGGGCTTGCGTTTGCGTCAGCTCTGTCGTCGTTTCCGTGAGCTCGCGAACCTTCAGTCGAAGGGCGCTCTCCTCGGTGATGAGCTTTTCGGCCATGGCTTGGAAGCTCGCGCCCAGCTCGACGATTTCGCGCGGGCCGCCGCCCGGCACGCGAAGAGTCCTCGCCCCGCTGGCCACTCGATCTGCGGCTTCGACGAGCTGATCGACAGGCCTCACGATGAGACGCGTGAGCGCGGAGTACGCAAAAACGAGCAGCGCCAGTCCAAACACCGTCATGTAGAGCGCCACAGGCCGCACGAGCGGAACCGCTCCGTCGGCGCTGAGGTGCACCTGCGTGATGAGCGCCGCATTCTCGGTGGGCGTCACGGTTTCGAGGACGCGCCCGCCGGACCTGCGCAGAGTGCGCGTGGACTCGAGCGCAGATGCGCGCATCCCCGCGACGTCGAGGGGATCCCCTTCGCACGAGGGCACCGAGTCTCCATGCCGCAGGATGCAGATCGCGTCGACGTCTGGGCCGACGTGAGAATGCAGAGCGCGCGCGAACGCGCCGGGGTCCGTTTGGCTTTTGCCCAGCACGTCACCCAGGTGCGCAGCGATGGCGCGCCCGACCGCCCGCGCCGACTCTTGCCGCGCCCCGGCGGCCGTGACGCGCGCCAGGCTTGCCACGGCAAAAAAGAGGGGTCCGAAAGACAAGAGCATGAGACCCGCCAGCGCCATGACGATCTGCAGCCGGAGTCCTGGACGCAGCTGCGAACGGGCCTGCAAGGGCGAGTGGGCGATCGGACTTCGGGTCTTGGCGTCGCTTGCCATGCGTGACTCATGCCTGATCCGACCGAAAAGCCCCGCTAGTGCGGTATCTGGAGGGCGACGTCGCCGGGGGCCGCGAGGTAGTCGAGCATCGCGCGCCAAACCTCATCGGTGAGCCTTACCCGCCGACGATGCCGCGACAAGGCTTGCTCGAGGTACGGCCGCGATCTGGTTTTCGCCGCCGGAAGCGCGTGGCAGCTGCCACACTTTTGCACGTGGATCTCTGCGATGAGAGGTGTCTCGTTCGGAGACGACCGCGCCGACTCTGCGGGCGCGCACGCGGCGGCACAAAGCCATGGCAATAGGGAAGTGAGGGCGAATTTCATGCCCCTGCGCGCGTACGTTGCGAATCGAATCTGCACGAGTGCCTCTCGAAGCCCAGCTAGAAGCTAGCCAAGCGAAAGGGTTGCCGCGGCGGTCCGGTCCGACGCCGCCACGACAACCACCCCCGCGGCGATCTCGCGCTCCAGCGCGAGCACCGTTTCGTCGCATTCGACGACCACCACGGGCCGAGTTTGCTGCACGCGGAGTTCGACGCCCGGCACGATGCCGAGGGAGGCAAGCCGGTCGATGCGCGCGGCGGACGCTTCGATCATGCCGACGATGACACGATCGCCGGCCCGGCAGGTCACGAGGCGCATGGTCATCCGCGGTTCTCCCCCCCGGCGCGGGAGCGCGGCGCAGCGGACTGCGCCGTTTGGGGGCGGCGACGCACGAGACTGGTCACGAATGCCACGAGTTTCGATGCGGGCGGGAACTCGAACGCGCACGACGGGCAGGTCACCATTCCGCAGCCCGCCACCGGACAGCCGCTACGGCACGCTGCGCCCTCCTCCGGGGTAAACGAATGTCCGCACATGCTGCACTCGATCATTTCAGCCTCCGAGCACTCGAAAACCGAATCGAACCAACGCGCCGACGGCAATGGCATAGGGAAAGATGAACGCGCTCATCGCGCCGGCCACTTTCCATCCGCGCTCCTTGGCCATCATGAACACGTTGGCGATGCACGGAATGAAGAGCGTGATCGTGACCATCGAGACCGCGACGTCTGCGGGGGTGAGCTTGCCGGCGCGAGCCAAATCGAGCATCCCCGCGGCGCCGAAGTCCCGCCGCAAGAACCCCACCAGCAGATCTTCGCTCACCCGATCCGCCACGCCGCCCTCGCGTGGAAAGCCGAGAATATGATGCACGACGGGCTCGCCCGCGCGATGAACGAACACGAGCAAGTGCGTCGCGTCGAGTACGAAGAGTAGCGCCGTGCCGATCAAAAAGAGGGGCACCGCCTCTTTGAGATACCACTCGAGACGAGCCATCGTCTTCGACAGGAGATTGCGCACCATCGGCTGGCGTATGGGCGGCATCTCCAGCAGGAAATCGCTCGTCTCGCCGGGCAGCACACGCGCGGCGACCCATCCGACGCCGAGCAACGTTCCGACGACGACCGCGAGCCAAACGAACGTGGCGACGTGCGACGTGCGCTGCATCAGAGCAAAAATGACGCTCAGCTGAGACGAGCATGGAACGCCCAGGGCGAGCAGAAGCGTGACGAGCGTCCGCTCTTTGCGCGTCTCCATGATGCGCGCCGTGAGCGTGGCCATGGTGTCGCAACCGAGGCCCAGCACCATGGGTAGAACGGCCCGACCATTGAGGCCCATGCTGCGAAGGCCCCGATTGGCCATGATGGCCAGGCGGGGCAAATATCCAGAGTCCTCGAGCATCGAGAAAACGAAAAAGAAGGTTGCGACGACCGGCAGCACGATCGCCACGGCATAGGTGACGCCCATCGTGAGAAGCCCGTAGGGGCCCACGAAAAACGCGGTCACGAGAGGCACGCCGATCCAGGCGAAGAGCGCGAAGGCCCACCGGTTCAAGTACCCCGTCCACACCCGCGCCTCGGCTCCGGGCGGCGCGTCCCGAACGATGACGGCGCCGCCGTCCCCGGAGCCACGTAGACCCTGGGGATACACGTCGATGCGCGCGGAGGGATCGGGGGTGTACGCGCCCGCGTGCTTGACTTGCGCCACCAGGCGCAGGCGGGCCGGCCCATCGGCGAGGGCCACCAGCCGTTCGGCCCCTTCGTCCGCCGTGTCGTTCGCGTCGAGAGCGTCCGGAGAGACGGCGTGGTCGAGCGTCACGCGTGCGACGGTGCTGCCGAAAATCCGGTTCTCGATGAAATCTACCGCGGTCCCGGCTCCGAATACGCCGACGACCTTGTAGGCAAGCAAGAGAACGATCGCCAGGACACCGAGGCCCCAGGCCGGATGCGTCGCAGCCCGACCGATCGCGCTGGACAGCGCCGCGTCGCGCGTGTGCCCCGCCCGGAGCGCCATCGCGAGTGCCCCGACCCCGACGATGGCCCCGAGGTGAACGGGCAACGCGGAGTAATGGTGGGTCGCGATCGCCTCGAGGAGCGATGCGGCCCAATAGGTCACCCACCCGGCCGTGAAGGCCGCCACGAGCTTCCACGCGCCCGCGCGCGTGCGGGCGTGCTCCCGAACGAGCATCGAACCGAGGACCGCCGTCGCCGCAAGGAGCGCCAGGGCGGGCGCGCTCCAGTGCGCGAAGAGATTGCGCGAGAGAAGACGGGAAGCGACGTCGATGGACCCGTAGCTCGCGAGGGGATCGTGCAGGGTGACGACGCGCGTCCGGTCGATCGCGCCGTCGTAAACGAGCGCGGAAAGCAAAGACGCGGCGGCGCCGATGGCGATCGAGGGCCCGAACCCCGCGTGCCCTTCGTGTCCACGAACGGCCGCTCCGGTGTCGCGACGCTGCACTTTGCGCACGATCGCCTGCGCGCGCTGCAGCCGGAGGCGACTCAGCAGCGCGAAGGCCGGCACGCCGTGCGCGCGCGCGAGCGAAGCGCCACGCTCCTTCGCGATGCGACTCGCCTCTTCGCCCGCCCTCACAATCAGCCGTCCCGTGACGCCTCGCTCTCCGCCGAGCAACATGGTGGCGACGGCGCGCTTCGCCACCGATTGCGGCCCGGCAATGCGGGCCTCGACATCGGCAATGGCGGCTTCCACGTCGTCGGGGAAGAGAGGGGCGCAAGCGAGGGGCGCGCGGACCTCCTCGTGCTCCGTAGGCGCGCAGGACGCGAGGTAATCCCGAACGGGCTCGAGGCCCTCATTTTCGGTTGCGGTCGACGCGTTCACGCGCACGCCCACGAGCTCCCGCTCGAGCTCGGCGAGATCGAGCGTCAGACCGCGCGCCCGCGCCTCATCGAGCATGTTCAGATCGAGGCAGAAGGGAATGCCGAGCTCCGCGAGCTGCAACGTGAGAAGCAGCGTGCGCGACAAGTTCTTCGCATCACCGATTTGCACTAGCGCGTCGTGTGATTCGGAAATCGGCAAATCGCGGGTGACGGCTTCGTCCTCGCTCATCGGAACGAGGTTGTGCGTACCCGGCGTGTCCACGACTTCCCAGAGCAGATCGCCGAAACGAGCGCGTCCGCGGGTGACTTCTACGGTCGTCCCCGGGTAGTTGCTCACCGTGACGTACGTGCCCGTCAGCGCACCGAAGACCACGCTCTTGCCGACGTTGGGCTGGCCCACGAGCAGCGCCCTGCGACGTGCCCCACTCTCCTCGCCGCTGCCGGGCGACACGGCTTCCGCGACGCGAGGCACGGTGGCCTCGGTGGGTCCGCGACCCAGCGCGTCGAAGTTGAAAGTCATATTCGAACAAAGGATGGACCAGATTGGCCCTTCTTACAAGCCAGGTTGGCTCTTCTAGTTTGGTCACCCGGGTTATCCTGAGTCTCGCTCCGCCTTGCCTCCGGCAAGGCTCCGCTCGACAGAACGGGGTCGCCCGTCACGTCGAGGGGAGCGATGCCGCTCCTTCTCGAGCTCCCCAGCAGGAAGAGACGCTCTTGGTGTGAGTCACCCGGGTCACCTGAGGTCTCGCTCCGCCTTGCCTCCGGCAAGGCTCCGCTCCACAGAACGGGTCGCACGTCGCGTCGAGGGGAGCGATGCCGCTCCACCTCGAGCACTCGCGTCGCTCGCCGTTGAATCCGTTCAAGAATAGACGGACACTTTGCGCTGCGCTCGCGTGCGCCATTCGTAGGTCACGACGCCGTCGACCAGCGCAAAAAGCGTGTAGTCCTTGCCGACCCCCACGTTCTTGCCGGCGTGGATCGTCGTTCCCACTTGCCGCACGAGAATGCTGCCGGCCGTCACCCGCTCGCCGCCGTAGACCTTGACGCCGCGCTTCTGCGAGTTCGAATCGCGTCCGTTGCGGGTACTGCCTGCACCTTTCTTGTGAGCCATGACAAATCCTTGCGCTGTTCAACGGCTTTAGCCGACGATGTTCATGATTTCGAGGGCGGTGTACGGCTGTCGATGCCCGGTCTTGCGGCGGTAGTTCTTTCGCCGTCGGAACTTGAAGATCACGATCTTGGGCCCGAGCTCCTGCGCAACGATTTTGGCCTCGACCTTGGCGCCCCCCACGAGAGGACGGCCGAGCTTCATCGCCTCGCCGGCCCCCTGAACGAGGAGAACTTCATCGAAGGTGACGGCGTCCCCCACGTTGCCGGCGACCTTCTCGACGCGAAGCCTGTCGCCCGCCCCGACTCGGTACTGCTTTCCGCCCGTTTTGAACACTGCGTACATCGCTCAGCCCTCTTGATAGGCGCCGTACGGCATCGTTGCCGCCATGCGCGAAAAGCCGCACCCGGTGAAAGGCTGCGGCGGGGTTCTTGGGGGCCGCAGCATAGAGGCGCCGCGCCCTTTGTAAAGGTTCGCGGTCGGAACGACGAGTTCAAGCCTTTCTATCGGATGCTTCCCGGATCCGCGCACCCGCCTCCGCGCATGGGCATCCGCGAAAGCCGCGCCCCAACGAAGCGAAGCGGGCGCGTCATCCCGGTCGATCCCATGTCCGTCCGGGTCGTTCGTGCATCGCATCGCCGACATTCGCGTGCCCATTCGGCGCGATTCGCAGGTCCGTTATTCGCCGATAGGGCCGTGCATCGCGCGGATGGGCGAACGAATGAACGCACGCGAAGGCGCCTTGGCTTGTGGACGAGCGCATCGAGGGAATGCGCGCAACGATGTAGGGACATTCGTGGCCGCATTCGGGAAAGGGGGCCGATGAGGGTCACGCGGAGGGCGCACGGCCCTTGATGGATGAGCGCATCGAGGAATGCGCGTATCCATGTACGTCACTTCGTGCCCGCATTCGCGTGATCCGTGGGACGAACGATCCTCGTTCGGAGGGCGCATTGGCTTGATGGACGAGCGCGTCGAGGGAATGCGCGCCCCGACGTAGGTCATTCGTGGCCGCATTCACGTGATTCTGGGGCGAATGTGCGTCACCCGGAGGTGACTCGTTCGAAGTAACCCACGCATCGACGGAGTGCCCGCGCCCGCGCTTCGAGACTCATGAGAAGCGATGACCGTCAACGTTGCAGCCCTGCTGCCACGACGCCCGGGGTGCCGCCGCATTTTCCGCCTGTAGCCAAGCTGGAGATGTGCAACGAAGACCGAAAGTGTGCACTCTCTTGCCGCGCGCAATGGCAAATTGTAGCGCCAGTGGAGTCCGTTGCCCTCGGCCCGAACCATTTTGACCGTTCACCGTCACTAGGTGAACCAAAACGGGCCCGGGGTCCCCTTTTGCTTTATAGAGTTAGGGTGCACGGCCGACCGATGCTCCCACGTGGCTTCGCCGAAGGTGGTAAGGCACGGGCTCCTGCCCCCAAGAGGACGTTATCGTTATGATGAAGCGTGACCTCCGTTACTCGCGCCGCAGTCTCCTGAAAGCGATGGGCGCTGGCTTCGCACTGCTACCGCTTCTCGAGGCGGACAAGGCCGATGCGGCCTGCGTAGCCGGCGGCATCAAGCGCATGTACATCCTCGCTTGGCCCAACGGCATGCTGAGCAGCATCGACAGCTGGGCCACCGCAGGGAACACCCCAGGGAGTTGGCAGCTTGCCCCGTTCCAGGGCGGCGTCAGCGGCACCGCTGGGCTGATCCCCCACGTGAACGACCTGCTGTTGGTGAAGGGGATTGACTACACCTTCATCTCACAAATGTCGGGCAGCGGCGAGAGAACGGGCCACGCCTGTTATCCTGGGATGCTGACCGGCGCACCCTTCGACTCGTTCTCCTCGTCCACCGACTCCGACACAGCCGGCTACCAGTCGATCGACCGGTTCATCGGCAAGCAGGTCAAAGCGTCGGGCGGGGTGGTGAGCTTGAACCAAGGGGCGTTCGTGCACAGCACCGGCCACTTGTCGTGGGACGGCCCCGGCCAAGTGGTTCTTCCCACCACGGACCCGACCACCATTTTCAACACGTACTTCAAGGGCGCCATGCCGGCCCCGGCGCCGACCACCACGGGAACGGCACCCGCGGCGCCGCCGCCCGTCAACCCCGAATCGGCCTCGGTTCAGAAGAGCATCCTCGACTACGTGATCGCCGACGTGAACCGGTTCTCCAAGGTCGTCGGCACGGCCGATCAACAGTCGATCGACCAGCATCTCACCTACGTGAGGAACATCGAGACGCGGCTGGCCATGGCGAACACCACCGTGGCGATCGGTGGAAACATCACGGCAGGAACCGGAAACGCCTGCACCGCGCCGACCGTCGCCGCGACGTACGGTGGCACCGGCTCCACGGTCGACGCCAACATTCCGATGATCGCCCAGTTGCAAATGGAACTGGGGGTGGCCGCCTTCGCGGCGGATCTCACCCGGTGCGTCGTCATGCAGATCGGCGATCAGGCCGGGTCCACGATGATCCTGAGCTGGCTCACCAGCGCGGCCGGCACCCCCTACGCGGCGGGGGGGCCCAATCCGGGCGACGCGAACACGGGCGACGTGAACGCATACCACGCCATCTCCCACCGAAACGTCGCCGACAAAGTGATCTGTGACCGGTGGTTCCAGGACCAGCTGGCCTACGTCATCGGCTTGATGAAGAGCGTCGCCGATCCGACGGGCGCGACGATGCTCGATAGCAGCGTCGTGGTCGGCATGAGCAACATGCGGACAGGGACCCACGAGACCACCAACCTGCCCTTCATTCTCGCGGGAAGCTGCGGCGGCTACTTCAAGCTGGGCCGGAGCATCGTGGTCCCAACGGGCACGTCCAACAACGGCCTGCTGGTGGCCCTCGTGAACGCGATGGGCGCGGGCCCCATCACCACGTACGGCGGCACCGCGGGCGCCGCCTACGGGACCGAACTGCTCGCCCTCAGCCAGGCGACGTGAGATTGACCACGAGTGCGAACGGGAGAAATCGATCGATGAAAGCTCAAAAACTGCTGCGGTCATCCCTCGCGATCGCCGCACTTCTGCCGGTGGGGCTGTTCGGCGCGTGCACGGGCAACGTCGGCCCCGGCAATCCGGAAATGTCCTCGAGTGGCTCGGGCAACGGGGGCTCGAATGGCACCAGCGGTGCGTCCACAACGGGCAGCAGCGTAAGCGGCAGCACAAGTGGTAGCGGAACGAGCAGCGGAAGCAGCGCGGGGACGATGGCTTCGAGCACCGCGCCTCCGGTCTCGATCCCGACCGGCCCCACCGCGCCTCTGATGGCGGAAAGTGCCGGGGTGCTCCCGATGCGGGCGCTCACGTACGAAGAGTACGCGAACATCCTGTCCGACCTGCTCAACAACACGACGGACCCCACGCTGGGTTGGCCGGCGGCGTCCGAAAATACCACGTACTTCGTCGCACCGACCAGCTACGCCGAGGCGATCGTCGACAACATGAACACGGCCGCGAACACGGTCGTCGATGCCGCTCTCGCGGCGGGGAGCCTGTCGATTCCGTGCACGAATCCCGCGACGTCCGCTGCGGAGACCACGTGCGTTCAATCGTTCATCACCACGTTCGGCCTGCGCGCGTACCGGCGTCCCATTGCGGCGGCGGAGATGACCGACCTGACGACGCTGTTCACGACTGTACGCGGGCTCGGGCTGACCTTTACGCAGTCTGTGGCCGCGGTCGTCAAGGGCATGATCCAGTCGCCGAACTTCCTTTACCACTGGGAGATCGGCCCGACGGCGCCCACGGTCGACGCCACCACCGGCCTGGTTCCGCTGACGCAGTGGCAGATCGCGTCACGATTGGCGTCCACGCTTTGGCAGAGCATGCCGGACAACACGCTCTTGCAGGCGGCCCAGGCCGGCAATCTGGCGACCGCCGACCAGGTTGCAGCGCAAGCGCAGCGGCTGCTCGCCGACACGACCGGGCACGCCGCCCACGCCCTCTACGATTTCCACTTCCAGCTGCTCTTCTCCGTCGGCACCCATGACCTCGGAGACTTGACCGCGCTCGGGAAGACCAGCCCGATTTTCACGGCCGGCGTGCAGTCGAGCATCACCTCGGAGTTCACCCAGTTCCTTTCGTCCGTGTACTCGACGGGGGACGGTACGCTCAACACGCTGCTTACGGCGACCTACTCCTACATCAACCAAGATCTTGCGCCGATTTACGGCGTCACCAGCGGCGTTCCGGCGACCGGCTTTGCCAAAGTCGAGCTCCCTGCGGGCCAGCGCGCTGGCATCCTGACGCAGACGGCGTACATGGCCGCGAACGCCAATGACGCGGTGGACAACCCGGTCTTCCGGGGACTCGGCGTCTATGTGAAGCTCTTTTGCGGGACGATCGGGTCGCCTCCCGCCAACGTGCCGGCGGTCAACTTCATTCAGAACGGAACGACGCGACAGTCGTACGAGATGCATGCGGCGAGTACGTGCGCGCAGGGCTGTCACAATTTGTTCGATCCGCCCGGGTTCGCCTTTGAGCACTACGATGGCGACGGCCTCTACCGAACGACCGACACCGGGATCGCGGTCAACTCGGCGGGCACCTTCACGACGCCCGGCGGCGCCACGCTGAACTTCACGAGCGCGATCGATCTGATGCCGCAGTTCGCGCAGAGCGCCGAGGTGCAGCAGTGCATGGCGCGCGAGTGGACTCGCTACTCGCTCGGGCGGGCCGAGACCAGCGCCGATATCGGCTCACTTCAGCGCGCGTACCAGAAGGGAGCCGCGACGCCGGGCTTCTCTCTGACCACGATGCTGGCAAGCCTCTTCTCGTCGGAGGCCTTCATGTACCGCGCCCAGTCGCCCGGCGAGACACTCTAAAGCCAAGCGTGGCGAGGTTCCAGCGTTCGGCCGAGGGGTCGGCCTTCTTCCGCGCAGGGCGGCGTTTGCTTCGACCGGCGCTTGTAGCGTCCATCGTTCTCCCGGCGTGCCTCCTCAGCGGGTGCCGGGAGACACGGGGCTCTGCGGGCGCGCCCGAGGCGTCGATTGACAGCCCCGTCCGTACCGAGGCCTCCGCCGGCGGGGGCGGCGGCGCGACGGAGGCCGATGCGGCGTTGAGCGGCGCTCGGCCCGACGAGGGGCCGTTCGTGCCCCGCGCTCCGGTGGAGCCATGGGCCACGTGGCCGATGCCGAACTCGCATCTGCCCGGCCTCCCAAACCCGCAAAGCTACGACACGCGGATTCCGGGCGTCGTGGTCGACGACGTCACGGGTCTCATGTGGCAGCGGAGCGTCACGGGGCGGCTTCAGACCTTCACGGGTGCCGAGAGAGAATGCGAGCAGCTTTCGCTCGCCGGGTACGACGACTGGAGGCTTCCGTCCCGCATCGAGCTGGTGTCGATCCTGGACGGGACGCGCACCCAGCCGTCCATCGACGTCAACGCATTCCCGGGGACGCCGAACCACTGGTTTTGGACGTCATCGCCCGCCGTCGAAGAGCCCGACTCGGCTTGGTACGTGTACTTCTATTTCGGCTATCCAAAGATCGAAGAGAAGCGAAGTCGCTTTGCCGTGCGCTGTGTTCGAACGGCGACGCCGCATCCTGCGGTCCCGAAGCGGTACGACATCCACGCCGCCACCGTTCGAGACGTGGCCACGGGGCTCACCTGGCAGCGCGCCGTGCCGAGCGGCCAATACAAGTTCGACGCGGCCCGCGCCTACTGCGCGGGGCTGGCGCTAGGGGGGAAAACGGGCTGGCGCGTTCCGACGCTCACGGAGCTTCTGACCTTGATCGACGAGCGCGCGGGCGCCCCGATGATCGACCGCGCCGCCTTTCCCGGCACTCCGGGGGAGCAATTTTGGACGTCGACCAACTTCTCCGGCGGCCGCCTCGAGGGCTGGTACGTCTTCTTCAGCCGCGGGGACGCGCTCTACGACCTGGTCACGTCGCGCTACCGGGTTCGCTGCGTCGTCTGAAGGTGCGGCCGGATACTCCGCCCAAACCCTGGATCGTGAACTGAACGAGCGGTGGCAAGGGGTTGGACTTCACCGTGCAGAGTGACAAAGTGCGTGAAGAGGTTTTCGAGTGGCGACCCGACCCAGACGATGGGCTCTAGTCACCATGGGTCTCGTGGGGTGTGGCACCCGCGCGCCCGCCTCGGTCCCGACGCCGGCGAGCTGCGCGACCGCGGCGCCGGGGACGAGCCATTGCGGAGCCGGAGGCGATAGCTGCTGCACGAGCCTCGACGTGTCGGGCGGGACGTACAACCGAAAGTACATGACCTCCGACGCGGGCGTGACGGCGGAGGCCGCTCCGGCGACCGTCAGCGGCTTTCGCTTGGACGAGTACGAGATAACCGTCGGCCGGTTCCGCCAGTTCGTGGCCGCCAGCGCGGCGGGGTGGGTTCCGTCCGCCGGCGCGGGCAAGCACGTGCATTTGAACGGCGGCCAGGGTCTCGCGAGCAGCGGCGGCTCCGGGTACGAGCCGGGATGGAACCCATCGGACACGCCCGAGCTCCCGACGACCGCGGCCGACTGGATGGCGCTGCTGAAGTGCGAGCCGACATTCCAGACGTGGACCGACGCGCCGGGGGCGAATGAATCGCTGCCGATGAACTGCATCGACTGGTACGACGCGTACGCGTTCTGCATCTGGGACGGCGGCTTTTTGCCGAGCGAGGCCGAGTGGGAGTACGTCGCGGCGGGCGGCGACGAGCAGCGTGAGTACCCCTGGGGATCGACGGATCCGGGAACGGCGAATCTCTACGCGATCACGGATTGCAACTACCCGTCGGGGTCTGCGAGCTGCACAGGGGTGGCGAACATCGCGCCCGTGGGAACGCCCATGATGGGCGCGGGGCGATGGGGTCAGCTCGACTTGGCCGGAAACCTCTCGGAATGGACCCTGGATTGGGATGCACCCTACATGACGCCCTGCGACGATTGCGTCTTCTTGCTGAACTACTCGTACCGCGTGATCCGGGGAGGCAATTTCAGCCCCGGAGGCGGGGACCTCTCTCCGTGGATTCGCGACGGAGACACGCCGGGCAGCCGCAATGTGTTTTATGGCGCTCGCTGTGCCAGGCCGTGATTCGTAGTGCGAAACCAGGGTCACCCTGACAACCACGCCCTCCGGCGGGTCAGGTCGATAGGACGACGACGCCTGGGAAGTGCGCGCCGAGTCGCTCGAAGTCGCGGGGATCTCCTGTGATGACGACCGCGTCGAGCAGCGCCGCCGTCGCCATCACCAGGGCGTCGATGGTGAGCTTGCCGTCGACGTTCTTCAGCCGCGCGAGCGCGACCCCGGCCGCCTTGGCGGCGTCCACCGACGCGACGACGCGCGTCGCATCGAGGATCGCGTCGCGGCCGTCGCTGCGCCCGCGCCACCACTCGGCGACGACGGGCAAGGGGACGACGAGGCGTGCTCGGCCGATCTGCGCGAGGCGGAGGAAGCGCGCCGCCCGCTCTTTGCCGCGTTCAGCGGAGATGAGCGCGCCGGTGTCGAGGACGTACGTCGTGATCACGCGGCCGCGCGCTTGCGAGGCTTGCGCGCGTTCGCGACTTCTCGATCGATCGCGGCCTGGATCCGATCCGCCTCGCCCGCCGCGAGCTTCGGGATGCGATGCTTGCGGAGATACGCGCCAGCGGCCAATCGGCGCCGAGCGTCTTCGGCGAAGTCCGTCACGAGCGCCGAAAGGTTTCCTCCGAACTCCTTGTCCGCGAGCGCACGGAGCGCGCGCTTGGTCTCCGCATCGACCGAAACGGAGAACGTCTCCGTAGCGCCGGCACGCCTCGATTTTTTCGCGTTCATGCTGAGTGTGTAGCACACGCTCGTCCCGGCGCGCCCGCGTCAAGGGGCTATCGCGCTGCGCGCCGTCGTTCCGAATCAAGGAATCGGAAAAAAGATCGAATAGGATAGTGCGCCGTCGGTGTTGAAAGCGTTGAGGAGGAGTACCCTCGGGTCTTGGGTCACGATTGCCTGCGCATAATCGGTGCCGCTCGGCGTTTGCAACTCGATCGAAAGCGGCTCGGCGCCAAGAGTGCTACCCCTCAGTAGGGTCTGGAGTTCCCCCGTGGAGCTCACGATCTGGAACATCCCTTGGTCCAGGGCACCTATGCCGCGAACGAGGCTCCCGGTCACGTCTTCTCTGAGCACGAACCATGCGCCATCGTTTGAGAATTCGATTCCCATCACGGGGCCTTCATGCAGCCAAGGGGGCACACTATTCCCCGGAGGAAGCGGCTCGGGAACCACGGCCTCGTTGCCGCACCAAAGCCAGCGCCCGGTCATTGCCACGGCAAGCCCCGCGGGGTCGTACTCGGAGACTTTCGTTGCTTGCACGTCCACGCATGAACAGACCCCAAGCGGGGGGTTCCACGGAGCCGACGGCGAAAAAGTTTGCGGGCTGGCATTCGGCTCGAAGTACCGCAGCTGGCGTGGCGAATCGGTGACCAGGACCTGACCCGCGAAAAAGCTGCCGTCCGCCGAATGCAGCTGAAGCTCGTAGGTACCCGGGCCGTAGGTCGCCGTGCCATCGACCACGTCGTAGGTCCCGCTGGCGGAGAGTCCCGCCCCGCCTCCGGCCTCCGTGCCGGCGTCCAGATCGGGCGTTGAATCCAGCGGCAGAAGGCTTTCGCCTGCGCTCGGACCCAGCAAATGGAATTGACTGTCGCTCGTGAGCGCCACGCCGTTCGCGGCGTCGACCGGCATCCCAAAGGGTTTGCCAGCACAGACGGACCACGTGCCTGGAAGAAGACCCATCACATCCGCGGCGGACGCCACGGGGTGTACGGGACCGAGTGAGTCGCCGCATTCGGCGGGGCTGAACGCCGAGAAGCCCGCGTCGGGTGTTGCCGATGCGTCGGATGCCTCCCCAACGCACGTCATGATGGCAATCGTAGCGGGCGGAGGCGACCCGACCACGGCCACACCGGCGCCGACCGCGTCGTCGTCGCTTCCTGCAGACGGCGCCGCTGCGTCATCGATGGCCGTTCCGCTGGCGGCCGTTCCGCTGGCGGCCGTTCCGCTGGCGGCCGTTCCGCTGGCGGCCGTTCCGCTGGCGGCCGTTCCGCTGGCGGCCGTTCCGCTGGCGTTTGAGGCCATATGGCTCTCCTGCCCAGAGCAGCCTGCGACGACAGCCACGAGGATCGAAGCGCCTCGAACGGACATGACGGGCCGCCTTTAGGGGCTCGGAAAAAAGATTGAATAGGAAAGCGCGCCGTCGGTATTAAAGGTGCTGAGAAGGAGTAGTCTCGGGTTTTCGGTCACGATTGCCTGCGCGTAATCGGTGCCGGTCGTGGTTTGCAACTCGACCGAAAGCGGCTCGGGACCGAGAAAGTCACCGCCCATAAGCCAGGCAGGGAGTCCCTCCGGATTGCCCACGATCGCGAGCATACCGTGCTCCGTCGGCCCCATTCCGGGAACGAGGGCCCCGGTCACGTCTTCGCTGAGAACGAACCAGCTCCCATCGTTCGAGAATTCGATGCCCATCACGGGCCCTTCCTTCAGCCACCACGGGATTTTCACCGGAAATGCGTAAGGTTGGGGCGTCACCGGCTCGTTGCCGCACCAAAGCCAACGGCCTGTCATTGCCGCGGCAAGCCCCACGGCGTCGTTCTCGGAGACTTTCGTCGCCTGCACATCCAAGCACGCACACACTCCGATGCGGGGGCTCCACGAGGCGGACGGCGAAAACGTCTGCGGGCTCGCGTTCGGCTCCGCGTACGACAGCTGACGCGGCGAATCGGTGACCACGACTTGACCAAAAAAGACCCCGCCGTTCGCAGGATGCAACTGAAGCTCGAACGTACCCGGACCGAAGGCAGCCGAGCCGTCGACGACATCGTACGTGCCGTCGGCCGCGGGTCCAGCACCTGCGCCGGCCTCGGCGCCGTCCGACGGAGGGATCGAATCGAGCCAAACGAGGCTGTCGTCAGGGCCGGTCCCGAGCAAGTGGTATTGCCCGTCGGTTGTGAGCTCGACGCCGTTCGCGGAGTCGACGGGCATACCGAAGGCTTGGCCAGCACAGGCGGACCACGTGCCGGGCAGGAGACTCATCACGTCCGCGGCGGACGCGACAGGGTGTGCCGGCCCCAACGAATCGCCGCACTCGGCGGGACTGAGTGCCGTGAAGCCCATGCCCTGGATGGCGGATGCGTCGGGCGGTTCGCCTTCACACGTCGTAATCTCAATTGTCGGCGCCAAGGGGGCACCGTCGGCGAGGGGATCGACGCTGCTCGCGGTAGAGTCGTCGCCCGTAGACGTACCGCCGTCGTCGGAGCCGGGGGGCGAATGGGCTCCAGAGTCCTCCGCGGCGGATCCATCGTCCGTCAAGCCCATAGGGGTCACCTGCCCACCGCATCCTACGAGGGTGGCGACGGCCACGAGGCTCAGGGCGTCTCGAAGAAACATCCGGGTCCTCACTATAGAACGTTACCGCCGGCGCATCACGGTGCACTCTTCGCGGCGAGGCCGATCAGGACCAAGCCAAAGGCGACTCTGCGTGCAACGCATTCGAGAACCCGCGGCACGCACCGGCGGCGCGAGCAGTCATGCCGCCGGGCGTGTGTGATGCGTTCTGGGCGCGCGAGATCCAGCCCTACTTCGCCGAGAGCATGAGCGTTGAGCACGATTCGTCGTCACGTGAGTTCGTGCTCATGGCGGAAAGAACGCGGGTAATTCTACGCTCGGGGCCTTCGTCAGAAGTGCCGGCGACAAGGAATCACAGCTTATAGGGGAGGCACTGCGCTATAGCTGACTGTCCGGCCCCAGTTTGTAACTCCCAGATTCCGGTAAGATAGTCGAACACCTGCACTCCCGAATCTACGCTCGTCATTGGGCCTGCGATCGACTCAAGAGCACATAATTCACCGCCCGTTCCGGAGGACGGTATACCCGTATTCACCGTATTGCCTACCGAAATAAATCTCTTGCTGACTGGCAGCGTGCTCGTAACTCCATTAAACTGAATACACCCTCCCGTCACCTCGATCTTGGGGTCGCCTGAAGCGGGAGACTGAAGCGAGAGGTCCCACTGGTTTGGACCAACTTGCTCGACTTCAGCAACTCCGCCCTTGGCCCAATCTCCATGGATACCACGAATATAGCAAAACGCATTATTAAAGGAAAAATTTGAGGTTGTCATCGGAATTTGTATGTATCCCCCGTTCTGCGCCCAAATGTCAAAGGGGGTCGTGACCCAGGTTACCGAACCGGTGTATGGCGTACCGTTGGGGTTTGCAAATTGGTTATACAGCGCGCAGTACGAATAAATCCCGATTCCCTGAGCGGGGGGGCCGTTGGGAGGCGTTCCCTGCACCACCCAATATGGCGAACTCCACACTATGTCCACCGTATCCGTTGGATACGCCGATGTAAATTGACCGAAGACTCCGTTCAGAACACAAACGCCGCTGTTGATCGATAAGGCGTCGACGGGAGGATCGGGTGGGTAGGTACTTTCTTCAAACCAATCATTGAGCTCCGGAGCTGACGCGAAAAGGGGGCGCGCCGCGCCCCTGGACACAGTGACAGACGTAGTCTCGCCAACCCGGCTCCCCGTGTCCGCCGAACGAGGAACGGCGCTTGCGGTGATTGCCGTACTTGCTTGAGTCGGCGTAACCGAGCCCTCCGAAGCCGATGCCTGACTTATCGGGTCGACGAACCCGTAAAAAGCAATGGCAATACCAACCGCAATACCTGTTTTGTTCATATATAACCTCCAATTGTTTTTGCTGATCAGACGCATACGCCCTCTCGTCGGCTTTGATCCGGCGAGGCCCCACGGCGCCCCCGAGCGGGCCCAACGAGAGCGCTCTACAGGTTGCACGTCAAGAAAAAAAGACGAGAGGGCAGCGACTACGGCGCTACTGCACGCAACGAACGTAGTGCAGAGCCGACACGTAGTAACCGTCCGGGCCCCCGTAATTGAAGCTTATGGCCCATGCGTTGTCCGGAATGCCCTGAAAGGGCGTTGAAGACCAAAAGTAGTCCGCGGGCGTGCCTGGAAACGTCTTCGAATCGAGAGTCGGTCCCGGATAGACCACCGAAACGTCCACGAGCGTGATGAGCTCCTTTGCGGTGGGGAGGCGCCACGTGCCGCCGTTCAGGCTCAGCATCGCGCAGTAGCTTGCCGCGTCCGCCTGCACGTACGTCGAGGCCGAAATGGATTGCTGCCACGTGAGCCTCGTCTTCGTATCGTAGACGGTGCCGTTGGCGATCCGGTAGCGCCCGGCCGGCGCGGACGCACGACCCGCGATCGCGACCATAGGCCCCACGATGGCCGCAAGGCCGAGCAGACCAAAGGCAACGCGCTTCATCGCACACAACGAACGTAGTGCGAACTGGACACGTCGTAGATATCCACGTAGCCGGCATTGAAAGTAACGACCCACCCATTGCCGCCGGGGACGGCATACGGCGTGGAAGACCAAAAAGCCTCCCCGAGCGCGCCGGGGAAGGCCGCCGCATTGATGTTCGGACTTGGCTTGCCATAGTCGACGATCGACACCAGCTCGACGTAGGTGGGAGCGCGCCAACCGGCGCTGCCGCCCAGGCTCAGCCCCGCGCAATAGGCGAGTGCCGCTGCCTGCGTGAACAACGTCGTGGACGCCATCTGCTGCCACACGAGCCCCGTCACGTTGTCCTTCACCGTGCCGTCCCCGTTCACGGTGTAGCTCTCCAGGTTCGGAGCCCCCGCCGTCACGTCCACCTGGGAATTGGGCATCGGCCACTCGGCCCAGTTCGCGTCGAGGGCGCCGGCCGACCCGTTGTTTCCCCCCGCGCGCCCGCCACAGTCGAGGAGAGCCCAGGCGGCCGTGAGGACGGCGAGCCATGCCGCGATGGGTCTCGGCGGCCACGCTTCTCGCCGTGAAGCGTCGCGCCGCGTCGCGCCTTCCGCGCGTTCCGGGAGTCGTGCTCGGGACGTCTGACGTGGTTGGGGGCCCTCAAACGCCATGACCGTACGAAGCATTCAACAGCCGGTCATGCGGCGCAATCATCCGGGGCGGCAAGCGGGCAGCAAGATTTGGCGATCGGGCGCTCCGGAAATCAAGCAGCGGCAGCATGTTCTCCCGAATCGTGCGAAAATCACCGCGATGGCTTTCCAGACGTCACGAGTTACATCTTCACTGCGGAACCGAGTCAATGCGAACTGATCGCCCCATCGTTCTTGCCTTCCTCCTTTGCGGCGCCCCGGCATGCAGCAGCACCAGCGCGGGTCTCCCGGCCGATGGAGGCCCGGACGGCCCATCCACGGACAGCTCGAGCGACGGCGGCTCCGGATCGGATGGCTACGGATCGAGCGACGGCGGCTCCGGATCGGATGGCAACGGATCGAGCGACGCAACCGATTCCGGCTCGAGCGGTCCGGAATCGGGCGACGGAAGCGCCCTCCTCGACTCGGGGCTCTGCACCCCCGGGGTGACGCAGTGCTCGAGCAGCGCGGCGGTGCAGATCTGCGACGCGACCGGGCAGTGGGGGAGCCCCTGGCCGTGCGCGACCGGCATGTGCAGCGAGGGTGCATGCGCGGGATCCACGGCGAGCGGGGCGAGCTGCGCATCCAGCGGCCCCGGTCTGGCCAACTGCGGAGCGACCAGCGAAAACTGTTGTACGAGCCCGGAGGTGGCGGGTGGCACGTACGACCGGACGTACATGAACCCGGGGGACGGCGGGGTCGACGAGGCCGATCCTGCGACCGTCAGCGGCTTCCGCCTGGACAAGTACTTGGTCACCGTGGGTCGATACCGGCAGTTCGTGAACGCCGTCTTGCCTCCCGACGGCGGCGCGGGCTGGCTGCCGGCGGCGGGGTCCGGCAAGCACACGCATTTGAACGACGGTCAAGGCCTTGCCAGCGGCCCTGACGCAGGCACCTTCGAGCCCGGGTGGGTTGCGACGGACGACAGCAACATCGCGCCGACGAACGCGAACCTCGCGTGCGATACCATGGGCCACAACACCTGGACGAATACGCCGGGCGCGAACGAGACCCTGCCGATGGTCTGCCCGAATTGGTGGGAGGCATACGCCTTCTGCATCTGGGACGGAGGGTTTCTGCCGAGCGAGGCGGAGTGGGAGTACGCCGCGGCAGGCGGAAGCCAGGAGCGCGAGTACCCGTGGGGCTCGACCGACCCGGGGATGATGGACGAGTACGCCGTCTTCGGCTGTTACTACCCGAACGGACTCGCCCACTTATCTTGCTTTGGTGGGGCGACCATCGCGCCGGTCGGAAGCGCGCCGCTTGGAGCCGGACTTTGGGGCCAGCTCGACTTGGTGGGAAATGCCTTCGAGTGGGACCTGGATTGGAGCACTCCCAGCTTCGTGGATCCCTGCACCAATTGCGCGACGCTGGCAGGAGGCTCGCTCCGGGTGATTGCGGGAGGCAGCTTCAGTTACGACGATACCTATTTGGCCCCTTCCAATCCGTACCTCTCCGCCCCCACGGACCGCAGCGCCAACACAGGGTTCCGGTGCGCGAGGACCCCCTGAGCATCCATGGGCTCGCATCTGCGAAAAATGAAACGGCGCCAGGAGCAACGGGATCCGTTGCCCTCGACCGACGCGACGAGCTTGCAGAATCGGTCTCCGCCCGACCCGCTCGATTCGCTCCTGGCCGGACATCGACCTTTCGGCGACAGCGACTACCTGCATGAGCAATTGCAGGTTCGTTATCATAGTCGCCTTGGCCAAATAGCAGAAAGGCTTCCCATCGCCGCCGAGCTCTCGCGCGCGCTGGGGCAGGCGGCTCCCGATAGCCGATACCGCATCGTCGGCGACCCCGTCCTGCGCCACACCATCCACCGGGCCCTCCACCTCGTTTGGCACGGCGCGCAAGACGGCGTCGCGCTTGCCGAATGCGAGGAGGTCTTACGGGCGACTCTCGGTCACCTGGAGGGTGGCCACCGCGGTGGGCCCCTCGAGTCGGGAGGGGTCGGCGGCCGCCGTTTGGGCCCCGAGCCGTACCATGCGGCCCTCTGGGGCGAGGAGCACCGTGACGACGTGTTCGGTCGCTCTTTTCGGAAGATCGTTCACGACAATTTTCACGGCGAACCACTCTGCACGCCGTCCGCGGCCGATCTTGCGAGGCTCACCCAGGGGGCGAAGTTGCTCCGTGAGCTCCTGCCCTCGTGCGCACGGAGCGTGTTCAGTCATACGCACATGATCGTCATCGTCCCCCACGTCGGTACCTGGAGGCAAAAGGCCTCGTGCTCTGAATTTTTCATTAGCGGCACGATCTTTCTCAACCGCGAGATGCTTCGCAATCCCTGGTGGGTGGCCGAGCATCTGCTCCACGAGTCGCTCCATCAGAAGCTATACGACTTTCGCCACACGCATTCCCTGATGGCGGAAGACCTTACTCCGGATAAGCCCTCGAAAGACAGCGCCGCGGCCGTCCTTGCCATTTGGAACCTGGGAGGCGCGGCTCGGTCGAACGGCTGGGATACTTTCCGCGCCGTGGCCGCATTTCATGTCTACGTCCACCTGGCCGTTCTTGGCGTGCAATCCGAGCGGCGCAAGACCGAGCTCGTGAAACGATTCGGCGCCCCGGATGCGCCGCTGCCCGCGATGACCCAGCGGCGCGAAGCACTCGAGCGCGCGCACTACTTGGGCAAGGAAATCAAGGCGTCCTGTGGGCGAGAGCTCGGGCTCGCGGGTCGGCAACTCGTCGACTGGCTCATCGTGGTCCTGAACGCGATCGACCCTGCCCCGCCGCCGCCCCAGTCGGTGTACCTCTGCCTCTTGCTCCACCGCTATATGGTGGAAGCCACCTTGCTCGCCAAGAGCAAGCTTTCTCCGGAGGTGCCCTCTCTCCTGTCGGCGCTCGTCGACGAGGAAGCGGCGACCCTGCGGCGGGTTCTTCTCGCGACCCACGCGGGAGGACCCGATCTGGCGCGGCTCAACGACGCCGTCGCCCAACGGCCCGATGAGGGCGCGGTATCCGCATTTCTGCGGTTCCGAACACTCGTCGCCAGGATTTTGCAAACGCTCTCTCCAGACGGCTACGGGTTGCGGCGCGCGTCGTTCGCGGAACCGACCGCGCCGGTCGAGAAGATGATTCAAGCGATGGTGGATCGATCGAGCGAGCAGCTGACCCCTTTGCTCGCGGGTTTCGCGCACAGCGATTAGGCGGTCGGACTGGCAAGACTGGTCATCTTTCCGAGACCAACCTAACCTGCACGCGCATGGCGCTCCGCATTGAAGGGACCTACACGGCCCTCGTCACTCCGTTTTGCGACGAGCCGGGCCAGCCCGTCGACTGGGATGCGCTCGACGCACTCGTCGACGCGCAGGTCGCCGCCGGAGTCGCCGGGGTCGTGCCTTGTGGAACCACGGGCGAAAGCCCCACGTTGACCCACGAAGAGCACGCGCAGGTCATCGAGCGCACCGTCAAGCGGGCGGCGAAGCGAGTTCAGGTCATCGCGGGGGCGGGCTCCAATTCCACGCGCGAGGCCGTCGAGCTCGCGAGGCACTCCGAGCGCTTTGGAGCCGACGCGGCCATGGTGGTCGTTCCTTATTACAACAAGCCATCGCAGGAAGGCCTGCGGCGCCATTTCATCGAGGTCGCCCGGAGCGTTCGAATTCCGATCGTGATCTACAACATCCCGGCGCGCACCGGGGTCGACCTCGCGCCCGAAACGCTCGCGAAGATCTGCGTCGAGGCCCCGAACGTGGTGGCCACCAAAGAGGCCACCGGCAACGTGCTCCGCGCGCTCCGCCTCGAACAGACGATGCGCGATCGAATCGTGGTTCTCAGCGGGGATGACGCGCTGACGCTGCCCATGATCGCGGTGGGAGCGCGCGGCGTCATCAGCGTGACGTCCAACGTGTTGCCCGCCGAAGTGGTGCGCGCCACGGGTCTCGCGTTGGCTGGCAAGTTGGAAGAGGCCAAACGGGCTCACGTTGCGCTCATGCAGGTGCACGACGCCATGTTTCTCGAGGCGAATCCGGGTCCGGTGAAGGCGGCTCTCGCGATGCGCGGCATGATGAGCGGTGTCGTGAGGCCGCCGCTCTACGCGGCGAGCGAGGGGACACGCGCGGCCATTGCCGCCGCGCTCGATGGCTACGCGCGGAGCGTCCACTGATGCGCGTTGCGGTGGTCGGCGCGAGCGGCAGGATGGGCCGTGCAGTCATTCGCCTTGCGCGCGCCCAAGGCATTCCGATCGTGTGCGCCATCGGCACGACCGACACGGGACGGGACGCAGGCGAGCTGGCCGGCATCGGGCCCATTGGCGTGTGCGTCGGCGACGCGCTCATCGACATCGAGCGGGCCCAAGCCGACGTGGTGATCGACTTCTCTGCGCCCCAGGCCACGCTCGCGCTCGCGCCCTTTGCGGCGGCCGCCGGGAGCGCGCTCGTCAGCGGAACGACCGCCCTCGGTGACGACGCGCGCGCCGCCCTCGACCGCGCCGCCGCCAGCGTCCCTGTCCTCTGGGAGCCGAACATGAGCCTAGGCATCCACGTGCTCTCGCAGCTCGTTTCGCAGGCGGTCGCCGCGCTCGCCGAGTGGAATGTCGAGATTGTCGAGACGCATCACGCGGCCAAAGTGGATGCGCCGAGCGGAACGGCCGTCCGCCTCGCCGAGGTCGTTCGCGCCGCGCGCAGCTCCACCACGCGCTTGGTGCATGGCCGCCAGGGCCAAGCGGGAGCTCGCGCGGACGCCGAAATTGGCATGCACGCCTTGCGCGGTGGCGACGTGGTCGGCGACCATGTCGTGCATCTGATGGGACCGGGCGAACGACTCGAACTCGCTCATCACGCGACGAACCGGGAGGTCTTCGCCCACGGGGCTTTGCGCGCGGCACGCTGGATCGCCGGCAAGCCCCCCGGGAGCTACGGACTCAACGACGTGCTTGTAGTTCGTAGTGAGTCACCCGGCTTGGCCAAGAGCTAGAACCGTACTCGCACGTCGAGCGAACGTAGGTGGGCGTCCAATTTTGGCATCAGCTCGATCGACGGGAGCGCTCTCGCCGCGGCGCCAGGCTCCGTCGAGCGCGGCGGAGTCGCCAAGAGCCACGCGCCGGCCCCGGCCAGCGCAACTCCGGCGGTCGCGAAGACCCACCCCAACGTCGACACCATTTTCGCGTCCCGACTCTTTTCGCACGCGTCCTCCGCGGCCGGGCTGACCGAACCCTCGCACACGTCACGGACGGAGCTCGGAACGCTGCTTCGGTCCTGCGCGTTGGCGCTCTTGTCCTTTTGCCAGTCGAGTCCCTCGATGCCGGCCACCACCAGCGCGCTCGCGCCGAGTACGATTGCCGAGTACGCAAGGATCGGACGTACGTACGACACGCGCTCGTGGTGTTCCTGCGCCGCAGGCAAGTCGCTCGCGGGAGCGGGAGCGAAGTCGACCCTCAGATCCGTGCCGCCCGCCACCGTCAGCCTACGGGGAGCGGCGTACACGCCCGGACCCCGGAGCTCGAACGTGTGCGTGCCCTCGCTCACCACCACGCGCGCCCTGCCGTCTTTGAGCGATCCCCGCGCCACGCCGTCCACGATCACATCGCCTTCGAGCGTTCCAGCCGCGATGAGGACCACCCCCGTCGTTTGGGTTTCGGTCAGCTTTTCGAGGAGAATCTTCGCGATGGCGCGCAGGCGCGGGTCGTTCGAGTCGCTGAGGACGTCGCTGTACGCCGCGTTCGCGATCAACGCGGTGTCGCCTCGCCTCCACATGTGGAGCTCGACGCTTACTTGGCCTCGTTGTCCCCGCGCCAGCGTTCCCCAGATATAGTGCTCGGCACGCAGCTGGTCGCCAATCCGCTGCAGGCACGCCCAGTCAGGTATTTTGGGGCATCGAAGCGCGATGGCCAGCGTCTCGAACGATTGAGCCGTCTCGCCCAAGGACCATCCCCGCATGCTCCGAATGTGCGCGCGGAGCGCGTTGGTCAGCCCCTCGGCTTCGTCGTCCGCGTCCTCCGTTCCGATCGCGAGCACGTAGAGCGGCGGTTGGGTCCACGGTTGGACCTGCGCCCGCGCGCCCGTTGAAGCGAAGAAAAGAAACGCGGCAACGAACACCGAGAAGGACGGGGCGACGCGCAACATGCTCCCGTTCAGCGTAGCGCCCCGGGGCCCGCGCTCGGCCGGAAAAACCGAGGGATGCTAACGTCGTCACCCACTCATGCGCATAACGGGCGGCATGTATCGGTCGCGCGCACTTCGCGCTCCGCGCGGACAGGCCACGCGTCCCACCTCGGATCGAGTGCGCGAGGCCCTCTTCGGGATCCTGGCGTCGGCGGGCGCAGTCGATGGCGCGCGCGTGCTCGATCTCTACGCGGGCACGGGGGCACTGGCTCTCGAAGCGCTCTCCCGCGGTGCGGCCACCGTCGTCGTCGTCGAGTCGGCGCGGGAGGCCGTCGCGGCGCTCCGCGCGAACATCGAGGCGCTCGGGGTCGGCCATCGCGCGCGGCTGGTCTTTGCCGACGTGCATCGCGCGGCGCCCCGCATCGCGGCGGCAGGACCCTACGATCTCGTCCTTGCGGATCCTCCGTGGTCTCTGGTCGATTCGGGCGAGCCTCCTCGGGCGCTCTCGGACCTCGTTCGCGCCGGAGCGCTGAGCGAACGCGGGTGGTTGGTCCTCGAGCACGCCGCCCGCACCCCCCCCCCGGAGGTGGCCCCCCTGATCCGGCTCGAAACGCGCCGGTATGGCGACACGGCCCTCACGTTCTACAAAACCGGTATAGTGGGGCCGCCTCGCTCGGACGTAGCCGCGGGGTTTCCTTCCGACTGAGTCAAGAACGAGATGAGCCCTCCCACGAGCCGTCCTCCCGCCGGCGTGCCCCAGAGCGGCAATGCAAAGTACGCCATTGTCGCCGTCCTCTTGCTTTTGGGCATCGGCGCGATCTTCGCGCTGGGGCGCGGAAGCCACTCCGAAGCGCCTCCGCCCGCGCAGTCCGTGGCTGCCCAGGCCGCGGCGCCACCGTCCAACCCAAGGCTCGACGATATTCCCCCGCCGCCTCCTCCCGAAGAAGTGGTCGATGCGGGTCCGGGACCGCGCGTCGTCTCCGCGCCGAGCGGTGGCGGCTGCGAGGGCCGGTGCGTGGGTGTGCCGACCCCGGAACTCGAGCAAGCGCTGGCGGTCCGCGGGGGCCAAGCTCGCAAGTGCTACAATCAGGCGCTCTCGCTCGACTCGTCGCTGAAGGGTCGCGTGAGCGTCGCGGTGCGCGTGGGTCCCTCGGGCAATGTTTGCTCTGCGACGGTCGCGTCGAACGACATGGGTACGCCGGCCGTCGCCAATTGTGCGGTGAACATCTTTCGCGCGGCGACGTATCCCGCTCCGCGCGGAGGGTGCGTGGAAGCGAATGTCCCGCTTTCCTTCGTTCTCCAAGGACACTGACACGAGTGCGGGAGCCGCCCGTCCGGTGAAGCTGCGAACGGCGGATCGGACGGCGACGAAACCAGGGCCGAGGAAAACCAGCGGGGATACGCTGCCGTCCGTGACCGATGATTCCCTCCACGGTTGGGGGGGATGAAAACCGGGTCGGGAGTGGACGAGTCGATGGATCCCGCGAGCCCTGAGGAGCCGACCCCCGCGCTCCCCCCTTCGGGTGCGGGATTGAGGGGCGTGCTTCTTCAGGTGGCTTATGACGGCACCGCGTTCCACGGCTGGGCGTCCCAGCGGCAAGCGCGCACGGTGGAGGAGACGCTTCGTGGAGCGGTCCTCGAAATGGACCCCCGCGCCAGTCCGCTTCGGGGTGCGAGCCGCACGGACGCCGGCGTGCATGCCCAAGGTCAGCTCGTCGCCTTCGACGCGTCACGGGACATCGCTCCTCGGGGGTGGGTTCTGGGCTTGAACCAGCACCTGCCGGAGGATGTCGCCGTGCGTGCGTCGTGCGCCGTGCCTGCCGGATACGCGCCGCGATTCGCTGCGCGCGGAAAGCGCTATCGATACAGGGTGCTGGTCGACGACGTCCGCGATCCGGAGTGGCGCACCCGCGCGTGGCGGGTCTCGGAGCTCGACCGCGTCGCGCTGCAACGCGAAGCCGAAAGCGCCCGCGGCACGCACGACTTTGCCGGTCTACGCGCCTCGGGCGACGCTCGTATCCACACCGTGCGCACGCTCACGCGCGTGGCGATCGAGCCCGAGGCCGACCCGCGCCTCGTTGCCGTCGTGGTCGACGGGAACGCGTTTCTCCACAACATGGTCCGCATCCTCGTCGGCACGATGGTGGATGTGGCCCGCGGGCGGCTCAAGGCGGGCGCAGTCTCGCGGGCGATCGCCACGCGTGATCGCGGCGCGGCCGGCACAACCGCTCCCGCGCACGGGCTTTCGCTGGAGCGAGTGGACGTCGCGATGCCCGCGGAGGCCGGAGCGCGATGGCCGCCTTAGGCCGTGCGGCACGCACGATCGTACGCGCGGCGCGGGCCGGCGAGGGGGTTCACGTCGCCGCCCTCTGGCGCGAGCTCTGGGACGCGCACGAACGCTGGGGCGGCTATCCCGGCTCGCGCGATCCGCGCGTCTATGCAGAGCTCGCGTCCCGCCTGGACGACGACGCGCGCCTTCGCGCGGGCCATCCGACCCTGGGCCGGCACATCCATCTCGTTGCCGAGCACAATGGTGTGCTTTGCGGTCAGGTCGAGGGGTGGCTCGACCAACACGGCACGGATGCCTCGACGCCCTTGTCGTGCGACGTGCGGTCGTTGATCGTGGCGTCGCGCGCTCGAGGCGCGGGAATCGGGCGCGAGCTTCTTGCCACCCTCGCCGCCGCGACGTGCGCCAGGCAGCCGCTCTCTGTCCTTGCCGCCGAGGTGCTCGAGCCTAACCCAGCCCATGCCTTCTACGCGCGCGTAGGCTACTCGCCCGTCTCGTGGAGCGCGCGCATCTCGTCGCTGGCCGCGGTGCGCGGTCCGGGTGCCTTCTCGGCGCGCCTCGCGTCGCCCGGGGACGCACTCGCGATCGCGTGCCTCGAAGGTACCCTCGCGGATCGCCGCCGCGCCGCCGGCGACGCTCGCTTCGATCGCCCCCGTGCTATCGACGCCACGCTTCTTGGCGCAATCGCCACCCATCTGGCCACCGACGCGGCGACGCACGATCCGGCCACGATGGTGGCCGTGGACTCGACGGGGACCGTCCGCGGGGTCGCAAGTTTCACGGTTCATGTCCTCGAGCCGCCGTTTCTTCCCATGCGTCGCGCGTTGGTCGGACGCTTCGCTCTCGACCCCGCCAGCGAGGTGTTCCCGCTTTTCGAGCCTCTGGTCATGCTCGGCTGCCGTATGGCGATGGCGCAGGGTGCGCAGAACGTCGAGATCGCCGACTTGTCCGGTCCGGGCACGGACCTCTATCGCGCGGCGCTGTCCTCGGGCGCGCGGCCGTGGTCGCGGGTGGTCACGCGGTTGGCCTCAAACACGGTCCTCTCGCCAGCACCTTGGTGATCCGCGCCGTCGTCGGCCTCACGATACGGCCGCGGAGTCGCCACAAGTCGCCACACGCGGATGCGGCTCCGTGGCATGGGAGGCGTCCTCTCGAAAGGACGCCGTCGGCCGGGACTGACGGCTGAGGAGGACACGGCCCGCCGGCCCGAACACGACGATCGGATGCGAACTCGTTGATATGTAGACACAAGTTGCTTGCGCGCCGGCCAGGCACGCGGGGTGCTTTACCCGCCTGCACCATGTCAACATCATCGATCGTTCAGTTCGTGCTCACCGGGTCCATCGCTTTCATCGTCGCGTGCGGCGGCGCACCCGAGTCGTCCTCGCCCGAAGCCAGCGCCTTCGCCGGAACGTGGAGCTGCAGCGGCGCGCAAGTCGAGAACTGCCCCAACGGAACGCACGTGGACAACTTCATCTTCACGCTAGCAACGAGCTCCGCAGGCGCCTCTGTGCTCGCCGCAGTCACGTCGCTCACCGACACGACGACGGGAACATCCTATTATGGGCCGGGCGGCGTCCCGTTGGGCTTCATGATCGTGAACAGCCAGACGGCGACGCTCGACGGCCCGCAGACGGAACCAACGGGACCCGGCTCGCTCGGCGGCGAGTGGACGCCCACGTACACGTCCGGGACGCTGACGCAGTCGCCGACGTCCCTCAATTGGACCGACTCCGGCACGGGGCTCTTCGTCGACGGCTACGTCGAGACCTGTGGCTTTTCGCAGAACTACACGTGCGTCCGCAACTGAATACCCAACGATGCATGCATTGACTCGCTTGCGGCGATCAGTGACGGTAAGCGAGCCAAGGTCGCCATTTCGGAGGAGATAGTCGATGCGTCGTGATCGCGTTTGGAAGGGACTGTGCGCATGGGCTACTCCTTTCGCCGCTGCGCTCGCGATGGCGCCCGGCTGCGGCAGCAATAACCAACTGGCGGCCATTGCCCAGAACTGCTCGCTCAACAGCGACTGCAATTCGCCCTTGCTGTGCGTGTTCACGCGATGCCACAACGCGTGCAAATCCGCGACGGATTGCCCCCTCGGAGAGCGTTGCGTGCCGAGCGGTATCGGGACGGACAATGTTTGCCAATTGCCCGTCGAGAGTGATTGCGGCGGCGGAGTGGCGTGCGAGGGGAACCAGGTCTGCAGCGCCGGCCAGCAGTGCCGCGAGCCGTGCGCGGCGCCGGGCGATTGCAACGGGGGAGGGCTCTGCGAGTCGATCGCCGAGACGCCCACTTCGTGTTACGACACCACGAATTCGCTGGACGTGGCATTGCTCTCGATCGCCGGCATTCCGGTGCAGCCGACGGTCGACGCGGCGGCTCCCGAAGCGGGCGGTGATGGGGCGGCGAGCGTGACCACGGTGGCCGACGGGGCCGCCGTGGCGGTCGATGCAACGGTCTCCGATGGCGCGGCAAGCACGAGTGCGGAGGCCAGTGCGCCGTTCCTGCCGAACCTGGATGCCGGGGCTCTGGGGTTCACGCCGTCCAATGTCGACCTGACAGGCCTCGATGCGGGCACCGGCGGTGATGCGGGCATCTGGAGCAATGCGGCGGACGTGGAGGTCACAAGCGGTTGCAGCGGCGCGGCCCGCACCTGCTTGTCGGGCGCCGGGGCACCCATGACCATCGCGATGAATGATCCGGACGGCACGCAAGCGGACCTCTACGTGCTTCGAAGCCTGACGATCGATCAAACGGTGGTCCTTGGGCCGCTCACAGGCGCTCGCCCGATCATTCTGCTCGCCCTCACCACGGTCGATATCCAAGGGCAGCTTCTCGTCAGCGGCTCCGCCGGTACGCCCGGAGCGGGCGGCTTCAATGCGGCCGAAGGTCCGGGCTTCGGCGGAACAACGCCCTATGCCGTCGGCGGCGGCGGTTCCTATTGCGGCACGGGGGGCACCGGCAGCGGCGCGATGGGGGTGACGCCGGCAGGGATGACCTACGGCAACGCAACGCTGAATCCGCTGATCGGCGGATCGGGGGGCGGTGGCAATACCAGCGGATACGGGGAGGTCAGCGCGGGCGGCGGCGCGATTCAGATCGTCGCCGGCACGAGCATCGCAATCGCACGGTATGGCGCAATCAGCGCGGGCGGAGAAGGGGGTGGCAACTACGCTCCCTTTGGCATCTCCGCAGGCGCCAGCGGCGGCGCGATCCTTCTCGAGGCGCCCAGTGTCGTGGTTCGCGGCGTCGTCGCCGCGAACGGCGGCGCGGGCGGGGACGCGGACGGCGTGGGAGGTACCGGATTGCCCAGCGATCAAGCGGCCATAGGCGGAGGCCTCGCAGATGACGCGGGAAATGGCGCCGGCGGAATGGGTAGCGCGGGGACGACGATCAGCGGCAGCAACGGCACCGCTGGCAACACGGCCCTTTACGGATCCGGCGGCGGCGGCGCGGGCCGCATTCGCATCAACGGTGCGAATGTGCTCATCGACGACGGCAACGGGGGCACCACCAACGTCAGCCCGGCGCTCTCCACCGGATGCGCGACGCAAGGAAAGCTGAACCCGTAGCCGAAGGCCGTCGCGCGAGCCCCGATGCTACTCTGCGGGCCATGGTTCGAGCTGCTTCTGAGCAGGGCGGCGCAACGTGGCTCGGGAGCGCGCGCCTCGCCCGGTCGTTCGCGTCCTTTGCGCTCGTTCTTTCCGCATGCTGCCCTCGCGGCGCGGCCACCGAAGGCGGCGCCTCGGCGGTCGTCTGCCCCGCGGCGTGGTTCGACGCCCCCGCCGTCGATCCGTCGATCGCCGTGCCACCGGCCGACGCTCGCGTCGTCTTCCACGCGGCCGCGGAGGGCACCCAGAACTACGCCTGCTCGGCCGCAGCAACCATCGCCGGCGATGGCGGCACGACGTACGCGTGGTCACCGGCCGGCCCCGAGGCCACGCTCAGGGACTGTCGCTCGGCGGCGAGCGGGCGCCATTTCGCGAGTGACGGCGGTCCGAGCGCGCCCGAGTGGCAGCTGGCGAATGGTTCGTATGTCGTCGCCCACAAGGTTGCGGCAAAGATCGTGGCCGCGGACTCCGCCGCGTGGCTCTTGCTCAGCGTCGACCGCACCGGTGGCGGCGGGCCTCTGGCCGAAGCACGCTCCGTCCAGCGCGTCCGGACGAGCGGCGGCACGGCGCCGAATGGAGGATGCGACGCGAGTCACGCGGGGGAAGTGCAGAAGGTCCCCTATACGGCCGATTACTATTTCTTTGCTCCGTAGCTCTCCTCACTTCGCGTGACGATCGGTCCAGAACCCGCACTAGGCTGCGTTAGGCCATGGCTCCGACCCGGCAGCACGCGCGATCCATCGTTGTCGTCGTCGCGCTCGTCCTCTTGGCTTCTGCGCTGTCGGGGATAGGGGCCCATCGCCTCGTCGAGCGTGCTCGCCCGCCTCTGGCCACCGCCCGCGCACTGGCGCAAAGGGGGCGCTACGCGGAGGCCGAGAGCGTGTACCTCGCGCTCGCGAGGCGGCATCCTTCGTCGTTGCCCACCCTCGTCGAGCTGATGGATAACCACCGCCATCTGCTCCTGCTCGCGGCCATGCACCGGGACTCGGTGGGCCGCCCCGAGCTCCTGCAAGCGGTGGCCGCGAGCGAGGCCGCTGTGGACTCGTTGATCTCGGCGCCTGGTCTCGCCCCGGACGTAGCCCTCTTGGCCCAGTTCTGGAACAAGGTGACACGGGGGGAGGCCACGCCCGAGGATCGCGCGCCGGTCATTACCGCCGCCGATTCCGATCCCCCCGCGCCGTGGTCCAACCACTTGCTGGGGCGCGAAGCGGGCGACGACGACCGCGACGCCGAGGCGGCCGACCGCTTCGCCCGCGAAGCGAGCGCGTTCGACGGCCGTGGCGAGGACGCCGACACTGCCTTCGGCGAATGGCTCGACGAACAAGAGTGGGCGCGGCTCACGAGCGCCCTTGCGAACCCACGGTTCGCGCGTCAGGTCAGCGCGGGATTGCGGATGAAGTCTGCTCTCACGCGGCGCGATTGGCGCGACGCGGCGCGCTGGTTTTTTCCTTCGCAGTACGAAGACGTCACGCCGGGCACCCTTGTCCTCGTCCTGGCGTCGGGCATCGTCTGGTTCGCGATTTGCGCCCAGATAGGCCTCGTCGGCCAGCGGCCCCGCTTTCGCATCCCCCTCTACGGGGTCGCGTTCGGGCTCGGGGTCCTGAGCACGTACCTCACGATGGCGCTGGCCATCCTCGAGCACGTGCTCGGCTTCGGCGAGAAGGGCCAGGTCGTGGCCGACGCGATTTACTTCGTGATCGGCGTAGGGCTGCGCGAAGAATTGTCCAAGGCGCTCTTCTTTCTCCCCCTGGTCACCATTCTGCTTCGTTGGGGACGGAGGCGGGAAGCTCTCGCATGCGGCGCGCTCGTGGGCTTGGGCTTCGCCGCCGAAGAGAATATCGGCTACTTCCAAATGGGGCTGTCGACCGCGCTCGCTCGTTTTTTGACCGCCAATTTCCTGCACGTGGGTACGACGGGCCTCGTGGCCGTGGCGATGGACGACAGCTTTCGCCGTCGCGAGGGGGAGCCGGGAGACCTGTCGCGCACTCTGATGCTGGTCATCCTCATCCATGGCCTTTACGACTTTTTCCTCTCGAGCGGGTCTGTCCAAGGTGGGTCTTTTCTTTCGATGCTCGTGTTCGTCCTTCTCACGCGGCGCTTCGTGGACGTACTGCGTCAGTTACCCGGGCGCGAGGGTCCGCTCCTGCGCTGGTTTTGCGTCGGTCTGGCGGTGGTCGCGGGCGCGAGTTTCGTCTATGCGTGTACTCTCGTCGCCCCCGCAGAAGCCGTCTTGGCGCTCCTCGAGGGGGTGCTCGGCCTCGTCATCGTGACGTACATGTTCGTCCACGAATTCGGTAACGTATAGCGCGTCTCCCGTGGGACGCAGGCGCGGGCGACCTGCTATAGGGTCCGCAAACGATGCGGACGCGGCCGACGGCATGGTGGCTCGCGCAGCTGCGCAAGAGGCGCCTGCGGATGAGTAGCGAGAAGCTCGACTTGTCCGTTCCGATCGACTTCGAATCGCCCGAGGAGCAGAGCGCCGCCATCGCGTTCTTCAACGCAGCATTTCGTGCGGAAGAGTCGGGGCTTCGGCAAGCCCAGGACTTGGCGGAGCGAGTCGCGGGATTCGACCCCGAGCTGGCGGAGTGCCTGCAGCTTTACGGTGACGAAGAGGGTTGGCACCGGCAGCTCCTGACCGAATTCTTGGAATGGCTCGGCGGCAGCGTTCGGCCCATGGGACGGACAACCCGCACCTTCTACCGCCTCTATGGCCGCGCCGACCGAATGGAATCGATCGTGCTCGTGAACCTGATGTTCGAGACGATTGGTTCGACCACCTACCGGCTCGCGCTCCGGCGCGCGACGCACCCCGCCGTGCGGCAAATGCTGACCATCTTGACCCGCGACGAATCGTTTCACGTGCCGCTCAACGTGCATTTCTTGCGCGCCACGCTGGCCCGCGCGAATGCGGGGGCGCGATGGCGCCTCTACGCCCTCTATCACGCCGTGTTCGTTGCGCTCTTGGCCTCCACGGTGCCGAGCCGGCGACGCGCCGAAAGGTTCGATCGCATCCCCCGCGGCGTTCTCGCCAAGGCCTACGCGACGGAGCTCGGCCGGCTCTTCGTCAAAGAGACCGACCTTGGCTTGGTTCCATCGTCGGCATTCCTGATGGCCTTGGGTCTCGACCGTGACGAGCTTTTGCGCGCGCCGTCCGCCGCGAGCATCGAGGTCGCCGAGCGCGCGGCCGAACGCGATGACGTGGTCGTCGACGCGTACTGATCCGGCGCCTGGAGAACCCGGGCGGAGAGTGCGGCCGCCGCCCGGGCACCCACCGGGGTGCCCGCCGCGGAGCCTCGCCCGTGAACCGCCGTCGCGTTTGCACAAACCGCCCGCGAACGGCTTCTCCGGCCAGAGCCGTCGTTCGAAGAGCGCATCAGTGAGGCCTCGCGTGGAGGTCGGTGATGGCCATCACTTCGTCGTCGCCGAGCACGTGCGCGCTGGCCTTGGCGGCGCGCAGAATGGCCGCGACGAGATCTTCGGTGGGCTCGATCGCACGCGCGCGCAGCCAATGGATCACGTTCGAGGCGCCGCTCATGAAGCCGATGCCGATCTCTTGCCGGCGTCCGAAGAGGGCGGCCGGCACGCCGCTGTAGACGCGGTCGGCCAGCCACGCGTCCCCCATCTCGAGCGCTTTGACGATCGCCGCGGCATGGACTCCCGTGGCGGTTCGGAACGCGTCCCGCCCGATGAGCGGGTAGTTGGGCGGAACCGTCCAGCCCACCGCGCGCGCCACCGCCTCCGCGTAGTGTATGAGCTTGGTCAGGTCCCCGTCGGCCGCGCGCCGCCCGGACAGGCGCAGGTTCAGCAAGAGAAGCTCGATGGGCGCATTGCCCACGCGTTCGCCGATGCCGAGCGCCGTTCCGTGGACCCGATCAGCCCCGCAATCGAGCGCCAAGAGGGCGTTCGACAGCGCGAGCCCGCGATCGTTGTGGCCGTGCCAATCGATTCCGATCGCACCCCCGGCGCGTGCAATGACGCGTTGGGTGAACGCCATCAACGCGCGCACGCCCTCCGGCGTGGCGTGCCCGACGGTGTCCGAGAGAATCAGGCGCGTCGCGCCGTGGTCGAGCGCCGCGTGAAATAACGTTTCGAGGACCTCCGGACGCGATCGCGTCGTGTCCTCCGTCACGTACGAAACGGGCAGCCCCGCCGCGATGGCGACGTCGATCGCTTCGGCGCTTCGTTTGGCGATGAGAGCCACGTTCCAGCGTTCGACGTATTGGCGAATGGGGCTCGATCCGATGAAGGCGCACACCTCGACGCGAAGCCCGCTCCGCTGGCTTATCTCGATGATCGGCGTGATGTCCCCCAGCACCGTGCGGCCGGCGGCCGAGATCGTGATCGTCATCTTGCAGGAAACGACCTCCTTGCAGAGCCTCAAGGCGTCGTCGAACGCGCGCTTGCCGCTACTCGGCAAGCCGATATTCGCGTTGTCGATTCCGAGCTCGTCCATCCAGTGCAAAATGGCGAGCTTGTCCTCTATGCTCGGATCGACGACGCTCGGGTTCTGCAAGCCATCGCGGAGCGTCTCGTCGACCACGCCGCTTCCGCGCTCGTTGCCCTTCGGAGTGACTTCGTTCCAGTCGTAGACGAACTCTCCTGCTCGGTCCGCATCTGCGGTGAACGCGGGCATCCGCCGACTATAGGTCGTAGCTAGACCCCGATAAAGAGGCGATGGGCGAAATTGCGCTCGAGGCGCGCTCGCAGCACTTTGTCGGCCGCGAGTTCGATGTCGTACTCGACTCGCTTGAACTCGAAACGCTTCTTGTCGGTGTCGTAAAGCGTGTAGCTCGCTCGATTGTCGAAATCGCGCGGCTGGCCCACCGAGCCGACGCTCACGATGTATTTCTTGCCGGCTTCGAGCGTGAAGTCCGTCGCCGGTAGCTCCTCCACGCTGTTCTCGGTGAGCGCGAAGACTTTGCACAAGTGCGAGTGGCCGATCATCGTGATGTGGCCGATCCGGTCCCAGATCGGCAGGCACTCGCGGGCCTGCTCGGGCGCAAAGATGTATTCGAACTCTTCGAGACGAACCGGCGAACCGTGGCAGAGGAGCACCCCGAGACTGTCCAGGCGGTCCTGGTAGGGGAGCGCCTTGAGCCACGCCATGTTCGGCTCCGAAAGGAGCGATGCGTGCGCGTCGAGCGCGTGGCGGGCGGCTTCGTAATAGTACGAATAGTCCATTCGGCCGCTGACGGCCGCGTCGTGATTGCCCAGAATCGTGGTCTTCGCGGTCTCTCGCACGAGATCGGCGCATTCGTTCGGGGAGCCGCCGTAACCCACCGTGTCTCCGAGGCAGTGGTACACGTCCACTTGCTCCGAGCGATACGCCTCCAGCACAGCGGACAACGCCTCGAGGTTCGCGTGAATGTCGCTGAAGATCCCCAGACGCATGAATTGGAACCGTAGAGCGGGCGTGGAGGAACCGCCAGCCCTGGCTGCGGAGAACGGCGTAGCGTGCGTCGCTCCGATGGCTCGCCTTGCGCGGCCTCGCGCGCGCCCTTGCGCAAAGGCCCAATCGCGCATACGCCGAGCCGGGTGGCAGCGGCGGCTGACGATCCCAAGGAAACCGACGACGTAGCGGGCGCGGCCCGTGCCGCGGAGGACCCGCAAACGATGGACGAGCTCGACGAGACCGGCGAAATAGGCCTCTCCGAAGCAGAGGCGGATGGCGCTTTCACACTCGAAACGGAAGAGCAGGGCCCACCTCCAGCGCAAATCGCGGAACTGGCGACAGGGTGCGTTCGCTTCGTCGCGGCGCGTTACGGTGTGACGCTCGACTTCGAGCCGGACACGTTGAGCTTCGTCGACCAATGGGTGCGCGACGCGCGGGCGGACCTGAGCCGCCGTCCCGAAGCGGTAGACTTGGTACAATCTTCTGCGGGCGCCTACCTGGGCGAAGTCATCCGCCGCGCGTTCGGCGGAAGCTGGGTCGTCGATGGCGACATGGCGGGATGGCGGCTGTGCCTCTCCACGGTGTACTGCGCGTTCAATCCGATCGGGATGGCGCGCGAATCGCTTTTGCTCGCGCAGGCCGATGGGTGGCACGCCCACTTCGAGCTCGATCCGGGCGAGCGCGAGGGTATCGAGGCGCGCCTGCGGTCGCTGCCCGAGGTGGACAGTGACGAGTACTACGCGCCGAGCACGAGGTTCGACGTGACCGAGATCGTCATTGCTGCGCTGCGGGCGGACATGCAGGAGCGCGGGTTCGGCGGGGTGGTCTTCGCGCCGGAGGACTACGGCGGCGCGTAGAACGTGGAGCGACTTCCCGTCGCTTCCACCGACTCGATGCATTACGGTGACTCGAATGGTCGACGCCGAGCTCAATGAGCCTCAGGCGACTGCGGCGGCGCATTCGCGCGGGCCCCTCCTCGTGTTCGCCGGCGCCGGAAGCGGCAAGACCCGCGTCATCACGTACCGTATCGCCAACCTCGTCGCTTGCTTGGGCGTTGCGCCCTGGCGCATTCTCGCCGTCACGTTCACGAACAAGGCCGCCGGGGAAATGCGCGATCGGCTCGAGAGGCTGTGCGGCTCCGATCTCGCGCGGGCTCTCTGGGTGGGCACATTTCACGCGACGTGCGCAAAGCTCTTGCGCATCCACGGCGCCGCCGTGGGTGTGCAGCCGAACTTCGTCATCTACGACACCTCCGACCAACGCGCCGTCGTTGCGCGCGCGCTCAAGGACCTCCATCTCGACGAACGACGCTATCCGCCCCGCGCCGTGCTCGCGCACATCCACAAGCACAAGCAAGAGGGCCGCGGGCCGGACGAGGCCTCCGCCGCTTCTTACGTCGATGACGTCGCCTTGAGACTCTTTCGGGCGTACGAAGAGAGGCTACGCGCGGCGAACGCCGTCGACTTCGAAGACCTCATCCTCCTGGTCGCCAGGCTGCTCGAGTCGACCCCGGAGGGCGACAAGATTCGCCGCCGCTTCGATTACGTTCTGGTCGACGAGTTCCAGGACACGAACAGGACCCAATATCGCTTCGTGCGCGAGCTCGTGAAGGGCCACGACAACCTGTGCGTCGTCGGCGACGATGACCAGAGCATCTATCGCTGGCGGGGCGCCGACGTGCGCAACATTCGCGGCTTTCGGCGCGACTATCCCGACGCGGCGATCGTGAAGCTCGAGCAAAATTATCGCTCGAGCCAGCGCATCGTCAGCGCGGCCCTGGGCGTCATTTCACGTTCGGCGGATCGGGTGCCCAAAGAGTTGTGGACCGCCAACGTGGAAGGCGATCCGGTGCGCATCGTGGCCGCGCGCGACGAACGGGACGAGGCCGCGTTCGTGGTGCGAACGATAGAGAGCGCGCGGAGCGAGGGAACCGATCTGCGAGAGATCGCGGTTTTTTACCGCGTTCACGCGCAGTCCCGCGTTCTCGAAGAGGCGCTCCGGGCGGTCCACATTCCCTACCAAGTCGTGGGCGGCACGAAGTTCTACGAGCGAGCGGAGGTCAAGGACGCGCTCTCGTACCTGCGCGTGGTGGTCAATCCGCGAAGCGACGTGGACCTCCTTCGGGTGGTCAACGTTCCGGCGCGCGGCATCGGCCATACGACGGTCGATCGGCTCACGACGTGGGCGACCCTCAACGGAGCCTCCGTCTTCGAGACGCTCGCGCGGATCGAAGAGGTCGACGATCTCGGGGCGTCCGCCAAGAAAAAGCTGCGCGCGTTTGGAGAGCTGTTGAACGCGATGCGCGCCGACGCGCCGTCGATCGCACCGAGCGAACTCCTCGAGCGAGTGCTCGAAGATACCGGCTACCTGCGCGCGCTCGAAGCCGAGAACGACGCCGAAGCGGACGCACGCGTCGAGAACCTGCGCGAGCTTGCCGGCTCGATGCAAGACTACGAGGCGGAGGCGCGCGCTGCCGGCGATGCCCCCACGGCCGCCGGCTTCCTCGAGCGCGTGACCCTGGTGACGGACGTCGACTCCATGGAGGACGGCGGCAGCGTCGTGCTGATGACCGTCCACGGCGCCAAAGGGCTCGAGTTCGAACGCGTGATCCTGACGGGCATGGAAGAGGGAATGTTCCCGTACAAGGGCGTCGATCCGAGCGAACGCGAAGAGCTCGAAGAAGAGCGACGCCTCGCGTATGTCGCCATCACTCGGGCGCGACGGCACCTGTCGATGACGCACACGCAAATGCGCCAGATCTTCGGAAAGACGCGCTGGAATCGCCCGAGTCGCTTCCTGGCGGAGGTGCCCGCCGGCGCCGCCGAACACCATACGACCGCGGCATTCGCGGGCGAGGCGCAGCGCGCGCGTTATGTGGACCGCGATGACGATCGAGCGTCCGAGACGCGCCCGTGGCGCCATCCGCAGGCGCGGCCGAAGACCGTCCCCGATTCGGACGGGCCGTACGTGGATCACGAATTCTTCGACGATCGCCCCCACGACGTCACGGACGTGCCCATTCGACGAGGGGCTCGGGTCCAACACGAGCGCTTCGGCCGCGGCGAAGTCATCCGCGTCGTGAGTGTCGGCGAGCCCGCGGTCGTCGCCTTCTTTCCCGGCTGGGGTGAGAAAAAGATTCTGGCGAGGTTTTTGGTTTTTTCATAGTCACCCGGGTGACGCTGTGTCTCTCTCCGCCTTGCCTTTGGCAAGGCTCCGTTCTTGTTTAGGATCACCCGGGTGACGCTGTGTCTCTCTCCGCCTTGCCTTTGGCAAGGCTCCGTTCTTGTTTAGGATCACCCGGGTGACGCTGTGTCTCTCTCCGCCTTGCCTTTGGCAAGGCTCCGTTCGACGGGCCTGGGTAGCACTTCACGTCGAGGGGAGTGGAACTCCCCTCGAGCTCCCCATCCCGGAACGTCGCGGGGAGATGGGTCTCGCTGCGCCTTTGGCTCCGCTCGACGACCATGGTTTGCTTGAGAGCGAGAGGCACACGTTTCGTGTTGGTCCGCCTTTGGCTCCGCTCGACGACGCTGGTTCGCTTGAGACCGAGCCTCACGTTTCGTGTTGGTCCACCTTTGGCTCCGCTCGACGACGCTGGTTCGCTTGAGACCGAGCCTCACGTTTCGTGTTGGTCCGCCTTTGGCTCCGCTCGACGACGCTGGTTCGCTTGAGACCGAGCCTCACGTTTCGTGTTGGTCCGCCTTTGGCTCCGCTCGACGACGCTGGTTCGCTTGAGACCGAGCCTCACGTTTCGTGTTGGTCCGCCTTTGGCTCCGCTCGACGACGCTGGTTCGCTTGAGACCGAGCCTCACGTTTCGTGTTGGTCCGCCTTTGGCTCCGCTCGACGACGCTGGTTCGCTTGAGACCGAGAGGCACCCGTTTCGTGCTCCGGGCCTTCGGCTCGCGCCCCCGAAACGGCGGAGCCGTGGCATCGACGGACCTGGCGTGGGGATTGTCCGGATAAGATCGTCCGGATCATTCGCTTTCGCGCTACATTCGCGTCTCGCTTGGATTCACTTCCGCCGAGCTCTGTATCCGCGCCTGCGCCCGCTGCTGCGCCTACGAGCGATTCGCTCCACTATGGCTTCGCGCCCGGGGACATTTACCCCCGCGGTACGCGAGAAGAGCAGCTATGCGCGTCCGCGAGCTCCACGGACTGGCTCTACCTCGGCGGCCTCGTGGTGCTCGACGCGGGCGCCATATGGGCGGGAAGCTCGTATGCGATCAAGTATAGCGACAGCATCCCGGTACGCATGACGGGACCGGCCATGATCGGGCTCACGTGGGGCGCCACGGTCGGTGGGGCCTGGCTCGCGCTCCCGAAGTGCTCCCCCCATTGGGTGGGCGAGTCGCCCCGCGAAGGAGCGGTGAGAGAGACGTGGCCGCTCGCGCTGTCTTTCAGTTTGCTCGCGGGAGCTACCGCGCCGATCGTCAATGCCATCGCCAACGGGTCCAATCTGCCGATTTCGTGGTCCACGTTCGAGCGGGAGATGCACTTGGTGACCGCGGGCGTACTGGGATTCGGCGGATCGTTTCTGCCGTATCTCATCCCCCCGCGCACGTGGGCCAGTGCCCGCGAGCTCGATCGTCTTCGCCTCGAAATGAGTGCAAGCGGCGCCTTCATCCAATACGTCGGCAAATTCTAATCACTCACTACGTCGGCAAATTCTAAACCACTCACCACGTTGGCAATTCCAATCACTCGCCGAGCGAGACGGCGAGAGCGCGCCGAAGGCAGCCAGACAAACGCACCGAGCGAACCAAGCGGCCCGAGCGAACCAAAGCGACACAAGGCCGTCGGGCGGAGCCAAAGGCGGAGCGAGACCCATCTCCCCGCGACGTTCCGGGATGGGGTGCTCGAGGGGAGTTCCACTCCCCTCGACGTGTCGTGCTAGCCAGGCCCGTCGAACGGAGCCTTGCCGGAGGCAAGGCGGAGAGAGACACAGCATCACCCGGGTGACTACGAGAACAAGAGCTCGAGGGGAGTTCCACTCCCCTCGACGTGTCGTGCTAGCCAGGCCCGTCGAACGGAGCCTTGCCGGAGGCAAGGCGGAGAGAGACTCAGGGTGACCCTGGTGATATTAACAACAAAACCAATCTCCCATGCAAGTACCTACACACATCTTTCGCGAATACGACATCCGTGGCGTTGCGGACCGTGATCTGAGCGACGGCCTCGCGCGCGCGGTGGGGGGCGCATTCGCGACGATGCTGGGCGCGGGCGACCGCGAGGTCCGCGTGGCCGTGGGGAGGGATTGTCGCTTGTCGAGCGACCGTCTCTTCAACGCAATTGCCGGGGGAATCACCGGGGCGGGAGCTGACGTTCTCGACGTCGGCATCGGGCCGACGCCGATGCTCTACGGGTCGGTGCACGCGCTTTCGAGCGAGGGGGGGCTGATGATCACCGGCAGCCACAATCCCGCCGAAGACAACGGATTCAAGATGATGCGCGGCAAGGCCAGCTTTTTTGGCGCCGAGATCCAGTCGCTGCGCAAACTGATCGAGGATGACGGCATCGCCCGGGGCCGGGATACGGGGCACGTCGAGCGGGTCGACATCACGGACCGCTATGTCGAGATGGTCACCTCCGGCATCCGCCTTGCCCGAACGGACCTCAAATTCGTTCTGGATGCGGGCAACGGCGCCGGCGGTCCGCTCGGCCTCGCGTGCATGCGCAAGCTCGGCCTCGATCCGGATCCTCTCTTCTGCGAAATGGACGGCCGGTTCCCCAACCATCACCCCGATCCGACCGTACCGAAGAACCTCGATGCCCTGGTCGCGCGCGTGACCAAGACGGGTGCGCGGGTGGGCCTTGCCTACGACGGCGATGCCGATCGGCTGGGCGCGGTGGACGCGAACGGAGAGATCATCTGGGGCGACAAGATGATGATCCTCTTCTCGCGAGCGCTCCTCGCCGAGAAGCCCGGCGCGGCGATCATCGGCGAAGTCAAGTGCTCGCAGACGCTGTTCGACGACATCGCCAAACACGGCGGCCGGCCGATCCTCTGGAAAACGGGCCACTCGCTCATCAAGACGAAGATGAAAGAAGAGGGCGCGTTGCTCGCCGGCGAAATGAGCGGGCACCTGTTTTTTGCCGACCGCTATTTTGGTTATGACGACGCGCTCTATGCCTCGCTGAGACTGCTCGAGATTCTCGCTCGCGACCCGCGGAGCCTGGGGGAAATGCTCGGGGACGTGCCGCGCACGTTCGCGACGCCCGAGCTTCGCGTGGACTGCCCCGATGCCGTCAAGTTCGACGTGGTGGCCGCGGTCCTTTCCCATTACCGGGCGTTGGGACGCCCCGTGATCGACATCGACGGCGCGCGCATCTCGTTCGGCAGCGAGGGCGATCCGGCGTGGGGGCTCGTGCGCGCATCGAACACGGGCCCCGTGCTCGTCATGCGCTTCGAAGCGACGAGCGCCGAGCGGCGCGATGCCATTCGCGCCGAGGTCGAACGCGTCGTCCATCAAGCCCGCGGCGCGTGAGGGAGTACGACTCGAGCTTTCACTCCAACGAACTCGCCCTAACGGCTCGGGATCTCGCGTCTATCGGGCTTTTGCGCTACGAGTCGCGCCGTGTCGGCCGCCTCCCAACCGCAGACGTGGACGATCGAGTCCGTGCTGCGCTGGGCCACCGACGACTTTCGCTCCCGCGGGATCGATAGCCCCCGCCTCGACGCGGAGCTATTGCTCGCGCACGCCCTATCGTCCACGCGAATTGCCCTCATCGTCGACGCGAAGAGGCCCCTCGAGGGGGACGAGCTCGTGCGATTTCGGGAGCTCGTCAAGCGTCGCCGTACGCGCGAGCCGGTCGCGTACATCCTAGGCCAGCGCGAGTTTTACGGGCGCACCTTCCGCGTCGACCGGCGGGTGCTCGTGCCGCGGCCGGACACCGAGACCCTCGTCGAGGTCGCGCTCGATCGAACGCGGCGGGTATCGCTCTCGATGCGAGCGCTCGACCTTTGCACGGGGAGTGGTTGCGTGGCCATCAGCCTCGCGCGCGAACGGCCCACTTCCGGCGTCGCCGCTTCGGACATCAGCGAGGATGCGCTCGCGGTCGCGCGGAGTAACGCCCTCCGTCTGGGGGCGTACAACGTCGGGTTCGGGTGCGGGGATCTGTTCGCCGCGGTCCCCCCCGGCCGCCGCTTCGACCTCATCACCGCGAATCCGCCCTATGTCGCCGAGGACGAGATGGCCTCTTTGCAGCCCGAGGATCCGAGAGCACGAACCTCGTCTCGCTCTGCTCGGGGGCGCCGACGGGTTGGCGATGTTGGCTCGAGTCGTTCGCGAGGCGCCGGCCCACCTGGCGGCCGAAGGCATTCTCGCCGTCGAGGTTGGCGCCGGCGAGGCCGCGGCCGTCGCGGAGCTGTTCGCACGGTCGGGCTTCGTCGATATCGAACGCAAACGCGACTATGCGCGCATCGAACGGGTCGTGAGCGGCGTGCTACACAGCCTCTAATCCGAAGGCTGGATGTTCTTCATCGTCACGCTCCTCTTGGCAATCATTCCTTCGTGGATAGTCTACGCGTGGGCGGTTTCATGCTTTCCGTGGGTTGCTCGAAGGCCCCGCGCGTTCGCCGTGGCTCTCGCGTCCCTGTCGCTCGCCGGCGGCCCGTTGCAATGGATTGCCTCGCACACGCATTCCACGTTCGCGGGCGGCGCGCAGGTTGCCCTTGCCCTGGTTTTCGTCACCATGGGCATCGCGTCGATCCCGCTCGGCGGGGTCCACGCGCTGTTTCGGGCGGCATCCCCCAAGGTCGGTAGCCCGTCCGCCGTGGGGCGCGAGGTGACCGGGACCCCCACCGAAGGCGGCCTCGCGCGCCGTCAGATCGTGGAGGCGGGCGTTGGAGTCGCGCTCTTCGGCGCGGCGGGATCGATGGTCGGCTGGGGTATGGTACGAGGCCGGCACGCGTTCGAGCTTCGCGAACTCGCGGTCCGAATCCCCGGCCTGCCGCGCGTTCTCGACGGGTACGTGGTTGCGCAAATCAGCGACATCCATACGGGCGACCACGTCGGCGAACGCGAGCTCGACGAAGGGCTCTCGCTCGTGCGCAAAGCCCGCCCGGATCTCGTGGTCGTGACGGGGGATCTGGTCGACTTCGAGGCCACGTTCGCTCCGTTCGTCGCGCGCAAATTGGCCGATCTGCCGTCGCGCGACGGGATCTTTGCGTGTCTCGGCAACCACGACTACTACGCCGGGGCCGACGCGATCGTGCGCGCGCTTCGTGCGGCCGGGATAGCGCCGCTCGTCGATGAAGGACGCGTGCTCCGGGCGAGTGACGGCGGCGGATTCGCCCTTCTCGGCGTCGACGACGTTACGTCCAAGCGCCACGGACGAAGCGGTCCGCGTCTGGCCCGAGCGCTCTCGATGGTCCCACCCGAGGTGCCGCGCATCCTCCTTTCGCACCAGCCGCCGACGGTGGACGCCTGGGCGGGCCAAGTCGCGCTGCAGCTCAGCGGCCACACCCACGGAGGACAGATTAACCCCGGGGGGCGCACGCTCAATTTCCTCTTCGAGTATGTCGCGGGCGCGTACGCCGTGGGCGGGACCACGCTTTACGTCAACCGCGGTTTCGGCACGGTGGGACCCCCCGTTCGCGTCGGGGTTCCTCCCGAAGTGACGCGCATCGTGCTCGTCTCGGGCTAGTGAGTCACCAGGGTCGTGAAGGGGAAACGATGCCTCGAGCGGATACCGCGCGGCTGCTTCGAAGAGGGCCCCCCGAGCATCTCGTCCTGCTGGGGAGCTCGAGGAGGAGCGGCATCGCTCCCCTCGACGTGGCGTGCGACCCCGTTCTGTTTCGCTCTGCCTTGCCGGAGGCAAGGCGGAGCGAGACTCAGGGTGACCCTGGTTACGCACAAGAGATGCTAGAACGCGTTCATCGTGATCGCGACGCTCCTCGATTTCGACGGCGTTCTGGTCGACAGCGAACCCGTGCATCTTGCGGCATTCAATGACGTGCTGGCGCCGAACGGACTGGCCATCAGTGAACATGATTACGCGCAGCGATACATGAGCCTCGATGACGCGGGCGTCTTCCGGTCCGTGCTCTCGCAGGGGGGACGGACGCTCCGCGAAGAACAGGTCCGCTCGCTGGTGGCCGCGAAGATGCCTCGGTTCATGGCGCGGTTCCAGGCGGCTTTTCGCGTATTCCCCGGGGCGCGAGAGCTCATCGCCCGCCGTGCCGGGCGAGGCCCCGTGGCCATTGTGTCCGGCGCACTGGAGCACGAGATCGCGTTCGCCCTCGACAAGATGGACGCCCGCAAGGACATCTCGTTCGTCGTGAGCGCGGAGCACACGCCCGCCTCCAAGCCCGACCCGGCACCGTTCCTGCTCGCCCTCGAAAAGCTGCGCTGCATGGGCCACCAGGGCGCCGTGATCGTCGTCGAAGACTCAATCGGCGGGGTGCAGGCGGCCACCCGCGCGGGGCTTCGGTGCGTCGCCGTCACGCACACGTGCGCTTCGAGTGAACTGTTGCGTGCCGGGGCGGCTGTCGCGGTGGACGGGCTGCCGATGCTCACGGACGAGTTGCTCGAGGACGCGGCTTGACCAACACGGCGCCACTGGCGGTCGCGGTTGCGGCCCAGCTCGCCCTCGCATCGCCCGCCGCCGATGCCTGGAAGCGTGCCGAGATCGGCGGCGTCCGCGGCGTGAACATCGGGCCCATCGAGAACGGGTACCACCCGGGGGTCGGCTACGGATCGGCCGCGTATGCCGGCACACTCGCCGAGGTGCGATCCATGGGCGCGAATTGGATCGCGGTGACGCCGTTCGGCCGCGTCGCCGACCTGTCGGGCCAGGGCGTCGACCTGACCTTCGAGGCGCCGTTCGAGCGCAATCGCAAAGACGTCGCGCGCGCCGTGGAGATGGCGCATCGCGGCGGCCTTCACGTCATGCTCGTGCCGCATCTTTGGATTGAATCGGGCGCGTGGCGTGGGGAGCTCGCGCCGCGCGACGATCGAGCGTGGGCGCATTGGGCCGAGAGCTATCGGCACTTCTTGCTCACGTGGGCCGCCGTTGCCGAAGCGACGCACGCGGAAATGTTCTCGGTGGGCGTCGAGCTCCGCTCATGGGTCACGACTCCACGTGCTTCCAGCTTTGCCCGCATCGTTCGGGACGTTCGAGGCGTCTACCGCGGCCTTCTTACGTATTCGGCCAACTGGGATGACGTGAACGACACCGTCATTCTGGGAGACGTCGACGTCATCGGGATCAACGCCTTTTACCCTCTGGCCGACCAGCCGAACGCGCCGGAAGCGAAGCTCTACGAAGGCGCGCGCCAGGTGCGCCAGCGGGTGCATGCGCTCGCCGAGAGCTGGCGAAAGCCGATTCTGTTCACCGAGATGGGCTACACGACGCGCCCCGATCCGGCGCTTCGACCATGGGAGTGGCCGGATGCGATGCGCGACGTGAAGATCGATGAAGCGGCGCAGGCGGCGGCGTATCGCGCGCTCTTGGGCCCGATGCTCGACGAGCCCGATTTCGCCGGATTCTTCGTCTGGCGCTTCTACGCCGATCCCGACGATACCTCGCAGGAGGCTCCATGGGGCTTCTCGCCTCGGGGCAAGGAGGCAGAGCTCGTCGTGCGGGATGCCTTCGCCGCCCAATGGGCGTGCGACCCCTGGTGGCGCGCCGTCTGGCCCGAGAGGAGCCGCGTCGCGGGGGTTTTTCCGTAGCGCAGCGAATCGATCGCCGTCGCGTTGCGTCGCGTCCCGTCGTCGCGAAAGCGGCGGTCGCGGGAGAGCGCGCGGCGGCTCCGCCATGAACTTGGCCCGTTCCGTGCGGCGCTCGATACCATCCCTCGCTCATCGATGTCCGCGTTCACTCGAGCGATGATTCCCATCGTTGCCGTTGGCGTCGGTACGTGGATCGGGTTGGGCCGGCCCGATGCCGGGACGGCCGTAGCCGCTAGCGTTCGAGGCGCGTCGACGGCGGCGGGACGCGCGCGCGATGTGGCCCCCTCGATCGTTCCGCCGCTCGAGTCCGGGCCGCCCCCGATCGATCCGAGTGCGATCCCGGACCCGCCGCCCCCGTGGCCCGCGCTCAACCCCGACGATCGCGTCGACCGCGCATGGCTCATCAGCGAGGGTCCCGCGCATTCCCGGGGGGACGGGCGTCGTCTGGTCACGTTCACCTTCGACGACGGCCCCTTCCCGGAAACCGCACCCACGCTGCTGCGTATTCTCGCGGACCACAGGATTCGCGCCGCGTTCTTCTTCATCGGCGCGTACCTCGAGGGCTCGGATCGGCGCGCCGAAGAGACGCGCATGTGGGCGAAGCAAATCGCGGACGCGGGCCACTACATCGGAAACCACACGCGAAACCACCGGCGCCTCACGGGCCTCTCGCACGCCGCTGCCCTCGCCGAGATCGACGACAGCGCGGCCGCCATCGAAGCGACGACGGGCACGCGCCCGTGGCTCTTCCGGCCGCCCTACGGCGCCCTCGATCCGTGGCTCGAAGGCGCGCTGAAGGCGCGACGGCAGGAGCTCCTGCTGTGGAATATCGACGTTCAAGACATCACGCGAAGCGATCCCGAGGAGATCGTCCGTTCGCTCCAGGAGCAGCTCGAATACAAGCGCGGGGGCATCGTTCTTTTGCACGACGTGCATTGGGCGTCGGTCAAAGCGTTTACCCGGCTCCTTCGCTGGCTCGAGGCCGATCGGTGGGACCCGAAGAGCCCCGATCGGCCGGGTTGGGACGTCGTCGATCTCGCCGAATACTTGCGATCGACCGCCGCGTCCCCGCAGCCGTACGCGTCGCGGGACGACCTGGAACGCGCCCGCGAAGGTCTGTCTCCGGATGACCGCGCCAGGCCGGAACGCTGAGGCTAGTGAGTCACCCGGGTCACCCGACGAACCGGTAGGCGATCACGCCCCCCCATTGGCCCGGCCAGTGGCCGGCCACTGGCCTCCTTCGCCCGCGCACGACGGGATCTGCGGCGCGATTCGCGCGACATTCGCCGTTGGTGCGTGACGACGCGGGAGGCGCTCATTTCCGCGCGGTCGCCAGGACGCGAGCGGGCGCGTCGCCACACGGATCGTTGCCCCCCGCCATGCCTTCGCGCCATGGCCCCGGGCTTGCTCTGGCCCTGTTTGCGCTCTGCGCCGCGGAGATCCCGCGCCACGGGCCTGAACCCATAGAGGAGAACACATGATAGGAACGACGTCCGTTTCCGATTTGAACGAGCACGTGAGGCTTCGCGCGAGCGTGGAGGGGCGTCGCATCCTCGACGCGGACGGGCCACGCATCGCACGGGGCGCCGGTACGCTGCTCGCCGTCGCGCTCGTGACCGTATCCTCCAGCGCAGCCCACGCCGGCACCACCCGCGCAGCGGCGGTGTTTACTTCCGCCGTTGCCACGGCGACGACGGCCAAGACCACGGTCGCGTCCTCGGCCATTGCAAATCTGCCCACGATGTTCACGCTAGGCACTCCTCCGAGTCCGCCGGCGCTCTATTCGATCACGCCGAGCGCAGAGGCGGTCACCGTGAGCTGGGTCGCCGGATCCGACAACGAGTCAACGTTCGTCGTCTACCGGCGCGACATCAACGGCGTCATGCAGCCCGTCTACTCGGTGCCAACGGCGGCTGATACCGCAGCCAAGTACTCGTGGGTGGACACAGATCATGACCTGAGCGCCCAGTGCTATCAGGTCGCGGCCGTCGGCAACCTGACGTCATGGACCTCGGAAGAATGCACAGTTCGACCCGACCCGAGCCGCTTCCCCCAGAGCTCGCCCTCGCCTACCGTCCAGTGGTACGGTCTGTCGCGCGTTGACGATGGCACCGCGTCGCTCTTCAATCAAAGCGCCGATCAATACCTGGAGTACAGCGATCGAACTTGGGGTGTCAGCCTCGGATGGGGGTCATACACCGGAAGCAACATCAAGCTCGAACGGCCTGGGACGAGCACGGGCGTCCAACCGCTGATGAAGGGCGAGGCCTTGGCCCTGAGGGTCTGGGGCGGCGGCTGGCTCGTGCATGCGACGCAAACGTTCGGAGTCGACCTCCAACTGTCCGACACTCCGAGCTACGAGTGGTACGTCGTGGGGGCCGGGCAGCCAGGCCTAGTTCTGGACGATGGTGAATTCGCTCTCTGGAACAGCGCGGCGAATGACTATCTGGTCCGCGGGGATCAGGTTTGGGGTATCGCTCTCAACTGGTATGAGAAGACCCTGCCCGCTCAGACTGCCGTGGCTCCTCCGCCCAAAGGGGTGAAGACCTTCGTCGTCTATAACTGCGACTTGGAGGATCTCCCCGTCGAAATGTGGGTGCTCGACGAGACCGCTGCGACACCGTTCAGCGATCAAGGGGTCCTCGAGCCCCAATGGGGCGACTCGTGCCCATCCACGGGACAGCCATGGATCTTCTACCCCACGCCCGGTCACAGCTACCTGGTCGAGGCCATCGACTTCTCGGAGCCTGGCTGCGACAACGATCCCTACGCCGAGAGCAGTTGCGTGAAAATGTCGATGCCATTTGTCGGCGACGCCAACGGCTTGGTCACGTCGGCGACGATCAATTGAGATGACCGCCCCGCGATCGGGCGGCGTGTCGTTGATAGGTGGGCTCGACCGAAGTCAGGGAGGGACCCTCGTTGGTCGCCCAAATCGCCCTTCAGCTTCCGGTCATCTCGTCGCAAATCCGCGCGGCATTGCCGGCGAGCTTGCGCCCGTCGATTTTCACGGAACAGAAGTCGCCGCGGCGCAGAGCGTCGATGTAGTCGACGATCAACGCGTCGGTCCATTCACGGGCGCCATCGAAACGAGCGCGAATGACGCCCCGCTTGTCGATGAACCATGTCTCGGGGAAAAGGTGCGTTCCGAACATGCCGCCGATGACCTTCGCGTCCGGATCGAAGAGCACTTGGAACGGCGGGGCTTCGCGGAGCACGGTTTGGAGCGTCGGCTTCACGTCGTCCGGGCCGTCGTCCGCCGATACGGTCACGACCGCGACGTCCGGACGATCACGCAGGATCTTCGTCAGCTCGGCGAGCTCGGGCATCTCTTCGAGGCAGGGGCCGCAGGTCTTGGTCCAAAAGTTGAGGAGGACGACCTTGTTCTGCAAGCTGGCGAGCGTGACGGTCTTGCCCGTCATGTCCTTGAGCGAAAAGTCGGGCGCGCGCCGATCGGCCGCCATGTAGTCCGGATGAAGAAAGCAGGGGGCGTTGCACACCCGCCTGGTTTCACCCTCTTTGGTCACCCCCACGAATCCGTAGACGAAGAGCGCGGCAACGACCACGAACGCGAGCTGAGCCAAGACCGGACCGAGGCTCTGCGTCGACTCCTTCGTGCGGGACATGCCCTTCTATGTAGACACGTTGCGGGATAAAAACAAAAAACTCCTTTTTCCGAACCTCTAACCGAACAAGTCTTTGAGCTTTTCGATAAACGATTTGTGCTGGGGATGCAGCTCTTCACCGAGCTCCTTGGCGAGCTCCTCCAGCAAGCCTCGCTGCCGGTCGGTGAGGTGTGTGGGGACTTCAATCGACACTTCGACCAGTTGATCCCCTCGGGAAGGTCCGCCCCGATGCGGTACACCTCGGCCTTTGATGCGCAGCACGGCCCCCGGCTGCGTTCCCGCGGGTACGCGCAACTTCCCCTTTCCGTCGAGGGTCGGGACCTCCACGTCTCCGCCCAGCGCGGCGCTCGTGAACGTCACCGGAACCGTGCAAAGCACGTCGTCGCCGTGCCGGCGAAAGAAGGGGTGCGCTCGAACGTGAATCACGATTTCCAGGTCCCCCGGGGCGCGGTCGGGCCGGACCTTGCTGCCCGCGCCGGGGACGAGCTTCGTCGCGCCGTGTTCGACGCCGCCGGGGATCGTCACGGTGAGCGTGTCGGTCGCCGTCACGAGGCCGTTGCCCCGGCAGCGCGCACAGGCCTGGCGCGCCAAGTGCCCGCTTCCACGGCATCGCGAGCACGTGCGCTCGACGGCGATGGGAAAGATCCCTTGCTGAAAGCGCATGCGGCCGCGCCCGTTGCAGGCGCCGCACGTCTCGGGCGCGGTCCCGGCCGCGGCGCCCGACCCGCTGCAATCGCCGCACGCGACGACGCGCTCGTACCGGAGCGCCTTGTCGCAGCCGAAGGCGGCCTCCTCGAACGACACTTCGACCTCGCGTTTGAGCTCTCCCTTGTCGCCGCGGCCCACGCCGAAAACGCCGAGAAGGTCTCCCAAGATACCGTCGATGGCGATGTCGCTGATATCGACGGAGCCGCCCGCGAAGGGCCCGCCGGTCGCGAAGGGAGACCCAGGCTCTTCCGCGCGGTGACCGAACCGGTCGTACATCGAGCGTCGCTTTTCGTCCGACAACACTTGGTACGCGAGGTTCAGCTCCTTGAACCGATCGTGCGCCGTCGGGTCGCCCTGGTTTCGGTCGGGGTGGTACTGGCCCGCGAGTTTTTTGAACGAGCTCTTGATCTCCTCGGGGGCGGCGTCGCGTTGGACTCCGAGGACCTCGTAGTGGTCCCGCTGCGGCATGCGTCGGCCGGTTGGAGTAGCACACCTTACCCACGACCGCGCTGTCCACGACCGCGCTGTCCACGACCGCGCTCCCCTCGACCGGGACGCCGCGTTCGACAACGAGCCCCCGAGCTGCGATGGAAATATCGGCGGAGCCGATGGTTCTAGTTCTCGAGAGGGTCGCCGCGCGGGTTGCGGTGTCCATGTCCGGATCGCGCGTGGCCCCGAAGCTTTCGGTGGTCGCTCTTGCGGCGTGTCTCGCCTGCAGGGCGGCCTCGGTATCGACGGATCCGCCGGGCGCGGCGACGAGCCCTCAGGCGAAGGCCGAGCCCGCGCCGTTCGTTTCGCCGCCGTCGCTTGCGAGCTCCACGTCGGTCGCGAGCCCGGGTTCCGACGCACGCCCCGAGCCCGCGCCTCTGCGCATCGACGAGCCCATCGCGCCCGACGTGCTTCGCGAGGTCGTGCGCGAGCCGGGAGGAAAGGAATCCACCCGCGAGGCACGGGAGCTCGCCGGCTACATGCTGCAGGCGGTGATGCGGTCGGGCGAAGGGCCCGCGGCGCCGAAGGCGCCCGAGGTGAATGCGGCGGCGATCGACAGTGCGAAACGCAAGACGGAGGCGCGCCTGACGATCGAAATCTCGGCGTCGCGCGCGCGCTTCGTGATCGCCGCGGGTTTCGTGCTTCCCCAGAGCACGGAGCTGCGCGCCCGCGCCGATCGATACGGGCACCTCCTGTTCTGGCCCGGCGAGCCCACCTACCGGGTCGTTCAGCCCGGCGCGCTTCGCGCCCTCGTGGGCGAGCGCCGCCTCGACGTGGCGCCCCTGGCTGCGGCGGAGGTTCGGTCCGGTGGCGAAGGGCGGCGCCTCAATCTGCGTACGCGTCACATCGAAGTATGGACGCGCGCCGGAAGAGCCTCTCTCGAGCTCGGCCTGCTGCGCGAAGCCGGCGACGGCGGGTCCCTCGTTTGCCGATTCTTACTCGATCTGATGAGCGCTTCGCCCTCGGCGTCCCCGTGTGCAACCGATGAAGTGCCGCTCCACGCCGAGCTGCGGTGGTCGACGCGCGGGGCGCTGATCTTCGATGTGAGCTCGATCGCGAGGCAGACCGACATGCCTCCGCTGGACCTTGCCGTACCGCCCGCCGGGCTCGCGTTCGTGGAGGGCCCACCTGCCGCGCAGCCGTACGACGTGTTCTTGCAGAAGGCGGAGCTCGCGGCATTTCGGACCGCACCGGTCGACGCGCCGCCCGCCGCGGTTCGCGACGCGCGGCAGCCCGACGCGGGGCTCGTGCTCGCCAATTCGACCGACGAGTTGCGTCTGGCCTGGATCGACGGCGTGGCCGTCGCGTGGGTGGGACCGGGCGAACGGGTCGCGCTTCCGTCGTTGCTGCGCGGCCGGTACGCGGTGCAATGGCGCACGTTCCTCGGGGATAGTTGGGAGCCCGCGGACACCCTCACGGTGCCGGGAACGAGCGAAGTCGGAGCCCTCCGGTAACGCGCAAAACTACGTGCGGCCTCCCGCCTGAACGCGCGCGTAGATCGCGGGCACGTCCAACGTGGGGATGGCCTGGCCGTCGTGCGTGACCCCCTCGGGACGTTGGGAGGTGACGTCGAACGACCCGGATTGCACGACGCGTCCGCCGACCACGCCGACCAGTTCGCCCGCGTGCTGGCAGACCACCATTTCGGCGCGCTCGCTGCCGATGGCGATCACGGGGACAACCGCGCCCGCGGAGACGGCAATTCCCAAGAGGTCCGGTGGCGCCCCGGGGACGGCGGTCACGCACGGAGGGGGAGCCACCCGCAGCGCGATCGACGCGGGCACGAAGAAGAGAGCGCCGTCGATCCGGATGAGAAGCCCCGCGCGCTTGGTCGTCATTGGCGGCTCATGGGGCGTTCGCGCAACGGCCGCGGAAGGGCCCTCTAGCTGCTGCGCCGTCGGACGAGGCGCGCCTCGAGCAGCTGAAACAGGATCTTGCACGCGTCGAAGCTCGACATGTGGCTATGTTCCACGATTTCGCGCAGCGTTCGCTCGCCATCGACCATCTTGAGGAGCTTCAGCTCCGACTTGGCCAACCGATCGGCCCCGACGGCGTGCACGGAGGCCGGATCGCACATCAGCACGGAGTCGAAGTTGCCGAGTCCCGCCTCGACCAAGCGCCACTCGTCGACCCGACGGAAGCCCTCCATGACGACCGACGCGACAGGGAGCCCCAGGCGCGCGCTCTCGGCGAGGGCCGCCGGCGGCTCGCGACGAAATTCGAACCGCCCTCGCGGCCACCGCAGGACGTCGTATACGAGCTCGCTGGACTGCCGCGCCAACGCATCGCGCAGCTGGTCGGGCGTGACGCGCCCTGCGTCGACCAGTAAGCCGCCGATGAGCTTGCGCCCGGGCGACGAAGGATCCTGGCGCGAAGGTCGATCGCGCAAAAGCCGGTCGATGTCCTCGGAGGTGACGAGGCCGTGTTCGACGAAGTAGCGGCCGAGGCGGAACTCACTGCCCGCGCCGCGCGCGCTCACGAGATCGATGAGGCCTTGACGCATCGCGATGGCCACCTCCGTGGTGCCATCCGTTACAACGAGAATTCCACTCTGGCCCTCGATTTGGAGCAGTTGGAGGGCGGCGCCCACGGGAATAATCGACAGGTCTCCGGAGAGCGCCACATGCGGGACGTCCCCCCCGGCCGGCGTCGAATGGATCCGCTCGAAGGACTCGACGTCCTCCAGAGCGTGTTCGAAAGCCGTGTCGCCGCGGGCGCGCCACTGTTCCGTTCTGCGGATCGCGTTCTCGATGACGGCAATGAGCGCGCGGGCGTCGAACGGCTTGCTGATCGCGTCGATGGCGCCCGTTTGCTGAACGAAGTGATCGCGGATGCGGTCGGACTTCGCACTCATCAGGACCACAGGCGTCGAGCGAAGCTGCTCGTTTTGACGGATCGCTCGGCACAGCTGAAAGCCGTTCATCTTGGGCATCACGAAGTCGACGAGAACGACGTCGATCTTCTCGGCGTGCGCCTCGCCGGCCTGGGGGGACCGCGTGGAGCGCAGGAGCTGGTCGAGCGCCGCTTGGCCGTCGGGCGCCGAGAGGGCCTCGAAGCCGTGGCGCTCGAGTACCGCGCCTACTACCCTTCGAATGGTCGGGCTATCGTCGACGACGAGAACGCGGATGGGCATACGCTGAGCCGCGGCACCATAGCACCGTAAGCCGGGTCAATGGCTACGCAGAGCTCGCGCCTTCTTCTTCTGTCGCTTCAATCTGCGAAAGGGCGATGGCGAGGGCGTCCTTCGCGCGCTCGAGCGACTGCCGGTCCGCCGCCGATTTGGCCTTTGCGCGTCCCGTGAGGGAGGACTCGACGGCGAGCCGTTCGTTCGTCTCCGCGAGGTCCCGCCGGCAATTGTCCAATTCGCCCGCGAGCGCCGTGATGCGAAGGCTCGCGGCCTCGTAGTACTGCTGCAGCTCCTGGCGAGCGGTCTCCGTCCCCGAGACGCGCTGGTCCAACTCGACGATGTGCGCCTCGTACGCGGCGTCGTCGGTCCGTTTCGCATCGACGACCGCCTTGTGTTCGGCGCGAATCGCGGCAAGCTCTGCCTCGACTTGCGCGAACCGGTCGAGCGCGTCGCTCCGCTCGCGAGACGCCCGCGCCTCGAGCGCGACGATGCGAGCATCGCGGTCCTCGCTGACCGCGCGCACTTCGTCGGCGTGTTGGGCTCGGAGCGCGTCGATCGCCATCTGCTCGTGGACGACGGCCTCCGCGCGTGCGCGTTCGAGCTCCTGCGCATGGCCCCTGCGCGCGGTCCCGAGCGCGGCCTCGTGCTCTTGGCGAAGCTGCGCGAACTGCCCCGCCAGCGCGTCCTGTCTCTCGCGGTCGGCCTGCTGGCGCATCTCCGAAAGGGCCGCGTCGCGGTCACGGCGCGCCTGCTCCATGTCCGCCCCCCGGCGCTGCTCGGCGTGGTCGAGCAAGCGAGCGTACTCGGCGCGCTCGTTCGCGATCACCTGGTCGGCCTCGGCTCGAATGGCGGCGAGCTTGGCTTCGTTCGCGGCGCGGTCATCCGCCTGCTTCGCTCGCAGCTCGGCGACCTGACGGTCCTTGGCGTCGGCGTCGGCCTTGGCCCTCTCGAGGCGCGACCGAAACTCCTCGCCGGTTTTTCTGGCCGCGTCCCGTTCTTGCGCGAGCGCGTCGCCCTTGTCGCGGGCTTCGGCCAGCTCGCGCTCGATGCCGAGCAATCGCTCTTCGACGTCCGCCCGCCCGCGCTCGAGGGCGAGCGCCCGGTCCTCCGCGCCGACGATTTCCCGGTCCTTCTTGGATAGCTGCTCGCGAAACGCGAGAATCTCTTTGTCTTTCCTGTTGAGGGCTTCGCGCAGGTCCAAAAAGTCGCGGCTCGAGGTTCCTCCGCTCTTCGCGGTCGCCGCGACCTTGGCCCGCAGTTCGTCGATCTCGCGCATCAGCTGCGCCGAGTCACCCACTTCGAGCCGGAGCTTGCCCACCTCACGAACGGCGTCGTCGAGATTACGCTCCGTTTCTTGAAGACGCTGGCGGGTGCTCGCGAGGTCGCTCTTCACGCGTTCGTGCTCGAGTATGTCCAGGCCCGACGGCGGGGGACGGACGCTGCTCGTTCGGCCCGGGGCGGGCGGGATCGACCCGCGTGGAGGCAACGGGGCCGCGGCCTCGGCGGCCGCGGGTCCGTTGGACCCCGTGGACGCCGTCCGCATGGCGGGCGCTGGCGGGGGCACCGATATCCCGGTCATCCGCCCAAAGGCGGATTCTGCGAACGCTTCCATGTCGTCATCGACCTTCTCGAGCCCCCGTCCGCTGGCCGCGGGGGGCGCCACGTCATCCGGGAGGGCACCGTCCTCTTCGAGCAAATAGTCCGAACTGCCGACTTCAATCTCGTCGTCGATGACGATGGAGGCCTCCGGTTCGCTCACCCGGGGCCCGACCTCCACGAACGCGCGAATGTGGTCGAGGAGCTCTCCGAATGCGATCGGCTTATGGATATAGTCCTCGGCGCGGGTGCGAAGCTTCTTGTGCTGGTCGAACGTTTCATCGCTCGACTCGCTCGACATGATGATGAGCGGAACCTCCTTGAGGTTCGGATCCTTCTTGAGCTTGTTGCAGACCGAGAACCCGTTCATGCGCGGGAGCTCGATCGCCAAGAGAATGAGGTCGGGCCGCTCGGCCACAGCTTGTTGCAGGCCCACGTTGCCGTCGTCGACGACGGTCGTCGTGCATCCGAGGTGCCCGAACTCGCTTCGAAGCTCGCCCGCGAAGGTCGCGTCGCTCTCGAAGACGAGGACTTTGTTCAGCATGGGAGGGGGTCTTTCTTGTTAAGATCACCAGCGTAACCCTGAGTCTCGCTCCGCCTTGCCTCCGGCAAGGCTCCGCTCGACGGGCCCGGGTAGAACGACACGTCGAGGGGAGCCGGCAGCTCCCCTCGAGCTCCCCAGCCCGGAACGTCGCGGGGATATGGGTATTGCGAAGCCCTTTGGGCTCCGCTCGACTGGCTCGGGCGGACGGGATCGCGCGGGCGTGGATGCTCGGGAGGGATCGGGAGGGGCCTGTGCACGCGTTCTTCCTAGTTGGGACGCGGTGACCATCATAGCGATTTGTGGGCTCTTGGGTGGCTCGGGTGGGTCCGGGGCGAGAGGCTGAGGAACGCGTGTCGAGCGCGTCGACGGGCGATTCTCGCTTTCCTCCAGGAGACATTCCGCGCCCGATTCGAGATTCGCGGCCGAGGGTTCGATAATCGTCTGCGGACGTGCAGCCTTCGTCGACGGGAGAGACGCCCTCGCGATCGTTCGAGCGACGTGCGCGGCCGAATGGCGCTCGCGCCCGCGGTGCGATCGCGCGCGAGCTCGGGTTCGCGGGTCGCGGAGGCATATCCGCCGCTCGTTCGAGCGCCAACGAGCGCAGGTCGAGAGGGTTCGAAGCTCGTTCGCCCGTGAGGGACGCTCGTTCGCCCGTGAGGAACACTCGCTCACCCGTGAGGAACACTCGCTCGCCGGGGAGGAACACTCGCTTGCCGGGGAGGAACACTCGCTCGCCGGGGAGGAACACTCGCTCGCCGGGGAGGAACACTCGCTCGCCGGGGAGGACCGCTCGCTCACCCGTGAGGAACACTCGCTCACCGGGGAGGACCGCTCGCTCGCCGGGGAGGACCGCTCGCTCACCCGTGAGGAACACTCGCTCACCGGGGAGGAACACTCGCTCACCGGGGAGGAACACTCGCTCACCGGGGAGGACCGCTCGCTCGCCGGGGAGGACCGCTCGCTCGCCGGGGAGGAACACTCGCTCGCCGGGGAGGAACACTCGCTCGCCGGGGAGGTGTGTGCGGACGTTGTTGTAGTCGCCACGAAAACAGTCGAACACCAATTGCTGCTCGACCGCGTTCTGACGTGCCGGCCGGGCGGTCTCTTCGCCGAGCGTCCGATGCATGCGCGGCCGCGGGCTCAATCGCCCCGCCGAGACCACGAATGCCACGGCGGAGCGGCGAATTTCCCCGCGAAACCGGGTGATCGGTCATGGCCCGAGGGTTGCTCCGTCTCTCGGGGCGCGACCGGCGCGTCTCGCGTCGGCGAAAGAACGTCATGAAATGGCTCGGGGCGCTCTCCATGGTGGTTTTCTCCGCCGTCGCCTCCGGTTGCTCCGGTGGCGACCGCTCGTCTCGAACGGAGTCCGATGCCGAGGCCCTTCTCGCCACCGTGCCCGTCGCGCTCGCCGCGCCGACGGGGACGGTATCGCCGACGACGGCGCGGGCGCTTCTCGTCAAGTGGCAGTCGCTCCAGCGCGTTCATCCAGTCTTCGACGCGGTGCTGTCTCTCGGCACGGAGACGGCCCAAGCTTGCCTCGACGGCCAGCCGAACGCAGGGACGTACGACTTGCTCTGCCTCACGATGGGCCAAGCGACCGGCCGGCTGACGTTTCACGCGCTCGCAGCGGACGGGGACGCCGGGCTCGAGGGGCGCGTCGACGTCGCGCTCGAAGACGCATGCGTCGGCGACGCGTGCGTGAACGCCCAGCTATCCGTCGAGATTATCGACCTCCCCGGGTGTGCCCCGCTCGCTACCCTGGCCGCCGTGGCCACCTTTTCGGGGGGAGGGGCTCCGGCGGAATCGTTTGCCTTCGGCGCGGAGGGTGGGATGGGCCGGGGCACGCTTCTGCCGCACGTCGTCTATTTCGACGCCCATGACGGCTCTTTCGTTATCGACGGCGATGGCGGAGCCGACACCGGCGGCGCCTTCCTCGTCAGCGGAGGCGACCGGAGCTTCGAATGCCAATTTCTCGGCAGCGGCGGACAGTGCAGCGGAGCGACGTCGTTCGTCTTCTAAAGCAACCGCCGGAGGTCGAGTTCGCGCGCCGTTGCATATTCGTCATGACGGGCAATCGGTGCTTGCTCTAATCCACGTCGTCCCGGTTCAACGCCGCCGGCCGCCGGTTGCGGGAGCAGGCTAGAAGGGTCATATTGGTCACGTGCAGAAGCGCTCGTTCGCCGACGTCAAGGCCCACCTCTCGGAAGTTGTCGATCAGGCCGAGCACCGCGGGAGGAAGATCCTGATCCTGCGTCACGGCAAGCCTGCGGCGGCCGTCGTTCCAGTTAGCGTCGCACGCGGCCGACGAAGTCGCGCCATCATGACGCCCGAGCAAGCGGAGCGACGGCTCGACGAGCTCGCGGCAGAGATGGCGGGCGACGCGAGCCTCTCCGCAGTGGTCGACCTACTCGAAGGGCGTCGGTGACGACGTACGTGCTGGACGCCTCGGTCGCCGTTGCAGCGGTGCGGGCAGGGGAGCCGTCTCACGCCGCGGCGCGCGCTCGGCTCGCCAGGTTGCTCACGGGCGCCGACGACATCGTCGTCCCCGCGCTGTTCGACGTCGAAGTGATCTCCGCCCTCGTTCGCGCGCAAGCCTCACCGGCACGCGCGCAGAAGTATCTCCACGTCGACCTCGCGGAGCGCAAGCTCGTCACCATCGGCCCTCGCTCGGCTCGGGCGATTTGCGGAGTCGTGGCCAAGACACGGCTCCGCGGGGCAGACGCCGCGTATGTCTGGGTGGCGATCGCGCACGGGCTCACCCTCGTGACGCTGGACCACGAGATTGGCAAGAAGGTCGCAGGAATATGCCGCGTTGAACCACCGTAGTGAAGGCCGGACGCCATCGAACGTGAGGTGAGCCGCAGCGGACATGGCCCCGCTGATGCCGTCCGTTTCGCCGCTGTTCATAGTCATTTCTCGCCGAAGCCCGCGCGAACGCCCGACGTCGCGCATTGATGCATCGCTTCCGTGAAAGCCGAACTGGTCGATTTCGCGTCGACCGCGGTCTCGTCTTGACAACCGCGCGCGATAGAGGCCACCTTTGCCCACAAAGGTGGGCTCCCTACCGGCTCCGCGTGACGGCGCTCTGGGCGCGAAGAGGCGGCCATGACCTACGGCGGCGATCCTCGGCGTGGTGCAGGCGTTCGCGAGGGCGACGTGCTTGCGGGCAAGTACCGCGTGGAGAGGGTGCTCGGCGCGGGGGGCATGGGCGTCGTCGTGGCCGCGCGTGGAGCAGTCATTCGTCGTCAGCCAGGGCCAGAAGGATCGGCGCGAGACGATCACGATCGCGGCCCCGGCCACGGGTGCAGCACCGCCGCTCGTTCTGCCGGGGGCGCCCAGCACGGCATCGAGCCCCGTGGAGCCCTCGCCGGCGGCGAGCGTGGTGACGACCGGTGCGACCGGAGAAACGTCTGCTGCGGCCGATTCACCGGGCGCCGGTCAACGGATGGCCGGCGTGGTCGCGGGGGCTGTCGGCATGGTCGGACTCGGCCTCGGGGCCGTGTTCGGCGGGGTGGCGGCGGCGAAGTGGTCGAGCGCGAAGTCGGCGTGCAACGGGCAGCCTGTGTCGTGCACGACGGACCCCAACTCGGTCGGGTTCCAAGACAAGGACTCCGCCACGACGATGGCCACCCTTTCGACCGTGAGCTTCATCGCGGGCGGCGTGCTGGCTGCCGGCGGCCTCGTGGTCTTCCTGACGGCGCAGACGCGGCCGTCGAGCGAGCCTCCCGCGTCGGCGCGACGAGTGGAAGTCGTGCCCACGGGCGGCCCGAGCGGGGCGGGCATGCTGCTGCGCGGCTGGTTCTAAAAAGGGGAGTTTGCGAGGTGCGTCCCCGGGCTCGACGAGGGATAGGCGCCATGGTGTTCGGCGCGGCGTGTGACCCTCGAGGCTGGCACCAGAAGAGTACAACCGCTCACGAAAGGATTTCTCGCGATGGGATCCATCTGCACCAATGCTGACGCGCTGCGCTTCGTCACGGATCACAAGACCGACTGCGAACTCTTGGCAAAGCAGATCAACGTGCCCATCGAAAACGTTCTCGGCTTGGCTGCCCAGGAAAGCCAATACGGGACCGGGCGCATCGCCCGCGATTGCAATAATTACTTCTCGATGCGCTCGCCGGCGCCGCTGCAAGTCGGCGTGGAGACCGCACACGGTGACCCCAAGGTAAAGCTCGCCAAATATTCGTCGTTTCTGCAAAGCGGCCAATCCTTCGTCCAGAAATATGGCAATGCGGTCAAGGGGCTCGCTGACCCGATGGCCTTCGCCCAAGCCCTCGTGGATGCCCATTTCAATTCCGGAAATGCCGCCAACGGCGGACGCGCTGGATTTGCAAAATATCTGGCCGACATCATCGCCGCGGTTCGTATGCGCCTGCAGTGCAAGGCGCCGTGAAGGGCTTCCTGGCCGCCTGGACGATGCTCGCGCTCGCGGCTTCCGGCTGCGCGAGTCGGCCGGCCTTTGCGCCCGAGAATGTCGAGCCGACGGGCCTCACCAAGGCGCAGGCAAAGCAGATTCTGATTGTGGTGTTGACGCACGAGCGAAAGCCCATCGATGGCCCCGGTACATTCATTGACGACGACCTTCGCGACAAATCCGGCGCGCCTCCCCATCCCGGGTACTTCGATTTCAGTCTTGGTTATGACGCGCCGGGCGCGGGAGCCACGGAGTATATGGGGCTCTACGCAGTCAGCACCGCCACGGGCGACGTCTGGGAACTCAATCGTTGCGAGCACTATGACTTTCCGGAACTCCGGCGTATCCAGGCAAAAATCTCGTACCGAACGCACAGGACCGTAGCCGACGAGAAGGACCTGCGCCGCGGTTTGGGCTGCTGAGCGGCCGGCCTGCCCGCGCGCAGGGCGTGTACGTGACTCTCCGGGAACCGAGGCCTAAGCTAAACCCATGGTCGCCGTGCAGTCCGAGAACGCGTTCCTCCCGACACGGGACCCAGGCGAAGTGCGCATGGTCGTCCACGGCGTCACCTGGAAGGACTACGTCATCGCCCGCGAGGCCCTCGACGGGCCGGGGCTGCGAATGGCGTTCTGCGAAGGGGAGTTGGAGCTGATGAGCCCTCTACGGCCGCACGAAGAATGGAAGACGAATATCGCGCGGCTCGTCGAGCTCTGGGCCCTCGATCGGGACGTCCCCCTGTACGGCTACGGATCGACCACGTTCAAGAACGCGGCACGCGAGCGCGGCGTCGAGCCGGACGAGTGCTACTGCGTCGCGGCCGAGATGCGCGAGTGGCCGCAGATCGTGGTGGAGGTCGTCCACACGCATCCGTTCGCGATCGATCGGCGGAGACTTTACTCGGCCCTCGGCGCTCCGGAGCTATGGATCTTCGAGGGTGGCGCGTTCTCTCTTTGGCGCCACGACGGAAGCGCGTACCACCGGGTCGATCGGAGCGTGCTCCTTCCGAATCTCGATTTCGAACGACTGGCTCACTTCGTCGTCCGTACCGACCAGCCGCAGGCGCTGAAGGAGTGGCGCGAGGTCTGCCGGACCACCGTCCCGAATTCGTAGAACCGCGCGCTCCGAGCTGCGGAGAAGGCATTGGTGAAATCGCTTCGTCGCTTCCGGGCCGCAGCAAACGGTGGCGCTCTCTACAGCCCCAGCCACGGCCCCGGCGCGACGGTCTGCGAGCCTTGCCGCACTTCGAAATAGAGCATCGGGCCGGCCCCGTCGTCGCCCACGGTTCCCACGGGGTCGCCGGCGGCCACGTCTTGCCCCGTCTTCACGTCGATTTCGTCGAGATTGCCGCTTACCGTAAAGTAGTGATTGCCGTGATCGAGAATCACGATGCGCCCGTATGGGCCATACCGATCGGCAAACGCGACCCGCCCGGCGAACACGGCGCGCACGACCGAGCCGGCCGGCGCGTGCAGCTCGAGCCCGGGGCCGCTGGTCCCTTCGCGCCGCGCCGGACGGACGTCCGCCCGGCCCGCCACGGGAAAGAGAAGTCGCCCGCGCGCCGCCGCAAAGCCGGCCGCCGGCATGTCGAACGGTCCGGCCCCGGAGCCCGGGCCGTACACCGCGACGTAGTCCGCGCCCGCCCCGGTGGACGTTTCGAACGCGCGATCGAACGCCGTCTGGCGCCGCATCTGGTCTTGGGCCGCGAGGCGCGCCGCGTCCATAACTTGCCGCTGGGACGTGAGATCCACCCGATCGCGCGCCAGTCGCTCGAGCTCGTGCCCCAGGTCCTCCGCCCGCGCATGAAGGCGCCGCTCCTGCCCGAGGTCCGCCGCGAGCACGCGCCGCGCGCGTTCGACGTGCATCGCATGCGTGACGAGGGCGGCGAATCCGCCTCCCACGGGCAAAAGCCCGGCGCGCGTGATCTTGTAAAAGGCCCTCCCGTGCACGACGAGGCGCATGCGGGCGACCGCGACGTCTCCCGCCGTTCGCGAGAGCTCGGCTCGGTCTTCGTCCTCCCGGAGATTCAGGTCCGCGATCGTTCGATCGAGCCCGGCCATCGCAAGGGCCGGATCGTCTGTCGCAAGGGCGGCCGGCGCGTGGAGCGGGCCCGCGAACGCCGGCGACGTGACCGCCGCGAGGGCGATCGCGGCCCATCGTCCCCGCTTCATATCGCCACCATCTTGCGAAGGCTCGCGAAGGCCGCGGCGGCCCCGAGAATGGCTCCGAGGACGACCATGGCCAACGCGACGGGCCACGGGAGAAAGCTCGGCTCCACGCCGACGAGCGCCGCGAGCTCCGAGTCGAGCCGGCCCCGCACGACCAGGAAGAGAAGCCCGAGCAGCGCGATGGCGCCCAGCGCGCCCAATGCCCCCTGGACGCTCCCTTCGACGACGAACGGCTTCTTCACGAACGCGTCCGTCGCGCCGACGAGCTTCAGCACGTGCACCTCCGTGCTCCGCCGCTGCAACACGAGGCGCATGGTGGACCCGATGACGGCGAGGACGGCGGCAAAGACGACGAGCGCGAGAATCGCCGACGCGGTCACCCCCCCGCGCACCAACCGCGCGAGCCGCGCGGTCCACGACTGGTACGTCTCGACGTCATCCACGGCAGGCAGCCCCTTCATCTTCGCCACCATGTCCGCCAAGTCCGCGTCCGGCATTTCCTGGGCGATGTCGAGCTCGATCGACGCGGGGAAGGCTTCGACCGGGAGGCCGGCGAGTTCGCTCCGGCCGTCCAGCTCGCGGCCGAACTCCGCGCGCGCATCGCCGCTCGAGACGTAGCGCACGCCGGTCACGCCGGGGACCTGCGCGAGCGCGGCCTTGAGGGCCTCGACGTCCTCTTCGCCGGCGGCGTCTTTCAAATAGACCGACGCGCGTCCGGCGTGCGCCCAACGCTGCTCGGCGGCGACCAGGTTGGTCACCACGAGCAGCGCGGCGCCGAGGCAGACGAAGGCGACCGCCAGCGAAAAGACGCTGAGCGCATGCAGCCGCCATTCGCGCATCATCCCTCGCGTCGCTCGACGGGTCGTGCTTGCTGACAACATGGTTTCCTCCGTGGCCGCCGTGCTCGATGCCTCGCGAGCCCTCAGAGCGGTAGTCGATTGTCGTACTCGTCTGCAGCGAGTCCCTGGGGAACGTCGATCGCTTTGCCCTCGTCCAGAATGACCACGCGCCGCGGCCTGACTTCGAGCAGCGTTCGGTCGTGCGTGGCGAAGAGGACCGTGGTCCCGTTTTCGTTGACCTCTTCGAACAAGCCCAGCACGTCCGTCGCCAGTTGCGGGTCGAGGTTGCCCGTGGGCTCGTCGGCCAGGATGAGCGCGGGCTCCCCCACGATGGCGCGCGCGATCGCGACCCGTTGCTGCTCGCCGCCCGACAGGACCGACGCCGGATCGTCGCCGCGGCCGCCGAGCCCCACGCGCTCGAGCGCCTCGCCGACCCGCGCGCGGATCAGCCGCTCCGGCAGCCCGAGGACCTCGAGCGCAATGGCGACGTTCTCGAAGGCGCTCCACGAGGTCACGAGCTTGAAGTCCTGAAACACAATCCCCAGGTTTCGCCGCAAGAAGGGCACGGCGTCGCTGCGAAGCCTCGCCACGTCTCGCCCCAGGAACAAGATGCGACCGTCATCGACGGTCTCCGCGCGGTAGAGCAGGCGGAGCAGCGTGGATTTGCCGGACCCGCTCGGGCCCGTCACGAAGACGAATTCACCGCGTTCGATGGTGAGGCTCATCCCGCGCAAAACGGGCGCGCCGTGACGGTACGACTTGTAGACGTCTTCGAAGACGAGGATGGGTCGTTGCGCCGCCTCGCGCGAGAACCGCGCGTTGCCGGCACGCAGCAGCGGCCGAAATCGCTCGGGGGGATCGCTGCGAGACATACCCTCGGGGTTACCAGTGGCCGGCGGGGCCGACAACTTTTTGCGTGAAGGAGGCGTCGGGCAGCGTCGAGCGGCTCCGCGTCGCGCCGGGCCATTCGCGCAGAGGCGGCTGCGACGACTCCGCTTGCGACGGGCGCCTCGAAGCCTCTAACGGCGAAATGCCCCGGGCTTTGAGGCCTCGCCGCCCGACGCGCACTGCGCGGCTGCCTGCTCGGCGACTTGCACGGCGCGCGCGCCGTCGAGGGCGGTCGCGATTTCGCGCGGCGCTCCGCCGTCGAGCGCGTCGGCGAGGGCAATCGCTTGCATGCGGAGCGGTTCGTCGAGCGGCAGCGGGACATCGGTGCGGGTGGGTCGCGTGGCCACCGCGCGCGATGTTCGCGCCAAACGGTGGGCGAGAAGATCGCCCTCGTAAAACCAGCGGTCGGTGGAGAGCTCGATGGTGCGCTGCTTCGCGGTCGACGTGCGGTCGACGTAGAGGTGCCCCAACGCCCCGGTCGCGGTCGAAAAGAGCAGGTGCGCGAAGTCCTCGCCCGAGGCGCCGTGCCCCGCGCCGACGGCGGAGCGCAGAAAGACCTCGCCGCCCCCGAGGTACGCCGCCAGGTCGATATCGTGAACTCCGAGGTTGACGAGGGCTCCGCAGCCGCTCGGGCGCGACGCGCCGACGCGGCGGAGATCGAGTTTGCGCACCTCCTCGCCCCGAAGGAGCCGGGCGAGCGCTCGGACGACGGGGTTGAAGCGCTCCGTGTGCCCGACGAACAGGCGGCCGCCGCCGCGCGCCGCGGCGAGGAGCACGTTGGCTTCGGCCGCCGTGGGGCAAAGGGGCTTTTCGACGAGCACGTTTCGACCGGCGGAGAGGGCGCGTGCGACCACCCCGGCATGCGCTTCGATGGGGGTCGCCACCACGACGACGTCGGCCAGGGCGATGGCCGCTCCGTCGCTGTCGAGCCTTTCGACGCCTTCTGGGAGCTCGGCGTCGCTTCGGATATCGTAGCCCCCCACGACCTTGAAGCGGTCGCCCAGGGCGTGGAGTACGCGCGCGTGCCGGCGCCCCATCGCGCCGAGGCCTACCACGGTGACCTTGTGTCTCTTCGTCGTCGCTCTGCGCACGTGCCCGCCCGTCCGTTCGGGCGACCGAGAACATGCCACGTCTTCACGGACCGGCGCGACACAAAAACGCGCGCGTACGAGATCGCTGCCGTATGGTCTGCAGTGTTCGCACCCGATTCGCGGGCTAACGAGAATCGCGCGACGCGAGTCTGCTCTGGAGGCAAGCGCGCGCGCGTTGTGGAGGCTTCATGAAGTGGCGTCCGGTCACGGCGGGTTACGGCCTCGCGCTCTTGCTCGGAGCGTGCGTCGTGCACGTCACGACGTCGGATTCGGCGCCGCCCACCCCCATCCGCGTCGCCGTCGCGCCCCCGCAGCCTCCCCCAACCCGCGTGCCCATCGCGCCTCCGCTCCCCCGGGCCGCAGCGGCCCCGCCGCCCCGACCGGCGCCGCCCCGACCCGCGGAGGCGTTCCGCCCGATGCCCGTCGTGAGGTTGTCGGGGCGCATCGTGCACCCGGCGCCGCTGGTCAATCTCGGGAGCGCGCACCTGAACGTTCCCGGGCTCCGGCTCAAGCTCCGGTCGACCCGCAAATGCGGGCCTCGCGAGAGCACCCCGGGTCACTGGATTCACATCGATTGCAACCTGTACACGGCCGTCAAGAATGCGAGGCCCTTCTCGGGTCGCAAGATTGCGCTGATGCTCCGCGGCGGGCTCCGGCTGGATACGGCGGTGCAGGCGAAGATCCCCGACTCCGTCGATCACCGGACCGCCGGAACGGAAGGACCGATCAAGGATCAGGGCCAAGTCGGCGCGTGCACGTCATTCTCTCTTTCGAGTGCGATGGATAACGCCGTCCGCCGCCAGAACAAGACGGACACGATTTCGTCTCTGCATATCTGGTCGCACTACGGATTTCCGGATCTTCAGACCGCCGGGGACAGTAACCTCAATAAGCCCATTGCGACTTGGGACACGTGGCCCTACGACGAGCGCGTGGCGTGCGAGCTCGATCGGAGCGGCGACGGCGATTGCGGACCGTACAGCCCGCCGGTCGTTCCCGGCGCGGCGGTCGTGGATCCTTTCCTGCAAGCGAAGATTCACGATTCGGACGCCAAGGGTCACTGGAGCGTGACCGAGTTCGATACGGTTCCGGGCGATCCGGAGACGATCGCCTCCGTGCTCGCGACGGGCGCAGATGTTTGGCTCTCGATGAACGTGGGCGACACGTGGATGAACCCTCATGGGGACACGATCGCCGACTGGACGCAGGACCAAGTCCAAGGGGGCCACGCGATCCTGCTCGCCGGCTATCGCGGTCCGATCGGGAAGAGGCAGTTTCTCGTGCACAATAGCTGGGGCAAGGATTGGGCGGACGAGGGCTACGGTTGGATCTCGGAGAATGCGCTCAGGCAGTACGCAAAGCAGGCGTACAAGGTCGTCGTCGCCGACTCGAGCGCGACACCCCCTCCGGCCAGCGACCCGAGCGCGCTCACCGACGACGACTGCGGGTCCGACCAGCTGGTGGACTCCGTCACAGGGCGATGCGTAGTCATGTGCCCGGACGACTCGCGCCCCGCGAACGGCCGCTGCTCGTAGTCGAGTGCGCCGAGCGACGCGGCGGGCGCCGGCCCGCCAACGGGACGAGGCGAGGGCGGAGGCGAGTACCTACTCTATCTCCCGATTCCGAACGAGAACGGGAACGTCGGCTGCGACGCGCCGTCGCTCGACGGGAAATGCCACGTGCGGACTTGCCGCAGCACGCAGCCTTCGACGCGGGCGTTGTGGATCGTCGTTCCGCCCACGTTCGCGCTGGTCACCGAACCGCTCGGGTCGATCGTCCATGACACGGTGACTCCGCCGCGGAGCGACGGGTCCTTCTGCGCTTCGATTTCGTAACAGGCTTGCAGAGCGCCGCGGTGGGCGAGCACCACGCGCCGGATCTGTTCGGGACTGAGTCCCCCGTGGCTCACACCGCTCGCGACGGTCTGCACGCCATGCTCGCCCGGATTGCCGGCTCCCGCGCCCGCGCCGGCTCCGTTTCCGCCCCCAAAGCCCCCCCCGCCGCCCCCATGGCCGCTGCCCGTGCCGAAGCCGCCGCCCGCTCCCGCGCCCCAACCGGTGTTGAGGGTACCCGATCCGAACATCACCCCCGCTCCCGTGCCGCCCCCGCCCGCGCCCCCTCCGCGCAGCCCCGTACCCGACCCACTCCCGAGCACCACGTTGGCGGAGTTCAGCCCTCCGAGCGCGTCGGCGACGGTCTGGATCTCGCTCAGCGTCTTTTTGATCTCCGTTCCGGTGTCGGCGAGCGCTTCGCTCAGGCCGCCGTAGTTGGTCACGGGCCGGATGTCGCCGGTAAGCTCGCTGCGATCCTCCTTGCCGTTCAAGCCGGCTTTTCCTTCTTTGCCCTGCACCTTCTGTCCGCCGCCCGGTTTTTTCGTATCCTTGGCGCCAGGGTCCTTCGGACCTTTGGCGCCGCCGCCCGCGCCGTCGGGGGCGTGTTGGGGATCGATCTCCGACAAGACGCGCTTCAGGCCGAAGCGCGCGGCGTAGTCCTCCGCGCTGACGAGCTCCGGCGGCAACTGGTAGTCGGGCGGCGTCCAGTTGACGATGAGAAGCCCGATGATGCCCAGGTGAAACACGATGCTCGAAAAGAAGGACAGGGCCGCGATCGGGTCGCCCGCGAGAAGCCGCCCGAGAAGCACCCAAGGCAGGAGAAGCCGCGGCGGCGGCTTGACCATCGCCGGGGCCTTCGTCGTGTATTGGAAGAACACGGAGAAGAGGCCGTATTGAATCAGCCCGTGGTCCCCCGGGATCACCGGCACCGGGGCCGCCGCGTTCGCAAGCCCGGCCACGCTCTCCTCGCGCCCGCGCAAGACGACGACCCCGCTCACGGCCCCGCGTGCGTCGAGCTCCCAGCCGCTGCCCACGGCGCGCAAAGGCATGGCGGACGCCGCGAGCGCATGCGGCATCACGGACAGGGCGCCCGGAGACTCGCCGAGCACGCAGTCTTGGCCGCGCTCGAGAAGCTTGACGCCCACGATGGTGGTGCCCCACGCCGCGGCGACGCGCAGCACCTGTGCCGATGCGTCGGTCATATCAAAAGCTCGATTCCCTTCGTGTCTCGGACATCTCGCGCAGAAAGCTGCGATGTCCGAGCTCGCCGGCGGCGAATTCGGCGCGGACACGCCGAAGAAAATAGACGAGCTGCGGGCTCTTGAGACGGCCCTCGATGTCGATCTCGCTGAACTTGAAGACGTGCGTGCCTCCGTCGAGCGTCCTCGATTCGACGACGCCGGCGTCGGCCGCGACGCGATCGCTCGAGGACGTCGGCATCGACGCGCTTGCGGCAGCCGGGCTCCGCGCTCCCGCGTCGGTGAACGCGCCGCCCCGTACCGAGGGCGCACGCGCTGCCGGGGGCTTGCGCGCCTCGGCGGGCGTGGAGCTCGCGGCCAAGAAAAGCGCCGCGAGCGACGTTGCGACCATCATCGCCCCCCCGATCGCGGGCGTCTTCTGTAGGCCCCGACGCATCCCCATGAGCCCTGGAGTGTAGCGCACGAAACGGCCATTGCCGCGCCGCGCCGTCTTTACTTTTTCGCCGGGCCCACTGGGCTCGTGGCGCTCCCCGGCGCACCTTTCTGTGGGGTCTGCGCCGGCGCCGCGGTGTCCGCCGGCGTGGGGGAAGATGGCTGCGCGGCGGGCGGCGGCCCACTCGCTGCGGCGGCGGCCACGTAGGTGTCGGCTTCCGTCCTTCGCGGGTCGTCGCTCGGCGCGTCGGCCAAGAAGCGCTTGAAGTAGGGCGCAGCATCCCGCGGTTTCCTCGAGAAATCCGCGATCAAAACCCCCAGGTTGAAGAGAGCGCTCGTATCGTGGGGGTCCAGCGTCAGCACTCGGTCGAGCACGGCTCGCGCTTCTTCCAGCTTTTGCCGATGCGTTGCGTCGGCCTGACCTCGGAGAGCCGCGGCGAGCCCCACCTCGGCGTCGGCGTCGTCCAGCGAAACTTTGAGTGCCTCTCGGTATTGCTCCTCGGCCTTGGCGTAGGCCCCTGCACGCAAAAGGACGACACCCATGTTGAGCCGCGACGTGGTGTCGTGGGGGTCTGCCTGCGCCGCCTTTCGAAATTCCCCGAAGGCCGCGGCGTCGTCGCCGTTGGCGAGGGCGAGCAATCCCGTGGCTCGATGCGCGACGGCGCTATTCGGGCTTGCATCGAGCGCCTGTTTCGCGAGCAACGCCGCCGCCTCCTTCTCTCCCTTCGCCAAATGGGCGAGCGATAGCTCCGCGAGCGCGGCCGCGTCGGCGGGCTTGCGCACGAGCACCTCGCCGGCTTCGGCGATGGCCTTGTCGATCTGGCCGCTTTCGCGCAAGACCGAGACATAGAGCGTGCGAGCGCTCACGCCGCTCGGATGGTCGTGGACAAACGCCGAAAGGCCATCGGCCGAGAGCTTCTGTTCGCCCCGCCGCCTGCGCACCTCGGCAAGAGCCACCGCCGCGTCTTGCGCGTCCGGCGACAAGGACGCCGCCATCGCGAGCTCGGGCTCGGCGCCGGCCAGATCGCCGCCATTGGCCAGCACGACGCCCAGATCGTAGCGGGCTTCCCACAGATTGCCGTCGAGGCCGATCGCCTCGCGCAGCAGCGAGACCGCGCGATCGCGATGTCCATCCGCCGCGGCGTGCACGCCCTGCACCATTTTTCCCACCGCCGCGGGACTCGCCTTCGGCAAACCGACGACCTTCGGCGGCGGCGCCGTCGCGCGGACGGCCGCTCCTCCCCCACACCCCGACGCCAACGCGATCAAGACGACTAGAGTGCCAACGCCCTTTTTCGCTAAGTGGAACGGGTCCGGATCGGCGGGTGAGCCCCGCAGCCGTACTCTCGTACGGCGAGGAGCGAGAGCGCCGAGACGGGCCCGGTCCACGACGCGAAAAAGGGCGTTGGTCATGTCAGGGCCTCGCGGGCGCCGCGTTGCTCGTGAACGACCGACTCGGCGCGTCGATGAGCGGCGGCATCGGCAGAGGGCCCTCGGACCGCACTTCGAAGCCCGTTTCTTTGAACGGCGGGTAGAGCTCCGTGTTGAGCCGCCCGAGGGCGTCGCGCATCTTCGCCGTCCACTGGTTGTAGATTCCGAGGTCGGTCGCCTTCTTCCAACCGTTCTCGTAGGCGTCCAGGCTTCGCTCCTCCATGGGCACCACGAACTCTTCGATCTGGGCCTGGTAATCCCCCTTTTGGTCCTCGGTCTTCACCTCCGGCGGAGGGGGCGAGTCACGAAGCGCCTTCGCGAAGGCTTCGTACATGTGGCCGATCTGGTAGAGCGCCGCCGTCGTCCATTCAGCGACTCCGAGCGAGACGCAGTCCAGAAAGACCTTCGCCGCTTGCTTGAGAAGCTCGGTTTTCTGCTTCAGGCGCGCCTTGAGCTGCTTTATGTCCCCCTCGATCTGAATCTGCTCGAATCGCGCGAGGACGTGCTCGCCCTGCATGTAGCGCGCGTGGGCCGCCGCGTACTTGCCATCCGCTCCGAGCTCGCGCCCGTGCTGCTTGCCGGCGCTGACCGCGTCGTCGAGAGACGCGGTCGCGCCCTTCTCGTCGCCCGTCTTCAGGTCCACCTGCGCCAGCAGCACGAGGCCCTGGAGCCGGTGATCCACGTTCTTCGCGTGGACCAGATACCGCCGATAGAGCTCGGCGGCGTCCTTCGGGTGGCCCGCGTTCTGCTGCGCGCGTCCCATCTGGAGGACCACGTCATCGGCGTCGGGCGAGCCTCCGTACGCCGCCAGAAACCTGTTCCCATCGACCACGGCGCGATCATGATTGCCGGTCGCTTCGCGCAGAACGACGGCGTTGTAGGCTGCGTCTTTTTCGTGCTCGAACTTGGCGTAGTTGGGGTGCTCGCGGTCGCTGAGGGCGGCCATGTGCTCGGCCACGTCCGCCGCGTCGCCGAAGAGGCCCATGGCCTGCAACGTCGACGCCGCGATCCATGCGCCCGTGGGGGACTCGGGCTTGCTTGCGTAGCGCGGTCCCATCGCGAGCTCGGCCGCTTCTTGGAGTGTCTTGACGTCGCCCGAGACCTTCGCCTCCTCTTCCGCGTTCACGCACGCTTGCGCGGCGCGGGCGTCGTTCGGAAACTCCTTGGCGGCGCGTAGGTACGCGCTCGCGGCGGCGGCGTGGTCGCCCGCGGCCGCTTTTTGCTCGCCCTGCTTGAACACGGCGACGACGATCAGCGCGTCGAGGCGATCCTGCTGCTTGGGGGCTGCGAAGCTCGGAAGCGCCTTGAGCCGCCGGGCCCACGTCTCGATGTTCTCGTAGTTCTTGGCGCGGTTGAACGACTCGAGCAAGCTCTCGCCGGCGTCATGGGACGGCTCGCTGCTCGGAAATTTCTCGATGAGCATTCCCCATATCTTCACGGCGGAATCGTAATTTCCGGTGTCGAAATAGTGCCGGCCCTGCCGGTAGAACATCGCCGGAAGCTCGGCGTCGCCGGGGTAGTACTGGGCGTAGAGGTCGAGCGCGTCGGCATACGCATCGGCGGTGCGGGCGACGGGATCGGCGGCTTTCCGCGGCGCGGTCGCCGGCGTCTTGCTGTCCATTTCGCGCGAGAGCGCGACGAGCGCGTTGTAGAGCGCGTCGTGGCGCATGGTCGCGAGCGGTCCGCGCGTCTCGGTCGGGGCAATCGCGCGTGCCGCCGCGATGTAGTGGGTGGCCGCGTCGAGGTTCCTGCCGAGCCGGAAGAAGTCGACCTCGGCCAGATCGAAATGGATCTCGACCGCCTGCGGCTGGCGCGCGAACTTCGAGAGGTACACCTCGTAGAGCCCCGCGGCGCCTTCGAATTCGGCCGCGCTCGTTCTGTCCTTCTGGGCTTTGCCGTGGAGCGCCCGGGCGTCCTCGCGCAGCGCCTTCTCGATGGCGTCGGTCGTGACGGCCACGTTGGCGGCGTCCGCCTGCGTCCGCGACCACGGACCGCCGGCGGTGTACTCGGCCAGGGCGCGCTCGAACGTGGCCTTCAGGTGCGGCCAATCCTCGATGGCGTCGTAGCCCGCGGCGATCTCGAGGATCCACCGTCCCGCGTCGCGGCTCGTTGGTTCCAGCTTGAGCAACAGCTCGTACGCCTCGATTCCGCGCTCGTAGTGCGCCTCGGCGTAAAACTGGTCGGCAAGCGCGCGAACGATGGTCCCGCTGAAGCGCTCTCCGCCTATCTTGGCGAGGAAATCGAAGAGGTCCTGCGCCGTGTTCTTTTCGTCCTCGGAGAACACTTCGACCACGTATTTGAGCGCCTCGCCCTGCAGCTCGTTCAGCTGCTGGCGCTCCGCGGCGCTCACGCGGGTGCCGCCCTCGCCCCCGTCGGCCGCCTGAAAGACGCCCACGAAGCGCCGGGCGGCTTCGTCGTTGTTGCCGAGCCGCCAATAGCACCACGCGCTCTTGAAGAGCGCCAGGCCATAGAGGGACGGGTCGATCCGCCCCTTGAAGGCAAGGACCTTTTCGTATTCGGCGAGCGCGCCCGCGTAGTCCAGCGAGCCGTTGAAGATGGCCTCGGCCTTCGCCATGTGCGCGTCCGCCACGAAGCGGCTCTGCGGGTAGTCCCGAAGAATGCGCTCGAATCGTTCGCGCGCTTCGTCCTCCTTGCCTTGCTCGAACGCAAGGAACCCGTCGACGTAAAGCGCAAGGTCGTACTGGTCGAACCATGGGTAGTCCCGAAGGACGCGCCCGAAGAGGTCGCGCGCGACGCGATAATCGAGCGCCGGAGCGGGACCTCGCTGATCGACCGGCCGCTTTTCCCACGCTTGAAAGCGATCGACGAACCCTTCGCGTTCGCCCTCCCATTGGAGCTCGCCCAGGCGAACGAGCGCCTCGGGCATCTCGCGCGAACCGGCGGGGGCTTCGGCGATGAAGCGCGTGAGCAAATCGATCGCCTCGCCGCGGAGCTCCTTCGCCTGGGCGACGTCCGCGTCCACGCGCGCATCGAGGCGCGCCTTGAGGTGAGCGCGGAGGGCCTCGGGAATCTTGGGACCGCGAATCGCCGGACGCCCTGCCTCGGGGGAGGACGAGCCTGGTACGCCTTCGCCGGGGCGGCCCGCGGGGCCGGAGGGGGGACCCGCCGCCACGGCGCGCTCGGATGCCGGCTGAATCAAGCCCCCCGCGGAGGCGGCGGAGCCCGCGCCGGCGGTACCGTGCGTACCGATCGCACTGTTCGACCGAGCCGGCTTCTTGGCATCGGCTCCGAAAGCGATGCCCGCGCCCGACGTGCCGAGTGGGCCAAGGAGGCCAACGAGGCCGACGAAACCAACCCGGCCAGCGAGGCCAAGCGGGCCGAGGCCGCGCGAGAGGCGGCGGACGGCGATGAGGACTCGGTTTCGCATCGCCGCCGCGCCCCAGGAAACCATTCTACCGAATTACGCCCCAGGATGCGCGTTCGATCATTGCTACAATGTGCGCGCCGCGCCATAGTGGCGTTTGAGCGTCGGGCGGAGGCGCCCGGTCGCCGAGCGCGGCGAGTCCCGCGCGGGTTGGAAGTAGCTTAGAGGAGAATCACGCCCAATGCGCAGGCGCCACGTGGGTCGGACGATTTCTACGCTTTTGCTCGTCGCGTTCGTTGCGCTCTGCGTAGTGTCCTGCGGCAGCCAGAGCGGCAGCGTGTTCGACGGAGGCGCGAAGTCGAACGGGTTCGACGCGTCCAATTCGGGGCCCGACGGCACCATCGCTCTAACGATGGGGAACGACGACGCCGCCGCGCCGCCCAGCACCTGTACCCCGCGAACCTGTGCGTCGCAGATGTTCAACTGCGGAATGAACGGCGACGGGTGCGGCAACGCCATCGACTGCGGGACGTGCACGGCGCCCGCGTTCTGCGGCGGAGGCGGGCGCAGCCAGTGCGGAACGACGCCCAATAGCTTCGGCGACGGCGGGGTGGACGCAGGTACCGCGTGCACTCCGCAAACGTGCGCCCAGCTCGGGTTCGACTGCGGCGTGTGGGGCGACGGGTGCGGCCTCACGATTCAGTGCGGAGCGACGTGTCCTGCGGGCGAGGCGTGCGGCGTCGGCGGCCATCCGAACCAGTGCGGCAGCACGACCCTTGCCGCGCCCGACGGCGGATTGCTGGCGCCGTGCGTGCCCGCCACGTGCGCCTCGCTCGGCTTCACCTGCGGGCCGGCCGGTGACACGTGCGGTAACCTGCTCAATTGCGACACGGGAAATCCGCCGTGCGTTTCGCCGCAGTTCTGTGGCGGCGCCGGTCCCAGCAAGTGCGGCGGCAACAACGGGCTCAACCCCGATGGCGGCGTGATTTCGGTCTGCACGCCCGATACGTGCGCGTCGCTTGGCTACACCTGCGGGCCGGCCGGCGACGGATGCGGTAATCTGCTCGATTGCGACACGGCCACCCCGTCATGCGCCGCGCCGCAGTTCTGTGGCGGCGGCGGGTTCGACAAGTGCGGCACCGACGGCGGGGCACCCTCCTGCGTTCCGAAGGCATGCGCGGCCGGCGAGTGCGGGCAAAAGGACGACGGATGCGGCAACTTGATCGCGTGTCCCGTGACCTGCACGGCGCCCGATACATGCGGCGGCAGCGGCACGCCGTACCAGTGCGGGCATTGCCCCCCCGGCGAACTTTGCAATCAGCAGGTGGCGTGCACCGCCCCGGCGACGACGACGCTCACGGGAACCGTGCGGGCGGGCGTGTCCGCGTGGCTCGCGGGTATGACGCCGCCTGTTGCGCAGACGCCGGACCCCGTACCCAACGTTCTCGTCTACATCCCGAACGACCCGCTTCCCCTCGCGACGATGAGCCAGGGGTACGCCACCGGAGCGGGAGCGTGCCCGCAATGCGCGGCCGACGTCTCAGGCAACCCGCTCGTGTCGACGTACACGAACTTCGACGGGACGTTCACGCTCACGAACGTCCCCGTCGGACCGACCATCCCTGTGGTGATTCAGATGGGGCGGTGGCGGCGCGTGTTCACGGTCGCCGTGACGACCATGTGCGGCGCGAACAGCGCCGGCACGCTGAACCTGCCGCAGAACCACACGCAGGGCGACATTCCGCTGACCGCGATATCGACCGGAAACGTCGACCAGCTCGAGTGCGTGCTGCTGAAGATGGGCATCGATCCGGCGGAGTTCACGTCGAACACCGCGGTGCCGCTCGGGCGCATTCACCTCTACGGTCAGGCCGCGGCGGCCGCTAACGGGGTCCCGGGAGCCGTCGCGCCAGGCTCGGTGTCGGAAGACATGTTGATGGGGGCCACGGCCGCCGAGACGGCCACGTTGCCGAACTACGACCAGCTGATGCTCCCCTGCTGGGGCGCCGAAGTGCTGAAGACGCCGCCCGAGCTCGCGAATCTCGTCACCTACGCAGATTCCGGCGGCCACTTTTTCGCCACGCACTTCAGCTACACGTGGCTCTTCAACAACGCCGAGTTCAAGACGGCCGCGACCTGGGACGTGAACGCCAACACGAACGGGGGCGCGCCCGGAGGGAATGGAGTGCAGTTCACGGGCAACGTGCAGGCGGACGTTCCGCCTTCGCCGCCCGCTCCGAACGCGGGGGTCTTCGAGAAGTGGCTCGCGCTCGTGGGCGCGCTTTCCGCCACGGCGCCGGTGCCGCAGGTGACGCTCACGGCCGCGCGACATGACGTCGACAGCCCGGCGGTCAATCAATCGGTCGACTGGATCGATGGGACGGACCCCAATCCCCCGAGTGCCGCGAAGAAGAACATGCTTCTTCACTTCACGTTCAACACGCCCGTCCCCGGCGGGACCTGCGGGCACGCGATCTTCAGCGACTTTCACGTGACGGGAGCCAGCGGATCGATGCACTCGAACGGGATGACGTTCCCGGCGGAGTGTGCGCCGCAGGCTCTTACCGCGCAGGAGAAGATCCTCGAGTACATGATTTGGGACCTGGGCGCGTGCGTGGGCGCCCCGCCGCCTCCCGTGTGCAACAAGCTGTCGTGCTCCGGCCAGAACATCGCGTGCGGCGCGGCGGGCGACGGGTGCGGTGGATCGATCGACTGCGGATCTTGCCCGGCTGGGCAGGTTTGCACCGGCGGCCAGTGCGCCAATGCGTGCACGCCTGGCGCGTGCCCGGCGAACGTCCTGTGTGGTCCGTGGGGGGACGGATGCGGCGGCCTGATAGCGTCGTGCGGGACGTGCCCCGCGGGGGAGACCTGCGGCGGCGGGGGCGTCAAATACCAGTGCGGCGCAATGGACGCCGGGACCTGTCAGCCGCAAATGTGTCCGGCCAACATCCAGTGCGGCCCGTGGGGCAATGGATGCGGCGGCGTCATTACGACGTGCGGGAGCTGCCCGCCCGGGGAGACCTGCGGTGGCGGCGGAGTCAACGGTATGTGCGGGACGCTCGACAGCGGCGTATGCGTCCCGCAGGGCTGTCCGGCCAACATCCAGTGCGGTCCGTGGGGCGACGGATGCGGTAACCTCATTTCCTGCGGAGTTTGCACGCTCCCGGAGACCTGCGGTGGCGGCGGGGTGGTCGGAATGTGCGGCGCGCCGGCGTGCATACCGGCCACGTGCCAGGGACTCGGCTATAACTGCGGTCCGGCCGGCGACGGATGCGGCAACACGCTCGACTGCGGATTGTGTCCCGCGGGCCAAACGTGCGGTGGCGGCGGCACGGCCTCGGTGTGCGGGACGGCGGCGCCTCCCAAGTAATCACTCGGCCGGCGGGTGGCGCGCTCCGTTCGCTCTCTTGCGCGTTAGCGCGAACTCGAGAAAGCGATTCCAGCGTAGTCATTTGCCCGGGGGATAAGCCCGGAGTCTTCTTGCGAGTGCCCTATCTGGAATTGATTCCCGCGCTCATCGAACCGTTCGGCTGAACGTGCGACCACGGTTGCCCGAAAACGGTGCTCTCCCTGAAACCGCCGCGCCTTGCTTTCTGGATAAAGATTTGGCGGCAGATTGCCCCTAACTCAGGGGCGGGGGGAGGCGCACGGGGCGCGAACATTCGATGTCGTTGCAAAAGTGTGGCGCTGTGAGCCAGCTCTCGACACAGGGCACCCCGCGGCGCGGGGAAGATGTCCGCGCACATGCGTTTTCGCGTGCAATACGTGTCATACGCAGAACCGCGCGAACGGCGCGCGGAGGCGAATCACTGTACCGTAGTAGATGATAAGCTGCTGGCGCGCGGGTTCCCGGGCCGCGCGTGACGGCAGCCGGCACCGTACCCCAGAGAGAGAGCCGCTCATGAATCGCTTCGTTTCCGCTTCCCCTATCTGTTTGCTCGTCGCTCTCAATGCGGCCATGTTGGGCGCGTGCAACGCTGATCCGGGGACGCCCCCGGAGGGTTCTTCGTCCGGCTCGGCGGGCACTTCGGGCGTGGCGGCAAGCGGGGACGGGGAAATCAGTGGGACCTCGGGCAACACCACCGGCGCTAGTGGGTCAGGCGCCACGGGGTCCGCCAGCACGGGCGCGGACACCTCGGGATCCGGCACGACGGGCGCGGGCGGCGCCGGTAGCACGGGATCGGACACCGGCTCGAGCGGGGGAGGCTCTGGGATTACCGGCTCGACCGGCGACGGCTCCGGGAGCACGGGCAGCGTCGCCTCCGGGGTAAGCAGCGGGTCGGCGGCGGGCGATGTGGACGGGTCCGTCGGAACCTCGGGCGTTGACTCGAGTCCCACCGAAGATGCGGGCAAAGGCACGAGCGGAGGCGGCAGCGACGCGGCCGAGAACCCGGATATCGTCGTACCCAGTGGTTGCACGTTGCCCTCACCCGTGAGCTTCCAGAAAGACGTGCAGCCGTTCCTCACGTCGTCCTGCAGCGGCGCGGGCGGCTGTCACGTGACGGACGCGTCGTCGACCGTCGCGAACGGCGGATACACCCACGCGTACGATTGGATCACAGGGACGGCTCATGCCTCCTCGTGTCCGGAGATGCCCACCCCGTACCGCTTTCAGGTGGTGATCGCGGTGGTCGAAGCGGCGAATCCTCCGTCGTGCTCCAAGGCCACCATCATGCCCCCCGCGAACGCCGTCGAGAAGCCGCTCACGGCGTGCCAGATTGCCACGTTGGAGGCCTGGCTCGCCGAGCCGTTCGTCACGCAAAAGCATCGCGTCGACGGCATCTCGCCGTTGACTCCGTACGCGATGCCGCCGTTCAACTGACGCGGCATTCGCGAGCCTCCGCGGAGCCTCCGTCGATCGCCCGCGTCCGACGGGACGAACAGCGATCGACGAAGCCGGTCGTCAAGTCTCGACCACCGTCACCGGGGCCTGCCGCGGCGACCTGGTCAACCCAAGCTTGGATACACGATACTTGCGCAGGCATGAGATACGGCCCGCCAAAGGGCATTTGACCTATGGCGGGAGGGGCCGTCGCCGCGGTCAGCACCAGCAGTACGAGACTGTTGGCGGGCGTCGTGGGGTCGATATAGAGGTCTGTAGGGATGAATACGCTCTTCATGCCGACCAAGCGCGCGGCGACGCCGGGCGATTGGAGGTCGACGAAGCTACCCCCCGTGATGTGACAAGTGGGACCCGTGGCACAGGTCGTCGCAAGAAAAGTGGGCGTATCGGGGCAGTTGGAGGCAGCCGTACCCGAGGTCCCCGACATTCCGGCGGTTCCCGAGGCGGTTCCGGACATGCCGGCGGTTCCGGACGTGGTCCCGGAGGTCCCTGACGCCGTTCCCGACGTCCCGGAGTTTCCGGACCCCGAGGACGCACCGCCGCCGTCTTCGAATTCAGAAGGATCGGCCAAAGTGCCCGCGCAACCGCAGGCGAGCAGGATCGCCCCCGCGAGCGCGTGCACGGAAGTACGCTGTCGCCGAAGCCGAAGTAACAATTTTTCTTGCATCATATGACTCCTAGAATAGGTAGGCCACCGCGAGACGGCCTCCGAAAAACTGGTCGAGCGCGCCCCCGGCCACGAATGCGTCGCCGGGGGTGGGCTTGAAAGCAAAGAAGTACCGCTCGTAATCTCCAATGAGCCGGGCCTCGATACCGGGAATCACGGCAAATGACACGCCCAGGTCCGCGTCGATGCCGCTGACGGTGGGCGAGCGCAAGCGGGCGGCAACGTCCCCCGCGTCGAAGACGAGGCGAAACCCCGCCCCGGCCAGCACCGCGAGACGGCCGAACGGAACGCGTACGTCGACGGCCGTGCGATTCGCTTTGTAATCGACCGACGGAAGCTCACCGTCGATCGAGCTCCCGGTCATGGCGAAAGTAAACGACCGGCCCGCGAATTCATCCGAGACTCCGATGAGGGTCCCCAAGTCACCGTAGGGGTGAATGCGCGCCCGAAGCCCGGCGTAGTACGAGGTCTCGGTCGTCGTGATCCGTTCTTGACCGACGACGGACTCCAGAGGGAGCGACCGACCGTATCCGCCCACGATGCCGATATCCCGAAGCACCCCGGGGGCGTCGGCGAGGGGAAACACTTCGCCGTTCGCCACGGCCATGGCGGCCACGACGTTGTACGACCGGAGGTTACTCGTTATCGGATCGTTATAATTGAATTGTCGTCCGGAGGCGGCCGCGCCCACGTCGACGTCGAACAACGAACGCGCGACGAGTCCGTGCGGCCGACTCGACACCGAATCCGGATTGGCGGCGTCCGGTGTCCCCGCCGACGCGCCCTCGGCCGCTTCGGGGGCTGGCGCCGACGCGGGCGCCGAGGCGGGCTCGGGGGTTGCAGCAGGCGCCGCCGCTTCCGGGGCGCTCCGCTCGCCGTACTTCTGCAAGAGGGGGGTCAGCGCAGACGCCATTTGCGTGCGACCGTCATCGCCGTCGAGAGACGCAATCCATACGTCGTCCACGGCGGTCTCGCCTCCGGACGTCTCGACCAAGAGCATCCGCACGCGCCGCCGCTTCGCCTTATCGCGCGTAACGCGCGCCAACAGCACGGCGTCCAGGTTACGCGCCGTGGCGGCCGCCCGCACTCGCCGAATGGCCGCATCGTGCGCTGCGCCGTCCAACTTCTTGCCGAACGGGCCTTTCTGGCCCTCGTCGGCGAGGGCCGCCTGGAACGCGCTCGGGTCCAAGACTTTCGGCCCCGTGGGAACCGCGGCGAGCGCCATCTCGCGGATCGCGGCGGCGTCCGCGCCCTCCGCATACACGGCAATGGCGGCGCTCTTGGCCCACGCCCCGGGCGCACACAAGAGCCATGCGACGCCGAGCCAAAGCCCCGCGGACACGCTCCGCAGTACACGTCGCCAATCTCGGGCCACTCGACGGATCATGATGCGGTCTTCGCGGCTTTGCTTGTCGTTTGGACAGAGAAACGTCATGCCCGTGGACTGTCCCACGGCCCCCCGCTGGGATGCACGCGGATTTTGACCACGCGCCACGGAACACGAGGGCGCTGGCGCGCGCGGGCATCCCGAGAGCGTCCCCCCACGAAATTGACGCTGCAGGCGGTCAAGAGCTACCCGGAAATGCCGGGCAGCTCTTTCACGAGCCAGGTTTTGGGGGGAGATCCTCTCCCCCCAAGCCCCTCTCCAAGCCCCCCAATGTCCATCTCCGGCCACACCCTTAGAGTCCATCGCATGAGCCAAGCGTTCCATGCGATCACGCGGTCTGGCGGGCGGAAGCGGTCACGTACCGTAAGGGAGGTTGGGGGGCGGAGCTTTCCACTATGTTGATTCGTGACCGTGGACCCTTGCGTGAGCCGTTGCCCGCAGCGCGCGCTTCTGCGTCGTACGTGCGATGGCCGATGGCGATGCGCCGCGGCGCCGCGGCCGAGCCCGCGATGGCCCCCGAGAGAGACGATGAAGAAGTCCGCGTGGTCCCTGTGGATCGGCATGTGCGTGTGCGCTTGTGGAGCCGGGGATGGGGCCAACCCCGGCGGAACCACGAGCGGCGGACCCGCTATGTCGAGTGGAACTTCGAGCGGAACGTCGACCAACGCGCCGCCGTCGGAAAGCGGTTTGACGGGCGCGTCGACGTCGATGCCTCCGTCGGAACCCGCTGCGGGGGACACAGGGACGGGAACGGAGAGCGTCACGGAAGCGGGGGCCAGCGACGCCGGCAACGACAGCACCCTCGGGGTTGCGCCGGAGGGCTCGCCCGACGCAGGTACGGACGCCACGGTGCAGGTTCAGGGCGACGCCGCGGCGGTCGACGCCTCCCGCCCTCGTGGCGCCGAGGGGGGAATCTCAGCCGGCGCGGGCGACGGCGGTTGCTCGGCCGTTCCCGTGACGCCGAACGCGTCGCAGCAAGCCAAGAACGTGCTCTGTTTTCTTTATAGCCAGTACGGCAATCACATCTTGTCGGGGCAAGAAGAGAACGCAACCGGACAGCCCAGCGCGAACGACGTCGAAATCGACTACATCTACCAAACCACCGGAAAGTATCCCGCAATCCGCTCCTTCGACGTGAACAACGCGGGCAACGCGGACCGCTGCATCACCTGGTGGAACGCCGGCGGCCTCTGCATGTTCGGTTACCACATGGGCGCTCCGAACGAAGCCGACGGCTATGCGGGGTCCATGGACTCGGTATCCATCGACACCGTTCTCACCGCGGGCACGCCCGAGAACACCGTATTCAATCAGCGGCTCGACAACGCCGCGAGCCAGTTGCAAGCTGTGCAGAGCGCCAACGGGATGGTCATCTTTCGTCCGTTTCACGAGGCGGGCGGAACATGGTTCTGGTGGAGCAAGGAAGGAGGCGCAGAGTACGTTCGCCTCTGGACGTACGCGTTCGATTACATCACGAAAACGAAGGGCATCACGGCCGTGCTCTGGCTGCTCCCGTACGACGGCACGCCTCAAGCCGCGTTCTACCCGGGCAACGCGTATGTCGACATCGCCGCGGCGGACAATTACAACGCCGCCCTCGATTACGCCCCGATGACATCCATCTTCGACGCGACACGGACCATCGCGGGCTCGACGATTCCCATCGCCCTTCACGAGAACGGACCGATTCCGGACCCCGATCAGTTGCAGTCGACCAAGACGAACTGGGTTTTCTTCAACACGTGGACCGCGCCCTATCCGGAAGATGACACCTCGACCACAGAACTCATGAAAATATATACCAGCAGTTACGTCATCACGCGCGACGAGATGCCGAATCTGAAGTAGCCGGGCGCACGTCTTGGCGAGGTGCTTGGCCCCAGGACACCGTTCAGTCGGCGAGCTTCCCGATCGCGCGTCGCACGTCGTCCATCAGCGGAATCGCGATCGCGCGTGCCTTCTGGGCGCCCTCGCGGAGAACCCGATCGATCATGGCGCGGTTGGCCATGAGATCGTGGTAGCGCTCCCGCTGGGGCGCCAGTCCGTCGATCAACGCGCGCGCGACCTCCTTCTTCACGTCTCCCCAGCCGATGCCGGCGCGAAGGCGCTCCGCCAGAGCGCGTGACTCTTCCTCGCTCGCGACCTCGCGGTACATCAGGTAGAGCGGCGCAGTGCTCGGGTCCTTCGGCTCCTCGGGTCGCGTGGAGTCCGTCTTGAAGCGGGCCACGAGCGCCCGCACTTCGTCCGGTGTTCCGAAGAGCGGGATCGTGTTCCGGTGGCTTTTGCTCATCTTGCGGCCGTCGAGGCCCGGGATCGACGCAACGTCCTTTCGAATCTGGTGGCGAGGGATCGTGAGCAGGGTCCCGAAGGTCCGGTTGAAGTTCTCGGCCATGTCGCGCGCCATCTCGACGTGCTGCACTTGGTCTTCTCCGACGGGTACGATGTCGGATTTGAAGAGCAAGATGTCAGCCGCCATCAGCACCGGATAGGTATAGAGGCCGATGTTGACGCCGTCGTCTTCGTCCCGGCCTGCGGCACGATTCTCGGCGGTCTTCGCTTTGTAGGCGTGCGCACGGTTCATCAGGCCCTTCGCGCATCGGCAGGCCAGGATCCAGCTCAGCTCGAAGGTCTCCGGCACGTCCGATTGCCGGTAGAAAAGAACGCGCGCCGGATCCAATCCGCACGCCATCCACGTCGCCGCGACCTCGTACGTGAGCTGGTTGAGCTCGCGGCGATCCTCGATCGAAGTGAGCGCATGGTAATCCGCGATGAAGAAGAGCGCGCGTATCGAAGGGTCCGCCGCCAACTGGAGCGCCGGCTTGATCGCGCCCACGTAGTTGCCGATGTGCGGCGTGCCGGTGGGCTTGATTCCCGTGAGGACAGTGGCCATTCGCGGAGTCTACCGAGCGCCGGATCGAGCGCCAAGGCAAGGCGATGAACGCCGTAGCTCCCTCCTGACGTTCGCTGGCGGAGGAGAAGGGATTCGAACCCCTGGTACCGTTACCGGTACGGCGGTTTTCAAAACCCTTCGACCGGTTGGCAACTGAGTTTCGGCGCATCGCTCCGAACCCCACGGAACTAGGCATAAAACCCAGCCTGTTCGCGTGCTTGGAAACACCCCGCTGGGGCTCGGAGCGAACGCAGAAACGCGACAGACGGCGACGCATCGCGACCCCGCGCGACGTCAACCGTGTGAATGGCGTGTGAATGGTGGAGGGCCCTCGGCCGTGGGGCATGCCTCCCGCTGGCGCAGGCTAGCTTGACCGGAACGGGTTGCTGGTTCGCGGTCATGCTCGATGGGCTCCCTTGCGTGTCATCGCGAGCGAGCAGCGGACTTTCGGTGCGCAGTGGCGGCGCGCGCCATCCTCGAGCACGGGGCGGGGATGTGTGGATGGCGTCGTGATAGCTCGCTACTCGCTGGGCTCGCTCGGCGCGAGGTCGGGGCCATGCCCGACCGTGCACCCGACCGAACCGAACCACTCGAGCGCGGCCTCCTCCGACATCCAACTCACGCCGCCTTCCTAAGCAACTCCTCAAACTCATCCGGGCGCGACCAGCGAGCAACTTCCGAAACTGACTCGACAAGCTTGAAATCCTCGGCCTGCCAAATGTCCATCGTGTCGTCGAAGAGCGAAACGAATCGTTGTGGCTGGGGAGCTAGCGCGAGCGCGCTTAGGTCGAACCAGGTCGCGAGAGCATGTTCAGCAATCTTTTTCCCGGCTGCGCGACTCCCGGTACTGAGCACGCAGACGAGACAGCTTGCTTCCAGCGTCCTTGTATGAAAGTCGACCGTCCACTCACGCCCCGAACGTCCGAGGAGCCGTTTCGCTCGCTCGAATGGGATGCTCTTCTCCACGAGGTAGTCGGCCACTTCCTCAGTGACCGACTCGACGGCGCGCGTACGCGAGGTGAACCAGATGTCCGCGGTCCGAAGGCAGGCTTGCCCCAGGCGAACTACGGCGTCTGCAATCCTGTCGGTAGGCTTCAAGCGCAACGCGAGCATGCCTTTGAAGAACTCGACCCCGTGGTTCATGCAGACGTCAGCAATCATCTGATGCTGCTTCGGCGACCGACGCGGCGAGAGCGTTTGCGACCGCAACCACCTGATGGACTCCCCCAGGTCGGTCAAGGTCCTCACGCCACCCTTCTCCGAGTAGTAGAGGTCGATGATGTCGCCGTCGGGGTAGAGGAAGGGGGTCCGGACGCGCACCCGCGAATCGTGCGGCGCGCATACGAAGAGAGAGCTGAGCTGCGCGCTAATCTCGGTGCAGGGGTTCATAAAAAGAGGTCCTCCTGAACGGGCGGCGGCGCGTGCATCGTGCCGCTGTGGTTAATGTTGGCCTCCTGACAGAACTGTTTCCACACTGATACTGGGTCGTCGACCCCAGCCGTAATGTCGGTGGGAACGTAGGCATCCTTGTCGCGATACTGCTCGGTATACCGATGTTTGTGCTTTTCGCCGACGTTTGTGCAACTGGGGTTGTGATGGTCCTTTCCCAGGTCGAGCGCGTACACCCGGCCGACTCCGCGATGAACCACGGCAAACGACATCGCTTTGGCGAGCGCGTTGTAGCTCCCCTTCACGAACAGCGGGTAGCCTACGTCTGATTGCACCTCGGCCCGGAACTCAACACTGGGCGGCAGGAGCCCTTTCCTCCGAGGCGCGCGGTCGCAGCGACGGCCCGCCGGGGCGCTTCGACGGCAGGTCAGCCAGTGCAGGCCAACGCCCCGCCCGTCAGGTTCCCCACGGTCGTTGAATCCCCGTAGGCTGGCGCAACTTGGAGCATCTGGATGCCCTTGCGGTTCCCCTGCCCCGTGGCACGGAGGGGGTCACGCGCGTGGACCGAATCGTCGGCGTGCGGCGCTTGCCTCGGGGTTCCGTCGGGCGAGTAACCAGGGGTCGATGGCGACGAACACGACCTCACCATCGTCGGAGTGGGCGCCGGACCGGAGCCGTACTTGAAAGTAGCGACCGCGCGTCGACGCATTGTTCGCGCCGCTGCTCGAGGAGCCGCCGAACGACCCCGACGTTCGGGAGTGGCTCCTCGCGGTTCGCCGGACGCAGTTAGCGTGACCGCCCTTCGCTCGTTGCCTGCTCGGCCGCGGCGATGCGACCGGTCGACACAAAGAAGTCAATGCGACCTACGTTGCGCCGTCGTCGTGATAGACCGCCGGCGCAATGGTCATTGTCGTCGACCCGTGGCACTGGCTGAAAGAAGACGGCTCGTTGCCCGCCGACAATCCTCAACTCTATCGGCGGGTACTGCGCATCGCCCGCATCATCGAGTACGGCGGGTCGCTCAAGAAGAACGAGACGCGCGAGACGCTCATCGAGTGCAAGCGCCGGCCGAAAGGCAAACCCTGTCTTGGGCTTTTGTGGGTCGTGAAGTCGGCCGACGAGGGCATCCTCGCGCATTGCGCCGTATGCAAGACGGAGGAGGCCTTTGTCCACAACTGGCAGAAGACCGAGTGGGCCGGCGGGATGATGGAGCCGGTGCCCGTGAACTTCGGCGGCCCCGCGGTTCACTGAGCGCTCGCGGTGCGCGCCGAAGTCGTCGCCAGTAAATCGTCTTCGCCCAGAAGTACAAGCGGCCGCGCAACGAGAACAAGAAGGACGAAGAGTATAGGGCGGCAGGGCGGCCCGCTGTCCGCTCCCCCCGCCCACGTCATCTCCGGCGGGAAGTAGGAGTAGACGGTGGCCCAACTGCGGCGCGCAGAAGAAGTTGGACAAACGGAAGTACGAAAGAGAAGTACGAGCCGAATCTGGCCCCGCGACGGCCGCCACCCGGTACTGTTCACGCCGTGGTCAGGCTTCGCTTCGTCGAAGAGCACCGAGGACAACGCATCGTCAGCGACGGCAAATTCTACGGCGTGCAGCGTGAGCTCATCACCGATTGTCGTTACCTCAACGTGCTGGGCGCACGCGCGGCCATCGACTCGGAGACCGACATCGAGAGACGCAAGAAGTACCTCGCGTGGCGCCGGCACGTGACGCAACACACCGAATACTTCGGCGACCGCAAGACGCGTGCGTTCACATGCGCGTGCGGCTGGAGCGGCGACTTTAACGAGCTCGCAAAGGAGACGTTCTTCGTCGTGAAGGTGTCCTGCCGAGAATGCGCGCGCCCTATTCTTTTCGTCACGCGCCCCTCCGATGAGGACATCAAAAGCACCGCCGTCGGACGGAAACGAAGAAGTCCGCGCCATGGTGCCCGACGTGCTCGAAGGCGAAAGGCGCCACGAGGAGTGGTCGCGCCGGGTGCTCAAGAATTTATCGCAGCTGCCGCTGGTCACGGGCGATACGCTCGCCCTCGTTTGGGACATCGAGCGCGACAACGTCGACGATTACTACGTCATTGCGGCGGGAAGCCAACTCGTGTGGCGCGAACGCGCTCGCACCGAAGACTGGGAACGGTTCAACGAGGTGAAACGCCTGCTCAAGAGAAAGTACAAGGGTCGGTTCGCGAGCCTCACGCCGACCGAGGCGGCGGCGAAGAACCTGCTTGGGGGCAATACGTTGGCGAAGCCCGCGCCGACGTGACCTCGTTGCGGAGTATTGTGTCGGGCGTGAACACCGGCGAATCGAGTTCCATTGCGCCCGGACCACCCGTTGGGAACGGTGTGCTCAACGCGTCGCGTGAGATGCATTCTCGTGAACGATGACCACGGCCGACGAGACCCCAGCCCCTTGGGTCGCTCGAGACCACTCCGAGCTGGGTCGGGTATGCGAACCGCCCAAGCGCCGAGACCCTGAGCGTACTGCTGCGGGAGCTTCACGGGAGCCGCTGGCCACCCGACCCCTCCCTCGCGCATCACGCGAAAGTCGCCTGAGCGTGAGCCGTTCTGTGCCAAAGCGAGGCCGCCATGTCCGGCGCTCGCAAATGAGCTACGTCAAATCGGGCGACATTCGGATTGGCCGCCGCTGTGCTTGTACGGGCTTCCGAGACTTCAACCATGCTTTCCGTGCTCCGCACCGCCCGTGTCTGTGGTTTCGCCTTTCTCGCTCTCATTCTGGGCGCGTGCGGCGGCGAATTGAGCCCGTCGGGCACGTCGGGGTCGGCTGCCTCGTCCGGCACTTCGGGTACAATGAGCGGCGTCTCGGGCACGTCGGGCACGTCGAGCTCGTCCGGGTCGACGCCGTTGGGCCCCGGGTGCCTGGGCTCTCCGGGCGAGACCTGCGGACCCTATCCCGAGGGGACGGTCTGTCCGGGTCCGGGAGAGGAGTGCGTCGCCTGCGGGGCGGGTGTGTACACCCTCGCTCCGAGCGACTGCACTTGCACGAGCGGTCGATGGAGCTGCGGGGGGAGCTCCGGCGTGAACGTGAGCTGTCCGAACCCCGGGCCGGGGACGTATTCCGACCCGCAATGCACGGTGCCCTACTTGGGGGAAGTTGACGCTTCGAGTGATGGCGCTGCTCCTCTCTGCGAGATGCCTTTCACGGCCGCCGCGTGCGCGGTTCCCCACGCTTCCTCGGGCCCGTGCCCGACGACGCTGGACGAGCTGCCCACCGCCGACTGGTGCACCGGGACGTCGCTCGTCAATCAATGGACGACGCCGTGCGATGGGCTGCTCGCGGTCGCGGTGGGGGACGGCGGCGATTGCTCCACCCTCTTTTACTTTGACGCGACGTCGCGGCAGCTCGTCGGCGTGACGGCGGGATGCAACTCGAGCGGCGCCTGCCGAGCGGGCGTGGCCGGCTTTCGGGTGCCCAGCGATTGCATCGACGGCAGCCAAGCCATCACCGTCGCCGACGTGTGCTCCGCCGCAGGCGATGCGGCGAGCGTCGACGCGGCCTCCGCGACGACCGACCCGTGCAACGGGCTCTGCGCGCAAGGGCAGCAATGCGTGCAATCGGTCGCCACGGGACAGAGTGCATGCGCCGGCCCGGCGTGTGGAAACTCGGTCGGGGCCTCCGAAGGCGGGACCGCCGACGGCGGCGCGTGTCCTTCTGGCGAAAGCTGTCAGACCGTTCGATTCGACCCGTGCCCGCTACCCGCTCCGGGACAGGCGCAGTGCAACATCGCGTCGGTGACCTATCAGGCGTGCGTTGCATTCGCCGGCGACGGCGGAAGCGACGCGAGCACGGAATAGCAGCGGCTCGTCGGACGTCCTCGAAGAGATGCGTGAATGCGGACCGCGTGCAGTAACGTGTGCACGCCATCGCCGTCTGGTGCTCCTTGACAACGTCGCCCTCGGCGGCAGTCATCCCAAGGCCATACGCCGTGGTCTCCTGTTGCTCGCCCTGTCTGCGTGGACGCTTGCAGGCTCTGCCAAGGCCGCGGAGCGCGGGACGCGCATCCGCGGCGTCTACTCTTTGATGGGAACCAGCGACATCAACGCGCAAGTCGGCCCCGTGCCGTACCGGCGGACGGTGGCGTCGACCGTCGAGGTGAAGGTCGAGCCCGCGGAAGACGCTCGGGTCACGCTGACCGTCTCCGCCGATGGCCGGACGTGCACGCTCGCTGCTTTGATGACCGATGCCGAGACGCTCACGCTTACGCCACAACAGCATTGCCCGCAGCTCGCGCAGCTCGACGGCGGCGCTCAACTCGAACTCGACGGTGCCCTGAATGCCGGGCAGGCGGTCATCCACGAAGGCAGGATGACGCTCACGACGCAATGGGCTGTAACCGGCGCGCTATCGATGGGCGGCCTTCGGATACCCGTGAGCGGTACGATTCGCGCATCTGAGGCCGGGACGCGAAAATCCTGAACGACGTGGAAATTGCGGCTACCTCGGCACCAGGTAGTCGAGGACATTGCACTCACCGGCAGCAATGGTTGCCTCTCGCCCGCGTGGGAATCTGCGTTACTTGATTGGGTGCGACGGGAGGACCTGGGGCCGGCTGGCCGCGTTCGTCGGCGTCGCCCACGGGCGCGTGCGTTAGGGGGGGGCCGCCCGTGTTGGCACTCTCCGTCCTGTGTTGGGTGAGGGCGTTCGCCGCTCATTGATGCTTCCACCCGTCAGAGCACGGCTACTCGAAGTCCTCCGACGGGTCCCTCTCTCCCGATGCCCGGCGGTCGTAGCCCTCAACGATTAGCCGCATCGCTGTCATTTGTTGCTCAGTCCATTCGGGTTTCTGAAGAAGGCGGCGCAGCCGAGGCACGAGCTCATCGAGACTGAAGAAAACTTCAACGCTCGTCAGGGTCACCCGCGGCCTTCGTCTCGCGACCCGGTCGCTCATTCCTTGGCTGACCTTCCAGCCCAGGAATTGCTCGAGCAAACTCACGAGACGAACGTCATCGGCTGTCTCTGTTTTGAGCCAACCATCGACTCGTCCCTCGTCTCCGATATGCCGCCACAGGCTGAGCGTCACGAGAATGTGAGGCACCTTCCACAAGCTTCCGTCGCTCGCGGCCACGACCAGTCTGCCCTTCACGAGCTGCTCGAGCTCATCGAGCTCGGTCTCCAGCAGAAGCCGGTCTTCGGGCTGCACTGGTTTGCGCCCGTATCGACCGAAGTCCGCGCCAAATTGGGAGAGCTGGCGGACGATGAATCCGAGCGCTCGACCGCTTTGCACCACCCGCGTCAGGACGGCGACACGTTCGGCCGCTCGCGTGCGCTTCAGCAGGTTTCGGACCACGAAGTACACCCGCGTCTGGTCGTCGATGCTCAGCAACGAAGACGGCGCCTCGTCCGCTTTGATGACTTCATCAGCGGCGTCAAAGAGCGCTTCGATGATACCGACAGCTCGGCCGGTTGCAGTGGACTTGTCGTCTCGTGCGTAGTCAGTCAGACGCTCAAGCACGGCGCTGGCGCGTGTCCTGCCGTCCGGGCGTTTCTCGGAAGCGAGCTGACGGAGCTTGCCCGCAAGCATCGGCAATTGCTCCTGAGCAATGGCCCCATCAAACTCCGCGTTGGAAATCGCGCCGCGGGGTATCGAGAAGCGGAAGTAGACCGGAAAGACCTCGGGCGAACACACTCGCATCGCCCGGCGCCACAGCACGAAGGACTCTCCGCCGTGCACCGTGTTGCCCCATACCGAGTCGAGGCGTGGAAATAGCCGAACGAGGAGCCGCCGAACATGGGCACTCTGCTCGCCGAGGGCTGTCATCCAACTTTCGTGGAACGCCACGGCCCGAACTCGCTGCTTTTCCGCCCACCCGTACCCAGTCTCGCCGGCAAACTCGTCTCCATTCGACCTCACGACGTCGTAGGCGACCGGTGAGAAAACGCGGAGCGCTTCGAGGGCGACAAAGTCCACGACGTTGACCTCGCCCTTCACCGCGGGGAAGGTCACCGCGAGCGCATTGACCAGCCGCACGATGTCGCGGGGCTTGGTGATGAACGGTTCGATGCCGTCCATGAACACGTTGCCCCAGTAGACTTGGTCGAATTGCGCCTCTGGAACTTCCCCAAGGACCTCGCTGATTCGTGCCAGCAACAGCGCTCTGAGTTGCTCGCGGTCCGGCGGAGGCAGCTCGAACGGGGCTTGCACGATTTTCTCCAGATACGCGTCGCCGCGTCCCTCGTGAACTTCACCAAGTGCCCGCGCCGCGACCTCGCGGTCGAACGCCAAGAGGTACGTCACATTCGGAAAATCGGCCACAGCCTTGATGAGCCGGAAAAGCTGCCGCACCTCGTCGGCCACCAACCGGTCGATGTCATCCATGATGACGACGATGCGGAGCGCGTGCTTCGCTAATTCGGCAGACAGCTCGTCCTTCAGTTTGACAACGTCGCCCGTTACCGTGGCGCGGATGGCCGACGCGGCCGCCTTGCCGACGACTCGGGCTGGGACGAACGGCACTTCGGCTACCGCGGATGCGAACTTCTCGAATGCCGACTTCAGCTTTCCCCGTCTCGCGCGTGCCGCAAACACAGCGGCCTCGAACTGATTGAAGAACCGCCGGGTCAGGTCCTCGCCACCGGCGAACCACCACGGGTTGAACCGGACGATGATGGGCGCGTCGGCATCCGTGTCCTGCTCCATGTAATGGACCACGAAGTTCAAGGCCGTGCTCTTGCCGGTGCCCCATGCGCCGTAGACGGCGACGACAAATCCCTCCGCGGGGCTGTTACGCAGCAGAGTGTGGGCGAGCTGCTTCGCGAACGGAGCGTAGCCGAGCACGTCGTCGCTCGGGTCGACAAGCGGCCGGTCGGCGCCGATGGTCGGGCGCTTTGTCATGACCGTCACTTAGAACGCCGCTCGCAACCGTGACCCCAAACCGCGGGTCGCCGCGGGTGGTGAGCCCCCTCTTGCCTAGGTGGCTATTCACTTCATGCCCTTAACGAGTTTCTTCAGTCGCGTCCTGTCTCGCCCCGTCTCGCCCTACACAATAAGCTCCGGGGGGGACTACTGTCTCGCCGTCGTTGGCAGAGAGGGCAGGCGCTCGTGTGGGGGGTCCGCGCCGGACGGCTTTGGTTCGCCGTCTATTCGTCGCCGAGCACCGTGAAGTCCCTGGGCGCTTTCAGCTCGTACTGGCGCCCGTCTTTCGTCAGCCGACCCGAGCAACTCACACGCGCTGTCCGCCCATGGGCGTCGACGGCGCGTTGATAATCGGCTGCGTCGAGAGCCATCTTTACGCGGCGGGCGCCCGCGTCGACGTCCCCAACGACGACGACATCGCCGCCGCCAACGGGGTCGTCGCTGTCGAGCCGAACGACATACCCCTCGAGGTCGACGTCCTCGCGCGGCGCGCGGGCCTTGAGCTGGTTGGCGGCCGAGACGAGCAGCGGCGCGGCGTCTCGGTTGAGCCGGACCGGCACGACAAGACCCTCCGGAGCCCGCCGGTTGCGTGACCAGCTCACCGACAGCTCGAGCGCCAAGTAGGGCTTATCGACCAGCATCCCCGCAAGCGAATCGCAGAAGTTCGCGCTCGCCCCATCGTGAACCGCGAGGTCGAACGGCCTCAGGTCGCCGGACGCCCCCGCTTCGACGGCTGCGACGGCCGCGGCGCGCGTGGCCTTCATGAGAGTCTCGGTGACGCGTCGCTCGAACGGCGCAGGCAAACTCTCCGGAAACAAGTTCCCGGATGCGTTCGCCGAGAGCTGCGGCGCCACTGGTGAGAGAACAGTGACGACAAAGCTTCCTTGTTCCGTTTGACCGAGCCGAAGCTTGCGCACGAACTCCGTGGCCTCGCGCGGCTTGCGAGAACCGAAGTAGGCGCGCGGATGGGCGGTCGCGCAGGCCGCGAAGAGCATCAGTTCGTGCGCGCGCTCGACGAGCTCCGCGCCGTCCGTGAGCGGCAAGCTTCCATCGGCGAGCTCCGACCCGATGAGGCGGACGCGCACGACGTCCGAGCCTGTGACGGCGAGGTCGCGCAGCACGGCGAGCTGCGAGCGCTGCTCGACGCGCGCGAGCGTCGAGAGCAATTCGGCCATCCGGAGGGGCAGGTCTTCGAAGTCGGAGCTTCGCGGCACCTCCACTTCGCTTCGCCTCCCACCGTCGGGAGCGAGAGCGTAGCGCCAGAATGGGCCGACCGTCTTGCTGAGCATCCAGCCGTGCGCGCGCAGGTACGTGGCCACGTCGAGCGGACTGAGCGCGCCGAGCACGTCGGCATCTTGAACGGCCGCTTTCATGGCTGCTCTCCCTCTTCGAGGCGCTTCATGATGGCATGGAGCTGTTTCGGCGAGAACTCCTGGGCTCGTTGGAGCTTCACGCTCACCGTGCTCGTGCTCGTCGTTGCGGGCGCGCCCCGCAACGAGAGCCAGTACGCGCAATGCCGAAGCGAGAGCTGCTTCGGCGTGAGGGTGAGCCACTTCTCGATGTCGCTCGGCATCGCGACGGCGACGAGGACGCGCGGCACCGCATACTTCGTGCCAATGAGCTTGTTGTGGTTTCCCACCTTGAGCTTATAGCTCCAGGGAAACTTCGCCGGGGGCCCGGAGACCTCCGACTTCACCTGTACGTCGAGCTTCGGCGACACGATGCTGCCGTCCCCGCCGTGCTGCGCGATGGTCAAATCGATGCCGTCGTAGTCGACTTCCGGCTTGCTCGCCACGAAGCCGGCGACCGCGGCGACGGCACGCACGTAGGCGAGGCTGAACTGCTCCTGCTGCCAAGATTCGTGGGTCATAGGGCTTGAGCGACGTCGCGCTCGGCCGCGGACACGCCAAGCTCGCCGGACATGAGCCTTGGGAAGGAGCGTGTCACGGAGGAGAGCGAGATTTCACCTCCCATCGTCCAGTGCACCGGCGATGCGTACCCGAGGCCTGCCAGCGTGCCAAACGCATTCGCAATTGTCGCGACGAACGGCCTCCGCAAAAAGCCATCAAGACGCTCCCCGAGCCCGCGGCGGGGCGGTGCGCGAAGAGTCCCGCGTTCTCCGGTCTCACCTGCGGCGAGACCAACCGACCGAAGCGGTGCGCGCGACACCGGACAAGGCCAACAAGCTTTCTTCCAGCGTCCGCCCTCTACTCCGCCAAGAGGGCTCGCGGCAGAATCCTACCCCTCCGTCGCGAAGTGGACGCGCGCCGGCGCCGGCGCGACACTGGCGGGTGCGTGTTTGTTGTCGCAGCGTCCCCGAACTTCGCGTTCCTTGCCGCGCATGACGCGCAGCTCGTGCAACTCGGCGCCGACGCAGAGCGCTTTTTCGCGCAAGACCCGGACGTCACCATCATTCGGCTGCGCCAGTTCGGCGAGTTTTTGTCCCAGCGCGCCGCCGCGAACGCCGGCCTCTACGCGTCGTCGCAGGAAAGCCAGGTTGACCTTCTCCGGCGCTTGCAGGACCGCGGGGTGGTCGACGCCGAGGTCTCGCGCCTGCTTCATGCGCTTCGCAAGGCCGGGAACGTCGCGGCTCACGACCACCGCGGCACGCACGGCGAAGCACTTCTCGCTCTGAAGGTCGCACGCGAGCTTGCGGTCTGGTTTCACCGCGCGTTCGGCAACAACCGGAGCTTCAAGCCCGCCCCCTTTGTTCCACCCCCCGACCCGACGGCAGCTCGCAAGCAGACCGATGCGAACGCGGCCGACCTCATCGCCGTACGCGACGAGCTGGTGAAGCTGCGGGTGGCCTACGAAGCCGAACGGTCGGCCGCCGAAGCCGCCCGTGCCGCGGTCGATGCGGCGGCCGCGCGCCAGCTCTCGGCGGAGGAACGCGCGCGCCGCGAGACGGACGACCACGTTGCCGCGCTCGCCCTGGCCGTGGAGGCCGAGGTCGCCCGCGCGCAGGTGGAAACAGAAAAGAAGCGGCTCGCGGCCGAGTTGGCAACCGTACAGGCTGGGGCGGCCAAGGCGCCGACGAAAACTGTCGACGAACTCATCGCGCGTGCGCAAGCCGCATCGAAGAAGATTGACCTGGATGAAGCCGCGACGCGCGGGCTCGTCGATGGTCAGCTCCGTGCGGCAGGCTGGGAAGCCGACTCTCTCACGATCCGGTACAGCCAAGGAACGCCGCCCCAAAAAGGCAAGGTGCTCGCCATCGCCGAGTGGCCGACCGACAGCGGGCCGGCGGACTATGTCCTCTTCGTGGGGCTTACTCCGCTTGCGGTCGTGGAGGCCAAACGCGAACGCAAAGACATCTCGGACCTCTCGCAGTCGAAGCGCTACAGCCGGACTTTTCGCGCCCTTGGCGACGAGACAATGCCGGGTGGCCCGTGGGGCACGTACCGCATCCCGTTTCTCTTCGCGACGAACGGTCGACCCTACTTGCGCCAGGTCCGCACGATGAGCGGCGTTTGGTTTCTCGACGCGACGCGGCGTCCGGAGAACCACGCGGACGCGCTCGAGGCCTGGTACACGCCAGCGGGCCTGACCGAGCTTCTGAAACAAGACATCGACGCCGCGAACGCCGCTCTAAGGAACGAGCCCACCGACTACCTCGCCTTCCTTCGCGACTACCACCGCAGACGGCTCGGAGCCCTGCGTGACCGAACGGGCGACGGCGATTGGGTTCTATTTACTCGAGCACGCGCAGCTGGCATTCCGCTACATGGCTGCCGACCCTGCGACGTCAGACGCGAAGTATGTCGCCAACGCGCTGCGTCGGGACGGCCCGTCTGGTCCTAACCCGACGCGACATCTTCGAGAGGACGAAGGGACGCTTCGAACGGGTCGCGTTGCTTGAGCCCGCCCTCAATCTTCTGGAGCAACACGGCTACATCCGCAAGGTCACGACGGCTCCCGACGGGCCGGGGAGACCGAGCCTTCGGTACGAGGTGAACCCGCTCTGGGCCTCGCATGATTCGCGCAATTCGCAAAATCCCACCCCGACCGCTCCTGCCGCGACGCCCGCGGCGACCCGGCCGAGCGGTCCGGCTACACCACCGCCGGCCTCGCCCCGACCGCCGATGACCGCCGACGACATCGGGGCTCCCGCGCCCAGCTTTGCCTTTGCACTGGACCAGCGACGAGCAACTTGACAGGTCGATGCATCACCACCGCTCAGCACTCCCGGGAGCGGGAGCGCTCACGCACAATGCCAAGGAGAGATTTATGGATGACGCCGAGACTTTCGTTGGGGACTATGACCAGGAATATCCGGAGGACCTCCGGCTTGAGGGCGAAGCCGCACTCCGCGGCGAGCAGCCCGAGGAGAACTCGAGCCGACAAGTCTTCTTGCGAGGCGAGCGGCAGTGCACGTGGCGGCAGGTCGCGGAGTGGCGACGCGCGCGCGCCAGCAAACTTTGGAAACTCTGGCGCAATGCGTCGGCTCTCCGCGTCCGGCGCGCCGGACGCGCCCGCCGAACGCGACGGGTTGCGTCGAGACCGGCGAAGCCGTCTTCAGGGGCTAACGGGCCTCCAGCCACGCCAGAACCGAACGGTGTCGAGGGGGCCGCGCCGACCGCGGGGGCGGCACCGTGAGCGAGGCGCGTTGGCTGAGCGTCTCGCACGCGGCGGAAGTCCTCGACCTGACGCCCTGAGCGCTGCGCCGTAGACTCGAGCGAGGCGCGCGGCGGGCTCCCGACGGGGGCACGGATTGAGTTTCACCGGGTTGCGAGCGCGCAAACTCGGTGGCCGCTGGCGGGTCAGCCTCGGCGCCGCGTGGCGCGGCGAAGAAGACCTGAAGGATACGGCAAAGGGTGCTACATCTGCGTCGTCCAAGCGCGCCTAGCGATGTCGTCGATGGCAAAGAGCTCACGTTCGGGGAGGCGCACGAGCTCTACGAGAAAACGGCGAAGCCCACACTGAAACCGTCCACTGCAATTGGTTACAAGAAGAACGTCGTGGCTTACCTGGTCCCGCGATTCGGGGCTTGGCCTCTCAGCGAAATCAACAGCGCCGCTTTGATTGGCTTCGACCAGGAGCTTGCACGGCAGGGTCTCTCTCCTTCGACACGAAACAACATTCTAATTCCGCTTCGCACGATTATTTGGAACGCGATTGAACTCGGGCGACATCAAGGGAAGCCCGACTTTCCCAAACTGAACAGGGTGCGGTCGAAAGTCTTCGAGCCGCCCTCGGTCGACGACGTCGACGCAGTCGTCGCCGCCGCGGACGATTATGCACGCGTTGCCATCGCCCTTGCCTCGTCGCGCCTTCAAGCACCGGCCGCCCCTGGAGTCACGGCGGACTGAGGACCGCCTTCGACCGTGCTCTCCGGGCCGCCAAGTTACCTCACGCCCGGCTGCACGACCTTCGGCACTTCTTCATCAGCCAGTGCTTCATTGGGGGCGCGGGGGCTCCTACGGTCCAACGGCTCGCCGGGCACTGCCACCTCTCGGTGACGCAGGGTTACGCGCACACGAGCGAAGCGCTCATGCGCGAGGCGGTGAAGGTTTTCGGCAAGGAATCGGGGGGCCGTGTGAATAGGACGTGAATGGCGGCGCGCGTCGCTCGCGGGCCATGAACGAGCCATAACGAAATCCTCAACAATTTCAGCGGAGGAGAAGGGATTCGAACCCCTGGTACCGTTACCGGTACGGCGGTTTTCAAAACCGCTGCCTTCGACCGCTCGGCCACTCCTCCAGGTGTCACTGCCGTGCCCGAGCCGGAGTTGCGTCTCGGTGGGTCAGGCGAGTGTTACTTGATGCCGACGACCATCGAGTCCGGACCGACGAGATGCTCCACGCGGGTCGTGGCGAACCCCGCCTCCTTCATCCAGCCGGAGCAGTCCGCGGCCGTGTAGTCGAAGCCCCCCGGCGTCTCGATGAGCATGTTCAGGCTCATGAGCAGGCCAAACGAGTTCTTCGTCCGTGCGTCGTCGATGATTGCCTCGTAGACGACGAGCGCGCCGCCGCGAGGTACGGCGTCGAACGCCTTCTGGATGAGCATCTTCTTTGTCGGCAGGTCCCAGTCGTGAAGAATGTGTCCCATGAGTACGACGTCGGTCTTGGGAAGCTCCTGCGTGAAAAAATCGCATGGGACGAACGTGAGGCGATCCGAGACGCCGGTCGCCTTGGCGTACTGTTCGAAGATGGGGGCAACTTCTGCGAGATCGAGTCCGGATCCGCGCAGGTGGTTGTTGGCGAGCGCGATCTGCACGGCCAGGTCCCCCTGGGCCGTGCCGACGTCGACGAACGTTTTATAGTCCTTCCAGGAGAAGGAGCGGGCGATCATCAAGTTGGCGCCGTGGCTGAGCCCCGTCATGGCGCGGAGGAATTCCTCGAGCCTGGCCGGGTTCGCGTAGAGCGTCTCAAAGAGACCCGGCCCACCGCTCTTGATCTCGTTCTGAGGCAGGCCCGTTCGAAGCCCCTCGGTGAGGTGGCCCCAGAAGGGGTAGAGGCGATGGTCGGCCATCTCGAGGATCCCGCCGATATAGGAGGGCTTCGTCTTGTCGAGGAAGAGATCTGTCTCCGGCGTGTTGCCGTAGGCGTCGCCTTCGCGCTTCAAGAAGCCAATCGACACGAGCGCGTCGAGGAAGTCGCGCGCCGAACGCGGGTGCAGACCCAAACGGGCATGGAGCGTCTCGAAGCGCTCCGCGCCGTGGGCCAGCTCCGTGAAGAGGCCCATTTCGATAGCGCTGAGCAGCGTCTTCGATGCCCAGAATGCCAAACCGGTCTGCAGGATCTTCTCGGGAGTCGGGTGGTCGTGCATGGTTAAATTCCTCGCAAAAATTGAAGATGGCAACCGGACCCTCCGGGAACGTGGGGGTAGGAAAGCCTGAAATGCGTCGCGGAGCAAGGGGCACGCGAGAGCGAGGGATTGCAAACCACCGTTCCTAATGCGCGCTACAAGCGCGGACTCCGCGATCGTCCGGGCCGCCTTCGCGCGGATCGTGCTTTTCCCTGGCGACGGGGGGCCGCGCACAGCTACGACGTGGATCGGTACGCCCTCGCCGCCGCCATGAAAGACATCCTCCTCATCATCCTGCACGATGAGCGCGTCGAACCGGGCGTTTGAGGCTCCCTTGTCCCGGATCGTGCTCGTGCTCCTTGCCGGCTCATACCTAGCCGGCGTCTGGCTGGACGGCGTGGGCAGCAGCTTGCCTGGCCGCCTTCTGCCGCGCACGGCGACATATTTTCTGCAGGTCGCCGCCTTGTTCCCGAGGGCTGCCGAGGCGTCGATCGACTATCGCGCCGAGGGGTGGGTTTGCGCGGACCAGCAATGGGAGGAGTTCGATACCCGACCCTACTTTCCGATCGACGCGGGCAACAAGGAGAATCGCTTTCAGCGCGTAATGCACTTTTTGAGGACGGACCGGACCACGATGCGCGCACTCGAAACGTATCTCATCGAGAGTCACAACTCCGGACGCTATGACGACGGACTGCCGCGGGAACGAAAGATCGTGGGCGTTCGGCTCGTCAGCCTGCGAATTCCGCTCCCGTCGCCAGGCGATGCGCTGCAGCGCGTCGAGCGACGGCCGCTCGCGCAATACCCCGATTCAGAGAGACAACCCTTCTACCACACTCCCAAGTCCAAGCTTGCCGCCAGCTGCACCCTCGGCGAAGGCGGTCAGTGATGCCTTCCGCGCGAAGGCGATTTGTGGAGTGGCTGGAAGAACCGCTGCCGGTGGTCCGGCTCGCGATCGTGCGCATTCTGGCTCCTCTGGCCATTCTTGGATTCATGTCGACCCGGCTTGCCCATGCCGACGAATGGATCGGTGACGCAGGTTTTCGCGTCCCTGATCTCGGGGACGACTGGCGGCAGCCGCTCTTCATCCCCGCGCTTCCATCCAGTCTTGCGTGGACGATCGCCGCCGTGATGGTCGCGTCGGGCCTGGCGTGCGCGGCCGGATGGAAGACGCGGCCCAGCGCCATCCTCTTCGCGGCAACGCTCGCCTTCGTTGCGCTTTCCGACCGGCTTGCCGCTTTCACCGTGTCCAAGCTGTCGCCCGTGGTCATGCTGGCCGTGGGCCTTGGCCCCTCCGGCTGCCGGCTGGGGGTCGACGCGTGGACCCAGAGCAGGAAAGGAGGCGAGCGTCCGGACCGACTGCAGACGGCCGGAAGCGTGCGCTTCCTCCAGCTCTTGCCGATTACCATCTATAGCGCTTCGGGGATTGCGAAGGCGCGCGGGGATTGGCTTACGATGCCTATCGTTTTATGGACCCATTTGCACGACACCTATCAAACCAGCTTTTCGTTTGCGCTCGCGTCCGTACTCCCCGGCTGGGCATGGACGGTGTTTCAGGGATTGGTCTTGGCCTTCGAGGTCTTCGCGCCCGTTTGGTTCGCGCTCCCGCAAACGCGGGGCGTGGCCTTCATCTTCGGGCTCGGCATGCACACCATGATCGGCCTGATGTTCGGCCCCGTATTGTGGTTTGCCCTCCTGATGATGACGCTGCTCGTGGCGGGCTATGCGCCCGAACGCTTCATCGCGTGGGTCGACACCCTTGCCGAACGCTTGGAGCCTCGTTCGTAGCGTACTGACTGAAGATGTGGCCGGGATTGCGAGCGAACGACCGGCAGCTAGGGAGGCCGAGCGAGGAATACTCGCGTATTTAGAGCGAGGCCGACCGACGATGCCGGTCGTGCAGCCGCAATAACGGCCACATCTTGACCGACCGAGCGCGCAGGGGGAGCGTTACGTGTTCTCTCCGGGCGCGACGTCCGCGGGTACTTCGCGCGCTCCGATCGCCGCCAGCGTCGCGGCGTCATGAAGCAGGAACGCGCCCGCCGCGCGCAATAACGCGGTTCGGCTTGCCGCGCTCCCCTCATTGGCCACGGACCAAACTTCGATCGCCGCGAGCGCAAGCACCCGTGTTTCGAAGCCATGCTCTGCGGCTTGCTGCGCGACGACCACGGCCAGTTCTCCGCTTTCACCTTCGAACCGATCCCCTACGGGATCGATGATCGCCATACCGAGCGTTCCGAGAAGCATTGGGTCTAGCTTCCGCTTTGCCGGATCGGGGTCGAAGGCCATGGCTTCGAGCGCAATTCTCCGCTCATTGGCGGTCACGCGTTCGGCCACTCCCTCTACCCGAGGTGGCCGTCCGGCCGGCACGTGCGGGTCAACGATTCCCACGGGCGGCCTCCGTTGCGCGGACATTGTGATTCGCGACCTTTGGCCTCGTGCTACTTTTCATGGGTTCCTCCTGCTCGAAACGGGTTGGGACCATGCGCCGGAACGGGTCCAGCCGTTGCCGGCGCAAATTCATTGAGGCGAGATTCTGCGATGCGGGTTACCGGGATCGCGGCCCCGGCTTCTTGAGCGCATCCTTTCTGCGCGGCCTGTGTGGCTCGGCAACGCTGTGAGCCCCGTGCGTGACGGGCGCTTCCGACATGGAGATTAACGGCCGACGCGTGCGCGTCCTGCGCTCGACGGCGCCGATCTCACGCATCCCGGCCGCGCGAGCTTCAAGGCCAGCCTCGACACCCCGCATCGAATCGAACTCTTTCTTGATGAGGATTCGAAGGACGGTCGCCGCGGGAGCCGAATAGTGCTCCGCGAGCGCGTCGAGGCGCTGCCGGTCCTGCGCGTCGAGGCGAAGCTTGAACATGAGATCCTTGGCCATGGAGGCAGTCTGCTTGATCTTTCGCCCTGGGTGAGTACGCACGGGCGAACGGGTCGATTGTGGCCACAATCGGCGGTTCGTCAAGCCGCATTTTCGCCCGCCTTGCTCGAGGGCACGCGTCGTCGGCTTGGGATGGCGCTGCCAAGGCGCGTGACGCGACGTGCCTCGACGCAGTCGGCGCACTCGAGGCATTACGCCAACTTGAAAAATTCCCGGATCTGACGGATGAACCGACGTGATCGCTCCTCGGGCTCCGGCTTTGCGGCCTCCGACGTTGCGGCCGCATCCAGCTGGGCTTGTCGCGATGCCAAGAGGAGGCCCATGCGCTCGACGACCTCGGGATGGGACGCAAGCACCTCGTGAAACGAGTCGTGATCGACGACCACGAGCCGGCAGATGGATTTGGCGCGCACGGACGCCGCGCGCGGCTCGCCGGTAAGAAGGCCCATTTCGCCGAAGCATTGGCCGGCGCCGAGCTCCGCCAGCTCGGTCACTCGCGGCGCGGCGCCCGACCCGCCGGAGAGCTCCTGACGGACTTCGACGGCGACCGTTCCGCTCTCGATGATGAAGAGTTCGCTGCTGGTGTCCCCTTGCCGCACGATCGCCTCGCCCGGCCCGTAGATGCGCATCACGGCGCGGTCGGCGAGAGAGCGGCGCGCGTCGTCCGGGAGAGGCTGCGCCAGAGGGGCGGCCGCGATGGCGGACGCAAACCGTGCCTTTTCGTCGTCGCGCCGCCGGGTCGCGTCCACGGGAGCCGCCGTGTAGAGGGTGCGCGTAGGAAAGGGAATCTCGAGACCACCACGGGCGAGCGCGTAGTAAACGCGATCGCGCACGGCGCCGTCGACCCGGAGAGCGGCGCTGAAATCGTCGATGAAAAAGAAGAGCTCGTACTCGATCGCGCTATCGGCAAACGCCCGCGTTCGGGACGACGGGGCCGGCGATTCGAGCACCCCCGGCACTTCGCGCGCGGCGCTGACGAGGGCAGCGTGGACATCGTGCGGCGGGGCGGCATAAGTCACGCTCACCACGATGCGCCGGCGCGAAATGGTGGAGGGGCGCGAGTAGTTGCGAATGGCCGCCTTGGCCAAGCCCGCGTTGGGAAGAATCACTTCGACGTGGTCGAGCGTCATGACCGTGGTCGCGCGCCACGTGACTTCCGTGACCCGTCCCCCCTGCTGGCCTGCGTCGACTTCGATCCAATCGCCCACATCGAATGGCCGCTGCATCTGCAGCGCGAGGCCCGACACGAGATTGCCGAGCGTGTCCTGCATCGCAAGCCCGACGACCGCGGTCAGCACCGCCGACGTCGTCAGAATCGAACCCGGCTCCACGTCAATCGTACGAAGCGCAATGAGGCCGACGATGAGATATGTGACGCCCGTGGAGAGGTCACGAAAGATGCGCGGAGTCGGGCGCGCCGTGCGGCGTCCGACGACGACGTCGAGCGCCAAGACGACGACGCTTCGGCCCATCGATGCGAGGAGAAAAAACGTGGCCGCAAAGAGGAGCGCCCGCGCGGCGACTGCGTCCCGCGGGACGACGAGTCGCGCTCCGCCGCAGAGGATCGAGAGGAAGAGGAGCACGGCGCCCTGGCGCGCCCGTTTGCGCTCGCCGCCCGGCAGCAGCGCCAAGGCCAGCGAAAGGAGCACGATGGCGAGCGCAATGCCGACCATTTCGCTGGTAAAGTTGAGACTCGGCGGGGCTTTCATCCGTGCGTCGGCGGCATACTACGGCAAGCGGGGTCACGTGCAGGCTCAACGGCGGGACCCGGCTCAGTCGGCACCCGGTCCATCGGGCCAGTCGAACGCGCGCACGTAGGCTCGAAGGCCGCTGTGGTCGCGCGAGAGAGGCGGAGTGACGTTCGCGATGCGCTCGCGGGTCCACCATACCCCGCCCGAGAGCGCCGGGGAGAAACGATAGCGCCAGAGTACCGCGCGGATCCAGCGTGGCGGCGCGTTCGGAAACGGGTCGATCGCGAGCAATCGTTTGGGCCCGGGTTCGCCTCGCAAGAGCTGCCACACCAGATGGACGAGCCACGGCTCCTGATCAATCGACTCACCGCGAGCCACGCCGTTGCCCACGAACCACATTTGCCAATCGAGGCGGTGCTGGAACGGCGTGACGACGCACGGACGGCGGCGGGGATCGCCGGGCATGCAGGGCAGCTCGTACGGGCGAAAGCTCGTCTCGTCGGCCGCCGGCCCGCTCGATCCTTCGAGCAATAACTCGTAGCGCGCGCGGTCGACGCTTCCGAACGCACCGTACGTGTTCACGGCGTCTAGCGGATCGAATGCGCCGTTCATCTCCTGGTGGCACGACGCGAGATTGATGACGGGCGCGACGCTGAGCAGCCCCACGGCGATCGCGAAAGCCCGCGCCGTGCGGGTTTGCGCGCGTGAACGCACGAGCCCCACGAAGCGCGCGAGCAGCGGTTCGCGGCGCGCCTTCGGCAAGAGCCGGACGAACGCCGTGTCGTCGAAACAGGCGTGGGCGGCGACGATCGTGAGCCAATTGAGGAAGGACAAATTGCCGCTCAGGATGAGCGTCCCCTGGAAGCCGACGAGGATCGCCCCGGCGGCGTGCCGCACTCGCCGCACGCCGAAGGCAAACCAGGGCACCACGAGCTCCACGAAATGAGTCAGGAGCACCCCGCCCACGTGGACCGCATGGGGTGCGTGGTGAAAAAACCACGCGAGCGGGGTCGGATTCGGTTGCGTCTCGAAGTGGTAATCCAGGCACGACAAGTCCCGCCAACATGGATCGCCCCGGAGCTTGATGAGCGCGGAACCGATCATGACCCGAAACACGAGCCAACGAAAGAGCCAGAGGATGACCTTCGGCGCGGGCGTGGCAGGAAGCGGGCGAACGCTCCGCAGGGGGCACAAGAAGACGGCGAGCAGCCCCGTCTCGAGCAGCTGCAGTTCCCAGCCGTAGCCGTAAAAGATCTGGCCGACGTGCACGAAGGACGCGTAGAGCGCCCAAAGCGCGAGCTGCAGGAGGGCGTTGGTTGCCCCCGCGAGCGCGGCCACCGACAGAACGACCCCCGAGAGAGCCGCGAAGCTCAAGACCGAGTCCGACGCGGCAACCCAAAAGAGAGTGGGCACGCGCCAATACGCAGACGCCCCGAGCTCGGCGTGCTTGGCCACGAGGAACATGGCCGCGGGCAAAAGCCCTCCGGCTCCGAGGAGCGGCCGAACTTGCAGCGCGAGCGACCCGAAGGCCGCCAAGTACACGAAGGCGAGCAGACGGAGGAGCGCGCATCGAGTCAATTCGTACGTGGACGGCTCGAGAGCGATGCGCTGCCACCACGCGGTGCGAAACGACGCTGCGTCATCATCGCGCTCGCGGCCCATGCGCGCGATGGTACGATGCGCCGGTGATTCACGCTCTCAGCCGACCGTACGCCTGCCGCTGGGGCGCCCCGGTGATCGACCGGGTGGACACGGCCATCTTCGTCCGGACGTATTTCGTTCAGTGCATGCAATGCGGGTACTGCAAAGACTCGTGCTGCCAGTACGGGTCGGACATCGACGGTGAGAACGTCACGCGCGTCGAGGCGCACGCCGCAGAGCTCGAACGCTACACGGGAGTGCCGCGCGACCGGTGGTGGACGGGCGTTTGGAACGACGACGCGGAGTTCCCGGGCGGCCGGCAAACGCGAACGGCGGTGGAGGGGGGAGCGTGCGTTTTCAGGAGCCGCGCCGGGCGCGGGTGCATGCTTCACTCGTTCGCGGACAGCCGCGGGCTCGACTACCACGAGCTAAAGCCCATGGTGGCCTCGCTTTTTCCGGTGACGTTCGACGGGGGCCTCCTGCACCCCTCGAACGAAATTGTCGATCGTTCGCTGCAATGCATCGATGACGGGCCAAGCCTCTACAAGGGCGTGCGGAGCGAGATTGACTGGTACTTCGGAGGCGCGCTCGTGGCCGAACTGGACGCCCTCGAAGCGCTTGCGAACGAAAGCGCAAGCGCCATGACCGGCGAAGGTGCGAAGGGCCCTGCGGTCGGTTCGGCCGCGAGTTCAACCCCGCTCGTGAGCCTTACCTCCGTGGGCAATCTGCGTGGACTTGCGAGCGAGCCCCGCTCGAAGTAGCTTCCGTTCCCCGTTTTGGAAAAGTGCCGCTCCCTCCAAGGAGCCGCCCGTCAGGAGAATTCATGGCCCGTGTCACCGTGGAAGACTGTCTCGAGCGCGAGGAAAATCGTTTCGCCCTCGTCGTCTTGGCCGCGCAGCGCACGCGCATTCTCATGAAGGGCGCTACGTCGCTGGTGCACTCGAAGAACAAGGCGGCCGTCACGGCGCTGCGCGAGATCGCGGCGGGCAAGGTTCACTTCGATAGGCCGAGCATCGAAGCGGTCCAGGAATACATCGAAGAGACGAGCCGCCGCGAGTTCGGTTGATTCCGGCGCGATCGCGCCGCGATCGCGAGCTCGAGGCCGGATCGCGCGCCCATTACGAGGACGCGGCGTATTACACCGCGACCTACGGGGGCCGAATCGATGACGTGGCGTACTACGTCGCCCTCGCGCGCAAGGCGCGGGGACCTGTCCTCGAATACGGAATAGGCAACGGGCGGATCGCGCTGCCGATCGCGCGCCACGGGGTGTCCGTCACGGGCGTCGACCATTGCCCGGCCATGCTCGCGGACCTGCGAGCGCGCCTCAAGCGCGAGCCGCCGGACGTGAAGGGCCGCGTCCGCGCGCTCTGCGGGGACATGCGTCGCGCTCGCGTGCATCAGCGGTTTCCCCTCGTCCTCGCGACGTTCAACACCGCTCTTCACCTCTATACCCGCAGCGATGTGGAGCGGTTCCTCGCGCGGGTGCGCGATCACCTGGCGCCACGGGGCCTGTTCGTCGTCGACTTGTCGATGCCCGTCGCCGCCGATCTCGCGCGTCCGCCTTCGCGGCCCTTTCACGCACCCCGTTTTCGGCATCCCACGGCCGGCGTCGTGGTGCGAAACCGCGAGCGCTTCGACTACGACCCGGTGCGGCAGGTCCTTTTCGTGTCGATGGAGTTCGAGCCGGAGAACGATCCGTCGGGGATTTGGATGACGCCGTTGGCCCACCGCCAATTTTTTCCGCAAGAGTGGGAAGCTCTTCTTCACTACAACGGTTTCGAGGTCACGCGCATCGACGGGGACTTCTGCGGCGGTCCACTCACCCGCGAAAGCGATGTGATGGTCTGGCACGCGCGGAAGAGCCGTTCGTGAGCGTCTCGGGTCGGCTCGCCGACGTGCGCAGTAGAGTCGAAGGGGCCGCGCGCGCCGCGGGGCGGAGCCCGGACGCCGTCAAGCTCGTGGCCGTGTCCAAAATGAAGTCGGCGGACGCGATCCGCGAGGCATACGATGCGGGCCAGCGCGCGTTCGGCGAGAGCTACGCCCAGGAGCTCTCCGCAAAGGCCGACGCGCTGCGCGATCTCACCGAGATCGAATGGCATTTCATCGGCCACCTGCAGAGCAACAAGGCCAAGGTCGCTGCCAAATACGCCCAGGTGGTGCACACGGTCGACTCGGTCGCGCTCGCGCGCGATCTCGGCAAGCGGGCCGGGCGCGATCGCTGCACCCCGCTTGCCGTGCTCGTCGAAGTGAACACGAGCGGCGAGCCGCAGAAGGCCGGGGCTTTCCCCAGCGAAATCGAAGAGGTCGCCCGCGCCATTCAAGAACAGCCGTCGCTCGCGCTGCGCGGATTGATGACCATCCCGCGCGCCGGGGATCTCGAGGCCGCGCGCACCGCGTTCGGCACGCTCGCGCTTCTGCGTAACCTCCACGGCGGCCCCGCGGTGCTGCCCGAGCTGTCGATGGGAATGAGTTCTGACCTGGAGGTCGCCATTGCGTGCGGCGCCACGTTGGTGCGCGTGGGAACGGCGATCTTCGGCGCGCGATGATGCGCGGTCCCGGTCGCGCCGCTGCTGGTAGCCTGCGCTTCGCATTGACGTCGTCGAGTTCGGCCCCCAAGCCGCAATGGACCATCGCGAACCGGGTGCTTGCCTCGTTCGCGGTCACGGTCGTGGCCTTCGCGATGACGTTGGGCTGGGGCATCGCGGCGCAACGCCGGGCCGCTGACGACAGCGTCGAGCTCGCCCGCGGGTACGTCCCCGTCGCCATGCGGCTGGCGCAGCTGCGGGCGGCGCAGACGACCTTGTCGACCCTCGTCGACGGCATCCCCGACGAGCGCGAACCGGGTTCGATCCGCGTGCTGCTCGACACGCTGGCGGGCGCCCGCCGGACGATGTTCGTCGAAACGCGCGTGGCGCTCACGCAGACCCTCCCCGCGGTCGGCGGCGACGCAACCCGTGCGCTCGCGCCCGAGCTTGCGACGGAGCTCGACGGGGTCGAGGCGGCGCTCGACGCGGACCGTGATCTGTTCGAGCGCTTGTTCGCCGCCATCGCGAGCGCGGACCGCGACGCGGTCAATCGGACCATCGTCTCGCTGGGGGCCCTGGAGCACGACGCCGACCGCCGCCTTCGCGTGCTCGCCGGGCGGCTGAGCGCGTCGATCGACGAGCTCTCGTCGGCGGCCCGCGATCGGGAGCTGCGCTCGATCGAAGCCCTCGCCGTCCTCGCCGCGCTCACGCTCGCCGTGGGCCTTGTCGTGTCATTTCATGTGCGCCGGCTGCTGGCGCCGCTGGCGCGCGTCACGGGACGGGCGCAGGCCGTCGCGAGCGGCGATCTCACGCCGAGGCGGGTGGTCCCGAGCGACGATGAGATCGGCCAGCTGGAGGCCGCGTTCGAGAAAATGGTGGCCGGCGTTTCGCGCGCGCAGGAGCTCGCGCTCTCCAACGAGCGGCTCGCCGCAATCGGCAAGATGGCGGCCCACGTGACCCACGAGATACGCAATCCCCTTTCGGCGATGGGCCTGAACGTGGAGCTCCTGGAGGAAGAGCTCTCGCGCGACGACAGCGCCCGGCGCGCCGAGGTGAAGAATCTCCTCGCCGCCATCGCGCGGGAGGTGCAACGCCTCGAGTATCTGAGCGAGGAGTACTTGCGCGTGGCACGGCTGCCGCAGCCGAGAATGGAAGCCGACGACGTCTCGACGGCGGTGCGCGAGATCGTTCTGTTCGCCCGCCTCGAAATCGAGAGCGCGGGGTGCGTCGTCACGTTGAACGTGGAGCCGGGGTTGCCGCCGACGCTCTTCGATGAGGCCCAGCTCCGGCAGGCGCTGTTGAACCTGCTGCGCAACGCGCGCGAAGCCATGCCCGAAGGAGGCCCCATCGACGTTCGCGTGGCGGCCGAAGGAATGAGCGTGGTCGTCCTGGTGGCCGATCGCGGCGGCGGCATTCCGGAAGAGATTCGACCGCGGGTGTTCGATCCGTTCTTTTCGACCAAAGGCGAAGGCACCGGGCTCGGGCTCGCCATCACGCGCCATATTCTGGAGGCCCACGGCGGCACCGTGACCTGCGAGTCGCGGAGCGGCGGCGGAACGCTGTTTCGTATTGCGCTTCCGATCGCGCCCGCCAAGAGCACGCTTCCGGGCGCCCATGCTAAGACGCCGTGATCCATGCCGCGCTCCGACGGTCGCTCGCTCGACTCGCTCCGCCCGATCGAGATGATCGCCAACTTTCATCGCCCCTCGGAGGGGTCCGTGCTTTACCGCACAGGGGGCACCGTGGTGCTGTGCACCGCTTCCGTCGATGAGAAGGTGCCCCCTTTTCTCGAGGGCAAGGGGCAAGGCTGGGTGACGGCCGAGTACCAAATGCATCCGCGCGCCAACCCGCGGCGCCAGGAGCGCGACGGACGCGGCAAGGCCCCGAACGGACGCACGCAGGAGATCCAACGGCTCGTCGGCCGAGCGCTCCGCGCCGCGGTCGACTTGCGCAAGCTCGGGTCCCGCACCGTGACGATCGACTGCGACGTCCTCGAGGCCGACGGCGGGACGCGCACCGCGTCGGTCACGGGGGGATTCGTCGCGCTCGCGCTCGCCCTCTCCAAGGTGCAGGCCCGCGCGCTGCGCGAGCCCGTCGCGGCGACGAGCGTGGGCCATTTGGGCGTCGCCGGATTCGCGCTCGATCTATGCTACGCGGAAGACTCGACGGCCCGCGTCGATCTCAACGTGGTGGCGACAGCAAGCGGGAAGATCGTCGAAGTGCAAGGCACCGCCGAGGGCGAGCCGGTGGAGCGTCGCGACATCGACGCGATGGTCAATCTCGCGCTCGCCGGCATTTCGAAGCTGGCGCGGATGCAGCGCGATGCGATCGAGCGCGCGGGAGTGGATTTGTCGTCGCTCACGGTGTGAGCGCCGCCCGCACGGACATGCGTTCTCTTGCGCCCGTGCTAGGGCCGTCGAACATGGCGACGGCGCTCCACGCGCGCAGAGACCGGCTGGTGGTCGCGACCACCCATCGCGGCAAGCTCGTGGAGCTCCGTGCGTTGCTGACAGGGTTACCCGTGACGGTGCACGGGCTCGGCGAGATACTCTCCGATCCGCTGCACGTCGTCGAGGACGGGGCGACCTTCGCGGAGAACGCGATCAAGAAGGCGCGCGCGGCCGCCCACGCCACGATGATGCTCTCGCTCGCGGATGACTCGGGACTCGAGGTCGACGCGTTGGATGGGCGGCCCGGCGTGAGGAGCGCGCGTTTTGCGCACGACCGCGCCACCGACGCGGAGAACAACAGCGCTCTTCTCGCGGCGCTCGCCGCCCTGGACGATCCCTCGCAGGCGCCTCGCGATCGGCGGGCCGTTCCCCTCGTCGCCGACGGCGGCGAGAGCGGTTTTCGGGCGCGCTTCCGCTGCGTGCTCGCACTTTTGGACCCGTTCACGGGCGGGGGCGAGCCTCGGATCGTAGAGGGCACGTGCGAAGGGACGATTACGCGGTCGCCGCGCGGCGCGGGCGGGTTCGGTTACGATCCGCTGTTCGTTCCGGCGCATGGCGACTGGACCATGGCCGAGCTTTCGCCCGAGAGCAAAAACAGAGTGAGCCACCGCGCTCTGGCGTTTGCGGCGCTGCGCCCGGTCTTGGAGGGCGTCCTCGAAGAGCGCGCGGCGCAGCTCGCCCGCCTGGGTTGACGCCATACTCCGAGCCAGCGACCGGCCGCTACTTGCCCAACAGGTCCGCGTGCACGCCGCACCCGATGACGACGGCGTAGTAGCTCGCCTGATCGGACTGCGGAATGGGAGCGCCCTGCAAGAAAGGCGGACCGGTTTGCCCGTCGCCCTGAACGGGACCAAATCGCACCGAGCCGCTCGTGTCCGTGAGGGTGCCCCCGGAAAGGGTGATCGCGGGGGATACGGTCAACTGGCGGGTGATGCGTGCTTCCACGCCGAATCCGAGGCGGAAGATCTCGAGTCCGGTGGCGCTCCACGTCATCCCTCCGCTGGAGACTTGAACCCTTCGGAGTCCGAACGAGACGTCGCCGAGAAAAGCCACGTCATCCGGATCGCCGGCGAGATAACGAAATCCAGCTCCCGCGAACGTTGTCGTCGCGCTGGCACCGGTCCCGTCGAAACGGTGGCCCGCGCCCATCAATCCAAGCTCGATCGCGACGTAAGGAATGTAGCGTTTGCCCAGGCGGGCGCCCACGTCGAGCTCGACCGCGAGACCGGGGCGCACGAAGTTTCCCGTGGTCTCCACGTCCCCGGTGGTGCGGTTGTCGAGGTAGAGACCCCCGCCATAGGCGATGACGCCGAGGCGCCCGCCGAGCCACAATGCGTACTTGGGCGCGCGCACCGGGGGAGGCGGCGGAGCCACGTAGAGAACGAGCGGCGCCGACGGCTGAGCGGACGTTTCGGACGGCGGAGGAGGCAACGCAGGCGCGGGCGGGGGAGGCAACGCAGGCGCGGGCGGGGGCTCGGCCGAAGGCGGGGGTGCACCTCGAGCGCGCGCGGAGACGCTCCCCACGAGCAAGAGCGCTGCCACGGCGACCGTACGCATTTCGCGCCGCGGAGCGAAAGGTCGGCGTTGGGCGCTCAGGCGCCGGGGGCGCGGTAGGTTGGGTGTTTTTTGGTGGCCTCGTCCATTTCGGTTGGCGTGAGGATCTCGAAAGATTGGCCGACGGCTATGGCGCCTGTGGCGAAGACGGTAGCCGAGAGCGCTGCGGCGCTCGCGGGGTCGGGAAGGTTGACGACAATGAAGTAGCTCGGCGGAGCAAAATACATCGAATCGAGGGTGCCACCGAGCGACGCGACGAGCTTTTTCACGGCTTGCTCGCGGCCCGAGCCGCCATCTTTCAAGAGCCCTTTGACGCCTTCGCTCGTGTAGTTGCCTTGCATGAAATACCTAATCATCGTGAGCGCTCCTTCGAAGATGTGATCCGCGTGCGCTCAGATCACGCCTGGCGCCGACGTTCGTCAAGGGAGATGCAAACTCACGCCCGATGTCACGGCGCTCATCTGCGAGGCAAGGCGCACGCGCGTCGCGCATCATGATGTAACGGTGCATTTGGCTGCGGTTCCTGGGGACACGCGAAGGTGAAACGGGCGTCGTTTAGCCCCCACCCGGCTGCGCCGGACACGCGATACACGAAACCAGCGTCTTGTTCCTGCCGGGGAGCTCGAGGAGGACGAGGTGGAGGAGAGGCATCGCTCCCCTCGACGTGACGTGCGAGCCCGTTCTGTCGAGGGGAGCCTTGCCGGAGGCAAGGCGGCGCGAGACTCAGGGTGACCCGGGTTACTGAACTAGACTAGAGCTCACAAGCTTGCGCGCACGATTGAGCTAGGCACATATCGATGTTGAAGGCAGCTTGATAGGCCGTTTCGCCTGACGCTTTCTCGCAGGCCGTGGCGCACGCCGTGTCGGACTTGCAGCCGAGCAGGCATGCTGCAGTCGTAGGGCATAGCGAGTCATTCTGACAGGCCGTGCGTTGCGAACAACAACTCTGCTTTGCGCAGCTCACGCACGCCGTATCGCCAGCTGTCGCGGGACACGAGGGCCCGTCGTTGTTCGAGCTGCCGCACGCGGACAACGCGATCCCAATCACCGCTGCCAGCACCCCGGAGAGTTGCCGCCGTCTGGTCGTGCGATTCTTAGTGCGGTGCATGCCGAAGACCGATCTTCATAGCGTACTCTTCCGCTGAAATCAGCATTCTCATGGAGCCAGAAACAAACCGGGCAACTGCCGCGGGCTCGACACCGGGCCTCTCCGGCCTCAAGACGGTACCGCAAGAACCGCCGCGGCGAGGCGGGCCGTTCCGGGAAGCGAACACAACGACGCATGGCCAGGCCTTGGAGAGAGATCGGTCGCTACGGGAGCGTCGGGATCGAGCTCGTGCTCACGATCCTCATCTGCGCGTCGATCGGGCATTGGCTCGATGGTCGTTACCGGCGCGGGCACGATTGGGGCGTCGGGATAGGGTTCGTGCTCGGCGTCGCCGTCGCGTTTCGCAATCTCGTGCGAACCGCGCAAGGAATGCAAAAGGACATCGAGCGCGCCGAAGCCCGAGACCCGCAGGCCGGCCGCTGGACCGTGGACGAGGGCTGGCTATACAAGCCGGATGAAAGCGGAAAAGCCGTGGCCGACCCCGACGCCCGCCACGGCCGGACCCCCGGTAGAGGCCCTGACCGCGCGCCTTGAAGGGCCGCCGGGCCGCCTTGATTGGCGAATCGGAAGCTCCCTGCGGGCGATGATTCTGTGCGGAATGGGGCTCACTCTCTGCGCGCTCGCGCTTGGACGGGCCACCGCCGCTCTCTCTGTCGCGACGGGCGCGGCCCTGGCCTGCGCCAACCTTTGGGTGATGGCCAGAGTCGTGTCCGCACTCCTGCCGGAAGACGCCGCCGGGGCAGCCAGACAGAGTCGCTTTGCATGGGCGCTCGTAGCGGCACTCAAGATGGCCGCGCTGCTCGGCGTGATGTGGCTGCTCATGCGTCAAGGCTTCGTTTCCCCATTGGCGATGCTCGTCGGACTGCTTTCGCTGCCGATCGGCATTGCCATCGGGTCGCTCGTGAGCGATAGAAGCGGCCCGTTCGACGATCGATAGGGCCATGCCGGAGCACACATCCTTCTTTAGCTATTTTCTCGCGATGTTCCCCGAGCTTTCGCGCAATATGGGGATCTTCGGCGAGACGTTCCTCGGCCACCGCCCCGTCGATGCCCACAGCGCCGAGCCGATAACGGCGAGCGTTGCGGTGATGGTCGTCATCCTCGCGCTTGTCCTGGCCGTGCGTCCCGCTCTGGCCCGGCGAGAGCAAGCGGTGATTCCCGAAGCGACCCTCACGCTGCGCACCTTTTTCGAGGTCTGGATCGGCTACTGGTACGGCCTGATGAAGGACATGATGGGGGCAAGGCGTGCGAAGCAATATTTCCCGCTCATCGGCGCGCTCTCCGTCTTCGTCATCTTCGGCAACGTTCTCGGGCTCATTCCCGGCTTCACCCCGCCCACGTCCAACTGGAACATCACCTTGGGCTGCGCGGTCGTCGTCTTCGTGATGTTCAACTTTTACGGCATCCAGGCGAACGGCCTCGGCTACTTCAAACACCTCTTCGGCCCTTGGCTCGGTTGGCCGCTCGTTCCAGTCAACCTGCTCCTCTTCGTCGTCGAGAGCTTCTCGCTCTGCATACGGCCCATGACGCTCAGCATCCGGCTCATGCTCAATATGGCGGTCGACCACCTTCTCGTGACCATTGCGCTCGGCATGATCGCCCTTTTTCTTCCCGTTCCGGTCCTCGTCTTGGGCACGCTGGTTTGCATCGTGCAGGTGCTCGTATTCTGCATTCTAACGTCGATTTACATCACGCTCGCGACGGAGCACGACGAGCACGAGGCCGACGCCAAAGGCCATGGGGAGGGCGCCGCTCACGCGGCCGGCGCGGCCTGAAGCCTCTCGATCCCCGGTCGATTTGCGGCCCTCCCGCGGCGAGAAACCCCGCCCTCCTAGCCGCGCCCCGGAAAAACGACTAAGAGGGGCCGCCGGAAACGTGTGTAGTCAAATCTCTCGCACAGCCAAGGAGTCAGTGACGATGTCGACCCCGAAGAAGCTCGCCCTCGCGGCGTTCGCCTCCGCCGCCTCTTTCCTCGTTCCGCTCGCAGCGTTCGCGCAGGACGACAAGGCGGGCTCCAATATATTCGATGTCCGGGCGTGGGCTTCCATCGGCGCAGGGCTCGCGATCGGGCTCGCGGTGCTCGGCGGTGCGCTGGGTCAGGGAAGGGCCGCGGCCGCCGCGCTCGAAGGCATATCGCGCAATCCAGGCGCCGCCGCGCGCATCCAGACGCCGATGATTCTCGGCCTCGCGCTCATCGAGTCGCTCGTCCTCATCGGATTCGTCATTGCCTTTTGGCTACGCAACGTCGCCGCCGGCTGATCTCGGCGCTTCGCTCCGGCTCGACTCCGCTCGAGCAGCCGGGTGTGCACGTCACGTCAAAGGCCGCTCCCTTCGAGCATCCCCGCAGGAAGAGGCGCTCGTTTCCTACGTCGCGCGTACGGCTGCGTTCGGGGACTAACGAACGCGGACGACGGTCCCTTCGTCGAGCGCCGTCGGATATGCCGCCACCCAGCCGCTCGGTAGGTGCGGCTCGGTGAAGGCGAACATCCATTGTGCGTCGAGGGGGGCCAGGTTGACGCATCCATGGCTCCGCGCGCGACCGAAGTCGCCGTGCCAGTACGTGCCGTGTAGAGCCACCGCGCCGTCGAAGAACTGCACGTACGGGACGTCCTCGAGCGAGTAATGCTCCTCGTCGTCCTGCGTGGCGTTGCCCATGTCCGACCCGAGTATCTTCACCCACACGCGATGCACGCCCTCCGGCGTCGCACCGCTCGTTCCGGCCGCGCCGCGTCCCGTCGACACGAGCGTGGCGTAGGCGGGGCGCGTCCCTTCGTAGGCCACCAGCGTTTGCGAAGGGACGTCCACATCGATCCAGCGCTCGGTGGGCCTCGTGACTTCTGCGGGCGGGGCGACCCGCGTGGGACGCGCCAGGTCGCGCGCGAACATCCACGCCCCGTCGCCGACGCGGAGCATGGGCCCGTTCTCGTCGAGCACGGTCACGCGCGCGAAGCGCGGATGCTCGCCGGTGGGCTTTGCTTTGGGCGCCGGCGAGGGCCAAACGCTTGCCCGATCGGAGATGACCCAGGCGAAGTCCAGCCGCCCTCCGTCGATCACCTCGCCGTGAAAAACCGACGGACGCGCCGGTTCCAGATCGCGCATGGCAATCCAGAGGTCGTGGCTCGTACGGCCCCAACGCTCGGTCGCATCGCCCGGCGCGGTTCGCGTGTCCACGATGGCGACCGCCCATCCCCCTTCGAGCTCGCGGTTGGGCGCCCCGTCCGCGGCGGCCTCGAGGCTGTCGTACGCGTCCGCGCCTTTGGAGGTGACGAAGAAGTACGTCGCCGTGAGCCCGTTGGTGCCCGCCGATCGGGGAGGCGCGGTCGGCTCTGCGGGCGAGAGGTCGGCGCCGTCGGCGCAAGTCCACGCGAGCGGTCCCACGAGCCACCATGGGTACGAGCAGCCCGGGCCCCGCTTCGCCCCGAAGAACGGCAACGACGCTCCTGCGGCCGTCACGCCCCGCTTGCCGCTCGCACGGCTCGGTCCGACGAATAGCTCCATGTCGCCCGGCCCTCCGCCTTCGGAAGCCTTGGGCGACACGGAGCGCGCCCACGACGGGGGCATCACTTCTCCATCGGCAATCCAGGGAGGCAGAGGCCCATCGGCCCGCACGAGACCCGCCGTGGCCGCCGCGGCGGCGACGAGCCCGGACCAAAGAGCGAGCTTTCGCATCGTGTGCGTGCGCCGCCAGGTCACGGGGGCGGCTGCGGAATCCGCAGCTTGAAGGTGGCCCCGCGGCTCGACGACTGGACGCCGATGGTGCCGCCGTGCTCCTCGGCGATCTTTTTCACGATCGCCAGTCCGAGCCCGGTGCCCCCCCGCTTGCCGCTCGTGACGAACGATTGGAAAAGACGATGTTCGATCTCCTTCGGGATGCCGGGGCCCGTGTCCGAAAACGAGACCAGGAGAGCTCGGTCCGTCTTGTCGCGCGTCACCTTGATGACGAACTTGCCGCCCTTGTGGCCCATCGCCTCGGCGGCGTTGCGGGCGAGGTTGTGGACGACGCGAAGCATCTTGCCCTCGTCGAATCGCGCCGTGCCGCGCTCCTGAACGTCGACGACGAGCTCCACCCCGCGCTTGGCGAGCTCCGGTTCGAGCTGGTCGCGAACGTCGTCGAAGAACTTTTGCACGTAGACCTTGCGGATGAGAACGCGTCTTTTCGCCGCGCGCGAACTCGAGCACCTCCCGCTGCATGGCGCCGATGTGATCGAACTGCCTCAAGATGAGCTCTCCGAACTGCTCGCGCTGCGCCGTATCGCTCGACGACTGCATCAGTTGAACGTACCCGCCGATGACCGTGAGCGGCGTCTTGAGGTCGTGGATCACGCTCGAAAGAAGGCGGCCGATGGTCGTGAGCCGCTCTTCGCGCTCGCGCGAGTCGCGCGAAAGCTGGAGCCGGATGGCCGTGGACACGTTGGCCGCGATGAGCTCGAGCAGCTCGCGGTCCTCGTCGTTGAACGGCCGGCCGCCGCGCTTGTTGTAGAGCGCGATCGCGCCCATCGACGCCGTGCGCTCGCCCTCGAGGGGGACGACGAGAGCCGTCTTCGCGCGCCCTCCGCCGACCCGCAGGTCGAGCGCGGGATCGCGCCGCGGATCGCTCTCGGCGTCCGCCGTGAGCAGCACCTGGCCTTCGCGCATCGACCAGCCGATGAGCCCCGCATCTTCCGGATACGGCAGGCGCTTGAGCTTCTTCGCGCGCTCGTCGATGACGAAGAGGGCCCCCGTTCCATCCTCGGGATCACGCAGCGCCACCGCGCCCATTCTGGCTTCGCATGCCCGCATGGCTTCGCCCAGAACGGCCATGAAGAGCTCCTCGAGCGACGCCGCGCGGCCCATGGCATGCTCCAGATCGAAGAGCAGCTTCAGATCGCGGACGCGGTGCTCCAGCTGCTCTTTGGTGTCGAGGAGCTGGATGTTCTTCTGCGTGACGGACATGAAGAGGCGCGAATTGTCGATGCTCACCGCGGCTTGCGTGGCCAGCGCGGCGAGAATCTCCGCGTCGTCGTCGGTGAACTCCCCCCGCTTCTTGTTCAGCACCTGGACGACGCCGATGGTCCTGCCGAGATGGTTTTTCATGGGCGCGGCCAGAATGGACCGGGTCCGGTACCCCGAGAGCATGTCCCACTCGGGGTTGAAGCGCGGGTCGCGGTACGCATCGCGCACGTGCAACGGCTTGCCCGTCCGCGCGACATGGCCGGCGAGCCCGTGGCCGACTTTGAGTCGGATGGACCGAACCTCGGACCCGTGGGCAATGCGGGAGACCAGCTCCTCGTTGGCCTCGTCGAGCAAATAGAGAGTCGCCCGATCGGCCTCGAGGGCCTCGGTGATCTTTTGCAAAATGAGCTCGAGGAGCTGGTCCAAGTCCAGCGTGGTCCCGAGGGCGACGCCCACCTCGCGAAGAGCTTTGCTCACGCGCCGTTCGCGCGCGAGCGCGGCTTCGACGGGCAAGAGGCGCGCGTCGAACGATCGAATCGGGTCGGACGTCACGGGCACGGGCCCATCTTATCAGTGCGCGCCCGGCCGTTGGCAGAGGCAACTTGCCACGAGGGGACGGACGGTGCGCGAGGTTGCCGCGCGCCGTCCTCTTGCGTTAGCGTGCCCTTCATTTCATGACGCGTACGCTTATCGTGACGCCGACCTACAACGAGCGCGAAAACATCAATCGTTTCAGCGATTCCGTCCGCAGCGCCCTCCCCGATGCGGACCTGCTCATCGTCGATGACGACTCCCCCGACGGGACGGGCGCGTTAGCCGATGCGTACGCCGAGCGGGATCCGAAAGTTCGCGTCCTGCACCGCCCCGGCAAGTTGGGCCTGGGGACTGCCTATGTGCAGGCCTTTTCGCGAGGAATGGCGGAAGGCTACGATCGCTTCTTCGAGATGGACGCGGATCTATCCCACGATCCGCGCTACCTCGCGGACTTCGTTCGTGCCCTCGACGAGGGTTACGACGTCGTCATCGGCTCGCGCAACGTCCCCGGGGGCGGAGTCGAAGGGTGGGGACCCGGGCGCCATTTCATTTCGAAGGGCGGAAGCTTGTACTCGCAGACGATCTTGGGCCTGCCCGTGCGGGACCTGACGAGCGGATACAAGGCCTATACGCGCCGCGCGCTCGAGGCGATCAATTTGAGCACGGTGCACTCCAACGGGTACTCGTTTCAAATCGAAACGACGTTCCGCGCGGTTCTCCGCGGAATGCGGGTGAAAGAGGTCCCGATCGTCTTCGTCGACCGCACGGCGGGCCATTCGAAGATGAGTCGCAAGATCTTCGCCGAAGCGGTGGCCGTCGTCTGGCGACTCCGCCTCGACGCGCTGCGCGGCCGCCTGGGATAGGCGGCGGCAAGCGTGGCGGTCACGTCTTGGTCGCAGCGATCACGACGTGCGGGTACGGTAGGATGTCCGGTACGCGCACGGTGCGCACTTTGAAGCCGAGCGAGGTCAGCATCTCACCCCATTCGCGGTGATGCCGATAGGCAAGCGGTTCGCGCCAGCCGACCATCAGGCGATCGAGCGCCTCGGTGAAGAGAAGCCCCAAACGCGGCTCGGTCGTGATGTCTTTGACCAGCAGGAGGCCGCCGGGGACGAGGAGCGAGCGCAGGCGATCGAGCACGTCGCGCTGGTCGTCGTAGGGCAGGTGGTGCATCACGTCGAGCACGTAGGCCGCGTCGAAGGGACCCTCGAGAGGGGCGTCGCGCACGTCGCCTTCGACGAAGCTGTGGCCCGTCAGCCCGAGGCGGCCGAAGAGGCGCCGCGCGAGCCGAATGCGGCGGGCGCTCGGGTCGACCCCGACGATGCGCCGCCTCGGCTGCGTCTGGCCGAAGTAGGCGGCGAAGAGGCCGAAGCCGCAGCCCACGTCGAGAATGCGGCCCTCGTCGCGCAAGAGCAGGTCCATCACGCTCAGGAGCTTCGGGCGCAGAATCGAGAAGCGCACGAGCGAGTACGCCCGCTCGATCGGCGGAAGCGCACGCACGATGCGGGCGATGGCGCCGCTGCCGTAGACCTCGGACGCCTCGGGGGCCGGCGCGCTGATTTGCCTTGGAGGCGGCTCGGCCGCGGGCACGCCGTTCACAGCGCCGACGGTCGGGGATTTGGGTGCGGACTCCACGAATGCGCGTTCTGCAGTACGCGCGGGAGGCAAAAGGCGTCAATAGCAAGGCGGGCGGCGGCCGGCGGCCCCGCCATCGGCCTCGAGACCGCGTTGCCCCTTTCCGACTTTGCTACCTTGCCGTCGTGCGCCAGTTCTTCACGTTTGCTCTACCGGTCGCGTTGCTCGCCGGATGCACCCAGACGCCAAGCTATTTCCCGCCCTGCGTGAACCCGTACACAACGCCCTGCCCGTTATCCGAGGCAGGGGCGCCCGAGGACGACGCGGCCGATGTTGCCGACGCGATGATGGACGGTACCTACACGAGCGCCGAGGCGGCCGACGGTACCGACGCCGGCGCCGACGCGGAGTGAAGGTGGTCGGAATTGGAAGTTGGGGGGCTTTAGGGGGGCTAGGGGTGGGGCCGGGGAGAGAGCGCTGAACCGGCCGTCGACTGAGAGCATAAGTTTCCTGCGCGTGATCGGGCGCCCGTTTTCGCGCATAACGAGAGGAAGCTCATGAGACGAAACGTTTACCCGCTTATCCTGGTCGCGACGCTCGGAACCCACTGCGGAAGCACCGCCCAGGACTCGGGAGACGGAGGCAGCAGCGGCTCGGCGACGTCGTCGGGCACGTCAGGCGCGACCGCTTCCGGGGCGGCGGGGTCGAGTGGCTCGCCGGCCTCCGGTGTCTCCACCGTCTCCGGGTCCTCAACCGCCTCAGGGTCCGCTACGGCCTCGGGCGCGTCGGGAGCCTCTGGTGCGTCGGGGGCGATCTTCTCCTCGGGATCGACCGGCTCCGCGGAGACGGGCGAAACGGGCACGTCGGGCGGCGATGCGTCCGTCGAGCCGGCGGAGAGCGGCACGCCCCCCGGAATGGATAGTGGTTCTTCCGGTACCACGAGCCCGGCCGACGCCCGAGTCCCGTTCGAAGGGGGTCCCGGGGGCGCCGTTTACGCGTTCCCCGAGGCGGTCGGCTTCGGGCGAACGGCCACGGGCGGCCGAGGGGGCACCGTCGTTCACGTGACGAATTTGAGCGACACGGGCGCGGGGTCGCTACGCGACGCCGTCAGCGCCGGCAATCGCATCGTCGTCTTCGACGTCGGCGGGGCGATCACGATCGCCAGCGCCATTTCGGTGAGCAGCAACATCACGATCGCCGGACAGACGGCGCCGGGGGACGGCATCGCCATCCAGGGAAACGAGCTGTCGTTCTCGTCGCACACGAACGCGATTGCCCGTTACGTGCGGGTGCGCCCAGGATGCACGACGTGCACGCGAACCGACCCCGACTTTGCGCGCAGTGGGATCAATTTTGCCAGCTCGAGCACGATGATCCTCGACCACGTGTCGATCGAATTCGCGCAATGGAACAACATCGACTCGGTCGGGGCCACGAACATCACCGTTCAGCACTCGATCACCGCCGACCCAATAGGACAGCAGTTCGCCGCCCACACGGAGACGGGGCCCTATACGTGGTATGGGGACCTCTTTGCCAACGCGCACAATCGCAATCCCTTGGCCAAAGCGAATACCCAATACGTCAATAACGTCATCTACGACTATGAGGCCGGCTATACGGCGGGTAACACGGGGGGCACTTTTTCGCACGACATCATCGCCAACGTCTTCATCGCGGGGCCGGTGACGACGTCGCCTTCGGACGCGTTCTTCCAGGTGAACAACCAGCCGATGTTCCTGAGCGGCAACCTTCTCGACAGCAACGCCAACGGCATGCTCGACGGAGCGGCCCTCGGCCTTCCCGGCGGGGCCACCATGCTGGCGGCGGCGTGGACCGCCCCGGCAACACCGCTCCCCGCGAGCGTCACGGCGACGGCGGCCTATGCGGCGGTGATCGCCGACGCGGGGGCCTCTCTGCACCGCGACCCGATCGATGCCCTCGTCATCGCGGACGTCACGTCGCTGGGCACCAAAGGGCACCTTTGGACGACGCCCACCGCGACGGGGCTCGCGAACGGCGGCTTCGGGACGTTGGCCGGCGGCACCCCGCCGGTCGACACCGACGGAGACGGGATGCCCGACGCGTGGGAGCTGCGCTACGGGCTCAACCCGAACTCGCCGACCGACGCCACGGGCGACTTCGATCACACAGGCTACACGAACATCGAAAAGTACATTAATAGCATCGTGGACGGTCAATACCCGTAGCGCGTGGCGTGCCGAATCAATGCGTCGTCTCTGAAATGGCATTCGAGATGTCCGCGTGGAAAAGGGCATTGAAGGACGCGGAGGCCGCACTGGCCATTTCTCCGCAGACGGTGGGTCCGCTTTTTGCGCGAGCGCGGGCGCTCGACGAGCTCGGAAGCGTCGAGGCCGCGACGCGGGCCTATTGGGACGTTCTGCGCATCGAGCCCGAGCATTTTGGCGCGCTGACCGGCCTTGGAGCAATCGCCGTCAAGACGGGCCATCGAGCTGCGGCGAAGACGGCGTTCGCGCGAGCGGTCGAGGCCCATCCGCACTACGCGATCGGCCATACTAACCTTGCCATTCTTCTGTGCGACGAAGGCGATGCCGTCCGCGCGAGAGAACATTTCGAGACCGCGCTCCGCCTGGAGCCGGACAACCGCACGGCGCACGGGGGTCTGGCGGTCCTCCTCTTACGACTCGGCGAGACTCAGGAAGCGCAGCAACACGCCCGAACCCGATTTCCCGGCCAAGCGGAAGCGTGGACCTACCGCGGCGTGAGACCCCCAGTATCCGTGCTTCTCGTCCTATCGGCGCTCGGCGGAAACGTCCCCATCGATCCTTTCGTCGATGACAAGGTGTTTCGGAAATGGACGCTCACGGCGGAGTTCTTCGACCCCAACGCGGCTCTTCCCCCTCACGACGTCGTGTTCAACGGCATCGGCGACGCCGATCGCTGCGGGCCGGCGCTCGACGCCGCCGCCGCGATCGTTTCGCACACGGGTGCGCGCGTGCTCAACCCGCCGGCGCGCGTCCGTGAAACGGGTCGAGCCGCGAACGCGCGTCGGCTCGCGCAGATCTCCGGGGTAGTCACTCCTCGCACCGCGGAGTGGTCGCGCGAGTCCCTGTTGGCGCCCGAAGCGTCGGGCGTACTCGCGCGAGCGGGCTTCGTGTGGCCACTGGTGCTCCGGTCGCCTGGATTCCACGGGGGCGAGCACTTCGTGAAAGTCGATGGCCCGCAGGATCTGGCGCAGGCCACAGCCGACGTCCCGGGGGCGGCGCTCTTGGTCATCCAGTTTTTGGACACACGCCTCGCGGACGGCAATTATCGCAAGTTCCGGGTGATGATGGTCGATGGCCGATTGTATCCGCTGCACCTCGCCGTGTCGGCGACGTGGAAGGTCCACTACTTCAGCGCAGACATGGCGAACCGGCCCGAGCACAGAGCGGAGGACGAGGCCTTCTTGCGCGACATGCCCGGCGTCCTCGGACCTCGGGCGACGCGCGCGTTGAACCAGATCCACGAGCTTTTGGAGCTCGACTACGGGGGGGTCGATTTCGCACTCGACGGCCAGGGCAATGTGGTCGTGTTCGAGGCCAATGCCACCATGACGGTCGTGGTGCCCAGCGAAGAAGAACGATGGCGGTACCGGGTGGCTCCCGTTCGTCGCGTGCAGCGGGCGGTACATCGCATGCTGCTGAAGGCCGCGGGGAGGCCGATCGAGGGCGCCGAGGGTGATCCATAAAGGGGCAAGCCCGCCCGATGAATCGCGCGCATCAGTGCGGACCCAGCACGCGGTCCTGCCATGGGCGAACGCGCCCCCATGAGGCGTGGCGCGCCCGGAGGGATTCGAACCCCCGACCCGTGGCTTCGAAGGCCACTGCTCTATCCAGCTGAGCTACAGGCGCAAAAAGGCGTCCGCCGAGTATCACGCGCGAGAATGGGACACCAGTCGCGCGGCGCGCGGCTGGCGCGCGGACCTGTCGCGATCCCTGCCCGACGAGCGAGCCACGCGAGGCGGAGTATGCGGTGACAAAGAAAAGGGCCACGCGTCCTGGGGCTCCCGAACGTGCGGCCCTTCTCGCGACCCCGCCGCTGGACCTTCGGCGCGTTCTTTCCGAACGCTGGCCCCCGAGCGCTCACGATGGTGCCAGACACCCTCGGATTCACTCTCGCGGAAAACTTTGAAGCGAACGGCCCTGCTCGGCCGGCGCCGACGGCGCCCCTGAGTTCAACGATGCGCTAAGCGAAGGACGCGCTGAGATTGCCTATGGCCCCCAAGACGGCACGCGCGCCCTAGCCACGAGTCACCCGGGCTCCGCTCGACCGAACGGGCTCGCACATTCACGTTGAGGGAAGCCATGTCCGCTCCACCTCGAGCTCCCCAGCAGGAAAGACGCTCGTTTCCTAACGTCGCGTGGTCCGGCTGCAGGTGAAAGCCGATTCACTCCGCCGGGCTGGCTGCGACCTCCCTCAACCCGCTCGCAGAACCGTCGGGCCGAGACGTCTGGAGCGCCCGATTGCGTCCGCGCGCCTGTCCGCCTGCCCGACCGATAGCGGCCATATGCGACCGGTCCCGACTGACCGCTTCGCCTCCTTTGCGGCCCGCGACCCGGGCCTCGTCCGCCGTGAACTCGTGCGCGCGACCTTGGGCATGAGCGGCTTTGCCACCTTTGCTGGCGATCTCGCGCTGCTTGCTCAAGTCCATCGACGCAAACCCGCGGTTACTCTTTGCACGTTCGGAATTGCTTTGCATCGTCATCGTATGTCTCCTTCGTATCGGTGCCAGTACGAAGCGCCGCCCCACAAACGGGGCCGCGCATGGTTTGACTCGGCCGCAGCGCGCCGAGGCATTTTGCCGATAGCGAAGTCACGCCCGCCTATGGCAAGCGCGCACCCCGCCGTAAACCCAAGTTAGGAAACGTGTTCCGTTTTCGAATCCCGGCGCACACTGCAGCGCTCGTGCCTTCGTGCGAACCTGGGGCAAAACCGAGGAATCAAGAGCGCGATGCCGAACGCGGCCATTTGCGCCACGCGGCTAAATGCCACGCTGGGGCGGATCGCGCCGGCTCGGTTCGCTTATTTGCGCGCCGAAGAGCGGTCCAGGCGGTCTGCTAACTTGGCGCGTTGACTTGGTCTTTTGCAAATACGCCGCCCGGTCGGGCATTCTGCGAGAGGCGCCCTTCGACTCCGCGCGGCCTACAAATTCCTCCGTGCCGGCAAACTTGGGTTGGCGTTTGCGCGGCCGAGGCGAGCCCGTGGGCCCTTCAGAATTCGAACGCGAGGCCGAACGTCCAACTCGTTCCGCCCACGCGCAGGGGTTTCGGCTGCAAGCCGAGGCCGTCGAGGTCCTCGCGGGTCCATTCGGCAAAGAGCGACGTGCTGTTGACCCCCATCGAGTCGTCGAACGTCTTGGCGGCATATTCGTCGAACGGGTTCAAGTTCAACGCGAGCCCCACGGCGACGTGCGAGCCAAGCGAGTGCCCTAAACCGACCACCCCCTGCGAATGCGACGTCCCGAGAGTGTTCGACGCCCGCCAGAGCGCGTAGCCGACGCCCGCCTTCACATAGGGCACGAGCGGAACCCGGAGCTCCCGCCAGATCGCGTCCGCGCGGAGTACGAGGACTCCGTAGAATGGATAGATCTCGAGCGACGTGGTCTCGCCCGAGATGAACGTGCCGTTGTGCTCCGTGACGAACTGGGCGGGGCCGCTGAACTTCGTGTATCCCGCGCCGAGGCCCGGACCCAAGCTGCCGAGATGCGGGATCCGAAGCGCCTGCCAATCGAACTCGGCGCTGACGAGAAAGCCGGGCCCCGAACCAAACGTTGTGGCGAACGGGGTCGCTCCCTGGAGCGACGGATCGCTGTCGATGTCGGGCGTGAACGGAGCAAAACGGATCTCGGCCGCGAAGTTCTGGGGCGACTCCTTGTCGCGCCTCACGCCTCCGATGGGCCCCTCCAGCGATTGCGCGAACCCGCTCGGAGCGCCGAGCACCACGACGAGTACGACAGGCAAAGAGACGAAACGCTTCACGACCGCGCTCACGCTCACCGGCGCCTCCGCCGCCACCGGCGTCTCGCAATGGCGAGGAGTCCCGCTCCGGCGCCCGCGAACGCGACGGTCGACCCGACGGGGAGACCTACCGCTTCGAGCGCGCAGAAGCCGCCGCCCGCGAGGCCGCCCGAGTTGCGGTAGGCGTTCCAGAAGTCGACCACCGGCGCCGGGTAATCGCAGACGACCGTCGATGCAGGGCCGATGTTTCCCGAACCGTCCACGGCGGCGACGGCCACGTTGTAGGTGACGCCGTTGGTCAGCCCGACGATCGTATAGGTGCCGCTGCTCTCGGACGCGATCGTGGCCCCTGCGTTCAGACTGACGATGTTGGCCGTCGGGATAGTCGAGATCCCGCCGGTACCGCTGACGACGCTGCTGTCGATGACGTTCCCCGCTTCGTCGAACTCCTCTGTGCTGGTCGCGGTCCCGGCGCCGATCACGATGCCCGCCGTCAGGACGGTGCTCTTGCACAGGCCGTTGGCGCTCGGTAGCGAGGGATTGACGATAGGAGCGTTGTAACACCCGCTGCTCGTGGGGGTGATCGGCGTCGTGCTGGATGCGGGTGCGGCGGCCGCCTCGGCGTCGTCCGGCATCGCGTCGTCCGCTGCCTCGTTGGTCGCCTCGTTGACGGCCGCCGTGGTCGCCGTCGAGGCCTCCACGGTCGCATCCGGGCAAATCAGCTGCGTCAGCGGCCCGTCGGTCGCGACGCTCGCGCCTTCCTGCCCCGGAATCGGGTCGATGAACACGTCGTAGCCCGCTGTGTCCGCGTCGACGTTCGGCGTCCAGTTGACGTTGAAGAGCGTGTCGCCAACGCTCTCGTTAATGCCAACGGGCGGTGGGGGGCCCACGAGATCGGCCGTGATCGGATAGTTGTAGGCCGTGCCGAGAGGGTTGCCCACCGAGTCGAGTGGCAGAAACCATATGCTCAGCGGAACCGCCGCGTACGTCGGCTGCACGGAACAAGCGGCCACGCCTTGGTGCACGTAGGAAGTCGTTGGGCTATTTTGGGGCCCCACGATGTCCTGAACGCGAATGTTGAACAGCTCGGTGGTGGTGGTCACGGCGATGAAATCTGCAGGAGTGCCCTGACCCAACGACCAGCACGTGGGCAAGACGCCGCCAATCCCGCGCGCGCCAGGCGAAGTGCAGTCGACCGCTCTCGATGCCCAGATCTGCATGCTCGCCAGGTCGGCCGCGTTGAAGCCGCTCAACGCTACGGAGAACTGAAGCTGCATATCTGAAATGCAGTCCGAGTAGTTGATGCCGTTGGGGTTCAGGTTCATCGTACGCGGCGCCTGCAGCACACCGTTGATGAAGCGATTGGGGTTGATCTGGCCGCTCGCGGTCACGCTCTCCGCGCCGCCGCTCGTCGTCGTGCCCGACGTTTGCGCGTGGGCCACAGCGGAATGGAGACCCGCCGCGCACATCATCCCGAAAGCGACGATCGAACGGACGCGTCGGAGCATTTCGAGCGAATGAGCACGGCTCATGCCACGCGGGATTTCCCCTGTGGGACGCGCCTTCGCGCCGCTACGCTCCGCCGATTCCGGCCAACGTGGCAGCGCCGCCGGAGCGTTACGCTCTCGGCTGACAAAGTGACAGACGGCGCCTCGCGTCGGATCGGGGCTTTCCTCGTCACGCCGCCGCGGGCAAACCGGGCCCTACGCTCCCGCGAGCTTGTCCTTCAGCTTGCCCGCCTTGTCCAGGGCGGCGAGATCGTCGTAGCCGCCGATGGCTTCGTCACCGAAGAAAATCTGCGGGACGGTCCGCCGTCCCGTGGTCTCGACGAGCCACGCGCGTTTTGCGTCGTCGCCGGTGACGTCCACTTCGCGGTAGGCGGCGCCCCTCTGCGCGAGCAGGCGCTTGGCGGCCGTGCAGTAGGGGCAAATGCGGGTCGTGTAAATCGTGACCTCAGCGGGCATCGTTTCCTCGCATGCTAACTTTCCCACCCGGATGGCCGCGGAGCAAACGATTCACCTCGAACGATACGCGCCCGACGCCAAGGCGCTCGTGGCCGGGGCGCAAAGCCTGGCCGACGATCGGGAGCACGCGCAAGTGGAGCCGATCCACGTTCTGGCACGCGCGCTCGAGCGCGACCGCGGCGTGCAGGAGGTGTTCCGCCGCGCCGGGGCGGATCCGGCGGACGTCTCGGTCGAGGTCGAGTCGGCCCTGGCGCGCATCCACAAGACGACCGCCGGGCTCGCGTACCTGTCGAACGCGATGCTCCAGCTGCTTTCCCGCGCCGAAAAGGAGGCGGGGACCGGCACGGTCGACGTGGAGCACCTGCTCAACGCGCTCTCCCAAGAGATCCGCGGCGCCTCCGCGGTGGTCCTGCAGGCGTTCAGCCTCGGGCCGGGGAGCTTTCGCCCGCACATGGCGGCGTTGCGGAGCGTCGCGCGCGAAGTCGCCGCCGCGGGCCAAGTGGGCAGCGGGGGCGCCGGGGGGGACGTCCTCGCCCGCTTCACGCATGACCTTGTGGAAAGAGCGCGAGGCGGAGGCTTCGATCCGGTCATCGGACGGGACGTCGAAGTGCGGCGCCTCCTGCAGATCCTGGAGCGCCGCCAGAAGAATCACCCTCTCTTGGTCGGCGAAGCGGGCGTCGGAAAAACGGCGATCGTCGGCGCGCTCGCGATGCGCATCGCGGCGGGTGACGTTCCCGAGGGTCTGGCGAAGCTCAGTCTGCTGGAGCTCGAGACGGGCCTGCTCGTGGCGGGCGCCAAGCTTCGCGGCGAGATCGAAGAGCGCTTGCGTCAAGTGCTGGCGGCCCTCAAAGGCTCGGCGAAAGACACGCTCCTCTACGTCGGCGCGATCGATTCGCTCCTGGGCCAGGGCGCGGCGGGCAGCGGCGTGGGAGACCTGCTCAAGCCCATGCTCGGGCGCGGCGAAGTTCGCCTCTTGGCGTCGACCACGATCGACGGCGCGCGCAGGTTGCAAGAGCGCGATCCCGGCCTCTTGCGCCGCTTCAGCGTGCTCACGATCGAAGCGCCCACGATCGAGCCGGCGATCGAGATCTTGCGAGGCATTGCCTCCAAGTACGAAGCGCATCATCGCGTGCAGATTGGCGAAGGCGCGATCGTCGCCGCGGTGCGCCTCGCGAAGCGCTATCTGCAAGACCGCGCGTTGCCTGACGCCGCGATTGACCTGCTCGACGAGACGGCGGCCAGAAAGCGCGTCGAAGTCGACGGGGTACCGGTCAAAGTGGATGAGGCCATTCGACGGCTGTCGTCGCTCAAAGCGCAGCTCGCGTCGCTCGCGGGGGACGTCGACGCCATGAGCGTGAAGACGCGCGAGCGCCTCGAGAAGGAGATGCGCGCGCTCGAGCCGAACGTGAGCGAGATGCGCGCGAAGGTGGATTCGCGGCGCGGGGCCGCGGCCGCGCTCGCGTCGCTCCGCGCCGAAGAGGAGCGGCTCACGAACGACGTTCGGCGCGCGCGCGACAAGCAAGACTTCGCGCGCCTCGGGGAGCTCGAGCACGTGCAGCTTCCCGAGGTGAAACGCAGGCTCGAGGCGGCGCAAGCCGTCGTCGGGCGCGACGCGGCGGCGGGCGCTTCCAACCTCGTCAGCGAGGAAGACGTGGCCATCGTGCTCGGCGAATGGACCGGCATCCCCGTCAGCAAGATGCTCGAAGCCGAGAGCGACAAGCTCCTGAAGATGGAAGCGCGTCTGGCCGAACGCGTCATAGGCCAAGCGGAAGCCGTACGGGCGGTCTCCCGCGCGGTCCGGCGCGGGCGCGTGGGTCTTCGCGATCCGGGAAAGCCCATTGGCTCTTTTCTATTCCTCGGGCCGAGCGGGGTCGGAAAGACGGAGCTGGCCAAGGCGCTCGCCGAGTTCTTATTCGACGACGAGCAATCGATGACGCGCCTCGACATGAGCGAGTTCATGGAAAAGCACATGGCGCAGCGGTTCGTCGGCGCGCCGCCCGGGTACGTCGACAGCGAAGAGGGGGGGTTCCTGACCGAGGCCGTGCGCCGCCGCCCCTACAGCGTGCTGCTCTTCGACGAAGTCGAAAAGGCTCACACGGACGTGTTCAATCTCTTGCTCCAGGTGCTCGACGACGGGCGGCTCACCGACGGGCGAGGGCGAACGGCGAACTTTTCGAACACGGTCGTCATCATGACGAGCAACATCGGCAGCAAGCGGCTGCTCGAGACCGACCCGAAGCTCTTCGGGACTCCGGAAGGCATCGAGGCGCTTCGCGACGTGCTCCAAGAGGAGCTGCGCGCGTTTTTGCGGCCCGAGTTTCTCAACCGGATTGACGACGTCGTGCTCTTCCGGCCGCTCTCCAAGGCCGATCTGCGCGGCATCGTCGACATCCAGCTCCGGCGCCTCGAGAAGCTGATGGCCGACCGGGAGCTCAAGATCGACCTCACGGAAGCCGCGAAGGACAAGCTGGTGGAGCTCGGATACGAACCCGCGTTCGGCGCGCGGCCGCTCAAGCGCGCGATTCTGAAGCAAGCTTCAAGACCCCCTCGCCGAGGAGATCCTCCGCGGAGGGTACACGACCGGGAGCATCGTGAAGGTCGACGTCGTCGGTGACGATTTCGTATTCGCCAAGGGCTAAAAGCGAACGGCCGTGGCGAGCACCCTTCGGTTGTTCTAAAACGGCAAAGCACCCGATGCCGCCCCGCTGCGAATCATGCACGCGCACCTCGTAGGGGTGTCGGGCACGGGGATGGGCGCGCTCGCTGCGCTTTTGCGCGAGGCGGGTGACGAGGTCAGCGGATCGGACGCCGCCTTCGACCCGCCGGTCGGCCCCATGTTGGCGCGCCTGGGCGTACGCTGTGAAACGGGATATGACGAGGCCCACCTCGCGCCGAGACCCGATCGGGTCGTCGTGGGAAACGCCATTCGTCGTGACAACGTCGAGGCCCAGGCGGCCGAGCGCCTCGGCATCCCGCGCGCGTCCATGTCGCAAACGCTGCGCGATCGCTTCCTCGCCAGGCGAAGGCCTCTGGTCGTGGCGGGAACGCACGGCAAGACCACCACGAGCGCCATGTGCGCGTGGCTCCTCGCGCGCGCGGGCTACGACCCGGGATGGTTCATCGGGGGGATTCCGAAGAACCTGCCGGCCGCGGCGGCGATCGGCTCGACGGAGCGGCGACTCTTGATGCCGAACGGCGGCCGCGCGCCGTTCGTCGTCGAGGGTGACGAGTATGACGCCGTGTACTGGAACAAGCAGCCGAAGTTTCTCGACTACATCGGCGTCGGCGCGGACGACGTCGCGATCGTGACGAGCGTCGAGCACGATCACATCGACGTGTACCCCGATCCGTCCTCGTACGAAGCCGCGTTCCGTGCGTTCGTGCGCGCAGTGCCCGAAGGGGGCCTCGTGGTCTGCGATGCACGCGACGGCAGGGCCCGCAGCATCGTCTCGAGCGAGTCGCGGGCGAAGGTCGCCTTCTATGCCCTCGAGCACGATGACACGGGAGACGTCACGCCCACGTGGGTGGGCGCGCCTGCGGCAAACCTGGCCGACGGGTCGCAGACGTTCGACCTGTTCGCGGGTGGCATGTCCTGCGGCCGCTTCTCGCTTCGCGTGCCGGGGCGGCACAACGTGAGGAACGCGATCGCCGGCGTCGCGGCGTGCGCAGAGGGATTCGGCGCAAGCGTGAGGGACGCGCGCGGTCACCTCGGCGCGTTCGAAGGCGTGCGAAGGCGCCAGGACCTGCTCGGCCAGCCGCGCGGCATCCACGTCTACGATGACTTCGCCCATCACCCCACCGCCGTGGACGAAACGCTGCGGGCGCTGCGGGCGCGCCATCCGCGCGGCGCGCTCTGGGTGGCCTTCGAACCGCGGAGCGCGACGGCCTGTCGCGCGCTCCACCAGCGGGCCTACGCGGACGCCTTCGACGCGGCCGACCACGTCATCCTCGCCCCGCTCGGACGCACGAACATCCCGGCGGACGAGCGGCTCGACCTCGATCGGTTGGCGCGGGACGTCGGGCCCAAAGCGCTCGCGCTCGCCGGGGTCGACGCTATCGTGAGCCATCTCGTTTCCCACGCTCGTCCGGGCGACTGCATCGCGCTCCTGTCGAATGGGGCGTTCGGCGGCATTCATGGAAAGCTCATCGGAGAGCTTGGAGGCGTGCATGGCGGATCTGGCAGATAACGAGGCGGCGTGGCTGGAGGTCGCGATCGACGCGGCCCGCGCGGCCGCAGCGCTGGCGCGAACGGGGTGGCGCAAGCACCCGGAGCCCACGCACAAGGGGCGCATCGATCTGGTGACCCAGTTCGATCTCGACAGCGAGGCGCTGCTTCGCGAAATACTGACCCGAAAGACGCCCTTTCCGGTCGTTGGCGAGGAGGGTGGCGGGCAGCGCGCGCCGGGCGCGGCTGACCTCACGTGGTATGTCGATCCCATCGACGGCACGACCAACTTCGTGCACGGCCATCCCTTCTGGTGCGTCTCGGTGGGTCTCTTCGCCGGCAAAAGGCCGGTGCTAGGCGCCGTGGTCGCGCCGTCGCTCGGCGTGGAGTGGTCGGCCGTGGCCGGGGCGCCAGCGACACGCAATGGCGAGCCGTGCCACGTGAGCGACGTGTCGGCGCTCGGAGACGCGCTGCTCGCCACGGGATTTCCTTACGACCGCCACGTCAGCGCGGACAATAACTTCGACGCGTTCGTCGCCATCAAGAAGGAGTGCCAAGCGGTGCGGCGGTGCGGGTCCGCGGCGATCGACATGTGCTTGGTCGCGGACGGCACGTACGACGGCTATTGGGAAAAGAAGGTCAAGCCGTGGGACGTGGCCGCGGGAAGCGCGATCATGCTCGCCGCCGGAGGCCGCGTCAGCGACTACGACGGGCAGTCGATCGACTTGGTCAACGGCCAGATCGTGGCCACAAACGGAAGGATTCACGACGCCCTCATTGCGCGGCTCGGCGCCGTGACGGCCGCCTAGGCACCCACTACAGTGCGTCGGGTGGCGTCGCGCTCGCCGCGCTCGACCCGCCGGATAGCTTGTGCAGCGCTTGGTCGCAATCGTCGGCCGCGAATCGCTGCCCGGCGCGGATCGCAAGCGTGCGGGTCTTCTCGTACTCCGCACGGGCGGCTTCGAGGCGGCCGCGGCGGTGCAAGAGCTTCGCGAGAAGCTGGTGGCCACCAATGATCTCGCCCGTGAACTCCTTGCTTTCGGCGTACGCGATGCCTTGCGCGAGGAGCTTCTCCGCCTCGGGCGCCCCCTGCAGCCCGTCGAGAAACGCGAGGAACATGCGATTGTAGTTGGCGAAGCGCTCGTAGCCGAACTCCTCGCAGAGCTCGAGGGACTGCCGAATGGCTCCGTAAGCGCGCGGCAGGTCGTCCACGTGAATCAGCACATCGCCCAGGGTGTGGAGATTGAACATCACGTCGTAACTGAGGCCGAGCTCGCGGCCCATGTCGATGGCCATTTCGCCGTGCATCACCGCCGACCGGAAATCACGAGTGAAGAAGTCCACCAGCGCCCGCACTTTCGTCCGCTCGATGGCCGCCATGCGGTCATCGGGCAGGAGCTGCTCGGCAAGACTCAGCTTGGCAAGCGCCACCGCGCGGTCACCGCGGCCCGCGCTGGCTTGCGCGACGAGGAGCGCCACGCGGTGCTTCTCGCGCTCGTCGCTCGCGCTCTGGACGACCTTCTCGAGCTCTGCGAGCAAGTCGGACGCTCGCTTGAAATCTCCCTGGCGCGTGGCCAGCTCGACGCCCGCGATCAGCACGGGCCCGAGCAGTTCCGCGTCCGTTCCGGCGAGCGTGCGCGCGTGGGCGAGGTGCTGCCGCGCCTCCTCCATGTGTTGCACGGCCGTAAACACGTGGCCGACGGCGACGTACGCTTTCACGCGCACGCCGACGCGGCCGTCGCTCGCCGAGGCCTGGTCGACCCGCTCGATGACGCGGCGACACAGGTCGACAGCGTCCGGCAGCGATCGGACGATGCGAACGGCCGACGCCAACCCCACGAGCCAGGTCGTGAGCTCGTCCGCGGTGCGGTGCTGCGAGTCGGCGAGGGCGATCGCCCGCGCGTAGTCGCGCGCGGCGGCTTCGAGCTCGCGTGTTTCGAGGCGCCGTTGTCCACTCTTCGCGTAGTAGGTGGCTGCGCGCTCACGGTCTCCCGCCTCGTAGAAGTGCGCGGCGATCCGCGCCGCGTGCTCACCGGCGCGCGGTCCGAGCGTGGTCTCCAGGGCCTGGCCCGCGGCCGCATGCATTTCGCGCGCGGCCTCTGGCGTGAGGGCGTCCGCGACGATCTCGGGCACGATGGGGGACGCGAAACGCAGCTCGCTCGGCCCGCGCTCGACCACGAACTCGCGCTCCTTCAGCGTGGCGATCGACCGTTCGAGCGCGGGCATCGCCTCGCCGAGCATGCTCGAGAGCACGTAGACGTCAATCGGGGCTCCGAGAACCGCCGCGGCTTGCAGCGTGGCGCGATCGGCGTTCGAAAGGCGCGAAACGCGCGATGCCACCAGACCGCGCAACGTCTTGGGGAGCGCGAGATCCTGTCCCTCGAGGTTCATCGTGGCGACGCGGCGCTCGACCACGGTGACGGCGCCGGCGTCCAAGAGCCCTTTGATGACCTCTTCGATGAAGAGGGGGTGGCCGCCGGCGCGCGCTTTCACGAAGCGGAGCAGCTCGTCGGGCACCGTGTCGACCGCCAGGCGCAACGCGACCAGCCGCTCGCTCTCGGCGGGTACCAAGTCTGCCAGATCGAGTCCCACGTGTCCGGCGGCGCTCTCGAGCGGGTGGACGAAGTCGGCGCGAACCGCAAAAGCGAAGACGAGGCGGGCCTGCCGCAAGCGGCGGAGCACTTCGTCCAGAACTGCGAAGCTCTCTTCGTCCATGGCGTGGGCGGCGTCCCACGCGAAGGCGTGCGGGCGATCTTCGCAGAGGCTCTGCACCATACGGACGAACGCCTGGCGCAGGCGCGCGCTCGCGTTGCCCGGCGACGCCGGGACATTGGCCCCGAGAGCCCTGAGGACCGCGCTCACTTCGTCGGCCTGGAGGCCGAGCGCGCGAAGCCTGGGCGCGACGGCGACGATGCGATCGTTCGCGTCCCCCTCACTTGTGCCGCAGAGCACTTGAATCATCGACACGATCCCCGAGAAGGGCAACTCGGTGCCGCGCGGCGGACACACGGCGATGTGAAAGCCGACGTTGTAACCTCCCTTTCGCAGCCTGCGCTCGACTTCATAGAGCAGGCGCGTTTTGCCGACGCCGTTGCCGCCGCGGATCGTGATGACGCGAGCGCTTCGTTTGGTGGCGCCGGCAAGCACCTCGCCGACGCGGCGCAGTTCCTCCTTGCGGCCGACGAACCGGCCGTACGCCTCGCCCGGGCGCCGGACGTCCTTTACGACGACGCCCGAGACGTTCGAGGAGAGCTGGTCGCCCTCGGTCATCGGTTCGAACTCGAAGAGGGCTCGCACCTGACGCATGGCGTGCGTGCTCATGGCCGCGTGCCCGTCTCGCGCGCGCGCCAGGTCGCGCGCCGTCGCCAGAAGGGCGCCGAGCCTTTCGTCGTCGGTCGGCTCCCCCGATCGGGAAACATGGATCCGGCCGATGTGGAGTCCCGCGCTGGGCGGCGATGCGGCGTCCAGGCTGCGAAGCACGACCAGCGCGCAGCGCGTGGCCATTTCGGTATCGCGGCCGTCCGGATCGCCGAGGCCGAAAAGGGCCGCGATATGGCCGGCTTCCCTCCGCATGACGCGCCCGCCCCACCGCTCGATGATGCTCGCGGCTTTGTCGACGGTGGTCGCCGGCGCGTCCCGTGGCAGCTCGAACACCAGGCCCGTCACCTCGCGCCGCTCGCCCATTTCGGCGGCGCGATCGATGGCCACGTACCGAGCACTGGTGGACACGCGCACGCTCGAAGCATTGCGCGACGCAGGAATTTCGACCGGCGTGCGCTCGTTGCCGGGGTGGCCAGCCTCGGCCTCGAGAAGAGGCTCGCGAGCACCGGGGGCGCCGCTGTCGCTACCGTCCCGAAAGCGCGACAGAAACTCGGTAAGATCATGCGCCCCGTAGCGGCTTCCTTGTGTGTAGAGGAACGCGAGCAGAGCTTCGTACATTCGGCCCGCGTCGGGGTATCGGTCCGCCGGCGACTTGGCCATCGCGGACTTGAGGATCGCGACAAGTTCGGGGGGTACGTCTGGGCGCAGCAGCTCGACGGGAGGGTATTCGCACGCCTGGACGCGACGGAGGGTCTCGAACGTGGTCGGCGCGCTGAACGGGTTCACCCCCGCGACACATTCGTAGAGAACGGTGCCGAGCGAGAAGAGGTCACTGCGAGCATCGACCGCCTCGCCGCGCGCCTGCTCCGGGCTCATGTATCCAAATTTGCCCTGCAACGCGCGCGCCTGCGTGTCTTCGTGGCCCGCGCGTTCGAGCGCTCCGCGCGCCTTGGCGATTCCAAAGTCGGTGACTTTGACCTCGCCTTCGAAGGAAAGGAGGACATTCTGGGGCGAGACGTCGCGGTGCACGATCCCGAGGGCCCGCATCAGCTCGTCGCGTCGGCGGTGCGCGTGGTCGAGCCCCTTGGCGACCTCGGACGCCACGTAAACGCCCATGTGGATCGGCAGCGCGAATTGCTGGCGGCGAGAACGCGAAAGCACGCTGGCCAGGTCAAGGCCATGCACGAACTCCATCGCCATGTAGTAGGCATGGGAGGGCCCGGCCGTGCCCACCTCGCCGCCGGGAGCTTTGCCGAGATCGAAGACTTGCACGATGTTGGCGTGCGACAGGCGAACGGCGAGCTTTGCTTCGTGGATGAACATGTCCACGAACTCGGGGCTCCGGGCCAGCTCGGGCAAAATGCGCTTGATGACGAGGATCTTCTCGAAGCCTTCGACGCCATAGCTCTTGGCCTTGAAGACCTCCGCCATTCCGCCCTGCCCGAGCCTTTCGAGCAGACGGTAGCGACCAAATCTCTCTTGTGTCACCAGGGTCACGCTGTGTCTCGCTCCGCTTTGCCTCCGGCAAAGCTCCGTTCGACAGGCCTGGCTAGCACGACACGTCGAGGGGAGTGGAACTCCCCTCGAGCTCCCCATCCCGGAACGTCGCGGCGATATGGGTCTCGCTCCGCCCTTCGGGCTCCGCTCGACGGACTCGGCTCTTCGGGCTCCGCTCGACGGCCATTTTCGGGCATGACCCACGTGTAACATGGGGAAACGGGGGCTGTCCGTTTCGAACCTCGGTTGAGACGGGGCCCGGATCCGCGAGGGACCCGTCCCTTCGGGACGGACGCAGGACTACTCGACGACCCTCGTGCCGGCTTTGTTTCGGACCTCGGTTGCGACGGGGCGCGGATCCGAGGGACCCGTCCCTTGGGGACGGACGCAGGAATAGCCCCACGAGCCGAGCGCGACCGAGCCCATCGACACACCGCGACTCGAGTCCGTCGAGCGGAGCGCCGAGTCCGTCGAGCGGAGCGCCGAGTCCGTCGAGCGGAGCGCCGAGTCCGTCGAGCGGAGCGCCGAGTCCGTCGAGCGGAGCGCCGAGTCCGTCGAGCGGAGCGCCGAGTCCGTCGAGCGGAGCGCCGAGTCCGTCGAGCGGAGCGCCGAGTCCGTCGAGCGGAGCGCCGAGTCCGTCGAGCGGCAGCTTTGCCTAACAATTGCGACCTGCCCACCAATTCGGCCGGCTGCCCAAGAATTCGGGCGGTCACGTCATCCTCCCCGCCCACGAATCGATCGGATAAGATTGCGCTTAGCGGCAGCTATGGCGATCGCACCAAAAGTTACCAATACCAACCGGCCAAGTCGAAAATTCGGGTCCATCGAGCGGAGCGCCGAGTCCGTCGAGCGGAGCCAAAGGCGGAGCGAGACGCATCTCCCCGCGACGTTCCGGGATGGGGAGCTCGAGGGGAGTTCCACTCCCCTCGACGCGTCGTGCTAGCCAGGCCCGTCGAACGGAGCCTTGCCAAAGGCAAGGCGGAGAGAGACACAGCTCTACTCTGGTGACCTTTTAACATAAATAGGATTACTGAACCCGAACGGCGGTAGGGGCATGAATGGGAGCACGTCATCCATTCGCCTTTCGCCGCGCGCGACGACCTGCACCCAGCCGTTGGCGGATCCCAGCGACAGCTCCAGATCGCGGTCCAACCGAATGGTTCGGTCCTCCGCTTGCTCGAGCGTTCCGGGTTCGGGGCCTATTTGGGTCGGCCGCGAGGGCACATCGAAGGACTGCACCACCCGATACCACCCGCCGACTTCGCCCGCGATGATGTCCACGTGCGTGACATCTATCCAGGGAGCCGCCCGTACGCGCACATGTCCGTGAATCGGGTCCTCCGCCGTGGCCGCCTCGTCCCCGGGGTGCGCGCCGCCGAGCTCGAACTCGATGATCGGTCCGGACGTGACCGTGGCGTGTCCCCTCTTAATGTTCGCGACGACCACCAGCGGGTCGATCGGCTCGTCGCTCTCGGGCGCTGCATCGGGATCCACCGTGACCATCGTGCGCGGATAGCCCGCCCAGTGAAACTGGATGCGGTGTGAGTCGCTGCTTCCGGTGGCGGTGAAGCGAAGTCCGAAGTCGAGGAGGGCCCAGTAGTCGCGCAGGACCTGTTCGACGCGCTCGGGCAGCTCCGAATCGTAGCCGTTGAATACTTCGATTCCATCGAAGTCGATTCGGTTGTGAATGTGCGATCGGGGAGCTTTCGGGTCGAACCCGATATTGTTGAAGTAGCCGATCCCTTTGGGCAGGCGTGGGTGGTTGATTTGAAAGTAGCGGTTCGGGTCGCCCGTGCGCACCGCACGGAAGATGCTCGCCATGTTCGTGTGTTTGAAGGGAGGCACCGGCAAGCCCGGCGGATACGGGAAGACTCCGAAGTGCCCGAAGCCTTTGCTGTACGTCGTGACTTCGACGCCGGGTACGCTCAGAAGCTCGCGTCCGAGATCCAGCGTCTCGAGCGAAGAGGCATAGTCGCCCACGACGTTGTGCTCGGTGGGCACGGCGAAGTCGACTCCAGCGGCGACCAGCGACAGCACGCGGTCCTCTGGGGTCACGGGCGTGTCGAAGCTCGGCCGCGCATGGACGTGGAGATCGCACCCGAGGACGCCGGGCGTTGGGACGACGTGGCGTGGGGCGAGGTCCACTTGGGTGACGCGCCCCGGAGCGATGTCGATCACTTTGGCATCGATGGTCCACTCGATCCCCTTGGTGGCCGCGACGCGGTACCGCCCCGATGGCAGCGGCGTGGTCACCTCGCCGCGTAGAGCGTCGATGACGGGACCCGCGCCCGAGGCTCGGTAGTCGGGGCCAAAGCTCGGGTCCAACGTTCCGTCGATCCCGTGCACCAAGAGTCTCGCAGTGAGCGGCGCGAGCGTGTCGGCGTCCTTCATGGTGACGCGCAAATCGCCGCCGGGCGCGAGATCGAGCACCAGCTCGTGGGGGGTACCGGGAACGAACGACGCGCGGCTACTCGCGCGGCTAGGATCCACCGCCGCGTACCACTCGACGACAGACGTCGGCACATCGAGCGCGAACGACCCACCGGCGCCGGTGCGCGCACGGACCTGCGGCGTACCCTGCGCGTCGCGACCGAAGACGAGCGACGCGCTCGCAGGTCCCGCGACGTGCCCCCGTACGGGCGCCGTGGCCAGTCCCACGACTTCAGCGAGGGTCTTCCAGATCGCCATGCTCGATTCGCCGACTACGATGCGCAGATCGGCGGGAGAGGTGGCCGGGATGACTACGGGGCTGTCCACCGAAAGGCGCATCGGTTGCACCGGCAGCAGGGCGTCGTCGGGGACGGCGTCGACGGTGATGGGACCCGCGGCCGACACGAACGCCATCGGATGCGGGTCGGTGTCGAGCAAGAGCGAGGAGCCCGTGACAGTCGCGCGGTCGGCGAGCTGGCCCACCCCAGCGACGAACACGACCTGGCCCGCGCTCGCCACTTCCGCGCGCAAAGCGAGCGTGTGACCTCCTTCGGCAAAGCCCGGAGGGGGGGTGACGGCCATTGCGAGGACATCGCGCTCGGGATCGACGTGGAGATTCATGTCCGTGTCGACCATCGCGTCGCCGATCGCGACCGGGACGGTGATGCGCAACGAATCCGCGTAGGGGTGCAGATCGTCCGGCCCGAGAACGAGCGGCCGCGCCACCCCATCGACGACGAGCGCCAGGTCAATATCGCGGCTCAGCCTTCGATCGCGGCTCAGCACCGTGATGCGTGCCGCGCCCGGGTGAAGCTCAAACGCGGCGCCCCGCGTTTCGAGGAGATTCAAAAGGTGCGGTGCCGGCGGAGGCGCGCCGCGCGGCCGCGTCATGTAGGCCAGGCCGAACGCCACGAGCCCCGCGATCAACCCCATGGCCAGCCGTTCTATCGCGGATCGTGCCAACGCCATCGACGGTCAGACGATACCACTCGACCGAGAGCCCGAGAGGTTTGCCGAGCGTGCGTTCGGGCCGACGATCGCCAATGAGACGACGAGCATCGGCTCGCCCCCGAGCGCCTCGATCGCGTCCTCTGCCCACTCGACGACAAGAATTGCGCCGTCGCTGCGCCGTTCCCGCAGACCGAGACGCGCCACTTCGGTCGCGAGAGCTGTTGTGCCCGCCCGCAGGCGATAGAGATCGGCGTGCACGAGGATCCCGCGTGGCGTCGGATGCTCGTGTACGAGGGTAAATGTGGGACTCGTGACACGACCCTCGCCTCCGAGCGCGCGGACTATCGCGCGAACGAGAAAGGTTTTGCCCGCGCCCAGACCCCCTTCCAAAATCACCAGATCGCCCGGAGCGATCACCTTCGCGATCGCACCGCCGAGCCTGCGCGAGTCGCGGCGCGTGCCGAGGGTGATGGGCATTCGCGTATCGAGCGATACCTCGAGCCCCGATTACGTTGTCCCGGGCTCGGGCTGGGCGGGGGGAATCGAAACGGGGCCGATCTTCCGCGGCTCTTCTTCGTCGCCCGGCTCGTCCTCCTCGTCATCCCCCTGCGGCTCTTCCTCGGCCTCCGGTTCTTCGGGCTCCTCGCCCTTGAGCTCCCGTATTGCGATGGGATCCCCGAGGCTCATGGCGAGCGCCGGATGGCTGCCCGCGTCGGTCCAGAACTTGGCGTAGAAATAGGATGCCGTCAGCGCGCTCACGAGCCCAATGAGCTGGCTCGTGGAGAGCTGATAGGCGACGGTCTGCGCGAAGGTCGCTGGCGAAAGAGCCACGTACGCAATCACCGGGGGCGCAAACGCCAGAGCGCGCGCGACGGTCCTGGCGCGTTCGTTCTCGATGCCCAGCGAAATCCCGAACACGAAGCCCACTGACAGGAGCAAGAGGCAGAGCGGGACGTACACGTGGACGTCGAGCGTGGGCCCGTAGCTGCCGCGCTCCACGTCATCGCGCCAGAGCTCGAGCACGAAACGAAAGAAGCCGTAGGCGAAGACGAAGAGAAAGAAGACCTGGCCGCGAAAGCGAATGTACTGGCGTTGCCAGAGAAGTAGCCCGAGCAGAACCGCGCCCACGAGGGACTCGTAAATCTGCGTCGGATGAACCGGGAAACTCGTGTTCATCCGCACGAGCTCCGCTTCGAGCGGTGAATCCCGGTAGACTTCGAGGTGGCGAACGTAGGCGGGGCTGCCATCTCCGCTTGCGAGCGTTCCGGCCGCCCAATGGGGGAACGTCCCGAGCGTCTGCAGCCAGCGTGGCGCGCTGTCGGGCAAGCGCTTGCCGAAGTCGCAACCGAAGAGATAACACCCGATGCGCGTGATGAGCAGGCCCGACGCGAGGCTCGGAACGGCGTCATCGGCCCAGGCCAGAAGGCGAACCTTCTTGGGCGCGAGATAGGCCCAGCTGCCGACCAGTCCTCCGATGAACCCGCCGTACGCAACGAGACCGCCGTTGCGAAGGGCGAAGAGATCCCAAAGGGAACGAAACTCGTCCGGATTGGTCACGATGTAGAGCACGCGCGCCCCCGCGAGCGCCGCCAACGCCGTCACGACGTAGCAATTGGCCATCGTCTCCTTGGGTAGGCCGTCGCGCTCGGCCAGCGGAAGCGACACGTACCAGCCGACGACGAGCGAAAGACCGAGCATGACGCCGTACGCGTAGATGGGCAGGTTCGGCGCCTCGTAAACGACGCCGTGCCATTTCCACGCACCGGCACCGGCTGCCACCGCGACGCTCGCCGCCGTCAGGACGTCCGTCACCTCGGCCCGCCCGCGCCGCGCAACGCCGGCGATCGCGTACGCCGTCGCGATGGCCGCCACGGCAACGAGCGCCCACCACAGCCTCAAGGGAAAATGGGGCAGCGGGATGCGAAAGAGGATCGGATGCATGGCGGGCCGCGCCTTCGTTTACAAGAAAACAGGCATGCATGCACCTCCGGCCTGGCCCGATTCACGCCGGCAACGGCACGAAGACCGGCGGGGGGATCGCAGCGCCCTCGGGCGAGTGCACGTGCACAAGCGTCGAGGCGATACCCGCCGCGGCGTGATAGATCGGATCCTCGTGGTGACTATGCTAACGAAGAGCGCGTGGGGGAGCGCTTGGGTCGCGGCGGCAGCGGCTACCGGGTGCGTGCCGTCGGGAACCGCCGAGCCACACGACGCGGGCGCGTCGGTCCAGTCCGCCGTTCGGCCCATGGCGATGCCCGCGGCCGTCGCGGCGGACCTCTTGAAGTCGCCGTTTGAAGACGATTTCGAGCACGGGGTGCCGGCCAGGGCGGCCCCTCTCGGCGACGCAGCGGTCGCCGGGGGGCTCGAGCCGGGGCCGGACTGGGTGGCCACCGCGCCCAGCATCTGGCACATCGAGAACGGCCAGCTGTGCGGCGAACACGCGCGTAACCATGGGATCTGGCTCAAGCGCACGCTTCCGCTCAACGCTAGAATCGAGTTCGACGCGGTGGGTCAGTCCAAGGATGGCGACCTGAAAGCCGAATACTGGGGTGACGGGCGCTCGTACGCGACGACGCTTTCGTACACCAACGCCACGAGTTATCTGACGATCTTTGGCGGTTGGCACAACACGTTCCACGTGCTTGCCCGTGTCAACGAGCACGGCAACGACCGTAAGGAGATTGCGGTCGTGGACCTCAACTCCGATGACGTGAGGGAAAGGCCAGTGGTCGCTGGGCAGGTCTACCGCTTCAAGGTCGAGCGGAACGACGGGCGGACCGTCCGCTGGTGGATCGATGGCAACGAGATGTTGACGTACAACGACACGGCGCCGCTCGCAGGCGCCGGGCACGACCACTTCGGCTTCAACGATTGGGACGTGAAAGTGTGCTTCGACAACGTCCACGTTGTGCCGTTGCCGTGAAGGGGGCGGCCGCGTGGAGCAAACCGAACTCGAAGTCCTGATCGGAGACGTAGAAGTCTCAATCGAGCGGCTGCGGTCGCTCTATGACCAGTATTTCATGGGCATCGAAAAGATCGAGCCCGCGGTTGCGCGCAAGGACGTCGACCGGCGAATTTATGTGCTTCGCAAGGAGCACATTCGCAACACGGCGCTGCGTTTCCGGTTCCAGATGGTCTTGCAGCGGTACAACACCTTCCAGTCCCATTGGCAGCGCATCTGCCGTGAAATCGAAAACGGGACCTACAAGCGCCACGTCTTTCGGGCCGAGCAGAGGTTTGGCAAACCCGGTGCGAAGGGACTTTCGAATCGTCCACCGCCCCCCGAGTCCGTAGACCCGAGCCCCACCCCACGGGCAAAGCCCGAGCCGGGCGCCGCTCTGCCGCCCGACCTCGCCGCCGAACTGGCGGAGCTCGACAAGGAGTTCGCGCCGCCGCCGGACCAAGATAACGTGCTCCTCGAGGCCGCTCGGCAAAGCGCCGCGTTGCGCTCTCCCGCGGGCAGCCAAAAGGCGGAGGCGATGCCATCGGGCGCGGCCCAACCCGGAGGCCGGCCGCCGCCGGCGCCGGGCTCTACGATGCTGCCCGGGCGGGGCGCGCTGCCTTCGCGAATCGCGGGCGGTCTCCGCGCCCCCCAACCTCCAGGTCAACCGCGAGCCCTCCCGTCGCAAAGCCCCGCAGGCCCGCCCACGGCCCCGGGCGGCCCGCCCCGACTCCCGTCCGCCCCCTCGACCGGCGCGACCCCCACCATGGTGCGGCCGCCGCCCGCGCCACCTTTGAGCCCGGCGCTGGCCAAACCCGCTCCTACCGCATCGCGCCCGCTTGGGACCTCGGCTCCGGCCCCTGTTCCCGCACCCCGGCCGCTCAGCACCCCGTCACCGGCCGCGCCGCGACCGCCCACCCCACCCGCTGCCGCTCCACCCGCACCGCTCAGCGCGCCGACTCCACTGATCGTGAGCGCGAGGGCCGCGCCGGCGCCGCCGGCCGCCCGAGATCGACCGCCTCCCGCTCCTCCCTCCGCGCCGCCGCGTGACGATGGACTCCCGGAGAACCGCGTTCGTCAGCTGTACTCGCAATTCGTGGAAGCCAAACGACGCCAGAATGAGTCAACGGCGGCCATCACGTACGACCTCGTTGCCCAGACGCTGCGCGACTCGAGCGCCAGGCTGCGTCAGAAGCACGGCAAACCGGTCGACTTCGAAATCGCGATACGGGACGGCAAGGCCTTCTTGAAGCCCGTCCTGAAGTGAGCCTTGCCCGGAGGCAAGGCGCAGCGAGACTCAAGGTGACCCGGGTGACTCGCTAATGATACGCCCGAGGCGGCGTAGGGGGGGGGACGGACCGGCGTGTGGAGCTCGGCGGTGACTCTTCCACGGCTCCGCGTTCGTCGCAGAACAGGATTGCGCAATGCTTGCTATCGCTCGCCTGCATGCGACTACACAGCACGACCAAGTCATCGTCGGCGTCCACCACCGTTCCCTCGGTTGGCTGCGCGGTGCGGGGGTCGTACCTGCATTCATCGAGGGCCACCCAGCGCCCTCGGAACTCGAGACTCCGGCAGATTTGCGGCCACGTCTGTCGACAACCCATGCGGTTTCCTTGAGTGCTCCCCGTCGCGCCGGACGGAAACGCCCGCCCATTCGCGTCGCAGGCGGGCGGTCACACGCGCGCCGTGACCTTCGAATAACCGGCTCGTTGCGGGGGGTCAAGAAGGGGGTGTTGCGCGGCAGCGACATGGGGGCCCATTTGTTCAGGTTCCGAAGGCGCCCAAAGCGGTCCCGGAAGGACGCCGTCGAGCCAGCCGTCCCCATGCTAAGTCGTCGACATTGTGACGATGTCCCCGTGGACCCCGAGTTCCTGGAAGTCCAAGACGGACTCCCAGGCGATTGAATACGACCTCGAGGCCCTGGAAACCGCCTGCGAACGGCTCCGGCAGCTTCCCCCGCTCGTTACATCCTGGGAGGTCGCCCGCCTCAAGAGCCTTCTGGGGGAAGCGCAACAAGGCAAGAGGTTCCTCGTTCAGGGCGGTGACTGCGCCGAAACGCTTGCGGACTGCCGCGCGCCTGTCATTGCCAACAAGCTGAAGATTCTCTTGCAGCTGTCGATGGTGATGATCCACGAGAGCAAAAAGCCGGTCATTCGGGTGGGGCGGTTCGCCGGACAATACGCCAAGCCTCGCAGCAAGGCGGTCGAGTCGCGCGATGGCGTCGTTTACCCGAGCTATTTTGGCGACATGGTCAATCGAGCCGACTTCACGGAAGGGGGTCGCAGGCCGGACCCTGAGAACATGATCGTCGCCTACAGCCATGCGGCGATGACCCTCAACTTCATCCGCTCGCTCTCGGCGGCCGGCTTCGCCGACGTGCATCACCCCGAGTACTGGGAGCTATCCTTTTTTCGGCGCGCGAACATTCCCGATTCGCTCCGCGACGAATACGAGCGCACGACCCACCAGCTCGCCGAAGCGCTTCGTTTCATGGAGGCTCTGGGGGAGAGCACCGTCCAGGAGCTAACGAAGGTCGACTTCTACACGAGCCACGAAGGCCTGAATTTGCACTACGAATCGGCGCAGACGAGGCAGGTGCCGAGGCGCCCTGGCTGGTACGACTTGACGACACACTTTCCGTGGATCGGCGAGCGCACGCGAGCCACAGACGGCGCCCACGTCGAGTTCTTCCGTGGGGTCGAGAATCCCGTCGGCATAAAGATAGGCCCAAGCACGACGATCGAGCAGGTTCTCCGGTTGCTCGACATACTCAACCCCGCAAATGAATTGGGGAAGATAGCGCTCGTCACGCGAATGGGGGCCAAAAACGTGGCCGGCATTGTGCCGCGCCTCGCCGAGGGAATCAGGCGATCAGGACGGATCGTGCTCTGGGTTTGCGATCCGATGCATGGCAACACGCAGTCGACGGCATCGGGCATCAAGACGCGCGATTTCGACGATATTCTGCGCGAGGTGGAGCTCACGTTCGACGCCCATGAGAGTGCCGGGTCTCACCTCGGCGGCGTGCATTTCGAAATGACGGGCGAGGACGTGACGGAGTGCCTAGGCGGAGCCGCTGGGATCACAGTGGACGACCTCGACAAGAACTACGCAAGCGCGTGCGACCCGCGCCTCAACTACCGGCAAACGTTGGAGATGGGCTTCCGAATCGCGAAGAGACTGAAGTCCCACGGGCGGTCCACCCCATGACACGAAACGTTTGACGCGAGGCTCGCACCGCGAGGATACGGCATCCGGCAGCTATCGATGATCTCTGGACGAGCCGTTCGAACAAGCCGGGCGTGACGTTGCGTCGCGCGCGGGTTGCCCCTCCTCGGGCATGTTTCCGGGTGCACTCATCCATGGGAAGAACGACAAGCAGGTCGCGACGGACCGCCGTGACGATCGTATGCACATTGGGGATCGCGGCATGCGGGGGCGCCGGCGGCACGGTCGGCTCCGCCAGCGGTAACACCACGGGCGCGGCCAACCCCGGTACGACCGGCAGCACGACGGGCACGGCCAGCGGTAACACCACGGGTGCGGCCAACCCCGGTACGACCGGCAGCACGACGGGCACGGCCAGCGGTAACACCACGGGCGCGGCCAACCCCGGTACGACCGGCAGCACGACGGGCACGGCCAGCGGCAGCGGCAGCACCACGGGCACGGCCAGCGGCAGCACGACGGGCACAGCCAGCGGCGGAAGCGGGGCTGGATCGGGCGCCGTGGGAGGCGTTCCCGGCGGGCAGGTGGGAGTCGGCACGAGCATCGCCGGCTGCCCGATCTTTCCGAACGACAATGCGTGGAACGTCGCGATCGACGGACCCCAAGTCCAGATCGTTCACACGTATGACGCCGAGCTCGTTCCCACCCGAGCGCTGCACCCCGACTTCGGGGACTGGTCGACCAACCACTACGGTATTCCGTTGAACGTCGTCGATGCCGGGCAGGCCGATCAGCCCACGACGTTCAGCCTTTATGCCAGCGAAAGCGATCCGGGCCCCCAGGGGTGGGTGGGCCCAAACCCCGTGACGACCAACGCTGCGGTCGGAGTGACCGCCTATCCCTTCTTCGTAGGGATGCACATCGAGGGCAATCCGCCGACGGGTGGTCAGCCGGGCGCTTTGCCAGGTGATCAGCATGGCTTGGTGCTCGCGCGGGGAGCGAGCGGGTGCACTTCGTGGGAGGCGTGGAATTGTGTCGTGCCCACCACGCCATCCTTCGATTGTGCGAATGGCGCGAAATTCGATCTCACCTCCAACGCGCTCCGACCGGCGGGTTGGACCTCAGGGGACTTGGCCGGGCTATCCATCCTTGCCGGGCTCGTGAGGGTCGCGGAGGTTCAGGCCGGGGCGGTGACCCACGCGATCCGGGTGACGTTCAACAAAACGCAGAGCGGCTACATCCTCCCGGCCACGCACGCCGTGTCTCCCGGAAGTGGCGCCGGACCGCTTGGCAGCGCGTATCCGCCCATGGGCTTGCGCCTGCGACTTAAGGCCTCCGTTTCGATCTCGAGCTATTCGCCGCCTTCGCAGGCCATCATGGCCGCGATGAAGAAGTACGGATTGATCGTGGCCGACATTGGATCCGACTGGTATTTCCAGGGTGACAGCGACGACGCATGGGCCGCGACGGCACCCGACGGCAAGGACACCTTCATTGGTGAAGTCGTCACCGACTTCGGCAGCCTCAAGGGCTCCGATTTCGAAGCCGTGTACAGCGGTGACCCCGTCTCCACCGGTCTTTGACGGCTTACGACACGAGCTCGGCGATTTGCACGGCGTTCAGCGCCGCTCCCTTGCGCAAGTTGTCGCCGACCACGAAGAGATTGAGCGCGCCTGGCACGGCCAGATCGTCGCGAATGCGACCGACGCTTACCGCATCGGTCCCCGTGACCTCGATGGGCTGCGGGTGTTTTCCGGGACGGTAGGGACCGTCCATCAAGAGAACGCCCGGCGCGTCCCGGAGCAAACGTTTCGCCTCGATGGCTCGCATGGGGCGGCGAAATTGCACGTGAATGCTTTCCGAGTGGCCGTTGACGACAGGGACTCTCACCGTGGTGGGAGAGACGCCTATGGTGCTGTCGCCCAGGATCTTGCGGGTCTCGTGGACAATCTTGGTCTCCTCTTCGGAGTAGTCATCCTCGCCCGGCGCCCAGTCACACAGGACGTTGAACGCGATGGTGCCCGGGAACACTCGCGCTTCGACGGCACGACCGTCCAGCACCGCGCGGCTCTGCGCGAGTAGCTCCTGCACGGCGGCGTGCCCTTTGCCGCTTGTCGCCTGGTAGGTCGACACGACGATGTGCTTGATTCCCGCCGCATCGTGCAAGGGTTTGAGCGCCACGACCATTTGAATGGTCGAGCAATTCGGATTGGCGATGATTCCCTTCGGCCGGTCCGAGGCCGCTTCGATGTTGACCTCGGGGACGACGAGCGGAACATCGACATCCATTCGCCAGGCGCTCGAGTTGTCAATCACCACGGCCCCGGCCGCTGCCGCAATCGGGGCAAACTCGCGCGACACGCCCGAGCCTGCGCTGAAGAGAGCGACCTGCACGCCGGCAAAGGACCCCGGCGTCAGCTCGGCGATGGTCACTTCATTTCCGTTGAACTTCAACTTTTGGCCGGCGCTACGCGCGCTGGCGAGCGCCACGAGCCGCTTGACCGGGAAGCGGCGCTGCTCGAGAACGCGAATCATCTCACGGCCGACCGCACCGGTCGCACCCACGACCGCGACAACGAAAGACATGGTTAGAAGATTGGCCCATCTCCGCAGCCGGGTCCACCGGTACGCGTAAGGCGACTCAAGAGCTGCCCCATGGCGAGATCCCCTCCGTCTGCGTCGCGCGGGCCTCGCGACGGTCGTCGCTCTTTTGGCGCTTGGTTGCGCGCGCGGCGCCCCATCGACTCCGCGGTCGGCGGCCTTGCCGCTCCCGCGCGCCCCCGGGGAGCCGGCATCCGCGGCGCACGCCTCGGACGCTCGGGGCTTTCGAATCGGCCTTCGAGCTCCGGAGAGGCTCCTCGGGGGCCTGTCGCCGGCGCGGCTGGTACCGGCCAGCCTCGAGGACGCGCGCATCTGGGGCGCCGAGCCCGGGGGCGCGGTTCGGGCGACCGTGGCGGGCGTACGGTTCATCTCGTTTCCTGACGGCGTACTCACCGCGGCTTCCGATCGATGGGGCTCCGAACCCTCGAGTGCCGTGGATCTGCCGGACCGTCTGGGGGGCGGCTTTCTTTTCGCCGTGGGCATTCACATTTGGCGAGCCGATCGCTGGCTCGGCCAGGCGTTGCCAATTTTCACCGCCACCGCGGCCAGCGGACAGATCCTCGTCGGCCTCGACCGCGCCTACATCCGCTACCCCCAAGGGTCGCTCGCCGCGTTCGACCCGCGAACGGGCGCCCCCTTGGATCTCGGCTCGCTGCCCGCGACGCCGCACCTTGGACGACTGGCGGCGGTCGACGCGTGGCGCGCGCTCGCCATCGCGGATCTTCGCGGTGCGCTCATCACGGTCGATGCGGGCACATCGTGGCGACCGGTTCCCCTGCCGATCGAGCCCCTCGACGTTGCCCCGCTCGACGACGGCGTGGCGGTGGGCGGCAGGGACAAGAACGATCGAACGCAGTGGTGGATGGTGCAGTTCGATGGTCACGCGGAGCCTCTCCCGGCGTCCCCTCCGCGCCTGCCCGCGGTCGCCGGCGCGGCCGGAGCTGTGGACACCACGGCGGGCGTTTTCGGGCCCCATCCGCTCGCGACCGCGCTCGCAGACGGTTGGCCTCTTGTCGACGGAACGGCCGTGGTCGCTCGCGATGGCGCCCTCGCACGGATTCGGCTCTCGGACGGCGCCCTCGTCGAAGTGGTGACCGACGCGTTTTCCCTGAAGCCCGCCCGCTGTCATCCTCTCGCGCTGGAGACGTTCCGCGATCGCGCCGCGTTCGGATTCGTTTGCGGCGCGCCCCAGGGCGAGACGCGCATTTATGCGTGGGACCCCGCCGGGTCGAGGGTGATCGAGCGTCGGCGCTTCGGCGAGCCGAGGCAGGTGCTCGCCTTCGGCAACGGGACCCTGGCCGTGCGCGGCTCGTGCGAAAAGGATGACGGCGGAGCCAACGCAGACACGGATGAGCGGCCGTGGTGTCTCATGTCGCGCGACGGCGACTGGAGCGAAATGCGCGTGCGCGGCGCAGGCGCCGACCGGGCTCGCCTCGTGATGCTCGCCGACGGGAGTACGGCGATTCTGCGGCCCCCCGTCAACGGCGACTTGTCGACGGCGCGCCTGACCCGCGTCGACCGAGCCAGGCAGACGGATAGCCCGATTCACCTGCCGCTCCTCCGCGCGGACGTGGCACGGGCGCTGCGCTTCGGGGTGTGGATGGATGGCTTCGAGGAGAGGCGCCCCGGAGTGCTCGGCGGTTGGGTCGAAGCGGCGGGGTCGGTCGTGGGGCTCGAAATCGCTGTGGGTGGGGATGTGCGCGTGGGCGAATACATCCGCGATGCCGGAGGCCCCATCGTGTCGGGCCTCTGGGGATTCGGCTGGACCGCATCGCGCGGCGGCTTCGAAACGACCGACGGCGGCATGACGTGGGTCAAGGAGATCGCGTTACCCGAACCGATCGCCGACCCGGCAGCGGGGCGCCAGCGCGCCTGCGGTCCCCTGGGGTGTCTGGTCGCGGGCTGGCTGCGCATCGGATGGGGCGCTCCAGCGGCGGTCCCCGCGCCGCAACCGCCAGCGGCGCATCCCGTCGCCTCGGCCTCCACGAGCTCACGCATCGCGCTGCGACTCCAGTGCGAGCCGCTGCCGCCCTCGGCCCGGCGGCCCACGTTCGACCGCGCGGTCGTCGAGGGCTCACCTTCGGGCCCGCCGCCTGCCGGCGCCCGCTCCCTCAGCAGTCGTACGGCCGCCTCGGCCGCGTGGGGTTCGGTCGCCGAGTTTCCGCCGTTCGCCGGCGTTGCCGGACCGCCGATCCCAACGGGCGACGTCGGGTTCGCAGTGGACGCCGCCAACGGGTTCGAGCACACGCTGCGCGCTGCGGCGCTCGGTCGCGTCTACGCGTGGGGGCCGGGCACCGGAGAATGGGAGGCGCTCGGGCGATGGCAAGTCGTCTGGACTTCGCCGTGGGCCGGGCTCGAAGGGGTACGGACCTCGGGGCTCGCGCCGGCGCCGTGGATGGCGTTGGACACGGCTCGACGAGGGCTTGGAATCGGTCCTGCGGTGCCCACCGCCTGGGCGATCGCCTCGGGCGACGACGCCGATCACGCACTCCTCGTCGCGCGCTATGGCCAGAGGCCGCCCAGCGCGCAGGTGTGGTCTCTGGAGAGCGGGCGCGCGCCCGTCGAGATTCACCCCCCCGACTCGGACACATTCGCCGAACTTCAGGCCGCCACGCGCATCGGCGGCCGCTGGGTTCTGGCGACGTCCGAGCGCCCATCCGAAACCGCAGCGGCGGTCCTTTGGCAGGTCGATGGGGCGATCGCCCAGGAGGTCGGCCGCGTTGCCCGCGTGGGATTTGAAGGTGGAGCATGGCTCCGCCTCGCTCGTCGACGGGACCGACGGGCCATCGGGCTCGCGGTGGAGGGCCAACCGGACATCGCGCGACCCCCGTCGATCTGGGTAACGGGATGGGACCTGGACACCGGCGCAATGGGCGAGCCCGTGCGCCTCGCTCCTCTCGAGGTCTCGTCCCACACGTTGGTGGCTTCGGTTTGCTCGGGCGATGACTCGGGCTGGGAGTTGGAGCTACCGTATTGGCGTCCGATCGAGGTCTACGTCGGGGACGAATCGCCCTTGACGCTACGCGGTCCCACGACGCGCATGCGTGTCTCACCGGAACAAGGATGCCTCGAAGACATCGCCGGAGCTGCCGACGCGGGCGCGGCCTTCCAAGACGCAATCCATTCTCTGGGGGCGCCCCTTTTGAGAAGCGCTCCGCCGGGTAGCGCGCGGCGGGGAATCGAGACGAGCGTCTTTTTTCCCGGGGCTCGGCTCGCTCTCCGCTGTCGACAGCGCTGAATCTGCGGCCGGAAAGGAAGTCGGGGCGATCTGGGGGCGGAGGACTCCCCCCACCCCTGGCGCGGGCCTTGGGGGGCAAGGGGCCCCAAAACTTGGCTCTTGAGTCCCGTCGTGCAGAGATGTGTGCTGACGCTTTCAAGATTGCACGGCCAAGACCACGGTGATGCTCGGTTTCTCGAGCAAACAGGATGGCACGCACTCTGCTATAAGGCTGGTGCCCGTGTGGAGTGAGGCTGCCCCCCCGGCCCCTCTGCGCGGGCACTTTTTTGTTACTTCTCTCGACGTTCGCGTTCGCGCCAGTCGAACGATGGCCGTGAGCGTTGGCCCGCGTTGAGAAGCGCAGGGCCGACAAGACCTTGCGCATCGGTCATGCTCCTAGGATCGTGACGCCAGGCCCGGGGTCCCACACGCTCACGGCATCTCCATCGACCCGGGCGACCAAGCAGCGCTGGTCGTCGCAAAAGTCCCGCGGCTGGACAAGGCGCCCTGACGCGAGCTCGAAGATGTAGCCGTGCAGGGGACAGATAACGCAGGCGCCGCGTCGTTCGCCTTCGGCGAGGCTCGCTCCGGCGTGGTTACACGCATCCTCGATCGCGTAGGGTTCGCCGTCCACCAACGACACGAGTACGTGAAAAGGGGGATCCTCGAGCCGTGCCATGGCGCCACCCTGGAGTGCCGCGAGCGCCACCCGTCCCACGAACCTCACCGACCCACCCCCGCTCGGCGCATCCCTCGGCAGCCGCTCGGTCTGCGGTTCACGGGCTCACCGGCCGACCCCCACCGCCGAATAGATAGCCGCTTGGTCAACGTCTCCTGACAGCGCGAGCGTCTCGACCCGCGCCCCGTGGGTACGCTCTGCTCGAGCTGTCATGCACGCGTGGCTCATCACGATCCGGCACGCCGCCCAGCGGGGCGCGAGGTGCTTTTGCAACGCCGACACCACACGCTCACCGATCTGCTCTTGGAGAGCGAGCCTGCGCGCGTAGGCGTCCACGATCCGCCCGACGGTACCGATTCCCAAGAGGCGCGCCTCGGGCGCGAAGGCCACCGTCGCGACTCCCGTGGATGGCATCAGGTGATGTGGACACGTGGTCATCGCGGGGATGTCGCGCACGATGACGAGCCCCGAGCGCCCCTCGAACATGCTCTGCGAGACGAGCGTGTCAATGTCGACCTCGTAGCCGGCGAGGAGTTCGTCCGCGAACGCGGCGGCGACGCGCGCCCCGGTGCCGAAGAGTTCGGGCTCCTCATCGGCATTTCGCCCCAGGGCTCTGAGAAAACCCTCGATGGCCCGCGCCGCGGCCTCGCGATCGACGCGCGCCATGGTCAATTGAGATGACGGTGTCGCATCGTCGCCTCGATTGGCTTGCGCGCGGCGAAACCCTCGTGGAGGCCGTGATAGTGCTTCACCGCATCCTCCCCGAACTTCCAGCAGAGCCAGACGAGCTTGCCGTCCATGAGCCCGTAGAAGTCGACCAAACCGACGCGCGGATCCTTGAGAACCGCTCCGAGGCCTTCGACTTCGCGCCACGCGGAGTTGTACTTCTCGACACGCAACGCAAGTTCGCGCTTCAGATCGCAAATGTGCGGGGGATCGTGCTCCTCGACCTGAATCGAGTCCGGCATGGTCCCCAGGAGCCCGGCGAGTTGCTCGACCCGCTCCTCGATCTCCGAACGCCGCCCGATTTGCGCGGCGACCAACGGCTTGAGCCGTGGCACCAGGGCGTTAACTTCCTCCAGCGTGAAGATGAGCGGCGACTCGGCCATCGCGGAGTCATCATGGGTTTGGACGGCGAGGCCGTCAACGTTATCCCGGCAGTACGTTGACGAAGATTCGCGTCAAGAAATAATCCGCGACCAAGATCGCGATCGACACGACCACGACCGTTCGCGTCGTGCTCTGGCCCACCCCTTCGGTTCCGCCCTGCGTCGTGAGCCCGAAGTGGCAGCCCACGATAGCGATGATAAAGCCGAAAATGGGCGTCTTCGCGAGCCCGGAGAAGAGGTCGCTCAAGAGAACGCTTTCGAGCGCGGTTTGCAAGAACAGCCGGGGCCGGATCCCGTACTCGGTGTTCGCGACGAAGAGAGCGCCCAACGTACCGAGCGTGTCGGCAAAAATGCTGAGGAGAGGCATCACGACCATGGCCGCAAGCACGCGCGGAAGCACGAGCTTCTTGGCGGGATCACCCCCGAGGGCGCGGATGGCATCGACCTGTTCGGTGACATTCATCGCTCCGACCTCGGCCGCCATGCCGCTCCCGATCCGGCCGCCAACGATGACCGCGGTGAGCGTAGGACCGAGCTCGCGCAAAAAGGAGAGCACGATGACTCGGGGTATGTAGTCGACCCCTCCGAATCGCTGGAGGCCAAAGGCAAACTGGATGGTCATGACCATCCCGATGAAAATCGAGGTGACCGCGACGATCCCGAGCGAGCGGACACCGAGCGACTCGATCTGGTAAATGGTCGACGCGATCTCGAACGGACGGCGCCCGATCGAGCCAAGGGAGCGGAAGGTGAGCACGCCAACGTTGCCCATGTGCTCGACGAAACCGATGACACGACCCTGCCAGATCGCGGCCAGCGTCGGCGGTGGGGGTGGGGGTGGGATGATCGAGACGCTCGGCACCCCCGACGGCGGCATCGATGACGTCGACTCGGGGTTCAAGGGTCCCTCGACGACGATCGCGCCGGCCCGTCGTACGTGGCCCCCGCGGCGGAACCGGCGTGGAGCCCCTGCGCGAAGCGCTCGAAGTCCGCGTCGCCCTCCGCAAAGCGCGCGAGCGGCGCGACGTAGACGAGATCGTAAAGGCACCCGTCTTTTTTCATCACGTAGATGTCATATTTCATCGGCACCCCGTCGAGCCTGGCTTGGAGCACCGTGCGCAGCGCCTCGCGCCCATCGAACGGCAACACGGTCTCGCTTTCGAACTCGCGGCCCGTCGTGCCCATGATGAGGTGCTCGGTCAACACGGCCAGGGGCGCATCGTCGTCCCGATTGTGGCATCGCACGTCGAAAAGCGCGGAGCCCTCGTGCGCTTCGTCCCGGAACGCGAGATCGGCTCCGTCGACCGGTAGGCGACGCCAGGCGCCAGGTATCGGTCCGACGTGGACGAGGAGATCCCCTTTTCGCAAAACGCCGCCTTCGAGCGAGTCGCCGTGCGCGCAGGCCGAAAGCAAGGCCAAGGGGCCGGCGGAGAGCAAGGCGAGCACGGTCCGTCTCAGGCAGCGCATGCGCCGCCGATGCATATCACGCGCGTGTAAAATCGCGTGGATGCGGGTAGAAACCCCATTCGACGCCATGCCGACGAGCGCCGTACGCCTCTACAACACCATGACCCAACGGGTGGAGACGCTCGAGCCCATCGACCCGGGCCGGGTGCGTCTCTATGTCTGCGGGCTCACGACCTATGACCACGCGCACGCCGGCCACGCGCGCACCTTCATCGTGTTCGACGTGCTCGTGCGCTTTCTCCGCGCGCGCGGTTACGGGGTCACGTTCGTGCGCAACGTGACAGACGTGGACGACAAGATTCTGGCGCGAGCGGCCGCGCGCGGGGAGGCCCCGCTCGAACTCTCCGAGCGCATGGCACGGATCAACGCCGAAGAGCTGCGGGCGTGCGGGTGCGCGGATCCCGACCACGAGCCTCGCGTCAGCGAGAGCATCGACGCAATCGTCTCGCTCATCGGGGAGCTCGTCGCCAAGGGCAGCGCGTACGTGGCGACGACGCCCAAAGGGAGCGACGTCTACTTCTCCGTACGCTCTTTTGCCGGATACGGAAGGCTCTCGCGGCGCGTCCTCGACGAGCTCGTGTCCGGCGCGCGCGTCGAGCCCGGCGAAGCGAAACGCGACCCGTTGGACTTCGCGCTCTGGAAGGCGAGCCCGAAAGACGGTTTGGGCTGGGAGAGCCCGTGGGGTCGAGGGCGCCCCGGGTGGCACATCGAGTGCTCGGCGATGGCGGCGCAATTTCTGTCGCCGCATTTCGACATCCATTGCGGCGGCATGGACTTGATTTTCCCCCACCACGAAAACGAAATCGCGCAGAGCGAAGCGGCGTGGGGCTCGCCCTTCGCGCGCGTGTGGATGCACTCGGGGTTTCTCAACGTCGACGCCGAAAAGATGGGTAAGTCTCTCGGTAACTTCGTGACCATCGCGCAGATCCTCGAGCGGAACGACGGCGAAGCGCTCCGCTACTTCGTCCTCGGCGCCCACTACCGCGGCCCCATCAACTTCGATATCCACCGCCTGGACGACGGGCGCATCGTCTTCCCCGGCCTGGACGAGGCCGAACGACGCGTGGACTACCTTTATGCAACGCGGGAGGCCCTCGTGGCCGCGGCGGGCGGCGAGGCGGCTCCGGACGAAGCGAGCGATGGGGACGGGCAGCAGGCGGCGTGCGTGCGCGAGGCCCCCGAGCGGCTCATGGCGGCGCTCGACAACGATCTGAACACCTCCGTCGCGCTAAGCGTCATCGGGGAGCTCTTGCGTGTGGGCAACGAGGTGGCCCTCCAGGTGCCGAAGTTGCGCAAAGACCCGCGCCGAGAGCGAGCGACGCGCGCGCTCGCCGCGGCGGCCGTGGACGCGCTCGAGGCGTGCTGCCGTCCGCTCGGCCTGATGCTGGCGAGCCCGTCGGAGTTCGCCGCGCGCACGCGGACGCGACGCCTCGCGATCCGCGGTCTGAACGCCGCCGCGATAGAGAGCAAAGTGGCCGAACGGCGCGAAGCGCGAGCCGCGAAGGATTTCGTTCGTTCGGACGCGATACGAGCGGAGCTCGCCCAATTCGGCATCGAGCTCCAAGACATTCCAGGAGCCAGCGCGACCACGTGGAGAGTGACGATTTAGAGCGAGTTCGTTGGCGTGGAACGCGTCCACGACGTAGCCACCCAACGCGCGATAGAGCGACCGCACGAGGCTGTCACGTCCGATCGGCGGTCGCTCCAAAAGGCATAAGGCAGGAGTTTGTTGGAATGGACCGAGGTCTTCCCGACGGCGACGACGGAGTGCGCGAGGCGCCGCGCGACAGCGAGGACCGCTACCGCTTTCTCACGGAGAATCTGCCGGTCCAAATTTGGACGGCAACGCCGGAGGGCAACCTCGACTGCGTCACCGACCAGATCACCGCCCCCCGACTGTTGGCCGACGGATGGCAGAACGTGATCCATCCCGACGATCTGCCGCTGGCGCTCGAGCGATGGAGCCATGCGATAAGGACCGGTGAAACCTACGAGGTCGAGTTCCGACTGCGCCTCGCCACGGGGCTCTATACGTGGCACCTCGGGCGCGCCGTGCCGCTCCGCAACGCGAGCGGCACGATCGTCGCCTGGCTCGGGACGAATACGAACATCGAAGAGCAGCGTGCCCACCAGCGCCGCACCCAGGCGTTGCTCGACGAGGTCGCCGCGCAAGCGGACCAGCTGCGGCACCAAAACCGCCTTCTCGGGCTCGAAATCGAAATCGGCGTGGCGCTCACGCGGGCGGGCTCGCTCGCGGATGCGCTGCGGGCGTGCGCGGATGCTGTAGCTCGGCACATCGACGCGGCTTTCGTCGGCATCTGGACGATCGCCGACGCGGCCGAGTGCCTCGAACTCCAAGCGAGCGGGGGAACCACTCCGCCCTTCGACGAAGTCCACGCACGCGTGCCGGCGGGTCGGCTCGCGATCGGATGGATTGTGGCCGCGCGAAGACCGCGCGTAACCCCTCGGGTCGCGGGCGATCCGCGCGCTTCCCAGGAGGTCGAGGAGTCCGAGGACGCCGAGAAGGAGTGGGCCCTTCGTGAGGGCCTCGTCGCGTTCGCGGGCTACCCGCTCGTCGTCGGGGATATCGTCGTCGGTGTCATCGCCGCCCGCGCACGTCACCCGTTTTCCGAGGCCTCTCTCTTCGCGCTCGAGTCGGTGGCCCACGGTCTGGCGCAGGCCATCCGACGGCATCGCGCCGAAGCCGAACGAGGCCGTCTTCTCGCCGAAGCGGAGCGGGCGCACCAAGCGCTGCGCGCGACCCTCGACGAGCGAGAGCGGCTACTCGAGAGTACCGACGAGGCGCGTCGAAAGGCGGAATTGGCGAGCCGCACCAAGGACGAATTTCTTGCCACGGCCTCGCACGAGCTCCGCACTCCTCTCAACGCGATCCTCGGTTGGGCGCGAATACTGCGCGGGGGGACCCTCGACGCCGCCGGTTTGGTCCGCGGACTCGAGACCATCGAGCGAAACGCCAAAGCCCAGGTGCAGCTCATCGAGGACATTCTCGACGGCTCGCGGATCATCAGCGGCAAGCTCCATCTCGAGATGGGTCCTGTCGATTTGGCGGAGGTCCTGGGGTCGGCGCTCGACGCCATTCGCCCGTCCGCGGTCGCGAAGAACATCGCTCTCGGGGCCATTGTCGACCGCGGCGCGGGGCGCATGAAGGGCGATGCGGACAGGCTCCAGCAAGTGGTCTGGAACCTGCTCACGAACGCCATCAAGTTCACGCCCATCGGCGGAAAGGTCGATGTCGTTCTCGAGCGCAAGGACAAGCGCGTCGTGCTCTTGGTGAAGGATACCGGGCAAGGCATACGGACCGATTTCCTCCCTCATGTCTTCGAGCGCTTTCGACAAGCCGACGCCACGACGACGCGACGACACGGCGGCCTCGGGCTGGGCCTGGCGCTCGTGCGTCACCTGGTCGAGAGCCACGGCGGCATGGTGCGCGTCGAGAGCGAAGGGGAAGGACGCGGGGCGACGTTCGTGGTGATGCTACCGGCTGCGCCCGCGTTCCCCCCGGAGATCGAAGCGAACGTCCCAGCGGTGGTGGGCGACACGGTACCAGAGTAGGTCGTTCCGAACAGCCTCGACGGCATCGAGGCTACATACGGTGCGAGCGGTCGAGCGCTCCGTCAAAACACGAGCACGCGCATCCCGCCGCCCACGCTGACCGCCCGCGCGAGCGCGGCGTGGTGCACGCGCTTGCCCCAACGGATCGCTGCGATCAGCGTGGCGCTGCTCGGACGCAACGTCGCGCCGAGCGTCAGGCGGCCCGCCACCAGGGACGCCAGCGTGCACCCCGTGCCGTGGGTGGGCGCGATCGCGAGGCGCCGGGCGCGAAGCTCGACGACGTGCCCATCGACCGCCAGAACGTCGACTGCGAATGGGTGCTTCATGTGGCCGCCTTTCACGAGCACGGCGCGCGCCCCCATGGCCGCGAGAGCGCGCGCCGCGTCATGCGCTTCGCTGACCGTGCGTACGCGCTCGCCGAGAAGGGCCTGTGCCTCGGCGAGGTTGACGGTGAGAAGGGTGGCGCGAGGTATGAGGTCGCTCTTTACCGAAGCGAGCGCTTCCGATGTGAGCAGCCGTGCGGCCCCTCGTGTCGCGCGGATGGGCGTATCCACGACGACGGGAATGTCTTGGTGCCGCGAAAGCAAGCCGGAGAGAGCCCGGACGTTGTCGCGGCTTGCGAGTACGCCCACTTTCACGGCGCGAACGCGTTGGTGGCGGAGAACTTCCGCGACCTGCGCCGTCACCTCGGACGCGGGGAGCGCCCGCACTTTGCGCACGCCTGCCGTGGATTGCACAGTCACGGCGGCGATGGCCGCGCATCCAAACGCGCCCGCCGCGGCAAAGGCGCGTAGGTCGGCGATGACACCGGCGCCGCCGCCCGGATCCAGGCCGCCGATTGCGAGGGCGCAATGTGACGGGGCGCGCGAAGCCTTCTTCGATGCCGTCGGCATGGGGCGACTCTGGGGGCGCCGGTCGCGGCCGTCCAGCGCAATCACGGCGGTGCGCCGGGGGCGCGAAATAGTGAATAGTGACACGCTGCGTTTGCCCGGCTTGCCCGACTCGACATTCGGGGCGCCGCGATCGCGTCGAAGGCTTGCCCGCAGCTCTTGGTGACAAAGTAGCCAAGCACTGGTACCTCACGAGAGGGATGCGCGCGCGCCGCTGGCCGATTCGTCGCGCGGTCCTCGCCGTTGCCCTCGCCGCGCTATGCACCGCGGGTTCCCCGCGCGAGGCGAAGGCGCAATGCGTGGACGACGAGCTGAAAGAAGAGCTCGTCGGTGGGCGTCACTATCGCGGTGTCGAGGACCGTCTCTTTACCAAGGCCTTTCGCCACGAGCTGTCCGCGCTTGGGGGGCTCTACGCGGCGGACCTCTACTCGTCGAACTGGGTCGTCGGCGGCGCGTACACGTTTCACTTCAGCGAAGATCTGGCGCTCGAAGCCAGTGTGGAATTTACGCGCTTCCATAGCGCAGTGACCGATTCGTACGAGAACCGTTACCCCCAGATCTCGCTTCTCGATCGCTCCGACAAACCGGGCACGCTCTACTTCGGGCACCTGCTCTGGTCGTTTGCGTATGGGAAAATACGGTGGATGGGCGGCGGAGTCAGTCGATTCGACCTCAACCTCGCGATTGGAGCCGGCGTTACGGACGATTCGACGGCGCGCGGCGCGACCGCGAGCGCGGGGCTCGGCGCGAAGCTGTTCTTCGGGCACTGGTTCGCGCTCCGTATCGACGGCCGCGACCACGTGCTGGAGGAGGTGCTGGTGGGTGACGAGCACCTCGTGAATGACCTGGTGGTCACTCTCGGCGCCAGCGTGTTCTTTCCGTTCGGGGGTTGAAGAGCCTTGGCGAAAGAGCGGCTTCGGAGGCACCATCGCTTTATGGCAGCGGGGCGAACCGCGCGAGCGAAGGCGCGGGCCAGGCGATGGACCGCGGGGGCGGCGCTCGCGTCGGCGTTCGCAGTGATGGGCATTGCGCTCGCCGACCCGCGCGTTCGGTCGCCCCATGCGCCGGCCAAGGCAGGGCGCGACGATCGACCGACGACGAGCGCCAGCTCCGCGCCCCCTTCACTCGCCGCCGCGCCTCCGACCGACGCGGGTCCGATTCCGGCGCCGCCCGCGGACGAGTCCCCCGACGGGGGCAAGCTCTCGCCCCTCAACCCGGCGCCCAACGAGTTCTCCGACGGCGGCGCGCCGGGACCGTCGCTCGACTACGACCGCCTGCTGTCGGATATCGCGTCCCTTCGCGCGCGCGTGGCCGCCGTGGGCGATACGCTCTTTCACTCCCGGATCGCCATTTCGATCGAGACCGACTCCGACCACGGGCGTGTCGCCTCGCTGCTCGTCTCGCTCGACGACGGCGTCGTATGGTCGTCGCCGCCGGGCTTTCGCGCAGACGAGCAAGCCATCATTTACGACCACGCCGCCGCCCCCGGCCGTCACGCCGTGACTGTGGACGTCGAGCGGCGTGATGACCGCGACGACGCGTTTCGTTCGGCGCAGCGTTCGCGCTTCATCGTGGATGTCCCGGCCGAAGAGCGGCTCTCGGTCGAGCTGCATCTCTGGGACGATTCGAGCATGGGGGGCGACTTTCCCGGCGACAAGAAGGGACACTACGAGCTCAAAATTCGGGCGACCGCCAAGGCGCAGCCCATCGCCAGGTGATCGGGTATGCGCGAACGAATCGTTGCGCTCGTGCTGATGCCCATCGTGGCGTCTCTGGCCTGGGCCGGCCCGGCGGAATCGGGAGGCGTGCAGACGGCCGCTGCGACGAGCGCGCCTGCGCCTGCGCCCGCGCCTCCTGACGCAAATGCGGTCTTCGCTCGCGTCCTCCGCGCGTATCACGCGGCCCTCCTCGCGCGCCATCTCGGGCCTACGGAGCTGCGTCGCGAGGAAGTGAGCGAGCGCGTCGCGGAGGCGGAACAGTGGATGGTCTCGGGACGCATTGATGAAGCCATTGCGCGCCTCGCAGAGGTGGTCGAAGACCCGCAATTCGATCTCTTCGCAGACACGGAGGAAGGGCACGCCGCCGTGTTCCGACTCGGTGACGCCCTCGCCACGGCCGGCATCTACGATCCGGCGCGCGAGTATCTACGCCGCGTCGTCGAGGCCAAGGGCGCGTGGGACGCCGGTCCGTCGGTCCAAGTTTGGGGCCGGCGCGCCGTTGGCCGCCTGGTCGATATCGCGCTCGAAACGGAGCAGTTCGACGCGGTCGCGGACGATTTCGAAACACGTCCCCCCGGGCGCTCCCGAGGAGGTGCGCGGGGAGATCGCGTACATGGCTGGCCGCGCGTACGAGGTGTCGGGCAACCCCGAGAACGCGCTTCTGGCCTACGGCACCGTCACCCAACGATGCCGGTTCTGGGCGGCCGCCACCTACCTCGCGGCGCTCATTCACGTCGAACACGGCCGCTACAGGGAGGGCGAGAACCTGCTTTGCAAAGTGGCCGACCCGAAGCGGAGCGCCGCGACGACGCCCGTTTTCGCCGACGAGAAGTTCTTCGCCGTAAGGGACCTGGCGCGGCTGGGGCTCGGCCGAATCGCCCACGAGCAGGGACGAAACGACGACGCTCGCTATTACTACTACCTGGTCCCGCAGGACTCGGACCGCCTTGCGGAGGCGCTCTACGAAGCGGCGACCACGCGGTACGAGAAGAAGGACTACGACGGAGCGCGCGAGCTTCTGGACGAACTCGCCGCGTCGGGAGTGCACCACCGCTACGAAGACGAAGCGTGGGTATTGGACGCGTGGGTGGATCTTGCGCGGTGCCGCTTCGCCGACGCCGACAGGAAGCTCGTCGAGTTCTTGAAGCGCTACGAGCCGGTTCGCGACGGGGCCCGGCGCATCGGTCAGAGCGATGCGACCACGTCGCGATTGCTCGCGGCGGTGCACTCGGGAACGGACGCCGCGGGCGCCGAAATTGGGGGGTTCCAGCCCGACGTGGTGCGAACCATCGCAGCGCTCGTGCGTTTGGACCCGGAGTACGATCGCGTGCTCCGCCGGCGAAGCGTGCTGGAGCGCGAAGCCTCGGGTCTCGTGCTTTCGATGGCCGCAATCGGTGACATGCAGCGTGCGCTCGCGACCAACGGCGGCGTGCGTCCTTCCGTGGAACTCGGGCTGGACGACGCGCGCCGCGCCAAAGATGCCCGGGAGGCGGCCATCGGCGTGGAGCAGGCCCTTGCCGGGCTGGAAGCGGCGCACGCGCCACCCGACGAAATCGCGCCACTTAGGCGCGATCTTGTCGACCTCAAGCAACGACTGGAGAGCGAAGGCGCCCTGGTCGTGAATGCCGCGGAAGAGGCGGGCGTATCATCGGGAACGGACCTGCCCGATTTGCTCCGCGCCGACTCTGCGCAAGCCACAGCGCTGCAGGCGCGCGTCACCGCGGTCCGCAAGGGTCTCTCCGAGATCGAATCGGCGCTCGCCAGAGACGCCCTCCACCGGCTCGATCTGCGCCTCTCGCGACTCCTTCGCCGAGCGCGTTTGGGGCGCATCGAAAGCGTGCTCGGACGAAAGCGTGCGTTGGAAGTCGAAGTCGAAGCGATCCGCCTCGGTTATCTCCCCCAAGACGCCGTGGACTCGCTCGACGCGGCGCGCTACCTCGAAGACAACGAAGAGTACTGGCCCTTCGAAGGGGACGACTGGCCCGACGAGTACGTGGGCGGCGAAGTCAAGTAGGTGGTCGCGTCATGGACGCGGCAGACGCTCTGCGAAAAGGTCGCGTGCGCGATCGACCGCGGCTCCGACGTTCCGGCAGCGCGAAGGTTTACCGGCAGCGCGTGCGTCCGATGGTTCTCCACGGGGACACGGCATCTCTCCTACACTACATTCCTATCCCGCGCGCTGTCAGAAACGCGAACATCGTTGCCTCGGCATCCGGCCATGCGGTTGCCGGCGTATCAAACCCGTGGCCTGCGCCTGCAACATAGTGGAGGGCTGTGTCTGCGCCCGCCGCGGTCAAGAGGTTGAAGAGGTTCTGCGCCTCGGCGATGGGCACAGTCGTGTCATCCTGACCCTGAACCGTGATGAGCGGCGGAACGTCTTTCCGAACATAGGTCACGGGGCTGACCGTAACGGCCAGCGCCGCACGGTTGGGCGTATTCGCCGGGAGCCACTGGACGGCCCAGGAGACATTCTTTGCGAGAAGGTCCGTGACGTCGGACGGGCCGTACCCGTTGACGATGGCGGCAATCTTGTAGTCGGTTGGACTCGTCGGTCCCAGCTGGGCGGCGGGCGTGGCCATCCCGACCATGAGCGCAAGCTGTCCGCCAGCGGACGCGCCCGTGACGACGTAACGCGTCCTGTCCACGTGATAGTAATCCATGTAGTTCCAAAACCACTGGGCGGCGAGCAGCGCGTCCTGGTCGGCCGCGGGGGCGATCGCGCCGTCGGCCGTGCCGTCGGCCAAGCGGTACTCTACGTTGCAGACCAGGAATCCGTGCTTGAGAAAGCGGTCGAAGAAACTCGACATGCTCGCTTTGAGAGCTTGCGCGCGGTTGTCGGTCCAGCCGCCGCCGTGAAACATGATCACGCCGGGAAGCACCGTCGTGCCTGCCGGTCCTGCGCCGGTGGGGTAAATCACATCGAGACGCTGCATCGCGTCCGGACCATAGGCAATGTTGCCCTCGACGTGATAGCCCGCCCCCGCCGCCGAGATTCCGAGCGTGGAGGTCGTATCGGTAACGGGAGTCGGGAGGGGGCCGGCATCCACGCCGGGGAGCGGACCCCCGCCGCTCGCGTCCGCGCCGGCGGGAGGCTCGGTGGACCCGGCGTCGCCGGGCTGCGCGCCGCCGGGGGCTGCCGTGCCGCTCGTGGCCGCGCTTGCGCCGGTGGCGGCGGTACCGCTGGTGGATGCGCTTGCGCCGGTGGCGGCGGTACCGCTGGTGGATGCGCTTGCGCCGGTGGCGGCGGTGCCGCTGGTGGATGCGCTTGCGCCGGTGGCGGCGGTACCGCTGGTGGATGCGCTTGCGCCGGTGGCGGCGGTACCGCTGGTGGATGCGCTTGCGCCGGTGGCCGCTCCCGTCGTTCCTTGCGTGGCGCCCGGTGCCGTCCCCGTGTTGGTCCCGCCGGAACTGCAACCGGCGACCATCAGGCCCAGCGCACAGCAGAACATCGATCTTAGCATTCGAGTGTCCTTACGGTTTGCCGACGAACGTTGTCACGCTTTTGGCCGCAAGCGACGCGGAGAACCGAGCCGCCGAAACGGGTGCGGCCGTCTGCGAAGCGAGGTCGTCGCTTGCGGACGTGACCCATGGCGTGACCTGCGCCGGCCAGGCCGTGCCCGATACGAAGAGGGGCAGCGTCGTCGATCCGGTGTTCGTGTTGATGGCGACGATGGCGACCGTGTTGTCCGCAGGGTTCTGAAACGCGATGACGGACACGCCCGACGGCACCGGCCCAGAGACATCGACTCGATAGAATCCAGGCCGGACGAAGCGGCTGAAATTACCCATTACCCAAAGGCGTTTGGTGGGTGCGTTCGCGCTCCAGAGTCCCCCATTGCCGGTGGCGTCTCCAAAAAACCACCAGTAATGCCAGGCGTTCATGTTGGCGTTCGCCAGCGCGTCGTACATCGTGGCCGCCAACCAAAGGCCGCTCGTGATCGAGGGGTCGGTCTTTGTGTTGGGGTCGTAGATCTCCGTCTCCCAGAACTCTTTGCCCGCCGACGCCGCTGCGGGAAACGCCTTGGCGGGCGTGCACCCGTACTCATGGGTCGCGATGATCGAGAGCGCCGACCACGCGGCGCTATTGCTCTGGATCGCGGACGCGTAAGACGTAAAGTCGCACCAGTTTTGGGTCTCGGGGCCCATCAGCTTTACGGCGGACCCGGAGAACGCCGGCCCCATCGACGTTCCGATGAACGTTGCGAGTTGCGCCGCGGTATAGGAACACGATTCGTACGTAACCGAGGCGTCCGGTTCGTTCTCGGACGAAACCGCATAGAGGTTGACGCCCGCCGCCTTCATTGTCGCAACGTATTGGACGAGGAAGGTCGCGTACGCCGAGGGGTTATTCAAGTGGCCCTCCGCGAGATTGTCATTGTCCTTGTCGGCCAACGGCGGCGTCCACGGGGTTGCCCAAACGGTCGCCCCGCGGGCTTGGGCCAGGAGCGCCGTCGCGGTCTCCGGCGCCGACGTGCCGTCGCCCTCGTAGTTGATGCGCACGCGGTCGAGCGATAAGCCCGCGCCGGCAGTCGTGGAAAAGGCCAGGTCCGCCTCGGCGGACGTCATGGCCGTCCCCATCCAAGCGGTCGAAGCGCCGAATCCGGAAATGTGTTGGTGCGTCGTCCCGGGATTCACGATGACGTCGCCCGACGCCGGGGTACCCGCCATCTTGCTTCCACCGGATCCCGACGTTCCGGTCGTGGTCCCGGAGGTGCCGGTCGTGCCTGACGTTCCAGTCGTCGTCCCGGAGGTGCCGGTCGCCGCGCCACTCGTTGTGCCGCTCGCCCCCGAGATTCCCGTCATCCCGGAGCCGCCGCTCGTTCCCGACGTTCCGGTGGCACTTCCGGGGGCACTACCGCTGGCGCCCGACGATCCGGTCACTGCTTCCGAGGCGCCGCCCACTCCTGCGGATCCATAGGTCCCGGACGAAGAGGTCACTGCACCCGCTTGCTCCCCGCTGTTGGTGGCGGAGGGGCTCGAGGACGGTGCTCCAGCGCTTGCGCCGCTCGAACCCGCATCCGTCCCGTCGCTGGAATCGCTGGGCGCGCAGCCCACAACGACGCCGGAAAAAAGTGCAGCGACGAACGCGGAGCACGGGCGCATCAGGCGAACCTTTTGGCATGATGGGCGACCGGAATGAAGCGGCAAGACGATTCTCGCGAGTCGACTGTACGTGCTATTTTTCATTCAGGTCATCGTCGAGGGCGAGCCCCCTTCGTACGGACCGAAGTCCGTCGAACCCGCGGACCGTAGTGTGCCACGAATTGATCGGACGTGCACCGTCGCCCAGGTGGCCGTCAGCTTGCCGATGGCACCGTGGCGGCGGGATCGTGTCCGCTCACAGAGGCGGCAGACCCGGAAGGGGCGTCCGAAGAACGGCAATCGAAGAATTGATACCGCCGTCGAACAGCGACAAGTTCGTGAAGTAGAGCTGATCACCTACGAATGCAAGCGACGCGGGAACGTCGACCGGGAGAGTCGGATTCGCATAACGCGCGATGAGGTGTGCGGAGGGGGACAAGACCTGGATTTCGGCGTTGGCATTCGCTGCTACGTACAGACGGCCAAAGAGGTCGAACGCGATGCCGTCGGCGCCGTCGAGCGCGTTGGTCGTGTCCTCGGTCGCGTCAATGGTCGCGCCGTCGGCGAAGATCTGCGCCGCGCCCGCGCTCCCGTCCCGCTCCACCGGGATGCGGATGATTTGTTGAAAGCTCGTATTGGAAACGTAGACGTCTTGAAAGAAAAGGTCGAACGCGATGCCGTTGGCGCCAATCGGCAGCGCGGCGGCCGGATTGCCTGCCAAGAGAGGGCTCGCGGACCAAACGGCTTTGTTCGAGCCGTCTTGCGCCATGCGCGTCACGGTCCCCTGAAAGGAGTCCGCCACGTACAAGTTTCCGAGCAAGTCTTCGGCGATGCCGTTCGGGAACGAGAAGCCGGTGGCGATCGTCTGGACGGCTCCGCTGGCCGTGTCGACCGAGAGCACGCGGCCGTTGTTCTTGCCGCCCGACAGTGTGTCCGCAAAGTCGAGGGCAAACACCGTGTGGAGACCCTCGAAGAGCACGCCGAGCAAAGAGACGACGCCCCCTGGCCCCGCGGGGATCGGAATCGACCTGTCGAAAGAGCCGTTCGGCCGGAACTCGCAAATCGCACCGGGCGACGCGCTCGCGGCCGACCCGGTGTAGAAATTACCCTCGAGATCGATCGTGAGTCCCTCCGGGTTGACGCATGGGGTTTTGGCGATGTTCCCGGTGAAGGGGGAAATGGTTCCAACGGGCGTCGAGGCTGCTGCCGGTGCGGCGATCGTAAGACCAGACGCAAAGACCAGATGCGTCCACAGTGCCTTTTTCATGGGAGTTCCTTTCCGTGATTAGAGGCGACGGCGAAAGCAAATACCGGCGTGCGCTCGCCGTGCGATCCGCCGCCCGGCGGCGAGCCTACGCCAAATGATGCAACAGGAAGGCAACGACGACGAACCATCGAAGCCGCTATCGCTCCCTTACACTGCGACCCGACTGGAAAACGTGTACGTGCGGAGGTGACGCGGGTGCCGCCCGCGGGCCACGATGAGGACGCACCTCACGGGGAAATTTAGGCATGGGAAGGCCCCACCGGTCTGCAAGGTCCGACCGCTCGTCGGAATGGGAGGGCCGTTCGCGCGCGTGGGCTCCGGTGAAGGGGCCCCATTCCTGCCGACACCTATCGATTATCATTCATCTTTCGAGCGTTGATCGGGTCGCGTCAGCCTTGGCGCCGGGCAGCGGTTGGCACCTTTAAGGCGCGCGTGCGTACGCCGTTTGAAGAGTCGTGGGCGGCCGTGCTCGAACTCGCGTGCACCGCTCCGAGGAGATCCATGAACATTAATAGCCTTTACGGAAACCAAGCGACCGCATCCACCTCCAACGTGGGCGCCGTGAGCCCCTCGAGCGCGGGCGTGAGCAGCGTGCCGCCTCCCATGGGCGGAGCGGCCACCGCGGCGATATCGACCCCCGGCCAGTTTTTAAGCGAGATGCAACAGCTGTCGCAGCAGAATCCGACCGAATTCAAGGCGGTCGCCGCACAAGTGGCCACGAGCTTTCAGAACGCCGCCAGCCAAGCGACCGGCTCGCAAGCGCAGTTTCTGACCAACCTCGCCAATCAGTTCAGCCAAGCCGCGCAGACGGGCAGTCTGCAGGCTCCGCAAGGGGGGACGCCCCAAGGTCCGCAAGCGGTGTCCGCAAGTCAGGCCGGGGGCAGCGCCGGGGCCCATCATCATCACCATCATCACGGCGGCGGTGGCGGTGCGGCGCAGTCCAACGATGTTCAGCAGGCATTTCAGAGCGCCATGAGCATTCTCAGCCAGGCGACGCAGGGCGCGTCGGCTCCCACCTCCGCGGCAACTTCGACGTCGACCTGACACGCGTCGCCGTCGAATTCGGTTTGCCCCCGGAAGGACCGACGAAATGCCATCGAGACCCAACGTCCTCATCGGGACGCCGTGTTACGGCGGCCTCGTCACCCACGTCTACTTGCACTCCTTGCTCAAATTGATGGCGTATGCGGGTGCTCACGACATTGGGTTAGGGCTGTGGACGGCAGCGCACGACTCACTCATCACGCGCAGTCGAAATAGCATTCTGTCCACGTTTCTCGACAACCCCGACGCGACGCACCTGATGTTCATCGACGCCGACACGGGGTTCCAGCCTTCCGCGTTTCAGCGCCTCCTCGGCTTCGACGAGGATGTCGTCGCGGGCATGTACCCCGTCAAAAACATCGACTGGTCCAAGACGCGCGCATCCATTACGGAGAGCTCCACCGCGCAGGAGATTCGAGAGTCCGGCTTGCACTACGTCGGAGTCCCCTGCGCTGGCAGCGACCGCGTGGAGCGGGACGGCTTCGTCACGGCACGGTACGCCGGGACGGGGTTCATGCTTATTCGAAGGATTGCCGTGGAGAAGCTCGTCGCCGCGTATCCCGAAACCAAATATCGGCTCATGCAGACGTATCCCGAGCCCGCGAAGCAGAGCGAAAACCAGTACAACCTGTTCGATTGCATGATCGAACCCGAGACCGGTACGTACTTGAGCGAAGATTTCACATTTTGCCACCGATGGCGTCGACTCGGGGGAAAGGTCTGGCTCGACACGTTGAGCCGGCTCAAGCACGTGGGATCGTACGAGTATCAGGGGACGGGGCTCGCGCAATCGACCTGGTAGGCCCGCGGCGGCTACCGGAGATGTGCGGAGGAGTGGACGAAGCGGGCGGTCGCGCCCGCTCGTGGGGTCTCGGAGCACGGACCCCCGGCTTCCGTCTCCGGCGTCGGCCCCCCCATCCGATCGCCAAGCCGGTGGGTCCGTAACTCGAGCGATGATTTGTGTCCGGACTCCTGACTCCGATAGCATGAGCGATAGCGCCGGCTTGCGCGGCAGGCCGAATTGCATCGCTGACCCAAGGGAGGAATTGGTAACCATGAATCTTTGGAAGATCTCGACCATCACGCTCACCATCGGAATGGCTGTTCTCGTAGGTAGAGACGCGTTCACTCACGCGAGCGCCGCCACGTCCTCCGAAGGGTCCAAGGCCATCGCTTGGGATTGGGGGCAAGAGCAGCCCCACATGGAACGGGCGCTCAGCGACCTTCGCGGCGCACGTCATTCGCTCGAGGTCGCCGCCGAACACAAGGGCGGATGGCGGGCGTTGGCGCTCAGGCACACCGACGAGGCCATCGCGGAGACCGTGCGAGGCATCGAGTACGGCAAGGGGCACCCGCACGAATGACGGCGTGCTTCGCCCAAGGCGCGTTCGCATCGTAGAGGTGTTGCCACCGGCGCTGCGGGCGATTTGAGGCCAAGCGACGTGCTAAAGTGTTTCCGCGTGCACGTCGAAACGATGGCGGTAGGTCCGCTGGGGTGCAACTGCTCTATCATCGCGGACATGGAGGCCAAGCGGGCCGTTGTCGTGGATCCGGGCGGGGACTATGCGGATATCCGCGCTCGGATCGACGCGCTGGGCCTCGAAGTCGAGGCCATCGTTCACACGCATACCCACTTTGACCACGTCGGCTGCACCGCGGAGCTGCAGCGCGCCACGGGGGCGGTCGCCAGCATCCACGAAGGCGATCTCCGCCTCTACAAGATGTTGCCCGAGCAGGCCGCGCTTTTTGGTGTGGCCGTGCCCGCAATCGCCGATATGGATTGCGCGCTGGTGGATGGAAAGACGTTGCAGGCGGGCGCCCTCGAGATTGGGGTTCTGCATACACCCGGGCACACGTTCGGAAGCTGCTCTTTCGTCGTGTCCGACGCAGGGCGAACGTACGTCTTCACGGGCGACACGCTTTTCCGGCGGGGCATCGGCCGAACGGATCTCGGCGGTATCGACCAGGAGACCCTAGTTCGGTCCATCCGCTCACGCCTCTTGACTCTGGCAGACGATGCGCTCGTGATCGCGGGCCACGGACCTGCGACGACGATTGGGGACGAACGGGCGTATAACCCATTTCTCCGCAAGCCTTCGAGCATTTGACCCGAAGACCCGGAGCTCTTTCAGGGTGATCCGGGTCCCCAACTGGGGCAATCACCCGGTTTCCGCTATATCGTCGTCGATGCGGCGCACGACCCCCGGCGTGCTTGGCGCGTCGGACCTGCGCGACACGCGCATCGCTCGCGCCGAGGCGCACGATCCCGAGCGGATCGTGAGCATTCTCGAGCCGCTGGTAGGGGTTGCCCGCCGCGCACGGATGCTGGAAGTGATCGCAGCACGTCTATTCAGTGTCGCGGTGGTTTTCGACAGACCGTACGATCCGCACAATGGAGCGGCCGTTCTGCGCTCCTGTGAAGCCTTCGGCGTGCAGAAGCTGCATGTGGTCGAGCGTGCCGGGACGCCGTTCGCCGTCGCTCGCTCGGTGGCGCGGAGCGCGGAGAAATGGATCGACGTCACATGCCATTCGTCCGTACAGTCCTGCGTCGCCTGGGCCGAGGCCGCCGAAATGCCCCTCGTGGCCACTCATCCGCACGGAGAGCTCTGCCCGAACGATCTGGCGCGCCTTCCACGGTTTGCCCTCGTGCTCGGCAACGAGCGCGAGGGAATCCACGAAGCTCTCGCCGCCGCATGCTCGTCGCGGGTCCGCGTCCCGATGCGCGGCTTCGTCGAGAGTCTCAACGTGAGCGTGACCGCGGCCATTCTCCTGCACGCGGCGACCCTCGGACGCCCCGGCGACCTGGACCGCGGCGCCATGCGCCGGCTGTATGCCCGTGGCCTATATCTGTCGGTGGAGCGCGCCGAGGAGATCCTCGCGCAACCTGGGCGCGCGCTTTAGGCCCCGCGCGGCGCGCCGTCGGAGCTTCCTTGCGCTTGCCCGCGACGTTCGCGTTGCGAGCGCCCCGCCCGAGACTTACGTTCGCTCCGCGAAACGCGTATGGCCGAAGATCTCTACGGTATCCTCGGCGTCCCCAAAGGGGCCGAGGCGGGTGCGATAAAGAAGGCGTACCGCAAGCTGGCGGGCAAGCTCCATCCGGACAAGAACCCGGGCAACGCGGCGGCGGAGGCGCGCTTCAAGCAAGTCAACCACGCGTACGAGGTCCTGAGCGATCCAAAGAAGCGCGGCATCTACGACGAGTTCGGCGAAGAGGGACTGCGCGAGGGGTTTGACGCGGAGCGCGTCCGCGCCTACCGGGATTACTCGTCTCGACGGGGCCGAACCGGGGCAGGCGGGGCCAGTTTTCCAGGGAGCCAAGGAGGCGGGCAAACGGTCGACCTGGAGGACCTGTTCGGGAGCGGCGGCGGAGGCGCTGGCATTGGCGATCTCTTCGGAGACCTCATGGGCCGCACGCGGCGGTCGCGCGGGCCCGCCAAGGGACCGGACCTGGAGAGCGAAATCACAATCGACTTTTCGTCGGCCCTGCGTGGCGCGACGCTCGAGCTGAGACCGCAAGGGCAGGAAGGGCCGCCCGTCGTCGTGCGAATTCCACCCGGCGCCAATGAGGGCAGCCGCGTGCGGATCGCGGAGCAGGGGGCGCCCTCACCGAATGGTGGCCCCCGCGGAGATCTGGTGCTTAGGGTTCACGTGACGCCCCATGCCCACTTCCGGCGCGAGGGCGATGACCTGCATCTGGACTTGCCCATCACAATCGCCGAAGCGTTTCACGGCTCGAAGGTACGCGTGCCGACGGTCGACGGCGCCGTGACGCTCAAAGTGCCCGAGGGCGCCCAGAGCGGACAGGTGGTCCGCCTCCGCGGCAAAGGGGTGAGCATGAAGGGTCGGGCCGCGGGGGATCTCTACGTCCACTTTTTGGTGCAGGTGCCGAGGGGTGGCAGCGAGGTGGCGGAGCTCGTGGACAACCTTGCGCGCTTTCAGACAGAGGATCCGCGAGCCGACATAAAGCTGTAGAGCGACCGCCTATGGGACTTGACTGCCTTGTGCGCTGGTACCGCCGGCCGCTCTTAGTGCCGCCGCTTCTTCTTTTTCGTTGCGGCGGCCCGCGGAGCCGGCCCGGTCCTCTTTCCCTTCCGGGCCGCCGAAGGGGGTGCGCCCTGGCCATTGTGGCTTCGTTTCGAGCGCTGCGCAGGCTTCCGATCGCTCCTTTGGGGCTCTCCTCGGCGGGGCGGGCGTGCGTCGGCTCCGTCCTTCGCGCCGTCGCTCGCTCTCCGCGCGTAGACCGTTCTACGCATGATCGACGTGTCGATCACTTCGACCGCGATACGATCGCCGAGGGCGACGACGTCCCCCGATCGCCCGGCGATCACGCGCAGGGCATCGTCGTCCACCTCCCAGCGATCGTGGCCGAGGTCTTCCAGGCGGACGAGCACGTCGACGAACGGAGCGTCCAATTGAACGAAGAGCCCGGCGCCGACGACGGCGGTAACTGTACCCTCGAAGCGCTCGCCGATGCGGTCCTTCATCATGAACGTCCGATACAGATCGACGATCGCGCGTTCGACTTCCATGGCCCGTCGCTCGGCCATGCTCGAGGCGAGCGCCGCTTCGCGCAGCTTCTCGCGGGCTACGTCGTCGCGCCGAGCGCCGCGCGGCCCAAGGGCCTGGTGCATGACGCGATGCACAACGAGATCCGGATAGCGGCGGATAGGCGACGTGAAGTGGAGGTACGCCTTCGACGCGAGGCCGAAATGGCCGACGTTGACAACGTCGTACGTGGCTTGCTTCATCGAGCGCAAAAGGAGCGAGTTCAAAACCCGCGCCAGCGGGTGGTCCGATAGGGACTTGAGGAGATCGCCGAGCTTCTTCGGGTCGCGGGTGTCTTCCACGTCGAAGGGGATTCCCAGCGACTCGCACATGGCCGCGAAGCGCTCGAGCTTCTGTTCGTCCGGCGGTGCGTGAATTCGGAAGATAGTGGGGATCTCACGCTCCTGGCACCAGCGCGCGACCGTCTCGTTGGCAAAGAGCATCAGCTCTTCGATGAGCTGGTAGGCCTGTTTGACGCCCGGGTCCTGCGCGCGCCGCACCACGTCGACGGGCTCGCGGGTCACCTCGTCCAGGACCACCTTTGCCTCCGGAAGCTCGAAGTCGAGCGCGCCCCGTGCCATCCGGCGCGCGCGCAGCGTCCGCGAGAGTTCGTGGGCGACGCGCAGGCCGTCGACCATGGCGTCGGCTTCGGGCTCCCTCTTTGCGTCGTTCGACAGCCCCAGCGCGCGCGCGACTCCGCCGTACGTGAGCTTTGCGCGCGACCGCATGACACCTCGGACGATGCGGCTCGAAACCACGTCTCCGTCGCGGTCGATCTCCGCGTCGACGCAAAGGCACAACCGATCGACGTTCGGCAAGAGCGAGCACAGGTTCGAAGACAGGGCCCGCGGCAGCATTGGGATTGCACGGTCGGGCAAATAGATGCTGACGCCGCGCTGTTTGGCCTCGTCGTCCAGCGCGGTTCCGGCCGTGACGTACGTGCTCACGTCGGCGATCGCGATCCAGGCTCGATAGCCTCCTCGATTCGTGCGCTCCACCCAGACCGCGTCGTCGTGATCGCGCGCGTCCTCCGGATCGATCGTCGGCAACGGAACGCTTCGAAGGTCCTCTCGGCCGAGCCGCATCGCCTCTGGAACTTCGAGTCCGAAAGCTTCGGCTTCTGCGACGCTCTCATCGGAGTGTGACTCCGCGATCGTCTCGAGTACCAGGATCTTCGCCGCCTCGACCGCCAGGTCACCGGGACGGCCGAGGACCGTCTCGATGCGGCCTTCGGGGTTCTCGTGCGGCGATTCCGGGAAGCGGGTGATGGTGACGACGACGGCATCCCCGTCGCTGCCGCTATTGCCCTCAGGGCCGCTCGAGTCGAGCGTGCGCGGCAGCACAATCGGGCCGCGAACGCGGCTGTCATCGGGTTCGATCCACGCGCTTCGGCCTTTTCGATGCAACGTGCCCGCGACGCGCTTCATCCCGCGCGCGATGACCCGGACGACCTCGCCTTGGGCCCCGCGGGCGCCGCGCGATTGCACGCGCACGAGCACCTTGTCGCCGTGCATGGCGCCGCCCAGGGCGTCCGGGGGGACGAAGACATCGTCGCCCGACGCCGCCGACGCCAGGCTCGCGACGAAACCGAATCCCCGCGGGTGTACGGTGAGCAGGCCCTCCCGCTCCGCTCCGCGCGCGGTCGTGCTCGGCTTGCTCAGCTTGAATCGCTGCCCGGGCCGCGTGGCGAGGACGCCCTCGAGGCTCAACTCGTCCAAGATACGTTGGAGCCCGAGGTAATCGACCTCGGAGACCGCGAGCCTCGTGGCGATCTCACGCGTGTGCATCGGACGCGGATCGGAGCCCAGGAGATCGACGATCTCGGCGCGGGTCGGGGGGCGCGACGCCATTTGCCCGAGCAGTAGCACGGATGGGGCAACCGTTGGCCGTGGAGCCGGGTGCGCCGATTTCGGATAAGGACAACCATGCCTTCGAGTCGAAGCGCGAAGACCGCGCAGGAGGTGCCGGGCCGCTCTTTCACGCCTCCGACTCAACTCTCAGGGGGAGATTGCCTCCCGCCGGGTCCCCCGACGTCGAATCTCGGTCCGGGCTTGCGCATCCTGTCGTCGATCGTGCCGGCATTCGTGGGCCTTTCCGTGAGCGCCATGTTGGCTGTCGACTACGGGCGCATCGCGCCCGTCTTCTGCACGGACGCCGGCGGCTGTGAGGCGGTCAAGCGCACTCCGTTTGCGGCCCTCTTCGGTGTCCCCACGCCCTTCTTCGGGCTCCTCGGATTTGCGGCCATCGGCGTGGTGGCGCTGATCCCGGGGCGCAGGGCGCGCGCAGCCCAGGTTGCCTTATCCGCGTTTGCGGCGCTCGTCGGTCTCAGCCTCTTCGGCGTTCAGAACCGCCTCGGACGTTTCTGCCCGTACTGCTGCATTGCGGACGCATGCGGCGTCGCGTCTCTCGTAGCCGCCTTCGGGCGTGTTCGGCGCGCGTCCGAGCGGGCGCCGGCCGCCCTCTTGGTCGCGGCGGGCGCGTGCCTCGGAGTTGCCGGGCTCCTGCCCTTCGCGGTGGGAATGAGGGCGACCCGGGGCGTTCCCCCGGTCATCCGAAGTGAGATAGCGGCCACCGCGTCCGGGCAGGTCGCCGTGGTCGATTTCGTCGACTTCGAATGCCCGTTCTGCCGCATGACGAACGCGACCCTCGAGCCCCTCCTCGCCGCGCACCGGGACCGCATTCACCTGGTGCGGCGCCAGGTGCCTCTACGCATCCACGCGCACGCCATGGATGCGGCGCGCGCCGCCCGCTGCGGCGCGGAGCTCGGCCAAGGAGACGCGATGGCGAGCGCTCTTTTTCGCGCGGACGTGCGGGAGTTGACCCCGGAGGGCTGCGAGAAGATCGCCGAGCGCTTGGGGCTGTCATTGCCCGCCTATAGGGCGTGCGTCGCGGATCCGAAAACCGAAGCGCGCATCGAAGAGGACCGCGGAGAGTTCAAAGCGGCCGGGGGGTTCGCGTTGCCCACCCTTTGGATCGGCGAGGTGCAGCTCGTGGGCGCGCAGCCCGCGGGGACGCTCGCGGCGACGCTCGATCGTGCGCTCGCACACGCCGGCGGTTAGCGCGTTGGGGGTCGCGCGTTCTGCTAAGCCTGGGCTCGTGATTCGTATCGCGCTCGGCGTCTCGCTCGCGCTGCTCGTTTCATGCGATCTCGTCGTCGCGGGCGGGGTGCAATCCGCCGGTCTCGCCTCCGAGTCGACCCCTCGAGGCCCCGAAGCAACCTGCGCGGCCGCCTGCCGGGCGCGTGCCGGGCGGTGCACCAAGCACCAATGCGCGCGGGGGTGCAACCTCGTCCTGGATCGCTTGGTCGAGCGCGAAGGCGACCATGTCATCGCCTGCGTAGCGCGCGCCGCGTCGTCATGTGACGACGGGACGTGGGCTGGCTGCGCCGCTCGGATTGGCGTCTACGCGGACGGGGGCCCGCCCGCGCCTCCGCCCACCAAAGACGAAGAGGACGAGGAATAGCCGCCATGGCCCACCCGATCCGCGTGCGCGACGATCGCAACCGGCTTCTCACGTTTCGCGCGCCGCCGCGGCGCATCGTGTCCCTCGTACCCAGCGACACTCTCAGCGTGGCGGAGCTCGGCGGCGAGTCGGCGATCGTGGGGCGGACGGATTACTGCGAGCTGCCCGACGGCATCGCCAGCCGCGTGCCGAGCGTTGGCGGGACGAAGAATCCGCGCATCGATGAAATCATGGCTCTCGAACCCGACCTGGTTCTCGCAAATCAGGAAGAGAACACCCGCGCCGATCTGGAGGCGCTCGCGGCCCGGGGCGCCCGTGTCTACATCGCGTTCCCGAAGCGCGTCGCCGAGGGGCTTGCGCATGTGGCCAAGCTGGCCAGCATGCTGGGTGTCACAAGGGACGCGGTGGCCATCGATCTGCTCAAGCGCGGGTACGACGCGCATCGGACGGCGGAGGACGCGCGGGGTCGCCGTAGCGCCCTCCGCGTCTTTTGTCCCATCTGGATGACGCCGCTCATGACGATTCACGGCGACACGTTCATGAGCGACATGCTCGACTTGTGCGGCGCGCACAACATATTTGCCGACAGGGTCCGACGCTATCCGCTCGCCGCTGACCTGGGCCGCTCGGCTGCGCTGTCCGCGGATCGAGTGGGTGACCGCGATGTCCGGTATCCGCGGGTCACGTTGGAAGAGGTCGTGGCCAGAGCCCCTGAGCTCATCGTTCTGCCCGACGAGCCGCACCGCTTCACGTGCGAGGACGCCTCGGTGTTCCGCGCCATCGCGACTCCGGCCTCGGTACGCGGCGCCGTCGTCCGTGCCAACGGCAAAGACCTTTGCTGGTACGGGTCCCGCAGCGTCGATGCCATTGCCCGCGTGCGGTTTCTCGTGGAGTCATTTGCGGGTCTCGCCACACCGGACCCCCCCGGCCAGCGTTGAAGTCAGCGGAAGGTTGGAGGCCGGTTGGATGCATCGCCGTCGAGCTCCGAAGGAAGAATCCGCGACATGGCGCATCAAGGCGTCTCGAGCAAGTGACGCGCCCGTGCGGGAGCGACACGCCGGCGTTACACTCGCTGCGCCCGTCGAGACATCGTGAGAATCGCGCGGAACACGTCGCCAACGCCGTCCTCGTCGAGCTTCATTTCGGTCGCCCACGCACGCCGTACTCCCAAGAGCCGCGCCTCTCGGGCTCCGTCGAATACGGGCGCGCCCAGGGCCGCTTTGGCGCGCGCGGCCCGTTCTTGGAGCTGCGCTCGCTGCGCGAGGAGGGCCACGATGCCGCGATCGATGGCATCAATGTGCTCGCGTGTTTCGAGTAGCTCGGGGGACCTTTGACCCAAGTCTGGAATGGAGAAACGGCCGGAGCTCCGCGTCGTTTCCTCGCCGCCCTCGCCGCCCGCTTGCGCGTCGAGCGCTCGGTCAACGGCGACCAGCGCATGAACGAGCTCTTTGCGCGCTTCCGCCGCAAACGGGTTGTCTCGCGCGATGGCGGCAAAGAGGTGCCCCCCGTCCGATCGAACGGCTTCTATGGCCCGCGCCATCGCCTGGAAGCTCGGGGGCGCAAAGGGGACATCCATGCCCGCGCCCGCGTCGATCATTCCCTTGGCCACGAAGAACGTGAGCGCGTGCGTGTGCGCCATCACGCGATCGTGGCCTTCGGGGGTCTGCTCGATTACTTCACAGCCTATGCGCTCGTAGAGCGAGTGTACTCGTGCGGCCGCCGCGGGGTGCGCGGGGGAGGGACACAAAACGACGCGAAGCGGACGCTCCGCGAGCGCCAGGCTGACGGGGCCGAATAGCGGGTGCGTCGCGCACCACCCAAACTGGGAACCCAGCACATCCGCCATCGCTTGCGCGGGGCGGACCTTCACGCTCCCCACGTCGAAAACCACCTGCGTCGGCGTGAGATGCGGGCGTAGGGCGATGAGCGCGTCCCGCACGAGGGGGACGGGGACGGCGACCACGAGGAACGCCGCGCCGGAGGCGAGATCCCGTAGCGATTGCGCCCGATGTTGGGGCGGTACGTCCGCGTCCGGATCGTACGCACGGTGTGGGATTCCAGCCTCTAGAAGGAGCTGCCCGAGGGCTCGGCCGAAGCGCCCGTAGCCCAGCAAAGCCACGCTTTCGTGGAACCTGCCCGTCAACATCGAGTCCGGACTCTACAGGCGGCGCCCGGCGCGTGCACGCCAGAGCAGCGCGGTCCCGGCGCGCTGCCGCGGCGGGGCCTCGCGGGTCCGACTCCATCGAAGGCGAGCGCGGCGACGGCCGCTCTCCGCGTTTGGGTCCGCTCGTGGCGCGCTTTCGTGTCATGCTGTATTTCCGTGGTCGGGCGCGCTGATTCTCTGGCCTTGGCAGCGTCGGCCGCGCTGGTCCTGGGTGCCTCGGCCTGCGTTCGGCCCCCGCTCGTGCTGACTCCCCTGCCTGTGCTGCCGCCGGCGTGTCCCCTCCAAGGATGTGGAGTTGCGGCGTTGCGGTGGGCACGAAGCGCCGAAGGAGCACTCGCGTCGTTGTGCACCGCTTCGGCCGCCGCTGCATGCGCGGGCTCCACAGCGGAACAATGCACCGACCGAGCACTCGCTGGATGGGGCGAGGCCCAGGATGACCGCGCAATCGACTGTGTGGCGCGGATGCTCGTGGAGGGTTGCTCGCAGGGCGACGCACGCGCATGTGGCTTCGCGGGCCGGCTATCGCTGGAAGGGCGCGCGGGCGCGGGCGACGTCGAGACGGGCCTGACTCTCCTCACGCGCGCGTGCGATGACGGATTCGTGCTCGCATGCTCGGCGGGCGCACGCTGGTTGGCCCACGGCGGGGACCGAGCATCACGCGAGGGGGACGCTCCCACGGATCCAACCGAGGAGAAACCGGCCCTGCGCTCCCGTTTCGAGTTCGAGCAGAGTTGCCTGATGGGCCAAGCCGACGCTTGCTATCAAGTGGGGCAATTCTTTGGGGGCGGCCTCGAGGGATTTCCGCGCGATCTCACTCGAGCGGCGCAAGAGTATGATCGCGGGTGCAATCTGGAGGACGCACGCGCTTGCAACAGCGTCGGGTGCGCGCTCGAGTACGGCGACGGAGTCGCGCGGGACCCAGTGCGTGCGACGGCGTCCTTCGAGCGAGCCTGTCACCTCGGCGAGTCGACCGGATGCGCCAACGTGGGCTACATGGCCGAACATGGGGAGGGGACCGCGCGTGACGTTTCCCTCGCACGAGGGCTCTACCGGGACGCCTGCCGGGCCGGAGAGTTCTACGGCTGCGTGCACGCCGACTTGCTCGCGGCGGAAGACGCCGGCGCTCCACGGGACTTCGCCGGCGCGCTTGCTCACTGGCACCACGCGTGTAGCGCCGGTCGAAGCACGCGCGCGTGCGAGTTCGTCAGCATTCTTTACCTGGACGGGTCGAACGGCGGCGCGCGTGAAGCTGGCAAGAGCTTGGAAGCGATGTCTCGAGCCTGCCGTTTGGGCGATCCCCGTGCGTGCGCTTGGGTGAAGGCTTACAGCGAGGAATGAGGCGAGATGAGTTCATTTGCGAATCGTTTCTCGGGCCTTGCCTCGCGCGCCTCTTCGCGGGTTCCTTTCTGGTCCTGGGCGCCGCTCGCCGTCGCCATTTTTGCATTGCTAGGCGCCCGAAGCGCGCATGCCTACTGCCGCACGACCACGACGCCGCTTCCGGGACCGAGTTTCGATCCGTCCCTGAGCGGCGCGTGTTGGATGCAAGGCGTCCCTCTCGGGTGGCCCGCGGGAAGCTCGATTCCCTTCTCGCTCGCGTCGGCGGCAAGCGTGCAAGTCACCCTGGCAGACGCCACGCGCGTCGCCGACGCGGCGTTCACCACGTGGAACACGGCGGCGTGCCCGAACAGCGCGTCCGATGGGGGCAGCGCCGACGCGTCCTCCGCCCCGAACGTGCAAACGTATGACAACGGTCCTGTCGACGCGGCCGTCGTGGCCATGGACTGCGGTCTCGTCGAGTGCGGGCCGACCGTTCACGACACGAACCATCTCATCGTGTTTCGCGACAACGACTGGACGCACAACGACGTCAACAACACGCTGGCGCTGACGACCGTTACGTACGGTGTCGACACGGGAACGATCTTCGACGCGGACATCGAAATCAACTCTTCGACGACGTCTACGCCTCCCCACTTGTTGACGACCACGGAGCCGCCACCGCCCGACTTGCCTCAGAACACGTATGACTTGCAGGCCATACTAACGCACGAGGCCGGGCACTTCCTCGGCCTCGCGCACGCGACCGAGACGACCTCCATCATGTATGCGTACTACAGCCCCGGTTCGCTAACGCTCACGGGGGACGATCTGGCCGGAATCTGCGCGATCTATCCGCCGGGGGGCTCCGTCGCGCCGCCCGCCCGTTCTTCCGGTTGCGCCATCGAGCCGGCCCCCGCCCCAGGGAGCGCACCCGCACTAGCGACGTTGACGGCCATCCTATTTTTCGCAAGCCGAAGAAGAGTGGGAAGAGACGCATCCTAGTTACCTAAGACCCGGGTCACCCTGAGTCTCGCTCCGCCTTGCCTTCGGCAAGGCTCCGCTCGACGGAACGGGCTGGCACGTCACGTCGAGGGGAGCGATGCCGCTCCACCTCGAGCTCCCCAGCAGGACAAGACGCTCGTTTCCCACGGCGCGTGTCCAACTGCGACTTCCAACTGCGGCTTCAAAGGTAAGCGCTCTACGAGCCCCGAAGGGGAGTAGAAGCGAGGCGCTTTTCGTCGAGCCCAAGCGAGGCCGCGGGCGGGCGAGGAGCCGTACTCCCGTTACTCCCGTACGGTGACGACCCCCGACCGCGGGATCGCGAAGGGATCGGCGAAAATCGCCTCGCTTCTATACGAGGCGCCAGTGCGGCGCTGGCATCCGCTCGATGCGAAGGAGCGTCCCATCGTCCATGCTCTGCCACGGCTCGTCCGTGATGCGCTCGGACGCCACGAAGACGGCCGTGCGCTGCGGCGACCAGGGTGTCTCGAGTACCGTTCCGTCACGGCTCGCCCGGCGTTCTCGTACCGCGTCGTGAGGGCCGCGCTCCAAGAGGAACATCGAGCGCCCGAAGCGGTGGGCGTACGTGGTCGCCCCGTCGGACAGGACGAAATTGAATGCGCCAAACCCGTCCCGCTCTCGCGCGTCCCTCGCCGCCGCGTCGATCGCACGATCGGTCTCTGCGGAGGCCGGATGAGCCGAGACCCCCGCCTCATCGAGGCGCGTGAGAAGCCACGCGAAGAGCACTTCGCTGTCCGTCTGTCCGTCGATCTCGCCGAGCCGGCCCGGCGAAGCGTGCGCCCGGAGCCACGCCATGTCCTTCACGGTCCCGTTGTGCGCAAAGACCCAGCGACCGCGGGAAAACGGATGCGTATTGGCAAGCGTCGTGTCGCCCACGGTCTTTTGCCTTATGTGCGATATGAGAAGCTCACCCCGGGTCCCGATGGCAAGACGATGAAACCGTTCGTCTTCGCCGGCGCACGCCAGGCCCTTGTCGATCTGCCATTGCCCGGCGGTGGCATCGAATACGGCAATTCCCCACCCGTCGCGGTGATCGCGCGAAAGGGCCGCCAACGAGCGAGGTGCTTCCCGCAACACGATTCGGAACTCGGTGGGCTCGTTCGCGGCGATGCCGAGCAGCCGACACATTGTGCATTTAGAGCATAGCAGGATGGATGTGTCCTGCTCGTGTCGTAGCGGCCTATCGCAAACGCATTTTGGCGGTGGAGCCACGGACCTGGCGTTCAACGGAAACAACCCCGACTACCCCCCACGCCCGGTCTTGCCGCGGAGACCCCCGAGGACTAGGTCAAGAGCAAGTGCCATGACCGACCCCGTTGCCACCGAGTCTGCTCTGTCCGTCGGCTCCGCATCGTACTCGATGTTTCGCCTCGAACGTGTCTACGCGAAATATCCGAAGGCCGAGCAGCTCCCATTTTCGCTCAAGATTCTCCTCGAGAACCTTCTTCGTACGCAGTCCGGGCGCACGGAACCCGGCGCCGACGATGTGGAGGCGCTTGCCACGGTCGATCTGACCAAGCCACCCGAGCGCGAGATTGCGTTCACGCCCGCGCGGGTGCTCTTGCAAGACTTCACCGGCGTTCCCGCCGTGGTCGACCTGGCCGCCATGCGCGACGCTATGAAGAGGCTCGGGGGCGATCCGAAGCGGATCAACCCGCTGCAGCCCGTCGAGCTGGTCATCGACCACTCGGTGCAGGTCGACGCGTTCGGCTCCAGCGACTCGATGAAGATCAACGCGCAGCTGGAGTTTCTTCGCAACAAGGAGCGGTACCAGTTTCTCAAGTGGGGGCAGAGCGCTCTCCGGAACTTCAAGGTCGTGCCGCCGGACACCGGAATCGTCCACCAGGTGAATCTCGAATACCTCGCGCGCGTCGTGATGAAGAGCGCGGACGGCAAGACGGTGTATCCCGATACGCTCGTCGGCACCGATTCGCATACCACCATGATCAATGGCCTGGGCGTGCTGGGATGGGGCGTCGGGGGCATCGAGGCCGAGGCGGCCATGCTCGGTCAACCGGTGTCGATGCTGATTCCGCTGGTGGTGGGGGTCAAGCTCACCGGCGCCGTTCCGGAGGGCGCCACGGCGACGGATCTCGTGCTCACGGTCACCGAGATGCTTCGCAAGAAGGGCGTGGTCGGCAAGTTCGTCGAGTTCTTCGGAGACGGTCTCGCTCAGCTATCGCTTGCGGACCGTGCGACGATCGCCAACATGGCGCCCGAATACGGGGCGACGTGCGGCATCTTTCCCGTGGACGACGAGACGCTGCGCTATCTCCGCTTTACGGGCCGCGCCGAAGCGCAGGTCGCGCTCGTCGAGGCGTATTTCAAAGAACAGGGTCTCTTCCGCAAGCAGGGCGCGCCCGATGCGCGCTATTCGGACGTCGTCCACCTGGACCTCGCGACGATCGTGCCCAGCCTCGCGGGCCCGACGCGTCCTCAGGATCGGGTCAAGCTGACCGAGGCGAAGGCGAACTTTCACGCGTCGGTCGAAAAGATGCTCGCGAAGTCGCCGAAGCCGAGCGCGTCCGACGCAACGGCAACGGCGAACATCGACGGGCAGGAGGTCACCCTCACGCACGGCTCGGTCGTCATCGCGGCGATCACGAGCTGCACGAATACGTCGAACCCGAGCGTGCTCATCGCCGCCGGTCTCCTCGCCAAGAAGGCCGTCGAAAAAGGCCTGACGCAGAAACCTTGGGTGAAAACTAGCCTCGCGCCGGGCTCGAAGGTGGTCACCGAGTACTTGGCCAAGGCGGGATTGACTCCGTACCTCGAAAAGGTCGGCTTTTTCCTGGTCGGCTACGGCTGCACCACGTGCATCGGAAATAGCGGGCCCTTGCCGGAGTCCGTTTCGAAGGCCATCGAGCAGGGAGCATTGGTCGCCGCCGCCGTTCTCAGCGGCAATCGTAATTTCGAGGGGCGCGTCCACGCCGAGGTGCGCGCCAATTATCTGGCTTCCCCGCCGCTCGTCGTGGCGTACGCGCTCAAAGGAACCGTCGATTTCGATCCGTACACCGAGCCGCTGGGAACGGGGACCGATGGCAAGCCCGTCATGCTCAAGGATGTGTGGCCGTCGCGGGCCGAGGTGCAATCGGCGATGGACCAATGCATCGACCGCGCAATGTTCGAACGCATCTACGGACGCGTGTTCGATGGCGACGACGAGTGGAAGAAGCTGAGCGTGCCGACCGGCGACCTCTATGCATGGGACGCGCGGTCGACGTACGTTAAGAACCCGCCGTACTTCGACGGGATGACACGCGAGCCCGGTCCCATCGTGGACGTCGAGGGTGCACGCGCGCTCGCCGTGTTGGGCGACAGCATCACGACGGATCACATTTCACCCGCAGGCTCGATAAAAAAGAACGGTCCCGCGGGGCAATACTTGGCGTCCCGCGGCGTCGACGTGAAGGACTTCAACTCCTACGGATCGAGGCGCGGGAACGACGAAGTCATGGTGCGCGGCACGTTCGCGAACGTGCGCCTCCGCAACTTGCTAGCGCCCGGAACCGAAGGCGGCGTCACGCGCCATTTGCCGAGCGGTGACGCGATGACCATCTTCGACGCGGCGGTGCGCTACGCCAAGGAGGGCGTTTCACTCGTCATTCTCGCGGGAAAAGAGTACGGCTCGGGTTCGTCGCGAGATTGGGCCGCCAAAGGAACGCGGCTTCTCGGCGTGCGCGCCGTCATTGCCGAGACGTTCGAGCGAATCCACCGGAGTAACCTCGTGGGCATGGGCATCTTGCCGCTCGAGTTCCGCACCGGGGAATCGGCCGCGTCGCTCGGCCTCGGAGGCGAAGAGACGTTCTCGATAGCCAACCTCGAGGACGCCATCGTCACACGCACGGCCACCGTGCGTGCTCTGGCCGCGGGTGGAAAAACTCTCGAATTCAGCGCCACTGTGCGGATCGACACTCCACAAGAGCGTGAATATTACCGCCACGGGGGCATCCTGCCCTACGTGCTCCGACAGCTGTTGAAAGCGTGAGAGGTGTTCAGTCTCTCGTGCGTCCGGCTTCAGCGGGGGGGCGGGGTGACGCCCGTCAGCGTGAAGGGGCACATGGTCGCCTGCGCGGCGTAGCTAATCGCATTGAACCAGAACTGCGGTGTTTGGTAAGCGAACTGCACGGCGGGAAAGTCCCCATTGGCCGTGGATCCGTCCGGCGAGCAGTAACCGGCCGGTTGCGGGTTCGGATTCCATTGGCTCGTGTAGGTCACCCACTCGTCGGTGTAGACGTACACGTGCCCCTTGCCGACATCCTCGTGGGCCGCGCAGACGCCGTACTGGGGGTTACTGCAATCGATGATCGAGTTCGGGCCCGTGGTGATCGTGCGGCCGTGAAATGCGCCCACTTCGGTGATGAGCCCTCCTAGTGGGTCCGGCATGCCGTTCGGCATCGTTTGCGCCCATGCGGTCACGGGATTCGAGTCGCCGAGACAGAACTCGGCGTTACCCGTCTCTACCATGCCGTACGTGTCCGTCGCCGTGTACACCATTCCCGTCAACGCTTGGACAATCTGGTTCGTGGGCGCGAGCTCGCCCGCCGAATAGTCGTACCCCGAGAGCACGATGACGCCTCCGCCGGCCATGACCCACGCCTTGAGTGCGGTGAGTTCTGCCGCGCTGAAGTTCCAGTAGTTGGACCCCTGGTAACCCTGCAGGTCGCCCGCGGCAGAAGTTACGGGAGCCAGCGAGCCTGCGAGCCATTGAAAAATGAGGACGTCATACTGTGGCAAGAACGCAGGATCCGACAAGTCAGGTTTATTCGGGTTCGAGCATCCGAGGTCGATCCCGCACCCGAGCTGCGCCACCATCGCGCTGCTTTGCGAGTTCAGATACGTCACGAAGGCTTGGGTGTTGTCCGTCCCGCCGCCCTTGCCCGCCCCGGCTCCCGTTTGGCCGCCGTAGCCCAACGACGCGACGTTGAAGCATCGGCAATTCATGCCGTTGGCGTCGCACCGGGGCGGCCGTCCCGCGTCTGTGTTCCCTGCCGCGCCGGACGACGAGAGGGCGCCTGAAAGAGAGCCTCCGCTGCCCAGCGTTCCGCTCGAGTCCGAGCCGGCCGTTCCGGAGCCTGAGTTCGACGATTCCCCCGACGACCCCGACTCGCCCGATCCTCCTCCGAACGTGTTACTCCCATCGGCTTTCGAGCCATTTGCGCACGCCGCGAGCGAACCGGCGGCCACCACCAACGCCGCGGGACAAAGAAGCCTAAGAGACCAAGTCAGCATGGGACGCAAGGATGCCACGAATTTACTGCAAGTGAAGGCCGGCTTTTCGGGCCGCGCTCTCTGTGATTGACACGAGACGCGCCCGCGGGGTACTCGCGGCCTCCGCGTCAGGATGGTGCGATGCGCGTCGGGTCGCCGCAGAGGCGAGCGCCGTCTTTCAAGGGTGGCCCGAAATGCCCGGCGGGCCTTGGCGATGGCCGGTGCCGTGGTGCGGCGTGGGTCAAGCGGGTCCCCGAATGGTCACGATGGGCCGATGCGCGGTGCGGATCACGTTCTCCGCCACGCTGCCGAGGAGCGCGCGCGCAAGCCCGCGGCGCCCATGCGTTCCGATGACGACCAAGTCGGCGTCGATGGATTCGGCGACGGCGTTGATCTCGTCCCACGCGACCCCTTCGCGCAGTATGGCGTCGAGCGGGACTCGGCCGCCTTGGCGCTTTTGGATCGTGCTGTCGAGGGCTGCGCGAGACGCGTCGGCGATGCGCGTCGCGATCTCGGGCGTCGCGATGAGTGCGCCCTCAGGAAAGCTCACCATGGGAATCTCGTACGAGTGCATCACAGTGACCGAGGCGCCGAGGCGCTCCGCCAGGGCAATGGCCCAGTCGAGCGCGTGCTGAGACGTTTCGGTGAAATCCGTTGGAACCAGTATTCGGCGAAGATCGGTCATGCTGTTCGGTGCTCCTAGAAGAACCTTTCAACGTCTGGACTTCGGGCGATGACGGCGTTCAGCCCGGCGTACACGTGTTCGCGCTGCGAAGGGGACCCGATACAATAGCTCGCCAGCGCGCGCTTTGCAGCGAACGCCCCGACAGATCGGGCAAAGAGCGCGTTTGGGCGGACAGGTGCGGTCGCGGCCTCCGCAACGGAGAGGTCGCTGATGGCTCGCTCGGCCAGAAGGTCAATAACCCCCTCGGCAAGCGCTCGCGGCCTTTTCGTCAGTAGGTCTCGCGTCGCGCCTCCGAGAACGTCGTCGACGTCTTCGACCGCGAGCCGCGAGAGCGCGCGAAGCGCCAGCGTCCGACCGGACCGCTCGGCCACCATGCCCAGCGTCCACTCGTTCCATGCGAAGGCCGGCTGGCCTCGCGCGCAGGTTGCGATGTCCGTCAACGGCGTACGTGAGAGCAGCGACGTGACACAAGCATCGAGGTGCCGACGATCCACGGCCACCGGCGCGAGATCCATCAGTCCGAGACTCTTTTTTGCGAGCTCCACGCGGCGCAGGTTCGGCCATGCACGAATGCGCGCCGGAGGGTCTCGCCCGAAGAACGTCTGCGAGCCCGACCACCACGACACGAACGTGTCGATTCTCCGTACTTCGAAGACGCGGGCCAACCAGGTGTGTCGCGAGAGGGCTTCGCCCGAAGTCGCCGCGGCTGTGACGCGCTCGAGGATCGCCGCCGCCGCTTCGAGAATTCGGACCGCAAAGCGCCGTCGCAGCGGGGTCGAAAACCCGGGGTTGACCGCCTGGAAGATGTCGTGGAGGGCTGCGCTGATCGCCCAATCCCCCGCATTCTCGGCGGCCACCGAGTCGACAGGAGCGAGTCGCCTTGCGCTTCGCAGGCGCGCAGCCTGGACCCGCGAGGCGAGCTTTGGGTCGGGGGCTCGCCGGTTGCCCAGAGCGAGGGCTTCTCGCACTCCGATGGCATGGCTCGTCCGCACGGCGCCTCCCAGAACCAACGGCGCGATCATGTCCTCGTGGAGGCGCCGGCACGTGGCGTCGAGGTCCATCGGGCGGCTCGTCATTCGTCCGCACGCGGCGTGTCGGCGTCGCCGCCGAGGTCCCGTCCTCGCAAGCCGCGCAGGAGACCCATCCCGGTGGTCGCCACGTTCAGTTCGATTGCGCCTTCCAGAGTCTTTGAAATCGCTTCGCCGACCGCCTTCTCCCACGCAGGGGCCTCGAGCAGCGCGAACTCGAGTGGGCTGAAGGCGGCGGGGTCGACCGCGAGCGCGCTCGAATCGGTGTCGATGAAGAGCACGCGAGACTCCGAGACGTCGAGCGCGCGCGCGAGAACCTCCGGCGACACGGCGGGCACCACCTGGTGCCCCGCCGGAACATACAGACGCGGGTGGACCTCGACGTAAAACGTGCCGACCGGAATCCCATCGATCCCCGCGATCGAGCGGAGCAGGGCTCCGCGCGGCGTGAGGGCGATCTCGGTCCGCGCGATGGTCGCGCGTGGAAGAGCGTATGCCAGGCGTCTCAAGAGCGGAAAATCGGCCAGCGAGATCCACGTGGCCGTCACCCGCCGCCACGGTTGGCTCGAAGCGACGAGGCGCAATCGAACGCGGACGGGCGATGCCGGTTCCGGCGAAGCTCTCCCGGGCGCGGGTTGCTCGGGGCTACCGCGGAGCTCGATGCGCGCGAGGGTCGCGATGTCACCCATCGGCGGCATGCGTTCGACGATCCAGGGTTCGCCGCCGCGCCCACGAAGCAACACGAGGCCCGCGGGGTCGAAGACGGGACACGCGCGGAGCTCGATCGGGTGCCGGAACCCCGCTTCGACCGCCACGCCCCGACCGGAAGGAACAAAACAATGGATCCCCGGCGTGGTGTGGAAGAGCGGCCGCATCCTTTCGGGAAGCTCCGAAACGCGCAGGACCCAGCGACGGACCGCGGTGACGTCGAGCGCGCTCGAGGGCGGCCATTCGGCCACGCACACCTGCCCAGGCACCTCCGAGCGAGCGAGATAGTGCACCAGCGCGGGACCGAGCCCTTGTTCGGCGACGAGGATGCGCGGCCCCCCCTCGCCCTTCGTCGACGCGTCTCTGCGCGGCGTCAGCCGTAGCAAGAGCGCGTGGAGTTCGAGGCTCTGCTCGACCTCGTAGCCTTGCGAAAAGTGATCGTGATAGAGGGCGAGCGGCGCATCGGTCGCGAGGAGATCGACCGCGTCGTACCCGAACGGCGCCGCTCCGTCGCGGTAGCGAACGAAGTGACGGGTCGTCCCGGTGAAGGCGAGGCCCCCGACGAGCCGGGCCGATTCGGCCAGTCGGTCCATCCGGTCGCTCGACTCGGCTGCACATTCGAACGTCACCTCGCGCGTTCCGAGTTTGGACCGAACGACGCGCATCGCCAGGGTCGGTATCAGGTCTTCGATCGAGCGCTCGCGGCAGTAGATGGCCAAGAGCCCCACCAACCGATCGACCGATGGCAGGAGGATGACGCCTCTCGCGCCGAGCGCGACGCCCTTCCCGTCCAGGCTGAGCCCGGGAGTTCGCAGGCGAGTTTGGTGGAGAGCGATTCGATCGAGCACGGAGCGAGCGCCGGGGTTTCAACGTACCGCAAGGCTCCTCTTCCTGACGGGAGTCTAGTCCAAGCCTGTCCACACGCGGACCGCTCCCAGCACGGCGGCGGCGACGGTCTCGGTTCGGAGGGTCAAGGGGCCGAGGGTGACGACGGTCCACCCGCAGTGCTCGGCGAGGGCGACTTCGCTGGAGGTCAGGCCGCCCTCGGGGCCACAAGCGAAAGCCAGGGGGGCACGGCGCGACAGCGCGTCGAAGAGCGGCCTTGCGAGAGGCGCACCCGCCCCCTGCCAGAGACAGAAGCGCGCGGCGGCTTCGTCGACCCCCGCGACCACGTGGCCCCAGTCCGCGGGCGCGTCGACCCTTGGCGCCTCGCTTCTTCCGCTTTGCCGGGCGGCCTCCTCGGCAATCTTGCACCATCGGGCCTGACGCGCGCCGGCGCGCGGCGGGTCGAGCCGTACGACGCTTCGCTCCGTGACCGCCACCGCGATGCGCGTCGCGCCGAGCTCCGTGGCGTCGCGAACGATCGCGTCGCACTTGTTTCCCTTGGCGATCGCCTGCACCCACGTGAGGCTCTCGAAGGCGCGTGGTCCACCCTCGCGTGGCGCGTCGAACCGTACGATCACTGAATTGCCTTCGTCGCGGATCGTCGTGGCGTCCGCCTCGTGGCCGCTTTTGGGATCGAACGCCACGAACGCATCGCCCGCGCGAAGGCGCAGCACGCGCGTCAAATAATGGGCCACGGCGCCCTCGAGCCGCCGCTCGCCGGGGGTCAAGTTGGCGACGGGAACGCGCCGGGCCCTCACGCGCGAAAGACCGCCGCGATCCACTCTCCCTTACGGCGAATCTCTTCCAAGCGAAGCGCGCCGTACGCTCGTCGGACCTCCTGCCACTGCGCCGGTGCGATGTCCTCCGCAAGAACTCCGCTCAGAATGAGGCGGCCGCCGGCGGCCACGCGGGCCACGAGCGCGGGAGACAACTCGACGAGGGGAGCCGCCTCGATGTTGGCCACCACGGTCCTGTAGCGATCGGCGATCGCCGCCACCTTCGTTTCGTCGGCATGCACGCGGCTCGACAGCGCGTTGCGCACGGCGTTCTCGCGCGTGACGAGCACGGCCTCCGGATCCACGTCGACGGCGCGTGCCGTCGCGGCGCCGAGGGCGAGCGCAACGAGCGAGAGGATCCCGCTTCCGCAGCCGACGTCGAGCACCGCCGATCCGCGGAGGCTCTCCGCGTGGTCCGAGAGCACCTCCGCCACGAGCCGTGTGGTCTCGTGCAGGCCCGTTCCGAAGGCGCGTCCGGGCTCCAGGACGATGACGCGGTCGCCCGGGCCGCCCTCGTAGTCGCGCCACGGCGGCCGAACGACGATGGCTCCACAAATGCGAAAGGGCTCGAAGTACTTTTTCCATTCGTCGCGCCACGCATCCCCGACGACGGCGTCCACGCGGGCCGACCAACCCTGCGGCACGGCGCCGGCGGCGGCGCTGGCAAGAGAGGCGTCCTCGAAGCTCGCGATGAGCGTAACGCGTGGACCCTCGGCCTGTGCCATCGTCGTCCCGTCGCGCTGTTCGACCCCCCGAGCGCCGAGCTCGAAGAGAAGCGCCCCGGCTTCGTCAGCGTCGTGCGCAGGGACGGCGACCACCACGTACGGATAGCGCGGCTCGTCTCCGGGGCTGTCGGCATGACCGCCGCGGGCGACCGGCGCCCCGCTCATCGAGAGACGCCTCCCTTCGACTCGGAATACGCCCGACGCGCGGCCACGCTGACCAGCCTTTCGCGAGCCTTCTCCCCTTGCGGCATGGCCTCCGAGGCTTGCAGGACGACGGCGGAAAGGCGTCCGCCGTATACGCACGCGGTGTCGATCCCCGTCGCCCAAGGGTGAATCTGCGGCTCGGACAGGGCGTTGTGCCCAAAGATGACGTGAGGCGGGCCCTCGTAGAGCGAGCCCCAGAGGGGCCGTGCGCCCTTGTCCGCGTTCCATCGGCCGGCCGCGTCGACGGCGCGCATGGTGAAAATTGCCTCCGGTGGCGTCGTCTGGACCTCTTGCCCGGGCACGACGCCCGCGTGCACGACGCGCGTTCCGTGATCGGGCAGATCGAGCCAGAGCGGCATCGCTTCCAGGATGGCCCACTCGCGCGCCGAAAGGTCCGCGGCGAGTTGTGCGTGCTCACCGCTCCCGCTCGCGCCGGCCCGGATGGCAAGCAGCTTGTTCTCATGATTGCCCCGCACCGCGACCGCGCCCAGACGGTCGATCATCGCGAGAACCCCGTGCGGATCGGGACCGCGTATCACGAGGTCCCCCACGAGGACCAGGCGGTCTTCACCCGCCGAGAACTGCACCCGCGCGAGGAGCACGTCGAGCTCGTACCGGCAGCCGTGAACGTCACCCACGATGACGGTGCGTCCCATAGTTCGTGCGTTCGCTTTCGTTCGAGGTGGCTCGCGCGGGCCCGCGCTCGCTCAGAGGAGCGCGTCGAGCTTGGCGCGCTTGGGGATGACGACGGTGCCCTTTTCGGTGACGTGAAACCGCTGCCGGTCGGCTTCGCGGTCGAAACCGATGACCGTGCCTGAAGGGATCTCCACGTCCTTGTCGATGATCGCGCGCCGAATCTTCGCGTGACGGCCGACCCGAACGCGCTCGAAGAGCACGCTCTCCTCCACCTCGCTGAACGAGTTGACCCGGCAGCCGATGCCGAGAACGCTCCTATGGATCCGCCCGCCCGAGATGATGCATCCGTGGCTGACCATCGAGTCCGTCGCAATCCCTACGCGCGCCTGCGCCTCGTCACGGAAGACGAACTTGGCGGGCGGGTCATGCGTCGCGCCGGTTCGGATGGGCCAGCGAACGTTGTAGAGATTGAACTGCGGGTGGATCTCGATGAGATCCATTTGCGCTTCCCAGTAGGCATCGATCGTACCGATGTCGCGCCAGTAGCCGACGTTTTGTCCCTGCTCTTCGCCTGGCACGAGGTTCGTGGCGAAGTCGTACGCGAAGACGGCGGCGCCTTTCTTGACCAAACGCGGGAGAATGTCTGCGCCGAAATCGTGGCGGCTGTCTTCGAGGTTTTCGTCCTCCTGAAGCTCGCGCACGAGCACCTCGCGGCGGAAAACGTAGTTCCCCATCGAGGCGAGGCACCGGCTCTCGTCCCCGGGCATCGGAGGCGGATTCTCGACCTTCTCGTGGAACGCGACGATGCGGCCCCCTTCGCTCACCTCGAGTACGCCGAATTCGCGCGCCGTTTCGCGCGGAACCGGGATCGCCGCGACCGTGGCCTCGGCCCGCGACTCCTGGTGAAACGCGATCATCTGGCGCACGTCCATCTTGTAAACGTGGTCCCCCCCGAAGATGCACACGAGCTCGGGCTGCTCGTCGTCGATGACGTGCTGGCATTGCCAAACGGCGTCGGCCGAGCCACGGTACCAGACCTTGCCTGTTCGCTGCTGTGCGGGGATGGCCTCGATGAATTGATCGAGGACCGGCGCCAGGCGCCAATTGCGCGCAATGTGCTCCTCGAGCGAAGCGCTCTTGTACTGCGTGAGTACTTTGATTTTGCTGAGGCCCGAGTTGACGAAGTTCGAGAGAACGATATCGATGATGCGGTAGCGGCCCGCGAAGGGGACCGCGGGCTTTGCCCGGTCGAGCGTGAGCGGATAGAGACGCTTGCCCTCGCCCCCCGCGAGCACCATGACGAGCACCTGATTCTGGTCGAAGTCGAGGCCTCGAGCGTGCATGGCGCGAGACTAGTGCACCGCCCGCGATGTGCCATCAAACAATCGCAGGCGATCGGTTTCGTTGCTCGAGCGGGCGGTGCACTAGACAGGTCCCTTGGGCTTCGCCCAAACTCGCGCACCGCCCGCGATGTGCCATCAAACAATCGCAGGCGATCGGTTTCGTTGCTCGAGCGGGCGGTGCACTAGACAGGTCCCTTGGGCTTCGCCCAAACTCGCGCACCGCCCGCGATGTGCCATCAAACAGTCGCAGGCGATCGGTTTCGTTGCTCGAGCGGGCGGTACACTAGACAGGTCCCTTGGGCTTCGCCCAAACTCGCGCACCGCCCGCGATGTGCCATCAAACAATCGCAGGCGATCGGTTTCGTTGCGCGTCCAACGAAAACGAAACCCCAACGCCGCACGCGCGTCAGAAATAGAGTGTCATCCCGCCCGTGAAGAGGGCGCCCCCGGACGTGTTCGTCGAGCGACCATTGGCGTCCACGAACTCCGGTTGCGACTGCGCCTTGTCGTCGGTGCGCGTCCGAACGAATCCCCGGACGTCCCCGTTGAGCGCGAAGAGCCGGCTCAGCCGCACTTCGAGGCCAATCCCGAGCTGCCCACCGAAGTAGGAATATTGCTCATCCACATTGCCGACGGGGCAGGCCGAGGAAGCCGGATCGCAAGACGTTACGTGCGCGCCGGACCACCCGAAGCCCGCAAGCAAATAGACCTGCGCGGGCGAAAGCGGATTCAAATAGAGGAGGCCGTTGAACGACAGGGCCGTCTCCGTGCGGTTATCGCCCAGGTAATCCGTTCCTCCGAGGATATCGAGGTCCGCCTCGATGCCGACGCGCCGGTTCGGCTTGAAGCGCAGCCCCAGCCCCGCACCGCCCATTCCGGCGGAGGTGGTGCCCGCGCCGCGCCCGAGTGCCGCGCCGTCGAGGTGCAAGCTCAGTCCCCACTCGCGCGGCGGCGACAGGGGCCGGCGATGGGGCCTATAGGCGTAAGGGGGAGGCTCTTCGGGACGTTCTTCCATGCCGGGCGGAGGCTCGTACGGAGGAGGTGGTGGTGGCGCGGACCTTGGGCGTGGAGGCGGAGGCGGAGGAGGTTCCGCGTCTTGGTCGGGATCAGGCAACGGCTCAAGAGGCGCCGCGGACCTTGGCGTGGGCGCCGGCGAAGGCTGCGGGTCTTGCGCCGAATCTGCGCAAAACCAGCTCCCCGGAGGGCACGACGCTTCGCTCGGCGCCGATTGCGCGGCTGCCGTCGCCGGCAACGCCAGCGCGATGGCCAGGGCCCCTGAGGCGGCAAGCGAGGAAAGAATGGCTTTCGTCATGGCGAACATGCCCTCCCGAGTAAGGCGCTTCCAGTCATTCTAGTTCGCCCGAAAAAGGCGAAGCGGCAACAGCGGTCGATCCTTGGATCCTGGCGCGGTCGCTTGCGGGTCGAGTCCGGTGCAACGCGAGTGCCAGGCACCGCCACCAGCTTGGGCCGCGTGAGGGCGAAAATCAAATGACCCCGCTGACTCCGCAGCCGCGCGTTCGTCCGGCGCAGTAATCGTCGACACCTTGCGGCGCACGTCCTATAGCCGCCCGAAGGATGCCCGTCGTGCGGCTCAAGCGGGGGCACGTGCAGCCGGTCTGGGCAGGCCACCCATGGGTGTACGCGCAAGCGGTGGACCGGATTGACGGGGGGGCCGTTGCGGGCGACGAGGTCAGCGTCGTCGATCCGCGCGGTAACCTCCTCGGGCGCGGCTTTTACTCTCCGGGATCGGCTATCCCGGTGCGGCTGCTCGTTCGGGACGCGACGACCCGGCTCGACGGGTCTTTTTTTCGCGCTCGGGTCGAGCAGGCCGCGGCGCTGCGCGGGACGCTCGGCCTCCGGGCCGAGCCGGTCCCCGGCAGCGAACCCTCGGGTCCGTCGGCCAACACGGGCTATCGCCTCGTTCATGCGGAAGGGGACGGGTTGCCGGGGCTCATTGTGGACCGATACGGCGACGTGCTCGTGATTCAGATGGGCACGCTCGGAATGAAACAGCGCGAATCCCAGGTTCACGAAGCGCTCCTGGCGGCGGTGGGGCCGCGCGCGATCGTCGACCGAACGAGCGCGCAAACCGCCAAGACGGAGGGTTTCGTTCCGTCCTCGGGCGTCGTTCGGGGGGACGACGTGAAGGCGCTCGACTTCGTCGAGCGGGGCCTCAGGTTCCGCGTCCCGCTCGAGCTCGGCCAAAAAACGGGCTTCTATTTCGACCAGCGCGGACTGCGAGGGCGCATCGAGGAGCTTGCGAACGGCAAGCGCATTCTCGACGCGTATTGCTTCGTGGGCGCATTTGCCATCGCGGCGGCGCGCGGCGGAGCGAGCGAGGTCGTCGCCGTGGACGAGAGCGCTCGTGCGCTCGAGGTGGGCGCCGAATGCGCTGCCCTCAACGGGGTGAGCGATCGCATCCGGTTCGTCAAGGGCGACGCACGCCGCGCCCTGCGGGAGGCCAACGGGGCGTTCGACGTGGTCATCGTCGATCCGCCGCGCCTGGCGCCCACGCGCGGTGCCCGGGAACAAGCGCTCGTCGCGTACTCCAAGCTGGCCGAGAATGCGTGCCGCGCAACCCGTCCGGGAGGCCTCCTCGTTCTCTGTTCGTGTTCGGCGGCGGTCGACCTGGCCGAGTTGACGCGCGCCTTGGCGACGGGGGCGACCCGCGCGAACGCCGATGCGACGGTTCTCGAACGCTGGTTTCAGGGCCCGGATCATCCCGTCCCGGCGGCGTTCGGCGAGGGGCTCTACCTGAAAGCGCTGCTGGCCCTCGTGAAACCGCGTTGATCACGCGCTAATCATCCTCTGTCCCGTGCGGCCCCTATCGAGGTTGACGCCGTTGGAGGCCGGTGGGCTTCGCGGCGTGCTCTTCGATCTGGACGATACGGTTCTCACGCACGGCCTCCTGACACGAATGGCCTATGACGCGATGTGGAAGCTCCGCGATGCGGGATTGGCCCTCGTCGGGGTAACGGGGCGTCCGAGTGGGTGGGGGGAGGTCATCGCCCGCCAATGGCCCGTCCGCGGATGCGTCACGGAGAACGGCGCGGTGCACCTCGTCCGCGAAGGGGCAGGTATTGCGAGGCGTGACCTCTGCGACGATTCCGAGCGGCGCGGGCGCCGCGTCCGCCTCGCGCGCCTGGTCGACCGGGTGCGCGAAGTGGTCCCCGAGGCCTCCCTGACCGATGACAACGACGCCCGCCGGAGCGACGTGACGTGGGACATCGGCGAGCGCAGGACGCTGGAGGCGGACCGCGTGCGTGCCATCGTGGACGAGATCGCCCGCGCGGGGGCGCGCTCGTTGCAGTCGAGCATTCATTTGCACGCGACGTTCGACGCGGACGACAAAGCGACGGGCGCGCTGCGCTTCTGCACGCGCGAGCTCGGGCAGGACCCCGCGGCCGCCCTCGTTCGCTTCGCGTTCATCGGCGACAGCGGCAACGACGCCGCGTGTTTCGCGGCGTTCCGGACGACGTTCGGCGTGGCGAACGTGCGTGCAAGCCTCGCGCGCTTCACGCTCCCGCCGCGCTACGTGGCGAACGCCGCGATGGGCGAAGGGTTCGCCGAGAATCGCGGAGACGATCGTGAAGAAGCGCGCTCTCTCGGGAGGGACTGCACCGGGCGGTTGACGATGGCCAGCCGCTCGTGGGTCCGTTCGGCACGAACGCTCCCTGGTTCTTCATCGCGCGCAACCCCGTCGAACACCTTCGTAGCCCCCACCCGCGGCCGACACGCACGTGGAAACCGAGCGTCTCTTCCTGGTGGGATGCTCGAAGGGAGCGGCATCGCTCCCTTCGACGTGCCGTGCCTTCACGGCTGCGAGAGCGGAGGCGAGCGAGCGAAGCGAGTCGAGCCGGAGCGAAGCGCTCAGGGTGACCCTTGTCCTCAACTAGGCAAAGCCGGAGCGAAGCGCTCAGGGTGACCCTTGTCCTCAACTAGGCAAAGCCGGAGCGAAGCGCTCAGGGTGACCCTTGTCCTCAACTAGGCAAAGCCGGAGCGAAGCGCTCAGGGTGACAAGGGTCTCCGACTAGACGCCCCGTCGGCGGCGTTGAAAGGCAAGGCCGGCGAGTCCAACGAGGGCCATGAGCCCACCGGACGCCGGACCGGCCGGCGAGCGGCTCGTCTGGCACCCTCCTGACGCCTCCGTGCCCGCGGCCGGCTCCGCCGGTGGAGTCGCAGCGGCTCCACCCGGGGCGGGGTTTCCGGTGGGGCCCCCGGTTCCGGCGGTCGATCCGGATCCGTTCAACGGGGATCCGGTCGCTGTCGATCCGCTCGACGTCGATCCGCTCGACGCCGATCCGCTGGCTCCCGTTCCGTTCGACGCCGATCCGGCCGTGGCTACCGGAACGGCGAACCGGGCCGTTCCTGACGTCGGGTAAGGGGGCTGGCATTGCATCTTGGCGAGAGGTGCCGGGCCGGCATCGAAGGTACACGAGCCCAGAATCGGTGCCGTGATGCCTTCGCCCGCGGAGCCGTCGACCACCGCTGCGGGTACCGCGCATGCGACGCCGCTGAAGACCGGGGCAATGTCCACGCACGTCCACGTCGACGGGCACTCGGCGTCCGTGCTGCACGCGATCGTATTCACCTGGCAGCTCGACGTCGGCAGCGTCGTCGTGGTGCAGCCCCCGGTCGGGGCCGGACCCGCATCTTGCGATGGAATCGGGGCATTGCCCGTCACCCCGGGCGCCACGGGCGTCGCATCGGCCGGGTCGTCGGTCGTTCCCGTAAGGGGCGCGCCCGTGGCCGGGCCGCCGGTGACCGTCCCCGTGCCGGCCGCGCCGCCGGTGACCGTCCCCCCACCTCCCGACGCCCAACACGTCGTCGAAGTGTCCGGCACGCACGTGAAGTGGTCCCCGCAGTCCGCGTCGACCTTGCAGGGCAGCTCGTACTTCGGCACGCACACACTCGGCTCGGTCACCGTGGTGCACGTGGGCGGCGGCGGAGGCGGGGGGCACTCGTCTCCTCTCACGCACGGGGCAGACCCCGCCGCGCCGCACGACTCGTACGTGTCCGCGTGGCAGACCATGCCCGAAGCGCAATCCGAATCGGCGGCGCAAGGCCCGGGTTGGCACGTGGAGTCGGTCGGAACGGATGTGCAAACGGGCGCCGACGCGTCGCACGGACCGTCGGCGCGACAAGGCGCCGGCGCGGGACACGTTGAAATGGCCGACGGCTGGCACGTGAAGCCCTTGGTGCAGTCGCCGTCGACGGAACACGCCGTGTCCGCCCGCGCCACGCCCGGCGTAAGGCCCGCTCCCATCATGACGAGAGCGGTGAGTGAGGTCCGAATGGACTGAGCGCGGAACATGCGATGACTGCGGTAGGTGAACATAGGGGAGACTCCCGTTGACTCGAAGCGCGGACCGCGACCGCCAGCGGCGGACCGTCATGCTCGAGTCTTCTGCACGTGGCTACTGCACTGCTCCTGCCAAGCCGGTTTTGGCTTATTTTGCGGGTTTCCCGAGGGACCCCGCGTGCCAGACTGTGCCTCCTTCCGGTCGCGGCGGCATAGGCCTACAGAATGGTTAAGATCCCACCCATGAACTCCACGACCGCTATCGATCGCCCCCTGGCAAACGACGGCGCTTCGCCCCAGGCGTCCCGCCTGCGCAGCGTCGAGGGCGTCCACCGCAGCACCACGTTCCATTGGGTCGGCAATGGATTCCACGTCTCGACATATTTCCCGAGCGCACAGCTCCCCTCGTCCAGGGTGAGTCCGTTCGTGCTGATGGACTACGGACCACCCAAGGATTTCTCCCCTCTGGCGCGCGGCAAGCGTGGCGTTGGTTGGCATCCGCACCGGGGCTTCGAGACCGTCACTCTTGCCTGGGAGGGGTCCGTCGCTCACCGCGACAACGCGGGCCACGCCGGCGTCATCGGCCCGGGCGACGCGCAGTGGATGACGGCTGCCTCGGGGATTTTCCACGAGGAGTACCACGAGGAGGAGCTAACCCGACGCGGGGGCCGCCTCCACATGATGCAGCTTTGGGTGAACCTGCCCCGCAAGGACAAGACCGCCCCCCCCGGGTACCAGGGCCTTCGGTCGAGCCAATTCCCGAGCGTGGCTCTCCCCGGGGGCACGGTGCGCGTAATCGCGGGGGACTACGAAGACGCGCGTGGCCCGGCCCGCACCTTCACGCCGATCACCATGCTCGATGTGCGTCTCCACGCCGGCGGCAAGTTGCCTGTCACGCTGCCGGCAACCTACAACGCGCTAGCCGTCGTGGCCCGCGGGGTGGTGAGCACCGGCGAGATGACCGCCAACGCGGGTGAGCTCGTTCTTTTTGCCAATGACGGCGAGCGGCTGGAGCTGAGCGCGACGGAGGACGCGCACGTCATTATCCTCGCCGGCGAGCCGATCCATGAGCCGATCGTGCAATATGGCCCCTTCGTGATGAACTCGGTCGCGGAGATCGAAGAAGCGATCGCCGACGTCGACCGCGGCCGGTTCGGCCCGGTTCCTGCTTAGTAAAGGGCCGCTTGTCACCCTGAGCGGTTCGCTCCGGTTCGACTCGCTTCGTTCGCTCGCCTCCTTGCCGGAGGCAAGCCGGAGCGGGACTCTAGAGCTGCCCGGAAATGCCGGGCAGCTCGTTCATGAGCCAGGTTTGGGGGGAGATCCTCTCCCCCCGAGCCCCCCAACTCCCATTTCCGGCCACATCTTCAGAGTAACCCGGGTTGTTTGTGAAGAGAGGCGCGGATGTTGCTATCCAACACTGCTGCTGCGGCCTGCTGCGGCACTGAAGACGCTAACCAAGAGGTCATCCCTGGCGGCGAAAACCGCGGGCGCTTTCAGCCGCGGCGCACGAATACAAGCGAGGAACCCATGCCAAGCCTTCGTACACTCATCCTTCCCCTGCTCATCGTCGGTTTTGCCCCAGCGGGATCCGGTTGCTACGCGGAAGAAGTCCCGCCGCCTGAGTATGCCGACAGCGGATATCAACCGCAGTATTACGACGGCTACGTCGTCTACTACGACGAGGTCGGCCATCCTTATTACTACCAGAATGGAGCCGTGTACTGGGTGCCTGTGACTTCTCCGTTTTACGTGGGATTCGTCAACCATTGGCATCGCTACGGGCCGGCCTACAGGCATTGGTATGGCCACTACGGCTACCGATATCATGCGTATCGCCGCCACTACCGGTGATCGGGGCGGGGAGCCCTGCACTCCGTTCGTAGAGCGGCGGCGGCGGGACATATGCTAGTTGCAAGGCATGTCCTCCAACTCGGACCTGGTCGCCCTGGCGCGCGAGCGCCTGTACCCGAACTATAAGCCTGCGCCGATCGCGTTCGTTCGCGGCCGTGGCTGCGAATTGTTCGACGCCGACGGCCGTCGATGGCTGGACCTCTGCGCGGGCGTCGCCGTGTGCTCCGTAGGTCATAGCCATCCGATCCTGGCGCGCGCGATCGCCGACCAGGCCGCGGCGCTCATGCACGTTTCGAACTACTTTTACAACGAGCCCAACATTCGATTGGCCGACGAGCTTTGCCGTCGTACCGGCTACGCGCGCGCGTTTTTCTGCAATTCAGGCACCGAGGCGAACGAAGCGATGCTCAAGCTCGCTCGCCATCACTTCTTCGGGCGGGGACAAGCGCAGCGCGTCCGTGTGGTGGCCTTCGAGAATGCGTTCCACGGGCGCACTCTTGGTGCGCTCTCGCTGACCGGAACGGCCAAGTACCGCGAGGGCTTCGGCCCGTTGGGACCTGTGACGCACGTCCCCTATGGGGACGCCGGCGCGGTCGAGCGGGCGATGGGTTCGGATGTTTGCGCAATAATCGTCGAGGCCCTGCAAGGCGAAGGGGGTGTTGTGCCCGCCCCGGCGGGATTTCTCGCGGCCCTTCGTGGCATTGCAGACGCGCACGGCGCGCTTCTCCTGCTGGACGAGGTGCAAACCGGCGTAGGTAGGCTCGGGACTTTCTTGGGCGGCGAGGGAAGCGGGGTGCGCGCCGACGCCGTCGCGCTCGCGAAGGGGCTTGGCGGCGGCTTTCCGATCGGCGCCATGTTGACGCGCGAGTCCCTTGCGGGGGCGTTGCCGCCGGGGCTGCACGGATCCACGTTCGGAGGCAATGCGCTCGCGAGCGCGGCGTCGCTCGCCGTGATTCGAATCCTCGACGCCGAAGGCCTCGTCGACGCCGCGCGAGCGCAAGGAGCGGCGCTCGAAGCCATGCTCGCGCAATTGGTGCGGGAACTGCCGCACGTCTGCGAGAGCGCGCGCGGGCAAGGGCTTCTGTGGGGCTTGGTGCTGCGGCCGGGTTGGCTCGCGCGCGACGTGCTCGCGCACGTGCAAGACGCGGGCGTGCTCTTGTCGGCGGCGGGCGAGCGCGTCCTTCGTTTCGCGCCCCCGCTCGTGGTCTCTACGGCGCAGCTGGAGGAAGGCGTTCGCGCCGTGCGCCGCGTCCTCAGCGAGCTCGCCCCCGCGCGCGGCGCGGCCTGACCTCTGTGGCGGTGCAACGCCCTCCTTGACAGTCCGCGTGGCGAGGGGAGCAATTGACGGCCTTCGAATGGCCAATGCACCCGAGTCCGTCTGCTCTGGATGTGGACGGGCGGTGGATCCGCTGCGCGCAGGCCACGTGGCGATCTTCGACGGACGGTTTCACTACTTTTGCGGGCCGCCTTGCAAAGACCAATACCAGCGCGCGCTCGGCCGGTTCCCGGAGGACGAAGTCGCGACGGCGCAGCCTCCCGCGGTGGCGTTCGAACCTCCACATTTCGCGGCCCGACCGCCTTCCTGGCCCCTAGAACCTCCGCGCCCCTCCACGGCTCCGCCCGAAGCGCCGGCGTTGTTGCCTCCGCGGCCCCGCGCTCCCGCCCCTCGCGCGGGCGAGCGACGCGCCGAGCATGTTTTGCTCGCGATCGATGTCGTCGGGATCGTCCTCGGCGCCCTCGTTCCGGCGATGGAGCTCCTCGGATCGGTCGCCGATAGGGCCCGCGTTCCGCTCGCCGTGGGGGCTTGGGTGGCGCTTCTGGTGCGCATCTCGCGCGCCGGACCGGATCCCGCCGATCCGCGCGCCCTGGTCGTCCTCCTTCCCGCGGCGGCGGCGGTCCTTGCAACATGCGCCGCGGCGTGGTCGCACGATCCGCACGCGGTGGGGATCGCGGTCTTCGCCGGGCTTTCTTGCGCCGTGGCGATTGCCATCGAGCGTCTCGTCCTCCGGGGTCGTGCACGCGTTCAGGCCGCGCGCGAGCGTATCGAGAGCGCGCTGGACGTCCAGGTGCGGGTGCTTCACGGCGACGGCACCGCGCATCGGCCGGCCGCCGAAATCCGCGCCGGCGAACAGATTGTCGTCGACGCCGGAGAGATCGTAGGCGTCGACGCGACGGTCATCGCCGGGGAAGCGCGCGTCGTACCCTGGCTCGACGCGCGCGTCGAAGTCATGCGGCGCGAAGGAGACCCCGTTGTCGCGGGCGCGAGGGTCCTCTCGAGTCGTCTTCGGCTGACGACGACCTGGTCGGGCCGCGAACGCGCGTGGGTCAGGCTTCTGTCGGTTCCATCGGCGCGCATCGACGTCGCCGCGCCGACCGCCCGCACGCTGCGCCTCGCCGTCGAGCGCGGCACGCCGGCGGCCGCAGCGCTCGTGGGCATCGCAGCGTTTGCGGCAAACGCTACGCCCGTCCAGATCGTCGCGTCGATGTCCGCGGCCGCCCTCGCTTTCGCAGCGCGGGCGGTTCCTTCGTTCGTGGGGCTCCACTTCGCGCGCGCCCACCTGGAGGCGCTGGCGGGGGGCATCACGTACAAGGATCCGCGTGCGTTCGAACGCGCCGGAGCGGTGGACGTGGCCGTTTTGAGCGCGCGCGGCACGGTGCTCTTGGGCGAGCCGGAGATCGTCGCGGTCGAGCCGCTCGGCGGCGGACGGGGGCCCGATCGGACGGGCGGCGAAGCCGAAGCGGACGATGTAGCGCGCCTCCTCTCGCTGGCCGCCGGCGCGGAGACGGCGTCGACGGACCCCTTCGCCGCCGCGATTCTCCGGGCGGCGCGGACACGCGGGGTTCGCGCCGATCACGTCCGCAACGCCACGGTGCGCGCCGGGCTCGGGGTCACGGCGCTGGCGTCGACGGGCGAGCGGCTCGTGGTCGGAGGGCGGGCCATCATGCTCGAAGAAAAGATCGGAGGCGCAATGGCGGATGCGCGCGTGAGCGAACTCGAGGCCCAGGGCCGCAGCGTGCTGCTCGTGGCCACGGGCGACCGCCTCGTGGGGCTCATCGCGCTCCAGGATGGCCTCCGCACCGGCGCGCGCGCGGCGGTACAGAAGCTCCTCGACACGGGCATCGAGCCGGTCCTTCTGAGCGGAGAGGCGCGCGACACGTGCGAGACGATCGGACGCTCGCTGGACATCGACCATGTGCGGCCCGAAGTCCTGCCTGCGGATCGAGGCGCCGAAGTGCGCGCGCTCGCGGAGGGCGGCGGGGTCATCGGCGTCATCGGCCATCCTGCGATTGACGACGGGGCTCTCGGCGCGGCGGACGTGGCCGTCGCGATGGGAGCCGCGGGATCGACTCCAGGGGAATGGGCCATCGCGCTCGCGAGCGATGACGTCCGGGACGCCGCCGAGGCGCTGGTCATCGCTCACACGACGCGTATGCGGGTGCGCGTTGCGATTGCGCTCGGGGCCAGTCCGGGGATCGCGGCGTTGATGGGAATTGCGTTTGGCATCGCGCCCTTGGCCACGGCGCCGCTCGCGGTGCTTCTGGGAGCGATTGCCGTCGCGGTGCACGCGCGGGAAGCCTCTGTCCGGCCCGCGCCGCGGTGATTGCGCGCAGGAACACGTTCAAGGCGCGACGGTAAAAGTCTGTCCCGAGCGCATAACGAATCATCCCGGGCTCGTCCGAAGTCTCCATCGTGGCCCCGACGCACAAAGCATGAGCGGTGGGATTGCCGTTGAGTCAACCTTCGCGTGATGCGTCGGCATTTCGCGTTTGCCGCTTTTGGCGTCCTCGCTTTCGGCGCGCTTTCCACCCGGTGCTCCAGCAGCCCCGAGGCCCCCGTGGCTTCGGTCCTCGAGAATGGCCCGGCCGACGGCGGTGGCGCCCCTAGGTCCGGGGATGACGCGGGGCGTGACGGCGGTTCTGGAGAGAGCGCGCCCAGCGGCGCCTCGGGCCGCGGGAGTGACTCGAGCGCCGGCAGCGGATCAGGCGGTGGCGGATCGAGCGCCGACGCGGGCGCATCTCGCGACGCGACCGTGGACATCGCCTCCGACGCGGGCGTCGTGGCGGGCGACGCGGGTCTCTGCGCCGATCAATCGGTGTGGCTCACGCCGATGAACGCGGCGCGCGATGCCGTCGACGCCGGAGAGCCGCACCTCGTCTGCGACCCGATCGCGGCGCAGGTGGCGCTCGACTACGCGAACAAGTGCAACTACGAGCACAACCCGAACCGCACGGCCGACTACAAGGCCCTCGGGGGATCGGCCCTCGGAGTCGGCGAAAACATCGCGGCCGGCGCGCCCACCGAGAGCATCGCGGCCGCCGTGCAGAGCTGGATCGGCGAAGAAGCCTACTACGACCACGCGACCAACACGTGTTCGCCGCCTGACGCGACGCCGGCTCTCGAGTGCGGGCACTACACCCAGATCGTGTGGAAGACGACGACGGGCGTGGGCTGCGCGCACGTGACCTGCACCACGAACTCGCCGTTCGGCGCCGTGGCGAACGGCAAATGGCAATACAGTGTTTGTGATTACAGTCCTCCGGGGAATATCCTCCTCGAGTTACCGACGGGGGAGGTTGCGCAATCGCCCTATTGATCCAGCGGCATCCCGGCGTGAAGTGCTCCCCCACGTGTACGTGCGAGGCGCAAAGTGCCGGAGCAAGAGCACGCGTTGCAAGCGCAAGCGGTGGGCCGGATCTGCGCTTTGCTATGATCAGGCCCGTGCCGGAAGTCCGCTCCTCGTATAAGCGCCCGCGTGGCCATTTCGTGGCGTTGCCGTGGGCCGCCCTCGGAGGCGCTCTTCTCTTCGCGTTCGCGTGCGGAGGTGCGTTTCAGTCGAGTTCGAGCCCGAGCGACATCGGCGGCAGTTACAGCATCGCCCTCACGAATCAATCCAATGGCTGCGAGTTCGCGAATTGGACGAACGGCTCGACGGCCAGCGACGTCCACTTCGACGTTCAGCAGCAGGGGGCCAATGTGAGCGCAACCGTCACTGGCGTTGCGGGCCTCCTCTTCGATTTGATCCTCGGGGGCAAGCCACAGTTTCAAGGTACCGTCACCGATAGCTCCTTCACGATGGCGGCGGTGGGCGCGAATTCGGCGACGGACGGTCAATGCGCGTACACGATCAAAGCGACGATGGCGGGAAGCAGTGACGGCGACACCATGCAGGGGCAGCTGACGTACACGGAGACGACGAACGGCAGCCCCGATTGCGGGTATCACGCGACGTGCAGCTCGGTTCAATCGTACGCGGGCGCCCGCGCGCCGTCGGCAGACGACGGCGGCGTTGAGTGACGCGCGCGAGAGCGCATATTTAGGGATTCGGGACGTAGAGAATCAGCTTTTTCTCTTCGCGGCGAGGCGCCGGCGCAGCCATGCCGCCACGGCTAGCAGGGCGGCGAGAGGCGTCTCGAGAGTGAGCCCCGCGGGGGTCACGGCGCAACCGCATCCGGCATGGCTGCCGCTGACGCTTTGTGCCGTGTCCCCCACGCCGCCCGTAGGGCCGCTCGACGAGCTTGCCCCCCCGTCCGCGAGAGGGGCGGACACGCCCGACGTGCCCGCGGAAGTCGCGCTCGACGTGCCCGCAGCCCCGGACGCGCCCGCCCCGGACGCGCCCGCCCCGGAGGCGGCCGCCCCCGACGCGCCCGCAGCCCCTGCAGTGGCGACGCCCGACACGCCGGACGTGGGGTTGCTCGAGGGGCTGCCGGACGTGGCGTCGGCCGATGCGCTTGCCCCGTCCGCCGTGCTCGCATCGGCGCCCCCCACGCTGGCCCCCGGCGCCGACCCGTCGAGCGTGTCACCGGCGGACAGCGTGATGAGCGAGAGCCCGAAGCGCGGCAAGTCAAACGTGACGTTCACCGCGCCCGCCGTCACGGCGACCGTTTCATCGGGTTGCAGAAGAGAAGGCACCATCGCCTGCTGCAGCGCGGCGAGCTGCGCTGGGCTCGGGGTGGCGGGGCTGCCCTGCGAAACCCACACCGTGTAAGCGTCGCCGTGCGTCTCGTCCACGCGCAAATGGCTCACGGTGGCAAGCGTCCCGAAGCTGGCGGGAACCCGAATGCTCAGGCTCACGGGCGACGCCGCCACTGTCTCCAGTACATCGTGATAGTTCCAGACGAGAACCTGGACCTGCGATCCGTTCAGGGTGGCCATGGCGTCGATGTCCGGTTGCGCGCGAACCCCATCGGCGAGGATGGAAGCGAGAGGCAGAGCCCCGCTGCTGGTGACCGGGATTGTGTTGCCACCCAGGCGGCCCAAGAGCTCGAACGCATTCAGCACGGGCAGGTCGATCCCGTTGGTCGCGAGCGCTCGGTACGCGGCGAACAAAGGCTCGCCCTCGAAAAGGAACGCCCATGCGAGGACGCCGCGAACGTTGACTCCGATGTTCGCCTCGAGCTCGAGCGTGCGCTTCATCATGTCCACCTCGTACACTCCGTACGCGGGCGACGTGCGGTAGCTGGGCTGCGTCTCGATGCAGGCGGCGCACCCGTCCGGGTCCGCTTCGCTGATGACGATGGGGGTTTGCTTGTATTGCGGAAACGCGGCGACCGCCTTGAACCCATTGCTGTTGAGCGTGAGCTGGTGACCCAAGTTCATCTCGGCATTCCCACCGACCGTGCCGACGCCGCCCTTGGCGTGGAAGCTCACCAAGTCGAGGCGTGTTCCCGTTGCACCCGTGACGGCGTTCTTGCCTGTCGCGCAGTGCTGGAGAAACTGCGTCAAGAAGGAGTCGACGCTTGCCGTGGCCGGCCCGCCGAGGGGGGCGTTCGGAAGCACCTGATGAAGCGCCGACTCCGTGTAGTCGTAGAGCTCGTCGTACTCGGCGGGCGTGCCCTGCCAGTAGGCATTGTCTGGTTCGTTCCAAAGCTCCCACTGCCACGTGGTCTCGACCCCCTTGTAGCGAGCATTCGAGTGGGTCGCCCACTCTGCAATGAGGTCGGCCCACTTCGAGTAGTCGGTGGGCGGATAGAAGCAGCCGCCGTTGAGCGCGGTGATGGATGAGTTTTGATAGGGGGTTGGATTCGTCGACAAAGCTTCGGGCATAAATCCAATCTCGACGTACGGCACTGCTCCGGCCCCGATGACCGTATCCATGATGCCGTCCATCAGTGTCCAATCGTAAACGGGATTGCCCATCGCATCGGTGGTGTACACGTTCGTCGAGCCCCACTTGAACGAGGGCACTCCGTCTCCCGTATTGAGCAAGAAGTGCGAGCGAATGTGTGGAGGAGGAGTCGGCTGGGTCGCTCCGAGCGTCTGCAGCAGCGCCTTGCCGTCGGTCGTGGTGGTGTAGTTGCACTCGTCGTATCCGTGGTAGGCCCAGATCGGCTCGAGGGGGGTCCCGGCGGCGGTCGCGTCGACCGTAATGGTCGTGCTCGCGGCTTGGGCGAAGGCTGCGGGCATCGCGCCGAACGTCACGGCGCAAACGCCGGCCCAGGGCCCCACCCTGCGAACCATTGCCCGTCGAATGCGCACCGTCCCTCTTTCGGATTTCGTTTTTGCGCGAGTTCGGTCGCAGCCTTGGCTACTTATGTTCACGGTTTTTCTCTTTGGGTCGGGTGGTCAACGAGATCGAGCACCGGCAATACGTGCCACCCAGTCTCCACCTTACATCACTTCAAGGAAGACTGAAGGTGTGGCCGGAAGTGGAGGTTGGGGCCCAAGCCGCTCAGACCGTCGCGAGCGCGTTCAAAATCCGTTCACGGCGAGGAATCGTTCGATCATCGCATTGACCTGCTCGGGCACTTCGAGTTGGTTGAAGTGACCTGCTCCCACGGTTCGTCCCACCGTCGCGGTGGGGCAGTGGACACGAAGATCACCCTCGACGTCGCCCGAGAGGATGGCCAAAAGGGGAACACGTACCCGAGCGAGAGCGGCCGCTCCGTCGAATTGCTCCATCGCCTGCCACGCGGCCGCTGCGATCCCGGCGGGCGTGGCGCTCACGCTCGCGAGGATCTCCGCGCGGCGCGCCGTGTCCGTGGAGAGCATGAGTCGTGCGGCAAAGGCTGCGCGCCAGCTTCCGTCGACGTCGTTCGAGATGGCGGCGCGCGAACGCGCAAAGAAGTCCCTGGTCTTGACCGCAAGAGTCAACGCCGGGTTAACGAGGATGGCCGCGCGCACCCGGTCCGGTCGGGCGGCGCACGCAAGCGCAACCAAGCCTCCCAAGCTGTGGCCGACGACGATGGGGCGTTCGAAGCCCGCGGCGGCGGCGACGAAGAGCGCGTCGTCGGCGAACGCTTCGACGCGGTAGACGCTCGGGCCGGGCTCTGGACGGTCGCTCTCCCCATGCCCGCGCAGGTCCAAAGACAATGCCGCGCGGCGTGCCGCGAAGTGGTCGAACTCGGGGGCGAAGTGGGATCGATCGCAGCACCAGCCGTGAATGAACACGAGGGGCGGGTCCCCTTCGCCCGCCCTTTGGTACGCCAATCTCATTGCGTCGGCTGCACAAACGAACTCCGTCATGGCTCTCTCGCTCACGAGTCCAGGTTGTGGGGGAGATCCTCTCCCCATCCTCTCCCCCCACGCCCCACCCCACGCCCCGCAACTTCCCTTTCCGGCCACACCTTCACTATCGCCCGTTCACTCGGGGACCAGGAGCGAAATCCGGGGCCCCGTTCGCACGACGACCGAACGGGCGCGAAAGAGGTCTCCGTCCAGAACGAACGCGCCGGCGTCGCCCGCGAAATCGATTGCGGCCGAAGCGGCAAGCGCGTCGATGCGCGGCTCGCCTCGGAGGGGCCGTCCCGACAGAACGCGCGGCAGTTGCGGGCCGAGCGCGCCGGGTGAAAGACCGCTGGCCACGACGTGAAACCGGTTGGGGTCTTCGCAAGCGCGGTACGTCACGAGAAAGTGCAGCCCGACGTTTCGGAGCACGCTGGCCACGACCAGGCTCCACGCCGCGGCCGGGTGCGCGTGCCCGTCGACCGACAGCGCGCAAGGCCACGGCTCGAGGACACGACGCGAAAACGGCGAGCCCACGAACGATCCGGCGAATACGCGCGCCGCAATCCGCGCGGCAGACCCGAGGCCCTTCGTCGGCGACGATTCGTACACCTCGAAGAAACGCGCGACCAGGCCGGCGCCGAAGATGAATCCAATCCGCTCGACGCCGTGGTCGCCGCTCACGCGTAGCGTCGGGCACGATCGCTCGCGCACGGATCCCGCGGCGACCGACGCAACGACCCCCTCGGCGCGCCCGCGGCCGCCGAGGCCGAGGTTCTTCGCAATCGTGCCCACGGTCCCGGCCGGCGCGATCGCGATCCGGGGCAGTCGCTCGGGGCCGAACGCGCGCGCGAGGGCGCTGATGCCCGCGGCGCAGGAGCCGTCTCCACCCGCGAGGATGACCGCGTCGACGCCGCGCGACGCCATGGCGCCGACGACGCGATCGAGCTCGGGGAGCGTGCTCGTCTCGTGCACTCGGGCCCCGCACCCCGCCGCAATGACCCTGAGTCTCCCGACCCGCGCGCTGCCTTCGCGGAGCCCGCGAGCGTTTCGATTGAGCACGATTTCGACGCGTTCCAAGCCGAGAGCCACGTCGGCGCGTAGCACCGATGGAGCGGACGGGCTACGCCCTGGCCACGATGCGAGACGCGGTCCGGGCGCCCTCTGACCGCAGAGCGCGCGCGCTCGGGATCGCGCTCCTCGAGCCCCGCGGCGGTCGATGTCGAGCGTCGGTTCGCGCCGTCGCCTCGATGGTCCTCGGCGTTGCGTGCGTCGGGGCGTCGGCGTGCGTCGGGTCGGCGGCGCAGCGCGCGGCGACCCTCGGCCAAAGGCGCGCCCTCCGCGAAGCGATCGCCGAGCGGGAGACCGCCGGGAACCTGTCGACCGAGCAGGCGGCATCGTTGGCGGAGGCAGTCGCCGAGCGTGAGCTCCGTACCGCTGCGCCCGCGGATGCGATCGCGCGCGTGCGCGAAGCTCGCCCGTGCGCCCACGAGCTGGACGCCGCTCTTGCCTTTCGAATGCAAACGCACGACGCCGCCGGAGCCGACGCCGCGCTCGCTCGAATCGATGGCCGCGGGCTCGACCTGGCCGAGGCGCGATCGTTCGTCGCCGATGGCGATTCGCACTGGCGCGCCGTGGGGATCCGCGGGCTCGTGCGTCCGGAGGACCGGCCTTCGCGGCTGCGGGCCCTGGTCGATCCGGATCCCCTCGTGCGTCGCGAGGCGGCACGCGCGGCGCGTGACAGCGCGGACGTTCGCGACCTTGGCGCGCTCGCCGAAGCCGCGCGTCTCGACCCGGAGCCCATCGTTCGCACCGAGGCTGTGCGCGCCCTGGCCGCGTTGCCTCCCGCGGCGGGCGACACGCTCGCCAACGCGCTGCGCGATCTATGGACCCTGGGCGACGAGGGCTTGCGCGAAGACATTGCGCTCGCATGGTCCAGTCCCTCCGTGTGGAGCGCCGGGGGGCGCGATGCGCTTCGTGCTCTCGTGGCGTCCGCGCAGGGCGTCGCGGTCATCGAGGCGGCCTCCGCGATCCTCCGGCATCGCGATGCAGACGCCGAGGTGGTCGAGGAAGCGGTCTCGCAGTTCGTCCGAGCCATCGCGCAAGGGTCTCGCCCGGCCCGCATCGCCGCGCTGGCCGAGGCGCCTCTCGAGCGCCCAGAGCTTCTACGGGCGGTGAAGGCCGCGAGCGAAGACGACGACGCCGAGGTGCGCGTGGCCGCGCTCGCACGTCTCGCCGCGGCGAGAGATGCACGTGCCGCGCTTGCGCTCGAGGCGCTGGCGAGCCCCGGTTCTCCCGTCGCGTCGCCAGCCCGGTCGGCCCTTGCCAGCGCGGGAGACCGCCGCGTTCAAGCGTGGATCGAGCAGGACCTTTCGTCGCCAGCGCCCGAAGATCGCATGGGCGCCGCCGTCGCTCTGGCTGCCCTCGGCGTTCCGGCGCGCGCGGCGCCGCTCTTGGCGGACACGGATCCGCATGTTCGCTTACGAGTGGCATGCACCCTCGTGACCGCCGCGCGCGTCGTGCGGTGACTCCCGGGCTCTTCGCCGCGCTTTCAGAGGCGGATTCGCTTCCAGGTGCCGCTGGCGAACTTCGCGCTCATGACGAGGGCCGCCAAACACGCGTAGACGAATGCCGACATCCATATGCCGTCGAGCGACAGGTGCATGACGACTCCGAGCACATAGGCCCCGGGGACGAGCCACACGAACACGAGAAGAAACTGCGCCAGCGCCACGAACTTCGTGTCGCCGGCGCCGAAGAGCCCCTCGCTCAGGATCATCGCGACGGCCACGATGGGCGTCACGATTCCCATGATGCGCATCGGGAACATCGCGGCGTTCCGAACGGCGACCGAGCTCGTAATGAAGTCCACGATGGGGCCCGTGAAGAGAACGCCTTCGCAGAGCCCGACCACGCCGAAGATGACGAGCCCGAGCCTCACGCTCGCCCAACCCCACTTTTGCGCCTCCTCGGGTTCGCGCCGCCCGAGCGCCTGACTGATGAGCGTGGCCGTGGCCGTCCCGAACGACATGCACGCGGTGAAGGTCAGCTTGATGGTCTCGGTGATGTCGGTGTTCGCCGCGCTGTTGACCGCCTCTGCGGCGCCACACCGGCCCGCGGACACGGTGGAAGCCAACGTGTCGACGTCGAGCCTGCCGACGGTGCGTGCGAAAAGTCCAAAGCCGACCATCATCGTCACGGTCGCTGCGGCCGCCGGAATCGATAGACGGAGAATCGTCCACGTGAGGCCGCCCGACAGGTTTGCCCAGCGGACGGGCGCGTACTCGAGACGCGTCAGCGCCGCATAGCCCATCATGATGAAGAGGCCGATCCACGTCGCTGCGAATGCAGCGGCTCCGGCTCCGGGGGCCCCCATGGCCGGAGCGCCGAGGTGGCCGAAGATGAACGCCCAGCACAAGACGACGTTCGCGATATTCATCACGATCGCGGCCACGAGGTGAACGTGCGTCTTGCCGATCCCGTCAAAAAAAGCCTTGATGGCCATGGTCGCGGCCATCGACACGATCCCGTAGAGGCGCCAGCGTGTGTACGCGAGGGCGACGTGTTGGACCTCCGGAACCGCGATCATCGATCGGACGAGCCAGGGCAGAAGAACGAGCCCGGCCAGGGAGAAGAGCGCGCCTGCGGTCAGGCAAAAGAAGACGGCGTTCGCGAGGACGGCGCCGGCCGCCGGGCGCTGGCCTTCGGCATAGCGACGAGCCACGAGCGCCTGCGTGCCGACGCTGATGGCGCTGAGGCTACCGCCGAAGAGCCACACGAGGATGAGGGAGGGCAAGAGGGCTGCCTGCCCGTTGGACGAATCGGGGCAGGGAAGGCGGGAGAAGTAAACGACGTCGACTTCATTCACGACGCTTTGCGACAGCATCGCAAGCACCGTCGGCATCGCGAGCCGGAGGATCGTGCCGTAACGATTCGCGTCGCGGAGCCCCGCCATGGGCGAGGCGCTGGCCGGTCTCGTGCTGATCACGCGAGTGCGCTTCTTGTCGTGATCACGCGAGTAACCCTGAAGGTGTGGCCGGATGGAGGTTGGGGGGAGAGGATCTCCCCCAAAACCTGGCGGGCTCCCCAGCCCGGAACGTCGTGTCAAATCGAGTCTCGCTCCGCCGCTTTGCGGCTCTGCTCGACGTTCTCTTGACACCGGTGCAACGGCGACCTCGTCGGCGCGGACGCATTTTCAGCGTACACATAGTTCGCGTCAAGACGAGCGTCCACCGGCGAGAGACGACGCTCCAGGCTTCAAATTGTGCGTATTGTGCGTAGGGCGCACGAAAGAAGCGAGCGTACGTACCCACCGCCAGGTACCCACCGCCAGGTACCCACCGCCAGGTACCCACCGCCAGGTACCCACCGCCAGGTACCCACCGCCAGGTACCCACCGCCAGGTACCCAGCGCCAGGTACCCAGCGCCAGGTACCCACCGCCAGGATGACCGGCGGGAGCACCGCGAGCGCGCGACGATGCTCACGGCTCCCACCGGCAGCCCGCTCGCCAAAGCGCGGGTGCAGTCCATCGCGATGGCGGGTGAGAGCTCGCCGTCGGTCGGTTCGACGAAAGTGCTCGATCGCTAGGTTGGACCGACCGCCTGGCGCATCCAGTCTCCGAGGGACTTCGCGCCGTCCGCGCCCCTCGTACGCCGAGTCGCGGCGGGTGCCTCCGGCGCGGAGGTCTCGCCTCCGGACGAAGAGCGCGGCGGCGTCCGGGTAGAAATCAGCGGCCTTTGCGCCGGCGCGTAGTAACCCCTGGATACGGCCCCTCGCGTCGACCCAGCCACGGGGAGATCGCTCACCGCCATGACCGGGGGCTCCCAGGACTGCGGACACGAGACCTGCGTCGAGGGGGGTGTCCCCGCCGCGGGGTTGAATGGGAGCCAGACGACGGCAGGCAATTCCGAACGGGCGATGGCATGTCCCGCCACGATCGCGGCGGCGCCCACGGTCAACAGCCAAGCCACCGCAAACCCGAGGGCGTCAGGTAGATGCGAGCTCGGCAGCCACAGCCGCAGGCGCGGAATGAGCCACCGCAGGCTTGGCACGGGCGGGCTGGCCGCGGGTGGAGACGAAAGGGACGGGAGCTCGGGCGGCAGAATCTCGTGCCGCAACGGTGGCGGCGCGAAACGGGGCGGGGGCGGCACGGGCAGAGGGGGCAGCGGGGATCGTGCAACCGCGCTCCGTCCCGGGACGGAATGCGCGAGCGGCGGGGCGACAATCGGCACGACCAAGTGCGGTCTCGCTCGCGGGAAAGCGACGTCAATGGGGGGCTTCGAACCTCTGGGCGCTCCACGCTTCGGCAGAGGCGGAGGGGTTCGCCGGCCGGGCAGTGCGTCGCTCGCTCTCCCGCGCTCCGCTTTCGTCAGATTGGGCACCCGACGCACCATGACCCCTCTCTATCCACCGAGGGTGCGATCGTGCCATACGCCGGCGCACACGTCTCGTCGAAACGATGCACGAATCTGGTTCGCAAGCCGTTATTTCTTAACGAGCGATCTCAAGCATTCGTCGCGGCGAACGGCATCATGAGGATTTTTCCACCGTGGTGGGGAGCGCCACCCGTCGATGCATCGGTCCGGGGGTCTGGAACGCAAAGGCGAAGAATGCGGCCCCGCCAAGAAAGGCGAAGGCCACGAGATGGTTCCACGCGAGCTTCTCCTTCAGAAAGAGGACCGCGAACCCGAGGAAGACCGCCAGGGTGATGACCTCTTGAGCAATCTTCAATTGGAAACCCGAAAAGTGGCCGTAGCCGATGCGATTTGCGGGCACCGCAAGGCAGTATTCGAGTAGGGCGATGGCCCACGAGACGACGATTGCCTTCCATAGAGGCCATTCGTGGCCGTACTTCAGGTGCCCGTACCAAGCGAACGTCATGAAGATATTGGACATGCAAAGAAGAAGGATGGTGGTCATGACGTTGGATCCAGAGGCCGCCGCAACGTACGCGGGACAAGATGGCCTTCGGTGCGAGTGCCGAATAAGTAATCCGCGTACGTAGTCAGCGTGCCAAGGGCGTCGAGCGGAGCCGCGAAGCGGCGGAGCGAGACTCAGCGCCCCGTGACGTTCCGGGCTGGGGAGCTCGAGGGGAGCTGCCAGCTCCCCTCGACGTGTCGTGCTCGCCAGGCCTGTCGAGCGGAGCCGCGTCAGCGGCGGAGCGAGACTCCGGGCGATCCTGGTAACCACGAAAGAACACAATCTCGTGCGGCGCGACGGCGACCGCTTGTGCATCCGCCGCCCCGTAGCCCGGCCCCAAGGCGGCGCCGCGGGCGGGCTCCCAGTGGGCGGCGACGGACCCCGCGACGAGCATCGCGATGCCCGAGACGGCTGCCGTCGCGACCCCGCGGGCCCTTTCGTGGGTTCGCTTCGGAGCCGACAGGACTTCTTCGAGCGCCGCCTTCATTGCCGTCGCCGTCGCGAACCGCGCGGCCGGGCTCTTGGCCATCGCTCGAATCACCACAGCCTCGAGCGTCCGCGGGATCGACCGCGCGGCGGCGCAGGCACGCGGCGGACGCGGCGTGTCGCGCAGCTGCTTTCCCATCACGATCACACAGGACGCCCCGTCGAACGCCCGCGCTCCGGTCAGCATCTCGTAGAGAACGCATCCCAGCGCGTACACGTCCGTGCGCGCATCGACCGCGTCGCCCGCGACCTGCTCGGGCGCCATGTACTCCGGCGTACCCAGCACGGCGAACCCGGTGAGCGCCCGCTCCTCGGCGGTTCTCGGCCGCCCGTCGGCGCCGGTGAGCACGGCCGCAATGCCGAAGTCGAGCAGCTTGAGCGCCGGAGCGCCGCCGGGATTGTCGGCGTCCTTGGCCAGCATCAGGTTCTGCGGCTTGAGGTCTCTGTGCACGACGCCCGCTGCGTGGGCCACCTCGAGCGCCTTGGCGGTCTCGATCGCCACGTGCGCGGCGATGCGCCACGGCACCGGTCCCCGACGCAGCCGCGCGTCCAACGTCTCGCCGGTGCAGAGCTCCATCGCGAGGTAGGGGCGGCCGTCCAGCGACTTGCCGAAGTCGTAGAGCTCGACGAGATTGGGGTGCGAGAGCGAAGCTACGGCGCGCGCCTCGCGGCGAAAGCGATCGAGCGCTCCAGGCGCCCCGGCATGCTCGACGCCCAGCACCTTGATGGCGACTTTGCGTCCGAGCTCTACGTGCTCGGCTTCGTATACGATGCCGCTTTCGCCCTCGCCGATTCGGCGCCCGAGACGGTACGGCGTGCCGGGCAGATCGGAGGGGTTCGCGGGCGTCATGCGGATCGCGATCGCCTCGCTCACGGGCCCCGCCGCGGGCGTCACGGGTCCGCGGCCCTCCGCGTGGAGCGCTTGGCGAGCCTCCTTGAGGAGTCGCGCGAATTCGCCGCGCGATCGCCCGGGTTCGTGGGGCCAGAGCCCGCGCATGCCGAACGCGATTCGCGCCCGCACCCCTCGCTCGCCCGGCTCCGTTGCGGGCGCACGGGAGAGCAACTTCGCGAGGTCGGCCGCCGCCACCGACGCGCGGCTATAGCGGTGGTCGGGGTCGTTCTTGGTCAGCCTGGCGATGATTTCGTCGAGATCTTCCGTCGCCCCGCATGCCGCGGCCACCTTGGGTACGACGACGCGGCCCGCCGCGGCGTCGTCAAGGTGCTTCTGCGGGTCGGTCGAGAGAAACCGTCGCCCCGCGCAGAGCTCCCAGAGCAAGATGCCGAGCGCGTAAACGTCGATGCGACCATCGCCGACTTGTTGGCGGGCGACCTCCGGCGCAACGTATCCCGGCTTCGCGAACACGACGCCGGCGACGGTGTGGCAACGCCTGTTGTGTCCGCGCGCGGTGCCAAAATCGATCAGCTTGACCTCGCCGGAGTAGCTGACCATGACGTTCTGGGGCGACAGGTCCCGATGAACGATCCCGAGCGGGGCGCCGTCCGCCCCCGGCCTCTCGTGGACATGCGCGAGCGCTTGCGCGATCTCGAGCGCGATCGCCACCGCGTTGGGCCACGTCAACTTCAGGCCGGTCTGGATCGCGCGCTGGCGTACGTCGCTGAGCGACCGTCCCTCCACGTACTCCACCACCGTGTACGGCTCGCCGTTGTCGTCGGTGGCCGCTTCGAGCACCTGCGCAACGCCGGGATGCTGCAGCTGCGATTGCACGCGCGCCTCATCGAGGAAGCGGGCCAGAAAGGATCCGTCATGCACGTGGTCACGGCGCACGGTCTTGACGATGCACGGACGCTCCGCGCCCTCGAGGCCTGTCGTCGCGGCGAGATAAACGTCCCCCATTCCCCCGCGCGCGGCCAGCTTGAGGAGCAAACGGCGGCCGACGACGCGCGGCAACGAGAGCGCCGGGGCGGACGAGAATCCCTTGGCCGCTTCACCCATGGCGTGACGCTAAGAAGCGCTGCGCGCGGCGGCCAAGTTTCTGGGGATGCGAAAGGCTGCCGTCGCGCGAGTTTACCACCCGGTCAGTGTTCGGATCGCCTTTGCCAACGCGGTCGCCATGGCTCGGTGCGTTGCAGCGCTCGGGTGATAGTCGCAACCGAACCCGTCGCTCGGGCGTCCCTCGTCGAACTCGAAATACGACACGCGCGTGTCGCCCGCCTTCGCCTGTCCTTCCACGACGCGCGCGATGGCAGCCCCAGCGCGCGTTCGGGGCCCGTACCCGGCGTCCGAATCGACCAACATGGGACTCAGCGTGCAGACGACGTAGGCCGTTGGATAGTGACCTCGCAATTGCCGCAAGAACGCGGCATACGCTTGCTCGAAGGGGGGCCCCGGATCTCCCCGCGCGAAGTCGTTCGTGCCCAGGTTGATGACTACAACGTCCGGCTCCGGCGGAGCGAAGCTCCACGTGGCCGGCTCGCTCGCGAGCGTGCGCTCGAAGACGACGGGCATCTGCTCGGTCGTGTCTCCGGAAGAATTGCGCACCATCCCGATGCCCGAATGGGCAATCACGGACACCGCTGCGCCGAGCTCTCGCCCCGCGAGCGCGCCGTACGCCGACGTCTCGTCCTCCGTGTCCGGGCTGAAGTGACACGTCCCGTTCTTTCCCAAATTGCCGTATCCGCAGGTAATCGAGTCCCCGACATACTCGATGCGCCGAGCGAACGGAGGAGGGGACGGGACGAGGGCGCCGCCGTGCGGAGAGAAGCCACGAAACTCCACGATTCCCACGAACGACTCGGTCCGCTTCGTCAGAACGACGCTGTGCCGGCCCGGCAAGAGGTCCGACGCGAGCGTGTAGGTCTCCCTGTCTCCGTTCGTCGCCAGGGGGGTCGCATGCGCCCCGTCGACGACCACCGAGAAGAAGTTCGCGCCGCGGTCGCGTAAAGAGACGTCAATGCCCGTTCCGTCGAACGTGGCGGCGATGGCCGTGCCCGGCCACGCAAAGCGCGATGACCGGGATCCGGCCGCATCGCGCACGTCGAATCGGCCGATGTAGTGGACGAGCGCGAGATCCCGGTCGGGCGAGGCCGCGTCGGCGAGGCGGGAGGAAGCGAGGTCCTTCATCGAAGGGCTACCGAGACGAGCGGGGCCGCAGCATCTCTTCGCGCCGCAAAGTAGCGCAAAGACCAGCGCGACGAGGAGCGCGGAAATGGCGGCACGGCGGAAAGAGCGAGACTTTCGCGGGCTCATGGTGGCCATGCAAGCATGAGAACCTCCGACGTGGACGGGACTCGCTACAATTCGAGTTCATGGCGAGGAGGATGCTTTACCTGGCACGGCACGGCGAGACCGACTGGAACCTTGAAGGACGCTGGCAGGGTCACACGGACATCGCGCTAAACCGCACGGGGCATTCCCAGGCACGGGCCATGGCCGATGCGCTCGCGGAGGCCGCCATCGCGGGCATCGTCTCGAGCGACCTGTCGCGTGCGTTCGAGACCGCGCGCATCGTCGGCGAGCGCCTGGGCTTGCCGGTGGCGTATCGGGATGCCGATCTGCGCGAACGATCCTTTGGGCTCTTCGAGGGGCTCACGCGCGACGAATGCGTGACGCTGCACCCCCGGGCGTGGCGTGCCTGGATCGAGGACCATCGCGCTCCGGAGGGCGCCGAGTCGCGCGCGGCGGTCGTGGCGCGCGTGACGAGGGCCATCGATCGCATTGCCCAGCAGGCCCCGGGGGATGGCGGCCCCGTCCTCGTGGTCACCCACGGCGGAGCGCTGCGGGCGGCGGTGAGCACGGTCGGGGCTCTGCCGCCTCCGGTTGCCAACGGCGCCATCTGGCGCGTCGAGTGGGATGAAGCGATCGTGGCGGCCCACGCGTTTGCGCCGGGTGGGTGAGCCCCGACGTTTGCCAACGGCACCCGGACCCCCGTCGCAGAAGACGGGCGAGCGAACGCCGGGCACCCGCGCACGAACGTCGGGCACCCGCGCACGAACGTCGGGCACCCGCGCACGAACGTCGGGCACCCGCGAATGAACGTCGGGCACCCGCGCACGAACGTCGGGCACCCGCGAATGAACGTCGGGCACCCGCGCACGAACGTCGGGCACCCGCGAATGAACGTCGGGCACCCGCGAATGAACGTCGGGCACCCGCGCACGAACGTCGGGCACCCGCGCACGAACGTCGGGCACCCGCGCACGAACGTCGGGCACCCGCGAATGAACGTCGGGCACCCGCGCACGAACGTCGGGCACCCGCGAATGAACGTCGGGCACCCGCGCACGAACGTCGGGCACCCGCGCACGAACGTCGGGCACCCGCGCACGAACGTCGGGCACCCGCGCACGAACGTCGGGCACCCGCGCACGAACGTCGGGCACCCGCGCACGAACGTCGGGCACCCGCGCACGAACGTCGGGCACCCGCGAGCGAACGTCGGGCACCCGCGAATGAACGTCGGGCACCCGCGAATGAACGGGGCCGTGCGAGCGAGCTCTCTCAAGCGGTGATGGACATGCAGCCGCTGCCTCTACCGCTCCGTGCCCCGTCCTGCTAAGCGCCTCCTCCGATCCCCATGCCCCGCCGCACCGACATTCATCGAATCCTCCTCATCGGCGCGGGACCCATCGTCATCGGTCAGGCCTGCGAGTTCGACTACTCCGGGACGCAGGGCGCCAAGGCTCTGCGCGAAGAGGGCTTCGAGGTCGTTCTCGTCAACTCCAACCCGGCCACGATCATGACGGACCCGGAGCTGGCCGCGCGCACGTACATCGAGCCTCTCGAGTGGCGCACGCTGGCCGCCATCATCGAGCGCGAAAGGCCGCAGGCGCTCCTGCCCACGCTGGGCGGTCAGACAGGGCTCAACCTCGCGATGAAGCTTCGCGAAGAGGGCGTCCTCGATCGCTTCGGGGTCGAGATGCTCGGGGCCCGGCCGGACTCGATCGCGAAGGCGGAAGACCGAGCGCTCTTCAAAGCGGCGATGGAAAAGATCGGCCTCTCGTGCCCCCGCGCCGGCGTGGCTCATTCGGTCGAGCAAGCGCGCGCGGTCGTCGAGACCACGGGGTTTCCGGCGATTCTGCGCCCGAGCTTCACGATGGGAGGCTCGGGCGGCGGCATCGCATACTCCGCGGACGAGTTCGAAGAGAAGGTCGCGTGGGCGCTCGCGCAGTCGCCCACGCACGAGGTGCTCATCGAAGAGAGCGTGCTCGGGTGGAAGGAGTTCGAGCTCGAGGTCATGCGCGACCGGGCGGACAACTTCATCGTCGTCTGCTCCATCGAGAACATCGATCCGATGGGCGTGCACACGGGCGACTCGATCACCGTCGCCCCGTCGATGACGCTCACGGATCGCGAATACCAGAGCCTTCGAGACGCAGCGCGCGCCGTCATGACCGAAATCGGCGTCGAGACGGGCGGGGCCAACGTTCAGTTTTCGGTGGACCCGGTCTCCGGTCGCTTTCACGTCATCGAAATGAATCCTCGCGTGTCGCGGAGCTCGGCGCTCGCGAGCAAGGCGACCGGCTACCCGATCGCGAAGATCGCGGCGAAGCTGGCGGTGGGCTACACGCTCGACGAGCTGCAGAACGACATCACGCGCACGTCCGCCGCGTTCGAGCCGGTCATCGACTACGTCGTCGTCAAGTGGCCTCGCTTCGCGTTCGAGAAGTTCCCGGGAGCCGACGCGACGCCTCGGAACCCAGATGAAGAGCGTCGGCGAAGTGATGAGCATCGGCCGGACGTTTTGCGAGGCCCTGCAGAAGGCCGCGCGCTCGCTCGAGACGGGAAAGCTGGGGCTCGAATCGCTCCTCGATCGCGTGGATTACCGAACTCTGGCCGAGCCCAAGCGCCGGCGGGATTTGGCCATGGAGGCGCCGGAGCTCGAGTCCCCGCGAGCGCTCCCTCCCGCCTCCGCGGACGAGACGCGAACGGCGCTCCAGAAGCTCGTGGCCATCGCGAGCGCGGACCGTCTCTTCTACGTCGCCGACGCGATGCGCGTCGGCATGAGCGACCACGAGCTCAACGCGCGCACCGCGATTGACCCGTGGTTTCTCGCGCAAATCCGCCGGCTCGTGATCGCCGAGCAGCACATGAAGAGCGGAGAGAACGGGCCCGAGAGCGTACGGCGCGCCAAGCGCCTCGGCTTCAGCGACGCGCAGATCGCCTCACTTGTCGGGTCCACCGAGGACGAGGTTCGCGCGCTTCGCATCGCGCAGGGGACGCGCGCCGTGTTCGCGCGGGTCGACACGTGCGCGGCGGAGTTCGTCGCCCATACGCCGTATCTCTATTCGACCTACGAAACCGAGAGCGAGGCCCGCCCGGACTCGAGCAAGCGAAAGGTGGTCATCCTCGGCGGCGGCCCCAATCGCATCGGGCAAGGGATCGAGTTCGACTATTGCTGCGTGCACGCCGTCATGGCGCTTCGGGAGCTGGGGTTCGAGACCGTCATGGTCAACTGCAACCCGGAGACCGTGTCGACCGATTACGACACGTCCGATCGCCTGTACTTCGAGCCGCTGACCCTCGAAGACGTGCTCAACATCGTGGAGGAGGAGAGCGCCGAAGGGGTCATCGTACAGTTCGGCGGCCAGACGCCTCTCAAGCTCGCGGTTCCCCTCGAGAAGCGCGGCGTCCGCCTCCTTGGAACGAGCGCGGACGCCATCGACCGCGCCGAGGATCGGGGACGCTTCGATGCGTTGCTGTCGAAGCTCTCGCTCAAGCGGCCGCGCAGCGGGATCGCCAAGACTCCGGAAGAAGCGATCGCCGTGGCGTCGAAGCTCGGCTATCCGGTGCTCGTTCGGCCGAGCTACGTCCTCGGCGGCCGCGCGATGATGATCGCCTACGCGCGCGAGGAGTTCGAAGTGTTCGTCGCACGCGCCTTCGAGGCGGCGCGCGAGGCCGGTACGCAGACGATTCTGGTGGACGAGTTTCTCAAGGACGCCATCGAGGTCGACGTCGACGTCCTCGCCGACGGCCGGCGCTGCGTCATCGGCGGCGTGATGCAGCACATCGAAGAGGCGGGGGTGCACTCGGGTGACAGCTCGAGCGTCTTGCCGCCCCACTCGCTCGCGCGCGAAATCATCCTGAGCATCGAAGAGCAGTCGCGGATGCTCGCGCTCGAACTCGGCGTCGTGGGCCTCATGAACGTGCAATTCGCGGTCAAGGGTGGAGAGGTGTTCATCCTCGAAGTCAATCCCCGCGCAAGCCGCACCGTCCCCTTCGTGTCCAAGGCCACGGGCCGGCCGCTCGCGAAAATCGCCGCCATGTTGATGGTCGGCAAGACGCTCGACGAGCTTGCCGTCCGCGACGCGCCTGTCCCGCGGTACACGAGCGTCAAGGAGAGCGTCTTTCCGTTCGCCAAGTTCCCGGGGGCCGACACGATCCTGGGACCCGAGATGCGATCGACCGGCGAGGTCATGGGGATCGCCGACACGTTCGCGCGCGCGTTCGGCAAAGCGATGCTCGCGAGCGGGATCGAGCTTTCTCGTCCCGCCCCCGGCGCCACGCGGTCGAACGTGTTCGTCAGCGTGAAGGACGAAGACAAGCCGGCGGCCATCCATATCACGCGCCGCCTTTCGGCCCTTGGTTTCGGCGTGCTCGCCACGCGCGGGACGGCGGAGGCGCTGACGCGCGCGGGGCTTCCGGCGCGCACGGTCAACAAAGTCAACGAAGGCACGCCGCACGTCGTCGACGCGATTCGTAGCGGCGTCATCTCGATCGTGGTCAACACGACGATCGGAGCGAAGGAAGTGCGCGACAGCTACGCGCTCCGGCGCCAGACGTTGCTCGCGAACATCCCTTACTTCACGACGATCGCGGCGGCCCTCGCGGCCTGCGACGCGCTCGAAGTCGCGGCCGACGACGCGTCCGTCCGCGTGCTGTCGCTCCAGGAGTGGGCGCAAGCGTGACGAGCTCCGCGCTTCGCACCGCATTCCCGGGGCGTCCCACTCGAACCCGGGGGCCTTCCTGGGCGAGTCACCGAGCGTTCGCTCTCACGGAACGCCCTGGAGCGTCGAATTCGTCACCGTGATGCTCTGGGCGTTGACGCCCACCGCGGTGCCGACGTTCGTCACGCTTCCCATCGACACGTTCGTCCACGATCCGCCCGTGTCGTTCGTCATCGTCGTGTCGGTGATGGTCAACGTGCCCATCATGTCGTCGCTGGTGAAGAACAAGCCGCCGCCGAAAGCGCCCGTCCCCGCGGCGTTGTCTTCGATCGCGTCGCCGCACAGAACGACGTTGACCGAGTTGCCGTCGCTGTACAGCGCACCGCCGTTGCCGCCCGAGCCCACTTCGTTTTGGCCGTTGTTCATCGCCGAGCAGTGCGCCGGGTCGTTGTTGTTCGCGCCGCTCCCGGCGGCGACGTTGCCCGAAAAGAGGCTGCCGTAGACGTCCAGCTCCGCGAAGAGGCCGCCCACGGCGCCGCCGTTGCTCGCGGTGTTGCCCGTGAACGTGCTGTTCACGATCAGGGCTCCGTGCTTGCTGCCGAGAATGTAGATGGCGCCGCCGCCGGTGTCCGGACCGAGCAGCGCGGCTTGGTCGTTCATGAAGATCGCGTCGATGACCGTGAGGTTACCGTCGCGCATGAAAAGCGCGCCGCCCTCTCCGTCGTCCCATCCTTGGGAACACGGCGCGGGCGCGGTGGGAATGGCTTGCATCGGAGTCTTCTTGCCGTTGACGAGGGCGATGTGCTGGAGCGTCAGTCGATTCTCGTTCGCCTGGAAGTTCGCGCTGTCGAAGCTCAGGATCTGGATCGCGCCGCCGCCGTCGAGCGTGACGGTGTTGCCCCCGTCGATCACGGTATTCGTGTTCGTCGGGACATTGAGCGTGGAGGTGACGGCGATCGTGACCGGCGAGGCGCCGCAATCGAACGTGACAATGCCCCCTTTGGTGACGGCGGCTTCGAGCGCGGTGAACGTGCAGCTCGCGGCAGTCCCGCTTCCGACCACCGTCGTCGGATGCGACGTGTCTGCGGGCTGGCCGCCCGCCGGGACTCCGGCGCTGCACGAGCCGTGCGGATTGCCGGCGTGCATTGGAGCACCGCCTTCGGATGCTGCGACAGAGGAGCCATCGCCATCGTTCGGTGCGCCGGATCCGGTGTTCGCGCCAGAGCCGGCGTTCGATCCGGACCCAGCATGGGCCCCGGAGCTCGCCGCCGCGCCCGCGCTCGACCCGCTCGCGGAGCCCGACGAAGCGGAGCCCGACGAAGCGCCGGAGTTCGCGCCCGCGCTCTCCGGGGCCCCCGTGTTTTTCGTGTCGCTTGCGCAGCCGGCGAGCGCGCCGCCCGCGATGAGCATCATCCCGATCGACGCGCGCCGCAGAGTCGTCACCATCGGTTCCCTCCTCGAATAACCACCATGGCGCGAAGAACGCGCGGCGAGCAACCCGCGTGCGCACCGGAGCGCGAGAAGGCGGATGCCAAGTAGACGACCGCCTTACGAACCGTCCGCGCTCGGTCGTCGGAGCGAGGGAGAAGGCGACCTACCCACAAATCCGCATGGGACCCGCTCTTTTCCTCCGGGGCGACCCTGCGGAAGCGCCCGCGCGCGACGGCTCGACCCGACACGGCGACGGGGGCCCCAATCCGCGCGCCCGCCGGCGCTCGTATCTCCGGACGATGGCCGTGTACTCGTTTGTCACCCGGTGGTTCATCGGCGCGCCGATCGAGCGCGTGTACGAGGCGATTCACGATGTTCGTCACTGGCCGGACTGGTGGAAGGGGGTCCTCCGCGTCGATGTCGTGCAACCGCCCAGCAGCGGCGGCACCGGCCAAGTGACGCGGTGCGTTTGGCGCTCGGCGCTTCCGTACCGCCTTTGCATGGACGTGCGCGTCATGAGGGATCTGGCACCGCACGCGATCGAAGTTGCCGCGACCGGAGATCTCGTGGGTGACGGCGTGTGGGAGTTCGCGAGGGAGGCAGAGGGCACGCTCGTCACGTACGCGTGGAATGTCCGCACAACGCAACGTTGGATGAACCTTCTCGCGCCGCTCCTCAGGCCGGCGTTCGCATGGAACCACGCGATCGTCATGCGGTGGGGAGGCGAGGGGCTCGGGCGTCTCGTGGGCGCGCGGTTCGAAGATCGATCGCGGCCCAGCTGAAGGCGGGCGCCGTCGACTCCCGCCTCACCTCCCGAGGACGTTCCTACGGCGTGCCGACCGCGGTCGCGGCGCGATCGACGAATGCGCGCGCGCTCGCGATTTCGCGGACCACGTCGGCCGCGTCGACGTCGAACGCGTACGCGTAGTCGGACGCTTGCCGGTAGGCCTGCAGGCGCGTGACGAGCGCCAGCGAGCCCGCGTCGAGCTTGCCCGCCCGGAGCAGGTGCTCGCCGAGCATCCGCAGCACCCCGGGGTGCGTCTTGGGCTCGATCCCCTCCAACAGAAGAAGCGCGCGCGCCGCGTGGAAGACGGCATAGTAGGCGCGACTCATCGCGTCACGACGGATGCCGAGATCGAGGGCGGCCTCGGCGACACGCAGAGCGTCCCGGGCCGCGGAGACTTCGGCGACGGCGTTCGCGAGCCGGTTCTCACCCGTCACGCGTCCACCCCGTCACGCTCGATCTCGGCGGGGAGGAGACGCTCTCGCCGCACCATTTCGTCCCACGCGCGCTCGCTCAGGACCAGCGGCGCAAAGGCAAGGCGGTGCTCGAACCCTATCGCGGCGCCGATGTCGATCGCGTGCGCGCACTCCCGCGACGTCGCGTCTCCGGCGAGAAGGACGAAGATGTCGACGTCCGACTCCTCGTGCGCCTCGCCGCGCGCCCAAGAGCCGAAGAGCACGACGCGGCGAACGCGGCCCGGCAGCTCGTGGTCCAGGCGAGCGTGGTAGGCGCGAGCGGCGCGTTCGACGAGGACGGACGTCACCCGACGGAATGTAGCGCGGTGCTCGAGCGTGCGAAGCGACGATCGCGCGCGAAAGTGGTCTTTGAATGGGATCTCGCCTAAGTCAGGCTCGCATGACCGGCGGAACGACGTGGACCTCGGTCGCGGGCATGGCCGGCGTGCTGTCGCTCGCGGCGAACGGCTGCCAAGCCCCGTCCGCGGGGCGGAAAGTGACCGCGCCGGCGACCGCGACGGCCGCCGCGGCCTCGCCGGCCGGGTGGTTGGATCGCAGCCTCTCTCCCGACGAGCGCGCCGGTCGACTCGTCCGCGCAATGAGCCAGGACGAAAAGCTCACCCTCGTCACCGGCTATTTCGGGGTTCAGAAAGAGTGGAACCAATACCGCTTTGCCGAAGCGAGGCCGCAGTCGGCGGGCTTCGTGCGCGGGGTATCCAGGCTTTTCTTTCCGCCCCAATGGCAGTCGGACGCGGGCAGCGGCGTGGCGACGCAAGGGGAGCCGCCGCCCGAGCTCGAGCGAACCGTTTTGCCCTCGGGCCTCCTCACGGCGTCGACGTGGAACCCGAACCTCGCGGAGCGCGCTGGCGCCATGATTGGCAGCGAGGCGCGCGACACCGGCTACAACGTGATGCTCGCCGGCGGCGTGGATCTGATGCGTGAGCCCGGCAACGGCCGGAACTTCGAATACGGCGGAGAAGATCCGCTGCTTTCGGGGACCCTCGTCGGGGCGCTCGTGCGCGGCATTCAATCGAACCATATCGTCACGACGATAAAACACTACGCGTTCAACGATCAGGAGACCGGCCGCCGCGCCGTCAACGTCGTCATCGACGAAGCCTCCGCCCGCATGTCCGATCTGCTCGCGTTCCAGATCGCCATCGAGCAGGGAGACCCCGGCTCGGTCATGTGCAGCTACAATCTCGTCAACGGCACGCACGCTTGCCAGAACGATTGGCTGCTCAATCAGGTGCTCAAGCACGACTGGGGCTTCACCGGATACGTGATGAGCGACTGGGGCGCGCAGCAGGACACGGCGCTCGACGCCAACCATGGCCTCGACCAGGAGACGGGCGTTTCGCACCTTGGCAAATACGTATGGCTCGACAAGCTCAGCGCCGCGATTTCCCGGGGGGAAGTCCGGCCATCGCGGCTCGACGACATGGTTGTCCGCGTCGCCCGCACGCTCATCGCCAAGGGCGCCGTCGACGATCCCGTACGACCCGGCCCCATCGACTTTGCTGCGCACGCCAAGGTCACGCAGGCCGACGCCGAAGAAGGCATTGTGTTGCTCCAGAATCGCGGCGTGCTGCCGCTCGCGGCCGGCGTCGGGACGATCGCGGTGATCGGCGGCCACGCGGACGCGGGCGTGCTCACCGGCGGCGGTTCGGCGCAGGTCTATGCCCCCGGCGGCAATGCCGTGCGCGGGCTCGGACCCAAGAGCTGGCCCGGGCCGGAGGTCTATGCGCGCTCGTCTCCGCTCGAAGCGTTACGCGCGGAGCTCCCCCGCGCGACCATCCGCTGGTCGGACGGGAGCGATCTTTCATCCGCAGCGGCCGCGGCGGCCAAGGCCGACGTGGCGATTGTCTTCGTTACGCAGTGGACCGCCGAAGCGATGGATTTCCCCCTCACCTTGCCCGACGAGCAGGATCGCCTGGTCGAGACGGTGGCGCTCGCCAATCCACACACGGTCGTCGTGCTCGAGACCGGCGGTCCCGTGTTGATGCCATGGCTCGATCGGGTCGCGGGGGTGCTCGAGGCTTGGTATCCGGGCAGTCAGGGCGGTCCGGCGATTGCGCGCGTGCTGAGCGGGGCGGTCGATCCGTCGGGTCATCTCCCGGTGAGTTTTCCGCGCGCGCTCACGCAGCTGCCGCGGCCGAAGATCGCCGGCGAAGGGTTGGGCAAGGATCAGTCCTTCGACGTCCATTACGACGAAGGCGCCGCGGTCGGATACCGCTGGTATGACAAGCAGCGACTCGATCCGCTGTTCGCCTTCGGTCACGGGCTCAGCTACACCACGTTCGAGCGAGACAACCTCGCTGCGCGTCTCGACCACGACGAGCTTCAGGTGAGCTTCCGCGTGCGCAATACGGGAACCCGCGCGGGCGCGGACGTGGCGCTCGTCTTCGTCTCGCCCGTCGCGGGCGGCTGGGAAGCCCCGAAGCGATTGGGCGCGTTCGCCAAAGTCGATCTGGGGCCGGGCGCCAGTGAACAACGGACCGTCACCGTCGATCCGCGTCTGCTCGCGATGTACGACACGAAGCGGGGCGGCTTTCGCATCGCGCCGGGGACCTACCGCGTCACCCTCGCCGCTTCGGCGCGCGACGCGGGCCAGAGCGTGACCCTCGCGTTACCCGAGCGGCTGATTGCAGCGGGGGCGGGCGCTGAGCTCCCATCGCGGGGCCAATAAACCTAGCCCGCTCGTGCGCTATCGCCACGCGTCGAGGACCCTCGCCGCCGCCTCGACGTCCTCCTCCAGGGCAACCCGCAGCAGGGCACGCGTGTCTTCGTCACGCTCTTCGTCGAGCACGCGCGCAATTTGGACCGAGGCATGTTCGGGCGCGATGCGCGCGAGGACGCGCGCCGCCGCGGCGCGAATCGGCGCCGGCGTGTCCGGGCTCGCGAGCGCCGTCGATAGATCGCGCACGTCGATGTCCGGCCGCCGATACGCGCCGCGCGCCGAGCGAGGCGACAGCGCCGCGGCTGTGGCATCGAGGCGCTCGAGCCACTCTCGGTCCGGCTTGTCGCGCGGCGCAAGCGCTGCGACCGAGGGCGGCACCCCCGCGGGCAGGGGGCCCTCGCCCCGCGCGCGCTGGGCGGCCGAACGCAGTTGGGCCACGAGGTGTTCGCGTTCCTCCGCCAGGGCCTTGCCCATGGCGATCGTCAGCGGAAGGGTGTCCGTGCGTACCGACACGCTGTAAGGAGGCGTTATGCACGCGTCGAGGACGCTCGCGTAGGGCACGTACGTGATGGTCGTGTTCGGTTCGGCGAGCAAGAGCCCGTGCCGCGTGAGGGCGACTCGTGGCCTGGGCGCGGGCTTTGCGAGCCTCCATAGAAGGAAGATGCAATACCCGGCGCTTGCCGGAACCAAGGGGACCAAAAGGGGAATCCCCACCCAAGGCCAATCGAGCACGAGGAGGAGCGTGGCGAGCACGCCCATCCCCAGGGTGGCTCCTCCCGCAATCGCTCCATTTTGCCCCGACGTGCCCACGGGCCAGGAGATTTCGCCGAAGCCGAAGTGGCCGATTCGGAGCGCCGCGCGGATTCGATTGAGGTCGCGGTCGGACGCGAGGTCGAGCAGCAACGGACGCGCTCTGGCGTGACGCCGGACGAGCGCCAGCGTGACCCCGGAGGAGGTTCGCGCCGTGGATGCGGCGACGACGTCGGCCGCGTGGATCCGTTGGGCCAGAAGGCCGGCGTGGCCGATGTCGACGCGTCCCTCGCCCGGGGTGATGCAGGCGTCGCGCCCGGCCTTCGGGGGCCCCAGCGCCCGCAGCGCCAAGAGCAGCAAGCCGAGAGCGATGCCAATCGATGCCGCGGAGGCGGGGAACTCGGGGAGAGTCAATAGAAGAAGAACGGTCATCGATAGCGCGCCGCCGCCCAGGCATCGCCGGAGAAGGTGTACCCACCGTGGCCCGACCGGATCGCAGACGCGTGCGACGAGCATCGCGTTCATCTTGGGCTCGGCCGCGCCGCTTCGCCAATCCGGAACCCGAGTGGGGTATGCTGGGCGCGCCTCCATGCGCTCGCCTCGCTATCCACTCGAGCCCCTGGCTCAGCTGCGAGACCGCAAGGTCGACGAGGCCGCCCGCGTCTACGCCACCTCGGTGGGCGCGAGGGAGACCGCCGAGGACGCAAAGCGGGCCGCCGAGGCGCGCTGCAGGCGGCACGAAGAGGACACCGCCGGCGTGCGCGACGCCGAGCGCACCGCGCTCGTTCGCGGGGACCTCTGCGCGGGCGATTTGGCGCGCGCCGAGTCATGGGCGGCGCATAGGGCCACGCAACAGCGGTCGCTGCGGGCGGCGGTCGAGCGCGCGGTCACCAAGCAGCAGGGAGCCCTGAACGCCGAGCGCACGGCGCAGGCCCAGACGGCGCTGCGGCAGGCCGAGGCGCGGGTCATGGCCAAGGACAGGGCCCGATGGGACCACGCGCGGCACCGCGAGATCGAAGGCAGGGAAGAGGAGGCCTTGGACGAGGCGTGCCGTCCCAAGCGCTGAACGCTCGAGGTCGGTCGGGCCGCCGTTCTCTCGCAGCATGGATCGGTCTCGCCGCGTTCGCCGTGACGGCTCCGTGCGCATGCCGCGGAGGCAGCGGCTCGGAGGGACGTCCGCCTGCGGGGCCTGCGCTGGCGGCGACCCCGCCCAGCGCGTCGGCGGCATTGGTCGCGGCGACGGAGGCGCGAGCGCAAGCGGCCCGCGAAGCCGGGATGCCGCCGCTGGCCGTCGTCCTCGATGACCCGCGCCTTCGCGCCGTACGCGAACGCGACGAAGCGGGCGATGACGCGGAGGCGGCGCGCGAGCTCGACCGCGTGCGCGCCGGCAGCGCCCTGGACGGGGCGCAAGCGTGCGCGTGGAGCTACGTGGCGGGGCGGCTGCACCTGGCCGCCGGCGACGAAAGCGACGCGGCCGCGGCCTTCGAGCAGGCCGCGTCGGACGGGGCCGACGGCGGTCCCGCTTGCCCTCTGGCCGACTACGCGCGCCTTCGGCAGGCTCAGTCCCTTCTGCGCGCTGGGCGCTATCCCGAAGCGATCGCCGCTCTGCGCGCCATTGGCGATGAATTCGTGGCCCGCGACGAGGCCACCCTCACGCGCGCGGACGCCGCGTTGGCCGAAGGGGACCGGTCCTCGGCGGTGCCCATCTGGCGCGCCCTGCTCGCCGCGCACCCCCGGGGCGTGCGCTGGGTGGACATCGCATTCCAGTTGGCGTTGGCGCTGGTGGACGGGGTGGACGGGCCCCCCGAGTTGCATGCCGACGAAGCGGTCGACCTGTCGACCCGCTTGCTCGTGGAGGCGCCGGGCGTCGCCGAGAAGCTCGGGGTGGGCGAGCTGCGCGATCGCGCCGCCCGGGCGGCCACGCACCACGACGCTCCTCCTTTGACGGTCGAAGAGCGAGCGCGAAAGGCGCAGGCGTGGCTCGACGATGCGCAGCCCAAGCGCGCGAGGCAGGTGGCCGAGTCGGTCCTCGCCTCGGTGGGGGCCGCGAACAAAGAGCACGCCGCGGCGGCGTGCAAAGCCGCGATCATCGCCTCGGAAGCGACGCCGCGCGGAAAGGCCGACGACGCGGCGGACGCGTGGGGTGCGGCGATCGCGCGCTGCGAGGGAGATGACGCGCTGGTCACGGCGCTCTTTCAGGGTGGAAAGGCCAGCGCGTCGGCCAAGCGGCGACCCGAAGCGATTTTGCGCTTCGACCGAGTCGAAAAGCAATTTCCGAAGCACCGCCTTGCGGATGACGCCCGCCTTCGGGCTGCCGCCGTCGTAGAAGACGAGGGCGATGAGACGCGCGCCCTGTCGATGCTGTCGTCGCTTCCGGACGCGTACCCCGAGGGGGACATGCGCGGTGAGGCTCTGTTTCGCGTGGCTCTCGCGAAGGTCGACCGCGGAGACTTTGCCGGCGCTCGGGAGAGCCTCGATCGCGTCCTCGGGTCGGCGCCCGATCCGGTCGGCTCGAGCGCGGCGGGACGAGCCGAATACTTCCGGGCGCGCGTTGCGGAGCTCATGGGGGACTCCGCCGACGCGAAGGCTCGCTACGCGGCGCTCGTTTCGGGACAGCCGCTCTCGTACTACATGCTGCTCGCGTACGCGCGCTTGCGCGCCGAAGATGACGCGCTGGCCCGGTCGACGCTCGAAGAGGCGGTGGCCGACGAGCCGGCCGGTCCCTTTCGCACGCGCGAGCACGCGGAGCTCGCCTCCGCCCCATTCGAGCGATTCCTTCGTTTGCTCGAAGTGGGCGAGATCGACGCTGCGCGTCGCGAGGCGAACGCGGGAGGACTGGTCGTCGAGGGCGCGGACTCCGAGGTCCTTTGGACGGTCGCGTGGCTTTATGACCAGGCCGGGGCGCCGGAGCTCGGCCACTCGTTCGCGCGCGGTCGCCTGGTCGACTACCGGGTCCACTGGCCAGCGGGTCGGTGGCGGCTGGCGTGGGAGATCGCGTTTCCGCGTCCGTGGGAGGCGGTCGTGATGCGCGAGAGTGCGCTGTCCGGGATTCCCGCGCCCCTCACGTGGGCGATCATGCGGGAAGAATCGGCGTTCAACCCGGGAGCGAAGAGTCCCGTCAACGCGGTGGGGCTGATGCAGCTCATGGCCGCCACCGCGCGCCTTACCGCCGCGGGGACTCCGCTCCCGTACGACGACCAGTCGCTTCGTCAGCCCGACGTGTCCATCGCGCTCGGCGCCCGCTTGCTCGCCTCCCTCCGGGCGTCGTTCCCCAGCCACCCCGCGCTGGCCATCGCGGCCTACAATAGCGGATCCGCTCCCGTTCGCCGCTGGATGGACCGCGGGTCCAACGACATCGACGTGTTCGTCGAGCACATCGCGTTCGAGGAAACGCGGGCGTACGTCAAGCGCGTTCTCGCGAGTGAAGCCACGTACGCGTACCTCTATGCCCCCCAGGTGCTCGACGAGGTCCTTCAATCGGGATCCCTGGTGGTTCGCTCTCTCGTCTCGGGAGGGCCTGCCGGGCTGCCGCCTTTCGCGGCGCCTTGAGGGTCCGGCCACGCTGTCCCGCAGAGGACCGCGTTGTCACGGACGACACGGGGACGGCGCGGGACGCACCCCGGCCCATTCACGGCCGGTGCTTTGGGCTCGCGCCGCCGGTGCCGCGCCGTTGGCACGGACCATGGAGATGACCGCGCCTGCCATGATCATGTCGGAACCGTGGATTGGACCGCGCGAGCGCGCGGCGGCGCTGGGGGTCGAGCAGCTCGGCGATGCAGACCTCGTCGCCATCGTGCTCGGCACGGGGGCCCAGGGCCTGCCCGTCTCGGTGCTCGCCGCCATGCTGCTCGACGAGCATGGCGGCCTGGCCGGCCTCGCGCGTGCCGGCGTGGGAGAGCTTTCGCAACGGGCGGGAGTGGGAGCCGCGAAAGGCGCCCGGCTCGCCGCGGCGGTGGAGCTCGGGCGGCGCGCCGTGACGGCGGCATCCTCCGATGCAACGGCGCGACTGCCCGATAGGCGCGCGGTCGAGGCGTGGGCGCGCCCGCGGCTGGCCACGCTCGACCACGAAGAGCTCTGGCTTCTCGCGCTCGACGGCCATCACGGCCTTCGCGCGGCGCGGCGCGTCGCGTCCGGCGGCATCCACGGTTTGCACGTGGCCGTACGGGATCCGCTCCGCATGGCCTTACGGGAAGCGGCGAGCGCGTTCGTTCTGGTGCACAACCATCCGAGCGGTGAGCCTGGCCCCAGCGAGGAGGACCTCGTGTTCACGCGCGCGGTGAGGAGCGCGGCGACCGCCATTGGAACGCCGCTGCTCGATCACGTGATCGTCGCGCGCCGCCGTTGCGTATCGATGCTCGAGCTTGGGTTATTCTCGTGAGTCACCCGGGTCACGACTGCACTCACGGGGCTCGTGGGACGCCCTGAGTCTCGCTTCGCCTTGCCTTCGGTAAGGCTCCGCTCGACAGAACGGGGTCGCACGTCACGTCGAGGGAAGCGATGCCGCTCCTCCTCGAGCTCCCCAGCAGGAAGAGGATCGTTTCTTTCGTGGGAGCGAGTCCGCTAATCGCAAACGCCGAACGCCGGATCCGGAAACACGGTCAACTCACCCATGCACGCTTGGCCGCTCGAGCATTCGACCGGCGCCGCCGTATGGCAGAGTGTGTAACAAATGTGCTTGGTCCAGGTGCCGATGCACGTCAGCCCGCGCGCGCAATACTCGGTCTCGCAGCTTTCGCCGGCCCGCGCGTTCCCCACCGGCACGCAGCCGGTGGCCCCGTTTTCGTCACGGACCACGGCGCACGTCTCCGTGGCGGAACAGGTGCCGGCGTCGCTGTCGTCGAGCAGACCGCACGCGCGGATCGGCACGCATACCGGCACCACAGTAGCCGGTGCTTGCGCGAGGGGCTCGGTGTCGCAAAACTCGTTCGGAAGGCATGCGGAATCGCCGCCGCAGCAGTAGCGCCGGCACGTGCCCGCGCCGACGCACTCGGTGGTCGTGCCGCAATCGGTCGATTGGGTGCAGGGCGCCCCCTCCCCACTGGCACCCGGCAGCGAGCACGTGGGCTCAACCGTGGCCCCCGGACCGCCCGGGGAGGGCGCGGGAGCCGCGTTCACGACCGTCACGTGGCATGCGAGGGTAGCCTGGAGGTTATAGGCGGCTCCGTCGGGCCCCGGGCCGCAGCTCTTGGGATTTGCAGGGTCATCCGGATAACAAGGACCGGAAAAGTGGGAGGCGTTGCACAAGGGATTCCCCTGGTGCGACGCGGCCGCGGGGGTGGCGTCCGGAGCGGCATCGGCGGTGTCCGTGTCGGACTGGTTCGGCGTGTAGGGCGTATCGACCGTTTGATGCTCGCCCGACGAGGGTTCGCTGCCGCCGGAACTGCTGCAGCCGATCACCATCGCAAAGGCAAGAGCAGCCAATGCGACGAGGGGGGAGGCAGCGGCGGCTCGGGGGATCATCGAAGCAAAGAAGAAATTCCAGAGAGCTTTAGATTCACGGCGCGTGCCGTCGAACAGGGCGCAAGGCGAGAGCGCTACGATTACCCAGGATCTTCCCCCTTTGGGCGGCTCCGCGCAATGTGCGCTCCCATGACTTTGGTGTCGTGCTTGGCGACGTCCAAGCGAAGCACGGCATTTTCGATGGGGGCCGGGGGTAGCAAACGCGACCGTGGGGGGCCCCGCCGCGTGGCCGACGTCACGGCGCCTCCACGTCGCGGACTGCCGCGTTGCCTGCCGCGTCGAAGGCGCGAACGGCCACGACATGCGGGCCCCCGCCCACGGCGAGCAGCGGGGTGATGTCCGTGTCCACCGTCTCGTCGGCGGTGTCGAAAATGCCGTCCGCGGGTGCGAGCGGGCGCCATTCAACCCGACCATCGATGGCCACTTCGACGCGGACGATCGGGCCGACCCCGTCGACGACCTCCGCGCGAAGCCGCCTCCCTTGCATCGTGAGCGTCTTGAAGACCGGCGGGGTGTTGTCGACCACCACGGGGGCGCTCTCGAGCGCGTGGCGCGTGACGTCCGCGGGCGGGTTCGAAAGTTCGTCGCTCGCGTCGACGCGCAGTCGATACTTGCCCTCGGGAAGCGCGGTCGTGTCCCAGTCGAGCTCCGGTTTCGTCAGCACGTCGTCCACCGGGGTGGCGTCGAGCCAGCGCGGCTGGCCTTCCCGACGGAAGTGAACTTCGTAGCGAAGCTCGTCGTTGTCGGGGTTATCGACCTTCCAGGTGACGTGCATCACACTGTCGTGCTTCGGCGGCTCGCCGCCGCTCGAAGGGAGGCCGTCTTTCGGGTCGTGCGCGGCGGACGCCTTGTCGCGCGCTCCGATATCCGTGACCACGGCCCTCAGATTCTCCGTGACGAAGGCGAGCTTCACGTCCGCGATGGTCGCGTCCGCGCCGTTGAGGCGGGCGCGCACTTGGACGAAGCGGCCCCCGGGGCTCTGGGTCGCGGCCCCATCGGGGATGGGCCCACTCCAGGCGCTCCACGTCGAGTCGGGCGTGGCCGTTTCACCCGAGCGCGTGGCCACCTCCAGAGCGCCGGTTCCGCGCCACGTGATGTGTCCGAAACGGGCGCGCAGACCGGCATCGAGCGGCTTGCTGGTCCACACCGAGTCCGGTCCCCCGGTCGATAGAATCCGGTGGAAGATGGCCGGGTCGCTCCCGATCGCAAAGCGCGTGGGCCCTCCGATTCCAAGGGCCCCAATCTGTCGCTCCGTGACATCGACCGCGAGCGAGACGGCGTGGGCGTCGTCCACCGTGTACACCCGGCCGTCCGCCCCTGTACCGACGTACGGATCGCCGTGGTCGTCCACCGCGAGCGAGAGATAGTGAAACTCGTCGTTGTGCATCATGCGCTCGGGCCGGCCCTCGGCGTCGAACCGCCATAACGAGCCCTTGCCCGGCTTCGCATGGGGTGCCGGATTCGGGCCGGCGGGGTTGCGTCCGCTCGCGTTGGCCCGTCGCGTGGCCCCGGCCTCGGCACTTTCGCCGGCTGCCGCGCCCGACTCTTCGTTGGCCAGTGCGTAGAGCGTTCGGTTGGGTCCGATGGCAAGCGCGTGCACGTCCTCCCCCGGCGGGTCATAGAGGACCGTGGCTCGGCCGGGAGCCGTGATGCGGTAGAGCAGTCCCTTGCCGCTGGTTCCGGCGTAGATGGCTCCGCCGTCTCCGGCCGCCCCGACGGCAAGCGACACCACGAACGGGTCGTCCGTCTTGAAGTACACGCTCGAGGCGCCGGCGGGTGACACGCGAACGACCTCGCCCTCGGCCCCCGTTCCGGCAAAGAGGGCGTTCGTCTTGTCGACCGCCAGCGCAAACACGCTGTCGACGCCGGGCAGCGTGGCAAAGACCTCCGCCTTTCCTTGCGATACGCGGTAGATCCGGTTGCTCGTAGTGCCCGCGTAGACCGTGCCGGCGCGGTCGACGGCCAGCGCGTTGACGGCGTTCTCCTTCGTGTCGGCGAAAATGACGGCCTGGTCGTTGGCAATGCGGACGACTTTGCCGCCGTCGGCCGGCCCCGTTCCGGCGAGCACGCTGCCATCCGCCAGGGCGACGGCGCAGGTGACCGTCGTGCCCGAGTCCGCCGGGAACGCCACCTTTCCGAGCGTCCAGCCCGCACGAACCACCCCGTCCGACCCGACGGTCACTCCTTGCAGGTCACCTCCAGAGAGCTTGTCGAGCGAGTCGAGTTCGAACGTGCGTGGCCCGACGGCCCGCGCGCTGCCCGGCGAGAGACTCGCGCAAGCCAACGCGGCGGCGGCAACCAGGGATGCACCGAAGCGCATGGATCGCTTATTACACCGCTTCGCCGCGGGACGTGAGCTGCCGCGACCTCGCGCAAGGCGCCCTCGGACGCGGCGCTAGGGCGACGTCGGGTCCGCGCAGCAGCGAAAGCCGGTCGAATAGTCGTGGTAGGTGAATTCGTGGGCGGAGGTTCGATAGCTGCAACCATCGCCATTTTGGTGCGTGTCCAGGTAATAGCCGCCCTGGAACGTACCGTTCGGGTCACTCGTCCACTCGTGCAGATTGCCGACCATGTCGTACACGCCGTACTCGTTGGTGCATGCCTCGTGCGCCCCGGTCTCTGCCAGCGTGCCGTCGAGTTGGTTGAGCCGCGGGTCGTTCATCTCGGTCATGCCGACGAGCTGCCACGACGTGGCCACCTGCGGAAACAGGCGCATCATGGGGCTTCGTCCCTGGTCGTTGCAGCGGCCGGCGACGCGCTCGTTGCCGTAGCCGAACGTCTGCTCGCGCGGCCCCCGACAGGCCTTTCGCCACTCGACGGGGGCGCATAGGCGCTTGCCGGCCGCCTCGCACGCCTGTTCGGCTTGGGCTCCGCTGATATACGCCTGCGGATAGACGTTCGGCCGGCTGACCGCGCGGAGCGTACGCCCCCCCTCCAGCGCGCCAAACGGCGGCCAGTTCTGCTCCCCCCCGTCGGGCAGAACTTCGACGAGGGACGCTTCCCAGCGGTCGATGCAGAAGCGATCGTCGATGTTGGCCATCCCCCCGGGGCACGACGCGAGCGCGTTGGGCGGCGGAAGGGCCCCTTCGAGGACGGGGAAGTACCGATGCGTATGCGCCAGCGCGCCGATGTTCATATGAACGGGCAGCGCCTGTCCGCGTTGCGCCCTGCGTTCGGACCCGGACCCGTTGCGGCCGGAGCTAACGCTCGTGCCGCTCGCGGCCGCTTCGTCCGAACAGGAGAGCGCCAGGGCGAACCCGGCGACGAGGGGCGGGAGTACGGCGAGGGCGCGACGCAATGGACTTGGATGCGTAACAGACTTCGCATGGCTGGGGAAGAAGAAGTTTTGGCAGGGGTCTCATGTAGTTAGGTTGGGTATGGAAGAGCACACATGCCCAGCCCCGCCCGGTGCGTGCCGGCGCGATATCGGACGCGTCTGATTCACGGCGTCGCGGTCAATCCGCCTCTTGCGCTGTCACGGTCGAGGCGGCATCGGTCACGGGCGGTTCGAATCCGGGTGGCGCCCAACTCGGGTTGCGATGGTCGCCGGGCTGGACCACGAGCCCGCAAGGTGGAGCGCCAGCCGCCGTGCTGAAGGCGATGCTCGCGCTGCCCGTGTCCGGCCAGCCGCCATCCGACGTGTCAATCTCGAAGGCGATGACTCCGTCGGGGCCCCACGCGGGCCGCCGCGAAACGAAATCGGTTCGTTCGATCCGAGGAGTCGCGGAACGGCCGCCTGCGGGCCCAGGCACCGATTGCCGTGAGGCCCGGGGATCGCACTCGCAATCGAGCGCCGTCGCGCCGCCGGGGGTCCATCACACGAATCGTATGCTCCACGTCAAGAAATCGCGAGCAGGGGCTCGTGCTCCTTGTCGCTCTCTCTCGGGGGGCCGAACGCGCCGCGCTGTTCGCGACAGGCAACGCGCCCGCAAGCGCGCCCGCGAGCGAACGCGTGTCGCTAGCGCAGGACGCTGCGCACTTGCACTTTCACTTTGTCCCGCCCTTCCACGTAGAGATCGAGCGGCACGACCGTGCGCGACCAGCTCGGGAACGGTTCGGGGCCGGTGTCGCTGCTCTGCGGGCGCAGCGCGTCCAGGGTGAAGGGCGGCAACCTTTGGGTCACGTGCCCGCGGTACGCGATCCCCTGGGACGGTACCCGGAACTGAACCACGAGAGTTCGCGGTGCAATCGTCTGGCGGGGTTCGTTCGCGAGAAGCTCGTCGAGATTGTCGGGCGCCGCGAGTTCGGGCACCACCTCGTAGCCGGGCACGATCTCCAGTTCGACCTCTTTGCCCGACAGCTCCTCGGGCATCGTCACCTCGACCACGCGCGTCACCTCGGGGCCCTGCTCAGGCACGAGGTGAATTTGCAGCCTGGCACGTTGCCCGGCGTCGACCACGGGATCGAGCACCTGGACTCCGCGGAGCCGCCACATTTCGCGGGCGTAGCTGACCTCGAAGCGCGCCTTGATGCCTTCGATGCGCGCGTGCTCCCACGGATTGTTGAGCACGTCGCCCACGGTGCTCACGAGCTTCGATCGGAGCCAGTCTCCGGCGTCGGGCGTACCGCCGCTGGCGACGCCGACGTCTTCGAGATCCACGGTGCCGTGGCCCATGACGGCCACGCGGGACGTGAGCTTCCACGTCAAATCGCGCCTTTCGCTCGTCGTCGCTTCGATGAGCGACCCGAGAACGCTGGCGGCGAGCCCGGGGCCGAGGAATTTGTCTTCCGTCACCTCGGATTGCCAATGGGTCTTCCGGGCGCCGACGACGCCGACAATCTCGACGTCCATGACAATGACCGGAGCGACGATGTGCTCGTCGAGGACGATCGCCGTCTGCCTGTCTTGAACGAGCGTTCCGAGCGGGCGGGCGCACTCGCCGACTTTGTGGGAAGCCATGGCGCTCGCGTTGATCCACAGGATGCGTCCGATGCACGTGGGAAGGGCTTCCGCGCCTCCGTTGAGCATCGGGTGGCCGAAGCCTGCCACTTTGCCCATCCCGTCGACGTAAGTTGCCGTGCCCAGGCCCATCATCGATACATCGCCTCGCGACAGTTCCACGCCCAGGCCGCCTCCGTTCACGAAGTGCGCGGGTGCGTTCGGGTCATTGCCTCCGCCCCCGCCCCCTTGCAGTGGGTCGAGGCCAAGCGGTTCGAGGAGCGTGCGCAAGGCTTGCGCCGCGCGATCGCCGACGCCCGCCATCATGAGCGGCGTCGCCGCGGGAACGAAGCTTCGCGCGGCATCGGCGCGCGGTCCCATGCGTTCGGCCAGTTGACGGGCATGCTCGCGCAAGTCGTAGCTGCCCGGGGCCCCTTCGAACGTGGTCAACGACGCACGGGGTGGGGGCCGAGCCGCCGCTCCCGTCACCCCGGCAATGGGGGCGTGCCCATCGAGCGGCCAGAAGCCCGGAGGGATGGGCCGCCGCATTTCGTCGAGCATCAAGTTGATTGGAGTGACCCCCGCCACGGGCTCCATCTCGAACTGCGACAGGCTGTACGAGTAGGCGCCGGCCAGCCGTCCGTCCAGGTAGATGGGGCTTCCGCTCATCCCGCGCACGGTCTTGACCACGTCGAGCCGCGCGTTCGGCGTCTTGATGACGATGAGCGGCTGCCCCGGGCGGAAATTCTGGAGCACGCCGATCACTTCGACGTCGAATCGCTCGGGCTCGGTCCCGTGAAATACGGTGAGGCCATAGCCCTTCATTCCTTCTTTGATTTCGGCCGGAAGGATCGTCGCGGGCTTCGCGTCCCCTCGGGCGAGCGGAACCGTCACGCCGAGCGCAACCATGAGGCCGGCCGAGAGCGCTCCCATCACAGCCGACGTATCCCGCACGCGCCGCACGCGCTCAGTGTCGCCTGAGGACTGCGCGCAAGCAAACGTGGCACTCGGTGGGCTCGCTCGGGCCGAAAGACATCGCGACGAAACGCCCAGGCAACGCGCTCGGTTGGGCCTCGGCGCATTCTCTCACGCGCCATGTTGCGCTCCGCCTTTCCTCTCGCCGCGATGACCCCCTTCCACGCCTCGATGCCGGATCGCTACCGCGAAGTCTTCGATGCCGCCGACGCCCGCGAGCACGCTGCCATCGTCGCGCGTCGTGCGGGAGCGCCGGTTCGTCTCGAGGTCTGGCGGCGCCTCCCGAAAGGCGGCGCCATCGCGTGCGTCGTCGCCGACGATCGGCCCGGGCTCCTTTCGTTCATCAGCGCGTCGCTCGTGGCTCACGGAATGGATATTCTCGCGGCACAGGCGTACACGCGCGCTCCCGCCAAAGGCCAGACCGCCGAAGCGATCGACTTTCTCTGGATACAGCGCGATGCCGCGGCAACCTCGGTTTCGCTGCCCGTGCTCCGCGCCGACATCAACCGGATCGCGGAAACGTTGAACGCCCTCGTGACGGGGCAGGCGACGATCGAATCGGTCGTGCGTCGCGTTTGGCCGCTACGCCCGGTCCCTCGAGGTGCATCGACGCGCATCCGATTCGACGAGAGCGCCGACGCGGGGCTGGTCGTCCTCACGGTCGAAACGTTCGATCGCCCGGGACTTCTCCTCGTCATCACGCAGGCGCTCTTTCGCGCCGGCGTTCAGATTATCGCATCGGACGCGACGACGGAGCCCGGCGGGGCCGTGATCGATCGATTCACGATCGTCGAGCTCGACGGTGCGCCCATTCGCAAGGCGCGCCGCGGCCTCGTACAGATGGAATTGTTGACGGCGATCGAAGCGCTCGCGCGCGGCGACCTGGGCGCGCACTGCGGCACGTCGCCGTGACGCTCGGCGCTCCGATCCTCTGAAGAAGGTCGGAGCCGGAGCCTGTTTCGGCGCGGGCAATCGCGCGGCCGGCCTCGTTCGCTGGCAATTCGACCGCCGTCCCTCGAAGAGCACGCCGCCCTTCGTGGGCGGAGGACGCGCCGAGGACGCGAGCGTGTTTAGCCCTTCGGCTTGCGCGGCGCGTCGGCCGCGGTCGTGTTGTATCCCTCGAGATGAACCGGAAAGACGGGAGTCCCGAGGCGCCGGCGCTCGCGCTTGTTGCGTTTGCCGTTCGTGGTCATCTTGCGCTTACGAATGCGCTCGAACTGTTGGGTCGACGACACCATGGGGCTCTCCGAGGCTCGAATCGGGGGAACGCGCGCAAGATACGGACGCGGCTCGCTTTGTCAATCGATGCGCCTTCGCTCGTGTGGGTTGCGCGTTTGCGTAAGGGGATGGGCGAGGGAATGCCTGTCGGGCCGCCGCTCGTAGGACGGTCGCATGTGCTGAGAAACGGGCTCTTGCCCTGCGCTGCGATCCACCAGAGCGAGCGCACGGTGCGTGGCCGATCGCGCGAACGTCCGCTAAGAAAGCGTGGAGTCTCGATGACCGACACAACCGCCGTGACCGACGAGCTGAAGGCAGCTCTGGCCCAGGAGGAGGGAGCGCGGCGGTGGATTCGACGGCTCGCCGTCGGGGGCGGGGTGGTGCTTGCCGTCGGGGGCGGCCTCCTTTGGAGCGTCAAGCACCGGCCTCTCCCGCCGCCGCGGTTCGTTACGGCCGTCGTTGCGGTGGGTGACATCGTGGAGAAGGTGCAGGCCACCGGGACGGTGCAGCCGCTCCTGCAGGTCAACGTCGGAGCGCAGGTGAACGGGCGCGTGACGCAGGTTCTCGTGGACTACAATTCCACGGTCAAGAAGGGGCAGGTGCTCGCGGAGATCGACCCGCTCATCTACGGCACGCAAGTGAGTGCACAAGCCGCCAACCTCGCCTCGCAAAAGGCGCAGCTCGATCAGGCGATCGCCACGGCCGCGAGCGCGCGAGCGCAGCGCGAGACCGCCGAAATCTCCTATGAGCGCACGCGGAGGCTCTTCGAGCAGAACCTCGCCAGCCATGCCGATCTGGACGCGGCCAAAGGCAACTTCGAGGCGGCCCAGGCGCAGGCCGACGCATCGTTTGCAAACGTCGAAAGCCAGCGCGCGTCGATCGCCGCGCAGAGAGCGCAGCTCAATCAATTGACCGCAAATCTCGGATATACGAAGATCTATTCGCCGGTGGACGGCGTCGTGGTCACGCGCGGGATCGACCCCGGCGCGACCGTGGTGGCCAGCTTTCAGGCTCCCGTTCTCTTCGTCATCGCGCAAGATCTTCGTCAGATGCGCGTCCTGGCCGACGTGGACGAGGCCGACGTCGGCAAGCTCCAGGAAACCATGGACGCCGACTGCGTCGTCGATGCGTTTCCGGGCGACGTCTTTCACGGCAAGGTCTCCCAGATTCGCTACAGCCCGAACAACGTCTCCGGCGTGGTCACGTATCCCGCCGTCGTCGATGTGGCGAACCCGGACGAGAAGCTGCGCCCCGGAATGACCGCGACGATCACGGTTCACACCCACGAGGCGCAGGGGGTGCCTCGCGTGCCCAACGCGGCGCTTCGCTATCACCCGTCGCCGTCCGTCGGGTCCGACGGCAAACCAATCGTCCCGGCTCCCGACCCTCCCCTGGCCAAGGGTCAGGGCCGCCTTTGGGTGATGACCGACGACAAGCTCGGCGAAGAGAAAGACGAGATGCGCGTCGTGTCGGTCGGGCTCACCGACGGTCTCTTCACCGAAGTCACCGGCGCGTCGCTGTCTACGGGAACGAAGGTTGTCACGGACGAAACCGACGCGGACGACGCGAAGAAGGGCCACAAGGGGTTCTGATGCCCGGCGCCCCGCTCGCACGGCCAACGCTCGTCGAGCTGACACGCGTGGCCAAAGAGTACGACACGGGCGGCGGCGTCGTTCGCGCGATGCGCGACGTGAGCGTTTCGATCTCGCAAGGCGAGTTCGTTGCCGTCGTGGGGGCGAGCGGATCGGGAAAATCGACGATGATGAACATCCTCGGCTGTCTCGATCGACCGACACGTGGGACGTACACGCTCGCAGGGATCGACGTCGGCGACCGGCCGGGCGACTCGCGCGCCATCGTTCGCAATCGCGTCATCGGGTTCATCTTCCAGGGATTCAATCTGTTGCCGCGGACGTCCGCCCTCGAGAACGTCGAGCTGCCCCTTCAGTATCGCGGCGTGGCAATGCGAGAGCGCCGGCGGCGCGCGCGCGCGGCGCTGGAGGCCGTGGGGTTGGGCGATCGGTTGGACCACAGCCCCAACCAGCTCTCGGGCGGGCAGCAACAGCGCGTCGCGATCGCGCGGGCGCTCGTCACCGATCCTCCTCTGCTCCTCGCGGACGAGCCCACGGGCAACCTCGATACCCGCACCAGCCTCGAAGTGCTCGCCCTACTCCAGAAGCTCAATCGCGAGCGCGGGATCACGATTGTGCTGGTGACTCACGAGCAGGACATCGCGGCGTGCGCGTCGCGGGTCATCACGATGCGGGACGGGCTGATTGTGACGGACGTCGTCCAGAAGGAGCCCATGGACGCGGCGCTTTCGCTCGTGAATCTTCCCATCGAAGGCGGCGGCGCGACCGCGGGCGCTTCTTCCTCGGAAGCTCGGGCCACCCCCCCCGGAGCCGGAAAGCGAGTACCCACGAGCGTCTACGCCATGATGCTCGCGGGCGACTGGCTCGGCGAGGCTTTGGCTACGGCGTACGTGGCCTTCGTGCTCCGCCTCGACGTCATGGAGTTTTTCTGGGCGCAGCGTGGCGTGGGCGAGATCACCAAGGCGTGGCTCGGCGCGCGCTGGGCTCGGCGGGCGCTGGGCCGGCCGGCTTCGTACGACGAACGCGCGCGTATGGCATTTTGGTATACGATCGTCGTCACGTGGGGCGGTGGGGGCTTGCTTCTCGCGGGTCTGGTCGGGCTCCGTCTTTCCACTTCGTGGCGCCCCGCGTCGCTCGTCGGAGTCGTTTCGAGCGCGACGGCCCATCCGGCCGCGGCCATCGGCACCGCCGTGGTGGGCACCGGCGTCGTCACGTTGTTCCGGTACCTCCTCCTGACACTTCTGAATCCGAGGCGCTGACGTGGAGGATACAGCCCAGGACGAATGGCTTGCCGCGATTTCCGCCGCGGCGTTCGTGTATGCCGCGATGCTCAGCGCCACCGTCGTCGGCCAGCTATGCGGGATCGGGTTCGACGCGCTCATCGGAGCGCACCATCTTTGGATTCCGCTCTCGTTCAGTGTCCTCTTGGAGGCATTCGCCGGCGCCCGGGCCGGGGCCGCTCGCTCTCGGCGCGCGCTCACCCCGCGCGAGAGCGCGCGCGTTTCGGTGACGTACTCGCTTGGCTTGGCGTTCGTCTCGGTGGCGCTGGGCGTCTGGATTGTCGCGTCGCACCCGGGGGGCGCATTCGCGGGCGTCACGTTCGCGCGGGCGGCGCTCGGGCTCGCGGTCCTCGTCCTCGGCACGTGCATGCGCTGGGCGCTCATGGTGGGCTTCGCCCCGAGGCGGCCGTGATCTCGATGGTGTCGAGCGCGTTTCGCGTGGCCCTCGGCGCCGTCGTGCGAAACAAACTGCGCGCGGCGCTCACGGTTCTGGGCATCTTCATCGGCATCACCGCGGTCGTGATCGTCACGGCGGCCGGCACGAGCGCGACGGCGGTGGTGGGCGGCGAAATCGATAGCTTGGCGGCCAACGCGTTGTTCGTATTTCCTCAGCCCGTCGCTGCTTCGGGGGCCAGGAGCAAGGTCGTCGGGCGGCTGACGGAGGCGGACGGACGAGCCATCGTTCAGGGGGCGGCCAGCGTGTCGAGTCTCGCACCTTGGCTGTCGACGACCGCCCAGGTCGTTTACGGCGACAAGAACTGGTCGACCACTCTCGCGGGCACCACGCTCGCGTACTTCCCGATTCGCCGCTTCTCGGTATCGAAGGGCGCTCTGTGGACCGAGACCGACGAGCTGCTCAAGACCAAGGTCTGCGTCGTGGGTCGCACGGTCACGACGAGTCTGTTTGGTTCGGCGGATCCCATCGGACGCACGATTCGCATCGGGCGGTCGCCGTACACCATCATCGGGGAGCTCGCTCCTCGCGGAACGTCGCTCGTGGGTGATGACCAAGACGACCGCGTCATGATGCCCATCGGTAGCTTCCGCGCTCGGGTCATGCATACCTCGCCCGGGCGGGCCGACCAACTCATCGTCGGCGCGACCCGCGAGAGCACGGTGAATCGGGCTAAATCCGAGATCGAGAGCATCCTGCGAGAGCGTCACCACGACGAGCCTGGCCGTGACGACTTCACGGTCAGTTCGCAGGCGGAGTTTCGCGCCACCACGGGGTCGATCCTCGGAGCGCTCGCGTCGCTCCTCCTCGGCATCGCGGCGATCAGCCTGCTCGTGGGAGGCATCGGCGTCATGAACATCATGCTCGTGACGGTGGCGGAGCGGACGCGTGAGATCGGCATTCGCATGTCGATCGGCGCGCGCGAGCGGGACATTCTCGTCCAGTTCCTCGTCGAAGCCGTCGTACTCACGATGGTGGGGGGGATCTTGGGAATCGCGTTCGGAAGCGCCGCCACGATTGGACTCGGACGGCTCCTCGGATGGCCGATGGCCCCGAGCGTCCGGGCCCTCGGAGTCGCGGCGGCGACGAGCGTGGGCATCGGCACGGTCTTCGGTCTCTTGCCTGCGGTGCGGGCGGCCAAGCTCGATCCGATCGCTGCGCTTCGGGTGGAATGAGCAATGCCAGCGCTCTTCGGCGGTGTCGTTCTCGCACTGCGCGCGATCGTGCGAAATCCCCTGCGCGCATCGCTCACGGTCCTCGGCATCCTCATCGCCGTGGCCTCGGTGGTGACCGTCGACGCACTCGGCGCGGGGGGCCGCGATCACGTGTCCAAGCAGATTGATGCGCTCGGATCGAACTTCGTCCTGGTCTTTCCTCAGGCATCGCAGGCGTCCGGCGCGCACGGTGCCCAGGGGACGGGAATGCGCCTGACCGAAGACGACGGACGCGCAATCCTACGCGAGTCGACGAGCGTGTCGGCCGTCGCACCCGCGCTCCGCACGTCCGTGCAAGTCGTGTTCGGCGATCGGAACTGGTCCACCCAGGCGATCGGTACCAGGCTCGCGTACTTGGAGGTCCGCAATTGGCCCGTGGAGCGCGGCGCGGCGTGGACCGAGCACGACGAGGCGACCAAGGCCAAGGTGGTCCTCCTCGGGGCCACGCTGTCGCAGAATCTCTTTGGAACCGAGGATGCCGTTGGCCGAATCGTTCGAATCGGCCGCTATCCCTACAAGGTATTGGGGGTGCTCGCGGCCAAAGGGGAGACACCGTTCGGGGCCGATCAGGACGACGCCGTTCTCATTCCGTCGACGAGCTTTCGAGCGCGCGTGATGCGGACCCCCCCAGGGTTCGCGGGTGCGCTGATGGCGTCTGCCACCTCTTCGGCGACCGCGGATAGGGCCGTTCATCAGATTGACGAGATTCTGCGGCAGCGGCATCACATCGAGGCGGACCGCGAGCCGGACTTCACGATCCGCACGCAGAAAGAGTTCGCCGCGATGAAGGATCGCATCTCGGGCGCACTCTCGCTTCTGCTCGTCTTCGTCGCCGCCGTGAGCTTGCTCGTCGGCGGGATCGGGATCATGAACATCATGCTCGTGAGCGTTACCGAACGCACTCGCGAGATCGGAATCCGCATGGCGATTGGCGCCCGCCAAGGGGACATTCGAACGCAGTTTCTCGTCGAAGCCGTCATGTTGGCCTTTCTCGGCGGGGTGACCGGGGTGGGGACGGGAGCCGCTGCCGTGTCCGCGCTGCAGGCGATGGTGGGATGGCCGATGTCGCTTCGCCCCGCGACGGTCGGCGTCAGCATCGCGGTCAGCGCGGCGACGGGGATCGCGTTCGGCTTCTTTCCCGCACGCCGCGCCGCCCGTCTCGACCCGATGGAAGCCCTTCGTCACGAGTGACCGCGCGTCGCCTGGCGGACTTCGTCGGCCGTGTCGCTCCGACCGCGGGCGCCTGGGTGGGCCCGAAACCGCTCCTCAACCGGGTCGTTTTCCCGTGTTTTGAAGCATCGCCAGGATAGCCCCGGCGTGGTCGGCCGCCTCGCGAGGCGTCGTGGGTGCTTCGTGGGATATCACGCGTTCGTCGAGAAGCTCTGCGGGCACGTCGAGAAGAAAGCGGCTCGGCGTGCGCGGTGAGGGCTTGCCGCGTAGCACGCGGAAGTTGGCGCGCGAGAGGACGAGACGCTCGCGCGCTCGCGTGATACCGACGTAGAAGAGCCGGCGTTCTTCTTCGATGTCCGCGCCGCCCGTCTCCGTCGGCTTCACGTCGGTCGAGCGCGTGTCGAGGGTGCGAGCATGCGGAAGGTACCCCTCCTCGCAACCCACGAGGAAGACCACGTCGAACTCGAGTCCCTTGCTGCCGTGCAGCGTCGACAGCGTTACGGCTTCGCTCGCGTCTTCGGTTTCCGTGCGGATATCCAGGGTAAGAAGCTGCAAAAAGGCCGCGAGACCCGCGATGCTCGCGGCTCCCGGACCTTCACGCGCTTCCCTGCGCGAGAGCGTTCCGAGCACCCCCTCCACGCTGGCCCATCGCTTCGCGGCGACGTCCGGTGACGGGGCATGCAGGTCGATCTCCGCCCTCAGCGATACCCGCTCGATCATCGTTCGAGCCACTTCGCTCGGGGGCTGCTTCTCTCCGAGCAGCGCGCGCCGCGCGTCCCCCGCGATACGTTCCAGCGCACGGCATCCTTCTCGCGCGGGCGCCGGCACGTCGTCCAGGGCATCGACCCGTTCGACCGCCTCCCACAAAGACCATCCTCGCGACAGGGCGTGGGCGGCGAGCTTCTCGAGCGTCATCTCTCCTATTCCGCGCGCCGGATAGTTCAAGATGCGGCGCAGGCTGATCTCGTCGTACGGGTTTAGCGCAACCTTCAGATACGCGAGAACGTCCTTCACTTCCTTGCGCTCGAAGAACTGCATTCCTCCGACCACGCGATGAGGTGCACCTTGCTCGCGCAGCGCCTCCTCGATGAGCCTCGACTGTCCGTTCGATCGGTAGAGAACCGCGAGGGTGCCGGCGCGTCGATTCTCTTCGCGCAGAAGACGGCGAATCTCGCGACCGACCCACGCGGCCTCGGCCTCGGGAGTGGGCGCGACGATCAGTTGCGTCGCCGCGCCGCCGCTTCGTTCGGTAAAGAGTACCTTGCGCCACTTCGCGTCGATCCGCTTGGCGATGACGGCGTTGGCCACCGCGAGTATGGGCTGTCGCGACCGGTAGTTCTGCTCCAACTTGACCACACGAGCGCCCGCGAAGTGGCGCTCGAAGTCCAGGATGTTGCGCACGTCGGCCCCGCGCCACCCGTAAATGGCTTGGTCGTCGTCGCCAACCGCGCATACGTTCTTGCGGTCACCTCCGAGTAGCCGCAACATCTCGAGCTGGGCGCGGTTCGTGTCTTGGTACTCGTCGACGAGCAGGTGCAAGTAACGCCCTTGCCACCGCGCCCGCACGTCCGCCCGATCGCGCCAGAGACGGGCGACCTCGCAGACGAGGTCGTCGAAGTCGAACGCGCGATATTGTTTGAGGGCCGCTTGGTATTTCGGCAAGACGAGTTTCGTAATTTCATCGTACTCGTCGCCCTCGCGAATGGATATTTCATGCGCTTCAAGAAATGCATTCTTGGCATTCGAGATGCGCGCCAGAACCGCTTGCGCGTCGTATGCGCGCTCCGCTCCTGCCGCGCGCAGCAGCTGCTTGACGAGCGACGTTTGGTCGCCTTGATCGAAGATCGTGAAACGCCCGCCGATGGCCTCGCGCTCGGCCCCGAGCACCGCGAGGCCGAACGCGTGGAAGGTGCACACGGTCAACGCGCTAGCGGAGCGGCCGCCGCGGCCGATGCCGGAGGGCTCCCGCCCCACCATCTGGCCGACCCGCTCGCGCATCTCGCCGGCGGCTTTGTTCGTGAACGTGAGGGCCACAATCGCGTTGGGTGGAACGCCCCGCTCGACCAGGCGCGCGATGCGGTGGGTGATGACGCGCGTCTTGCCCGACCCGGCGCCCGCCAGAACGAGAATAGGCCCTTCGCCATGTTCGACGGCTTCGCGCTGCGCACTGTTCAAACGGGCGTCGACGGATGGATGCGGCATGGATGAGACGTCAGCGGAGGGCCCGACGCCTTCGCACGCGTGGGAGGCGCAGGCAAGCGCGTGGGTTCAGTCCCGCCCGGCGCGTCTCGGGTTGGCGGGGAAGTTGGCCGCGGCCCCGCCGCCACGACAAACTCGAGCTCACATGCACCCACGATGGGTCATCGGTCCGACTCTCGCGCTCCTCGGTCTTGCGTCCACGGTGCCTGCGTACGCCTGGCAGGAGGCGCACGAGCTCGACCAAGAGGTGCATGTCCGCGTGGAAACGACCGGAAGCGCCTTCATCGAGGACAAGGTCCGGTGGCACGTCGTGCGCGGGCCACTCAAGTCGATCGACCTGACGAACATCGACGGGGCGACTGCGATCGAGCCGAGCGTGGCGGTCTCCACGGAGGACGGCCGAGAGCTCGCCGCGCACTTGGCTCGTCGGGACGAACGCACCGTTCGAGTCCTCATCGACGAACCGCTTCCGCCCACGCACGGCACGCTGGTCTTCAGCGTGCGCTGGCGCTTGGAGCTCGCGGCGTCGCGGGCCCTTGTTCGCGATGGCGCGACCCTCCGGTTGACATGGTCGGCGCCGGCGGCGATCGACGGCTTGGATGGAGCGCGTACGGTGTTCGACTTGCCCGCCGCCCCCGACCCGCCGCAACCAATCGTTGCCGAAACGGGTGCGATGGATGACGGCGCGGTCGCGTCTTTGCGGCGCGAGTCCGGGCGTGACGTGCTCGAGCTCGTTCGGCCGCACGTGGCCCGCGGCGAATCCGCTGCGTGGACCTTACGCGTGGACCCGCGAGCCCTGTCGCCCGGCGCCGTCCCGGAGGTGGAGCCGGCAGCCGAATCGCGATGGTTACGGGAGCCGGATCGCCTAGGGGAGGCGGCGATCGCGGCCGGGCTCGTGGCGCTCGCCGTCGCGTTCGCGGTGCTCGTCGGCGCCAAGACACGCGCCTTCGCGGCCGCGTGCTCGGCGCGGAGGGCCAGCGCCCGGGCGTTACTTCCGCTTGCCGACGCGCCGCGGGCTCTTTTTGCGGGTGCTGCCCTGGCTGTCGGCGTGGCGCTTCAGTTTCTGGGTCAACCGACGGCGGGTGGCCTATGCGTCGCGTTGGCGGCGCTCGGCGCCGCATTGCGCGTTCCGGCGACGCCCGCGATCGTCCGGGGCCCGGGACGATGGCTCGCCTTGCGACCGAGCGAAGCGTTCGCCCACGAGGCCGCCAGGGGCCATTGGCTTGACGCCGGAGGCCGCGCGGGCAAGCTCACGTTCCTCGCGGGTCTCGCGCTCGTCGCCGTTCTTGCCGCGGTGGCTTCCTACTTTACGCCTCAATCCGCTTGGCTCGTGGCCATGGATTGCGCCGCCACGATCCCGCTGCTCACCACGGGGTGTGCCTCGCAACTTCCCCCCGTTGGTTGCGGTGCGGGCAGCTCATGGTTCATCCGCGCGTTCCGCCGTCTGCGGGCGATGGATGGATTACGGGTCGCGCCGTGGGGTCGCCTTGCGTTGGACGGAGCGATCGACGAAGTCCGCATTCTCGTCTTGCCCCGCCCCGCCGTGCCCGGGCTTGTTGGGGTCGAAATCGGACAGGCGTGGCATCGCACGCCGGTCGGCTGGGCCGCGGTTCCCGAGCTTCTCGTTCGGGTTCTCGACGGCAGCGCCGCCGCCGCGAAGCTTTCGCAGCTGACGCTCGACGTGAAGGCCGCTGTGGTCGTTGGGCGGCGCCCCGACGAGCGGGTCGCGCGGTTGTCGCCCCGCGCGCCGACGGTCGCCAACGCGGTCGCCATCGCGCGGGTGCTCGCCGAGGGGTTCACGGATCGGCGCACGGCCGGGGCGGGAGCTCTGCGAGATGGCGCGGAGCGTCGGGGGGTCCCAGTACCTCGCACGGACGTGCTAGAACCTCGCGCCAGCGTGTATGGAGCCTAACGTTCGCAGCGTCCGTTCGAAGCAGGCGCTCGCTGTGTATGCCGAGACGCTCGCCGGGATCGGGCGCGTTGCAGTCTTTGGGGATGCGTCGAGCGGGGTGGGGATGCGCCTCGCGCAATTGGGTGCCAGCTCAGTAGAGGTATGGGACCCCGACGCCGCTCGCGCTCGCGCGGAGGCATTGCACGCGCCGGGGGATATCACGGTCCACGTCTACTCGTCCGCCCCCGGAGTGCCCGCGCACGCGATCGATTTGGCGATCGTCCCGGACCTGGGCCTTTTCGACGACGCGCCGGATCTCATCGCCCTCGTTCGTGAAATGGTCGGCGCGGAGGGGGTCGCCCTCATTGCGGCCGCCAATCGCGACGGACCGCCGATCCCCGATGCGCGCCCTTTCGACTACTACGAGCTCTTCGAGCTCGCGGCGGCGGAGTTCTCTGACGTCCGGATGGTGGCAGAGGTGCCGTTCCACGGCGTCGCCCTGGTCCGACTGGGTGACGACGACGAGCCCCAGGCCGTGAGCGTGGACACCCAGCTCGCGGACGCGAATCGAGAAGCAGATACGTTCATCGTCGTCGCCAGCCAGCGGCCGATTGTCCTCGAGCCGTACACGATCATCGAGCTTGCCGTGGCCCCCGCCGGCGTGCTTTCCGGCGAAGTCGAAGCGGCGAGGGCCACGCTGCTCCACGCGCTACAACTCTCCGAGGCGCAGCAACAGGAGGCGCGCGACGAGGCCGAAACGCTCCGGGCCGAGCTTGGCGCGTCGGGCGACGCCGCGGAGCGCAACGCCGAGCGGCTCGTCGAGCTCGAAGGTTTGCTACGAGATCAATTCACTCGCGTCACCGAGCTCGAGGGGGCTCTGGTCGAGCGCGCGCGTCATCTTTCGGACTTGTCGGCGGAGGTCGAAGAGAGGCGCGTCGCCGCCGAGGCAGGTCGCGTCGCGGCCGCCGATCTCGAACGGATTGCCCGCCGTGCCGAGAGCGCAGAGCGCCGAAGAGCGGAACTCGAGCACGAACTCGCCACGGTCGGCGAAGCTCATGCCGGAGAGCTGGTTCGGTTCGAAGAGGGACTTCGCGACCGCGCTCGCGCGGTGAAAACGCTCGAGGTGGAGCTCGCTCGGCGCGAACAAATGGTGCGCGAGCTCGTCTCGGCAATCAACGAAGCGGCTGCGTCCGTGGAGCCCGTCGCGCTGGGACCCCCGCTTCAAGGCGCCTCGGTCGTTAACGGCGGCCTCGGCGACCCGGGACTGGCCAATGAGAACGCCCGGCTGCGCGACCAGCTCAACGGACTGGCGCTCGATCTTGCCCGGCGGGAGGGTGAGGCTCAGGCCGCCGCATGGACGGTGGCGGAGCTCGAGGGCCGCCTCGCGCACCTGGCGACGGCGGCCGAGCCACAAGTCGGGGTTGCGCGGGCCGCTCTGGACGAACTCGACGCGTTGCGGCGCGCCTTGGCGCAGGAGCACGAAGAACGGAGAAAAGCGGAAGCCGGTGCCGGGGTTGCGCGCGCCGAAGTGGAACGACAAGCGGCCCTCCTGGAGCAACTGGGCCGTCAACTCGACGCGCAGCGCCGGGACCTCGGTGAAGCCAGTGACACCGCCGGCCCACCCACTTTCTGACGGCATTCCCCCCGTCGTTGCTGGCCCCCCGGCCTTAATTCGCGTTGACACATTCGGGCCGAAGCTTAACTTGCGAGCTGCTGGCGCCGGTTGAGGCTCTCGCCTACCCCCGCCCCTCGAGACAGAAGCCCCGCTGCCCCGATGTCCTCCAAGCGCGATTACTACGAAGTACTCACCGTTACGCGCGAGACCTCTGCGGACGAGCTACGGAGAGCGTTTCGTCGGGAGTGCTTGAAGCACCACCCTGACCGCAATCCTGGGGATGCTTCCGCGGAGGCGAAATTCAAGGAAGTCAACGAGGCGTACCAAGTCCTGTCGGACGAGAACAAACGGCGCGTGTACGACCAATTTGGCCACGCCGGCTTGGACGGGTCGATGGCGAGCGGCGCCGCCGGAGTGGGTGACGTCTTCTCGCACATGCAAGACCTCTTTGCGGAGATGTTCTCTCCGGGAGGTGGGGGCGGTCGTCCACGCCGCGGCGCCGATCTTCGGGTGCAAACCCGGCTGATCCTTCGGGAGGCAGCGTTCGGGTGCAAGCGGGAACTGAGCGTGCGCGCCCCGGTCGCCTGCGCGGACTGCGGCGGCAGCGGAGCGAAGGCGGGCACCAAGCCGGAAGCGTGCGCGCAGTGTCGCGGATCGGGTCAGGTGTCGAACGCTCGCGGATTCGTGATGTTTACCTCGACCTGCCCGCGTTGCAGGGGGGCCGGGCGAGTCGTCAAGCACGCCTGCCCGACGTGCGCGGGACACGGAGCCGTCGAACGATCGCGCAAGGTCACCGTGACGTTTCCTCCGGGTATCGATGCCGGACAGCGACTTCGTGTACCCGGCCAGGGCATCGCTGGGCCAGCCGGAGCCGACGCGGGCGATTTGTACGTCGAGGTCGACGTTGAGGATGATCCTCGGTTCGAGCGCGATGGCGCCGATCTGGTTGCGCGTGTCCGCGTACCGTTTACCGATGCGGCTCTCGGCGCCGAGATTTCGGTGCCGGCGCTCGAACCGAATGACGAGGATGCCACGCTACCGCTCGCGATCCCTCCGGGCACGCAATCGAATGCCGTGTTTCCCATGAAGGGGTGCGGAATTCCGCGACTCGATGGCCGCGGGCGAGGCTCGTTGGTCGTCGTTGTGCAGGTCGAGGTGCCAACGGTGCTTACGGCCCGCGCGCGCGAACTGCTCGAGGCGCTGAGCACGGAACTCCGGGCCCAATCCTCGAGCGAAAAAGAAGGAAAGCGCGCAGCGGCCGGAAAATAAAGGCCATGACCGTCGACGCGGAAGCGCTGAAGGACCGCCTCGCGCAAGTGGCCACGCTCCGGCCAATCGGTCGCGTGCTTGGCGTCACGGGGCTCAGCCTTCGATTTGCCATGCCGGGAATCCGCATCGGAGACGTTGTGCGGGTCCGGCGTCGGGGGGATCCATTGGCTTGCGAAGTGGTCGGCTTCGATGGAGCCCAAGCGATCGCCATGCCGTTGGGCGCGCTCGCTGGGGTAGGCCCGGATGACGAGGTGGAATGCACCGGCGCACCTTTTTCCGTACGGGTGAGCGATGCGCTTCTCGGCCGGGTGGTGGACGGGTTGGGTCGCCCGGTGGATGGGGGGCCCGCCCTGGTCGGCGACGTTCTCCCTGTCGACCGCGATCCGCCGAGCGCGCTCGAGCGCCGGCCGATCGCACGCCCCCTTGCTACTGGCGTTCGCGTGATCGACGGGCTGCTTACGCTCGGCGAGGGCCAGCGTGTGGGCCTCTTTTCCGGCTCGGGGGTCGGCAAGAGCATGATGCTGGGCGCCATTGCGCGGGGTGCCGATGCGGACGTGGTCGTCGTCGCCCTCGTCGGCGAACGCGGACGCGAAGTGGGTGAGTTTCTCGAGCGATCGCTCGGACCCGAGGGCCGCGGAAAAAGCATCGTCGTGGCAGCGACCAGCGACGTGGCAGCCCTCGAGCGTCTGCGGGCGGCGCAGGTAGCCACGACATACGCCGAACATTTTCGGGACAAGGGTGCGCGCGTGCTCCTGCTGGTCGACTCGGTGACGCGCGTTGCGCGCGCGCAGCGCGAAGTCGGCCTCGCCGCGGGGGAGCCCCCGGCTCGTCGCGGCTATCCTCCAAGCGTCTTCGCCGTCCTGCCGCGCTTGCTCGAACGCTCGGGACAGGGACCGCGCGGCAGCATCACGGCGATCTATACCGTGCTTGTCGAAGGCGGCGACCTGGACGAGCCGGTCGCGGACGAAGTGCGCGGCATTCTCGACGGTCACGTCGTGCTCGATCGGGAGATCAGTGCGCGGGGGCGCTATCCCGCCGTGAACGTGGTGGTATCGCTGTCGCGGATCATGGACGCCGTCGTCACGGAAGAGCATCGACAAGACGCGCGGCGGCTGCGTGATCTCGTCGCCCGATTCGAGGCCAAGCGCGATCTGATAACCCTGGGCGCGTATGCCAAGGGCAGCGATCGCGAACTCGACGAAGCGATAACGCGCATGCCTCGCATCGAGGCGTTCTTGCGGCAGGATCCCGCGGAGCGCACGGGATTCGAAGCCACGCTTTCGGCCATGAAGAGCGCCGTGCGGTAGCCATCCGCACGTCCATGCTCGACCGCGATCGCCGCCGTGCTACTCCAAGCGCGCTCCGATGACCGTCCTTCAGGTGGGCGACCTGCGCTTCGGGTACGCTGGCGACACGCTCTTCGAGAACGTGACATTCTCGCTCGCCCTCGGCGATCGCGTCGCTCTCGTGGCGCCCAACGGGTCCGGCAAGACCACGCTCCTCCGGATCCTCGCGCGCGAGGTCGACGCGGACGCCGGCTCGGCGATTCTGCGTGGCGACGCGACCATTGGCTACTATCGCCAGTCGCACGAGATCTCGCCCGAGGGGGACGTACTCGGCGCGTTTCTATCCGGGTTTCGCGAAGTCATGGATCTGCGCGACCAACTTCGTTTGGCCCAGGAGCAAGCGGCAAGCGGAGCGCCGGAGGACCTCGATCGCCTTTCGCGCGTGATGGATCGCTATCATCTCGCGCGCGGCGATGAGCTCGAGCACAAAGTGGCCGCCCTGGCCAGCCACCTTGGCTTTTCGGACGCGGACCTGGAACGGCCCGTGGCCTCCCTGTCGGGAGGAGAGCGAGGCCGCTTGCGCCTCGGCATCGCTCTGGCTCAGCAACCCGACGTTCTCCTCCTCGACGAGCCGACCAATCACCTCGACCTGGACACGATCGCGTGGCTGGAAGAGTGGCTCGCCGACTATCGCGGCGCGGTTCTCGTCGTCAGCCACGATCGCGCCTTTCTCGACAATACGTGCCGCGCGATCATGGAGCTCGGACGGCGCAGTTTTCGCGTCTATCCCGCGCGGTATTCGGAGTACGTGGTCTTGCGCGAGGACGACCTTGCCCGCGAGCGTGCCGTCGCCGAACGGCAACGGGACATGATTTCGAAGACCGAAGATTTCATTCGCAAGAACATCGCGGGCCAGAAGACCAAGCAGGCTCAGAGCCGTCGAAAGATGTTGGACAAGCTCGATCGACTCGACCGCCCCGATGACATATGGGCGGCGGCCGAGCGGGTCGCGTTTCGTTTCGTGCCGGCTGCTCGAACCGGAGACATCGTCCTCGACGCGAAGGAACTCGGCGCCGAGCGCGGTGGGCGCGTTCTCTTCGAACGCTTCGATCTCCTGGTGCGTCGGGGCGAACGGATCGGGATCGTCGGCCCGAACGGGGCTGGGAAAAGCACGCTTCTCAAGCTTCTGGCTGCGCGGGCCGGCCCCGAGGACAAGGGCGTCGTCAAACGGGGCACCAACCTTCAGGAGGGCTATTTCGACCAGCACCTCGGTCAAGTCGACCCCGAACTGACGGCGGTCGACAACGTGCGGCGCGTGCGCGGCGATCTCACGGTGGAGGCGGCACGCCAGTACCTCGCCCGGTTCCGCTTTTGGGGTGATGACCCGCTCCGCGTCGTGAACGGATTTTCGGGGGGCGAGCGCTCGCGTCTTGCGCTCGCTAAGCTATTGCTCGAGCCGAAGAACGTGCTCTTCTTGGACGAGCCAACGAACCATCTCGACATCCCCGCGGCCGAGATCCTCGAAGAGGCGCTTGCCTCCTTCGAGGGGACCGTGCTGCTCGTCTCCCACGACCGACGGTTTCTCGAGAACGTAACGACGCGCATCGTCAGCGTTCGGGCCGGGCGGGCCGAAGTCTACCGGGGCACGTTTCGCGACTACGAGGTCGCGGCCGTCGCTGATGCGAAGGGACGCGAGGTGGCTGCCCGGCAGGCGGCTCGCAAGCGAAAGCACGAGAAGGGACGGGAGGAGAGAGCGAAGGGCAGTGCGACCGCACCTTCCGAGGAAGCCAACACGCCGAACGCGCGACAGAAGCGAGACGCGCAGAGGCAGGCGGTCCGCGCGGTCGAGAAACGAAAGCGCCGGATTGGGGAGATCGAGGCGTCGATCGTGAGCGGAGAGCGTGAGCTCGACGTCCTACGCAGCTCGCTGAGGACCGCGCCGGGCGACGACTGGGAAAACCTGACGAAGATGGCCCGCGAGGAGCAAGCGTTGACGAGGAAGGTCGACTCCTTGCTCCTCGAGTGGGCCCGTCTGTCCGAGGGGGCGTCGTGAAGCCGAGGCGCGCCGTGTTCCCGCGAATCGTGATCGTGATCGTGTTGGGGTTCGTGCTGGCGGCAAGCTTTGGGACCGGATGCAAGGGGGCCGTGATCGTTGCGAGCCGAGACGCGGGCGCCGCGCCGGCTTCCGTGCGACCTTCGAGCGAGGGACTTCTCCTCACCTGGATCGACGACAAGGGTGACTTCCACGTCGAAACGCGGGTGGCCGACGTGCCCATGATGGGGCGCGACACCGTGCGCGTCGTGGACCCGACGAAAGACGACCCCGGTGACAATGGCCAGATCGTTGTGGTCGACCTGCGGCAAACGCTCGCGGACGGGACGTATCCGGTCCGTTCGATGGCGCGGTCGGAGTTCGACGCGCTCGCGCTGGCGCGCCGCGAGCAAAAAGGGCCGACCCTCGCGAACGCCGACCCGCCCGCGCCCGCCGACAGCGCGGCTCCGGTGCCGAGCGCGGAGGCGCGCCCGGCGAAACCTTCGTCGCGGGGCGTCGTCGTCATCTACGGGGCCGAGTGGTGTGGCGCCTGCCACGACGCCGCGCGGTACCTGCGACACAAGGGCATCGCGTACGTCGAGAAGGACATCGAGAAAGACCCCGCCGCGGCGAGCGAGATGCAGGACAAGCTCGCCAAAAATGGACTTCGTGGCGGATCCATCCCCGTCATCGACGTGCGGGGCAAAGTGATGGTCGGGTTCAACGCCGCCGAGATCGACAGCGCGCTCGGGGATCCACTCTAACGGTGGCGACGTGCCCGGATCGCGCCGCCATGGGGTGAGGCTGGGGTGAGGCGCACGACGCGCGTGCCCAGAGCGGTGGCCTCGCGGATCACCGTGCTCAGACCTTCCGCTTCGGACGCGTGCACCAGGACGTCCGCGGCGCCGATCCATGCGAGCGCATCGCGACGACCCACCGTGCCGACGAATCGCGCTTCGACGCCCCGGTCGTGAGCATGACGTTCGAGGCTTGCGCGCTCCGGCCCGTCGCCGACGACGACGAGGAGATAGGGCGGCGCGGCGTGCGCGACGAATGCGATCGCGTGGTCGACCCGCTTGCTGGCGACCAACCGGCCGACGGAGACCGCCACGCGCCGCCCTCCAAGCTCTCGGCGTCGCTCGGCCACGGCCGCGCTCACGTCCGGCACGTCGAGCGGAGGGGCCCGAACCACCGCGACCCGTTCCACGCACCGCCGCGTAGGGCGATCCACCGCGGCGAGGAGCTCCTCCAAGAGGTCATTCGACACGAAGGCCCATTGCTCGGCTCGGGCAGCGAGGCTCCCGACGAGCGCGCGCCGCGCGGAAGGCGGCACCGCCGAGAGTAGCCGCACGTCCCCGCCGTGCGACACGACATGGAGAGGAGCTCGAGATGCGGCGCCGATCGGAATCGCGCACGGGACCGCCCAGTGGGCGATGATCCGGTCGGCCCACATGTGGGCCAGTTGCCGCCGCGCCGTGACGACCCACCATGCTGCGTCGAGCGCCCGCAAGGGTCGCTCCTCGATGCGGGCGGCAACCCCGGGCCATCCGAACGCGTTCCCCGGCCGCGGGGCCAAGACGCGCACGGAGTCGCCATCTCTTTCGAGCTCGCGCGCGTGGGCGCGCACGAAGTGCCCGGTGGGATCATCCTCGTGGGAGGGCCAGCTCGTCGTCACGATCACGATGCGCACTGGACGCCCCGAAGGCCAATGGTACGAGAAGAGCGGATGCCGACCCCACCCAGGCACCTCCGACTTGCAGGGCGCGTGCTTTTCTTGACAGAAGATCCGTTGCTTCTGCGAGCGCAGCTCTGCGGCGACAATATCGCCTTTGACCGCGATCGGCCGCTACTCGACAACATCTCGACCGACGAGATTACCCCAGGATGGGCTTGCTACCACTACGACGAGACGCTCGGGCGGTATTGCCTCGTGGGCCTTCGCGGAGGCCAGATCACCCCCGACGCGATCCGAAACGGTGGTTTTTCCGTGATCGTGAGCGGACTCTCGAAGGGATGTGGCTCATCGCGGGAGACGGCGCCGTACAGCGAGCTCGCGGCGGGCATCAAGCTCGTGATCGCGAAGAGCATCGAGAAGATTTACCGACAGAACGCGCAGAACATCGGTCTTTTCACGAGTTCGAATTTCGACTTGATCCCGCGCGTCCTGCGCGGCGAGCCCATTCCGATCGAAGAGCTCTCGGGAGGGCTCGACGCGATCAGCGCGGCCGTCGTCGAGCGAGGTGGGCTCTTCGCGTACAACATCGGGCGCTTGGCGGGGGACCTGTCGCCCGCCGCCATCACCACGCCGTCGCGTCCGATGACCGTCTGCGAAAAGATCATCGCGCGGCACGCGGTGACCGATGCGCGCGAAGGTCACGTGGGCCTTTCCGCCGTAAAGCCGGGCGATGCCCTTTTCGCCCGAACCGACGTCCGCTTTTCGCACGAGTACGTCACCCCGATGGCGGAAGCCCTGTTTCTGCGTGGCTTCGGGCCGGACGCCGCGGTCGAGGAAACCGAGAGCGTCTATCTCTTTCGAGACCACCTTACGCTGCTCGATTCGGTGATGCCGCAATTCCAGCGAGACATGGGGCTCGATATCCAGGCGAAAAGGCTCGAGGCGGTACAGGAGGACTTTGCCAAGCGGCGCGGCATCGTGCTTTACGGCGAAGTGTCTCGCGACGGGCGGCTCGTGGGCTCGGAAGGCATTTGCCACAACAAGATCATCGAGGACGTTGCGCTGCCCGGTCAGCTCGTCGCCGGTACCGACAGCCACACGTGCATGGCGGGTGCGCTCGGCTGCTTTGCCTTTGGGGTCGGGTCGACGGACATGGCCAACGCGTGGCGAACCCGAGACGTGCGAATCACGGTGCCCGAGACTGCGCGATTGATCCTGCGGGGGGTCCTTCGATGGGGGGTCTCGGCGAAAGACGTCATGCTCCACATTTTGAGCCAACCGTTTTTCAAATCCGGGGGCGCGATAGGCAAGGTGCTCGAGTTTGCCGGTGACGGCGCCATGGCGTTGCCTCTCGACGAGCGCGCCACGCTGGCGAACATGGCCGTCGAAGCCGGTGGCTTCACCGGGATTGTCGACGCAGACGACATCGTCGTCTCGTACTTGGCTCCGCGCCGGGGCCTGTCGGTGGAAGAGGTATCCCGGATGATCGTGCGAGCCGACGAGGGCGCGGAGTATTGTGCCACCTTCGAGTTCGACTTGGCCACCGTGGTCCCCATGATCGCCACACCCGGCGATCCGCGAAATGGCATACCGCTCGGCGCGCTCCAAGGCGAAGTGAAAATCGATATTGCGTACGGCGGCTCGTGCACGGGAGGGAAAAAGGCCGATATGGACATGTACGCGCACGTTCTCTCGTCAGCGTTGGCCAAAAAAAAGCGCGTCGCTTCCGACGTGCGGTTATTTCTCCAGTTCGGATCACAGGAGATTTTCCGGTATGCCGAAGAGAAGGGGTATCCCGAGATCTTCGAGCGCGCCGGCGCGGAGGTCGTGGGCCCTTCCTGCGGAGCGTGTATCAAGGCCGGCCCCGGCTCCAGCGAATCGCCTGACCAAGTGACGATTAGCGCGCAAAATCGCAACTATCCGGGGCGAAGCGGCCCGGGCCGAGTCTACCTCGCGAGCCCCTTCGTCGTCGCAGCGAGCGCCATCGCGGGACGAATCGCATCGCCCGAAGAGATCTGAGGCCGTTCCCGCTTGCTATCGTGCGGGAGGGGCGGTGTTCGGTGCTCTAGATCTTGCGAAATTCTTCGACGAACTCCCAGTCTGCGATGAGGCCCTTGCGAAGCAGGATCGAGAGGAGCGCGGAGAACATCGCCTCCCAGCGGGGCTCTGCGCCCAAGATCTCGCTGGCGTCGACGCCATGCGCAACCGCACGGAGGGCACTGACGAGATCACGCGCGGTGAGCTGATCGCTGAGTTCTTCGCGTGGCGGCTCGATGTCGGGCTTCGACGGTTTTTTTCCGGGAGCGGGAATCGAAATGGTGGTGCCGTCGAGCAACGTCAACGAGATCATCTTGGGCCGTCGCATCGGCGCGACGATCTCTTCCACTTGCGACTGAAGATCCGGCGCCGAATCGGCGCTGTCACCGTTGGGGCTCCGGCTATCGTCGCTCGGGGTATCGGGGCTCCGGCTCTCTTCCCTACGATGCGATGACTCGGGCACCGGCTGCGACGCTTCGGCGCGATTTCGCGCGCGCTCGGCGACTTTCGATGTCACCTTTGCGGGAAAGGGCTCTGCCAGCATGGGTCGCGGGGCAGGGGCCTGGGAGGCCGCGAGCGTCGGCGCGAGGGGAGCTCCGGTCTCCCCCAAATAGTAGACGCGAATGGCCGCGCGAATATCGCTCGGGCAGGCGATCATCGGTTTAACCGGAAGCGCCGCCGTGCGCGACACGTCCTCGATGGCCGCCTCGTTGGTGGGGTCGTCCATCGCGACGTAAAGGGTTTCGCCCTGTTTTCGCACACGCCGAACCAGAATGGGCACGACCGCGTACCGTTCGGCGATCTCGCGCGACACGAGGTTTAGCAGGGAGCGCGAGAAGTCCACGTGGTAGAGCGACACCCAGGGGACGCTCAGTTGGCGCGAAAGTGTCTGGGTGAGCTGGACTTCGCTCACGAGGCCCAGCTCAATCAGCAGCTGTCCGAGCTTACGGCCGTCTTTTCGCTGCGCAAAAAGCGCCTGCTCCAGCTGAGATTGGGAAAGGACCCCTGCCTCGACCAATAACTCGCCGATGCGCTTGGCCACAGTGAGCCCATGGTACGCGACGGCGGCCGCTCAGGACCAAATCTCGTACGGAGTCGCGCTTTAACCGGACGATGCCCCCTGTCCCCCCCGAGCGGCGCCAAACGGGAGCGAAGGTTTGTCGCTCTGGCATCGCGCCGGCCACGCTGCCATCGGGCGCTTCGCGTGGTAGCCTCGGCCACTCCGGTTGCCGGCCATGCGGCTCTGCCCTCAATGCGCCAACTCGTGCGACGACTCGCACAAATTTTGTCCGACGTGCGGCTTTCCCATCGGGAAAATAGCCGCTAACCCCGACGATCCGCTCATCGGCCGCAATCTGCCCGGCGGCTACGTCATCATCGAGCTCGTGGGCATCGGAGGCATGGGCCGGGTGTATCGAGCCGAGCAGACGAATCTCGGACGCACCGTCGCGGTCAAGATCATTCACCCGCACCTGGTGGGCGAGGAGAACGCCGCCGCCCGTTTCATCACGGAGGCGCGCGCTGCCAGCCGCCTGAATCACCCCAACTCCGTGGGGATCATCGACTTCGGAAAGACGGCGGACGGGCAGCTCTATCTGGTCATGGAGTTTTTGCGCGGACGCGATCTCGCCCGCGTCATGTACGAGGAGGGCGCGCTGCCGGTGAGGCGGGTGGTGGACGTCCTGCGCCAGACTCTTGCAGCGCTCGCCGAAGCGCACAGCGAGAACATTATCCATCGCGATCTGAAGCCGGAGAACATCATTCTCGAACCAATCCGATCCGGAGGAGACTTCGTCAAAGTCGTCGACTTCGGTCTGGCGAAGATGCGCGTTGAAACCCAGCAGCCGAACATCACGAGCCCGGGAATTGTGTGCGGCACGCCGGAGTACATGAGTCCGGAGCAGGCTCGCGGTGACCCACTGGATGCCCGCAGCGACCTCTATTCCGTGGGCGTGATTCTGTACCAACTGCTCACCGGACGGCTGCCTTTCGAGGCGGATTCTCCGACGCAAGTCGTGCTTGCCCACCTGACGCAGGCCCCAAAAGATCCCCGCGAGATGGCACCCGACCGCGAGATTCCGGGGCCGCTGGTCGACGTGGTTCTCAAGGCGCTCTCCAAAGAGCAAGCCGATCGATACCAGGATGCCGACGAGTTTTCGGCCGAGCTCGCCCGCGTTCTGAAGCTCGTGGAAAGCCGCCTCGGGGGCAGCGGCACGGCGGTCGCCCTTCGCTGCCCTTCGTGCGGCGCGCTCAACCCCGCGACGCAGAAGTTTTGCGGCGAGTGCGGTGCGGCGACCACCGGCGCCCCCACCGTTGCGCACGTTCCCCTTACGATCGCCCCGCCCGCACCCCGCCCTAGCCTGCCGCCTCCTCGGCCGAGCCAGCGACAGGTTCCGAGCCTGGAGGCCGCAGACGGACCGGCGAGTTCGGGCTTGCTGCCGTTCATCGGCCGGCGCGACGATATCGGATGGCTCGACGAGCGGCGAGCCGACGGGCGGACGCTGGTCGGCGCGCGCGTCGTTGGAGAGGTCGGCATCGGAAAGACGCGGCTCGTCCGCGAGTTTCTGGAGATGGCGGCGTCTTCAGGAGATGTCGTCGTGCAGACAGGACCCGATCCCGCCTGGGCCGAAGTCGGCTACTGGGCCCTCCGCCGCGCCGTCGTGGCGCTCGCGCAGCTCCCGCCGACGGGGGGCAAGCCGCGAGACTGGGTCGCGGCAACGCCCGAAGCCCGGCAGGGGCTCGCCGATGTCTTTGGTGACGACGCCGCGGGCCGCGGCGGCACTCTCTCTCCCGAAGAGCGTCGCTTCGCCGCAGCGGAAGCCCTGCGGTGGGCGATCGTTCGCGCCAGCGAGCGTGCGCGTGGCAAGAGGGTCATTCTGGCGGTGGACGACTTGCACGCGGTGGATGGCGCGAGCCGAAATGCGCTGAGCGATGCGCTGAGCGATCCGCCGCTGGTACCGTCTCTTCTCATCGCGACGTACCCACCCGGGTTCGATCCCGCATGGGCCGCGGAGGTGGCGCCCGCGCGCGTGCTGGCGGGTCTGCCCGCTGCGGACGTGATTCGCGCGCTGGCCCAGACGGGCAGACCCAGCTCGCCGGTGTTCGGGGGTACGCGCATGGTCGTTCCGCTGTACATCGAGCAACTGCTGCGATTTCTCCGCGAAGAGTCAGGCGGCGTCCCCCCGGCCCTGGCGGACGTCATCGCCGTGCGCGTCGAACGGCTCCCCGCCGACGCCCGCCGGGCGCTGCAGGCCGCCGCGGTTTGGGGCGACGACGCGGACGACCAAGTCCTCGCGAGCATGCTGGGTGACGAGGTCGACCTCGTCGAGGCGCTCGGCTTCCTGCGTCGCGCCGGGATGATTCACTTGGCCGACGCGCAAATCAGGACATGGCACCCACTCGTCCGCGAGGTCACGTTGGCCACCATTCCCGCGGCGGTCAAGCGTGAGCTCCATGGGGCTGCGGTCGAAATTGCCAGCGATCGCGGGCTCCCGATCGAAGTGCGTGCTCTCCACGAGGCGGGGGGAGGGGCCGCGTTCCAGGCGCTGCTGCTCCTGGAACGCGTGAGCGCGCTCGCGACGGCCCGGGGTGACCATCAAGGCGCCATCATGGCCATGCGCCGGGCGTTGGAACTGGCTCGCCGAGAGCTCTTTCGCGGCGAACTCGACGATCCCATGCGCGCGGTGGTCATTTTCAGCCGCAAGCTGGGGGAGGCTCTGGCCCGAGGCGGACAACTCAACGACGCCGAAGGCGTCCTGCGCGAAGCCCTCGACGTGGCCGGTCGGAGCGGAAGCGATCGAGCCGCTGTTCTTGCAGCCTTGGCTCACGTTGCCCATGGGAGGGACCGCCGGCAAGAGGCGCGCGACTACATTCGTGAAGCGCTCGAACTCGCGTCGCGCTCGGGAGCCCGCGAGATCGTGACGTCGCTCGAAACGCTGCGTCGTTCGATGGTGTCGTGAGCGCGGCCGCCGTCTGCCATATTGCTCGCTGGGATCTCGACAAGACGTACCTGCGCACGGAGTTCGACACGTTGCGGGATATGGTCTCGACCGCCTTCGAACGCCCCGACCAGAAGCGAACGAATCCCGGAGCCTCGACGCTGCTCCGCGAAATGGTCCGTTCGGGCATTCGGGTGCACATTCTCTCCGGCTCGCCCGAACAAATGAGGCGGCGTTTGGAGGACAAGCTTCGACTCGATGGCGTGACGTGGGACACGTTCACGTTGAAGCCCAACCTGCAGAACCTCCTGCGCCTGCGCTTTCGAGCCGTGCGCGATCAGCTCGGCTACAAGTTGCCTGCGCTCTTGCGTGCGCGCGCGGCCCTCCACGTCGCCGGCGAAGCCGCCGGCCCACGCGAAACGCTCTTCGGCGACGACGCAGAGGCCGATGCATACGTGTACTCGCTCTACGCCGATATCCTCGCGGGCCGCGTCGCGGAGGACATGCTCCTGCGCGTGCTCCAGCGCGGCCGGCTGTACGATGACGTCGTGGCCGCGTCGCTCTCGGCGGCACGTACGATTGAGCACGGCGACGTGGTCGAACGCATCTTGATCCATCTCGAGAGGCAAACCCCCCCCGACGACTTTCGCCGCTATGGGCCCCGGATCGTGCCCTTTTACAACTACCTCCAAGCCGCCTTCGTTTTGCACGAGGACGCGCGGCTCGGCGCGGACGCCGTGCTTCGGGTCGCCCTGGAGCTCGTGACGGAGCATCGCTTCGACAGCGACGCCCTCGCTCGCAGCTATCTCGATCTCGCCCGCCGCGGCCACCTCCGAGGCACACGAATTGAGGCGCTCGAGAGCGCGCTTTCCCGCTGGCTTGCGCAGGGCCCCCTCCTTGCGGAAAACGAGCTCCGCGCGATGGTCAACCGGTTGCCAAGCTTCTCGGGGGAAGCGCGGGCGCGATGGCGCCAAGACGAACAGCCTTTGCCGGACTACGTGAACTTGGTGACTGCACACAACGCGCGAACGAGAAATTAGGTCGTCGTAATGACTCCAATGCACAGCGAGCTAACGGCCGCCCTCGAGGCGGCGGTCATGCGCGAGCTGCACGCGACGTGGCGGCAACTCAACGAGACGCACTTCCGAAGGGCACTCTCGGCCCCGACGCTCGAGCTCGTCGCGGCACGGACCACCCTCGGGCGGTGGATACCCGCTACGCGCACCGTCGAAATCTCCCGTCCGCTCGTCGTCGAGCGTCCGTGGGGCGTCGTCGTCGAGGTGCTCAAACACGAAATGGCGCATCAGTACGTCCACGAAGTCCTGGGGGAGACTTCACAGACGCCTCATGGGAAGGCCTTCCGGCAGGCCTGCGAGCGTCTCGGGGTCGACGCGCGCGCGGCCGGAGTTCCGTCGCCTTCCCACGATGGACCCGAAGACAAGATCGTCGAGCGCATCGCGCGCCTGCTCGCTCTGGCCGAAAGCCCCAACCAGAACGAAGCGGAAGCGGCCATGGCCGCGGCGCAGCGGCTCATGCTCAAGCACAATCTCGACGCGGTGCGCAGCCGGACCGTGCGCGATTATGGCTTTGCGCATCTGGGCCGGCCAACGGGTCGAGTCAGCGAGCACGAACGCGTCGTGGCGATGATTCTGGGCAAGCACTTTTTCGTCGAAGCGATCTGGATCCCGGTCTACCGCCCCCTGGAAGGCAAGCGAGGCAGCGTTCTCGAGATTTGTGGGGTGCGGGCGAACTTGTCGATCGCCGAGTATGTGCACGGTTTTCTCCACGAGACGGCGCAGCGGCTCTGGCGCGAGCACAAACGAGCGCGAGGGATCGCGTCGGACCGTGAACGGAGGACTTACCTCGCGGGAGTCATGACAGGCTTCGCGGACAAGCTCGGCACCCAGGACGTGAAAAGTCGAAGCGAGGGTCTCGTCTGGGTGCGGGACGCGGACCTCTCAGGCTACTTTCGGCGGCGCCACCCTCAGGTGCGCCAGGTGCGCCATCCCGGCCAGCGCCGCACGGACGCCTGGGCTCGTGGCCGCGAAGCCGGAAGGACAATCGTCCTTCACCGGCCGATTCAATCCAACGTCGGTTCGCGCGGAAGGCTGCTCACGGGAAAGAGCTGAAGGTCTGGCCGGAAATGGACGTTGGGGGCTTGGGGGCACCCATGCGGTGCCTCGCGCCGCGCGATTACACCCAAGCGTTATTCAATATTTCGCCCACGCCTCCGGCCCCTGGCACGATGTACTGATGGCCGTCGAGTCCTCGTTCGTCGTTCCAGCGGGTTCCGGGCACGGTGGCCAAAACGTCCGCGGGGCTCAGGCCGCGGTCGACCCGCAGGGCGTAAACGATGGTGTCCGCGTGCGCGCGAAGGACATTGCGGAGGTATTCGGGAGTCACGATCAAGTGCATCGCGATGCATCGCTTCGGGGTCCCCGCGAGTCGTGTCTTGTAGTGGTCGAGCGCGCTTACGAGCGAAGCTCCGGTGGCTGCCATGGGATCCGGGAAAAGCAGGGTTCGTCCCTCCACGTCGCGCCCGATCTTGGCGTCATGCCAGGTGGCTCCGGTTACCCGCCCCGCGGGATCGGTTGTACGAGACATGAAGAGATGGTCCTGCCGCACCCACGCGGGATCGAGCAGTTCATTCAGCAGGTCATAGACGACTTGGGACGCCACCGTGCCCGCGCGTGCGATGCCCACCGTCACGACGGGCGTTTGCGTTGCAATGCCGGCCGATCGAACGATGGCCTCGGGCGATGACACGATCATGCGGGTGGGGACGTCCAACGGGCCGTGCGGGAGTTCGGCGCCGATCACCGCGCGCGCCATGGAGTCGTAGAGCGCCCGCAGAAGGCGCCCCACTTCGGGCTGCCCGGTGTCACGCGCACACAGGCGCGCCAGGAGCGTCCAGGCCACGGGGTCGTCCAGGAGGTGGACGTTCGGACCGTAGAGATGCGCTATTTCCGGTGGACGGTAGAAGCTCTTCGCGTAGGCGGTCTCTGGCATTGCCGCTAATCCCCGGGTGGTCCCCCTCGCGTTCGCTTGCCGGTCACGTCCAGTGGCCGGCCCGCATTGCCGCCGCATCGATCACTTTGACCTTGGGCCCAAGAGCCTCGCGGAAGGCGTCCTCGTCTTCATCGTCCATGATCGCGTCGCCGAAACCCGCGGCGATTTCCATCGCCGTCGATAGAATTCGCAGAAATTGAGCAAAGCTTGAGGCCGCGAGCGTGGACGTCCAGCGATCCTGTCCGCGCATGGCCGTGTACACGGGACAGTCCCCTTCGGGGTCGGGCTTGCTCACGTCGAGAAAATACGGATCCCCGAGGAGAGAGCTCTCGCCGATGACGATCCACGAGGGCTTCCACTCCAAGGGCGTGGCCCCGTTTTCGCCTGGACCGCGCACGAGTTCCTGTGCCTTGACCAATTCGCCCGCGGGAAAGAGCCGGATGCGCTCGACCGGCGTAACGGTCTCGACCTTTTCCGGATTGGCGGCAAGGAGGAAATTTCTGAAGCGTGGGGGCACCCGCAACTGCTTCCTCAACTCATCTACCAGGGCCGGGGGCGCCTTGCCGAGGGAGCATGGAAGCTTGCGCTTCACGAAGACCGCCTTCAGAGACTCCACCGCGTCCGCGAGAATCACTGTCCACGTAGTCGCCTCGCTCAAGAGGTGGGATTCGCCCAACGCCTTGCGAACAAGCCAAAAACCTCGGCCGAGGCTTGGCCTCCGCGGGGGAAGCGAGCCTGCAACGAAGAAGCGACACGCTAGCATCCCCGACGGCAAATTCGAGCGCTCTTTCGTGCGGTCATCTTTCTGAACCGCCGAGGACGCATCGGACGTCAACTTGGTCGGCAGCGACGCTCGCCTCGCCGCCGAGGCCGCGCAACGGCTCGCTTAGCGTGCTGACCGCGTCGGTGATGACGCTCTGGGCGGCTATAGAGAGCTCCGGGGAGAAGAAAGCTCCGTCACCACGGAGCGTTACGTCTACCCGCAGCCGGGTCAGATCCTGATCGGGCGCGGTGAATACAAGATGAAGACGAAGCCCCTGCGGGCGACCCGACGAAGCGCCGAAAAGAATCGGGCCGCTGCACGAGGGGGCGGCAAAGCTCGGGCGAACCCAGTCCCCCGTCGATGCCGACGGCTAGCGCCAGGAAGGTGCCTACGTCCACCCGGATGCCCGCGCCTCCCTCCCCCGGTGACGCGGGGGTTCGCCCACTGGCGAAAACAAAAGGCCGGCATGAGCCTCCATTCGCGAGGGTTCCAGGAGGGCACCGCAGACCCGGGTCGCACGTCGTTCCCACAAGGCGCGTTCCTCGCGGGCATTCTGCGTCGGGCGGCGCACAGACGACGCGCCCGTCTTCCACGATGGCCACCGTGCGATCTGCGCAAGGGGCGAGTCCCCGCGTGAGGGCGAGCGCGAAGTCGGCACGTAGACACGCGCCCGACACGACGTCGAGCACCTCGGCGGCGCGGCAGGATCGGAACGAGCACCCGGCTTCGCCGACACGCGCCGCGCGCCCGCAAAAGGCGTCGCCGACGTCCGCGGGCACGCACGCGCCAAGCACCGTGAACGTGCCCAGCGCGCACGCGCAGCGGCCCGAACGAGCGCGGTCCGCATCGCGCGGGCACGCGGCGGTCGGAGATTGGCTTCGGATTGCAGTGGCCGGCGAAGCGGACCCCACGCAGCCACTCATCGTGAGGACGGCATGCGCAAGCGAGACCCATACGAAGAAGGGAGCGTCCAGAACCGACGGGCAACCTCCGAGGCGCGTGGTCGAGCGTCGCACCGGGCGGGATGCTACAGAGCTCGCCCGATGCTTGCGACGTTCCTGGACGGTACGCCCGAGTTCGAAAACGCCCTCGTGCGCCTCGAGTCCCGCGGAGAGGTCGACGTGGCCCGGGTCGAGCCCGCCGTGCGCGAGATCCTGGCCGCCGTGAAGGCCGAGGGGGACGTCGCGGTCCAACGCTACAACGAGCGCTTCGGACGTCGTGCGCCCCGGCTCGTCGTTCGGGATTACCCCGGCGCCGCTGCCCTCGCGCGGTTGCCCGCCGAAGCTCGCGAAGCTCTGGAGCTGGCGGCCAGCCGCGTGCGCTCCTTTCACGAGCGCGAGCGGGTCACGGGGTTTCGTTACGAGGAGGACGGGATCTCGCTCGGGGTCCGCGTATTGCCCGTTGGGCGGGCAGGGGTCTATGCCCCCGGCGGCAAGGCTCGGTACCCATCCAGCGTCCTTATGTCCGCCATTCCCGCACGCGTCGCTGGCGTCGCCGAGATCATCCTGGCAACGCCGCTCGAGGGAGGTGAGGCGGACGACGCGATTTACGCGGCCGCGCACATCTCCGGGGTTTCCGCCATCGTCGATGCGGGAGGCGCCCAAGCGATCGCCGCGCTCGCGTACGGGACGGAGAGCGTGCCCCGTGTCGACAAGATCGTCGGACCGGGCAATCTCTATGTCACCTGCGCCAAGCGGCTCGTCTTCGGGTCCGTCGATATCGACGGACTCGCCGGCCCCAGCGAAATCCTCGTCGCGGCCGATGATGAGGCGGATCCTCGCACCATCGCCGCGGACCTTGTGTCCCAAGCCGAACACGACGAGGCGGCTTACCCATTGCTCGTTTGTACCTCGGACCTAATGGCCGAGGCCGTGCGAGGGGAGGTCCAAACCCAACTCGAGACGTTGCCTCGTGCGGCGATCGCGCGGGCGGCGCTCCGCAACGGCGCCGCGTTCGTCGTGCGTTCCCGCGAGCGCCTCGCCGCGGTTGCCGATCGGCTTGCGGTCGAGCACCTCGCGCTGCACGTCGCCGAGCCGGACGCGCTGCTCTCGCTCATTCGTCGCGCAGGAGCGGCATTCTTGGGCGCGTCCACTCCCGAGGCCGTGGGCGACTATCTCGCGGGTCCCTCACACGTGCTTCCCACGGGGGGCGCCGTTCGATTCGGGTCTCCGCTCGGTGTTTACGACTTCGTGACTCGAACGTCGATAATCCGGTACTCGCCCGAGGCGATCGATCGACACGCCCGGGCGGTCTGCGCGCTTGCGCGGCTCGAGGGACTGGAGGCGCACGCACGCGCGGTCCTGTTACGATCGCCCGGATCGGCCTGAAGACGCGGCTCGAAGCGAGCGTCCGGTGGGCGTCGGATGGGCGTCCGGTGGCCGTTCGACGGGTGACGGATCGCGCGGAGCTTGGCCCAAACGCGCAATTCGGCAAAAGTGGAAAGGACCATGGATGCCATCCGCATACGCGGCGGCGGCCCCCTTCGCGGCACCGTACGAATCAGCGGAGCGAAGAACGCAGCGCTTCCCATTCTTTGCGCGACGCTCTTGTCTGACGGAGCGAGTCGACTCCGCAACGTTCCCGCGCTGCGCGACATGGAGACAACGGCGGCCCTTTTGCGCTTTTTGGGCCGAGACGTTCACGTGGCCGCTCCACAAGTGGACGTGGCGGCGGGGGCCGACGTGAGGCCCGAGGCCCCCTATGAGCTGGTGAAACAGATGCGCGCCAGTGTTCTCGTGCTGGGCCCGCTGGTGGCCCGGTTCGGGCACGCGAAGGTCTCGCTTCCCGGCGGATGTGCCATCGGCGCGCGTCCGATCGACCAACATCTGAAGGGCCTGGAGGCCATGGGATGCAGCATCCGCCTCGAGCGGGGCTATGTCATCGCCGAAGGGCCACGAGGCGGCGGACGCCTCCGGGCGAACGAGGTCTACTTCGATATTCCCACCGTCACGGGCACCGAGAACCTGATGATGGCCGCGGCTCTCGCAAAGGGCAGAACCACCTTCATCAACTGCGCGCGGGAGCCCGAAGTCGAAGAGCTCGGTCGAGTCCTCAACAAGATGGGCGCGGAGGTCGACGGGGCCGGCACGGACGTCATTCATGTTCGGGGAGCCGAGCCGGGAAGCCTCGCTCCATTCGATCACGCGATAATCCCGGACCGCATCGAGGCGGGTACCTACATGGTCGCCGCGGCCGTGGCCGAAGGTGGAGATCTCGTCCTTGACGGCGCGGAGCTCGGCGACATGGAGGCCCTCGTTGCGAAGATGCGTGCGGCGGGCGTCGAGGTGACCAGCGAGGGGCAAAGCATTCGCGTGCGAAGGTCCGGCGCCCTTCGTCCGGTGGACGTGACGACGACGCCTCATCCCGGGTTCCCGACCGACATGCAGGCGCAGTTTCTCGTGCTGATGTGCTTTGCGCGCGGGGAAAGCGTCATCACCGAGACGATCTTCGAGAACCGGTTCATGCACGTCCCGGAGCTTCAGCGGATGGGCGCGAACATCGTGCTTCGCGGAAATACCGCGGTCGTCCAGGGCGTCGACCATCTGTATGGTGCCAGCGTCATGGCGACGGACCTTCGCGCCAGCGCTTCGCTCGTCATCGCGGGCCTCGTCGCCCGGGACGAGACGGAGGTTCGCCGCGTGTACCATATCGACCGCGGCTACGAGCGGATCGAAGAGAAGCTCCGCGGCGTAGGCGCCATGATCGAACGCGTGAAGGGGGCCGAGTCATGACGGAGTTTCTGACCGTGGCGCTCCCGAAGGGACGCGTGCTGCGCGCCGTGGCGCCCCTTTTCGCGCGCGCCGGGGCGGACACGGAGGTCCTTCTGGCGGAAGACCGCACGCTCGTTCGTGAGTCCCCCCGCCTCGGTCTTCGCTTCCTCTTGCTGAAGCCGGACGACGTGCCCACATACGTGGAATACGGAGCCGCCGATCTCGGCGTTTGCGGACGAGACGTGCTGATGGAACGCACGTGCGATCTGTACCAGCCTCTCGACCTCAGGGTGGGGATCTGCCGCATGGTCGTCGCGGGTATTTCGGGGCGGGCTGCTCCTACCGGGGTACCGCGCGTGGCCACGAAGTATCCGCGCATTGCCGCCGAGCATTTTGCCCGACGGGGTATTCAAGCGGACGTCGTGTACGTCCAGGGTTCGGTCGAGCTCGCCCCGATCACCGGCCTAGCAGACCTCATCGTCGACCTGGTGGAGACGGGGGGGACGCTCGAACAAAACGGCCTCGAGGAGAGAGAGCTGGTCGCAAGGATTTCGTCCGTCCTGGTCGCGAACCGCGCCGCGTACAAACTCCAGCAATCGCGGGTTGGTTCGCTCGTGGAAGCTCTTCGCGGCGCCGTCAGTGGGCCCGCGTAGCGCCCGACTCCCCGGCGTCCGAGGGGGGAGGCCGTGGATCCAGCCGCACGAGTGGACGGAGGCGCTTCAGCGTCGCCCGTCCGATCCCTTTCACCTTGAGAAGGTCCTCGATCGCGTGGAACCGTCCCAGCCGGGTTCTCAGAGCCAAGATCGCATTTGACCGCTTCTCGCCTATTCCTGGAAGACGCCGGAACTCGTCGCCCGTGGCCGCATTGAGTACGACGGGGTCCTCGGGGGACGCGGCGCCGCGCGTGAGGGAGGGCGATTGCGGCGACGGGTCAGCCGGGAGCACGGTGGGCGCGACGCCTGCGGTGCCCTGCGATGCGCCTGCGGCTGTCGCGTAGGATTTCGTCTCGGAGGCCTGAGGCGCGCTCGAAGATGGCGCGGCCGGTTCGGATCCGCCGAGCGTGCGGGGCGAGGCCGTTCGACCAATGACCGCGAGAACGACCACGCTTGCCGCCACGACTGCGGCGCGCGCGATCGGCTTCGCGAACCGCGAGCCGATCACGCGCGCCGTCATGCGCGACAAGCCCCCACGAAAACCGGGGCTCGTGTTCATGGTATTAGACCAGCGAATCCGACGTGGAATCACCCACCCTTGGGCGCGGACGGGGTTGCCCTTCCGCTGTTTCATTGCGGCGGTCGTAGGGCTCCCATTCTCGCACCTGCAACGTGCCATTGATGGGAATGGCATCGAGACGAAGATTGAGCGAGCCGTCTCGATTGGTAAACCCAACGCCGATACGGACCCAGAACGACTTGCCTTGGCCGCGCTCGACTACCGTGTAGACCGCTTTGATGTTCTTCTGTTGTTCTTCCATGAGAAACCTCTCTCGGTTCGCGCGAATGAGCGCGTTCGAGATGCTCTGCGTTGCGATGTGCGTGCCGAGACTCAGGGGCCGATTTCTCCGCGCTATGCTCGCGTCGACTCCTGTCCCCGACGCCGTTGCGCCGTCCCGGGTCAGTTTGTCCTAGTGAGTCACCCGGGTCACCCTGAGTCTCGCTCCGCCTTGCCTCCGGCAAGGCTCCGCTCGACGGAAGGGGCTCGCATGTCAGGTCGAGTGCTCCACGCCAAGAGAGTTCGACTAGCGGCCCCGAATGCGCGCGAGGAGTCCCCGCCAGCCGGTGGCCGCTGCCAGGGGGGGACCGCTCATGACGTTGATCACCGCGGCGCTCAAGTTGTCCGGCGTGCCTCTCTCGTTCGCCATGCCAATGAGCGCGCTGCAGGCCGTTGCCGCATCGCCTTGCACGAGGGCCTTCTTCAGCTCTTCGTCGCTCAAAACGTTATAGAGACCGTCGCTGCACAGGAGCAAGACATCGCCACGCGTGACCGGGAACGTAATGCGATCCACCGCCGCGATGAGCTCGCGCCCGAGGCTGCGCGTCAATGTCGAATGCTCGGGCCGATCCTTGGCCATCTCTGCCCCCGCAAAGAGCATGCGGCGCTTGCTGGCGGCCACGGTGTGGTCTTTGGTCTTCTGTAGGATGCGCCCGTCGCGAACAAGGTAGAGACGACTGTCACCCACGTGCGTGGCGTAGGCCACGTTCCCGTCGATCACCACCGCCGTGAGCGTCGTCGACATTCTCCGGAGTTCCGTTACGACGAGCGCTCGATCGTGGATCTCGATATTGGCCTGTTGGACAGCGCGGTATAATCGCTTCGGCGGTCCCCAGGGCGCCGGGCTCTCCCTGTAGGTCCGTAGCGTGACGTCGATTGCCGTGCGGCTTGCGATTTCGCCGCCTTCTTCGCCGCCCACGCCATCGGCGACGGCGACGAGGACATGCGTTGGATTTTCGATGTGCGACCCGCAGGCGTCCTCATTTCCCTCCCGTTCGTTTCCTACGTCCGAGAGCGTGGCGAAGACGACTCCGATTTCAGTGACGCCGCCTTCATTCGATTGCACCATCGGGAGAGCGCAAATATCCCACAGATTCGCGGGCTCCGGAAAGAGGACTGCGCACTCCGAAACACACGAGAAACAATCTGTTGGGCCTTGCGACAGCCAAAGCATCTCGACGCGCATCCGCAATTCTCCAGAAACATACGCGCGGATAAGGTCGCCCGCGTCGTCACCAACCAGGGAACCAGAACTATGTCGGACATCACCAAACCAGATGATTCGGGAGCGTCGGCGGGTCGCGGAACCCTCGGCCTGACAGGGCTCACCATTAATGCAATGGCCTTGATCGCGCCGGGCGCGTTCTTGTGGCTCACGTTTCAGATTCAAGCGCTCTATGGCGCCCCCATGGCCGGAAGCGCCATGTGGTTCGGAATCGTCGTCGCGTTGCTGCTCTGCTTCGCGACGGCCATCAGTTACGCCGAACTGTCCAAGCTCTATCCGGGAGCGGGCTCGTCGTACTTCTTCGCGGAGCAGGCGTTCTTGTCCAAGACGCACGCGTACAAGTTCGCGCGCATGGCCAAGTTCATCACCGGATGGGCGAGCCATCTCTACTATTGGGTCTATCCGGGATGCATGGTCGGCGTGACCGCGCTCCTCAGCGGCTACTTGCTGAACCAGTTCTTTCCGGACACGTTCAGCGGGGGATTCAATAGCCCCCTCTTCATGGTGGTCTTCTGTGTCGTTTTCGCGCTCGGCGTCGCGTACATCGCTTTCCGCGGCGTGACGGGAACGACCGGCGTCAACATGGTCATCAATATCGTTCAGATCACGGCGCTGCTCGTCTTCTCCGTGATGGCTTTGGCCTTCCGCTTCCAGCACCCCGATGGCTCGCAGGGCTATCAGCTCAAGAACGGCGAGCCGATCAATTACGTCGTCGCGCAAGAGCAAGTCGTGGAGGATGGCAAGCCGAAGGTCGATGCGACCGGACAGCCGGTCATGCAAGACAAGATGGATGACAAGACCGGCGAGCCGGTCGCCGAGATGAAGGACGGCAAGCCCGTTCCCTTCATTCTGAGTTACGCCGACGACCAGGGCACCACGATGGACCCGGTCGACTCGGATCACCCCAAAGACCTGGCGCCCCACTTCCAGTTTCACCCGACCGCAGGTTCGGTCATCGCGCCCCACGGCTTCTCGCTCATGTTCATCCAAGCGTGCGTCGCGATCCTCATCCTCGTGGGGTTCGAGTCCGTCACGTCGATGGGTGAAGAGGCGAAGAATGCCAAGCGGGACGTCCCTCGCGCCGTTCTCCTGTCGCTCGGCATTCAGGGGCTCGTCTGCTACCTCATCGAGTATTTCGCAGCGAACTACTTCCTGAATCAGGGTTATACGTTGACCAGCGCGGCAGCGTCGGGCGCGCCGCTCGGCGACATGATGGTCATCGTCGGAACGTGGCTCTTCGGCTCGTACTCCGCGGGCCGCGCCTTCATGCTGATTCAGGCCTTCACGGTCTTTTTGGCGCTCATCGGGACGACGCTTTCGTGCCTATCGACCGGCGCGCGCGTCACCTACGCAATGGGTCGAGACGAAGAAGTCCCCGCCCACTTCGGAATGGTCCACGGCAAGACCCTCACGCCCCACCGGGCCATCTGGACGCTCGCCATCGTGTCGGCGATCATCGGCATCCTGACGGTTGCCGTGTACCTCGGAGGTACGACGCCCGCCCCGCTCGACGCGAAGTACCACAACATCTGGTACAGCTTTGGCATCTTCAACCCGGACACCATCGCCAAGCTGCCCAATACGCTGGTCATCGTGACGCTCGTCAGCAACTTCGGGACGTTCCTTCTCTACATGCTGACGTGCATCATCGCGATCGTGGCCTTCCGTGAACACCACTCGTTTCACGGGTTCAAGCACATGGTCGTGCCGATATTTGGCCTTCTCGCCAACTTCGCGTGCATGCTCTTCTATCTCATCGGGCCCTTCCTCGTGAGCGGGATGAGCGTGAAGGAGCCGTACATTGCACTTGGAATCTGCGCATGCTGGGGCGTTTACGGCGGAATCTACTTCCTTCGTGCCAGCAAGTCGAAGTCCAGGCCGGTTCTGCTCACGGAGAAACCGGCGGTCTCCTGACGCCGACGGCGCGTTCGGTGTAGTGCATCGAACGGTGTTTTTTCGTTAGTCGAAGCGCGACGCGGGCTGCCCTGGCGGTAGCCCGCGTCTCCTTTTGTCGGCGTGGGCGTGCTACATGCGGCCACACGATGCGTGAAATCATTGCGGGCGAGCCGCTCGATCAATACGACCTGACAGAGCTTCTCGCCCGAAGTGGCATGGCGTCGATTTTCAAGGCGACGGATCGAAGGTCGGGATCGACCGTGGCGGTGAAAGTCCCGCACATGCAATACGAGAGCGACGTCGCCTTTTTCCAGCGCTTTCGGCGCGAGGAGGAGATCGGGCAGAAGCTCGTCCATCCGAACATCGTTCGCGTGCTCGCCCCCGAGGAAAAGAGCCGCATGTACCTGGTGATGGAGTTTGCGGAAGGCCGCTCGCTCCGCGCCCTCATCAAGGAACGCGGGCGGTTCTCGCCCGCCGATGCGCTCGACATCACGAAGCAAATCGCCAGCGCGCTCGTATACATGCATGGACAAGGAATCGTCCATCGTGACCTGAAACCCGACAACGTCCTGATCGGCGGCGACGGGAAGGTCAAACTGCTCGATTTTGGAATCGCCATGGACGCCGAAGCAAGGCGCCTAACGTGGTTCGGTCTCTCGCCGCCCATCGGCACGCCGGACTACATGGCTCCCGAACAAGTGCGCGGTCGGCGCGGGGATGCCCGCACCGACGTTTACGCGCTCGGCACCATGCTCTACGAAATGGTCACGGGCGCTCTGCCCTACACGGCCGCCAATATTCACGCGATGATGCGCGCCAAGTTGAACGAAGATCCGCGCCCGCCCCGTGAGGTGCTCGCGGACATCGACCCGAAGGTCGAGGAGATCATCCTCCACTCGGTCGAGCGTTCCCCGCGCGAGCGATACGTGTCGGCCAAGGAGATGCTCGCGGACCTCGAAGAGCCCGCTCGCGTTGTTCCCCGGGATCGCAGCGACAAGGGGCCTCGCCCGCTGCTCGAACGGATTCGCATCCCGCGCCGCGTGGTCGTTCCGACCGTGGTCGTTCTCGTCATAGGGTTTCTCCTCGTGCTCACCTGGGTCACGGGAAAAACCCCTCCCCGCGGTGGGTCGCCGCAGCTTCGGTCCGCCGATCCGGCCTCCACGACGGGCCACTGAGCTACGGCGATGACCGTCGACTCGCTCAACCTGGCGTGGGTGCTCGTATGCGCCTTTCTCGTGATGTTCATGCAGCTTGGTTTTGCGATGGTCGAGACGGGGTTTACCCGTACCAAGAACGCCGTCCACACGATGGCGATGAACCTCGTCATCTACCCGCTGGGTGTGGTCGGGTTTTGGCTCGTGGGTTACGGGATCGCCATGGGCGGCGTGGCCCGTTGGAACACCCTTGCTTCGGCCCCGGCAGCTCACTCCGAACTCGGGTTTCACGTCGGCACCCGCTTCTTCGGGCTCCTCGGCGGCACGAAGTTCGCCCTCGTGAGCGTGGCCCACGACCCCTCCAATCTGGCGATGTTCCTCTTCGCCGTTGTCTTCATGGATACGGCCGCGACGATACCGACGGGCGCGCTGGCCGAGCGGTGGAAGTTCTCCGCGTTCGTAGTCTACGGCCTCTTCATGTCGATGTTCCTGTACCCGCTCTACGCGAACTGGGTCTGGGGCGGCGGATGGCTGTCGGAATTGGGCGTCAACTTCGGTTTGGGCCACGGCCACGTCGACTTCGCCGGTTCATCCGTCGTGCACATGACCGGCGGCATGACGGCGCTGGCCGGCGCCATCGTGATCGGCCCGCGCATCGGGAAGTTTCGCAAGGATGGGACGATCGTCATGATTCAGGGCCACAATTTGCCAATGGCCATCATGGGAACGTTCGTCTTGGCCTTCGGCTGGTTTGGCTTCAACGCGGGATCCACGCTTGCGGCCACGGAGCCGAGAATCGCCGAAATTGCCACGAATACCGCGATCGCCTCGTCCACCGGCGCGCTGACCGCACTTTTCTATGTCTGGCAGCGACACCGGCGTCCCGACGTGGCCATGGCGTGCAATGGGATGTTGGCGGGGCTCGTTTCCATTACCGCCCCCTGCGCCTTCGTCACACCCGCTGCGGCGGCGCTCATCGGCGTCATCGCCGGAATGCTGGTGGTCTGGTCCGTCAACGCGCTCGAGGATCGCCTTCGAATCGACGACCCGGTCGGGGCGATCGCCGTGCATGGCGTGGGCGGGGCGTGGGGAACCCTTTCCGTGGGCCTGTTCGCCGATGGCAGCTTCGGAGAGGGGCTCAACGGAGTGCAGGGGCCCGTTCGCGGGCTGCTCTTCGGCGATGTCGGGCAGCTGGGCGCGCAAGCCATCGGCGCGGCGACCAACGCGATCATCGTCTTCGGACTCGCGGCGCTCTTCTTCATCGGCCTGGGGCGGCTCATGGGCAACCGCGTGGCCGCGGAGGTCGAGTGGGACGGTTTGGACGAGCTGGAAATGGGCTCACAAGCCTACACGCGGGACTGACGAGTCGCTCGACTCCGAGGCATTCGAACTCGCCGGCCGTTCGCGGCGCGGCCGCCTCGAGGGCCAGAAACCGGAGCGAAACGTTGCGTACGGTAGAACCCCTGGGCGCGCTACTCGTCTCCATAACTTGATAGCGTTGCGTCCAAGATGGAGCTCTCAAGATACGAGACCGGCGCCTTCTACGACGAGATGTTCGACGCGGAGCGCCGTCCCCGCGCGGGCTGCGAGCTCATTGCGCGCACGCTCGCGGCACTTCCGGATGCGGATCTGCAACGGCGGCAACGCGCTGCCGAGCGGACGCTGCTCCACATGGGCATCACGTTCAACGTCTACGGCCACGAGCAAGGGACGGAGAAGATTCTCCCGTTCGATCTCGTGCCGCGCGTCATCCCCGCGCGCGAATGGGCGAAACTCTCGCGCGGACTCGCTCAGCGCACGCGTGCGCTGAACCTCTTCATCGACGACGTGTACCACGCGCGGCGGATATTGACGGACGGCGTCGTACCCCGCGAAATCGTGGAGAGCGCCACGTCTTACTTGCCCGGCTGTCAGGGACTCGATCCGCCCGGCGGAGTGTGGTGCCACGTCAACGGCACGGATCTGGTGCGCGATTCGGACGGTCAGTACTACGTCCTCGAGGACAACCTTCGGTGTCCGTCCGGGGTGTCGTACGTGCTGCACAACCGCCAGCTGATGAAGCGAACCTTTCCACGCGTCTTCGAAGAATCGCGCGTGCGGCCGGTGGACATGTATCCGAGCGAGCTTCTGCGCGTGCTTCAAAACGTGAGGCCGCGCGGCGTCGCCACGCCGACGGTCGTCGTTCTCTCGCCGGGGCCCTACAATTCGGCGTATTCGGAGCATTCGTTTCTCACTCAGCAGATGGGCGTCGAGCTCGTCGAATCGCGTGACTTGGCCGTTCAAGACGGCTTCGTTTGGATGCGGACGACGCGGGGAATGGCCCGCGTCGACGTCATCTACCGGCGCGTGGACGACACGTTTCTCGACCCGCTCGTCTTTCGCCGCGACTCGCTCCTCGGCGTGCCGGGCATCATGAGCGTGGTGCGCGCGGGCCGCGTAACGCTCGCCAACGCGCCCGGAACGGGCGTGGCGGACGACAAAGTCGTCTATGCGTACGTGCCGGCGATCATTCGCTACTACCTCGGGGAGGACGCGATTCTGCCGAACGTGCCGACGTTCCTATGTGCCGACGAGAAGCAACGCGAACACGTGATCGCGAACTTGCACAAGCTGGTCGTCAAGGCGGCCAACGAATCGGGCGGCTACGGAATGCTCATCGGCCCCCAGGCTTCCGCGGCCGAGCGCGCGGCCTTTGCAGACCGGATCCGCTCGAATCCGCGAAACTACGTCGCGCAGCCGCTGCTCGGCCTGTCTCGCGTCCCCACCCTGATCGGGGATACGCTCGAGGGCAGGCACGTCGATCTTCGCCCGTACATCCTGCATGGAGGAGACGACGTCTTCGTCGTGCCGGGCGGTCTCACGCGGGTCGCGCTCAAGAAGGGATCGTTCGTCGTGAATTCGTCGCAGGGTGGAGGAAGCAAAGACACGTGGGTGCTCGCGGACGACGCGACGAGTCGCAACGGCGCGCCATGCTGAGCCGCGCGGCCGACGCTCTCTTCTGGATGTGCCGCTACGCGGAGCGCGCCGAAAACGTCGCTCGGTTTCTCGACGTGAGCCTGCAGGTCACGCTGGATTTGCCCGATTCGCACGGCGACCCGTGGGCAGGCGTCATCGCCGCGACGGGCGAGTACGACGCGTACGCCGAACGTCACGGCGTCCCGACGCGAGACGCGATCGTTCGCTTTCTAACCGTGGACACGCAATCTCCCAATTCGATCGTCTCGTGCATTTCGCAGGCGCGGGACAATGCGCGGTCGATCCGGGAAGCCATTTCGTCGGAGACCTGGGAGCAAATCAACAAGTGGTACTTGCTCGTGCGCGAAGCCGCCGCCACGGGCGCTGTGGTCGACGATCCGCACGATTTCCTCGCCGCCGTGAAGGAGGCCTCGCATCTGTTCGTCGGCGTGACCTACCTGACCATGACGCACGGCGAAGGATGGCACTTCGGTCGCCTCGGGCGGCTGCTCGAGCGCGCTGACCAGACGAGCCGCATCGTGGACGCCAAGCAAGCGCTCCTTCAGGCGCGTCTGCCCGACGTGGGAGCAAGCTTGGACGAGATCCACCTGTCGTCGTTGCTCCGCTCGGTGAGCGCGCTCGAAATGTACCGTAAGCGTTATGGCCGGTTCGACCACACCGCCGTCATCGAGTTTCTTGTCCTCGACAAGCTGTTCCCTCGATCGATTCGACACTGCCTGAGCAAGGCGCAGCACTCGCTGCATGCGATCACGGGGACGCCCTGGGACGAGTCTGGAACGCGGCCCGAGCGACTCCTGGGGCGGCTCGGCGCGGAGTACGAGTTTACCACCGTCGAAGAGATTTTGGCCAAAGGCCTCCACGAGCATCTGGACGACCTTCAGTCGAAACTGAATGCCGTGGGCGCCTCGATTTTCCAGACGTTCTTCGCGCGCCAGCAGGAGACCGTCGCGGAGCTGCCGGTGGAGCCGGACGCCCCGACGCAGGCCCAGGCCCAGACGCAGCCGCAGACCCACACCGAACCGAAGAGCGAAGCGGAAAGCGCGTAGAGGGCGCGCCGGGTCACGCTCACCGCGGCGGCTGGATCTCTCGCGCGCTGAGGACGGCGACGTCGACGGATTCGACTCCGTCCGTCCTCAGCGTGGTTTGCCAGCCGCCCCAATCGACCAACTTGGAATAGCGGCCGGTGCTGCGTCCTTCCTCGTCCACGTAGTCGCTGAGGAGCCGAAAGCGGTTCGCCGGCCGTCCGCCGGCGTCGAACGGGGCGTTGTCCACGTAAAGCTCGTATTTGACCCGTCCGCGTGCGTCAGGAGTCGCAAACGTCACGAGCTTCAGACCTACCCAACGATTCTCTTCGAGCGACGTGGCAAACCGTAGCGCCAGCGGAACGTAGTCGTAGTCGGGATGGTGGAGCTCTTTGCCAAAGCGGCTTACGCCGGGCGATGCCTCCGGAGCGAACGTGACCATGGTGCACGACGCAAGATCGCCGTCGCGAACTGTGTGGGCTCCTCCGCGCACCTTCAGCGTCACGGCCCCCCGGCTCGCGTCGAAGAGGCCATGCACGCGGACATAGGCCGTGAATTCTTGGTTCCGGAGATCGGCGGGGCTCGACAGATATCCATGCTGCGTTCGCCACGTGAAGCGCTGGGGGTCGCCGGATGCGTGGATGTGGATCCGGATGGTCTTGCCGCTTCCGCCGCTCGCGTACTGCAGCGAGTACGCGGGGACGTTCCAATAGCCAATGGTTCCGTCCGTCCCGCGGGTGGCGCGGGTATGGTGTTCTATCTCGAGCCGCTCGAGGCCGTTCGGATCCTGGTTGCCGAGGCGGAATGCGGAGCCCGGCGCACCCGAGAAGAGCTCGACGACTCCGTCGGCGTCGACCGCGCGACCTGTCGCGGTGGGGGCGCGCGGCTCCTCTGCACGGACTCCCGGTGGCAGCCCACACGCCGTCACGGCGAGCCCCACGCACGGGCTCCAAAGCGCAATCATCGCGTTCGGCGCACGCGACGCCGCGTAGTTCGCACCAGCCATCGATCGATGCGGGCGAGCCCGGCCTATTCCAGGCTCACTTGGACATCGACTTCCAGCGACTCGCCGCCGCCGCCCACGAACAGCGTCCCGGACGTCGGCGTGGCGTCGAGGTAATTGCGGCCCACCGCGAGACGGACGTGGTGCGTGCTCGTCACGACGCCGTTGGTCGGGTCGAGCCCGCGCCAGCCAACGTCAGGCAAGTACACCTGAACCCACGCGTGCGAAGCCTCGGACTGGCGCTTGTTCGGGTCTTTCGGCCCCGTAAAGAGGTACCCGCACACGTAGCGCGCCGGAACGCCCATCAGCCGAGCAAGGCAAATGAAGAGATTCGTGAAGTCCTGACACACTCCGCGACGCTTGGCGTACACGTCGAACGCGGTGGTCCCGAGCGAGGTCGCGCCGGGCAAATACGTGTATTCGCGAAATATCGTGTCGTTCAGATCGAGGAGCGTGTCGAGGACATTGGCGTCATTGCGCTCGACGAATCGCATGGCGTAGTCGAGGAGCTCCGAAAGCTCGCTCTCCGGAAGCTCGGGCGGATGCAAGTACGGCTGCAGCATGTTTCTTTGCCAGGGCATCCACACGAGCGGAATCGCGGAGCGCACATGGCGCAAATCGAAGCCGAGGGGATCGCTGTCGAGCGTCTCCACGCTCGTCCGCCCGAGGATGGTGAGCTCGCGGTAGGGCGCGTCGATCAGCACGCGCCGCGCCCGGTTGCCGAAGACGTCGTCGAAATCGTGCGTGCGGCCCTCGACCGAGACGATGACCTCGGAATGGATCAAACGCTGCAGCCGGTCGTGCATGGGAAAGAGGCGCAGCAGATGCGTGCTCCGCTCGACCGGATGGCTGTACCGGTACGACGTGCGGTGCACGCTCGCAATGCGCGCGGGCTGCTTGCGCGCGGCATGCCGCCTCTCCGCGCGCGCGGGTGGCAGACTCACCGCCCGCGCCACGCCCGGAGTGCGCGTCTCTTCGGGCACTACCCCGCCGACGACGGCCCCCTGGCGCAGGAGGACCATCTCGCCCCGTTCGAGCCGTCGCCACGCAAGCGGCGGCGTCGGGCCCTCCGCGGCGAGCTGCGAAGACGCGACGACGCATCCCTTGCGCGGCTTGCTTCCGCGGCGCGTCAAATCGATGCGAACGTCGGCGTCGCCGAAGGCCACTCCGTTGTAGGGCGGCAGAAGCTCCGCGAGATGCAGCCGCTCGGCGCCGAAGCGGTCGGCGTACGCCAGCAAGTGCCGCCCGTCACAAATCACCAAGTCGAGCGACCCGCGCGTGTTCAGCTCCATCAGCCATCCATGAAGCTCGCGGGGATCCGCATCGGCGATGGCTCGCCATCCGCGCTTCGCGATTCGTCCCAGGAGGGCGCAGAAGACGAGCTCTGTGTCCGTGGCGCCGACCGGCTCGAAAGGCGCGTCGAAGGGCTCGTCCAACTTGGACGTGAGGCTGCCGGCGTGGCCGATCATCCATTCTCGTCCTCCCCACCCGCGAACGAAAGGCTGTGTGTTCGCGTCGGTGTTTGGTCCCCACGTGGCGGCTCGGATATGGAGGATGAAGAGGGACGATTCCAGATGCTCCCACGCCTTGACCAGCTCGCCCCGGATGCTTCCCCGCGGCGGCGCCGGCTCTTTGAGCACGGAGGCGCACGGCTCACCGGCCGGGTAGTACCCGAGGCCCCAGCCGTCGGGGAGCGACTCGCCCCCCTGTAGGCAGCGCAGATCGAATGAGGGCGCCAATTCGCCCTCGAAAGACATGGCAAGCAGGTTCGGCATGGGACGACGAGCTGTGGACGGACCGCTTCCGTGCGTCAACGGCCCCTACGATAGGCCAATTTTCACGCGGGCTTGGCGGTTGCCCTCGCCGTACGCGATGCCACACGCGCGCGGGAATGTCACGCTGCGTCGAACGTCTCCGCGGGCGGACGTCCGCAGCGCGGGGCGCGGCGCATCGTGGACCCGGATGGCGCCCTCGGGCGCCCGCCTTGTCGCTTGGGTGGGCGCTTCGTCCACCCGGGCGCGGCGCAATAGCCCTGAGGTTGGTGAGCCGTTGGCGAGCCGGTTGGCCCTCGTGCCGCCCTCATGGTACGCACGAAGGTGCCGCTGAGTGTGTCTTACGCGGCGTATGGAGGCTTCCCATGAGCGCGGAGAACGAAAAAGGCGAGCTCTCGACTCACGCTCGCATCGAACGCGACTCGGCGACGTCCCGTCGCGCATTCTTGGGGGTGGCGGCCGCCGCAAGCGCCGTGGCCGCCGGAATCCGTCCAGCGCTGGCGTTCGTTCAGAGCCCTTCGGGACTCGCGGCGCAGCCCCCGGCCGGGTTCGTTCCGCTCTCCGCGCCGGGTCGCGTCGTAAAGGTGACCAAGGCGGGATGTCTCGAGGACAACCACCTCTTTCCGAAGGCGGACGACGCAAAAGAGATGCTGCGGCGAGCGCTCGAAGAGCTCACGGGCAAACACGATCTCGCCGAGGCGGTGAAGGCTTTCGTTCATCCCCAAGACAAAGTGTGCGTGAAGGTCAACGGGATCGCGCTCCAGAACATGGCGACGAACAAGGAGCTCGTGCTTCCTTTCGTCGAGGCCATGGTCGCGGCGGGCGTGCCTCCGGCGAACATCACGGTGCTCGAGCAATATCCGGGGTTCATGCAAGGAACGCGGATTACGGCGAGGAGCGTGCCGAAAGGGGTCGTGGTCGCTTGGCATTCGAACAACGACGCGACCATGGATTGGCGGGATATTCCGGGAACGCAGCGCCATACGAAGTTCGTGCGTGCGCTGACCGAGGCGACGGCGCTCGTCAACTTTGCCCTCATCAAGGATCACTCGATCTGCGGTTACACGGGCGCCCTCAAGAACATGACGCACGGGTGCAGCGTGAACCCGCAGGACTTTCACGACCACCACGCCAGCCCGCAAATCGCGATTCTGTCGGCGCAGGACGTCCTCCAAACGCGGCTGCGCCTTTGCGTGATCGACGGGTTCAAGCTGATGGCGCATGGCGGTCCGCTCTACAAGCACCCGGAGTACGTCGTCCCGCACGAGTCGGTCTACGCCTCGACGGACCCCGTCGCTCTCGATTCCCTCGGCTGGGACCTCGTGGAGAAAGCCCGCGCGAGCTTCGGCTTGAAGTCGCTGACGGACGAGGGGCGCCCGCCGGCCTACATCCAGGGCGCGGCAGACCTCGGTGTCGGTATTGCCGATCGAAGCAAGATCGTGCTTCGCGAGATTACCCTCTGACTATTTCACCTGCCGCCCTCCCGTATTCACGGTAAAATCACTTCAACGTGACTCGGAGCGACACGGAACAAACGATCGTTACGCGCGTGAACCACGCCGAGGGGCCCAAAGCGGTCGCCGCGGGTGATGCGTGCGTCGTCGTCATTTACGGCCCCGAGCTGGGCAAGCGCGTCAGGCTGGGAACGGCGCCGTTCGAGATCGGTCGCTCCACCAAGAATGACCTCCCCATCGACCAGGAGAGCGTCAGCCGAACGCACGCACGCATCACGTTCGACGGGACCAGCTACTGGTTGACCGACCTCCGCTCAACCAACGGTACGTTGGTCAACGACGTCGCCATTCATGAACAGCGCCTGGCCGACGGCGACCAGGTGCAGGTCGGCCGGTCCATCTTGAAGTTCATGACGGGCGAGAACGTCGAGGTTCAGTACCACGAAGAGATCTACCGCTTGATGACGGTGGACGGCCTCACGCAAGTCTATAACCGCCGCTATTTCAATGATGCGCTGGAACGGGAATTCAACCGCTCGAAGCGCTACCAGAGAGCGCTGTCGCTCATCCTGTTCGACATCGATTTCTTCAAGCGCGTCAACGATAGCTTCGGGCACCTCGCGGGCGACAATTTGCTGCGCCACATCAGCTCGGCGGTGAAGCCTCGGCTGCGACGTGAAGACATTTTTGCTCGTACGGGAGGCGAAGAGTTCGCCGTCATGCTGCCCGAGGTCGGCGTCGCCGGGGCGCGGACGACCGCGGAGAAGATTCGAGGCATCGTCGAGAGCACGTCCCTCAAGTACGAACGGCAGGTGGTCCAGTGCACGGTGAGCCTCGGGGTCGCCGAGCTCGTGGGAACCGAGGCCGCCCACGAAGAGCTCTACAAAGCCGCCGACGCGCGCCTCTACGAAGCCAAAGGGAAGGGCCGCAATCGCGTCTGCGGGTGAGCTCTCGTGCCATTCTAGAGCACCGAACAGGTTGACGGACCGAGGATTTCAAGGGTTTTGCCCGCATCGCAAGGCGCGACGACGACCCATACTCGGGTATTGCGAGGAGGAGCAACGCCGCGAGGCGGGCCAAACCCGCAGAAAGCCGACGGGAGTCAAGCTGTTCGGTGCTCTAGGGGCATGACGCGGGAATCGTGGCGCCCTGCGCGATCCACAAGCTCACGTCCTCGAGCTGGTCGAGCGTCAGGGCGAGCGGGTTGGCGTCGGGCGGTGCGCTCGGATTCGGTGGAAAGGGCATCTCGCGGCCGGGAATGAAGTTCGCCAGCCTCGCGCGCTCTGCATCCGAGAGAGGCTGCCAGGGGACCGAATAGGCGTTGACGCTCAGTGGGGTCGTGGGAGGAACGGCGAGCAACAGCTTGTAGATGAGCCAACTGTTGCCGGGATCGCCGTCGGCGGATGTCCCTCCGTTGTTGTCGATGATGGGCATGTCGATGCCGAAAACGGGAGGCGCCTGGGGCGCATTGCCGGCCCCCCGGCTCGGCCCCGTGTTCGATCCTTGCGCGGCTCGGCCTAACGCCGTGGCGGAGATGTTCTGCGTCATCCCCTGATCCGTCTCGAGCACGAGACCGGCGCCTGCGGTGCTCGGGACGCCGTGGCAACCCAATCCGCTCCCGCACGACGTAAACGGCCCTTTCAGAACCTGGCTACAGAAATCAATGGTCGGCGGAACCGGCGCCGCGCCGGCGTCGCCCAAGACGGGAAACGTCAGGGGCTGGGTCCACTGGGGGTCGAGCGTGGCCCCGTCGATGGCACGGAGGCCGGTCGGGTCCTCCGCGTTCGCAGGCGTCCGAATGAAAAGGCGGTACGACTGGCCGGGCGCGACCCCGCCGGGCTGCGGCGTGATCGTCACCACCCGAGCGACCGGGTCATAGGCCACGGCCGGCGGCGCCAGGGCGTTTCCGTTGACATCTTCGAGGACAAACGTCTGCCGAACGATGCAGAGCGGCAGCAGCAGCCTATCGAACGCAAGCTCGATGGGCTGCCCCGGCGCGATCGCCACGTTCGCCCCTGCCACGATCTGCACCGGCGTCGTCCCGACGTGCGGCTCGTTGTTTTGCGACCCCTGGTCACAGGCGGAGGCGAAAGCGGCAAAGCAGAACGCGCCGATCAGCTCTCCGAATAAAGCTGAAGCTGCTCGCGCACGACGTCCTCGCTGACGCCGGAACGCAGATGGTCCTTCAGCACATCGGCGAGGGTCAGGAGCAACTCGTCCACCCCCTTGTCCTCGATGAGTTTCTGGAGCAGCTGTCGCGCTTCGCGGCTCTCGTCGTTGCGGAGGAGCTGGCGAACTGTGTCGAGCGAGATCTCGCCCTGGAAATCCAGGTACATATTTTCCAAGAGGTAACGCACGAGCTCTTTCACCATCGTCCTCCTTGTCCACAGGCATGGGGGAGATGCAAGGGGAAGACACATATCCCCCGTCGTACGGCGGTGGCAAGGCCGTTTCACAGTCGTACGCGAAAAACGCGAAAAGAATGTCCTTGCCCGACGGCGGGGCGGTCTCAAGAGGTGCCCGGAGAGGCCAGGCAGCTCTTGCGGTCAGACCGTCAAGAGCCTGGTTTTGGGGGGAGATCCTCTCCCCCGCAGCCTCACTTCCGGCCGGACCTTCAGAGCGCATTTTCATCGGCATTGGGTAATCAATCCGTCGCCCTGCTCGTGGCAGACAAGGCATGGCCGGGGATTTCTTCGAAACTGCGTGGAGCATCCCCCCACGAAGCCGCTCTTGTGCGGATCGAAGCCCCCGCCGAGACCCGTCGCGCCATGGCATTGGACGCAGTCGCGCTCGGTATGGCAGCTCACGCACGCGTTCAGATTGCGTTCCGCCTCGAAGGCATGGTGGCCGGGCTTTCGCGGCGGATCGCTCCAGATGCTCTTGGGCGGGTGGAATCGTCCGGAGTCCTTGGCGTTCGGCGCGCTCGACTCGGCCACCCCCACCCGCAGGTGACAGTCCAGGCAAAAGCTTTGCTCCTGATGGCAACTGGTGCACTTCTGCGTGTCCATGCGCGCTTCGATCGAGTGCATGTTGATGTAGTCGTTCGGGTGAATGCTCCGCGGGCGGACGCGGCCGTCGTGGCAGTCCGTGCAGAAGTCCTCCTTGTGGCAGTTCGCGCAGAATTGCGAGTCATCCGCGGCGACCGACTTGTGCCTCTCGAGGAAGTCGGGAGTGTGCTCCGCGTTGTGCAGCCACCGGGGGGGAAGCAGCGCACCGCTCGCGAACACGGTCTGAATAAGAGTGCCCCGCGGGCCGCCCCCCAGGTGGCACGTGTCGCACGCGCTCTTGGCCTCGCCGCGAGACGCCGCGTCCGGCTTCTGATGACAATTGAAGCACCCCTGCATCCTCGGCAGCTGATCGCGTGTCGCCAGCTCGAGCTTATCGACCGCGCCGTGGCACTGCGCGCAGCCGATGTTGCGCGCCACGTGCGCCTTGTGATCGAAGACGAGATTGGCGCGCGGAAGGTCGAGCGCGGCGACCGCGTTCCCGTCGCTCGCTTTGTACCCAACGTGACAGAACGCGCATTGCCCCATGGCGTCGTCGCCCGGCTTCACTTGCGCCGCGTTGCTGTGGTCCGTCGAATGGCACGTGTCGCACGTTTCGCCGGTGGGCGTCAGCGTGTCCTTGGCGGAGGTGCTGCGATAGGCTCCGGCGTGGCACGTCTTGCATTTCAGGCCGATATCGATCCCCATGTGCTTTTCATGGTTGAACCGGATCGGGATGCGCTGCGTCGGGAAGATGACGTCGCTCGGACCCCGGTCCGGGCTCGGTGCCCCCGGCGGGAGGAGCGCCTCGGGGACCATTCGATTGTCCGCGAGGGGAGCCAGGCCGTGCTGCGTCGGGACCGGCCCCGGATCTTCGGCGAGGGCCAAAGGGACGGCCAGCAACACCGCGAAGAGCGGTGCAAAACGCAACAAGATGGCCATCGTTAGCCGGCTCATTTCGTGAGCCCCAATGACAGCGAAACCATGAGGCGAAAACGCAGCCCCACGAGGCCGTTGATGTCGTGCTCCCACTCGACGGCCCCCTGGGATCGCGGTGCGAAGCGGTATCCGAGTCCCGCCATGTAGCTGAAACTTGTCGTGTCGCGATCCGGGCGCAAGTTGTCCTTCCATTGCCACACGCCGGCGCGACCGCTGACGATGTAGCGTGTGTCGAAAACGTGTTCTCCCGAGGCGTCGGCCCCCACGCGATCGCCTTCGTCTCCGAAGTCACCGCTGCCGTTCACGCCGAGCCGTGTCTCGCCGGTGCGCCACCGCGCGGATACGTTGCCGCCCTCGTCGAAGGGGTGCCCGTTCGTGGGGTAGTACGTCGTGCTCGCGCCGCCCGTCGACGGAATGTAGTTGGGCGACGGACTGTAGATATCCTTGGTGCCCGCGGTGGGCGTGAAGGGGGCCGTTTGCACCGTGAAGATCCGCACATGGGCGTTTGCCGCGAAAGAAAGGCGTTCGTCGACGTTCACGTTGGCTCGCAGGCCGGCGTCGTTGCGGGGCTCGCCGGCGAAGAAATTCCAGATGCTGTCGGCGTCGAAGGCGGGGACGTAATAGTCGTAGTCCGCGCTCACGGTGACCTTCGGGCCGACGTACGCGTCGACCGAGGCGTACGCGGAGGTGACTTCGGACCGATAGAGATCGTAGACAATCCCCGCTTTGCCTCCGCCGACCTTCGACCAGTTGCCGTCGACCGCATAGCCGAGGCGGTCCGACGAGATGCGCATTCCGTCGTAGGAGGCCGGCGCGAATAGGCCGCTCTGGAACTCCGTTACGTTGGAGCTGCCCGTGTTGTAGACGCGCCGGTACGTGAGGCGCCCGTGAATCCAGGTAAAGCCCGTGGACTCCAGCGCGACGCCGATGGCGGGCGCGACGTCCGCTTGCTGAAATGCGGGATAGAGCGTCGCGGGGTAGTTGGTGCGATCGCCCCGCCAGACGCCGTCGCCCTCGAAGCGTGAGCTGCTGAGAGGAAGGCCTCCGCGCTGTTCGAGCCCGCCGTAGAGCTCCGCCTTCACGAAGTACGGAGTATTGAGGCTCACCTCGCCCCCGTCGAACGACCACCAGCCGAGGACGTCGGTCACGTATTGCCGGCCCACTTTGAAGCCGCCGAGGCCCCCCAAAAAACGCCGCCCTTCGACGTATGCGTACATCAGGTCGACGGCTCCCTGCGAAAGGCCCGGAATGACGCTGTTGGGGAAGTTGGGGTCCGTTTCTGCCGCGCTCCCTCCGTAGTCGGCGTCGTAGCGCAAACGGATCCGCAAGCTCAGGTCCGGCGCCTTCGGGTCGCCCGCGGGCGAATCGATGAGGTTATACGCGCTCAAACCGAGCGTCGACGTCAACCGCCGCCTTTCGAGAATCGTTTCGCCCGTGGGCGATCGCAGGTCGTAAAACTGCGCGGCCGAGTCGCTCGTGACTTCCCCGTCCAGCGCGCGGGCCGCGGGTGAAGCGAAAAGCATGGCGACGAGCGCGGCGACGGCCGCCATATGACGCGTGGATCCAGCGTGCATGAGGGTTAGGCCTTCGCTGCGCCGAATTCTTTCTGGAACCTATCATCGAACGTATCGGCCACGGCGGCCAAGTGGCGTACCAGTTGCTCCACCTCCGCCGCGTCGAGGCCCAAGATGGGCCTTTCGCTGACGGCCACCACGCGATCCGCCACCAAGCCGAACGCGGCGTTCACGAGGCCCCCCGCGTTGAGTTCGAGGAGCCGCCGCAACAAGGCCGCCTGGTTCGGGCCGCTCGGCAACGTCACGACGGGGGAAACGATGCGAATCGTGGCGATCCCCTCGCTCTCGTGGTCCGTCACCGTCACGAGCACCGACGCGCTGCCTCGCTTGAGCGCCCAGGCCGCCTGGCTGTCGCTCGCGCACGGAGCCCGCGTGGTCGCTGGGTCAAGCCCAATCTTGGAGATTGTCGCTTCGACGAGCTCTTTGGCCTTCTCGAAATCGGTGTCCACTTGGGCAAACCCTCCAGGCGCGCGCCTCGGGCAGCGCGCGCCCGCGAGAATGGTTTCAGCGAGGCCTCGTGTCAATGAAAGCCGCGGCCTTCTTGACCCCCCGTGCGGGCGGATGGCACCTTAGCTAGCGAGGTACAAGGGTCCGAACGGCGCCATGTCCGACAGCCAACAGCGCTATCGCGTCATCGAACGGCTTGAATCGGGCGGTATGGCGGAGGTTTTTCGCGCCGAAAGCGAGGGTTTGCAGGGCTTCAGGAAGCAGGTCGCCATCAAACGGGTCCTGCCGCACCTCTCGTCGAAGAAAAAATTCATCTCGATGTTCCTCGACGAAGCACGGCTGTCCGCCCAGCTCTCGCACTCGAACTGCGTCCAGGTCTTCGACATCGGCGTGGGCGACAGCGCCTTCTTCATCGTCATGGAGTTCGTCGACGGGGCGAACCTGAAGGCGATCATCGAGCACATCAAGAAGCACGGGCGGGACTTTCCCGTCGAAGCAGCGGTCTACATCGCGCTCGAGATCTGCAAGGGCCTCGCGTACGCCCACGAGCTCACGGACCCGAACGGAGTTCCGCTTTACATCGTGCACCGCGACATGTCTCCGCCGAACGTGCTGATCACCAAGCACGGCGAGATCAAGATCGTGGACTTTGGCCTGGCCAAGGCGAACAGCCAGCTCGAAAAGAGCGAGCCGGGAATCATCAAGGGGAAGTTCTCGTACCTTTCCCCCGAAGCGGCCATGGGCCAAGACGTGGATGCGCGCACAGACGTCTTTGCCGTGGGCATCATTCTGTGGGAGCTCCTCGCCGGCCAGCGACTCTTTCTCGGAGACACGGACTTTCAGACCGTGAAGAAGGTGCAGGCCGCGCACATACCGAGCATCTCGCAGATCAACAGGAAGGTGCCCCAGGAGCTCGAACGCATCATCGTGCGCGCGCTCGCCCGCGATCCGTCCCAGCGTTATCCCACGGCGCGGTCGATCGGAACGGACCTGTCGAAGTTCATGTTTCGTTACGCCGTGCCGGTGAGCACGTTCGACATCGAACAGCTCGTGCAGGGCGCGATGAACGAGCGAAGGCGTTACCGTCCGCAGCAGCAGAGCATCATCGACAAGCTGATCGAAGAAGCCCTCCTCGAGTTCACGTCGCTGACCGACGACAAGGCGGGGGGAGACGGGGGGCAAACCATCGCCCCGGCGGCGCCTCTCGTGGGCGGCTACATCGGCGTCGCTTCGTGGATCGACGAAATCTCGGTGAGCCAAAAGCGCGATCCGGCCACGCTTCATTCGTCGCTCCCGCCCGGCGTCACCGAGGGAAATCTCGCGGCCCTCGAGGACGAGCCGCTCCCCCCCACGCCGCAACCGCTGCGGGGGAGTGTGCCCGTCTCCACTCCCGGTTCGTCTCCCAAGCTCGCCTCGACGCGCGCGCTGACCCCGGCGGCGTCTCCCGCACCGAGCGCGCGCGACCCCAGGGACCGCAAGCCGACCGCCGGCACGCGGGTCCGCGTGTTCGTGGCCCTTGCCTTGGTCACGGCGGCGGGGGCGGCGGCCTGGTTTTCCCATCTCATCGCACATCCCTGAGCGCGCGCGCGGCGACGACCGGCGGGAGGGGCGCCCGGCCGGCGGGGGGTCATGCGAAATACGCACATGAATGGTGACGGACGCGCTTATCGAACGATCGCGTACGGCGCCTTCTATCATGATTATTCCAAAGGGCTTCGACGGCGGTCTCGCGCCGACCGCGTGTATGCGCCGCACCCCGGAGCTGCGTGAGACCTCGATAAACTTTCTCAAGTTCGGCGAGTCCGGTCCGTTCTCGCAGAGGGTACGGGTCGTAACCGCCGGGCCCGACGCTTGCAGAAGGCATCGCTAACCGGCGGGGACAACACATCACCGGGTGACATGAAGTCCCCCCTACCAAAAACTCTGAGGCTCCGGCCTCAAAGCAGAAAGGACTCTGCAAATGCGCCTCTCCATCATGAATTCGAAGGGTCGATTTTCGCGTCTCGGGACGATCGCAGCTCTCGCCGTGGCCACGGCCGCCGGCCTCGGATGCTCGGTTCAGAGCTCCACCACCAGCAGTGAACTCGCGAGCTCCCAGGATGCGCCGATCAGCGTGGCTCTCGTTGCCGTCGGTGCGACGCAGCCGCTCGTTTTCACCTCGGGCCACGGCACCGTCGTGATCACGATGAAAGACGAGACGGCCGAGATCTACATGAATGCGGCGGATTCGTCGCTCATGGTCAACGGAGTCCAGGTCGTCGACACGGCGGTCACCCCGCACGTGCCGGCCATCGTCGGCGGGACCAAGGCGAACGTGAAGACGATCACCGTGAACTCCACCACGGCCACCGCGGGGGACATCGTCATCCTCAACTACACGAACGGCCTCTTCGGGCTCGGCACGACCTCCGCCGCCGGCACGACCGTCAACCTCACGCCCGCTGTCGCCGCGGCGAACACCCTCGTCATCAAGGGCACGACAGGGGCCGACAGCGTCGCGTTCGGAGCGACCGTCAACACGCCGTACATCAGCATGACCAATAGCGCCAAATCGCCGACGCGTGACATCAAGCCGGCGAACGTCGGCGTCTACAGCGTCTTTCTCGGGGCCGGCAACGACACGTTCACCTCTGCCGGCAACGCGGCGACGGGAACGGTCCCCTTCGGCACGATCACGGGCAACCCGACCGTCGGCGTCTACGGCGGTCCGGGCAACGACACGCTCGTCGAGAGCGCGGTCTCCACGCCGGGCGAGACCTTCTCGGGCGGCGCTGGCACCGACACGGTCGACTACTCTGCGCGTCCGGTGACGGGCGCGAGCCTCGTCGGCCCCGTCTACGCGACGGTCGACCCCACGGGCGCCGTCACCTCGGGCGCCGTCCTGATGGGCACGTGCGCCTCGGCCTGCGTCCCCGCGGGCACGGCGGTCACCACCCCGATCGGCTCGCCGGTCCTGGTCACCGGCGGCGCAGCGTCCCCCGGCGTCCCCGGGCTCCCGACGGTTGTCGAGGCTGACGTCATCCTCGACGCGGACATCATCCTGGGCACGGCCGGCGGCGACTACCTCGCAGGCGGCCCGGGCTGCACGAGCGTGACGCTCAACGGCGGCCTCGGGAACGACACGTTCCTCGAAGGCGCAACGGGCGCAGGGCCGAACGGCTCCGACACCCTCATCGGCGGCGGCGGCACGGACGTCGTCGACTACAGCGGCCGCATCGCGGTCCTCACCGTCGCGATGGACAACAAGACACCGAGCGGCGACTCGACTCCGACCGGCACGGCCGGCTGCGTCGAAGGGGACATCATCGGCCTGGACGTGGCCAACCTCATGCTCGGTAGCATCGGGGGCACCTACACCGGCAACCTGCTGAACAACAAGTTCTTCGCGGTGGCCGGTGCGACCGGCTCGAGCACGGTCAACGGCTCGGACGGAGACGACACGCTCTTCGAGGACACCGCGGCAGGCGGCGCCGAGACCTTCAACGGCGGCAAGGGCATCGACACGGTCGACTACTCGCAACGTTCGGCCGCGGTCAGCGTCACGATGGACGGCGCGACGCAAGGCGGCGCGGCGGGCGAAAATGACGTCATCGGGACGGACGTCGAGAACCTGTACGGCGGCTCCGGCGTCGACACGCTCATCGGCAACGACAACGACAACGACATCGAAGGCAACGGCGGCGGCGACACGATCTGCGGCATGAACGGCAACGACACGCTCCTCGGCTATTCGGCCCTGGGCGGCGCAACGCCCGCCAACTTGCACGGGAGCGACTGCGCGGACCTCGTGAACGACAGCGGCTACAACCTCTGCCTGAACGCAGGCACGGGCGGCACTCCGGTGGCCGCGGGTCTGACGACCGCGGGCGCGTGGTGCAACCTCGCGACGTACTGACCCTCGCTTCAGAAACGTGACTCCGCAACGGCGGTGCGACCTGGTGTCGCGCCGCCGTTTCGGTTTTTGTGGCTCGGCGTTTCGTGGGCGGTGCGCCTCCGCGGCCCGGCGAGCGTCTGCGTCCAGGGCCCCGCGCGACGGCGCGCTGACGCCCACCGCCACGCGCGTGACGGCCTCCGCGACTGTTGCGCTGCGCACGCGAAAATCAGCCCGATCGGGCGATGGCATCACCGGTGCAATGACCAGAGCACACAGGTTTCCTCGCGATCCAGCGGGCGGCGTACGGAGGTTTCGGAAATGGGCATTTCAGAGATGGGAATCACAAGACTGGGCCTTTGGCTGACCGTGGGCGCGACGCTCGTCGCGTGTTCGAAGGGTGCGGGGAGCGCGGCCCCGGACGCCGGGGCGGGCACCTCGGGTGCAAACAGCGATGCTGGATCGCCCACGAAGAAGCCCGACGCGGGAGCGGGCGACGCCGGAAGTTCGGCCCCGTTGACGCCTGCGGTTACGCTTCGGAACATCGGCCGGAACGGCGAGACGCTGCAGTTCACGGTGCAAGGCAACGACCCCGCGGCCAACACGACCGAAGCGCACGTTCAGCTCCTCGACGCGGCGGGTAACCCGGTGACGGCGTTCGACACGAACTGGGACGGGATCGCCGACTCCTCCGAAAAGCTCCTTCACTTCGACCAGTCGACCCTCGGCCAGAAGAACTTCAAGCAGACGATCACGCTCCAAGGATTCTTCGCCGGGGCTCCCACGATCGCGTCGGCCGTCGTCGCGTTCTCGGATGTCTCCGGAAACCTCGCGCCCGCGTTGACCGCGACGATCGAAGTCCAGACGGTCGCCGCGCTGGGGGCCGCATGCGACGCGACGGAAGTCACGAGCCGCTGCGCCGCCGGGCTGTCGTGCTCGGGCACACCTGCCACATGCCAGGCGACCGTTGCGCCGACCCTGACGCAAGTCGCCTATTACGGTGGAGCGAACCCCGCGCAGTTTTTCGTCGGGGCGGACCCGGACCAAGATCTGATGAACATCACGATTAGCTTCCTCGACGCGACGGGCAAGTCGTTGTCGGTCGACCTCGTCGGGGACGGCGATCTCGTCTCCCAGGCAACGTTCGACGCGCGTACGGCGACCGGGCCGTCATTCACGTTTGCCAACAACCCGGTGAGCAACTTCGCACTGTCGGTGCCGCAGATCTCCGCCGTCGCGGTGGACGCCATGGGCCACAGCGGAGCGCCTGTCGTCGCGTCGCGCACGACGCAGCCGACGCGGTCGAACGGAGGCGCATGCGATGCGTACGGCCTCATCGGTTGCGAGACCGGTTCGGCGTGTTCGCCAGGCATCGCGACGGCCACGAACACGTGCGGAGCGATCGCCACGCTCCAGAAGACCAAATGCGCCGCCGCTGCGACGGCCGCCACCGCGGGCAATCTCGCCGCGTGGGCCGTAGTGCAGGGCGTGAGCCTCTGGGATCCCCCGGCCGGCTGTGCGTTCGCGTCGGAGTACAATCGCCCCGAGAGCCTCGTAACGCTCAAACTGACCCAGAGCGTGTCGCAGCTCACGATCTCGACGGCCGTGCCGGAGACGGACTTCGACACGGTGGTCTACCTGCTTCCCGCGTGTGCCACATCATCCGCGCAGGCCCTCGGCTGCAACGACGACGCGCAAGGCTTCGCGTCGACGCTGACGCTCGCGGACGTGGCGGCGGGCACCTACACGATCGTGGTCGACTCGGCGACGCAGCAAGGAGGCCACTTTGGCCTCACAGTGAACATGGTGCCGTAGTTTAGTTAAGGATCACCAGAGTCACTTTTGTCTCGCAGTCACCAGAGTCACGCTGTGTCTCTCTCCGCCTTGCCTCCGGCAAGGCTCCGTTGTTTTCGCAGTCACCAGAGTCACGCTGTGTCTCTCTCCGCCTTGCCTCCGGCAAGGCTCCGTTGTTTTCGCAGTCACCAGAGTCACGCTGTGTCTCTCTCCGCCTTGCCTCCGGCAAGGCTCCGTTCGACAGGCCCGGCTAGAACGACACGTAGAGGGGAGTGGAACTCCCCTCTAGCTCCCCATCCCGGAACGTCGCGGGGAGCTGTGTCTCGCTCCGCCCTTCGGGCTCCGCTCGACGACGGCGGCTCGCCGACGTGGCTGACGTTCGCGTCTATTCGAGAGAGACGCGCTCCTCGGGCGTAGGGACGCGTTGCTCGGGCGTGAGGACGCATGCCTCAACGAGACGGACGCATGCCTCAACGAGACGGACGCGTTCCTCGGTCGCACGGACGCGTTGCTCGGGCGTGAGGACGCGTTGCTCGGGTGTGCGGACGCGTTGCTCGGGCGTGAGGACGCGTTGCTCGGGTGTGCGGACGCGTTGCTCGGGCGTGAGGACGCGTTGCTCGGGCGTGAGGACGCGTTGCTCGGGCATGCGAACGCCTTCCTCGGGTGCGAGGACGCGTTCCTCGGTCGCACGGACGCCTTCCTCGGGTGCGAGGACGCGTTCCTCGAGCGTGAGGACGCGTTCCTTGGGCATGCGGGCGCGTTCCTCGGTCGTGCGGACGCGTTCCTCGGTGGCACGGACGCGTCGCTCGGTCGTGTGGACGCGTCGCTCGGTCGTGCGGACGCGTTCCTCGGTCGCACGGACGCATGCCCCAACGAGAAGGACGAGTCGCTCGGGCGTGCGGACGGACGCCTCAACGAGACGGACGCGTTCCTCGCGCCGACGGACGCATTCCTCGCGCTCACCGATGCACGAGCGGCAAAAGTCGGGCGAAAAGAGGCCGTCGAGCGGAGCCAAAGGCGGAGCGAGCACATATCCCCGCGACGTTCCGGGATGGGGAGCTAGAGGGGAGTTCCACTCCCCTCTACGTGTCGTTCTACCCAGGCCTGTCGAACGGAGCCTTGCCGGAGGCAAGGCGGAGAGAGACACAGCGTGACTCTGGTGACTACGAGACAAGACAGGAACAAGCTTTGCAGAGTCCTTACTTCGTGCTCACTGCCCGCCGCTTGCATCATTCCTTTTGGAAATGGTTGTCGGTTGCCGCCGTCGTCGGGTCGACCGGCGCATGTAGCAACGGCACGCCCGAATCGAGCGACATGGTGGACGGAACGGGCACTTCGGCGGAACAGGCATCCGCCGCGCTCGGCGTCGCGTGCGGCTCTCCGTCAGAGAATTGCCCCTGCGATGACGATGGATTGACGGTCGCCTGCAAGGGCCCGCAAATTCACGTCGGTGACTACACGAGTTGTCTCCCGGGCGTGCGGGTCTGCATGAGCGGGAGTTGGGGCGCCTGCGCCGTCAACACCCTTTATCAAAACGTCGACGCGGTTACGCAGGATTACACGAGCCCGTGCTCACCTGGAACGCGTGTTCGCTGGGGCGCGCTCACGATCCAAGGGCTGACGCCTGATGGTTCACAAGTGGACGTCGGCGCGCAAACGTCGGATACGCTGTCCGGCCTCGACGCCGCTCCGTCGGAGCTGGTCGGCGCCTTCGATGGCGACGTGGCCGCGCCGTGGAAGAGCATCGACGTAGGCGCGGCGCTGGCCACGAACGGAGTCGCGTCGGGGCAGATGTTGCGGATTACCCTCCGGCTGGTGCGCGCGCCGCAGTCGAGCGCTTCGCCAAGCATCATGTCATGGCAACAAGCTTCGGCGTGCGTACCCGAATAGGCGGCGTCGAAGACCTCGCGCGCTCGTGCGCTCGTGCGCTCGTGCGCTCGTGAACGTTGGGTTCGGGGCCTCGCGTCCATCCGCGCAAGTCTTCTTTCGTCGGAGTTTTCCATGAATAGTCGGCACTGGCGCCCGTAGGCGCACTTTCCCGCGCGGTGTCCGCTTTACGCCGCGTTGGAATTCGGCTTTTATGAAAAGTAAGCTTCGTCTCGCATGTGCGGGCGCCGCGCACCGCCCGAATGGATCGAACGGAATGCAAGCGTAGAGCTGCAACGTCGCCGCTCGGCCGATTCGTGGCGCGAAGCACTGGAATCGTCGTCTTCACTTTGGTTGGGGCGGCGATTGCGGCAATGGCCGGATGCCGGTCCAAACCGGCGGCTGGCGCCCCCTGTCGCGCCGCCGAACAGCCTCTTTGCGCCCGGGCCGACGGAGCCCTCATCTGCGAGTCCGGCGCGTGGGCCGAAGTCGCGTGCAAGGGTCCTGGCGGATGCGTTCGCCGCGGCGACGGCGACGAATGCGACGACACCGTCGCCGCCCTCGGAGATCCGTGTCCGCGAAATCCCCCGATCGACTACGCTTGCACGAACGACGGCGGCGCGGCCCTCGTGTGCAAGGATGGCCGCTTTGGACTCTGGCGTAACTGTCGCGGCAAAGAGGGATGCGCCGTGGTCGGCGGCCGCCACCTGAATTGCGACACCACCCTCGCCGAGCCCGGCGATCCGTGTGAGGCGGCGGGGACGTATTCGTGCTCGACGAATCAGCAGCAGATGCTGATCTGCGATGGGAGAGCGCTCGTCGCCGCCTCGTCGTGCAGAGGGCCCGAGGGATGCCACTTCGATCGCGAAAACCACAAGATCGACTGCGACGACGCCATCGCATTCGATGACGATCCGTGCGATCGGCCCGGGCGCATCACCTGCGGAGCGGACGGCAAATCGGAGCTCGTGTGCGAGAGGGCTCGCGGCGTCTACACGAAGAAGCGCCAATGCCTTCGAACGCCGTGTCGAATCGAAGGCGTCGAACTCTTCTGCGATTGACCGAGGACCGTCAGAAGACTTTGTGGACGACGACCGGCGCCGCCGAGCCGGCGTCATTCCCTGTCACGACCACGTAGGTCACGTTTCCGCCGTTGGTCTCGGTGGCCACGCTGACCGAGTTTCCCCCGGCGGCGTACGGACTGACGAGGCCGACGCCTTCCACGTCCCCACGAGCCACGTCATAGAGCTCCATGGCCGTCGCGGGAGTTTGCGCCGTGATGCTCAAAAGGCCCGTGCCCGTCACGAACGCGGGCATTTCACCCACGCCCGTCCCGCCGTCGAGGACCACCACGACCCCGCCGCTCTGGGCAAACGTGTTGAGCGTAGGCGCCCAATCTCCGCCGACGATGGGGCCGAGCATCCCGAGGGCGCCCGCAGGCGCTTGCGGCTGGTCCGGCACGAGCAAGACGTCGAAGTTCAGAAGGGAGAGCGTGCCGGGAATATCCGCGTCGGTCGTCGTCTCCGTGACGGCGAGCGTCCGTCCGAGCCCCTTCGCCACGCCGTTCAGAATCGTCGCGATGCGTGAGAGCGCCGCCGGATCGGCGTAGCGCTCGTAACTGAGTACGCGAAGCGGATTCGTTTGCGGAATGAAGACGGCGTTGGACAGTACCCGCGCTTGGGTCGTCCCCGGCGCGGTGGTCTCGAAATCGTGTCCGATGAAGACGATCCCGCCGGTCGTCGCCCCGACGCAAAGAGAATTCTGGCAGATTTGGGACGTGCAGACGTTGCCGCAGCTTCCGCAGTTGGATCCGTCGCTCGACGTATCGGTGCACACTCCACCGCAGCTCGTGAGAGGCGGAGCGCACACGGGGACGCACGCGTACCCGCCGTCGTCGGGCGCGCAAATCGGCGTCGCACCGGAGCAGACCGTGAAGCAATCGCCGCAGCCCAGGGCCGTGTTGTAGACCCCCGCGGGGCAGCCGCCCTCGGTCTCGCCACCGCCCCCGTCGATATCGCTTTCGTCGTTCGTTGATCCATCGTCGAGGGATCCGCCGGCTTCATCGGTGGCCGCCTCGTTGCCGAGGGCACCGTCGCCGCCCGAGGCGACGATCGCGGAGCCGTCCCCGGCGGAGTCGCTGGACGTGGAGGCGTCGCTGGTCATGGAAGCGTCGCTGGTCGTCGTGGCGTCGCTCGCGGATCCGTCGCCCGGGGATCCGCCGTTGCTCGCGTCGCCGTTGCCGAGCGTCCCGTCGCTCGTGAAGCCGTCGCTCGTGAAGCCGTCGCTCGTGAAACCGTCGACGGGGGTGGCGTCGCCCGGGGTGCCATTGCCCATGGTTGCGTCGCTCGTGAAGCCGTCGTCGATCGTACCGTCCCCCGCAGGGCTATCGGCCGCGGCGTCGCCCGACGCTTCGGACGACGCGTCGCCCGCCGATCCGCCGCAGACCCCCGACGCGCACTCGACGCCGGGCGGGCACGCGTTCCCGCACGCCCCGCAATCGCCCGGATCGCTTTCGAGATCGACGCATCGGACGCCGCACTGCGTGTAGCCGCTGGCGCACGCCCCGCCCACGAGGCTCTCGTCGGAGCCGCAGCCCGTTGCCAGAGCGGCGGCGGATGCCCCCGCGAGCGACAGCGCCGCGATTGCGCGCGTGAGGCCGAGGCGGTTCACGGCGGGCTCCCGTCAGGCAAGGGCGTCAACGACGTGGAGCCTCCTTGGGCATTTCTCACCTTGGTGATGAAAAAGCCGACGCGCCGATTCTGTCGCCAATAGGTCTCGCTGTGCCCTTGCGCGCGCGGTTCGCTGTCGCCGTGGCCAATCGTCGTCAACCGGCTCGCGTCGACCCCGAAATGCACGAGCCTCTCTTTGACGGCCAATGCGCGGTTTTGCGAGAGAATCAGGTTGTGCTCCTCGGTCCCCCGTTCATCGGCGTGGCCCGTGATGTCCACCTGTTCGATATCGGGATTATTGACGATGAAGGTGGCGAGCTTCTGGAGAATTGGAAACGACGCGTGATGAACGTGCGCCTGGTCCGTGTCGAAGAGGATGACGTCGTCGTACTCGATTCGATCCTTGATCACCCGCACCTGATCGCCCGCGGGCGGACAGCCGTTCGTCTTCGGGTCGTCCGTATGGATGCCCGGCACGTCGGGGCACGCGTCGTCCACGTCGAGTACGCCATCCTTGTCGCGATCGGACGGGGGCGCGGGAGGAGGGGGCGGGGGGGGCGGAGGTGGAGGCGGCGGAGGGGGCGGGGGCGGAGCGTCCGCGGCGTGGATCGGCGGCGGCAAGCGGGGAACGCCCAGCGCGACGTGCACGCCGAGGGAGACAATCCGCGCGTCGTCCGGGCGCAGCGCGTCCGGCGTTTGGAAAATATCTGAATAGCCCACGTAGGGACCGACATCCCAGCGGCCCGCGCCGACGCGCCAGTCGTACCCGATATGCCCGTCGAAGCCGACGCGATCGAGGCCGCCGGTGCGCACGTAGCCCACGTTCGCGTCGATCCAGGCCCCCGCGACCTCGCCGAACGGCCGCACGCGCACGCCCACCAGGCCGAAGAGGGCAACGCCGTCGCCGTGGTCCGCAAGGGAGGGATCGGTGGGCCGGTTCGCGTGCGAGAGCCAGAGGCCGCCCCCTTCGACTTGCAGGCCGATCATCCGGTTCAATGGCACTTCGAGCGCGAGGCGGCCCTCCGCGCCGAACCCATATTCGCGTGCCTGTGGATCGGTGACGGCGTGGGACGCGCCCGCTTCCACGTGCCATCGCAAGGGTTCGGCGATGGCCGTGGGGCCCAGCGCCATCACTGCGGCCGCGGCTGCAATGCCTCTCCTTGCCGCGTAAAACCGCACGCTCGGGAGATACGGTCTCGCGCGCTCGAAACGAAGAGGGACCTCCCGCCGATTCCGTGGAATTTCGCGATGGTCGGCTGAGCTTCGCCGTGCCGAGGCCGCCTCCGTCGAGGCTCGGCGAAGGGCCGCGCCCTGGCTACCGATGGACATGCACGGGGCTCATGTCGAGGTTCGGCCAGGTTCGGCCGGAGGGTCGGACGTGAGCAGGGCGAAGAGCGCGTGGTCGAGCCAGCGGCCCTGGCAGCGCTCGGCCTCGCGCGCGACGCCCTCGAAGCGAAAACCGAGTTTGCGAATGACGCCGAGCGACGCGACGTTGTCGGTCGCCGCGGCCACTCGGATCCGGTGTGCGCTGAGGCGCCTGAACGCCCACGTGACCGTCGCCCGCGCGGCTTCCGTCATATGACCGCGGCGCGCCGCGTCCGCGCGAAGCCAATAGCCGAGGTCTGCGCTCTGGTGCAGATGTGCGACGGACTCGAGCCCCACGACGCCCAGAAAACGACGCGTCCCGCGCTCGCGAATCGAAAAGCGCAGCGCGCGTGTGTGGTCCCAATCGCTGGCGCTCGCCTCGCAATAGCGCCAGCTTGCATCGAGGTCCGTATTGAACGGAACCCATGGGAGCCACTTTTCCAGATGAGCGCGCGACGTATCGACCGCGAACCACAGGTCGGAGGCATCGGCCGGCTCGACCGGCGTCAGCACGAGGCGCTGCGTCTCGAGCGGGCGTTGGCGAAGCTCGGCGCGGGGCGGGACGACCAACATGCCGCCACGAAATTACGACGAAATGCACCGCCACGCGAACAATACGCGCGCCTTGCGGGACCGGCGACTCAACGCCCGCGCGCGTCAGGGTAGCAGCCTACGATTTCGCGACACGGACGCTCTACGCTCTCGAGCGGGCTGGTCACGAGATCTCGCCCATCGCTTGCGAAATAGAGGGACTCGCCGAGGCGCGGCTCGCCCGCGTTGGGCGCGATCCCGCCGTTCACGAAAAACTTCAAGCCCCCGGCGATCTTTCGGTCAATGGCCAGATGGCCGTGTAGGAATTCGCCGGTCCGCCGATCGCGCACCGCGACGCATCGCCGGTCGCGCACGTGATATTCCGTGTTGTGGGTGACGTACACGCGGTGGCGCCTGCGTTCCGGGCGCGACGGCTCCTGCACCGCCGGCCTGGCGGCATGCGCCTCGCTCGATTGGTCCTGCTTCATCGTTGGCCTCCTCGGGATGGGGCGGTCGGCGTTCCGGCCGCGGCTTCGGTCGTGCCGCGCGAGCTCGGCTCGATCGGTGCGCGGGACCCTTTTTGGCCGCGCGCGCCGTGCGAGGCGCTGCCCAAAGCCGCACGATGCCGCCGTCGTCGGGTCCTGGCCAACTTTCGAGCCGGCTCGCGCCGGCCCTTGCGCGCGGTGGGCGGGCGGGCGGGAGACACGCGGTGGTCGCCCGCCCGGAGGCCAGGTGGACCCGAGCGAGCATGACCGGGCGTCTGAACCGGAGAGAGGAGCGACCCGAATCGACAGGGCGGCATCGGAGCCTTATAAGAAAGATCCTCGAACTGCGGAGAGTGGAGTCATGGCTGGCGTGAACGTCCTCGAAATCAACGACTTGAACTTCGACAGCGAGGTTCTCAAGTCACAGGTACCGTTTCTGCTCGATTTCAGCGCCGTTTGGTGCGGTCCATGTCGCGTGCTCGCGCCGGTCGTCGAAAAGCTGGCCGACGAATACCAGGGCAAGGCGCGCGTAGGTAAGCTCGACATCGACGACTCGCCTGCTGTGGCCACCAAGTTCGGCATTCGTGGCGTGCCGACGGTTCTCGTCTTCAAGGGTGGCAAAGAGTCGGGAAGGCACGTGGGAGTCACGAGCAAGGAAGTGCTGGTCAAGCTTCTGGGCGTGTAACGGCCTCCGGTTCATCCGCGCCCGCGCCGCGGGGGGGTGACCTGCCTGGCCCGTCCCCCTAAGCTTCGAATGAGCACCTCGACTGTCGACGAGAACCTCGGGCAGGCGCGCGAACACGTCCGCCGGCCGAGCCGCAGGCCGCGGTTTCTGCGGATGTTGGTGGCCGTTACGGCGGCCGTCCACGTGCCGGTCGCGGCGGCCGTCATCGTGCTCGCAGGGCGTCTCGGCTGGCCGCATCCCTGGCTCATCGGCTGGGCGTGGGGGGGTTCGGGCGTCTTGCTCTTCGTACGGCGTGCGGGTGTCGGCGGCCCCGACACGCGGCGTCCCGAGTGGCTGATACGGCTCGTCGACATTCCGTACTTCATCCACTGGTGCGCGGCGGTTTGGATGTTGATCCCGTCGGTCGTGGCGACGCTCGTCGCCCCCGTCGTGGACGTCATTCGCGGCGTTCCGATCCGCCTCCCGATGGATGCCTATATGTGGAGCTATCTGTCGGGGCTCGTCGTGTGCGGGTACGGCACCCTGATCCGGCGGCGGTGGTATCGCGTCGTCGAGCGCGAAGTCCGCATTCCGGGTCTCGATCCGCGGCTCGATGGCCTTCGTATCGCGCACCTCTCCGATCTCCACATCGGCAGCCTCACGCCGCGGTCCTGGGGGCTCGCGTGGTCTTCGGCGGCGAACGGGCGTCGACCGGACCTCGCGGTCGTCACGGGGGATCTCGTGACGAGCGGCGCCGAGTTTCACGCGGACGTCGCCGACGTGATCGCCGCGCTCCGCGCCAAAGAGGGCGTGTTCGTGTCCATGGGCGACCACGACTATTTTGGCGATGGCGAACCGCTGGTTGCCAAGCTTCGCGAGCGCGGCGTTCGGGTGCTGCGAAATGAAGGCGCCGTGGTCGATCACGGGGGCGCCAAGGTCTGGCTCGCCGCGATCGACGACACGTGGACCCGCCGTGACGATCTGGCCAGCGCCCTGCGCGGGCGGCCCGCGGGGGCGATGACCGTGCTGCTGGCCCACGATCCGAATCGGTTCGACGAAGCCGCGGGCGCAGGCGTGGAGCTCGTGTTGAGCGGTCACACCCACGGCGGTCAGATCGGCGTGCCGTTCCTCTACCGCTTCGCGAACCTCGCTACGTTCGCCTATCGCTATACGGTGGGGTTCTACCGCCGCGGCCGCGCCATTCTCTACGTGAATCCCGGCCTCGGCACGACCGGGCCGCCGATGCGATTGGGGGTTGCTCCCGAAGTGAGTATTCTTGTGTTAAGATCACCAGGGTGACGCTGTGTCTCTCTCCGCCTTGCCTCTTGTTAAGATCACCCGTGTCACGCTGTGTCTCTCTCCGCCTTGCCTCCGGCAAGGCTCCGATCGACGGACCTGGCTAGCACGACACGTCGAGGGGGCACTCCACTCGAGCTCCCCATCCCGGAACGTCGCGGGGAGCTGTGTCTCGCTCCGCCCTTCGGGCTCCGCTCGACGGCTTCGAGCGGTTCGTCCGTGACGAATCGATATCACGCGCACGGCGGGGGTCTCGATTCGGATCGCGGCCGGGCGCTCGGAAACGATGCCGCCGGACGGTTACGCCGCGAACGGTTCGTTCGACCTCGTGGTCGTCGGGCCAAACGCTCGTCGCGCGCTCATGCGCCGTGCTTACTCCGCCGCGCCGCCTCGAGCAACGTTAGGTCTCGCTGATCACGCTGCCGTCCGGCCGCCTTCTTGGAGGCGACGAGGTCGTCGAACCCAATGATCGAAACGGGCACCCCATCCCAGCGGACCGTTACGCGTCTCGCGTAGGCGTCGCCGAACACGATGCCGTCCACGCGGCGTAGGATGTCGATCCGAACCGGCGAGGCACCCAGGAAGAGGAACTCGTTGGGCCCGAGCCCGCGAAGCGTCTCGACGATGACGGCCGGAGCCCCGAACCTCGCCAGCGCTCGGGCGACGGCCTCCAGATTCTCGTTGGACGGCCCGATGAACACGTCGAGGTCCTTCGTGAATCGCGGCTCGGCGTGGTAGCCGACGGCCCAGCTGCCCACGACCAGGTACTCAGCGCTCGTGTCGGCCAACGCCGAAAGCAGATCCTTGAAATCGGGGTGAAGGTCCATGCTTCCCTTCGATAATCCATGCCTCGACGATGGCGTCCCACATGGCCTGGAGCTTGGACGCCGGTTCCGCGTCGACCCAGAACTCCAGTCCCTTTCGTTCGAGCTCTTCGAACGAGCGCGCGGCACCCCCCGTCCACGTCAGGCGGCGTTGGGCGGCCCTGGCTTGCGCGTCTGTCATGGGCACGATGAAAAAACTCTAGCACGCGCGGGCGCGACCCTTGACTGCGTCTCTCATGGCGGCTCCTTTGCCCCTGGGGGCTCAGTTCCTGGCAGACCTATTCTCAGGCCAGCAAAGAGCCGCCGCTACTTCACGAATTCAACGGGCTTTGGGACATCCCCGAAGACGAAGCGAGGGAGTAGTAGTTGAGCAGTCCGCCGAGCCGCGAGCGGCGTCCGATCGGGACGAGCGTAGCGTTGTCGTTGTCCGGCACGGACTTCGGACGGATGATTTGGCCGCCGAGCCCCTGGTGGTAGCGCTCGGTCATGCAGTCCGATCGAGCCTGTTGCGGTTGGAATCCGAGGCCATTTTGGCGTTGAGTGGCGACGCACACGTCGGGCGTTGGCGTTTTGGCTTATGCAGCCAAATCAGCGGGGGGCCTGGCGAACATCCCGCGTCGTGCCGTTTCCCCTGAAGGGGCTATCACCATGAGCGAAGACGCTCCGGACTGTTTCGACTGCGCCAAGCCAGCGCCGCAGACGAACACGAACTATACGCTCATCAGCCAAACCGGCTGGCGGCTCATCCGGGAGCGGCAGCCCAACGGAACAATGATCAACACGTGGCGTTGCCCCCAATGCTGGGCCAAGCGAAGGGCGCTCGGCCTGAAGGGCGCGGCCGGCGCGTGAGCTCTATTTCAAGCACTCCGGCTTGAAGCGTTTGATTCCGTTCGGGTCGAAGGTGAACGGCGGGGTGCAGGCGACAAGGGCGTGCGCCGCACTCGTGCCCGCCGACACAGCGGCGGCCGGCGGATTCGACGCAGAGCGCGTGGTCGTTGCCGTCGGGCGAGCGGGCGACGCGGTCCGCTCCGGAACGAGCTCGACATGGCGGTCGATCGGGTCCTCCAGCGCGACCGTGAGCGACTGCGTTCGAAAGCCGGCCGCTTCGACGCGCACGACGTGCGGCAGCGCGTCGCGAGGGAGTTCGCCCACGTAAGGGTTGCCAGCGAGGGGCTCACCATCCCAGAAAATTCTAGCCTGCGACGGCCGCGCCTCGATTGAAACGGGGACCCCTTCGTCGCTCTTGCGTGGCTGCCGGCCGGACTTCGAGAGCGGCTCGGTAGCGGCCGACGCGGAGGCGGCCGCGCTCGTAACGTTCACGGGCTGCATGTACCGCGAAATGAAGAGCACCAGGACGGTAGCGCCCGCCGCAGCGAGTCCAAGGTATGTCAAGATTTCGCGCCGGCGCCGCCGACGCGCCTCTTGTCGGACTGTCAGTGTGGATGGCAGCGGCCATAGGTCGCCGGCGCTCGAGTCGGCGTCCTCGGCGAGGAGTATGCCGCCTTCGGACGCGACCAGCCGGACGGGCGCCGCCGTGTCGTTGCGCATTTGCGCTTCGACGATGGCCCTCACGGACGCGCGCGTCGAACTGAATGTCCCGCTCATGTATTTGCTGACCCGACCCGCGTCGGTTCGTAGCCCGAGGTCTTCGATGGCGTCCTCGAGGTCCGCGAGCATGGCCGCGGCCGATTCGTATCGTTGCTCGGGAGACGGCGCGAGCGCCCGAAGGCAGATGGCGTCGAGGGAAGGAGGAACGTCCGGTTTGACGGCACTCGGCGCGGCGATCGGTCGGGCCGTGACGGCCTGGATGACCTGAACGTCGCTGCTGTCGCCCCACGGGCGACGGCCCGTGACCGCTTCCCAGAGGATCACGCCGACGGAAAAGACGTCGGCCCGTCGGTCGACCGCCGACGTTCCGAACATCTGCTCGGGCGCCATGTAGCGGACCTTGCCTTTGATCTCACCCGTTTCGGTGTTGGACGTCGAACCAACGACCTTGGCGATCCCGAAATCGAGAAGTTTGACGTGCCCCTCATAGGTCACGAAGATGTTTTGCGGCGAGACGTCACGGTGAACCAGGTTCTGACCCACGCCGTCCAGTCCGGTCACGTTGTGAGCGTAATCGAGCCCCCTCAACGTCTCCTTCAGCGCGAAGAGAGCGATGCCTAGCGGCAAGTTCTCGAGCCATATGACTCGCTCGAGGGGTTGCCCGTCCAAGTATTCCATGACGAGGACGGGGCTCTTCTTCGAAAGGACCACCTCGAAGGACTGCACGATGTTCGGGTGGTTCAACGTCGCGGCAACGCGCGCCTCGGCGAGGAACATGTCGCGCGTCTTCGGCGTGGCAATGAGCTCGGGCCGGATTGACTTGAGAACCACGAGCTTTCGCACGTTGCCCACGCCTCGCGCGACGGCCAAATGGACAAGCGCCATTCCGCCTTCGCCGAGTTGGGCGATGACGTTGTACTTTCTGCTGAATTCGGTCGAACTGAGTTCGCCCACCTCCGAGAAGTCCATCGCGCTCAGTTACCCCCGGGCTTGGAGGGCGCCCTCGAGCGTTCGCGACCGCTCCGTGCGCCCTTACGAGATAACGGCGCAAACGCCCCGTCCAACAGGGCGATGAGTGTGGGCAGCCGAAAAGAGGTGGGAGCGCCCCCCATCTGGGGTCGCCTGCCTATCTCGCCCGAAAGCGCATACATTGAGAGTGCTCCTGCGCATCGCGGTTTGGCCGGCCCGTTGTGTGCGAGGAGCCGCGTTTCCCCCGGCTCAATGCTGCGCGTATCCTGATGGCATGCGACGGTGGGAGGCAAGGGCGACAATCGGGTGGGTCCGCGGGCTCGCCGCATTTTCGATGGTATTCGTCCCGGCGCGAGCGGCTCTCTCGCAAACGGCCGACGCGGCCACGCCATCGTGCGTCGAGGCCTATGAGGTCGGCCAACAAAGCCGAAATGGGGGCGATCTCTTGAAGGCGAGAGACGATTTCCGCCGGTGCGCGTCGCCCTCCTGCCCCTCGTTGATTCAGAACGACTGCACCACATGGCTCGCCGAGGTATCGGAGGCCGTTCCGTCGGTCGTATTCACTGCGAAAGTGGACTTCGAAAACGTGTTCGACGTCACCGTGTCGGCGGACGGGGTTCGTGTTGCAAATCAGCTTGACGGCAAGCCCGTGGAACTGAACCCGGGGTTGCACACCTTTGTCTTCGAGCGCGAAGGTCAGCCCCCCATCGAGAAAAAGCTCATCGTGGCGCGGAACGAAGTCGGGCTGGTCGTTTCGGCGTCATGGAAATCGACACCACGGGCCGGAGCGAGCGCGTCCGGCACGGGTGGGTCGCCCACGGGTCTGTCGCCCGCGGGTGTGCTCCCCACGCCAGGGCGTGACGCGGCATCCCGCGCAAGCCATGGTCCGTCGACCGGACGGCTCGTCGGCTGGACCGTCCTCGGTCTCGGGAGTGTGGGCGTCGTGCTCGGCTCGGTCTTCGGCGCGATGATGTTTAGCGCGCGGGACAGCGCGATCGCGGAATGCCCAAACAACATTTGCCGACCGGGTGGCCTCGACGACATCCGCCGAGCGCGCGACGACGCCACGATTTCGACGGTTGCGTTCTCGCTGGGGGCCGGGGCGTCGGTCGTGGGGGCCTATCTGCTGATCCGACCCGAACCAGCGAAATCCCAATCCGCGGTCCGCTCGTGGAGGGCGGGGCCCACCTTCTCATCGCGGGGTGCGGGAGCGTGGATTGGAGCCGACTTCGAATGAACCGGGCGATTCTCACTAAGCATCGAACCGCTTTGCGTGCCGAGAATATCAGGGATTTCGCCGTGGCCGAAAGGCGCGGAAAGCCGACGGGAGTCAAGCGGATCAGCGCTCTCGTCGTCGGAGCGGTGGCGCTCGCGGCGGGATGCAGCGAGATAGGCAACCTGGATCGCTTCAACGGCGCCGTCGCCGAAGAACCCGACGCCGCGTCGGGCGACGCTCGCGACGCAACATTGACCGATGGAGCCGCGGCCGCGACCCACGAAGGCGGCTCCGCGGGAGAGGCTTCGAATGGTTCGGACGCCGCCGATGCTTCGACGAACGATGCCACGGACGCGAGCGGCCCAGCGGATGCCGCTGGTTCGCCCGACGTCTCGGATGTCGGGGCCCCGAGTGACTGGTGCGCTGCCAACAGCAACGCCAAGACCGCATTGTGCCGCGATTTCGACGACGGCAAAGCCTACGGCTACTTGTTCTCGACCACGTACGTCAATCTGGCCGCCGCAGGGGCCGTCCCGACCATTGTTTCGAACGTGTCGCTTTCGCCCCCGAGCTCACTTCTCTTGAGCATGCCTTTTTTGGGCGCCTGCACGATCGATGGGGGAACGGACTGCTCGGAACAGATCCAGCTCACCTCGAATATCTTGAGTCGCACCTTCGTGCAGATAGATTTCGCGATCCAACTCGTGAATTACGATCCGAACAACGTCCACGACTTGAGCCTCTTTCGCATCGAGTACGGCAACGGCCAATGGGCAGCGACGTGGGACCTGCAAGGTTTCATGTCGACGGTGTATGAATCCGTCATCCCGCCCGAAGGCGGGGTCGCGAATACCATTCAGCACAAGGCGTCTTTGCCGCCCGCCGGATGGGTCAACGTCGTCTTTACGGTGGACGTCGCGGCGCAGTCCGTCTCCCTTTCGTTCAACGGAAGCGTCGTGTTCAGCGACCCGAGCTCCGCGCCGCCGATCGTAGGGCCGGTCTCCGTGACCCTCGGCGTGAACAACCTCATCGGCCCAGCCACTCCGTTGTCGCTTTTCTTGGACAACATACTCCTGACGACCCAATGACCTCTGAATTGGATTTTGCATTGCGCCGTTCGAAGGATGGGATCTGGTTTCCATTCTCGGAGGCGCCATGCCGATATGTTTCTTTCAGCGAAGATTGACGGCGTGGTTCGGCGTCGTGAGCTTGTGGGTATTCGTGGCATGCGGGGGCGATGACATTTCTTCGCCGAGCCTTGACGCGGGCTCGGGCCGCGACGCCGCGGACAGCTCCACGACGGACGCGATGGGGGCCGGCGATGTCACGAAGGACGACGCGACCGAAGCGCCCGACGTGCTCTCGCCGGAGGCTGGCCAGGCCGGCGACGCCGCGGAAGCCGGGGTCGAATTCTCGGACGAATCGCAAAGCGATGCCGACGAGACCGAGGGCGGCGAAGCCAGCGATGAGACCTCCCTCGCGGACGCCGAAACGGGCGCGAACTACCCCGACGCGAGCCCCGCGGCCGACGATGCGAGCGACGCGGCCGGGGGAGCCAACGCAACTGACGGAGACGCCGCCAGCCAAGCCGGGGACTCTGGCGACGCGGTCGCGGGCGTGACGTACAGTTTTCCGTTTGACTCGGGTCTCGATGGTTGGTGGCTGCAACAGGTCACGCCAGGGGCGAGTAGCGACGGTGGACCGTGGCCTTTGTTCGAGAATTCGGGCGTGTCCTGGTCGACCACGTTCGGTGACCCGGCCGGATCCTTGAAGGTCGACGCCGCCTTCGACAACGGCGGAGAGAAACTCACGGTGGCGCTCAACTATCCGTTTCCCTACGTGGATCTCACGGGAAAGAAAATGACCGTATCGCTCTTCCTGGCCAGCGGGAACCCTGGTTACTTCTTCGTCTTTGCACAAGATCAAAGCTGGGATTGGAAAGACAACGGAGCCATGCAGTTCCCTGCCGTAGCCGGCGGGACTTGGTTTACGGCCACGCTCGACATGTCGAACCCCCAGGGCTTCACATCAAACGGATTCGACACGACGCACATCCGCTTATTGGGCATTGAATTCGACAGCGGCGCGGGATCCGGTCCGGGCTCAATCGTGCCGGCAACCATCTACATCGACAACATCACGGTTCAGTAGGCCGGCTCAGGGTGCCCCGGGCTTGTCGCTAGCCCCCGCCCGCAGCCGGACACGCGAAGGAGGAAACGAGCTTCCTTCCAGGCTTCTCGCTAGCCCAGGACATACTGAATCGTCGTCTCGAGCTTGCTCGGGTCGTCGGTCCAGTCTCCGTAAACTTCGAGGCTGTAGCCGCCGATCTTCCGCCCGCTGGCGGCGCACCAGGCATGGAGCGCGGCGTGGGCCCGGGGGAGTCCGCCGTAGTCTCCGCGATGCACCACCACCGCCGCCTCACCGGCGGGGGTCTCGACGCAGCGGACCTCGCCCTCCGGGTCGAAGCGGCGGGTGACTTCCACTCCGAAGTCGATCGGCATCCCAACTTCGGGCTGGTCGACGTGCTGGTAGAGGAAGACGTTGTGCCCGTCGCTCCGCAGGCCTTTGTTGTTACTGAGAAAAGCCCAGACCCGGTCGAGTGCGGGCTTGAAGACCCGGGGAACTTCACGCGGCGCGGCCACGCGGCGAACGGCGGCGAGAAGGCGGGGCTGGAGCTGCTCGATCTTCACGGTCACGCTCATGCGCACACCCTATCACCGAGGCTCGCTCGCCTGGCGGGCGCAGCGCTTCCGGCATGCTTGCGCCGGGGCAAAGGCTACAGGTTTCTCGGGCCGCCCACGCTAGGGGCGAAGGTGCGGACACTCCCCGCTGTCTACAACCGCAAGAGCGCGCTGACGACTTCCTCCGGCGCCTCTCGCGGGAGAAAATGCCCGGCCACGGGTACCACGCGCCTCTCATAGGGACCGGTGAAGTGGGCGTGCGCCTGGGCGGATTCCTGCGGAGGATAGACACCGTCCTCCGCGCCATGGAGCACGATCGTCGGCGCCGCAATGGGCGGCTGCTCCGCCAGTCTCATCTCGAAAGACTCGAGCGCAGGGTCGCCCGGAGCGTTGCCGTACCGGTGACGGTACGAGTGGACGCTCACCTCGGCAAAGTCGGGATTCTCGAAGCTCGCAGCGGTCGCCTCGAAGGTGGCGTCGTCGAACCGCCAGTTCGGAGACCAGAGGGTCCATAGGAGGCGACAAATCTCTCGTCGATTGTCGCGGAGACCGGCGCGGCCTCGCTCCGTGTTCAGGTACCACTGGTACCAGAGCCGACGCTCCTTCTCGGCAGAGCCAGGCCGATTCGACTCGGCGATTTGCTGGATGTTGTACCCGGTGATCGACACCAGCCCACGTACGACCTCGGGACACAGGGCCGCGCAGACGCAGGCCGCCCGGCCCCCCCAGTCGTAACCGGCGAGCAGAACCGGGGGAAGTCGCAACGCCTCGATGAGGGCGCGAAGATCGGCGCCGAGCGCAGCCTGCTGGCCTGATCGGGGGATCGTCGTCGCTTCCCGAAAGCGCGTCGGCCCGAAGCCGCGGAGGTAGGCGACGAACACATGCAGGCCGGCAGCGGCGAGGCGTGGTGCGACGCCATCCCAATCGTGGACGTCGGACGGCCATCCATGGAGCAGGATGACGGGGGGTCCGTCGGTCGGCCCGCTCTCAAGATAAGCGGCGTCCACGGTGGCGGTTTGGATCGTCCGGATCATGCCGGCGAGTATTCCCCAGTCGTGGGCGTGGTTCGAGAGGGTTCGCGGCACGGTTGAGGTGTGGGAGGGCTAGCGGCATGGGCTTTTCCGATGGGCTATCGAAGTCCCTATTTTGTCGCGCTTGTCGCGCCGCAGTTCGGACCGTACGTTCGGCTCGCATGACGGGCCCGCGCGAACCTTTCCGACGGCCGACGGCGAACCCGAAGAGGACGGAGCGTCCGTGATTCGAGCCTTGAGCCACCTGACCTTCATCGTTCGGGATCTCGATCGGATGGAGGTCCTGTTGAGGTCCGTTCTGGGCGCCCCCAGAAGGTCTACGACAGCGGCGAGGCGACGTTCTCCCTATCGAAGGAGCGCTTCTTCATCGTCGCCGGACTCTGGATCGCGGTGATGGAAGGGGAAGGACTGCCGTCACGCTCGTACAATCACGTCGCCTTCAAGATCGACGAGGCGGACTACGACGCGATGCTCGCGCGCATACAATCGTGCGGTCTGGAGCTTCGCGAGGCTCGCCGGCGGGTCGACGGCGAGGGTCGCTCAATCTACTTCTACGACCACGATAACCACCTCTTTGAGCTCCATACCGGCACGCTGGACGAGCGGCTGGAACGCTACGCGCGCGGCCGATGATGGCGACGTCGGTCGCTCGCCGCACTCTCCTGGCAAGCTGCACCGCGCACGCCCTGCACGATGGCTACACCGATCTGACCTACGTTCTGCTCCCGGTCTGGCAAGCAGAGTTCGCCACCGGCTATGCAATGGTAGCGGCGCTCCGCGGGCTCTACTCGGGAGCGATGGCCGCCTTGCAGGTTCCAGCGGGCCGCATGGCGGAACGGTTCGGCGGCCGAGTGATCCTGGTGCTCGGTACCGTCGTGGCCGCCGTGGGCTACGTTCTTGCGGGAGTGACAGGGAGTCTCGTGGGGCTCTCCCTCGCCCTGGCCGTGTCGGGGGCGGGAGCCAGCGTGCAGCACCCGATCGGCTCCTCGGCGGTCTCCCGCGCCTACGCATCCGGAGGCGCGCGCGGGGCACTGGGGACCTACAACTTCAGCGGGGACCTCGGAAAGGCGGCCATTCCGGCGTTGCTCTCGCTGCTGCTGACCTTCGTCGCGTGGCGCACGGCCGTTTGCTGGATCGCCGCCGCGGGTTTGATCGTAGCAGCTGTCGTCGCCGTGTTGATGCCGGCGAGCATCCGGACCCCGACGGCATCCACGCGAACCGCTCGACGGATGGTCGGCGCGAAGCGCGGGGCCTTCGCGTTGCTGATGGTCATCGGCGTACTCGATACCGGTGTCCGCGTCGGACTGCTGACGTTTCTACCGTTCCTTCTCGAACGGAAAGGGGCGAGCGTGCCGACGATCGGACTGGCGCTCGCTCTGGTCTTCATTGGAGGTGCGGCCGGGAAGTTCAGCTGCGGTTGGTTGGGCCATCGCATCGGTGTGCTCTGGACGGTCGTCCTCACCGAAGGCGGCACGGCGGTGTGTATCGTGGCCGTCCCTCTGCTCTCGTTGCATCCTGCTCTCGTGCTCTTGCCTCTGCTCGGAGTGATGCTCAACGGCACCGCGTCGGTCTTGTACGGGACCGTTCCGGAGCTCGTTGCCGAGCAGCGAGCTGAACGCGCCTTCGCGCTCTTCTACACGGGCACGATCGGCTCGGCCGCCTTGTCGCCGGTCCTCTTTGGCTTTCTTGGAGACGCAGTAGGACCACTGTGGGCCAGCGCGGCGACCTCCGTAACGGCTCTGGCGACGCTGCCGCTGGTCTTGGGCCTAGCACCTCATCTCTCGGTCCAGCCGCCCCCCGACGGATCTTCCGCGTGATCACCGTCCTCGTCCGTCTTCGCGTTCTCAACGATCGATCGTGGCTTGCGCCGCCGCGTTGTACCGATCGCCATGAAAGACGATGTTCGCGGACGCGTCGTCGATCGTGCGCATGTCGTCCTTCGTGAGCTCGACATTTGCAGCACCGAGGTTCTCCTCGAGCCGATTCAGCTTCGTGGTCCCAGGGATGGGCACGATCCACGGTTTCCTGGCGAGCAGCCACGCGAGCGCGATCTCCGCCGGCGTGGCCTTCTTCTCCGTCGCGATGCGCTTCAGGAGATCGACGACCGCGTAGTTCGCCTTCCGGTTCTCGGGCGAGAACCTAGGCATCGTGCTCCGATAATCGCTCGCAGTAAGCGTTGTGGTCTCGTCGACCTTGCCGGTGAGAAAGCCCCTCCCGAGAGGGCTGAACGGGACGAAACCGATCCCGAGCTCCTCCAGCGCCGGAAGGATCTGCTCCTCGGGCTCTCGCCAAAACAGCGAGTATTCGCTCTGGAGGGCGGTGACCGGCACCACGGCGTGAGCGCGGCGGATGGTCTTCACGCGCGCCTCCGACATGCCGAAGTGCTTCACTTTCCCTTCGACGATGAGATCCTTCACCGTCCCGGCCACGTCCTCGGTCGGGACGTTGGGGTCGACGCGGTGCTGGTAGTAGAGGTCGATCGCATCCACGCGCAGGCGTTTGAGGGACCCCTCCGTGAGCTTCCGAATGAGCTCAGGCCGGCTGTTCACGCCGCCTCGGTGCTCACCCGTCTCCGGGTCGATGTTCCAACCGAACTTCGTTGCGATGACGACCCGCCCGCGGAACGGCGCGAGCGCCTCCCCCAGGAGCTCTTCGTTCTTGAAGGGGCCGTACACCTGGGCCGTGTCGAAGAAGGTCACTCCGTGCTCGACCGCCGCGCGGATGACCGCGACTGCCTGATCTTTCTTCGTGGGCGGACCGTAGCCAAACGACAGCCCCATCGCCCCGTAGCCGATGGCCGAGACCTTCAAGCCCTGTCCGAGTGTTCGCTTGGAAATCATGTTTCCTCCGTCGTATCGAAAAGCGACTTGGCCACGGTTTACCGCGGACATCGCGTTCCGCCAGCCGATGTAGAACGCGAGGTGCGTGATCATCTCGACGATCTCGAAGCAGACGTACTACCGCGTGACTCCCGTCGTCTGGCCGTCGCCGCGCAGGCCGTCGAGCAGCGCTTTGTGGAACGTGTCTGGTGCCTGGATCTGCGGCGCGTGGCCGAGCTCGGGGAATTCGACGAGATGCGAACGCGGGATGCGCGCGGCCGCGGCCTTCCCCAGCGCCGGATAGTTGCCCAGCGTGGCGCGGATCTCCGGCGGCGCCAGCTCCTTGCCGATCGCGGTCGTGTCCCTGTCACCGATCATCAGCAGCACCGGTACCGCGAGCCGGTCGAGCTCGTAGAAGACCGGCTGCGTGAAGATCATGTCGTAGAGCAGCGCCGAGTTCCAGGCGACGATCTCGCGGCCGGGACCACGGTATTGCCCGGCAAACATCTCGACCCACGGCTCGTACTCCGGCTTCCAGGTGCCGGCATAGTAGGTCGTGCGCTCGTAGTCGCGGATGCGCTCCGCGGTCGTGTCGAGCTCTCGCTGGTACCAGGCGTCGACGCTCTGCCAGGGCACCCCCTTCGCCTTCCAGTCCTCGAGCCCGATCGGATCGACAAGCACGAGTTGTTCCGTGTCCTGCGGGTACATGAGCGCATAGCGAATTCCGAGCATGCCTCCGGTCGAATGGCCCACGATCGTCGCCACGGAGACGCCGAGCGTCGCAAGGAGCGCATGCGTGTTCGCCGCGAGCTGCTGGAAGCTGTACTGGTAGTGCGCAGGCTTGGTCGATTTGCAGAAGCCGATCTGGTCGGGCGCAATCACGCGGTAGCCGGCGGCGATGAGCGCGGCGACGCTCGCCTGCCACGTCGCCGCGCAGAAATTCTTGCCGTGGAGGAGCACCACCGTACGGCCGTTCGGCGCCTTGGGCTTCACGTCCATGTAGGCCATGTCGAGCGTAGTGCCCTGTGAGGCGAAAGTGAAATGCTCGACCGGCCAGGGATAGGTGTAGCCCTCGAGCTGTGGCCCATAGGCCGGACCGGGGACACATGCAGGCGCAGCCGACAGGAGCGCGACGGCAAGGAGGGTGTTCGCGACCGCCTTCACCCCGGCGTCCGTTGCAAGGTCAGCGACGCTGCAAAGCCGGGGAGGCGGGCACGGCTCGGTGTGTTCGTCGGAGGATTCATTCGCTTACCCGCCTCAGTCGCCCTGCGCCTCGAGCGCGACGGGCTGCCACTTCTCCCACCCCTCCAGCCGCTTCGCGTAATCGGCCCTCGCGATCCCGAGCGGCGCGGCGCCGAAGAAAACGCGAAGCGGCGGCTCCTTCGCGTCGACGACCTTGAAGAGCGCGCGCGCCGAGGCCTTGGGATCGCCCTGCTTGCCGATGCGTGCCTTGCGCTGCTCCTTGATCTTCTCGCGGAGCTCGGCGTATTCGGGCATCTCCTTCGCGCGTTTGGCCGACGCTCCACCCCAATCCGTGTCGAAGGCACCCGGCTCGATGAGGGTGACGTGAATGCCGAAATCCGCGACCTCCTGGGCGAGCGCCTGAGTAAACCCTTCGAGCGCCCACTTGGATGCGTGGTACGCACCGATGCCCGGGAAGGCGGAGATCCCGCCGATCGAGGAGACCTGGAGGATGTGCCCGCTCTTTTGCTTCCGCAGATGGGGGAGCGCAGCCTGGGTGACCCAAAAGGCGCCGAAGACGTTCGTCTCCAGTTGATCGCGAAGCTCCTTCTCCGAGAGCTCCTCGATCAAACCGAACTGCCCGTAGCCCGCGTTGTTGATCATGATGTCCAATCGGCCGAGGTGCTTCTGCGCCTGGTCGACCGCGGCGAAGCACGCCGAACGGTCCCGCACGTCCAGCGCGAGCGGGAGGATGCGATCTTCGTACTTGGAAACCAGGTCCATGAGGGCACTCGTGTCGCGCGCGGTGGCAGCCACGCGGTCGCCGCGATCGAGGGCCGCGATTGTCCATTCACGTCCAAAGCCGCGCGATGTGCCGGTGATCGAACCACGTTTTGTTCGCCATGTAGAGCTCCTCGATTCGACCCCGCAACCCCGCAACGACGCGATGGCGGGCATCGGTGGCGAGCATATCCTCAACGCTCCAACCGGCCCAAACCGTCGCGCTCCTTCGGACGAACTCGCTTGTCAGCTTCCGAAGAGCGTTTCGATCGTTCTCTGGATGGCCTCGGCGGCTTTGCGCGGGTCGGCCGCTTTGCGAATGGGTCGGCCGACGACGATGTAATCGGCGCCGTTTTTGAACGCTTGTTCGGCGTCGACGACGCGTTTCTGGTCATCCCCCACGACGGCGCTGTCCACGGGCCTTATGCCCGGCGACACGACGATGAGTTTGTCGCCCAGTTCGGCGCGGAGCCTCGGAACCTCGAGCCCCGATGAAATGACCCCGTCGCACCCGAGACCGAGAGCGTTTCTCGCTCGCGAGAGGGTCAGCTCTTCGAGGTTGCATGGGAACCCGAGATCTTCGATGTCCTTTTGATCGAGGTTCGTCAGCACCGTGACGGCGAGGATCTTGAGCGGGCCTCGCGCGGCGCACGCGCTCTTCAGGATGGCCGCGTTTCCGTGCACCGTCGCAAAGGCCACGTCGCGCTTTGCGAGCGCCCGAACCGCGGAGCCGACGGTCTCCGGCACGTCGAAGAACTTCAGATCGACGAAGACCTTCTTGCCGAGCGCGCGCAGCGTGTCGACCAGATCGAAGTACCCGTTGCCCATGAAGAGCTGCAGACCCAGCTTGTAGAAAAGGACCGAATCGCCGAGCCGTTCGACCAGCGCGCCGGCCTCGTCCACCCCGTCGACATCGAGCGCGACGATGAGCCGCTCTTTCGGCGGAATGGCCTTTTTCGACAAGAGAATGGCGGACGTCACGGCCACGGACTTTACTTCATAAGATCCCCGCGATCACGCGGATCACGCCGAGTCGCTCCCACTCGCTCCGCCCCTTCGTCCGGCATCAGAAATCTTCGACGTATTCCATTCGCGCGAGCGGCTCGTCGTGGTCATAGATCACCAGGGGAGCGATTGAACGCGCGAGCGCGCGGACGGCGGGTGGCAAGGTGATCGCGGCGGCGGCGCGCTCTTCCGCGCTCACGCCCGCGGCGTCGAGCGCGAGTTGCAAGAGCGACTGGTTCTCGCGCGGCAGCTCCTCGATGGGGGCATCCTCCGGCAGATGCCCGGCCGCGCGCGCCGCGTCGAGCGCCTCGCGCAAGCCACCCAGGTGGTCGATCAAATGGCGATCGAAGGCTTGCTGGCCCGTCCATACGCGCCCGCGGCCCACGGCGTCGATGGCTTCTTTGCTCATCCCGCGGCCTTGGCTCACGCGATCCAGGAAGGTGTCGTAAAATTGCTCGACCTTGTGGTGAAGCTCGCGCTCTTCGTCCGGTGAAAATCCGCGGAAGAGCGACTCGGCGTCCGCCCTCGGTGCCGTCTTGTACGTATCGATCGTGACTCCGATCTTCGCGAGGAGGCCGCTCACGTCGGCCTTCCCGTAGAACACCCCGATCGATCCCGTAATGGTCAAAGGGAGCGCGAAGATATTCTTGCTCGCGCTGGCGATGTAATACCCGCCGCTGGCCGCCACCGTGCCCATCGAGACAATGAGGGGCTTGCTCTGCGCGAGCAGCCACAGCTCCCGCCACATCACGTCGCTTGCCAGCGAGGATCCCCCGGGACTCTCGATGCGAAGGACGACGGCGCGCACGGCCGGATCTTCGCGAAGCTCCCGAATCGTGTCGGCCATCGAATACGAGCCGACGAGGCGCATGTCGAGCAGCGGCACGTGCTGCGAGCGTCCGTCGACGATGTCACCGTCGAAATAGAGCATCGCGATCTTGCCGCGCGCGCCGAACGTGGAGGGCGCGAGGGTCTCGCCTTCGTATTTGGCGTACCCCACGTCCCGGCCCACGAGCTCCTTCGTTGCGCGCTCCAGCTCGTCGTCGTAGGCGAACGCGTCCACGAAGCCCGCGTCGCGGGCCTCGGTCGCCACGAAGGGTCCCTTCGCGGTGACTTCCCGGACTCTCGCTTCGCTCATGTGCCTGTAGAGCGATAGATTGCGAACGAAGACGGCCTCTTGTTGGCGCAGCAAATCGATGTGGTCGTCGTTGGCGACGGGCCCCGCGTGCTCGTTGGTGAATTGTTCGGGTGCGCTCTTGTGCGGACCAACCCGGATGAAGTCGCCCTGCACGCCAATCTTGTCGAGTAATCCTTTGAGGTAAATGTATTGGGCGGCGAGTCCGGCATAGCGCAAACCGCCGGCCGGCGAGACGACGATGCGGTCGGCGCTCGCGCAGGCATAAAGAGCCTTGGGCCCCGCGTCTTCCCACGAGCACAGTACTTTCTTGCCGTGTGCGCGCAGCACCCGTATCGCGTCGGCGAGCTCCTCGGCGTGCGCCAGCGAACTCGCTGGTTCGGCACGAATGACCAGCGTCACGGCGTCGACGTCCCGCGCGGCCGCGAGGCGCCAGAGGTTTCGCAGCAGTGCAACGTGGCCCCGCGTCGACGGAGTGCTCTCGAAGCGAATCCATACCGCTCGTGCGGGACGCGGAATCCCGGGCTGCGTATAGCCGGCGATCGACGCGGTCGCGTATTCGGCGACCGTATCTGCGTTGCCGAGCCCGTTGCCGAACAGCGCTCCGCCCCCCGCGCTCAACCCGCCGAAGTGAAGCTCGAGGCCCGCGCTGCCGACGATGCCCCGGCGCGAATCGTCGGGCAGGTGAGCGGCCTCGACGCTCGCGAACGCACGGCCGAATCCCGGGACATCGACCCCGAGGGTCCCCCGGGGGGTCCACTGATCGGAGCCCTGCCAATACTGGACCTCGAGCCCGACATCGAGGTTGCGACGACCGGTCGGGCGGAACGCCATGGCGAGCACGTAACGGCCGTCGAGGACAGGCAGGGCGCCGCTCGACGGAGGCGTCGGGCTCGGGCGGTTGAAGTCGCGCGCGACGGCAGCGAACCCGAAATGCGTGTTCGGGCGCCACGACAGCGCCGCGCTGATGCCGAAGAGGCCGTCGACGGCGTTGTTCTGGGAGTACGAGCGCTCGAGCGAAGCCCCGAACGACGCACGGTCGCCAAGCTTGGTGGCGATACCCCACGTAAGCCAGAAATAGTCATTCCCCCGATACGGCGAGCCGACGCCCACGCCCCCGGCGCCTCCCCAGGGCGGCTCGACGAGATCCACGCGCACCGCCGTGGCGAGGCCGAACGGCAGGGGCGCTCCCGCTTCCCACGCGTGCCCGCAGCCCACTTTCACGGCGCTGTCGGGACACTGCACCCACGTCCACCGGAGCTCGGGCCCAGGCAGCCAGGGGAGGTTTGCCGGGTTGAGGATGAGGGCTTCGGAAGTGTCCTCCGAGGCCACGCTCCGCCCTGGCGCGACGACGTGCTCCGCGCTCGTTGGCAAGGGATCCGCAGCGGTCGCGCCGGCTAGAAGCAGCACGGGCAACCCCGCGCCCACGACGCCCAAAACTCGCTTCACCCGCATTCGCCTCGCCTCGTTGTCGCTTCGTGTCGCCCGTTCATCGCAGGGCGAGCGCTCGGCGTCGAACCCTTTCGGCTCGGCAAGACGAGAAGGTGGCCCCGTTCAGGCGGTCCGCACGCGACGGATGACCACGCCCGAACCGCTCGACCGAACGAGCTGTTCGCCTTCACGAAGCGCAATGGCCGGCGGTCGAGGTGGAACACTTCCGTCGTTGTCGTCGATCGAGCTCGCCGTGGCAGCGACCGGCGCGCGTGGCGTGGTGGGGGGCTGCTCGAACTTCTTGGCGCGCGTACCCGACACGGGCGGCTCCTCTTCCCGGCCAGTCCTCGCGGGTGGAGACTCCACGATGACCTGGTCGAGCAACTCGCTCGGCTTGGTAATATCGAAGGGGTCTCTCGCGCCCCCGGAGGCCGCGTCCGTCTCGACCGTGCGAGACCCTCGTTCCCACGAGTCCGTCCCGCGCCGCCCGAGCGTACTCGGCGTAACCGCCGGTCTCTTCGCGGGCGGGGGACGGAGCTGACGGCGGTGTTCCAGCACCTCCAACGTCTGCGCGATCTCCGCCAGCGACGCTTTGCCCAGCGCGCCGATCAGCTCGAGCACCAAGTCATCCGCGAGGTCGCGAATTTCCCGGCGGGTGCTCGAGGTCACGCACGAGGTGGCAAATTGCTCGGCGACCTGGTCGACCGCAGGCTTCAACTGGCCCGCACGCTGCGCGCTATCATCAGCCATATATACGATTCAATACTATCTCTGCATGTCTTCGCCTAGTCAAGCCATAAACTATGGGTAAAACGGAGAAACGGCTCTCCGGGCGCGTTCTTTCACGTGTTTTGCGTGTTTGCGTTGTTCGCGTGTTTTCGCGGCTCGTCGGGTACGCTGGTCAAGTTGTTCAGGTTGCTCGGGTTTGCTCGCGTTTGCCCGCGTTGGGCGGGGCGTTTGGTCGCGTTTGGCACGACCGAATCGATGCGCCAGCGCCTAGCGCGTGAAGCACGCGAATTCGATCCAATCGAATCGATGCAATTTGGGGTGCGGGTGGCCACGGTGCGTCGAAAAGTTACGGCATCGACTCAAATAATCGGACTTTCCCCCGACGGCAGGCGCCTCGGGACGGCCAGAATCGACTTTCGGCCCCCTTTCGCGCTCTCGATGCATCCCCAGCGTCGATTCCAAGGGGGAATCAGGGCGAGTCTCGCAGTCGTGTTGCTCGTCCAGCCAAGAGCCAACGCCGCCGGATAGCGCTATCGGCTGGGGGAAGCCGCGGGTACGACCGCCAGCCCGCTCTGCCGCAGCAGAGCCTCCATGTTCGGCTTGCGTCCGCGAAACTTCACGAAGAGATCCATGGCCTCGCACGAGCCGCCCTGCGACAGAACCGTGTCGCGGAATCGGCGACCGGTTTCGGGCGCAAAAGAGCTCTCTTCGAAGGCGGCGAAGGCGTCGGCCGACAGCACTTCGGCCCACTTGTAGCTATAATAACCCGCGGCGTAGCCGCCGCCGAAAACGTGCGAGAAGCTGCTCGGCATGCGATTCCACGGTGGGGGTGGCAAAACGCTGACTTCTTTGCGCGCCTCGGCGAGCACCTCCAACGTTCGAGCGCCGGCCGCGGGGTCGTAGTCGCGGTGCAAACGTAGGTCAAAAAGTGCGAATTCCAGCTGGCGAACCGCGATGAGAGCCGCGTGAAACGTGCGGCTCGCCTTGAGCTTCTCGAGCAGGGCGCCCGGCAACGCGTGCCCCGTCTGCCAGTGCCGCGCGAAGTCTCCGAGCGTTTTTTTGTCGAAGCACCAGTTTTCCATGAATTGGCTCGGGAGCTCGACGGCGTCCCATTCGACGCCGCGGATCCCTGACACCGCGGGCTCGTCAACGCGCGTCAACATGTGATGCAGGCCGTGCCCGAACTCGTGAAAAAGTGTAACGACTTCGTCGTGCGTGAGGAGCGCGGGCTGGCCTGTCAGAGGCGGCGCGAAGTTGCAAGTCAGATACGCGACGGGATGCTGCACACGTTGCCCCGTTCGCCTCCGGCCAACGCACTCATCCATCCATGCGCCGCCGCGCTTGTCCTCGCGCGCGTACGGGTCCAGGTAAAAGAGACCGAGGGGCGCGCCATCGGCCTCGCGCACCGCGTACGTCGTGACGTCCGCGTGCCACGTCGCGACCCCACGGGCTTCCTCGATTCGCACGCCGTAGAGCCGCTCCACGAGCGCGAACATGCCCGCAATGACCTCGGGTGCCTGAAAATACGGCCGGAGCTCCTCCTCGGAGAAGCCGAGCTTCTCCTGTTTCAGCTTTTCCGTGTAATAGGGTAAATCCCACGGCTCGAACTCCGCGAGGCCGTCGCGCCTCCGAGCGAACGACCTGAGCTCGAGAAGATCCGCCTCCGCGTACCGCCGCGCACGCGCGTTGAGATCCAAGAGGAAGCGCTCGACCTCGTCGGCCGACTCGGCCATTTTGGTGGCCAGCGAAACCTCGGCGTAGTTTCGGAGGCCCAGGAGCAGAGCCTGTTCGTGGCGGAGCGCGAGGATCTCGTCGATGAGTGGCCCGTTGTCGAACTGGCCCGCAAGCGGTCCCCTGTCGGACGCGCGCGTTGAGTACGCCTCGTAGAGCTCGCGCCGCAGTTCGCGGTCATCGGCGTAGCTCACGACGGCCTCGTAGCTCGGAAAATCGAGCGTGAGCCGGAACCCCTCCATGTCCTTCGCGCGCGCCTTCGCCCGAGCTGCTTGCTTGCCCTGCGCGGTCATACCGGCGAGCTTGGACTCGTCCACCACGTGCTTGCTCCAGGCTTGCACGGAGTCGATGACATTCTCTTGAAACGTGGATTGCAGCTCGGACAAACGAAGAATGATCTCTCGGAACCGGGCGCGCGGCTTGTCGGAAAGCCCGATCCCGGATAGCCGGAAGTCCCGCAAGGCATCGCGGATGACTTTACGCCGCGTGGGCGAAAGGCCGGCGTATGCGGGGCCAGCGGCCAGCTCCTCGTACGCGCGAAAAAGATCCTCGTTCTGCGAGAGCTCGACTTGGTACGCGGTCACCTTGGGCAGGCAGGCGTTGTGAGCGGCTCGCCACTCGGCGCTGCTCGTCACCGCAAAGAGATGGGAGATGGGGCCCCAAGCGCGTGCCAGGCGCTCGCTCATCTCTTCCAACGGCTCGATGAGCTCTTCCCAGCTCGTCGGACCGCCTTCGCGCGCGCGCGAAGCGAGCGCCTCCAGGCGCGCGCGGTTGGTCGCCAGTACGGCGTCGACGGCCGGCTCGGCGTGCTCGGGGCGGATTCGATCGAAGGACGGAAGACCGCGGTCGACGATTGGCGTCGGAACGAGAAGGGGGTTTTCCATGGGGGGTATGTAACCTAGCTGACTAGCCCCCACCCGGCTGCGCCGGACACACGACGAGGGAAACGAGCGTCATTGCTGCCGGGGAGGTCGAGGTGGAGCGGCATCGATCCCCTCGACGTGACGTGCGAGCCGGGCTTGTCGAGCGGAGCCTTGCCGGAGGCCTCATCATTCGTCACATCTCGGGCGCCCCCGGCATAAATGAGCATAAATGCCGGGGCACCCCTGGAGAGCGGAGCACAAAGCCCGCCGCTGGCGGGCTACGTCGATCCAGCCTGTCGTTTGTCGTAGCCCGCCAGCGGCGGGCTTCGCGTAATCGCTGTCCGAGTTGCCCCGGCATTCATGCCGGGGATGCGAGAACATGCGGCGCGCACGGACCGAGATGTGACGAATGATCAGGCCGGAGGCAAGGCGGAGCGAGACTCAGGGTGACCCTGGTGACTAACTAAGGGGTCTCGAGCGGCGCAGGTCGAGCGTGAACGGGAACTCCGGGTTGCCCTCGCTCGGCGGTGTCGCGACGGGCCCCGGCGTGTGACCGAATGCCCAAAACCGCGCGCCACGACGCGTCTCGGCCTCGAAACTGTTGCGGGGGAACACCTCGGAGGACAGGCCTCCGGGGTGCGAGACGTGGTAGCGGCATCCCGCGATGGCGTGGCGGTTCCACGTGTCCAGCACGTCGAAGACGAGCGGCGCGTGGATGCCGATCGTGGGGTGCAGCGCGGAAGGAGGACGCCACGCGCGATAGCGCACGCCGGCCACGCGCTCTCCGTTCGTTCCCGTGGGATGGAGCGGCACGCGTCTTCCGTTGCAGGCGACGACGTGGCGTCCGTCCACCATTCCGCGCATCTTCACTTCGACGCGCTCGACCGACGAGTCGACGTACCGCGCCGTCCCGCCGGCCGTCTGTTCTTCGCCCAATACGTGCCACGGCTCGATGGCTTGCCGGAGCTCGAGGGTGACGCCCGTGCGGGCTTCGACCCGTCCCAGAAGCGGGAACCGAAATTCGTGGTGCGGCTCGAACCAAGCGGGATCGAAGCGAAACCCCGACCCGGCCAGGTCGGAGAGGACATCCTGGAAGTCCTCGTGAACGAAGTGCGGAAGCACGAATCGATCGTGAAGCTCGGTGCCCCAGCGCACGGGCGCCTCGCGATAGGGCGACTCCCAAAACCGCGCGACGAGCGCGCGAACGAGAAGCTGTTGCGTGAGGCTCATCCGCGCGTGAGGCGGCATCTCGAACGAGCGGAGCTCGACGAGCCCGAGCCGCCCCGTCGGCCCGTCCGGACTGTAGAGTTTGTCGATGCAGAACTCGGCGCGGTGCGTATTGCCTGTGACGTCGATGAGAAGATTACGGAGCGAACGGTCCACCAACCAGGGCGCAACGCCCGCGGGGGACTTGTTCGCCTCGAGCTGGCTGAATGCCAACTCCATTTCGTAGAGGCTGTCGTTGCGTGCTTCGTCGACGCGGGGAGCCTGGCTCGTCGGGCCGACGAAGAGTCCAGAAAACAGATAAGAAAGGGAGGGGTGATTCAGCCAGTATCCGATGAGGCTCCGCAGCAGGTGCGGCCGCCGGAGAATGGGGCTGTCGGCGGGGGTGTTGCCGCCCAGGACTACGTGATTGCCGCCCCCCGTTCCGGTGTGGCGCCCGTCGAGCATGAACTTTTCGGCGCGGAGCTCCGTCTTCCGCGCTTCGTCGTAGAGGATGGTGGTGTTGGAGACGAGCTCCTTCCAGTTGTTCGCCGGCTGGATGTTGACCTCGATGACGCCGGGATCGGGCGTGACCTGAAGCCGGCCGAGGCGCGGATCCGCCGGCGGGTGATAGCCCTCCAGCCGCACTTTTTGGCCGAGGTCCGCAACGGTCGATTCGATGGCCGAGCAAAGGCCGAGATAGTCTTCGATCGTGTCGAGGGGCGGCATGAAGATGTGCAGAATGCCGTCGCGCGGTTCGACGCAAAGAGCGGTCCGCACGAGGCCTCCCGTCGGCGAAGTCCGCGCGGGCGCGGGCGCCGGTCCGGTGGCGCCGTCGGCAGAATCCGTGGGCGCTTGCCGCGTCACGACGGCCGCGAGCTTCTCGCGGGGCGGGAGGGGACCTCGCTCGGCGAACGGATCGGACGGGTACGTGCGCGAGGGATCCTCGGGCGCTTCCCACGGCAGCGAGTCGAGCGGCAATCGATAGCCCAGTGGCGAGTCGCCGGGCAGCAGATACATCCGCTCGCGCCGAAGAAACCACTGCCCGCTCTGCCACGCGTCCGGCGCGCCGGCAGGAGCTCGTCGCAGCGGTAGCGCATAGCCCACGATGGCGGCAAGGCCCATGTCGAACACACGCGCCAGCTGGGCCCGTTCGCCCTCGTCGGCCAGCTTGGAATCGTGGGGTTCGACGTTTACCGCGAGCCGGCGTTCACGCCAGAGATAGTACCATGCGTCTTCGTACGCCGGCACGGCGAGGCTCGGGTCGACCCCGAGCCGCTGGCACAGTCGCGTGACCAAACGCGCGGCGTCCGCCGCGGTCGCCGATCCGCGTTCGGACCTGTCGAACAGTTCGGGATTCTGCCAGATGGGGAGGCCGTCTTTGCGGAAGTAGGAAGACAGGGCCCAGCGAGGAAGCGCTTCGCCGGGATACCACTTGCCTTGCCCCTCGTGGACGAGCCCGTGCGGGGTGAAGTGATCGTAGAGGCGCTTGGCAAGCTTGGCCGCGTACGTGCGCTTCGTCGGTCCGGTCGCGGCGAAGTTCCACTCGCCTCCTTCCGGGTCCGCCACGGCGACGAACGTCGGCTCGCCGCCCATGGTCAGCCGGACGTCTCCCCCTTCGAGCGCGCGGTCGACGGCGGCGCCGAGCGATTCGATCGCGGCCCACGCCTCGTCGCTGTAGGGTAACGTGACGCGCGGGGTCTCTTCCGCGCGATAGACGGTCATCGCGAAGGAGAAGCGCTCGTGCACGCGATCGTCCTCACCGCGCTTGGCGAACGAGAAGCTTCCGAGAAGCGGCGCCGCGGTCTCCGGGTCCGGCGTGCACGCCAGCGGAATGTGACCCTCACCGGCCAGCAGTCCGCTCGTTGCGTCGAACCCGACCCAGCCGGCGCCGGGCAAGAAGACCTCCGCCCAGGCGTGAAGGTCGGCCAGATCGTGGTCCACCCCGGCGGGTCCATCGAGAGGCCGCTCGTCGGCGCGGAGCTGGATCGAGTATCCGGAGACGAACCGTGCCGCGAGGCCCAACTGGCGCACGACCTGAACGAGAAGCCACGCGAAATCGCGGCACGACCCGTGGCAGCGCTCGAGCGTTTCTTCGGGTGCGAAGACCCCCGGCTCCATTCGAATGTCGTAGCGAAGCGTCTTATTGACGAGCCGATTCAAATCGACCAATACGTCGATGGTCTTTCTGCCCGGTATGGCCACCGTGCCGCGCGCGCGCTCGACGAATTCCGCAAATCGCGGCCCGAAGGGAGCCGGCTGCAAGTACGGGGTCAGGTCGCGCTTGAGGGCCGGCGGGTACGCAAACGGAAAGAGCTTCGCCTCCTCCTCGAGGAAGAAGTCGAACGGATTGATCACGGTCATCTCGGCGACGAGATCGACTTCGACCACCAGCTCACTCGCGGGCTTGAGAAAGACGAGTCTTGCCTCGAAGTTGCCGAAGGGGTCCTGCTGCCAATTGATGAAATGATCGGCGGGCTGGACGCGCAGCGAATACGCCACGATCGGCGTGCGGCAATGCGGCGCCGGACGCAGACGAACGACGTGAGGCGACAGGCTGACGTCTCGATCGTAGACGTAGCGGGTTTCGTGGTGGAGGGCGACGCGGATGCTCACGGTCGGTGACGCTACCTTATCGCCCGTTACGAATACGTTTCGTGTGCGGGCGGCGACGCGGCCGGGCGGTCCACGAATTCGCGAAACCAGAGTTCCAATACGAGCAGCGTCCACACTCGGTCGGGGGCATTGCGATCACGACCGATCGACGCGACCAGACGGGCGACTTCCTCCGTTCGAAATAACCCGCGCTCGCGGGCCGTCCGATCGAGCAGCACGTCGCGAACCAGGGTGGACAAATCATGGGTCATCCATCGGCGCAGCGGCAGGCCGAAACCGCGCTTCGTTCGATGCAGGATCGCGGGCGGAAGAAGGTCCGCCACGGCACGGCGCAGCAAGTGTTTGCCGTGCACGCGCATCAGCATCGTCCGCGGAATTCGCGCTGCGAACTCGACGACGTCCGTGTCGAGCATCGGGCAGCGTACCTCCAACGAGTGCGCCATCGACGCGATGTCGACCTTCGCGTTGATGTCGTCCACGAGGTACGTCTGCCAGTCGAGCTCGATGAGCCGCCCGAGCCGCGAGGGACGAGGGCTCGCGGCGAGGATTCGTTCGAATCGCTCCACCGTCGCGCCGTTCGCGGCCGCGCGCATGGCGGGGGCATGCAGCGCACGCTTTTCCTCGGGCGTGAACTGGCACATGATGTACGGATACCGGGTCGCTTCGCCGTCCGCCAAATGGGCCACGAAGCCGGCGACGTGGGGCGCCACCAGGCGCACCGCTCCGCCCAGCCCCCGCCGATACAGGGTGCGCAGCGCGGCGAGCGGCAGTGCGTCGTGCACGTGCGCGATCTGGGCGGTGATGTACCTCGTATAGCCTGCGAAGGTCTCGTCGCTTCCGTCTCCAGAGAGGGCCACCGTCACGTGCTCGCGCGTCATTTTCGAAAGGCAATACGTAGCCACTGCGGAGCTGTCTCCGAAGGGCTCTCCGTGGTGTCGAATCGACTCGCGAACCACGTGCCCGAGATCGGGGCCGACGATGGCTTCGTGATGAACGGTGCCGTAGCGGTCGGCGACCATGCGCGCCCACCGGAGCTCGCTGTCGCCCGCATCGGGAAATCCGATTGAGAATGTCTGCACCGGGCGGGAGGATTGGCGCGCCATCATCGCCACCACCGCGGAGCTGTCGATCCCGCCGGAAAGAAAGGCGCCCACCGGTACGTCGGCCACGAGCCGTCGTTTGACCGCCTCCATGAGAAGAGACCGAAGCTCGGCGGCCATGTCCTGCTCGCTGCCGTCGAGCTCCGCGCCGTGGGGAATGCTCCAATACCGCCGGCTCACCATGCCCTTTCCCCGTTCGACGACGGCCGCGTGGGCCGCTTCGAGCTTGAAGATGCCGCGGAACGCGGTGTGCGGACTCGGGACATATTGGAGGGTCAAATACTCGTCGATGGCTTCGAGGTTGGGGACCGCTGCGAGATCGGGAAACCCTCGCAAGAGCGCGGGGAGTTCCGAAGCGAAGGCGATGCCGCCGTCCGGCAGAGGCCGGAAGAAGAGAGGCTTCTTGCCCGCGCGATCGCGGGCCAAAACGAGCCTTTCTTTTTGGGAGTCCCAAAGCGCGAACGCAAACATGCCCTTGAGCTTCGCGACGAAGTCCGGGCCGTACTCTTCATAGAGGTGGACCACGACCTCGCTGTCGCTCCTCGACCGGAACGCGTGTCCCCGCGCGATGAGGTCGGCGCGGAGGTCGGCATGGTTATAGATCTCGCCGTTGACCACCACGCCAACCGTTTCGTCCTCGTTGAGCAGCGGCTGGTTGGCTTCCGGGCTCAAGTCGATGATCGACAAGCGCCGGTGCCCGAGCACCGCACGGCCTCGAGCCCACAGCCCCTCTGCGTCAGGGCCCCGGTGCCGCAAGGCGGCGTTCATTCGCCGAACGGCCCTTTCGTCCGGCGGGCCACCCCCGGGAAATAAGACCCGCTATGCCGCACACGAGCCCTCGAGTAACACGTTCGGCGGGCGCCAGCGCGACCGAAACGCGACCGAGTGGTACGCTGGCGCTCCGTCCCGGTCGATGAGCCGTCTGCGCGTCATGCATTTGGTGGTCGCGGGGGATCTCGGCGGCGCCGAGCGGCTCTTGGTCGACTTGGCCACCCACGCGGACGAGACCCACGCGGATCACCAGGTCGCTCTCGTTACGCCCAACCGCGCCCTCTTCGCGTATTTCGAGGCTGCGGGTCTGCGCGTTCACGACCGAGGGCCCGCGCGGGAAACCCCGCTTTCCTACCTGTACCGGTCGCTGGGGCCCTCGGACGTTGCATGGTTGACGGCGCTCCTCATCGCAAGCCAAATCGACGTCGTCCACACGCACACGTTCGGTTCGCACGTGCTAGGGACGCGCGCGGCCCGTCGGGCGCGCCTGCCGCAGATTCGCACCGAGCACCACGTGATGCATTACTTCGATCCGAGCTGCTCGCTTTTCACCCGGTGGGCTGCCGCTCGGACGACCCGCCTGGTCGCCGTCAGTCAGTACGTGCGGACGGTGCTCGCCGAGACAGCGCCCGCAGCGGCCGCGCGCGCCGTGGTCGTGCGCAACGGGGTCGACACGTCCTACTGGAGTCCTCGCCGCTCGCCCGAAAGCGGTTTTCGGCTCGGCATCGTATGCAGACTTGCCGGCTGGAAACGCGTGCATCTCGCGGTGCAAGCCGCTGCGTTGACCAAGACGGAGCTTCTGGTCGTCGGCGATGGTGAGGAGCGCCGGAGCCTCGAGGATCTCGCGGTGCAGCGCGGGGCCAACGTTCGCTTCGTGGGTCACCAGACCGACCCCCGTCCCTTCATGGCGGAGTGCGACGCGACGCTGAGCACGGCCGACAACGAACCGCTCGGGCTTTCGGTGCTCGAGTCGCTGTCGATGGAGCGCCCGGTCATCGCGTTCGACGGGGGAGGCATCCCGGAGATCGTCCAGCACGAAATTACGGGCATCCTCGTGTCCACTCCAACCCCCGAGGCCTTCGCGTCCGCCATCGACGACGCTCGCCGCGATCGGGCGCGCCTTCGTGCGATGGGAGTCCGTGCGAGGCGCTTCGTCGTCGAGCACGGAAGTGTCGCCGGTATGTTCGCGGGCTATGCGGAGGCATACCGCACCCTGCCACGGGCGCCGTGACCGAACCGGCAGGCGCCGCGGCCGTGGTCGGAACTCCGAGCATCACTCGAACAGCGTTGCTCCTGCTGCCGCTGCAAATCGTTTTTCGCGGCGGTGAGGCCTTGCTTCCGCTCTTTCTGGCCGCCTGGTTCGGGCGTAGCCCCCAGACGGATCTCTATTACTTGCTTTCTGCCTATTTCGTGTTTGCAGCGGCCATTCTGACGGGAGCCTTTCAAGACTCGGCGGCCGTCTCGGTCCTGGTCGAGGTGGGTCTGCGCGAGCCGGGCCGTTTGCCCGAGGTGGCGGGGGCGCTCCTCGGGCATACCCTCGCGATCGCGGGGATCGTAGGCCTCGTGACGGGCGCCATCGCCATCGTGCCCATCAGCTTCGTTTCTTCGACGCGCGGCCTCGCCCTCGAACTCGTATTCGTCATGTCCATCGGCACCCTGACCACGGCGGTTCGCGCGTTTTACGTGGGCTTGTTGAACGCGCGCGGCATGTACTACGCCCACCCCATCGGCAGCGGACTGGGCGCGGCGGCCACGTGGACGCTCCTCGTGCTCGGACGGAGCGCGCTGGGCATCCGCATCGTCCCCGTGGCGCTTCTCGTCGGAGAAGTTTTGGCCATCACGATCTTCGCCGCCATCGTCCGGCGTCTCCTCGGAACGCGCCTGGTTCCGACGCTCCGGCGATCGGAGCCCGTCACGCGCATTTTCGGGCTCCTGCGCCTGGAGGTGGTCGGAACGCTCATCACGCGCATCAATCCCGTCATCGATCAACTGATGGCCGGCCTCGCGGGGGTGGTCGGGGGCGGTACGCTCGTTCGTTACGCAACGGACATCGCGTCGCTGCCGACTTCGATTCTTCAGGCGACCGTGTTCCCGGTGCTCCTCACGCGGCTCGCTCACGAGGCCGGTCACCCCGCCCAGTTTCGCGCGACGCTGCGGCGGACGCTCGCCGCCGTGGTCGGCATTTCACTCGCGGCGTCGGCTGTCTTGGCCTGCTTTCGCGGCCCCGTCGCGCGCCTGCTCTTCGCCCACGGATCCATGGACTCGGCCGGCGTCCATCGCATCGCGACGATCTTGCCGTGGGCGCTCGCGGGCGTGGCTCCGTTCGGGGCGCTCCTCGTCCTCGCCCGCGCCCACGTCGCGCAGCAGAATAGCCGCATCATGCCGAGCATGGGCCTTCTCAACGCAGCGCTCAACGCGGCGTTCAACGGCCTTTTCGTCGCGCTGCTCGGTTTATCCGGAATCGCGCTCTCCACTTCGCTCACGTACGTGGTGGTCGCTCTGGTCTTCTGGATTCGTCTCCCGAGGTCCGCGCGTGGTTGACCGGCTCCGGAGCGCCGCGCGCGCGGTGAATGGAGCCCTGGGATTGCCGGCGGTTTGGATCGTCACGGCCTTCGCTCTCGCCGTTGCGGTCGGCTGCACGTGGAGCTTGCCCGGCTCCGACTCGTGGTCGGCGGATTCGATTTCGCCCCGCTCGTGCGGTCTCGGCGCCATCGTAGAGACGTATTGGCCCGGCCACTTTCATACGTATCCCCCTCTTCACATGGCCATCTTGACGCTGGCCTCGCTCCCATGGATGGGGCTCGCCGCGAGTCGCGTGGGGACTGACCTGGAGGCCCTCCGCGCCGAGCTGATCAAGCCGCTTTACATGACGGGGATCGAGGCGGAGGCGCGCATCATTTCGGCAGCGATGGCCATCGGGATTCTGCTGCTGACAATGCGCCTTTGGACACGCATTGCAGGGAGGCGTGCCGGTTTGGCGGCCGGCGCCGTCGTGGCCGCCAATGCGACGCTCGTCTATTACGCCCACACGGGCAATCTCGAGGTGCCCTACCTCTTTTGGATCACGTGGGCGATGGTCGAGATGGACCGCGTGATGGACGGCGAGCGGCGCGAGGTGCAAGCGCTCCTGCTCGCGGTGGCAGCCGTTCTCACCAAGGACCAGGCCGCGGCGGCGTTGCTCGTCCCCGTGCCCCTGTCTCTTTGGGTCGTTCCGTGGGCGCGAACGCGCGCACCTCTCGCTCGACGCCGCATCGTCGTCGGCGGAGCGCTCGCTCTAGCCACGTACGCGCTCGTCTCTGGAGCCCTCACCAATCCCGTGGGCTTTCGACGCCGAGTCGCGTTCTTGCTCGGTCCCGCAAGCCAAACGTGGGCGGGCTATCCGCGAACCGTTCGCGGGGGCCTCGCGCTCGCTCGCGACGCCTTCCGGGCGACGCCGCACTTCGCGTCCTGGCCGTTGTGCATCGCGGCGGTCATCGGGGTGCTCATCGCGGTGGCGTCGCGGCGCGGCTCACGGCGGGCCCGAAGGCTCGCGCCTCTGGCGGCCGCCGCTTCCTTTGCGCTTTTTTTCACGCTGAGCGCGAGGCGAAGCGAAGACCGCTTCCTTCTTCCTTCGAGCGTTTTCTTCTTCCCTTACGCCGCGATTACGTTCGCTGCCGCGTGGCGGGCATGGGCACGCGCCCGCGGGGCGATAGGGGTGGCCGCCGCCGCGGCTCTTGCGCCGGCCGTTCTGGCGGTCGCTTCGACCGATGCGACGCTGCTGGCCGATCCGCGCTACGAGGCGGAGCGCTTTCTGCGACGCCTTGCACCCGGCACACACGTGGAGGTGTACGGCGGCCCCATCTTCTTGCCACGCGTTCCGCCGTGGCTCGCCGCCATCCGGCCGGGCATCGAACCTTTGGCCGACCGGCAAGAGATCGCGGGTGTCGCGGAGCTCGTCGATCCCGCCCTGGACCCTCGCGCGCGATCTCCGGCGGTCATCGTCCTCGCCACAGAGCTGAGTAGCGTCGCCGCCACCGAGCCGCCTGCCGCGACGCGACCGTTCGCCCTCACGCAATATGGCGACGCGACCTCTCACGCATTCTTCCGCGCTTTGCTCGACGGATCCCTCGGGTACGCGCGCGCCCTTCGCGCGGTGTGCGCGCTTCCCTGGCCGCTCGAATGCCGACGAGTGCACGATTCAACGGCGGGCGAGGTCTGGGTGTATGCTCGCTCTAGTGAGTCACCCGGGTCACCCTGAGTCTCGCTCCGCCTTGCCTCCGGCAAGGAAGTTCGTCTCGTTCTCCGAGCGCGCCGGGCCGGCCGGCGATATCGGCCGTGAGCTCATCGAATACACGGGGGTGCTCTTCGAGTACTGGCACGACTACCGCGACGGCAAGCTCGCGCGCGCGCCGTTCGTCGCGTGGATGGCGGCGCTGGGGCCTAAGCTGGAAGTCGTGCTCGAGCGCGCCGCGGCCGCGAATATCGACGGCCTCTCGGGCTCGTGCGCTGACATGCTGGGCGCAAGCAGAATAAGAACGTGCTCGCGTTCCTGACCGCTTGCTGCCGTGCACGCGCGGGCAGCGGCTCGCGGCCGTCGCTCTTCGTGCCCGACGCCGCTGTCGCCGCTCAGGCCTAGGTCGACCCTCGCTGCGCGTCGCGCGCCATCGGAAAATATCGCGTCGCGGACCGCGTCCCAACGCTACGGACACGCCCTGCTTGCTTGAGCCGCAGCATCGGCCGATTCAGTTCGCGCGCCGTCGCGCCGACCACCGGCGCGATGACGGTCATCGTCTCGCCCGGCATCCGGCACACTGCCTCGTAGAGTCGCTCGCTCAGCGCTCCGATCTCGTCGGCCACCCGTCGCGCGGCTGTCCGCGAGCGCGATAACGCTGGCCCTCGCGTCGTCGAACGCGAGGACCTGACCGTCGCCGTTGTGCCGGTCGCGAATGCTCGGTTCAGCGACGCCTGCGCCGCGGCGCGTATGGCCGAGATGTACTCCTCGACGAGGTGCTCGATGCGATTGCACAGGTCCGGGGGATTTGTCGTGTTCGTCATGCCCGACGAATTCGCACGGATACTCTGGGCCCACCACGGCGTTCGTCACGGCGTAGTTTTCTGACCCGACTACGCCGGACACGCGACATAGGGAACGAGCGTCTTGTCCTGCTGGGGAGCTCGAGGAGGAGCGGCTGATCATTCGTCACATCTTGGTCCGTGCGGGCCGCATGTTCTCGCATCCCCGGCATGAATGCCGGGGCAACTGGGACAGCGATTACGCGAAGCCCGCCGCTGGCGGGCTACGACAAACGACAGGCACGTCGACCGTCGCCAACCATGCCTCACTGGATCGACGTAGCCCGCCAGCGGCGGGCTTTGTGCTCCGCTCTCCAGGGGTGCCCCGGCATTTATGCCGGGGGCGCCCGAGATGTGACGAATGGTCAGGGAGGAGCGGCATCGCTCCCCTCGACGTGACGTGCGAGCCCGTTCTGTCGAGTGGAGCCTTGCCGGAGGCAAGGCGGAGCGAGACTCAGGGTGACCCGGGTGTCTCACTACTAGGGCAATATCCGCTCGAAGATCCACACGTCGCGCGTCAGGCTCGCGTGAATGTCCACGCGGGGCCACACGCGCGACTCCCAGGTCGATTCGTGCGCCCATCGATAGTTCAATAGGCCATCCCGCAACGACCGAAAGTAATCTCTCGCGTCGTGGTCATTGTCGATGTCCACTTGTTGTGGCGCCGGCACGCGGCCGTTCTGTTCGAGCTCCTCCGCCCGCACGAGGTATTTGTACGCCCAGAATTCGGACACTACGATGAAACGAGGTCGGCGCGCTTCGACGTTCGAAAAACGGTCGCTCACTTCGGTCAGGCCCGGAAGGGGATTGCGCCCCGCGAGCGGAGACGCGTCGACGCGTGTGAGAATGGCGCACGCCGGCAGGCGCGGCAGATGGACATCGTTACCATACACTTCGACCCGATCGCCCGGACGAACGTTCGCGCGCATCCAGCGCTCCGCGTCGTACCGCGGATCGAAAATCATCGCGGCGTCGACGGCGGCGCATCCGAAGAACGCGGTGGCAAAGCACACGGTCGTGGCGGCCAGCGAAAGCCACCGCAGGCGGGAGGGGGTCCGGCAAAGTAGCCAGTCGACCGCCAAGCCCGCATAGATGCCGCACACGAGAGCCTGCGGGAGGAGAAAGCGGTGCTCCGTTCGCCGGGCCGTCAGGTTGAATGCGATCGTGAACGAAAGCGCGAACGCGAGCGGTCCGAGGCTGGCGGCACGCCGGGCCGGGTTCGAAGACCGAAAGGAAACCACCATCCCCGCGAGCGCGATGGGGGCGAAAATCCAGGGATAGTATCGGCCGAATGCCATCGCGCTCTCGCGAAGGACCGAAACGCGACCGGCCCAGCTTTGCGCGTAGTAGGCGTGGTTTTGGCTGGCTGGGCCCAAGAGCGTCCGCATTCGATCGCCGAACCCCGACGGGTTGATGAAGGCGCCGTCGATTGCCACCAGAAGGCCGGCGGCTTTCGCCGTCCCCACGGTAAGCTCCTTCACGATTTCACGGAAGAGAACGCGCGCGCTCCGATCGATGACGAGCCACGCGACAAGCGATGCGGGGATCCCCAAGAGAAATAGGGCATAGGCCTGGTCCTTCGTGGCGACCGCGCACGCGGCGAGAATCGCAACGCGACCCAGCAAGCGCGGCTCTCGGTGCGCGATCGCGTGGACGAGCCAACGTAACGAGAGGACGCCCCAGAAGAGGTAGGGTACGTCGAGATTCGTCGTCTGCGAATAATAGGTAAAGACGGCGTTGGCGCTGCAACCGGCCGCGGCCCAGAAACCGGCGCGTTGCGTCCCGCCCAAGGCTTCGCCAATCTTCGCAATGTTCCAGAGCATGCCGAGGGACATGCCGAGGGTGACCAAGCGCGCCACGACGGCCATCGCCGTCATGGGGGTGACGGCAATGAACGTTCGCAGCACTGCGTCCGGCGTAAGCGAGGGCGCGCGGAGCAGGGTGCAAAGCCATATCGGCGCCTCGATGATAGCGAGGAGCAGCAAATGGAGTGGAGGATAAATGTAATGGTGACCCGGCCAATACGTCTCGCCCACGCCCACCAAAAAGTCGCGCGGAGCCACGCCGTCGTCATCCCACCCGTCGGACGCGGGCAGGCCCCAAACGAGGCCGGTCAGCCGCAAGACGAGAGCGAACGCGAGCAACTTGCCCAGGGGCGTCTTCCAAGTCGCGGCGAGGCGCTCCACAACCCTTCGGCCGCGCGTAAGACCCCATCGCCTCCGGCGCACCGCCCCCGCCGTGGGATCCGCTCGGGCGGGTTCCCTCACGACGGGCTTGTGCTCGGCGCGGGCGCGCCGTCGCGTGGGACGCGCGCGCGCACCGACAGAATCGCCACTGCCCCCAGCGCCGCCGTGCGCGCCGCGAGCGACGCAACGCCGAGAGGCCGCATCGCGACGACGGAGTCATAAAATCCGCGGAGGTAGACCTGCGCAATGGCCATCGCCAAAATCAGCGATAGGGTGATTCGCCGGGTATGAAGAGCCACCGCGAACGGTATGCCCCACGTCAGATATTGAGGCGAAAAGACCTTTCCCAGAAGCCAGATGCACGAGATGCCGCATAGGCCCGCGCGCGCGAAGAGGCCTCTCCGCTCCGAGGGGAGCGAGGCCTCCCGAGGCTGCCTCGCGAACCACGTCGCAAGCGCAGCGATCGCGGCGAGGAGGGCTACGGGAGACGCCTTCGCGAGCCACTGTTCGAACCGCCCGTCCAGGTTGTAGGAACCGAAGGACAGCGTCGCGGGGGCCGCGCGGCCGCAAAATGACTTCACGACGGCGACGATGGTGCCGTACGTAGACTCGATCTGGAGGCCACGCGCTCCGTGGTATCGCAGAAAGTCCCCGAAGCCCCTCGCGGAAACGGCGATCATCGGAGCGAACCCGACGAAAAGCCCGAGCGAGAGGCCAATGAGAACCCGCGCCCACGCGGATCGGCAGCGCCAAATCTCTCGATCGGCGGCGCAGAAGGGCACGATCACGAGAATCGGGGTGATCTTCGCTGCGGCAGCGAACGCCACAGCCACCCCCATCGACATTGGCCGCCTGCGCACCGCCGCCCAGAGCGCGAGGGCCAGACACAAGGTGGCCACCGCATCGAGACGCTGTACGAGGATCCCGCCCTGAGCCAGCATCAGCGCTGTTGCGCACCACCACATCGTTGCGCGGTCGGATTCGCAAGGAGAGGGCGCCGCGCAGATTGCCAGGTGAACCGACGCGAGTACCAGCGCCGCCATGAGTGCGCCGAAGAGCGGCGCGAAGACTTCGAACGATGGTGAGAGCGCCGCGGGTAACAAGATAAAAGGTAAGAGGAGCGCCGGGTACTCGAACGGGACTTCTGCGTAGGGCATGTGCCACCGCCCGTCTGCGGCGGGCGCCACGCGGAACGCAGGCGACGTATCGCCCCGCTTACTCCGCAGGAGCTCCCGGTCGAACGGGGCGCCCCGAACGGCGTTGGCAATCGCGAAGTACAATTCTTCGTCCGCGGATCGGCGGTAGGCGAACGCGAACGGGAGCCACGCGCGAAGAACGCTCTGGCCTTCGGGATTCTCGTTGGCTTGGGTCACGAGCGCCGCGTACCGTCGCGACGACGGCCCTTGATTGAGCCACACGAACGCCACCACAGCCGCCGCCAAGAACGCGACGCGCGGGTTGCGAACGACGCGAAGCATCAGCGCGGAACCGATACCGTAGGGCGCCAAACTGAGTCAAGGCGTGGCCAGGACACGTCGTGGATCGACTAGCCAAGAGGCTTTAACTAGGGCAAGACTCGGCCACCCGCGTTGACCGTCGCTCCAGTCAACCCCGATTCACCGGATGGTCCGACGGAGCGAGCGATCGTACTGACGATAGCGGCAGCCGTTCTGGCCATCGCCTTGCAGTTCCGCAACGGGCGGCTCGACGCCTTCGGATTCATTTTCATGGCCACGAGCCTGGTCTTGTGCGGACGGGCTCTAGGGTCGATCGCATCGGGACTGTCTGCCACGCGCGATGACAGAGGAATCGACCGCGCCCTGCGGGTGGCGGTCGCGCTGTCGCTAGCGGCTCAGTTCGTGTTCCCGCCGGGCATCTATCTCGATCTTCACGGCCTTGCCGCGCGGGCGCCGTTTCTGGTCGGGATCGCGGCCGCGAGCGCGCTCCTGGCGTTCACGCTCCGCACACGAGTGTCGCCAGGCTGGAGACAACTCCGGCTGGCGTTGCTCGGGTTGCTCGGGCTCGAGCTGGCGCTTGGCGCTTGGGTCATCCGCCACTCGCCTCATCCAACGATCGACGTCGTGATCTTCCAGCGCGACGGCGTCGCCGCGTTGCTGGCCGGAAAGAACCCCTACACGCTGACATTCCCAAACATCTACGGCGACAGCTCCGCCTTCTACGGCCCTGGAATGTCGGTCGACAACAGGCTGCAGTTCGGATTCCCGTATCCGCCGCTCAGTCTCCTGCTCGCGGTACCCGGGGCGATTCTCGGCGGTGATTTTCGCTACTCTCAGCTCATTGCCCTGGCCGCCGGCGGCGCGCTCATCGCGCTGGCGCGGGGCGGAAGGATGGGGCTCGCGGCCGCCGCGCTGTACATGTTTTCACCTCGCGGCTTTTTCGTCCTGGAACAAGGCTGGACGGAGCCTTACGTCGTCGCGTTGCTGGCGCTCGTTGTATTCTGCGCCTGCCGTTTTCGTGCCGGATTAGGCGTTGCGCTGGGCCTGCTACTGGCGTCCAAGCAGTACATGATCCTCGCGTTGCCGCTCGTCGCGCTCCTGCGGCCCCCCGGCCCCGATGGAAGGCCACACTGGCGGTGGATCGCCGCCGTGGCGATTCCGGCCATCGCCGTGGCGACCCTCGTGACCCTGCCCCTGGCTCTTTGGGACCTTCCCGCGTTCCTCCACGCCGTGGTGGCTTTGCAGTTTTACCAGCCCTTCCGTGCCGATGCCCTCAGCTTCCTCGCAGCCTTCGCATACGTGACCGGCGGGCACCTGCCGGGCGCGTGCGGTTTCGCGGCCGCGGCGCTGGCGACGCTGTTGGCCTTGCGGCGCTGCCGATGCACTCCGGCCGGCTTCTCCGCAGCGACGGCGTTCGTTCTCTTCTCGTTCTTCGCCTTCAATAAGCAAGCATTCTGCAACTACTACTCATTTGTCGTCGGCGCGCTGTGCGTAGCGCTCGGGGCCTGGCGGCAAGGTGGCGCCGGATCCAGTGTCCCCGAATGAACGCGGGCTTGAGCCCTGGGGGTTGAGACGGCCTTTCCCGGCCGTGGCTCGTCGGCGGGAGAAGACGTCACATCTCGGCGCCCACGGCCGGAACGTGCTCCCAGTAGGTGGTCGCTCCGTCGTGCCAGGCCACGAATTGAACGCCCCCGTCGTGGGAGACCACGATGGCCATCGCGTCTCGTTCGTGCGAGCAAAGGCGGTATGCGGAACGGTGACGCGTCCCCACCCCGTCGACCGCCACCATTTCGTACTCGAAAGCCGCGAGATCGCGGGCGCGGCGCACGAAAGCGACGTCCGGCAGGTTGCCGCCGATCTCGCAGCCGAAGCCGAGAACTTCGAAGTACTCGGTGATTACCACCGCCCCGTCGACGTCGCCGAGACCCGCGAGCAGCTGGGACATCTCGAGGATGGCTTCGTCGAGCGCCGCGATCGCCGGACGCGCGGACCCCTGGTAGGTGTTCCATCCCACTTTGTCGGGCGGCGGATCGAGCTCCGCGCCGATGAGGGCCAGCTCGCGCATCACGGCGAGGATCAGCGTTCGGTAGCGGCGCCGGGGTTCCTCGTCGGCAAAGGCGTATTTGATCCGGATCGCGCGGTCCTGCTCGATGAGCCGCCCAACGTGTTCGCGCGGGATGAAAAGAATCGCGCCCCCGTTGTGGGACTCGCGAATCGTCGAGACGAGACGCTTTACCATTTGAGTCGTGACGGCGGACGTCACGTCCGGGTCGAGCGTCACGCCCGGCACGTCCCGCATGGCGCGCTCGTGTTCCGCCAGCAGCGCGGAGCGGAGGTGCGCGAACCGTCCTCGCATAAGGCCGCCTTCGAAGACATCCATCGAGTCGACCAGGAGACGCCCCCCGCGAATTTCGGCGAGGGTCACGTCCCCGAGCGAGACGGCGATTCGGCCCGGACCGGGGACGCGCACGACGACGGCGTCGCTCGGGACGGGGGAGGGCAAAGAGCGGCCGCCGCGGGCGCTCTGCAGCCATCGTGGCCCCGATTGGAGCATTCCCCATATCTCGAAACGGTCTTTGCCCGCGCTCCTCACCCCGATGAGGGCGCGGTGGTATTTCGCCGCGGGAGATAGGCGGCGAATTTCATGATCGTTGTACGGTCGAGGCGTTTCGAATCGCAATCGATGAAGCCCGTCGGGAGGGCCGGCGCTCGCCGGGAGTCGCTCGGGATCGCCGACGAACAGACGAAACTTAACGGGCCGGTTCTCCTCTTGCAGGAGCGACGCTTGGTACGCAACCGAGATCAGCGCCTCGAGGGCCGCGCATTCGGGCAAAGCGCCCGCTCGTGGCGTGCATGGCCCGGGGTTGGCCAGCAATCGCAGCTCATTCCATCGCTGATGGGCGAACTCGGCGAGCTGGCGTGGGTATGCGTGGGCCATCGCGACCAGTGTAGAGTAAGCTTGGCGACTTGGCCCTTACCCTCCAGGGAGGGTGCCCGGCGGTCGACGCGGGTGACGTCGAACGCCTCCGCGCTTGGCTGAGAGGCTGCCCTTGCGACCCCGGACGCAGCAAAGGTGACGCCGACGCTGCCTCCTTCTACTCTGGCTCCGGTAAAGAGGAGGATCTCAATGGCCAAGGGAATCGAGAAGGCGAAAAAAGAGAATAAGCCGAAGCTTTCGACGAAAGAGAAGCAAAAGAAGAAGAAGGAAAAAAAGGCCGCCAAGTAAAGGCTCGGGCCCCTCGCTCCCGGGCCTTCCCCTCAGAGGGTGTTCAAATCTCTCGCAACGCCTGTGGCAACACCCTCTCAGGATGGGCGGCAATGAGCGCTCGGCCGCGCGGCTGACGGAAAACGCCGCGGCGGGCGGAACGTGGCCGCGCGGCGAGGCTCCGCGTAGCCGCGTCAGCTGTACTCGTGCAACAAGACGAAGACGAGAACGCCAGTGACAGAAACGTAGAGCCACACGGGGAATGTGTAACGCGCTACGGCCCTATGCTGACGGATCCGCCCGGAGAGGGCGAAGTAGAAGCTCGAGAAGATCAGCGGCAGAACCACTGCGGACAGCGCGACGTGCGTGATGAGAACGAAGAAGTAAATGGACCGAATCGCGCCGTGGCCTGGGAACCTCGTGTCTCCGTGAAGCGAGTGGTAAACGATATACGAAACGAGAAACACCGTGGACGCCGCGAGGGCTCGGAGCATGTTGCGGGCATGCAAACGCGTCGCGATTCGGCGCTGGCCGTAGGCGCGCAGCAGAAAGATCGCGCTCGCGGCGTTGAGAATCGCGTTCAGCAGGGGCAGCCACGATACCCAGGAGGGAACGGCGGCCGCGCGCCCGTGCCCGTAAATGACGACGACCAGCAGCAGAAGGGCTGCCACGCTGGCGGCCAGGATCGCACCCACGGCGACCCTCGGCGTGATGGCCCTGAGCGCGGCAACCTGCACCGGAGCTTGGGCCATGAAGCTCTCTACGAGGGCAGGGACCCGCGCGCAAGCGCCGCCTGATGGCCGCCGAGCGCCTCTGCCGGAAGGCTACACTTCAGTTTCAGTCTTCGGCGAACCGAACGAGCAGTCGTTCGATGCGTAGCATCCAATCGAGCTTCGATTCGGTGTGGGCGTAATCCATCGCCGCATAAAGGTGAGTCTGTTCGAGGTCCAGCCGGCCGGGATCCCGCTCCAGCATATCGAGGTAGTGCGCGAGCATCGGGCCCGGATCGAGCTTCGTGCGCTTCAGTACGGCGTACCGCACGACGGCATGCAACGCGTACCGATGGGGTAGCGGGACCTGAACGAGGTGCCACGCGAGCAGCCGTTCGAGCGCTTCGTCCGGAGGTTGGTGGGTCCGCCCTCGCGCGTTGGCCAGGACCAACAGCGAGGCGCCGTCCACATGGTCGCCGCCCGTGTGGGCGAGGACGGTGAGCAAGCGTTTCTCGACCGCTCCGAGCCTGCGCCAAGCCCAGTCGACGAGCAACGCGACCTCGGGCAGGTCGTCCTCGTGATCGATCACGCGGACGTCCTCGATGCCCTGGTCGAGAAGCCACGAGCGGAGAGCCTGAACGCCGATCGCCGTGGAGCGCACGATCGCGTCGGCCATGTCGAGCGCGAGGGGATTGTGACGGAGCAGCTTGGCCAGCGGCCGAACGCGCGAGAACGCGGTTTCTCCCGCGGCGTTGAGCGGGGCGACGACCGGGAACAGATACACTCCGCCCAGGAGGCATCGGCGTGCAGTGATGACCCAGGTAACGGGCGCGTCCGGGAGCTCATTTAGAAATCGGCAAATTGCGCGATCGTTCTCGTGGTTGTCGAGCACGATGAACATCGGCGCTCGCGACGCAAAGTCCCGCCTCAGCGCGGGAAAGAGCCCCATGCCGCCGCGCGACGTGCCAAAGCGAATCGCCAGCATTTCCCCGAGCGTTCGCGCGTCCCATGGGCCGGACCGGAACCAGTGGAGGCCTCCCGGAAAGTGCTTGCCCACGCGGTGGCCGAGCGCGCAGGCCAGCATCGACTTGCCGCTTCCGCCGGTGCCCACGAGGGCGAGTTTGGCGGGTGCATCCGGCGCGGCGATGCGAGCAAGCGTTGCAAGTTCCCTGTGGCGCCCTTTCAGGCCATACGGAAAAGGAGGGAAGAACGCGCGCGAGCCCCTCATCCACGCGGTCGGGGCCGATGCTGCGACGTATCGTGTGGCTTTGGCTCCGCGGCGGGGGGCGACTCTTCGCGGGGTCCCCCTTCGGGCATCGGGCGCGGGCTCCGCGCGATGCGCACGATGACCTCCGGCGCGTGGGGGCGTCGGGGGCCGCTGGGATTGTGCGCATTTCGCACGCCATCGGAGTTCGGCGCGCGAAGGGCTGGCCCATTCCGCGCGCGATCGTTGTGAGGCGGCGGCCCTCGGGGCGGACCGTGATGCGGCGGCCTGGGTCCCGCAGGTGGCCTGTTGCGCTGCGCGAGTGGGGGCCTAGAGGAGATCGGCTGCGCGCCATGCTGCGGTTTTGGCCCGCCGCCCGCGTGGCTCCGCGGCTGGTTCTGCGGTTCGCGTCGGCTCCCGTCGTTGCCGCGGCTCGGCGGTCGCTGACGTTGTGGCCCTTGCTCGACGTTTCGCGCGCGCGGCGCATCAGGCCGTGAGCGGCCGACCGGAAGAAACTCGGGAGTGAGCTCTCGCCTGACGTAAGCTCGCCAGATTTCCATCGCGTCCCCGCTTCGGGCCTGGAGCGATCGGTCGATGGAGGCCAAGTAGCCCAAGATGTTGCGCGCATCGCGAAGGAAAAAGGCCTCCGAGCTGCTGTTGTGCGACGCCGAGATGATCTGGGGAAAGTCGATGATCGTCGGGCCCTTTGCGGCCCACAGGACGTTGTAGGGCGAGAGGTCTCCATGAATCAGGTCACACGCGAGTATGCGAACGAGCTGCGTCAGCATGTCGTGGTAGGCCGCATTCGCCTGCTCCACGGTGAGCGGGGCGTCGATCAGGCGAGGAGCGGGCTCGCCGCCGTCGTCGAGCACGAGCTCCATGAGAAGAACGCCCTCGAGAAACAGGACCGGCGTTGGCACGCGCACCTCGGCTGCGTGGAGCTTGTAGAGCGCGTCGGCCTCTGCCGTCTTCCAGGCGGCTTCTGCCGTGGCGACGCCGAAGCTCGTCTTTCTCCCCATCGCCCGCTGCGATCGTGAATTGCGAACCGAGCGCCCCTCCTGGTACGCCGCGTTGTTCTTGAAATTTCGGCGGGCCCGGTCCTTGTAAACCTTTGCGGCGACCACCCGGCCGCCGAAGTTGACGGCGTAGACATCGGCTTCTTTGCCACTCTTTAGCCGGCCAACGACCTCACTGACGATGCCTTCCGACAGGAGATGTTCGAGACCGCTTGCCATCGATGTAAAGCTCCCTCCTCAATTGGTAACGGTCCGTATAGCCCATTGGGGGAAGGCGTCTAGCGCCGGGGGGGGCGCCCCTCGGGTCATCGGCGGGCCCGATCGACCCAAATCGACGCACGTTCGAGCCGAGGTGCCCATGGAAGACTATGCACGTTAGCGTCGAGGTCTCGGCCGACCCGATGAGCGTTCCCACCCTTCGTCAGCGCGCCAGCGGGGTTCTTCTTCACCCCACGAGCTTGCCGTGCCCTCACGGCAGCGGTGACATCGGCGATCCTGCGCGGCGCTTCGTCGACTTCCTCGCGGCGGCGTCACAGCGCTGGTGGCAAATGCTGCCCGTGGGGCCCCCCGGCTACGGCGAGTCCCCCTACAGCGCACAGTCGGCATTCGCTGGGAGTCCCCTGCTGGTCAGCCTCGAGGACCTGGCGCGTGACCAGCGGTTCGAGCCCGCCACCTTGGCGCCCGCTGAACCGCTTCGCGCCGACCGCATCGAATTTGCTCCCATGGAGTCGCATCGGTTCGCGCACCTTCGCAGAGCCTTCGAAAGGCTTGGGGCGGAGCCCGACCGTGTTCCCTCGTATCGCCGCTTTTGCCGCGACAACGAGAGCTGGCTGGATGACTTCGCTCTCTTTCGCGCGCTCAAACGAGCGCACGGGGGCGGAAAGTGGACTGGCTGGGAGTCCGGTGTGCGCGACCGCCGGCCCGCCGCGTTGCACTCCGCGCGAACCGAACTCGCCGGAGACATCGCCTTCGAGAAGTTCGTTCAGCATGTCTTCGACGATCAATGGGGCTGCCTGCGCGACTACGCTGCCCAGCGCGGGGTCGGCCTCATCGGCGACGTGCCGATCTTCGTCGCCCACGACAGCGCGGACGTCTGGCAGAATCCGGACTTCTTCTTCCTCGGTGCCGACGGCGAACCCCTCTGCGTCGCGGGTGTCCCGCCGGATTACTTCAGCCGGACGGGGCAGCGCTGGGGCAATCCGCTCTACCGCTGGAAGCGCATGAAGAAGACCGGGTATGCCTGGTGGATCGCGCGCTTGCGCAGCACGCTGCGCCGCTTCGACGCCGTTCGCCTCGATCATTTCATAGGTTTTCATCGCTATTGGCGAATTCCGGCCAACGAGCCGACCGCCGTGCGAGGACGGTGGGTCAAGGGGCCAGGGGCGGATTTCTTCGACGCCGTGAAGGCCGCGCTCGGAGACCTTCCGTTCATCGCGGAAGACCTCGGCGAAGTGACGCCGGCCGTCTACGCTCTTCGCGATCGCTATGGACTTGCCGGCATCAAGGTCCTGCAATTCGCTTTCGGGACGGATCCGCAGGCGTCCAGTTTCTTGCCGCACAATTATCCCCGCCGCTCCGTCGCCTTCACGGGCACGCACGACAACGACACGACGGCCGGTTGGTTTCATGACCCCGGAGGCGAGGGAAGCGCGCGCACGGCGTCCCAGGCGGCCGAAGAGCGGTCCTCGGCGCTTCGCTATCTGGGCACGAGCGGCCAAGAGATCCATTGGGACATGATCCGTGCAGTGATGGCTTCTGTGGCGCGCCTTTCGCTCTTTCCGCTTCAGGACCTGCTAGGGCTCGGTTCGCGCGACCGCATGAATCGACCGGGCCAAGCCGACGGCAACTGGACGTGGCGCGTGGCCGACGACGCGCTGGGCCCGGACCTTGCGAGTCGCCTGAGATGCCTCACCCACACGTATGAACGCGCGGGTAGGGGCGCGAACCCGAAACCAAAGGCATTCCGGTGAACGATCCGCCCACGCGCACGCACGTCCGCGGGCTCTCGGACGAGGCCACTTGGTATAAGGACGCGGTCATCTACGAGATCCGCACCCGCTCGTTTTTCGACAGCAACGATGACGGTATCGGCGACTTTGCCGGACTCAGTAGCAAACTCGATTACCTCCACGATCTGGGCGTTTCGGCGCTGTGGCTGTTGCCATTCTACCCCTCGCCGGGGAGGGACGACGGGTACGACATTTCGGATTACACGAGCGTCCACCCGGACGTGGGCACGCTCGCGGACTTCGAGAACCTGATCGGCGAAGCGCATCGACGCGGCATACGCGTCATCACCGAGCTCGTGCTCAATCATACGTCCGATCAGCATCCATGGTTCCAGCGGGCGCGGCGAGCGCCCAAGGGCTCGCCCGAGCGAGACTTCTACGTTTGGGGAGACTCGGCCGCGAGGTACGCGGACGCGCGGATCATCTTCAAGGACTTCGAGACGTCCAACTGGTCGTGGGACCGTGAAGCCAATGCCTACTATTGGCACCGTTTTTTCGGCCATCAGCCGGATTTGAACTTCGAGAACCCGGCCGTGCACGACGCCCTCTTCGAAGTGGTGGACTTCTGGTTGGCCAAAGGGGTGGACGGCCTGCGTCTCGACGCCGTGCCGTATCTCTACGAGGCGGAGGGGACCCACTGCGAAAACCTTCCGAAGACCCACGCGTTCCTCAAGAAGCTCCGGGCGCACATCGACGCGAAATTCAAAAATCGCATGCTCCTCGCCGAAGCCAATCAGTGGCCCGAGGACGCGGCGGCCTATTTTGGCCAGGGCGACGAGTGCCACATGAATTTCCACTTCCCGCTCATGCCGCGCATGTTCATGGCCCTTCATCAGGAGGACCGGTTTCCGATCATCGACATTTTCGCGCAAACTCCCGACGTTCATCCAACGTGCCAATGGGCGCTCTTCTTACGCAACCATGACGAGCTCACGCTCGAAATGGTGACGGACGAGGAGCGCGATTACATGTACCGCGCCTACGCCGAACTGCCGGCGATGCGAATCAACCTGGGAATTCGCCGTCGTCTCGCGCCGCTGGTCGGCAATAGCCGGCGCAAGATCGAGCTCCTGAACGGCCTTCTTCTCTCTCTGCCCGGGACGCCCGTCATCTACTACGGGGACGAAATCGGCATGGGGGACAACGTGTATCTCGGTGACCGCAACGGCGTTCGAACGCCCATGCAGTGGAGCATGGACCGCAACGCCGGCTTTTCGCGAGCCAACCCTCAGCGGCTCATTTTGCCGGTCAACATCGACCCGCAATACCACTACGAATCGCTCAACGTAGAGAATCAGCAAGAAAACTCGACCTCGCTTCTCTGGTGGACCAAGCGACTCCTGGCCCTGCGCAAGCGCTACGCCGCGTTCGGACGGGGCTCGATCGAGTTCTTGAGCCCGGACAACTCACGCGTCGTCGCCTTCGTTCGCGAGCACCAAGGGGAGGCCATGCTCGTGGTCGCGAATTTGTCTCGCTTCACCCAGTTTGCGACGCTCGACCTCTCGAGGCACAAGGGCGCGACGCCGGTCGAGCTCTTCGGAAAGAGCCGCTTCCCGGCGATAGACGGCGACGCGTACACGCTGATCCTGGGCCCGCACGACTTCTACTGGTTCGAACTCGACAGCACCGCCTTCGGAAAAAAGGCCGGCAGCGGCGCGCCTCCGGCGACGGTCGAGTGCACGAGCCTCGACGCGCTCCTGCTCGGAGACGAACGCGGCCTTCTCGACGAGGTGATGCCGGCTTTTCTCCAAGGCCGCGAGTGGTTCGCTCGGCCCCTGCGCGTTCTCGCGTCGGCGTACGTCGTCGACGTCGTCCCCGCGAAAACGGCGTCGAGACCCATTTGGTTCGTCTTCGTACGGGCCGAGTACAGCGACGTGCCGCCGGAACTCTACGTCATTCCCATGGCGTTTTCGCCCGCCGACAAGCCGCCTGCCGGGGGCGAATCCGCCGTCATCGCGTTCGTGCGCCCCGCGCGGGACGGCGAGGGCGCGCTCGTGGACGCCCTTGCCGATCCGGAGTCGGCGCACGCGCTTCTGGACGCCATCGCCCGGCAGCAACGCTTTCGTGGCAAGGAGGGCGAGCTCGTTTCGTCCGCGCTCGACGGACTCTCGCCCCTCGAGGTCGACAAAGAGGCCGAGCCGCGTGAGGTCGGGCCGGAGCGCAATCAGACGACCATTCGCTTCGGTGACCGGTGGTTGCTCAGGTTCCTCCGTCGGGTGGACGACGGGGTGAGCCCGGAGGTCGACGTGGGCCGCTTTCTCGCCCGGCGCGGCGCCGACGTCTCGCCACGGCTCGTGGGGACGATGGAGTTCGTTCGTCCCAAGGCCGAGCGGATGACCGTCGCCGTGGTGCACGCCTACACCGCCAACGAGGGGACGGCCTGGCAGTTCACGCTGCAGGAACTCGGGCGCTACTACGAGCGCGTCCTCGCTCGTCCGGCGACGGAGCCGGTTCTACCGCCTCCGTTCGAGTCACCGATGATCCTGGCCGGCAGCGAGCCCCCGCCGGCGGTCGCCGAGATGATGGGCGGCTATCGCGCGGCGGCGGGCAAGCTCGGATCGCGGGTCGCGGAACTGCATCTTGCCCTCGCGAGCAATCTCACGGATCCGGCCTTCGCGCCCGAGGCCAACCTGGCACTCGGCATCCGAGCCAAGTACCAATCGCTCCGGAATCTCACCGGCAAGGTGATGCGGCGCCTGCGCGAGCGACTCTCGTCGCTGTCGGCGGCGGAGCAACGTGAAGCAACCTCCCTTCTCTCCCGGGATCGGCAGATCGTCGCCCGCTTCGAACCGCTGCTCCGCGCGAACACCGGTGGCGTCAGGATCCGCATTCACGGCAATCTCGACTTGAAACACGCCCTCCACACCGGCAAAGACTTCGTCATCACGGATTTTCAAGGGCTCGACGGGCTAACGCTCTTCGAGCGACAGCGTAAGCGCTCTCCGCTGCGCGACCTGGCGTGGATGACCCGGTCGTTCGAATCCGCCGCATTCAAGCTCCTTTTGGATGGCGCAAGCGTCCGTGAGAGCGACGTCGACGCGGCACGGCCGTGGGCGATGCACTGGGCCTCCTGGGCGGCGGCGGCGTTCATTCACGCGTACTTCGTCGCGACGGCCTCGGCGCTCTTCATTCCTTCGGAGCCCCGGCTCCTGGCCGTGCAGTTCGACGCCCTGCTGCTCGAGCGCGCCCTCTACCAGCTCAGCACCGAGCTGGAAGAGCCGTCCGGCCAGGCCATGATCGCGCTCCTCGGCATCGGGAGGCTTTTAGGTCCCGGTTAATGAACTAGAAAGGAGCATGCCCGACCGCTCGCTCTCCAGCCGATCGATGGGCCGCGTGACGGGCGTATTCATCGATGAAGCGCTCGAAGACGAGTTTCAGACCGAGCACTTCGATCTCGACATCAAGCGCTTCACCCGCTTCAGCATCGCGCTCTCCTCGGTCGGCTTTCTGGCGTTCGGGCTTCAGGATGCGTACGTGCTGCCCGGCATTCGCGCGGAGGCGTGGGCCATTCGATACGGGATCTTCGCCCCCGTGGGGGCGGCCGTATTGGCGTTCACATTTGCGCGGGCCTACGCACGCTTTCATCCGCTGGCGATGCTTGTCTTCGGCATGTCGCTCAACGTCGTCGTCATGTGGATAGGCGCGATCGCGCCCCCTCAAGGCTTCTTCATTTACGACGGCTACGCGGTTCTCTTCGTCACCCTCGGTCCTTTCATCGCGCGAATGAACGTGGTCACGCAGGCCGCCTACACCGTGCTGTCGATCGCGCTCTTCGTCGCCTTCGCGCGATTCGTGTCGCATCCGGAAACCGCGATCGCGGTCTCTACCGCGGCGACGTTGGGTGCCCTCGGATGCATCGGCGTGCTGCTCGCGCGGCAGCTGGAAATGCAAGGCCGCCAGATGTTCCTGCAGCGCAAGACCATCCGCACGCAGCTCGCGGAGATCGACGTGGAACGCGCAAAGTCCGAGTCGCTTCTGCTCAACATATTGCCCATCGACATCGCCGCGCGTCTCAAGACGGACGGGGGTGCCATCGCGGACGCGTTCGCCGACGTGACGGTGCTCTTCGCCGACATCGTCGGATTCACGCAGCTGGCCGAGCGGCTCACGCCGGTTGAAGTCGTGCGGCGCTTGAGCGAGCTATTCTCGGACTTCGACGATTTGGCGGAGCAGCTCGGCGTGGAGAAGATCAAGACGATTGGCGACGCCTACATGGCGGCCTCCGGGCTCTCGCAGAATGGCGCCCAGGGCGCGCACGCGATGGCGGAAATGGCCCTCGGAATGATCCGTCGCGTCGACGAGTTCAGCCGCCGGAATTCGGACCCGCTCAGCATTCGCGTCGGGCTCAATTCGGGGCCCGTCGTGGCCGGCGTCATCGGGAAAAAGAAATTCATCTACGATATATGGGGCGACGCGGTGAACACGGCGAGCCGCATGGAGTCGCATGGCACCCCGGGTCGAGTGCACGTATCCGGCGAGACGCGGCAAAGGCTCCAAAGTGAATACTCGTTCGAAGCGCGTGGCACGATCGAAGTAAAAGGAAAAGGGCGGATGAATACCTATTACTTGATTGGTCGAAAGAAATAGCGCCACCGCCCGGCGGAGCGCGTGCCTTCGCGGGTCCGCGCGTCACGCGTCGGAGGCAAACGCGTTGTAAATGGGCCCGCCCCGTTCTCCATAGGCGGCGAGAACCCCTCGAGCCTCCGCCGCGAGAACGCCCCGCGTGACCGAGATCCCTCGCCTCTCGAACTGAGAGACCCAGTCGTCTCGGCGCGGACCCTCGTCGAATCCGATGGCTTCCGCGTCATCGGCGCTGGCCCCGCATACCAGTCGGCGAACCCCCGACCAAACGGCGGCGCCGAGGCATTGGGCGCAAGGCTCAGAGCTCGCCACGAGCTCGTAGGCGCCGGAGGCGAGGGTGTGGGAGGCGAGCCGCGCTTGCGCGAACGCGATGGCCGCGATCTCGGCGTGAAGCAACGAAGAGCGCTGCGCCACGACCCAGTTGGCGCCGACCGCCACGATGAGGTTCGTGGCCGCGTCGAAGATCGCCGCTCCGAAGGGACCCCCGTCGTGCGCGACATTGCGTCTCGCGAGATCCACCGCGACCCGCATCTTGGCGTCGTCGCCGGGCCGGGGCGTCGCGAGATCCATTTCACGGTGGATCCACTCCGGCATGCGCCAAATGACCTCGGTTGCGGCCAGCATGCTGGCTCAGGAGACGGGACCGACGGGAGGCTCGGTCGAGGCGAGGTTACATTGATGGTACACGCGGAGATCCGAAGGCCGGAGCGCGCCCACGACGCTGTGCCAGAGACCGCGATTGTGGAAGATGACCAGGTCGCCGGCGCGCCATGCGTGGGCGTACACCCGGGCGGGCGCAATGGCGGGCCGCATGAGGCCGTAGAGCAAGCGCCGGCACGTCGCGAGGTCACCCACCGACCTGCCGTCCACGAGCAGATCTTCGACGCAATACGCGTGAAGTTGTAGCGATCGGCGGCCCGTGACGGGGTTCACCCACACGAGCGGCAGCGTGGTGATCTTGCTCTCTTCGAACGGAGGCAGTTCGTCGCGCGCGAGCTCCCGCCCCTCCGACACGAGCCCGAGGCCGTTCGAAAGAGCGCGCGCGTGCTTCATCCACACGTACGGATGCGGCGCGTAGCGCACGGAGGCTCGAAGCGCCCACTCCTGGTCCGCTGGGGAGAGGATATCGAACGCCTTCTGTCCCGAAACGAACGCGGTCGTTCCGAGCGATACCGCGAGCGTGTCGCCCGTCCCATCGTCGTAGAGCACGGTTTGCTCTCGTGGCTCCGGGACCGTGAGCGCCAGCAGGGTCGTGACTTTCGGCGGGTGCAGGTCGTAGAGGGCGGCGTCGATGTGCCAGCGATAAAAACGGGTGAGGCCTTGCTCCTCCTCGGCGACCGTGAGCGGATGGGCATGAAAGGATCGATGGGACGGGTGGCGCAACTGGACGTCGGCAATCCCTTCGTGGTCTCGGACTCTCCCGTTGCCGAGAAGCTTGACTTGAGGGACCTCGGGAAGCGACACGAGATCTTGCACCAGGACGCTCTGTTTCAGGATATCCGTGCGGTTGCCGTGACCGTACGTGCGGACGAGCGGATCGAAGCGACGCGTCAGCTCGAACTGATCGCCGGGCGCGAGACGGCCTTGGCCGCGCACGACGACGACCTGATGCACGAGTACGGCGCGCTCGAGCTCCGCGAACTCACGGTCGGAAAGGCGGGGCAGGTCGAGCACTCCCGCGTCGACGCCGAAGTCGACTTCGGACGCGGAGGTCTCGAGCGGCTTGAACGTCAACGCGGTTTGCGCGATCGGGCTGTCCACCGCGTGCGGAGCGCCTTGCGGAGATCCCTGCGGAGCGCCTTGCGAAGACTCGTCGGAGCACGAAGCGCCAATCACGAGTCGATCCTTTGCGAGAAAACCCCGCGGGGTCAATAGACGCGGACTCGGCGAGCCTCGGCGGACGGAGAAAATACAGTCCGTAATTCAAGCCGTGCCGAATCTCCGCACCTGTTCGAAACCACCACGACACGCAATGAGAGGCGTTCTCCAAAGAGCACGTCATGACTCCATCGCTCGAACGCTTGGGCGAGCGCGTGCGGCGCGAGCTCGACCTCCTCGAATACCCGCGCCGTGAGTGGCTCACGCCGCGTCAATCGGCCGCGGGCGCGCGGGTCTACGACGTCGTCGTCGTCGGGGCCGGGCAGGGGGGCCTCGCGTGCGCTTTCGGCCTGATGCGTGAGCGGGTGACGAACATTCTCGTCATCGACGAAAACCCACTTGATCGCGCCGGTCCGTGGCTTCGCTTTGCGCGGATGCGAACCCTGAGAACCCCGAAGCACGTGACCGGGCCCGACCTGGGCGTTCCGAGTCTGACGCCGCGCGCCTGGTACGAAGCACAGCACGGCGCGGGCAGCTGGGAAGCACTGGGCCTCATCCCGAAAGACGACTGGGCGAGCTACCTATGTTGGTATCGCCAAACTCTGGGCATCGCCGTCCGACCGGACGCGCGCGTTGGAGCGCTCCGTTACCGCGCGCACGAGGGGTTCTGGGAGGTGCCATGCACGAGCGCTGGGGGTACGGACGTACTCTTTGCGCGGCGCGTGGTGCTCGCGACCGGCATCGAAGGCTCGGGGCAATGGCAGGTGCCGGCCATGATTCGCGACCATTTGCCCGAGCGCCTCTACGCGCATACCTCCGCGAACATCGATTTCGCAAAACTCGCTGGCAAGCGCGTCGCCGTCTTGGGCGCCGGGGCCTCGGCATTCGACAACGCGGCGGAAGCTCTGGAGCACGGCGCGCGCGAAGTCAGGGTCTTTTTCCGGCGCCGAAGGCTCGTGACCATCAACGCGTACCGCTGGGCCGAGTTCGTGGGGTTTCTCAAGCACCATGGAGACTTGGCGGACGCAGACAAATGGCGGTTCATCGTGCAGATTCTGCGCATGGGCCAGCTGCCGCCCGCGGACACGCTCCGCCGCGCGCGCCAAAATGCGGGGTTTTCTCTGCACCCGGGGTCGGGATGGAGGTCGATCGGAGTGGCCGGCGACCATATCGCCATCGAGACCGAAAGCGGCCCGTTCGAAACCGACTTCGTGATCGCAGGGACTGGCTTCGTGACGGATCTCAAGCTCCGCCCCGAGCTCGCGCACGTGGAGGCGCAGATCGCGCGCTGGGAGGATCGCTACGTCCCGCCCGCGGCGGATCGACAGGAGGACCTCCTGCGCCATCCGTATCTCGGCCCGCATTTCGAGTTTACCGAGCGACAGCCCGGCGCGGCCCCCTATCTCAAGTACCTCTACAATTACACGTTCGGCTGTCTGCTCAGCCTCGGGTTCGGGGGGGCCAGCATTTCGGGCATGAAGTACTCGAACGCGAGGCTCGTCGGGGGCATCACGAGCTCGCTCTTCGTCGAAGACCGTGAGCATCATCTTCAGAGCCTCCATGCGTTCGCCGAAGAGGAGCTCTGACGTGGCCCGCTTCGGGCTCAAGAGCCGCCGCGTCGTCGGCTCCGACGGAGTGGGTCCCGCCACCGTTCTGGTCGAGAACGGGCGCATCGTGTCGGTCGTGAGCGATCGGCCGGGAGTGATGGCGGTCGCGGGCGACGTGGGCGTCGTCGATCTCGGTGACCTCGTGCTCGCCCCGGGACTCGTCGACTGTCACGTTCACGTGAACGAGCCGGGGAGAACCGAATGGGAGGGGTTCGAGAGCGCGACGCGCGCCGCCGCCGCGGGGGGCGTGACCACGGTGGTCGATATGCCGCTCAACTCGAATCCCGTGACGATCGATCGCCGCGCGCTCGAGACCAAAGTACACGCTTGCGCGGGCCAATGCTTCGTCGACGTGGGATTCTGGGGAGGCGTCGTTCCGGGCAACGCCGCCGCGCTGGGGGAGCTCGCGGCGGGCGGGGTTCTCGGGTGCAAAGCGTTCCTCGTGCACTCCGGGATCGACGACTTCCCCAACGCGAGCGAGAGCGATCTACGCGCGTCGATGCCCATCCTTCGCGATCTGGGGTTGCCCCTTTTGGCGCACGCCGAGCTCGATCTCGGCGCAGCAGCGCCTTCCGCCGATCCGCGCGCGTACAGTGGGTATCTCGAGTCCCGTCCTGCCGCGTGGGAAGACGCGGCGATCCGGCTGCTCGTGAATCTCGCGCGCGCGACGGGCTGCCACGTCCACATCGTGCATCTCTCGTCCGCCGGTTCGCTGTCCACGCTGCGCGAGGCCAGAGCCGAGGGCCTTCCGATCACGGTCGAGACGTGCCCTCACTACTTGTGTTTCGATGCCGAATCGATCCCCGAAGGAGCCACCGAGTTCAAATGTGCACCTCCGATCCGCGATCGCCGCAATCGTGAAGAGTTGTGGCAGGCGCTCTTCGACGGAGTCATCGACTTCGTGATAACCGACCATAGCCCGTGTCTCCCGGCGCTGAAGCTCCCGGAACAAGGCGACTTCATGCGCGCCTGGGGGGGCATTGCCTCTTTGCAGCTCGGCCTGCCCGCGGTCTGGTCCGAGGCCCGGAGGCGTGGCGCGAGCCTCGCCGATATCTCCCGGTGGATGAGCGCGCGCCCGGCGGCCTTCGCGGGCGTGGGGGCGCGCAAAGGCCGTATCGCTCCCGGCTTCGACGCGGACTTCGTCGTCTGGGACCCGGACGCGGCATTCCGCGTCGTCGCCGAAGAATTGTTCTTTCGCCACCGCGTGTCGCCATATCTCGGCCGCGAGCTCGTCGGAGCCGTTCGCCAGACCTGGCTGCGCGGGCAAAAGGTGTTCGACGGCGGCGTCCACCCCGCCGGCCCGATCGGGGTACCCCTCCTGCACCGGTCGGAGGCTTCGTGAACGCGCCGGCCACGTTCACGGATTTGGTCGATCTCGCCGCGGCGGACTTCGGGGGCGAAGCCCTCGGCTCGAGCGACGATTATTTCGCCGGGGTCGAGAACCTCATCTTGCGCGGTCGCGCGCACTTCGACGAAGAACGGTACACCGAACGCGGCAAATGGATGGACGGCTGGGAGAGCCGGCGCAAACGCGGCCGCGGGCATGACTGGTGCGTACTCAAGCTGGGCGCTCCGGGCCGCGTGTACGGCTTCGATATCGACACGGCGCACTTCGTCGGAAACCACCCGCCATTCGCCGCCGTCGACGGGCTTCACGCGCCCACGCCGACGCCCTTGGCTGACCTCCACGCGATGGCCTGGCGCCCGCTCCTTTCGCAGGTGCCGCTGAAGCCGGGATCCCAGAATATCTTTGCCGCCGAGCCGGCCGGCGCCGTGACGCACGTGAGGCTCTCGATTTTTCCCGATGGGGGCGTCGCGCGCTTTCGGGTGTTCGGCCGAGTCGAACCGGACTTCGCCGCTCCAGAGCTCGACGAGCGGAGCCGCGCCGAGGTGTCCGCGGGACTCGTCGATCTGGGCGCGCTGCGAAACGGCGCGCGCGCGCTCGCGTGTTCCGACGCCCGCTTCGGCGGCATGAACAGCCTGCTGCTGCCCTCGCGCGCTCGGAACATGGGCGAAGGCTGGGAGACGCGCCGCGGCCGGCCTCCGGACCACCGCCATGATTGGCTCGTCGTGAAGCTCGCGGCGAGGGGAACGTTGCGCGTGATCGAAGTGGACACCAACCACTACAAGGGCAATTTCCCCGAGCGCTGCTCGATCGAGGGCGTCGACTGGGCCGACGCGAGAACCACGGATCTGATCGACGCGGGTCTCTGGGCGGCGATCCTGCCGCCGACGCCCCTCGAAGCCGACGCCCGCCTCTTTCTGAGCCGCGAGATCGAGCCGCACGGGCCCATGACCCACGTGCGCCTGAATATCTTTCCGGACGGCGGCGTCAGCCGTCTTCGCTTGTGGGGAACGCGCGATGGCTGAACCGACGGGTGGCGCCGCCGCTCACGAATCGCTCGATTCGGCGTCCGCGGAGACGGCCCACGAAATGCTCCTGCGGTGCTGTGGCTCGCGACGCTGGGTTTCGGGCATGCTCGATCGGCGTCCTTTCGGTTCGGCGCGGGCGCTCCGGGTCGCCGCGGGCGAGGTCTGGTCCGGGCTCGCGCGCGCGGACTACCTCGAGGCCTTCGCGTGTCATCCGCCGATCGGCGGCGACCTCGCCGAACTCCGCGCGAAATTCGCCCCGACGCTGGCCTGGTCGAGCGCGGAGCAGTCCGGGGTGCGAGGCGCGGACGAGTCCACGCTGCTCGAGCTCGGGACGGCCAATCGCGCGTACGCGGAGCGCTTCGGCTTCACGTTCATCATTTGCGCGACCGGCAAGGGCGCTCGCGAGATGCTCGATGCGCTCCGCACGAGGCTCGCCAACGATCCGGCCGTCGAGCTTCTGCAGGCGGCCGCCGAGCAGGCCCAAATCACGTTGCGAAGACTGGAGAAGCTCGGCCCATGATTTCGTCGCACGTGCTCGATACCGCGCTGGGATGTCCCGCCCGGAACATGACTGTGCATCTCGACGTCGGCGAGGACGCCGACCGGTGGCGACGCATCGCGACCGCCGTCACCAATCAGGACGGGCGCGTGAGCGAGCTCGCCGATGCCGCGGGGCTCGACGGGCGAACCTGCCGCCTCTCCTTCGAGACGGGGGACTACTTTGCGGCCGCTTCGCGCCCCACGTTCTTTCCTCGCGTCGACGTGATCTTCGTCCCCTCTGCGGGAGCCGTGCGGTACCATATTCCGCTGCTTTTGAGCCCCTTCAGCTATTCCGCATACCGCGGTAGCTGAAGGGGGCTCGCCACCTCAACGGGTCACCGAGCCGAAATACCATGAGCCTCTTGGACGAAGCCCCAATCGAATATCGCGCGCTCGGCGAAGCCAACGCGCGTCTCGGCGCTACGTACCCCGGCGAGCGCTCCACGAGGCAGCCCGTTCACACGGTGTACGGCGGCGCGCAGCTTTACCGCGCGGAGACCACGCGTCGGCTCGGGGAAGGCGCGAGGCGCGCGATGGCGACGTACGCGCGGGACCCCGCCGAGTTCGCGCGCGGGGTCGGTTTGACGCCGCCCGCCGGGATCGAGAGCGACTGGCTCACGACCATCGTCTACGAGCGCGTGCAGCAGAAACTCGAACGCGAAGCCGTCGAAGACTTTCGAATCGATTTCGAAGACGGCTTCGGGACGCGTCCGGACGCCGAGGAGGACGCCGTCGCCGTGCGCGCCGCTCACGAAGTGGCCCGCGCCATGACCGAGGAGCTCCTGCCTCCGTTCATCGGCATTCGCATCAAGTCCCTGGGCGACGAATGCAAGCGGCGCGCGGCCAGGACGCTGGAGCTCTTTCTCGACGCGCTTCTCACGAAGAGTGGCGGCGAATTGCCCCAGAATTTCGTGGTGACCTTGCCCAAGATCACGATCGTCGAGCAGCCGCGGCTCCTCGTGAAGCTCTTTGAAGCGATCGAGCGCCGCCATCATCTCGCCCCGGGCGCGCTCGTCCTGGAGCTCATGGTCGAAACGACGCAGGCCCTCCTCGGCCCGGACGGCCGCCTCGCGTTGCCGGAGCTGCTGCGCGCCTGTGATGGCCGTTGCGTGGGGGCGCACCTCGGCACGTACGACTTCACGGCGGCCTGCAACGTCACGGCGGCTCGGCAGAGCATGCTGCATCCCCTTTGCGACATGGCCAAGGGCCTCATGATCCTCGCGTTCGCCGGGACGGGGGTTTTCCTGTCCGACGGGGCCACCAACGTGATGCCCGTCGGACCGCACCGCGGCGACAGCTTGACGGCGCAACAAGTCGAGGACAATCGGGCCACGGTGCACGCCGCGTGGCAACTCTCCTATCGGAGCATTCGGCACTCCCTCGAAGGCGCGTTCTATCAGGGGTGGGACCTTCACCCCGCGCAATTGCCCGTGCGCTACGCGGCGTGTTTTTCCTTCTTCCTCGAAGGTCTGTCGGCCGCCGCGGAGCGCCTTCGCAATTTTCTGGAGAAGTCCGGGCAAGCCACGTTGAAAGGTGACGTGTTCGACGACGCCGCGACCGGGCAAGGTCTCCTCAATTACTTTCTTCGTGCGCTCAATTCGGGTGCGATTGGTCCGAGCGAGATCGCGGAGACGGGGCTCACGGTCGAGGAGTTCGGGCTGCGATCGTTCGCCAAGATTCTCGACGCCCGTGGCGCGCGACTCGGCGCGCCCGACGCGGCCCGGTCCCGAACGAATCCCGCGTGACCGCGACAGGAAACGCCGTCGACACTTGATTCCGGTCAAGCTGGGGATCGTTCGATCGGAGACTTCATGACCACCGCTTCGACGTTTCCGCGTCTGCCGTCGTTCGTCGCGTGCATCCTCGCCGGCGCCGCCCTTTGGGGATGCAGCAAGAGCGCGAATCCGGACCCGGCCGGCGCGAGCACCGCACCGGCTCCCGTGCCCGATCCCTCGGCGGGCAAGACCGCGGGCCCCCTCAAAGTGGCCTTCGCGTACGTGGGTCCCGTGGGCGACGCGGGATGGACGTTCGCCCACGACCGCGCACGCAAAGAGGTGCAAGCGGAGTTCGGCGACAAGATCGTCACGTCGTTCGTCGAAAATGTGCCGGAAGGGGCGGACGCCGAGCGCGTCCTGCGCGACATGGTGGGCCAAGGCAACGCGCTGATCTTCGGCACGACGTTCGGATACATGGAGCCGATGCTGCGGGTGGCTGCCGACGCGACGGCCGTAAAGTTCGAGCACGCGACGGGCTACAAGACCGCGGACAACATGCGCACCTACGACTCGCGCACCTACGAAGGGGCGTACCTCGCAGGAATCGTGGCGGGATCCATGACGAAGACCAACGAGCTCGGCGTCGTGGCGTCCATTCCCATCCCCGAGGTCATCCGAAATATCAATTCGTTTACGCTGGGCGCGCAGAGCGTAAACCCCAAAGTTACGACGAGGGTCGTTTGGGTCAACAAGTGGTTTGACCCGCCCAAAGAGAGTGAAGCCGCGCAGGCCCTGATAAACCAGGGCGTGGACGTTCTGATGCAGAATACCGATTCGTCGGCCGTGCTTCAGACCGCGGAGAAGGCCGGCAAATGGGCCTTTGGATGGGACTCGGACATGAGCAAGTTCGGACCGAACGCCCACCTCGCTTCCGCCGCGATCAACTGGGCGCCGTATTACCACAAGGCCGTGAACGACGTGCTCAACGGAACCTGGAAAAGCGAGAAGACGTGGTGGGGCGTCAAGGAGGGCGCGATCGACCTCGTCAGCATTTCGGACAAGGTGCCCGCGGCGGCGAAGGCAAGGGTCGATCAAGTGAAAGCCGGCCTCAAGGACGGCTCTTTCGCCATCTGGAAAGGATCGCTCAAGGACCAGTCGGGCAAGGAAGTCCTCAAGGACGGCCAGACCGCGGATGACGGCTTTCTCGTCGGGATTGGCTTCTACGTCAAAGGCGTGGAGGGGAAGGTTCCTTCGTCCGGTTAGGTCATGACTCCCCGCCTGTCGCTCAAAGCAATCACCAAGCGTTACCCCGCGGTGGTGGCGAACGACGGCGTTTCTCTCGACGTCGCGCCGGGCGAAATCCACGCGGTTCTCGGGGAGAACGGCGCGGGCAAATCCACGCTGATGAAGATCATTTACGGCGCCGTTCGTCCGGACGAAGGCGAGATCGCGTGGAACGGGCGGCGCGTGTCGGTGCGCAATCCACACGAAGCGCGCGCCCTCGGCATCGCCATGGTGTTTCAACACTTCTCGCTGTTCGACACGCTGACCGCCGCCGAGAACGTCTGGCTCGGGCTCCCCTCGTCGAACACGCTCGCCTCGGTGACCGAGCGCATGCGCGCCGTGGCCGGCGAGTACGGGCTCGACGTCGATCCGCTGCGCCCCGTTCACTCGCTGTCCGTGGGCGAAAGGCAGCGCGTCGAAGTCGTTCGCGCGCTGCTTACGAAGCCCTCGCTGCTCATCCTCGACGAGCCGACGAGCGTGCTCACGCCCCAGGCCGTGCACAAACTCTTTCACACGTTGCGGACGCTCGCGGCCGGCGGCTGTTCGATTCTCTACATCAGCCACAAGCTCGACGAGATTCGCGCGCTTTGCCACAAGTGCACGGTCCTTCGCGGGGGCCGCGTGACCGGCGAGGTGGACCCGCGCAACGAGACGAACGCGAGCCTCTCGCGCCGTATGATCGGCGCCGAGCCGGCGCGCTTCGAACACGCCAAGTCCGATCCCGGGGGCGTGGCGCTGAAGGTGACCGGCCTTCGCCTCCCCAAGCTCGATCCGTTCGGGGTCACGCTCGAAGACATCGACTTCGAAGTGCGGGCCGGAGAGATTGTGGGCATCGCGGGGGTCTCGGGGAACGGCCAGCCAGAGCTCATGGCCGCCATCTCGGGCGAAGACACGCGGTCGCCGGCCGGCAGCATCGCGCTCTTCGGGGCGGACATCGGCGCGATGCCGCCGGGCGGGCGCCGGCGCGCGGGCATGCACTTCGTGCCCGAAGATTGGCTCGGACGCGGCGCCGTGCCGACGCTCTCGCTCGCGCAGAACACGTTGCTCACGCGAACGGCCGCCGTGACGAGGGCGGGTCTCCTGAGGCTCTCCCGCGCGGCGCGCCTCGCCAGCGACATCATTCGAAGGTTCCGCGTGAAGGCCAGAGGCCCCGACGCCGTCGCCAAGAGCCTCTCGGGCGGCAACCTGCAGAAGTTCATCGTGGGCCGCGAGCTCGACGCGAAGCCGCGGATGCTCGTCGTGTCGCAGCCAACCTGGGGGGTCGACGTGGGCGCGGCGGCCGATATCCGCGCGGAGATCGTGCGCCTGCGGGACGCGGGGGCGGGGGTCCTCGTCGTGAGTGAGGAGCTCGACGAGCTGTTCGAGATCACCGATCGGCTGCGGGTCATGTCCCGCGGACGCCTCTCGCCGGACATGGCGACGAGCGCCGCCACTGTGGAGCAGGTCGGCATCTGGATGAGCGGTCTCTGGCCCGGGTCCGCCGCGGGCGCGCCTCCGCCCGGACAGGCTGACAGCGCAGGCGAGCGCGCCCGTGCTTAGGCTCGAGGCGAGGCCCGAGCCCTCGCGCGTCATGTCGGTCCTGTCGCCGATCTTCGCGGTGGTCATCACGCTCCTGATCGGCTTTGGCCTCTTCTCGATCCTGGGCAAGAGCCCGATCGACGGGCTGCGCGTATTCTTCGTCGAGCCGGTGAAGAGCGCGTACGGGTTGTCCGAACTGGCCGTGAAGGCGACCCCTCTGGTCCTCATCGCGCTGGGCCTCGCGGTGTGCTTTCGCTCCAACATCTGGAACATCGGCGCCGAGGGTCAGTTCATTCTCGGGGCAATCTTCGGCGGCGGCGTCGCGTTGCACGTGACCGAAGGCAGCAGCCGTCTCTACGTGGTCCTCATCCTGGTCGCCGGGATGCTGGGCGGCATGGTCTGGGCCGGCATCGTCGCAATGCTCCGCGATCGATTCCATACGAGCGAGATCCTCGTGAGCCTGATGCTCGTCTACGTCGCCGACATGCTCCTCAGCTACCTGGTGTACGGCCCATGGAAAGACCCCCACGGCTACAATTTCCCCCAGACGATCACGTTCGCGGCCTCGACACGAATCCCTCGACTCGTGACCGGATATCGCGCCGACATCGGCGCGCTCATCGCCCTCGCGCTCGTCGCCGTCTTCTGGGTCTTCGTTTTTCGCACGTACGCCGGCTTCCAGCTGCAGGTCGGCGGTCTCGCGCCCGCGGCGGCGCGCTACGCGGGCTTCTCGTCGAGGCGCGGGCTCTGGACGGCGCTCCTCATCTCGGGCGCCACCGCGGGGCTCGCCGGCGCGCTCGAGGTGGCGGGTCCGCTGCGCCAGCTCACTCCTTATGTGCCAGCGGGGTACGGGTTCGCGGCCATCATCGTGGCCTTCGTGGGACGCTTGCACCCGGTGGGAATCGTGCTGTCGGCCCTCTTGATGAGCATGTTCTACATCGGTGGAGAACTCGCGCAGTCGCGCCTCGGTCTCCCCAAGTCGGTGACTGGCGTCTTCCAGGGACTCTTGCTCTTCGCGCTGCTCGCTTGCGACACGCTGATTCTCTACCGGGTACGGTTCACGCGCACGCGAGCCGCGCGGGCCGAAGCGCCTGCGGTGCGCGTCGACGCCGCGAAGTCGGAGGGGAGCACGTGAGGGGAGCGATTGTCACCGGCGGTCGCGGCGAAGTTCGGGGGCCATCGAACGCCGAGCGCGCCTCCCGATGAACGAGCTCGCCGTCATCATCGCATCGACCCTCAACGCGGGGACCGCCCTCGCGCTGGCCGCGCTGGGCCTTCTCATCAACGAACGCGCCGGCATCGTCAACCTCGGCGCCGAGGGCATGATGCTCGTGGCCGCCGTCGCCGCGTTTGCTACGGGGGTACAGACCGGGAGTGACGGCCTCGCGTTCCTCGCGGGAGCGATCACCGGCGCGAGCATGGCCCTGTGCTTCGGGGCGATGGTCATCTGGCTCAACACCAACCAGTACGCGACGGGCCTCGCGTTGAGCCTCTTCGGAACGGGCTTCTCCGCGTTCGTCGGCGTCACGTACACCCAGGAGAAGCTCTCGGAGCGGCCGGTCTACAAGCTTCCGGTGCTCGGCGACGTGCCCTTCTTCGGCCCCGCCCTCTTCCGGCAACACCCGATGGTGTACGTTGCCATTGCGGTCGCCGCCGCGCTCGGGTGGCTTTTCCAGCGCTCGCGCCGGGGCCTCGTGCTGCGCGCCATCGGCGAGTCGCCCGAGTCCGCGCACGCTCTCGGCTACCCGGTGCGGCGCATCCGGCTCCTCGCGGTGGTCGCGGGAGGCGCTCTCTGCGGACTCGCGGGAGCCTACCTATCGATTGTCTATACGCCCCTCTGGGTGGAGGGCATGGTGGCGGGGCGCGGGTGGATCGCGCTCGCGCTCACCACGTTCGCCACGTGGCGGCCTGCTCGTGTGCTCTTCGGCGCGTACCTCTTCGGCGGGGTGACCATGCTCCAGTTCCATCTGCAAGGCGAAGGTGTACAGATCGCAAGCCAATGGCTCACGATGCTCCCGTACGTGTCGACCATCGTCGTCCTGGTCTTCATGTCGCGTAAGCCCGAGTTCATCCGCGTCAACATGCCGGCCTCCCTGGGCAAGCCGTTCTTCCCTGGCTCGTGATCGCGTGATCCTTCCACGCCATCCCGTGCGCCTTGGCCTCGAAGGATGTACCGCTCGGCCTCAAGGGGTGGTTGCCGGGCTTCAAAGGATGCCCCTCTTGCGTCGAGCGATCGCCGCTCGGCCTCGAAGGGTGGCTCCTTGGCTTCAGCGACGCACCGCTGGCCCCGAGCCGTGGACCGCTGGGCGCAAAGGATGGACCGTTGGACGCAAAGGATGCCCCGCGGAGCGCAAAGGATGGACCGTTGGACGCAAAGGATGCCCCGCTGAGGGCAAGCGATGACCCGCTGAGGGCAAGCGATGGCCCGCTGAGGGCAAGCGATGACCCGCTGAGGGCAAGCGATGGCCCGCTGAGGGCAAGCGATGACCCGCTGCGCGTAAGCGATGGCCCGCTGCGCGTAAGCGATGGCCCGCTGCGCGTAAGCGATGACCCGCTGCGCGTAAGCGATGGCCCGCTGCGCGTAAGCGATGGCCCGCTGCGCGTAAGCGATGGCCCGCTGCGCGTAAGCGATGCCCGGTTGCTCGTAAGCAAGGCCCCCGCCGGCCTTCCCCTCGGGCTGCATGCTTGCGATCCGCCAGCGAGCGGCGGCGGCTGCGGGTCGATGCCGTTTCCTCGGCCCCGAATTGCGCGACTATGCCGGGGGCTCGGCGGCGGCCTCGTACAACTCACGCACGTCGATCTTCGCGCCGACCGACGGCAACAGCGCAAGCGCGCCGTCTCGCGCGGTTTCACACGTCCATGCATTTCCGGCCGCCCGCGTCCATGTGTCGATCCGGCGCTCCACATGCGAAACGAGCACGTAGTGCTGCAGCGATTGCAGCTTCTTGTAGTGCTCGAACTTGGAGCCGCGATCGTAGCGTTCAGTGCTGTCGCTCAGGACCTCGACGATTGCCGTGGCGTTAAGAACCGCCAACGGGTCCTCCACGTCACGCTGGACGGGTCCGCAGACAATCGTGACATCGGGATACGTGAGCAGATCGGCCTCCCGGACGCGCACGCGCAGGTCTGCATCATAAGGGCGGCACCTCCCCCCGCGGAGCTGAATGTAGAGCTGTCCGAGGAATGCCGCGGCCAGCGCCGCATGCTCGGGTGTTCCTCCGGCCATCGCGTAAATCTGCCCGCCCACGTATTCATGCTTGACGTTGCTCGATGCCTCGAACGACAAATAGTCGCGCAGCCCGTAGCGGACGTCGTGGGCGAGCATCTCGAACGGATGGTAGCATTCGCCGTCGCGCACGCGCGGTCACGTCGCGAACGCGGCCAGAGCCCTCTCCACTCGCATGCGCGCCGACCGCCCCAGCGCCACCGCCTCCTATGTCGCCATGGGCCGCGCCCTTGCGCACGCGCACGGAAATGTGCGCGGTTTCAGTGATCCCTTTGCCCTGCAGCTCCTGCCGGATGACTGCCGCGAAGCCGTCGAGTGGCGCATTCGTGGCGAGTGGCCGCGGACGGTGCGCCAAGCGCTTCTCGGGCTCGTTGCGCAGTCCACCGAATACCTCATGGGGCCGCGCACCGCGGAGATCGACGAGGGCCTGCGGGCATTGCCGCCCGGACACCAGCTCGTCCTGCTCGGCGCCGGCCTCGATGCGCGAGCGTATCGGATGCCGGAGCTCTCCGAGAGCGTGGCCTTCGAGGTCGACCATCCGGCGACCCAACGCTTCAAGCAACGCCAGACGGCGGGCCTTCGTCCGCTCACGCGCGGGCTCCGCTACGTGCCGGTCGATTTCACGCGAGAGCGGATGGGCGACGTCCTCGCCCGTGCGGGCCACCAGACGAACGTGCCGACGGCGTGGATCTTCGAAGGCGTCATCTCGTACCTGCTTGCGCGCGAGGTCGAGACATCCATCGACGCGATCGCGCAGCGCTCCGCTCCAGGAAGCCGGCTCTTTGCGACCTACAACGAACCGAGCCGGGTACGGGGGATACTTTCGAAAGTCTCATGGCGATCCGGTGAGCCCCAGCGAGCCTCGTATGAGCCTGATGCGATGCGGCGCCTGCTCGAGACGCGCGGGTTCGTCGTGCGCTCCGACCGGGATGGTCGCGAACGCGCACTCCGTTGGATCGCGGCCCCTAGCGCAACTTCGCGCCGCTGGTTCCGTTTCCATCACGTCGTCATCGCGGACGTCGCGTCACCCGCGGCGAGCTGAAAACGCACGTTTGCTCGCGGAGGCAGAGAGCGTTAGATCCAAACGATGTGACCGCGTCCGCATCGTGTATTGCTGAAGTTTAGATCCTGCCACTACACCCCGCTGGCCAATGAGGGATCAGCTGCGTACGACGGCGATTACGCCCGCGACGATGAGGGCGCAGCCGATCCATCTTCCCGAAGGGATCGATTCGCCAAAGTAGAACGAGCCCACGAACATCGTGAACACGTAGGTTAGAGCCGTCGCCGGCACGAAAAGGGACATCCTCCCGCCCATGAGGAAGACTTTGTTCGCGATCACGAAGGTCGGAAAAAAGCAGACGGTCGCCAGGAAAAGCCATCCGCTGAAGTAGGCATTTCCCGCGCGAACGCCGTTAAGCTTTTGAAAGAAGATTCCTAGCGTCGTCAACGCGGCGGAGCCCATCCCCAGGAGCGCCACTTTGGTGTTGAGCGTCAAGAGAGGCGGGAGCGGCTCGATCGGAGGAGGCTGCATGGGAGAGACCCTCTGTCGACGGTGTCTACCATAGGGGTGCTCATCGCCCCCCGAACGCGGACAATTGCCGTTACTTGGGAGCCACGCACACTTGGATGTCCAGATCGCCCGCGAGCATGTAGTCCCCACTTTGCAGGTCGATCTTCATTTTACCGACCGCGTTCGCTTCCATGGGAGCTTTCACGATGGTCACGGTCCCGCTCGGCTTGAACGTCTTGGACATCCGCTTCTTGCCGCCGCCCGCAGCGCGTGCGAACCCGATTTCCCCCTGCCCCTTCTTGGTGGACCGCTTGAGCGAGCCCAGGTCCGCCTTGTAACCGTCCTGCCAAGGAACCATCATCGTCAGCGTGGCATCGCTCGAGCTCGAGCAGTCCGTCCCTTCGTCGAGGGTAAGAAGGATTCTCCCGTCTTTCTGCATCTTCGCGGTGACGCGCGCGAGCGTCGGTGCGAATGGTTTGCCGTCGATCGACCCCGTGACGGCCGGCGCAGGGTGGGCAGGCGCCGGTGCATCCTCGGCTGGAGCGGACGCGGCCGCGGCCGGCTCTGAAGAAGCCGCGGCTGCTGTCGAATCCGAGGCGGACGGCGTGTCCTTGGAGGACGAGGGCTTCGTCGACTCAAGCGACGATGTGTCCGTCGAGGGTGCGTCCGCAGGTTTGTTCGACCCGCCGCACGCGGCTAGCAGGACCCATGTCGAGACGAGGGCAACGCGCATGAGAGTCTCCTTGGCGTGGCAGGGTACGCAAAGAGGAAGCGGAGTCCACTCCGGGTGGCGTCACCAGTCTCGCAGTCGTGACCGAATGCGGTCGGCGATCGCCCGCGAACAGGGGAACGGCTCGCCCCTTGCGAGACGCGACGCGTACGGGACGGGGATCTCCACGATCGCAGCGAGCTCGCTCTCGAGGCGCCCGGTCGTCTCGAGCCAGCGTCGAGCCTGCAACGCGATCGCGGCGAACTCGGGTCCGAGGGGCCGCTTCGCGGTTGCGATCGCGTCGGTGGGGGCGCGCCGGTGCGGCGGTCCTTCGTCGTCCCGCGTCGCGAACTCCTCTTCGAGCATGTCATCGTCCTCGCCGTCGGCGTCGCCGAGCAGCAAGCGAATGTCGGCTTCGGTGATCCCCGCGAGCGCTCGCGCGTCGTCGCCGATGACCGCCCTCGTGAGCTCCCGCTTTTTGGCCTTGAGCGAGAGGATTTTCTCTTCGATCGTGCCGCTCGCCACCAGGCGCACGACCGTGACCGCCTTGTTCTGCCCGATACGGTGCGCGCGATCGGTCGCCTGGTCCTCGACGGCCGGGTTCCACCACGGGTCGCAATGGATGACCGTATCGGCCGCCGTAAGGTTCAACCCGGCGCCTCCCGCCTTGAGTGAGATGAGAAAGAGTGGGGCCTGGCCCTCCTGGAAGCGGTTCACGATCGCGTCTCGACGGGTGCTCTTTCCGTCGAGGTATTCGTAGGCAATGCCCTCCGCGTCGAGGTCGCGGCGCCAGAGGGTCAGGAGCTCGACGAACTGCGAGAATACGAGAGCCCGCCGCCGCTCTGCGACGAGCTCGCGCACGAGATCGAGGAAGGCCCCGCGCTTGGCGCTGTCCGCGGGGGCGAACCGAGGGTCCACGAGACGCGGATCGCACGCCATCTGCCGGAGGCGCGTGAGCGCCGTGAAGACGCTGAGCGAACTCTGCGCGAGGCCGCGCTTTTCGATGTCTTTGGCCACGCTCGCGCGGAGCGTGTGCGCGAGCGCGTCGTACAGACGCTTGCCGTCGGTCTTCAGCGTGACGACCCGATCGATTTCCGTCTTCGCCGGGAGGTCCGCGAGCACGTCGTTCTTGGTGCGCCGCAGGAGGAACGGCCGAACGATGGCGCGAAGCTCGGGCGCGAGGGGGCTCTCGCGATCGGCGGCGATGGGCTTTTCGAATCGCGTCTCGAAGGCGCGCGACGTGCCGAGGATGCCCGGGTTCGCGAACGACGCGAGCGACCAGAGCTCGCGCAGGCGGTTCTCCACGGGCGTGCCGGAGAGCGCCAGTCGCATCGACCCATCCAGGCGCCTCGCCGCGCGCGCCGTCTCGCTGTCGGGGTTCTTGACGTTCTGGGCTTCGTCGAGCACGGCGCAGCGGAAGGGTATCGGAGCAAGAACGTCGATGTCGCGCCGCAAGATGGCGTACGTCGTGATCGTGAGGTCGCTTGCGGCGATCGCGCCGGGGTCGCGCCCAGGCCCTGTGTACAAGAGGACGCGAAGGTCAGGCGTGAAGCGCTCAGCCTCGCGCACCCAGTTGGTCGCCACCGACGTGGGGCAGACGACGAGACTCGGCGCCGGCCCTTCGGCCTGCTTGCGGCGCAGGAGAAACGCCAGCGTCGTGATCGTCTTGCCGAGGCCCATGTCGTCGGCGAGGATTCCTCCGGCTCCGAGCGCTTGCAGAAACTGCAGCCACGCCACGCCCAGGCGCTGGTAGGGTCGCAGCGTCGCGCGCAGGCCATCCGGCATTTCCGGCGCTGCAGCGACGGCGAGCGCACGCAGCTTGGTGCGCAGCGCATCGACCGCGGCATCGATTCTGCCGTCATTGTCTTCGAGCCACCGGTCGATGCGCCCGAGTTGGTGCATGGGCAGGCGCGCCCGCGCTCGCCCGGCCATGGCGCTCTCCGCCTGCGCGGCGAGGGCTTCCACGGAGGACGAGATCTGCGCGAGCGTACCGTCACTGAGGGTGACCCAGCGCTGCTTGCGCGAGAGCGCCGTGCGTATCGTTTCGAGCTCGACGGGCAGCTCGTTCGAGGCAAACTCCAAGCGCGTGTCGAGCCAGTTGCCCTCGAGCGCCACGCGGACGTGTCCCTTCAGCGGCACCCCGATGCGGACGCGAGCGAGCCGCTCGGACAGCTCCACCTCGACGGCCGGGTCTTCGCGCGCGCGAAGAGCCAATAGGCCCGTCTGCCAGAAGGCCACCGCCTCCTCGCCGGACACCGAGCGCCTCGCCGGTTCGTGCTCGGCCCCCTTCGGCCGGCCGAGGGCGAGCCCGGCTCGCGCGACGTGAGCGAGCGCTCTGCCCTCGCACTCGAGATCCCGCTCGCTCGCGTCGCTCTCCGTCGAACCCGAGGCGTTCGTGTCGGGCGGACCCTCCAGCACGATCTGACGCGCCCGGTAGACCGCGATGAGCTCCGCGGTGAGATCCAACGGCTCTCCGGTGAGGCGGAGCACGATGCGGGGCGTCTCCACGGGCGCGAGGCCGAAGGCCTCGTGACTCGGCAACGCGATGCCGCGGCCGCGGGTGGCGCGAAGCAGTCGTGTCCCCGCGTCTTTCATCCGCCCGGGCGGAACGCGGAGCACGGGCGCCCGCACGAGCTCGCGCACGAAGTCAGGGTCGACGTCGCTCCCGACCGGGTAAAGCGCGCCGCTCCGGATCCAGACGAAAGCAAATGGGCCGGGGAAGAACACGGAGTCTGCGAACGCGAAGCGCCTCGCGCCGTCGGCGCTGACCCAATGTGCCGAGAGCGCGTCGGCCGGCGCCGGCGAGGGCCCTTCGTCCGCGCGCAAGAGCACGAGGGTGGGCCGCAGCACTTCGGGGCGAAATTCGAGCAGGCGCTTGTGGCCTTCGGCGAAGATCCCCCCGTGCGCGCGCATGGCCTCGAGCGTGAGCGATGCGTCGACGCCGATGGCGTACGTCGCCTTGCGGCCCTGCCCGAGGTCGCGCGCGTGCTCGACGACGCGGCGGTCGCGCGGAGCGAGCGCGAGGGTCGTGATTTCGCGGGCCGACAGGAGCCTCCGCTCGCCCGAACGACGGACGGCGATCGCGATGGCGCGCGCGTCGGCGGGGTCGTGCCGATCACCGTACGAGCGTCCGAGGTAGACGTTGCTCTGGACGAACGGACTGGCCGCGATCTCCACCTTGACGGCGCCGGTCGCCGGCAAGAGCCATGCGCCGAGCGTGCTGTCGAAGGTGCACTCGACGTTGTAGGCGGCGCGCCGTTCGATGGCTCCGGCGCACGTCTCTGCGGTCGGGCGGCCTTCGAGCAGCGCCGCGCGGAGCTCGGGCGAGAGCGCGACATCGACGATCAGCGTCGCCACGTGCGCGCACGGACCGAAGACCGGAACGCACCGCGAGCACTCGCTGAAAATGCCGTGCTTGCCGTCTACGGCCCAGAGGACGATCGAATACGTCTCGGTGCGCGCGCCGCCCCGGACGCCCAGCTTGGCCCGCACGGAATTCCCATTGTGGTCTTGCGAGGGAGACTCCACATAATCAAGGTCACTCGCGACGGCGAGGGCCAGCGTCCGGCGATTGATCGCGCGACGCGCCTGTTCCATGTCGATGCCGGAGATCCAGCCGCTGCCGGCGCGGCCCTCGATGGCCATGGGTCAAGCGAGGGGCTTTCGATACCCGAAGAATCCGCGTCGCTTCACGACGGCGGCGACTTCCTTCGGCACCATGTCTTCCCAGCTCGGGTCTCGATCCTTGATTTTTCTCAAGATGTCGCGCGAGAAAATCGGAAGATACTCGGGCCGATGGTCTTCGAGCTGCTCGATGCAACCGCGATCCACCAGGTAACCGTAGAGCTTGCGTAGCTCGGGTGCGACCTCGAGGTTGCTCACCGTTTGCAGCTTTCCCGAGGCCGGATCGAGGAAAGGGTAGACGTAGAGCCGGAGGTCGTTCTTGAAGAGTCGCCCGAAGGACTCGAGAATGCCGCCTTCCAAATGGGTATAATATTTCTCGTCGAACAGCTCCAGCAAGCTCGCGGCGCCCATCGTGATTCCAATCTTGCTGCTGGTGTAGCGCGCGAGATACGCGGCGAGCCGGTAGTACTCGAAGTAGTTCGATATAATCACCGTCTTTCCCAGGGCGGCGAGGACGTCCGCGCGGGCGAGGAAATCGCGATAATCGATCGCTCCGGCCGCCATGAGGTTTCGCATGGTGATCTCGGCCAGCTCGAGGACTCTCTCTCCGTCGACGCCCGGCCGCTTGACGAACTGATCGCGGGCGCAGCGCAGCATGTCGACGTTCACATGGCTGACCGGGCGAAAGCTCCCCCGCTCGACCAAAATGGATTTCTTGTGGAGCACTTCGGATGGCTGGAGCACCGCCCCGTCGGCGCCGAACATGGCGGCATTGCTCAAGCCCATCTGGACGAGCTGCAGACTGAGCACGCGGTTGTCGACGTGCCGGAACTCGATCCCGGAGAGCTCGATCATGTCGATCTCGATCCGCGCGGTCGTCAGGTTGTCGAGGAGGGACTCGACGAGTTGCTCCGGCTCGTGCGCGAAGAACGCGCCGTACAAGAGGTTGACGCCGACGATCCCCAGCGCCTCCTGTTGGAGAGCATTCTCGGTATCAAGCATCCGCACGTGCAGGATGATCTGGCTGTCTTGATCGCGGGGGTGGGCTTGGAACCTCACGCCCATCCAACCATGGCACTCGTTGGTGCCTTGGTAGTTTCGCGCCGAAACGGTGTCGGCGAACGTGAAAAAAGCCGTCGCGTCACCGCGGGTCTCTTTCAGCCGCTTCAGGTTGAGCTCGTGCTCGTATCCCAGCATGCTCTCGAGACGCGCCCGGCACACGTAGCGATCGCAGCGGCCGTAGATGGCATCACTGACTTCCATGTCGTACGCGGAGATGCTCTTGGCGATCGTGCCTGCCGCCCCTCCCACCCGAAAGAACCACCGGACGACTTCTTGCCCCGCGCCGATCTCCGCAAACGTCCCGTATCGCTTTGGATCCAGGTTGATCGCGAGGGCTTTGTGATTGGTGCTCACCACTTCCGTCGGCATTCGAGTGGGGGGATTATCGCGGCAAGGTCCAGCGCGATGCCACTCCATTCGCGCGGTCGAACGTGGCGCGACGTTTCAGCCTCGTTTCGAGCGCTGTGGCGTGACGGCCGGCTCGTCAGCTCGAGCGGATGGTCTGGCCGATCCATCCTCGATCCCGCAGCGCGGTGACGATAGCATCGGCGCTCTCGTCGAGGGACGCCGCGTCGAGGTCCACCACGATGTCGCCGCTCGCCGCTCTTCGCGCCGCCTCTCCGGCTCCGCTCGCCTTTGCGTCGGCGTCCGCGCGGACCACGAGGAGTCGCGGCCGATTGAACGAGCCCGCGAGGGAAGGACCGTCCACGACCGGTGACGACGTCGGGACCACAGCGATCAACCCCGCGTCGCGGACGGCGACGGCCGCCGCGAGATGGCTCGGCCCCCCACGTCCTCGGACCACGGCGCCGCTCGCGCCGCACTCGAAGAGTCGTCGCTCGACCGCGAAGGCGAGCGCCTCGCCTTGTGAATCCGTTGCCGCAATCAGGAGGACCACGCCGCCCGACGCACCGAAGCGGGCGCGCCGGACTTCGTCCGTCACGAGGGAGCGTCCGGCGTTCGCTTCGCGCGTCTCCGTGCCGGCGTTGGACGGGTCGAGCGCGCGCGCCGTCTCCCCGAGGATCATGCCCGCGGCGACCGTCCCGTTGGAGAGGGTGTCGATCAGGATGAAGGATCCCGTCTCCCGGTTCGCGTCGTACGGGTCGAGGAAGAGCTCCCTGTGTGCCGTCAGCGTCACCCGACCGATGTCGTTCAGCGCGAGCGTCGCGGTGGGCGTCTCGCCGAGCGTGTCCATGTCCTTTCGCCAGTGGACGCGCTCCACGTCGGCGCGGACGGTCTGGGTCGTGTGCTTGAGCAAATAGCTTCTGCCGAGATCGAGCGCCGCGTCGTGCATCCACACCAAATGCGCGTCGAACGTCCGGGCGACGCGGGGAAGGTCCTCGGAATGAACGAGCATGTCGCCGCGGCTGACGTCGATCTCGTGCTCGAGCCGGAGGGTCACGGACTGGGGTGCGAAGGCCTCGGCGAGCTCGCCTTCGAACGCGTCAATTGCTTTCACGCGGCTCGTCTTCCCGGAAGGCAGGACCGTGACCGCGTCTCCTTTGCGCACGATCCCGGAGGCCACCCGTCCGGCGAAGCCGCGGTATTCGAGGTTCGGCCTCGAGACGTACTGCACCGGGTAGCGCAGGTGCGCGAGGTTGCGCTCATCCTGGACAGGGACGGTCTCGAGAAACTCGAGGACGGTCGGTCCCTCGTACCACCTCATCGCTTCGCTGCGATGAACGCAGTTCGCGCCGGTCAGCGCGCTGATGGGAAAAAAGGTCACCTTTGAAAACGAAAGATTCTTCGTGAATGCCGAAAACTCCGCCTGAATGCGCGCGAAGGATGACGGGTCATACCCGACGAGGTCCATCTTGTTCACGCAGACCGCGAGATGCGGTATCCCGAGAAGCGACGCGATGTAAGCGTGCCGCCGACTCTGCTGAAGGACGCCGAGACGCGCGTCGATGAGAATCACGGCCACCCCGGCGGTGGACGCCCCGGTGACCATGTTCCGCGTGTACTGGACGTGTCCCGGCGTGTCGGCGATGATGAATTTGCGCGTCTTGGTACTGAAATAGCGGTAGGCAACGTCGATGGTGATGCCTTGCTCGCGCTCGGCGGCGAGGCCGTCCGTCAGGAGCGAGAGATCGATGTCGGTCCCCGCCATGTGGGTCGCCTTGCGGACGGCGGCGAGCTGATCGTCGTAAACCGACCCCGTGTCGTAGAGCAGGCGCCCGATGAGCGTCGACTTCCCATCGTCCACGGAACCGACGGCGACGAAACGGAGGAGTTCTTTGTCCTGGTATCGAGCGAGGTAGGTTTCGATGTCGGACTCGATGAGTTCCTTGTCCAGGGCCATCAAAAATAGCCCTCGCGCTTTTTCTTCTCCATCGAGGCGTCCTCGTCATGGTCGATGAGGCGTCCTTGCCGTTCGGAGACGGACGTAAGGAGCATCTCCTGAATGACTTCGGGGACCGTCCGCGCCGACGATTCAACCGCTCCCGACAGGGGATAGCAGCCGAGCGTGCGAAAGCGCACCGACCGCAACGCCGGCGTCTCGCCGGCCTCGAGCGGCATGCGGGCATCGTCCACCATGATCCATGTGCCGCCGCGCGACACCACGGGCCGCGGCTTGGATAGGTAGAGCGGCACGAGGGGAATGTTTTGTGTCCACAAATAGAGCCACACGTCGAGCTCGGTCCAGTTGGAGAGCGGGAAGACTCTCACGCTCTCGCGAAGGTTTATGCGGGCGTTGTAGAGCGACCAGAGCTCGGGCCGTTGCTTTTTCGGATCCCACTGGTGGAATCGATCCCGAAAAGAATAGACGCGCTCTTTGGCGCGGGAGCGTTCCTCGTCCCGCCGGGCTCCACCGAATGCGCAGTCGAAGCGATACTTGGTGAGGGCTTGCTTGAGCGCGTCGGTCTTCATGACCGTCGTGTATTTGTTGCTGCCGTGGTCGAACGGGTTGATGTTCTGCGCGAGGCCGTCGGGGTTCGTGTAAACGATGAGCTCCGCGCCGACCTCTTTCGCGGTTCGGTCGCGATGGGCGATCATCTCGCGAAACTTCCACGTGGTATCGATGTGCAGGAGCGGCATGGGCAAAGGCGCCGGAGCGAACGCCTTCTGCGCGAGCCGCAGCATGACGGAGCTGTCCTTGCCGATCGAATAGAGCATCACCGGGTTCTCGAACTCGGCGACGGCTTCGCGCAGGATGTGGATACTCTCGGCCTCTAGCGTTTGGAGATGGGTGAGGCTGCGCTTGTCGATGTCCACCCGCGAAGGTCCTTCTCTTCTGAGCTTGCCCTAGTCAGTGACCCAAGTCACCCTGAGTCTCGCTCCGCCTCCGGCGAGGCTCCGCTCGACAGAACGGGCCCGCACGTCACGTCGAGGGGAGCGATGCCGCTCCACCACCGCTCCACCTCGAGCTCCCCAGCAGGACGAGACGCTCTCTAGACGAGTAGGAGCCCCTTGTCACCCTAATGAGTAACCGGGGTCACCCTGAGTCTCGCTCCGCGTTGCCTCCGGCAAGGCTCCGCTCGACAGAACCGGCTGGCACGTCACGTCGAGGGGAGCGATGCCGCTCCACCTCGAGCTCCCCCGCAGGAAAGACGCCCGTTTCCTTCGTCGCGCGACCGGCGCAAGCCGGGTGGGGGGGCCAAGACCAGCGATTCGTGCGCGCGGCGCCTAGTAGTCGGTGGGCGCCCAATAGCCGTCGGACCAGACCCATTGCGTGCCGTCCCAGACCCATTGGGGGCCGATCCACACCCAACCAGGGTACGCGGGCGAGACCCACCACGGACCTCCGATCCACGTCCATCCGTGGCCGCCCCAACCCCAAAATCCGCGGCCCCAGTGGGGACTGCCCCACGCGCCGCGCGGGCCGATATTCACGCCTCCCGCAAAGCGACCGCCGCCAAAGCGGGCCGTCCCGCCGAAATGAGCGCCGCCGCCCCCGAAGTGGCCTCCGCCGCCGCCCCCGAAGTGGCCTCCGCCGCCGCCCCCGAAGTGGCCTCCACTGCCGCCCCCGAAGTGGCCTCCGCCGCCGCCCCCGAAGTGGCCTCCACCGCCGCCTCCCCCATGACCGCCGCCGCGTGCGAGGGCAGCTCCGGGCACGATCGCGGTCGCGAGCGCAAGGACGAGCGGCAGGAATCGAGGGGCCATGACGGACTCTTTCAGGGGCTAAACCAGCGCAGACCGCGATGTGTTCCCGCTCGGCCGCACACCGTTGCGTGAGCCCATCGAGGCGCCCCTTTAGCGTGACACACGGCGTGGAGATCACCAGCTCGACGGTTCGAGTGCGGCCACATGAGGGCATCGGTGGGACTCGAGAAGGGGCGCTCATCGTGCTTCTGACGCGGGCTCAGCCCCGATGGTGGGCCCATCGCGTCCTTTAGAAATAAAGCGCCAGCGTTCCGAGGAGCGTAAGGGGGGGAGCCGCGACGGAATGGATCGCGGAGGACGCTCGCGCCGTACCCGGGTTCACGCTCCAGTTCGATACGTAGTATTCCTCGTCATCGCTGTACCGCAAATTGAGAACGTTGAACGCGTCCATGGAGAGCTCGACGTTTGCATAGCGTAGAGCGCCACCGGCGTTGAGGACGTTGTTGGATGGACCGACGATCGCGTCCGTGAGGTGGCGCCCCGCAAGGAACGTGTATCCCGCGCCGATGCGCCCGTTAAGTGGACGGCGGGCAACCTGCACGATCGTGCCGCGAACGGTTACGTCCACGCGCAGCAAGACGGGCGGCACGTTCGGCACGTAATGGGACACCCCCACGACCAAGGTCGTGAACGTCGCGGAGGATACGGACCCGGCCACCGACGCGAGGAGCCAATCGAAGGGCTTCGCGACGGCCAATCCGACGATCCCTTGCCGGACGCTCGGCCCTTCGGTCGCGAAGCCGCCCGACGTGGCCTCGGCCACGAGCTCGTTGGCGACCCACGTCTCGAACGCCGAAAGAGTCACGGTGTAGCGTTCCTGCGGCGAACGAGCGCGGAAGCCGGCTTCGGCGGAACGAACTTTCGAATACGGCGAGGCCCCTTCGTGGAGGCTCGGGTCGAGGCTCGTGATCGACGCCGCACCGGCGATGGCCGGCTGGACCGTGGCAGCCGCGGAGAGCGCCTGCGCCGTGACCGCGTTGGCCGTCGCGTCGAGCGAACGAAACCCCTCGCCATACGACACGACGGGTGAAAGCCCTGGCGTAATATTGTATTCCGCGGTCACCCGCGGCCCCGCCGCGATGCCCTGCGTCGCGCGCGTCGAACCCGGTATTCCTTGGGACAACGGTCCGGGGACGTCGTACCCGAGGTGATCGTCGACCGAGACATGAAGCAAGTCGGCGCGCACGCCCCCCGACAGGCGCAGGCGCTTCCAGAAGCGCAGATCCAGGTCCACATAGGCGCCCGTGTCCAGTGTGTCGAGCCCGGCATCGAGTCGGCGGTCCCAGGCGACCAGCGTGTCAGGACGGAGGAGGCTTTTGGTCTGGTCGGTGTGCCCCGCCCGCACGTACACGCCCGGCTCGACGGTGGCTTCGACGGCGGGGCCCAGGCGCCACGGCGCCGCGTGGAATCGAGAGGTCGCGCCGGCCGCCGACTCTCGGTTTTGAGCCTCCCAGAGATCGCCTTGCCCGCCAGCGAGCTCCGGGTCGAGCTCGGAGCTGTAGATATTGCCGCTGAAGTTCTGGCGAGTTCGATAATCCGTAAACATGGCCCAGGGAGCGAACTCGAAACGCGAGCCGTTCGGCGCCACGTGGTCGAAGTCGGCGCCGACGATCACGCGGGACGATTGCACGCCCTGGTTTTGCGCATAATAGGGGTAGCTATCGTAAAATCCGACGAGCCCCGCGTCGACGTCGTTCTGGCGGACGACGCCGGCCAAGCTTGCGCGGACGCCGTACGCGGTGGCAAGGAGCCGGACGTGGTCTCGCACGCCCGCGTCGAAGCCATACTGCGCGTTCATCGACGCCGACTGGGAGGCGCGGTTTTCACCGAAGCCGTCCGTATTTCGCAACGAGAAGGCGGCGAACGTCTCCTCGTCCGCCCCTTCGGGGGCCGCAATCCCCACGACGCGCGCCTGATTGAAGGAGCCATACGTGGTCCGGATCTCGCTACCCCGATCGGGAACCCCGAGGTCGAAGTAGGCGCTGCCCACGATGGCCGAATCGCCTTGTCGGGGATCGTACGGTCCCTCGAGGACGCGGATGCTTCGGACCACCTCGGGAATGATGAAGTTGGCGTCGGCGTACCCCTGCCCCGCCACGTGGACGGGGCTGTTGATGGGGATGTTGCCGACCCGCATTTCGATTCCCGAGCCGTGCTCCAAGTCGAAACCGCGGAGGAAGACGTCGTTGCCGATGCCCTCGCCGTCTTCGTGATCGACGAAGAATCCTGGCGCCGCCGAGAGCATTTCGCTCGTTTGTTGCCGCGGCGAGGCGTCCAGGAGTTCGCGCTTCACGCGCAGGTCTCCGAGGCCACGTGGCGACGACCAGCCCTTGCCGCGCACTTGCACGACTTGGGCATAGTCCTCGTCCTGCTCGTCGGTGGTCACGGGGCGCGATACCGCTGGAGCTCGACTCGGCGCGGGCGAGACCGAGCGGGCCCATTGCGCGGACGCCGGCGAGGCCGCCGTCGAAGGGGCCCCGGAGGCTCTGTCCGCCGCCGAAGCCGCGTCCGCGGGCGGGTGAAACACGACCACGTATTCGACGCGTGATCGAAGCGGGCGACCGTCGCGCGTCGACGGTCGAAATGGAGCCTTCATGGCTGCTTTCAGCGCGGCGGCGTCGAATGACTCCGGAGCGCCCGGGGGTGCGCGGGACGTCACGACGGCCGACTCGACGTGACCCGATGCGCCGACGACCAGCTGCAGTACGACCTGCGTCTCGAGGGGCGGCTCACCTTCCGGAAAGGGCGCTTCGATGGGGGCTTCGGGCTCCGCGGCGACGACGTCGGCGATCGCGCGCGCCGACGTGAGCGCCACCGTCCCCACGATGGCACAACGAAGTCCGTGGAGGGGGCTCACATCAGTACGAACTCGCCAATCAAGCCCGTCACGCCGCCGTCGGAGCTCGTGAATGTGTCGCCCGCCAGGTCCGAGACGAACGGATAGGCCCCTTCGACGGCGGGGGTGACGAACGTGGTCGTCATGCTCTTCCCCGGCTGGAGCGGCCCAATGTTCGCATTGGCCGGAAAGCACGAAGTCGCCGGGCAGCCCGCGGGGAGGCCCGTTGGGATGCAACCAATCGTCATGTCGTGGGGCTCGGTGCCGGTGTTCGTGAGCGTCAAGGTGACCGTCCCGAGATTTTGGGCGGTGATATTCGGCTCGGTCGATCCGCTGTCGACCCCACCCACGGCGAACCCCGTGTCACTCACAGATACCAGCACGACATACGTTCCCCCGCTGACGCCGTCCTGGTCGCCGGGCGCGCATGTGTCGCCGCCGGTGGCGATCCCGCTGCACTGGGTCGCGGAGAGCACGAGCGCGGCGGCTGCGCTTTCGGTGATTGCGTTTCGGGTGCGCACACGCATCGTCCGCGCCAGCGTCCCCCTGCCGCTGCCGCGCGCCCACTCGCCGATCCCACTTTGATCGCGTTGATCGCGTTTCAGATCGCGTTTCAAGAGCACTCACTGGCGCAACGCCGTGATGGAGTAGACGACGGTGCACGGGAGCGCGTCGTATTGGCCGCCCGCGCTCGTCAGCTGGTCCGCGCAATCGGATCCGCTGGGCACGGAGAACGCATAGCTAAGGGTCCCGGTGAAGCCCGTGGGCGGCGATTCCGCTCCGAGGGTGAGTGCGATCGTGTCGTCTCGATCCATCGTACAGGCCCCGAGGCCTCCATCGGCGGTGCCGTCCACGTTGGCCTGCTGCGACGCGGTGAGAGTGGCTTGTAGCTCGGCGTTCAGCGGGCTCGACACGGGCGGGCTGCCGTCGAGCCAGCTCCAATACAGGGTCGTTCCATCCTTCGAGATTTGGACATCGAACGTCCACGGATCCGGCGCCCCGAGACCGCACGTATTGGTCTGACTCTGGCCGACCACTTTGTACGTGCCTAGCAATGTTCCAGGCAGCGACGTGTCGGCGCACCCGTCGAGCGCGAGGAGGACGAGGAGGAGGAGAGGCGGCGGCCCGAGTCTCCGTGCAAGCTGTGCGTGCCGGCGCATCCCTTCGGTCGATACGTCGAGGCGCTTGCCCGGGACAAATTTCGTGTGCAGTCCCGTTCGTGCGTGCCGCCGGGCTCCGTGCCCTACGGATGCGCTCTCACCGCTCCCGCATTCCGCTGCAGGCACAAGAATCCCCCTATTCTAGGCGGCGAGCCCACTGTATCCGCCGGCTCTGCGCGGAAGAATCGCAAACGCCATGCGATCCCTGCGCTACCCTATCGTCGGCGCGTCTGCCGGAGTGAGGTTCGTGATGCTTGGAGTTCGATCGAGGCGCAGTATCGGTTGCCGGCGGATGGCGGGCGCGTTGGCGGCCGGCGCGACGGCCATTTTTGTGGCGGCCCCAGCGCACGCGCATTTCAGCCTCGACGCGCCCACGGCATGGATGTCCCAGGACAGTTCAGGGGGCCCACAGAAACGAGGGCCCTGCGGCGATCCGCCGATTGCAAGTGAAACCACCGGAACGCCAGCGGTGCCTTGGGCGTCACGGGCGCAAGTAGCGATACCTCCGGAACGAATGCCGCCACGGGAGCCGGCGGAGCGAATGCCGCCACGGGAACCAGCGGAACGAACGCCGCGGGCGGGAGCGGCGACGTGAGCGGAACGAACGGTGTGGGAGCGTCGGGGAGTGCCGGCGGGGGGCCGAGTGGGGCAGGCGCGACGGCGTCGGGGTCCGGTGGCTCGGTGACGAACGGTGGAACATCGCCCAATGACGCTCAAGGGAGCAGCTGCGCCGTCTCCGCTCGGGGCACTACCCGCGGCGGCACGGGCGGCGGCATGGGGGACGGTCTTCTCGCTCGCCGCGTTGGGGGCGCTTGCCGTCGCGGTGCGGAGGCGGCGCCAGCGTCCGGGGCGGCGGCCTCCGTCCGGGGGTAAGATGTCTTGGTAGCGGGGCGTGTGTCGTTGCATCGCGGCACGCGTTGTGGGGTTGGGCGTCCCAGTTTTCTTGTCGCATTTCGTTTGAGTCGTTCGAATGTCCAGAACTCCGACCCTTCTTTTCCTACTCCTCGCCGGTCCGTTGGCCGCGTCGCCTCTTTCGTGCACTAAAGCGCCGGTGCTCGAGGCCGGCGCGCAGGATGGTGCGCCGCCCGCCCCGGAGGCCGGTGGGCTCAGCGACGCGCACGGGCAGGTCGACGGAAAGACCACCCCGGATTCGGCGGCCGCGGCGGGTACGTTCTGCGCGCTGCCGGGTTCGGTCGTCTCGACGGCGCAAGGGCCGGTCATCGTGCCGGGGGCGGATGGGCACGAGCTCGGCTGGCTCACGGTGCCCTTGGGGTTTTGCGCGCACTACTTTGCGACCGTCAAGACCGTGCGGCAGCTCAAGTTCGCGCCGGACGGCGACCTCTTCGCCGCCTCGCCGACCAGCAGCACCACGGGCGGCGCGGGGGACGGGAGCGCCGGAATCGTCATTCTCCCGGATGACGACCATGACGGCGTTGCCGACGCGAATTTGACCTTTCTCGGTAACCTCCCGTCCACCCAGGGGCTGATGTTCGCCAATGGGTATCTCTATTACCAAGACGATACGACCATCCGTCGAATTCCCATCGCCGCAGGCGATCGGAGCCCTTCGGGTCCGAGCGAGGTGGTCACGACCCTCACGTCGCTGGTCGCGCCGCAGGCGAACGAGCACTGGCCCAAAGTCTTCGACACGGCGCGAGACGGTACCGTGTACATCACCAACGGGGGAACGGACGGCGAAATTTGCACGTCCAACCAGCGCCTCTTCGGGGCGATCTTCAGCCTCAACGCGGACAGCACACTAACGGAAGTCGCGCGCGGTTTTCGAAACCCGATCGCGATTCGCTGCGAGTCCGACCACGACGTCTGCTTGGCCGCGGAGCTCGCGAAGGACTTCTCCGGCGCCGAGGGCGGACGGGAAAAACTCGTCCCCGTTCGCCCCGGTGACGACTGGGGCTTTCCTTGCTGCGCTACACAAGGCCTGCCCTACCTGGGCATGGTGTATTCGGACACGCTAGGCACCCCCAATTGCAACGCGACGGCCCCGGAGATCGACGGATTCGTCATCGGGCACACGCCGTTCGGACTCGATTTCGAGACCGGCTTTTGGCCCGCGCCGTGGTCCCATCGCGTCTTCGTGACCCTCCATGGCGTGTTTGACACCTGGGAAGGAGCACGCGTGGTCGCCATCGCGCTCGACCCGGCGACCGGGTTACCCTTGCCGGCGACGGAGCTCGACGCCAGCGCGTCGAGCGCCACCGTCATGCTCGACTTTGCGACCGGTTGGGACGACGGAAACATGGACCACGGGCGCCCGGCGCCCATCGCGTTCGCGCCGGACGGGCGGCTCTTCGTGGGCGATGACCAACTCGGCGCCGTGGTTTGGTTTGCGCCGATGACGCTGATGCAGCAATGAAGGCCTGAGCGATGTCGCTCCCGGTCACCTTGTGCGGCTCGCTCTCGCGTCTGGCGAGCCCCCTTGGCCGATCGATGCACGAAGCGGGTTACCGCGCGCTCGGCCTCGCGTTTGCCTACGTACCCTTCGAGGTCCGCGACCTTTCGGATGCGGTGGCGGGCATGCGCGGCCTGGGGATCCGCGGATTGGGCGTGTCCCATCCGTTCAAGCAGGAGGTCATCCCCTTGCTCGACGCGCTCGATCCGGTCGCCGCGCGCATCGGCGCCGTGAACACCATCGTGAACGACGATGGCCATTTGGTGGGGCACAACACGGACTGGATCGGCGCGGTTCGCGCCCTCGAAGAAGTGCGGACCCTCGGCGGCGCGCGGGTGCTGCTCATCGGAGCCGGCGGGGCCGCGCGCGCGATCGCGTTCGGGCTCGCGCAGCGAAGCGCAATAACCACCATCGCGAACCGCGATCGATCCAAGGCCGCGCGGCTCGCGGAGCAAGTGGGGGGTTCGGAGGCCGACTGGAGCGAGGTGACGCGCGCCGGGTCCTACGACGTCGTCATCAACGCGACGGCGCTCGGCCAGACCGGCGTCGACCCCGCGAGCCCCGTTCCGAGGGAGGCGTTTCGCCGTGGCCAGATCGTGATGGACATCGTGTACAAGCCCGTGCGCACGCGACTTCTCGACGAGGCCCGCCAGGGCGGCGCCGTGGTGGTGCACGGCGGTCGGATGCTTCTTTACCAGGCCGCCGCGCAGTTCGAGGCCTACGTGGCCCGCGTCGCCATGGGCCGCTCCGCCCCCCTCGAAGCCATGGATACAGCGCTTCGTGACGCCATAGGCTCATTCGGCTCGTGAGCTCGGCAAGCCGGCCTCTCGCGGCCCGTTCGCGAGCGCCCGTCCTTGCATCGGCGCACGTAGGTGGTAAATCAGGCGACGATAAGTTTAGTGTGCCGACCGAAGGGCCGCGGGTGCGAATGCAATTTTTCGGTCTGAAGGACGACTCGCCGCACGCCGCCCGAGCGCTTGCGGGCATAGGCGCAACACGTTTCCTCGTTTTTGCAATGGTCGCGCTCGCGGCCTGTCACTCCTCGACGGCTCTCAACGACACGAGCGGAAACGCCTTCCAGCTCGGTTCGGTCGCACCTTCCTCGTGCGCGCCGGGCCGTTCCGGGTGCGCGTGCGACGCGCCCGGCGCCAGCACTCCGTGTGGCGAACTGGTAAGCCATTACGGCGATTACATCACGTGCTCGATGGGAGAGTCGACGTGTCGGAATGGCCAGTGGAGCGCGTGCGCCGGCGGTACCGTCGTGACCAAGAGCCTCGCCGCTTCAACGATCGGCGAGGGCGGCGTGCGGCTGCTGACGACTTCGCCGACGTGCACGAATACATGTGACCCCGGGTGCATATGGACGGTGTCCAACTCCATCGACGTGGATGCTTCGCGGTTCGTTCCCGGTACGGAAGACGGCTCGGTCAGGATTCAGGCCACGGACCCTTGCGTGGGGTTGCAGTGTCAGGTTGCGGCGGACTGCGCGCTCGGCTCGTCGACGACGCTGACCGGAACCGTCTACGATCCCGCGGGCGTCAATCCGCTCTACAACGCCGATGTCTACGTACCGATCGACCCGACCGGGGCGCTGACCCCCTTTTCGTCGGGCGCGTCCTGCGATACGTGCGCCGGTGCCCCGAACGTGCACGCGGTCGCCGTCACCAAGACGGGGCCTGACGGAACGTTCGTTCTCACGGGCGTTCCCACCACGGACCTTGCGCCCAATGCCCCCATTCCCCTCGTCGTGCAGTTGGGGAAATGGCGCCGCGAGCAGATTCTCACGAACGTTCCGAAGTGCGTGACGACGGCGGTCTCACCGGCCCAATCGCGGCTTCCACGCAACCGATTCGACGGGAGCGGCAATCAGGCGGATCTCCCCAAAATGGCCATCGCGACGGGATCCGAGGATCCGTTCGAGTGCCTCCTCTTGAAGATCGGCGTCGATCCGGCAGAGTTTCAGGCGCCGCTGCCGGGGGGAACCGGGCCCAATCGCGTGGACTATTATGTGGGCAACGGGTCCGTCCTCGCCGGCGACGCAGGCGTCACCCCCTCAGAGACGCAGTTCGAAAAAGCTCCGGCCACGCTGATGGCGTACGACCTCGTCTTGCTGCCTTCCCAAGGGCCCGAGGAGCTAGGCACGGTAAACCTTGCGTACGCCAACAATCTGGCGGATTACGCGAACGCGGGCGGGCGTATCTTCGCGACGCACGATTCGTATGCGTGGCTCGCGATGACCACCAACGACACGGCCAACCCGACGAACCCGGCCACCGGCGAACAGAACCCCTTTTTCCCCGTAGCCGACTGGAGCTTGGGGGGCGCGACGTACCCGACCGCGATTCCGGCCACGATCGATACGACGCTCCCGGGGACGCCGCCGAGCGCGTACCCAAAGGGACTCGCGTTTGATAGCTGGCTACAAGGCAGGCTTGCGGACGGCGGTGCCCCCCAAGTCGTGGAAATCGATCAAGCCTCTTACGACATCAGCGGCGTGAACGCGCCGACGACGGAGTGGATACACCACGCCGACGCTCCCAACGAGACGCTGTCCTTTTCGTTCGACACGCCGGTCGCCGGAACGGACCTGGCCGACGGGGGGGGGGTCGCGATGGACGCTGGCGCGGGCACATGCGGTCGCGTGGCCTTCAGCGATTTCCCCGCGCCCGCAGCCGACATCGTTGCTCCCGGCGGCGCGTGCGCGTCGAACGCCGACTGCGGGTATACGGCCAGCTGCAGGCCTGCCATGGCCGGCACGTGCGCGGCCCAACCCTGCTTTTCGAACGACGAATGCGGTGATGCCGGTCTCTCTTGCGCGGGATCAACGCTGGGAACGTGCAGCCAGAACAACATCTGTTCCACCAGCACCGACTGCCAAAGCGGCACGTGCGCGAACCTTCAGTGCGCGCCGCCGACGACGGGATGCGGCTCCGCCACCGTCTTGCCGTGTGGGGCGTCGGAGGTTTGCGCAGGTCAGGTGGCCGGCGCCTGCGTGGCGACGTGCATCACGGACGCGCAATGTCCCGCGGGTGAGCTCTGTGTCGCCGGGGTTTGCCAAGGATGCTACCTCGACACGGATTGCCCGAGCGGCCACTGCAACGCGGGGCCTGGCACGACGTGCTCGGCGTCTTCGGACACCTTCCCGCTGACCTGCCGGCAGGGCGCTCTTTCGCCGCAAGAAGATGCACTGGAGTTTATGCTGTTCGACCTGACGACGTGCATCTCGCCGGATGCCGAACCACCCCCGGTACCGCAGCCGACGTTGCCCGTCTACGCCCCGGCGACGTTCACCGAAGCGTTCACTTCGTCGTGTCCCTCGGGAACTCGGGTCGCGTGGCGACAGATTGAGTGGAACGCGACGATCCCGCCGAGCGCGTCGATCACATTCTCCGCGCAAATGGCCGATCCGGTGGACGGGGGCGCGCCCCCTTGGAGCCCCGTGCCCGCGGTGCGGCTCGCCACCGCGACGACGAGTACGCCCTCGCCCTCTCTGTTCGATAGCGTGATCATCGATGGCGGACCGGAGGACGATGGCGGAGAGGCCGGCAAGATCCGGTCGAGCAGCGAAATGCTCTTGACCGTGACGCTGACTCCCACCTCCGACGATCGCGCCCCGCCCACGTTGAACCTGTGGAGGGTGACGTCCGACTGCGTCGCCGTGGAGTAGCCAGGTTTCCGGCAAGGGGGTTTCCGTCGCGCACGCCGATGCGCTACTAGGTCTTGCAACATGGTCGACGTCGGCTTGGTTCGCCGTGCACTTCCGAATTGCCTCTCGGAGACGAACTTCGGCGCCCTCGGGGCAAAATACGAAGGAAAAGTTCGCGACAACTACACGAGCGGAAGCCGGCGATTCATCGTCGTGACGGACCGCATCAGCGCTTTTGACCGCGTCCTCGGGACGATTCCTTTCAAGGGACAGGTTCTCAATCGGCTCGCCGCGTGGTGGTTTGACCAGACCAAGGGTATCGCGCCAAACCATAAGGTCAGCGTGCCCGATCCGAACGTGCTCGAGTGCGTCGAGTGCACGCCCATCCTGGTCGAGATGGTCGTGCGCGCGTACGCGACGGGGACGACGTCGACGAGTCTGTGGACCAACTACGAGCGCGGAGTCCGGGTCTTTTGCGGGCATCGCTTGCCCGAAGGTCTAAAAAAGCACCAGAAGCTCGCCGAGCCGATTTTGACGCCCACCACGAAGGCCCCCAAGGGCGAGCACGACGTCTCGGGTTCGCGGGAGGAAATCCTCGCGACGGGCAAGGTCACCGCGGCGGACTTCGATGAGGCCGCGGCGCTTGCCATGAAGCTCTTTGCGGCGGGTCAAGAGATCTCCCGGGAGCGGGGTCTCATCCTCGTCGACACGAAATACGAGTTCGGGCGCACGAGCGAGGGCAAACTCGTCGCGATCGACGAGATCCACACCCCGGATTCGTCGCGCTTCTGGAAGTCCGAAACGTACGACGAGCGCTTCCGGTCGGGGGACGATCCGGAGCCGCTCGACAAGGACTTCGTGCGGCGCTGGTTCTTGTCCCAGGGCTACCGGGGGGAGGGGGAGGCGCCGGTGATGTCCGATGACGTTCGCGTCGGCGCCGCGGAGCGCTACATCGCGGCCTACGAGCAGGTCACGGGCGAGACATTCGTTCCGGACGTCGCCCCGCCGCTCGCCCGCATGGCGAAAAACCTCGGTATCGGAGAAACGCGATGATGAAAGCCACCGTCACGGTGAGGCTCAAGCCGGAGGTGCTCGACCCTCAGGGTGACGCCGTACGGCGCGCGCTTGGAAAGCTCGGCTTCGAGGGCGTCGTCGCGGTGCGGGTCGGCAAGATCATCGAGGTCGAGATCGACGACGCGCACGCGCGCGATGCGATGCTCGCCGATCGCCTGCGGCAAATGGCCGACCAAATGCTCGCGAACCCTGTAATCGAGGATTACGACGTCGAAGTTGGATAAGGCGTGCAACGGGTCGAGCCCACGCCCTGCCGCCCGTCACTGCGCAAAAGGCGTCGGCATGAAGAGGAGCGCGAAGAAGGCCAGGGTCACCGCGGCGACAATCGCGCGGCCGGGCGCAAGCGGCGTGGGGCCCGTGACCGGGTGATCGAGCAGCGGGCTCTTGGCGCGCAACACGCCCCATCGGGCCTCCATGGCGAGCAGCACCGCCAGGCCCCCGAACCATGCCGTCCATGCCACGACCGACGGGCGGTCGTGGAGCAGGGAGGCGAGCAGGACGAGCCCCATCGTGGCGAAGATCCGGGTGCGGACGCTGAGGGCGGCGTCGCCCCGTGCGGTGGAGGGGGCCCGCGCGGTCGTGAGCGTGCCGAGAACGGCCAGCACTTCGAACCACACGAGCCAGAAGAGCGAGTTCTCGACGTGCCGGCCCAAGTGCCAGAGCCCGAAGCCCGCCCGCACATCGCGCACCACGAAGCTGACGACGCTCACGAAGAAGAACACGAGCATCGACTTGTGAACCCAGCGTGCGATCCGATTCTGCCGCGGTCCGAAAAGGGCGAACGCGACGTGGCCGCCGTCGAGCTGGCCCACCGGCAGAAGGTTGATCATCGTCACGAACATGCCGGCCCACCCCGCGTATGCGACCGGCGAGAGCGACAAGTCCATTCCCTGCGGAATGCTCGGGGCGAAGCACCGGTCGAGCAGGCGCAGAAGGAGCGAGTCCCCGAGCTGAATGCCGGAGTCCAATGAATCGAGCGGGACGAGCTCCGAGTGCGCGGCGCCCCACGCGTAAAGCGGGATCGCCAGCACCAGCCCCGCAAGGGGGCCTGCGGCGCCGATGTCGAGGAGCGCGCGCCGCGTTGGAATGACCGAACGCATGCGGATCACTGCGCCCATGGTCCCAAAAGGCGAAAGGAGCGGCAGCGGAATGAAGTAGGGAAGGGAAGCGTCGACCTTGTGAATCTGGGCCGCGATGAAGTGCCCGAACTCGTGCGCAACCAGGATGGCCAGGAGGGCGCCGGCGAACTGCGCCGCGTGTAGGGCCGCGGCTCGCGGCGGCTCGGGGGCGAACGCCATGAACGTGTAAAACACGCTCGCCAGCGTGGCCAGGAAGAGCCCCGCGTTCGTTCGCCACGCGAGGGGGTGGCTCGGCGAAAGAGCTCGTGGGCCGCTGCTACTTGAGGGCGTCGCGGAGGGCGGCGGCGAGTCGCTCGAATCGGGGTGCGAGACGGGCATCGATTGTTCCTACATCGGTGTGCAGCCGAAGTTCTCCGCGCGCAAGCGCGGCGTCGTCTCGAACTTCTACCGTTTGCACGTCCAGGCCCGCCAGCGTCAAATGGTGCCGGAGCGTGGCCGCGTCTTCGGGGTGAGCGTCCACGACGGCGCGACGGGCTCCCCGCGCCTCGGCGAGGACCGTGCGTGCCAAGCCGACCACGCGCGTCGGATCGAGCGCGAGCGCCGTGCCGAGCAGTCGCTCCGCGAGCGCCACCGCGAGCGCAATCGCTCGTTCGGCGTCGCTTTCCATGCGCTTGTGTTCCTCGTGCCGAAGGGCAAGCCACCGCGCCGCCAGGTCCACCTGCGCCTGTTCGCGCGCCTCGCTCTCGACGAGGGCCGCTGCCTTGGCAGCCTCTGCGCGCGCCTTGGAGAGCCATGAGTCGGCCTCCGCGCGGGCCTCCTGCAGAATCCGTTCGGCGCCGAGCTGACCTTCGATTTGTTCGCGCACGATGCGGCGCCATTGCGGTCGGCTCGGGCCGGCCACGAAAAGCGGCTTTGCCGCGGTGGCGTTCGCCGCGCGCACGACGCGGGCGCGAGCCGTCATGCGAGCCTCGACGCGTCGACGGCGAGCGCCACTTCGGACAGGACCCGGGCCATCGCAAGGGCCCGCGCGTCGCGAGACGGGGATCGAAGACCGCGTGACAGCTCCGCGACCTGCGCCGCCCCCTGGGCCCCGGCGGCCTCCAGGGCGCCGTCGAGGGACTCCCCGACGAGGACGCTCACGGCCACGAATGCAGGCAGCCAGGCTCCGCTCACAGCGCGCATGGTAGCGCGCCGGGTCTCGCGTGGCCTCGCGTTGCGCCTTCGACGCGCGTCATCGTTCGACGACGACGGCGAGCGCCTCGCCGCCCCCGATACAGAGCGTCGCGAGGCCGCGGTTCACGTGGCGGTCGACCATGGCGTAGAGCAGCGTGGTCAGAATGCGCGCGCCGCTCGCGCCGATCGGATGGCCCAGCGCCACCGCGCCGCCGCGGACATTCACCCGCTCGGGCGGTAGCTCGCACAACTGGGAGCACGCCATCGTCACCACGGCGAAGGCCTCGTTGATTTCGTAGAGGTCAATCTCGTCTTTGCGAAGTCCGAGGCGCGTCAGCGTGTCGTCGATGGCCTTTGCCGGCGCCGTCGTGAACCACTCGGGCGCCTGCGCCGCCCCGCCGTAGCCGGTAATCCGGGCGAACGGCTCGATGGAGTGCTCCCGCAGGGCCTTCTCGCTCACGAGCACGAGCGCGCTCGCTCCGTCGCTGATGCTCGAGGCGTTCGCCGCGGTAACCGTTCCGTCTTTCGCGAACGCCGGCTTGAGGCTCGCAAACCTCGACGGGTCGCCTCTCGCAGGCCCCTCGTCGGCCTTGACCGTGAGAGACGGCCCCTTCTTCTGCGCAATGACGACCGGCTCGATCTCGGCGTCGAAAAGGCCGCCCCGCTGCGCGGCCAGAGCGCGCGCGAAGCTTTGCCGCGCGTAGTCGTCCTGCTGCTCGCGCGACAGGCCGTAGCGCGCCGCGCATCGATCGCCGCACGTGCCCATGTGCACGTTTCCGTAAGGGTCCCATAAGCCGTCGACGATCATGCCGTCGACCACCTTGCCGTCTCCCATGCGGTATCCGGTGCGCGCCTTTTCGAGGTAGTACGGCACGTTGGACATCGACTCCATGCCGCCGGCGACAACGACGTCGCGATCGCCCAGGGCAATCGTCTTGGCGGCAAGAATCACCGCCTCCATGCCCGAACCGCACACCTTGCTGATCGTGGTCGCCGGAACCGAGTCGGCAAGACCGCCAAAAATGGCGGCTTGGCGCGCCGGCGCTTGGCCGATGCCCGCCGAAAGAACGTTTCCCATGAAGACCTCTTCGATGGCGGCAGGGGCCAATCGTGCCCGGGAGACGGCGCCCTTGATGGCGGCGGCCCCGAGTTCCGGGGCTCGGAGGGCCGAGAGCTCTCCGAGAAACGACCCGATGGGGGTGCGCGCGGCAGCGGCGATGTAAACGGGAGCCAAGCGTGCCATGAAGACGTTCCTCCGGTAAAATCGGGGCGACCTTCTCGTATGCCCTGGAGAGCGGACGCGGGCTCGCGAGAAGGCGAGCGATTCGACGAGCCGCTCATCTAAGCGGGCCCGAGACGGGCGCGCCAGGTCTGAAACTGAAGGTGTGGCCGGAAATGGAAGTTGGGGGGCTTGGGGGGAGAGGACTTCCCCCAAAGCCTGACTCGTGAAAGAGCTGCCCGGCATTTCCGGGCAGCTCTTGTGAGGCGGGTCGCCCGGCGTCCGTCAAAGGCGGCCGCAAAAAAAAGCGAGCGCGGGCGGTCGTTGCGGCGACCCTTGGAGGAGAGTCGGCGGGTGACTCGCCTTGCGAAGAGCCTGTAGGTCCGGTAGGGTCCTAGCCCCTTTACGCAGAGCTTTCCGCGCGGTTTCGCGCCACGAGCTTCACCGAGGAGACCATGGCCGAGACGAAGGAGAGCCCCACGGAATCGAAGTTTGCCAAGTTCATCGCGGAAAAGAAGCTCGAATCCGCGCCGCATCGTGATTGCGTCGCGCAATCTCGAGGGGCTACGCCGCGAGGACCGGACGATCAAACTCAATAAAAGGCGAGCAAGGGCCGCGACCGATGCCCCCGCCGCCGGCGCCGTGAAGGAGACGCGCAAGCCGCGCTCCGGCCGGCCCATAACGGGCCGAGCGCTCGCCGCCGCGCTGACGGGCGGGAAGCTGAGCGGGCCGACCAAGACGCGCATCGTGCGAGCCGTAAACCTCCTCTTGGAGCAGAAGAAGCAGACTCCGGTCGAGCTCCGCGTTCTGTTCTGAGAGGGCGGTCGGCGGCAGGGCGCGAAGGGGTTGCTGTCTCGGATGGAGTAGCCGAAAAGTGGGCCACATGCGGCAGCGCGGGCACCCTGTCGCCCCCATGCTCATCATCGCGTCCGCCGCCATCATTGCCCTCGTTGCGTTCGATTTGCGGGACCTTCTCAACCGTCCGCGCGCGGGCTCCTGACCGCCCCCTCACGTTCGCCCACCCTCCTCACTCGGGCCCGCTCGTCGCGAGCGTGAATGCGCCGCGGGCTCGGGCACCCAAGAAGTGATAGTGGTGGGTGCGACGTTTGCGCAATCGTCCTCGCTCGGCGCGCTGGCTGCGGGTCCGTGGGCCGTGCGAGAAATAGCGTCGCGAATGTCCGACGAGGAGCCGCTGATTGCGCGCGCGGCTGCAGGGGACGAGACGGCGTTTCGGCAGCTCTACGAACGGCACCGTGCCGACGTCGCGAGGCTCGTCTCTCGAATGCTCGGCGGACACGGTGACCGGGACGACGTCATTCAGGAGGTCTTCGTTCAAGTCTACCGGAGCTTGAAGGACTTTCGCGGCCAGTCCAAGTTCGGCACCTGGTTGCATCGCGTGACGGTCAACGTCGTCTTGATGCATCGGCGCGCGGCGCGAAGCCGTCCGGTCTTCGCAGGCGACCCCCCCGAAGACGTGCTGTCGGACCCCGGCGAGCCGGGCCCGGACGGCGATGCCGAACGACATGAGCGGGTTCGCGCGTTCGGGCGCACGCTCGCGAGGCTTCCGGAGAAGAAGAGGGTAGTGTTCGAGCTGTACGAACTCGAGGGCCTCGCTCCCGGTGACATCGCAAAAATCGTGGGCGCGCCCGTGCTCACCGTGAGGACGCGTCTTTTCTATGCACGACGGGAGCTCGAGGCGATGCTCGCCGACGAGCCCGCCCTCGCTGGACTCGACCTCACCTTTGCGAAGGTGAGCGGCAGGGGACAAGAGCCATGAGGCGGCCGCTCGACCAGCTCGTTGGCGAGGCGCGCCGGGCTCGGGCCGCGCATGAGGCGGGGGCGATCGACTGGGACAAGATCGATAAGGCGCTCTACGACCGACTGGACCAAGTGCGGCGTGAAGACCGCGCGCGCTTTGTGCCGGGTCGCTCCGCGCGATCGCGGTGGGCCCTGGCGGCGATCGCGGGGATCGTGGCGGTGCTCGTGGTGGCGCTGGGCAAAGGCCGTGAGGAGCCGCCCGCGCGCCAGGCCGGAGACTCCCCCCCGGGCGGAGACGAGTGCGCAGGGGTCGTCGTGGCGGTCGAGGGCCGCGTTCTTGTGAATCACGGCTTCGCGGCGCCTGGTCGACGGATTGGCCTGGGTGATGTGATCGAGGCCACGGGTCGTCTGACCATCGAGCGGCCCGGAAAGCTGACCGTGGCCATCGAACGCGATTCGACGGTAAAGGTCACGCACGTTCATGGGGCCCTTGTCCTCTCGCTCGATCGGGGCGCGATCGAAGCGAGCGTCTTGCCCGTCGCTAGCGGCGAAGCGTTCGCCGTCGACGTCGAATACTCTCGCGTCGCGGTGCACGGGACGCATTTGCGGGTTGCGCGCGAGGGATCGCAGGCCGTCGTCGACCTGAGCGAGGGTGTCGTGTCGATCGGAGGGGCGCCGCGAGTCGGCAGCGTTCTCGGAACGCTCGTGGTCGCGCCCGCACACGCGGCCTTCGGAGTCTCGGACGCTCGGGGCACGCTGACCGTGACCCATGATCCGGCGGCCGTACGTCCGCCGCTCACGTTGGCCGCGGCGACGCCGTCGATGGCGCCCCAACCCCTTTTGACTCCGTTGCTACCCGCCCAAGAGAAGACGGAGGCGAGTCCCCCGCATCCCGCCGTCGCGGCGGACAGCCCCGCCCGTGCGGGACCTTCGAAGGCCGCTCCACCGGCGCCGTCGGAAGCCGAAACGACGGCGGTCCTCACGAAAGCCGTGCGAGATTGCATGGCGGCACGTCCGCCAGCCGAGAACGTAACGGTCGTCGTGCAGACCACTCTTTACTTGGGCCTGCAGGACGACGGCACCGTTCGTTCCGCTCGGTTCGAGCCGCCCGTCGCGCGCGAGGTAAACGAGTGCGCGACCCCCGCGATCTTCAAAGCAAGATTCGCCCACGGCGGGTCGAGTAGTTTCTTGGTCTTGCTACGATCACCAGAGTAAATCCGGTTTCTACTTGGGTGATGTTAAGAAGACAATACCCTGCGTCTCTCGCGCTCCCAGGAGACCGAATTGAACTCCCATTCCGCTCTGGCGCGTCCAGCGAACGACGCCGCGGAGAGCGAGAGCCCCTTTCTGCTTGGGCAGCGTGATGTGGACGACGACGTCTGCCGCGAACGCCAGGGGCTTTTGGGTCTCGATGAACATGCCTCCCACCGAGATGTCCGTTGCGCGGCCCGCAAAGAGCTCCGTCGATCCCTTTGCGGAGAACTCCACGGCCACGTCGATCGGCGTGCGCTGATGGCGGCGGAGCTCGACTTCGGCGGTCACCAATCTCTCCCTCGAGGCGCTCATCCTCAATGCTACCATCGTTCGAGGTTTAGGCATCTTGGGCGCGGGCGATTCCGTTTCTTGGCAAATCGAGCTTCGGCGCGCGCTGGTCCTATCCCTCGTGCCCGCGAGCGTGGCGCTTGTCTTTGGCTTGCTCCTCTTGCCCCGCCGGGCGGTTCCCGACGCGATTCCCCTGCCGATCCCGGACTCGCGCGTTCTCGCGCGCACGCGCGATGCCGACGCTGAGCTCGCCGAAAGCGCGAGGCGAGGGCCCCTTGCCCCCCGTGTGCGCGCGCTCGGCTCTGCGCTCCGGGACTTCCACACACAGGAGGCCAACGGCGGCGAGGTGGGGGCGATCGGCCGGGCCCGCCGCGCCATCGACACGTCGCTCGTGGAGGCATTGCCGGCGGGCGACCGCGCGCTGCTCGAGCTCCGCGCCGTCGAGTTGGAGATCTTCGTTGGGGAGGTCACTCGCTTCGAGTCGTCCGGCGTCGAGTCCGACGAGCTCAGGGCCGTCGCGGGAGGTTTCGTTCGATCGATGCGCGCGGAGGGTTGGATCGAAGGCCACCGTCTCGCGCCGGGCCTGGATGCGCTCCGCGCCATGTACAAGCAAATGTGGAATACCTTTCTGGGTTTGGATACCCGTCAACCATTCGAGCTTTCGCTCGATGAGCAGCGCGCGCTCTATGCGTTCTACCTGCTCCGGCCTCACGCCCCGTCCGCGATGCGCGAGGCCATTGCGTCGGCCCGCCGGGGGACGAGCGCCCCCGGCGCCGGGCCCGCGCTGGACGAGGCCCAGCGTATCGCCGTCGAGACGTGGCGCCTCGAACGCATCGCGCGCCTTTCGGCCATCGATCCACTCTATCCGGCGGCGTATGCGCGCGGGGCTGCGAACCTCCGCCGCGGGGACTATGCCGCCGCGGCCGCGGCATTTCGCGATTGGCTGACGGAGCATCCTGACGGTCCCCTCTCGCTTCGCGCGAGAAACTACTTGCGCTCGGCCGTGACGGCGCGAGAAGTCGACTGACCGATGCGCGCGCTGCTCGTCGACGATGACCACGAGCTCGGCAGGTTGCTCCGCCAGTACCTGGGCCCGCACGGCGTTTCTCTCGATCATGTCGACGACGGGCCCGGCGCGCTCGATCGCCTGGCCGCCGCCGAGGCGTACGACGTCGTCCTGCTCGACGTGATGCTCCCGACGCTCGATGGCTTCGAGGTCTGCCGCCTGATTCGCGCAAAGCACGACGTGGCCATCGTCATGCTCACGGCCCGAGGTGACGATACGGACCGCGTGGTGGGCCTCGAGCTCGGCGCGGATGACTACGTACCCAAGCCCTTCAACCCACGCGAGCTTTTGGCCCGCATGCGCGCCGTCTTGCGGCGATCCAGACCCAAAGCGGCGCCCCCGGAGCGCGTGGAGGTGGGCAACCTCGTCGTCGACGTTCCGGGCCATCGGGCCACCCTCGGGGGTATCGAGCTCGCCCTCACGTCGTTCGAGTTTCGCATTCTCGTCGTGCTCGCGCAGCGTGCGGGCGACACGGTGACGCGTGACGAGCTCGCCAACGCCGTGCTCCCGAAGGGCGGAAGCTATGACCCGAGCGTCGACCGGTCACTCGACGTCCACGTTTCTCACTTGCGCCACAAGCTGGGCGACGAAGCCAAAGAGCCGCGGCGGATCCGCACGGTGCGAGGTGTCGGCTACGTGCTCGTCAAGCCTTCGTAAAGCTGCCGTAAAGGTGTGCCACCGCCGTGCCCGTCCGGCGAAGATGAGCCATGCGCGCTCACCGCACGCTCCGGTCGCGTCTCTTCTCATGGTTTGTGGGGGCCATTCTGCTGGCCATCGTCACCGGCTCTCTCGTCGGCGTAACGACCCGTCCGGAGCCTTTCAGCGCTGCGGAGGCCATGGCGCAAAATCTCGCCGCGCACTTCGCGAGCGTATGGGACGACGCCGACGCAACGCGCACGTACATCGCCGAAATACGGGACGTCACCGGGTTCGACGCCCGGCTGCTGCGCGATCCCCTTCGTCTGTCCGCGCGTATTCGCCGGGCCGCCGATCGCGGCGGCGCGTTCGTCCCAGATGGCCCGCAGCACCTTTTCATCCCGGTGCTGCGCGGCGGATCACTGATCGGGGCCATCGAAATCGAACGCTTTGGCTCCCACGCGGCGACCTGGGGATGGGGGAGGTTCGCGCTCGCATTGGGCCTGGTCGTCGCCCTCTTGTCGGCGATGGCCCGCGCGGTGGCCGATCAGCTTGCCCGTCCGCTCGAACGCCTCGCGCTGGCGGCGGATCGCTTCGGCGGGGGTGACCTCTCCGTTCGCACGGATGTCGCCGGGAGCGGCCGGCGCTGGGTAGCGCGCGAGGTCCGCGACGTGGGCGTCCGGTTCAACCGAATGGCCGAACGCGTCGAGGCGATGGTGCGCGGTCAACGCGAGCTGCTCGGAGCGATTAGCCATGAGCTGCGGTCTCCGCTCGGACGCGCGCGCGTCGCGCTCGAAATCGCTCGTGACCGGTTGGCCGTGCAGGCCGACGCCGCCTCGGCCGCGAACGCCCTCGACGACGTCGAGGCGCAGCTCGGCGCCATTGACGCGATCCTCGGGGATCTGCTGGACGTGACGCGATCGGGGTTGGCGGACCTCCGCAAAGAGACGGCTGGATTCGGCGCCTTCGTCGAATGGCTGCGCGCAAGGATCGAGGAGGAGCCGTCGCCGCCTCCCATCGTCCTCGGCGTAGCACCCCCCGGGCTGGGGACCGCAGCGGCAGGAGCGGAGCCGGACGTGGAGCTTGGGTTTGACCGCGCTCTGCTCGCGCGGGTGGTCCACAACCTTCTGCTCAACGCCCGCGCGCACGGGCATCCGGCGGATCGCGCGATCGAGGTTCGCGTCGAGCGTCCGACCGCCGAAGCGCTGGAGGGCCGGCCCCTTGGGCCCTGGGTTCGCGTCGTCGTGCGAGATCGCGGCCCGGGGTTCCCGGCCGGTCTCGCGCAGCGGGCGTTCGAGCCGTTCGTGCGTGGAGATACGGCCCGTGCGCGGCCTCGGGAGGGCGCCGGGTACGGTTTCGGCCTGGCGATTGTCCGACGTATCGTCGAAGCGCATGGAGGGCGCGTCTTCGCGCGGAGCCGAGGGCCGGACGAATCGCAAGAAGTGGCCGGCCGGCAAGAACGCGACGCAAGCCTCGCGAGCGAGCAAGGCGGCGGAGCCGAAGTCGGCTTCGATTTGCCCATGAGGACCCGCTCTCGTTAGCCTGTGCGACGGCAATGCTTGCCTGGTTCAAGTTCGTGGGGTGGTCGGTCGGGCTCGTCGGGCTCGCGCTCTACGGAATTCACCGCTTCGTGCTGGAGGTCTGGAGGGTGCCCACCGACGACCCGATGCTGGCCGCCTCGGTGGAGCCCACGCTCAGCGCGGGGGACCTGATCCTCGTGTGGCGTGGCGATTCTTTCGCGCGCGGCAATCTTCTGCGGTGTCCCGACCCACAAGCGCCGGGCCGCTATGTGATCGCGCGGGCGATGGGCGCACCGGGGGACCACGTGGAAATTCGCGGCGAGGTTGTCACCCTCGACGGTCGGCGGCCGCCCAGCCCGCGCGCTTGCGACCAACTCCGCTACGCCATGTTCGACCCCGGCCGACAGGAAAACGTCGACCTCTGGTGCACGGTCGAAGAGTACGGCGACATGGACTTTTCTGCGCTGAAGGCGGCCGATAATCTCGACCCGCCCACGTTGTCTCTCGTCCCGCCGGAGCACTGGTTTCTGGTGAGCGATAACCGCCACATTCACGTCGATTCACGCGACTACGGCGAGCTCGAGGCGGCCGCGTGCCGGCACATCGTGTTTCGGCTCGCCGGCGCGGCGGGGGTCTTCGACCGAAGGAAGCGGCTCACCGTCGTTTGGTGAGCGCCGCGCGGGTGCCGTCGGCGTGAAAACGCCAAACCGTCGTGCCGGACTTTGCAGGCTTTGGTAGCCTGCCGTTCGGATGTCGCTCGACCTGTGTGTGGTCTGTGGCCAGTGCGACCGCTACAGCGCGATGGGCACGGCGACTTGCGTCTGCGGGCAGCGCCTCGCCATCGGACTGCGCGAAAGCGGCGCCATGGAAGTCGCCCCGCGTCAACCGACGATTTCGAGCCCCGCGCTGGATCTTTGGGCCAAGGACGACCTGAAGCTCCGCCGCCCGCCGTCGGCTCCCAGCCCCACCGACGCGGTGGCGAGCGGACGCCGCACCCAAGGGACTGAATCGGCGCTATCGTCGCCGGGCGTTCTCGATGACGAGATCTCAGCCGACACGCGCGCGCGCGCCGCGCTTTCTCTGGAGGAGCTGATGGACCAGGCGAAGAACTACGTTTGCAAGTCGTGCTCGACCCCCGTGCCGCTGGGGCACAAGTTCTGCGGCCGGTGCGGCGCGGCGATCCCCACCGACATCGCCAACGCGCGCACGCAGTTCTTCGGCCAGCTTCAGGTCCCGGGCAAGGCAAAGCTCATCTTGATTCGGGGCGACGGGATCGAGGGGGTCAGCTATCAACTCAACGCGGAGCAACACGTCGTCGGACGCAACGGGCAGCTCGTTTTTCCGGACGACCTCTTCGTCTCGCCAAAACACGCGAACTTGTTCTACCGCGCAGGGCGGCTTGTCGTGCGCGACGAAGGCTCGCTCAACGGGGTCTTCTGGCGTGTCCGCGCCGCCATGGATGTTTCGCCGGGGGACTTCTTTCTCGCCGGCGAGCAGCTCTTCGTCGTCGAGGGACCGCCGCGGCCCAATGACGGACCGGCTCCCGATGGGACGTACTTCTACTCGTCGCCGAAACACCAGGCACAGTTCAAAGTCCTTCAGATTCTCGAGGGCGGTTCGTACGGCATGGCCGTTTGTGCGCGAGGCCGGTCGCTGCAGATCGGGCGCGAAGGAGGCGATTTGAACTTTCCTTCGGATCTCTACATGAGCGCCTCGCACTGCAAGCTCGAGGAAGCCGGCGGGAAGCTCACCTTGACGGACCTCAATAGCCGCAACGGTACGTTCTTGCGGCTCAAGGCCGAGAAGGAGCTTTCGCACGGCGACTATCTCTTCATCGGACGAAAGCTCCTCCGCGTAGAAATCACCGCGAACTGAACCGCTTTACCCCCGATTGGCCACGAGTGAAGGGCTTCATGGCCACATCGAGCGTTAAGCCGAACCGACTGTCCCGCGAAATATCGCCCTACCTCCTGCAGCACGCCCACAATCCGGTCAACTGGTACCCGTGGGGACCGGAAGCCCTGCAAAAGGCAAAGCACGAGGACAAGCCCATCCTGCTCAGCATCGGCTACTCGGCCTGCCACTGGTGTCACGTCATGGAGCGGGAGTCGTTCGAGAGCGAGTCGATCGCCGCGTTGATGAACGACCGATTCGTCAGCATCAAGGTGGACCGCGAAGAGCGCCCGGATCTCGACCACGTTTACCAACGCGTGGTCCAACTCACGGGGCGGAACGGAGGCTGGCCTCTCACCGTATTTCTGACTCCCGATCAGCGGCCGTTCTTCGGTGGGACGTATTACCCGCCGGCCGATCGTCATGGGATGCCCGGATTTCCCAAGGTGCTTTCGGCCCTTTCGGAGGCCTACCGCACGCGGCGCGATCAAGTGGACGCGCAGGCCGGTGAGATCGTGCGCGCCCTCGGTGAAGTCGGGCAAGGACGGCGCGGCGGGGGTGGAGAGGGCGGCGAGGGCGAGGGCGCGGGGGCGCTGACTCTGGAGCTCGTCGCGGCCGCCACGCGCAAGTTGGCGTCGCGGTTCGACGACGAGCACGGCGGGTTTGGTCAGCGGCCCAAGTTTCCGAACACCATGGCGCTCGATGTCTTGCTTCGCGCCGGGGACCACGCGCGCGTGCAGAAGGCGCTCTTTGCCATGCGGGCCGGGGGGGTGTGGGACCACCTCGGGGGCGGCTTTCATCGCTACTCGACCGACGACCGCTGGCGGGTCCCGCACTTCGAAAAGATGCTCTATGACAACGCGCTGCTCCTTCGGCTTTACGTCGACGGATGGCGCGCGACGGGCGAGCCTCTTTTCGCCGAAACGGCGCGCGCGATTGCCGCGTACGTGGCCCGCGAAATGACGTCACCCGAGGGCGCGTTCTACGCGACGCAAGACGCGGACAGCGAGGGGCAAGAGGGCAAGTTCTTCGTGTGGACGCCGGGCGACGTGGACGCTGCGTGCGTCGGCGACGATGAGGCGGCGCTCGGCGCAAAAGCTCTGTACGACGTCACCGAAGCAGGCAACTTCGAGGGGACCGGTGCCTCCGTGCTGGCCACGCCCGCATCGTTCGAAGAGGTGGCGGTCGACGTGGGCATGACCCCCGACGCGCTGCGAGCCGCCGTCGACCGTGCCCGCATCCGGATGCTGGCGGTGCGCGAGACGCGCCCCAAGCCGTTCCGCGACGAAAAGATTCTCGCGAGCTGGAGCGGGCTGATGGCAGGTGCTCTCGCGAGCGCCGGGGCCGCCCTGGGGGACGTGGCGTTGACGCAGGCGGCGGAGCGGGCGCTCGCGTTCGTGGAACGTACGCTCATCGTGCGCGAGAGCGGGACGCAGGCGCGGGCCCTCCGCCTTTGCAAGGACGGCGCGGTACGCGGTCCGGGGTTCCTCGACGACCAAGCCTTCGTGGCCGAGGCGGCGCTCGAGCTTTACGAGGCCACCGGGCAGCCGCGATGGGTCTCGCTCGCCACGTCACTTGCCGAGGGCATCGTGGCGCACTTCGAAGACCGCGCCGGCGCGTCCTTCTTCTTTTCGGCGGACGATGGCCCCCCGATTCTCGTGCGGCCCAAGGACCCGTTCGACCACGCCGTTCCGAGCGGCGTGTCCATCGCGTGCCGGCTGTTTTTGCGCCTCGGGACGCTCGTCGACGCGAAGTACACCGAGTGGGCTACACGTACGATTGAGAAGCTCGCACCCGACGCGGCGGCCAACCCCCAGGGCATGGCCGTCACGCTGGGTCTGATGGACAGGATCATCCGCGGTTCGGTCGATGTGGTCCTCGTAGGCGCCGAATCGGATCCTCGCACGCTCGCTCTGGCCCGCGAGGTCCATCGCGCGTATCTTCCTGATCGCGTTCTGGCCTGGGTCGATCCCTCGAGTCCGCGTTCGTTGCGCGCCTGTCCGCTTCTCGCGGAGGGAAAAACGGCGCACGCGGAACCGGTTGCCTACGTGTGCCGCGGTCGCACGTGCTCGCTCCCGATCGCGAACGCTCGGGATCTGGCGGCGGCGCTGGCTCTACCGCGCGTGTAACGAGCCCGCCTTCCGCGCAGGCGGGCACTCTAGGTAGGGGGCGTGCTTCAAGGCCGGCCCGGCTGGGTAAATGCGCCGCGAAGTCGTCGGACCGGTCCTCGGCTAGAGGCGACGATCGCGGTGCCCGCGCACGTCGCGATGGACTCCCGCCGGGCGGGTCGATGGGCGGGCACCGAGGGCCCCGTCGCCTGCCCGTAGCTTGAGGGCCGCATCCGCCCCCCGCCCAGCGCTCAGCAGGTCGGCCTCGAGGACATCGACGGCCGGTCCCATCAGCTCCGTCCGCGCAAAGCGGCCTGCGCGGCCTGCGCTGAGTCGCGGTAAGATCGCCACGATTCGCCGTACGCCATCAGCGATACGCCGGGGTACGCCGACCCGTTCGATGACCGGATCGAGGAAGTCGGCGACCGCGGTGACTCTATCGCGTTCGCCAGCGCAGGCTTCGTCGATTGACTCCTTGAGCAGCAGCGTCCAGAGAGCGATGTCGTCGAGCGGACAGCCGCGAGCGCGGGTCATCGCGTCGATGGCGCTCATTTTCCTGAAGAAGCGTGCGGCGCCACCGTCCGTCGCCTCCTCGTCATCTAGAAACGCAGCCAACTCCGGCAAAACGACCGACATGGCCCCGATTTCCCAGAGCAGCCACATCGAACGGTGGGCGGCGGATCCCCGGAGGAGACGCAAAATCTCTTCGAAGAGCCTTGGGCGAGCGGCCTTGGCGAGGTCCTCCCGGGTTGCCACCATGGCGTCGTAGACGTCTGGCGCGATGCCCAGGTCCAGCCGGGCGGCGAATTTCATGGCCCGAAGAATGCGAATGGGATCTTCGCGAAACCGAACCATCGGCTCCCCGATGGTGTGAATGGTGCGGCGTCGTACGTCGTCGAGGCCGCCGCACCAGTCGAGCACCTGGCGCCGGTCGAGGTCATAGAAGAGCGCGTTCATGGTGAAGTCGCGCCGGATTGCGTCCTCGTGGGCGTCGCCGAACACGTTGTCGCTGCGGATGAAGATATCGTCGAGCGGTTCGGCGGTTTCTTCCTCCGAAGGCTCCATCACCGGGTTCCGGCGGAACGTCGCCACTTCGATGACTTTGCCGCCCCCGAACAAGATGTGTGCGAGCCGAAAGCGCCTCCCGATGATGCGGCAGTTGCGAAAGAGGGAGCGGACGTCTTCGGGGCGCGCGCTCGTCGCGACGTCGAAGTCCTTCGGTTTGCCCCCGAGAAGCAAATCACGCACACACCCACCGACCAGATACGCTTGAAATCCGGCGCGCTCGAGGCGCCGAACGACCTTGGCCGCATCGGGATCGATGCGCTCCTCGTCCAGAACGACGTCGTGACGAACGAGGCCCGTGCCGGTATGCCTCTCCATGACGTCCGCCCCTTCGCGCTCGCGCCTGCGCCTTACGGCGGGGCCGGGCGTGTCGGAAGCGTCTTCTACCGTGTAGGACGGAAGGTCGGGCGGGGCGGGAATGTCGTCGGGCGGGGGCATGAAGCTCGCGCTCTCGGAACGCGCGAAATGGCCGTAACCCTCGCAACCTAACACGGCAGACCGGCGGGCTCCAGGGGTGAGCGACGCGCCTGCCCCCTCGTGTGGGCGCTCGCCGTCGCCGTCCCCCGGCGGCCCCGTCGCCCCCGGCGTCGCTCGATAGCTCCGCGAGCGCGGTCGCTGCAGGCAATCTTGACCAGCCCGGTGGGCTCAAACTTCATGCCGTTGACGGCGCGACCTCGGTGGTTAGGTTGCCCTCGCGCCGCCGGATTCTCGTGGATGGTCGGGCAGTTTCCAGCGATTCACGGGGGCGGTTCACAAATCGCCGTCCACCTCGCACCTCGGTTGGGGAGAGCCGAGCGCGATTGGACTCGTTCGCGAAGATTGGGAGGCACAGACTATGGGCAGAATTATCGGCATCGACCTCGGCACGACCAACAGCGTGGTCGCGATCATGGAAGGGCGAGAGCCCAAGGTGATTGTTAACGAGGAGGGGGCCCGCACGACGCCCAGCGTCGTCGCCTGGGACGACAAGGCGGAGATCCTCGTGGGCCAAATTGCCAAGCGGCAGGCCGTCACCAACCCTGAAAATACGATCTTCAGCTCCAAGCGCTTCATCGGGCGGCGCTTTGACGAGGTTCAAGAGGAGATAAAGCGGGTCCCTTACAAGGTGATCCGGGCTGGAAACAGCGACTGTGCGTTCGTGGTGCGCGGAAAGAACGTGAGCCCGCCCGAAGTGAGCGCGCGCGTGTTGATGAAGCTGAAGAAGGCCGCGGAGGACTATCTCGGCGAAAAAGTGACCGACGCCGTCATCACTGTGCCGGCGTATTTCAACGACGCACAGCGTCAGGCCACGAAGGACGCGGGGCGGATTGCCGGGCTGGACGTCAAACGAATTGTCAACGAGCCGACGGCCGCGGCGCTGGCCTACGGGCTCGACAAGAAGAAGGACGAGGTCATCGCCGTCTACGACTTTGGCGGCGGCACGTTCGACATTTCGATTCTCGAGGTCGGCGACAACGTCGTGCAGGTCATCTCGACGAACGGCGACACGCATCTCGGCGGCGACGACATCGACAACTTGATCATCGATTGGATGCTCGCCGAGTTCAAGAAGGCGAACGCGCTGGATCTCCGGAACGACAAAATGGCTTTGCAGCGCCTCAAGGAGGCCGCCGAGAAGGCCAAAATCGAGCTGTCGAGCGTTCAGGAGACGAGCATCAACTTGCCCTACGTGACGGTGGGTGCAGGCGGTCCGATGCATCTCGACATGCGCCTGTCTCGAGCGAAGCTCGAACAGATGATCGCGCCGCTGGTGGAGCGCTCGATGGAGTCGCTTCGCAAGGCGCTCGCGGACGCGAAGAAGAGTCCGAAGGAAATCGACGAGGTCGTGCTCGTGGGCGGGTCGACGCGCGTTCCGCTCGTTCAGGAGACCGTGAAGAAGTTCTTCGGCAAAGACCCGCATCGGGGAGTCAACCCCGACGAGGTCGTGGCGGTGGGCGCGGCGGTGCAAGCGGGCGTTCTTTCCGGCGATGTGAAGGATCTCGTTCTACTCGACGTCACTCCGTTGAGCCTCGGCGTCGAGACGCTCGGCGGCATCATGACGGCGATGATCGCGCGCAATACGACGATTCCGACGCAGAAGAAGGAGATCTTCTCGACGGCCACGGACAGCCAGCCCAGCGTGGAGATTCACGTGCTCCAGGGAGAGCGCACCGAGGCGCGATATAACCGAACCCTCGGCAAGTTCCATCTGGAGGGGATCATGCCGGCGCCCCGGGGCGTACCCAAGGTCGAGGTGACGTTCGACATCGACGCGAACGGAATTCTCAGCGTCCACGCCAAGGACACGGCGACGGGCAAGGATCAAAAGATCACCATCACCGCCAACTCGGGACTGAACGAGGCCGAGATTCAGAAGATGGTGAAGGACGCGCAAGAGCACGAGCGCGAGGACAAGGAGCGCCGTGAGCAGGTGGAACGCCGTAACCGGCTCGATAACCTCTGCTACACGATTGAAAAGACGATCACCGAGAACAAGGAAAAGATTCCGGCGCAGGATCTGATGGGCCTCGAGAGCCTCATCAAGGAAGGGCGCGAGGCGGTCGAGAAGCAGGACGATGACAAGGTGGTGGACGTGAGCGCGAGGCTGGAGAAAGAAGCGCATCGTCTGGCGGGCGTCATGTATGGCGCGACCACCCCCCCGGGAGGCCCCAACGGCGGCCCGCCCTCCGGTGCGGACGGTGTGCCCGATCCAGGCGCTGAGAGGAAGAGCGGCAAGGACGGCGGCGTCATCGACGCGGAGTTCGAGGAGACGGGCGGCTGAGCGCGCCCGGCACGGTCCGTGAGCGAGCACCGGCGGCCATTGGGGCGCCGGTGCTCGCGTTTTGTGGGTGGCCAGGCCGAACAGATGCGCCCGCGTCGGTTCCGACGAGCAGGGCTATTGCTCGGGTCGCGCCGGCGTGCCAGATACGGGCGGCTCGGTGGACTCTTCGGGTCCTCGAGGACACAGGCGCCACTAGCTCAGTTGGATAGAGCGACGGCCTCCGGAGCCGTAGGTCAGAGGTTCGAATCCTCTGTGGCGCGCAGGGAATTACCGGCGTTCTGAGCGACGACGCCGAAAACCATGACAACGCCGTGACAACGGCACGAGCGTTGCTCGAGGCGGTTGCGGACGGAGCGCCGAACGCTCTCGAGCGGGCGCGCGAGCTCGCCGAGGCGGACATCGAAGCTCGCGGCGGTCGGCTTGCGTTGCAGGTGCTTTCGGGCGACGCGTTTGCGCTCGCGCGCGCCGTCGAGCTCGCGCGGATCGTTCTCGAGCGGGCGAAGGGCGACGAGGCTTCTCCGGCGAGAGCGAGCCGTGAGTGATCCCGCGATCGCTCGTGTCGAAGCAGTAGTGGTCCTCGACTGTTCGAGGCCGACGCGCGCAAGCTACTCCCGGGTGTCCGTACTGCTGGGTGCTCGCGGGCGCGTCGCCACTCTGAAGCTGGCGCATCTCGATTTCCGCTTGCTGCAATTCCTGTTGGGCCAGCAGCCGGGGTACTTCGCCCACCACAAGACGATCGCCGAGGACATCGACTCCAACACGACGTCCGTGCGGCAGGCGCTTGGACGGCTGCGGCAGGCGGGACTCGTCCTCTGGGAACTCATTCCGCCGCATCATGCCCTCCCCACCGGCCACTTCACGCGAACGAACGTGAATCGTTACTGGGTGAACGTGAGGACCCTCCTGACGCTCCTTGGAGGGACGGACGGGTCACACCGGCGAGGGCACTCAAATGCGACGCGTCGACGCAACCGAATTCGGATGCGTCCTCTGGAATGGGTTTAAGATCTGAACGAGATCCCCCCTCAAGTCCCCCGCCAAGTGCTCCCGAGCTGAGGCACCGGGAGGGGGAGGCGTTTTCATCGACGAGGGAAGAGCCGAACGGCAGAAGCGACGCATCGAAAGTCGTTCCCGTCCGGCTGCCGCAGAGCAGCGCTTTCGAGAAACGTCGAGAGCTCGGGACCGACGGTGAACGACGTCGGGAGTCGTCTTCCCCCACGGAACTCGAACCGGTGCTCGCCTCGTGGCGGAAACTGGAACTCGGCGCACCGGATAACCGCTCGATACGGGCGCTCGTGAACCGGAGGGCCGAGGGCGCAACCATCGAGCAGCTCGAAGCCGCTGTTGTCGGCGCAGGCTTGGATGACTGGTTGCGCCACCGCGCAAAGGTTCCCTTCGCCGTTGTTTTCGCATCGCCCGCGAGCGTCGAGCGATTCGCCCATGAAGGCCGGAGGGTCCTCGATGCGCGCGCTGTCGAGGCGCGGCGTGAGGCCGAGGAGCGACGCAAGGATCGTGAATGGCGTGAGCAAGGTGGCGCCGATCCCAGTCCGGAAGCGCCTCGGGGAACGCGGCAACCACGGCCGCAATGCCGCTCAGATTTGACCGCGGTACAGCGGCACCGGACGTCCCGAAACGGTTCCGTTATGAGCCAGGGGGCTCGCGTCACTCTTCGTGCGCTGAATCGGGGGACTCCTTCGGCCCCCCCTTTTGAGACACCGCGGTGAGCGCCCTGGCGATAGTCGCCCTCGGCGTTCGCATCGCGATGGCGATCGCCCGAATGCTCTTGCCCTCGAGGCGCATCGCGAGAGCTCGCTCGAATCTCGGCGCGGCCCATCCTCGCCGCCGGCCGATGCGCGCCCCTTGGGCTTTCGCCCTCGCGAGGCCTGCCAGTGTTCCTTCGACGCGCCGCTCCCTCTCTTGCTGGGCGACCACGGCATGACGGCGACGAGAAGCTCGCGCGCCGGGCCGGTCGTGTCGAGCCACGTATCCTAGACCGAGCCGATCCGGACGCCGAGCCGGTCCAGCTCGCGTACCGCGAGCAAGTTCCCGATCGTTTCCCGTCCGAACCGATCGAGAGCCCAGATGAGCAGCACCGCGAACACGCCACGGTGAGCGTCTCGCATCATCGCATCGAAGCGCGCTCGAGATTTCGCGGCGCTGGCTTGCTCCTCGTAGTCGCCGACGATCGTCAGCCCGCGTGCGCGCGCGAGCTGCTCGAGCGCGGGCCGCTGGTTGTCCGTGGTCAGGTCGATGCTGCTCACGCGAAGATAGAGAAGCGCGCGCATGTCACATCGGAAAAGGTCGCCTGCCGTCGGCAGAGTCGTTGATGGAACAAATGCAGGCACTTGGGGAGTACGCGGCCCCGCGCCCGGGAATGAGCGAAAACCTTCCAGTTGGCGGATCAAGCACGCTTGCGTAGAGTACCAAGCGAAGCCGAGGTGAAGCATGACTGAGCGCCAGCACAGCGAGACGGCCACGGCCTCCGTGGCGCGCGACGAGTTCCTCCGGGATCCCGCGACCGTTCTGCGTCGGGCGGAGACGGAAGGCCCGATCATCATCCGGGACAGTAACGGCAATCCGACAGCGATGGTTTCGGCCCCCCGAGACGAGCCCCCCAGCGTAGGGTGACGCCCGCGCGTGGGCGATCTTGACCGGTTCCGACGGTGTCAGGAGCACCTCGCGCTCTGGCTGCGCAGCTCGCTGACGGGGTGTCACTTCGCCACGTCGTTCAGCGCAACCAAGCCGCTCAAGCTCGACTACTACACGCCGATCAGCGAAGCGATCGACCTCGCTGCCATCGCCGGCTTCATCGACGGGACCGCCACGAATGAGGTGGTCGCCGTCGTCCTGTTCCCGTCGGTGCGTACGCCCGCCGATCTGGCACACACGCTGGTTACGCTCTGCGGGGACCCGCGCTGGCAGCTCGGCGAAGAGAGCTGGCCAAAAGGTCGCGAACGGGCCGATTCCGTCGCTCTCTCTCTCTCGTGGAAGACCGCCAGCGGCGATATCTCCGACGCGATGGGTGTCGCTCCGCTCGGCACGATGCCCGTCACTCGTCGGGCGCCGTACGTGGCGATCGTCGTCTGGGGCGGTTCGCATTTGAACCCGCACATTCGCAAGACCGATCGCGTCGGCGTTGCGAGCGCGCCCACAGGCCTGGACAAGGCCGAGCACGGCCGCCTGATGAAGATCACGGACGAACGGGTGCGCGAGCTCCTCAGGGAGCCCGCGGACGATCCCGAGTGGCTTCGTCACGTCGGCTTCATTGTTCCGAGCGAGGCCTGTGGACCTTTGCGTGCCTTGCTCACGCACGAGACGGGCCAGAAGTAGACGCCACGCTCTCCCGCCGAGGTTCCTCGCTGAAGTCGAGCGCCTCGTTGGCGCATGGTGCGACCGGCGCTGTTTCCGCGCCCTTCGCGCCGTGCTGGCCGCTGGCCGCTCTCCTCGGGGCTGACCGACGGGTGGGGGGCCCTGCTCGACGCGCTGGAGAAGGTGCGAGCTTTTGGCCAACAGGAGCTCGTCGGCGGCGAGCTCGCTCGGGTCGACGACTGGATCCACGACGTCGCCCGCATCGTTTGAGCGTCGCCACGAATTCCGAGGGGCCCGTGCTCGAGAAACGTGAGGGCGTCGAGCGGGGAGAATTCGGAAAGGGGAATCGCAGAATGCCGTTTGCGACGCGCCTGTACGCATCCAAGGCGCGTCGGAGTCGGTCGACGCAGCGCGCTTCCTGGCCATGACAGATCGATCGTGTCGGCGGCGGTTGGCACAGGTTTGCACGCGGTTGCTCGCTGACGTCTCGCAAAGTTACGGTGGCCCGATTGTTGCGCTGGGTTCCCCTCATGAGGTGCACCCCCCTCTCGATGGCGCTTGTTGCAGTGCTGGGCTGCAGCGGCCACCTGAACGAGACAGACAACGGCGCGAGCGCGGACGCCAGCGGGATGACGGACAGGGATACGGGCACGGCCGCGAGCAGCGAGGCCGGCACCTCGAGTTCATCGGACGCGATCGCACCCGTTCCCTGCGAGCCAACTTTAGTCGAAGCGGGAGCCGCGTCGATGAGCGACGCTGAGGTCCCCCTCATCCACCGGCCCACGCCTGCGTGCTGCGCGCAGCGCGGTCCCGGACCGTCGGGCCAACCCTACGCCTCCGGCGTCGCCTCATATCTTGCCGCCGACGCCGGCGGCTGCACCTCGGACTCTCAGTGCACGGCCGGAGTGAACGGCCGCTGCTTCCCTTTTGAAGGCCTGGTCGGGCCCGGCGGGTGTTCGTACGATGAGTGCTTCACCGACTCGAATTGTGGATCGAAAACACCCTGCATTTGCCGTAGCTCGTCCACGGACAACAGCGCGAACGTGTGTGACGTTGGAGGCAATTGCGCCGTGGACTCGGATTGCGGCCCAGTCGGATATTGCTCTCCCTCGGCGGAAAACATCAACCCGAGCATCCAAGCCCAGAACGTGTGCTACGGGTCGTTCCCCTACTATTGCCATACCGCATCGGACCTGTGCATCAACGATTCGGACTGCAATCCGTTAGACGCGGGGACGGCGACGACGTCTCCCGTTCCACCGTACACATGCGCTTACGACACGCAGAACAACCGGTGGGAGTGCATAAAGGCCTTTTGCGCCCTTCCTTGAGCTGTGAGCTTCTAAAAGAATGGTCGCGTCAGGTTGGGCCGCTGGGAAGATTTCCCGTTCGGCACCGGTAGGGACTCGCCCAACGTACTCTGGTCGGCGTGTCGCTCGAAATGGCGTTGCGTCTGGATATTGCGTTCGGAGTCCTCGGGTTGGCTCTCGTTGCCGCCGCTGTTTGGGCGATCTTCCTGTCCGTTCGAAGGTCTTGGGGTCGGGCCAGATCGGTGGCCTCCAAGACGTTCTGGCTCTCCGCCGTCGTGCAGGCGCTCGCCTGGTTCGTGATCCCGATCGCGGTCGTGAGTCACGTCGTGCGCCTCGCGCCCGACGGAGCCACCACTAACAAGGCTCGAATCCTCGGCGAGAGCATCTCGGAAGGCATGAACCTCACAGCCCCGCTCATGCTCGGAACCCCCGCCGCGCTGGTCGTCTGGGGCATCGCAGTGTGGCGGCTTCGAAAGGCCAAGGCGGGAGGGCCGATCAGCTCGCGGTGATGGTGCGGCGGCCCCACGAAGCATCGCCAGCACGGCGCGGGCCGCCTGCGCGCCGACTTCCCGCGGTGCGATGCTGCGCTCGATTTCGACCTCGGCTGCGAGTCGCTCCCGTCGCGCAGCGTCACGTCGCGTCCGCTCGGCGCGGTCGGCGCGTGCCGCTTCCGCGAATCGACGCCAGCCGTCGCATCGCCCGAACACGAGCACGAAAGGAGTCGTCCTGGCTTCGCGGATCAGGCGCCGCCTCGAGCTGAGCGTGATCGATCGCATCGATCGCATCCTGGAGCGACATCCCCTCGCTGAACCGCTTTCGAAGCGCGACGGTCGCGAGACTCTCGTCGAATCCTACTCGGAGCGTCGCAGGCCATCTCGCAACGATCTGTCTGCACTCGCTCTCGAGGGTCGAATCTTCCACCACCACCAACCTTCGCGTGCGGTCGCCTCCGCCGCGCGGTGAATGCTCGTCGTGCTGATGATCAGATCTTCGATCTTGCTCTCTTTCAGCCAATAAGGAGGTGTCAGGGGCAGCGGTTGCCCCTGACTGGGGGCACTCCTTGCCCCCGACGATCGCGTCCGCACCGGAGCGAAAGTAGACGTTGTTCCGCCAGTTCCTGACCGCTAGCGGGCTGGCTCGCTCGACCATGAGCCGCTCCGCTTCGGTCAGCTCCGACACTCGCTTGACGACGAGGCGCCCTTTTTGTCGGAGACCGGCGACCGCGCCTTTAACCGCGCGCGGCGAGTACCCCGTCGCCTTCGCCAACATCCTCTGGCGTGGAAAGGAGAACGGCTTGCCCATCATGCAACGCTGTACCTCCGCAAGAACGGCGCGCTCCGCGTGGGTGAGGTGATGCACTTCGCGGGCGACCGGAGCGGCTTCCGCCACGTGCCGAACGGCACGCGGCGCCGCGACAAGGCCGCCGCGAATCATCGCGCACCTCCTTCCGCCGTGCCCTCGTCGTCGGAGGCGTCTGCCTCCGTCAGCTCTACGATGTGCGAAAGGAACGCGACGACGTTCGCGGCTTCGTGCGTGCCGGAGGTGAGCACGCGAAGGGCGGCATCGGCTCCGACGGCGGCGAGCCAATCTCGAGCGAGGCTTTCGATCTCGCCGCGGTGGATCTCGCCGGATTCGCCCGCTCGCTCGAGCAGCGCTATTGCACGGTCACGCAGCGGTCGCGATGGGGTACAAATCTGCGCAACTGCTTCGGATGTATTCGCTCTCCGGAGCCGTAGGTCGCAGGTTCGACTCCTGCGTGGCGCGCTGAAATTGTTCAGGATTCATTTTGGTTCCTCCGTGATTCGTCACGGGCCGTGACGTTTCGACCGCCAGAACGGCGGGCAACTTGGGCAGAGCGGCGTCCGGGATCGAGCCGAGAGCGCGCGTCTGCATGACGTACCGCATGTGCGTCCGGTCGTCGGCGTGGCCGGCGAGGAGCATGGCGTGCTGCGCATTGACACCCGCCTCCGCGAGGGCCGTGTTGAACGAGCGGCGGAACGAGTGGAAGTCGATTGGGAGTGTCCGCTCCGTCTCGAAGTAGAGCGGGTCGCGCGGATTAGGCGCGAGCTTGGTGCCGTCTGCGCACCTGCCGAGGTCCGTGCGCGCGCCCGGCCGTGTCGCGGGCACGTCGATCGGCGGCATGCGATGAACGCCCGCGCGCAAGAGTTCGCGACGGAGGCGCTCGGCGAAGGACTGCCCACGAGGCGATCGAAAGTCGCCGGCTCGTTTGCCTCTTCGAGCGGGGAAGACTGGGCCGCTCGAAGGCTTGCCGGCGCGCTCCCACCAATCGCGCAGATGAGGAGCCAGGATGGGAGGGATCGCCAGGGCCTGGGGAGTCGCTGTCTTGACGCGAGGGATCGTGCACTTTTCAAAGTGGACGCAATCGACGTCCGCCCAATCCCACTGGATCAAATCGCCCGTGCGCATGCCGCCCTCGCAGCGCGCAACGAGCGAGAGCATGCGCAACTCGAGATCGGCCTTCGGCGACGCGATGAATCGCGAGAACTCGTCCTCGGTGAGGATGATGCGGCGTTTCTTGACCTTGTTCATTCGCGGGAGCTTGACGCCCTGCACGGGATTCACCGCGACGAGCCCCTCCGTGCGAGCGGATTCGAACAGGCGGTGCATCACCGCGCGCACATGCTTGACGCTCTGCTGGCTGTATGTCGCTTCGTCGCCGTGGTGTCCGCGTCGGGCTTTCGGTTTCACCGCCATTTCCTTCAGAAGCGCTGCCACGAGCGCTGGGCGAACGTCGTCCAGCGCGAGGTGCCCAATGCGGGGGAGAACATGCCACTCCAGGTTCCGACGCTCGTCGCACCGGCGCGGGGGTTTTGTCTTTCACTTCACTTCACTCGCACATCGTTATGCAAGGTCTAGAAAGCGCCCACCGTGGGGTCGTTGAGAGCGCCGTCGAATATATTCGGTCGCCGATCGAGCGCGGTCCGGGGACGTCAAATATTTAGCTCGGCCAGCCCATTTTTCGCGGGCCATCATTATTGGTCGATCGGCGGGTATGCCAATACTGGCAAAGACAGGAACTTTGGCGCCGTGAATTACTCGTCCACCTAGGTTCGGAGTTTGCTCGATGCCAAACTGTGCATAAACCCCGGCCCCCCCCTGGCGGTGTACGCGCGGACCACGGTCGATGCAGTGTGCTTCCGACGCGACGGTTTACCAGACAATGGGGACGCGGTACTTCGCGATGATCTCGTCCCGCGTGACGAGGGACGCGCCGTGTTCGAGGGCTTGGGCGATGAGCATGCGATCAAACGGGTCGCCGTGGTGGTGCGGGAGCGTGGCGAGGCGCTTCGTCTCAGCAAAGCCCAGCGGGAGGCCCAAAAATCCGGCCTGGTCGATCCGCTCGATGACGTCATCAGGCACGCGCAACCGTCCGAGCCCGGTCTTGATCACGATTTCCCAGACCGACACCACGCTTACCAGGATCGCGTTGGCCGGGTCCCCGACGGCGAGACGCGCGGTCTTCGAAAGCTGTCGGTTGCCTTCGAACACCCAGATGAGCGCATGCGTATCGAGCAGGAGCTTCATTTGCCGGGCGGAAACACCGGCCCGTCGTTCCAAAGGGCGACCTCCTCCGGCGTCATGGGCGCGTCCCACCCTTCGGAGTAGGTGACTTTGCCCTTCCACGGGGCGCTCAAGCGGCGGCGCGCCTCCGCGGCGACGGGCACGAGCCGTACCGCGGGTTTGCCCGCGCGCGCGATCACGATATCCTCGCCGGCTTCGGCCTGCTCGACGAGCTGCGACAAGGTGCTCTTGGCTTCGTGCATGTTGACGACTTTCGCCATGGCTTCATATTAGCTAGATTAGCTAAACCGGGCCAGCGAATCCGCCGCCATCGATGAGGTACCGTCGGCCGGCAATGACGATGGCCACTTCAATCTCTCCGCCGAGCGCTTGCGCGTAGCGCATCAGGCTCGAGAGCAGAAGGGCTTCGCCGCTCTCGACGCGCGAGATTTCGGCCTCCGGCACGCCGGCCGCTTCCGCCACCTCGACCTGCGTATTTCCGAGGGCGTTGCGCATGAGCGACTCATCTAGTCCGAAGAACAATGCTGATTTGGGCGCGAACGGCTCCCGCTGGCCGCTGCGTTCCAAGAATTCAGCGCCCCAGGACCGGAGCGTGAGGCTTCCGGGCAAACCGAGGCGTGGAGGGCACATGGATCCTACACTCCCGATCAGGGCGCCTCTTGAAGGCACTGGGTGAAGGTGGGGGTCAAGTCGGTGCACATATAGCTCGGCGGGCAGACCGAAGGCACGCAAACACAGTGGGCGACGGCGGCGCCGCTCGTGCACGCACCCGGCAATTGGACGCAGTGGTAGCTGGGTGGTGAGCTGCAGGTTCCGCCTGGCACGACGACGAGGCGCCCGTTTGGACATTGGCCTGCGTCGGTGGGGAGGATTATGGCGCCGCCGACCGTCCAGTCCTCCACACATAGGCTTCCCGAGCCGCACGCCGCGCACGCACCTGCATCGGCGCCGAGCGACGCCGCATCGCCCGTTACGTCGGAAGCGGCGTCACTGACCTTCGTCGCCGAATCGGGACCCGTCGCGTCGTGCGCGGCGGCATCCATCGGGCCAGAGCTGCTGCCCGCATCGGAGCCGCCGCTGGAGCCCTCCATCCCAGAGCTCCCGGCGGAGCTGCCCGTTCCGGCGCTGCTGCCGGAAAACATGGCCATCCCGGAACCGCCGCCCGATTCGGCCACTCCGGAGCTGCTGCTCGTGGTCCCCGTTCCGGAGCTCCCGGCGGAGCTGCCTGTTCCCGAGCTGCTGCCGGAGGACCCGGAGGACATGGACATCCCGGAGCTGCTGCCCATCCCCATTGAGCCCGTCTCGGCGCCCCCGCCGTCCGCCGTCTGCCCCGAGCATGCAGCGATCGTAGAGCACGCGGTGATGCAAGCGGTCCACGCGAGTGGCGACGAGAGTTTGCGGGGCATCATCATCGCTGGCGGGCGCACGGTTCGTGCCACGTTGATTCATTGGAAAAGTGACCGGATCGGCTATGCCCGATGCGCCGGAGTGTGCCAGAGCGTTCCTAGCCGATCGCGGGGTGTCGGCGAAGGAAGTCAGGTCCGAGCATCCGTTCGGCCGCACCATTCGGGTTAGTCTCGTCTTCACCCCGATGGCCTTTACGCGCGAGCCGCCCTATTGGGCCGCGATCTTCACCTCCGAACGCACGTCCGAGGACGTGCCGGGCTACGAGCAGACCGCGGCCGAAATGGTCGCCCTGGCGTCGGTGCAACCGGGCTTCCTCGGGGTGGACGCCGCACGCGGGATCGACGGCGTCGGGATTACGGTCTCTTACTGGGAAAGCCTCGACGCCATCCAAAACTGGCGTTGTCATGCGGATCATCAAGCCGCGCAGAAACTCGGTAGAGAGAAGTGGTACCGCGCGTACAACTTGCGCGTCGCGCGTGTCGAACGAGCTTACGACTTCGAGCGATAAAGCCCACCACCGCCGCCAGGAGGCCCCAGGTCTTTCGCCCTCCGGACAGATGAAGCTCCTGCGGGTATCTGGGCAGCTCCGTCACCCGGCGCTTAACGTGCGTGCGAGTGGTGAGCGCGACCAACGCGGACCTTCCCCGATGACGTGCTCCCGCTGGCCGAGCATTTCCTCCGGATGCACGCAGAGAGCGCCGGACGTCCTGCGCTCAAGCTCACCGCCGCACCAAGACATCGGTTCCCCCGTTCGCAGAGGGCCGCCCGCGCGCGCTGAGTGTCCTTCACCCGCCGACTACGCTACGAGAAGGCGGAGGCCGCCTCCGGCAAGGGCCCTATTTGTTCGTTCCGTTTCGTCGCGCTCGAACTGTGGGATACTCGGGCGCATGAGAAAGCGGCTCGCCCTCGGCTGCCTTGTGGGAGTCTCAATCCACGCCTCGGTTGCGCGGGCCGACTGGCCCACTGGCGCCGGCGTCGACATTCCCGTCGCGAACGTCGACAACTCCGAGACACCCGCCGTCATCGGTGACAGTGACGCCGGCGTCTTTGTGATCTTCGCGCACTCCGACCCCACCCCCTCGGCGACGCTCCGCGGCGAGCACTTCGACGCACATGGCAATCGCATCTGGAGCCCCGCGAGCCCGGATGGGGGCTATATCGGAAAAGACCTGTTGGGGTTGTCGATCGGCGCGATCAGCTACGGAAAAACGCAGGCCTTCTCCGACACCCATGGCGGCTTTATCGCCGTCTACGCTCCGGGCAGCTCCGGCGGTCCCTTCACGCTCAACCTGCAGCGCTTCGACGAGAACGCCAACCCGCAATGGGCGCCCACGGGCGTCCTCGGCGGCGTTCAACTGCTCGCAAATCCCGCCACTCCATCGACGCTCTGGGCAGTGCCCGATCAGCTGGGCGGTGCCCTCGTGGCCTATGCCGGCGGCGCGGGGATCAATGCGCAGCGCGTGGATTCGACAGGCACTCCCGCCTACGACAATGCCTACGTCTTCGTCGGCGGACAGACTCCCGGAATCACGTACGCGCCCAGCTACTTCAGCGGAGACGGCACCGGCGGGATGTACTTCATGTGGCCCAATAGCGGCGCCGCCAGCCCCGACCCGATTCTCGATTACTTGAGCCCCACTGGTACGCGGGGCTTCGAGGTGCACTCGGTGGCTCCCCTGCTCACCGTCGCCGACGAGTGGACCATCTCCGGCCTTGCCGACGGGTCCGGGTGCTGGGCGGCCTGGTACCAAGGCGGCGTCACCGGCGCCATCTACTTGCAGCTCTTCAGCCAGGACGGGAGCGCCGTGTTCTCTGACGCGGGCGCAGCCAGCGGGCTACTCGTGGCCACCGTGGCCAATACTTCCACCAACCCCACGCTCCAGAGTGACGGGGCGGGCGGGGTGATCTTGGCCTGGACCGATATCGTGGACTCGAACGTGAGCGTCCTCTACGCCCAGCGGTACGCGGCCGATGGAACCACGCCGTGGGGAGCCAGGCCGATCCTGGTGAGCAGCGCCTCCACGGGGCCGACGGGCACGAGCGAATATGTTCCCGCGTATCGCGTCATTCCGACAACCGGCAACGCCGTCGCCTTCTTCTGGACGACCGCGCAAGGCATCTACGCGGAGAAGGTCGCCATCGACGGAGGAGCGCGCCTATGGGGTCCCCTGTCCGGAGGCGTCGCGATCAGCACCGCGGCCCCGGAGGCGTTGCAATGGCTCGACGCCACGTTCGTCAATGACGGGAGCGCGTACGTCGCCTACCAAGCAGGCGAGAGCATTTTCGTGAAGCACCTGCGCGCCGACGGCACGCTCGGGTCGACGGCTTCGGCGATCGACGCGGGGCTCGATGCCGCGCCCGACGCCGAACCCGAGGGCGACGATGCGGGCACGGCCGCCGACGGCGCTCTCGATTCGGGCGCGGCCGCCGACGCCACTCTTGATGCGGGCGCGGTTGCGGTCGCCGACGCCGGTGCCGATGCGAGCGCGTTTGTCGACGCCAGTCTCGACGCGGGGCCGGCCCGAGACGCGGGCCCGGTCAAAGACGCGGGAGATGCGAGTCTCGCCCCCGGAGAAGATGCGAGCATGGCTTCCAACGGCGGATCGGCCCCGCCGGCAAACGGCGGTGGGGGCGGCGGCGGTTGCTCCACCGCCCGCACCTCCCGATCCGAAACGCCGTGGGAACTGGGACTGTTTGTCGTCGGCGCGATCTTGACCCGTCGACGCTACCGGCGCGGAGCTCTCGAGGCGGAGCTGAGGCCCCCGGTCGGCGGCAACCGTGCCACTCGTCTGTGCCGGTTCTCGGAGTCCCGTCGTGTGAATCTACCTGGGAGGTCAAGCAGACACGGTGGAGGCTCGTCTGTCGAGCCTTTTTAGATCGGTCTGTCGGAATCACCATTGACATCCGACGGCGGGGCTATGAAGAGCAAGCGCTATGAAGCGTTTTCGATTTGCGCTCGCGATTGCGGGCGTGGCGTCCCTGGCCGTGGGAGCCGCGTGCTCCTCCTCGAGCAGCAGCAGCGGCTCGCCTAGCAACGACGCAGGTGGCACGGATGGAGGGGATGCCTCTTCGAGCACCCCGGAGGCGGGCCTCGGGACCGAAGCCAGCGCAGACGCCGCTTCGGATGCATCTGCCATGGCGGAGGCGAGTGGCAACGCGGCGGACGGCGGCGGCCAAGAGGTGCTGTACGCCAACTCGGGTGATTCGCTGGGCGTGTTCGACCTTAGCCTGGTGGATGGAACGCTCACGGCCCAGACGCCAACGGCGGTACCGCAAATCCCCCAGTATGGGTGGTTCGACTCCACCTTCCACCACCTCTACGTCGGAGCTACCACGGGATCGGACAACTATTATTATGCCTATACGGTCGACCAGACGTCGGGAGCGTTGACGGAGTTAGGCGGTCCGCTCCTTTCCCCCAATGGACGGGTGATCAACCTGACGCTGTCCCCCGACGATAAGTACCTCTTGTCCGTGCATAACGTGACGCAGAAGTATTCCGTCTTCAACATCGACGGTGACAGCACGATCGGAACCCTCGTGCCTCAGGCCGACGGCGGCGATACCAGCGTTGGCGTGTATTTGCATCAGGTGCGGGTGGACCCGACCGGGAAGTACGTCACCATCTGCGACCGAGGGAACGACCCGACGACCGCGATGACCGACGCCGGCCCAATGACGACGCCCGAGGCATTCGGACATCTCCTCGTCTTCTCGCTTTTGAACGGCGTCCTCACCCCGAATCAGACCCTCACTTTCCCGATGGGTGTCGGTCCGCGTCACGTCGACTTTCACCCCACCCAGCCGTGGGTCTATTTGTCCGCGGAGCGCGGCAATCGCCTCATCATGTACACGTTTGCGAACGGGATGCTCACGCAGAAGTTCGACGTCACGAGCGTCGCCAACGCTGCCGACTCGATGATTACCGACAACACCGAAGCGGTGAACGGACAGCGAGCCGGCGCAATCAAGGTCGACCCATCTGGCAAGTACCTCTGGATTACCAATCGCAACAATATGACCGGGCCCGACCCGGGCCCCCAGCTCGACGCGGGCGCGGGAGACGCGGGGGTCGCGGATGCGGGGGGGCCCGTCCAGGTGTTCGCGGGGGCCGGTGAGAACAACGTCGCCCTTTTCTCAATCGATCAGACGACTGGGGAGCCCACGTTCGTCGCCGCCTACGATACCCACGGTATCGAACCTCGGACATTCACTGTCGATCCAGCGCATAAGTTTCTGATCGTCGGAAACCAAAAGCAACAATTTGTCAGGCAAGGCGCCGCCCTCAATACGATCCTTCCGAACATCGCCGTTTTTCAAGTTGACGACGAGGGTCACCTGACCTTCGTCAAAACATATGACCAGACCTCGGGGGAGGTCGTTTGGGTCGGAAGCACGGCGATCGGCGAGAAGTAGGACACACTGGCTTCGCCGACGATTGTTCGACCGAGGTCTCCGAAGCGACCTAACGTCCTACGTGGAAGTTCTGGGGTCGGGTCGAAGCGGCATCGTATACGAGGGCGGCGTGGTGTTCGTGGGCCGCCAGCGCCAGGGGCAGGTCGAGCCCCCAGGTGATCGCGCATGCCAGTCCCAAAAGGGCGTAAACGTCGTGCCGCGCCGGCACGCCTTCGTCGATCGTCGCAGGGCAGACGGCCAAGCCGCCGCGAGAGTTCCCTTCGGAAGAAAGCGTGACCGCCCCGGCCGTGCGTCCTTGACCGCGGCCGGCAAGCCTTTACTCTAGCGCTCGGGCTCTCCCGAGTCCTGCTCATCCCGACCGGCCCGGCACGGCAAACGACGAGAGCGAAGAGGGCCTGGCCCTTCGGGTTCGGTTCCGCATCTCCCTCCACTTGTTCGCTCCGCGCCGGGGCGGAGTTTGACCTCGAGGAGAGCCATGGCGAATCGACATGCCCACAAGAAGCTCTGCGCCGAGATTCGGGCCAGGATGGCGGCGACGGGTGAAAGCTACCAGCAGGCGTACGCCCGCGTTGCGACGCGCAGGGTCTCGGAAAATGCCCCGCAAACGGATCTGGTACCCGTGTCCTATTACGGGATTCCGATCGCGCTTGCCACGATCGAGATGCACGGCATGTCGGTCGCCGTGTGGGTGCCGTCGTCCACGTTGTGGCGGCATGGCTACCCCGTTCAATCCCCGGTGCCCCTGATGCGGGCAGCCATGCGATCGCGGGGCGCAGCATGAGCGCGCCCGCGACGCCGCTCATCGAGGACGTCTCGGACACAGCGCGCTGGCTCCGAGCGGAGGGCGCTCGCTCCGTGTACTTTACAGTCGGGTCCCGCGTTGCGCGAACCCGTACCGCTCGACGAGGATCCGCGCGTATCCCGAAACATGCGCCCGCCCCATCACCACCACGGCCGCGGGAATCGTCGGATGGTCGTCGAGCATGCGGACGGTCCCCTCGGCCATGAGCTCGTCGCGAAGGGTGAGGATGCCGAGGAAGGGATGAATCACCCAGCTCCACGAATGCCTTCGAAGAAAGAGCGCGAGGCTCAGCGTGAGGAGATGCATCTGAAAGAGGCGCGCGAGAAGTGTGATCGCGGTCGCCAAAGAAGGAGCGACCCGCATCAACAAGGGCGCGAGTAACGCAAGAAAGGCAACGACGAAGAAGGCGGTCATGTAGAGCGCGGCGACGTGGAGCCCGAAGGGCACGCGCTTCGTGCGTTCGAGTTCCACCGTGTAGCCGGAGGAAAGATGCTTCGCGTCGGTGATCGTGCTCCCCTCGACCGCGCCGAGCGAGAGCACGCGGAGCAGGGCTCTCGGTGCCATGATGACGGCGCCGAGGGCGCGGCCGCCGACGATCTGCCTTCGCTGGAACGTCTCGACGCCGCGCAACTCGAACTGGCCGACGACCTCCTTTCCGATCGCGGCGGCTTTCGCGAGCTTGACGTGCGCTTCGCCGAGCACGGCGATGAGGCGTCCATCGGCGGCCTTGAGCACGTCGACCGAAAAGCTGAGCCTCTCCGCGCGAGCGCGCTCGAGGGCTCTGCGCGCGCCGTCGGGAAGACCGTTCATTCGCGCATAGCGTAGCCGAGGCCCATGGGACGACTACGATCACGGCCACGGTCCCCGCATCGGCCGGGTCGCTGCTATGCTCGCGCCCGGATGTTCGTCTTCGACAACACGTACGCGCGACGCCTGGAGCGCTTCCACGCACGCGTCTTGCCGACGACGGCGCGCGCGCCCCGCACCTTCTACGTAAACCGACCGCTGGCCGCGCAGCTGGGCATCGACGCAGACGAGCTCGGGGCGGACGTGCTCGCGGGGAACGTGGTGCCGCCGGGAGCGGAGCCGCTCGCGCAAGCGTACGCAGGACACCAGTTTGGCTCGTTCGTCTCGCAGCTGGGTGATGGTAGAGCCATTCTGCTCGGCGAAGTCGTCGATCGGGAAGGGCGGCGTCGGGACATTCAATTGAAGGGGGCGGGGCGCACGCCGTTCTCTCGCGGCGGCGACGGCCGGGCGGCGCTCGGTCCGGTGATGCGCGAGGTCGTAGTGAGCGAGGCGATGGCGGCGCTGGGCATCCCGACGACGCGTGCGCTCGGCGCCGTCACCACCGGCGAGGGCGTGCTGCGCGATTCGACCCTTCCAGGCGCTGTCCTGACGCGTGTCGCCGCGAGCCATCTCCGCGTCGGGACGTTCGAGTACTTTGCGGCGAGAGGCGACGTCGACGGCGTCGCCGCGCTGTCCGCCTATGCCCTCGACCGTCATTTCTCTCACGTCAAACAGGGAGGCCCGGCGGAGCTGCTCGATCAAGTCAGCGGGGCGCAGGCCTCGCTCGTCGCGCAGTGGTTGGGCGTGGGCTTCGTGCACGGAGTGATGAACACGGACAACACGACCATCTCCGGAGAAACCCTCGACTACGGACCGTGTGCGTTCCTGGACGAGTACGACCCGAAGAAGACGTTTAGCTCCATCGATCGGGGTGGCCGCTACGCGTTCGATCGCCAGCCGGCGATCGCGCGCTGGAACATGGTTCGATTCGGCGAGACCCTGCTGCCGCTCCTCGCCGGCGACGAGGCCGAGGCTGTCCGCATCGCGACCGAGGTTCTCGAACGCTTCGTTGCGCGGTTCGACGCCGCGTACACTGCCGTTTTGCGGCGGAAGCTCGGGCTCGGCCTTGAAGAGCCCGGGGATCGCGCGCTCGCGGACCAGCTGCTGGCGATCCTGGCCGCCGACCAAGTCGACTTCACCGTGTTCTTTCGGCGGCTGTGCGCCGCGGCGGGCGATGCGTCGGCCGACGCGCGGTTACTCGCATTGTCGCGCGACCCCGCGCCGCTTCGCGCCTGGCTCGGTCTGTGGCGCTTGCGTCTCGCAAGGGAAGACGCCCCGCCGGCGGCGATCACGAGGGCGTTGCGTCAGGCCAATCCTGCGCTCATTGCGCGAAACCATCGCATTGAAGAGGCCATCACCGCGGCGACGCATCGCGACGACTACGCGCCGTTTCGGGTGCTGATGGACGCGCTCGCCCGACCGTACGACGATCCGGCTCCCGAGCACGCCCACCTGCAGGAGCCTCCCTCGCCCGAGGAGCGCGTGGCGCAGACGTTCTGCGGCACCTGAGCGCGCCCTTGCCCCGCGTAGTCAATCCGGTTCGAGCGTGCCGAAGACTCACTGTGGCAACGCGCAGCAGTCGACTGCCATGCGGCACATAGCCAGCGCCCTCGCCATTGCCGGGGCTCTTTCTGTCGCGGCAAGCTGCGGACATGGGGAAGATCTGATTGGCGGGCTCCCGGACGCAGCGCGAGAAGGCGGCGCCGGTGCTGCGACAGGACCCGGGGACGCCAGTGGGAACGTCGCCCCCGAGCCGCCGAGCTGCGCCCCCGGCGGGCCGGGCCTCATGAACTGCGGCGCGGCGAGCGAGAGCTGCTGCACGAGCCTGGCCGTGACGGGCGGAACCTACTTCCGAAACTACGATTCCGTCGGCCTCACCGCTGACGGCGGATACGGGTACACGGCGACGCTGGCGGCGGACGGCGGTCCGACCAGCGAGGCGGACCCCGCGACGGTCAGCAGCTTTCGTCTCGACAAGTACGACGTCACAGTGGGGCGCTTCCGCCAGTTCGTGGCGGCGTGGAATGGCGGCTGGACTCCAGCTGCGGCCTCTGGCAAGCATACGCACCTCAACGGGGGGCGGGGGCTTGCGAACGTCGGCAGCGGTGGAGGATATGAGCCGGGCTGGGTCGCTGCGGATGACGGCAACATCGGTCCCACCGACGCGAACCTCGCCTGCTCCCCGACGTTCGCGACGTGGACGAGCGGGGCCGGGAGCCAGGAGAATCTGCCGATCGATTGCGTGAACTGGTACGAGTCCTATGCCTTCTGCATATGGGACGGCGGGTTTTTGCCGAGCGAGGCGGAGTGGGAATACGCCGCCGCGGGCGGAAGCCAGCAGCGCGAGTACCCATGGGGAACGGCCGATCCGGGAAGCGCGAATCAGTACGCGATCTACGGTGACGGGGAAGGAAATTGCTATTGGCCGACGGGTACTCTTGCTCCCTGCACCGGAGTGTCGAACGCCGCCCCGGTGGGAACTGCCACGCTCGGGGCCGGGCTCTGGGGCCAACTGGATCTCGCCGGGAACATGTGGCAGTGGAACGCGGACTCATACGCCTCGTACGCAGACCCGTGCGTGGATTGCGCCGATTTGATAGCAGCCACCTTCCGGGTGGTCCGGGGGGGCCTGTTCAACTACCTACCGTTGTTCTTGCTTTCCCCGTCTCGCAACTTCGACCCCCCGTCGGACCGCTACGGCCTCATGGGGATGCGCTGCGCCCGGAGTCCGTGACGGGTCGATGCGCATCCTTCTTCGTGTCCGTCTGATCCATGTCCCGACAGACGCGAAGGAAGAGATGCCACGCAGGGTCTTCAGGTCGTGGCCTATGGGGATTAACCACTATCCCGGGGCTGAAACTCGCCCAAATCGCGCCGCACCCGCGGCGGTAGTCCCGAATTCACTCAAGGTCCGCCGCTGCGGCACCCCTTAGTCAAGTAACAATTGAGGGGCAACGCCCTGGACCTCCACGCATTCGCGAGGATTGCGCTCTCCCCTGCCGTGAGCTTCAAGCGGTCAGCCCGCGGGCCGTCAGGCGTCCACGCGTCGGTCAACCGTCGGAGGTGTGCCATCCCATGATGAAACGTCAGCTACGATTCTCCCGTCGCAATCTGTTGAAGGCGCTCGGCGCCGGCGCCGCGTTGCTTCCTATGCTCGAATCCGACCCGGCCGACGCCGCATGCCTCGTCAGCGGCATCAAGCGTCTCTTCGTCTTCGCGTGGGCGAACGGCATGCTCAGCGACGTGTCCACGTGGGCGACCACCGGGACGACCCCCTCCGCATGGACCGTCGCCTCGTTTCAGGCGGTCCCGCCGTCGGGGATGTCCCTCTTGCCCGGCATGCCCGCCAAATCGTTAGCCGATTACCAGAGCGACCTGATTCTTTTGAACGGCGTGAACTACGATTTCATCACGATGCAGCCGAATCCAAACGGCGGCGAGACCGACGGGCACGCCTGCTTTCCCGGAATGTTGACTGGCGCGAATTACCAGAGCCTCGTCGCGGCCCCCGGTTCCGACATGGCAGGGGGAGGCAGGGGGATCTCGATTGATCAATACATCGCCAACCAGATGGTCGCGACGGGCTACCGGGGGATCCCGAGCTTGAGCATGTCCGTCTTCGCAAAAAGCGCGGCGCGCCTCTCGTGGAGGGGAGCCGGACAAGCGGTGATACGGACAATAACCCGTATCACACGTTCTCTGCAGGGACCTTACCAACGTCGATATCCATGCAGGACGCGGGGGCGCCGACGGGCGCCGGCGCGTCGACCAAAAGTGCGGCGATCGGTAAGAGTATTCGCGACTATGTGCTGGCGGACTTGAATCTTCAAATACCGTTGGAGCCTCGGACAAGCAGGCTATCGCGGCCCACATGCAGTCGGTGCTCGGGCGCATGGAGACTTCCGCCGAGCTGGGCTCGCTCCAACTCGCCTACCGCGCCGGAACGGCGACGCCAGGCTTCTCGCTCCGTGACATGCTGACCCGCTTCGTGACCTCCAAGGCATTCCTGTACCGCACGCCGTCGACCGGTGAAGCGCTTTAGGTTCGAGCGAAGCTCGTCGGAGTGGAACGCTCGCCGGTTCGATGTATGCGATGGCGAGGAAACTTCGCTCGGCCACGGAATGATCCTCGTGCCCAAGGGTACGAAGACTTGCTTTCGCCCGTTGCCGCAGATGAAGCCATGCATCGCGTAAGACTGTTCGGGGAGGGGTTCAATTGTACCTGGGGTACACGATTCCGGGCCGCCCATAATGCTCCCGTGGTCCCCGTCCGGCCCCTTGCGCAATCGTGCTCCGACGGCCAATCTGATTCCACCAAATTTCGCAGCATTGCCTGCGATCTCAAGCCTACCCAAAAGGTCACGAAACGGCCGCGTCACGCGAGGTTGCCACATGATCGAGAGAAGCATGCTTCGTAGGTATCTGGTGCTGGGAGCGGGTCTTTCGTTGCAGGCGTGGCTTGCGATCGCTACCAGCAGTTGCTCGTCACAGGGGGGCACGAACGGCGCGCCCACCTCGAGCGGCACGGGGACCAGCGGGACAGCCACGAGCGGCACGGGCACCAGCGGCGCGGGCACGAGCGGTGCGGGCACCGGCGGTACCGGGACTTCGAATGCCTCGTCCGCGTCGAGTTCGGGCACACCGTCCACCTCTGGCACCGGCGATCAGACCGGATCGTCTTCGTCCGGGGGCAGCGGCAGTGCGTCGTCTGGGACCGACCTGACGGATGACGACGGGGGCTATGACGCCGCCAATACGGACAACAACCTCGGCGTCGGAGGGATCACGGATGCGATGGCGCCGGTCGTCGGAAGCGGTAACACGGATGGCGGGCCGATCCTCACTCCAAGCGGAACGGATCTGAGCGGGGGTCCGGCACCTGACGTCGCGAATCTGAAATATTGCACCGGCACGTCACCGATTCACTGCTTCTTCGGCGTGCCCTGTTCGGGCATGGAATTCAGCTCTTGCCCGGCCGGGACGAGCCCCGCGGGCGCCGTGGGCAACTACGACGTCACCTTCGAGTTGGGCGGCGCGACGGCCGCGAAGACCTCGGTGGAAGCGGAGATGCATCGGCCCATCGTGCCCGAGGAAGACACGACGGCGGGGCAAACGCTACGCTACGCGTTCTCGATCAACGTTCGTTGGCCTGAAGGAGAGCCGCAGGAGGACTTCCAGCACATGCTCGCCGCGGGTTCTCCGCAGTATGGTGAGCAGGGCATCGATCTGTTGTTCAACGGCCCCTCTCCGTTGATCACCTCGATCGGCATCGCCCCGGCTGCCGCGTCGGATGTCGTCCTCTACGTCGCGGGCGATTCGACCGTCTGCGACCAGTACGGGTATCCGAATTTCGCGGGCTACGGCCAGGTCCTTCCGCAGATTTTCCATCTGGGCATTTCGGTTGCCAACTACGCCGACTCCGGCGAAAGCTCGGCGAGCTTCGTCGGCAATCAGGGGCTCTGGCCGGCAATCATGAAAGTCATAAAACCGAACGACGTGGTCTTCATCGAGTTCGGGCACAACGACAAGGCGATATCGGCGGCTGCTTTTCAGACGAACATGACCAAATACGTCACCGACACGATCGCGGCGAAGGCCATTCCGGTGCTGTTGACGCCGATCGCGCGGGCGAGTTTCAACGGAGCGACGGTGATGCAGCAGTTCATCAGCAGCGCCGGCGCGGACATTCCCGCGATCACCCGAATGATCGCGACCCAGATGAACGTCCCGTTGATCGATCTGACCGCATCCACCTCGGCGTGGCTGCAACAGGTTGGCCCGACCGGGTGGCAGGCTTACCACGCCGGCGGTCCCGGCCCCGGCGCTGACGCGACGCACACGAACGCGGCAGGCGCCGCAATCAACGTTGGCTTCATTCGCGACGCCATCCAGAAGCTCAACATCATGCCGCTGGTCAATTTCCTGCGCTGAAGGTCTGGCCGGAAATGGAAGCTGGGGGCTTGGGGGAGGATCTCGCCCCAAACCTGGATCGTGAAAGGGCTCTCCGGCATTTCCGGGCGGCTCCTGAGACCCGAGCGGGTCACTCGAGCGCGAGAGAACCCCGACGTCCCCGATTGCCACCGGCAAGGCGCCGGCTTCCGGTGGACCATAGTGCCGGAAAGAAGGTTTTCGGGGACTGAACGAGGCCGGAACGGTAAGATGGGGTCCTGGAGCACCGATGAACGATCCGTTCGATCACGTGGTGCTCCTGATGCTCGAGAATCACTCGTTCGATCAGATGCTCGGGTGCATGACGGCGGTCTACCCCGACCTCGAGGGCGTGAGGCCCGGTCATCCCCGCGTGAACCGAGACGCGGCGGGCCACCCGTACGAGCAAGCGGTACGAACGACGCTTCAGGTCAAGCCTGACCCGAAGCACGAATCGAGAAACGTCCTCGCGCAGCTGGACGATCACAACGGGGGCTTCATCAAGGATTACGTTGGATTTTACGGCGACAAAGCACAGCAGAACTGCCCGAACATCATGGGCTACTTCGCCCGAGGCGCGCTCCCGGCGCTGCACACGCTGGCGGAGGAGTTCGTCGTTTGCGACCATTGGTTTTCATCGCTCCCGGGTCCGACATGGCCCAATCGCTTCTTCGCTCTGTCGGGGACGTCGAACGGTCGAGTGCTCATGCCCGAGGGCACAAAGCAGCTCGGAATGCTCTCGACCCAGACGCAGGACACGATCTTCGACCGCTTGAACGCGAGCGAAATTCGCTGGCACGTCTATTTCTACGACTTTCCCTCGTCCTTGATTCTACGCCACCAGCGGCGTCCGGAGAACCTCAAGAGGTATCAGCGTATTGACCGGTTCTTCGAAACCGCTCGTGGTCCGGAGAAAGACTTTCCCCAATTCGCTTTCATTGAACCCAAGTACTTCGGGATCGACCAGAACGACGACCATCCGCCCCACAACATCATGAAGGCGCAGAAGCTCGTCGCGGACGTGTATAACGCGATTCGCTCGAACCCGGAGCTGTGGCCGCGCACTCTGCTGGCCGTGGTCTATGACGAGCACGGCGGCTTCTACGATCACGTCGAGCCTCCGGCCGCAGAGCCGCCGGACGACCACACCGAGGAGTACACCTTCGACCGGCTGGGGGTGCGCGTGCCGGCGCTTCTCGTCTCGCCTCACCTGCGTCCGGGCGTCGTGAATGCGCAACTCGAGCACACGAGCTTTCTCCGTTACCTGATGGGCAAGTGGGGACTGCCGCCCCTCGGACGCCGTACGCAGGGGAAGGACGTACTGGGGAGGGCGTTGCCTTGGGCCGCCAACGTGCGTGCCGACACCGTCCCCTTCATCCGCGTGCCCACCAGCAAGCTGGTGCCCGAGCATCCGGACTGGGAACAACAAGACGTGAGCACGCATCACGAGGGGCTCCATCTCGTGGCCGATATTCTGGAGATGGCCGAGGACGTAACCGACGCGGGCGTCGCGCAGGCGGCGCGAGCGGCCGAAAGTTTCGATCGCTCGCTGCCACGCCTCCGTGCGGCGATGGGAGACCGGCTAATCGCGATGGGTCGCTCCCTCCGTCGTCCACTCGATGAATTGCAAAGGGAACGAATCGGTCGAACTTCGCGGACCGTGGCGAGGGTTTTGAACGAGAAGTAACGGCGCCGCTTGCCGCAGTAGAATTAGCAGCCGGCGTAGCGCCTCACGCTGGCGCCGGCGCCCGCCGCAATCGACCCAGCAAGAGCGCGGCGACCCCTACGAACCCGGCGGCCGCCGTCGCGAGCGAGACGTGCACCCCTGCGACACTTCCGACGAGGCCGACGGTCACCCCGCTGAACGCGCGCAGGCCCGCCGCCGCCATGTTGTAGAGGCCGAGCACCCGCCCGCGCGTCGCGTCGGGGGCGTTCATCTGCACGAGGGTCTGCGCCATGCTGCTGAAGGACAGCTCGCAGAAGCCGGCGAGGAAGAGGAACGCGATCGCGAGCGGATAGGACCGCATCAGCGCGAAACCGAAGAGCGCCACCGCCCACGCGATCGCGAGTCCCGCCGCGGACACGGGCCTGATCTTGAAGAGGCCACCCCGGCTCTCGAGGACGATGCCCGCGAGGAGCGCGCCGCTCGCGTCCGCGGCGAGGAGGACTGTATACGCCGTTCCCGGATCGCCGTGGCCGAGGTCGTGGGCGAAGCCCGGCATCTGCGCCTGATAGCTATTGCCCACGAAGAACGACGCCGCGCCGGCGAGCACCATCATCGACGCGAGGATCGGAATCGTGGACACTTCGCGGATCGTCTGCGTGATGTCCGCGAGACCGCGCACCGCACGTCTTGGCGGCGGCCTATCCCTTCGAAAGTGCCGCCCATACGGCGCGCCTACGAGCCAGAAGAAGAGCGGTAGATAGAAGACCGTATTGAGGAAGATGCCGCGCGTCGGTCCCAGCGTGATCATCACGATGCTGCCGACACCCGGGCCCACGAGAACGCCGAGGTAGCGCGCCGTGGCCGCCAGGCGAACCGCGCTCGGTAGCGCGGACGGGCCGACGATATCGTAGAGGAGCATCTGGCTCGACGTGATCCAGAGGACGCCCGCACACCCGTGGACGACGAGCAGAGCCATCGCGTGCCACATGCGCAGGGTGCCGGTCACGAAGAAGTAGCCCCACCCCGCCGACGCCACGATGAAGAGCAGCGCCCCGAGCTGGATGATGCGCCGTGAGTCGAAGCGGTCATTGAGCGCGCCGACCGCCACCGAGAACGCGAGAAACGGAAGCCAGTGCGACACCACGGCAAACCCGGCGAGCGCGGGCGAGTGAAACTTCTGAAACATGACCCAATAGCTGACGACGTGCTCGACGTTGTCCGCCATCATCGTGAGCATGAACGTCGCGATGTACGCGCGATACCCCGGTAGTCCGAGCGCGCCGAACGCCCTTGGCGCCGGGAGAGGCGAGGGCGCAGATGACGCGGAAACCGATAGACCTACGGGTTTAGGGCACCGAACCGCTTGACGGACCGAGGATTTCAATGGTTTTGCCTGCATCGCACGGCGCGACGACGACCCATACTCAGTATTGCCTCAGGTATTGCGAGGAGGAGCAACGCCGCGAGGCGGGCCAAAGCCGCAGAAAGCCGACGGGAGTCAAGACGGTTCGGTGCTCTAGGGAACCGTACCGAGCATGCGATCTTTGGCGTGAAAGTATTGGCGCGCGTAAGCGAGGAGCTGACCGTGGGTTGGATGGTCGACCGTCTCCACGCCGACGATCTTTTCGGCGAGCGCGTGATCGTGCTTGTGGGCGTGCTTCACGAGCTCGAGCTTCGCGCTCGAGGGGCCGACGACGAGAATCTCCTCGCTGGCCGCAAGCTCGTGCATGACGTCGTGGAAGTAATGCGCTGCGTCTGCGGGGTGCGAGCGCTCGTCTTGGGTCTCATGGCGCCGAATGTGACGATGGGGATGCAGCGTCTCCGACGTTCCAGCCTCGATGAAGAAGATCTTCGCTTCGTGGTGGTCGATCCATACGGCGGCGTGGCGCGTGTTCATCGCGCGAGTGTCTCACGAATCGGGCATAACCGCTGCTCGTGCGAGCGGCCGGCTGGCGAGCACCGGGGCCGGAGCGCGTGCGGTCGCGCCTGCCTTCGCGGTGCGAGGCGATATCCGCGGGCTCTGGTTCAGTCGAGCTTCACCGAAAGGGTAATAGGCGTCGCCGCGAGCGCCTTCGAAATCGGGCAGCCCGTCTTCGCCGCCTGCGCGATGGCGTCGAACTTCGCGCGGTCGATCCCCGGCACACGTGCCTCGAGTTCGAGCGCGATCCCCTTGATGGCGAATCCGTCGTCCACCTTCGACAGATCCACTCCCGCCGTGACACGGATCTCGTCCGGAGGGTGCCCCGCTTCGCTCAGAGCGAATGAAAGCGCCATCGCGTAGCAGCCAGCGTGTGCGGCCGCCAAGAGCTCCTCGGGATTCGTCCCCGCTTTGCCATCTTCGCTCTGAAACCGCGTGAGAAACGAATACGGGTGTTCGTGCAACACGCCGCTTTGGGTCGTAAGGCCTCCTCTGCCGTGGAGCCCATCACCTTGCCAACGTGCTGTGCTTTTCCGGATCATGGTCGCTATCCTTTGCTTTTGGTTCGCGCTCTCCTGCGCCCATCGCGCGCGCCACCTACCCTTAGCATTTTCAGGCACTCCTCCAGTTGCGGGCCGCCGTCGCCGAACCCATCGGATGAATCCGGTTCTTCCGCCGGGCCATTTGATTTGCCATTTACGGGGCTGGAATGGTAACCCGACTCGAAAGGGCCGCTCGTGACAAAGGTGATCCTGCTTGTGGAAGACAACGAGAGCGATGAGCTCCTCACCCTCCGCGCGTTCAAGAGGTCCAACATCGCAAACGAGATCGTCGTGGCCCGCGACGGCGCCGACGCGCTCGAGTACATCTTGGCGCAGGGGGCCCACGCCGATCGCGACCCGGACAGCCTTCCGGCTCTCGTTCTTCTGGATCTGAATTTGCCGAAAATCGACGGCCTCGGTGTTCTTCGCGCGATACGTGGCGACGCTCGGACGCGGCTCCTCCCAGTCGTCGTGCTCACTTCGTCGAAGGAGGACGAAGACGTGGTGCGGAGCTACGCCCTCGGCGCGAATGCGTACGTCCGGAAGCCGGTCGACTTCGTTCAGTTCAGCGAGGCGGCGCGCACACTCGGCCTGTTCTGGCTTGTCCTCAACGAGCCGGCTCCGCCCCGACGCCAGCCCATCCAGTGACAGATCCCACGACCTGACGCGTGGATTTGCGACGCGTCGCGGGGATTCGGCGCCCCTTCGCGTTCCGCCTTCTCTCCCCCTCAAATCCAGCGAGGGTGGCCTGATAGTGCAGCACCTCCGCGCCCTTCCCAGGCGGCCTGCACATACGAAGCGTAAAAGAGACTATTTACCATCGTGATAACCGCTGACGAGAGGAGGAGGCCTCTCGTTGTCCCGATCTCGAAGCTCGCGATGAGCTTGTCCGTGAGCCACAGAAGCACGGTGTTGACGATGAACGGCACGAAAAGAAAAAGGAGCCCGAGGGTGAGTATTGCCGGCACGAACAGCGCCACGCGAATGAGCCATCCTAGGAAAAAGTTGAGCACGCTGAAGACGACCGCGACGGCGAGCGCCGTGCCCGCGCTGTCGACGCGAACGCTTGGAATCACGCGTGAAAGTACGAGAATCGTGAATGCCAGGGCGGCGAGATGAAGGAGCGTCTCCATGCGGAAAGTGTAATCACGGGCTCTTGCGCTTGCACCCCGCGCGGCGGCGCTGAGGCGGCGGCGCCTTCCCGTAAGCCCGGGCATCTTGCGAAGGTCCACAAGCCGGTTTTGGGGGGGCGCTCCTCTCCCGCAAGCCCCTCCCCAAACTCCCCCAACCTCGAGCTCCGGCCACACTTTCAGCCGAGGTTCTGACACAGGTTGGTTGCTTGCGGAACGTTCACCGGAAAGTGTGCGCCAACGTGTGACCAAAAAGTTGTGCGGCGGGTGGATGCGCGAAGCCGTCGGCCCCACATTTACCGCCGCCATGCGAACCCTCTATCACTTTGCGGCCTCACCGTTCGCGCGCCGCACGCGACTCGGCCTCGCACACAAGGGACTCGAGTGCGAGCTGCGCGACGCGCGCGAGAACCCCGCGTGGCTCGATGAAGTCCGCCGGCTCGTCCCGTTCAAGACGACCCCCGTGTTGGTCGACGGCGACCGCGCTCTCGCGGATTCGACCGCCATCACCCGCTGGCTCGACGCAGCGTACCCTCACGCGCCGCGCATTTGGCCGGACGGTGAAGACGCGTTCTCGGTGCTGGAGGCGACCGCGCTCGTCGACGTAGCGCTCGGGGCGATTGTCGACGTAGGCACGCGCTACTACCCGCTACGTGAAGACGCCGCGTGGGCCTCCGTGAAGGGCGAGATCCTCGGGAGAGCCCAAGCAGCGCTCGACGCGCTGGGCCAACGAGTCGAGGGACTCGGCCGCCCGACGATCGCCAAGAGTGGGTGGTCCGCCGCGGACATCTGGATCGTCACCGCCGTTGCATGGCTTGAAGGGCTCCCCGGGCGCGTCGCAAGCAGTCCGAACGCGGCGCAGATCATGGCTGTCGGGGGATGGCGTGTGCCGGCAGGCCTCGCCCGCTGGGCGAAGGTCCATGCGGACCGGGCCGACGTGCTCGCGCTGTGAACCTCGGCGTCAACGCGCGCTCCCTCACACCGTGGCTCGCGCCGCACCACAGCGTGCCTTCGCTCGTTCGAGATCGTGACCGAGGTCTTGCACGTCGGCCACGTGAAGCTTCCGGCGATCTCATTGCAGGCCATCCACGGTTGCTCTAAGACGCTGGCCGTGACTCGAACGCTGCTGGCCGAAGTCCGCGGCAACGTGCGCGAGTTCTTTCTGCTCGAGCGCGCCGAGCGCCAGAGTTCCCAGTTCACCGCGTCGCAGCGCAAGTCCGTGCGGGCTCACTACGACGCGGCGAAACGGCGCCTCTCCGCGGCCAAAACCCTTTGCGAGCCCAGCGATGCGCCCTCCGGTCTCTCGCTGTACCGCGAGGCCTGGTTTTGCCTGACGCGCGCAATCCTTCTTTCGGACGACGAGCACGTCGACGTGGTCCAGCTCTCTCCCGATAACGCGTTGGCCAAGCTCGCGCGCGCCTTGGAGGGACGAAACCTGACGGTGCCTCCGGACGTCGAATACGCCAAGCGCTTGCTCATCGCCGCTGACCCCTTGGCCTTCGATCGGTTGTCGCCCGAAGAAGCCGCTCGAAACGTCGACGCGATCGACGCGGCGACACGCTGGCTTTTCGGCTTGGTGGAGGCACGCACGCCTCGTCAGCTGAAGCGGACGCGGGTAACCCGCCAGGCCTTGACGGCGGTGCTCGCGTGCGCGTTGGCGGTGAGCATGGCGATGCGAGTCTTCGCGCCCAAAGACCTGGCCCTGCACAAGCCCGTGCAAGCCAGCCCCGCCGGCTACGAAACCACGGCGAGCGGGGCGGTGGATGGTGAGAAGAACGGTCGCTTCGGATTTCATAGCGAGGAGACGGACTCCCCATTTTTGCGCATCGATCTCGAAAAGGTGTTTTCGATCAAGACGATCAAGGTGTTCGGCCGAGGCGACTGCTGCTTCGATCAGTCCATTCCGTTGGCTCTCGAAGTCTCGACTGACGGGGTTTCTTTTCGCAAGATTGCGGAGCGGACCGTCCCGTTCAACGAGGCCGATCCGTGGGTGGTGGAGGCGGGCGCGGTGGTGACGCGCTTCGTCCGTCTGCGTGTAGAACGCCGCGCGTACCTCGTGTTGGGTGAGGTCGAGGTTTACGGCACCCTGGCCAGGTAGGCCGTCCGTTCCGCCGTGGTGGACCGAGAGCCCCGAACCGCTTGACGGACCGAGGACTTCAAGGGTTTTGCCCGTATACCAGTGACTCGTGTGACCCGCGTGACTCACTCGTACCCCGCCAGACGGAGAAGGTCCACGCAAGGCCGAGACGTACCTCGCTCGCTCGCACGCCGTCCACGCTGGCCTCGCGAAGGCCGACGTCGAAGTCCAGCCCGTCGCGCACGCGCCAGATGCCGCCAACGAGGCCCGAGAACGTCGTCACGCCAGCCACGAATTCGTGCTCCACGAACCACTCGCTGACGGGACGCATACGGGCATCGACATCCCCTTCCACGATGACGCCCTCGAACCAGTCGACATGGTGCCCTTCGCGTGTCAGTTCGACCCAATTGTTGACGTGCGCGGTGAAGCCCGCCAAGCGCGCGGAGACAATCAGGTCGCTCGACGCGCCAAAGCCACGTTGACCACCGACGTTCGGCAAAAGTGGCCCGAACTCGATCGCGACGCTTGGTCCCGGGCCGGCGCCCTGGAGGACGCCCGGCAACAGGACCACCTTCGTCAGCAGGTCCGTATCGAGAAGCTGGTCTCGCGACTGCCCGGGAGGGACGTCGATTCCAACGAAGTTCTGAAAATCGACGACGAGCTCCCAGCCCGGGAGATAGCCCAAGTTGAGAACCGCGGCCGGCGCGATGGCATAGTGGGCTCCGCCTTGCGAGTACCACTGCAGCGGGCCGAGTTCGAGTTCGAAATCGCCCAGGGAGGCCACGTCGGCGTCCGTCCCATCGAACGGACGATACGCCAACGCATTCGACGCCTCCGTGATCGAAATGGCTACGAGGAGTCCGAGAAGTGCGCAGCGGTGCCGGAACGACCGACTGAGGAGCATCTTGCCGATCTCGATGCCGTAGCGGGTCGTGAGCTCCGAACCAAACACTTTCGTCGGATCGGGATCGGCCGCGGTCTCACCATACTACGGTCATGCCGGCGTTTATGAAGTTCACGATCTGGTGCGGCACCAACTGTCCCACGGTCACCGCCGGATCGGTCGCGCTGGCCACTCCGAGCGGGTACCACGTGCTCTGCGCGCGAAAGTATTCGAGAGCAAAATGCACGGGCTCGGTCGTCTGGTAGACGCCGACGGTCATTCCAAGATTCTCCTCGATCAACTGCGGATTGGTGGGGGCACCCGTGCTGTCGACGATGCCCACGTCGTCTTTGTTTTTGTCGAGGTGCCATACGCCGACGCCGCCTGCGACTTTCACTCGGATCGGATTGATGAGAACGGCTCCGAGCCCGAAGGCGCCGCGGGAATCGCGCAGAACACCGGCGCTGTCCGCGGAAATCTGACTCTCGTCCAGGGCGGCGAAAGGACTGAACCCGGAGCCTTCGTACGCGGCGCCGCCCAGCATGATCGGGCCAATCGACACCATCGCTCCCGCTTGAACCCCCCAGCCTTCGACGTGGAGATCCTTCTCTCCCGTGGCGCCCGGCGCCGTATTCTGAACGGTGCCCTCGAGAACTTGCCAAAGACCACTGCCAAATACGCGAACGATATCCTTCCATTCGTAGGCCAATTCGCCCTCGAACCTGGGCAAGGGCGCGCGATCCAGCTGGGCGTTGTCGATGGTCGCCGGATCGTAGATTCCGAGGGAGAGCTTGAATCCCGCCAGATCAGGCGTCGCGTAGACGAAGCCGGGATTGTACCCGGGGAAGGGCGCACCGTACGCCACCATACCGCACGCGCCGCCCGACGCGTCCCGGATGGCGCACGGGTAACCGAGTCCGTACTCGTGCGCGATCCGCGAGTCGACGAGGATTCCCCCCCGGCCGAACAGCGCCAGATCGCTGCCCCCGAGGACACTGCCCCAGTTGCCCTCGATCTTTCCGTAGAGCTCCCTTGGATCGACCTCTCCCGAGACGTTCTGGGTGCGACTGCCGGAGGCGTTCATCCATATCCCTACCCGGGTGGTCACCTTGAAGTTCGGGCTGATCTCCTTGACGCCGGTAAATCCCAGAATGCTCATGAGGAAGCCATTCCGTATCCGCGTCGAATTGAGATCATTCGAGGCCGTGGTGGTGTCCTCCGTGCCCGTGAACGCAAAATCGGGCTCGTTTGGAGGAAGCCCGTCCCCTATCGCCACGCTGAGGAAGGCGTTGACGCGGCCGTCGGTGCTCAGGTGCCATCCGTCGAATTGGGCCAGCGGCACCTCGGCACTCGCGCGGCTTGAACCCAGGAACGCGGTCGCGAGAGCAGCGGCAGATCCAGCTAGGATCGATTTCGTTCGGAGCCTCATCCTACGGTCCTTTCGTCGACTTTCTGCCACTGCCCTGTGCTCGCCGATCGCTCGATGGCGTCGAGAACACGTTGATTTTGAAGACCGTCTTCAAAGTTGGGCCGCGGCGGCACTCCGTCGCCGATGGCGCGGATGAAATCATAAACGGTATGCGTGAAGGAGTGCTCGAAGCCAATGATATGGCCGTCCGGCCACCACGCGTTGATATATGGATGTTTGGCATTTGTCACCGAGATCGTACGAAACCCGCTCAGGGGACCGTCCTCGAAGTAAACGTCGAGTTCGTTCATCCGCTCCAGGTCCCAAACGATGCTTCCCTTCCCTCCGTTGATCTCGAGGCGATTGTAGTTCTTCCGGCCGGGGGCGAATCGCGTCCCCTCGTAATAGCCGACGGCCCCGCTCGCGAATTTCACCAGAGCCTGCGCCGAATCGTCCACGGTGACCTTGCCCCGCTTCCCGGGATTGTCCGGCAGCGGCCGTTCGGTCACGAACGTCTTGAGCATGCCCGACACTTCGATGGGCTCGCCCACGAGATACCGTGACAGATCCAGCGTATGTGACACCAAGTCGCCGAGGGAGCCGGAGCCGGCGCGGGACTTATCCAGTCGCCAAACGAGCGGAAAGCTCGGGTCGACAATCCAATCCTGCAGATAAACCCCGCGGTAGTGGTGGATCTCGCCGATCCGTCCTTCATCGATGATTTGCTTTGCCAGCGCCACCGCGGGGCAACGGCGATAGTTATGACAAAGCATATGGACGACCCCCGCCTTGTTGACCGCGGCGAGCATCTTCTCGGCCTCTCCCACGCTGTTGGCCAGCGGCTTCTCGCAGAGGATGGCCTTGTGAGCTCCTGCGGCGGCGATGGCGATCTCCGCGTGAGCATCGCCCGGAGTGCAAATGTCGACGATGTCGATGTCCGTGCGACCCAGGACATCCTGCCAGTGGGTCGCGTATTGTTCGAACCCGAGGCGGCCGCGGGCCTCCCTCACCTTGGCCTCCGTTCGGCCCACCAGGACTTTCAGCACCGGTTCGAATGGAATGTCGGCGAAGAAGTGCGCCACTTGGCGCCAGGCGTTCGAGTGCACCCGGCCCATGAAGTCGTACCCAATCAATGCCACGTTGAGCTTTTGCTTCGTCATCGGCCGGCTCCTACGTACTTTCAGGTCCAGTAAGGAACGCGCCCGCGGCCCTGAACGGGAATGCCTTGTGCAGGGAGCACGTCATGGTGAAGCGCGAACATGGAGGCCGCGGCTTCGTCGATCTTGCGCGCAAACGCGATGGATCCCTGAAGTATCGGCTTTAGCCGCGCCTTGTCCTGGATACGGGCACGAGGGTATTCGTGCTCGATGACCAGGGCCGTATCGGCGATGTCCAGCTTCAGCAATTCGCGCGCAGCGAGTTGGTGATCCAACCAATCGACGGTGCGGTTCTGCAAGTAACCGAGCGGATCGTGCTTGGCCGTGCCGGGCAGTTCGTGCTCGCACAGCACGGTTTGCTTCTTCCAGGCGTTGACGTGATCGGCGGCATTCGGGGATGGCACGGCGCCCGTCCAGTCTCCCCGTTGGACGGTCTGCCCCCCGTAACCCCACGCGGCGACGCCTTTGGGATCGATGACCTGGCCTTTGACGTGGAAGCCGCCAACGATAAAGTCGTACCCGGTGTCCTTGAGATATTGAAATATCGATCGTGTGTCCTGGCCCATCAAGATCGCGTGCGATGGGTCGTAGTGGATGCGGAACTGGTCTCCCACGCCGTGCTTTGCGCATATTCTGTGCAGGGCGATCCACAATGCGGGAGCATAACCGATGTTGTTGTGAAAATTGTCGCCGATGGTCCACCCCGGCATAGGACACTGTTCGACTCGATACTCGATGCCGCGCGCCTTCGCTTCCTTCAACAAGGGGACGAAGACCTCCTCGAAGAAGGCCAGGTTCCCGTCCATCGAGAGCTTTTGGTTGCGGCCGATGAACCCGCAGACGGCCTTGAGTCCGAGCGCCGTGGCGGCATCGAGCATGCGGAGGACGAACGCGTGCTTCTTCTTTCGCAGATCGTTGTCGTCGTGCAGCAGGTTGTCGAAGAAAGCAATGTCCGTGACGCCAACGCGTGTGGCCTCCATGGCTGCGAGCACGCGCTTGGCCCGCGCCTTGTCGAAGGGCTTCCGCAGATCGAGCGTGTTGGCCACGGGATCCAGCATCGCTTCGGGGGGGACATCGGCCTCCGAGGGATGGAGCGCCGCCGATATTTGAATATTGGGACAATCCATCTCGCGCGCGAACTCCAACCAGTCCTCGATGGCCTTGTCGGGATCGGCGTCGCGGACGGAACGCGGCGTGAGCTCCTGCAGCGCGGCGGTGAGCACGCTCATCTTCATGAACTTGGGCTGAAAGGCACGGACGGTCATACGGAATCTCCTTTCGACGGAGCGGCAGGGAACGGAGGACTAACGGGGTGGCGTCCGCGACGGTCGATGGCCGGGCTCCACGGGCACGTCGAAGAGCACGGCGCGGGCGGCGTCGATGCGAGGAAGGACGCGATCGCCGGGACGAATCGTACCCCGGCGCGGAATCACGACGTGAACTCGAGCACTCGCCCACGCACACAAGAGCGTGGTGGTCGGGCCGATGTACTCGACGACCTCGACGACGGCCTCCCGTGGTCCCGCGGCGCGAGGGGGCTCGGTGTCGAGCCCCGCTGTGCCGTTCCCCGCCTCAAGGGCGATGTTCTCCGGACGGATGCCGAGCAGCCGCTCGCTGGGCCCAGAGGGTTCGGCAGGCATGAGCGGCGTCCCGTCGGAGGCTACCCAGTAGCCGTCGACGCGGCGCGCGCGGAAGAGATTGATGGCGGGCTGGCCGAGCTGCATCGCCACGACCGGGGACAATGGACGCTCGTAGATCTCGCGGGCCGTGCCGGTCTGAAGAATGCGGCCTTCCGATAGCACGACGATCCGATCACCCATGGACAAAGCCTCGGCCTGGTCGTGCGTGACGAAGATCATCGGCGTCTTGAGCTCGCGCCGCAGCTCGACCAGCTCGACGCGCAAGGCTTCGCGCAACTTCGCGTCGAGGTTCGTGAGCGGCTCGTCCATCAAGAACAGGCTGGGCCGGCGGACGATCGCGCGTCCGATCGCTACCCGCTGCATCTCGCCGCCCGAAAGCCGCGACGCATCCCGATCGAGGAACGGAGTTATCTTCAATATATCCGAAGCCCATCCGACGCGGCGCCGGATCTCCGCTTCGGGGACACGCCGGCCCGGAGCCCTCAGAGGAAACTCGAGGTTTCGCCTGACCGTCCAGCGCGGGTAAAGCGAGAAGTTTTGGAACACGAGGGCCACGTCCCGCTCCGCGGGATCCATGGCGGTGACCTCTCGACCCGCCATGACGATGGATCCGGCGTCGGGTTCCTCCAGGCCCGCGATGGCCCGCAGCAACGTGGTTTTGCCCGCTCCCGTCGGGCCGAGCACGATGAGGAGTTCGTCGGCGCGCGCGTCCAAGTCGATATCGAAGAGCGCCTGCGTCTGCCCCAATCGCTTCGACAGCCCGCGGACGCTCAGAAAGGGGGGGGCAGCGGCCGGTAAGGGCGCTCCGGCCATGGTTCGGTCGTTGCCCGACGCGCCCGGAGCGTCCGCGAGAGCGCCGGATCGTACGGTCGATCTCACAGACGTTTCTCCGTCGCTGCGTCGAACACGGAGATCTGCGCAGGATCCAGACGGAGCCGCAGCGAGGAGCCCAGCGGACGCGAAGATTGACTGGCGGCGCGCATGACGATCCGCCCCACATCGGTCTGCACGTGGACGTGACAAGCGTTGCCCAGGTATTCCTCGGTTAGAACGTGGCCCGCGATGGGACCGTCTTTGGCCTCGTGGACATGCTCACAGCGGATCCCGAGCGTGGCCTGCTCACATCGGGCACGGACGGGGACGTCGATGGGCACGTTCCCTGCGTCCGACACGAATGCTGGCCTGTCGGTCCCGTTGGCCATCCGGCCCGGGATGAAGTTCATGCCCGGGCTCCCGACGAACGCCGCCACGAACAGGTCGGCGGGCTCGTCGTACACGTTCGCCGGCGTGCCGACTTGACGAATGCGCCCCCCCTCCATGACCACGATTCGACCGGCGAGGCTCATCGCCTCTTCTTGATCGTGCGTGACATAGATGGTCGTGACTTTGGACGCCATTTGTTCGGCGCGAATCAGCTCGCGCATCGACAATCTCTGATCGGCGTCCAGCGTCCCCAGCGGTTCGTCCATGAGGTAGACGGACGGGCGGCGAATGATGGCGCGCGCCAACGAGACCTTCTGCTGGTCGCCACCCGAAAGCTCCTTCGGATAACGCGAAAGGAGCTTACCGAGATCCATGCGCGCGGCCACGCTGTCCACACGGCTGCGAATCTCGGATGGCGACGCCCCTGCAGCTTGCAAGGGGAACGCGATGTTCTGGCGCACGGTCAGGTGCGGATAGAGCGCATAGAACTGGAACACCATCCCCACGTCCCGCTGCGACGGACGGAGCGCCGTAACGTCCTTGCCGCCCAACCGGATGCGCCCTCCTGTGGCGAGCTCCAGACCCGCGATCATGCGCAACGTGGTTGTCTTCCCGCAACCTGAGGGTCCGAGCAGGACGACGAACTCGCCCTCTTGGATGGCCAAATCGATCCCGCGGACGGCGGGCGTGCCGTCGCTGTAGGTCTTTCGTACGCCATCGAGAGTGAGGAAACTCACGCGCTCCCCTGCTTCGGGGCCGTGGGCCGCGCGCGGCCCCGTTCGTGGGAGGTGTAGACGTGCAGTATGGTCGAGAGCAGCGTCAGCCAGAACGCCCAGCGAAGGCGTCCGTCCTGCCAGAACGGCATGACGTACATTGCCAGGCCCACCGCCAGCCCGCCGATCGCCGCGCGGTCGAGATTGACGATGAGCGGGGCGTCGCGGCTATTGTTTGATCGTCCCAAACGTCACCCCGCGCAGCAAGTGGCGGCGCACCAGGATGGTAAAAAGTACGATGGGCGCCACGAAAATCATCATTCCCGCCGCGATCTGAGGCCAGGGAACGCCGTCGATGTTTCCTTGCAGGCCGGCGAAATAGACCGGCACCGTCTTGGCCTCGTAGTTGTTGAGCGTCATCGCGAAACCGAACTCGTTCCACGAAGAGATCAGACAGAACACGCCCGTCACGGCCATTCCGGTCGACGCCTGGGGGACGATGATGCGCACGAACGTGCGCAACCGCGAATAACCATCCACCAGGGCCGCCTCCTCGAAAGCGCGGGGAATCTCGTCGATGAATCCCTTCATGAGCCACACCGCAAGCGAGAGGTTGAAGCTCGTATACAGCAAAACGAGCCCCATGTGCGTATTCTCGAGCCCGAACCAGCGGTACATCATGAGCACGGGTACGACAACCGCCAGCGGGGGCAGGAAGCGTGTCGACAGGATGAAGAACAGCCAGTCCTTGCTGCCTGGAATTCTGAAGCGTGAGAATCCGTACGCGCAGATCGTTCCAAGACAGACCGCCGCCAACGTCGAAAGCACGCCGATGATGACGCTGTTGCCCAAGTAATGGTAAAAATCATCCGGCGTACCGGCCACCGGCTTGGAAAGGTTCCGGTAGGCATCGAGCGTGGGCGCGAACCGAGCGGAGTCCGTGGCGCTTTCGGGAGGACCCCCCGGCTCTGCCCAGGGAACGAATTTGGCTCGTGCGCTGATCGTGTCTTCGTACGTCTTGACCGACGTCAGGGCCAACCAAGCCAAGGGCAGGATCGCGATCAGAAGAAAGCTGGTGACGACGATCGCGCGGAGCACCTTCATGAAAAGCTACGCCTCGACCTTCCCTTGCCGCGTATTGAGGCTGTCGATGTAGCGCACGAAGATCGTGGCTACGGCGATGACAGCCACCAGGATGACCACGCCGTAGGCGGAGCCGAGCCCCACCTTGTACTCGCGGAAAACCACCTGATACATGCGCGCCGACAGCGTCTGCGTGGAGGCGTCATTGGGGCCGGTGATGGCCATGACCAGGTCGAACTGTTTGAGCGCGTCGGTGGCTCGAAGAAGCACCGCAAGCCCGAGAAGCGGCGCGCACATCGGAAGCGTGATCGTACGGAAGACCATCCATCGGCCCGCGCGATCGATCTCCGCCGCCTCGTAGATGTACTTGGGAATGGCGTTCAACCCGGCGAGCGAGATCAGCATCATGAACGGAGTCCACATCCATACGTCGACGAGCAGGATCGACACGAGCTTCAGGTCGTCGTCGGTCAACCACTGGGGCTGTGGCAGGTGCAGAAAACCAAGTATCTGGTTTAGAACGCCGTAGTTTCCGTTCAAGATCAGGTTCCAGAACAAGGAAAGAACGACCGGACAGAGCATCATCGGAACGAGTAAGACGGTAAGAATGACCGGCTTGCCCGGAATGTGATCTCGAAGCGCCAAAGCGAGCACGAAGCCGAGCACCAACTCGACCGATACGGACACGAGGACGAACAGCGCCGTGAGCGTCAAGGCGTTCGCGTAGCGCGCCTCGCCGAAAAGCAAAGTGTAGTTGAAGGTCCCCACCATCTTCACCGTGCCGCCGGACAGATCCGCGTTCGTGAAGCTCAGATAAACGTTGTAGATCAGGGGAAACAGATTCATCGCCAGCAGCAAGAGCAGCGCGGGCGTCACGAAGCCCCAACCCATTAGGGCCGATTGCGCGGGTCCGACCCGGACGCTTTCCTCCTGGCGGCTCATCGGGTCCCACCCGCTACGGCGTCGCTTGCTGGAGGATCTTCTCGTCTTCTCCCGCCATCGAAGTGAGGGCATCTTTCGAGGACTTCTTGCCGTCGAGCGCCTCGCCGAGCTCTTGCGCGGTGGCGGCAATGAGCTCGTTGTAGGAGGGGACGTTCCAGAAGTCTTGGGCGATGTTCATCGACTCCGCAAAGGCCGCATTGTAGGGACTCGCCTTCTTGAAGTCGTCACTTTCGAGAACTTCCACGTTGGCGGTGAATCCTCCCGGCTTTTGCACCCATTGCTTCTGGGTGTCGGTCTGCAGAAACCATGCAATGAATTTCTTGGCGAGCTCCTGCTGGGTCGGGGACACTTTGTTCGAGATCGAAAATCCCTGTCCGCCCAAACTGGAAAAGCGCCGCTCGCCGTGCTTGGGCATCGCGAAGAAGCCCACTTTGCCTGCCATCTTCTTCGCCAGATCCGGAAAGAAGGCGAAAAAGTTCATGAGCATCGCCGTCGAGTTGTTGGCGAAGGGTTCCAGCGCTTCGCCATATCCGAGCTTGCTGCCCCCGGGCGGAGCAAACTTCAGTAGGGATTTGAAGAAATCCAGCGCCTGAACGGCATCTGGCGAATCGAGCGAACCCTTGACTTTGAACGTCTTGGCGTCGCCCCAGGATCCGCCAAAGGCGTACAGCACTTGCTCGAAACCCATTACGATATCGTCGTATCCGCGTCCGGTGACCAGCACGTCGCCGTATCGCTTCTTGTCGGGCCTCGTGAAAAACTCGGCGATATCTCTCAGATCCTCCCAGGTCTCCGGAACGGCAAGTTCCCTCTTGAAGCGCTTCTTGAACGCGTCTTTCTCGACGGGATCCTCGAACCAGTCCTTCCGATACGCCCATCCCATCGCGTCGGTCTCCGCCGGAGCCCCGTAGTAGTGAGGGGAGTCTGTCGGGTATTCGGCAAGATATTTGAGCGCGACCGGATGAAGCGTTTTGATGTCCACCGCCGACGGGAGCCAGTCGGTCAAGTCGAGGTATAGGCCCTTGGTGGCGCCGCGCCCCAGCCACTGGCTGTCGCCGACCACGATGTCGAACGCCGTCTGCTTCTTGCCGAACTCTTGAAATACTTGATCCTGAAAATTGGCCCACGGGATCTGGTGGACGGTGACCTCCGCGTTCTCCTTTTGGGCGAAGTCGTTGGTCAGTTCCTGCAGCCCGTCGGCCGGCGCCCACTGCGCCCACCAGATCGTGAGCGTCTTCTTGGCCGTCGGCGGCGGGGACGACACGCTCGTGGAACCAGGATCGGACGGTTGTTGTTTTTCTTGGCAGCCGGGCGCCAGGCTGAGTGTGAAAGCCGAACCCGCGAGAACAGACACGGCGACAAGTCTTTTCGGCATGTGACCCCTTGCGTGAACGCACCCGACCTCGCCCTTGAACGAGCCCGGAGGGCGAACTTACAGAAACCGTCCGTCGAATGGAAACGAATCGCAAGGGGAGCGATTCTGCCCGCCTGGCCCCGCACCCCCCTGCGCGGGACACGCGACGAAGGAAACGAGCGTCCTTTCCCGCTGAGGAGCTCGAGGTGGAGCGGCGTCGCTCCCCTCGACGTTCCATTCCGGCCAGACCTTCAGTTCAGGGCGACCCTGGTGACTCCGCTAGTACTGCGGAATTCGCACCCAGACGTTGCGGAAGCTCACCAGATCGAGGTGGTCCTGAAGGCCAAGCGGTTGCGGGCCCGGAGCGTCGGGCACCCCCGCTTGGGTGTACCCGTTGGGGGGGTTCTCCACCGTGTTCAGCTGAACGACTTGCCCATTGAGCGCGCACTTGAGAAACTCGGCGTTGCCGGTTTTGACAGGCGGAGTCGCGTTGTTCCAGACCGACGACTTGAATTCGATCTCGTAGATATTCCAGGGCGGTGGCGTGGGGGTGTTGTCGAGGCATGCCACCACGAGGGGCTTCGCAATACTGTAGGCGGCTCCGCACGTGTTGATGTCCGGGGGCTGCCCGAAAGAGTCGAGAATCTGCATCTCGTAGGCGCTCTTCAAGTAGACGCCGCTATTGCCCCGGAGCTGGCCCGTCACGCTGGAGTCATAGTGGGGCGTCTGATACTCGACGTGAACGCACAAATTGTCGAACTTCATGTCGCTCTGGATTTCCGTCGCCTGCCCGGTTCCGGAGGGAACCACAGTCATCGTCCCATCGGCGTTCAGCGTCCACTGAATCGGCACCGTGGGCTGGTTCTCTTTGTGCCACATGGCGTAGGTGGCGGCCGTGCCGTCGAAGAGCACGATCTTGCCCGGAGCCGTTGCGTCAAAGGACCAGAGGCCCGTCGTCGCGTCCTGAACCCAATAGCATCCGCCTCCAGCGCCTGCGTCGCTGCCCGAGGTCGCGCCGCTGGCTGTGCCGGTGGATGCGCCGCTGGCTGCGCCGGTGGATGCGCCGCTGGCCGTGCCGGTGGATGCGCCGCTTACCGTCCCGGTGGATGCGCCGCTGGTGTCACCACTAGCCGTGCCGGTGGATGCGCCGCTTACCGTGCCGGTGGACGCGCCGCTGGTGTCGCCGGTGGTGTCGCCGCTGGCCGTGCCGGTGGACGCGCCGCTTGCCGTCCCGGTCGTTCCCCCGCTTGCCGCGCCCGTCGTCGTGCCACTCGCGGTCCCCGTCGTCGAGCCGGTTACGCCTCCGCCGGACACGCCCGTTCCGGTGGCGTCTCCGGCCCCCGAACCGCTCGTTCCGGTCGTTGAGCCGCTCGCTGCCCCCGTCACTCCCCCGGCGCTCCCGGAGGTCGTGCCGGAGGGTGCGATCGGCGTGTAGTCCGGTGTCGCCGATGTGCAGGCGGCCACGAGTACACTCAGGCCGAATGCAGCCTCCAATCGGGTCGCTCTGTGCATCTGGGGGTGGCGTAAACTTTTCATTGGAAACCCTAGGGAAGGACTTGGATTTGCAGATTACGGTAATAAACTTCAGCTTGTTCGGCTTGCCAGCCGATCGGTCCGGAAGTCACGGGGTTCCCGTTCTTGTCCATAACCGATAGGACCCTATTCACGACGTGCCCATTGACAGTGTAGACGGCGGCGCCGCCGTCCACCTGCAGAAGACACGAGTTCCAGTCCGTCCCCACGCCGGTGGACGCTTGGGCTCCGCCGTCGCCGCCCATCATCTCCCAATCGGCGCTGCGACCGTGCTGGACGTACCCCGTGGAGCCGTTCACCAGCACCTTCACTCCGCCGGCATCGGCTTCCGCAAACACGGTGGGATCGCCTGGCGCTCCGAGAGAATAGCACTGAGCATAGAGGGCGAATATATCCCCCGTCGTTCCCCACTTGTTCTGAAATTCAATCGATGACGGCCACACCTGCGTGACGTCACCGTGAATGGCCCACAGAACGCCGGCGTCCCGCGGATACGTGGACAAATCGGTATAGGGCGCGAACTTCTTGGTGCCCCATTTGTACTGCCACGTGAGATTGTATTTCGTATAGGAAGCGACGGTCTCCAGCAGGTAGTGCACTTGCGTCGACCCGTCGGCCAAGTCACCGTAAACGTGGATCATTCCGTTCTCGGGCTGGAAGATGGCTTCGGCCGCCGTCCCGGTCAGAAGTATCCCCGACGTGGTATCGGACGTCTCTTCGTAGGTCTTGAACCCCGTCAGATCGGTGCCGTTGAAAAGATCTACGATGGCGGCACCTCCGTCGCCCCCGTTGCCAGGACTGCTCGCGTCGGGAGTCGACGTCTCGGGGAGGCTGGCGTCCTCGCTCGACGTCCCGGTCGTGCCCGCGGCCCCCGTCGTGCCGGTCATCGTGCCCGTGGAACCAGTCGCTCCCGCCGTCGTGACGCCGGTCGCGGTGCCCGTGTTCCCAGGCGTCCCGGCCCCACCCGTACCGGTTGAGCTGCCCGCGTTGCCGGCCATGCCCGTGGTCGCGGTGCCCGTCGTTCCGGTGGCGCTACCGGTCGAGGTACCTGTGGTACCGGGGATGCCCGTCGTCCCGGTACCCGTCGTCCCGGTACCCGTCGTCCCGGTACCCGTGGCTCCGGTCGCGGTGCCCGTGGAGGCCGAACCACTTGACGAATCGACAGAAGGCGTGCCCGAAGAGCAGGCGGTCAGAACGGCGCACAACGAAGCGGCGATCGTTGACCGCGCAACTGTCCGGACGCTCTGCATCGAGTCCTACGACGTTACCTGCGCGGGTAGGTACGCGCAAGATAAAACAAGGGCCGCATGCTCGTCGTTTCTAGACTCGCCGAATAGAATAATCCACTTTCCACGAAAGGTCGGCGCGGCGGCGCCCCTTAAACCCCGCGAACCTGGCACGCGATATCCTCCTTTACTGGCTTTGGTGGCGAGCGGCGAGGCTCGACTGCCAACGAACTTGCCCCTTTTTTTGGAGCCGGAACGATGGATCCTCCGAGGCGGGCGCCCGCTCTCAAGCCCATCATGGTCAATCCCCCGGCTCGGCAGGTCGGTAGAAGCGTCAAGGTCATACCGAGTATTCCGATTCCGTCGAAACGACGGGGGCTTCATCCGCCGGTATGCCCTCGCAATCGATGCAACGTGACCAACTTCCCTCGAGGTCAGCCTCTCATCGCAGTGAGTGAAGGCGCCAGTCGAGTTGCGGGACAAGGATCAGCTTCAAACAGCGTTCGTGCCCGGTCGGTCGGGGATTCGTTTCCAAAGCCCGGCCACCCTCGCGCTGCGGACCGAAGCGGAGGCGGCAGTTCGCGTGAAGGCGCCGACGCATTTCGTGCATTCCGAGCCGCTCGACCTCTCGACTTTTCGACGACGGATTGGCAGAAAGAAAGTACTGGACCGTGCCCTCGGTTCGGTACTACACGGAAACACGTATGCCCCTGCGGTGCGCGCGATGGGGAACCCTTCACGCCCCGGAGACCGCTGGCATGTCAAAGACCCGGATTCTCACGTTTTCTGCGCTCGTCGGGTGCTCGGTTGCGCTCCTCCGCTGCGGCGGCGACGACAACGCAGCACCTGCTGGACCCGTCTCGAACGACGCAAGTGTCTCGGACGCTGCGATCATCGATGGGGGAGGCGGTGGCAGCGAGACTGGATTGGACGCGCCATCCTTGAGCAGGGATGCGGACTCGGGAGGCGACGGGGGAGAAACCGATGCGAGCGACGCAGCTGCCAATGCCGACGGGGCCTTGGAGGCGGGTAGCGACGCATTTGCGGCCGATGGGGGCGGCGATGGTTCGGCCCTGGACGGCGAGGCAGGCGGCGATGGTTCGGCCCTGGACGGCGAGGCAGGCGGCGGGCAGGTGCCGACCCTCGTATGCAATCACCAGGTCTGCGCGGCGGCCGAGTTTTGTGCAACGGGCGTCGATGACGCCGGAGACGGGGAGGCTGGAGACGGAGAGGCCGGCTCTTCGTCGCTGGAGTGCAAGGCCGCCGTGTTCGGCAACGTTTGCGACAATCCGACCGCGACCCTTTTCTTCGATACGGCGGCGCCCGACAACGGCGCCGTTACCGCGATCGGGGCGGCTCTAGCAACCGCGTGTCACATGACGATCGAGAGCCCCGACGCCGGCCCCATCAATGCGGACGCAGGTGAACCGACGGCCGGCATCGGCAATCTATGTGTCACGGCTGGCGGCAGGAATGTCCAGCCGACGATTGGCTACCTCGACGACCGCTCCTTAACGGATGTGTACCTCCGAGGTGCCAACGACGACGCGGGCGTGTTCTACCTGTACTTTACGGAGCGCAATCCCGCGGGCGCACCGATCGACGTCGCTGCGGCTCCGTATTCGGATACCCCAACCAATACTGACTATTTTCTCGTGCAGCTCGCCGTCGATCCGGCAAGCGGCAGTCTGTGTCTCGATGTCATCGGTATGAGCGGGCAAGGCACCGCGGCCGGTGGTTACTACGTAGCGAACGACTTTTTCGCGAACAACGCGTACGTCTCGAGTACCAAGTCCTGGTACGTCTACTATTGGGTCGCCGGGAGCGACGCCGGTGTTCCGAGCAGTAGCGATATGTTCACGCTCGTGGCTTCCGGACCGTAGGTCGCCGCGACGGGTCCATCGGACTCGGCGAGGATCCCCCTCGGTTTTCCGCGAGATGGGAGCGCCGTTAGGCGTGGCAACCTGTCACAGCGGGCATGGGTGCCACGCGCGGTCGATCGGCCGCGCTGGCACGGCTGCACGCCCTTCAGACGGTTCGGCGGCCCGACACGACCTGAAAGACAATGGCTACGAGCGCCGCCAGGAGCACCAGATGAATGAATCCGCTCGTCACATGGAACGCGAGGAAGCCAAAACCCCACAATAAAATCAACACAACTGCCAGGGTCCAAAGCATATTGCATCCTTACCGGCGTGGTGGGTGTTCGAAATGCGCGCATGGCGCCCACGCTGCTCGGGATGGAAGCACAACGCGTACCGCTCGTTTCCAAGATGGCGAAACCGTGCTCTTCGGTCGCCATTTACGGCTCGTCGTCGTCGAACGCATCGTCATCGCGCGGGCGACCCAAATTCACCCGATCGCCGACCACGTACAGGGGCCGGTGTTTCACCTGTTCGTAGATCCTCCCGACGTACTCGCCGAGGATCCCGATCATCAGGAGTTGCACTGCCGCGAGCAATGAAACGATCACCACCTCCGCTGTCCACCCGGCGACTGTGGCGTGCCTCACGAAGCGCGCCACGAGCGCCCAAATGGCAATGCCGACGCTCGCCATGCTGACGATCATCCCCAAGTACGTCGCGAATCGAAGCGGCAAGATGCTAAACGACGTGATCCCGTCGATCGCAAAGCGGAGCATCTTCTGGAGGGGGTATTTGGTCTCGCCCGCGAAGCGCCCGGGCCGATCGTAGAGGACCGCTGTCTGCCGGAAGCCAACCCACGCCACCATCCCGCGGACGAACCGGTGCGTCTCTCGAAGCTCGCGCAACGCCACCACGACGCGGCGGCTCATCAGCCGGAAGTCCCCCGTGTCGAGCGGGACGTCGATGGGAATCATCGCGGCGAACAGGCGGTAGAACGTCCGGGCCGTTATTTGCTTGAAGAGCGTCTCGCCGGTGCGCGAGCCGCGTTTGCCGTAGACGACGTCGAAACCTTCGCGCCACTTGGCCACCATCGCCAAGACGACCTCGGGAGGGTCCTGGAGATCAGCATCCATGACGACGACTGCTTTGCCGCGCGAATAGTCGATGCCCGCCGTGATCGCGGTCTGGTGACCGAAGTTCCGCGCGAACGACAGGATGCGATAGCGAGGCTCAACCGCCGCCATGTCCCGCAAGAGATCCATCGATCGATCGCGCGAGCCGTCGTTCACGAAGAGCACCTCGGCGTCGATGGGCGCGAGCTTCGTCTGGAACTCCTGCAGGCGCGCGTGGAGTTCGGGGATCACGGCCTCCTCGTTGTAGATCGGGAGGACGAGGCTCAGCGTCGGGCGGGGCATGGCGCGCGTGGGGTTTTCCGGAGTAGCACGGGCCGGGAGCGGGGGTCGCCAAACGCGAGCGTGCCGCGACCGCCCACCGGCCGGAAGCGGCCGCTTCCGCAGCTTGGTTTGCCGCATCCGGTCGAGTAACTACGGCCATTGGCCATGCGTTTCGCGCCCCCGCACGACGCGACGCCGCGCATCGTCGCCGCGTTCTTCGGGCTCGCTCTGGTCGCGTATGTCGGCGTCTATCCGTTCTGCACGACACTGAACAACCCCAACGAGAACGTGCGAACTTACGAGACGATGGCCATCGTCGAGTGCCACACGTTTCGCATGGACACCATCATCGCGCGCTACGGCTGGGTGAACGACATGGCGTCCGTCCCCGAGCCGGACGGGTCGCGGCATCTGTTCTCGGTGAAGGCCCCGGCCGTGAGCTACGCGGGCGTTCCCGTTTATTGGGCGCTCCGCCTGGTGGCCCCGAGCCTGGGGCTCGTCGAAGCAAGGGACGATTCGACGAAGGAACAGAAAGACGCGTGGCTCACGGCGACGACGTGCGCCCTCCGCCTCTTCACGATTCAGCTTCCGTGCTTCGCGTTCCTCGTCTGGCTCGAGCGTTGGCTCCGCGCGACGAGCGCTGACCCGGTCTTCCGCCTCGCGTGCGTCGCTGCGGTGGGATTGGGATCGAACTATCTCGGTTACTCGCTGATGTTCGCGAGCCACGCGCCGTTCGCCATCGCCGCGTTCGCGTCGTTCGCGATCACGACCGGCGAGCGTGCTCTCTACGCCCTCGAGCCCAACCGGCGCCGTCTATCGCGCGCATTTCTGGCCGGGTTCTTCGCGGGGCTGGCGACGTTGCTCGAGTACCACGCGCTTCCCGTGTCCTTGTGCCTCGGGCTGTACGCCCTCGTCGCGTTCTGGAGACCCGCCTGCCTTGCGATGGTCGCCCTCGGCGGCGCGGTCAATGCGGCCGCGCTCATGTACTTCCAGTGGCGGTGCTTCAAAAGCCCGTTCACTCCCGGCCACAGGATGAGCGAGAGCCCGATGTTTGCGGGCCTCCTGAACCGGGGCTACTTCGGCCTCGGCAAACCCGACTGGGTTGTCTTCGGAGCGATCTCGTTCGATCGCGGCTACGGGTTCTTCGGGACGAGCCCGTTCATGTGGCTCGGCCTCTTCGCGATCCCGGTCGCGATCGTGCGGGGTTACGGGACCGCACGGGAGCAGGCGTTGCGGCGCGACGCGACCATCGGCTGGATGCTGACGATGCTCGCCTTGTGGATCACGGTCAGCGCAGCCATCAACTGGCGCGGCGGGTGGACGGTCGGGCCGCGTTACCTCGGCGCGGCGCCGCCGTTCTTTGCGTACGGAGCCCTGTGCGCGCTCGAGGCGGTGGCGTCTGCGTCGCCGTCGAGACGCGCCGTGCTGCGCGGGATCGCGGGGGGCGCGGCGTTGGCCAGCATCGCTTCGATCGGGATCGTCGGCATGCACTTCAACACGATCCCCGAAGAGATCACCCGTCCGCTGGTCCAGTTCACGCTGCCGCTGGCGCTCGCCGGGTTCGTCCCCCACCACGCCATGGAGTGGTTTGGGGCGACGTCCGGAACGTTCTGGTACGTCGCGGCGGCCTGTGCCCTCCTGGCCGGAGCGGTGGCGGCGTTTGCGCCGTGGCAGGAGCAGCGGTGGACGTGGCCGGTGCGCGCATCGGTCGCCGTCGCGGTCTTTCTGTGTGGCATGATGCCGGCCTTCAGCGCGCCCGACGAGGCCGATCAGAGGGACCTCGGCGCGGACGCGCGTCGCCGCTTCGTCGGCATGTGGCAGCCGGAGGGCCGCGATGCGATCACGAAGCTCCGGGAAAAGGCGGACTCATACGGGCCCCGACGGCCGTGCAACTGGGTTCGGCTTGCGAGCCTCGAACGCCTGGTGACCTTGCTCCCCGAGGCTGCACACGACGATGCACAGGTCCCGTCCGCTCGCCGACCGCGATGCCAAAGTCTCGATGTGCGCGGGGCCGCGGCGCTCGAACGCTGGTTGACGCCTGCGCCTCGCTGACGCGGCAATCCGTCGCCGAAGACTCATTTTGGGCACAAGGCGGCCTCGCCAGCGGCCGATTCGCTAGAATCGTCGCGATGGCGTGGCCGCAGTGTGCCGCTCGGTTCGCGGCGAGCTTTGCCGTCCTGGCGTTCGTTGCGTGCGGCCGGACGCGCGGCCCAGAGGCTGCCCCGGCGCCGCCCCACGGGCCCCTCGGCGTCGCGCCCGTAGCCGAAGCGTTCACGCCGCCCGTCGCATCCGCGGGGTTGTTCCCACGCTCGGCGCTCCCCGAGGCCGCCATCGATTCGGCGGTCGAGGAGGCCATCGCGAACCGCAGCGTACCGGGCGCCGTGGTGATCATCGGGCGCCATGATCGCGTCCTTTTTCGTCGAGCGTACGGCTTTCGCGAGCTCGAACCCGAGCGCGCCGCGATGACCCTCGACACGGTCTTCGACCTGGCCTCGCTCACGAAGCCGTTGGCGACAGCGACCAGCATCATGGCTCTCGTCGAGCGAGGTGTCGTCGGGCTCGATGAGCCGCTCGTGAAGTACGTTCCCGAATGCGGCAGCAAAGGCAAGAGCGCGATCACGCTGCGTCATCTGCTCTTGCACGTGTCCGGGCTGCCCGCCGACATTGCCAAGGAAGACTTCGCGCAAGGCCGCCCCGAAGCGCTTCGCCGGATTTGTGATCAGAGGCTCCGCGCCGCTCCCGGCGCAGGGTCGATTTACAGCGACCTCGGCTTCATCCTGCTCGAGGAAGTGGTCCGGCGCGTCACTTCGCGCGACCTTTCGGCCTTCGCGACCGACACGATCTTCGCCCCCCTCGGTATGCGTGACACGGGGTTTCTCCCCGCCGACGATCTCAAACGGCGCGCCGCATGGACGGAGCTCGTGGATGGATCGTGGCGCGTCGGCGTCGTGCACGACCCGCGCGCGTTTCTGCTGGGCGGGATCGCCGGACATGCGGGCCTGTTCTCGACGGGTGACGACGTGGCCCTCTACGCGCGCGCGATCCTCGGCGGCGGCGAAGTCGACGGCACACGGATCCTCGCGCGCCGGACCGTGGCCTCCATGATCGCTCCGCACGATGTGCCCGGGACGATCCGCGCGCTCGGGTGGGCCGTGGAAAGCGCGTGGCGCGGCGAGGGGTTGTCGCCGACGGCGGTGGGCCATTTCGGGTTCACGGGCACCGCGCTCTGGATTGATCCGGCCAAGGATCTTTTCACGGTGGTCCTGACCAACCGCGTCCATCCCGACGGCAAAGGCGACTCGAAGCCGCTCGTCGCGCGCATCAACACGCTCGCCGCGCAGGCCGTCGGGCCCAGCGCCGGGCGCGTCGACTCGTGCGCCGAGGCGGACGGGGGCGCGGGCGGATCGGGCGCCGTCCGCACCGGGATCGACGTCCTCCGGGACGACGACTTCGATCGCCTCCGCGGCCTGCGCGTCGGTCTCATCACCAACGCGACCGGGCGCGCGCGCGACGGAGCCTCGACGATCGACCTTCTTGCGAGTGCGCCCGGCGTCGAGCTCGTGGCGTTGTTCACGCCCGAGCACGGGCTCGATGCCGCCGGAAGCGGAAAGATCGCGGACGGACGCGACCCACGAACGGGCTTGCCGATCTATAGCTTGTATGGCGACGCGTTGGCCCCGACGGCCGACAACCTCGCCGGGATCGACGCGCTCGTCTTCGACGTGCAGGACGCGGGGACTCGCTTCTTCACCTACGGGTCGACGATGCTCCGGGCGCTCGTGGCGGCGAGCGCGCACGACGTGCGCTTCGTCGTGCTCGACCGACCGAATCCCATCGACGGGGTCGATGTGGCCGGACCCGTGCTCGTGCCGCCGTCGCGCTCGTTCGTGAATTACCACTCGTTACCCATCCGGCATGGCATGACTCTGGGCGAGCTGGCGACACTCCTCAACGCCGACGATCATCTCGGCGTCGCCCTCGACATCGTCACGATGCGCGGATGGCGGCGCGAGGAGTATGGGGACGCGACGGGTCTGCCCTGGGTGAACCCATCGCCCAACTTGCGCAGCGTCGACGAGGCCCTCCTCTACCCGGCGATCGGCCTTCTGGAAGCGACAAACCTGTCCGTCGGTCGCGGCACCGCCGCACCCTTCGAGCACCTTGGAGCGCCATGGCTCGACCCGAACGCGATCACTCGCGCCATCGCCGCGGAGGATCTCGCCGGTCTCGCCGTCGATCCGGAGGTCTTCACGCCCGCCGCCGACCGTTATGCGGGCCAGGCGTGCGGCGGCGTCCACTTCACGATCACCGACCGATCCATCTTCGAGCCCGTGCGGACGGGCCTCGCCATTGCCCTCGCGCTCCGTCGCGCGTATCCGCGAGCGTGGGAATTCGAGAAACTGGATCGGTTGCTCGTTCACCCCGACGCGATGCGCGCCATCGACCGCGGTCTGCCGCTCGACGCGATCGTGGCAACCTACCAGACCGAGCTCGCCGCGTTCGTCGCGAAGCGCGGAAAGTACCTGCTCTACGCGTCGGGCGACTGCTCCAGAGAGCCGACGGTTACGGCCCCGGCGCGAAGTGACCTCCCGCGCGACGGCTCCCAGGCTCCATGACGGTGAAACGGCCCCTCTACGTCAACGCCGCCGCAACGCGACGATAGAGCTCGACGAACTGATCGTCACCGAAGCCGGCTCCACTTCGGAAGAGTCCCGTGTTCATCGGCTCGTCTTTCGCGATGTCGATTCGGTCGTAGTCACCCAGCACGTCCGCGTGGTCGCCGACGACGACTCCGGCGAGGGTCGTCCCGGGCAAGAGCTGCCGTGCGGTGTTCACCACTCCATCGTTGGTCCCCGGTTCAATCTGGAAGGGACGCGCGGCAGGGCTTGAAATCCAGAGCTCCGCACGTGCATTGCGAATCGCCTCGACATTGGCCTGCACCGCGGCGGCGGGGACCTGCGCGTCATCGACGTGGCCGAACCCGTTGAGCTCCGCGTAGAACGGGTCGCTCTCGCGGCCTTCCCCCTTCCGCGCGTCAGCGCCGCTGACGAAACAGGTAATCTTCGGGCGCGGTTCGGGCTCCACGCCGGCCCGAAGCGCTTCCATGCTCCGGGGCTTGAGCTCGTTGAGCAGTTCGTGGTGCCTCACGATCGAGACCACGAAGCGCGCAGCGTCCGGCAGCTGTTTCGTGTTCAGGTTCAGAATGGCGTCGATCTGCGACAGGTCCTTGAACGCCAGCGAGAGGAGCGGCCCGCTCGCTCTCAAGAACGGCAGCACGCCGCCGAAGCTCGGATGATTCAAGAATTCGGCGGCCGCGCTGTCGAGGAGCGAGGTGCCGTAGTGCGGCGCGCTGATGGTGACGGCGGCGTGTACGAGATCGCGCACCGCCGCCGCCTCGGGCGACCACGCGCCACCCCAGAAAGGCGCCTTGGTCAGGAGGAGCTGCGCGTCGACACCGCCCGTGCTGTGACCCACGAGGTAAAAGCGACGCGCTCCGAGCGTCTTCAGGCGAGCGAGAAAGGCAACGAGCGTGCTGACGCGCACGCGCAGTCGACCCGTCAGCACCGTGGAGGCGGGCACGACCGACACGTCGCGCCCCCACTTCTCGCGGAGCAGGGCGGCCAGCGTCGCCGGGATTCGATCGGCAAAGTACGGGAATCGGCCCAAGACGCTGAAGCCCAAGAATCCGGGGACCAGCACCACCACGTCCTCGTGCACGTCGATCGGAGTCGGCATTCGTTGATCTCCCGGGCGCTGGTGATGCGTCCCGCTACTCGCCGAGGAGTGCGTTCAACATCGCCGTGTACGAGGACTTCGGCGCGAACGCGTTGTCGAACATCAACGGATACGGCAACGGATCGCCGGTCGTGCAATGAAACAGCGGGTTGGCCGTCTTCCACGAGTCGGCGTCGTCGATGCCCCACGTCGTCATGCCGCTGCACGCCGCCTGGGCCAGGCAAACGGCCGCGATCGCGTGCCACTGGGTTGCCTGCGCGGCGTTACCCTGACCGGTCGCGGCGCCGCACTCGTCGATATCCATCTCGCTGATGTTGACGGCGAAGCCCTGGGTCACGAGGCGCTGCATGTTAGCGGCAAGGTCGGCGGCCGCCGGCGTCAGGAGACCATCGTGGTTCTGGAAGCCGACGCCCTGGATGGGCACACCGTCGCTCTTCAGCTTCACCGCGAGGGCGTATGCCGCGTCCGCCTTCGGTCCGGCGGCCTCGATGCCATAGTCGTTGTAATAGAGAAGGGCATCGGGGTCGGCCGCGCGCGCGGCGGCGAAAACGTCCTTGATGAGGGCGTAGAGGTTCGTCTGGCGTTCGGTGTCCGTGCTGCCCAAGCCGTAGTAAAGAGGATAGGTGACGGCATCACCCACGCGAAGTGCCGTGATGGGGTTCATGGCCTCCGCCGCCGTCGCCGTGTCGTCGATGACCTCGTTGATGACGTCCCATGCGACGACCCGGCCCTTGAAGTGCGTGACGACCTGCGTTGCATGGTTCACGACGGCGTCGTGGATCCCGTTGGGACCGAGCGGGGGCAGCCAGCTCGGCACCGCCTGGTGCCAGAGGAGGTTGTGGCCTTTGACCTTCATGCCATTCATCGTGGCGAACGTGAATATTTGCTCCGCCGTCGTATACGTAAATTGTCCCTGCGAGGGCTCGAGGGCGGCGAACTTGGTCTCGTTCTCCGGTGTCACATAATCGAACTCGCGCGCGGCGACGGCCGCGTAGGATGGGTTGGCGAGCCCCCCGGCCGAAATGGCGGCGCCCACGAGGCGCTTGGCCATCTCGCCCGCCGCCCGAAGCGTGTTCGGAACGCCGCCGTCGCGGGGGCCCCCATCGGGCGCGTTCGTCGCGGTCGAGCCCGACGACGTGCCCGACGATGCGTCCGACGACATACCCGACGGTGTCCCCGACGACGGCGACCCCGTGGACGCATCGGGCGAGGCTCCCGACGACGAGGCACTGGATGCCCCCGACGATGCACCGGACGATGTCCCCGCCGCCGCCGACGCACCGGACAAAGCTCCCGACGACGAGGCACTGGATGCCCCCGATGACGACGCACTGGGCAACGCGCCCGACGAGGATGCACCCGAGGACGTGCCGGACCCACCCGAGGGCGACGCGGCGGACGATGCGCCGGACGACGGACCCGACGATGCCCCGGACGAAGCACCCGATGACGCGCCGGACGAAGCTCCCGATGACGAAGCTCCCGAGGAGGGCGCGCCCGAGTTCCCGCAATGTCCCGCCGCGACGAGCAAAAGCACCGAGGCGAGCCCGCCCGCAAACCGCTGCGTCGTCATCCGCGTAGAATGTGTGAGGCGGCCGACTCGCGCAAGAGCGGCCGCACATCGAAATGTCCAGCGAGGGCCGCGCAACCAGGGCTATCGGCGACTCCGCCTATGCGCAGCCGAATCGATTGGGCAGTTCGACGAGGCTGTCAGTGCTACAGGGGTTCGTTGTCTAGAATCCAGTTTTTGATCGTCAATTGGTCCGCGGCGCCCAGATAAGGCCCTCCTTTGGGCATTTGGACACCGCACCCGGTGGGAATCCCGACTCCAGAGATCTTCTGGTAGAGCAGGCTCAGGCTTGCCGTAGGATCCGGGTTCACGATCAAGTCCTCGGTGCAGGTCGTATCCGGAGCGTGGTTGCCAGTATTCGTCGTCAGCTCGTCGTAAACCCCCAGATAGCCGAAGCCTGAGCCAAAGCTGACATTGCCATTCGACGAGTCGGGCGTGCTGTGGCACGTCTTGCCGCAGTTTGCGAGGAGAATGGGATAAACGTCGGTTTGAAAGGAGACCATGGGCGTGGAGCCGGAGGCCATGCCGTCCGTGCCTTTCGCGGCGGCGGCGTCGCCTGGGCTGTCGCCCGGGGTGGACGAGGTCGATGTGCTCGTCGGGGCTGGGCTTGACGGGGTCGAGCCGTCCGCGCCCTGCGCGGCGGCGGCGTCACCCGAGCTGTCGCCCGTGGTTGAGCCCGTGGTGGACGCGTTCGATGGACTCGTCGGGGCGGGCGTTGACGCGGTGTTGCCGCTGGTGCCCTTCGCGGCGGCGGCGTCGCCCGAGCTGTCGCCCGTGGTCGAGCCCGTGGTGGACGCGTTCGATGTATTCGTCGCTGGGTTGGATGGGGTCGTCGTGGACGAGTCGCTGCTCCCACAGGCGAGTGCGGCGCTAGCACCGATCATGGAGAGCGCGGACAGGCGTGAGAACTTCATGAAGCCTCCAAGCCGCCACCCTAGAACGAGATTGCATGTCGGCCAACCGTCGATCGCTGGGTAACGCCAAGCCTTCCGCGTCGGCTACTGCAAACATCCAATGAAGGTTGAACCACGGAATGGACCGCCCAGCACTGGGTAGTCGACCGACGACCCCCGCGTCCACCATCGCGCGGGCCGGGTCGTGCAGCGTTTGGCTTTGCGGCTCATCCGGGTCGGAAATTGCGTTTCACCGGGCGGTCCGATGGGCATCCACCGTGGCGCCCTCTTGCAACGAGGGGCAAGCGTGCGCATCCAAAGAATGATGGATGATCTGTCTTCAAACCACACGCCCGACGACGCCGCGCACCGAGCGCATGAGCCCGAGGTGGCGCGCGAAGACGCGCCGCTCGACGCGTATTCGCGCGCGGTCACGGGAGTGGTCGCGCAGATGGGCCCGGCCGTGGTCGGCGTCGCGAGGCCGCGCAAAGAGGGGAGCGGATCCGGGTTCGTCTTCACCCCCGACGGCTACATCCTGACGAACGCGCACGTCGTCGGCCGCGCGCGCGATCTCGAGGTGACGCTGAGCGACGGATCGACGCACGCGGTCCGCGTCGTCGGCAAGGATCCGGACACCGATCTCGCGGTCGTCCGAATGGACGCGACGCCGCCGGCGCACGCCGCGTTCGGGCGCTCGGCCGAGCTGCGCGTCGGGCAGCTCGTCGTCGCCATCGGCAACCCCCTCGGCTTCAGCTTCACCGTCTCGGCGGGCGTGGTCAGCGCGCTCGGTCGGTCGATGCGCGCGCAGACGGGTCGCCTCATCGACAACATGATCCAGAGCGACGTCGCGCTCAATCCGGGCAACTCCGGCGGCCCGCTGGTCGACTCGCGCGGGCGCGTCGTCGGCGTCAACACGGCCATCATCCAGGGAGCGCAGGGGCTCAGCTTCAGCGTGCCCATCGACACGGCCCACTGGGTCATCGGCGAGCTTCTCACGCGCGGGCGCGTGCGGCGCGCGTTCATGGGGGTCGCCGCGCGCGATAGGCCGCTCGACAAGCGACTCGCGCGCTCGCTCGGGATCGCGCAGGGGTCGGGCGTCGAGATCCAGAGCGTCGAGGCGGGCTCGCCGTCGGCGGGCGTCATCGAAGCGCGCGACGTGCTGCTCTCGGCGAACGGCGCCACGCTCGGGACCGTCGACGACCTGCATCGCACGCTCACGACATGGCCCGCCGGCACGCTGCTGCCGCTGCGGCTCCTGCGCGGCGCGAAGATCATCGACGCGGCCATCCGTCCAACCGAGCGCACATCAAAGGAGCCGTGACGAGCGCGTCGGCGTGGATCGGCGCCGCCGCCGAGTTCATGGAAAGCGGCGCCGGGTCAGTTGCTGCGAAAGAGGATCTTGCCCCAATTCGAGCTCACGTGAACGTCACGAGACCACCCCTGCGCCGAAACCACCGGGGGGCCCCCCAGAAGATCGCTCCACGGCCCATCCAGAGGCAGGGGGACGTCGACTGACTGGTCTCCCGCCGAGAAGTTCAGCACGACCATGAATCTCCCACCGCGCCGTTCGCGGTCGTTCCCCAGCGGTGAAAGATCACGAGCTGGCGGTCGACGTTCACGCCGTATCCTTGCCCGTCGAAGCCTGTTTGGCGCTCGTCGTACGGCCACGGAAAGAAGTTCGAACCCCAGAAACTCAACGAGGCCGAAGGAGTCGATGGCAATCCATTGCAAGCCCGCCGCCCGCACCGCAACCGAGTGGTAATCGAGCGGTTCGACCGGGCTCCGACGGGTGGCGCTTGACGGCCCCGGCGCCTCGCAGGAGAAGGAAGCGATGGCGAAGCTGACACGGGATCGACCGAGTGCCCGAGCGCGAGGGAAAGCGGGCGTCGAATGGGTGGGCGGTTGCTTCTTGATGCCGTACGTCCGCGAGGAGGAACCCCACCGTCCCGAGCTCGCCCTATGGCTCGAGCTCCCCTCGGGGCTCGTCGTGGGACATTGCGTCATCGCGCAGAACGGCGAGAGCGCTCTTGCGAAGGCGCTGAAGGATGCCCTCGGTCGGCCCATCACGGGAACCGGGGGAAGCCCAGCACGCCTGCGCGTCGCAGACGCCGGCTTGGCCCAGGACGTGCGCAGCCACTTCGGAGACCGGTTTTCCATCGACGTCGCGCCGACCCCGGAGCTCGACGAGCTCTATGACCATTTTCTCCAGGCAATGCCGACGGCCGAGGACGACGCCAGTTACCTCGAAGGCGGGCGGGTGCCCGAGGGTGCCATCACGCGGATGTTCGCTGCGGCCGCGGTCCTTTACCGATGCGCCCCGTGGCGACTGGCTTCGGACGACGAAGTTCTTCGCGCCGACATTCCTGCCCTGGGCGTGCAGGGCGCGTGCATCTCGATCATGGGCGCTCTCGGCGAGAGCTTGGGGCTCGTCGTCTTTCCTTCACTGCTGGCCTTCGAGCGCTTCGGCTCGGCGGCCGCGCAAGCTGCACGGGGCCATCGCGCGCCCGACTTGGGGGGGGCCATTCTCTCGCTCGAATTCTGGCGCGCTCGCGATCTGCCGGCGGGCATGCGCCGCGAGGTCGCCTCCCACGGTTGGCCGACGGCCTCGCCGGATGCGTTTCCAGTGGTCGCCCACCGCGACCGCGACGGCACGCCACGGCCGGTGACGGAGCGCGACGTGCAAGTCGCGACCGAGTGCGCGACCGCGATCGCGTCCTTTTTCGTCCGTCACCCGGACGCGTTTGGCGGTCGGCTCCGCGAGCCGATCAGCGAGACGATGACCGCGGGCGACAGCCGCGCCGCTGTGCGGCTCACGGCGCCGTATGACGCGTACACCCTGTTCGAGCCGACGCCGCTCCTGCCGAAGGGCGCCGCCGCCCCCTCGCCGGCGGTCACCGCCGGCAGCGCCGGCAAGGTCGGCCGAAACGACCCGTGTCCTTGCGGCAGCGGGAAAAAGCATAAGAAGTGCTGCCTCGGCGTGGACGGGAGCGCGCCCCAGCGAGAGCGGCAGCGCGCGGGCGTCCACGAGCTCGACGAGCGCATGGTCTGGCATCTCCGCGAGTTCGCGGCTGACCGCTACGGCCCGGGCTGGGAAGCGGCCAAGGAGCGCTTCGCGAAGGCCGCCGACGCCGCCGACCCCTTGCTGGTGGCGCTCTCGGCGCCGTGGTCGGTCTATGAGGCCTGCATCGACGGCCAGCGCCCGGTCGACGCCTTCGTCGAGGAGCAAGGCTCGCGCCTGTCCGCGGAGGAGCGCGCGTGGCTCGTCGCCCAGCAGTGCGCGTCCTTCAGCGTATGGGAGGTCCTATCGTGCGATCCGGGCGTCCAGGTCACGGTGCAGGATCTCTTCTCGGGCGAGCGCCGGAGCGTGCGCGAGGTCAGCGGCTCGCGCGATCTCGTCGCTCGCGACGCGGTGCTCGCGCGGGTCGTCGATTACGAGGGTGCCTCCTACTTTTGCGGAATGTACCCTCGCCTGCTGCCGCCCGACGGCGTGGCGGACGTGATCGCGGGCGTTCGGACGCGCGCCGGTTCGACTGCGCCGAAGGTCCCGGACGACAAGCGGGGGCTCGCGCTCGTCCGTGCGTGGGCGAGGGTGCTCCGGGAGCGCGACCAGGCCGCGTCCTCGCCGAAGAAGCTCGTGAACACCGACGGCGAGGCGTTCATCTTGACGGTAGACCACTTCGAGTTCGGCGCCGAAGCGCGCTCCGAGATCCGCGAACGGCTCTCGCGCGTCGAGGGCGTCGAGGGCGAATCGGATTCCGACGAGGGCGCGCGATTCACCATCTCCAAGAAAGGCAACGCCATGCACGCGCACTGGGACAATACCGTTCTCGCGCACCTCGTCATCGAGAAGGGTAGGCTGCGTCTCGAGACCAACTCGGTCGAGCGAGGCGATCGGCTGCGCGCCCGGCTGGAAGCGGCGTGCGGCGGGCTGCTGCGCCATCGGGGTCGCGCGCACACCGACCCGCTGTCGACGGCGATGCCGGCGTCCGAGCGCGCGGCGCCCCGCCCGCCGGTTCCGCCCGAGGCGCTCGATGCGGTGCGGGAGCTCAAGGCACGCCATTTCGCGGCCTGGATCGACGCATCGATTCCTGCACTGGATGACAAGACTCCGCGTCAGGCGGCGCGGACGAAGCGCGGCCGCGAGCGGGTCGATGTCCTCCTCCGGACGATGGAGAACGCCGAGCATCGGGCTCGCGACGGCGCGCCGTTCGATTTCGGCCCGCTCCGCCGCAGCCTCGGGATCCACACGGACCTCGCCGGGCAACGACGAAGACCGCGCGTGAAAGCATCTGCTGAACGCCGATAACGGCTGCGTGCCGAGGGCCCATCGGTTCGACGCGGACAGCAGTTCGTTGAGAAACATGCGCAAAGGAGCTCGATGCGCGTGACGGATGGGTCGGTCGGACAGCCCACGAGGTCGCCGAAGCTACGACCGGGAGCGCCCGGCCAACGTGCGGTCAGAACCGTTCGAAGTCGTTTTGCGGCGCCTGCGCCCATGCCTTCGAGGGCTGACCGTTGATCGTGGTGCCGCCGTACGCGAACGCGGGGACCGCGGAGAGCATGTCGGTCGGGAACGGAAGCGATGGCGTCGTCGCCTTGTCGAGGGCCGTGACGTGCTCGGGGGTGAGCTTCACGTCGAGCGCACCGACGTTGTCGGCGAGCTGATCCATCGTGCGCGCGCCGATGATGGTCGACGTGACGCCGGGCCGATTTTGGACCCACGAGAGGGCGATGCGGGGCACGGTCGTGCCGAGGTCCTTCGCGATCCTCTCCATGATGTCGAGGAGGTCGAACGTGCGGTCGTCGAGGTAGCTCGTAACGCGCGCGCCGCGTCCGGCCTCGTGCTTCCCCTTGTCGGCGCGCTTGTATTTGCCACTCAGCGCGCCGCCTCGGAGCGGGCCCCACGGCGTGATGCCGATGCCGAGCTCCTGCGCCATCGGAATGAGCTCGCCCTCCACGGTGCGCTGGAGGAGCGAATATTCGATTTGTAATGCAACGAGCGGAGACCATCCGCGGAGAAGCGCGATCGTTTGCGCCTGCGCCACCTTCCACGCCGGCGTATCGCTGAATCCAAGATAGCGAACCTTGCCTTGCTCGACGAGCGTGTCGAGCGCACGCATCGTCTCCTCCACGGGGGTGGTCTTATCCCAGGCGTGAAGCCAATACAGATCGATGTAGTCGGTCCGCAAACGGCGGAGCGACTCTTCGCATTGGGCTATGACCGCTTTGCGGTTCGAGCCGCCGCCGTTTGGGTCACCCATGAACATGTTGGTCACGAACTTCGTCGCGATGACGACGCGATCGCGCTTTTTCCGATCGTGCGCGAGGTGCTCGCCGATGATCGCCTCGGAGTGACCCTTCGTGTACCCGTTCGCCGTGTCGATGAAGTTGCCGCCGCGATCGATGTACGCGTCGAGAATGCGCTTTGCCTCGTCGGGCTCGGAGCCCCAGCCCCATTCTTTGCCGAAGGTCATCGTTCCGAGGCAGAGCGGGCTGACGCGGAGGCCGGAGTGGCCAATCGTGACGTAGTGGGCGAGAGGCATGCGCGTGTCGTATCGCGGAGGACGGCGCGCGTCGATAGCGTGCGGAGCGCCTGGGTCCGGCTCACGTCAGTCCGCACCCGACGCTCGAGCCGGCGCGGACGTCGCGGCCGAGGATGGTGAGTGAACGATGTGTCGGGCGCCATGCTCACGTTGCCGATGCTCGACGGGACACGCGCTCGCGGGTGGGAACGGTCGGGGATCGCTCGACCGCCCGCCCGGTGGCCGTGACCCTGGACCGGTCCAGCCGTACGCTCCACCAGGTGGTGGACGCGGCGAGGACGTGGCCCGAGACCTGGCGCGCTGCGCTCTTTCAGGGAGCCAGCGCAGCGGCCGTGGCAGTGTTCTGCTACGCGACGGTGAGCCTGGTGCCCGCCCTGCACGAGAGCTACTGGGCGCCGATCGCGGCGGTCGTCGTGCTCTACCCGGATCGCGAGGCGACGCGGAAGGCGGCGATCGAGCGCTTCATTGGGACCATCGTCGGTAGTCTGGTCGGTTGGGGGTGTGCGACGTGGTGGCACCAGAGCATCGTCCTCTATGGGCTCGGTATCGCACTCGCAGTGGGGATTTGCTACCTGATGCGGCTGGAGAACGCCTCGCGCCTGTGCGCCGTCGCGGTCACCGTCATCACCGTCATTCCGCGGCCGGGCCCGGCTTACGAGGTCGCGTTCCATCGCTTCGTGGAGGTGTCGTACGGCGTCGTCTGCGCGCTGGCGTACACGGTGCTCGTGGATCGGTTGCGGCGGCGCCGTCGCCGCGTCGCGGAGCCAGACCGCTAGGGGCCGGCATGGCGCGGCCAGCACACGTCCCTCTCCGACCACGACCTGAATCCTGCGTCACGCGCCGATCAGATCGAGATCGAACGGAAACGCGCGCGCGATGGCGCGAAAATCCAGGTCACGCGTGACGACGGCCGCGCCGAGCTCGCGCGCCGTGTGCGCAATGAGCACGTCGGCCACGAGGGACGCGCGGCGGATTTCCACCCCGTGGCTCTTGAGTCGTTGCAGCGTGCGCCCGGCGGCCTCGTAGAGCGCCACGGACGGAGCAATGTGGCGCCCGTGGGTATCGTAGGTGCGGACGAGGGTGTCGAGGGTGCGGCGGGCGCCTGGCGTGATGGCGCCCAGACGAATCTCCATATGCACGACGGCCGAGAGGTAACGCAGGAGACCCGGCCCTAAGACGACATCGGCGTCGCGCCGATCGTTCAACCAACCGATGTAGATATTCGTGTCCAGAACGACTTTCCGCGGTTTCACGCCCACGGGTCGACGAACCCGCCGACGCCGCCCGCCTTTCGGTTGGCCTGCAGGATCGGTTCCTCCGCGAGCACCTGGTCCAGCGCGACTTCGATCGTCTCGCGCTCGGTCTTCGTGCCGAGCAGCTTCTTTGCCCGGTTTAGTTTCCGCTGATCGAGCACGAGGTGCTTGTGTCGCGTGTTCATGAACAGAGGCTAGCGTGTACACGCAGACGTCACCAGGCTCGAGGGACGTACCCGTGAAGCGCGGCGAAATCCGGTGGTATACGTTCGGGCCGCCGTACAAGCGCCGGCCCATCCTTCTTCTCACTATTTGCCCGCCTGGCCGTAGCCATCCCGATCGCGCGAGAAGACCCGAGGCGCGATGGGTCAACCTACGTAGGGTGAAAAGCGTGGACGCCCGTGGGTCGGGCGCCGCGGCCGTTCGCACAGGCGTGGACGCCCGTGGGTCGGGCGCCGCGGCCGTTCGCACAGGCATGAGCGCCCGTGGGTCGGGCGCCGCGGCCGTTCGCACAGGCGTGAGCGCCCGTGGGTCGGGCGCCGCGGCCGTTCGCACAGGCGTGGACGCCCGTGGGTCGGGCGCCGCGGCCGTTCGCACAGGCGTGAGCGCCCGTGGGTCGGGCGCCGCGGCCGTTCGCACAGGCGTGGACGCCCGTGGGTCGGGCGCCGCGGCCGTTCGCACAGGCGTGGACGCCCGTGGGTCGGGCGCCGCGGCCGTTCGCACAGGCGTGGGCGGGGCGTCATGGAGAACACGCGTCGCTCACCGAAATCGACTGCAACGCCGGACAGGCGCCGGGGTCGTATATTCCGGCGCAAGCGCCAGTCCAAGAGAGAAGTCATGGGTCTCCTCGTACTCTTCGTCCTCCTCGTCGTCGGCGTCTATGCCGCATACACGCCTTTTCGTTACTCGACGACCATTCATGCCCCCGCGGCGACGGTGTTCGCGCTGATCGATGACTTTCACAACTGGCCGGTATGGTCAGCGCAAGAGCAGGTCGACCCCGCGATCCAACGATCGTACGAGGGCCTTGCGCGAGGCAAGGGCGCGCGCTCGTCATGGAACAGTACCGGCCGCACCGGGCAGGGGACCCTGGAAATCGTGGAGTCGATCCCGAACACGAAGGTGACTGTGCGGACCCAGCACGTCCGGCCAGGGCTGGGCGAGTCCATCAACGTTTTCACGCTTTACGAGTCGAGCAACTTCACGAAAGTGACGTGGACCAGCCAGGCAGCGAAACAGAGAATCGGACGCGCCGTCAGCGCGATCTTCAGCCTGCTTCTCAATCGCACGGTGCAACGCACCATGAGGGCGTTCTTCCGTACGCGCACCCGCGGTGACGTGTCGCTCATACGAAATCCGATCGACGACGTCTTCGAAGGCAGTCTTGCCCGCCTGAAAGCCGCCGCCGAGCGCGGGGCAGACCGGGGCGCCACGACGTCCTAATCGAACCGCCCGCGGGCGCGTTCAATCGCTTGCTCGAGCTCCTCGAACAGGCTCGGGCCGAGGTCAAGCCACTTGTCCATGGCGGCGGCGATCCGCGCCGGTGGGGGTCCTCGAAGTGCACGGCGAGTTCGGCCCCCTCCGGCAGCGGTAGGCGCTCCACGGGCTCTAGCTAGATGTCCCCCATGAACCCGGACGCGGACAGTTCGCGTCGCGTCGCCGTTACTGCAGGAACTCGAAGACGGCCGGTGGCGGCGAGAACGCGAACGAGTTGAACAGCGTGTCGTAGTACACGTTGAAGACGGAGTAGTAGCCAACGCTCGTTGTCTTGAGGTTTGCCGTAGCCGAGGCTTGAATGCCCTGTTTGGACTGCGTTGTCTTTTGATAGTCCCACTCGAAAGTCAACCCGGCCATCACATCCGCACCGAGGACCCCGAACAAGTTGAAGCCCGTTCCCATGCTGAAGGTCGCCGTCGTCGCCGTGTTGAAGCCGGTGGAACTTCCTTGCGTCGCTTCGCGTGTGAATATGGTGCCGAATCCGTCGATTGGGTCGCCGGGAGCGTCGGGGCCATGGAGCTCCAGTGTCGTGACGTACTCGTAGCGACTCGGGTCGGGCGGCACGACAGGCCGCAGTGCAACAGAACTGAGCCTCCCGGCCGCGACCCTCCCGGGCGCGACCGCCAGTGGATCAAGGGAGAGGATCGATGCACAGTCGGACGGTTTGAGGGCTGCGAGCTCTGACGAGCCGAACGTACAGCTGCGCAGTTCGGAGACGAGCACGGGAACGATGTTGGGATTTTCGCCCCCGATGGTGGTGATCGTCGTGAGCACGGGCCCAACGGGCCCATCGGGCGATGGGTCCTGCGTCATCGAGATCATCGCGTTCGTCATGATATAAAACTGGTCAGTCTCGTGATCGATCGAGTCGCTCTGGGACTGCACGCTGATCGTGTGACCGGTGGTCTGGCTGCTCTCCCAGCTATTTCCGTCGACAGGGCCGATCGCAAAACCTACCTGCCCCGAGGCCGATTCACCCAAGATCGTCCCCGACGCGCTGACCTGAACCCCGGCCTTGAAGAGGTTCTGTACGTCGGTCTCACTGCCCAGTGTGCTCTGGGCCCCGTAATCGACTTCACTTCCGTTTCCGGGAGGCGCGTAGATGAGCGTAAGAACGTAGTAGGCGGGGTAGATCGTACCCGTAAGCGGCGGTGAGGACGGGGGAGGCGGGGGCGGGGGGTCGAAGATTCTGCAGCCCGGATCGCTCCGAGGGCAGACCGCGAGGGCGGGCACTGAGGCGGTGATGGCCACGGTGCTGAGGCTGAGAGAGATGAGCGAGGATAGGGTTTGTTTTCTCATACCGTCGCCTGGAGCACTGGACGTGCCACCACCCCGAAATGGTCGATTGCCGCACGCGGATCGGATTCAAGCGCGCGACACCGCAGGCGTCCGGGCGATGGCCGCGACGACGTCGTCGCGCAACCGGTGTCTTCTCGCTAGCAAATTTGGTCTCGCGATGGCCGGCCAATGGCCGGCCACCGACCGGCTGCTCGGCGGCAGTCATCGAGGTCGCCGGCCCATAGCCGCCCGCGCTCAGCGAGACGAGGCTTGCATCCATCGAGACGAAATCACGCTGGTCGCTCTCTGTACCATTTGCGTGGGGAGGCCTTGATTCGACCTGCCTCATTCCCGCTAACAAGGGCTTTCATTGCCACGTATTCGCCTGTCCGTTCGCCTAAAAAAAAGCCATGACCGATTCGGCATGCGTATCAGACCTCTAACCACCCAGGCGGTCGGCGTTGGACGGGTGCATTCGATACGCGACGTGGCCGGATCGGTTGACTGGTTAGCCTTCGCGGGTCCACCCGGGAGCGCCGATTCGACGCGTTCGGTGCAGCGCGGACAGGTACATCCCCAGCCGATCCATCTGCGCGATTACGGGGCCCACCGCGGTGAGATACTTTCCTCCGCTTCGCTTGCAACAACACGCCGATCGTCCCGATGACCCGAATGCCTCTCGCGCCCGCGATGGCTCGGGCGGCGCTGTCGTCGGCGAGAAGCATGGCCTGGAGACGCTCGTGTGTCCGGCGCCGCCCAGGTAGATCCGCGGCCCCGCGTCAGGGATGACGATCAACCCATTTCCCGCATATCGAGCTCGCCCTGCAGGTCAGCGGGGGCGTGGTCGATCACCGGGACGCCGTGTGTACCCAGCGCCTGCATGAACGCCGCGCGCGGCATGCCGGCGAGCCCCGCGCCCTCTGCCGACGCCGATGCGCTTCGTTCGCGCTTGCTCGATGATCCAGAGGAGGCGGAGCTCGTCAGCGATGAGTCGGGAGTCCGGCGCGGTAGCGCCGCCGGTCACGAAGCTCAACGCCTACGGTTACGGTATGCGCGCTCAAGGGACTCTAATGTAGATGGGCCCCTCCGCGCGCCGGTCTCCGGTCGCGACGGCGAGCAGGCGATTCAGAAACGCGTACTTCGGGTGCCCGCTTTCGAAGCGCGGAGTCGTCCGGAAGTAGTAGGCGGAGGGGTCGACGGTCTCGCCGCGCGCCAGCGCCGCCATCACGTCGGGGGGACCGTGACGAAGACCGAACGAGGTGTAGTGCACGGGAGACCCCTCGATCGCGGTGGGTTTTTATCGCAGCGCCGGTGACTCGGACGATCCGGGGGCTCTCGAAGGAGCTCGTGCTCACGCTGGACGACGGAATGCCCGTTGCGTGTGCCGTGAACTTCGATCACGTGGGCCTGGCGCAGCGTGCCCGGATCGGCGGCTTGGTCTGTGAGCGCGGAGCGATGGCCAGAAGCTCGGGCCGCCTTGCTCGTCGCCTGCGGTTTCGCACCGATCTGACATACCGTCGACCTTGCCGGCCGTGACGAAAGCAGCGAGTTCAGACGGCGTGCGCGCGCGGCAGTTGGAAGGAGTCCCCGATGACGCGGAAGCGATGACCGCGCAAGTCGCCGATCTCGCGTCGCGCCTCGACCCACTTGGACCCCGACGTGTTTAGCCACCACTCGATCGTCCGGGACGGTCGCCAGGCGCGCGACGGCCGCGCAATACCCGCGCGACAGAATGGCACGCGAGTCGCATTCGACGAATCGGCTAGCCGTGCCCGATACACTCCGCCTGCATTTCGATCGCGGTACCCTCCGTCTCGCGGGGACCGCGGCGGCGGACCTGCCGTGGGTAGTCTGGGACGAGCGTGTTCGAGGTTGGCGCGCGTCCGCACACCGCTACGCGGCGATCGTCGAACGTGCCGCCTCATTGAGGGTGCCGCTTGAGGACGAAGTCGCTCCGCATCTCGGTGCCGGGACCAACGCGTGGACGGTCCCAACATTACGTCCCTATCAGCAAGACGCCTTGTGCAGCTGGCGGGCGTCGCGAAGTCGTGGGGTCGTCGTTCTGCCGACCGGCAGTGGAAAAACCATTGTTGCCGTGGCGGCTCTCGCCGGCACGTGCAGTCCTTCTCTCGTCCTTTGTCCGACGCGCGCCCTGCTCGAGCAATGGGAGCGCCAACTCCGGCGCTTTTACCAAGGCGATATTGGTATTGTCGGTGACGGCGCGCACCGCGTCGAAGCCGTCACGGTGATGACGTTCGAGAGCGCCTACCGGCAGCTTGACAGGATCGGCCATCAATTTCGCGCCCTCGTCGTCGACGAGGCCCACCACTTCGCCGGCGGTCTCCGCGCCGAGGCATTGGAGATGTGCGTCGCGCCCATTCGACTTGGTTTGACCGCGACGGCACCCGATGCGGGAAGCGCCGCGGAGCGTTGCCTCGACGAGTTGATCGGCCCGGTAGTGTGTGAGGTCGCCGTCGGGGAGCTCGTCGGGGTCCACCTGGCCCGTCTCGAAACTGTTCGGTTGGCGGTTCATCTCGAGCCCGACGAGGCGGCAGCCTATGCGCGCGACTACCGCCCGTTTGCAGAGCTTCGAAGTGCGTTTACACGCGCCAATCCGGAGGCCGATTGGACCAGTATGGTGCGTGCAATCGCCCGCACCGCGGCAGGCCGAAAAGCGATCGCCGGCCATCGACGTGCAGTGGCTCTCGCCTCCTTTCCTCAGGCCAAGCGCGCGCTCCTGGCCACCTTGGTCGCCCGCCACCGTGACGACAAGTCCCTCATCTTCACGTCGAGTACCGAGGACGCGTACGCAATCGGGCTCGAACACCTCGTCCCGGTCCTCACCGCCGAGACGACTCGGAGTGAGCGCGTTCAGTTTCTGGAGCGCTATCGCGACGGTCGTTATCGCACCCTCGTATCTGCTCGCGTGCTCAACGAGGGCGTTGACGTTCCCGACGCCCGGGTGGCTATCGTGGTTGCAGGCCGATTCGGGGTGCGCGAGCACATTCAGCGGATGGGACGGGTCCTACGCCCTACACCGGGCAAAGTGGCGCTTGTCTACGAGCTGGTCACAAGTGACACCGTGGACGACGCCCGCGCACGGGCACGAAGGAGGCGGCTTGCTCCCCGCGGCGCTGCTCGCATTTAAGGTGCACCGCGGGTCGGTCGTTCCGTCCTACCTAACGGAACGCGACGACGTATGGGTACGAGAGGTGCTCGATGCGCGTGACGGACTGGTCGGTCGGACAGCCCACGATGTGGCGGAAGCGTTCGCCCAACGTGTCATGGAGCGAGCACGTGAGGCAGGAGCCCCGGCTCGCGCAGTGGCGGGAATCTGGCATGTCTGCGCGCGAGTCTGGAAACTTCGGATGTGCGCTCCCCTGCGCCCCGAACGGGTACGCGAAGCGGTCTTCGAGGAGAGTGTTCGTCATTCCAGCCGAGACGGTGCCCTCGACGCTGCGGCCGTCCGGCTTGGCGCCACGCGCGAGCAAGTGCTCAGCTCCTTGTTCGCGGACCGTGCGGAAGCAAGGCGACTGGGCGCCCCTTCGGACGTCCCATCCCCTCGCGAAATCGTCCTCCGCTATAACTTGTCGTTGCTTCAGGGGCTTCTCCTCCGCGCTATCGAACTCGATGTCCTCGCCCGCTCTCATGTTCATTCGGTCGTGCGCTTCGCAAAGATCCATCAGCTGATTTGCACGTGCCACACGATGGACAACGGTCTTCGAATCTCGCTCTCCGGGCCGCTCTCCATTCTCCGCCAAACGACCAAATACGGCCATGCCCTGGCCGCGTTCGTACCTGCCGCGGTCGCCACGCCGGGGTGGACGATCGACGCGCGCTGCCGGATCGCAGATGAATCGGCATCGCTCCGCGCAAGTTCGGCGGATCCGATTGCGTCGACGCACGTGCTGCCCAAAGATTACGATAGCGCCGTGGAGCGCTGCTTGGCGCGCGATGTTCGACGCCTCGGGACGCGCTGGCAGATCACGCGAGAAACCGCGGCGATTCGGGTAGGCACGCGAATCTTCTTTCCGGACTTCACGCTGTCGCGCAATGGTGCCCGGCCCGTCCTCGTGGAGATTGTGGGTTACTACACTCCAGAGTACCTCGCCTCGAAGCTGCGCGTGCTTCGCGAAGCCGGTCTCCGAAGGATCATTGTGTGCGTGAATGAAGCACTCGCCTGCAAACGTGCAGATTTCGCGGCTGAAGCGGTACTTTTTTATCGTCGTCGCGTCGACGCGGCCGCGCTCATCGCGGCGGCAGAATGTGTCACGGCCGAGGATGGCGCGTGAACGATGTGCGGGCGCCATGATCACGTACGAGAACCAGAAGATCTACGAAGGCGAGAAACACCTCCGCACCGAGTACAGCATCCACGCCGAGCAATCGTCCGCTGGATCTTCGGGGCGTACGTCTTGGGCCGGTGCCTGAAGCGCATCGCTCGCGACTTGAACTCTCGCGCCGTGCCTTCGCCGCAGGCGGGCTTGCGTGGGACGGGCTCCTGGTCCACGTGGGTCATTCGCCCGCTCCTCAAGCGAGAACGCTACCGTGGCGTTATCGCTTGGGGCGAGTTCGAGAAAACCTACGCGCTTGGAACCCAGGTTCGCGTGCGGCGTGCGGCGGACGACGCCGATCGCGTGCGGGTCGAAGTCCCCGAGCTTCGAATCGTGGATGACGAGCTGTGGTTCGCGGCGCAAGCACGATTCACCCGTCGCGGCGTTCAAAAGGGCAAGGACGGGGGCCGTATGCCGCGCCACTTGGGGTCCGGCATCGGCCGCTGCGCTCAGCACGTCCAAAACGCGGGGAAAGGGGAGAAGGAGGTCGCCGCCCAGGAGCGGCAGGCCGCCAAGACCCGACGGGAGATCGACCGTCTAGTGGACGCCCTCGCGCTGAGCGACGACAAGCCCGACGCCATCGTGAAGGGGATCGCCGAGCGGCAAGGGCGGCTTCGAGACCTGGAAGCCAAGATCGCCGCCGCCAAAGCGGCCCCTCAGGTGCTCGAAGACACCCTGACGCGTGTCCTTGATGCCTCGCCTGGACGGCATCCGCCGCTTCCGCGAGACCCTCCAGGCACATCCCGACCAAGCTCGCGAAGTCGTCACCAGCCTCTTCGACAGGGTCACCTTCACCCCAGTCGCGACTGCCGGCGGCCCCCGCTACCAGCTCGAAGGTACGGCCGAGATTGGCCGCCTGCTCGCTCTTGATAGCGGTGCCAAATGTGCGTCCCCAGGGGGAGTCGAAACCGACCCCCGGGTTCCTGGCTTTACCGAGCGACTTCGCGGGCTTGGCCAGCATGAGCCGCAAAGGGGATTGCTGGGACAACGCGGTCGCGGAAAGCTTCTTCGCGACGATCAAGGGCGAGATGATCGACGACCGGGAATTTCAGACACGAGCCGAAGCGAACGCCGCGATCGGAGATTACATCGATGCATTCTACAACGTCACCCGAATGCACTCGACAATCGGCTACGTGAGCCCGATTGAATTTGAATTGAAGTTGAAGTCAAGACGGGAAGCAGCGTAGAAGACTATCCACGGCATCGGGGGAGGCTCAGACTGCCCCGTGGCCTCGGCGAGGTCGGTCTCTGTCGGCCATCGCCCGAGTCGCTCCTCAAGCAATTTGGAGATGGTCGGTAGCTTTAGGGCTACCGTCATCGTGTCCCACTGCTCGCGAAGAGCGTGGATGTTGTACATGAGCAGCAGGTTGTCAAGCTGCCCTGGATCCTGCTGGATTAGCGCCGGGATCGTCGCGAGGTTCAACCTCGAGGCGCACCGCCATCGGCGCTCTCCGTCGATGAGAAAGTAGTCCTTGCCGCGCTTGAAAACCGAGATCGGGACTTGGACCCCGTACTTCTGGATCGACTGCTGGAGGGCTTCTAGCTCACTCGCACGAAAGAAGATCCGGGGGTTCTCGGGGTTCTTCTGAACCTGATCCACCGGCAGGTACGCGAGCCGCCCTGGCCCGGTGTGTGGATGAGGACTGGCGTCGGTCACGGGCGTGCCCGAGACGGATCGCTATACAAAGCAGGTCGGGCGCGTGAGCGTCGATGGGCGGATCTCTGGAGCATCGCGGCCCGATGCTACGGCCTGCGCCGCCCACCCTCAACTGGGTCGAGATCGATGACGGCGGTTTTCCGGCGCTCTTGATTTTCCGCGGACTGTCGTCGCACAAAGGCATGTAGAACGTGCCACCCGCCAATGCGCACGTGTGCTGTGCCCAGGCGACTTGAACAGCTTGACGACCTCCCGTCGCACGGAAACCGTCACCACTTTCTTCCCGAAGGCGGCCCTAAACGACTCGACCTCGAGGGCGTACTGCGCCACGCAATTTCATGTCCCTATCTTGGTATGGAATCGACGGCCCAGTTTCGGGGGTCCGATCAGTCGGTCGCAACTTGGTGGTTGGACGGCCTGATTTCAGCCGTCCTCGCCCGCGAGCCGGACGACTTCCTCGCGAAGTCGCGCGGACACGTACATCCCCAGCTGCTCCATTTGCGCGATTACGGGGCCCACCGCGGCGAGGTACTGCCTCCGCTTCGCTTGCAGCAACACGCCGATCGTCCCGATGACCCGAATGCCCCTCGCGCCAGCGATGGATCGCGCGGCGCTATCGTCGGCGAGAAGCATCGCACGAAGGCGTGCGGCAAGCGGAAGCGCGGCGGCCTCGCCGCGATCGAGCACGTCCAGCAGATTGGGGTCGGGATCGACGTCCTCGATTCTCAGCCAGTGCGCGGCGGCCACCGCATCGGCTCCCCTCATGCCCGCGCCCGCAACGACCACCTCGTCGAGCACGATGCGAGGCACAACGACTTCGGTGTAGAGGTGGCGGAGGAGGTCGATGTGTCCGGCTCCGCCCAGGTAGATGAGCGGCCCCGCGTCGGGGACGACGATCAACCCATTTCCCGCATATCGAGCTCGCCCTGCAGGTCAGCGGGCGCGTAGTCGATCACGGGCACGCCATGCGTCCCCAGCGCCTGCATGAATGCGGCGCGCGGCATGCTAGCGAGCTCCGCGCCTTTGCCGACGCCGATGCGCTTCGTCCGTACCTGCTCGATGATCCATAGGAGGCGGAGCTCGTCACCGATAAGCCGGGAGTCGGGCGCGGTAGCGCCGCCGGTCAAGGGGAGCTCAACGCTTACGGTTACGGTATGGGCGCTCAAGGGATTCCACAGAGTCTAGCCCCGGGCGCGAGCGAGGGCCATTGTGGCACCCGCCGCCGTGGCCACTCGCGTGCCAGTGCGAGCGGCCGATTTGCGCGTCCTCCGGAGATCTTCGCGCACGACCTTTTGGCCTGGCGTGAAGGCCGCTCTTCCCGCTCCGCGAGCGGCTCCGCTTCAGAGACAACCTCGGCCTTGGCCTCCGCGACATCCGCCGGCGTCCTGCGTTCGGCACGCTGGCGCGCGGCCCCTGGCAGGTGTTCATCGCAATCGCCTGCCACTGGCAAGCCAACGCTGAGGCGTGGCCGAGCCAGGACGCGATCGCGGGCTTCACCGGGTACACCTCGCGGGCCGTTCGCGATTACGTCGACGAGCTCGAGAACCGCGGGCTGGTGCGCCTGCGCCGCGAGCGCAGGCCGAACGGCGCCGATCGCATCTACTACGCGCCAGGGCCCGTGACTCTCGGGGAGCTCGCGTCGTTCGTCGAGCGTTTTCCGAAGACGCCGGCGAAGGCGCGCCCCTCGCACCCACCGGAAGCCAGTTCCGGTGGTCTATCCCACCCACCGGAAGCCAGTTCCGGTGCCCCACCGGAAGCCAGTTCCATGGAACCAAGAGATCAAGATCAAAGAACTTCTTCTTCTTGCGGGAGCTCGGCGCCTGCGACGCCAGCGTGCCCCGAAGAAGAACAACCAAGGGTCACGATGGAGGATCGGGAGATCGCACGTGCCGTCCTCCGCGAGCGGATGAAGCGGAAGCACCCGAAGCGCCCGCCGCCGCGCTGGTTCGATCGTGCCGACGTCGAGCTCGTGGCGACATGCACGGCTGCCGTCGAAGGCGACCGCGAGGCGAAGCTCCAGGCGCATCGCGATGCGCTCGACGGGGCGTTCTCGGCGTCGAAGGACGGACCGCCGACCTCGCGCTTCGTCTGGGGGACGCTCGCCCACTTTTTCGAGCACTGCGAGCGTGGCCGAACCGCTCGCCTGCGGGAGCAAGCGCGCGCCGAGCGCGAGGCGGCCGGGGCGGCGGGCTCGGCGCCAGCGCGGGCGGCCGTCCGGGTCGAGCCGCGCGTCGATCCAGCACGGATGCGCGAGGACTTGCACGGCTGCTCGGGAGCCTCCGATGAGTCGGCCCGTACCCAACAACTTGCCTACCCGTGTACCCACGGATAGGAGTCAACCGATGCTGACGGTCGCCGTTCTCCCGCAGAAGGGCGGAAGCGGAAAGACGACGCTCGCGATCAATCTCGCCGCCGCCGCCCACCTCGATGGCGATCGCGCGCTCGTCGTCGACATGGACCGCCAAGCGAGCGCGTTCGACTGGAGCGCCGCGCGCCAGGACGGATCGCCGCTGGACGGGCTCGCCGTCGTGAAGGCCGACAGGTCGATGGCGCTGCCGCGCTTCAAGGAGATCGCGCGTGGCTACGACTACGTTTTCCTCGATGGCCCTCCGCGGCTCGGCGACGTCACGCAGAGCGCCGCCGTCGCCGCCGACGTCGCCGTGATGCCGATCCAGCCTGGCCCGTTCGACTTCTGGGCCGTTGCGGAGACGCTCGAGTGGCTGGACCAAGCCGACCCGATCCGCGAGCAGCTGGGGCGCCCTCCGATCCGGCGTGTCTTCGTCCTGAACCGCGCGAGCACGAACACGCGCCTCGCACGCGAAGCGGAGGCCGAGCTCAGCAAGGCCGGCGCCGAGCTAGCCGGCGTCGTCCACCAGCGCATCGCGTTTCCCGACTCCGCATCGCGCGGCGAGTCGGTGCTCACGTCGCCAGCGACATCGCTGGCGGCCGACGACATCCGGCGCCTATGGCGCCGCTTGAAAGGCGGGAAGCGTGGGTCTGAGCCTCAAGAAACCAAGTCGGGAACGAAGCGAGAAGCGAGCGAAGGCCGCCGCGGACAAGCTCGGCGAGGGCGAGAAGCGCATCGTCGCGGACGTGCCTGAGCACATCCATCGGCAGGTGCGGGTGAAGTGTCTTCAGCGCGGGGTGCTCGTGCGGGACTACATCCTCGAGCTGCTGGCGAAGGACGGGATTCGCTAGCGCCATCAGTTACCCGTGTCCCGACGTACGCAGGTACAGCGGGACCTAGTTTGCCGGTTCGAGCCGCTGCAGGACGTACCGCGTGTGTGCTCGCTCACGACGCGTGAGGGTGACGACTCGGACATGCGCGGTGCACGCCCGGTTTGCTCGTTCAGCGTTTATCCTGCGCAGGTCGTCCGCCGTCAGTTCGTCGGCGACCCTGCCTCGAAGGATGGATCCATCCGTCGCTCGGTCAGGCTCATGCGGCCGAGAACGTCACCGGGCGGAGCAGACGAGAGCAGTTCCTCGACGGCGGCGAGGTCGGCTGAGAGGTGGTCTTGCTCGAGGCGGCGGATCACGGGGAGACTCCCTGGCTAAGGACCTTAGCGACGTTCGCATCATCGGCCAACGTTCAGAGGCACCTCCAGCATCCCTTTCCATTGAGCAGACACGGCGCCACGCGATCTGTGGGAAAAGCAGAGGTTTTGCGCTCGTTTCGCTCTATCCATCGGGGAGCAGATCTGCGATACTCACAAGCGCGATGGCGCGCTCCGATCTTCTCCTCAACCTCGTCCGAGCCGGGTCCCTTGGGGACCAGGTCGGCTTTCGGCGAACGGTCGAGGCACTGATCGCGGAGGAGCGAGAGCGCCAACATCACGTCGTTGCGGACCGGCTCGCGGAGTACCTCGCGAACAAGGGCAATGGTGCGCGTGGACCTTCCGCCGATGCGCCTGTTGGCTCCTACGACGAGCGTCATCCCGAGCGCGTCCTGGCCGATCTTATTCTTCCTGAGCCTGTCTCCAGCGCGTGCGCGGAGCTAGTCGAGGAACAACAGCGTGCGGACCTGCTCCGCTCGAATGCGATCGAGCCTCGCCACCGGATCCTTCTTGCCGGGCCTCCCGGCAACGGCAAGACGTCTCTCGCGGAGGCGCTGGCCGGCGAGCTCGCGTTGCCTCTGCTCGTCGTTCGCTACGACGGCGTGATCGGGAGCTACCTGGGCGAGACCGCCGTTCGGTTGGCGAGGCTCATGGAGCACGTGCGGTCTCGGCGCTGCGTGGTCTTCTTCGACGAGTTCGACGCGATCGGGAAGGAGCGCGGGGACGAGCACGAGACGGGAGAGATCAAGCGCGTGGTGAGCTCGCTTCTGCTCAACATCGACGCGCTCCCTTCGTACGTTGTCGTGGTGACGGCAACCAATCATCCCGAGCTCCTCGACCGCGCGGTGTGGCGCCGGTTCCAGCTTCGCTTGGAGCTCCCGCCTCCGAACCGTGAGGCCATTGCCGAGTGGCTCCGTAGGTTCGAGCAGCGCAGTGACCTCAAGCTAGGGCTCACGGCAAAGCAGATCGACGAGCACCTCACGCGCCTCAGCTACGCGGAGCTCGAGGAGTTCTGCACGGACGTCCTTCGACGCCTCGTCCTGCAGGGCGCGAAGCGCGACGCGAAGTCCGCGGTGGCATCGCGTCTCTCGCAGCTGTCGACGCGGTTTCAGGTTCGGAAGTAGGAGATGCCGTCGCCGTCGCGACCGCTTCTCATTTCGCCGCCGGGCTCGAAGCAACCCTTCACGCCGCAACAGCCACGGGGCGGCGGACCAAGCAATCCAAGGAAGGCGCGGCAGGTCGAGCGCCTCGCACCGAAGTTCACTGAGCTGCAACAGGCGCTCGACGCACGTCGGGGTGCGCTTCAGGCCGACGCAGCGGGCGTGGCTCTCGAGCAGGTGCTGGTCTTCGAGACGAATGGCCCCGTGAAGGACCTTTACGACACGGTCGCGAAGACGCCCGGTCTCGAATGGCTGGCCGACGAGGACATCCGCGACCTCGCGCCCGACGAGGATTTCTTCGTCACGGACAAACCGGACAAGCCGGTCAACGCACAGCTCTACCTCGTGCTCTTCAACCAGCAGGCGGTGGCGCAACTGCTCTCCCTTTGGCGCTCGTGGAGCACGGACGCTCGGCTTCCGGAGGAGCACCGAGGCTGGCTCGACGTCTTCCGACAGCTTCGCGACATCCGCCGCTGGGGCGTTCGCGATCGGCTCGAGGAGACCGGCATCCTCGCCTACTGGCGCGATCGCGTCGCGGCCGGCTTCGGGACCGTCGGAGTCGAGATCGAGCTCTGGTTCCGACAGGCCGAACAGCGGTCGACGGCGGAGGGGCGCGTCCGCGACTTCGTCACACGCGCGAACGGCCAGGTCTTGGCGAGCTGCACGATCGACGAGATCGCGTACCACGCGCTCGTGTGCAAGCTCCCTATCGCGGCGGTCCAAGGCATGCTCGACAACCCCGAGGTCGAGCTTCTGCAGTGTGACGAGGTTCGCCTTGTTCGTCCGAGTGGACAGGCTGGCGCGCCGATCGTCGCGGAGGAACCCGAGCAGGAGGAGGAAGCGGGTGAAGGCGAGGAAGGCGCGCTGCGCGATCCTGTGGTCGCACTCCTGGATGGTCTTCCGCTGGAGAACCATCGCCGGCTCGCCGGCCGCCTCGTTGTGGACGACCCCGACGAATGGGCCGAGACCTACCCCGTAGCGAGTCGCTGTCACGGTACGGCGATGGCGTCGCTCATCTTGCACGGCGACCTAGGCGCGAACGAGGAGCCCGCGCGCCAGCGTCTCTACGCTCGGCCGATCATGCGTCCGGACAGCTTCGGCGGACGATCGGAGCAAGCACCCGAGGATCACTCGTGGGTCGATCTCACCCATCGCGCGGTCCGCCGCATCGTTGCGGGTGATGGGAACCTGCCCCCCGCGGCGCCGTCCGTGCGCGTGATCAATCTGTCGATCGGGGATCCGTACCAGCCGTTCATCCGATCGATGAGCCCGCTCGCGAAGCTGCTCGATTGGCTGTCGTGGAGGTACCGAGTTCTGTTCGTCGTCAGCGCCGGGAACCACCGGGCGCCGATCACGATTGCCGGACGCGCGGACGAGTGGCGGGTCTTCATGCAGCCCGCCTACATCGCGCGCGGCATGCGCTGGAGTGCTCAGGAGCTCGCGACCGATTGGCTCGGACCTCGGCTCGAGTCGGAGATCCAAAAGACCTACGAATGCGAAGTAACCCGAGAGCGACTGACTTCGCTCGATCGCGAACTCGCCAGTCGTGCCCAGGCGCTCGAGGTCGACGCGGAGGTCTTCGAGGCGCGCCGCGGCTACCCGCTGCCGGAGACGCTCGTGAGGCGCCTAAAACAGCTCGAGCAGCTCGGCCTGGCCGAGCGCAGCGCGGGCTCACGGTGGGCGCTTTCGGCCGGCTGGCAAGATGAGCTTCGCGAGCTCGGGCTTCGCGGCGATCGGCTCAAACAGATTCACCGCGCGATGACCGGCGCCGCCCCGGCGCACTTCCACGTCGTCACCCCCGGCCAGGGCATCCCCGACGGCGCCGGCGGCATCGTGGAGGGTCCCTTGGTCGGACGCTTGGTGCGGAAGGGGCTCGCCGACGAGAGCAAGGGGACCTACTACGGCGTGCTCGAGACTCCCGCCGGGGCCGTTTACCATGTTCCCCTTCCGGCTCGCGCGGTCGATGGGCTCGAGCCGGGGGCGCTCGTCACGTTCTCTGCAACCCGACGCGGACCAGAAGCCCGACCGATCGATCGGAACGTGGCCCGCGAGCGCGTGCGTGGCGATCCGAAACTACCTCGCTACCGACTTTCGGTGGAGCGGATGGAGCTCTCGCTCGCCGACCAGGTGGCGTGTCGCCGGCCCGTCTGGCTCGACCAGGTGGACAAAAGGACTCTATCGAGCCGTGGGCTTGGCGCGGAAGTCAGCAAGGCCATCGACCGACGGCGCCAGGTGCTCGGTGCACTCGGGGTCTCGCCGGGCAATCCCGAGCTCGGAGCCAAGCTACGGGAGGTCGAACGGCGGACGGTAGGGAGGGAGCTCGCGCGCCGGACTGGAGAGGCGTTCCTTCCAGAGGCCCCCGACCGCTTCCAGGGGCTCGCCATCTGGGTGAGCGACGCTCACCTCGCTATCCGCGACGAGCGGCGGCGGTTTGTCCTTGTCGAGGCCACCGCCGAGGCGCGTGCTCTTACGGGACACGAGGTTGCGCTGCATCGATCGCCGGGCGGGCGCTTGGTCGTGGTCGACGAAGGAGCTCGTCTCGAGCTCGGCAAGCAGATCGCTCGCGAGACCGGGGCCGTGTTTGTTTCCGAGCTCGCCGAGGGCTTCCGTGGTGAGCTCCGCGGTGGCCGTACGGGCTTTCTTGTCGTCGAGGACCGGGTGCGCTTCGGACTCGTGCCCGACACTCCCGAGGCGCGCGCGATGATCGGTCAAAGGGTCGAGGTCACTTGCGGGCTCGGTCTTGCCCTGGGGCCGGACCGCAAGCGTGACCGTGGCCTCGAACGTTGATTGCCGAAGCCCCAACTGAGGAAATCCTTCGACCTATGACTCCTTCCCCGTCGCAGCCCGCGCCCCCGCCCTTGCCGAAAGTGCGGCGACAGCGCCTCGGCATCCGCCTCTCGCAGCCTGTCTTTCGCCGCCTACGAGAGTACGCCGCCGCCAAGGGCCGAAACGAGAGCGCGATCATCGAGGACCTCGTCGTCGGCCACCTCGACACGGGCGGCGCCCGACATGCCGAATCCGCGCCCGCTTCTCCAGTGGATCGCCTGGTCGCGGCCATCGACGAGGACCGTGCCGCACGCGCGTCCGAGATACGCACCATCCGGCGCGAGCTCCACGATGTCCTTGGAGCCGTTGAGCTCTTGTCCGAGGCCTTCGGAAGGTTCGTCGGCTACTGGTTCGCGACGGGCCCCGAGCCGCCGGAGGATCCCGCCGTGCGCGCCGCTCTGATCAAGGACACCGAACGCTTCTTCGACGCCTTCGCGCGGTCGGTCATCGACCACTTCCAACGCGGCCACCGCTTCGTTTCAGCCGACCCGAAAGCCAATTCCGTGCGAGCCCCTCCCTCGCGGGGCGAACGCCCTCCTGGGCGCGGGGGCGGCACGCTATGATCGGCGCGAGGCGACGTATGGTAGAGGAAGACCATCTCCACTTGGGGACCCCCGCAGGGCTCGAGGACCTGACCGGCCGCACCCTGCCCACCGAGCGGCCCGCGCGACCCTTCCATGTCGCCTACCTCGAACCGCTTTACTCTCGCGGCGCCCGCATCCGCCTTGACGTCGAACCGGTGACCGTCGGCCGCTCGAGCTCCTGCACGGTCCGGCTCGAGGACCCCCGGGTGAGCGCGCGTCACGCGCTCTTCCAATTCACCGAGACAGGCGTGCTCGTGACCGACCTCGGGGCCACCAACGGCATACTCGTCGACGGCCATCGCGTGCAGGAGCAGATGCGTGTCACGACGACCGCGACTGTTACCGTGGGTCGGACCAGTTTTCGGCTTCTTCTGGGCGATGAGCTGAGCGCTGATGGTGCCGACGACTCGCCGAAGGAGCAGCGCGATCGGCTCATCAAAGACCGCGTCGTCCTTGCTTATCAACAGACCCGCGGGAACCTCTCGCAGACGGCTCGGCTCGTCGGCTTCGACCGAAAGACCGTGCGCGACTGGCTCCGAGAGCGCGGCGTTTATCGCGAGCCCGACGAGTGCGATCGACAACGCCGAGCGCCGAGCTCACGGATGACAAAACGATGAGCCCCTGGATCGTCGAGATGTAACGAAGGGAGCAGCGTCGCCTCCGACTTGTGGGCGCATCGTCAACCCCGTCGGATCGATCCGGCGCATGAGCCAACATGCCGCCCTCTATCTTCGCGTGAGCACTGACGGTCAGACCGTCGACAACCAGCGCCCCGACCTCCAGCGAATTGCCCGCTCGCGGGGCCTCACGGTCGTGGCGACGTACGAGGAAAGCGCGGGCGCGACGAAGCGCCGTCCCGTCTTCGAGCGCATGATGACCGGCGCTCGGCGTGGTGAGTTCGACGTTCTCCTCGTGTGGTCCTTGGATCGGTTCGGGCGGTCGATGGCGGGCAACGTCAATGACGCACTGTCACTGGACCGCGCTGGGGTGAAGCTTCTGAGCGTGCGTGAGCCGTGGCTAGACACGGGCGGGCCCGTGCGCGACCTCCTGCTCGCCGTGTTCTCCTGGGTCGCTGAGCAGGAGGTCCGTCGACTGGTCGAGCGCACGCGGGCGGGCCTCGAACGCGCTCGCGTGAAGGGAACGAAGAGTGGAAAGCCGATCGGCAGGCCTCGCCTACTTGGGAGCCAAGAGATGCGCCGCGTTCTGACACTGCGGTCGAGCGGGCGATCGGTCTTGGAGATCGCGAACGCGATGACCCTGTCTCGCTCGACGGTGGCCCGTGCGCTCGCCGCCCGGGCCACGGGGCCGTAACCAAGACCGCCCGCGTCCCGGCCACTCTCCAGGCTGTCCGCGTCGGTTCGATGCCTCCGCACGTTCATGAAATCACGCGCTCAACGCCTGGCATGGCCCCCGCTCCCAATCGAGGCGCCCCGTGTCCGTCCTCGCCCCCGCGTATCGTCCCCGCCGCCCGACCGAGACCGTCCTCTACGAGGTGGTCCGAGAGCACCTCGAGACGTTCCTCGCACACGCACGTGAGACGTACGAGGCTCCGCTCCCTCGTTACGTCGAACAAGAGCTGCGGGAGTTCCTCCGCTGCGGCGTGTTCGCCCACGGCTTCGTACGGTGTCATTGCGATACGTGTGGCCACGATCTCCTGGTGGCGTTTTCGTGCAAAGGCCGCGGAGTGTGCCCGAGCTGCGCAGGTCGGCGAATGGCCAACGTGGCCGCTCACCTGGCCGATCGCGTGCTCCCGGCCGTACCCGTGCGCCAGTGGGTGCTGTCGCTCCCCTTCGAGCTTCGTGCGCTCGCCGCCTTCCGCGCGGACGTCCTATCGGCTCTCTCGCGCATCTTCGTCGAAGCGGTCTTCGCGCGACATCGCGCCTGCGCCCGACGCGCCAAGCTCGGCCAAGTCGTGAGTGGCGGCGTGACCCACGTGCAGCGATTCGGGTCCAGCATCAACCTGAACGTGCATTTCCACGTGATGGTGCTCGATGGCGTCTTCACACGGGACGAGCAGCAGCGCCCCGTGTTCCATCCCGTCCCACCGCCCACGCGGGAAGAGCTGACCCGGATCGTCGAAAGCGTGCGTCGACGAGCCGTCGTGTGGCTCGAACGCAGGGGCTTCGCGGCGCGCGCGATCGAGGACCGCTCCCAGGAGACCGCGGGGCAAACGCCGCTCGAGGCTTGTGCGGCCATCGCCATGCAGCGTGGATCGATGCGCGCCCTCCCCGATGCCCCAGGCGACGGCGAGGAGACGGTCACCACCCCGGAGCCGCCCCGCGTTGAGGCGGGCGCCGTCGAGCGCGACGGGTTCAACCTCCACGCAAGCGTCCGAATCGCCGCCGACGACGACCTCGGCCGCGAGCGATTGATGCGGTACGGCGCCCGCCCACCGATCGCGCTCGACCGGCTGCGTCGTTTACCGGGGGGCCGCATCTCGTACCGCATCAAGAAGCTCCGCGACGGGCGTGCGAAACACCGCGTGATGACGCCGCTCGAGTTTCTCGCGCGCCTCGCGGCCATCGTCGCCCCGCCGCGATATCCGTTGCTCCGGTATCACGGCGTCCTGGCGCCGCGGTCCTCGTGGAGGCGGGACGTCATACCGATGGTCCCGAAGGCCGTGACCTGCCAGAGCCCACCTTCGACCGCCTCGTCGGCAACGACAGCGCCAACGGGCGCGCAGTCGCAAGGGCGAGACGCGCGTGCCGTGCCGCCCAGCGAAACCCGGCGTCACGCGAGCGCGCCGACCCCTCGCGAGCCTGAGGCGATCCGCGCAGCACCCACCGAACAAGCGGCGGGCCGGAAGCCCCCCGGGTCTGCCATCGCCGACCCCGGGGCCGTCTTGCTGGCTCCCAACATTCTCAGCGTGAGACATTGGAGCCGCTTGCTCGGCGGCCGGCTTTACGCCGCCACCCCGCGCATCGACTGGGCCAGCCTGCTGCGGCGAACCTTCGACGTCGACGTGCTGCATTGCGCCGGCTGTGGTGGCCGGCTTCGGGTGGTCGGCGAAGTCGTGGAGCCCTCCATGGTCATGCTCGTGCTCGAGACCCTCGGGCTCCCGACCGTTGCACCGCGGGCAGCGCGCGCTCGCGACCCCACCGAGGTCCTCGGGACGTGCGAGGTCGACTGAGGTTGCGGCCTGTCGATGGCGGCCCGCCCGCGTGGGCGGCGCCGCGCCTTTGCGCGTGTTCAAGTGGACCGCGTTCCAGCCCACCTAGAACTTTCGGGAGGCTTTTCATCGGATTTGCAGCGTGACTGTACGCTCAAAACCGGTGGGTTTTGAGACGCGGGCGCTTGGCGGGGCGACCCCCATTGCGCGACCTTCTCGCCCAAGGGCGATACCCGTGCGGCTTTTACGAAGTGCGCCCCGATGATTGCCGAATCGTCGAGCCGGGTTCTCCCGCATGCATGGAGGCGCGGAGGCTTGGCCGGCTTGGCAGGAGCGTCGAGTTCGTTCGCCCGAACCGAACGTGATCGGAGCCGGAGCTACGGCGTGGATCCGTCGACGCCCGTGACCAGGCGCCCGAGCTCGCCCGAGACGTCGGAGCGCACGAGGTCTGCGTACGCGCCCACCGCGTGATCTGCGACGAAGACCACGGGAAGATCGTCGCGTTCGCATCCCGCGCGTCGCGTCACGAATTCGAGCGTAGACTCGTCGCCGCCGACGTCGAGCCGCTTGTACGCAAGACCTCTCGCGCCGAGGAGCTCTTCGATTCGGAGGAGCTCGCGCACATTGCGCCCGGCTTCGAAGTACACGAGGACCGGTGCTGGTTCGCTGGCGGTGCGCGATGCCGTCGGAGCGGCGCCACGCAACGTGCGCAACCGGGCCGCCGCGTCTGATCTTCGCGCCAGTTCTTCGCGGGGTGCGAGCGGGCTGCCGAGGGTGGCGTTGAGCCGGCGCGCGAGGTCCTTCGGGATGCGCACCGGCGCGATCGAATCGCCTCGGGGGCTTTCGATGGCACGAAAGAGAGCGTCGCGCAGGCGAACGAACATGCGTTTCAGCTCGCCCGGCCGGCCCCGGGTGTCAAGCGGACACGCAATCGAGCGCGCTTCGTGGGCGAGCTTGTGGAAGTATCTTAAGCAACCGGTTAATGTGGCGACGAAGGGATCGGCGCATAGGGACCAGAAGGGATCGGCGCATAGGGACCATGGCGAACTCAAACGAGGGCGGGCTCGGGTTGACCCGAAGGACCCGACGGAATCGCGGCATCGCGACGTTCGGCGAATGCGGCAAGTCGGTCACCGGGCGGCGGACCCGCAAATCGCGGGGAGGGCAGCGCTTCGTTCTCTGGCTCTTGGGTCCCTTCGCGCTCTCGGGAGCTTACGTTTCGATGTTCGTCGCGTGCACGCGCGGCAGCCCGGAGACCGATCCCCCGCGTGCCACCGCGAGCACGTCGGTCGCGTCGCCTTCCGCGGGGGTTGCGGCGTCTTCGTCCGTCGTCGCTCCTCCATCCGCCCCCGAGCCGATTGTCGTGTCGATCGACGCGCTCCCCCTCGGGGCCAAAATCTTTCTCGACGGGGTGGTGCTCGAGACCAACCCGTACGAGGTCGAGCATCCCCGCGATGCGCGCACCCACGTTGTTCGCGTCGAGGCTCCTGGATACAAGCCGGAGTCGGCCAACGTGGCGTTCTCCGGACCCGTGCACATGCACGTTGAACTCGTGCCGCTCGGTGGGTCGGCCGCACCCGTCGCGCAGCGTCCACCCGCCAAGGGGCCCGCGCCCGCGGCGAGCGCGGCGCCGTGACTAGCCCCCCACCCAGCTGCGCCGGACACGCAACGTAGGAAACGGGCGTCTTCTCCTGCTGGGATGCTCGAAGGGAGCGGCATCGCTCCCTTCGACGTGCCGTGCCACCAAGGCTGCGAGAGCGGAGGCGAGCGAGCGAAGCGAGTCGAGCCGGAGCGAAGCGCTCAGGGTGACCCGGGTTTCTGACTAGGACGAGCGAGCCCGCGAGCCCAAGCGCGCGCGCAGATGATCACCGACGCGGAGAGCGTTGGCGATGATGGTGAGCGCCGGGTTGACGGCCCCGCTCGAAGGAAAGAAGCTCCCGTCGACGACGTACAGGTTGTCGATGTCGTGTGCCTTGCAGTGGACGTCGAGCGCTGACGTGCGCGGGTCGCATCCGAACCGGATGGTTCCATTCTGATGCGCGACCCCCGCGAGCGGGATCCTGTCGCCGACGAACACGTTGCGCGAGAAAAGGCCCTGGTGACAGTCGTGCCCATGGACCGTGCAGGCAGTCTGCTTCTTCATCACCTCGCGGAGCTTGGCGATTAGCCGCTGATGACCTTCGAGGTTGTTGGGTGTGTACGAAAGGACGATCTGCCCGTTGCCGTTCAGGGTCACTCGGTTGTCGGGATCGGGCAGGTCCTCGGACGTGAGCCAGAAATCGAGCGAGTGCGTGGCCATCAGATCGAGCGTCCAGCCGGGCGTAATCGCCGGCGCGCCTCCGCGGAGCGCCGCGACGTCGAGCTTGCCCACGAATGAGATGTGTCCCATCGGAAACGGGAAGTCCGGAGCCCCGAAGTAGAAGTCGTTGAGCGCGAGCGTCTTCTGGAACACCGTCGGGTTGGGACAGCGTGACACGGCCATCTGCACGGAATTCGTGTGTCCCATGTAATGTCGCCCGACCACATCCGAGCCGTTTGCGAGGCCCCTGGGGTGCTTGTCATTGGCCGATCCGAGAAGGAGGGCAGCCGAGTTGATCGCGCCCGCCGCGACGACGAAGACATCCGCGGTGTACCTGTCGCGGGCGCCGCCCTGGTCAACCAGCACGCTTGCAACCTCGCGCCCCGAAGGGGTTGTCTCGAGGCGTGTGGCCAACGTGTTCGTCAGGAGCTCGACGTTCGAGTGGCCGAGCGCCGGCTCGATCGCGCAGAGCTGGGCGTCCGACTTGGCGCGCACCAGACAGGGAAACCCGTCGCACGTGTTGCAGCGGATGCACGCGCTCTTCTCCGGGTGCGCTTCGTCGATCATCACCCCGAGGGGGACGTGAAACGGCCGGAGGCCCTGGCGCGCAAAGTCGTCGTGCAGCTGCTGCATGCGGGGCTCGTGGGTCACGTGCGGAAACGGATAGGGTGAGCGGCTGGGCGGATCGGTGGGGTCCCCGCCGCGCTCGCCGTGTACCTGGTAGAGAGCTTCCGCCTCGGCGTAGTAGGGCTCGAGGTCTTCGTAGGAGAGGGGCCAGGCCGGCGAGACACCGCCGTGATGGCGGATTTCGCCGAAGTCCTCTTTGCGCAGGCGAAAGAGCGCCGCGCCGTAGAACTTGGTATTGCCCCCGACGTTGTAGTTCGTGTGCGGTTGGAGCGGCTTTCCGTGGCGATCTTGCCACGTCTCTTTCGTATTGTACCTCGCCTCGAGGTTGACCGCGTTCGAGCTCCAGTTCTCCTTCTCGCGGCGCACGTAGTCGCCACGTTCGATCATGAGGATTCGCTTGCCGGAGGAGGCGAGAGCGTACGCAAGAGTGCCCCCGCCCGCGCCGGTGCCGATGATGATGACGTCGTAGTGCCGTGCCTGGGTCATGCTTCTTTCTACGGTGCCGTCACTCGTTCGTTACGCGCTCGAAGGCAAGGCGTGGACGGCCGCCCCCTGGCGTCCATCCTTTCGCGCCTGTTTCGCGGTGGGGCGGGCCGTCGTGCGCACTCCGCGGGCGCGGGCGTTCGAGTTCACGTGGCCCGAAAGGCGCATCGCCACCGTAACGGCGTGGGGCCGGCCGCGTAGAAGGTTGACAATGAAGGTGACCACGGGTCCGGAGGCTGGAAATGGGCGGCGCGCGGAGCATGCCGAGTGGGCTCGCCTTCAGGACGATGACGCGCGAAAGGAGAACTGGAAGCGCTTCGGGCCGTACCTCTCGGAGCGTCAGTGGGGGACCGTCCGCGAGGACTATTCGGAAAATGGAGACTGCTGGCAATACTTCTCGCACGACCACGCGCGAAGCCGCGCGTACCGGTGGGGCGAGGATGGCCTGCTCGGCTTTTGCGATCGCCAGGCGCGACTCTGCTTCGCCCTTGCCCTGTGGAACGAGCGCGATCCGATCCTGAAGGAGCGGCTCTTCGGGCTCACCAACCCCGAGGGCAACCACGGCGAAGACGTCAAGGAGTGCTACTACTACCTCGATGCGGCGCCGACGTACTCGTACGCCAAGGCTCTCTACAAGTATCCGCAAGCCGAATATCCGTACGCGGCTCTGATCGAGGAAAACCGCCGGCGCGGCTTCGGCGCGCCGGAGTACGAGCTCGCCGACTCCGGCGTATTCGACGAGGACCGGTACTTCGATGTGACGGCCGAATATGCGAAGGCGAGTCCGGACGACATCCTCGTGCGCATCACCATCGATAACCGTGGGCCCGAGGATGCGCCGCTGCACCTCTTGCCGACCTTGTGGTTCCGGAACACGTGGTCGTGGGGCCGGCAGGGCGAATCCTACGCGGCCAAGCCCTCGCTCGAGCAGATCGGGCCCGACGCGATCCGGGCCATGCACCCCGCCCTCGGGCCGATGATTCTGCGTCTGGACGCGGGCCCTGGGCGTCCGGAGGTGCTCTTTACCGACAACGAAACCAACGCCGCGCGCCTTTACGGCGTCTCGTCCGCGACTCGTCACACGAAGGACGCGTTCCACGACCACGTGGTCGCGCACAAACCCGACGCGCTGCGCGGCGATCGCATGGGGACCAAGTGTGCGGCCCATTATCGGCTCGTGGTCCCCGCGCGCGGCAGGATCGTGGTGCGGCTGCGGCTGACCGCCGAGAGCGACGCCGCCGCCGCCGACCTCGGGGAGGGGTTTGAGAGCATGTTCGCGCGGCGCATCGAGGAGGCGGACGCGTTCTTCGACGACCGCGCGCCCCCCGGGGCGACCCCGGAGGAGCGCGCGGTCATGCGCCAGGCGTATGCGGGGCTGCTGTGGAGCAAGCAGTTCTACCACTACATCGTCGAGCACTGGCGTCAGGGAGACCCGGCGCACCCGACGCCGTCGTCGGGCCATCGCGACGGGCGTAACCGCGAGTGGTCGCACGTGCACTGCCGCGACGTCATCTCGATGCCGGACAAGTGGGAATACCCCTGGTTTGCCGCGTGGGACCTCGCCTTTCACATGGTGCCTTTCGCCAAGATCGATCCCACGTTCGCCAAGGAGCAAATGCTGCTCTTTCTCCGCGAGTGGTACATGCATCCGAACGGCCAGATTCCGGCCTATGAGTTCGCCTTCGGTGACGTCAACCCGCCCGTGCACGCGTGGGCGGCATGGCGCGTCTACAAGATCTCCGCGAAGCGCGGCGAACGTGACCTCGGCTTTCTGAAGCGGGTCTTCCACAAGCTGCTCCTGAACTTCACCTGGTGGGTGAACCGCAAGGACGACGACGGCAACAATCTCTTTTCGGGCGGCTTTCTCGGCCTCGACAACATCGGAATCTTCGATCGGTCGCAGCCGTTGCCGACCGGAGGCCGGATCGAGCAGGCCGACGGGACGGCCTGGATGGCCTTCTACGCGTCCACGATGCTCGCGATGGCCCTCGAGATCGCAGCGAGCGACGCCGCGTACGAGGACGTGGCGTCGAAGTTCTTCGAGCACTTCGTCGGGATCGTCGACGCGATGAACAACTTCGGCGGTACCGGGCTCTGGGATGAAGAAGATGGGTTTTACTACGACCAGCTTCACGTGGACGGGCGCGCCGAATCGATGCGGACGCGATCGATGGTCGGCATTATCCCGCTCTTCGCCGTCGAAGTGCTCGAGAGCGCGGTGCTCGATCGGCTGCCTGCCTTCAAGAAGCGCATGGCATGGTTTCTCGCCAATCGCGGTGACCTCGCGCGTCACATCTCGTATCTCGAGCCCTCGGGCCAGAAAGGGCACGGGCACCGCCTTCTCGCCATTCCGTCGCGCGAGCGTCTCACGCGCGTGCTTCGCTATCTGATGGACGAGCGCGAGTTTCTCGCGCCGCACGGCGTGCGAGCTCTGAGCCGGGTGCACGAGGACCGGCCGTACGTGCTCCGAGCCGAGGGCCGCGAGTACCGGGTGGAGTACGCCCCGGGCGACTCGACCTCCGGCGTCTTCGGCGGAAACTCGAACTGGCGCGGCCCCATTTGGTTACCTTTGAACTATTTGCTCGTCGAGTCGCTCCAGCGCTACCACCACTTCTACGGCGATGGCTTCCAGGTCGAGTGTCCGACCGGCTCGGGTCGTTGGATGCACCTCGGCGACGTCGCCCTCGAAATCGCACGCCGGCTCGGGTCGATTTTCCTCCCCGGTCCCGATGGGTCGCGCCCGGTGCACGGGCCCGACGCACGCTACGCGGGCGATCCGCACTGGAAGAACCTTGTGCTCTTTTATGAGTACTTCCACGGCGACACCGGCAGGGGCATAGGCGCAAGTCACCAGACGGGGTGGACCGCGCTTGTCGTCGGCTGTCTCGAAGAGGTGGCCGCGGCGCGAGTGGGTGCCGCGCGGGCGGCGCGGCCCGATGCACCCGCAAGTTTATTCCCGACGAAAGAAAGGACAACGCGAACATGACGGAAACGAATGCAGATAGGCCGCTGCTCGGTCAGCGGGCGATCGTGACGGGGAGCAGCTCCGGCATCGGCGCGGCGATCGCGAAGGCGCTCGGCGCGGCCGGCGCGATCGTCGTCGTCAACTGGTCGCGCGGCGAAGACGCCGCACGCCGCGTGCTGGCCGAGATCGAGCAGGCGGGCGGGCGCGGCCTCGTCGTCGGCGGCGACGTGAGCCGGGAAGAAGACGTCCAGCACATCTTCCGCACGACGATTCAGGAGCTCGGTAGCGTGGATATTCTCGTGAACAACGCGGGGATGCAGCGCGACGCGCCGTTCGCGGAGATGAGCCTTGCGGACTGGAATGCCGTCATCGGCGTGAACCTCACGGCGCAGTTTCTCTGCTCGCGCGAGGCTGTGCGCGAGTTCCGCCGGCGTGGCGTGCAGGCCGAGCTCTCGCGGGCGGCCGGCAAGATCCTTTGCGTGTCGTCCGTGCACGATGTCATCCCTTGGGCTGGACACGCGAACTACGCGGCCTCCAAAGGGGGAGTCTCGATGCTCATGAAGACGATGGCGCAGGAGTTGGCGCCGGACCGCATTCGCGTCAACAGCATTTCACCCGGCGCGATCCGCACACGCATCAACGCCGAGGCATGGTCCACGCCGGCAGGAGAGAAGAGCCTGCTGCGCCTCATCCCATACGGCAGGATCGGCGAAGCCGACGACGTTGCGCGCGCCGCGGTGTGGCTCGCGTCCGACGCTTCCGACTACGTGAACGGCGCCACCCTGTACGTCGACGGAGGGATGACGCTCTACCCGGAGTTTCGCGGCAACGGCTGAACGGTGCGTGCCCTCGAGCGACGCGATCGAACGAGAGCGCCGGTGTCCCATCACTTGGTGGTGGCGACGTAGATCCCATTCCACTCGGGCGGAGGAGGCTCTGCGATCATCTGCTTGCAGCGAGTGGCGAGCACGCGGCTCGGCGGGTCGTCGCCCATGGAGCGGAGGATCCCAAGCGCGCGGGGGAAGTCCCGGGCGAAGTAGGCGAGCAGCCCCTGTTCGTAGGTCTTGGCGCGCTCGAGTGCCTCGCGGCATTCCGCGGGGATGCCGAGGAGCTCGTAGACGCGGACCGATTGCGCCTTGCCTTTGACGGCGACCCTGTCGATGAACCGAAAAGCAAACTCGTCACCCACGTGATTGACGATGGCTTCGCTCGCGAGTGCGGCCACGCCGTAGAGTTTGCACAAACCCTCGAGGCGCGAGGCGAGATTGACGCCGTCGCCGAGGGCCGTGTAGCTGAGCCGCTCGGGCGCCCCAAAATGCCCGACCATCGCCTCGGCGCGGTGGAGGCCGAAGCGCGTAAACAACGGGGCGAAACCTTTCCAAGCGGGCGAGGCGTAGAGCTGCTCCGCTTGGCGCATGCATGCCAGCACGGCGCGACATGCTCGCGCCGAATGGTCCTCGCAGTGCGCGGGTGCGTTCCAAAAGGCCATGACGGAGTCCCCAATGAACTTGTCGACCGTGCCCTTCGTGGAACGGACGCCTGTCGTCATAGCCTCCAAATAACGTCCGAGCAATTGGGCGAGGGCGTCGGGCGCCATTCGCTCCGAGAGGCTGGTGAATCCTTCGATGTCGCTGAACATGAGAGATATCTCGATGAGCTCGCCCCCCAGCTGCGGCTCGCGGTTGGACTCGTAAAGCTCACGCACCAGGTCGATCGGGACGTACTTTCCGAGCGCCCGCATCGCCGTTTTTGCGCGCTCGACTCCTTCCATCACCTCGGCCATCTCGCGCAGCGGGGCGTCCACCGGAGACGCGGAGAAGTCGAATCGGCGCATTCGTCCGGTGGCGGAGATGACCCGCCCGAGCGAGCGGCGAAGCTGGTGCAGCACGAAGCCGCCCGCGATGAGAACGATGGCCGTGACGAGCGAGATCGCCGCGAAGAACCGTCTCCGAAGCGCCGTCAAGTCTCGTGTGTAATAGTCCTCGGGGACAACGATCCCCACGACCCAACCTTGGGAGTTGTCGAGCGCGTGAAAGGTGGCGAGGTACGACGCACCACCGACGCGAAGCCTGTCGGAGCGCTCGCGCGGCGCGTTCGAGGGGTCCCACTGACTCGCCTTCGCGAGCGCCGCGGCCACCTCGGGTGGCATGTGGGCCGACCGGACTCGAAGGTCGTCACCCATGAGCTCCACGTGATCGCTGGGATCCAAGCGTGCGACCAAACGGCCTTCCGTGTCGCTCAGGAACACTCGTTGCGAGCCGGTCGTGTCCAGCCGGGGGAGGCTATCGATCTGCTCGGTGACGAGCCCCACGCGGAGGACGCCCGCGAAGCGCCCGGGTGCGTCCTCGACGGCCTTTTGCACCGTGACGACCACGCGCCGCTGGGCCTGTGGGAGCGCGGAATCGAGCTCGGAAAACGACAGATCGCTCCAGATCATGTGGCCATACACGTGTTCGGACACGGCGGTCTCGAACGTGGCATGGAGAGTGGGGTCGCCCGCCTCTGCCTCGCGGCGGAAAGGGGCGCTCGAGAAACCGCCGCCGCGAGGGCGCGACCGAACGTACGCCACGAAGTGGCCGTCCTCGACGGCGATTGTCCGCGTCATGATTTCGCTCTTCGGGTCGGCGGACGCGCGGTATACCGAAATCTGCCAGCGATCGCCGGGGGCGATTTCGGCCGCTCCGTTCATGCCGTGACCGAGGAGGGTGCCGTGCGTCCACGACATGTCCGAAAGCGTCGGGTGACTGAGCAACTCCGAAAATAGGCGCGTCTCGAGCGCAATCGGATCGGCCACGGAGAGCGCGCCGAAGTGCAGGGCCCCCTCGGTATTCTCCAGCGCCGTCGCGGCCACCGCGAGCTCGGCGGAGAGCCGTGCCCCGATACGTAGGGCCTCGGAATCTCGGAGCGTGTTCGATCGCTCGACGATGGATCGGCGCGACGACTCGAGGAACACGAAGAAGGTCGCTCCAACAGCGAGAGCAACGGCCAGCGTGGTCACCACGAAGAGCTGTGCGAGCGAGAATCGGACGAGACGCTTCATCGCTCTTCTTTCCTCCGGTAACGCTGCAGGCAGTCCGTGCTCAAGCCGTACTGGGGCTGGGCCTCCCGGCAATCGCGAGGCGACGGCGCGTAACCGGGCGCCTTCGGGGGCGTAGTGAAGTTACATTCAGGATCCAACATGATCGATCTCGCCGTCGCGCTCGCGGTCATTGCGGCATTCGCAATACTTCTCCTCGCCGGAAGACGCCCGCCCGCTCCCGTCCCGATGCCGAAGGCGAACACGGGCAAGACGCGGATCCTGGTTCTGGGAGGAGGCTTTGCCGGGGTGTATGCGGCCGCGGCGCTCGAGAAGATGCAGCGCGACGACTACGAGATCGTGCTCGTCAGCAAGGAGAACCACTTCGTCTTCCAGCCGCTCTTGCCCGAGGTCATTACCGGAACGATCGGCCTGCTCGACGTCGTGAGCCCCCTGCGGCGACTCTTGCCGAAAACCGAGATCCACGTCCGGGAAGTGGAGTCGATCGACCTCGAGAAGCGGACCGTGACGACGAGCACGGGCTTTCACCCGCACCCGCACATTCTACCGTACGACCATCTGGTGATTGCGCTTGGCACCGTCACTGACTTCCGCGGTTTACGGGGCCTGCCCGAGCACGCGTTCTCCTTCAAGAACCTGACGGACGCGCTCAACCTTCGGAATCACCTGATCCGAGCGCTGGAGGAGGCGGCCATCGAGCAGCAAGACATGGAGCTTCGAAAGCGCCTGCTCACGTTTGTGGTCGCGGGCGGCGGCTTCTCGGGTGTCGAAGTCTGCGCCGAGCTGAACGACTTTGTGCGGCAAGTCGCGCGCAACTACCGTGGAATCGACCCGAAAGAGATTCGGGTTTGCCTCGTCCACTCGCAAGATCGAATCTTGCCCGAAATGAAGGAGTCGCTCGCGATCTTTGCGCAGCGTATTCTCCGGGGACGCGGGGTCGAGATCGTCCTCGGCGCGCGCCTCAAGGCCGCCACGGGGGAGGCCGCGATTCTCGCCGACGGCACGGTCATCGAGACGAAGACTCTGGTGTCGACCGTCCCCGCATCACCGCACCCGCTCATCGAAGCGCTCGCCTTGCCAAAGACCAAGGCTGGGCGCATCGAAGTCGACGCGATGCTGGCGGTCAAAGGGCTCGAGAACGTGTGGGCTCTGGGCGATTGCGCGGTCGTCCCCGCGCCTGCAGGAGGGTTCGCTCCCCCCACGGCGCAACACGCCACGCGCCAGGCCGCGACGCTCGCGGGCAACCTCGTGGCAAAGCTGCGCGGCGAACCGATGAAGCCGTTCTCGTTCACCGGCCTCGGGAAAATGGGGTCGCTCGGGCATCAGTCTGCGGTGGCGGAGATCTTCGGAATCCCCGTCTCGGGGTTCATCGCCTGGTTTCTCTGGCGCACGATCTACCTGATGAAGATTCCCGGTTGGGGACGGCGCGTGAAAGTAGCGGCGTCCTGGACACTCGACCTCTTCTTGCCTCCGGAGCTCGTGCAGCTCAAGCTTGGGAGTTCCGTCGGCGTGACGCAAGAGCACTTTGAACCGGGGCAAGAGGTATTCCACCAGGGCGATGTGGGCGACCGAATCTACATTGTCTTGGCGGGCAAGGTCGAGATCGTCCGCGACGGTCGTGCGATCGCGACGCTCGGTCGCGGCGAGTTCTTCGGCGAGACGGCGCTACTCCTCAAGACGCAACGGAACGCCACGGTTCGCTGCGTCGAGCCGCTGGACCTGCTCGCGCTTCCCAAGCGCGAGTTCACCGTGCTCTCGGCGAACCTGCCCGAACTGCGAAAGAGCTTCGAGAGCAAGAGTCGCGAGCGAACCGAGCCCGCCAACTTGTGAGTAACCAGAGTCACCCTGAGTCTCGCTCCGCCTTGCCTCCGGCAAGGCTCCACTCGACAGAACGGGCTCGCACGGCACGTCGAGGGGAGCGATGCCGCTCCACCTCGAGCTCCCCAGCAGGACAATATGTTCGCGCGCCCGGGTTTGTTCGCGCGCCCGGGTTGTCCGACCCCGAGGTTTTCGCGCGGCGCTGGGAGGATGCGGGATGACCAACAGCCGGTTTTGTCGGTACGACCTCAGGACGACCGATCCGGATGGCGCCCGGAGCTTTTACTCTGAGGTCGTCGGTCTGGACTTCACCGACACGCCGTCGTCCGCGGGGCCGTCGATGCTTGGCGTCTGGCTCCTGCACGAACAGGCGCGCGCTCGGGGCGCTCCTGCACACTGGCTCGGTCACATCGGCGTTGCGGATCTCGAAGCGACCGTCACGCGCTTGCTCGCGCTCGGGAGCGAACGACTCGGGCCGACGGTGCAAGCGACCGACGGCACCGCCTACGCCACCCTCCGCGACCCGTCGGGCGCGGTGGTCGCGATGCGCGCGAGCCCGCCAAAGCCACGTGGCTCGCCGGTCGCGTGGCATCACCATCACACGCGCGATCTCGATCGGGCGTGGGCGGCGTACGCCGAGGTCTTCGGATGGACGAACTCGGCGACGATCGACGTCGCGGACACAGAGGGTGGATACCGGATGTTCGCGTGGGACGGCACGGGCGAGCCCGTCGGAAGCATGGCGAACACCGCGCGAATGCCCGGCGTCCATCCGCACTGGCTCTACTTCTTCCGGGTCGCCGACCTCGACGGCACGATCGCGAAGGCGCGCGCGCGCGGCGGCGAGATCATCGCCAACCATGTGACGCTCCCGAACGGCGATCGGATCGTGCCGTGCCACGACCCGCAAGGCGCCGCGTTCGGATTATGCCAGCTGGCCTCGCGACCCGTCGCGCGAGGGCCATGAGATCGTTGAAGGCGCGTGGGAGCGCGCTACACCCGCTGGGCTGGCGAGCTGCACGCACCTGAAAGGATTCCGCCCGTGTCTATGCAACATCCTCTTCCATCGGGATTCGGCGCAGAGACCACCACCCGCGATGTGATGGCGGAGCGTCGCCTCGACGGCACCACCGCGATCGTCACCGGTGGCTATGCCGGCATCGGCCTCGAAACCACGCGCGCTCTCGCCGCCGCCGGCGCGGACGTGATCGTACCGGCGCGCGACATCGCGAAGGCGACCGCCGCGCTCTCGGGTTTCGCGAACGTCACCATCGGCGAGCTCGATCTCGGCGTGCCGGCCACGATCGATGCGTTCGCGGCCCGGTTCGGCGATCGACCGCTGCACCTCCTCGTCAACAACGCCGGCATCATGGCCGCGCCGCTATCGCGCGATGCGCGGGGGCTCGAGTCGCAGCTGGCGGTAAACCACGTCGGCCACTTCCGGCTGTTCGCGCGCCTGCTCCCCGCGCTGCGACGTGCCAAGGGCGCGCGTGTCGTCGCGTTGTCGTCGCGCGGTCATGTGCGCTCCGCCTTCGACTTCGAGGACCCAAACTTCGAACATCGCCCATACGACAAGATGGTCGCGTACGGCCAGTCGAAGACCGCGAACGTGCTCTTTGCCGTCGAGGCCGACCGGCGCTACCAGCCAGACGGCATCCGTGCATTCTCTCTCCACCCCGGCGCGATCCTCGAGACCGATCTGGCGCGCAACTACGATCCCGAGGAGCTGAAGCGGGTCGTCGAGCGCGCCCGCCGGATCGGCAGCTTCAAAACCGTGGAGCAGGGAGCCGCGACCACGGTCTGGTGCGCGACCAGCCCCGAGCTCGCGGACCTCGGCGGCGTGTACTGCGAGAACTGCGACATCGCGCCGGTCAAGACCGAGGGCGACGACGGTGTCCGGCCCTACGCGATCGATCCGGCGATCGCACTGCGGTTGTGGGCGTGGAGCGAGCGCTGGCTGTCGTGATCGTGCGGGCGCCGTCGCGGTCAGCGCAGAAGCAAGCGAGGCTTAGGCTTCGTGCCAAATCGTTTGGCGCGTCCAGGGCGTTCTCAAACCGGGCAACCGGCGCGCGGCGTGGACGCGGACCGGGGCCAACTTCGCCTACTCGCCCAAATCTGCGACACTGCGCGCATACTTGGCTGCCCATCACCAACTCGTCGAGGAGCTGCGCGCCGGCCTGGGCCAAGTGCTGCGCGGCAAGAGACCCGTCATCGATCTCGCCTTGATCGGCATCTTCGCCGGCGGGCACGTGCTTCTGGAGGACGTGCCCGGTGTGGGCAAGACGACGCTCGCCAAGGCGCTGGCCAGGGTGTTCGGCGTGCGCTTCACCCGCGTGCAGTTCACGCCCGATCTGCTGCCCGGCGACATCACCGGCTCGCTGGTCCTCGATCCGGAGAAGGGCACGTTCTCGTTTCACCGCGGCCCCGTCTTTACGAACATCCTGCTCGCCGACGAGATCAACCGCGCCTCGCCCCGGACGCAGGCGGCGCTCCTCGAGGCCATGAACGAGTCCCAGGTGACCGTCGAGGGCGAGACCCACCCGCTCGAGGCGCCGTTCTTCGTCGTCGCGACCCAGAACCCGGCGGACTACCAGGGCACCTACCCGCTCCCCGAGGCCCAACTCGACCGATTCCTCGTCCGTATCTCGATGGGGTACCCGAGCCCGCCGGACGAGCTCGCGATGCTCTTCGCGCGTCAGACGCGGGACCCGCTCGAGGAGCTGACCGCGCTGTGCACCCAGCAGAGCCTCGTGGCCATTCAGAAGGCCGTCCGCAACATCGAGGTCAAGCCGCTCGTGGCGCGCTACCTGCTCGCGATCGTCGAGGCCACGCGCCGCGATCCCGAGCTCAGTCTCGGCGTCAGCCCACGCGGATCGCTATCCCTCTTCCGTGCGGCGCAGGCGCACGCGTTCATGTGCGACCGCGACTACGCGAGCCCCGAGGACGTCAAGGCGATCGCCGTGGCGACACTCTCCCATCGCGTGGGCCTTCGCGACGAGGTCCGCTACGGGGGCGGGGATGGCGCCAGCGTCGTGACGCGGATCGTCTCGACTGTCCGCGTGCCCACGTGAGCGTCGCACCTTCGTGGCTGGCGAGGCTGGCGCGGCTCCGTGCGGTCAACTGGCAGCGCCTGAACTACGTCCTCATCCCTGCAGCGCGCTCGCGCAGGCCCATCGCAGAGCCGTTCGGCGAGCCGGCGTCGCGCGGGGGCAGGTGGCTGCTCGGCCTGTACCGGGCCTTCACGCGCGAGGGGCGGTGGCTCTTCGTTGTCGCGCTCGCGACGGGCGCCTTCGCGGTCGACGTCACGCAAACCCAAGTCTACCTGCTGTTCTCGCTGCTCGCATCGGTGATCCTGGCCTCGCTCCTCGTGAGCCCGTCGCTCCGGCTGCCCGAGCTGTCGCTGCGCGTGCATGCTCCTCCGCGGGTGTTCGTGGGGGCCGAGGTGTCGTTCGTCGTGGAGTGCGCGCGCACGGCGAAGGGGCCGCGCACGGCGTGGCTCCGCGTGGAGGGCCCGTTCCTGCCGTATTTCGGTCGCTGGCTCTCGCGACCTCGTCCCATGGTCGACGTCGGGTTCGGCGCGAGCTCGAGCACGACGCTGAAGGCGCGCTTTTCCGAGCGCGGCGACCTGACGCTGGGTCGCTTCCGCGTGAGCGCGCTCGTGCCGCTCGGGCTCGCGTCGGGGCCGCCGCTGCAGAGCGCCCCGGTCCGTCTCCGCGTGGTGCCCAGGCCCGCGAACGTGGTGCGCCTCGGCATGGAGCTTTCGACCCGGCACCAGCCCGGGGGAGTCGCGCTGGCCTCGAAGACCGGCGAGTCGATGGACCTGCGGGGCGTGCGGCCGTATCGAAAGGGGGACCGCATCCGTGACCTGTCGGCGCGCACGTGGGCGCGCACCGGCAAGCCCGCGGTGCGCGAGTACCAGGAGGAGTACTTCACGCGCGTGGGGGTCGTGCTCGACTGCATCGCGCCCGGGAAGCGCTCGGCGCCGAGCGAGGAGGCGTTCGAGGCCGCGGTCTCGCTCACGGCCGGCGTGGTCGCCCACCTCGCCCGTGGAGACGCGCTCGTGGATCTGCTGGTGACCGGTGGAGTGATCCACGCCCTCACGCTCGGGCGGAGTCTGGGCTCTCTGGAGCAGGCGCTGGATCACCTCGCGGCGGCCGACCGTGAGGCGAACGTCGACCGCAGCCGACTCATCGAGCGGCTCGCGCCCTACCTCGCGCGGCTGTCGGCCGTGGTGATGATCGTCGACGGCTGGGACGAGGCCCGGGAGGCGTTCGTCCGGGGCGTGGAGAAGAGCGGCGTGCGCGTGCACGCCGTCGCCGTCGGGGCTCCCGCGAGCGCGGGCGCGCCCGTGAAGGTCGTCTCGGTCGCCTCGATCCTCGCGGGAACGGGGCTCGTTCTGTGACGGGCCGCTTGCTCGCGGTGCTGCCCCTCGGGTGCACGACCCTGCTGCTTGCGGCGGGCGGGGCTCCCTTCTACTGGCCCCTCGGGTTCGCGATGCTCGCGCTCAAGTGGACCGCGTTCCAGCCCACCTAGAACTTTCGGGAGGCTTTTCATCGGATTTGCAGCGTGACTGTACGCTCAAAACCGGTGGGTTTTGAGACGCGGGCGCTTGGCGGGGCGACCCCCATTGCGCGACCTTCTCGCTCGCGGCCCATCAAGAAGGATGAGGGCCCGGAGCCGCAAACTCCGAGCCCTCGTGTCGGTTCGCGTGCTCGCGTTCGACGAAGAGGTTGTCGCACGGGATCGCGCCGCTGGCCCACTTTGGGTCGGTGCGACCGACGCGTGCAGGACCTTCGGCTTTTCCAATGTGTTCGCGATGGCTGCCGACGGCCGGGATACGTCTGCCGATTCTGCGATCACGGCCAGATGTATTGCACCCGCCGGTGCCGTGACGCTCAACGGGTTGCGTCGCGCCGGCAATCGAAGCAGCGCTACTGGCGGAGCCCCAAGGGGCGGATAGCCACGTCCAAACGGATGGTCCGCCTTCGCGGGTCGCTACGCAAAATAGTGACGGACACCGGTCGCCGAGAAGTTGTCCTTTCCGAGATCGTCTCCGGGCCCGCGGCGCCGATCCCCATGGAGGGGGTGTCCGCCGCGGCCGAGGAGACGACCGATGAGCGACATCTGGATGGGGCTCGCGCCGGAGCCGAAAGCCACGCGCGTGATCGCGATGGCGGGTCCGAGCGAGACAATTTTCGTATCGACGGAGATCACGGGAGCGCCTCGGGCGTGATGCTGCTCGACGCGCTCATTGATGAATTCGAACTGCGCATTGCGATCGGGGTGCGCGGTGCCTTCGGTGGTCTTGTGCGTCGCCTGAAGGCTGTAGCCCGCCGCGTACAGGAGCTGCCCCACCTTCTGCGGACTGACACGAAGCCCTTGCTTCAGGAGCTCGCTTGCCAGCTTCCGTGTGCTCTTGGACGTCCAGCGAAGAGACGACTCGGGGTCGCCGCGCGTGACGGGGTCGACAGCGACTCCAACGCCTCGACCAACTGCGGGCTCGTCTCTTCGAGACGCGGCCTTCCGCCTCCTGGACGCCGAACGTGGACCACGTCCTCGGCCCGCGCTCCCCCGCGAAGCTCGTCGCGTCCTCCGCGGATTGTTGTGCGCGACATTCCCGTCGCACGCTCGACCGCCGCGATCCCGCCGTCGCCGTACGCGTCCGCCTCCGCACCCGCCCACAGGCGTTTCAGCCGCTCGTCCATCACAGGCTCAAGCGCCTTGAACTTCGTACGAATCTCCCATTCCGTCGCCGCCATATCCGCCGTAGATCACACCTCCACGGCCTTGTCGATCCCCGCGGTCGCCCTCAAACCGAAAATCCCACCTGTGAACGGGTTATTTCTGACCGGGGCCTTACTATCGGTATCTGACGAAGAAGGATGACGCCGCGATTCTCGGCCAGCGCATGCGGCGTGTGACCGACACGAGCATTCCCGAAGACGAGGCCTTCCGTGCGGTCGAGAAGATCCTCGTCCCATGTGGACGAGGCCACCAAGACGGGCATTCGCTCTGGCACGAGTACTTCTACGGTCTCGTCACCGCCATCGACCCGGAACGCTGCGACGGTGATCCGAACGCCTGCTGGCTGCTCGCCGCGGCGGATGCGCGCTTGCCGCTCGTGGTCCCGGGGTACGAGGACTCGACGTTTGGCAACATCTTCGCGTCGTACGTCAAGGGCGGCGAGTGCAGTCCCAGCATCGTGAAGTCGGGCATCGAGTACATGGCGGCGCTTTACGACCAGTACCTCGAGCTTTCCGCGGCGCGGGCATAGGTTTTTTCCAAATCGGCGGCGGCATCGCCGGCGACTTTCCGATCTGCGTGGTCCCCTCGATCAAGTACGACCTCGCGCAGCCGGTGAAGCCGTGGGCGTACTTTTGCCAGATCAGCGACTCAACGACATCCCCGATGTTCGTCATCGAGTCCGACGCGACGCTCGTGACGCCGCTCATCCTCTCGGCGTTGCTCGAGTGCAGGCGCCGCCCGACCGAGGCCCGCGCGCTTCTGCGCGACCACGCCTTCTGAGGCTCTGACGGCAAATGCGTATGGCACGACTCTATCGTGTCGTGCTACGCCTCGCCGAGGCCGTCCGATGCAGCTGTCCGGGACCGCCGCCTACCGACCTGGGACGCTGGCTCTGTTCGCCTTCGGGTGTT
>CAWHQT010000003.1:0-178285 GCA_963831555.1 uncultured delta proteobacterium
GGTCGAACTCCATCGACGTTCGTGACGGCCGGCCGGCGCGTCGTCAGGCGCGGTCAGGCGGAATCGGGGAGTCGTTGCTGTTTTTCGGCCTGGACTCGGTAGTAGTCGCGGTTCTCGTAATCGTCGCGACGGCATGGGTCGTTCACGAAGTCGAAGGCCTTTCGATAGAAGTCGGCGGCGAGCGCGTGATGGCCCATCTTGGCGTGGACCATGGCGGAGCGTTCGAGTCCGTCGACGATCCGGGAAGTCGGAGAGGAGCTTGGCGCAGACAGCGAGGGCCTGGTCGAAGTGTCCATTGTTGGCGGGATCGACAGCCGAGTTGGAGAGCTCCGCGAAGCCATCATCATCGAAGGCGAGCAGCGGCTCGAGGGCGCGCGCGACGTCAGCGAAAGCGTGCGTCTCGGCGGCGTTGCGTGGCTCGGCGGCGTTGCGCTGCTCGGCGGCATACGCCTCGTGAAGGAGCAGACAGCACCGTTTGTATTTTTTGCCACTGTTGCAGGAGCAGGGGTCGTTTCGTCCAATCGTGGCCACAAAGTGCATCATGGCCGGGCGCCGGCGCGATGTCTTGTGTCATGTCGAACGACTGGCGACTGGGAACGACGTTTTGGCAGGGGCTGACGAGGATCGATCTGGCGTGGGCCGAGCAGGTGCGCCAGGGAGGGTGTGCGGATTGCGGCGGTCCGCTGGATCGCTCCGACTATCCGCGAAAGCCGCGGGGGGAGCTGGGCGAGGCGGCAGACGAATACACACGCCGGGTGAGTTTTTGCTGTCGTCGTGACGGATGCCGTCATCGGGCGACGCCACCATCGGTGCGGTTTCTGGGGCGCAAGGTGTACGTGGGGGCGGTGGTGATCGTGGCGAGCCTCGTGGGCCGGGCGGCGCTGGCGGCGGGGTGTCGGCCCACGAGGCGCGTCGAGGGAGTCCCGGCGCGGACGGTGCGGCGCTGGTTAGACTGGTGGCAGACGGTCTTCGCGCTCGGCTCATTTTGGGTGCAAGCGAAGGCGTTCTTTGCGACCCCGGTGGAGATTGCGCAATTGCCCACCTCGTTGCTCGCGCGCTTTTGCCGAGCGGGGCCCGCGGCCATCGAGGCGCTTTTGCGCTTCGTGGCGCCGGTGACGACCGAAAGTGTGCGAGCGAGGATTTCGATGGCTGTATGAGTCCGCAAAATGTCCCTCTTCACCACGACAATCTGCGCGCGCAGGCGCGGGTGGAACCCGGGCTCGGGGCGGTGCCGTCGCGCATCACCCTCGCGCGGTACATGAAGGCGCACGGGATGGTGCGCTCGCGGTCCAAGAAGAACGCGTCGCAGATCGCGCGGGGGCTCGGCACGCGAGACGCGCTCGTACGAAGTTTCGTACGTGGGAGGGCTCTTTCACTTGGACTTTCACGTGGGCAGTCGGCGGGTGCTCGAACGCGATGGCCAATGGATCGAAGTGCGTCTTTTCGGAGTGCTCGACGACTACTCGCGATTGGGCTGTCATCTGCAATGGTATCGGGGCCCCGGCGAAACGGCGGAGGCCCTGGTGCATGGTCTGTCGCAAGCGTTTCAGAAACGAGGCCTGGCTCGTGCACTGATGAGCGACAACGGTAGCGCGATGCTGGCCGCCGAGACGACGTGGGGGCTGTCGTGCCTCGGCGTCGTCCATTCCACGACGCTGGCGGAAAGCCCCGAACAGAATGGGAAACAAGAAAACTTCTGGAGCCAGGTGGAAGGGCGCCTGATGGCGATGCTCGAGGGGGAGAAGGAGCTGACGCTGGAGCTTTTGAACCGGGCGACGTTGGCGTGGCTGGAGCTCGAATACAATCGCAAGTGGCATTCGGAGATCGGCACGACACCGCTCGAGAGATTTCTGGCCGGACCGAGTGTGCTGCGCCCGAGTCCGTCGTCGGACGAGCTGCGGCGCGCGTTTCGTCGCCAGGAGATCCGAACGCAGCGTCGCAGCGACGGCACGCTGACCGTCGGCGGGGTGCGCTACGAGATCCCCGCGCGGTATCGCACGCTGATGCGCCCCACGGTGCGATGGGCCGGCTGGGACCTGTCGAGCGTCGACCTGGTGGACGCGCGCACGGGCGTGGTGCTCACGACGCTCTTGCCCCAGGACAAGCAGGGGAACGCGGACGGGCGCCGACGCGTGCTCGACACTGGACCCGACTTGGATCCCCAGCTCCCGCAGAGCGGCATCGCGCCGCTCTTGCGCGAACTGATGAACGAGTACGCGGCGACGGGACTGCCGCCGGCGTACGTGCCGCTGCTGACGAAACGTCCGGAGAACGAATCTCATGAATGAGACGCTCTTGCCCCTCTTTGGCCTGAAGCTTCACCCCTTCCGTCCCGAGGTCCCCATCGACGCGCTGCACATGACGCCCGCGGTGGAGGCCTTTTGCAGCCGCGTCGAGAGGACGGTGGGCGACGGCGGATTCGTGATGGTCACCGGCGAGCCGGGCAGCGGCAAGAGCGTGACGTTGCGCCTTCTGGCGGAGCGACTGCGCGGGCTGCGCGACGTCGTGGTCGGCACCGTCGATCATCCGCAGAGCCGGGTGTCCGATTTTTTTATCGCGAGCTCGGCGACATCTTTGGCGTGCCGTTCCCGACGCACAACCGCTGGGCCGGATTCAAGACCCTGCGCGCCCGCTGGGGCGAACACATCGCGACGACTCTGATGCGGCCGGTGCTCATCGTGGATGAAGCGCAGGAGAGGAGCATCGGTCGGAATCGAGTCGCTCCACGCGGCTTTCTGCGGCATCTCCCACGAATTTAGGGTGCCAAAGTGGGAGGCGATGGAGGATACTTATCAGAGTACGTCGGTCATTCCCGATGGTCGGTGCCGACGTTCGCAGAGACTGCGGCGGCCCCGCCTTCCGCGCTCGCGAGCCTGAGGACGCGGAGCGGTGGGGCCGCCGTGGTCCCTTGCAATACGATGGAAAGAAGGACCACGCCGAACGTCATGGTCACAATGAGCGACCGGTGGGGAAACTCCACGGGCAAGGCGATGGCGAGCACCATCGAGAGCGCTCCGCGAGGGCCGCCCCAGATTAGCATCACGCTCCAGCGCCACGGAACGCGTTTCGATGTGGGCAGGAGGAGCGCGGACACCGCGAAGACGGTCCCCGCGCGGCCGACAGTGACCGCAACGAAAGCGATCGTGATGGGCAGCCACGATACCGCGAGGTCCTTCAGTCGAACTTCCAGCCCTATAAGCAGAAAGACAAGCGAGTTGAGTGCAAACGCCACGTACTCCCAGAACGATTCGAGCGCGACTCGCGTCGTCGTACTCATCCCGCGTGGCGCGGCGTAGTTTCCGCATACCATTCCGGCGGTGACAGTTGCGATGACCCCCGAAGCGTGGAAGTTCTCCGCGAGAACGACGGATCCATACGCGGTCAAAATCGTAAGCGTGATCTCGATCATAGAGTCATCGACGCGCACGATGATCTGCGAGGTGGCGAAGGCGACGGCGGCCCCGAAAACGAGTCCAAGCCCCACGACCTTGAGGAATTCACTTACGGCAGCGACGAGGCTGAGCCCCTGGTTGGTGATCACGGCGGCGTAGACAATCGCAAAGAGAACGATGGCCGTGCCGTCGTTCACGAGGCTCTCCCCTTCGATCAGTATCCCCAATCGCCTGGGCGCTCCCAGGCTCTTGAAGAGAGCAACGACTGCGATCGGGTCCGTGGCCGCTATCAGCGCCGCGAAGACGAGGCCATGCGACCAGCCAAAGCCGGTCGAGAACCCAGCGACGCGGGAGCTTAAGACAAGAAGGGAGGTGGTCATACCAATCGCGGCTACGACCCCGGGCACCGCGAGCGCGAGGATGGCTCCCACGCTCTCGCGGAACTCCGAGAAGTCGAGGTGATAGGCTGCCTCGAAGAGAAGGCCGGGCAGAAATACGGAGTACACCAGCCTCTCGGTGAGGTGAAGCCCGTAGTCGGGATGGGCTGCTCCGAGGGCGAGACCCGCGAGGACCAGCCCGACCGTGTAGGGAACGTGCACGTGACTCCGTGGCAAAAAGCAAAAGAAGTGTCGCGTCGGCGTGCATGGCGGCACCGTAGCGCGCCGCTCGTTCGGATGGCGTGCGAGTAAACGGCACTCCGTCGCGAAGCAAAAGCGCCCCGCGATCGCGACGACGCGCGCCGAGCCAGGGTCCTCGCACGGAATTTCCTCGGGGCCATTCGCTGCTGAGGCATTGGCTCGCCCCTTGCTTTTGCACACCGCGGAGGACGTCTTGAACAGGCAGCTCGGATTTCGCGACCGTTTCCGCACCCACCGACCCGCAGTGAAGACTGAAAAGTCGTCTTCTTTCGCTTTTTGCCTGCGTACTGGCGCACGGCACCTTCGCGGCTTCACTTTCTCGCTTACCGAAAGGACGCGAGACCGGAAATAACGGCCACCGGGCCCCCATCGTCTCGCCGTCCCGTGCGAGCAGGCAATTCAATCATGAAGCATCTAGATAAGACAGACCACGAGACTTGCGATCAAGTCTTGAATCTCCTATCCAACGACGAGGTCATCCGCATGAAAGCGAGGAAGGCTATTCTCGGACTCGCGGACGGCGATGAATATATCGACTTGGCCGCCCCTGAGAACGGCGTTCGGAGCGTCCACGGGGCGATGCAGCGTACGATGGGCCAGGTGCTCCCACGGAAGGCCGTGAGCGCCGAGACTTGGGCAAAGATCAGCGGGCGCTTCGGAACGCGCTTCGCTCTGAACCCTGCGAAATAGACCTTCGAGGCCGGTGGCGATGAAGGCTCCAGCCGATGGCCGGCAGCAGCCGAGGGGGCCGCATGCCCACGGCCATTAAGTGCGAACACGCCCGATCGTTCCTAAGAATGCATCGTGCGTCGTCGCTTCACGCGACTCGCACGCGCTCGCGAGCGTGGTGCGTCACGCATGCCCTCGTGGCAGCGTCGGTAGCGCTCGCGACGCCGGCTTCGGGCGAGAACCTGCTCAACTCGAGCGAGAAAAGCGCGCCGCTCTCAGGGAAGGCTTCCGCATCGGCCTCCGGACGCGATCAGCTCACCGTCGTTCCCGCGGTCGGAGGGAGCACGGACATCGGAGTGGCCGGCGGCTACTTCGCGGCTTTCACTCGAAATCAGGCCGGATATACCCCCTACGTCTGGAACATCGAGAGCGCGGGCATCATCTCGTTCGGGCTGAAGAACGGGAGCGTCGATCTGCCTTACATCGACGTATTCGGAGAGCTCACCGTGCCGCGCCTGCTTGGGCGCCCGGTCGATCTCGAGATCCGTCCTTCGTTTACCGACGAGCGGGCGCTCTATTACTACGGAATGGGCAACGCCTCGAGCGCGGCCCTGGCATCCGGCGAATCGACCTCGTACCTTCAATACGGGCGCATCCACCCTTCGCTGCTGGCCGACCTTCGGTTCCGGATCATCGACCACTTCGCTGCAATCTCCGGGCTCCGTTACACGGCCAGCTGGCTCGACATCCCCGCGGGCTCGAGCCTTGCCCGGGATATCCGGAGCGGCAGCCCCGAGGTCCGGTCGCTTATCGGGACGACGTCGCCCAGCCTCGTTGCGCTCTTCATTTATGGCTTGCAGATCGACACGCGGGACAGCGAAGTGACGCCTCATTCCGGCACACTCGACACGGTGAAGGTTAAGTGGAGCCCCGGCGGGGATGCGGCCTTCCCGTTCCGCTACGGCGAAGCGAGCCTCAACCTCCGAGTGTATCTCCCGATCGTCGCCCGTCTCACGCTGGCCGGGCGGCTCATTGGCGACGTCCTCTTCGGCAACCCGCCAATGGCGGAGCTGCCACGCTTCGAGGACACCTATTTCGGAGGCGACATCCGCGGCGTGCCGGCGCAGAGGTACTACGGCAAGGTCAAGGTCATCGGGAACATCGAGGCCCGCGCGCGCATCTTCGACTTTCGTGCCCTATCGAAGCCGATGTCCCTCGGTTTCGAGGCTTTCTTCGATGGCGGCCGCGTCTGGGCGGACACGCAACCGCACCCCGAGCTTGACGGAACGGGCATCGGGCTGAAGTACGGCGTCGGCGGGGGCGTTCGGCTCACTTCAGGCAGCGCGTTCGTGCTCCGAGCCGACCTGGCATGGTCGCCGGACGCAACCCCGATTGGAGCGTACGTGACCGCGGGCGAGATGTTCTGACACGGTGAAGGACGAGACGTTGAACTCGACCGAGGCGTGGCTCGGGAGTTTGCCCGGTCACGTCTACGCGAACGTGCGGCGGCCGATCGTGAGCTCGGAACGGCGCCGGTTTCACCGAGACGCTTCTTCCAATACCGGATCCGCTGCGCGGAGTAGCCGCGCGACTGCGTGAACGCCGCCACGCTCTCGCGAGACTGCGCCAGCTCCGCGAGCGCCGCGCGAGCTTCGTCTTCTGTCCACCGGCGCCCGCTTCCGGGCTCCACTGCTGTCCGCGCTTTGCGTTCCATCGCGACCTCCGGGTACGCGCGTAGCGCGGGCGGCCCGAGGGCTGAAGCACGTCAGTCGCCGATGGGTTAGTGCGCCGGGATAAACCGGCATGGAGAAAGGAATGAAAGAGTCCAACGTCGAAGGAATAGCGAACCACGGCGCCCCCGAGTCATGCGCCGCCGCCCGAGAGGACGGGGGCGAAGCGTTGACAGGGGCACGCGCGGGTAGGGTATTGAGCCGCGAAATCAGGCACTTCGGGGAGCCGACGCCATTATCCCAGGCGGAAGGCAACACGCACGGCATCGCCATCGCGAGATGCCGTGCGGCCCCGCGCGGTCGTAGACCCCTCACACGCGCGGAATCTCCATGCGCGAGAACCGGGAGGTCCCCGAGTCGCTCGCAGCGGATGGCGCTGCGGGCCGTATCGGAAAGGCCCAAGGCCGAACGCCGATGATGCACGACTCGGGGAAGTCGGACAGGCCCGTAGTACCTACGAAGCCCTCGAACAAGGCGGACCCGTCCGCTGCGGAGGGGGTGGAGGGAAGGGGCCTGGCCAAGGGGAACACGGACGAGCAAAACGCGCACCGGACCAGAGCCGGGAATTGAGCGCGCCCAGTGCGCTCGACCGTGTACGCAAAAGAGCAAGACAGGACAGGAAGGCGAAGTTCACGACGCTCCTTCACCGTACCCGTTCACCCGTTTTACGCGGTTGAAGGCAGGAGCGACTCAGGTGGATTGTCGTAGAGAAGGTTGGCGCAAGCGTGGTGCAGATACCGGAAGACGGAGCGGTTCTGCTTCCGCAGGGTGTGCGTGACGGTCATGATGCGCTCGGCGTACCGCTCTCCGCGCTCGCTCTGGGTGCCGTGAGATACCTTGCGCCAAAGAACGAAAGGCCTGAGGTCGCGTTCGGCCAGATTGTTTGTGGGGTCCACGTCGGACCGGTCCACGAAGGCCCAAAGCGCGGCCCGATGATCGAGAATGTCGGCACAGGTTCCGCTGAAGCCGCGTATGCCGAGGCCCACGCCGCGCTCGAGGAGCCACTCGACGCGCTCGCGCACGGGTGTCATCCATTCCCGAAAGTCTCGACGAGTCATCGTGCCGTCGCGAACGCGGTGCCAGGAGTGGAACATCAGTTCGGCCGTTTCGTGCAGCTCCCGAGCGATCTGAGAGCCCGTCCCCTTGCGCTCGACGAAGCCGGCAAACTTGCGGACCAGGTGCGCCCAGCAGATCTGGCGCTTATTCATGGCCCAGAAGCCGAAGACTTTCGCTCGATCGCTGACGAGAACGCCGCATGCCCTTTGCAGCAGACGCGAAACCGTTGCGGTGGTGCCGTCGCGGGCGATCACGAAGACGGTGACCAAGGCGGTGCTGATCGTCCAGAGCGACCGATAGGCTCCGCCAGTGGCCCACGTGGTCGCGTCCACGTGCTTGACGGGTTGGGCGCGCGCGAAGTCAATCGCCTCCTCGACCGACGGCGCAACGGCCTCGCTCACACGCTGCTCGGCTTCGCTGAGAGCTCCGAGCGAAACGCGTATCCCGAGTACGTCGCCCAGCAACATCACCGTCTGACGACGGCTCACGCGGCAGCTCCCCGTCAAAAGAGCGATCAGCGCCAAGAGCCGGGGGCCGAACATGGATCGCGGAACGCCCGTCGGCAGCGAGGCTCGCGTGCGATGGCCGCATTCCTCGCAGTCTGTCGCGTGCATCCGGTGCTCGGTCACGTCCGCCTGGATCTCCGGAAGGTCGACCACCTGATGGCGGACCGCATCCGCATCTTCGACACGCGGCAGCGACGACCCGCAATGCTCGCATTCGCCCGGATGGTGGTTCTCGATCTGCGAGACCTTCTCGGGCGGCAGCATCTCTCGCCGCTGCGGCTTGTGCCCGGGCTGCCCGCCACGTTTGCGCCCGCTCGGCGGCGACTTTTCGCGATCTCGACGCTGCTCCGGCGTGTCCTTCGACGGCGGCTGGTTGGAGTTCGACGAGTTCTGACCGAGCCGCGCTTCCAGATCTGTGACGCGCGCCATCAACTTCGCGACCAGTGCCTCCAACTCGGCGATACGCTCGATATCACGCGGATCTCGCGCCACCCGTCCCCTGTGCCGAAAATCCCCGCCAATGGAAAGTGGATTTCGCAGCTATACCGCGAAGTTCGATCTCACACAGTAGACAATGGACCTACCGCCCCGGTTCGCTCCTCGAAAAGGCGTGAACGGTTACCCTTCACCACGTAACGGTCGACCGACTCCGTGAGGCGTTCCTTCAACTTCGGAAGAAGGCGTCCCCCGGCGTCGACGGCGTCACCTGGGAGCAGTACGCGACGAACCTTGAGGACAACCTCGAGGGGCTGCACGCGGGTCTGCACCGGGGAGCCTACCGAGCGAAGCCCTCTCGCAGGGCCTACATCCCCAAGGCCGACGGGCGGCAACGCCCGCTCGGAATCGCCTCGCTGGAAGACAAGATTGTCCAACGAGCCGTAGCCGAGGTGATGAACGCCATCTACGAAGAAGACTTCCTCGGCTTCTCGTACGGCTTCCGGCCCGGGCGCAGCCAGCACAATGCGCTGGACGCGCTCGCAGTCGGAATACGGAAAAAGAAGGTGAACTGGGTGCTCGACGCAGATGTCCGTGGCTACTTCGATGCCATCGACCACGGATGGATTGAAGTTTCTCGAGCACCGAATCGGTGACAGGCGGGTGCTGCGTCTCATCCAGAAATGGCTGAACGCAGGGGTGATGGAGAACGGTCGATGGTCGGCCAGTGACATGGGGGCGCCGCAGGGAGCGACGATTTCGCCGCTGCTTTCGAACGTCTACCTGCACTACGTCCTCGACCTCTGGGTCCAACAGTGGCGGCGACGCAACGCCCACGGCGATGTTGTCGTTGTGCGTTCGCTGACGATTTTCTCGTTGGATTCCAGCACAAGATGGATGCCACCCGGTTCCTCGACGAACTCCGCGAGCGATTGCGGAAATTCGCCCTGGAACTGCATCCCGAAAAGACACGGCTGCTCGAATTTGGCCGCTTTGCGGCGAGAGACCGAGCACGACGTGGGGATGGAAAACCAGAGACCTTCACTTTCCTTGGCTTCACGCACATGTGCTCGAAGACCAAGGCAGGTGATTTTCTCCTGGCGCGGCATACCATCAAGTCGCGGATGCGCGCGACGCTCCGTGCAATGAGGACTGCACTCGAGCGTCGACGGCATCGGCCCATCCCTGAGCAAGGTCGCTGGCTCGGCCAAGTGGTGCGCGGCTACTTCGCGTACCACGCCGTGCCAACGAACATACACGCGCTCGGTAGCTTCCGAACACAGGTCGGCCGTATTTGGGCACGTTCGCTCCGGCGACGGAGCCAACGCCATCGGCTGCCTTGGAGACGGATGTCGACCCTCGTCGAGCGGTGGCTCCCACGCGCACGTATTCAGCATCCCTGGCCCGAACAGCGCTTTCGCGTCAGAACCCAAGGCAAGAGCCCAGTGCGGTAATTCCGCTCGCTGGGATCCGTGCGGGGGGCGGCCCGAACCGAAAGGCAAGGGCCGTCCCTACCGCGACCGCTTCAGGAGTTCGCGCCGCCCGTGCTGCCCTCGGGGGATCGAGTTCGGCGGCGACTAGGTCGCGGCAGGTCGCCGAAGCCTGTGCCCGACCTCGACGATGGCAGCGATCGCCGGGACGAGCTCGCGACCGAGATCCGTGAGCGCGTACTCCACCGAGGGCGGCGAGGTCGGGAGAACCGATCGCGTGACCACCCCCTTCGCCACGAGTTCGCGAAGTCGAGTGCTCAGGACGCGGGCCGAAATGCCCGGGATGTCGATGCGGAGCTCGCTGAACCGGCGTGGCTGAGCGCTGAGGTGCCAGAGCACCTCTGGCGCCCATGCCCCGCTGACCGCCTCCAAGCACCCGGTGAGCGGACACGCGACGGGAATGCTTGCCCGATTCTTGCGGACCCGAAGCGCCATCTAGCTCCCGACTCCATGGGCCGTTGGCGTCCGCTTCGCGGCGATCTGTCGCGCGCAGCGTCCGCAGCGACGACGGGTCTCGACGCAGAACTCGTAGAGGCACCGGAGCATCATGAGTCGGGCTTCGTCGAGCCCTATTCGCTCGACGAGGGCGAGCGATCCCCAGGCTCGCCGCTCAAAGCGCGACCCCCACGCGACCGGGCGATGAGCGCCGGCCACGGGCTCGTTGCTACGAACGCCCTCGAGGCTATCGAACGATGTTCGGTTGGCCACTGGATGCACTCAGCCCTCCGTCCACCGGGAGGTTCACGCCGTTCACAAAGGACGCCTCGTCGCTCGCCAGAAAAGCAATGACGCTCGCGATCTCCTCGGGCCTTGCGATTCGTCCCTGCGGAATCCGATTCTGGAACTGTCGCAGCGTCGACGGATCATTCACGACACCGGCTGTGTGCTCCGTGGCGGTCAGCCCCGGGCACACCGCGTTTACCCGCACCCCTTGCCCGCCCAGTTCGAGCGCCAGAGAGCGAGTCAGATTCGTCACCGCGCCCTTCGCGGCGTTGTAGGCGCTCATGTTCCAGTCGCCCCCGAGCCCGGACACCGAGGACACGTTGACGATGGTCCCCTTCACCCGCACGAGATGGGGCACGGCTGCGCGGATCGCGAAGAAGATCCCGTCCACGTCGACTTGCATGCAGCGCCGCCAGTCGTCGAGAGAGGTCTGAAGGAGCGGGCCCGTGGGCACGACACCGGCGCAGTTCACAAGTATGTCGAGCCGACCGAACGTGTCGACGGCGGCGGCGACCAACCTCTGTACGGCGTCGGGATCGGCCACGTCAGTCTCGTGCACGAGCACCTTCCTCAGCTCGAACCCACGGGACGTTTCTTCCAGCTTCGCTCTTCCGCGCCCCGCCAGGACCACTGACGCTCCTTCGCCGAGGAACCGCTTGGCGGTGGCGGCACCCATTCCTGAGCCCGCGCCCGTTACGATCGCCGTCTTCGCTTCAAATCGATTCATTGGACAGCTCTACCTTCTCCATGGGCGTGGAGCTCGCTCACGGCGGCCGCCGCGCACCGAAACCCGAATGCCGGCGCGGACCAATCGTTCCGACGTGGTGATCGGTCATGACCTGGGCGGCGTCCAGCTCCCCGAGGCGAGCCAGCTCGCGAGCGTCGCCAGGTCTGGACTCAAGCGCCGCAGCGCCGCGAGGTCGGCCTTATAGCCGCCGGCTTCGAACCAGCCGAACATCTTTGCCGTCTCAGCGTTCCTCGCTTCGAGCTCGGCGAACGGCTGGCGCTGGAGCCGCACAGGGCGCCCGGCGGCCGCCGCGAACGTCTGGGCTAGCTCGGTCATCGAGAGCTCGTCGCCGGCAATCTCCAGCGTGCGGCCGGCGATGCCTTCGCGTCCTTCGAACGCGAGTGCGGCGAACACTCCGATGTCGTGAACGGCGATCATCTGGAGGCGGGTCTCGGGCGACAGCGCCATACGCAGCACGAGCTCGCCGTCGACCTCTTTGGGGCCCGTTTGCGCGAAGTTCTCCATGAAGAACACCGGCCGGATGATCGTCGCGTGCAGACCGGCTTCACGAATGTGCTGCTCGACGAGATACTTGCTCTCGAAGTGAGGGATGCCGGTGCCGCGCTCGGCGCCACCGACGGACGAATAGACCAGATGCGCTACGCCGGCGGCCTTCGCGGCTTCGGCGACGGCGATCCCGGCTCGCGTCTCGTGATCCACACCACCGGGACCGTAGGGGGTTTGCACGCTGAAGACACCATCGACGCCGTGCATCGCGTCTAGCAGCAAGCGAGGCTCGTCGATGTCCCCTTTAACAAGCGACACTCCGAGCATCATGAGCGCCTGCGCCGCAGGCTTATCTGGATCGCGCGTGAGCGCCTTGACAGCGAAGCCACGCGCGAAAAGCGCTCGCGCGGCAGCCCCTCCCTGACGCCCGGTCGCCCCAAGCACGAGAATGGTCTGGTTGCGAGTCAACATGAAAGAACCTCCGTCCGTTAGACACATCAACGGAGCCCACTTCGATCGCGAAGGAGGCTCAGGCCCGCTCTGGCGCTCGCCATTGTTCCGAAGCACGCAGCGTCCAGCACATGAACTGCTAAGCTCGTTGGGGGCGCAGCCAATCGTAGAGCCGCGGGGCGCCAAGAAAGAGCAGTCGAGCCGTTGACGGAATCGTCACTGATCGATTCATCGGAGAGCTCTACCCCTCTCCATGGTGGAGTTCGCTCAAGGCGGTCGCCGCGCACAGAAAGGCGAGGACGCCCACGACGGTACGAGCCAGGTGGTTCCAAAGCCAGCGGTCACGAACGGCGGCCCAGTTGGCGGGAGCCGCTCCGGCCGTCCACGAGGCGACCTGTCTATTGATGGGTACCTCGAGCGCGATCGTGATGACGAGCACGATGGCGGTGAGGACTGCCGCCACCGCGAACCAGGACCGGACCGCATCGCGGGTGAGGGGCACCGACGCGATGAGGCCGAGCAGTGGCAGCATCAGCGACGGGGGCATCGTCTTTGTGAACAACCGGTTCTCAAGCTGGAACCGACGTGTCCAGCTTTCCTCCGGTAGACCGCGCGCCGCGTACCCCGCAATGAAGATGCCGAGCATCATTCCGGCCAGTAGCCCCAAGGCCAAGAGTGACACGATCGCCACCGTGTCGCGCATGGCCGTCGATTCAAACATGGGGCGCCTCCTCGCTTGCGTCGGAACCTCCGCGGGTGACGAGGCTCGCAGCGCCCCACCCGAGACCTCTCGGCGGGTCCCTGCCTGAAGCTCGGGTGGCACCACGCGACCGCGGTCAGACCCAGCGCTGAACGGACGCCGCCGAGTCCTCGGGAACGGTGTTGAAGCAGATCTTCGCGTGCGGAGCGCCCTCGTGGACCGCGTTGACGAGCTTTTCGAACAGGAGAAACATCGGGGGAATCGTTCGGATCCCCGCGCCGATGAGGACGCAGTCGAATGTCTTCTCCTTGAGCGCCGCCGACACCACCGCCTCCGCGGTCTCGCCGCGATCGAGGAGCAGCCGTTTCGCATCGTATCCGAGCTCGCGGAGGCGTTTCTCGTCCGCCGCCAGAGCGGCTCGTAGCGTGGCTTCGTCGAGCTTCACCGCCAGGTGTGAGTAGTCAACGACCTTGGGGTCGAGCCCAAGCATGAGAACCCTCTTTTCGTGCGTCATCCAGTCATCTCCTTCAAGCGAACCAACGTCCCGGTAACCGGTTTCAACACTCTCCGGGCCCTACTTTGCTGGGTGATGATTGAAGCCCGCCGCAACGAACCCGAAGTTGGGGACACGCGCACTCAGGATCCTCCCGATCGGCCCCGCGTACTTGCTGGACCAGTCGGCAAGAAGCTCGGACACGAGCATGGTCGCGTTGGCAATCACGACGCCGGCCTGACTCATGCGAAACATCGACGCCATCAGCGCGTGCTGGCTGAAGGTACCCGACGCGTCGACCACGGCGTAGACGTCGTACCCATCGCGGACCGCACTCACGGCCGGCAGAGTTAGACAGACGTCGGTGGAGACGCCGGCCATGATGAGCTTCTTGCGCCCTGTCTTCTTGACGGCCTCGACGAAGCGCGGGTCCTTCCAGGAGTTGATGATCAGGCGCTCGATCACCGGGACCTCGGGAAGGGCAGCGATGAGCTCCGGAAAGATTGGTCCGTTAGGCCCGTTCGGGTTGCTTGCCGTCAAGATCACCGGCAACCCGAATGCCCGCGCGGACTCCGCAAGCAAGAGCGTCTGGTTTCTTAGCTCCATTGCGCTGAGATCAGTGATCCCGAAGTTCATCGTCCCGACCTGATGGTCGATCAACAGAAGCGCGGCGTTGCTCGGGCTCAACGTTTCCGAAGCGGGCTCGGCCATGGGCGTTTTCCTTCTCCTCGGTCTACCTGTTCACGTGTTCGCACGGTACCTACTCGCGGGCGCGCGCGCATCGGGCCCGTCGTAGACACTCCATGCCGCCAGGGGGACAATCGGAGGACGATGCGTCGAACGAGCCGAGAGACTTGATGGTCGACGTGGACGTCTCGAACCGGCTGGGGCCCATGCTGACCCGGCGTGCTCGCACGCGGACAACAGGCCGCGGCCGGTCCGGACGTCGGGGAACCGTCGCCGGCGGCCGATCGAACGCTGCGGGCCCGAGTCCAGATGGGCGGTAGGGCCGCCTGTCGCAGTCGAGGCGGGCGCCCGTGCCGATGGCGACCTCGGCGCCGAACATCTCGGTCCCGGTACGTCGGCTGGTGGCCGCTTCGTGCGTGTCTTAGCCCAGCAACGCAATCTTCGTGACGGTACTCGTCGCGCTTCCTCCGGATTCTCGAAGTCTTCGCGTGCGGCCGGACCGCAGCCGGGGCGCCTGCGCGTGACCTTCCACAAGACCGCCGGGGCCCAGAGCTCGAATCAGAACTCCGCGCGCAAGACCTTTGCAAGCCTGAGGACCCCATCAGGCGGTAGCGCCGTCGTGCCCCCGTCGGTCGTAAAGAACGCCAGTCGTCCCGCTTCTCCCGGAGCACGTCCCCACGCACCGCTCGACGGTCCAACGAGCTCTTCATCGAACGGACTGCCTGCCACGCTCTCTCTCTCGGCGTTGCGGTCGGGCTCCAAGGACATTCGATCAATCGTGTTCTCGCGGTGAGCCGTCACGTACGCAACACCCGCGTCCTCGTCGATGCAGAAATCGTCCATCATCTTGTCGCCCCCGAGATACTCGGGGATGCCAACAGGCGCGAGCGTTTCGCGGTCCACTCGGACCCGCATGAAGAGCTTGAGAACCGTTGCGGTGTAGTAGACGTACGATGTCCTCTGGGCGAAACGCACGCCGTTCACCCCCGGCTGCTCCGGCTTCATCTCGCCCGGATGATAGAGCATGCTGTAATGCTTGAGCCAAATCGACGGGGACGCGCTCAGTCCGTCCTCAGAGAGGTCCACCCTCCAGATAAGGCTCGCGAAACAGTCAGCGACGAGAATGGTCCTCGGGCCGATCAGACAGCTCCCGTTCAGCGCACGCACTGCGGGAGGAAACGTCAAAACCCGTTTCGGCTGAATCCCGTTGCCTGGTGTCCAGCCTCGCAGATCGATGCGAAGTAATTCGGATGCGTGCGTCATGTATCCATCTGACGCGCATAGGTAGAACACGTCGGGCTCCGGCTCGACCAGGCTCATGGGCGGCTTGTCGAAGGTGCATAGGAGCGCTGGCGTGACCTCTTCGCGGAGGTTCGACGGAGGAACGTACCACAACTCGTGCGTCTTCAGGGATGTGACCAGAAGAGAGTTGTCGGAGCGCACCGCGAGATTTTCGAGGAAGTATCCCTTCGGAAACGTGGCCACCGTGCTGAGCTTCGCCCTTTGCTTCCTTGGTTCCATGGATCCTCCGAAGGTGACCGACAACCTTGAAAGCGCGCCCGCCGAACCAACGGGCGTTGTCTACTTGAGACTCGTCGCCGCCGCGGGCGTCTCGTCGAGCGGCACTCGACCCGTTCGCGCAACCCGTGCCAGCAGCATGTACGTGCCAACGACGTACAGAATCTCAGTGACGGCGCGGGGACTGAAGAAGCGCGCTGCCTCCGTGTAGACCTCGTCGCTGACTTCGACGAGGCGAACCGCCTCCTCGGCAAACCGGAAGGCCGCTTTCTGCGCCGCGCTAAAGCAATCAGCCTGTGTTTCCTGCCTCTGGAGGGCGCCGACTTCCTCTTCCGTGATGCCGAGGCTCTTCGCTACGACCACGTTCTCCGCCAGATGTAGATGCAGTCGGAGAGCTGACCCACGTACAGGACGACGAGCCGCTCGACGCGAGCATCCAATTCTAGGGGCTTGAATAGCAAGTACATGTACTGAATGAAGGCCGGGTAGAGCGTCGGCGCGTTGGCTGCTGCTCGGAACAGGTTGATCGGCGGCAACTTGTCGAAAATGGCGCTGATGTTGTCGACCAGGGGGAGACGTGCGGGAAACTTCTCCTCTTTCATGGGGTCTGCCTGTCGCTCACTTGTACGGTCTGTAGTCCGAAGCTCCCGCGGGAACATCGTACGCAGCCAGCGTCATTGACACTGATGTGAAGTACCCGATGAGGACCGTGAGGTCCGTCAGCCCCGCGTCTCCGATGAGCGCGATGGCGCGCCTGTAGAGTCCTTCTGGAATCCGCCGAGGCGCAATGAGCGCGATGGTGAGCTCGTAGACCACCTGCTGTCGGGGCTCTTCAAACGTCGTCGGAAGCCCCGCGATCAGCGCCGCCACTTTCTCAGCCGGCAGGCCGACCTGCTCACCGAGCTTCTCATGTTCCCCGTTCGAGTACCCGGCCGTCGCCCATTTCCCATTGATGCAATTCGTAACGATCTCTCGCTCCGCCTTTGAGATCTGGATCTCATTCTGAAAGTACACGCCAATGGGGGTCATGGCCTTGAGCAGCTTGGCGTTCTGCAGCCAGATGCGATAGGGACCGGGACACATGCCACGCGCCTGCATGATGAAGTCATAGGCCTCTTTCTGTTCGGCGCTCAGCTGTTCCGTGGGGATCTCAGCGTATCGTCCGAAGGTGGGCGGGTTCTGAGGCGCTTCTTGCTTTCCTGACATGGTGAAGTCGCTTTCGGTGGTTTGAGTCTCGTTGCTCGCTCGGTCCACCAGATCGGCGCCCGCCGGCACCGCTAGCTGAGGACGCTCCCGCTCACTCGTCATGGTCGCCTCCCCCAGCGAGCCTGTCCGAGTCCGGGGCGAGCCACTCTACGCAGTTCCCGACGTACGAGCGGACGTCGTCGAGGAGGTGCGGGCTGCGTCGAATCGCGTCGCCCTCCGGCTCGGTGACGAAGCTCGGCGCCCCCTTCGACGTGTCCCAGTTGTAGTCCGCGAAGTGATGGAAGCTGGACTCTGCGATGGCTCGCCACGGCTCCTCGGGCGTACGCTCGAACGGCGACGACCAGGTCGAACTCCCTGCCCGTGGCGAGGCTTCTACCTCGTGCAACGCTCCGCGCGCGTGGGTCAGTTGCCGGGACGCACACCGCGCCTTCATGCGGGTGTGACGGGAACCAGCCGATGCGTCCGTTCGCGGCGCGATGGTTGCGCATGAGTGGATGGAGAGGCTCCACGACGGTGACAGGCTGGACGTCTCCGTTCTTGCCCGAGTGATAGTTTGGCCAGTCGATGCTCGCTGTCTCGCGGTCGTCCCGCACCCGCCGGCTGGAGTCCGGCTCACAGCAGGATGGATCGTTGAAGAAGTGCGCCGAGCCCGCACCCTTGATGGATCGAAGCCACAGGCCCATGTTGCAGTGATCGCGCGCCGTCAAGACGCCGCCACCGCTGCGCTGAAAGCCGTTCACCGCCTCGCACTCGGCGGGGGTGAGAGCGGTGCCGCCGTCGACCGCGAGGAGCCACACCTCGTCGTACTCCGTACGGCTGAGACCGAGCAGCACAGGGTCGCCGTCGATGCCTGCCGGCTCCCGATCCCGCGCGGTGACGTCCGCCAGGCGGGCAAGCTCACCGGCGAGCAACGAGAACCTACCTGCGTGCCAGTCGTCGACGGCGAACGTAACGCTGCACTGAAGGAGAATGCGGATCCGATGAGGCATGTAGCGACCCCGCTAGGCTTCAACTTGGAGAAGTCGTGGTTGAAGGCGGCGTGGACGACGCCGTCGGCAGCCTCTGCGGCGATGCGCAGGCGGTCCCGACCGTCACTTGACCTCGAGGACAATCTTTCCGCCAATGTGTCCACGGGCCGCACGCTCGTGCGCTTTCTGCGCATCCGCAAGGTCGTACTTGCTGTCGATCCAGACCCGTACCGTTCCCTGATCGAGCAGGGGTGCGAGCTCTGCGAGCTGCGCACCACTCGAGCGGACCTGGGTGGTCGAGACCGTGATTCCGAGCTTCTTAGCCTCTTCGGCGCCATTGAATCCCAGGCCGAAGATGGGGAACAGCGCTCCGCCACGCTTGAGCGTGCGAAGGAAGCGAGCCGAGGTCGGACCGCCAATCGAGTCCACGACCAGGTCGACGTTGCTGACGGTGTCTTCAGGCTTGCTCTTGGTGTAGTCGATGAACTCGTCCGCACCGAGCTTGCGCAGGAAGGCCTCATGGGTGCCATCGGCAACTGCAATCACGCGAGCGCCTTTCCACTTGGCCAGTTGGAGTGCAAAGTGGCCGACGCCGCCAGCGGCTCCGTTGATGAGGACAGTCTTGCCATTGAGCTCGACTGGCTGATGCTGAGCGGGCTGGATCGGATTGGGGATGTCGTGTCCCTGCTCGATCAAGAACTGCCAGGCGGTCAGCAGCGACATGGCCGCGCCCGCTGCGTGCACGTGGTCGATCCTGCCGGGCTTGATGGCAAGGTCGGACGCCGGCACGCTGACGTACTCAGCGTACGCGCGGCCGTCGACGCCGGGGAATCGCACCATCGAGTAGACCTCGTCGCCGGGCGCGAAGGCGGCCACGTCTCCAGCGACGTTCTCGACAACGCCGGAGACATCGGTTCCGAGAATCAAGGGGAAGTTTATCATTGGCCGCCACTCGGGCGGGAGCATCTTCATGCCCTCGCGCAGGTACCAGTCGGGCGGATTGAGTCCGACAGCATGGACTCTCACGATGACCTCGCCTGGGCCGGCAACGGGCTTCGGTGCATCTTCGTATCGCAGAACATCCGGGCCACCGAACCCGTGCAGCCTGATCGCTTTGATCGTCGTGTTCGACATTGCGTTTCCCTCCAGGAACAAATAGGCAGCGCGTGGAATCTCCTACCCCTACATCGCTAGGACTTGCTCCGCCGGTGCGTGCCGCTTCGCGGCGATCTGTCGCGCGCAGCGTCCACAGCGACGGACCTCGATGCAGAACTCGTCGGACCAGCGGAGCAGCATGCGCCGCACGTTGGCGGGCCCAATTCGCTCGACGAGGACGAGCAACACCCAGGCCTGCCGATCGAAGAGCGCCCCGCATCCGCTGCATGTCACCGGATCAACGCTGTCGCGTGCCATGGGTTCTGGCTCAGCCTCGTCGTTGCGCGCCGAGGGCGCAGATGCGACGCGCGTTGAGGCGATCATTTTCGCTTCGTCACGCCGTCGACGGTGACGGTTGTGCTTGTGGATGAGTCGCCGCAGCAAGCGTGGGGTAGTCCGTGTAGCCGCGCGCGTCCCCACCGTAGAAGGTGCTCGGATCGGGCTTGTTGAGGAGTGCGCCTGCTCGAATGCGCGCCACGAGATCGGGGTTCGCTAGAGCCATCTTGCCGATGGAGAGCACGTCCGCGCGGCCCCTCTCGATGTCGGCCAGTCTCGTCTGGAGGCTCGCGTCCGGATGGTTGAGTACGAGGACCGTCGGCCAGCGAGCCCGGAGCCTCGCAAGGAGACCGTCGTCGCCATGGTGCTCATGATTCAGGTACGCGAGGCCTAGCGGAGCGAGTCCCGAGACGAGCGCGTCGTAGAGCTCGGGGACGTCATCTTCGACCATGTCGTTGAACTTGTTGCCAGGTGAGATGCGAAACCCCACGCGCTTCGGGCCGATTGCGCCTGCGACGGCGGTCGCGACCTCGACGGCGAATCGAACGCGATTCGCTACCGACCCGCCGTACTGATCGGTGCGCCGATTGGCGTTGCTCGAGAGAAACTGATGCACGAGGTACCCGTTCGCACCGTGAATCTCGACGCCATCCGCCCCTGCGGCCACGGCGCACTTCGCGGCGTGGGCAAAGTCGAGCACCGTTGCGGCAACTTCTTCCGTGGAGAGCGCTCGCGGCTCGGGCATCTCGAGCATCCCGGCTGCCGTGAACATCTTGCCCGTCGGCTTGATTGGCGACGGCCCGACGGGCTGCCGATGATGAGGCGTGTTGGCGGAATGGGCGACTCGGCCGACGTGCATCAACTGGATGAAGACGTGCCCCCCCGCGGCGCGCACAGCTCGGGTGACCTCCTTCCAGCCGGCCACGTGCTGCTCCGTGTAGATGCCGGGGGTAAGCAGGTAGCCCTGCCCATCATCGCTGGGTTGCGTGCCTTCCGTGACGACCAGCTCCATGGATGCCCGCTGGGCGTAGTATTCGGTGTTCATCGCGGTCGGGGCGCCGTTCGCGGCGGACCGATCGCGTGTCATGGGCGCCATGGCGAGTCGATGCTCGAGCTCGATGTCGCCGAGGCGTAGAGGGCTCCAAGGGTTCGTCATGATCGGCTCCAAGGTGGCGCGTTGCCGCGTGGCTAAAGGCTTGAGCACCTCGGTGCGATATTGCGGGGCGACCTCCGCAGCTCGCTTCAAGAAGGCCGCCATCTCGTCTCCGCTCGGTTTGGGAGCGAGCTTCGTTCGGCTCTCGACGGCCTTGCCGATGGCCAGAAAGAAGTCCTCCTGGCCGGCCGGCGAGCACATGCAGAGCATGCGAGAAGGCTTGGCGGAGAGGTTCGTGAAAAAGTGCGGGGCGTTGGCTGGGATGTTGACCGTCATACCGGCCGTGACCGTTCGCTTTTCACCGCGGAAGGTGAATTGAAGCTCGCCTTCGAGCAGCGTGAACATCTCCTCGAAGTCGTGGCGGTGCGGTCCGGGGCCGCCGCAATGAGGGACGTTCATATCGATCAGGCAGTAGCGGCCAGCCGTTTCCGCGCCGGACAGCAGGATGGTGTACGTGTCACCGACGACGCTGATGTGGCGCAGCGCTGGATCGTCGGGGTTCACGATGGTTAGCTTCCGGGTCGGATCGTCAGGGGGCACCGTCTGAGTTGCTCGCGATGAGGTCTTGGCCACGTCATTCATGCTCGACTCCTTCGATTGCTGGCGCGATTCACGCGAACCTAGTCGGCGTTCGGGCGAGCGGTCATGCTGGGCTCGCTCCGTTCTTCTTGAAGACGTCGTCGAGCCAGTCGAACTCGATCTGGTGCTTCAGGCTCGGGCTGTTCAGCGAGCAGTGAACTTCCCCGCCATCGTGCGCGCTGATCATGCGCTCGGTCTTCGGGCACGTCAGCTTCTCGCAGAACGCGTGCGCTGCGGCGGCGACGAGCGGCCCTTCGCCCTCTCCTGTGATGACCAGAAGAGGGCACGTGATCTGTCCCTCCAGTCCGGCCAGGCTGTATCGGGCTAAGTCGGTGCGGCAGGCTTCGAGCGACTTTCCGGCCAACCCCAGTCGCTCGCGGACGACGCTCGCGTACACCTTGAACGGCGCTGTGAGATCCACGTCGCCCTCGACGCGATCGGGAGATGGCGCGCCCCCGTCGAACCAATGCATGGTTGTGAACATTGGCTCGAGCTCCGGCAGCAGTGAGTTCGCGATCAGGGCAGTGATTCGCTTCTCGAAGGCAGCTCCCCGCGGGGCGAAGTGTCCGCCCATGCTGTGACCCGAGAGCGCTACCCGCTTGGGGTCGACGTCGTCGCGGGAGAGAACGTAGTCGACCGCGTAACGCGTGGGGACTTCCCAGTCCGGGCGATAGATCAAAGTCGGATCCAAGGCGTAGGGCCCAACTTGTCCGGGACCTTCCCAAAGGAATGCGTTGTAACCGCGGCGGACCGCCGCTGCCCCACCACCCCAGTAGTACAGCTCCTCGCAGGTGGTATCGCCGCCTCCGAGGATCATGACGGTCGGGCGCCGGCCACCGCCTGCGGCAGCGCGCATGAAATACCCGGGCAGGGTCTTCCCGTTCTCGTAGGGAATGCAGACCGGCTCGATCGCCGGGTCGAACAGCTTGCACGCCTGCACGAAGCAGGAGCGATGGCGCTTGTACATCGCGAGCTGTCGTGGGTCCTTCGTTTCGAGGAAGAAGAAACCTGTCTTCCAGTAGATGGACGCCCGGAGGAAAGCCCCGCGCGCGCTGATCGCGTGCCCGCCGCTCAGGCATTCGTGCCCGATCTTCTCGACCCTCTCCGCGGTCTCCGTCCACGCGACGACCCAGCTTTCGGGATCTCCGTCCACGATTCGCCTGGCGGTGGAGAACGCCTCCCCGACGGCTCCGCCGTCTCCGTAGGCGCCGGCGGGCAGGGCTCGGACGAGTTGATAGTCGAAGTTGGATTTGAAGATCCCCGGCATCCCGGGCGAGCTACCGAACATCACCAGTGGCGCTGCGCCGGGCTTTTCCGGGACCGGCGCGGTTCGGTTGGTTGGATCTTTCGGGTCCTTCGGCTCGGTCCTCGGTCCCGCAGTCGTGTTCAGCATTTGTCGCGTCCCCTGCCGTGGTTAGAGCTGCGTTTTGCGGACAATCTTCAACACTCGCTGGACGATTGCGTCTGGAGACTCCTCGGGCACGAAGTGACCGCAGTCTTCCAGCGTCACCGGCTCGACGTTCTCGGCGACCAGCTTCACCATCGTGCCGACATTCGCCCCCAGTCCCTTCACGCCGCCGATCGCGATGACCGGCTGTCGGATCTTCGCCTTCGTCAGTGGCTCGGTCTGCACGATGCTCGCAAAGGCGGCGCGGTAGACGCCCATCGCTCCGAGGACGCCCTCCTGGCCCGCAAACGTCCGGAGATATTCGTCGACAGTGCTCGGCTCGATCGACGATCGTATCGCTGTCGCCTTGTCGTAGAACCACTCGAGGAACGCACGCTCGTGGCCGACGACGAGACGTTCCGCAACGCCCGGCGCGAGAGGCAGGATCCACCACCACATCGAGCCGTCCTTCATCGCCTCCGGCGTGTACGCGATCACACTTTGGAGAACGCTCGACAGCATCACCGGCGCCTCGATGTAGAGCAGCGACGCGATCTCGACTGGATGGTCCGCCGCCCAAAGGAGGGCGGACGGCGCGCCCATGTCGTGCGCCGCGAGTACCAACGGCTTGCCCTCACCGAAGTGGAGCGCGCGGACGAGCTCGCGCGTCTGGTCGGCGATGGCTCGCGCGTCGTACCCGCGGACGCCTTCCGGCTTTGCGCTGTCCCCGAAGCCGAGGAGGTCCGGCACGAGCACCGAGAGTCCCGCCTCGGCAAGTCGCGGTGCGACCTTGTGCCAAGCGTAGCTCGTGGATAGGAAGCCGTGCCAGAGCACGACCGGCGGCCCCTGTGGGTCGCCTCCCACCCACGCATGGAGCCGGGCTCCGCCGATGTCACGCATCTCGCTTCGGAAGCCCGGCAGCGGAAGCATCTGCGTCGTAGTCATGCTTGCCCTCTCAGCTTGGGTGAGCCCACGGCTTCGGGCCTCGCGCCCAGCCTTTCGTCGAGGAAGGTGGCCATGAGGCTCAGGGCCTTTTCCGCAGCCTCGACCGTCCCGATGCTCGCGGGGAAGACGTGAGTCATCCCCTCCCAGACGTGCGCCACTGCCTCCACTCCGGCCGCGCGCGCCTTTTCGGCATAGCGGCGGGTGTCGTCGAGGAGGACCTCGCTCGTTCCAACGTGCAGCTGGATCGGCGGTCGGCCTGCAAGGCCCCCATAGAGCGGGGATGCGAGTGGATCCCGCGGGTCGTGCCCATCCAGGTAGCTCGCCGCGGTCTTCGAGAGCATCGCCTTCGTCAGCAACGGGTCATCGTCCGCGCGGTCTTCGAGGCTGCCGCCCGTCAGAGCCAGATCCGTCCACGGCGACATGACCACGGCAGCCACCGGCGCGACGGCTCCGGACTGGACGATGGACAGCAGGGCCAGGGCGAGGCCACCTCCGGCGGAGTCTCCGACGATCGCTACCCTTCGCGCACCGCCTTCGACGAGCCCGCGATAGGCCGCGCTCGCGTCGTCCAGGGCGGCCGGGAAGCGGTGCTCTGGGGCTAGCCTGTACTCGGCGATGAAGATCGCTGCCTTGGCGCGCGCTGCGATCTGACCGGCGAGGTGCCGGTAGGCGTTGGCCGAGCCGAGCACGTAGGCGCCGCCATGGAGGTAGAGGACCGCGGCGCCAGGGCGCGTGGCCTCGGGCGTACAGAAGATGCCTGGCACGCCGCCCACTGATCTGTTCTCGTACGTTACGCCGCGAGCATCGGGAGTGTGCTCCATGACCTCGTCGAACGGAGGCCGAGCGCTCGGATCGCTCATCTTGCCCTTGAATGGAGCGACCTCCTTTCGCATCGCGGCCACGGCCTCACGGTCCTTCTCGCTCAGCGAGTGCCGAACGTCTGCTCCAACGACGTTGCGCTGCTCTGTCCGCGTTTCGGGCTGCATGGTGTGCGTTCTCCGGTTTGCGACGGGTTCAGTCTGCGGGCTGCATCGGTGCCGAGGCGAACAGGAGCTGCACGAGCTCCTGCCCGGCCGGGGTGCTCCAGTCCTGAACGAGCTCGGCGATCATCGTGTTGGTCGCGGTGAGCCACACTCCGCGCGCTCCATGCGCCGTCGCGCCACCTCCTCCGAGATGTCGAACGGCGACCCGGATGCATCCATCACCGCCTGGTGAGCACGACCACGTGATTCAATGGAAACGAGGCAATTTCTGGTCGAGAACAACGATGGGCAGCCCTTTCCATCACCATTCGTGAACAAAGGTCACGGGCTCCATTGGAAAACGTGATTTTTCCGGAAGAGCGGACCGCAGGGGGAGGCGGCGCACCGCACGTCGGCGGTCTGTTCACGATGGGCCGCCTCGCCCGAGGACCGCACCGCGCGACAGATAGACTGGAATTCATGCACCCACGGTGCGGTCGCGCGGAACCGGACCATCGTCATTCGTGAACAAAGGCCCATCGAATCGCGTGGCCACGCTCAGCCTGGACCTCGAAGCCTTCCTCCACCGCGCTGATGGCCGGAAAGACGAGGCAGATGTCAGTGGTGACGGCGGCCATGACGAGCTGCTTCCGGCCGGTGTCCACGACCGCTTGCCGAAACCTCGGATCGCCCCACGCGTTGACGACGCCCTGTCGTCGGATGCGTTTCTCGTACGCTTCGGGAAGGACACGCTGAAGAGACGGCGCGATCGGCCCTTGGATGCGATCCTCTTGGCTACACGTCATCACGACCGGCATGCCGAGCGCCTTCGCCGCCTTTCCGAGGTTGACCGTGTTCCGAAGAGATACGTCGGAGGGCAGGTTCTTCACGAGCGGCAACGTGCCGACCTGGTGATCGATCAAGACGAGCGCGCTCGTCTCGGGCTTGAAATGGACCGACTTCATGCTGGTTCCTTCTGATTGGCTGGTGGTGGCGTGAGCGACGTTGGTTTTCGCTCAGCCCATGTGCTTGCCGCCGTCGACGTTCAGCGTCTGACCCGAGATGAAGTCGGCGTCCGGCGATGCCAGGAAGAAGATCGAGCCGACAACATCCTCTGGAACCTCCTCGCGCTGGATCGCGCGGGTCGCGATTTGTTCGTCCAGGAGTGCCTTGGAAATGAGCTCCTTCACGCGCGGCGTGACGGTGAGGCCGGGAGTCATCGTGTTGACGGTGATCCCCTCTGCTCCGACCACACGCGCCAGCGAGCGTGCGAAGCCGACGACGCCGGCCTTCGCCGCGACGTAGTGAACCTGGTCGGCAACACCGTCGAACATCAATCCGGACCCGACGTTGATGATCCGACGCCAGCCTCGCCCCTTCGTCAGGGGAAGAACCGCCTTGGTCATGAAGAAAACGCCGGTGAGGTTGATGTCGATGACCTTCTTCCAGTCCGCGGCCGTGATCTGTTCGAAGGCGCGGACCGGGAAGAACCCCGCGCAGTTGACGAGCACGTCGACCTGACCGACCTCGCTCCGGGCGAACGCGGCGAGTCAATCGCAGTCTTCTTCCTTCGAGATGTCGCCTGCGAACGTGAGGAGCTTGCCACCGTGCCCTTCGGCGGAGCGTAGCCGTGCGAGCGCGCTCTCCTCGGTGTCGGTCGCGATGACAGCATCTCCGTTCGAGAGAAAGCGGCGAACGATGAGCGCCCCCATCCCTCCGGCGGCCCCAGTGACGACGACGATGCGACCGGTCTTCATGTTGGCAGGTGCCTTTTCTTATCCAGCGCGGTGAGGCGCTTTGGTTACGCGTTGGCCCTTCCGAGCGAGCTCTTCGAAGTAAGCGCGAAGGGTCCGGGGCTCGCGGCCCAGGATGGCCCGTAGGATGAGCGAGTTTCCGACCAGACCATGGTGGTCGTAGTGGGCAAACATCGGTCGCATCGCCTTTGCTGCTTCGCCGAGGGTGTCGGGATCGATCCGATGGGCGCGGATCTCGCGTCCCGTGACGTCGCCGATCAGTGCCGCGACCTCCTCCCGGTTCAACTCACCGTCGGCGCACAGCTCGAACGTTCCCTGTAGGAGTCGGTCTTCGAGGAGCGCGATGGCGGCGACGTCCGCCACGTCGCGGTAGTCGACGCGCGAGAACCTCGTCTCGGCAGACCAGGGCTCGGCGAGCACACCGCTCTCGACGACGGTCGGCCACGCGCGCGCGTAGTTCTGGAAGTAGAGCGCAGGCTGGAGAAGCGCGTACTCGAGGCCCGAGTCGAGGATCGCGGCCTCAACAGGCGCCTTCGCTGCGTGATTCACGAGCTCCGCGAGAACCGGATGAATCACCGACGAGAAAACGATCCGCCGTGCGCCGGAACGCTCAACCGCCTCCACGAATCGCTTGCCGACCTCCGCCTCGTCCGGCAGGAATGCGGGGGCGATGTAGAAGACCGCGTCGACCCCGGCGAGCGCCGCGTCCACGCTCCGCAGATCCCGAAGGTCACCGATGACGACCTCTGCCGCGCCGAGGCGCTGCGCCTCGTTCCCCTGCTCCGCGTCTCGGACAAAGCCTCTGACCCTCGCGCCGAGGCCGCTGAGCGCCGTCACAGCGAGGCCGGCAAACTGTCCGGCGGCGCCGACGGCAAGGATTGTTTTCCGCGTCATGAAGTTGTTCGCACCGTACGGACTGTCCGGCAGGGGCGCATCGGGCCCGTCGTAGACACTCCATGCCACCAGGGGGACAATGGGACGATGATCGACTTGAATGACCTTCGCGCCTTCGAGAAGGTCGGTGCTACCAAGAGCTTCGCGTCCGCAGCGCGAGCGCTGGGCCTGCCCAGATCGAGCGTGAGTCGAAGCATCGCGCGTCTCGAGAGGGAGATCGACGCGCGGCTCTTTCAGCGAACGACGCGTGAGGTTGCGCTGACGCCGACGGGCGAGGCGCTGCTGCTACGCTGTGCCGGCCTCCTCAGCTCGCTCGAGGAGGCTGTGGCCCAGGTCAGGACGTCGAAATCGGTCCCGCATGGGCCTCTGAGGGTGAGCGCCTTCGCCGCGAACCTACTAGCCCAAGAGCTACCCACGTTCCTCCAGCGCTATCCGGATGTCACCGTGTCGATAGACGTATCGGACGAGCCGAGAGACTTGATGGCCGACGTGGACGTCGCGATCCGGCTGGGACCCATGCCGGACTCGGGCGTGGTCGCCACGCGGGTCCGAACCGTGACACGCCATCTCTGCGTTTCGCCCTCCTACCTCGAACGGCGGGGGACGCTCGAGTCCCTCGATGAGCTCGTCGAGCACGATACCGTCGACCTGCCGGGCGCCTACGGGCGTCCGCGGTGCTGGACCTTCACGAAGGACGGCGAAACGAAGAAGCTCGAGATTCCGGCTCGGGTGAGCGTGAACGAAGAGTCGGCGATCAACAAGCTAGTCGTAAACGGCGCAGGCATCGGCGTCCTCTCCGCCTACTGCTGTCGACCCGCATTGGCTTCCGGCCAGCTCGTGCCGCTCTTCCCAGAGTGGTCGATCCCCCCTCTCGACGTGAACATTGTCTTCGCCAGCAAGCGAGAGCTCTCCCCGAACGTGCGGGCGTTCGTCGACTTCATGAAGGAGCGCCTCGGCGCGCCGAAGTACGACGGGCAACGCGAAGCTTAGAAACGGTCCGTGCGGTGCCACGCGAGCGTGAGGCTTCGCAACGACCGCGCCCGAATGTCGGAGCTATCCGCCGACAGAGCTATCGAGACGCGGTGCTTTGTTACTTTCCCGGACCCCAGCCGCCTACCCTCAAGGACCCCATGCCCGCCCCCCTCGCCCGACGCACCCCGACGGATGTTGAGCCGATCGAGCAGCTTGTTGAGAGCGCCCGACGCTACATCGAGGAGGGCAAGGCGAAGAGCACCCGGCGCGCGTACCGAACGAGCTTCGCCGGCTTCGACGGGTGGTGCACGTCGCGCGGACTCGTCTTGTGCCCGGCGGCGCCGGCGACGGTCGCCATCTACCTCGCGGCGCTCGCCGACGCCGGCGCCGCGGTCTCGACGATCGAACGCACGCTCGCCGGCATCGCGCACGAGCACCGCTCGCGCAACTACGTCTGGCAGCGTGGCGAGCCCGCGATCCGCGAGACGATGGCGGGGATCCGCCGCAAGCTGGGGACGTCGCCGGCGTCGAAGAAGGCGCCCGTGGGCGACGGCGAGCTCGCGGCGCTCGTCGCGACGCTCGGCGAGGATCTCGCGGGGCTGCGCGATCGCGCCCTGCTCACGCTCGGCGAGTAGGTCGTCGAAACGGTGGCGAGTAGGTCGTCGAAACGGTGTCGGCCGACCGAGAGTCCGAACGGCAGGGAATCGACGTAACGGGGCTTAGCGGCCATCCGTTGTCGCTGGAACGCGAACCGAGTGGCGATCGGCCACCCATACGACGCGTGACAGGCCGAGGCTTCGTAATCGCGTGAGCATCGGAACCACCGTGACGCCGTCGTTGGTTTCCCCGCTGTGCACATCGGATGCGATGGGCAACCCATTCTGATCGACCGCGAGGCCAATGACGATCTGCCGACGGTCGGGGCGCAGATCGCGCGAATAACCTTTCTGTCTCAGCCCATACAGCTCGGGCTCGTCGCCCGGCTCATCGCACTCGAAGTAGGTGCTGGTCGTGTCGTAGTAAACGAGCTGCACCTTGTCGAAGAGCGAGCGACGATGCAGGTAGAGCGCAGCCTCGAGCGGCTCGTGAGGGAGCAGGCGTTTCTCCGCGAACTTCTCGGCATTATTTGAGGGGATGGCGAGCATGCGGGCTCGCCCGCTTGCATGCAGCCACTCGATCGCGGGCTTTTGTTCGCCGAACTCGGTGGTGAGCAGGATGTCCTGGCGGAACCGAATGACGTAGTGGAACCCGAGCGTACGAATCTGCTCATATCGTTTCTGGTCGCCAAAGCCTCGATCGGCCGTGATGGTGACGTGAACCGGCTCGGGGACGCACTCCCGGAGCCTCTCCAACAACTCATCTTCGTACTGATTGCGACGCCCTTTGAGCGAGACCTTTTCCACTGGGGAGTGTCAGAAACTTTGTGGTGATGCCTGGAGGAACTCATGGATCCATAGGGTGAAAGTCCTGAAGCGGTAAAAGGTCGCAACCGCAAAGCTAGGGTGGCACCGCAAGGTGAAGCCCACCGACCAAGCCACGTTCAAGCGTGGTGAGCGAGTGCGCGGGCCGCAACGACGAGTGAACGTCTAGACGAGGCCTCGTAAACTGCAATCCGGGAGCCGAGCCGGCCACAAAACGGCGAAGGCGGTAGGCCGATACGAAACGCGCGACCCGCGTGTCGGTCACCCGGCGGGGTAAAGGACGGCAGCACGCGCACAAGGGCATGGGTGGAAGCAGGGAAGGGCCGTAACCCCGCGGAGAAAATCCGCGGAAGCAAGGTAGCCGGTCGAGCCGCGAGGCGAAGTTCGGCGAAGGATACGGTCTGGCGGACGGGCCCATAGTAGCGACGAAGCGGGGTAACGCCCGTGGAGCAAAGGGGCCCTGCCGGAGGCACACGGAGCAAGAGGCGAGGCAGGAGCGGGATGACAAAGCCCACCATCAGTCTGCAGGAACTTCGAGCGAAGATAGGCCATCGGGCGAAATCCGCACCCGCACATCGATTCTGGGGCATGCACGTACACATCTTGAAAGCCACGACGCTTGAAGCGGCCTACCTGGAAGCCAAACGCAATGCAGGCGCACCAGGGGTCGACGGTGAGACGTTCGAGGCGATCGAGACGCGAGGCCGCGACGCGTTTCTTTACGAACTCGCCGCCCAGCTTCGCGAAGGGACGTACAGCCCACTGCCATATCGTCGAAGGGAGATTCCAAAGGAAGGCAACAAGGTACGCGTGATCTCGATTCCATCGATTCGCGATCGCGTGGTCCAAGGAGCCATCCGACTGGTGATGGAACCGATCTTCGAGGCGGACTTCTCGGACAGCTCCTTTGGAGCACGTCCGGGACGTTCAGCGCACCAGGCACTCGAGCGAGTAAACCATGCAGTTTTGCGCCGCCGTCATCGCGTCGTCGACGTAGACCTATCGCGCTACTTCGATGCGATTCGACACGATCGAATCCTCGAAAAAGTCGCTCGTAGGCTACGAGACGGGGCGTTACTGGCGCTTATCAAGCAGTTTCTCAAGAGCGGCGGGGAATGCGGAATTCCTCATGTGAGTTCCGGAAAATCTGGCCCGATCCGTTCCGGAAAATCTGACCCCTCACTGCAGAGGTCAGAAGATGATTAAGTCGACGAGCAACATGGCGCGGCAGCCTCACGACTCAGAGATGCTGTCGTTGCTGGAGCGGCACAAGATCCAGGTTCTTCTCGAAGCGGGGCATGCTCAGCGGGACGTCGCGGAGCGGACGGGCGCCTCGCTAAAAACGGTACGTCGAGTGGCGCAGGAGGACGCCGTCGCCCACGTCGACGAGTCGCGGGAAGCGAGGCGGCGACGAATCGGTCGACCCTCGAGCACCGTGCCCGTCGCCGACGAGGTCCGTGCCTGGCTGGCGAGCGAGCCCCAGGCGGCCACGCAGGAGCTGCTTCGGCGCGCCAAGGCGAAGGGCTATGCGGGAGCGAAGTCGGCGTTTTACGCGATGGTGGCCGCGCTTCGACCGAAGGTCGCCCCGCCCGTCGTGCTCTTTGACGGCCTGCCGGGTGAGTTCTCTCAGCATGACTTCGGCGAAGTCGAAGTGAGATTCGAGCGCGGCAGCGTCGAGCGCGTGCAGTTCTTCGCCTCCCGGCTCAAGTACTCACGCTTCGCGCAGATCACGATCGTCGACGATCAGCGGGCAGAGACGCTGATCCGCTGCCTCTGCCGGCACTTCCAGGCCTTCGGCGGAGTGCCGCTGCTGGCTGTTTTCGATCGCCCCAGGACCGTCGTGCTCGAGGGGCGAGGCCTGTCGCGCGACGTGCGGCGGTTCAACTCGACCTTCGCGCAAGCCGTGCTCGAGATGGGCGTCGGCAGGGTCTCCGCTTTCGCCGCTGCTCGCGAACCTGGCACTGAATGACCTCGACCATGCAATGGATCGGGGGGCCGACTTCCTCACTTACGTTCGTTACCTGGACGACATGGTGGTCCTCGCGCCGGATTCGGAAAAAGGGCGTCGATGGGCTACCAGGGCGCTCGAGCGCATCGGCGAAGAGGCCGGAGCGATCGGCGTGTCGTTGAATGCCGAAAAGACGCGTACCGTGTGCATGACGGACACGAGCGCGTCCTTCGCATTTCTCGGCTTCGAGTTCCGCTGGGTGCGGAGCAACAGGACGGGCAATTGGTTCGCGTGCATGACACCACGGAATAAGAAAGTCGTCGCCATCCTGCGCAAGATACGGACCCTGCTCCGATTCAGCCGCCATCTGCCTATGCCGTCTGTGAGTTCCGGAAAATCTGGCCCGATCCGTTCCGGAAAATCTGACCCCTCACTGCAGAGGTCAGAAGATGATTAAGTCGACGAGCAACATGGCGCGGCAGCCTCACGACTCAGAGATGCTGTCGTTGCTGGAGCGGCACAAGATCCAGGTTCTTCTCGAAGCGGGGCATGCTCAGCGGGACGTCGCGGAGCGGACGGGCGCCTCGCTAAAAACGGTACGTCGAGTGGCGCAGGAGGACGCCGTCGCCCACGTCGACGAGTCGCGGGAAGCGAGGCGGCGACGAATCGGTCGACCCTCGAGCACCGTGCCCGTCGCCGACGAGGTCCGTGCCTGGCTGGCGAGCGAGCCCCAGGCGGCCACGCAGGAGCTGCTTCGGCGCGCCAAGGCGAAGGGCTATGCGGGAGCGAAGTCGGCGTTTTACGCGATGGTGGCCGCGCTTCGACCGAAGGTCGCCCCGCCCGTCGTGCTCTTTGACGGCCTGCCGGGTGAGTTCTCTCAGCATGACTTCGGCGAAGTCGAAGTGAGATTCGAGCGCGGCAGCGTCGAGCGCGTGCAGTTCTTCGCCTCCCGGCTCAAGTACTCACGCTTCGCGCAGATCACGATCGTCGACGATCAGCGGGCAGAGACGCTGATCCGCTGCCTCTGCCGGCACTTCCAGGCCTTCGGCGGAGTGCCGCTGCTGGCTGTTTTCGATCGCCCCAGGACCGTCGTGCTCGAGGGGCGAGGCCTGTCGCGCGACGTGCGGCGGTTCAACTCGACCTTCGCGCAAGCCGTGCTCGAGATGGGCGTCGGCATCGAGATGTGCGCCCCCCGCAGCGGCAACCAGAAGGGCACCGTCGAAGCGATCGTGAAGTGGGTGAAGAATTCGTTCTTCAAGGGCCGTGTCTTCCGCGACCGCGACGACCTGGACGAGCAGCTGGGAGCATGGCTGCATGAGACCAACACGGTGCGGCCCAATCGGGCCACTCAGGTTATTCCGGAAACGCGTCGGCGGGAGGAGCTCACGCGCCTGCGCCCTCTCGGAGTGCTTCCGGAAAATCTGGCCGTGCGCGTTCCCGCGAGCGTAGGCCCCTCCGGACACATCGTGTTCGAGGGGGCGCGGTACATGGTCGCCCCGGAGGCGACGCACTGCCCGGCGACCCTGTTCGTGTTCGAGGACCGCATCCGTATCGAGGCCGGGCGCTTCACGACGACCCAGCGCCGACGCGCTAAAAACGAGCCTATGGAGGCTCCGCCCGAGCACCGCGCGGCGCGGGTGGCTTCCGTGTTCGGCAAACGCGGCAAGCTGTACGAGCAGCGCCAGCAGCTCTTGGAGCTTGGCCCCGTGGCCCTCGAGTTCTTCACCGAGGTCGTTCACCGGCGCACGCGCGATTGGCCCTCCGTCGTCGAGCGACTCCACACGCTGTTGGTCGACCACGGGGAAGACATGATGCGCGAGGCGCTCGCCTCGGCCTCGAAGGACCAGTCGTTCACCGCCTCCGCCGTCGAGCGTCAGCTCGAGCAACAATTGCGCGCACCGCAGCAGCCGCGCCCGCAGGACGCGGCGCGAGGAGCGCACGCGCGCGGCCAACTCGTGCTCTTTCCGCGAGGCGCTGCCCGCGCGCGCCGGCGAGGGGGTGCATCGTGACCGAAGCCTCCGCGCCCTCGCTGGACCCGGGCTTGAAACGATTGCACCTGGCCAACGCCCGCCGCATCTGGCGAGACCTCGTCGCGCGTGCCGAGCAAGAGCAGCTTGGGTATGAGACCTTCCTGCGCGTCCTGATCGAAGAGGAGGTCGCGCATCGCAAGGGAACGCGCCTGCGCCGCGCGACGCACGCGGCGAAATTCCCGTTCCTCAAGACCATCGACGAGTTCGACTTCACCTTCCAGTCGACCCTACGGCTCACCACCATGGGCTCGTTCTTGTCGCCCGACTTCGTGACCGAGGGGCGCTCGCTCATCCTCTTCGGCAAGCCGGGTCGGGGAAAGACGCACCTGGCTATCGCCCTCGCGTACCGCGCGATCCAGAACGGCTTCGACGCGGCGTTCGTGACGGCCGCGGCGCTCATCGATGCCCTCTCCGCCGCCAGCCGCGAGGGCAGATTGCGTCGTGCGCTCGCCGACTTCGTTCGCCCCCACGTCTTGGTCGTCGATGAAGTCGGCTATCTCGCCTACGGCGACGACGCTGCCAATTCGCTCTTCCACGTCGTCAACGAGCGCCACATTCGCAAGCGCGCCATGATCTTCACCACCAACAAAGACCCCGACCGATGGGGCCAGGTCCTCCACGATGACGACCTCGCCGCCGCCATCGTCGACCGCATCCTCGAGCGCGGACGACTCCTTCGCCTCGACGGTCCCTCCGCTCGAACTCGCCACCTGCCACCCGAAGAACGCCCGGCTGAAGCGCCGGCCCCAGAGGTCATATTTTCTGGAAAAAAGCGGCCAGAGTTTCTGGAACCTACACACGGGCCTCCTTCGGCTCTCTCGACGATCTTCGCGAGGCCATCTACCGCTACCTTCTATGGTTCAACGCGCAGGACAAACCGCCGTTCCGTTGGTCCTATCGTCCAAAGTCTTGGCACCTCGCCATGCCAAACTGAGGACAAAACCTCTGCCGAGCGGCACTAGTGAAAAACCAGCGTCACCCTGAGCGCCGAGAGCCTCAGTAGTACCCGTCTTCGCAAGTCGCCGCGTAGCGCTGCACCTTTTGCGGCGGCTGCGCCTCTGTCTGGCCCTCCGGAATATTGATCTGCATGTACCAAATCTCGAAGGCCTTGAGGCCATCCTGCGGAGTCGCGCGACCCCGATTGTGGACTCGGCACAGATATCCCGCGTAATAGTCCCGATGATCACCATAGGTGGTCCCGTAAATGCGGGCGAAATACGTTCTCCAGCGGTCGGAAGGGTCTGTCTCGGTGATCGTCTTCGGTTTCTGCCATGTGACCGGCTTTCCCGTGAGCAAATCGATCTCCTTCCCGTTGCCGAACCGGCCGGGAATGACCAGCCAACCGCACTCGGATCGGGGAATGGAGAACATGGACCACGCCTGCTCCAGCCCCAGGGTGGCCCCGAGCGATCCAAAGACCTCCGGCATCGGAAGCTTGCCTTTCGTCAACTGCTCCAAGTTATCCGACAGGACTACGGCGATGGGCAGTAACGGCAGCGCGTGCACGAGACGAAAAGCACGCCGGCTGTAGACGCTCGGGCCTGTGGACGCGACCTTGAAACCACGCCAGAGCGCTGACGGCAAGAACGCCAGCCAAGCCGTCATGCTCACGGCCGGGAACAAGCCCAGTTGCATCATGAGCGACGTGCCCAGGTGAAACAGCACGAAATTGACGATGAGCGCCGTTCGAATTCTCGGAAATCGGAAGGTTAGCAGGATCGACCACGGACCCACGCTTTCGAGGGTGAGGACGTAGCGGGACATCCAGACGAGCATCCCGCTCGGAAGCCGTGCGACCCAACCGCCCAACGCGGTGGCGTAGTTCTCGTCCCGCAGAACGAGAGAGAGCATGCTCCCGGACGTCCACCAGTATTTCAAGCCCCCGGTCGCTTTGTACCACGCGGTCATCAGGTAAACGAGGAGCACTTGGAGAGTCAGACCCAGGGTGGCAAAGCTCGTCGTTTGATCCGCTTGCGCGGTTGCTCCGGTCGGCCCGGCTTCGAACATTGATCGAATTCGTGCGGGCAGCGACGGGCCGCCCTCCACGACCGCCACCGCCTTGCGCTGGGCGAGTCGCCCATCCAGAGAAAAGGCTCGATGGGTCGGCAGGAAGATTTGCCAGAAGACGAGGAGCCGCAGGTAAAGGTCTGCGGTATGGAAAATGGCAGCATTACGGTTCTGTAGAGAGAGAGCGAAGACCCACGACACGATCGTCGCCACGCGCGTGCGGTAGCCGAGCAGAACGAACAACCCGGCCACGAGCGCGATCGCGAACAGGAGCGCCTGAAACCCAACGGTTCCCCCAGCCAAATGGAGGGAGAAGATCGTCGGGTCGAGTTTCAGCGCCGTTGCTCGGGGGAGGACACCGAAGTCCGTGTAGTGGTCTTCGAGAAACCGCGCTCGGTCGCAGAGATCGTAAATCAGGATGGCGCCCGTCGCGATCCGGAGCGCGGCGAGGGACCGGAAGTCCATCGCAAAGACTTGCCCCGACGCGGCGAGCATGCGCCGCAGGGACGAGGCGATTACCGCGGACTTCGCTTCCACGCCGAACGTACGTACCACACCGGTGGACGAGGCGTGCCGCAACGCCGGGGACGGGCGTTCGCGAGGGACCGTTTGCGGCCGAATCGCGGGCAGCGCCAGTCAGCGGGGGGGAGCGCTGGTGACCGGCACCGGAGGAATCTGGAATACGTCCCAAGCGGGCAAGTGATTTTCGGCCGTTGGGGACTGGTTCCAGAGATAGAGCGAGTGATAGGTCGTCACCATCCCCTTTGCGTCAATCGTCACGGGCGAGATGTAAAGCTGCGGTGGACCGTAATTGCCATTGGTTAGATTGGGACGCGTCGAACTAAACACGATCCAGTAGTACGTCGTATTGGCAAGCGCGGCGACGGTCTGGACGCTGGGCGACCACCGGGGCCAGCTGTTGGTCACGCCTGGGCTGGTGGCGCCGCTGCACGCCGGTGGATCGTTCGCCTCGAGTCGCGTCGCGGTTCCGCCCGCAGCGGGTACGATGTCCATCTCGTCGCCGCCGCTGTTGTACGTTTGGCCATTGCCGGCCAAATTGACGAAGGCGACGTACTGGTCGTCAGGAGAAAACGCGGGATAATACTCGTTGCTCGCGGGGTCCGACGCGCCGGCGAGCGGCGTAGCGTTCCCGCCCGCCCTGTTGTTATAGGGCACCGTGTAGAGATCCATGGGACCGTTGGCCGGGCGCCCGTTGACGATCGACCCGCCGTTCCCCGTCGCCACTGACGTATAGACGATGGTGGACCCGCTGTGACTCCAGGTGGGAGCCGTGGCGGAGTGCGGGTCGCCGGCGCCGGGCCCCAGGCTGCGCGGGATCACCCCCGAGATGTTGGTCCCCGTTCCCTCCAAGTCGACCCACGTGAGATCGCCCGTGTTGGCGAGAATCTCGGTGTGGTCCCCCTGGGTCCAGTGGGCGGCCGAATAGGTCGGTGCGCCCGCCAGCGTTGCGAGCTCGGCCCCGGCCGCGGGCGTCAAGAAGGATGGGATTCCTCCTGGGGACGCGTCCTGACCCAGAGTCGCGATGCTATTGTTGTAGCCGCCGGGCCCCAACCACTCGGCCTGGAAGCCCACGCCCAGCCCGTCGGGCGTCGCCGCGTGGCACCCGATGCATGCACGGTTTGCAGCCGGCGCCGCGCTTTCTTGGACCTGGGGGCCCGTCAACACGGTCACTACGCTCTCGTCACCGACGCTAAACCCGTCGAGAACGCCCGTGCCTGCCATCCCTGTCTGGCCCATGTAATTCACGATCGCCCAGTACACGATGCTGCCCGGCGCTCCGACCGGAGCAATGCCGATAGGTCCGCTCGAGCCAAGCGCCTCCGCCGAGAGCGTCGTCCCATCGACCCGGCCGCTGCGCACGCTGACGGTCATCGGCACGTCTTGCGAATCGGCCCGGAGCGCGTCCCACATGGCCTTCGGCATCGTCCATTGTGTCTGCGTTGTGTAAACGAGCAGATCGTTCGCCTGGTTATCGACGTGCAAGCGGAGCTCGAAGAGATTGGCCCCGTTCGTTCCAATCCAAGCGAACCGTGGGCGAAGCCAATTGTTCGGATAAAGCGAGCCCACTTCGGGCTCCAGCAAGCACGGACCCCCGCTCGCCGCTCCCTGCGTGGAAGGCCCGAACAGCTGCGCTGCATTCGCAGGCGCCTGCATGCCTCCGCCGTCCGGCATGTCGAGAACCGCATCGGTAGGCAGATCGGTAAACGGGCCCGCGAGAGGACCGGTGAACACCGGCACGCTGTTCGCGGCCGGTGGGTTGTCAGACGGGCTGCTGGTGAGTGACGCGCCGCCCTCGGATGGAGTACCCACCAAGAAAGGCCCGCCGCTGGACCCGCCTGACGTCGAGCCTGAGCTCTGGCTCGGCTGCGCGGGGAGGGTGCCGATCGTGCCCTTGGTTGCGCAGCTTGCCACAGCGCCCCCGAGTAGGGCCGCGAGCGGAACCCAATCGCGGGACGTCCTTGCAGAACAACTGGCCGGAGGCCTGACGGAATGGAACGCCAAGAGGCTACTGCGCAGGCTCATCGAGCCTCATCGTAGCGCAGAAGGACGGCGGTTACAGTCGCCCGAGATTCACGCCGTAGCGTCGTGCGTACTCGGTGACGCCGATCTTGTCGATGGTTCGGATATCGCGCGTCGTGAGATTCAAGGAGACGAAACGCTTCAGCTCAGGAACCCAGACGCGACGCCGCTGCACGTTGACGTGCTGCCAGCGGTTCGTCTTGATGTTCGAGTGCGAGACGTTGTGCGCCTTGAGCCTGCGCTTGCCGGTAATATCGCTCTTGGCCATGAAGGGCGGCGGAGGCTAGGTCGAGATCTAGCCATCTGTCAAGGGCCGCCTTAGTGAGAACCCCGGGTCACCCTGCGCGCTTCGCTCCGGCTCGAATCGCTTCGCTCGATCTCTGTTCTCGCAGCCTTGGCTGCACGTCACGTCGAGGGGAGCGATACGGCTCGACGTCGACCTCCGCGGAGGAAAGACGCTCGTTCGCGTGTTCGGCGCAGCCGGGCGGGACGCGAATCACTATTGGGCGGCTTTCGCAAGGGCAAGGCGACCTAGCCTCGCCACCAGCGCGCGGCACCAGAAGCGAACTCCGCTGAAGCTTGGCAATGGCCGGAGCGTTTCTTCGTCCAGATACAAGCGCCGTGCGAGCTCGACCTGGACGGCGTGCACGTGCTCGGAAGGGCGCCCGTAGTACTGCGTCGTAAAGCCCCCGGCGTACGGGTCGTCGTGGCGCACGGTCCAACCATGGCCCAGTGCGTGGTCCTCGACGGCGTCGATGTATTGCGGCGCGGCGCTCTTTCGGCCGCGCGAGCCGGGGACGACGTCCGCCCGGGGCTCGGATCGGTCCCGCCCGGTCGCGTTGGCTGGAGCGTGACGCGGCCCGTGAAGACCCCGCTCCAGGCTCGGCATGGAGTGCGCGGCGAGAACGACCGCTGTCCCGAAGCGCGCGCGCTTGCGGTCGATGATGCTGGCGAGTTCGCGATGGTACGGACGCCACACGAGCTCGAGCCGCTCGCGGAGCTCGGCAGAAGTCAGGCGGCGGGTAAGCACTGGTTCGCCGTCGCTCGTCGTGCGCCAAATGAGGCCGTGCTGCAAACGAACGTCGCTCCGACCCCCCTCGGCCACATCGGAGTCGATGTCGTCCTCGCCACGGTTCACGTCGATGACGTAGCGCGACGCCCGCGCGACGAGCACGGTGGCCCCTTCGGCGGGCGCGTCCTCGTACAGGGCGTCCACGTAGAGATCGGCGTCTCGCGCAATCGCGCGGGCGGGGGCGGCGATGGGCTCGAGGAACGGCGCCGCGAGCTCAAGCCCGGCGTGTGGGACTTCGACGATGATCGGTATTTCCGGTCCCGTCGGATCAAATCGCTGGAACGAGGCACTCATGGCCTCCCTCGAACCTAGCACTGGGCTCGGAGGCCCTCGTGCGCTTTCTCATGCTCGCGGGTGCGACCTTGCGTGCACGGCGTGAACGTGGTCCGCGGCGACGTGCGTATAAATTTCGGTGGTGCTCAGATCGGCGTGGCCGAGCATGGCTTGAACCGCTCGCAAGTCGGCGCCGCCGCGGAGCAAATGAGTGGCGAACGAGTGGCGCAACTTGTGGGGCGACGGAAGCGGGGAGATTCCGACTCCCAAGGCGTAGCGGCGAATCATTTTCCAGAATCCATCGCGGGTGAATCGGCCGCCGCGGGGTGAAACGAAGAGAACGGTCTCGCCTGCGTTCCCGTGGAGGCTCCCCACTTGCTTACCGCGAACCGTCTCCAGATAGGAGGTCACACGGTCCATCGCGATTTCACCCACGGGCACGAGCCGCCGCTTGCCGCCCTTACCGTTGGCTCGAACGACACCTCGGGTAAGATCGAGGTCGGCGACGCGAAGCGCGCACAGCTCGCTCACACGGAGACCCGACGCGTACATCAAGTGAAGCATTGCGGCGTGCGTCCGGCCGCGATCGGTCGCGAGATCCGGAGCCGCGAGCAGCTCGGTGACTTCCTCGAAAGAAAGCACACGCGGCAACCTGCGCCCGATCTTCGGGCGATCGAGTCCCATCGTCGGATCCTCGGCCACGACCCGCTCGCGAACCAGGAATCGAAAGAAACCGCGGATCGCCGACAGCTGGCGTGCGGTCGACCGCGGGCCGAAGCCGCGGCCGATGTTGTCCGCCATGAGCGACGAGAGGGTATCCCCCCGGACCGCGGGGGGATCAGTCGAACCGCCCGTAAACGCAGCCAGCGCGTTGAGGTCCCGCGCGTAGGCCTCGAGGGTGTTTCCCGCGAGTCCGCGCTCGACCCTCAAATGATCGAGGTAGGCGTCGATCCAACCCTGGAGATCCAAGGCAGCGAAGCGTACTTGAAACCGACCGACAGGACGAAGTTTGGCGGGTCATCCGTAGCTCATGGGAGGGGGTACCTCCCCGCTGCCGCGGAAATCATGGCGCGCAAGCGCGGGCGCGGGTCCTCGTCGCGCATCAGCGCCTCCCCGATGAGGGCTGCGTCCGCGCGGCCCGCTGCGACCCAGGCCACGTCGTCCGGGTCACGGATGCCCGAGAGATGTACTGCGACGAGGTCGGGCGGAATCGCGGCGAGCACGTGTGCGGCACGGTCTGCGTCAATGGCCAGCGTCTCAAGGTCGCGCGCGTTGACCCCGATGACGCGCGCTCGTGCCGCGAGGGCCGCGGCCAGCTCCGGTTCGTCTGCTACTTCGATGAGCGGCTCCAGCTGCGCCGCACGTGCGTGCTCTGCGAGTTCCGCGAGCCGAGCCGGCGACACGATCCTGGCGATGAGAAGTACGGCGTCGGCACCCCAGTAGTGCGCTTCGTCGATCTGGCTTTCGTCCAGAACGAACTCCTTCGCCAAAATGGGGAGTGGCATTTGGGCCTCGTCCAGCCCCGCGCGCGCATTCGCCACGTGTTCCCAGGACCCGTCGAAGTAAGGTCCGTCGCAGAGCACGCTAATCATCGACGCCGACGCTTCGGCGTAGGCCTTTGCGCGCTCCGCCGGCGACAGAGCGCGCGACATCGGACCCGCGCTCGGGCTTCGTAGCTTGACCTCGGCCACGAGCCGGAGCGCAGCGCCCTCCGTTCGCCGCAGGGCGTTGACCACATCCAAAGGGGCGCGGGGTCCAATAGCTCGCTGCGTCCGCTTCGCCAACATCGCGATCTCACGACGTTTGCTGTCGAGAATAGCGGCGAGCCGGCTCACGCGTCCCTCGCGCGGAGCGCCACGCTCTTCCATCGGTCGAACGTGCGACGCACGGCTCCCCGATTCATCGCGGCCCGGGCGCGCTCGGCACAGCCCCGCAGGCCATCGCCTGTCGCCACCGCGATTGCGGCAGCTGCGTTGATCAGGACCGCGTCGCGGGCAGGATGAGATTCTCCGTCGATAATCGCGCGAAGAGCGCGAGCGTTGTCCTCGACGTCCCCACCCGCCAGCGCCGAGGACGCCAAACGGGCGATCCCGAAGTCCTCCGGTGTCACGACCATCTCGCGAATCTCCCCGTTGGGCATCAATTGACTGACGGCCGTGGGCCCGCAAGGGCTTACTTCGTCGAGGCCGTCCTCTCCGTGCACGACCCACGCTTGCTTCACCCCCAGGCGCCCCAGCGCTCGGGCCACGGTGGGCCGGAGAGCGTCCTCATAGACGCCGACGAGGGAATGGCTCGCCCGTGCGGGGTTGACCAACGGGCCGAGCACGTTGAAGATCGTGCGTGTCCCAAGCTCTCGGCGCGCCTGGCCGGCGTGGCGGAGCGCGGGGTGGTGCGCCGGAGCGAAGAGAAACGCGATTCCGGCCTCCCTCAGGATATCGCCCTGCTGCGCCGTGGGAGTGTCGAGCGGGATGCCCATCGCTTCGAAGACGTCCGCGCTTCCACAGCGGCTTGAGGCGGAACGGTTGCCGTGCTTGGCCACAGGCAGCCCGCACGCTGCAACGACCACAGCCGCGGCGCTTGACAGATTGAGCGTGTTGGCCCCGTCTCCCCCTGTGCCGCAGGTGTCGACCAACACCGGGAATTCGTGCTCGACCGCAACCATCGTCCCGCGGACGACGTCAGCCGCTTCGGCGATCGTCTCCGCGGTGTCTCCGGCGATCCGCAGCACGACCATGAACGCCGCGACCTGGGCTGGAGTCCACGCTCCGGCGAGGATAGCCTCGAAACCCGCGCCGACATCCCCCGGAGCGGGGCTCTCGCGTGCGGCTGCCCGCACAATGAGCCTCGTGAGAAGCGTGCGGAAGTCCACGCTCATGACCGGGTCCGCCGCCGTGCGCCGGCCGCGACTTGCGCCAGCCAGTTGGAGATGAGGCGCTTGCCGTGCGGGGTAAGCACGCTCTCGGGGTGAAATTGGACGCCCTCCACGGGGTGGGTGCGATGGCGCAGGCCCATGATTTCACCCTCCGCCGTCCAGGCGCTGACTTCGAGGCAGGAGGGAAGGGACCCGCGGTCGACCAAGAGCGAATGGTAGCGCGTAGCATCGAAAGGCAAGGGGAGGCCAGCGAAGAGGCCCCGGCCGTCGTGGAGGATGGGCGACGTTCTTCCGTGCATGAGACGTTCAGCCCGAACGACGAGACCGCCGTAGGCTTGACCGATCGCCTGATGGCCGAGACACACGCCGAGAATGGGCAGCAGACCGCCAAACGCCAGCACCACGGCGAGCGATACGCCGGCCTCGTTGGGGGTGCAGGGGCCGGGTGAGATAAGCACCGCGTCCGGCGCGAGGGCTGTCACCCCGGCGACGTCGATTCCGTCGTTCTTGCGAACGTCAACTGACGCTCCGAGCTCGCCCAGGTATTGCACGAGGTTAAAGGTGAACGAATCATAGTTGTCGACGACGAGAACTCGAACGGCCATTCGCAAGCTCCGGCAAGCATGGTGGGCACGAGCAGATCGGTCAAACACCACGGTGTTATTCGCGCATGAGCGGCCGTTTTATCCGACACGGGATGACGTCCCAACTGACGGCGAAAAAGTACGAGAAAGCGGCGCGCAACGGCGCGCGTTACGTTGACACACGAGCGCGGGGGCACGTAAGGTCTCGCCGCCGATGGCGGAAGACAGAAAGCCGAAGATCGATCTCAAGTCCCGTCTGCAAAAGATGGGAGGTCCCGGAACGGCCACGCCGCCGCCGCCTGCGATGGGAGGCGCGGCAGCGCCGTCGATGGCGCCTTTGCGTCCTCCCTCGATGATGCCCGCATCGCCCCCGGCCGTGGCGCCTGGCACGGCGCGAGCCACCATGTCGGCCCGGCCTCCAGCCGCGTTTGACCCGCTGGCCGCCGTCGCGCAACCCTTCAAGCCGTCGGCTCCCGTCCTGGGCCAGCGCATCGAACTGGATGATGGCGTCGTGCGTCAGGCCCGAAAGGGCGGCTTCAGAGCCGGTCTGATGGCCGGTATCGTCGTCGGAGGCGTGCTGCTGGTGCTCGGGTGGGTGGGCGGCAACGCGGCTTCGCAGGGGGCTGCGCGCTCGCAAGGCGTGCGAGACGCACACGATCTTTCCGCGGATCTCTTGAAGGCGAAGGATTCGCTGGACCAGGTCAAGACGAAGCTGCAAGACGGAGGCAAATCGCTGATCGCTGACCGTAAGTTTCCGGCGGCGCTAGGCCAGGAACTCGCGGGCATGAACGTCGACTTCGCCGGGGACAAGCTCTTTGGCCGTCGGTTCAGCGGCGTCCCAGCGGAGACGACACGCCAGCTCTTCGATTTCATTACCCGCGTTCAGGCGCTGAACGACAAGAAGGACTTGGTCGTCGGGCTTCTCTCGAAGCTGGAAAAGCCGATCACGGAGGAGCTGAGCCGGCCCCCCGGGCAACTCCCGATCTCGTATGTCGTCGTGCTGGACAAAGATACGGCGAACATGGGGGCATTCCTCGCGCCTCTTGCGACGCCGATAGCGCCTGACGACAAGAATGGCGTGCCAAACGACCTGACGTTCACCAATCCGCGCGCGTCGGGCAACGTGAAGCTCCCGCGCCTGCAGGGCGACCGTATCCCCAAGGAGGGCGCCGCGGTCACAGTCGTGCCGAACACGTTCGACAAGCTGTGCCCTAGCGCGACGCGAGGACAGATTGCGCAGCTCGTGAGCACGATGAACTCCCTCGTGGCCGACATTGACGGCCAGAAGGCCCCAGAGGGTGTCATAACGGAGACGAAGGCAGGGCTCGAGGAGACGGCCGCCAAGCTCGCCGATGAGCTGAGCAAAGTAGACTGAACGAGAGGCGGCGCTTCGTATCGCGCCGCAGCTCGTTGAACACCGTTTAGGGGGCGTGGCCCCAGACCAGGTCGGAGCCGGTCGAATCAATCGCGGCTCCGATGTCCACATAGCCCAACGCGAGTAGCGCACCGCACCGAGGGGCGCGTGCGACTTTCACACGGCGCGGAGCGAGCAGCCACCGCCAGACGCCGCCGCTCCGCGCCGCGCTGCCGAGAACGATGACCAGCGTCGACGGAGCACACGTCCATGCGGCAGGGATTTGGGGGGTCAGAAGGACGGCGTCATCCAACGCGGCGCGCGATCCGTCGAGCAAGACGACGATGGCCTCCGCGTCCGGTGACCATCCGGGAAGGCCCAACGGCGGCTGCTCCCGAACCGCTCCCTGAGCTCGTGTCCACAGCCGGGCGGCGTTCGGGGCCGGCGTCATGCGAGCGGCGTCGCGACAGGGGCCGCCGGAGGGTCACAAACGATCTCCACTTTGACCACTCGCGTCGAGTCCGCCTCCCGCACGATCAATTGCACTTCACCGATCTGAATCGTGGTCCCAACGTCGGGAACGCGGCCCGCTCGACTCACGATTAGGCCGCCCAGCGACTCGAATTCGCCGTCCTCCGGTAGGCTCCTGCCGAGCGCCTTCGAAAGCTCCGTGAGCGCCACGGAAGCGTCCGCGACGACGCGGCCGTCTCCCATGGTCTGTATGGCCGCCTCCACGTGCTTGTCGTGAATCTCGCCGACGATCTCGGCGACGATATCTTCCAGGGTGACCAGGCCCGCCGTCCCACCGAACTCGTCGCTGACGATGCCCACGTGGAGCCGCCGCGACCGCATATCCCGCAGAATCTTTGCCGCGGACTGATTCTCGCTGACGAAAAGCACGGGAATACGCATGACCTCGAGCAGATTTGCGGTCTCGAGACGATCGTCGCGTACGAGCGCAAAAAGATCCTTCGCGTAGAGAAGGCCAACGACGTTGTCGATGTGTTCTCGATAAACCGGGTAGCGCGAATGCTTCTCGTTCGCGACGACTGCGACGACGTCCGCGAGGGGCGTTGCGGCGTCGATTCCGCGAATGTGGAGACGCGGCACCATGACTTCGCGGGCCGTGAGATCCTTGAAATCGAGCACCTTACGGATCATCTCCGCCGGCTCGTTCGCGATGGCCCCCGCTTTCTCCCCTTCGCTCACGACCCATTCGACTTCCGTCTCGGTGATACGCGGATCGATGCGACGGGCCTTGGGCACGCGGCGGCTAACCGCCCTCCCCAGGATCGCGAGCGGATCGGCCAGGGGGGCGACAATCCACTCGAGCGGCCGCAGGAAGACGAGACCCAGGTCACCCACTCGTTCCGGCCGCCGCCGCGCCAGCGTCAACGCGATCTCAGTGAATGTCCCGTACGTCAGGACGGCGCCCAGCACGGCAATGGGGAACGCCACTCGCTCCAAGCCCGCGCCGCGCGCCGCGTCGTTCAAAAGAACGCTCGCCAGGCTCAGAGCCACGACGCGCCCGACGAGCCACCGCGACAGCACTCGGGCGGGATCATGCGCGAAGCGACGGAACGAGCGGCCGCTCCCGTCAGGGTCCGCGCTGAGAGCTTGCATGCGGCCCTCGGGAATCTCGGTCAGGGCCGCATCGCTTGCGGCGAACAGCGAACCAATCGCCGTTGCCGCGGCGGCGCCGACGACCTCGAGAATGAGCCCTCCTGGACCTGCGTTCACCTCCGCTCGCTTTCCAGTGCCAACGCGCCTGACCCTACCTTAGAGACGCTCCGGGTCAAGAAGCGAAGCCGACCCGGTCCAGCGGGCACGGTTCAGGCCGTCAGACGGTGTTCAACAGGCTACAGCGACGCGATTCGATGCGAGCATGGCAGTCCTCTCTAGGCCTCGGCCAGGACGCGCATCACGTTGCCGCGCAGAATCTTTGCGAGGGTGCGATGAGGTATCCCCGCGCGAAGAAGGGCGTCGGTCAGGAGGGGCAGTCCGCGAGGATCGGAGAGCTCGCGCGTCGGCACGATGAAGCCGTCCCAATCGCTTCCGAGCGCCGGCGCGTCCTCCCCCACCACGTCGAGAATGTGGAGCAGGTGCTTCACGACCGGCTCGACGCCGTCGCCCCCGAGGTACCGGGGACAGAACACGATGCCGACGACACCTCCCGTGTCGGCCACGGCGCGAAGCTGGACATCATCGATGTTGCGCCAATGCTCGAACGCTCCGAGGACTCCCGTATGGCTGACGATGAGCGGCTTTTTGGCCATCGCGCACGCGTCGAGCGAGCCGCGCCGATTGATGTGGGAAAGGTCGACCAAGACCCCTTCGGCTTCGCAGCGCCGGACCAGCTCGAACCCGAATGGCAAAAGGCCGCAGTCATCGCGCCGTCCGCTTCCGTAGGCCGGATAGCCGGCTTCATTGGCGCTGAAATGCAAGAACCCGAGATAACGGACGCCGCGGTGGGCAAACGCGGAGACGCGTTCGAGCTCGCCCTCCAACGCGTGCGCCCCCTCGATCCCCAGGAGGGCCCCCATCGCACCATCCGCCTTGCATGCCTGAATTTCGGCGGCGGTACGGACGAGACGCAAGTCTTCGGGATTACGCTCGATGACCTCGCGAAGCACGTCGATTTGTTCGTCTACCGCCCTTGCGAGGCCCTTGGTCTTGCCAAAGACGGGAAGGGACACGAGGCTGAAGAACTGGGCGCCGAGGCCGCCTTCGCGCAGGCGCGGTAAGTCGACGTGTCCGCCAAAAGCGGCGCGCCACATCGGGGGCTCGTGGTGCGTGAGGAGGTCGTAGCCCAACCAGCGCGCCCACATGAGCGTGTCCGCGTGCAGATCGATGGGAGGGTGCTCTCCATGGAACGCGCGGGCCTGCTCGGAGCCTTGCATGACCCGCTCCTTATGGCACGACTGGCCCCACGAAGCGCCGGCCGTCGCTCCGGCGACGCGATGACCGGCGCCGATGCGCAGCGGCCGTGCCGCGTGCTAGAGGTCATCCGCCGCGTCAATGCCCACGTCGCTTCCGTCGTACCCCTTCTTGGCCGCCGACGTCCTGGAACTCGTCGGCGATACTCCGCTCGTTGCGATACGAGCGGCGTGGCACGACGGGCCGCGGGCGGTGGTATGGGCGAAGACCGAGCAGGCGAATCCCGCCGGCTCCGTGAAAGACCGAATTGCCCTCGCCATGATCGAAGAGGCGGAGCGGACCGGCAAGCTCCTGCCGGGGGGTGTGGTGGTCGAGCCCACGAGCGGCAACACCGGAATCGGGCTTGCGATGGTGTGCGCGGTCCGCGGCTATCGCTGCGTGCTCGCGATGCCCGAAAGCATGAGTCTCGAACGGCGCCAGCTGTTGGAAGCGTTCGGTGCGGAGGTCATCCTCACCCCCGAGGGCGACCAGCTCGAGGGCGCCGTTGCAAAAGCGCGCGAGGTTGTGGCGCGCACCCCGGGCGCCTTCATGCCGCAGCAGTTCGACAATCCGGCCAACCCGAACGTCCACTCGGAAACGACGGCGCGAGAAATCGTCCATGCGATGCGCGGCCTTTCGATCGATGCATTTGTGGCCGGCGTCGGCACCGGCGGCACGATTGCGGGTGTGGGCCGCGTATTTCGTCGTGAACTGTCGCCCGCTCCGCGCATCGTTGCCGTCGAGCCCGAATCATGCGCGACGATCTCGCGCGGGGAGCGGGGCCCCACGAAAATTCAGGGCCTCGCGGCGGGATTCGTCCCCAGGAACTACGACCCTTCGGTCGTCGACGAGGTGCGCACGGTGACGGACGCCGATGCGTGGCAAACGAAGGTGCACCTGGCTCGTCGGGAGGGTCTGCTCGTGGGAATCAGCGCGGGGGCGGCAGTGTCGGTCGCGCTTGAAGTGGCCCGCGAACTCGGCCGCGGCAAGAATGTGGTTACCCTTCTGCCGGACACCGGCGAGCGCTATTTCAGCCTGGAAGAGTATTTCGCGGAGCCTCGGCCATGACGCGCGGTCGCGCGCGGGTTCTCATCGTCGGCGTTGGCGGCCTGGGTTGCCCCGCGGCGCTCGCGCTTGCTCGCGCCGGCGTCTTCGAACTCGGGCTGTGTGACGACGACGTCGTGGATCGCACGAATCTCCATCGGCAAATCTTGTTCTGCGACGCCGATGTGGGAACGCCGAAGCTCGACGCGGCCGCGCAGGCCCTTGCAGAGGTGGCCGGTCACGCTTCGATACGTCTGCATCGATCGCGCCTGCTCCCCGAAAACGCAGTGGGCATGGTCTCTGGGTACGACGTGGTGCTCGAGGGCAGCGACAACTTCGCCACCAAGTTTCTCACGGCCGACGCGTGCGCGCTTGCACGCGTTCCGGTCGTACACGCATCAGCCGTGCGGTGGATAGGTACTGCGCTCGCCGTCGGCGCCGGCGGAGCTCCGTGTTACCGGTGCTTGTTCGAAGACCTACCCGGCGAGGATGCACCCAATTGCGGCGAAGCGGGCGTCTTCGGGCCCGTGGTCGGCGTGGTCGGAGCGGCCGCCGCGGACCTGGTGCTTTCGCTGGTGGACGGGGCGTTGGAATCGGGCCATCTGGTGACGTTCGATGGGCGGACGGGCGCGCTCCGGCGCCGGCGGATCGAACGCCGCGCCGACTGCGCGCTCTGCGGCTATGCTCCACGGATTCGCCGCATTGAATCGAGCGCGTACGTTGTGCCTGCTTGCGCGGGCTGAAGGAGGAGGACTGCGAGAAATGGAAACCATCGTGCGTATTCCGACGCCGCTGAGGACGCTGACCGGTGGGGCCGACGAGGTGCCGGCCAGTGGGCTCACGGTGGGTGAGGTGATCGAGGATCTGGAGCGACGGCACCCTGGAATTCGCGAGCGCCTGCTCGACGACAAGGGCGTTCGCCGCTTCGTGAACATCTACGTCGGCGAAGAAGACGTACGCTTCCTCGATGGTCTCAAGACGGCCATTCACGCCGGCGACCAAATCAGCATCGTCCCAGCGATCGCGGGAGGCTAGGCATCGTCCGATGCATCGGCACGAGCGTCAAACGAAGTTGGCCGAGGTGGGCGAAGCAGGGCAAGCACGAATCGTGCACACGTGGGTGGACCTGCTCGCCGGCGGCCTGGTTGGGGAGGTCGCTGCGCGGTATCTCGCCGGCGCGGGAGTCAGTCACATTCGAGTGCGAACCGAGCGTCTCGCGACGCTGGTGCGCAGCATCGACCCGGCGATCGACGTCGACGTGATCCCGACGGGCGAGAGCGAGAACGGCGACGACTTGCTCTCGGCGAACGACGTGCGCGATCCCGCGGCGCGGGCGGTGGCCCAAGGGGCCTTCCTCGCGCTCTCTCTTCTTCGTCGCGCGATTGACGGGGCTCTGTGAAGCTCGTGCGGAGCCGTCGGCTCGAGTCTGTCATCGACGCGGTCGGCAACACCCCTCTCGTGCGGCTCGGCAAAGTCGCGAACCATCTTCCGAACGTCGAAGTCTGGGCCAAGCTGGAGTTCGCGAACCCAGGCGGCAGCGTGAAGGACCGTCCCGCGCTGCGGATGATGCTCGACGCCTTCGCCGATGGAAGGCTGACCCGCGACAAGACTCTCATCGACTCGACGAGCGGAAACACGGGGGTGGCCTACTCGCTTTTTGGAGCTGCGCTGGGCGTTCGCGTCCGCTTGGTCATGCCTTCGAACGTCAGCAAAGCGCGCAAGGACATCTCGAAGAGCTTCGGCACCGAGATCGTCTACAGCGACCCGATGGAGGGGTCGGACGGCGCCATTCGCGTCGTTCGCGATATCGTTGCGAAGGACCCGGACAAATACTTCTACCCAGACCAATACTCGAATCCGTCCAACTGGCGCGCCCATTACGACGGAACGGGACGCGAGATGCTCGAAGCGCTCGGCGATCGCATGACCCATTTCGTCGCCGGCTTGGGCACCACGGGAACGATGATGGGTTGCGCGAGGCGCCTCAAGGAGCATCCTCGGCGGATCGAGTGTGTGGCCGTCGAACCGGACAACGCGCTGCACGGCCTCGAAGGGCTCAAACACATGGCGAGCAGTCTCGTCCCTCCCATCTTCGACCCCAAGGTCCCCGATCGCACGATGCCCATTTCGACCGAGGCCGGTTGGGACATGGCCGACCGCCTGGCGCGCGAAGAGGGCTTGCATGTCGGCCACTCCTCGGGCGCGAACATCGTTGCGGCGCTCGCGATCGCAGACGAAGCCCAGCGGAGCGGTCAGGGGGCTTGCGTGGTCGCAATCGTGTGCGATCGCGGCGACCGCTACTTCGCCCCCATGCGCTGGGAGCGACGGTACGTTTGGTGAGGCTCCGTCGTTTCGATGCGTCGAGGGCGTGTGGTAGGCAATGTATCCGCTCGAGGTGATTGCCGATGCGCAACTTGGAAAAACACCCGTGGGCTGCCGGAAATCTCGCCATCGCGCGCCGCGTCCTCGATAGGGTGGACGAGGAAGCGCGCCTGGCATACTCACGCGACGAGGAGAGTTGTGGTTTCCTCGTGGGGCCGGCCGGCGAAGGCCGCCGAATCGACGGCATCGTCCCGATGACCAATCGAGCGAATTTATTGCACAAGCTCGATCCGGAGCAGTATCCCCGAACGGGGCGTATGTACTTCGATATCGACTCCATGAGGTTCGAAGTCGCGATCCGTCGAGGAGAAGAAGAGGAGCGTCCGGTCAAGGTTCTTTATCATTCGCACTTGGACGTCGGTGCCTACTTCTCGGCCACGGACGCGGAGGTGGCGAAGATGGGACAGGGGGAGCCTCCGTGGGATTTGGCGTATCTCGTGACAAGCGTGCGCATCGGCCAGGTGGACGACCGCAAACTCTTCATCTGGGAGCCGAACGCGCGCCAATTCGTGGAGAGCCCGCTCGAGGTGGTGGACGAGGGCCGGTAACCGTGACCGCTCCGTGCGGCGGACGAGCGATGGCCGCCGGAGCTGTCTTTTGCGCTTTGCTGGTGCGATCGAACTCAGCGGGTGCTGAGCTCCGCGACGCGGTCGAGCGCGTCGCGCAGGCCTGGGAGGCCGTTGGGGCGACGGTGGCGGTGGGTCCCTCTCGCTTTCTGAACGAAGACGAGACGGCAGCCTTCGTGCTTCCGGACTTGCCCGACGGCCAGTGCACGACCGTTCTCTTGCTCTCCGCGCGCGGCTTCGGATTTCACGTGAGCCTCGGAGACCCCCACGACGATGACCCCAGCCGGCGCATCGCAAGCGAGGCCGGCGCGCTATCCATCGAGCGATGCGGCGAGTCGCCACCGCATCGTGTTTTGGTGACGAGCGACTCGGGCCGTGGAGCCATCGAGAGCGTGGCGGCGCGGTCGCGCGCTCCGTTGCCGCAGCTGCACACGGTTCTACCCGAGCGCGCCGAAGGCCGGCTCGGTCCCCTGGCCGAGCCTGGACCGCTCGCGCCGTTGCCTTCGCCCGATAGACGGGCGACGGTCGCCGAAGCGCGAGCGGAGCGTGACGGCGCCGCGATCGGCAGGCGGCAGTCGTGGCTGGCCGGGCTCGACGGGGCCGGTACTGGGGAGGAAACGCTCGATGCGGGCTGCCATACGCTGACTCTTTTTGCCGTAGACCCGCGAGCGGCGCATCCGTTGCGCCGTGGCAGGTTGGACCTGGACGCGGAGCTCAGGGACGTTTCCGATGATCACCTTCTCGCGCGCGACCATACGGACGCCCCGGATGCAGAGCTCGCGGTCTGCGTTGGCGAGAAAACCCCCGTGGGCATTTTCTTCGCCGGGTCGCCGCCCGGCGAGTCCGTTCTCATGTCCCATAGCGCGTGGCGGCTACCGGATCATTTGCCCATGCTTTGGGGGAGCGAAGCGCCCGCCCGGATGGCCCGCATCCTCCTTGCCCGTCATGTCGCTGGGCTGCCCGCCGAGCCGATTCTCTTGGCCCAAGGCGTGTCGGGATCCACCGCGGTCCCCGTCGAGGTCGAACCCGGTGGCTGCTATCTGGCGATCGTCGCGCTCGTGCAGGGTGCCGGGCACACAGTCGGCCTGCGCGTTCACGTTGGAGCTCGGGACATTGCCGACGAGCGCGGCGTAGAGGACAACGGCGCGGCGGTAGCCTTCTGCGCCGAAGGGCATTCCGTTGCGCGGGCCGAGGTCGAGGCGCACGGAATCCCGTTGCTTGGTTGGGGCCTCGCCGTGTACCGCTTGCAAAGCGGGATCTGGGAGCTGCCGTGGTAGGAGGTGTGGCGCCCGGTTGCCGGTTTGCGTTGCTCGGCGCCCTCGCGTTGGTGAGCGGGTGCGCCGCCTCATCGGTGCGAGCGGTACCACTCGTGCGCCTGCGACCCTCAGCGCCGCGAGTGTCCCCAGGCGAACTCGACGGGCACATTCTGCTGGGGGACCTTCCCGTCCGCGCCATGCGCCTCGGGGCGGGGCCGCCGTCGCTCGTGGCATCGCGTGAAGCGGTCGACAACGAGTGGGTCGGTGGGTTCGTCAATGTCCCGCGGGACGATTGCATACTCGCGTACGCGCGAGGTGCGCCGTCGATCGATGATGTCGACATCGCCGTCTATTCCGAAGAGGGAACGTCGCTTGCCGTGGACGAGGGCCGCGACGTGCATCCTACGGTCATCGTGTGTTCGCCGCATCCCGATCGCGTGTACGTGGCCGCCCATGTGGTCGAAGGCGAGGGGCTCGTCGCGGTGGGGGCGCAGCTCCTCGCAAAGGATCGAGCCGTCATCATGGCGCGTACGTTCGGCGCACGCGGTACGTTCGGCGAGGAGCCCCGACCCGCCGACGCGTGGCCCGGTCTCGACGACGCGGTGCGCACGCATCGAGCCGAGCTTGGCGGGCAATGGGAGGAATTCAAGCGAATCGCGCTGCCGGTCGACGCGCGCGTTCCCACGTTCGTGTCCATGACCATGGTCGCCGACCAGTGCGTGGACGCGATCGTCGTTCCCGATGATGACGTGGCGTTGCTCGACGTCGAGGCCATGGACGGGGAAGGGCGCGTGGTCGCCAGGGCGGCCGAAGGAAGCGGCGCACGAATTCTGACGATCTGTTCGCCAGTCGGGATGGATGGAACCGTCTCGGTGCGTCCCCACGTCGGCCGCGGGCTCGCCGCCGTTGTCCTCGCGCGCGCCAACGGTGACGTCGCCAAGGATCTTTCGGCGCGTCCGCAGGTTGCCTGGATCGTGACTCCGCGGGCTCTCGAGGCGGCCAGTACAGCACGCAACGCGCTGCTGGCCAAGCGGGGTTATGGGGCACCCGTGGTCAACACCACGGGCACGCTCGCCCTCGGACGCCGCATCGCCGTTCCGTTGGAATGGAAGTCGTCGTCGGCCCCCTGCGCGCGCGTCGACGTGGTCGCGGGCGCTCCCCTGGCGCTCGTCTTCGGTCGCATCTGGAGCGAAGCGGGGGCCCTCCTCGCGTCCGGCGAGGCATCCTCCTCGCTCGCGCTATTCGCCTGCGCGAGGGGCCCGGCGCGGCTGGAACTCGAAACACGCGGCCGTCCAGGGCCCTTTGCCGTCGCGCTCCGACCGGAACGATGGACCGATCCCGTCTTCTCGGCACACCCGCTGGCGGCTTCGCGAATGCTCGCGCGCGCGGCGGTGGGTCCGGACATGCTTATCGACGGAAAGGACGTCTCCGTTCGTGCCATTGACCTCGGTTCCGCTCGTACTCTGTCTTTTGCGGAGAGCGTTCCCGCGGGTACGTGCCTGCGCGTCATCGTGGGCGCAGAGGGCGATGGATCCGGCGTCGAGATGCGGGCGTTCGACGCATCGAGCGAAGAAATCGACCGCGCCGAGGCCGCGCACGCAGCGTCGGTCCGCGCGTGCGCACCGCAAGACCAAGCGCGTGCCGTGCACTTGGAGGTGCGGGCCTCGGCGGGAAGGATGTCTGCAGTCCTGGGCGAGCGTCTGATCGACTCTCCCGCGCGCTGACGGCGGCCGGCGCAGTCTTTCTGGCGCCGCATGCTCGACATAGGGTCAGAATCGGCCTCCGACGGAACCGGCGGCGCCGTCGGTCAAGGGCGCGAAGCCCACGACCACGGGCGGCGCCGGGGCGCCGGGGCGAAGAAAGAAGTAAACCGCAAGGCCGGCCGAAACGACGCCAACCCCGAGGGAAACGTCGGCAATGGCGAAGTTCGTTTGGATGGCCCCGACCTCCGATGAACCACACCGCGGCGCACAACCACCGGCCGCCAGGTCCCGGCTCCGTTGGGCCATACCGGAGATTCCAAAGTAGGCTTCGCTCGCGAACCCCGCCGCGGCCAGTCCACCGAAAGCCCACGCCAAAAGCGGCGTCCGACGGGCCCGCGCGCCCCCTTGCAGTTGTCCTCGCTCGGCGGCGGCATCGGGGAGAGCCTCTCCGGCCACACGAGGGCCGCGGGCATGGTCGGTAAACTGCACGGCGAGGATCCTATTCTTCTCGCCGGCCCGAATCACGACGTGCGCCACGACGGGCGCGGAGCCCTGTGCTTCGTACCTCACGCTATGCGCGCCGGGGTCCACACGAAGGGGTTCGCCATCGAGTTTCTCGGCGATGGGTGCGCCGTCGAGGAATACGTGAACCGCGACCAAATCATCGCCCGTCTCGCCGCGGGCGCTAAGCACGATGGTCGGTGATCTCTGGTCCAGGTCCACCAGCCACTGCAAGCAATCGTGCTTCACCAGAGAAGGGCACGTTTCTCGAGCACACCGCGCAAAGGCCTCGCGCGCCGACGCATACTTCCCGTCATCGCGGAGCTGTTGACCTTGTTCGGACGCCGCAACGCATACGTCCGTTTCGTCCGGATCACGCGCCCGCGCGCCGGCGCTCGAAAAGATCGTAGCGAGCAGGGCGGCGAGGAGCACGACCGGGGTGGCCTTGACCGGCCGCGCCATCAGCGCAAACAAGCGACCTTGTAACGTTTGTGCCCCTTTTCGTCGATTGTGAAAGGTGGGTCGCATGCGCTCCTCGTAACGCTCCTCGTCACCTGCGTGCGCTCGCGAGCGCCCAGCCCGCCCGTGATCGGACTGACCGTGTTGGCGGGATTGATGGCGACGTTGGTGGAAATGTCCGGGCCGATCTGCGCTTCGGAAGGCGCTGTGTTTGCGGCCGTGTCTCCCGCCGCGGAGTCGATGGGTGGCGCCGGACGCGAGGGCGTTGCGCTCGACATGGCTCCAGGCGGCGGGCTCTCCACGTCCGCGGCCCGCGACGCCGGTCGCTCCACCGCAAGGAGGAGCACCAGCGCGGCCAGAGCGCTTGCCGCCGTCCAGGCGACGGCGGCTGCGCGCCGATGCGAACGACGACGAAGGGCCACGGCCGAGGCCACGGAAACCTGGGAGGCCGCCCAAGGAGCCGTGGACGCGTTCGTTTCCGAGTCGATAGGTAGGGGACGGTCCGTCCCTCGAACAAGCAACGAAGCGCGCGGGGCCGACGCGCTCTCGATCTCGGACACCAACGCGGTTCGTTTCATCAGCTCGCTCCCAACGAGTGACTCGACCCACATTCCGACTTCGGACGCCGACGCCACCCCCGCGCAGCGCTCCAGATCCATCGCCATCTCGCGAGCGGTTGCGTAGCGCAGAGCCGGATCCCGCTCGAGGCCCCGCATCACGACCCGATCGAACAAGGCGGGTACGTTGGGCGCCGCCGCGCTCGGCGGGACCACGCGCTTCTTGAAGACCGCGGTAATGACGGCCCCTTGGTTATCGCCGTAGAACAATCGCTTCCCGGTGAGAGCCTCCCACGTCACAACGGCGGCGGCATACACGTCGGTACGGCGCGTGACCAGACCCCCGTTGAGCTGTTCGGGTGGCATGTACGCGAGCTTGCCTTTGATATGCCCGTCTTGCGTCGTTTGGGCACGGCCGGCCGCTTTCGCGACACCGAAGTCGAGCAGACGCGCGGCGCCATCGACCCCGACGAGAATGTTCTGCGGCGACACGTCGCGGTGCACGATGCCGAGCACCGTGCCCTGTTCGTCGGTGGCTTCATGGGCCGCGTGCAATCCGTGCAGAACGCCGCTCATGATGGCCGCCACGATGCGCGCATCGGTTGGCTTGTCGAGCAGCGCATTGGCGCGGCGAAGCCTTGCCAGCGACTCGCCCTGAACATATTCCATGACGAGGAAAACCTCGTCCTGGTTAGCGACGACGTCGAGTGTCGGGACCACGTTGGGGTGACGAATGCGGGCGGCAAGGCGGCCTTCGTCCAGGAACATCGCCACGAACTCGGCGTCTTTCGCGAACGTCGGGTGCAGGCGTTTGATCGCCACGGTGCGCGCAAACCCGCCGGCGCCGGTCATGCGGCCCAGGTGAACCGTGGCCATGCCTCCGGCGGCTATCTCTCCGAAGAGGAGATACCGCCCAATGGATTGCATTGGCCGTTTCGATGACGCACCCAAACCACTTGAACTTTAGCCGCAGCGCGGCGCTCCGGCCACAAATGGAAGCACGCAAATGCGCTCTTCTGCGCGAATAGTGAATAGTCCAACTGTATGACGAACTCCGACGCAGAGGGGAAGCGGCGAATGCTACATGTGACCTGAGCGCGCGTACTTCCACGGCATCGCGACGGGCGGGGCGCCGACTCACCTTCGCGCCAAGCGCGCGAGCAGTGCGTCCGCGATCGCCCGATCGACTCCCCCTATACACAGCGCAGCCCCCCTCCGCGGGACGAGTAGGACTCGGCACTTCCCGAGCCGTCCGGGAGCGATGCTCGACAACGCGAAGTCGATCGCGATTCCGACCACGACAATGGCCATGCCCGCCATGAGCAGCGAAGGCGAAGATGCTCGCAACCCATCGACGAATGCGGACATACCCACATAGCTGCCAAGAGCTAAGGCAAGCAGCCCTGCATAGAGGGGGAGCGCCGGATAGTGCACATCACGGCTCGCGCGAGCCAGCCCAGACCGCGGAACGATGACCTCTTCTTCGCGCAGTGTCCGACCCAGAAGCTCCGTTCGCCACCTGACGCGGATGCCCCCGTCGCCCGACAGTGCGATCTCGGCGGGGCGCCTGTAGTCGAGCGTAATGCGCGCTACGCGCCGGGTGACATGACGCGCCAGCGAAATGCCGGTAAGCGCGAGCACCGCGGTCGCGAATGCGCCTCGCGGACGAGCGACCATCTCGCCGCGCACGCCATCCACAGGGCCTCGGGTCCATCCAGCTTCCAAAATGCGGCCGAGCTGCCGATCACGCACGTCCGTCGCCATGGACGCGGCGAGCTTCGCAGCCGCTGCCGACGTCGACGATGCGAGCGCGGCGGCCGCGACAAGCGCCTCTGCGCGGCCGAGCGAGGGCCGTGCACCCTGGTCGACGCGGCGGATCTGCTCGGCGATGGCGTCCCACATGGGGATGGCCGCCGGGCCGAGCGCTCGATCGATCAGGCCGGTCGCGTCGAAAGGAGTGCGCGTTGCGAGCCAAAGAAGGTCCGCCGCCGCGTGATCCTCCTCGTCGCGTCCCTTGGGGGGATGGAGGGCGAGCGCGTGGGCCGAAAGAGCCCGCGCGAGCGCTCGCTCCGCAGCATCTTCGGGGCCGCGCTCGAGCACGTCGAGCGCATTGCCAAACGGCGTCCCCGCCTCCTCCCTCGCCAATCGAAACTCGATGGCGACCTCCGCCACCCGCTCCGCGCGGCGATCGGCGCTGCGATCTGCGGTGACTTTGGTCATTACGGCGCGCGTCGCAGCGGCAAGATCCGTCAGACGGGGGTGTTCGGAGAGCGCGTCGTAGGCGCGAAGGTCAGCGTCGACGTCCATCTCTCTCCTTTCTCCGACTTCCGTTTCGGGCCACATCTTCAGAGTGGGAGCGATAGGTCGCCTCCAAAATCGACGAGCCGCCCGAAGGCGGTAATGCGTGACGCCAGATCGGCGGGACCTATCTCGAGCAGACGACGTGGGCCAACGCCTTCCACGCAAAAGCTGCCGAGGGCCGCCGCGAAAAATAATGCCTTTCGCAGCACCATCGCGGAAACCTCGCCGCGCGAGGCCACGTAGCCCATGAGGCCGCCGGCGAACGAATCGCCCGCACCGGTCGGGTCGAGGACATCTTCGAGGGGGTACGCGGGCACGAAGAACATCCCGGCGTCGTCGAAGAGCAAGGCGCCAAACTCTCCGCGTTTGATGATGAGGGCCCTTGGCCCGCGCTTGCGAATGTCTGCTGCGGCGCGGACGAGGCTGTGAATCCCGGAAAGCTGGCGTGCTTCTTCGTCGTTGATCACCAAGAGGTCGATCTTGCGCAGCATCTCCGCGAGGTGGGTTGGTTCTCGCTCGATCCACCAGTTCATGGTGTCGGCCGCCACGAGCTTGCAACATGTCATTTGCTCGACGACGTCGACCTGCAACTTCGGATGGATGTTCCCGAGCAGCACGAAGGGGCTCGAACGATGCCGCACGAGAATCTTCGGGGAGAAATCCGCGAAGACATTCAACTGCGTATCTAGGGTCGTGCGACTCGCCAAATCGCTCGAATACCGACCGTGCCACCTGAACGTCCTGCCTTGCGCGCGTTGGACGCCTGCCGTGTCGACGCCGCGCGCTCGAAGCTCCGCCAGATGGGAATCGGGAAAGTCATCGCCGACGACACCGACGACTTGGACGCGGCCGCGCGCGAGGAGCGAGGCCGCGAGCGCCGCATACGTGGCTGCGCCGCCCAGAACGTTGCGGTGCTCGCCCGAGGGCATATCGAGATCGTCGAACGCGATCGATCCTACGACGAGAAGCGGTTCGCAGCTGCTGGTCACGAGGGTCCTCTTTTCGTTGATTCAGCGAAGGTACTTGCCGATAAGCCAATCGAGCCTCGCACGCGTGGCGGGCGTAATGGCATCGGGCGCCGTGAGCAACGCGGCCCCGAGCGCGTTCGCCGCGGCGCTCTTGCCTGGATCGGGAAGCGAGGCCGCAAGCTCGACGAGGGCCCTGCGCGCGTGCGTGACATTCTCTCTCATCGTTGCGAGCACGGCCTCCACGGTGACGTCCTCTTCGCTCTCGTGCCAGCAGTCATAGTCGGTGGCGAGGGCGAGCAGTGCATACGGCAGCTCCGCTTCGCGCGCGAGCTTTGCCTCCGGCATGGCCGTCATTCCGATGACCGAGACGCCCCACGAGCGGTACAAGCGGCTTTCCGCGCGCGTCGAAAATGGGGGGCCCTCGATGCAGAGGTACGTGCCCCCGCGGTGCACGCGGATGCCGGTCGTGGCGGCGGCGACCGCGAGGGCAAGGGAGAGATCCGCACAAACGGGGTCTGCGAAGCCCACGTGCGCCACGAGCCCGGAGTCGAAGAAAGTCGACTCGCGTCGCTTCGTGAAGTCGATGAACTGGTCGGCCACGACGAAATCACCGGGCGAGATCTCTTCGCGCATGGAACCGACCGCGCTCACGCTGATCAGATGCGTCGCACCGAGTGTTTTTAGCGCGCAGATATTGGCGCGGTAGTTGATCGCGGATGGGCTATTCACGTGCCCGCGACCGTGCCTTGGTAAGAAGAGCAGCGTTGTATCGCCGAGCTGGCCCCGCGTGATCGCGTCGCTCGGCGGACCGAACGGAGTCTCCATTTCAATCTGTTCGCGCGCGGCGAGCTCGTCGATGGCATAAAGACCGCTCCCGCCGATGACCGCCAGGACGTTTCCTTTGCTCATGGGTCCTCGTGTGCTCTCTCTTTAGAGGCGTCCGGTTCGAAGCAGAGACTCGGCCTTGGGAGCGCGGCGCCTCCGCCGTGACCGTTCGGCCACCACGATGGATCGGAGCTCGTCGAATGCTCCGGTCACAGATCTCGTTGATGACCAGGTAATCGAAGAGGGCATAATGCTCAATCTCGCGCTTGGCCACGGCGAACCTGCGTTGCACGGCCTCTTCGGTCTCGCTCGCCCGCCCGCGAAGGCGTCGTTCGAGCTCCCGCATGGACGGCGGCACGATGAACGCGGTGACCACGTCCGGCACCTTGGACTTGATCTGTCGGGCGCCTTGATAGTCGATGTCAAATACCATTCCAGTGCACCCGGTCGAGGCGCGGGCCCGTTCGATCTCCGCCATCGATGTGCCGTACAGATTGCCGTGGACCTCGGCCCATTCCAGGAAGGTCTCGGCCGCAACGAGGTCCATGAAGCGGCCGCGGTCGACGAAGTGGTAATCGCGTCCGTCGACTTCGTTGGTCCGCGCGGTGCGCGTCGTGTGTGACACACTGAAGCGGAGCTCCGGGCATCGCTCGAGGAGCATACGCGTCAGCGTGGTCTTCCCGGCGCCGCTCGGCGATGAGAGGATGAGAAGGAGGAAATCGTCGTCGGGGTTCATTCTACGTTCTGCACCTGCTCGCGCATTCGTTCGATCTCTGCTTTGACCTCGACGACCGCGTGCGCCACGAGCGCGTCCGGGCTCTTGGCTCCGACCGTGTTGGCTTCGCGCGCCATCTCTTGGAGCAAAAAATCGAGCCGCCGCCCCACGCTCTCGTCGAGCGCGAGGAGCGAACCGAATTGGGCGCAATGACTCTCCAGCCGCGTCAGCTCCTCGCAAACGTCACAACGCTCGGCGAACATCGCAATCTCCTGCTCGAGCCGGGGACCGTCCACGTCGATGTCGGTGCCCGACCGCAGGCGCTCGGCGCGCTCCCGGAGGCGCTTGCGGTGCGCCTCGAGCACATCGGGCGCCCGGCGCCCGATCGAAAGCGCCAAGTGCTTCACCCGCGCGAGCCGCTCGACCATATCAACGCGTAGCGCCGCGCCTTCTCGCTCACGCATCGCGTCGAGCGCTCGCGTCGCGGCGTCAAAGGCGGCTCGCGTCGGTCCGTGCACGCGCTCGACGTCGCGATCCGCAGACGACACGAAGAGATCCGGAATCGCCCCGAGAAGCAAGAGGGGGACTTCGGTTCCAGGGGCCAGCTCGTCTCGCAGCTCTTCGAGCGCGCGGAAGGCCGCGCGCGCGCGCTCTCGGTCGAGCGTGGGCGCTCCCAGAGCCAGCCCTTCGACACGAAGCGTGACTTCATACCGGCCTCGGGTGAGCCGCTCGCGAGCGAGCTGCTCCACGAAGCCGGCGAGATCCCCGAGCTCGCGCGGCAATCGAACTCGCACGTCGAGGAACCGGTGATTTACGCCGCGAATCTCGACGGCGACCTTTCCGTTCCCGAGGGCTACTTCGCCCAGGCCGAAGCCCGTCATGCTGCGCATGCTAGCCCCGACGCTACGACGATTTCGAGCGTTGCTCCACCACCCACGCGTGCCGCCGCGCCCGAAATGTCCTTCGAGCGGGTCGCTCCACGATCTCGATCTCCCCCTCAGAGCCCCTTTTTTCGCTTTACGTGCTCGAGGACCCGCGCGTATTCGATCTCCCATTCGCGCGTTCCCTCGCGCACGTGGCGCAGCTGTCCGCGGACCTCGGTGTCCAACGCGGCGTCCACGGCCATGTGCTTCTTGAAGACGGGGGCCATCTTGCGACGGAGCTCGACGTCCTCGACGTACACCTCGTCGACATGGTTCGAATGCATCAGCATTTCGACCACCTGGTCTAGGAGATAGTCGAGCGCGTCATCGCCCACTTTGATCCCCTTTTCCTCGGCGACGAGCTGCCGGACGCGAGGATAATCGGCCTGCGCCTTGCCGGTTCGTTCCATCACGTCTTTGGCGCGCTCGTTCACCTCCCGCTCCAGGGACAAGTATTGGGTGAGGACCGCCGTGACGTCCGCCTCCACTTGCTTCGGGCTCTCGGCCTCGATGTCGTTCGCCGCGAGCAGGGCTCGCACGGTCTCGGCCGCAATCGCAGGGATTTTTCCGCTGTACAGACGCATTGGAACGGCCCTTTTACTCCGTTACTTCTTCCTTCGCACGTCCTCCGCGACGCCGGCTGGCGGCATTATTTCGCCGGCGCCTCCCAGTTGAAGCCGGCGCATGACGGCCTTCTTCTGGCGTTCCTTGTATTTGGCGTGGGAAGCCTCCCCCAGCTCGTTGTGCGACTCGGTATCGCGGTCCACGATTTGAAACTCGCAGATGACGAAAATCACGCTTCCGAGCGGTGCCGCGCTGGCGGGCGCGCGGTCGAGAATCCGCCTGGGCAACCGCACCGGCATGTCGACCACGAAGTGGATGATCCGATACGACTGAGCCGAGAACTGATTGTCGCTCGGGGTATAATCTTCCCCAACGCCGCCGTGCGCCTGCATTTGCGCAAGCAGCGGCTTCAGCGACGTGCTCTCGGCGTAGGAGCGAAACCCGAAGACCGAGTTGATGCTTTGCCCCGGAACAACGTAGTTGAATGGAAATAGACGCTTGGTCAAGTATTGAAGGACGGGAAAAATGTCGTCCCGGGTGCGCGTGACGACACGAAAACGCAGCTTGTCGAAGATCTGCGCCGCAATGGTCTCTTGCTTCGAAAGAAGCTTCGTAATGAGCGAATCCTTGTTTTTCCTGCCGCCGACGAACTCGATGATCGGAAAGCCGCCCGCGAGCATGCCCCCGATGATGCGATAGACCTTCTCCTCGACGATATGAAATACGTCCTGATCGGACATCGGGAGCAAAAAGAGCAGCTCGCGCCCGTCCACGTGGTGGATGATGTGCATGCACTTGAGAATCGTGCAGGCGCACATGGCGCGGTGTCCGCGGCCTGCGGCGAGCATCAGAAGGTCCTGCACTGTCGCGCGCTCCACCGGGCGCGGGATGGGGTACACGAACTGCCGGCGGAGGTACGCGATCGCCTCGGACTTGACGTGGTCCATTCGCGCCCGGTCGGCGGGATCGTCGGGACGGACTTCCTGTGCGGTCAAGAAAGCGCGCGCGTCGTCCTCCGCTGCGAACTCGAGGCGCCGGAGGTCGATTATCGAGTCGCCCCGGAGAATGAGGCGTATCGATTCGAGGTCGGCGAGCGTGAACTCGTCGAGCGTCTTCAGGCGCTCGCCGCCGTCGCGGTTGCCTTCGTTCATGAATCCCTGCACGAGGGCTTAGAACCCTAGCGCAAAGCCGGTCCAACAGCCGGTTCGGCGCGCGCCCACGAACGAGCAAACGGCTAGCTTCAGGTGCCCTTGTGCGATTCCCCCGGAGCGGCACCTCCCGCCGGCTGCTTTCCGAGAGTAAGTGTGCCTACGAAAATGCAGAGCGTGACTGCGAGCACCGCACATTGGCCGAGAAACGCGCCAGAGCAGCCGGCGACGGCGAGGGGGGCGATCGCCACGAAATACCAGGGGGTCAGATTCATGAGTCAGGTTCTCCGCGGGGACGTCGACGCCCTCCGAGGGCGCGGCCGTCTACATGTAAGCCAAAATACGACATCCAAGTGCGGTGAGCCAAACTTCTACTGATGAGGCGGCGACCGAAGCAAGGGAAACCGACTCGATCGCTTCGTGTGGTCGATTCGGAGTGGGCGTATGTACGAGCGCGAAACGAAAAGGAAAACCAATTCACTCACGGGCGCCCAGGAGAGCCCGTTCTGCGGGGATCCGCCGGGGGGATCTGCCAGGCCACGGAATCGTTGCGGCGTCGGACGCCAGAGGTCTATCGTGAAAGCGTGGCTGTAACGGGGAGGGTTCGGCGCGGCGCCACGCTGGCGTCCCTCTTGGCTCTCTTCGGATGCACGACGGTCGATCCGGGTCCGAACTTCGTCGTTCCCGACGAAACGTTCGACGCCGACTTTTTCTACTGCCACGTCGAACCGGAGCTCATCGTGCGGCTGAAATGCGGACCGGGGGACTCCTCGCAGGACCCTCCGAACAGCTGCCATTTCAATCCGGCCGTCGTGACGGGCATGCAGCTGCTCGATCACCCGGCGGTCAATTGCGGGGGAGGGGACCATCCTGTGGATTCGACGCAAATCGGAACGGGCAGCCCCGCGCAGAGCGACCTCGAGGCGGCTTCGTTCGAGATGAGCCGCGACTATATGAATGCCCCGATCTTCGTGCGCCCGAGCGGCACGAGCCATCCGCGAACCATCTTCAGCAGCAACGACCCGGCGGTAAACCAGCTCCTCCTGCAATGGTCGGTCAAATGAGCGGTCACGCGCAGCACCCCATGAACCCCATGAAATGGATTGTGGCGTTTTTGGGTGTTGCGTCGGCTGTGCTCGCTCCGTCGACCGGGCGCGCGGAGAACGCGGACCTTTCCTCGGCCCAGGTCCAGGCGTTCGCGCGCGTGGTCGTCGATTCGGCCGACCTTCGGACGGGGCCGGGGGTGAGCTATCGGGTCATCTATTCGGCACACCGCGGGGAGACGTTCGCCCTCGACGGGCGCGCGCCGGCGGGCTTCTGGCTTCGCGTGGCGCTGGCCGATGGACGCATGGCGTACGCGCTGGGTGACGAAGTGCAGCCCTTTGCCGTGACACCCGGGGAGACCGGCGCTCCATCGCGTCCAGGCCTTTTTGCTCCCCCACCCCTCCGCGGCGCGCGCGGAGGCCTGGCTCTTGTTGGAGGGGTGCTCAGCATTCCGATCGTCGGCGGGAGCGTCTCGCGTTTCGGGTATCTGGAGGCGCGTCCCTCACTCGTGTTGAGCGAGACCATCAGCCTCGAGGGGTTCGTGGGCGACGGGCTCACGAGCGACGGGGCCGAGATTCTCTACGGCGGCGGCGTCGCGATCTATCTTGCTCCGCGCTGGCCGGTCTGCCCGTTCGTGGGGCTCTTCGGCGGGGGCCTCAGCGTCGTCCCTAACGCCGATTCGTTCGTCCTCAAGCGTGACGATTTCTACGTGGGCCGGGCGGGCGGCGGCGTCCTCTTCGCGCTCAGAAACCGGATCTTGGTCCGTGTCGAGGTCACGAATCTGTCCGTATTTTCCGCCGAGTCGTACAAGAATGCGCAAACGTACGCCGGCGGTCTCGGCGTTTACTTCTGACAGGCCCATCATGCGCGCCCTCGACACGGTCTCGCGGTTCGCCCTGCTCGCGCTCGCATGCGCCGTGACGGGCGGCTGCGCCACGGTGGCTCCGCAGAGGCGTGCGATGTTGGCCGACCCGACGATGCAATTCGATTCGGAGTCCAAACACGACGCGGCTCTGCGCCACGCGATCGACAATCGGGAAGGCTCCATGGGCGGTACAGGCGTGGCGGGCGGGGGTTGCGGGTGCAACTGAACCTCGGCGCGAATTCCGAGACCGCCGTGGAGACCAGCATTCGAGGCGTTGGGGAGGCGCTAGGGGCCGCCCGGCGCGGAAAGGCGCGCGCATTCGCCGCGGCAGCAGGGCTCTCCGCGCTTTCGGCGTCACGGGTTGCGGGGGCGCAAATTGCGGAGCTGGATACGTCCCACTCCGTCTTTTACGAGGCGCCGACCCGCACGCACATGTTCGTTTATTCGCCCTCGGGCGACATTCAGGTTTCGCCGACCCCGTGGCTCGATGTCCAGGGGGGATGGGAGGCAGACGTGGTGTCTGGGGCCAGCGTGGCCACGAAGTTTGGCGCGTCCTACCAGGCGACGCATTCGGCCGACGTCGTCAGCACGGCGAGCGTCCGCGATTTGCGCAACATGGCGAGGGGCGAATTCACGCTGAAGGGGGAGGGCACCTCCCTTACAGCAGGGTACGCATATTCGACCGAGAACGACTACCGGTCGAACTCGCTGCACGTTGGCGCGCGGACCGATGCATTTCAACACAATACGCAATTTGCGCTGTCGTACGCGCGAAACTTCGACAGCGTATGCGACCGGGTGCAGAGCGAGACGAGCCCCACGCGTTGGGTCGCACTCGAGAATTCCACCGGATGCTTCCGGAACAATGCGGACCGAACGACGCATCCGATCGCAATCGACACATTCGAAGCGAGCTGGGAGCAGTCGTGGACTCCGGTGATGGAGACGCAGGTCACGTACACAGCCGAGCTCGTCGATGGGTTCCAGGCCGATCCCTACCGCAGCGTAATTCTGGGCGAGGGCATCAAGGGCCAGGAGCACGAGCCGACCGACCGCGCGCGGGAGGCGATCACGGCGCGGGTTGCCTTCTACTTGCGCGGTTTCAGAGGCGCGCTCCGGGTCTCCGTTCGGGGTTACTACGATACGTGGAACATCATGAGCGGGACCGTGGAGACCGAGCTCGAAAAGTCCGTCGGGGAGTCCGCTCGTGTACTTTTGCGGGGTCGCGTCTACAGGCAAACGGGCGCCATCTTCTGGAGCGACGACTACACCGGCGGCGAGCCGCCGCTCGGCCCACGCGGGCAATACTGGACCGGCGATCGCGAGCTCTCCCCGTTCTGGAGTTGGCTCGTCGGCCTCCGTGGCGTCTGGACGCTCGAGCCGCGCACCCGAATGCTCGGCATCATCGAAAATCTCAAGGTCGTCGGGTCGGCCAGCGTCACGAGCTACTCGTATGACGAGTACACTCTGGGCGGGACGCCCGTCTCCGATGCGCGCGCCTACCTTGCGACGCTCAGTTTGACGCTCGCGTTCTGAGCTCTCAACTCTCAAGAGCTGCCCGGAAATGCTGGGCAGCTCCTCGGCTCAGTCGTCATCCCCGTCGGGTCCGCGCAGGCCGTGCTTTTTCGCCATGTCATGGAGATGCTTCCGGTCCATCTTGGCTTCCCGCGCCGCGGCGCTGACGTTGGCCCCGTGTCGCCCCAGGAGCCACTTTACGTACCGACGCTCGAACTCGCCGTCGAACTTCGCGCGCGTCTCGCGGTAGCTCTTCTGCGCATCGAAGTGAAAGACATCGCCCGCGGCAGCGCCTGCGGTCGGCAGCGAGACGAGGCTCAGTTGCGACTCGCCCGTGGCCCGCGCCAAATACATCGCCCGATCCAGCACGTTGCGAAGCTCACGCACGTTGCCCGGCCAATCGTGCGAGGCGAGCGATTCCATGGTTTCGCTGCTGACGGTGAGGTCGGTCCCGCCCGCCTTCAAAATGCTTTCCACGAGAACCGGGATGTCCTCGCGGCGAGCGCGAAGCGGAGGCACGGTAATGGGCACCACGGCCAAACGGAAATAGAGATCTTCGCGGAATTTGCCCGCCTCGACTTCGCGCTGCAAGTTCCGCTTCGTTGCCACGACGACGCGCACGTCCGCCTTGAAGACACGATTGCCCCCGACGCGTCGAAACTCCCGTGTCTCGAGGACCCGGAGCAGCTTGGGTTGAACGTCGAGCGGCAGCTCGCCGATTTCGTCGAGAAAGACCGTCCCCCCCTCGGCCAGCTCGAAGGCCCCTTGCCGCGCAGCGACGGCCCCCGTAAACGCTCCCCGTTCGTGTCCGAAGATCTCGCTCTCGATGAGTGAGTAGCTGACGGCGCCGCAATCGACGACGACGAACGGGCCATGGGCTCGCGTGCTCGCTTTCCAGGTCGCGCGCGCGAGCACGTCTTTGCCCGTCCCGGTTTCGCCTTCGAAGAGCACCGTCGCTTCGGTGGGAGCGATGCGCTCCAAGATGCCGAAGATCGTGCGCATCCCCAGGCTCTGGCCGAGGGCGTCTCCAAAGCGGGTCTCGTCGCTGGGGAGAACCTCGACGTTGCGCACCGCCGCGCGAAGGACAATCTCGACCTCGCCAACCTTGAGCACCGCACCCGGCGAGACGACCGCCTCGGAGATCCGCGCGCCTTGCACCTTGGTTCCGTTGGTCGAGCCGAGGTCGCGGACGTGTATGCCCCCTTGGCCGCGGGTCAGCTCGCAATGGTGGCGCGACACCGTGTCATCCGCGAGCACGAGGTCGTTGTCAGGAGCCTTGCCGATCCGGAGCGTCTCGCGCAGCGGCAAGCTCATCCCCTTCGCGCTGCCCGAAAGAACGACGGCCAGGATCCCGGCGTGGGGCGCTCCAGCGCGGAGGGCGCGGGTCGCCACTTCGCCATGGTCGTCGTCGACGCCGGTGTCGTCCTCGCGTTCGGGCGTCATCGTCGCTCCGCGTGCACCGCTTCACCGCCCCCGCAGCGATCGAATACGCCCCACGAGTCCTTGGAGCACAACGTCCGGAAGGTCGAACTTAGGCATTCGGTTTTTGCCGTTCTTGATGGTTGCCGAAAGCTCGGCGTCCGTCACCACCGATTGCCACTCGTCGCGCGTGAGGTCCGGCGCGTGGAGCATTGGACCCATTTGCCCATCCCCCCGGCCCGTCGGGCCGTGGCAGTTGGTGCATTGCTGGCGCCACGTGATGTCCACGAGCTGCGCGACGCCATCCCCCGAGTTCGCTAGCGGCGCCTGGCGTTGCGCGCTCACCGCGGCGACTTTGTCGTCGTCGGTCGAGTGATGATCGGCCGGTGTCCACCGCTGGAGCGACGAGGCGGAAGGCGGCGACTCGCACCCGGCGGAGCCGACGACCGCGCCAAACCCGACGAGCGCGACCGTTCGCGTGAGCCAGCCGTTTGCGCCAATTCCGGAGCCGCAGTTTCGCACGGCGGGCAACCCTAATGCCGGCGGCGCGCGATGGCCATCTTGCCGTTGGCGATGCGGGACGCTACCTTCTTCGCAGGCGCGGACCGGTCGCGCGCTCTGGGATGGCCGTTCCCGCGCGCACCTCCCGGCCGCGACCGGAGGCCATCGTGAACGACCTGTATGGTGGCGGGGCTCCCGCGGCACCCGCGAGAAAGACCACCGCGCCCGACATTCGGGCGCGAAAGCGGAGCGGCCCCCCGCTGGCAATGATCACCGCGTACGACTTTACCATGGCGCGCCTCGTCGACGAGGCCGGCGCAGACATCGTCCTCGTAGGCGATTCGCTGGGGATGGTCGTGCAGGGGCAAGCCAATACGCTGGCCGTGACCGTCGAAGAAATGTGTTACCACGGGCGCGCGGTCGCCCGCGGGACGCAACGAGCGCACCTCGTCGGCGACATGCCGTTCATGAGCTACCAGGTGTCCCCGGCCAGCGCGGTCGAGAGTGCGGGGAGACTCGTGAAGGAAGGGGCCTACGAGAGCGTAAAGCTCGAAGGGGGCGAGGATGTCGCCGAGCATATCGGTCGCATCGTCCGCGCGGGAATTCCGGTCATGGGGCATCTGGGGCTCTTGCCGCAGAGCGTGCACGCATTGGGCGGCTTTCGCGTGCAGGGGCGAACCCCGGAGGCGGCGGCGAAGATCGTCCATGACGCGCGCGCGCTCGAGCGCGCTGGGGTGTATGCCATCGTGCTCGAAGCGGTTCCGCCCGACGTGGCCGCGGCCGTAACGCGTGTTGTCGGAGTGCCGACGATCGGCATCGGTGCGGGCGCCGGGTGCGACGGACAGGTGCTCGTGTGCACCGATCTGCTCGGGATGTCGCGCGGACACGCACCCAGGTTCGCCAAGCGCTACGCCGAGCTGGGCGACGCGATTGTGGGCGCCGTGGCCAGGTACGTCGGAGACGTTCGCGCGGGTACATTTCCGGGGGCCGAGCACGCCTACAAACCGAACGGCGACGCGCGGACCACGGATGTCGACGGGCTGGGCGATCACAACGTCAGGCACTGACGCGGGAAGGCACCGAAGCGCGCTGGGTCGCGGTGCCGCGCGAGGGTGCGAATGACCTCACGCGGCGGATCTCGATGAGTTGCTCCTCCCTGCGAGAGCCTCATGAGAGGGAAGGCCCGCCTTTACGGCTCCACGGTCCGGGTCGCCGACGCTCGTGCTAAATCGCAGCCGACCATGAACGATGAGTCTCCCGACCGCTACAATCCCAGCGAGATTGAGCCCAAGTGGCAAAATTACTGGGACGATCAGCGAACGTTCTTTTCCGAACGTCACCGCGGCCGAAAGAAGCTCTATGTCCTCGACATGTTCCCGTATCCCTCGGGAGCGGGCCTCCACGTCGGCCACCCGGAGGGTTACACCGCCACGGATATCGTGGCCCGCTATGCCCGCATGTGCGGCCTGGACGTGCTGCATCCCATGGGCTGGGACGCGTTCGGTCTCCCTGCAGAACAGCACGCGATCGCGACCCATACGCACCCCCGCGACACGACGGCCAAGAACATCGCGACGTTCAAGCGACAGCTGAAGAGCCTCGGCTTCAGTTACGACTGGGCCCGCGAGATCGATACGACGGACCCGGGATACGTCAAATGGACGCAGTGGATCTTTCTCAAGCTCTTCGAGCGCGGCCTGGCCTACCAGGCGAAGATTCCCGTCAACTGGTGCCCGGCGCTCGGCACCGTGCTCGCCAACGAAGAGGTGATCGACGGAAAGAGCGAGCGGGGAGGCCACCCGATCGAGCGAATGCCCCTTCGCCAATGGATGCTCAAGATTACGGCGTATGCCGATCGTCTGGACGCGGACCTCGCAGACCTCGATTGGCCGGACACGAAAGGCAAGCAGCACCATTGGATCGGCCGCAGTGAAGGCACGGAGGTCGATTTCGACGTCGTGGGGTCGAAGGCGGCCCAACGAATTCGTGTCTTCACGACCCGCGCCGACACGCTGGCCGGGGTTACGTACGTCGTTCTCGCGCCCGAGCATCCGCTCGTCCTGGAACTCGTGTCGCACCCACAAGCCGCCGCGGTAGATGCCTACGTCGACGCCGCGAGGCGAAAGAGCGATCTCGATCGCACCGAAGCGAAGACCAAGACGGGCGTTTCGCTGGGGGCCAACGTGCGAAATCCGCTCACCGGAGAAATCGTCCCCATCTGGGTCGCCGACTACGTCATCGCGACGTACGGCACCGGCGCGGTGATGGCCGTGCCTGCGCACGACGAGCGCGACCACGCGTTCGCCCTTGCCCACGATCTGCCCATCGTGCAGGTCATCGACGCGGCGGGTCGCGAGGACGGAAGCGCGGACGTGGCGGTGGAGCAAGCCGCATTCACCGAGGATGGGGTCGCCCACTATGGCCCCGTCCACCCCGACGCGGCTCACGCGGTAAAGTCGGGCATGACGAGCGCGGGGGCGCGTGCGGCAATCACGGCGTGGCTCGCCGTGCGCGGAGCAGGGCGGACCCAAGGTCACGTATCGCCTGCGCGATTGGGTATTCTCGCGCCAGCGCTACTGGGGCGAGCCGATCCCCATTTACTTCCCCGTGACCTGCGAGGGCGACCCGCAGAGCGCTGGGCGCCTCGTTCACGATTCACTACGACGAGCCCATCGCCGTCACGCAGGACGAGCTGCCGCTCCGCCTTCCCGCCGCTCGACGACTTTCGTCCGGGGGCGGACCCGGCGGGCCCGCTGGCGCGCGCCGTCGACTGGCGGTTCTTTCGGAGAGACGGCCGCTGGTACGCGCGCGAGACGAACACGATGCCGCAGTGGGCCGGCTCGTGCTGGTACTACCTGCGCTATCCTCGACCCGCACAACGATCGTCAGGCCTTGAGCCAGCAGAGCTACGACGACTGGATGCCCGTCGACCTCTACGTCGGCGGCAGCGAGCACGCGGTCCTTCACCTTCTTTACGCGCGGTTCTGGCACAAGGTGCTCTTCGACGTCGGCGTCGTGAAGGACTCCGAGCCTTTCCTCAAGCTCGTGCACCAGGGAATGATCCTCGGCGAGAACAACGAGAAGATGAGCAAGGCGCGCGGCAACGTCGTCAATCCGGACGACATCGTGCGGGCTTACGGAGCGGACGCACTGCGCGTCTACGAAATGTTCATGGGGCCGCTGGAGCAAGTGAAGCCATGGCAAACGAGCGGGCTCGAAGGGGTGCGCCGATTTCTCGAGCGAGCGTGGAACGTGTGTCGACGGGGCCGCTTGTCGGAGGATCCGGCAGCGTACGACGCGACCAGCCGCCGGCTCGTTCACAAGACGATTCGGAAGGTCACGCAAGACATCGAAGCGCTTCGCTTCAACACGGCGATCAGCGCGATGATGATCCTCGTGAAGCACCTCGGAGCGCTCGCACAGGTTCCGCGGGAGGCGGCGCGCGCCTTCGTGCTTCTCATCTCGCCATTCGCGCCCCACCTGGGCGAAGAGCTGTGGCTGCGGCTTGGGCATACCGCGTCGCTCGCCTACGAGCCATGGCCGGATGTTCGATCCCGCGCTGGTGCGCGACGACGTCGTCGAGATTGGCGTTCAGGTCAACGGCAAGCTTCGCGGCACCATCACGCTCGCGGTGGACGCCCCCGAGGCCGCGGCGCGGGAGGCCGCACTCGCGGAACCCAAAGTGCGCGCGTACGTCGACGGCAAGACCCTCAAGAAATTCATCTACGTCAAAGGCAAAATCGTAAGTTTCACGGTGGGATAAAGGCGCGGTGAAGAGCGTGCGCGGCGGCGTGGGTTTCCGAGCGTGGGGCCGGACGCGGTGTGCCCTGCTTCTTCTCGTGGGCGGTTCGTCGTGCGGATACCGCGCGGTGTACGCGACGGCGGCCGAAGCGCGCCTCCACGTGAAGCTCTTGCGCACGCTCGCGCCCGACTCCGTCGCGAGCGACGAGGTCGCCGCCGGTGTGCGCGACGAACTGGCGCGGGCCGGCATGCTCGAACCGGGCGACGGGTACCCTCGCGCCGAAATCGAAGTGCTCCGGTCCGACGAGGCGAGCGAGGGCATCGCGGCGTCATCGGGCGAGCCTGTGGCGCGGGCAACGGACATCGGCCTCGTCGCGCGCGCTTGGGTCGCGCGCGCCGCCGGCGCAGTTCCCGAGCAGGACACGGGGGATCTTCGCGCCCAAGAAGTGATCGCCGTGGATGAAACGAACGGCGGAGCCGGGATGAGAGACCCCCGGGCGAGCGCATTTCACACCGCAGACGCGCTTCGCGCCGCCGCGCGGAGGCTGGGGCGCAAGCTCGCCCGGAGGCTTATGGGGCACCCCGCGGCAAGCGAGGACGAGAGCGATGCGACGCCAAACGCGAAGCCGCGGCGGACTCGCGAGGCGGACGCAACAAGCGAAGACGGAGAACGGGGCGAGCAGCGGAGGGCGGCGCGCGCCGGCTCGGGGTAGGCGCGCGGGGTAGACGAGCAAGGGCGGCCAACCGCAGGAGCGGGGGGACGGATCCATGACGAGCCGCCGACGACCATGCGGCCGTGCTACGGTCCCCTGCGCCGCATGATTACGATCGGCTGCGCCGGTTTTCCCGTCCCCGCGACGCGATACTTCAAGGAATTTCTATTCGTCGAGGTCCAGGAGACGCACGTGGCGCAACCCGGTACCGGTACCATCCGGCGCTGGCGGCGCGAGGCGCCCCCGGGGTTCAGCTTTGCGCTCCTGGCTCCGCGGGACATTGGCCAAGAGGGATTTCGCGACGGCAAAGTGACCGAGACGGCCCTCGGGAACTTGACGGACGTGGCCCAAGAGCTCGATGCGCAGACGGCCGTTTTCGTTGCGCCGCCGGATTTCAGCGCGTCGCGCGGCAACAAGACGGCGGTGAAGGAGTTTCTTGCCGCGGTGAAGAAGAAGTTCAAGCGCATCGTGTGGGAGCCGCCGGGGGCCTGGGTTGCGGACGACGCGCAAACCCTTGCCGGAGAGAGCGGAGCGGTAGCTGCACGCGATCCGCTTGCGAGCGGAAGCAGCCAGTCGCCGTTTGCTTACTACCGGCTGCCTGGCCCGGCAGGACACAAAAGTCGCTATGAGGACCCGGCGATTGAGAAGCTCGCCGAGATCGCGCGAACGGCGAAAAACGAGCATGCGACCTACGTATTCACGAACGTCGACATGTTCGCCGACGCGAAGCGATTCAAGAAGGCATTGAAGCTCTAGTAACTAGCTAGTGCCGCGGCCGGAAGTTCGTAGGGGGATCAGACCGTGGCGCCCCGCCGAAATCCTATGGGCACTGCGCCTGGCAATTCATGCTCGTACACGTGAGAAGGTCGTGCGCGCTCGTTTGAATACCTTGAAGGTAGGTTGGACCGCCTTCGGCCATTCGTTCGCCTTGATCCACGGCCGGCGCCATTAGACTGCAGGTTGCCACGCAATCGGACAACGAACCGCCATCGGCGCAGAGGTCGCTGACGCAGGACACCAGCTGCTCGCAGCCGGTCAGACCGGCGTCGTTCAAGCCGTCGTCCGGGACATCGCTCGTGGCCGCTGCCGTGCAACAATTCGCTTGAACGCATGTATCGCACGCGGGCGCACCCGTGGTGAAGGCTCCACAGCTCGCCGCGGCTTCGGCGCCGGTATCGATGACCGTGCTCGCATCAGCATCCGTCCCTGGGATGCCGGTGTCGCCCTCCCCCGTCGATCCACTATCCAGGGTGGCGGCGGACGTATCATCCGAGGAGCAACCGCCCACAGTGGCCATCATGCCCAGTAAGAAGGCCGATCGCGGCAAACGAAGCAAACGTTGTCATTGTCTTACCGTCCGATGGTTGCGTGAAGGAACTCCGCTCCCGCCGGAGGAGTTCTCCCATGCAATGTAGTCCGAAGGGCCTCGGGGGTGGGTCAACCTTACCGGGCCGCCAGCAGCGCGCACTCGCATGGGTGACGGTCATCAGGCAATCCCGCAGGAACGCGTCAACCCGGTGCGTCCGTCAGGAGACGTTCCCTGCGGGCCTCGCACGACGCCGGAACGCGGCGACGAACGCCGCGCACGAGACGAGCGCCCACGGCCAGTCACCCACCATCTCGTAGACCGTGTGCACGCGCATCCAATGAATCGGGGCCAAGACCGTGTCCTCCCGAAAAGAGCCCGAATTGGCCACCACGCGCCCGACGGGGTCAATCACTGCGCTAACGCCGCTATTGGTCCCGCGCACCAGAAAGCGATGATGCTCGACCGCGCGAAGCTTCGCCAACGCGAGATGTTCCCATGGCTCCGCGGTGTCCCCGAACCATGCGTCGTTCGTCATGTTGATCAGAAGGTCGGGGTCGGCGTGCCGTACGGCGTCATTGGTGAAGCGGGGCAAGACGTCCTCGTAGCAAATGAGGGCGCTCACGGCATGCCGCATGCCACGAACATCCAAGACGAGTGGGTCGAGCGACGTGCCCGGCGAGAAGTGTCCGCTATTGGGCGACCAACGGTAGAGAATCGGAAACGTCTCGCCGAATGGGAGATATTCGCCGAACGTGAGAAGGTATTCCTTGTCGTACCGGCTGTGTATCTCGCCCTCCGCGTCGCTAGAAATGGCGCTGTTGAAGAGGACATAGTCTCGCTCGTCCGGCACGCGCTTGACGATCACCGCGCCGAATATGGCGGGTAAACCGATATGGTTTGCCAGCGTTCTCAGCTCCGACTCATAACTGTCGTCGCGAACGGCGTGCATCGCCGACGTCTCGCTCCACACGAGGAAGTCGGCTCCGCGCTCTCGCAGTTCCCGGCTGAGGCGCAGGTGGCGGCGGATGCCTTCATTGAAATCCGTTCGCTTCTCCATCAGGCCCATATTGGCCTGGACGATGCCGACCGTTGCGATAGGTGCGGCCGCCGCCGCCGCGTCCACGGCGTGAATGCGAACGGCGCCGTACGCGCACGCCACGGCGAGGGTCGCGGTGCCGGCGGTAACGGGAGCCCAGCGCAAGGCACGGCGCTCGGCCCGAGCGAGCACGAACTCCGCCGCGGCCAGATTGACGGCCACGAGCACGAGGCCCACCAGGATGGGCCCCCCGATGTCTGCCGTTTGCATCAGCAGCGGGACGCGGTGGACCGTCGCCGAGTAATACCAGGGGAAAAGGAGTGGAAACACGAGCTCGCTGGCGACGAAAGCCGCAGCGAAAAGGGGCGCCAGCGGCCATCCACGCGCCGATCCGCGGCCATAGAGCCACCCGAGGAGGGCGATGCGCGAACCTTGGTACGCGCAGACGATGAGAACGAATAGAAAACAGACCGAAGAGGGAAAACCGCTGAACGTCATCAGCATGGTCTGGAGCCAAAAGAAGCCGGCGACGTTCATCGTCAGCCCTGCGACCCCCCCGAGCAAGGCGGAGCGGCCGACCGTTTGCCCGTGCATGGCGACGATGAGTGGCACCCACGCAACGAATGCGAGCGGCCACGCGTCGACATTCGGGAAGGCCGCCCAGTAAAGGAGCCCCGTGCAGGTCGCTGCCGCATACGCGAGCGGGGCCGAAAGGGGGAGCACCGGCGCCCTCGTTCGTCCGGTCGGCGCTCGCTCGCCCAACCCTGAAGATGCAGGGGAGGGCACTTCGGCGGGCACGTCGGAACCCATGGTCATCGCGCGCTAGTAGCTGCGATCACTCGGACGGGACCGCCTTCGGATTGATCGCGAGTAGCTCGACTTCGAATGTGAGGGTCGCATTGGGCGGAATTCCGGGCCGTCCCTGCGCGCCGTAAGCGAGCGAAGGCGGAATGACGAGCTTGCGTTTCTCCCCGGCTTTCATGCCCATGAGGCCTTGATCCCAGCCTTTGATGACCTGCCCCCGCCCCAGCGCGAAGTCGAAGGGCTTGTTCCTGTCGCGTGAGCTGTCAAACTTCTTGCCGTCGGCCAACGTGCCGACGTAGTGAACGCGGACTTCGTCGCCATTCTTGGCGCCGGGGCCCTTGCCCGCCGCAAGCTTGGTGATGGCGACGGTTTCGGGCACGTCCGGCGGGGGCGTCGGCTGCGCCGAAGCGCTCGGAGGCGAGGGCGGCGCCGTTTCGGCGGTCGCAGCGCTCGCGGCGGGGGCGGCGCGGGTCTCGGTGGATACGGGTTCGGGCACAGGAGGTTCCGTCAAAGAAGAGCAACCGAAGATCCCCGCCAAAGCGACGGCGCAAAAGGCATGATAGAACCGCATGGGCATGTGCTGGGCAGAGTTACTGCGGGGCAAGGTTGGAAGTCAAAGGTCAGGGGGAGCCATCCGGACCGGTAGCCGACCTCAGTCGAGGAAAGACACGGATGTCTCGCGTTCTACATATAGAGGATGACCCCGCCAATCGACTGCTCGTCCGCAAGCTTCTGGCCGCGGAGGGGCATGAGGTCATCGATGCCGCCGACGGTCTTGAGGGCGTTCGATGCGCGCTTGCCATGCGGCCCGACTTGGTGCTCGTCGATCTCAACATCCCCGGACTCGACGGCTACGAAGTGACGTTGCGCCTGCGCGGCGAGCCCTCGCTCGGAGGCATGCGCATCGTGGCGATTACCGCGGAGGGGGATCGCGATACGAGCTTTGCCGTCGGTTGCGACGGATTCATCCAGAAGCCCATCGACGCACGAAGCTTCGCGTCACTCGTGCGCCTTTTCATCGCGGGCCATCGCGAACCGTACACCTCGAGCCCGGACGCGACCGGCGAACGGCTGCGGGTGCAGAGCCATCGGATCGTGGCCCACCTCGAACAGAAGGTGGCCGAGCTCTCCGCGGCCAACGAACGCCTACGCGAGGTCGAGCGTCTGCGCACGGAGTTCTACCGAAACATCAGCCACGAGCTGGCTACGCCGATGACGCCCATCGTGGGCTACCTGCGCATGCTGCTCGACGACGAGCTCGGGCCCCTGAACAAGCCCCAAGTGAAGGCCATGCGCGCGATGGATGACTGCGTGCGGCGATTGCGCGGAACGCTCGACAATCTCATCGATGTGACCGGCCTGGAAACGGGCAAGATGCGGTTTCTCCACCGCGACTACGACTTCCTGGACACGATCCGGCGCGCGGTGGCCGCGTACGCCGACGGGTTCGCCGAACGGCCCCTTACGCTGCTGGAAGAAACGCCGCGCGGGCCGCTCCCCGCCCATGGCGACCCTGACCGCCTGGCGCGCGCGACAAGCCAGCTACTGGATAATGCCTGCAAGTTCACGCCACCAGGTGGAACCGTCGGCGTTCGGGTCCGCGTTCTCGATGACCACTATGAGGTCCTCGTGGCCGACAGCGGTCCGGGGATCGCGCCGGACCGCGCCGATCGGATCTTCGACCCATTTTACCAGCTCGATGGATCGCCTACGCGATCGCATGGAGGGGTGGGCGTCGGGCTCGCGATTGCGCGTCGGGTTGCGCGCGGGCTTGGGGGCGACATCAAGCTGACGGGGCCCGCTACGGTCGAGGGCCGGTACCTGACGGGAGCGGCGTTTCTGCTCACGGTCGCGAAGCGCGCGCCGACGTTCGTCGTCGATTCGTCGAGCTGATGCATCCTTGTCGTGCTCGCTCGGGGCTCGCGCTCCACTGGTTTGGGCGGTCGCCGTGAAGCGTGTGTACTTGGATTGGAACGCGACGACGCCGCCGGCCCCCGAGGTCCTCGCGGCCATGGCCGCCGCATCGGCTGGCTCGTGGGCCAACCCTTCGAGCGTTCACGCGTTCGGCCGCGCCGCGCGCAAGATGGTCGAGCAAGCGCGTGAAGCCGTCGCCCGGCTCGCCGGGGCCGATCCGCGCGATGTGGTGCTCACATCGGGGGCCACTGAGGCCAACAACCTTGCCCTGCGGAGCGCGTTCGCGGACCTCTTCGGCGTGCTGATCACGAGTCGGCTCGAGCATCCGTCCGTGACACGGGTCGCGGAAGCGCTCGAACGCGAGGGACGCGCCAGAGTGCGCTGGGTCAACGTGCTCGAGGAGGGGACCATCGACCTCCGCGATCTGGAGCGAGCGCTCGCGGAAGGGGGCGTCCGGCTCGTGGCGGTGCAAGCCGTCAACGCAGAGACGGGCGCCGTTCAGCCGGTAGCGGAGGTCCTCGCCGCCGCCGAGCGCGCCGGAGCGCAAGTTCATGTCGATGCCGTGCAAGCGTTCGGGAGGACCAAAGACGCGGCGGACGCGGCAAAGGGCGCGCACACGCGCAGTTTGGCGGCGCATAAAATGAGGGGGCCGAAGTCGATCGGCGCGCTGGTCGCACGGCCCGGCGTTCGCCTCGCGCCGGTGCTCGTGGGCGGCAGCCAAGAGCGCGGGGTGCGCCCCGGCACCATGGATCCGGTCGCGGCGGCGGGCCTCGAGGCTGCGGCGACGCTGGCGCTCGAAGGTCCCGCGCGATGGGGGGCGTCCCGCCCGCTCCGCGACGCGCTCGAAGACGGGCTTCTGCGCCTCCACCCCAAAGCCCGCGTGAACGCGGTCCGTGCGATTCGCGCAGCTCACGTCACGAACGTCGCGTTTCCCGGCTGGTCGGGGCCGGAGCTCTGCGCGGCTCTGGACATCGAGGGTGTGGCGGTGTCGAGCGGGACGGCCTGTAGCGCGGGCACCGCGGATCCTTCACCCGTCTTGCTCGCCATGGGCGACCCCGAAGCGGCGGCGTGCAGCGTTCGCTTTTCGCTCGGGGAAGGGACGACAGCGGAGGATATCGCGCTGGCGCTCGCGGCGGCCGCGCGGGTCTTCCTTCGCGGCGATTCGCGCGGCGCGTAGCGCGGCCTTGCGTCGCCGTCCGGGTCGGCCAGCACTCGACGGGGTTCGGTGCTCTAGCGCAGGGCGGTTTGCGGAGGGGCGGTGGCCCCCACCTCGAACGGGATCCACAAGGCGCGCACCTCGGCACTCGCGCCGCTGCGCGAGTACCCGGCGAGCCCGAAGAGAACGTTCCAGAAATAGCCCGTTGGACTCTCGCCATACGACAGAAGGGGGAGGAGGTGGAACTGCCAATCGATGCCGCCGGCCACGCGTTTCTGGGTATAAAGCGTGTTGGCCGCGACTTGAATGACCGAGTCGTCCTCGCTGTCGGCAAAGCGCCAGTAGAGCGGAAAGCCCACCGTCGCTCGGGACTTCGGGTTGGCGAAGTCCCAGAAGATGGGCGCCACGACCGTGTGCGTCGAATCGCCGTTCCGGCCAACATACACGAGCGGGTGAAAGTCGTTCTCCCACCCGTGCGTATTGGTCCCGAGGGTGAGAGTCGGGAAGATCCACCACGTGTGCGAGTCACCGTACGACTCGAAGCGGCCCACGAGGGGGGTCAGCCAGGCGCGTCCCGTGGGGCTCTCGGAGCTGTAGTAGAACGGTGCAACGGCGGACGTGTGAATGGCCAGATCGCGGTCGCGATAGTCCCAAACGAGCGGGACCACGGGCCCCACCGCCGTGAGTGTCGTGGCGCCCCCACGCCCGACAATATGGGAATACACGAGCGAGAGCATCGTATCGGTCGTGTGCGAAACACGCCGATAATAGCCGGGCAGGATAAATAGTGATTTTTCCGGGTCGTAACCGTAATGGAAGAACGGAAAGAGCGTCGTGTGCTCTTCGATGCTGCCGCCGGACTCTGGTTTTCCATGGATATGATAGTAAAACGGCAGCACATCCACGAGGTCCCGTTTCGGGTCGGTCTGAACGACGACCGGCCCGGCCACGGTCATCGCCGACGAGTCGAGCTCGTGCTCGTTATGATAGAAAAGAAGTGGAGGAATGAGCGTATACGTACGCCGGTTGCCCTCCAAGCTGCCGTTATCGCCGTGAAAAAGGAGCGGCGCGACGCCCATGTCCACGTCGCTGCCCGTGCGGGTGCGGAAGTACGGCCCAACGAGCGCGAAGGCCCCTGCCGCGGCGGAGTGGGACGTGGTCAGCAGAAGGGGCGCGTGGAAGTAGCCTCCGTCTTTTCGCCCGCCTTCGAAGAATAGCGGTGCGATCCAGTTGTCGTGTTCGGCGGGAGCGTCCCGGTGGACGACGGGACCCGCAACAACGACGCGGCTCTCGCCGTCCCGGACTCGCCAGAAAGCGGGAAAGACGAGATCCATGTCGAGGTTCTGCGACCGACGCCGATAGTAGAGCAAGCCATAGAGACCTTGGGTGTCCTCTGTCCTCGGCACGCCGTAGAGCGCCTGGGACGAATCGCGAAGGCCGCGCGATTGCTCGATGACGAACGGTGGAAGCAGACGCAGACGGTAATCGCCGCGCCGTTCCTCGTAGTACGGAAGCCAGTGCGTGCGCTGAACGGGGCCCTCGGGAGAGGGCGGACCGCCAGCATAATCGGTTCCGATGCGCTCGCGCACGTCGGGCGCAATCGCGAGCGGGTCGCCGGGCGGCGCAATCTCCGGCTCGGTGCGGGGAGCCGGAGCTTGCTCTTCCTCGTCGTCCGCGTCGCCGGAGGAGGAAGCGGCATGAGCCGCGGGAGGAGCCACGGTACGCGACCCGTGGCCGCCACGTTGGGCGACGGCGCTCGTGGCGATGGAAAGCCACGCGGCGGCGAATGCCCACGCCGCCACACGCGCGCGCGCCCGCGCGCTCAAGGCCGCTCCTGGTTTTCCCGCGGGCCGGCCGCGTTCTCCCGGGCTTCGTCCATTCGGTGCACACTCGACAGGCGTTCGACGACGAAGGGGAGCACTTGATCGCGCGCCAATCGCTCCTGCGTACGCGAATCGAGGTCTTTGACCTGAACCGAGCCTTCCGCCAATTCGCTCTCCCCGACGATGAGAACGAGACGGGCTCCGAGCGAGTTCGCTCGCCTCAGCTGGCTTTTCAGCGAACTGCCACGCGTTCCCACGTCGCAGCTTATTCCGGCGCGCCGGAGGTCGCGCGCGAGCACGAGCGCGCTACCGATCGCGGCGGCGCCCAACGGTGCGACAAGCGCCTGGACCACGGCGGCGGGAATATCGAGCTCACTCGCGATGAGGAGCCGATCGAGCCCCGCGGCAAATCCGATCGCGGCGATCGACGGGCCGCCCAGATCGGCAACCATCCCGTCGTAGCGGCCGCCGCCCAGGAGCGTGCTCCCGGCGCCCAGCTTCTCGTGCGCGCCTTTGATCTCGAAGAGCGTTCGGGTGTAGTAATCGAGCCCGCGCACGAGCCGCGGATCGACGACGTACGGCGTCCCCATGGCATCCAAGTGGGCGAGAAGCGATGCGAAATGGACGGCGTCGCCCGCATCGAGGAAGTCGTGAAGGGTAGGGGCATGGCGAACCGCCGTCTGGTCGCGTTCGTCCTTCGAATCCAGGATGCGGAGAGGGTTGGTTTGGAGCCGGCGCTGCGAAAGCGGCGACAGCGAAGAGGCCTTGGGTGTCAAGTGTTCGACGAGCGCACGACGATAGCGCGTCCGGGTCTCGGGACCCCCGAGCGAATTCACCAGGACTTCGACGCCCGGCACCCGGAGATCGGCGAGGAAGCCGACGAGCATGTCGATCATCTCCGCGTCGCAGCCTGGGCCTTCGTCGCCGAAGATTTCGCCGCCGAGCTGGCTGAATTGCCGATACCGGCCGCGCTGCGGGCGCTCCGCGCGAAACATCGGACCGCCGTACCACCAGCGGGTGATCGGTTCGCGCGATTGCACCGCGTGTTCGATGTACGCCCGCGCGGCGCCCGCTGTGCCCTCGGGCCGCAACGTCAGCTCATCACCGTGGTGCGCAAACGAGTACATCTCCTTTTCGACGACGTCCGTGATCTCGCCGATCGCACGCACGAAGAGCGCCGTGACTTCCACGCACGGCGTCCGAACTTCGCGAAAACCGTGCAGGCTCATCGTCCTGGCAAAGGCTTGTTCGACGCGCTGCCATCGCCCGATCTCGTCGGGGAGCACGTCGTTCATTCCTTTGACGGCTCGGATCGGGGTCATGGCAAGGCGGGCGGTCTCGGCGCCCGAGGCCCGGTCTTATGGCCCCGAGCGCACGTTCGGGTCAAGCGTCTGGAGGTCGGGCTGCACCCCTGCGCATTGGAATTCGCCTTTCAGCGCAGATCGTGCGCCGCCCGCGACGCGGCGGTTCGCTCGGCGGGGTTGGCTTTCGTCGCCCATTCACCTCAAACGCCGGACCGCTGGCGACGGATGTGTCTCCACGCTAAGCGCACCGAGGTGACCGCGCCGCCGCGCCTCCGCCGCACGTGTGGGCTCGACCCCGGGGATGTTCGGATCGGCGTCGCGATCGACGACGAGCTCGGGCTTCTGGCGCACCCGCGCGGTGTGCTCTCTGCTCGCGAGCCCGCTGCGGTCATCGACGCTTTGCGCCGGATGGTCGATGAGGACGATGTGGGCCTCTTCGTGGTCGGATGGCCGCTCGAGATGCGCGGCGGGGAGGGAACGTCGGCCGGCAAGGCGCGCGCGTTTGCGCAGCGCATTGCCGACGGAACGGATCGGCCGGTCGAGTTATGGGATGAGCGGCTCTCAACGGTGCAGGCCGAGCGTGCGCTGCGGGGAAGCCACGTGTCCGGCCGTAAGGCTCGCGCCCACATCGACGAAGCCGCTGCATGCGCGATACTTCAGTCGTGGCTCGACGCTCGGCGCGCGCGGTGATGGCGGCTGGCTGAACGTGCCGGACGGCGGTAGGGCATGAGTGATCGCGAGGCGCCCACGAAGCGTGCCAAGAGGACCAAGACACGCAAACGACGCCGGCGACCACCGGCATCGACCGCGCTGCTTGCACCGGCGCCGCCGCTTGCACCGCGAACACGAGCGGTCTTGCTTGCGCGATGGACGGGGCTCGGCGCCGGACTGATCATGGCGTCGGTCGCCGCTTGGTTTTTTGTTCTTTATCCCTCGGATCGGGGTGTCGGTGGGGGCCGCGGCGTAGAGATCGTTCTGCCGCCCGCGCCGAGCGCCAGCGATCTCGCGACGCGGCTCGCCTCTGCGGGCGTACTCTCGACCCCGCACCTCTTCGCGCTCTGGGTCTGGGCGACCGGGGGCACACGGAGCGTCATCGAGGGGGTCCATCTTTTGACCGATGACGCGAGCCCGCGTGAAGTCATGGCGCGCCTCGAACGCCGCGGTTTCACGGGGAGCGTACGCGTGACCCTTCCGGAAGGGTGGACCCGATTCGAGATTGCGCGACGGCTGCAAGACAAGGACGTGGTCCCCCTCCGCGCGTTCCTGGACGCCACGACGGACGAGGCGCTGCTGCGTGAGCTAGGGATCCTCGGTGATAGCGCCGAGGGGTTTCTCTTCCCCGCCACCTATGACTTGGCCTTGGACAGCGATGCGCGCGATGTCGTTCGGCGACTGAAACGCGAATTCGATCACCGGTGGGATATCGCCTCGCGCGGTCATTCCGCCAGCCTCACGGACGTGATGACATCCGCCAACTTGAGCGTCCGTGACGTCGTGACCCTTGCTTCGATGGTGGAGAAGGAGGCCGTCGTGGACGACGAACGGCCGCTTATTGCGAGCGTCTTTCTGAACCGTCTGCGCGACCCGGCGTTCCATCCCAAACACCTCGAGTGCGACCCGACCGCGAGCTACGGGTGCCTCGTCGCTCCCGAAAAGGCGGCTTCCTGCGCGGGCTTCGCCGGCAAGGCCACCGCCGCTATCGAACACGACCCGGGCAATGCGTACTCGACGTATACCCACGAGGGAATGCCTCCCGGGCCCATTGCAAACCCCGGGTCCAAGTCGCTCGACGCCGCAATGGCGCCCGCCCTGACCCACTACTTTTTTTTCGTGGCGCGAGGCGAGGGCCGTCACACCTTCTCCGAGACGTACGACGCCCACCTCGCGGCGGTTCGCGCGCCGGCGAGTCGTGCCTCGGTCGGTTTGCGCTGAGGTCACCGCGCGGGGCGTTCTTCGATCGCATGAATCGCGCTGGGGTACCCTCGGCGAACCGTGGTAGAGGTTCGTCCTCTTGGTCGTCGTCGGAGACATCGGCGGAACGCACGCCCGGCTCTCGCTCCTCGCTCCCACGGGCCGCCTCGTGCACCACGAGGTCCTTCAGAGCCGCCAGTATCCGTCTCTCGAAGCCGCGGTGCGCGCCTTCCTCGAACGGAGCGAACGAGGCGATCGGCGGGCCAAGGTTCGTGCGGCGGCCTTTGGCATTGCCGGCCCCGTGGTGAACGGCCGCGTCGCGGCGACCAATCTGCCTTGGGTCGTCGATGCGCGGTCGCTTGCGCGAAAGCTCTCGATCAAGCGTGTCACGTTGCTGAACGACCTTGTAGCCCTCGCGCTCGGTACGCTGAGCGTAAAGCGGTCCAAGCTGCACGTCTTGGGCGACGCGGGAATGCCGAAAAGAAGGGGTGCCAACGTCGCGGTCATCGCAGCGGGAACGGGCCTTGGCGAGGCGCTCCTCGTCTGGGATGGGACCCGATTCGTCCCGAGCGCGACCGAAGGCGGCCACACCGATTTTGGCCCCCGTAACGACCTCGAGGGGGACCTTCTCCAGTTTCTGCGCGGCCGGTTCGGGCACGTGAGCTGGGAGCGGGTTCTGTCGGGGGACGGCCTCGGCAATTTGTATGACTTTTTTCGGCAGGGGAGGGGCGTCTCGGAGAGCGCCGAGAACGCGCAATCGATCGCGTCGGCGGCGGACCGCAACGCCGCCATCGCCACCCTCGGGAACAGCGGACAAAGTGAAGCGGCGTCCCGCGCCATCGAGTTATTTGCCACTCTCTACGGCGCAGAAGCAGGAAATCTGGCGCTCAAGACGTTCGCAGTCTCGGGCGTTTACGTCTGCGGAAACATTGCTGCACGCATGCGATCGATTTTTGATCGGGGCGGGTTTCGCCGCGCGTTCGCCGACAAGGGGAGGCTCGTCGCGATGATGGAGAAGATTCCCGTCGCCGTCGTGCTCGACGATGAAGTCGGCCTGGCCGGAGCCGCGCGGGTGGCGCTTGGCGACTGAACCGGCTTTCTCCAACAGGGCCCCGGCATCGCGAGCCCGTCGTGTCGCTGCCCAAGACCGGAGGCCTGGCCGATGATCGACGTTGAGTTCGCCACGAGATTCGCTTGGGAATGGGTCGAAGCCTGGAACGCGCACGATCTCGATCGCGTCCTCGCGCACTACGACGACGGCTTCGAGATGGCATCGCCGCGCATCGTCGATTTGGGCGGTGAGCCTTCCGGCGTTCTCGTTGGAAAGGCTGCGGTTCGGGCGTACTGGCAAGAAGCCCTAAGTCGGATGCCTGACTTGCGGTTCGATGTCCTCGGCATTTTCGGCGGCGTCTGGAGCGTCGCGATTCACCATCGGAATCAGGCGGGACGATTCGGAGTCGAGACGTTCGAATTCGGGCCCGGTGCGCTCGTCGTCCGATCCGCAGCTCATTACGCGTGATCGACGCACGTCTCTTCAGGAGGGATGCTCACGAGTCCAGCCCCGCCGCGGCCCGGTCGACGATCCAGGTTAGCTCGCCGCGGCATGCACGGATGACGCGCGCGGGTGTCTGGTGTATGTCGCCCTTCACGTTCCAAATGCGCTCCAGCGCCGGGTGCTTTGCAGCTCCGACCGCGAGCACAACCACCTCGCGCCCGTGCTCGATCATCGGCGCCGTGAGCGTCATGCGCGCTTCGCGACCGCTCCGCGCCACGGCGGTGGCGACCAAGCGCGCGGTGATGTCCACGGTCGGCTCCCCGGGGAAAAGGGAAGCCGTGTGCCCGTCGTCCCCCACGCCGAGCACGACGACATCGAAAGCCGGCATACCGGCGTCGTCGGGCACAATTTCTGCTCGGATCGTTTGCTCGTAATCGCGCGCGGATGCCTCGAGATCCCCGCCCTCGGTGACCATCCGGTGGACATTTTCTGGCGGCACTCGTGCGGCATCCAGGAGTGTGGCCTTCGCCCAGCGGTAGTTGCTTCGGTCGTCGGTGGGCGGGACCGCGCGTTCGTCCACCCAAAAGACGTGCACGCGGCTCCAGTCGACTCCCGGTTGGACCGCGAGTAACGCATACGTCTCTCGGGGCGTGTTTCCTCCGGATAGCGCGATCGAAGCGCGAGCGCGCTTCTCGACCGCGGCGCGGAGCGCATTCGCGATATAGGTGGCGGCCTCAGGACCGACAAGCGATCCTTCCCGCAGGGTGACAAGCTTGCCCGGAACAACCGTGGTGTTCATTGACGTCGGGGCGGACAGTAACGCTGCCGCGTTGCGCGGACAAATGACGAGTCGCGCTCGCCGCGCCTGCCCGGGCTCTGGCTCCGTCGTTGTGCGCCTGCGGGCCGTTGCTCCCGAGGCCTCGAGCCTACGCGTCGCGCGCGCTGCTGGTGTTCAGTTCCTCGCCCCGGAGCTCATCGGCCCACGCAGTCGCCTCGGCGAGCGCTTCGTCGTGCAGCCGCCGGTGAAGCGTTCGTTCCAGAACGCGCGCGGGTTCGCTCGATCGCAGCCGGACTGTCTGCTCGAGCGGCCGCTCGGGCTGCCCGATGGAGGACACCTGGACGCTCCACGTCGCGGAATCGGCCAGGCTCTGTCCCCCGCGGAGGATCTCGCCCTTCATGGACAACTCTGGCGAGACGGCTTCGAGTTCGAACGCGAGGAGCGCGCCGGGCGGCGCCCACGGCGCGACCTTCCCCAGGAGCGCCACGTCGACATAACCTCCGATTCGCCGGAGAAGGCGCAACTTGCCGGCCAGCGAGGCCGCCTTCCACCCTAGACGCGTCGCCAACCAGCCGAGTAGCAACGCACCCTCGGCGCCCACGACGGGGCTCGCACCGGACGCTTGAACGAGGGATATCCGAGTAACGTGCTCCGCGAGCGTCAAAAGGCGAGGCGAATCGAACATGCGCGCGCACAGCTCTTGCCACGACGCGATCCGAGTCCACGCCAAGTCACCGATGCCAGGACGCGTGCGCAAGGGCCGCGCGCGCACCCACCGCAGCACGTACGCGAGGCTCGCGAGCGAGCTGTGCGCCGTGTCCAGGACGATACGGCTTGCTTCGCGCGCGAGGGGAGTGAACGTTGGATCCTCGGCATGCACGCGCGCGAGCCAGACGAGCGTCGTCGGGACGTCGGTTGCCGAGAGAGCCCCAATCGAACTGGACAACCGGCCGCACGACGCTCCCCGGGCGACGAGCGTGACACGTTCCGAACAGATGACCGCCCCGCCACCCCGGCTGTCGGGCGAGCAAATGGCCGACACGGTGGCTTCGAGCGTGTCCGCCCCGTCGGGATCCAGGCCGACGACGATCGCTCTCGCCGGTACGTTCGTGATTGCGGCGTCCACGACCGAGACCCACTCATCGGCAAGCGCAGGGGTCGGTGCGACCACGACGAGGTTCATCGTGCAAGCGCGTGACCGGAGCGGCTCTTCAGGCCCCGGCGGCCTCGACCAAAGGGCGCGAAGCTCGTCCTGGGCGTACGTCAACACGCGCGCGGGGGTGCCGATCACGGCTTCCTCCAGCGGCGTCCGTCGCGGGCCAGAAGTTCGTCGGCTTGTTCGGGTCCCCAGGAACCTGCCGCGTAGGTCGGCGGAGCCGCGGCTTCGATGTCCCACGCGCGCATGACGCGCTCGATGTAAGCCCATTGCTCTTCCACTTCGTCCCGGCGGGTAAAAAGCGTGGCCTCACCGCGCATGGCGTCCAAGAGCAGCCGCTCATAGGCCTCCGGTGTATTCGAACCGAACGTGGCGCCATAACGAAAGTCCATTGCGACGTCGCGGAGAATCGTTTGCTGGCCCGGTTCTTTGGAAATGAAGCGCAGAGCGATGCCTTCGTCCGGCTGGATACGAAGCGATAAGACGTTGGGGGTGATTCCCCCGTCCCGGGCGTGAAAGAGGGTATGCGGTACCTCACGAAAAACGACCGCAATCTCCGTTACTCGCCGCGCCATGCGTTTACCGGCGCGTACGTAGAACGGCACTCCACTCCATCGCCAGTTGTCGATCAGGACCCGCATGGCCACGTATGTCTCGACGCGCGAATCGGGGGCGACGTCCGGCTCCGCGCGGTAGCCGTTCACCTCTTCGCCGTGGACGATGCCGCTGGCGTACTGGCCGCGAACGACGTCTCGCGCGACTTCGGTCGCCTCGATGGGCCGCAGACTGCGCAAGACCTTCACTTTTTCGTCGCGCACCGCGTCGGCGGAAAGCGAAATCGGCGGCTCCATCGCCGTCAGACACAAGAGCTGCATCAAGTGATTCTCGACGATGTCGCGGGTCACGCCGGTCTGCTCGTAGAATTTCCCGCGCGCCTCGACTCCGAGCTCTTCAGCGACGGTGATCTGCACGTGGTCGACGTGCTCGCGTCCCCAAAGTGGTTCGAAGAGCGAGTTGGCGAATCGAAAGACGAGAAGGTTTTGCACCGTCTCTTTGCCCAGGTAATGATCGATCCGAAATACCTGGGACTCGTCGAACGCCGCAGCGACCGAGTCGTTGAGAGCTCGCGCGCTCGCTAGGTCGTGTCCGAATGGTTTTTCGAAGACGACGCGCGTCCAAGGGCCGCCAGCCCGTCCGCTCGCTCCGGGGGAAACGAGTCGCGACACGCGCAGCCCTTCCACGATGGGCCCGAACTCACTCGGCGGCACCGCGAGGTAAAAAAGTCGGTTCTTGCCCGAGCCGCGCTCTTCGTCCGCGCGATCGAGGCGCGTCCTCAGCAGCTCATAGGTCGCCGCGTCGTTCGCGGCGCCGCGGACGTAGCCGATGCCTCGCTCGAACGCCGACCACGTCGCGGGGTCGATCGGCTTGGCGCGCGAGAAGTCGGAGACGGCTTGCTTCATCTCGGCGCGAAATGATTCGTCCGTCTTGTCGCGGCGGGCGACGCCCAGGACGGCAAAGCCGCTTGGCAAGGAGTTCGCGGACGCCAAGTTGTAGAGCGCAGGCATCAACTTGCGGCGAGTCAGGTCGCCGGAAGCGCCGAAGATTACGACCGCGCAGGCATCCCTCGTACGGTCATCAACGAGGCCCTTGCGCAGGGGATTAGGTGGAATTGTGGGCGTAGCAGTCGTCATGGGGGTCTTTGGCGGTTGAGTCGGAGGACCGGCGTTGTCGCGCAGCATAGCCGCTGACTTCAGCGCTGGGCTACGCCAGAGGCCGCACACGGCGTGCTGATCAGCGCGCGGCTCGATGACCCTCTCGGGGTGTCATTGCGACTTGCCAGGAGAGCCCCGTGCCGAGCGAACGCGGCGGGCGTCAAATACGCAACGGGGGACGAGAGTGGCGCAATCCGTATCTAGAACACAAGATGTCAAAACGCGCGGACGTAGGAGGCGGGGCCAGAATGCATGATGGGCGAAACGAGAAACGAGATAAAAACCGAAGAAGCGACGTTTCGCCCGTCGCCATCCAACGGGGGCGGACCTTGCGCGACTCCAGGCAATGTCTAGCTTGAGAGTCAAGAGGAACGTAAATGAGAGTCACAGGACAGGCCGCCAGTAGGTTCCTTGGGTACGTGCACGTGCAGGTTGCGTCGCGCGTCTTCGTGCTGCCGGTGGAATCGCGGCGCCTCACGCTCGACGACGGGTCCATCCTTCGGCCAGGTTTCTTCGGCCACGGAAAGGGGACCTTCGGAATCCTAGTTGATAGCGAGGCGTCGGACTCCGTAGTGAGAGAAACGATCGAGCATGCCTCCGCTGACGCGGCGCGCCACATCGCGCAGAGTTTTTTGAACTGAACCGTACCTTGTTTAGAAGGAGGAAATGAGCCGCCCGAGGGCGGAAAACCGTGCGCTCGGGCGTGGGGAAGCTGCCGGACGCTGAAGTGGGCGTCGGTCGCCCACAAAGCATGCATCGGACTGGGGCCTAACCGACATAAGAGGCGGGCCAATCCGTCTTCGCACGAGCGCGGAACCCGCGGTGCGCACGCCCCGTGCAACGAGAACCGTACGCTGGGCAAGAGCAAGGTCTACCGCACCGCTTTCGAGGGGACAGACGGAATCAATGAGCTTGCCAGAGTGCTAGTAAACAAGAAGGCCTGGAGAGGAAATTGGCATCATGAGCGAGGCAAATACCGGGACACCGTCCCGTAAGACGGAGGGCGAAAACCCTCGGGTGAATAGCAAGCCAGGGGCGTTGCGGCCGCCGCACGGCGGACCCGGCGTGGAGACTCAGGAATTGACCCCCGATCTGCCACCTCAGCCGGTGGAAGCGGGAGAGGGCGAATCCAGGGGCAAGCGCCCTCGGGGATTTGCGGCCATGGATCGCAAGCTCGTGAGTGAAATCGCGCGCAAGGGCGGTAAGGCCGCACACTCGGCCGGAACTGCCCACGAGTTCACCAGCGAGGAAGCGCGCGTTGCTGGCAGAAAGGGCGGCCGCGCCACCCACGCCAAGCGGCGAAAAGTGGGCGAGGATCAATCCGACTAAATGCCGTCCGGCAGAAGTGCGGCCCCCTGTGGGTCGGGCGGCACTAGGCAAAGCCGCGCGAGCGGCTTTGGGGGTGAATCGACGAGCGAAGCGAGGAGAGAGGGGCGAGGCCCCAAAAAGAATCTAGAGGGCCGCTCCGGCGAAGCCGGCCGCGAAGCGGCGGTCAAAGTCCGGACAGGACTTCGGCCGAGCGGCATTAGGCCTCGCCGGCTGACGTCCCTGCGACGTGGTACGCGGATGCCCCGCTCGCGCGGGTCCGCTACGTAGAGCCACTTGCGTCGCCACTCTCGAAGTGGCGGGCCAAAACGGCCAGTGCGTCGACGACGCACTGGCGGTCGCATCGGGGGAGGCGCTCGAGGAGCGCTAGAAAGGTCGTTCGCCATTCCTTCGAAGCCGTCTCGGTCGCGCGTTTGCCGCGAGGCGAAATGCGGACATCCGTTTGGCGTGCGTCCTCGGTGCCGCGCCGACGAAGGACATACCCCCCGCGCTCCAGCCCCGCAAGGTTCCGACTCGCCGTGGAAGGGTCGATGCCCAGAAGGATGGCGAGTGACGAGGTTGAAAGCACTGTCCGATCGGCAATGAGTTGTAGTGCTTCTGCCTGCTGGGGCGTGAGATCGCCGCTAGCGCGGGCGCGCTCACGCCCCAGGCGCCCCAAACCGCGCGCGACGATCTGTAGGTTGCGGGCCGTCTTCGGATCAGCCATCGGCGTTCGTAGCGGATGGCCAAGGTTGGGCTCGGCGTCAAGCGACGCGGCGGGCAATAGCGTTGGAGGTTGCCCGCCCCCGTCGACGTGTAACGCGATACGCAGTGCGGTTCGGGAGTCGAGGTGTTGCGCAATGGTGTGGCTCGCTCTAGCGTGTGCCGTGCCGAGGGCCAAAGGCCCCAGCAAATCCATGGCCAACGAGGTTATCGAGTCGCATCGCGCGCGGGGGCAAACGATCGGGCGATCCAGCCGTTCGACGGCCGAGACGTGCAGAATGTTCGAGAGCGATTTTCTCGAACGTTTCTCGCGGATTCATCCGGCTACGCCCTTCGTGGCCTGGGTTCCGGTCACGCTTTTTTTTATCATTCGCAGCCTGCTAAGGCACGAGGTGGCTCCGTTCGTCGTTGCCGTTCTGTTTCTGGGTGGAATGCTGGCGTGGACGCTCGCGGAGTACGTTCTTCATCGCTACGTCTTCCACTGGACCAACGAGACGCGTTTGGGGCGCCGTATTCATTTCCTTCTGCATGGCGTTCACCACGAATACCCAAGCGACAAGGACCGTCTCGTGATGCCACTTCTCACCAGCGTTCCGCTCGCGATAATATTTTATTTCCTCTTCGCGTTCACGATGGGACCGGCAGCCGAGCCGTTCTTCGCGGGGTTCGTCGTTGGGTATCTATTCTATGATGGTACGCACTATTACGTGCACCATTTCATTCCCAGGGTCCGCTGGGGCAAGCTTCTCCGGCGACACCACATGACCCACCACCATGCGGATCACGATGGTGGTTTCGGCGTTTCCACGCCCCTTTGGGACGTCGTCTTTCGGACGATGCCGTCGAAGACCAAATAGCGCTCGCGCGTTGCGCTCGACGTCGTAATGCGGCCTCCCGGCACGCGCTAAGCTATTGTCAAACCGGCGGCATGACGACGGCAGTGCAGAACCATGGGACGGGCACTGCAGCGGGGGAAATCGGTACGGTCCTCGCGCAACGGTACGAGGTCGTTCGAGAGCTCGGCCGTGGCGGGATGGGAGTTGTCTACCTGTGCAAGGACATCGTCACCGGCGATCGCGTCGCGCTCAAGCGGCTTCGGTCGCCGGAAAAAGGGGGAACGCGCACCGCCGAAGAGAGCTGGTGGTTTCACCAAGAAGCACGCGCCGTATCGCTGCTCGACCATCCCGCCATCGTTCGAGCGCGCGATTTCGGCCAACTCAGTGATGGGAGCCCCTTTTTCGTCATGGATGTCCTGCCCGGTCGCAGCGTGCACGAGTGGATGCACACGATGCACCTGCCGTGGGCCGTCTCTTGGGCCATGGTCGACCAGGTGCTCGCGGCACTGGCGCACGCGCACGCGCGCGGCGTCATTCACGGCGATCTCGAAGCCCTCCAACATCATGCTCGACCTCGCGTCGAGCGCTCTCGGCCCGCGCGCGTACGTCCTCGATCTGGGTCTCGCGTGGCTTCGCGAGTACCGTCACGACTCTCGGCTCGACGGGGCGTCCGCTCCAGAGGTGGCGGTGCACTCCGGCGCGGGGACGGTTGGATGGGTTGCGCCCGAGCAAATTCGCCGGCAGGCGGCGCTCGTCGGACCGGCGACCGACCTCTATGCGCTGGGCTGCGTGATGTACCGAATCCTGAGCGGCAAGGAGGTCTTCGAAGGGAATGCTCAAGATGTCCTTCGGGCTCACAAGCGCACGCCGGTTCCGGCACCCCGGTTGTCTGAAGACGTCCCCCCCGCCGCGGGCAAATTCGTGCTCAAGCTGCTCGAAAAGAAGCCGTGGCTTCGCTATGAATTTGCGGCCGATGCGCGTCGCGCATGGAATCGCCTCAAGCCGGCCCAGGCCGCGACGCTCGACGAAATCGTGCAGGGCAATCCCAGTTCGCGCGCCGCTCCCGCGGCATACGCTCGGTCGCTCGCGCCCGGCATTCTGAGCCTGCGCGCGCCGATGCTCGTCGCGCGACAAGACGAGCAGCGGGAGCTGTGGCGGATGGTCGAGCTGGTGGCGAGCGGGGGGCAACGCCGAGAGCTCGTCGCGCTCATAGGCGAGGCCGGCGTGGGCAAAAGCCGCATCGCGGAATGGCTTTGCGCGGAAGTCCACGAACGCGGGACGATGCTTCCTCTCCGAGCTCGTTACGGCCGGACGCCGTCGCCGCTCGACGGGATCACCGGCGCCATCAACGCGCATTTCGGCCTAACGAGAGCCGACCGGGCAACGGTGGAGCATACGTTGATGACCCGTTGGGACGTGTCGGCGGACGAGGACGAGGCGCTGGCCTGGGTCGCGGCGACGGCCGAATGGCTACGGCCGACGCCTCCGGGAGTGGTCGCGCCGCTTGGCCCGACCGGAAAGCGTTTTGTTCTCGATCGTCCCGAGCTACGCTTTCTCGTCATCAAGCGTCTTCTGCAACGTCTCGCGACCGAACGGCCCGTGCTGATGTGGCTCGATGATCTTCACTATGCGTCCCCGAACACATTCGAGGTGTTGAACCGTCTGACCCGGGACGCGCCCGATCTGTCGCTCTTGGTGGTGGCGACGGCGCGTAGCGAAACGCTTGCGACGGATCTCGACGCGGCTCTGCGGATGGAAGCCGTACGGGCCGCGTGGGGTGGACGCGTACTCGAACTCAAGCCCCTCGGCACCGACGACACGGAAACACTTCTGCGGTCAGCCTTGCCGCTCGAGGAGTCGGCTGTCCGGCGCGCCGTCGAGCAGAGCCGCGGCAACCCGCTCTTTGCCTTGCAGCTCTTGTATGCTTGGGCCGGCGGCGGCTATCTCACGCTCGACGGCGACACGTATCGAGTGCCGGAGCACGCGATTCATGGCCGTCCGATTACCACGGCCGAGCTATGGGACGAGCGCGTTCGGGCCATTCCTACCGAGCTCCGGCTGAGCGCGTACGCGGCCGCCGCGCTCGGCGCGGACGTCCGGGGTGAGGTGCTGAAGATGTTGTGCGCCTCGCTTGGAATGGACCCGCGCGACGCCCTCGTTGCATTGACGCGCGCCCAAATTCTGCTCGCGGTGGGTAACGAGCAGTTTCATTGGCCTCACGCACTTCTGCTGGAGCATTTGCTTGAGCGGCTCCAAGACCGCAGCGATGCGCCGGCCGTGTATCGCCTGGCGGCCAACGCGCTATCCAAACATCCCGGCGCGGGCTCGCGACGAATCATGAAGCATCGAGTGGCCAATCTCCTAAAAGCCGGCGATGACGACATGGCCGCAAAGCTAATGTTCGATTTCATTCGCGCGTCGTGGCGGCGCGGGCGGGACACGGCGGCGACGCTACGCGATCTCGAGATGCTGCAGGGGCGCGTCCATGGCGCAAATGCTGCCGAGGCGGCCAAGTGGCGAGCAGAGTCCATGCGCTATATGGGCCGATTGGACGAAGCCCGGGCCGAGGCCGAAACGGCGCGACAAGCCTTCGAACAGGCAGGAGACAACAGCAGCGAGGCGGCCGTGCTCCGCCTGCTCGGCCACATTGCCAGCGACTTGGGCCACCCGGCGCAAGGGCGTGTTCTGGTCGCGCAAGCACTTGAACGCTACGGCCAGCTGGGCGACTCCGCGGGCCGCGCGCAGGCCGAAGTGGTCCTGGGTGAAATTGACTACCTCCTCGGCGATCACGCCCGTGCTCGAGCGACGCTAAACCGCGCGGTGGACCGATGCACGCAAGCGGGCGACGTGCTCGGCCGGGCACAATGCCTCATCTTGCTCGCCCTGATCGAGGAATCGGCCGGCGCCTTCCAACGCGGACGGGACCTTCTAACGCGCGCCCGGACGGAGTTCGACGGAATCGGGTACCGTCTGGGGGTTGCTCAGAGCGATGTCGCCTTGGGGCACGCAGACCACCGTGCGTTCGACTTTGCGGGCGCTCGTGCACGCGCCCTCGCCGCGCGCGCAAGCTTTCGCGAGGTGCAGAATCCGCGCGGCGAGGGGGCCTGCGAGCGACTACTTGCGATGGTCGCGCTCGACTCGGACGACTTCGAAGCCTCCGAGGCGCACGCGCGCGTCGCCTTCAGGATTTACGAGCGGCTTCACGACCCGTGGGGGGGCCTGGAGGCTCGCTTGCTTCTTGCCCAAGTGGCACTCGCCCGAAACGACGATCGCGCGGCGTCTATCATGGCGGCTTGCGACCGCGCTGTTATCGAAGAGGCGGAACCCCGGCAGCATCGGCATCTCACCCGTGCCTGGCTTGCGCAGCGACAGGGGCGTTGGGCGGATGCGGCCGCCGAGCTCGATGCCGCGCGATCGACCTTCCTGGTGCCCTCGGCCGACGGGGGGACGGCATGGGCGGCGGAAGCGCGCGTCCGCACAGGCGACCACACTCCGCATCTCCTCATGCGTATCGCAAAGCTGGCGTGGGTGGGTCCCGGGCTTGACAAGGTCGAATCCTGGCTGCGTCAGATCGAAGCCGCTGACGAACGCCCGCGGGCGCCTCCTTCAAGCCAACGGTCATGAGGGGGCGGTCCGGGGCAGATGTAAGGCTTTGAGGTATACATTTGCACGGGGTTTTGAACACCTCACGCATGGTAGCGCCAAGAATTCGCGCTAAGGTGCGCCCCGCAATGACAACCGCCCAGGACCCTCCCCGCCGTAGAAAAGAGAAAGCCCGCCGAGCCAAACAGCTCGCCGCCTGGCGGACGCGGAAGGCGGCATCCACTCCCCTCGATTCTGCGGGCGACAAGGGCGGCACCAAATAAACTGGCCTTTCGCGGCCAGGTTTCGGCGTCCTACGATCGTAGGGACGAGCGAACCGTTATGGACGACAAGAGCCTGCAGGAGACGTTTGCGCCCCAAGGTGTGTGCTTCGGATGTGGCCCGCGCAACGATCGGGGCCTTCGCATTCGCAGCTTTGCCGAAAGCGCGTCGCAGTGCGTTTGCCGGTGGCGCCCGGAGCCGCACCACCTGGCATTTCCGGGGGTATTGAACGGGGGCATCTGCGGCACGCTCCTCGATTGTCATTCGAATTGGACGGGCGCTTGGTACTTGATGCATAGCGCCAACGCCGTCGCCGTCCCGTGCACGGTGACCGGGGAATTTGCGGTCAAACTCCTGCGACCTACCCCCGTGGATGCCGAACTGATCGTTCGCGCCAATGTCGTATCGGCGGATGCCGTCCGAGCGACGGTCGAGGCGTCGATCGAAGCGAATGGAATCTTGACGGCAACCTTTCTCGGTGTGTTCGTCGCGGTGAAACCCGGACATCCGGCTTATCACCGCTGGTAGCGGCGGTGGCGCTTGCACGCGGGCGAGGACCGAGGATCCGCGAGAGCTGAGAGCGGACCCACGCGAGGGGGGGCAGGTGACGAGAACTTGCCCTCCCCGTTCACGAGGTCGTTACGATCCGTTAGCCAAGGAGGCGGTCCAATGCTCGGGACGCTCGTTCGTGCTTACCAGCGCCGTGCCATGCGCCGCGCCGTGCGTGTCGACTGCCAAGTCGTTCGTGCGAGGGACTTTCGCCTTATCGCTACCCGCGCCGTCGACCTATCCCCCCTGGGTATGCTGGTCGTGGCGGGTGAACCTGCCCTGACCGGCGAACCGCTCGTCGTCTCGTTTCGCTTGCCGCTATCCGATCGCTGGATCGACACGCAAGCGACGATCTCGCGCGTGCTTCACGGACGCCGTCCGGGTGATTGCGGCCGACGTTTCGGGCTCGAGTTCGAGCCGTTGGCCCCTGCGGTCGAGCGGGTCTTGCGCTCGACGCTGCGTGGCGTGGCGCCGCCGTTACCTAACCGCGAGCCGCGCGTGGATTATGCGGCAACTGTGCACCTGACGTTCCTTTCCTGAGTGGCGCGGACAGCGGGTTTGGCCGAACACCGGCTGGCGTCTCCGCTGGGCCGTTCCACCCACCAACTTGGCCCCGGCCGCTCGTCCCTCGTTACGATTGGAGCACCAACGCCGTCCCGTCCGAAGGGGTACTCGAATGCTCGCGCCTCCGCCGTTACCACCGTATCCTCACCACGCTCGCGCGTACGCAAAAGCGCCGCTGGCTCGTTCGCTTCGCCAGCTCACTCCATCGCTTGCCAAGGCCGCTCACGGCGAAATGGCGGACAACCGTCGCCGGGAAATGCGCCGAACGATCCGGCTCGGCTGCCGTGCCCGCAGGCTCGGCCATGGCGGCCTCGTGGGCGACCGGACATTAGACCTCTCACCGCAGGGCATGCTGCTGCTCTCGGACGAGGCTATCGAGCCTGGTACCGAGCTTGCGGTAAGCTTCTTCGCGACCGAGTTTCCGATATGGTTCGACATACGGGCGACCGTCGCTCGCGTCGTGCAAGGCCGCCGTCCGGGTGACCCCGGGCGCGCGCTCGGGCTCCGCTTCAAGTCGCTGCCGGCTGTATCGCGCCTCATCTTGCGGGGGCACTTGCGACGGTTTCCGCCTACGCTACCGCACCGGGACCCTTGCGGAGGCGACTCTTACGCCCCCCAGCCCGACTACGCTCGAATCGTGAAGGAAATCTACTATGGACGCTGAATCGTCGCGTTCACGATGCCCTTCCGCGCGAGACCATAAGGCGCGAGCAAACTGACGAGCCCGAGGGCCATCGATTCGCTGGCTTCCGTCGCGCCGGCCTGCGAATCGGACGGAATTTCGACAGCGTAGCCTCGTTGAAGCGCGTCGGTTGCGGTCGCCAACAATCCGATCTCAGTAAGACATCCGGTGAGTACAAGGGTATCCACGCCTAAGTCAGCCAGGACCGTTCCAAGGATCGACCGGGTGAACCCGCTGTAGGTCGGTTTGGACACTATGTAATCGCCAGGCTCGGGTGCGAGCGCGGGCCACACTGCTGCCCCAGAGGTTCCCTTGATGTTGTGCGCGCCCCATGAATCCAAATCAGGATCGTCGGGATCATGCTCGTCGACCACGTAGATTACTGGGACGGCGTCGCGACGGGCCGCGTCGAGGCGCGCAGCAAGCGCGACGACGATGTCGCGAGCCCTCGGCACCTCCAGAGGGCGTCCGGGGGTGAGGTGATCATTTTGCATGTCGACCACCAAAACGGCGCGACGCGCGGGTGAGTCTCGCTGCGCGAGGGAAGCGAGAATCCTCGAACGCAGCTCGGGAGACGGCGACAAGGGGGACGCGGCCAGTGCCACGCCGGCAAGCGCCTCGCGCACGTCGCGCAGCTGTGTTCTGACTTCCCGTGGCGCATCCCCGAGCACCACGTCGACCAGAGCGTCGGCGCGTCCGGACACGAGTAGTGCAAGTAGGTTCGCAATCTCCTCGTCGTCATCGCTCACGCTCACGACTGGACTCCCTCTTCGCGTTCGGCGTTCGATTCTGGCGTGAAGGAGGCGCAGCGGCAAGCACCCGCATTCGCGTCGGCCGGCGGGCGCCGGTTATGATGATCACGGTCGCCATCTTACTCAACCAAAGTATCTACGCGTAGGACTGGCGTGCGGATCACGAACCGCGTGCTTGGAGCAACGCGAGTGCGGCGCGATCGAAGCAATGAGGACCATGAAAAGGGTGCGGGACACGCTTGACGCGCAGACGGTGGTGCGTAACGCTCCCGAATACGCACACGTCGAATTACGATGGCTAAGCTTATGGATGCGCATCTCATGGCGCAAGTCGCATCCGGCGATCGAGACGCCATCGGGTACCTGTATGACCGTTACGGCGCCACCCTCTTACCGGTGGCGCTTCGCATTCTAGGCAACCGGGCGGACGCGGAGGACGTTCTACATGACGCGTTCGTTACGCTGCCGGAGCGCGCTCGGCACTATTCGGCCGAGCGAGGAAGCATTGCGGCGTGGCTCATCATCTTGGTGCGTAACCTCAGCATCGACAGAACGCGGCGGCGTGGAGCCCGCCAAGCGTTGACCCAAAGTTCCGCGTCCGACTTCTCCGACGCTCACGAGGAGCGCTACGCGTTGGGCAATCCGGAGATGGCCGTAGATACCGCGTCCGCGCGAGAGCGGGTACGCCGCGCGCTGGCGTCGTTGCCCAACGTGCAACGGTTCACGCTGCAGACCGCCTTTTTCCAGGGGCTCAGCTACCCGGAAATCTCTGCTCGAGACGGAGTCTCGCTCGGCACCGTTAAGTCTCGTGCAGCGCGAGCCATAGCGGCGCTTCGACTGGCCCTCGCGGGCGAGGGGCTGGTGGGCGACTCGGACGAGGAATTGTAAGCGACCGGGCGGCGTTCCCAACTCAGCCACCCCCTGCCGGAGCGCGCACATCGCGGGAACGCGGAAATGCGATCGACGTGCGCGCGAGATGAGCGCGCGGTACGCTGGGGCTCGCGATCGCCCCGATCGCGCCCTTGGGGAGCGGCCATTCGGATGTCTATTCGCATCTGAGCGCGGTGCTCCTCTGAACGAGGAGGCCGCCGGTGTTCTCTTTTCTTTCGCTCACTTCACCCGTGTCCCGCTGTGCGGTGTTCGCCGTGATCCTAGCGGCGCCTGTTGCGACGGCGTGCGGACGCTCGGGCCTCGAAGAGGACTTCGAAACGGATGGATCGAGCACGGTCACCGGAGTGATCGGAGCGAGCGGCGCGACGGGGACGACCGGAGCTGCAGGAATGGCCGGGGCCACGGGGACGACCGGAGCCGCGGGGATGGCGGGCGCCATGGGGACGACCGGAGCGACCGCGGCCACGGGGACGACCGGAGCTGCGGGGATGGCCGGGGCCACGGGGACGACCGGCGCTGCAGGGATGGCCGGCGCCACGGGGACCACTGGAGCGAGCGGGGCAACGGGTGCGTCTAGCTTGTGCGGCCCGGCGACGTGTCCCACCGGATGCTGCGCCCCCGACGGCTCGTGCGACGTAGGGGACTCCGTGAACGCGTGTGGTACGCACGGTGAGCTCTGCCAGTTTTGCGGTAGCGCGGGCGGGATGCCTACGTGCGATTCTGCGAGCCGGCTCTGCACGAGCACCGTGTCAACCTGCGGACCACCAAACTGCGCAGGGTGCTGCCGCGCAGATACGTGCCTTCCAGGAACGGACGTCAGCTCTTGCGGCTTCGGAGGCCAAGCCTGCCAACTCTGTTCCGGCGCCGAGTCTTGTACGGCCACGAAGAGCGGCGGAACCTGCCTTGCCACTCCGCCGTGCCAGGCTTCCTGCCTGGGCTGTTGTGACCAGAACGGACAGTGCGAGGCCGGGTTTTTGGACACCGCGTGCGGGCAGGGGGGTGGGGCATGCACCAATTGCGATGCGCTTGGGCCGGCCTCCACCTGCGACACCAATTCCACGCCACGCGTGTGCGCAAGCCAACAGATCCAATGTCCGGCGCCTTACGGGGGTTGCGCGCCCGGCACGACCGCGGCTGCGCCGGTCCCTCAGTCCGTGTGTTCCGCTAGCGATTTGCAAAATGCCATGGCGGCTTGCGCAAACGGCGCTCACACCCCCGGATGCCAGGCGTTCTTTCAGTTCGAGCAGGCGGCCAATCCCGCGTGCGAGGTCTGCCTCAGCGCGTTCGATTATGACTTTACCGAGGCAAACGGTCTGATTGCGTGCTTGTCCCCGTTCGTCGACGCCCCATGCGGTAACGACTTGGGGTGTCTAAGCGATTGCGAGAGCCAAAGCTGCGCGATGTGCTCCAATGCGGCATCCACCGCCCAATGCCGCACGCAAGCGGCGTCGGGCGCCTGTTCGGCGTTCGTCAATGGGGCCCAATGCATCACCGGCGCCTTCTTCGGGCCGGGCGCATTTTGCAGTCCTCTCGGGAAGCTGGCGCAGTTTGGCGCGTGGCTCGGAACGGTCGGCGCCCACTACTGCCAGGAGTGAGGGCCGCGGCGAGTCTCGCTCACTCGCTCGTGGGGACCCGGACTGGGTGGCCCCACGGGGCAAGGTGAGTGGAGCGCGTCCCATTCGTGCCTCCCATCTGCTATATTGCCGCGATGAAGGATCATCGGCTTAAGGTGTTTCGCGGGACCATCGAGGGACTCCTTGAGTCGCTCGACGCGTTTGTCCGCGTCTCCCGGTGGAGCGAGCCTGGCAGCCCACCGGAGCCGCTGAATTCGGCTGCCTCGAAATTGCTCGACCGCCTTGGAACGGCAAACAGACTGTCGGCGGGGACGTTCGTTGGCACGCAGTCGGACAATAGCAAGGTGGTGGCGATGTGCGCGGCCATGAAGCGGCTCGATGCGGCTTACGTCATCTATCGGCAGCAAACCCAATGGGCGCCGGACCGGCGGGAAACCGCCTCCGCCACACTCGAGGCTGAGATCGGCGAAGTTCGCGGGGTGGCTCACGAGTGGCGGTGACGCGCCGCGAACGGGTGCGGGTCGTTGCGGCAGGCGACCCGTGACGGGTGGGGTCAGGATGCACTATAAGGACGGCGTCATGCAGGGTTATCGCAGCCGAACCACCACGAGCGGACGCAACATGGCGGGAGCGCGCGCGCTCTGGCGCGCCACGGGCATGAAGGACGGTGACTTCGACAAACCGATCATCGCAATCGCGAATAGCTTCACGCAATTCGTGCCGGGCCACGTGCATCTCCATGACGTGGGGCAACGCGTGAAGAAGGTGATCGATTCGGCGGGCGGTTGGGGCGTCGAGTTCAATACGATCGCGGTGGATGACGGTATCGCGATGGGCCACGGCGGAATGCTCTACTCGCTGCCGAGCCGCGACCTAATCGCTGACAGCGTCGAATACATGGTGAACGCCCACTGTGCGGATGCACTTATCTGCATTTCGAACTGCGACAAGATCACCCCCGGCATGCTCATGGCCGCCATGCGGCTCAACGTTCCGGCGATCTTCGTCTCCGGCGGGCCCATGGAGGCGGGCAAAATCGTCGGCACGCACGGGAAGGACGGCAAACCGCTCGCACGAAAGCTCGACCTTATCGACGCCATGGTCGCCGCGAGCGACCGACGCGTGAGCGATGCGGAGCTCATGGAGATGGAACGCGAGAGCTGCCCGACCTGCGGGTCTTGTTCGGGGATGTTCACAGCCAACAGCATGAACTGCCTCAACGAGGCCCTTGGCTTGGCGCTGCCAGGCAATGGTACGCTCCTCGCTACGCACGCCCAGCGATGGGAGCTGTTCGAACGAGCCGGACGGCGGATCGTTGAAATGGCCAAAGTTCATTACGTCGAAGGCGACGACGCCGTCCTGCCGCGGAGTATTGCCACATTTGCGGCGCTGGAGAACGCGATCGCGCTGGACATCGCCATGGGTGGATCGACGAACACGGTCTTACACCTCTTGGCGGTGGCGCACGAAGCGGGCGTCGCATTCACGATGGCGGACATCGATCGAATGAGTCGACGCGTACCCAATATCTGCAAAGTTGCGCCGTCTTCGCACTACCACGTCGAAGACGTTCATCGAGCTGGAGGTGTGTTCACCATTTTGGGCGAGCTCGATCGGGCCGGCCTCGTTCATCGCGAGGCGCTCACCGTTCACGCTCGCACGATAGGGAGAGCGATCGACGAGAACGACATTCGACGTGAGGGAGCGACCGCGGCGGCGCGCAGAATGCTGCTCGCGGCCCCCGGCGGTGTTCGCACCCAGGTCGCGTTTTCTCAGGACAAGTATTTTGCCGAGGCGGACCTGGATTCCGCGCGCGGATGCATCCGCGATGTCGAGCACGCCTACAGCCGTGATGGCGGGCTCATCGTCCTCTACGGAAATATCGCAAAGGATGGGTGCATCCTAAAGACCGCAGGAGTCGCAGAGTCGTGCCTTCACTTCGAAGGCCCTGCGCGCGTCTTCCATTCCCAGGAGGCCGCGTGCGAGGCGGTGCTTGGCGACGCGATCAAAGCGGGAGATGTCGTTGTCATCGTTTATGAGGGACCGCGGGGGGGACCCGGAATGCAGGAAATGCTGTATCCAACGTCTTACTTGAAGGGCAAGGGTCTCGGGGCGTCATGCGCGCTCGTGACCGACGGACGTTTCAGCGGCGGCACGTCCGGTCTCAGCATTGGCCACGTTTCACCGGAAGGCGCCGAGGGAGGCGTGATTGCCCTTGTCGAAGAAGGGGACCGCATTCGCATCGACGTCTTCGAACGGCGGATTGAACTTCTCGTGAGCGAGGACGAACTCGAACGCCGCCGCGAGGCGATGGCAGCCCGGGGTTCGAGCGCGTGGCACCCCGTCCGGGAGCGTCCCGTATCGACCGCCCTTCGAGCCTATGCCCTAATGACGACCAGCGCCGCTCGCGGCGCCGTGAGGGATCTTGGACAGCTGCAACGCCGGCCACACGCGTCTTCGACATAATTTTCCGCCGTACACCGCCGCAGCACCCTTCAAAGCGAGCCGAACAATCGTTTCTTCGGCGGATGAACCCAAAAGGAAGTTTCCCTGGGGACGAGGGCGGGGTAATGGATTTCGAGAGATTGATGCGTGCGCGTTCGTTGCGAGATCTTGGCGGCGTCGGGTCCTTGATAGCCGACCGGTCTCGGGGCACCCCGGACCGTGATGACCCGCTCGGGCGTGCGGACGTTGAGTCCAAACGACTCTTTGCCGCGGCGATGGCGGGGGAGTTCGTTTGCAGGTTTTGCTCTCATCCGGGCCCCCACGACGACATCGGCCAAGGCCAAGGTTCGGAGATCGCCTTCTCGTGTGCTCGATGCGGGAAACTCCTCGACGAAGCGGCTTTGAAGCACAGCGTGAACCGAACGCGGGGCCGGTCGTCTCCCGATGCTCATGGGCCGTCGAGCTGAGAGTCTCAGATCGCAGGAGCCGGGGCCTCAAGATGTGGCCGGAATTGCGCGCGCGAACGACCGCCAGCTAGTGGAGGCCGAGCGAGGAATACTCACGTATTTAGAGCGAGGCCGACCGACGATGCCGGTCGTGCAGCCGCAATAACGGCCACATCTTCAGGGTCCGCTACGGTTCCTTCGGTCGTCGAAAAACGCAGGTGCCGTCGATCCGCTCCGCCAGGCGTAGGTTGACGAGAACCGTCTCTCGGAGCTCGAATCGGAAGATCGAATGCTCGCTTCCCCGATCGAACGGGAGGGCCTCCGGAGTGAGGACGTCGCAGCTTCGGTCAACGAAGCAAGCGAGAGCGCTTCGACCGTAGTCGCCCTGAATCGTTGCAAGCGGGAACGCGCCGTCGCGAAGAAGGAAGCTGGTCGCCCAAGGTGCCCACGTAACCCGGCCACTGAGGGCCATTTCAAGGCCTGTGTCGGAAGCGACCACCGCCTCTCCGTCGGCGAGCTTGCAGGCCGCCCGCAACCGTTCGACCAACGCCGGGTCTTGGCGCGCGCGCGAGAGCTCGGCCAGGAAGTAGGGTACGCTTATCCCGCCCACGATGACGGCCAGCAAGGGGGCGAAGAAAGCGGCCTGCGTTCGCGCGCGCTGGCTCGTTGCGAAGGGCTCGCCGTGAGCAAGCACGACCACCATGGCCATCGTCGGCTCCAGCCAGTAGGCGGTGCCGCTGCCGTGTTTGCCCATCGTGTAAGACGCCCATGCGATGCTCGAACCGAGTCCCGAAGCGCCGTACGGCGTCACCCGCGCGCGGCGAGATGCCCTCGCGGAGAAAATGGCGACGACGACGTGGGGTAGACCGAGTAGGGGCGCGTAGTCGCGAAGGTAGGCCCACCAGCGGTACGCGCTGACGGGCATCATGGCGGAGGCGTGGAGGTGTTGGAGCCATAGCCCATGGCTTACCCATGAGAAAACCGCTGCGCCCACGAGGACGACGCCGCCGGCAATGGCGATCGGAAATGCACTCGCGCGCCGCCTCGATACGACGTCGCACGCGAAAACGCCTGCGGCGATCCCGACCATGTTGGGTTTGGTAAGAGTCGCAAGCGCAAAGAGCACCGCCGCCCCAGCGTCGACCCGTTTCGCGCGCACCGTGCGTGCGAACGCCCAGGCCGTCATGAGCGCGGTAATCGTGTCGGGCTTCGCTTCGAGACCGCTCCGCGCGAGAAGAAACAGGCTTCCTGCGCAAAACGCGGCGAAGAGAGCGGCGGGACGAAGGATGGGCCGCCGATGTCCGGGGGCGGGCCACGCGGCGAGCGCGATCAGGCCGCCGAACCAGCACGCAGCCGCAACGCCCCGTCCCACCACGAGCGCCCAATCCGAGGGAACGAGCGATACGAGCGCGGACCAAATCGGTGTATAGAGCACGTACTTTCGGATCGGGAGGGGACCGTCGTCCAGCACACCCACGAGGGGATCGAAATAGAGCGGGAGGCCGCGGCGGACCCGTGAACCTTCGTAGAGGAGCTGCCCTTCGACGTCGTTCGGCAACTTGGTGGGAGCCATCACCACGACGAACCCCGCTATCGCGAGGAAGAACACGGCAGCGAGCCAGAGGGCAGCCCAGCCCGCAAAGAGCGAGATCTGCTCGCGTAACACCCGCGGGGGAGGTCGGTCGATTCCGCCAGCGACCGGCCGGTCAACCTGTCGGACAAGGGGGTGCTCGGCCACTTCGTTGCCCGCTTTACGTTACGTGCGGAACCCTTACCCGGGCCACCGCGATCAGCGTCGTGGCGCGAGGGCGGGGGGAAGGTCGGCAACGGTGAGCGGGCGCGTCATGCGGCGAATTCCTTAGCAGTTACTATCGAGTATGGTCCGATCTGTCTGAGCGTCAACCGGGCTTGCCTGAGCTACGGGCCGCTTGCTGCGTTCGGCTGAGAGGACCGTGCAGCAGGTTAGGACGGTTCTTTCTAGGGAGCACGCCGTCGAAACGCACTCTGATATCCTGAAAGCATTCTTCGGGTCCGCGCGCCCCTTTACACCTGTGAGGCATGCCTCAGTGAGGCAGCCTTTCTGCTCGGGCACGTGAAGGGCGGCTCCAACGCGCTCCTGACGCTCGTAAACCGCGGCATCGTCGTCCCGCAGTTCCGCCTTGCCCCAGAGATCGAGACCATCCGCGTGCGAACGAGCGTTCCTCGCGTGCGAGCGAGCGTCCCTCGCGTGCGAACGAGCGTTCCTCGCGTGCGAGCGAGCGTCCCTCGCGCGCGAAACGAGCGTTCCTCGCGTGCGAGCGAGCGTCCCTCGCGCGCGAGCGAGCGTTCCTCGCGCGCGAACGAGCGTTTCTCGCGTGCGAACGAGCGTTCCTCGCGTGCGAACGAGCGTCCCTCGCGTGCGAGCGAGCGTTCCTCGCGTGCGAACGAGCGTTCCTCGCGTGCGAGCGAGCGTTCCTCGCGTGCGAGCGAGCGTTCCTCGCGTGCGAGCGAGCGTTCCTCGCGTGCGAGCGAGCGTTCCTCGCGTGCGAGCGAGCGTTCCTCGCGTGCGAGCGAGCGTTCCTCGCGTGCGAGCGAGCGTTCCTCGGAGGGACACGAGCGACCGTCCCGCGCGAACGTGCTTCCGGTCATTTGGCCCTTTGCTCCTTTGCTCTCGAACGGGCGAAGCACTGCGCTGGAGTCCTCCCGTGGATGTCGCCGCACACGCCCCGCGGCCCCATCCGCTTCACGCGAGTCTGCCCACGACGCCCCATCCGTCGCGCTTGCGCTCCCCGCGTTAGAGAGGTCCACCCCGGCGATTGCGGAGGACCCGCTTGAGCGATCGCCCTTGCGTCGCCGAAATCATATCGGACCAGGCGACCGTGAACATGCCGCTCGTGGGTCGAGGAACGCCGAAGGCCCGCCAGAGAACATCGTCGTGTCGGAAGGAAGACGCCATGACGAGAGCGTGCGGGGCCGCCGTTCGTCTGCCTCGTCTCACGATTTGTGCCTCTGAGCACGGCGGGGTGTCGGTAGCCTCGGCCACCGGCGGGAGGTCAGTCACCTTTTTTGCGCTCGCCACCGAAAGACCGCGCGCCGGTTCATCTCATCTAGGCGCCGGGTGCGGTCAGGAGTCGGTCGCTCCGCTGCGCAGGGGTGCCATCTGCGGGCGAGTGCGGAGGGATGCTCGAATTCGACGCCAAGTCGTTTCGGCCTCGCGATTCGAAACTTATGCGGGTGACGCGAGCGAGCGCTATTATTGCCTGGATGCGCCTGAATTTTGTTTTGACGCTAGGGCTCGCGGCAGCGATGTCGGCGCCTCTGCTCGGCGCGTGCGCAACGCCCAGCGGTTCCATCTTCCGCGATGCGGGGAATGTAGGATCCAGCGGGGGAAGCGGCGGCGGCTACTATGTGGCGTCGGACGCAGGCGGGGCTTTTCTCACCTCCCCGGCGCCCGCGGACGCGGACGGCGGCGCCGGCAGCGATGCCACCGCGAGCGCCGGGGCCGTGCTGTCGAACGTTCATATCACTCCTGCGAATGCAACGTTGACCGTGCAAGCCGGGCAGACGGCAAGCCTGAACTTCACCGTCATGGGTACTCTCGACGGCGCCGCCGTCGAGACGGATGTGACGAGCCGTTTCGTCTTCTATGTGCCCGATAACTATCTGGTCGGCGGGTTTCCACTGAGCGGCGCGCCCACGTTCACCACCCTTCTGCCGGCGACGCCGACCGATCCCACCCAACGCGGCGGCGTCGTTACAATCCTTGCGACTGGCCTGAATCCGAATGGTGAGATGGTCACGACCAGCACCGGCCTCACCGTCCAGCTCGTGTCGAACGCGACGTATGCGGCCGTCGACACGGGCGATGGCGGGACGGATGCCGAGCCCAGCGCGGACGATGCCGGAGTAGTTCCGGCCGACGCGTCCACATTGTTCGCGGGGCCGGCCGATCCGTCGCGCGCGCCCGTGCTCGCCTACCCGAACGATGGGGTCATGCTGCCGCCGAACCTCAGACTCCTCGACGTGCATTGGATGCCGGGGTCGCCCGCAAATACCGTCTATCAGATATCGTTCGTGAGCCCCACGGCGACCATTACGTACTACAGCCGTTGCGAATCGCTCGGGGGCTTACTCGTCGCGGGCTCCTGCGGCTTTCAGCTCGACGGGACGGGTTACGCTTATCTCTCGCAGTCCAACGCCGGACAGGGCAACGTCGCAGTTACGATCCTGGGTACGGACGACAACGGCAGCGCTGTGGGAACATCGAGCACGATTCATATCCAATTCGCGCAGTCGACGGTGAACGGCGGCGTCTACTATTGGGACGTCACCCACACGCGAATCATGCGCTTCGATTTCGGTGGCACGTCTGCTGACCCCGAAGTGTTCCTCGCGCCCGGCCAATACGGCACCGGCGCAACCTGCATCGGTTGCCACACGCTCTCTGCGGACGGCACGAAACTCGCCGCGTCGGCGGGCGGGCAAAATAACGGCTACCTAGTCTACGTGAACGGTGTCGCCGCACCCACGACGCCGCTCACCGTGAACGAAGACCAGAACAATCGGATCCAGTTTGCCTCGTTCGACCCCTTGGGCGACCTCTTCGTCGGGATTTACGGCGACGGCTCCCCGCTCGATCCGCATAGCCTCTATTTTCACGACGGCACGACGGGACTCATTCTCCCGAATCTGACGAAGGCGCTGTCCTTCGAGCCGGACCACCCCGCGTGGTCTCCAGATGGCACCATGATCGCGATGACGCACGTGGGGGCCCATAACACATCCCAGATGGAATATCTCGGTGGGATCGATGTTGCCACGTTCGCTTCGGGTACCGTCGACGACGGAGGAGTCACCGTGGCCGAGGGCGGCGCGACCCTGGGCGATCCCGTGGTTATTGTCCCGAGCAACGCGATCGGCGTGAACGCGGCCAATAGCTATAATCCGAGCTTCGCCCCTGACTCGCAATTTCTCGTCTACTCGCAGACGACGTGTTTGCCGAGTCAGGCCATGACCACCGCTTGCGACAGCGACATCTCGAGCAATGTCTCCGCGACCACGTGGGCCGTGATACCTGCGGCAGGGGCGACGCCGATTCACCTGGACAATGCCGCCGCGCCCGGAGTCGCCGATGGCCCCGACGCGTCGATTCTCGACACCTTTCCGCGATCGACGCCCTTCGAAACGGCGCAGGGCAGCGGCAGGCTCTTCTGGTTTACCGTGGCGTCCCTTCGGCACCCGGGACTTCGTTACAAGGGCTACGTATCTCCCAATGAGAGCACGGGCCAGTCGCAGCAGCAGCTATGGATGTTCGCGGTGGACCCGGCCAAGATCATGGCGGGCCAGGACGGGAGCTACCCCGCGTTTTTCCTGCCCTTCCAGGACCCGACGACGTCCAATCACATCGCCCAGTGGACGCAGAAGATTGTCACCAACGCGCCCGCTCCTCCGGCGCCGTTGCCGCCGCCTCCTCCTCCGGCGCCGCCTCCTCCTCCCGTGATCCCGAAGTGAGTGCGGAGGTCGACCGCGGTCGTCCACGATTTAGTCGGCCGGCTGGGTGACGACCCGGCCATGATCATCGGGGCCGAGCGGCTTGCAGGCATCCCTTGACGACCGCGGGGGGCGGACCGACTCTCCGCGTCCCTCCGTGTTAGGCCGTGTACGCGATCCGAACATTCGTCTGATTTACCTCACGATTCTTTTGCTCGGGACTTCATATGGAATCTCGATCGCGGTCATCGCTCTGCACCTCGATGCTCGGGGCTTTACGAAGGCAGACATCGGCCGCCTGGCAGCCATCTTCGCGTCGGGCATCGTGGCGATGTCGCTCCCCGCCGGCGCGATCGTCCGGCGCATCTCCGCGAAGACCACGCTGACACTCTCCCTGGCCGGCTACGCCTTGACGGTCGGCATTTTCCCCCTCCTGGGTGGGTTTGCCGCGATCGCTTCGGCGCGGTTCTTCGATGGCGCGTTCTCCGTGGGGGTATGGGTGAGCTGCGAAACCATCCTCCTCACGCGGGCCGACGAGAACAACAAGGCCTACGTGACCAGCCTGTACGCGATGGCGATCGCGATCGGCTACGTGATCGGGCCCCTCGCGGCGAAGCCGATCGCCCACGCGTTCTCGATCGACACGGCGTTCTTCGCGGCCGCAGCCATTGCGGTAGTCGCCACCATTCTCGTTTTTGCGCGACTCGAACGCGACCAGCCCGCCACCGGCACCTCGGCCCGCAGCTCTAGCAACGCGCCCGATGGTAGCGCGCGCGCGTCTGCAATGGGGCTCCTCCTCCGCATCAAGACATCGTGCTTCGCGACGTTCGCCTACGGTTATTTTCAGGCGTCCGTTGTCCTTTTTCTGCCCCTCTACCTCGTAGAGTCCAAGGGAATCGCGCGCGAAATGACCATCCTCGTTCCCGCGTTCTTCGCCGCAGGAATGCTTCTTTTTTCCAATGCCGCCGGGCGCCTCGGCGATCGGGTAGGGCACTTGCTCATGATGCGCGTCCTCGCAGCCATCGGCTTGGCGATGGTGCTGGGCTTCGTCTTCTTGAACTCCTTCGCTCTCATGGCGTTGGCGGTGTTCGCGGCCGGCGCGACCCTGGCGTCAATCTCGCCCGTCAGCTTGGCGTTTCTGGGCGTCGTCACGCCTGCGCGCGATACCAGCCGATCCAACGCGGTCTACAACGTCTTCTACGCCGCCGGGATGCTGGCGGGGCCGCCGGTATCGAGCGCTATTTTCCGCGCATCGGGTGGCGCGGTCATGCTCTACCATCTGGCCGCATTGTGGGCGGCATTCGTGGCTTTCACGGGATTGTTCGCGGCCGACGATCCGGCATACGCCGCGCGCCTCGCTCGGCGTGGAAAGCGCGCAGCAGCCGCTGTCGAGCCGGCTCCGTGAGCTCGGGGTACCCTGGCGCGAAGCGAGCGACCGCACGAGGCCGTCACCCCAGTTTGACGGGCGCGTTCGGCCGAAATTGGGCTTGCCGGTGCATCTCGTTGCACGATGGCATTCGTGAGCAAGCCGACCGTTCTCGCCCGACGTCCTCATGCACGATGGGCGGAGGGAATCCGTGCGATGGGGGCTGCCGCTTCGCGCTCATTCGGATGCGCGCTCTTTTGGGTAGGGCTCGTGCTCGCCTCCGCGCTGCCCGGGTGCGTTACTTCGCACGGCGTCAGCTCCTCGGGGACCTCCGCGCGCTCGCATGCCGAAGTCATCCCCATGGCGGTTCCACCGGAGCCCAGGCCGGTTCCACCGGAGCCCAGGCCGGCCAAAGTCGAAGACCCGCCGAAAGAGCTCCCGCGTGGCGGGCAGAAGATCTTTCCTGCGTACCGGCTGGTCGGATTCTGCGGCACGCCGGGCGCCCCCGCGCTCGGGGAGTTGCAAGGGAACTTGCACGCAAAGGCCAAATCGCTCGAAATGAAGGCGGCGCCTTACGCTGAGACGCGCGAGATCCTTCCCGTCTTCGAGCTCATCGCGGTGGTGGTCAGGACTGGCCGGGACCGGATGGGAAGTACCGGCACCGCGTCGACGATTCCGTGGTGGACCAATACCTGCGTGCAGCGCGGCAGTCACGAGCGCTGCTCTTTCTGAACATTCAACCCGGACAATCCGACTTTCTCACCGAAGTGAAGACGTTCGAGAAGTACTTGCATGAGCCGGATGTCGGGGTGGCGCTCGATCCGGAGTGGGCGATGAAGCAGAAGCAAAGACCCGGGCGATCCTTTGGGCAAACGACAGGCCCGACCATCAACGAAGTGGCCGCGTACTTGTCTGGCATCGTCGCGCAGTATCGGCTTCCCGAGAAAGCGCTGGTGTTCCATGAAGTGGTCCGCACGGTGGTCAAAGACGAGGCCGCGGTGACTCCCTATCCGGGCATCGTGATCATCAAGAGTGTCGACGGGCTTGGGCCGGTGGCAGCCAAGATCGCAACCTACGGCAATCTCATGGAGAAGATTACCGCGGGAGTTCATCCGGGTTTCAAGCTCTTCTTCGACGAAGACACCCGCAACGGGGGGCGTCTCATGACCGTTAAAGAGGTTTTGGGCCTCCTTCCCGAGCCCGAATACATCATGTACGAATAGTCGGCACGGGCCAGCGCGGCGCTCGACGCCCTGTTAGGCGCCCACGTTGGAGAGCGCTTCGAGGAGCTGCGCGATGATGGGAGCCAATGATGGGAACGTTTCGAGTCCCTTTAGCCAGACACGCATGCGCACCGCGTCTGCGGCCTCCATGAGCGATTCACCGTGCAGCTTGTCCACGTGCTCAAGGGCCGTTTTCCTTTCGCGCTCGGGTAGCGCAGCGGCGTGCTCACGCAGCTGCGAGAGCAATGGACCGAGGCCACCGCCCGTCCCCCCGGGCGCACGTTTCGCGTTTGCGAGGTTCCCTCGCTCATCGAGCTTTTCATTCATTGCTGCACCTTGCCGCTCGCTTGCCACAATTGTCACGCCGCCACGAGCACCAAGACGAACGCGAGGTCGGAACGTTGAGGAAACGGGAATCCGCTTTTCGCGGGAGGAGGACTCCTCGGCCTCGCAGTACTCAAACACTGAACGAGGTGTCAGGGCCAAGCGCCCGAGCGCCTCCTGGTGCCGTCACTTTTGCGGCAGGGCTCGCCTCTGAGGAAGCGAAGCCCCCCCGATGGAGCGACTCTGAGGCCCATGAGCGAAGGTCCCCCGCGTGAGCCGGGCAGTGCGTACGTGTCATCGAGAGCGCGAGCGATTCTCATTCGCGCGAAATTCGCCAAGACCCCTGATGACTTTAAGGCCCGAGCCGCGGAGGCCGCCCGGGAGCTACTTGCGGCGATCGAAAAGACTGCGAGGGACGCCGAATACGAGGTGAACAAGACCGCAAATGGCATTTCCGTCGCCCTGCCGGGAGCGAAAGCCAACATCGTTCTATTGCGCGCCGACGCAAGGGATGGGCTCTTGTTTGAGTATGGTACTCCGGCCAAGATTCAGGCGACGGATATTGAGTACGATCCGGTTCGTAACGTGTTCGTCGGGAAGTCCGAAATAGGCAAAGGTGCCCCGAGCGGTCCGAAAAAGGAGGAAGACGGGGACGACCCTGCGCCTCGGCGCGCGCGTGCAAAGCGCCGCAGCGCGCTCACCGTGGCCGCCGAGGCGCTTGCGGAAGTGCTCACCTGAGCGACAAACATCGGATCGCAATTCTGCGACGAGGCCGGCGCCCAAAGCTGAGGCGCACGCCCGTCGTTGCGCGGCTCGGCGCAAAGGAGCGACGTTGGCTACTTCTTCGTCGTCGGAAGCTTTCCAGTGTCTTTAGTGTCCTTCTTCGGGGGTGCCGAAGACGCGGAAGCGGTGGACGCCGAAGGAGCACCGGCCGTCTCCCCGCCGTCAACCGGTTTTCCGGCGTACTCTTCAACGTGAAATTCGGTGCGACGATTGCCTGCCATGTGCTCGGGTGTATCATTAGGAGCCAGCGGATGCTGCGACCCCCATCCGACGACATTCAGGCGGCCAGAGTCGACGCCATTCTTCGCGAGCCAGTCCGCCACGGACTGCGCGCGCTCCTTGGAGAGCTTGTTGTTGTCAAAGCCCTTGGCTTCGCCCGCGTTGTCCGTATGGCCCTCGATTCGAAGTTTGGTTAGCTCCGGGTTATCTTTGAGGATTGTTGAGAGCATCGTCAAAACCTTCTTCGATTTTTCGTTCAGAACGATTTTGGCGCTGCCGGTCTGGTACTCGATATCGCCCGGCATGTCGATTTGGGTTGGGCTCTTCATCTGGACGCCCTTTAGAGAGATGACCTTCTTCGGCGGCGGAGGCGGCGGGGGTGGGGGCGGGGGCTCGGCCGCGGTGCTTGCCGGAGGGGGAGGAGGAGGAGGAGGAGGGGGTGGGGGCGGCTCCACGCCCCCAACTTTGGCGGCGGCCTCGGCATGGCAGCCGCTTGCCCCGGCACCGGCAAGCGCGGTCAGGGCGACCAGCGGAAAGAGTGCTTTGTGAATCCTCATGAAGTACCTCCTTGGCTGAAACGAGAGAAAAATGGGCACGCTTGCGTCCCTTTCGTTCGACGTTGCACCGCCGTGGCGGTTGCAAGTTATGGCGTGGATGCTGGACCTGTCTGCGGAGCTCGGATGGCCGGCACGTTCCCCGCAGTCGCTCTGCCCATCCTTGGTCGTATACCTGGTATGAAGCGCGCAGGACATTAGATGAAGCGCCTGGGAAGACACAGGAAAATCCACGTGCTGCGAAGAGCCGCAGGGCGACTTCTCACGCAAACGCATCCGGGGACCGATCCTCGAACCGATGGTCGAAGTGATTTCTCGCTAGCCCACAGATGGCGACGCCACGTAGCTCGGCCAGGACCTTAGCCCCATGCTCCCCCCCCCGTCGAAGGCTCCGGAAACTCCAACATCCGACGCCGAGACCGCGGCTCTTCGCGCCGCGCTCGCGCGCCACCAAGCGGCACTGGGGGCACGACTTTCCGCCGGCGAGGATGGGCTCGGGTTGGGGCGCGCCAACGCGCGCTTTCTCGACGGGTGCTTGGCAGTGCGGTTCGGAGCCGCGACCTCACAGACATCGCGGCTGTCGCAGTCGCGCTCCGCTGGGACGGGTTTGGCACTCGCGGCGTACGGGAGCTTCGGTCGCGGCGCCGTCGCCCTCCATAGCGACGCGGATCTGATTGTCATCGTGGGACCCGTGGCGGCTGACGAGGTGACCGCTTTCGTCCGCGCCCTTCTTTATCCCCTTTGGGACGCGAAGCTGCCCCTTGGCCACCAGATCCTGAGCGCGGCTGACGGGATTCCCCTCGCGCAAAAGGACCTGGCGACCGCCACAGCCCTCCTCGATTTGCGGCTACTCGCGGGCGATGGATCGCTCCTCGGCGAGCTGGTGGGGCGTGCCAACGAAGGGATCTTCGGCGAGAAGGAGCTGGACGCATTCATCGATCGGCTGGAGAGCGAAGCCGTCACACGTCACGAACGCTTTGGCGGGTCGGTCTATTTGCTCGAACCCGACGTGAAGAGCGGGGCGGGTGGCCTGCGCGATCTCGATGGAGCTCGCTGGGCGGCGCGTGCGAGATACCACGTGAGCGAGGGGGACGAAGGGTCGCCCTTTGGGATCTGGGGCGAGCTCGTTCGCGTGGGGGTTCTGGTGTCGCGCGAAGCGTCTGAAATTGCTGCATCTGAAGAATTCTTGTGGCGCGTGCGAAACCGCTTGCACGCGCGAGCCGGACGGAAGGCCGACCGGCTCGGGTTCGAGGACCAGGAGGCGCTCGGCGTTGCAATGGGCTACGGCGCGCATCGCGCCCAGGCCGCCGAGCGGCTGATGCAGGCCTACTATCTGAACGCGCGGGCCGTCGCGCGGTCGCGGGCCAGTCTGCTCGAACGACTCCGTCCTCCGCGGCGCAGGGCCAAGGCAGCTTTGCCGGTCGATCTCGGAGGAGGCGTGCATCTTTTCGACGGGTACGTCACGATCGCCAGCAGCGCCGATTTGCAGCAGGAGCCTGCGCTTGCGATGCGCGTTTTCGCGTCATGTGTCAGGCAGCAAGCTCCCGTGCTCTCCTACGCGCGCGACACGATTGCGCGCGCTGCGGCCGATCCCGACTGGTGCGCGCGATTGCGAGGGAGCTCCGAGGCCGCCGCCATTTTTGTAGGCCTGCTTTGCACGGTTCCTGAAACACGCACAGCGCGCGGCTCGATGGTGGGCGAGCTTCACGACGTGGGTCTGTTGCTCGCGATGGTGCCGGAGTTTCTGCCCGTGACCGGCCGCGTCCACCATGACGTTTATCACGTCTATACGGTGGACGTTCATTCCGTGGCTGCGGTGGATCGCTTGCGGCAGCTCGCACGCGGCGAGCTAGCCCATGAAATGCCGCTCGCGTCGCGCCTCGCCGTCGAGATCGCCCGCGCGGAGCCGCTATTCCTCGCGACGCTCTTGCACGATGTGGGCAAGGGGTGGCCCGACGCGACCGGCTCCCTTCGACAACATTCGAAGGTGGGCGCCGACATGTGTGAAGTGATTCTGCCGCGCCTTGGTTTGGCGTCCGAAGACAGCGACGAAGCGTGTCAGCTCGTGCTCGACCATCTTCTCATGTACCGGGTTGCGACCCGCCGGGACCTCGACGACGCGGCGACGATCGCCGAGTTTTGCCGCAGCGTGCGGGGCCGCGAAGGGCTGCGCAATCTCTACCTGCTTACCGTCGCCGATCTGAGCACGACGTCGCCCACGGCGATGACGTCGTGGAAGGCGCGCATGCTCGACGAGCTTTACTTTGCCGCCGAGGCCCAAATGGCCGGGCAAGAGCCGCGGGCCGACGCAGAGCGAGTCGCGCGGGTTCGCGACGCGGTAAGGGCAGCGTGGCCCGGTTCGCCCAGCGCGCTTGAAGCCCTGCTCTCTTCGATGCCCGAGCGTTACGTGCTCGCCAACGGGCCGGAATCGATAATTCAACACGCGCGCGTGGTCCTCGAGCGGGAGGGGCGAGCCGCGCACGTGGCGCGAGTCAGCTCGCGCCATCCGGAAGCGGCGGAGCTATGCGTGGTCGCCGATGATCGTCCCGGTCTGCTCGCCAGCATTGCTGCGGCACTCACGGCCAATCGGCTCGAGGTTCTCGCCGCCCAAGTGTACTCCCGGCCTCATGCGGGGCTTGTGGAGGCCGTCGACGTATTTTGGGTGCGTGATCGCGACGGGGGCACGGACGGGGTCGCGGTCGCACTCCCCCGCCTTGCGCGGGATCTCGACGACGTGTGCTCCGGCCGGGTCGAGCCGGCCGAGCTCCTGCGACTCCGAATGGGGTCCGGGTCGCCGTGGCGCGAACGCCCGAGTCCCGCCGTGCCGACGGAAATTCTGCTAGACGACCGCGCGTCGCCCCGACACACGATTGTGGAAGTCTTCGCGAAGGACCGTCCTGGCCTCCTCTATCGCTTGGCCCGTGCTCTCCATGGCCTCGCGCTTTCTATCGCGCTTTCAAAAATCAACACGGAAGGCACGCGGGTGGCAGACGTCTTCTATGTGAGTGAGCTCGATGGGCACAAAGTCGCTCGCGGGCCGCGCTACAACGAAATCCACGACGCGCTCGTGGCAGCGGTCGACGGTTGAAATCCTTCCCGGACAGCGTGCTCGGTGAAAGGATAGTCCTCGATGAAGACAACTCGCCAAGCTACCCAAATCTCGAACGCAGCCGTCGCGTGGTTCAGTGTATGCGTGGCATGTGGGGGCGGAGGGGGGCGACCCGAGACGCCCAGCGATATTTCGCCTTCTCTTCCAGTCTCCGCTGGGCCCTCGGCGACTGCTTCCGAGCCGGAGCCATCCAGCGACCTCGCGGCCGGAATCAAGGCGTTCGACGCCGGGAACTATGCTGCGGCTCGAGCTTCGTTCGAGGCTGCCGCGAAGAAGGCTCCGAACGACTTCCAAGCTCTCTTTAACCTTGGGCTGGCTTGCGAAAAGCTATCCGACAAAGCCGCCGCGGAGGCGGCTTACAAATCTGCGCTTGGCGCCAAACCCGACCTCGATAGCGCGGCTGCGAATCTGAGCGCGCTCTATGTGGACGACGGACGTATCGACGACGCCCTGACGGTAGCGAAGGCGGGGCTCGCCAAGCATCCCGGGAGTGCGCCACTGCACGAGAACTTGGGTACGGCGCTGGCCGTTCGCGGAGATCGGGATGAGGCCATCAATGAGCTGGATCAGGCCGTGCAAATCACCCCGGGTGACCCCATGCTGCAGTTGACGCTCGCCCACTGGCTCAACGTTTGGCACATGCCGGGCGCCGCCTCGCACCTCGGCACCGCGCTGGGTCTTGCCAAGAGCGACTACGCGATGATCGCGTCCATCGGATACGAATACCGAATGGCAGGCGAGTTCGCGTTGTGCATAAAGACGTTCGACCGTGCCGTTGCGATCAAAGACGGCGGGGAAGTTCGAACCGAGCGAGCGCTGTGCCATCACGGACAGAAAGACGACAAAGCGGCGATGGAAGACCTCGAGGGCGCGATCGCGTCCGAGCCCACGTACGCCCCGGCTCACTTTTATCTCGGCGGCCGACTGGCCTCGACCCAACAATTCAAAAGAGCGGCGGCTGAGTACGCCTCGTACTTGCAACTCGAGCCGAAGGGCTCCCTCGCGAAGCCTGCCGCGGAGCGCATGAAAGTGTCGCAAGACGCGGCGGCCAAGGAGCGGGGAATGAAGAAAAAGTAGAACGTGTCGTAAGGGGCGCGGTTCTGCGCGCCGGGAGCGTCGTCTCTTAGGCGAAGGAAACGGCTCCGCCAGTCTCGGCAAGCCAAAACGCGAACTCACGGAGTGCGCGGAGCGCGGCAGGAAGAGGTGGTGATCTCCCGCGCGACATGTGCCAGGAGTGGATCAGCATGGGCTCCGCGGAGGTACCTGACGGCGCTGGGCGCAACGTCGCGCTGCTGGAGGTCAATCGTCGCTTTTACGAACCTCTCTGGGAGCGGTCGCGCCTCGTGCCACCCCAGCGCTTCAACACATGGCCCCTTGTCCGCGGGCTCCTCTCGTCGCCACAACTTCGCCTTGAAGTGGCGCCCGGACTCAGTCCGCGATTGCCGCTCGAAGGGACGCAATTCGTCGACATGAGCGGCGCGGCCGTTGCGAAGTTGCGCGAACGCGGAGCGGAAGCCGACGTCGGCCTGGCGTCCAACCTTCCTTGTGATGACAAGACCATGAACCTGATTGGAGCGTTCGACATCATCGAGCACGTCGAGAACGACGAAGACGTTTTGTCCGAGATTTCTCGGGTCGCGGCCCCCGGCGCGACGCTTCTCCTTTCGGTCCCACTTCACGCCTCACGGTGGACGTCGTTCGACGTGCTGGTCGGTCACGCGCGTCGTTACAGGCCTGCCGATCTCTTGAGCAAGCTGGCCCGCCATGGTTGGTCCGTCGCTCGGAGCGGCGCGTACGGAATCCAGCCCAGGTCGTCTCGCCTTTTGGATTTCGTCGTATGGAGCTTTCAAGACAATCCGAGGCGTGCCCAGTGGTGGTATTCGCGTGTCATTCTTCCGTTCGGCGCCTTCTTCCAAAAAAGACTCGAGCTCGCTTCGGGAATGATCGAGGTCGACGACGTGGATGAGGTGCTCCTCGTATGCGAGCGTTCGTCGTTTCGGCGGTCTTGACCCTCACGGAGCTTGGCCAGCCGGCGCCATGAATCCACGGACGACCCGACCGTGACCATTGGCGTCGGCCTCGCCTACCGCGACGAGGTTGCCCCGATCATCAATCCATGCCGACGGACCGCGGGCCCGCGCATTGATGTCCGAGGCTCGCACCAAACGCCCGCAGCGAGCGTCGCGGACGCCCGTCTCGGTGAGACGAGCGACCGGGAGCGCGCGAGCCGCCGAGAGCGCAAGCGGGATGAGACGCGCCATCAGCTCGTCGGGGGAAGCGTTCATCGCCAGCGCTTCGGCGGCGACGAAGGGCCCTGACCGGCTTCGGCGGAGCGCGGTCAAATGTCCGACGCTTCCGAGCGATGCGGCCAGGTCCCGCGCGAGCGAGCGCACGTAGTAACCCGTCCCGACGTCGACCTCGATCGCGAGCCACGGCGGAGCCGCGCTGCATTCGAGCAATTCGAGGCGATCGACGTGAACCGGACGCGGCGCGAGCCGCACACTCTCGCCTCGCCGCGCTCGGGCGAACGCCCGCTCCCCTTGCGTCCTTATGGCCGAATAGGAGGGAGGAATCTGAAATGTTCGGGCGCACTCCAACGCCAGCGCATCGAAGAGCATCGGCGCCACGGCCGCGGGGCGCGAACGCCCGAGGGCTGCGAGTAGATCGGGACTCGGCGGCCGGCACTCATCTTCCCGGCCTTCGGCGTCCAGGGTGTCGGTCTGCATTCCCAATGAAATGGTCGCCCTATAGGACTTGTCGTGGGCAGTCAGCCACGGAACCAGCTTCGTGGCCTCGCCCACGGCGACGACCAGGACGCCCGTTGCCATCGGGTCGAGCGTTCCCGCATGGCCTACCTCGCGCGTGCGAAGCGCCCGCCGCACATGCGCAACTACGTCGTGGCTCGTGGGACCCCGTGGCTTGTCCACCACGAGGACGCCGCACGGTCCGTTCGGGCCCACCCGCGCGAACGTAGCCGGAGGCTCAGCTTGAGGCCACTCCGAAGGCCCTCCCCCCAAGCGACCGCCTCACATGTTAAGCTCACAGGAGGCGATGACCATATCCTCCATCCCGGCGCCGTTGCGCTTGGGTCCGTACGAGCTGCTTCGCCGGATCGCGACGGGCGGAATGGCCGAGGTTTATCTGGCCCGTCGGGGGGGTCCGCACGGGTTTCAGAAGCTCGTTGCCGTCAAGCGCATCCTGCCTCAATACACTCGCGATGCCGACTTCGTAGCCATGTTCATCGACGAGGCGCGCGTCTGCGCGCGCCTTGGCCACCCGAACATCGTCCAGGTCTTCGATTTCGGCGAACAGGACGGCGAGCTCTACATGGCGATGGAGTTCGTCGACGGGACGACGGGAGCTCGTCTGATTCGGGCCGCCGCCGCGCGAAGCGAGGACATCCCGCTGGACGTGTGTTTGCACATCGCGCTGTCCGTCCTGCGTGCGCTCGACTATGCGCACAGCGCCAGGGACGACGGCGGTAAGCCGCTGGCTCTCGTGCATCGGGACGTTTCGCCTGGCAATGTCCTCATCGACCGTTCGGGCGCGGTGAAGCTCACGGATTTCGGGATCGCGCGCGCCGCGGAAATCGAGCGGCGCACGGACGCCGGGCAGCTCAAGGGCAAGCTCGGGTACATGTCGCCCGAGCAAGTCATCGGTCGCGAGCTCGACTTACGGAGCGACATTTTCACCGTGGGCATCGTGCTCGCGGAGATGCTCATTTTGCGGCCGCTTTTCAGCGGTGGCAAAGAACTCGACGTGCTGCTTCGCATTCGAGATGCCGACGTATCGGCTGTCGATCGCGCGGGTCCGCGCGTTCCGGACGACGTGCGCGCCGTTCTGTTCCGCGCGCTCTCGCGAGATCCCGGCCTCCGTTGGGCAAGCGCGGGCGACTTTGCGGAAGCGATCGAAGAGGTGGTACGCCGGCGCCGCATGCAGGTTGGCCCGTCCCGGCTGGCGGCCTTTGTCGAAAAGCTCGGGCTTGTCGTGCCGGAACCCGACGTCGACGCGGAGGACGTCGAGGGCGAGACGGCAGGCGGGTCGACGGACGCCATCGACGCCGAAACCGCCACCCGCAGGCTCTTGGTGGAAGCGGGAGCGGTCGTTCCGCGCTCGATGCCTCCCAATCCGGTATCACCCAATATTTACCGCCTGCGGTGCCCAGACGGAACGATGCTCGGCCCCATCGCGTTTCCGAAGCTCATCGAGCTCTTCGCGACCGGGGAAGTGGGTTCAACGTGCTCCATTGCGCGCGAACAGGGCCGCTTTCGGCCGGCAATCGAGTTTCCCGAGCTCGGCCGTTTCATGAACAGCCCTGCGCTCAAGTGGGACACTGATTTTCCAGCCGACGCGATTGATCGCGGGCAGCTCGATCCGGCGCGATTGCCCACGCGGCTATTCCATATCGCGGTGCGCCGCGAAACGGGCGCCCTCGTTCTTCGTGACGGACAGCGAAAGAGGCGAGTTTTCTTCGTAGAAGGGTCTCCCGAGTGCGTGACGTCTACGGACAAGAACGAGCTGCTCGGCGAGTTCCTGATCCGACGCGGACAGGTCCTACGGATGGAACTGGAGATGGCGCTGGCGATGCTCCCTCGTTTCGGCGGCCGCATGGGGGACGCACTCGTGGGGATTGGCGTGCTGAGGCCGATCGAACTCTTCCGCGCTATCCATGACCAGACGCAGGAGCGGCTACTCGAGATGTTTCGATGGAAACGCGGCGAGATCGCCTTCGCGCGCGGCGTTCGATCGCAAGAGGAGACCTTCCCGCTCGGGGTCGACACGTACGAGCTTCTCGGACGTGGTATTCGCCATGGATATGCATCCGGTGAACTCCAAGCCATGCTCGATCCGATTAGCGAAGAAGTGATCGAGCCGGTGGCGGTCCCGCCGGTCCGGCTCGAGATGTTCCGATTGCCGGATCGAGAAGCTGCAGTGATTGACGCCATCAAAGGTAAGACGACGCTTTCCAAGGTCATCGCGCAGCAAACGAGCGGAGGCGCTTCGGATCCCGAAGAAGTGCTGCGCGCCGCTTTTCTCGGGTTGGCGTGCGAGCTACTTCGAAGTCCCAAGTGGATCGTTCCTCCGAGTTTTATCAAGAACAAATGAGCCATTGCGACCTCCCGAGCGGCCTCGCCGTGAATTCGAAAGGGGGCACCGGCCGTGAGCATTGGTGTCCGTGAAAAGCTATTCGCCTTGTGCGTGGTCTTCGCCGGATCCTCGGTCCTCTCCGCCGATGCGTACCTCACTCCGGTCGTGGCGCGTCACTTGACCGGGATCATCCGCAACGACGGGGCGGTGAGGGCACGGCTGTGCGCCCACGTCGCGGCCACGTTCGCGGCGCCCCTTTCGGACTATGCCGCTTGGGATGGACTTGCCGATTCGCTCGGACGGGAAACCCACGCGCATGTAACGCTAATCGGCCGTGACGGGACCGTTCTCGGCGATTCTGAGGTGCCCGTCATCGATGTGCCCCGGATGGAGAACCAGGCGAGCCGCCCCGAGGTCAGGGACGCGCTCAACGCGGGCCCCACTGCACTCGCAGACGAAACCGCCTTTCCGCGTTCGAGGGACATGACGGAGCTGGATGTTGCGTCCGTGTTCGAGCGGGGTGGCGAGGTTGCCGGGGTCGCGCGCGTCATCGAGTCGGTGGGTGAAGTGGACGCGGGCACGGCCGAGGTTCGGCGCATTCTGTGGCTGGGTGCGGCCGTAGCCCTTGCCGCCGCTCTGGCGTTGTCTGCCGTCTTCGGCAAACACGTGTCGAGCGCGGCGCGCGAGCTGAGCCGCGCGGCCCGTAGGATGATCGACGGGGATTTGTCCGTCCGGACGCACTTGCCCGGAGGTGATGAGTTTGCCGAGCTTGGTCACACGCTGGACCGGTTGGCCGGCGGTCTCTCCACGACGCTTGGCGATCTGCGCGCCGAGCGCGATCTGCAGAAGAACATCTTGGAGGCGATGCACGAAGGGGTCGTCGTGGTCGACCGCGACGGAAAGATCGCCCTCGTCAACTCGGCTCTGCGTTCGATGCTCCTGCTGGGCGCCGACGCGGTCGGCAAGTTGCTCATTGAGACGGTTCGGCATGCTCAATTGAACACGATGTTGGAAAATACGCGGGCGTCGCTCGACGACCGACCTGTCGAGATCGATTTGCCGGGCTTGAAACCCCGCCGCGTTCTCGTTCAGGTTGCCCCATTCTCCGGAGGAGAGGGGGGAGTGCTCTTCGTCTTCGTGGATGTCACCGAGCTGCGCCGACTCGAATCGCTGCGTCGCGACTTCGTTGCAAACGCTTCTCACGAGCTCCGCACGCCCATCGCGGCAGTTCGCTCGGCGACCGAAACGCTGCGGTGGGGTGCCCTCGATGACCGCGATGCGGCGATACGGTTTCTCGATATCATCGAGCGCAATGCCCAGCGTTTGCAGAGCCTCGTGGAAGACATGCTGGAGCTATCCAAACTAGAATCAAACGAGTTCAAATTAAAGCGCGAACGGGTCGAATTGCAGCGGGTCATCCCTATCGTCCTCGCGCTCTTCCGCGAACGAGCCGAAAAAAAAGGGGTCCGTCTGTTCGCGGACCTTCCCGCCGCGCTTCCGCCGGTGGACGGTGACCCGCGGGCGCTTGAGCACGTCCTTTCGAATTTGGTCGACAACGCGGTCAAGTACTGTCCGCCGGGCACTCGGATTCTCGTCGGTGCGTCGGCCGATGACCATCGGGTGAGGCTGGTCGTGTCGGATACGGGACCTGGAATTGCCGCCGAGCACTTGCCACGCGTATTCGAGCGTTTCTATCGCATCGATGCGGGGCGGTCGCGCGAGCTCGGCGGCACCGGGCTCGGACTCTCCATCGTGAAGCACATGGTAGAGGCGATGCGCGGCAAAGTATCGGTCGACAGTGCCGTAGGGCAGGGCTCAACCTTTTCGGTCGCACTGCTGCGGGCCGATTTCGTCGCACCGAGTCCCGCGCTCACGGGCTGAAGGAGAGTCGCCGTCTCCGCAGGGTGGGCGAAGTCAACCGCTCTCGGCCAATAGCCCGAGCCGGCGATCGACTTCACGAGAAGTTCACCTGACTGCTCCGGCATTCGTCACGCAGAGTGCTAACGAAGAACGTCGTGAGCATGGTCCACGTCGCGTTCGCGATGACGGGCGTGTCCTTCGCCCTGTACGGCACGGTGATGTTCCTCTTTGCACGCGCGCTGCTCGGGAGGAAAAAGCGCCCTCCACGGCCCGCGGGGGCGGCGCCGCGTGTCACCGTGCTGAAGCCGCTCGCGGGCTGCGATGACGACCTCGAGGAGAATCTCGAGTCGTTTGCGCGTCTGGACTATCCCGCCTTCGAGATTCTCTTGGGTGTCGCCGACCGACGGGATCCCGCATTCGCCGCGGCTCGACGGTTCGCCGGGCGCCATCCCGATGTCCCAATCCGAGTCGTCATCACAGACCGGCACGCGGCGCTAAACCCCAAGGTTTCGCAGCTCATCGGGTTGGAGCGCGAAGCCAACGGCGACGTGTACGTGATCTCGGACTCGAACGTTCGCGTCGGTCCGACGTATCTATGGTCGCTCACCTCCGAACTCGCCGACCCTCGCGTCGGCATCGTCACGAGCATCTTCGCGGGGGCCGGAGAGCACACGGTGGGGGCTGCGCTCGAAAATCTTCAGCTCTGCGTCTCGACCGCGCCCGGCATTGCTGCGCTCGACGCCGTGAGTGACCGAGCGTTCACGGTGGGCAAGTCCATGGCGGTTCGCCGTTGCGATCTGAAGCGCCTCGGCGGCTTTGCCCCGGTGGGCAACGTTCTCGCGGAGGACCACGTCTTGGGCCGGCGCTTCATGGACGCCGGCTTCGCCGCGCGCACGTCGTACGATTGGGTCGAGAACCGAAATGTCCACTGCTCGTTGGGACGAACCCTGGAGCGCCATACCCGTTGGGCCCAAACGCGCCGATCGCTCTATCCCGCTGCGTTCGCCGTGGAGCCGCTGCTCACCCCTCTGGTCGTCGCGTCCTTGTCGCTCTTGGCGGCGCCGTCGCTGGCGACCTTGGTCGTGCTCGGCGTCGCGTGCGTCGTCCAGATTTTCTGTGCGCTCCTCGCGGTACGCCTGATCCGGGGTTACCGCGCCCCGTGGTGGTATGCCCCGCTCGAGATCACCCGTTCTTATGTGGGCTTTGCCTGTTGGGTGCGTGCGAATTTTACACGTCGAATCGCCTGGCGCGGTCACCCGTTCCTTTTGCGACGGGGGAGCTTCATCGTCGCGATAACGGAGGAACCGGAACAAGGAACCGGACGTGCTCGACAAGCGGCAATATGACCGGGGTTTGCCTGCCCCGGCAACGTCACCTGATCGTCACGCGCAGGACACCGGACACTCGTCCGGGTCGTACAGAGTCCCGGCCGTGGCCGCTGCCCCATCATTCCAGGCAAAGGACGATGCGCGGCTTAAAATGCGCGCGGGGGGCCTTAACGTTCGCTACGGCCAAAAAGTTGCCATAACGGACGTAACCATAGACGTGCATGCCAAGCAGGTCCTCGCGCTGATCGGACCAAGTGGCTGCGGTAAGAGTACGTTTCTGCGCTCACTGAATCGCATGAATGACACGGTACCGGGTGTCGTCGTCACCGGTCATGTAGAGCTTGATGGTGAGCCGATTTACGGACCGAACGTGGATCCGGTCTTGGTAAGACGCCGCGTGGGAATGGTCTTTCAGCGGTCGAATCCATTTCCGAAGTCCATTTTCGACAACGTGGCGTATGGATTGAGGATCGCCGGGATGAGCGAACGAGGCGTCGTGGCCCAGCGGGTCGAACGGGCCCTTCGCCATGCCGCGCTCTGGGATGAGGTTAAAGATCGCCTCGATGAGTCAGGGCTGAGTCTGTCTGGTGGCCAACAGCAGCGGTTGTGTATCGCGCGAGCACTCGCCGTCGAGCCGGAGGTTCTGCTGATGGACGAACCCGCCAGCGCGCTCGACCCCATCGCGACGGCCAAGATCGAAGATCTTGTCTCGGAGCTGCGTGATGACCTGACGATCGTCATCGTGACTCACAATATGCAGCAAGCCGCTCGCGTTTCGCAGCGCACGGGCTTTTTTTATATGGGCCGGCTCGTCGAGGTAGCCGACACGACGACGATATTCACCCGACCGAAAGAGCGTGAGACCGAGGACTACATCACAGGGAGATTCGGCTGATGATGATCGATTGGAGATTTGCGATTCGTGCCGCCGGTGTCGCCGGAGTATTTGCGTTGATTGCGTGCGACAAGAGCCAGCCTCCCTCTCCGGAGGCTCCGACGAGCGCGGCGACCGCGCAGGCCGCTCCGACCGCGAGGGGTGGCGCCGCGCAGATAAGCGGGTCGAGCGCGCTTCAGCCGCTGGTGAATGCTGCTAAGGAGAAGTTCGAGGCGTCCCACAAGGAGATGAGCATCGAGGTCTCGGCGGGCGGGTCGAAGAAAGGAATCGCGGACGTGGCATCGGGCGCCGTGCAGATTGGTGACAGCGACATCTTTGCCCCGCAAGACCTGAGCACGCAACTCGTCGATCACAAGGTGGCCGTGCAAGGTTTTGCAGCCATGGCAAATAAGGGTCCTTTCAACGAAAGGATCGCCGCGTTGAGCCTCTCTGATCTGGCCAAGGTGTTTCAGGGTACGGCCACAAATTGGAAGGATCTCGGCGGTCAGAGCCAGCCGATCGTGGTCATCAATCGCGCCCCGGGCTCGGGCACGCGCGCGGTGTTCGGCAACATCGTGCTCGGAGGCGACAAGTTCGTCGAGTCTCAGACGGAAGACAACTCCGGCGCGTTGGTCGCCAAGCTGAAGCAAACGAAGGGCGCGATAAGCTACTTGGCGCTGTCGTTCGTGGACCCGGAATTGAAAGTGTTCGGCTTGAAGGGAGATGCGGGCGCGGTGGATCCGTCGGCGTCGTCGATTGTGGCCGGCACGTACCCGATCTGGTCTTACGAGCATATGTACACCAAAGGCCTGCCCGCCGACACCGCGAAGGAGTTCCTCGAGTACATGCTTTCGCCTGAATTTCAAGAGCAGGTCCTCCCCACGGTGAAGGGGTTCATCCCAATCACGCAGATGAAAATGTCGCGTGACAAGGACTAACCGGGTGAGCGACTGGATGGCCATAGCAGAGGCGCCCGTGACGGAGGGAGCGGCGCAGTATCGAGTTGGCAAGTCTCGAACCGGCGACGCGGTGATTCGTATGGCCCTCGTCGGCTGCGCGGTTTTCGTCGTCGGGACGACGGTCGCCATGCTCGCCTTCCTCGCCCAGACAGGGATCCGAGGGATGGCCGAGGTCGGCCTCGGGCAGCTGCTCACGGGGACTGTCTGGAAGCCGGAAGCCGACTCGTTCGGCGGCTTCGCGCTCATCGCGGGGACCTTTGCGACGGCCGGGGGCGCGATCGTGCTCGGAGCCGCGCCCGCCGTGCTGGCAGCCGTGTGGCTGACGGAATTCTCGCCGGCTTGGATCGCGAGCAACTACCGGCGAATCATGGAGATCGCGTCGGCGGTGCCCAGCGTCGTCTATGGGTGGCTCGCTCTCGTCTACCTGACGCCCATTACCGAGGCGCTCGGTCACTCGATTTACGGGCAGGATGCCCCCGTCAGTGGAGTCGGGATCGCCGCGAGCGCCGTCTTGCTCGCGATCATGATCGCACCGACGGTTCTCTTGCTGTCGCTCGACGCGCTCTCCCGTGTGCCCCGGGCACTTCGCGACGCGAGCGCAGCGCTCGGGGCATCGCCGTGGCAGACGGCTTTCAGCGTGTCCGTGCCGTATGGATGGCGCGGTGTACTTGTCGCAATATTCTACGGATTTGCACGCGCCGCGGGCGAGACCATGGCCGTACAGATGGTCATTGGAGGCGCCCGGCGTCTGCCGGCGAATCTCTTCTCCCCGACGACGACGATCTCGGCCCAGATCGTCATGGACATGCAAGAGGCGCGGCCGGGAAGCGTTCAAAGCAACGTTCTCTTTTCGATGGCGCTCCTCCTTTTGGTCGTGTCCGTTGTGGTCGTGCTCGTGACACGCATGCTCGCGCGACGGCAAGGGCGATGAACGCGCTACCTTCGCTCCACAAGACGCAACGTCGCGGCAGCGCGCGCGAGTCCACCCTCAAGCGCGTTTTGGGTATCGCGACGGTTCTGCTTGCTTCAGCGTATGCATCGGCGCTCCTTTATCTGCTGCTGCGGGGGGCCGGCAAGCTCGTGGCATTCACCCTCTACCCGATGCCGCTCTCCGGCGTCGAGCACGAAGAAGTCATGCGTTGCGCCGTCGCGGCATGCATCTTCGGAGGCACGGGGTGGGGCGTTGTCGGAGTCGCTCGATCCGTCGTGAGCCGCTTTGGATCATGGGGCGTGCGCGCGGATCGGGGGGGCAAAGCGGTGGTCGTTCTCTCGGCCCTTGGCGGCTGCCTCTTTGCACGCAATCATCTTCCGCGGTTCGTGGTGTCGCTCCCGAGCGAGACAACGGCCGGGGGCGGCGTCGGACCGGAAATCTTCAATACCATCTACTTCGCCCTTCTAAGCACGGCCATCACGCTTCCCGTGGGCGTCGGCGCGGCGGTATACCTTGCACGGTTCGCGCGTTCGCCCCGGTTCGTCGCGGCCGTGCGCATGGCGCTCGATACACTCTCGTCGTTGCCCAGCATCGTTTACGGTCTATTTGGATTTCTCGTCTTCGTCGTCCAGATGAAGATGGGCTATTCGTTATTTGCCGGGGCGTTCGTGCTTGCGCTATTGAACCTTCCGTTGGTGGTCGGTATCGCTGAGGAGAGCCTACACTCCGTCCCGCGCGAGCTTGACGAGGCGAGCCTCGCGCTCGGCGCCACGCCCGTGCAGACGGCGCTTCGGGTCACGTTGCCGTACGCTTGGCCCGGTATTCTGAGCGCGCTCGTCCTGTCGATCGGGAGGGTGTTCGCAGAGAGCGCCCCGCTCATCATGACGGCAGGGACGACCATATCGAGGTCGACGGCGTATTCACTCGACCCCTTTCGTGGCGGCGAAACGCTCGCCGTCCACCTTTGGTACGTCAACTCCGCGGGTCTTGCCCCGGACCGCGCTGAGGTGAGCGCGGGTACCGCCGCGGTGCTCGTCGCGCTCGTGGCGCTGACCAACCTCGTTGCCTCGCGTTTTGCGCGCCTCGGTGGGGCGGAGGGCAAGCGAATGAGGAAGGTGACGAAATGACCCATGGGGCGCATACCAGTCGAGATTTCGAATCCGAGCTGCGGGAGCTTCGAGCGCATTCACTCGCCATGGGCGCCCGCTGCGAACGCGCCTTGCAACTTGCGCTGAAAGCGTTTTGGGAAGGATCGACGCAGCTCGCGGCGGAGGTCGAAGAGCTGGACCGGCACATTGATCGCGACGAGATGGACATCGACGCGCTGGCGCTGCGCGTGCTCGCCCTCCGTCAGCCCGTTGCGTATGACTTGCGGTTTCTGGCGGGCGCGCTGCGGCTGGTCACAGATCTCGAACGCATCGGGGACGAGGCCGTGAACATCGCCGAGCGGGCCAAAGAGGAACACGGGACCGCCAAGGATAGGGTTCGTGGCGAGCTCAAAGCGATGGGCGAGCAAGCGCAAGAAATGCTCCGGGATGCGCTCGACGCATTCGTCCAAGGCGAGGCCACGCGAGCGGAACAAGTGCTTGCGCGCGATGACTCCGTCGATGATCTCTACGGACGAATCATCCGTGCGATGACCGAGTTCATGACGGAGCATGCCGCGCAAGTCGCGGAGGCCATTCGCGTGATTCACGTTGCCAAGTATCTCGAACGCGTTGCCGATCACGCGACGAACATCGCCGAGGAAGTCATCTTCATGGTTCGCGGAGAAGACGTTCGTCACGTGAGGACGCACCCCCCGCCCGGAGTCGACCTGGCGAGACGATAAATTGTGCCGACTTCGTCACCGTGGTGACACCGAACGCGAGCAGGGTGCGCGCCCAAAAGGAAAGAGGCCGACACCGTGACACGATCGCTCCCTATATCGCTGGCCGTCGTTTCGTTGTTTCTAACGCTGCCCCGTGTTGCGGTGGCGCAGACGCCGCCGGCGGCAACGCCGACGACGCCTCCGGTATCACCGACCCCCGGCGCCGTATCGCCGCCGGACGCCGCCTCCCCGGCGAATCCGCCTCCGCCGCAGGTGGCGCCGGCCCCGCCGCTGCAGGTGGCTCCTCCGGTGCCGGCGGCGCCGTCTCCGCCTGCGGCCGGGTACCCGGTCTATCCGCCCCCTCCGCCCCCCCCCGCGTCGGGGGGCGTTCGTGTCGAGCTCATGTCGCTCCGGTTGATGCGCGACAAAGGCGTCATCAGCCAAGCGGAGTATGATAGTGCGGCGCGCGATCTCGCGGATTCATCGGGGCCGCACATGGGTGATGCGACCGTCGTTCTGGGTAAGTGGGCGACGACGCTCTACGGCTTCGCGGAAGCCGATTCGATTTACGACACGACGCGAAGCTTCAACGACCTTGCGGGGTCGACGATTCTTCAGGCCGCGGGGACCACGGGAGGAGACAACTCGCGCGTGACGTTCGGCGTCCGCAACTCGCGTCTCGGGTTTCGCCTCAAGGCTCCCGAGGTGGGCGGTGTGCGTGGCAGCGCGGTCATCGAGACGGATTTTCTGGGGACGCAGCTGCCGATCGTCACCGGACCGTATCCTTCGCCCTACGCTGGCAGCCTCGGTCAGGCCACCTCTCCGTACGGGACCGAGAGCACGTTCTTCACCAGCCCGACCCTTCGAGTTCGACATTTGTATTTGAAGCTCGAGACGCCGGTGATCGACATTCTTTTCGGACAATACTGGACGCTCTTTGGCTGGGGGTCGTCGTACCAGCCGAACACGGTTGCGCTTCAGGGCGTCCCGGGCGAAGTGTATTCGCGGACGCCGCAGTTCCGGATCAGTAAAACGATCAAGGCCAATCCAATCACCCTCGAGCTGGCGGTGGCGGCCATGCGACCCGTTCAACGGGACTCGGGAACACCGGATGGGCAAGCCGGTATCCGGTTCAGCGTAGATTCCTGGACGGGTCAGCAAACCACCGGTTCGACCGGCACCCAGATCTCGCCGATGTCGATCGCCGTCTCCGGCCTTCTTCGCCACGTGGCGGTCAACGACTTCAATGTGGTCGGGACGAATACGCAGGACCTGACGATGACCGCGGTCGCGGTCGACGGATTCATTCCCGTCGTTCCGGCGACCAAAGATCACAAAGACAATGCATTGTCGCTTCAGGGCGAGCTCGCGTCGGGGTACGGCCTGGCGGACATGTACACCGGGTTGACCGGAGGGGTGGGCTTTCCGAGCCCGGTAACGCCGGCAGGAAGCGCGACAAAATACTACACTCCGGACATCGATCCGGGGATCGTGACCTTCGACGGCAACGGCGGTCTGCACGCCATCCAGTGGACAACGTTCCTTCTCGGCGGCCAGTACGTATTGCCTGGGGTCGACGGCAAGCTCTTGCTCTCGGGCAACTACTCGCACATGCAGAGCGCGAACTCGCACTATTACACGTTCGGCGCGGGCAACGTCGGCAAGGTTTTGGCGTACGAAGACTGGTTCGACGTCAACTTTTTCTACGATCCAATCCCTGGAGTTCGCTTTGGCGCCGAATACTCCAATTTCAACGACACGATGGTCAACGGCATTCACGCCATCAATCATCGCGGGCAGTTTTCCGGATTCTTCATCTTCTGACGCCTGCCGTTGCGTTCGCTCTCGCGCGTCGGAAGGCGAGCGCTTGATGTGGGCGTGCTGGGCCACCGTGTCGCGGGGTGCGGCATGGTGGCCTTTTTCATTCTCCCTCGGCGGGATCTGGCGAATCCAAAGAAGCGAGCTGGCTGCGCGCCAACGGCCACTTGCGATGCCGAGGTCGACCGAAACGAATGCGAATTCTCGGACACGCGAACCGAGACCGATATCGCGTCATGATGCATAAACGTTTCCCCCTCGTTCGTCCGCTGTCTTGTTGGTAGAGCAATCTCCCAACGATAGGGAGCGCCCAGGTGGTGCTCCGAGAAGGGAGTTCACCATGGACGCGACGGGGATGACGCGCATCGTGCATCTGTCCGATGCGCATGTGCTTGACCCGCGACCGAGCCGGACTCGGTCAGGGTGGTCGATGCGGGTTCGTTTTTTGAGTTTCGGTCGTCCGCTGGACGCATTTGGCAGGCGTCGCAAGCTCGGAAGGTCACTCGAAGCGGCGCGCCGTATAGGCGCCCATCACGTCGTACTCTCGGGGGACCTGACCGAGATTGGCAGTCCCGGCGAGTTCGAGACGCTCGCGGAAGTCCTGCACGAATCGGGGATCGCACCCGAGAGGATTACGCTCGTTCCGGGCGACCACGACCTCTACTCGACACCCGATGCCTGGACCTGGGCGCTCGATGGGCCGCTTTCGGCCTTCGCACGCACGAGCGCGCGGGAGCCCGGGAAAGTCGTGGAAGTGGAGGGGGTGACGCTGATGCCCATCGATGCGACGTTTCATCAGCCGGTCACCCGATCGGCCGGTTGTCTCGACCGGGCGTCCATCGAAGCCGTCGAGAAGCGCGCAGCCGATGCGGCTTTCCGGTCGCGTCCGCTCGTCGTCGTTCAACACCATCCTCCCTTTATGCGAAAAACCCAGGCGTGGGACTGGATTGACGGACTGGTTGGTGGCGTTCATATGATGTCTCTGCTGGAGACGTTCAGGCACCTGTTCGTGCTCCACGGCCATCTGCACACGATCGTGGATCGGGCGCTCGGGGGCGGCGTCGCGCGAATCTTCGGTGCCACGGCGGTGGTGGATGACAAGGACGCGACGCGGGTCCGCGTCTACGACGTACGCGACGGCCGCGTGGACTCGGCTGGCGTCGTCGTGGGTTGAGCTGCATTCGGCGCGATGCCTCCGGGTCTAACGGTGCACCTCCCGGCGCATGACGGGGTAGGGTGTCTCGCCGGCAACTTCGACGAACCCGCACGACGCGAACAGATCCGGCGTGCCCATCCAGGCTTCCTCGTCATGAAGACGATGCTCGGCCCGCCGGGGGTACGCTTCGATGGCCCGTCCTCCCCACTGAACAACGTGGTCGTGTGCGGCGCGGACGAGGGCGCGCGCGACGCCGGCGCCTCGTCGCGCAGGATGAACGAGCAAGCAGCCAATGCTCCACACCCCCTCGCCGGCGCCCAATTCGAGCGGCCGATAGGCGCCTTGGCGGAGGAGCTTGGGCAGCGCCGAGCGAGGCGCGAGCTTCATCCAACCTATCGCCTCGGATTGATCGAACGCCAGTAAGCCGCGCCCCGCCATACTCTTTCCCAGGGCGAGGGCTAGCTGGTCGTCACGGTTGCCGTGGGGGTCCTCCGCGCAACGAGCGAGCCAATCGTTTTTGGTTCCTTCGAAGTGCCAGTACCGGCAAAAGCAGGCGGACCCGCAGGCTTCGAAAAGGGCGGCCCATGCCGGAGCGCTCGTTTCGTCGAGGGGGCGTATCGTCACTCGGCGGCTCGGTTTGCGAGCTGCGGCAAGCGCCCTTGCACCCCCGCGTAAGCTTCGCATGCCGCCGCGACGGCGATCATCGTGGCTTCGTCCAGGGGCCGCGCCATGATATGGAGGCCGATGGGCAGACCCCCCTTCGAGAATCCGCACGGAACGCTGAGCGCGGGAATCCCGGCCAGGCTGGCGGGCAGCGTGTAGACGTCGTTCAAATACATCGCCAAGGGGTCGTCGACCTTTTCACCGAGACGAAACGCGGGCGTGGGAGAAGTGGGCGAACAGATCACGTCCACGTCTCGGAACGCGCTCTCGAAGTCGCGTCGAATCAGGGTTCGGACCTTCTGCGCCTTCAAGTAGTAGGCGTCGTAATAACCCGACGAGAGAACGAACGTCCCGAGCAAAATGCGCCGCTTTACCTCGGCGCCGAATCCCGCGTCCCGGGTCGCGCCATACATCGTTCGAAGGTCCTTTCGGCCGGAATCGCCAAAAGCCCGCATCCCGTAGCGTACGCCGTCGAAGCGCGCGAGATTGCTTGACGCTTCCGCCGTTGCAATCACGTAATACGTCCCCACGGCGAAGCGGGTGTGGGGCAACTGCACCGGTTTTACGCGGCACCCTTCGGCTTCGAGCGCGGCAATCGCCGAGCGGACGCTGGCGGCGACTTCGGCGTCCAGGCCGTCACCGAAGTACTCCTCAGGTACGCCGATGCGCAGATCGCGAAGGGTCCGCCCGCATGCGCTCTCGAAGTCTTCGAGCGGTAAATCGAGGGAAGTGGAGTCGCACGGGTCATGCCCGGCGATGACCGATAAGACGCGCGCGGCTCCGCGAACGTCGGCCGAGAATGGCCCTATCTGATCAAGACTCGAAGCAAAGGCGATGAGGCCGTAGCGCGGCACGCGCCCGTACGTCGGCTTGATCCCCACCGTTCCCGTGAGAGATGCCGGCTGCCGTATCGACCCGCCGGTATCGCTCCCGAGCGCGCACGGGGCCATTCGAGCCGCCACGGCGGCGGCGCTCCCGCCCGACGATCCGCCGGGCGTTCGGGTGACGTCCCACGGATTTCTCACGGGACCGAAGGCGCTGTTCTCGTTGGACGAGCCCATGGCGAATTCGTCCATGTTGGTCTTGCCGATGAGCACCGCGTCGGCGGCGCGGAGGCGCGCTACCACTGTGGCGTCGTATGGAGGAACGTAGCCTTCCAGAATTCTGGAGCCCGCGGTGGATGGCATTGCGCGCACGCAGATGGCGTCTTTGATTGCGATGGGGACACCGGCGAGCCGACCGAGCGCCTCGCCGCGCGCACGCTTCTGATCGATGGCGCGCGCCTGCGCAAGGGCGTCCACTCCGGCGATATGGAGAAACGCGTTGAGTTTTCGATTGAGCGCGCCCGTCTGCTCCAGGGCGGAAGCCGTGACCTCCTCCGCCGTAAGCTCACCTCGGCAGACGCGGTCTGCAATCTCCGCCACGCGCTGCATGCTGGACATGGTCGTCACTCCACGAAGGCGGGCACGGCGAACCCGTCGCTTTCGACCCGCGGAGCCTGCGCGAGAACCTCGTCGCGCGAGAGGCCTGCGACGACGTCGTCGGCGCGAAGCGGCAAGCGCTCAATTTGTACGTGAGCGGTGGGCGGTACATCGCGCGTATCGAGGACATCGAGTTGCTCGACATGGCCCACGATGCGCGCGAGCTCGGCCGCGTAACGGTCGACATCGGTGTCGGACAGCGAAAGCGACGCGAGCTTCGCGACGTGCAGCACGAGCGCGCGGTCGATTTTCGGGGCGGGCATGGGCGGCGAAGGTAGCACGCCGCTTTATTCAGCCACGGGCGCGTCACCCGTGGCCGTCGAACCGTCGCTGTCGTCGGAGCTCGTGGCGTGCGCGGTCACCACGAGGCGCAACCCGTAGTCCACGCACGTGGCGTTGACCACGCTCAGCTGGAGCGACGTCCCCGCATTCGTGAATTCTGTAAGCTGACCACTAGCAGGCGTGTAATTCATGTGAGGGGCCCCCGCCTCCATGTCGGCCGCGTTGTCCGACGAGACATAGGGAAAAACGGCCAGATCGCGTTGACCCGCAAGGCCGAGTGGAAGGTTGATAATGTACGTTCGCTGCCCCGGAAAATCGAGCCACGGTCCCAGGAGCGAAGACGTCTCCCAGAAGAGCGCTCCTGCGTTGTCTTGAACGTCGAGATTGTAGAACGGAAGCTTGGTGCCGCCAGTGATGATCGAGGTGCACTCGCTCGCGTCGCTGATGGTCCTCATCGACCCTGTGCTGTCGATGCAGACCATGTCGCTGTCGCACTGGTGCGTCGTGCAGCCGGTGGCTGCCCGAAGGCTACCGGCCGCGACAGCCATCGCAATGCAGGTTGCCCCGCTCAGTCCCACCAGAAGGCGAAAGGGCTTCAACGACCACCGCCGTCTGCCCCGGGGCGACTGTCCGTTACTGCGTCGCCCGACTGGGTTACGGCCGGCTCCTCGTATTCGGGAGCGGGTAGGGTGGGGTGACCGTGCTCCGCTCCGCCGCACGCGGCGACCGCAAGAGTCAGGATCGTTAGGGGGATAACCCATGGATCTCGCCTAACTTCCCGCCCTCTCATACTCCCGTGTTCTGTGTCTCCCGGCCCCAAGTTCGCTCTCGGCTCCTTCATGACCAAGCTTTGCCGGTCATAGCTTGCTTTTTTGTTCGTCGCGCGTACGTTTCGCAGCCCGAATCGTTTGGTGGCGGGATTTCCGCCTTCAACCAAATCTCACACGCTCTCCTGCGCAAGCCCTTACCCGGTGCGCTGCCCGAAAAGCAGCGTTGGCGAGGGATGGAGAGCGGCGGCCCAACCGAAAGGATGCGCGAAAATGACCCAGATTGCAGAGATGAACGCTCAAGGCCTCCCGCAACTTCGCGGTGATCCCCCCCTGCCACTTCGCTCGCTGCTGGACGCGGGCGTCCACTTCGGCCACCAGACCAAACGCTGGAACCCGAAGATGCGACCCTTCATCTACGGCGCGCGAAACGGGATTCACATCATCGATCTTGACCAGACGGCCCGCCTTTTCGCGCGAGCGTACAACTTCGTCGTCGATACCGTGGGCCGTGGTGGGCACCTGCTCATGGTCGGTACCAAGCGGCAAGCGCAAGAGATCGTGCAGGAAGAGGCCACCCGTTCTGGGAGCTTCTTCGTCGTCAACCGCTGGCTCGGCGGGACGCTGACGAATTTTCGGACCATCAAGATGGGGCTCGACCGCATGCGCCAGCTCGAGCGCATGAAGGAAGACGGCACGTACCAATCGATCACGAAGAAAGAGGTGTCCCGCCTCGAGAAAGAGCGCGACCGCTTCGAGAAATACCTCGGCGGTCTCAGGAGCATGAGCTCGTTGCCGAGCGCGATGTTTGTGATCGACCCCGCCAAAGAATCCATCGCCGTTCAAGAGGCGAACAAGATCGGCGTCCCCGTCATCGCCATTACCGACACCAACTGCGATCCGGATCGGGTCAACTTCGTCATTCCGGGCAACGACGACGCGATTCGCTCGATCAAGCTCATCACGGCGCGAATCGGAGATGCGGTCATCGAAGGATCCCAGCGCCGCAAAGAGTCTGTGAACCGGGGCGACGACCAACACGGTCACGGACAGCACAGCGGTCGCCGCGACGGACCGCAGGCCGAGATTATCCGGGGCAGCCGCGCGCGCCGCGACGACAGTGCCGACCGTCCCGGCTGAGGCGTCGCGCGTCTGCACGCGTCTTCTTTCCAAATTCTATTCGAGGAATCGATTCATGGCCGACATCACTGCGACAATGGTCAAAGAGCTCCGCGAGCGTACGCAAGCGGGAATGTCCGATTGCAAGAGCGCGCTGGTCGAGAGCAGTGGGGACATGGAAAAGGCCGTAGAGGTCATCCTGAAGAAGGGTATCGTCAAAGCGGCGGCACGGGCCGGTCGCGTGGCCGCCGAAGGCGAAGTCAGCACGTGGATCGCGGCGGACGGCAAGCGCGGTGTCATCGTCGAGATCAATTCCCAGACCGATTTCGTTTCCCGCGGGGACGACTTCAAGGGATTCGTGCAAAGCGTCGTCGAGGTCGCCACCAACGCTCCGAAGGGGGCCGACCTCGGCGCACTGAAATACCCGGGTTCGACCAAGAGCGTCGACGTCGTTCGCAAGGAGCTCGTCGCCAAGACCGGGGAAAACTGCGTCATAAGACGCTGGGCGGTGCTCGAAGCGAAGGAATCTCACGGTTGGGTCCACGCCTACGTGCATGCGGGGGGCAAGCTGGCCGTACTCATCCACGCTGAAGGCCCCGACGCCAAGAGCCCCGAGCTTGCCGCTTTTGTCGACAATGTGGCCATGCAAGTGGCGGCCATGAATCCGGGCGTCGTCCGCCGCGAAGACGTGCCGGCGAGCGACATCGCGAAGCAGCGCGAGATCTTCGAGGCGCAGCTCAAGGAGGACAACAAACCGGCGCAAGCCTGGCCAAAAATCCTCGACGGCAAGCTCGCCAAGTGGTTCACAGAGGTCACGCTGCTCGGGCAGGACAACGTATGGGACCCGCCCGCGGGCAGCATCGACAAGCTTCGCCAGGAGCTCGGGAAGAAGCTCGGCGGTGAAATCAAGATTCACGAGTTCGTACGCTTTTCGCTCGGCGAAGGCATCGAGAGAAGGCAAGAAGACTTGGCCGCCGAGGTCGCGAAGACTATCGAAGGCTGAGCGGCGGCCTCCGAGAGAACCTGACCGCATCGAGGAAGGCGTTCCTTGCGTTTCTGCGCCGTCAGCGTCGATCTCGACGAGATTCCGAATTACTTCGCCATTCACGGGCTGCCTCCGCCGGTCGGAGCGAGCAAAACGCTGGTCTATGACGTCGCGATCGCGCGCCTGACGGCTCTCGCGGGCGAGCTCGGAATTCCGCTGACGCTCTTCGCCATCGGGTCCGATCTCGCGCGTCCCCTCGCCGCGCAAAAGCTCCGAGCGGCCGCGCAAGCGGGGTTCGAAATCGCCAACCATACGCTCGACCATAGGTACGACCTCGTTCGCCTAGATCCCGTCGAGATGCGCCGGCAGGTCGTCGAAGGAGCCCGGGCGATCGAAGAGACCACGGGCGTCGTGCCGGTCGGCTTTCGGGCCCCGGGCTACACCGTGAGCGACGTGCTGCTCGGGATTCTCGAGGAGCTGGGCGTCCTCTATGACTCGTCGGTTTTTCCGTGTCCGGCGTATTGGGCGTCCAAGACGGCGATGATCGGGCTCATCGCTATGCTCGGACGACACAGCCGGTCTATCGTCGATACTCCGAGCGTCCTCCGCGCGCCGCGCCGTCCGTATCGGGTCGGCCGGCCGTATTGGCAAAAGGGCAACGGGCTCCGTGAGCTACCGATTCAGGTCACACGGGGCCTGCGGCTGCCGTTCTTCGGGACGACGGTCGTCCTGCGTGGGGCCGGTGTCGCGCGCTGCCTCGCGCGCGCTTGCGTGGGCGAGCCGCTCGTCAACTTGGAGCTCCACGGAATCGACGTGCTGGACGCATGGGACGGGCTCTCCGCGCTCCGGTCACACCAACCGGATGTGCGCGTGCCGGCCGCGGAGAAGGCGTGCGCGCTGCGAGCCGCGATAGAAGAGCTTCGCAACGCAGGGTATGCATTCGTGACCCTGAAGACTGCAGCGCAGGCAATGTAAGTATTCGGAAATGTAGCTGATTGAAATCGTGTTGTGGGTTGAGGCGCCGACGCTCCGCCGGTATCCTGCAGACCATGGCGGATTTAGCGGCCGAGCGTCCTTCGAGCGCGCCGGGGATGGATGGCATTCCGCAGCCGGGAGAGCTCATCGGAGGCAAGTTCATCGTCGAGACCGTTCTCGGCGTGGGCGGAATGGGGGTCGTTGTCTCCGCCCGCCATGTGCAGTTGGGGCAGACGGTGGCCATCAAGTTCTTGCGACGCGGCGCGCTCACCAATCCCGAAGCCGTCAATCGGTTTCTGCGGGAGGCGCGTGCGTCGGTCGGGCTTCAGAGCGCGCACGTGGTGCGGGTCATGGACGTTGGAACCATGGACGACGGGCTTCCGTACATGGTCATGGAGCACCTCAGCGGCACAGACCTGGGCCAATCTCTCGAGGCGCGTGGCCTGCTGCCGGTGGAAGAAGCGGTCGACTGCTTGATGCAGGCCATGGACGCTGTGGCGGAAGCTCATTCGGTCGGCATCGTGCACCGCGACCTCAAACCATCCAACCTGTTCCTCAGCTTGCGGCCCGACGGGTCGTCTCTCGTGAAGGTCCTTGATTTCGGCATTTCCAAAGCGGTCGACGGGGCGGGGCCGCCCGCCAATCTCACCGCGACGACCATGGTGTTGGGCTCGCCGCTCTACATGTCGCCGGAACAAGTTCGCAGCACCAAGAGCGTCGACACGCGCACGGACGTGTGGGCGCTGGGGGTGATCCTCTACGAACTCGTCACTGGATTGCCTCCGTTCGAAGCGGACACCGTCACCGGCCTTTGCGCGAAGATCGTCGCGACCCTCCGGTGCCTTTGCGCTCGCGAAGAGCGGATATTTCGCTGGCGCTCGAAGCCATTGTTGCGCGTTGCCTCGACAAGGACTTAACACGCCGTTACCGGACCGTCGCCGATCTCGCTCTAGCGTTGCGGCCGTTTGCCTCGGCCGAGGGCAAGATGGGCGCAGACCGAATCATACGGATGTCCGCATCGCGGCCCGCGCTGCCGAGCCTTCAAGACACCGCCGGATCGGGGCCGAGCGTTCGCGTAGAGGCGTCGCAAAAGGTCAGCGTCGGGTACGCCGAGACCGTTGCGAGCTGGCAAACGACGGGCATGCGGCGCAATCGCCGAATCGCGACGGGGGTCTTCTTCCTCGTCGCGGCGCTCGTCGCGTCCGCCGCCTTGGTTTTCGTGCTCAAAGGCAAGCACCCGGGAACGCAGCGGACCGTCGCCAACATCGGCGTCGCCCCCACGCACGAGATCGCCGCCGTCGTCTCCGCGGCGGTTGCGTCTACTGTCGCTCCCACGGCGATGGCTGGTTCCGCGGATTCCGCGACCGCGTCGCGTCCGCCGGGCATCACGGCTCCTTCGCCGTTGACGCTGTCGCCAACCCCTATGGCCTCGCTCGCCTCCATGTCGGCCTCGAAGCCGCGACCGCCCGCGGTCCGGCCGTGGGTCCCCAAGCCGCAGACGTCACCAACGTCGGCCCCGACAAGAGCGTCCACGGAGGACTTGCTCCTCGATCGAAAATAGCGCCGTGCCCCGCCTTAGGATTTGGAGAGCGGCACCTTAGCGTTCTCGGACGCGATTCTTGACTGCCCTGGTGATCGCGTCTACGTCGACGCCCGACTTGGCAATGAAATCGCGCGCGATGTCGCTCTCTCCGTGCGCCAAATCATTGGGCGTTCCCCGCGCGACGATCTCTCCGGCGACGAGCAAGATCGCTTGATCTGCGATATTAAAACAGCTGGCAATGTCGTGCGTAATGACGAGGCTCGTCACTCCGAAGTGGCGTCGCGTCTCGTCGATGAGATCGTCCACCGCGCGACTCGTCAGCGGATCGAGCCCGCTCGTCGGCTCGTCATACACGAGGATTGGGGGGTCGAGCATCAACGCACGTGCCAAGCCCACGCGCTTGCGCATGCCGCCGGACAACTCCGCCGGGTATTTGGTCAGGGCGCTCTCGTCGAGGCCGAGCAAGCGCAGTTTCTCCACGACGCGCTGCCGAATCTCGCGCGCCGAGAGCTTCGTGTGTTCCACGAGAGGAAACGAGACGTTTTCGAGCACCGTGATCGAGTCGAGGAGGGCGGCGTATTGGTAGACCATCCCAAATTTCCTCCGTACACGATTCAGGTCGCGTTCGCCCAGGGGGACGATGTCTTCGCCTTCCACGAAGATGTGACCACTTGTCGGACGGTCGAGGCCCACGACGAGCCGCAGCAGCGTTGTCTTTCCGGCTCCCGAGCCGCCGACGATGCACGTGGTTTCGCCGCGCGCGCACGCCATGTCGATGCCCTTGAGGACATCCGTGTCCCCAAAGCGTTTGCGCACTTCTCTGAGGACGACGACGTCGCGCGTCGGTTCCGGGTGTTCGGCTGGGTTTTGCATGGCGTCTGTCGTCGTGGCGTGCAGCGTGCGCGGCTCGCGAAACGGAGCGGCGTCGACGTTCGACGCAGTCCGGAGTATGCCATGCGGCCATGACGGGCGATCACCTAGACGCTATTCTCAAGACCGCTGGAGCCAAGCTGGAGAAGGACGGCTGGCTTGGGCTCCCCGACGGTAACACCATGACGTTGCACGTGGCCCACGACGGCGCGAGCATGACCGTGTCGCGCGTCGAAGCGATAAGGCCCGAGGGGGAACTCGTGTACGCGCGAAATCCAAAGCGCGAGCTCTTCGTCGTGGTGCGAACCGACATCTTTGCGGTGGCTCTCGAGGGCGAGACGACCGCCGGCAAGGTGGTGCGCCGCGCCGGCTTCGGTTGAGACCATGTGGCGGGCGGCCGCTTGGTTCGTCGGGCGGTTGCCGTGGCGATGGCTCGCCGTGTTCGGCGCCCTTGCGGGGGAGATCGCGGGCGGTCTCCTTCGGATCCGTAGGGCGCACGTCGAGTCGGCCATGGGCGCTGCGGGCATCGTGGGGTCTTCGCGCCAAGCGCGCGCCATGTACCGCGCGCTTGGCTGCTCGGCAATGGAGTTCCTCTGGCTTGCCGGCCGTGGCGGAGAGGCAACGGATCACGTCGCGATCGACGCTGCATCCCGACCGCTCTGGCGCGGCGCGCTGGCTCGGGGACGCGGCGTCGTCGTCGCAGCATCGCACACGGGCAATTGGGACTTGGCCGCGTGTGCGATGGCCCGGCAGGTCGAGTTGCTCGTGGTGACGAAGCGTTTACGCGATAGGGCGCTCGATACGTTCTGGCAAGAAACGCGACAGCGTCAAGGCGTGAGCCTCACGTCGGCGAATGGCGCTATGTCACGCTCGCTCCGAGCCCTCGCCCGCGGAGGTGCGGTGGCCATGATGATCGATCAGGTTCCCGAGACCGCGCGTCACGCGATCGACGTCAAGTTCCTCGGGGCGATCGCGTCGACAGACCGAGCCCCGGCCGTACTTGCGGCGCGGGCGGGGGCGCCCTTGGTGGTCGCCGTGAGCCGGCGAGACGCCAAGGGCGAGCACGTGCTCCAGGTGCTTGCCGTGCTTGTACCGCCTGCGCGCCCGGAGCGTGCCTGGATCGACGGGGCGACCACAGCCGCGGCGTACGCGCTGGACGGCTTCGTTCGCGCGCATCCGAGTCAATGGCTGTGGCTACATCGCCGGTGGAGGCGTCCGCCACCCGTCGTGGACTGGGGCGCCCGGAAGAGCGGCGCTACACTCGCGGCATCATGTCCACCGCCATCCAAGACGAAGACCCCCTCGTCATCGCAGGCCGCCCCTTCAAAAGCCGTCTGATCGTCGGCACCGGGAAGTACAAGGATGTGGCCGAGACCGAGCGAGCCATCGAGGCATCCGGCGCCGCCATCGTCACGGTGGCTCTGCGCCGCGTGAACTTGGGTGAACCCGGCGGCCAGTCGCTCATGGCGCTTCTTGCACGAAAGCCTTGGCTCGTCCTTCCAAATACCGCCGGCTGCTACACGGCCGACGAAGCGGTGCGCACGCTGCGGCTCGCGCGCGAATTGGGGATGGGCGCCGTGTCGTCGTCTTCTTCGTCCTCTGCCAGTTCCGGACCGATGGTGAAGCTCGAAGTGATAGGCGATGCCAAGACGCTCTATCCCGACAACGAGCAAACGTTGGTCGCGGCCGCTACGCTGATTCGCGATGGCTTCGTGGTGCTCCCGTACTGTATGGATGATCCGATCGTCTGTCGAAAGCTCGAGGACCTCGGGTGTGCTGCCGTGATGCCGCTCGCCGCCCCCATCGGTAGCGGCCTCGGAATCCGAAATCCCCACAACCTCGAGATCATCCTCGAGCAAGCCACCGTTCCCGTCATCGTGGACGCGGGAGTGGGCACCGCAAGCGACGCCGCGGTTGTGATGGAACTCGGGTGCCACGGCGTCTTGATGAACACGGCGATCGCGCACGCGAGAAACCCAGTTCTTATGGCGGAGGCTATGCGTGACGCGGTGCACGCGGGTCGGAAGGCATTCCACGCGGGGCGGATGCCTCGGCGGCGCTATGCAAGCGCATCGAGCCCGCTGGACGGACAGATGGCGGCGGCCCACCGGTCGATTGGAGCGGCCGACGCCGCGCCGCTGGAGTGATTGGCACGGGTATCGGATTGACGCCCCGCGTCGTTCTCATCACGGACTCCGCCTTCGGCGACGACGCGATCGTGCGTTGCGTCGAGGCTGTGGGGGCGGCGCTTTCGCCCGGTACCTTCGGAGTGCAGCTTCGCGACAAGAACCGCCCCCTCGTGAGCCTGCGAATTTTCGCGTCGCGCCTCCGCCTTGCGACCCGCGCAATGGGCGCCGCGCTTTTCGTCAACGGTAGCGCGGTGGTCGCTCGTGACGTCGGCGCCGATGGTGTGCACCTCGGCGGGGGCGCCGGAGGCGTATCCGAAGCACGCGCCGTCGTGGGCCGGCGCACGTGGGTGTCGCTCGCTGCCCACAACGACGACGACGTGCGGCGCGCGAACGCGGAGGGTGCGGACGCCGTGTTTGTCAGCCCGGTGTTTGCGCCGGGCGCTTCTCCGCGGCTACCCGCAAAAGAACCGCGCGGGCCCGACGCCATACGCTCCGCGCGGGCATGCGCTCGCCGCGACGTCGCGGTCTACGCCCTCGGCGGGATTACCGCGGAGACGGCGGGCGCTTGTGCGGCGGCCGGTGCGGACGGGGTTGCTGTCATTCGGGCGTTGCTGGCGAGTCCGGATCCCGCCCGGGCCGCGCGCGCGATCGATGACGCATTGGAGCGTCGCTGATAAACTTCGCCTCCATGTCCAGCTACGACGAGTCGCTAAAGGTCACGTGCGAGCTGGTGCGCCGACACGTGGATGACGGACGCGAAATCCGCCCCTCGGATCACATCCAAAATGATCTCGGCCTCGACAGCCTCGGCGTGATGGAATTCGTTTCGGACGTGGAGTCGTACTTTGGCGTGAGCATTCCATCGGACATGTTCGAAGAAATCGCGACGATCGAAGATGTTGCGCGAGCGATTCTGAAGCTCGAACCCCGACCGGCCCAGGCCTAGAACCCGATAAGGCCAGGGCTCTTTCACTCTTCCCGCGGTCCGATGTCTTCTCCGGAGAGAACGAAGAAGGCTTCTCCATAGACCTTCAGGAGGTCGAGCGCGCGGTCCAGGTCCTCTTGTGTGTGGCCGCGCGTGACGTTCACGCGCAGGCGCTCTTCGCCAATCTTCACCGAAGGGTACGTCAACGGAACCATGAGCACCCCGCACTCGAGGAGCGCCACGTGGACGAAGAGCGTCTTGCGCTCCTCCCGGCACATGACTGGCATGATGTGCGTGGTGCTGGCGCCCAAGTCGAAGCCCGCGCTCGTCAGACCCTGGCGAAAGTAGGCGGCTTTCTGGTGCAGCTCGCGGACGAGATTTTCTCCATCCGCTTCGAGCAGATCGAGAATTGTCGACGCGGCCGCCACGATGGGGACGGGAAGCGCGGCGCTGAACATGTAGCTGCGTGCCGTGTGCTTGATGTGGTCGACGATTTCGGAGGACGCGAACACGAGGCCGCCGATGCCGCCGAACGTCTTCGACAGCGTGGACACGACGATCGGCGCTCTTTCCTCGAGTCCCATCGCCTCGAGCGTTCCTCGCCCGGTTCTCCCCAGCGTGCCCGTTCCGTGCGCGTCATCCACGATGAGCGGCGCGTCGTAGCGGTCACATAACTCGACGAACTCTTTGAGGTTGGCCATATCTCCGTCGAGAGAATAGACCCCCTCGCAAATGACCAGCGCATTGGGCCGCTCGCGGGTCTTGAGGATGCGTTCTAGGCTCTTGGCCGAGTTGTGGTTGAAGAAACGAATCTCGGGACCGTTCTTGGGCACCCCGGCGGCCAGAAAGGACCCATCGAGGATGCACGCGTGGCTGTACGCGTCGAGAATCAGCGTGGTGTCTTTGTCCGCAAGGGCCGCGATGGTGCCGAGCATTGCTTGATAGCCGGTGGTAAAGAGTAGACAGGCTTCGAAGCCCATCCATCTGGCCATGCGCCGCTCCAGATCCATGTGAAGACGTGTGTTGGCTTGCGGCCGGGACGACGAAAGGCCGCAGGCAAACTCGTCGACGGCGCGCTTCGCCGCTTCCTTCACGCGTGGATGGTTCGTGAGGCCGAGGTAATCGTTGGAGCTGAAATTCACGACGGGCTTGCCCCCGATGCTCGTGTGGAGTCCGCCCGTCTCGAGCTCACGATGATACGGGTAAAGCTGCGTTTCACGGGCTAGCCGGACGCGCGCCAGCTCCGCGTGGGCCTTCGCTTGGATCCAACTCACGGGATGCTCCCCCTTCGCGGCCGCTACCATGACGCGCTCCTTTGCAAACGTAGGTCCAAGCCATAACGGCGAGGTGGCGGCCCGCCAAGCCGTAAGGCAAAAAAGCCCGACGCAAACGCGACGCAAAACGCGACGCAAAACGCGACGCAAAACGCGACGCAAAGGTAAGCACCCCCCGCGAGCCCATCTCCCAAGACGGGATCGGGAAAAGGGGCGGCGAAGTTCACGGCCCCTCTACAGCGCGAATGACGAGGGCGGAGGCGTTGCCGTAGTAGCCGAGGGCGGTAGCCACCACCGTGCGCACCGGGCTGCGAATGCGACCCCGCACGCCGTACGCAGTGGCTCCTTGCGTCATGTAGGCGATGGCGGCGACGATCGCCATGGCACCGCCCGCGCCCAGCGTCTCGCCCAGCGCAAGCTTCGGAGCGCTGACGAATGTGTTCGCCCCCACCACGCGCTCGATGGCGCTGAGCTCCGCCACATCGAACGGCCGGATGCCCGAAATCCCGGAGACCACCAAATCGACGTCAGCCGCCGTCACGCCCGCGTCGTCGATGGCGCTGCGGATGGCCTGCTCGAGGGCTCCGGGCGACGCGTAAAGCAGGGACTCGGGGTGCGGGGGCGGGTCGAACGAAGCCCCGTAGCCACAGATCGCGGCCAAAGCCCGGCGCGCCTCGGGCCCCACGCTCTTCGCCCGATCGCGCTCGCCTTGCGCCGTTTCGAGGGCGACGAGAACCGCGCCCTCGCCGAGGCGAGCGCCTTCGGAAAACGGAAGCGGGGGGCTCGGACGCGAGCGCACTCCAAACGCGTGCAAGCTTTCGAACGCGACGAAGAGCGCCTCGCTCATGGCCTCCGCGCCGCCCACGAGCAAGACATCGGCGCGCGCGCTCTCGAGCAGTGCGTCGGCGCAAGCCACGGCGTCGAGTGCTCCGCAGTTGCCGTCGCTCACGCTGACGTTGAGCGCACGGAGCTCCTCCCAGATGCTCACATATCCGGCCGCCGTGTTGGATACCGTTAGCGGGAAGCGCGACGGGTTAATATACCGGGCGTCTTCGAGAAGTGCGATGCGATCGAGCTCACTTATCGCCTCGAGTGAGCCATAGGCATTCGACACGACTAGGCCCACGAGCTCGGGCCACGCCGCCGCTCGAACGGGCGGCGCCCACACGCCGTCCGTCTTCAGGCCCGCGTCGTGGAGGGCCAGACGTGCCGCGACTACGAGCAGCTTGGACAGCCGGTCCAAGGTGCGGAGGCCCCGCTCCCCGAGGTACTTGGCAGCGTCGAACCCCCGAACCTCCGCGACTTTCGCCTCCCTGAACGCCGACGCGTCGAACGATTCGACCGGTGCATCGAACGGCGCCCGCGCTCCTCTGCGCATCGCCTCGAAGAAGGCCTCCCGGCCGATGCCGATAGGCGATACCACCCCCACGCCCGTGATGAGGCGCGGCGTCACGCGCGGCCCGCGCCTGCCGGTAATGGCAGCGGCGGCAAGACCCCCGGTTTGGCGAAGACCGACACAGCGTTATAGCCGCCGAAGGCCAGCGAGTTGTTTACGACGATGTCGCTCTTTCCGCGCTGCGCTACGTTGGCCACGACGTTCACGTCGCACTCGGGGTCCGGCGTCTCGAAGCCGATGGTGGGCGGGTAGATGCCGGTCTCGATGGTGAAAACGCATCCGATGGCTTCGAGGGCGCTGGCCGCGCCCATGCAGTGCCCCAGCATGCTCTTCATGCTCGATATGGGAACGCGCCGCTGGCCGAAAACGTCCCGCACGACCTTCGATTCCGCGGCGTCGTTATGCTTTGTGCCGGTTCCGTGCGCGTTGACGAAGTCGACGTCGCCCGGCTCGATTCCCGAGCGTTCGAGCGCGGACCGCATCGCCGAGATGCTTCCGGCCGCATCCGGATGGGGCCGCGTGATGTGATATCCATCGCACGAAAGGCCGTAGCCCCCCACTTCGGCTTGGAGCCTGGCGCCACGCCGCATCGCGTGCGCTTCGCCTTCGAGCACGAGCAGCCCGGCTCCCTCGCCGAGAAGAAGGCCCTGGCGATTGAGATCGAACGGCTGGCACTTGCGCGAGGCCATCGCTGCTAGCCGAACGAAACCACTGAATTGCAGCTCTTGAACGAGCTCCGCGGCACCCGTGATGACGACGTCCGCGCGGCCCGCTCGAATCAGATCGGCGGCAAACCCGATGGCATAGTTTCCCGCGGCGCATGCCGCCGGGAGGGTAAGGACCATGCCGCGCGCGCCGAGAGCACGCGCCACGTGGATGGGCAGAAGGGTCGAGCCGTACCGCGGGAGCTGCGCCCGCGTCACGGCCCGCGCGCCGCCGAGGATCCACTCGCGGTCCAGCGCGGCCAAGATGCGCGCCTCGCCCATCGTCGTGCCTAGCACCACCGCGGTGCGCGGGCCGGCGAGGTGCACCTCGGCGATCGCGGCATCGATGACCGCCATGCGCGCCGCTGCGAGAGCCATCGCGGCGCATCGTCCCAGTCGGCGCTGTTCGGCCCGGGTCAGATGATCGCGCGCGTCGAACGCCTTCACTTCGCCGGCGTATCCGCGTCCCATGGCGGCGCCGTCAAAGGCGGAGATCGGGGAGATGCCGTTCGCGCCACTCGCAAGCGCCTGGAAAAATGGAGTACGCCCGAGCCCAATGGAGCTAACGACGCCAACTCCGGTAACGAAAACTCGGTCGACCACGAAGGGACGGTATTTAGCCTCGCGGCAACCCTGCGAGCAACATGACGAGCTTCGGGCCGCGTGGCCTGCGCCTCGGAAGGGCGGTCTTCGGCGTGCGAGTCGTGCGGAAATGCGCAAAAAAAGAGACAAGTTCTTTCTTGCGATCGGCTTCTTGCGTTCGGGGGTGCGCCGGGCCGGTGGCGCGCGATCCCCGCGAACTCGGCCCGATGACCTCTTTTCGGGAGCCCGCGTCGAGCAGGGCGAAGACCACAGCGAATGGCCCTTCGCGGAAACAACTTTACGCACTGCGCGTCGAGCCGCGAGGGCTTTGCTGCGCGCTTGCGCCGTCTCGCGTCGCGCACTACAGCCGCCCACGGCGTCCATGCGCGTACCCCCTCGTCAGGTCGCCCCTACGCTCGTCGAGGCGGTGCGGGCGCTTGCCGGCGACAGCGTTCGCGGGTTCGTCTTCATGCGCCCGGACGGGACCGAGCGACTCCGCACGTTCGCGCAAATCGCGGCCGAGGCGGAGTGCCGCAGTGGTGCCCTGGCGGCTCGAGGGCTGAAGAAGGGGGATCGCCTTGCGTTGGTGATCCCCGATGGCGAGGAGTTCGTCCTTTCGTTTCTCGGCGCACTCTTCGCCGGCGTTATCCCGGTTCCCATCTATCCGCAGCTCTCGTTCAAGAACGTCGAGAGTTACCACGCGATGGTCGCGCACATCGCAAAGGCCTCGGGCGCGGCGATTCTTCTGACGACGGCGTCCACGAAGCCGTACGTGGCCCCAGCCCTCGCGCTCGTCGACTCGCTCGACTCCATCGTGACTGTCGACGAACTCGCAGGCCCGAGTTCTGGGGTGAGCGTGAAGGTCACCCCCGAAGACGTGGCGTTTTTGCAGTTTACTAGCGGAAGCACCTCGCGGCCCAAGGGCGTCATCGTCACGCACGCCAATCTCGCGGCGAACGCGGAGGCGTTCATGATTGACGGGGTGCACCGCGATCCGCGCGTGGACAAGGGGGTTAGCTGGTTGCCGCTTTTCCACGACATGGGCCTGATCGGGTTCGTCGTGGGCCCGCTCTTCACGAACATTCCATGCGTATTTCTTCCCACCGCGAGCTTCGTGCGGGCTCCGCGCATCTGGCTCGACAAGATCCACGAGCACCGCGGGACGATCACGTACGCCCCCAACTTTGCGTACGCGCTCGTGGCCAAGCGTCTCAAGGACAAGGACGTCGAAGGGCTGGACCTGTCGTGTTTGCGGGTGGCCGGTTGCGGCGCGGAGCCGATTCAAGCGAAGGCGTTGCGTGACTTCGCGACCCGGCTTGCCCCGGCCAAGTTCGATCCCCACGCCTTTGTCCCGTCGTACGGGATGGCCGAAGCCACGCTCGCCATTACCTTTTCCCCGCTTGGGGCGGGTTTGAACACGGACACAGTGGACCCGCGCGCACTGACGAGCGGCCACGCGGTGGCTCGTGACACCGCGTCCCGCGACGTCGCTTCGGAGCCCGAACGCCCTGCCGACGCTCACGCGGACCCGATAGCCGAGGCGCACGCCATCGAATTGGTCGATTGCGGCGTGCCGTTCCCGGGCCACGATCTCGCCGTGATCGACGGCGGCGGCCTTCCGGTGGCGGAGCGGTGCGTGGGGCAGATCGTGGTGCGCGGTCCCTCCATAACGCGAGGCTATTTCCAGGAGCCCGAGCTGACCGCGAGCACGTACAAGTCGCTTCCCGGCGATGCGGCCGATAGCCCCCCATGGCTTCACACGGGAGACCTAGGGTATCGGGCCCACGGCCGGCTCTTCGTTTGCGGTCGGGTCAAGGACGTCATTATCGTGCGGGGTCGTAACTACTATCCGAGCGACATCGAGTGGGCGGTGAGCGAGTTGCCGAATGTGCGGCGGGGAAACGTGGTCGCTTTTGGTGTGTTCGTGGATTCACAGGGGCGCGTTGCGGCCGACGCCGTGGGCGAGGAGCAGCTCGTCATTTGCTGCGAGGGGGCGGGGGTTGACGCCGCGGCCATTCGTGGTGCAGCGGGGGTCTGTCTCGCGGCGCAGTTTGGACTTACGCCGCATGAAATCGTGGTCGCGCCGCTCGCGTCTCTTCCACGAACCTCCAGCGGCAAGCCGCAGCGGCGGAAGGCCCGTGAGATGTATCTCGACGGGACGCTCGCGCGCGCACGAAGCGTGCATGACAACCAGCCGCTCGCGAGCGGCATCGATCGAGGCCTCTAACCCAAACGGTGCCGCGTATCGCCGTACGCGCTCGTTTTTTGACACACGACCACCGGAACGCGATTGAATGCACGCGACAATGCAGGGTTTGAAGGGTAACGAGGCACGTCCGACGCGCGAGCAGCTTTTCGTGATGTTCTGCGAAACGGCGAGCGAGGTCGTGGAGAGGAGCTTTCACGATATGTCCGAGCAGACGAGCATCAGCGAGCTGGCCATTGATTCGCTCGGCATGCTCGAGATTATCGGCTCGCTGGAACGTCGTTTGCGAATCCAGATACCCGACGAGGGACTCGCGGGCATCGAGTCCATTCGCGATCTTCTTGATGAGGTAGAAAAACGCCTGGCGTGATGGGTATCGAGCCTTGGCCGAGCGCAGAGCGAGGAGAAGGAAAATGTCGAACGAGAGCTTGAGAGAGCAACTTCGGGCGCTGGTCGCCGAGATCGCCGAGAAGGATGAGATCCCGGACGGGGCCACGTTCAAAGAGCTCGGTATCGATTCGATGATGGGCGTCGAGATTGTGGCGACGGTAGAGAGGCAATACCAGATCAAGATCGACGACGACGAGCTGTCAGGGTTTCAGGACTTGGACGGGGCCTACGCACTCGTGTCGAAGAAGCTCGAAGCCAAGAAGATGAGTTTGGCCAGCTAGAGATCGAACGAGTTTGGCCAGCTAGAGTGTCGAGGGCGTCGCCCGTACCCCAATGGTTGAACCCGTCTTCGCGAAGGTCCCTTCCGAGCTCGATTTTCCAAAGGAAGAGCGCGAAATCCTTCGGTTCTGGAAGGAGCACGGAATCTTCGAGAAGACGCTCTTGCGGCCGTCTCCTCGCGGGCCTTTCGTGTTCTACGAGGGGCCGCCCACGGCGAACGGCTTGCCCCACAACGGGAGCGTCCTGACGCGGGTCATCAAGGATTTATTTCCCCGTTATAAGACGATGCGCGGGTTCTCCGTCCCTCGCAAAGCCGGCTGGGACACGCACGGTTTGCCTGTGGAAGTGGAGGTCGAAAAGGAGCTTCGCATCCACGGCAAAGCGGCCATCGAACAATACGGCGTCGAGCCCTTCGTCAGAAAATGCATCGAGTCGGTCTTTCGTTACACGAAGGAGTGGGAGTGGCTCACAGAGCGCGTGGCTTTTTGGGTCGATCTTCGCGACGCCTACGTGACCTACCACCGTTCGTACGTCGAGAGCGTTTGGTGGGCGCTTGGGCAGCTCTTCAAGAAGGGATTACTCTACCAGGGGCACAAGGTCGTCTGGTGGTGGGCCCAAGGGGGCACCGCCCTCAGCGCGGGCGAAGTGGGGCAGGGATACCGCGCGGTCGATGATCCGAGCGTGTACGTCGCTTTTCCGGTTCCCGCGCAAGACGCTGCCCTTCTGGTCTGGACCACAACCCCGTGGACCTTGCCGTCCAACATGTACGCCGCCGTCCATCCGGAGTTCGACTATGTCGTCGCAACGATGGGCGACGGTCGCAAGGTCGTCGTCGCGGAGACGTTGATCGACACGCTGTCCAAGAAGATCGGCGCGCTCGTCGTCGAGCGGCGATTGAAGGGCAGGGATCTCGAAGGGTGGGAGTACGAGCCCCCTTTCGACGTCTTCGAAGAGTGGGGCCACCTCACGCTCGCGGACGCGGCCTCCGGCAGGACCGAACGCGCCGCCTGGCGAGTCGTCCTCGCTCCGTTCGTCGCGCTCGGCACGGGGACGGGGATCGTACACATCGCGCCCGCCTTCGGCGAGGACGACCATGACGTGTTCCGGCGCGAACTCGCGCGATTGTCGCCGGCACGCGGCGCTCCTGCCCTAAAGCTGTTTTGTGCAGTCAATCCCGACGGGACGTTCTTCGGCGATGTTGATTTGCCCGGCGGGGGGACCAAGGCGACGCTGGAACGCTACGCGGGCCGCTGGGTGAAAGACTGCGACAAGGAGATACAGCACGATCTCAAAGACAAGGGCATTCTCGTCTTTGCCGAGACGTACCGGCACGACTATCCGTTTTGTTGGAGGGCCGACACCGACCCCCTCATCCAGTACGCGAGGCCCGCGTGGTACATCCGCACCACTGCGCGCATCGATCGCGCACGCGCCAACAACGCCGAAGTCCAGTGGCTCCCCGAGCACATCAAAGACGGCCGCTTCGGCGATTTTCTGGCTCATAACGTCGACTGGGCGCTCTCGCGCGAGCGATGGTGGGGCACCCCGCTCAACGTTTGGGTCTGCGAAAAGGACCCCGAGCACAAAGAGGCTCCGTCGAGCGTCGCCGCGATCGAGGCCAAGAATCCGCTCGCGTTCGAGCACTTCCACGTCGCCCGCCGCGTCGACCCGTCGCTCAGCGAGCACCTCGCCGTTCACAAGCCGTGGATTGACCAGGTCACGTTTCCTTGCGGCGTTTGCGGCGCGCCGATGCGCCGCGTGTCCGAGGTCATCGACTGCTGGTTCGACTCGGGGTGCATGCCCTTCGCCCAATGGGGGTACCCGCACGCGCCGGGCTCCAAAAAGCGCTTCGAGGCGAGCTTTCCGGCCGACTTCATCAGCGAGGCGATCGATCAAACGCGCGGATGGTTTTACTCGCTGCTCATGATCTCGACGCTCGTCTTTGACGAGGCGCCGTACCCCCATCCCTTCAAGACCTGCATCGTGCTCGGGCACGTTAGCGACAAGGAAGGCAAAAAGGAGAGCAAGAGCAAAGGCAACTACACGCTGCCCGAGATCGTCCTCGACAAGGTGGCCATGGAGTTCGCGGTGAGCGACCGGAAGAACGCGAGCGCTCCGCCCGATGACGTGACGGCCTTCATCGCACAAGAAGACTTCGAAGGGATGGACCTGGGCGATCCGGTCAAGGGCGCGAAAGTGCGCCTCTATCGTGCGGACGCGCCCGCGAGCGCAGTCGACGTTACGCTCAAGGCGCTGTCGAAAGGCTTCCCGCGCCGCACGATCCTGCTTCACCCGCGCTACCGCGACGCGCTAGGTCTCGTGCCTGTGAGCGCGGAGGTCAAGCCCACTGAGGTGCCCCGTTTGCCCGCCGAGCAACGGGTGGTCGTGGAGGATCCGTCGTCGCCGGCCCCGGGCGCCGATGCGTTTCGATGGTTCTTCTACGCGGCGAGTCCGCCGTGGTCGACGACGCGCCACTCGTTGTCCAATGTGCGCGCTCTTCAGAAGGAGTTTGCGGTCAAGCTGCGAAACGTTTATTCGTTTTTCACGATTTATGGGTCGATCGACGGCTTCGATCCACGCCGCGACAAGCTTGCGCGGGAGAGCCGGACTGAGCTCGACCGATGGGCATGGAGCGAACTCGCGTTGACGGTCCGCGACGTCACGGCCGCGATGGACGCGTACGACGTATTCGGTGCGGCCCAGAAACTCATCGCGCTGGTCGACTCGCTCTCCAACTGGTGGGTGAGGCGGAGCCGCGCACGTTTCTGGAAATCCGGATGGGATGACGACAAGCGTGGCGCCTACGAGACGCTGCACGAGTGTCTGGTCACGCTCGCGAAGCTCACGGCCCCCTTCACCCCGTATGCGGCCGAAGCGATGTGGCAAAACCTCGTTGTGCGTCCTTGGGCGAACTCCGCGAGGGCCGTGCCCGAGAGCGTTCATTTGGCCGACTGGCCCGAAGCCGCCCTCGCGGACATCGATGAAGCGCTGTCGCGCAAGATCGCGACGGTGCGGGCGCTCGTTTCGCTTGGCCTCCAGGTCCGCACGCAGGCGAAAATCAAGGTGCGCCAGCCGCTGTACACGGCGCGAATCATCACGACCGCGCTCCAGGATCTCGGCCTGTCCGAGAAGGGGCAAGTCGCGGACGAACTGAACGTGAGCGAGACTGTCTTCACGCCGATGGCGGAGGCCGACGAGTTCGTCACAATCCGTCTCAAACCCAATTTTCGAACCCTGGGACAACGGGGGCTCGGGAAAGAGGCGCAAGGCCTCAAAAAGACGATGGCAGCCCTGCCTGCGGCGAAGAGTGCGGTGCTCGCCTCGCGGCTCCTCTCGGGCGAGGCGGCATCGCTCGACGGGATCGACCTGAGACGCGACGATGTCGACGTGGAGTTCGTCGCGCGGGAAGGATTCGCCGCGGCGGGGGACCGCACCGGCGTGGTCGTGCTCGACACCCGCATCGACGAGACGCTCCGCAATCGCGGTCTCTTGCGCGAACTCGTCAACCGCGTCCAGACCATGCGAAAGGAGATGGGGCTCGAGTACACCGATCGCATCCGCCTCTCGTTCCTGGGAACCGAGTCGAGCAATAGAGTGGTCGACCAGGCCCGCTCGTACCTCTCGGCGGAGGTGCTTGCCGTTGAAGTCACCACCCAGGCGCTCGGCGAGGGGCTGCTCGACGTATTCGAGCGGGACGTCGATTTGGATGGCGAGCAAGCCCACGTGGCGATAGCCCGCGCCTAACAGGCATCTGGGCGCCCGCGCACCGCGAAAAGGCGCCAAAGTTTGCGTCGGCTGGAAAGCGTGGCGAAACACGAAACTGAGAATGTCTTGCCATTGTCGTGCGCGTTGCGTTTCGATTGGAAGAACGGGCCCGAGCTTCGCTTGGGCTCTGGTATGCTTGGAGTCATGGGCGTCGGCCCGCGATTGGGGGTAGCGACGTGGTGAAGGTGAAACGGCTCCGAGCGGACGCGGGGGGACGGCGGCCGGGCTCGATCGCATGGGGTGGCGCGGCCCCGGACGCGCCGCTCGCCAAAGCGAAGGCGCGAACCGAGCTTCCCTCGTCGGCGCGCCCCACGGCCGGGCGCGCCGAGCTTCTTGACAAGGCAACCCGAGTCCGACTTGACGAGGAACTGGACGCCGCCCTCAAGCGCCGGCCGACCGGTGAAGCCAAGCTGGCCGGCGCCCTTCGTGCGATGGCTCCTCTCAGTCCCGCTCTGCGAACGTCGCTCGGAGAAGCGACGGCCGTGCTCCTGCGCCGCGGGGCGCACCATCGCGAGCTCTACGCGTGCGGCCTTCGATCGCTCGCCGAGGCGCAAGATCGCCAAGCCGCGTCCCTCCTGAGCCGCGCGCTCTCGAGCGATGACGCTGGAGGGCCCGCCGCCCTTAGCGCCGCGTGCTTTTCGCGCGATCCCGAGTTGTCCGCGCCACTCGCGAAACTCGCGGCGAGCCGCCAGTCGCACCTGGCTTTCGGAGCGGAGCTCGCTCGTGTCGCCCGCGGCGAATCCAACGGGGCCCTCCTGGCGCAGCTCGCACCGATGATCAAAGAGAGCCACCGCATAGCGATGTGCATCGAGCTCTTCGTGCCCCTCGTTCGCGCCGGGCCTCTCGCGAAGCAGGTGGGGCCGGCGCTCGCGGTTCTTCGTGGGGCCGAACGGCATCTGGGCCGATGGCTGGTGCTCGCCGAAGTCGCCGTTATGGCAGGCGACGTAGCACCGCTCGAGGAAGCCGAGCTCCGTGCGTCGGCCGGCCCGTTGAGCTCGCGTGCCGCCTGGTCGCTGGTCGCGTGGGCCTTGCGTGAAACGCGCGCGACGTCCCGAGGCGATGCCTTGCCCCCTCCCCCCACCACGCGACCCACCTTGGAGTTGATTGCGCGTCTGTCGGACCGCCCCAGCGCCGATCGGGACACGACGTTTCTTTTCCGAATGGCCCGCGCCGGCGCGGCCTCCGCAAGGCCGATGCTCGAGGGCCTTGCCCGGACGCTACCTTTGGCGGACGAAACGGGTGTGCGCGCGGCACGCTACTTGGCCCGCGACCGGGCGGAGTTGTCGGCGGCACTGGAGGAATCGGCGCTCGGGTGCAAACGCGAGGAGCTTCGTGGCATGGCCGCCGCGGCGCTTTGGGATGCTTCCCCGCCGGACGACGGGCAAGACGCAGCCAACATGCGCGCTCGCGTGGAGGATGTGGCCGGCGACCTTCTGTCTTCCCGCATCGTCGGCAACGTCGCGTGGGGGGCGCTGCTGCGCGCCGCGTCGAGCACGGGCACGGCGTTCGCGCCCCTGTTGACGGAGACTCCCTTCCGGTGGATTCAGTGGGGTTGGCTCGAATAGTCGCTCTGGGGACGGCGTTGGCCGCGCTCACGACCACGCTCGCGCCCCCGGCTCAGGCGGCCGGACCCGTTCGGATCGCGCTGTGGGCCGATCGTGACGACGACGACGCCGACGGCCATCCCGATGGGCAAGAGTCGCCCGTGAAAGGACCCGCGCTTGCCGATCTCGTTCCGATTGACGCTCACTTTGCCGGCGCAGTCCTGCACGTTCTTTCCGGGGGCGAGCATGCGCGCGTCGTCTCCAAAGCGGGGGACGCCGTCCCATGGGGCGCCAGCGTGTCCGCGTCGGGATGGTTTCAGGGCGTCTCGCCCGGCCGAGTCGAGCTTGCGGTCGGGAGCCACGGCGCCGCGCAGCGGCTGACGCTCGATGTGCGCGGGCTCGACATGCGCGACGGAGAGGGACACCTCGTCGACATGGCGGTCTCGCATGCATCGCTCGATCGCACGCCCCCGGAGCGCGTGGACGGCGCGAGCGATGCTCCGTACGAAGACGTCGACGCGCTCCGCGTCGTCATGATGGCTTCGGACGACGGCCCGGACGCCGACGGTGACAGGGACATGGCCGTCGAGTCGGTCAATGCGGCGGGCGTTCGGATCGACGGGCTTGCCCGGATCGCGCTGGCCGCGGTGTCGTGCGATCGCCGACGCCAGCCGTCCGAGCCGCGCGAACCGATGCGCTGCTGGACCAGCGCGCCGCTCCGCTTCGTCATCGACGACGTGGACCGTAACCACCGTCTGGCCGCGGATCGCTCGATCAAAGCCGAGGTGGGCGGCGCCATCGTGTTCCTGAGCGGCGGCCGCAAGGCGCAGATGATCCGTGTGCTGGGTCCCCGGAGCTCGCCCGTGGGGCCGATCGGGCGCTTTCGGGCCACGCTCCGTCCGTTCGTGGTTCGCGTGAGCCCCGGGGGGGCGCCCGCTATCGGCGGAACGGAAGCGGGCGCGATCGAAGCCCTCCGGCGCGAGGTCGGCGCCGCGTCGGCCATCTGGGGTCAATGCGGCGTGACCTTCGGCGAACCACGGCTTTTGGACGCCAAAGTGGTCGACCCGCCGCCGTCGCATCTCGTGGCCATCGGCGATGACCTGGGCATCGCGGCGAGCGGCGGCGAGATTCGACTGCGCGCGGACGGTAAGTTACTGGAGGTGGAGACGCAGCCGGGAGAGGTCCCGGATCGTGTGGCCGCCGACGTGGCGCGCGCCGCCGAGCGTATCGGGCTGTCGAGCGTCGTGTCGCCCAACGCGCGCATCGGCCCCGCTCTCGGGCCCAGCGTCGACGTCTCGCTGCGGCGCAAAGATCACACGCTCATCGCGGTGGACGCGCAGCCGGGAATGCCCCTATCCACGGACGCGACGTTGAGCGTTCGCATCGGGTCGGTGGACCTGTCCGACGGGCTCCAGCACTTCACCGACATGGACTCGATGGCCGGTACGCTCGAAGAGCGCACGCTTCTGAAGGCCATCGACGACGGCGATCCGGGCACGATTGAAGTCGTCGTGGTGCCTCTTTTTGCCGGGGGAGGGCGGATCGGCGAGTCGTTCATCGGCAGCGACCTGTCGAGCGTGCGGAACGTCGTGCTGCTCGACCGAGCCGGCATCCGTGCGACGCAAAGTAGCTTGACGCTCGCGCACGAGCTCGGGCACGTGCTCATGGACTTGCCCGGACATCCCGACGACTACGGCGTGGACACGCCCACACTCCTGATGGACTCGGACGCTGCGGACGCGTCGCCGTTCGGGCCGCGCCGCATTTCCGTCGAGGAGTGTGCGCGCGTGATCCGCCAGGCGGGGCCGAACGCCCGGGTGCCGCTGCTCGCCGATTGGCCCCTGGGCCCGCTCGGTTCTACCCGCGTTGCGCCGCCGGTTCGCGCTGCGACCGCTCCGGCGCGCGCGCGATGACGCGATTGATGCCATTACGGATGATGCCATGACGTGAGAAGCGCGAGAAAGAACCTGAATCTGGGCTTGCACGTGGCAGTATCGGGCATACGCTCTCTCGTCATGAACTTTCCAAGGCCCACGCGAACGCTGCGCGAATACATGGCACTCTACGCAAAAGAGCACACGAGGCTCGGGACCAAGCTGACGCACATGGTCGGCATTCCGATGATCGTGGCGGCGATTCCGACCGCGTTCGTGAGTCCACGTTTGGCGGGCGGATTGTTCGTCGGGGGCTGGGCGCTTCAGTACGTGGGCCACTACGTCTTCGAGGGCAATCGGCCGGCCTTCTACGGCGATCCGTACTACCTGCTCGTGGGGCCCGTGTGGGCCGCGGCCGAGTGGATGCAGCTCGTGGGATTGCCTGTGCCCGAGCCCCTCCGGCCGGCCGGAGAGGCGCCGGCCGCAGCGCGGGCTGTCAACGGAACGGCTGTCGCCACGGCAAACTAGCACTAGAAACTAGTGCCGCTCGGCAGAGGTTTTGTCCTCAGTTTGGCATGGCGAGGTGCCAAGACTTTGGACGATAGGACCAACGGAACGGCGGTTTGTCCTGCGCGTTGAACCATAGAAGGTAGCGGTAGATGGCCTCGCGAAGATCGTCGAGAGAGCCGAAGGAGGCCCGTGCGAGAGCTTGTCGGCCGAGGATGGAGAAGGCGCATTCGATCTGGTTGAGCCAAGAGGCATGCTTTGGGGTGAAGTGTGGGGTCCAGCGGGGATGGTCCTCGAACCAGTCGAGGACGTCGTCGGTGTCATGGGCGAAAAGGTTGTCGAAGATCAGGTGGCCGCGTCCGAGCGGGTAGGACTGGTCGACCACATCGAGCAGGTCGACGAACGTCAAGGCAGTGTGATCCTCGGAGAGAAAGCCGAAGAGCTTGCGACTGCGGACGTCATAGGCCCCCATCAGGCAGAGCGTTCCATGGCGTATGTACTCGAATTCGCGACGTACGGGCTGCCCGGGCTCCATCGGCAAGTCGGCGACCTTGCGCTCAAGCGCTTGCATGCCGGTCTTTTCATCCAAGCAGACGATGTGCTCGTCGCTCGGTGTGTCGTAGTAGACATGCAGCACGTCGTCGCGCTTCTGACGAAAGTCTTCGTCATGCGACGTCAGGTACATCTTCTGCCGATGGGGCTGCAGATCGGCGCTCGCCAAGATTCGGCCGACGGTGCGATCGCTGGTCTCGATCCCTTCGGCGCGGACATGCGCGCCCAGCAGCGCCGCCGACCAGTGCGTTACCGGAATGCCAACGTCGCCCGGCGGCTTGCACGCATGGCTCTCGATGCGCGCGGCGTCGGCTGCCGAGAGAGAGAGGGCGGCCGTCCCGATCGTGGGGCGTCCGCCAGCGCAGCGACCGAGTCTTGCGCATCCTTGAAGCGTTTGCGCCACCGTCGGACCGTGCGGTCATTGACGTGCAGGGCTTTGGCCGTATCCACAATGCTTAAGCCGTCGGCCATGGCCAGCAGCGCCATGCCGCGCAATACAATGCGTTTCTCCGCGGTCGCCGGGCGAATCGCAGCCTCTACCGCCTCGCGATGCTCCGGCGAGAGGGGCAGCGGCGTCGCCCGAGGACCGCGGTGGGGTCGTGTTACCCACGGTCTCGGATCAATCATGACCTCGCAGCTATCAGGCCCTGATTCCAAGGGCCAAATTTCTGCCGAGCGGCACTAGAGCGACCACCGATCTGACGCGACCGCCTCGTGCGGTCGCCTACTCCCCAGGTTGGCTCCCCAGGTTGGATCGATTCGCCGACGATTCGCCGACAAGACGCGGCGTACGATGACGCCCTATGAACACGGGGGAACGACCCCCGAATTCATTCGATGCTCACACTGGGGTGGCCGCGCCGCTCACTTCGGACCGCAAGAGGGCGAGCGCGCCCATCTTGCGCGGGCCGTCGCCCGGGCCCACGCACGACGGGCAGCCGCAAGGGCAAGGGCACGTCTCGATCATGCGCAGCGTCCGCACGAGGAGGGCTTCACGCTGCTCCCAGATGCGTTCGGCTAGACCCGTGCCCCCCGGGACGTGCTCATAGAGAAAGAGCGTGGGACTATAGCCTGGTTGAGGCCCGCCCGGACTCTTTTGGGGCATGCCGTCGTTCGCCAGACCCGCATCGCCGAGGGTCGTCCCGAGATCCCGTGGGTCGCACATGAGCGCGAGCGTCGCTACCGTCTCGAGCGCAACGCCGATGCCCCGCAGGGCGTCGATGGCGACGGGCCTGCCGCCTGGAGCGATCGTGCACGCAGACGCGGGCACGGTCAGCCAGAAGCCCGTGGTGTGCATTTGCATTTCGGGTAGCCGGACCTCTCCGTACCCGGCGTTTTCGTGGGTGTAGAACTTGATCTTCTTGTATCCGACCACCTTCTCGACGATGGCCACTTCGCCCCAGCCGCTCGCCCAGCGTTCGGTCGTGTGGTTCGCGCCTATGCCACCGTTCGCGCGATGGCCAATCGGCCCGGTCGCGCTGTCCTCGAGGATCGAGACCTGGACAAAGGTCATCGCGTCCGTCCAGTAGTCGGGCGCCACACGGCGCACGAACGCCTTATGGTTTTCGTAGTCGAATCGCTCGACCTGCCAGCACGCCCCGTCATGCTGATAGATGGCCTGCTCGTGGAGCATCGTGTGGGCCGCCCGCCAATCGAGCTCCGCGATCGAGCGATCGGCCTCCGCGTCGATGATGACGACGTTGTCCCATCCGACGCTCCGCAGCGACACGTCGTTGGCCGGGTACGATTCCGCCGCCCAGTGGAACGTGCTCGCCGCTTCGTGGAGCACCCGATGGCGCGCGAGGAACGAAAGCGCGTCCCCCGTCTCGTCGGGGCCGAGCGAGCCGAACGCGTCGCCGCGCTTGAAGGGAAGCTCGAAGGCCGCGCATTTGAGGTGTTGCACGAGAATTTCCACGTTGTCCGGGTCGATGCGGGCCTCCTCGATGGGAGCGCCCAGCACAAAGGCGGGGTCGCGCGCGAGGTACTGATCGAGCGGATCGCTCGACGCGACCAGAACGCAGATGCTTTGGCCGCCGCGCCGCCCGGCCCGCCCGAACCGCTGCCACGTGGCCGCCACCGAGCCCGGATATCCCGCGCAGACGACCGCATCGAGCTCGCCGATGTCGATGCCGAGTTCGAGCGCGTTGGTCGCCACCACGCAGGCGATTTCACCGTCGCGCAGGCGCCGCTCGATTTCGCGCCGCTCGCCGGGCAGGTAGCCACCGCGGTACGCGACGATCCGGCGCGGGTCGATTCCGATCCCATCCGCCCCCTGGTCCGTCCGCCGCGGGCTCGTGGCCACGGCATCGCGCAAATAGCGGAGCATCACTTCGACCGAGTTGCGCGATTGACCGAAGACGATCGTGGGGACGCCCGCGCGAACGAGATCGGCGGCCAGCATAACGGCCTGCTTGATGTAGCTCGCGCGGATACCGAGCTCCTGGTTGACCACTGGCGGATTGAACAGAAAAAACCGCCGCTGCCCGTGCGGGGCGCCGCTCTCGGCGACTACGGCGACCTCGTTGGTCGTCACGCCAAAGAGCCGCGCCGCGTGCTCGCGGGCGTTGCCGATCGTAGCTGTGGCGCCGAGGATTTGCGGTCGAGATCCGTGGAATGCCGCGACGCGCAGCAGACGCCGGAGCACGTTGGCCACGTGCGAGCCGAAGACGCCCTTATAGGTGTGCAGCTCGTCGATGACGACGTAGCGGAGATTCTGGAGCGTGCGAGCCCAGTTGGGGTGATGGGGCAGAATCCCCGTGTGCACCATGTCGGGGTTCGTGAGGATGACCCGGCCGCGCTCGCGAGCCGCGCGGCGCGCGTCGCCGGGCGTATCGCCGTCGTAAACCACAGCGGCCGAACCAACGTCCGCCGCCTTCATCAGTTCGAGCAAGCCGGCTTCCTGGTCACGCGCCAGTGCTTTTGTCGGGTAGAGGTAGAGCGCTCGCGCATTGGGATCCCGGCAGAGCGCCTGAAGGACGGGGATGTGAAAACACAGGCTCTTTCCGCTCGCGGTCGGCGTAGCGACCGCCACGTGACGGCCCTCGGCGGCCGACTGAATCGCCTCCGCTTGGTGGGAGTAGAGCCGCTCGATCCCGCGGCTGGCGAGCGCGCGGACAACGCCCGGTTCGAAGGCATCGCCAAAGGGCGCGTACCGCCCGCCCGCGCCCGCGAGCGTTTCGTCCGCGCAAAAGCAAGGCTGGACCCATGAGCTTGCCAGCCAACGCGAGAGCACAGCGTCGACGCCGTGCGGCGTGATCCAAGGCGGGGAAGGCATGAAGCTCCGCACGATAGCATGCTAGACAGATGTACCGTATCGTGACGGCATCTCCTCCGGCTCTCCGCTCGGGCTCGCTCTCGCCGCGCTAAGCCCCGGGCTGCCGTGCGGTTTGGCGCGCACGCCCGGCTATGCCCGGGCGCCGCGATCCACTACATCCCTCGCCGACCCGTGACCGAGCCGCCCCCGCCGAGTCCCCCCAGTCCCACCGAGACGAGCGACCGCAACGCGGGGCCCGACGGTTCGGATCTTGCGCAACTGACCGTGACGCAACCGGAAACGGCGGTTGTGGCTCCACGCGTCCCCGGCGATCGCCTCGGGGTTCCCGAGGGAGCCTCGCGGTCGGTCGCGGACTATCGGCGCGGCAACCCGTCCTACGTATTTCTCTTCGTCGTGTCGACTGTGGCGCTCGCCGCGGACATTTTGTCGAAGACCTGGGCCGAAAGAAACCTCGAAGAGTATCCCGGCACCGTCGAAATCTGGCGCGGCCACCTCACGCTCATCCTCGCGAAGAATCGCGGCGGCGCATGGGGTCTTCTGCAGACCACGAGCGAGAGCATTCGCCGCCCGTTCTTCCTGCTGGTGTCGGTGGCCGCGATCCTCTTCATCATGACGCTCTACCGGCGTCTGCAGCCGCGGCAAATCGCCCTCCGGTGGGGTCTGCCGTTCGTCCTCGGCGGCGCGCTCGGCAACGTCTTCGATCGCGTTCGTTACGGTCAGGTCATCGACTTCATCGACGCCCACATGCGATGGGGTGGCCAGGAGCACCACTGGCCCACCTTCAACATTGCCGACGTGTGCATCTGCGTGGGGGTCGGCCTCATGGCGGTCGACATGTTCTCGAGCAAGCGTGGCCCCGGGCCGCTTCACGCTCCGCGTGTGCCGCCGGCGCAGTCGGGCGAGCCCGTCCCCGCGTGGCACCCTGCGGCGGAGGACGACGAGACGCACGCGCTCGAGGGTGTGCGGCCTGATCGGATAACCGTCATCGCGCCCCCCGGCGACGCGATCGGCCGCGACACCGTCTCGTCGGGACCGCCCCACGAAGCCCAGAATACGAATCGCTGACAGCCGGGCAGCCGAGCGCCCGCGACGAGCCTCGCGGGGCCCCGGACGCTAGGATGGATCGCGTGCACCCGGATCTTTTCCGTCTCTTCGGGGTCGCGTTTCCCTCGTATTTCGTCTTCCTTCTGTCCGGCTTTCTCTTCGCCACGGCGGTGGGCACTCTTTGGGCGCGTCGCATCGGCCAGAACGGCGACGTGATCGTCGATCTGGGCCTGGCCATGCTTCTGTCGGGCATCGCGGGAGCTCGCATTCTGCACGTCCTTGCCGACGGCTATTTCTGGGATTACGTGCACCTCTGCACCGCGCCGTCCGCGGTCGATTGGCCGCTAAGTCGCGGCGAATGCGTCTCCGCCGCGTATGACGGCGTTTGGGACGCTGCCAGAAATGTCTGCCATCCGGGCCACGCGGATTGCTTTGCCTGGGCAAAGTTCTGGGCGGGCGGTCTCACGTACTATGGAGGGCTCATCGGTGCGTCCGCCGCTGCATGGTTTTTGCTCGCGCGCGATCGGTTCCCTTTCTGGAAAGCCGCGGACATGGCGGGATTCGCCGTGCCGCTCGGCCTCGCGTTCGGGCGCATGGGCTGCTTGATGGCCGGCTGCTGCTTCGGCGAAACTTGCGCGCTGCCTTGGGCCATCTCGTTTCCCAGCCGGAGCGCGGCGAGCGAAGAGCAGTTCAAAGACCACCTCATCGCCAGCGCGAGGATGTGGAGCCTCCCGGTTCATCCAACCCAGATCTATGAATCGGCGGCGTCGCTGGCGATCGCGGCCGTGTGCCTGCTCTGGCTACACCCGCGCAAGCGCTACGATGGGCAAGTGTTCGCGGCCTTCCTCGCGCTCTACGCGGTTGCTCGTTTCTTCGTGGAGTTTCTACGTCGCGATGACCGCGGCGGTCTTCTGGGCCTTTCGACTTCGCAGCTCATCGGCGTCGCTCTTCTCGCGTTTGCGGCCTCTGTGCACGTTTGGCGTGGTCGCGCGCCCAGCGTGACGGAGCCTACGTCCTGACGCGCGGGCCCGTCGATGGAACCGCTCGTCAGAAAAGCACGGGCCCGAACTTCGGGTCGCGTCGATGGACGCGGCGACGTATTCTGGCGGGCGCATGACGGCACGCATCCTAGACGGCAAGGCCCTCGCAGAAACGGTTCGGGCGGAGGTTCGCGCCGGGGTCGAAGCGTACCGAGCGCAGCACGGGCGCGCGCCCGGTCTGGATGTAGTGCTCGTGGGCGAAGATCCCGCGAGCGTTGTCTACACGCGAAACAAGGAGAAGGCGTCGAACGAAGTCGGCCTGCGCGGCCGGCTTCACCGCCTTCCGGAGTCGACGCCGGAGGACGAGATTGCTCGCCAGGTTCGGCAACTCAACGCCGATCCGGCGGTGGACGGGATCCTCGTCCAGCTCCCTTTGCCGAGCGCCGTCCGCGCAGTGCGTATCCTGGACCTGATCGACGCCGCAAAGGATGTCGATGGCTTTCACCCGACGAACGCGGGGCTTCTGGCGCTGGGACGTCCGGGCGGCCTCGTGGCCTGCACCCCCGCGGGATGCATGCGCCTCATCGCGCTCGCCGGCGCCGCCCTTGAAGGGCAAAACGCAGTCGTCGTCGGACGGAGCAATACGGTCGGCAAGCCGATGGCGCAATTGCTGATGGCCGCGAGCGCGACGGTCACTGTTGCGCACTCGCGCACGCGGGACCTTCCCGCGGTGTGCCGCCAAGCGGACGTGCTCGTCGCGGCCGCCGGAAGGCCGCATATGATTCGAGGGGACTGGGTGAAGCCCGGGGCCGTCGTGATCGACGTCGGCACGAGCCGCGTCGCTCTGGCCGACGGCAAGACGAAGCTCGCTGGCGACGTCGCCTTCGACGAGGTCCGAGAGGTCGCCGGCTTCATCACGCCGGTTCCCGGCGGCGTGGGTCCCATGACGATCGCCATGCTCCTGGCCAACACCCTCGAAGCCGCGGTACGGCGCGCGGCCGTCCCGCCGCACTGAAGATGTGGCCGTTATTGCGGCTGCAGCGCAATTCCGGCCACATCTTGAGACTCGATCTCAATCTCAGCTTCAGGTTCGGTTGAGGTTCAGCCGTGGCCCAGGATCTTGTTGAGCAAGCGGTCCAAGGCATCGAGGTCCGCGTACGGGATCGCCACCTCGCCCTTGTTGCCTCGGTCGCGCACTTCGACCTTCGTTCCCAGCGCGCGCGTGAGCTTCTGCTCGAGATCCCGCACGCTCGCGCTCTTGCCGCCGTCTGCTGCGGGCCCTCGGCCCTCGGGTCTTCCGCCGCCGCCGGTCTTGGCGCCCGCACGAGCGAGTGCCTCCGTGGCCCGCACGCTCAGGCGGCCGCGCACCACCCGCTCCGCGAGCCGCTCGATCGCCGGGCCGTCGCCCGCGCCCAGAAGAGCGCGCGCGTGCCCTTCGGTCAGTTCGGCGGTGACGACTCTCGCGCGCACGCGCGGGGGCAGCTTCAGAAGGCGAAGCGCGTTGGTGATCGTCGTTCGATCCTTGCCTACGCGAGCGGCGAGCGCCTCCTGCGTGTACTCGTGCTCGCGCAAGAGGCGGTCATACGCCTCGGCGAGCTCGATCGCGTTGAGATCCTCGCGCTGCACGTTTTCGATGAGCGCGAGCTCGAACGCGCTCTTTGCGCTCACGTCTTTGACCACGACGAGCGCTTGGAGAGCCCCCGTGCGTTGCAGCGCGCGCCAGCGTCGCTCGCCGGCGATGAGCTCGAGTCGGTCGCTCCCCGGCACCCGTCGCACCACCAGCGGCTCGAGTAGGCCGTGCTCACGAATGCTCTGCGCGAGCTCCTCGAGCTTTTCGGCGTCGAAGTGCTGCCGTGGCTGCCCCGCCTGCGGCGCGATCTTCTCGAGCGGGCACGTGAACACGTTTCGATCCCCGTAGCCCTCGGCGGGCGGTGGCGCCGGCAGGAGCGCGTCGAGACCTCGACCGAGCGCCCGCCGTTTGGGCTCCACGGTCATTTCGCGACCTTCTGCGTGCCCGCGATCGCGGGCGACGCCGCGTTCGTCGTATGCGCCGCGAGGATCTCGCGCGCGAGCGACAAGTAGCCCTGCGCTCCCTTGGACTGAACATCGTAAAGGAGCGCGGGCTTGCCGTGCGACGGGGCCTCGCTCAACCGGACGTTGCGCGGAATGACCGAGTCGAACACGTGAAAGTGTCCCTTTACTTCGTCTGCAACCTGCCGCGCGAGGTTGTTCCGCGGGTCGAACATCGTCAGCACGATGCCCTCGATCTGCAGCTTCACGTTTAGGCCGGCCCGCACGCGGTCGATGGTGGCCATGAGCGACGTGAGCCCTTCCAGCGCATAGTACTCGCACTGGAGGGGCACGAGCACCGTGTCGGCCGCCGCGAGCGCGTTCACGGTAAGAATTCCGAGCGAAGGCGGGCAGTCGATGAACACGTATTCGAAGGCCTCGCGCGCGAGCAGGGCCGCGAGCAGACCGCGAAGCTTGGTGGTGCGTTCCGGATCGTCGACGAGCTCCACCTCGGCGGCGACAAGATCTTGTTTGCTCGGAATAAGCGCCAGCCCGGGGAGCTCCGTGCCCACCATCACTTCGCGCAGCGTCGCGTGGCCGATGAGCGCGTCATAGATGCTGCGCTCCACCGTTCGGGGCGAGACGCCGACGCCGCTGCTGGCGTTGCCCTGGGGGTCGAGGTCGAGCAGGAGCGTCCTGCGTTCGGCCGCGGCCACGCTGGCGGCCACGTTGACGGCGGTCGTTGTCTTCCCCACGCCCCCTTTCTGGTTCACGACGGCGATCACGCGGGCCGCGCGGGTCGGGCCGCCGCGGTCGGGTGCCCCGGGCTTGCTCATCTGCGGACCTCTCTACCTCGCGCGCGCTCGGGGCCGCAACTGCGGCCGCCAACGGGCTACGCATCGCGCCCTGGCCGCGCCTGCGCAAGAAAGGCCCAAAGAAATCGCTGCTGTTTTCTTAGTGCTTGCAGCATCGCGTAGTAGGTTGTCCGTCGATGTAGGACATCGCAACGGGACGAAGGAAACGCGAACCATGCGGCAGCGACTCGTGCGTGTGCTCCTAGGCGATGACGCCGGGGGCGATAGGGGCGACGCGATGGACCCCGTCGTGCGCCGCTTCTGGTCACCGCGGCGCTCGCCGCGGCGCTTGAGCTCATCCACCGAAGGGGGCCGGGTCATCGACCTGACACGCAGGCTCACGAGTCTACATCGAGAACACACGTAGTCAGTCCTTCGCTTTTTTTGAATCCGATTCGCGGCTTCGTGGAGTCCTTGCAAGGGGCGCGCGCCAAGCCGCCCATCTGGCGTTCGGCCGGAGCGGCGGCGATCTGCCGTACGGCGCAACGACCCCGACCCCCCCCAAAGCAACTTCACGACACGCCACCCACGGCTCTCACGGAACCCAAGGAAACACGACCATGCCGCTGCCGAAGAGTTATCGGAGCATCGAAGAGTTCGAGCGCGAGGAGCTCCGACCAAGCAACAAGGCCGGATTTTCACTCGACGACCTGATGCAAGAAACCATGCTGCACGAGAGCGATTTGCTCTTCGACGATCAGGTCGACGAGCTCGAGCCGGACGATGACGACTGAAACGCGGGCGTGGGCGGGCGACCCTGCTTTTGAAGCTTCGGGCAGCGGTCGGGGCGACTTGCGTTCCTCCGGCGCAGCATTACCCTCCGCGTCCCCATGCAAGTCCAGGTCGCGCGCATCTCCCCGATCTTGATGGAACTCGCGATCGAGATTCCGGCCGTCGCGGTCGCGGCCGAAGTCGAGAAGGCGTACTCGAGTCTGCAACGAAAAGCGCGCGTTCGCGGGTTTCGCCCCGGCAAAGCGCCACGTCAGGTGCTTGCGCATTTGTACGGTCCCCAAGTCGCGACGGACGTGGTCAAGGCCATCGTCGACGACACGCTTCCGAAGGCGCTTTCGGAAAAGCAAGTTCAGCCCGTGAATCAGCCGCAGGTCGAGACGGGCAAATTCGAGCAGGGCGCGGCCTTTACCTACAAGGCGCGGTTCGAGGTCCAGCCTGACATCGTGGACGTGGTGTACGAGGGCATGGACCTCGTGATGCCGCCCGAAACAGCGACCGCGGAGGCGGTGGACGAGCAGCTGGAGCTCGTGCGTCGCCAGCACGCCCGGCTCGAAGCGCCAGATCCACCGCGGGCCGCGGAGAAGGGGGACGTCGTGACCATCGACTTCACGCTCGCCGTCGATGGGGCCGTGATCGAAGACGCCGGGGCGCAGGGCGTACAGCTCGATCTCGGCGCGGGGCAGGTGCTGCCCGAGCTCGACGCGGGTCTGGTCGGCGCCGCGAGCGACGCGGAGCTCGACATCGACGCGAAGCTGCCGGACGGTCATCCTCGCAAAGAGATCGCCGGCAAGACGGGACGCTTCCATGTCCAGGTCAAGGACGTGAAGCGGCGCCTTCTACCGGCGTTGGACGACGAGTTCGCCAAGGACGTGGGAAACTTCCAGACGCTTGTGGAGCTCCGCGCGGACATCCACACGCGCCTCGAGCGGATGCTCAAGGGGCGCGCCGAATCGGCCATGGCCGATCAGGTCGTCGACAAGCTCAACGAGAACAACCCGCTCGACGTTCCCCCCTCGCTGGTCGAGCAGCAGTGCAGAATGATGGAAATGGAGCTCTTGCAGAACGCGCGTCGTGCGGGCCAACGCGTCTCGCAGGATGACTTCAGGAAAATCCACGGCCAGGTGCATGCGGACGCCGAAAGGAAAGTCCGGGCGGGGCTTCTGATGGCGGCGATCGCAAAGAAGCTCGAACTCCGCGTAACGGACCAAGACATTCAGAACGGGCTCGAGGAGCTCGCGGCGGAATCGGGCAAGAACGTGGCGAAGGTTCGCGCCGAATACAGCGACCCGCAGCAACGGCAGATCCTCTTGGGAATGATCCTCGAAGACAAGGTGCTGAACGTCATCGAAGGCAAGGCGAATATCCGAACGGGCGAGCCGCTCGGAGCCGTTACGGCCGCCACCGCGGTGCCCGAAGTCGCATCCCATGGCGAATCGCCGAGCGCGGAGAGCGCAAGCGAGCGCGCCCAGGAGCCCCACCAAGGCAGCGTGACAGAGAAGGGCTGAACCGATCGATCGCGCCGCAACGGGCGGCGCTCGTCCCCGCGGAGGACCCATGTCGAAAAACCGTCCCGAAAATCGTGCTCAGGCCATTCGCACTCTCGAAGCGTTCGCGTCGCACGAGGGCGACGCGGCGACGCGCGGCTTCATTCCCTATCCCACCGTCGTGGAAACAACGCATCGCGGCGAGCGCAACTGGGACATCTTCAGCCGGCTCCTGAAGGACCGCATCGTGTTCCTGGGGACCGAAATCAACGATGACGTGGCCAACATCATCATCGCCCAGTTCTTGTTTTTGGAGAGCGAAGATCCCGACAAGGAGATCATGCTCTACGTCAATAGCCCGGGCGGGGTCGTAACGAGCGGCTTGGCCATCTACGACACGATGCAATACGTCCGCTCGACGGTGAGCACCACGTGCCTCGGAATGGCCGCATCGATGGCGGCGGTGCTCCTTGCGGCTGGAACCAAGGGCCGGAGAATGGCGCTTCCGAACGCGCGCGTCATGATCCACCAGCCGATGGGCGGTGCTCGGGGCCAGGCCACCGACATCGAGATTCAAGCGCGGGAGATCCGTCACCTGAAGGACGTCATCACGGACATTCTGGCGACGGCTACGGGCAAGCAGAAGGATCTCATCCACAAGGACATCGATCGCGACTTTTATTTGAGCGCGCCGCAGGCCAAGGAGTATGGCCTTATCGATGACGTGCTCCCGCCCCGGAAGAAAGGCGAACCAGAGAAGCCCGCGCGTGAGCGCTGAACGGCAAGGGGGCAGAGGGCCCCACCGTGAGAACGTACCCTTCGCATTGTGCCACTCTTCGAGGTTCCGAGGAAAGTGGGGTCCGATTACTAGAGGTCACAAGCTTGCGACGGTTCGGGGGTGGGTCTAAGCTCCCATCCGTCGTCGAGGGCGTAAATTGGTTGGCGCCGGCGCTCGAAGCGGCGGGACACGAGGCGAGCATTGGAACGCAGGCGGGATGACCATCAAAATGGCAATCTGAACTGCTCCTTCTGCGGCAAGTCGCAGAAGGAGGTGAAAAAGCTCATTGCCGGCCCCACGGTCTACATCTGCGACGAGTGTATCGGGCTCTGCAACGACATCATCGCGGAAGAAGTCGAGAAGGACGAGCCGTATGCCGGTTCGACCCCGGTTCCCAAGCCCTCCGAGATCAAGTCGATCCTGGACGAGTATGTCATCGGGCAAGACCGCGCGAAGAAGGTGCTCGCGGTCGCGGTCCACAACCACTACAAGCGCATCGACTCGCGCGTGAGCGCGGAGGACGTCGAGCTCGCAAAGTCGAACATCTTGCTTCTCGGCCCGACCGGGACGGGCAAGACCCTGCTCGCGCAGACCCTCGCGAAAATTCTCAACGTCCCCTTCGCGATCGCGGATGCGACGACGCTGACGGAAGCCGGCTACGTCGGCGAAGATGTCGAGAACATCATCGTGCAGCTGCTTCAGAACGCCGACCACGACGTGGAGCGGGCACAGCGCGGCATCGTCTATATCGACGAGATCGACAAGATCAGCCGAAAGGGCGACAACCCGAGCATCACGCGGGACGTTTCGGGCGAGGGCGTTCAGCAGGCTCTGCTCAAGATCATCGAGGGCACCATCGCGAACGTTCCGCCGAAGGGCGGCCGAAAGCACCCCCAACAAGACTTTTTGCAGGTCGACACGACGAATATCCTCTTCATTTGCGGAGGGGCCTTCGTGGGCCTCGAGCAGATCGTTCAGCGGCGCATCGGGCAGCAGACGTTGGGCTTCGGGGCCGAGATCAAAAGTAAAAAGGACTACAAGCTAGGCGAGCTCCTGGAGCGCGTCCAGCCGGAGGACCTGCTGAAGTTCGGCCTCATTCCGGAATTCATCGGGCGGCTGCCGGTGCTTGCTACGCTCCATGAACTGAACGACGAAGCGTTGGTGGACATCCTCACCAAGCCCAAGAATGCCCTCGTGAAGCAATACCAGCGGCTCTTCGACATGGACGGAGTGAAGCTGAAGTTTACCAAAGGTGCGCTTCAATCCGTGGCCAAGGAGGCGCTCGTCCGCCAGTCCGGCGCGCGCGGGCTCCGCGCCATTCTCGAGCATGCCATGCTCGACATCATGTACGATATCCCCTCGCGGAGCGGTATCAAAGAGGTCGTGGTGAACGAAGACGTCATCACCAAACGCGAGCCGCCGCTCATCGTGTATCAGAAGGAAGCCGAGCTGGCCTGACGCGGTCGTCTTCACCGACCGTGCTGCGAGCGGGCGTCTTGCCGTGCGCGCTGCCGGTTTCCGTTCGGGTGACCGGCGTTCGGTTCCACAGGTAAAGGTTGCCCGATGTTCTTCAATAAAGATATGGACGGCAAAGGGCCGCCCGCCGTCAAAAGGCGCACCGTACCGCTTCTTCCGCTGCGGGACATCATCGTGTTCCCGCACATGGTGTCGCAGCTTTTCGTCGGCCGCGAGCGATCGATCAACGCGCTCGACGCGGCGATGGCGCGTGACAAGGACATATTCCTCGCGGCCCAACGAAACGCGAAGACGAACGAGCCCACGCCCGAGGACATCTTTGGCGTGGGCACGCTGGGGACCGTGATGCAGCTCCTGCGCCTTCCCGACGGGACGGTGAAGGTGCTCGTCGAGGGAAAGCGGCGCGCACGAACGAAGCGCTTCGCGCAGACGGATGAATTCTTCGTCGTCGAGGTCGATGAGATCGCGGAGGCATGGCCGCGCGGCGTCGAGATTGAAGCCTTGATGCGCAGCGTGCAAGCCGCCTTCGAGCTCTATGTGAAGCTCAACAAAAAGGTGCAGCCCGAAGTCCTGATGAGCGTTCAGACGATCGACGATCCTGCGCGCCTCAGCGACACGATCGTGGCCAACCTGCCCACGATCAAGCTCGCGGATCGCCAGCAGCTGCTGGAAATGGAGGATGCGTCGAAGCGCCTGGAACGTCTGCACGAACTGATGCAGGCCGAGATCGAGATTCTCCAAGTGGAGAAGAAGATCCGGTCGCGCGTCAAGAAGCAGATGGAGAAGACGCAGAAGGAATATTACCTCAACGAGCAAATGCAGGCCATCCAGAAGGAACTGGGCGGCGGCGAGCGGGACGAATTCAAGAACGAAATTCAGGAGATCGAGGAGACGCTCAAGACCAAGCGGATGAGCAAAGAGGGGACTGCGAAAGTCAAAAAAGAGCTGAAGAAGCTCAAGATGATGCATCCGACGAGCGCGGAAGCGACCGTCGTTCGCAACTACATCGATTGGATCATCGCGCTCCCGTGGTACGAGAAGAGCGACGAGACGTACGACCTCGGCAAGGCCGAAGCGATCTTGGAGGAGGACCACTATGGTCTAAAGAAGATCAAAGAGCGTATTCTCGAATACCTCGCCGTTCAGGCTCTCACGAAGAAGCTCAAGGGGCCGGTGCTCTGCTTCGTCGGCCCGCCGGGCGTAGGCAAGACGAGCCTCGCCAAGAGCATCGCGCGGGCGACCGGGCGCAAGTTCGTGCGATTGAGTCTCGGCGGTGTGCGCGACGAGGCGGAGATTCGAGGCCACCGCCGGACGTACATCGGCGCGATGCCGGGCAAGCTAATCCAGAGCTTGCGCAAGGTCGGTACGCAGAACCCGGTATTTTTGCTCGACGAGGTCGACAAGATGTCCACCGATTTCCGGGGGGACCCGGCGGCCGCGCTCTTGGAGGTGCTCGACCCGGAGCAAAATCATAGCTTCAATGACCACTATCTCGATCTGGATTATGACCTGTCGGACGTGATGTTCATCACTACGGCCAATACGCTCGGTGGCATTCCAATTCCGCTGCAAGACCGCATGGAAATCATACAGCTCTCCGGGTATACGGAATTCGAGAAGCTGAACATCGCAGTCAAGTACCTGGTGCCGCGGCAGCGCAAGGAATGTGGGCTCGACGAAGTGCCTCTGACCATCACCGAGAGCGCGCTCCGGACGATCGTTCACCACTACACGAAGGAGGCAGGTGTGCGCTCGCTCGAGCGCGAGATCGCCAGCATCGCGCGGAAGGTGGCCCGTCAGGTCGTCGCGGACGGCAAGGAGAAGCCCATCGAAGTGGCTGGCAAAGACGTGCCGCGGTATCTCGGCGTCCCCAAGTACCGCGTGGGCAAGAAGGAAGAGCACGACGAAATCGGCCTCACGAACGGGCTCTCGGTGACGTCCAACGGCGGCGGAGAGCTCTTGGCATGCGAGGTGGCGGTCGTAGCCGGAAAGGGCAAGCTAGTGATCACGGGCTTGCTCGAAAAGGGGATGGAAGAGAGCGCGCAGGCGGCGATGAGCTACGTGAGGTCGCGGGCCGAGGCGCTCGGGCTCGAGAGCGATTTCTATCAAAAGGTGGACGTGCACGTACACTTCCCGGAGTTCGTGCGCAAAGACGGGCCGAGCGCGGGCGTCACCATGGCGACGAGTCTCGCCAGTGCGCTCATCAAGGTACCCGTGAAGCGGGACCTGGCGATGACCGGCGAGATCACACTGCGCGGGCGCGTGATGCCCATCGGTGGCGTGAAGGAGAAGCTGCTTGCGGCGCACCGGAGCGGCATCACCACGGTAGTGGTGCCCCGGGAGAACCGGAAGGACCTGCGTGAAGTGCCGAGGCGCGTCCTGCGATCGACGCGGGTGGTGCTCGTGGATCACATGGATGACGTCCTGCGCGAAGCCCTCTGTTTGCCGGCGCCCGAAGCGCTGTTCGGACCGCGTAGAGAGCGCTGGGAGTACCGCGAGGGCGAGCTGGTGGTGATTCCCGCTGAAGCGGCCCCGGGCCGCACGGAGGGGCCGGCGGCGGCGCCTGCCAAGCCCGTGATGCCCGTTCCGGCCGAACCCGCCGCGCCGGCGCCGGCGTGAATGGTAGTGACGGTTGCGTGCGTTCGCGCTTGACCGAGCGCGGCGCATGCGTAGAGTGGCGCGCCCAAGCGAGGTACGGTCCACAGACGCGGGCGGGTAGCTCAGTGGTAGAGCACTGGCCTTACAAGCCGGCCGTCGCAGGTTCAATCCCTGTCCCGCCTACCGCGCGGCACGGATTTTCGGCAGGGAAAGGTAAGGAGTAACCATACGTCGAGGAGCAACGTTTCTTGGGGTGGTAGTTAAGTTGGTTATAACGCCGGCCTGTCACGCCGGAGGCCGCGGGTTCGAGTCCCGTCCACCCCGCTCAGATTGCTCGAGAAAAAGCTAAGTTTTCGTTGTCCGAGGCCACGCGTGCCACCAGCGTGCCACGAGACGGCCAGCGCGAGTCGAGCAGGCACGGCGGTAGGGCAGGGAAGGGCTCGCCGAAGCCGTCTCGAACCGCCTCGGCCTCGCGGACGTACCGCAGCGTCGTGCCGTAGTCGCGGTGGCCGCATCGCTGCATAATCTTGAGCGGATCATCGCCGCGTACGGCCATCCATGTGGCGCCCGTCGCCCGCAGATCGTGCCATGTGATGTTTTGGCTCTGCGCGTTGGTCTCGTGCAGGGCCGCCCGCCGGACGCCCGCCTTCCAAAGCCAGCGGCGGAAGTTCCGGGCCATCGCGCGCTCGCTTGCGAGATCAGTGACCAGCCCCTTGCCGCCGCTCTGCTTGCGCATCGCATCGAGCAGGGGCCGCAAGTTGGGCTCGACGGCGAAGCGGCGTGGCGCATCGCTCTTCGTGCCCTTGATTTCGCCCGGTTTGCGCCGGTTGTAGGCGCGGACGACGTTGATCACGGCGTGCTCCACGTCGTGCCATTGAAGCACGCGAAGCTCGCCGTCACGCGTGTACGTGTAGATGGCGAGCGTGACCGCTCGGCGCCAGCGAAGCGGAATGCTTTCGCACGAGACGAACTGCAGGAACTCGCTCGGATACAGGTACTGCTTCGCCTTGCGCGCCCCGCGTTCAGGCGGTTTGACGTCACGGCAAGGGTTGTCATCGCGAATGCGCAGTTCGCGTTTCTTGGCGCTAACCATGTCGGCGCACATGTTGGTGACGAGCGTCCAGCACGAGGCGGCCGTCTTCCACGCGAGCGCGCCGTTGGTGATCTTCTCGTCGAGGGCATCGCGCACGTGCTCGATGTCGTCACGCGTGAACGTGCGCGCATCAAGCGGTCCCAGGATCGGGAGCACGTGCAGGCGCGTGCGGCTGCGATCATCGCGGATGCTGTGCACGCGTCCCTCGCGTTCGTCGAGCCAGCGTTTGGCATACTGCTCGATCAGCTCGGCAGGTCTTGGGGGGACGCCCTCTGTGGCCGGCGATTTGAGCGCCTCGCGGCCCTGGGTGAGAACGTTCGCCTCGTACTGCTGGCCCCAGCGCATCGCCGCTGACTTGGCCGTCACCGGGGCAAGCAGTCGCTTTCGGTAGGGGACCCCATCGGGCCATCGGAAGTAAATTTCTATGCGCCATCGGTTGCCTTTCGGTTTGATGTTCACCATCGCGGGTACCTCCACGCGACGGCGTTCTGTCTTCGTCTGGGCGGCAACATAGCAGGCACGGTCATGCCCGGGACGCTCCCGGGAGCGACGCGAGAAGCACGTCTCGCACGAGCACGCGTCGCCCGACATGCGCCCCCAAGACGGTCTGACACCGCTCGAAAGTGGCATGAATGCCCTGCCGTTTGTGCGGAGCAGGGAGGCCCGTCGCGGGGCGGTTTGGACGAAGTGGCCCTCGAGCGTGACGTTGAACCGCTTTCTGGGCGCCCCTTCGCGTCTTCTACACCGCGTACTTCGCTCTTCATCGCCGACTCCCTGCCGGCGGCGCCGCTCGTCTCTCGTCGAGCCATGAGAGGAGGTCGTCGCGGCGAACGAGCAAGCGACGGCCGATGCGCGTGACGCCGGGCAGCTGCGCGCGCTCGGCCATCGCGTAGACTGCCTTGCGCGACGTTCGTAGGGCGACCGCGACCTCGCTCGCCGTCAGAAGCGGGGGCCACCCCTCCCCAAGCCCCTGAGGGCGATCCGGCGTGCCCCAGGAGCCGCCCCGCTGCCGTCGGCTCTGCGCCGCGTCATGCGCCTCCGGCTTGCGTGTGGCCCCGCCCTCGAGTGGCTCGCGAACGTTTCGTTCGTTCATACGGAGCCCCTTCCGCAAGCGCGATGCCGCACGGATCCGAAGCGGCGACGCGTGCGGACCTGCGAAATGGGCGCGGAAACTGGCTCGGAGCGAAGGGAGGGCGGGCGCGGTGGTCATTAATTAATGACCAGGGCTGAGCAGCAGACGTTGACCACCTGGTCCCCGGCGCGCGCCATTCATTCGACGTGCCGGTGAACCTTTGCAACGACGGACCCGCCATTCGCGACGGGCGCACCGTCGCCCTGTTCTCCCGTATCCGAGGGCAAAGCGGCTGCAGAAGATCGGGCACATGCGTCTTGGGACGCGCGAGACGAACGGGGCTCTCGTCGGGCGCCTGCCCGGTCCTGCATGCCGCGCCATGCCCGCGCGACCCCGTTCTCCGCGCCGGTACGCGTCTTGCGATTGTCTGCCTGCGACGCTGCCGGCAGAAGGCGCCGGCCAAGAGCAAACGTTTGGCAAGACCACAGGAGAAGCGATGGACGCCAAGGACAAGTTCGATGCGGAGACGGTTCGCAAGCTGCAGCGAGTGCTCGATGAGGTGGCGCCTTACCAAGCGACCGAGTTGAGCAAACAAGAGGCGATTGGGATGCTGTCGCCCCAGATCGTGGCTCTTCGCTCCAAGGGCTACAGCTGGATGGCGGTCGCCGCGATGCTCTCGGAACATGGCATGCCGGTATCGGTGGCGGCCTTGCGAACATACTTGCGGCGCGTGCGCGAAGAATCCGCCCGCGAGGCGCCGCGGGGCGCGGCGAAACGTATGCGGGACGGTCGCGCAAGCGCCCGTCCGCCGGAGCCGCCGCCGATGGTGGCCTCGCCGTCGCAACGCCGCGAGGTGGCGCCCGCAAGCAAGACGCAGGCACCCGGCGCATCCCCCGCGTCTGCCGTCTCGGTCCAGCACGGCATCGCCGCCGCGCCTCGGCGTGAACAAGAATCGTCTCGTTCGGCGTTTGCCGTGCGACCGGACACGAAGGACCTCTGAAGGTGGACCGATCCGCGACGGGTTCGGCCGGCGCGGAGAGGCCGTACGGTCTCCAGACGAGTCGGGGCAGAGGAACGAAAGACCACCGCGGAAGCCCCCATCGGCGAGGCCATAGGGGCGAGCGGATATGTGCATTGGAATTGCCGAAGAGTCGGGTCACGCGTTCGGTCTCGACTCGGTGCGTCGCACGTAGGGGTCATTCCTTGTGGCGCTCACGTCATCTCCGCATGGTGTTTCGTTGCAGGCCTCCCGAGACGCCTTCGCGATCGCAACGGCGTTGCCACGGACACAGCGATCTGCGCATCCGGATTCACCTATGGGACCCCGCCCAGACGGGTGGGATTGCGGCGGAAGTTCCTGCAACGTTCCATCCCCGCGCGGGTCCTCGTGTGCGACCCGCATGTTTTGTTAGGTGCTCCTCTGGAGCATCTCCGGAGGCATGTTCACGACCGCAGGAAGTATCACCATAGGTTCATGG
>CAWHQT010000004.1:0-400405 GCA_963831555.1 uncultured delta proteobacterium
GAGCACCGAACAGCTTGACTCCCGTCGGCTTTCTGCGGGTTTGGCCCGCCTCGCGGCGTTGCTCCTCCTCGCAATACCCGAGTATGGGTCGTCGTCGCGCCTTGCGATGCGGGCAAAACCCTTGAAATCCTCGGTCCGTCAACCTGTTCGGTGCTCTAGGGCACCATAACCCGTGCGTAGCCCACGAAGAACGGTCCCATCTTCTCGATGAACTCGCTCGTCTGGCGCGTCTTGCGCATCGCCTGGATCAAGTGAGACAGCGGGTGAAGCTCGCGACCCACGAGTCCGATGACGAACTCGTTGTCGTCGGCGTCGAGGCCGTAGCACGCCAACCGGACGTCGTGCGCGAGGTCCTGCGCGCCGTAGGCCATTCCGATGGTCGCATGCTCGCGCAAGATCTGGCCTTGTTCGTGGGGCTCGAGGCGGGCGAACGCCGCGGTTCGGCGCAGCGGATACCAGACGTGCCAGGGTGACGCGTCGTTCGTTACGTTCTCGATGGGCCGGCGCAGCAGCGACCACTCGAGCTCCGGCTCGTGTCCCGTGGCGTACGTCCGGCCGATCATGGAATAGGCCGGGCGAAGCACGGCGTGGGCGATCGCTTCCTGCGCGAAGAGCGGCCGCACGGTGCGCACGAAGTGCGCCGGGTCATCGCTCCACGTGAGGAGTCCCGCACCGCTCGGAGACATTGCGTCCGCGTAAACCACGGCCGGAACACGTCCCTTGCGGCAGAGCTCCGCGATCCGGTCGGCCAAGTCGTCGCCGCGGCCCTTCGGATCATCGACGACGAGCAGCTGCATGAAGAGCCGCCGATCCATCATTTGGCGGACGCCGTCGCGTTTGCCGCCATATTCGAGGACGTCAATCACGGGCAGGCCGGGCGTTTTCGGGTCGGCGTTGGTCATCGCCCCCGCAGCGTACTTCCCCCGCGCGTCCTCGTCACACCCGACTCGTCCTAGACCGCGTGAACGCGCCAGATAAACCAAAGAAAGCCGGCCACCGACAGCGCGAAACTCAGGACACGAACTCCCCAGACGCGAAAAAGCGGGTAGCGCCTGGCCCAGAGCACGATGGGCAGAACGCAGGCGAGCACGGCGAGCTGCCCCAATTCGACGCCCAAATTGAATGCCAAGAGGGCGACCGGAACGCTCGCCCTCGGCAACGCGAGCGCGGTAAGCGCGCTTGCGAAGCCAAAGCCGTGAATGAGCCCGAAAGGAAACGTGATGCGCCAGCGCTTGGTCGGATCGGCGCCGAAGATGTTCTCGATGCCGACGTACGCGATGGAGAGCGCGATCGCGGGCTCGACGATCGCCGGTCGCACGGAGACCACCCCAAGGACCGCCAAACCCAGCGTGATCGAGTGCGCGACCGTGAAGGCCGAGACAACGCCGATGAGGGTGCGCGGGCGGCCGCCGAGCAGCACGAGCCCGAAGAGAAACGCGAGATGGTCGTAGCCGGTCCAGATGTGCGTGACCCCCGTCCAGACCATGGCCCCGAACGTGGCGCTCGAAGGCGGCTCGGGGGCGCCGAAATCCACGGTGATCCGCTTTTGCGCAAGGACGAGCACGAAGGCCGCTTCGCTCGACGCGGTGACCACCGTGGCCAGATGGCGGTGGCCCGCGGCAAACGCGTCGATGAAGTCGCAATCGATCGAGAGGATCCCGGGCGCGCGGTCGCACGCGAACGACGCGTGCACGTCGACGGCGTCTCCTTCGCCTGGTTCGGCCGAGTCGAAGTGCGACCGGCAGGCCGCGCCGTTCACGCGGACCCTCGTGGCTCGCACGATTCCGGCGTCGAAGGGGTTCGTCTGTCGATCGCCGCCGCTGGCCGCCTTCGCGAGCGCGGCGATCTCGTCGGATGACAGGCGGCCGTCGTGGTCTCGGTCAGCGTCCGGAAACGCGGTGGCAAGCTCGGCTCCCGAGAAAACGTAGAGCGCGCGAATGCCCTCGCCGGTGACCGTGTACTCACCGCGCGAGAGGCCGACGGTGTGGGCGCGCGCGGGCTCGGTCGCAAGAACGGTGATCGCCGCCGCGAGCGCAGCGACGAAGACCACCCAACGAGACGAACGGACCCGCCGACTCAATGCGAACCGACGGGCGCGCGCGGGGCAGCGCATCCGGCGCGGGTCGCTTGGGCCATCACGCGAAACGCGGGCGTCGCATAACGCAGGGCCTCTCCACGCGCGGCCGCGTCGCATGCGTCTTCGTGGTTGCCGGCGGCGAGGGCCGACTCGAGCAAGAGCTCCAACGCGGCCTCGGTCTGCCGGTTGTCCGCGTTGAGCTTCGCGAGCCCCAGCGCGCGCGCCGGATCTTGCCCGATGCCGAGGAAGAACGCCGCGGCGTGGTCGGCGAACGCTTCGGGGTGCTTGGCGAGAAGGTCTTCGTATCGCGCCTTCGCGCGCGTGACGAATGGCTTGGCTTCGTCCGCCCGCCCCAGCCTTCGCAGCGCGTCGCCATAGGCGGCGTCCACTTCCGGATCGTCCGATTTCCCCAACAGCGGCTCGAGGAGAAGACGGCCCTGGTCGGGGGTCTCCATCGCCGCCAGGTGCACCGCCGCGTGCGCAAAGGCGGGAAGCGCCGCGTGGGCCTCGGCGAAATAGAGCTTCGCGCGCGCGCGGTCCCCCTTTCGTTCCAGGAGCCAGCCCCGTTGAAAATCGGCCCATGCGACCGGGAACGGCGACACGTCGCGGTAGGAAGTGCGTGCTCTCTCGAAGAGCGCCTCGGATTCCGCGGCCCTCCCGCGCTCGCCCGCAAGAACCGCCGCGGTGGCGAGCCCGTTCACGTCGAGCACGTCGGGGTCACGCCAGACGCCGAGCGCCTCGGCCTCGTCGAAGCGGCCCTGCGCCATGAACGCCGTCGCGCGAACGTGCAGCACTCCCTCGCTCGGCGCCCTGGCGCGCTCGGCGGCGTCTGCCTCCTCGATCGACTGCGCGAAAAGATGAAAGGTGCCGAGCGTCGCAGCGCGCGCAAGATGCGCGTCGCCGCTCTCGGGGTGCGCCGTCACGAGCATGGCGGCCATTGCGTCCGCCCGCTCGTAGTCAGCGATCGTCCCCCGAAATTGTCCGCGCGTCAGCAGCATGTCGACGAGGCGGCGCCCCAGCGCGGGGTCGGTCGGGCTGCGCGCCAAGAGCGCCTCCGTGCCGCGGATCTGCGAATCGAAATTGCCGAGCGCGACCGCGCCGTCGGTCGTGCGCGGCGCCTTGAGCTCCCAAGCCGAGGCCGAAGCGGCATCTTGCGATACCGCCAAGCCTTCGCTCCCCTCCTGCGTGACGTCGCCCGCCTGCGAAGGCGCAGCCTTGGTGCATCCGGCTGCGCTCAGAAGTGCGAGCGCAGCCGGGAGGCTCCAATTCACTGCGGATCGGAGAGATAGGGGAATGCCGCGCCGTCCGTCTTGGACGGTACGGCGCTGATGCCGTCACTCACTCCGCTCAACATGCCACTGGCGACGACAGAATACGTCTCGTCGATGACGTCCTCACCCAACGTCCGGCCGCCACACTGGTCCACTGCGCCGCCATCGGGATTGGGCGGAATGGCGCCCGTCGCGACCAGCTCTACGCCGAGGTACTGCGTGCACGTCGTGGATCCCGTATAGATCCACATCTTGTCGTTCGCGAGAACGCCGGCCAAGGCGTTGTAGCGAGCCGCGCCGGCGTCATTCTGCGCCAGAAACTGGTTTCCGCAGCCGCCCCCGCCGTCCGTAAATCCGCCCGTGTCGAGCGAATCGTAGATGGCTAGGTTCGCCGCGAACTGGGGCGTGTACTCGGCCGCCCAGGCTCCCGCGTCGCTGTCGGCGTTGTACGCGTCTTTCGCCGGGCCTTTGGCGGCGCTCGTGTCGAAGGTGTGATTGAGGGCCGTGTTGATTGCGGGCCGACCGAAACGGTCAATCTGCGCGCCCAGCGTGGGCGGCGGGGGGGGACCGGCGTCCGCGTCGCCGCCATCGCCCGCGTCGCCGGCGCTTCCATCGCCCGCGTCGCCGGCGCTTCCATCCGGGGTCGTGGAGTCCGGAGTTCCCGTGTCCGCAACGACGACCGTGCCGTCGCCACTTGCGTCGGCAATGGGGGGCACGGGGCCGGTGGTGTCATCCCCGCACGCGATGAGAGATGCCCCGGCGACGAAGGCCGCCGCGGAGATCGAAAGCGAAATAAGGTTTGTCTTTTTCATGATATTCTCACATCGCCTGGTTGGTGCTGGACCACGTGGACAGCACGGGACCGCCTTTGGTCACGAGGCTCTTGTCGACCGAGACCACGATCGCGAGAGCATTGAACGTCGCGAAAAAGTCGGTCGCGGCTCCCCCGTCGCTCTCCGTCATCAGTTGCGTGCGCAGCAGGGCTCCCTGCCCATTGCTCAGCGTGGGACAGCCGGCCACGTCGTACATCAGGACGGGAGAGGCTGCGCCGGCGACGGACTCGACCGTCGAGACGGTGTTGTTGAACCCGTCCAGGTTGAAAAAGAACGGGTCTGCGCGAAGGCCCGCGAAGACTTTGAACTTGCCGTCTGCGCTCGCCAAGCCGGCGAGCCCGCTCGCGTCGCCGGTGACGTATTCGTCCGTTCCGACCCAACACGAGATGGTCTGTGTCACGTCGAACGTGCAAATGATGTCTTCGTTCGCGGTCGTCGCGCCGAACGACGCGCCGCTTGACGTGTGGAACACGTACTGCACGGCATTCGAAAACGCGGAGCCCGGCCCCGCATCCGAAGCGCCCATCGCGTTCGGAAAGAGAGTCATGGCGAGGACGAGGTCATTGCCGCTCATCCAGCCATAAACGTCGTTGATGTCCGCCGCCGGATCGGCCTTCGTGGCCGGCGAGTCCAGGTGGTCGGACGAGTGCGCCAATCGCGCGTTTCCGAAAAGCCCCACGCAAGACGCGCCGCAAACAAGGGCAGCTATACTTAAGGTTCGTCGCTTCATGATGGTTGCCTCGTTCTTCACGTTAGGTACTACCATTCCCACTGCATACGCACGGCAAGCTACACCGGTTGCATTGATCGATCCCAATGAACTGCACTCGGGTCCGGTACGAATGGGGTGGACTTCCAATCGGCATTCTTCCCCCTCCTCCGGCCCTCCTTTGGCGCTCGTCGCCACGGCCCGAGTTGATCGTTGTTCTCCGTTGACTCACCGACCTCCGAATCGTTCGGAGAACGAGGCGCCTTGGCTACGGTGTGGCAATGACGCGTGCGCAAACCGCGCCTCTAGCCTTGCGTCGTGAGCGCCGTCACGGACGCCGTCGTTGTCGGCTCGGGCCCCAACGGCCTCGCCGCGGCCGTGGCCCTCGCCCAAGCGGGAGCGTCGGTGGTGGTGCTCGAAGGCCATGACGCGATCGGGGGCGGAACGCGAACCGCAGAATTGACTCTTCCGGGCTATCGCCACGATGTCTGCTCTGCGTGCCATCCCATGGGCATCCTGTCGCCTTTTTTTCGCACGCTGCCGCTCGAACAGCACGGCCTCCGCTGGATCGCGCCGCGCGCCTCGGTGGCGCACCCGCTCGACGATCAGCCCGCCGTCCTTTTGCGGCGCTCGGTCCGCGAGACCGCGCGCGGCCTGGGGGCCGACTCCAAGGCCTACGAGCGGCTGATGGCGCCCCATCTCGTGGATCCTCATGGGCTCTTCGCTGACTTGCTCGCACCGCTTCGCTTTCCGAAGCATCCGCTTCGCATGGTGCGCTTTGGCCTCGAGGCGATCCGTTCGGCGAAGGGCCTGGCGGAGGGCCGTTTTCGCGAAGCCAGGGCCCGCGCGCTCTTCGCGGGCTGCGCGGCCCACTCGGTGCTGCCCCTCGATCGCGCCCTCACGGCCGCCATGGGCCTCGTCTTCTGCTTGGCCGGCCACATCGAGGATTGGCCTGTCGCGGAGGGCGGCTCGGCCGCGATATCCACCGCGCTGGCGAGCGTCCTCGCTTCGCTCGGAGGCCGCATCGAAGCCGGCCGGCGCGTGCGGACGCTGGCAGACTTGCCGCGCGCGCGCGTGTACCTCTTCGACACGAGCCCTTCGGAGCTGACGGCCATTGCGCATTCGGTGCTTCCCGAGCGCTACGTCCGCCGCCTCGGCCGCTATCGTTACGGGCCGGGGGTCTTCAAGATTGACTGGGCCCTCGCCGGCCCGATTCCGTGGAAGGATCCCGCCGTCCTCGATGCCTCCACGGTCCATCTGGGCGGCCCGCTCGAAGCAATCGTCGAGGCGGAAGCGGCCGTGTGGAGGGGCGAGCAGCCGGAGCGGCCGTTCGTGCTTCTCTGCCAACAGAGCCAGTTCGACGCGACCCGCGCGCCGCTCGGGAGGCACACGGGGTACGCGTATTGTCATGTGCCCGCGGGAGCCACGGCCGATCTCACCGCGACCATCGAGCGCCAAGTCGAGCGGTTCGCGCCGGGATTTCGCGACGGCATCCTTGCCCGCCACGCGATGAACGCAGCCGACTTCGAGCGGTACAACCCCGCCTTCGTGGGCGGCGCGATCACCGGCGGCGTGGCCGACATCGGCCAGCTCTTCACGCGGCCCGTTGCGCGATGGAACCCGTACACGACGCCGAACCCACGCATCTTTCTGTGCTCGGCGGCGACCCCCCCCGGCGGAGGCGTGCACGGCATGTGCGGCTACTTTGCGGCGCGCGCGGCGCTGCGGGGACTCGAGCGCTTGCCGGACACGCCGCTCGACGGGTGAGACCGGCCGCGGGCACGGACGCAGACGCAGGAGACGAGCCGCACGCGCGCGCTCGTCTCCTTCCCGCCCGCTGCGTGAACTACGCTGTATCCGTCTACATCCAGACAGGCTGTATGTAGTCCAGGTACAGATAGTACTCCGTCGGGTTCTTCGTGGTGTTCTTCGAATTCCTGCCCGTCACGCGAAAGCGGATGTACGTCGGCACGTCGGGATCGAAGTTCGCGAGCGCGCTCGATCCATATTTCTTGTAGTAGTCAATCAGATCGAATCCCGCCGAACTCGCGTACAGATCGATGGCCGGACCGATTGGCGTCACGCCCGTCTTGAATGTGTTGTCCTGCGACCACTCCAGCTGGATGATGCCCTCGTTCGGCCCCGTCGCGTAGTTGACGACCATGTCGTAGCCCAGGTTCGGGTCCTCGATGATCGGCAGCAGGAAGGCGACGTTGTCGCCCACCTTGGTGGCCGGCAGCTCGAGTCCTTCGCCGTTCGAATAGGCCGAGTTGTGCACGACCGTCGTTGCTTCCGTGGTGCTGACCGCCGTAATCGTCTCCGCCTGAAAGGAGTGCGGGTCGTACTCCATCGAGCCCACGTCGAACAGCGTCGAGCGGCCGGTCCCACCCTTGATCCCTCGCGGAAACCCTCGCTCATCCGTCGTCGGCGTGAAGGACGAAATGTAATCTATCGCTGGGCTGGTCGGTTCCAGCACAACCACCGGGAGAAGGTAGTTTCCCCCATAATAGTTGGCCGTGACATCCCCGTAGTTGAGCTGGGGGTCCGAGGTCGTATTGACGTTTCCATTGTTCGTGAATTCCAGATCTTCGCCGTTCTGACGGTAAATGAACGAGTTACTGACGCCGAGGGAGCCGTCCCCGTACACGTCCGAATAGTTGGGATCGTCATCGAGGTTGTCTGCGACGATGCACCCGTTCATGCTTTGGGTCACGCCGGAGTCGTACCCGTACGCCAGGACGCCGGCGCCGGAGCAATTTGAAACGTTGCAGCCGTTGTTCGCAATCGTCGAGCCCGAGAGCGTCAGGGTCCCTTGATAGGCCTCGAGGTCCAAGGCGCCGCCCCCGTACCCCGCGGTGTTGTTGCCGAACGTCAGGCCCGTGAGCGTGGACGTTCCAAGACCGTAGTATTCGATGCCGCCCCCGTATTGCGCGGCGGTATTGTTGGTGAACGCCGCATTGGTGATCGTCAAGTTATGGGAGTTGGGAGAAAAGTAGATTCCTCCGCCCGAAGTGACCGCGCTGTTGAAATCGAACAAACTGTTGGTGACGCCGAGATTCAGTCCGTCCACATACACGCCACTGTTCTGAAAGCCGTATACGTACGTCTCTTCCAGGTTGATCGTGGACCCATGGACGCTGTAGCCCTGAATGCCCCCGTTGGTGCTGAGACCGCCGTCGAGGTAGAGGTTCTGAAACGTGACGGTGATGGCCGATGATCCGCCTTCCTCCACCCAGAAGAGAAGGTTTGTCGCCCCGTAGATGTGGGCCGTCGGACCGGCGGACACCGTGCCGCTGCTCGTCGAAACGTTGACGGGGCTGATGCCGGGCCCTTGAATGGTCACGGTCGCGGAGATGTTCATATTGACGTCCGAGGCCGCATGGTAGTTGCCGGCCGGGACCGTGATAACGTCGTTTCCGGTGCCCTTGGGGCAGCCATCGAAAGCGGCTTTGGTATTGACCGCGACGATCGCCTCCGACAGGCCACATTTGCTGTCTTTCACATATTCCATAGTCTGCGTATTGACAGGTATCGTGGCCGCGCGCGCCATGCCCGCGGAAGAGACGAATGCGAGCGCCCCTCCAGCGAAGACCAAGACGCGGTGCACACGGATCCCACCCTCGTTGCCATTCATCATCGTTTGCCTCCCATAACAATTTTACCGGTGCACTGTCGGCACCGGGTGCGGCTTTACCAGTCCGCCACTACGCTTGCAAGCGAGAACTCGTCGCGATTGGCTCGTAACGGATTTGCTATACGCCATCCATCCGTCTGGCACCGGGCCGCCGCTCGGTGGCTCATGCGAGCGGCGATTGCAAGACGGCGCAAAGCGCTTCGACGAACTGCGTGGTGGTCGCGCTTCCCCCCAAGTCCGCGGTGCGAATCGTTCCCCTTCGATAAATCGCCAAGAGCGCGTCTTCGATCCGTGTGGCGGCCTCGTTCTCGCCCAGGTGACGGAGCATCATGAGCGCGCTCTGGATGAGAGCCGTGGGATTCGCGATTCCCTTTCCCGCGATGTCCGGAGCGCTGCCATGAACGGCCTCGAAGACCGCCGCGCTTTCTCCGATGTTGGCCCCGGGCACGATCCCGAGGCCCCCGACGAGCCCCGCCCCCAGATCGCTCAAGATGTCGCCGTAGAGGTTCTCGGTGACGATTACGTCGAGCCGATTGGCGTCTCGCACCATCTGCATCGCGCACGCGTCGACGATGACCTCCGCCGGCTCGATGCGCGGATGCGCGAGCGCCGTCGCGCGAAAGACGTCGAGCATGAGCCCGTCCGAGAGCTTCATGATGTTCGCCTTGTGCACGCACGTGACCCGCTTTCGCCCGAGGCGCTCCGCGTAGTCGAACGCGTATTCGCAAATTCGGGCGCAACCCTTCTCGGTGATGAGCTTGATGCTCTGCGCCACCCCGGGCAAAATCATCAACTCGAGGCCGGCGTACAAGTCCTCCGTGTTCTCGCGGACGATGACGATGTCGGTCCCTTCGAAGCGCGGCTCCACGCCCGGCAGCGACCGCACGGGCCGGACGTTGGCGTAGAGATCCAGGTCCTTGCGGAGCGCGACGTTGACCGAGCGGAAGCCCTTGCCTATCGGGGTGCCAATCGGTCCCTTCAAGGCGACGCGATTTCGCCGGATGGATTCGAGGACCTCCTCCGGCAAGGGGGTGCCGCGCTTCTCGGCCACCGCGGCGCCCGCGTCATGGGTCTCCCAGTCGATGGCCACGCCCGCCGCGTCGAGCACGCGGAGGGCGGCCGCTGCGACCTCGGGGCCGATTCCGTCGCCCGGGATCAAGGTGATCCTGTGAGGTGAGCTGGCCATCGCCCGAAAAGGTAGCAGAGGCCGAGCGGCCGGTTATCCTCGGGGCCCACCCAGGAAAGAGGAAAGAGAGAATGACTCGATGAGCGACCTCCAGATCGAAACGCTGACGCAGGGTCAAGGCGCCGAGGCGAAGGCCGGGGACCGAGTCACGGTGCATTACGTCGGCACGCTGCTGGACGGAAAGAGGTTCGACAGCTCGCGCGACCGGGGGCAGGGCTTTCGTTTCGGCCTCGGCAAAGGCGAAGTGATTCAGGGATGGGATCGCGGCGTGGCGGGGATGCGGGTCGGCGAACTCCGCAAGCTGACGGTACCGCCCGAACTCGCCTACGGCGCGAGAGGGTTTCCTCCCGTGATTCCCGCCCATGCGACCCTCGTGTTCGAGGTGGAGCTGCTGGCGGTGGGATGAGGGCTGCCGTTCGGTCCCGAGGAGCGGCCGAGGCTCGGTAACGCACGACCTACGTGGGGACGCGCTCGAACGAGGCTCGCTCGCGAAGGAACGGCGTTCGATAACCGGCGACCTACGTACGGGAAGGCATGAACGAAGCTCGCTCGCAAGGGAACATCGTTCGATAGCCGGGACCTACATACGAAAACGCACGAGCGAAGCTCACTCGCGAAGGAACGGCGTTCGATAACCGGCGACCTACGTACGAAAACGCACGAGCGAAGCTCACTCGCGAGGGAACGGCCTTCGGGAACCCGCGAACGAAGCTCACTCGCGAGGGAACGGCCTTCGCGAACCCGCGAACCCAGCTCACTCGCGAGGGAACGGCCTTCGGGAACCCGCGAACCCAGCTCACTCGCGAGGGAGCGGCCTTCGCGAACCCGCGACCTACGTACGAAAACGCACGAGCGAAGCTCACTCGCGAGGGAACGGCGTTCGGGAGCCCGCGACCTACGCACGGGAATGCACGAACGAAGCTCGTTGTCGGCGTCCCGAGGCTCGGAACCGGACGAACGGCGTTCCCCCGAAAGAGAACGACGTTCGCTCGCCGCCGATCGATGTACGGAAACGCACGGTCGCCGTACGGGAACGGACGAACGAAGCGAATCCGGAGGCCAACGCGGATCGCCACTGGGGGCGCCCGATTGTGCGTGAAGCGAGGACCGCTCGCTCCTGCCATCACGTTCGTGCCGCGCTCTAGTGCCACACCTTCAGCGTGACCCACGTCTCCTGCACCTCATCCGCCGCGCCCGAACCGCAGGAAGAGCCCCAGCCAACCGCGCGCCAGGTAAGCGCCGTTGAGCGCAATGTAGAGCCACAAGTACGCGTCCATGCGCCCAAAGAGCGCCCACAACCAGATGTGGCTGGGGTAGTGATTCAGCCAGCGAAGGAAGGTGGCCACGAGGCCGGCCGCGCGCGCCCGTGGCGAGGAGGGTCCGGGCCTCCCGGACGCCTCGTAGAAGGCCTCGACGGTCGTCTCCCGGCCGGACATCTCCGGGCGCCGCACGAAGTTGGTCAGCGAAATCGCGGAGGCCACCATGACGACGCCCGCGATCCCGCCGAGCAAGAAGCGAGCGTCGCCCGCGCTCCAAAGACCGGCATTCCAGCCGAGGCCCCCCGCACGAAACGCGCGCACCGCAAGCGCCGCCACCAGCAGGACGGCCTTGAGCTCGTCGGTGAAAAAGTCGAAGAGGTGGCCCGTCTTCGAAGCGAGCTTCTTGAAGCGCGCGAGCATTCCATCCGCGCAGTCGAAGCAATAACTGACCTCGAGAATCGCGACCGCCGCGAGCCCCCCTGGCCACGAGGGCGCCGCCACCAGCACCGCGGCGGCGACGACGAAGACCCCGAGGTTGACGAGCGTCAACTGGTTGGGAGTGACCCGCGTGCCGGCCACCGACGCAACGAGGGCCGCCGCGATCGGGCGCATCACGTAGGTGTTGAAGACCTGGTCGTGCTGCTTTCGAGTTTCGCGGTAGACGCGCGCGGCCGGGCCGAACATGGGGACGGGAAGCGAATCCTAATGGTTTTCCGCCCCCGAGCGAGCGCTGCCGGATCGGGTGTCGACGGCTCGCGACCGCGCGGGCGGATTCACGCCGGCGGACGCCGGACGGAAATGCCGGCCGCCGTCAAATGTGCATCGCGTGGCCCGGGGTTGCGCGTCCCTTCTCCCCAGCGATGGCAAACTGCGCTACAGGGCGCCATGTCGATGAAGCGCAGCAAGCAACGCAACCCCGGCGCAAGTCGCCCGGGAGACGACGAGGAGTCCTCGGCGTGGTCGAAACCGGCAGGGCCGGAGCCCACGTGGGCGGACGTGGAATCGAAGGCGGAAGAGTCGTTTGTCCCGTTCCGGCTTTCGTCGCGTTACGCGAAGGGCGACCTCATCACTCACTCCAAATTCGGAAAAGGGCTCGTCCTCGGCGTCGAGGGACCGCGCATCGAGGTTCTGTTCCACGACGGCAAGAAGAAGCTCGGGCACACCGTGGCCTGAGCCGCTCGCGGGCGTCGGCAAGGCCTTTTGCCTTTCACGAACCCGCGGCACGCGCGCTCGCACTCCTCGCGCCGATCATGCGCCCTTTGGTTGCCGAGCTCGCCGACGCACTCGCGGCCGAAGGGGTAGACCTGGCCAGCCTCGGCCTCGCGTGGGCTCGAGCCATGCCCGCCATCACGATCATCCCTGCCTTCGGGCTGCGCGCGCTGCCCGCGCCGGCACGCGCGGTGACGGCTCTCGCCTTCGCGGCCTGCATTCTCCCGGCGGTCGCCCCGGTCGCGCCCGCCGTGGCGCTGGTCTCTTCCCGGCCCTGGATCGCGCTAGCTCTCGGCGAGGCCCTACGGGGCCTTCCCGTGGCCATCGCGGCGGCGATTCCGCTTTGGGCCGCGACGATGGCGGGGGGCGTCGCCGACGCGCTCCGGGGGTCGCAGGATACGGCAAGCGCACCGACCGTCGAAGGCGGCGCGTCGCCGCTCGGCGTGCCTCTGTCTCTTCTTGCGTGCGGGCTCTTCCTGCACACGGGAGGACCGGCACGCGTGGTCGCGGCGCTGTCCTTCGATCCTCGGACGAGCCTCACGAGCCAGCCTCTCTTGGCCCTTGCGGGTGACGTGACCCGCGGAATCTCTCTGGCTGCCGCGCTCGGCGCACCCTTGCTCGTGGCAGCCGTCGTCATCGAGGTCGCCGCGGCGCTGATCGCGCGGGCGGCGTCCCCCGCGCAGGTCCACGCGCTGCTCGCGCCGCTGCGTGCGTTGGGGACGCTCACGATTCTGGCGATCGTGCTCGATCGCCTGAGCGCCGCCCTCGGGGCCGCCGTGCAAGCCAGCCCCTAGAGTGATGCTTCTCTCTAGCCCCCCCCAGGGCCGCGCCGGACACGCGATGCAGGACACGCGTCTCGTCCTGCTGGGGAGCTCGAGGTGGAGCGGCATCGCTCCCCTCGACGTGACGTGCGAGCCCGTTCTGTCGAGCGGAGCCTTGCCGGAGGCAAGGCGGAGCGAGACTCAGGGTGACCCGGGTGACTCAGCAGGACACGCGTCTCGTCCTGCTGGGGAGCTCGAGGTGGAGCGGCATCGCTCCCCTCGACGTGACGTGCGAGCCCGTTCTGTCGAGCGGAGCCTTGCCGGAGGCAAGGCGGAGCGAGACTCAGGGTGACCCGGGTGACTCAGCAGGACACGCGTCTCGTCCTGCTGGGGAGCTCGAGGTGGAGCGGCATCGCTCCCCTCGACGTGACGTGCGAGCCCGTTCTGTCGAGCGGAGCCTTGCCGGAGGCAAGGCGGAGCGAGACTCAGGGTGACCCGGGTTTCTACCTAAAGAGGAATCTGGTAGCCCAGCGTCAGGCCGAACTCGAACGCCGCCACGCTCCCCGTCAGCGTGGGACAATCGCCGAGCGCGTCGCACGAGCTCTCTTGCGGAAAATGGTTTCTGCGTCGGAAGAAGCCATCGGTCGGCCCGCAAGGCCAGCCCGAGCTCCAGTTGGTCCGTGATCGCGTAGTCCGCGCCCGCTTGAATGCCGACGGCGAAGCCCTCGGTGCTGACGGTGACGGTCGTCGTGCCGAGGAGAGGCGGGACGGCCGGCACCGCGGGCCCGGGATTCGTGGTGAAGCGGTCCGCGATGATGAGCGCCCCGGCGGTCATTCCGATCCACCCCTCGAACCAGTGCCACCGAAACGCGAAGTAGCGCGCTTCCCCGCCGAGAAACAAGTAACTCCGCGAGTGCGTGCGCGGCAGAAAGCTCGCGCCTCCATAGTTGGGATCGCTCGTGGGGTTGGGCGCGAACATGGCCCCGGCGCCGACGGCCCACTCGCGGTTCGGCCGGTAGAGAACGTGCACTCCCGTCTGCACCGTCGCGTCCCCGTTGCCGACCGTGCCGATTGGGGTCGCCCCCCCGCGGTTGGAGGCCGAGATCGGCGCCGTGGGCAGCGCGATGATGCCGCCTTCCAGTTCGGCGATCGTGTGCGCGCGATCGAGCAGCGAAACGTGATGGGGCGTTTCCTGCGCGGCCGCGACGCGCGCGCGCAGGAGGAGGACCGGCGCGAGAGCCAGCGCGAGGGCGACGGGAAAAGCCAGCGGCGGCGCGCGCATGCGGCCTCTCGGCAATACGCCTCCGTGCCGGCGAGGTGCAAGACAATGGCGCGACGGCACCGGTCAGAGCCATTTCGCAGGGAGGCCCGCGGCCTGCATGGTCGCGGACGCGGGCGCGGGCGGCGGCGCCGCATCACCCACGAGCAGGGACCTCACCGCGTACACCGGACCCGCCGTCGCTCGCGCACTGAAGCTCACTTCGAATCGGCCGCTCTGCAGGAACGTGAACGTGGCGCGCGCGACAGCCGCGCCATCGCCGCTCAGGGGCATCTCCGTACCCGTCGCTAGCCCGGGCCCCGCGACGCGGAAATGCGGATCGGCGAGCGCCGTTCGAAATGCGCCCACCTCGCGCGCGACGAAGCTCACCGGTTGCCCCACAGCCGGCCGGGCGCTCGACGCGTCGAGCGCGACGCGAACGGCCGCCACGGGCGGCGCACCCGCGGCGCTTGCAGCCGCCGTCGCCCGTGGCGCGGCCAGCGGCGGAACCGCCGTATCGCTCGCGGCAACGGGCGGCAGATCCGGCTCTCGGCTCCACTGTGCGATCAGGGCGTTGGCGTCACGGCTCGAGGGGTCGAGGCGTACCGCAGCGCGCGCCAGGTCGAGGGCCTGATTCACGTCGCCGGTCTCGTGCTTGGCGCGCGCCGCGTCGACGATGTCGTCGCACGCGAGAGCCCGGACGGCGACGAGCTTGCCATTGTTCGGCCAACGCGACAGGCCGTCGTCCGTCAGGTCGCGCACGTTGTCTCCCGGGGGCGAGTCCCAACGCTTCTGCAGCCTCGCGTCGTTGGCGCGCGCAACCACCGCGGCGAGCGCGCCTTCATTCTCCGCCCCCCCCGCATGCCCGGCCTTCCACGTGACGGTCGCCACGCCAAGAGCGGCCACGACCACGCAAGCCGCCGCCGCCCATGCCCTCGCGCGTCCCCGCACGGGGGGGCCATCGGGCGCGTTCTCGCCGGCCAGCGTGATCTCCACCGAGGACGGGGAGCGGCTCGCGGGCGGCGCCGATTGCGTTGTCGAAGGCGCCCCCATCGCGGGCGCGCGGACGGCATGCGGGTCGCTGATCGTGGTCTCGGGGCCGGCTTCTCTTGCTCCGGTATGCGGGTCGAACCTCGGCTCGGCGTGTCGTCCCGCCGCCTCGGGACCGAGCGGCTCCCCGCCCACCTTCGCCGCCGCGGGCGCTTCGGAGGACCATCGCGTCGTTTCGAGGCCGGGCGGTGTGATCTCGGTGTGCGTCAGCGCGCGTGTCTCCGCAGCCGCTGGCGTTTCGTAAGCGGTCTTGGGGGGGGCGTTCGAGGGGGGGGCGTTCGAGGGGGGGGCGTTCGAGGGGGGGGCGTTCGAGGGGGGGGCGTTCCAAGCCCCGCCGACGCGGTGGGAGCCCGCCGAGTCGATCCGCGCCGCGACGGCCGTTTCGACGGCGTCAGGCTCGGGGCGCCGCGAAGACGGTGCCTGCGGCCCGCTCGCACGCGGGCCGAGGCTTGGGGCCAAGGACGCCGGGCGAGCGAGAAGGGTCTCTGCACGGACGCCGCTGGCGACCGCCGCATCGAAGAGCGCTCGACCGAGAGCGCGTGCATCACTCGCCCGCTCGTCCGGCTTCTTCGCGAGGTTTTTCATCACCACCGCGGCCACGGGATCGGGCACGTACGCCGCCGCGGGGATCGCCTTGAGCTCCGGCGGGGCATCGCGCGTCTGCTGCACGAGAAGCGCCATCGCGTGCTCGGCGTCGAACGGCGTTCGTCCCGCGAGCATCTGGTACACGATCGTCGCGATGGAATAGACGTCCCCCGGCGCGCCGACGCGTTCGCCTTGCGCGCCTTCGGGCGAGATGTACCGCGCCGTCCCGAAGATGAGCCCAGCCGCGGTCGTCGCCGCCTGCTCGTCCCAGTTCAATCGCGCGATGCCGAAGTCGAGGACTTTGACGAAATCCGGGTCGTCCGCGCGATGCACGAGCATCACGTTTTCGGGCTTCAGATCCCGATGGACGATCCCCTGGGCGTGCGCTTCACCCGCGACTTCGCAGAGCTGCAGAGCAATGTGGAGCGCTCGCGGCAGCGGAATGGCCCCCGCGCCGAGAGCGCTCTGCAGCGACCTGCCGGCGAGGTATTCCATGACGATGTACATCGCGCCGTCAGGGAGCTGCCCCACGAGAAGCACCTGCACCACGTGGGGATGCGAGAGGCGAGAGGCCACCTTTGCCTCTCGATGAAAGCGCGCGACGATCGCGGGGTTCGACGAGAGCTCGCGGTGGAGCACCTTGACCGCGACGTCACGGTCGATGCCCCGCTGGAACGCGCGGTAAACCCGCCCCATCGCGCCAATGCCGACGAGCTCGCGAACCTCGATGTGTCCGAGGATCTCGCGCCCGACATACGGATCGAGGGCCGCCGCCGTGGCGATCGCGCCGGGCCGCATCGTGAGGGGAGCGCCGTCGAGCGAGCAAAAGAGCGCATCCTCGGGGTATCGCGCGCCGCAGGAAGGACACGCCTTCGGCGTCGTTTGTTCCGCCGGTGCCGCTTGCCGCTCGCCCTGCGCGTCCACGCTCCCATGCTACCCCCACGGGCGCCCTCTACGCACGCCTCTCCCGGTTCCGTGGTGACGAGCGACGGGGGGTTGCTAAGGTAGCCCCCTTCAATCGTGCCCGACCGCGAGACGTCCGACGCTGGCGCCACACCGTGGTCGCTGCAACTCCCGCAGTTCGAGGGCCCGCTCGATCTTCTCCTTCACCTTTGCCAACGGCACGAGCTCGACGTCCTGGACATTCCCGTCGCCTTCGTGACGGAGAGGTACCTCGAGCATCTCGCGGTCATGCAGCTCATGCACCTCGAGCTTGCCGCCGAGTATCTCGTCATGGCCGCCACGCTCGTGCACATCAAGTCGAAGATGCTGCTGCCGACGCCGCCCCCCGAGCAGGAGGACGACGCGGACGCTCTGGACGAGATCGACCCGCGCGAAGCGCTGATTCGGCGCCTTCTCGAGTACCAGAAGTACAAGCACGCCGCGGAGCAACTCGTCTCGCGCGGGATTGTGGGCCGGGACGTCTTTCCGCGCGGAGCGGGCGCGGCGGAAGCGCCAAGCGGGGCGCTGCCCCCGCTCGCCGAAGTCCCGCTTTTCGCGCTCGTCGACGCCTTCCAGCGCGTGCTCGATCGAAGCAAAGTGAAGCTCTCCCACGACGTCGTCGCCGACCGAGTGAGCATCACCGACCGCATCACGGAGCTGTCGGACCTGCTCGCCAGGCGACGCCGGCTCGCGTTCGAAGACATTTTCGAGGGCTTCGTCTCGAAGTTCGACCTCGTGATCACATTTCTCGCGCTCCTGGAGATGGCCCGCCTGAAGATGACCCGCTTGTTGCAAACCGAGCCGCTCGGACCGCTTTTCGTCGAGCTCGCCAGCGCCAACTCGGAAGCCGCGCCCAGCGCGGAGAATGGAGGACCGTGACCCGCCTGAAGAAGACGTCGCCCCGGCCGCCGGAGGGCCGTGGACCCGGGACTCGCGACGCCCAAAGCGCCGTCGCGCCCCACGGCGCCGATGCGCCCCCCCCGGATGAGTCTCGCGATTCCGTCGTCGGGCCCGCAGAAGACGGGGAGCCGTCCCCCGAAGCGCCCGAGGCCGCGCGCGAAACGGCGCAGGACGGCGAGAACGAGGGCGAGAGCGATTCCGATCCGCCGATCGCGATCGAGCGGGCTCGCCTGCTGCCGCGCGTGCACCTCCGTGGCCTCCTCGAAGCGCTCGTCTTCGCGAGCGACAAACCGATATCTACCCACGAGCTCGCGAAGATGGCGTCGGCACCGCTCAAGGAGGTACGGGAAATCCTCGGCGAGCTTCGAGAGACGTACGCGCATCGCGGGATCGTGCTCGGCGAAGTCGCCGGGGGATGGCTCTTTCGCACGAGCGCGCAGTTTGCGCCTTTCGTGCGGGAGCTGGCGAGCGAGCGGCCGGTGAGGCTTTCGCGCGCGCAGCTCGAGACGCTCGCCATCGCCGCCTACCGGCAGCCGATCACGCGGCCGGAGATCGACGAGATTCGCGGGGTCGACAGCGGCGCCACGCTCAAACTGCTGCTCGAGCGGGACTTGCTCCGGATCATCGGCAAGAAGGACGAGCCCGGGCGACCGCTGCTTTATGCGACGACGGGCCAGTTTCTCGAGTTCTTCGGCCTCAAGTCGCTGAAAGAGCTGCCCACGTTGCGGGAGTTCGCCGAGCTCTCCGACGAGTCGCGGCGGGCGGCCGAGGCGGAGCTCGGGGACGTGCTGCCCGACGCACGGGGCCCCGTCGCACCGGGAGCGGATCGACCCGCGCGGGACCTCGACGCCACGACCGATGCGGGGACTCCAACGGGCGCCGACGGAATGGGCGCCGAGGCGAACGCGGGGGCCAACGCCGCGCTCGACGATGCCGCGCTCGACGAGGCGGCGATCACCGATCCCGAGCGTGTCCTGGGCGGATTCGACACGGCGGCGGAGGGGCCGCCGCTCGAAGCCGACGCCCAGAGGGGCTTCGGCGAAGCGCCGCCACGGGAAAGCCCCTCCGACGATCCGGAGGGGGAGCCGGGCTAGTATCTAGTCAGTGACCAGGGTCACCCTGAGTCTCGCTCCGCCTTGCCTGCGGCAAGGCTCCGCTCGACAGAACGGGCTCACACGGCACGTCGAGGGGAGCGATGCCGCTCCTCCTCGAGCTCCCCAGCAGGACAAGACGCTTGTTTCCTGTATCGCGTGTCCGGCGCAGCCGGGTGGGGGGCGAGTAACTAGAGCGGACGGTCCGGGCCTTCGCGACGCAATCAGACGCCGTGCAGAGGAAAGCGACGGCCGCCAACTACCGCCGCGACTTCGAGCTCTCCGCCCAGCGCGGCGACGTACTTTCGAAGCGCCGAAAGCTTGTGGTCGGGCGCATTCTCGAAGTGCGAGAGCGCTCCTTGGGTGAGCCCGGCCTCACTCGCAAGCATCGCTTGGGTCTTTCCCACGGCGCGACGGAGCTCACGGAGGCTGACTTCGAGCTCGTTGGCGCGCGCTTGCTCGAGTGTCGACGGCTTCGGCAAGTCGTGCACGAGGGCGTAAAGCGCCTCGGTGGCGATCCCCACATCGCCGCGAGGCCACTCGACCGCGCCATGTTCGACGCGCGCCTCGCGAAAGGTCTCTTCGTCGCCGAGGGCGCGGAACGGAGCGCGCCGGACGAGCTTCGACAGGTCCGCGATCCCGCTCGTCGCGTCCGAAAAGTCGAGAGCAAGCCGGTAGCCGCGCAGAGCTTCCACGTTGCGAACTTTGATGGCCATGATTCATTCACCTTCGGGGTTGAGCCGCGCCCACGCGGCCGCGGCGAGGGCCCGGTTTGCGGCGAGCCACGCGAGGGCATCGCGGCCCTTGGAGCCAGGAAGCGAGCCGCCCAGCACATCTGCCGTCGCGATTTCGATGAGCATCGAGTCGTCTCCGTAGATCGCGTGCACGTGCGGCGGGTTGTGGTCCTCCGCGTACACGTAGAAGACAATTCCAAGCCATTCACCCACCCGGGGCATGAGTTGAGATATGAGGCGCGATCGATAATGAGTCAAGGCTCATATAGCGGCGTGGTAGCGCTCGTCGAGGATGGACGGCATTCCGGCCACGAGCAGGAGGGCGCCGAGACTTGCAGCGAGCTCGCCTCCCGCGCTCAATCGGTCGCCGGATCGGGATACGTTTCCGCGAGCTTGGCCACCTCGTCGCGAAGCTTCTTGTGGGCCGCGATCTTGCGCAAGAGCTCCCACACTTGCGGGTCCGCGAGGGCCTTGACGGGGTCCGCGCCGGCCTTGGCTTTTCGCACGATGGCCGCCGGGCCCTTCGCACGAACCTCCCCCATTCGCGCCACGTACGCCTTGGTCGGAAACGCGTCCGCCTTCTCCCACGCGAGCACCGTCGCCTGGTCGACACCGATCGTGGCCGCCAGCTCCTTGGCCGTGCACGAGAGCTCCTTGCGGAGCGCCTTGATGTCGTCCGGAGTCACGCGGGTTCTCCCTCGCTTCGCCGCGCGCCTTAGCCGCCGCCCGCGACGGTCATCTTGGCCACGCGAATCGTCGGCGACGCGGTGGAGGTCCGCAAGTCCAGATCGCTCCCGATGGCGTCGATGCTCTTCCAGAGCTCGTCGATGTTCAGCGAAATGGTCACTTCGCTCACGGGATACGCGAGCTCTCCCTTCTCGATCCAGAACCCGGACGCTCCGCGCGAGAAGTCGCCCGTGACCGCGTTGAAGCCGAAGCCCATCATCTCCGTCACGTAAAGGCCGCGGGCGGTCGCCCTGACGATGTCCGCGTTCGTTTCCGTGCCCGCCTGCAGGATGAAGTTCGACGTGCTCGGTCCGACGCCCGCGCCGCCTCCGCGCGCAGCGCTCGCCGTGCTCGACCGACCGAGCTTGCGCGCCGAGTAGCTGTCGCAGAGGTACATCTGGAGCACGCCCTTATCGACGACGACATTGCGCCGGCTCGCGAGGCCCTCGCCATCGAACGGACGCGAACCGGGCGCGCGCTCCATCAACGGGTCGTCCACGATCGTCACGAGGTCGCTCGCCACCCGCGTCCCTTCGCGGTCGACGAGATAGCTCGCCTTGCGCCAGATCGAGCTCCCCATCACGCACCCGGCCAGCGCGCCCAGAAGTGCTCGCGCCGCATCGGGGTCGAACACCACCGGCGCCTCGCACGTCGCCACGGTGCGCGCTCCGAGCTTGCGCAGCGTGCGGCGAGCCGCTTCGCGACCCACGTCGGCCGGCGGGTCCAGCTCGGCCAGATGCCGGCGCGCCGTCCAATGATAGCCGCGGCGGTTCTTGCCTCCCTCGTCGGCCGCGATGGGCGCCACGCTCAGCGACTGGTACGAGCCCTTGTAGCTCGCGCGAAAGCCGCTCGACAGCACGATGGCAACGCCGCCCGCGGTCCGGCCGAACGTCCCCCCTTCGCTGTTGGTAATCCTCGAATCGAACGCGAGCGCAGCCGCCTCGCCTTCTTTTGCGATCTGAATGGCGCGGGCGGCGTCGACGGAGCCACCCGCGGGGTCATAGAGGCCCAGATCCGGCGCGAGGCTCGGGTCGCAAAGAAGCTTCGGGTCGGCCGGCCCCGCAAACGGATCGTCTTGCGAGAGGCCCACGAGCTCGATGGCGTCGGCCACGAAGCGCTCGATCCCCGACTCCGTCAGGTCACTCGTGGACGTCGACGCGACGCGCTTGCCTTGAATGACGCGCAGGCCCGCAGAACGCGTCCCCGCCTCCTCGACGAGCTCCGGTTCGCCCTTGCGCACCCTCGCCGAGAGCTCGGCCCCGGAACGCAGGACGCACTCCGCCACGAAGTCGTGGCCGCCGCGGCTCTGGGCCATGTGCACGATGCGATCGCCGAGATCGAGCAATTCCGTGAGCTCGCGGTCGATGGACGCTGGCGGGGGGTTCTGGCGGGGGGGTGTGGGCATCGGCTCGCAGAGGCTAAGGTGGCCGGCCCCAAACCGCCAGGACGCGAACGCCGTCGCGGGCGGAAATGAGCGCCCGACGGCATTTTTCGTTCGCTCTCAAGGGAGCGCGCGTGCCGTAGAGCCAGCGAGTCTCCACGGGGGCGATGGTAAGCTCGCCGCACCCCATGCCCGGAGCTTCCGTCCACCCGCGTGCGCCGCGAGCCGCGCTCACGCTCGAGTACCTGTGCGAGGTGCTGGAGCGTGCGGGCCTGATCACCGACGAGCAGCGTCGCGAGGTCGTCGCGCGGGGAGACGTGGCGCACGCGAGGCTCGTTCGCCAAAAAGTCGCCGGACCCCGAAAACGAACGGCCCCGAGCGCGGGCGAGAGCGTCCACCCGGCCGAGGTGCTTGCGTCGATGGGCCTCGGGCAAGGGGGAGACCCGCGCTTTCCGCTGAGCGAGCGCGCCATCATGCAGACGCTCGCGCAGCACGTCGGGCTTCCCTTCGTCGATCTCGATCCGCTGAAGATCGACGCCAAGCTCGCTCCGAAGCTTTTGTCGCGGCCTTTCGCCCGGCGCCACGGGGCTCTGGTCATCGGCGCCGACGATCGCACCGTCACGGTCGCCGTGACCAACCCCCTCGATCACGCGCTGATCGAATCGCTCGAAGCGCACGTGCGGCGGCACCCGCAGCTCGTGGTCTCGACGCCGACGGACATTCAGCGCCTCATTACGGACTTCTACGGGTTTCGCGGGGCGGTCGACGCGGCCGAGCAGCAGGCCACCGCCGGCGTCGACATCGGCAATCTGGAGCGCTACGTAAAGCTCAACCGCGTCGAAGAAATCGAGGCCAGCGACGGCCACATCGTGGCCGCCGTGGAGTACCTCCTGCATTACGCGCTCGATCAGCGCGCGAGCGACGTGCACATCGAGCCGCGCCGCGAGCACTCGAACGTGCGAATGCGCATCGACGGGGTGCTTCACAACGTCCACACGCTGCCCAAAGTGGTCCACGCGGCGATCGTCTCGAGAATCAAGACGCTGGCGCGCCTGGACATCGCGGAGAAGCGCCGCCCCCAGGACGGGCGCATCAAGACGGCGCGCGGCGATCGCGAAATCGAAATGCGGGTCTCGACGATCGCGGTGGCCTTCGGCGAAAAGCTCGTCATTCGTATCTTCGATCCGACCGCCCTCCTGCGCGATCTGCCCGAGCTGGGCATGTTCGAGACCCAGCTGCAGGTCGTGGAGCGATTTCTGGGCAAGCCTCACGGGCTCATCCTGGTCACGGGGCCGACCGGGAGCGGCAAGACGACCACGCTCTACGCGGCGCTGCGATCGATCACGACGCCGGAGGTCAACGTCGTCACAATCGAAGATCCCATCGAGATCGTCGTGGATGCGTTCAATCAGGTCGCCGTGCAGCCGAAGATCGGCTTCGGCTTTGCCGAAGCGCTGCGCCACGTCCTTCGGCAAGATCCGGACATCATCATGGTGGGCGAAGTGCGCGACGGCGAGACGGCGGAAATAGCGCTGCAGGCTGCCCTGACGGGGCACATGGTGCTCGCCACACTGCACACGAACGACTCGTCGAGCGCGATCACTCGCCTGCTCGAGCTCGGCGTCGATCCGTTCGTTCTGTCGTCGACGCTCGTGGGGGTGCTCGCGCAGCGGCTCGTTCGGACCGTGTGCGCGGGCTGCCGCGTCGAGACGTTCTTGACCGCAGACCAACTCGCGCTGCTCGGCGTCGACGTGCACCAACTGGAGGCGCAAGGCCAGAGTCACGAGCTCATGGTCGCGTTCGGCGAAGGCTGCGTCCAGTGTCGGTCCACGGGGCTTCTTGGACGCACGGGTCTTTTCGAAGCCCTCGAAGTGGACGACAAGATTCGCAAGCTCATCGCCGGCCAAAGCGGCTCCGCGGAGATCCTGACCCAGGCTCGACGCGACGGGCTCCTCACGCTGCGCGAAGCCGCCGTCAAGAAGCTGGCGAAAGGATTGACGAGCTTCGAAGAGGTCCTGCGCGTAACGGGGGACTCTTAGTCTTGTGAGTGCCTCCGGCTGCCTCCGGCAAGGCTCCGCTCGACAGACGGGGCTCGCACGTCGCGTCGAGGGGAGCGATGCCGCTCCTCCTCGAGCTCCCCAGCAGGATAAGACGCTCTTCCCACCCGGGTCACCCTGAAGAGGTGGCCGGAAATGGCGGTTCCTACGGCGAGTGAGAGGTTGGCACCTTGGTGCGGCCGCCCGGGAGGTTGCTTCGCTGTTCGCGGCCCCCCCATCGCGGCCGTCCCCCCCGCAGGAGCGGGGTGAAGGAGGGCAGTTTCCCGCGCGACGACCGCACGGCCCCCTTCGGGTGTCAGCCCCGGCAACGGCTCCTTGCCCGGCACCGCGGGGGAAAGGCCAGGATAGGGGGCTGCGTCGATTAGGTGAGCAACGCGACCGCGTGCGCGAGCAGATTCGAGGTGAGCGCTGTAAGGAGCACCGAGCAGGTCACCTTGTTGATTCCGCGCACCAGCAGATGGGCGAGTCCCAGGCGCGACTTGAAGTGGGCGTTGGGCAGCTCGCAAAGCGAAGCGCGCGCTCGATACAATTGTTTCGCTTCGGGTGTTTGCATCCGTTCGCGCCACGCGACGATCGGCGCATCGTTTTCGGCATGTTCTCCGGTTCCCTTGTCCGATACGGGCACGAGCGCTTCGACGCCGCGGGCGGCCGCGACTCGAATGGAGTTGTGGTCGTTGTGGCCGGCGTCCGCCAGCAGCACGTCGGGCAGCGCGCCCGTACGGCGCTCGATGTCGTCGAGCATCGGTCCGATCGAGTTCATGTCACTGCCCTGGTGCGTCACGAGCACGCCCACGATCGTGCGCGGGCCGCCCAGCGGCGAGCCGGCGGTGGCCAGTTGGACGTTGTAGGCCGGACGAAATCCGCCGTCGCCCATCTTCATGACCCGCGCTTGCGGATCGGTCGTGGAGGCGCGCGGCTCGCTCTTGTGCTTGCGCCGGCTCGCGTCACGCTCGTCCTGAATCGTGGAAAGCTGCGCAATGGCTTCCTGCACGCGCTGCTGGTAGTCGAGAGCCCCCGCTTCACGGGCGCGTTTGACCCGTTCGCTCACTTCGGGGTCGTCGGCGGAGGCAAACACCGCCTTGACGTGCAGGGCCGCTTGCTCGCGGCATTCCTGAAGCGATCGCTCGCGTCGAAAGGACGGTGCGGAGGCACTGGCTCGTATCCGCGTGCCATCCTGCGCGACCAGATCCAAGCACAACAGGTCTCGCTGCATCAGCGTCGCGAGCACATCGGCGAAGAGATGTTCGAGCGCGTCGCCGTACTCCACGCGGAACTCCGACAACCGCGTTCGACCCAGGCTCAGGTCGCCCACGATCCACCGGAAGGCGGTGTCCTGCGTGACCGAGCGCTCAAGTTCCCGCGCACTCCCGATGCCCCGCGAAATCGCATACAGCCACACCGTCAGCAGCACGCGCACACTCACGACCCGGCGGCCTTGCTGCCCGTCCAACGCCTTGGCGTCCAAAAGAAATCGACCCAAGTCCAGCGTCTCTACGACGCGCCACAGCAGCCGCGCAGGGTGATCCGTCGGCAGCGCATCCTCGGGAAGATGGAAGATGACCTCCGCCTGCTCCCGTACCGGCTCCCGCGTCCGTACCCGGCGTCCGCTCTTGTCTTGCATCGTCCGGTTCAACCAGCGCGCGCCATGGAATATTTCCATCCTTTTTTCATTTCCGGCCACATCTTGAGTCTCGCTCCGCCTTGCCTCCGGCCTCATCATTCGCCACATCTCGGGCGCCCCCGGCATAAATGCCGGGGCACCCCTGGAGAGCGGAGCACAAAGCCCGCCGCTGGCGGGCTACCTCGATCCAGTGAAGCATGGTGGGCGACGGTCGAACGTGCCTGTCGTTTGTCGTAGCCCGCCAGCGGCGGGCTTCGCGTAATCGCTGTCCGAGTTGCCCCGGCATTCATGCCGGGGATGCGAGAACATGCGGCCCCCACGGACCAAGATGTGACGAATGATCAGGCCTCCGGCAAGGCTCCGCTCGACAGAATGGGCTCGCACGTCAGGACGCTCGCTTCCTACGTCGCCGGTCCGGCTGCGGTGGGCTCGCTGCGAGGGCCGGACGAGAACGACCTCCCGCGCTCCAGGGCGTTCCTTCGACCGCGGGGCCGGCGGTATGCTCTGCGGCGTGAGTGACGCCTTCGTCCGGGATTTGCGCGCTTTTGCGGCCGCCGGGATACCCATCGTTTGCGTCGTGACGCACGAAGAGCAGCGCGCGCGCGCGCTCATCGGGGCGGCCTTCGAGCGCGCGCGAATCCTCGAATGGACCGTGAGCCGCGGCTTCAGTGACGACACGACGGCGCGCGACCCCGTGTCCGCGCTCGAACGCGCCGGGCGCGACGAGGCGGGGGTCTGCCGCGTGCTCTATGACCTTCACCCCTGGATGTCCGACCCGCGCGTGGTCCGCGCTCTGCGCGACCGGGGCGCGATCGGAGCGATCGCCCATCGCCTGCCCCTCGTGCTCGTGATGCCCGTGGCCGTCGTGCCGGTCGAACTCGACCGGGACGTCCGCGTCCTGCCGCTGCCGCTGCCCGACGCGCGCGCCCTCACCACGGATCTCGCCGCGGAGCTGGGCGCGCTGGCGGGGCGGTCCGACGCGTTCGTTCGCGCAGCCCTCGGGCTCACGTTGGATCAGGCGCGTCGTGCCCTGCGCCTGGCGCAGACCGAGCCCGGTCCGAGCGAGGCCATTGCGCGCATCGTCGCCGAGAAGCGAGGCGCGCTCCGTCGGAGCTCGTGTCTCGATCTCGTCGACGCGGACGTCGCGCTCGAGGAGGTCGGCGGCCTCGACGTGCTCAAAGCGTGGCTCCGGTCGCGCGTCATGGCCTTCGACGCGGGGGCGCGCGCGTTCGGCCTGGCCGAGCCGCGGGGCATGCTCGTCAGCGGCGTGCAAGGATGCGGGAAATCGCTCGTCAGCAAGGCGGCGGCGCGCGTGCTGTCGTTGCCGCTCGTTCGCCTCGATTTCGCCGAGGTGTTCGCCGCTCCCTCCGCCGAGCAGGCGATCCACGAGGCGGTGCGTGCGGTGGAGGCAATCGCCCCGGTCGTCCTGTGGGTCGACGAGATCGAGAAGGGCCTCGGGACGGGCACGTCCGATGCGCGGCACGCGCGCGTGTTCGGGGCGTTCCTCACGTGGCTCCAGGAGCGGCGCGCGCCGGTCTTCGTCGCCGCGACGGCCAATGAGGTGGAGCACTTGCCTCCCGAGCTCGTGCGGCGGGGCCGGTTCGACGAAGTCTTTTTCGTCGACCTCCCCTCGCCCGGCGAACGCGCGCAGATCCTCGCGGTACACCTCGAGCGCCGCGATCGCGACGCGGCGTCGTATGCGGTGGCCGAGATCGCCCGTGACCTGGAGCACTGGTCCGGCGCCGAGATCGAGCAGATGGTCATCAGCGCGCTATTTCGCGCATACGCAGAGAAGAGCGAGCTTCGCTCGGAGCACTTGCGCGCCTCGGCCCGCGAGCTCGTTCCTCTGGCCACTCTCTACGAAGAGAAGATTCAGGCGCTCCGCCGATGGGGACACGCCCGCGCGAGGCGCGCGTCGGCGGACCGGCGCACGCTGGATCTGTTCGGCGACTGAGAGGGCCCGATCGTCTCGGCGGGATCGTCATTGGCGTGCGCCCGGCGTACGGGCGTAAGCTCGCCGCCGCATGGCCCTGACCCGCTTCGGTGTCGCGATGGAGACGTCGCTCTTGGCGCAATTCGATGAACTCGTCCAAGAGCGAGGGAGCACGCGCTCGGAGGTTCTTCGGGACCTCGTTCGCGGTGAACTCATTCGCTCGCTGGCAAGCCGTCGCGTGGACGCCTATGCGAGCGTCACCATCGTGTATAACCACCATGTCCGCGAGCTCTCCGAGCGGATCACGGAGATGGCGCACGATCTGGGCGATCAGGTGCGCTCCACCATGCACGTGCACCTGGATTCCGAGCGGTGCCTGGAGGTCATCGTCATGCGCGGGCGCGCCGACCGGCTCCAGAAGGCCGCCGAAACGCTGTTTGCGACGCGTGGAGTTCTGCAGGGGTCCATCGAAGTCGTCGCCGATACGTCCGCGCCGCGTCCCGCCGCCCACTCGCACGACGGGGTCGCGCACGAGCACGTCCCGAAGCGCCGCCGAACGCGCGCCGCCCGCAGCGCGGTCCGGTGACGGAGCCGAGCGCTGCACCATCTCGAGCATCTCGCAACGTTGAAGAGTCCGTTCCGGCTTGGTTAGACAATGCCGTCTACGGCATAATGATGTCACTTTTCAACGATCTGAGTGAGCTTAGCGAGTCCTCACCAAGCACACTCTAGACATGAGATTCCCGGAGACTTGCGTGCGCCGAGGTCCAGAACTCACCCAGAGCTCGTTTCGCATCTCCGCAATGGTGGCCGCGGGTGTCCTTGTGTGCGCCGCCCCGCGGCCGGCTGCCGCTGCCGGCACGCCTCTCAAAGTCGCATGCATCGGTGAGCAAACCACTCACAGCGATCTCTTCCCCATCAGGAATAACCAGCCCGTCGGGATGCAGGAGTATCCCGCGATGCTGCAAACGCTGCTGGGGTCCGGCTACAACGTAAGTAACTTTGGCGACTGCTGCGCCTCCGTGATTAGCGGGTATACGCCCTCCGAGACCCACCCGTTCATCAACGGGAATCAATTTGCGCCAAGCATCAGCTTCGCGCCCGACATCGTCATCATCGGCTCCTGGGGTCGCCATGATTGGGGCATGTCCGCACAAAACGCTCTCGCGGCGTTCAAGGCGGGCGACACGACCACGACGTTCACGAAGTTTCAAACCGATTACGACACGCTCGTGTCGAAATACATCGCCGCGGCGAGCAAGCCGAAGATCTTTTGCTCGACACCCATTCCGATCCCGTTCGGCAACGACGGGCCGGATGACGGCTACATGACCAGCCCGGCCGCCACCGCCATCAAGGCGGTCTGTCAAAAATACAATCTGCCTATCATCGATCTTTTCACCGCGTTCACCGGACACAAGGAATACTACATCAATCCTCCGGATAAGGACTCCGACGGGGAGCACTCGAGTCCCGCCGGGGCGACGGAAATCGCCCAGTTGGTATATGACGCGATCACCGGGGCGGATGCCGGTGTGACCATCTCCCCGGGCGGTGGGGGCGACGCGAGCGTGACGGGTCCCGGCGATGACGCTGACGCGGGCACGAGCGGAGCCGGCGGAGGCACCACGGGCGCCTCTGGAACCTCGCCGACCAGCGACGACGACTCGGGAGTGGGCGGCGCGAGCGGCAGCACCTCAGGTAGCGTGGGGGGTTCCTCGGGCACGGCCACGACGGGGACTGGTGCAGGCACAACCGGCGCTTCGTCGGGTGACACGACCAGCGGCGCAGGCACCAGCGGCGCAGGCACCGGCGGCGTGGACACGAGCGGCGTGGATACGAGCGGCGTGGGCGCCAGCGGCACGGGCACCAGCAGCGGCGGTGGGGGCGCCAACGGCGATACCAGCTCCTCGGGCGGTGGCTGCGCAGTCACGTCTTCGGGCGCAGGCCAGAAAACGCCGTGGACGTACTATGTCCTCGGTGCGATGGGCTTGGCGCTCGCGTCGCGAAGGCGTCGGCGCGGCGACGTGAAGACGTCGGCGAAATAGGGCTTCAGCCCCATTTGGCCGCGAATGCGTGGTGCAGCTCGAGCCCGGCGGCCGCCCGATCGCGGGCGCGATATCCGCTGGCGAGAGCGCGGACGACGATACGGGGTGCGTCGACAACGAAGTCGACGCGCCATTCTTTGAGCGCGAGCCTCATGGCGTCCCCATGAGGGCGAATCCGGCGGTAGGCGTGCGGCCGCGGGCCCAGCGAGAGCGCGGCCTCGACCGACGCGCGGAGGTCGACGCCGTGGGCTCGCAGCCACGCGAGCTGGCCGGCCGCCACGTCACTGAACACCACCTCCCATGCGGGTACCGGATCGGGGGCGGCCAACCATCCCGCCCGCGCGCCGGGGAACGCGTCGGCGTAGGCCACGTACGGTTTTAGGTCGACCACGGGCGTCCCGTCGAGAAGATCGATGCCGCGCACGTGAACGACGAGGCCCTCCACCCGCTCGATCCGCACCGCGCTCAAGCCGATGGGGTTGGGCCGATGGGGCGAGCGCGTCGCGAAGACCCCTCGCTTGCCCTCGCTCCGCGGCGGCTGCACTTTGGGCTTCCATCCGCGCTCTTGCTCCACGTTCTTGTGGAACACGAAGAGGACCCAGACGCGCTCCCACGCCGCGAGTCCCTCCAGGGCGTCCTCGTAGCCGCACCCGGCCAAGAGCTCGATGCGGCCCGGCACGTCGTCCGCGACCGTCGCCTGCCGGGGCGCCTGCGCGCGCGCGGCGAAGGGCGAGTGCACGAAGCCAATGGGCTCGAACGAATAGCGCGTCATCGGCCCGGCCGGCCTAAGCCCCGGCGGCCCTCATCGTGGCACGAGCCTCGACCTTCCGCCCTTTCCGCACTATTTTCGCGCCCTCCATGCCCGCACCGCTCCCTCTCCTGCTCGAAATCGGCGTCGAGGAGCTCCCCTCGTCGTTCGTCGACGCGGCGCTGACGGCGCTTCCCAAGATCGTGGCCGACGAGCTCGCGAAGGCGCGCCTCTCGCACGGCGAAGTCACGGCGCTCGGCACTCCGCGGAGGCTGGCCGTGCACGTGCGCGACGTCGCGGCGCGCCAAATGGACCTCGACGAGGAAGTGGTCGGGCCGCCGGAGTCGGCCGGGTTCAAAGACGGAAAGCCCACCCGCGCCGCCGAGGCGTTCGCCGCGAAGCTCGGCGTTCCCGTGCACGCGCTGGTCATCGTGGAGAAGGCCGCGGCGCAAAGGCAGAAGACCGGGCGCTACATCGTGGGTCGCCGTGTCGAGAAGGGGCGCCCCGCGCTGGAGCTTCTGGGCGGCGTCCTGGCCACGGTCTGCGGCGCGATCCCCTTTCGCAAATCGATGCGTTGGGGGGATCTGGAGGCGACCTTCGGGCGGCCGGTGCAATGGCTCGTCGCGATGCTCGGCCCGGAGCTCGTGAGCGTCGCCTTCGCGGGCAAGACGAGCGGGCGAACCTCCCGCGGCCACCGCTTTCTGGCCCCGGCTGCCTTCGACGTGGAGAGCCCGGAGACGTACGTCTCGCAGCTGCGCGCGCGGCATGTGCTCGTCGACCCGGCAGAGCGCGTCCGAACGATGATGGATCGGGTGGAGTCGGCCGCGTATGCGCTCGGCGGCGTCCATGACCCCGAGCCGATGCTCGTGGACGAGAACGCGTCCCTCGTCGAAGAGCCGCACGTGGTCACGGGATCCTTCGACCCCGCGCTCCTCGCGCTCCCTGCCGCCGTCATCCGCGCCGTGGCGCGCGGTCATCAGAAGTACTTCTGCGTCCAGAGGGACCATGAAACGCTCTTGCCGCACTACCTTGCGGTCGTGAACACGGCCAACCGCCCGGACCTCATTGCCAAGGGGACGGACGGGACCATGCGCGCCCGGTTGGCCGACGCGCGCTTCTTCTGGCAGGAGGACCAAAAAGGGCCGCTCGAGGCGCGGCTCGACAAGCTCGGGGGCATCGTCTTTCACCACAAGCTCGGCACCGTGCGAGAGAAGGTGGAGCGGGTCGCCCGCGTCGCAGATCAAATCGCGGAGACGCTCGGCTTCGACGCCACGCGCCGCGCCGACCTGGCCCGCGCGGTCCGGCTCAGCAAATGCGACCTGGTCACGCTGATGGTGGGCGAGTTCCCGGAGCTCCAGGGCCACATGGGCCGCGCCTACGCGGCGGCGCAGGGCGAGGGGCGGGTCGTCGCCGACGCGATTCGCGACCACTACAAGCCCGTGGGCGCCCAGGATGACGTGGCCCCGGGGGACGTGTCGGCCACGCTGGCGATCGCGGATCGCATCGACACCCTCGCGGGCTGCTTTGCGGTCGGCCTCGCGCCCACCGGCGCGGCGGACCCCTTCGCGCTGCGGCGCGCCTGCATCGGAGCGCTCCGCACGATGCTCGACCGGGGCTACGGCGCGCTCGTCTTCTCGGACATGGTCGCGCTGGCGTACGGCGGATTCATGGCCAAGCCGCTGGAGCTGTCATGCGTCGAGACGGTCGCCAAAATCGCGGACTTTGCGACCGAGCGACTCCGCGGCCTCGTCGCCAGCTCGACGAGCCACGCCGTCGCAGACGCCGTCTTCGCGGGGGCGGGACCGGCCGCGCTGGGCAACGTCGTCGCGACGATGGCGCGCGCGCGCGCCCTTCAAGCCGTGGTCGACGCGCGCGAGCCTTGGCTCGAGAAAGCCAAGATCGTCGCCAAGCGGCTCGCGGGGATCAGCCGCGAGGCGCACCCGGAGCTGCATCCGTCGAGCGCCTTCGACGCGAGCCCGAAGAGAGACGACCGCGCGATCCAGAAGCTCGTCCAAGATCTGCACGACGCCACACGGGAGCTCGCGACCGAGCAGGCGGTCATCGCGGCGCTCATGAATATGGAGCGTGTGGCGATGGAGCTCGACCGCATCTTCGTCGAGACGCTCGTCAACGACGCGGACGACCCATTCACGCCCAAACGCCTCGCGACGCTGGCTCACGGCGCGCGGGTCATGCTCAAGCTCGCCGACTTTTCGAAGTTGGTCTGAAAGTCCGGCCGAACACATTCTCCGACATTGAACCGGACGGCATGACGACCTATGTTTCGCGGCAGGCGGGGACCCCCTACGGGCCCCGACCCGAGGTGCCCGTGCTCCGCCACTTTCTGCTCGGAAAGATTCACCGCGCAACGGTCACCCGGGCCGACGTGGACTACGTCGGCTCGATCACGATCGACGTCGCTCTCGTCGAGGCGGCGGGCTTTCTCGAGAACGAAAAGATCGACATCTACGACGTAACCAACGGCGCGCGGCTCTCGACGTACGTGATACCGGGAGTCCGCGGCTCGGGGGAGGTCGGCATCAACGGCGCGGCGGCTCATCTCGTCCAGCCCGGCGATCTCGTCATTCTCGCGAGCTACGGGTGGATGAGCGAGGCCGAAGCGGCTGCCCATCGCCCTCGGATCGTGCAGGTCGACGGGTCCAACCGCGTCACCCGGCTCGATCGCCAAGAGCGCACGCCGGCCGCCGCCGAGTAGCGGCCTCGGACGGTACGAAAGGCGCAACCCCTTCGGCGAAACTCGCATCCCATCGGCGCGGCGCAGATAGCGTAGATTGGGTGCGAGGGCGCCCGCGCGCTCGCGTGGGCACGCACTGAATCCCGCTCGGCCGATCCACGTGGAGGTTTCGACAATGTCCCAGACGTACAAGATAGACACTGCGCACTCGAACGTGGCCTTCAGCGTTCGCCACATGGTGTTCGCGAAGGTGCGCGGCCACTTTACGAAATGGTCCGCCGAGCTCTCGCTCGACCCGAGCGATCTCACCAAGTCGTCCGTCAGCGTGACGCTCGACGCCGCGAGCATCGACACGGGCGAAGCGCAACGCGACGGGCATCTGAAGTCGCCGGACTTTCTCGACGTCGAGACGTTTCCGAAGATCACGTTCGTGAGCCGCAAGGTCAAGCGCACCGGTGACAAGATGTTTGCGGTCACCGGCGACCTGACGATTCGCGGCATTTCCCACGAAGTGTCGCTCGACGTCGAGGAGCTCGGACGCGGCAAGGATCCCTGGGGCAACGCGCGCATTGCCTTCGGCGCAAAGGCGGCGATCGAGCGCACGGACTACGGCCTCAAGTGGAACCAAACGCTCGAAGCCGGCGGGCTGCTCGTCGGCGAAAAGGTGGAGTTCGAAATCGATATTCAGGCGGTGACGGGGTGACTACGAAAGCAGCGCCGCCTCGGCGGCGAGAACCGTCGTGTCGATGTCGGCTTCCGTATGGGCGCCGCTGATGAACGCGGCTTCGAACTGCGCCGGGGGCCAGTACACACCCCGTTCAAGCATTTTGCCGTGCCAGACGCCGAAGGCCTTCGTGTCGGCCTCTTTGGCGTCTGCCCACGAGCGCACCGGACCCGGCGTGAAGAACAGCGTGATCATCGAGCCCACGCGCTGGACGCACGCACGGACGCCGCGCGCGGCGATCGCCTTCGTGAGGCCCTTCTCGAGTCGCGACCCGAGGGCCTCGAGGCGCGCGTAAAGGGCGGCGTCCAGGCGCTCGAGCGTGGCGAGACCGGCGCTCACGGCGACGGGGTTGCCGCTCAGCGTGCCCGCCTGGTAGACGCTGCCGAGAGGCGCGATTTTCTCGAGGATCGCGCGCTTGCCTCCATACGCCGCGAGCGGCATCCCGCCCCCGATGATCTTGCCGAGACAGGTCATGTCGGGACGCAGGCCCGCGCGCTCTTGCATCCCCCCGCGCGCCACGCGGCATCCGGTCATCACTTCGTCGAAGATCGAGACGGCCCCGTGGCGGGCGCACTCGGTCAACACAGCCTCGAGAAACCCGGGAGCCGGTGGGACGACGCCCATGTTGCCGACGACGGGCTCCACGATCACGGCGGCGATCTCTGCGCCGCGCGAAGCGAAGAGCGCCGCGAGCGCGTTCGCGTCGTTGAACGGCAAGGTGATCGTGTTCGCGGCTGCGGCGGCCGGCACTCCGGCCGAGTCCGGAACGCCGAACGTGGCCGCGCCGCTCCCCGCCTTCACGAGCAGGTAATCCGCGTGCCCGTGGTAGCAGCCTTCGAACTTGACGATCGCGTCGCGTCCCGTGAAGCCGCGCGCGGCGCGTAGTGCGCTCATCGTGGCCTCCGTTCCGCTCGAGACGGCTCGCACCATATCCATCGACGGATACAGCGCGCAAAGCGCCTCGGCGAAACGGACTTCGAGCTCCGTCGGCGCCCCGAAGCTCGTCCCGCGCAGAGCCGCTTGCCCGATGGCCTCCACCACGGCGGGATGCGCGTGCCCGAGGATCATGGGGCCCCACGAACCGACGTAGTCGATGTACCGGCGGCCGTCGGCGCCGTGGAGATACGCCCCCTCCGCCCGGGCGATGAAAACGGGCGTCCCGCCGACGGCACGAAACGCTCGGACGGGGCTGTTCACTCCGCCGGGGATGACTTTGCATGCGCGCTCGAAGAGCGAACTCGAGACGGGGTCGGGCATCGGGGTTCTAACTATTACCTTTGGAGTTCATCCCGGTCACTCCGAAGGGTCGGCCGGAGACCTCAAGGGCCGCCGTAGAACACCACGCGTGCGCTGGCGACGAGCCCGTGCTCCTCGAACGGCAGCGACCAGACCGCGTCATACTCCACGCTGGGTCCGAGGCCGACGTGACCGCCCAAGAAATGGCCCAACGGCCATTCGTAGAATACCCCCGCGCCGATCGTGGACTGGGTTCCCTCGGCGTCCGGGCGCGAGGGCGTGGTCAACTTGCCCATGCCGATCCCGAATTGCGCGAAGAAGCCGAGCCCATCCAAGCGCGGATACAGGGCGAGAAGGGGAAACGCTTCTACGCGGAAGCCGATGCCCACGGCGCTCGCGCGCCGCCCACCGCTGCGAAAGTTGGCCGTCGAAAACCAGAAACCGAAGTTCAGGGAGTCGGCCAGCGCCCCCATCGCGAGGACGCTTTCGCCGGTCCCGGGCATCCAGCGACTCGCGGAGTAAAAGAGCGGATCACCGATGTCTTGGGAGTCGTTCGGGTAGCCGCTGGCTCCGCCCACGCCTGCGCCAAGGGACACGCCAAAGGCGATGCCGCTCCGGTGCTTGGGCGGCACGGCGTCGAGCTCAGCCGACGGCAACGGGGCGTCCAGGGCAACCGCCGTCGCGGCCGCGGCAGGGGCGGCGAGCACCAAGACGAGCATCGGCACTACCCCTAGCGCGGTTTGTCCCAAGGCGCAGCGTCCGTCGTGGCGACGGCGCGGCCATGGCCCGGCCATGGCGCGACGTGGCGGCGCCGGGCGGTTACGCCGCTCGTGCGGGGACCCTGCCCGCGAGCGAACGCGCATCGCGCGCCTCCGAGGGCTCTGGTATTACGTTTTGCATGCCTGCGTTCGACCCTTCCCTCGCCGAATCCGATCCCGCGGTAGCGCGCCTCATCGTCGAGGAAAATAGGCTCGAGCACGAGAAGGTCCGCCTCATCGCGAGCGAGAATTACGCGTCGCGGGCGGTGATCGAGGCGACCGGATCACTCCTCGGCAACAAGTACTCCGAGGGGTATGCGCACAAGCGGTATTACGAAGGCCAGCAGGTGATCGATCAGGTGGAGGAGATCGCCATCGACCGCCTGAAGAGGCTCTTCGGGCCGGACCACGTGAACGTGCAGCCATACTCCGGAAGCCCCGCCAATCTGGCCGTGTATTTCGCGTTCTGCGCGCCGGGCGACACGGTGATGGGTCTGGCGCTCCCGGCCGGCGGGCACCTGACGCACGGACACTCCGTGTCGATCACGGGCAGGTACTTCAAGAGCGTGCAGTACGGCGTGCGCAAGAGCGATCATCGGATCGACATGGACCAGGTTCGCGACCTGGCTCGCGCGAACCGCCCCAAGCTCCTGTGGTGCGGCACCACGGCCTATCCTCGCACGCTCGACTTCGCCGCGTTCCGCGCGATCGCCGACGAGGTCGGCGCGGTGCTCGTGGCCGACATCGCGCACATCGCGGGGCTCGTCTGCGGCGGGGCGCACCCCTCGCCGGTGGGCATCGCGGACGTCGTGACGTCGACGACGCACAAGACGTTTCGCGGTCCGCGCGGCGGGATGATCTTCTGCAAAAAGGAGCACGCCGCCGCGATCGACAAGGCCGTGTTTCCCGGCCTGCAGGGCGGCCCGCACAACCATGTCACCGCCGCGATCGCCGTCGCCGCCAATGAAGCCTCGCGCCCTGCGTTCAAGGAGTACGCGCACGCCGTCGTCGCCAACGCGCGCGTGCTCGCGGCCGCCCTTTCCGAGCGCGGCTTCGGCGTCATCACCGGCGGGACGGACAATCACTTGCTCCTCGTGGACGTCACGAGCAAAGGGGTCGCGGGCAAACCGCTGGCGCAGGCGCTCGACCGCGCCGGGATCGTGCTCAACTACAACAGCGTCCCCTTCGATCCGAGAAAGCCGTTCGATCCGTCCGGCGTGCGCATCGGGACGCCCGCCGTGACCACGCGCGGGATGGGGCCAGACGTCATGCTTCGAATCGCGGAGTGGATCGATCGGGTGACCCAAAAGCCGGCCGACGAAGACAGCCTCGCGCGCATCGCGAGCGAAGTGAAAGAAGTCTGCGCGAAGTACCCCGCGCCGGGCGTGCGGCTCTAGCTTTAGTTGGTGTACTTGCCGCGCTGGTCGGGGTGCTCGTTCTCGAACGCCTCGAGGCTCTCGCGCGTGATCTCGACGTCGACGGTCCCGTCGGCCACGATGCGCGATTGGCATCCGAGCCGCGAAGTTTGCCGAACGTCGAACGCCTTGTCCATGATGTCCGCTTCGTCATCTTCTTGATCGCCGAGTAGCTCGGCGCCGTGCGTCACGTACACGTGGCACGTCGAACACGCGCAAACGCCGCCGCAGGCGCTTCCTTCCGGAAACTGTCCCTTCACGGCCGCTTCGAGGATCGACGTTCCGAGAGGCACGGCGACCTGCCCGAAGCCCTTGAAGCGAACGAGCGGCATCAGAGCGTCCTGCTCTCGGACGTATCGTGGGCGTGCTCGATGCCCTTCGCGTGCACGACGGTCGCTTCCACGGCGTCCACCCGCTTTCCTTCGATGGCGCGCGCCATCGCGCGATTCATTCGACGGCCCGCGAAGGCCTTCGTCATCCCGTCGAGCGCGTCGACGCGCGCTCGAATGCCGGAAGGATCGTCGCCCGACACAGCGGCCTCGAGCGCCCCGCAGGCCTGCTCGATCGACTCGCGCTCGCGGCGCTCGAGCAGGTCCGCGTCCGCCGCCACCGCTTTTCTCGTCGCGGCGAGAATGCGACGCGCCTCGACGCGAGCTTCTGCGAGACGCCGGCGGGTCAGGTCGTCCTCCCCGTGATCGAACGCGTCGAGCAGCATTTGCTCCACCGCCGCGTCGTCCAGTCCGTAGCTCGGCTTGACGGTCACGCGTTGCTCTATGCCTCTCGTGAGCTCTTTGGCATGCACGGCGAGCAGCCCGTCGGCGTCGACCTGGAACGTCACTTCGAGCCGCGCCATTCCTGCGGGCATCGGCGGAATTCCCTTGAGCGTGAAGCGCGCCAAGCTCCGATTGTCCCGGACGAGCTCCCGCTCTCCTTGGACCACGTGAATTTCGAATCCGGTTTGGTTGTCTTCCTGCGTCGTGTAGCTCGCGCGCGCCGCGCAGGGGATCGTGGAATTTCGCGGTAGCACTTTGTCCACGACGCCGCCGCCCACTTCGATCCCCAAGGACAACGGGATGACGTCGAGGAGCAACACGTCGTCGCTGCGGCCCGACCCGGCGAGGAGATCAGCCTGCACGGCCGCCCCGAGCGCGACCACTTGATCGGGATCGATGTCCGCGAGGGGCTCCTTGCCGAAGAGCTGCGCCACGTACCGGCGCACGGCCGGCACCCGCGTGGCGCCCCCGACGAGGATGACGCCGTCGAGCTCCGCGGGCTTGATGGAGGCATCCTTCAGGGCGCGCCGGCACGCGACCCCCGTTCGCTCGAGCAGCGGGGCAATGAGCTCGTCGAAGCGCGCGCGCGTCAAGAGCAGGGGCGCTCGCCCGGGCACGTCGACCTCAACGTCCAGCCGGGACGTGAGCTCGTGCTTGGCCTTTCGCGACTCGTCCAGAATCCACCGCACGAGCTCCGGAGTCTGCCGCGTCGCATCGAATCCCAAGACGCGCAGGAGCTCGTGGGCGATCGCCCGGTCCATGTCGTCGCCCCCGAGCTGGCTATCGCCCCCGGTCGACCGAACCTGAAAGACCCCCGCGTCCAGCACGAGCACGGTCACGTCGAACGTGCCGCCGCCCAGATCGAAGACCACGAAGGTACCGTCTTGCTTCTTCTCGAGACCGTACGCGAGCGCCGCCGCCGTCGGCTCGTTGAGCAGCCGCAGGACTTCGAGCCCGGCGAGGCGCGCGGCGTCCTTCGTGGCCTGGCGCTGCGCATCGTCGAAGTACGCGGGCACCGTGATGACGGCGCCTCCGACGTTCCGGAGCGTGTCCTCCGCCTGCGCCTTCAACGCACGAAGAATCTCCGCGCTCACCTCGACGGGAGTGACCACGCGGCCTCCCGCTACCTTGAAACGAACCGTGTTCGACGCGCCGGTCCCCGCGGGCACGAACTCGTACGGACCGAGGCGACGCGTCTCGGGGTCATCGCTACCGCGACCCATCAAGCGCTTCACGCTGACGATCGTGTCGCGAGGGTGCTCGGCGGCGAGTGCGGCCGCGCGCCGGCCGACGACCACGTCGCCCGCGGGCAAATAGGTCACGACGCTCGGAACGAGCACCGCCAAGTCGCAGTCGGCGATGGCCACCGGGCGCTCGTTGGCCACGTACGCAACGAGCGAGTTCGTCGTCCCGAGGTCGATTCCGATTGGGCGCGGCGGAGCGTGGGGGTCAAAGATCTCGAAGAGTGCCATGGCCTAGAGCTCGTCCTCGATGGCGCTCACTTCGTCGAGAAAGCGCCGATAAAATCGGAGTTCGCCGAGCTTGCCCAAGAGCGCCACGGAGGCGCCGCGCGCGAACCCGCGCGACAGCTCGCCCTCGGTCTCGACGGATCGGGCGCGTATCGCGTCCGCCAGGGCCCGAAGGGCGCGGGGGTCTTTGGCGTCCCGCGCCTCCGAAAGGGATTCACGCTGCTCGAGCATCTCCATGAGAAATTCCGGTTCTGGTTTCGGCTCGGGCTCCTCGCTCACGGCGGCTCCGCCGAGGCGAAGCAGCGCTTCGGCCCGGCGAATGGGATCGCGCACGATGCGCCAGGCCTCGTTGACCTCGATCGCCCTCGCGAGCGCGTCGCGCCGTTCGCTCGGGCCCGCGCCCACGTACCGATCCGGGTGGAACGCGCGCGAGAGCTCGCGGTGGGCGCGTTCCAGTGAAGCAAGGTCGACGTCGAACGAAGGCTCGATGCCAAGAACGGCGAACGGATTCACGGTCACCCCAGCGAACGCGCTCACACCGAGAACGAGCTACCGCAGCCGCAGCCGCTCTTCTCGTTCGGATTCGCGAACTTGAAGCCCTGTCGCATGAGCGTCTGTTCCCACTCCAGAACCGTGCCCTGCAGATAGAGCAGGCTCTTCGGATCCGCGACGACGCGCACCTTCGTCCCGTCCGTGGCGACGAAATCGAGCACGCGATCGCGCGCGTGCGGAGGCCCGTCGTGAAACTCGATGACGTACGTAAAGCCGGAGCAGCCGCCGCCGCGGATGCCGAGCCGCAAACTGGACTCGGGCGTCCCTCTCTTTTTCATTTGGCGCGCGATCGCATCGACCGCCTGGGCGGAGACCGACAGGCTCGGGGCTTTCGGAGCCGACGCCGCGGACGCCGCCGGTACCATCGACGGAGCCGACGGAGCCATGTGCGCCGCCTCTTCGGAACCGATGTTCACTCGGCTCACTCGCCCGCGCCACCGCTCGCGGCCGCAGCGCTTCGCTCCAACTGCTTCTTGCGATAATCGGCGATCGCGCTCTTGATCGCGTCCTCCGCCAGAACCGAGCAATGGATCTTCACGGGGGGAAGATTCAGCTCCTCGACGATTTGCGAATTCTTGATGGTTTCCGCTTCGTCCACCGTTTTGCCTTTGATCCACTCCGTCGCCAGCGACGAACTGGCGATGGCTGACCCGCAGCCGAAGGTCTTGAAGCGGGCATCTTCGATGATGCCCTGGTCGTTGACCTTGATTTGAAGGCGCATCACGTCCCCGCAGGCGGGCGCGCCGACGAGGCCCGTACCCACGCTCGGGTCGCTCTTGTCGAGCGTACCGACGTTGCGGGGGTTCTCGTAATGTTCGATCACTTTGGTGCTGTATGCCATGGCGGTCTTCCAATCTCAGAAATCCGGAAAAACTGCAAACCTCGGTGGGAACGCTCGCGAACGTCAGTGCGCGACCCACTGAACGCTCTTCAGGTCGATCCCTTCCTTGTGCATCTCGTAGAGGGGCGAGAGCTCTCGGAGCCTCAACACCTTCGTGACGACCAGGTCGGCCACGTAGTCCACCTCTTCTTCGGTATTGAAGCGGCCCAGACCGAACCGAATGCTCGAGTGGGCGAGCTCGTCGCCGACGCCGAGGGCGCGCAAAACGTAGCTCGGCTCCAGACTGGTCGACGTGCACGCGGACCCCGAGCTCACGGCCACGTCTTTGATGGCCATCATCAACCCTTCCCCTTCGACGAAGTTGAAACTCAGGTTGAGGTTGCCCGGCAGCCGGTGCACGGGCGACCCATTGATGTACACCTCGTCGAGCCAATCCATGATGCGGGCTCGCAGCCGCTCGCGCAGGGCCACCATGCGCGCGGTCTCCGCCTTTCCCTCGAGCGAGAGAATCTCACACGCCTTGCCAAAGCCGGCGATGAGCGGCACCGGAAGCGTCCCCGAACGCATCCCGCGTTCGTGCCCGCCGCCGTCCATCTGGGCGGTGAGGCGAACGCGAGGCCGGCTGCGCCGCACGTACAGCGCGCCGATGCCTTTGGGCCCGTATATCTTGTGGGCCGTCAGCGAGGCCAGATCGACGTTCATCCTCTGCACGTCGAAGTCCACCTTGCCGATGCCCTGAACCGCGTCGGAATGCAGGAGAACACCCCGCTCGCGCGTAATTTTTCCTATGGCCTCGAGCGGCTGCACCGTTCCTATCTCGTTGTTGGCGAGCATCACGCTGACGACAATCGTCTTGTCGTGGATCGCCTTTTTCACGTCATCCGGGTCGACCCGGCCTTCCTTGTCGACGGGCAGGTACGTAACTTCGCAGCCTTCCTTTTCGAGCCGCTTGCACGTGTCGAGAACGGCTTTGTGCTCGGTCACCGTCGTGATGACGTGGTTGCCCTTGTCCTTGTAGAACTGCGCCACGCCTTTCAGGGCAAGGTTGTCGCTCTCGGTGGCGCCGCTGGTGAAGACGATCTCCTTGCCGTCTTTGGCCCCGATGAGCCGCGCGATTCGCTCGCGCGCGTGGTCGACCGCCTCCTCGGCTTCCCAGCCGAACTTGTGGCTTCGGCTGGCGGCGTTGCCGAACTTCGTCGAAAAGTAGGGCAGCATCTCCTCGAGCACGCGCGGGTCCACCGGCGTCGTCGAGTTATTGTCCATGAAAATAGGTAGGTTCAATGCCATCGGTTCAATCTCGGGACTAACGTTCGATACGAAGCCAACCGGGTTCTGGCGCTCTTGCGTCGCGAGCCGATCGGGAGCCGCGCCGGTGCGCTGCCCGATTCACCGGCCTCAATGGGCCCTGAACCCAAGCACGAGGTCGGGCACGTCGACTTCCTTGTCATGAAGGTCGCAGCGGTGGCACGCGCTCAGCAGCCGCTGCGGGTCGCAGACGTCGCACGTATCCAAATACTCCAGACTCGCTTCCAGCTCGCACTCCAGAGCCTCGAGCCGCCGCTTCTGTGCGAGCGTTTCTTGGAGCTTGCGGGCGAAAACTTCCCGCATCCGTTTCATGGCGCCGGGCGCGCTCTCCAGGCGCTCCCATTCCTGGACGATGGTTTGAACGTCCCCCAGGCTAAAGCCCATCTCCTGCAGCGTGCCTATCCAGCGGATGCGCACGAGCGCTTCCGCCGTATACAGGCGGAAGCCACCCTTGGACCGAGTTGCCGGGGTGAGCAGCCCGAGCTCTTCATAGAGATGAATGGCTCGGACGCTCTTGCCGGCTTCGCGGGCCAGATCGCCGATTTGCATCAACGGCCCGCGCTCGCGCGCCTCCACCGGGGCGCCGTCAACCGAGCGAAGGTTGTCCTCCGCGGCTGCGGTCCCGTCCGGCACCACGCCGAGCGAACGCCGGATGAGCGGTAGCCGATGGTGGTCGCGCATGCGCAATCGATCCTACGCAACAGTCTTACGTATGGGTACGAGTTAAAGCAAGGGCAGCCAGGCCTTGGTCAGGCTTTGCGTCAGGCTTTGCGGGTAGGTTCCCAGTCCCCACCCCAAACCCACAACGTCCACTTCCGGCCACACCCGCACTGGAAGACCCGAGCCGCCGAGGAGCCTCCTCCTCCGGCCTGGCGCCAAAGCCCCTACCCGAATCCCCTGGCCGCCGCGTCGAACCGGCCCCGATACTTCAGGAACGCCCTCGGTCACTGCGTGCCCGAGCCAGCAGACGCTCCGCGGTCGCTACCAGGCTGAAGCCAAAGGCCAGCACCCCGAGCGCAACGAGCCCGCGCGCGATGAGCGCGGCCGCAGCGACCACGGGCGGCAACGCGGACGACTCGACCGACAATCCGACCCAAAGGCCGATGACGACCCCGAACACCAGAAGGGCCAGCCCCAGCAACCCACTGGCGAGGGCCAGGCGACGCTCGACCGTTCCGTCGCCTTGCGGGACATCGCGCGCTGGGAAGGCCCGGGGGGCGACAGCGGGAGGCGGATGCGTCGACGTGAGGAGCGATCGCCACCAGCTCGTGGAGGCGTGGGCAGGCGGGTGGAGCTCCGGCGTTCCCGCGGCCTTGGCCGAAAGGACCGCTCCCGGGGGATGCGACGCGGGACGCGCGGGCAAGTGGGGAGGACGGGGCACGGGAGGTAGCCGCGTCGTCGACCGTTCCTCTATTCCGACGGCTCCGACCGCTCCGACGATTTTGACGGAGGTGGGCGTGTCCCGCCGCTTGTCGACGTGTTCATCCACCAAGTCACTATTGGCCTCATTCATGCTCACACGGAGTGCCATCTCGGAGCGATGCACGCCAGTCGATTCGCTGGGACGGGAATATTGCGGGAGAGGGTTTCGCCCTCCACCGGATCATCCCGATCCCGCCGAGTTCGGCTCGCGCGTTCGTTCGCGTGCGGATTCGCCCGCCCCAAGAACACTCCCGCGGAGCGCTTCGTCCATCGCGAGCCACGCCGCGCGAACGGCCTGCGGAACCTGGTGCGTTTCGAGCGTCTGCGCAAGCAATTGGTGCCGCCTGTCGAAGTGACCCGGCAGGAGCGGAAGGTTCGCGTGCACTTCGGGCAGAGGCCTTCCGCGATAGCGCTGCGGGCCCCCTAGAAACGCGCACGTGAAGTCGACCTGTTCGCGCACGATATGCTGTTTGTCTTTGCCCTCGAAGAGAAAGCCCACGATGGGGTCCGTGAAGAGCCGATCGTAAAGCGAGGCCACGACCGTTCGAACCGCCGCCTCCCCGCCAACGCGCTCGTAGTGGGTCGTCATCGGAAGACGACCTCTACGCCGGCCCCGTCTTTGACCACGCGCGCGATCGTCGAAAACAGCTCGTCGCCCCTGCCCTTGTCGTCGACCCACCGGGCTTCCGACGCGTTCCACGAGAAGTGCCAGGCTCGTGAGTTCGCCGCCAACCAAATCTGGCGCGTGGGGCGCTGCGTGTTGACGATGCACCTTTTCCCCCCTTTGAGCGTCAGCGTCACGACGTCGCCCGCGACCTCGCAATCGGCGAGGTCCGCATCGACGCCTTCGAAGGCGTCGCCTATTGCCCGGAAGGCGCTATCGGCGAGCGTCTGGTACGTGGTCTCGTCCATGCGGCACACCCTTAGCCCAAACCCCATCGGCGGGCTCGCCGCGAATGCCGGTCGTCGATCGCGGCGCTCCTCTCCTTCAGTTGAGCGAATGCGGCAGCACGAGCAAGAAGGGAGCGATGGTCGCGTCGAACACGCGACCGTCGGGCCGATGCATTTGATAGGTCCCGTGCATTTCGCCTCGCGGCGTCTGCAGGACGCAGCCGCTCGTGTACTCGAAGTGCTCGCCGGGGCTGAGATTCGGTTGGCGCCCGACGACCCCCGGACCCCGGACTTCTTCCACCTTGCCGGCGCCATCCGTGATGATCCAATGGCGCGTGCGAAGCTGAACGGCTTCCACGCCCTCATTGGCGATCCGAACCGTGTACGCGAAAACGTAACGGCGCGCGGTGGGCGCGGACTGATCGGATACGTAACTACTTCGCACCGTGATGCGGATGCCCTCGGTGAGGGCTGTGGAAATCTCGGTCGCCGGCATCTGTCGTTTCTCTCGTTGTGATCCCCACATTACATGGAGTGCGGCGTCGGCGCCCCTCGCGAGGCACCACGGCGAGTCCTCCCCTGCGCGCAGAAGAGCCCCGGAGTTCCCGACGAAGCGGACCTAAGCCCCCACCCCTACTTCGTCATCATCACGACCAGCGTGATGGCCCCGCCCACCACGAGCGCCAGGAGACCCACGACCACCGGCAACAGCCACTCGGGCTTGGCCGATGGAACGCCTTGCGCCACGAGATCCGACTCGCGTGCGACGCCGAACGCCTCGTCCATGGCGCGTGCGGCGCCGCTGGGCGACGGGCGCGCCTCGCCGACGCGCCCGTTCGACGCCCCGGGCGCCGCGAAGGGATCCGGAGCCACGGAAAGTCGCACCCCTTTGGCGGCCATCCGCTCGGGCAAGGCCAGCGCGATCCGCGCGCCGAGTTCCTGCTGCGGGGTGTTGGCCCACTCCAGGTGATCTCCAGCGAGTCCGTACGCACGCCCGAGCGCATCCGTGAAGGCACCCACGCTCGCGGTTCGAATGTTGGGATTCTTTGCGAGGGCTTCTTCGATCACGTCGTCCACTTGAGGGACGACCGGGTACTTCGCGCCCTCCGCCTTCACGCTCGGCGGGATCGGGTCTTTGGTCAGGATGGCAAGGAGTATGGACGGACCGTTCGTGCCGACGAAAGGGACTTCGCCCGTCATGCATTCGTAGGTGACCGCCGCGAGAGCGAAGACGTCCGCACGCGGATCGAGGGTCTCGAGCCCCTGGGCTTGCTCGGGCGCCATGTAATACGGGCTGCCTATGGTGGTGCCGAGCACCGTGAGCTTCTTCGTATTGCCCGCGGTGACCTTGGCGCTCCCGAAATCGAGGAGCTTTACGTTGTCCCCTTCGCGGGTGCCGCACAAGAAGATGTTGTCCGGCTTGAGGTCTCGGTGGACGAAGCCGCGGGCGTGAGCCTCGTCGAGGCCGATGGCCACGTGCGACAGCATGCGCACGATGCGCTCGGGCGGGAGAACGCGTTCGCGCTTGAGAACGTACCGGAGCTCTTCGCCGTCGAGAAACTCCATGACGAGCAGCCACGTACGTGAGGCGATATCACGCTGAAAGTCGAGAACCTCGACGATGTGCTCGTGCGGCAGGAGCGCGCTAATTTCGTATTCCCGCTTGAAGCGCTCCAGGGCCACCTCGTCTTGGGCGACGTGGTCGTGCAAAATTTTCAGTGCGATTCGGGAGTTCGTGTCTCGATCGATTCCTTCGTAGACGCGCCCCATTCCGCCGTCCGCAACGATGCGGCGAATCTCGTATCGATTGCAGAGGCGCGTTCCGATGCGGGCGTCGTCCGCGGACGGAGCCATGGGAGCCCTGCTGGCCGCACTGAGGGCGGTCCCGTCGGCCGGGCAGAAGCCTGCGTCATCAGGAAATACCCTCTGACACAGGGAACAGATCTTCATCTCGCAACCCGCCCGAGAACCACCAGCGCCAGGCTACCCTGGCGCTCCACTCGCGCGAAGCCCTCCGACGCCCTCTCGCGAGTCACCCGCGCCCTCGAGACCCTCGCCGCTCTTTCGCGACGCACGTTGGGTGCGGCGGTCCCCCCCTCCAGCCGCACCGACCCCAGCGACCGCGGCCAACGCCGAATTTCCGTCACCCTCTTAGCTTCGATTGGGCGAAGCCGGCGCCCCGGCCGCCCCTACGCCCTCAGAGGGAGTGAAGTAGATGATCCGATTGCACGAGGGGCACTGTTCGAGCGTGGGCTCGCGCCGGAGACGATGGAAGAGCTGCGGCGGAAGCGCCATGTGGCAGGCCTTGCACGTTCCGTCCGCGGTTTGCGCGATGGCCGTCCCTCGTTTCGATCGAATGGTGTCATAGCGGCGATAGAGCGGCGGTGGCAGGCCTTTCACGGCCGCCACGCGCTCGGCGCTCTTTTGAAGCGCCTTGCCCTCCGCGACACCCAACTTCGAATTGATGTCGCCCTCTTGCGAACCGAGGTCCGAAACGAACTTGGCGTGCTCGGCTTCCGTCGACTCGATGTGCTGGCGAGCCGCGTCTGCGCTCGCCGACAGCTTACCGATTTCCTCCTCGCAATCGCGGACCAACTTCCGCAACTCCTCGAGCTCTCGCTGAGCGGCGTTCGACTCGCGCTCGGTGCGGGACCGAGACAACTTCTCGCGCGAGTGGTCGAGCTGCTGGGTCATGTTGCGAACGTCTTGGATAAGCTCTCCGCGAGTCTTCTCCATCGCCGCGAGCGAGGCTCGGTCTAGTGCGAGCTTCTCGTCGAGCTTTGCGATGCCGGACCGTAGGCCGTCGAGCGTGGAACGCTCCTGCGAAAGCTCGTCTTGAATTTCTTTTAGTTCAGCGTCAATCTGCGCGAGTTTCTCGAGCGCGCGAATCTGGTCGGGGATGCTCAATGCGTCACTCCGGAACGATGAAGACTGGATGTCGAAGTACATAGCGCACGGGCGGCCCTTCGGCGACGGTGAGTGTAATGCCCATCCTCGCTCCGGACCCCGCGCGGGCCCGTGCAGCGATGCGGCGCCCCCAAGCCCATGGCTGCGCTTACGGCGTTTGCAGCGCGGGCACGGCGACGCGGACCTGCGCCGCACGGCCTGCGGGCCGGTGGGCCCACCTGGGTTCGAACCAGGAACAACCCGGTTATGAGCCGGGGGCTCTGACCGATTGAGCTATGGGCCCTTGTCGCGCGTCCCCAACACGGTGTATTCGTGGAAAAGAGACGACCGTGTCGGGCGCCGAATGCCACGGCGACGAAGGTAGTCGAAAGGGCCGTCCGACGGAAGCTCCAGCGCGCCGCCGGGGGTACGAAACCAGAGGGGAGCGAGCTCCAGCTCGAGCTCCCCCGCAAGACAAGGCGTTGTTCTAGTCACCCGGGTCACCCTGAGTCTCGCTCCGCCTTGCCTCCGGCAAGGCTCCGCTCGACAGAACGGGCTCGCACGGCACGTCGAGGGAAGCGATGCCGCTCCTCCTCGAGCTCCCCCGCAGGACAAGACGATCGTCCTCGTCACCCGGGTCACCCTAAAGGTGTGGCCGGAAATGGAAGTTGCACGAACTTGAGGCACGGCGGACTCGGGCGCGGGACGCTACCGTGCGCACGTAAAACCCCGGAGCTGCGCCGCTGCATCGAGGGGTGAGGCGACGAGGACGCGCCGTGCTCCGTCGGGCGCCGCGCGAAGAAAAAGGAGGGGCCGGCCCTCGCTCATCGCGTCTTCCGCGCTCGGGGCGCCCGCTGGCGCGCCGGTGTCGTCCAGGGGCACGAGGCGTAGCTGCTCGCGGGCGTCCATCCAGACGAGCCATGGAGGGTCGCCGTCGACGAACGCGGGGGCGCCGCGACCGAGGCCGTCGTTCGAAAAGGACACCGGCGGCTCGATCGCGTCGCCGACCACGCGGACCCGGAGGAGATCCCCACCCGAAGCATCCACCGCCTCGCCGTCGTCGCGCGCGACGACGAGGAGAGTCGGCTTTGTGGGAGCCGGGAGCATTCTGGCGTCGTAGGCAGAGACGTGGCCGCCGGACGGGGTCAGACGCCGCACGGGACCCGTGGCAACCCCGTGATCGTCCAGCGCCACGGCCTCGAGCCATCCGAACGAGCGCGCCTCGCCGGTGGACTCGAGCTCGGAAGCGTCCCCCACGGCGGCCCCTTCGGGAGCGCGCGCGATCCAGAGCGCGAAGTAGCCCGCGCCGTTCGGAACGACCCGCGGCAACTCGGCGTCCGACTCGGGGGGCGAGAGCGCGCGCGCGGCCGTCGCGCGATCGCCGGCGGATGGAAAAGCGGCGGGAAGGACGCCCGGCGGCAGAAAAAGAGCGCGCACGACCCCGTGACCCGCGCTCGACGCCTCGTCCCAGACGACCATGCCCCCCGGTCGCGCCGGCTCCTGTGCGGGCACCCCGTGCGTGGAGGCCGGCGCAAAGGCCATGTCGAAGGCGAGAGAGTCGTCGCGTTGCTGCGACACGTTCACCAGAACCGACGGCGCCCCGGTCGCGGCGACGGTATAAAGCGTGAGATCGCGCGCCCTGTTTCCGTCGTTTTGCGCGCGGCTCTCGCCCGGCAGGTTGTACGCCGCGGCGACCAAGTCGCCCCCGCGAACGGAAAGGCGGGGCGGCGGCCCGTCGCCAATCGCAGGCCCGAGGTCGATGACACGCGGCGGGCCGTTCGCGTCCGGTCCGAGCCATCCCACCGCGGCCACGCGACCTCGCGGCGTGCGATGCAGAAGGCCCACGGCGTAGCCCGCAGAAGTCTCGATCGCATCGCCGATCTCGAGATCGGATGCGTCCACGTTTGGGTCGAGAACGAGGGCCGGGGCGCCCGCACGGCATCGGGCCGGAAGAACCGGCGGAGGCCCGGCCTTCCAAGGCGATTCTTCGACGGGAACCCCCGTTGGGACGACGTCGGGGACGTCGGCTTCCGCGGCGCCGGCGGGCTTGTGGCAAGCCCCCAGCGCCCACAGAGCGATGCCGGCCGCGAGCCCTTGGCCGAGCGACCGCCCGGGATCCGTCATGGCCTCTCGGAGTCCAAGAAGCCGTCGATCACCTCGAGAGCGAGCTCGTAGCGTTCGAACGGCGGCATGATGTATGCGCCTTGCACCCGCCCGCGAACGGACGCGAGCATTTCGCGCGCGATGGCGACCCCCTCCTTTCGGGCGTGGACGGCGTCGCCTGCCTTTCGCATTCGCTCGCGTATGGCCTCGGGTACCTGCATTCCCGGGACTTCGTTGTGCAGAAACTCGGCGTTACGGTAGCTCGCCAGCGGCAAGAGCCCGACGAGCACGGGCAGCTCGAGTGGGGCCACGTCATCGAGAAAGCGCGCGAGGACCTCGGGCGAGTAGACGGGCTGGGTCATCACGAGCTCCGCTCCGGCGGCCTTCTTGTCCCGTAGCCGCGCGAGTTCGCGCGGGTAATTCAGCGCGGCCGGCTCCGCTCCCGTGGCGAGAAGAAAACGCGTGCCGGCGCCGAGGGATTTGCCGCCGGGGTCTACGCCGTGGTCGAGGCGCGTGGCGAGCTTCAGAATGCCTATCGAGTCCAGGTCGTACACGGCGGTGGCGTCCGGGAAGTCACCCATCTTGGGCGGATCCCCCGTGATGACGACCAGGTTTCGAAGGCCCAGGTCGTGGGCCCCGAGCAGGTGGGCGAGGGTGCCCAGCAGGTTGCGATCGCGCCCGCACACGTGAAGGATCGTTTCGATCCCCGCCTCGCGCGTGACGCGCACCGCGAGCGCGAGGTTGCTCATGCGGGCCTGCGCGCGGGCCCCATCGGCGATGTTGACCGCGTCGATTCCCCCCCGCTTGAGCATCGTGGCCGCGGCGACCGCGCGCGACGGGTCGAGTCCAACGGGCGGATTGACCTCCACGGAGACCACGAACCTTCCCTGCGCGATCTTCGCGGCGAGCGCGCTCCGCTCACCGAACGGCGCGGGGACGATGGCGCCGGGAGGAACGCTGGCGCGGATGGCGTGACCGACCACGAGCGTTTCGCGCACGCTTTCGTCATCCCCCTTGAGCTCTCCGTCTCCCGCGGCCGCGGCCATGCGCGCCGCCGCCGCGATGCGCCGGATATGCTCGGGGGTGGTGCCGCAGCAGCCCCCCACGAGCCGAACCCCCAGCCGGAACATGCGGCGCGCATAGACGCCGAAATACTCCGGCGTCGACACGTAGACCATTCGTTCGTCGACCCGCCGGGGCAGACCGGCGTTCGGCGCGGCGAGCACGGGAAGGCCCACCGGAATCATCTTTTCGACCGCGGAGAGTACCCCCATCGGGCCCTCCGAGCAGTTGACCCCGACCAAGCTCGCGCCCCACTCTCGCACGAGGCGCGCGACCTCTTCGGCCCGCGTTCCCTCGGCCATGCGGCCCGTTTCGTCGAGCGATACGCTCGCGATGACCGGCACGCGGCCTTCCGCTGCCTCCACCGCCGCTTCGACGGCGGCGCGTAGCTCCGGCGTTTGCCTCATCGTTTCGACCACGAGCGCGTCGACGCCCGCCTCGACGAGCGTGCGCGCCTGGTCCATCAGGACGGCCTTGACCTTGGTCCAGTCGTCGGTGTTGACCTGCCCGGCCTCGCCGAGGAAGTACCCGCTCGGCCCCATCGCCCCGAGGACGTACGCACGGCCGGCCGCCACCTCGCGCGCGATGCGCACGCCGGCGACGTTGAGCTCCCGTGCCCGTGATGAGAGCCCGTATTTCTCGAGCCGGAGCGCGTTGGCTCCGAACGTATTGGACTCGATGACCTGCGCTCCGGCGCGCAAATAGTCATCGTGCACCTTCGCGACGAGCTCCGGTCTCGAGACGTTCAGCTCTTCGAAGCACGCACTGTAGAGGACCCCTCGCTCATAGAGCTGAGTCCCCATGGCGCCGTCGATGGCCAGGACGCCGGCATGGACGGACTCGAGAAAGGTGCGTTCAGTTCGAGATGACGGCATGGGCAGAGGCGAGATGGCGTTGGGCACTTTTGCACGTACGGTGTCGGCACGCGCGCGGCACGTCCGTGAACGTCACCGAAGCGCGCGCCCGCCCGGCGTGGAACACGCCCCGCGGAGCCCGGCCGGGCCCGCGCGACGGACGGAGAAAGCAAAGCGCAATGCCGACTTCGTTCATCCCGGCGGCCACGCGAGCGGCCGCCCGCCCAGCACATGGCAGTGCAAGTGAAAGACGCTCTGCCCCGCGTCGGCGCCGTCGTTGATGACGAGTCGGTAGCCCGTCGCCCCAAGCCCGAGCTGGAGGGCCACATCGCGCGCGGCGGCCACTACGCGGCCGAGGGTATCGGCGTCCGCCTCGTGCATGCCCGCGACGTGCGCCTTGGGCACCACGAGCGCGTGCGCGGGGGCCACGGGGCGGATGTCCCGGAAGGCCATCGTGTCCGCATTCTCGAAGAGAATCTGCGCGGGAATGATCCGTGATGCGATTTTCGCAAAAAAGGCAGTCGGACATGGCGGCGCAAGCATAGACCACCGAACACGCGGTCCACTACGGCGCAAGCCTCGGGTCGACCTCGCCGAGCTTGAGCCCCGCCGACAGGCGCCGCAAAGCAGCCTCGATCCGGGCGCGGTCTTCTTCGTCCGCGGCCAGACCGGTCACGCGGGCCCGACCGGCGAGGTACGCCACGCACGAGTATTCAAGATCCGTGAGAACGGCTCGCCGGTCCATCCGAATGCCCGGAACCCGGTAGCGGAGCTCGCGCGCCCCCAGGGCGGCCACCACCTCGAGCGCCTCGACTTTGCCGTGCGCGCCCGTGAGCTGGCGAACGATGCCCCTGAGGAGCGCGGCACGCACGCGGGCGCGCCGCATCTCGTGGTCCTCGAAGAGCGCGAAATTGCGGTTACGCGAGATGAGCGCGGGGACCAGCGTCATCCCGGCGACGAGTGCGTCGCGCTCGAACGGGGGGCGCACGTCACGTCTCCGCCGAGTCATCGAAGTCCAGTGGAGCCCCCGCCAGCGCGACGCCGGCGGCCTGAAGGCGCTCGGCTTGATGATGCGTGCGGAGCGCGGTCACCATCTCGTCGAGATCGCCGTTGATGACGCGATCGAGCTTGGCCAGCGTGAGGCGGATGCGGTGGTCGGTCACGCGGTTCTGCGGGAAGTTGTACGTGCGGATCTTTTGCGACCGTTCGCCCGTGGAGACCATGCTACGGCGCGTCTTGGCTTCCTGGGCCTCCTGCCTCTCGCGCTCGAGATCGAGCAGCCGGCTGCGGAGCACCTTCAACGCCTTGGCTTTGTTCTTGAGCTGCGAGCGCTCATCCTGGCACTTGACGATGATGCCGCTCGGCTTGTGCAGGATCTGCACGGCGCTGTTGGTCGTGTTGACGCCCTGGCCGCCCGGACCGCCGCTCGCCGCGATGCTGATGTCCAAGTCCTTTTCTTCGAGCTGGATGTCCACCTCGTCCGCCTCCGGGAGGACGGCCACGGTCGCGGTCGACGTGTGAATGCGCCCCTGCTGCTCGGTGGCGGGCACGCGCTGCACGCGATGAACGCCGCCTTCGAACCGCAGGTGCGAGTACACGTCCTTGCCCGTAACCAGCGCGATGCATTCCTTGAGGCCCCCCGTGGAGCTTTCGCTCAACGACAACACCTCGATCTTCCACCCCTTCACCTCGGCATGCCGCGCGTACATGCGAAAGAGGTCGGCGGCGAAGAGCGCGGCCTCTTCGCCCCCCTCGCCGCTGCGAATCTCGAGGATGATGTTCTTTCGCTCGTTGGGATCGGGCGGAAGGAGGAGGAGCTGAATGCCTTGCGTGAGCGCGGCGCGCTCGTGAAACAGGCCCTGCAGCTCGGCCTGCGCCAAGTCGCGAAGTTCGGGATCCGCGAGCGCCTGTTCGTTCTCGACGATGCTCTTCTCGATGTCTCGATAGCGACCAAACGCTCCAACGAGAGGCTCGAGGTCGCTTCGCTCTTTGTTGAGCTTCGTGGATCGTGCGCGATCGGTCAGCACCTCCGGACGGCACAGAACCTCTTCGAGCTCGCCATAGCGACGCGCAAGCTGTTCCAGCCGTTCAATTGGAAGCATGGATCCCAGCCCTTAGCATAACCATTTCGCGCAGCCGCCGCGGGCCGACCGCGCGATCGCAAGGCGCATCCACAGCGCCGCGTGTGTCTCGGCGTCGCCACGGACGGCCCGCCCGGCGCTTACCGGAGCTTGTCGGCCAAAAGAAGCGCGTCGTAACTCGCGAACTCCACGTCGCCTTCGTCTGTGGCGTGGCCGCCCGCTTGGCGGTCGGTTCGCGCGTGGCCTTGCGCCGGCCGGAAAAGCGTCACCCGCAGGCTGGCGAGCGCCACCTCGAGCTGCGCATCGTCGGGCTCTGCCGTGGTGATCCTTTGCACGAGGAATCCCGGCCACAAGAGGGCGCGCAGCGGCCCCGTCGAGAAGTACCGAGCGAAGAGCCGCTGGAGCTCGAACGTGATCGCGACGAGAACGGGCAAAAATGGAAGCTTGGCCGCAAAGAAGACGACGTTGTCGAGCACGGCGCTGCCGCTCGCGATTCGAGGCAGGACGGCGCCGAGCGCCGTGAAGACGAGGATCGATACGATCGCGACCATGACCAAAAAGGTCGTGCCGCAGCGCGGGTGCAGCGTGGTCTTCGTGCGCGCGTTGGCCACCGTCAGGGGTTCGCCCGCCTCGTACGTGCTGATCGTCTTGTGCTCGGCGCCGTGATACTGAAAAACGCGGCGAATCTCGGGTACACGCCGTATCGCCACCATGTAGCCGACCACGATCGCGAGCTTGAGCCCCCCCGTGATGGCCTGAAAGCCGGCGCTCTGCACCGGAAGACCGAGGCCCAAAATGCGGTCGATGGCCGCGGCGGCCACCTGGGGCAACGCGACGAAAAACACGACCGCGAGCCCGAGCACCCACATTCCGCCCGCTCCCGAGCGACGACCGGCTTTGCCCGCAGTGGCCGGCTCCGCGTCGTTCCTCGTGACCAAGGCGCAAAACGCGATCCCGAACGCCGTGAGGACGCTCAGAACGGGGGGACGGCCCGCTCCCGACGCCATGTCCATTTCGGCCTGCTCGACGCTGAACCGCAAGGCCTCGTTGCCCATCCGCAGCGATTCGACCAACGTAGCGATCCCTCGAACGAAGGGCCATCGGGCGACGCCCCGCACCGCGTCCGGCACGGCCCTCTCGCGCACGTGAAGACTCCCGTCGCTTCGCCGGACGACCACGGCGAACGACCCGGGGGCGCGCATCATCACGCCCTCGAGTACGGCCTGACCGCCGATGTACGGTCGGGGAGCTGCAGCGGGCATGGCTGTCATACGGGGCGGACCCACGCTCGACGCCGGTACGCCGAGCACCCTCGGACCGCTACTTGACCTCGGCGGACTTCGGCTCGCTTGCCTTGATGGCCGGAACCTTCTTCTCGTAGCGCCTGCGAAAGCGATCGACCCGTCCCGCGGTATCAATCAGCTTCTGCGTACCGGTGTAAAACGGGTGACACGCAGAGCAGACGTCAATCTGGAAGTCGCCGCGGGTGGATCGCGTGATGAATTGATTACCGCAAGCGCACGCAACGCGCGCGGCGGGATAGTTCGGGTGGATGCCTTCCTTCATAGCAACCGCGCAACCTAGCGATTCCTCAATGGAGCGCAAGGGGCCGACCGGGCTTGTCGTTGCCACGGGCCAAAAGCCGGGCTCACGAGCCAGGTTTTGGGGGAGATCCTCTCCCCCACGCCCCCCAACTTCCATTTCCAGTCACACTCGACTCACGAGCCAGGTTTTGGGGGGAGATTCTCTCCCCCCAAGCCCCCCAACTTCCATTTCCAGTCACACTCGACTCACGAGCCAGGTTTTGGGGGAGATGGGAGATTCGCTCTCCCCCCTTTCCTTTTCCGACCGCACCGTCAGAACGGAATATCGTCCTCGGTGTTCTCGGTGTTCCCGCTGCCGCCGCTGGGACCGCTCGGGCCGCCCGGATCGGCGAAGTCATCGAACGGTGCGTCCGCGGTTTCGCGCGGCGGCCGAGCGGACCCGCCTTCGCGCGCGCCCTCACCGCGGCCGCGGCCCCCGCCGGGGAGCAGGATGTTGCTGGCTACAATCTCGGTCGAGTACCGCTTCTCGCCGTTCTTCTCGTAGCTCGAGGTTTGCAAGCGGCCTTCGACGAAGAGCACGTCCCCCTTGTGAAGGATCTTGCCCAGGCCCTCGGCGCGGCGGCCCCATACCGTGACGCGGTGCCATTCCGTTCGCTCTTGGCGAACGTTGTTGCGGTCGAGATAGGTCTCGTTGGTCGCGAGGCGGAGCTTGAGGATGGCTTGGCCACCCGGGGTCACGCGAAGCTCCGGGTCTGCCCCGAGATTTCCGAGCAGCATCACGCGGTTCATGCCTTCGGCCATCGCGAGGACTCCTTTGAAACGAGCGCAATTGCAGGTGGCGTGGACCACGCGACCGCGCCAAATCACGGACGCGGGGTCACCCGCTTTTCGTACGTTACGTGGATTCATTACGCCGAGGACGCCAGCGCCGCTAGCCCAAACTCGATCCGTGCGCGGGCGCGGGCGCGGGCTCGTTCCCGTCGCGCCGCTCGATGCGATGTACTACGCTTCGCGCCGCTGGAACCGCCGGGCGGCCCTTACGGTCAACGTCTTCGTGGGGGAGATGCGCTCCCTCCCGAGGCCTCCCCCACGTCGAATTTCGGTCACCCCTTCAAGGACTCCGTGGCTCTCGACGACCTGCGCAAACGCATCGACGCCCTCGACGACCAGATCCTCCAGCTTCTCGACGACCGCGCCCGCGTCGTGGGGGACGTCGCGCATGCGAAGCGCGACGCCAATCTTCCCACGTACGACCCCGCGCGCGAGCGCATGGTGCTCGACCGGCTCGCGGCGCGGGCCGGCCGCTTTCCCGCGAGCGCAATCCGCGCGGTCTACCGCGAGATCATGGGCGCATGCCTGGCGCTGCAGGAGCCAATCAAAGTCGCGTACCTTGGTCCCGAAGGAACATTTTCCCACGCGGCCGCGCGCGCCTTTTTCGGTCTTGCCGCCGCGTATTGCGAGGCCACCACGCTCGAAGGCGTGTTCGATGCCGTCAGCCGGCGCCAGGCCCAGGACGGGATCGTTCCCATCGAGAACTCCACCGAGGGCTCCGTCATTCACGCGGTCGATGCCCTCGTCGCGAGTGACCTCCTTATTCGCGCGGAGTTCGAGCTCGAAGTATCCCAATGCCTCCTCACGCGCGCCGCCGGACTCGCCTCGATCGAACGCGTTTACTCGCACCCCCAGCCGCTGGGGCAATGCCGCCTCTGGCTCGTCAAGCACCTGAGCGGAGCCCAGCTCGTCCAGTCGACGTCGACGGCGGCCGCAGTGCGCGAAGCGCTCGTGGACCCGGGGGGTGCCGCCATCGCCAGTCGGCTTGCTTCGGAGATCTACGGATTGCCCGTGCTCCGCGAGCGCATTCAGGACCATCCGGAGAACTTCACCCGCTTCGTCATCGTCTCGCTCGAAGACGCCGCGCGCACGGGCGACGACAAGACCACCCTCGCGTTCAGTCTGCGGGACGGCGGCGGGCGGGGCGCCCTCTTGCGCGTCCTGACCGTCTTCGACGAGGAGGGGATCAACCTCTTTCGGATCGAGTCACGACCCAGCCGTGAGAAGCCGTGGGACTACGTCTTTCTCGCCGAGCTCGAAGGACACCGGGACGACGCGAGCGTCGCCAACGCCATGCGAAGGCTGGGCGAAAAGTGCCCCATGCTCAAGCATCTCGGGAGCTACCCGAGGGCGCGTCGGACCTGAATCCGGCACGAAGAACCTGGGGAGACGTTCACGCGATGGAATCGGTCCGCACGCTGATCCTGGGGGCAGGGGTAACCGGCCTGGCCACCGCCGCGGCGCTTTCGGAGCGCGGGGACGATGACTACCTCGTTCTGGAGGCCGACTCGGAAATCGGCGGCTGGTGCAAGACGGTAACGCGGGACGGCTTCGTTTGGGACTACTCGGGCCACTTCTTCCATTTCAAGCACCCCGAGATCGAGCGGTGGCTGGTCGAGCGCATGCCGGGGCAATCCGTTCGCGTCGTGCAGAAGAAGACGTTCATCGCGTACGGGGGACGTCGCATCGATTTTCCGTTCCAGAAGAACATTCATCAGCTCGAACAGCACGAGTTCATCGACTGTCTCCACGACCTCTATTTCGCTCGTTCGAGCGACGTGAAGCGCGATCTCGCGGCGCCCGAAGGCAATTTCAAAGAAATGCTCTACGCCCGATTCGGGCGGAGCATCTGCGACAAGTTTCTCGTTCCGTACAACGAAAAGCTTTACGCGTGCGACGTGGCGACGTTGGACAAGAACGCGATGGGACGATTCTTCCCCTACGCCGACTTGACCGACGTCATCGCGAACATGAAACGGCCGGACAACGCGAGCTACAACGCGACGTTCACGTATCCCCGTGGGGGGGCCATCGAATACGTTCGCGCGATCGCCAGCGCGGTCGTGCCGGCGTCCATCGGTCTCGGCGAAGCGGCGGTGTCCGTCGACATCGAGCGCAAAGTCGCGAAGACCCCGCGCCGCGAAATTCGTTTCGACCGGCTGGTGTCGAGCGTCCCGTTCAACCGTCTCGTCGCCATGTGCGCTCTGGAGAATGACCCCTCGACCTGGGCGTGGAACAAGGTCCTCGTCTTCAACTTGGGCTTTGACCGTAAGGGCGAACGCGACGTCCACTGGGTCTATTATCCGTCCCGCGAGACCGTATTTTATCGGATCGGTTGGTACGACAACATCTTCGAGTCCGATCGGCTCAGCCTGTACGTCGAGATCGGGTTTCCCAAGAACGGCCACGTCGACATTCCCGCGATGCGCGCGCGCGTGCTGTCCGATCTCCGGCGCGAGGGCGTCGTTTCGGACCAGCGTCTCGTCGCCGAGCACTCGGTGGTGATGGACCCCGCGTACGTACACGTCACGGAGCGGTCACGGTTCGAGCATGCGCGTCTCACGTCGATCCTGAGGCCCCGCGGGATCTTTTCTCTCGGACGCTATGGCGGCTGGACGTATTGCGCCATCGAGGACAACATCGTCGAAGCGCGGGCGCTCGTCGCGAGCTGGACGTGAGGGTGACCCCCCGCCCTGCCTCGCCGCGGCTTGCCCCCGGGCGCGCGCCGTTTGCAAGAACGCTGTTCAAGTCACGCCCAATCTCGTAATTAGGCATCCCTTCGATGGCAGCAGAGCGACCCGATCCCGCCGCATCCCCCGCGCATCCCCACATCTCGATCGTCATCCCGATCTACAACGAGCAGGCGATCTTGCACGCCGCCGTCGTGGACCTGCGCGAGCGGCTGAAACCGCTCGGCTGGAGCTACGAGATCATCTTGGCCGAAAACGGCTCCAAAGACCGAACCGTGGAGATCGGGCACGAGCTCGAAGCCAAATACCAGGACGATCCCGATAGCCAGCTGAAGATCATCAGCCTCGGCGAACCGAACTACGGCAAAGCGCTGAAGCAAGGCATCCTGCTGGCTCGGGGAGACCTCGTTCTCTGCGACGAGATCGACCTCTGCGATACGAACTTCCACAAGCAAGCCGTCGATATTCTCGAAAGCGGCGGAGCGGACATGGTCATCGGAAGCAAGTTGGCGGTCGGCTCCGCAGACGAAAGACCGCTCATTCGCCACGCGGCGAGCATCGCCTATTCCACCCTGCTGAAAATCCTGCTCGGCTTCCGGGGAACCGATACGCACGGACTGAAGGCCTTCCGCCGCACCGCCCTGCTCGGCGCCGTGCGCGCGTGCCTGGTCGACAAGGACGTCTTCGCCAGCGAATTCGTCATCCGGGCCGATCGAAGCGGAATCGTGATCAAAGAAGTTCCCGTGCACATCATCGAAAAGCGCCCGCCGAGCATCAATCTGTTCAAACGCGTCCCGAACGTCATGAAGAGCCTCGCGAAGCTCACGTGGTCGGTCCGCATCCGCGGCTGATAGCCTACGCGCGGCAGTTCCCGTTCGATGGCGCCCATGCGAATCCTCTACGGCATCGTCGGCGAGGGAATGGGGCACGCGACCCGCAGCAAGGTGGTCTGCGAGCATCTGATGTCACGCGGACACGTCGTAAAGATCGTGGTCAGCGGGCGGGCGCACGCGCTGCTCGCGAAATCCTTCCCCGACGTCGTCGAGATTCGTGGCCTCACCCTTCGCTACGTCGACAACCGCGTGGACCGCGAGGGAACGCTCGCGCGCAACGTCCTTGCCGCCCCGTGGATGCTCGCGGCCAACGTGGGAGCTTACTTCGACACCGTGTCGCGGTTTCGGGCGGACGCCGTGATTAGCGACTTCGACTCGTTCGCCTACGTGTTCGCAAAGCGGCACGGGATCCCCATCCTTTCCATCGACAACCAGCAGATCATCAGCCGGTGCCGACTCGGCAAGTTTGCCAAGGAGGGGGCCAAACTCGACTACCAGATGACGAAGGCGTTCGTGCGGGCCAAGCTCCCGGGCTGCGACCACTACGTCGTGACCACGTTTTTTCAGCCGCCGATCCGGGCGCGCTACCGCAAAGACACGACCCTTGTCCCTCCGATCTTGCGCGAAGCCATTCTCGCAGCACGAAAGCGGGCCCGACCGGGCGGCCACGTCCTCGTGTACCAGACGTCCACCAGCGATACGACGCTGCTCGACCATCTCGAGCGCATTCGGGAGCGCCAGTTCGTGGTCTATGGCTTGCGACGCAGCGCGCGGCGCGGCAACTGCCTGCTCAAGGAGTTCAGCGAGGCGGGCTTCGTCGACGATCTGGCGACGGCCTCGGCGGTCGTGTGCAACGGGGGCCTCTCGCTTCTCGGGGAAGCCTTGTACCTCGGCAAGCCCATCCTGAGCGTCCCGGTCGGCAATCAATATGAACAGGTCCTCAACGCTCGCTACCTCGAGCACCTGGGATACGGCCTCGAAGCACCCCGCATCGAACCGGATGTGCTTTCCCTCTTTCTCGCGGAGGCGCCGAAGTACGCGGCCCGCGTCGCCAAGCACAAACAGGACGGCAACCGCGAGCTCTTCGACGTGGTCGATCGCGTGCTCAATCGTTTCGCGCGCAAGAGCAAGCGAGCCCGCGCGGATCGGGGGGGCGAGGGGGACGCGTAGAGGTCGCCCACCCTCCGGCGGGGGACGAAGGGGAGGCGGCGATCGATCCCGGGCGGCGTGCTAAGACCGGCGGCGTGACGGACTTCGGTCGGGGGGCGCGTTCCGATGGGGCCGCGCCTGCGGTTGGGCAGCCGCCCGATAGCGCGGACCTCATGCCGGTCGCGCACGAACCGTTTGCCGCCGACGTCGACGAGGTCGACGCCGTCGTCATCGGGGGCGGCATCAACGGTACGGGCGTGGCCCGCGACCTCGCCCTGCGCGGCCTCCGCGTGGCGCTCTTCGAACGCAGCGATCTGGCCTTCGGCGCGAGCGGCAACTCGAGCGGCATGATCCACGGCGGTGTGCGCTACTTGTCGCAAGCCCCCCACGTCACGGAGACGTCGTGCCGCGACGCGGGGTACATCCAGCAGATCGCGCCGCATCTGCTCTTTCGCATTCCGTTCTTGATGCCCCTCCGAAGCGGGCCGATGAGCCGCATCACTCTCGAGCTCGTCGACGCCTATTTCCGCGCGTATGACGACTACCAGCCGCTCAAGCGTGGAGAGCGGCATTGCCGGCTGACGCCGGACGAAATGGCCCAGCTCGAACCGGGGCTCGTGGGCGACTTCGTGGGGGGGATAAGCTTCGATGAGTGGGGGGTGGACGGCGTCCGGCTGTGCGTCCTCAACGCGGTGGACGCCGTCGAACACGGCGCGCGTGTGCACGTCCGCGCCAGCGTCGAATCCATCGCGAAGACGCCCGGTCCCGGCCGCTCGCGTTACCTCGTCCACGCGCGCGACCGGTCGAGCCTTCGGTTGATTCGCGTGCGCGCCCGCGTCGTGGTGAACGCGACCGGCGCGTGGGCCCCCCTCACGGCGGCCTTGGGCCACCTGCCCCCGCCGGCCGTGCGCGTGCGGCCGGGCAAGGGGATTCACGTCGTGTTCGACCGGCGCATCGGCAACTACGGGATCCTCTCCGAAGCCATCGATGGTCGGCGGATCTTCGTTTACCCCTGGCAGAACGCAAGTCTCCTCGCCACGACCGACGACGACTACTACGGCGACCTCGACGACGTTCGCGCGACGAGCGAGGAGGTGCGCTACCTCGTCCAGGGCATCGCCCGCGTGTACCCGAGCGTTCGCCTGGCTCGTGCGATCGGCACGTACGCCGCCGTGAGGCCTTCCCTCTACGCGTACGGCCGCAACGAGGACGCCCTTTCGCGCGACCACCGCGTGGTGGAGCACGCCGCTCACGGGGCGCCGGGCATTTATTCGATGATCGGCGGCAAGCTCGCCAGTTACCGATGGTTCGCCCAGGAGCTCTGCGACAAGGTCGCGCCGTTCGACTTCGACGTCTCGGTGCCTTGCTCGACCCATACGAGCCCCTTGCCCGGAGGCGACCGCCTTCCCGATGCCCTTGCCCTCGCGAACGCATACCGGGTGACGCCCGTGGCCGCGCGGCGGCTCGTCTATCGGCACGGATCGCGCGCGCCGCGCATCTTCAATCGCATGTCGCTCCGCGCGAGCGAACGGGACGTCACGTGCGTCTGCGAGCCCGTGCTGGAAGCCGAGGTGCGGCACTGCGTGCGAAATGAAATGGCGCTCTCGGTTCACGCCGTCGCGCGGCGAACGCGCTTGGGCTTGGGCGCTTGCGGCGGGATGCGCTGCGCGGCCCGCTGCGGCCAGATCGTTGCCGAGGAGCTGGGCCTTCCCGCGGCGTTCGCGCGGTCTACGGCGTTCGAGTTTCTCGAACACAGCGCTCGGAGCCGCATCGTGGCGCTGGGACCGCACCAAGCGCGCCAGGAAGCGCTGAATTCGGCGCACGTTCGGTCGTCGCTCGGCGAACTCGCATGACGGCGGAAAGCGCGCGCGAGGGCCATCACGAGGCGTCTTTGATCGCCGACGTCGTCGTCCTCGGGGCGGGCGCTGCGGGAACCGCCGCGGCGATCACGGCGGTCCGGACCGGAGCCCGTGTGGTGCTCCTCGATGGCGGGGCGGGAGCTTCGACGCTCGCGACCGGCGCCGTCGACTCGGTTCAATGGGGGGCGAAACGACCTTCGGACGACGCCATTCCGAGCGCCGTGGTGGCGGTCCTCGAAGCGCTCGAGGGGGCCTACGCCGCTCCGGAGGGGGGCGCCACGCTTCTCACGATGGCCGGCGTCGTCCGGCCGGCGCGGGGTCACGATCGGGCCCTTCTGGACATCCGGCCCCTGCGAGGGCTCGTCGGCGTCGCCCGGTGCCGCCGTTCCGGGTGGGACGCCACGGCCCTCGCCGCCGCCTGGCGCGAAGGATGCGAAGGACGCCATGCGTTCGAGGCGCTCGATGGAGCGCTCGTTCGCTACCGCGATGAAGAAGCGATCCCCGACGCCGACTTCGCCGCGCGGCACGACGCCGACGACCGTCTGGACTGGCTCGCGGAGCGCCTGCGCGATGCGCTCGGTCGCGCCAACGGACGCTACTGCGCGATCGCGCTTCCCCCCATGCTCGGCGTCGAGCGGGCCCGCGCCGACGCGCTTTCCGCCAAGGTCGGCGTTCCGTGCGGCGAAGCGATCGCCTTGCCCGGCGGGCCCGCCGGATTTCGCTTCGAGCACGCGCGCGATCGAGCGCTCGCCTCGGCCCGGGTCTCGGTGGTCCGCGCACGCGCCGCCGAGGTGCAACGGCGAGGCACGCTGTGGCGGGTGAGCGGCGAACGCGGCGAGGCCTTCGACGCAAGAACCGTCGTCCTCGCGACCGGCGGTCTCATCGGAGGGGGCCTCGCATACGCACCGTCCGACGCGATCTTTGCCACAGAGCTGCCGCCGATGGCCCGGCCGCCGCTCCAACTCACGGTCCTCGCTCCCTTCACGCTGGGGGCCTACGGTCGCCCGCTCGAGGCGGCGGGATCGCTCTTCGGCTATGCCCCCGAGTCGCTGTCACGGCCGTTCGCCACCGATGCGCTCATCGATTGCGCCGGAGTCCTCACGAACGACGACGAGAACGGCAAGGGGGACGACCGGGCCTTGTTTGCCGCGGGCGAGGTGGTCGCCGACGAGCCGCGAACCTGGCTGGGAGCGGTCGCGAGCGGAGCCCGCGCCGGAGCCCGCGCCGCAGCGCGAGCCGCGAAGCTTTTGGGCCCCCCCCCCCCCGCGAGCGGCGGCGAGCGAAGCTATGGCGAACTCACCGACCCCGAACCGGCCCGCGAAATCGCCTGATGAAGGACCTCCCAGCCGACCCTGAGCACCGAATCGCGGCCCTTCTCGGGATCCACGGGGACTTCGTCCGCCTCGCTCCCGGTCGACGCAACGCTCGGCGGCCCGGCGTCACTCTCGGTGGCGGCGACGACCACGACCACGCTTTTGGGCAATCCCCCGGGGGACCCGCCGGGCTCGGGCGCGAGATGGCCTTCGAGATCCTTCTCTCGATACGACACGCCTCCTTCGTCCTTCTTGGTCTCCACGACGACGTCCGGATGCACCCCGTCGGCTTGAATCGCGTGGCCGCTGGGCGTGTAGTACCTCGAGACGGTGAGGCGCATTCCGGCTCCCCCCGGGAGAGCCACGATGGCTTGCACGCTCCCCTTGCCGAACGTTCGCTCGCCCACGACGGTCGCCCGCCGGTTGTCTTGCAGCGCGCCCGCGACCAGCTCCGAGGCGCTCGCCGTGTACTGGTCCACGAGCACGACGCACGGTTCGCGCGCGAACACTCCCCCGGACCGAGCGTTCACCTGGTCCACGATTTCGCCGCGATGGCGCGCGGTGTAGATGACGCCTCCCTCGAGAAACTCGTCGGCCACGTCTGCGGCCTGATCGACCAGCCCGCCCGGATCGCTCCGCATGTCGACGATGATTCCCGCGATGGCGCCGCGGGCGCGCACGCGAAGCTTGGCCGCCGCGTCGAGCAGTTCGTCATGCGTGTGCTCCTGGAATTGCTTGATGTGCACGTAGGCGACGCGGTCCGCGAGAAGGGCCGACGAGACGCTCGCCACGTGGACCACCTCCCGGCGCAGATCGAAGGCCAACACGTCCGGCGCGCCGCGTCGCCTCACACCGACCTTCACGTGGGAGCCCGGAGCGCCACGCAAGCGCTTGACGAGCTTGTCGAGCGGCTCGACGGTGGGATCCTTGCCGTCCACGCTCACGATCACGTCTCCGCTTCGAATCCCCGCGCGCCAGGCCGGTGACCCCTCGATCGGCGACAGGACCACGAGCTCTTCGTTTTGCAGCTCGACTTCGACTCCGATGCCGCCGAACTCCCCCTCCGTGTCGCTTTGGAAAGCCTGAAATTCGTCCGGCGGCATGTAGCTCGAATGAGGATCGAGCTCCGAAACCATGCCTTTGATCGCGCCGTCGACGAGTTTGGCGCGATCGACCGGGTCGACATAGTCGTTTTCCACCTGCACGAGCACGCGGCCCAACTGCGCGAGCGCAGCGTAAGGGGCATCCCCGGGGCCCGCCCCCGGCCGCCGCCCCCCCATGGCCGTCGCCGTCGCACAGGCGCCGCCTGCAAAGGCAAGGGCTATGGCGAGCCCGACGATGGAAGGGCCGCGCAAGGTCTCGAGCAAAGATCGCATGGGAAGGCAAAAGCTACTGCGCCGGAGGGCGTTTTGCTGCATTCGCCGCGACCGAGGGCCGCCGCCGGACAGAAAACGACGGCCCTTCGTAGCGAGCGAAAACCGAGCGCAAGAGGTTGCCCCTGGAGCCCCCCGGGAGGCCGATGCGGCAGCAAACGCGCAGGATGCTTGATCCTGAACGTACGGAGGCCGATAGTTGCGGTACTCTTGTGAAAGCGAACGCAGCGCGCCGCATACGTTCGCGCTGTCCACCCGAAGGAGGCCTCCCTTGGCGACGAGTGACAAGGAGTCGATTGCGAACCAGCCCGGTTCAAAAACCGACAAGCGCAAGCAGAGCTTGTACTTTCCCGAATCGATGTTGCAGGAAATCAAAGAGGAGGCGGCTCGGCTCGACCGATCGCTCTCTTGGGTCGTGCAGCGCGCATGGAAGATTTCGCGCACCGAGATCAAAAAGCTACCGAGCGTAAATGATGTCGAAGGCGGCGAGGACGAGGAGGCCGGCTGACCTCGGCACAAGGCACATTCGTTACAGTGCGGCAGACCGATCGCGAGTCGTTTGCCATCGCCGCAGACGGTACCCGGCTCTACGTCGAGACGAGAGTCAGGGGAAACGTGCGCGAGCGCCCGCATGCGATTCTCAGCGATGGGATTCTTTGCGACGGCTACATCTGGAAATACGCGTGGGACGCGCTCGCGGGGACCGTCCCACTCGTACATTGGCATTACCGCGGGCACGGGCGAAGCGCGCCGCCGGCGAATCCCGACCGCATCGACATCGCCGCTCACGCGGACGACCTCGAATCGGTGCGGCGGCACATCGGGGATCCGCCCTGCGTTCTGATGGGACACTCGATGGGCTGCCAGGTTGCGTTGGAGACCTACCGGCAGCGACCCCACCTCGTTCGCGGGCTGGTGCTTCTCTGTGGAACGTTCGGCAACATGACGAGCACGTTCCACGGCGTGCCGCTGCTCGATCTGATTCTGCCGAAGCTACTCGACCTGGCCCAGAAAGCGCCGGACGTCGTTCGTGCGATCTGGAGCCGGCTGCCCGCGCGCCTGTCGCTCGCGGTGGCGCTCAAGGCCGGCGAGATCGATCCGGATCGCGTGCATCCCGACGACATGCTTCCGTACCTGTCGCATATGACGCACGTCGATTTTCCCATGTTCCTACGCATGCTGAACGCGGCGGGCCGGCACACGGCGGGGGACCTGCTTTCTCAGATCGACGTACCGGTCCTCGTCATCGCGGGCGAGCGCGACACGTTCACGCCGGCGTTCCTTGCGCAGGCGATGGCCGAGGCGATTCCCAAGGGCGAGCTCATGATCGTGCCGCGAGGTTCGCATGTTGCGCCCATCGAGCAGCCAGACCTCGTCAATGCGCGGATCGAAACGTTTTTGCGCGAACGCGTTCTCTAGGGCCCGTGCCATCGCGTGCATCGCGTTCACCGCGATCGCGTGCGGAGGAACGACGACAAGCGCCGACGCGGCCGCAGGCGCCGACGCGGCCGCAGGCGCCGACGCGGGCGCCGACGCGGGCGCGGCCGCCGACGCGGCCGCAGTGCTCGACCCCTACCAGCTCGCAAGACCGACGGCGGTCAAGAGCATCGGCCACACGTCGTACGTTCTGAAAGTCCGCCTCCAAGGCGGCCTCATAGCCGCCTACAAGCCTCGCTCGACGTTGCCCCTGGGCGATTGCCGCTACAAGGGGGAGATCGCTGCCTACCGCCTCGCGCGCGCCCTGGGACTCGACAACGTGCCCCGCGCCGCGCCGCGATCGTTCGTGGCGTCGGAGCTCGGGGGCGCGTTCGACACGGCCGAAGGCAAAGCCGACTTCACGCGCAAAGCCCGGATCGACGCCGACGGGCGCGTGCGGGGCGCGCTGATTCCGTGGATAGAGAACTATCGAGACGTTGCGCTCGAAAAGCCGGCATGGCGCGCGAAATGGACCGCGTGGCTCACGCGCGAGGATTCCGCTCCGGAGGCTCCCGACCGCCCCCTGGCGAGCGCCATCTCGACCATGCTCGCCTTCGACTACGTGATCGCGAACTGGGATCGATGGAGCGGCGGGAACATCGCGCGGGGCGGCGCGAACGATACGCTTCTCTTCGTCGACAACGACGGCGCATTCTACGAGCACCCCGGAGTCGCCGACCTTCGGCAGCAGCTTTCGCGCATTCGTCGCGTCCTCCGATTCTCGCGGGCGTTCGTGACGGCGCTGCGCGCGCTCGACGACGCCACGCTGCGCGCCGCGCTTGGTGAGGAGACGCCTGGCACGCCGCTCCTTTCTGACGCGGTGATCGGTGCGACCGAAGGCCGCGTGACGACGCTCCTCGCGGTCATCGCCGGGCGAATCGCGCGGGCGGGCGAAGGGGCCACGTTGGCGTTCGAATGAGCGACCCCACGCGGGTGCGGCCGAAACGAAGGGTCCCCAAATAGGGTGCGGGCGGCACTTCTCAACGAAGCCCGCCCGCACGAGGTCGTTCCTTACCGCCTAGGCCGTGTGCCGGACGACATGAACCCCTAGCCAACGGCTAGGTGGGGAGCGCTGACCACGCTTTAGGCTTCCGAGTTTATCCGCCCCGAGGGCGGGCGGCCCGGCTTGCTCACGGGGTGATCATGACCCCCCTGGTTCGTGATCGCAAGGGATCCATGTGATGCCGACAATCGCGGACCCGGCAGAGGGAACAACGTAGAAGATAACATCGGCCGGCGCACGGTCAACACCCCCCGCGCCCAACAGAGCGAGCGCATCTTGTTGGCTCTCCCGTAGGCAACGCGGCCTGCAGGAGGTGAGCAGGGAATCGCGCCACCGGCCACAAACTGGGCCGTACGGGCCTGACCGTGACTACATCGCCTCGCGCGCCCATGGACGAATCGTTCGACGATGTTCTCCCGTTACCCGACCCCGCGGACCCGGCCCGCGACGCTTCCTCAGGCGCCCTTCTCGGCAGCGACCGAGACCGCGCGGAGGGTGCCGGTCGAGTCGCTGCGGCCGGTGTTCGCTTCGTCGGCCTCGACGATCGCAAGCACGCCTGCCTGGAACTGCGGCGACTGGGCCTCATGGTCGTGCACGTGGAGAACATCGACGCGTCGACCCGGGGCCGCTTGGGGGATGCGGTCGACGAGGCCATCGAGCGCGAACTGGGCGTGCGCGGGTCGCCCGGACCGAGCATGGCCAGCGCCGGCGACCGCGACTCGGCCCTCAGCGATCAGGTCTATCGCGCTCGGCGGACGGGAGCCGCGGGCCTCGCGATCGTGATGGGTCCGATGGTCGGGGCGTCAGGTTCCCTCGGGGCGCTTCTCCCCTCCGATTGCGCCGATCTGCGGTTTCTGGCGAGGGCGGGGCAAAACCGCCCGGTGGCGCTCGTCCTCGACGAACGCGATGCGCTCATCGGCGGATACGGCGATCCCGTGGCGCTTCGCGACGTTCTGACCCCCGTTCGCGGCGCGGCCAGTCGCCTCGCGCGCGGCAGCACGAGCGGCGCGGACGACGGGTGCGGCCCGGGCCACCCTGGGCCGGACGGCGCAGAGCCGGCGGGGCAGAGCGACCCTCCTCCGAGCCCCGCACGCTCGATTTCGGCGCAGCCTTCCGCCGCGCCCGTGGCGGCCCTCGCTCGCCATCACACCGCGGGTGCGGGCGTCGCTTCGAACGAGCCGGCTTGGCGCAACTGGACGCTGCAGCTCGCGGCGGCCCGGGGGCCGCAGCCGCTCGTGGTGTTGGAGAAGCTCTTCGCGGACAGCTACGTGCCGCTGGCCAATGCGATCGCCGCGGGCCTCGACGACCCGCGCGCTCGGGCCGCGCACGACGAATTTCGGGGCACCTTCACGCGAAGCTACACGGACGCCTTTCCCGCGTTCGCGGCGACGACGAAGCGCCCGCGCATGGTGCTCGACGTGCACGACGTGGCGGCGCGGATCGCTCGCTTGCACGGGGCGCGATCGACGCGGCTGCTCCTGGTCGATGCGATGCGATGGGACCTCTCGCGCCTGATCGAGCAGCGCGTGGCCGCGAAGCTGGGAGCCCGCGCCGCCCTGACCGACGAGCTCCTGCTCTGGAGCGCGCTGCCGACAACGACGATGCGCCAGCTCGAGACGATCGCCCGCGGGGTCGAAGCGCTGCGCGCGCCCGCGGAGCTCGACGCGGACGACCCGACGCGCGGGCGCACGGCCGAGTACGTGCGAAGGCTCCGCGTGGGGCCGCGCGAGATTCACAAGCTCGACCTCGTGCAGGCGCGGGTGCAGGCCGCGCGGGGCGGGGTGCTACGCGCATTGCCCGAGATCGCCGAAGCGACCGCGGACGTGATCGCGCGCCACGCCGAAACGCTGACCCCGCACACGCTGCTCTTCGTCTTCGGCGATCACGGCTTCGCGGTCGACCGCGGCGGCAGCGCGGTGCAAGGAGGAGCGTCGCCCGAAGAAGTGCTCGTCGGAGCGTTTGCTCTCTTGGTCGGGGATGTTCATTAGTGGGTCACCAAGGTCATTCCCTAGTTGGAGGCCCGGGTCACCCTGAGCGCGTCGCTCCGGCTCGACTCGCTTCGCTCGCTCGCCTCCGCTCTCGCAGCACGGGGCGCACAGCTCGTCGAGGGGAGCGATGCCGCTCCACCTCGAGCTCCCCAGCAGGAAAGAATGCCCGTTTCCCACTTCGCGTGTCCGGCGCAGGCGGGTGGGGGGCTTGTCCCGGATACCGCACGACTGAGCCACCCGAGCCGGACGCGCAGTCATTTCCCGCTATCTTGTTGGTCGCTCAGTCGCGCGGGGCGGAGCCGTCTGTCTGTGCGTTTGTATCTCCGTCGGTCGGTCGGGGGTCCGGTATGAATGTCGCGGCATCTTGGCATAGCGCGTCGTAGACCGCACCGAACTCATTGCAACAAAGCGGAACGTTCCCCGCTTGCGCCGTGAACGAAGTCGCGCCGCAGAAATAGGGCTCGTCCGTCATAGTGACCGCGCCGATGAGCGCTCCGCCGTCCTGGTTCTCGTACGCACAGACCGTTCCGCCGAATATGTCGGGCAACGAAAGAATGCGGAGCACTCCGCAGGTTCCGGGCTGTCCGCCGTCGGGAATATCCACTTCGTCAAACGTCGTCGGGCAGGCGAACGACGCAAGGGGAGCCTTGCAGGGGCCGCCCCCATCGCCGGCGTCGTTCACGTCGGGATCCGTGACGTCGGCCATCGCCTCATCCGGTAGGGCGTTAGCCGCGTTCCCGCTGCTGTTGCACGCCGCACACAATGGCAACACCAGGCAAACTGCGATGCCTCGAGGGGTCATGACGTTTCGCTAACGCAACGCGTATGCCGCGGCATAGGCGCTCTCTTTGAAGAGCCAACTCACCGCATCGTGCGAAAATTTCACGTGCCACTTTGTGCCGTAGGGCGACGGACCAGACGGGACGGCGCCGGATCAATGGATCGTCCATGGAGGATTTGCCGCCGCGCGGCAGACGGCGTCGATCGTCACGCCGAGCGCTGGTGAATCTCTTTGATCTCGAGGGGAAGCCCCGCGACGCGATGATCCCTGGGGTCACGGACATACGCAGAAACTCCCCCCCTGCTCAATCTTACAGGTCGCGGCACCGTTGCAGGTGCCGCATGCAAAGAAACCATGTGAGGAGGAGCCTCCATAGCCTGTGCTAACGTCAACGCCGCCGCAGCCGCCACACGGGACTCCCGTCCATTGGCCGGTCGCGTCGCAGACTTGTGCCTGAAGTGCGTCCGCTGGAGTCGTCGTTCCCCCACCGTCGGCGTAAGTCTCTGAATCGGTGCTAGCGTTTTCCGTCGCCCCGCATTGCGACGTCGTCACATCGCAACATTGCGTCGCTCCGGGCACGCATACGCCCGTGCATGCACCTGCCGCGCAGACGTACGGGCAGGTTTGTCCGTTGAGCCACGTCCCCGCCGAACCGCACGTCTGGACGGTGTTGCCGCTGCACTGCGTCTGGGTCGGACCGCAGGCCCCGCCGCACGAGCCCGACGCCGTCAGGCACGTCGTGCTGGCGCTGCAGTTCGTCGGCAAGGCTTCGTAGAAGCATCCTTGCGCGTCTTTCGTGCAGCTCGCGGTCGTCACCGAGTTCACACAGACCGGGCCGACGGCCGTGCACACAGAACTCACGTTGCACGTGCACTGCGCCGCTCCTGCCGTCCCCGTGCACGTCTGATGCGTGCCGCACGCGACCGGGGCAGCATAGGACCAGCAGCCGTTGGCGCCTTGGGTGCACGTCGCAAGGCCGCCGGACACGCAGGACGCTTGTCCCTGTGTGCACGTGCTGGTGCACGTGAGCGAGCACGCCGCCGTGGGCGCCGATCCTGCGCAAGACTTTGGAGACGCGCATGGCGCGGTCGACGCGACGTAGTCGCAACCATCCTTGTCCACCGCGCACGTCGCCACGGTCTGGGCATCCTGGCAGACCGCTCCCGGCTGGGCGCAAATCGTCGGGTTGCATGTGCACGACGCCGTCCCAGCCGGGGACCCGCACGTTTGATGGGTGCCGCATGGCGCCGTGGTGACCCATTGCGCGCAGCCGTTGCTTTGGACATCGCACGTCTGCACGCCGCCCGGCGCACACCGCGTCTGGTTCGCATTGCATGCGTTGCTGCACGGCGGGCTATCGGGGCCCGTGTCGGACGCGTCGTCTCCCGCGGTGCCGGGCATCGTTCTGTCGGAACCGGCTTCGCCTCCGGGCGCCACGAACTCGTCTACGCCTGCCTCCGGAATCCCTACGTCCAGAGTTCTCACGTCCGCCCCGCTGTCCTGCTCGGATAAATGCCCATTGCTCGCGCACGCCGCGACGGGGATCCCCAACACACCGTACGCGGCGAGGAGCCATACCCGCTTCATCGGAAGGCCCCCGACACGAGGATCCCCGCCGGGGCGAGGCCGACACGAACCTTGTCCAGCGCGTCTCCCCGCGCCCCTCGCCCTTCGGGGCCGCGCGGACTCGTGATCCACAGCACGAGGCCGGCGGCCGTCATCACGCCCCCCGCCACGAGAAGGCCGTAGCCCGTATTCAGGAGGGGTGTGCCGCCGTTATAATCATCGAGATCCGTAGTCGTCGGACAGTCTCCCCCGTCACTGCAGCCGCTTCGCTTGGCGGCGCCCACGGCGACGAGCGCGATCCCGGTCCCGAGACCGATCACGCCGACTCCGCCCACGATCCAACCCACGGTCCGCATCGTGCTGGTACTGGCCTGTGCCGGCGGTGATTCGTTGGGCGGCGCGCTGGGCGCGGGGATCTGCGTAGCCACCGGCGGCGTCGCGTTCGCGAGGACCACGTTGAACCTGCGCGCGATCTCGCCCTCGCTGATGAGCACCGATTCCGTGACCGCCGCCGTGCCCGAGCGTTCGACGCGGAACGTGTGAGCGCCGGGGTTGATCCGAAGAGCTTTGCCATCGAGTTGGGTCGCGACGACCTGGCCGTCCACCGTTACGGTCGCATCGAGCACATCGTGCCCCGCGCCGTCCTGCGCTGTGAAGACCACCGTCGGCAGGATCTTGTCGACCGCCTCGAGCCACCCCGCGCAGTCGCTCTGCATGCTCGCGGGACATTGGGGTTGCGCGCACGTTCGGAACGCCCCGCGCGCTTCGACCAGTTTGTGCGAATCGCGCAACGTTTGACCCTGCGAAGCCGCATCGAAGCACGCCGCCCTCGGGTCGGCCGAGGCGTTGGCGCTCGCGAGCGTCGTCAAGGCGCACAGGCCAATCAAGGGACCCGTTTTCACGGCATTCCTCTCACGGATCGCACGGATCTCATCGACAGGGCGCCCTCACGGACATTCCGGCTTGTATTGACGATGGCCCGCCGCATCGATCGTGTACGGCGGATGGCAGTTGACCGGGGGGTTCGCCGGCAACGGACGTGCCCCAACCCTCTGGGCGTCGTGAATCGGCGCGACGGTGCCGTGCCATGGGGGACCGCCCGCCGCGGGGGCGGTGGGCTCTTTCGTCGTCGCCGGCCCCGCCGACGCGGCCGGCGCCGTGACCTCGGCGGGGACGGCGGCTTGCTCCGCACTTGGAGCCGGCAGCGTGGTCGTCGCGGTCGGGGCCGTCGCGGTCCCGGCCGTCGCGACGACGGACTCCTGCGCGTCGCCGTGGGGCACCGAGGCGACGGGACGGCGGGCGATCCAGGCCGCCGCGCCAATCGCGACACTTAGACCGACGACGCCCGCGAGGCTCAGGAATGCCTTCTTTCGGAGCCCGGGCACGGTCGTCCGACCGACCGGGGCGATGGTTCCCGGCGCGACGAGCGTGCCCCCTCCCCCTTGGGGCGAAGGCGGGGCTTGGAACGCGCTCGCCGAGAGCCCCGCGGCCTGGAGGATCCCGGAGATTCGTTCGACCGAAACTCTGGCCCGCCTAGGACCGAAGTCCATGAGGGCCACGGCGAGTTCTGCGACGTCTCGGTACCGCTGGCGACGGTCCTTTTCGAGGCACTTGAAGAGGATCGCGTCGAGCCCGGCGGGCACGTCGGGACGGAAGCTTCGCGCGGACGGCGTCGGCTCATTGGCCACTTTGATCGCCAGTTCCGTCACCGAGTCCGCCCAGAATGCCGGTCGGCCCGTCACGAGTTCGAAAAGAATGACCCCGAGCGCCCAGATGTCGGCTTGCGCGTCGACGTCTTTGGACGAGCGCATCTGCTCGGGCGACATGTAAAGGGGCGACCCCATCAGAACGGATGTCCGCGTGACCGACCCAGGTACCGGGCCGCCCGCCTCGGGCATCTTCGAAATGCCGAAGTCGAGCACCTTGATCGACAGTTGTCCGTCCGAGCGCCGGACGCAGAAGAGATTCGCGGGTTTGAGGTCTCTATGAACGATTCCGAGCGCGTGGGCGTCTGCGACGGCCACACAGGCCTGCAGCACGAATTCCACAGCCTGCTGGATGGGAAGGGGCCCGCGCTCCTTGAGCCACGCCGCCAAGTCGCCCCCCTCCAGGTATTCCATGACCATGTAGGGCGCGCCATTGGGCAGCGCGCCCACGTCGGTCACGCGCGCGACATGCTCGCTCTTGATCTTCACCGCAGCGCGGGCTTCTCGGGCGAATCGGGCGACAGCCTCCGGGTTGTCGAGTCCCTCCGGCAAGAGGAACTTGAGCGCCACCCGCTCGTCGAGCTGAATATGACGAGCCGCGACCACCACGCCCATTCCGCCCACCCCGAGTACGCGCTCGACGCGGTATTTCCCCGCGAGCACCTCGCCTTCGCGGATACCCGCCGATGACTCCAGTCCGCGATTCATAGCATCCGAGGCCCCGCGCGCCCCGTCGGGGCTGCATCGATGGGCATCTTTGGTATCCAATGTCGGAGCTCACGCGCTACCGCAAAAAATGTCAAGTCGTCACGCGACTACTTTCCACTACTTGCTTTGAGGCAACTTCACGGCCGATGCCTCGACGGCCTTGATTCTCCAAAGCCGGGCGCCCGATGCATGGGTCAGAGGCCGTGCATCGCCTCACGAATCTCTCTGCTTTTCGCGACGCGCGCGTCGACTCGCCACACGACGCGGCCCGCGCGGTCGAGCAGGACGGTCACCGGCACCCCGCTCACGTCGCCGAACGGCCCCATGCCCGCCAGAGTTTGCGCGTCCGCCAGCGCGACGGGAAACGGAATCCCCAGCGACTTCTTGTAAAGCTCCACCATTTCGCGATTGGGCTCGGTCTCGAGCGCGACCGCGGCGTAGTTGACCCTGGCCGCGTCGCGCTTGGCCATGGAAATGAGAAAATCGACCTGCGCCTGCGCGGGCAGGCTGCTGGTGGTCATGAAGACGATCACCGTGGGCTTGCCGCGCGTGGCGTCCCCATTCACGGTTCGCTCGTCGAGCGAATCAAACGCAAACTCGACCGGAGGTCCGAGCGCGACGGTGGACGCGCCGGGCGGCTCGGCGGCGCTCGGGTGAGAGGCGGGGCCCGCGCACCCAGCCCAAAGGCCCACCATGGCCAAGAGCGACGCGATGATGCCACGCAGACCTTCGCCCGCAGATCGGCGGGAGCGCACGGAGACTCTGCGGGACCGGCTCAGAGCCGGGGCGCCCGAAGAACGGAGGGCGCGTGAAGCGTCGCCTCGATGCTCAAGAGCCAGGTTTTGGGGAGAGATCCTCTCCCCCCGACAACGTCCATTTCCCGCCACACCTTCACTCGTCGCCCTTTTGACCGACGAACTGGTCGTCACGGTTGGCGAAAAGCACGTTGAACGTGGTGAGCGAGCCATAACAGGCCGTGACGTATTGCTGAAGTTGCACCTTTTCATCGTCACCGAGCTTCGGGTGGCCGTTGATCTTCTGCTCGAGGACGCGAAGCCGATCGCGGACCATGACGATCTTATGAAAGAACGCGTCGATCGGCACCCGCTTCTCCTGCACCCCCTCCTTGGCCGGCTTGATGATCACTTCGCCGCCGTCCCACCGTCCCGCAAGGTCGACTTCGCCCACGCCAAGCTCCTCACGGATCACAGCGGACAGCACTTTACGAAATTCGTCGGAATTCATTTCGAGAAGATCCTCCGGAAGATCCAAGGACGCGCCCCGCCGCCCGCCGGCAAAGGGTATCGCCGCAGACTCGCGCACCGTGGAGGGTGTCATCGAACGGTCCCCCCCGGGGGAGGGCGCCGTGGGATTCCGGCGCCTCGACTCCGGGCCCCGATGCCGGCCCTCGGTCGAGCGCGGCTTGAACTCGCCGCGCCGCACCCACTGCGAACACGTGTTCGTTTCGTAGATCGGGGGCGACCAAACCCCCAACAGGCACTCGCCGCGGCGCCGGACTTCGCCCTTGTCGTCCACCGTTTCGACCACACGCACGAACCGCGCGCACGTCGCGCAGCGCCGGTCGAGCGGGTCCGCCATGGCGCGCGACCTTATATCCGACCTTCTTCGCAGGCGCGAGCGCCACACGCGCGCGGCGAGCCCCTGTCCGGCTCGGATTCAGAGAGGGATTCAGAGAGAGTGATCCCCCTCGAGGGTGTCTTCGAAGTCGGGGGCGAACAGATGAACGAACGACGCAAGCTCCAGCGGACTCTCGCGTGCGGCCCGCTTGTCCGCCAGGATCGCGTGCGCCAATTCTTCGACGACGATGCGCAGGGGCGTCCGTTCCACCGCGACTCCATCGACGTCGAGCACCGGCGACACGTCATCCGCGTGCCGGAGGGGATCATGGCGCACGGTGACGAAGCCGCCGCTCGGTGTGTATTGGCAGTGCAGCACCTGAACGAAGTCCAGATAAAGCGGCGCGACGATGACGCAGGCATGAACGCCGTTCTCCGCGACACCGCGCAGCGCGAGCGCCGGCGCCTCACCGGCGGACCAGGTGGCCGCTTCCCGTGCGATGGCGGCCCCTATGCGCTCGCGGCGCGCGCGTTCCGACTCCACCGCCAAGAGCGGGGCATAGAGGGCCACCGCGGGAACGTCGAGCATCGACCGATCCGTGTCGAGCGCGTCGAGCCACGCGTCGCGCGCCTCGGGCGGGAGCGATTCGTACGCGAGCGCGGCCGCCATGGCAGCTTCCGCGTCGGTCGCAAGCGCCGACAGCCAGCTCCGCCAGGCCGAGCGCACGAGAGAGTCGGGAGCGGGGTCTCCGGTCACCGCGCCCAACACGGCGGTCGGTGCCTCATCATTGCCGGAGGTTTGCATGGGCGGAGCCGCGAAACCTACCAACGCGGCCCCCGGAGCGAAAGCGCCGCGGCGCGGCCCGCCCTTACAGCCGATTACCATTGGCATTTCTTTTACCGGCTTGACGCGGCGCCCGCCGCTGCTTGATCGTCCTCTCGCAACAAGCCGCCTCTCTCTTCCTCGCTCGCCAATGTCCCGCCGTCCGTGAAAGCTGATCTCTTGCCACCGCCCCACGATCCGTTTGGGCCCGCGCCCACGTCCGCGCGTACACCGCCGAATCCGGATCGGCCCGAGGTGCTCGCTCGCTTTCGTTCACAGATGGACCTCGTCGATCTGAACGCGCGCCAGATCGCCCGGCGAATGGGCTCCGGGTCGGTCACTCTCGACGACTTGCGGTCGTTCGCACAGGAGGGGCTGCTCATGGCCGCGCGGACGTTCGACGAATCGCACGGCGTGCCGTTCCGCCGATGGGCCAACCTTCGAATCCGCGGGGCCATCATCGACGGCCTGCGCAAGTGGGGAAGCTTGCCGCGCCGGATTTACCGGGAGCTTCGGACCATCGCCGCCGCGGACGCCCTCCAAGGCGCGTACGACGCGGAAGACGCGGCCCACCCGGCAAGCACACCGGAGGCCGCCGACAGTCGGCTGACCACGTATCTCGCCGGCCTCGCGACGGCGATGGCCGCCGGAGCCATCGCGTCCACCCAAAGCGAGGGCGCCGAAGTGCTCGCGCACGATCCGACGCCGGAAGAAGCGGTGGCCACGGCCGAACTCGTCGCGCGAGTCAAAGCCGTGATGTCGCGCCTCCCCGATTCCGAACGCATCCTCGTCGAGCGCCACTACTTCGGGGAGCAAACGCTGGACGAAGCCGCCGCCTCGCTCGGGCTATCGAAATCATGGGGCAGCCGCCTCCACGCGCGCGCGATCGACTTTATGGCCCGAGAGCTCCGTCGTACACCGACGTAGCCGTCCGGCCCCGCCTCGCTCGCCCACCCGCGTTCTTGCCGGATCGCCAGAGCGCGGGCGATCGCGAAATGCTAGAGCAGCCGCCACGCGAATGCATCGACGTTCCAACGCGCACTTTTTGGCGACGCTTTCGGGGCCCGCCGAGCGGTGAGCGCGAGCGAACGCATCGTCGTCGCGATGAGCGGTGGCGTCGACTCGTCCGTCGCCGCCGCGCGCCTCTGCGATCAGGGGCACGAGGTCATCGGCGTGACGTTGCACCTGTGGGACTATCCGGAAGGCGACGGCGCGCCCGGCAAGCACGGTCGCTGCTGCGCGCCGGAGGACCAATACGACGCGCGGCGCGTCGCCGACGCGCTTGGCTTCGCGCACTACACGTTCGATCGTCGCGAGCTCTTCGCGCAGACGGTCGTGGCTCCGTTCGTGGCCGCGTATGCGGCCGGCCAAACGCCCAGCCCTTGCACGGCATGCAACCGCGGAGTCAAGCTCGCGGAGCTCTTCGCCCTTGCGGACCGGCTGGGCGCAAGCCGCGTCGCGACGGGACACTACGCCCGGATCGTGCGGGGAAGCGACGGCGCGCCGCACCTCACGACGGGAAGAGACCCGACGAAAGACCAGAGCTATTTTCTTTACGCGAGCCCGCGGTCGTGGCTCGAGAGACTCGTCTTCCCGCTCGGAGAGTCGACGAAGGGGGACGTTCGCCGCGAAGCGCTCGCGCGCAACCTTCCCGGTGCCGGCAAAGGGGAGAGCCAAGAGCTGTGTTTCGTCGGGAGCGGGCCCCACGCGTACGCGGACTTCGTCGCCGCACGCGCGGGCGATCGCATTCGCCCGGGTCCCCTCGTCGACGAACGGGGCACGACCGTCGCCATCCACGACGGAGTGCATCGCTTTACGCTCGGGCAACGCAAGGGCCTCGGGGTTGCGCTGGGCCGTCCAGCGTTCGTCACGCGGATCGACGCCGAGACCGCGACGGTGCATTTGGGCGGCGAAGACGCCCTGCTGTCGCACGGGGCGGAGCTGTCGGACGTTTCACTGGCAGACGGGGTGTCGCTCCCGATTCGTGTCCTCGTTCGGGTGCGCTATCGCCACGCCGGGGACCCCGCGGCGATCGTCGCAGGATCCGATGGGCGAGTCCGTGTCTTGTTCGAAGGGCGGGTCCGCGCCGTGACGCCGGGCCAGACGGCGGTGTTCTACGACGGCGATCGGGTCGTGGGCGGGGGTCGAATCGTGTCGTCGATCGACGAGGCGCCGCCTGGGCCGAGCGCGCGCGGCGGCGCGTTGGCGCCCGCCGCGAACGATGCGCTACCCTCGTCGCCGTGAAGCGCGTTGCCGGGCCTCTCGCCAGCCTTCCGCTGATCGCGTCGCTCGCGGCCGCTCTGGGCCCCGGCTGCTCGCAGGGGGACGGGACCGGCAGCGCCAGCGGCACGCTCGACGTCCCCGATTGCTGGTCGGGGCCGTTCGATCTCAAGCCGGACTTCTTCGCCGCTGTGCCGTCGATGACGTCCGACGCCCTGCAGATTCGGGTCCAAAACGGGGGCGACTTCGAAACGTTCAGTGACGGGCTGGCCATTCTGGTGGACGACGCGGGCGAGGTGCGCGGCGATCCGACGGCCGACGGATCGCCGCGGCCCAGTTTGATCGGTCAAACGCTCGTCGTAGCCCTGGCGCCGGACGTGACGCCGCCGGGGGTTCCCATCGTCCCGGTCGCGCACCCGGCCATCGTCCACGCCGCGCTTTACCTCGACAAGACCTGTCGAACGCAGAACCTGGCTCTCTACGCGATGGATGCGGTCACACTGAATCCGGACGGAAGCTGCGCCCGGCCGGAAGCCGGCGAGCCCCCGCCGTGCGGATCGCCGGACGTCCTCTCCGACGCTGGCATCGGCCCCGCAGCGGCGGGGCCGTCCGATGCGATGACGGACGCGACCCCTTCGTTCGACGCGACGGTCGGTGCCACAACGGCGTCCGACGCGTCCCCTGCGGAGGCCGGCCCCGCGATCGGCACGAGCACCATCGTGTTCAGCAGCCTATTCGACGGCAATCCCGCCGAGTCGAACGCCCAGGAGCGATTGACCGACGCGCAGTTCGACTTCTTCTTCGCCGATCCGCGCGAAATCTGCCCGGGCGGCCTGGGCCCCCCCCCGCGCTGCCGCGGCCACCTGACGGGCTTCTTCAAGTTTTACTTCGAGCGCGGGAGACCCGCGCAGCCGTTTCCGTAGTCACCCGGGTCACGCTGTGTCTCGCTCCGCCTTGCCTTCGGCAAGGCTCTGCTCGACGGGCATGGGTAGAACGACACGTCGAGGGGAGTGGAACTCCCCTCGAGCTCCCCATCCCGGAACGTCGCGGCGATCTGTGTCTCGCTCCGCCTTTGGCTCCGCTCGACGGCCTCGTTCGGCCCGACTTGGGCTCTCGCGGGTCGCGCGGTGGCTCGCTCCGTCTTTGGCTCCGCACACCTGACTTGGCTGACTTTCGCGTCTGCTCGAGAGAGACGCGTTCCTGGGGCGTGAGGACGCGTTCCTCGAGCGTACGGAAGCGTCGCTCGGGCGTGCGGACGCGTCGCTCGGGCGCACGGACGCGTTCCTCGAGCGTGCGGACGCGTCGCTCGGACGTGCGGACGCACGCCTCAACGAGACCGACGCATTCCTCGCGCCGACGAACGCATTCCTCGCGCTCACCGATGAACGAGCGGCAAGTCGGGCGCAAAGAGGCCGTCGAGCGGAGCCCGAAGGGCGGAGCGAGACACAGCTCCCCGCGACGTTCCGGGATGGGGAGCTCGAGGGGAGTTCCACTCCCCTCGACGTGATGTGCTAGCCTGTTCTGTCGAGCGGAGCCTTGCCGAAGGCAAGGCGGAGCGAGACACAGCGTCGCCCGGGTGACAACGAGAATGCAAGACCAAGAGACCTGCGGTGTTTGTGGCGGCGATCGCCGGATCGGCAATTCGTTTGGTCTCACGACCACGTGCCCGAGTTGTCACGGTTCCGGGCGGCGGGCGGAGAGCGCTGGCTTCCATGACGTCACAAAAACGAAGGCGTCGCATCACAAGTCCGCCCACAGCAATGTGGCCGCGGTCGTGGCCAAAACGCAGTGGCCCGTCACGTTCGAGGGCGGCCAGCTCGCGACCGAAGTTCAGGGCTGCGCGGCGTGTACGAGCGTCATCAAGGCAAAGCTGATCCGCGAAGTGATCGACTACGAGGAGAGCCACGGTACGTGCACGCAGACCTTCATCAAAAAGGTCCGAAAGCAAATTCGTCCGCGGCCGTGACCTTGACTACGAGAGTTCGCGCCCTACCCTTAGAGACCTTCGCTTTCGTGGGTCCGCCTGCAACTGGCCCTTGGCGACACTCGGAGCGCTGCTCGCGCCGCTTGCCCGGAGCGACGACGCAAAGCGAGAGCTGCATCAAAAAGCAAGGGCCGTGAGTGCGGTGGATTTCGTCGAAAGCAGGCTGCGGGAGGCTGGCCCGACCCAGAGCAGCGTATTTTGGAGCCGGGCAACGATGCCGACGCATCGGGCGGGCAAACGCCGTGAGTCTCCGTGCGCTCCGGCCCCTCCCGGCCCGGCAAACCAGTACGGGTGGCAAGCCGGTGCACGGCTAGAACCCTTTGCAAATCGTGCCAACGCTGATCCGTATGAACAATTATTGAGGTAAAGGCTTGCCGATGAATGTTGCCGCACCGAGTGACCGTGATTTTCTTGTTCTCGAAGGCGTCGTGACGAAGTGTAGTCGCGGGGGTTTCTATACGGTCGAGTACCTGTCCGGCGCTCACCGTGGAACGGTTCTCGCCAAACGCAGCGGTCGCTTGAACGTGCATCACATCCGCATCACCGAGGGCGATCGTGTGCGGCTCGAGATCTCGCCGTACGATACGACGCGAGGCCGCATTACGCGCCGGCTGTAACGGCGCGCTGCGTTTCGCCGCGACCAATGCGTTCGGCCGAGGCGCCGGCCGAAGGCCGCCAGGCGCGAAGCCCCCCGCCGAGGCATGAATCGGAAGGTGCGGCCGGAGATGGATGTTGGGGGTTCGGGGGGACTGGATTCCGCCCAAAGCCTGGCTCTCGCGAGTGAAGACCCGGGCCTGGAGCGCACGGCAGCCGCGGAGGCGCCGACCGCGGGCCTTGCTACTGCCACGTAACGGTGGCAAGTTCAGTGCCAATTGCTCGCCGCCGGCGCCACGCAGCCCACGCTTCGCGGCCGGCTGGTCAATCTCGGGTCTACCGGCGTGGTCGTCGGTGTGCACGGCGTCTGCCTGCTTGCGCCGTTCGTTGCCTGTTCGGGACGAGTACTCGCTCTCGGCGCGATCAGTTACCTGTTCCAAACGCTAGGCGTGACGGCGGGCTATCACCGCTACTTCTCGCACCACGCGTTCAAAACGAGCCGCTTCTTCCAATTCGTGCTCGGCTGGCTCGGCTGCGCTGCGATGCAGAACGGTCCGCTCTGGTGGGCGAGCGGTCACCGGCGTCACCATCGCTTTTCTGACCGCCCCGGCGACCCGCACTCGCCCGTCATCGGCGGCTTCTGGCACGCCCATCTCGGCTGGGTATTGAGCGGCGAGAACGACCACCCGGACCTCGACAACGTTCGCGACTTCTCGGTCTTTCGGGAGCTCCGGCTGCTCGATCGCTTCAAGTGGGTGCCCACGGCGACGACCGGCGCGCTCTGCGCGCTGGTGTTCGGGGCGCCTGGCTTCGTGTGGGGCTTGGGAATCGGAACGACGCTGGCATTCCACGCCCCGCTCTTCGTCAATTCGGCGGGACACCTTTGGGGCGCGCGGCGTTTCGAGACCAAAGATGGGTCGCGAAACAACGCCTGGCTCGGCGCGCTCGTTCTCGGCGAGGGATGGCACAATAACCATCACCACGATCCTTCCTCGGCAAGGCACGGCTTCACGTGGTGCGAGGTGGACGTCACGTACTACGTGATCTGGCTTCTCTCGAAGGTCGGGGTCGTGTGGGAACTGCGCCAACCGCGCGCGTGGTCCAGTGCGGCCTCCACGCGCAACATGCCTCGCTTGACTTGACGTGAAGTTATCGATGTCGACGCCGCAGGTGAGCCGGTGAGAACGCTGATCGCGACCCTATCGTCCCTGGCCCCGGGAGGCGCGGGCGTCACTCACGCGGAGGTCGGCGGCGAGCGGCGGGCGGTCTTCGTGGCCAACGGCGCCCCGGGAGACCGCGTGCGTCTCGAGGTGGACGACTCGCGCCGGCCGGCGCGCGGGCGGATCGTGGAGCTTCTGACGCCCGGGCCCGATCGCGTATCGCCGGTTTGCCCCTGGTCGGTCGCCTGCGGGGGATGTGACTGGATGCACCTGTCGCTCGACGCGCAGGAGCGCTCCCACGTCGATCACGTTCGGGCGGCCCTTCCCGCGGCGTGGAGGCACGCGCCCATCGCGTCCGTGGCCGCGCCGAGCGGGCTCGGGTACCGCAGCCGGGCGCGCGTTCATGTGCACTGCGGGCGCGGCGGACGGGTGACCGTGGGCATGAACGAGGCGCGCACGCACGAGCCGGTCGAAGTGGCCGCGTGCGCGGTCCTCGATCCTGGCGTCGAAAGGGTTCGAGCGACACTCAGCGCATTCTTCGACGGGTGCTCGGGTCGCGGCGACGTGCAAATCGCCCTCGGAGCCGGGCGCGTCCCCGTGCTCGACGTGCGGTGGGCCGGCGGGTTGGCCCCCACCGCCTTCGCTCGCTTCGAACGGGCCGTGGCCAACGGCGCCATCGCCGGCGCGCAGGTCACCGAACGAGCGGCCAAGCGCCCGGCTCGCATCGGGGATCCGACGCCATGGATGGCGGGGGCCGATGGACTCCCGGTGCGACTCGCCCCGGGGGGCTTCGGGCAGGCGAGCGAACGCAGCAACCACGGACTCGCCACGCACGTGGCATCGCTCGTAAACCAGTCCCCGGGGGGCGTCGGCGGGGGCCCAAAGGCCGTGGAGCTCTACGCAGGGGCGGGCAATCTGAGCGTCCTCCTCGCGCGCCGCGTGGCGGATCTCGTGTGCGTCGAGTCCGACGCGGAGGCATGCGAGGCGGCGCGCGCCAACCTGGCCGCGCGCGCGTTGAGAGCGCGCGTCGTCCAGGGCGACGCCGACGGGTACGCATGGGCCTCCGCCACGAAGCTCGTCGTGCTCGATCCGCCGCGAGCGGGCGCCCGCGCCGTGGCCGAGCGCCTCGCGGCAGCGCGGGTGCCCAGCGTGATCTACGTTTCGTGTGACGCGCAGACGCTCGGCCGCGATTTGTCCCTTCTCGCGAGCACGTACGCGCTCTGCTCGGTCGCCACATTCGAGATGTTTCCGCAGACCAGCCACGTCGAGACCGTCGTCGCCCTCGCGAGGCGACGCCCATGAAAACGCTTGTCGACGCGACGTTTCGGCGGGAAGCGCGGCTCTTCGTTTTCCGCTTCGCGTGCGACGATTGCGCCCACTTCGATTCGACCCTCGAGCGTTGCTCGTTGACGTTCCCAGCGGCCCCGCGAGCGCGCGCGCTGGACGGCGCCGAGATTGAGCTTTGCAAGACGTTCGAGCTCGCGTGAGCCCGCGCCATGCCCCGATCCCATCCGCCCACGCTCATTACCCTCGTGCGCGCCGCCCTACGCAAGCACGATCTGGTCCCTCGCGGCACGAAGGTGCTCGTCGCCGTGAGCGGCGGCCCCGACTCGATGGCTCTCCTGCACGTGCTCGCGGGCCTTCGCCGGCGCCACGCCTTCGGGCTCTTCGCTCATGGGGTCGATCACGGCCTCCGCGCCGAAAGCTCTACCGAGCTCGACGTGGCGGAGGCGTTCGCCCGATCGCTTGACGTTCCGTTTGACCGCACGCGCGTCGCGCTGCAGCCGGGCGGCAACTTGCAGGCTCGTGCGCGTGGCCTCCGCTGGGGTGCGTTGCGCGCCGCTGCGGCGCAGAGGGGGGCCGATCGCATCGCGACGGGACACCACGCGGACGACCGCGCGGAGACCCTGGTCATGCGGCTCATGCGCGGGACGGGGCCGCGCGGCCTCGCCGTGCTCCCTCCGCGGGCGGGTGAGCGGATTCGGCCCATGCTGTACGCCCGCCGGACGGACGTCGAAGCGCACCTCAAGCGCCACGCAATTCCCTACAGCGTGGACCCGTCGAATGGCGACCCGCGCTTTCTCCGCGCCCGAGTCCGGCACGAGGTTCTTCCCGTGCTGCAAGGGATCAGTCCTCGCATCGTGGAGCACATGTGCACCTTGGCGGATGCCCTATGCGGACACAAACTCTCCGGTGAACATGCTGAAGGCCCCGCCGAAACCTGACGTCGAAGGCGAACCCACCCCCCGGTGTGCAGCCCGACGGCCCCTTCGAGAGACGAATCTCGCCAACCCGGTTGCGAACGTAAGAGGTTTGGGAGAGAAAATCTCCGTGGGCGCCGCGGTGACCTACTTTTCGAGACGCGTCGCGTGACCGTTTCAATCCCCAGGCGGCGTTTCATGGCCGCGCGGTGCTCGTCCGGTCGAACCGGCCGGACGGGATTGGATCGGGACAACGCGTTTTTTTTGTCCAATTTGCGGGCTCGGTCGCACTGGCTGCGACCGACCCTCGGTGTTACGCATCCTAACGAGTAATTGTTGACAATTGGTGCCGCTCGCCGCGAGCGTCGTCGAGATCAACGGAGCATAGCGAAGATGAGGTCTACGTGAAGCAATCGCACAAGACGCTGCTGCTCTGGGTCTTGCTGATCGTGATGTTCCTCGCGATTTGGCAAGTGCTTCAGCCCGGCGAGCGAAAGCAGCAGGTCAGCTTCAGCGAATTCGTGAGCTGGGTGCACCAAGGACAGGTGCCCGAAGTCCGCGTGAAGGATCGCGAGTACTCCTTTACGCACGTATTCGACGGCAAAAGCCAGCAGATGGAAACGTTGGGCCCAAGCGCCGACGAAGCCCTCATCGTGGACTTGGAGAACAACAATCCGCTCGCGAAGGACGGGAAATTCAAGATCTACTTCGAGAAGGAAGACTCGACTCCCTTCTGGTCGTCCACCCTCGTGACGCTCCTGCCGATGCTCTTCATCGGGGTCATGTTCTTCCTCTTCATGCGCCAGCTTCAGGCGGGCGGCGGCAAGGCGATGTCCTTCGGCAAGGCCAAGGCGAGGATGCTCAGCGACTCGCAGAACAAGGTGACGTTCGCCGACGTGGCCGGGATCGACGAGGCCAAAGACGAAGTCGAAGAAATCATCGCCTTCCTCAAGGATCCGAAGAAGTTCCAGCGCCTCGGCGGGCGCATCCCCAAGGGCGTCCTGCTCATCGGGCCGCCCGGCACGGGCAAGACGCTCCTGGCCCGGGCCATCGCCGGCGAGGCGGGCGTTCCCTTCTTCAGCATCTCCGGCTCGGACTTCGTGGAGATGTTCGTCGGGGTCGGCGCGAGCCGCGTGCGCGATCTCTTCGAGCAGGGCAAGAAGCACGCGCCGTGCATCATCTTCATCGACGAGATCGACGCCGTCGGCCGTCATCGTGGCGCGGGCCTCGGCGGCGGGCACGACGAGCGCGAGCAGACGCTGAATCAACTCCTCGTCGAGATGGACGGGTTCGAATCCAACGACGGCGTCATCATCATCGCCGCCACCAACCGCCCCGACGTGCTCGACCCGGCGATTCTGCGACCCGGCCGCTTCGACCGGCGCATCACGGTTCCCCGTCCCGACGTGCGAGGCCGCGAAGAGATTCTTCGCGTGCACGCGAAACGCACGCCGCTGTCGCCGGACGTCGACCTCGAGATCCTCGCCCGCGGGCACGCCGGGGTTCTCCGGTGCGGACCTCGAGAACCTCGTGAACGAGGCCGCGCTGCTCGCGGCGCGCCAGGACAAGGACGCCCTCAGCATGGGCGACTTCGAGCTCGCCAAGGACAAGGTCTACATGGGGACCGAGCGGCGCTCGATGGTCATCAGCGACGACGAGAAGCGAACGACCGCGGTGCACGAAGCGGGTCACACGCTCATCTCGGTCCTCATCAATCACCACGACCCCGTCCACAAGGTCACGATCATCCCCCGCGGCCCGGCGCTCGGCGTGACGTGGTACCTGCCGAAGGACGATCGGCACAACCTCTCCAAGGAGCAGGCCGAGAGCGCCATCGCCGTCGCGCTGGGCGGCCGCATCGCGGAAGAAATCATCTTCGGCCGGATGACGACCGGCGCCGGCAACGACATCGAGAAGGCGACGGAGACGGCCCACAAGATGGTCTGCGAATGGGGCATGAGCGAGAAGCTCGGACCGCTCGCGTACGGCAAGAAGGAAGAGTCCATTTTCCTCGGCCGCGACTACGGGCAGCGCACGCAGGATTACTCCGAGCAGACCGCGCAGGAGATCGACCAGGAAGTGCGGGCGATCGTGCAGCGCCAGTACGTCAAGGTGAAGGAACAGCTGACCAAGAACCGCGAGACGCTCGGACGGCTGGCCGACTGCGCTCATCGAGCGCGAGACGCTCGACGCGGAAGAGATTCAGGCGGTCCTCGAGGGTCGCGAGCTGCCGCAGGCGCGAGAGGGTCATCATCCCGACCTACGCCGAGAAGGACAAGGCGAGCAAAGAGAAGCGCCGCGTCGCGAGCATCTTCGGCGGCCCGCCGAAGCCCGCGACCAGCGGAAGCTAGTGCACCGCCGTCGGTGTGCCATCAAACATCGCAAGGCGATGTTGTCGCTTCGCGCGCTGGCGGTGCACTCGATTCTTTCCGTGGGCTCCGCGGTGCACTAGCGCGTCGGGCCGCGAATCGGAAACGCGGCGTTAGCGCGTTGGACGCATGTCCGACGCGCTTTCGTCTTTTGTGCACGACAACACGCGGCGCCGCCGCGCTCGGTCTTGCTCGTTCGAAGGGGGCGGACTAGCTTGCGCGGCATAAAGTCCCCGAGGAGAGAGCCCCATGCCCACCAAGATCGCCATCAACGGCTTTGGCCGTATCGGCCGGTGCATCGTCCGCGCGATCGCCGAGCGCCACGTCAAGGATCTCGAGCTCGTCGCGATCAACGATCTCACCGACGCGAAGACGCTTGCGCACCTTTACAACTACGACAGCGTGCACCGCCGGGCGAAGCACCCCGCGAAGGCGCTGGAGGCCGCCATCGACTTCGGGTTTTCGAAGCCCAAGGTCATCGCCGAGAAGGATCCCGCCAAGCTCCCGTGGAAGGCGCTCGGGGTCGACATCGTGCTCGAGTGCACGGGCCTCTTCACGGACAAGGAGAAGGCCGAGGCGCACATCACGGCGGGCGCGAAGAAGGTGATCATCAGCGCCCCGGCCAAGGGTCAGGACGCGACCATCGTCCTCGGCGTCAACACCGAAGCGTACGACAGCGCGAAGCACACGGTCATCTCGTGCGGCTCGTGCACGACCAACTGCCTCGCGCCGGTGGCCAAGGTGCTCATCGATTCGTTCGGCATCCAGCGCGGCCTGATGACGACGATCCACTCGTACACCAACGACCAGGCCGTCCTCGACATCCCGCACCGCAAGGGCGACCTCCGCCGCGCGCGCGCGGCGGCCGTGAACATGATTCCGTCGACGACGGGCGCGGCCAAGGCGCTCTCCGAGGTCATCCCGGCGCTGAAGGGCAAGTTCGACGGGCAGTCCATCCGCGTCCCGACGATGGACGTGAGCCTCGTCGACCTCACCCTCGAGACCGAGAAGGCGCTCACGAAGCGACTCGATCCACGCCGCGATGAAGGCCGCGGCCGAAGGCCCGATGAAGGGGATCCTCGGCGTACGTCGAAGAGCCGCTCGTCTCGAGCGACTTCATCGGCGATCCGCACTCGTCGCTCTTCGACGCGACGATCACGCAGGTCATGGGCGACAAGTTCGCGAAGGTCTTCTCCTGGTACGACAACGAGTGGGGCTTCTCGAACCGGATGGTGGAGCTCTCGCAGCTCGTGGCGTCCAAGCTCTGAGACGGGGAAACACGAACGCCATGAGCAGCCCCCTTTTGGGTATCCGAACGATCCGCGATCTGCCGATCGAGAACAAGCGCCTCTTCTTCCGCGTGGACTTCAACGTTCCGCTCGACGGCGAGCAAGATCACGGACGACTCGCGCATCCGCGAGGCTCTTCCCACCATCAAGCACGCGCTCGAGCGCGGCGCGCGCCTCATCTGCGCGAGCCACCTCGGGCGGCCCAAGAAGGGTCCGGATCCCGAAGCTCAGCCTCGAGCCCTGTGCGCGCCGCGCCTCGCCGAGCTGCTCGGACAAGACGTCACGCTTCCCGAGGACTGCGTCGGCGACTCGGCGAAGAAGGTCGTCTACGACCTTCGCGCCGGGCAAGTGTGCCTGCTCGAGAACCTCCGCTTCCACCCGGAAGAGGAGAAGGACGACGAGGCCTTCTGCCCGCGAGCTCGGCGAAGCTGGCCGACGTGTACGTGGACGACGCGTTCGGCTGCCGTTCACCGGGCGCACGCGAGCGTGCACGGCCTCGCGAAGCTCTACCGCGACCGCGGGTGCGGTTTTCTCCTCGAGAAGGAGATCGCGGCGCTCGGGAAGCTCGTCGAGGGCTCCCGACAAGCCCTACGTGGCGGTGCTCGGCGGCGCCAAGGTGAGCGACAAGATCGCCGTCGTCGAGTCGCTTCTCGAGAAGGTGACGCGCTCTGCTCATCGGCGGCGCGATGGCCAACACGTTTCTCGCCGCCCAGGGCAAGAACATGCAAGCGTCGCTCGTCGAGACGGACAAGCTCGCGCTCGCGCGAACCATCCTCGACAAGGCGCGCGAGCGCGGCGTGGACCTGGTCCTGCCGGTCGACGTCGTCGTCGCCGCGAGCACGGCCGCCAGCCACGGACAGGCGGTGGGCGTCGATGACGTGCCCGCCGGCACGATGGCGCTCGACATCGGGCCGAAGAGCGTCGGAGCTCTTCGCGCGCCGCTTCGGCGACGCGAAGACGGTCTTCTGGAACGGGCCGATGGGGCTCTTCGAGAAGGGAGCCGTTCGCCGCGGGGACGTTCGGCGATCGCGCGCGCCATGGCCGACTCGCGCGCCTTCACGGTGGTCGGCGGGGGCGACAGCGCCGCGGCGGTCTACGCGGCGGGCGGACGACATCGCGAAGAAGATGAAGCACATCTCCACGGGCGGCGGCGCTTCGCTCGAGCTCATCGAAGGCAAGAAGCTCCCGGGCATCGAGGTTCTCCGCACCGCGGAGTCCAATTGAACCCGCAGCGGCGACCGCTCATCGCGGGCAACTGGAAGATGCACCACGGCGGGCGGACGGGCGTGGAGCTCGCTGGCGCCGTGGTCAAGCTCGCGTCGAGCGTGCCCCACGTCGATCTCGTCATCGCGCCGCCGTTCACGGCGCTCGCCGCATGCGCCGCGGAGTGCGACGGGAGCCGGGTCGAGCTCAGCGCGCCAGAATGTCCATCCCAAAGAGTCCGGCGCGTTCACCGGCGAGATCAGCGCCACCATGCTGCTCGACGCCGGGTGCGCCTGGGTCATCGTCGGCCACAGCGAGCGGCGCCAGCATTTCGGCGAGACCGACGCGCTCGTCGCCGAAAAGGCCGCCGCGGCACTGAAGAGCGGGCTTACGCCGATCGTGTGCGTGGGCGAAACGCTCGCCGAGCGCGAGGCGGGAAAAACGCTGGCGATCGTGGAGCGGCACGTGCACGCGTTCCTGGGCGCCATCGCCGAAGACAAGCGCACCGTCGCGATTGCCTACGAACCCGTGTGGGCCATCGGCACGGGCAAGAACGCCGGTCCCGCGGAGGCGCAGGAGGTTCACGCCGCCATCCGCCTTTGGCTCCACGGGCGATCGGCCGCGCTCGCGGCGCGCACGCGAATTCTCTACGGAGGGTCGGTCAAGGCGGACAACGCCCGCGCGCTGCTGGCCGCGCCCGATGTCGACGGAGCGCTCGTGGGTGGAGCCAGCCTCGACCCGGCGTCCTTCGGCGCGATCGCGCTGGCCGCCGAATCCCTCGCCGCGGGCTGAGGACGGCGTTCGCTCCGCAAATCGCCCCGCGTCCCGCCCGCGGGGCGGCACCGCTCCTCCTACGCGCTATAGTCCAGCGCTCGAATCCCGCTCGCCATGATAACGACGCTTCTCGACATCATTCACATCTTCGTGTGCTTATTCCTGATGCTCGTCGTGCTGCTCCAGCAAGGAAAAAGCGGCGGGATGGGAGCCGCGCTCGGAGGCGGCGCGACGCAGCAAGTCTTCGGAGGCCGCGGGGCGGGCAATCTCTTGACCCGCGCAACAGCCGTGTGCGCCGGGATTTTCATGCTGACGAGCGTGTCGCTCGCGTACGTCTCGTCGTCCGGCGATCGCGAGATGAAAGCGCGCATCGTTTTGGAGCAGCGAAAAGGCAAGGGCAACGAGGGCACCCGGGTGAAGGCCCCGAAGGGCAAGCCCGTCGCGCCCGCGGACAGCGCGTCCGGGCCGGGCGACAGGCCGTAGAGACGCCTCTCGTTGCACGCGCACCCCTTCCCTCCCCGTTGAGCGCGCTCCTGTCTCGACGAGACGCCGCCGAGGCGCCCGGTTGGATCGTGGACATCGCGGTCCTGATCGCGCTCAAGCTCGTCATCGGGGGCTACGTCCTCTTTGCGGGGTTTTCGCACGTCTCCGACGACGACTACGCGCGCACCGTCATCGCGCAGCAGTTTGCCCTGACGCCCCGACTCGATCCCAGCACCACGAGCTGGCTGCCTCTTCCCTTCTGGCTCGTGGGAGCCGTCATGGCCACCACGGCGCGCTCGCTCACCACCGCGCGCGCCGTGGCCGTTGCGCTCGGAGCCGCGAGCGTCGCACTTCCCTATGTCGCCATGCGCGCCGTGGAAATGCGACGCTGGCCGGCCGTCTTGGCGACCTCCGTGGCCATGGCGCTCCCTTGGAACGCGTGGCTCGGCGTCGCCACCGTGCCCGAAGGGTGGGTAGGCGCCCTTCTCGCCGCCGCCGTGGTCTCGATGGCCAACGACCGTGCACGTCCCTGGGCTGCCGTCGCGCTGCTGGTCGCCTCTCTGTCGCGCTACGAAGCCTGGCCCGCGTGCGCCGTGTGCGTGCTGCGTTGCGCATGGGCCGCGCTCGGTCGACCGGCGGACGGGCGCGAGAATCGCCAGAACGCAAAGCGGGAGATGCTGTGGGCGGCGGTGGCCGTGGCCGGCCCGGTCCTCTGGATGGCCTGGAATGCGCGCACCCACGGAAGCGCGCTCCATTTCTCGTCCGGGTGAGCACCTTCCGGCGGGCCATCGGCGCCGCCAACGTGCCGCTGCGCGACAAGCTCCTCGGCTATCCTCGCGCCCTCGTCGCCGAAACGCCCGAGGCGGCGGTCCTCGGCGTGGCCGGCGGGATCGGACTTTTCTTCAGCCCTCGCCTGCGCTCGCGGTGGAGCTGGAGTACCGCCTCGGCCGTCGCCATCCTGGCCTTCCTGATCGAAGGGGACGTGCGCGACGGCGCGCCGACCCACCACCCCGAGCGGGCGCTTGCCGCCGTCTGGTGGGTGCTCACGGGCCTCGGGATCGACGCCATGGCGGAGGTCATGGCGTCGCGCCGTAGCGTCCAACCGCCGCTCGTGGCGCTCGGGGCCGCGGCAACCCTCGCGTGGTGCGCTTCCTTGCCCGCCCGCTGGCGTGTCTGCCCGGGGAATACCGACGCGGAACGGCGCGACGCGCAAATCGCCCGCGGCCTCGACATGCGCGCGCGCGGGGTATCGTCCGCGGAGATCACCCCGTGCGCCTACGAGCACTTTGCGCTCCTCGCCGCCTGGGCCGAGCCCGAGCGAGCGCGGCTGAATCCACCGCTTCATCTGCCCGTGACGGCGGATTGCCCGCGCGTGATCGATCGGTAGAACGGGCCCGAAACGCACGCCTCCGCGCTGCGTACTTGCGAGAGAGGAATCCGTCATGACTTTCCGTACCACCGCCTCGTTGTCGATCGCTTGGCTGGCCCTGGCCGCGTGCCAAAAGGCGCCGGTCATGGCGGACGTGAGCCCCGAGCCCGGCACCCCCAGCGCACCGGCCGCTCACAGCGCCGCGGCCCGCGTTGGGACCGATCCCGGGCACGCGAACGAAGGGACTCCACTGACGCCGAATGGTCACGACCAGCTCGCCGCGTTTGCGGCGGGATGCTTTTGGGGCGTCGAAGACGCATTCCGGCACGTCCCCGGCGTGGTCGCCACGGCGGCCGGCTATGCGGGGGGCCACACCCAGAACCCCACGTACGAAGACGTCTGCACGCACACGACGGGCCACGCGGAGACCGTGCTTGTCGAGTACGACCCCACGCGTATTCCTTATGAGCAACTCTTGCGCGTCTTCTGGAAGATCCATGACCCCACGGAAGTCAATCGCCAGGGGCCCGACGTAGGGACCAATTATCGCAGCGTGATCTTTACGTTTACATCCGAGCAGGCGGCGGCTGCCCATGCGTCGGAGCAAGTCGAGCAGCAGCGCCTCGCCCGTCCCATCGCGACCGAGATTCGGTCGATGGGGCCGTTTTACAAGGCCGAGCCATTCCACCAGCAATTTTCCGAACGCACGGGCAGCCATGCATGCCCCATCGGATCGCAGCTCGGCACCCTGTAGAAGCACGGCCGGGGCGCGCCAATCCGGTCCGTGGCGCCGCGGTCTACGGTTCGTCCGCGGCGTCGATGGCGGTCTTCATCCGGCGCGCGTCCTCTTGCGAGAGTGACCCGGGGTGGGCGGCCTCCAGTGCCTTCGCTTCGCGAACCCAAATGGCGGCCTCTGCGGTATCGCCGAGGGCCCCCAAGGTCAGCCCCCGGTAGAGCGCGTATTCGGCGCGCTTCGAGTCGTCATAGTGGGCGGCCTCCTCCTCGAGCGACGCAAACGTCTGCTTGGCTTCAGGATAGCGGCCCTTCTTGAACTCGGACTCTCCCTCCGCGAGCGCCCCGCCACACGCGGCGAGCGTGACCCACAGCGTGCACGCGGCCGGCAAGCGCATCGCTCCCGATTATACCCCTCGAAGCGGACGCGGCTTGCCGCTTCTGCGGATTAGGCGACGAAGCTCTCGCGCGTCTGGCACGTCTCGCGCGTTTCATTCCGGGGCTCCCATCCGGTCTCTCACCACGCGTACACGCTTGCCCGCGGCGCGGCGCATCTCGGCTACCGTGGTCATTTCCGCCGCGTCCGTGAGCGCCGCCGGATCGGACGGATCCACGGGCTCCCCCATGGGCTCCAAATGGGGTCCCTTCGCGCTCGCGTCCCATTTGCCGGCCAGTTCGTGGGCGACCCGCTCGATGAGCGGACGGGCCGTCTCGCGGCGGGTGGCGCTCACGAAGATCGCTTCAGGATGCGAGCGTTCGAGGGCCCGCCGTTCGAGCGGTTCGAGCAAATCGATCTTGTTGAAGACGAGCAGACGTGGAACGTCGAGCAATGTGAGCTCTTCGAGGACCGCGAGAACCGTGCCAACGTGATCGTCTTTCGCATCGTCCGTCGCATCGACGACGTGGAGAAGCAAGTCGGAGTCCGCCGCTTCCTCGAACGTGGCCCGGAACGCAGCGAAGAGATCCTTCGGCAGATCGCGAATGAAGCCGACCGTATCGGTAAGGACGACCTCGCGCTCGCCCCAGCCTGCCCACCCGCACCGGAGCTTTCGCGAACGCGTATCGAGGGTTGCGAAGAGCTTGTCCTCCACGCGCACTTGCTTTGCCTTGAGGGCTCCGGTCAGCGTGTTGACGAGCGTGCTCTTGCCCGCGTTCGTGTACCCCACGATTCCTACGGTCGGGATGCCTTGCCGCGTGCGTTTTCCTCGCCGTTGCTCGCGCTGCCGCGCAAGCTGCTTCAGTTGGTGTTCCAGGTGGGTCACGCGGTCTTTGGCGCGTCGCCGCCCGATCTCGAGCTTCGTCTCGCCCGGACCTCGCCCCCCGATTCCGCCCGTGAGACGCGACAGGCTGTCGTCCTTCTGGGTCAGGCGCGGCATCGCGTACTTGAGCTGCGCGAGCTCCACTTGCAGCTTGCCGTCGCGGCTCTCGGCACGCTGGGCGAAAATGTCGAGAATCAGCTGCGTTCGATCGATGACCTTCAGATCGGTTTGCTTGGCGATCGCGCTCGCCTGGGCCGGTGAGAGCTCACGATCGAAAACGAGCACGCCAGCGTCCAATTCGATGGCCCGTACGACCACCTCTTCGAGCTTTCCCTTGCCCATCACGAGCTTCGGATCGATGCCGTCGCGCAACTGGACGACGCTATCGACGACCTCCGTCCCCGCCGTGCGCGCAAGCTCGCGCAGCTCGCGCATGCTCTCCTCGGCTTGCCGGCCCGCCCCGGGCCCCTTGGTCTTGTCGCCCACATGGACGAGGATCGCGTATCCGTCTTTGGCCTTCACGTCCCGCGCGCGAGCGCGCTTCGCGAACTCCGCTTCGAGGTCGGCCATCAGCCGCCCCACGTCAACGCGCTCTTGCCCGAGGCCCACCGGCCCCACTTCGCGATACGGCCTGCCGCCGGCGTCTGCAGGGACATTGTACGCGTACGCGATGGTGCGGGGCTCGCCTCCGTGCGCGAGCTGAATCGCGGCGACCAGATCCAGACGCAGGCGCACCAGATCGACCAGGTCATCGCGCGTGAGCGGCTCGGCTCGCAAGTGGGTGTGCACGAGCCGCAAGCCACGAAATCGGCCCTCGGCCGCGCGCAATCGCCCCACGTCCGGCAACATCAGCTTCGACGCGTCACCGACGATGACGTAATCGACCTCGCCCGATCGGTGCACCAGGACGCCGACCTGGCGGCCGGTCTCGAGGGACACGGCGCCGAGCGAGCGGGTGAGCTCGGGGGTTGAAATGTCGTCCGCGGGTACGCGCCGCCGGTAGAGGCGCTCCAACGCACGCAGAGCCGACGGAGAAAGTCCCGTCTTATTGCCGTAGACGTCGATGCGTCACCGCCTCGCTCGCGCGGGATCGAGCGCGTCCAGACGGGACTGGCCCTCGAGCCTCTCGGCCGCGGTCTTCCCGCACGACGGCGTCAGCGGGCCCGTCATTCAGCGCAAGCGCACGGCTCTTCGAGGCTTTCGGCGATCGGCGTGTTGGGCTCGTCGTCGGCCTGGTACGCCCCAATCTCCGCATCCATTCTGATTTCGACGAACGTCGGTGTCGACCACTCCATGGCAGCGCTCCTCAGCGTACGCTTCGATGCGGACGCATGATGCCCGCGTCGAGGCCGGCGCGCAACCAGGGCGCAGCACGCGCGGCGGGCAAAGGGTGCCGCCTGATCGTCTTATTGTCGGTTGACCCGCTCGAGGTAGTCGCCGGTGCGCGTATCGACCTTGACCCACTCGCCCTCTTTGATGAAGAGCGGAACGTTGACGACAGCCCCGGTGGAAACCTTCGCCGGCTTGGTCGCGCCGCTGGCCGTGTCGCCCTTGACGCCCGGTTCGCTCTCTTTGACCTGGAGGACCACGCTCGACGGCAGCTCAATACCGATGGGATTGCCGTTGTAAATCGTGACCTCGCAATCGAGCCCCTCGCTGAGAAAGCGCACCTCGTCACCGACGGATTCCTTCATCACGTGGACCTGGTCGCCCGTGTTCGTGTCCATGAAGACGAGACTGTCGCCCTCGTCCCACGAAAAGCTCATCTTGCGCGTCTCGACGTCCGCAATCTCCACGGACTCGCCCGATTTCCAGGTTCGTTCGATGACGGCCCCCGTGGTCAGGTTCTTGATGCGCGCTCGCGTGAAGGCCTGCCCCTTACCTGGCTTGACGAATTGGTGATCGACCACGGCGAAAGGAACGCCGTCGATCTGAATCTTGATGCCTTTGCGGATGTCGGTCGTCTGCATGGCGTGTCCGGGGGGCCCCAGCTAGCACGTCGTCGCCCGCCGGGGCAACCTCCGGACCCTCGGGCGCCTGCCGTGAGCGTGTGAGCGAGGGACGGGACAACGTTCGCCGGCGCGGGCACGCGCATCATGAGGCGCTCGCCGAAGACGTGTCCACTCGACGCGCCACACTCCAAAATTTTGGACACTGTTCGCGTTGCGAAGCCGAACGTTCTCCCCTAGTTGAGGGCTGCGCCAAGCGGGTCCGACTTCTGCTTCAGGTAGGCTCATGTCGAGCAAGCTTGAGACCGAAGAGGCGACCGCGGACCCCGGAACGAGCGCGGACGGACATCGCTACCCAACGAGGCGCGCCGACGCCTACCCCGCCCAGGACGATGGGGTGAGGGCGAGTCGCACTTGGCGGCCTCCGCCCCTCCGCCGGCCTTCACGCGACCGAGAGCCTCGCCCGATCAGCCGATGCGAAGCGACAAGCCTGGGCGTCTGTCGAACAATCGTCCCCCCGCGGATGATTCCCCGAGTTGCCCATACGTGCGACGACGGCGGGCATGCCCGAACGATCGAGCGCTTCCCGCGCGACGTGCGGCTGCCAGACCTTGCGCTCACCTTCGAGGTCTCACGCGACGAAGAATACGTGCATCTTCGCATGGCGTGCGAACAGCGCCATTTCGACATGGGCGCGCGTGCGCACAACTACTTGCTTTTGACCCTGGCCCGACGCCGACTCGCGGACGCCGCCGCGCACCCCCTCGATCCGAGCTGTGGCTGGATCTATCAAGACGAGTTCGAGCACGATCCGACGATGGCGGCCCCTCAGCTCAACGTCCACATCTTTCGAATAAGACGCCATTTCATTCGCTGCGGCGTCATCAACGGCGAAGCCATCGTCGAGAGGCGTCCCCAGACACGCCAGCTTCGCATCGGGGCCGCGCGTATCTCGATCGTCACGGCGTGACCACGCCGTGACGCTGCGGCGTGGCCCGCGTCCGAGCCACGCCCGCCTCCGCCGCGGTCCCTCCGCGCCACGAGGCAACACGTCGACGGGGCTACGCCTCGCGGGCGACCATGTAGGCCACGAGCGATCGCAGGAATTGAACGTCCTCACAGCCCGGCGCTCCTCCGTAGATTCCTTCGAACTCCGCGCTGGCAGCTTTCGAGAACTCGCGAGCGACCGCGCGACCGTATTCGATACTCCCGCAGTCGCGAAGGAGCTGCAGAACGAAGGCGGCTTCGCGCGGGAGACGCCGCGCTCGGGGCGTCGCAAAGAACGTCTGGAGCCGCTGCTTGTGTTGGACGCTGCAATTCTTGAATAAGTGAGCGAGAAGGAGCGTTCTTTTACCCTCCAGAATGTCGCCGCCTATCTCTTTTCCGTATTTGCCGCGATCGCCCACCAGATTGAGCACGTCGTCTTGGATCTGGAATGCCGCGCCGAGATAATAGCCGAAGCGGTCCAAGCCGGCGAGATCGACGCCCTCGGCGCGCGCGATGAGCGCGCCGATCCGGCAAGGGTGAATGAAGCTGTACCAGCACGTCTTTTTGAGAACCATCAGCAGATAGTCCTCTTCGGTCGTCTCGCAGTTGTTCTCGCGAATCCAACCGAGCTCCATCGCTTGCCCCTCGATCGTCTCGATCATCATGTGATCGAACGCGCCGAATATCTGCCATGTGAGCTCGGGCCCGAGGAGCGCGAGGTTTTGTCGCAGAACGCCCAGGCTCATCGCGTTCATCGCGTCGCCCGTGTTTACGGCCAGAGGAACGCCGTGCTGGCGGTGCAGGGTCGGGCGATCGCGCCGGTATTCGCTGCCGTCTTCGACATCGTCGTGCACGAGGAACGCGTTGTGCAGGAGTTCGATCGCGGCCGCGGACGGGAGTGCCTCCTCCGTCCGGCCGCCGAACGCGCGGCACGTAGCGATGCACAGGGCCGGACGGATGCCCTTGCCGACGCGCGACAGCTGGCCGGCGATGAGGTCGTACAGATGCTTTTTGGGTTCACGTTCAGGAATCGCACGCAGCATCATCGGGATGACGTCATCGCGATACGATGCAAGCTTCGACTCGAAAGCGCCCGGCAGCGCGGAGGGCGTCGCGGGAATCTGCGGACGGGGCATCATCATGGGGCTGCCACGATCCTGAGGCGCCTTAGTCCCTCGTCACCGGATGCCCTGGCTTCGGCCGCGGCTTGCGCGGCGTCGCCGGTCGAAGCGGACGGTTCGGCCGCCTGCGTGTCGCCCGCGAGCGGGGCGTCGCCGCCCCTTCTTGCGACCAGCTCCGGCGCGGTGCCCAGGATCTTCCGCACGCTCTCCTGCAGGACGCGTACGGGGCCGTCCCCCGTCGAAGCGTCTTGGAACGCCGCCGCCTGCGCAGCGAGGTTCACGAGCGACCGACCCAGCTCCATCGCCTGCCCGTCCCACGCCAGTCCCTTTCGGTACCGAACTCGGTCATACGCCCGAAATGGCAAGAACACTTCAGGCTCGTGGAGGTTCCAGAGCTTGCACGGCTCGACGTTCGTACGAGCGGCACGGAGGATCCCGTTGACCGCGCGGCGAGCGGCTTCGTTGGCCGCCTCCATGGTGGCGAGGTCCGTGAAGGTGCGAACGTAATCGGAGGCGAGGAAGAGATTCGGAATGCGCGTCACGGCTTCCGGTCGGAGGCGCCATGTGTCCACGTAGTTGACAAGAAGGGGCTCCGCGTTCGTGTTCAAGCGCGGCACGGAGGGATCGGCGTCCAGACCTTGGATGTCAGGGTCCAGAAACCAGGAGTGAAGCTGGCTGTCTCGCAGGACCTCGCCCTCCACGTTCAAACTTTTCTTCAGCTGCTCCCACGTTTCGCGCGCAATCTCGTCGCGCGAGCAGCGCTGCGCTTCCTCGCCGTTCAACCCCTTCACGTCCCAGTCGGAGATGTCGACCGAAAGGATGCCTTTGACGGCCCCGTCGCCGTACTTCGTGGGGTGGAAGTCCGTCCAGAATTGGGCCTGGGACACCGACGTGAGTGCCCACGGCGAGTCGATGTAGATGGCGTGTCCCTTGGCGATCGGAACGTCTTCGGTGAGGTAATACTGGATCCCGTTCATCCACTCGACGTACTCGGTGAGCGCGTTGAGGTTCACGAGGGAAGGATCGCACTTCAGCAGACCCGGCGAGACCAGCTCCGCCATTCGCTCGACCGGCAGAGCCGCGATGAAGTAGTCGCCCGTGACGTCTCGAACGGAATTCCCGATCGCGACGGTCGCGCTCCGTATGAGCCCACGATCGCAGCGAATCGCGCGCACGTCCGCGTTCAGGTGGTAGACGACGCCTCGTTGTCGCAGGTACTCGAGCCAGGGGCGGATCCAGACCTCGTTGGTGGGCCCATTGAGCACGCGGTCCGCGGGAACGTCCGGAAATAGGATCTCGAAGACAATCTGCATGAAGATGTCGCCGATGGTCTTCGTGCTCGCGCGGCGCGCCTTCGCGGCCACCAGCGATCGCGTAATCCCGCTGCCGAAAAACTTCTGATACGCGTCCGATCGGGCGCCGGCGTCGATGAAGTCCCACCAGTTCGTCCGTTCGTATTCGACCAGTCGGCGCTCTTCGCACGAGGTGAGAAATTCCCACATCTTGGTGGCGAAGAAGAGGGCATCGTCCAACGCCACGCCCGCTCGCCCGGAGAGGGCCGCGATCACGGAAAATACGTCGACCTTCACGTCGCCGGACGTTCGTGGAAATTCCGATGGCAACGTGAACGACGGTCGATCGAACGACGCGATTCGGAGCTCCGTCGTGTCGACGAGATTCTGCGCCACGAAACCGCCCCGGTACGGGATGCGGGCCATCGTGTCGACGACGTGCCGGTAGAACCCCGGAAAGAACCGAAAGCCGTGCTCCCCCGGCAACGGGGTCCGCGACGCGCCGAAAGCCGCCTTCTTGGGCGCGGCGGAACCGAAGGGAAAGAGACCGCTCGAAGGCCCCGTCGCGGCGAGGCTGCGTGCCTTGCCGCCCGGGATGGCCTTTCGCTCGTAGACTTCGACTTCGAAACCGCGCTCGATGAGCTCGTGGGCCGCGCTCATGCCCGCGACGCCTCCGCCAAGGATCACGACGCGCTTTCGCGCGCTTCGGGTGTCCCTGGCTGTGCGGGTTGGCTGCGTGGACATCAGGTTGCGCGCGTGGTCGCCCGGGCGCGTACCGAGTAGAGCTGGTACTCGACGCACGCTTCGTCGAGCTTAGTTGTTCCAACGCCGAGACATTGAAGTCGATTGAGCCACAGGTAACGCGGGTGGCCTGTGACGATACGCGGACTAATGACCAGCGGGGACTGCGAAGGAAGCTTATGTCCACGCGCTTTCGCGTACCCCTCCGGCCCGAAGTCGACGACGCCGGTGTCCTCCACTTCGAGCTTGGCTCCGTCGGTCGTGGCGATGAGCGCGCGGACGTGAATGAGGCCGACTCCGTCGGGCCTTATGTTCATATGGTCTGCGGCCCCCGGCAGCACGGTTCCGCTCATGGCGGGTCCCGAAACACTTCCCTTGTCCGCGTAGAAGTCCATACGAACGCCATCCGGGGTCTCCCCCACGTAGTCGATACGGCCGAAGTGCACGCTGACCTTGGCCAAAAACGAGAGCTCCGGAGCGATCGTCAACGCGGAAGGGATGGCTCCAGGCGGCTTGGCGCTGGCGGGAGCTGAATCTTTTGGCCCCAAGCGAAACGCGGAGGGAAACGCCTTTGCCGCATGCGGGGGTGGAACTTGCCGCCCGGCGCAGCTCAGCACCGGGGCATACTCGACGAGGTTGCCCGAAAAAAAGCTAGGAAATCGCACGCTGAAATATTGGCAATTGCGATCGTGGTCGACGCGGATCTCCTGCCCCGGCACGGCCTGCGAGAGCCCTCCGTCGACACGGTAGTGCACGAGCATCGAGTTGGTCGGACTCGCGGGGTGCGCGCCGACGACGAGCGACACCGCATCGCGAGGCACGACTTCGTGGTCGAACGGCGCCGGCGCGTCGGGCGTGCCGTACCAGAGCGAGAGGCCTTCGTGCGTGAGTTTCAAGGGACGAATTTACGGGTTATTGCGGTTCACTGCGCCGGGCGCTCCGAGGGCCGCTTCTTCGCCTTGGCCGCGTCGGCTGCCTTCGGCGCCTCGTCGGCTTTCCTGGCTTGGCCCTTTGCAAGGTTGACTATCGCGTCAATGGTCTTCTTCGCGGCCGACAGAGAACCGGAATCGACTCGCGTCGCTTTGGCGCGCGCTTCAGCGGCCTGCGCTGCCACCTTGATGATCTCGGCTTTGTCGAGCAGCTCTTGCAGGGCTTGCAAGATGTCACTCGGATCCGCATCCGGTGCATCCGGTATGGGGGCCAGTTCCCAATATTTCGCCCTGGCATCGAACCAGTAGAGTAGATGCACGAGAGGGCTGCCCTTTTGGACGAGCTGTTCGCGTATGTTGTCCCGCGCCACGTTGAAGGGCCCGACTCCGTCGCGCGAGCTGCGCTTCGCGCTGTTCAGAAGTGCCTCGAAGAGGGCCATCGCGATGCGATCGACGTCCTTGGCGATTTCCGGTCCATCCTGGTTGATGAGGTCGGCGGTTGTAATTTCGATTCGCATGGGTCACGTGGCCCTATAGAGAATACCAATGGATCGATGCTCTTTGATTCGGAGCGCGACGCGCTCGGATACCCGAAAGACGAAGCGCGGCTCTTCGGTCGTCTGCAGATACCGAACACTGATGTCGCTCGCGACGACCACTTCGACCGGGCTGCCGCTCAGGGCGAGGACGACGCCATAGTCGTCCAAGAGCGCGCTCGCGCGCACGAGCGGGCCCTGCAAGAACGGCAGGATGCGATCCCTCGGGAGCACCAGCGCGCTCGTCGGGGTGCAAATGGCTTCGAAGAGATTCGGGCTCAGCGCGCAGGCAAAGGGGCCGAGCTGTCCCGCCGCGTCGAGCGCGTTGATGGAGGCGATGATCGCGGTGACCACCTGGGTACCGAGATCGGCGCCGGCGTTGATCAGAGTGCTCTGTCGAGCGGCCCCGTTGCCCGAGTACGCCTGGAGCAAGCCATCCACGGGACCGTTTCCCGTCACCCGAACCACATCCGGGATTTGTCCGAGCCCCGTAAGGGGCGGCAAATCGTGGCCGGGACGACCGGAGAAGACCAAGGCATCCTCGACTCGCGCGATGTAGTTGGCGGCACGCCGGAACATTCCGAGAGCCGCCGTCAAATTGGAGTCCGCGACCTCGTGGCTCCGAAGCGGGACGTTGACCGCGATCGTCGTGAGAGGAAGATTGGGGTCGCTGTCGACCGTAAGACGCATTGAGGGAAACCGCGCTTGCAGCGGTTGGGGCGCATTCCCGGTCCCCAGCGTGAAGTTCGGGACCGCGACGGTGCTTGCGTCTTCAGGGCCTACCGACGGCAGCAGCTGCGCCGCCGTGCGCGCCTTTTGCGCTTCCTCTGTGACAACGTTGCAAATGCGGTTCCAATGCTCTTCCGTCCAACCAAGAGTCTCGAGAGCCGGGTCCATCGTTCTCCTCGGATTTCGTCTATGGCGCGCGGCACGAGCGCCGAACGGCTATAGCACTTCCAGAGTCAAGACGGCTTTCACGTACGTGCTGCCCATCGCCTGAATCAGGCCAGAATAAAGGCCCGCGGGGGTTTGCTGCGAGACGGCGATTTTTACCTCGAAAGCGGCATTGCCTTTGGCGGGGATGGTCACGTTGCGCGGCGAGATGGACACGCGGAGCGACGGGATCTCGTGTCCCCCATCCGCCACGAAGTTGGTGCAATAAAGCGAGACGTCCGACGGCACTCCGTCTTCGTTCGCAACGCGCACCGTCGCCGACCCATCCCCGCCCGCCGCCACCGGGGCTGCGCAGCGAATGAGCGGAATATTGTCCTCGGAGGGCGCCGCCTTTTCGCCGGTCGCCTGCCCGAACGTGACAAGGAGGGACTCGACGAACTCGTGGGCTTGCTGGCGCAGGTGGTCTTTGTCGACGGGCGCGAGCGGCAGCGAAGCTTCCGGCCACGGCAAGGCGCCGGGAGCGGGAGTCTTGCCGGCCCCCCCCCACAATGCGTCGACCAAGTCGTGGGCTTGCTGGACGAGCCGCCCGACATCGGGCGGCTTCGCCGGCATCCCCGCGCCAGGAAGACCAGGAAAAGAGGAGATTGTGCGACCGCCCATGTCGCCAAGACCCGCCTCCACGTTCGGCGCTCCGTGGGTCGCTGCGGGCGGAACCGGACCCGGGAGGACCCATCCCGAGACCGGCAAGCGGGCCGCTTCGCGCGCCAAGATAGCGGAGGCTTGCTTCACGAGATCGGGCAGCGCGGCTCCCGGCCCAGGCGACGCTTTTGGAACGTTGGGCATCGCGATGTTCCTCGTCGTCTTCGGAGTCGGTACTACCCGCCATGACCGCCGGCAATAGTCATTTCTTCACTTCGGAGTCGCTCGCCCCTCTTCAATCGATCCGCGCGGGATCCTCGCACCGCGTGCATGCGGCGTCGGAAAGCTCACGCCAGCGAGGGTTCGCTCTGGGCCTGACTCACGTCGCGCGCATCCAGGAATGCCAACGCGTTCTTGACGTCCGGCTGATCGAATCCTTCGGCGAATCGCCCGAGAACGCTCCTCAATTCGGCGCGCTCATCACGCCCGCCCACGAGCTTCGCCAAGGCGAGGGCGCAACGGAGCTCGAGGAGGCCACCGCCCATCGAGCGCGCACTGGCAAGGCCCTCGCGATAGAATCCCGCCGCCTGCGCGCTGTTGCCTAGGGCCTTGGCGGCATCCCCCTCGAGTCGGAACAGCTCCGGCTCGCAGTGCCGCTGCTTGCCTGTTCGCGTGATTTCCAGCGCCCTCTCCGCCACTTCAAAGACGTCTGCCGGGCGGCGGGCAAGAAGGAGCGTCTCCGCGAGCATGCCGGAGACCTCCGATTCGACGATATACGTCCGGCTCGCGTGCACGAGCTGAATGGAGGCTTCGATTTTTTTGACGGCGTCCGCGGCATCGCCCCCTTGGCGCGCGCGTGTCCACGCGATGAAAATGTCGGCAAGCGGAACCCAAAGGGCGAAACCTTCCGCGACCGATAGCGAACGGCTCTCCGGTGCCAGTGCACCCATACGCTCGACGTCGTCGACAAGGTGAGCCAGAAGGCACTGCTGGCACAGCGAGTAGGCGGCCGATGGCGTGTGCTTCAATTGGGCAACCAAGTCCTGCCAATTGCGGACGCTTGCGGACGCCTGCTCTGCGAGACCGAGGATCTGTTGGGACTGCGCACGAAAGCACCAAAGCGCGCAACTCGAAGAGAGCTGGAAAATGGCAGCGATGCTCCTTTCCCGTTCGAGATCGAAAAGAGCGAGCCCGCCGTCGGCGTGATGCAGCGCCTCGGCGTATTCACCGCGATAGAAATGCGTATATCCGACCGCGTGGTGGCCTGCGACGCGTCGCATCCCATCGTTCATCTGGAGGGCCATCTCCAGAACCTGCCGCGCCACGTCGAGTGCAGGATCGAGCTCTCCTCGCAGGAAATGGACCGTCCAGAGCCCCCACATCGCCTGAAAAAGCTTCTCGCTGTCCCCCTGCGCCGTGGCCAGATCGCGGAGGCGCACGCTCGACCGTTCGACCTCGGGTGCGGCCCATCCGAGGGTGGCCATGTACGCCGGCCCGAGTACGGCCTGAAGATCGCTCTCCATGCGGATCCGGGCGGGAGCCGGCAATGTTTCCACCAATTCGATGGCACGGCCCAAATGCTTCACCGCTTCGGCCATGGCGGTGCGCCCCAACGCGCGCATTCCCGCCTCCTTGAGCAAGGGGATGGCCAGGTCGCGCAAGCCGGCATGCTCCGCATGGTACGCGGCCATTTCGGGGCGGCTCTCGACCAGATCCGAGAATTCGTCGCATAGCTTGGAGAAGACGCGTTGGTGAAGACGCGCGCGATCTCTCTTGAGCAACGTTTCGTAAAGGGCATCCTGGATGAGCGCGTGCTTGAACGTGTAGACGGACTCCGGCGGATCGCCGTCGGCGAACGCGAGCCCGGTCCTGCAAAGGCGGTCGAGATGCTCCCGAAGCTTCTCGTCCGACAGGCCCGTGACCGCGCGAATCAGGCGATACGTGAATGTACGCCCTATCGTGGCCCCGAGCTGCGCAACGCTCCGGCTTTCGCCCAAGCGATCGAAGCGCGCGATGAGGGACGCTTGCACGCTGGAGGGCACGAACTGACCATCGTACGCCTGCGCCAGCTCGTAGCGGTCGGCGTCGAGGCGCAGCGCCCCCGACTCGAGGACGGCTTTGGTCATTTCTTCGACGAAGAGCGGAACGCCTTCGCTTCGTTCCGCGATCTGCCTCACGAGAGGCAAAGGCAGCGTGTGGCCTCCGGCAACGTGGGTCGTTACCGCTTCGATCTCGCCACCGGTCAACCGAACGAGCTCGATGGTTCGAACGTGAGGCTTCTCCCAGCGAACGAGTAACTCGGGACGCGCGGTGATGCAGATGAGCGTTCGGCCCCCGGGGGATTCCAAGACCAGGAGGTCCAGGAGATCGAGCGTCGATGGATCCGCCCAGTGCAGGTCCTCTACGAAAAGCGCCACGGGGACGCGCTCCGCGCTCCATGCCATCCACTGACGCAGAATCTCGAGCGTCCGGGCACGGCGCCGAATGGGCGAAAGGTCCCGAATGGCTTGCTCGTCCGCTCCGGGAAGCGACAGCAGCGCAGCCAGAAGCGGGACCGCGTCAGCCCCGATGCGTGAATGCTCGCCGAGAAAGCTCCGCAACGCGTCGAGCTTGACCTGGGGCGTCGGGTCTTTTCCCGATCGCTCGACGAGGAGCCCCTCGAGCATCGCGATGATGGGAGCGAGCGCCGTGGCCTGCGTGAGGGGCGAACAGATGCACTCGAGCACCCGCACGGGCTCCTCGAGCGTGGTGTTGCGGAACTGATGGACGATGCGCGATTTGCCGATTCCCGCTTCACCCCGCACGATGACGACGCGATCGGCCCCGTCCCGAACTTCGTCCCACGTTCTGGCCAACGCCGCCGATTGCTCGTGGCGCCCTACGTGAGGGGTGAGCCCGCGCCGTGCCGCCGCTTCGAACTTCGTTCGCGCCCCCGTCGGGCGGAGGACACGAAAGAGCTCGATGGGCCGCGAAAAACCCTTGAGGGTGCGCACTTCGAGGGGTTGAAGTTCGAAGTGTCCGTGCAGAAGCGTTGCCGTGACCGCCGAGACGACGACGGTATCCTCGTCCGCCGATGACTGAATCCGCGCCGCCAGGTTCACGGTCTCGCCGACGGCCAAGCGGTCGTGCGGGCCCCCCGGACCGATTTCGCCCACGACGGCGATGCCCATGTGGATCCCCACGCGCACGTGCATTTCTGCGCGAAGGCGCTTTCCAATGCCCTGGTTGACCAGCTTGACGCCTTCGAGAATCCTGAACGCCGCCCCAACGGCGCGAACGGCGTCATCTTCATGGGCCACCGGATAGCCGAAATAGGACATGATGCCGTCACCGAGAAACTGCGAAATATGCCCTTCGTAGCGGCCGACCGCGTCGCGGCAGACCCGCTGGTAGCTGGTCAGCAGGTCACGCAGATCCTCAGGGTCGAGGCGCTCGGAAAGCTCGGTCGAGCCGACGACGTCGCAGAACAGGAGGGTGAGTTGACGCCGCTCATTTTGGGTTGAGAACGGAGCGATCTCGTGCCCGCACGCCGTGCAATAGCGCGCACCCGCGTGAAGGGGGGTTCGGCACTGGCTGCATTCGGCCAACGACTCGGTGTATTCTTCCCCCAGAGAGTAACCCGGCGAGCGAGAACTCATCTCTCGTAGAGCTAGCCTACGTCGACGTGCAAGGCAAAGCTTGAGGCCGGCACGCGAGCGCGGAGAAATGAAGAGTTCGCGGCAAGATGACGGCGGGCGGGGCGCTTCCCGTTTCAGAAGTGTTGCGGAACGATGGCGTTAGGGCGGCTGCGAAGCGAGCCCCGCTTTCCGCGACAAGCCGAAGGCCCTGATAAGGTTGTAAAGATGCGCCCGCGTGAGGTCGAGCGCGCGCGCTGCCGCCGCGACGTTCCAATCGGCGCCTTCGAGCGCGCGCTGCACCAGGCCGGCCTGGAAGCGGCGCGTCTCTTCATGAAACGTGAGCGTTGCGCGGGGGGGCGAGCTCGGAGACGCCGTCTCGCCGAACAGGTGCTTTGCCTCGATGAACTTGGCGCCCTGTCCCGCCGCGCGGATCGCGCCCGCTTCGACGGCATGGGCAAGTTCCCGTACATTGCCTCGCCATTCGGAGGCTTCGATCGCGCGGAGCGCGCCCGGCGAGAATTCGCGGTCCGGCAGGTCATGCGATCGCTGGGCTTGCGCCGCGAAGTGTTGCGCGAGAAGCGCCACGTCCTCGCGGCGCTCGGACAAACTGGGCATTCGAATGCTGAGAACTTGTAGCCGGAAGAACAGATCGTCGCGAAACCTCCTTTCGCGCACCCGCTCTTCCAGATCCTTATTGGTGGCAGCGATGATCCGCACGTCGGCCGTCAGCGCCGTGGACGAGCCGAGTGGGAAATATTTCTTCGTATGCAAAAACGTAAGGAGCTTGGCCTGCGCGGCAGGCGAGAGCTCCGCGACCTCGTCGAGAAAGAGGGTCCCACGTTCGGCCGCGGCGACTTTGCCTTCGATTCGGCGCGTTGCGGTGGAATGCGCTCCCTGCAACACACCAAAGAGCTCGCTCTCGACCAGATTCTCTGGAATTGCCGAGCAGTTCAACTCGACGAACCGGTGACCGCGCCGCTTGCCGTTGTCGTGAATGATCCGCGCAAGCTGACTCTTTCCGGTCCCGGTCTCGCCGGTCACCAACACGGCGACGTTGAGCGGAGCCACGAGCTCGACCTCGTGAATCACCCTCGCAAGCGCGGAGCTGATTCCGATGACGTCGTCGAGTTTGAGTCGTTGTCGAAATGGCGCAACGTGATCGGGCCCACGATGGCGTGAGCGGATGAAGAACCCTTCGACGAGCGGGGCGAGATGGCGGGCAAAGGCGCTGGCCCGCTGGACCTCCTCCTCCGAAAACGAGCCGCCCGCGCGACGCCCCATGACGTAAAGAACGCCGATCGGCGTTTGCAAGACCATCGGCACGCATAGGACGGCCTCAATCTTCGCCGCACGAACGCTCGGCCGGTCCCGGAACCGCGGGTCCAGAATCGCGGACGGACAGACGATCGGCTCGCCGAGCGCGAGAGCCTCCTGGATGATCCCTCTCGAGACAATCGAGCGAATGAGTTCGACTTGCTCGTCCGAGCAGCCCGCTGCGCGCCACCATGTCGGCCCCTCGTTGGCGTCGAAGACTTCGAGGTAACCTTGGTCCGCCCCCAGCACGCGGACGATGAGACCGAGCGCCTCGTCCAAGAACGGCTCGGGGGCCTTGCGATCGTTTAGCCCAAGAAGACCAAGGTAAAGGTCCCTCTCTTGACGCAGACGGGCGTAGTTCGCCTCCGCGTCCGCTTCGACCATCGCCCCACTGCTCACATTGCAAGGCTAGACGGCAGAGCTCTCCGCGGCAATGGGCCATGCACCTGCTTGGCCAGCATCGAAGCTCCCTTGCTTTCGAAGCTCGCATTGGAGATTGCCCACCTTTGACTTGGGTTTGACGATATGGTCAGGCCTACGCATGCGTCGTTTCACCGAAACCTTCACTCTTTTATCGGTGAGCCGCGCAGAGCCGGGCGACGACACGGACGACACAAGGGATCCGCCCCCTCGTTCGGCGACGGGTTTGTCCGGCACCGCGCCGCTTTCGACCGCGCCGGGGTATCGCGGCGCAAGCCACTCGGTGCCGACGCTGGATACAGAGCGATTTACCCCCCTGGGCATAATCGGCGAAGGGGGATCGAGCGTCGTTATCCGAGCCTTCGATCGCGACATCTTGCGGGAAGTGGCGATCAAGATCCTCTCGGCCGATCCCACCGACGGAGGTACCGAGGTCACGCGTTTTACCGAAGAGGCGCGGATTACCGGACAGCTCGAACACCCAAACATCGCACCGATTTACGAGTACGGCCTCGATCGGGAGGGGCACCGGTTTATTTGCATGAAGCTCGTCGAAGGCCAGAATCTCGGCGACACTCTTCAACGCCTCGGCCCTACGCGCTTGAATCCTGAGCATCTCGCGCAACTCCTGCAGGTGTTCGTGAAGGTCTGCGATGCCATTTCGTTCGCCCATAGCCGCGGCGTCATTCACCGCGACTTGAAGCCCACGAACATCATGTTGAGCGACTACGGGCAGGTCTACGTGGTCGACTGGGGCATTGCGCGGCGCATTCACCCGAACGCCGCTGCCGACGCCGGTCTGGATCCGCCGGGCGCGCTGATCGGAACCGCCTGCTACATGGCGCCCGAACAAGTCCAGTGCATGCATGATGCGCTCGACGCGCGTACGGACGTTTTCGCGCTCGGCGCGACCCTGTACCAGATCTTGACCGGCGTGGCCCCGCTCACCCCGGAGATCGTCCAAGCCTGGTGGATGCGCAAGCCTCCCTCGGAAATCATTCCGGCCGAGCGGGTCGGGCCGGCCGGCCGCGTGCCCATCGAACTCGCGAGAATCGCTCAGCGGGCGCTTTCGTACGACCCGTCGGACCGCTACGCCAGCGTCCTCGATTTGAAGCGAGACATCGAGCTCTTTCAGCGTGGCTCGTGGGACGTTCCGCGCGTTTCCTTCGGGGCGGGCACAGTCGTGGTCAACGAGGGCGATCCGGGGACCGAAGCGTACGTGATCGTCGAAGGGCAATGCGCGGCGTTTCACGTCGAGGGATCCGCCGAGGTCCAGCTCCGCGTCATGGGTCCGGGCGAAGTCTTCGGCGAAACCGCCGTATTTTCCTCAAAGCCGCGAACCGCCCGGGTCAAGGCCATGACCGACGTGGTCCTTCTCGTGGTGACCACCCAAGCTCTCTCGAGCGCGGTGGGTCTCAACTCGTGGATGGGGGCATTCGTCGAGGCCCTCGCCAACCGGTTCCGCGAGGTGGACGAGCGGCTCCGAGCGTTCGAGCACGCGCAACGGAATTCGTCGCCTCCCGAGTCGCTGTGAGGATAGCCCGAGCGTCCACTCCACTTTCCGGCTGTTTATTATTTTTGACACCGTGGGTGTCGTCAGAAGAGCAGATTCATCATCTTAGCTTTGCGGACGAGTTGGACCGTCCCATGCTTCGACGCCGCTCATGGCGGATGTCTTTCCCGTGGGATACGCGTACTCGTCGCGGACTTCGACCGAGCCAGCCGGCGAAGACGCCTCCGCCAACCGCCGTTCGATCCTTCGATCCACGACGCCCGAGCTCACCGTCGCCGCACTTCGGGCCGACGCGATCGCGCAGCCCGGCGTGGACCTCGCCGAGACGTGGCAAATGTTCATCGACGGTGACCTCCGCTTTCACGGGGCCTACCGGACGCGATCGCGCCACTACGTGCTGGCGCGCACGATGGCCGGCAAACCGCGGCCGTGGGCGCCGTTGAACGGGATCGAGGCGCACATTCTCTCCCGCGTGCTCTGCGGCGAGGCGCAAAAGGCCGTCGCGGCCGAGTTGGGCATCGCGTGCTCGACCACTTCGAAGTGGTTTACCCAAGGCCTCGAAAAGCTGAACATCGATCGGTGCGCGGTGCCCCTCCCGCTCGTTGCGGCGGCCCAGAGTTGGAAGCTCGGTCGAACGCCCGCCATCGATCGGCGAAGCGCGCTCTTCGACTTCGACGGGGGCGCCTTCTGGGTCCTCAGCGCGTCCCGACCACACATCGGCCTCGACGCGCCGCTCACGGCGTCCGAGCGTGCCGTGGCCCAGCACCTCGTCGAGGGCGACTCGCGCCGAGATATCGCGGCGCAGCGCTCCACCTCGGCGCAAACGGTGGCCGGTCAAATACGCGCCATCTTTTCCAAACTCGGCCTGCGCGGCCGCTTTTCGTTGATCCGACGCGCAGCCGACCTGGGCTGGTTGCATTGAGCGGACGGCAAGTTCGGCGAGATGCGCGTCAGAGCGGAGCCCGATTCGCGAGCCGCAGCCTCCTTCGGCGCTTGCGGCGCAAGGCCAGAAAATATACGACGGGCAAGCCGCGCGTGGCTCCCGGCGGCCACGTTCTTCCCACAGTCTGGCAGCCACATCCAGCCTGCACAGCATCCGTGCGAGGAGATGCGAGCGCAGGCGCGGGCGCAGGCCCGGGCGCGGGCGCAGGCCCGGGCGCGGCCCCGGGCGCAGGCGCGGGCGCAGGCCCGGGCGCGGGCGCAGGCCCGGGCGCGGCCCCGGGCGCAGGCGCAGGCGCGGGCCCGGGCGCGGCGTCCTCGGTCGTCTCTCTCGTGCTTTGCGCGAGGGCGTTCAGGTCAGCCCGCGTTCCCAGGAACCGATCGCGGTCCACGGGCCCCGACACGCCGCCCACGACGCCCGTCCACGTGTACTGCCACAGGGTGGCTTTGGACCAGGGCGCGGGTACGTCGATGCACTTGTCCGCTACGGGGTAGGCGAGAAAAAGCGGGAATGCCTCGAGGCCCGTCGCGTCGACGCCTGTGGAGGCGAAGTACGTTTCATACGTATAGATCACCGGCGTTTTCGCCGTGCTCGCCTTCACCCCTTGGAGGAAGGATCGGATCCGAACCGTAATATCGGCGGCCGCCGCTTGGCCCGAGATGCCCGCGAGCACGCAGTCCGTTGCCCCGTCGGGGCATTCGACATCCAGCATGGCCGGTAAGTCATCGGGCTCGAGCGATCCTACAACGGCGATGAAGTGCTGCGCTTGCGCCGCTCCGTCTTCCCTCGGGTCGAAGAAGTGATACGCGCCGCGCGCGATGCCTGCGCGCTTGGCCTGCGACCAGTTGTCCGCGAACGTTGCCTGCGTATCGTAGGTTCCTTGGGTTGCCTTGATCCAGGCGAACGCCACGCCGGCATCCGCGACCGCGTTCCAGTCGACGGCCCCCTGCCCGTCGAAAACATCGATTCCCTCGACCCCTTGAGGTGCGCATTGGGCGGTCGAAAGGAGCGGATCGACGGCCCGGGCGGTCGGCGCCGCGGGATCCGCGCCTGCGCCGCTGCATGCCGTGGAGAGGCACAATGCCGCCGCAGGCGGCAGCCGGCCGCGCGCGCTACGAATGAACCGACGCGAGCCCCGTGACGCGATTCCGAGGGAACGTTCCGCGCGCTCGTGCATGTCCCCCCGTCGGTCCGCACGGCGACTTTGTTGCGCGCGATCCCGGATCCGCTTGCGAGCTGGCCATAACGCGGCGTAGAGCGGGGGGCGATGCACGAGGTGGATGACGAGCTGCGCGAGATCAAGCGCGAGATCATCGAGTCGCGCGGCCTGGTCATCAAGACCAATAACCTCACCAACGCGCTCAGCGCGGACATCAAGTCCATCGCGAAACGCCAGCAGGCGTACGAGCGCCGCCTTGGCTGGAACAGCGCCACGGCGTACGTGGTCTTCGTCGTCGTGGTCTTGGCGGCGCTCAAGTTCGCGGTCGATGCGCGCGTCGACGCGATCGACGCGACGAGCAAACACTTGCGCGACGACAATGTGCGCATCAAGCAAGAGCTCGATCAAGCCCGTCAGCGCGAGGCCGAGCGTCAAGCGGCGGAGCTCGAGGCGGCGAAGTTCTACGATCTCTTCAAGCAGGGAAAGCGCCTCGACCTCATCAAGGGGTGGGACGCGATGCGAACCCGGCCGCTAAGCAAGGCCGAAGCGATGTTTCTGGCCGATGCCGTGGAGAAGGCAAAAAGCGAGCAATCGTCCGCCCTCTACGTCCAAGGACTCGACAGCGCGCGCCTTCAACGCTGGCAGGAGGCCGCCACGGCGTTCGAGGAGTCCTTGCATTTCGACGAAGCCAGCCCCGCCGCATCGCTCGCGCGGCTGCAGCTCGCCAATGCCTACCGAAAACTGCGAAGGCAGAAGGACGCCATCCCCCTCCTCGCGCAACTGGCCGAATCCACCGTGGACCGGGACGCCCAAGACGATGCGCTCGAGCTCCTGGCGTGGTGCCAGACGGAAATCGAGGCGTACAACGACGCGAAAGAGTCGTGGCGCACGCTGCTACGCAGGTTTCCGGACTCGCACTACGCGCCGGAGGCGAAGCTCGCCCTCCAGACGCTGACGCTCAATCATTGAGCGTCGAGCCCTCGCGGCGCACTCGTTATTAGGCGACCAGCAATCCGTAGGCCCCCGTGATTTCCACGAAGCGCGCTTGCAGCGCGCGGCGCTCGGCGTCGGTCGCGTCGGGATGCAGATCGGGGTGCACCGCACGCGCGAGGCGGCGATAGGCACGCTTGATCTCGGCCATGCTGGCTCCGGGAGCGAGGCCGAGCACACGCCACGGGGCCTCCGCGCCCGTCGGAGCGCCCCGAGGACGCGCGCGCCGGCGGCCCGCGAGAAACTCAGGGGGCGTGAGCGGGGCGTTCCACGACGCCCCCTCCGCGGCGCCGAGCAGCGCGCCGCGCGGCGGACGAACCGCGACGCGAAAAGAGACGCGGGCGTCCGGCAGCTCGTCGAGCGCCGACAGGCGAGCGAGCACTTGCCGGCGCAGCGCGCCACCGACGACGGACGGCGAAAGATGAAACTCGTCGATGAGAACCTGCCCGTGAAGGCGCGACGACGCCATCGCGCGCAGGAGAGACCGCCGCAAGACGTCGTCATCCGCGGCCCGGCCGTGGCGCAGAATCTCGGCCAGCGATGGGCTCGCGCCGTCGAGCTCCACGGCCGCCACGAGACCGCGCGTCAGATGGACGCGGTGCGTCCGCCCGCGGTCTTCGACGAGCTCGAGGGTGCCCGTCGCGCCGCCGCGGTGCAGCGCGCCGAGAAGATCGCCGAGGGTGGTCGAGCGCAGGCGTCCGGGAAGCTGCATGCTGGGCTCATGGTGGCAAGCGCGCCCGCGCGCGGACAACTTCTCGGCGCTCGAGGAACGCGCAGCGGAGGGCGCGACGAGAACCGACGTTACGCTTCGCTCAGCCCGCCGGCCCCACGGTGACCTTTCCCTCCGCCGACAGCTCGCGCGCGGAGCACGTTCCGCCGCGACAGACGACGAGGCGTACGCGCAGAGACAGATTGCCCGTCCCTGTACCGCGCGCCACGAGCGCGAATGCCCAACGCCATCGACTGGCCTCGCGTGTCGTCGCGTCCCGAGGCCCAATGCGGCCGCGCAGCGCCGACGCGAACGGCGGGGTGGCGAGGAGGACCACGTCACCCCAGGCGATCGATTCCCCTGCCCCAACCTGCGCTTCGACTTCGCAGCGCACGCGGCCCGGCGCGTCGACGCGATCGCACGTCAAAAACGCGTCGGGCGCGCCCGCTTCTTCGGCAGCGCGCGCCGGCAAAAGGGCGACCAAGGCGAGGGCGGCTGCGACGGCAAGCGCCCCTATCGCGACAACGACCCGCATTCGCACGCAATGGCCACGCTATCACCGCACCCCGCGTCACGACCCGAGTGAGTCACTCGGGTCACCCTGCGTCTCGCTCCGCCTTGCCTCCGGCCGACGAAGCGGCCGGAGCACGTGTTATTATGCGTTCTCATGCGCCTGATGCTGCGCGGCATGCGGTTTTTCGCACAGGCCCTCGCGCCGTTCGCCCTCGGGGCGTGCGACAAATCCGGCCCCCTCGCGGACTTGGACGCCGCGCCCGCCTGGCCCGTGCCGTCCACCGCGCCTCTCGCGCCATCTCTTGCCGACGCCGCTCCGCCCGCGGCCCCAACGCGCGTCATGCCCCCGCGGCCGGTTCCCACGTCGAGCCCCACTGTGCGCATCACGATGCCCGTGGAGGTGCAGCTCCAAGCCATCCAGTACATGTCCGCGATGCAGTCGCCCCAGCCGGGCGACGCCCCGGCCGATCCCACCTATGCGCGCGCGATCGCTGACGCCCTCAAGCCGGTCGGCAAAACCGACGTCATCTCCAGCGGCCGCCGGGTCGACATCGTGATGGCCAAAGGATGCGACGCGACGTTGCCCAAAGGGGCCCTCGCCCGACAAACCAGCGCCTCGCTCCCCACGTTGCTTGCGCACGGTGTGCTCGTCGTCAAATGCGTCGATCGCGAGGTGCAATGCCTCCAGAGCACGCGCGACGCAGACGACATCCTTTGTACCCACAGGTGAATGTCGCGCGCTCCGTCACAGGGCGTCCCAGGTGCCGACCCACACGCTCCCCGCGCGAACGCACGCCACGTGCGTCCCGTCGTTGCTGACGGCGCATCCTTGCTCGTCGCCGTAGGTGCCGTCGAGCTCCAGGGCCCGCAACAAGCGCGTCCGCGTCGGGCTACGAACGAGCAAGCCCGCGCCCGTGGCAACCACGTACGTCTTGCCGTCGGGGGATCGGGGAGCCCCCGGCGCCGCCGGCTGGCCCAGAAATTCGTCGAGCGGAGCGGCCCGCGACAAGTCGGGCGACACCACGACGAGATCGCCCCCCACGAGAGCCTCCAGGCCTGCCGGGCCCCAGGCGATGGGAACCGTGGGTGCGGGCGCGCCGCGAGCTCCCATGCACCGACCCCCGAGCGGCGGGGCAATCGGGAGCTCGATGTCCCGCGCGTCGCTCCCCCCCGCGAGCTCGAACGTCGCGCGAAGCGGGAGCCCATCGCATGGATCGTACGCCTCGATCCAATGCGTCGCACCGTCCGGCGAGGTCACGGCGGGCTTCCAGGCCGCTACGTTCGCCGCGGCTTCATCGCCCTCATCCGGGTCCACGCGCACCACGCCCGCGCGCGTCTGCACGAGCAGTTTGCCGCTCGGTTCGAACGCGAGAGGGCCCCAGGACGGCTCGCGGACCCGCGGCGCAAGCGGCACCGCAGCGACCGCGCGAAGCATGCGCGCGCTCGCGGGGGATGCGAGCGACGTGATCCACTTCTGGGCTTCCGCGATGCGCGAGGGCGTATGGGCCGCGGGCGCGTGCGAGGCGCGGTCGAGCGCGAGCGCCGCGCGCAGCGGGTCGCCCAAGGTAACGTACGCGCGCACGTCCGCCAAGCCGGCGTCCTCGAGCGCGCGCGCCGAGCCGCACGTGATGGCTCCCGTCCCCGCCACCGCGACGATGCGCGGCGAGCCTCCGTCCGCGCACGTGGCGCGCCATAGCGCACGAATCTGCGCGACATAGGGAGCAACCAGCGCGGCGTCCTTCGAGCGGGCCGCGCGCAGAGAGGCCCACGCCGCCAGGGAGGCAAACGAGGACTCCGTCGCGGCCGTATCCCGACTGAGCCCCGCGGGGCGATCGACCCAGGCGAGCGTTGCCGCGACGAGGGGCGCCGGCTGCGGCGTCCCGTCGGCGGCCGCGAAGCCCACGCGGAGCGCGAGATCGTCGCGCCCATCGCCGTCCCGATCGGCGACCTCCGCGTCGATCGTGAGGGTCGGCGTCCCGCTCGGGTCCGCGATCGTCGCGGCGAGCCGCACGGAGGGCCCCCCGCCCAGCAGCACCGCGACCCAGCGCGCGGGCATTCTGGACACGTTGCCGGAACACCGCCCGCCCAACTCCGCGAGCACCGCGCCCTTGCCGGCCGTCACAAGCCGGGTCACGGGTGTGCAGCTCGGATCGCGCGCGAGACGCGAGGGCGGAGCGAACGTGGCGGTGACAGGGAGCGCGTCCGCCGCCGCGGCCCCGCGATAAAAGACGACGCGACCCGGGTCGCCGCCTCCCGCATCGCTGCCGTCGGCGGGTCGCACGATCGCGAACGCGTCGCGGCGTCCGTCGCCGTCGAAGTCGCCCGAAAGTGCCAGCGCGAAGACGAACCCGTCGGGCGCGTCGAGGGATATCCCGTCGATCGGCCACCGCGTCAGGCCAGGCGGCGCGACGAGGGCCGCCTCGCCGGCGAAAGGAGCGGCGTCCGCGGCGACGCTCGCCACCGCCGACGCGAGCGCTGCGAGAGGCGCGCGCGAGCCCGTCTCCGTCGACTCGATCGCGTAGGGCACGTACGGATGGTCGTCATGGCATCCGCGACAGCCCGTCGCGAGGGTCCCGATGAGCCACGCGGCGGCCACCGGGACGGGGCGGAACATCGTGGCTCGTCGATGAGCGCGGACGGCGTTGCCGGGCGGGGGGCTCCTCACGCATCGACCTCGAGCCCGAAGCTCGGCTGCGGGTCGAGCGCGCGAATGGCCTCGAGGTGTCGCATGACGAGAGACACCTTCTCGAGCGGGTCGAACACCGCCCCAGCGAAAGGAGGCCCCGTAAATAACGTGGATCCCGCGTAGCGCCGTACGCTTTCGACCTCCGCACGAACGACGCCCTCGTGGGTCCGCGCCGGCACGCCGACGAAATCGACGTCGCTTGGAAATCCGTCGATGACCGTCCCCTTCGAGACGGGCACTCCCCGGGCGGTCAACACCGCAAAGTGTCGCCCCGTGGCGGCGAGGGCAACCCCGGCGCTGGATCCTTCGAGCGCGGCGACGACGTGGGTCATGGGGAGCCGGCCCGGGTTCGATGAGCGGCCTCGCGCGCGCGAGCGAGCGTCAGGACCACGTCGACGTAGCGGTCGATGTCTTCGACGCGGGTCCGATGGTTGACGATGGCCGAACGCAAGACCACGCGGCCGTCGATTCGCGTGGTCGACGGGGCCGCCACGCCGCTTTCTTGGACATCCGCCGCGAGCTCCGCGTGGAGCCGATCGGAGTCCTCGGCAAAAAGGTACCGAAAACAGACGATGTTCAGACTCACGGGGGCCGCGCGCTCGAGCTCGGGCTCCGCCTCGACGCGGCGCGCGAGGTGACGCGCGAGCGCGCACGTCGTTTCGATCGACTGCCCGAGCCGCGTCAGGCCGACGGTCTTCAGCGTGTACCACACCTTGAGCGCGCGAAAGCCGCGCGAGAGATCGGGGCCCATGTCGACCGGCCACGGGCCGCCGGCCGCCAGCCCTCGCGAATCCTTCCGAAGGTACGCCGCATCCGTTGCAAACGTGCGCAGCAGCGCTTCCCGATCGCGCACGACGAAGCATCCCGCGTCGTAGGGAACCTGGCCCCACTTGTGGAAGTCGAAGGCAATGGAATCAGCTCGTTCGAGTCCCTGGAGCAACGGGCGCAGCGCGGGCGCCAGGACGGCCAACGCTCCGAACGCGCCGTCCACGTGCATCCACAAGCCCAGCCGTTCACAGACGTCCGCGATCGCCGCCAGGTCATCGACCGCGCCCACGTCCACCGTGCCCGCCGTCCCGATGACGAGGCAAGGACGAAAGCCGGTGGCCTGATCGCGCTCCACCATTCGTTCGAGCGCGGCGACGTCGATCCGATGCGAGCCGTCGACGGGCACCCGGCGGAGCGCGTCCGATCCCAGGCCCGCCATGTCCATCGCGCGGGGGATGCACTCGTGGGCCGCCTCGGACGCGTAGGCGACGAGGCGGCTCGCGCCGACCCCCACGCGTCGCACCGCGGGGCCGACGGCGGCGACGCGTGCGGTGAGCACGCCCATGAAGTTGGCAATCGATGTCCCGGTCACGAGCAGGCCGCCGGCGGTCGGCGGGAGGCCCATCGTCTCGGCGACCCAGCGGATCACTTGCCGCTCCACTTCGAGCGGGGCGTGGTCGCGGCCTCCGAGGTTCGCGTTCATGCCCGCCGCCAGCATCTCGCCAAGCATCCCGAAGACGTTTCCGCCCCCATGGACCCATCCCATAAACCCGGGGTGCACGTTTCCGGTCGCGTACGGCAGGATCAACCGCAAGAACTGCGCGTGGACGTCACGCAGCGATTGCCCGTTGACCGGCGCCGGTTCGCGCAGTGCCGCGCGCACGTCCGCCGGGATCGCGCGCCACACCGGTCGAGCGCGGATCGATTGCACGTAGTCCAAGATGTCGTCGAGCATGCGATGCGCGTCGACCCGGAGCGCGGGCCAGTCGCTCGGGTCGAGGTCCGTCTGCGCGCGCGGCGCTACGCTCGGGTCGGGCAACTCGGTGCGAATCGGCATGGCGTCGTGCGCACAACTACGCGCGAGCGGCGCCCGCGTCCTCGGCACCAGGCGATCGCCCGTTCGGGCGGGCCTCGAGAAGAGACGCGCGCCAAACCGCCATGGCCGCCAGGGGCTTCAAGTCCGCGATCGTCGACGCGGAACGAAAATCGCGCAGCAAGCGCGATCGGTCCGACACGAACTGGCCGAACACGGTCAGCCGGTCGGTGGGGTCTTCGGGAGGCAGATCGGGCATACGAAGGTCCACGGACACGCGTCAGAAAGGCGCCGCAACCCGCGCGCCTCGCGCTGACCAACGACACGTTATCGAGAGTGGGCGATCAATGTACAGCACAGGAGGGGAGCGCGCGGCGCGTCGAGCCCCCCCAGAGGACCTCGACCGGGCAACCTTCCCTGGCGTCTCCGTGGCAGCGCTCCCCGTGGACAACGCCGAGCGCGCGTGAAAGCCTTACTTCCGCCATGAAAACGGGCATCGCGCGCCTTGCGGTCCCGCTGGGGACAACGCTTGTGTGGGCCGCTCTCGTCGCCGGCACACGCGTTGCGGCGGCCAGCGAAGCGCGGCGTGCCGTGGACGAGGCCAACGCGTCGCTGTCCGCCGCCCACCCCGAGCCCCTCACGGCGCGGTCGGCTGCGGAGCGCGCCGTCGCCGCGGGCGACGATCCCGACGCCGTCGCAGAGGCCCTTCACCTGCTCGGCCAACTCGACGAGCAAGACGGGGCCTTCGCGCGCGCCCTCGAGCGCGATCGCGCCTGCGTCGCCGCCGCTCCGCAGAGCCGATGGGCCGCGCGCGCTGCCCATCGGATCGAGTGGCTGCGTGCCCGATCGGAAGGCGACTTCGCTCCCCTCGCCGCCCTCGAGCGCGTTCGTCGCGATCCAGCCTTGGCCGACGACCCGGACGCGATTTCCGCGCTCGCCGAGCAGGCCTCGGACTTTCCGCCCGGTCGCGTCCGCGTCGAGGCGAGGTTGCTCGTCGCCGAGGCCTGGCTCGGGCGCCTTCATCGACCGGACGAGGCGATCGTGCAGCTGCGTCGGGTCGAGCGCGATCCGCAGGCGGACCCGCTGAGCGCACGCCTCGCCGAGCGCGAGATCGTCGACGCCGACCTGGCCAAAGGAGCCCTCGACGACGCGGCGAAGGAAGCGCGCGCTCACGCCGCCCGGCTCGATCCGCGGTTCGTCACGCAAGTCGGACGCTTCGCGCGGCGCCGCGTGATCCTCGCTGGCGCGGTCGGAGAGATCGTGTTGTTTCTCTCGTTGGCTGCGGCGGCCCTCGCGCGCGCGGCGTTGCGCGGCGCGCTACGGAACATCACGTCGCCCGTGCGTCGCCTCGGGCCCACCGCGGCGGCGTTCGCGGCGTACATCGCGCTCGTCGGTGGAGCACTTGCCTCCCGCTACGAGCAGGGCACCGCGATACCGTTTCTGTGGCTGGGGGTGATCCTCGTGCCTCTCGTCTTGTGCGCTCGCGCGTGGAGCGCCGTCGGGGCCACGGACCGGTACGCGCGTGCTGGCCGCGCGCTCGTGTCCGGCGCGAGCGTCGTCGCCGCCGCGTTCATCTTGCTCGACACAGTCAACCCGGCGTACCTCGACGGATTCGGCCTGTGAGCGAAGATCGCGAGGTCCAGGAACGGCACGTTCGGCAAGTCCGCGTGGGACACGGGGCGAACTGCTCCAGCATCGGCAGCGTGGTGGACACCCTCTTCGCGACCGCCACTCTAGGGGCCGCCGTGCTCGCCGCGGCCGTGGCCGCGCTGCGAACCGAGCCGGTGCGCGTCATCGGCGCCACCCGCGACGAGGACCGCCTCGACGATTCAGGCGACGAGCTGGTGATCCTCCGGTACGAGAGCTGGGGCGCGTGGGTGAAGCTCGAATCCGCCGCGACGATCGTGGCGATCGACCGCGACGGCGTGCGCGCGCTCGGCCTCGACGGCGGGGACGCCTGGCGCGGACCCGCGCGGCCGAGCCCTCCGCTCGAAGTGCATCTCGCCGTGACGGCGCGGTGCGGCGCGGGGTGCAGCGGATGCTACCTCGACGCGCGACCGGACGGCGTCGAGCCCCCCCGGGAAGCCCTCGAGCAAGCGCTCGATGCGATGCGGGACGCGGGCGTTTTCACGGTGGCGTTCGGCGGAGGCGAGCCCACCACGCGCGATGACGTGGACACGCTCGCAAAGGCCGCCCGCGTGCGCGGCCTCACCCCCGTGCTCACGACGAGCGGCCTCGGGCTCACCGACGCGCGCATCGCGCGGATGCGCGCGTTCGCGCAGGTCAACGTGAGCTACGACGGGGGCGGGGCGACCTACGCGAGCGTGCGCGGGTTCGACGGCGCGACCGCCGCCGAGCGGGCGATTGAGCGGCTGGCGCAGACGGGAATGCGCGTGGGCGTGAACGTCGTTCTCACGCGCGACAGCTTCCCGCGTCTCGGCGAGACGCTCGATCGTGCGCGCACTCTGGGGGCCTGCGAAGCGCAGCTCCTGCGCTACAAGCCCGCCGGGCGCGCGGTGTCCATGGACTACTTCGCGCAGCGCATGACGCTCGAGCAAGCGCGCGCGCTCGGCCCGACGCTTCGCGCCCTGACGGGAGCGCCCGGACCGAACGGTCTGTTCTCCGTGCGAATCGACTGCGCCCTCGTGGCGTTCCTTTCGGCCGACGAGGAAATCGCGAGCGACCCCGAGCGGCTCGCGCGCTTCGGCGTCTTTGGCTGCGAGGCCGGCGGAGCGCTCGCCGCGGTGACGGTGGAAGGACGCGTTGCGCCGTGCAGCTTCGCGGCGCCCACGGCGCTCTACGCGGGCGACCTCGCGCGAGGTTACGCCGCCGACGCCACCCTCGCGCGCTGGAGGGCGCACGTCGCGTCGCCCCCCGAACCGTGCGCCTCGTGCTCTTTGCATACGGTGTGCAAAGGCGGCTGCAAAGTGGTGGCCTCGTTCGTCACCGGCGCGCACGGTCCCGACCCGGAGTGCCCGCGGGTCGTCGCCCATGGGGCGTTGAAGCTATCGACGGTGTCCCGTAAGCGTGGACGCATCAAAGACTGCACCCGATGAAGACGGGCTCCGGCTCGAGCTCCACGCCGAAGCGCTCCCGCACTCCGTCCCGAATGGCGCGGGCCAACACGAGCAGCTCACGCGTCGTGGCGCCACCGCGGTTGACGAGCGCCAGCGCGTGCTTGCGCGAGACGCCGACCTGTCCGGCGGCCCACCCTTTCGGAAAGCCGGCGCGCTCGACCAGCCATGCGGCGGCCACTTTCACGAGACCGCCGCCCGCGTCGAAGCGCGGCGGCCTTTCTCCGGCGCGTTGCTCGAGCGCGGCGAACGCTCGTGCGTCGAGGACTGGGTTCACAAAGAACGAGCCCGCGCTGACGGAATCGGCGTCGTCCGGATCGACGACCATCCCCTTGCCGCGTCGAAGCGCGACAATCGTATCGCGCACAAGCTCCAAAGGCGCTCGCTGCCCCTCGTGGAGCGACAGAGCGCGCGCCAGCTCGGCGTAGCGCACCGGCGCAGACTCGCTCCCTCGGTCCAGCACGTAGCGTACGCTCATCACGATGAAGCGATCGCTGCGTTTGAATACGCTCGTTCGGTAACCGAACGCGCACGCGGCCGCATCCAGGGTCAGCGCGCAGCCCGCGGCCCGATCGAACACGCGCACGGACGCCAGCGTGTCTTTCACTTCTTGTCCGTAGGCGCCCACGTTCTGGATCGGCGTCGCGCCGACGAGGCCCGGAATGCCGCTCATGCATTCGGCGCCGCACCAGCCTTCGACCACGGCGCGGGCGACGAACTCATCCCACGACTCGCCTGCCGCAACGTCGACGACCACCTGCGCGGCGGTGCGGCGGATCTCCACGCCGCGAAGGGCGATCCGCACGACGAGACCCGAGAAGCCCTCGTCCGCGACGACGACGTTGCTCCCACCGCCCAGCACGAACAGGGGCTCGCCGCGTGCGTCCGCGTCGGCCACGATGGACGCCACGTCCCCTTCCCGCTCGACGTCGACCATCCGCGCCGCCGAGCCGCCGAGGCGGAGCGTCGTGAGCGGAGCGAGCGGGACATTTTCGCGCATCGATTCCACGCGCTCTATTCTAGAGGAGCGGACGCAACGCCTGCCGGAGGCGCGACAAGAAGTGCTCTTCGAGAAACACCGACTCGACCCGAGCCTTCGCTTCAGCTCCAAGTTTCGTGGCCAAGGCCGGGTCGGTAAGAATCGGGATGGCCGCTTCGGCGATGCACGCCCCCGTGGGTCTTGCGACCAGAACGCACCCTTCGCGCGCGGGAAAGAGCTCTTGCATGACGGTTCCGGCGATGCCCAGTCCGGCGGCGCCCACGGCGGCGGCCTCCACGGCCGCAAGGCCGAATCCCTCCTGCAGCGACGGGAACAGATGAAGTCTCGTCCGGCGATAGAGCGCGTCCCGCGCCGAGTCCGAAATCGAGCCGGTGAACGTCACGCCCGCGATCCTCTCGCGGCTCACGCGCTCGATCAGGCGCGCCTTGTCGTTGCCGTCCCCGGCGATGAGGAGCTCCGCGTTCGGAACCGCGGCGCGAATGGCGGGCCACGCGTCGAGGATCGGGTCGTGCCCCTTTTGCCGTTCGCTCGCGTCCATGCGCCCCACGATGAGAGCCACCGGATCCCGCTCGCCCGCGGGCGTCAGGGGACCGATCGCCCGCCTTACCCCCAACCAGGTGACGGTGGCCTCCGGTAGCCACGGGTTCGCGCTACGCGCGGTCCGGAGTGTCGCCTCCGAAATCGAAAGGAGGAGGCTCGCGTGGGCGAGGGCGCGACGTCGCATCGGGTCGAGCGGGCGCCACACCTCCACTCCGCAAAGAAGCGCGACGTAGGGAACACGGCGAAGCCATGGAACGAGGTGGTGGACCCGGGCGAGATCGACGTGCGAGTAAAAAACGAAATCCGGGCGTTGAAGGGCCCCCGCAGCCACCCTCGTGACGAAGGCGGGGGCGCGCACCGTCCGCGCCCAATCGTGATGATGCCGCCAGAGATCCAGATCCACCGAGCGGCCAAGTTCGGTCGCGACGACCTCGGCGACCACCCCGATCCCGCCAAACGCGTTCCCGAGCCCCGAATTCGCGAGGGCCACCCGCCTGCGCCGAACCGGAGGCCTCGGGTCGGTCGCATCCAGGGGCGTCACCGGTGCGGTCTCAGGCATCATGGCAGCGCAGGCCGGCAACGGAGGAAACGGAAACGATTTGCCAAACGTACGGCCGGGTTGGTGAGTAAAGGACGTCCGTGCGATAGGATTCCTATCGGCGCGCAGGCAGGCCGTCAACCAAGAGAGCCGCGGGAATGAACGACAGCGAGAAGCGCACACGGGAACTCCCCCCCAGTGACGTTCAAGAGGGAAACCGCAGGTGGTGGACGACCAACACCATGTCGTACGACTGGAGAGGGGAGATCGTGCACCCGCGCTTCTCGCTCGAATGGTTCGACGAGATCGATCGCCGCTTCATCCATGCCGCGCGCCTCTTCGCCACAGACCGAACCCCCTTCGACCGCATCATCCCCTTGGATCACCTGCGCGGCCGCCGCGTGCTCGAGATCGGCTGCGGCATGGGCCTGCACAGCGAAGTGATGGTGCGGGCCGGGGCGAACCTCACGTCGATCGATCTGTCCGAGACGTCGATCGCCGCCACGCGCCGTCGCTTCGAGCTCAAGGGCCTGGTGGGGGACGTGCGGCAGATGGACGCGGAGTCGCTCGCGTTCGATCCGCAAACGTTCGACTTCGTTTGGTCGTGGGGCGTCATCCACCACTCGTCCAGAACCGCGCGCGTCGTCCGCAACGTGGCGCGCGTGCTCAAGCCGGACGGCGAGTGCCGCGTCATGGTCTATAACCGCGAAGGGACGCCCGCCCATATCACGCTCGTGAGAGATTACCTTCTCGGCGGGGCGTTCGTGAACAACACCCTCGAAGAGACGCTCTATCGGACGAGCGACGGATACTCCGCGCGCTTTTACGTGCGCGAGCAGTTCGAGGACCTCTTTCGTGCGTTCTTCGAGAACGTTTCGAGCGAGCTATGTGGTCAGGATGCCGACGCGGTGCCGCTTCCACGGCGCCTTCGTGCGCTCGCGCTGCATGTGGTGCCGGAATCCTTCCTGAAGGCCGCCCAAGCCCGTGTCGGCGGGTTCATCTTCTTGAAGGCGTCCCGGCCGACGTAAGCGAGCCAAGGGGAGTCGCGCGGGGGCGTCACTCCGCGTGCGCCGGAGCGGCTTCGACCGGCGGTCCCACCGGCGCGGGCTCCTCTCCCCCGTGGGCGGCTTTGGCTTTGCGCGACCCGAGGCGCTCTACGGCGACGAAGAGCGCCGGAATGATGAAGATGCCGAGCAGCGTTGCGGCCAGCATGCCCGAAATCACGGCAGTCCCCAGCATCCGCCGCGCAGCAGCGCCCGCGCCGGTGGCGGCCCAGAGCGGGACGCATCCGAAGATGAACGCGAACGACGTCATGAGGATCGGCCGAAGGCGGAGCTTCGCGCCTTCGAGCGCCGCCTCGATGATGGGCCGCCCCTTCGCGAGCTGATCCTTCGCGAACTCGACGATCAGAATCGCGTTTTTCGCGGTGAGGCCGATGAGCATGACGAGGCCGATCTGCGCGTAGATGTTGTTGTCGAAGTGGCGCGACAAGAGCCCCAGGTACGCGCCCATCGCGGCGATCGGCGCGCTCAGGAGCACGCTGAACGGGAGCGTCCAGCTCTCGTAAAGCGCCGCCAGGATGAGAAAGACGAAGACGAGCGAGAGGCCCAGCACGCGCGCCGATCCGCCGGACGTGATCCGCTCTTGGTACGAAAGGGCGTTCCACGCGTAGCCCATTTCTGGGGGCAGCGTCTTGGCCGCGACGTCCTCGAGCGCGGCGAGGGCTTGCCCCGAGCTATACCCCGGCGCCGGACCGCCGAGGATCTCCACGGCGCGATAGAGGTTGAAGCGCACGGTGTATTCGGGGCCCACCGTGCGCCGGATGCGCACGAACGACGAGAGCGGGACCATGTCCCCGCGGGTATTTCGGACGTAGAACTGGGCGATGTCGTCGGCGTTCGTGCGGTAGCTCGGTTCGGCCTCCACGAAGACGCGCCACTGGCGGCCAAAGCGGGTGAAGTCGTTGATGTAGGAGCCGCCGAGGAACGTCTGCAAGGCGCCGTAGATTTCGCCAATGTCGACGCCTTCCTTCATCGCCTTGTCTTTGTCGACGTCGGCGAAGAGCTGCGGGACGGCGGGCGAGAAGTTCGGCCGCACCCCCTCGAGCTCCGGTCGCTTGCGCGCTTCGGCCACGAACCGGCCCACGTTCTGGGCGAGAAAGTCGTACGCCGCGCCGCTCTTGTCTTGCAGCATCATGCTGAAGCCGCCCGCGGCGCTGATGCCCGGAATCGCTGGGGGCGCGACGATGAAGACCCGGGCCTCGGGGATGTGCGAGAAGGCGCCGTTGATCCGCTTCAGGATGGCCGTGGCCGATTGGTCCGGTCTCTTTCGATCTTCCCACGGCTGAAACGACACGAACCCTGTGCCCACGTAGCTCGCGGCCGTTCGCGTGAAGAAGCTGAATCCGGCGACGCCATTGTAGGTTCGAATTCCGGGCTCTTTGGCCAGAATGGCGTCGACCTGATCGTAGACGGCGCGGGTGCGCTGGAGCGACGCTCCGTCGGGCAGCTGAACGCCGATAACCGCATAGCCCTGGTCTTCGTCGGGAATGAAGCCGGACGGAAGCTTGCCCCCGAGGACGACCGAGAACGCCGTGAACCCCAAGAGGAGCAGCAGCGGGATGGCGAGCTTTCGGACGAGCCGGCGGTTGACCGCCACGTAGCCATCCGTGGCCCGCCCGAACCATTTGTTGAAACCGGCCCCGAGCTTGCCGAAGATCCCCGTGGGGGCGCTCCGCGGGCGCAGAAGCATGGCGGCCAGCGCGGGGCTGAGGGTGAGCGCGTTGAACGCCGAGATGAGCACCGAGACGGCGATCGTCAGCGCGAACTGCTGGTAGAGGCGCCCGGTGACCCCGCTCATGAACGCCACCGGAATGAAGACCGCGGCGAGGATCAACGCGATCGCGACCACCGGGCCGGACACCTCCGACATCGCGCGGAGCGTGGCCTCGCGCGGCGCCATCCCTTCCTCGATGTGGTGCTCCACCGCTTCGACGACGACGATCGCGTCGTCGACGACGAGGCCTATCGCCAGCACGAGACCAAAGAGCGACAGCGTGTTGACCGAGAAGCCGAGCGCCGGGAACATCGCGAACGCGCCGATCAGCGAGACGGGCACCGTGAGCAAGGGGATGAGCGTCGCGCGCCAGCTCTGGAGAAAGACGAAGACCACGAGCACCACGAGCGCGATGGCTTCGAGGAGCGTCTCCACGATTTCGCGAATCCCCGCTTTGACGGGCGCCGTGGTATCGAGCGAGACTTTGTATTCGATGCCCGGCGGAAAGTGCGTGGCCAGCGATTGCATCGTCTTGCGAATGTTTTCGGCCACGTCGAGCGCGTTCGACCCGGGCGACTGGAACGCCGCGATGACCGCCGCGGGCTTGCCGTTGAACGTGCCGTACTGCTGGTAGTTGAGCGACCCGAGCTCGATGCGCGCGATGTCCTTGAGCCGAACGCTCGAACCGTCCGGGTTTTCCCGGATGAGGACGTTGCCGAACTCCTCGGCTTCCACCAAGCGACCCTGCGCGCGCAGCGTGTACGTCAGCTGCTGGCCGGGCGGCGCGGGCTCGGCGCCCAATTGGCCGGCGGGGTTGACGACGTTTTGGGCGCGGACGGCGTTCTGAATGTCCGTGACGGTCAGCCCCAGGCGCGCGAGCAAGTCCGGCTTCAGCCAGATGCGCATGGAGTAGTCGGCGGAGCCGAGGTTGCGAATGTCCCCAACGCCCTTCACGCGGAGGAGCGCGTCGTTGATGTTGATGAGCGAATAGTTCGCCAGGAACGACGGGTCGTAGCGCCCGTCGGGCGAGTAGAGCGAGATGACCATCAGCGGGAACGCGAGCGATTTTTTGATCGTGACGCCGAAGTTCTTGACGTCTTGCGGCAGGAAGGCCTGCGCTTGGGCGTAGCGATTGTTGACGAGCACGTTGTCGACGTCGATGTCCGTGCCCACGTCGAACGTGATGACCTGGTTCATCGAGCCGTCATTGGCGTTCGTCGACTGGATGTAGAGCATCCGGTCGACGCCGTTCATCTGCTGCTCGATCGGCGTGGCCACGGACTGCTCGATCGTCAGCGCGTCGGCCCCGGTGTAGGTGGTCGTCAGGTTGATCTGCGGCGGCAAGATCTGGGGAAACTGCGCGATGGGCAGGCCGAGCAGCGACACGGCGCCGACGATCACCGTGATGATCGCGATGACCATCGCGACGATCGGGCGCCGAATGAAAAAGGCAGACATGAAGGCCTCCGGTCGAATCAGTTCTTCACGGTCGCCGAGGCGGCCGCGGGGCTCGAGGACGGGTCTTTCACCGGGGCAGGTCGGGGGTCGACGAGCGCGCCGTCCGGCGCTTTCTGCACGCCCTCGACGATGACCCGCTCGCCCTCGGCGAGGCCTTTGTCGATGATCTGCATGCCCTTCGTGCTGGGGCCGAGGTCCACTTTTCGAAGCTGCACTTTGTTGTCCGCCCCCACGACGGCGACCGAGAACGTGCCTTGCACGGAGATGAGCGCCTTGTCGGGGACGACGAGAACGTCATGGCCGGCCTCTTCCCGCCGGACGCGCACACGCCCGTATTGCCCCGGGCGGAGGGCGCCGTCCGGATTGCCGACGAGCGCCTGCAGTTGAATCGTCCCGGTGCTCGGGTCCACTTCGCGATTGGCCGTCACCATCACGCCGCGATGCGGGTAGACGCTGCCGTCCGAGAGAATGATCTCGACGCCCGGGTCGTCCCCTTCGGCGCGGGCGCCCGTGTCGAGCTTCGCGAGCTGGGCTTTGGCCCACGCGAGGTCCCTCGTTTCCAGGTGCCGGAAGCGCCCGGGGGACCGAACGAAGTCGACCTCGCTGATCGCGAACGTCACCCGCATGGGATCGATCTGGGAGACCGTGGTCAGGAGCGTGGGCGCGTCTTGCCCCACGAGGTTCCCCACGCGCACGAGGGCGAACCCCGATACCCCCGTGAGAGGCGACCGGACTTTGGTGTACGAGAGGTTGAGCTGCGCTTGCTGCAACTGCGCTTGCGCCGCGAGCGTCTGGCCGTCCGTGTCCGCGAGGCCCGCGGTCTGGTTGTCCACGTCTTGCTGCGAGATCATGCCCGTCTTGAAGAGGCCCTGATCGCGCTCGAGCTGAATGCGGTTTCGGTCCCGCGCGACGCGCGCGCGCTCGAGCGTGGCCCGGGCCGACGTGGAAGCCGCGGCGTACTCCGTGGGCTCGATCGTAAAGAGCAGTTGCCCCGCCTTCACCGCCGCGCCGTCTTTGTAGTCTTGCGTCTTGAGAAATCCGCGGACGCGGGCCCGTATTTCGGCGTCGACGTATCCATCGAGCGTGGCGACCGCCTCGATGTAGAGGGGGACGTCGCGCCGGACCACCTCGGTCACGAAGACCGTCGGCGGCGGGGGCGGCGCCTGTGCGGCCTTGTCCGAGCAGCCCAGCGCGAGCAGCAAGCCGAGAGCGGCGGTGACTTTCACCCGTTCGAGTCTTTTGGCGACCGCATTCACGAGCCACGTCCCTTCGACAGCCTTCGTAGGGCCTTCAATAGGCACACTCCGCGTTGACGAGCACCGCATTCGCGCGACCCATGGCCAGCTGAAATTCGAGCAGCGCAAGGTTAATCTCGGCTTGCCGCAGGGCCTGGGCCGAGATGACCAAATCCAGGCTCGTTCCGAGCCCGTGGGCGTATCCGTCGCGCGTGCGCTGATCGATGCGCGCGGACAGGTCGCGCTGGACCTTGGCCACGTCGCGCGAATCGGTCAGAACCCCCACCGCCCGGAGCGCCTGCGCCGAGCCGACAATCGCGGAGAGCCGCGTGGTCACGAGCGCCTGGCGCGCCTGTTCGAGCGCCGCGCGGCTGTCCTTCAGCGCTCCGAACCGGGCGCCTCCCTCGAAGAGAGGCACGTTGAGGAACCCTCCGAGCGACCAGGTCGTCATCGGCGCGAGGACCGGCTCGGTGCTGTAATTGAGCTGCGAGGCCACGGTCAGCGACGGCGCGAACTGCAGCTCGGCGTCGCGCACGGTGCGCAGCGCGACGTCCACACGCGCCAGCGCCTCGCGCACGTCGGGACGGCGTTCGATGTCTTCGTTGAGATGGCACGTGTTCGCGACGGCGACTTCGAAGGCCTCGAGATCGAGACCTCCGGGCGCCGCGATGGCGACCGGCGAGCCCAACGCGGAGCCGAGCGCCTCGCGCGCTTGGCGAAGCGACTCGTCCCCGCTGATCAGCTGCGCCCGCGAGGCGGCGACGTCTTGCTCGGCGCGGTCCACGTCGAGCGCCGTGCCCTGGCCGAACTCGAGCCGCGCGTGCGTGAGCGTGAGCCGCTCGAGCGCGGAACGAAGCCCCACGCGGTTCAGATCGGCCACGCGGGCGGCCGCCAGCGTCGACAGCATCGCGTCGACCACGGACGTGGCGATTTGCCGGCGCTGGTCTTCGAACGAGAGCTTCGCGACGTCGATGCCCTCATCGGCCGTACCGACGGCGTAGAGAGAGCGCGGGTTGAGGATCGACCAGGACGCCGACCCGGTGACGTTCCACGAGTCCGGTGAGGGCGTGACGAATTGCGCGCCCGCGAGGCTCACCGTTTCGGTCACAAACTGATGCGTATACCCCAGCTGGCCGTTGAGCATCGGCAGAACCGCGGCCAGCGCGATTTGCTTTTGCGCTTGCGCCCGCCGCACGCCCTGCGCGCTCGTGACGTAATCCGGAGATTGCGCGCGAATGAGCGTGAGGGCTTCTTCCCACGAGCCGATCTGCCGGGGCGCGGGGGCCGGCGGCGCGAGCATCGGGTCCGAGACCGGCGGCGCCGTCACCGAGCTCCCGGCCGGCGCGAGGGGTTGCGCAAGCCCATCTCGTGGGAGCGCGGCGCCGAGAACGACCGCCAAAGCGGCCCACGCGAAGTTGCCCCGATCGTCACCCGTCCGCATAGTCTCCTCTGTGAGCGCTCGCGCGCGTCGGTTGCGATGCGCGCCCGGGCTTGCCCGTTGCGGTCGAAACGAGAGTCGCCTTCGCATCGATGCAGCCGCTTCCCATCGACCCGCTCCTGCCCGCGATTGTAGCGTCCTTGCGCGCCCATCCGACCCTCGTTGTGGAAGCGCCGCCCGGGGCCGGCAAGACCACGCGGGTCCCTCGGGCGCTCCTCGACGCGGGCCTGCCCGGCGACCGCGAGATCGTCATCCTGGAGCCGCGCCGGCTGGCCGCGCGTCTGGCCGCACGGCGGGTGGCCGACGAGCTCGGCGAACGCGTGGGCGGCGTCGTGGGCTACCAGGTGCGCTTCGAGGACGTGTCGAGCGCGCGGACACGCGTGCGCTTCGTGACCGAGGGGGTGATCGGACGCAAGCTGCTCGCATCGCCCGACCTCGATCGGGTCGCGATCGTCGTGCTCGACGAGTTTCACGAGCGGCATCTGCAGGGAGACGTAGCGCTCGCGCTGCTCGAGCGCCTTCGCCGGGGACGCCGCCCCGATCTGCGCCTCGTGGTCATGAGCGCGACCCTCGCGACCGCCCCGCTCGCCGCGTACCTGGAGGCGCCCGTGCTCCGGAGCGAAGGCCGGCAGTTCGACGTCCAGGTCGAGCACCTGCCCGCGGCCGACGATCGGCCGCTCGGCTCGCAGGTCGCCTCCGCCGTGCGCCGTCTCGTGGCCGAAGGCGTCGACGGCGACATCCTCGTGTTTCTTCCGGGGGCCGCCGAGATACGGCGTGCGTGGGAAGCGTGCGAGAAGATCGCCGCGCAAGCGGACCTCTGGGTCGTTCCGCTCCACGGCGAGCTCTCGCCGGACGAACAGGACGCCGCCATCCGGCCCGCGGCCCGGCGCAAAGTGATCCTTTCGACCAACGTGGCCGAGTCGTCCGTGACGATCGAGGGCGTGGCGGCCGTGATCGACTCCGGGCTTGCGCGCGTCGCGTCGCAAGCGCCGTGGTCCGGTCTGCCGCGGCTGCGCGTCGAGAAGACGAGCCGCGCCTCCGCGACGCAGCGCGCGGGGCGCGCCGGCCGGACCCGCGCGGGACGATGCCTGCGGCTCTATACGCGCGCCGACTTCGAGACGCGGCCCGAGCACGATGCCCCCGAAATTCGGCGCCTCGATCTCTGCCAAACGCGGCTCGAACTCGCCGCCCTGGGGGCCGACGACGTGCCCTGGCTCGAGGCCCCGCCCGAAGCGCACGCCCGGGCCGCCGAGGCGCTCTTGCGCGGCTTGGGGGCGCTCGACCGTGCGGGCGCGCTCACCGACGTCGGCCGCGCCATGCTGCGCTTCGCCGTGCATCCGCGCGCCGCGCGCGTCGTCGTGGAGGGCGAGCGGCGCGGCGTCGCGCACGACGCCTGCCTCGCCGCGGCGATTCTGGCCGAAGGCGACCCGCGCGCGTCCAGCAAGGCCCGCTTTGGGCAGGCGCGTGCCGAGGATCGGGCGACCGAGGCGTCCGACCTCGTGGCGCTGGTCGACCTCGTCCGCGAGGCCCAAGAAGCGCGGCTGTCGCCGAGCGTTCTTCGGAGCGCGGGGCTCGACCCCGGCGCGACCCATGCGATTGCGCGTGCCGCGGCGCAGTTGACGCGCGCGTGCACGCGAAGCGGCGAGGCCTTCGCGGGCGAAGAAGAGAGCGCGCTGCGCATGGCGCTGCTCACCGGGTACCCTGATCGCGTCGCGAAGCGCGTGCGCGCGGGGGGACGAAAGCTCGCGCTCGCGGGGGGAGGCTCGGCGGAGCTCTCCGAGACGAGTGTCGTGCGGGACGCCGAATGGCTCGTCGCGCTCGACGCGGAGGAGCGGTCGGGCGGTCTCGCGTCGCCGGGCCCGGCGGCTCCGCGGGGCGGCGTGGTCGTGCGCCTCGCGAGCGCGATTGAACCCGAGTGGCTGCTCGACGGGTTCCCCGGGGACGTCGCCGAGCTCCACGGCGTGAGCTGGGACGCGCACGCCGAGCGCGCCGTGACGCGCGAGTCGATGACGTGGGGCGGACTCGTTCTTTACGCGTCCGAGCCGACCGAGACGTCGTCGCCCGAGGCGTCGCGCGTTCTGCGGGAGGCCGCGCTCGCCGCGGGTCCGAGCGCGTTTGCGCCGCCCGAGGCCCTCCGCGCGTGGTTGGCCAGGACGCGCTTTGCCGCGTCCGTCGACGGGTCCATCCGCGCTCCGGACGACGAGGCCGTGCGAGCCGCTCTCGGGCAACTTTGCGAGGGCCGAACCCGCTTCGAAGAGCTTCGTGCCGCGGGGCTTCTCGACGCCCTCCGGGGTTCGCTCGGCGTGCCGTGGGAGACGGTGGCGCGGCTCGCGCCCGAGCGCGTCTCGCTCGCGGCGGGGCGGTCGGTCGCGGTGGACTACGAGGCCGGAACGGCCCCGCGCATCGCGTCGCGCCTGCAAGACTTCTTCGGCATGGTCGACGGGCCGCGCGTCGGTGGCGGGCGCGTGCCGCTGGTCCTCGAGCTCCTCGCGCCCAACGGACGCGCCGTGCAGGTGACGACGGACCTCGCGGGGTTCTGGCAGAAGCATTACCCGGCGATCCGCAAGGAACTCATGCGGCGGTACCCGCGGCATTCTTGGTTATAAGATCACCCGGGTCACGCTGTGTCTCGCGGTCTTGTTAAGATCATGGAACTCCCCTCGAGCTCCCCATCCCGGAACGTCACGGGCAGCTGGGTCTCGCTCCGCCCTTCGGGCTCCGCTCGACGGGCACGGGAGGCGGCTTGGCGACCGCGTTGGCGGATCGCGGCGGGAACCCACGTGAGCATGAGGGGGTAGGCCCCGCGACGATCAAGGTGCACACGGCCGGCATCAAGTTCCTCTACGAGCGCACGCTCGATCGGCCGGAGGTCGTCGCCCGCGTTCGGTACATAAAGTGCCGCAGAAGCTGCCCGACATCCTGAACGGCAGCGAGGTCGACGCCTTGCTTTGCGGCGATGGGTCGAACGCAAGATCGCGCACCTGATGCCCAGAGTCTGCCTGCCCCCCCGTAGCCGGCGGCCATAGGGCCTTCTATGAACGCTCCGTTCGAGTCCGGCGGTCCGGTGGGCGCGTTCGACACCAGCTATCTAGGGGGCCGTCCTGGGCACTCTACGGAAGGTCCTCGGCGCTCGCCGCGGTGACGGCGGCATCTAGCCAGCGGTCGAGCGTAGCGACATCCGAGCAGGCGAGGATGCGCTCGCGCTGGTTGAGTCCGAGAACGACGCCGCGTCGCTCCAGAACGCGCAGAATCGCCAGCGCCTTGCCCCTGGCTTCGCCCTCCGCCTTGCCCTCCGCCTTGCCCTCCGCCTTGCCCTCCGCCTTGCCCTTGGCTTCACCCTCCGCCTTGCCCTTGGCCTCGCCCTGGGTGAAGCCCTGCCGCTGCGTCTCGCTCATGAACCGTTGACCCTGAGGCAGCATCTCGAAGCTCTTTCTGGCGGCGTCGCCGAGCGAGGACTCGATCAGCGCGAAGCATAGCATCCGCAGCGGTTCGGGCAGTTGGCTCGCACCCGCCGCCGCCGCAGACGCGACTGCGACCGCCGTGCGCACGTCGGCATCTCGACCATGCGCCATGACCGAGAGGACCGCGAGGTGCGGCTCTCGCGACGCCGCGTCCACGTCCGTGATGATCGGGATCCCCTCCGGCCCGACGACGAGCGACCGCCACGTCGAGTGCCCGCCAAGATCGATCGACTGCGCCGCCCACCGGGCCGTGGCCGCGTCGGGAGTGACCACCAGAACGACAAACGGACAGCGGTGACCGGCCCGGGCGCTGACCGCGTACATCGGCCACACGAAGTGCTTGTCGTGATCCACGCGCAGCTGGGCTTCCAAAATGATGCCGAAAACCGGCTCGCCTTCACCCAAGAGCACCACGGCGTCCGCGCGGTACTCCGTCGGAACGAGGTCATTGAGCGAAGCCTCCGCCAAGCGCGCTTCCGTGAACGCGGGTACCTCTACGTGCGCGATCGCGCGCAAGAGATCCGCCGCGAACCCGGGCCGCTCGCGAACCAGGGCGATGATCCCTTCGTGGAGAATCGACGTCGGCATGGGCGGGCAAGGCTAGCGGAACGCTCCGGTCGTCGCCGCGTCACCGGTGACGCTTGGACCGCTCGCCTCCTAGGCGACGCCGTTCTTCGGCGCCCGCTCTCGCCCCGAGCGTCGAGACGCCCCGAGATTCACGTCTCGAGCCCGAGCCCATCGTGCGCAGCGTTTTCCGATGGGACGTATGCTCGAAAGCCGCGGCAAACGGCTCGAGGTCGGCGTCGGTCATCCCCAGCGAACTTCCCTCGTCGCGCCACCCGGCCACGGCGTGCTCGACGTGCGCGCGCACGGTCTTAATGCGATGCGCCGCCACAGCTCCTCGATATCCGTCTGGGCGGCGGCGCCGTGCTTGCGCAGGGCATCGACGATATCCGTGTACTCGTGCTCGCCGGGATCGGTGGGCTCGGCACCGAGCATCGTGGCGGCCGACGCGTAAACGCCCAAACGCTCGGACATCATCGCGGTGGTGACGTGGCGCTTGCGGCGCGCCATCGCGAGGTCCGCGCCAAATTTCGTCAGGGAGCGCCCGACCTTGGGCGGGAGGAAATCATAGACCGCGGAGCGCATCGTAACGACTCATCAATGCATCCTAAAGTGCCCTTGCGAAGCATATATACTACCTTACGCGCGGACGCGCCCGCTGCTGCTCACGTCGAAGGATCTGGCAGCTCCTCTCGAGCCAGTCGCGCCTCAAGGGTGCGCGCGGTGCTCGAGCTTCATCGACGGGCGAGCAGCTTGCCGATCACTTCGGCGCCGTCGATGAGCTGACCCGCCTTGGCTTGCGCGATGCTGCGTCGCAATGACTCGTGCAACCGGGCGCGCTCGGCGTCGTCTATGGCGTCACCCTCATCGGCGACGGTGAGCACGAGCTCCGTCCCCTCCGTGGGCTCATTCGCTCCTCATCCTCGCCGGCGAGCAAGGCCATGAGCTCTCCCCTACGTTGGGATCGGATTGCGGCGACTCAGCTCAGAGGGGACATGCGTATCGAGCAGAAAGCCGGTCATAGTTTGATCGGGCGGCCCCGGTCCTGGTCGCGCGCGAAGGTCAGGTACTGGCATGATGCGCTTCACTTGGCCCCCGGACTGAAGTCCGGGGCACCTCAGGAGAGCGGGGCGCGAAGCCCGCCGGCAGCGGGCTCCGGTAGCGGTTGCTGCCAGGGCTCGAGCGCGGAAGAGGTCGCGTGGTGAACCCGTTGATGGGTGACATAGTCGAGCAGAGGCTCGATATGTGCGGCTCCGACCGACTCGGCCCAGTAGCCGACCTGCCAGCCCTCGTCGCCACCCATGACACCCGAAACGTGCGCGGCGCGACTGGATGCGCCTTTGAGTCGGCCCACCAGCGTGGCGACCGCCATCGCCGGGGCGTGCTGGAGGACGACATGGACGTGATCGGCCGCATTGCCGACGGCAAGCATCACGGCGCCAAGTTCCGTCGCCTTGCGGCGCAGCTCTTGAGCGATCCACTCGTCGGCCGAGGGCAAAAGGACGCCCGCCCGCCCCGCGGTGGCCCACACAGCGTGCACCACTATCGTGCTTACCGAATGATTGCGCACCATCGCCATCAGGCTTGCCATGTCCCCCTATCGGTGGGTCGCGCAGGTCTGTTGCCAAGGAGCCCGCCTCCGGCGGGCTTCGCGCCCCGCTCTCTGAGGGGCCCCGGACTTCCAGTCCGGGGGTTCGTGAGAGCCGCTCATCGGTGGGTCGCGCAGGTCTGTTGCCAAGGAGCCCGCCCCCGGCGGGCTTCGCGCCCCGCTCTCTGAGGGGCCCCGGACTTCCAGTCCGGGGGTTCGTGAGAGCCGCTCATCGGTGGGTCGCGCAGGTCTGTTGCCAAGGAGCCCGCCCCCGGCGGGCTTCGCGCCCCGCTCTCCTGAGGGGCCCCGGACTTCCAGTCCGGGGGTTCGCGAGGGCCGCTCAAAAGCCGGGCCCTGGCCGGTCGGGCAAAAGGCGAGACGGCATGGGGCTCGCGGTCTTGGCGCGGGCCGGCGCGGCGAAGGGGTGCGCCGCCACGACCCCTGACGCAGCCGCGGCGGTCGACGCGGAGACCGCCTTGGGCTCGGCGGCAGCGGCTGGCGGTTTCCCTTGGCGTGGGCTTGCGAGCGAGGCGCCCACTTCACTCGATCCCGCGTCGCGCGGAGTGGCGCGGGGGGAGGCGGGAGCTTCGAATGCCGCGATGTCGAGCGTGGGCGCGGGCAGGACCACGAGGGGGACGGCGGACGGAGGCGCCGGCGTCCCGATAGGCGATGGCCCTCCAAGGCTACCGGCGCCGGGATGCGCCTGGGAGGCGCTCCGCAGCACGAGAGCGAGCGCGCCGAGGGACAAGAGGGCCGCGGCGCCGAACGCGCTCGTGAGAACCGTTCTGCGCGAGCGCACCGACGCCGTGGGGGCGTTGAGCGATCGGACTTGGGGCCCTTCGCTCATGAACGCGCTTCGGTCCGGGGGCCAGTCGAGCGAAGCCGCGATGGGAGTAGGAACGAGCCCGCCCATCGAGGCCGGCGCGGGGGTTTCCGTCATCGCCGCGGTCCCTTCGGGCGGCGCGGGCGAAGCTTCGAAGACGAGGCTGTTCGTGGCCGCGAAGCGATCGACCGCGTCGGGAACGGTCGACGCGGGCGCGCTGGTCGCGGTGACGCTCGATGCCGTCGCGCTCGGCGCCCACGTGGGAACCGACGTTGCGGCCACGGTCGTGTTGGGCAAGCGGGCGGACGAACGCGCCGGCCCTGCCGAAACGGAAGACGTCGCCCGGAGGGCCGCGTAGGGCGAAACGCCGCCGGGGTCGACTTGCGACGCGGGCGCCGAGGTGAATCCGAGGGCCGCGCGCACCGTGTCGCGGTTCTGCGTGGACTCCGACGTGTGCGGCGCCTCACTCCGGTTGCGCTTGAGATTGCGCAAGCTGGCGGCGAACGAAAATGCGTCGCGCGGGCGAAGCAGCGGATCCTTCGAGAGGGACGCCATGAGCAGCGCTTCGAGCTCGCGCGGGACGGCGACGAACTTGGCAATCGGCGGCGGGGGCTTGTTCAGGTGGGCCGCGCCGATGCGGTGCGGGTCGCCTTCGTCATCGAACGGGCCCCGGCCCGCGAGAATTTCGTAAAGTACGAGCGCAGCCGCATACACGTCCGTTTTGGGCGTGGGCTTCTCGCCGCGGAGCTGTTCGGGCGCGGCGTACCGCAAGGTGCCGAGAAATCGGCCGGCGGTCTCGCGGGTGCCGTGATCGAGCACGGAGACGATGCCGAAATCGAGAAGCTTGGTCAGCGTGACCCCGGCGGAGGTGCGGTGCAGGAAAATGTTGTCCGGCTTGACGTCCCGATGAATGACGCCTTTGTCGTGCGCGTGATCGAGGGCGTCGAGCAGATCGATGCCAATGTGGTACGCGTGCTGCCGTTCCAGTTGGCCCTTCTTCTCGAGCACGACCCGGAGCGACTGCCCGTTGAGCCGCTCCATGACGTAGTAAGGCAAGCGCATGTCGTCGACGGTCACCCCGGCGGTGAAGACCTCGACGATGTTCGGGTGGTCGAGGCGCGCGAGCGTTCGCGCCTCGTTCTTCATGCGCCGCGCGAGGTCCTCGCGGGCTCCCAATTGGGGATGCAGGGTCTTGAGGACGTAGCGCTTGCCAATCGTCGTATCTTCGACGTCGTAGACGGTGCCCATCCCGCCCGCGCCGATACGACGCAGCACCCGATAGACTGTCCCCGGAATTGGCTCGCCGGGTTGGTAGTCTCGAGCATGCATGGCGATGGCGCCCCGCGTCCAGGTGTAGCATCAATTTCGGTCCGGACGAGGTCGCAAGGGCGAGCACGTGGACCGTCAAATGGCTGACGGAGCGCACCGCGCGGGGCGGCGAGGTATCCTCGGCCCCGTGGGGTCCCCAGCGCAGGCCGGACTGCCGGCGAACGGCGGTGCCTGGAGAGCCGCGGCGAGCACGTGGCTCCTCGTGGTGGCGCTCTCGGGCGCCGCGCTCGCGGTGGGCACGGTGCACACCGTCACGCTTTGCGTGGTGAGCTCCGTGCTCGCCGTCTCAGCGATCCTGGCCTGGTGGGACGCGGACCCGGCCAGCATGAGGCAGCCGGCGACCGTCCTCGTGGTCACCGGCGTCGTGCTCACCGCGTACTCCGCGCTGCAATGTCTGCCGCTTCCGATCGCGTGGCTCCGCGTCCTCGCGCCTCACAACGCCGACGTGTGGTCACGCGCGCTCGCGCCGCTGCACGAAGGCGGTCCTCGCTGGGCGCCGATCTCGCTCGACCCGACGGCCACGCGCATCGAAGTGCTCAAGGGCGTGGCCTACCTGCTCGCCTTCGTCACCGCGCTGCGGGTCGCGCGAAGGCGGCGCGGCGGGGCGTTGCTTGGCGGGACGCTCGTGGCCACGGGGGTCGTGCTGGCCCTGGCGGCCCTCCTGCACCCGGCCTTTGGGGCGCACAAGCTCTACGGGCTCTGGGAACCAGCGAACGACTACGATCGCCATCTCGCGCCGTTTCTCAATCCCAACAATCTCGCCTCGTACATCAACGTCGCTTTTTGCCTGTCGCTCGCGGCCCTCCTCGCTCCGGAACCTCGGATTCCGAGGCCCATTCTGGCGAGCGTCGTGCTCATTCTCACGGCGACGCAGATCTGGGTCGCGTCGCGCGGCGGGGTCGCGACGATGCTGCTCGGCGCGGCGCTCGTCGTCGCGATATTGCGCGCCGGGCGGATGAGAGGACGCCAATCGGTGGCCATTGCATCGCTCGTGGCGAGCGTGGCCATCGCCGCCGGCACGTTCATGATTGTGCTCGGCGGCTCGGAGCAAGCGTCGTCGGAGCTCATCGATACCGACACATCCAAGCTCGATTTCTTTGGCGAGACGATGCGGATGCTGCCGTCGTATCCGATCTTCGGGGTCGGGCGAGGCGCCTTCGGCACCGCGTTCCCCGCGTTCCAGCACATCGCGGGCTACGTGACATTCGTCTACCCCGAGAATGTGGTGGCGCAGTGGATCCTGGAGTGGGGTGCGCCGCTCGGCGCATTGGGTCTTGCCGCGATGGCCTACGGGCTTCGACCCAATGCCGTCCTCGTGCGCTCGACCACCGCCGCGGGGGCGTGGGCGGCCATCGTGGCGGTCGCCGTTCAGAACCTCGTGGATCTCGGCTCGGAGATTCCCGGGCTCGTGCTCGCGCTCGTCCTGTGCGGCGCGATCGTCGTCGGCGGCTCGGCGGGGAGAGCCCCCCGGTGGTCGCTCGAGAAGTGGGCCCGCGCGCCACGCGCGGTGGCGATGGCCTGCGCCGTGTGCGCTCTCTTCGCGATCGCGGGCGCCGCGACGAGCATCGGACGCGAAGTGGATGACGACCGGATCGCACTGCAGCACGCGGCATCGGACCCGCACGTCCCGCGCGACTCGATGCGTGCGCTCGCGCGGGAGGCCATGGCGCGGCATCCGGCCGAACCCTATCTGCCGTTTGCGGGGGCGCTCCGCGCGGTGCAAGCCAAGGACGACGACGCGATGGACTGGATTGAAGCCACGCTCGAGCGGGCGAGCGTCTATGGCCCGGCCCACTTGCTTCTGGCTCGGTTCATCGCGGCCCGATCGCCCTCGCAGGCGCGTCTTGAATACCGCCTTGCGATGGAGCAGGCGCCGGAGCTTGCCGGGGTCGCCATGACGGAAGCGCCCCATTGGATCCGGGGATACGACGACGCGATGGAGCTGGTGCCCGAGGGCCACCGCGGCGTACCGGTGCTCGAAGGGCTCGCGCAGAGTCTTCAGGCGCGGCTCCCCGCGACGTCCGTGGAGCTTGACGAAGAGCACGCGCGACGCGCCCCGACCGATGCGGGGCCGGCGCTCCGCCGCGCGGCGGCTGCGGTCGACAATCTGGAGGCCGGCGAGAGCGCGCCGTGGTGCGACCCAGCAACGCACGAGCCGTGTCTCAAGGACGCGTTGGACGCCGCGCGGCTCGCGATGCAACTGGCGCCCACGACCTGCGAGGCGTACGCGCTGCGCGCGCGGGCGCAAGCCGCGAGCGGCAACGCCGTGGTCGCCGTGCGCGAGCTTTCCGAGGCGTCCGACCGCGTCACGGACCGCGTGGTGTGTTTGCAGGCGCTCGCCGTCCTTGCCCATCGGGCCCACGACGAGACGCACGCCTCCGAGGCGATGGCGCGAATCGCCAACGCGGGGTGCGCGCAAGACGCCGAGTGCGCAGGCAACCTGGCCTGGGTCGCGGCCCTGGAGGAGCAGAGGGGCAATCCCCAGCGCGCGCGGGTGCTCTACAAGCAGGCGTACGAGCGCGCGCCGGAGGAGGACGGGCTCCTCGAGTCCATCGCGCGTCTGGCGGCCTCGGGGGGCCTGCATGCGGAAGCGGCGGACGATTACGCCCAGCTGGGGCGACGGCACCCCGACGACGCACGGTGGAGCAAGGCGGTGAATGTGGAGCGGGACGCGGCGCTCCGAGCGGCCATGCAGCTGTGAACGCGAACCGAACGAACGTTGACTAGTCTAGGACCGACATTCGAAGCGTGGCGAGATTCGTGGGAACCGCGCATCAACGCGGCAAGAGACCCGTGCGCAAACGTCGAGGGCGTTTCGACGAAGGGGCACTGCACGTCGCCTCAAGAAAAGAGGCGCTCGCGCTTCAGGCGGCTCGCTCGATCCAGGCAAGGATTGCTTCGCGAAGAGCAGCATGCAGCGTAAGGCCCCGCCTCTTGGCGCGAGCTTCGAGGAGCCGCCAGACCTCGTCGGGAAAGCGCACCGATCGCGGGGATGTCCCGCCCACCTCCGCCAGTCTCTTCGGACGTCCCCTGCCGACTTGCACCGTGATGCCTTCCTTGGCGATGCGGGCGGCATACGGGTTGCGGCGCATGCGAGCCTTGGTGAAGTCAACCTCGGGGATCTCCTTCAGCGATGCCTCGGACGGTTCAGCGCGGCTCGTCTTCTTCGTTCGTTCAGTCGCCTTCTTCATAACGCCTCCGCTCGGGTCGGGTTGCCAGCCGTGCGCTGATCCGTCGGACCTCGTCCTCGGTCTTCTCGAGGAAGACGGTCACGAGAATGCGCGTCTCCCAGGACATGCCGATGAGGATCGTCCGCTCGTGATGCACGAGGTCATCCACGATGATGGCCAGCGGATCGGCAAACGACGTGACTGCCTCCTCGAAGGAGACCCGTGCTTCTGCTGGTTGCTGCGCGCCTTCTTCGGATCCCAAACGTACCGCACACGCGGCAAGTGTAATACACTTGTGGGTGATCGCCATCCCGAAGTCCCCGAGTTCGCCTGACGATGATGAATGCACTTATTGGATGCATGTGTCCAGATACGGTATTCATAACCCGTGGTCCTCACGGCACGCCAGCACATCGAGTTCTTCCATCTGGTCTTCCTGCGCGCGCTCGTCGCCCGGGGCGAGGACAAGGGCCTCTTCGCCCTGAAGGGAGGGTGCAACCTGCGGTTCTTTTTTCGCAGCGTGCGCTACTCCGAGGACATCGACCTCGACGTCGCCGTCGTCGCGAAGGGCACACTCGAGCGCAAGGTCGAGCGCCTCCTCCAATCACCGGCCGTCCAGGCGCCGCTCCGGGCCTATGGTATCGAACTGGTCGAAGTCTCCGCGCCGAAGCAGACGAACACGACGCAGCGCTGGAAAGCCGGTCTCCGGGCCGCCGCCTTGCCGGTCCCGCTCCGCACGAAGATCGAGTTCTCGCGCCGCGACCGCGTCGAGGGCGCCGCCTTCGAGGGGATCGAGGGAGACTTCCTGCGCCCCTACGCACTCACGCCGTTCGCCGCGACGCACTACACAAGGACGGCCGCCATCGCGCAGAAGATCCAGGCGCTCGCGGATCGGCGAGAGCCGCAGGCCCGGGACGTTTTCGACCTCAATCACCTGCTGGCCATGCCGGGCGCGGACGCCGACCTTCCCGCCGCAAGGACGGCGCGCCTGCCGGTCGCCATCGAGCGCGCGATGAGCATCTCGTTCGACGAGTACGCGTCGCGGGTCGTCGCCTACCTCGACCCCGGCCAGCGCGAGATCTTCGGGAGCCGAGACGCATGGAGCGCGATGCAGGACGCCGTGGTCTCGCAGCTCGAGGCGCGCGGATGAGCGCGTCGGATGCGTTCGCGCGGCTGCAGCGCCTGAAGATCCCGGTCATCGCCACCGCAGACGCCGCCGCGGCGTTCGGCCAGTCCACGTATGCCGCCAGCAAGACGCTGTCGAGGCTCGCGCAATCCGGCCTCGTGACGGCGGTCCGTCACGGCACCTGGTGGGTCGGAGCCCGCGCCGACCCGTATCGGCTGCCGGAATACCTCACCGCTCCCATGCCGAGCTACCTCTCCTTGCAGACGGCCCTTCACCTGCGCGGGTTGATCGAGCAGATACCGGAGGTCTTCTACGTCGTCTCGCTGGCTCGCACCCAGCGAATCGCGACGCGCACGGGGGTGTTCTCGGTGCATCACATCGCGCCCGAGCTCTTCGGAGGGTTCGAGGAGACCCCCGCCGGCGTCAAGATCGCGAGCGCCGAGAAGGCTCTCTTCGATCTGGCGTACTTGTCCGGCGGCCGCTCCCGGCTCTTCACGGCCGTGCCGGAACTCGGAGATCGGCAAGACCTTCCGGTGGCGCGAGCTGCGCCGCTGGGTCAGCCGGGTGCCGTCCCGGCGGGCGCGAACGCTCGTGGAGGAGAGGATCCAGCGGTTCGCCGGCCGGCCGGCCCCGTCGTGACCTTCGCGTCCGGGGTCGAGTAGAGTCGAGGCGAAGGAGCTCGTGGCCCGGGCCGCATGACTGCGCAAGATCCGCGGACGTATCTTCTTCCTATTCGAGACGCGCTCTCCAACATCGCCAACTACACCCGCGACGGCCGCGATCACCGACTCATCGGCGCGGCTCGAGGCCTTGCGGAGGCAGGCGCCGGGGCGCCCGTCCGTGCGGGCGGGGGTTCGAATCGTCTCCCGTCGGGCGGTCCGCGAAAGGGAGCCGCTCCCGCGTCTCGATCGGAAGGAGCGGCCCCGCCCTGCGTCGACAGCGACGGCGGGGGTTCGCCGATGTCGCGAATCTGGTCGTCGAAATACTTCGTCGATTCCGACCCGAGCCGTACGCCCCACGACTCGAACGATTCAGGCCCTGTCCTTCCGAGGCACTCGATCATCTCATAGTTGTCGTCGAAAGGGATCCTCTCCGGAGTCGCCGCACGAGCTTGAGGGGCGCAGGCATGGATGGATTCTGTGACCAAAGGGTAAATCGTGTGAAGAAGACCCCGTGGCGGCGCGCACTCGGGACGGCTGTCCGAATCGCAGCACAAGTCATCGTCACTCGAAGCGCCGAGCCGTCGCCACGTATCATCCCAGAGGCCTCGCCCGATTCCACCCTTGCACGCGCCCGCGCTGGCGAGGCCGGTCGCCCACCGGGCCGCCGCGATCGTCAGCCAACGCATGTCACCCAGCGGCAGATCCTGGTCGACGAATCGGGCTACCGCGCTCGCATACGCCCGTTCCGCTTTTATGGAGTTACCGAATATGTACCAGGCGTCCCCCAATCGTACGAGAGGCTCGAGATCCGAGCTCGGTTCGAGCAGCGGCGCGAGGGTGCGGGTCGCGGACGCGTTTTGGAAAGCCACGATGGCGGCTTGACCGTCGCTGTCGACTTGACCAGAAAACCACGCCTTCAGATCCGCGTTCGCCGGCGGCTCCTGGCCGCCGCGCAAGCGCGCGAGATCGAACGTAGGACCCGCCGGAAGGCGCGCCGCATCCAGCTCGGCGATCGCAATCGCGAGCAAGAGTCGCCCTTTTGCAACGAAGAGACTGCGCGGCGTCCCGTCCGTATCGAGGTACTTATCGATCAACCGCACGATCGCGGTCGAGAGGGCGATGCGGTTTCGAATGTCGCTCCGCGGCACGACGCGCTCGACGACGTCGGTGAGCAAGGCGACGACGTTGCGGAAATACACGTGCTCCTGGCCGGGGGGCAGGGCGATCTCGACCCGGTCGATCAATTCGCGAATCGCGTCGTACGTGTGGGCTTTTGCCGCCTGCGTGCCGGTCGGCGTGCGGCCGCAGAGTTCGCCTTCTCGCCCCTCTTCGTGGAGCAGGTCGTATTCCGTTTCGACGAGATCCCCCTCGATCCGAAATGCGGCGACGCGATAGCCGTCGGCATCGCTCATCGACAGCTTTAGCCATCGGCCATCCAGCTTGCCAAGGGCTTCACGGCCCAGGCGAAACTCCGCGTGTGCCGCCTGGGCGTCCGCGCTGCACCTCGCTCGTTGGGTATGCAGGCTCGCCGCGTTCGTCTGTGACGTCACGAGACAGTTGGCGGATGGGTCGGCTTCCGCGGCATTGCCGAGAATGCGAAGGCCCTCGCTTGCGTCCCCTCGAAATCCTACCGATAGCCCGTAGACGTTGTCGCTGAGGCAATCTCGTCTCAACGGCTTGCCCCGGTCTATGAACGTGGAGGTGATGGCGAGCTTCTCGTAGCGCTGTGCCTCGTCGAAATAGGAAGACTGATCTCCTTCGTTCAGAAAGAGAACGCCCGCGAGCTGCGGATGCGCCAGCGCGAGAATGTTTTCCGCCGTGTGCTCCACCGCGCCGCGCAGTCCGTGCCGAAGGCCAGGGTTTGCGACGGGGATCGTGAACGAGAAGCGCTCGTTCTTCGAGGGCCCTCTGAGGTCGACCACGAGCACGATCTCCTTTTCGTTCGTGAGCGAATCGCACGGGCCTCCGGTGCAAATGAATTCGAGATGACCACGAAGGAGGGCGAATGTCCGAGTATCTTTTGGATCATTGCGCTGATCTCGGTGGTCGAGACATCGACCCCCGCCAGCTTGAATGCGATCGGAGCGCCTTCGCCGGTATCGATGAACGGCAGATTACTCAACTTCACGAACTCGCGGACGCCCTTGATCTTGAGGTTGACCTCGTCCACCACCATCGAAGGCAAATCCAGCTCCGTGCCAAGGTTCAGCAGAAGCTTTTCCGCGTTCGGATCCAAAATGACCGCAATCCGCGCCTCGCGGAAATCCCGGGAGACGACGACAACCAACGCCACGACGGTGAGCACCGCGAATGCGAGCAAGAGCACCGATTTGACGACGGCGAAGACGGCGTCCGCCCAGGCCCGGACCGCGTTCGCCTTCGGGAAGCGCGGCGTGGGGACCGGCTCGGCGGGAGGCGTCTTCGGGCCGGTCGCCGGCTCCGTAACGTCGAGCGCAGGTGGAAGAGGAGCGCTCGGGAGAGGCGGCGTGGGATCCATCGGCTCCGTCTCGCACCGCGCTTTCTATCGTAGCCAATCTAGGAGTGCACGTGCCGCGTGTCGACGTACCAGCGGTACGTCGCTTCGATGCCCGCTCGCAGAGGGATTCGCGCTTTCCACCCCCGGCCAGTCAACCGCGACACGTCGAGCAGTTTGCGGGGCGTGCCGTCGGGGCGCGCGCGGTCGAAACGGATGCCGCCCTGGAAGCCGACCACGTCTTTTACGAGCTCGGCGAGCTCGCGCACGGTGACGTCCTCGCCGACCCCCACGTTGAGAATCCCGGCGTCGTCATACGCGTTCATGACGAAGAGGCATGCGTCCGCGAAGTCGTCGACATGAAGGAACTCGCGCCGCGGCGTTCCCGTGCCCCAGAGAACGACGTCCGGAGCGCCGCTCTCTTTGGCCTCGTGGAACCGCCGGATCAGCGCGGGCAGAACGTGCGACTTCTCGAGATCGAAGCTGTCATTGGGGCCGTACAAGTTGGTGGGCATGACGGAGACGCCGTGGAAGCCGTATTGCCGGTGATACGCATCCATCATTTCCACGCCCGCGATCTTGGCGATCGCGTACGCGCTGTTGGTGGGCTCGAGCGGCCCCGTGAGCAGGTGTTCTTCCTTGATCGGCTGCGGAGCGAGCTTTGGATAAATGCACGATGACCCGAGGAAGAGAAGCTTGCGCGTGCCATGGCGATAGGCCGCGTCGATGACGTTGGATTGAATGAGGAGGTTGTCGCGGATGAAATCGGCGCGGTACGTGTCGTTCGCGACGATCCCGCCGACCCGCGCGGCCGCCAGGAACACGTACGCGGGCCTCTCGCGGGCAAAGAACTGCTCGACGGCATCTTGGCGGCACAGGTCGAGCTCCTCGTGGGTGCGCACGATGAGGTGTCCGTATCCTTCCGCGGTGAGCTTTCGTACGATCGCGGAACCGGCGAGGCCCCGATGGCCCGCCACGAAGATGGGATCGCCGGCTTTCATTCGTGGGCCCCGTGGGAGGCGGGCGCCAGCACGTGCCGTGCGTCGCGCAGCGTCTTCTCGGGGCGCGCGATCTCGCGATGCGAGCCGTGCTGGCCGGTGATGCCCGTCATGGGCGCGCGCTTCATCGGGGTCTTAGTAGCAGAAGAATTTGGCTCTGTTCGAAGAATGGGCCCCGTTCGGAGAGTCGCGTTCGCCGTGGGCGGAGCCCGGTCCTGCCTTCCGGACCTTGGACGGTGTTGACCCGGGCCCGGGCGCGCGTACGTTTCCCTTCGCGTTCGCGCGATGCGTCCGGGACGGCCGTTGGAGACGCTACGCGCCGGTTGGGCGACGCTGCGCTGGATCTGGACGCTGGCGGCGTTCCGCTAGCCGGGTACGCTCCTGCACGTGCTGACCGACCTACCCGTCGATGACATCCTCCGCATCGCCCGCGAGAACGGCGCGACTGCCGTGCGAGTCTTCGGTTCGCGCGCTCGCGGGGACGCGAGCGTGGCGAGCGATCTCGACCTGCTCGTTCGGCTCGAGCCCTCTCGAGGTCTACTCGATCTCGTGGGTATGAAGCTGGCGCTCCAAGATTTCCTAGGCGTTCGCGTCGATGTCGTCACCGAGCAGGCACTGTCGCCCTACATCCGGGCGGCTGTCCTGGCAGAGGCGAAGGAGCTCGTGGCCCGGGCGGCATGACTGCGCAAGACCCGCGGACGTATCTCCTTCCTATTCGAGACGCGCTCTCCAACATCGCCAACCACACCCGCGACGGCCGCGATGCCTTCTTCGCGTCCACCATGATTCGCGACGCTGTCGTTCGCAACTTGGAGATCATCGGCGAGGCGGTAAAGCGGTTGCCTTCCGACGCGACAAGCCGTCCGTCCCCTGGCGAAAGATCTCCGGGATGCGCGATGTGCTCATCCACGACTATTTTGGGGTCGACTACGACACAGTGTGGCTTGTCGTGGAGGTCGAGGCTCCCAAATTGCGTGCTGCGGTCGAGCGCATCCTTGGGGTTGGGGAGCCATGAGACTCGTCGCGTGAACAATATGCGGCAACAGCCCGCCGCACCCGAGCCGCCGCAGCGCCGTCGGGATCGAGGGGCCACGCGTCCAACCAGGGCACGCTTTTGCCGGACCACAACCGGGTCAAGGGGGTCCCTCCGGGCGGCCGGAGCTTGCCTCTACGACACGATGCCCATGCGGTACGCGCAATCGCGCGCGTGCGAAGCTCGACGAGCAGCGCCGGATCGAGTGGGCGACCGGCATCCACGCGCTTGCGTTCGAGGAAGGCCATCCAGAACTCACGGGCGTGGTGCGTGCCATGGCGATAGGCCGCGTCGATGACGTTGGCCTGAATGAGGAGGTTGTCGCGGATGAAATCGGCGCGGTACGTGTCGTTCGCGACGGTCCCGCCGACCCGCGCGGCCGCCAGGAACACGTACGCGGGCCTCTCGCGGGCAAAGAACTGCTCGACGGCATCCTGCCGGCACAGGTCGAGCTCCTCGTGGGTGCGCACGATGAGGTGCCCGTACTCCCTCCGCGGTGAGCTTTCGCACGATCGCGGAACCGGCGAGTCCCCGATGGCCCGCCACGAAGATGCGATCGCCGGCTTTCATTCGTAGGTCCCGTGGGAGTCGGCCGTTTTCACGTGCCCTGGGTCGCGCAACATCTTCTGCGGGCACGCGATGTCGCGATGCGAGGCGTCATGGCCGGTGATGCCCATCATGGGGACGCGCTTCATCGCGGTCTTAGTAGCAGAAGAACGTAACGGTGTTCAGGGCGTTCCGAGAAGCAGCGGTTCTCGACACTCATCCCGCACGTGTGACTACGCCCGCTAGGTCACTGGCCGGCCATGCTACAGTCCTTGTAGGGTAGTCACCCCGTTCTCGGCGAGGGCAGGAGGCATGACCGGGGGGAGGGCAGAACAGGCATCGGGGCAATGGGAACAGCATGTTGCCGAGCCGGCGTCCTACATGAGCGTATCCGTAACCAAGGGGGGATTGTAACGCCAGAAGCGCGCCCGTCAGGCCCTCTTGACGCTCTGGCGTTATCGCGCCATAAGCTGCGCGCGGGATGCAGGCATTGGCGGCACTACGTGGACTCTTGGCCAACCGCGCGCCGGCCTTGGGCATCCCTTGGCGCGCAATTGCAGCCGCGGTCGCGGCCATCGGTCCGATTCGTCAGACGTACTCTCAGCACGGGGAAGACGTATGGCTTTTAGAACATCTGCGCGACCTTCGGGGGCAGGGAAAGATTTACGTCGATGTTGGCGCAAACCATCCGTCGCGTATATCGAATACGTATTTATTGTATCGTTCTGGCTTTTCCGGGGTCGTCATCGAGCCGAATGCCGAGCTCCTTCGTCTCCATCGCGCTTTTCGTCCGCGAGATATAGCGATTGGCGTCGGATGTAGTGCGCGTGCGGAGGTCGCGCGGTTCAGCGTTACGAGCGCCCCGGTTCTTAGCACGTTCGCCGCGAACCCGATTGTGAACGGCACCCGCGTCGTCAGGACGGAATACCTCCCCGTTTTGCCCCTGGACGACGTCCTTGCAGCGGTGGCCTTCGAGTCCGTGCTTCTCCTGTCGGTGGACACCGAAGGCCACGACGCCAAAGTCCTGCAAGGTGCCGCAGCAACTTTGGAGCGCACGCACCTCGTCTGCGTCGAGGTAAACGATGACGCGTCGGAGGCCGCCGTCAGGTCGGAGCTTCAAGGGCGCTTTGAGCTTGTCCGCCGTTTCGGATGTAACCTCGTCTGGCGGAAGCGAAAGGAAAAGGCCATTTCAACGGGAGGCGGATAGCGGATGGCGCCGGAGCGACTGCTAAGACGTGTTCTAAGGGCGCCCTATCGGATCGCGATGGCCGCCAGTAGCCTGGTAACAGCCCGCCCTTCGGAAGGCGTGCGTGGCATGGTTCGCTTCGCGCGCGACTTAGCTGCTTACCGATCGCGCGCTCGGCCCCCCTTCATTGTCAATTGGCGGCATATCTATCCGATCCTCACGGACTTCGAGCAGACGGCCGGCACGGCGTCCGGACACTATTTCCATCAGGATCTTTGGGCGGCCAAGAAAATTTACGCCAACCGCCCGGCGCGTCACGTCGACGTTGGCTCGCGGATAGACGGGTTCATCGCGCACTTACTCGTCTTCATGCCTGTCGAAGTCGTAGACATCCGGGCACTCGAGTCGAACGTGCTCGGGCTGAGTTTCGTGCGCGCGGATGGCGCAACGCTTGAGTCCTTCGCAGACAACGCTATCGAGTCGATTTCCAGCCTACATGCGGTGGAACACTTTGGCTTGGGCCGCTACGGCGATCCCGTGGACCCGGAAGCGTGCTTTCTCGCCATGGAAAACATGGCGCGAATTCTTCGTCCAGCCGGCCATCTGTATTTCTCCGTCCCGATCGGGCGTGAGCGCGTTGAATTCAACGCCCAGCGGGTCTTCGCGCCGGTCACCGTTCTCAACGCATTTTCTGCGTTGCGGGTCGTTTCGTTCTCCGCGGTGGACGACGATGGTTCGTTTCGACCTGATTGCAGTCCAGCGGAATTCGCGCATGCGCGTCTGGCGTGTGGATTGTTCGAGTTCACCAAATAGCGGGAGGATGAGTCGCAGCCTCGCATGCGGGGCCGGCCTCGACGTTCGTCTTCGAGGCGGCGGACGCGGCGCCTGGCGAGTTTGGCGTAATCGCGCCGGTCGAAGTGGGCGGGGATGCCCCAATTCTGGTTGAAATCGTGAAGTAGCGGCGGCTCCTTGAACACGGACCAACGGACCCAATTCACGGGGCGGACGCGTTCACCAAACCGCTTCGCGATCGCTGTCAGCGGGAATGCACGCTTTGCTGCGTCGTTCGACGCCGGAAATAGGGCGCCTCGAGCACTCGATACGAAACCTCCGCCAGCGGAAGCAGGACGGCCAGAATCACCACCAAATACAGGATCGGGGAAGCAGGACCAGCGCCGAAGCGCTCCTCGAGTAGCCGGCCGAGACCCAGCCCGATGTCCCAGTGCCACAAGTATAGGCCGAACGAGATCCGACCAACCCTTCGCATCGGCCCCGAACCGCAAATCCGCGCGGCCCACGACGGCCCGGACACCGCGTTCCAGACAACGAGCATGTAGCCGAAGCTGAGGACGGCGATCGAGACCGCCGAAAGAGCAGGCCCAAACCGTGGAAGCCGGAACGCTGTATCAGTCATCATGAAGCGCCCTACCAAGGAGATCGCCCAGCCGGCATAAAAGCCACCTGAACCTCTAAGCATCGCGGGAGGGGCCACGCCACAGATGTAAAGGTGAGCAGCCAGAATGCCCCACCCAAATTCGACGAAGCGCGAGAAAATCAAGTGGTCAAGGTTCACTCCATCGAGCTCGAGCTCGGCGCCCGCCGTGGCTATCGCGAGCCGGAACACAATGGACGCGAACATCGTGGCGACGAGAGTGGTCCCAAACCCGCGCCGATGTGCCAAAAGAAGAAACGGAGGCAGAAGAAGATAAAAGTGCCACTCGGTTGCCAGTGACCAGAATGGAAGCGCGAGCTTCCCAACGCCCGGAATGATTGAGAATACGAAGGCACAATGCGCGATCACATCGAGGGCGGGCCAGTGGCCGTCACGCGCGTATACGAAGAGCGAGCTCACAAGAACCGCTGCGTAGAATGACGGCGCGATGCGCCAGAATCGGTTTCGCACGAACGTTGCCCAATGGCCGCTCGAAGGGCTGTTCTGTCTGCCCCCGTACGTGAGAAACATGCAGAACCCACTGATCACGAAGAACAGGTCAACCCCGGTTCCGAAGAGCGCTAGAAGTCGATTGAAGTCCACCGGCCCGACACGAAGGGGAGGCGTTTTAAGAACGAACGACCATAAATGGGCGTAGACGACTCCAAGTACCGCGATCGCACGCAGACCATCGAGAGGGGCGATTCGGCCTGAAATCCGGTTCGAACCCGAAACAATAGCCGTCATGGTGTTCAACGCTCGCCACAGCCGGCGAATGAACGTGCCGCCCGTTTCGGGAACGCCACATCAAGGAATGCGCATCGGCGGCGTTCGCCGAATGCTGCGCGGCGCACATCGCGCAATCGTCGTGCGGGCGAACCTCCGCAGAACTGGCATGGGCGCATGAATCGAGACGACTACCAGAACGTGCGTCGTCGCGGTACTGCATGTCGGATCAATTTCGAAGGAGCGCGCGTTACGACAGGGCCTGTGTGTGCGTAGGCCGGCCACATCGCTTGGTGAGATTTGAACAAGTGACCGATCATGAATCGTGCGGAGTGTTGGACCTGGGCCGGCCATCACGACCCAACGGTTTACGGCCGGCGCTGCGCTTCCTCCCTGAGTCGACTGCAAATTCACTGAGTGACACCTGGATCTTACATACGATACTCTTCGGACTGAGGAAGCATGGCCCAGCCGTCTAACTTTTGCGCGCGTACGCGACGGGCTTACGGATACCCCGATTTGGGGCGTGCCGGACTGGGAAACATGCTGTTTCCCTGGGCGCGTTGCCTTCTTTGGTGCCGGCGTCATCGGATTCCGATGCTGCCACCACGGTGGTTTCGCTTGAGAATTGGGCCTTTCCTAAGGCGCGAACTCGACAAGCGGATGTACCACCGCGTCTTCCGCAACGCAGGCCCGCTTGCACTTGCCAATCGGGCTGCCCGCCTCCTTACGCTGCCCCATCTGCCGGAGCCTGCGCTCGGGGAGCCACCCGGGGCGGATCGTGGAGTGTATGTCTTTCAAGGCATGGATCGCTTTTTTGCTCCTCTACTGGGCAATCACGATGTGCTCCGCATAGAGCTTGAGGCGTGGCTAAGACCGGAGTACCGTCCGTTCACTCCGATTCCCCGCTGTATCGCGGTGCACGTCCGACGAGGGGATTTTTCGAGTCCCGGATCGGAGAGACCGCTGCGCGACGGCCACCCCAACTATCGGATTCCGATCGAATGGTACGTACGCGCGCTTCGCGCGATTCGCTCTGCGCTCCCGGCTAGGGTTCCGGCGCTTGTATTCTCCGACGGTCGTCCCGGTGAACTGATCGAGTTGCTGGCAGAGCCGCAAACGAGCCGGCACGAGGCGGTCAGCGCCGCAACCGATCTCCTGACCATGTCCAAGGCAGCGGCTCTCGTCGGCTCAGGCTCCACCTTTAGCCGGTGGGCGACATTCCTTGGGCAAACGCCGTCCAGATGGTACCCAGGACAGCGAAACGAATCGGTGCTCGCGGGCTCTGGGTCGTTCGAACTTGCCCCGGAATGGGACGCGGGGCCACTCTCCGAAGGCTTCCTGGCGGCGGTTAGGTCTCGGATATAGATCTTTGGTCGAGCGTCTTGGCAACGCGGGATTGCCAAAGGCCGCAGATCGGCCTCGTCGAGCTGCGCGAAACGAACGGCCGCCACCCTGGGCAAGCGCCGCGCTCGCACCACCCATGCTTGCATCACTGCGCGCAAACGGGCGGCGCAGCCGCGACCACGCGACCGCCGTCGAGCGTCACCACGCGCTCGGCGATATCGAGCAGCTCGGGGGTGTGAGCGGCAAAGACGACCATACGAGTTCGTGCCAGCTCGCGAAGAACGCCTGCAACGAGCGCAATGCCCGCCCGATCGAGGTTCGCGTCGGGTTCGTCAAGGACCACGAGTTCGGCGTCGCGGCAGAGAAGGCGCGCGAGCGCGACGCGCTGCCTCTCGCCGACCGAGAGCGAGTCGGCTCGGACGTCGAGCGGATTGCTCGCCACGCGGCGGAGGGAGGGGGCGAGCCCGACGCGATCGAGCGCGCACAGGATGCGAGCGTCGTCGGCCTCCGGGGCGAGCCACTGGATCGCGTCGCGGACGTTCGCCCGCGGAGGCAAATACGGCCGCTGCGGCAAGAAGGCGAGCCGACTTCGCCACGCGTCCGCGTCGACTTCGTCGAGCGGGACACCGCCGATACGGACGGTGCCGGTCCGATGGCGCGCGAGCGCCAAGAGTAGCCGCAGGCAGGTGCTCTTTCCCGAACCGTTCGATCCGGCGAGCGCGAGGGCACCATGGCCGCTCCACGAGAAACACACGTCCTGGAGCGCGTCCCGCGAACCCGGTGCACCGTCGTAACCAAACGAGACGCCTTCGAACGTGACGGAAGCCGGCAGCGTGGGGGCATGCCGGGTGAGCCCGGAAGGGGGCGCGGTACAACCGCGCGCGCCGAGCACGCGCGCGACGACACGCGCCCATCGTTCGGCGCGGGCGAGCGCGTGCATCCCCTGCGCGACCCCGGCGAATGCCGGCGTTACACTCGCAAAGAGCGTAGCTTCCGCGAGCGTCCCGCCCGCGGAGTGGCGCGCTGCCGGGCTGACGACGAGAGCCACCGCGACCAGCACTGCAATGACGAGCATGGGGAGCCGCCCCGAAAGGGCAGCCGCGGTCGCCACGTGAACGCCCGCCGTGCCCCACGCGGAGGTCTTTGCCCGCAGGTCACGTAGAACGGCCGGCCGAAGTCCGGATGCGACAATTTCGAGCCGACCGTCGATTACGTTGACAAACGCTTCGTAGACCCGCGTTTGGACGGCCCACGCTCGGGTCACCGCGCGCTCGACCGAGCGACGCGAGAAGAGCAGCGTGCCTGCCGCCGCGAATGTGAGCATTGCCGCCACGACGACGAGGCGCCGAGGCTCGACGGCGACGATCATCACCGCAAGGGCGACGCAGGCGAGCGCGTCCGCCATGACATTCGGAACGGTCTGCCCGAGGGTCTGCGCCGTCTGGTAGATCGCCTGCAAGAGTTCGGCGCGTGCGTCCTCGTCCGGCAGCAACGTGGCGCGAAGTACGTCGCCATGGAGGATCGCCGTCCCGACGCGATCGAAGAGAGCCGCCTCGGCGAGTGCGACGAAGGACCGCTGCACAAGGGTGTGCGCCGCGAAGACCCCAGTCAGCGCGGCCGTCACGGCGAGCTTTGCGGGAAAGTCGCGTCCGAAGAGCGTCCAGGCGACGACCGGCGCGAGCACGCGCTGCGCCAGAGTAAGGGCGCCGACGACGGCTCCACGGCGAACGAGGTCGCGCGTGACAAGGATGCGGTAATCGCGGGTCGCCGCACGCAGTCGCATCGGGCACATACTACGCGAGAGGGTGGCGGGCACCGGGCCGCGCCCAACCGGGACATTGCGCGAGCTCACGCATGCGCCTTAGCGTGAGCTTTGCCGACCTGGGATCCGGGCAATGACCGCTCCTGCCACGTCCGACGGATCAATGGGCACGCCGCCCATTTCGATCCACGCATGCGCCAACAGCGGGGAACGCCCGGCGGGCGCGACGCCGATGGCCACGTCCGCAGTGGGTGCACGAGCCGCGACAGCGAGCGAACGGCTGAGGCAGTTGCCGTACCGCCGGAGGGACCATGACACCCGGCGCGCCTCTTCCGGGGTTTTAATGGTGGGAAGCCAACGGCCCACCCGAGTCAGCAGGCGATGGGCGCGAAGCGGCGGATAAGCCCGAAGCATGGTGCGCGCAGCCAAAAGTAGAGCAAAGTCAACGAACACAGCGCGTTCCAAAACAACCATCAAAAAGTGAAACCCGTCGGACATGTGCTCGACGGCCCACTTCTCGCTAAGGATAGCGCCATGGGCAAACTATCTTGGACTTGCATAGGCCTTGCGACCGCCGGGGTCATGGCAGGATGCGACGGCGACACAAGCGGGACTGGGCCGACGTCGGACGCCTCCATCGCCGACGCCGCCTTTGACGGCGCCGCGCCGAATGAGGCGGCCGTTGATGCAGTGAGCGGTGACGGGGCCGACGTGGACGCCAGTGAAGTGGATGCCACAATCGATGCGGAAGCGAGTGTGGTCGCCGACGCGGGAGCAACCGAAGGGGGCTCCGATGCGGACACTGCGGTTGGTGATGCCGGCGCCGATGCTCCTAGTGATGCGGGCCCCGATGTTCTTGATGCCGCCGCTGCGAACTCTGGTGATGGAGCGAGCGCGTGCAACGCGAGCAATTGCGGCGGGGCCTGTTGCGGCGATACGTGCGTCTCGCGAACGTGCGCAGGGTGCGACGCGGGCGCGGTCTTCTGTCCATTCGACCCGATAGGGTCCCTCCACGGTTCGAATGGGACCTGCGTGGCCGATTGCGCTTCGTGTAGCGGGCCGCAGCCGATCGAGTGTTATCAGTGTGCGGGTCAAGCGCGTACAGCATACTGCGCGACCGCGCTCGACCTGTGCCCAACCGAGGTCAATGCTGGAGCGTGCACTTGTGACGCCGGGGGCGCGGATGAATGCCCTGGAAGCACGCAGGTCTGTGCGCTGGAGGAGGCCGGGGCGGCCTGCATCCCGTGTGGCCAGGGCCCAGCGACGGGCGGGCTGCTCTGCGCCAATGGGCAAAGCTGCAATCAGGCAACGGCAAGCTGCGGACCGTGACACGCTGCTTGACCGATCGGGTCAGCCGCCGTCGCCCGCGTCAGTGAGGGTATAGGTTGCGCAGGAGCCTCCGGGCACTCCCGGGTCGCTGAAAATGTATGAGTCCACGCAGCTTGGGTAGACGCAAACCCCGGTTACGCACTCCGGGTTCTGCCTACAGGCAGCCGCCGCTGGCTTCGTGGGCTGGCAGATATTCCCGCCGTCTGGACCCGCTCCGCACCACTCGTCCGGCGCCCCGATTCCAAGGAACCTGCAATCGGTCGAGTTGAGCGTGTCGCCGCACGGCTGCCCGTCGCTTCTCAGCGGTACACAAGTGGACGAACCCGCATCGCCAATAGGGCCCGTAGGACAGAATTCGCCTGGTTGGCACTCGAGGGAATTGATACAATGTCCCGCATCACCACCAAGGTGGCCGACCATCGCTGCAAAGCAGTCGGCCCTGACGTTGTCGAACGCCGTGGCCGAAGTTGTCCCACAATTGAAGGCCGACAATTCGGCCAGGCACGTGGAGGCGGCGGCTGGGTCCAGGGAAATGGCGCCACTGTCGAAGGCCGCGGTGTACTGATTAACCCCGAAAAAACCGTAACTCGAGGTCAGGGCGATGCAACCACCACCTCCGTCGTTCCACTGCGCCGCGGTGACGCCACAGCATTGCTCGAGCCGGGCACAGTAAGTACTCGTCACGGTGGCAGGGAAATTCGCCAAGGTCAGGGCCGCATCTTGCCCTCCACCTTCTTCTTCGTTGACCGATCCATCGGAAGCGTCGCTGCTTGCGTCGCTACTATCGAGTTCGGGGCCGCCGTCGGCTTGCGCGCCATCGGTGGACTGCGCGCTATCAGGCTGCGCACTGTCAGCCAGCGCGCCATCCGCTTGCGCCTCTGCCGCGTCAGCGTCATTGGAACTGGCGCCATCCGTCGTCATACCATCAAGCAGGGTCCCATCCGGGGCGACAGCGTCGGTGAGCGCTTCGGTTGTCCCATCCGCCGGGCCGCCGGCCTCACCGCTCACGGCTACCGTGTCGTCTCCCCCGCATCCCGCCGAAACCGCCGCCAGGCCGCCGGCCGCTCCAATCACGCCCCATGCGAGCACTCGCGTAATTCCAGTTATTCTGACGGGCATGGTAAGCCCTCCTGTTCCCCACGGTAGCATACCCATGTGGGGGTTGGACGTTCACGCAACGGCCGGCTGGCGTGCGCCGTGACGGGCGTGCTCGCCATCGTGGACGTCGAGCGGGCTGCACCTTCAGAGGCCATCTTGGGCGACCTGACGGCCCATCCGAGCGAGGCCACCTCGTCGTGGACCAGTTCGGACCGTACAGTCGTTTTGGGCGTTGCCGAGCGCCAAGCGCGCCCTCGTTCGAAACCGTCGCTGACGCAACATAGGGGCTGCGTCTTGGCCCTCGATGGGAGGCTTCTCGGCCAAGCCGCGGGACCGGCGCAAGCTAGCCTAAGTCCGGCAGAATCGATGGTCGAACACTATCTGCACGACGGCGATGACTTCGTTCGGCATCTGGAGGGTGACTTCGCATTCGTCCTTTGGGATGCGACGCGACGTCGCCTGGTCTCTGGCTGCGACGTGATGGGGCGGAGAACGCTCGCGTTCTATTGGGACGGCACAACCTTCCTTGCGTGCACCCGAGCGATTGCGCTACTTCGCGATCGTCGGGTTCCGAGAATCATTGATGGCGTCTACCTTGCGCAAGCGCTTTGCGATCTTTGGGTACACCCACCTGGTTTGACCGCGTTTACAAGGATTCGACGACTCAGGCCTGGTTTCTCCGTAATCGTCGCGGATGGGCGGCTGATCGAGCGCCGGGTGGACCAACTTGCCTTTCAGGAACGACGTCACACGCACGCCTCTAACGCAGAGTACGACGGTTTTTGGGCACGCCTCGATGGTGCAACGCGAGCACGCCTCGGCGCACAGACGCCTGCGGGTGTACTTTTCAGCGGCGGATTGGACTCATCGTGCGCTCTGGCTTCCGTAACCCATAGCTACGAATCGGTTGATGCTTTCTCGATCGTCGACCGCCCTACACCAAGCGAGCACGCGGCTATAACCACAATGCTCGCACGCCATCCATCGGTACGGTGGCATTCGATAGCCTGCCCCACCGATTCGCCCGCAGGCGAGGCATTGGACAACCTCCTGCCGATAGCGGACGACCCGGTCATCGCCGGGGGTCCCCTCTTTGGGAGTAGGGCTGCGCTTTGGCGTGCTGTGGTCAACAGCGGATTTTCGGTTGCCGCAGATGGCGAAGGAGGCGACGAGATTTTCGACATTGCCATGCGGCTGGGAGACCTTGTTGCGGACCGCGCTTGGCGCGCTGGAGCCCGATATCTGCTAGGTCAGCCAATTCGAAGGCAGAAGTCCTTGCTGTGGCGTGGCGTCGTGTTTCCTCACCTCCCGGACCGAATTCGCCACATCTGGATGTCCATGCGCGGTCGGCGCAACCGGGGGAGCCCGGCATGGCTGACCGACACCTTCTGGCGGGGACGCGAGATTCAGGCCGCGATCGAACACACCTATGACTGGTCGAAACGGTGGACGTTTGAGGAGTGGCTACCTGGATTGCTCGAGAACGCACCCTCGGTCGGAACAACACAGGCGAATCGCGTGTGCCAGCAAGCGCACGCGCTCGAACTCACCAGCCCTCTATTTGACCGGCAAATCGCCGAGTTTGTCTCCGGGTTGCCTGCCTCCACGAGGCTTCACCCCCGCGAGTCCAAGCATTTTCTTCGCTCGGCCGCGGCCGGTTTTGTCCCCGAGGTCACGCGCATCCGACCGAAAGAAGAGCCACTCTACCAGCGCCTTCTTCGCGAAATTCTCGAGAGCCCTCGTTCCGTGAGTCAAGTCCAGTTTGCCGCCGCGGGCGGTCTACCGCCGGGGTGGCTGGACGTGGATGCCGCTACGCGCACCCTTGACCGTGCGCGAGCAGGCGGGCAAATAAGCGAGAAAACGCAGCTGCAACTTCACGCTGTGCTCGCCATAGCGGGATGGTGGAAGCGCATGGTGGCCACCTACGGCAGTATGGTATGGTCGACCTCGTGAAGAAACGGGCGCTCCCGGACCAAGCGTCGAGCGAGACCGCCCAGGAGTAGGAACATGTCATCTACGACCCAAAGCGGGACCGGCGAAGGAAGCACTGAAACGCGCCCTTCGGAGGCCATGGTCAAGAGGAATTACGCGCCCCCCGTGCTCAAGGTGCTCGGCACGGTGGCCGATCTGACGAGAGGGACCGGGACGTCTGTATCCGACGGTGGTAGTCACCAGAAGGGAACCTGACGGGTTGAAGTGATTGCGGCGGCGCTCGGGATTCGCGGTGACTTTGTTTCCGCGCTGTGGCGAGGTGCCTTCGATCGGGCTGCGAAATGCGGCACCGTGCAGGCGTGGGAGGGTCCGACAGTCGCGATCCTAGCGTACCCGGGTCATCCTCCGGGCACGTTCGACGCCGAAACGCGCTCGGCATGGGTCGGCGCGATCAGCGGCTTGTCTTCCCCGCAATCCGGTCAGTGGCGCGGGGATTCCGCTCTGGTGGCCTCTGTCCGAGGGAGGGATGACGAACTGCTGCTTTTCCGCGGTCGTTTCGGTGGCCGCCCGTTGTTTTACGGATGGGATCTGGAGAGGCGTACTTTATTGGCGTGCTCCAGGATCGGTCCCCTGGCTCACGTTTTGTGCGCTCCGGCCCCCAGCGCCGACGAACTTTGCGCGCACGTCGTCCGGCGCACTCCTTTGGACCCGACGAATACCCTTTACCTGGGCATCAAGCGTGTTCCCTCCGCTTGCACTTTGCGAGTCGGTGTCGACAGGGTCCGAGCACGCGAGGAGATAGGTTTCAGCGTCGTCCCGCAACGTGGGGGCGACATCGGCGGCCTCGCGGAAGAACTGCAAACTTGCGTCACGCGAGCCGTACTGCGGGCGACCTCTTCCGCTCGTAGCGTTGCCGTCCTCGTCAGCGGGGGAATTGATTCCAGCGTCTTGCTGGCGAAGACACTCGAGGTAACTGCGTCTGCGGAAACCCGGGTGCATGCCATCAATCTCGATTTTGCGGGCGCCGGAAACGACCGTCAGCGCCTGCATTCACTTTCCACTTACCTTGGGGTCGTTCCGGAGCGAGTGCGACCTCGCGACTGTGCTTCGCTCTTCTTCAATTCTCTCGTGATGGACGGCATACCGGCAATTTGGCCGACTTCGCCGTTCGATATTCGTCTCGTCGCACTCGGTCGCGCGCACGGAGCATCCGTCGTGCTGACTGGGGTGGGTGGCGATGACGTCTTCGATGGCGACTACCGACTGTTCGCCGACGCCTTTCGTCATGGGCGTTGGCTGTCGGCGATGCACGGCGCGATCACCCTTAAAGCCTACGGAACGTCTACGACGCTCGACCGACTGCGCAACCTCGTGCTGCGGCCGGTACTGCAAGCGATGGTTCCAAGAACATGGCTTACGGCGACCTCCTCGCTCCGGCGCCCTCTTCCGTTTCCTTGGGCCGGGCGACGACTCCGCGAATTGATCGGAGAGGGTCTCCTAAGGGAGGATGGCCCCCATGCGCGCGAACGGCCAAGTGAGAGGAGTTGGCTATGCGACGCGATGCGGTCGCCGCGATACGCCCTGTGGAAGGAGAGCCGCGCTCAGATTGAAATCACCGGGGGCTGCACGCGCGCCGAGCCCTACTTCGATGATGATCTCGTCGAGTTTCTCGCCAGCTTGCGCCCCGATATACTATTTCACGGAGGCTGGGTGAGAGGCCTCTTTCGGCATTCGGTGCGCGGCATGATCCCGGATGACGTTCGGACCCGACGGGACAAGGGCCGCTACGAGACGGCGTTCGTCGAGCTTCTCCAGGCCGCAGGTGGGTTCAAAGCCTTGCGCCCGCTGCTCACGATGGTCGGCCTCGGCGACTACGGGGTCGTCGAACCTTCCGCGATGCGGCGACGGTTCGCCGACCTCGAAGCGAATCCCCTCGATGGTCGCCTCTGGATGGAGCTCTGGCCTGTCCTCGCCGCGGAGGCCTTCGTCCGGGGTCCCTCGACATGGGCGTGACTTCTTCTCCGATCCGCTGGATCTACCAGTGGCCGGCCTTGGCCACGACCCCCGAGTTTCGACTCGGGCGCGCAGGCGACGAGATCATCGCCGAGTGGATCGGCCTTGGCTCTCTGCACGCAAACGTCGATGGAACGCAGCGGGATCTCCGCGCCACGGGCTCCGTCACGGCCGACGCGCTCGAGGACGCGCTCAAGCCGCATGTCGCCGCGTTGCTGCGACACTTGGCGGGCGGCATTTCCCTGCACGCTTCGAGTGTTTCGCGCGCCGGGGCGGCGATTGCGTTTCTTGGATCGACCTGCGCCGGCAAATCCACCATCGCCACGCAGCTCTGCGACGACCCCGATGTGGAGCTCGTTTCCGACGACACAGCGGAGCTTCGATTCGAGGGAGCGCATGTGGCGATCGTTCCCGGCGAAACCGATCATTCGCTGCGGCCGGACGTCGCGATCGCGTTCGGGCTCGACCCGCACGGTCACCGAAAGCTCGTCAAGCCAGCCCGTCGGAGTGCAGCGACCGCGCCCCGCCTGTGCGCGTGCATCACGCTCGTCTTCGACAATTCCGCCACCGCGCCCGTCCTGCGCCGCGTGCACGGAGCCGAAGCGTTCAACGCTCTCAGCCTTTCCACCGTCCGCTTTGTGCTCGATGACGAAGACGTGCTGCGCCGCGAGCTAGACAACCTCGCGCGCGTCGCCGAGCAAGCGCCAATCTACGAGCTTCGTCGGGCGCGCGATCTCTCCACCATACACACGTCCGCACGCCAAGCGGCGCAACTGCTACGCTCGCTTTCGGGAGGGCACCCGGGCCCGTGACGACGACCAAACGCTTTTGCAGTGCGCCCCACGTGCACGCGCGCCGGTTCGACAACGAGACGGTGCTCTTGAGCCTCGCCGAAGGAAAGTACTTCGCCCTCGACGACGTAGGATCGGTGATCTGGGAACACCTGACCGCGGGCAAGGCGCCGTCCGAGGTTATTGCCCTCCTCCTCGCGGAGTACGAAGTCGACGAATCGACCGCCCGCGCGGATCTTGAAAGGCTGGCCGAGGAGTTGCTCGCCGCGGGTCTGCTCAAAGAGCAAACGTAGCCCGCCAGCCGTGAAGCCACTCACGTCGCGCACCAACTGGATGCGGCACGCCACGGTGCCGCTCATTCTTGGCAAGATCGCGTCGGCCTTCGAAGCGGAAAACATCGAGATACTTCCGGTTAAAGGCGTTCTGACGGCCCACCTTCTCTACGACGACGTCGCGCTACGCCCACTTCCGGACATCGACTTGCGCATACGACGACGCGACTTCCGCAAGGCTGTCGGCATCGCGCGGGACCGCGGTTGGAACCCCCGCACGGATAGCCCCGTCCTTTGGACGGCGCTCCTCAGCGTGGACGGCTGGGAAGTCGACGTCGAGGCGACGGTCGGCCCCCCCGGCCTCTGCGCGCTGCGGGTCGAGGATCTCCTTCAACGCGCGCAGCGTTGCGTCGACCCGCTCGGAATTGCCCATTGGGAGCCGGAGGTGAACGACCACGCGCTGGTGCTGGCCCTCAACGCATTCAAGGACGGCCTTGGCATCATGCCGTGGGCGCTGGAGGATTTGCGGCGGATCCCACGTCATCCTCGTTTCGACGAAGACGTCCTGGTGCTTCGAGCGCGTGAAGGTCGGGTCGCGTCGGCGCTCTGGATCGTCGCCGATTGGCTCGCCGAGCGACACGGGGACGTCGAATGGTGCGCCATTCGCGAGCGCGTCGGGCCACGTCCCCCAAGCCTTCGGGTCGCGCGCGTCTATGAAGCATTGCAAGAGAGAGGCTGGGGCGCCAAGCCTGGTCTCTTGGTGGCGGCGGGCGGCAGCGACGAGGGCTGCCGTTGCGCAGGCGGTCTCGCGCTCGCAACCGCAGGGATCGCGCGCCGCAGACTCATGCTCGCCCTATGGCCAGGAGGGCCGGCAACTCGCAGACATTAAAACGGGATCGGGGAGGGCCGCCCATTGCGGCGGCGCTCCCCGTTTCCCTGATTGTCTTCACGTTACGGCTCTATGTGGCGTGAGGCGTCGGGCCCGGCGCGATCGGCCCCGGGGCGGGGGCACTCGCGACGGGAGTCGGCGCACTCGTAACCGTTCACGCCTCGCGTAAGTGGTCCATATCGTTCCATCTTTTTTTCGCGCTTTCCATTCGGACGCGGATCGGCGATTGAGTCTTGGTGGCGACGGACTGGCGCGACGAGCGAATCGCCGAGTTGGAGGGCGAGCTTGCGCGAAAGGATGCCGAGCTCGCCGCACGGGACGTGCGGACCGCGCAGCTCGAGGCGCAGGTCGCGGAGCTGACCAAGCAGGTCGCGGAGCTGATCGAGATCGTCGGGCGCAACTCGCGCAACTCGCACCTACCGCCGTCGACCGATCCGCCGGGCACGCGCGGCGGGCAAGGCAAGGGCAAGCCGGGCAAGCGCAAGCGAGGAGGCCAGCCGGGACACGGCGGTTCTCACCGTGTCCTGCTCGCGCCCGAGCGGGTCGACGAGTTCGTCGATCTGTATCCGTCCCATTGCGAGGGCTGTGCGCGCGAGCTCCCGCAGGTCGCCGACCCATGCGCGAAGCGCTTCCAGCAGACGGAGATGCCGCCGGTACGGCCGCACACGAAGGAATGGCGCTGTCACGAGGTCGGGTGCCCGAGCTGCGGGCATCGGACGCGGGCGCCCTACGACGCGACCCAGATCCCCGCGTCCGCCTTTGGCCCCCGTCTGATGGCGCTCATTGCGCTGGTCACCGGCGTCTACCACCTGAGCCGGCGCAAGACGACGGACCTTCTCTGGGAGCTCTGCGGCGTGCGGCTCTCGCTCGGCGCGCTGAGCATGATCGAGGCCCGGGTCAGCGACGCGATCGAGCCGGCCGTCGCGGAAGCCTGGAAGCGGGTAGGCGACGGCGCCGTCAAGCACACCGACGGCACCAGCTGGGTGCAGGCCGGAGCGGTGCGTGCCCTCTGGACCCTCGCGACGAAGGCCGCGACGGTCTTTAAAATTCTCGCCGACAACAGCAAGAAGACGCTGGAGCCGCTCTACGGCTCTCTACGCGGCATCCTCGTGAGCGATCGCGCAAAGGCGCTCAACTTCTGGGCGATGGAGCGCCGCCAGATCTGCTGGGCACATCTGCTGAGGAAGTTCGTCTCGTTCTCCGAGCGCGCGGGGCCGGCCGGCGATATCGGCCGTGAGCTCATCGAATACACGGGGTGCTCTTCGAGTACTGGCACGACTACCGCGACGGCAAGCTCGCGCGCGCGACGTTCGTCGCGTGGATGGCGGCGCTGGGGCCTAAGCTGGAAGTCGTGCTCGAGCGCGCCGTGGCCGCGAATATCGACGGCCTCTCGGGCTCGTGCGCTGACATGCTGGAGCATCGGCAGGCCCTTTGGACGTTCGTCGACAACGCGGACGTCGAGCCGACCAACAACCACGCCGAGAGGGAGATCCGCGCCTTCGTGCTCTGGCGAAAGCGCAGCTACGGGACGCAGAGCGATCGAGGAAACGTCTTCGCCGAGCGCGTGATGACCGTCGCCCACACGGCGCGCAAGCAGAATAAGAACGTGCTCGCGTTCCTGACCGCTTGCTGCCGTGCACGCGCGGGCAGCGGCTCGTGGCCGTCGCTCTTCGTGCCCGACGCCGCTGTCGCTGCTCAGGCCTAGGTCGACCCTCGCTGCGCGTCGCGCGCCATCGGAAAATATCGCGTCGCGGACCGCGTCCCAACGCTACGGACACGCCCTGCTTGCTTGAGCCGCAGCATGGGCCGATTCAGTTCGCGCGCCGTCGCGCCGACCACCGGCGCGATGACGGTCATCGTCTCGCCCGGCATCCGGCACACTGCCTCGTAGAGTCCTTCGCTCAGCGCTCCGATCTCGTCGGCCACCCGTCGCGCGCCTGTCCGCGAGCGCGATGACGCTGGCCCTGGCGTCGTCGAACGCGAGGACCTGACCGTCCGCCGTTGTGCCGGTCGCGAACGCTCGGTTCAGCGCTGCCTGCGCCGCGGCGCGTGTGGCCGAGATGTACTCCTCGACGAGGTGCTCGATGCGATTGCACAGGTCCTGGGGATTTGTCGTGTTCGTCATGCCCGACGAATTCGCACGGACGGCGATCGCCTCTCAACCCCTCCCCTGAACGGATACCGCAAACACGACTAGCTCACTTCGTTTCAAGCTTTTCTGGTGGGTCACTTTTGGTGAGCATAAATGGGTCCGTTTTGGTGAGCGCCGAAGACAAGTTTCGCGTCAGACGTGGCAAGCTCGTGGCCATGAAAGGCCGCCGTGGCGGCGATGAGGAGGTCCGCGTCGGTGAACACCAGGGCGGGCTTCTGGGAGCGTCCGTCAGCCCAGAGACGCGCCGCCAGGTTCCAGCCCTCACCTGAAGCCGCATCGAGCCCGAGCACCTGCACCCTCTCCATGAACTTCTCGAATGCGACGAGCTTGCGCCGCCCTTGCCCTCGGTGAACAAGCTGCTCGACACCTCGACGCAGCTCGAACTGCGTCACGTACGAGACCGCGAGCCCCTCCGCCGCGAGATGGTGTGCCACGAACTCGCTCAGCTTGGGGCTCTTCTTCTCCGCGGCGCCGCGCACGAACGCCGACACGATGCTCGTATCGGGCAGCATCACCGAAAGTCGTGCATCCGCGCCTGCTCTAGCACCCGCCAATCGTCATCGGAGAGCGCGTTCCGAAGACGGTGGGCGCTTTCGAGAAGCCCTCGACGACGGTCTTCGATTGTCTCCGACGGGAATGGCGTCAACGACACGCCGTGCTGTCGCATCACGGCTCTGAACTTGCTCAGCTCAAGAAAGGCGACGTCGAGAAGGTCGCGTGCCCGCTGCGGATCGCCCGCTGCCTTTCGGGTTTCGGCGGCGGCCATCAAGGTGACCAGCGCTCGCATGTAAGGCTTGAAGTCCTCGTCAGCGGTGACCTTCGTGAAAGCCGTCTCGTCGATTTGGCTGATGAAGTCGGGAGGAACGGAAAGAGCCAAGCCCAAGAACGAGTGGAGCAGGCCGAGGATCCAACGCAAGGTGTCGCGTGACTCCTGCTGCGCGACGAAGGCCGCGAGCTGCTGCTCCTCCAGCGCAAACTCGTCAACGAACCTGGCCCGCCATTCCTCTGGATTTGCCACCACGATTTCCGCAAGGGCTCGCGAGAGGGCTGCGAGCGGCGTCCACGTGGCGTCGGTGACTTCGGCGACCAAGTCGTCGGTCAGTGGTTCGGCCCGTAGCCGAGCGAGACCGTTCTCGATAGGCTTCCTGGCCCAAGCGACACGGGCACGGGCTTTGGCCGGAAGACGAGCGAGTACGGTCTGCACGTCAAGAACGGGAACGGTCGGGAAAGCGACCGGGGGAGCTGTTACGGGAACGGCCAGAGCAAACCTCCAAGCGCAAAAATATAGCACAAAGCGAGCCCTTCGCGTCCCGGGCACTTGCCGTTCGCGCTGAGTGCCTTCGTCTCCGTCGACGGCCGGCAAGAGGTGCTCTGACGCCCGGCCGCTCGAAGTTCCAAGAACCCGTGGCGCTCCGGCGATGACGGATCGGCGCTTGAGCGATGACCACCCGACAACGAGCGGTGGTGGCGTCCGGTCCAATGGTTCACGAGGGCCCGCGCTGAGGAGTAGTCCTCGGCGGCGCCGGGGCGCGTGCGCCGGACGGCGTTGCTTCGCTGCAGCCGGACATCAGCAGTGCAAGGCACACGTATCCCGCGCGGCGCGCGCCGTCGTCCCCCCGATGGCTCATGTCCGTATGGTGACCCAGTTGATGCGATCGTTCAAATCGGCAACAGCGGCGTCTTGCATAACGGGACCGGGGAGGGCCGCCCATTCCGGCGGCGCTCCCCGTTTCCCTGATTGTCGTCACGTTACCGCTCTATGTGGCGTGAGGCGTCGGGCCCGGCGCGATCGGGCCCGGGGCGGGGGCGGTCGCGACGGGAGTCGGCGCACTCGGTCCGCTGGGCGACGGGGAACCAGCCGGCGGGGTGGAAGCGACGATCGTGGTGACCGTCCCTTTCACGTCCTTCTTCTGGTTCTTGCCCAACGTGTTCCGCGCTTTGCGTGTGGCTGCGCGCCGCGCGGCGGCCGTAGCCTTCTGTTGGATTGTCGGCGACGCTTTCGCCTTCTTCGGCTTGAGGCCGAAGTCGGCGAGAACGTCGGGCGAGTCACCGAACGTCGCCCTCACGAACACCACGTACGCAGCCATCTGGCTGCGAAGTGGCGGCGCTTGGGCCTCTTCGGCCACGACCTTCGTCCGGGTCGCGGCTCGGAGAGCGTCCACCCCCGTGCGCAAGTCGACAAGCGACTGCAGCAACGACTCGACTTGCGCCGGGGTGTATGTGGCATTCCCGAACGCCAGCGAGCTGGTGTTCGAGAAGTGCTTTTTAGTTCCCGCGATCAACTGCCCCGCGAGGACCGATTCCGTATTCTTTGCTATCGACATGGTTTCCTACCTTCTTTTCTGGTCTGTCCTAATGACCTGAGGGCTCCGAGAACCCCTGCACCATGCAGGGCCTCTCGTCGTCCTCGCCAGGATGTCGTTCGAGGGGGGATTGGTTCTCTGGACTATTTTCGAAAAATCGTCCGAGCGTCTGATCCGTCGCGACGGGACGCGACGGGCAACGTCCTGCGATGCACCCTTCGCGGGGAGGAGAGGTCCCGCGGCCCGAAGGGCGGTTGAGCAGCGCCTCGAGTTTGAGCCGACGCGCGGTCCTCGATCTCCGCGCGGCGGCGCTCTTGTTCGTGGGTGGCTAACTCACTCCTGGCCGACGACTGGCGATGGCCGCGTACGATGCGAGGGTGCCTGGCCTCAAGACCAAACCACGGCGTTGTTGGAGAGACTACCGGACCGCTGCCGGCGGCCGTCCCGTCAAGGACTTCCTCGACGCGCTCACGGACGAAGAGGTCGCGGAAATCGTGGCCGGGATGAAGGACGTCGTCGAGCGAGGCCTAGCCGCCGCGAAGCACCTGCGTGGGGACCTCTACGAGGTGCGGGCGGACGCATCGAGCCGCAGCTTCCGCTTGCTGTTCTCTGCGGAGGGCCGCTTCGGTCATGTCCTGCTGTCCTTGTCGGCTTTCGCGAAGAAGACGCAGAAGACGCCGGCACGCGAGCTCGATGTGGCCGAAAAGAGGCTCGACGACTGGCGCGCACGCGGTTCCGCCAGGCAGGGCAGACGCGCTCGCTGAGCTCTCGAGCCATAGCCTTGACGCTATGGCGTCGGCGATACACACTCACGCGCATGGAGGATTTCCTCGCCGAGATCGCCGACGAGCGGACGCGACGTAATCCGGCCTTCCCCCACCTGGTGGCGGAAGCCAAAGAGCGTCGAAAGCTCGCTCGCAAGCTGGCAACGCTTCGTGAAAGCAGGTCGCTGTCACAGACTGCGGTCGCCGCTCGGATGGGTACGTCCGCCTCGGTCGTGAGCAAGCTGGAAGCGGGCGGAGACGTGAAAATGTCCACACTGCAACGATATTGCTCGGCGATCGGCCGGCGGTTTCGCGTCGCTGTGTGAGGGAGCTGGCAACGCTCGCCCTTATCCGCGAAGAGTCTCGCTCCCCGGCCACGTTCCCGCGAACGGGTAGAGGCGGCTCGGGGAATCGGGGGGCCCGCGGCGTTTCAAATCGCCACGGCGGCGTCTTGCATAACGGGACCGGGGAGGGCCGCCCATTCCGGCGGCGCTCCCCGTTTCCCTGATTGTCGTCACGTTACGGCTCTATGTGGCGTGAGGCGTCGGGCCCGGCGCGATCGGGCCCGGGGCGGGGGCAGTCGCGACGGGAGTCGGCGCACTCGGTCCGCTGGGCGACGGGGAACCAGCCGGCGGGGTGGAAGCGACGATCGTGGTGACCGTCCCTTTCACGTCCTTCTTCTGGCTCGGGCCGACTTTGACGAACTTCGATTCGGCATAGAAGACGCGGATCGCATGGCCTTCTCCGGCGAGATCCCATTTGCCGTCCTCGCGTCGTGTGGCATCTAGGCGGTCCTCCCCAAGCAAGCTCGTTACGGTGGGTAGAGCCGCGAGGCCCCCTTGGGCGAGGCCCGCGCGAAGTTCATCGACACGCGCTTCTAGGCGTTCCAACACGGTCTTTGCGTCGGCGGCGGCGGGGGTGGCCTGCACGCGGGCAAGACCCTGTTTGAGATCGGCGAGCCGCCCTCGTTCGGCGGCAAGCACGGCCATCAAATGCCCGCGTACGCCGGCGTCGTCCGCGTCTCCGATGGCGGCCGTGTAGTTCGCGATCTTCCTCTCGCTTGCCGCGACATCTCGGGTGACTCGATCCAGTTCAAGCTCCCTGGCGTCGATCTGTCGCCTCACGTCGAGGGTCTCGCGGATGATCTGCTTGGTCCTCGCGAGCACTTCGTCCGTGAGCAACATCCCGCAGGCCATGATCACCGCCGCGTCCACCTTGGTCTCGGATCGGTAACCTAGCTCCCGGCACGCGCCGACCCTCGACCTCGTGCAGCAGTACGTGCCGTGCTTCTGCTTTCCGCCCTTGATGGCCGACACGCTCGACCCGCAGTACGTGCAGCGGACGAAGGACGACGACAGGTGCTTGCGTTCCTTGGGGCTCCACGTGGTGGTACGCGAGCGCCGCGCGATGAGATCGTCGATCTCGGCGATTATCTCGGCGGGCCAAACCCGAAGCTCTGGACGGTCGTACGTACGAACTTGTTCGGTGGGAGCCGACACGACGGAAAGCGTGCCGCCCTTGTCCACGCTCATCTTGCGGCCTCGCTTGACCTTCCCTCGGTACACCTCGCTCGAGAGGATCTTGCTTACGGTGCGCGATTGCCAAATGCCGCCGTCCGGGCTCCGAATCTTTCTCCGATTCAACTCGGTCGCTACTGCGTTGTAGGCGCCCAGGCGCAGAAAAAGCTCCCCGATCAAAAGGAGCACCGGGTACTCGTCGGGGTGTTCAACAAGCACGCCGAACGTGTCCTTGCGGTCGAGGAAGACGCCCAACTCGCCGGTCTTTCGGTGCTTGCGCTGGTTCTTGAACCCGAACGGTGCAAGCCCGGTCCATCCGTCGTTCGCCTCGTCGCGAGCGAGCAATTTGTCCTTGATTCGCTCGCTGGCCTTCAGAGCTTCGGAGCGGTTCGCGTAGGCTCTGAAGGCCACCATCAAGGCGTTCTCGCCGTCGATGCGAAGAAAGTCGCGCCTGAAGTATTCGAACATGCGCACGTCGTGGTCGGCCAACGTCTGCAACGCGTATCCGACGTGGAAGACCTCTCCACGGGCGAACCTGTCCAGATCACGCACGATCAAGATCGGGAACTCATGGCGTGCCACCGCGTCGAGGCAGGCACGGAAGCCGGGCCGCTTGATCATCTCCCGGCCGCTATAGCCATCGTCGGCGAAGACGTGACTCGTGTCGAGCTTCCAGCCGTGGTCGAGCGCGACTTGGTGGGAGCGCTCGATCTGTAGCTTGACGCTCTCCGATTCATCGTCGTCTTCGTCCGAATAGCGGCAGTAGGCTCCGCAGGACTTCATCAGATCGCCCCCTCCCCAATGATCATCCTCGCCAGCCGCCTGGCGATTGCATCAGCCTGCGAAGGGTCGAGGCAGCCCGAGTACACGATGGGGGTCTCATCGCCGGCCACCGCGCTCATGATGGACAGGATGAGCTGGCGAGCCCTCTCGAAGTCGTTGGGGTCATGGGTTGTCACGCTGATCGTGCCGTTGGGGGTGATCGTGGCTGTGAAGTTGACGTTGGGCATGGTGGCCCCCCCTTACACCGCCAGCGTCGAGCCGTTGACCTTCGAAGACACGCTGGATCCTGGCTCAGTGCACCCACCCCAGCAACCTCGCGTCGCTTTTCGGCGGGAGCCCGATAGTTGATTGATACCTCGGTGTAGGAGGTGCAGGACGTCAAGGAGATCGACATGGCCTATTCCAAGAACACAGGGAGCAAAACGACGTGGGTGAGCGTGCCGGTGGACGACGCGGTTCACGGAGAGGTCCGCGTCCACGCGCTCAGACAGCGCAAGGGCCTTCCGGCCGTTGTCGAAGAAGCGATGAAGCTCTGGCTCGCCGCCCAGAACGGCACGGCCGCATAAGAACCCAAAGCCCCGGTCGCCACCGCCGTCAAACGAGAGCGACCGGGGATGGAAGTACATGTCATGCCTTTTAATACACCTACCAACGAGAGCTTCATCGATCCATTCGAGAACGACGTGTCCCTTGGGCCCGATTCGTCGCCACCCCCGTCCAATTTGGGCGGTCATTCGGCCACGGACGACATCAGCGGAGTCCTCGTGTACGCGCACGGTTGCTCCGTCCGCGTGAAGATCAACCTCGAAGCGACAAGTGCAGTCCAGGCCCTCACCCGCTGTGGCTGGAACGAGGTTGCGTCGCCTTCGATCTGGAAATCGTCGACCCCCGCGCCGATGACACTTCGTTCCGTCATGCGCGGCTCGAAGTGGCTCGAGGAGCGAGCCCCCGGCAACGCGAAACTGGCGCTCGTCGGGCGGAACCGGGAATGGAAGACGCGCATCTACTCGCTCGCCATCGAGCGCAAGAACGACGCGTTTCACGTCGACCTTCAAGTTGTGAGGTACGGCGACATCCGCAAGTTCATGGAGGAAATCCTTGGCCTCTACGGGAGCGACTACGAGATCGTCTACTTCAGGACTGTCGAGCGCTTCATCGTCTTGCCCCCGCACGAGGCGTTTCGATTGGCCGAAAAACTCGGCACCGCCCCGTCGAATGGGCGCGGGCGACTCGCTCGGAAACGCTACTTGGCGAAGGACATCGAGGTCCCTGTGGTCGTCCGCAGGTGGGCGAGGGCGACGGCGAACCTCATCGTCTATCGGATCGACCGGGGCGCCACCGCCGCCTACAAGGTCGAAGCGCGCCTTCGGGGGCAGCGGCATGATCGCGGTCAGTTCCACGAGAGCGACATCGAGAAGCTCGACGCCGTATTGCTCGACCTCGTGCATCGCCACGGCCTGCACCCCATTCCGAAGCCCGCCCGATGGGAGCCACGCTCGTTCACAACGACGCGGGAGCGCGGCGCGTTCGACCCCAGCATGAAGCGGCTTCCTCAGGGAGCGTGGCGAGGGACGCAGATTCCGAAGCAGCTCAAGCAGACCGTCGAAAGTTGTCACACCCCCGCCCGGGTCCGATGGGTCGCATGTCCGCGAGATTCCGACGCCTTTCCCCCGTCGGCTCGCATTAGGTCCGATAGTACAGCTTCCCTTGGTTCTGTTGATGCCGTGGATGCTTCGGACTCCATTGTCAAAAACGTCACTATGGACCTCAGGAACATCTGGAAACGCGTGGAGGGGGAGAGCTTCGAAGTCACTCGTTACATCCTCGCCAACCAGGAGGATGTGGACGTGCATCACTCAGCAGACCGTGATCCGTGGAAGCGGATCGCGGACGACATCGCGCACAGCCGCCTCTACTTGCACGAGGTGCTTCTGGACCCCGAACAATGCCCTGGACCGTTGCTTCAGGCCCTCGCGGGTGGTGGTCTCGGAAACATCGGCGTGGCGGCGTTGTGCGCCGTCCATTCTTCCGGGCACCCGGACACTTGGCCCGCCGTATCGGAAGCAGCTCTGGCCCACCCCTTCGAAGGGGACGACGTCGACACGTGTGTGATCGTCATCGACCCGTCCGCCGTCGATGACGTGGCGAGCGCTGTCGTCGGCGACGACACGTTCGAGCGCGGACCCCTGATGCTTCCGGAGAGCGTCGCGCCCGGGATGGACCCGTTGCCGGCGCTCTTCAGAGCGACGGGAGCTTGGCTTGCGGACCTGTTTCAAGAGCTTCGCCGGCACGGGGAAGAAACAGGCGTTCGCTACGTCATGGTGACCTGCGACGGTCGCCCAGAGCACGGGCGGGGGACACCGCAGCGCAGCCACTATTTCCGTGACGGACGGGTGCGCAGCTCTATCGGGGACGCGGGCCGGTATTACGCGCACATGCGCTACTTGGCCGAGCGGGTCGTCAAGACCACGTGGAAGAGCGGGTACCACGAGACGATTGATGACGGCGACGCAACGATCCTCGTCGAGCATCACCCGCGCGTCGACCAAGAGTCCATCGTCGGCAAAGTCGTCGTCATCAAGGACGAGTGCGAGGGGCTCACGGGCCGCCTCGTCTACGAGGCCCCCATCACCCATCCTGGACGCGGCTGGAAGCGCGGGACGGCCCCGTAGACGCCCTCAGACGCAAAATCAGACACACACACGGCAAGCGTTCCGCAAAACCCATAATTCGCGTAGTTACGCACCCCACCGCAGGAAACTCGGGCTCAAGTGCGGATCCTTCGATTGTCCTCGAATGCATGGACCACGTCATTGATCCCATCTTGACCTTCGGCCGCGCCGTGGGTTGCCCAGTTCGGCTCGACTTGCTCCGGGTACTCGGGGAGGACGGGTTGACGCTCACCCAGGCCGCCGCATTGGTCGGCGTCCGCCCGTCGACTGCGTATTACCACTACGAGGTCCTGATCGGCGCCGGGCTCGTGCGCCGGAAAGGGCGCCGACGCGGGTGTCGCTACGTCTGGCCGGACGAACGGTGGGATCTCGTCGTTCGCGAAGCGCCTGAATGCGCTGCGTCACGCTGATGAAGGGGCGGACCATTTGTTCCCGGACCTTGGCTCGTCACGCCACATCTTGAAGGCGGCTCAGGCTCTGAAGATGCCGCTGCACCGTGGAGGTCCCCACTCCGAAGTACTTTGCGAGCTTGGCGACCGGCCAGCCCTGCGCTCGCAGCCCGAGAAGTTCGTCGTGATCGAGTCGAGCGCGAGGTCGGCCGATTCGGGCCCCCCGACGTCGCGCCGCCGCCAGCCCGGCCTTCGTGCGTTCCACGAGGCGGCTGCGCTCCTGCTCGGCGACCCACGAGAAGATCGCGATCAGCAAGTTCCTTACGGGGCCGCCCGTGTCGAGCCAGGTCTCGCGAACGGAGACCACCTGCACGCCGATGCGATCCATTTCGAGGACGTCGGCGAGGTTCCCCGTCATGGACCGGCCGAAGCGGTCAAGCGCCCAAACGACGAGCACGTCGAAGACGCCGCGCTTGGCGTCTCGCATCATTTTGTCGTACTCGGGCCTCTTTTTGGCCGCCGACGCTTGCTCTTCGTAGACCGTGATGACTTGCAAGCCGCGAGCGCCAGCAAGCCGCTCGACATCGGGCCGCTGGCACTCGGTCGTCTGCGTGTCGGATGAAACGCGGAGATAAAGGGCCGCCCGAATCGCCGATCTTCCCATAAGGGTAGTACAGCGCCTGCAAGCCGGGATTCAGGCAAATGTGCCGAAACCGAAGGATTTCGGTGGTCCAATGTGCCCGTTGCCGCGCCTGCAAATCGCAGCACAAAAAGTGGTCGCGGCGAGCCCCCCTTTCGGCACGCGCCATCGCGACCTAGCCGGTCGGACTTCCCCCGGTCAGGAGCCGGCCTTCAGCCAGCCCAACTTCCGTGGGGGCTGTAATTCGTGGACGAACGGCGACGAAGAAAGGCGCCGTGCCACCCGGACCTCGGCGTACCGAACTGCTCGGCTATTTCGGCCGTGCGTGGCCGCGCGACTTCGTTTAGCTTCCGCAAACATCTGTGCGGAGAGCGCTCATCCTCGTCCTGCTCGTCGGGTGCAGATCGCACAATGCGTCTTCCTCTTCGTCCGAGGAGGCGTCCTCGGCGGCGGCGACTCCGACGCCTTCGACGGCATGCACGAGCACCGAGTACGCCAAGTGTGATTCCGCCGCTGTTCAGACGGTGCTGAAGTGGTTCTCGTCGAGCGCAGACGACAGAGCGATCATGCTCTACCGGCCAGACGTCAATAAGCACGACTTCGTTGCCCACAGCGCATTCATGTCGCCCCAACACGTAAAGGTCAGTATGGATGGCTGTGGCCCACGTCCGCTGGACGGCGCGTGTCAGGTGACCTTGGATTCGGAGACTGATCCGGAGCGCGTATCGTTCGTTTGGCTGCGGATCGCGCCAAGCGGAGCATGCGATGCATGCGGTCCGTATCGCGTGGATTGGCGGGCCACGTATTTGATGAATCCGATGGCAATGGCGGCGTTTCAGGCAACGATGCGGACGCAGCCAACGATATGGAGGGTCAGCGCGAGGCTCGACAGCTACTTCAATTACGAGTTCATGGGACAGCAGGCGAGCTATTACAGTTTTCGAATTTCTGACCCGAGAGCGCCCGGCAAACTGCTCTGGACGTTCGGCAAGAAGGGCACGTCCGATGCGGAGGCCATGTTTCAGGCTCTCAGCGACGGCGCAGCTCGGGACGTAACGATCTCGATCGCCTACCCGCAGTCGAAGCGTAGCAACGAAATCACTAAGCTCGTTTCCTTTTATGGCGCGGACTACCTCCAGACCTCCCGCGAGAGCGATGACATTGCGAAGACTTCGAGCGCGGGGCGCTAAATGGCCGCGACTCTTCAGCACAAGGTGTACGCGAAGCTAAACGTCCCCGATTGGCTCCGGATCGACGTCAAAGCCTGGCCGCTTAAGCCGATGCCAGTGACACCCCCCGAGCCCGGCTCGTCTCTTCTCATTGGCGTTGAGTACGCGGGCCCGCGATTTACGGTGCTCGATGTCGAGTGGACGGTCCATCTTCCGTACGATCGAGCGGTGACTTTGGAGTGGGACACCAAGCGGCTTGGATTTCTCGCCACTCCCCCGGACCCTCCTGGAGGAAATCCGACTATGCGTGACATAGCGCACGAACTCGTTTGGGTCGTGCATCCAGCGATCGTCCGGCTCGCATCAGCCACGGGCTCTGGCAGCTTTCTCGCGGCCTACCTCGAAACACCATACAGGGATCTTGTTGCCACCGCTCGCGTGGCGGTCGATGGGTTGGACTTCGAAGTCAAGCCGATGGCGCAAAAAACGTCCGGCCCAAGAGCACCGAAGCGTTGGTTGGACGCCCCGACTTTTCACGCCGTACTAACCAGAGACACCTATCGATACGAATACTTTCTGGCGCAAGCCGACTTCCACCGCGATAGGAGAGACCCCGGGACGACGATCGCGTGGCTGGCGACGACGTTGGAAGTCGCATCGTACGAATTTCTAGGGAATCTATTCCCTCCTAATACACACTTCAACCCTAAGCTATTCTTGGGCAGTCATTATCCGGATCCGAAGAGACGCGGCAGCCTGCAAAAAGCTCACCAGGACTGCTACGCAAGGTGCCACGAACTATGGGGCGCTCGGCATGAAGTTCTGCACATGGGGCGTCAGCAAATTCGTCTGTACAACCCGATCGCGGAGGCAGTCGATCGTAATCTGCTGCGGCCAATCCAGAGCGAGGATCTCAAGACGTTCCGCGAGGCCGTCGAGACGGCAGCAGCCTGGCTCCGGCTTGAGCCTTGACGTCACGCGCACTACTCGCTTTTGAGTACTTGTTCGACTTCCTCGTTTGCAAGAAGGGCGATTTCCAGTTCTTGATTTCGTTGACGGACCGATAGCAGTTCTTGAGTCTTGGCGGAAATCGTATCAACAATCGATGAGGGCACCGCGTCTGTCGTAGTTTGAGAATCGATTTCTATCTCCAACATCTGTATCGCCCGCCCATAGCCCTCCACCAGTTCGCGATCAAGCGCAAGCTGCTGCAACAGGATACTTAGCGCCGCGTCCAGCTTCTCGATGCGGGCGCGATACAATTCCGCACCCACGGATATCATCTTCTCGCGAAGTTCTTGCATCGAGTCGAGCAACTTCCCATGTCTCTCGAAGTCCTGAAAACACGGAGCCGCCAGCAATAGAAGCGACTGCTTCTGCTCCAGTAGCGCTTGTCGACGGTTCAGGGTCTCCCGTGCTTCGGGCGATAGCTTCCGCTTTGACGAGGATGCGTGGTTTGCTAGGATTAGTGCATAGCCGCCGATTGCCGACACGGTCGCAGCGACTATGGCAAACGTCGGCGATCCACTAGATATCCACGTTACTATCAAGGACAGGCAGGACAGGGTTCCCGCTACAAGCAGCGCCGTCTTTTGCGCTCTGGAACCCGCTTTCGAGATCGTGTATTTTTGACCCGTAGTCTCGTTCTCGATGGCAAGTAGCTCTTCGATGGCGCCATTGTTCAAGGTATAGACGAATGACACCTCGTCGCCCTTCCGGGCGAGGATCCAATCGTCACGACCGGGAACGGCAAATGGGAACGTCTCAAGTTCTCCGTTGGGAAGCCGAAGTCGGAACTCGTATTCTCGCTGGTATGATCCTGGATGATTCTTGCTCTCACGTTGCAAGGTTATCTGGCGGGTTGAGCGCTTCTCCACCACACCGAACGCGAATCGATAGGCGTAGCCGCATTTTACGCACGTGGAGTCCAGGATTGCGCTCTTCTCAGTGGACTGCGCGTGGGGTATCGAGCAGCGAGGACACGCAAGGATCATGTTCGCGAGGGTGTCCGGAGCACCTGATCACCATTTAGCTTCCGAAGTCTCGGCGAAGTCGAAAAAAAAGTCGGACAGGTCATCGTCGCCCCTCTCGAAGTTCAAAGAATACCGGAGCGATGGTTTGGGTCACAGAAAAGAACGACGCTCTCGCCCTAGGCACCGCGAGAAGCCCGACATGACTTTTCGGCCGATCCTGTGAACCGGCTCTGGATGATGGGCCAGTCGACGGCCATCGAACCGAACGGTTATCTTCGAGGGTTCGTCGGTCGCCCAGCTTCCGCCCCGTTTACTTGGCGCATGGACCCCGCTCGGCGGAAGATGAAACGCACTAACTCGACCCCACCCGGCGTTCGTGTGACTCCCGTGCTTTCGAGAGGCACAGACGGCAGATTTTGTTCTGGTCGATCTTTTGCGCCGAACCCCTACGCGACGGCGGCAAGCTCGACCACACCAAGGCCGAGCAGGGGTTCGGCAAAGTCGGCCCTGTCCTTCTGGTTCTTGCCCAACGTGTTCCGCGCTTTGCGTGTGGCTGCGCGCCGCGCGGCGGCCGTAGCCTTCTGTTGGATCGTCGGCGACGCTTTCGCCTTCTTCGGCTTGAGGCCGAAGTCGGCGAGAACGTCGGGCGAGTCACCGAACGTCGCCCTCACGAACACCACGTACGCAGCCATCTGGCTGCGAAGTGGCGGCGCTTGGGCCTCTTCGGCCACGACCTTCGTCCGGGTCGCGGCTCGGAGAGCGTCCACCCCCGTGCGCAAGTCGACAAGCGATTGCAGCAACGACTCGACTTGTGCCGGGGTGTATGTGGCATTCCCGAACGCCAGCGAGCTGGCGTTCGAGAAGTGCTTTTTAGTTCCCGCGATCAACTGCCCCGCGAGGACCGATTCCGTATTCTTTGCTATCGACATGGTTTCCTACCTTCTTTTCTGGTCTGTCCAAATGACCTGAGGCCTCCGAGAACCCCTGCACCATGCAGGGCCTCTCGTCGTCCTCGCCAGGATGTCGTTCGAGGGGGGATTGGTTCTCTGGACTATTTTCGAAAATCGTCCGAGCGCGCGATCCGTTCTGAAGGAGCGAGGGTTCACGCGGCCCGAAGGGAGGTTCATTCGACGAATCGGAACGCCGCTCACGATGGCAGACGAGTCTCCTCGCCCGAGCCGCGTCTCGCCGCGACGGAGCGACTCGGCTCTCACGCGGAGAGGGCGCCCGCCGAGGCAAGGAGGCACACGCCTCCGCGTGAGCCACGGTCCGCTGAGTCGCGCCGAGGGGGTTCTTCGTCGCAGCGGCGCACCGCTCTGCGCGAGAGACCACCCGGCGCGCGTGAGCCACGTCTCTCTGCGGCTCGCCGGCTTCCTTCTGAGGCCCAGCGGTGCGTCGCTCGGACGCATGAACCGTCTTCTCCGCCCGAGCGGTGACCCGCTGCCTCGCGCAGACCGTCTTCTTTGCGTCAGCCGCGGGCCGCTCGCGTGCGAGAGACCGCCCGCTACGGTGCAGCCGAGAACCATTGGGGGCAACCGACACGGTCCCGCTGCGCGTCCGTTGCCCGCTCGGCCTCGGAGTCAAAACCTTTCGCCGCGCTTGCACTGCGCCGCGTCTCGCCGCAGCATCCTTTAGGCATCAAGGCCTATGGACAACGCCAAAGAGGACACGCCCTTCGTCGCAAGCGCGGTGCCGATCGACGGCGAAGGTACGCCGCCGGGCGACGGGCATCGCCCCATGAGCGTTTCTCCCGACGAGCTTCGCCGCTTCATCGGGCGGCCCGAGGCGCAACAACGGATTCGAAGCGTCGTCCTTGCACGGGTTCCGCCGCAGACTCCTGCGCACGTCATCAATGACATCGTGCAGAAGGCCAACCTGGCTGCGCTGGCGTCGCACTCGCGTCCCCGATCGACGGCGACGGCGATGGGCTGGCTCGCCACGCTCACCGCGCGCACCGTGGCGAATCACTACCGCCACGCGGCGGTCGACCGGCGATGGATTGCACCCGATGCCGATGCCGAAGAGCAACCGGAGGAATCGGGGGAACCGCCCGCGGACGGGTGGCTCATCGCCCAATGGCTCGCGCCCCTGTTGGCCGCGCATCCGCGCGATCAAGAGACGTACGAGCTCATTGTCTACAAGGCGCGGACGGGCGAGACACACGCCCAAGTCGCCGCCGTGCATGGGATGACGACGGCGGCGCTATGGAACCGGATCCATGCGTTCAAGAGGACCTACGAGCCGCGCTGGCGCCGCCGGCGGGAGCGGACGCTCGTCTTTGTCCTCTTCTTCGGCTTCACCGGCGTCGCCGTTGCAGCTCTGGTCGCGTGGCTCTTGACGCGTCCGTCGGCGCGGGAGATCCGGCCGGACCCGGCACAACCGGTGCCTCGAGTCACACCCGTGCCGACCGCCACGGCGTCCGTCGTGCCGTTTCGGCCCGCGCAATCGTCGACACCGCCGCAGTCGACGGGCGCCAAGCCTTAAATGGTGGGCGACCCGATTGGTTTCGTCGCATGCGCGTGAGTTTCGGCGGCGGCCGTCGCGTCCCAACTAACTCGCGGACCGTTCGCGGCGGGGCACCAACAAATGCATGCGCTACGAGATCGCTTCCAAAGCAGCGACGAGACTCTCGAACGAACGCTTTTTAATGAAAGGATCGGGCCCAAGGAGGATTCGTCGGAGCCCGTCCACACGAGGTCCAAGGTGTTTGCGAAGCTGCATGGATAGGAATCCTCGTGCTTTCGCCCGAGCCGCGTTCCAGTTCTCTCGAGCCAATCGACGGCTGAGGTCTGGATCGAAAGATCTGGCGCTCGCGAGTAGCGCATGCACCTGGTTTCGCTGCATCGAAGCGTCGGGCCAGTCCCCGGCTCGATACAACTCGAAAGCCGTCCTGCGGTACAGCTCGGTCCATTGTGCGGCACCCAGCGCCCGACCCGAAATGGCGACAAGGTCACTCGCCAAGAGGTGCGAGATGCTGGCAGAAACGCCAGGGATCAGGGGCGGCGATGATCCTGCGACGGCCGCCTCCGCCTGCGTATTCAGAAGATGCGCCGCCGACATGCCTACCGCCACGCCATTTGACGGGCCCGCCACCACCACTTCGAGAGGACGAGGAATGTGCGTAACGTGTCGTGCGGTCTGCATCGCAGCGCACTGTGCGTTCAAATCCGGGGCATAGAAGCGAAATATTTTTCCGAAGCGCGACTTCATATTGGCGAGGAGCGCGGCCGAGAATACACCGTGATAGATTGAGCCCCGGATCTCCAACTGGTGGTCCGCTCGAAAGTTTGGCTCCAAATATGTGGCAAGCAAGTACTCCAGGCTCTCCGCGGGTGAAACGGCAATGCCTTTTGCACCCATGGAACCCATTAGGCTCAGGACGCCACGTCCACCGAGATTGTCAGGTGGCGCTGTAAAGCCTGCCGTTCCCCAACTCACGGCGTCGGGGGACGCGCTATTGATCTCGGCAGCCACCCGTTCCAAGGCGCTTGGAACGAGCACGCTCTTGTCTCCGAGAACGCCCACGTAGCGACCACGTGCCAGAGTAACGGCAAATTCCCAATGATCCGCCATCCAGACGGGTCGGGGCGGTCGCACATAGCGGAACCGGATACCGTCAAAAAGCTCGGGATTAGGCACGAACGGACGCCGAAGCGCATTGTCGCTGACAATCACTTCGAAGTCGCGGAAAGACTGCTTTTTCAACCCCTCTAATCCCAAGGCCGCAAAGTGCGGACGGTCTCGCGTTGCGATTATGATGCTAATCAAAGGCGATGGCGATGTTATCATCATTGGACCCTGGCCGAGCGTAGCGCCCGAATTCTGAGAATAATTTCTTGGCGAACCGAGGAGGTGACGAGACTACTGCACACCATGGTTGCCAACGAAGCCAACACGAGGCCCGTTACTTGGGTACTTTGGCTCGTCCGCGGCGATGCCACGAGACGTATGCCCCCGGCAACAACGCCTGCCGCCAACAACGGCACGAGGGTGTCCGTCACTAGCCAGCGCACGCCTTGACCCGGTAGCAATGGGTCCACGGCAAAGCGGGCGTAGATGAATAGACCGACGATGTCGACTATTGAACCCCCTACGGCACCGGCCATGACGCCCATCCGGGGCGCGAGAATCGCGAGTGCGGCCGCATAGACGGCGACTCCACCGAGCGCCGCCGCGATGGCGGGCCGAACGTTACCAGCCGCCAAGGTCAAATTGTAAGGCATGAGCGCGCCCCCGTTCAGCGCTACGCCGACCAAAGAAACGCTCACGAGAGCCCACGTGTTTTCGGCCGTAATCGCGTCTCGGGTCCACAATCGAAGCACGAGCGGTGCAAAGGCACAAAGTACGGCGGCTGGAGCGAAGATGGCTACCGAGACCAGTTGGGATGCTCGATGAAAAACGCTGGACAATCTGAGATGGTCGCGCGAGGTGAAAGCTTCAATCAAGGCCGGATAAGTTGCGCCGAGAACGGGCTGTCCGAAGACGGCTACCATGCCGGCGACTGAGCTCGCGAACGCGTAATAGCCAAATGACTGCAGTGACACCAATCGAGTCAAGACCACTTTGTCCATCTGCGTCGCCGCGACGGACAGGAGAGATAGGAGGGTGACGCCACCGGCGAACCCTCGCACCCGGTACATGGCGGGCCATTGGAAGGTCGCGTTTTGGCGTTCCACGCCCCGCACACGCCAGATGGTTTCGCGACTGAGTAACAAGAATGCGCCGGTTGCAATGACCTGCCAACAGTAGAAAGCCGTGATGTTCGAGGATATCTTCCACAGCACGAGGACCGATCCGGCTCCGCGCAGGGTTGTCCCCAGCAGGGTAACGACGTTTGCTTCGACCTGCCGCTGAAGTCCCGCGAGCGCGGCAAGGTAGAGGCCGGTGGGCCATTGGAGGACGAAGTAGAGACCCATCAAGCGCACCGCACGCGTCGCGTCATCGGGATTCAGTTCTCGCAGGTTGAGCCATCGCGTGACAATCCACGGCGCGGCGAGCACGATGGCTCCGCCGAGGACGCCTCCGATGCCCGCGTAGATGACCTCGGCCGTGCGCACGAGATCGGCAGTCTGTTTGCCGGCGGTGTCACTGACACCAACGCGAGCGAGCTCACGTCCGAGCGACGCGGAGATGCCGGCGTCGAAGAGCGAGCAAATCGCTGAGATGCTCGCATAGAGTCCGACGAGTCCGTAGGCTTCTGCGCCGAGAAATCGGACGTATAGGGGCAGAATGGCGATGCCCAAGATGACCGACCATCCACGACCGATCACGTTGGCGACGATGTTTCCGCGAATGCGGCTCATTCTGCGGGCCTTGAAAGGGCTATCCAGGGGTTCAAACTCCCGCACGCGTCGCGCTCGCGTGGCACGCGGTCCAGAAGTAGCCGCTTACCCGAATTAGCCGGCGCGCGAAATGCGAATCGGATCGCGCTGGGTCCAGTTTTGTGACAGATTGTAAGGGGTTGGACAGGTTGGCTCCGCTCTGGTAACAGCCTACCGACTGCAGGTACGCGCGTTGGTCATCAAGACAGTCATACTCTGCGGAGGGATGGGGACGCGGATTCGTGACGCGAACGAGCAGATCCCGAAGCCGCTCCTCCCCGTCGGCGGCCGGCCGATTATCTGGCACATCATGAAGGGATACGCGGAGCACGGCTTCAAAGACTTCGTGCTCTGCCTTGGCTATAAGAGCTGGTTATTCAAGGAGTTTTTCCTAAACTACCAGGCCATGAGCTCTGACCTTGTCGTTGATCTCGACAAGCCAGGAACGGTCGAATACGTCCGCCGTCGCCACGAAGACTGGCGCATTACTTTGACGGACACCGGCGAGTCGGCGATGACGGGAGGGCGCGTCGCTGCCGTTCGAACGTACCTGCAGGGCGCCGAGCACTTCATGCTCACCTATGGAGATGGCGTCGCGGACGTCGACTTGCAGGAGTTGCTTGCCTTCCACAAGTCTCATGGGCGCATCGCGACGGTTACGGCTGTTCGTCCCCCCGCCCGGTTCGGGGAACTCGCCGTGGTGGATCGCAGGGTCACCGAGTTCAACGAGAAGCCCCAGGTGAGTGAGGGGTTCATCAATGGGGGCTTTTTCGTTTTCGACGCGCAACGATTCTGGGACTACCTCCCGAATGACCCGACCACCGTTCTCGAGGCGGAGCCGCTTCAACGGCTGGCGCGGGCGGGGGAACTGATGGTGTTCGAGCACACCGGATTCTGGCAACCGATGGATACACTGCGTGAGTATAACTTGCTCAACGAAATGTGGGCATCGGGTCGGGCTCCTTGGAAGACCTGGCGCGACTAGGCCGCCATGCACGGCAACGATCTCGTCGACGCATACAAGGGCAAAAGGGTGCTTGTCACCGGTCACACGGGCTTCAAAGGGGGCTGGTTGACCTCGTGGCTCCAAGAACTGGGGGCTGATGTTACCGGATATGCGCTTCCGCCGGACGGCAAACCTGCGCTTTTCGACGTCCTGGACATCGCGAACTCGTGTCATTCGCATTACGGCGATATTCGGGAACTCGACGATATTCGCACCCTCATCCGTCGTCTCGAGCCGCACTTTCTCTTTCATCTGGCTGCGCAGTCTCTCGTGCGGCGCGGCCACCAGGAGCCCCTGGAGACGTTCGACGTCAATGTACGCGGTACCGCGACGGTCCTGGAGGCGCTGCGCCAAGCTGGAGTCCCCTGCGCCGTGGTCGTGGTTACCAGTGACAAGTGCTACGAGAACCGCGAGTGGGTTCATGGCTATCGTGAAGATGACCGGCTCGGTGGACATGATCCTTATTCCGCCAGCAAAGCCGCGGCCGAGATCGTGGCCGGTAGCTATCGACGAAGTTTCTTTCCTCCGTCGCAGCTCGACCGACACGGGGTAGCCCTCGCCACGGGCCGCGCGGGCAACGTCATCGGCGGCGGAGATTGGGCGATTGATCGTATCGTTCCGGACTCCATCGCGGCGCTCCGCGAAGGCCGCGCGATTGCCGTGAGGAATCCCGGGGCGGTTCGGCCATGGCAGCACGTGCTGGAGCCTCTGTCGGGCTATCTGACGCTTGCGTCGAAGCTAGCCACGGGTGCGCCTGGGGAGCGCGCAGCCTTTTGCGACGCCTGGAACTTCGGCCCCCTTGGGCTTTCGAATCGAACGGTCGCGGACCTGGTCGGACACCTCATCGAGCAATGGGGATGCGGCGCCTGGATTGACGACTCCCAGCCGGGCGCGCCTCACGAGGCTGGGCTTCTTGCGCTCGCCATCGACAAGGCCATGACGAACCTTCGTTGGCGACCGCGCTGGTCCTTCCGTCGAGCCATCGCGGAGACCGTAAGGTGGTATCGCGGTTACTACGAAGCCGAAGGAGACGAATTTGCCCGGAGTTGCACTCGAGCGCAGATCATCGCCTACATGCAAGCGATGAAGCGCGATCTCGGCGAGGATTCATGAGAACCGAAGTTTGCCGCTCGTGCGGTTCGAAGGCGTTGTCTTCGTTCTTGTCCTTGGGCGAGACTCCGCTCGCCAACGCGCTGCTTCGTGAGGAGGATCTGGCACGAAAGGAACTCAAGTTTCCGCTGGATGTCGCATTCTGCAGCGGATGCTCCCTCGTACAGATCCTGGAAACGGTGCCCCCGGAGGTCATGTTTTCGGAATACCTGTACCTCTCCTCGTTCTCCACCACGATGGTCGAACACGCGCGCTCCCTTGCGGAGCGCACGATCCTGGAAGAGCGCCTGGGCAAGGAGAGCCTCGTCATTGAAGCGGCCAGCAACGATGGATATCTGCTGCAGTGGTATGCCGAGACCGGTATCCCCGTCCTGGGCATCGAGCCTGCACGGAATATCGCGGCCATCGCTCGTGGTAAGGGCGTCGAGACCGAGTGCGCGTTCTTCAACTCTGCAACGGCGACCGGCCTCGCGAAAAGAGGCTTGCTAGCAGACGTCGTTCACGCTCACAACGTGCTCGCGCATGTCCCGGATCTGAACGATTTCGTCGCGGGCTTTCGAGCGGTGCTGAAGCCAGGCGGCGTCGCGATCATCGAAGTGCCCTACGTCGTCGATCTCGTAGACCACCTCGAATTCGATACGATCTATCACGAGCACCTTTCGTACTTCTCTTTGACGGCGCTCGACGCGCTCTTTGACCGCCACGGTCTGGTGATCGCGGATGTAACGCACGTGCCTATTCACGGCGGCACACTGCAAATCAATGTGCGTCACGCGACCGTGGCGACTCGGTCTTCCGGCGTTCTCGAGATGCTGGCGAACGAGAAGCGGAACCGCGTCGACACCTTCGCTTTCTATGCCAATTTTGGTGCGCGCGTGGACGCGCTGCGCCGAGAGTTGGTGTCGACGTTGCGGGGTCTGAAGGCGGAGGCAAAGTCGCTTGCGGCCTACGGCGCATCGGCCAAGGGCAGTACGCTCCTCAACGCCTTCGGCATCGGCCGAGATCTGCTCGACTTTGCCGTCGATCGCAGCTCGGTCAAGCAGGGGCTCTTCATGCCGGGAGTCCACCTTCCGATCGTCGGGCCGGAACGACTTCACAAGCAGCCGCCCGACTACCTGCTACTTCTTACCTGGAATTTCGCGGAAGAGATTCTTCAGCAGCAACGGGCCTACCGCGACGCCGGAGGCAAGTTCATCATACCGCTGCCCCACCCCCACATCGTTTGACAGCCGATGAAGCTGCGCGAGACTCCATTGCCGGGATCGTTTCTCGTCGAGGCTGAACCCCGGCAAGATGACCGTGGCTACTTCGCGCGGACGTTTTGCACGGAGGAACTTGCAGCCGCGGGCCTCTTTGATCGCATCGCCCAGTGCAGCGTTTCTCACAATCTGCGTCGCGGAACGTTGCGAGGACTGCACTTTCAGGCAGACCCTCACGCCGAAGCGAAGATCGTGTCATGCACCCGCGGCGCGATTGTCGATGTAATCGTGGATCTTCGGCCCGATTCGCCAACCTTCGGCCGATACTTCGCGCAGGAGCTGACGCCGGACTGCTTTCTGGCGCTTTACGTACCCAAGGGATTTGGGCACGGGTTTCAGACCTTGGTGGCGGAGTCGACCGTCTCGTATTTGATAAGCGAATCGTACAGGCCGGAAGCCGCCGCGGGAGTCCGCTGGGACGACCCTGACCTGGGGATCTCATGGCCGGTTGCCGAGCCGTTCATGTCGGACCGCGATACGAAGCTCCCCACCGTGAGCGAATGGCTACGTAACAACGCTGCACGTTAGTGAGGAGCCCCGCGATTGAGAGTGTTGGTGACGGGTGCAACTGGCTTCATCGGCTCATGGGTGGTGAGAGCTCTGCTCGCTCGCGGCCACGAAGTGGTCGGTACCCTTCGACCGGGTAGGACGCCCGCCATGGATCTGGCGGGCCATGCCGGCTTCGTCGCCTGGCCTGTCGACTTGGACGACCCGAGCGCGATTGAAGCGCTTGCGCGAGGGGCGCGTGCATCGCTCGCGATTCATATGGCCTGGTATGCGGAGCCAACGACGTACCTTCGCTCGTCCCGAAACATGGATTCGCTGGCGATGAGCGCCAGGCTCGCAAAGGCGCTTTACGAGCACGGGTGCGGGAAGATCCTCGGCGCAGGGACTTGTGCAGAGTACGCGGCAAACGACCGACCCCAGGTCGAGACCGACCCAATCGCCCCGCGCAGTCTCTATGGCGTCTGCAAGCGGGCCGCCTGCACAGCCATCGAGGCTCTGGCAACCGAGGAGAAGAAGGAATTCGCCTGGGCGCGTATATTTCACATCCACGGGCCGGGCGATTCCAGAGCGCGCTTGATACCCTCCATCGTCGCGCAGCTCCGACGTGGTGCGGTGGTCGAGCTCACGGACGGCACGCAGGTCCGCGATCATTTGCACGTTTCCGACGTGGGGACCGCGATCGCGGCGATCGCGCTCGGCGAGGCGAGGGGCGTGGTCAATGTTTGTTCCGGCGAGCCCGTGACGCTCCGACGTGTCGTGGAAATCGTGGCGGACGTCGTCGGCCGCCCCGATCTGCTGCGGTTTGGGGTCCGCGCGCGCAGCGCGGGGGAGGCGACGTTTCTAGCGGGGGACGCTACGCGGATCAGGCAACTGGGGTGGAGACCTCGTTTCAGTCTTGAAGAGGGCCTTCGAGACGCGGTGGCGGGGGCCTGAAAGCCTACGACCTCAGCGCGGCCTCAACGCCCCGGAGCACGCCATCGGCCGTCTGCTCAAGTCCCCAGTGTGCGATGCGGCCGGACGCCTCGGATTTGAGCTGACGGAGCAAATCGGGTTGATCAACCATGGCACATAGGATCCGTCCCAGGTGCTCGACATCCCCGACGGGAAACGTGCACCGTGCATCGCCCACGAGGTCCGGGCCGGAGCCCACCTGATCGCTGACAATCGCGGCGGCGCCACACGCCATGGCTTCGTTGACAATCAGGCCCCAAGGCTCAAAGTCAGACGGCAGCACGAGAGCATCGCAGGCGCCCAAGATCTGAGGAAGCTCCGTTTGGTTGCGAAAGCCAAGAATCTGCACGGACTCGCTCAATCCAAGTGACTGGACACGATGCCTAAGCTCATCGATGAGATCCCCGTCTCCGACATACACGAGGCCCGCTCGTTGCGAAATCCCGGCGCGAACGAAGCCCTCCAGCAAGTCAAACGGGCGTTTCTTGGAGACGACCTTTGCGGCCGACACGAAGAGTGTGCGTCGCTCAGGCAGGCCCAGCTGCTGGCGGGTGACCTCCCGGTCAAGGCGCGCCGCAGCCGAGCGATCGATAAAAAAGTCGTTGTCCACCGAGTAAGGGGCCAGCGTAATTCTTTCGCGACGTACGCCGTATGCCTCGTAGTAGGCGCTGTTGAGGGACCCGATCGACAGAAAATGGTCCACACGGTGAAGCAGCGTCCGCATTAATACTTGCTTGGCGACGCGTCTCGGAACCGAACGGCGCGCCTGCAGATTTGACTCGCCACGAAAAAGCAAACGCGTGCGGCCGCGTGGAGCCGACAAGCATATTAAGTTGGTGGCCGAGGCATACCCGTGGACAATCACGGCATCGAAATCCCCGCGCGCAAGGATGGTGACGATTTCCGGGTTGATCATGCCCCCGAGCGCGAACCCCGGGCGGCGGGCAAGATTCCGAAGAAAACGATGCTCGTACCCCTCGAGAAGAGGGACGTCGTACTGAATCATCTTCTTGAAGCCAGGATCATAGCTCGGGCGAAGGCCATGATCGAGGCAGAAGAGCGCGGTGAGCCGTACTCCCGGACGCCGACTGAGCATTCGAAATAGCGGAGCCTGATACTGAATTGGGTGTGTAGTGAGAAACCCGATTCTCATCTCCAGGCACTCCAGAGGCGTTCCGATGTTGCTCCGCTACGGCGGAAGACTTCTTGCGTCCCAAAACGCCACATCAGAGCTCCGCTCGACATCAGCTCAGTGTTTCACGACGTCATCGACGAACGCGTGCACGCGTGAAGTGAAGTTCTCAAAAGCAAAGTACTCCAGACCCACCGGCACCATCTCCCGGGCCTTCGCCAGAGCCTCGTCGATTCCGCGGACAATGTCATCCGGATTACCAGGATCCACGAGCGTGCCGAGTAGCCCACCGCGTACGGCCTCGCGACCGCCGTCGATCAGGCTTGCAACCACGGGAATACCACATGCCATCGCCTCCAGAAATACGAATCCAAAACCCTCACCTCGGCTCGGCATGACGAAGGCATCGGCAAGCCGGTAGTGCTGCGCCTTCTCGAGCTCCGAGATGCGTCCGGTAAAGACGACCTTGTCCGCGATCCCCAGGTCTCTTGCCTTCTGCTCCAATCGGCCCTTGTCTGATCCGTCGCCCATCACGAGATACGAGAGATCCGGACGCTTGCGTAATAGCCGCGGGAACAGATCGAGCACCTCGTCGATGCCTTTCATTCGGCCCGCGGCAACCAACCGCGCCAGCGTGGCGATGACCGTCTTCCCTCGAAGTCCGTAGCGCTCGATAAGGGCTGCGTCTTTTGGCCCGGGAGAAAATCTGTCGAGCTCTATCGCGTTGGGCACGATCCATTCACTCTTACCCCCGAGGGGGGCCCAAGAGCGGAATCGGTCTGCGGTCACGCGACTGATTGAAGCGTAACCATCGATGTAGGCACACGCTTTCGCGGCAACACGGCCTGGTGGGCGATTCCAGACGTCAATGCCGTACACCCAGAGAACGAGCGGAGCTCGGTAACGCCACGCAGCCAGGAGCGCCGCAGCCAAAAGGTTGACATGGCCACACAGGACCAAGTCGAACGGCTGTCTCATCGCCATCCGACGCCCGAGTGCCGCAAGGAAGCGGTGCTTGCCCCCGACGCCGTCCATCTGGAAAATAAGCTTCGCCGGAAGCGGCTCGAGCGCGTTCGCCACATCACGCGGAATTGCGACTACCTCCGTCATGGAGCCGTGAAGGCAGAGCGCCTTGAGCAAGTCCCGGTTGTACTTGGCGATACCTCCGTGTCCGCCAAAGGCGTCCGTCGTCAGGACGAGCGTGCGCATCGCTCCGCTAGCTTTCTAACACGCCATGGGCGGACCGCGGGAAGAATCACGTACCCACCAGACGCCTCAATGACAAACCATGAGATAAACCGACCCGTTCCGTCAGTTCGGCGCCGCGCTAGGACTTTCCGCGTCAGCATCTCCGGCGCCGGCGGTTGGAGGATTCGCGTAGCCGTGGCGTCCGTAATAATTGTAGTGATAGTAGTAGCTGTACTCCTGCCGATTGAGATTTACGGCGTTGAGCACTACCCCAATGACGCGTGCGTCGACGTCGCGCAGAGCGCGCAAACCGTGAGCACTCAAGTGCTTGCTCGTTTTGAACGCACGAACGACGTAAACGGTCCCATCGACCAGCCTCGAAATGATCGCCGAATCCGTAACGGCGACGAGCGGCGGGCTGTCGATAATGACGCGGTCGAAGCGCTTCCCAAGCTCTTCGATGAAGCGGCTGAAGCGCTCCGAATGAAGGATATCGGCCGGGTTAGGGGGGGTCGGGCCGGCAGGGATCGACCATAGATTCTCGACGAGCGTGGGCTTGGCGACCTCGTCGACTGTCGTTTCGCCGACAAGGACGTTGGTGACGCCCGCGTCCCCGATGCGGCCAAAAATCCGATGAATTCGCGGCCGACGGAGATCGCAGTCGACGATGCAGACGCGCTGGCCGCCCTGAGCCAGGGCAATCGCGATACTGCACGCAATCGTCGTCTTGCCTTCTGAGGGCCCCGCGCTCGAGACAAGTAGCTTCTTGAATGGGCGGTCGGGATTCATGAAGAGGAGGTTCGTCCGAAGTGTGCGAGCGGCTTCCGCGATCCCGCTCAGAGGCCGATTGTGAACCACCAGTTCGATTGGCTCGGACGGATCGCGCGTGCTTGAGTGCCGACGCTTCCTCCGCCGCCCGGAGCGGCCGGCCCCTCCGTCGCTGTATTCGTCAACCTCCGGCAGCAGGCCGAGGAACGTGATTCCGAGCGCCGTTTCGACTTCATCGGGAGTCTTGATTGAGCTGTCGAGCTGCTCGCGCACCCAGGCAGCGGCAATGCCGAGAACAAGACCCGCGAATAAGCCGATCGAAAGGTTGACACCTGTGCGCGGACGAATGGGAGCATGCGGGTCCGTCGCGTGATCGACTACACGGATATTGTTTACCCGCATCATCCGCGCCAAGTCTGATTCCTTCATGCGCTCCAGAAGCATCCCATAGAGCTTCTCGTTTTGTTCGCGGGCACGATCAAGGCGATGGTATTCAATCTCCTTCATATTGAGGTCGACCGCCCGGCGGCGAGTGGCTTCGAAGAGGGCTTGGTCGGCGGATTCTTCTCGCGTAACGATCGACAAGTCACGCTGGACAGCGCCTTGGATGTTGCCAATTTCAGCAAGCAGCGTTGCCTTTGTTTGACCAATTCGCTCCTCGACGCGCTTGACGAGCGGGTGATTCTCCCCCTTCCCTTCCGCAAGCAACGACAACCGCTCCCTTACGGCGTCTTGGTATTGCGCGCGTTGGGCTTGCAAGAAGCCGCTCGCGAGCAGCTCTGACGCGGGAAGCTCGTCCGGGCTATCAGCAGAAACCTTAGAAAGCTCTGCGGATCGAGCGCCCAACTCCGCTTTTTTTGTTCGCGTGTGCGCCAGGGCCGTATCGAATTCCTGCATCTCCAGGCGCAGCATATTCGAGGCTTCGTTGATCGACGTGCTGGGCAAGTCGTTGCGCAGCTTGAAATCGTGCAGTGCGTCTTCGTCATTCTCCAGATTATCTTTTACATGATCGAGCTGACCACTTAGCCACGCAGCAGCGTCCGAGGTCGCAGAGACGGCTGTTTCGAGGTTCTGCTCTATATAGGCATTGGCGATTGCATCGCAAATTCGGCGCGCCCGAGCCTTGTCCGTATCCGTCACTCTGAGCCAAACTAGTTGGCTATACTTTACGGGCTCAACCGTCACGTGTTCGCGAAGCACGGCGGCGACGTCGTCAAGGCTGGCAACACGGCCTCCCGGGAGAGGGCTTACGAAAAGCGGGTCATTGGCAAGGCCTAGATCGCGGACGACCGCGCTGAGCACCCGCAAAGAGACCATAATCTTGTACTGCGTCTCGTAATACGCGTGGTTATCCCACATGCCTCCCGAACCCATATCGAGAGCGGGTTTGCCTGGCTCGCCGAGCGGTTGAGGAACGTACGCGCTGATCTCGACAAGCGAAGCCGATTCGTACACCTTGGTCGCCGTCTTGGAGTAAAGGAGGGCTCCCCCTCCGAACATCGCGATAAACGCTGCAACCACAGGCCAGTGCTTACGCACCGCTTTGAGCACGTCGATGAAGCTCGACGTTGCATCGCGGATGAAGGTCGCTGTAGAGGCGGTCTGGACAGGGGGCGCAGCCATATTAAGGCCCCCGACTCTACCAGCTGGGACGCAAAGTGCGAGCTGTCGAATTCCCACGTGTCCCCATCGTGGGCCCTCGGAGTCGGCCTGCCGCAGGGCGAGGCGCGTTTTGGCGCGGACGCTTACGGCGTGACCGTGCCATCGCACGCCAGGGTGGTCAGGAATTCGACCGGTCCAAGCCTCCCCGTACGGCGGAGCACCGTTCGACCATGTTGGCCTCTTGACCCAGGGCCTTGCGTCGACCGCGTGACGGCGACTCGCGCTAGGGTTGTTGCTAGCCGCTAGCGAACAGGTCCGAGAAGACGTCGTGCGGAGATTCCGATCCCCCCGCGAGAGTGATTCCACGCGGCGGCCGCAGCCCAGCGTTCGGATTCCCTGACATACGTCGTGTTGCGTGATAGAGGAGTCGCCTCGCGACGATGGATATTAGTGTCATCCTACCGATTTACAACGAGGCGGAGAACGTCGCGCCGCTGCTGGATGAGATACGGGACGCGCTCGATCCACTCGGCAAGAGCTACGAGATCATCGCGGTGGACGACGGGAGCCGCGACGGTAGCTCGCAGCTCTTGCGCCAGCTCGGGACGCAAAACGCAAACCTCAAAGGGCTGTTCTTCCGCCGCAATTGCGGGCAGGCCGCGGCGTTTGACGCAGGCTTCCGGCACGCCAGTGGCGACGTCATCGTCACCATGGACGCGGACCGTCAGAACGATCCCCGCGACATTGCGGCGCTCGTTGCGAAGCTTGACGAAGGCTTCGATGTCGTCACCGGGTGGCGCAAGCGCCGAAACGATACGCTGCTACTGCGCAGGATTCCGTCGCGCATCGCCAACTGGTTGATCCGGTGCGCGACCAGAACGGAAGTGCACGATCTCGGCTGCTCGCTCAAGGCGTATCGTCGTCACGTCACCGACGAGATGCGCCTCTATGGCGAAATGCATCGGTTCATTTCCGTCATCGCAGAATCGCAGGGGGCTCGCGTCGGCGAGGTTGTGGTGACCCATCGGCCGCGCATCGCCGGCACGTCGAAGTACGGGCTCAAACGGAGCGTCAAGGTTTTGCTCGACCTCACGACCGTGGTGTTCATGCGCCATTACCAGACGAAGCCCATCTACGTCTTCGGGGGTCTCGGCATATTGGCTTTTCTATCCGGTTCTTTTATCTGCGTGGTCGTGCTCTGGGAGAAATGGGCGCAGGGTGTCTGGGTTCATCGCAATCCACTCTTCTTGATCGCCACCGTGTGTTTCTTGATGGCGCTTCAGTTCATGGGCAACGGCATCGTTGCCGAGATGATCATGCGCACGTACTTCGAATCCCAAAACAAGACCGCATACACCGTGGCATCTCGCACCGGCTTTGATCGGAAGCCCTAAATGTGCGGGATCGCTGGCTACGTACGGCGCGGACCCTCGCCTCGCTCGCTCACCGAAGTATTGAGCACGGTCGCGCATCGCGGTCCGGACGCCGAGGGTCAGTGGACGTCCGAGGTTGGCGACTGGCGCGTGTCGTTGGGACACCGCCGGTTGGCCATCATCGATCTCGAGACGGGCGCACAGCCCATGAGCGACGCGTCCGGTTGCCTCCACATCGTCTACAACGGAGAGGTCTACAACTTTCGGGAGCTGCGCCGTGCGCTCCAGGCAAGAGGCTATCCGTTTCGGACCAAGAGCGATACCGAGGCCCTTCTCGTGCAATACCACGCGCATGGGATCGAAGGGGTCGCGTCGCTGAACGGCATGTTTGCGTTCGCCATTTGGGACGCTACGACGCGCCGGCTCTCTCTCGCGCGCGACCGGGCGGGCATCAAGCCACTCTACTATGCGGCCCTGCCGTGTGGCGGCATCGCGTTCGGCTCGGAGTTGAGTACGGTGCTCGCCGCTTGCGAACCCCAGGCGCTCTCTAGAGAAGGGCTAGCGTCGTACTTCTTCGCGGACTACGTCCACGCCCCCCTGTCCCTCGCCGCGGGCGTACGAAAGCTTCCCCCCGGATGCACTCTCGTGTGGGAGGATGGTCGGCTGGGCGAGCCATCCACGTTCTGGTCCGTGCCTGCGCCCGCGCCGGCACCGGCGAGAAGCGACACCGACTTGGCCGAGGAACTCTGGGGCCGGTTAGGCAACGCGGTCGAGCGCCAGCTGGTGGCCGACGTGCCGGTTGGTGTCTTCCTTAGCGGCGGTCTCGATTCGTCTTCGGTAGCAACTCTCGCGAGCCGGCGCGCTCACACCCGAATGAAGGCGTTTGCCGCAACGTTCGAGGACGCCACGTACGATGAGGGCCAGCACGCGCGCAGGGTCGCCAAGCAGATTGGCGTCGAGTTCATCGAGGAGCGCTTTCGCGAATCGAGCTTGCTTAACGTCGTCGACGCAGCCCTCGACCAACTCGACGAGCCCCTGGCCGACGCGTCGCTTCTGCCGACGTACTTGCTATCGCGTTTGGCCGCGCGTCACGTGAAGGTGGTGCTCAGTGGAGACGGGGGCGACGAACTCTGGGGCGGTTACGCTACCTACCGCGCACATCGCTACGCCAAAGCGTACGCGCTCCTGCCGCGCCCGGCTCGCTCGCGCTGGGTGGGTTACGCCGTCGATCGGCTACCGCTCGACGATCGCTACCAGAGCCTCGAGTGGAAGCTCCGGCGCTTCGCACAGCGGTGGGACGATGACCCCGTTCGACGGCACCAGCGTTGGATGTCCTGCATCGATATTCCCAACCTCACGCGCGCGCTGCCTGCAGCCGGAGGTATCTCTCCGTTAACCCTCCACGCAAGCCTCCCATCGACGCGTGACGAACTCGCACGCATCCTGGCGCTCGACTTCACCACGTACATGCCAGGCTCCGTACTCACGAAAGTGGATCGCGCGTCGATGGCGCACGGGCTTGAGGCACGCCCTCCGCTGCTGGACAACGACATCGTCGACTTCGCGTTTTCGCTACCATCCTCGTATAAAGTGCGCAGAGGAATGACGAAGTTTCTATTCAAGCTCGCGGCCCGCCGGAAGCTCCCTGCCGGGATCGCCGACCGACCGAAGAAGGGCTTCGGAATTCCGCTTGCGGCCTGGCTCCGCGGTCCGCTCGCGGCGCGCGTAAGCGATGTCGTCGCGGACTCTCCGGCATGGGACACGGGACTCCTCGACCGACGAGCCTTCGTGCAATACCGTTCCGAGCACACCCAGCGACGGGCGGACCATTCGAAGCCGCTGTGGGCGCTGTACGTTTTCGACCGGTGGTTGCGGCGCCACCGACGCATGTTCGCTCTCGGTGTGTAGGACGCGCAGAATAACCGGAAGCATCAAGACCGATGGACGAACGGGGAACTCAGCATGCGCGTGCCCAGGGTGGCGCAATGAACACTGCGAAAGGTCTCAACCGAGAGCTCTATGATCGGTTCTGGCAGGACTGCGGAGACTTCGCGCGTTATAATCCCGGCGCACGGCACCGACGGCGCAGACTCGGCGCTCTTGTGGATACGCTTTCTTTCCGCAGTGTCCTCGACGTAGGCTGCGGAAATGCAGAAACCCTCCTTTGGCTGCGTTCCCGGGTTGCGTCGGATGTGTCGTTTTCGGGCGCGGATCTCTCGCCCAAGACCGTGCAACGCAATGCGAGTCGGCACCCGTTTGCCCGTTTTTTCGTTCTAGATGTCGAGCAAGAGTCGCTAGACGATCGGTTCGACCTAATCCTGTGTTCGGAGGTGATCGAGCATCTCGAACACCAACCGGAGGCGATTGGGAACCTGGCGCGGATGGTCTCGCCAGGCGGTCATCTGGTCCTGACCTGCCCGACGGGTAGGATTCACGAGACCGAGCGTTACTTCGGGCACGTCACGCACCCTTCGCGTTCGGGGCTGAGAAACCTGATCGTGAATGCGGGGCTGGAAATCGTGTCGCTCGAGAACTGGGGGTTCCCACTTTACGCGGCCCTCAAATACGTGACCAACGTTCGACCGAAATGGTCGCTACGGAACTTCGGCTCGTCCGACTACAACTCCCTCGCGAAGGCGCTTTGCCAGGCGCTATACGTCATCCAGTTCGCGAATCTCTCGACGTCCCCCTGGGGCGTTCAGATGTTCGCCTTGGCGCGAAAGATCTGACGACTTCGTGACACGTTACATGCTGGGGCGCGTGTCGCCCTGCAGCCATTCTTCCACGCGATCGACGCGTACGCCATTCGCCTCGAACGCGCGAGTCATTCGCCAGATCCGTTCGGCAGGTTCCCACGAGCGCTCATTCGGTCCACGTACCACGTAGTCGAGCCGATAGCGCCGACCCGTCGCTGCGATGTCATCCAGGGTTGCGCCTGAAGAAAGCACGGCCAATTCGTGCGCCATAGCGCATCTCCGATGCGCATCGAACGGGGCTCGTCCGGCTCGCTCGAGAGGTTGTGCGAGATTGGCAGGTAATCCGTACGGCCAGCTGTTGAATCCATCGACAGCAACGCATTCCTGCTGCTCCATACCGCGCCTTGCGTCGGCGTCCAGCGCTAGGACCGTTCGGTTGCGGTCCCACAGCTCCTCGAAGCTGACGGCGTCCGTGGCGGCATGCTTTTTCGTCCAGACGTACAGACCCGTTCGCAGCGGCACGTAGCCCATTGTCGTCTCGCTGGCGAGCACGACGGATCCGTCCGAGGCGTTGGTTTGGAGCCACCGCCAAGCCTCTCCATAGGGTCGATCGTTCGCCCCAATGCCGGGCTCTGGATTTGCGTCGACGGCGCGATCCCATCGAAAGACCGTGCTCAGTCCGCCGACGGACAGCACCGCGACACATGCCGCCCCAATCCATGCCAGGCGAACGGATCCTATCCGCGGTTCCAGCGCATGCGCTGCACTCCATAGACAAGCCGCTGCGATCATCGGCGCCAGTGTATAATGCCAATGGTGGGCTTGAAGAAACACCCCCGTAACCGCGGGGGAGCAAAAGCACGCGAGTCCTGCCAATACACTCAGAACGAGGAGCCGCGCGCCAAGCGAGTGAATTCGCCACACTGTCAGAGCCCCCACGGCAAAGAGTCCCAGTGTTTTGTTCGAGTACTGACTCCACACATGGCCATGCGTCAGCAGCCCTTGACGCCACATGATATCCAGGTAGCTCGGATGTGCCCGCAGCCGTGTCACGTACAGCCAATACGGAATGGATTCGACCGCGGCGAGTGCGAGAACGGCCCCGAGTGCTCGCCAACGTGTTGGTCGCACGCACAGCGCGGCAGCCGTCATCGCCACAAAGAAAGTCCAATAATAAAAGCTGATATAGAATAGCAGGCCCCCAACGACTCCCGCGCTCGCGGCCCACACCCGGAAGCGTCTATCGTCCTGCACGAGCCGCGTCACGCATCCCCAGGCAAGGAAAAACACAGACATTCCCACCAGAGGATTGGTAAAACGGTCGAATGGCAGATTGTTCGCCCCGAATACGAGACCCGCAAGTGGCTTGTAGCTCCAAAGCCCTGGGTCTGCGTAACTCCAGAAAGCCGCTAGCACGGCGAGCTTGCGCGGTAGGCCCACCGAGCCAAATGCAAATGCAGCCGTGAGCACACCCGTGAAGGAGAAAAACGCCCGATACCCGACGACGACAGCTCCGGCAGAAGGGCATGGCAGACCGATCCGCGCTGCCATTCGAAACGGGGCGGCCAGCAAGGTTTCGACGAAGGTAGGCACAACGCTCGGGTCCAGCCTGTGTTCGTAAAGCCACGGCGCCATGGACGGCGCACCTTGAAGCGCCCGGACGAGCCGGGCCACGTACGACGGTTCGTCAAAGTGCATGAGGACGGCGTCGTGGTAGCCGCCGGCTCCTCTCGTTAGCTGCGGAAGCATGTATAGGACCGTCACAGCCGTCGCGGCCAAAACTGCCGGTGTCCAGTGGGCGACGAAGCGGCGATTCATCCCGCCGCCTTCCCGGGCCCGATTGATCTCCGCCACCCGAAGGATGTTGCTGCGTGACCCCGTGGATTGAAAGCGCACACGCTGGCCTGCGTAGGTAGCTTGGGCTCTTGGTGCAAGGAAAGCCGAGGTGACGGCCGGGATGATAGACCTTGTGAGCGGGTGCGAACGTCGATCTGCGCGCCTCCGTATCGATCTCTGTCCAGGCGCGCCCGCGATCGAACCCTAGCCCCGAGCTTGGTCACGTGCTTGCGGCCCCCGGCGTCAGCGCGTGCAGAACTTGCCGGGCGCGGTCGACGTACGTGTGGCCCACAAGAACGCGCCTTCGACCCTCCTCAGCAATCGCGCGCCGCGCCGCCGCACGAGGAAGCAGGTCACGCGCGCGCTGGACCAGATGCTCAATGGACTCGAAATAGTGCACCGCGACCCCATCCGGGAAGTCCGCATAGAGCTCGGGACAGGCCGACGTGAGAAGCGTGCCACCGCAGGCGAGCGTCTCGAAAAAACGCATATTCGCGCCCGGATAGTTTGTCGGATCGATCACGTTGAGCGCCAGCTTGAAGGCCCGCGTGGCACGAGCAAACTCCGGTCCGACCAGCTGACGTCCTTCCCAATAGCCGCGCGCGGCGCGTTTATCATGGGGGCTCCTTTTCCATCCGATCGAGCCCCACACCCGAACGTGGATTCCCGCATTCTGCAAAGCCAGAACCGCTCGTTCGCGCTCCGGTCGGAAGTTTGCGATAAAGCCGACGTCACACGCGAACGCACGAACGTCTTGATCGTACACCTCCGCGGGGCTCTCGAAAAGCTCAGTGTCTGCGCCGAACGGCACCCACTCGACGCGCTTCGCACCCAGGCGCAGCAATGGATCGACGGAACTCCGAGCGTATGTCGCAACGAGGTCGTAAAGGGGAAGCGCTTGCACGGTCCCCACCTCAAGGTTCTGTAGCGGATCCGGCCAGAAGAGCACAAGTCTTGTCGAAGGCGACGACGCGCGAATCTGCGCGAGCGCTCCCGCCGTCACCCGCGTGGCACAGCCCACGCCCAAGATGCCGGGCTTTCGCTCGCGAACAGTAATGACCAGTTCGCGATTGGCACGCTTCAGCCACGGCTCAACAATAACGAGCTGCTGTAGGTACGCCCCGATGCGGCCGAGGCGTGCGTGCCGCGCTTCGGCCGATTCGAAATCCCAGAATTCGGTTCGGTAACCAAGCCTTTGGAATGCCCGACCATACAATCCCAGGAGTCCCGCGTCGTTGCGACGGGCAAGGAGCATGACATCCAATGAACCGGACAATTGGGGCCTCTAAGATGCCAAGCTCAGCCACCACGCGGGCGGAGCTATCGTGTTACTCCTTGTTCCTACCCACACGCTAGCGTATCGTGATCCCTCGCCTTTTACAACAATGAGTACAACGCCCAATTCGCTCGGCCAAGCGCTATCGCGCGACACCGCGTCGTCCTGGTGGCGCGAGCGTTCGTCCTTGGCGACCCTCGGAGTCGGGAGTGCACTGGCCGCGGCGACGACCTACCTGCTGTTATCGAAGCACCAGCCCGTCAGCGACTACGCACTCTGCCTTGCTTTACTCTCCCTTTGGGTCTTTGCGCTGCCCCTATGGGTTTTCCTGGTTCAGGCTCGTCGAAGCCTTCTCTTTCCAGTGTTCGTTTCCGCACTCCATGCGGTCTATTTTGCACTTCCAGTGTTCAGCACGCGTCCCCTCTTTGGCGACATCAAAACCGGCTCTGCATGGGACAGTGTCGACCGCGCACTCGAGCTCGTGTTGTGCGGAGCAATCGCGTTGATGATTGGGATGTTCGGAACGCGCCGGCTGGTCACCCGTGCCCCACGAATCCGACGCGATATCGACCTGCCGCGAGCCCTTCTCCCCTTGGCTGCGATGGCCGCGGTCTCATTCGCGGTGCGTGTCGCGATGGCTGGCTCTACAGCGCGAACGTTTGGATCTATCATCTTCGCGGTCAATGGAGTCGGACAGATTGCATTGGGAGGACTGCTTCTTGGGTGGCTTCGCGGCCAACTCCACTTTGGATATAAGCTTTACACCTGCGCGCTCGTTGGAATTCTCTTGGCGACTGGACTGGTCACTGGGGCGCTCGCGAATGTGGCAATGCCACTGGTGGCTCTCGCCTTTCTTTACGGCTGGGAGCGTCGACGCATCCCGTGGGCCGGGATTTTCGCCGCTGTACTCGCTTTGGCTCCCCTCAACGCCAGCAAGCAGCAATTTCGCGTCGCGCACGGGTCTTCATCTTCAGAGAAGCTGTCACCATCCAACATTGCGACTTTTTTCGCGAGCTTCCTCTCGATTACCGCCGACGCAATTGAGAACGGCCAACTAGGGTCGGAGGACGTGGTCGATGCCGATCAAGCCAGGACGAATCTCCTCGGAATGATGACCGTTGTCGTGAACGAAACGCCCCGGACGGTACCTTACTGGGATGGACACACATACTCCGATTTGGCCTGGCACCTCATTCCCCGTATTCTCGTACCGGATAAACCAGCGCCGGAGATGGGTCAGGACTTTCCGCGCCGGTACGGACTCGTCGACTACTGGGACTACGACACGATGGTCAACGTGTCACAATTTACTGAACTATATATTAATTTTGGTCCGGTTGGCATTGTCTTCGGTATGCTTTTCATCGGGTTGATCTATGCGCTTCTGGAACAGATGTTCACGGCAAGCTCGGGCGGGGCAATTATCGGTGCGGTTGTGTTTTCGGGCCTCATGAATGTGGAGTCAAGTTTTTCTCCGTCGTTTGGAGGTCTGCCTCTTATCATTTTGAGTTACTACGCGATAGTTCGCGTGCTTCCAACACAGCGGCTCTCCGGTTCGGACACGCTACTCCCTGACCCGCTACCGCACGATCTCGCGAGAGAAGCGAAGGGGCACAACGTCCATCAAACGGCCTCCGCCCGACCTGACCAGGAGTTGCCGGGCCTGTCTTGAGACTTGTTCTCTGAGAGCTTCATTTAAACCTCAGCTGGGGTGTCTTGTCGCTGCCTCGTGTTCTCCTCGTATATCATTTTTTTCACCCCGATGAGGTCGTCAGCGCACGGCTGTTCACCGACCTTGCTTTGGGGCTCCGCGCCCGCGGATGGGACGTAACGGCGCTAACCAGTGCTCGTGCCTGGGACGCCCCAAGCCGCCGCTATCCCGCGCGAGAGGTGTGGGAAGGTATCGCCATCGAACGCGTTTCGCGACCCCCATGGGACCAAGGTAGCGCTGCGCAGAGGCTACTGAATTCCGCGTGGATGATCAGTGCGTGGCTTGCTCACCTCGTCCGCTTGCGGCGCTTCGACGCCATCGTGTTGGGCTCCGACCCGGCATTCGCGCCGGCATTGTTTTTGCCGGTCCGACGCGTTTGCCCCAACGTGGTGCTCGCCCACTGGTGCTACGACGTGTATCCTGATGCGATTGCGGCAGACCGAGGGGGCCCGCTCGTTCAACTGCTCATGCCCCTCGCTCGCGCTCTGATGGCCGCGTCCTATGGCTCCTGCGATGCGATCGTGGACATAGGTCCTCGCATGAGGGAGCGTCTCTCTCTGCGACCAACGCTGGCCGTCCGCGAGACGCTAGTGCCGTGGGCGTTGACGGTTCCGACCCATGCGCCACGGCCACCGGACACGGCCATTCGCGAGCACCTGTTTGGAAAAGCGGCGCTCACGCTTCTATATTCAGGAACTCTCGGCCGCGCCCACGACTTCACCCCCTTTCTTGCGCTTGCCCGCGAATGTCGGATAAGCAATGGGGAAGCCATCGCCTTTTGCCTCTGCGGTAGGGGAAACGGTTTCGAGAACGTCCGTCGGAGTCTCCGATCCGATGACACGAACGTTCGTCTCTTTCCGTTCACGGGGGAGGCGGAGTTGGAGCGGCGGCTCGAGTCCGCCGATATTCATCTTTTGAGCATCCGCGACGAGTGGTCCGGCGTGGTCGTCCCGTCGAAGTTCTTCGGTGCTCTGGCCGTTGGGCGACCCGTACTCTACTCTGGTCCCCCTGATTCGGACGTCGCCCATTGGATACGCGAGCTCAACGTTGGATGGGAGTTGACGGCTATGGGCCTCTCGGGCGTTATCCGCCTGCTTCGTGAAATGGCGGTCTCACGCAACGAACTCGCCATGGCTCAGCGGCGGGCGCGAGCCGCATATGACCAACACTTTGGCAAAGAGCTTATCATCGACAGGTGGGATTCCCTCCTTCGTGGGATCTTGGCGCGCCGACGCGTCCACACCCGCCGAGGCGGCCGGTCCGCGTTCGCGGAAACGCGTTAAGGCGCCTACGTGTGCGGACTCTTTGGATACGTTGCGCCACGGTTCCCGAGCACTGCTCATCCATCGCTCGATCGCGCTATCAGCCAGTTGCGGCATCGCGGTCCGGACGGCGAGGGGACGTTCGTTGATGACCGCGGCGACACCGTTTGTGGCCTCGCGCACACGCGCCTGGCGATCATCGATCTATCTCCAGGTGGTGCGCAGCCCATGCTTAGCTCCGATGGGCGCTACACCATCGTGTTCAACGGCGAGATCTATAACTACGGGGATATCCGCGCCGAGCTCGAAGCCCACGGGGAGCACCTCCGCTCAACGTCGGATACGGAGGTTCTTCTCGTCGGATACCGGCGCTGGGGCCAAGACCTCTTGCCGAGGCTTCGCGGCATGTTCGCCTTCGCCGTTTGGGATACTGCGGAGCGATCGCTTTTTCTCGCGCGCGATCGGCTGGGCGTAAAGCCCCTCTATCTCGCGAAGGTACCTAACGGGTTACTCCTTGCCTCGGAAGTCAGGACCCTGCTCGGTACGGGCCTGGTGGCGCGGCGATTAAGCCAAGAAGGGCTCGCCAGCTATCTAGCCTTTGGGTCGGTTCGAGAGCCGTGCACGATCGTCGACGGCATCACGATGCTGTCGGCCGGAAGTTACGCTACGTTTTGCAACGGAGCTCTCCGAACCGCAACCTATTGGGCCCCTCCCCTTCACATCGATCACACGACTTCTCACGCGAACGCCGTCGAGGAAATCGGAGCTCTTCTACGCGAGTCCGTTGCCCTACGCCTCGTGTCAGATGTGCCCGTCGGCGTTTTCCTATCCGGCGGTCTCGATAGCTCGGCGCTCGTCGCGCTCGCCACGGCAGCATCGCGGTCGCTGATTCACACGTTCACGGTGACCTTCGACGAGGCCGCGTACGATGAGGCCCGGCGCGCGGAACAAACGGCGCGGCGATTTGGAGCGGAACATCATCCAATCCGCCTCTCGGCCAAACGCGCGCTCGACGAGATGGACCACGCTTTGGACGCGCTCGACCAACCGTCGGCGGACGGAATCAATACCTACTTCGTGTCGAAGGCAGTCCGTGACGCAGGAGTCACCGTCGCTCTTTCGGGAATTGGCGGAGACGAGCTGTTTGCGGGCTATCCAGCTTTCCATACGTTCAATACCGCAAGCCGTCTCGCTCCCCTTCTCGGATGGTGGCCGATGGGCCGCGCAAGGGCCCTGTGGCCGGACACCCCTCCCGCCTTTCGTAAAGCCCTGGCGCTCCTAACCACCGGTGGCGAGCCGTTCGCGATGTACGCCACATTTCGTGCGATGCTCCTTCCCGACCAGATCGCTCGCCTGCTAAAGCAACACGAGATTCGACACGCCGAACCCGAAGCGTCCGATCTGAGAATATCCACCTGGGGGTCGAGTGCCGAGGGAGACTCTATCGCAACGTACAGTGCTTTCGAACTCACCAACTATCTCCGCAATACCCTTCTTCGCGACATGGACGTCATGGGGATGGCACACGGGCTGGAGATCCGCGAGCCTCTGCTTGACCACCGACTCGTCGAGCGCTTGCTCACGCTGCCCGGATCCATGAAGCTGTCGCGTCGGCGGAACAAGCCCCTCCTTGTTGCCGCCGTGCCTGCCTTACCCCTCTCCACAACCCAAGGGCCGAAAATGGGGTTTACGCTTCCGTTTCAAACTTGGTTGCGGGGACCACTGCGCGCGTGGGCCGAAGAGCAAGTCGGCAGTTCCGATATCTTGGCGTCGAGCGAGGTCTCTCGGATCTGGTCCGCTTTTGATCAGGGAAGGCTCACTTACTCACGAATATGGACGTTGATCGCGTTACTGGATTGGATGCGCCGAAACAACGTGCACCTCGTCTAGCCAGGACCGGAGTTACGTTTCCATGGCCTGTAGGCACTATTCGCGCGGATTTCGGTAGGGCGAACAGGGTCGCGAACCGTGCTATGGGGCGTTCATGGGCTTTTTTGCATGCGCAGCTCGCGGCATTTGATGTCTATACAAAGCTCATACCATGCGCGCAGGGCACTGTATGCCGCGCCGGGAAACCCTTCGAGCACGGCTCCCCGCGCGACAAGTAGGTACCCGAACACCACGACCGGTCGCGCCGGTGTTCGGTAGGCGAGCCGCTTCAGCTCCGCGCGCCGCGTAACCGCGTCGCCACTCAGCAATTGACGCCAACTGAGCGGCCCACTGTCTTCGAGCCTCTGGCGCGCTTCCATGTCCGCGTACCGATCGTGGCGCTGAACCCAGGCCGATAGGCCCTTGGCAAAGGGATAGTGCGCGAAGTGTTCATGCAGCTGTCCGACGCGTCCGTCCGTCTCCCAATGCTCGTTGATCTCGCGGGTAATGCGCACCTGATCACGACGCATGAGCCGTTCAAACCACGTCGGATACAGCGATGCCCGGCGGATCCAGCGATCGAGAAAATAGTCCTTTCGCCGCACGCGGAACAGCGTGAACTCAGGGCCCACGTCCCGCAGCAGCACGTCGATCTCGGCACGCAATTCGGGCGTGAAGCGTTCGTCGGCATCGAGCATGAAAACCCACGGATGCTTGAAGCCACCTAGCTCGAGGCACGCGTTACGCTGACTCGCATAGCCGCGAAATGGGTGCTGCACTACCCGCGCACCTCGCTCGCGCGCAATCTCTACGGTCCCGTCACTGCTGAATGAATCGAACACGAGTACGTCATCAGCCCAATTCACCGAGTCTAGGCAGCCGCCCAACGTGCGCTCCTCATTGTAAGTTAGGATGGCGATCGAGAACATGTCTGCCTGCTTTCCAGCAATCCTTCGCAGTAGCCCTTAAGACTTTCGGCGCTGCGCTCCCATGAATAGTCTTCGGCCAGTTTGCGACCGCGACGACCCATTTGCGCAAGCTCACCGGGAGCGGCGTTCAGCGCCGTCGCGAGCGCCCGTTCAACGGCCACGAGATTCGGCGCGACAATCCATCCGCAGCCTCGCTCGGCGATTTCTCCCCACGGCGTGGCCGACGTGGTGATGACCGGGATCTCGTGCGCGAGGGCCTCGACGATGGCGACCCCGAAATTTTCGCTGAGTGTAGGCAGCACGAAGAGATCGCTGTCGAATAAAAGCGCCCGCTTTGCCTCACCGCTGACCTCGGACAGCAGCTCAATCGGCGACCGTCCACTCGACTGCGTGACGAGCCGCGCGAGTTCCGCGCGATACTCGCTGTCCGCCGGACCCGCCAGGGTGAGCTGCCAACCGGCAGGATCGAGGTTTCTCCACGCACGGACGAGAAGTTCAGGCTGCTTCTTTGGATGCAGTCGCGAAAGAAACAGCGCGCGTCTCACCCCCTTCGGTTGCGTCACCGGACGTGGCGGCGGCAGTTCGACGCCGTTAGGCACCGACCATATTGGGGCGACGAGCTTCAATGCCCGCAGATTCTCTTGTTCCATCGTGCTGGTCGCGATCAGCGCATCGGCGCGTTCCAAGATACGTTTCTGGTATACCGTCCATGCCATGTTTTTCTTTAGTTGCTTGTAGGACCGCGACCATGGCTCGAGCATGCCGCGTGGCGAGACGACCCACGGCACCCCTCGCCGCTTTGCGGCAAGGAAGCTAAAGGCGTTTTCACGGCGCCATAAGCCGAAGTCATAAACCAGATGCGGCCGGAACGCGTCGATCGCGGCAACTAACCCTCGCAGGTAGCGCGGGCTGAAGCGTCGCGCGCGCGCCACGGGAAAGCTATGAACGCCGGCCGCAGGAGAGCGTGACGGGCGCCCATCCTCACCCCACGCGATCGCCGCTCGAACGCCCAGCGAAGCCATGTAAGCCGCGGTACTATTCGCCGAAACACTAGGGCCGCCCGATTCCAGAGCGAGACCGGGGATGGTGATGAGCAGGCGCATTGCTTCAGACAGGGGCGGGACCTATCCGGCGTTCGCCGATTTTGCGTGCTGGATTGCCGGCCATGATGGCCCATGGTTCGACGTCACGCATAACGACGGCCCGGGCGCCAACCACGGCCCCCGTTCCCACCGTGACACCGGGGCCGACCAAAGCCTCGGTGCAAACCCAGGCGCAGTCTTCGACCGTGATGGGCGGCTTAAGAAGCGGCAATGTGGCCTGCTGGAAATCGTGTGTACCCGCACACAGCTGTGCGCCGTGAGACACTGTCACCTTCTTGCCGAGGGTGACCGCACCGAGATTGTAAATGAGCGCATCCTCGGCGATGGCGCTCTCATCACCGACGCGCAGGTTCCAGGGAAATAGGATGCGCGCGCGGGGATGGATACACACGTCCCAACCGATGGACGCGCCGAGTGATCGCAGGAGCAGGTTGCGCCAGCTGTAGAGCAGGCGCGGACTGTAGCGGAACACCGGAGACAAGAACGCCCAGACCACCCGCAGAGCAAGCTCACGATTCGAGTAATTGCGCGCCTTGCGATTCGATTGAATGTCGAGGCTCATCGGGGCCATCCCTCCCATTTCATTGGGAGCGGGAGGCTCGGGGCCTTGCGGGCGCCGGATAAGCTCATGTTGCGAAAGGTCGGGCACCGTCCGGACGCACGCTAGCACCAAACGGAACATTCGCGGCAGGTGCAGCCGAGCGAAGCTAGGTTCCTGGGCACCGGTGATGCGGGTACTATTGGGACCCTCGTCTGCCGGCGGCGATAATTTTGGCGCTTCCTTTGGGCAGCAGTGAGGCATCGTTCCATTTTTCTCGGAGGGCGCTAAGCACCGGTTCATGCTATGTTAACGTCAGCGGAGAGGACGGCATGAAGGAACGGATCCGAGAGAACCTACCTGCGCTCTACGGCGCAGCGGCGCAAATCAAGGCCAGTCTGCTGAAGGCCTTGGAATCGACGCCAGCTTACTCAGGCGACGGCATGAAGCTATACGGTAAGTCCCTCGACTTCCTGACCGAGCCGCGATTCACGTCCGCCTACATGGCGGGGATGAATACGGGCCACCACATTTGCCGCGAAAAGGGAAGCGACGACGATATTCACAACGAATACCGCGTTTATCTTTGCTGCTGGGCCGCGGCGCACGCCGCACACTTGCCGGGAGATTTTGTGGAGTGTGGTGTCAATACGGGGATTACGAGTGTGGCCGTTTGTAACTTCATCGATTTCAATGAGACGCAAAAGCGGTTCTACTTGTTCGACACATATCAAGGCATTCCGTTGGAGCAAGCATCGGAGCTAGAGCGTGGTCCGAGAACAGAAGAGAGCGCACGCTACTACGCGGAATGTTTTGATCTCGCCTGTCGCAACTTCGCGCCGTGGCCTGGTTGCGTGCTGGTCCGCGGCAGAATCCCGGAAACACTTACACAGCATGACATCAAACAGGTTGCCTATTTGCATCTCGACATGAACATAGCGGTTCCCGAAATTGCTGCTATCGACCATTTCTGGCCGCGCCTAGTGACGGGCGGAATCGTCATGCTCGATGACTACGGCTTTGAGCAGTATCGACCCCAGAAAAGCGCGATGGACTCCTGGGCCCGTCACAATGGTGTGCTGATAGCGACGCTGCCGACGGGTCAGGGAATGGCGCTAAAGACCTAAACAAGACTTTCCTCACGGAAGGCTGCGCGTCGATGATCAAATCTCGACGCGCCGACGTTGACGCGACGAAATGGGCTGGGTCTCCGCGCGCTCGACCCGCTGCTCAGGCGCAAAAGGACTGCCGACCCGGACGAGCGCGCCGACGACCACGTCGACCAGAACTTGCAGCAAAATTTCCGTCTGCGGACTCACCTCGCCAGTGGGGCTGCTCCAACGGAAGCGGAGCTTAGCGCGCGCCAGGCGCTCCTCCCCGAGCGGAAATTGGGCCGAGACAGTCATTTCGGGGTCTGTAACGACGTTCAGCGACCAGGCCTTGCCGTCGGATGATCCGTCGGCGGCAACGACATCCATCGCCGAAATTTGGGCCGTTGTAAGGAAGCCCTCGAGCATGCGCCAGACCGCTTCGTCCGTAGGGGCGGCCGCGAATGACGCCTGCACCTCGGGCAAGACCCGTCTCAACGCTTCGGTATCCGCACTCCTCATGTGCGCTCGTTGCCTTCGGATTAGAAATAGGTATTCGAAGTAGCCTACGAAGCGCACAAGACCGATCAATACGACGCTAGCCACCAGAATGGCCACGCCCACCTGCCAGCTCCGGCCGAGTGACACGCCGATGGCCGCCACGGTGAACGCAACGCAGACCGCATAGAGCAACAGCACCGCGCGGCGATGCGTAAGTCCCATATCGAGCAGCCGGTGATGGACATGCCCGCGATCCGGAGAAAAAATGGGACGGCGCTCGAGAAAACGGCGCGCCATGGCGAATAGCGTGTCGAAGATGGGCAGACCGAGGGCGAGAATGGGCACGAGGATCGAGACGGTCGTAGAAGCCTTCTGCGAGTTTCCGGCGACGGACACCGTGCCCAGAATGAACCCTAGAAAGTAACTGCCCGAATCACCCATGAAGATACGCGCGGGATTGAAATTGAAAAATAGAAAGCCCAGCACGGCTCCCAGCATCGTGGCCATTAGGGCGCTGAGGAACGTGTCATGGGAAACGCTGGCTACGACGAAGCTCGTGACGCCGGCGAAAAAGACGACCCCCGCCGCCAGGCCGTCGAGACCGTCGATTAAATTGATGGCGTTCACGATCCCCACGATCCAAATTACGGTCACGGGAAACGCAAACATCCCCATCGAGAGAGCTCCCACAAGCGGCAGCGTTACGCCGTCCATGTGAAACCCGGCCGCGTAAACTACCGAGGCACTGAGGACCTGCATCAAGAGCTTGTGCGACGCCCGAACGCGCTTGGTGTCGTCGAGCACACCAACGGCCGCCATGATGCATGCCCCGACGACCAGCCCCAGCAGCTTGCGCCACTCGGTCCGGAGGACGGCGGCCACGACGGACTCGGTAACAAACGTTGCCGCAAGCGACATCAGAAACGCCAGAGCGATAGCGACTCCCCCAAGCCGCGGCACGGTTCGCTCATTGATGTTCCGTCCACCCGGGTTCGATACTGCACCGATTCTCAGAGCCACGCCTCGGACGAGCGGCGTGAGTAGCGCACTTGAAACCGCGGCGAGCACGAAAGCGAAGACGAACGCTCTCAATGGACCTCTTAACGTGTAAAACCTACCACACCATTCGTTGCACGCGCGACCCCTCTCGTTCTAAGGGCACTCGCATTTCCGACCGTTCGGTTCGGTTCCCCGAATAAGGGACGGTCGCGGGACGGAGCGTCAGCCGTCTTCAGGGGCTCGTCTTGCAAAGAACGACGAACATGTTGGCCCGAAGCGGAGCCATTCGCTCCGACGCGTTGACGAGTCGTTCGTACGCCATGAACGCGAGAAACAGGGGACGGGCATACATGCCATAAGACGGCTCCTTCTCGACAAGCTCCATGTGCTTCACTTGTAGCCCAACCGAGGCCGCTTCGCGGCGCACAGCGGCGGGCGTGTTCATCGCGTAAACGGTCGGCCATGGCTTGTGGTTGTCTTTCGGAAGCAAGCGCAAAGGGTTGGCGACGAGTTCGTGAAACCACTGGGGCGTGAAACGCGACACGAGCGCCACGTAATGCAGCAGGTTCGGCGTTCGAAAAACGTAGCAGGCCCCTGGTTTCAGAATCCTCTGTACCTCTCGGAGGTGTTCGCCGGCATCTTGCACGTGCTCGACGACGTAGTTCGAAACGGCCAGATCGAACGAGACGTCGGGGTGCGGAAACCGGCCATTCTGCAGTACCGACGTCGTTTTGAGGTGGACGTTTCCGTGAACCTCGTCGCTCGCATCGATCCCATGCACCTCGCCGAGCGATGCGAGAAAGGCCGACGTTGGGTTGGTCGGTCCAGCGCCGATCTCTGCAATGGTCGCCCGTGGCGGCGCGTGGGTGCGAACTAGTTCGTGGAAGGACTTCGTACCATCAATCCATCCGGGCCGGGACCGATAGAACCGGTCCATCCATGCGCGTTGCCAAGCCATTGCCGAGTTCTCCGTTGATCGAGCCGGGGGGGCGCGCCGAGAGCTCCGTGGGCCGCGCGGTAGTCGCCACAGCAAGCACACGTCTATCACGTTCTCGATCGGACGCGCGGCTGCGACTGCGAGAGGCCCGCGCGGTCAAGACCGGACCGTCACCGCGATCGTTTCGTCATGGGTCCGATTGATCCGTCCTTCGCTGCGTCGGTCGCCCCGTCTTGCAGCCTCCGCCAGCGCGCTCGTCAAGCGCAGGTCGCCAACAGAATCGCTTCCTCTCCCGCTCCCGCACGCGCCTGCATCAATCGCAGGGGATAGAGAGCGGCGCCGCTGGCCACCATCGCAGTACGGTAGAGATGCTCGACATGAGTCGCCCGTCTCATTGTGCGCAAGGTTTCTCGCCCGTCGACTTGCCGAAGGCGCCGGGCGAAAACGCTCCGTAGCACCGATAGAAACCACCCACTGAACGACTCGAACGTCGCGGTCTCGAGTGGCCGCAGTCCGGCCCGCTCGGCAACGGCGCTCAGTGTTCGCGGAGTGAAGTACACGAGATGATACGGTTCGTAGCTCGTCCAACCCGGCAGATGCGCCTCCCAACACGCGATATTCGGGACGGCGACGTGAAAGAGCGCGCCCGGACGCGCCAGCCTACGTACCGACTCCAGCATCTTCACGGGCTCGGACGTGTGTTCCACTACGTGGTTCATCACGACCACGTCGAACTTGGACGTCGTCTCAACCGATTCCACGGGACCGACGGTCATCGGCATACCCAGCGTTGTGCGAACGTACTCCGCAACCCGAGGGGACAGATCGCATCCTTGCGCGTCAAAGCCGGCGTCGCGAAGCGCGACCAGCAACGAGCCCGAGCCCACGCCGACTTCGAGCACCCGGGCGGGAGCCTTCACGAACCGCTGAATCCTTGCGATCGTGCGCGCATTGTTCCACGACTCAAACGTGCGAACCCAAACGGACTGAGCCGCGTCGGGAATGCCGAACCAATCCTCCTGCACCTTCTCTTCCCGAGATCGCCGAATGGCAGCCGGGTCGATCACGAGCCCGCAGGAGCCGCATTCGACGAGCTCATAGCGGAACGGTTCAAACGATGCCCCGTTGCAGGCGGGACAACTCAACGCGACACCCGCTTCGGCTGGGGGCACTGGAATCGCTTTCGCTCTCACCTTCACAAGGAGCTTCCTGTATCAGGTCGGTTGGCACGTGTCCCCCCGTGAAGCGCGTTCGCGATCTCCTATCGCGTTCCCAGTTCCGATCGGCACCCCCCCCTCACGCCGCCAAAAGAGCACGAAAATACCCAATGGTCTCCTTGAGACCGTCTTCCAGCGCCACCGTGGGCTGCCACCCGAGCCGCGTCGTCGCGATCGTGATGTCCGGCTTGCGTTGCCGCGGATCGTCCTCCGGCAGCGGCTTGGTCACGAGCCGCGACTTCGATCCGGTCAGGCGAAGCACGTGCTCGGCCAGCTCGCGCATCGTGAATTCACCCGGGTTGCCCAGATTCACCGGCCCCGGAAAGCCCGCCTCCGAGTCCATCATCCGCAGCATGCCCTCGATGAGATCGTCCACGTAGCAGAACGACCGCGTCTGCGAGCCGTCCCCGTAGATCGTCACGTCGTGCCCTTGCAGCGCCTGCACGATGAAATTGCTGACGACGCGCCCATCGCTCGGGTGCATCCGCGGACCGTACGTATTGAAGATGCGCACGACCTTGATGTCCAGGCCGTGCTGCCGCCGGTAGTCGAAGAAGAGCGTCTCGGCGCAGCGCTTGCCCTCGTCATAACAGCTCCGCGGGCCGACGCAGTTGACACGCCCCCAGTACGCCTCGTGCTGCGGGTGCACGTCCGGATCGCCGTAGACCTCGGACGTCGACGCCTGAAGAATGCGCGCCTTCACGCGCTTGGCCAGCCCGAGCATGTTGATCGCCCCGTGCACGCTCGTCTTCGTCGTCTGCACCGGATCGGCCTGGTAGTGAACCGGCGAAGCCGGACACGCCAGATTGAAGATCCGGTCCACCTCCACGTAGAGCGGAAACGTCACGTCGTGACGCATCAGCTCGAACCGCGGGTTCCCCATCAAATGAGTGACGTTGCGTTTGGTGCCCGTAAAGAAATTGTCGACGCACAGAACGTCTTCGTTTCGCGCCACCAACCGATCGCACAAGTGCGACCCCAGAAACCCCGCGCCACCCGTCACAAGAATCTTCTTTTCCATCCCGCTTCCTTCGCTCCGTCGCCGCTTCGGCCACTAGAACTAGACCGCATGAGCGTCCACAAGCGCGTCGCGCTCTGCGGGCGTGTCGGCCACGATGAACGAGATCCGCCTGGCCTCCAAGGGCGTCAGGTCCACGTCGAGACGCTCCCAGATCAAATCCTGTCGTTCGCTCGGTCTCATGCCATCGAAGCGCGACGAAATGACCTGGCCGCCCACATGGTCACCCCCCGCACTTTCGAGCCGCACGATCGCGACATCCGGGGCACACGCGTTGCGCAGTGCATTTTCGATCTTCTGCATCAAGGTCGGGTCCATCGTCCTTCTCCTACGGTAACCACCTCCGAGCATGCATCGAACAGCTGGAAGCACTTCACTTTGAGCTTATCGGCTTTCCGGTGCACGTCCCGGTCAAGGCCAAACTCGTGCAAGTGGCTGCGGACTTGTTCATCGTGCGCGTACCGATAACCGTTCAGCCAGAGGGAGTGGATCGTTTGCAGGGGTGTGCGGAGCCGCCGCCGCGCCGAGTCGCCAAGTCGGTTGAGGTCGCACGCTCCAAAGAGCCGTCCGAGGTCGTGGCGCTGGTCGAAGGGCAGATCGGTGCGGTGCCACGCCCGCAGCATGCACTCGGCGGCCACGCCGGCGATATACATCGACAGGACGTAGTTTCCGTCGCGCCGGAGCAAGTCGGCCGCACCGATGCGGTTGAGGGCAGCCAGGCGGTAGCCGTCAGGATTCCAGAGCATGCGCCTAGGACCTAGGGCCGTTCACATTATCATGGGCGACGGCGACGGCGCTGTGTCCGTCTGCACAGAACCGGCCCGGACTTCGACTCTTGAACGCCCCCCTCAAAGCCCCCACGCAACCGCCACGTTCAGGCCCAAGAGACCCGTCCCGGACGCACTCCCGCTGCCGTCCACGATGAACACCCTCCCCGCGCCCCCATCGAGCGAGAGCTCCAAGGCCGTGGACGACCCCAGCAAATGCCGGTAGCCGATCCGAAGGCGTCCCGTCAGAATCCCTTCGGACACGTTCGGCAGATTCGGATCGTTGGGGGTGATCTGCAATTGGTCGTAGCCGACCCCGGGCGCCACGAAAAACTGATTCTCATAGCGTCCCCCGAGGGGAAACCGGAGCTCGTACGCGAGGAGCGACGTCAACCCGTAGATCACGGCGGCGTCCGTGTTGGTCGAATTGAAATGCGCGTAGGCCGCCTCGAGCAGCAGCGCCCCGCGCGGGCTGTGCGAATACCGGAGCTCGAGCCCCACGCACTCGGCCCACGTCTGGCTATCGCCGAACGACGTGCCCTCGAAAAACCACTTGTGCTCGGCGAAGACCGGCGCAAGAGACCAGCCCCTGCCCCCGCGCAACGGCCCGCGCACTTCGTCGTCGTCGTCGTCCTCGTACGTGTCGACCTTCGTCGAGGTCTGGCCCGCGGGTCCCATCGTCACGCCCTCGCCCGCGCCCATCCCCCCGCTGAGGCCTCCGTTCGCTCCGCCGCCTTGGCCGCGGGCCGAGCCGGCGCCCGCGCCGGACGACGCGAACGGACTGTCGTCGTCCGTCGCCGCATGCGACCGCCCGCGGGTCGTGTCCTCCAAAAGCGCGAGCCGCCCGCGGATCGAATCCGCGTCCGGCGCGTCCGGCACGCTCGTCAGGTACCGCCGGTAGTCGTCCATGGCCGGATACGGATGGTCCAGCTTTTCGTGGCACAGGCCGCGATCGCGGTAGAGCGTCGCGTCGATCGACGTGCGGAGCGCCTCGTCGAAGAGATCGAGCGCGCCCGCGCAATCGTCGTTTCGCATCTTGGCCCGGGCGGCTTCCCCGAGGCCGTGCGTGCCGAGCTGGGCATGCCGCAGGTTGAGCGGCTGGCCTTTCGTGCCCCCGGACAGGCCGGGGCCCTGCATGGGCGGCGCGGCACGCGCAACGCCCCCGGCCAGCACGACGACCCCCATCGCGGCCAGCCTCGCCATTGCAGTGCGCATCCCCCGGAGCGTAGAGCAAACGCCCCCCCCGGGACGAATTTCGCTCCGGGGCGCCAACCCCTCCCGCTTATACCGATCAGCGAGCGACTCAATGAGCGGGCGCAGCAAGGGCCGCCGGCGGCAGCGGCGCCATCATGTGCGGCGGCCGCAGCTGCACCATGCGCATGCCGCCATCGCCCCGGGCCGCCAGCATCGTCGCCAGGCGCGATCCGGCATCGCCCGGACCGGCGGCCGCCACGGCGCCCGACGCCCACGTGATCTTGCCGAAGCGCGTCGCCTTGTGAAAGCTCCCCTGCCCCAGAATCGGAGACCACGCCACGCCGCCGTTGTTCTTCATCGCATAGAAGTTGACGCGCCAGACGTCCCCCGCCTTGGGCGGGGTGCCTCCCGCCTTCGCGTACGCCGTCCACGGAATGGCGAGCTCCACGGTGTACCCGGTCGCCTTGCCGTCCGCGCCCTTCTGAATCTGCACCGCGCTCTTGAGCTTCGGGTCCCAGTCCTCGTGCCCGAACGGCCCGTTGACGCCGCCGTTCGGCTGCTGGAGCGTATCGAACTGCGACTTGAAGATCTTGTTCTGCGGATTCACCTGAAGCTCGTAGTAGTCCCGATTGTCCCCGCTGGGACCGGGATCCACCATCATCTCCACGGTGTCTTTGGTCCACAGCTTCGGCTGCCCGCCGGCCGTGAAGTCGCCCGGCTGGGACTTCGCGTCCGCAAAGCCCGTGTACGGGTCCGCCTCGGTGACGGCGTAATAGACGTAAAGGTTCTTGTCGTCCCACGCCATCTTCGCCGAGCCATTCACCGGGAACGAGACGTTCGGCTTGCCCGTGCCCACATCGACGAACGCCCCCGTGCTCGCCGCCGCCGCCCACTCGGGTTCGCTCGCTTTGCCGTCGATCGTGATCTTCGCGCCGGGCCCGAGCTTCTCCACCGAGAGCGACGGAACGTCGTTCATCGTGTGCTCATCGGGCGTCTTGGGCACGACGCCCGTCTTGAGCTTGCCGACGATGGCGCTGTTGTCGCCGTCGTTCGGCCCACTGAGGATCCGAAGGCGCGCATCGCCCTTCCAGATGCCCACGAGGAACGTGATCTCGGCCCCCGCGACGTCCGCCGGAACCTTGTACGTCTGCTCGTCGACGTACACCTTGCCCTTCTCCCAGTGCTCGGGCCCCAGCACCTGGTGGCCGTTTCGCGCTTCGCGAAGGGGCCCGTCGAAATCGAGGTTGCCGAGCTTGCCCGTCCCCTCGTCGCGCACGTGCGTGAAGAGGAGCCATCCGTCATCCAGCACGTCGTCCGATTGCCAGTAATACGTAATCTTCGCTTCCTCGCCCGGCTTCGCGGTCTCCGGTTCGAATTTGTAGCCGATGAGGTGGGCCTTGTTCTCGAAGTTGACGTCGAGCTTGTGCGGCATGTCCGCCGGCGGCGCGTCGAGGATGTACGCCTTCAGCCGATCCTTGTCGCTCGCGCTCAGCCCCTTGCCGCCGCCGACGCAACCACCGGTCAGCAGACCCGCCATCACGACCGCACACCACCCGTGGGAACGACGCATGGCGGCCTTCTATCGCGTCGACACGCTACGAACAAGCCTACACAGGCGGTACAAACCCACGTTTCGAAGGCGTGCCCCGCCCTGCTGACCTCAGCCTTGCGCCTCGCCCTTGGACGATGTAGCGGTGGCCGATGCTCGCAAAGCCCGGCCTTTTGCTCCTCGTCGGATCCCTCGCGGCTTGTTCGAGTTCGAGCGGGAGCGCGCCGACGGACGGAGGGGCGCCGAGCGACGTGGGGACGGACAGTCTCTCGGGTGCCGGGCCCGGAGAGTCTGGCGCGGATGCCGGCAACACTCCAGACGGCTCTTCGAACAATGACTCGGGGGAGTCCGGCACGGATTCGGGCTCGGAGAACGAAGACGCGGGCGCAGACTCCGGAGGGGCGACCGACGGCGGACCGGTCACGCTCGCCTCGGGGTTCTCCTCCCCCGTGGCCATCGCCGTGGACTCCACGAGCGTCTACTGGACGACGTCGACCGAGACCAAGACGGACGGCACCTTCACGGTGAACAGCGCCGTGATGAAAGTGCCTCTGGGCGGTGGCACGCCCACCACGCTTGCCACGGGACAGGACGCTCTTGGCGGCATCGCCGTGAACGCGACAGGCGTTTATTGGACGGACCTGGGCCCCTCCACGACCGAAATCGGCTCCGTGATGAGCGTACCCCTCGGTGGCGGCACGCCCACCGCGCTCGCCTCGGCGTTGACTCTCAACGAAGACATCGCCGTAGACTCCACCAACGTCTACTGGACGGACGCAAATGCGCAGGCCGTGATGAGCGTACCCGTCGGTGGCGGCACGCCCATCACGCTCGCCTCGGGACAGGTCTCCGGCTCGCACGTGCCAGGCTCGAATGTGGCACCCAACGGCCCCATCGCCGTGGACTCCACCCAGGTCTACTGGACGAATAGTGCCTTCACAGTGGGCGACACCCTGATGAGCGTACCCATTGGTGGCGGCACGCCCACCACGCTCGCCACGGGACTGAACCACCCGGTTGACCTCGTCGTGGACGCCACGAGCGTCTACTGGCTGGACCAGAATGCCCAGTCCGTGATGAAGGTTGCGCTCGGCGGCGGCACGCCCATCACGCTCTACACGACGGGCACCGCCGGAGGCATTTCTCAGCAGCTCGGTTGTTCCTTCAACCAATTTGACCTCGCGTTGGACAGCACCAGCGTCTACTTCCTGGGCTGCGGCGAAGGCGACGTACTGAGCGTGCCCATCGGTGGCGGTACGCCCACCACACTGGCCTCGTACCAGAGCCTGGCAACGGCGATTGCCGTGACGGCAACGAGCCTCTACTGGTTTGACGGGGCGCAGAATGGATCGCTCCCCAGCAACGGACAGCTGATGGCCCTAACGCCCAAGTAACCTCCACAGGCGGAACAACCGATCAGCGGCGGCTCTTCTTGCGCGCTTCCTTTTCGCGCTTGCGGGCCGCTTTGCGCGCGTTCTTCTCGGCCGTCGAGAACGAGCGCATTTTCGTCATGCTCTCACCGGACGGCCCCATCCCGGGCATGCCCATGCCCGGCATGCCCATGCCCCCCATGCCCCCCATCCCGGGAAGCCCGAGCCCCGCAAGCCCCGGAAACCCCATCCCCGGCATCATCCCGCCGCCCTGCGCCATCTGCTTTCGCATCTGCTTGGCCATCGCCACGTTCTTCATTCCCGGGATCTTGCCCATCATCCCGAGGTTCGCGCCGAAGCCCTCCATCATCTGCTTCATGAAGAGAAACTTTTGCACGAGCTCCTCCACCTGCGTTTCCTGCTGGCCGGATCCGCGCGCAATGCGCGTCACGCGCTTCGGCTCGCGGATGAGGGCATACGGATCTTTGCGCTCGAACTTCGTCAACGACTGGATGATGGCTTCGATCCGCACGAGCTCCTGATCGTCGACGTTCGCGCCCGGCGGGAGCATGTCCGCCATCCCGGGCATTTTGGCGATGAGGTCTTTTATCGACCCCATCTTTTGAATCATTTTCACCTGCTCGAGAAAGTCATCGAGCGAAAACTGCCCCTCGAGCATCCGCATCGCCTTTTCGGCGGCGTCCTTCTCGTCGACGACCTCCTGAAAATCCTTCATCAGGCCGACCACGTCGCCCATGCCGAGCACCCGGCTCGCCATGCCGTCGGCACGAAATTCTTCGAACTTGTCGATCGTCTCGCCGACGCCCACGTAGCGGATGGGCGCCCCCGTGACGTCCTTGATGCTGAGGGCCGCGCCGCCTCGCGCGTCGCCGTCGAGCTTCGTCAGCACGACCCCCGACAGCGCCAGCCGCTCGTGGAACGCCTTGGACGTCTTCACGGCGTCCTGCCCGATCATGGCGTCCACCACGAGAAGGATGTTTTCGGGCGCCACCGCGGCCTTGATCTCCTGGAGCTCGCGCATCAGAGGCTCGTCGATCGCCAGACGCCCGGCGGTGTCGTAGATGACCGCGTCGTGCTTGGCGGCCCCGCGCGCGTGGGCCAGCGCTTGGGTGCAGATCTCGAGCGGCGTCGCCCCCGCCACGTTGAAGACCGGCACGCCGATCTGCTCGCCGAGGATCGTCAGCTGGTCCACGGCGGCCGGACGCTGCATGTCCGCCGCGACGAGCAGAGGCCGCCCGCCCTGCTTTTGGAGCAGCCGCGCGAGCTTCGCGCACGTGGTGGTCTTGCCCGAGCCCTGAAGCCCGACCATCATCACCCCCATCGGCTGCCCCTTCGACGCGGGCGCCAGAGGCGGACCCTCCCCGGGCGACATGAACGCGACGAGCTCGTCGTGGCAAATCTTCACGAAGACATCGCTCGCCGAGACTTTGACCGTCTGCCCGTCCTGCCCCTTCGCGCGCGTGCGCACCACCTCGCCCAGCGCCTTCTGCTTGACGCGGGCCAGGAACGCCTTGACCACGCCGAGCTCGACGTCCGCCTCGAGGAGCGACACGCGGACCTCGCGGAGCGCCGCGTCGACGTTTTCTTCGCTGAGTTCCGTCAAGCCGGCGAGGCGATTTCGTGCGGCCTTGAACCCCTTGGCGAGGGCATCGAACATGGGCGTCGGGTTAGCACAGGGAGCGCCGCCGGTCGCGGGCGTCGCTTCTCCTCCCTCATCCGCCGAACTGGACCCGCAAGTCGACGAGCCTCTTGTCGCAGTCGGCCATTTTCTCGCGGCCGACTTTGAGCATCCGCGACGCTTCGTCGAGCTTGGCCGGCAGGCCTTGGGCTTCGTCCGAGTCGGGGGCCAGACGCTTTTGCTCGAGGTCCGAAAGCCGCCGGGTCACTTCGTCCTTCAACAAAAGAGCGCGCGTCGTCGGCTCGATCGCCGCGAGGCACGCGCGCTTGGCGTCGCAGACCGCCGCCTCGGTGCACGCGAGCCCCAGAACCCCCTCGGCCCGTGCGCTCTTCAATCCGTCGTCCGCCGCGCGGTACCAATCCACCGCGTCTTCCAGTGCCGCGGATTCGCGCTTGGCCGCCCCCCCGAAGCACGCGGGGGCGGCAACGGCGAGGCCGATGACCAGGAGCGCAAGCGATCGGCGCGTCATGCGGGTCCACTATAGCGAGTGGGTTGGCGAGCGACCCCCTCGTGGGGCTACGCCGCCGGTCAAAGAATCGGCAGAACGCGAACCCTCGGATCTCCGACCGAAGTCCAGTGCACCGCCTCGATGGGTTGAGCAGCGAGGGAGGCGACGGAACGCGCTTCGGTGCGTCGGCAAGCCGCGCGCGCCGGCGCGGCGGTTGACGACTGGGGTTCAGGATGGGATGGTGGAATCGTAAGACACGCGGATGACCGGGCCATGCGAGGCGCTTCAGATGGCCGGTGTCCCAGGGGGGCAGGGCCGCTCGATGCTCGTGATCGTCCTGGCGCTGCTCCTCGTCCTGTCCCTCCATGCCCTCCTCACCGGCCGCACGCTGTCTCCCTCGGTCCAAGCGCTCGGTCCCAGGACCGTGCGCGCCCTCGGTGGGGCGGGCCTGGCGTTCGCTCTTGTCAGCTCCCTCATCGACCGCACGCACGACCGCGTGATCGCGACGATCGCCCTCGGGCTGATCCTCGCATTCGTCGTGCACCAAGTCGTGACGGGCCAGGGACGCGACGGCTGGGGCCGAGAGCGGAGTCCCGCGTCCGCGCGCGCCTGGGGCCTGGTCGGTATCGGGATGCTCCTGCTATGCGCCGCCAAGCTGTGGGGGTGCTCGCCGTAGATTTGCCATTCGTCACATCTCGGGCGCCCCCGGCATAAATGCCGGGGCACCCCTGGAGAGCGGAGCACAAAGCCCGCCGCTGGCGGGCTACGTCGATCCAGTGAGGCATGGTGGGCGACGGTCGACGTGCCTGTCGTTTGTCGTAGCCCGCCAGCGGCGGGCTTCGCGTAATCGCTGTCCGCGTTGCCCCGGCATTCATGCCGGGATGCGAGAACATGCGGCCCGCACGGACCAAGATGTGACGAATGATCAGGGAGGAGCGGCATCGCTCCCCTCGACGTGACGTGCGATCCCGTTCTGTCGAGCGGAGCCTTGCCGGAGGCAAGGCGGAGAGAGACTCAGGGTGAACCGGGTTACGCACTAGAGATGCCGGCGACGCTTGGCCGGGTGCCGCGCGGGCTTCGCGGGATGCGCCTTTGCGGGGACGGGCCGAGCGGAAGACGCAGCCGAAGCTCGACCCGACGGCGCCGGCTCCGCGACCGACTCGGCGTCGTCCTCCTCCGTCGGCGCCGCATCCGCCGCCATCGAGGGCTCCTCGATCGTGCCCAGCGGGAGCCGCAGATCCGGCAACGACGATGCGACCGCGGACGACACGGCCCCCGCCGCGGAGGTGACCGCGCTCGTCGCCCCGGCGAACTGCGCGCGCCACAGGCCCACGTTCACCCGGCCCGCATAGGCCGCGAGGCCAACGAGTCCGCCCACCCCCACGACGAACAGCAAGAGAAGCACGCCGCCCCGGCCCCCCCGCCGTCCCTCGCGACCCCACGCCGCGGCCGTGCGACCGCGATCGAGAGACGCCAGCGGCAAGACCGGCAGACCCCCCGGCGGTCCCGACATGGGAGGCAACCGCAGCGGAGGCAACTGCGCCCCGAGCGTCGCCACGATGCGATGGAGCGACGGCCTCGCGCGCGCGGGGGCAAACCGCGCAAGCGCCGTCGCCAGAGCCACCAGCGTGATCCGCTTGTCCGGATCCTTCTCGAGGCAAGCCAGGATGGCCGTTTGGAGCTCGGCGGGCAGCCCCTCCCGTAGCCCCGAGGGCGGCGGCGGATCCTCCGACGCGATCAGCGCGCATACCTGCGGGATGCTCTCGCCACGAAACGCCGGCCGCCCCGTCGTCGCTTCATAGAGGACGGCGCCGAGCGACCACACGTCCGCGCGAGAGTCGACCTCCTTGGTCGACTTGAGCTGCTCGGGCGACATGTACGAGGGAGAGCCCATGATCGTGGCGGTCGTCGTGAGCGCGGGATCCCCGGAGGCGTCGTCGTCGCCGAACGTGAGCTTCGAGATGCCGAAGTCCAGGAGTTTGGCGGCCGGCAATCCGTCCGCGTGGCGCGTGACGAAGAGATTCGACGGCTTCAGATCGCGGTGCACGATGCCCGCCGCGTGGACCTCGGCCAGCGCTTCGCACGCCTGCAGCGCGATCTCGCACGCCTCCTCGATCGGCCGCGGGCCCTGCGTGTCGATGAGCGCCCCGAGGTCGCTCCCTTCCAGGTACTCCATCACGATGTACGGCACGTCGCCATCGAGGGTGCCCACGTCATGGACACGCGCGACGTATTCGCTGCGGACTTTCGCCGCGACCCGGGCCTCGCGCAAGAATCGCTCGACGGCCACGCGGTTACGGAGGGCCTCGGGCAGCAAGAACTTGATGGCCACCCGCTGGTCCAGATCGATGTGCGTCGCCGCGACGACGATCCCCATGCCCCCCTCGCCCAGGGGCCGATCGATCCGGTACTTGCCGGCGACGATCGTACCGGGGCTCGGCTCGAAGCGCGCGGGCCCGGCAGGAGCACGCTCCGGCCTGTCGCGCTTGGTATCGGGGAACACGCAGGGATCTTAGCAAGTATCCCGCACGGCCCGCGGTCTGCGGCCCCCGTCGCGCGCTTTCCCCCACGCGGGGCGTGCCTCTTCACTCCTCGTCGTTGGCGCGCAGCGTGGCGAGCACCCCGAGGTCTTCGAGCGTCGACGTGTCGCCTCGCGTGTCGCCGCCCGCGGCGATGTCCTTCAGCAGCCGCCGCATGATCTTGCCGCTCCGCGTCTTCGGCAGCGAGTCGGCGAAGCGAATCGCGTCGGGCCGGGCAAAACGACCGATCTCCTTGTCGATGTGCGCGGCGAGCGACGCGCGAAGGGCGCCGCTCGCGCTTTGCCCGGACTTCAGCGTCACGAAGACCACGAGCGCTTGCCCCTTGAGGTCATCGGGCCGTCCCACCGCCGCCGCTTCGGCGACCGCGGGATGGCTCACGAGGGCACTCTCGATTTCCGCCGTCCCGATGCGGTGCCCCGCCACGTTGAGAACGTCGTCGATCCGACCCACGACCCAGAAGTAGCCGTCCTCGTCGCAGCGGGCCCCGTCGCCCGTGAAGTACGCGTTGGGGATCGCGTCCCAGTACGTCTTGACGTAGCGTTCGTCGTCCCCCCAGAGCGTCCGGGCCATCGACGGCCACGGCCGGCGGATGACGAGCTTGCCGCCCTCGTTCGGCCCGCACGGCTCGCCGCGGTTTTTCACCACGGCGATGTCGACGCCGAAAAACGGCAAGCCGGTGCTCCCGGGCTTCGTGAAGACGGCGCCCGGCAACGTCGTCAGCATGATGGCCCCCGTCTCGGTCTGCCACCACGTGTCGACGATGGGACAGCGCTCGCCGCCGATGACGCGGCGGTACCACATCCAGGCCTCCGGGTTGATCGGTTCGCCGACGCTCCCGAGGAGGCGCAAGCTGCTCAAATCGTACTTTCGCGGCCACTCGTCACCGGCGCGAATGAAGGCGCGAATGGCGGTGGGCGCCGTATAAAGAACGGTGACGCCGTACCGCTCGACGAGGCTCCAAAAGCGCCCCCAATCGGGGAAATTCGGCGCGCCTTCGTACATCATGCACGTCGCGCCGCACGAGAGAGGGCCGTAGACGATGTAGCTGTGGCCCGTGACCCAGCCGACGTCCGCCGTGCACCAATAGGTGTCCTCGTCGCGCACGTCGAAGACGTACTTCGCCGTCACGTGACAGCCCGCGAGGTACCCCGCCGTCGTGTGCAAGACGCCCTTCGGCTTGCCGGTCGATCCCGACGTGTACAGGATGAAAAGGGGATGCTCCGCGTCGAACGCGGCGGGCTTCGTCGCGTTCTCGAGGCTCGCCGCCGAGGGCGACCGCGAAAGCCACTCGTGCCAATCGACGTCCCGCCCTGCCTTCATCGGCACGGCCTCGCCGGTGCGGCGCACGACCACCACGCCGCGGATGCTCGGGGTCTGCGACACGGCTTCGTCGGCCATGGCTTTGAGCGGAACGACGTGGCCGCGCCGCCATGCGCCGTCCTGCGTGAGGAGCACCTTGGCTCCGCAATCGTTGATCCGATCGCGCAACGCGTCCGCGCTGAACCCTCCGAACACCACCGAGTGCGGCGCGCCGATCCGCGCGCACGCGAGCATGGCCACGATGGCCTCGGGGACCATGCCCATGTAGATGGCCACCCGGTCGCCCGGCCCGACGCCCATGCCGGAAAGCGCCGCCGCGGCGCGGACGACCTCGCGGTGCAGCTCGAAGTACGTCATCGTGCGGGTGTCGCCCGGCTCGCCTTCCCAGGTGATCGCGGCCTTGTTGCGGCGCGGCGTTTCCAGGTGCCGATCGAGGCAGCTCTCGGTCACGTTCAGCTGCGCACCCACGAAAAACTTCGCCTTCGCGACGCCGGGGCTCGATTCGGTCGCCGGCTGGAGGGTCGACTCGGTGAAGACGCTCCACGGCGCCCGCCAGACGAGATCCGCCGTCTGCTCGCGCCAGAAGACCTCCGGCTCGTCGATCGACTGGCGGTAGAGCGCCGCGTACGCGTGGTGCGACGAGACGCGCGCGCGCCGGGAAAACGCGGGGCTGGGATGAAATCGTCGTTCTTCCTTGAGCCGCGACTCGATGTGATCGGACATCCATCCTCCTCTGCCCGAAGGTAGGCGCCGGGCGACAGTACCATGCGCCGCACTCCCCCCGCACCACCGCCGCCGCGCGCGCAAGCGCGCGCTACGCGTGGCCTTGCGCCCGCCGCAGGATTCGCAGACGCTCGATCGCCACTTCGCGGTGCAGCTCGAGCACGCGAGGCAACGTGGGGCCCAGCGTGGAGAAAAATTCCCCGATCGAGTCGAGCTCCACTTGCCACTCGTCGAGGTCGACGTGGGTCGCCTCGTCGACCTGTTCGTGCGGAATCGCGAGGCCCGACAGATCCAGATCGCCCGCCTTCGGCACCCAGCCGAACGGCGTTTCCTGGCCGCCGACCCGCAGGCGCGCGCGGTCGACTACCCACTTGAGTACGCGCATGTTCTCGCCGTATCCCGGCCAGAGAAAGTTTCCCTCCTTGTCTTTGCGAAACCAATTGACCATGAATATCTTGGGCGGATTGACCATTTTCGCTTGCATCGCCAGCCAGTGAGCGAAGTAATGGCCCATGTCGTAGCCGCAGAACGGCAGCATCGCGAACGGGTCCCGCCGCACCACGCCGACCTTGCCCGCGGCCGCGGCGGTGGTCTCGCTGCCGAGCGTCGCCCCGAAGAAGACCCCGTTCATCCAGTTGAACGCCTGCATGACGAGCGGCACCGTGGTGGCGCGCCGGCCGCCGAACACGATCGCGCTCACAGGCACGCCTTCGCCGTCATCCCAGAGCTTGCTCAGCGCGGGGTTGTTGGTGGCCGGCGCGGTGAAGCGCGAGTTCGGATGCGCCGGCTTCTCGGGCGACGGCGCCTTCCAAGGTCGACCGCGCCAGTCGATGAGCTCCGGGGGCACCTCGCCGTCCTTGCCCTCCCAAAACACGTCGCCGTCCGGCGTCATGGCGACGTTCGTGAAGATCGTGTCGTGCGAGATCGTCTTCATCGCGTTCGGGTTGGTCGTCGCGTTCGTACCGGGGGCCACGCCGAAATAGCCCGCCTCGGGATTGACCGCGTAAAGGCGCCCGTCTTCCCCCGCGTGCATCCATGCGATGTCGTCCCCCACGGTCCAGATCTTCCAGCCCTTGAAGCGCTTGGGCGGAATCATCATGGCGAAGTTCGTTTTCCCGCACGCGCTCGGAAACGCCGCGGCCACGTACGTCATTTCCCCCTCTGGGGACTCGACCCCCATGATCAACATGTGCTCGGCGAGCCAGCCCTCGCGCCGCCCAAGGTAGCTCCCGACGCGGAGCGCGAGGCATTTCTTGCCGAGGAGCACGTTGCCGCCGTAGCCGCTCCCGATGCTCCAAATGGTATTGTCTTGCGGGAAATGGCAAATATATCGCCGCTCGGGATTGCAATCGAGCGTCGAGTGCAAACCCCGATTGAAGTCATCGGATCCGCCGAGCCTGTCGAGCGCGGGCCGCCCCATGCGCGTCATGATCCGCATGTTGAGCACGACGTAGAGGCTGTCGGTCAGCTCGACGCCCACCTTCGACTGCGGCGAAGCGACGGGGCCCATGACGTAGGGGACCACATAGAGGGTCCTGCCCTTCATCGAGCCTTCGAAGAGGGCGCCCAGCTTGGCGTACGCCTCGTCCGGCGCCATCCAGTTGTTCGTGGGCCCGGCCTCGTCCCGGGTGGGCGTGCAAATGAACGTGAGCTGCTCCACCCGCGCCACGTCGTTGGGGTTGCTTCGATGCAGGTAGCATCCGGGGAGCTTCTGCGGATTGAGCGGAAGGAGAATGCCTTTGGCCACGGCCTCCTCCGTGAGGCGGCGCTTCTCTTCTTCGGATCCGTCGCACCAGACGATCCGATCGGGCATGGTGAGGCGGGCCATGCGCTCGACCCATTCGAGCACGTGCGAATTGCCCGTGGCAGGGGCCGAGCGGAACCGGGGGGACATTGCCTGCGTCATACGAACTCCTCTGGCATCGACCCGTGCTCGCGAACTTCTCTTCAACTCACACGGCATTTTTAGTGTAACGCGACCTGACCGACCATGCATGCCCAGGGAGGCCGGCGCCCGGCCCGCGGCGACGGTACGAAACGAGCCCACCGAATGGCGGCCCCCTCTTCCGCAAACGACGCCTGTCTTCGTGGCTTTGGGGCGAGAGGTTTTGGGGCGGGATCCTCGTTTGCCAAGCCCCCTCCGGCCGAAAAGCGCGGGCGCTCGAAGCGCGGGCGCCTCTTGCCGCCTCCGCGAGCGAACCTGCGACGCGCGGTGCTCGCCGCCGCGATCTCCGCGGCGACCGTCGCCTGCCACGGAGCGACGTCCGGACAGGCTCTCGCCGTGATGCCGGCGCCGCCGCCGCGGGACGACGGAAAACCTGCCCAAGGAGGCGAAGGAGGAAACGAGCACGCCGCGGCCCTCGAAGAACTCGCCGTCTCCGCGCTGGGCTGGGCCACGGATCGACAGCACAGTCTCCGCGTCCTGCTGCCCGATGCGCGCGACTGGCTCCGCGTGAAGTTCTGGGGCGCCGAGAGCCTCGTGGCGTTCCGCTACGGCAAGGACCACCACGCCATCGTGGGGGGCTTCGTGGTGCACGTGGACGACGAAACGGCCCCCGGCGCGTGCGGCAAGAGCTTCGAACGTTGGGCCGAGCCCTGGGTGGATGCGTTCGACGTCTCGGTCGCGCACGATCCCCCGCAAGCTACGACGTGGAACGGGCAGATCATCGACATCGACTCGCTCGTCGCAACGACCGCGACGCTCGGCATGCACGACGACTACGCCGCCGCCTACGCCACCTATCCCGCCTGGAAGGGCGCTTGCCTCGTCCTCGGCGTGGCCGTTCCGGCGCGCGGCGAGCTGGCCCGCGCCAAGGCGGTTCGCGACCGATTCGTCTCCGACGTTTTGCCGAAACTACAGGTGACGGCGCGAATCGAGCCGCGCGAGAGGTACTGAAAAAGGGGCATACGGCGCGGCTCCCGAATGTCGGATTCGTCGCCGGTCGTCAATCTCGCATGTGGTAACCTATCCATCGTGAATGTCGTTAGTGCTCTTGTCGGTTTCGAGGGCGCGCGCGGCGGCCCATGATCCCGCTCCCCACCCCCCGATCGCCACGGCTCTCCAACTGGCTACTCGCCGCGCCGCCCCTCGCGGCCGCCGGCCTCTTTTGCGCGACGCTGCGGCACCGAGAGTGGAATGAACCATGGTTCGTTTACAGCACCTACTACGTGCTCTTCGTCATGGTGATGGTCTACGCCGGGGTTCGTATTTCAAGCCTCGCGGACGGCCCGCCGCTTCGCGTGTGGATTCGAGAGAACCTGGCGGGACTGGTCACGACCGCGCTCGTTTCCACGATGGTGTTTCTGGCCGTTGCGCCGGCGTACCGCGTGCTGGCCGACGAGGCGAATCTGGTCGGCGTCTCGAAGAACTTGTTCTTTTATCGCACGGCCAACTTGGCCGTCAGCGGAAAATGGTATTTCGAGAGCTATTGGAACCTCGGCGACGTGGCCGACCGGCGGCCGGCCCTCTTTCCGTTCTTCGTGAGTTTGCTCCACGTGGTCCGCGGGTACCACGCGGAAAATGCGTTCCACGTGAACGCGATCCTCTTCGTCCTGTTCGTCTTCTGCTCCTATCGTCTGGCCAAACGTCTCGGGGGCGAGGTCTTCGGCATTGCGGCGGCGATCCTCGTCGCCGCGAGTCCCACCACCCTCGTCTCCGCTCGGTCCGCCGGCTTCGATTTCTTCGCCACGTTCCTCTTGTTGGTCATCGTTCGCAGTTTTCATGAGTACGTGACCCAGCCATCGCCGCGGCGGCTTGCGATTCTCACGCTGGATCTCTGCTTGCTCGCCCATGTTCGCTACGAAGGCGGCGCGCTGCTCGGCCTGGCGGCGCTGCTCTTGTTCGGTTTCCGAACCGTTCGATGGTCCCATCTGCGCGGCTTCGGGCTCTTGTATTCGGTCGTGCCGCTCTTCCTCCTGCCGCGATACTGGCAAGCGGTCGCCAAGGCGGACGACGCCGAGCAGCCGCTCACCGCGAAGCTCTTCGGTATTTCCCATTTCCTGCGCAACGCAGGCGAATACCTGCGAATGACGTTGCGACCGTTGGAGGTGGAGGGGGCGCACTCCCCGCTAATCGCAATCCTGGGCATCGCGGGGTGCGCCCTACTCCTGGTCCAGCTGGCAATCCGTCTCCGGAAGAAAGCGTTGTCATGGCCCGAGGCCCAGTTCGCGATCTTCGTCGCGGTGGCGTTGGGCGCGCAAAGCGTCTTGTATTTCTCCTATATGCAGGGCGAGCCGTTCCAACCGGCGTCGGCCCGGTTGTTCATGTGGCTGGACACGTTCCTCGCGTTCGCGGCGGCCTGGATCTTGGCCGCGATCGGCCATCGCATCGCGTCGTCGGCATCGGATCGAAGGCTCGCCGGAGCGATGGGAGCCGTGCTGGCGAGCGCGGTGCTGTTCGCAATGAACCTGCCTGCCGCGATCGACGCACGCTTCATCCACGAATTGATCTTGACGAGGCAGGCGGCCGCCACGTGGCGCTTTTTCGACAAGCTCGGTGACAAAGGAATTCTGATTCTGAGCGATCGGCCGGGGCTCTACACCATCATGGACTACGGATCGCTCGACATTTCCCTGGCCGACGGGGATCGGAGTCCCCTCTACGAGCTCTCCCGCCACCTCTACCGGGACATTTACTTGGTCCAGGAGGTGGACCTTGCCACGAATAAGCCGTTGCCTGCGTTCGACGCGTGGCCCGATGTCGAGAAGGAAACCGTCTTCGAGTTCCAAAACACCGACTCGACATCCGTTCGGATCGCGCGGGTGAAGAAGTAAGTCTGCAGGAGACGGAAAGGCACTCTCGCGCGTCGCCCGGCCCCCCCGGTCCCGCGACCGCCGGCTGACCACGCGCGCAAAGGCGTGAGCCGGCGGTTGATTCGAAGAGCTGCCGCGAGCTGGTTAGATGCCCGCGTCGACGTCGGTGTTGGTATCGGTGTCCGTATCGGTGTCCGTGTCGGTCGCGGTGTCGGTGCCCATGCCGGTGCCCATGCCGGTACCCATACCCGTGCCACGACCGGTGCCGCGGCCGGTCATCATGCCCGTGCCACGGCCGGTCATCATGCCCGTGCCACGGCCGGTCATCATGCCCGTGCCACGGCCGGTCATCATGCCCGTGCCACGGCCGGTCATCATGCCCGTGCCACGGCCGGTCATCATGCCCGTGCCACGGCCGGTCATCATGCCCGTGCCACGGCCGGTCATCATGCCCGTGCCGCCGCCGGTCATCATGCCGCCGCCGGTCATCATCCCGGTCATCATCCCCGTGCCGCGGCCTGTCCGCCGGCCGGTTCCCATGCCGGTTCCCATGCCCGTGCCCATACCGGTATCCATTCCGGTCCCCATGCCCGTCCCCATCCCGGTATCCATTCCAGTGCCCGTGTCCCCGCTCATTCCCGTCGCGGCGGTTCCGGTCGTCGCCCCGGAAATACTGCCACTCGTGCCGCTTATGGTGCCGCTTGCGCTCCCGCTGAAGCCCGTGGCGCTTCCGCTGAAGCCCGTGGCGCTCCCGCTGAAGCCCGTGGCACTTCCGCTGAAGCCCGTGCCGCTGATGCCGGTCGCGCCACTCCCACTCGTCGAGCCCGCGTCCTCGCCGGACTCACCGTCACTTTCGCCGCCGCAGCCGGTGGCCCACACGCCACAGCCAATCGCAATTCCCGCCGACACACACAAAAGCTTCGAGACCATCGAGGCACCTCCGTCAGGAGCGGTCCCATCCCATCCGAACCGCGACTGTGTCTGTGGGAGGGTCACCGTCGATGGTTACACAAAGGCATCGAAAGCCACGTTTGTCCTTGGCAAAGCGCCATGTGAACGGAACTTTCCGCCGGCCGCGTCACGTGGCACGCGCGGGCCGGGTGACCGCGAGAGGTCCCTTTCGACGTAACTTCCGATCGGCGAAGATGCACAGTGTTGCGTGCCCGCGCCCAACCTTTTGCGCGCCCGCCTGGATCTGGACCTCGCGCGCCGATGCGTCTCGGGCGACCGGACGGCGCAGCGCGACTTCTTCCAGCGAGAGCGGCAGCGCGTGCACGCGATCCTCTATCGCATCGTCGGCTCGAACGCAGACATGGAGGACCTTCTCCAGGAGGTCTTCATTCAGGTCTTCCGCTCGATGGGGGGGTTTCGGGGCGAGGCGTCCCTAGCGACCTGGCTCGACCGAATCGCCGTGCGGGTGGCTTATGCCTACCTCGCGAAGCGACGCAATGACACCATACGCCTCTCGGTCGTGCCGGAGCCGGTGTCGACCGAACCCGGAGCCGATCAGCGCATGATGACCCGCGAGGCCACGAGGCGGTTTTACTCGGCGCTCGACGCCATCGCCGTGGCACAGCGTGTCGCTTTTACGTTGCACGTCATCGATGGTCGGCCATTGAAAGATGTGGCGACGGCAATGACGGCATCGGTGGTGGCAACGAAAGTCCGCGTGTGGCGCGCCTGGCGTGCGATCCAACAAGCCGCCGAACGCGATCCGCTCATCGCGGACCTTTTGGGCACGGGCAGCGGAGCGTGAGGAGGGTGAGGCACGTGTCGCTCGAAAAGAAGATCGGCATCGAGCCTCTCGGCGACGCGCGGTGGGCGCGCGTCGAGCGGGCTGTATTCAGGTCTCTGTCCGATGGCGACGCGGCGGCGCACACCGAGCCGCCGGCCGCCGCGGTCGCCATGTTGCGATGGAAAGGGGCGACGGCGCTCGTCATGGCCGGAGCGCTCGCCGCGGCGTTCGGTGCGGTCATGTGGAAAGCTCTGGGCCCCTCCGATGCGCCGGCGGGCCCGACGCGCGTCGCAACGGCGGCCAACGGATCGCGAATCGAGGTCGGGGAGTCCACCGTGGACGTCGGGCCCCAATCGGCGGTGCGCCTCACCGGCGACGACGTCCATGGGATCAGCGTTCTGCTCGACGGGGGACGGGTCGAGTGTGACGTCGCCCCCCGACGCGGGCGACCACCGTTTCTGGTCGAAGCCGGTAACGTCGAGGTCCGCGTCGTCGGGACCCATTTTGTCGTGACGAGAGTGGGCGACGCGGTCACCGTGGACGTCCAGCGCGGACGTGTGGAAGTGGTCTCGGGCCAGGAGCACGCGCTCGTCGGGGCGGGTTCCCATTGGCCCGTTTCACCTGCGAGCGCGGTCCCCAGCCACGCCCCGCCCGCGATGCCCGCGGGGGGGACGAGCCAGGTTTCGCCCCCCGAGGCGCCCAGCGTCTCCGAAGGTCCGCCGCGTGCCGCCGTCGGAGACGCCCGTGCAACGGCGCCAGGCCCCTCCCATCTCTCCCCACGCGACCAATACGAGGCCGCGAGCAAGCTCGAAGCCCGTCAACCGGACGCCGCGCTGGCGAGCTACAATGCCCTCGCGACGCAAGGCGGCGCGTGGGGAATGAATGCGCTCTTCGCCGAGGGCCGCCTCGAGGCCGATCGCGGGCGGCGAGGCAACGCAGTGCGTCTCCTTCAGGAGTATCTTACGAGCTACCCCCTTGGCCCAAACGCGGAGGATGCGAGGCGTCTGCTCGGGCGCATGCGTTAGCGCGCGCACACCGCGCCGCAACGACCGCGTCGCGCGCGTGAAGCCACGTCGGACCACGTGGCTGCGGTGGCTCGCCACCGCGTCATGGATCGTCGCAATGCTCTTGTTAACGTTTCCAGCTTGGTCCGATGGGGACCGCGTGGTGGTCATCGACCCCGATCCGCGCGTCCTCAACGCGATTGACGTCGTGCTTTCGCCTTGGAACCTTCGCGTGGTTCGCGTTCCCGGGCCGCTCCCGCCACCCGAGGTGCTCCCCGCCTCCGCCGCCGCCCATGCCCTCGCCGACTCGGAGGGGGCCGGGGCGGTGATTCGGATCGTCCGGCCGAGCCCGAACCAGGTCCCCTCGCTCTGGGTCTACGACGCCCAAACCGAGCAGATTGTCGTGCGGCCTCTCACCGTCACGGCGCCGTTCGACGACGCGGGTGCGGCCGCCGTTGCGCTCTCGGTCAAGACCATCATGCGCGCGGGCCCGCTCGCTGGCCAGGATGCGGCGCATACAGCCACGGCGACCGCGCCGGCCCCCGTGGCCACGGCGGCCGCATCCAGCCCATCGGTCGTGCCGACCGCATCGGGCCCATCGGTCGTGCGGACCGAATCCGGCCCAACCGTCCCGCCGACCGCGCCTGGCCCAACGCCGGTCGTCCCAGTGCCCACCTCCACGCGAACTTCGCCACCCCCGCCGCCGCCGCCCGCCGCGGTGCGCCTCCCGCCACAGCACACCCGAAACAGCCCGAACGAAGCGACGCCGGCCAAAGCGCAACGGACAACGCCCGTGTGGCGACTCGAAGCGATCGTGGGCGCGCGCGGTCCCACCCCCGGGCCCGCCGCCGAGCCCCAGGCAGCCCTCGCCGTGAGCCTGTGGCCCTCCGCGCTGCGAGGGCACGTCGGGGCCGGAGCCCTCGTCCAAGCGGGACCCGGGACATCCCTCGAGAGCGCGACGTTCAGCGGCCAGTTCACCCAGGCGAGCGTCGGACTCACGGCGCGCGCGCGCATCGACGCCGGCCCGCTCGCATTCGAACTGCAGGCCGGCCCTTCGCTCCGAATCACGTCGCTGGACGGCGAAGCGCTGGCGACGAGCGAACCCGAGCACGCCGTTCGCGTCAATCCCGCCGTCGATGCCGCGGGCGTATTCGATGTGGCCCTTGGCCCGCACATCGCGTTGGGCGCGTTGGTTGACGTATCCGAGCTCCTGCGTTTTCAACACTACGTTCTGAACGGCGCGTTGATCTTCGACGAGCCCATGGTCGACCTGCTCTTCGGCGCCCGCCTCGCCGTGGAGGTGGACTGACGTGCCCACACGACGCTTCCTATGGATCGTGCTCGGGGTTCTCGCGGCCTGCGGAGGCGAAGAGGTCGATCTCTCGACCCTCGCGGGCGATGCCTCGTCCGAGGCGGGGCCCGTCGACGACGCCACGGTGTCCGACGCGTCGGCAGACGCTTCGGTCGAGACTTCGACCGACAGCGTGCCGGACGCTCCTTCGGATTTGGGCGACGGGCGCGCTTTCGGCGGTGGCCACCGTGACGCCGCGGGCTGCGTTCAATGCAGCTCGGATGGCGTGGCCTGTCGCTTTCCCACGGATTGCTGCAGCAACCGATGCGAATCGGGCTACTGCCTGCCGGGTGGCACGTGCCAGGCTCCGGGTGCGGCCTGCTCGGCGCGAAGCGAGTGCTGCAGCAACCGCTGCGAGCCGCGCGGGCCTTCGGGCGCCTTGATCTGCACTCCTTTCTGCGGAGCCAACGGCGCATCCTGCGACAGCGCCGCTTCGTGTTGCTCGCTCGCGTGCAACGCTGGCACCTGCGGCGGCACGATCTGCCGAACGGCCGGCACGTCGTGCAGCAACGACAGCGATTGTTGCGGCGGCCGATGCGATAGCGATCGATGCACCGAGCCGCCCGGCTCCTGCTTTCCGAGCGGCGAAGCGTGCGGCGACGACGCGGGAGTCAACTGCTGCTCCGGCACGTGCAACCAATCGACGGGGCGGTGCGATTTGGGCGGCGGGCAGTGCCGCGAGATGTCCGCCCCGTGCACCCAGAAGGGCGAGTGCTGCCTGGGCGACTGCACCTTCAGCGCCATCGAAGGGGTCTCCGTTTGCACGGCGCCGTGCCTGTTGGACGGCAAGAACTGCAATTCGAATGCCGATTGCTGCACGGGCATCTGCGCCGGCGCGCCGCCGCGATGCGTCTCTCCGGGTAACTTCTGCGGCCCCTAGCTGCTCACGAAGCGTGTTGGGCGAGCGCCCGCAGCGCCCGAACAACGTCATCGATCTGCGGTACGCTCGCACGTTCCAGCGCGTCGGAAAGACCGACGCCCGGAACGTGGGCGCCTGCGAGCAGCCGCGGAGGCGCGTGAAGCTCGTAGAAGAGCTCTTCGATCGTGCGCCGCAAGAGGTGCTCGCCAAAGTTGGTCACGTCCGTGTCCTCGTTGAGGAAGAGAACGCGCGCCGTCTTGCGCACGCTCGCTTCGACAGCCTCCCAGTCGTAGGGCGAGAGAGAGCGAAGGTCCAAGACCTCCACGTCAATCCCTTCGGCCGCCAACCGCTCGGCAGCCGAAAGCGCAACGTGCACCATCCGTCCGTAGGTCACCACCGTCACGTGGCTGCCCTGCCGGCACGTGCGCGCTTTGCCGAGCGGAATGAAATGATCCTTCACGTCCGGCCACTCGGGCCGCCAGCGCGAACGGTCCCCGAGCGGAGCGTCGATCATCTTCGAGAGCGTTCGGTCGTCGTCGGGCTCGCCGGGGATGCGCTCGCTCGCGGACCCTTTCGTGCGCATGAGGGCCTTGGGCGCGAGGAACATCACCGGGTTCGGATCGACAATCGCCGACAGCATCAGGCCGTAGGCGTCGAGCGCGTTGCTCGGCATCACGGTCTTCCATCCGGGAATCCGCGTGGCCTGCGCGTCGAACGAATGCGAATGATAGATGCTCCCCCGGATCCCGCTGCCGACGGGCGTCATGAGCACCATCGGGCAGTTCCAGTCGCCCGCAGAAGACCAGCAAATGCCCCCCGCGAGCTTGAGGAGATCGATGCTGTTGAACGCGTAATCGCAGAATTGAATTTCGGCCACGGGCCGCTGCCCGGCGAGGGCGAGTCCGATGGCGGTGCCGACGATCCCTCGCTCGTCGAGCGGCGAGTTCCACGCCGTGCGCAGACCCTGCGATTGGGTGAAGACGCCGCCGAGGGGCGGGCCGACGTCTTGGCCGAAGACGTCGGTGACGCCCAGACGTTCTTCTCCGACGTGGAGGGCAAGCCGTATGGCTTGAACGAGGGTGGCCATCAGTGCGTTCCGTTTCGGCCTTCCGGCTTCGGATCGTGCGGCTCGTGCACGAGGTCCGTCTCGGCGAAGACGTGGTCCCAGATCGCTCCGGGCTTCGGCTGGGGCTCTTCGCGCACACGGCGGCTCGCGTCGAGCAGATGCTCGGTGTACTTCGCGCGAAGCTCGTCCATCGCCGCGCGCGTCAGAATCTTGCGCTCTTCGAGCTTCCGCTCGAAAAGAACGAGACAGTCCACCTCGTCGGGCACGAAGTTGGCGCCGGACGCCGAGGAATGCCCGTAGAGGCGCGACACCGTGGCCTCCAGAAGAAATGGGCGCCGCTCCACGCGAACGTAGTCCATCGCGCGCTTCACTTCGCGGTAGGCCACTTCGGGATCGTTGCCGTCGATCACGGCGCTCTTGATTCCGAACGCCTTGCAACGGTCCGCCACGTGCTTCTCGCCGTGCTGCTCGGACGCGGGCGTCGAGATGCCCCACTCGTTGTTCGCCACGATCATGAGGCACGGCAGTTCGCGCCCAGGCCGCGAACACCAGATGAGGCACGTCGCAAAATCGCCCTCCGCCGTTCCCGCGTCCCCGCCCTGCACGATCGTGATCCCCCGGCCGGCCGCGCGCTTGTTGGCCAGCGCCGTCCCCGGCGCCATGGCGAACTGCACCTCGATCGGGGACGACACGGGCACCACGTTCCAGCGGCGTACCGAGTAGTGGTTACAGAAGTTTCTTCCCGCTGAATACGGGTCGGCCGCCACGTTCTTCATTTGCCGGAGCACGTCGACCGGATCGGCCCCCATGGCGACCAGCGTCGCGGTGGACCGATAGTGCAGGTGCGCGTAGTCGTATTGCGGACCTTGTCCCTTGTGGATAAGGACCCCGACGCTCGCGTTGAGCGCTTCTTCGCCGGGACCGCCGACCCAGAAGAATCCATCCCCCTGCTTGTTCATTCGGATGAGGCGCTCTTCGAGGCAACGGGCGCGCAGCATGACGTCGTGCAAGCGAACGAGCAGCTCCGGCGATAGGGCTCCCTCGGGGTCGGCCCCCTCAGCGGACGAGCGCGAGGGCGTGGGGCTCACGTCGAGGCTTGCTTGGCGCACCCCACGTCTTTAGCGCGGACGGGCGACACTCGAAAGAACGGCAACGGCGTTATGCAGTGCGTCACCGCGCACGCGCGTGCTTCACGTCGTTCGCACCTACCGCTACCCGCACCGCGCACCGTCCCCGGGATCGCCGCGCGCGGCGAAGGCGAAGGAAGCCCTACGCGATGACGAACGGGTCGGCGTCGGCGCGGCTCTGAAGGATGGACACCGAAGGCAAACGCACGCGCAAACGGTGCGCGAGCGTGCGCAGCGCCCCCCGCTCGCTCACGGAGTGGAGTACGCCAACGACGATCATGCCGGCCGCCTTTGCGCGAAGGGCGTCGTGATGCCGCAATTCGCCGGTCAGCAAGAGCTGGGCTCCCGAGGCGACGGCGTCGCGGACGAACTCCCCCCCGCTGCCGGCGCAAACGGCGGCGCGCGCGACCTCCCGCCCGAGGTCGCCTGCGACGAGCACCCGGTCGATTCCAAGCGCCTCTTTCACACGCTGGACATGAAAGGCCGCAGGAGCGGCTTCGACGGCGCCGATCCGACCGAACCCCAGGCCCCCCGCGTCTTCCGCGAGAGGTACGAGGTCGAACGCGGGCTCCTCGTAGGGATGGCTCTCGCGAAGCGCGCGCACAATCGCGTCGACCCGGGCGCGAGGGACGCGCGTTTCGAGCCGCAGCTCGGACACGTTTTCGAGCCGCCCCGCGCTACCCACCGCGGGATTGGTGCCCGGCTCCCCAAAGAAGGTTCCGGTGCCCGCGACGCGGAAGCTGCACGACGCGTAGCGCCCGATGCGCCCGGCCCCGGCGGCAAAGAGCGCGCGACGCACGGAGTCCTCGTGCTCGGGCGGCACGAAGGTCACGAGCTTGAGCTCGGACCCGGCCGGATCCATCGGCCGGAGCGGAGACCGATGGGTCATTGCGAGGGCATCCGCGAGGACGTCGTTGGTGCCGCCCTCGGCGACATCGAGCGCCGTATGCGGGCAATACGCCGCGATGCCGGCGCGCGCGAGCGCGTACGCGGCCGAGCCGGCCAAGAATCGCTTCTGCGCGTCGAAGACGACGGGATGATACGCGACCACGGCGTCGCACCCCTCACGCAGCGCCTCGTCGACGACCTCTCGGGTGCAATCGATCGTGAGGAGGATCCGCGACAGCGGACCCGCGGGGTCACCCACGAGGAGACCCACGTTGTCCCAAGCGGCCGCGAAGCGCGTGGGTGCGATCGCCTCCATGGCGAGGACCAAGTCCGTTACGGTGAAAGGCACCGCCGGCCCCTTTCCGAGCGAGCGCGAAGCCCAACGAAGGAGACCATGTCAGCCGACCGAACGGCCGACCAGCTTGGCCACGGTCTCCGTGAAACGTTGGAGGTCGATCGGTTTGGCGAGATGGACCTGAAACCCCGCGTCCATCGCGCGGCGCTCGTCTTCGCGTCGGGCGAACCCGGTGACGGCGACGGCAACGGTTCGTTCCCCGGCACTCTCGGGCAACGCGCGCCATTGCCGCAAGAGCATGTACCCGTCGGTGCCCGGCATCCCGATGTCACATACGAGCACGTCGGGACGCGCCGAATTCGCTTGCGCGATGGCGCGGGCGGCCGAAGAGGCCGAGAAGACCTGGGCGCCGCAATGTTCGAGAGCCGCGCAGAGGATCTCACGGGAATCGTCATCGTCATCGACGATGAGAAACCGCACTCCTTTGAGGTCGCACGCGGTGAGCCGCGACGTCGGAGCCGCGGATGCGCCTACCTCTTCGTGGATGTCCGGGGCGGCGCACACGGCGTACGTGCGACCCTAGATGGGTCGGTCGTCTCCCGCAAGCCGTGGCGGCCCTTGGGCTGCACAGGGCTGGCTCCCCCCTGCGAGCGTCGGCATACCCGCATGCTACCCCCGGCGAGGTCGTGGTGGCGCCGTTCGTCCCCATTTCCAATCCGAGGCCGGAGGACGCTCCGTGGCGAGCTATGGTCTGGCCGCCGGCGGTGAAGTCTCTGACCGGCGAGGTGGTCGAGCTCACGTCGTGCGTCCCGGAGCGCGACGCGGCCCCGCTCTTTCGTGCGTTGGACGACGACGCCGTCTGGCGCCACCTTCCAGGCCGTCCGCGCGACCCGGAGGCCTATGCAAGCATTCTCGCAAAGCGAATTGCCGAGGGCCGGCTCATCTGGATTGTGCGGTTGAGGCGCCCGTACGCGGGACTCCCGGCGGAGGCGGTGGTGGGCACGTCGTCGTATCTGGACGCCGCGCAGGCCGACGCGCGGCTCGAGATCGGAGCGACCGCCTACGCGCGAACGGTCTGGGGATTGAGGGTTAACCCCGAGACGAAGCTGCAGCTCCTCGCCCACGCCTTCGATGTCCTCGGCGCCGGACGCGTCCAATTGAAGACGGACGTGCGCAACGCGCGGTCGCAGATCGCCATCGCACGCCTCGGCGCGCGCTACGAAGGGACCCTCCGTCGTTCCACGCGGCGCGACGACGGCACGGTCCGCGATTCGGTGCTCTTCTCGATCGTGGCCGAGGAGTGGCCGGCGGTCCGCGACGGGCTCGTCTCCCGCCTATCGGGAGGGGGCCCCGATTCGCATAGGGGGTCGACGCGGGGCGTGTAGGCCTGTCCTTGATTTTCGAGCGTCCGAATGTCAGAATATCCGCAATTCAGGGCTCGGCATGGCGCACTACAGCGAAACGGGTAAGCTCGGCAAGAAGGGGGTCTTCACGATCCCTTCGGCGTTGCGCAAGCGCTTCGGCCTGCACGACGGGTCGCTCGTCATCGCCGAGGAGCGCGACGAGGGCATCTTGCTGCGTCCCGCGTTCTCGACTGCGCTCGAAATGTACGACGACAGGCGCGTCGCAGAGTTTCTTCTGTCCAACGCCGTCGACGCGGCCGACTACGAAACAGCCCGCGAAGAAGTGCGTGCGCTGGGTCTCGATCCGGACGCCGTGCCGCACCGCAATCCCGCGTGACCCGTGTCTTCCTCGACGCCAACGTGCTATTTTCTGCGGCGTGGCGCACCGGCGGCGGGCTGACGCGTCTCTGGGAGATCGCGACGTTCCGTCTCGTCACGTCACCCTATGCCGCAGATGAAGCGGAACGAAACCTTGCCCGCAAGCGCCCCGATGCAATGGTGCGTCTCAAAGCGCTCGTGCAACAGGTCGAGATCACGCGCGCGGTCGTAGTGCTCGACGCAGGCCACGGGTTGCCTCCGAAGGACGTGCCCATTCTGGCCGCCGCTGTGGCCTCGCATTGCGAGGTGCTCCTGACCGGCGACATTGCAGACTTCGGTCCTATCCTCGGCCGCACAATACACGGTGTTCGCGTCCTGACCGTAAGCCAGTGGCTCGCCGAAATAGGCCATCCGGCGCCTTGAAGGCGCCAAACGATGGCGTCCATGATTGGGAAGGCGGGCTCTAGTTTCTAGTTGCCGCACCCGATGCGATTCGGGCCCACGGCGACTTCGTCGATCCATCCCGCGAATAGCCCCGTGCCGAAGTACTGCCACCCGATTTCCAAGCTCGTGACGGTCGGCAGCGGAGAGAAATTGCCTCCGTTGAGCGTGCCCTTGCCGGCGACGATCTGCATCTCCATGATATCCGCCCCGTTGATGTAGAAATCGTAGGAGTCATCGGGCTGGATGTGCCACTCCCAGCATTGCCAGCCGGCGGCCATGGTCGGATACTCCGGGTCGGTGGCCGCGGGCGTTTTTTCGTTGTCACTGAACACGTCGCCTGCGAACTCGATCTGCGTTTGCAACCTGCCGCGCGAGCCCCCCACGAAGTGAAACTGATCCGCCTGAGCATTCGAGGTATCCGTTCCCACCATGGTGCCAAACACCGCGTGAGATTGCGGGAACGCCGTGGGCGTCGCGGCCGTAACGTCGCTCAAGAAGAAATAGCGACCCCAAAAGTTGTTGTTGGTCGCCTTTGTCGTTCCGGTAAACGACTTCGACTCCGTCAGATAGGCCATGGTGCTCGACGAAAACTTCATCGACGTCTTCCCGCGATAAAACTGCGTCGTGTCCGCCGTCATGCTTCCCGCGGGGGTCGCCGTGAAATCGCTCGGCGTGGTCTCGAATCCATCGCAGATCACCGCCGAGATTGGCGGGGCCAGGGCCTGCGTGCACAGCGAGGGGCCTCCCATGCCCGCGTCCCCGGCGCCACCCCCGCCCGTGCCCGAAGCCGCCGTGCCGGAGGTCGCGGTGCCCGAAGCTGCCGTTCCGGAAGCTGCTGTTCCGGAAGCCGCCGTGCCCGACGTGGCCGTTCCGGAAGCCGCCGTGCCCGACGTGGCCGTTCCGGAAGCCGCCGTGCCCGACGTGGCCGTTCCGGAAGCCGCCGTGCCCGACGCGGCCATCCCTGAAGCCGCCGTGCCCGACGTGGCCGTCCCCGAAGCCGCCGTGCCGGTCGTGCCGGCACCACTTGCACCGGTGACGCTCCCCGTGATTCCGCTCGAGCCGGTGGCGGTCCCTCCACCGGCTCCGCTGCTGCTGCCGGAATTGGGGGCCTCGCTGGTGCCCGAACTCTGTCCGGACGAGGGGAGACTGTTATCCGAGGAACATCCCGCTCCGATCATGGCCAATGGCACAGCGACCACTCGCAGGAGCGACCCGACTCTGGGTGACACTACGGCTTTCATTGTGAATCTCTCCTCCGGATACGGTCCCAGGGACCCCTAATACATCCCACTATAGCCCAGTGCGCCGCCTCATTCACGCAAGGAGGTGGCGGAATGGACTGGATACCGTCCACAGCGTACATGTGAAGGCCACTTATGCTGACCAGGGTATAAAGTTGCGACCGCAGTCGACGGCCGATGCTTCGCTGCTGTCCAGCATTCGCCCCGGGTGGCCTTTGGGTCGACCCACGCCGCGCGAAGAGGCGGCTGCGAGCGGTCCTCGTGCTCCGGCGCGTGGAGTGTCCGACTAAAGGCCCTGGCTCGCGGCCTTCTCGCCGGTGGGAGCCGCCTCGGATCGCGTGCCCACCTCGATGCGCATGCCGTAGAAGCTTCGCCACACGAAGACGAGCGCCACCGCGAAGCAGACGGCCGCCACGACGGCGGTGGTCTCGCGCGCAATGGGATGGGCGGCGTCGTTCGCGAGCTCGACCGCGAGCAAGCCGAAGAGCGTCGTGAACTTGATGATGGGATTCATCGCGACGCTGCTCGTATCCTTGAATGGATCGCCGACGGTATCTCCCACGACGCACGCCGCGTGAAGCTCGCTCCCCTTCTCCTTCAGCTCCACCTCGACGATCTTCTTCGCGTTGTCCCACGCGCCGCCGGCGTTCGCCATGAAGAGCGCTTGAAAGAGCCCGAAGAGCGCGATCGAAATGAGGTAACCGACGAAGAAGAACGGGTCGAGGAACGCGAACGCGAGCGTGCAGAAAAAGACCACGAGGAAGATGTTGAACATCCCCTTTTGCGCGTACGTCGTGCAGATCTCGACCACCTTTTTGCTGTCCGCGATCGACGCCTTCTCGGCGCCGTCCAGCTTGATGTTCGCCCGGATGAACTCGACGGCCCGGTACGCGCCCGTGGTCACGGCTTGAATGCTGGCGCCGGTAAACCAGTAGATGACCGACCCTCCCGCGATGAGCCCGAGCAAGAAGGGCGGATGCAGGATCGACAGCTTTTGGATCTTGTCCGGATTGGTGAGCCCGTCGGTCAGGAGGACCACGATGGCGAAGATCATCGTGGTCGCCCCGACGACCGCCGTCCCGATGAGAACCGGCTTGGCGGTGGCTTTGAAGGTGTTGCCGGCGCCGTCGTTCTCTTCGAGCATGTGCTTGGCTTTTTCGAAGTCGACGTCGAAGCCGAAGTCTTTCTTGAGCTCCGCCCGGATGCCCGGAATGGTCTCGATGAGCGAGAGCTCGTAGACGCTCTGGGCGTTGTCGGTCACGGGCCCGTACGAGTCCACCGCGAGCGTGACCGGGCCCATGCCGAGAAAGCCGAACGCGACCAGGCCGAACGCGAAGACGGGCGAGACGTCCACGCCGCTGACGGTCATCGTCGCGGCGAGGCCCATCTGGCTGATGAAATAAGCGATGCCCATCAGGGAGAGCAGGACGATTCCCATCCAGAACGCGCTGAAGTTCCCCGCCGTGAGCCCGGAGAGGATGTTGAGCGATGCCCCACCCTCTCGTGAAGAGATCACGACTTCGCGAACGTGGGCGCTCTCGGTGGAGGTGAACGCTTTGATGAGCTCCGGGATGATGGCCCCCGCCAGCGTGCCGCACGTGATGATCGCCGAGAGCTTCCACCACTGCGAATCGTCGGCGCTCAGCGTCGGGATGAGCGCGTACGAGGCCGCGAACGTGAACGCGACCGACACGAGCGACGTGATCCACACGAGCTGTGTCAGCGGCGCTTCGAAGTTGAACTTGGAGGCATTTCCGTAACGGGCTTTGCTGATCGCTTCATTCACGAAGTAGCTGACCGCGCTCGAGATGATCATGAGCACGCGCATCACGAAGATCCACGTCAGGAGCTGGACTTGAACGACGGGGTCGGCGACCGCGAGGAGAATGAACACGATCAGGGCCACGCCCGTGACGCCGTACGTCTCGAACCCGTCCGCGCTCGGACCCACGGAGTCGCCCGCGTTGTCTCCGGTGCAGTCGGCGATGACGCCGGGGTTACGGGCGTCGTCTTCCTTGATCTTGAAGACGATCTTCATCAGGTCGGACCCGATGTCGGCGATCTTGGTGAAGATGCCGCCCGCGACGCGGAGGGCGGCGGCGCCCAGCGACTCGCCGATGGCGAAGCCGATGAAGCACTTGCCGGCGTAGTCGTGCGGGATCATGGTCAAGATCGCGAGCATGAACGCGAGCTCGATGCTGATCAGCAGCATTCCGATGCTCATCCCGGCCTTGAGCGGAATCGCGTAGACGGGGAACGGCTTGCCCTTGAGGCTGGCGAACGCCGTGCGCGAGTTGGCGAACGTGTTCACGCGGATGCCGAAGAGGGCGACGGTCGCGCTCCCCGCGATCCCGATGATGCTGAACGTGAGGATGAGCAGCACGACGCCCGCCGGCTCACCCTTCAAGACGCCGTAGTACACGACGATGACCGCGCCGATGAAGAGCCACAAAAGGCCGAGAAACTTGGCCTGCGTGTAGAGGTAGGTCTTGCACGTCTCGAAGATGAGCTCGGAGACCTCGCGCATCGATCGATGCACGGGCATATTTTCGAGCTGCTTGTAGACGACCAAGCCGAAGACGACGCCGAGCGCCGAGACGATGAGGCCGAGCATCAGCAGCCGGCTGGCGGGTACGCCGAAGAACTCGAGCGTGTCGAGCTGGGCGGGAATGACGAGCGAGTCTTCCCCTCCGGCGTGGTGGCCAGAGCCTGCGACCAACCCCGCGGCGAGCGCGGAGCCGCCGAAAAGGGAAAACACCAGGACCGCCGCTGTCGCGAGCAGAGACCGGAACCGCCGCTCTCCGCGGCGTGACGAGATCGACTCCATGCAAACCTCTCGATGGTTTCTTTGGGCGAGGCCCCCCTCTTTGGCCGGCAACGCCCGCGATTCCGAGTGGTTGGCCGCCTGCGATGGCAGACGCTTCAGCACGCCTCGTCTCGTCCACGCCCCAGACTCCGGGGACGGACGAGCGCGGGTCGTTTAGCAGCCTTGATGCGCATTGTAAACGCCGCGGCCTCAAGCGGGTTCGTCAGGACGGCACCCCTGCCCGCGCTGGAGGACAAGGTAAGATGGGGGGCGATGATCGAACTCGATGGGCTCTACGTGGATCACGTCGCGGCGCTGGAGCGCGCGTACGCCGAGATCCTCACCGAGCAGAAGTGGGATTGCGTCGCGATTTCGTCCGGGGGTCTGGTCAAGCGCACCGAGTTCGACGACCAATTCTGGCCCCTACGGGCCTCCCCCCCCTGGCAGCACTGGCTCCCGCTGGCGGAGCCGGAGGGCGTGCTCGTCCTTCGACCGGGGCGCAGGCCAAAGCTCGTGCGCGTGGTCCAGCGCGGCTTCTGGGAGAAGGCGGCGCCGCCCGAGAGCGACGTCTTCTTGACGCGATTCGACGTCGTGGGCACATCGAACCCCGCGGAGGCAAAACAGCACGTGGGCGCCGGACGCGTGGCGTGGGTCGGCGAGCTTCGCGGCGCCGGAGCGGCGCCGGACGCAGCCTGCATCAACCCGCCCGCGCTCGTCCGCGCGCTCGACGCGCTGCGCGTCCAGAAGACGCCGTACGAAGTCGCGTGCATCGCCGAGGCAAACCGTCGGGCCTGGGCCGGCCATGAAGCCCTTCGCGAAGCGTTCCTGGCCGGCGACGAGACGGAGCTCGACCTGCACCTGCTCTATCTTCGCACCACCGCGCAGGACGACGGGGAGACGCCGTACAAGAACATCGTGGCGTTGGGGGCGAACGCCGCCACGCTTCACCACGTCGCGTACGGCCGGTGTGCCGTGAGGCGAGAAGCCGAGACACTCCTCGTGGATGCCGGGGCTACGTGCCGCGGATACGGAGCCGACATCACGAGGACCTGGATCAAAGGAACCGGGTCGGCGGCGGCCGCGTTCGCCGAGCTCATCGCCGGCGTCGACCGCTTGCAAAGGCGCCTCTGCGCGTCCGTGCGCGTCGGGTCACCGTACGAAGATCTGCACGACGAGTCGCACCGCGGGGTCGCCTCGGTGCTGCGCGACGTGGGCCTCGTGCGCGGATCCGTCGACGAAGCTGTGGCGCGCGGCGTCACGCGCGCGTTCTATCCCCATGGCCTCGGACACTCCCTTGGTCTGCAGACCCACGACGTGGGCTGCGCACGCAGGCCCGCCCGCGCCGACAACGCGTTTCTGCGCAACACCACCGACGTCGCCGTCGGCCAGGTATTCACGATCGAGCCGGGCGTCTACTTCATCGACGATCTGCTCGAGCCCCTCCGCTCCGGTCCAGCGGCGGCCCTCGTCGACTGGAACACGGTCCTCGCCCTGTCGCCGCTCGGGGGTGTCCGCATCGAGGACGACCTTCATGTCCTGGGCGGCGAGCGGATCGTGCGCAATCTGACCAGGTTTTGTTAAATGTCACCCGGGTGACGCTGTGCTCTCTCCGCCTTGCCTCCGGCAAGGCTCCGTTCGACGGGTCTGGCTAGCACGACACGTCGAGGGGAGTGGAACTCCCCTCGAGCACCCCATCCCGGAACGTCACGGACAGCTGTGTCTCGCTCCGCCTCTGGCTCCGCTCGACTGCCTCTTTGCGCCCGACTTTTGCCGCTCGTGCGTCTGTGAGCGCGAGGAGCGCGTCGGTCTCCTTGAGGCATGCGTCCGTAAGCGCGAGGGACGCGTCGGTCTCCTTGAGGCATGCCTCTGTAAGCGCAAGGGACGCGTCCGTCTCGAACAAGCGCGCCTCCCGCTCAAACAGGCGCCGGGTCCAAAGAGCCACGTCAGCGAGCCGCCGTCGTCGAGCGGAGCCCGAAGGGCGGAGCGAGACACAGATTCACGTGACGTTCCGGGATGGGGTGCTCGAGGGGAGTTCCACTCCCCTCGACGTGTCCTTCGACCCAGGATCGTCGAACGGAGCCTTGCCGGAGGCAAGGCGGAGAGAGACACAGCGTCACCTTGGTGACAACAAAACTAACCTCAAGATTTCCGCGACGGCTTCGTACAGCGCCTCCGGGATGACGTCGCCCGTCTGGAGCTCCGCGAGCGCGTGGGCGAGCGGAATGTCCTGCAGCACAGGGACAACGTGATCGTGGGCGGCCTGCACGATGCGCGCCGCCAAGTCGCCTTCTCCGTTGGCAACGACGACCGGCGCCTCGTCGCCTCTCTTTTCGTCGTAACGCAGCGCGCATGCCAGGTGGGTCGGGTTCACCACGACGACGCTCGCGGTTCTCACGTTGGCGATCGTCGCGTGCGCCATCATCTCCGCGTGCGCTCGCTCGCGCGCGGCTTTGAGCTGCGGGTCGCCTTCGGCGTCCTTGTATTCACGCCTTACTTCGTCCTTGCTCATGCGGAGCCGCCGCCGCCACGCGCGCCGCGTGAACGCGACGTCGAGCGCGGCGAGCAGCAGCCCTGCCAGCGCGAGCCGCCACGCGAGACCGGCGGTCAGGGCGGCAACGAGCACGCCCGCCGAGCGCGCGTGGCCCGCCAGGTGAGCCACGTCCGCAACATGATCGCGCAGCCCGGCGTACGCGAGCGCGGCCGCCAGCGACCCTCCGAGCAGCGCGCGGACGACCGCGAACGCGCGCGACGCAGAGAAGAGCCCCTTGATGCCCGCCACGGGGTTGAGCCGCTCAAGATCCGGCGTCAGGCGCTTCAACGCCAATAGGCCCCCCGTCTGCACGAGGTGCGCGACGGCCCCGACGCACGCCACCGCGGCGAGCAAAGGGACCACGAGCGACACCAGCTCGGTCGCGAGCGCAGCCGCAGGCACCGCGGCGAGATCCGAGCCCGCCACCTTCGAGAACGCAGCGCGCGCGATGGCACGCCGTAGGTCCTCATGGGTACGCGCCGCCAGCGCACGGACCGCCGAAGGAGCAAGCGCCGCCGCCGCCACGAAGGCGACGGCCTGCGCCGCGTACGCGCTGACGCCGCTATCGCCTTGCTCGATCGCCCGCCGGAGTCGCCGCGGGGTCGCGTCTTCCGTCTTGTCGGTATCGTCGCTCACGCCTTGGAAGCAAGAGCGTACAACGCCGTGAGTACGTCGCGCACTCCCTCCCCGGTGGCGGCGGAGAGCAGCTGGAGGTCCACTCCGCGATGCGCGAAAGCGCTTCGTGTGCGGCCCCATGCCTCGCGGGCGTCCGGCAAGTCCGCCTTGCTCATCGCGACGATCTGCGGCCGCTTCGCGAGGCCCGGATCGAATTGCAAAAGCTCCGCGTTGATGGCGTCGAAGTCGGCCACCGGATCGCGACCCTCGCCCGGGTCGACGCTGACCAAATGCAGCAGTGCGCGCGTTCGCTCGACGTGCTTCAAAAATCGCACCCCAAGTCCTGCCCCCTTGGCGGCGCCTGGGATCAGCCCGGGGATGTCGGCGATCACGAAGCTCGTTTCGGAGTCGACGGCAACGACGCCCAGGTGCGGAGCGAGCGTCGTGAACGGATAGTCGGCCACGAGGGGCCGCGCGCGTGACACGGCACGAATGAACGTGCTTTTGCCGACGTTTGGAAAGCCCAAGAGCCCCACGTCGGCCATCACTTTGAGCTCGAGTCGAACGCTCTTTTCTTCGCCCGGCTGTCCAGGTTCGGCCCGGCGCGGCGCGCGATCGTGCGGCGTGGCGAAGTGGATGTTGCCCCTCCCTCCATGACCGCCCCGAGCCACGACGATCCGTCTTCCGGCCACGTCGATATCGAAGATCGGCTCGCTCGTCACGGCGTCAAAGCATTGGGTGCCCACCGGCACCGTCACCACGAGCTCCTTGCCGGCTTTGCCGTATTGGTCCTTGCCGCGCCCGTGTTCCCCGCGCTCCGCTTCCAGCCTGTGCGAGAGTGCTACATCGAGCAGCGTGGTCTTGCCCTCGTCGCCGAGGAACACCACGTCTCCGCCCTTGCCGCCGTCCCCCCCCGCGGGACCCCCGTGCGGCGCGTATTTCTCGCGGCGAAAGGCAACGCATCCGTTGCCTCCCGCTCCCGCAACGATCTTCACTTCGCACGAATCGACGAATTTCACGGCGCTCGGCGCGTTCTCTAGCACACGGGGAGGCGCGCCCCCTGGCGGCCCCCCCGGCGATTGGAACGCCTTTTGGGCGTGCGAAACCCGCGAGCTCCGTCCGCTCAGCCCTCCGCTCGGTCCTCCCTACATGCTGAGCGCGCCCGTGCGAAGCAGGTACGCGAGCTTGCTCCGTTGCTCGGGCTTGAGCAGACCATGAATGCGGCCGAGGGAACGCGCCACGGCGGCTTCGACTCGCTCGGCACTTTTTACGCGCTGATCGGCCGCGGCATGCGCCTTCGCCTCATCGAACGCGTCTCCGGCCACGACATCCGCCAGCGCGGACGTCGTTCGCCGGTGGTCCACGGCCGCCTGCGCGCGCTCGGTCTTGAGCTCGTTGAGAATGGTGGCCAGCTCCGTGACTTGTGCGTCGTCCAAGTCGAGCTTGAACGAGAGAAACCGCAACGGACGACGCACTCCGAACCCACCCGGTCCGAAATCCTCGCCGCCATGACCGTGCCCACCGCCGTGCTCGTGCGGGTCGTGGCCCCAATCCCACCCACCGTGGCCCTCGCGCCGGCTTCCGAAGTCGCCCGGACCCGCGAAACAAGCCCCACTCACGCCCTCGCCGCACGCTTCGCGCCTGCGCGCATGCCACCACGCCATCATTCCTGGATGCATTTTCTCTATCCTCTCGCCGGGGCTCATCGCTCCCTGCGGGTGTTGCCGGGCGTGGCCACTCGCCACGCGCGGACGCGGGCGTCGCCGCCTCGCGCAGACCTTAGTGTGCGTCGCCGCGCGTTCCTGTCAACGGGCAGAGACGAGAGGGCGACGATGGGATGGCGAGAGGGGTTCGGCGGAAAGGCCGCAGGACCTCATCGCGTCACCGCGCGTCACCGCGCGTCACCGCGTCCCATGAGGCGGCGTCATCGCCGGGTGTGAGGCGCGCACGGCGGCTCCCACGGCGAGCGCCCCAAGGACGCCGAGAGGGATCGCGACGGCAAGCGCGAGCAGGACATGGCGGGTCGTGCGCGTAACGCGGCGCGAGGTCGCCCGGGTCTCGCTTACGTCCGCGGCGGCGCGGGGCGGGCGCTGGGTGATAACGGCGGCTGCCGGCGACGTCGTGATGCCCTGCTGCTTCGCGAGCGCCGTCAGTAGGTCCTGGTGCGCGACGAGGCCCAGATCAAGAAGAGCTCGGCCGAGCAAGACCCCCGTGCTGCGCTGTACGCCAAGCGCGCGCTGAAGGTCCGCCTCGCTTAGAAGACCGTCGGCCACGAGGATTTCGCCGAGCCGACCGCGCGGACGCGCGAGCGACACGCTGCTCCTCGCAGCCGGTCCGAAGGGCTCGAGCGCCTCGGCGAACTCGCGCATGCTCTGAAACCGATCCGCCGGATCCCGCTTTAGCGCCCGAAGAATGATGCGGGCGAGGTCACGTGGCAGATCCGGACGAAACTCGAGCGGCCATGGAATCGGGTCCGACAACACCTGCGCGATGACCGACGTGGCCGCTCCCACGTAGGGAGTGCGGCCCGTGAGAAGCTCGAACAAGATGACGCCGAGCGACCAAATGTCACTGCGCGAATCGGCGTCTCCCGCGGAACGGAGCTGCTCGGGAGCCGCGTAGCAGGGCGTCCCGAAATAGGCGTGCGCCAGCGTGATTCGCGCGCTGCCTTCGATTTCCATCTTCGAGATGCCAAAGTCGAGCACCTTGACGAGAGGCCGGTCGCCCGTGCTTCGGCAGACGAAGAGGTTCGCCGGCTTGAGATCGCGGTGGACAATTCCGAGCCCGTGGGCCTCCCCCATCGCTTCGGTCACTTGAAGCACGATGTCGATGGCTTGCTCCACCGGCATCGGACCGCTTGCGTGGAGCGCCGCATCGAGATCGAGCCCCTCGAGGTATTCCATCACGATGTAGGGAAGACCATCGGGGAGCGTCTCGACGTCGACGATGCGAGCCGTGTGGACGGACCGAAGCCGCGCGGTCGCGCGCGCTTCGCGCTCGAACCGGGCGAGAACCTCGACGAAATCCGGAATGTCGGGCCGAAGCACCTTGATGGCCAGGCGTTGGCGGAGGCGCAGGTGCAACGCTTCGAAGACGACGGCCATCCCCCCTTCGCCGAGCGTGCGTATCACTTCGTATTTGCCGGCGATTGTGTCACCCGGCTGGGGCACCCCGCTTCGGTCGCGAGGGCGCCCCGAAGTCCACCGCGACGCACCGCGCGGCGGCACCGAGGAGTCGCGGGAGAACGCGCGCGCTCGTGTCATGGCCGACGGTCGGTACGGGCCTTTCGTCCGACGCCTTAAGGGCGCCCTTCGCGGCGCGCCCCCTCGGCGCCGCAGCGAATGCGTCAGATGCGAATGCGCTTTTTCAGCGCGGCAAGCTCATCATCCATTTCGGCCGCTCCGGGATCTCCCCCCTGGCTGTGGCCCACGTGCCGCTCGAGCTCGCGAAACTTGGCTTCGACGTCTTCCGCCGTCTTGCCTCGGCCGAGCGCCTCGTCGACCTCCAGCATGGCCGCTCCCTCGGCTTCGCGTCCCTCGATCTTCTCCTCCATGCGGCGAAAGTTGTCGAACGCGCTCGTTCCTTTGGCGCCCAGGCGCTCGGAGGTCCCATCGCCACGCGCCTGCGTCGCTCGGGCGACAATCGTTGATTTCCGCATTCGCAGAGCCCCGAGCTTCTGCTTCATGCGCTCGAGATCCTCCTTCATCCGCAGCGCGACGTCCCGCTGTTCACCACGCACCCGATCGGCCACCTCGCGCTCGGCGGAGACCCGTTTCTTTTGCTTCAGCGCTTCCCTCGCGAGCTCCTCGTCACCGCTCTTGAGCGCGAGCTCGGCGCGCTTGTCCCACCGCTCGACATCCGCCCGCAGGTCGTCGGTTTTCTTTCGGAGTTGCTTCTCCGCCGCCACGGCTTGCACCACTTCCTGGTGGCCGGACTTGATCTGCTCGTCCATCTCGTCGAGGTTTAGCTCGATGAGCTTTCTGTCATCCTCCGCTCTCTCGAGCAACGCGTTGAGGTTACTTTGGATGACCTTGCCCATACGATCGAAAATGCCCATGGGGATAACCCACAATCTAACACGTCTCCGCCGCATGGCCCCGTGGCGGGGTAGCCACGGCTGCCGGGCTGTGGGAGGTGTCGTGGATCGTCCGAGAGCGGCTCCGTTTCCTTTGGCATCGAGGGACGCCGCCGGTCCTTCCCCGGCGTTCGAAGAAACCGGTACAATGGCCGCCATGACGGAGAGTTGGCATCGTGCGCTCGCCGGTGCGCTGTCGCTCCCGGCGACGGATGAGGGAGCGGAGTTGGAGATCGCCTTCGGCCACGTACGCTCGACCATCGTCTATGTGCTCGAACTCGGCCGCGCGCATCGCCTGGCGGCGTCCGGCAACGTACTGGGCGACTCCGTCTGGCTCGCCCTCGGCCAGGCAAGCGTGCGCTTCACACTCAATCGGCGTGAACGGGTGATCCACGTTCGATCGCTCCGCGGAGAGGAGCGGCTCGCGTGGAACCGTGCGCGTGGATCTCTCGTGGACTCCAACGGCGCGGCGTACGAGTCGACGTCCGTCGTCCGCGGCGCCGTGGACGAACTCGTTGCATGCTGGAGAGCGGATCCGGCCGAGCGATTTTCGAAGACCCCGTCGCGGAACTTCGACGACGAACCGACGAAAGGATGATGCCAATGCCCACTTGCAAGGGGTGCGGTGGAGAGGTCGACGCGCTCGTGACCGTGAAGGTTGGCGGCAAATCGAAGAAGCTGTGCGAGGACTGCGCCGATCGCGCGAGGGAGCAGGCCGAGGTGGCGGAAGAGAGCGAGGCGGTCGTTCAGAACATGATGGGGTTCAAAGGACGGCGGTGAGGGGGAGTGCGAGCCCTGCGCCGCACACGGCCACGAAACGCCGCGAAACATGGCGCTCGCGGCCGAGCGTCCGCGTTTCACCGATTCATGATGTGAACCGCCTGCCCAAGGGCGTGAAGGCTCGCCTCCATCATGCCCTCGCCCAGCGTCGGATGCGGATGCATGGTCAGACCGACGTCTTCGAGAAATGCGTGCATCTCGAGCGCAAGCGCGCCCTCGCTGATGAGGTCCGTCGCCTCGGGGCCCACGATGTGGACGCCGAGGATCTCGTGCGTCTTCTTGTCGGCCACCACTTTGATGAAGCCGTCCGTCTCGCTGACGGCCATCGCCCGCCCGAGGGCACTGAACGGGAACTTGCCGACCCGCACCTCGATGCCCTTTTCCTTTGCTTGCTGTTCGCCCAACCCCACCGTGGCAATCTCGGGATCGGTGAAGATGGCGGCTGGCACGGCCACCCAATCTTTCGCGGCCTTGTGCCCCGCGATGACTTCGGCGACGACCTCGCCTTCTTTGCTCGCCTTGTGGGCCAGCATCGGCACGCTCGAGCAGTCCCCAATGGCGTAGATCCCCGGCACGTTTGTCAGGCCGACTCCGTCGGTTGGCACGAAGCCCTTCTCGACCTTCACGCCGAGTTGCTCGAGGCCCACGCCCGCCCCGTTCGGACGCATACCCACGGCGACCAGGACGACGTCCGTCACGAGGGTGTCCGTTTTTCCGCCCACATCGATCCGTACCGCCAGCGAGCCGTCCTTTTGCTCCTCGTAGCCGAGCGCTTTGGCGCCCTTCAGGATCTTCGCACCGCGCTTGGTGTACGTTCTCTCGACGACCGCCGCGACATCGGCGTCCACGCCGGTCAGAACGGTGGGTAGCGCCTCCACCACGGTCAAATCGCTGCCGAGGCGCTGGTACGCTCCGCCGAGCTCCATGCCGATGATCCCACCGCCGATGACCAAGAGGCGCTTCGGAATTTGACGCAAACTCACCGCCTCTTTGGCGCCGATGACTTTGCCGCCCGAAAACTTGAAACTCGGGATCTCGATGGTGGATGACCCCGTCGCGATCACGATCGCCTTGGTGGCCTCGAACGTCTCGGTCGCGCCCTCGCGCGTTTTTACCGTGACCGTTTTTGGGCCCGTGACGCGCGCGTCCCCATAAAGGAGCTCGACGCCGTTGCCTCGGAAGAGGCCCCGGATGCCGCCCGTCAACTTCTGGACGATCCCCTCCTTCCAGTCTTGCAGCTTGTTCGGATCGATGCGGAGGTTGTCTGCGAGTAGGCCGAACGTGGCCCCATGCTGCACCTTTTCAAAGGTGTGGCTCGTGGCGATGATGGCTTTGCTGGGTACGCAGCCCCAGTTGAGGCACACCCCGCCCACCTCGTCCTTCTCGACGCAAAGGACCTTCTGCTTTAGTTGGCCCAGGCGGATCGCGCAAACGTATCCGCCGGGACCTCCACCGATAACGATCGCGTCGTACGTCTTGCTGGCCATGGGGTGTCTCCTCGCTCTTGCGTTCGCTCTACCCGTGCGTAGGCGTGACGCGACTTTTTTTCAACTCTTCGAGCTCCTCGCGCAAATGCCGCGGCATCTCGGCATAGACGTCGTCGAAGAGCGACTCGATGGGCGGCGGCGGCAAGGTTTCTACCTCGTCGATCGCCGCCCCGAGCTCCGCGGAGAGCTCGCTGTCGAGAGAGGCGTCCGAATCGTCCGAGACGAGCCCCAACCAGACCAAGTGGCGGCGCAGGCGGTCGAGCGGGTCCTTGCGGGCCCACTGGTCGACCTCGACTTGCGAACGGTAACGCGCCGGATCGTCGCTCGTCGAGTGCGCGCCCATGCGGTAGGTGACCGCTTCGATGAACGTCGGCCCCGCGCCGGTGCGCGCGCGGTCGAGCGCCGCGCGGAGCACCCCGGCCATCGCGAGAAAATCGTTGCCGTCGACCCGTATGCCGGGCAGACCGTACGCTCGCGCTTTGACCGCAAACGTCCGCGACGCCGTTTGACGCGCCGCCGGCACGCTGATCGACCAGTGATTGTTCTGGCAGACCAGCACGCAGGGGACCCGCCAGACGCCGGCAAAATTCATCGCAGCGTGAAAGTCCCCCTGGCTCGTCGCGCCTTCGCCCATGAAGGCCACCGCAACGGCGCCCGTCTTGCGAGCGCGCATGGCCCACGCGGCCCCCACGGCATGCGGGATCTGCGATCCGATGCACGACGACCAGCTAACCTGATGCACCGCCCGCCCCGACGGGTGGCTCGGCATCTGCCGGCCTTTGAGTACGTCGCCCGCGTTCCCGAAAATCTGCGCCACGAAGGCTCGCAGCGGAAATCCGCGCACCAGCATGATGCTCTGCTCGCGCAGCGCCGGAAAGACCCAATCGTTCTCCCCCACGACGAGGCCGGCCGCGACGGGAACCGCCTCCTGCCCGGTGGCCGCGCCGTAAAAGCCAATCCGTCCCTGTCTCTGCAGCATCGTCATCCGCGCGTCGAGAAGGCGCAGTCTGCGCATCTCGCGGTAGCCCCGCAGGACGGTCTCGGCGGGGAGCTGCGGATCGGTCGCGGGGTCCGGACTGCCGTCGTCGCGAAGAACGCGGCTGAGCGCGATGTCGGGGTCGTCGTCGTGAAATGGCTCCGTGGACATCGGGGCGGGTCTTATCACGTCCGTCGCGCCGGCTTACCCAGGGCCGGCATCCGACGGAGCGGCCGCGATCCCGTCGGTCCCGTCGACCGGCGCCTTCGCGTCGTTCGGCTCGCTGGGCGCGTCGTGGCCGGACGCCCCATCGCCGATTGACGACGCATCAGCGGACGACGCATCGCCCGGCGGAGCGCGCAACGACGCATCCGCCAACGACGCATCCGCCAACGACGCATCCGCCAACGACGCATCCGCCAACGACGCATCCGCCAACGACGCATCAACGGACGGTACCCCCGAGGACGAGCCATGGTCCGTCGTGGCATCGGCCGGCTCTCCTGTGCCCGCGGTCGCCCCACAGAAGAGGGGGACGGCAAAGTAGTAGAACGCCATGAAGGCGTCGTCGGCGCTGCCGTCGCCGGCATCGAGGCCCGTCGGCAGGCAGGCGCCGTCGGCGACGACGCCGCCGTCGGGCCCCTCGACTCCGCACTGTGGGGCCGTGACGTAGGCGCTGCATCCGGCGGTGTCGGCCACCGCGGCGCACCCCTCGTACGCCAACCGCGAGCTCGGATCATCGTCCGCCACGGGGCAATTGGCTTGGCAGGCCGCCAGCTCGCACGCGGACTCCGCTTGCACAGTCTTGGCGCACGAGAGCAAGCGCGGCTCCGTCAGCTCGATGCACCCCGCAACGTTGGCCCGAACGAGAGCGCCGCTGGCCACCAGCGGACCGTATCGGGAGCCGCTGTCGGAAGTGAGAATGCACGCGGCGCAGGTCGCGTCGGCCGAAGCGTCCCGCCCGAACGCACTGCATGCGGCCGAGGACGAATGGGACCCGAAGCACGCGTCGAAGTAAGCGCTGATCTGCGCGTCGGTGCACGCACCGGTCCGAACGTCGGCGGCACGGTAGCCGTTGGGCACGAACGTCACGACGCTTCCCGGGTGGCAGGAGCTCGCATCGGCGGGCAGGCCCGTGGGTGCGTCGTCGCTGATTGATGCGTCGTACGCACCCGCGCCCACGACGCCTACGTCCGTCGATACAGCCCCGCAACCGCCGGTGGGTAGAAGCGCAGCCGAGACCAGGACGACCAGCCCGCACGAACGACCAGCACGGGCAAACGTGCGAAGCCCATACGAATTCAAAGCGGCGAGCGAGTATGACATGACCACGACCCGCCCGCGAATGCGCGCATCAAAGCCCGTCGGGCGGGACGCCGGGCAAGCGCGGAGAGGCGCGACGCGCCGGAGGCTCCAACGACAGAGTTGCGACCTGTAGAAGGACGAGCACCACAAGCAAAATAACTTGGACCTTTCCGCAGCTTTCGGACACGTCATGCAGTCGCGACAGTTCCATTCCCCCGGGCCCAAGGCCGCGCGCGACGCCGCCCGCATGGAGCGCCGCGATGCGTGGCGATAGGCGCGTTCCCTGGAACACCGCCGCGGCGGCCGCGGCCAGAGACACGCTGGCGCGCGCCAAGTCCGTTTGCGCGAACGCGGCGCGGGACCCGGCTCTGCGCAGCGCCTCGGTCGAAAGGACGATCGCGGCGCACGTCATTGCGACGACGTCGAATCTCCGAAAGACGAGGACCATCGCGTCCGCGCTGGCCGGCATGGGGACGATGGAGAACACCACGGGCGCGACCAGGCCCCCGAGGGCCGTGAGCCCCCCGAGCCAGACCGCCGTGGCCAGCAGAGAGACGGCGGACGTAACGCTCATGATGAGCCGCGACCGCGGGGTTCGCATCATGGCCCCGCGGGACACCCTCGCAAGTCCACCGCGAGACGGACCAACGCTTCGCGAACGAGCGCGCCGTCGACGCTGGCCCCGAGGCCCTCGAGAGCGGCCCGAGCTTCGCCCAACCGAGCGCGCCCCGCCGCGACGACAGCGGCCTCGCGCGTGTCGCGCCGCCACGACGCGAGATCGGCGATGATCTCCGCCCTGGCCTTGGCGTGGTCCATGAGCGCGAGCGCGATGCGCGCATGCCATGCGCAGCTCATTCGGTCACCGGCTCCCCACGAAAGAAAGGTTCGCAGTGCACGCCGCGTCCCCCAGACGCGCCGCTCCAGATGCGGGACGGCCTCGCGCATCGCGAGCAGGCCGACCAGCTCGACGCACGCCTCTTCGTCCTCGATTTCCGGGGTCGTCCGCCGTTCGGCCACGACGTCGAGGACGATCTCGCGCCCCGCCGCGCGGCCGAGCCGCGCCAAGTACAGCGCTGCAACGACGGCGACCGCCTCGTCCGGCGTCTCGATCAGTTGCTCGGCGCGCGCCTGCAACCGCTCGTCGCGAAGGGGTTCACCATCGGCCGCGTACTCCTCGGCGACCCGCATCGCGATGTACCGAATGGCCTCGTCGCCGTCATCGAGGGCCTGCGCGAGCGCGGTGGCGATGGCCGCCGGGTCATCTTTTGCGACGCGGGCAAAGGCAATCACGGCTTGGTAGCGCACCTCCGGGCGGCCGTCGTGCAGCGCCCGTCCGAGGCGCTGCGTCGCCCGTGCGTCTCCTATTTCGCCTAGAGCCGTAAGCGCCATCTGCCGCACATGCTCGTCCTCGTCCTCGACCGCGACGAGCAACGTCGAAAGCGCTTCCTCTGCGACGACGTCCGCCAAGCCAATCGCGGCTTGGGCGCGAACGGCCGGTGACGAATCGTTGCGAAGCGCTTTCTCTAGGAGGGGAATGGCCCGCGCGCGGGCGCCATCCCCCCGGAGCGAGTGGCGCACGACGTCTCGAATCGCCGCCACGCGCGTGGGCGCGCTCTCCGACGTGAGATCACGAAAGCTCGCCTCGAGGGTTCGGGGGAGCGGCGAGGGAGAGAACATCGCGCCGTTTTGTTAGCATGCCTCGCGCCTCAACCGCCGCGAGCGACTCCCGAGGTTACGCGCAGAACCGGCGGGCAAAGAGTACGATGCCGGCCATGCGGGTCTTCGCCATGCCTCTTTTTGTTGTCGCCGTCGGTCACGTCGCTCTCGTCGTCTCCTGCGGTTCGGGGCCCAGCGCAGCACCCGCCACACCGGTCGACGCGCTCTCGGTCGAGGCCACGACGGCCACGGGCGCCTCCGCGGCCTCCCCGACGGACGCGTCGACACTCGCCCCAGCCCCCCACGGCCCCGAGGATTCTGGATCCGGCTCGTGCGTCGCGGCAGGCTCCCGACGTGTTCTCGGCCCGCTTCGCGACGACCAAGGGTGACTTTGTCGTCGAAGTGCGACGAAGCTGGGCTCCCCACGGAGCGGACCGATTCTTCAACCTCGTTTCTATGGGCTTCTACGACGACACACGGTTCTTTCGTGCCATTGCCGGGTTCATGGTCCAGTTTGGCATCCCGGGAGACCCCGTGGTGGCAGGAAAATGGCAGGACGCACACATCGCGGACGATCCGGTCGTGCAGTCCAATCGCCGCGGCTTCGTGGCGTTCGCGCAGACGGGCGCACCGAATTCGCGGACGACGCAGGTCTTCATCGACTACGGCGACAATGCGCAGCTCGACGCGTCGAACTTCGCTCCGTTTGGCAAGGTGGTGCAAGGCATGGACGTCGTCGATTCGCTCTACGCGGGCTACGGCGAGGGCGCCCCGAACGGCAGCGGCCCGAGCCAATCGCGCGTCCAAGCCGAGGGAAACGCGTACCTCGACGGAGCGTTCCCCAAACTCGATCGAATCCTGAGCGCGCGTATCCTCGCTTCCGCGGCCCCGTAGGGCGCGACAGAACTTGCTCTAGGCCTGTGACGAGGAGAAGAAGCGTCCAGCGATCAGCATGGCGCCGCTCGTCACGATGACGGCGACCGCGCCCACGACGAGAACGTGCGGTGCGCGCAGCATCGCAGCGACCCCTTGGTCCAGGATCCCGCCGAGCGATACTCCGTCTCGCGGGCCAAGCCCGACGAACGCCAAGGCCGCCTCGCTGACGACGATCGCGGCGCCCGTGGACCCGAGCTGAACCGCGGCAACGCCGAGCAGGTTGGGCACCACGTGCCGGGCGAGCACGCCGAATGGGCTACGCCCGAGGGCGAACGCCGCTTCGACGAATGCCGCGTCGCGCAGAGCGCGTGTCTGCGCGAGCGCCAGCCGGGCGAACGGTGCCCACGCCGTCAGTGCAAAAACGAAGGCGATGTGGACGCGCGACGGAACGCGAACCGCGCTCAGGACGGCCAAGGCCACGATAAACGTAGGAAACGCCTGGACCAGATCGCACGCGCGCTCGCACCCCCGCTCCAGCCGGCCACGCGCGAGCGCAGCGGCGCTCCCGAGCGGAGTGCCGATAACGAAGCCCGCCAGCGCGACGATCGCGGCAAGAACCAAGGCGCGAAAGGAGGCCGAACAAACCAGCGGCAACAAATCCACCCCCGCTTCGCCACAGCCGAGCGGGCGCGCTCGAGACGGCTCGAGCCACGCGCGGCCAGGGTCCAGGCGGCCCGCAGGTTCCCCCGCCAACAGCATGCCCGACGCGCTCGCTGCCGCCAAGAGCGCCAGGGGCGCGAGATCCATCCAACGCCGCCGTTTCAAGGCGTCGCCCGCGCGCGCGGGTCGATGACCAGAAGCACGGCGGCCCCGAGCGACTGGGCCAAAACGAACACCAGCCCCGCGGCGACGACCGCACCCTCGAGCACCGGCAAGTCACGCGACGCGTAGGCGTCGAGTATCAACGTGCCGAGGCCCCATCGCTCAAACATTCGCTCCAGCACGACGGCTCCACCGAGAAGCGCACCGAGTTGCGTGGCGACAACCGCCACGATCGGACCGGCGACCACGGGGAGCGCGTGCACGAACCACACGCGCAGCGGTCCACTGCCTTTCGCTCGAGCGACCGTGAGGAAGGGCTCGCGTTCGATGCCCGACAGAGCGGCTCTCGTCACGCGCCCGACGTGCGCGGCGAGCGGCACCCCAAGAAGTGCGGACGCGAAGGCGAGCCCCGCCACGCCCGCGTCGGGATCCCCGGGCAGGGGCACGACCCGTGCGCGCGCCGCAAGCGCCCACGTGACGACGGGCGCCAAGGCCACCAGCGGCACGGCAGCCGCCATCACGAGCCCGCGCTCGATCCACCGTCGGCCGCGCGCGGCGAGCCACGGTCCGCTCGCGAGAACCGCCGCGACGACGCCGAAAGCGGCCCCGAACGCCACCGCGATGAGAGCGAGCTCCGTGGTCGGCCCGATCGCTCCCAGAACCCGGGCCATGGCGCGAGTTCCGGGGCGGCGCAGGGAGTCGCCCAGGTCGAGCGTCATGAGTCCCCGCAGGAAGCGGCCGTACTGAACGACGATGGGCTCGTTCAAATGAAGCGCCGCGCGCACACGAGCGAGATCGGGCTCGCTCGCTTCGTCACCCAAGACCAGCCGCGCCGGGTCACCCGGAAGCCAGCGAAGGGCAAAGAATACTGCCGAGGCGAGCACCACAACGACGGCCAACGATTCGAGCCCGCGAGCAAGCAGAACCCGAGCGGCGTTCGCCGCGCTACCCCCCGCCGGGCGCATCGGCCGAGCCTACGTCCGCGGCGCCGTCACTTGACGCGCTGCTGGTTGCATCGGGCGTAGCCCCCTCCGGCGGGCTCCCGTCGCCGCCGTCGCCCGCGGCAAACGGCACGCTTCCCGTGCACACGGCCGCGCCGGGGTTCAACCCGGCATTGCCTTCGTCGACCGGCGCTTGAATGCAGACGTCCTGCTGCGTGTCGTCGAGAATGACCGCCGACCACGGCGCCCCCCGCGGATCCCGGCACACGTACCCGCCGCGGCAATCCGAGTCCTCCTTGCATCCCTCCATGCAGAGAGCCCGCCCTGTACGCGCCGGAGCATCGTAATCGTTATACTGACAGCCCGGGACGCTCACGCGGAACACCACGCACGACGCGCTGTCCGGGCAGGAATTGGTAGCGCAACCGAAGATCGTGCAGTAGCCACCGATCTGGGACGTATCGCAGGAGCGATTGCCCTGAACGGAGCAATCGGTCGATTGCGTGCAGGCATCGCCGATCTTCGGCGTACAGCCCGACAGGGAGAGTAGCGTCGCGAGAGCCAGCGCCGCGATAGCTCCGTAGCGCGCAAGGAATACGGGGTAACGCCTCATGCGCGGCGCGGAACGTAGCCGCGGGGGCACGGAACGCAAGCCTTGCGCGGCGCGCGCCCTATCGGGGCCTGTCGCCTCATTTGACTTTGGTCGGGCTGCTCCCTACGTTGCAGCCGCGCTATGGCTACGCATATAACGTCAGACTGCATCAACTGCGGCGCTTGCGAGCCCGAGTGCCCCAACGAAGCGATCAGCGAGGGGGACGAGATCTACGTGATCGATCCCGAACTGTGCACCGAGTGCGTCGGGTTCTATGACCACGAAGCGTGTCAGGCGGTCTGCCCGGTGGAGTGCTGCATTCCCGATCCGGACCATCGCGAGGAGGAGCGGCTGCTTCTCGAGCGCGCGGTTCGGCTGCACCCGGACGACGAAGAATTGAAGAAGCGCGTGGCGGTCGATTCGTTTCCTTCACGCTTCCGAAAATGAAGATCCGGAAATGAAGACGTCGGGGGCCGAGAAGGCGAGGGACGCCTCGGCTTCCGCCCCGGTCGCAGCCATAGGGCTCTCGCTGGCTGTCCTCGCGACCGCAAGCTGCGGGGGTGGCCTGCCGCTGCTGCATCCCGCACGGACACTTCCCGCGGGCGAAGTCCGCGCGGCGGCCGGTTTCAGCGGAAACGTCGCGGCGGGAGGCTTCAGCGATGCGCTGCGAAACGCAACCAACGAGGTCGCGTCCAACCCCGGCTTCTCGCTATCGCCGCAGGACACGACGTTTGCCAAGGGGGCGTTGGTCGCTGCCTCGGTCGGCCCCGGGCTCTCACCCATCGCGGCCGCCCGCGTCGGCATCGGCGCATTCACGGAGGGCGGGCTCGCATACACCGGTCGGTCGATCCGGGGCGACGTCCGCCGCTCGTTCGACCTCTCCACGAGCTGGACTCTGTCGGTGGGCGTCGGCGGGTCCGCCGCGCTCTATGGACGTCAAGAAGGAAGCTCGCTGCCGGGCGTCGACCTCGGCCGGCTGCATGGTTTTGGGGCCGACGTTCCTGTCCTCCTCGGCTACCAGAGTGACGGTGAACTCTACGTGCTTTGGGTCGGCGTCCGTGGGGGAGGCGAACACGTCGAGATCAGTGACCTGAGCAGCGAACCGGGTGGCGTCACCCTTGGAACGCCGCCGCTCTCGCTGTCGGCCACGCGCTTCTGGGCCGGCGGTCTCCTTGGCGTCGCCTTGGGATTCCGGCACATTCACGTCGCGATGGAGATGGACGTGAGTTACGCAACAATCGAGGGGGACTTCAGCCAGACCCACACCCAAGTGGCCGGCCTGACCCTCGGGCCGGCGACGGCTCTTTGGTGGAATTTCTGACGACGTGGCCGTCGGTGACGCAAAGCCGCAGTCCTGTTTCCGGTATGCTGAACCCGGGCCCCCGTGCATGCGATCCGCACACTCTGGCTCGGGCTGGCGATGGCGGCGCCGGTGGCGCTGAGCTGCCGGAAAACCGCGTCGGGCGAGAACGAGCCGTTGCTGGTCGCCGCGGCCGCCGACCTGACCTTCGCGTTTCGGGACCTCGCCAAGCGATACGAAGAAGAGACCGGGCGACGCGTTGTCTTGTCATTCGGTTCGACGGGGCTTCTCGAAAGGCAGATCGCCGAGGGAGCGCCGTTCGACGTCTTCGCAGCCGCCAACCTGGCTTTCGTCGACGACGCGATCGCGAGCGGAGCGTGCCTCGAGGACTCGAAGACGCTCTATGCGGCGGGGCGCATCGTCCTTTTCGCGGCGCCGGGCGCATCGTTCGTGGCCCATGGAATGGCCGATTTGGCCGATGCGCGCGTGCGGAGGATCGCGATTGCGAATCCGGACCACGCGCCCTACGGCCGCGCCGCCAAGCAGGCGATCGAGCGCGCCGGGCTCGTGGCGGCCACCGCGCCCAAGCTCGTCTACGGCGAGAACGTCCAAGAAGCCCTGCAGTTCGCCCGGTCCGGCAACGCGGACGTGGCGATCGTGGCGCAATCTCTCGCCACCGTGACGCCCGGCGAATGGAGTCCGATCCCGCCGGGTCTTCACGATCGGATCGACCAGGCGCTCGTCGTGTGCACGCACGGCCGCGCCGGCGCCGCGGCCGGACGGCGCTTTGCGGCGTTCGTCGGTTCGCGCGAGAGCCGCGCCATCATGCAGCGCTATGGATTCGCGTTCCCAGACGACCCGCCCTTGGAAGCCGGCGCGACGCCAACCGGGCTCTAGAGCGACCGCGGATCGGGACGTAAACAGCCTTGTGCGGTCGCTCTATTCCCCAGGCTGGGTCGCTGCGTCGTTGGAGTGTTCCACTCCAACGAACCTCGCTCGGGCTCCGGACGCCCGCCCCAACGTCCAGAAAAGGAGGCCACGTTGCCGCTCGCGCCGCTCGCGCTCTCGCTCCAAGTCGCTGCGGTGGCCACGCTGGTTTCGGCCGTGCTTGGCATCGCCCTCGCCAGCTGGTTGGCGAATTCTCGCTTCGCCGGACGCGAACTCATCGACGTGGCGCTCACAGCGCCGATCGTTTTGCCTCCCACGGTGCTGGGCTACTACTTGCTCGTGGCCATCGGCCACCGTAGTTGGATCGGGCGGGCCGCGGAAGCTGTGCTCGGCGCGCCCATCGTTTTCACTCGGGCCGGGGTCGTCGTCGCCGCGGTGGCGGGGGCCCTTCCACTCGTCGTAAAAAGCGGCCGCGCGGCGCTCGAGACCGTCGACACGACACTCGTCCACGCGGCGAGAACGCTCGGCGCGGGGCCGGCACGGGCATTCTTGACCGTGCAATTGCCCCTCGCCGGCCGGGGCATCACCGCAGCGTTGATGCTGGCCTTCGCCCGCTGCCTTGGCGATTTCGGCGTCACGCTGATGGTCGCCGGCAATATCCCCGGCCAGACGCAAACCGCTTCGCTCGCGATCTACGACGCCATCCAGAGCCACCAAGACAGCGCGGCGCGCGAGATGGCTACGACCTTGACGTGCGTTGCCGTCGCGATCCTCTACGTGGTCAACAAGCTCACGGGCACCGGCCGTGAGCGATAATCTTCGGGTGCCGAATACGGCCTCGGGCCTTCACGTTCGGATCGAACTGCTACGCCCAACGCGGCCGCCAAGCGTCATGGTTCGGCAAGCGCGCGCGAGCGAGCGTGGCTTCTCGCTCGATGTGGCGTTCGATGCCCCACCGGGTATCACGGTCCTCCTTGGGCCTTCGGGCTCCGGCAAGAGCACGACGCTCGCCGCGATCGCCGGTCTCGTGCGCCCCGCTCGCGGGCACGTCGCGCTCGGGGCCCACGTCTGGTTCGACTCACGAACCGGAGTCGACGTCGCGATCCACGAACGACGCGTCGCCTTCGTTTTTCAATCCCTCGCTCTTTTTCCCCATATGACGGCCGCGCAGAACGTCATGTACGGCATGGACCGCGCCCTCGGCCGGCTTCGGCGGCGCGCACGGGCGGGCGCCCTTCTGGCCAGACTGCGCGTCTCCCACATCGCCGACCGCAAGCCATCCACGTTCTCAGGGGGCGAGGCGCAGCGCGTTGCGCTCGCGCGCGCCCTTGGTACGACGCCAGGCGCCATCCTTCTCGATGAGCCGTTCAGCGCGCTGGATCGTGAACTGCGCGATGAACTCGTCGCGGATGTTCGATTGGTCGTGCGCGAGCTCGGCGTTCCTGTGATTCTGGTGACTCACCGGCGCGCTGAGGCGGCGGCGCTCGCGCAGCACCTCGTTCGGCTCGACCACGGACGCGTCGTCGCCTCGGGGGGCGTCGACGACCTCGAGCCGTCGGGCTAGGCCGGGTCGCCCGGATAGGATAGGATCTCGCCCTTGCCCTTGCCCGCTCGAGGCCGCTTGTATTTTGTGGCACGCCCAACTGGATGAATTGCGCCCGATCACGGCAAGCTGCGCGACTCTACCATGGCCGCTCGTCCAGACGATCCTGCGCCCATGATTCTCGTCGTCGATGATTTCGACGACAATCGTCAGATGTACGCGGAGTACCTAACGTACTGCGGCTTTCGCGTCGCCGAAGCCGCGGACGGCGCGGAGGCCGTCACGGCCGCCCTCGCACTCATTCCAGACGTCGTGGTCATGGACCTGTCGTTGCCGGTGGTCGACGGCTGGGAGGCGACAAGGCGACTCAAGGGCGATCCGCGCACGCGGCATATTCCCGTGGTCGCCCTGACGGGTCACGCACTCGAAGGGCATTCCCAGGGAGCCCGCGAGGCTGGCTGTGACGCGTTCCTTGCAAAGCCCTGTCTGCCCGAGAAGCTGCTCGAGACGATCGAGCGGCTGCTGCTGGGCCGGGCCGCTGCAACCTAATTGCGGGCAAAGCCCGTATGCATCGATGTACCAGAGCCCATGATCCGCGTGCGCGCTCTGCGAAAGCACTACACCGTGCACGAGCGGCCTCCGGGTCTCGCGGCAGCGCTCCGCGCCCTTTTCGTTCGAGAGAACAAGACCGTCGCCGCAGTGGACGGGATCGACTTCGACATCGCTGCGGGTGAGCGCGTCGGCTTCTTGGGGCCCAACGGGGCCGGAAAAACCACCACGCTCAAAGTGCTTTCCGGGCTGCTGCACCCGACGAGCGGCGAGGTCGCCGTGGATGGATACGAGCCGCGGCGGCGACAGGACGCGTTCCTAAAACGAATCATGTTGGTGCTCGGTCAGAAGCAGCAGCTTCTCTGGGACCTGCCGCCGAGCGAAACGTTCGAGTTGAATCGCGCGGTGTACGACGTGCCGCGCGCACAGTACGAGGCCACGATGCGGGAGCTCAGCACGCTTCTCGAACTCGGGGACCTCGTCAAGAAGCCGGCGCGCACCTTGTCGCTCGGGGAGCGCATGAAATGCGAGCTCGCCGCGGCCCTCGTACACAGTCCAAAAGTGCTCTTCTTGGACGAACCCACGATTGGTCTCGACGTATCCATGCAGGCCACGGTTCGGGATTTCGTGAAGCGCTACAACGAGCGCAACGGGGCGACACTCATCCTGACGAGCCATTACATGGAAGACGTGGCGCAGCTCTGCCCGCGCGTCATCGTCATCGACAAAGGCAAATTGGTCCACGATGGCGCGCTCGACGACCTCGTCACGCGCACGCGGCCGGACAAGCGAGTCGTTCTTCGCTTCTTGCGGCCCGTCGATGCCGCTGACCTCGCAGAGTTGGTACGCGGGGGTAAGGTCGTCACCCACGACGCGGGTCATAGCGTTCTCCAAGTGCACAAGGACGCCGTCAACGACGTCGTTGGCCGGGCGCTTTCCCGGTTGCCCGTCAGCGACCTCACCGTGGAGAATCCTCCACTCGAAGAAGTCATGAGCGAGCTTTTCGCACGCCATCGTTTCCCTAAAGGCGAAGGGGAGCCTCATTGAGCTTTCGAAACACCGTGCGCGCGTGGCCAACGCTCTTGCGCGTCGGATTCGCGGAGGCCGTGGCGTATCGCGCCGAGATGGCCGTTTGGGTGTTGGCGACCACCATGCCCCTCGTCATGCTCGCTCTCTGGACCGCGGTGGCGCGCGACGCGCCCGTCGGGCGCTACGGGCAGACCCAATTCACGGCGTATTTCCTCGCGACCTTCGTCGTCAGGCAGCTCACGGGCTGCTGGGTATTCTGGGAGATGAACTTCGAAGTGCGCAATGGGACGTTGGCCATGCGCCTGCTCCGTCCTGTGGACCCCCTCTGGGCTTACACCGCGGAAAGCCTCGCGGCGATGCCGATGCGCGTCGCGGTGTCGCTACCGGTTGCCGCGATCGCCTTCGCCGTCGTCGGCTCGCGCGGCGTGGCGCGCGAGCCCCTGCTGTGGATCCTTTGGATCGTGGCCATCGCAGGCGCCTGGGCGCTGACGCTCCTCATCAATTTCATCGTTGGCTGCGCGGCGTTCTTCGTGGAGAGCAGTTTGAAACTGATGGACGCGTGGCTCGTCCTGTTCTTCGTCTTTAGCGGCTACCTCATTCCGCTCGATATCTTTCCCGAACGGGTCAAGGTCCTCGCCAGCTGGCTGCCCTTTCGGTACCAGATCGGTCTCCCCGTCGAAATCATGACCGGGGCTCTTGCGCCCGCGGCGGCGATGCCGCTGCTCGCGCGACAATGGGCATGGGTCTTTGTGGCCGCCGCCGCCACCACGTGGATGTGGCGCCAGGGGCTCAAGCGCTTTGCCGCCTATGGGGGCTGAGCCGTTGCGGTACTGGCGCCTCCTGGGGATGCAAGTCCGCGCGTCGCTCCTTCTGGGGCTCCAATACCGTGCGGACTTTCTGCTCGACGGGGTTGTCGAAGTCTTCTGGATGGCCACCACGCTCGTCCCGCTTCTGGTCGTGTTTCGAATTCGGCCCCTCGTCGCCGGGTGGAGCTTCGGCGAGTGTCTCATCGTCATGGGATGGTTTACGTTTCTCCAAGGCGTGCTTGAAGGCGCGATCAACCCGAGCCTCATCAGCGTGGTCGAACACGTCCGCAAAGGAACGCTCGATTTCGTTCTCATGAAGCCCGCCGATGCGCAGTTTCTCGTCTCTACCGCGCGCTTTGCGCCGTGGCGTGCGGTCAACATGGTCACGGCCGTGCTCATCTTCGTCTGGGGCTTCCGCCTGCTCGGCCGCGCGCCCGCGCCGCTTTCGATCGCCGTCGCTGCGGTGTCGCTCGTGTCCGCGGTCGCCGTTTTGTACTCGCTCTGGATCGTGACCGTCAGCGCTGCGTTCTACGTCGTGCGGATCGACAATCTTTCGTATCTCTTCAACGCGGTCTTCGATGCCGCGCGCTGGCCGATAGCTATCTTTCGCGGCTTCGTCCGCGTCGCCTTCACGTTCGTCGTTCCCCTCGCGCTCATGACCACGTACCCCGCGGAGGCGCTTCTCGGCACCTTGCCTCTGCGTACCCTCCTCGCCTCGCTGGGGGGCGCCATCATTTCGCTCGCCCTTGCGCGGGCCGTTTGGACGGCCTCCATCGCGCGCTACACGAGTGCCGGCGGATGAGCCGCGGCACGGAGGGTCAAACCCAACGCCCGCCACCCGCGGGCGCGAAACCTCGACGCGGACGCAGCGTGCCATCATGAAGAGCACGAGCCGGCCGCCCGAACGCCGCGCGGGCCCCTCCCCGCACAGCGGCCCGCCATCCCGCGGGGGCCAACAGGATCCCATCGAAGTGATTCACGGCCTCCGCGCCGGGTTGGCCGTATTCGCAGTGCGCCGGGGTGACATGCTGCGCGTCGTGCACACCCATGCGGTACGAAGCGAGATCGTCGAGCTCGCCCGCTGGGCCACGGCCCAAGGGATCGCATGCGGGGAGACGACCGAGGGTCAAATGGAGCGCGTCGCCGGCTCGACCCAGCACGAGGGTCTGTGTGTCGTGACGCGTCCGCGAAGGTGGGAGTCGATCCAGGAGTTCGCGGACCTTCTCGCGCGCTCGCGTGGCGTTGCGATCGCGCTCGACCGCGTTCGAAATCCGTACAACGTCGGCGCCATCCTTCGCAGCGCGGCGTTCTTTGGACTCGACGGGGCCCTTCTCGGAGCGCCCGCGCCGCACTCGGGCCTCGCGCCAACGGCGGTGCGCGTGGCGGAGGGAGGCGCCGAGCAGCTGCGCCTCGCGCGCACCACGGACCTCGCGGACACCCTGGGCCGATTGCGAACCCGCGGGATCCGGGTCGTCGGCGCGGACGCGAACGCCGCGGCCGACGCCAACGCGCTGGTCTTCGGTCGCCCGGCGCTGCTCGTGCTGGGAAACGAGCGCGAGGGCCTCGGCGACCGCGTTCGCGCGCAATGTGAGACCCTGGTCGCGATCCGTGGCGCGGGCCGCGTCGAGTCGCTGAACGTGGCGGTCGCCGCCGGAGTGCTCTTTTCCGCCGTGATGCGGGAGGCTATGCGCCGCGGATGACCACGCAGGCGGTTATCCCGCCTATCCCGAGCATCAACTTGACGCCCACTCCGCCGTCGAGCGCGGCGCCCCCACCGCCAACAATCGCCTGCGGGCGGCGCACGCGCTCGTGCAATGCCCCCTCACGGATACCGGTGGGAAGCGCGACCCGCCCGGCGAGACCGAGGGCAAGGGCGGTGAGCTCCCAACCTCCGGAATTCGACATTCCGTGGCCGAGTTGCCCCTTTCGGGCGGTCACCCGTGTGCGCTCATTCACGAAATCGCCGACGAGATCCAGCTCGTTGAGGTCGCCTGGGGTACCCGTCGCGTGCAAGTCGATGAGCGCCACATCCCGCGCAGAGATGGCGGCCTCCGCGTAGGCCCGGGCGATGGCGCGCTTTGGACCCGACTTGGACGGCGTGATGATGTGCTCCGCATCGGACGAGAGCGCGACCGCTTCAACCCAGCCGCCCACGGGCCGCAGCCCGCGCTCCGCGCACCAGGCCGCATCGCCGAGAATCCAGACGCAGGCGCCCCCCGAAATGTGCGTCCCGCGAAGCGACGTGAAAGGCATGTTGACCTCGCCAATCCCAGGCATCACGCGTGCCTCGTGGAAAGCGGCGACGAGCGCGGGATTGGGACGCGGGTCGGTCGTGCCCACGATGGCGAGCTTGGCTTCGCCCCGCAAAATGGCGTCGCGTCCACACTTGACCGCGACGCCGAACGTCGAGCAGGCGCCCACCGGCGCCCAGGCGGGACCGTGCAGCCCGAGCAACATCGTGACTTGAGCGGCCGGGGCATTCTGAATGTTCCAGATGAGATTCGCGCTCACGGAGGTCCAAGGCGGGGGCGGGCAACCGATTTCATCGAGCAACGCCCGCTGGGCGCGGAGGCGCTTGCGAATCGCGTTGAGGTGGGCCTTTTCCTGATCCTCGTCGTCGGCGTTGAGATGCTCGATCGCCACGAAGCGCTCGAGGAAGCCGCGCAGCTCGTCGGATCGCCCCGCCCAGTACGCGTCCCAAAGCGCAAGTGCATCGCAGCGCTCGAGACTGTCGATCGGCAGCGTGACCGGATCGGCGGGCGGCGGCGGATGGGGCAGCACTTGCGAAGCTTCGAAGCGTCGACGGGCAGCGCATTGATCTCGCCGTGCCCAGAAGTGGTTCCAAGCGCGCGTCGCACGGTCCAACGACGCGACGGCGCGGTAGCTCTCCTTCAGGTCGCCCACGCCCGAGCCGATGAAGACGGGACACGCCTCGTCCAGTCCGCGCGCAAGGGCTTCGAGGCGTGGATCGGTCTGCAGCGCCTGAATCGTGGCGCCAAGAGCAAATTGGACGTTATCCCCCGTCTTGGCGCGGAGCCGCGTGACATACCCCTCGCCGTGCCGCTCGGCGATCCAGGGCGCGTAGTCGTCGAGCGAAAACTCTGGATCGCCGACCGCGAAAAGGCCCGGGCCGAGTTCGAAACGGGCGCTCGTCGCGAGGGCCGAACGGCCGCTTTGAAGGAGCTCTTCGAGGGCAGCCACGTTGCGAGCGCCGGGCGCAACGACGCCCCATCCGTAGATGCCGACGCGACCGGTCAGAGGACCGGCCTTGGGAGACGATTCCATGCGAGCACGACCACCCTACTGCCACTGCCCGAGCCAGGGAAGACGGCCTTGCACGTCCGTCGCCGGTCGCTTCGGGGACGGTGCAAAAGGGCCGACCGTGCGCAACGCGCTACGCGCCGCAGGTGACCCCACCCTCGAGCGCGCGGCCCGGTCAGGGCGCGGAGTACGACGCGTAGTTCAGGAAGTTGCCGCTCATCATGAGGAGGGACATCACGGTCCAAGACTCCTCGTAGTAGGCCCCGCCCGCCATGAGCTTGTCGGTCGCGACCTCCGCATACGCGTCATTGAGGAAGCCAACGAACGAAGACGCGCTCATCGCTCCGACGGCGGCCGGGCCGATGAAGGCGGCGGACAGCTGGCCCGGATGCGCGGCCTGAGGCGTTCCATCGAGCCCGTATCCGTCGACGATGTTTCGCGCGCCGACGCCCATGAAGAACGAGCTCGTCTTGGCGACATAGCTCTGCGCGCGCGGCTCTCCGAACCAGCACCAATCGAGCGCGATCCGAAAGGGCATACGGCAAGCGTCGTACTGGTAGTTGCCCGGTTGGCCTCCGGGGCCGGGCGTGCAAGTGCCTCCGTTGGAGTCGTCGCACCATCCCGGGACAAGGCCGGTGCTGGCATTGCCGTTGTTGAGGGCATCGCCAATCGTCGCATACGATTGGTCGATGGCCCCGCTCCAATCGTCCTTTGGCTGCGGCCCATTCATGGGATCGAGCGTCGCGAACACGCGGTAGTATGCAGGAGCGAAATAGGAAGGATTGAGATTCGCGTTGGTCGCCCAAGAGCCGTCGCCGGCGCGAACGTACTTGTAGTTGAATATTTCCGTATCCCATATCTTGGTAATCTGATCGATGGCCGTTGCCTTGTACGATTTCGACAGGCCTCCCTGGCCGCCCCATTGCCGGTCGGCCATGGCGAGAGCGAAGGCCATGTCCTCATCGGCGTCGGTGGCTGCCCCCCCGCAGGACGGACCGCTGCCCTGCGGCGCCCAGTTCATCAGGCCGTTGGGCGAATCGAGGTTTTCTTGCTCGTAAAGCCACAGGCCATCGAACAACGTTTCGTCATCCATGTAGACGGCAAGCAACATTCCGTACGCAATCCCTTCGGAGACGGTGGAGCCCTGCGGCCGGCACCCGTCGACTCCATCCGAACTCGTGCGTTGCACGCGAAACTCGCCGTGATTTCCCGCGGATATCACGAGATCGTTTTTCCATTGCGTATACGCCGCCTGCACGTCGGCGTTGTTGTAGGCGGTGGGATACGTGCAATTGTTGGCCTGGCGATTTTGCGGGAAGGGAAATTGGGTAGTTTTGCTTGGCGGGGTCGGGCCGCGCGTCAGCGAAGCCGCGTCGACGGTCATCGCCGCGCCCGCGTCACCGGCTCCGCTGTTGGCGCCGGCGGCTCCGCTCGTGGTCGCGGCGGACGCACCCGAAGAAGCGGTGGCCGATACGCCCGTGCCGGACTGCCCCGAGCTCCCTGCGGATTCTCCGGCGCTTCCGGTGCCTCCGGTGTTCCCCGCGTTTCCCGCATTCATCGCCGCCGCGCCGCCCTCGTCGGGGTGGGTGCATCCCGACGCGAGGACGGGCAGACCCACGGAAGCGGCGAGAGCGAGAGCGAGAGAATGCCCAGACAGGTGTAAGCGTATTGAATTGCGCGCGTGAGAAAGCATCGTTTTTCCAGCGTCCTGCCCGCCGCGTGGCCTTCGCGCGGGTGGCAAGCTAGGCCCTCCTCATTTAGCTGCTGGGCGGCGCCATCACCAGCGGAGCGCGACGGACCCACTGGGCGAGCAACGGCGGGAGCGCACATGCGTTGAAAAGAAGCTGCGGTACCGGAATCGAGGGCCACTCGCCCGCCGTCGATTGCGCCGCGCGCGCTTTCGCGGAGCACGGCAAGGCTGGCCTCATACTGGAGGACGCAGAGCACCTAGTGCCGCTCGGCAGAGGTTTTGTCCTCAGTTTGGCATGGCGAGGTGCCAAGACTTTGGACGATAGGACCAACGGAACGGCGGTTTGTCCTGCGCGTTGAACCATAGAAGGTAGCGGTAGATGGCCTCGCGAAGATCGTCGAGAGAGCCGAAGGAGGCCCGTGCGAGAGCTTGTCGGCCGAGGATGGAGAAGGCGCATTCGATCTGGTTGAGCCAAGAGGCATGCTTTGGGGTGAAGTGTGGGGTCCAGCGGGGATGGTCCTCGAACCAGTCGAGGACGTCGTCGGTGTCATGGGCGAAAAGGTTGTCGAAGATCAGGTGGCCGCGTCCGAGCGGGTAGGACTGGTCGACCACATCGAGCAGGTCGACGAACGTCAAGGCAGTGTGATCCTCGGAGAGAAAGCCGAAGAGCTTGCGACTGCGGACGTCATAGGCCCCCATCAGGCAGAGCGTTCCATGGCGTATGTACTCGAATTCGCGACGTACGGGCTGCCCGGGCTCCATCGGCAAGTCGGCGACCTTGCGCTCAAGCGCTTGCATGCCGGTCTTTTCATCCAAGCAGACGATGTGCTCGTCGCTCGGTGTGTCGTAGTAGACATGCAGCACGTCGTCGCGCTTCTGACGAAAGTCTTCGTCATGCGACGTCAGGTACATCTTCTGCCGATGGGGCTGCAGATCGGCGCTCGCCAAGATTCGGCCGACGGTGCGATCGCTGGTCTCGATCCCTTCGGCGCGGACATGCGCGCCCAGCAGCGCCGCCGACCAGTGCGTTACCGGAATGCCAACGTCGCCCGGCGGCTTGCACGCATGGCTCTCGATGCGCGCGGCGTCGGCTGCCGAGAGAGAGAGGGCGGCCGTCCCGATCGTGGGGCGTCCGCCAGCGCAGCGACCGAGTCTTGCGCATCCTTGAAGCGTTTGCGCCACCGTCGGACCGTGCGGTCATTGACGTGCAGGGCTTTGGCCGTATCCACAATGCTTAAGCCGTCGGCCATGGCCAGCAGCGCCATGCCGCGCAATACAATGCGTTTCTCCGCGGTCGCCGGGCGAATCGCAGCCTCTACCGCCTCGCGATGCTCCGGCGAGAGGGGCAGCGGCGTCGCCCGAGGACCGCGGTGGGGTCGTGTTACCCACGGTCTCGGATCAATCATGACCTCGCAGCTATCAGGCCCTGATTCCAAGGGCCAAATTTCTGCCGAGCGGCACTAGTGTATGCCAGGACACGGTCGCCGCGCGAAGGCCAAGGATGGGGCCCGATGACACCCCGCGATCCTTCTCCCCTCGCCCCCATCTGGTTTCGACCGCCGCCCATCTTCGGACCGGGCGTTCGCGCCTGGGCCACTTTCGACCGGGAGCCTCCCTCCGGAGCCGGTGCGGGCGGCGGCCGCATTCAGTCGCCCAGGCGGACTGCCGAATTTGCGGCCGGCCGGCGTTGCGCCGCGCGCGCCCTACGCGAAGCGGGAGCCCGCGATGTCACAGTCGGCGTGGGCGCGGCGCGCGAGCCCGTATGGCCCGCAGGGTTCACCGGCTCAATCACCCATTCGACCGCGTACGCGTGCGCTGCGGTTGCGGCGACGTCGCGCCTCCGGTCCATCGGTGTCGACTTCGAGCCAATCTTCGATGACGCCGCGATGCGTGAGGTGGCCCTCGTCGCCGCGACCGAGCGCGAAGGCACACCCGGCTCCGCTCTAAGGGCGGAGGAGCACGTGACCCTCGTGTTCTCGGCCAAAGAGAGCTTGTATAAGTGCATCTACCCACTCGCCCGGGTCTTTTTCGATTTCACCGACGCGGAGATCGACGTCTCCGCGCGTGCGGGCGCGTTCCGCGCGCGATTGCTCCGCGACCTCGGCTCGGGTTTTGCGCGAGGCTCCGAATTTGAAGGGCGCTACGCCATCGCCGACGGACATGTTCACACCGTACTGGAGCTTCGAACGTAGAGCGTCGATCGCGCCGCGAGAGCGTCGATCGCACCGGCGGTCTGCGCGACTCCGAGGGACCCACCTACGTAGAGAAATGCCTGTGGGCGACCCGTTCTGAGGGACCCACACGCGTTGACCGGGCGTGCTAATGAAAGGCAACTCGGACCCATTCGACGTTTCTGCCGAGCGCCGCCATGGACCCATTTTCGAATCGGATGCCGCAAACATCGTTCCGTGCGCAATTCGGCCTGCGGCGGTGGCTCGCGAGAGCCTACTTGTCTATGTGTGACCGTGTAGACGAGGGCGCGTGTGTTGTCGGCCGACCCATCGTGCACAATCAAGGGCGCATCGAGATCGGCCGCCACGTGACGCTCCGGTCATTGGGCGCTCCGGTCCGGCTCGTCGCGCGGCCGACAGGGGCCATCACCCTTGGCGACGATGTTCTGGTCGAAGCCGGAGCGCACGTCCATTCGGAGCGGCGGGTCCGCATCGAGGACGGAGTGGTCATCGGCGCTCATGCGGTCATCTCGGATCGCGATGAGCGCGGCACCGTCGGCGAGGTCGTCATCGAAGCGGGCGCGCACATCGGCACGGGGGCTCGCGTCCTCGGGCCGTGCAGAGTCGGGCGTGCAGCGCACGTGATGGCAGGGGCCACCGTGCGCGTCGACGTTGCGCCGGGAAGCGTCGTCGGAGCAGCGATGCTCGGTGAGCCCGCAGAGGACTTGCCGCAAAGCGTTCCGGACACGATGCCTGCCGCCGTCGCACCGCACGCCAACGGCGTGGGCCCTGGGCGCAAGCCGGACGCACCGCTGCATTCATTGCCGGTGCGTCGAGTTCGCGCCCTACTCGCCGCCGATTCGACGATCGACGAGCTCGCGACGCAACTCGGGGCGCCCACCGCGGACGGGCTCCTCGTCGACTGTGAAGTTGCTCCTTTCGACCAGGTCGTGCAGACGCTCGTCGCGCTCCGCGATCGTGAACCCAAGGTGGAGCTCGCCGTCGTTTGGACACAGCCGGACCGCGTCTGCGCGTCGTTCCGCGATCTGCTGGGCGGAAAGGCGGTCGACGTCGTCGAGCAGGTCTTCGTCGAGGTCGACGCCTTCGCCACGCTCCTCCGCGCGCACGCCGGCGCGGCGCGCTTCGTCTTCGTGCCCAGCTGGGTGCTACCGCCGTGGCGTCGAGGCACGGGCATGCTCGAACTGCGGGGCGACCGCGCCGGCCTCGTCTTGATGAAGATGAATCTTCGGCTCGCCGAGGCCCTTGCCGACGTGCCGAACGTCTTTTTGCTCGACGCGCAGCGTTGGTTGGCTGCAGCCGGTGAGGGCGCCTTCGAGCCGAAGCTCTGGCACGCCGGAAAGGTGGCTTTCACGGGGGACGTTTTGGCCGAGGCGGCCAGGGACATGCACGCGGCGCTTCGCGGCTTGCTGGGGATGTCACGCAAGCTCGTCGTGGTCGACCTCGACGACACGATGTGGGGAGGAATCGTGGGCGACGTCGGATGGGAGAACCTTCACCTCGGGGGGCACGACGCAAACGGTGAAGCTTTCGTAGAATTCCAAAGGTCACTGGTCGCCTTGACCAAGCGGGGCATCGCGCTAGCCGTCGTCAGCAAGAACGAGGAGTCAACCGCCATCGAGGCGATGCGATCGCACCCGGAGATGGTCATCCGCCCGGAAATGCTCGCCGCGTACCGCATCAATTGGCGAGACAAGGCCCAGAACATCGCCGAGATCGTGCAGGAGCTCAACCTCGGTATTCAGTCGGTCGTATTCATCGATGACAACCCCATCGAACGAGGCCGCGTCCGCGAGGCGCTTCCCGAGGCGTACGTGCCCGAGTGGCCGGTGGATCCGACCCACTACCCGCGGGCGCTCGAGTCGCTGCGCTGCTTCGACGCGCCGCACATCAGCGCGGAGGACGTGGAGCGCAACGCGATGTACGCGACGGAGCGCGAGCGCACGACGCTGCGCGGACAGGTTTCGTCGATCGACGAATGGCTCGCGACGCTTGATCTCGTCGTCCGTTTCGAGCGGCTGGTCCCGTCGAACATTGCCCGTGCCACGCAACTTCTCAACAAGACCAACCAGCTCAATTTGCGTACGCGTCGTCTGAGCGAGAGCGAACTGCTGGCGTGGTCGAAGGAAGACGCTCACGAAGCGTGGGCGACGCACGTCTCGGACCGCTTCGGCAATGCGGGGCTCACCGGCCTTCTGGGCATAGCGCGCGAAGGCGACGACGTGCACATGGTCGACTACGTGCTGAGCTGCCGCGTCATGGGTCGTCGGGTCGAAGAGACGATGGTGTGGGCAGCGCAGTCGCGCGCGGCCCGCTTGGGAGGCCGGCGGCTCGTCATCGAGCCCATCGCCACCGCAAAGAATAAACCGTGTCTCGACTTCTTTGCCCGGCTCGAAGGGCAGGCCGCCGGACGCTACGTCCGCGCGACCGATTCCCCAGGGGCCCCGCCGGCCCAGGTTCGGATCGAGGGGCTCGAGTGAACCTCTCCCGGAGCATCGTGCGTGCGGCCATGGGCGCGCTGGACGCGGTGATGAGCCGTGCTGCGCTCCGCGGAGCCACCCGCGTCGGGTCCGGGGTGCGCGTGTTCGGGTGGCCTGTCGTCGGCAACGAAGGCGAGCTTACAATTGGAAACGAGGTTGCGTTCGTGTCCACCCCGTCGGCCATCGAGCTGCTCGTGGCGCCTGGCGGGTCGCTGGTGATAGGCGACCGTACCCTCTTCGAGAGCGGCGCCTCGGTGCGCGCGCGAGGGATCGTTCGTATCGGCAATGGCGTACGCATCGGCGCCGGCTGTATCCTCGATGGCGACGGCCCAGGCGCCCAGGAGATCGTCGTCGGCGACGGGGTTTGGCTCGAAAATGGCGCCGTGCTGCTCGGCGGGGTGCGTGTGGCGGCCGGCGCCTTCGTCGCGGGAGGCGGTGCGGCGGGCAGCGGAGCGCACGATTCGTCGCGTGAGCCCCAGGCTGCAACGTCGAACCGTGCGTCCTCGGATGCGCCCGACCTGGCCGGCGTCCAGAGGCGGTTGCGCGCGGCCCTGTCGCGGGTCGTGCCGGGCATCTCCCACGTCGCCCTAGGCAACGAATTGACCTTCGTGAAGGGATGGGACTCGCTCGCCGCCCTCCGCGCACTGGTGGCGCTCGAGAAGGAGTTCGCGGTCGTTCTGCCGACCAACTTGTTCGCCGATCACCCGAGCCTCGAGACCGTGACTCCGGTCGTCGCCACCGCGGTGGCACGACATGGGAGCGTTCGATGATCGACCCCCTTGCCGCTCCCCCCTTCCGTTCTCATGCCATCGAAGCACGCGAGAGCGACGAGCCGCCGCCGTCGGTCCGAACGCCGGCGACACGCATCGCCGCGTTCTCCGAGGAGCTTGGCGCCTTCGTCAGTCTACTCGATGCGCGGCGCCTCGCCTGGGAAGCGACGCGCTATTTTCCGTCGTTTACGTTTCCTCTGACGCGAGCGCGGCTGCTGTCGCTTGTCGGCTGCCACATTTCGCCCGGTACCGCCGTTTGCGGATACGTGCATATCGTCGGCCCACGCGACTGCGCCGGTCGATTCCGCGTCGGCACAGGCTGCATCATCGGTCCTGACGTGACCGTATGCCTCGACGCGCCGGTGACTCTCGGTTCGGGCGTCTCGATTGGGCCGCGAGCCGTGCTCTACACCGCCACGCACGCGCTCGGGATCGCATCTCGGCGGATGGAGCTCAACGTGATGGCTCGTCCGATTGTCATCGAGGACGGGGCGTGGGTAGGCATGGCCGCGCTCGTCTTGTCCGGTGTCCGCATCGGTCGCGGCGCAGTCGTGGCGTCGGGCGCCGTGGTCAACGAAGACGTGCCGGACAACGTGCTCGTCGCGGGCAACCCGGCCCGCGTGGTGGAAAACCTGCCCCCACGTTGAAGCGACGTTGAAGCCGGCGGCGCCGAACGCGGCGCATTTTGGTGCACCCGACGAGTCCGTTGCAAGTCCGCTCACCTCCGCCCCCGGATGGTCCGCGCGTTGGCCAGTGTCCGGCGTACCTGCGCTCGTTCCTGGCCCTCCTTGGGAGCGCTTTCGTCCGGCGCGTCGGCCTTCGCCAGGACCGTCGCCAGCGAACGCGCCGTCGGGAATTGGAAGAGACGCACAAGCGGCACGGGCCGGCCCAGCAGATCGCGGAGCCTGACGCTGACTTGAACGAGCATGAGCGAGTTGGCGCCCAAATCGAAGAAGTTGTCGTCGACTCCCGGCGCGGCGACGCCCACCAGCTCGGCAAGAACGCTGACGATGTGTTGTTCGAGCTCGTTCTTCGGCGGCTGGAATCGAGCCGACGTCTCCACGCGCGTCCGCTCCGGAGCCGGGAGCGCTGCCCGATTTACCTTGCCATTCGGGGTGAGCGGAAGGCTCTCGAGCACAACGAACGCGCTCGGGATCATGTAGTCCGGCAGCTTGGCTCGCACGTGTTCGCGCAGGGCCACGATGAGCCCCGCCCCTTCGGCCACCGGCCGCGCGGGACGGTTCGCGAAGGACTCGAACGCATCGTACGTTGGCCCGATGACTTGCCCGCCCGCTTCCGTGCGCGCATCTTGCCGGTTGCGGTGCCGGAATTCGACGTTCATCGCCCCTGGCCGGTCCGCCGTGAAGGAGAACGAGATGTCATAGTGGGGATGCATACGCCGGAGGTCATCCGGATCGAGCGCCACCTCGCGTAGGGGCGCGAGGGCGGCCAAGAGTGCGCGCACGTCGCGCTCCGCTCCCGCCGGTGCGAGCGCCATCCTCGCCGCGGCTTCAACTTCGACGATGACCCGCGCATTCGGGACGCCCACCACACGAAGTGACGCGGGCTCTTCGCGCAGAAGTGCTTGGAGCGCGGGCTCTGTGCACGGTTCGGGAGCGGCGACCTCGCGAACGATGGGGCGCCGCGTCGGCGCGGCCCCGCCCCCACTCTTGCGCAGGACGACGTCGAACCGGAAGCAGTTCATCTCGTTATGAGCGCGCCCTTGCTTGAGGTCGACGCTCACCTCGGCGAGGTTCCCCCAGTGCCGGCCGAGTGCTTCGAAGAGGCCGGCGTCGACCACGAGCTCGCGCTCGTCGGCGACGCGCTTGTCCACGCGAGCGCTGAGCTCGCGAAGGGGGGCGTCGGCGGGGGCCCGCGCCAGCTCGACCGCCGCGTGAAACGCGCGAAGGTGCGCCAGGCTGCGCACGTCGCCGACGACCAACGCCCCCCCGGGGGCCACGCGCTCCCACGCGAGGCGGAGGACCCGTTGCAAATACGCAACATCAGGAAAATACTGGACGACCGAGTTGAGAATGACCGTCCCGAATGGCCCCGACGACGCCAGATCGCCCAGGGCGTCCGCCGCGAGGCACTCGAGCTCGACGTTATGTATCCCTTGTTCCTCCAGATGCGAACGTACGTAGTCGAGAGCGCTCATGGAAAAGTCGACACCCACGTATCGTTCGCATCGGGGCGCGAGGCGAAAGAGCAGAAGCCCCGTGCCGCACCCGATCTCGAGGATTCGATCCGGCGCACCCGCCGCGCTTGCGCGCTGCGCCGTCGCCACGATTCGCGCCGTGGTGGCCTCCACCCATTCTCTCATTTCCTCGGGCGCGATGGGCTCGCCATCGAAGCTGCTACGCCAGCCCGCAACGTTGAACGACACGTCGTCGGGTTGCGCTTCGCGATACGTTTCGTCCCATACAGTGCGCCAGGGACCGTCGGTCGCTCCCGACGCGGAGTCTCCCGGGCCCCCGGTACGCGAAGCCACCACATACGCTGTAAGGCGAACCTCAGCGGAGGACTCGGTGCGCGCGACCACGACGCTCTCGCGGACGCCTGGATGCGCGCCGAGCACGGCTTCGATCTCACCGAGCTCGATGCGATACCCGCGAACCTTGACTTGGTGGTCATTTCTGCCGAGGTACTCGAGCTCGCCCGACGGGAGCCACCGCGCCAGATCCCCGGTTCGATAGAGCCGCTCACCTTCGTTGCCGAATGGGTCTCGAACGAACCGCTCGGCGGTGAGGCTCGGTCGTCCGAGATAGCCGCGCGCCACGCCCCACCCACCGATGAGGAGCTCGCCGGGCACGCCGATCGGCAGAGGGCGCAGGTGGCGATCGACGACGTAGACGCGGGTATTGGCCATCGGCCGGCCGATCGTGATCCCCGCAGCGGCGGAGGCGACGAGCGTCGTCGTCGACCAGACCGTGGTTTCGGTCGGACCGTACATGTTCCGGATCACGCCGCGGTAGGACGCGCGCACGCGGTCGACGAGGGCGGGCGGCAGCGCCTCGCCGCCGACCAGCAGCGTGTCGAGCGACGCCACGGCGGCCAGGGATTCGTCGTCGGTGGCGAGCATTGCCAGCAGGGACGGGGTGCATTGCATGTGCGTTACGCCGTGACGGTGGATCTGGCGGGCGATGGCATACTCTCCGTCTTGGTCGCCGTTCGGTGCGACGGCGGTGAGCCGCCGGAGGGCATCGAGGTATTCGAGATTGTCGAGGACGGTTTTTTCGTTCACTCCGAAGTCGATGAGGCAGGCAATCTCGTTGATGCCCATCGCGCGCAACCGATCGACGGTCGCAACGCAGCTCTCGGGGGTCCCGAAGAGCCCCGCCGTCGCGAAATAGCGCTGGTACGCATGGTCGAGCAGTGCGGCCATGTCGTCGGCGGACAGGTCGTCGAGATCCATCGTCGCGCCGGGCGGCGCTGCTGCCTGCGAGTCCGACCCCTTGGCAAACGCGGTGAGCTCCCAGCGCGCCTTGTTGATGAGATCCGTGGACGTGCGGAGGTACTCGAGGAACGGACCGCGGACGGCCTCGCGCACCTCGCGTTCGCTGCGACCCACGAAGGTGTGGAGCATCAGGGTGATGTGCCCATCGCTCCCGTCTCGGCCGTGGCCCGCGTCGTGATACGCCCTCCGGTACACTCCAATGTTGGCAATCAACTCTTCGGGTCGCATCACGAGCAGGTTCGTCAAGACGCGGACGCCCATCCGGCCGGCCATCGCGAACGTGTCTGGATTGCCGCTCGCGGTAATCCACATGGCAGGTTCGCGCTGCACGGGTGGCGGATACATCTTGATCTGGATCGCTTTACCGTCGCCGCTCGTCGCGCCGATGCTTTCTCCGCGCCAGAGCGCTCGGATGGTCTCGATGCCTTGGGCCATCAGCTCCCGCCTATCCTTGAAGTTCGCTGGCGCGAGCGCAAAGTCCGCGGCATGCCATCCCGAGGCGAAAGAAAGACCGACTCGGCCATTCGAAAGGTTGTCGACCACCGACCATTCTTCCGCGCACCGAATCGGGCTGTGGAGCGGAAGAACAACGCTGCCGGCGCGAAGGCCGACATTCTCGGTCAGGACGGCAAGAGCGGCGCTCGTCAGCGACGGGTTCGGATAGAGGCCGCCAAATGGATGGAAGTGACGCTCGGGCGTCCAGACCGCCTCGAACCCGTGCGTATCGGCAAACTTCGCCCCCTTGAGCAGCAACTCGTACTTGCCACCGGAGCCTGCGGCGGAGTCCGCGGCGAAGTAGAACAGGCTGAAGCCGATCGGGCGCGCGCGGGTCGGCGCGCGATTCGCCTCCTCCTGCACGATGACGGTGAATCCACGCGAGAGAGTCCAAAATATCTCGAGCACGGAGATGTCGAACGCGATGCTCGTCAAGGCGAGCCAAACGCCCGGCCCGCGCCCGAGCGCCAGGTCCATTCCGGCAAAGAAGTTCGCTACGTTTCGATGCTCAATTTGCACGCCCTTTGGACGTCCGGTCGAACCCGACGTGAAGATCACGTAGGCTAGGTTGTCTCCCGTCGCGCGGCCCCGGAGGCGCTCCTCGCTACGCGCGGTGCCGAACGCATCGAGGGCCAGGACGGTTGCGCCGGACGGGGGCAGCGCACTGCGCAGGGTCCCGAGCGTCAGCACCACCGCCGCGCGAGCGTCTTCGAGGACGGTGGCAATCCGGTCGCGTGGGTATGCGGGGTCCATGGGGACGTATGCGGCACCGGCCTTCAAGAATCGCGAGTAGGCCCACGACCATCTCGATGGATCGCTCGACGAAGACGCCGACGACACGGTCGGAGCCCATCCCCAGGGCCACGAGCTCGTGCGCGACCCGATTCGCGCGCTCGTCCAGCTCTCGGTACGTGAGCGACTGCCCGCGAAACACCAGAGCCTGCGCGTCCGGCGTTCGATCCACCTGAGCCTCGAACGCTTCGTGGATGCACGCTGGCCCGGTCACCGCGGCACGCGTCGCGTTGAACGCACCGAAGATCGCGCGCGCGTCGGCGGGCGGGAGCCGGTCGAGCTCGCCCAGCGTCGCGAGGGGCTTCTCTGCGAGGCCCTCGAGCACGGCGCCGAGGAGGGTCGCAACGCGATCGACGCTGGCACGGTCGAACCGCTGGCGGTCATACGAGAGCTTGAACGAGATCCGGGGCCCGCCGTAGGCCATCACGTTGAATTCGAAGTTCGTCTGATCGTGGAGCTCGAAATGGCGCCGGTCCCATTCGACGCCGAGCGATCGGAGAAGAACGTCGTTGTCGCGATCGTTGAAGACCACGATCGTCCCGAAGAGTTGCGTCCCGCGCGGCACTTCCGAGTACGACACCGTGTCGACGAGCGGCGTGTGCTCGAAGGGCCGAACGGCCAACTGCTCGGCGCGCATGGCCCGGAGAAATTCGATCACGGGCGTCTCGGGCAGAACGCGCGCGCGCACCGGCACGGTGTTGATGAAAAGGCCGATGATCGCCTCGGCCCCCGGGATCGACGACCGCCGGCAAGCCCGCGTCGAACCAAAGACGACGTCGTCTTCGCCCGAGAAGGCGCCGAGTACGAGGGCCCACGCCGCGTCGATGAACGTGGAAACGCGCAGGTCATGCGTGGCTGCGACGGCACGAATCGCGTCGGACGCTTCGGACGAGAGCGCGAACTTCAGCGTGTCGTGCCCGCTCACGACGGAATCCACGCTCGCGCGGGCGACGGCGCGAAGGTCCGTCGGCGTTGAAAAGCCTTCGAGGCGAGCGCGCCAGAAGCGGGCGGCCTCCTCACGTTGCTCGCTCAAGTGGGTCCCGAGCCACGTGATATGGTCATGATACGTGGGACGTCCGGTCAAATCGGAGAGCCGGGGCTCCTCTCCGCGCCGCCACGCTTCGTACCCTTCGAACACCTCTCGGAGGACGTCGGCGTAACAGCTGTCGAGTATGGCGTGGGAGTACGTCCACACCATTCGGTACTCGGCCGGTCCAAGGCGTAGAAGAGTAACGCGCCAGACCGGCGCCACGCCCAGATCGAGGCCGCGCGCGCGATCCTCGGCCAAAAACGACGCGACCCATGACTCCCGCGCGGAAGAGGTCTCGCCGACGACGTCGCGAACGCAGAACGCCACGGGGACCTCTCGCACGACCTCTTGTCGCGGCGCAGCGAGCTGCCCCTCCCAGCGAAAGCGGGTCCGCAAGGCAGGGTGGCGTGCCGCGACGACCCGAAAGGCGCGTTCGAGCTTCTCCGGGTCAATCGCCTCGGAGAGCTTGGCCTCGAGCTGCTCGATGTCCACGCCCTGACCGCGTCCCGCCTGGAGGTTGTGAAAGAGCATCCCGTGCTGCAGCGGCGAGAGCTCGTAGGCGTCGACGACATCGTCCGGCAGGGCCTTGTGATGTTCCAATTGTTCCATTATTTGGTTCAGCGAATATACCCGAGAGACTGGCGCAATATCCACGGTCGTGGCATTCTGGCCCAGGATGAGCGAGCGCGATCCGATGGGGCCTCTCCCCGCCGTGGCCGTGATCGGCATGGCCGGGCGGTTCCCGGGCGCGCCGGATATCCAGAGTTTTTGGACGCTCCTTCGCAGCGGCTCCGAAGCCATCACGTTCTTTTCTGACGCCGAACTGCTCGCGGCGGGCGAGTCGCCCGATCGGTTGACCGATCCAGCCTATGTGAGGGCCTGCGGCAAGCTCGCGGGAATTGACCAATTCGATGCTGCATTCTTCGGAATGAGCCCGCGTGATGCGGCCGTGTTCGACCCGCAGCATCGTCTCTTCCTGGAGACGGCGTGGGAAACGTTCGAAAATGCCGGCTACGTCGGCGAGAAGTTCGACGGGCGAGTGGGGGTTTTCGGCGCGTGCGGAGCGGCCGAATACATGATGTATAACCTCGTTCGAAACCGCCATACCATGGAGACGGTTGGTCCGTGGTTAGTTCGGCACAATGGCAACGATCCCAACTTTCTTGCGACGCGCGTTTCGTACGAACTAAACCTGAGCGGTCCGAGCATGAACGTCCAGTCGGCATGTTCGTCGTCGCTGGTCGCGGTCCACCTGGCCTGCCAGAGCCTCCTGAGCGGAGAGAGCGACATGGTGCTGGCCGGAGGCGCGACCGTCTACCCTGACCAGAATCGAGGTTACCTATACAAAGAAGGGGAGATCCTGTCGCCCGATGGGCATTGCCGCCCGTTCGACGCGCGCGCCGCGGGCACGGTCATGTCGAGCGCCGTGGGATGCGTGCTGCTCAAGCGCCTGGACGACGCGATGCGTGATGGCGACCAGGTTCTCGCGATCGTCCGAGGCTCGGCGATCAACAACGACGGATCGGAGAAGGTCGGCTATCTCGCCCCGAGCGTCTCCGGACAAGCCCGGGTGATCGGGGAGGCGCTGGCCGTGTCCGGCGTCGCCGCGCAGGACATCACCTACGTCGAGGCGCACGGCACCGGGACGCTGATCGGAGATCCCATCGAGGTCACCGCGCTCACGGAGGCGTTCCGCGCCGTGACCGCCGCGAAGCGCTTCTGCGCGCTCGGATCGCTCAAATCGAACATTGGGCACACAGGCGAGGCGGCAGGAATATGTGGGTTCATCAAAGTCGTTCTGTCTCTCGTTCACCGCGAGATCCCCCCGAGCCTGCACTTCGAACAACCGAATCCCCAGATCGATTTTGCGAACAGCCCCTTCTTCGTCAATACACGGCTTCGGCCGTGGGCCGTGCCCGCCGGTACGCCGCGCGTGGCGGCGGTGACCGCTCTCGGCGCGGGCGGTACGAACGCGCACGTCCTCGTTCAAGAGGGGCCTTCCCGGCTCCTATCCGACCGCGGTCGGACCCACCAGCTCGTCGTGCTGTCAGCCAGAACGCCCGGTGCGCTGGATCGGGCGAGCACGAATCTCGCGACCCACCTGCGGGCCAACGCCGAGACGTCGCTCTCGGACGTCGCGTACACGCTCCTCGGGGGCCGCACGGCGTTCGCCCATCGTCGTGCGCTCGTGGCGACCAGCGCCCTCGATGCGGCCGACGCGCTCGAGAGCCGGGACCCGAAGCGCGTCATCACGCACCACGCGAAAGAGGACGTTCCCTCGGTCGTCTTCATGTTTCCCGGGGGCGGGACACAATATGCGCGCATGGGCGCTGGCCTCTACGCGAGCGAAACCGTGTACCGCGAGGCGTTCGATGCGTGCTTGAGGGAGCTCGAGGCGCCGCTCCGCTCGGAGCTCACCGCGCTATGCTTCGCGCCCAGCGAGCGGGCGGCCGAGGCGGGCGTTACGTTGGAAGCCCCGTCGCGCGGCCTACCCGCCCTCTTCGCCACGGAGTACGCCGTGGCGCGCCTTCTCATGTCGTGGGGCATATCCCCGTCGGCCATGATCGGGCACAGCGCGGGCGAGTACACCGCGGCGTGCCTCGCGGGAGTCCTGGGCCTACGTGACGCCGTCGCCCTCGTCGCGGTGCGCGGGCGCCTCTTCGAGACTCTCCCCGATGGAGGGATGCTGAGCGTCCCGCTGCCCGAACACGAAGCGGCGAAATGGATGGGCCCCGAGCTGTCGTTCGCGGCCGTGAACGCTCCGGCGCTGAGCGTCGTCTCGGGGCCCGTGTCCGCCATCGCCAAGATGGAAGGCGCGCTTCGCGAGCACGAAATCGAGAGCTCGCGCGTCCGCATCAACGTCGCGGCGCACTCGAAGATGCTCGAGCCGATCCTGGCGGAGTTCGAGAGCTTCTGCCGGGGCATTCGTTTCAAGCTTCCGAAGACGCGCTTCGTATCGAACCTCACGGGAACCTGGATTACCGACGCGGAAGCTACGAGCCCGGCCTACTGGGTGCGGCACCTTCGCGGCACCGTGCGCTTTTGCGACGGATTGCAGACGATTCTTGGGGGCGAAACACGCGCCCTCCTGGAGGTCGGCCCCGGAAGGACCCTGAGCAGCTTCGCTCGCCAGCAGAAGACCAAGGCCGCCGTCATCGCGCAGACGCTGCGGCATCCGATCGAAGACACCCCCGACGTGGACGTGTTGCTCGGTGCGGTCGGTCGCCTCTGGACCGCCGGCGTTCCCATCGACGAGGCGCGCTTCGGCGACGGCCCGCGGCCGCGCGTCTCGCTGCCCACCTATCCCTTCGAGCGCCAGCGCTACTGGGTCAACCCGGACGCTCAGGATTCGCCTCCATCGGGGGCAAAGGTCCGCAAGCGACCCGACGTAGGCGACTGGTTTTACGCGCCGTCCTGGGCGCGGTCGGCGCCCGCGAAGAGGTCGTCGCGGGCCCTCCGGCGCACGTGGCTCGTCTTCACCGATGGCTCCTCGCTGGCGTCGAAACTGGTGGGGCGGCTGCGTGACTCGGGCGACCGTGTCGTCGAGGTGGCGGCGGGCACGGGGTTCACGAAGCGGAGCCCCGATTCGTTCACGATCGTTGCCGGGGAGCGTTTGGACTACGACCGCTTGGCCGCCGAGCTCCGGGAAGGCGAGAGCCTGCCGCAACGCGTTCTCCATCTTTGGGGACTCCGGCGCAGGCCACGACGGACGGCGCTGCACCTGAGCCCGTGGGACCCGGTCGAGGGCCACGCGAACACCGCCGCGCTCTACCATTACAGTCTCATTTTCTTCGTGCAGGCCTTCGCAGATGAGGGCGAGGGGCTAACGATCGTCGCCGTGTCAAGCCATATGCAGGCTGTTTCCGGGGACGTCGATATCCATCCGGAAAAGGCTCTCCTGCTCGGCGCGACCAAAGTCATCCCTCGAGAATATGCGGCGACCGTCTGCGCGAGCATCGACGTGGCGCATCCCCGCGATCGCCACGAGGAAGACGATCTCGCCGTGCGCCTCGTGCGCGAAGTCGACGCCGATGATTTCGATGCAAACGAGATTGCCATTCGAGGCCGGAACCGCTGGGTGCGCAGCCTCGACCGCATTCGACTGGAGCCGCGCGCGCGAGACTGGCTTCGCGACCAAGGCGTCTATCTCGTGACGGGCGGGCTCGGCGGGATCGGACTTGCGGTCGCAGAGCACCTGGCGGCCCACGCGAAGGCGCGCCTCGTGCTCGTTGGCCGTACCCCTCTGCCGTCCGAGGACGCGGGCGAGGAATGGATCGCCTCTCATGGATCCAACGACGAAACCAGCCGGCGAATCCTGCGTGTACGCGCGATACGTGCGCTCGGCGGGGAGGTGCTGACGCTCGCGGCGGACGTCACGGACTTCGAGGCGATGCGCGAGGTGTTGCGTGCTGCGACCGCTCGCTTCGGGGCGGTTCACGGCGTCTTTCACGCGGCCGGTGTCCTCGACGACGAGCTCATCGCGCTCCGCCCCGCGATCGCGGCGTCGGAGGTTATCGACGTCAAGGCGAAGGGAGCGCTCGTGCTGGATCGGGTGTTATCCCACCAGCCCTTGGATCTGTTCGTCCTCTTCTCGTCCGTAAGCTCGATCCTGGGGCTGCCGGGTCAATCGAACTACACGGCCGCCAATGCGTTTCTCGACGCATTTGCGCACGCTCGCACGGCATCCCACCCGGATCAGCGCACCGTAAGCATCGATTGGAACGCGTGGCAGGACATCGGCATGCTCGCGCGCCTCATCGGTCGTGACAAGGACGTAACGAGCCGCGAGGACAGCCCATCCAGCACTCGTCTTCTGGCCGGACATCCGCTGCTCGCCGAGGTCACCGCCGACAAGGACGGGATCACCTCGTTTCGGACGTCGGTGCGGCGCGCGGAGTCGTGGGTGCTGAGCGAGCACGTCGTGCGCGGTGGCGACGCCGTCATGCCAGGCACCGGATTCCTGGAGATCGCCCGCGCCGCGCTCGAATACCATCACGAGGATCGCGCGGTGGAGCTGCGTGACATCCTCTTCATTGCGCCTTTCGTCGTGAAACCGGGCGACGAGCCCACGTTCCACGTGCGGATCAAGCGCGATCGAGAGGGTGCGTTCGTCATCCACGCTCGCGCCGAGAACGACGTGCTCGTCAGCGGCAAAGCGTCGTACATCGACGCGCCGCCATCCGCTCGCGTGGAGTTCGGCCCCATCCGTGATCGATGCAACGTGCCGGTCCCCTCGAGGGGCGGGTTCCTCGAGCAGCATTTCATGAACTTCGGGCCGCGCTGGGGAAACGTGAAGAGTCTCGACCGAGGGACGGGCGAGGCCTTCTTGCACGTCGCCCTGCCCGAGGAGTTCGCCGACGATCTCGATGCCTACCACTTGCACCCCGCCCTCTTGGACGTGGCTACCGGCGGCGCCCAAGTGCTCGTGCCGGGGTTCGATGCGCGGTCGACATTTTACGTACCTTTCTCGTACGGACGCGTCGTGTTGCATCGAGCGCTGACGCAGTCCCTCTACAGCCACGTCCGGCTTCGCGACGCGTCGGCGCGCGACGCGGCGATTTTCGACATCGATCTGTACGACGAGGCCGGGGATGTGCTCGCGTCGATCGAGGGCTTCGTGATGTGCCGCGTGAAAGGGGCATTCGCCGCGGCCGGTCGGGAGAGCGCTCTCCGCTCGCCCGCCGGCTCGCCCGTCATGCGACCCCCGAGCGCTGAAGAGGTCGCACTGCGCCAGGGAATGACTCCGATGGAGGGCCTCGACGCGCTCGATCGTGTCCTCGGCAACCCCGTTTCGCCCTGCGTGGTCGCGTGCTCGGTCGACCTCCCCGCCTGGCTCGAGCAGCTGGCCAGGGACGCACGGCCAGGCCAAGCTGGCTCGAACGGACAAGAGTCCCAAGGGCCGGTGTTCGCGCGCCCCAACTTGAGCACGACCTACGCGGCCCCGCGGGACGACATCGAACGAGAACTGGCCGCCATGTGGCGCGAGCTTCTCGGGGCGCAGGAGGTCGGCGTGAACGACGACTTCTTCGAGCTCGGCGGTCAATCGCTCGTGGCTGTCCGGCTCTTTCATCGGATTGGAAGGAAGTTCGGCGTGGAGCTCTCCATGGCGACGCTTTTCCAAGCGCCGACCATCGCCCAATGCGCGTCGATTCTTCGCGCCCGCGCGGGCATCGCAGAACCGAGCGGCACGGGCGAGGAGCTCCAAAGCGAACCGAAGACCGCAGGTCCGCCAGAAAGTGTGCGGAGCCCATCTGCGTTCCGTTCGCTCGTCGCGCTGCAGGGGGGAAGCGGCAACCTCCTTCCCTTCTTCTGCGTGCACGGGGCGGGCGGCAACGTGCTGAAGTTCCGCGATCTCTCGCGGGCCATGAGTCGCGCGCAAACGTTCTACGGACTTCAAGCGTATGGGGTGGACGGGGTGAACCGTCCTCACGAGACCATCGAGGAGATGGCGGCGGCTTATTTGGCCGAGATCCGCGAGGTCCAGCCAAGAGGGCCCTACATCCTCGGGGGCTATTCCGGAGGTGGCGTGGTTGCATTCGAGATCGCCCAGCGCCTTGGCGGCCTGGGCGAGGAAGTGCGCTTGCTCGCGCTCATCGACACTCCGCATCCACAAATGCCCGTACGGCGCGTCAACCATCTTACCGTTCTCCTCGGCGACGGCATTCGGACGCGGGTGAACCGCCTCGTGTCCGGGGGCATCCCGTACGTGGTGGAGGGGCTACGCCAGCAGCGTGAACGGAGACGCGTTCTTGCGCGGCAAACGCTCAACGAGCGAACGATCGCGGAGCTTCGCGGGCGAGGTGAGTCGATCCCCTTCGCCCTGCGGGAGATCGAGCTCGTTCGCAACTTCGAGCGCGCGGTTGCCAGGTACGTGCCGAGGCCGTGGGACGGCCACGCCGTGCTCTTTCGCGCCGCCGAGGTCGACTTTCTGTTTGCGGACGGCGGCACGCGCTACGGATGGGAAAAGAACATCCGCGGCGGCGTGGAGGTCGTGCAAGTGCCCGGGGGGCATCACACGCTGGTCGTCGGTGCCAACGCAGAGATTCTCGCGCGATCGTTGAGCGAGGCGATCGAGCGCGTGCAGGTGGAGGTCTTCACGCAGCCCGCCTCCGTTCGCGTCAGGGAAGCTTCGGCCTGACCGAATCGCGCGAAAGCGCATCGGCGAGAAACCCAATTACACGATTCTCGTACTCGGTGGGCTCGGACTGAAAGTAGCCGCCGTGACCGGAGGCGGGGACCATCCAGAACGCCTTGGGCTCGCCGGCCGCCGCAAAGAGATCCATCACGACGGACGGCGGCGTATCCTCGTCCCGCCCCCCGGTGATCATCAGCAAAGGGCGCGGCGCGATTTGGCCGATGACGTCGATCGGCCGCACGTTGTCGGGATTGACTCCGGAAAGGCGCATGGCGAGCAGCGTGGACCTTCGCGAGATTGCGCCGTAACCGCCGTAGTTCTGCCGGATCTCTCGCTCCAACGAGGGCCACGTCGCGTAGAGGACCACCGCGCGTGCGCGCGGGTCGCGCGCTCCGGTCATTGCGACGGTCGACCCTCCGATCGACAGGCCCACCAAACCAATGCGCGTCGGGTCGACGTCGGCGCGGGCCGAGACGTAGTCCAGCGCTGCCGCCAGGTCGAGCTGCTCGCGGTCGCCCCACGTTATGGTATCTCCGTCGCTCTCGCCCGAGGCGCGCGAGTCGTAGACGAGAAACCCGTACCCGTGCCGTGCGAGCATGCGCGCCTCGGGAAGGAGCGCGAGGCGATTGGTACCTCCGCCGTGCACGAAGATGAGCGCCGCGCCCCCCTGGGACCGGACGTACCATCCGCGCAGCGTGAGTCCGTCCGACGTATGAAACTGCGCGTCTTCGAGCGTTGGGATTTCCGCACGCGCGCGCGCCGCCTCCTCGGCCGACACGCGGGTGCGGGCCGGGCGCGTGATGGCACGGCCACGCAATCCACTTCGGATGACGATCGCCCCGGCCGCCAAAAAGGCCAGCGACGCCGCGATCGATGCGCCACGGCGTGCCAGCCCCATCGCTCGGCGGCGGATCACCTCTCGCGTCCGTCGGTCATCGCGCCGCAACGCCGAAAAGGTCGAGCGGCGTCTCCTTCCGCGAAGTGCCGCCGGTTCCGACCAGATGCGCGGTGAGGACCCGGTAGAGCTCATGACGGGCGGCCCGCGGGGCGAACGTGTGATCGGTCCCGCGTATGATTTCGAACCGAAAGTTGGACTCGCCCGCAAGCTCGTCGGCGTTCGGTCCCAAGTGCTCGCTGACCACGTCGCGCGACCCGTCGTCCTCGCCGCAAACGAGAATGACGCGTGCACCCCGCGCGCACAGTCGCCGAAACCCTACGGCGATGTCCGTGCCCGGCCCCGACGCCCGCAATCGCCGCAGGCGCCGCCATGCGCGCTGCGCCATGACCCGCGCTATCGCCTGCACGTTGACGTTGTGCCGGATGAGGCGCCTCCACGTGCCTGGATCCAGCGCGGCGCGCGCGTAGAAGTCCGTCGACTTGAGCGTCGTCCGACCGCGCGCCTCGAGCGAGTCGCCCTCCAGCCATTGAAACGTGAGGGGGTTCATCAGCAGTACCGCGGAAACGCTCGTGTTCGCGAGCGCCGCGTAATAGGACGCGTAGGCTCCCGAGCACACGCCCCCGAGCACGAAGCGCTCCACGCCGAGGACCTCCGATCCCCACCGCAACACCCGACCGGTATCGGCAATCGAAGAATCGGCGTAAATGTCGTTTTCGCGCTGTCCCGCGAGGGCGGGCGAGTCTCCAATTCCGGTTACGTCGAAACGCATCACCGGAAATCCCCGCGCCGCCCACCGCCGTGCGAGTTCTACGTAGATGCGGTTACAGCCAATATGGTAGTTCGCGCCGATGTTCGGGAGCACGATGAGCGGCGCATGGGCGATCGGTTCGGTCGGGCGCGACAGGATTCCGAACATCCCTCCGACGTCAAGAATCTCTTCGGTCAACTCGGGCTCGACGTCGCTCAGGCGAACGGTCGCCGTCCGCGAGTACCCCCGCCCGGACACTGGGGGACGGCCATCGCTCGGCTCGGCGTCCAGCCATCCGACAATCTCGTCCCAAAGCGGCTCCGGAACCGTCACCTTCACGGGGTCGGCGACGACCATGCCCGCGTACCCTTTGGTGTTCGATAGCGTCACGCGGGAGCCCAAGGCCGTCAGCCGTTCGGCGAGCCGCAGCTCTTGTCCGGGCAAGTCGTCGCGCGGGACGATGAGCACCCGCCGCGCTGGAGCCATAGGGCCCGGAGGCGGGAGATTCGTCAGGAACTCCGCGGCGTCCTTGCGGAGAAGAAAGCCGACGAGCTCCTCCTCGTTCGCCGGGGTGCCACCGTCCGGCGGCGCGGCCGATCCGAACTTCAACGACTGCATGGCGCGGAGCTCACGCAGATACGATTTGCCGCCGGCGGGAGGCCCGATGAGGATCAGCGTGTCGACGGGTCGCGTGCGAGCGTATTCGAGTGCCAGGAGCGCTCCGAACCGGATCCCCACGAGCGCGACGCCGTGGGCACCGCGGTATTCGAGCGCGCGTACGCCGTCTTCGATGCTTTCCAGCCAGCTCACGCCGCGGCCTGAATCCTCGTCGCTCCCGCTCGAGTCACCGGTCCCGTGGTAGTCGAAACGCAGCGTGGAAAAACCCGCCTCCGCGAGCTGCTCGGCCAAGTGCCGTAAGGCGCGGTGCGCCGAAAGCATCTCGTGGCCGAACGAGTTGCAGATTAGGACGCCGCGCGGCCGCGAGTCGGATGATGGCCCGTGAAAGCAGGCAAACAACGTTTTGCGACGCTGAAGCCAGTGCGGTAGCGTTAGCGTGGAAGCCATTGAGAAGTGACCCCCCGAGAGCCTCTCCGGATCGTCGATCCCGGAGCGGACCCCCAAATGCCACGTTAGCCGCGGAATGGGTCTCTCGCCAGGGGTGACGCGGGCGCGAGCGATGATTGCTCACGAGCTGCCCGGAAATGGCGGGCGGCTCTTTCACGGCCCACGGCCCAGGCTTTGGGGAGAGATCTCTCCCGCCAAGCCCCTCCCCAAGGCCCCCGACTTCCATCTCCGGCAAAACCTTCCGTCTGCCCCGTGAGGTGTCGCCGCTAGGCTCCTCGCTCCCGATCGGGCGCGTGCCTCGTGGCCGGATACGCATGGGTGTGCCCAGTAAGGAACGAGTGATTCGTTTTTTTGGAGTCTGCAAGCGGGACCGACGGAACGCGAACGAATTGTGGCACGATGCCGTAGTGGCGTCCTCGTATGTCGTCGCCCGAGCCAGTCGGACGCAAGGCGCTCCGCTCGTCGTTCTGCTTCACGGCTTCATGGGTCTTGCCCAAGACCTGGCCCCCTTCTCGGAGTCCCTGGGAGTCGACGCCGACTTTGCCTTCCCGCACGGCATCGTGGACCTTGGCCCGCGCGGTCTGCGCGGGCGGGCCTGGTGGCCCCTCGACGTGGACGCTCGTGCCGCCGCGATGTCGCGCGGGCCGCGCGATTTATCGACATTCGTGCCCGACGGCCTCGACGAGGCGCGCGCGAGCCTAGACCGGATACTTGATGATCTGCAGCGCGGGGCCGGCCCACGGGCCTTGGTACTCGGGGGCTTCTCGCAGGGGGCGATGTTGGCGTGCGATCTGGCGCTTCGGACGCCACGCGCGATCCAAGGACTCGTGCTGTTCTCCGGAGCCCGCATCGCCCAAGAGGTCTGGACGCCGCTCCTTCGAACCCGTCACGGCCTGCGTGCCTTCGTCAGTCACGGGCGGGACGACGACGACCTTTCCTTCGAGGTCGCGGACTCCTTCCGAAAGGACCTGGACGGAGCCGGATGGCACGTTACCTGGTGTCCGTTCGACGGAGGCCACGGCATTCCCCTCCTCGTGTGGCGCGCATTCAAACTTTGGTTGTCGGCGCTACGGTGATCTTGGCTGCGGTGTGAGCATTGAGCGCTCGAGCGAACCCCCGCGGGAGGCTGGCGGCCGCGCCGCCACGCGAACGCAAGCAAACGTCGCGCACGGCGCCGGGGGCCACGTGAACGTAGTCGTCGTCGGGTCTGAACCCCGGCACGTCGATGGCGACCGCCTGCGCAAAGCCGCGCGTTTGCAAGCGCAAAAGCCAGCTCCCGTCCCCGGCCGGTCGAGCCGATGCTTCGAGCCCCACGTCGGCCTCCTCCCGCGAAGGCAAGCCGCCAGGAAAGTGAAACCCCTCGCCGAGGACATGCCCGTCCACCGTCCGCACCAGCGTTGCCACGGCCACGTCGTGGCCGGGGGGGCCGAAGCGATACGCGTACGTCGTGTCGACGAAATGCTCGAAGAGCGTCGCGATCCGAGTGCGGGCCGAGCTCCGCGCAGGCACGTCGAGCCCTGTCGTGGCGCTCGCGACGCGCACTTCTCTCCGGTAAAGCGCGACGCGTAACTCGGCCGCGAGCGGCGTCGCGGTGTCATTGACGGCGTAAGCGTCCAGCCCGTTCAGGCCCTCGTCGACGAGGAGCACCGCCTGCGGTTGAAGCACCCGGCGAACATAATGGTAGGCGGCTTTGGGCTCCCCTTCCGCGTCGAGCACACCCCAGCCCGCGCCCGGCCAGAGGTCGCGGAGAAACCAGACGAGCGCGCCACCGCACCCCGACCCAGACCGGCGCCACTCGGACAACGTCGTGGCCATGACCTCGCCGGTCACGACGCGCGACAGCGCGAGATAGCGCGGCACGTCCGCATAACGTAGGGCCACGGGGTCCACGCCGAAGAGGACGCGCAAGTAGTGATCGCGTACGTCGTCGAAATCCCACCCCGCGCCCGCGTCGCGCGGTGTTCGCTTCTTCCAGCGTGGGTCCTGCGGTGGCGTGGCGCCTTGCAGCCACTCGTCGAGCAGGCGCTCGTCGGGCACGTTCGCGAACGCGAGACACTCCGTCGTGAAGCGCACGGCCGCGCGGCGTGCATCGTCGAGCGGTCGGAGATACGCGCCCACGCCGAAATAGTGTGCCGTCCCGGCGTCGGTCGAAAAGGGCAGCGCCCCGCCGCACGGGGTCGACGGCCAGTAATGGATGTCCGGTCGGACGTCGTGCGTCCAGTCGGCTAGCGCCTGCCCGAACAACGGGGAGCGCCATGAGCCACGCGGCGCGCCGAACATGGCCGCTTGCTGCTCGACTTCACTGTTGCCGCACGCGACGGCGACGCTGCAAGCGAGCTGCGTTCGGTCCAGAAAGCCCCGAACCTCTCGCTCGACACTCGCCAGGAACCCGGCGTCGTCGCCGGGATAGTCCATGTTCGCGAACGCGTAGTCCTGCCAGACGAGTATCCCGAGCTCGTCGCACGCGTCGTAGAACGCGTCTTGCTCGTAAAAAAATGGCCCCGGGACGCGCACCATGTTCATGCCCGCTTCCCGTACGGCGCCGAGCGTCGAGCGAACCACCGCCTCCGGCCCGTAGAGCGCCGCCACGTCCAGGGGCGTCCAACAAGCGCCTCGGCAAAAGACATCAACCCCGTTGACGCGGAGCCCAAACCCCTCGTCGCTCGTATCGACGTCTACGGCGCGGAATCCGGCGAACCCCAAGTCGATCCGTGTCTCGCGATCCTTGGTCCACACGGAGACCGTCACCGGATAGCGCGGCGCCTCACCGTGCGTGTGCGGCCACCATCGCCTCGCGTCGTCCAACCGAACGCGGCCCGTCGCGACGAATCGACCTGGCGCTCCGTCCTCACGGCACTCGATCGCGGCGGTCGCTTCGCCGACCCGAAGCACGACGCGCGACGGAGTCGCCGCCGATGCGGTATCGAAGCGGAGCTCGGCGTCGACGATGCCGCCGTGGCCGTCGGGCCTCGGTCGTACGTTCGCCAGGACGCGTGTCAGCTCCCCGCGGGTCTCCAGGCGTATCGCGCGAAAAGGACCCACCGGCGCCACAGGCGGTGACCACGCGGGGATTCGTCCGAACAGCGTCGTCCGAAACCAGCGAAGCTGAGCGGCATTCACGAGCTTCGTTCGCCAGCGAGGGCGCGGGCGGCGCCCCTGCAACGCCGCGCCGAGCGAGCGACAGCGAATCACGATCTCGTTGTCGCCGAGAAGCCGCGTGGTCACGTCGACCTCGTGCTCCACGAACATGTTGTCCGACTCGAGCACGCGCTCATCGTTCAGCCACACGTCCGCGAGCGTCGCGAGCCCCCCGAAGCAAAGGACCCGCGCGCCATCCTGCGGTGCCGGCGCCGAGAATCGCGCGCGCCACCACCAGTCGCTCGCGTCGAAGTCCACGCGATCGTCGAGCGACCACCGCCCGCTCGCGCGGAGCGCCGACGCCGACGTCGACGGGATCTCGCACGGCGACCAGTCCAGGTTGGCCGCATCGAGGCCCGACGGACCGGCCACCCTCCCGGGTGCGGCGGATGCGAACTGCCAGGCCGCGCCGAGCGGGGCGCTGTCCGTTCCCGAGACCCCTCGCAGCCGCGCCATTCAATCGCCGTAACGTTCGAGAAGACCCAGGATCCCTCGGTCGTACGCGAGCTCGGCGTCGGCGAAGAGGGACGCCGCGTCGAGGGGCTTCTTCGTATTGACGGATCGCGCCGTCTTCAGAAGGAGCGCCTTCGCGAACCCCGATATCGAGTCGAGCGCCTCGACCACCCCTTCGAGGCCCGACTCGCCGTGCTTCGCGAGCCATCGAACGTAGAGCGCCCCCAGCTCGAACGCGGCGCCGAGCTGCCGCAGCGTCGCAAACGCCCACGCGTGGTAGGCCGGCAGACCCTCGCCATGCATCCAGGCGAGATCGCGCCCGAAGCGGTCTCGAAAGCGCGAGATCGGGTTGGTCAGGGGCCGGCGCGCAAGGTGGCGCGAGAGCGCGCGGATCGACTCGCGGGCGAGGACGGACCCGTCGAGGCGGCGACGGCGGTCGAGGCGGACGAACTCCGCGAAAAAGGGCATGTGCGAGGGATCGTTTCCCTTGTCCAGCCGAAACACGCTCGCGAAATCGTCGCCGCCGAGCTCGTGGTAGCTGCTGTTGTGGAAGTAGCCGAGCCGGCGCTTGTCGACGTCGAGGCTCTGGATGGCGATCGTCGTTTTGGTGTGCTGCGTCTGGTAGTCCGTGCCCGACGTATCCGGCAGATGGTATGCGTCGACCTCCGTCAGCACGACGCGACCTCCGCGCAGCTGCTCGCCGGTCACGTGCAACAGCGACCGCCAAACGTTGAGCTCGTGCACGTCGAGCCCGTAGAGCGTGAAGAGGTCATCGTGCGACGGCTTGAAGAACGTCCACTGGTCGACCTCGAAGTCGACCGGCAAGACGTGCGGCAGGCACGCGTACGGATCGAGGCCGAGGGCGTGGATCACCTCGATCCACACGTCAATGTAGCAGTTCGACTCTTGCCACGCTCTTTCCGACCCGTGCAGGGCGTGGGGCACATACGTTTTGGCGTCGAGCGGAGCGAACGCGTTCAGGGTCACGGCCACAATTTCTCACGCACGGCCTTCGGCCAGTCCCCCGGGACCATCCCGTGCGTCTTGAACATGGCCATCACGCACCGCTCCAGCCCGAAGCCGAGACACGCCGTTTGGGCGACGTCACCGCTTCTCGTCTTGATGTCGAAAATCTTTCCGAAGTGGTCCTGGTGGTAATTGAAGGAACAACATGCGGTCGGCTTCTCTTCGGAGATGACCGGGATGAGGACCTCAAATTTCAACTTTTGCTCCACCTGGCTGACGGCGAGCATACGACCCCCGCGTCCGAAGAACGGGTCCGACGCGACGTCGCTCTTGGCCGGCAACCCGAGCGACTGCAAGAGGTCCACCCCACGCCGTAACCACATGTCGCGCCAGGCGACGACCACGTCCGGCGTGCCGACGCGGACGAATTCGCGCACGCGAAACGCCTGCATTCGCGTGGGCTCCGGAGATGGCTCGTTGCGAAAGACCCAGTTCTGCATGTCGACGAGGTGGCCCGCCTCGGGGATGATCCCCGTAAAGCTCGGGTACACGGGGTAGCACGCGGCCGGCGTGAGCACGCAATCGGTCATCGTCTGCCACTTGTCCCACGGTTGCCCGGCGTGAATCGCTTCGCGTAGCTCGGCGTGGGCGCGGTCGTTGCCGGAGAAGCTGAACACGCTGCCGGCGAGCTGAGGAAACGAGTCGAGAAACTCACTCTTCTCGAGCACTTTGCGATCGAGGGTGGGGGGAAACGCCATGACCTGCGCTCCGTCTTTCTCCGCGATGCGTGAGATGAGGGCATCGAAGCGCCGGAGCACGTCCTCGAAGACGTGGCCCCGGCCGAAGATGCCTGGCACGCCCACGGGGATAATGTGCTTGTGTTCGACCAGGTCGTCGAAGAGTTTTTTCGAAGAGAACTCGGTCATTTTTTTCTGCCTCGCGTCTCTCGCGCTACGCCCGGAGCGGGGCGCGCCGTCAATCGTCCTTGAGGACGAGGAGCATCGACGCGTTCGTCGCGTAGATGCGATCGTTGCCCACCATCAAGGCGGCCGAGTGGGCGTCGCGCAGGTGCCGGCCCACGCCGAACTTGGAGTCGTTCTTGTAGCCCTGAATGCCGCAGATCAGGAGGGCATGGTTGACGATCTGCACAACGAGCTGCGACGACGATACCTTGAGGTTATTCATCTTCAGGGCGAACGCGATGGACGACAGTGACTCGGTTCCGTGCTCGGAGTTCATCAGTCGCTCGCTCTCCTCGGCGACGTCGTGCACGTTTGCCCGCATCGTTTGCAGCATGCTCGATGCCTCCGCGAGCCTCAGGGCCGTCGGCGGCGTGGTGCCGGGCTTTGCGCGCGCTTGGGTGCGCACGAACGCGCGCGCGCGGGCGATGGCGCCCGTGGCGATGCCGAGCCAACAGCTTGCCCAAAGGATATGCGAAAAAGGCACCATGGTGTGCGCGGCGATGTCCGCAAACGAGGGACCGAGGATCTGATCGATCTGGCCTCGCGCCGTCATCTTGAATGGCGGGCTGCACGTGCCGCGCATTCCGAGTGTGTCCCATGCGCCCGTCTTGTCGAGCGTGTAGTCGGCCTTGCGCACCAGCACGAGCGCTTGGTCGTTGTTCGGCGCGTCCTGCGTTCGCCGGGCGGTGACCAAGAGGTCGTCGGCGTGCTGGCCGTACGAAATGGTGGATGCGTCCTTCGTCAAAGTGAATCGGTCATCGTGCCGCTCGATCGCGCAAAGACTCGTGCGCATTTCGCCTCCGACGCCCACTTCGGACGTGACGGACGCGATGAGCGGCTGGCGCTCGACCAGCTCGGCCAAGTAGCGGCGGAAGAAAGCCTGCGAGGTCCCGTGACGGAGAATGGACGCCACCTGGATCTGATGCATCGCAAAGACCATCGCCGCCGACGAGCAGTGTTGCCCGAGGATCTCGCACATGGCCGCGAGCTCAATCGCGCCCGCGCCGAACCCCCCCATGCTCTCGGGGGCGAGCGCGCTCAGCATGCGCTCGTTCTTGAGCGCCTCGATGGCCTCACTGGGAAAGCGCGCTTCGCGGTCGACGGACTCCGCGGCAGGACCGACCACCCCTTCGGCGATCCGGCGAACGGTGTCGAGGTGCTGCGCAGATACTGATCTTGACTCTTGCAAGTCCGTCTCCGTCGTCATGGTTTTTCGCTTCGTCGCCGGTGGTTGTGGAGACGCGCGACGCGACTCGAACCGCCTCAGGGAGCGGCGCCCTTCCCGGTCAGCTCCTCGACCGCAGCGCGGATCGAAGCGATGCTCCCGAAGACGCCGCGCTTGAGCATCCGGTCGGGGAACTCGATGTCGAACTGCCCCTCGAGAGCCAGCATCACGTTGACGCTCGCGTGGGAAGTCAGACCTGCCTGATAGAGGTCGCCCTCTTCCGGAAGGGCGGCCACGTCGACCGACAGGCGGCCATGGTTTTTCAGGATTGTGCGAATCTCGTCGTTCATCGCTCGTATGCGCCGGTTGGATGGGTGCGCGCAATGCGCCCCTGTGGAGGAGGACCCTGGCGCAAGGCGGAGACGACGACGGCCGTCGCGTAGTCCCCGTCCTGGCTCATGCTGACCGAAAGAACCGGGTTGCCGCTGCGGCGGGCCAGCGCCTCGGCCGCGCCGCGCAGGACGATGTCGCAGGACCCGTCCGGATGGCGTTTCACTTCGATATGCCGCCAATCGAGCGGCTCGTCGCCGCTACGCAGAGCTTTGGCCGTCGCTTCCTTGGCCGCAAATCGCGAGGCCAGGTGGCGCGCCATTTCCGCCACGTGCGAACGCGTGCAGTCCGCGATCTCTGACGAGGTGTAGACGCGCTCGAGATACCGGTGCCCGAACGTCTCGACGGAATGGGTCACGTCGGCGACGCGCACGACATCGATTCCCACCGCCCGCGCAGAGCCGGCCGCTCGGGCGCTGCTCCTCGGCACCGCCTTGCGTCGAGTCGGATGCACGGGGAGCGGCATGGGCCTACTCTAACGCGCACTCTATTGCGCGAGCAACCGCTCGACGCGCCTTTCGCCATTCTACCAAATTCGCTAGGTGTCTCTCTTCTCCTGGCTTCTCTCGCACGCTGAAGGCGAGTCACATGATCAGCTATCGCGAAGGCAATGACGTCGACGTCGACCGCTTCATCGACGTGCTCCGCGCGTCGACCCTCGGCAAAAGACGTCCCGTGGACGACCGCGAGACGATGAGCCAGATGATTCGATCGGCCAATCTCGTCATCACGGCGTGGGATGGCGAAATGCTGATCGGAGTGGCTCGAAGTCTCTCCGATTTTTGCTTTTGCACGTATCTCTCGGATTTGGCCGTCCGCTTGGAATATCAGCGCCGTGGCGTCGGCAAGGAGCTGATTCGCCGGACGCAGAAGGCGGGCCGTTCGGCCACCGTGTTCCTGTTCGCCGCCCCGGACGCCACGCCCTACTACGACCACCTCGGCTTCACCGCCGGAAGCGGGTGGTATCTGACGCGCGTTCAACGCGTTCGATGAATCCTCTCCGGATGCGATTCATGCGCTCTCCCGGTACCTCAGCGGCTCGCGCTCGCGAAGCGCTTTGCGGGCCAGGTACGCGACGATGACGACGTTGACGGCCAAAAGAGCCGCGCGAACGAGGTGCGGGTGCCGAACCAACTCGATCAGCTCGATTGGCAAGAACGACCCGGTGGAGACGACGACGAGCCACTTGCCCCACACACGGCCGCGTAGAAGCGCCCATCCTTCCAGGAGACTGAAGGCGCCGTCGGCCACCAGCGCGACGGTGATCGTCCAAAGACCGCGGCGACTCGCGGCCCGCACGACGAGCTCTGCGAGCTCGAGACTCCAGACGCGCGCGTGCATTCGCAAGTGCTCCGCGATACCCAATAGGTGGTCTGCGAGCCCAAGGCGCATGAACACGAGCAGAAGCGTGGCGATGATGAACCACAGGCCGCCCTTTCCGAGCTTGTAAGCGATGATGAGAACAAGGCCACGCTCGCGCCGCACGCCCCCGACTGTAGACTCACCGCGATGGGATCGCATCGGGGGGGACCCCCCTTCGTGTCCGGCACGTCGCCGCAGCGGACGTGCGCGTGCGAACGAGCGTCCCGGTGCGGCGCGCGCCCGGCGGCGGTTTCGCGCGCCGCCCGGGTGCCGCGGTTGACCCGCGGCTCCGCGCGAGCCAGAGAAAGGGCCCCCGCATGAAAGCGCCCCCCCGCGGCCGAGTCGCGCTCGTCGTCGAGGGCGGCGCCATGCGCGGAATCTTCGCGGCCGGCGCGCTCGACGTGTTCCTCGAACACGCATTGCAGCCCTTTGACCTGGCCCTCGGCGTGTCCGTGGGAGCGTCGAACGTCTTGTCCTTTCTGGCTGGGCAACACGGCCGGACCCGCCGGTGCTTTCTCAACCAAATGTCACGCCCCGAGTTCCTCGATCCGTGGCGCCTCTTTCGCGGCGGACACTGGATGGACCTCGACTGGCTCTGGGAAGCCATCGAACGGGAGGACCCGCTCGACCGCTCCGCCGCAGCGACGAGCGGCGTCGAATATGCCCTCGTCGCCACGTGCGCGCGAACGGGGCTTCCAAGATACCTTGCCCCAAGCGCCGACCAGATGCTCGACGCGATCAAAGCCTCTTGCGCTTTCCCGCTCCTCTACCGGCACCCTGTGAACCTCTCGGGTGAGTATTTCGTCGATGGCGGGCTGAGCGATCCGCTCCCCGTGCGCGAGGCCTACCGCCGCGGCGCGCGCACGATCGTGGTCATTCGATCGAGGGCGGCGCATTTCGTCAAAAAGACCCAGCTCGCCAACCATATCGGGGCTTGGGCGATGCGCCGGGATCCCGCGGTGGCAAAGGCGTGCCGCGATACCCCGCGCGCGTACGGCGAAGCCATCGGGTTCGTCAACGACCCCCCGAGCGACTGCGCCATCGTCCATGTGGCCCCCAAGGGCCCTCTCGCGACGAGCCGCACTTCGCGCGACCGCGAAGCCCTCGAACGCGACTACGCCCTCGGCCGCGCGCATGGTCGCGCCGCGATCGACGATCTCGCGCGAATCTTCGCGAGCGGTTCGCGGGAGATGGCGGGGTAGCGCGCCGGCCACCCAGCCGTCACCCCTGCGCGTACCCGAACGCGACGCCGTACGCCACGGCGGAGAGGACCCAAAGCGAGCTTCGGATCCACATCTTTTCGCGAAATCCCCACCACGGAGCGAGCGGGAGCGCAACCAAGGCCACCAGGGCGCGATGGCGCCGCGGACGCACCGCGAGACCGAGCACAATCGTGACGTGGACCGTCACGAGCGTGGCGAAGGCCACGATGAGGACGCTGACGACGACCTCGTCCCGGGTCATGGGGAGATCATCGCAGCCGCGAGCTGCGCCGCCGCGGCTCCGTCAGCCACCGCAGCCGATACGCTGCGTATCGAGCGCGATCTCGTCGATCCAGAATACCAGCGGAGTATTGTTCGTGCCCTGGTATTCGGCGATTCCGAAATTCAGGGACGTGAAGATGGGAATGTCCGCCGTTTGCCCGTTCGGGAGCGTGTTGGTGATATGCAGCGCCGGCCTCTCGACGCCCTGGAAGTAAAAGTCGGCCATCTGGTTCGTTCCATCCCAGAGCCATTCGACGCACATCCACTCGTCGACCCCGGGCACCGGATGACCTGCCTGGTTGTCCTCGGTTCCGCGGTCCCCTTGCTCGATGTTGTAGATCCAATGCCAACCCGAACTCGGCAGGCCCCCGTTCGACCCCGTGCTCCCCCAACGGATGCGGCGCGCTCCGCCCCCATTCATCAGCGTGCCCGCTCCGAGGACGAGATCCCAATGGATGAAGGTGGTCACCGTCGGACTCTGAACTCTGAAAAAGAGCCGGCCATAATGGGAATTGGCGAGGGTGCCGAGGTTCCCCCGCTGCAGGTACTTCTCGGTCGATCCGGTGCTATTGACCGACACTTTCCAGGAGTGGGACCCGCGGGCCGCAAAATCGTCGGCGACGCCGAGCGTCGCGGTCCCGTAGTTGCTCGTCGGCACGGTCCACCCCGCAGGCGTCGCGCCGACCGCCGCGTCCTCGAAGTCCTCGCAAACGGCGTACGCGTGGGATCCGCAAAGCGACGGTCCGCCGAGCCCGCCGTCCGTCAGGTTCGCGATCGCCGCGTCGTCGCTGGGCACGCTCGCGTCGGAGGGCGCGCCATTGCCGCCGCTCCCGGAGCCGCCGCCGGCATCCATCGCGGCCCCGGATCCCGCGCTGCCGCCGCCGTCGCCTTGGCTGTTCACGTCGCCCGACGTGCCGCCCAGCGCCCCGCTGGATCCCGCGTCGGACGCACTGCCGGCTCCGCTGGAACCGCTTGCCGCGGACAGGCCGCCGGACCCCTGGGACCCGGACGAACCACTGACAGCGGACGAGCCCCCAGCCCCCGACGCGCCTCCGGCTCCGGACGAACCACTGATGGCCGACGAACCTCCCACACCGGACGAACCCGAGCCGGCAGACGGGGCGACCCCCGACGGGCCGGGGCTCGAGCTGCACGCCGGGGCGGCCGCCATGAACAGCACCCCCGCGAAGACGTACGGAAGCCGCGCGTTGCGAAACTCTCGAGCAGGCCGCTTCCAATCCATGGTCCATTAGTAGTAGCGCCGCACCCGACGAGCGGCTCACATCCGAATGGTATCCGGCGGTATCGGAAGGCACGATGAGGAGGGGCTTGTGGACTCCGAACGGGCCCCCGAATACAGCCCGGACGCGCTGATGCCGTGACAGTAGAATTATGACCTTTCGCCGGTCCGCTGTTTGTTCTCCACGGTCGCGACGATTGAGCTTCGCGCACCGCGAAAATGCACTCCTCCTTGGGGAGTTCGCTTAGCGGAACGGCACACCCGGCAACGAGGAGGACACGATGATGGCCACGCGGCGTCGCTTATGGATCCCCATGTTCACGCTCGTCGGTCTCGCTCACTGCTCGGCCAATGGCGCGCCGGGGACGACCTCAGGAGCCAGTCCGCCCGCTGCGGGGGGTGCGAGCGTTTCGCCGGCGGCGCCTTCGCCGACCGGGACGAGTCCCGGCGCGGGCGAACCCGTGGCGGGCGACGATGCGGCGAGCCCGGCGCCGGCGGGGACGGCTCAGCCAGCCTCGTCCATGCAAAATGGGAGTTCTGGGAGCCCGCCGCCAGATGCGAGCTCGGTCCCCAGCGGCAACGCGGGCTCACCCCCCGCGGATGCCTCCGTCTCGGTCTCGGATTCGAGCGGCGCGGTCGGGGCCGGCCAGGCGGGGCCCGGTCCTACCGACGACGGGGGCGTGGCCGTCGATCCGACGCTTTTGGCCAAGTGCAGCGGGACCAGTCCCATCGCATGCCATTTCGGCGGAAGCATCGGCAACTACGACGTCACGGTCGAGCTGGGGGGAGCAACGGCCGGCAACACGAGCGTGATGGCCGAGATCAAGCGAGAGATGCTCGCCCCGGTGGTCACGACGCCGGGCCAAACCGAGAGATACACCATGGTGGTCAATGTTCGTCAGCCCGAAGGGCAACCGGTCGCCGATCTGACGGGAGCGGCCAGTACGGCATCGGGGCTCGATATGTACTTTTGGGGCAACGATGGGGGGGCCCCTCTTCTGAGCGGAATTGGCTACGCCCCGGCCGTCGACCCCGTCGTCGTGTACATCGCAACCGATTCGACCGGCTGCGATCAGTACAACACCGGCTTTGCGGGCTGGGGCCAATGGCTGCCGCAGTACTTCGGCGCGCCGGTGGTGATCGCCAACTACGGCAACTCGGGCGTCGACACCCCGGGGTTTGCGGGGGGGGCTCACTACTGGCTCGCCATACAGCAGCTCATCACGGCAAAAGACTTTCTTTTGATCGAGCTCGGTGACAACGACAAAACCGACAGCGCAGCGGCGATCACGCAGGGTCTCACCACCATGATCACGGGAGCCCGGGCGAAAGGCGCCACGCCCCTCCTCCTGACCCCCGCGAATCGAGCCATCTTCATGGGCAACACCGTGGCTCCGTACACGACCGGCAACGTCCCCACGGTCATGAAGCAGGTCGCGGCGGCGCAAAACGTCACTCTGCTCGATCTCACGACGCGGACGACCGAGTGGATCCAGACTCTCGGTCCAAACGGGTATGCGCCGTACTTCGCGCCCGGCGAAAACGACCACTTCAATCAGACGGGGGCCAATATCGTCAGCGGGTTTGTGCGGGATCTTATCGTGGCGGCGGCCGTCCCCGGGCTCTCCACCTACGCCCGCTGAAGCCCTCATGGTGACGAAGCGACCCATCCAGTGGGCTGCACTCTTCTGTGTTGCCCGCGCGGCCCTCGCCTGCAGCAGCGGCCCGTCTGGTTCCCCCGCGAGCGCAGCCCCCCCGGCGTCGGCCGATGCCGAAAGCTCGTCTCCCTCTCTGGTGCTCGTGGCGGCGGGGGGCGTGGGGACCCCTCAAGTGAGCCTCGGCTTCTCGTACGATGTCGCGACCGACACATGGAGCGCCGGAACCCCGCTCGGGGACGGGACCCTCGGGGCGATTGCCAGCCCCAATGGCGCCGTGTCGTTTGCATTCACCGGCCCGGGCCACGCACTCGCGGTCCTCACCAATCCGACCGACCCGACGGACCCCATGTTGGCATCGGGGCCGATTCAGTTTGCGACCTGGGTGGCCGGCGCATGGGAACCGTTTGCGGCCATCGGCTCCGGCATGACGGCGTCGGGCGCCCCGTCCTTGGCGGTGGGTTCGGCGTCGCCGGAAGTTGCGTTTGCGGGCGACGGCACCAAGGCTGAATCGAGTGCGGCCCAGGCGAATGGGGGGTGGTCCACGGTGACCAAGCTCGGAGCCTTGACGGGTGGGCCGCCGAGTCTCGCTGCGCGCGGAGCGGACGCAACCATTGCGTACGTCCGCTCCTCGGACGGCGCGCTCGTGGCCGTGGACCGCACCCAGGGCACCTGGGGAGCCGAAACCGTGATCGAAGCAGGATCCGCGTCGGCGGCAGCAACCTCCGCGTTCGCACCCAGTCTCGTCGCCCTGAGCGGCGCGGGCGCCGAGCTCATGGTCGTCTACACCGATAGCACCATGAGTGACCTGCACTTCGCCGTCCGGACGGGCGGGCAGTGGTCGACCGTTCGAGATTTTGGCCTCCCCACGACCGTCGACAACACCGATCCCAACCGGCCGAACATGGGGGCCGGGGACAGCCCCAGCATGAGTTTTGCCACGCCCATGCTGGCGCTCCCGGACGGCAGGGCGATTCTCGCGTTCATCTCCGTGAACCAGTACGCGTATGTCTCGCAGTTCGACGGCTTGAATTGGTCGACGGCCACGACGGTCTTCGTGTCCTGGGGCCTCGACACCATCGACTCCGCTCAGGTGGGATTGGCCGCAGGGGTGGGGACCGCCACGGCCGAAGTCGTCTTCGGGGGCTCCCCTCACTCTTCCGGTACCTACGTGCCGTACCACACGCGCCTCATCGCGGGTCAATGGACGGCCCCCAAGGTCATCGTCAGCAGTATCACGGGGTCCGCATTCGCGATGTACGCGCTGGCGTCCCAGTGACCTTGGCGCGCTCGCTCTGGGCGTCACGGTCGATGGCGAATCGGCTCAAATTCATTGACCCCTTGCGGGCGAACTATGCGGACCCCTTGACGCGAGGGCGGACCTCCATGACGCCCATACGCACGCGAATGACGTGCACGCGGACCCGGATGACGCCAATGCCCGTCCACAGTGGGTCAATGCGGTCGTCACTTCGCGCGAAGGCCTCCCCGATGCCGCACCCTTCGTGGCCCGAATGACGTGCACGCGGACCCGGATGACGCCAATGCCCGTCCACAGTGGGTCAATGCGGTCGTCACTTCGCGCGAAGGCCTCCCCGATGCCGCACCCTTCGTGGCCCGAATGACGTGCATGCGGACCCGGATGACGCCAATGCCCGTCCACAGTGGGTCAATGCGGTCGTCACTTCGCGCGAAGGCCTCCCCGATCCCGCACCCTTCGTGGCCGAACGACACGAATCCGGACCCGAAATGAAGGGACACGGGTGCAGCATTCGGTTGATGCATTCGTGAATCAAGGCGATGCGCCTCCGAATGACGGATCATTCGTTCGCCCATTCGCAAGGTGCGTGGCCCCATCGGCATCACGGACAGAACAATCGTACGAAATGGGTGCGTGAAAGGCCGCGGATGCCACGCACGAGTCGCCGCGGGGCATGGGGATCGATCGGGATGACGTACCGCCTTCGGTTCGCTCGTGCGCCGCTTTCGTTGATAGGGCAGCGTAGGCGGCCTGCGTGGGCACGCTACGGAGCGGATGGCCATGGTCAATCTCGTCGTCTTCGACGGCGAGTCGCGAATCGGGCTGGGAATGTTCCCCGGCCGCCTTGCGATTTCGCGCAACACGCGGCCGACCGGCGACGATGAGGAGGGGTAAGCCCTGGGGAACCCGCCATGACCCACGCCATGCTACCCGTCCTGCCTCCCGTGTCGGAGAACGCCCTCGAGGCGCTGTATGCAACCGGTTACTGGCTCTTCACGCAGCGCTGCACGGCGCACGCGCTGGCCGTGTTTCGCGGGCTCGTCCACTTGGCGCCGCGTGACGAGCGAGGCTGGCTGGCGCTCGGCGCCTGCTACGAGGCGCAAGAGCAGCATGACCACGCGCTGACCCTTTACGAATGGGCCAGCCAAATGGGCGCCACCGCCCCGCGCTGTGAGGTCGCGCGCGCGCGCATCCTTCGGGCGCGCGGCCAGGTGCATGAGGCGCGCGGCGCGTTGGCCGAGGCGGCGCGGCTCGCCCATGACCTGCACGATGAAGAGCTGAGCGCCATCGTCGCCTCGGAGTGGACCAAGCGCGGGTGAGTGAGCAGCATCGCGGCGGTCGGGCCCGCGCTTGGACAGGGGGGGGCTGCTCGCGCTTGCGCGTCGCCCGAGGGGCCGTGCAAGATCGCGTCCGATGAAGCTCTATACGAAGACGGGTGACGATGGGACCACGGGGCTCTTCGGGGGCGCGCGCGTCGCAAAGGCCAGCGCGCGCGTCGATGCCTTCGGGGCGGTCGACGAGACCAACGCCGCGATTGGGGTTGCGCGGGCCTGCGCGCCGAAATGCGCCTTCGACGCCGTGATCGAGCGAGTCCAGGGAGACCTGTTCGTGCTGGGTGCCGAGCTCGCATGCGTCCCGGGCCGTGAAGGAAAGCTCGCGATGGCCCTCCTCGGGCAGGAGGAGATCGAACGGCTCGAGCGCGCGATCGATGACGCGGACGCGGCGTGTCCGCCGCTCCAGACGTTCGTGTTGCCCGGGGGATCCCCGCTCGCGGCGCTCCTTCACTCCGCGCGCACGGTGTGCCGCCGGGCCGAGCGTGCCGTGCTCCGCCTTGAGGACGCCCCCGCTCGACGGGAGCTCGTCATCTATCTCAATCGCCTGAGCGATCTGCTGTTTGCTCTGGCGCGGCAAGCCAACGCCGGCGCCGGGGTGGCCGACGTGCCGTGGGCTCCGCGCGCGCTCTCGGACGCGCGTTGACGGAGCGGCCCCTCGCGCCGCTTTTGCAACCCGCTTACGAGGCCGCCCGCGTGCGAGCGGCCGCGAGGACGAGGGGCAACTGGTCCGCTATTTCCGACGCGAGCAGGCCCCTATCGACGCCCCCATGGGCGTGCGACCAGGCTTGCCCCGCGAGGGCGTGCAACATCACTCCCGCGCACGCGGCTTCGAAGGGCGCCATGGAGCACGCCATCGCCGCGATGATTCCGCCGAGGGTGTCACCGGAACCCGCCGTCGCCAGCGCTGGGCACGCGATTGGACTCACGCAGAGACGCGAATCCGGCGCGGCGATGATCGTGTGCGCCCCTTTGAGAACGACCACCGCGCCGGCCGCCGCACAGAGCTCGCGGGCGGCGCGGAACCGGTCACCCTCGACCTGCGCGGGCGACTTGTCCAGCAAGCGGCCCATCTCACCGGGGTGCGGCGTCAGGATGGCGTTCTTCGACGCCATGAACACGCTCGGCTTGCCCGCGAACATCGTCAGCGCGTCCGCGTCGATCACGATGGGCCCGTCCCATGTGGCAATGACGTATTCGACGACCGCGCGCGCGCCGTCGTCGAGCCCGAGCCCCGGCCCGATGACGACGGCGTCCTTGCCCTTGAGAATGGCGTCGAGCGAGCGCGGCGCGTCCATTCGATCGATGCGCGCAGTCATCGCCTCGCGAAGGGACGACTCGACGGCGAGCGCGGCCTCGGGCCACGTGGCGATAGTGACCATTCCGGCGCCGGCCCGCAGCGCGCCATGCGTGGCCAGCTGCGGCGCCCCCACTTTGCCAAGCGATCCCGCGACCACCACGACATGCCCCGCGGAGGTCTTGTGCGCGCCGGGCGACCGAGGCTCGATCCAGCGCGCGATGTCCCCCTCGTGCAGCACCTTCGCCGCGCTGTCCGCGTCGGCGACGAGCGCGCCCGGAACGCCAATGTCGACGACATGCACACGCCCCGCCAGCCGCGCTCCGTTCGGCGTGAGCAGACCCAGCTTGGGGAACGCAAAGGTCGCTGTCAGGCGCGCGTGAATGGCGGCGCCGAGCGCGGCCCCCGTATCCGCGTCCAGGCCCGACGGAAGGTCGACGGCCAGTCGCGGCGCGCGGCATCCGTTGGTGGCTTCGATGACGTCCGCAAACCACCCGTCGATCGCCCGATCGAGCCCGGTGCCGAAGAGCGCGTCGACGACCACGTCCGCGTCTTTCATCGCATCGATGAGCGGAGTGAGCGCGCGGCCGGGCGCCATCTCGCAAACGGCGCCCCCGATGCCGAGCCACGCGTCGAGCTGTGTGCGCGCGTCGCCCGACACTTGATGAGCTTCGCCCGTGAGAAAGACCACGGGGGCCCCTCCCCGCACCGCGAGATGGCGGGCGATGACGAGCCCGTCGCCCCCGTTATTGCCCGTCCCGCACACGATCACCGCGCGCCTGCCGCGCGCGTTACCGGCGAAGAGCTCGCGCTCGAGAACATCCGTGGCGCCGCGGCCCGCGTTCTCCATGAGCAAAATGCCCGGAACGCCGCACGCACGAATGGCGTGCGCGTCGAACTCGCGCACCTGCAACCGCGAGAGTACGGGCGTCATCGCGAGCCAACGTAGCACCAACGGACGACCGACCCCGGTCGCTAGTGACTCGCTTCGCCCAAGCGAGCCCCCCACTGGCTACGCTCGACACGCACGTACGAAACGAGCGTCTTGTTCCTGCTGGGATGCTCGAAGGGAGCGGCATCGCTCCCTTCGACGTGACGTGCCACCTAAGGCTGCGAGAGCGGAGGCGAGCGAGCGAAGCGAGTCGACCCGGAGCGAACCGCTCAGGGTGACACGGGTCTCTTAACTAGGGGTGCCTGCCCCGGCAGAAGAACGTGAAACGCGGTGCCGGCGGCGTCGCTCGTCTCGACCGCCACGGACCCCCCGTGCAGCTCGACGATCGCGCGCGCGAGCGACGGGCCGAGGCCGAGGCTCCCGTGGCGCCGCGCGCGATCGGCGTTCTGGAATGCTTCGAAGACCTTTTCTCGATCGGCGGCCGCTACGCCGCGGCTGGGCACCTCGACGTCGATGCGCTGGTGGGCGCCCGCGGAGGGCCTGGCCGCCCGAACGACGACGTGACCGCGCTCTGCAAAGCGGCAGGCGACGAGAATGATCGCCGTCAGCGCCTGGGCGAGGCGCGCGGGATCCGCGAAGATGAGCGAGATTCCGTCTTGAATCTCGCCGACGATGTCCGGCGTCGCGCCGGTCGCGCCCTCGACGAGCGCGCGCGCCTCCATCAGCGCCGTCGTGACGACGTCACCGACGCGCGCGTACTCGGGCGACACCGTGAGCTCCCCCGCCTCGACGCGCGCCGCGTCCAATATCGTGTCGATGAGATACAGGAGCTCACGCCCGCGTCGCGCGATGATCGCCACGCTCTCGCGCTGCTCGGCGGTCAGCGCGCCTCGCGAGACCAGCTCGGCAAACCCGAGGATGGCGTTGAGCGGCGCCTTCAGATCATGGCTCATCGACGCGAGAAAGAGCCCGCGTGTGCGCTCGGTGGCCGCGCTCGCGTCGATGGCTCGCTGCTGCGCGCTCGCGAACTCCCGAAAGATGCCCCCGAGGTCATCGGCGGCGGCCATCAAGCCCGCGACCGACTCGAACCGAGCGCCGCCCAGAATGTGCTGGCCCCGCAGGACGTCGGCCACTCCCGTCGCTTCGAGCTCGTACGTTGCGAGGGCAACGTCGTTCGCAAAGGCCCCCCCGAGGCGGTGGCCCAGGAGCGCCGCAACGACAATCGCCGCGAGCGCGACGACCAGATACTCCCCGAGCCACGGGCGCAAGCGCGCGCTCTTCAGTTGCAGAATGGCGTGCCCGTCCGACAGGGGAACCGTGAGGACCGTCTTTCCTTCTTCCCGGCTGGACACGGAGAAGAGCGCGGGCGCCGGGGAGAAAGCGGAAATCGACGCCGTGCGCGCGGGCAGCTCGCACGGCGGACTCGCGCCCCCGCGCGTCGCCGTCGATGGCATCGAAGACGCCCTGCGCAAGCTCCGCGGCGCCATCACTGAGCGAGGACGTGTCGAAGGCGTCCAGGTGCGCATGAACGAGCAGCGACGACCCGAGCGCGACGAACGCGACGGGCGCCACGACGGCCGCGAGCAAGCGGTGGCGAATGGGCGCGATTCGCTTTTCGTGACTCACGAGCATCTCGAGCGCTTCGCGCGACGCTCGAATCGGCATGAGCTCCAGCACCCGGGCGACCGAGGCGCGCATCATCACGTAGGCCGGCAGCACCGCGACGCTCGCCATGGTCATCGCGAGCAGAACGAGCTCGAACTGCGTGTAAAGATCATTCGTTTCCGGCCGGAACGGCGGAACGAGCGTGGCGGTCGCGACGAGGAACGTTGCCGCAAGGTCGAGCGCGGCCAGGCGCGCCGGCGCCGCGTAAAGAGAGTGCACGTCGCGCGAACCGACGTTCATGACACCGACGGCCAATCGCGCGAGAAGCGGTCGCACGCTCCGCACGACCAGCCACGTCGCCAGGACCACCAGGGCCACCGCGGCGCCCCATCCCCACAGCGCGAGCTTGACGCTCCCATCGACGACGTTCTCGTCGAGCAAGAGCAAACGGGGCGCGAACAGGGCGACGATGATCCCGGTCAGGGCCGACGCGACGGCCTGAATCGCGACGAGTCGCGCCCCGAGGCGACCCGCCGCGTTGGGAACCGTGCCTGCGGCCACCGTCCTCATTTGCCCTCTCGAAAGAGCGGGAGCAGCACGTGAAACGACGACCCTCGGCCCACTTCGCTTTGGACTTGAATCGTGCCCCCGTGCATCGTGACCAGACGGCGCGTGATCGCGAGGCCCAGGCCCGTGCCGCGCCGCCGCGCGCGCTCCGCCTTCGTCTGCTTGTATTCTTGAAAGATGACGGCCCGCTCCTGCGGGCTGATGCCCGGACCGGTGTCGCGAACGCGGAGGCTGGCGAAGCGACCCGCGCGTCCGACTTCGACGACGACCTCTCCTTCTTGCGTGAACTTCACGGCATTGCCGACCAGATTGGTCAGCACTTGCCGCACCCGCTTCGCGTCGGCCAGGGCATAAATGCGCGCCTCCCCCTGGACGCGAACGGTCACGGGCCGCGAGCCGACGAGTCCCGCCGCCTCCCGGACGACGTCCCACGCGACGGCCCACAAGTCGAGCCTCGTGCGGGTGAGTCGGAGCTGACCGCTCTCGAGCGCGGAGAGCTCGAGAATGTCGTTGATGAGGTCGAGCAGGTGTTTGCCGGAGCCCCGAATCTGCTCCATCTCTTCGCGAGCTTCGGCCGACAGAGGGCCGTCCACTTCCGTCATCAGAATGTCGGCGAACCCGAGAATGGCGTTGAGTGGACTGCGAAGCTCATGGCTCACGGCCGCCAGAAACGCCGCCCGGTCCCGGTCGGCCGCCCGCACCCGCTCGAGGTCCACCTGGTAGCTTGCCTCGGCCGCCGCAAACCTCGCCACGAGCGCGTTGAACGCGATAGTCAGCGCCCCCACCTCGTCCATCGTCCGTACGGGCACCTCTTCGCCGGCGGGCTCGGAACGCACGTGGATCATTCCACGCACCCTGCGGCCGACGAACTCGACGTCCTTGTTCGCGTCGCGCGCGACAGCGTAGGCCACTGTGGCGGCGACGCCCACGAGCAGCGTGGTCAAGGCGATCAGGGCTCGCAAGAGGGCGGCCTCCCCTTCCGGTGCGGTCGGGGCGCGGACGAACGCGATGAGGGCGCGGGACGAATCAATCCTCGCCGCGGCAAAGCGGACGCGACCCAATCCGGTGAAGGCTTGCCCGGTCCCGTCTGCCACGAAGCGCTCGAGGGCCGCTCGGTCGGTTCGGCCCATGCTGGCGTCCAGCACAACGTCGCCCGCGCGCGTGACCACCACCAACTCGGCGCCGGTTTTGCGAGCGGCCCTTTGCATCGTCTCGAGGCGCTCGAACTGCGCAATGGCGGAAAGGCGTGCCGCAAGCGTCGATGCGATCAACTCTGCGCGCGCTGCGGCGCGGGCGTCGCTCTCTGTCGTCAAGTTGGAGACCCCGAATACGCCCACCGCGGCCGCGAGCGCGAGGCCCAGGACGATCACGACCGTCGGCGGGAGGGGCAAGAGCGCCCAGGCACGCCGCGCACGCCGCGCGCCCATCCTCGCAAGGACAACCGCCGTAGTTTCGGCGGGGGCGGTCACGGGCGCTTGCGCGGTGGACGGTTGCGAGGCGCTCACGTCGCCATCTTATCGCTCCTTCCGCAACCCGCCCCCCTTGCGCCTCGAGCGGTCGGTCTTACGCTCCCGAACACAGTCAGCGCCAACCTCGGGATCGATGCCAAGACGGAGCGTGGAATGCGGCCCAGCCTCTCGCGGTTGAAATTGCGCATGGCCAAAAAGCGACCGCGCGACCCGGTCACCCTCGTGATCTACGGTTGGCACGAGAGTCAGCCCGGCACGCTGTCGTGGGTCTTCCCCACCGTGGCCGACGCGCTGAGGGCCGTTCGCGCCATGCGCAACGCGGTGCGCTGGCTAATCCTCAAAGGCGGCCGCGCGTTCGACGTCGAAGTCGATGTCGACGTCGACGCCCTGCGAAGAGCCGGCGGAGTCCTGCTGGAGCGCTGAGCGATCCCCGCCAAGCTCCGAAGGAGCGAGGCAAAGACCAACTCCAAGCGGGCGATGGTCGAAAGGACAGCGGACCCCCACGAGGTCTGGGACGGTCTGATCATTCATCACATCTTGGTCCGTGGGGGCCGCATGTTCTCGCATCCCCGGCATGAATGCCGGGGCAACTCGGACAGCGATTACGCGAAGCCCGCCGCTGGCGGGCTACGACAAACGACAGGCACGTTCGACCGTCGCCAACCATGCCTCACTGGATCGACGTAGCCCGCCAGCGGCGGGCTTTGTGCTCCGCTCTCCAGGGGTGCCCCGGCATTTATGCCGGGGGCGCCCGAGATGTGACCAATGATCAGCTGGGACGGTGGGGTTTGACCTCGGGACGGCTACGCAGATCCGTTTCTACAGGTCTCGTCGCGCACGCCTCGAGCGGAGCCCATTGGTCTCGGGAGTCCGGCGCTGCAATCGCCTGCAATATCTGGCGTCTGCCTCGAGGTGCTACTCGAGGTCGGCAACACGCAGACGGTCAACGTGTCCGAAGCTCGCAGCGGAGCTACGAGCGACCCTCCGGGCCGTCCTGAAAAGCCGATGCTCTCGCCAGACGTACATGACATCGGCGGGCGAAGTGGTCGTCGAGCGCACGCTCTACAAGGACCGCACGGACCAGGACGGTCGCTGCGTGAGCCCGATGGAGCTGACGCTGGGGATCATCGGCGACTTCTGGACGCCGCGTGCCGCACAGCAAGCGCTCTGGGTCGTGACGCAGATGACGCCGAGGAAGAGCGCGGAGCTGTTCGAGCGCGTCGGCAGCATGAAACCCTCGAAGAGCAGCCTCGGTCGCCTTCCGAAGGTCGTGGCCGAGCGCTGGGAGGCGGACCGCGAAACCTTCGAGGCCACGCTCCGCGACGGCCTGCAGATCCCCGAGGGGACGGTGTCGATCGCGGTGTCGCTCGACGGTGTGCTGGCGCCGATCGACGGGGCGAACCGCCCGACCGATGTGCGGGCGAAGGCTGCCGCGGAAGGCTGGGTGAGCAAGGGTCCCCGCCGGCTACCGCGAGGCGAGTTGCGCGACGGTGTCGTTCTGCGACGACAAGGGGGACCTGCTCGGCGCCGTCCGAATGGCACGCGCGCCGGAGACGCTGAGGAGACCGCGGCGATTCTGCGGCGCCGGCCCGACCTCAAGCTCGTGAAGGTGGCTGACGGCGCCGCCGACAATTGGGACTTTCTCTCGTCGGCTGCGTTGCCGGCGGGGGAAGAGGCGGTCGACTTCTTCCACGCGAGCGAGCACCTGCACGCGGCGATCGACCGATTCGACGAGGCTTGGGCCCTCATCGCCGCGACCTTCCACGCCGACGTCACCGTGCTCGCGAACGTGATCGCATTGAAGCCCCAAACTACGCCCAAGAACGGCGCTCATGCAGCGTCACGATGAGGTCTGCACCCTGATGTCAGTTCGCGGCTGCCCCGCCGAACGTGTTCATTGCATTTTGCATGGATCGCCAATCCAAGCGCAGATAGGAGCGCGGTGGCTTTCGTCGAGCCCGAGCGAGCCCGGAGGCGGGGCGAGGAGCCGTGCTCCTGTAACTCCCGTACGGTGACGACCCCCGACTCCGGGATCGCGAAGGGATCGCCGAAAAACACCGTGCACCTATGCGAAGGTGGCCCAGGCCCCCGCGACGACCACCTCGTCGCGCTCCTTCACTTTCACCTGAAGAGCTACCGCTCCGGACCCCATGCGCCATCCGTGGGTCACGAGGGTGTCGCCCGGCCATACGGGCCGGCGGAACTGCCCTTCGAACGCTCCGATGCGCGTTGCGTCGCCTCCACACGCACCCCGGGCCGCATGACGCACCATGAACCCGAGCGTGCAGAGGCCGTGGAGAATGGGCCCACGTTCGAAGCCCACCGCTCGGGCAAGCTCGGGGTCCGCGTGCAACGGATTGTGGTCGCCCGAAAGACGATAGAGCAAGGCTTGCTCTGGCGACGTCACCTCCTCGATCGAGAACGTGGGCGGCGTGTCCTTTGGCCGCTCGACCACAGGGCGCTCTTTGGGCGGCGGATCCCCGGCGAAGCCGCCCGCATCGCGAAAGAGCATCGAAGACGTCGTCTCGGCGAGAAGCCGGCCGGTCCCGTCGCGGGTTTCCGTGTCGACCAGCACTTGCGCCAGACGACGCATGTCATAAAAGCCTCGAATCGTCGCCGTGGTCCAAACGGTCCCCTCGGGGGCGAACACCGAGTGAACGCGCACGCGTTCGCCCCCGTGCACGATCATCGTCATGTTCCCCCCCGTGGCCGCGAGCAAATCGAGCATCGGCTGAAATTTGGGGACGACGGCAAAGCTCGGAAGCACCTTGGGGCCGCGCGCCTCGGAAAGGTAGTCGAGCTCGTCCTTCTTCGCGCCGACACCGAGCGCATAGAGAACCGTGTCCCTCCACGTGTAGCTGTGCGAAGCGACAGGGCTCGGTTGGCCCGCAAGAGACCGATCAAAGGGCATGAAGGTCGCCGAGCATCGACGACGGTGACGGCCGCGTCAACGCGTGTGAGTGACGGGCGCGTGTCCGGCTGCGGGCGGGGGACTAGTCAATGCCCGTGGGGGTGACCGCGGAATCGTGTGTCGCGAACGGGATCTCCCGCTGGTACGAGTACACGTGGGCCCCCATCCCTTGCTGGTTATTGGGAGTGTGCCGAGCACACCACCACTCGGCGCCTCGCGTCGACGCGCGCATCTCGACGCATGCTGGGCACGGCGGCTCGATCGCAGGATGATGACGTATGGACTCGAGCGGCTTCGGACCGGCAACGAGCACCGGACAGGGTGCGTGCCGCAGGAGCTTCTCGGAAAACGATCCCGCCAGGAGCGCTTGAAGGTGCGGGTGCTTCGGGCTACCCAGGACGATGAGGTCGATGTCGATCTCCACCGCGAGCTGGGCGATCTCTCGCATCGCGTCGCCGTAGCGCACGTGAACCGCAACGCTTTGGCCGTCCATACCGCCGATGGATGCGGCCTTCGCATCGACGTACGCTCGGAGCCGGCCCGAGAGCTGGCGGCTCTGCTCTTCCGAGGGTTCCCCGGACATGACGTCCACGAGATGAATTTCGCTCGAGGGGATTCGCTTCGCGATGTGCGCGGCCTGTTCGAACGCGTAACCGCTGGCCTCGGTATCGTCGAAACAGAGGAGGATCGCGAAGGGGCGCATGCCTGCTCTGTGTGGACCGGGAGGGTCGTCGTCAAGGCCGCGGGAGCGCAAAAGGGCCGTTGAGACCGCTGCATCGCGCATTGCGCAATGCAGTTAGGGATGGGCAATGAGCAGCCTCCGTACGAGCCCTCGCGAGTCGGCCGGGGACGGCGTGACCGGTCCGTCCGGGCGCGCGGCTTCGTACAGCGTGGCGCAAGAGATCCGTGGAAGTCAAAACTGCCGCGGCGAACATCGTTACGCACGTTGTTCCGCGCGAGAATATGTGCAAATCTTGTGTCCCGTCACACCTGCGGAAAAAGGCGTTTTCTGAGCCGATCTTTAGAGAAGTGCAACTGCCTAAAGGCGCAGGCTGCGAGGCTAGGGCCTCACGGCGCGAGCCTTCTTCCAAAGCATAGGGCTCACCGAGGTAGTCTGGAGATATGCGCCAGAATTCCTCATCTCATCGAGGCGCGCGACCGTTCGAGACGCGGAGCACCGCCGGCCTTGGGATTGCGCCTTGATCACACCTGACCCTAACCGAGGAGAAACGACTACCATGCGCTCCAGAACGACACTCGCACTGAAGGTCGCAAGCGGTCTTGCGTGCTGCGCCCTTGCCGCATGTGGAGTCAACGGGGGCAACGTGCCGCTGGCCAGTGGGAGTAGCGGCACGAGCGGGAGCGCCACCACGGGGGACACGACTGGCTCGGTCACCGGAGGTGCGAGCACCGGAGCTTCGGGGGGAACCACGGGAGCGGCGGGTACGGCGAGCGGAGTCACGACGGGTACCAGCGGCGTCTCTTCGGGCGTGAGCGGCACGAGCGGGACCGTGAGCGGCACCAGCGGAGTCGTGACGGGCACCAGCGGCGCCTCGACGGGCTCCAGCGGAACCGTTGCGTCCGACGACGGGGGTGGCAGCCCAGACGATGACGCCGGGACGGGGCCCGGATCCGGAGACGCGTCCAGCGCGATGGGGTCGGGCGATGGTGGCGGGGGATGCGGCGGAGCGGTGTTCTGCGACGGGTTCGAGAATGCCGCTACGCTGGCAGCAGACACAGATTGGAAAGTGGATAACTCGCTCACGACGAATGTCGTCGAAATCGTGACGACCAAAGCCCACAACGGCTCGCACTCGGTGCACTTGGGGTTCGCGACGACGGCCGCGTTTTCCACCTACATCGACGAGACGAAGGGCTTTCCGAACACCGGCTACTGGGGTCGGGTCTGGTACTTCGTGATGAACTCCCCGGAGGCGGGCCATCAGGTCTATGTGGACGGCACGGACGGAACGAATTTGACGAATTACGGCGTTCGTCCTCTGAATACGCAAAATTCTGGAATGATCGCGGTCAATGTCGATCCGGGCGTGGGCGGAAAAGGGGAAACCGGAGGCACGTCCACCGTGGCAATGCCTCAGGGGGTGTGGACATGCTTTGAATGGCAAGTTACGGGGGTGGGCAGCACGGGCAACGTCACCCTGTACATGGCAAGCGCCAGCGACGTCGCGGCCGGGAAGATGGGCGCCGAGGTGCCCAACACCGCGGCCATGGGCGTGCCGATTCCGGCCCTGATCGAAGAGCGTATCGGATACGAGCGTTACGGTACCGGCACTGCCGGCGATATCTGGATGGACGACTACGCCATCGGAACGGCGCGCATCGGCTGCAACTGACGGCGTTCATCCCGGCATGAAGAGGCCAGGCCGGCGTTGGCTGCGCTCATCGGCTGGATGACGGAGTGCGGCGCCGGGCGCCCGCGTCGAATCGCAGAGAAGTCGCCGCAAGCGTCTGCAGACTCGTCGCGCGCGGCGCATCGAAATGATGCCCGTGCGTCGAGCTCGTTCGAGCCTTTCGAGGCGGGTGCGCATCTCCTGCACTCGAGAGGACCGCTCGCGCGTGCCGGTGACGCCACGCTTTCACTTGTTGCGACACAAACGACGAAGGGGCCGGAGCATCCGCTCCCGCCCCCTCGGGTGATCGACGGCAGTCGGCCGTTTAGGCCGTCAAGCCCGTAAGCGGCGTCGTCCCCGCGGCTCCGAACGTCGTCGCCGGAACGCCCAGGGTGTTCAGGAGGGCGATGAAGAGATTGGCCTGCGGAGCATCGGTGTACGCCGCATGACGCCCGGTGCTGATCTTCTTGCCCGCGCTTCCGGCCAGGAGAATCGGTTTGCCGGTCGGCCCGGTGAACGTCGGCACCGTGGAGTACGTCGTCGTTCCTTGGTTGTGTGCGTTCCCGTCCGAAATCTCGCTCGATAGAAAGATGAGACTGTTGTCGAGGATCGTTCCGCTACCTTCGCTTATCGCGTCCAGCTGTTGGAGGAAGTACGCGAACTGCGAGATTTCCCAGGCCTCGATCGTCGCCAGGAGCGCGCCCTTCGTGACGTCGCCGTTGTGGTGCGAAAGGCCGTGATGGTCTTGGTCGACGTTGATCCACGGCATGCTCGAATACGAAGAATGGCCGCCGTTCATCTGTTGATAATTGATGACCCTCGTGGCGTCGCACTGAAACGCAAGGACCATGAGATCGGCCATGGTCTTCGTGTACGTCGGCGGATCGAAGATCTTCGCGCCGTTGCCGTTGGTCAGCGGGCCGGCCGTGAGGGTCGGACGAGTCATCGTCCCGGGAGTACACGTCGACGTGGTCCCCGACATCGACTGTTCCACCGCGGTCTCGGCCGCCCGAACGCTCGCGAGGTACTCGTTTACCTTGACCTGATCGGTGGCTCCAAGACGACCGACCAGGGTGTTGGCTTCGCCCAGCACTTCGTCGAGAACGCTCTTCCGGAGCGCCTTCCGCTTCACGAGGGCGGCCGCGGCCGCGGGGTTGACACCCCCATCCCCGCCCGGCGCGGCGACGGCACTGCCTGAAAACAGCTGATCGAAAATGAGGCCGGCATTCGCCACCGGGGGCAATGGCTGCGTCGCGCTGGCCCACGAAGTCGTCCCGTTGTACACGGCCGGGTACCCGGTATCCGAAAAGGTCGAGTCCGTCCCACTGACCTGGAGCGACGGGATTCGCGTCGCCGTACCGAGCGACTGCGCATACACTTGGTCGACCGAGATCCCCATCGTGATGCCCGGCTTCTGCCCTTGCATGCACGTCGTCATGCCCGGCGGTCCGCAGCCGTGCGAGCCCATCGGATTGACGGCCGGCGTGTTCTGGATGCCCGCAAAGACGAGCACTTTGCTCTTCACGGGCGCGAGCGACGCCAGCGTCGACGACAGCGTGTAGTTGACCCCCGTGTCGCTCGGGAACCAGCTCGGTCCCCAGACACCGCAGGAGATATGCCAACACATGAAGCGGATGGGAGTCGACGCCGCCTGCGCACGCGCTTCCGTCGGGGTGAGAAGCGACTCGAGCATGGGCAGGGCGATGCACGCCGCGGCGCCACGCAGCACCGCACGGCGAGGCATCACGAGTCGGGTCGGGTTCCGGCGCTCTGCAGCGAGCGCCTTCTCATCGAAGCTGACGTTCTTGTCGCGAATACGCGTGATGCTCATTGCATTACTCCCATCGAGGGTGTCGTGTCTCCGCGCCGCATACGGAACGTGTCGCTTGCCACGAGATTCATCAAGACGTCGCGTACGCCGAGGGTCCCACTCTGCGGAACCGCAGTAATGTCGGCAAGGTACGGTGAATCGGTCGGCACCAGCGCCCGGCCGATCGAGTAGCTCAGAGCGTTCTGCGCCACACACGGAATGAACCTCGCGTCCGCACTGACCGCCGCGGCGAGCTGCACCCCGCCCACGAACGAGGGACCCACCGCGCCCGTCGGTTCGGCGATCTCCCCGGTGAACATCCCCGAGGCATCGATGGTGATCCCATTTTCCGTGGTGCGCCACGCACCCACGGCGTCGTAATTTTCCAACGCGAGGCCGATGTTATCCATGCTGTCGTGGCACGCCGCGCACTCGGGAATGGTCCGATGCGCCGCCAAAATTTGTGCCTGCGTTCCTGTGTCGATCGAGCCACTGGGAAACGCCGGAACATTCGCAGGGGGCGGAGGCGGAGGCGCGCAGAGCAGCTGGCTGAGAACCCAGGCGCCACGCTTCACGACCGACGTTCGGACTGGATACGAAGTCACCGCAAGCACTCCCGCCATCGTAAGGAGGCCCGCCCGCTCCGGCGTGTTCAACGGCGTCCGGACCAAGCCCGTTCCCGTCCCTGCCGGGATGCCGTAAAGCGACGCCAGATTGCTGTCGATGTAGGAGAAGTTCGCCGTCATCAGTTGCGTGACGGGCTCGTTCTTCTGAACGAACTCGTTGAAGAAATCGGTGACTTCGAGCGCCATCGACGCCGCAAGGGTCGGATTGAACTCGGGAAAGAGGGTTGCGTCGAAATTGTCACCCGCGACGACCGTGGTACCCAGCCATTGGGACGCGAAGGTCTGCGCGAACTGGCCTTTGGGATCGGCGAGCATGCGCTGGAGCTGGGTCTGAACGTCGGCCGGCTGCGCGAGCGTTCCCGCCGCGGCCGCGCTGAAGAGCGCCTGGTCGGGCATGCTGCGGTAGACCATGTACGACAGGCGCGTCGCCATTTCGTACGGAGCGAGAAGGTGCGGCGTCAGCGACGTGGGGTTCGCGTCGATTTCGGGCTGGAAGAGGAAATTGGGCGACTGGAGCATCGCCTCGATGACCGTGCGGAACTGCTCGTCCGACGTGGCACCCTCTTGCGCCGCCGTGGACATCAGTGTGGTGAACGTGGTGACTTCCGTCGTCGTGAGCGGACGCCGGAAGGCGCGCATCCCGAAGTTCGTGATGAGTGTCTGCGCGCAGCTTGCCCCCGTGGTGAGATCACAGGTGACGAGCTGAGCGCGCTCCGCGGAGCCAACCGTCATGACCTCGGCCGCGAGCGATTCTGCCGCCTGCTGGTAGAGCGAGAACTGCTCGGGCGAGAGGGTCTGGAGATCGCCGTCGTTGTCGAAGCCAAGGGCAGGCGCGTCGTTCGGGAACGTCGTCGCCCCGGGCGTCTGTGCCGTACCCAAGAGGTCGTGCACCGTGTTGTCGTATTCAGCTCGGTTCAATCGACGAATCGTGACGCGGCCCGGATCGCGAGGTCCCGCTGCCGTAGGGGTGGCCGTTCCGCCTCCCGAAGAATTGCTCGCGGCGCTCGAACCCCCACCGCTCGCCGCAGCGCCCCCTTGGCCGCCGGCTTGATTCGCACCGCCAGGCTGGCCCGGTTGGCCCGGCGAGGAGCCTCCGATGTACCCCGTGCACGCCGCAGCGACCAGCGCGAGCGCTGGCCAGAAAACCCGCATGGCCCTGGCTCGCGACCCAATTCGTAGACTCATGTGGGCTCCGTTCTCCGCGAAAATGGGACCGCCCTGGACGCGCCCAAGGCGTTACCTTCAGTATCCGACAGCTTCCGAGCGAATCCCGGCTGGACACGCCCCGCCGAAGGCTACGCCCCTACCGTTTTCATAATGCGCAGATGCACACGTGTCCACAAACGGCTCAGTATCCGCGAAACTATTGTGTCCATGGAGTTTTCTCCAATATAAAGAAGTACCCGTGGCTCCCATGGATTGATTTGCTTTGGGATAACCCGCCGAATCGCAAAGGACCGGCGTTTCTCCGCATCGAGCCAGTTCGCCCGCGACGGATTTCGGCCATTCAATAATCCGTCGGGAGCGGTATGCGGGAGCCGTTGTGGACCTTATTTGGATGGGAATCGCTACTGCTACGTCGAGTCCGTCGCGGTGCCCGCGCGGAGGAGGTCTCATGGCGCGCTTTTCACACGGCCTGATCGTTTTCGCTTCGCTGTTGGGGTCGGCTTGCTCTTCCAAAGGCGCACCTCTGATAGGAGGCGCCGCCGCGAGCGGAACCCAAAGCGGGACGAATCCGAGCGGCTCGGGGCCATCCGGAGGCGGATCGACGGGCGGGACGGGGGTGCCCTCGGGTGGCGGGATGGACGCCGCGCTCGGCGACGCGCCGGAGGGCACTCCAAACAGCCTGAGTCCAACCCCGGAAACGGACGCCACGACGGAAGCCTCCCCCGCGGCCGACGGAGATGGCAATTACATGGTGGGGCCGACGTACACCACGAGTCCGGACTTGATGCCCAACGGGGCCCCCGCAGGCAAGAGCTTCCACTTCACGATGAATTCCGTCGATAGCCAGATCTTCACGGGCATGGATTCGACTCTTCTGGCCGCCAACCAACACGCGTTCACGCGAGGTGTGGACGTGTACATCCCGGCGAAATACACGGACGGCGCGATTGCACCTTTCATGGTGATTCAAGACGGGCCGGGGCAGCTCGCCAACATCCAAATCGCACTCGACAATCTGACGCAAGGAACCGATCCAACACGGCGCTTGCCCGCGTTCGTCGCCATCGCCGTGGCCAACGGCGGCGGCGACAGCATCGGCAGCGAGCGCGGACTCGAGTACGACACGATGTCCGACCGCTACGCGCAATTCGTGCAAACCGAAGTGCTCCCCGCCGTGCTGGCCGACGCGACCATCAAGGCCGCTTTCCCCAACCTCGCGCTGACCACCGACCCGGACGGGCGAGGCGCCGTTGGGTGTAGCTCGGGCAGCGCTGCGGCGTTGACGATGGGCTGGTTTCACCCCGAGTGGTTCCATCGCATCGTCACGTACTCGGGCACGTTCGTGGACCAACAGAATCCCGCGGCCGCCGAGCAGGCCACGTACCCGCTCGGCGCGTGGGACTACCACTCGGACCTCGACCTCATCGGCACCACGGCTCCAAAGCCTCTCCGCGTCTTCATCAACGCGAACGAAATGGACAATGGATACAACGCTCCCGCGAGCGGGTACCACAACTGGCTACTGGCCAACCAGCGAACCGCCGCTGCGCTCGAGGCGCAGGGCTATCACTACCGTTACGTCGAGGGCCTGGGGGCCGGACATTGCGACGGCAGGGTCCAGGCCCTGACGATGGCGGACACCCTTCTCTGGGTTTGGAGCGGATATCCGGTGAGCCCATAGACTTTGGCGATTGCGGGGCCGCCCGGGCCGGAGACCGCCGAGGGGCGCGATGCGAACACGCGGCGCAGCGGGCGGAGGCGCTGCGCGACGCGATGCTATGACGGCCCGTTATCGCCATGCCGGGACCCCCTACGTCGCTGGCCGATCGCGTTCCGCCGCGTGCCGGCGCCTCTGCCCCCGAGGAGCTGCTGGACCTCTTCCTGGGGCACGTGCGGGAGCTGGGCATCGAGCTTTACGCCGCTCAGGAACAAGCCATTCTCGAGCTTTTCTCGGGGAACAACGTGATCCTCGCGACGCCCACCGGCAGCGGCAAATCCCTCGTGGCGCTGGCTCTCCACTTTCTCGCGCTGAGCCAGGGCAAGCGCAGCTTTTACACGGCGCCCATCAAGGCGCTGGTCGCCGAAAAGTTCTTCGCTCTCTGCCGCGACTTCGGCCCCGACCACGTCGGAATGATCACCGGAGACGCCTCGGTCAACCGCGATGCGCCGATTGTGTGCTGCACCGCCGAGATCGTGGCGAACATGGCGCTTCGCGAAGGCAAGCGCGCTCCCGTCGAATGTCTCGTCATGGACGAGTTTCACTACTACGCCGATCCGGAGCGCGGCGTCGCCTGGCAGATCCCCCTGCTCGTTCTCGAACGTACCCAGTTTCTCCTCATGAGCGCCACGCTCGGCCCCACGGACGGATTCGAGAAGGCCATCACCACGCTGACCAAACAACCCGCGGTGACCGTGCGATCCACCGAGCGCCCGGTTCCGCTCCGCTTCGAGTACCGCGAGACGCCGCTGCACGAGACGATGTTGGAGCTCGGTCGCGGCGGGCTCTCCCCCGTCTATGTCGTCAACTTCACCCAGCGAGCCGCGGCGGAGACGGCGCAAGACCTGATGAGCATCGATTTGGTCCCCAAAGAGCGCAAAAAGATCATTGCCGCCGAGCTCGCGAGCACCGTGCGCTTCGACACGCCCTACGGAAAAGAGATCAAGCGATTCCTGGCCCATGGCATCGGGTTGCACCATGCGGGCCTCCTTCCGAAGTACCGACTTCTCGTCGAGCAGCTGGCGCAAAAAGGGCTCCTCGCGGTCGTGAGCGGGACGGACACGCTCGGGGTCGGCGTCAACATCCCGATCCGAACGGTGCTCTTCACGCAGCTCTGCAAGTACGACGGGCAAAAGACGGCCGTGTTGACCGCGCGCGATTTTCACCAGATCGCGGGACGCGCCGGACGCAAGGGCTTCGACACCCAAGGGTACGTTCTGGCGCAGGCCCCCGAACATGCGATTGAAAACCTGCGGATGGAGCTCAAAGCGGGGGGGATCCCGGCAAGCTCCGCCGCATGGTGCGCAAGAAGCCGCCCGACAAGGGGTACGTGCACTGGGACCGCGCGACCTTCGACCGGCTCGTCGGCGCGCAACCCGAAGCGCTGGTTTCGCGATTCAAAGTTTCGCACGGCATGATTCTCGGCGTCCTCGAACGCCCTCGGGCCGGATGCCTTGACGTGGGTCGAATCATCCGACGATCGCACGAGAGACCCGCGCAACGACGGATCTTCGGGCGTGAAGCGAAGACCATGCTCGAGGCGTTGATCGAAGCGGGCATCGTGCAAGTGGGCGGCGAAGGCACGGACGCACGAAAAATTCGCCTCCACGTCGACCTTCAGGACGACTTTTCCCTCCACCACGCGCTGTCCCTCTGGCTGGTGGATACGCTGGGCGCACTCGATCCGGAGAGCCCCACCTACGCGCTCGATGTCCTGACGCTCGTCGAATCGATCCTCGAAAACCCGGACTTCGTCCTTCGCCAACAGCTCGAGGCCCTCAAGAAGATCAAGCTCGCGGAGCTCAAGATGGCCGGGGTGGAATACGAGCAGCGAATCGAGGAGCTCGAGAAGCTCGAGCACCCCAAGCCCCTGCGCGAATTCGTCTACGAATCGTTCAACGCCTTCGCGCGGGCGCACCCGTGGGTACGGGGGGACGACGTGCGGCCCAAGTCGATCGCGCGCGAAATGGTCGAGCGCTTCATGGATTTCAACGAGTACGTTCGCGAATACGAGCTCGGGCGGGCCGAGGGCACGCTCCTCCGTTACTTGACCGACGCGTACAAGGCGCTGGTGCAGACGGTGCCCACCGTCGCGAAGACACCGGCCGTCGAAGAGATGGAGGTCTTCTTGCGGGCCATCGTTCAATCCGTCGACTCGAGCCTCCTCGACGAATGGGAGCGACTGCGCGCCCCGGCCGACGCGGCCGCGGTGCAGATGACCCCGCCAACCTTCGCCGAGCCGGACGTCACGACGGACGAGCGCGCGTTCACCGTGCTGGTGAGGGGCGCCCTGTTTCACATCGTGCGCGCGCTCGCCCAAAAAGACTGGGCCCGAGCGGCCGCACTCGTGTCGGCCGCGCCCGACGACGAGGGGGTGTGGACGTCAGAGCGATTTTCCCGCGCGCTCGGGCCTTTCTTCGCCGAACACGCGGCGATTCGCCTCGACCCGGACGCCCGAGCGCCCGCCAACACGCGGATCAGAAAGACCGATCGCGGTACATGGGAGGTCGTCCAAGTCATCTGCGACGTCGACGACGACAACGACTGGACGCTCTCCTGCTGGATCGATCTCGACGCGTCCGGGCGCGAGGGCAAGCCGGTTGTCTCGATGCGGAACGTCGACCGATGAGGAGGCGACGGCGCGGGGCGGCGCAAGTTCTTCTTTTCTCCGCCGCGCTTCCGCCGTATCGAAAAGTTCTCGCCCCATGACCGTATCGACGAACATCCGCCCGGCCGCCCTCCCCCCCGCCGCCCCCATCATCGTCCGCCGCTCGCAGATCCAAGGTCGCGGTGTGTTCGCATCACGCGATATCGCCCGAGGGGATCGCATCATCGAATACACGGGGGCTCGCATCTCGCACGACGAGGCCGACGCGCAATGCCCGGACGACGAGGCGAGCGCCAGACACCACACGTTCCTCTTCGCCGTGGATGACGACCTCGTCATTGACGGCGGCCGGGGCGGCAACGACGCGCGGTTCATCAACCACTCGTGCGATCCGAACTGCGAGGTCGCCATCGTGCGCCAGCGGGTCTTCGTCGACGCCGTGCGCGACATCGCCTCGGGAGAAGAAATTCTCTACGACTACTGGTACGTGACCGACGATGGCTACACCCTCGAGGACCTTCGCCGAATCTATCCGTGCCGGTGCGGCGCCGAGAAATGTCGCGGCACACTCGCTCGTCCCCCCAAACGCCCGAAGAAGCGCGCCCGCCCGAAGTGAACGCGGCACCCATCGACCGAGTCTCGAAAGGCTGGCCGCGAATTGAGCTACGGACACGCTCTTGCGCAACCTCGCACCGAAAGTCGCCGCATCGTGGCGCTCTTGCTGGTCGGAACGGCGATCGCCGGGGCGGGAGGGCTCATCGCGCTCCGGCTCCACTTTCAGCCGCCCACCGTCCCGGCATACGCCATTGTGAACCCGCCGGGCGAGGCCGAGGTCAACCTTTTGCCCCGTGCGCGTTTCGAGATCGAGCTCCGTCCGGCGACGCCCGTGGAGGGCGCCATCGCCGCGAGGGGATTTCTGCTCCGTGGTGAGGAAGTCCGCCCGTGGGACCCCCCTTTCTCCGTGACCCAGGACGGAACGGTTCGCATCGCGGGCCTCGTGAATACGCTCTTTGCGGGCGTGCCCGCGGGAGCCTGGGAAGTCGCACTCGCGATCGGCCGGCCCGAGGTGCTTCCCACCGCCCCAAGGGACGTGCTCCGCGCCCGCACCCATGACGCCACCCAGGCCGGATGGCACCTGGTCCGCGAGCGAATTCGCCTCGACGGGTGACCTCCCGCGCGGAAAGCGCCGTGATATGCCTGCAGCAATGATCGGGACGTCCGTTGCGTTGCGGCTGCGCATGAGCGCACAGGACGCGCATTACGGAGGCCAGCTCGTCGACGGCGCACGAATTCTCTCGCTCTTCGGCGATGCCGCGACGGAGCTCTTGATCCGCCTGGACGGTGACGAAGGGCTTTTCCGCGCCTACGAGAGCGTCGAGTTTCTCGCCCCGGTCTTCGCGGGAGACTATGTGGAGGTCACCGCCGAGCTTCTCGCGTTGGGTAACACGAGTCGCAAGATGCGGTTCGAAGCGCGCAAAGTCATCGGGGCCGTGCGCTCGAACTTCGGCTCCGATTCGTTCGACGCGCCGAGCGCCGCGGACGTCCTCGCCGATCCGATCGTGGTGGCGCGCGCGGTCGGCACGTGCGTCGTTCCCCAAGCGTTGCAGCGAAGGCCCCGCGAGCTCTATCTGCCGGGTCTTCCTCCCGGCCCCGCCCCGGCGGCCCGCGCGATTGTGACCCCGCCCGAAGACGCAGCCGGCGGCGACGTCATCCTGACCGCCGCCATCGTGGGCGCCGAGCTCACGCGGGCCCGAACGCCCCACCTTCCGCTGACGGCGCAAGACGTGGCGGACGAAGCGGCCCGCTGCCGCGAAGCGGGCGCGTCGATCATCCATCTGCACGTCCGCAACGACGAGGGGCGAAATACGCAGTCCGCCGAGCGCTACGCCGAAGTCATCGCGGCCATCCGACGCCGATGCGACTGCATCATCGAGCCCTCCACGGGAGGGGCGGTCGGAATGTCTTTCGACGAACGCGTGGCCCCGCTTTCGTGCGCCCCGGAGATGGCGACGCTCAATTGCGGGACCCTCAATTTCGGCGACGACGTGTTCGTCAACTCGCGGGCCGACATTCGCCGAATCGCCGCCCGCATGCGGGCCGTCGCGGCGGTGCCGGAGCTCGAGTGCTACGAAGCCGGCCATGTCGACGAGGCGATGGCGCTCGCGGCGGAGGGCGCGATCGCCGAACCGCTGCACTTTCAATTCGTCCTCGGGGTCAAAGGCGCCATCGCCGCGCGCGAAGACGTCGTGCACTACCTGCGCTCGCTCGTCCCGACCGGCGCCACGTGGGGCGTCGCGGCCCTGGGGCGATGGCAGCAGCCGATGACCGAGCTCGCGATTCGGCTCGGCGGCAACGCGCGCGTCGGCCTGGAAGACAACATCTTCTTGAGGAAGGGTGTTCTTGCCGAAGGCAGCGCACCGCTCGTCGCCCGCGCGGCGGCTTACGCGCGATCGGTCGGGCGAGAACCGGCCGACCCAGCGCGCGCGCGTAAATTGCTTCAGCTTGCGGCAAGATAGTCGCATGGTCTCCACGCTCACCTTCGTTGCCGATACGCTCACGCCAGTCCGCGCCTACGCGGCCCTTCGTCGCGCGGCCGGAGACGCCGCTTCGTTCTTGCTCGAAAGCGTCGTGGGCGGGGAACGCTGGGGTCGCTACTCGATCCTCGGATACTGCCCGCGAGACGAGATGACGCTCCAGGCGAACGGCGAGTGGGTGGGAGCGCTCGGCTGCGCCCTGCCCCAGCGCGAACCGCGATCGCGCGATCCGCTCGAAGCCGCGCGCCCGATCTTCGAGCCTTCGCAGGCCTTCGCGGGCACGGAGGGAACGGCCGCCCGCTTTGCCCGGGCGTATGTCGGGTACTTGTCCTGGGATCTCGTGCACGCCATCGAGAAGGTGCCCGGCTGGGGGCCACGCGCCACCGAGCCGCTCGGGCGTTTCTTCGGCGCGTCGACGATCGTGGTCTTCGACAGCCTGACCCATACCATCACGATCGCCGCGGACGACGCGGCCGACGTCGAGCGGGCGCGAGCCCATCTGGACGCAGTGGCTCCGCTGATGGCACTCGCCCTCCCGGACCGCACCAAGATCCCCCCGGATGTGGAAGTCGACTGCGACGACGCAACCTACGAGGCGCGCGTTCGGCGCGCGCAAGAGTACATCGCCGCGGGGGACGTCTTTCAAGTGGTGCTCGCCCGCACCTTTCGCGTGCCGCGTCGGCGGAGAGATCCGTTCGACGTCTACCGGGCCATGCGGGTGCTTAACCCCAGCCCGTACATGTATTTCCTCGATCTACCGCCCGCGCCGGGCGAGCGAACGCGAACGCAGATTGCCGGCGCGAGCCCCGAAACCATGGTGCACCTCGAGGGGGGAGCCATGACGCTCCGGCCCATCGCGGGGACGCGTCCGCGCGGCCGTTCCGCCGAGGAGGACGCGGCGCTCGAGCGTGAGCTCCTGGCGGATCCCAAAGAGCGGGCCGAGCACGTGATGCTGATCGATCTGGGTCGCAACGACGTCGGGCGTGTCGCTCAGGTCGGGACCGTGAAAGTCGTGCGCCAGATGGAGATCGAGCGCTACTCGCACGTGATGCACATCGTGAGCGAGGTGACCGGCCGCGTTTCCCCGAACACCCCCCCGCTCGAAGTGGTTCGCGCCGCGTTCCCAGCGGGGACGTTGTCTGGCGCGCCGAAGGTGCGCGCCATGCAGATTATTCGCGAACTCGAGCCGGCTCCACGAGGGATCTACGGCGGAGCCATCGGTTACGTGGCCAAAACGGGCGACCTCGATTTCGCCATCGCCATTCGAACCGCGGTCTGCAAAGACGACGCATTCTACGTCACCGCGGGCGCAGGCATCGTCGAGGCGAGCGACCCTGCGAAAGAGGCCGAGGAGACGCGAAGCAAAGCGCGGGGCCCGCTCTGCGCGATCGAGACGGCCGGCCGGGACTCGCCCTGACGGGACCGGCACGTTGCGCCGGAACTTGCTCCGCTTCGTTCGCGGCGCCAAGGTCTCTCGATGAAAATCGCGATCCTGGGCGCCTCGCAAGGAACCGGGGCAGAGGCCACGCGAGTGGCGCTCGCGCGCGGCCATGACGTCACCGCTTTTGCTCGGAGCCCGGACAAGCTCGACCTGTCGCACCCCAAGCTCACGAAGATGAAAGGTGACTTCCACCAGCGCGAATCGGTCGACGCCGCGGTCATCGGCCGCGACGCGATCATCGTCACGGCCTCGGCCACCTCGCTCAAAGCGTTCAAAGAAAACCCAACGTACTTTTCAGAAGGCACCGGCTACACCATCGATGCCATGAAAGCGTACGGAGTCAGGCGCCTCGCCGTCCTGAGCGCATTCGGGACCGGTGAGAGCCGAAAGCTCGCGGGATTCCTCTTGGACACGTTGGTCATATCGTTTCTCCTCAAGGTGCCGTTCGCCGATCACGAGCGCCAGGAGAAGCTCGTCCGCGAAAGCGGGCTCGATTGGATCATTGCCCGGCCGGGCCGGCTCACCAACGGTCCTGCTCGTAAGAAGTACGTCACGAAGACGGCGATCGAGCCGGTGCCCACCTCCATCTCGCGAGCGGACGTCGCAGACTTTCTGGTCACGGCGGTCGAAGTGGACTCGTGGGTCCACAAGGCGGTGCAGCTCGGAGGGTGAAGCGACGGCGACGCCCGGGGTCGCTCTAGTGGGTAACCAGGGTCACCCTGAGTCTCGCTCCGCCTTGCCTCCGGCAAGGGCTCCGCTCGACAGAACGGGCTCGTACGTCACGTCGAGGGGAGCGATGCCGCTCCACCCTGATCATTCGTCACATCTTGGTCCGTGCGGGCCGCATGTTCTCGCATCCCCGGCATGAATGCCGGGGCAACTCGGACAGCGATTACGCGAAGCCCGCCGCTGGCGGGCTACGACAAACGACAGGCACGTCGACCGTCGCCAACCATCCCTCACTGGATCGACGTAGCCCGCCAGCGGCGGGCTTTGTGCTCCGCTCTCCAGGAGTGCCCCGGCATTTATGCCGGGGGCGCCCGAGATGTGACGAAATGATCAGCCGCTCCTCCTCAAGCATCCCAGCAGGAACAAGACCCTCGTTTCCTGTATCGCGTGTCCGGTGCAGCCCGGTGGGGGCTATCGCGAGCGCTCGCCGCGTTCGATGGCGTCGCGATAGGCTCGAACTGCGCCCGAGAGGCCGAGAAAGATGGCGTCACTCACGACCGCGTGCCCGATGTTCAGCTCGACGATCTCGGGCAGAGCGACGAGAGCGCCAACGTTCTCCTGGGTGAGCCCGTGGCCCGCGGCCACTTCGAGCCCGGCGGCTCGTGCGCGACGCGCTCCTTCGGCGAGCCGTGAGATCTCGCCTTCTTTGCCGTGGGCGTAAGCACCGGTATGGAGCTCGACTTGAACGGCGCCGATCGCGCGCGACATTTCGATTTGTGGGGCGTCTGCCCGGATGAAAAGGCTCACTTTGATGCCCGCGGCGCCCAGCGCTGAAACCTTCGTGGCGAGGCTCTTGCCCCCAGTGATGACGTCGAGCCCCCCCTCGGTGGTGACCTCCTGTCGTCGCTCGGGCACGAGCGTGCACACGTCGGGTACGACCCGCAACGCGATTTCGACCATCTCGTCGGTCGCCGCCATCTCCAGATTGAAGGTGCGGCGCGCACGCTGCATCGCGTTGCGCAGCAGAGCCACGTCGTCATCCACGATGTGACGCCTGTCTTCGCGTAGGTGCGCGGTGATCCCATCCGCACCCGCGGCGACGCATTGCTGCGCCGCCCGCACCGGGTCTGGATACGGGGTGCCACGCGCGTTCCGCAGCGTGGCCACGTGGTCAACGTTGATGTGCAGCCGGACTTTCACTCGTCGTCCGAAGACGCGGTCTCGCTCAACTCGTCGTCGGTTTTGGGCGTCGGCAAGAGCTCTCCGTTCGGTCCGTCGCGGCGCACGATGAACGTGCGATGCGTCATCGTGTCGGGGTTCTCGCGCGCCACGATCGTGACGACGTTCACTCCCGGGCGAAGCGGAATGTCGGCGTTGAAGGGCATCTTCTTGGCGTCCGGCCCGTTGCGGTTCGAGCGGTAGAACACCTTGCGCGCGCCCACGAAGATGTACGCGTCGAGCAATCGCGCGTCGTCGCTCGCGGTGCCCGACACCGAGGTGTGCGGATCGCGCGTGGAAAGCTGAGGCTGTGGGATCTCGAGCGCCGGGGGCGCATGCGCCATCGCGTCCTCGATGGGCACCAGCACGGGCTCCGCGCCGCCGGCGCCCACGTCCGCCGAGCGCGCGAACGCGAACCGGCCGGCCCCAAGCGATAGCTTTACGAAACCCGTGGTCGTGCCGAGCACCGCCGCCGCTTGCCCTGCGGCGAGCCGTGCGAACACGCGACCGGACGCGTCCGGCTCGCTGAGAAGATCCGCGCCGCCGGCTTTCGCGTGATCCACGCCGCCCGCAGGCGCGATCGGCGCCGGTTCCGTGATCGGGATGGTTACTTTCTCGACCACGCTTTCGCGCAAATCGTCATCCCGGATCGAGAGCTCCACTTTGGCTTCGGGATCCGCGAGCTGAGGCTCGACGTCGAAAGTGAACGCGACCCGCTTCGTTTCCCCGGGGTTCATGTTCGACAGATCGAAGCGCCCGTCGTGCAAGAGCAGCCCCTCGCCCGAAAGGTTTCGCAAGTTGGCCATGGTCTCGTACGAGCGGCCCTTGCCGATGTTCTTCACCGTCAAGTACATCGAAAGACCCTCGCCGATCTGGACGCGCCCATCGCCGTTGCCGTGGCGGTTGTCGCTAATCTGGTACGAATAAGCAAACACGGGCCGGTCGAGCGATTTCACGGTGGCGCGGAGCTCGACGTCCGCCGGGGCGCGCCCGCGAGCCTCTTCGAACCGGAACTTCACGCCGTCGGCTCGCATCAGCGCGTCCTTGGGAACGAGGCACTCGCGCGGGGCATCCTTCGGCAATTGAGCGGTCGAATCCACTTTGCGCCCTTTCACGTCGCACCAGCCGGCGGGAATCGTGACCGTGCGCGACTTCCCAGGTTCGAGTTTACCGATGGCCAGCTCTTTGTTGTCGAAGAGCGGGTCCTCGCTCTTGGTCACCGCGAGAAGCCGGTAAAGCGCCACGGGCCCGTGGTTCGTAATCGAGAGCCGTAGGTTGATCGGCTCGCCCGCCGTCACTTCGTTGTTGGGCCGGTCCGTATCCACTTTTACGTCGACCCCGGCTGGCGGCGTCGGGACCGCTGGCGCCGCGGAGTCGCCCGGCGCGTCGCTCCAGTCGACGCCCATGGCTTTCAGCTCGTCGGCGACCTTCTCCACCTCGGCGCGCCGTGTGTCGCTGATGAACGCCTTGGCCTGGCGAACTTCGTCGACGCGCTTTCCCGGCTGCACGTGCGAAAGAAAGCCGCGCGCGAACTGAATGGGAAAGTCGAGCGCATAGCTGTCGTCGAGGTCGCCCCCGCGTTCGCGTAGCTCGAGGCGATCTTTGATGGGAAGGTCGTACTTGAGCAACTCCAGCGGGCGGCCACCGTCCTTGGCCCGCACGTTGGAGAGCGCCCGCGAGAGGTCCCGCTCCTTCAGTCCTCCCGCGTCGGCGGTAAGGTCCATCTCGAGCGAATCGACCGTCATCGGATCGAGCTCCACGTCCGGCGTCACGCCGACGCCTTGAATGGACACGTCGCCCGGTTCGGTAAGGTATTGCGCAATCGTGAGCTTGAGGGCCGCCTTGTCAGGAAGGTCGGGAAAAACGAGCTGAACACTCCCCTTGCCGAACGTGGTCTCTCCGATGATGACGGCGCGTTCGTGGTTCTTGAGCGCGCCCGTGACGATCTCGCTTGCGCTCGCGCTCGATCCATTGACCAGAACGGCGAGCGGATAGTTGGGCTCCGTGCCTTCTCCGTGCGCGACCTTCTCCTCGCGGCCCTCGCTCGGGTTGCCGACGGTCGCCACGATCGGTCCGTCGCTGACGAACGTGTCGACGACCTTCGCCGCCTGATCGAGTAGACCACCGGGATTGCCGCGGAGATCAAGGACGAGCCCTTTGAGCTCACCGTTCTTTTTCATGTCGAGCAGCGCCGCCGTGAGGTCAGCCGTGGTGTTCGCCTGGAACTGCTTCAGGCGGACGTAGCCGATGCCTCCGTCGAGCAGCTTGTGATCGACCGACCCGACGTGAATGAGCTCGCGCGTCAGCTCGAACGGTCGGGTACCGCCCCACCCCTCGGGGCCGTCGCGGTGGACCCAGACGTTCACCTTGGTTCCTACTGCACCACGGAGATGATTGACGGCCTCGTTGAGGCCCATGTTCAGCGTCGACTCGTTGTTGATCTTCTGGATTCGGTCGTAACGTTTCAGGCCCGCTCGGCCGGCAGGGGTGCCGGGCATCGGGTTCATCACGGTGAGCTGCTGATCCCGAATCGAAATGACGATGCCGAGGCCGCCGAATTGGCCCTGCGTCGTCAGGTTCATCTCCTTGTACGCGTCGGGCGAGAGAAGCACCGAATGGGGGTCGAGCGTGTGGAGCATCCCATTGCACGCGGCGTACTCGACGTCCCTCAGGTCCACATCCGTCCCGCGGAGGCCGTCTTGGACGAACGCGAAGACTTCGCGCAGATGCGAACTCACGTCCCAGGGGCCGACCACGTCGTCCACGCGGAACGACTTTTCCTGGGTGTCGACGCGGACGCGCACTTGCGATGGATTGTTGTCCTCGCGCGTCACGATGACTTGGGCGACGTCCTTCTGCACGTAGTCGAGCGCCGAAAGGAGCATCTCCTTTTGCTTGACACGTTTGGGGTCGACGTATCGATCGCGAATTGTCTTCAGCACCTCGTTCGCGACTTTCAATTGCGTGAGATCATAGGGGGCGGGGGCATGTTCGGCCGCCTGCGCCGTTGCGGCGGCGAACGCCGGAGTCAGGCCATCCCACAACCCGGACCCTCGGAGCTGACGCGCCAGAAAGGAGGACACGACGACGGCGCCGAGCACCGCGCCCATCTTCGCCAGAGAGTCGAGATTGCGCATTGACGGCGAGTATAGACGGGGCCCGCGCGTCTAGCCCGCCGGAAGACATTCCTCCGGCCACGCGCCCGAGCGGCGCTTTTCTCGCCGTAAGAGGGAGTTTTTTCGGTGAGGAGCGGGTTAGCCCCCGGCGCTGCCTTTGCGTAGTACCGCCGCGTAGAACCCGGCGAAGAACGCGGCGCGCGTATCCGCCAGGCGATGCTCCAAGGCCCGGAGGACCCAGCGCAAGCCGGGAACTCGCATGACCCGTGCCGAGGGCGTCATGATGCGCACGCCGCGTACGGCTTCGAGGGTCACGCTCGCCGGAAGCAGGCGCGGGACGACCCATGGGGCGTCGAAGCGCGTGTACACGGCGCTCTCTCGCACGGTGCTCGAAATGCGCCCCGCCGGGCCGAGCCGCTTCACGAGGCCGCGCATACTCACGGGGTTGTAGAACTCCGCGACGACGACCCCGCCCGGGCGGGTGACCCGCGCCATTTCGGCGAGAGCCTGCACGATCGCCGGCACGTGCGCGAGAACTTTGAACGCGCAGACCACGTCGAAGGAGGCATCGGCAAAAGGAATGGCCGTGACGCTTGCTTCGCGGACGTCGAGCCCGCGAGCGCGCGCGTGCCCCAACATGCCCGGCGACAGGTCGATTCCCTTCGCCGATCGCGCGAACTTTGCCATGCGCTCGAGCAGGAGCCCCGTACCCGCACCGCATTCGAGCACGTCGCGCCCCGCGCCGTAGCGCTCGACGAGCTCGACCTCCAAGTCGTCGACGAGGGCGTGGTACCCATCCGGCCGGTGCGGGCGGCGCTGCGCTTCGTATTGCGCAGAGAACTCGTCGTAATAGGCGCGCGTCGCGTCGACACGGTCACCGGCGGGGTCCATGGCTGACCGCATAGCACGCGCGCCGGCGCGGCAACGGACGTGGATCGCGCCCGCGCCTGCGCCCTGTGACGTTGCATCATCGCAGCCCGTTTCAACGGCATGCCAGCCGTTCGAGCCAGCTGCCCGACGCGTCCGCCCATCCGAGCCAGAGGCTGCTCTCTGTGTCCTCCACGAGTGCCACGTCACTAATGGCGGCGGACGTCGCTACGATGTCGCGCGCCAGAAACGTCCCGTCATCCTGGAGCGCTCCGAGCTCGAGTTCGCGCGCGGCGCTCGGTTCCACGCCGTGGGGCCGAACACGCGCAATCCACACCCGCGTCTCGGCCCGAGCCTCCGTGCTCGTCTCGGCTGGATCCGCGTTCTTCTCCATACTCCCGCTGCCTCTGCCAACACCTCTACGCGCGGTTCGCCGGTCGGTGACCACGGCCGCCACGGGAGCGGGGTCGAGCCCGTTCGGGTACATCGACCACACGACTGGTTCGTCCACGCGCGGCGGCATTTCCAGGCGAACGACGGCGAGGCCGAAGTCCGCCAGGTCTTTGGCGATGGGCAAGAAGGCCCAACCGAAACCCGACGGTGGCACCGCGAGCGCCGGAGCCGTTCGTCGATCACCTGGCCCGCCCACGAACACCACGACGTCTTCACCCATCTGGAGTTTGCTGTCGTAGCCGACCGCGCGGACGTGCATCGCCGTGAGCGCCGCCCGAGCGTCGACCATGAGCGCAAGCAGCGAGGGGCCGCGCGCCTGAAGCACGGCCGACGTGGCCCCGCTGCCGTCCTCCGAGAGCCGAACCGGAGCGGCGTCGTCAATCGCGAGCCACGCTTCGCTCACCCAACCCTCCGAGGTCATCCGGCTCGCCGTGTAGACGAGCGCCGTGTGGGCGCCGGCCAGCACGGCCGCCGAGACGCGGGAGCCGGCGCGGCTACTGGCCACCAATTCGTCGGCCCCGGCCGCCGTCGTACCGTGAATCGCACCCGTTCGATCGGGACAGAATGTTCGATCGCCCGCGAGGGCGCAGGGCACGGACAAGGCCATCGCGACCGGCTCCGAGGCCATCTCCGGACCCGACGAGCGCGGGTGCGACGGGCCAACGGGCACCGAAAGGACGCGTGGACGGCCGTTGTCGTTCAACACGGCATCGACGGAGTCGCCCCGTACCCGCAGAGCCACGGCGCCCCGCATGGGAAGCTCAATGGGACCTCGGAGGAGAAGGCAGTCGGACGCGCCAGCGTCTTCCCGGTGCGGCGGTGCCGGCACGATGACGACGTGCGGGGCCACGGTCGGGCTCGGGAGCGCGGCCGCCGCCGTACTCGCGGTCGCCGTCGCCGTGGGGCTCGCGGTTGCGGTCGACGACCCCGCGCGACCACACCCGGCAGCGAAGATCGCGCAGGCCAAGCAGGCCACCAGGGTGCGGCCACGATGAACGCTTCGCTGCTCGCGCTTACTGCCGGCTCGACGCGTACCCAACGCCGGTCTCTCGGACCTCATGCGCGAACGAGTGCCTCGATGGCTCCGCCCTCCTTTATCCAACGCAGGACTTCGTCCGCTGCCGCTGCGCTTGCTCGAAGGTGGCTGTTTCGCCACTCCACGCGCCCTCGCGCGCCCACCGAGTTGGCGATTCCCAGTACGGCCGCGAAGGGCACCCCGCACGCAGCCGAGGCCGTGGCAACGCCGTACGCCTCGAGATGCTCCACGTGTGTCCCCGTTGCCCGAGCGATTCGCTCGGCCACCCCATCGTTTACGGTAATGGCGAGCGTCGTCGCGATGTCGACCGCGCGGAGCCCCCTCGCAACGAGCGCGTCCACGAGGCGCCCCGAAGCCGGCATCGCGGCGCCCATCGCCTCTGGGAATTGCGTGGAGTGTTCGAGCGCCAACGGGTCGACGAGATGGATGCGGCGTGAAACGACGACTTCGCCGATTGCCGGCGTTTCTGCCGGACCTCCGGTCGCGGTATACGCCCCACAGGTCCCCAACAGAACGACCGCCGCGGGCCGCGTCTGGTGAATATGCAAAGCGGAAAATGCGGCCGCGGTGGGCAGCCCGATGCCGCACGCTCGCGCGGCGACCGAAACGCCGCCGAGGAGGGCCGCCATCGTGCCGTCGCTCCGCGCACCCATAGCGGGCGCGAGCGGCGCCAGCTCGGGGCCGAAGGCCGCCAACAAAAGAATGTCGCAAGAGCCGGACGAACCCGGCCGCTGAGGCTCGTCGCCGGGGCGCGCGATGCAAACCATGTGAAAAGTCTATTCGAATCACCGGTCCGAGGGCATGAAACGCGGAAAAGGCGAGAACGCGAGACGGTCTCGGGAGACCCTGCTTTGCCTCGACCCGAACCCTCGATTAGCGTAAAGACGGAGACGATGCGCGCTGGCGGGCTGGCTTTGCTTGTGATGGGAACCGCCGTCGGGGGATGTGCGGGGACCGTATCGGGCTCCGGCGCCCCGGGAGACGCCGAGCCGTCGGCCTCCACGAGCGCCGTCGTCATCGTCGAACGCACGGTCGACGCGACGCAAGGAACGCGCGCCACGGCCAGCGCGCGGTTCGTGCGCGTGTCAACCCCATCGTCGAGGCTCGAAGGTTTGCGCGCAATCGGCGCCGCGGGGGACCTGCCGGCGCGTGGCGCCTGCGCGACGGTCACTTCGCTTACGGGTGGAGTGGCCACGGACGAACCGGCGCCGGTCGTCGAACTGGTGGACGTCGGAACGGTCTCGCTCATCGCTGGCAGTACCGAGACTCGCCTCGTGCCGCGGCAGCTGCCGGACGTTACCGACGTGGTCAGCGGTGTCGTCTATGCCCGCGCCACGGACCCCGCGGGGCTTCCGGCCGGGGTGCGATACGCGGTCCACGTCGGCGGCCGTACGGACCTCGGCGCTTTCGACGTATCGGCCGTCGCTCCGGCCGACCCGGCCGACATTCACGTGGCGGGCGAGAACCCCGACGGAAGCCTCGTCGTGGTCGGGCGGGAACCCGCTCTCGATCTTACCTGGGCGCCGGATGCCGCGTCCGACGTCGTGTACGTCGACGTGCAGCCGGCCGCCGTCCGGTGCGTTCTTGGTGGAGGCGAAGGCGGCGGAGGCGACAATCACGGGAGCCTCCCGGCGTCACTTCTGGATGACCGCGGCTCACTGGTCATCCACCGGCTGCATCGGGAGCCGCTCCGAGCGCAAGGGCTGGAGGGGGGCGAGATTCGCTTCGATTTTGCCCGGTCGGTTGCCTACGTTCGCGGCGACTCGTCGCCTTGAACCACCGTCTCCTTGAATCCCCGGGGCCCATGGAAACGTCGCTGCCCAGCGTGTGCCCGACGGATGACGACCGGTGAAGCGATGGGGCCTCGCTGCTCGTGCGCTCGGAGTCGCGCTCGGCCTGCCCTGGGCGTTGACGGCAGTGGCCGACACGCGACCCACCCGGCGCCCCGACGCACCGAATCCCCCTCGCGTGGCGAGGCGCTCGCTGCGCACCGAAACGGACTCCCACCCGAGCGTCGATACGTCGGCGTATCTGGCTGGAAAGCAGCCTCTGGTCGGATGGCATGCTCCGGTGGCCGATGCGTTACCCCCTCGGGACGCGACCGGCCGGCCCATGCTCGCGCTCAGGGCCCTCAACCGTGGCGAATTTCTCGCCTTGGCTGCGTCGAGCGACGAGGGCGGCTTCGATGCGCTGGATCTCGACCGCGCCGCCCATCTCCTCCGTGCGAGCGGCGGCGACGAACACCCGGTCGATCCTCGCACTCTGGCGCTCGTCTACAAGATTCAAACCCACTTCGGTGCCCCTGAGATTCGCGTCGTGTCGGGGTACCGCGTCCCCGGTCCCCGGTCGCACTCGAACCACGGGAAGGGTCGCGCCATCGACCTCATCGTCCCGGGCACGGCCGACGAAGATGTGGCACAATTCGCGCGCGCGATGGGATTCGTGGGCGTGGGCGTTTACCCCCGAAGCCAATTCGTTCACGTCGACATCCGCCCGCGCAGTTACTTTTGGGTCGACTCGAGCGGACCGCACATGAAAAACCGGGAGCGCGGAATCCTCGGTGACCTTGCAAGCCGCAGCGATGCAGCCGCCGCGGCACGAGGGCAGACGCCGATCGAGCCATTCGGTCTCGCTACGGACGTGGACACCGCGCTCCGAAGCCTGGGCGCGGCCGCGGCGACGGCGCCGTCCGAAGAGGACGAAGACGACGAAAACTGAGGCGTCCGACAAGAGCATGGACTCCGACATCCTCGAGCTCATTCGTCAGGAGCGCCTTCTCGACGCGGCGCGTATGGCAAGTGCGCGCGGCCAGCCGGAGCACGCAAGTGCGCTCTTCGAGCGGGGCTGTGATTGGGCGCGGGCCGCAGAGGAAGCGCTCGCGGCGCGGCAGCCCGGGCGCGCGCTCGTTCTCGCGCTTCAGGGTCGCGGTGAGACCGACGGCACCGAGCGGGCGGCAAAGGCGGTCATCGCGGAGCCCAAAATCGCCGAAGCGGTCGCCGCGCAGTTGATGCAACGCGGTCACGCCCGATGGGCGGCGAGAATCCTCGAAGCGACCGGGCACAAGGAAAAGGCGGCGCAAGCTTGGGAGCGCGCTGGCGACGCCGTGAGGGCTTGCGGTCTCTTCGAACAGCTCGGCCAGGCCAGCCGCGGAGTGAGGGTCCTCGAAGCGGCCCTGCGACGCGAGCCGCAGGCGGCCGCGGCCCTCGCTCTCGGGACCCTGCTCGTTCGCTTGGGAAAGGACGAGGCGGCCGTGCGCGTATTCCAGCGCATCGCGCACGACGCACCGGAGCGCCGTGATGCGCAGGCCCACCTCGCGGCTGCCCTCGAACGCCTCGGTTTCGCCGAGGCGGCCACGCCCGCGGCAACCGAGCTTCAGGCACTCGGAGGCTGCGAGCTCCCTCCGCACGCACCAGGCCCGTCGGATGCAAGTGCACGCTTGTTCGGTCGCTACGAAATCGTCGCTGAGATTGCGTCATCGGCGAACGCGCGGGTTCTCGATTGCCATGACCCGGTGCGCGACGAGCGGGTGGTCGTCAAGCTCTTCGTCGTGTCCCAGGACCAAACCGCGGGCCGCCCGGCGCGAGCGCGGTTCGAGCGCGACGTGCGCGCTCTCGCGGCGCTGTTCCATCCGCATATGGTGCCCGTCCGCGAGCTCTTCGCGGATGTCCCCGCCATCGTGCTCGCTCGGATGGATGGGGGCACGCTGGCGCAGATGCTCTCTCGCGGATCCATCGCGCCGGCCCGCGCCGTCGAGATCGCGTGCGCCACGCTCGAAGCCCTCGCCGACGGGCACCGAATGGGGATTTTGCACGGGGCCGTCAAGCCATCCAATGTGCTCTTCGACACGGCGGGATCCCCCCGCCTCGCCGATTTCGGCGTCGCAGAGCTGCGCGACGCATCACCCACTGCGACCGCCAACGCTTTCGGCTCTCTCGCGTATGTGAGCCCGGAGGAGCGCGAAGGACGTCCGGCGACGACTCGGAGCGACGTCTTCTCGGTGGGCGTCCTCCTGCACGAGATGTTGACGGGCGAAAGACCGGGCCGTGCCACGGAGGGGTCACCGGCCGGGCGCCCGAGCACGGTTCACCCGGTGCTGGATGCACGACACGACGCGCTGATCTCACGGCTGACGGCATGGGATCCCGAGATGCGGCCAGCGGACGCGTTCGCCGCGAGCGCGGAAATTCTGGCACTGAATTGGCCCTTGCCATTGACGCCCTCCTTGGGTGCACCGTCCGCTGCCACGACCGCACCGGGGCTCGTCCACACGGCCGACGGTAACCGGCCGCGAAACCGTCTCGAAGCGGCCTCCGATGGAACGGAGATCGACACGTGGACCGGACGCGCGATCCAACGCGTGCCGCTCTCGGCAGCGACACTGGCGCGGGCGCGCGCATTCTCGCTGGCCGACCATCCGGCGTTGCAACCGGTCCTGCGGGTTGACCGCGAAGGGGCCGCCGTGTGGCTCCAGGCGATGCGCAACCGTCCCCTTTCGCGCCCACTCGCAGGGGACGAACGCTCACGTCTTGCCGATGCTCTTACGGCGCTGCACGCGGCCGGTAGCGCGCACGGTGCGGTGGACGCCGTCCACGTGACGATCGACCGAACGGCGGGAGTCGTGTTGTGCTTCGGCTGGCACTTCCCGCCAGCGTGGGACGCCGAGGCGACCTTCGAGGGCGATCGACAAGCGCTCGCTCGGCTGCCTTGAGGTGTCCTACCGGTCCTCGGCGATGGTGTACACGAGCTCGCGCGGATGCCCGTCGCGGTCGTAGGCCAGGCGAAGCTCGCTGGCCACAGCCAGAGAATCGAACGCCGTCTGGGCTTGCTCGGGACGCTCGATCGGAAAGCCATTCAGACTGGTCACCACGTCGCCCGGTTTGAGATCTACGCCGTTCCAGAGCGCAGCATCGCGAAGCGCGGTGATTCGAAACCCTCGGAACTTGCCGTCGGCGAGGACCGGCTGGTCATCGAGCTCCACATGCCGCAGGAACGCGCCCAGACCCGCGGCGATGGTTGCCCGTACCGCGGATCGGGCCAAGGTGTGGCCCCCCAGAGGAGGGGGCGGACTCGACTTTCCATCTCCTTCGACGGCCGGAGGCGGCGCGGACACGGGCGCCGGCGGGACCGCCGCTGCGCACCCGCCCGCGAAGAACACGACCGCGAGCCAATCGAGCCTGCGCATGGATCGCAACCTTTCCTCTAGAGAAATCCAAACGCGCTCTCATACGACGACCACACGCGCTCGCCGACCTCGGAGATCGTTCCGCTTCCGTCAACGACGACGATCCGATCCCCCGGCATGTGGGTCGCCAGGTCGCGATAGTAGGCAGCGAGCGCGCGCTGCATTTCGTTCTGCTCGTAGAGCTGGGCGGCCTCGCCTCTGCGGTGGCGCCGTTGGGCGGCCAACTCCGGCGTTACGTCGACCACGATGGTCAGGTCCGGCCGGCGAGCGTAGCGGTTGAGCGCTCGAATCCACGGTGCCGCGCTTGCGGCCTCCGCGCCGCTCGAGAGACTCTGGTACGCGAGACTCGACGCGACGTACCGATCGGAGATAACCACGCCTCCGTCTGCGAGGAACGGGTCGATGTCACTCTCGACGTGATCCATTCGATCGGCGGCAAAAAGCAGCGCCATCGTGGCCCACCCCGGAGCTCGGCCGCCCGGCACGACGAGCCGGCCCGTCAGCACGTGCCTTATGAGGGTGCCGACGGGACCATCACTCGGTTCCCGCGTGGCGCGGACCGGCACGTGGCCCTCGCGCAGGCGCTCCGCGAGTCGCGCGACGTGCGTCGTCGTCCCCGAGCCGTCGATCCCTTCCAGCACCACGAAGCGTCCCTGCACGCGTCGCTGCTCTTCGGCGATTGGCACGCGCGCGAGTGTACGCTGGCCTCCCTGTCGGCAAAAGTGGTAAGCGAGCCGTTTCGCGCCTTGGCCGGGGCGTCCCCGCAGCTCCGCTCAGCCACCCTGCGCCAGAGGCGCGTCGTCTTCGCCGAGGACGACGTTGTCGATGAGCCGGGTCGACCCCACGTGGCACGCCACGGCAAGCACGGCGCGATCCGTGACGTCCCGAGCGATTGGGGCAAGCGTGTCGGCGTCCCGCACGGCGACATAGTCGACGGAGGTCGCGCTCTTGTCGATCGGCTCGCGCGCGAGGCGCGCGAGCGCATTTGCGCTGCGCTCGCCGTCGGCAAATCGTCGCGCGGCGGCGTCGAGCCCGCGGACGAGGGAGAGCGCCCGTGCGCGCTCGTCGGCGGAGAGATAGGTGTTGCGCGAGCTCATGGCCAGCCCATCGGCCTCCCGCACGATGGCGTGGCCCGCCACAGACACGGGAAGCAAGAGGTCGCACGCCATGCGGCGGACAACCAGAAGCTGTTGGTAGTCCTTGCGGCCGAACACGGCCTCACACGCCCCGACGACGCTGAAGAGCTTGGCAACCACCGTCGCAACGCCTTCGAAGTGGCCCGGCCGAAAGCGCCCGCAAAGCGGCTCGGCAAGCGCGCCGACACGCACCCTCGTCTCTTCGCCGGGAGGGTACATCTCGTCCGCGTCCGGCTGGAACACCGCGCGCACCCCCAACGGGGCCAGCTTTCGCAGGTCGTCCTCCAGGTTTCGAGGATAGCGGGCGAAGTCTTCGTGGGGACCGAATTGGGTCTTGTTGACGAAGATCGAGACGACGACGAACGAACCGAGGCTCAGCGCTTTGCGTACGAGCGCAAGATGACCCGAATGAAGAGCCCCCATCGTCGGCACGAATGCCACCCGGCCCCCTTGTTCGCGCGCGTGGTCGCAAGCTGCACGGAGATCGGCCGCGCGCCGCACCACCGGGGGGTACGAGTCCGCTTTACTCGCGTTCCCTGCCATGGGCGCACGGAGAGTAGAGCACCCATCGCTCCGGTGGCAATGGATCAGGACGGGCCGAAGCCGCTCGTGCGCGTGAGCCATGCGAATGCGCGAATGGCTACGGTTTCTGATAAACGTCGCGACAGGGCTCGCGAAAACTCATGCCAAAGATTCTCGTTCGCCGGATGACCGCCTCCGCCCTTCTCGTCGCTGCAACTTCGATTGTGCCGGCGGCAGCGCGCGCGGCGCCCGACGACCAACGATTGCAAGCCGCGCGCGACCTCTTCGCCCAAGCGGAGCAAGACGAGGACGCGGGAAGTTGGACGGAGGCGCTCGACAAGCTTCGGCGCGTCGCGGGCGTGAGATTCACGGCCGGGGTTCGCTACCATATAGCGCTTTGCGAAGAGCACACGGGGCGCCTGGCCAGCGCACTTGCTGACTACGCAGCCGCCGAGGACCAGGCGGTCGCCGAGAATGCACAAGATGTCTTGCGACTCGTAGGCATCGAGATGGCGCCGCTAATCTCGCGTGTTCCGCGCCTGGCGATCCACGTCGCGCCCGAGCAGCTCGGCGCGACCGTCACCCTCGACGGCGCGGTGGTCGCTCCGGAGCACCTGGGGGCCACGATCACCGTAGACCCGGGGTCGCATGTCGTCGAAGCCCGTGCTCCGGGCCACGCGACGACGAGCGTCGTCGTGGCGATGCACGAGCGCGACGCGACGTTTCTCGAGGTCACGCTCCGGGCCACAACCGCCACCCAAGGGCCCACCGAAGCTGCCGTTCCTCGTGCAGAAAACCTCGCCGCTTCGCAATCGGCGTCCGCGGAACGGACGCCAGCTGCGCGCGGGCATGCGGCGCCCATCGCGGCCACGGCGCTTGCCGTTGCCCTCGCTGGCGCCGGATTGGGGGCGTACCTCGCCGCCGATGCTGCCCACGCCAAGGGAGTCCGCGATTGCGCCGAGGTTACGAACTCGAGCCCAGACGCCTGCGACGCGTTGAAGAACCCCGTTCGCGCGTGGGACTGGACTGCAACCGGGGCGTGGGCCGGCGCGGCGGTAACGGCTGCCGTCGCTGCCTTCTTGTGGACGCGGCCGGACCGTCAACCGGCACCCGCCGCGCTCGGGGCCCTCGTCTTGGGACCCGGCACGGTCGGAGCGGTCGGGAGCTTTTGAGTGCCGTCGGGTCGGGGTCCCTTGGGGGCGACGCTCGCGCTGCTGCTGGGCGCAGCCGCGTTTGCCTGCTCCGATCTCTTCCACTCGACGGCCGACATCCGGACGGCGTGCGAAATTGATCCGACGTCGCTGGGATGCGGGGGACAAGGCGCGGGACAAGACACCGACGGCGGCGCGGATGCGAGCAACGCGGTCCTCGACTTTTGCGCCTGGTCCCCGGCGGACGCGAAGCTGCAAGCGATGCACGCTTGTGCGTGGCTCGGGGCGTGCGAAACCCCGATGGGCCGCAACGCGTTCGGCTCGTGCATGCTCGAGGCGTTGCTTGCGTACGACTGCGCTTCCAACCCCGCCCACCGCGTCAACGGGATGGTGCACGAACTCTGGGCCTGTTTGGCTTTCGCCAGAACGTGTGACGCCGTCAATCGGTGCGTGCTGCCCACCACGGTGTGCGCATCGGGCGACTACACGACGTGCTTGACCGCGCCGAACGGCGTGCCCGGTGAGAGCGTTGTGCGCGTCGAGTGCTCGGACGGCGGCGCGCATGCCGAGAACTGCTCGCTTTGGTCGCAAGCGTGCAGCATGAGCAGCGGCCCCGCGGCGTGCGGCGGTCCCTCCGGCTCGGCCTGCAGTGGAGGCGCTCCGAGCAGCTGCATCGGCGGAAGCCAGCTTCGTTGCGGGCGCGACGGCGGCGACCTTGCCCTCGACTGCGCGGGCAACGGCGCCGGGGTCTGCTCGGGCTTCCCGCAGACGACCGGCGCCGACTGGGTGTCGTGCCTGCCCGACGATGCGGGGCCCGATGCCGCCTGCGCACCCACGCTCGCTACCAGGTGCACCCACGGAGCAGCGTCGTCCTGTCCGAGCGGGATTCGCGAGAGCCTCGATTGCAACACCCTTCTTGGCGCCGACGCCGCGTGCACGAGTGGTTCGCTAAACCCGCCGTTCGATTGGACGAGTCCGTGCGCGGTGACCCCTCCACAATGCACCGTCGATGTGTGCAGCGACGGGGGCGCCTCGCCCGGCACGACGCTCGTAGGGTGCGTCCGCGGAGCCACTTTTTCCGTGAATTGCGTAGACCAGGGGTTGGGCCCTTGCCAGGTCGTCACCACCGACGTCGGAGCCGCAACGCGTCCCGCATGCCGTGCACCTTGATCGACCTTCCCAAAGGCTTGCCGCGCACCCTTGAGGCAGGCCGTCGCGTCGACAGCGAAACCAGCGACGCGATGAGGCGCGCGCCGCAAAGGCGTTTGTCGCCGAGCCATGGACGCATCTATCCTCCTAGCCCATGCCGGATGACCGACGCAGCGCCAGCCGCACGCGCCTCTCGGGCCTATTCGCCACCTACGAGAGCGCGGACGGTGTCAGCCATCGAGCCGAAGTTCTCAACCTGAGCCGCGCGGGGCTCTTTCTGGAGACCGAGACGCGCGTCCCAGTCGGCAAAAGGTTGTCGCTCGAGGTTCACGCCTCGGGCGAACCGGGGCCATGGCCGGCCTTGGGCCGCGTCATCTGGACCCGGCTATCGTACGAGGGCGACGGTCGCCCGTGCGGCATGGGGGTCAAACTCATCGATGTGGAAGACGCCGTGGCCGACGCCATCGAGCGGTTCGTCGACCTTCGCGAGGGCACTGAACCTGGAATCGGGCAAGAGCCTGAACACGAATACCATGCGCACGAGCATCTTTATGCAGCGACCATCCTCGGCGTGGGAGCGATGTCTGCCCCTGACGTTCTGCCGACCACGGCGTCGGAGCCGTCCGTCACCCCACGCCTCCCTCATCTCGAGCCGCTCGCTTCGGTCGCGGTCGATGCCGCGCGGACGCTGGTTCCCGCCGCGGCCGAGGAGGACGGCGCGCCGGACCTCGCGATCGACCTGATTCGGCGAAGCGAGGGCCCGGGCCCCTCTGTGGCCTCGGGGGAACCCAAGGAGCCGACACTCCGCGAAAGCGTGCGCGTCGCAGAACCCATCGTAGCGCCCGCGCCGATGGTCGTTGTGCCCGCACCACAGCCCGCGCCGAGACCGGGCGGACGCGGTTGGATCGTCGCCGTCATCGTCGTGATCGTGCTTGCGTCGGCGGCGTACGGCCTACGCGGGCTCATGGGGTTCGGGCCGTAAGGCGCCATGCGACATGGGCTTTCGCCGAAGGGACCTCGCGCGAGAGGACGGCCCGCCGACGGGCTATTGGGCTTGGATTACTGCGCGTCTACAATGCCTCCGTCGCACAACGCACCCATCGGACTCTCGCACACGAGCGCGGTACCGCTGCACGCGAAGGCGCCCGGACAGCCGTCATCCAGCACGCAGGGATCGCCCGGAGCATGCGCGAGCACCGCGCAACCCATGCACGCGTTGAGCGCAGGCGCAACGCACGCCACAGCCTTCTTGCCGTTGCAAGCGTACGCCCCCGCGCAGCCATCGGCGCCAGTGCACGGGTCCTTGGGAGCGTGCGCGAGGACCGTGCAGCCCATGCACGCATTGAGCGCAGGCGCAACGCACGCAAGCGCGTCGATGCCGCTGCAAGCGTATGTACCGGTACAGCCATCCGCGGCCGTGCACGCCCCGTCAAGAGTCCCCGTGAGCGCGGTGCACCCACCACAATCGTTTTTGCCAACGCACGCGTTTCCGACACAGCATCCGGTTGGACATGACGCCGCGTCGCAGACGCAGGCTCCATTTGCGCATCCCGTGCCCGCGGCGCATGTTTGGCATGCCTCGCCGCCCACTCCGCAGGTCGCGTTGCTCGAGGTTTCGCACTGGCCGTTGTTGCAGCACCCATCGGGGCACGACGTGCCGTCACAAATGCATTTGCCGGTGGCAACGTTGCATCGATCCCCCGTACCGCACGCGGCGCATGTGGCGCCTCCTGCGCCACACGACGCCGCCCCCTGCATCGCGTAAAGGACGCACGCGTTGCCTTTGCAGCATCCGTTCGGACACGACGCCGCGTCACACACACACGCACCCGCACGACACACCTGGGTCAACGTGCATTTCGTGCACATGGTTCCACCCATCCCGCACGCTGCGTCAGATGACGCGATGCATTGGCCGCCGCTGCAGCACCCGGTGCAGCTCGCACCGCCGCATGTGCAGGTGCCTGCGCTGCACGAATTGCCTTCTGCACACGCTCCGCACGCGTTTCCACCGGCACCGCAAAGCGTCGACGATTGGTTCGACGTCGCGACGCACGTGTCTCCGTCGCAGCATCCGTCGGGACAGGAGCTCGCGTCGCAAACGCACGCTCCCGCCGCGCCGCATGTCTGTCCGATGCCGCACGTCGAACACGCGGTGCCTCCGGAGCCGCACTCCGCCGCCGTCTGCGCCGGATACGCGACGCACGCGTTGCCGCTGCAGCATCCGTTGGGACACGACGCCGGGTCGCATACGCAGGCCCCCCGAGCGCTGCACTCTTGCCCGGGAAGACACCCGCCGCACGGCGGCCCGGTGTCCGGACCTTGGCCCGCGTCGGCCGTGCCGTCCGCCGCATCTGCGGCCGCGTCCCCAATCGTGGCGTCGGCGGGGCCGCTCGCGTCCGCGGCGTCGCTCGCGTCCAGGGGGCCGCTCGCGTCGGCAGGGGCGCTCGCATCCCCAGGGACACTCGCGTCCGACCCGACCTCGCTCTCGGCAAAGGGGGGAAGTGTCGACGCGTCGACCGCCGTGGTCATGCAGCCGCCCGTGGACGGATCGCACGTCCGATCGGGCCCGCAGCTCGACGCCGTGCCGCCGTCGGCTTGGCTGTCCAGTTGTCCCACGCAGGCACCGCCGATGAAAATGACGAGCGCGGCGACCCGATCCGTCGGAACCTGGACCACCGTCTCGCTGAAGACAACCGGTTGGCCAACGTGCAGCGCCGTGACATCGATCCGGGCTTCTTGGTCTGCGCTCGTTCCCGCGGAGATCGCAAGCGTCGCGGGGAGGGACGTCGGGCCGTCCAATGGGAAGTCGCGCTGCAGATCCAACGCCCAGCCGCTCGGAGTCTGCTGGCGGATCTCGACGTGGAGCGCGTCGAGCGATTGCGGGATCGGCAGATCGGACTTGAAGATCACTTCGAGGCCGCCGGATTTTTTCACCGTCGCCGAGCACGCGAAGAGAAAGCACCAGAGCGCGCATGCGAGCACGGGAGCGAGGCGCTGGCTCGTGGTCTGCAGCGCTCTCACGGTCCCCTCCACGCCATGAAGTGGACGTCCCCGCTCCCTGCCGCCAAGGTCCCCTTTGGAACGCCCACGGTTTCGTCTTGCGGCTTCAACAGGAAGTAACCCCCGGTCACTGCGCACGCCACGACGACCGCACCGCCCACGATCCACGGCAGGAGCCGAGCCTTGTTCGACCCATCCTGCAGCGTCACTTGCATGGTGCGCACTTCGCCGTCGCGCAATTCGATCTGCGTCTCGTACGCACCCTTTCCGCGTTCGGTGACCTTTACGTCGTGCGGACCCGGCGCCAGCGATCCCTCGAAGCGCGCGGCGCCGACGAGCACCCCGTCGACGAAAATCGACGACGCGGGTTCGGCGGCCACGAGAAGGCGGCCCGCATGAACTTCTTGGAACAACGCGATGGTGACCGCGCGTTCATCGCCGCCCTCCACGTCGACCACCAGCGTGTCGGACGCGAAGCCCGCTTTGGAAACTTCGATGTCGTGTTTGCCGAGATCGAGCCAGAGCGGACCGCGCAGCGGCGTCTGGCCTACGCCTTCGCCGTCCACCGTGACCCCGGCGCCCTCGACGTTCACCTTCAGCGTGACCGAGCCGACGAAGTTCTTGATCGCCGCGAGCGCCTCCTCTGCCGCCGCCTTGTGCTCGGCCGAAATGCCGGGCCCCGACACTTCCTCGTACGTTTCGAGGTCACGCCGCATCCGCGCGTACGCGCGCAAATTTCGTTCGCAGATGGCCTTGTCGAAAAGCAGACGGGGATCCTTCGCGATGTCATACGCCTGCGCGAACTTCGCCGCGGCGGCCGCGAAGTCGTCATTTCGAAACAGCAACTTGGCCGACGTATAGGCCTCCTTGGCCTCGTCATGGAGCGTTTCCGCCAACGGCTTTTCCGGGGAAACGACGGCCTGGGCAAAGGCGAGCGACGAGCCCGCGAGGCTCAACCCGAAGGCGATCCCGACGAGAAGGGAGCGATGAGACATTCGACGCATGCGCGCTCACAACGGTTGAAGTCCCGAAAACGGATCCGCTTCCCTCGGCCGGATGGCCTCCTTCGGGATTGGCACAACGGGCGGACCCCCCGGCGCGGCGGGTGCACTCCTCGAAGAGGATGCAGAGGCAGGCATCATCTTCCGCGACGGAGAATGGGAATGCGGCGGTGGCAGGGGAATAGCCCCCGTCTCCGTCGCGGGAGGCTCGACGGGAGCCTCCGGCCGGAGAGGCGACAACGACTCCGGCGTGGGCGCGGGCGCGGCCGGCGCGATCGCAATAGAACTGGCGGCGGCAGCGGCCGCCGCGCGATCCGGCGGCGAGCCGCCAGTCGAGGTTCGGGTCGAGCGCTCGAACGCGAAGACGCTGACACCGAGGACCGACGCAAGCCCCGCGAGCACCGCAATCAGCGTTGCAGCCCTACGACGCGATGGGGCGAGTTGAATGGAATATTCGTCCTTGGTATTGCCAAGAGCGGTCACGGTTTCGTTCTGAAAACGTCCCCGCAGGTTCGTTCCCGCCCCGTGCACCGCCGTTGCATCAGGAGCCGCGAGAGTCGCCTCGCCGATCGGACGAACCATTCGCGCGATGCGCTCCAGCGACACGCGTGATCGCTCGGGCCCGAACGGAAGAAGGGCTGCCGCAAACGCCGCCACGTCGGGGTATCGTTTTTCTCGATCCTTCTCGAGGCATCGGAGGACGGCGGCCTCCAAGCGAGCAGGAACGTCGGCCCGCAGGGTGCGGAGCGGCGGAGGCGACCTCGTGGCTATCTTGAGGCACACTTCTGGAAGAGTGGTCCCATGAAACGGGGGCTCGCCCGCGATGAGTTCGTGCGCGATGACTCCGAGCGACCAGATGTCGGTGCGCGGATCGACCTCGCGCGCAGACTCCATCTGCTCGGGGGACATGTAAAGCGGCGACCCCATCGTCGTCGCCGTGCGGGTCATGGCCATTTCGGGCCGCGACCCTCCACGAGCAAACTTCGAAATACCAAAGTCTAGGACTTTGATGTGTGGCAGGCCGTCTGCCTGTTGAATGCAAAATAGATTGGCGGGTTTGAGATCGCGATGGACGATTCCGAGGTGGTGAGCCTCGGCGATCGCTTCGCATGCTTGCAGGATGAGCTCGACGGCCAGATCGATGGGAAAGGGTCCGCTTTCCTGCAGGCGCTGCGCCAGATCCGAGCCCTCAAGCAGCTCCATGACCATGTACGGCGAGCCGTTTTCCAGCTCTCCAACATCCATCACGCGCGCGACGTGCAAACTGGAGATCTTGGCCGCGGCTCGCGCTTCTCTTTCGAAGCGTCCGAGGGCCTCCTCGCTCGCGAGCGTGTCGGCCGTCAGGAACTTGAGGGCAACCTTCGTGTCGAGCTGCAAATGATGGGCGGCGACGACGATGCCCATTCCGCCCGCCCCGAGAACGCGGTCAACCTGGTACTTGCCGTCAAGGACGTCACCTTCGTGTACGCCGGCAGCGACTTGCGAACCGCGCTCCCTCACTGCGTTTCCTCTCGAAAAATAAGCGCGCGGAAATTCCGCGGGAGATGCTCGTTAGCTATTGACTCCTTTAGCTAGCGTCGTCAAGCTCCGATGAACTCGGCACGGCGTCTTTCACTTCTGGTTCTGACCCTCGGATCCGGACGATCTCGCGAGGTTGCTTCGGCAAGAGGGGCACGGGAGCGTCCAACGGGGGGCAGCCGTCAGAACACTACAGACACACGCCGGTCACCGGGCGCCCGACCTCATGGGCCGGCGCTTGCGGGGCCGCTTGTGAATCTGGGCGGGTCCCCCTTTGGTGGCGGCGGGCCATGGCGCGTTTCGCTGGGCACCTGACGGAGAAGGCCCCGCCCCCGCGACGGGGGGCGCGTCCTTGCCGTCGACCGAGGCATCTTGCGGCGCGGGCTGGACGACTTCGCGAATTGGAAGCGCCCAGGATGTGGCGCCAGAATCGGACGCCAGAACCGAAGGCGCTCCCGCGAACCCGCACGCGCGGCCCGATGCTCGCGCGTCGAAGCCCCGCTTCACGCCGCCCGCTCCGAGCAGCGCCAGCGCAACGTAGAGCAGGCGCTTCGTACCCCGAGTTCGTCTATGCCATAAGGTTTTCACGTCGGGCGCCACGAGCGCCTCCGGGCGAAGCGCGATCGTCGGCACGTCACGCTCGTCGTCGGTAGACGACGTCGATGCCGAAATGGCCGCGGGAACGGCCACGAGCGTCGGACAGCCGCCCGCGTCGATCTCTTCCATCGCCCGCTCCAGATCCCGCTGCATGGCTTCGGCGCTCTCGTAACGATCCTCGCGACGAAATTCGAGCGCGCGATCGATGACACGCGCGAAAGGTTCGCTCGCATCCGCGGCAACGGTGCGGATACGTGGCGCGGAGAGGGTCCCCATCTTTCGAACGAGTTCGACCGCGCTCTCTGCCTCATGAATGCGGCGTCCGGTACGAACGCGAAATCCCGTGGCGGCGAGGGCAAAGAGGTCGGTTCGACCGTCGACCTGGTCGCTCTGGCCGGTGGCCTGTTCGGGAGACATGAACGAAGGCGTCCCCAGCGCCAAGCCAAACGACGTAATCGCCTGCGCCTGCACGAGCCGCGCGAGCCCGAAGTCGAGAACCTTGACTCGCGCGCGCGTCCCGCGGTCGTCGCGCCCGTCCTGCCCGTCCCGCGGATGACGAACGAGAAACAGGTTCTCGGGTTTGAGGTCGCGGTGGACCACCCCGTGGGCGTGCGCGGCCCGCAGGACGTCCAGCACGCTGCCGGCGATCCGGAGAAACTCGTGCTCGCTGATCGGCGCGCCGTGGTCGAGCCGTTCTTGAAGCGACACCCCTTCCAAGAGCTCCATGACGAGATACGCGGTCCCCTCGTCAGCACCGGTCGAGACCACATCGTCGTCGAGCACCTTGACTGCTCCCGGATGCTCGACGCGGTTGGCCGCGTAGCCCTCGCGGAGAAATCGCTCGCGCACTTCCCCGTGACGCGCCCAATGGGGATGAAGGACTTTGACTGCGGCGCGAGCGCCATTGCGATGGCGGGCTGCGTAGACGGCCGCCATGCCGCCGACCCCAAGCAATTGCTCGAGCGTCCACTTGTCGTCGAGCACGCCGCCCACGCGCGCTCGCGAAACGTTTTCGACGTCGTCGGCCAAGGCCGCCCATTGTAACGGAGGTTCTCGAAGCGAAGGCGCCTTGTGGGCCGCGATGGCCTTGACGTTCGCTATATTGAACATAGGATTCGCGCAACCGACGCGAAACAGAGGAGACGTTCCAATGGCGATCCAGCTTGGCGACATAGCCCCGGACTTCACGCAAGACTCGACCGAAGGGCCGATCCACTTTCACGAATGGCTCGGCAAATCGTGGGGCATTCTCTTTTCGCACCCGAAGGACTTCACGCCGGTTTGCACGACCGAGCTCGGCGCGGTCGCGAAGCTCAAGCCGGCTTTCGACAAGCGAAACGTGAAGGTGCTCGCGGTCAGCGTGGACGACGTGGCGTCGCACAGGAAGTGGACGGCCGACATCGAAGATACCCAGAAGACCAAGCTCAACTACCCGATCCTCGGCGACCCGGATCGGAAGGTGGCCACCCTCTATGGAATGATCCATCCGAACGCCAACGACACGCTCACGGTGCGCTCGGTCTTCGTCATCGATCCGAACAAGAAGGTGCGGCTGACCATTACGTACCCGGCGAGCGCAGGGCGCAACTTCGACGAGATCCTGCGCGTCGTCGACTCGCTCCAGCTCACCGATTCGCACGCGGTCGCAACCCCGGCCAACTGGAAAGACGGCGACGACGTCATCATCGTGCCGTCGCTGCAGGACCCGGAACTTCTCAAACAAAAGTTCCCGAAAGGGTACACGGCTCTCCGTCCCTACCTCCGCGTTACTCCGCAGCCGAACAAGTAGCTCGCCTCAGAGGGTGTTCAACAGGCGTTGCTAGCGATTGGAGGCCAAGGCGGGCGCGAGCACCGCGCGGAGTAGCCTTTTTCGGCTTTGAGCACGGAGCGCAGCGCCCAACGCCGGCATCGAATCGCGCAGCAGCCTTTGGCAACACCCTCTCAGGGCATCGCACGCACGTGCGCAGGACGCGCCGACGCATCCTTCGCTCGGCCCGCGTCGGAGACCGTGACGGCAACGGGCGGGACGGCCATCTCCGGACCCGCTCCGGGCGTTGGCGGCGGCAACGCGCCGAAGGGAGATTGGGGAGCGGAGGACGCGGCCATAGCCGCATGGATATCGCCCATATGCGTATCGCGCTCGGCGTCGCTGGCGCTCGAGTCCTGGCAGGCAATGAGGACGGCCGCAGCGAAGATGACGAACGGAGCGACCACGGGGGACGGAGCTCGCATGCGCGCCCTTGTACTGCTCCACGGCGCGGGACGCGAGAGGGTAACGAACGTTCTCCTGCTCTAGGCCATGAGTCCGATCGCGAAGAACGCGACCCCCACGACGCCAATCCCGAGGCTGACCCACCACATGGCCTTTCGTCGCGTCAGCGCCGCGATGGCAGAGAGGGCGATCGCCACCTGAAAGATAGTCACGCCCTGGGCAAACTGGTGATGGACGTGAAGGCTCCGCTCCGATTTCTCGTTCAACTCGCCGACCCGCTTCTCCTCCTCTTCGGCCTGCACGCGAATCTCCGACCGGGTCTGCCGCTCGCGGCCTTCCGCCGTCCGAAACTTGGCGGCCAGTTCCGGATTGGCCGCCGATTCCCCTGATACCTCGTACACCGTCGCTTCGATGCCCTTTGCCTGGTAGTAAGACCAGGCGTCGTCGGCCTTGGACTGGTGCAAAATGGCGTCGTTCTTCTGTACGATCGCGTCGTTCGCGTGCGTGCCGGACTCCAGCGCGGCGATGGCGGCGAGCACCGCGATGATGGCCGTCGACAGCGATAGCCACATGAGCCAGTTCGGCCCGCGAGGGCCGTGCTGGGCGTGCTCGTGTGCCTCTTCGAGCCGCTCCTTCAGCTCCTGGGTTTCAATCTCGTCTTCGGGCATCCGCTGCCTCCGGCGCACCAGTGGTACCAGAGTCGCCGGGGCCCCTTGAGGACAATCCTCCATGTCGACATGGACGCGTTTTACGCGTCCGTCGAGCAGCGAGACGATCCGCGATTGCGCGGCAAGCCCGTCATCGTCGGCGGTCGGTCGCGCCGCGGCGTCGTGCTCGCGGCGTCGTACGAAGCACGACCCTACGGGGTGCTGTCCGCCATGCCCATGGCCGAAGCGTTGCGGCGCGCCCCGCACGCTTTCGTGGTGCCTCCGCGCCGCGCCCGCTACGAGGAAGCCAGCGCACACGCATTTGCCATCTTTCGCCGATATACCCCGCTCGTCGAGCCGCTCTCCCTCGATGAGGCCTTCCTCGACGTGACGGCGAGCCGCGCCCTTTTCGGAGGCGGCGAGGCGATCGCAAGCGCCATTCGGCGCGACGTTCGCCGCGAGTTGGAGTTGACGGCCTCGGCGGGCGTGGCACCGTGCAAGTTTGCCGCGAAGATCGCGAGTGACCTCGGCAAGCCGAACGGGCTCGTGCTCGTGGCCGACGACGCGGTCGCCGAGTTTCTTGCGCCGCTGCCTGTGGAACGGATGTGGGGGGTCGGGCCCAAAACAGCCCCTCGCATGCGTTCGCTCGGCTACACCACCCTCGGCGACTTGGCACGCGCCGACGCCGCGACGCTGGAGCGCGCGCTGGGGAGCTGGGGGCTCGGCGCCTCGACCCTCGCGCGAGGCGAAGACAGCCGAGAAGTCGACCCCCACCACGCGGCACGTTCCGTCGGAGCGGAGCAAACATACGAAGACGATCTCGTAGGAGTGGCTGCCGTCGGCCGCTCTCTTCTCGAGCACGCGACGCGCGTGGCGCGCCGCCTGGTCCGTGCCAATCTCAGCGCTCACACGGTGGTTCTCAAAGTAAAGTATGCGGACTTCGCCGTGCGGAGCCGCCGCCTCACCCTCTCGGAGCCCGTGCAAGACACCGACGCGATTCACGAGGCGGCTCTGCGCTTGCTGTCGCGAATGCCGCTCGAGGGACGGCGCGTGCGCCTCACGGGCATCAGCGTCTCGGGCATCTGCAGCGGGCCGCCGCCGCGAACGTTGCTGCCGGACGCGCAAGCCAAAAAGAGGCAACAAGTCGAAGAAGTGACGGCGCGGATTGGACAGCGATTCAACGACGAGCACGTCGTGACCCGGGCGACGCTCCTCGAGAAGGGCCGATAACGGCCGCCGCACTGAAACTCGTGCACATGGCCGAACAGGCGGGGCTCGCCTTCGCCGCCCCAGGAACCCTCCGGGCCGCCGATGGGATATAGGCCACCTTCTGAGGCGGGCTTCGTGCACCGCGCGTCCGGTGCCTCGGGCTCAAGCCGGCTTGAAGCCCGAGGGCGGAGATGATCTGTATAAGGGGGGGAGGCCCCGCGATGGCTTTCGTACTGGCGACGTACAACGTCAAGAACCTGCTGGACGCCCATAACGAGCGCGAGCGTCGATTGCTATGCGATAAGCTCGACGAGATCGCGGCGATCGTCCGCGCATCCGGTGCAGACGTCGTCGGATTGCAGGAAGTCGGATCCTCCGAAGTCGCGCGTGCGCTCGTCGCCCATCTCTCTTCCGACGGCTACGGCGAGCCCATCGTTGGAACCCCCGACGCGCGGGGCATTCGGTGCGCGCTCATCGCCCGGGTGGCCGTGGCGTTTGCGCGGGTGGAGACGGCCGACGCCCTCGCCTTTCCCGTCTTCCAGGAAGGCGACCCACCGCCCTTTGGTGCGAGGATTCCCCTGCGTCGAGGGATCGTGCACGCGGTGGTCGAGTCCTCGGCGCTCGGCCCGGTGCACGTGATGGTGACCCATTTCAAGTCGCCGCGGCCGCTGGGCGCGCGCGACAAGGCCGGCATCGAACTCGTGTCCGCGACGCCGCACGGGCGCGGCGAGGACCACGTCCGCACCGCCGTCTGGCGCGCCGCCGAGGCGTTGCACACGCGGAGCCTCGTGGACGCCGTCCTCGCGACCGAGCCGGGAGCCCACGTCGCGGTGGTGGGAGACATGAACGACGTCCCGGGATCGACCGCCTTGCGCGTCGTGCGCGGTGAGGGCGAAGGAGCGCTCTTCGACTGCACGTCGCGCATCGAGCCCTCCGCCCGTTTCAGCATCATTCACGACGGGCGCCCATCGCAAGTGGATCACGTGCTCGCAACCGGGGGGCTTGTGGCGCGCCTCGCGGAGGCCCGCTTTCTCAACGCGGCGCTGCGCGATCACGGCCCGACGCTGCCGGGCCGTGGTGAGGAGATGACGGTGGACTCCGACCACGCACTCCTCGTGGTGCGCTTCGACGACTGAACTGAAGCGGTGTTCGATGTTCCCCTCGCTGGTACACGAATTCCGTCCAGGTTACGCTTGTGTTGCAATGCGATCTTTGCCTCGCGCGCGGGCTTTCAGCCTCATCGAGGCGATGATCGTGGTGGCCATCGTCGGCGTCCTCGCCGTTCTTGCCGTGGTCGCCTACCAGAGGTGGATACGGACGGCGTACCTCGCCGAAGCCCACGACATGATTTCCAACATCCGGGCCGCCGAAGAATCCTACCGCGCCGAGAACGGAACCTATCTCAACGTTTCAGCGGGGCTCGGGCCCACCTTCATGTACCCGGCCGCCACGCCCGGCGCCTTCAAGACACCCTGGGGCGGCGCCTGCAACTGGTGCGCAAACGCCAACGGGTGGTCGGTCCTGACGATCGAGTCCAAGGGCCCGCTCGCCTTCGGCTATGCCGTCGTCAGCGATCCCACCCCGCTGCCCAGCCATATCACGATCGACGGGGCAGCCATCAGCCTGAGTAATTTGGTCGCCCCCTGGTACGTGGTCGAAGCCATCGGCGACATCAACGGAAACGGGATCTTTACCTCGATCTACGGATTGTCGACGGGCGGCCCGCTTCTCATCGACAACGAAGGCGAGTGAGGCGCGGCGAGGTCAGCGCCCGGTCGCATCGCGCCCGAGCGCGTGATCCAGGCGAATGCGGCCGATTCGCGCGTCGGCCTTGGCGTTCAACAGATCGAGCCGGGCGCGCGTCAAGTCCGTCTCCGCGTCGGTGAGCGTCGTCGACGTCCCGCGGCCGTTGTTGAACAGCTCTCGCGCCACCCGATAGGCCTCTTGAGCGCTCGCGAGCTCACGAGCACTCGTTCCTGCGGAGAAGTCGGCCTCTTGCACCGCCTGCCAGGCTTGCGTGACTTCGATGTCGATCCCATCGCGCACGTTATTTCGATTCGCTTCGACGGCGGCTACGCGCGACTCCGCGTCCGCGATGGCCCCGCCCGCCGTGAGGACATCGTTTGGTGACCAGGTGACCTGCGCGCCGAGATCCCAACTCGGAAACCAGGTGTTGCTCTGCGGAAAGATGCGCGGGTTGGGGTTGGCGACGAGCCCGTCGGCAAAGCCGCTGAGGACGGGATACCGAGTGGCCTCCGCGACCGCCGCCTGCTTGCGCGCCGCCGCGGCGTTCGCGTTCGCGCTCTTGATCTCCGGACGGTCCTGCAGCGCCTCGGCCGTCCACTGTTTCAGGTCACCCTGAACGGGTGGAAGCGTTCCCTCCAGATCCTCGCCGGGAGCCAGCGCGTCGTCGTCGCCGGCGTGAATCGCCACGCGCACCTGTCTTTCGGACAGGTCCGCCAAGTTCTTCGCGCGATCGAGCGCAAGCTCCGCCGATGCGACGGCGGTCTCGGCGCGTAGCACGTCCGCCTTCGATGCGTTGCCCACCGCAAACTGATTCTGCGCGTCGCGATAGTGCGTGCGCTGATCCTCGAGTGCCAGGGCCGCGACGACGACCGCCCCACGCGCCCGGAGCCACGTGTAGTACGCGACTTTGCCATTGGACCCCGCGGTGGCTCGCGCACCGATGACGTCCCACCGCGCGGCATCCTGCGAATGGGTGGCCGCCGAGTAGTTTTGATCGATCCGGAGTAAGTAGTCGCTGATGGGCACCGTGATGGTTCCCTGAAAGAGCCAGTTGTCCACGAGGATCGGGAAGGTCAGGCCCACGGCCTGAAGCTGGTTGGGGGGGGCCAAGGGCGCGCCGAGGTTGATGTTGGTCGGCCCGGGTCCCGCGAAGCCGGGCCCAGTGGCCACGACGACCGTGCCCAAGTCGGGCGGCGAAATCGGGCTGAGGCGGGTGTACTTTCCGATGCCCGAGAGTCTCGGTAGGAACGCAGCCCACGCCTCGTCGACCCGCGCTGCGGCGCCGCGAAGATTCTCCTCGCTCGCTTGTGCGTTCCAGCTCGTGGCCGCCGCGCGTGCGCCCACTTGCTCCGCGGTGAGCCCACCGGGATGCACCACGAGGAGCTCCTGGGCGGGCCGCTCGGTCCCCGTGTCGGCGTCCGCGGGCGTCGAACCGGCGTTCGACAGCGTGGAGGTTCCCGCCGCCGGCACGGCACCGGGCACCGACGGCGCAGGCTGCTGCGCGTCCGCTGCGTGACCCGACGAGAGCCACATTCCTACGATCGCGACGCTTCCCCCAGCGACGAGTGTCCGCATCAAAATCCGTCCTTTCCAGCACGTTTCCAAGATGGGCGCAGACTAGTACCTCGAGTCCATCGATGCGACGGGAAGTTCGACGCCCCACGCGGCGCGAGGGCATCGAACTTCCCTCGAACCCGCCGATGATTTGACTCGAGCTGTCATCTCGTCGACGTGCCTCGATTCGAATGAATCGAGGCACGCCGCAAGCTGCGGCCGATGCGATCCGTTATGCTCGCGGCGTGGAGCAACAGACCGCCCTCGAAGTGTGGACCCGCATCGAGGCGCTTGCGCGCGGGTCCCCCGGCGGCGTCATTGCAACGGACGGCGACGGAACGCTCTGGACGGGGGACGTCGGCGAAGACCTCTTCGTCGCTTTCCTCGATCACGGGCGCATCGAGCCCTTGGCGGTGGACGCGATTCGGCACACAGCAAGGCAGCACGCCCTCTCCGATGCAGGAAGCGGCGCCGAGGTCGCGCGTAGGATTTACGCGGCCTACTTCGATGGCGCCTTCCCGGAGGAAAGGCTTTGTGAGCTCATGGTCTGGTGCTTCGCGGGCTGGACGCGGGGAGACGTGGCGGCCTTCGCGCGCGACGTCGTCGATCGCGGACGCCTCGCGTCGCGATTGCACCACGAGCTCCTCGGGATCCTCGAGAACGCCCGCCGGGCGGGAATCGAAGTGATTCTGGTGAGCGCGTCGCCGTACGCGGTCGTCGTCGAGGCGGGTGCCCGGGTGGGCTTTCATGAAGCGTGCGTAGTCGCGGCGCGGCCGGGCTACCACGGTGAAGTGATGGCCGCGGACGTGGAAAGGCCGATTCCGTACGCCCAGGGAAAGGTGACGCGCCTGCGCGAGCACATCGGCGAAAATCGCGCGCTCTACGCCGCCTTTGGAGACAACGCGTTCGACGTGGCCATGCTCGCCGGAGCGCGTGTGCCGGTCGCCGTAAGGCCCAAAGCGAGGCTCCGCGAACGGGCCGCAACGGTGCCAGGAATCGTGGAGCTCATGCCCTGAGCGCCGGCGTAGGCGCAGGTGCCTCCTGGAGTCAACTCATTGAAAAACCGAGGTAAGTTTGAATCCCTTGCCTCCCCGGACGGCCGCCCAACTTCCCGTCGCCGTCGTGGACTCGACCGACTACGCTCCGTCGCCATCCATGGAGTTCGAGCTCACCGAAGAGCAGCTGATGATCCGCGAAACGGCCCGCGACTTCGCTGCGCGCGAAGTGGCGCCGAAGGCCGCCGAGCTCGACAAGACGGCGCGATGGCCAGCGGAGATCATCGCCCAGATGAGCGAGCTCGGTCTGATGGGCGTCGCCATTCCCGAAGACTGCGGCGGGTCCGGGCTCGACGCGCTCAGTTACGCCCTCGCGATGGAGGAAGTGAGCGCCGGATGCGCCAGCTGCGGCGTCATCATGAGCGTCAACAATTCGCTCTTTTGCGATCCGGTATACAAGTTCGGCACCCTCGAACAACGAAAACGGGTCCTCTTCCCCGTCGCCCGCGGAACGAAGATCGGCTGCTTCGGACTGACGGAACCCATGAGCGGCTCGGACGCACAAACGATGGTGACGAGCGCAGAGCGCGCCGCGGGGGGGTGGGTGCTCAACGGCGCCAAAAATTGGATCACGAACGGCCCTCATGCCGACTGGATCCTCGTCTTTGCGGTCACGGAACGCGCCGCTCGCGTGAAACACACCGCGATGCTCGTCGAGCGCGGAGCGCCGGGGTACTCGCAGAATCCTCCGGACCACAAGCTCGGCATCCACGCGGCCCATTCGTGCACCGTGTTCTTCGAGAACTGCCACGTGCCGGACGCGAACGTGGTGGGGAACGTGGGCGAGGGCTTCAAGGTCGCCATGGCCACGCTGGACGGAGGCCGCATCGGGATCGCCTGTCAGGCGATTGGAATCGCGCGCGCAGCCTTCGAGCAGAGCGTCGTGTACGCAAAAGAGCGCAAGAGCTTCGGCGTGCCGATCGCCCAACATCAAGCCATCCAATTCATGCTCGCGGACATGGCGACGCAGATCGACGCCGCGCGTCTCTTGACCTGGCGCGCCGCGGCCATGAAGGACAGGGGCGAACGCCACACGATGGAGAGCGCCATCGCGAAACTCTACGCGAGTGAAATGGCCACACGGGTGACACACAAGGCGATTCAGATTCACGGCGGGTACGGCTATTCCACGGAGTTTCCCCTGGAAAGGCACTACCGGGATGCGCGCATCACCGAGATCTACGAAGGCACCAGCGAGATTCAGCGTATCGTCATCGCCGCAAATCTTCTCCGATGACATCGGTAATCCAATGAACGGGTGCACGGCATCTGCGCGCAGGGTGGCTCTTCGTGTTTGCGTTTGCGCGAGCGTATGCGTGAGCGCGTGCGGCGGCGGCGAACCTGCGCCTCACGAGCCCGAGCCTTCCCACGAGGAGGCCCAAAAGCCGGCGCGTCCCGCGCTCCAAATGCGGAGCGAGCTCGGAAGCGTCGATCCAGACGCGGTCAAAAGAGCATTCCACGCGCTGGAGGGCGAGTTTACCGCGTGCCAAAAGGAGGGGACCGACCGCGTCGACGTCCTGGCCGGGAGCGTGAAGTTCTTCGTTCGCATCGGCGACGACGGGGGCGCGAAGTGGGTCTATCTCGAAGACACGGATCTCGGCGATCGCGTGACCGAGAAGTGCTTGATCGACGCGGCCATGGGTGCGAAGTGGCCGAAGCCCGACGGGGGCGAAGCCGAAGCGCACTACGGCATGGAGTTGCCGCTGCAGGCCACGCGACCCCCGAGCGATTGGGACTCGAGCAAAGTGAGCCCGGCGCTCGCAAGGCATGAAGCCGCGATCAATCAATGCAAAGCGGGCGGGGACCGGCGATTCCAGGCGACGATGTACGTCGGCCCCGGCGGACGCGTGCTGGCCGCAGGAGTGGCGACGTCGGCCAAGGACGACCTCGAAAAGGCGGACTGCCTGGCCAAGGTGCTGGCGAAGCTGAAGGGGCTCCCCTCGCCGGGCAGCTGGCCGGCGAAGGTCTCGTTCACGCTGTGAGGACGGCGCGGAGGCGGGAGTGGACTTCGCGCTGACCGAAACGCAGGAGCGCGTACGAAAGACGGCGCGCGAATTCGCCGTGCGGCACGTCGCGCCCGAAGCGGCCGACATCGACGAGACCGAGCGGTTCCCGAGCCGCGTCATGCGCGGCTTGGCCGACCTCGGCCTCCTTGCGATCCACGTTCCGCGTGACCTCGGCGGCTCGGAAGCGGGACCGATCGCGAGCGCACTCGCGATCCGCGAGATCGCTCGCGCCTGCGCTTCGACGGCGGTCATGATGAGCGTCACCAACATGGTCGGTGAAGCGATCGCGCGCTTCGGAACCGAGGCACAAAAGCGCCGCCACTGCCCCCGACTCGCCGATGGAACGTACGGCGTCGGGAGCTTTGCGCTGAGCGAGCCAGACGCCGGGAGCGACCCGGCCGCCCTGCGCACGGCGGCGCGGCGCGAGGGGGGCGGCTGGATCCTCGACGGAGCCAAGCAATGGATCACCGGCGGGAGCCATGCCGGCATTTTCGTGGTCTGGGCGCGAACAGCCCCGCCCGAAACCGGAACGAGAGGCCTCTCGTGCTTTCTCGTCGAGGCGGGTACCCGAGGACTCACCGTCGGCCGCCCCGCCGACAAGATGGGCCTCCGAGCCTCCAGCACAGTTGCGCTGCACCTCGAAGGGTGCCGCATCCCGGGGGACGCCCGATTGGGCGAAGAAAATGGAGGATTCAAAATCGCGATGATGGCTCTGGACGGTGGCCGCGTTGGAATCGCTTCCCAGGCCGAAGGCATCGCGCGCGCGGCCCTCGACGAAAGCCTTGAGTACGCGCGCGCCCGATCTTCTTCCGGCGTGCCGATCGCGGAGCACCAGGCGATGCAATGGACGCTCGCCGACATGCGCGTAGCGCTCGACGCGGCGCATCTGCTCACGATGCGCGCGGCATGGCTCAAAGAGAGCGCACGGCCCTTCACGCGCGAAGCTTCGATGGCCAAGCTCGTTGCCACGGAGGCGGCGGTCCGCGTTTGCAACGATGCGGTCAATATCCACTGCGGCTACGGCGTCCTTCGCGACTTCCCCGTCGAACGCCATCTGCGCGATGCACGGGCGACGACAATTTACGAAGGCACCAGCGAGATTCAGCGTGTGGTCATCGCGCGGAGCGTTCTCGGCTGAAGCCAACGCCGACGCGGAAGACTACCGACCGCGAGGGCGCATCGCCATGGCACTCGCCCCTGCCGTCGGCGACGGGTCGAGCGGTGGCAACGCCATGACCAGACGTTCGACCCGAGGGAGCGCCTCGACAATCGTCCGCTCCGCGCGAAGCTCGTCGAACGGTGCGTCGTAGACCAAGACCAGCAAATAGATGCCCGCGAAAGAGTGGGCCACGAAGGGAGCTTGGCCGCTACGTTCGACGTGCCGCACATGCTTTCCCTTGCGGCTCGCCGCACCGTCGCTCAGCCCTCGAACGACGTCCACCGCCGCCCGCGAGGCCGCGGCGGCGCGAGCCGAGGGCGCGGACACGTCGGGCGGTTCGACGTCATTGGCCCCCGCAACGCCCGATCGCTCCAGCTGCCGGAGACCTTCCGGATGCGCGGCGCCCCAGACCACGGGCGAGTTCGCGTCGACGACCACAGCGTTGAGCGCCCCGGACCGACTGCAGACGCCTTCCAGTTCCTCTTGGAGGGCGCGGCCCACCGGGGGCCGCGACCGAGCGCCCCGCGGGGGCTCGTCGACGACCGCGTCGAACGTGCCGGCGAGCATCTCGAGGCGCCGTTGCTTGGCCTCGCGATCGGCCGGCGGAGCCGAAAAGCGAGCCGCAACCGAACGACCATCCGGCATTCGCCAGCGCAACTCCCGAGCATCGGCTACCTCGAGAGGCGTGTCGTTCGCGTCGAGAATGCGCGCTTCATCCGCGCCTAACTCGCGGCAGACGAGCGCAAGGAAACGGTCGAGGTCGAGCTGCACGTCGGAGTGCTCTTCGTATCACGAGTCGGGGGTCGGCCGGGCGGCATCGAACTTATGGCCGCCTCGATGGACTGGACGCACTCGGCTGCAGTAGCCTCCGCGCAGCATTTGCGCCCCCCATGGCTCTGTCGTTCCGGATCGGAAAAGTCCCCGTCAAGATTCTTCCCTCGTTTTTTCTCGTCACCTTTCTCCTCAATCTTGGCATTTCGACCCTGAGCGAGCTCGTCTTATGGGCTCTCATCGTGTTCGGGTCGGTGGTGGCTCACGAGCTCGGGCACGCGACCATGGCGCTCGCGTTCGGCCTCGAGCCAAGCATTCAGCTCCACGGCATGGGGGGAACGACCGCCTGGGCGGCTTCGAGAAGCCTGTCGGTATCTCAGCGCATCGCGGTCAGCCTCGCAGGGCCCGCGGCCGGCTTCCTCGTAGCGGCGGGGGTCCGTTGGGGCCTTCCGCCCCGTTGGTTCGAGAGCGACCTCGGCGCCGTGGTCTATCGGGACTTGCTCTTCGTGAACTTCGGGTGGGGCGTTCTGAACCTCCTGCCCATGCTTCCGCTCGACGGGGGCAACGTCATGGCGCAGCTGCTCGGCGCCATGACGCACGGGCGGGGCGAAAAACCGGCGCGCATCGTCTCGATTGCGGTCGCGGCGACGGCCGCACTGCTCGCCCTCGGGGTGCGCTGGTGGTGGCCGGCGCTCCTCTCCGCGTCGTTCATCGCCACCAATTGGCGGGGGCTCACCGCGCTCAAGGCCGCCGAGCACGACGCCCCGATGCGCGAGGCGCTCGAAGCGGCGTACGCCGCGCTCGACGCGAAGAACACGGCGCGTGTCCTCGAGCTCGCGCGACCGGTTGCGTTGCAAGCCCGCACGATGCCCGTGCGCGCCGAGGCACTCCAACTGCTGGCCTTCGGATTTCTGCACGAGGGCCGGCTGGCGGACGCGGATGCGGCCCTCGCCGCCATGCCCGCCGGCTACGCGCCGCACGCGTCGCTTCTCGCGCTTCGCGAACAGGTCGCCAAAGGACGCACGGAGCCCGAGCCGACGGCATTGCATTGAGCACGCGGCGCGCTTGGTTCGGCGAAGGACCGCCACGCGGTGCGAGCGCAAGGGCTGCGTGCTACGAGCCGGCGTTGAAATGCCGACCGTCACGATCGTAGGGGCGGGCCTCGCCGGAAGCGAAGCGGCGTGGCAGCTGGCCGAGCGCGGGGTCGACGTCCTTCTCGTGGAGCAGAAGCCGCTCGCGCGCACGCCGGCGCAGTCGACCGACGCGTTCTGCGAGCTCGTGTGCTCCAACTCGATGCGAGGGGCGTCCCTCGCCAACGCGGTGGGTCTGCTGAAAGAAGAGCTTCGGCGCGCCGGCTCGTTCGTCGTGGGCTGCGCGGACGCCACGTGCGTACCTGCCGGCGGCGCGCTCGCCGTGGACCGCGAGGCCTTCTCGGCGCTTGTCACGCAGCGACTGCGCAGCCATCCACGCATCCGGGTCGAAGCGCGCATCGTGGACGCGATTCCCGACGCGTCCCCTCTTGCCCCCGTCGTGCTTTGCACCGGCCCGCTGACCGGCGACGCGCTCGCCGCAGATCTCGCCCGCGTCGTCGGACGCGCGCACCTCGCCTACTATGACGCGATCGCTCCCATCGTCAGCGCGGATTCGATCGATTGGACCCGCGTATGGAAGCAGTCCCGCTACGGCAAAGGCACCGAGGATGGCGCCGACGCGGCCTATGTCAACTGCCCGATGGACGCCGCACGCTACGAGGCGTTCGTGGCAGAGCTCATCGCCGCAAAAAAGGTGGAGCCGCGGAGCTTCGAGGACGTCCGCTACTTCGAGGGCTGCTTGCCCGTCGAAGTCATGGCGTCTCGCGGGCCTCTGACGCTTTCGTTCGGCCCGATGAAGCCGGTCGGCCTGGTGGATCCGAGTACGGGGCATCGACCGTTCGCCGTGGTCCAGCTTCGCCCCGAGGACGCGGCCGCGTCCGCGTACAACTTGGTCGGTTTCCAAACGCGACTGACCTGGGCCGAGCAGTCGCGCGTCTTTCGGACCATCGTCGGACTCGAGGAAGCGGAAGATCCTTCGGTTCGGCACCGTTCATCGAAACACGTTCGTCGACGCGCCGCGTGTCATCGACGAGCGCATGCAGCTTCGCGCCCGACCGGGTGTCTTCTTGGCCGGACAGATCACCGGCGTCGAAGGGTACGTCGAGAGCTGCGCATGCGGCTTCGTTTGCGCCGTCATGCTTTCGCAGTCGCTCGCCGGTCGTCGCCCGGCGCCGCCTCCGGCTTCCACGGCGCTCGGGGGCGTCGTGACGCATCTCACGCGGGCGACGGACTCCTTTCAGCCATCGAACGTCACCTGGGCTTGGCTCTCGCCGCTCGAGGGCCGGCGACTTCCGAAGCGCGAGCGGTACGCCGCTCTGGCCCAGCGCGCGCTCGTCGATCTCGCGCAGTGGCTCGCGGGCACTCCGCTGGCGGCGGCGGGACGGTACGCGACGGCCCCCGTCAGCGACCGGCGGCCGGCGGCGGCGCATTCCAGTTGATTTCGTGAATCGCTTCGCTGAGCTGCACACGCAGCTCCGCGAGCGTAGCCTCCAGCTCGACCCGCCGGCGATTGGCGTCATCCAACAGCGCCGCCGTCGCGGCGACACGCTCGGTGAGCTTTTTGACGCAGGCTCTCGGCCGTCTTGTTCTTTTTCGATGGCCCGAGGCTTCTACTTTCCCTTCTTGCCGGCCGCCGCCGCCGGCGGTTTCGCCTTCTCGACGGCCGCCACGTGCTTCTGGTTCTTGTCCGCCTCGTGCTGCTTTTTGGACTTGTCTTTGGCCTTCGGAGATTTATCGCCCATGGGGATGACCGCCTCGCGTTCGAATTTCGGCGATGATGAGCCGCCCTCGACGGGATGTCCATGCAAAGGCACGGCGAAGAGATCTCGAAGGCGAGTTCTTCGAGAACCCGCGCGGCCCCCAATCGCAAGCCGCGCGAGTCGCTCCTCGAAGGGTCCGATGCTCCAGCACGCTTCGGCGCTCAGCCCTTCGATGGGATCACCCGTGTCGTTCAGCGGGCAGATGTCGCGGAGCTCCACGAGGCCGCCGTCACGCTCGTCGATCCAGCGCAAGGGAAAGCCCTGCGTGCGGCAGACGTACGGTCGCTCGGCGTAAACCCGGCAGCCGCCGTGCGCGTCGAGGAAAGCGCAGGCCCCCTCGGGGTGGGCCTCACCCGAAGCCAAAAGCTCGGCATGCCGGCTGCGGATGCGTTCCGCCTCGGGTTCGAAGACCGTAAGTCCGTCCACGCAACACGAGCTACAACCATGCCGGCACTGGATCCGGGCGGCGTGCACCACGTGCAGGCGTCGCGTCGCCCCGTCGACCTCTGCGTGAAGGCGCGCGACCGGATCGCCTCCATCTTCGCCCGCCGTGGGTTTGCGCACGGACGTCCTTCTTCGAAAGCGCGCTACGCCCCGGCCAGGGCTTCGCCGAGCGCGTGGAGGACGTGCGCCTCGATGACGCCGGGGGTCATGGATTCGACATCGTACTCGGCCCGTTTTCCCACACTCCCCGCGGAGTTGATTATCGTGTTGGTCGACGAGACGGTAATCTTTCGCTCGTTTCGGTTGGCCGAGAACGAGAGCTCGACGAAGCTCTTCTTCGCGGCCGCCGTTCGGTGAACGAAACCCTTGGGGACGATGCGGAGCGCGATCGTGGCCGACGTGACACCGGCCTCGGAGCTCGTGGACTCCTCGAGCTCGCGAACAGTGACCTCGTGGCCCCGGCCGTTGAGCACGTCGGCGAATTCTTGAATGGTGGGGCGAATCGTGTCACTCCGCAAGAGCGCGTAGCGTTCCGGAAACGCCGCCGCCGCCGCACGATTGGCCGCGTCCACGCGATCGATCTCGGCGAGCTTCTCGTCATACGCGCCAAGGATCTTGCTCAGCTGGTTCTTCACGTCGTCGTTCATTCGAATAAGCCCTCCCCCAGAACGGGCCCCCACCGTAGACCCTACGGCCCAACGCCGTGATCTTTTCATGAGCAGCCCCCCACGCGACGGAGGAAACGAGCGTCCTTTCCTGCTGTCGGATAGCCCCACCGACCTGAAGCGCGCCCGAGACTCTTTGGGAACGGGAGGGCTTGTCCGGCGCGGCCGTGATTTCGTAGCGTTCCCGTACCACTATGCGCACACGCGACCCGGGCTCGCCGTACCGATATAGCAACAGCGGTCTACGGCGATTTCGATCACCCGCCCCTTCCCTCCCGATTCGCGCCGCATGGCGACGAAGCAGGGGGAACAAGGCGGGCTCGATCGTCGCGCGACGCGCCGTGTCGCTCTTCGTTGCCTTGACGCCCTTTCCACGGCGACTGTCGAGCGGGATGTGGATGGTCGCGCACGCATAGAGCTACCCACGCGTCGCGTACTCGCTGACGGTCTCGCCCGTAGGCTTCGCGTCCGGCACGCGCCGAGTTGGCACAAGTTCGAACTCCTGCGCGAGCGCCTGCTCACCGAAGAGAACGGTGCAAAAGCGGCCATTGCCGCGCTGGCGCAGCTGAAACGCGAGCATCCGCGACTCACGAAGGTCGCGAAGATTCGTCCGCCCATCATCTGCAGTCAATGGTGCAGATTCGGAGTTAGGCAGGACTTATCGGTCGTCACCCTGCAGCAGCTTCGCTACTTGGTCGCCCTCGACAAGCATCCCGGCTTCCGGGAGAAAGCGATCGCCGCGTACGTCTCGCAGCAAGCGCCGCCCCTACACCTCCGCTGCGTCGCGCCGCTTGCCGCGGGGCGCGCCCGCGCCCACCCGGACTCGGTGTGTTCTCTGGTTCCTAGTCTAGTCCCTGTATCTCGCGCGATCGCTCGCAACCGTCTCATCGACCGCTGCACAGAGGGCGAAGCCGTCGACTGGCTTTCGGAGCACACGACGGACACCAAGCCTCGTCGCAAGAGTGTCGACGGAACGATCCAGGAAGCGGGTCACCATGAGCGTTGGCGGGAGCCGAACGATCCGCCGTAAAGCCAGCAGCACACCCAGGCCGCTGAGCGTTGGCATGAGGAATTCCAGGATGAGAACCTCGGGGAGAGGAAGTCGGGCGTCCGCCATGGCCGAGAGCAGCTCGAGGGCCTCGCCGCCGTCCGCGGCGTCGGTTACCGCATAGCCATCTTCACTCAGACGCTGCCGGGCGAGCTCACGGAAGCCCGCATCGTCATCCGCCAGGAAGGCCGTCGTGTGGGGACCGACGGACGTACTGACTCCGCTTCGATCCCGTAGAGGCCAATCGTTCTTGGAAACCGTCTTTCCTCGATCTGCCCAGGCGCCAGGCGTCACGAAGACGCCGTCGAGCGCGAGCTCTCCGCTGCCCTTCAAGACCGCCTCCCCAGGCCGCGCGCCCCCGAAGCACTCCGGAGCTCGATCGAGAAACAGCTCATGGGCGAGCCGCCGCGAGCCTCCGTGGGTCGTCGCCGCGCGCGGCGGGTCTCGTTCTTCGCGTCCGCAGCGTTCGCTGCTGCCGCGGCCTTCGCCATCCTCTTGTGGAAGCCTCACGGTTCCGACCCAATGCTCGCCGAGGCAGTGAACGACCACCTGCGCGTCCTGTATGGCGATCATCCGGTCGAGGTGGAGAGCGGGGGCATCCATCAGGTCAAGCCCTGGTTTACGGGGCGCCTCGACTTTGCGCCCGTGGTCGCCTTCGGTGGCGACGACGACTTCCCAATGCAAGGCGGCGCGGTCGCCTACTTCCTCGACCGCAAGGCGGCCACGTTCATCTTCAAGCGACGGCTACACGTCATCACGTTGTTCGTGTTTCGTGCCGAGGGCCTGCCGTGGTCCGCGCTCGCGACGCACCCCGTGGGAGGAGCGCGCGGCACGCTCGATACATCGCGCGGCTTCCACGTGCTCATGTGGAGAAAGGACGACCTCGGCTACGCGCTCGTTTCCGATGTCGACCCGGCCGATCTCCAGGTGCTCGCGGTGAAGGTCGAAGGTGGCGTGTAGCGCCCAAGCGCGAGGGAACCAATTGCCTCACTGGGCGCATCGCGAGCTCCTGATGTTGCCCGGCGAGAATCACGAACCCCCGCCGATTGCACAGCCCTGTAAGCTCATCGGTGACCGACATGCGTTCGATCAGGGGCTGCCTGGCGTTCGAGCTCTGTGATCTCGCGGTTCGTCTCCGTTTGCTGAGCCAATTGCCGATTGAACTCCCTCAGGTCGGTAATACGTCTTTGGGCTAAACTCCGTCGACCTCGGGCGCGCCCCGCCATTGGTCGAGGGGACCGGCACTGCGTTCCTCAGCGACGACCGTTGCCTTGAAATAGGATGCGTCACCGATGGGGCTTCGCCCCGGTGCCGACGCGGGCGATCGATGTGTGTTGCGGGGCCAAAACGTTGGGAGCAGCGGCACCATGAAAGGGAGCACGGGCAACGCGGTGGCGCCGATCAACGGAGGACGGTTGCGCGATTGGCGTCGCTGCCCGATTACGATTTTGACAGGGCGTTCAAGGATACGGTTTGGGCGGGACACGTCCAGGAGCTGGCCATGTACCGCGAAGAGGTGGGCCGCGCTGCGGATCCACGGCTCCGTACTCTCGCTCAGGAGCGCGTTGCTGCTCTCGAGCAATCGATGGCAAGCGCCCAGGCGTCGAATACCCCATCAACAAAGCGCGGTTGGTAGGCGGCAACGCCGATCCGACCGGAAAGGTGCGTCCCATGCCCCGGTTCACTCTTGCGCTGATCACGGTCGTTGGCATCGGGGTCTCGGGCTGCGGCTCCGGCGATGGCGGCGCCGGAGCCTACGGGGTTCCCGTGGCCGGAACCCCGACACCAGGTCCCACGACAAGCGGTTCCACCGCGACACTTACGGTGATGAATTTCCTCAACTGGTGCTCGGTTGATGTCAATGGCGGGGCCGCGTCGACGGACGCCACGATTACTGCCTCCGTCGCCGCGGGCACAGTCGCTACGATCGTCGCCGCTCCAGCCAGCAGCAGCTTCCAAATTGGATCTGCGCCATGGTTCGGCGTCGACCAGAATGGCGGAGCGGTCGCCGCCGGTACCGATGTCGGCAGCGGAGTGAGCGAAAGCTCGACGGCCACCGTGACAATGGCCCAGACCGGAGCCCCGCAGTGTGTGTCGGTTTGCTGCCAGGAGCCCGGGAATGGTCCCGTCCCCTGTCCGACGACCAACCCCGGCCCGTAGGCGGCCGGTCATCACTCGTTCCCACATCCAGACGGATCGAAGCCTGGGTCGCAATCGCCCAACGTCTGCCGGGAAGGAATCTCAGAGTTATCTCAGAGTCCCTCCCTGGCAGATCCCATTCGCTCATGGGTTGGATGGTCCGTCTCCGTTGCGTTAATAACAAGTCGATGTTGTATATATATATCCATAAGATGGACTTATCGGCGCTTCACTGCGCGGGCAGCGGGTGCCGGGCTTCTGATCGCTGCTCGACGGGTCGGGCCGCCCGCCGATGGCGCTGCAGAAAAGCGTCGAGCGACCAGGGGCCGGGACCCACGACGAGCAGGAAGATCGTGGTGAGAATTTGGGCGTAGTCCGAGCGCGTCTCGTGCATCACCGCCCAAAAGCCGACCTTGGGCAACGCCGGCGGGAGCGGCAGAGGTGACTTCCCCAAGTACAGCGAGATCTTCGTCGTGAGGATTGCGACCACCATCTCGATGATGAAAGGGATCGCGATGACACGCGTGAAGAGGCCTGCGATCAGGAGAATTCCGCCGACGATCTCCATGCCCCCGACGAAGGTCGCCGTGAGCTCGGGCGCAGGAATTCCGATCTTGGTGAAGCGGCCGACCCCTTGGTTCGTATAGACGAACTTGAGAATGCCCTCGGAGAGGAAGACACCCCCGGCCATCAGGCGCATGAGCACCGTGGACCGAGGAGCCGTGAGCGGTGGGTTGAACAGAAAGTCGATGATTCGCCGGAGTGATTTCATACCTATGCCAACGGGCGACCAAGTAATTGGTTCCATCGCCCTGCCCGTGACACCCCACCCACCCCGCAGATCGCTCATCGTCGACCGCGCACGCCCGAGCAAGAAAAGCATCCGCAACCATCTCATCCCACCGGCGGCGCTCAAGGCGGCCTGTGACGCTTCGCAAACCGTCCGTCGCGCGGCGACAGCGCTTTCTGCCAGCCCAAAGTTCGTCGACGCGGTCGATCGACTGGGGGGCCATCCCGCAATCGCGGTTGTCCATCGAAATGATGACGCACGAGAGCCGCTGACGCACCCGCGCCAGATCGATCGAATCGTCCGGGGAATCGGACAGTGAGGAGCCGGAATTGGCTAACAATTTGCGATCATTGCACATTTCGGGTGGCCCCTCCGGGGATTGAACCCGGACACCCTTTCGGGTTGCGGATTTTAAGTCCGCTGCGTCTGCCGATTCCGCCAAGGGGCCTGGTGATCTGTCCGCGGCGTTCGAGGGAAGAGTAGCTCCGTTCGCAAGCTCCGCAGGCCCACGTGTGCGTCGATGACTCGGGCACCGCGACGGCACGATGGGCATCTCAGCACGTCTCCACCAAGAACCTCAGCAGCGCGCGCACGTAGGGGTCATCCGTCGATTCCAGTGATCGCACCGCCTCAGCCTGGGTGGCGTCAGAGAGCCACAGGCGGCGCACAGCGCGCCCGAGCGCGTGGATGCTGGCCTCCGGGATCGAGCGCCGGCGTAAGCCAACGACGTTGACCCCGCGCACCCGCGCGCGATCACCCTGGACGACGACGAAAGGCGGAACGTCGCGCTCACACGCCGCGGCGGCCGCAACGAACGCGCTTTGACCGACGCGCACCCGCTGCGCGATGCCGCTGAGACCCCCGAACGTAACCCAATCCTCGATGAAGGTGTGGCCGGCCAGCTGTACCGCGTTGGCGAAAACGCAATGCGAGCCCACGCGGACGTCGTGGGCCACGTGCGCTCCCACCATGAACAGGTTATCCGCGCCGATGCGCGTGGCGAGGCCACCCGTGCCCCCGTGGACCGTCACATGTTCGCGGAACACGTTGCCGTCGCCGACTTCGAGCAGGCCGGAGCCGCCTCCGTGACGTTTGGCCTGGGGCTCACCGCCAATGACTGCGAACGGATGCACGACATTTTCGGCTCCGAGCGTCGCGGGCCCGCGCACGACAGCGTGCGCGTGAAGGACACACCCGCGGCCGAGCACGACGCCGGCGCCGACGATCGCATAGGGACCAATCGCGACGTGCGGCGCTATCTCAGCGCGCGCATCGACGATGGCGGTCGCGTGAACGTCGGCCATTACCGGTCGCGGTCGACGACGCTGGCCAAAAGGTCTGCGCTCGCGCAGAGGGTCCCGTCCACAGACGCTTCGCCGTGAAATTTCCACACGTTCGTGCGGTGGTGCACCACCGCCACTTCGAGATCCAGTCGATCGCCAGGCGTGACCGTGCGGCGGAACTTCGCCTTGTCGATGCCCAGAAAGTACATCAGCGAATTGGTGGCGTCGAATGGCTCGGTTGCGTACGCGAGGATGCCACCAATCTGCGCGAGCGACTCGAGAATGAGCACCCCGGGCATGATCGGCCGCAGCGGGAAGTGGCCCTGAAACCACGCCTCTCCCATGCTCACGCACTTATGCCCGGCGATGCGTTGGCCAGGCACCACCTCCGTGACGCGATCGATCAAAACGAACGGCCATCGATGCGGCAAAATCTGCAGGATGCGATCAATCTCGATCGTGGTGTTGGCTTTCACCCAAGCCCCCGTGGCGGACTGTAGAGTTTTGCGAGGGCGCGCAGCCACCGAAGGCGAGCCACCGCGGGATATCCTGCCACGGTGGCCCCCGGGGGTACATCACCGATGACCCCGCTCTTGGCCGCAATCCGCGCGCCGTCCCCCACGACGACGTGATCGGCGATTCCCGCCTGCCCTCCCACGAGCACCGAACGGCCCACCCGTACGGAGCCGGCGAAACCGCACTGGGCGGCCACGATCGTTCCCTCGCCGATATCCACGTTGTGACCGACGTGAACATGCGCGTCGAGCTTGACCCCCCTTCGGATGCGCGTGGGCCCAAGCGTGCCGGCATCGATGGTGCAAAGCGGCCCTATCGACACGTCGTCCTCGAGCAGGACCCCCCCAAGCTGCGCGACTGGGCGCAAAGCGCCCTCCGGTCCGGTGGCCCAGCCGAACCCCGGGTGACCGATCACCGCGCCCGCGCCAACGGCAACGCGCGCACCGAGAACCACGCGGGGCCCTAGAACGGCACTTGGGGCAATCGCGCAGCTAGCGCCCACGTGGGCCGGATCGTCCGGAACGGTCACCCCGTCCAGCAGTTCCGCCATGGCCCAGGTGGCATGGGGATGCAGCCATGCCGCGGGCGCCCATGGGATCGCGGGCGCCAGCGACTCCTGGGCGAGAAGCGCCGCACCCCGCCCGGCGGCCTCACGCGCCGCGCGAAGGAAGCGGCGCGAGAAGACCGGCGCGAGGTCCCCGGCCCCGGCGCTCTCCACCGGCGCCAGCGACCGTGGCGCCTCGCCACCCCCCGCCATCACGTCGCCTCCGTGGCGCGCGGCCAGCCGCTCGAGCGTTTCGGCTCGGAGGCGGAGGACGCCGTCCCACGTCACGGCCTCGCGGGACCGCCCACCGAAGGCGCCTTCAGAGACCCCGGTGCCCCCGGGGGGGACGTGCCCGGAGCCGAGACGGCGGGCCCCGCCGGGGCGCCGTTGGCCAGCTGAATAACGCGGTCGGTCAAATCAAGGTCGCTGCGCGAGAAAGCGACCGTCGCCCGGTCCACGATGAGGTCGTAGCTGTCCTGCCCGGCGAGCCGCTTGATGGCCCCGAGGACACGCTCGAAGATCGGATCGGTCAGCTCCTTTTGCTTCTTCTCAAGCTCTTTGTTGTATTCCACGAACGTCGTCTGAAGTTCGACCATCTGTTTTTGCCAGTCGTCGACCTTCTTCTGCAACGCCTGCTGCGAAAGGACCTTCGCCTGCTTGTCGATGTCCTCCTTTTGCTTCTGCATGTCCGTCTGGCGCTTGTTCAGTTCCTGCTGCTTGCTGTCGAATATCTTTTTTAGCGTCGCCTGCGCGCGAAGCCCGTCCTCGGTCTGCATGACCGCGCGTTGGACGTCGACGACCGCCACTTTTACCTGGGCCGTCGCGGTTGTACCGAAGAGCGAAACCAGCGCCGCCATGGCGGCGGCTACGAGTGGGCGGGCGAAAGTACGCATCGCGCAGGGGCGTACTCAAAGCGCGCGGGTGGGTCAAGTTGACCGTCACAGAAGAACGTAGTCATCCGCGATCGCAGCCGGGGCCGAATCCAGGGCGAGCATTGTCTCGTCGTCCCGGTGCAAGGCGGTCAGGTAGAGACCCTGGAGAATGCTGGGGTGGTCCGAAATGAGCGCCAAGAACTCCTCGCGCGGCAAGAACAGCGTCACCGTAGGATGCACTGCGATGACGTCCGCGTTGGCCTTGCGGCGAAGAACGAGCGCCACTTCTCCGACCGTGTCTCCCTGGGTGAGCGTCGCCACGACCACGGATTCACCCTCTTCGTGGGCCACGACGGCCACTTCGCCGGACGCCACCAGGTGCAATCCCTGGGCTTCGTCACCCTCGACTACGAGCTTGTCTCCTCTTTCGAAGATGCGGGTCTCGAAGCGCTCCACGAGCTTCGATTGCTCCTCGGGAAGGACGGCGATGAGCATGGGAGACGTTCGTCCGAGATTGGCCACCATGCGTCGCCGGCAATGGGCCGCGAGCTCCACGGCCACCTCGGGTCGCTTTTCGGCGACCGCTTCGAGCACGTCGCGTTTGGCAATCAAGAGGATCGACGGCCGCGTCGCAATCACGCTGGCCGCCCGCGGCGCGCGCGACAAGAGGGCCATCTCGCCAACGAGAGCGCCGGTCACGAGCCGCGCAAGCACGACGGGATGGGAGCCGTCTCCATCGTTGGACCCGCGCGAGACTTCGAGCTCTCCGCGGGCCACGATGTACGCCTCGGCTCCCTCTTCGCCTTCGGTAATGATTCGCGCACCTGCGGGCACGGTGATCATGTCGAAGGCCGCCATCAGCGCCTTGAGCGCGTCGTTCGGCAACGCGCTGAAGAACGGAAGCGGGGCCGCCAGGAGCAGTTCGGTGCCCGCGGCTTCGTCGTAGTCCCGCGTGGCGGAGTGGACGATTTGCGTGGCTTTGGACGTGAGGGCCGGGCCCGTGAGATACGAGCTCAGGGGTTGGAAGTTTTCGAAATTGGGGAGCGGGGGCGGGGGCGTCTCGGTCTCTTGAATGCGCTGGGACCCGAGACAGAACGCGGAGGCCACCTCCTCGAGGTGGCCGTCGACGTCCACCCCGAGGGCGCGCAGGTCGGCAATCGCGGCGACGGCGAGCGGCAAGTTCCCCGCGTCGATGGCCCTGCGAATGGCCAAGGCGAAACCCTCGATCGCCGCCTCGGGCCTCCCCAGTTGCTTGAGCAGCCTGCACGTGATGACGAGGGCGCTCGGAATCGACGCGTCCCGTTCGACGACCGCAGCACTCCAGCGGAGCGCGGCCTCGACCTCGTCTGCCAGGAGGAGAGTCAGCGCCCGGTCGATGGGCGAGTCGTTGGCTTGGGCGCCGGGAAGGTCCGGCGGGGAAGGGCGCATCGGAGGAAGCTTTACTCTACCGAGTCTACCGGGTCCGTCGAACCGATGGGAAGTTCGATGCGGCACTCGCGTGAGCGCATCGAACTTGCTTCACACGTTCCCCCCTGATCGAGTCCCCCTGATCGAGCCGCCTTTTTCGATGGGCATCGATCTCGACCGACTCGACGCGCGAGCCGTTAGGGGTCCTCCGGTTCCTTTCTCCCTGCTTCCGCGCGCCCCATGAACTCGCTCATCGCCGTCGCCGTCGCCGCGACGAGCGGCAGAACGCGCGCATAGTCCATGCGAGTCGGTCCAATGACGCCGACCGCGCCGGCCGTTTGGCCCTGGCCCGTGTAGGGCGCCCCCACAATCGCGAGCTGTCCACCGCCGAGATCGCCGGCTTCATCGCCGACGACCACGTGACCGCCTTTGGCCTGCATGGCCAGATCGAGCAGTTTGATGAGCTTTTCCCGCGCGTCGAGCGCCGTGACAAGACGGCGGACTTGATCGGCATCGAACTCCGGCTTCTCGAAGAGCCGGTCTTGTCCTTCGATGACGAGATCCGTTTCGCGGCCCGCGGCCTGCTCGACCGCCGCGCCTCCGAGCTCGAAGGCTCGCCGGCGTAGCTCGTCGTGCTGGACACGCTCGGTGAGCAGGCGCCGCTCGAGCATCTCGCGGAGATCGCCGAGCGTGCGGCCCTCGACCACGTCATCCAAGAGATCGTGGATTCGCTGAAGATCGGCCTCGGTGACCTGCGCGCTCAGAAAGCGGTTGTGAACGGTCCCATTGTTCATCACCAGCACGGCGAGCACCTCGCCGTGCCCCGTGCGCAAGAATCGCAGTTGCTTTAGGACCAGCGTCTCCGCACGGGGCGCGACCACGACCGCGGCGGTCCCGGTCAACGCAGACAGGAGCTTGCCCGTTTCGCGCATGACGTTCTGGCCCGGCTCGAGCGACGAGTACGTTTCCCGAATGGTCGACGTCTCCTCCGTCGTGAGCGCCCGGACGTGCATCAGCGCGTCGATGAACAGCCGGAACGCGCGATCGGTGGGGACGCGGCCGGCGCTCGCGTGCGGCTGACGGAGGTAGCCGCTATCCTCCAGGTCGGCCAGCACGTTGCGAATGCTCGCGGGCGACAGGTCGAGCCCCGACTTTTTGGCCAGCGTTCGCGAGCCTACCGGTTCCCCCGTGGCGACGTATTCCGTCACGCAGTGATAGAGGACCTGCCTCGCGCGCGCGCTCAGCTCGGGCATGCTGTTTTTTAGCACGAATTTCGCTCATATTTTTTTCAGCTCACCGATCAGCCTTTGCATGTCCTCCGGAGGGTTCTGGTCCCAACGCACGGCAAGCTCGGTCGCGGGATGAATGAACCCGAGCTCCGCGGCGTGGAGCATGAGGCGGGGGGCCTCGATGATCGGCCCGGCGAAACGCCGGATATACACCCGTTCGCCGGCGAGCGGATGACCGGACTCGCTCAGATGGATGCGAATCTGGTGGGTTCGCCCCGTCTCGAGGCGGCACGCCACGAGCGTCGCGCCAGCGAGCGATTGCACCGGTTCGACGTGCGTAATGGCCTCGCGCCCGTGGGCAGGCTTCGGCCCGCGGGCCGAGCCTCGGAGCCCGTCACCGCGATCTTCGACCAACCAGCTTCGAAGCGTTCGCCGGGCGACCGCGCCATGCGCAATGGCCAGGTATCTTCGGTGGACGGTATGATGCCGAAACTGGCTCGCAAGAGCCTTTTTTGCGAGCCACGTGCGCGTAAAGACGATGAGGCCACTCGTTTCCTTGTCCAGCCTGTGCACGATGCCCAAGCTCGGTCGAGAGCCTCGTGGCACCCATCGCCGCCGCTCGAGCCAAGCCCTCACGCGGGCGTCGAGCGTGTCGGTCTCCTGCTCGTCGTACGGCACTGTGCTGACGCCGGCGGGCTTGGCCACCACGACGACTTGGGCGTCCACGAACACCACCTGGTCGTCAGCGAGCTCCGCCGGGCGGACCTTTCGCGCGTGCGCGTCGACGGCAATCTCGGCCCCGGCTTGCACGCGTGAGGTTGTCTCGGTCACGACGGCGCCAGCGACCCGCACCTTTCCCGCCCCGATCCAAGCCCGTGCCTTGCCCCAGCTCGCGCCCAGGAGCGAGCGGACGGCCCGATCGAGTGGACCCTCGAATTCGGGTGGAACGATGGCGGTACGCGGGGGCAACGCGGTTCTCCCTAGCATGCAGCATGTGCGAGCATGCGCCCCGGCGACCTGCCGCCGCACGCCGACACATGCCGGGGTCGCGGGGCTTCCAAGCCGGCGGTCGCTGGCGATGTGCCGCTTGACACTCTGTGCAAGGCATCCGCACAATCGTTCGAATTCGCGGAGCGAGCCCGGAGCGGAGAAGCCACGTGCCCAAGACCCTGCTGGCCGTCGATGACAGCGCCACGATGCGGAAGGTTCTCGAGATCACCTTCGCGGGTGAAGATTTTCGAGTGGTCAGCGCCGACGGCGCGTCGAACGCGCTTGCGCGCCTGGGTGACGATCCCGTCGCCGCGGTGATCGACATGTCACTGACCGGCGATGACGGTTACTCTCTGGCCAAGGAGGTTCGCGCCCGCAACGGACGGGTCGCTGTGGTGCTCATGGCGAGCCGTTTCAGCCCCTACGACGCGAACCGGGGTCGAGATGCCGGGGTCGACGATTTCATCGACAAGCCGTTCGACACGCAAAGTCTCATCGACAAGGTCAAGAAGGCGCTCGTCGCGCGGGAAGCTTCACGCGGCGCGGTCCCGGCCGCGCCGATTCCGCCGACCACGGTGCCACTCCACGCGGCGCCGTCGACGGGCACGGCGCCTCGTCCCCCGTTCGTCGCGCCGCCGGCGCCCAAGCCCACGCTGCAGACCCAGCGCACGCACACTCTTTCGTTCGAGGGCGGCGCCGCCCCCCCTGCCCCTATCGCGCGTTCCACCGCATCGGTCGCTACGATTGCACCCGCTCGCCCCGCCCCGCAGACGGCGTCGGCGACGCTGCCACCGCCCGCACCGGTGGGGCTCACCCTGCCCGTCGACTCCCCTACTCCGGCCATTTCTGCCGCCATGCCCCCCCCCGTCGCGGACGGGGTGGCGGCGGCCAACGCGCGGCTCACCGGCCAGCTCGACGAGTTCGGCCTCACCGCGGACCAGGTGCGCGCCGTGTTGGCCCTTTCGCGCGAGCTCGTCGAGCGCGTCGTCTGGGAGGTCGTGCCGCAATTGGCCGAAGCGATGATCAAGGAAGAGATCATGCGCCTCACCAAGGAAGGCTGACGGTTTTCGGCCGCCCGCGCCCGCATGCAAAAAGCGGGCGTCGCGCCCGTCGCGTAGGCGCTATCGTTGGCGCCGAACGCCGATGTCCCGCGACGACGAAGCCCTCAAGATGCTGGCGCGCGCGATCGCCCGGCTCGAGGAGTTGCTCGATAGGCTCCCGGTCGAGATCGCGAAGGACCTTCGCGCCCGCATTGCCACCCTTCGCACCGTGGTGCTTGAAAAGCGGCCCCCGGCGCTGATCCTCGTGGGGCGGCGGGGTGCGGGAAAGTCTTCGGTGATCAACGCGCTGTTCGGTGCCAAGGTGGCCGAGCTCGGTCATGTGACGGCACAGACGGGCCGCGGACGCTGGTACGATTACCAGCGCGACGGCGGGTCGCTCGCCATCCTCGATACACGCGGCATGCAGGAAGGATCGGCCCCCGCCGAAGGGGACGAGGCGAAGACCGCGCTCGATTCGATCGCCCTCGAGCTCCGCGCGAAAGCTCCCGATCTCGTCCTCTTCGCGGCCAAGGCGAGCGAGGTGGACGCCGCCGTGAGCGCGGATCTCGACGCCCTCGAACGCGTTTTCGACGAGATCCGGCGCGCGCACCGAACGGAGCCCCCGCTGGTCGCCGTCATCACGCACTGCGATCTGCTCGAGCCCAAATCGACGCGCCTCCACCAATCGGCGACCGAACCGCCCGACGAGGTCGATGAAAAGATGCGCCACGTGGCCGCTGCGGAGCAGGCGCTCGCTGGCAAACTCGAACAGCGTCCTCGCCTCTGGGAGCGTCACGCCGCGACGCTGGGCATCTCCGCGTACATGTCTTTTCGCGCGGACGGCACGCTTCGCGCGGACGAGCGGTGGCGTGTCGGCGATCTCGCGCTCACCCTGTTTCGCCACGTGCCCGATTCCGCGAGGGCGGAGCTGGCGCGGGTCACGCGCACCCGCGCCGTGCAGGAGGCGCTCGCCACCACGCTCACCAAGGCCACCGCGACCGTCTGCGCCGGCATCGCGGCAGCCCCGATCCCCCTGGCAGACATCGTCCCGCTGACGGCATTGCAGGCCGGCTTGGTCGCCACGATCGCGTGGATCGGCGGCCGGTCCGTCGATCGGCGCGGTGCGCTCGAGTTTTTGACGGGACTGGGCGCCAACGTGGGCGCCGCATTCGTCTTGCGGGAAGCCGTGCGGGCGCTGGCGAAGGTCGTAGCCCCCGGGGGCGGTGCGGTGGTTTCGGCGACGATTGCGTTCACGGGAACGATGGCCGTCGGGGCCGCTGCACGGGCGTACTTCATCGAGGGCGTTTCGCTGAGAGACGCAAAGCGTGTCTTTCGGCGGCAGAAGAAGCCGTAGCGGCCGGGCCGCGACGACGATCTTGGTGCCTGCGCGAGAGCGGCTACATTACGCCGACACGCCATGCCCGGTCCCGATCCGTCCACGCCCGACCTGCCCGCTCTCGACCAGCCGTATGACCCGTTGCGCGTCGAGTCCCGCTGGTACGCGTTCTGGGAGCAGCACGGCGTCTTCGCCTCCAGCGAATCGTCCGCGGACGCGCGCCCCGTCTACGTCGTGCCGATGCCCCCCCCGAACGTCACGGGGTCTTTGCATATGGGCCATGCGCAGCGCTGCACGCTGGAAGACGCGCTCGTGCGCTGGCATCGAATGCGCGGGTTCAACACGCTGTGGCAGCCGGGGACGGACCACGCGGGCATCGCCACGCAGCTCGTCGTCGAGCGAATGCTCGCGCGCGAGGGGACGAATCGGCAGGCGCTGGGACGCGAAGCCTTCGTAGCGCGCGTCTGGAAATGGCGTCGCGAGAGCGGGGACCGCATCTCGTCCCAGCAGCGCGTCCTTGGCGCGAGCGCGGACTGGTCGAGGACCAAGTTCACGATGGACCCGGACATGGGTCGGGCGGTCACCGAAGCCTTCGTCGTTCTGCACGAACAGGGCCTCATGTACCGAGCGGCGCGCCTCATCAACTGGTGCCCGGAGTGCATGACGTCGCTCAGTGATCTGGAAGTGGACAGCGACGAGGGCCGAGCGGCGAGCTCTTCGAATTTGCCTACGACGTGGAAGGCGGGGGCGAAATCGTCGTCTCCACCACGCGACCGGAAACGATGCTCGGCGACACGGCCGTCGCGGTCCATCCGGAGGACCCGCGCTACTTGGCCCTCCACGGAAAGCGCGTCAAGCACCCGTTCGCCCCGCGCACGCTGCCCATCATCACGGATGCGATCCTGGTCGACCCGAAGTTCGGCACCGGCGCCGTGAAAGTGACGCCGGCACACGATTTCAACGACTTCGAGACCGGCAAGCGGCACCACCTCGAAGAGATGAACATCCTGAACCTCGACGGAACGCTCAACGCGAACGCGGGCGAATTCGCCGGCATGGACCGCAAAGAGGCGCGGCGCGCGGTCAAGAAGGCGCTCGAGCAGCGCGGCCTCGCACGCGGCGCCAAGGCCCATACGCTGACCTTGCCGCGGTGCAGCCGGTCGGGCGGCGTCGTCGAGCCGATGATCTCGACGCAGTGGTTTCTCAAGATGAAGACGATGGCCGAGCACGCGCTCGAGGCGGTGCGCGCGGGCAAGACCGTCATTCTGCCGGCGGAGTGGACGAAGACGTACGACCACTTCCTCGAGAACACCCAAGACTGGTGCGTTTCGCGACAGCTCTGGTGGGGACACCCGATTCCGGCCTGGCACAATACGGCCACGGGGGCGATTCGGGTCGCACGCGAGCGGCCCGCGGAGCGGGACCGGAGCGGCGCGAGCGACGGCCCCTGGACTCCGGATCCAGACGTTCTCGATACCTGGTTCTCGGCTGCCCTCTGGCCCTTCGCGACCCTCGGCTGGCCCGAACGAGACCGCCGCGCTCACGAAATTCTACCCCGCGAGCGATCTGGAAACGGGATACGATATTCTCTTCTTCTGGGTCGCCCGCATGATGATGTTCGGGCTTCACTTCACGGGGCAGGTGCCGTTTCGCCGCATTCTGCTCTCGGGGCTCATCGTCGACGAAGCCGGCGACAAGATGAGCAAAGTGCGCGGCAACGTGATTGACCCCCTCGACCTCGTGCGGGGCACCACGTTCGCGGAAATGGTCGCCAAGACGTTGCCAGGGGCTCCCGAAGCGGAAGCGCTCGCCAAGTTCAAAAAGGCGTACCCCTCGGCTGCGGCGATGGGCGGCGGCTTTCCGGCGTTCGGGGCCGACGCGGTTCGGTTCACCCTTGCCACCTACCCCCCGAGCAACAAGCGAATCGCGCTCGCCCCCAAGCGCATCGAGGGCCACCGCCACTTTTTGAACAAGATCTGGAACGCCACCCGTCTTTCGCTTGAACTGCTAGGCGACATGCCGTGGCCCGAGGAGCGCGCGGAACTGACCGCGGCGGGGGATGGCCCGACGCGCGGCGTGTCGGCGCCCAAAGGATTTTACAACCGCTGGATTCGATCGCGCTTCGCCGCCGCGTGTGAAGCCGCCCACGACGGCCTCGACGGATTCCGGATCGACGAAGCGGCCCACGCCATGTACCGGTTCTTCTGGAACGACCTATGCGATTGGTACCTCGAGTTGGTCAAGCCGGTACTCCGGAGCGCGCGCACACCCGCGGCTGACGGAGTCGGCGAAGGCGGACACGACTTGGATCCCGCGCCCCTCGAGGCCGGCGCGAATGCCGCCGAACGCGCGGGGCTCGCGCCCGAAACGCGCGCGACCCTCGCGTACGTCCTCGAGGGATCGCTTCGCCTCCTACACCCGCTCACGCCCTTCGTCACCGAGGAGCTTTGGCAGCGCGTGCCTCGCCCACGATCGCGTCGCGTAAGCATCGCGTTCGGTCCCTACCCCACCCCGGAGGACGAGCGTGCTGCCCGGGCGCCGGACGTCGACGCCTGGATGGATCTCTTGAAGGGCTGCATCTCGGCAGCACGGACCGTGCGGAGCGAGCACGATATCGACAAGAAGGCCGAGGTCGCGGTGTGCTTTCGAGCCGCGAACCCCGAGGTGATTGCCTTCCTGCGAGAGCACGCCCCGGCGATCGCTTCGCTCGTGAAGACCAAGGGCGCTCCCGCGTTCGAGGCTCCGGGCGGACCGCGCGAAGCGGGAACGACCGTAAGCGTCGTACCGAGCGGTTACGGATCCGTCGAAGTTCTCGTCGCGCTGAAAGGACTCGTCGCCCCGCACGACGAGCTCGCGCGCATCGAGCGCGAGCTCAAGAAGGTCGACAAGGACCTCGCTGCCATCGACAGAAAGGTCGCTTCGCCCGGCTTCGTGTCCCGCGCTCCGAAGGAGGTCGTGGCCGAGACGAATGCCCAGAGATCGTCGCTGGTCGACGCCAAAGCGCGGCTCGAGGCAGCCCGCCACCTCGCTGCCGAGCTGTAGGCGCCGGCAGGGGCGCCTACGACGTTACGGTCCGGGCGGCGAGCCGCGGACGCTCGCTCACGCGGCTAGTCCAAGGCCCGCAAAGTTGCTACTCCGTCGGGCGCGGTCCGAGGGGCCTGAACCGGCCCACACCCCCGCCAGCTTAGAAATGAGCGAGACCAAGACCAGCGCGGCCGTGCGCCCGCATGCATTCTCCGAGCGGGGCCCACGCGCGCCGTTTCCGTTTCTTCGCCATAGCTTGACCGCTGCGGGCGCGACGCTCATCGCAACCAACATCGTTTTGCGCATGCGGGGAGCCGGGGACGCCGCGATTCCCATTTTTCTGTGGGGCGCCGCGACCGCATGTTTTTTCGCTTCCTTCGTCGCCTCGATGATGGAGCCTCAGGAGCCGCACGAAACCCCTGCGACCCCCGCGCGCGAAGTCCTTCTCGGGAGTGGGTCGGCCCGTGCAGAGCCGGACCCCGAAGCGAGCCTGGGCGCGCCACCGCCTGCCGCGCCGCCCGTCGCCGAGCCCGCGCGAACCCCCCTCTTCCGCCCGGGTAACTCGATGCGCCTCGCACGAGGCGGCATTACGGCGGCGGTCGCGTCGTTCTTGGCCCTGGTCCTGATGGCGCACGAAGGCCAGCTCCGGTGGGGCGTCCCGCTGGGCACCCTCCTGGTCACGATTGCGTCTTGGGGCATCATGGATTTGCTCGGCACGTTCGACGACGCCGATGATCGCCTTGCGGCGTCCGCGACGCTCGCGGAACTTGCTCGCCCACTCCTCGGATTGGCCGGGGCATCCCTTCTCTTTTGTTTTGCCCTTGGCTTCGCGGTCGCCGGTACCGCGATCCCGCAGATCGCGTGGGGCATCGTCATTACGCTTGCGTTCGTGGGGGGCACCGCGGCGCTGTTCGAAGTGGGCCGCGTGCTCGGCGTCTGGGCGGCCGACGAGGACGGCGTGGACCGGCCGTTCTGGAAAAGGCACGGCTTTTGGATGGTGACCATCGCTGCGGCCTTGTACTTCCCGTTGATGGGAACCTCGTCCCTTTGGGATCCCTGGGAAACGCACTACGGGGAGGTTTCACGCGAGATTCTCGCGCGTGACGACTGGATCAGCCTCTGGTGGGCCCAGGACGGATGGTTCTGGAGCAAGCCCGTGCTGGACATGTGGATGCAGGCGATCGCGATGGCGACGCTGGGCGTGCACTACCAACCGGACAAGATGCTCGTGGGCGACGGGACACAGCCCGTCATGCACCCGGAGTGGGCGGTTCGCGCGCCGGTCGTGCTCCTCACGATTCTCGCGCTTTACTTGCTCTACAAGGGCGTCGCAAAGACGTTCGGCCGTCGCGCGGCGCTCTTCGGGGGCCTCGTCCTGGCGACGATGCCCGACTGGTATCTGCTCGCGCACCAGACGATGACCGACATGCCGTGCGTCGCGCCGATGACGGCGTGCATGGGCCTCGTGCTCATTGGCGCTGCGCGCGCCGGAGGCGGCGGAGGCGCGCGCCTACGAGGTGTCGATAGGATCGCGGCGCTTCCGGTTCTCCGGCTGGCATTTGGTCTTCGGATCCATTTTGCTATGTGCGGTCCCGCAGATTCTTTATCTCGCGTCACGCAACGTCGATTTTCTGTGGCGTGCCGGACGCGCACGGATTCCGGCCGCACTGGGACGAGTTTCGTAGCGGCTCGGGGCGTCGGCAACTGCGGCGCTTCCGGGCAACGAAGAATGCCGGTCCGCCGTTCCGGCGAGCATTCCCCACTTCAGCGGCGCGCCCACGGGCTTTGGCGGCATGATGCTACGAACGTTCGGCGCGTTCGAACCCGCTGTGCAAGGCGTCGTCTGGGCGCTGATGCTCGGCGTGGTCCTTTACATGAGCTGGGGCGAGCGCGCGTCTGCGCCGTCTTTACTACCTGGCCGCGTGGTTTTTCGCGGCCATCGCGACGCTCGGCAAAGGGCCCGAGGGGTTCGCCCTTCCCGTCCTGGTGACGCTCGCGTACCTTTTCGCGTCCCGGCCGGGCGACGAGGTCATGGCCCGCACGACGCGCTTCGTCCGGGAGCTCGCGCAGTTCGAGATTGCCGCGGGGTTGCTCATCATCGCTGGCGGTCGCGATGCCTTGGTACGTCGCGATGTACGTACGCCACGGGTCGCCGTTCACCGATCGGCTCATCTTCCACGACATGTTCAACCGCGCGTTCCATCACGTGCACGACACGAACGAGGGTGACGACACGAGCTTCCGCTTTTACGTCTGGCAGCTCGGATACGCCCTGTTCCCCTGGACGGGACTGGCGCCTCTGGGTCTCTTGTGGTGGCTGCGAGGGGGAGTGACCGCACGCGACAACGAACGATCCGACGTTTCTCTCCTTCTCTGCTTTTGGTTCTTGTTTGCATTCGCGCTCTTTTCGTTCATGGGAACGAAGTTTCACCACTATATCTTTCCGGCCGTCCCGCCCGTCGCGATGCTCATCGGCGTCGTGCTCGACGACATGCTCGGGCGCTGGCAGCTGCCCCGGGGCGCAGCGCTGGCCCGGTATCTCTTCGGGATGCTCACCGGAATGACGCTGCTCGTGCTCGGCGTTGCGAGGTCCCAGCCGGGCTCATTCGTGGGCGTCAAACCAGACGGTCATTTGGCGGCGCCTTCGATGGCCATGGCCGCGTTGCTCGTCATTGCGGGCGCCGTCATCGTGGGCTTTTGCGTCTACCTATTTCCAGCGAAGGCCCCCGACGCGACGGGCGGAGACGAGCCCCTGGAGATCACGCACGCATCGCGCATGCTGGGCGCGGGAGCGATCGCTTCGGCGCTCGTGCTGGTCGTCGTCGCGCGCGATTTGATCATCAAGCCCGAAAACGGCGATCAGCCGGGCGCGATCCATCTGCTGCAACTCTTTACGTACAACTATCGGCGCGCGTGGCCGGATTCACTCGACTTCAGCGCGGCGCTGGCTGGATTCAGCGCCGTGGCGGTGCTCGTCTCCGTTGCGCTCACCGTTCGCCGCGTCAGACACCACGCCGTGGCCGCGCTCTGCACCTTCTCGTTCGTGTGGGGCCTCTGGGGCCTCGACGTGTATATGCAGCGGACGGCGCAGCATTGGGGCCAGCGCGAAGTGATCTCTGCCTACTACGCGGACCGCGCCTCGCCCGATCAGCAGCTCATCGCCTACCAGATGAACTGGAAAGGCGAGAACTTCTACACGGGCAATCACATCCCCGCGTTCGTGTCGACCGGAACGACGTTCACGTCGTGGCTGAAGAAGCAGCGCGATGCGGGACAGAAGGTCATGTATTTCATTACGGAACACGGGCGCCTGGGGGGGCTCAAGGGCGAGGTGCAGGGCAAGTCGTATCGCGAAGTCACCGACAAGGTGCTCTGTAACAAGTTCGTGCTCGTTCGAGCCGAGCTCTAAAAAGGCATCTATCGGCTACCCTCAAAGGGGCTCTTCAGGGAGCGGCCCTGTCTGGCGCGATGCGCGGGGGGGCAGTACGATGAACGGTAATTCATTCGCTCGACCATCCCTCCGAGGAGACCGACGCCGTGTCCAAGCCCATCCCTGCGATCAATCGCTACAAGGCCGACCTGCGCGAGCTCAACTTTCTGCTGTTCGAACAATTCCGTGTCGACGAAATACTGGGCCACGCGCCGTTCGAGGCGTGGGGACCGGACGAGTGCCGCGCGGCTCTCGCGGAATGCTACCGATGGGTTCGAGAAGTGACCGGCCCGCTCAACGCCACCGGCGACCACCAAGGTTGCAGGCTGGAGGGCGGACGCGTCATCACGCCCACGGGGTTCAAAGAGGCGTGGAAGAGCCTCTACGAGGCCGGCTGGAAGCAGCTCGGCGTAGACGCCGAGTGGGGCGGAGGCGGCGCGCCCACCTCGTTGCAAGTGTTGGTCGAAGAGATGCTGAGCGGCTCCAATGCCGCCTTCGGCATGTACTCGGGTCTCGCGATGGGCGCCGCAGAAGTTATCCACGCTTTCGGAACCGAGGAGCAAAAGCACCTTTATTGTCCGCCCATGTTCGGGGGCCAATGGGGCGGCACGATGTGCCTCACCGAGCCGCAGGCAGGCAGCGACGTGGGAAGCGCAAAGACGACGGCGTCGCGTCGACGAGGACGGGAGCTACGCCATTCGCGGCACGAAGATCTTCATCTCGGGCGGCGATCACGACCTTGCCGAGAACATCGTCCACCTCGTGCTGGCGCGCGTGGACGGCGCGCCGTCGGGCACCAAGGGACTGACGCTTTTCATCGTTCCCAAGATACGGCAGGGAGCCGTGGGCGCGTTCGGCGAACCGAACGACGTCGAGGTGGCCAACATCGAGCACAAGATGGGAATCAACGGCTCGGCGACGTGCCTGCTCAACTTCGGCGACGCGGCAAAGTGCGTCGGCTGGCCCGTCGGCGGCGAGACCAAGTTGAACCAGGGCATGCCGCAGATGTTCAAGTTGATGAACAGCGCGCGCATCGCGGTGGGGATTCAGGGCATCAGCGTGGCCTCGAGCGCGTTCCTCAACGCGCTCGACTACGCGAAGGAGCGCAAGCAAGGCGCCAGCATGGCCCATTGGAAGGACCCCACGGCGCCGCGCGTGCCGATCATCGAGCACGCAGACGTGCGGCGCATGCTGCTCGACATGAAGGCACGCGTGGAAGGCATCCGCGCGCTCGCCGTCAAGCTGGCGCATCACGGCGATTCGGCGCGGGGGCTTCAGGCACGAGACGAGAAAGCGGCGGCGTACCACATGGGGCAAGTGGATCTGCTCGTCCCACTGGTGAAGGCCTACGGAAGCGACCAGGGCTTTCGCGTCTGCGAGACGGCGATCCAGACCTACGGCGGCGTCGGCTACACGAAGGACTTTCCCGTGGAGCAGTATTGCCGCGACGCGAAGATCTTCAGCATCTACGAGGGCACCAACCATATTCAGGCGATGGATCTCGTGGGCCGGAAGCTCGGACAAGCGGGCGGCGCCAATTTGCAGGCGTTCCTCGCCGACGTGGGCCGGTTCGCGCACAAGCACGCGGCCGACGCGGTGCTCGGCCCGGCGAGCAAGACGCTCCTGGGCGCGCAAGAGGCCCTGGGCGGTGCGTCGATGCGCCTCTTGATGTGGTTTCAGAGCGGCAACGTGAGCCTGGTTCCGCTCCACGCGAACCGGTTTTTGGAGATGATGGCCGAAACGGCGGTTGCCTGGATGCTCCTCGAGGGGGCCTCCATCGCGCGCGAGAAGACTCGCAGAAGGCGTCGGACGGCGGGAACGCGCGACGCCGTCTTCTATTCGGGCAAGATCGCGGCGGCGCTCTACTACGCGAGAAACGTCCTGCCGACCGTGGAGCTCAAAGCGAGGCTCATGGCGGAGGAGGACCGAACGGCTCTGGATATCGACGCCGCTGCGTTCGCTACCGTGTGAAGCGTTCTTGACGGTCCCAGGCGGCAACGATAGAAACGCAAGGCTTGTGAAATTCCGGCTTAGCTCAGTTGGTAGAGCAGGCGGCTGTTAACCGCCGGGTCGCAGGTTCGAGTCCTGCAGCCGGAGCAGAGAAACATCGTTTGACCGGTCCACGCCCGTCGGGCTGCGTGGCTACGCGACGACGATGTGCCTCGCGCGCCTCGGACTGCGTGCGTGCGAGGTTTCGGCACTCACGCTCGACGACATCAACTGGCGGGAGCTGATCGTTCGACCGTCGGGCGCGGCTTCGTTGGGGCCGACGGCCGGTGCGCCCTTCGAGATCGTGCTCGCCTCGGGCGTCGTCGTACGCGTGCCGGGGGGCGGCCTGACACCCGACGGGGTTAAGGGCCGTCCCTACCGCGACCAATCCGAGTGAGGCGCAACTACTTCGAGCGTGCGCTCTTCGGCGGTCGTGACTTCAAGGACGCGATCGCCGCCACGGCCTCGGCCCTGACAGGTTCAGCGGGATCCCGCGCCATTTCGTTCAGTCTGGTCACCGCCGCATCGCCGACGGTTTCTGAAGCGGCGTTCGAGGCGAGTCCCTTGAACCCGTGCGCCACGTGAGCTCGGGCGACTTCATTCCTAACGGCCCTGAGCCTCTCGAGCCCGTGCAGGCCATCAGCGTTGGCAAGGGATTCGCCGAAAAGCTCGGCAACTACTAGGTGCGACGTATTGTCAGCCAGCTTCGGATATATGCGCTCGAGAACTTCAAATAGTTTTGGATAAAAGCGCGCATCAATGCGCGCCCAATGTGGGATCCTTGAAGCAGTATTCGGAAAAGTCAGAAACCAACTCCGACAACTGTTCAGGATCCTCGGACGCCACCGCTTTCTGAGCCTCGTCCAAGAACGCGGCTTCTTCGCTCGTTAGATCATTCGTTCAAGAGCTTGACGTGACCCTTCCTCGTCAAGCTCGGGGCAGGTTTTCCCGGCAGGTCCCAGGGCAAGGATTGCGAATCTTCGTGCAATTCACCGGTCCTCTTTTGAATCTCCTTCTTGATATTGGCGATCTTCTTTTCGACTTTTACGCAGTTGATGCCCTTGCATGGATCGGCGACAGGTGCAACCCTCGAGCCTGAGGCCTGAGCGATGGGCTATACTGCTTCTGATGGCCCCTCTTGATCCTCACCGCTTCCCAGTCCTTCTGAGCCAGGACGAAGCAGGCTTTTTCAACGCCACCTGCGCGGTCATCCCGGGTTGTTTCAGCCAGGGGCGGACGCGAGATGAGGCCCTCGCGAACATTCGCGAGGCCATCGAGCTTTCGCTCGAATGCAGGGAGGAGGAGGGGTGGCAACTACCCGAGCAGTACGAGCTCACCGAGGTCGCGGTCGCGTAGCCGGTGCCCAAGGTTCCTGTCGTTTCGTTTCAAGAAGTTCTGCGCGCGCTCGGCACGGTCGGGTACGCGGTTGCGCGCCAGAAAGGCAGCCACGTATGCCCGCATGCCTCGGGCAGGGCGCCGGTCACCGTACCCGCGCATGACCCGGTCGCCCCGGGAACGCTACGAAACGTATTGAAGACGGCAGGAATCTCCATCGATGAATTCATCGAATTGTTGAACCGCTAAATCTGCAGTCACAACGTATTCGAGACACTCTCGAGAGTGGTCGAAAAGAATTCGGAGTGTCGCTCGCGACGGCCGGCGATCTCGTCGACGTCGCGGCTGTCTGCGACAGCGTTCGCCACGTCATTCGGCCCTGACCGCGATCCCGCGGCGCTCGGTGTCGGCCGGTTCGCGAAGATCGGCGCGGGCTCCAGATCGCTCGACGCGCGACGCGGCACGTGAGGGAGCTCGCGCTCGCTTTCCTCCGCCTTGGAGCCACCGCATTCGGGGGTCCGGCGGCGCACATCGCGATGATGGAGGACGAGTTCGTGCGGCGTCGCGCCTGGCTGACGCGGGAACAATTCCTCGACCTCGTCGGGGCCGCGGGCCTAATCCCGGGCCCGAGCTCGACGGAGGTCGCCATCTAAGCTGATTGCCGCATTGTCGTTGGCAATCACGTCGCTGAACGTTCCCTCCGTGGCAAAGAACAGAGTCGATCCCAACAAGACGAGATTGCCGGGCCCGGGCAGGTTGTCGAGCAGAATCGAAGCCGCACCGCCGGCCAGCGGGACCGATCGCAAGCGACCATCGGTTTGCGAGAAGTCGACCCCCACCGTGCTCGCGTCGGTCCAGTAAACGGTGGTGTCGTCAAACGCAATCGACGACACGGCGTGGTCGGTCGTCGCGAGCACGGAAACGCCGGCGGCGGCGGTGTAGCGGATGATCGCGGAGGTTGCGGTCGTCGGAGAGTTCGCGTCGGCGGCAAGAACAACGACGCCGTCGTGAACGGCCAATGCGGCGGGACGGTTCAAGCCCGCGATGAGCACGGTGGGCGTGCCTCCATGGAGCGGCACGCTCATTGAATACGAACAGCCAGTCGGAGTTGTGCCACGCGATGATGCGGCGAACCTCGCTGCCCCATCGATCGTGGTCGTACGTTGGAGGGAGGTACGAGAGTTCGAGGTTTAGCCCCAGCCGCCAGCGCGCATTCCACCCCGGAGGCGTTACGAACTTCGACCGAAGCTTGGCACCTGCCCAGTCGGCGATCCCGTCGTCGGTGCGTACCGCGGACTGCAAGTAGGCGCCGAGCTCCCAGAAAGGCAAGACTCCGAACGAGGGCTCGAGGGTGGTGTGAAACTGCCCATGCAGCGGCAGCGACGGAGGCGTCGCCGTGCGATTTCCGGTTGACCAGTCGTTTACGTGCAGTTCTAGCCCGAAGTCACCCACCGCGCCTGCCGTGCCATCGTAGACTTGGATCTCGAACGGGTCGCCGGCCTGCGCGGAAGCGGCGGCATTCACTGCGCTCACATTCGTGACCGTAGATTTGGTGCCGAGGCGGGACGCGCCCGATTGTCCCGGCCTCGAGTTTGTGTTCGTTGCGTCGAGAGGTCGAGAGTCAACTCACGAGGTGGAATCATGAGGACGGCAATCCGGTGACCCACTCGTAAACGGCTCAGTCCAGCGGCGTCGTCCGGTCTCGTCGTGAGGTAATTGAACGCTGGCCTCGCGTTGTCGTCGAGTGAGCTGTTCACCCGCAAAGGTGCGTGCGGTGCTCGCGACGCCATTGGCCTGGCGTCATGCCGACGCGGCGGTGGAAGGTCCGCGTGAACGCTGCCTGGTCGCTGAAACCCGAATGACTCGCGACGTCTGCGAGCGGGCTGTTCGTGAGACCCAGCAGCTCTTTGGCGCGCTCGATTCTTCGCTCCGTTAGCCACTGATGACATGTGAGGCCGAAGCTCGCCTTGAAGGAGCGCGCAAAGTGGCCAACCGAAAGCTGACACTCGCGCGCGAGGTCCGCGAGCCGCACGGTCCCGTCGAGGTTTTCCTGCAAGAACTCCGTCGCTCTCGCTCGTTGCCATTTGGCGAGCCCCTTTCCGACGACGTTACGCCGTAACCTCGTGGCGCCGTAGCGCTGGACGATGTGAGCGCCCATGATCAGCTCGAGATGGTCGAGAGCGAGGGGGGCTACGCGCGATGGTCGACCGAGAGAAGCCACGAGGCTCTTCGCGATCTGCGCGAGGACGATGTCGTCTTCGGCAACCGAGAGCCGGAAGGCGCCGACGCGCTCGTAACCCAGATCGCTGGCTGCATCGTCAATCGCGCCACGCCGAATATGGAAGTGGATGTTCTCGAACCCGCGAGCGGCCCACGACGCGGGTTCTGCCGCAAGATCGATCACGTTCGAACGCAAGGCGGCGATCCGTCCCGTCGGAACGATCTTGCCATCTACCCAAAGGCGGTAATCCGACACCGCGATTGGTCTGGTGAAGATCGAAACGAGCAGAGCGGGGACGGACGACGACTTTCGAACGGCGTCGGACAGCGGTCCGGTCGTCTCTACGCGGACAATCGAGAACCGATCGGCGTAGCGGTGCCTGCGCAACGTCGACGACTCGTCGAGACACATCGCACTCGTCCACGGCTCGAGAACCGCGCTCGCCATCGCCGCCCTGAGGTTACCACAGCGGCCCTACGCTCTTACATTCCGCATCAACGGCTGATTTACGGAGGAACCGCGCGCAGGCTCGGCACAAGGCGCGCGACAAGAATCGACAAAGCGCCGCAAGGATCGTCAAGACAGCGTGTCGGCTTTCCTATCGTCTCGCGTGGATGAAACTCGAAGAGCTCAAGGAGACGATGCTGGGTGCCTGGGCAAGCATCGCGCCCGAGGTCCGGCCGAGCAAGAACCCGGATGGCACTTTGAAACCATTTTACCTCACGCGCAGTTTCGTCTACCTCACCGAAGACCGATTCGAGCTGACCGTGACGAACTACGCCGACCCGTTCGGAAAGGCAGCCCTCGCGAAGATCGACATCGGTGGCCACATGATGTGGCAAGGCGATCACCCGATCGCGTCAGGAGCACACAAGGTCGACTTCATCGCCGATACAGCCTACGCGGTGACGCCGTTGCACCCAGGATTCGTTGACCTTCTCAAGAAGGTCGCGGCCGAGGGTTACGAGCCGTGGGAGGTAGGTCGGCAGCAGTCCATTTTCGGCAAATCGTTCCGGCCATTTGGACTGGTGCGGGGGGAGAACTTCAAAGAGTACGATCTCGTGTATGTGGCCCACAGTATGCTCTTTTGGGGCGCCCGCAATGTAGACGGACGGGGCTTCGATACCGAGGCGAATCGGCCAACCAATTTGCAGATTCCGCTGGTCCGCGCTGTCCCCTGATCCTGACGGGAGTTACAAGCACTTCATCGAGCGAGAGTGAAGAATGCCTACACACGCGGAACGCACCTATCAGGTCACGCAGATCGAACTGAGCGTAGAAACCTCGCACGCGGACTTCACCCGCGCGTTCGAGTCTGTCCTCGGGCGAATGCGGGTGGAGTCGCTTGGCGACCTTCCTTCGCTATCACCCCAAGCGGCGCGCGAGAGGCTCGCATCGTTCGTGGGGCCGTTCGACTTCACGCTTTTCCAAAAGATCGACCATGGAGCCGTTGTGACGGTCCTCGCGGGCCGACATTGCGAAGCGACCACGTACGTCTTCGGCAACGCGCTCATCGCGGTCGAGATGACCAAGCACGTGGCTCGCGCGGGTCTCTACGTTCCACTGCGGTTGTTCGTCGAGGCGGTCGCCAGCGATCGCGTGCGTGTCACCTACGACTTGCCATCGTCCTTGATGGCACCGTTCGGATCGCCGGATGTGAACGACGTCGCGCGTGGGCTCGACGAGAAAGTGGAGCGAATCCTTGCCGAGACCGAAAGAGTGGCGGGGCAGCAATGTCGCGGTTGACCTGTTCGGCATCAGCGCGGGGGTATGGCACTCGCGGTCTTGCTGAGCGCGCGCGGTTGCAGAAAGACCGCGGTGTGGCGCTTTTGCGAAGACTGGATGGAAAGCCGCGACTATGGAGCGGCTCTGCATCGCGATCCTCGAACGCGCATTCCGTGGGCGGCGAGCGCCGTCGACTGCCGGACGTCGTGCCGATTCTTGCCATGGTCTTCACAAGGACCCGGCGGTTCCGAACTTGCAAAACATGATTTCGTATCCAACGGAACCCGAGCCAATCCGACTCGAGGGTCCATCCGAACGCATCAGCAGCTACGAGCGAGGGATCCATGGGCGAACTCATCGACAAGGTCAAGGGTAAGATCAAGCAGGCCGCCGGCGCGGCGTCGGGCGACAAAAAGCTCGAGCAAGAAGGAAAACTCGACGAAGCCAAGGGCAACGTCAAAGGCGCCGTGGAGGAGGCCAAGCACGCCGTCAAGGAGGCCATAAGGAAGTAGGGGAGGCGCCCGCTCCGGAGCAACGCGCGCCTGCCCCGTTCGCAACGGCACCCACGCCCGAGCGACGGGCGTCAACCTCTCTTCGCAACGGCACCCGCGCCCGCGCCTCGGGCGCCGACGCCCTTCGCAACGGCACCCAGCCCGAGCGACGGGCGTCGACCTCGGTTCGCAACGGCGCCCATGCCCGAGCGACGGGCGCCGACGCCCTTCGCAACGGCACCCACGCCCGAGCGACGGGCGTCGACCTCGGTTCGCAACGGCGCCCATGCCCGAGCGACGGGCGTGCCCTCGGTTCGCAACGGCACCCATGCCCGAGCGAGCGACGAACGATTTCGACGAGCCAAAGACGATTTTCATCCCTCGGACGGCGAATTCCGAATCGGGCTCGGAATGTCTCATTGCAACGTCAGATTCAGGCCACCGCGACGGGCACGGCCGGTGTCGCGGTGCGGCCGCCCTTGGCCAGCACCTTGTCCTCGAGGGCCGCCTCGATGACCTGGTCCATCTTGCTCACGAAGACCAACTCGAGGCTCTTCTTGATCTCGTCAGGCACCTCATCGAGGTCCGCGCGGTTGCGCTCGGGGACGATGACCCTCTTGATGCCGGCCCGGTGCGCCGCGAGGACCTTCTCCTTCAGGCCACCAATGGGCAGCACTCGCCCGCGCAACGTGATTTCGCCGGTCATCGCGACGTCGTGGCGGACGCGCACGCCGGTGAGGAGCGAGACGAGCGCGCTCAGCATCGTCACGCCCGCGCTCGGGCCGTCCTTGGGCATCGCGCCTGCGGGGACGTGGATGTGGATGTCGCTGTCCTCGACGAAGTTGCGCGAGATGCCGAACCGCTCGGCGTTCGAGCGCACGTAGCTGAGCGCCGCGGTGGCGCTCTCCTTCATCACGTCGCCGAGCTGCCCGGTGAGCGTGAGCTTGCCTTTGCCCGGCATCTTGGTCGCCTCGACGAAGAGAATCGCACCGCCGACCGGCGTCCACGCGAGGCCGGTCGCCACGCCCGGGTCCTCCGTGCGCTCGGCCACCTCGTTCGTGAACTTTCCCGGACCGAGGCTGCGCCGCAGGTCGTCCTCGGTGCGAACGACCACCTGGCCGTCGACCTTGCCCTCGGCCGCCTGGACCACCACCGCGCGGACGATCGCAGCGATCTGCCGCTCGAGCGAACGGACGCCCGCCTCCCGCGTGTACTGGTCGATGACCCTCTCGATGGCCTCGTCGGTAACCTCGATTTGCTCGGCCGTCATGCCGTGCTCGCGGAGCTGCTTCGGCAGCAGGTGGCGCCTGGCGATCGCGAGCTTCTCGGCGCGGGTGTAGCCGGGGATCTCGATGATCTCCATGCGGTCGCGCAGGGGCGCGGGAATGGTGTCCCCGACGTTGGCCGTCGCCACGAACACCACCTTGGACAGGTCGTAGGGGATCTCCAGGTAGTGGTCGGCGAAGGTGTCGTTCTGCTCCGGATCGAGCACCTCGAGCAGCGCGGACGACGGATCGCCGTGGTAGTCGCTGCCGAGCTTGTCGACCTCGTCGAGCACGAAAACCGGCGTCGTGGTGCCCGCCTTCTTCATGCCCTGGATGATCTGGCCGGGGAGCGCGCCGACATACGTCCGACGATGCCCGCGGATCTGCGCCTCGTCGTGCACGCCGCCGAGCGACGCGCGCACGAACTCGCGGCCGAGGGCCTTGGCGATGCTCTTGCCGAGCGACGTCTTGCCGACGCCGGGGGGCCCGATGAGACAGAGGATGGGGCCCTTGGTGTTACCCTTCACCTTGCGCACGGCGAGGTACTCGAGGATGCGCTTCTTGACCTTCTCGAGCCCGTGGTGGTCGGCATCGAGCACGGCACGCACCGCCGCGATGTCGGGCTCGGGCGCGGCGCCCGCCTCCCATGGCAGATCGAGGATCCACTCGAGGTAGGTGCGGACCATGCCTGCCTCGGGCGATTGACCTGCCATCGAGCGCAGGCGCTTGAGCTGCTTTTTCGCGACCTCCGACGCCTCGGGCGAGAGCGTTGCCTTGGCGATGCGCTCGGCCAGCTCGTCGAGATCGTTCGACTCCTCTTCGCCCTCGCCCAGCTCCTCCTGGATCGCCTTGAGCTGCTGCCGAAGGACGTACTCGCGGTGGCTCTTGTCGTTGTCTTCCTTGACCTGCGAGTTGATCTTGTCACGCATGCGCAGAACTTCGGTGCGGCGACCGAGGTGCACGAGGAGCCTGCGGATCCTTGCTTTCCGATCGACGAGGCCAAGCAGCTCAACTTTCTCCTCGACGGAGGCATCGAGGTACGTCGCGACGACGTCGGCCAGCTCACCCGGGGCCTGGATCGCGGCGACCCGCGCCGCGACCTCGCGCGCAACCGGCAATAGCTCGAGGAAGCTGCCCGCCGCCTCGCGCAGGCTCAGGCCGAGGGCCTGGAGCTCGTCGTCGTCGCGGGTCGCGGTCGGCTCGACGGGCTCGACGCGCGCCTGCATGTACGGCGTCGTCCGCTCGATTGAGCTCAGCCGCACGCGGGCGACGCCCTCCACCACGATCGCGTACGTGCCCTTGCGCCGCTTCTCGACGGCGACGACGCGCGCGAGCGTTCCGAGATCGTGCAGATCGGAGGGGGACGGTTCGTCGACGCCCGCCTCACGCTGGGCGAAGACGACCACGTAAGGGATCCTGTCGGCTACCACGCGCTCGACCAGCGCTACCGTCTTGGGACGGCCGATCTCGTAGGGCACCGTCGCCATAGGGAACAGAACGCCGCCGCGCAGCGGCAGCAGCGGGAACGATGAATCGTAGTCGGCAATGGGCTGAGCGGACATGGAGGCGCTCCTCGGCCACGCGCGATGCGCTGCGCGGCGGTACGGGTTCGAGCGATGAGCCCGGGCGTCGCGCGCTCATCGGAAGCCTTCACCCAACGAAGGCGAGGCGCCCGGCATCGAGTCACCGTAATCACCCCGCAGCGCGGCGGAAGTGTCGTCGTTCCGACAACGCCGCAATCGACGGGCGCAACGCCTTGACGACTTCGCTTTTCAATGCAGGTTGTCTACGTGATCGTCGAGTGCCGCTCCTGCATGAAGCTCAACAGGCTCCCGGCGGCGCGGCTCGCCGACAGGGCC
>CAWHQT010000005.1:0-158969 GCA_963831555.1 uncultured delta proteobacterium
CGGCATCATCAAGAATGGCTGCGCTTACGAGGCGAACGGCAGTGTCTACTTCGACACGGCCGCCTTCGCTGCGAAGGGCTTCAGCTACGCCAAGCTGAGCCCGTGGAGCGTGGGCAACACCACGCTCACCCAGGCTGGCGAGGGCTCGCTGAGTGTCGACTCTCTCGGTCGCAAGTCGCCGGCCGACTTCGCGCTGTGGAAGAACAGCAAGAAGGGTGAGCCGTCCTGGGACTCGCCGTGGGGCCAGGGTCGCCCCGGCTGGCACATCGAGTGCTCGGCGATGCGAGCGACCTGCTCGGCACCACCTTCGACGTGCACTCGGGCGGCACTGATCTCAAGTTCCCGCACCATGACAATGAGATCGCGCAGAGCGAGAGCCACGCTTGCGTCAAGCAGTGGGTCAACCATTTCTGGCACGCCGGTCACCTCAATATCGCGGGTCTCAAGATGAGTAAGTCCACCAAGAACTTCATCACCATCCGCGAGGTGCTCAAGCAGTACTCGGGCCGCGTGATTCGCTTCCTCTTCCTGCTGACGCCGTGGGACACGACCATGAACTTCAGCGACGACTCGCTCAAGGCGGCCAGCACCAAGGAGCGCGAGTTTCAACTCGTTCTTCCAGAACGTCGCCGTGGCCGTGCGCGCGAAGCAGCAGATCGACGCGCACCCGCAGCTCTGGAACGAGGCGGATCGTCAGCTCCACGCGAAGCTGATGTCGGTGCGCGACGGCGTGGACAAGGCGCTGCGCGACAACTTCGACTACCCGCGCGCCATGCTCCTGCTCTCGGAGCTCATCGGCGAGACGAACAAGTACATGCCGGATCCGGCGTACAAGATCCATGCTGCTGGCGCAGGTGGCTCGCTACGTGGACTCGATGGTGCGCGTGTTCGGCGTGGTTCCGGACCTGGAGCCCGGCTTCCTCGAGGGCGGTGTGGGCGACGGCAAGCTCGAGGCGACCCTCGATGCGGTCACCTCGTTCCGCGACGCGATCCGCGATGCGGTTCGCGCCAAGAAGACACCGGCCGAGCTGCTCGCGCTGTGCGACACCTTCCGCGACGAGAGCATGCTCGCGATCGGCGTGCGCCTCGAGGATGTGGCCGCGCCGGGCGGCGGCGCCGTCAAGTCCGTCTGGAAGCTGGACGACCCGGTGCGCATGCGCCGCGAGCGCGATGAGAAGATCAAGGAGGAGCTCAACGCGAAGGCGACCGAGCTGCACCGCAAACAAGCTCGACAAGCTGACCAAGGACCTTGCGAAGCTCGCTGACGCGACCATCTCGGCCGCCGCCTTCTACGCCGCCCAGAGCAGCACTTACTCGCAGTTCGACGCGACCGGCAAGCCGACGCACGACGCCGAGGGCAAGGAGCTCGCGAAGAGCACGGCGAAGGCGGTCGCCAAGGTGTTCGACGTGCGCGACAAGGCGCACAAGGACTACCTGGCCAAGCTCGAGAAGAATGCGAACTTCGTGCAGGACATGACCAACGAGCAGACGGAGATGCAGGCGGAGCTCGAGAAGCTCGAGGCCGCGGTCAAGGCTCAGCAGCAGCAGTAAGCACTGGAAGAGCAGCCGCGCGCGCGCGCGCAGCTCGCGACGCAGACCGAGTATCGCGCGATTGACGACAAGCTCGACCTGCAGTTCGGCTTCGGTTGGTCGAGCGGCGACCCGTGGGCATATAACCAGCAGGCGAACCAGTCGACGCTCACGGGCGCCATCAATCCGTCCGCATCCCTTCCTCGGGAGTTCAACACGTACGGGCCGATGTCGACCTTCGCCTTTCACCCGGACTACCGAGTGGATTTGATCTTCTACCGCAACATTCTGTCGCGCGTGGAGGGCTCGTACTACTTCCGGCCCAGCGTGGACTACGATTTCATTCGCCACGGGGACGGCGAAAAGTTGGGCGGAGGCGCGGCGATCATCTGGAGCCGCGCAAGCCAATTCGTGCAGGCGCCCGGCCACCAGAACGATCTCGGCGTGGAGCTCGATCTGCAGCTTTACTACCAATCGAAGGACGGATCGCTCAACGACGACCCCACCAAAATCGGCGGCTTTTATTCGATGCTCCAGTACGGCGTGTTCTTCCCGTTCGGAGGGCTAGACTACCTCTCGGGTCAGGTCAGCCCGGGGGTCGACGCGAGCCTGTCGGCCGCGCAGACCGTTCGGTTGTTCCTCGGCGTCGTCTTCTGACGTCCCCGCCCCTTCACGGTATAATCCCTCGGCGCCATGCGAAATTTGCTCTTGCTTCTCTCGATCGCGAGTGTCGTCCTTTGGGGTTCTGCCTGCGGAGACGCGAGCGGCAAGCTGTTGGGGGGCGAAGCTCTGACGAGCGCCCCCGAGGCCGCCAATACCACCGCGACCACCACGGCGCCTCAGTGCGCGGTCGAGGGCGGGACACCGCGGTGGCAGGACTTGTATCCGTGCTACTTCAGCACCTGCGGGACTGCGGGGTGCCATAGCTCCGCTGGGGATACGGGCTCCGCGTTCTCCGGCTTCGTCTGCGGAACCACAGCGGAGTCGTGCGCAACAGGGATTACCCAATCGATTGGAGCGGCCGCACCCATTGTCCCGAAGGGCGGCACGAACGACCCGACGACAACGGGCCTGTGGGTGGCGCTTCACACGACGAACCCGGTCGGCGCGGTGACCAACAACATGCCCCAAGGTTCGACGTTTACGTTCAATTCAGGCGATCTCGCGCTCATCGGAGCCTGGATCCAGGACGGCGCACAGAACAACTAGGGGGGCGAAAGTAGCGGATGGCGAAGATTCTCATCGTCGATGACCAGCGCAATATGCGCACAACGCTCGCGATGATGCTGCGCGGCACGGGTTATGAGGTGGACGAGGCGGCAGACGGGGAGCAGGGGGCGGATCGCGGAGCGACCGGCGCCTACGACGTCGTGCTCACGGATCTGCGCATGGGCACGAAAGACGGGATCGGCGTCCTTCGATCGACCAAGGACACCCACCCGCTCACCGAAGTCATCGTCATGACGGCATACGGGACCATCGAGAGCGCGGTCGAAGCCATGCGCCTCGGCGCCTTCGACTACATTCAGAAGCCGTTTACCGAGCAGGAGCTTCTGGTCAAGGTGGCCAAGGCGCTCGACAACCGGCGGCTCGCTGGCGAGGTGACGTTTTTGGCCAGCGAATTCAAAGATCGCTACAAGTTCGAAAACATCATTGGGCGCTCGCGCCCGGTCCGCGAAGTTCTGGGACGCATCGTTCGCGTAGCGCCCACAGACGCGATCGTGCTCATCACGGGCGAGAGCGGCACAGGCAAAGAGCTCGTGGCCAAAGCCATTCACGCGAACAGCCGGCGCGGCGAACGGCCATTCGTTCCCGTCAATTGCGCCGCGATCACCGAGACGCTCCTCGAGAGCGAACTCTTCGGCCATGCCAAAGGCTCGTTCACAGGAGCGATCAGCGCGCGCAAGGGCCTCTTCGAAGAGGCCGACGGGGGGACCTTCTTCTTCGATGAAATCGCGGAGACCCCCATCACGTTCCAGGCGAAGCTCCTTCGCGCCATTCAAGAGAACGAAGTGCGCCGCGTCGGCGAGAACAAGCCGATCCGCGTCAACGTTCGCATCATCGCGGCGACCAACCAGGATCTGCTCATCGCGGTTGCGGAAAAACGGTTTCGTCAGGATCTCTACTATCGGCTGAACGTGGCGCGCTTCCAGCTGCCTCCCCTCCGCGAGCGCCGCGAAGACGTCCCCGATCTCGTCACTCACTTTTTGGACAAGTATGCACGCAAAATGGGGGTCCGGCCCAAGCTGCACGACAACGTACTCGAATCGCTGATGCATTACGATTTTCCGGGCAATATCCGGGAGCTCGAGCACATGATCGAGCAGGCCGTGGCACTCGTTCAGACCGGCACGATCACGGCCGATGATTTGCTCCCCCCGCCTCCCAGCACGCCCATCGCGCCGGCAGGAATCGGCGGACGTGCGCTGGCCGACGTGGTCGACTCGGCCGAACGGTCCGCGATCGAAGGAGCCCTTCGCGAGAGCGACGGGAGTCGCGAGCGCGCGGCAGAAGTGCTGAACATCTCTCCCACAACGCTCTGGCGAAAGATGACCCGGCTCGCCATCACATTTGACGGCCGCGGCTAAGAGGGTGCTGCCTCACAGGCGTTGGGAGCGATTGGGGTCAAGGCGGGCGCGAGCACCGCGCGCAATAGCCCTTTTCGGCTTCACCCTCTAAGCTAAGGCGGCGCTGGTTGTTCCCGTCGGCGGCCTCAACTGGCCCCGTGAGTGAAGGTCTGGTCGAATGTGCCCGGCCCACATCCTTTCGTGCACCTATGAACCGAAAGGATGCAAATATGAAACAAGTCTGTTACGACCTGGCAGGGCGCGAGGCTGTAATCGCCCGTGAAGGGCTTAACCCACACACGGTACGATAGTTGCTGGGACCGCCCCACAGGCACGGAGCGGGCGCCACATGATGGATCCCGGCTCCGTGCCCTAGATTCTGGCAAAGAAAGCGGGTGCTCCTTGCCTCGTTTGCTAATCGTTGACGACGAAGCGAGCCATGCGCGCGTGACGGCGATCGGCCTGCGGGTGGAAGGCTTCGACGTCGAAGTCGAACCGCATGCGGACGGAGCGTTGCGCCTCCTTGCCAACCAAGAGTTCGACGCGGCCGTCGTCGACCTGATGCTGCCGGGGACCAACGGCATTCAGCTCGCGCGCTTGATCCGCGAGCGGCATCCGCGAACGCGCATCGTGCTGACCAGCGCGTACCATCTGAGCGAGCGGCAGCTCGTTCGCGTCGACTGTGGGGCGGTCGGCTTCGTGCCCAAACCATTCGATTTGACGGAGCTCGCGCGCTTTCTGCACGGCAAGCTGCTCAGCCGAGATTCGGAGCTCCCTTTCGTGACGGCGGGAGCGGCCGCCTGACGTAGGTCACGCGTGCTCCTGCCGGCGGCGGCCTTGATTCGTCGTCCACGTCGAGGACGCGTGCTAAAGCCAGAGCTCGGCGCCGCCGTCCCGTACGCGACCCAAGAGTACCGCCTCCGTGCGCCTCGACGCCTTTCACTATGAGCTGCCGCCGGAGCTCATTGCGCAGGAGCCGGCCCGCGAGCGCGAACGCGCGCGGCTCATGGTCCTTGGCGAAGGCGCGGCGGCAGAACATCTTCGTATTTCAGAGCTGCCCAATCGAATCCCCCCTGGGGCGCTCGTCGTGGTCAACGATACGCGCGTCGTGCCGGCGCGTTTGCTCGGACGCAAGCGGGACAGCGGGGGTCGGGTCGAGCTTCTGCTGGTCCGCCGCGTCGGAACGCGCGAACTCGCGGACGCGGGCCCGGATTCGCAGCCAACGCGCACGGTTGAAGTCTGGCGCGCTCTCGGCAGGGCCAGCAAGCCGCTGAAGTTCGGCATGGACGTGGAGGTCCCCGGTCGAGGCGAAACCGATGCGTCGCCCGCGCTCGTCGCGCGCTTGCTCAGGCGCGCGGACGAGGACGGGTTGCTCGAAGTGGCCCTTTGGACCCCCTCCGGCGTTCCCGTGGATGGCGCGATCCGCGCCGCCGGGCACGTGCCTCTTCCGCCATACATCAAGCGCGACGACGGACCGGAGGACGCCGAACGATACCAGACGATCTATGCCCGTCATGATGGCGCGGTCGCCGCCCCTACGGCGGGGCTGCACATCACCAACGCGCTCCTCGGCCGTCTGGCCGTCCGCGGCTGCGAGATCGCCAGCGTCACGCTGCATGTCGGGCTCGGGACGTTCCAGCCCGTCGTGGCCCACGACCTGGACAGCCACACCATGCACGCGGAGCGCTACATCGTCACCCAGTCGACGGCGGATGCCGTGGCGCGGGCACGCGAACGGGGCGCGCCCGTCGTCGCGATTGGGACCACGACCGTGCGCGCGCTGGAGAGCGCCCGAGACGCACGCCGTGCAGGGTACATACGCGCAACGAACGACGAGACGCGCCTGCTCATCCAGCCCGGATACACGTGGCAGGTGGTCGACACGCTGCTCACGAATTTTCACCTCCCGCGGTCGACCCTGCTCGCGTTGACGTGCGCGTTCGGCGGGATAAAGCGGGTGCTCGAGGCATACGAGCTCGCGGTACGTGAGCGGTATCGCTTCTTCTCCTATGGAGACGCGATGCTTCTCGGGAGGCACGATTGACGCCGGGTACCCCCGGGTTTTCGTTCCGCGTCATCGCGCGCGACGGCGACGCCCGATGCGCCATTTTCGAGACGCCGCACGGGCTGGTCGAGACTCCCACATTCATGCCCGTAGGCACGCAGGGCAGCGTCAAGACGCTGGCTCCGGACGAAGTCGCAGCCTCCGGCGCGCGGATCGTGCTCGGCAACACCTACCATCTGATGCTCCGTCCCGGCGCCGAGACCGTCGGGGCGCTGGGAGGCCTGCACGGATTCATGCGATGGCCGCACGTGATTCTCACCGATTCAGGCGGTTTTCAGGCGTACTCGCTGGCGGGCGACAGGGCCGGAGCACCTCGCGTCGTGGCCGCAGAAGACGGGTTCGCCTTCAAGTCGCACCTGGACGGCTCGCGCCATTGTCTCTCGCCGGAGCTCGCCGTTTCGATCCAGGGCCGCCTTGGCGCCGATGTGCAAATGCAGCTCGACGTGTGCCCGCCCGGCGACGCCGAGCGTGCGGTGGTCGAAGAGGCCGTGACCCGAACCACGCGATGGGCCCGCCGCGCCATCGCCACCCCCCGGCCGCCGCAGCAGGCCCTCTTCGGCATCGTGCAAGGGGGGTGCTTCGCAGACCTTCGCATGGCCCATGCCGACGAGCTCGGGGCGCTCCCTTTCGATGGCCTCGCGTTAGGCGGCTTCTCGGTGGGCGAGTCGCTCGATCGCATGTACGAGACGCTCGCGCGATGCGTCCCGCACTTGGATCCCGAGCGGCCGCGCTACCTCATGGGAGTCGGCACGCCGCGGGATCTGGTCATCGCGATGGGCGTCGGCGTCGACATGTTCGACTGCGTGCTTCCCACGCGCAACGCGCGAAACGGGCAGGCCCTCACGCGAAGCGGACGAATCGTCATCAAGCAGGCGCGATGGCGCGACGATCCGCGTCCCGTCGACGAGCAATGCACCTGCCCGTGTTGCGCGCAAGGCTTCTCGCGCGCCTACCTGCGCCACCTCTACCTTGCGGGCGAGATCTTGTGCCTTCGTCTCCTGTCGATGCACAACCTGCACTGGTATGGAGAGCTCGTCGGGCAAGCGCGCCGCGCGATCGTGGAAGGCCGGTTTGCCCGATGGTCCCAGGGCACGCTGGCCGCCATGACCGAGTCGCCATGAATCTGTAGGGTGTGGCCGCAAATGGAAGTTGGGGGCTCGCGGGGGGAGCGGATCTCCCCGCAAAACCTGGCCCGTGAACGAGCTGCCCGGCACTTCCGGGCGGGTCTTGAGCCGCTACGGGAGATTCGCGCGGCGTGCTCCCGGCGGTATGGTCCGGCCATTGTTCGAGCGTCGCTACCCCGGACGTGGCGTTTGCTTTACCCTGAGGGCGAGGGCCGGAAGAGATGTCCAGCGACGAGAAGCGGCCGCTCGGCAAGATCCTGCTCCAGCGCAAGCTCGTCTCGCCGCAGGAGCTCGACACCGCGCTGCGGAGCCAAATTCGATCCGTCGCGCCTGCGCCCATCGCCTCGCGGCTCGTCGAAGACGGCGTCGTGGACGAGATTGACGCTCTCCGCGCGCTCTCGGAGCAGTACGGGGTCCCGGGCATCGATCTGACCCAGGTGGCGATTGCTCTGGAACATCTCGACGTCGCCCCGCGGCACCTGGCCGAGACCAACCGGATATTGCCCGTCCTCGTGCGCGGCGACCGGATTTTCCTCGCCGTGGGCGACCCGCAAAACAAGCGGGTAATCGACGAACTCGAGTTTGTAACAGGAAAGAAGGTATTTCCCTACGTGGCCATCCACGGCACGCTCGTGCGCACGATCGCGGCGGCCTACGACGCGAAAGAGCGCAACGAACGGCACTTTCTTGGAGCTAGGGTTCCTCCGGAAACGCTGCGTCAGCTCGGGCTCTCGTCGGCGCCGGGGGCCACGGTGCCAGCACCGGTTGCCGGACCCCTCGGGCCCACGCAAGCTCCCCCTGGGCCGCCGGGGTCGCCGCCAAAGGGGGGGAATCGGCCGCCTCCTCCCTCGTCCTCGTCGCCCCGGGCCGCCCCGCCCCCTCCACCGCGACCCAAGCTCCACGTTTCGCTACCCCTACCGGAATCGCCATCCCCCCCCGCGCCCGGCTCGGTGGTCATCGTGGAAGACTCGATGCAAGCCGCGTCACGGACGTCGGAGGTATCCACGAGCGACTTCGGCAATCTCGGCGAGGAGGTGTCGAGTGTGACCAACCTGCCCCAAGACTTGCGCGAAGGCGCATCGCGAGCCGCCGGCGCCGCCGGTACGGGCACCGGCAAGCTGGTCTTGGTGGTGGATGACGACGAAGAGATCCGAAAGCTCCTCCGGCGTCTCCTAGTGCAGAAGGGCCGCCGGGTGCTCGAGGCGGACCGCGGCCTCCTTGCCCTGCGGCTCGTGAAAGACCACATGCCCGACCTCATCATCCTCGACGCCATGCTGCCGGAGCTCCACGGCTTCGACATCGCGCGGAGGATCAAGGGCAGCGCCAAGTACGGCAATATCCCGATCGTCATGATGAGCGCGGTTTATCGGGGCTGGCGAATCGCCGAAGACCTCAAGCAAAACTACGGCGTCGAAGAGTTTCTGGAGAAGCCGTTCCGAATCTCGGACGTCCTCGAACTCGTCCAACGACTCCTCGACCGGAGCGGGGCCCAAGGGCGCGAAGGGCGCGATCCCGAACATCTGTCGACGGACGCCGAGAGCGCGCTCCAAGAAGGCGTCGCCGCGTACAAGGAAGGCAAGATCGACCCGGCCATCGAGCACCTGAAGCGCGGGATCGACATCGACCCGCTCGCGTACCGACTGCACTTCCACCTGGCGCTTCTCTACGGGAAAAAGGGACAAGTCTACGAAGGGATTCAAGAGCTTGAGCGCGCCATCGATCTGAATCCACGCCACTTCCCCGCGCTGAAGAACCTGGCCATCCTCTACGAGAAGGCGGGCTTCAAGAACAAAGCGGTCGAAATGTGGGAAAGGTGCGCGACGGCTGCTCAGGACGACGCCACACGGGCCTCGATCCGCGACCACTTGCGCCAGCTCATTTGACGGCTCGCGCGCGCTCGGGCTTCCCTGCTAACTTGCCTGCCACGGGTACGGCGACGTGAAGTTTCTGTGCGAACAGTGCAAGGCCAAATACCAGATCGCCGACGACAAGATCGCCGGCAGGACGGTTCGCATGAAGTGCCGCAAATGCGGCTACCTCATCGAGATGCGTGCGGCCGTGATGGAATCGAGCATTGCAAGCGCGCTGCCCTCCCCGGTACCGCCCACTGACACGCCTCCGCCATCGCCGGTCAAGCCGCCGTCCAAAGCGTTGCCGCCGCGAGCCACCCCCCTGGCGGCGAGCCTCACGGCGCATCGGCCGGCGGCGCCGAAACCCGATCGGCTCCCGAGCGCGCTCGCCGGCGCTTTCAAGACAAGTGTGCAGCGCGAACGGGAGGAGGAGGTCTCCGCTCCGTTCGACATGTCCGAGCTCTCGCAGGGCAACGACTGGTACGTCGCGGTGAACGGCGTTCCCGTCGGCCCCGTTCGCATCGCCGAGAATCCGACGGAAGGCGTCCATGGGCGCCGTCACGGAGGACTCGCTCGTTTGGCAAGAGGGACTCGACGAGTGGCGCCCGCTGCGAACGTTTCCAGACCTCGCGGCGACCGTACGGGAAGCCGCTGGGGGGGGCCGTTCGTCGGTTTTGCCTGCACCGGGAAGCGGGAATCCGCCGCGCTCACCCTCCGCGTGGCCGATGGCCCCATCGGCGGGCCAGCGCGCCGCCGCCCCTCAACGGATGGCGCCGGTCGCGAACCCGCCGCTCGCGCGCAGCAACGTGGTCGCAATTACGTCACGGCTCGCGACGGCCGAGAGGCTGGAAGAGCCGCCGCAAGTCGGATTCGGAGTGGGCGCTCCCTTGTCGGCCGCGGTGGCCGCACCGGCTACGGAGACGCGCACCGTGCCGGCAGCAGTGGCGTCGGCGATGCTCGCGCCGGCGGTCACCGACCCGTTCGCGTCGGCCCCGGCGGCGCCAAGCGCCGCGACGGCGGTCCCATCGGTGGCCCCACCCTACCGCCCGCAGAAGGGCCCGCCGTTATGGTTTCTGCTGCTTCTTCTTGCCATCGGGGGAGCCTTTGGAATCACTGCGGCCCTGGCCCTTTTCGTTTGGAGGGCGCAGGCGCCGGCACCGGCGGTGGTTCAGGCTCCCGTGCCGAGCCTGCCGTCGGCGGCGAGCGCCGGAGTCTCCAGTACCGCCGAGCCTTCCCCTGTCAACATCGATACGGTCCCCGTCGTGATCGCTGTGAACGGCGGTTCGAGTCGACCGGCCGGCGGTTCGCCGACGGCCCCGAAAGCATCCGCTGCGCCTTCCGCGACGGGTCCGGGTCGTACGCTGGACCTCCACGGCATCGGCGCGGGCCCAACCATCGCCCCGGTCGATGACCAGGGCAATGACGGGGCCAAGGCCGCCGGATCATGCCTGTCGGAGGGTCAGGTCCAACAGACCATCCAGCTTCACCGCGTCGCGATCCAGCGCTCGTGTTGGGAGCGCAGTTCAAACGGCAAGCTCGCGGTCAACGTGAGCGTTCTGCTGACCATCGCGGCGGACGGAAGTCCTCAAGGCGTGACGGCTTCGGGCGACGACCCCTCCGTGGCCAAGTGCATCGAAAACGATGTAAAGGGCTGGCGCTTTCCTGCGATGGGCTGCTCGCAGCGCACCAGCATTCCGTTTCACTTCGTGCGCCAGTAGCGCCCGCCAGCCGCCGGCGGAACCGACCCTGACGGCCCGCGGGCAACGGCAAGATCTCGCTCGGGCCAGCGGGGAGCTGGTATCGTGCCGCGCAATGATCGAAAATCGCATGGATCCGGTCTCGTCGTCCGGCGAGCGGACCGCCCGAGTCGCGTGGTTCGCTATCGGCCTGGTCGCCGCTTGCGGCGGCAGCAGCCCCACGCCCGCCAACACGGCGGCAGCCACCCCTCCAGGTCCTGCCTTGTCTCAGCCCGCACCCGGATTTGGCCAACCCGCCCCCGCGGGGTATGCGACGGCTCCTCCGCCCGCCCAAGCGGGCTATCCCGCTCCGCAGGCCGCCTATCCGGCGCAGGCCGCCTATCCGGCGCAGACCGCCTATCCGGCGCAGACCGCCTATCCGGCGCAGACCGCCTATCCGGCGCAGACCGCCTATCCGCCGTCTGGTTCTCCGGGGGCCGCACCTGTGGCCCCCGCCGCACAACCAGTGTACGCCCCCGCCGCGTCCCCCAGCGCCGCCGCCGCACCGCTCGCCGCGACGGATCCGAACAGCCTTCAAGGCATCCTGAACGGACTCCAAGGCGCGCTCCAGGGCACCCTCGTTACCCCGGCGGGAGCCGCGCCAGCCGACTTGACCGAGGCCGGACTCAAGGTGCAAGCGCTCCGGATGGCGCCTGGCATGCAGCCCGAGGGGAGCGAGTTGAAGCAGAATCTGCCGGAAGGGCAGCACGCCGTCATGATGGTCACGCTGCAGGCCGGGAAATGTTATTCGATTGTAGGCTTTTCGCCCCTCGGTGGCGTCAAAGATCTGGACCTAAACCTCCTCGCGCCGCCTCTCTACATGACGCTCGCGGGGCAGGACCTGACCCACAATAACGTGCCGGCCATCGGCGCGTCGCCGAGTCCCATGTGCCCCGTCATTGCGTTTCCTCTGCAATACAAGCTCGATGTGTTTGCCCGCAGCGGGTCCGGGCAGGTCGCGGTGCAGCTTTACTCGAAGAACAAATAGGGGGTTCTTGGCCATGAACTCGCGTCGCCTCGCCGTCCTCTCCGGTGTGCTGTGCGCCTGTCTGCCCGCCATGGCGTGTCACCGAAGCGCAAAACCAGCCGAAGCTCCGGGTTCGAGCGAGGGCACGGAATCGCCGGCCGACGACGGGGGCGAGACCTCCTCCAAGGAAGGCGACGGAGGCGCACGGGCCGCGCCGCCCCAGCCTCTCGCGACGGTCCTTTTGACGGACGCCGCCGCCGTGCAGAGGCTCTACGATGCCGCGAGCGCATCGCCTCTCACAACGCTGAAAGCGAACGGAGCGACGGGCAAAGGCCCCCTTGCCAGCGGAGTCCGTTCCATTGCGAAGAAGGCCGCCCCGGGGATGGCGCCGGACGGGCCCATGGGAACGGGCTCGTTGAAGAACAAGCAGCACGCGCACATGGAAATCACGCTGGGGCCGGGCAAGTGCTACGCGCTCATTGGCTATTGCCCCAAGTCCAAGGATCTCGACCTCTACCTGCTCACGCCCCCGGGCATTCTTTCCGGACAAGACACCACGGACGACAACAAGCCCGTCGTGGGGCGAGATCCGGACGCGATGTGCCCCGCCGCGAAGCGCGCGATCACGTACACGCTCGACATCTTTGCCGACCACGGCGGAGGGGAATTCGCTGTACAGCTCTATTCGAAAGACAAGGGCGACACGGGCGACAAGTAACGTTGGATGCGGAGGCGTTCGTCGACGGGGATCGCACCGATGACGTGATCGACCCGACACCGCCAAGCCACTCGCCCCGATCCAACCGCGCCGGGCCGCTGCTCGCGAGAGCAGCCGAAAAGCCTCGCCCTCTGGGGAGCAACCGGGCCGTCGGCAGCTCCGATGGGAGGCTGTGACCGCCATTCTGCACGTCCGCCCTCTCGACTCCGCGTACCCTCATCGGCTGCGGTCGCTGCGCGACCCGCCCGCGTTGATTTCCTTTCGCGGGGGTCCTTTGGAGGCCGAACGCACGGTGGCTATCGTGGGCTCGCGCGAAGCCACCCCCGAATCGCGCGGGTTCGCGCGGGACCTGGCTCGTGCGGCGGCCGGTGCGGGCATCACCGTGGTGTCTGGGGGGGCTCGAGGGGTCGACGCCGCTGCCCATCGGGGAGCGCTGGACGAGGGTGGGCGAACGTGGGCCATCGCGGGCACAGGGCACCGGCATTGCTTTCCGCCGACCCACCATGCCCTCTTCGATTCGATCGGTCAGAGCGAGGGAGCCATGGTCTGGCCGTTCGCCCCTGACTATCACCATCGTTCGGGATTTCTCGTGCGCAACCGCGTTCTCGTCGCGCTCGCAGACGCCGTGGTCGTCGTGCAGGCGGGTCTCCACTCCGGGGCCCTCCACGCGGCGAAATGGGCTCGCAAGCTAGACCGTCCGCTGTGGGTGGTCCCGGCGGCTCCATGGATGGGCGCGTTCGCCGGATCTTGCAGACTGCTCGATGAGGGTGCGCGGCCTCTGGTCTCGGCTCAACGGATGCTCCACGCGTTTGGTCTCTCGCCGGTCTCTGCCGTTTGCCATCCGCCGGGCGTCGACCCAAGCCAGGCGAGGCGAATGATCGAGAACCTCCCCGTTCCGCCCCCGGCCGACGCTGACCCCGGCGACGGGGTTTCGATTTCTACAATTGAATTCATTGTGTTACGTTCGATTTCTACAGCGCCTATTCACCTCGACGAAATCGTCGCGCGCGGGGGCCAAGGGGCTCCCGCCACCAGTGCGGCGCTCTTGACGCTCGCCTTGGAGGACGTAGTAGTAGAAGGCCCGCCGGGCTTCTTCCGCCGACGAGATTCCCACAACCATTGAAGACTATTGCACTTGTCACCAATGCGAAAGCGAAGCCACTGATGGGAAAGACGCTCGTCGTCGTCGAGTCACCCGCGAAGGCCAAGACCATAAAGAAATACCTTGGCGCGAAGTTCGAAGTATTGGCCTCCAAAGGGCACATCAAAGATCTGCCCAAAAAGCTTGGCATCGACATTGAAAAGGGGTTCCAGGAGACCTACGAGGTCGTTCCGGGCAAAGAGAAGATCGTCCAGGAGCTGAAGGACGCCGCCAATGACGCGGACGAAGTCTTGCTTGCGACCGACCCGGATCGCGAAGGCGAGGCCATCGCCTGGCACATTTCCGAGGAGCTCAAGCCCGCCAAGAAGACGACCAAGCGGGTCGAATTCCACGAGATCACCAAAAAGGGGGTCGAATACGGGGTAAGCCATCCGCGTGAACTCGACAAGAACCTCTACGACGCCCAGCGCGCGCGCCGGGTCTTGGATCGAATCGTGGGGTACGACGTGTCGGCTCTGGTATGGAGCAAGCTCGCCTTCGGCCTGAGCGCCGGGCGGGTCCAAAGCGTGGCGTTGCGACTCATCGTCGATCGCGAGCGCGAAATCGAAGCGTTCGTTCCCCAGGAGTACTGGAACTGCGGAGCGGGGCTGGCTCCATCCAACGGAAGCCCGGCCGAGCCCCCGTTCATCGGCCGGCTGGCCACCCGCGGCGGGGAGAAGATTGCGGTGAAGACCGGTGACGAGGCGGCCCAGCTGCGAACCGGCCTGGAGGGCGCCCGCTACACGATCGCGAAGGTGACGAAAAGCGAGCGCAAGCGTCATCCTCCGGCGCCGTACACCACGAGCAAACTCCAGCAGGACGCCGTCAATCGGCTGGGTTTTGGGGCAAAACGGGCCATGCAGATCGCGCAGGGCCTCTATGAAGGCGTGGACCTCGGCAAAGACGGCGGTCCTGTGGGTCTCATCACCTACATGCGAACGGACTCGACTCGCCTGTCTCCGGACGCGGTCAACGAAGCGCGAGCCTTCATCGGCGAACGCTACGGGCAAAAATGGGTCCCCGCCCAGCCGAACGTTTTCAAATCCAAGAAAAACGCGCAAGACGCCCACGAGGCCGTTCGGCCGACGTCGCTCGAGCTTGCGCCGGACACCGTGCGCCGTCATCTCAAAGATGAACAATTCAAGCTCTACAAGTTGATATGGGACCGTTTTTTGGCAAGCCAGATGGCCGCCGCTCTTTACGACCAGACCAGCGTGGACATCGAAGCCAAGTCCGCCTCGGCCACGTACGGGCTCCGCGCAAGCGGCCGGATTTTGAAGTTCAGCGGCTGGCTGGAGGCCTACGAAAAGGGCGAATCGACCAAGGCCGGGGCCCTGGCGGGCGAAGGCGAAAGCGATGAGGAGAAGCGGCAGGGCGCCGACAAGGACGGTAAGGATTTGCTCGCGGAGGACGGAGAGGCCACGCTGCCGGAGCTCTCCGAGGGCCAGACGCTCCGTCTCGTGACTCCGCCGGGCATCATCACCGACCAAAAATTCACGCAGCCTCCGGCCCGCTATACCGAAGCGTCGCTGGTGCGCGAACTGGAGGAGCGAGGCATCGGAAGGCCGAGTACCTACGCAGAGATCATCAGCAAGGTGCAGGCGCGCGACTACGTCGAGAAGATGGACGGGACGCGCTTTCAGCCGACGACGCTCGGCAAATTCGTGGTCGATGGGCTCGTCAGTAGCGAATTGGACTTCATGGACCCCGCCTTCACCTCCAAGATGGAAGAGGAGCTCGACGAAGTGGAGGCCGGTAACGAGGAGCGCGTCAACCTACTGAAGCGCTTCTACAAGCGATTCCGCGAACAGCTCGACGTGAGCAAGAAAGGAAAGCGCTGGAATCCCGAGCCCGAGCCGACCGACGAAAAGTGCGAACTGGACGGCGGCATGATGCTCAAGCGCTGGTCGCGAAACGGCTGGTTTCTGGGATGTGCCAACTACCCCGAGTGTAAGAGTACGCGTGACCTCGGGGCCGATGGCAATCCGACCCAGCCGCGCGAAACGGGCATCGCGTGCGACAAGTGTGGCAAAGCCATGGTGGTCAAGAGCGGACGCTTTGGCGAGTTCCTATCGTGTACGGGCTATCCCGAGTGCAAGAACGCCAAGCCCGTGCCCCTCGGGGTGCCCTGCCCGAAGTGTGGCGGCGACATCATCGAGATCCGCTCGAAGAAGCGCGGCGGCAAGACGTTCTACGGCTGCTCGAACTACGCCAACGAGTCGATCAAGTGCGACTTCAAGGTGTGGCAAAAGCCGATCACGGAGCCCTGCCCGAACTGCTCTGCGCCGTTCCTCGTCCTGGGAGGCACACGCGCCAAGCCCATGATCGCCTGCGTGAACAAGGAATGTCGTTACAAGCGTCCGGTCGGTGAAAGCGAGCCCACGGAACCCGGTCCGATGCCCTTGCGCGAGGGGGCTCTGTCACCGAGCGCAGCCATTTGACGGCGGGCGCCGAGGCCGGTCGCCACTACATCACGCGCGAGGGCGCAAAGCGGCTCCAGGAGGAACTGACCGATTTGAAGTGGAAGATCCGGGCCAAGATCGTTCAGGAGGTGGCCGACGCGGCCGCCCAGGGGGACCGGAGCGAGAACGCCGAGTACATTTACGGCAAGAAGAAGCTGCGTGAGATCGACCGCAGGATTCACTGGCTAACCAAGCGCCTGGAGAGCATCACGGTCGTGGATCCTCGCGGTGACGCCGTCGAGATCGCGTACTTTAGCGCCTACGTCGACGTTGAAGACGAAGGCGGCGTGAGAACTACCTACCGCATCGTGGGGGAGGACGAGATCGATCTCGAGCGCGGCCACGTATCCTGGCGATCGCCGATCGGTCGCGCGCTCCTTCGCCGGCGAGCGGGCGATTCCGTGGTTCTCACTCGGCCCGTCGGGCAAGTCGAGCTGACCATTCTGGGGGTACGCTACTGAACATCGCAGCGCCGCCGCGTAAACGAGGGTGCCGAATTCTTTCGAACATTCCCGGTGGCCCGGCAATGGCGAGCGCCTATCGTTTTTCCGCCAAGACAATCACCCGAGGCGACTCGCTTCCGAAGAACACGCCGGGTGCCGCGAGCCCGCCGCTCACCTCGCGTACCTTGAATCCGTGCTCGTGGAGCACCTTGCCGAGTTCGTACAAGCTGTAGACGCGTATGCTGTACTCGATTTCACGCGATCGGCCGTCATCCAACATCATCGTGCGCTTGACCTTCATCCGGCTCGTGATGAAGTCGATGCTCATCTCGTCCATGCACACGCAGCCGTCCCCCTCGAACCACGCGAGCGACGGAGACTGCCGGACCAGAAAGTCCCGATTGATGACGTCCAGGAGGAAGAGGCCCCCTCCCTTCAGGGCGCGATGCACGCGATCGATGACCTGCGCGTTCTTGTCCTCTTCGAAATAGCCGAAGCTCGTATTCCAGCAGTACACACCGTCGAACTGTTCGTCGAAGGCCATCTCGCGCATGTCGCCCTGGACGAAGTTGAGCTTGGCCTGGCGGTCCTGCGCCTCTTCGCCGGCGCGAGCCAGCATCGGCAACGACAAGTCGAACCCGACGACTTCGTAGCCCTGGCGAGCCAACTCCACCGCGTGACGGCCCGCGCCGCAGGCCAGGTCGAGGAGCGCGCCCCCGCCCTCGACCCCGAGACTTTCTTCGATGAAACGGACCTCGCGCGCGATGTATTCGTCCGTCACCTTTTCGGTTGCGCGCACGTAGTCATCATTGAAAAGCTCTTCCCACCAGAGCCGTCCCTTGCGGCGAGTTCCTGCGCTGTCCGTCGACTGGGGCGGGATACTTCCCACGTGCGGAGGAACAATGACGAGCGGAGGACGATTGGGCGCCGGCTCCCCACGTTTGATGGGGCGCGGAACGGGCGGCTGGGAGGGCGCCCCCAGCTGCATCGGCACGACCGGACTCGCCGTCGGACGCGGGTCGGTCGACTCGATCGCAAACACATCCTCCGCGGCAACTTCCGGCGGAGGGTCCGAACGGCGTTCGCGATCGTCGGCCGTCGCCGGGGCCGTGATGACCCGTGGAACGGAAGCCATCGCGTCATCATCGAACCGCACTTCCACCTCGTCGGCCTCGAGCGCCGCGGGCATGCGCGGAGTCGGCACCATCGAATCCGACAGCGGAGCGATGTCTGGCGCAGAAGGAATCTCGACGTCGACGCTGGTCAACGTTGGCTCCGTCGGCGGCTCGGGAGGCGACGCGGGCCACTCTCTCGGGGGCGCGGACTCGGCGTCGATTGAAATGATCCGCATCGGCGTCAGGGCGCCCATCGGTATTCCCTGCGACGACGGCGGCATGGGAGAACGCCGCGCGAACGGCGGACGTTCGTTTGAGGCAGCGCGTTCGTCCGCGGGCTGATTGGGGCGAAGGATCTCGTCGTCCGGAATACGGAGCGACAGCCGCCGGCGGGCCACGGTGGGCTCGCGCGGAGGAACGGACGGCGGCGGCGTCACGGGCAACAGGGCCGAGTCCCTCGGGGCGGGAGTGCTTGCCGTGACGGATGGTTCCGTCGTCCCCGGAGCAAACACGCTTGCGCCGGCGTCCCCATCCAGAGGCGCCGTCATAGGCGACGCGTGGCGCTCTTCGCTCATCGCGCTACCCCCGGCGCCGAATCTGCGAGCCGCTGGTTCGCGTCCGTCGCATTGGCCTGCCTCACGCCGTCCTCGGTTGCGCGAAGAAGAGCCTGGCCATAGTGCACCGGCCCCTCGCCCACCAGCCACTCCCCCGCGGCGCGCTCTTCGGCCAGAACCACGGCCGTCGAGCCGAGATGAAAGACGCCAATCTCGTCACCCCGTTCGACGCGCAAAGGGGGATCGAAATCGTGATCGCCAAAGGGCACGTCGCGATCCTTCACGCCGATCGTCGTAATCCGGCCCACGATCATCGCAACGACCATTACGACCGTCACGCGCCCGAGCGGCGCGCCGCCGTCGATCTCGATGGCGACTCGGCGATTGCGGCAGAAGAGGTTGGGGACGTGCCGCAGGCCAAGCGCATTGACGGGATAGTAGTCGCCCGGCATCGATCGAATACGCCGAATCTCGCCCCCGAGGGGAGCGTGGACCCGGTGGTAGTCCCTCGGGGAAAGATACACCACGAGTCCGGTGCCCCCCCGCAGGCGGGCGGCCTCCTCCGCACCACCGACGAGCTCCTCTACGCGGTATGGGCGACCCTTTACGGTGAAGGTTCCCTTCGAGTCGATGCGGCCCATCGACTCGACACGTCCGTCGGCAGGACTCAGCACGGTCTTGGGATCAGGATCGATGCTGCGAGCCCCCTCCCTGAGCCTGCGGGTGAAAAACGCATCGAAGCTGGTCCAGCCGGAACGCTCTTCACAGTCGTCGAGAACCACCGCGTAGACGCGCGAATAGAGCCCCACCACGGCCCGTTCGACGGGAGCCGCCAGGGGTTGGTCGGCCAGGCGGCCAACGGCGTGGCTGATGCGTGCACGCGGCAGCATGCGCAAAATCTGGGCAGCGACAAAAGTGACGGCACTCATGAGTGAGGACGCCTGCCGCATGCGGCGCGCGGGAGGCCGCCCGATGCATCGGCTGCGTCAGCGAGTCGGAGAGCGATTGCTCGCCCTTGAGACATCGTACCCGGGGCTCGCGCGGTGGGTCAATCTGCCGTCAATCGCCGCCCAAAGGCGGCTCCCCCCGGGAGCGGGCCGCGTCGCACAACAGCTTCTTCCGGAGGTCTACGGGAGACTCGGTGGGAGCGATGGACTCGCAAGCGGTCTCCGGATCGAATGGGTCATTGCTCACCGCCTCGACGAACGATTCCGTTGCCATCGGCTCGTCCCCCGAGAGCCGCGCCAACCGCCCTCGAATCGCCCACCACGGACCGTACGCGGACGCCACGTCGCGCGGATCGGATACCAGCGGGGCGGCGGCGGCGGAACGCTCCGCGCCCTCCAGCGCGCGGGCGCGCAGCCATCGGAGACTCGGATCGGACATCACCTCTTCGCGGGCGCTTGGCGAGAGAAGTGCGTCATCGTGCCCCTGCCCGGGCTCCGTGCGGTCGAGCTCCATCAGGGCCTCCCGCGCGTGTCCGCGCGCCAGGAGCAGCTCCCCGAGCCGAGAGCGCTCGCGAAGGTCTCGCCACCCCACCGCGTCGGGCCCGCCACCGCCAGGACCTTCGCTCTGCGAGCGCTCTCGAGCCCTTGAGCCTCTCCTCCCCGTGCCCTCGTCCGCAGCTTGATTCGTAGCGACCGCGGCTCCGGAAGATAGGATCCCCGGCAAGGCAGCGCGAGGGCGCGACGCGACGTACGACCGCCAGCGGCCGTCCCAGGCTTTCAGGTCCGCGCCACTCGCGGCCAGCAGCGCGGCGTCGGCGTCCTTTCCGGCTCTTAGCTCACGCAGCAATTTTGGCAGCGCACCTTCGCCTTCCGTGTCGAGATAGAAGCGCACGAAGCTCGTCACCTCGGCAAAAGCGACCATGGCCGCATCCGCGCTCGGTAGCATGGCGATGCTCGGACCCAGCTTGTCCAGCGACGGCGCGAGCGCGAGCTCGATTCCCCGCTGCGCCACGGCGTCGACGGGGGGGCGGTCATCGAACGGCCCCGGTTCGCGCCATCGAACCTCTTCGCGCTTGGCGACTCCCTCCTGAAGCCAAAGGGGCGCAAGATCGCGGGTCGCCCGCGTGACCGCGAGGTGCGTCAGCTCGTGAGCCACGGTGTCACGCCAGGGGTAGCCGTGCCGGCTCGCACGAGGGCTCAGCAGCGTGACGCGTCCCCACTTGGCTACGGCCACCGTACCGGTCGTTTGTGCACTCGCGTACGGAAGTCCGGTCATCGCAGAAAGCGAAAGCAAATCACGAACGACGACTACACGGGTCGGCCGGGGCCAGTCGACGCCAAGGTCGCGCGACAGCCTGTCACGGGCTCTTGCGACGGTGTCGAAGAGGAGCGGCGCCATGGCGGCGTCATGCTCGTCCTGCCAGCGCACTTCGATTCCGCGCTCGGGATCGGTGCTCCCCACGAGCGCCGACGTCACTCGCTGGCAGCCTCGCGCGATATCCGCGAGCATCTCGCCGTCCCCCGCCTTGCGCACCTCCGAGCGGTCCAGGATTGCTGCAGCGCCATCGCAATCCGACTGGTAGATGGCGAGCCGGGCGCGTTCGAGGGCCACATTCGGATCGTCGGCGTCGGCCACCATGAGCTCGCGCCGTGCCTCGTCCAGGTCGAGTCCCGCAATGAGCGATTGTATCCGACGGACCATGAGGCTCTGCGCCAGCGAAGGCGCCGGGGCCGCGAACGCCAAAACCGTTGCCACCGCTCCGATGCACGCGGCCCGCGCCGCCTTCCCTGCGCACGCGGGTGTCATCGCAACAAGCCCTCGGCGTAACGCTGCACGGCATCCCGAAGAGCCCCGGTCGACGCCGTTCCGAGGCCCCGCAACACACGACGTCGAAACTCTTCCGGCCCTTTGTGATCGTTGGCGTTCGGGATTGCGACGGGATCCCGGGTGGCCCCGCGCCCGTCGCCACTGTCGCCCGACCGCTGCGAATCGTCTTCGTCCCCTCGCAGTTGCTCGCGCGCAGCCTCGAGGTCGCGCTGGGCCTCGCGCTGCCGTTCGAGCCCTTCGTCCGCGTCGCCCCGGCCGAGCGCGTCGGCGGCCTGTCGCGCGGCCCGCTCGGCTTCTTCGATCGAGTCGGTCGCCTGCTCGGGCAGCGCTCCGGCAGCGCGTCCCTTTCGCGCGAGATCGCGCGCTCGATCCGCAAGCTTGTCCTCGTCTTCCCCGCCCTGCCGCAATTGGCCGCGGGCGCGCTCGGTCGCGCGCTTACGCCGGGCGCCGAGTTGCTCCTCGGCCCATCGCTCCTCACCGTCGAGTTTGCGCCGCACGTCATCGACCCTTCGCTGCTGTTCTCCGCTCGGATCGTCCATCCATCCGCCGCGCTGGAACATTTTTTTCGCCTCGTCCAGCGATCCGAGCGCGCTCCTGCCGCTCTGCACCGCGCTGTCGGGCTGTCCCTCTTCGAGCGACCGCGCCATTTGTTGAGCCAAGTCCCGCGCCGCGGCGCCTTTGCTCGTCCACGAATCGCTCCCCATTCCCACGGCTGGGAGCCGGCGCGCCGCCTCGCGGATCGCGTCGGCGTGTTGCTTGCCCTCGTCGCGCATCTGCTGGCGCTCGTCCTCACTCGTGGCGCCCGCTATGGCCTGTTCCATTTTGGCGATCTCTCCCGAATGCTCCTGAGAGAGCCTCTCCAGGTCCTGCGCTGCCTCCTCGAACGCTTGCTCGACCTCGTCTGACGGCGCTCCCTCGTCGACGTCGCCCGGCGTGCCCTGTGCGCCTCCCGACTCCCCGCCCGCGCGTCGAGAGCCTCCGCGCTCCCCGAACGACGGATCCGGCTGGCGCAGCCGCGCTGCGAGATCGCGCGCCGCAAGCTCTGCGTGCGACAGGTCTCCGTCCCCCCGGGCGCGCGCGACGCGCGACAGATCGGCGTCCACGATCTCGCCCAGGTCCCGCCCGAGCTCACCGAGGCGCGTCATGACCTTCCCTCCGGCGCGAAGAACCGCCATCGCCGCGTCCACGCGCGGCAACCCACGCGATCGCACGTTGGCGCCGTCGTTTTTCATCTGACCCGTACCGAGCGCGAGGTCATCGGCGACGTCCGCGAGCTGCATGGCGGAGGCGCGTGCATCGCGAACGCCGAGGCCCCGGAGGATCGCATCGATCACGAGGACGAAGCGCTCGGTCGCTTTGACCACATCGGTTCGCGACGGTTCGGACGGCGCGCGCAGTTGCGCCGCAATCGCGTTGCGCGTCGCCTGCTCCTGGGCGACCAAGAGGGCACGGACGCGCGAAGGTACGCGTACACCCGCGAGCGTCAGCGAGAGCGTTTGGTCCAAGAGCGTTCCGTCATGGTCCGCACGGCGACCGTCCGTCTCGGCCAACGCCCTTCTCGCCGCAGGGTCCGTCGGACTTTCTTGCCCCAAGCGCCAAGCCAGCGAATCGACCAAGGCATCGCGCACCCTGCGAAGAGCCTCGAGCTCCTCCGCCTCTGGATCCCCGACGTCCGGCGGAATGACCGTGATTGCGGCGCTCGACCCCCACTTGGGGCCGGTGAGCGGGTCGTTATCCTTGGCCTCGACCGTGATCTCGACCGGCACGTGACTCTTGGCCAGAAACGGGTCCCGCAGCTTCAAGACATGGCCGCCCCGGTCCATCGTGGTATCGCCGTCGAGCCGCGCGAGTACGCGCCGCTCCTCGCGTGTCCCCGAACGGAGGACGAGGTGCACCTCGCGCAGGCCGTGGTCGTCGGTGGCTTGGTACTTGATGGGGATGTCCGCGGTTGCGCCGAGAAGTCGAAGCTCGCGCGGGGCGTCGTCGAGCACGACGACCGGCGCTTCATCGAGGATTGACGCTACGGCAAGTTCTTCGGCTTCCGGGATGACGACATCGCCGAAGCGCGCCACGACGCGAAGCACTCGGCTGTCATCGAGCGAATACCGGACGACGACTTCGCCTGCTCCGTCATCCACGAAAGGCCACTCGCTCACCCCGTCGCTCAAAAAGAGACGGCGACCGGGGCGCAGAAGCGTGCCGCGGACCGTGATGACGGAGCCGTGCGCGAGCCGCAGCGGACTCCGCGCCTCCCCCTGAATCGGGTTTTGGTGCAGATACTCCGGTGGCCGCACGCTGACCTCGACGTCCCCGAGCCACGTCATAGGGAAAGGCGCCACTCCGCGACGAGCGACGAGCACGTCCGCCCCCTCGAGCACGGACCATCGGTTGGCCAGGATGACCGCCAAGGCGCAAGCGCCGATCGCGAGCGCAAGGGCACCGAGCCGGCGTGCGGCACGCGCCGCGCGCTCCGCGACCGACTCGGACGGAATGTCCGCAAGGGCGCGCGCCACGTGCACGCGCGCGAGCTCGGCCGAAGTCCCCTCCGCGCGAAAATCGCCGCCGGGGCCCATCAGCGAGAGCGCGCGAAGGGCGCGGGCGGCGCGGGCGCGGTCCACCTGTCCGACAGGGCCTCCCAGGATTCGGCGGGGATCGCGAAGCCTGCGATGCTCCAGGGCTCTCCATGCCAAGGCAAACGCAACGGTGGCCGCGATGACGACTGCCGCCGCGACGCGCGTCCACGGCGTGCCGGATCGCGCGCCCAGAAGCGCGACGGAGCTGCCCATCGCGGTCACCGCGATTGCGGCGCGCCAGCGCGACCCGCGTGTCGACGCGCGCCACTGTTCGGCGAGCGTGAGCAAGGGCTGGATCGGCGACGAAGACCGCACCCCGCCAAGGTAGCCCGGCACGGAAGTGACCTGAAGCTCAGTACAAGGCGCCCCCAGCGCTGGCGGTCGGGACCGGCGCGGGGACAGGAGCCGAGGTGGCGGCGGGGGGCCACGCCGGAAAGGCCGTGGGGAACGCGCTCGGTAACGCGATGGGGAGCCCGCTCGGCAAGCCCGTGGGAAACCCCGAAGGAAACGGAAACGCACTGGGAAACGGAGGCAGACCGCTAGGTAGCGAGGGCGGAAAGAAAACCGCCGGGGCGGCCACTCCCGCATCGGGAGCGCTGGCCGCGGGCCTCGCGGGCGGTGACGGGGCCGGGCGCGCGGTTTGCGGGGACGAGAGCGCCTTCGTGGGTACGAGGGAAGGCAGGTCGGCAGGCTTTGCGGCGGGGGACGGTTCGTCCGACATGGCCAACGCCACGGGTCGAGTGCTCGGCGACCCCAGCGGAACGGAGAATGCGGATTCACCCATCGACCCTCCCGGTCGGCCGTTGAGGAGGCCGACGAGCGCAGCGCCCGCGACGCCCGCGCCGAGAAGAAGCGCCAGCGCCACCAGGGCCAGGACAAGCCTCCCCGACTGCCACGGTGACCGGGGAGCGTCCATCGGGGAAGACACTGGAAGTGCGGCCCCCGCATGACCTGCAGGCGCGAGCGCGGTTGCGATGGGAGGCGCGCGAATCGTGGCGACGGGGGCGGTCTGCTCGGCTTCGTGCGAGCCAGCGCCGCGCGCGAGCGAGGGCGAACGCGAGGACGCCTGCACGGGTGCGCCGGCATAGCCGGCAGACAGCTCGAGGGTACCTGCGGCAGGGCGTGCACCGGTCATGGCCGCCGTCGCCGAGGGCTTGGCCGCCGCACCCGCCTCGATGGCGAGACGCATTTCCGTGGCGGTCCGGAACCGCAGCTCGGGACGGGCCGCCATTGCGCGATGCACGAGGCCGGCAATCTCGGGGGGTGTCCCCGCGGCGACCCGAAGGAGCGGGATGACCTCGCCGCGCTCGACCTTCAGAGCGATCACACGCGCGTCATCGCCCTGGACAGGCCGCGCCCCCGCAATCATCTCGTAGAGCATCACGCCCACCGCGTAGATGTCGGCTCGCGCGTCGACCTTGTCCGCGCTGCGAGCCTGCTCCGGAGCCATGTACTCCGCGGTGCCCATCACGACGCCGGCCACAGTCAACTTTTTCTGCTGCTGGTCCACGGGCCTCGCCTTCGCGATGCCGAAGTCGATCAGCTTGAGAGTTGGCCTGCCGCCCACGAACGTGACGAACACGTTCTCCGGCTTCAAGTCCCGGTGAATCACGCCCAGCGCGTGCGCGGCCTCGAGAGCCTGCAGAATCTGCAGGGTGTACGCGCACGCAATGGGAACGGCGAGCCTGCGCTGGCGCTCGAGTACGCTCGAAAGCGGCTCGCCTTCGAGTAACTCCATCACGATGTACGCGTAGCCATCGGAGGTGCGGTCCACGTCGGTGACTTGCACCACGTGAGGGCTTCGAATCTGCGCGGCGACCCGAGCTTCTTGCAAGAATCGTTCGACGAGGCCCGTTCGACGCGCGAGTTCGGGATGAAGAACCTTGATGGCGACGCGGGTCCCGAGCGCCACGTGGTGCGCCTCGTACACGGAGCCCATTCCCCCGTCCCCGAGCACGCGAACGAGACGGTACTTTCCGTTGACGACGCTGCCGATGTCGATCACGCTGGTCGCCCTAGTTGGACACCCGTGTCACCCTGAGCGCTTCGCTCCGGCTCGACTCGCTTCGCTCGCTCGCCTCCGCTCTCGCGGCCTGGATGGCACGGCACGTTGAAGGGAGCCGTGCCGAAGGCAAGGCGGAGCGAGACTCAAGAACTGCCCGGAAATGCCGGGCAGCTCTTTCACGAGCCAGGTTTTGGGGGGAGATCCTCTCCCCCCGAGCCCCCCAACTTCCATTTCCGGCCACACCTGCAGGGTGACTCACTACGCCGCCCGCTTCTCGAGGGCGGTCGCGCGCAAGATGCGCCCCACCGTGTCCGCGTCATCGATCGCGGCGAAGACCGGGCGCAGCCCCTCGCTGCCCTCCTCGCCTCCAAAGGCCTCCCCCCCAAACGCTCCGCTCGGCGCGAGCGCCCGTGCCTGCGGGCCATCGAGCACCAAAAACACATCGTGCAGCTTCTTGCTCGGCGCGTCGATCACGTAGGCGATTCGCGAGCGGTCGAGCGACAGCTCCTCCTCGCCGCGGCGGATGAGCACGCGCGCGTCCGTCACGAAGTAGCGCGTCTGGCGGGCGAGCCGCCACGGCCGTACGAAGGCGGCGTATCCGACGGCCGAGGCCACCGCGAGGAGCAAAAGCATGCTGAGGGCCGCGCCCCCGACCAACACAGCGGCCACGGCGGGAGTCAGCGCGTGGAGCCGGAGCACCCTCACGAGCGACGGCACCGAGCGCAGCACGCCCCGAACGAATGACAGCGCCAGGACCGCGCCCGTGAGCGCCGTGATCGTGCGGCGAGTGGTCCAGGGAGAGGCGAGCGGAGCGGCCGACCACAGCACCCGCTCTCCGGGGTCCAGGCGCTGGGCGAGCGGACGCGCGGCGTTGCCGAGCGGCGCGCTCGGTTCAACCCCACGCACAAGAGCCCACAGCCTGTCCGGCCCTTCCACGTCGTTCAGCGTAAGCGACAGCGTGCGCCGCAGAGCGCCCGTCGGAACCGCGCGAATCAGGACGAGATCGCCCAGCGAAGCATCGCGGGCGTTCCAGCGCACGAGCGCGTAGCTAATTTGCCCGATGGCGATCGAGCGCCGGATGCGGCCGCGCCGCCAGATGACGTGCCGCTCCGTGACCAGGTATTCGACCTGCGACCTCCACCAAAGAGGGACGCGCCACGCCGCAAGAGCCAGCGTTGCGCACCACGCCGCGAAGAGAACCATGCCCCCCACCGGCACCCCGAGCGAGCTCGCCAAGACAACCGCGTAACAGAGGGTTACCGCCGAAATGACGCTCGCAATCAGGGCCGCCGCCTTCTGGACGAACGGCACCGAAATGGCCCGACAGCGCCCCTGCCAGACAATACGCTCCCCATAGAGCGATTCGCGAGCCATCGTACAGCAACAGTGCGCTGCGGGGCGGCGTATGTCCAGGGGACGTCCGGAGGATGAGCGCAGTTCCAGTCACCGCGGAAGTGCACGAGGCGCGATTCGCACAGCCGCGCCACGAGAGAACGCACGCCCGACCAGCCCATCGCACAGGGCGGGCATCGGCAAACCGAAGGCCGCGGCGGCTTCGGGATAGAGGCTTGTCTTCGTCATGCCCGGCAGCGTGTTGCATTCCAGGAGCGTCAGCCGATCCAGAGCAGCGTGATCGCCGACGATGAAATCAATGCGCGACAAATCCCGGCAGCCGAGGGCCGCGTGCGCGCGGAGTGCGAGCGACTGCACACGCTCGGTGACGTGGGCCGGAAGGTCAGCGGGGCAAACGTGGGTGCTGCGGCCCGGCGCGTAGCGAGCTTCGTAGGTGTAATAGGCATCGTAAGGCGAGAGAATCTCGATCGGCGGCAGGGCGTGCGGCGCGTCGAGCGCGAGCACGCCGCAGGTCACTTCGCGCCCTCGCGCGAAGTGCTCCACCAGGGCAAATTCGTCAATCGCCCACACGTCTTCGATGGCGCGCGCCACGTCGCCCGCCGGGGCCTCCGCGCCGAGGCGCGCGACGCCGATCGCGGACCCCTGGGAGGACGGTTTGACGACGAGTTCGGCGCCGACCTCCCGGCGCGCACGCTCCGCCGCGGCGGGCGCGTCCCCTCGAGCGACCACGATTGCGCGCGCCACGGGAAGGCCCGCGCTCTCGAAAAGCGTTCGCGCAACGCGCTTGTGCATCGCAAGCGCGCTGGCGAGCACGTCGGAACCTACGTACGGAAGCTCGAGCACTTCGAGCAGCCCCTGAAGCGCCCCATCCTCACCCACCGCGCCGTGCACCGCCGGAAACACCACGTCATAACCGCCGGTTCGCAGCGTTTCGCTCAGGAAAGCATCGAGCTCCAGCCGAACCACGCGATGCCCCGCCTCGCGAAGCGCGTCGGCGACTCCTGCGGCCGAAGCGCGGCTCACCTCTGCTTCTGTGGAGGGGCCGCCTTGGATTACGGCGACGGCGAGGCGGCGCGCCGCCCCGGTCATGGATTCGCCTTCGCGCCCGCAGCGGCCGACATGTCGACGAGTTCGATGCCCAAGCGCGTGGCGACTTCGAAGATGCGCGGATCGCGGTAGAACTCACCGAAGTGCACGCGCGCTATGCCGGCGTTCGCGATGAGCCGAAAGCACCCCCAGCACGGACTGGCCGTCACGTACACGGTCGCGCCCTCGATGCGGACTCCGTGGCGAGCGGCCTGGACGATCGCATTGGCTTCAGCGTGCACGGTCCGAACGCAATGGCCGTCCTCCATCAAGTGCCCGTCCTCGTCGCAGTGGGCGAGCCCTCGAATGCTCCCGTTGTAGCCCGTGGCGAGGATGCTCTTGTCGCGCACGATGACGGCGCCGACGAACTTTCGGTCGCATGTCGAACGCGTCGACACCTCGCGCGCGATGTTCATGAAGTACTCGTCCCACGAAGCGCGCGCGCGGGGCGCGGGAGGCGGGACTGCCCCGGCGACACCCCCTGTATTCGAACGCGGAGGCGAGTCAGGCGGCGGAGACGTGCGCGACGTCATCACGGCGCTCTACGCCGCAGACCGCACGGGCACAAGCCCGGAGCGAGACCCTGGTGATCCCAAACCAAGCAAGCCGCAGTCGTCGAGCGGAGCCCGAAGGGCGGAGCGAGACACAGCTCCCCGCGACGTTCCGGGATGGGGAGCTCGAAGGGGAGTTCCACTCCCCTCGACGTGTCGTTCTAGCCAGGCCCGTCGAGGGAAGCCTTGCCGAAGGCAAGGCGGAGCGAGACACAGCGTGACACGGGTGACCTTAAAACATGATACCCATGCTCTCGGCCCGTGACATTCCTCGTTCACCGCAGCGAAAAGGCCCGGCACTTCGTCCTTCGCGTGGGCGGAGGAGAGTCGCTTCCGGATGTCCTCGCCACAGTACTCCGTTCTGAACAGGTGATGTGCGGCTGGCTTCGCGCGAGCGGAGTTCTGGCCGATGTCGACCTTCGAGCGTTCAACGCCGAACGCGGCGGCCTCGGCGGGGTGCGGCGCATCGCCGGCCCGCTGCAGGTGCTCTCGCTCGAAGGTGGCGCCGGGTTGGGCGACCAAGGAGAGCCCACGGTTTCGCTCCGCGCCCTGCTCGCCCGCGAGACGGACAGCGGCCTCGAAACGCTGGCGGGCGAAATCACGAGCGCGCGCGCCATCGCGATTGAGGCGATCGTCACGGTTTTCGACGACCTGGCCCTCGAGCGGACGTTCGATGTGACCGCCGGTGTGTCGTTGTTCGCGCCCGGACCGCCGTCCTCGTCGTCGGCGCTCGCGCGCGGCTCCGAGCCTATCATCGGACGGGCGGCGCCCGCTCCGGCGCGGCCAGCGGCCGTGGCCCCCGCGCAGGTCAACCCCGCGCCCGCACAGGCGGGTTGGTCAACGGCGCTCGATGCAAGCGCCGACACTACGCGCGAGGCGGCGGGCCGCCCCCGCACCGCCGCCTCCAGCGGGGCCACCTCTTCGACGAATACGGCCGTACCGCTCCGGCCCGCCCGGCCCGGGGTGACGTATCTCGACGCGCCGGTTCCGGAGGCCGGCGATGTCGTCGAGCACTTCGCGTTCGGAAGCTGCGAAGTCATCAAGAGCGAGGGCGATCGTCTCCACTTGCGCGTCGGCAAAGAAGGCCGTATTCGCGAAATCGCGTTGGAGATGCTTCGCGTCACCCGCCTTGACGACGTTGCCGGAAAGCACCACTTCAAGCTCGAGCGCCGGATGTGACCTTCCGCCGGCCTGAACGAACAGGCCGTCGCGCAAAATTCCCGCGCCTCAGCGGGGCGGGCTCTGGCCTCGGCATTTCCACAAGGGCACTTTGCTTGACGTTAGGCTCCCCGGAAGATTAAAGCCGTTCAAAGCGTTGCACGGCCGACTGGAGAAATCGAAGATGACCTCGAACACTCGATACGTAGCTCCGTTCGCTTTTGCACTCGCTCTCGCCCCTGCCGCCAGCTCACTTCTAGGTTGCGGCGACACTCCGCCGCCGCCGAGGACGGCCGAGGCCGTAAAGCCCGAGCCGATGGCATCCCCTCCGCCCAATGCGCTGCCGCCGCAGCCGCCGGACTCGCCGACCGCAAGTGCCGTGCGCATCTCCGACGAGATCGTCAAGGCGTGCGGGATCAATGAGCCGGATGCGTTCTTCGCCTTCGATTCAGCCCACATCCGCCAATCGGATGCCAATGTCCTCGGCAAGGTCGTCACGTGCTTCGTGAGCGGCCCGCTCAAAAGGCGCACGCTCAAGCTCGTCGGCCATGCCGACCCCCGCGGCGGCAGCGATTACAACATGACGCTCGGCCAATCCCGCGCCGACTCGGTGGCCCAATACATGGTGGGCAATGGCATGGACAAGAGCAAGACGGACTCGACCTCGCGCGGCGCGATGGACGCCACAGGAAGCGACGATCCGACCTGGGCACGCGACCGCCGCGTCGACATGATGCTCGGCCAGTGATTCGCCGAAGCGCGCGATGACGCTGCTGGACATGGCCCTTAGCGTGGGCGCCGTCGCGGACGCCGGCTCGGCCGCCGACGCGCCGACCGTGAAGCTCGATCTCGTCGGGCTCTTTATGCACGCCGCGTGGCCGATCAGGACGACGATCGCTTTGCTCGTCGGCTGCTCGCTCCTCGTCTGGATTATCGCCGTACTCAAGCTGATGCAGCTCGGACGCCTGCGTTCCGTGGAGCGAGACTTCGACCGGCGCGCCCGAAGCGCGAATTCGCTCGGTGAGCTCTTCGAAGTCGCACGATCGCACCCGGCCCCGGGCGCACGCGTGATCGGCGAGCTTTACGTGCGCGGCGCCGGCGCGCAATTCGAACGCCTTCGCGCCGTGGCGGGACGGGCGATCTTGATCGAGGGGCAGAGCGCCCGCGCCCTCATGTGGCTTCTGGGCTTCATTGCGGCCGGAGCGCCGTTCATAGGCCTCTTCGGGACGGTCTACGGGATCATGGACGCCTTCATTCGAATCGGCGCCGCCAAGACCGCCAGCCTGCCCGTGGTGGCCCCCGCCATCGGCGAAGCCCTTATCACGACGGCGATTGGGCTCGCGGCGGCCATACCCGCGGTCTTCTTTTACAACTGGATCGACGACACGGTCGTCGACTTCGTCTCCGACCTCGAGGCCGCGGCGGCGGAGTGGGCCGCGATCGTTGCCGAGCATTCTCCGCCCGAGGGGGCGCCCGCGCCTCTCGCGTTCCCGACGGCCGCCTCGCGCTCCGTTGCGCGTGCGGGGCGGTAGGTTCGCGAAAGACGGCAGAGCGACCCGGTGCCCCTTTCGACGCGCCATCGCAGCGGCGGGCTGCGCGAAATCAACGTGACGCCCCTCGTCGACGTGATGCTCGTGCTTCTCATCGTCTTCATGGTGACGGCGCCGCTGCTCACGTCGGGCCTGCAGATCGAACTGCCCGAAGTGCAGGCGTCCAATACGCCGATCAGGGACGCAAAGCTCGTCGTCTCGATCACGAAGGACGAGCACATTCTGTTCGGCGAGGACGATGTCACGAAGAACATCGAGCAGGTTCTGCTCCAAAACGCCCGTGTCCAGAAAGAGCACGAACTCTACATCCGGGCCGATAAGGACGCGCGTTACGGCGTCGTGGCCCGCGCCGTTGCGGCCTCTCGATCCGCCGGCGTCACCTCGCTCAATCTGCTCGTGGAGCCTGAGGAGGGCAAGCCATGACGACGCACGCGCGGCGGACGTTCGACGCGCAGGACATCACGATCGCGTGCGCCGTCGCGTTGCTCGCGCAGATCGCGTTCGTCGCAGCCTTCTCGATGCCCTCGCCTCCCCTCATCGAGGCCGATATCTCGAATGACAATGCGCGGCCGATCGCCGTCGCGATCACGCCGGTCCTCAAGCTCGGAAGCAAGAACCCCAGCAAGGTTCCCTCTCCCTGGCAGCGCAAACGGCCCGCAGCCGCCAAATCGCAGGCGCCCCTTCCGTCGCCGCTGGCCGAGAAGACTCCGGAAGCCATTCCCACCTCGAACGTACCCGACGCGTCGACGGAGCCCAACCCCGTCAGCACGGGCAAGCCCGGTCCGGTCGCGCCAGAAGACGCGGGCACCGTGGCCACCGCCGCGTCGATAGAAGGCTCGGAGCAGGGGGCTGCCAACGGAACGGAGACCGATCCGCTCAAGGCGCGCGCGGCGGACATATACCGTAACCAGTTGGGCGCGTGGTTCATGTCCCGGTTCGACATCCGGGGGAAACTCCCGTTCGCGACGCTGAAGACTCTCCGCGCCACGGCGATCGTGACCGTGACGGCCGACCGCAAGCTAGGTAGCTTCTCGGTCGTGAAGCCGAGCGGCGATTCCACGTTCGATGGCGAAGTGCGCGCGACGCTGTCGCGCATCCAGTCCGGCGGCAGCGAGCTCCCGGCCCCACCACCCCTGTACCCGGACATGCTCGGCAGCAGCATCCCCGTGGCCTTTCAATGCAGCGTGCAGGGGCTCTGCGAATGAACGCCACAGACCGCTTCGTGGTCCTGACCATCGCGGGAGCGTTTGCATGCGGCGCGGCCGCGCTCGCGGGACGGGCGACGGCGGCAGCCGCCCCGACCCCTCCCGTGGCGCCCACCGCGGCCTCCGAAGGCGAGGCCGACGAACGGCTCCTCGGCACCGTGGAGGTCAATGGGTCGGGAAACGGCCTGCCTCCGCTCCCGAAGATGGCCGTCGTGCCTCTCATCAGCACCGGTGTGGCGGACAGCATCGTGAACCTCGTCGTGCGCCGGGACATGGAGCTATCGGGCCAATTCGAGGTCGAGGACGCGAGCTTGGCGCCCCCGGGCCTGTTCACGCAAGAGAGCCCGCTCGATCTCGCCGCATGGCGCGAAAAGGGCGCGGAGTACGTGCTGCGCGTATTCGCCCAACCCGCCCCTAACGACTCTGTGAGGACAGAGCTGGTCGGCGAAGCGTACGTGCCCCCCCCCGTGGCGCACGCCGGCGCACCGGGAGCGCAGGCCGCCTCCACGCCCGACGCGCAGATTCCAGAATCGAAGCCAGCCTTCCGCACGGTCGTTCCCACCGCGACCACGGAGGTTCGGGCGGCGTCGCACCGCCTCGTGGACAGGCTGTTGGGGGCGCTGACGGGACGTCCGGGCGGCTTTGCCAGCGAGATGGCGTATGCCGAAAAGGTGGGCCGCTGGCGGCGCGTGTTCGCACTCGACGCCGACGGGTTCGACCTGCGTCCCATCAGTCCTACCGACGCGACCGCGGTTGCTCCTGCGTTCGGTCCGGGCGGTCAGATCTTTTACGCGCTCTCGACCGATTACCTGCCTTTTCGCCTCGTTTTCGGTCCGAGCGCGATCCCCGTGCCGATCGCCATCCCGGGCTCGATCTTGGGCGTCGCCTTCAGCACCGATCACGCGCGGCTTGCATTGACCGTGATGACCGAGGGCCGCAGCGAGCTCTGGACCGGTGACCGCGGCCACCTCGCGTCCTCGGCGTCTCCCCCGTTCGCCAATCATCCCGTCTTCGGGCCGCTCGGCAAGACGGCCTACGTCGCCGGGACGCCGGTTCAGCGCGTCTACGTGGATGGCAAACCGGTCTCGCCGCCGGGCTTTATGGCGAGCGCGCCCGTCTTTTGCGACACGCCGCAGGGGTTGCTCCTCGTCTATACCGTGGGGGTCGGCGCCGGGGCGGACGTCATTGCCACGGACACCAGCGGCGGCTCGCTCCGCAGGCTCACCCAGCACGAAGGCGCCAACACGTACGCGGCCTGCAGCCCCGACGGGCGCCTAGTGGCATTTTTCTCCACGGGAAAGCGCAACGCCGATGCGCGTGACGACCGCAGCGGCGGGGGGCTTTTCGTCATGCCGATCGCCCGTCCATGGCTCGCGAAACGAATCTCGACGGAAGTGGGCGACTCCCTCCGATGGGAGCCTCTCTGAAACTCTGAAACGCGTCACCTCGACGTGCCGCGCCCTTCGCGCCCCTTCGGTCGACCTCCAGGCTTTGCACATTGCCGTTCGCCCTCGGGTGACGACGACCGGTCGTCACCTGGCGGAAGATGGTCAGCGCCCTTCCGGCCATTTCTCGCCGGCGGGCGCCGAGATCTTCGCGTCCTATCGGGCATTCGCGTTACGGTAGCGCGATTCGCGGCCGCGTTTGGTTGGATCGGCGCGTGCTAAGCGAGAATTGCGTCATACTCGAAAGGGACACTTCATATGAGACTTCGTTGCGCACGCTCGTTACGGGTCACTTCGTTCGCTGGGCTCTGGGTTCTCGCCGCCTGCGGCGACACGTCCGGAGAGAGCCCTCCCATGCCGCTCCCCGACGCCGCGCCGGACGCACTCACCGACGCCGCGCCTGCGGCTGACGCCAACGCGACGACCGACTCGGCGGCGCCGACGGACGCGGCGACCGACTCCGCGGCGCCGACCGACACCGACGCGACCGTCGCGACGTGGGAGCCCGCGGCGCACGCGAGCCTCCCACAGGTCCAGACCTTCGGCGGGCCGGTATTGCTCGCGCCGAAGGTCATTCCGGTTTTCTTTGCGAACGATCCGCTTCAATCGCAAATCGAGCAATTCTTGGCCGAGCTCGTTGGATCGGCCTATTGGACCGCCACGACCAGCGAATACGGAGTCGGCGCCCTTCAGGTCGCGCCGTCGATCGTCGTTTCGGACGCCGTCCCCTCCGCGATCACCGACGCGCAGATCCAATCCTTTCTGGCCGGTTACCTCGATGGAACCCACCCGCAGTGGCCGGCGATCACCGCAAACCACGTGTATGTCGTCTTCTATCCCCAGGCCACCACCATCACCGACTCTGCGGGCATCAGTTGCCAGGCCTTCGGGGCCTACCACAACCAGAGCGGTCAAAGTCAGAGCGGTGAAGGCGTCGACGGCGGGATCGCGCCCGATGGCGTGGACGAGGGAGGCACGGACGCCGGCCCCGACGGCGCCAGCAGCGCGGTGGGTCCATCGTTCGTCTACGGCGTGATCGCAAGGTGCGCGAGCTTCAACGGCCTGACCGGGATCGATCACGTCACCGCGGCGACGTCCCACGAGCTCATCGAATCGGCGACGGATCCCTCGGGGTACGCGTCCTTCTCCTTCGTCGACTTCGATCACCTGGCCTGGAACTACAACGGCTCGGAGTATCTCGGGAGCGAGCTCGCGGACATGTGCCTCAACTCCGAGGCCGAGGCCAAGATCAACCAACGCATGGTCGGCAACTTTATGGTTCAGCGCAGCTGGTCGAACCAGGCGGCTGAGGCCAATCAAGATCCGTGCGTCCCGCCCATTGCCGCTGCCTACTTCAACTCGGCACCGGACCTCGACGACACGTTCTTTACCCCGTATCCCGACGACCCGACGGCGCTCCTCGTTCCCACGACCGGCGTGAGTGTGCCCCTCGGTCAGTCCCGAACGATCACCCTCCACCTCTTTTCAACCGAAAAGACCCCCGACTGGTACGTGGGCGAGGGCGAGTACTATGGGGCTGACGCAGGACCGTCGCTGTCGTTTGCGTTCGACAAGCCCAGCGGCAATAACGGCGACATCATCCACCTCACGCTCACCCGAACCGCGACCGGGCCGCTTGCCGGCGGTAACTCCGAGATCAATGTCGGCTCCTCGCCCAACGGGGACTTCACCGAAGGGACATATCAAAGATGGCGCTTTTTCGTCACCCAGTGAGAGGCGGAGAGTTCGCGCTGTCGTTGACTACTTTGCGGCTTCGACCGCGATGGCTTCGCCACTCGAGGGCAGAAGCGCGATCTCGACGCGACGATTCTTCGCCCGCCCCTCGGGGGAATCGTTGCCGACGAGCGGATCGAACGAAGCCGCCGCCGCCGCCGTGAGCGCCATCGGCGGGACACCGAACGACACGAGGGCCTCCACGACGGCGACCGAGCGCTCCGCCGTCAGGGCCCAAAGGGACTTCGGATGGCGCGCCTTTGCCTCTCGCGCGTCGGGAGGGTCGACGTTCGCCGTCACCAGGAACCGCCGGCCCGCCGCGGACTGCGAGGTCATGGCCAGAGCGTGGGCGATCTCCATGAGCGCCCCTTTGCCCGCGGCCCGCAGCTCGGAACGCGACGCATCAAAGAGCAGGTCACCCGCCACCTCCATCACGAGCCGGCCACCGCGCGACTCGACGCGAATCTGTCCGGCGTCCTCCAGGGGCTTGAACCGCCGATCGAGCTCGTGAAAGAGCTCCGCCCGTGCCTGGGCGGCGGCTTGTGCTTTGCGGAGCTCTTCGAGACGCGCCTTCGCGTCCTCGAGGGACTTGGACAGCGTTCCACGCTCGACCAATATCTTGTCGACGTCCTTACCCAAGCGCGCGAGTTCGTCTCGCAATTGCTGGTTGATGGCCGTGGCCTCGTCCAGCTTCGCCTGGAGATTGTGATCCGCCGTGGTGAGGTCACTCAGCTTCGCGTCCAGGTCTTGTGTCGTGGCCTGGTCATCGGCCATCTGGTGTTCGAGGCTCCGAATTCGGGCCGCGTCGGCGTTTTGCTTGGCTTGGTCGGCCGCCTTGGCCGACGCCGCGTCGGCGAGGGCGCGATCGTAATTGGCCTTCGGTACGCAATCGGTCCCGGCCAGCGCCAGCGCGACGCCGACCCATGCGGCCCGCGCGCTGACCCATCGCGGCCAACGTGGGGCAAGCTCGCGGGCCGAGAAAGAACGAGCCCGACGGCGCGGCACGCCGGGCGTCATGTCCCGGGGGCCGGTCGCTCGACCACGCGCGCGCCCGCGGCGCCCACGAAGACACGGGCTCCCGGTTCCGTGTGCGCGCGCTTGAGCATCGCGAACGCAATGGGTTTCCCGCGCGAGAGCGACATCCCCGAGCTCGTGATCACACCGATGGCCCCACCCGCTGCGTCGGCCACGGTCGTTCCCGGCGGGGGCGCGTGGCCCGCGTCGATGATCAGAGCCGCGAGCTTACGGTTCACGTGGCCTCGCAGTTCGAGCATGCACACGACCTCTTGGCCGAGATAGCAGCCCTTGCTGAAGCTCACCGCGACCTTTTCGAGCGCGGCCTCCTGTGGGTACGCCTTGTCGTCGAAATCGAGCCCGAACCGCGCGACCGCGCACTCGAGGCGCAGAGCCTCCCAGGCGCCGTCATCGCCGACAGCGCCCCCCCTTTCCGCCGACGAACTTTCGATGGCCGACCGGACGGCGGCCGCCCGCTCGACCGGAGCCAAGACGATGGCGCCTCCGAGCCCCGTGCGGTCCACCAGTCCACCCACGCCTCCTTGCCGTCGCGCCGCCGCGAGAACGCCCTCCGATTGGGGTCCATGAACCGTCCACGTTTCGAACCCATCGACGTTCGCCGCCACCTCGGCGTCCTCCATGACGAGATAGTGGTCCAGGTGCTTTTGCAAGCCCGCGACCACCGCCACGGGGACGGACGCGAGCGCGCGCGTCTCGTCGAGCACCACAAACACATCGGCCAAAATGCGGCCGTTGCGGCCCACGAAGAGGCCATAACTGGCCTCGCCGACGCCTTTCTTGGCGAGATCCGACGTGACCAGCCCGTTGAGCCATGACACTCGGTCGGCCCCCGTGACGACGAGCGTGGCCCGGTCACGATTCGGCACCACGAGCACCGAATCGTGGGCTACATCGAGCGGCGTTCTCATGAGCAGAATCCTACCCCAAGGCGCGTAGCGCGGTTTGCGTCTTCACGCTCATTGACGCACGTTGAGCTGTCGGACCTTACCCGCCTCTTCGCGCTCGTTGACTCAGGTTGAACTGCCGGACCATACCCGAGTGCGCATGTCCGGAATCGGCGTCGTCCTCAACCCCAAGAGCCGGCGCAATCTGCGCGATCCCGGCGCGGCCGATCGACTGGCCCGTCGCCTCGGCGAAGCCGGTGTCGTTCGCGAAGCCCGCTCGATCGAGGAGCTTTATGGCATCGCCGAGGACTTCCGACGACGCGCAATCGATGTCCTCGCGATAAGCGGGGGCGACGGGACCCATGCCGTCACACTCACCGGCTTTCTCAACGCGTACGCACAAGTCCCCTTGCCGCCCATCGCGCTCCTCCGCGGCGGCACGATGAACACGGTCGCGAGCTCCGTCGGCGTGCGCAGCGGCGCGCCCGAAGCGCTGCTCGATCGGCTCGTGACGCAGTACGCACGTCGTGCAGACGCTTCGCTCGCGTGGGTGGAGCGGCGCGTCCTGCACGTGGCACCCGACGGGGGGAGGGCGGCGCACTACGGATTTCTCTTCGGCGCCGGTGTCGTTCACGGTTTTCTGGCGGAGTACTACGCCGGGGGCGAACCGACGCCTCTCGTGGCCGCGCGAACGCTGATGCGCGGCATCGCGAGCGCGTTCGTCGGAGGTGAAATGATTCGCCGCATGGCCAGGCCGTTCCACGGATCGGTCACCCTCGAAGACGGCGTGCGCTGGCCGGAGCGGGATTACCTCGCGGTCGCCGCTGGAACCGTGGCCCACATTGGCCTCGGGTTCATGCCGTTCTATCGCTTCGACGAACGGCCCGGAGCCTTTCACGCGCTTGGGATTTACGCATCGGCGGCGCAATTCGTGCGCGAGCTCCCTCGCATTCGTCGGGGCAAACCGATGCGCGAAGACCGAGCCTACGAAGCGCTATCGAGCCAGATTCGCCTGCAAACCACGGAGGGGCCCCTCAAGTACATGGTGGACGGGGACCTGCACGAGGCGCCCGCCGCGATGAGCGAACCGAACGGAGCCGAGCCACGTGCGGCGCCGGACCCGACGGCCAGCGCGACCCGCGACGAGGCTCCCCGAGGGGGCAGTGTGACCGTATCGATGGGGCCGTCCGTACGGCTCATCGTGTAGGGCCTGGCGCGTTTAGGCCTCGCGCATGTAGGCCCTTGGCGCGACCGCCGATCCGACGTGACGGCCTTGTCCTGTGGCGCCCCGGCTCCCTTGCTTGTCCCTCGCGCGGTTCTTAGACTTGGGGCGTTGTGGGGTGCTTCTTCACCGCTTTGGTCGCGGCCGCGGGGCTCGTGCTCGCGAGCGCGGCAGCGGGCGCGGACCGCGGGGGGGCGCTCTCGAAGAGCGAAGCGGAGCGGCTTTGGCGCGGGGAAACGGTAGTCCGCACGCAGTCGCTCGAGCGTGGAGAGCAGCACTATGTCGGCGGGGTCACCTACACGATCGTCGACGCGCGTGCCGAGGATGTGCCCACGCTCTTCGCCGACGTCGATACGTTGCGCCGGATTCTCCCGAGAACGCGCGCCGCGCGCGATGCCGGCCATGCGGGCGGCGACGCGCTCGTCCAGGTGACACAAGGCACGGCGCTCGTTCAGGCGACCTACACGCTGCGCCTTCACCGGAGCGAGCGCGAAGTGCGCTTTTGGATGGACCCGAGGCATAACCACGACATTTCGGACGCGTGGGGCTTTCTGCGCGCTGTCCCCCTGGGCGACGGGCGGGCCCTCGTGACGTATGGAGTCCTCATCGACATGGGACCCGGGTTATTGCGCGACATGTTCGAAGATCGCGTGCGTGACCTGGCGCTCTCCGTGGCCGATCGCGTGCGCGGATACGTCCTCCAACGAAATGCGGCAGGGCTTCGCGCGGCGCGGTAATACGTCCAGGGCCTCCCATGCTGCCGCGAATCTGGGCGATCGCCCTCAACACCTACCGCGAGGCGGTCCGTGCCCGCCTGCTGCTCGGGGTTTTCTCTCTGGGCCTCGCGACGTGCGCGTACTCGGTGGTCGTCGCGTCGCTCTCGCTGCATAACGAAATACGAGTCGTCGCTGATCTCGGGGCGGCGGCGTTGTCGTTTTATGGCGTGCTCGTTGCGATCGTGATCGGGTCCACATCGCTCTATCGAGAGCTCGAGTATAAGACCGTGTTTCCGATCCTGTCGCGCCCGATCCGCCGATGGGAATACTTGGTCGGCAAGTATGCGGGCACGGTCTTGACGGTGGGCGTTTTCTTGGGGATCGAGGCCGCGGCCGTCCTCGCGTTTCTGGCTCTCGAGGCAGGTCAGGAGGCCTGGAAATTGGGCGCGGCGGCGCTTGCGTGGCTGGCCGCTTTAGGCGCCGTCCTGCCGCGGCTCCGCCACGCACGGGTGTTTGCGGTCATCCCCTTTGCAATCGCTCTTCCGCTCGCGGCATGGGTCCTCGCGGCGCCCGCCTTCGAAGAACGTGGGCTCGTTGTGGCTGCCGCGGTTCTCGCGGTCTGCGAGGTAGCCGTGGTCGCGGCCGTGGCAACGCTATTTGCGTCCTTTTCATCGCCGTTTCTTACGGCCACGTTCACGTCGATGATCTTCGTCATTGGCCGATCGGCCGACACGCTGGCCCATTTGCCCAAGAAGCAATTTGGCGCCCTGGCCGCGGTTGCGGGGAGCGTGCTCGCGCGGGTGGTGCCCAATCTGCACATTTATGTTCCCGCGCGCCCTTTGCTGCTGGGTCAAATTGCGACGCAGCCCGTTTGGCCGTACGTGGGGCTGGCGAGCGTGCAGGCGGCGTCGTACGCGGCGGCCCTGCTCGTGGTCGGGGCGCTCGTCTTTCGCAAGCGCGACTTCACATGACGCAGCCCGCGCTGGCCACAAGCACGGCAAGCCGTGGCCGCGCGCCCCTTCGCCGACCGGCCGCCTCCGCGGTCGCGCTGGCCGCGCTGACGGTGACGTCTGTCCTCGTGGTGGCGACGGTACACCAGATGGCCGTGGGGCGCCGGGAGGTGGCGGCAGCCAACGACGCGGCGTCGCGGAAGGATTGGCCCGAGGCGATCCGGCACGCGCGGGCTGCCGCCGAGGCTTTCGTCCCCGCGAGTCCTTGGCCCGAGCGCGGCGAACAGTGCCTGGAGGCGATCGGGCACGACGCAGAAACGCGAGGCGACGCCGCGACGGCCCTCCTGTCCTATGGCGCCGCACGCACGGCGGCGCTCGCCACGCAGGCGCCGGGCGCCAGCGGTGCACGCTGGCGGTCCGAGGCCGAAGCGGGGCTGGCGCGCGTGGCCGGCTGGGACGCCGCGGCCACCAACGACGGGAGGCCGGCCGCGGCGAGGCCCCGCGAGGCGGCTCAAGCGATGCTCGAGGCCCTCGCGCACGAGCCGATTCCTTCGCCGTGGTCCTTCGCCGCGCTTTCGGCTTCGGTGGTTGCCGTTCTTGGCGGCCTCGGATGGCTGGCACTCGCCGTCGGCGCCGACGAGCGCCGCGCGCGCCTCGCGCAGGGCGTCGTTGCGGTCGGACTGATCACGTATGCGGCCGTGCTGCTGCTGCTGAATTGACCGGCCGGCGGGTGCAGTGCAACCCTCGAAGACGATGGGAACTGTCCCGATGGATGCCCGTAAGGTCGCGCGCTGCCGCGAGCTCGCCGGGGCGATCGCAGATGACGTGCAGAGCTACATCGATACCCACACGAGCGTGGGCGTCGAAAGGACCATATTGCGCGCGTACGGCGCGGAGGGCGTAGACGAACAAGGGGTGCCCCTCGTAAATACCGCCGTCGACCGGTACCACCAGGCGGGCCTGCTGGGGCGGGGCATCTCGTTCTTCATCGGCCGCGCTCTCCTTTCGGGCGCAACGAGCGTGCAAGACGCCGCCGAACGGCTGGCGTTCGGCCCCGGGATCGACGCCGGTTTGGGGGAACCGGGACCGGATGCGGCGCGCGTCGCGCTGGCTCTGCCCACGCGCGAAGCGCTCGACCGCATCGACCGGGCGCGGGCCGAACGCGAAGCCCTTCGGCGACGCCTCCCTTCGGGCCCGCCGCCGCTCAAGTACGTCATCGTGGCCACCGGCAATATCTACGACGACGCCGTTCAGGCAAAAGCCGCCGCCCACGCGGGAGCGGACGTCGTCGCCGTCATCCGGGCGACGGCCCAGTCGCTCCTCGACTTCGTTCCCCACGGGGCCACGACCGAAGGGTACGGCGGAACATTCGCCACCCAAGACAACTTCAAAGTCATACGCCGAGCACTCGACGAAGCGACCGTGGCGCACGGCCGCTACGTCATGCAGACGAACTACTCCTCGGGCCTTTGCATGGCCGAGATCGCATGGATGGCCGCCGTGGAGGGGCTCGACATGCTTCTCAACGACGCGATGTACGGAATTCTCTTTCGCGACATCAACATGTGTCGCACCTTCGTCGATCAGTACGTCTCGCGGAGGTTCATTGCCCGCGCGGGCATCATCATCAACACGGGGGAGGACAATTATTTGACGACGGCCGACGCCGTCGACAAAGCCCACACCGTTCTTGCGAGCCAGTTCATCAACGAAGCCTTCGCGCTTCGAGCCGGCCTCAAGGAGGAGCAGATGGGCCTCGGCCACGCTTACGAGATTGACCCGTGGCAGAAAGACTCCTTTTTGCTCGAACTCGCGCAGGCGCAGCTCGTTCGGCAGATCTTCGATCGGCATCCAATCAAATGGATGCCGCCCACGAAGCACAAGACGGGCGACATTTTCTTCGCGCACGTGCACGACGCGCTGTTCGATCTCGTCGGCGTCGCGACGAAGCAGAGCATCGAGCTCTTGGGGATGTTCAGCGAAGCGGTGCAAAACCCGCTCCTGATGGATCGCTACCTGGCGCTCAAAGCGACGCGCTACGTGCACGAGGCATGCAGGCATCTGGGTGACGAGATCGAGTTCAAACCCGACGGCATCGTCGCGGGACGAGCCATTCTGGTTCTGGACCAAGCCCTCGCGCTGCTCGAGGAGGTCCGACGCGAGTCGATCTGGGAGGCCATCGCCCAGGGCGCGTTCGCCGACGTGAAGCGCACGCGAACGGGGGGCAAAGGGTACGCGGGGGTCGTCGAACGAGCGCCGGATTATGTGAATTCTCTCTTGTTGTTGGTCTAGTTACCCTTGTGACAAGGTATCGCTATGCGCGCTTATGGGGACCGTGAGGGCGACGGCATGGTTCAGCTGTCGTTCGTGCTTGCGCTACCACCCAGCGCACGGGCTCGGGAGGCGGCCAAGCGGTTCGCCGAACTGCATGGCCTGGGTGAGCCCATCGTGGCGACGATGGAGACTTGCGCGGAAGGGTTTTCTTTTTTCGTGGTGTACGGGCACTCGCATCACGACGTCGACCCGGCGTCGATCGACGTGGCCGAGCTGAAGACCGAGTCGCTTTCGCGGGACGAAATCGAGCAGCGCATCCCTCGCCGCCTCAGGCGCAAGATCGTGGTGGTGGGGGCCTGCACGGGAAGCGACGCCCACACCGTCGGAATCGACGCGATTCTCAATTACAAGGGCTACGCTGGCGACAAGGGGCTGGAAAGCTACAAGGGATTCGAGGTTCACAACCTCGGGGCGCAGGTGGAAAACGAGCAGCTCGCCGCGCGCGCCCGCTCGCTACGGGCAGACGCGATCCTCGTGAGCCAGGTGATCACGCAGCGCAACTGCCACAAGGAGAACGCGAGGGCGCTCGTCGAACTCCTCGAACGGCAGGGATGGCGGAGCGACGTCACGCTGCTTTTCGGCGGGCCCCGCGTAGATCATCAGTTGGCGCTGGAGCTGGGATTCGATGCGGGCTTCGGTTCGGGGACGAAGCCGAGCGATGTCGCGTCCTACCTCGTCGAGAGAATGTGCAGGAAGTGACCAAGCGGTCCGGCGAGACGAGCGTCTTTCCCGCTGCTTCTACTTAGCCCCCACCCGGCTGCGCCGGACACGAGACTTGGGGTGACCCTGGTTACTTACCCTAGGGACTCCAGGGCGCTCCGGCCCCCTCGGGCCTTTTGGAGAGCCGCTTGGCGGGGGGCAGCTCGACGCCGCGTGCTCGCTCGTGGACGACCGGTAGGCGGCCCGTCCCGGCAGTGCACGCTCGGCGCTCGAAACCGTCGTCGATCATCGCCTCAATCGTTCCGTGGCAGGCTCCACAGTCGCCCCCCGCGCGGCACGCTTGCGACACAGCCTCGACGGTCGTGGCTCCGGACTCTATGGCGACCTCGACCTGGTGCTCGGTCACCCCTCGGCAGATACAGACGAACATCCTTCACCAGAGGATAATGATTTCCGTTATCAAGTCCAGGACGAATCGGAAGCCCCCGTCGCTCGAAGCGCAATGGCCTGACCTTATTGCCTTTTCGTACCAAACTACCGGATTTGCTGCGCCAGGTAGTTGGGTTCGCCAGCTTGCTTTACGAGTTCGAGCTGAGACTCGAGCCAGTCCACGTGCTTTTCCGAGTCGACCAGGATGCGGGTGAGCAAATCCTCGCTCCCGTTGTCGCCCGCGTCCCGGCAGGTTTGAATCCCTGCGTTGAGTCGCGGCACGCTCTGCAGCTCGAGCGCCAGATCGTTCTTCAGGATTTCGACCACGGTCTGGCCGATGGCCAGCTTTCCCAGGCGCTGGAGGTTGGGCAGTCCGTCGAGAAAAAGAACGCGCTCGATGAGCTTGTCGGAGTGCTTCATCTCGTCGATCGACTCGTCGTAAATCTTCTTTCCAAGGTGCTGGTACCCCCAGTTGAGACACATCCTCGCGTGCAAAAAGTACTGGTTTACGGCGGTAAGCTCGCCCGTAAGCACTTCGTTGAGCAAATCGATGATGCGCGGGTCGCCCTTCATGGGCGGCACCAAAGCATCGGAAGACCCAGCCGCGCAAGCGGCGGCTGCGGATCTTCCTATGGGACGGCCGAGTGCGGTTCGGCCATCGGTAGATCGACGGAAATCCAGACGTCGATGCCTCCGCGCCCGATCCGCTCGGACGCCGTGGTCCGGACCACGACGCAGTCGCACGGATCATGCAGCTCGATCGCGCCGACGGCCGACACGAGATTGCGCGCGTCGAGGTCGACATCGGCGCCCCCACGCGCGCTCACCCGTGAGCCCAGCGGTAGACCCAGACCAAGCCCGCCAGTCCAGCCCGGCGCGACCAAGAAGCCGCTCGGTGGTTCGAGCGTCGGATCGACGAGGGCGCGGGCCAGGAGAGGATCCACGCCGTCGCGCTCCGCGGCGTGCGCCACGACATGAAGGCCCGCGCCGTTGCCGATGCGCGCGTGCGCGACGAACGCCCCTCCGCGGTCTTCGCTGGCTCGCGAAAGAACGCGCGCAAAGTCTGCGCGCACCGAAAGCCACGGCCCCGACGCCGCAGCCCGCCCCCGCAGCGCGATCCACGCTTGGCGATCATTTCCGACGATGCCCGCGCTCGCGTCGATGTCACCCATCGACCGCGAACCCCATTGCCCGAGGGCGTTCGCCCACCCGACGGCCGCCACCCACGCGCCACCGTTCGGCGTGGCCATGCCGTGGCCGGCGGGAAGGATCTCCGAGTCGTCCGCCCGCGCGGCCAGCGCAGCAAACTCGACGCGCGGTTCGGTCGTGTGCACCCACGGGTTCGATGGATCGGATGAATCGAAGCTGCGCGCCAAGGGCAAGCGGATCGACAGACGCGCTTGGCCCGCGCCGTCGCCCGCGCGGCGTTCGCCGTCGTTGGCAAGGTCACCCAGACCGTGCAGCCCGAGCGACGCGCCCAGAGCGCCAAACCGCGCGGACCATCCGACGTCGCCCTCGCCACGCGCAAAGCTCGTGGCGCCCCGCCCGGCGCCCGCCAGCTGCCCGGCCTCGAGCGTCGCCGCGTACGCGCCCGCGTGCCCCACGGCATCCGAGCGGCGAACAACGACGACGGGCCCCGCGGCTCCCAAATCGGACGGCGCGCCGCCGCGGAGGGCCACAGTCTCGAAGCGCGACGCGACGGTCCAGCCGTACGGCCGCAATAGGGCCTCCGCCTGGCCGCGGTCGAACGGTCGCGCCGCTTCCCCGACGTCGGTAGCGGCGCGAACGGCGCGCGCTCCGCGAAGGGCGCCGACCTGCCAAGCCACGGACGGGGCGTCCTGCGAGGAGGTGGCGCCCGCGGGGGCCGCTGTGGCGCCCCACGCATCGATCGAAAGGCCGTCGTCTCCATGGAGCCGGTCCCACCCGAGACGCGTGCGGGTGGTTGCGGTCGTTACGGAGGTCTGCGCCGCGAAGCCTCCTGCGACATATCCTCCCGCCCGCAAGTCCACCCCGTGCTCCGCATCTCCTGGCTGCCACGGCACGTGGACCCCTCCGCCGGCGAAGAACCCGTCCGCGCCGCGCCATGCGACATCGGGCGGCAAGAGTCCGACGCGGGCCGGCGACCGGAGCCAGGCCGCGGGCGCCCACGCGACCGGAATCCCGAAGACCTCCAGGACGGGGTCCTCCAGGATCAGATCGTACGGCGGGGCCACGGTCGCACCCGAAAAGCGAATCGCCAGGGGCGTTCCCAGGCACGGGCAAAAGGACACCTTGCCGCGCCCGCGGAGTTGCACGCCGATGGGCACCCGCTTCAACGTGAGCGCCTCGCTGGTGAGATGAAAAGGCGGCTCGTCGACGCGAACGTTGCCCGCTACATCGAGCGACTGAGACCTCGAATCGAGCCGGACCTGGTCCGCTCCAAACGCGACGCCCGACGTCCCCTCGGTGGCCACCGGCGGCAGGGCCAGCGCCTCCTCAGGCGGGGCCGTCTGCGCGCGCGCGTCGATCGCCAGGCCAAGAAGGCCCCCCGCGGCGATGCAGGTGAACCGCCCGGCGTTCACGCGACGCGCGCTCGCCGGTACCGGCGATCAGTGGTCGGACCGTCTTCTCCTGGGCGACGCGGGCCTCGGGGCCGGGTCGGCCCCGCTCGCGGCCGATGGGTCGGCCGCTCGATCACTCTCGAATGCCTGCGCCGGCGCGTCCGCAGGCTGAAGATCGGGTGCCGCCACAACGTAGTCACCCTTTGGAAACTCGATTTGGAGGACCACGCCGCCCTCTTTGGCCGCGTCCGTCTTGACCTCCGGTTTCACCGGCGCCCGCAGATCGACGACGAACCACAGGTCACGCCCGTGCGCAACCAAGCGAGCGGTTGTGACGGGCGTGTTGAACGCAACCGTGACGAGCGGGTTATAGTCATTGCGGCGGCCGACGCGAGCCCCTTTCACGACATAGACGACCCGTCCGGACGCAGCTTTCGTGTCGTACGTCACGGGCTCCGAAAACTCGATGGACAGCCGTGTCGATCCGTCCGCAAGCGTCTCGAAGCCCGGGGACCGCGCCTCCGCCAGACCGCGCGTGTGGCCGGCATTCAGCGGCGCTTTGGGGGCCGCGTCGGGGCGATCGATGGGGGGCGTCACCGGCTCGTCCGCCCGCGCGGCGACGGGCGCATCGAGCGCCGAGACAATGAGCCCAACGAGGCTCGCACCACGCACGGGAAGCCTCATGCTCGAAGTAGAGCATGTCCGTGTAAAAGCCTCCAAATTGCGCGGTTACTCTCCGCTTACCGTCCCGCTTACCGTCCCGCTTACCGTCCCGCTTACCGTCCCGCGTACGTTCCCGCGCGCAGTTGCCCGCAGGGGCCGGGGCCTGGTAAGGCCCGGAGGGTATGGAACAGCAGCTCCCGGCCACAGAGATCACCGCCCTCCTGGGTCGCGGCACCGAATTCGAAGGAAAGCTTCACTTCGAGGGGCGCGTCCGCATCGACGGAGTCTTCCGGGGAGAGATTCGAAGCGAGGACACGCTGGTGATCGGAGAGGGCGCCGAAGTGCACGCGGAGATCGACGTCGCGACCGTGATCGTTCGGGGGGGCATTGTTCGGGGAAACATTCGAGCCGCAACCGCCGTCGAGCTTTATGCCCCCGGAAAAATGGTGGGAAACCTCCACTCGCCGTCGCTCTTCATCGATCGGGGCGTTGAGTTCCAGGGAAGCTGCCGAATGGATCCCCTGGAACCGCAAAAGAAGCTGGAACGCTAATTCGTCGCACGCCCGCCCGGCGCGTACGGGGCGGAACGCGCGAGCGCAGTCGGGCCACGTGCAGTCGGGCCACGTGAGGAGTTGCCGCCGCGTCCCGGCGTGGCGTGACGACACGCCCGGCACGGCTACGGTGCGCGGCCGATGGATTTTTGGGGGGCGTCGAGACGTGTTCACTCGTGGCATCGAGAAAACGCCACGCCTTGTCGGCCCACGCGCCGGCGTAGGCAACCCCGACGCGCGCCGTCGTTGCGACGCGCGGGCGTCGTCCGTCTTCGGCGCGCCCGCACAGGTACAATGGCGGCTCGGTCAGATCGTCACCGTCATGCGCGCGCGTGAGTCCGAATGCCCGGGCAAAGCGACCCGGGCCATCGAGTCGCGCGGCACGATCGAAGCCCTGCATGGGCTCGCCGGCACGAACCAGGACGGCGTGGCCCGAGCCGGCTCCCCGGCAGGTCACATTGAAGCAATAATGCATTCCGTAGACGAAGAAGACATAAGCCCGTCCCTCTTGGCCGAGAAGCGAGCGCGTACGCGCCGTGAGTCCAGCTCGGGCGTGGGACGCCAGATCCTTGGGACCTCTGTACGCTTCCGTTTCGACGATCCGCGCGACGAGTGCCGGATGAGAAGCGGCCTGCTCGAAAACCAGGTGGCAGCCGATGAGCCCGCGCGCGACGACCAGCGCGTCGCGGGCAAACCAAGGCCGCGGCAGGCGAGCCGCGCGAAGGGCCGCGGTCGTTAGGAATGGGCCGGCATTCACGCGCGCAGTTTTCGCACGCGGGCGGACGCGCACGCACCCCAATGCGCACCGTGGCCGGGGAGTCGATGGCCCGACTGTCCCCCATCGCGGGACCGGGCACCTTTCGCCGCTCGATTCGGTGGCGGACGAGCGCCCGCTGCGGGGCATCGCGTGTGCGCGCGTCCCTCCGGAAGCCCCGGGCGCCGAATACACGGGGTTACCTTGGACCTGGGGGGATCGAGCACCTCCGCTATGGAAATGCACCCGGTCCGGCGCTATGGGCTATGGGCTCGGCGCCCCGCATCGTGGGCGGCGGCGCGGGTATCCGGAGCAGTCGCCCGGAACCCACCACCGGAGACTCATGTTCGAAGAATTTGGCATCAACGCCGGCTACGTGGAGGAATTGCACACGCGATGGCTGCAAAGCCCGCACTCGGTCGAAGGCGATTGGCGGCGCTTTTTCGAAGAGACCAATGGGCCCCTCGCGGCCAACACGACGGCGCTCGCGCTCCCGATGGGGTCTTCGTCGGCCAACGGCTGGGCGTCCACCCTTGCGAACGGAAGCGGCGGGAATCACGGGCCGAACGGCCTCAACGGAGGATCGAACGGCACGAACGGGCATGGGGTGCCTTCACCCGTGCAAGGCGCCACGGCTTCGGCGAGCCGCTCCACGTACCGCGACGCGGTACGCGAAACGCTCATCGCCGCCACCGAGCTTCAAAGCCGCGTGGCGCAGCTGGTCAACGCGTACCGCGTCCGTGGACATCTCTTTGCCGACCTCGACCCGCTCGGGCAAAGCGCCCGCCGCCGCCCCGGAGCTCGAGCTCTCGCACTTCGGGCTGGACGAGACCGACTTCGACAAGAGCTTCTCCACGGCCGGAATGAGCGGGCTGCCCGAGCGCGCGACACTGCGTCAAGATCGTCGCGCACCTGAGCGAGACGTACTGCTCGTCAATCGGCGTCGAGTTCACGCACATCGAAGACCCGGAGCCGCGCCAGTGGCTCCAGCAGCAGATGGAATCGACGCGTAACCACGCTGCGCTCGACCGCCCCGAGCTCATTCGCATCCTCACGAAGCTGACCGAGGCGGAGATCTTCGAGCAGTTCATTCACAAGAACTACGTCGGCGCCAAGCGTTTCTCGCTCGAAGGAGCCGAGAGCATGATCCCGATGATCGATCTGCTCATCGAGGCGGCCGGGCAGCACGGCATCGAGGAGCTCGTCATCGGCATGGCCCACCGCGGGCGCCTCAACGTGCTCGTCAACGTGATGGGCAAGAACGTGCGCGAGATCTTCGCTGCGTTCGACGACAAGAAGCCGGAGCGATTCATCGGCGCCGGCGACGTGAAGTACCACCTCGGTTACTCGAGCGAAGTCGTCACGCAGGCCGGTCGCCAGCTTCACCTCTCGCTCGCGTTCAACCCGAGCCACCTCGAGTTCGTCAACCCGGTCGTCGAAGGCCGCGTGCGCGCCAAGATCGATCGACGCAAGCGCAAGAGCACGATGCCGCTCCTCATTCACGGGGACGCGTCGTTCATGGGCCAGGGCGTCGTCGCCGAGACGCTGAACCTCGCGCAGCTCGAGGGGTACACGACGGGCGGGCACCATCCACCTCGTCGTCAACAACCAGATCGGCTTCACGACGCTCCCGCGCGACTCGCGCTCGACCCGCTACTGCACCGACATCGCGCGGATGCTGCGCGTCCCCGTCTTCCACGTGAACGGCGAGGATCCCGAGGCGGTCATCCAGGTGACGCGGCTCGCGATCGAGTTCCGCCAGCGATTCAAGCAGGACGTCGTCATCGACATGTACTGCTACCGGAAGTACGGCCACAACGAGGGCGACGAGCCGCGCTTCACCCAGCCGCAGATGTACGCGCTCATCGACAAGAAGCCGACCGTTCGCGAGGTCTACGTGTCGCGCCTGGTCGCGGCCGGGCACATCTCGCACGAAGAAGCGGACGCGATCGCGCAAGAGCGCCGCGCGACGCTCGAGCGCGCGCTCGAAGAAGCGCGCAAGGGCGACTTTCACACCATGCCCGAGGCCATGGGCGGCGTGTGGGCACCGTATCTAGGCGGCCCCGATTCGGAGGCGCCCGAGGTCTCGACCGCAGTTCCCGAAGGAACGGCTGCTCGCCACGCTCGAGAAGCTGACGGCGATTCCCGCCCGGGTTTCATCCGAACCCCAAGGCGCTCAAGCTGCTCGAGCAGCGGCGCGAGCGGGCCGCCGCGGGGCAGCCCCTCGACTGGGGGGCGGCGGAGCACCTGGCGTTCGCCTCGATCCTGCTCGACGGGCACGGCATCCGCTTCAGCGGGCAGGATGCGCGGCGCGGCACCTTCTCCCACCGCCACGCCGTTCTCTTCGACACGGAGACGGGCGCCTCGTACGTACCCCTCGCCCACTTAGGCGATGCGAACGGCGCGGACGAAAGCGCACGTGGGGGCAACGGCGCCGGAGGCGCTACCCACGGATCGGTCGGCCGGTTCGAAATCTACGACTCGCCACTGAGCGAGGCCGGCGTCCTCGGCTTCGAGTACGGGTACTCGCTCGATCGGCCGGACAAGCTCGTCATCTGGGAAGCGCAGTTCGGAGACTTCGTGAACGCGGCGCAGGTCATCGTCGACCAGTTCATCGTCTCGGCCGAAGACAAGTGGTCTCGCCTGTCGGGCCTGGTTCTCCTTCTGCCGCACGGCTTCGAGGGCCAGGGCCCGGAGCACTCGAGCGCGCGAATCGAGCGGTTCTTGCAGCTCGCTGCCGAAGACAACATCCAGGTTTGCAACCTGACCACGCCGGCTCAGTTCTTTCACCTGCTTCGCCGGCAGGTCAAACGAAACTGGCGTAAGCCCCTCATCGTTTTCACGCCGAAGTCGCTCCTCCGGCACCACGAGGCCGTGAGCCCGCTCGACCAGATGGCGGAAGGGTCGTTTCAGCGCGTCATCGCGGACGATGCCGTGGATCCGTCCAAAGTACGGCGCATTCTCCTCTGCTCGGGCAAGGTCTACTACGACCTCGCCGCCGAACGGCGAAGGCGCTCCTGCAGCGACGTGGCCATCGTTCGCCTCGAGCAGCTCTACCCATTGAGCGGCGCCCTGACCAAAGCGCTCGCGCCGTACCGCGACGGCACGCCAGTGCTTTGGGTTCAGGAAGAACCGCGCAACATGGGCGCCTGGTACTTCGTCAACGCACGCCAGGCCGCCCTCTTCGAGGGGCGCCATCCGGTCTCGGTGGCCTCGCGCGCCGAGAGCGCGAGTCCCGCGACGGGCAGCAAGGCCGCGCACGATCTCGAGCAAAAGATGCTTATCGACGAGGCATTCGCAGAATAGATTCGTCGGCGGCATGCCGGGGCTCGACTTCCTCGATACCTGGGGCTTCGCCATGCTCGGCGCGAGCCTCGTGCTCGTGGCGTTCTTGATCAACCGCTTCGCGCCGCAACGGCGCCGCCGGATCCGCCGCGCCCTTCTGCTCTACGTTCTCTTCGTGCTGATGGCCGGCGCCGAGCACGCGCTCGCGCGAACGCGCGTCGCGTCGATTCAGTCGTGGGTCGCCCATATTCATCTGGTCTCAGGGCTGCTCGGCGCCTTCACGTGCGTGAATCTCGCGGCGCTCCTCGTGTTCGACCTCGCCCTGCCGGCCGCCGGCGTCGCCCTCCTCGCGATCACAGGGGAGATTCTCGTGGGGTTCGCGTACGTGTTCTCCGCGCTCGGCGTGCTCAAGGCCGCGGGCGCATCGCCTTCGTCGGTCATCACGACGTCGGCGGTGGCGAGCGGGGTCCTCGCGCTCGGCCTCCAGACGACGCTGGGCAACGTCATCGGCGGCATGGCGCTGCAGCTCGATGGGAGCATCCATGAAGGCGACTGGATCAAGCTTCCCGACGGCGTGCAGGGCAAGGTCATCACGATCCGCTGGAGGCACACGGTGCTCGAGACGCGCGACTGGGACACCATCATCGTGCCGAACGCGAGCTTGCTCGCACAAAACATCGTCATCCTCGGCAAGCGCACCGACAAGCCCCTGCAACACCGGGTGTGGGTTTACTTCAATATCGATTTTCACTTCGCTCCGTCGCGCGTCATCGAGGTGGTGCAAAGCGCCCTGTGGGCGAGCGCAATCGAGGGCGTCGCGAGCGATCCGAAGCCGAGCATCATCTGTTGCGACTTCGCAAAGGACGGGCGCGACAGCTTCGCCTACTACGCGGTTCGCTATTGGCTGACGGACCTGCCGAACGACGATCCCACGAGCTCGCGCGTTCGCACGCGCGTCTACGCAGCCCTCCGCCGCGCGGGCATTCCTTTCGCGAGGCCGGTGCAATCGCTCTTCGTCGCTCCCGAGGAGGCGGAGGGCGCCCGCGCCGAACGGCACACCGAAGAGCGCAGACGGGCGACCGAACCCGTCGAGCTCTTGCAAACCCTGACCCCCGAGGAGCGCGGCTTCGTCGCCAGCAAGCTGCTCTACGCGCCGTTCACCGCGGGGGAAACGATCACCAAGCAAGGCGCCGTCGCCCACTGGCTCTACATCCTTTGCAAAGGCACCGTGGAGATACGCCGGCGCGGCGAGACGGGCTTGGCCAAATCGGTGGCAACGATCGATGCGCCGGGCTTTTTCGGCGAAATGGGCCTGCTCACGGGTGACCCTCGACGCGCGGATGTCGTCGCGGTCACGGACGTCGAATGCTATCGGCTCGAGAAGGCGGCCCTCGAGCGCATCCTCCACGAACGTCCCGAGGTGGCAGAACAGATCGCGCGCACGATCGCCGAGCGCGAAGTGGGCCTCGACGCCGTGCTGGAGGGACTCGACGAGCAAGCCCGGCGCTCGCACATGGAACATGCGCAGTCGCGCATCCTCGAGAAGATTCAGGCATTCTTCGGGCTCGCGAGGACCACGCACGTATGATCGCCCTGCCCCTCGGCACCGCCCGCGTCGACAGCGCCCTTCGCGTCGTGCGGGCTCTCGGGGCGCACCGCTATGTGGCCGGTCACCAGCATTGGGTCCACGCGTTGGCGGTCACCCCCCTCGATGCCGTCGCGCACGGCGTCGCGCCCGAGACCTGCGCCTGGGCCCGCGCGATCCTGGCCGGCCGCAACGTAGATCCTGCGTCCCGCGACGAGCGGCTATGGCGTCGCGTCACCGATGCCGACCTCGTCGCGATTCTGGCCGCGTATTGGACGCCGGCAAACGCCGCGCGCGACTCGCTCCGCGCGCTCTTGCGCGATCATGCGTTGCCCATCGGGGACCACGCCCCGTTCGACGAGAACGTCGAGCGCGACATCCACCCGCTGGCCGTCGACGCGGGATGGCAGCTTCTTTCGCTCGCCGAGCTGGACCCGGAGCGCCACAAGGGAGCGGTCGCGGCCTTCGGCGATGGCGTGGGGTTCGCGGCGGCGCGCCTCGAGGAAGAAAGCGCGATCCCCCCTTCCACCCATTTCTACGAGCTGCCGGCCATAGGACCCGTGGAGCTCTTGCGCGGCGCCGGCGCAGACGGCGAACTCGCCGAGCCGCTCGTGGTCTGGGTCGAGGGCGACCCGACGTATCTCGAGTATGTCATTCGCGGCGTGCGGCGCATTGCCAAGACGGAATGAACGGTGCGAACGCTTACGCGGCGCCATCCCCGGGCGAAGTCGGCGCCGGCGCGGGCAACGGCGGCGCGTGGGTGCGCTTCGGCGCCCACACGTTGACCGCGACGACCCACCCAACCAACCCGGTGACGACCACCGCCATGACGACGTACAAGAAATGGGGATCCGGCATCCGCCAGAGACCGTAGAGCGAAGTTCGTTGGAGTGGAACAGCCACCGAGCGTCTTTCGGCGTGCCCCGCGGCGACCGGGTTCCTGCTGGGGGGAGATCGAGGAGGCCACCTCTCAAGATGTGGCCGGAATTGCGAGCGAACGACCGGCAGCTAGTCTAGGCACACCGAGCGAGGAATACTCGCGTCACTCGCGTATTTAGAGCGAGGCCGACCGACGATGCCGGTCGTGCAGCCGCAATAACGGCCACATCTTCAGGGTGACTTGGGTTTCTTCCTACCAGGAGCCGCGCCGTGCGGCGAAGACCCCTGAGGCCTTGGGCTCGCGTGCGAGGTCGGTTGCGGCCTTCCCGCCGCATCATGTTCAACCGGGTCCCTTCGGACCGCGGGAGCCTCGTGCCCCGGAGGTTCGTGTTCCTCGTGCGCAGTGATCGATCCGTCGTGCGCGGCCGCACCATGCGTCGCGCCGGCCCGTCCAGCGACGTCCTCCCTGCGCGATACGCCCGTCTCGTGCGCGGCTATGCGGCGCGGGGCCGTCTCGTGAGGCAGCGGCCGCAACGTGCCCGTCGCATGCGCGTAGGCTCCGCCTGGGCGCGACCCTGGGCGCAATCCGGCTCGTCGCTCGACGCGAAGGGGCTCGCCGCGTCGGTAGTTGGCGGGGCGGACGGGGCGAGCGAACACGATGCGATCGCCTCCGTAGCTGCGGCGCACGCCTCCGTGCGTACCCCAGTAGCCGCGTACATAGACGACGTTCCCGCCCACACGCTCGTAGTACGGTTCGATGTAGAGCCGGCCCTCGGGCGCGCCCATCCATCGGCCCGAGTACCAGGCCCAGTCCGCCCCCGTCCATCCCCAATACCCGCCGATCCAGACGTAGGTCGGATCCGGGGAGTCAGGCTCCTCCTCGTATACCGGATCGGGCGGCTCCGTCGTCGCCGTGACCTCCTCGGGGTCGCCGTCGGTCACTTCGGGCGCGGTGTCGATGGTCACGTCGGCCGTCGCTTGTCCGTCGGCCGCGGGCGGCGCGGGCGCGTCCGCCGTGACGGTCGCCGTCACCACAGGCTCTGGCGCCGCGGCCTGGACGTGGACGAAGCCCGTGCACGCCGCGAGAAGCCCCGCGCTGCCCAACAACGCAAGACTGCGAATCGGATTGACGACGGTACGGCGTGCAGCGCCGCGAGACGGCGGCGTACGAGCGACCATCGCGAGCGACGAAAATAGACCGACGCCCCGTTCAACATTTCGCTCCACGTTTCGCTCCGTGTTCCGCATGGCGAAGGTCTCCCTCTTCGGCCTTCGGCGCCATCCCCTCGATGCCGTCGACCTTGGTTGGACGGGAGGCGACCTGTGCCGATTCGCCCGCACTCTACGTCTTTCAGTCGACTGATACGAGCTCCACCTCGAACACGAGGCCCGCGTTCGGCGGTATCGTCGGGGGGCTTCCATTGTCGCCGTAGCCGAGATCGGGCGGAATCCGGAGCCGGCGTTTACCGCCGACCTTCATTCCTACGACGCCTTGGTCCCACCCCTTGATCACTTCGCCCTTTCCAAGCGTGAACTTGAACGGATCGGCGCCGTGGTCGTACGAACTGTCAAACTTGGTCCCATCCATCAGCGTGCCTGTGTACTGCACGTAAACGGTATCCCCCGTCTTCGCCTCGCGGCCGTGACCGGGCGACAGGTCCTCCGTCTCGAGCTGGGTGGGCGGCGGCGGCAACGGTTTGCCGGGTGACGGCGCGAAGCTACTCGTCGGCTCGTCGACCGGCTTGGAGCACGCCGCGGCGACAGTGAGCGCGCCGGCGAGGATCCAACGGGTACGAAGGGTAGGACGAAACGGGTGCACGGCCGTCGAGATAGCATCAAGTATCCTCAAGGCGGTAGGCACACGGCGGCCGGACGGCGTTAGTGAATGCCGGGGGGTACGCCAGGTGTTCCACGGCGCGACGGCGGCGCGATGGGATCGCCCGGCGGCACGACGCGGCCGGGCGGGGCGAGCCCGTTGGGCGGCGCCACGCCGAGCAAACTTGCCACGAGCGCCACCAGCGTCTCGAGATGATCGCGCGTTGCCGTGAGATGCGCCTTCACGAGGTTACCGTCTGCGCTGACCTGGACGTGGTCGAACAGCCCGTGCGTGAGCAGCGACGTTATCATGTCGTTGTGGCGCCTGACGATCCTCGCGACCGCATCCGCGGCGCTCACGGCGCTGGTCATATCCGGGGTATCCCCTTCGACGAAGACATCGGCGCCGTCGTCACTTCGAGGCACGACCCGCAGGCGCAGCTCGGTGATCGCGTCCGGGAGCTCGGGAAGCGGCCGATGGGGATTGACGAGGCGCATGTAGACCGCCTCGCCCGGCAAGATGGGCGCTTTCACCCGGGACCCGGCGAGCTGGCGTGCCACTTTCGGGGCGTCTGCTGGCGGGACGACGGCGAGGAGGTGCGCCGCCGGCCTCAGGATGACCCGCTCGGCGCGGTCCGCGTGAGCGAGAACCGCCTTGACCCCCGGGAGGCCGACGTCAAAAGGACCCCCGCGGCCGTACTTGTGGCTGATGATCGCGACCGCTCGGTCGATCGCCGCATCGGGTGCCGAGTAGTGGATGAGGACGACGTCCCGTTCGGTGTTCACGAGCGAGGGGCCGCTCACCATGAACCAATCGGTGTCGCGCACCGGATCAATCGCGGTGCCGCTCATGAAATCGTCCCACTGGGGAATGCCGCGCAAGAGGTATCCCATGGTCGCGCCCACCGGATTGCGGCGAATGACTTCCGCGTCGATGACGAGCACTACGTTGACGACGTTCGGTTGAATCGCCGCGACCGCGCCGGTCACGGCATGCGGGTCTCTTGGCGCGCCGAGCGCCGCGTCGTCCGCCGCGGCGATCGCGGCATCGGCCGGGCTGCTCGCCGCGTCGTTCATCGCGGCGGCGTCGGCGGGGCCGCCGTCCTGCGCGTCCGTCTCGCCGGCGTCGTGCTCGGGCCTCGCGCCGGCATCGGGACGCGCCTTCGGATGCCCCGACGCGGCCTGGGCGGTCTCGTCGTCGGGGAGGCCACGGGAATTCGCCGCGCTCGGCGTCTCTGGAGGGGGCGGTTCTGCCACGGGATCTTGCTGCAACAAATCGATTGGAATGGCCGCTTCGCCCTCGACGTCCTCGACTTTCAGCCCAGAGGGGACTCGGAACGGCATCACGAGCGCATGGGCGATCACGGAGAGCGCGAGGCCCACGGCAAGCCCCGCCCGGACGGATCCCTTCGCCCAGAAGCGCTCGGGTCCGCTCCGCAGGTGGCGAGCCGCAAGGCTCCGTTCCGGGGCCGGCGGCGTGGCATGCGGGGCCGTCGGCGCGGCGCGCGCGGCCCCTTCGCCGAGCGCTACGCGTTTGGGCTCATCCGCAATCACGAGCGGCATCCTCGCACGTGCGGGGGCCTCATCTGGCGATCGCCGTCTGCCGGCACGCGCTCTGGTCGCCGAGATGGCGACATGCGCTCTCGCCGAGGCCTGCCGAGAAGTGGTTCGACACGGCCGTTGCGCGTAAGTAAGACGCGAGAGAAAGATTTTCCATGCTCGTCGCTCCTCGCCCACGGCTCGCGTTCGGGTCGGCCGTATCGGTCGCGATGGCGGGAGCGGCCTGGATCGCGGGCGCGACGGTCATCGGGTGCGACGAAAAGCAGGCGCCCGTCACACCGGCCGTACCGCCCACATCCAGCGCGAGCGCAAGCCCGACGGCCTCGCGCACGGACGGGGCGGCCCCCGGCGCGTCCACGGCGGAGGACGGCGGACCGCTCGCGTACGCAGGACCGTGGCTCGGCGCGACCGTGCTCCTCGCGCCCGTGTGGAGCGAGATGGACTGGCCGAGCGACAAGCGGGGCGACCGAGACGCACGGTCGACTCGTGTCGGTACGCTCCGTTACGGCGAACGCGTCCCCGTCATTGCCGAGCCGCACCGAAAGCCGAATTGCCCCGAAGGCTGGTACGAGCTCGTGTCCGGCGGCTTCGTGTGCGGAAAGTATACGACGCTCGATCTCGACCATCCGCGATTCAAACTCGCCAAGGCCCCGGATCTCGAAGCGTCGCTTCCTTACCTCTATGGCGCGAACGTCGCCAACGGCACGCCGCTTTATCGCCATCTCCCGTCGCGCGATGAGCGAAAGAAAGCCGAGCCGTGGCTCTTCAAGCCCCGCAAAGCCAAAACGGACGACGACAGCCCCTACGGGGGCGGGGCCGTGGCCGGAGCCGACGCGGGCCCCGGCGAAGGGCCGAGCTCCGACGCGCCGGACGCGGAGGTGCCTTGGTGGGAGAAAGAGGTGCCCGACGGCGGCCCCCCCGCCGTGACGCTCGAGGACCTCCAGGAGAGCGGGGGTCCGATTTCGCGCCGAATGGTCAAGGGCTTCTTCTTGTCGCTCGACCACGAGATCGATGCATCCGGAACGCGGTGGTGGAAGACCGTGAGCGGCCTTTCCACTCCAGCCGATCGCATCATCGTGACCAAACCCGTGACCGAGTTTCACGGCGTCTGGCTGGGAAAGGATGCCGCCACCTTCGCCACCAAGAACGTCCCGGCCCGTCGGATCGAAAAGCTTCCCGTTGGCTTCGTTCTCACGCGCGCCAAACACTGGATGCTCGACGAGAGCCGGAGGCACGCCTCGGTCGGCGACGGCACCCTCGATCGCTTCGACGCCGTGGGCTTGACCGACCAAGTCGTACGCATCGGTGGGGTGGAGTACTGGGAGACCGACGAGGGGTTCTGGATGCGTGCCGTGGACGGCACACGGACCGAGCCGAGCCCGCCGCCCGACAAGCTCGGGGAGCACGAGAAGTGGATCGACGTGAACCTCCGCCGGCAGACGCTCGTTGCCTTCGAGGGCTCGACGCCCGTCTTCGTTACGCTTTTCTCGAGCGGCCGAAACGAGCATGAGACGCCGCCCGGATCATTTCGCATTCGCGAAAAGCACATCTCGGCCACCATGGACGGCGATTCGGACACCGCGACCGACGGGCCCTACTCGATCGAGGACGTCCCCTACATCGAATACTTCAACGCCGGTTACGCGCTCCATGGTGCCTTCTGGCACGCGGCGTTCGGCTACGTGAAAAGCCATGGCTGCGTGAACCTCGCGCCGTGGGACGCGAAGGCCGTTTTCGACTGGACCGAGCCCGCCCTTCCCGAGGGGTGGCACGCGGTTTACGCGACAAAAGAAAAGCCTGGAACACGCGTCGTCGTGCACGAGATGGGCCCGGGGACGTGCCAAGGGCCGAAGATTGAGCCTCCCGCGTGCCCCGCTGCCCGACAATGAGGGCGTGCGCCGGCTTGACGGCAAGCGCCGCGTCCGGCACACAAACCCGCTCGCCGCATCTGCCATGGAAGACCAGCTCACCGCCCACCTCGACCGCGGATGGGATCTCGCCCAGAAGGGAGACGCCCCAGGCGCGATCGCTTGCGCCAAGCGTGCTCTGGAGATCGATCCCCAGTCGCCGGAGGTGCATAACCTCATGGGCTTCGCCGCCGCGCTCGAGGGCGACGCGGAAGACGCGCTGGAGCACTATCGTTTGGCGATCGCTCTCGACGAGACGTACTTCGAAGCCATGCTCAACGCGGCGGAGATCATGATCGCTCCGCTCGACGACTTCGAGGGCGCGATCGCCCAAATCGAAGACGCGCTCGATTTCGCGGAGACCGACGAGGAGGTGGCCGACTGCATTCTGCTCAAAGTGGATGCGCTGATGGCCAAGGGAGACTACGAGGAAGCCAAGCGCGCCATGAAGATGCTGCCCGACGGTCCCTTCAGCGGTCCGACGTATCTTTTCTTGATCGGACGGGCATGGTACGAGCTCGGCCAAATTGACAAGGCAGCGCCCCTCATCGAACAAGCGGTAAAGGCTGACCCACAGAGCGCGGACGCGCACTATTACTTGGGCCTCGTTCGCGACGAGCAAGGCGATCCCCGAGGGGCCGCCGAAGCGCTGCTGCGATCGCGCGCCCTGGACGCGCAGCGCCCACCTCCCGGGTGGGCGCCGAGCGGCGAGACCTTCTCGGCCCTCGTCAAGAGCGCAATCGAGAAGCTTGACCTGATGCTTGCACGCTACGTCCGCGAAGCGGAAGTGTATGTGGTGGACCTGCCGGGCGCAGAGCTCGTCGTCGACGGGGTCGATCCGCGCGCCCTGCTCGCGCTCGACACGCCTCCCACCGAGAGCGGCGCCCCGGCGCGCGTTCGGGTCTTCGTCTACCAGCGAAATGTCGAGCGGGCGGCCGGCTCCTTGGACGCGATGAGCCACGAGCTGACGGGAGCCCTCGAGCGTGAAGTCACGGCCGTGTTCCTCGAAGGCCAGAAGCCCGACAAGAGCGCGCTCAACTAGTGCCGCTCGCCGGAGGTTTTAGCAGTGATCCCCTTGCGAGCGGCACCAGGAAAACCGGCGGGAGCGGGGTTGGGGTTTGGGGTGGAGCCCCAAGGAACGAATCGAGTGCCGTCCGCCGAGCCACGAAGCGGCGGAGGCCGGCGTAGCGGGCCGAACTCATGGCGGACGGCACTCGTGCCTGCGCCCTCGTGATTCTAAAAGAATACAGAATCAGGCTCGACGGCGTGCGGTTTCGCAGCAAGCACGGCGCGTCGAGCTCCGAGCGCCGCCTGCCGCAGGACTTCGTGGCGAACGTAGAGCTCTCGCTACCGACCTCCGAATTGCCGCGAGGCGACGACCGGCGCGACGTGGTGGACTACGACCGAATCGCGTCAGCCATCGTCGACGAGGGCACGGCGCGCAGCTATCGGCTTTTGGAGACGCTGGCTCGACGAATCGTGGACCGGCTTTTTGCCGATAGCCCGGCGACCAGCGTGCGAATCGTCATCACGAAGGCGCGCCCTCCCACGTCGAGCAGCGTCGAGGCGGCCTCCGTGGAGCTTCTCATGTCGCGCGCCGATTCGTAGGCTCTTTTTCGCCCCAAGCCGTCCAACCATTTCCGGCCGCACCTTCAGTTTCAGTTCGGTTTGCGCGTGGACGGAGGTGGCGGCTCGTCTCCACACGGTTGGGGCATCGAGCCGATGCCGGCGCCGGGTTCCGACCATTCGATCCAGTCGGGGTCGCGCAACGTCACGTGTTCGCCTTGCAACCAGAAGTCGGGGTCTTCCCCCGGGCGCATGATGTTCCGACCGACCGGGCCACCGCACGCGGGAAATCGCCGCAGCTCGTTGCCGGCGGGGGCAAGTTCGACCATCAGGGGCGCGTCCGGCGAACGAATGAAGAGGTGGTCGTGCCACGCGAAGAGCGCGAGACCACGCGATTGAACGGGCATCGCCGCACGGTCGAGCGGCGTTGGCAATGTGATCGTGTTCTCGATGTCGAGATGGCGCCCGAGGAGCACGAGCTTGAGAACGTCTCTTCGTTCGGTTCTGAGGAGGACGAACGCCTTGTCTCCGAGCACGGCGGCGTTGTCAAAAAGATCCCCTGCCAGATAGCTCTCTCGCTGAAGGATGCGTTTGCCGAGCGGCCGCCCGCGCGCATCGAACGAGGCGACGATGAGCCCGTGGGCCTGGTCGGGCCCGGGCGGTTCCGTGGTGCGTTCCTCCCCGTCGAAGACCACCACGGTCAAGTTGGCGTCCGCCGCGACGGCTGCGGGGCCCTGCGGCGAGACATTCCCCAGCAAGTCCGTTGCCACCCAGTGCAAGTCGGACGTCAGACGCGAGTACGACGCCAGCCCGTTGATGGCCCACAACACGACGTGGAGTGCGTCCCCCACGCGCCACAGACGCATCGATCCTTGTTCCTCGGCCCCGACGAGCTCCAGGCGGCGCCGCACTGCGCTCGCCGCCAGGTCCCACTCGGTCACGTAGATGCCCTCGTTCTCGGCCCTCGCGAGATACACCGTGCCGGCCGGGTAGTTCGCTCCGGGCGCTTCGCCGGGGGCGATGCCCGCCGGCTGCTCCGGATACGCGCCGGAGATCGACCGCCGCCAGGCCACGACGTGGGTGCCCGCTTCTCTGGGCACGTTTTCGACGAGCGCCGTCGTGCCCGCCATGATGTCGACGCCGCCCCCGTCGGCCGCCGTCCGCGCCCCCGAACGCGACAAGTCGGGCGGGGCCGGGCCCCGGGTGGGAGCCGTAGCCGCGTCGTCTGCGCCGCCATGCAGGTCACGGGGCGCGGGGTGGCAGGCGCCCAGCGTGAGGAGCCCCGTGGCGAACGCGATGCGCCGTAGGCAGCGATTCGGGATCATGGCGCCCCCCCGCCCGGCGTCGGCGCCGGCGACGACGACGCGTGGCTCGTGCGTCTATAGAATCCTTCGAACGGGTGTCCGTAGGCGTTCGGACCGGTGATCAAGACCCCGTCGTTCGGAGGCGCTCCCGCCGTCCAGGCCCACGCGCCCGTGGCCTCGTTGTGCCACCACGTCGTCCGGAGGATCCCGCCCTCGAGCGGATGGCCGATGCGGTTGGCGTCGCCGCAACCCCAGGACGAGTCCACGGCGAGGACCTGGATGGGTCCCCCCACCGCGAAGGCCGCGGCGGGGCCGTCGTGAGCCAGAAGCTCCTGCATGTCCGCCACGGTGGCCCAGTGTTGGTCGTAGACGATGACGCGGTGACCGACCGTTTGAGCCGCCGGCGGCCCCAGCACCCCGAGGTCACCCGGACGCACGTCGCCGAGCGGGACCCGCGAGTATCCACGCGCGGGCAGCCCGTCTAGGCGCTCGGCCCTGACGTCGCGATCGAACCGCGCGTTCGCGCGGGTCGTGAGGGTGGCCGAGAGGTACGCCTGCTGCGTATAGCCCGCGCAGTCGATGCCAATTCCATGATCGAACATCATCGTTCGGACGCGTTGCGAAAGCGGAACGGAGGTGTCCGTCGAAAGGTAACCGTCGTCGATCAGCGCTTGGGTGAGTCTCTGAATGGCGGCCGGCGATCCACGCGCCGCGATGAGGGGCGTCAGCTCCGACGCTGCGATGCCCGCATGGAACGCGGCGGCCAGGATGTGCCGCTCCGCACCGGCCCGCAACGTTTCGCGCTGATTTTGATAAAGCGGCGACATGGCAAACGGCGTGGCGACGCGGACGTCCCCCTCTTGCGTGCGGTAGACGGGACTCATGGACGCGCGGAATGCGTCCAGCCGCTGTTGCACGAGCTTGTCGCCCTCGCGGCGCTGAACGACGTCCAGAGCGGCCGCCCTCAGCAGCGCACTCCCCAGACGGAACCCCGGATCCGCGCTGAAGCCAAGCGACGGATCGGGCTCCGCGCGCCGCGCTGGAGCGTCGGCGGGACGGTCTGGATCGGGGGGCGGGCCGGAGGGCGGAGCGGCGGGGGGCTCGAGCGGACGATACGAGGCAATCGGTTGCACGCTCCCTCATCGGCCGAACGCGAAATGAGTTGCGTACGGCCGAGACGATTTGGGTCGCGGGTGCGTGCGCGCGCCGCCGTGACTTCCCGGGCGTCCCGGCAACCGCGCGAAACTCGGCTCGCGGCGGCCTTTGCGCTAGGCATGAAGCGGCCATGCGAACGACCCCGTCGCGAATGCTCGTTGGAATGCTCCTTTGGACGCCGGCCGCTCTCGCGCAGACGGCGCCGTCTGCGCCGCAACTTGCGCCGCTTCCTCCTGCCGCGACTCCGGCGGCCCCCGCAACGAATGCGCCCCCCGCGGACCCGAACGCGGTCCTCATCGCGCCCCCGCCGCCCCCTTCCGCCGAGGTCGCGTATACCCCCGCGCCGCCCATGCCCGTCGAGGCGTCGCCGAGAGTCCGCCGCCTCCTCCGGCACGAAGGGTTCTACTTGGGCGCGGGCACCGGGGCGGGGAGCGTGGGCGTTTTTGGCCACGGCCCCAATGGGTCCGCGTCGATCGCGGGATTCGGTTCAACGTCGACCTTCGCCATCGGAGGCACGATCACGCGCGGGTTGGCCCTCGTTGGATGGATCGAGGGCGGCACGACGAGCGGCACCTTCAACGGAGGACCGCAGGTGACCGCCACGACGACGCACGTGGTCAACGGCCAGACCGTGACCACCACCGGCGGCCTCTCGGGCCACGCGAGCGCGAACACGTTCCTTTTGGGCGTGGCGCTCGATTGGTATCCGAACCCCGATGACGGCTGGCACGCCGGAGGCGCCCTCGGCCTGGGGGGCGCGTCCGTGACGGACGATGCGAACAACACGAGCAGCGGAGTCTCGGCTGCCGCGTCCCTCTTCGGCGGTTACCAATGGTGGCTCGGGCCGAGCTGGTCCCTGGGGCTCTCGGTCGTCCTCACGGGCGCACCCACCCTCAAGATGAGCGACTCGAACCAGGACGACACGGGCTATCGATTGGCGCCCCTCGCGGTGAGCCTCCAGTCTCTTCTTCTCTATTATTGAGATCGCGAGGGTCACCCTGAAGCCCAGGAACGCTAACTTCTCCCCTGAGGCGCCTCGCTGCCATGATGCGCCACGTCGGGCGACGATGACATGCCGTTGGTCCGAGCGCAGCGTGCAATGGCCTCTGCACGGCGCTTGATCTGGCGCACGGCAGACTTGCTCCGCCGCTGCTCGCATGCCGCGAGCGGCGACACAGGGAAAGGTTGAACGCGAGGCCCTCACCACCCATGCTGGCGGGATGCGTCGTGCGCTCCTTGCTCTTGTCCTTGGGTTGCCCGTCGGCCTCACCGCATGCGACGGCAAGCTGACCACGACGGCCAGCGGCGTCAGTGGTTCGAGTGGAGCTTCACCGGAGCCCCCCCCTGGAAGACGCGCGGCCTGACGTACCGGACGGCGGGACTGCCGATTCAGCAATAGAAGCCGAACCTGCCGTCTAGTGCCAGAGACCGATCCCGATACCCGCGTTGGTGTAGCGCGGCGCCACGTCGAGGACGACGGAGATCTTCCATTGCGCGTCGTCGAAGAGTCCCCAGAGGGAGAGGGGCAAGAGGCGAACGTCGCCGCCGAAGGTAAAGTGCTGGCGCGGAGTTCCCCCGTCGTAGCGCGATGGTTCGACGTACGTGCCGACCCGCACGACGGTGCGATCGCGCAGCGGCTCGCCCTCGAGGCCGAACCGCGGCGTCACGTTCAGCGAGCGCCCGACGGTCTCCACCCGTTGATCGAAGAAGCCCTCCACGGAGATGGCGTTGTCGCTCGGACCGGTCATCAACACGCTCGCGAGGAGCAGAATTCTCTCGCGAGGCCAGTTGGCGTAACGCGCTCTTCTCACTTGCTGGAGCCGCTCGCTCTCTTGGACCCGGTCCCGGTCCTCCTCCGCGCGCAGCCTTGACTCGTCGGCGTCGAGTTCGACAGCCCGGGCCGCTCTCGCTTCGGGCGGCACGGACTGGAGCTCGGCTTGCCGCGCGCGCGTCCGCGAGGCGCGATCCTCCGCGATGCGGGCGCGAAGATACCCTTCTTGTTCGTGGGGGTCTTGCCAACCCGGGTTGAGCGGCCGTGGCCCGAGCTGGTAGGCGACGCCGTATTCGATCTCCCACGGCATGACGATCTGCTGCGGAAGCACGAAGTCGCCCGCGCGTCGCACCCCGGTCACTGGGTCGGTGGACACGTTCCCGTTGCCGAGGGCGCCCCCTCCAACGGGGCCCCGCAAGGTGGCGCCGAGACGCCACGGCATTCCCGTCGGCATCAGCAGAGCGCCGACCTCCGGCGCCGCGCCCGTCATGGTCAGGAGCGGGCCCCCTCCGCCCTGATTGATCTGCAGCGTGAGAATCCGCGCGCCCGCTCCGACGGCGAGCTGTCCGTCGAGCCATGCGTACGCTCCGAGGACACTCCAGCGGCCAATTTGCATCGAGAGCCCCGGCGCGGTGGGGGACGACGTCGTCAGCGTGAACTCCTGCAAGTCTCCGGTCGCGGCGACCCCTGCTCGTCCGAATTGAAGCGTCGCGCCGACGTTCACATCCACGAAGTCGCCCGCCTTCGCGTGCGTCGGGAGGTTGGCGAAGTCCCCGTGGTTATCGAAGTCGGTCCGCGAGAACGCGCCCGGAAGCGACGCTCCCGCGGAGAGATCATAGTCAAACCATCCCGCGCTGTAGGGTACGCGCACGGCGGGGGCGGCCGCGTTCGCCGCCGAGCCCTCGGTGCCTTCGCCCGACGCCACGTAAGCGCCCCCGACCCCCGTCACGTGGATCGGAGCCAAGAGGGGTCCTTGAAAGATCTCGATCGCGTACTGGCTGCTCGTGACGGCGGGCGGCGCGGGCTGCGCCGACGCGCTCGGCGAAGCCGCCGCGATGAGCCCCGCCGTGACGACCCGCCCTAGGAGATGCGCCCCAGGAAAAAGCGCACGAGCGGCTCGGCATCGATCTTCGCGGTCGACACGAGCGCGTCGATGAGCCGGAGGCCCAGCCGCGACAGGTCGAGGAGCTGCGAGATGCGCGCGTACTGGAGCTCGGCGCGCGCGCGGGCATGCGGGTCCGGGGACGTCCTGCGGATTCGATCCAGCTGGCGCAGCGCCTCTTCGAACGCGTCGACCGCGACGACCACTTCGCTCTTCTCGCGTTCGTTGAAGACCCGGCTGATCATGCGCCAAAGCTGTACCTCGGCCGCGTAGAAGTCCTTGCGCTCCCCTTGAATCCACACTTTGCGTACCACACCCCACCGCGACAGCTCCGAGAGCGTCATGCTCACCGCTCCGCTCGACAACTGCAGCGCGTGGCGCAGGTCTTCGGCGCTCAGCGGTTCGGGCGAGAGGTAGAGTACGGTCCACACCCGGCCCATATTTCGCTTGAAACCCCAGAATTCGATGAGCCGCCCGATGACATCGCTCACCCCCGCTTCCGAAGGCCAGAGGCTGCGCGGTCGTTCGCTCCGAGCCATGCCGCCGGCCTCGTCCCGCGACTCAGGCGGCGCGCGTCGCGAGCTCACGCGCGATCGCTCCGAGCAGATCGCGCGCGGCTCCTGACGGCACGCCCTCGAGCGCCGTCAAGGCTTTCGTCGTCTCCTCGCGGGCCTGCGCACGAACCCCATCGCAGACCGCCGACGCCCGGACCGCCTCGGCGACGCGCGTCGCCGCCCGGGCGTCCCCCGAGCGAACCGCATCCACCTCGGTGCCCAACTCCGGCCGCAGGGAAAGCGCGCGAATCAACGGCAACGTCACTTTTCCCTCGACCAGGTCGCCGAGCAGCGCTTTGCCCGTCGATGCGGGATCGCCCGAATAATCGAGCACGTCGTCCACGAGCTGAAAGGCCACGCCGATCCGGCCGCCGAACTCGCCGAGCGCGTTGGCCGCGTCCGCGTGCGCGCCCCCGACGAGCGCTCCCGATCGTGTCGTCCACGCAAAGAGCGAAGCCGTCTTGTCGCGGATGATGCGAAAATAGGTCTCTTCGCGCGTGTCGAGCTCCGTCCGGCCACGCAGCTGGACGACTTCACCGTCCACCAGCCGCCGGAGCGTCGCGAACAGATCGAAGAGAACTGGCTGCGGCGCGCAAGCCGCCGTTCTCTCGAGCGCATGCGTCAAGAGCAGGTCGCCGGCCAGGACGCTGACCGCGTTGCCCCAAATACGGCGCGGCGTGGGGGAGCCGCGTCGCTCGTGCCCGTCATCGATCACGTCGTCGTGAAGGAGCGTGGCGAGATGCACGAGCTCGGACACGATGGCGACGTCCCGCGCCTGGGGTGGGGGCGGGCCGAAGCATCCCGCGGAGAGAAGCGCGGCCATCGGGCGAACGCGCTTTCCTCCACCCTCGAGCAGGTGGGTCGCCGAATCCGTCGCCGGCGAGAGGCCCTCGCGCGTCATTCGAGCCAGCTCGCGGTCCACCGCGACCATGTCCTCTCCCAGGAGGTCGCGCACTTGCACGAGGCGCTCGGCGGCGCGGCCGCCCGCACGCTCGGCGGCGTCGCGGAGCAGGGCGACGGACAAACCAGGGGCGGGGATCGCTTCGTTCAAAATGATTTGAAGACGTATGAGGGCAACGAAGCCCGGGGTCAAGCCTCTCGACACGGTGCGGCGCGAGAGCTCTCGCGCTCATCCGGCGAAGGTCGTCGCGCCTCCGCAGATCGAGAGCGCTTGGCCCGTGATGGCATCCGCCGAGGGGCTGCAGAGGAAGGCGACGAAACGGGCCACTTCGGCGGGGTCGACGAACCGGCCGAGCGGCAACGCTTCGCGCGCTTCGCGGGCCGCATCGCGATACGAGGTGCCCTTGCCCGCCGCGATTTCCGCGATGCGGCCGCGCGCCATCTCGGTGTCGACCCACCCTGGGCATACCGCGTTGCACGTGATCCCGCGCGGTCCGACGTCGATCGCGACCGCCCGCACGAGCCCGTGCAATCCCGCCTTGCTCGCACAATACGCCGCCTGCCCCGCCGCGCCGAACTTGCCGAGAACGCTGCTGATCGCGATGAGCCGTCCAGGGCCTCGCATCCGGGCAAGCCCCGCGTCGAATGCATAGTATGCCCCGAGCAGATTCGTCTCGACGATGGCGCGCGCCGTCGCGCCTCCCGAGGGGTGTTCACGCTCCACGGACTCCGGGCCCGCCCCGGCCCCGTCGACCGATGCCCGGCCGAGGAGCGTCGTCGCGGACAGCCCAGCGTTCGCCACGACGACGTCGAGCCGGCCCCATGTCTCGACGGCGCGTGCCGTGGCCGCAGCGGCGTGCGCTTCGTCTCGCACGTCTCCCACGAGGTGGCGCGCCTTGCCTCCGGCGCACGCGATCTCGCCGACCGTCTCGCCGAGCGCGCGCTCGTCGCGTCCGGTCACGAGAACGTGACCCCCCGCGGCCGCGAGCTCCAGCGCGATGGCGCGGCCGATTCCCTTTCCTCCGCCCGTGACCAGGACGACTTGTCCTTCGAGCGACCGCGCCGTCGTCATCACCCGCTCGTTAGCACGTGCGCCAGCGACCGCGTCCGGGCCAAGCGCGCGCGCGCCGCGAGGGCGGTGCGCGCGGTCCGCAAGGCTTCCCGCATCGGCACACGGGAGGCGATTGACAGCGGCGCCGTCGGCGGCCATGACGGCTTTATGGCCGACGACGTTCGCGCAGACCCAACCGACGCGGCCGTGGCCCGGGCACGCTTGCAGGGCCGGCGTGCGGCCCATGGCACGATCATCGTCATCGCCGTGCTCTTCATTGCGGCCAGTACGTCGCAAATCGTCAACGCCGTGTTCGCTCTGGGGGCCCCTGCCCCGGCCGAGCCCGGGCCGTGCGCGCTCGGCGTCCGGCGTCTTGCGCTCGCGCTGGACCGCGGATGCGCCGCCGGCGACGACGTGAACGAAAGCGGGCCGGGCGGCAGCCTCGAAGCCGCCAGCGCCGGACGCGGGCCCTGGTCCGAAGCCTACGCCGTCGCGCAAGCCTGCGCGGAGGCAAGTGGAGGACTGGACGCGTGGGCTGCCCTGGAACGCATGCGAGCCGCCCAGCAGCAGCTCGCCCGCCGCGATCGTTCGGACCTCGAGCCCCTCGAACGCGAGGTGTCCGCGCACTTGCCGGCAGAGTTGCGCTAAGACAGGAAACCCGATGAACGAACCCACCGCCGCGCCTGCGGAGTCCGCCTCGACGGAACCCACCTTCGACGCCATTCCGCTCGGCCCGGACGTTCGGCGCGCCATCGACGCGATGGGCTACCGCCATCCGACGCCGGTTCAGCGGGCCGTGTTCGAGCCGGCCGCGGAGGGTCGGAGCTTGGTCGTGCAGGCGCGAACCGGCACGGGCAAGACGGCCGCCTTCGGCCTGCCCATCGTCGACCGCCTCGTTCGCTCCTCCCTGAAAGCCGTTCAGGCGATGGTCCTTTGTCCGACACGCGAGCTCGCATTGCAGGTGAGCCGCGAAATCGAGCTCCTGGGGCAGTTTCGGGGCACCAAAACGGCAGCGATCTACGGCGGCGCGTCGATGACGAAACAGATCGACGCCATCGCCGGCGGAGCGCACATCGTCGTCGGGACGCCGGGGCGCATGCTCGATCATCTACGCCAAAAAACCCTCGACCCGTCCGCGATCAAGGTTCTGGTCCTCGACGAGGCGGACGAGATGCTCTCCATGGGCTTCGCGCGCGAGCTCAACGCGATCCTCGAGACGCTGCCGAAGAACCGCCAGGGCCTGTTTTTCAGCGCGACTTTGCCTCCGGACATCGAGCGACTCGCGCAAACGCATCTGCGCGATCCGGAGCTCATCACGCTCTCGAGCGACCAGGTCGGCGCGCTCGAGATCGCGCACTTCGTCTACGTACTGCGGGAGGGCGACAAGATCAGCCAGCTCGTGCGAATTCTCGAAGTGGAAGACCCCGAGAGCGCCATCATCTTCTGCAACACGCGCGACGAGACGCAGCGCGTAGCCGAGGCCCTCAAGGCGAAGCGGCTTCGACGCCGACTGGCTCAACGGCGATCTGCCTCAGAGCGATCGCGAGCGCGTCATGAGCGCGACACGAGAGGGCCGTTTGCGCTTTCTCGTGGCCACGGACGTGGCGGCCCGCGGAATCGACATTTCCCACCTCACCCACGTCATCAACCACGACTTCCCGGACACGGCAGAGCAGTACGTTCATCGCACCGGACGCACTGGACGCGCGGGGCGCACGGGCACGGCGATCGCGATCGTGGGGCCCAAGGACATCGGCAATCTGTACTTGCTCCGTCTGACATACAAGATTCGCCCGATCGAGAGGCAGCTTCCGAGCGCGGGCGAGCTGAAGACGCGGGCGGAGCGAGACCTGCTTCAACTGTTCCTCGACGCGTTCGCTCACCGCGCCGCGCACGCCGATGACTTGTCGCTCGCGCGCAGGCTCTTGACCCACGAAGACGCGGAGCCGATCGTCGCGGGCCTTTTGCGCGATCACCTGGGAGTCCGGGGAGGCGATGCCGCCACCGAGGCAGCCGAAGCGCGACGCGCGCGAAACCCGCAGGCCGAGCGCGCCAAGGCCGTGGAGGCGGCCCCCGTGAAGGCGGATTCCCTTCCTCCCGCGCGCCCTCGCAAGCCGGAGCCGTCCCCGATCGCAGCGTCCCGCGGTCGCGTCGATCGCACGACGCCACGACAGCGCGAGGCGGCAAGCGCCCCCCGCGATCCCGTGGCGCGCGAGATCGAGTCACGCGCCTCGGGGGCTCCGCGCTGGGAGCCCGCGAAAGAAGCCGATGACGATCAGCCCATCCTGGATCATGCGGATGACGACAACTCCAGACTCCCGAAGATCACCGTCTCGGACACCCGCGTCATCGGTGACGGCGCGGACGAAGCCTTCGTGCAGGTCTTCATCAACGTGGGGACGCGCGAGGGAGTGCGGACGCCCGATCTTCACAAGCTCCTCGCCGTGCAGGGCATCGCCCCCGAGGACACGAACGGCATTCGCGTTCGCGATCGAATGACGTTCATCGGTGTCCGGAAGAGGCTCCTGGACCGCACGGTCAGCGCTCTCTCGGGGCAGGTGATCGGCGGACGAACCGTGATCGCCGAGCTCGCCCGCGGACGTTGAAGCTGAAAACTGAAGGTGTGGCCGGAAATGGAAGTCGCCGCATCGCTCGCAGGCGGAAAAAGACATCAGGAGCGGCGCCGCTGGGGCTCCTTGCCCGACAATGGGTGACGGAGCGCACGGAATCGACGGAAACGCGCGCGATCCGTTGAGGCGACCCCCCCACGTGCCGTATTCTCGGGACACCCATGGCCATGCCGAACGTGCCCCCGTCGCCGGGCGCGAACCCCACGCAATCATCCCACGCGCCCACTCTGCGTTCCTTGCTCGATGCGCGGCGCGCCGAGGGACGGCGCCTGTCCGTGGCGGAGGCGATCGCCGTCATCGTTCCAGTCATCTTGGATCTCGAGCGACGTCACAAGCGCGGAGAGCGCCTTTTGGTGCACCCGTCGACCATCGCGCCAGGAGCCGACGGGCTCGCGCGATTTGCCCCGCAAATGGGGAATTTGCCGGCGCACCCGTTCGACCGGCATTGCGTAGCACCGGAATTGCGTCGCTTGCTCGAACCGGGGGACGCGTGCGCCAGCGTTTACTCGGTGGGAGCCATCCTCTACGAGATGGTGACCGGCCACCATGTGGGACCCGCGATGAAGCGGCCTCGGGAGCTGGACCCTTCGCTGCCGGAGGGCCTGGAGGTGCTCATCGGCAAAGCGATCATCGGAGACCGGGCCCACCGTCCGGGTGACCTCGGCGCCTTGGCGAGCGCGATGTACCACGTCGCGCCGCAGCAAAGCATTCATCCGCCCGAGATCAGCGAGGAACGGCTGGACGCGAGCGCCGAGCTCGATGTGGACGTGAAGTTCTCGATGCTCCCGCCCAACGAGTTGCCCGCTCGGGCGACCGAAGGGAGCGGCGTCAACGACCGGCCCCGTCCGGCCCAGCTGGCGCCCCTGCCGCGGTTTGACCCCGGCGACCCTCATGGATCTCCCGTCCTCGCGCGCAAGAGCCCGCGTTTGGCACCTCCCGTTCGAAAAGTAGCCGACGACACGACGGCGAAGCTGGGGGCGTTGAAGGCACAACTCGAGAGTGACCCGCGCCCGCGCTACGTCGTCAACAAGCAGCGCATGGACCACGGGCCCTTTACGGCCGTCGAGCTCCTTCAGCAAATTGCGACCCATGCGTTCACGGCCGACGAAGGACTGCGAGACGAGATCAGTGGGCAGCAAATGCCCATCGCGGAGTGGGAAGAGTTCGCCCCGTTTGCCGAGCAAGCGAGCCTGCTGCGCGAGAAGCGGGACGAGCAGAAGGCGGTGGTCCGGGCCGCCGACGCGGACAAGAAGAGCGGGATCGCGAAATCGATTGTCGCGGTGAGCTTCATCGTGGCGCTGGCCGGGGTGCTCGCCGTGTGGTTTTTCACGCGCCGCGGAACGCGCGACGAGACCGTGGTCGTCACCAAGGACCGCGCGGGAACGGTTGAAGTGAACGGCGATATCAAGGGGCGCAAGAGGGGCGGCGGCGCGGGTGGCGGTCACGCCGCGGGGCCGGGCTATTCCGGCGGCCAGAGCTACGAGGCCATCCTGAACGGCAACAACGAGCAAGTGAACATGGGCGAGCAGGCGGGCGCGGCGGATCTCACGAACGCGCAGCTCTCGGCGCCGCTGCGGCATTCGTCGTTCGTGGTCTCGTGCGGCGCGCCGGACGATATGAAGGTGATGGTTCGCGTCGCCGTGCGGATGGGCGTGCCGATTGGCGTTACCGTAGCGACGCAGCCATCGAACGGAGCCGTCGCCGCGTGCATCGATCGCGCCGTGCGTGGCCTTCGATGGCCGGCGAGCGCAAAGACAGACTTCGTGAATACTTCTTATTAGTCACCAACATCACGCTGTGTCTCGCTCCGCCTTGCCTCCGGCAAGGCTCCGCTCGACGGGCCTGGGTAGAACGTTACGTAGAGGGGAGCGGGCCGCTCCCCTCTAGCTCCCCAGCCCGGAACGTCGCGGCGATATGGGTCTCGCTCCGCCTTTGGCTCCGCTCGACGGACTCGGTGGGCCCGACTTTGACTGCACGACGCGCGGATGGGCTTCCCCCGTTTTCGTGGACATCCCAACTAGCGCGAGTATGCGCTTGGAGAGACCCATGGCGAGACGGAAGCGAAGAAAGTTTACGGACGAGTTCAAGGCGGACGCGGTGGACGTGACCTACGTCTGGACGCACGAGGGCTGGCTCTATCTAGCGGCGATCCTGGACCTCTGCTCGCGACGTGTCTGTGGGCTGGGCCACGAGCGCACAAAACGACACGCAGCTCGCACTCGACGCACTGGCACGCGCGAAAGGCTTGAGGATGCCGCTCCTCCTTGGCCTGGTTCATCACTCCGACCGTGGGAGCGTTTACGCGAGCGGCGACTACCGAGCCGCGCTGAAGACCCTCGGTGCCGTCCGCCAGCATGAGCCGCAAAGGGGATTGCTGGGACAACGCGGTCGCGGAAAGCTTCTTCGCGACGATCAAGGGCGAGATGATCGACGACCGGGAATTTCAGACACGAGCCGAAGCGAACGCCGCGATCGGAGATTACATCGATGCATTCTACAACGTCACCCGAATGCACTCGACAATCGGCTACGTGAGCCCGATTGAATTTGAATTGAAGTTGAAGTCAAGACGGGAAGCAGCGTAGAAGACTATCCACGGCATCGGGGGAGGCTCAGACACAGCTCCCCACGACGTTCCGGGCTGGGGAGCTAGAGGGGAGCGGCCCGCTCCCCTCTACGTGACCCTGGCGAGCAGAGCCTTGCCGAAGGCAAGGCGGAGCGAGACACAGCGACTCTGGTGACCGCGGAAAGAGCGAGACACAGCTCCCCACGACGTTCCGGGCTGGGGAGCTAGAGGGGAGCGGCCCGCTCCCCTCTACGTGACGTGCTACCCAGGCCTGGCGAGCAGAGCCTTGCCGAAGGCAAGGCGGAGCGAGACACAGCGTGACTCTGGTGATTTACAAAAAACTGATTTACAAACGAAACCAACTTACTTGGGTGCCATGTTAATGGCCGGTACGCAGAGACCCATCACACAGCTATTGGGCGTTATGCAGTCCGCGCTGGTCTGGCATGGGAAGGCGCATTTGCCATATTGCATGTTGCAGTGGTGGGTACCGCAGGGCACGTCGTTCTGGCACTGAAACGCGACGGGGCCCGGCACCGCCATGGCAGCGGATGCCCCGGGCGGGGCGGTCTGCATCGGCGCGGCGGCGGGCGCCGTGGGCATCGGCTGGGCGCCGGGCTGAGGATAGGCTCCGTAAGGCGCGGTCGGGGCCGCCGCGGGGTACGGTTGCTGCGCGTACGCCGGCTGCTGCGCCGGATAGGCGGAGTAGGCCGCGCTCGGCGCCGTGCTCGGCGCGGCCGTGTCGTCTTGCTTTTTGCAAGCACCCGCCGCTACGAAAAGCGAGGTGACGGCCATACAGGTCAAAAGGATTCGCATGCGGAGTCTCCTTCGGGGAGTGTAGCTTCGTCGACCGGAGCCTCGAACGTCAACGTGAGTCGCTCGATGCGCACGCCTGGCGACGCATCCGGGGGGGAGGAGATCTCGCGGCGGGGCGACCCCCGGGGATGCCCCGACGCGAGCGCATCAATGGCGCAATGCCGTCCGGGCGAAGCGGCGGTCGAAGTCCGGACAGGACTTCGGCCGAGCAGCACCAAGGCGTCCGGGGCGCGCCACGTCCCGTGGCGATTCCGGAGCGCCGCGTTCGCTCGGGCCGAAGTCGGGCGCGAAATAACGATGACCGAATGGCCACGCGTCAGGATAAGGCTCGCCGCCATGCCGATCGCCTCCCGCCGCCACCTGGCGCCCCTCCGTGTGGGTGTCATCGCGCTCGTTGCCACGGCCTGCACGCGCCGCGATCCACCGGCTCCCGACGCTTCGCCGTGGCTCGCGGTCCCGGAGTGGCCGTCCGCACCTCCCGCCCCCTCGCCTCCTGCAGCTCGGCCAGCGGCGTCGGCGGCCGTAGCGGCTCTGCCCGCTCCGGCCGCGCCGGCGGTGGCGCCCTCGAGCGTGCCGTCGGCGACGCCGCGGCCTTCGCCGCTCACGCAGACCCACGACCTGCCCGCTTCCACCGGGGCGCCGTTCGAAGCGCGAGCGTCTTTGCTCTGGCAAGCGATCGTCAGGGACGACGCCGATCTCGCCATGCCGTTCTTTTTCCCTCTCGGCGCCTACGAGCAGGTCAAAGACGTCGGCGACCCCGCGGCCGATTGGAACCGCCGGCTCGTCGCGGCATTCCGCAACGACATTCATGCGCTCCATGGACGCCTGGGGCCGGGCGCGGACCGAGCCACGCTGGCTTCGCTCGACGTCCCCGAAGCCGGTGCCCGCTGGGTGGAACCGGGCGAAGAATGGAACAAGGTCGGCTACTACCGCGTCTTTGGTTCCAAACTCCGCTACGATGCCGACGGCGAACGGCACGCCTTCGTCGTAAAGTCGCTCATCTCGTGGCGCGGCGAGTGGTTCGTCGTCCATCTCGTCGCCGTTCGTTGATGCGGCCGGCCGACGCGTCGCATCGGCTCGAAGGGAACCGGCGCGGTTACCGTGGAGGTGGCGGCGTCGTCCCGTGGGCAATGGTGAACTTGTCCCACGCGGGAATCAGGTTATTGACCGTCGGGTCCTGATTCCACAGGTAGATCGCGGGATACGTCGTAATGACGCCAGACGGCGTCTTCATGATTCCACTGACGTAGAGCTGCGTTTTGCCGCCGGAGTCGGGGCTCCGGGTCGACGAAAACGTAACCCAATAATACGTGTTCCCGTCGCTCCCCGGGCTCGGGCCGGGCGCCCATTTCGGCCACGTGTTCTGCACGCCGGGGCTCTTGGTGTTCGTGCAGCTCGGAGGGTCGTTGCTGGCGAGACGAGTGGCCCCGGATGCGGCGCCCGTCGCGGGCACGACCCACACTTCGGCGAGCGGCTGCTGGTACATCGTCGCGGACGAAGGCACTCGGTTGAACGCGATGAGCGAGTCGTCCGGCGCGAACGAAGGGAAATACTCGTTGACGGTCGGATCGGACGCGCCCGGGACCGCCGTTGCCTGTCCGCCCGCCTTGTTGGCATAAGGGATGGTCATGACGTCCGCGCTGCCAGATAGCGGCGCGTCGAGCCGACCGTCCATGGTGCCGCCGTTCACCGATGTGTACGCGATCGTGTTCCCGTCGTGACTCCAGCTCGGGGTGCCTGCGCTCTGGCTATCGCCCCCGCGCGCGAGAACGCCCCAACCACCGTTACTGAGTGCGCCTGGCGCCGCGCTCGGGCGGCCCATCGTCGCGTCGCCGGCGAACTCGAGGTTGATCCAGATGAGCTGCGACGTGACGCCGCTCGGCTGGATGGGCGCGAGCGTCATCGTGTTCGGAATATCGGGCTGGTCCTTGGCCGCGCCGACCGAGGTAATCTCGATGTGGTCTCCGGCCGCGTAGTGGGCTTGCGAGAACGTCTGGACTCCGAGCATGACGTCGTCGACGTTGTTCGTCGCCGAGACGTAGGTGCCACCGAGGTAGTTGGCGTCGTTGGTGTTGGGACCCAAGTTGTTGATGGCGCTTGCCGTCAGCCATGGCGGCGCCGCTCCCACGGGGGTACCCGAGTCGGCTTCGACCGAAGCCAGGGCGTTCGGCCAAGGCCACTGCGCGGTGAAACCGACGTAGTTCCCGTCGGGCGTCGACGTATGGCACCCAATGCAGCCCACGGGCTCGAGGACGGGGGGCTGCGGGAAATTGCCTCCCGTGGGCGGCTGCGCCCAGACTTGTTGCTGCACTTGCGTGGGCGACAGCGCCAGGGTGGTCCCCTCGTCTCCCACTTGGAATCCCTGGAGATTCGTGCTCGTCGAGTTCGTCAGGAACGAAGCCGTAGACCAAAAGACCATGGCCCCCGTGGCCGCAGCGGGCGCGATCTGAATGTCTCCCGAAGTGCCCAGAGAGGGCGTTCCGCCGCCCGAGGCCATGCCGCGCACGCTGACCGTGATGGGCACGCCCATCGCATTCTTCGCGAGCGCCGTCCACAAAGTCAGGGGCATCGTCCATGACGTTTTGGTCGTATAGACCACGAGGGGGTTGGCCTCGGCGGCCGTCACGATGCGTATTTCGAAGAGCGATTGCCCGCTTGGGGCCGTAAATTCGAAGATCGGTCGAAGCCAATTGTTCGGGAAGAGGGCGCCCGGGGAACTCCCGCTGCTCACGGAGGGCTCGTAGAGGCAGGGGCCCCCGGACGAAGACCCGTTCGTCGCGGGCCCGAAGAGAGTGCTCGCGTTGGACGGAACGTTCGTGTCGGCGACGATCGGGTCGGATTGAAAATCTTGGCACGGCCCCGAGCAGCCGGCCCCGCCCAGCGTGGCCGAGCCGGTGCCGGCGCCCCCGGATCCCAACGTTCCCCCGGATCCCAAGCTTCCGCCCGCTCCCAGAGTGCCCGAGCTGCCGCCGCCGCTCGTGCCGCCTCCCGACGAGCCGCCAAATCCCGACGGGTCACCCGACGTCGATTTCGCGCAGCTCGCGCCCAGCGCAGCCCCGCCGAGAAGGGACACGAAGATCGCGCTGCGAGTGAACAATCGTGAAGGCAACGGCAACTGCATGGGTGGGCCTCGTGACAAAGTAGAAAAACGGCGAAAGGAAAGCGCGCTGTCCTGCAATAGTAGAGCGAGGACGCCGGCCCGCCGGGGGCGACTTCGCGCAGCGTACGACGTGCGGGTCAAGAATCAACACGTGGCGCGCGACGTCGGAGCCGCGCCCACTCGTCGCAACGGAAATTTTGGACGTCCCTGCTTCGACGGGACCGTGGCAACGCCTCCCGGGCTTTCCGTCGCTGCGCGAGCGGCGGTGGACGTGCAGCCTCCACCGTCGTAGGCAGCGGCCCCTATGCGCCGCCGATTGGCGATACCCGCAGCGCTCGTCGCCTTGGGCGCGCTCGCCTTCGCAACGGCATGCGGGCCGCGAGGCACCCACTCCGTTTCCTTCGGCGGCGGGGACGCGGCTCCTTCGGGATCGAGCGCCATCGTGGCGGCGGCCGGGGGCGGCCCTGCTCCGCCGACGGGGCTCATGCACGTGCGCCGGCTCCGAAACCGCGTGGCATACATTCCTCCGCAGTGCTTCACGAAGACGCGGGACGAGAGCGGAAAGGTCAAAAACCCTTGCTACGCGTGCCATACGCGATCCGAGGCGCCTAACTTCGTCAATGACGACGACCTGCAGCTCGCGCTCAAGCTCCCCGTGCCCGCGGGCACCAATCCGTGGACCAATTTGCTATCGCCGCCGGTCGAGCGCGCTGCCCCCACGAGCGACGAGGCGATCCTCGCGTACGTACGGCAGTCGAACTACTTCGATCCGGACGGACACATTACGCTGGCTCGCGTGCTCGAGAAGCCATCGCCCGACTGGGACGGGAACGGCAATGGCCAATGGGACGGCTACACGCCGGACGTAGAGTACGCATTCGACGCCGCCGGATTCGATCGGCGGGCCGACGGCACCCCCACCGGATGGCGAGCGTTCGCGTATTACCCTTTCGTGGGAACCTTTTTCCCCACGAACGGTTCGGCCGACGACGTCATGATTCGCTTGGACGCGGCGCTCCGCGAGGACGAGAGCGGACGGTACGACGCGCGGATCTACACGGTGAACCTCGCCGTCGTCGAAGCGCTGGTGACGCGCGCGGACGTCCCCGTGGAGGCGGTGGACGAAGCGGCGCTGGGCGTTGACCTCGACCTCGACGGACGGCTGGGGCGCGCCTCGCGCGTCGCGTTCGACGACGCCAAGGACGGCCGTGGTGGGACGCGCATGCGTTACGTCGGACGTGCGCGCGAGCTCCTGTCCCGGGGGCAATTCCCAATCGCCCCCGGGCTCTTCCCGCTTCGCACCGAGTTCTTTCACACCGTACGGTACCTCGATGTCGGCCCGGATGGAGTCGTCACGATGGCGCCCCGGATGAAGGAAGTCCGGTATGCCAAGAAGGTCAGCTGGCTGGGCTACGACGCCCTGAAAGCGCACGTGGACCGCGAAGCGCGGGGGACCGCCATGACGCCCGATCGCACTCACGGCATCGATTGGCAGCGCGAGAGCGGCGTCTCGAACGGGCAAGGGTGGTATTTTCAAGGATTCATCGAGGCTCGAGACGGTTCGCTCCGCCCCCAATCGATCGAAGAGTCGGCCTTCTGCGAGGGCTGCCACGGCGGCATCGGCGCGACCACCGATGGCATCTTCTCCTTTCCGCGCAAGGTGGGCGAAGACGCGCCGGCCCGCGGATGGTTTCACTGGTCCCAGCACGACCTGCGCGGCTTGCCGGAGCCGAGGCGGCGCGACGGGCAATTCGAATACACACTTTACTTGAAGCAGGCCGGCGCGGGGGACGAGCTCCGCGCGAACACCGAAGTGATGCGCCGATTCTTCGATGACCGCGGCGAGCTGCGCACGAGCGAGGTCGCGAGCCTGCACGGCGACATCGCGCGCCTCCTCCTTCCGAGCGCCGAGCGCGCGCTCGATCTCGATCGCGCGTACCGCGCGGTGGTCCTCGAACAGAGCTTCGACCGAGGACGCGACGCCGTCCTCGCGCGAAGCGCGAACGTCCACGCGAGCCCCGTGATCGGCGACAAGACGGGCATCGTTCGCGCGGTCGTGGCGATGCGTCTCGCGCGCTGACACGCGGCGGTGCTGCGCCTACCGAGGAGAGCGCAGGGCGCCGCACGCGGGCCTCGAAACGCGGACCGTTGCGGAGACGTCACAATAACGCTCCGAAGCAGTCACCGCCCGTGAACTAATCGTCCGCCGTGTCGAATCCGACAGGAGGTCCTATGCGCGCGCGCTCTACCGTGAATCTCTTTTCCGTGTCCTTCGTCGTGGCGTCCGCCTTTTTGGCGGGATGCGGCACCGGCGACGACAATGCCGCCCCGGTTCCCCCGGCGCCGGATGCTTCGACGAGCGACGCGGGCCACGACGGCGGCGCAAAGGACGGGGCGACCGACACGGGAGCTTCCGACGCGGGAGACGGAGGGGCCGCGACGCTGAGTCACATTTACGTCATCATGATGGAGAACCACGCGCAGGCCCAAATCATCGGGGACACCACCGACGCCCCCAACCTGAACATGCTGGCGTCGACGTACGGTTCCGCGTCCCAATACTTTGGGGTGACCCACCCCAGCCTGCCGAACTACCTTGCCGCCATTTCGGGTGATTTCCAGGGCATATTCGACGATTGCCCCGCCGGCTCGAACGTCTTGTGCGAAGTGGAGGAATTCATCGCGAACTCGGGAGACGGCACGGCGAGCCAGCTGATGACGGCGCAGGAGGCGGCCAATGCGGCCACGATTCCGCACTGGTTCAGCGGCAGGACCATCGTCGATCAGCTCGAAGAGCACGGCAAGACGTGGACGGCGTACATGGGTTCTCTGATTGCGCCGGGCGACACCAACAGCGGGGCGCCAATCATCCCGATTGACGCCGGCGCGAGCGATGCGGGACCTGACGCGGCTCCCCCGCCCCCGGAGACCGAGACGTTGAATCTGTACGCGCAGAAGCACGACCCCTTCGAGTATTTTCAGAGCATTCGTACCAACGCCAATCGGATGCAGAAGGTCGTTCCCTTCACGCAGTTCGCCACCGACATCGCGGGGGCGACGATGCCAAACTTCGTTTGGATTAGCCCCGACCAGTGCGCCGATATGCACGGCATCAATGGCGACACGGCGGTCTACGCAGACGCGGGCTTCTGCACCGGCACGGCCGCCGGCAGCGATATGTCCGCGGAGGTCATTCAGTACGGAGACGCGTTCGTCGGCGGCCTCGTGACCACCATCATGGCGAGTCCTACCTGGAACCAGGGCTCCGCGATCGTCATCGTCTTCGATGAAGACGACTACGTGGGGACGGCGGGCTGCTGCAACAGCCCCACGGGGGTCGACGGCGGGTATCTCGGCGGAGCGCTCGTTCCGGCGATCGTCATCTCCTCGTTGGTCGCCGGTCCCGTCACCTCGGCCGATCAGTACAATCACTATTCTCTTCTCGCGACGATCCAGCAGATGTGGGGACTCGGTTGTCTCGCGAACACTTGCTCGATGACCGGGTCACAGCTGATGACGAGATTGTTCGTGCCGTGAGTCTTCGTCCTACCGCGTGGGTCCGAAGAGGGCGCGTGGGTGCCGCTTCGAACGGCGTGGGCGCCCGTCGCTCGGGCGCCGCGGCCGGTGCCAACGGCGTGGGCGCCCGTCGCTCGGGCACGGCGACCGCTTCGAACGGCGTGGGCGCCCGTCGCTCGGGCGCGGCGACCGCTTCGAGCGGCGTGGGCGCCCGTCGCTCCGGCGCCGCGGCCGCTTCGAACGGCGTGGGCGCCCGTCGCTCGGGCGCGGCGACCGCTTCGAGCGGCGTGGGCGCCCGTCGCTCCGGCGCCGCGGCCGCTTCGAACGGCGTGGGCGCCCGTCGCTCGGGCGTCGCGGCCGGTGCGAACGGCGTGGACGCCCGTCGCTCCGGCGTCGCGGCCGGTGCGAACGGCGTGGACGCCCGTCGCTCCGGCGCCGCGGCCGCTTCGAACGGCGTGGACGCCCGTCGCTCCGGCGCCGCGGCCGCTTCGAACGGCGTGGAAGCCCGTCGCTAGGGCGCGCGCCCTAGTGAAAAACGGTGGGCTGAGCGGGACTTGAACCCGCGGCCTACGGATTAAAAGAACGTAGCGATTCGCAGCATCTGCGGGCTGTTAGCGGTCCCCGTGGGAGGGTCGTGGGAATCGCGGCGCGAGCCCTGCTCGACGCGGCGGAGCGCGGCGTAGTGTTCCGCGACGACGCGGAAGCGCTTGCGCGCGAATGGCTGGAGGCGACCGGCGGGGACCTCGCAATCGAGGTGATTGAAGCGGGTGACGAGCACGCAGCCGCGCGCGTCATCGAACTTGCGCAGCACGTGCTGCGCATTCTCGCGACCGACGAAAGCGCGGGAGAGATCGACGCGCACGGAGGCCAGTCGTGAGCGCGCCCGGTGAACGCTCGCCGCCTGTCGCACTCGCGGCGATGGTGTTGCACGCCACGGTGGAACAGTACGCCGCGGAGCTCGGCGCATCGTGGCTCCGGGACACGAGTCCCCGCAAGATCCGCCGCCTGAAGGACGCGCTGGCGGGCGCCCGTGAGTGCCTCGCGTTACTTCTACAAGGACCGCCGGGGGGAGGACGTCGGTGAGCGCGATGGGAGAGCTCGCAAAGCTCCGCGCACGGGCGGAGGCGGGTGACGTGGACGCCGCGCTCGAGCTCTGCCGCCGCATCGCCGCCGGCAAGTACGTCCTGATGCGCGAGCGCGAATGGCACGCTCTGCGTGCGCACTACCGCGAGATCTGTCGGGCGGGCCGCGCGCCGATACGGCGCATTCATCACAGCGGCAGCAGACGCAGCGCACGGCAGCCACGTCGCCGGCGTCGTGCCCCCAATGGTACCCGCGCCGCCGACCCGCCACGGGACGAACCCGCATCACGGCTGCCGACGCGGCCTCTACGCGACGGTCGTTTGCAGCGACCGAACAAGCAGGGCCGGTGCCGCATCATCGCGGCTGCGCCGCTGGCTGTTCTTGATGCGGACTGGGACAGCGACGAGCTCGAGTTCGACGAGGTCGAGAAACTGGTGCGAGGCGCCGCGTGACGCCCGCACCCGAAGAAGTGCTCAAGACGACGAAGACGCGTGAACGCGTCTCCGGCGCCAGCTTTGGGGACAGCAAGTGGCCCCCAGTCCCTCCGCGTGAGCCCGGCGAGCCCCGCCGTCCGATGCGAGCCGCGCTACTGCATCTCATCGAACGCAATTCGCATAACGAGACCGGCAAGTGCTTCAAGCGAGCCGAGACGATGCGGCGGGAGTTGTGGCACGGCTACGGCATCAAGGTGCACGCGAATAGCGTGCGGCGTGCGACGCGCCGGCTGGCCGCCAAGGGGATCACCGGGCACAAGGCGATCGGCGCAAATCGGGTCTACTACCGCAGCAAGAGCCGGAGCTGCTGGAGCGTGAACGGAACGCAGCTCAATTGGCTGCGCAGCGAGACGGAGAGACGCGAAGCGCGGTGGCGGGACAAGGTCCTGAAGCGCAAGCAACGACGGGAAAAGACGAAGGCCAAGGAACGCCAGGCGCAAGAACGAGCGCGCCAGCAGCGCGAGGCGCGCCGCCGACGAGCTCCGGAGCAGATGGAACGTCTGGTCAGGCCAAAGCAGGTACCCACCGTCGCAGTGTCGCCCGAGCAAATGCGCCGAGACCTGGCAGCGATTCTTGGTGAAGCGATCGGTCCGCGCGCGGGCGAGGCGGGCTCGCGCGCGATCGTTACGCCTCGCCTGATGACTCCCGCAGCGCGCGCGGAGAAGGCACGCCACGACATCGAGCGGGCGAGAATGCTCGGCTTTGACGTACCGACGGATACCGGAGGCGAGGGGCAGAATCGCCGTCGCGGCGGGGCGCCGCCGGACCAGTAGGACGCGCGGCTGCGCGGCCGCGTGCGTAATCGCCTCTGATGAGGGCCCGTCATCGGACAGGCCCTCGTCGCACCATTGGTTGCGTCGTGCCCCCGGCAGGCCGATGCGACGACGGCACCCGGGTTTCTCCGGAACATGAGGGCGCTGAGGGCGCCGCGCACAGCATGCGCGCTGAGCCTTCATGTTCAGGGGATGGTCAACCACTAAGCGATCTAGACCCCCTCTTAAAGAGGGGGGGCCTTTCAGGACCGGGCTGGCCCCACGGCGGGCGGTCCATGCCGTTCGTTGGCCATATCAGACCTTCGCGAACCGGGTAGCGTCGCCGAAGAGATGCCGACGCCGCTGGAACTCCTCGTTGCCCTGCCGTTCGATCATCCTGTCTTCGCGGAGCCGGGTGCTGTTGGGGCAGTCCTCCCGATCAAGATCGGTGCGGCGCGAGCGGCTCTCGAAGTGCCTCGCGCGAGAGACCCAGCGGGGAACCTCGGCCTGGTGCGGCCGCCGTCAGCACCTGAGGACTTTGCGAACTACCTTCCTGAAAAGATTTGGGGGCTGGCTAGCGAACGCATGCCTCATGTTGAGATTGGGGCAGTGCTCATCGTCATGCCGGTGCTTGCTGACATTGATGCGGACGTCACGGGCAACGCGCTTGATGGGCCCGGTCTAACGGAGGCGCTTACGGAGATCCGTGGCTGGTTCGAGGGCTTCAACCGTTGGCTTTGGGCGCTCACAGCGCAGGCTATTCATCCGATGCATCCCGACCCGAAGGTGCTGCATCGAAAGAGTCACGGAATTCTCTCCGCCGGCCGAACGGCCGATGGCACCTCTTGGACAGTGACAACCTCGCCGCCGATCCCCATCGTCCTTGACCTCGGCAACGCTGCGAGCGAGCGCGTGCTTGACCGCCCGACACTCGAACTCGCAAGCCAGCACGCAAAGGAACCGGTGCCGTTGGTCGTAGAGATGTCGACCTCGGCGCGCATGGCGGCACGCCGCGGGGACTTGCGTCGCGCCTTCATCGACTGCGGCACCGCGGCCGAGGGCGCACTTGCGCGCGTGCTCAACCTGCCAAGCAATCATAGCAAAACTTTGGGTCGGCTCGTCGCCGATGCGATTGCAGGCGGGCAACCCGTTCCCGCCGACGCGCAGACGGCTCTCGTCGAACCCCGCAACGATGCGGCGCACCGCGGGCTGCTCCGGCCGGGTGCGAATGTGCTGCGGGCGATCGAGATCGTCGACTCGCTCGTCGCCCTCGTTGAGCCCGAGTTCGCGCGACAGTCGACGTTGCGTACCGTAAATCGGCCGCAGCGGCACGACATGATGATCATTCGTCGCGGCTAGCTTGTGTCATGGGCGCAACGAGCGACGGTGCGAGCCCGAGTAGCTGCAACCCCGGATCCCCCCGTTCGGGCGTTGAAAGCGTCTCTTCAAACCCACGATCGACTCGGCGTAGTCGTCCTTTGCACCGGGGACGATCATGCCGTCTTGCTCGCCGAAGATCGCGTACCCGATTTTGCCGACGAAGATCCTCTTCGCGGCGTGTAGACCGGGGCGAAGCTCGCGGACGGCTGCTTGCACCGTCTCGGACGGTGAGCACATCGAAGACGCGGGAACTCCGTGACGCGCTCGCGCTTCACCTCGCCGAGCCCGAAACCGTACGCGTGCTCGTCGCGCGAGATGTCAATCGGTACGCCTCGTCGCGACCGAGGGAGAGCTCGCGGATCACGTTCTTCGCCATGGCTGGCCGAAGCTAAGCACCCCGCCGCCGCTGACAATGGGCACCTCTTCCACCTGGGCGCCACGTATCGATCTCCCGCTCCCAGATCGGCGGATCTGGTGCCTATGGGACAACGAGGTCAACATCGTGGCCTACCCTACGGGTGCCCGGGCAACGGCTCGAAAGTCGTTCGTGTAGGAGCCCTCGAAGTCAGTGAAAGCAATGCGCACCCTGTCCTGGGGCATCAGCTCCAGCCTGTTCTTTAGCGAATCGTCCCACAAGGGCCGCTGCAAGAGGTTCTGGTCAACGTTGTCCATGAAGGCGTTGTGCAATGGAACCAGCGCGTTGAAGACCTTGATCCCGTTGAGTTCGAGCTTCTTCCCGGGAAGGGACCGCGCGTACGAGAGATGGGCAACTCCCTTGCTTGCGCGGTCGAATAGCCCGTCTAGCTCAGGGTCCAGCTCAGGCCTCACCGACTCCCACTTGAGAACGTAGTGCGTCGCAAAGATGTCGGTGCCCTTGGAGGCTCCCATTCCGTAGGCGAACCCCAGCAATGACCGCACGGCCATCGCCGTGCTGCCGACGAGAGCGTTGGAGATGGTCATCATGTGCTGATTGTTGGCCGCGTGGTCGAGCGGAGCCGCCCTAGCCAGGTGACGCGATAGCGCGACGGCGATCGAGAACTCGTAGTGAACGTGCTCAGACGCCTCGATAAGTTCCGCCTTCGTCTTCGTCGTCATCTGGCGCCAAGTATGCACGGGCAGGAGATCCAGTCGAGCGCTGCCCCCTCCGCCGCCCGCTCGCGGACACGCGCGAGGAGGAGCGCGCGTGCGGGCCTGTACGCGCCGCGCCGGCGTCGCGCGATGGATCCCGTCTGGCTCGGCGAGATCGTGACGCTATGCGCTGCGCGTTGTACGCCCGACGCTGGGTAGCAGCGGCAACGGTGTGGAAATTACTCTAAGCCTTGGCCATAGAAACATCGGGTAGCCACGGCTCACGTCTTGTCCCCCTCGAGAATGCGGCGCACGGACGTGCGGCCGATCGCCAAGCGGCGCGCGATCTCAGACTTGCTCGTCCCTTCGCGAAGGAGCGTGCGAACCTGGTTCGCTTTCAACGACGCCGACCGTGGGCGGCCGAGGTGACGTCCCTCGCGCCGCGCCTGCTCTATCCCCGCCGTGACACGCTCACGGCGGATCTCGCGCTCGAACTCCGCGAAGACGGCGACCATCCCCGCCATCGCGCGCCCCGTCGGCGTCGTGAGGTCGAACGCCTCCGTCAGCGACACGAAGGAGACGCCAAGCTCCGCGAGCTCGCGGAGGGAGAGGACGAGATCGGAGAGCGAGCGGCCCCAGCGATCGAGCCGCCACACGAGGATGACGTCGAGTTCGCGCCGCCTTGCAGCGTTCATGACGAGCTCGCGCTGCTGTCGCTGCTTCGCGCCCGACTTCACCTCCTGCATCGTGAGCACCACGCGCCACCCACGGTGCGCAGCGTGCTCGCGCATCTGCCGCAGCTGCATCGGAATCGTGTGCTGGTGAGCCGCCGAGACCCGCGCGTAGAGGCCTGCGCGGAGACGGCGCTCCCCCTGGCCGAAACCCTCCCGCGAGGGGGGGCGCGAAACGCCGGGTTTTCGAGGGGGTCGCCTGGCCCTTTTCGGCATGGCAACAACCTTTAGGTTATGGCCAGGCGCCCGACCAACGGTTAGGATCCCGGCGCGTCACGTAGCGCGGCCACGGTGTCTTCGATCTACGGCCCACGCTTTGATCTGCTCCGACAGATCCGGCCGGTGTCCGCGGGGTGCGAGGAAAGTGCTCCGATGCCTCGCTATACATGCCCGACAGCGTCGTCGAACTCGAGGCGGCCTGGCGGAACGGACGCACGCGGGCGCTCGTCAATGGGAGGCGGCACAGGCACTGGCCACCCAAAAGCCGGCCTTGGACAGGGATGATGCCCGAAAAACCACGCGTCTACGTAGGGCCACGTCCGGCATGCGCCATGCTTTCTCCCGCGAGGGGTGAAGCTCATGAAGGCATCGCGCTCCGGCCGGTTCGTCGTGCTCGACGGTCTGCATATCGATCGCAACGTGTTCGACGCTTTCTCACGGTGGGCGGCCGACCGCGGGCTCCGCATCCAGGACGCGATCCAGCTCGCCCTATGCGCGTTAGAGGGCAGTGCTCTCGTCAGAGGTGGCACGCCGGCGACGCCATCGTCGTCGTCCCCCTTGGCCGGCCCGCCCAATATTCGCCGCCTCGGCGATGACTTATTGACCATGCCCCCGGAAAGGGAGCACGAGCGCGGGGTCAACCTTCTTCGCGTTGCGCACGGCGTAGATCCGGACGAACGGGCCCTCCGTGTCCGGTGCCATCACATCGAAGCCGAGGCGGCCCAGCCTGGAGCAGAACTTCAGAACATCATCGAAGTAGCTCTTGGGCTCCCAGATGTGGAGCCAACCGTCGAGGCGCAGGCACCGGTGGGCCTCGCGAATGTAGTCGGTGAAGTTCGACCCCATGAGTGACAGGCAGAAGATGGCAACGTCGAGAGCACCGCCTTCCAAGGGGACGTGAGCGATGTCGCAAGCGACGGCCTGATCGTCGACCGCAACATGATCGAAGCTGTGGACCTTGTGACGATCGGAGACCGCTTTCGCGAGCAGCGCTTCGCCGCAGCCGAAGTCGCCGACGACGAGCCCTTCACGTCCGGGCTCTGAAAGCCAGCGGATCTCCTCCTTGAAAGGCACGACAGGCCACGACTCCCGGAGCTGCCGGTACATCGTATGGTAGTGCGCCCATTCCTCGGGGTTTCCCGCAAGCCTCGCGTGCGTGGACTCGCTGCCCGACGCGTACCAGCGGGTGTTCATCTTCGAGAAGTCGCCGTAGCGAGCGTTGCGTCGCGCGACTTCGCTCGGCTCGCCCGATAGGGGGATCTTGATGACAGGCCGCTGAAATTCCGTAACCTTGCCGGTCTCGAGGCGCGTAAGCCAGCCCATGATGTCCTGCTGCGCCTGCGCGGGCGTCCGCAAATTCCCCTCCGGCACCACGCCATCCACCGCAGCGTCAGCGATCGATTTCTTGTAATCGAGGCGGTGCAGCTTCGATTCGCAGTACGACCAGCGCTCGCCCTTCACCATCGCGAACGTCACAGGGATAACGACACGAACCTTGTCGAAGTGGCTTCCCTGCCGATAGAGCCGGCCGACGAGCTGCTCGTACTCGGCATTCGTCCATGGGAGCGAGTTGATGATCAGCTTGTTGCAGACGTACTGGAGCCCGTTGACGCCGGTGCCTATGCGACTCGAGGCGACGAGCACGTCGACGTTTCCGTCCGCCTTCAGGAACTCTTTGATGTGCGCGTCATCCGTATCGCCGGTGAGGAGTCCCACGCGATAGCCCGCGCGCTGAATCGCCTCTCGGAGTGGCCCAGCAATGCCGTCGACGTAGTGCGTGTAAATGAGCGTCTTCTCGCCGACGGCGAGGTTCTCAAGGATCGTGGGCAGCCGCAGCCTTGTGAGCACTTGCTCGAGGTCCAGAACGGTGCCCTGCCCTACGGCGCGGATCTCGTCCAGCGAAGATTCGCAGTCGATCTCCCGCTTCTCGACCTCGAGCTGAATCTTGTAATCGGGTTTCCACCGCGTTCCGAGTGTGACGAGGCGCTGGTAGAGGCGCATGCAGTTCTGGACCGTTGCGCGTGTCTCGAGATCGTCGTGACGGTGCCCGGTGATCATCTCGACCAGGCTCTTACCCTCTTGCAGCGTGTTGATGACCGGCGTGCCGCTCATGCCGAGCACGCAAAGGTCCGCGGTCTTTTTGCCCGCCTCGAGAATGAGGCCTTGCACGAGGCGCTTGCGCTTGCTCATCTCCGCGCCGGCCTCCCGCTGCTTCGCGTAGTGGATCTCGTCGACGACGACGAAGTCGACGACGTTCCGATCCAAGAACGCAACGAGCTCCGTTTCGGAGTTTGGCTGCTGGAATTGCTCGTAGTTGAGCACCAGGTACCGTGTCGCCGTCTCAAGCGGGTGCTTCCACTCCGGGTGCCACGTTTTCTTCGCCACCTCCAGACGACGCAAAGGCCTGCGTGATCTCGCGCTCCCAGCCGTCCACCACAGCGTTTGGGCAGCAGATCACCGTAAGCTGGGCCCCGACGACACGAGTCGCGACGATCGCGCTCAGGGTCTTTCCGGCGCCCATGCCGGACCAGTTGCCAAACCTGCGCTCGTTGCGGACGGAGACAGCGACCCGGCGCTGCATAAGATTTGGGGCGGTGACCGGAGCGTTGGGACCGGGCCGGAAGGCATAACCTGCGGGAATCTGGAGAGCCTCCGCGTCATCGAACTCGGAGAGGAACCTGTCGCGAACGAGCGCCGAGTAAACGTCGCCCTTGAAGGCGGTTGCCTGCTCTCGGGCCTCCTTCGGATCCACGTAGGCGTGACGCCAGAGTTTCGCCTTCGCGCTGTCGAGGAGGAACTTCACCGTCTCGGCGTCCGCGTTGGCTACGAGTACGCTGTCGAGTGCCGCAAGGGCCTCGTTCGTCTTGACCAGCGGCATTTCGTCATCCCCGGCAGCAACGGCCGATGCGTCGCCAGTGCCGGCCGAGGCCGAGCCGGTGGCGTCGACCTCACGGCTCACGTCTACGTCGACACGTTCGCCTTCCTGGACGGGCTCCGGAGCAGAGGGCAGTGCGAACGGATCCGCCGTCGCCTCGGGCCTCGGCTCCACGCGGCCGTCGACGACCTCGAGCGTCAATGCCTTGTCCGCCGCGAAGTCGTCGACGAGCGAGGGCCTCCCTTCGACGAATCTTTCAAGCTCCTCGCGTGGGAAACGACCCGTGGAAATCGCCATCACGAACGGCCGCGAGTCCTTGTCGGCAAAAACTCCAGCCTGCATGGCGAGTGCAAACGTCTCGCTCGGGTTGAAGGCACTGACGTGCGAGAGGAGCGACTTTACGAATGCGCGGAGGTTTTCGAGGGACCAGCCGCCGTAGCACGTCGGGCATCTCTTGCCCTCGCGTGCCCGACTGCGCACGCTCGCCTGGTACTCATGCCCGTTGGGACAAAGCCACCACGCGTTCATGACGTGGTCGGCGTCAACCTGCACCGGTCGGATCTCGCCGTTCTTCGCGGGATGCCACTCAGCGGCGACCGCCGGGCTGGTGGCGGCGAGAGACTTCTGCGCGACGGCACACACGGGGCAGCTTGAATCCCGGACCATCAGCAGCGGAGCGCGCTGAAAGTCGTGCCCCTTGGGGCAGCGCCACCACGCGTTGCCGGCATATGCCGCGTCGACCGTGCTGGGCGACCTGTCGCCGTTCTTCTCTGCATTCCAGAGGGGGACAACGCTGGGGCGCGCCTTGGCGATCGAGTTCATGCTCGGCCCCCGACGGCAGTCCGGGCAAGCAGAGTCGCTAAGCATGCTCCGTGGCGAACGCTGGAATGAGTGCCCATTCTCGCAGCGCCACCATGCGGGGCGGAAACTGCGTTGGAGGACGGACGTCGGTGGCCCGTTCTTCTTGTCGTCCCAGAGCTTGCTCAGTAGTGCGCTGTCGGCGATCAATTCAGCCACGTCCATCCCCCTCACGAGCCAGGCGGCTCGATACAGTCGTCGCTGGTCCAGCGTGCATCCTTGGCACTGAGTCCGTCCGGAAGCCCAGGTCCTTGGACTTGATGACCAGCTGCCTCGTCCTCGGCGACGAGCTTGTTCAGCTCAAGAAGGAACTCCGTCGCCTCCTGGTCGCGCGGCATGCCGTAGGCCGCGTGAATCGCTTCGTCGAGCGCGGCGTGTGCGTCCTTGATAGGATGGGGCCCAGGAACCTCGGCCGCCTGATAGAGCACGCGAAGTGACCAGCCGTTGTCCTTCATAAGCGTATCGCGGACACGGCGGAGGTTCCGCGCTGCTTCGGCGACGGCAACGACCTCAGCTTCGCTCGGCTCCTGAGGCCAGGGAAAGGTCGTCCAGACTGCCGAGGTGTAGCGAATATCGGCGCGTACTTTCCCGCCCTTCGCCCTCGTCCATGCCCAGTGCAGACCTGACTGGATGATTCCGAAGCTGTAGTCGTCGTCGAAAGCAAAGACCTGCATGGTGTTTGTTGGGACGAACTTCTTGGAGATGAAAGCGAAGATTGGTCGAGCCTGGGGGCTAGAACAAACAATCAGGCGCTGCCGCGTTGCCAGTTGACCAAAAAATTTGTGGCTGGGTTCACGGTAACCGTTCACGCCTCGCGTAAGTGGTCCATATCGTTCCATCTTTTTTTTCGCGCTTTCCATTCGGACGCGGATCGGCGATTGAGTCTTGGTGGCGACGGACTGGCGCGACGAGCGAATCGCCGAGTTGGAGGGCGAGCTTGCGCGAAAGGATGCCGAGCTCGCCGCACGGGACGTGCGGACCGCGCAGCTCGAGGCGCAGGTCGCGGAGCTGACCAAGCAGGTCGCGGAGCTGATCGAGATCGTCGGGCGCAACTCGCGCAACTCGCACCTACCGCCGTCGACCGATCCGCCGGGCACGCGCGGCGGGCAAGGCAAGGGCAAGCCGGGCAAGCGCAAGCGAGGAGGCCAGCCGGGACACGGCGGTTCTCACCGTGTCCTGCTCGCGCCCGAGCGGGTCGACGAGTTCGTCGATCTGTATCCGTCCCATTGCGAGGGCTGTGCGCGCGAGCTCCCGCAGGTCGCCGACCCATGCGCGAAGCGCTTCCAGCAGACGGAGATGCCGCCGGTACGGCCGCACACGAAGGAATGGCGCTGTCACGAGGTCGGGTGCCCGAGCTGCGGGCATCGGACGCGGGCGCCCTACGACGCGACCCAGATCCCCGCGTCCGCCTTTGGCCCCCGTCTGATGGCGCTCATTGCGCTGGTCACCGGCGTCTACCACCTGAGCCGGCGCAAGACGACGGACCTTCTCTGGGAGCTCTGCGGCGTGCGGCTCTCGCTCGGCGCGCTGAGCATGATCGAGGCCCGGGTCAGCGACGCGATCGAGCCGGCCGTCGCGGAAGCCTGGAAGCGGGTAGGCGACGGCGCCGTCAAGCACACCGACGGCACCAGCTGGGTGCAGGCCGGAGCGGTGCGTGCCCTCTGGACCCTCGCGACGAAGGCCGCGACGGTCTTTAAAATTCTCGCCGACAACAGCAAGAAGACGCTGGAGCCGCTCTACGGCTCTCTACGCGGCATCCTCGTGAGCGATCGCGCAAAGGCGCTCAACTTCTGGGCGATGGAGCGCCGCCAGATCTGCTGGGCACATCTGCTGAGGAAGTTCGTCTCGTTCTCCGAGCGCGCGGGGCCGGCCGGCGATATCGGCCGTGAGCTCATCGAATACACGGGGGTGCTCTTCGAGTACTGGCACGACTACCGCGACGGCAAGCTCGCGCGCGCGACGTTCGTCGCGTGGATGGCGGCGCTGGGGCCTAAGCTGGAAGTCGTGCTCGAGCGCGCCGTGGCCGCGAATATCGACGGCCTCTCGGGCTCGTGCGCTGACATGCTGGAGCATCGGCAGGCCCTTTGGACGTTCGTCGACAACGCGGACGTCGAGCCGACCAACAACCACGCCGAGAGGGAGATCCGCGCCTTCGTGCTCTGGCGAAAGCGCAGCTACGGGACGCAGAGCGATCGAGGAAACGTCTTCGCCGAGCGCGTGATGACCGTCGCCCACACGGCGCGCAAGCAGAATAAGAACGTGCTCGCGTTCCTGACCGCTTGCTGCCGTGCACGCGCGGGCAGCGGCTCGTGGCCGTCGCTCTTCGTGCCCGACGCCGCTGTCGCTGCTCAGGCCTAGGTCGACCCTCGCTGCGCGTCGCGCGCCATCGGAAAATATCGCGTCGCGGACCGCGTCCCAACGCTACGGACACGCCCTGCTTGCTTGAGCCGCAGCATGGGCCGATTCAGTTCGCGCGCCGTCGCGCCGACCACCGGCGCGATGACGGTCATCGTCTCGCCCGGCATCCGGCACACTGCCTCGTAGAGTCCTTCGCTCAGCGCTCCGATCTCGTCGGCCACCCGTCGCGCGCCTGTCCGCGAGCGCGATGACGCTGGCCCTGGCGTCGTCGAACGCGAGGACCTGACCGTCGCCGTTGTGCCGGTCGCGAACGCTCGGTTCAGCGCTGCCTGCGCCGCGGCGCGTGTGGCCGAGATGTACTCCTCGACGAGGTGCTCGATGCGATTGCACAGGTCCTGGGGATTTGTCGTGTTCGTCATGCCCGACGAATTCGCACGGACGGCGATCGCCTCTCAACCCCTCCCCTGAACGGATACGGTTCACGAGGCTGCCACCAGGCGCGCAGCCAGCGTTCGTAGTGGTGGGTCTCTCCTCCGGCCGCCGCCCGCTCCTTCACCATCGGGTAGACGTGCTTCTTCAAATGCTTGAAAGCAGCCCCGCCATGCCTCTCTGCCGCGGCCTCAGTTTGGTCGGCAACCAGATGAATGCAGTAGTCGGGATTCGTGACCAAGAGACCGCGAAGCAAGTCGTCGCCCGTGGCGACTGGCTTAATGAAATCCTTGCCGCGCAGCTCTCGCAGCGGAAAACCGATCTCGTTCTTTCGAACTGCCGGCTCGAAAAGCATCGCTTCCGAAGATGACTCCCATTGCACTCCCACTGCGGTTTGCTGCGATCTTCTGCGAGTCGCTCACGTCGGCGTAGAGCTGGAGGTGTGTCGGTATCCGCGCGACCGCGAAGACCTGATCCTCGACGATGAGAGAATGAGGACCTTCGGACAGTCCCTTCACCCAGTTGACCATCGAGACGTCGAGCGCCGCATCTCCGGGCCAGAGACGCGATGATACTGCGTTCGTGATCGTGCCACCGTTCGCAACGACGTAGTCGAGAGACGCCTCGCGCGCCTTTCCGACGCGGATCCCACTCGTTCCGACGAGGCCCGCTCTCGCGCCTCTTGGCAAGCGGTCGTGAGCACGTCGAAACCAGTAGCAAGACAGGTCGACCACCCCCTCCACCCCGGATGTCTCCTGGAGCTTGCGAATATAGTTGATCCCAAGCTCGCCTCGAATCTTCCGATCACCGAGCATCGGCGGGTTCCCGACGATCGCATCGACCTCAGGCCAGTCCGTGAAGAGTGCGTCCGCGCAAACGATGCTCTTGTCCAGGTTGTCCAAGGGCAGGGACGGATCGACGTCGAGCTCCATCTGCCCGACGACATCGGCGGCAAACTCGCAACGTTCGTCGAATGCGATCTTCTTTGTTGAGAGTCACCTTCGCGAGCTCGACCTAAGGGATCCCCTCAAAAATATCGCAAAAACGTAGGCGGTCGGGAATCCATGATGCCTGGCATCCGTTTCGGACGGCATGATGGAAACGGGCAGCATGGAAGTGGAACGACGTGAGGCGGCGAAGGCGCGTCGGCGGCTGGCCAAGGTGGGGTTGAACGAGGCGAGTATCGGTCGCTTTCTGGCGGACGTTCTGGACGTGGACTGGCACGTGGCGACGCTGCGTTCGGTGACGCTGGGGACGTTGGGCGTGCTTCATGCCGCGTCTCTATGCATCCACGTGATCGGCCGTGCGATGGCGTGGGCTCGAGACAAGGATCCGAAACACGCGGTTAAGCAGGTCGATCGTCTCCTGAGCAACGAGAACGTGACGGTAGGGGCTTTTGCACGCACCTGGGTCCGATTCGTCGTCGGCCCACGGCCTGAAGTCGTGGTGGCGCTGGACTGGACCGAATTCGACGAGGACGGACATTCGACGATCGCGGCGTACCTGATCACCAACCATGGCCGTGCGACACCGCTGTTGTGGCAAACGGTCGATAAGACGCAACTCGAAGGCCAGCGCAACGCGCATGAGGACCGGCTTTTGGAGCAGCTCGCGCAATGCATGCCTTCTGGGGTGCGCGTCAGCGTGCTGGCGGACCGGGGCTTTGGCGATCAAAAGCGCTACGAGCAGCTTCGTGGGCTGGGCTTCGACTACGTTATTCGCTTCCGTGAAGCCATTACGGTGAGCGACCCATGGGGACACAGCAAACCGGCAGCGCAATGGCTACCTAAGTCGGGTCGCGCGACGATGCTCAAGCAGATGGCCGTCACGCAAGACTTCTACGTCGTTCCGGCCGTCGTCGTCGTGCACGACCGCAAGATGCAAGAGTCTTGGTGCTTGGCGACGAGCCGCGCCGATCTCTCCGCTCCGGACGTCGTCAAACTCTACGGTCGCCGCTTTTCCATCGAAGAGACATTTCGCGATACCAAGGACATCCACTTCGGAATGGGCTTACGCGCAACCCACATCAAAAGCGCGGAGCGGCGCGACCGGTTGCTTTTGCTGGCCGCCCTCGCCCATGCTCTGCTCACACTGCTCGGGGCGGCGGGAGAACGCTGTGGTCTCGACCGAAAACTCAAGACCAACACGAGCAAAAAACGACAAATGTCACTCTACAACCAGGGATGCTACTGGTACATGGCCATCCCCAATATGCGTGAGGAACGCCTCGTGCTTCTCATGCAGGCTTATGTCGACGTACTCCGAGAGCACGACTTTCTTCGCGATATCTTCGGCGTCATCTGAGGGGATGATTCAGGAGCTCGACAGCGAAGGGGTTGATATCGATCCCGAAGAAATTCGATGTCTGGATGCCAACGCCCCAGGTGACCTTGGCCTTGCCTTGACCCTGCGTAGACGGGAACTCGCGGATGCGTGCGAGGAGCTCGGTGTCGAGGCGGTACAGCTCGCGGAACGCAACGTATAGGAAGTTCCCGCTGCCGCACGCGGGATCCAGCACCCGGAACTTGAGGAGCGCCGCGCGCAACTCGAGCAATTCCGCCAGCGACTTCGCGTCCCGGATCTTCTGGCGCCACGGCTCGACGATCGTGGGCCCCACAACGCGCATGATGTCGTCGAACGCCGTGTAATGAGCGCCACTCTTGTGGCGCTCGGCGTCGTTCATGATGCCTTGAAAGACGCTCCCGAAGATGTGGGGGTCGACGTAACGCCAGTTCGCCTCGGAAGCCTTGGTGAGAGCGCCGAGCTGTTCCTCGCCGAGGGGAAGCGTCACCGGGTTTGTGAAGAGCCCACCGTTGAAAAAAGGCACTGCCCGCGGCTCCGGCACGTCCTTCATGCTCATGAGCTGAAACAGCGCACCGAGCCTCTTCTCGACGTCGCGTCCGCGCGCGCCGTCATAGAGGAGCGTTGTGAAATACTCCTGGGGCAATAGGCCAATATCTTCAGCGAACATCGTGAGGATGCACTGAAGCGTGAACTGCACGACGTGACGCTCGCGCTCAGGGTGTTGCCCCTTGAGGCTTCGATAGAGACGGGCAACGAGCTCGGCGACCTCCCCCGAGACCTTTGACACGTTGATGATCTTCGGCGTTGTCCCAGGCACCCAGTTCGCCGCCAGGAATGGGAACGCCTCGCTGTATTTCGGAAGATCGTCGAGTGGGATCGACAGTCGCGGCGCCTCACGGTCGCGCCCGAGGTCGTAGAGCTGAAGGTCGCGCTGGTTCGTCAGCACCACGTACTGCGGAACGGGATCGACCTGGAGGCAGACGCGGAGCAGGTCCTTCCACGCAAAATCGAGCATGACGTCATGCTTCACGACCTCGACGAGGACACGCCGGTCCTTCCAGAACAGAGCGACGTCTCTGGTCGACCGGTGACCGCCTTCGATCACGGACAGGGGCGCGGGCATGGCGACATCGGGCGGTCCGGCCTCTGGCCACCCGAAGCACTGCAGTAAGCGGAACGTGAACGCCGTCGCGGCATCGCGTCCGCGAAGACCACCGGCGACGTCCAGGACGAACCGCCGAAGTGCCGACTTCAGCGCGCCCTCGCTGCGGGCGCTCGCGGGGGGCGGAGCGCTAGCCGAGGAGAGTGGCTCGCTGTCGGCGGGGAGCCCCTCCACGCGGCCAGACGACGCGGGACTCGTGGGTTGGCCGTCACCTCCGAGAATCCGCTCGACGAGCGCGGACTTTTCGCGACCGCCCCTGTCGAGCCCCAACGCCTCGCACGCAGCCTGAAGCTCCTCGCGCCGCAGAAGCTCAAGGACCTGCCGAAAGTCGAGGGAGCGCTTTCGCACGATCGCATCGATGTGCGCGTCCGTCGACCGGCGATCCGCGACCTCTAGTTCAAACCGTGTAGTCAGCTCGCCGAGGCGATCCCGGGAAAGTTGCGCAAGGACCACACGACGCTCTTTCGGCGAAAGACGGATCTCGGACGACACTTGACATCCGACGGTACGCGGGGTGCGCCCAGAGGATCAAGGCCGCGGCGGGGTTCGGAAGGCATCCCGCGGAATCTGACCGTCCCAATCGTGTGGCGGTGTACGCCGACATTGTTCGCCGTGCCACGCGGTAGCTACAGGACCCGACGGCGGCCTCAAGGCCGAGCACCGGCTTGTCGCCCGAGCGATTGCGGGACGGATCCCAGCCGGATTCGTGGATGCGTCGGGCAACCCTGCCTGAGGGAGCCGAGCCCTCGCGAGGCGCGGCGCCCAGCCCACCTGACCATGTTCGACAGCACGAAGGCCGCCACCACTCGGTCAAATTTTGTGCAAAATGCACCCTGTTCGACAAGACGACTTCACTATGTGAACCTCAGAGCTGCGGGGCGATGCCGACGAAGATCGAATGGACGGACGAGACGTGGAACCCGGTGACGGGCTGCGTGAAGATCTCGCCCGGCTGCAAGCACTGTTACGCCGAGAAGTTCGCGGAGCGTTGGCGCGGTGTCGTGCTCCCGAATCGGAAGCTTCACGTCTTCCATGACGGTTTTGATCCGACACTTCGACCCGAACGCGTGTTGCAGCCGCTCACGTGGAAGACGCCGCGGATGGTCTTCGTCAACAGCATGAGCGATGTGTTTGGCGAGTTCGTGCCAGACGATTTCCTGAACTCGGTCTTCGACATTATGCGGCGAACGCCGCAGCACACGTACCAGGTTCTCACGAAGCGAGCGGTCCGCATGGAGGAGTGGACGCGTCGAACGCCATGGCTGTCGATGGCGCCGCACATCTGGCTTGGCGTGTCAGTCGAAGACCGCAAGTACGGCGTCGAGAGAATCGACCACCTCCGCCGCGCGATGGCGGGCACGCGTTTCCTTTCGATCGAGCCTCTGCTGGAGGATGTCGGTGTGCTCGATCTCCGGATGATCGACTGGGTCATTGTCGGCGGAGAGAGCGGCCCGTGCGCACGGCCGATGCAGGAGGCCTGGGTGCGGAGCCTCCGCGACCAGTGCGTCGCGGCCGGCGTCGCGTTCTTCTTCAAGCAGTGGGGTGGCGTTCAAAAGCACCGGACGGGCCGCGAGCTTGAGGGGCGTACGTGGGATGAGTTTCCGACGCGGGGGCGCGATGGCGGAGTGCAAAGACAAGTACGGCAACTGCACGCTCGTGCATGAGGACCACCTTCCGGTCCAGTGCGTCGGTGAGTGGGCCAAGGAAAAGCACGACTTTGTGCGTCGCTACATCGCGGCGACCGGAGGCCCGCGAAAGAGATACGCCTCCCAGGGCACCGGGGGGCTTTGCTATGTGGACTTATTCGCGGGCCCGGGGCGAGCTTACATCGCAAAGACGAAGGAGTTCATCGACGGTACCCCGCTGATCGCGGCAGCGGCCCCGCTTCAACCCTTTAGCTCCCTCATTTTGTGTGATCTCGTCGACGAGAACATCGAAGCGCTGCGCGTCCGGATGGCGGGACGCGGCTCCGCCCACTTCGTCCCAGGCGACTGCAACGACATGATCGAGGTCATCACGAGCTACATCCCCGAGCACGCTCTAAGCCTTGCGGTCGTGGATCCCTTCGGCGCGCGCGCTCTCGATTTCGCAACGCTCCGACGACTCGCCCAGTTCGCGCGGATGGACCTGATTGTCCACTTTCCGACCATGGGTCTCAAACGCAACTTCGCCAAACCTGACTATGACAAGACGATCGATCGCTTCCTCGGGACGACGAGCTGGCGACCCGATGTGCGCGAAGCGGACGAGGTAGTGAAGCTGATCCCCCACATGAAGCGGCAGCTGGTTGCTCTCGGCTACGAGAAGGACGACGAGGTCCGTGAAATCGACGTCCGGAACGACCAGCGTGGCGTCCTCTATCACCTCTTCTTCGCATCGAAGAACCCACTGGGGAACAAAATTTGGAAGTCGATCACCAAGACGACCGCGACCGGCCAGATGGAGATGTTCTAAGTGCCGCTTCCGTGGCGCTCGATGACGCCCCCACGCGAGTCGCCCCTTTCAGTAGCGCGGCAGCTCGGGGGCCTGGCGGCTGGCCCGAACGAACGTATGCTTCCCTTTGTGAGCCCGTTCGACCGTATTACCTCGGATCCCGCTCGGATGAACGGGCAGCCCTGCGTACGCGGGCTGCGCCTCACCGTGCGACGGGTGCTCGAGGCGCTCGCGACGTACCCCGACCGCGCTGAGCTGCTCCGGGAGTATCCCGAGCTCGAGCCCGAGGACATTCCGCAGGTCCTCGCATACGCGGCGACGGCTCTCGATGACAAGGTGATCGAGCTATCGAAAAGCGCCTGAAGCTCCTGCTCGACCAAGGGCTGCCTCGCAGCGCCGCCGAGGAGCTGCGAGGGCGCGGGTTTGCCGCCGACCACGTGGGCGAATTGGGTCTCGCCAAGGCGGCCGACACGGAAATCCTCGACCATGCCCTGCGCGAGGATCAGACGATCGTCACGCTCGACGCCGACTTCCACGCGCTGCTCGCGACCCGCAACGCTCGGGCGCCGTCGGTGCTGCGGCTACGCCTGGAGAGACTGCGTGCGGCGGAGGCGGCGGAGCTCATCGAGCGCGTAGTCTCCCTTTGCGCGGACGATTTGGTCGGCGGGGCGATGGTCACGGTTGACGAGCACCGGGTACGGGTGAGGGCGCTGCCTCTCGTGCGCTGAGGTCGGGCGTGCCGGTGGGCGACCGAACATCCGCAGAAGCTCCAGCGACGGCGCGCTTGCTCGCTGCGCAGAGGGAGACCATGTTGACGTCTGCAGATCGAACATCGGCACCGGTGCGCGGTCGGGGAAGCGCTGAGCGCGAAGGTCCGCGAGCGCGGTTCTCGCCACGTCCCGGTCCGTCTCCGTGAACCGCTCGCCCGGTTCTTCTTGCTTTGGCGCTGGCCCGCTCCTGGCCCCCCAGCTCGCGGAGCGTGCTTTCGAACCATTTCGGCATCCGCCTCTCAACGCTTCACGCGCTTAGGGGTCGCTCGGAATGCATTCCGCGTCGCTCGCTACGCGTTAGCGACCGCTTTCGGGCGTTGGGCCATCGTTCGAGACGCCTTCGGACTCGCTCGCGACGTCGACGCAACGGCGCGCAGCACGACGAAAGCCCGCGAAATAAGTGGCAGCGCCGTCGCGTAGCGTGTTCAACGCGTTGCGATCAACTGGGGTACGAGGCCGGATCACCGCCGGATCGCACCTTCCGAACCGAGGTAACGGCCTCGGGAAGTGAGAGAACGCATTCCGAAAGCGAGACAACAGCTTCGGAAGCGAGACAACGCGCGATCGAGCGCGTTCTGTGAGTGAGGTCCCGCGTTCCGGAACCGAGTGAACAGGTTCATGCAGTGCGGAACGCGTTCGGGTGAGCGACGTAACGCGTTGGCCGTGGGCCGCACCTTACCCCTCGAAACCTGCCTCGGCGGAGGCGTTTTCGCGGTAGGCACAAGCCAGGATCCCCGGTAGGCTCAAACCGTCGATCGAAGCTGTTAGCGCAGCCCTGATCGTCGCGCAGTACGCAGTGAACTCAACGGCCAAGAAGTGAACACGGCGCCTTGTCGCGGTAACGTCTCGAATGTAGCGCGCGCCTCCCAGCAGAGCCAGGGGGTTGCGCAGGGCGGAGCTGCATTGAACGGTCGGCCTTGCAGCCCCGGGCGCCGCCCGACCTGGTCCCTACTCCCGCTCGAGCAGCCCCCGACACGTCCCCAAGTTCGCCGAGCACGCCGTCTGGGGGGGTCATGGTGATCCGCCGCCGCACGCGCCCCGTCCGGCGCATCCCGCTGGACGCTGAGGGCCTGCGTGTTCTCTACGGGCGAGCCGACGAAGGCAATGGGGATGCGGCACTGGAGCTTTGCCGCCGCATCTACGACGGCGAGATCGTCTTGATGCACGAGAGAGACTTGCACGACGCCGTCTCAGAGGCGCGCGATCGCTTTCTCGAACACGTCGAGCTTGGAACTCGCGGTTTGCGCGCGGTCCAAGAACTCGACGGTTCCGCTTTCGTCACGGCGGGTCGTTCAACTCAGTCTAGTCCCGCAGAGGCGCCATCACCCACCAACGACGTGCAATGCGCGCCGGTGATCGTGGTCCCGGAGATCCAGCGCGCGAAGGTTCGCAAGCTTCTCCTGGAGCGCGGCTACTTGCCTCGACGGAGCAGCGAATGAGCGCTCGGGGAAGCATCGAGCGCTTGCGGAGCGGCCGGTTCTCCGCACGCATGTCCGACCGCACACGGCTCGGAACGTACGACACCGAGGCCGAGGCGCGAAGCATGCTCGACGCGGCGATCGCCGAGCTCGTGTCCGGGCGCGTCCTGCCTAAGTCTAGCGTCAAGAGCTTCGCCACGACGGGCGGGAAATGGCTCGACGAGCGCGAGCTCGCTGACTCGCGAGACATCGCGACCGATCGCAGCCGATGGGGGCAGTACGTCGTCAAGGCGCCGTTCTACGAGTGGCCGCTCAAGCGAATCACGCCGGCCGTGTGCTTCGAGTGGCGGCAGTCGCTCCGGTTCGCGACGGTACGGTACCCGTACGACCACCCGCGTAACGGCGAGCGGATCTCGCTCGATACCATCGACCGTATCTTCGCCCTGGCGAGCGTGTTCATGCAGGACGCGACAAACAGGGGTTGGGTGCCGTCCAATCCGTTCCGGCTTGCCGGCAAGCCGAAGAAGAAGCAAGCGCGCACCGAAGACCCGTGGACATACCTGGAGCTGGCAGAGCAAGCGGCGCTGCTCGAGGCAGTCCCGGAGGCCGAACGAGAGATCGTCGAGGTCCTCATGCACACCGGCTGGCGCCCGAGCGAAGCGGCGTGGATGCCGCTCGCAGACGTTCACCTCGACGCCGTCGACGCCAAGGGCAACAAGACGCCCTACGTTAACGTGCGGCTGTCACGAGGTGGCAAGGGACGCAAGAACAACCTCCCGTTTCGCCAGGACCTACTCCCGCACGCAGCCGAGGCGCTCGCGCGCTGGCTAAAGCGCTGCCCGACATACGCCCCCAAGAATCCCCGCGGACTTCTGTTCCCCTTCCCTGACGGTCGACGCCGGGAATCGGGCTGGTTCTTCGGCTCCTACAGGAAAGATGGTAAGCGCCACTCACCCTGGCGCGAGTGGCTCACGGCGGCCGGCATCAAGCGACCGGTGCGCGTCTACGACCTGCGCCACACTTGCGCGACGGCGCTGCTCTGCGGTTGGTGGGGCCGGCGCTGGCAACTCAACGAGATCCAGGACTACCTAGGTCACCTCTCGAGCCAGAGCACGCGCCGGTACGCGCACCTCACGCGGGAAACAGCGCAAAGGGCGGCACGTGAGACACGCGGCGGGGCCGGCCTCTTTCCCAGGGTGCCTCCCACGAGCGTCGTAAAAACTTCAACAATCGCCGGTAAGGGTACGAAATCGTTGGTGGGCCGAGCGGGACTCGAACCCGCGACCTACGGATTAAAAGTCCGCAGCTCTACCGACTGAGCTATCAGCCCCTTTGATCTGTACTTTCTATCAGTTACGCACGTTCCTGCATCTTTTTTCTTCGAGTCTGCCGCGGCGTTCACGGCGGCAAGTTCGGGGATCGCTGCGGTGAAGGCGGTCGCCGAACCGAGGCCGGCTTCTAGAACGGTTCGAGCGACCCGTCGATAGGTTCGCGCCGCGTCCCGTCGATCTTACGAATCACCCGGTTGTGGATTGCGCACGCGTTGGCGCGCCGCGACCTGCTTTACGTCTTGACCCGGAGCTTGGCGCTCAGCCGCGCTGGAATCGACTCTATCTCCTTGAGGAGAGCGGTCGGGCTGAAGGGCTTCGTGTAGTAGGCCGTCGCCCCGGCTTCCATGGCGCGCCGCTTGGAGCCATCATCGGTCAGCGCGCTGATGACGATGATCGGGACGCCGCGCGTTTGATCCGCGTTGCGCAGGGTTCGGCATACGTCGAAGCCGTCAAAACCGCCCGGCAGGTGCAAGTCCAGAAGGATGGCGTCCGGGCCGTTTGCGAGCGCGACGTCGATCCCCTTGGCGCCGGTCGAGACCGCGAGAACCTCGTACCCTCGCGCGGTAAGCAGCGCTTCGATCATGCGCCGGATCGAATCGGAGTCTTCCACGATCAGGATCCGCATCGTCTGCACTCGTCGCCGTCGAGGCGAAGAGTCGCACAGGGCCGTCAGCGTGGGAAGGTGACCGTAACGCGCACGCCCCCGCCCGCGCCCTCCTCGGCCGGCGCGTCGCCCATTTCGAGCAGCGCCCCTTGGGCCGACGCGATCTCCGCCGCCACGAAAAGGGCCACGCCGCTCGGACGGCCGAACGTCCCCGGCTCCACCTCGAGCGCGATCAAGGCGCGTCGCGCGGCCGCGGGAACGATGGTGCCCGAGTCGTCGACGACGATGCGCGCCCCGAGCATCGCGTCCGACCGGGTCAACGCGACGACCACCGTTCCGCCGCGGCCCGACGCCGCCATCGCGTGCGAGATGAGCTGGTGAACGAGCGCGCAAGCGGCCTGGGGCGGCACCTGGACCTCCGGGCCGGGCGCGGTGCCGGGCAACCCGATGCGCGTTTGCACGTGCACGCCGGTCCGCGCCGCGCGCGCTTCCAACGCGCGAATCTCGCCACGGACGACACCCGCCAGGTCCACCGCGCGCACCGGCTCCGCGGGGTCGCTATCGCCCACGGCCGCGAGCTCCCCGACGAAGTCCTGCACCACGAGGAGCTTTCGTCGGATGGCCTCGAGCCTATCGTCGAGCCCGACGCGCGCAACGCTCTCGAGATCCGGGGAGCTCTTGCGCGGCGAGAAGGCGCTCTTGAGCTCCGAAACGTCGCGACCAACCGGCGAAAGCATGGCCCGAAGCGTGGCCGCCACGCCGCCGGCGAGCCGTGTCACGGCCCCATACCGCCCGCTCGGCGCGTGCGCATGCGGTTCGATCGTGTACGTCGACCCCGAGGCGGATTCGTCACCGATCGTCCATACGGCCGCCAGCTCGCGCGCGTACGCCTCGCCTTGTCGCCGCGCTTCGTCGAGCTCTTTGCGAAGCAACGCGAGGTCGTGCCGCGACTCCACCCCGTCGGCCGGCAGCCCGAGGACTTCCATGGCCCCCTCGAGCTCGTACCGCCCGCCGTAGCGAATGGCCATGCGCGACAGCCACGCGCGCTCCGTGCCCGCGGTGGCCGAGCTGTCCGGGCCCAGCACCACCCCGAGCACGACTTCGTCGCCCTCACGCCGAATGGCGACCGTGCTGCCGGTGCCGCTGCCGTGGCCCAGCATGACGTGAAGCATGCGGCGTAGCTCGGCCTCGTCGCCGAAGACTTCCGTTCCGCTCCCCGGCTCGATCGAAACGCGCGCCTCGGGCGCGACTTCCCAGAGGAGGGACGCGAGATCGATGCGCCCTCGTCGCCCCTGCATTCCCGCCGGGCGAGCGTGCAAGCTCGAGAGCATCTTCATCGTGTCGTCGAGCGCGGAGAGCGTCGCGTCGACCGCCACCGTGTCGGCGTCGGGGGCGGGAGGGGCCTGCGTGAGCGCGGACACGCCCTTGCGGAGCCGCTCCGCGGCACCCTGCGCTTCTTGGGTCAGCAGCCAGCCGAGCTCCTGTCTTGTGAGTCTCCCCTTGGACACGGTGTCGGAACATTGCCAGAAGCGAGGGTCCGGGTCACGCCTCGTCCTGCGCAGGCCCTCGAACCTTGGGAGAGGCCAGAGGCCGCTTCTCGGCGGGCGCACCCCCCGTAACCCATGCGCGCTCGGCGCCGAGTGCCAGCCATGTCACCGAAAGGGCCGAGGCGCCTGCCGTGACCATCGTCACCCTCCGCTCGGGCCACTGCGACGGAGCAGGAAGCGCGATGGCGATCTCGCCGATCAGGAGCTTCGCCTGGTCGGCGTCCAGGCGGATGGCTGCGATCCCCGCAGCGCTCAGAAGGGCGACCAGGGCGCTCGGAATGTACGGCGCGAGAACCGCCCGCACGGATCGCGCGATGTCCTCGGAGCGGGCCGCCAGGTCCCGAACCTCGTCGAGCGTGCTGCACACGACGGCGAAGGCCCCTCGGCCGGCAACACCCGCGACGGGCACGCTGGGTCCGACGCCGAAGGGCGCGCGGCGCAGAGCCTCCGCGAAGCCGGCGCAATCGACGAGCTCGAGCGTTTGGGCCGACTTCCAAGCAAAGACCGGGGCAAATGCCTCTCGCTTGGCCGTACGCACCGGGGATACGCCCGCACCCCGCGCCGCCTTTCGGGTGACGAGAACGTCGTCCGTGGGGAGATCGCGGGGCACGGTCACGCGGACCGGGCGTTTGAACGCGCGAGGATCCCCCACTTCTCCCGTCGCGACGGCGTACGCCAGCGTCTCGGCCGACGCCACCACGCACCCGCGTCGCTGGGCGATGCGGGGCTCTGGATCGCACGTGCGCATGGCAACGCCCGCGGAAGGCGGCGTGTAGAGCTCCCCGGAGGCCACACGCGCGTCCGGCTCCAGCAGCCGAGCACCCGTCGCGATGAGATCGGTGAGCGCGCCCGCACGAGCAAGGACTTCGAGCATCTGGCGCGACGGCGCGGCGAGGAGGAAATCGAGCCGAGACGGCACGCGCTTGCTCTTCAACAGCGCGGCGGCGGCGAAGAGATCGCGAAGCGTGGCCCCGCCGTCTCCACCAAGCAATGCCTGCGCCACGGGTTGGCCCGCCAGGTCACGCGCGGCCCGCACGTGTCCCTCGTGATCGAGCAGGAGAGGATCCACGGCGCCGAGATCGACCGTGACGACTTCTTCGCACGGTGCGCCGGCGTCGGGGACGAGAGCGCGATGGGCCTTGGAGCGCCGCTGATCGCGCAGAAACACTTCGGTTCGTTCGTCGCTCACGAAGAGAGAGGCCGCGGCTCCAATCTGCGTTCCGAGCGTGGCCATCACGCCGCGCTCGCCCACGGAGAGCATGCGGACGCTCGGCCCGGTGAATTCGAGGACGACCGGGGCACCGCGGGCCTCTTCGACGCGCCGGACGACCTCACCGACCCCCCGCCTCAAAAGCTCTAGGCTGACGTCACGCGCACAAACGAACGGGCGCAAGCGTCCGCTGAGAAGGACTTGCACGCTGACCGGTCGCCGCACCACGACGCGGCCCTGAAGGAGCGCTTGCGCGAGCGAGGCGGTTGGCACGACGAGCGTCAGCATGCCGACGCCTCCCACCGCCCCCAGCCGCGGCTCGTCGGTCACGCAAAGCCGCGACGGGCTCGCGAATCGTTCGAGGTGCACGGGCGCCGGAAAGCCGACGCCGGCACGGGCCACCCAGAGTCCGTGCGCAATCATGTCGGCCGCGACGACCTGCATCTCCTCGGACGGATCGCCGTTGGTCACGCAGCGGCCGTCGTACGCGATCGCCACTTCGGCGGTCGTTTTCTTGAGCCCGGCCGCCACCGCTTGAACGAACGCCCGCGCAGGCGTGCGGGTCAGGACGATCTGATCGACCTGCACTTCGATCATGTCCCCCGCCGACGAACGGGGCGAGGCGTCGCTCGCCCGCGCCGCGAAAATCTTTTGGGCCATCGTGCGGGGAGGATCCCCGGCTCGTGCGCGCATCGTTTAAGGTGACTCTTGGCCGCGAAGAACGCGGGCCGGGGACGTTAGCACTTGTTCTCGTGGCCACCAATCCTTTAGCCTTCGAGGCCAGCCCATGTTTCGCCAGGCACTCCGGGACATCGTCGACAAGACCGAGGGCGGCGTCGCCGGTCTCATCATGGATTCCGAAGGGATCGCGCTAGATAGCTACGCGTGCGACGACGCGCCCTTCGACATTACCACGATCGGGATCGAGTTCGGCGTGGTGCTCGAGTCCATCAAGCGGGCCGCTGACTCGCTCGAAGCCGGGAAGACACGGGAGGTCTCGATCGCGACGGAAAAGATGATCGCCCTCATTCGCACCCTGGGCGACTCTTATTTCCTTGCCGTGGCCATGCTGCCGGACGGAAACCTCGGCAAGGGCCGCTTTCTCATGCGCGCCGCGGCTCCCGCTCTACTCGCCGAACTCGGATGACGCCGCGCGTCCTCTGCATTTCCGGCCCCAATCTCCATCTGCTCGGGACGCGCGAGCCGGAGGTCTACGGTCGGGAGACGCTCGGCGAGATCCACGTGCGACTCGCCGCACGGGCGCGCGCGCTCTCGGTCGAAGTGGAGGCCCGCCAGAGCAATCATGAGGGAACCCTCGTCGACTGGATAGGCGACGCCCCGAAGGAAAACTTCGCAGGTCTTCTCCTCAACCCGGGCGCCTACACGCACACGTCGATTGCGATCCTCGACGCGCTCCGCGCCGTGGCGCTGCCGTGCGTGGAGGTCCACCTCTCGAACCCCGACGCGCGTGAACCATTTCGCAGGCGATCGCGAATCGCCCCCGCGTGCCTGGCGCGCGTTGCGGGGTTCGGAGCGGACGGGTACGAGCTCGCCTTGGACGGGCTCGTGCGCGCGCTGGCGCGGCGGCGTTCGTCTGCGTAAGACATTCGATTGAGCGGAAACGATTTTACGCAGTCGCTCTCGGCGTAATGTGTCGCGCGTCCGTCTTTGAATGTTCCATTCAAAAGACTCCTGCTCTAAGGTGCCGTCCACCTACCCGACCTTCCCGTCAGAGTGAAAGGTCTCGCTGGCGCCAGGGCGAACACGCAAAGCCATGAGTCTCGATCTCGACAAGCTGCGCGCGCTGTTCGAGCTTCTCGCCGAAAAGGACATCGCCGAATTCGAGCACGAAGAGGGCGGCGTGCGCGTGCGGATCTCGCGCCAGCTCGCCGTGTCTCCGAGCCCTGTCGCGCTGCACGCGGCGGTGGCTCCGGCCGCTGCCCCCGGCGCGGCCGAGCGGGTCTCTTCGGACGCGGCGGGCGGCGACTCCACGGACATCACGAGCCCCTTCGTCGGCAGCTTCTATCGGTCTCCTTCGCCCGACGCGCCGCCGTTCGTCGAGGTAGGGTCCGTGGTTCGGTCCGGGCAGACTCTCTGCATCATCGAAGCGATGAAACTGATGAACGAAATCGAATCCGAGTGCGCGGGTACCGTCACCGAGATCTTCGCCCAGAACGGCAAGAGCGTCGAATACGGGCAGAAGCTCTTTCGCATCAAGAAGGCTTGAGGATCGGTCGGGGCCTCCACGTGTCCCGCCGGCGCCGGTCGGCTCGCGCGTCCTTGCGTTAACCTGCGGCGCTTCAACCGCGAAACAAACAAGCTCCTCCTAACGGATGTTCAAGAAGATCCTCATCGCAAATCGTGGCGAAATAGCCCTCCGCGTGCTGCGCGCGTGCCGAGAGCTCGGCGTCAGGACGGTCGCGGTGCACTCGGAGGTGGACGCCCGCGCGCTTCACGTCCGCTTCGCCGACGAAGCGATTTGCGTCGGGCCCGCCGCCGCGAGCAAGAGCTACCTGAACATCCCGGCCATCATCAGCGCCGCGGAGATCACCGGAGCCGACGGCATTCACCCTGGGTACGGCTTTCTGTCGGAGAACCCGGACTTTGCCCGGATCTGCGGCAAATGCGGCATCACCTTCATCGGGCCCACACCGGAGGCCATGCGCGCCTGGGGAGATAAAGTCACGGCACGCACCAACGCGGCGCGGTTCGGTCTGCCCCTGCTCGCGGGGAGCGCGGTCCTCGAGAGCGCCGACCACGCGATGGCCGAAGCCAAGCGCATCGGCTACCCGGTCATCCTGAAGGCCAGCGGCGGCGGTGGAGGCCGCGGGATGCGGGTCGTGCGCGGTGATGCCGAGATGCCCGAAGCGTTCGGCAGCGCACGACGAGAAGCCGAATCCGGTTTCAAAAATCCCGACGTCTACTGCGAAAAGTTCGTCGAGAGGCCTCGTCACATCGAGTTTCAGGTCCTCGCCGATCAGCATGGGGGTGTCTGGACACTGGGCGAACGAGAATGCTCTCTCCAGCGGAGACACCAGAAGGTGATCGAAGAGGCCCCGAGCCCCGCGATGACGCCCGAACTTCGGCAAGGGATGGGAGAGGTCATCCGGAAGGCCATCCGCGAGACCGGCTACACGTCGCTCGGCACGCTCGAGTTCCTGATGGACGAGAAACGGGAACTCTATTTTCTGGAGATGAACACGCGGGTGCAGGTGGAGCACCCGGTGACCGAAATGGTCACGGGACTCGACCTCGTGAGCCTGCAGATCCGCGCCGCCGCAGGACAGAAGCTCGATTTGCCCGACACGAGGCCCTGGAACTTTCGCGGGCATGCAATCGAATGTCGAATCAACGCGGAAGACCCCAAATCCTTCGCCCCCTGGCCGGGGCTCATCACGGAGTGGAATCCGCCCGGGGGAGCCGGGGTCCGCGTCGACTCGGGCGTGTATGGCGGGTGGCGCGTCCCGCCTGACTACGACTCGCTCCTCGCGAAGCTCATCGTGCACGGGGCCAACCGCTCCGAAGCCATCGCGCGGATGAGACGGGCGCTCGACGAGTTCATCGTGACGGGGATTCGTACGAACATCGATCTTCACAAGGCGCTCCTCGTGGATCGCGAGGTAATCGAGGGAACGATGACCACGCGCACGATCGAGCGACTGACCGGCAAAGGACGCTGAAGCCGGATGGCCAGAGAGGGACGCTCCCGTTCCCACGCGCGATGAAGCCCGCCCAACCTGAGGCGGGAAGGTCTGGCCGACGCGGCTCCCTGAAGGTGTGGCCGGAAATGGACGTTGGGGGCCTTGGGGGGAGAGGGTCTCCCCCCAAAACCTGGCTCGTGAATGAGCTGCCCGGCATTGCCAGACAGCTCTTGAGTCGCGATCAGGTAACGTTCGAGAGCAATCGCCAGCGGCTCGGCGCCGCGGTTTACGAGGTGCCCTTTTGCGCGTAACTCTTTGCCGCGTGACCCGCAATATTCATCGAGCCGCCTTGGGTGCATCGGCGGTCTTCGTCGGCGGACTTGTCTACTGTCTTGCAAGTTGTGCGAACTCGACGACGACCACTCTCTACACCCCGTTCACGGGCCTACTCATTTCAGCCCCAGCACTCTTTGCGGGTTACACCTGCGGGGACGGTGCAGGGCAAGTCTTTGCGTACGTAGCCGTCGTGAGCGACATGGGAACGGACGGCCCCCAACCCACGGGCCTGCCGACCGCGAACGTGTACGCCTGCAAGGACGACGCAGAGTTCCAAAATTTGCCGGGCAGCGGGTCATACCGCGTTCGCATCTACGCTTTCAGCAAGGCCTCTTTCCCTGCGGATCTCGCTTGCGCACCGAACGCGTGCGCGCCACCCTCGCCAGCCTCCGACTTCAGTACTGCGACGTGGACCACGACCTGCACCGGGTCGCAGGAGTCGGGAGACAACGCCTTGGTCCAGTGCGACCCGCTCCACGCGGCCAACGCGGGGTCTGACGACGCGAGCGCCGACGCGAGCGGCAGCGTACAATCGGACGCCGACGCGAGCGCCGCCGTAACGGACGCCATGAATGTGCCGGACGGGGCGGCGTTGGACTCGAGCGCGTTCGGCGCGGACGGCGGCGCGACGGATGACAGCCCCGCGGATGCCGACGCAGGCCCAACGGATGCCGACGCAGGCCCAACGGATGCCGACGCAGGCCCAACGGATGCCGACGCAGGCCCAACGGATGCCGACGCGGGCCCCACGGATGACGCGGCACCCGATGCGGACAGCGGCGATTAATTCGGCACGTCTCCGTCAACGCGATGCGGACACCACTATGCGCTTGCACCCCCCTCGGGACTAAGCCGGCTTAGGCCCGAGGGGTAAAGATGATCTGTATAAGTGGGAGGCTTCAGCCCGGGGAGCGCTTGGGTGACAAGCGTATCCGACCAGGTTCAATTCCAGGCGATCGTGCGTGGTGCCGTGCTCGCGAGCTCCCTCGCGCGCTCGACGACGCTTCGCGCTGCGTCGACATCATGCGATGTGATGCTCACGCGAAAGCCGACTTGGGTAGACGACACGGCGACCTCCGCGTCCGGCACGGTGAGGGGCGAACCCGACCGGTCCGGACCGACGGCGGCGACATATGCCCGGTGGCACGCCACGATCCGCCCGAGCCACTGTTGGGTCATGCCTGGCTCGGCACGTAGGTACACCGCGATTCCCGACGGCTGCAGGGGACCCTTGGGGAACGCGCCTCGATCGCGAAGGACCTCGACGCCGGTTACATCGCTCGCGTGCGCGAAGGGCCCTTGATCGCGGTCCGTCTCAGAGATTCCGTCGCAGGCCGCCTCCTCCTCATTGCGTAGACGCCTGGCCGCCTCGACGTGCTCCACGGCGAGCGCGGAATCCCCTGTCGTGCGCGCCGCCGCGTCGTGGTCCGTTGCACTCATTTGGCGGAACGCAGCCGATTGAGATGCGCAGCCGGCGGCGCTGATGCATGCGACCCCGATGGCAAACGCAGTACCGACACTCTTGTTGGCAATCATGACTTCTTGTCTCCTTCTTCTTCTGGCGCGGCCACCGCTGGGCGCCGCTGCCATGAGACAAAGCTAAGCACTCTTACCATAACAGCGTCGTAAATCATTGCGCCCAATCCGTATAAATTTCATAAATAACATCACCGCCTCGCGGCTCGCGGCTCACGCGATCGAAGCGCCCCGGGCTGCCGCGGCTCATGCACGCGGCAATACGACTCGGAGCGTCGTCCCCTTCGACGCGTCGCTTTGAATCTCGATTCTTCCCCCGTGAGATCGAGCGATTCGAGAAGCCAGATGCAAGCCCAGCCCGAGCCCTCGAACGCCTCCAGACGCGCGCGGCGTCGCGCACGCGAACGGCTCGAAAAGTCGGTGTGATGGGACCTCAGGCGGGAACGCCCCCGCGTTCCACACTTCGATGACCGCCCTATCGTCGAGCCCCCACACGCGCAGGCGAACGGACGCGCGCGGGCCGTGTTCAATCGCATTGAGCACGACCCGGGAAATGAGAGACGCCAGCGCATCCGGATCCCAGTGGCCGTCGACCCTTCGGTCAGCCTCGAACTTCAGCGCCTGGGCAGGATAACGGCATTGAATCGAGTCGAGCACGCGCTCGCACAAGCGTGAAAGGTTCGTCCGTCGCCGGGACGCGTAGGGGCAGCAATCGACGTCGTCCCGGAGAAACTCGGCCACGTCGAGAAGCATGGACTCCGCGTGTTCCAGTGCGTCGACAATCGAACGGACCGCGGGCGCCTGCGTCTCGTGAACCTGATCGGCAAGCGCGCGCGCCACGGTGGCCGCCCGCGAGAGCGGCGCTCTCAGCGTGTGCTCGATCGCCCCGCCCAGTCTCGCATCCGCATTCCGCGGAGGTTCGGGCGACGCCTCGAAGATTCCTTCATCGCCGGTTTGCTCGCGCGCCATCGCTTCGGACCCGCCTGGCTCAGGCCGATCCGCGTCGAAAACGAGGAGATTGGACGACGGAGGCGGCCGTCTCGTCGGTAGTCGAAGCGCTCCGCTTTCGGACACGGGCATCCACGCAATCTACCGCTGGATTCACATATCGGTAAGCGCATGCACTTCAAAGGGCCCACTTTTTATCACTCGTTTATGAAACTATTCGGGCACGCACTCCACTGCTGTTTCCACTCCTCTGTATCAAAAGACCGTAAATTCGAAGGCTCACTCGTCACGAGAGCGTCAAGGCGTCGGCCAGTCCAGCCGCCGGGACGCTATGGACAATGCAATGAATCGCCCAGCGGTGGTTTTGTCGGTCGGCCTGGTCGGGTGCATCTTGTCGCCTCTCCCAGACATGCGAACGCCGGCAGACCGAGCGCGCAAGCTTGCTCATCGATGCGACGGATTTTCGGATGGTCCCTTGTCCCGCACCAGCCTGGACTCCGTCGAACCGGCGTACGCGCATGTGGCGACCGGTAACGGCAGCGAACAGCGCCTGCAGGGGGCGCGAATCCATCTGCGACCGCTGCCGGGCGCGACGTCGCAGTCGCTCGAGCGCAGCCTCGAGTGCCACGAGTCGGCCGTCGTGCTCGGAAAGAGCGAACCGGTAGTCGACGATCCCTTCGTATTGCCCAACCGTTGGATTGACGTCGACGTCGACACCGAAGCCGACGGATTTGTGGCTCTCGTGCGAGCAGATACGTTCGACGACGCAAAACGCATTCTCGAGCGCGCCCGACGCTTTGCGGCGAGCGCAAGGTAGCGCGCCACGGCGGCGAGCGATTCAAGGTCCCGGAGGGCAGAGTGCCGACGCAGCGGCCGTGGGCGCTGGCCGCCCGGGTAGGAAGAAACGGAACGACGCGCCGCCTTGAGGCCGGTTTTCGCACCAGATGCGCCCGTCGTGGGCGGTGAGGATACCTCGGCAAATCGTCAACCCCACGCCCATTCCGATTCCGGCATGCGTGCCGCGATAAAACTTGTCGAAGATCTTCTCCTCTTGCCCGGCCGGTACTCCGGGTCCCGTATCGAGGATCTCGACCACTATTCCCTCGGCCGCGGGGCTTGCCACGATATCGATGCGGCTTGCCGACGGCGTGTACTTGATGGCGTTCTCCAACAAATTGACGAATACCTGCTCGAGTAACGTCGCGTCGAAGGGGGCCGATTCCGCTTCGGCAGCAATACGCACCTCGATGGGGCGATCGCCGAGTTGATCATCGAGGCGGTTGAGCGCCACGCCAATGACCTCTTCGAGCGGTTGCCATTCCTTTCGAACCCGCAGCGACCCCGCTTCGAGCGAGGTCATGCCAATCAGGTTTTGAAGCAGGCGGTTGAGGCGACTTGCCTCGTCGGAGATCGTTTGAATGTGCTCCCTGCTGCGGGACGAAGCAACGACTTGGGGCGAGCCGTCGAGCAGCGCGGTCGCGGCGCCTTTAATCACCGCCAGCGGCGCGCGGAGATCGTGGGAGACCGAACTGAGAAGCGCATTGCGTAGGCGCTCGTTCTGAATTTCGACGTTCGCACGCTGCGTCTCCGCGGCCAACCGGATTCTATCCATCGCGAGCTGAATCCGCGCCGCGGCCTCACGCCGAATACGCTCCGTTTGACTGCTGATGACGAAAGCCACCAGCGCCATGATGGCGAACGTCAGGTAGTAGCGGTGGTCCTCGACCGTGAAACTCAGGTACGGAGCGGTAAAAAAAAAGTCGAGCGCGGCAATACTGAGTGAAGTCGCGGTCAGTGACGCGACGTAACCGAAGCTTACTGCCGTGCCGACCACCCCGAGCAAGAACAACATGGCGATATCCGCCACGCGGTGGTCGAGGAAGGTCCACGAGACGGCCGTCTCGATCGCGACAGCCAGAACGCTCGCGGCGACCCCAAATGCCAGTGTTCTTCGCTTGCGCTCCCGTCGTCCAGGCAAAGACGCCTCAACCAAGCCTGAGCCGATAGCCGGCGCCGGGTGTGCCGACCAGGTAGACTGGACGTAACGGATCGCGCTCGATCTTCTGCCGAAGATGGCGAATGAGCGTCCGGAGGTACTGCGGTTGCGGCGCCTGGCCGGCGTCCCAGACCGCGGCGACGATTCGCTCCTCCGAGAGCGCCGTCGCCGTATTCTCGGCGAGCGCCGTCACGAGCCTGCACTCGAGCGGGGTCATGTGCATCTCGCTCCCGTCGACGAAGAGGATCCGCCGCTGCCGGTCGAGTCGCAACCGCCCGCGCCCCCGCTCCGACGTGACGTTCACGGCGCCGGGGCTGGCCATATGCGCAAACCAGAACCGGATCCGCGCGAGCTGCTCACCCACTCCCAGGGAGGCGAGTACGTAGTCGCTCGCCCCAGCGCCAATGACCGCGGCTCGCGCTTCATCCTGCGCCTGAGGTAAAACGACGAGAATCGGCGCTTGCGTTCCGCCACGGAGACGGGCCGTGAGGCCCACGCCGTCGAATTCGGGACGGCTCCAATCGAACAGCACCAGGCCGGGACCATGCCCCAGCGCGCGCGTCAACGCTGGCAGAGCGAAGCCGACGCGAAACGCGCGAATCCCATTCCCGGCGAGCATGGACACCAAAGTGTGTTGCGTTTGGGGATCCTCCGCGACGACGAGCACGAGCGGCTGGACGGCCGTGCCTCTGACCATCCACGACGAGGAGGCAAGGGCGAGCATGGGCCTGTCGGCTTTCAAGGCGTCTCCCAAGTGGACATACCGCTTCGAGCCATCAAAAGGACGTAAATTCGGAGCCTCGCCGCGTTCCCGATCGAACGGTCCACGCCCGCATTAATACTTTCATTATGTTCACGCAAAGCTATTTTATGCGTAGTTTACGCGCAAACACGCATAATGCACGCTTCGCCACGCCTTTTGAACAAGCAGGCCAATGAACTCTTCACACGTCGGCCCGATTCACGTCAGCGCCCCACCACCACGACCTGCTGCACCTCAGACGCTGACGCAGAATGCCCCCTTGCTCTTGGTCGTCGAAGACGACGCACGGATGCGCAAGTACTTGAAGACCACGCTGGCCGACCAGTGCCTCCGAGTCGTCGAGGCGGAAACGGGCTCGCAGGGACTCGTTCAGGCCTCTGCGCACAATCCCGACCTCGTCGTGCTCGACTTCGCGCTTCCTGACATCGACGGCATTCAGGTCACCACCCGATTGCGTGAGTGGTCCGCTGCGCCCATCGTGATGCTCTCCGCGAGAGACGACGAGCTTGACAAGGTGGCCGCGCTCGATGCCGGCGCGAATGACTATTTGACCAAACCATTCGCCACCGCAGAGCTTCTCGCCCGCATTCGCGTCTGGCTGCGGCACACGCAGAGAGCTCACGCCGACGCGCTGAGTCCCAGCCTGGAGGTCGGGGCTCTGCGCGTCGACTTCGACAAGCGGCTCGCCTACGTCGACGGGCGCGAGATCCGTCTCACTCCTACGCAGTACAAGCTTTTCGCGATGATGATGCGAAACGCGGGCAAGGTACTGACCCACGAGCAGATCTTGTTCGCCGTGTGGGGCCCCTCGTATACCCACGAAACCCAGTACCTGCGCGTCTACATGGGCCAGATCCGCCGGAAGTTCGAAGAAAACCCCGCGAGACCGCGCTATTTCGTCACCGAATCCGGAATCGGCTACCGGCTGCGGGCCGAGCAGTAGAACGCTCCGAGCGGCACTAGGCGGGCGCCGAGGATCACGTCGAGTCGCGGTCCCTCCAGAGAACCCGCGAATCTCATTTCTATGTCGAGAACGATACCGTTCGTTTCGGCGAATGCTCACACCATGTTTCCGGAACGAATCACGGAACTGATTCACGCCTGTCGTGTCAATAGAATTCAGATATATTCGTAGATGCCTTGCACTCAATTTATGCCACTTTTATATCACGTAGTCCTACAGTTGAATTCGGTGAGATTCAGGCGGCATCGCGGCGCGTCGCACTGACCAGCCATCCGACGATGGTTCGCGGCGAAGAAACAGCGATGGGGGCTCTACCGCATGGAACGCGGCAACACGAAGAGAAGAGTTCATCCATCGAGACCCGATCAGGAGTTTGCCCATGGTTTCCTTCATGTCATTCCGCAAGCGCTTTGCGCGGTTCGGTGCAATCGCGAGCGTGACGTTCTTCGAAATCGTTGCGCTCGCGCAACCGCCCGATCAGACGGCTCCGGCCCCACAGACGCCACCGCCGGTGGCGCCCGCGATCGGCGCCACGCCTGTGGCGCCGACGGCGTCCTTGCCCGGCCCAGTCGTGCAGCCGTCGGTCGAAAAGCCCCCGTCCGAAGCTCCGGCTGTGGAAGAGAAAGCGGCGGAACCGTTTGCCTTCGGCGACTTCACCTGGCTCAACGGAGCGAATCGCCAGCACAAGGCGTTGCTCGATTCCGACGTATTCACGGGAAGCTTCCTGCTCGACGTAAACTACACGGCATCGACCAACAACCCGATCGACAATACGGTCGTCGGCTCCACGGCGTTGTCGCGAAACAACGAGTTTACGCTCGCCTTCATGGGATTCGGCGGCGACTTTCACTATGACCACGCCCGCGCGCGTTTGATGACGCAGTTCGGGGTTCGATCGACGCTCGTCCCTCGAAACGACGTCAGCACGAACCGAGGTCAGTTCGATCTACAGACTGCGCTCCGTTACGTCAGCGAGGCGAACGGTGGGTATCACATCGACGCGCTCAACGGAATCAACGTCGATGCCGGCATCTTCATGTCTTACATTGGCCTCTTCTCGTACGACAACTTCGAAAACTGGATGTACTTGCCGTCGTTCACGTCGGACAACACCCCGTGGTTCTTCAATGGGCTCAGGGTTCAAGTCTTCACGAGCGACAAGCTCAAGATCGAGCCATGGCTCATCAACGGATGGCAGACGTACGGTAAGTTCAACGAAATGCCAGGTTTCGGGGGGCAGATTCTTTACCGGCCCACGGAGTGGCTCGAGCTGCTCACGAACGATTATATCGGGTGGGATACGCAGGACAATCCGGGACGGATGAGGTTTCACAGCGACAATAGCGCCGAGGCCCGCTACTTCAATGAACCCGGCGCCGCCTTCAGCAAAGCGGCGTTTTCTCTCACGGCCGACATCGGCGGAGAGCAGGGCGATGGCGTTACCCCGTTTGGCGGCAGCGGGACCGAGGGTCATTGCTCCACGGATCACCCTTGCACCCAGCAGTTTCTGAGCTGGATGGCTTATAATCGTATGTGGTTCTTCAACGACAAGCTCGGATGGACCATCGGGGGCGGGATGATGCATAACCCCGGTCGATATCTCGTTCTGGCGCCGACGGGCAACGCGTCTCCATTTCCGCAACCTCTGGACGTAGCGCCGGCCACGGAGCCGTACGATCTCAATCCCGGATCACAGTTCGATGCGTTCGATTACGAGACGGGCATTCAATACATGCCCGTTGAACAGGTTACGTACGACCTCGAAATCAACCATCGCGAGGCCAACGTTCCCTATTTCGCGGGCCACGGCGGCGTGACGTCGCCCGACGGTTACACGACGACTCCAAGCCCCGCGGGATGGCGGCCGGATCTCGTGAAGGGCGATACGCGCGTCATCGCCGCCCTGCTCGTCCGCTTCTAGCGAGAGGAGACCCGATGCAACCGGATCACAAGCCGCACCCCAGTGGCGTTCACGTTTCCAAACTAGCGTCTCCCAAACCACCGACGTTGGAGAATCGAATGTCGATCATCGTACATAAAGGCCCGTTGCTCGCCGTCCCCCTCACCATTCTCGCGTTGACGATTTCGGGTTGCGACGGAGGCCGCGAGGGCGACCGCTGCAATCCTGACCTGAGTCACAACGACTGCAACGACGGGCTTACATGCGTGGTCCCCTCTACGTGCGTCGAGAACTATTGCTGTCCCACGCCTTCCTCCGCAAGCACGAATCCGTATTGCAACGGCATGGCCTGCCCGATGGCGGCGACCGAGGCCAATAGTCCGGATGCTTCCGAATGATCCGAGGCGACCGGGTCGGGACACCGGTCGATGATCTCCACGATGGGCGAGCCACAAGGTCCATTGGTTCCTGTGGCTCTTTGCGATGGCCGCCGCGCGAGACCCAGCGTGCTCACGGAAGTCGTGGGGCGTAGGCCGCCTACAGAGGTCCCATCCTATCGAATTGACTATGGAATCAGAGTGACGGGCGCTCGCAACGCCGTGCCGGGGCCCGTTTGCTCTGGCACGCGCGCCGTTTTGCCCCCGGGCCTGGCAACGCCGCGCCGCCGCCGTTAGAGTAAGACGCGATGGACCGGCCGCAGGCGCTCACAATGGCCTTTCCGAAGCCCGGCCGCGCCCTCTGGACCGTCCTGATTGCGATGGGGGCGCTCGGCATCTTCAGCGCATTTCTCGCAACGTGGGTCCCGGGGGGAGAAGGCGTTTTCGCGGCGCTCGCACTCGACCGTGCGGTCGCGTTCACGCAGCCGTGGCGCCTTTTTACATCGGGCCTTTTAACGAGCCCCAACCAATGGTCGCACCTCTTCTTTTCGCTGATCGGTCTCTACTTCCTCGGCGCGCCTCTCGAGCGCCGCTGGGGAGCCTTTCGTTTCGTGCGCTTTCTGGCGATCGCTGTGCTGTTCGGCAACCTGGCGACGCTGGCCGTGGATGCCCTCCCGGTGCTGTCACAGAGTCGCTTTCACCCGGAGCTGGTCTTTGGGCCCGCCGCGGGCATCGCCGCGGTCGCCGTGGGCTGGGCGCTCGAATACCCCGAGAGCAACGTCAACCTTTTCTTCTTCGTTCCGGTCCGGGGCAAAGTCCTACTGTGGATTACGCTCGGGTTCTGCGTGCTTGACCTCGTCTACCCGGCCGGATTGCAGGAAGGGGTCGTCGCGCCCTTCGGAGGCGTCGTCGCCGGGTTGCTCTTCGGCGGCACGCCTTCACGCGCGCGCCGCGCCTGGCTTCGCGTTCGCTTGACGCTCCTGCGCCGACGCTCGGTGGGTCTACGGAGCGAAGATCTCCTGGCCCCGAGGACGCCGCGACGGCCTCGCGCCGGGGCGCCTCCTCTCCGCGTGGTCCCAGGAGGGTTGGAAGAAGTGTTGAAGAAGCGAACCCCGCCCAAAGACAAGCGTTACTTGAACTAGGCGCCAAAGCGCATGTGGAGCCACCGTCACCTGCTGGGGATCGCCGAGCTGTCGCGCGACGACATTTTGCATGTGCTCGACGCGGCGGAACGTTGGTTCGCGATGGCTCGGGACGACGTGAAGAACGCGCGAGTGCTTCACGGACGCACCATCGTCAATCTATTCTTCGAATCGTCTACGCGGACGCGGACCTCATTCGAAGTGGCCGGCAAACGGCTGGGGGCCGACGTGGTCAACGTGGGCGCCCAAACGTCGAGCGTGACCAAGGGGGAGACGCTCCTCGATACCGTTCGCAATCTCGAAGCCTTGCGCGCGGACGCAATCGTCCTGCGGCACCCGGCCTCGGGCGCGGCTGCGTTCGTGTCCTCCGCGACGCACGCGTCGATCGTCAACGCGGGGGATGGCGCGCACGAGCACCCCACGCAAGCGCTCCTCGATGCATTCACGATCCGGCGGCACAAGAAGCGGGTGGCCGGCCTCGTCGTCGCGATCTGCGGAGACATTCTGCACTCGCGCGTCGCCCGCTCCAATGCGCTCTTGCTCGGAGCCCTTGGGGCCGAGGTGCGTCTTTGCGGACCCCGCACGCTCTTGCCCCGCGAGGCCGGCGCGCTCGGGCCCACGGTTCGCACGTTCGACAAACTCGACACGGCCGTGAGCGAGGCCGACGTCGTCATGATGCTGCGCATTCAGACCGAGCGCCTCGCCGGAGTGATGATCCCGAACAATCGGGAATACGCCCGCACGTTCGGGCTGAGCCTCCGAGCTCTCGCGCTGGCCAAACCCGACGCCATCGTGATGCACCCGGGCCCCATCAATCGCGGTGTCGAGATCGATCCGCGCATCGCGGATGGCCCTCAGAGCGTGATCCTGGATCAGGTCGAGTCCGGCGTGGCAGTGCGAATGGCCGTGCTGAGCAGCGTCGTGGCCGCGGGCGATGCCGAGCGGGCCCTTCCCCGATGAACTGTGGCGCGCCTCTCGGCGTGTTCGATTCCGGTCTCGGTGGGCTCACGGTGGTCCGGGCGCTCCGCGAGGCCCTTCCGTACGAGCATATCGTCTACCTCGGAGACACAGCGCGCGTCCCGTACGGAACCAAAGGGCCGGCGACCGTCCTTCGTTATGCGCTTTCGTGCGCGCGCCACCTGGTCACGCGAGAGGTCAAAGCGCTGGTCATCGCCTGCAATACGGTGAGCGCCATCGCGCCCGAACAGCTACGGATCGAGCTCGACATCCCGATCCTAGGCGTCATTGGACCGGGGGCGCGCGCAGCGGTGGCCGCGACGCGCACGTGCCGCATCGGCGTCCTGGCCACGGCGGCCACCATCGCGTCCGGCGCGTATCCAACGGCCATTGCCCAATTTTCGACGCGGGCCGAAGTCTTCGGGCATGCGGCGCCGCTTCTGGTACCGCTTGCCGAGGATGGATGGATAGACGGAGAGGTGCCGCGGCTGGTGATCGCCCGGTACCTGGAGCCCCTGGCCGATGCGCGCGTTGACGTCGTCGTCCTCGGGTGCACGCACTATCCGCTGCTGCGGCCGTTGATCGACGAGCAGGTCCACGCGCGAATCGGCGCCTCCGTGGCGGTGGTCGACAGCGCGCTTGCGACAGCCGCGGACGTCTTCGCATTCCTGCATGCACGCGGCCTCTCGCGCGAATGCAAGGGCGAACCCGGGCGCGTGCGGCTCCTCGTCACGGACCTGCCCCAGACCTTTCGCACGGTGGCGTCGCGCTTTCTGGGAGACGACGTCGGAGACGTCGAGCAAGTCGACTTGTGATGACGAAAGCGCTTCAATCCTGAATGCGGATGAGGCGCGGGGCGCTGGCCGCGACCTCGCTTCGCGCAATCGCGTCGAGCGCGCGCCGGACGTCACGCTCGCAAGCCTCGTGGGTCAAAAGGACGATGTCGACCGGCACGCCGCTCGATCCGCCGCCCCCCTCCTGCACCATCTGCTCGATCGAGACTCCCGCTTCGCCGAGCGCTCCGGCGAGGCGAGCGAGCACCCCCGGCCGATCGTGCACCTGAAAACGCAGATAGTACCGCCCGCGCACCGCTTCGATCGGAGTCAGCGCGCGGGCCTGCATCTGGATCCCACGGGTCGCAAGCCCGGACACGCCGCTTCGGCGCGCTCTCGCGACGTCGAGCACGTCGGCCACCACGCTGACGGCCGTAGGCAGATCTCCGGCCCCCCGGCCCGAAAGAAGAATGGGGCCCAGCGCGCGGCCTTCGAGCGCGATCGCGTTCAGCACGCCGTTGACGTTGGCAAGCTGCGTATCGCGGCGAACGAGCGCCGGGTGCACGCGCAACTCGACGTCTTCCCCGCGGTCACACCCGATGGCCAAATGCTTGATGACGAACCCGAAGCGCTCCGCGAACCGATGATCGATGGGCTCGATGCCGCGGATGCCCTCGGTCGGGACGCGAGCGGCCTCCACGCGGGCCCCGAACGCGACCATCGCGAGCACGACGAGCTTGTGAGCCGCATCGTGGCCGTCCACGTCCAGGCTCGGATCGGATTCCGCGTACCCTTTGCTCTGCGCCTCGCGCACGGCGTCGTTGAACGACAGGCCGTCCTGCCGCATCCGTGTCAGCACGTAGTTGCACGTCCCGTTGACGATTCCCTCGAGGCGCGTCACCCAATCGCTCGCCAGCGCTTCGCGCAAGACGCGGATGATGGGCACGCCGCCCCCGACCGATCCCTCGAAGGCGAGATCCACCCCTTTTGCGATGGCCTGATCGACGAGAGCCGGGCCATGCATCGCGAGCAACATCTTGTTTGCGGTGACGACGCTGCGCCCCGTGCCGATCGCGCGCTTGACCAACTCGAGCGCGGGCGTCACTCCCCCGAGCACTTCGACGAATATGTCGATCGACGCGTCCCGCAGGAGAGCCTCCGGGTCCGTCGTGAGACGAGAGCGGTCGAGCTCGGGGACGCGCTCCTTGACCACGTCGCGTACGAGGACGCGAACCACTTCGAGAGGCGCGCCGACGCTCTGCGCGATGTAGCTCGCGTTGGCCGCCAGCAATCGAATGACGCCGCCGCCGACGGTACCGCAGCCCAAAAGGCCTACACGGATCGGTTCCATCGGCGGCAGCTTACACGCAGCCCTTCAGAAACGAGGATTCAATTCGCGGGAGGCGTCACGGCCACGGGCTTCTCTTCGGGCTTCGGTTTGGGCATGTCCTCGAGCGCGCCCTCGAGCACTTGATCCATCTTGCTGACGAAGAGAAACTCCAGATCGTTTTTCACCTCGGCCGGCACCTCATCGAGATCGGCCTTGTTCCGCTCCGGGACCAGGACTCGCTTTATTCCGGCGCGGTGCGCCGCGAGCACCTTCTCCTTGAGACCCCCGATGGGGAGAACGCGTCCGCGGAGCGTGATTTCGCCGGTCATCGCGACGTCATGCCGTACGCGTATCCCCGTGAGCATCGAGACCAGCGCGGTGAACATCGTCACGCCCGCGCTCGGCCCGTCCTTTGGCATCCCACCGGCCGGAATGTGGATATGGATGTCGCTCTTCTCGAGGAAGTCCTTGGCGATCCCATACCGTTCGGCGTTCGTGCGAACGTACGAAAGCGCGGCCTGCGCCGACTCCTTCATCACGTCCCCGAGCTGGCCCGTGAGCTGAAGCTTCCCGGTCCCGTACATCCGCGTGGCCTCGATGAAGAGAATCTCGCCGCCGACGCTCGTCCACGCGAGGCCCGTCGCCACGCCGGGCTCCTCCGTGCGCTCCGCGACTTCGCTCGTGTACTTCTGCGGCCCGAGAAACTCGCGGACCTGCTCTTCGTCATCCACGCGGCGGGGCGTCGTGTCGCCTTCGGCGATCTTCACCGCGATGCCGCGAATGACGCTCGCGATCTGGCGCTCGAGCGTGCGCACGCCGGCCTCGCGCGTGTACATGTCGATTACGATGTCCACCGCCTTGTCCGTGATGTCGAGCTGCTCTTGCGTAATGCCGTGTTCCTCGAGCTGCTTCGGAATCAAATGGCGACGCGCGATGGCGAGCTTCTCGCGCCGCGTGTACCCGGGAATCTCGAGAATCTCCATGCGGTCGCGCAACGGAGCGGGGATGGGATCGGCGATGTTGGCCGTAGCCACGAACATCACGTTCGACAGATCGTAGGGGATCTCGAGGTAATGGTCCGCGAACGTGTTGTTCTGCTCAGGGTCCAATACTTCGAGCAGCGCGGCCGCGGGGTCGCCGCGGAAGTCGTGCCCAATCTTGTCCACCTCGTCCATCATGAAAACGGGGTTGATGGTCCCGGATTTTTTCATCCCCTGGATGATCTGCCCGGGCAGCGCGCCCACGTACGTGCGCCGGTGCCCTCGGATCGCCGCCTCGTCGTGCACTCCGCCGAGTGAGATGCGCACGAACTTGCGGCCCAGCGCTCTGGCGATGCTTCGACCGAGGGAGGTCTTGCCGACTCCGGGCGGCCCGATGAGACACAGAATCGGACCCTTCTTGTCTTTCTTCAGTTTACGGACCGCCAAGTACTCCAAGATGCGCTTTTTGACCTTCTCGAGGCCGTAATGGTCCTCGTCGAGCACCTTGCGCACCGCGCTGATGTCCATGTTGTCCGGCGTCTGCGAGTGCCACGGCAGATCCAGAATCCAGTCCAGGTACGTGCGAACGACGGTGTACTCGGCGCTTCCGACCTGCATGTTGCGAAGGCGCTTCAGCTGCTTTTTCGCAACCTGCTCGGCCTCGGTAGGGAGGTTTGCTTTCGTGATCCGCTCTTCCAGGCCGTCGAGGTCTCCCTGGTCGCCGTCGTCCTCGCCGAGCTCCTCCTTGATGGCCTTGAGCTGCTGGCGCAGGACATACTCGCGCTGGTTTTTCCCCATCTCCTCTTTGATCTGGGAGTTGATGCGCTCGCGCATCTTCAAGATCTCGAGCTGTCGCGTCAGCAGCTTGAGGACCTTGCGAATCCGGTCTTTGACGTCCACGGTCTCGAGCAGGCCCGCCTTCTCCTCGACGGGCGCGTCGAGGTTTGCGGCGACGAGATCCGCCAGGGCACCCGGCGCTTGGATCGAATCGATGAGCGAGCCCGCTTCGCGGGGTAGCTCCGGCATGAGCTGAATGACCTGCTTCGCGATATCGCGGAGACTCATGCTGAGCGCCTCCGCCTCGTCGTCGCCGACGTTCATCTCGGGGAGCCGCGCCACCTTCGCCTTGAGGTAAGGCGCCGACTGCGTCACCTCATCGAGGCGAATACGCTCGAGACCCTGCAATATCAGCGAGTAGTTGCCCGAACTGTGCTTCAGCGCCTTCAGAACGCGGGCGGCACAACCGACCTGATGCAGATCCTCTTTGCCGGGATCGTCGGTGGACGGATCGCGCTGGGCGAAGATCGCAATGACCGGCGACGAGAGATTGTCTACGTCTTCGACGAGGGCGACCGATTTCTCACGGCCCACGTCGAACGGGGCGACCGCCCCAGGAAAGAGGACCGCATTGCGGATCGGCAATACCGGGAGCTCATCTCCAAATTGGATCGACTCTTCATCTTGCCGTCCAGGATTCTGTTTCTTTTCCGACATGGCTTGCTTCCTCTCACGGGGGAAACCCGCGCCGACCGGCGCGTGCTCGGAGATCGATGTTGGCTTCGCTCAGAACGAATAGGCCGTAGAAGCCCGGGATGCACGTTTGATTGATCGCGTTGCGTGGGGTTGCGCCCGCCTCGCGACAGAACGGCCACGACCCGATTTTTGCATCCTAAGCACGCAGAACGCCACGCGCTACTACCCTCGCCGTCATCCGACTGCGACGGCGCGATCGGGATCGAGCGTGTGAATCGCCAGACCAGTCAGAACCTTTGGATAGAAAAAGGTACTCTTTTGAGGCATGACCTCGCCGGCCTCCGCCACTTCGCGTACCTCGGCCACGGGCGTCGCGTTCATCAAAAAAAGAACCTGTCCCCGGCCCCCGCGAAGCTCGGAGAGCGCCGTCTCCGCGTTCTGCGGGTACCAGAGATTCGTCTTTGCAGCTTGGGCCTCGGGAGTGATTGCGAGCAGGTGCTCGAGAATCCCGGCGTGAAGGACCGTGACGCCCGTCCTTCGTAGAACCGCGGGGCGCCCTCCGAGCGTCGGATGCGCTTGCACGTCGGCATCGGGTCGCAGGACCATGAGGACGACGCGCCCATCGGGAGCCGCAGCGGCGAGGCTCGGCAGGCTCGATCGCCCGCCGCGACGCAGAGCGTCGATCACCACGCGTGCCGGAACCCCACGCGGCAGCTCCTCGATCGTGAAGTGCGGTCGAGCGCGGTGCACGAGCTCGTCGAACGAGAACGACGGAAGCGAATGGACGTGGCGGTGAGTCGGGAACACGAGGAGATTGGGGTCGTCGCCGTTGGCGAGGAACGTCATGAAATAGCGGTGTTCGCCTACGTCACGCGCCGCGGACCGCGCGGGTCCGACCCCGTTCTGCGTGGGCCCATGCGCGAGGGCGACCTCTTCGGAATAGCGGAGCGCCGTCTCGTACCGGTGGTGCCCGTCCGCAATGAGGAGCGTCGAACGCGCGAGACCCGCGACGATCGCCCTGACGGCGTCTCGGTCATGGACCTTCGCGAGCGCGTGATGCACGCCGTCGTCCGTCGAGAAACTCGTGAGTGCGTCGGCGTGACGAAGGGGGGCGTCGAGTTCGCCGCCCGCATCGCGGTACAACATGAAGCCCGGGCTCAGATTCGCCTGGGTGGCGCGAAACAGCTTCAGCCGGTCCTCCTTCGGACCGGAGAGGGTCCGTTCGTGCGGCAGCACGATGCGCCCCCCAAACGGGACCAGACGTACGAGCGCGAGAAACCCGCGCCGCGTGACGGACTGTGAGCCGCCACCCGGAGGCGCAAACGTTTGGTCGTAACGGTAAAATGCGGGCTGTGCGTCGCGGACGAGCACCCCCTCGCTCCGCCACTCCGCCAAGAGCTTTCCGGCCTGTGTGTACTTCGTCTCGTCGCCCGCCCCGGCATCGCCCCTGCCCTGCGGAAGAATGAGGCGAACGATATTGTGTGGATCGCGGGCGGCCAGCACCTCACGCTCCTCGGGAGAAATGACGTCATACGGGGGCGCGACAACCCGGGCCAGACTTCCCCCGAGTCGAGCGAGGTCATACCGGAGCGGCGCCAACGGAGCTATTTCGGCCATGGTCATCCTCGGTCATCGAGCGCGCGACGTCCGATGTCGCGGCGGTGGTGTTCCCCGGACCAGTGAATGCGCGCGACGGTATCGTACGCGACTCTGGCGGCTTGCGAGAGCGTGGCCGCATGAGCGCCCACCGCGAGGACGCGGCCTCCCGCCGTGGTGATGCTTCCGTCCGGCTGGCGCGCCGTGCCCGCGTGCCGGACGAACGCGCCAGGAGCCAAGGGCGTGTCGAGCCCCTCGATGCGATCGCCCGAGCGCACGTTGCCCGGATACCCTTCGGCCGCCATCACGACCGAAAGCGCCGCCCCGACGGGACGCGGCGAGTTAATCCGCGACAGGTCGCCGCACGCGGACGCCATCAAGAGATCGAGCCAGTCGCCGCCATAGGTCGGCACGACGACGGTGGCTTCCGGATCGCCGAAGCGCACGTTGAATTCGAGCACGCGGGGAAGGCCGCTGTGGATCATCAGCCCCACGAAGAGCACGCCGCGAAATGGAGTTCCTTCGCGCGCCATTCCCGCGAGCGTTGGCTCGACGATGTCTCGCAAGACCAACGCGTGGACGGCCGCATCGACGATGGGCGTCGGCGCGTAAGCCCCCATCCCCCCCGTGTTGGGCCCGCGGTCCCCGTCACGCGCACGCTTGTGATCCTGCGCCGGCGCAAGCGTGAGGGCGCGCGCGCCGTCGCATACGGCGTGAAAGCTGGCCTCTTGCCCTTCGAGCCGCTCTTCGAGCACGACGACGCGTCCGGCCTCGCCGAACTCGCGCTTTCGCATGATGCGATCGATGGCGACGAGGGCCTCGTCGGTCGTGTCCGGGACGAAGACGCCTTTGCCCGCCGCCAGCCCATCCGCCTTGACGACGGGGGGCCGTTCCGCGCGCCGCACGTACCGATCGGCATCGTCCGCGTCATCGAAAATTGCAAACGGCGCGGTGGGAATGCCGTATTTCTCGCAGAAGGACTTCATGAAGGACTTCGACCCCTCGAGGCGCGCGGCGGCTCGAGTTGGACCGAAGGCACGCAGGCCGCGCTCGGCGAGCGCATCGACGAGGCCCAAGGTGAGCGGAAGCTCCGGCCCGACGACGACGAGATCGGCCCGTACCGCCGTCGAGAGTTCGACGAGGCCGCGCACGTCGTCGACCGCCACGTTGGCATTTTTTCCCAAAAGGCCTGTTCCTGCGTTCCCGGGCGCGATGATCGCTTCATGGCCGCTGGCCGTGAACGACGCCGCGAGCGCATGCTCGCGCGCCCCCATCCCGACGATGACCACCCGTGCCGGCCTAGTCACCTGCCACCGCTCATGCCTTGTCTCGCCGCATCCCGCAGCCGGGCGGTACCACGGTCATGACGGCCACGCCACCGCTGTCGCTGGCATTCGGCTCCGCGCGAGCAACGAGCCCAAACCCTGGCCAAACGGCGGCCGGCGAGAGTATCGTCGTCCCTTGTGAACGCTGATTCGCGTCCGCCCGTCGCGATTCGTATTACCCGCCCTTACTCGAGCGAAGACGAATACCTCGAGCAAGAACTCGACACGCTTACTCGCACCAGCATTACGTTGGTCGGCGCGCAGCCGCGTCCCGATGGAGTCGTACTCCGCTTCGAGGTGGCGCTTTCCGGCGGCCAGGTGCTTTTGCGAGGCGAAGGCCGCGTGGTCGGCTTCAAGCCGAACGCTCATGAGGGGATCGGTGGGCTCACGCTGCGCTTCACCCGGCTCGATATCCGCTCGAAGTCGCTCGTCGACCGCGCGGCGTCAATGCGGGAGAAGCGTCGTCCCTCGCTGCCGATGACCACGTCCGAGCGTCCCTCAACGTCGGGTGGGTCCACTCCTCCCCTCTCGTGGTCGCGGCGCCCGCCACCGGCCACGCGCCTGACTCTGCCGCTCCCGCCGCCTACGTTCGAGGCGGTCTCTTCGTCTGTGCTCGAATCGGCGCCTTCCGTTCCGCTGCTCGAGGATCTTCCTTCTTCGCCGTCGCTCGAGTCGCCTGCCGCCCTGGCTCTCCGTGAGTTGCGCTCTCGGCCGGCCCCGCGCGAGTCGATGACGCCCTCCCCCCCGCGCGAGACTCGTACCCCGTGGCCCGCTTCGTCGCTCCATGGTCCGTTGGGTCCGTCTTCCGGAGCGATACCATCTCTCGTAGCGCCCGCTTCCGTCCCCCCCGCGCCGGTCCGCCACGCGACCCGTCCGGCCGACCGCGACGCGTTGCTGGCTCGCCTCCGCGCGCGCGCCAAACTGCTCGACGCTGCGGTCGTCGCGAGCCACTTGGGGAACCGAACCGGGCGCCGGTAATCGACGTGCCACGGCGCTGCACATTCGACGCTCCGGCGAAGCCAGCCGCGCAGCGGCGTCGGAGGTCCGGTAGGACTTCCAACGGGCGGAACGAGTAACTAGTGCACCGCGGTCGATGTGCCATCAAACATCGCAAGGCGATGTTCTCGCTTCGCGAGCTGGCGGTGCACTAGATTCGTCCCTTGGGCTCCGCCCAAACCCCGAATTCGCTCCCGCGAATTCGCTAGCGCACCGCCCCCACAACGCTTAAGGCTATCTCGACGGCGGTGCACTAGCTACTAGCGAGTGGCCACGTAGATTTGGAGCGTGCCGGAGCGGTCCGACGCAAAATAGATGGTGTGACCGTCGGCAGACACCCACGGATCTCGCTCGGCGTAGGCCGTCGTATTGAGCTCGGCAAGAGCCACGGGAACCGCAAATGGCGCCGAAAGGGTGGGCCGTTCGGTCACGAAGAGATCCTGCGATCCGTTGAGACGGTCCGAAGAGAAGTAGAGAGTCAGCCCGTCATCGGTGAGATAGCCGTCGTCATCCACGTTCGCCGTATCCACAGAGGTCTCGGGCGCGGGCGCTCCCCACGACGCGGACGTAGACAGGCGCGCGGCGACAAACACTTGGTACGGGTCGCTCGCCGTCGCGCGGCGGCTGAGCGGCATGACGAGCGAGTGCTCGCCGGGCGGACGGGGAATCTCGTCAGCCGGGGAGTTCAGCGCGGTGACTGGAACGGGAGTGGACCAGGTGCCGGCGTCGCTCGTGCGCGTCGACACCCAAATATCGAGACCGCCCTGACCGCCCGGCCGATCCGAAGCCACCCAGAGCGTCAGACCGTCCGAGGAAATCGCGGGACTCGTCTCACGCGATGTCGTGCTCACGACCGTGTTGAGGGTGGGGCTGCTCCAGGGGTCCGCCGCGTTCGCTCGCGTCGACATCCACACGTCGCCAGAGCCTGGGCCGGCCGAGCGATCGGAGAGGAAATATATTTCGAGCATGTCCGCCGTGAGCGTCGGCTTCTCATCATCGTCCGAAGGCGATGCCACTTCGGGCACGGTCGCCAGGGCACCAAACGGCTTGCACGCAAGATCCGACGCATCGGCACATGTGATGAACTCCCCCTCTCCCAATGGCTCCCCCAATTGAAAGACGGGGATAGGGTCACACCCCGCAAGCGTGCCCAGCCACGCCGTGGCCACAACGACAGAAGAGCGTGGGCCCGCACCGCGCAGCCGAACCATGCTCGGCGCCGCTAATTCGAACCGTCGCCCAAGAGCCACCGGATCGTGTCGGTGTGGACGCTCCGCGGGTACATCGTACGGAAACGTTGCGCGAGGATCGCTGCCGCGCCGCGATCTCCGCGCGCGGCCATCGCTTGAATGCGCAGTAGTGAAGCCTCTTCGGAGAGGAGTCCACGCGGGAATCGATGCTCATAAGCGTCGACGGCACGGAGTGCGCCGTTCGCGTCCCCCGAAGCCACGAGAGATCGGGCGCGATCCACCAAGCCCACCTGCTCTTGCAACAGCGCGTCCGATGACGCACCGTGGATGCCCGCGTGACCGCTAGCCTGACCGCTGGCCGGGTTCCATGCGCCTTCCGGTCCCAAGCCCTTCTCTCCGGCCGCATGAGGGGAAGCCAATTCGCCGCCAGCCGGGTTGGGCTCCGCGGGAGCGGGTTCGACCGGCGCAACCAGCAAGGGAACCGCGGAGGACGAGGGGACTAGAATGACGGCCGCAGAGGCTGCGGGCCGCCCGGACGCCGCTGCGTGGAGCGCAATGCTGGCCGTCTCGGTCGAGCGATGCTCCGCCACCGTGTAGCCGACGCCAATCGCGCCGAAGGCCAGCGCCGGCACGAGCACGTATCCATTTAGCGACGACCACTTGACGGCCTTCGCCAGAACGGCCGCACAGTATGCAAACACAGCGGCGCGCGGGACGAGCCCAATCACGCGTGCGGCCGCGCGCACACTTTCGTTGGTGGGCGCCTCGCTGACTCCCGCCCGGAGCAGCGCGCGCTCGCGTTCACTGCCCGCGACCAACAGGCGCCGACCTTCTCTCATGACTCGTCCCCGCATAACTCGTCCCCATACGCGCGGCGAACGAGCTGCTGGAACTTCTCCCGCGCTCGCCGCAGCCGGGATGCGGCGGTCCCCAACGGGATCTCGAGCAGGCTCGCGATCTCGGGGGTCGTGAAGTCATCGAGCTCGGCGAGCACGAAGACCGACCGATGGTCGTCATCCATGCGAGAAATGATCGCGTCGAGCGCTTCGCGCGCGCGTTTCTGGTCCGTCAGCTGCGCCGGAGAAGGAAGCGGCGACGGATCCCCGTCGAGAACGCTGCTCGAGAGCTCGCGTTGGATCTTTCTGCGAATTCCGTGCGCCAAGCGCACCGCGGTCGCGTAGAGGAATGCGCGCTCGCTTCCCTCCACGATCCGCTCGAGGGCTTCCAGGGCGATGAGAAATACCTGTTGCGCCGCGTCGTCCGCCCGATCGGGCGCGACCCCGAGCCTGCGCAAAAAGCGCCATACTCCCGCGTAGTTCGCGTCAAACGCGCGACGCAACCGAGCCTGGTCGACCGGGGAGCGCTCGGCGGCCGTGGCGAGGAGGGGAATGGGGAAGGTGTCGTCGATCCGCATGGGCGCCGCGCCTCATCATAGAATGCACGCTGAGGTCCTTTCGATCGGCACGAACGATAAATTGATCGGGCCCTCTCCGCTGTCATGTGCGCCGAGGTCGGTGGACCCAGTTCGAGCGGGCCCCCCGAATGATGGTACGCTCACACTCGTGGCTAGCTCACGCGACGGCTCACGGGGCGCGCTCGAGGGGGCCGGCCCGGACACGAGATGCAGGAAACGGGCGTCTCCTCCTGCCCTGAAAACGTCTTCGGCGTGGGGGCACACGTCAGCCACGGCGCAAAGGCGCGTTGTTCGATCTTGCGTTGCCAAGTTCCCGAAGCAAGAGGTGCACAAGGCCGGTGAGGCTGCGGAAAAATTAGAGCATCCTGCCCTGCGTGCTCACTCGCCTCGCGGCGAGCTGCGACATGTATGGATCCGCACGCCGCGCCCATCCCAGACTGCTGGTCGGGGTGTTACCACCGCTGAGGAAATCGGGCTTCGTGCCGGCCTTGTACACGGCGTCAGTATGGCCCGTTTTCATCCCCAATGGGAGGAAGCGAAGCTTCCGGCCAGGACTGCTGGGGAGCTCGAGGTGGAGCGGCATCGCTCCCCTCGACGTGACGTGCGAGCCCGTTCCGTCGAGCGGAGCCTTGCCGGAGGCAAGGCGGAGCGAGACTCAGGGTGACCCGGGTGACTACTAGGAAGAGGTTGCTATGAGCGACAAGCAGAACCATGACGGTCCGCGCGGCACGTCCGTCCCCGGCGATCTCGGCGAGCCGTTACAGGCCTCCCCCCGAATGGGCGCCGACCCACGAGAGAACCAGATGTCGCAACCCGGCCTCCCGCCGCAAGGCAACCCTCCCGCGCCCGGCTATGGGCCCCCGATGCCCTCGTACGGACAAATACCGATGCCACCGGGCTACGGACACCAGCGTCTCCAGCCCGATCAGCAGCCCTACGGACCGCCACCAATGCAACCGGGCCCCGGACAGCAGGCCATGCCACCGGCGTATGGACACCCGCAGCCACAGGGCTACGGACCGCAGGCGCTCCAGCCAGCCTACGGACACCCGCAGCCACAGGGCTACGGCCCGCAAGCGCTCCAGCCAGCCTACGGCCAGCCACCGATGCAAACAGGCTACGGGCCGCAAGGAATGCAGCCCGCCTACGGCCAGCCACCGATGCAAACAGGCTACGGGCCGCAAGGAATGCAGCCCGCCTACGGACCGCCGCAGCAACCGTATGGCCAACACGTGCCGCAGGGCTATCCCCTGCAACCCTATTACGGCCAGCATCCGGGCTATGGCCAGGGACCTCAGGCGGGGTATTACGGTCCCCCCGCGCCCATTAACATCGTCGTTCAGAATACCGTGGGACACGCCGCGGGCCTGGTGCGCGTCGGCACCAAGAACAAGGGCACGGCCGCTGTGCTCGCGATATTTCTCGGCGGGTTTGGCGTGCACAAGTTCTATCTGGGTCAACCCGTGATGGGGTTACTCTATCTATGCCTCTTTTGGACGTTCCTTCCGACGGTCGTCGGGTTCTTCGAAGGGATCGCCTACCTCGCTTCGAGCGATCACGCGTTCGACCTAAAGCACAACGCCCGCCTCGCATGACGGGGCGGCCTCGCGGAGCCTGGCATCGCGAGCATCACACTGACGCCGGAGGCAACGCGGAGCGAGACTCAAGAGCCGCCCGGAAATGCCGGGCAGCTCTTTCACGCGCCAGGTTTTGGGGCGAGATCCTCTCCCCCCCAAGCCCCTCAACTTCCATTTCCGGCCACACCTTCAGGGTGACTTGGGTTTCTCACTCACCAGCTCCCGCGCCAGCGTGATCGCCGCCTCCAAATCCGCCACGATGTGGACGGCACCGGCATGCGTCGCGTCGAGGCGGGCCTTCTCGAAGATGCTCGTCGGGCGTGGCAACGGTCCCGCCAAGACGACTAGCTTCTTCCGCTTGATGAGCATTTCGATCGCGGTCTCGAGGGCAGCGAACCCCGTTGCGTCGATGACCGTCACCCTACCCAGGTTCAAGATGAGGACGCGAAATGCGCGATCGTGGACCGCGTGCAGCGTTTCTAGCGCGGTCTGCGCCGCCCCGAAGAAAAGGGGGCCGTTGACCTCGTAAAAGCTCGCGCCGGAAGGCAAGTCGACGAGGCGTCTCTCTTCGGTGTTGTCCATCGTAAGAGTGGACTCCGTGAGCTCCGCCATGCGGCGCATGAAGAGAAGGGCCGCGAGCACGAACCCCACGGCGACGGCGATCACCATGTCGAAGAACACGGTCAAGAAGAAGCACGTAAAGAGAACGAAAACGTCGCTCCGGGGCGCGACTTTCATCAGGCGAATGAAACTCGGCAATTCGGACATGTTCCAAGCGACCAACAAGAGCAAAGCCGCGAGCGACCCCATTGGAACGAACGCCACCAGGGGAGCGAAGAGCACGATCGCGAGCAGGATGACGATGGAGTGCGTCGCGCAGGCAATGGGCGAACGCGCGCCCGCGCGAATGCTCGTCGCCGTTCGCGCCAATGCGCCGGTGGCGGCAATGCCCCCGAAGATCGACGCGATCATGTTGCCGATGCCCAGACCCACGAGTTCGGAGTTCGGATCGTGCTTGGTCGCTGTCATCCCGTCGGCGATGACGGCGGAAAGGAGCGATTCGATGGCTCCAAGGATGGCAATCGCGAAAGCTGCCGGGAAGAGCTCCCGCATACGGTCGTACGAGAGCGCCGTGGCCAGCGGAAATGCCGGCCTGGGCAACACAGACGGGATGCCGGCGATTTGGACCCCGCCGATGGTCGTGTGAAAACGACTGCCAATCGTCTCTACGTCGAACGACGGCACGACGTGATGCAGGAGGGTCGCGGCACACGAAACGGCCCCGATGGCCAGAAGTGGCGCTGGGACGCGGCGGGTGAGCGTAGGAATGAATGTGAGCAACGCGAGCGTCGAGCCGGCGACGGCCACCTCGTGCCAGCTCGCGGAGCCACGCGCGGCCCACAACGCGAGAACCCTATCGAGGTAGTGTTCGGGCATCTTCGGAATCGCGAGCCCGAATACGTCTTTTATTTGCAGTGTAGCGATGACGGTCGCGATGCCGGCGGTGAAGCCCGTGGTCACGGGATACGGAATGAACTTGATCAAATTGCCCAGGCGGAAGACTCCCATGGCCACGAGGAAGATCCCCGCCAGGAAGCCCGCGGCGAGGAGATCGGAGACCCCGTGCTTGGTCACGATGGGGGCGAGGATCACGACGAATGCGGCGGTGGGCCCCGTCACCTGGAACTTACAGCCGCCGAGCAACGAAACGGACAAGCCCGCAAAAATCGAGGTGTAAAGGCCGTGCTGCGGCGGTACCCCAACGGCGATCGCGAGCGCCATCGACAGCGGGAGGGCGACGATGCCGACGACCACACCCGCGAGAACGTCCGCGCGCAGATCCGCAGCTCGATATCCCTTTCGAAAGGTGCGGCGTAGCGCGTAGGCGATGGGCCATCCGCGGGTCTGGATCATTGCGCAGGCCGGCCGCCGTTGGGCTCTTCGAGACTGATTCGCCCGAGAGCACCGGAGCGAAAGTCGTGAATCAGCACGCCGGCGGCTTTGTGGAGATCGACCGAGCCTTGGCTCCGAAGTCCCCCGCGTCGGCGCCCGATTTCGAGGAGAAGTTCATCGGGCCCTGCAGGGAGCCGGTCGAGATTGAAACGCGCCAGGAGAAAGTGGGGGTATCGCTTCAGAAAAATCGTGGCTCCAAAGAGGGCGACGCTCTCGTAGTCGATCGCGCGGTCCGGGAGTGCTCCAGTCAAAGCGAGGCGAAGGGCCGCCTGCTCGTCGTTGATGTCCGGCCACAGAATTCCAGGATTGTCGGAGAGCACCATTCCGCTCTTCAAGATAACCTGTTGCTGCCCTTTGGTGACCGCCGGTTCGTCGCCCACCTTCGCCACTCGGCGCGCCATGAGCGTGTTGATCAGCGTGGACTTGCCCACGTTGGGAATGCCGACGACCATCGCCCTCACCGCGGTTCTCTGGCGCGCGGGCCGTGCCAGATGCCGGCACAGATCGGCCATCCTCATCTTCGTATCGTCCGGCTTGTCCGAGCGAATTGCAATCGCGACGACGCGGCCTCGCGCCGACGTTGGGTCGTGCGGTTCCCTCTCCGTTTCGAGGTGCCTGAGCCAGGCTTCGGTCACCACCGGGTCGGCCAAGTCGCTCTTGCCGAGAACCTTGATGCGCGGTTTGCCCTTGCTTACCTCGGCGACGAAGGGGTTCTGGCTCGAAGCCGGCATACGGGCGTCCAGCACTTCGACGATGACATCGTGAAGCGCAATGGACTCGGCGATGGCACGCCGCGCCTTCGCCATGTGGCCGGGGTACCACTGGGTCGGCATCCCCTCCTTTCCTATCACGCCCTCGTGGCGGAGCCGGGCCGCCGTCGCGATACACCGCGCGAAGACGTGCGGGGTAGAAGGCGGGGCGCCGCCAAATCAGTCGTCGAAGAGAGAGAGCTGTCCGTCTTCTGGATTCTCGCCGGCATCTGGCGTGCCGGCCCACCCTCGGGAACGCTTCACGGCGACCGGGGCCGCAGAGAGTTCCGCTATCAAGGCGTCGAGAGGCTCGGCGTCCCGTGGCGCCTTGTCGGGTCGATGCCGCACCACGCGAGCGAAACGTAACGCGATGCCGCCCGGATACCGCGGACTGCGCTGAACGTCGTTGAAGCGAATCTCCACCACCAACTCGGGCCGGACGTGCACCACCCGCGGTGTGCTTTCGGTGACGAGTTCCTGGAGCCGGTTCGTCTGCCAGCGAAGCATCGCATCCGTGAGGCCCTTGAACGTCTTGCCGACCATGCAGAACGTGCCGTCGTCCCGGCGGGCGCCGAGGTGCAGATTTGACAGAAGGCCGGTTCTGCGCCCGCCGCCCCACTCTGCCGCCAGAACCACCAAGTCAACGGTCTTGGACTCTTTGACCTTTTGCCACGAGCGGCCCCGCGCGCCGAAGCGATACGGGGAGGCCGGGTCCTTGATCATTACGCCTTCGTGGCCCTTGGAGAGCGCGTCGGCGTAAAACTGCACCACCTCGCTGGCGTTCTGAACGCGAAGCTGTGGAACGCAGATCTCCGCCGGAGCGATGGCGCGCATCGCCTCGACGCGGACGGAGAGCGGCTCGTCGAGAAGGTCTCGCCCGTCGCAATGCATGCAGTCGAAAAGGTAAAGAGACAGCGAGTCCCGTTCGTAGAGCCCGCTCTGGCGCGTCGAAGCGAGCGCAGAAAAGGAATCCTGAAACGGACGGGCGGTGCCGTCCTGGCCCACGAGGAAGATCTCTCCATCGAGGACGGCGGCGTCTGCTTTGAGCGACGAAAGACGCGCGAGCAGCGGCGCGCAGCCGCCCGTGATGTCGTTGCCCTGGCGTGAGTAAACCCGAAGGTCGTCGCCTTGCTTGTGGATCTGCGCGCGCACTCCGTCCACCTTCCACTCGACCAGCGCGCCGTGGGTCCCTTGCAGGGCTTGCTCGACGGAATGGGCCGGTGACGCGAGCATGGGCGCGAGCGGGCGAAAGAGCTCCAGCGTCGCGAGCGACGCCTTGCCGCGGTTCGGACCAAGCAACGCGGCAGACGCGTTCGTGATCGACCCCGTGACCATCACGGCGCGCCTCACCTCGCTCTCGTCGCCACCCGACAGATCGACGACGGCAAGGAGCATCACGCCTTCGAGACTCCCTTGCCGGAGCGTGCCCGTCAGCGCCGCGGCGATGAACGTGCGCTCGGTCGGGATCAGCCGATCGAAGAGCGCGACGACCCGTGCGAGGGTCTCGTCCCGCCTCCGAAACCGCGCCCGTTCGAGCGCCCGTTCAACGTCGGCGAGCGTGAGGTCGGGCTCCAGGGGCGCCGGGCGGCGGGCGAGCTCCCACAGGAACGACGGTCCTACACCGAGGGGTCCGCAGAGCGGCTGTCCGACGAGCCAGCCAACGGCAGCCGCGATCTCGCGGTCGGGAATCGCCCGAAGGAGCTCAACGCAAACTTGCTTCTTCGCGATGCGCGAGCGCGTGGCCGCAATCTGCTCCGATGCCCGAGCGAGAGTGACGAACGGAATCGACGGCCATTGCTCGTGCCGAGCAGAGTCGCGTGGATCCACGTGCCTTTCTACACCAAGGCTCGGCCTTCGACGAAGACGTTCACATGCAGAAACGGTCGCGCAACATTGGACTCTGGGAACGTAGGCAACGAGCGTCTTGTCCTGCTGGGGAGCTCGAGGTGGAGCGGTGGTGGAGCGGCATCGCTCCCCTCGACGTAACGTGCGACCCCGCTCTGTCGAGCGGAGCCTTGCCGGAGGCAAGGCGGAGCGAGACTCAGGGTGACCCGGGTGACTCACTAGGATGCGACAGAAATGCTTCTCTGGGGCATGCAGGCCGCATGGACGGGAAGCGCGCGCCGTCTAATGAATGGCACGCGACTCGCAGCGCGACGGACATGTGGATTGAGGCAGTGTTCACCAACGACGACCTTCTCGACGTATTGCGCCGGTTCTCTCCTCTCGAGATTCGGCTGGGCGATACTGGCAAGCTCGTGCTCGCCTCGCCGGCTACGGTTTCGACGATCTTGGACGAGGGGATCGGCGTCGTCTGTGATGCCACGCTTCACTATCCCGTTCTCGGTATCGACTTGCCGGTGCACATGAATGGGCTGACCGTGCTCATTCACACCGCGGTCGTGAACCTGCCCGGAACGGCCGGCCAAGCGCTCGTATTCACACTCCAGATCGATCACACGGGGTTAGCGCTCTTGCCCCAGCTGTTCGACCACAGCGTCACCAAGCTCGTGAACGAAGAGCTCGTCAAAAAGCACTTTGAGCTTTCATGGAACTTTCATGACACTCTGAGCCACGTGTTTCAACTGCCGGCAGCCCTCTCCGTCGCTTCCCTCGGGCTCAAGGTTACGAGGGGGAAGGTAAAAATCACGGACGACGCGCTCGGGTTCGCTGTGTGCTTCGATACGCAGGTACAGAAGCGCGCTGCGAACCCATGACGACGTCAGCCAGATCATCGGTCGGCTCGAATCCGCACGCGGAATCCGGAAATGCGCCTGCGAAGTGGGCGATGGACTTCCTCGCGTTGGTCCGCGACGCGGGCGAACGCTGGTCCGATGACGCATGCTACAGGCTAGGCGCGGCGCTTGCGTACTACGCGCTATTCTCCATTTTTCCGCTTCTTCTTCTCGCAGTGACCGTCGTCGGCTTCGTCCTCGACGGCGACGATACGGTCCGCCTAAAGCTTCTCAATTCAGTGGCGACTCCGAGCCCCGAGTTTCACGCCCTGCTCGACCAGACGCTTCAAAGTATGCAAGCCCACAGGACCGCCCGCGGGGTGGGCGCGGCCGTCGGCGCCGTGGCGCTGCTCCTCGGCGCAAGCGGTGTATTTTCGGAGCTGGAGGCGTCCCTCAACTTCATTTGGAGGGTCAAATCGAAACCCACCAAGGGGCTTTGGGCTTCGGTCGTTGCGGCGCTCAAGTCCAAAGCGCTCTCCTTTGCGGTCGTCATCGCGGCAGCCGTGGCTCTTCTCGTGTCTCTCGCCGTGACCACGGCCCTCGGCGTGTTGGGCGTTGCGACGGCCCGCGCAACTCTCGGGAGGGCAATTTGGCCGCTCGCGGAGGGGCTCGTCGCCCTTGGGCTCCTCGCGCTCGTCTTTTCTGCAATCTACTCCATCGTTCCGCAGACGGACGTGAAGTGGAAAGACGTTTTGTGGGCCTCTCTTCTAACGTCCCTACTTTTCACCGGGCTCAAGTGGGTCTTGGCGTGGTACCTCGTGCACCTGGCGGGATTTGCCGCATATGGCGCTGTTGGGGGAGTCCTTGGACTCTTGACTTGGATTTATGTCGCCAGCCTCGTTCTTTTCTACGGCGCCGAGTTTGGTTACGTCTATGCCGAGCGATTCGGAAGCCGCGCGACGCGCTCGCGCGGGGAGCACGCATCGCCCTAGTTCCGCCCGTCCGACGTCCTACCGGACTTCCGACGCGGCTGCGCGGTCGGCTGCGCCGAGGCGAAACTATCTTGTTTTCCCGGGGCTTCGCCCCGGACCCCCAAAGCCGCTCCCGCGGCTTTGCTAGTGCCGTCGACTCCGGCCGAACTTATGGCGGACGGCACTAGTTGGAGACCCGGGTCACCCTGATCGGTTCGCTCCGGCTCGACGCGCTTCGCTCGCTCGCCTCCGCTCTCGCAGGCTCTCCCAGCCTAAGCTTGCACGTCACGTCGAAGGGAGCGATGCCTCGCCGGAGCGGCCCCAGACTTTTTTTAGGGCCTCTCGCCCCTCTCGCTTCGCTCGTCGATTCACCCAGCCGCTCCCGCGGCTTTGCCTAGTGCTGCCCAATCCACAGGGGGCCGCACTTCTGCCGGACGGCACGAGTCGGCGCCCCCGTCTTGCCCTCGCGAACTGCCACCGGCATCGGGAGATACCTCGTCCGGGTCGTGGACGTTGTGGCCCGTCTCTTCATCGTGACCCGTCACGTCGACGATTGGACCTACGGTAGACTTTGAAGTAGCCAGCGCGGGAGGGTCGGGAATTGGTCGATTGTCCTCGTCACGCCACACGCCGCCCGCGTAATAGACCGTTCCATCCTCGGCTCGAATGGTCGTCCAAGGGGAAAATCGAGCGCCCGCGGGCGGCTTCACCCACCGCCCTCTTCGCCATGCGAAGGTTCTCCCTTGCCAAATCCATTCTCCATCGATCCAAACGGAGCCGCTTGCGGGCCTCGCGAGAACCACTTCGACGCGCGCGGGAGGCGGCGGCTGCGGTATCGGCGCGAGAGCCTCCGTAGGTTGGCCCACGTACGGGGGCCGCGGCAGGTCGCCGCCGCACGCGAGACAAGAGAGCAGCATTGGCCCGATCGACGAATATGCGAGGCGAAACATGCAGTCGTCGAGCTAGCACGATTGATGCTCGACACTGCCGCGTGATTGGCCGAGGGCATGTTCGATCGATCTTCCCACCCGCCCTGACCCGGTTGAATGCGCGTCTCCCTTCCGTGATTTCTCTGGCACGATCGCCTGCTCGATGGACGGCCCTCGTTGGCGCGGCGTCGATCGCGTGCGCCTGCTCTTCCATGCCGCCGGGCCGCTTCGTGGTCGATACGGTCACTCTGCGCGGGGCGCACGCTCTGGACGGGGCCGACATCGAGAACAAGCTCGCAACCGAAGCGAGCCCCAAGTTTCTCGGCGTGTTCCGCGGCGTCGTTTATGACTACGAAGTCTTCGACTTCGCAACGCTTCAGCGCGATCTCGCCCGGGTCGAGCGCTACTACCACGCGCACGGGTATTACTCCGCTCACGCGCGCGCAGGGCGCGTGATACCCGGCAAAGACCGGCACGTCAGCGTGGAGATCGTAGTCGAAGAGGGGTCGCCGACGGTCAATCGCGGTTTGACCGTGGAAGGGATGGACGGACTTACCCCCTCGGATCAAGCCTTGGTGAGAGCCGCGGCCCGTGGCGCACTGCCGAAAGGCGCCCCCTTCGAGGAAGAAAAGGCAGCGCAGTGCGAACAGGATACCCGGAAAGCGCTGAACGACCTGGGCTACGCCTACGCGACCGTCACCCACGACACCTTCGTGGACATCGTGAATCGCGTGGCCAACACGGCTCTGACTGTGACGCCCGGAGCGAAGGCGCGGTTCGGGCACATCACGATCCAGGGCCTCGATCCGGACGGAGAGGGGCCACGGCCGCAAGAAATTCCCGAAGCGCCCCTTCGCCGCGCCATCGCCATCAAAGAAGGAGATGCCTACTCCAGCGCCAAAATTGATTCGGCCACCCAGGCGCTGCTTGATCTCGAAGTCTTCGCGGCGGTCACGATCCAACCGGACTTGTCGCACCCCGGAGCGCAGATCGTTCCGCTGATCGTTCGCGTCGAGCCGAGCAAGCTGCGCCAAGTTCGGTTCGGCGGCGGCATCGAGCTGGACGAGATCAAGAGCGAGATCCATCTCCTCGCGGGTTGGGAAGACCACAATTTTCTCGGAGGCCTGCGCGACTTCTCGGTCGATTTCACCCCGGGCCTCGTCCTCTTTCCGACCCGGATCGACAACGTCGTGCTGCCCGACCACTTCTTTCCCGAAGAGAAACTCAGGGTGGAGCTCAAACAGCCGGGCTTCCTCGAAGCCCGGACCGAAGGCTTCATTCGACCCGAGCTCAATGTCTTTCCGCTGCTCGTGGAGACGGACCCATCGCCGGCGGCGCCTGTCGTCGGATACCGCGAGGTCAAGGGGGCGCTCGGCTTGGACCGAACGTTCTTCAAACGCCTCTTCGTCAGCCTGAGCTACGACGCGCAGATCGAAGACCCCTTCAGCTACAAGGATCCGCTGGATCCCGACCTCAGCACCCTCGTCATTCTTTATCCGGAGCTCATCACGCGGCTCGATTTCAGGGACGATCACGAGCATCCGCACGCCGGGTTTTATCTCGCCAACGATCTGCAGATCGCCGGCGGAGTCTTCGGCGGGGGACCGGCCGACATCCGCGTCGAACCCGAAGTGCGCGCCTATATCCCCGTCGCCCCGAAAGTCACGTTCGCAACGCGCGCCTCGGTGGGCTTTCTGTTCCCCTCCAACTACGGCGACGTAATCGAAAATCATCTGAACGACGCAGTAACCGTCGACAATCGGCACGCGCGCGTGACCGACATCGAGACCGTGCTCTTCCGCGGTCTCTTTTCAGGTGGGCCGACGTCCAACAGGGGCTTTCCGATTCGCGGCGTCTCACCGCACGGGGTCGTCCCCTTCTTGAATCCATCGACGGCATCGCAACAGGAGGCTCTGAATTGCAATCCCACCCCCGTGCGGCAGCCCAACGGAGTCGTGAGTGTGCCGACGCTCGATCCGAGCGCCTGCTCGGTCCCGATCGGTGGCTTCACCCTTTGGGAGTTCTCCAATGAGCTGCGGTTCACGGTGAAGGGACCGCTGTCGGGCGCGACATTTTGCGACATGGGCGACGTGTCGCCCCACGTCCTCGGGCAAGCGCAAGCGTTTCGTTTCGACCACATGCACCTGTCTTGCGGCGTAGGCGCTCGTTACGACACCCCCGTAGGCCCCATTCGGCTCGACGTCGGTTACCGGATCCAGCCGCTTCAGGTGCTGGGATTCGCCAACGAAACCGCCGCCTACGACAGTGATGCGTCCAACGGATTCCAACCCACGATCGCGGGGATACCCATCGCGATCGCCATCGGCATTGGAGAAGCATACTGACGTGCCCCCGAGATCGCCTGCCTCCCGCTGGGTCCGCGCGCTGCGTTCCGTTGCCTTCGCGTTCGGAGGTTTTTTTGCGCTAATCGTGGTGCTCGTCGCCCTGGCGCTCGTGCTCGTCGACCTTCCCTTCGCGCGGCGCTTGGCGGTGCGCGAGCTCAACGCCGTGCTCGCCTCGGACTTCAAGGGGAAGCTCACGATCGAGAACGTGGCATCGATCCATGTTTGGGGTGTAGGAGGGGTCGACGTTCGCATCACGGCGCCGGATGGGACTTGCGTCATCGCCGCGCGAGGGGTGCGGGCGCGCATCGCGCCGATCGCTCTTCTCGCGTCGTTCCTGCGGCGCCGCGAGCCCTTTCGCGTGGACGTCTTCGACGTCGACGCTCGCTCGATCGACGTCGACGTCGACAGCGATGCTTCGGGCGATCTCAAGCTGGAGGCCGCGTTCGAGCCGCTGCACCCGGCACAAACCACCTCCTCTGGACGGCCGACGCGGCTCCAGTTCCCCCACTTGAGCGTTGAGCACACGCACGTTCACGGGCAAATGAAAGGATCTCCGCCGATCGACGCCGACCTTGACGGCTTCATCGGATCGGCGCTGATTGCACCCGACGCCACAGCGATTGACGTATCCGAAGTTCGGCTCACCGCGCGTGGGATGCCGCGAGGATCCAATCCTCACGGCACCGCCGCCGCGCACCTGTCGATCCCATCCAAGGCCGGCGCCAATCTCGGTTTTGCCGCCTCGTTCGGAGGCGACGTCGGCGGCATCCCCGTGACCGCGAAAGCGTCCATGGATGGGGACCAACTCGACGCCGTTATGGACGTCCCCAACGTAACGGGCGACAAGATTCGTGCTCTCGTGGCCGACGCACCCATCTACGCGCCGGCGGCGGCTCACCTGGAGGCGCACGGACCGCTCTCCGCTTTGCGGGCCACTGTGCGCGCGTCCCTCGGCGGGGGGGAGCTTGCGATTTGGGCCATCGTGGCGGTGACAGGGAAACTCGAAGCCACGGCGACCGTCGATATCCGCGACGTCGATCTTCGAGCGTTCTCGCCGACGGCGCCGACGTCGAGTCTTGGCCTGCACGCGGATGTGCGGGTCGAAACGGACCGCGTCGGCGGGCTCGCCGGCCACTTCGCGCTGACGACGCCGGACGCGACCTTGGGGGTTCGGGGCGTTCCTCACTCGGCGTTCGCAGGCGAGTTCGAGCAGAGGCCAGGGAACAACGCGGTGGACCTTGCCCTGCGCGGAACCATTTACGAGCCGGGCGCGCCGGTTGCCGTGCGAGTCGAGGTGGATACCGAGCCGCCCGCTCCGATCGTGACCGTCGACGTGGGGACCACCGTGGCGCGGCTCGCCGATATGACTCGATTCGGGGGACTGGGTTCCGGTAGCGCACATTTTCACGTCGCAGGCTCGGCCACGCTCTCGACGCCCCCGTCTCTCGACCTCGCCCTCGACGCAGACATTCGTGGGCTCGCGCACGCCGACGCTCGCGCAGATTCCGCGAAGCTAAGGGTGCGCGCCGTCGGATCGCTCGCGTCGCCTACGCTGCATGCGGCGCTCGACGCATCGGGGCTGAGAGCTGGCCGATACGCGTTTTCGAGCGCTCATGTCGCCGTTGACGGGCCCCTCGTGCGGGAAAGCGTGCGAGCGTCGTTACGCGGCGACAAGACGTCGAGCATCGGGGTGCGTGCAATAGTGGGTCTGGGCGCCGCGACTACCGTCGACGACGCGCAGATCGCAATTGAACGGGGACGAGACACGCTTCGAGTTCATGTCGATCGGCTGCGCGCGACGTCGGGCGAGCTCGACATCGCCGGAGCGCGGATGACGGGAGTCGGCGGCCCGGCGCAGCTGGACCTTCGCCTACGGCCGGGCGCGCTTACGCTGAAAGGCGACTCGAAACCCATCGACCTCAAGGCGCTCGGCAGTCTTCTGGGAATCGAAGACACCTTGCGCCAGGGCAGATTGGCCTTCGCCGTGGACTTGGCGGCCCAGCCCAACGGCGCAAAGGGCGCCGCGACGATCGAGGTAAGGGATGGATGCTTCGCGAACGTGGACGGGCTGACCGGGCGCACCGAAATACGCGTCGACGGCCGCAAGGTAACCGGCGGGCTGAAGGCGGCGGCGACGGGAATCGGAACGGTGGACGTCACGGACGTAAACCTGGAAGTCGGAGGCGGAGGGCCTCTCGCCGCGTCGTCCTGGCGACGGGCATGGGGCAAGGTGCACATCGGTGGACACGGCGATCTCAAGCAAATCGCGGCCCTGCTTCCTGCAAACGTTCCACCCCTCTTCGCGCGAATGGCCGGTTCGCTCGCGCTCGACGCGGACATAGAACGCGATAACGAGGCCGACGTAACTCCCAACATCAAACTCACGCTGACCACTTCGGACCTCATGTTGGGCGGACGAGGCGAGCCGGACGTCGTGAGGCACGGTACCGTGCTCGTCGCTCCACAGGCGTGGACGCTGTCCGGATTCGACGTGAAGATCGACGCCGCGGCCAACGGGACGACCGGCGCCACGGCGATCGGCGTGTCCCTTCTGGACAAGCAGGGGACGCTCGCGTCCATCCGTGCCAAGAGCCCATCGATTCCTTTCGGTCCTCTCATCGCGTCCAGCGACGGCTCGATCGCCCGGATGCTTCGCGTGCCTTTCTCGGCCGTCGTCGATCTTCCGCGGCGAGACCTCGGAGGGCTCCCCCCGATGCTCCAACTCGGCCGCATGAGCGGCAACGAGCAGGCCACGATATCGATCGAAGGCACATGTCTCGAGCCGGCGTTCCACATGCAAGTCAAAGTGGACTCCGTCAAGTTCGAGGCATCGAACATCGTGACGCCCCTCGATGCGGACATGACCGCGAAGTACGACGGTGTGAAGGGCGACGTGACGATCGACGTACGGTCTTCGGGCGAGACGCTCTTGCGTGCGAGCGCGCATACGGACGCGAGCCTTGCCGCCGTTCTCAGCGGCAAGAGCGACCTTGCTCCGTGGTCCGCCTCTGCGAACGCCAAGCTCACGCGTTTTCCGCTGGACGCTATCGGACCGCTCGCTGATCGCCGTATGCACGGAAGCGTCAGCGGAGATTTCGAGCTGACCAACGTTCACAAGGACGCGCGCCTTCGCGCCGACGTCGACCTGAGCGACCTGCGGATCGGAAAGGCGAAGTACGGGAGCGCAAGGCTCAAGGCCGGGTTCGACGGGCACGCCTTCAAAGCGGACGTGCGCCTCGATCAAGGCACGGGCTTCGCCGAAGCCAATGCAAGGGTGGACATGACGTGGGGCGCGAGCGCCGCACCCGTTGTCGACCCCTCGGGCTCCGCAGAAGCGTCCCTCCAGGCAAAACACTTCCAGGCCGGCCTTCTTGCTCCGTTCTTGCAAGCGACAATGGACGAATTCGAAGGGACGCTCGATGCGGACGCGCGGATCTCCCTCGTCGACCAGAAGAAGCCCGCGATGAGTGGCAGCGTTACCTTCAGCCATGGGGTGGTCGAGCTCGTCGCGCTGGGACAAGAGCTTCGCGAGGTCACGAGTACGATCACGTTCACCCCGGATGGCATCGTGCGCTTGTCCGACGCGTCGGCCTTAGGCACGAGTGGCAAGGTCACGGCCGCCGGAGTGGCCCGGTTCGACGGTGCCCGCCTGGTTGCGGCCGAAGCAGACTTCAAGATCGCCAAGCGCAACGCCATCCCGGTCGACGTGCAGGGGTCGGACCTCGGGACCCTTTACGGACAATTTGCCGTCAAGGCGACCCCCTCGGCCGACCACAAGACCATGAATCTCAACGTCGCAATGTCCTCGCTGCACGTGGAGCTCCCGCAGGCGGACACGCATTCGGTCGAGAGCTTGGACGAGCCGCCCCCGCAGGTGCATGTCGGAGTGTACGAGACGCCTTCGCGCTTCGTATCCTTGCATCTCGACGGCGCGAACTCCGAACCGTCGAAAGACTCGAGCTCGCAAGGAAAAATCACCGTTAGCATCCACCTGGGAAACGACGTCGAGATCAAACGCGGCACGGACCTGAAGGTCGATCTCGACGGAGACGTCACGGCGGAGCTCGAAGAGAAGACGCTTCTTCACGGACAGATCCGGCTACGTGAGGGCAAGCTCGACGTGAAAGGCAAGAGCTTCGATATCGAGCATGGAACGGTGACGTTCGTCGGTGACCCGGCCAACCCCGAGGTCAACGTCACGGCCGGATGGACCGCGGGCGACGGCACGCGAGTCTTTGCGGACTATGTCGGCCCCCTCAAGACCGGTAAAGTGTCATTGCGCTCCGAACCAGCGAGGCCTCAGAACGAGATCGTCGCGTTGATAGCTTTTGGCACTGCGGACGGGTCCGAGGCGACGCCGTACGCCACTCCCCAACCCAATGGCACGGGAACGCAGGCCGGCACTGCGGCAGGGGGCTTTGCGACGGCGGGCCTCACGCAAGGCCTCGACAAGCTCACTGGAGTGGATATCACGGCAAAAATCGACACCAGTCAGGCGAATCCGCGACCGGAAGTCGAGGTGCAGATCGCCAAGGACATCTCGCTCCAGCTCGCCGTGGTAATCGGGACGCCGCCCCCGGGAACGAATCCGGACACGACCTATGTGACGCTGGACTGGCGCTTTCTGAGACAATGGTCCCTCGAGACCACGTTCGGGGACATGGGCAGCTCGATCGCCGATGTCGTTTGGCAGCATCGATACTAGTTACTAGTGCCGTCCGCCGAGCCGCGAAGCGGCGGAGGAACGTATGGCGGCCGCACGAGTTCGTAGGACTGGGACTCCAATAACGAGCGCCTCCCCCTGGCGATAAGGGTGACACCCTCTCGTGACGAGAGGCTCACTCCTGGCAACAATAGAGAGACTCGCCGTTGTTTCCCATGGTGGGCGCGCTGCAGTTGAGGGACGAATCCCCATCGTCCGGTGTATCGGATCCGGTACACGAGAAACCGAACGACGATCCCTCGCATCCGACGACGCTCGAATCGGGGCTGCAGGTCGTCGTCGTGAACTGAACGCAGCAATAGAGTGTAAACCCATCGCTGGCCGCAGTCCCTTCGCTGCATACGAGCGACGAATCGCCCTGCTCGGGATTGTCGCCGTTACCGCACGAGTAACCGGACGAATTACCCGAGCAGCCGACGGACGAATCCGCCGCGCATCCAGGGGCCGCCGGGGCGTTGACGGTCGTCGTGCAACCGACGAGGCCGAGAAGAGAGAGCACCGTAGGAAGAGCAATTCGAGTGCCGACCGGCCCTTTCGCCACGCAAACCGCATCCGCGGGGAGCCCAAGAAGTATCGGATGACGGCTTGAGGCGACGAAGAGGCGTCCCGTGCCGCACTGAGACAGTCCTGCACATCCCTACGATGCGTGGACCCACCTCGGTCACGCTCGATCGCCTCGTCTACGACTCGCTCCCGTGCTTGCGGTCGCCCCGCGTCACCCCGAGCGTCGATTTCTCGTTGCGCGCATACGCGTGAAACGCACGCCTTTGGGCCATGCCGCGGCATGGAGCTAGCACCAAGGGCTCTTCGACCGGACCCGGGCGCGTGACGAACAGAAAACCATGACAACCCCCCAGTCCGCCTCGCCCAGACCCCGCGTGCGCGACGTCTCCATGAAGACGATGGTACTCGCTGTGCTCGTCATTGGGGGGGCTTGGGTCGCGCTCCAGTTGCTGCCCGTCCTGCTCGTCCTCGTCGCCGCGCTCTTTCTTGTCGGGACGCTCAGCCCCGCCGTCGAGTGGCTGGAAACCCACCGCGTAAACAGGGGATGGGGGATTGCACTCCTATTCACTGCGCTATTGATAACGACCGCGGCGCTGCTCGCGCTCACCTTGCCGCCCCTCTTCGAACAGGTCACAACGCTCGTCAGGCAAGAACCGGTGCTCCGAGATCATCTTGCGAACGCCCTTGGACAATCGCGTCTGACCGCCCCCCTCGCGCAGTCGCTTCGAAACATCCGATACGAAGCACTCGCGTCTACCGCGGCTTCGACGGCACTCCAATATTCGCGCCGAGCCGTCGAGTTGATGGCATACGTGGTCAGCGCGGTTTTCCTCGCGCTCTATATCATGCTCGATCGAGACCGTCTCCGAGGCGGCCTCTTCGCGATTGTTCCACGCTGCCATCACATTCGCCTTTCGCGCGTATTGCTCAACCTCGAGATCATCGTCGGCGGGTACATTCGAGGTCAGGTTCTCACGTCCGCCTTCATGGTGGCCTTTACTTTCATTCTTCTCGCGGTCTGTCGTGTTCCAAACGCAATCGCCCTTGCGGCGTTTGCCGGCATCGCCGATGTCTTGCCTTACCTCGGCGTATTTCTTTCGGTGGGTCCGGCGACCCTCGCCGCGCTCGTGGTCGGGCCTGTGGCCGCCATTGTCGTGTTCGTGGCCATGATTCTTTACGAGGAGTTCGAGAGCCGTTTTCTGGTGCCACGGGTCTACGGGCGCGCGCTTCGTTTACCGTCCTCGGTCGTGCTCTTTGCGCTTCTGGCCGGCGGTACTCTCATGGGGATCGCCGGTGCCCTTCTTGCGCTCCCCGTGGCTGCGGCGGGCCGAATGCTGGTGGAGGAGCTACGGCTAGAGTTGCCCGGAGAGCACCTGGACGATGCAAAGGTACGTGCGCGTGACAATCGCGCAGAGCGGGAATACGAGCGACGCACGGAGGGCATCCGCGCCGAACAAGCCGCGGCGATCGCCGTCGAAATTGCGGAGCGTCGCCACGGTCTACCCGACGGATCCGTTGCGCCCGCGGAGCCGAAGCGCGCTGACCGTGGCTCCTAGAATACTGGCCAATGTGCGACGGCTGGCGTTCGTTCGCACAGGCGAGCGGCCCATCGCGCTGGAGGCACGCCCACGACGCGCGGTGCGCGTCGAGTGTGGCAATAATGTGCGCCTCACATCGAAAGTCCGGCGGGCCAGAGGCTTCGTCACGGTATTTTCCACAGACCCGGCCGGGACTTGGTCTTGCAGCGGGCTTCCTGGATGAGGTCCCGACGAATGCCGATTGGGGCCGAGGTTACGGCGAGTGGCGTTCACTTCCGCGTCTGGGCGCCGAAACGGCGCAGGGTGGACGTCGTGATCGACGGGCTTGCAACTCCGCTGCAGGCCGAACCGAACGGCTACTTTAGCGGGAACCTGGCCCACGCGGGAGCGGGCACTTTGTACCGCTTCCGCCTCGACAACGGGGACCTCTACCCCGATCCCGCGTCGCGATCGCAGCCCGAGGGCCCGCACGGTCCGTCGCAGGTGATCGATCCTTCACGGTTTCGCTGGAGCGACGACGATTGGCGCGGGGTCTCTTTGCGCGGCCAAGTCATTTACGAAATGCACGTGGGCACATTTACCCGCGAGGGTACCTGGAGAGCGGCCGCGGCGGCGCTCGATACCCTCCGCGACATATGCTCCGTCATCGAAATGATGCCTGTGGCGGATTTCGCGGGCACGTTCGGTTGGGGCTACGATGGGGTAGACTTCTTCGCGCCGACGCGGCTCTACGGCGAGCCCGACGATCTGCGCGCTTTCGTCGATCGCGCCCACCGCCTCGGTCTCGGGGTCATCCTCGACGTGGTCTTCAACCACGTAGGACCTTCGGGCAACTACCTGACACAGTTCTCGGATACGTACTTCAGCGATCGACACAAGACCGATTGGGGCGAGGCGATCAACTACGACGCCGAGGGAAATCGAGGCACCCGTGAGTTCATTCTCGCAAACGCCGACTATTGGATCGACGAATTCCGGTTCGACGGGCTGCGCCTCGACGCAACCCAGTTCATTTTCGACGACTCGCGCCCCCACATCCTCGAGGAGATAGGGCGACGTGTGCGAACCAAGGCCGGGGCGAGGAGCACCGTGATCGTGGCGGAGAACGAACCGCAGGACCCGCGGCTCCTTCGCCCCGCGAACGAGGGCGGATACGGACTCGACGCGGTCTGGAACGACGATTGGCATCACTCCGCCTACGTCGCACTGACCGGGCATTCGGAGGCTTACTTCAGCGATCATCGAGGGGCGCCGCAAGAGTTCGTGTCGGCAGCGAAGCACGGGTATCTCTTTCAGGGCCAGATGTACTCGTGGCAGAAAGCACGGCGCGGCGGGTCCGGACGGGGACTTGCGCCGCCGTGTTTCGTGACATTTCTTGAGAATCACGACCAAGTCGCCAATACCGGCTTCGGCAAGCGCCTGCACCTGCGTTCCCACCCCGGGCGGCTCCGGGCGCTTACCGCCGTCGTTCTCTTGGGCCCTGGGACGCCCATGCTGTTTCAAGGCCAGGAGTTCGCCTCCACCGCGGACTTCCTGTACTTCGCAGACCACCCAGGCGATCTCGGAGCGGCCGTGCGAAAAGGCAGAGAGGAGTTCATGTGTCAATTCCCGTCCGTAGCGGCTCTCGCGGCGGGACGGCGGGTCGATGATCCCGCGCTGCCCGCGACGTTCACGAAATGCAAACTCGACAGCGCCGAGCGCGACAAGCACGTCGAAGCGGTCGCACTCCATCGCGACCTCTTCGCACTCCGGCGAGGGGATCCGACCCTACGTGCCCAAGGCGCCCACGGGTTCGACGGCGCGGTTATCGGGCACAGCGCCTTCGTCATGCGATTTTACGGCGAAGAGCAGGCGGCGGACCGCCTTCTCCTCGTGAACCTGAGCGCGGAGATACAACTCGTCCCGATGCCCGAGCCTTTGCTTGCGGCGCCCAACGCGGGGACATGGTCCCTTTTGTGGTCCTCGGAGAGTCCCGCGTATGGCGGGGCCGGAATGGCGGAGCCCGATACCGACGAGGGCTGGCGCATCTGCGGCGAATCGGCTGCCCTCCTCGGTCCAGCGAGAACATGACCATGAACGATCCCATCCTGCGCATTGCCCGCCCCGCCACAGGACTCCCCGGCCAGGAGGAGCTCTCGAAAGAGGACGACCCCACGAGTCCTCTCGTCACGCGTGAATGGCTCGTCACTAATGGACTCGGCGGCTACGCATCTGGGACGATGGGGGGTCTGGCGACGCGCCGCTTCCACGCCTTGCTCGTGGCGGCGCTGCCGGCGCCCCTCGGCCGCACGATGATGCTGTCGCATCTCGGCGAGATCGTGCGCCTGCCGGACGGGCGTGCAGCGCAGATCGGAGGCCAGCCGGGTCCCCCCGTCGATGGCGCTCCCCTCGACGTCGCGACGCTCCTCGAGTTCCGTTTGGAAATGGGTTTACCGGTCTGGCGCTATGAAGCCTTCGGCGTCTTGCTCGATCGGCGCATTTGGATGGGATATCGGCAAAACTCAATCTACGTGAGCTACGAACGCGCCACGAGCGGGCCGACCGTACATCTGGAGATAGAGCCGTGGATACGCTTTCGCCCGCACGATGGCGCGCTCGACGCGCCGCTGGGTGGCCCCTACGCACTCACAGTGGAGGACGACCGCTACAAAGTGACATCCGAGGGATATCCGGCCCTCCAGATGCGCCTTGACGGACGACCCAGCGCTTTCACGATAGACCAGAAGCGAATGGGGGACGTGCGCTACCTCATGGAGCGCACGCGCGGCTACGACTCGATTGGTGAACTTTACAGTCCGGGCTATTTTCGCTTCCCGCTCGAGGCGGGACAGACCGCGACATTCGCTGCCTCCTCGGACCCTCAGTCGACGGTCGCGCGCGCCCCTCTCGCCACGACGAGACTCATGGAGGTTGTGCGACGAAAGCAATTGCTCGCGTCGGCTACACCGGGCGCGCGGGAAGGCCTTGCCGCTCATCTCGTCCTTGCCGCCGACCAATTTCTGATCACGCCAGCGCGTGGGGACGGTAACGCAGGAGGCTTACTGCCAGCGGACGAAGCGCGCACGGTGATCGCCGGCTACCACTGGTTTACCGACTGGGGACGCGACACGATGATAAGCCTGGAGGGCCTCACGTTGGTAACCGGCCGCGCGAAGGAGGCTGGTTATATCCTTCGTACGTTTGCCGCCTACGAGCGGGATGGACTCATTCCAAATCTGTTCCCGGAGCACGGCAGCGAGGGGCTCTATCACACGGCCGATGCAACGCTCTGGTTCTTCCACGCCATCGATCGCTACATCGACTACACGCAAGACCGAGACACGCTGACGTTTCTCCTGCCCAAGCTCGTCGATATCGTAGAGCGTCACGTGGCCGGTACTCAATTCTCCATCGGCGTCGATGCACGGGACGGGCTTCTTTCGCAGGGTGCTCGGGGGTACGCGCTAACGTGGATGGACGCGAAGGTGGGGGACCTCGTGGTCACGCCGCGACGTGGAAAGGCGGTCGAGATCAACGCGCTCTGGTATAATGCGCTCTGTCTCCTGGGCGACTGGCTGGAAGCAGAGCGCGGAATCGATGCGGCGCGGCGATACAGGGACATGGCACGACAGGCCAGGTCGTCCTTCAACGATCGGTTCTGGTACGAGGCGGGGGGATACCTCTACGACATCGTCGATGGCGAACGTGGAGATGATTCGGCGTTCCGCCCCAATCAGATCCTCGCGGTGTCTCTTCGGCACGCCGTGCTCGACGAGTCGCGGTGGACGCGCGTACTCGATCAGGTCAAGGGGCGGTTGGCAACGCCTGTGGGCCTGCGGTCGCTCGCCGCGGAGGATCCCGACTATCGGTCCAAGTACTTCGGGGACCTTCGAGCCCGCGACCTCGCCTACCATCAAGGGACGGTATGGGCATGGCTCATCGGCCCGATGGTCGACGCATGGGTGAAGGTTTACGGCAATACCGCGTCCGCCCACGAGTTGCTCGGTGGCTTCGAAGCCCACCTCACGGAAGCGGGTGTCGGTTCCATCAGTGAGATTTTCGACGCCACTGCTCCTTTCACACCCCGCGGATGCATCGCACAGGCCTGGAGCGTCGCCGAAGTCCTCCGCTGCCTGGTCAAGCTGTCCAAGACCGTTTCACGTTGAATGCGCGGCAGCATCCTTCCACGGCCCGGTCGCTTGCCTGCTGGGCCGAGCGCGCATCGGGTGCTCACGCGCGCGTGTCGCCGAACAGCACGGCGACGGGAATGGCGTCGATGCTCGAGCTTGCGGGTGTAGGCGGGGTCCACCGTCTCGACGGCCTTCCGGATCTCGTCCGGGATGAGCCCGGCCTCCTCGAGGGGCAGGAACTTATTGGCATAGTCGGAGGAGGACATGTGGATGCCGCCTTCGCGCTCTATAGAGTCGTTCCGTATAGCTTGTAGAAGTTCTGGTCGAAGAGGAATTTGTCGGTCGCGACGTCATACTCCCAGTGGCCGAGCCTCGCCATGTCCATGGCAAGGATAAGCTTGGTCTGGAAATCGCGCAGCGACTGCTCGGCCTGCCTTCGGCCGGTGATGTCCTGCACCTGCGACACAAAATGCCTTGGCGTGCCGTCGGGGTTCACCACGAGCGAGAAGTTCAGCTGCACCCAGACCGGGTGGCCGTCCTTGTGGATATAGCGTTTCTCCCTCTGGTACTTCGTTGCGCGGCCATCCAGCGTGCCCTGGACGAGCTCCGCGCCCGCCTTTCGGTCGTCGGGGTGCGTGAGTGTCTGGAAATCGAGCGCGAGCATCTCCTCGCGGCTGTAGCCCACGATCCTGCAGAAGGCCGGGTTCACCTCGAGCCACCGGCCGGAGATCGCGGCGAGGGCCATGCCGATCGGGGAATTCTCCATCGCCGACCGAAACCTGTCCTCGCTGTGGCGCAGGGCCTCCTCGGAGCGCAGCCGGTCGGTGCGGGCCCTGAGCGCCCCATATGGGCACGGTGGTGAGAAAGGAGCCGACAAAAGGGTTTCAATTGGAAATGCAAGCCGCCGAGAGTGGGTATTTAGAGGCGCAGTTTTCAGTGGGAGTCTGCTATAGCAAAGGAGAGGGGATCCCTCCCGATCCCAAGGAAGCCTTCGCATGGTTTCTGAGGGCAGCAAAGCGGGGCCACAAGGATGCCGCGCACAACGTGGCCCATTACTACGAAACAGGACGAGGCGTTCGTAGGAGCAAAAGAAGGCAGAGCTTTGGCGAAGCCGCGAGCCCGGAGCCGCATAGTGGTCTCTTCCATCGTGAACACTTCGACGGTAGTCTCCAGGCGCCTTGGTGTCTGTTTGGAAGGAAATGGGGTCAGCGGCACATTTTCTCCGTAAGCCCTCAGCGGAATCCGGTACTGAATCCACGCGACATTCCCGGCGACGTATACTTACGACAACGTGAATCGCCTTTCCACAGCCACCGAGTCCGGCTCCGGCGGTTGGTATGAGGACTTCAATTACGTCATCAGTTCGGCAATATGTGGGTCAGTTCATCCAGTTCGAATCTCAGCATTAGCGGCACTACACCCACCACTTCGTCGTTCTACAACACCGCGAACAATCACTTCACAGCCGTGAACTACGACAACGCGGGCAACCAGACCTCCAAGCTCTACCCCACCACCTCGACATTCGCTTACGACGCCGAGAGCCGCCAGAACTCCACCTACAGCAACACCAACGGCACATCCACCTATGCCTACAGCGGCGACGGCCATCGCGTCACCAAGGTCGCCCTCGGCGCCACCATCACCTACGTCTATGACGCACTGGGCCGCATGGCCGCCGAATACTCCACCGCCGAAGGCGTTCCCGACTGCACCACCTGTTACATCGTCGACGACCATCTCGGCAACACCCGCCTTGTGCTCGACGAAAGCGCCAACGTGGTCTCCCGTCACGATTACCAACCTTTCGGTGCTGAAGTGCCTGACGTCAACGGCCGCACCAGCTTGTGGGCGCCACCGACAGCATCAATCAAAAATTCACCGGCAAAGAACGCGACCTGGAAACCAACTTCGATTACTTCGGCGCCAGGTACTACGGCTACTTGCAGGGAAGGTTCACCAGCCCGAGATTGGGCCACCAGCGCCGAGGCAATTCCATATGCCGACTTGAGCAACCCACAGAGTCTCAATCTGTACGGTTACGTTAGGAATAATCCACTGAGCACAGCTGACAAGGACGGGCACGACACCGCAACTGCGGTGCTCGACTTAGGAAAAGAGATCTCGGGCGCGCCGGACTTAGAGTCAAAGGTTCTCGGAGGGGCAATCATTCTCACGGGACTGGCGCTCGGGCGCGCGATCCGGATGTGCAGCGTGCAGTTGGGGACATCATCGACGCCTACTCCCAGTCTGGCCCGCACTCGTCCGGTCCTTACGTGGGACCCGTCATACAATACAAATCAAACGCCCCGTCACCAGACGCCGAACCCAACGCCGACAAACCAAGCCTGAGTGAACACAAGGAGGCCCTGGGGAAGGTTCACGAGGAAGTCGGGAAACTACAAAAGGGCGAGCCAGGCAAATTCGGGAGTCCGCAGGCGGGAGACTCAAAGAAAGGGTATCGGCTGGATCCGGCGCACTCAAACGCCGTACCCGGGAGTGCGGAAACCCAGACGCACATTAACTGGTGGGACTTTACCACAGGAAAGAAGGGCAGCGGCGGAAGAAAAGGTGCGGTACCCGTCGGCGAATCCAAGGCTGGGACCAGTAAGTGCAAACATTCAAGATCGACAATTTCCTGCGAGAGAACCCCGGAGCCATTCCACCTCAGTTCACCCCCCTGGCGGAGCACCAGGTGCGTCAACTGGTGAATCGGTTGCTCCTACGTGTGGGAAGCCCGCAAGGCAGCCCCGAACAGATAATTCGAAGTCTTCTAGAGCGTTCGTTTCCGATAGAGGGCGTGAACCTCGACCATGATCAATCAGCTCGCCCAGTTGTTCACCAAATGCGGGATCGTTCCTGGACCTGTTCTGTACCTGGAATGGGGTCCGCTCCGTGAAATCGACTGTTTTCAAATGAAGGACTTGAATAAGCACTTCTACGACGTTTGGTACCCAAGTTCCGACGACATCGAGTTGTTCGACGACACCCTTGACTGGATAATATTTGTGCGACACTACGGCGGCGTGCAGCTTTTAGCGCTTAACCAGCGCCACTAACCCGGGGAACTTCCGGGATAAACGCGGGAACTTCGAGGTCAACGGAAAGAATGGGGGAAAGAATGGGGACAGCCGCACATTTCGTCTGACGGTCCTCAGCGGAATCCGGTATTAAATCCACGCGACGTTCCTGGCCGCGGCGTATACTTACGACAACGTGAATCGCCTTTCCACTGCCACCGAGTCCGGCTCCGGCGGCTGGTATGAGGACTTCAATTACGATCAGTTCGGCAATATGTGGGTCAGTTCATCCAGTTCGAATCTCAGCATTAGCGGCACTACGCCCACCACTTCGTCGTTCTACAACACCGCGAACAATCACTTCACCGCCGTGAACTACGACTCCGCCGGCAACCAGACCTCTAAGCTCTACCCAACCACCTCGACATTCGCCTACGACGCCGAGAGCCGCCAGAACTCCACCTACAGCAACACCAACGGCACATCTACCTACGCCTACGATGGCGCGGGACATCGCGTCACCAAAGTCGCTCTCGGCGCCACCATCACCTACGTCTATGACGCACTGGGCCGCATGGCCGCCGAATACTCCACCGCCGAAGGCGTTCCCGACTGCACCACCTGTTACATCGTCGACGACCATCTCGGCAACACCCGCCTTGTGCTCGACGAAAGCGCCAACGTGGTCTCCCGTCACGATTACCAACCTTTCGGTGCTGAAGTGCCTGACGTCAACGGCCGCACCAGCTTGTGGGGCGCCACCGACGCCGTCAATCAAAAATTCACCGGCAAAGAACGCGACCTCGAAACCAACTTCGATTACTTCGGCGCCCGCTACTACGGTTACCTCCAGGGACGGTTCACAGCCCAGATTGGGCCACCAGCGCCGAGGCAATTCCATATGCCGACTTGAGCAACCCACAGAGTCTCAATCTGTACGGATACGTCCAAAGCAATCCGCTGAGGAACCGAGACCTGGACGGCCATATGTGCGTCTTCGGGATCGGGAATACCTGCCAGGCGGGGCCTCCGCCGGCGCCTAAGCCACCAACTGCACCTACTAATCCTGTTTACGGGACCGTCGACGAAGCCGGGGTAGCAGGAGCAAAGGCCAGAAATGTTGTTGAAACTCTCGTGTTGAAATTATCGTGTTGAAGACTATGAAGACAGAAGTTTCAGTTTGTCCGGTGTGCGCAGGATCGGGGTGGAAAGCAGTAGCCGGGGCTCCCGAGCGGGGCGTGACGCGCTGCGATTGCCAGTTGCGGGCTCGCGGCGACGCCATGGTCGCGGCGGCGCGGATTCCGAAGAGATACGAGCATTGCGAACTGTCGAACTTCACCACCGATTTCCCCGGAGCCGATGGCTCGGTGGCGATGGCGCAGATTAGCGCATCGCGTTTCGTGCGCGAGTACGATCCGCGCGAAGGCAAAGGATTGCTGCTGGTCGGCGGCATCGGAATCGGCAAAACGCACCTTGCTGTGGGCATTCTGAAAGAATTGATTACGACTCCAGGAAGCGCCTGTCTTTTTTGCGATTATCGCGAGTTGCTGAAGCAGATTCAGAATTCCTACAACGACTGGTCAAAGCGACCGAGCTACAGGTGCTGCGTCCGGTATTTGAGTCGGAAGTACTTGTTCTCGACGAACTTGGCGCCGTCAAACCGAGTGAATGGGTGTGGGACACAGTGAGCCTGATTCTCAATACCCGCTATAACGACAACCGAACCACAATCATCACCACGAATTTCGCGGATGAACCCGCGGCGA
>CAWHQT010000006.1:0-182329 GCA_963831555.1 uncultured delta proteobacterium
GAAGTGGACCCCGGATTTCGGACCACGGGTTAAGGTGGTACGGGGAGCCTGCTCCAAAACCGAGAGGAGCAGGGGCAATGAAGAATACACGTAACAAGCACATGCCGGAATTCAAGGCCAAGGTCGCGTTGGCGGCTGTGCGAGAGGAGGGGACAGCATCGGAAATGGCCAAGCGCTACGGCGTGCACCCCAACCAGATTTACAAGTGGAAGCGGGAGTTCCTAGAGAATGCAGCTCGCGCGTTCACCAACGGCGAAGGCAAGGCCGAGAGCCACAGCAGCGAGCGAGAGGGAGAGCTGCTCAAGAAGATCGGCGAGCTCACGGTGGAGCGCGATTTTTTAGCCAAAGGACTCGGTCGTGCGGGCTGAATGAGCGCCGTGCCATGATCGACTGGAAGCGCCCCGACCTGTCCGTTCGCCGGCAGTGCGAGCTGCTGCGGTTGTCGCGTTCGGGCACGTACTACGAGCCCGTGGCGACGAGTCCGGACGAACTGGCGCTCATGCGCCGAATCGACGAGGTTCACCTGAAGTATCCGTTCTACGGGAGCCGCAAGCTTTCGCTGGAACTTCGAAACGAAGGCCGCGACGCCAATCGCAAGCGCATCCAGCGGCTCATGCGCTTGATGGGGCTCGAGGCGATGGCACCGAAACCCAAGACGAGCGAGCCCCACCCAGAACACGTCGTCTTCCCGTATTTGCTTCGCGGCCTCTCGATTTCCAGGGTGAATCACGTTTGGGCCACGGACATCACGTACATCCCGATGAAGTCCGGCTTCGTGTACCTGGTGGCGATCATGGACTGGTACTCGCGGCGCGTCCTGTCGTGGCGGCTATCGACCAGGCTCGACTCGAGCTTTTGCATCGAGGCGCTACAAGAGGCCTTCGAACGCTTCGGGCAGCCGGAGATCTTCAACACGGACCAAGGGGCCCAATTCACGGCGGACGCGTTCACCAAGCCGCTTCGCGACCGCGGCATCGCGATCAGCATGGACGGCAAGGGCCGCTGCCTCGACAACGTATTCGTCGAGCGGCTGTGGCGCTCGCTCAAGTACGAAGAGGTCTACCTGCACGCCTACGACGCCGTGGCCGAAGCGCGTGCTGGTATCGGTCGCTACTTCACTTTCTACAACGAGCAGCGCCCGCACCAGGCCCTCGGCTACCAGACGCCCGCCGCCTTTTACCGCGGCGCCCGGAGGGCGGCATGACCTCGGTCCTCGTCCACAGCCTCGTCCCCAAGTTGCCAGTCTCCCCCTCGCGCTCCCCCTCGTGGCGTGCTGCAACGTAGTCGCTGCACGCGACGACTGTGAGGGTGTGACGAAGAAGAGACTACCGATATTTTATTATATGTAGGATACAGAAGAAGACGACGCAGGCTCCACCTTAGCTGCTGCCATCCGTGGTCCGAACCATGGGGTCCACCTCATGCTTCTGATTGCGGTTTGCGAGGAGCCCAAGGCCCATTTGGGTCACATCGCAAAAGCGTTCGGGGTGTCGACGGAGAAGATCCGCCTGTTGCGCCGGTTGGTGGAGCGAGAGGGGATCGGGGCGGTGACGACGCGCAAGCGGGGCGGGAGTGTTGGCAAGGGACTGACGGCGCGCGATCGGAAGAAGGTGGTGACCTCGTTGTACCCGTTCACCCGTTTTACGCGGTTGAAGGCAGGAGCGACTCAGGTGGATTGTCGTAGAGAAGGTTGGCGCAAGCGTGGTGCAGATACCGGAAGACGGAGCGGTTCTGCTTCCGCAGGGTGTGCGTGACGGTCATGATGCGCTCGGCGTACCGCTCTCCGCGCTCGCTCTGGGTGCCGTGAGATACCTTGCGCCAAAGAACGAAAGGCCTGAGGTCGCGTTCGGCCAGATTGTTTGTGGGGTCCACGTCGGACCGGTCCACGAAGGCCCAAAGCGCGGCCCGATGATCGAGAATGTCGGCACAGGTTCCGCTGAAGCCGCGTATGCCGAGGCCCACGCCGCGCTCGAGGAGCCACTCGACGCGCTCGCGCACGGGTGTCATCCATTCCCGAAAGTCTCGACGAGTCATCGTGCCGTCGCGAACGCGGTGCCAGGAGTGGAACATCAGTTCGGCCGTTTCGTGCAGCTCCCGAGCGATCTGAGAGCCCGTCCCCTTGCGCTCGACGAAGCCGGCAAACTTGCGGACCAGGTGCGCCCAGCAGATCTGGCGCTTATTCATGGCCCAGAAGCCGAAGACTTTCGCTCGATCGCTGACGAGAACGCCGCATGCCCTTTGCAGCAGACGCGAAACCGTTGCGGTGGTGCCGTCGCGGGCGATCACGAAGACGGTGACCAAGGCGGTGCTGATCGTCCAGAGCGACCGATAGGCTCCGCCAGTGGCCCACGTGGTCGCGTCCACGTGCTTGACGGGTTGGGCGCGCGCGAAGTCAATCGCCTCCTCGACCGACGGCGCAACGGCCTCGCTCACACGCTGCTCGGCTTCGCTGAGAGCTCCGAGCGAAACGCGTATCCCGAGTACGTCGCCCAGCAACATCACCGTCTGACGACGGCTCACGCGGCAGCTCCCCGTCAAAAGAGCGATCAGCGCCAAGAGCCGGGGGCCGAACATGGATCGCGGAACGCCCGTCGGCAGCGAGGCTCGCGTGCGATGGCCGCATTCCTCGCAGTCTGTCGCGTGCATCCGGTGCTCGGTCACGTCCGCCTGGATCTCCGGAAGGTCGACCACCTGATGGCGGACCGCATCCGCATCTTCGACACGCGGCAGCGACGACCCGCAATGCTCGCATTCGCCCGGATGGTGGTTCTCGATCTGCGAGACCTTCTCGGGCGGCAGCATCTCTCGCCGCTGCGGCTTGTGCCCGGGCTGCCCGCCACGTTTGCGCCCGCTCGGCGGCGACTTTTCGCGATCTCGACGCTGCTCCGGCGTGTCCTTCGACGGCGGCTGGTTGGAGTTCGACGAGTTCTGACCGAGCCGCGCTTCCAGATCTGTGACGCGCGCCATCAACTTCGCGACCAGTGCCTCCAACTCGGCGATACGCTCGATATCACGCGGATCTCGCGCCACCCGTCCCCTGTGCCGAAAATCCCCGCCAATGGAAAGTGGATTTCGCAGCTACCGCGAAGTTCGATCTCACACAGTAGACAATGGACCTACCGCCCCGGTTCGCTCCTCGAAAAGGCGTGAACGGTTACACCTCGTTCGAGCAAGGGGCAAGCGTCGAAGGGACGTGGGAGCAGATTGGACGGAGGGTTTCGCGGTCCACGGTGGGGCGGATGAAGAAGGCGTGGGATTCGCGACCGAGCCCGAGCCCCTCTGCGCAGGCGACACCCAGCGCGACGGCCACGCAGACGAGCTTTGAGGAGCCGCCCGTCGCAGAGCCCGAGTGCGTCGTCGCGGCTGGAGAGACAAGCGCGAACGCGCCGCCGACCGAGGAGGAGGGCGCGTCCTTGGAGTTGCATGGGCAACCGGTGAGGTCGGCCCCATGGGTCCAGCACGTCGGCACATGGTTGCTCTTGGCAACGCTGCACCGGCTGGGGTTGTACGACGCCGTCCGGGAGTCGTGTGCGAAAGAGAAGATGCATGGGCCGCTTCGCATCGCGCTCGACGCCTTCGTCTGCGCACTGGCCCTCGGCGAGCGATGCGTCGAAGGGGTGCGCCGGCTGATGACGACGAGCGGGCACACGCTGGTGCGCGCCAACCGTGCGCCGTCGGCGACGTGGGTCAGGCGGACCTTTGGCGCCTTTGCAGGGGGCGCGCACTGCGCGGCGCGTCTGCATCTGGCGATGGCCCGTCGGTACGTCCAGCAGGCCCACGCCGAGACCGAACGCGACGTGGTGGTCTTCTACATCGACAATCACCTGCGGCCGTACACGGGCAAGGAGACGATCCGCAAGGGCTGGCGCATGCAGGACAAGCGCGTGCGTCCAGGGGTCACCGACGTGTACGTGCACGACGAAGCCGGCAACCCAGTCCTGCGCCTCTCGGACATCGCGAACGGCTCGCTCACGACGTGGCTGTCCTCGGTGGCGAAGCTCTTGCGGGACATGGTGGGCGCCGAGCCGCGTATCGTGCTGGCCTTCGATCGCGGCGGGGCGTTCCCCGAGCAGCTCGTGGCCCTTCGTGACGCGGGCTTCGAGCTGGTGACCTACGAGCGCAAACCGTACCCGTTGCTCGCCGCCACGGCCTTCGACATCGCGTTTACCCACGACGGGGAAACCATCGAGGCGAGCGACGCACGCACCAACCTCGGCGGCGGCCACGGGCGCCTGCGACGCATTGCACTGCGCCCAAGCGATGGGCGACAGGTCAACCTGCTCGCCGTCGGTTCCCTGTCGGCTTCCGAGCTGTACGCGATTCTGCGCGGCCGATGGGTCCAGGAGAACGGCTTTCATCATCAGGTCCATCGATGGGGAATCAACCAGCTCGATGGCCGCACGACCGAGCCGTACGACCCCGAGGCGGTGATTCCCAACCCGGCTCGCCGAAGGCTGGATCGAAACGTCCGGTTGGCGAGGGTGACCGCGGGGCTGGCTCGAAACGAGCTCGCGGCGCTCGCGCAGAGCGACCCGCGACGAGGACGCTGGGACGCGACCCTCTCGCGCGCTACGGCTCGCGAGCGTGACCTGCTTGCCCTGCGACCGACTACCCCCACGCATGCGCCGCTGCGCGAGACCGAGTTGGCGGACAAGCTCGTCCGTCACCCCGGCGACTACAAGATGGCCCTCGACTCCGTGCGCATTGCATGCGCGAATGCCGAGTCGGATCTGGCGGCCACCCTCGCCGAGGCGATGGTCCTGCCCACAGAGGCCAAAAAGGTATTGGCCAACATCTTCCAGGCGCCAGGTCATGTCGTTGTAGGCAAGTCCGTCATCACCGTGCGCCTCGCCCCCGCCGCCAATCGCAGTGAGCGAGATGCGATCGCCACCCTGCTCGCCCACTGCAACCGCCAGAAACTCACGCTCCCGGGCGACCTCGGCATGCGGCCGCTCCGCTTTCAAGCCCAAAATGCGTGAGATGTCCTGCGCGAACCCTGGAGCTCTCAGCGAAGCCGAGCAGCGTGTGAGCGAGGCCGTTGCGCCGTCGGTCGAGGAGGCGATTGACTTCGCGCGCGCCCAACCCGTCAAGCACGTGGACGCGACCACGTGGGCCACTGGCGGAGCCTATCGGTCGCTCTGGACGATCAGCACCGCCTTGGTCACCGTCTTCGTGATCGCCCGCGACGGCACCACCGCAACGGTTTCGCGTCTGCTGCAAAGGGCATGCGGCGTTCTCGTCAGCGATCGAGCGAAAGTCTTCGGCTTCTGGGCCATGAATAAGCGCCAGATCTGCTGGGCGCACCTGGTCCGCAAGTTTGCCGGCTTCGTCGAGCGCAAGGGGACGGGCTCTCAGATCGCTCGGGAGCTGCACGAAACGGCCGAACTGATGTTCCACTCCTGGCACCGCGTTCGCGACGGCACGATGACTCGTCGAGACTTTCGGGAATGGATGACACCCGTGCGCGAGCGCGTCGAGTGGCTCCTCGAGCGCGGCGTGGGCCTCGGCATACGCGGCTTCAGCGGAACCTGTGCCGACATTCTCGATCATCGGGCCGCGCTTTGGGCCTTCGTGGACCGGTCCGACGTGGACCCCACAAACAATCTGGCCGAACGCGACCTCAGGCCTTTCGTTCTTTGGCGCAAGGTATCTCACGGCACCCAGAGCGAGCGCGGAGAGCGGTACGCCGAGCGCATCATGACCGTCACGCACACCCTGCGGAAGCAGAACCGCTCCGTCTTCCGGTATCTGCACCACGCTTGCGCCAACCTTCTCTACGACAATCCACCTGAGTCGCTCCTGCCTTCAACCGCGTAAAACGGGTGAACGGGTACCCGGGACCTGCGTGATTCCGGCTGCTTCCGTTGTAGGCTGCAACAGCGGCAAAAAATACAAGAAGTGCTGTCTGCCCCTTCACGAGGCACTGGCCGCCGAGCAGCGCAAAGCCGCCGAGCAACGAAACGCTATCGAGACGCCCGCATTCGCTGACGTTGCGCGCGCCCTCGAGCCGCTGTTCGCGTTCGACGACGATGGCCTCGCCGAGCTCTCCAACTCCGCCGTCGATCTCGCCGATGATGGAGACTTCGAACAAGCCCTCGCCGTCTGCGCCAGGCTCCTCTCCGACTTTCCTGAGGTCGTCGACGGACTCGAGCGCTCCGCCATGGTCCACGCCAAGATGGGTCATCACGCGCTCGCCGCCGACTTCTACCGAAAAGCCTTCGACTTCATGAACGATCCCAGCCGTCGCGACGTATCCGTCCGAGATTCCAAGCCTTCGCGTCGTCGCATCCGGGCAGCAGGCGGCATAGGGGCGCCCGCCCGCGGCTGGTCGTGGCGCGAGAGGCTAGACCGCGCGTAGCGCGGGGTCGGAGAGAAGGAGCATGGCGCCACGGCGACCGGTCAGGCCGCGTCGGTAGGTGTGACAACCCTCTCCACGGTGAAGCCGGAGCCGAAAGTCTCCTTCCACCGATGCGGGAGCAGCTCGGCCACGCGATCGGCGGGGTGATCTTGCAGCCGAATGAGCACGTCGGCGAGGTAGACCTCGGGATTGACGTCGTGTCGCTCGCACGTCGCGATGAGCGAGTAGAGCGTCATGAAGCGTCGACCCGCGCGCTCATTTCCAAAGAAGAGCGAATTCTTTCTCATCAGGGCGACGATTCGTAGCGCCGCCTCCGAGGCATTGTTGTGAATCGGAATGAGCGGGTCATCGAGGAAAACGCGCAGACGCGACCACTGGTTATTCAAGTACCGGAGCGCCTCGCCCATGGGGCTCTTCGGCTCGAAGAGCGGCGAAGTTATTTTCATCCAGGTCGCCAGGCGGTTCAAGATCGGCGCGCTCCGACGGCGTCGCAGAGTGAGATGGGCTTCGGTGCCAACGAGGTTCGCGAGCGTGGCACGGCGCTCGACCATGAAGAGGTCGAGGATGATGTCGAGTCCACTGCGCGCCTCTGGCGCGGTCGCCAGAGCGTCGAAAAGGTGTCTGCGCGCATGGCTCCAACATCCCGCGCGTTCACGCCCATCGACGTCGGTGACGATGTTGTAGCCGGTATATCCGTCGATGGTCAGCGAGCCGCGGGTGCCGCCCAAAACGACCTTCGGCGTATCGCCACTTCGCGACGCGCTGAAGACGTAAACGGTGAGCATGTTCGACAGAAACGTCCAGACGAAGGAGCGTTCCTTCCGCGTCTGCGTTCGGACGCTCGTCTCGTCGGCTTGCACGTGCGCGTCCACGCGCACCTCGGCCAAGGCAGCTCGCCAAAGCGGCTCGCAGACATCGGCGGCGACGAGCACCAGGTCGTTCATCGTACTGCGCGAGATCGGGATCCCCGCTCGTCGCATGGCCTTTTCGACGCGATAGATGGGGATCGCATCGGCGCACTTGTCGATCGCCAACTTGGCGAGGAACGCAGGGCCGTAGGTGCATCCCTCCTGGACCCGAGCGGGTGCGGGCCCTCGTGCATAATGCATCTTGCACGGGCAGCGCCCGACTTCGACGACGTGGACCCGTCGTTCAAGTCGGCCCGGGATCCATTCGTACTCCACCGACCGTTCGCCGCTACCGATCGGCTTGATCTCGTCGCCGCAGTGGGGACAGTGCCGCTCGTCGTCCGTCACCGGATGCTGCACGACCGTGGTCGGCAACGACGCGAGCGCCTCGGCGTTCTCTTTGCGTTTCTTCGGGTTGGCGTACCCACCGCGTTCCACCTTCTTGCCTTCGCGCTTCTTCGCCTCTTGCTCGGGCGTCGGCATTCGTTCGGACTTAGGCCCAATGATCTGCTTATTCGCCAAGGCCATCTTGTGCTCGATGTCGTTGACGCGCGCGTTCAGAGCCTCGAGCTGCGCATCCCGTTCGGCGAGCTTCGCTTCGAGCTTCGCCGCCACCGACCGCCATTTGCACTGATGCTTGGGCGTGGCCAACGGCCATCTTTGATCACGATCGCGCAGGCGCGTCGATCGTTTCGTGCAAGCGATCGAGAAGATCCAGCTTTTCGAGTCCGCTTCGCGAGCGACGCTAAGCCCGCGGCGCGACGGCGGCCGGAGGCGTCCACGTCGCCGGCCGATGGACGTAGCGTACGTCGATGCCGTCGAGCAGCATCGCCAGCGTCGTCGCATCCATCTGTACGTGCTTGGCGCCCGACGCGACCTTCGGCATGCGGAATCGGCCCTGCGATAACCGCTTGTAGTAAAGAACGAAGCCGTTGCGATCCCAAACGAGGATCTTCACCCGATCGAGGCGCCGACCTAGAAACACGAAGAGATGTCCGCCGAACGGGTCCAGGCGCCACGCGCCGCGTACGATGGCGACCAGGCCGTCGTGACCGCGACGCAGATCGACGGGCTCGGCCGCAAGGTATACGCGGACGCTCGACGGCAACGTCAGCATCGCGAGCGTATCGCGTCGACCAGCGCGCCGACATACGCGACGTCGGTCCCCGTCTCGACCTGCACTTGCAAACCAGAAACCTGGATCACGATGACTCGGGCAGCCGCGGCGCCGACGCCACTTCCCGACGAAACGGATACGGCAAGAAGGCGAACGTCCTCCGCCCGCGCCGACTTACGCCGCGAAGCGCCGAGCTTCCACTTCCACCAATACAGGGTGGCACGGCGGATCCCCCGGCGCCGGCAGAACGTTTCGACCGACTCGCCCGAAGCCGACAACTCGTCGAATAGGGCGGACCACTGCTCCGAACTCCTGCGCGTGCGCATGCGCGCCAGACCCTCGCCGGGCCATCACCTGACTGGAAGGCCCCTCAGGGCTCGGTATCCCGGACGGATACGTTGCCACGTGGCAACGGAGCCGCAGCCCGCGGCGCTCTTGCTTGATCCAGTTTCCTTCTATCGGTGACTTCGGTGGCTGCACATCACGTGCCTGGTGCGCGCGGCGTTGTCGGGGTGGATCACGATCGCGCCGCTCGCGGGCGCCTTTTCAGACGGCGCCGTGGATCACGATCCCACCGCGGGGTGGATCACGACGAGGGCGCCGCTGAAGCCTTCGGTCCCCGTCGTCGAGGCTGAAGCCGAGCCGGGCCTTCTCGTCGAGCGCCGTTACCAGCCGCTTCAAATCGTCACGCGCGATCGTCCGAACATCAAGCGCGCCGATGATCGAGAGCACGTGCTTTTCGAGCGCGGCGCGATCGTCGGCGACGCATCCGAGGCCCCTGCCCTCGCGCCATCCGCACCAGCGATTTGCGTACGTTTCGACCGTCTCCGTCACGGCGCCGGAGGAGGGCCCTATCGCCTGCCGAGCCTTCGGTGCAAGCCGGGCCGCATACGCTTTCGCCCCAGCTTCATCGTCGAGCCGAATCGAGGGGTCGAGCGGAAGGTATTCCGTGCGCGTCCCGTCCGCGCGTGTCCACTTGGCGTGCCACTGCGGTTCGCCGTCCGCATTCTTGAGGATTCGGACGGTGCCGGTGCTCTTGCGTCCCATTAGAAAAGCCTTTCTACTTGCCCGCTCGGGCGGCGGCCGGTGCCGCAGGGCCTCGTGTCGACCGTGCTGGTGCTCTTGCGGCTCATCGTCCAATCTCTTCTCTTATCGTGCTTCTTTGCGCGCTTTGGCGGCGCTGCATGATCCCTTGAATGCGCCCTCCGAAAGCTCGCATCTAAAGATCTCTTCTATTGCGCTCTTGACTTGTTCACGCGCCTTGTCTTCGTCACCCGCGTAAAAGGAGAATTCCGGGTCGCGAAGCTGCCTTCTCGCCGCTTCGCTGAAGAGGAAACGCCCGTAGTCGTCCTCTGGAGGAAAACCATAGCCCAAGACAACTATCTCGGACGCGCGAGCGACCGCATTGACAACCCCGGCCCATTGATCTGCGATCAATGCGTACAGATCATGATTCGGCTGCGTCTCCTTTATGAGTTCGTCCTTTATCGGTACCGCGCCCAAGACGAGGGGCTGCGGATAGGAATCACGGCCCATTGTCATCGGTTTGAGCAGAGGCCTGCCCGTGCTCGGTTCCCGCCAAACGACCGAGTGTCCGGTGCCACGATCCAGCCACGATAGCGACCCGTGCGGCTTGAGGAGGTTCACCGCGTGTTCGTAGATGACCGGCCCGGCGGCAACGAGCGGAATCCCGCGTTCCTTCGCTATGGTCTCTGCCACGGTGTCCCAATTGAACGAGACGAGGGCGTCGCCCTCCTTGAGGCAAGCGATCTCGGTTCCGAGGTCGAAGTCCGAGCGCAGATCGACGTCCTGCATCTCTTTCTCAAGCCCGTAGGCAAGAAGAAGCGCGCGACGAAGTTGCCCCGAGACGTCGGGGTAGGCTGGGGTATCCTGAAGGGAGCGAACAAGCTTACCGGCGTAGTCGACGTGACGCCAAATCTTATCCAGGTTCGGTGAGCGGCAATTCTGGTGAGCCGCCACGATGTCACCGTATTCGCGTTTCCAGTCGGGGAAGACCTCACCGAGTCTTTCAATAAAACCGACCGCGCCAAGGTTCTTCCTCCCGAGCGTACCGATTGTCGAGCCGGCTCCAAGGATAAGCACTTTCGTCATCCTCACACCTCCTCGCCGTATCGCGTCCCGCACCCGCCGCACTGCCGTGCCGGCTCGTCGTCGCCCGTAATCACGCACCCGCCTAGTGCGACCTCCCCGCGACGACGCGCCTCGAAGAGCGCGGCGCTTGGGTAGCCATAAAAGATCGGCACGCGGTCGGCCGATCCGCACTCGGGGCAGCCGGTCGGGGGGCGTCCGCGCTTGGTCATGGTGAAATCCTCTCCGTTTTCCAAAACCGCGCCAGCCATGATGGCGCGTCTTCACGTACTTGGCGTGACGAAGTCCACCCGACTCGCCGCGCGCCTCGTGGAGCTTCATGGTCATCTCCTCGGGAGGCTACTGCCGGGCATGCGATATGCCCAATTCGACTCTAAGGAGTTCAAGAAATCCATCAGTCAGCTTCAGAGCGCGGCTGATCGCCTCAGAATCGTTATTGACGTTTAGGTCGGTCCAGGCCTTCATCAAGTCGGCCGAGTATTGAAGCATCAGCGAGGCGGTTGCTTGCGTTACCAAAAACGAATTTGATCGGACTACGGAGGCGTATTCGTACAATTTTCCATGCATCGCCGCGTGATCTTCACTATTTCCAGCTCGGGCATTCAGTACGATTCGCAACAGATCTTCACCCTGGTTGCCGATTTGCATCAGAACGGAGACGGCCTTCGTTGCAGCATGCCGTCGCACCTCCGCATCAAACGTCAAATGAGCATTGAAGCGGGCTAGCTCCTTTTGCAGCTCTCCCCTCAGTCGCTCCACTTCCTTGCTACCGGCCGTCGCTAACTCGGCCTTGATCCCGTCCTGCTCACGCGTGAAGGCATTCCGTTTGGCATCAAGATCAGCATCAAGGGCCTTTGTCACTCGAACGATCTCCAGTTTGGCCGCCTGTTCGACGGCCGTTGCGATCGCCCCCTTCGTGACGAATATGAGAATTGCAGCGACGACCGCTAGCGCCGTGCTGCCGCCGACAATCGTCGCAATCGCTGTAAATGGCTCGCTAGTCATCTCCCGCCTCCTCAGCGCACGCGTCACGTGCGGACGCCCCGGCGGGGCGTTTCGGCCTTTCACGCCGCCGCCGCCGCGGCGCGGGGGCACCTCGTTCGTTACTTGATCCGTCGAGGTTTCCAGTTCCTCGTTTTGCAAAATTCCCACCCCGCGGCGGTGAGGACGTAGCCGCCGCTTGGACGGCGCACGAGCCCCCGGTCACGGAGCTCGTTCAGTACGCGCGCCAATCCCCTGACCGCAATACCGCCGGCATCCAGCGTTCGCGCGAGCTCTTCGATGGATTGCGGACCACCTTTCGAATCGGAGAACGCCCAGATCACGTCGCGCTGTTCGTCAGTAAGGGGCGCGAGAGGATTGCCATGGGCCAGCTCTTTCCCTCGAAGAAGCTCGGCATGCGCGTCTCGTATGTAAACGCGGAGCACGTCCGAAGACGTCAGCCCACGATCCGCCGCGATTTCCTCGAGCCATCCTTTCTCCGCGTCCGAAAGCATGATCTTGAACTGATTCGTTCTGTTGTTCGCCATGTCCGTTCCAATGGGCATAGCTTAGACCTCCTTAGTCCTCAGGATGTACATCAAACGGACATTAGTCAACCCGGCCGGTCGATTTCGGCGGCGTGGTGAACAGAGCTTGGGGGATTTCGATGTGCGGTCGGTACCTCTCGCCCTTGAATACGAGGACTCGAAGTGCACCTTTCGGCGGTTTGCTCTGAGTATTTTCGTAGAGCAACCGACGCGCCTGGGAACGCCCCCCTACGCGCGGCGGCACGGGTCAGGTTAGACTCTGCCCCGCTTTCGCGAGGCGCTCGCGCCGATGCCCGTCGCAATCTTCTAAACCATGGCTCTTTCCCCCGCTTTGCGGTGGTTTCTCTTGGACGGGCTGGTGCCGCTGTTGGGAGCCAACATCGTCTACGTCCTTATTGCCTGGGCGTTCAGCAACGCCGCGGGCACCTCAGGGGGTGCAGCCGCGCCGTTCAAGTTTTCGTGGGAGCCCGTTTGGGACGCGATGGGTTGGCTTTATGGGACCTGCCTACTCGCATTTCAGCTCGGGTTCGCCGCCAGTTCTTGGAGTCCCCTCGCCGCCACGGGGTTCTTCTGCCTAGCCGTGTTCGGGTCGATCCATCTGATGGCGGGGATGTATTATCGCGGCAGCGATCAGAACTGGACCCCTCCGCCCCGCCTGAAGTACATGGCCCTCTTCGCGGTCGTCCTGGTGCTCGGCGCAGGTTCGCTTTACAAGTACTTTCGGGGCTCGGCTGATGACGGAAACAAAGGACTCTCGCCCGCAGGCTCCGCCGTTGCCGGCGGATGCTCCGCATCGCCCTCCTCAGCAGGGCCCGCAAGGGCCGAAGGGCAATGAAGACGTCAAGACTATGGGCCCGAGTGGGCTAGAGACCGAACCGCGCGCAAACACGGTGGTGATGAATTTGACGACGGTCGCGACCGGCGCAATGGGTTTCGGTTTCGTCGCAGCTGCCGCCGCCGCGCCCACAGGCCCGATGGGAGCCGCCGCCGCGGCCGGGGTAGCGGCGGTGGTGGGTGGCCTTGCGGGCGCGTACGCGGGGCAGAAGCTCAAGCTCGGAGAGCCCGACGTGCTTGTCCGGCATCCCGACGGAGCGCTCTACATCACGGTAAAATTCAATCCTAGGGCTGGACACCAGTTAGAGCACGCTATCGCGGAAGTCCAAAAGTTCGCAAACGAGAGGCCGAAGGTTCTCTACCTTGGGATCCGTCGCATCGATGTTCCGGGGCACCCCTATGTGCTGCAATGGCAACGTAATGCCGCGACCGACCCTTTCGGGCCCGGCCAGTGGATGCCTGGGGCGCGCTTGGACCCGCTCAAGGAACGAAGCACAATTGAAGCGCCTTCGATTTTGGTCGCGTGAGCCCGCAAGTGTTGCTGGGCCCATGGCGAGCGCGCTACCGCCGGCAAGGTGTGCTTGCAGGCGCCCGAGGGTGCGCTAACGTGTGAGCATCGAAGCGATGGCTTGGGCGGTTGGCCCACCCGACCCTGTCGCCCGCCGCAGCGATCCCCTCAAAGCGGCGTGAAGCCCTTCAGATTCATCTCTGGCGGGCTTTTCGCATTTTGTCCGAGGGCATCAGGATCCCGCGCCATTCGGCCCGAGCGCGCACCTTGGCAGGGAGGCGCGCGCGCGCTCGCACCCTCGACGACGCGGCCGCTTCCGACGCGGCCGCTCTCCCGCCGGAACGATCTCGTACGAACGGCCCTCGAAGAACCGGTTGAGGTTACCGTTTGTATCGGTAAAGAATGTCCGAAAATAGAACGATTGAGACCGACGCGAAGGCCCCGTTGGATTCGGCTCGCCCGAGCATCGTTGGGCTCCTGCCAGGGGCCATCATGTTCCGAGTTCCGGCGCCTCACGGCACACCGGATATGGATAACCCGAGAGCAGCTCAGATTTTTTCGCTGAAAGGAAGTTCAACCCTTTCATTGACCGGGAGTCCGACGCTCGCGCATATTGCAGCGGACGAGTTGTCGGCGGTCGTCGAGTCCCTTTGGACGACGCACCAAAAATTCTTATACCATTACGGTCGCTTTTGGCAATACGCTCAATCGCTTGCCGATTTTCGCCAATGCGCGCCAGGGGAGGTTTTCTACGATTCACTCGCCGCCCCACTGCATTTTGAGCTTCAGGGGTTGTGTGGGGCAGCCAGGACATGTCTGGACGAGATTGTCTATCTCGTCGCTCGTCGATATGGCGTACCACCACGCAAAGCGACGCAAAAACCGTGGGAGACAAGCAAGCTAATTAGCGAGCCGTTGCCTGCGTCTTGCAACACGCCGGAAATTCAGCGCTTGCGCGCACGCAGTACCTGGTTTGCGACCTTGAACGCGTATCGAAATTCCGCCCATCATCATGGATGGCGATTCGGTGGAGGTCATTACGATTACAACGATCGGCGGAAGGCAGCGAAGAGCCCTGCGATGAACGCTCTTCTGCTTCCTGACGTAAGTTCGTTGGTCGGACGAAGGAAGCCCTTTGAATGGACATGGAACAGTGGGGCGAGGGCCGACTCCGTCGCGGAGCTGGTCTACAGAGGACTCGATGAACTCCTGTTCGAGCTATGCGCCGTCGACTGGGGAATGCCGGTGCCACCGCCCGGTACCGCACCGCCCAAACAGCGTCCGACTGCGATTGTAAATCTTCATATCCCCGCCATCCTCGAAGTGGGTTCGTCGAGGATAGTGGCCTTTTTCTCGACTCGCGAAGGCGCAGCACGGTGCGATCCGTTCATCCAGCCGCAGTCCAAACTTGAATTGGTGGAGGTACCTGTTAGTTCGTTGGTCACGGGCAAGCCCGCCGTTACGTTCTGCTTGCGCGGTTTGCAACGGAATTCTCTTCCAACCGATTGCGTGAAAATCGATGTGCTCATCGATCCGGTCCCCACGAGCGCCGATTGGCTCAACATCGAGACGGCCGCGTTGGGGCAACTTTCAGTCGACAATATATTCGAGGTGGGCCCCGAACGCGAATTCAGTATCGTTGTCAACGAGGGCGTCAAATGCGTCTACGGGTGGCGTGAGCCATTTCTCGTGGATCGGCAGCTGATGCTGTAACCGCTGCGCGAAGCGCTGGCGTTCAAGTTCGGCGACCCGAACCTTCGCGAATGAATCGCTCAGCGGCGGCCGCAAGTTGCACCCATTTGGCGCTCACGGCGAGCGGCGCGATCGATCGCGCTTCTGTTTTTTCCACCCGTCCTTTAGACGCTGCAGCATGTTGTCTTGAGCCGCGCGCGTCTCGGCCCCGTCGAACACGCATTCGGCGCCGCCGAGATCTCCGGCCGGATCGCCCGTGTTCCCCCCGAACGTGTCCGGCGCGGCATACTCGGAGCTCGGAATGCGCCTCGTCCCCGAGGGCGCAGGCGTTGTCGGGCGTCGAACGCGGCGCTCGCGCGAAGCGTCGCTGTCGGCACGGGGCGTGCGCCATGCATTCTTTGCGCGAGAGATCATGTTTTCTCTGGCGTTTTCGGTCTTCGCGTCCCCTGCCGCGTCGGCGCGGTCATCAGCAGTCATGATCGTGAAGAACCCGAAGGGGTCGGCGATGGCCGCCGAACGAGCGTAAGCCGCCGCATGTGCGTCGGCGCGCGGCGTGAGTTTGCCCGCACGGGAATACGCCAAGAATAAGCCTTCGATCCACGGATCCGCAGCGCTTTGAGGTACCTCGACGCCCGCGGCTTCGAGCTGGTAGCGCAAGGCGAGCGCCTTGCCGTGGGCGACCTGGTCGGCGTAACTGCGGGGTGCATTTGCTTGGTCGTATCTCATGGCTTGCTCCATTGGTTGCTTCGTGAACCGATTGACGCTTGTGACCCCGGCGTCGTCGAGGTGCAGACGTACGTCGGGGCCCCAGCGCGCGAAGCCGGGCGGTCCCAAACCGACATGGTGGTGTCGAATGTTTCTATGGACAACGTCGTACGGCTCGCCCTCAAACACGCCGGGCGTCGGGTCGAGCTCGTATGCGTATCCGGTTGAGAGCTCGAGCAGCTCACCGCGCTCGACGCGATCGATTGCGGCGTCGTGCTGGATGTGAATCTCGCCCTGCACGAACTTGCCCGCCTTGTGCGGCGTGCCCGCGACGTGCCCGACCGTCAGAGTCCTCCAGTTCGCGGGAGTGACCGGCATACAAAGGCCGTCGATTCGCTCGGGATGGCCGATCGTGATCGGTGCGCCAGCGAGCGTTGCGAGCGACTCCGGAGCGAAGACCTCGTCGGGAGGCCACAACACGCGAAGCACCGAACCGTCAGGCTTTTGCATTTCCTTGACGCCGACGCGCGTGAGAGTCGCGAAGGTGACGAGGGCGCCCGCCGAGCTGCGTCGATTACTTGCCATCGCGCGACTTCTTCTTCGTCGTGTCGTTCTTCGGCATCAGACTGCCCGCTTCGACCTCGCCTCCGGCCGCGGCCTCCGCGCTCCACTGAGCAATGTCGTGCAAGCCGACGGCGCCCCGATAACTCGGCGGTGTCCAATCGGGATCGGGTTCGGTGTCGAAGCTTCCGCCGCCCTTCACTTCGAGCGAGCCACGCTGGCGCAAATTCTCGAGCGCCGAAATCGATCCGATCGGCTTGCCCTTCACACGCATCGGCCGCTCGCCCGTGAACCTGGCGTGCTCCCGTTCCAGCGCGTCAAACACGAGCCGAGCGGCTTTTGCTGGAGCGACGAGAAGTCCACGCACGACGCACTCGACGATATGCCTCGGGATCCATGCTTGGCCGTGCTTCGGCGAATGGATGACATGCGCCCATGCCGCGACGAGCGCCTTCGCGCTTTCGATGCCGTCTGTGCTCCACGTTTCGATGGGTCCGCGGTCGGCGTTCGGCATGAGCTTGCGGCGCAAGCGGAGAGTCAACTGAAAGACTTCGACCGCTGCCTCGCGGGCCTCGTCGAGACGATTGGCAGGCACGCACGCAACGACGCGAGAGCGATCGAGCGTGTGGCATCCTGCGAAGGTCGCGTTTGTCGGGAGCGGCAAGCCAACGATGTCGCGCCAAACGAACAAGGCCGCGCCGCTTTCGTCGGTCCAAGTGGGCGTGAGGCCGGTGAGAGAACGCGGCACCTGGACATCAATGTCGAGGAGCGGAACGGCAACGCCGGACAGCGAAAGGTCGGCAAGCGTTCGCGTATTAGGTCGGCGCTCCTTTTCGACGCGCGCGCTCTCCTCGGCCGTTGCACGCTCGGCCGCGGCCTCCTGCTTCCGCCGCGCGAGCGTCAGGCTCTCCGCCTTGCCCCCGGGCTCCAAGAGCGACCGGGCCAGCGTGACCGGATGCCCGAGAGCCGCGGAGATCTCCGCAACGGGAGCGCCGTACCACCTTGCCAAGGCGACGGCCTGCGCGACTGCGACGGCGGGGGTGCCCTGAAAAGTATGGATCCCATGATTGGGCGGTGCGTGCTGGAGCATCAAGCGCATTTGCTTCAGCCCCTCGGCGGTCCATTCGTCGGAGGTCGCCGAACCGTCATCGTCGTGACCGGCGTCGGCGTCGCCAACAATCGCGGCGTACGTATCCGCGTCGAGGTAGTCCGTTGGCTCCGTTCCCTGTTCGCAAGGCGTGACCACATAAAGCTTACGATCGCCGCCGCGAATCGTGATGGGCCCGTCGATCGCTTGCCAGAGACGGACGATCGATCCGCTCAGAAGAAGCGGGTTACGTTCGCGAGCCGCCTCTCGGTCGAGGACGTCTATCCGTGCGGTCGGAGGAATTGCGCGAACAGGTGGGCCCGCGGGAACGATGGGCGGCGGGCTGACAACGCGCAGGCCATCGCGTGAAATGTGCGGGGCTGGCTCGAGGCTCTGCGGAGGGAAATTCATCGTTGATATTCTCCATTGTTGGTATTTCGAAGCGACTCGCAAGTTAGATAAGCGCAAATCAAGAAGTAATTCGTTCGGGGCCTCGGACTTTCCGATCTCGCGAGTCGCCCGGACGCCATCGCCATCGGGGGGGGCTCGGTCGATCACGGCCCTTCGGGCTCGGGCTCGCCATTGGCAATGAAGCGTTCGAGCTCTTGCTTGAGCCGAGCGCCGATCCGGCCATTCATGGGCGCCGGCTCGGTGAAAAGCGACGCGGGGATTTCTTGCATCTTGCCGCGCTCGTCGGGGACGAGCCGCGTCGGACTCCGCGCGAAGTGGGTTTCGTCGCTGTGGGCTTTTTTGCACGCCTGGCAAAGTCCGTAGGCGTACATGTGGGCCTCGGGCGTCCTAATAGTGCCGCCTTCGCTGCCTTTGGGATCACCGCATGCCGCGCACTCGAACCAGCCGGAGATCCCAACGATCATCGCTCCCCATGCCGATCCCTCGGTGTCGTCGTTCGCCGGGTCATACTCGCAGTCGGTTGGCTTGCCCTTGGCGCGGAAGAAACGACACTTTGATGGGTTCGCGGTTTTCGTTGTGCTCATGTTGTCCCCTTCGGGTTTCGGTGTTGCGCGGACGCGTGGGCGCCCACTTGAGCGCGTCGGCGGCCGCCCACGTGCGGAAGGCCCCTTTCGACCCGAGCTGATTTCTGCACCGCCCCAACTCGGGGCGCACCAGAACTCCGGGCAAGTCGCCACTTCCGTGGAAGTGGAAGCGAACACGCCAGGGTGCGGCGAGTGCGATCTCATAGGGCTTTCCTTCTCGCAACGCCGTGTGGAAATCGATCGGTCCAGTAGTCGAGAATTCTTTTGCGTAACGACTCGCTCGCGCCGACGGAGAACGACGGCCCGCGATCGCCCCAAGTGAAGAAGGCGACCCCGCGCTCTCCCGCTACCTCCAAACAAAAGCGCTCGTCGATGCCGCCGTAGAACAGACGCGATTCTTCGACGGGTACCGCGTCGCCCTCCTTTCGCTGCCGCGTCGCGAAGAGCAGTCCGCCGCGCGCTTCTAGCGCCGTCATCGCCTCCATCCAGCTCGGCATCGGCGTGACCCGAGAGAGCGCCAACGTGATCGATGGTGCGTGGTCCGCGTGTCGGCCGTCGCCCGTCTGCGGCAGGTGAATGGTGAATCCGTTCGGCGTGAACTTCCGTTTGACCGACAAGAGATCGGAGCGCACTCGCCGATCGCTTGGCAGCTCGATCTCGTCGTCGGAGAGCCGCGTTAGCAAAGACTCGTAACGCTCGAGACGTTCGGTGGCAGTCGGCTTGTCGACTTCGAGCGTGACGCCCAGGCGAAGCCGCTGCGTGATAGCAGCAAGCGTTTCGCCGTGGAATTGGTCGGTCACGATCGCGTTTGTGTAGGGACTGACGAGGGCGGTGATCTCGGTCAGGATCGCGATCATGTCGAAGTGCCCGCCAGCAGGCGATCGCCACTCACGCGAAAGGACGATGCTGGCCTTCGGCCTCTCGCCCACGGTGCGCCGGCACGCGATGGCGAGCGTCCAAGCGTTGCGGCCCAAGCTCGGATCCATCGCGGCGAAGTATTCGACGCTGCGCTCCGGTTCGATGTCCGCGGGCTCGCGGCGCCGCGCGCGGTCGATGAGCGTTACCGGAAAGAGGCTTTCCTCCGTCGACTCTTGGAATTCGCACGCGTACTCGCGGGCCCACTTCGACGGATCGCGCTCTTTGCGGCGCGTTGAGGCCTCGGTGATGTGCGGGGCCGCGATCCACGTCGGCGCCGGACCGAGCACGAACTTCGCGGCGTCGTTACCGCTCGTGACTGCCTCGTAAAATCCACCGAAAGCGCCCCAGGCCGAGCCGAACGAAAGCACGGGCGCCCAATCGTGCGTGGCCGTCATGGCGCTCGCGCTCGTGTCGATCTCCTCGGCCTCTCGCTCTTCCACACCGGACGCCGGCCATTTCGAGCGCTCGTCCTTCCCGACGAAGTAGGCACGCCAGCCGGACGCCGCTGCCACGCTCGCGGCGACAATGCGGATTCCGCGCGGCAGGTCGTCGAGCTCGATGACGTCGCCCGCGAGATGGTGCGCAACGCCAAGCAAGTTGAGCCAGCCGTGAATGGTGGCGATCGACTTCGCGGCCTCCTCCTTCAACCGCGAGAGCACAATCGCGAAGTGCCGTTCGCCCGGCGGGATTGCAAAGTCACCGAAGAGGGTGAAGAACGTGGCGAGCTTCGCGAGGGCCGTACTCTTTGCAGCGCCCCGCCCGACGGCAGCCCAGAGCTCGAGCACGTGCCCTGACTGGTACGTCTCGAGCCATGCGCTGATACCCGCGCGCCACCAGTCGGTGAGCGGCGGCACGCCGTGCGCAGCAAGGGCGTCGTCGAACTCGAGGAAGCGGGCGCGTAAGCTCACGGCGAGCTCCGTTTGCCGCTGGCCAGAATGCGGGCACGCATGGCCTCGACGGCGGACCCCGGCGCCCGGCTCTTCGTTCGTCCCTCGGCCTCGCGCGCGCAAAGCTCGTGAGCGGCAAGCAAGTTCTGACGGCTCGCGTCCGAAAGTCGCGACGCGGTTAGCGCGAGCTCGGCGTTGCCCGTTTGCGCGGCTCGGTCGCTGAAGAATCGGGCCCAGGCCAATTGCAGCGCCGCCGAAATGACCATCGACGAGGGGCCCGGCCCGCAGTAGCCGCCTCCGACGCTCGAGGCGAGGGCCGCACACTGCGCCTTGCGAAACGACGCCGCCGCCGCCTTGTATGGGCGGAACTCGGCTCCCTCGGGCAGACCCCTGAGCCCTAGGCGGTCGGCGAGTCGGGTCTTGCCGGCGCGCGCGTGGCCACCCTTGCGCGACAGCGCGTTGCCCGGGGCGAACTTGCCGCGTACATCGAAGTCCCCCGGGCTCGGATGCTCGGCATTCGTCGGCACACCCAGGGGGAGCTCGTCGACGGGGAGCACCTCGACGCGAGGCACCCCCGCGCCGTTGCCATGACCAGATCGGAGGGCCATCAGCTCACCCTCCCCGGCGTTTCGCGATGCGCCACACCTGGTGGCGCATCGGACGCGTCGCGGCCCTCGGGATGGCCCGAGGTGCCATCGGTTCTTGCGACGCATTGGCGCCCCCGCCACGTGCCGGGGAAACGCCCGGCCAATCGTCGCCCGCTGTTTCATGCCGACCGCGCGGAAAGAGGTATTTCCGCAACCGGTCGCGTGCGCAGATCTCCTGCACCACCATGGCGAGCGACGATGAGCCTGGCCACGTCGGACTATCCGGCGCGCCCCGCCGCGTGCCATGAGCACGCGGTCGAAGTCTTGTTGTGCGAAAGACGCGCGTATCGCCCCGCTGGGGCGAAAAAACAATGGCAAGTGCGTGAAGTGGCTTGTTTGGACCCTGTTCTCTAACCCGATGCCGGCTCCAAACGCTTGAGTGCACCCGTGGCGTTGCCTCCTCGTACGGACTCGAAGAGCTCAAAACCTGGATCGAAGGTTTCCGGGAGCTCGTCTCCAAGCCCCGGGCGCAGCTCGTCGAGGGCTGCGTCGAGGCAAGCGCCACGGTGGCTCCGCCCGTGAGCTTTTGCGCTTGCTCGACTCTCGTCCCGAATTGCAGGCTCGAGAGGTGACCTTCCGAGGCACGTGACCCCCCGACACTCGTCCCTCGTCCCCCTACGGGGGGGACGACGGTCGGGACGAGAGTCGCGGGACGAGAGTCACTGTCGTCCCGGACGAGAGTGGGACGAGAGTGGGACGGGCGGACGAGGGTCATGATTCGTCGCTTCCTTTTCCCGGTTTCACGAGGGCGAGCTCGCCAGCGGGCGCAGCCTGCTTCAGGTAAAGGCGGACGCCCCCGCGGGGAGCAGGTCTCGACACCACTTCCCCATCGGCAAGGAGCTGTTTGACAGCCGCCCGAACCGTGGCCGTTCGAAAACCGTCGACGCGTTCGGCAACCGCTTCCGAACCCGCGATGCCAGCATGGGCCCCGATGCATTCGCGCGCGGCGGCGATGGCGGCGACGAACTTCGCGTCCGGCGGTTGCTTGGTCTGCATCTGCCCGCGGTCGACGTGCGCGACGCGAAGTCCCCACTTCGGATCTTGGCCCTCGGGTCCACCGGCGACGTCCTCGATGCGAAGCCCGAAGTCGTCGGCCAGGCCGCCAAGCTCGCGGTCTTTCTCGTGTGTGACAAGTGTGACCGCGTCGCCCTTCTTTTTGCTCATGACGAGCATCGATTGGAACTCGTCGCCGATGGCGCTCGAACCGCGAGACATCTCTCGCCGGGAACGATTGCTCGCGTCGTCGGGCGTCTTGCCGGCGTGATGAATCAAGTCCACACACGCGTCGGTGGCGTCCGAGGCCTTCGTGAGCACGCGCAGCAGATCGCGCACGTCGCTGGAGTTTTCGTTGACCGCCCCGATCATGCAGCGAAGCGAATCGCAGGTCACGAGCCGGACGCCTTCGAATTCCTTCTTGAAGTGGTCGACGGCTTTTTCCGTCGTCAAATTGAGCTCGGGAAAGATGGCAATCCGTACCGTTCGATCGTCAATGAACTGCCGTAGCTCTTCGTCGGGTATCCCCATCGCACGTGCGAGGCGTCGTATCCGCTTTTTCGTATGCCGCTTGCCTTGCTCGTAGTCGAGATGCAGCCACGGGCCGCGTTTTACGCGCCAGGTGCCCCAGAGGTCTTTTCCCGCGGCGACGGAGAGTCCAAACGAGAGGGTGGCGATCGTCTTGCCCGAGTATTGCTGGCCGATGATCCCGACCGGCGGACCGGAGCAAAGGCCGAGCGCAGGCACGACAAGGTTGGCATCGGATTCCTCTGCGAAGAGGTCCGCGCCGGAAAGATAGTGCACGAGCGGCATGGGCGTCGCTCCCTCGATGGCCGCACGCGCAATCTGCCCAGCAGTCGCGCGCGGGTAGCCCGCCCCATTCTCTTCGTGTGGCACGATGGGCCCGGCGAAGTCTGCCACTCCGTTCACGTTGATCCCCGGGCCGCGACTGCGTCACGGATCGCACGCTCGCCCTCACGCCGCCGCGGCTCGCCCGCAACGGACACGAACGGTTCGAGTAACGCGTCCGCAATTTGCGATTCGCTCAGGGGCAAGCGTGCCAGCGAAAACGATTCTTTCAAAAGGATCTCGTGTCTTCCTCCCTCGTTGGCGCCGAGGATGTTGGCGCGAGCCTTGTCGACGGCCGCCGCCACGTACCGATCACGGTGCTGGTCAAGAACGATCGGCGGAGCGGGTCTCGCTCGCCGTGCCGCTTCTTCGCGTTCAAGATCGCGTCGCGCTGCCGCGAGCATCGCGTCGACGGGCACGGGCGCACCGGTCAGCAGTCGAGCGCCGAGCCACGTCTCCGGCGAGCGCGTGACGCACGCGAAGTAAAGGCGGTTCGGATTCTTGCATCCCTTGTCGATGACGACGCCTTTGCCGTGGAGCGTCGCCGCCATCCTCGACCAGGCAAGTGGGAACTCGTCGGGAGCGATAGAGCGATCCGGCAAGAGCACGATCCGGTGCTTGGGCTTTTCGGGGGTGGCGCTGAACGTCGGAACGACCGCGCCGGCGTACGGGGCCAGAACCGCGGCCGAGTGCTCGATCGCACCGGGGCCGCATTCGTCGACGTCCGCGACAAGCAACGCGACGGGCCCGCGTCCGCCCCTGACTGCCCCGCCTTCGAGCTCCGTCGGGCACCACGCGCCGTGTGACTGTTTCGAGTCCGCGCAGGACGGCCACGTAAGCCAGCGCAAGAGCGAATGCCATTCTTGGACGGTCGAAATGCCCACTTGAGGCTTCGCAGCGAAGCGCGCGGACGTCAAAAACGTGATCGAGAGCAGGCGATCGCCGTTGGTAACGGGTGCCGTGAACGGAGGGCGGTTCACGGTGTTCCCTTTGCGAGCAAACAAAGCTGTTGCCCCGGTTGGGGCTCTTGGAGCTTCAGCAGTCGAACAAAATCAGCGAGCGGGACGCACGCAATCGCGGCGCCGCCAGTTTGCGAAAAGATCGCGACCGGAATTGCGCCCGGCGCGTACCGGCGCGCCTGCGCCAGGGCGTCCAGAATTCGTTTCGGCGCCCTCTTGGTGGTCTTCACTTCCGCCTGCAGCACGTCGCCGCTCGGCAGGCGGACGGGCAGCACGTCGGCCGCGGCGACATACCGAGGACGAAAGCGCACTCGCTTCGTTCCCAAAGCCTTCGACGCTTCAAGTTCACGGCGGGCGCCGCGGCGATGAGCGGCACTCACGCGGCCCCGCTTCCGCGTCGTCTCGACGCCCCGAACACCGGCACCGGGCAACGGACGTGCGCGACGGCGTGGGTTACCAGCCCGAACGCGTGGTGTGTTCGAAGCACGATAACGACGGAGCCGCGCACGATCGCTACCCCGCAGGTGGCACATGACACGCCATCGCGGAACGCACGTTCGTGGAACAGACGGACGTCGAGAGGTGTCACGCGGCCCCCCGACCAGCCATCGACTTGATAAGCGCGTCTTCGGACCAAGCGGTGCGAGGCTGCGCTCCGCTGAGAAGATCTACGGCCTCGAGAAAACGGTCGACCCGCACCAAGATTCGCCGGCCCACCCGCGCATGGGGGACGCGGTGCTCACGAACAAAGGTACGAAGTTGGCGCGGCGAGAGGCCGACGACGATCGGCGCGTTGGCGTCCGTGAAAGTCACCGGCGGCGTGGCGGTCGTCGGCGCCTTCACGAGGCGCCCTCGAGGCAGAGTTTACCTAAGGATCGCCAAGCCTTTGGCCCTGGTGGGCCGTCGGCCGGCCCCGCGCGTGTCGTCCGAACCGCTCGCGTGCGCCTCGCCCGAACCGATCGGGCGCGCACCGAGCGACGGCCCCGCACGCGGGAAAAGCGGTGAACGGCGAACACGGCGCGGCGTGTGCGAGGCGCGAGCGTATCGAGCGTCCGAAAGAATTTTTGCTGTTGGTCGAAGCGACTCCTCGACGCTTCGGCCTTGGCGCGCGACGCCGCGATCCTACCTTCCAGCGCTTCCCGCTCGCCGCGCTGGCGCGATGGGCGTTCGTCCCGCGACGCCGTCGGCTCAGTGAGCCCGGGAGACGAGCTCACCTCTTCAAGTTCATCAATGGCCGTCGCGGTCGGCGGTACCCCGAACGTCTTCCCGCTCGGATCGAGGGGCGCGAAAGCTACTGTACTGCGCGGATCGCTCATCGCTCGGGTCCGCTCGGCAACGGTGCCGCCTCTGGTCGGGGTGGAGGTGCCGTCCGCGACAGGCGCGCATAGAACAAATCCAACTTGGCACGCGATTTCGGGCCGACCCCGTCGCGACTCGCCTCGAAGATGCGAATCGTCGCTTCAGCCACGTCCGCGAGAACCGCGGTCTGAATGAGGGTGAGACCGGCGCGGACCCGTAGCTCCCGCGGGGTATCGGGGACGAATGCCGGCACAAGAGCCGAGGTCGGCGAACTGACCTTTGACCGCTTTTGCCTCACGTGGCTATCGAGCCACTCCTCAAATCATTTGTCAAACTACGCACCGACTCCAATGTCGCATTTAAGTAGTGGTCACCGCCGCCGTTGACTCACGAGCTCGATAACATTCGTCGGCAGCGCGAGCGTTCGCGCGACGTCACCGAGCCCCATCGTGACCGCCCGAACGATCGCGGCCTCCAGGTCATTGTCCGTCGGTTCCGTCCCACGAATGGTGTCGACTGGCTGTGGGCGGTCACGAACGGTCGGGAGCGGGTGCAAGTCTTCTTTCGGCTGAGAGCTAGGACGAAGGCGTACATTCGGCGGATGGGAAAAGCGCGGGAGGCGGATCATGGTGTTGAGCTCTACCGGCAACTCCCCGCGTTTGCTGCGCAACGACGACATGAGCTCAATGGCATGTTCGCGCCCGTGCTCAAGGTCACCGAAGCCTACGGTTGCCTGGCCGCACGAGCGGTCGTTGCGCTCGGCGCCGCACCACCGGCCACGCCGAACGACGCCGCCTTGCGTGATTTGATCGGTGATGCGTTCGACTTCTTGTACGAATGGCCGCGGCCACTGTTCGAAGGGCGTCTGCACGTCGCCTATCCGCTGGCTCGGCGTGCCTACGAATCGATTTCGTTACTCGCCGCCGGCACGCAGGATCCGAAGCTGCTCACTCGTTGGCGGCAGGGCGCACAGATCGGCCACGGCGCGCTACGGGCTGCTCTGAGCAAATTGCCGATGGGCGAAGATCAGGCTGACCTAGCGAAGGTCTACACGTACTTCAGCAAGGGAAGTCATCCCAATCGCGAACTCGTATCTGAACGCTACCTCGGCGAGGGGAACGATTTCGTGCTCGGATCCATTGCGAAACCAGACCTCATTCTAACGCTCGATCAATGCGCCCATCTCTTGTCCCTGTGGTTCTGGTTCGGGGCCTTGACCGGTTGGTTTGCGAAGGAAGCGCTCGCGGAGCGTGACCCGAGGTTCGGTAAAGACTATCTGGACGCCGCACGAAACTTGCGAGTCGCGGAGGAATGGGTGCGGACCAATTTGAATCGGTTGATCGAGGAACTGAGAAGCGAGCCTGCTCCGTAACCAGGATGGCTAGCCGCCCTTCCGTGACGTTAGCGCGACGATGTTGTTCGGTGTCCGTGCCAGTATTCGATCTTCGAGCTGCCGAGACAGGGTACGCGCTACATCCCCGAGGCCCATGCGCACAGCGTCGAGGATCCCACGCTCGATCTCCGCGTCCGTTGGTTCCGCCCTGAGTGTGGTCTCGACCGGTTTCGGCTCGTTGCGAACGGTCGCGAACCGGGGCGCTTCGGATGACGGGTTGATCGCGATGGCAGCCGGTTTCTCGGGAGAGCGCGCGTTTTCTGTTGCCGTTTCGATTCCCGGCGCCTCCACCTTATTTCCCGATGTTTTCTGCTTTTTCGAGCGCGGTCTCCACAATGTCTCCAAAAATGTTTCCGCCGCGACGGTTCAGCAGGCCGATCGCGGACTCCCGGGCCGACGGGGACAGGTGCATGTAACGGAGCGTCGTGGTCAGGTCCTCGTGGCCTGCCAACTCCTGGATGGCCTTGGCAGGCGCACCGCGCATCGCGAGGTGCGAACAGAACGTATGCCGCAGGATGTGAAGCGCGCCGGTGGCCGTCACCAGGACGGCCCGGCGTTGCGCGGCCGCTAGCCAGCCGCGCAGGACCTTCTCCGTGGCCGGCTCGCCGCCGTCCTCGCAGAGGACCCGTTCCCCTCGGAGGTGTCGGTGCGCTCGTAACGCGTCGAAGAGCTTGTCCGTCATCGGGATGACCCGACCGTGGCCGCTCTTCGGCGTGTCGACGATGCCCTTCCACACCGCCTGCTGCACCGTGATAAGGCGACGCTTGAAGTCGACGTCGCTCCATCGCAGCCCGATCATCTCGCCCCGGCGCAGCCCGGCGTCGCCGCCGAGAAGTACGAGGGCGAGCGTGCGGGTGCTGTTCTGCTCCGCGGCTTGCACGAGACGCGCATACTCCGCGAACTCGTAGAAGTACGGCACCAGGTTGCTGACCTTCACGAGCTCGATCGTGCAGGGCATCGCCTGGATCACCTTCCATTTGACCGCGACCTTGAGGGCCTTGTTCAGGACGGACAGCACGTTATTGACCGTCTTGCGGCTTTTCTTCGTAAGGGCCGCCTTGACCCGCTGAACGTTCTCGTCGTCGATCGCGTCGAGGCGCGTGTCGCCGAGCGCGGGGTACAGGTGAATCTTGAAGACGCTCTCCTTCGACGCCACGCCGCTCGCCTTGTGACGATTGGCCCTCGCATAGTTCTCGACAAACCGCGGCCCGAATTGCCGCAACGTCGGCACCTCCTTTCGCTTTTCTTCCTCTTGCTTCACGAAGCCGGGCGAAGGCCGCATCAAAAGCTCGCGCTCCCTCGCCTCACCCCATCGCTTCGCGGCGGACTTCGATTCGACCGGCGCTTTGATGCGCCGCCGGAACGGCGAGCCGTCCGGATACGTGAAGCGAATGTCCACCTCAAAGCCCACGCTGCTGCCCTTCTTCCATTCTCGAACTTTGACCGTCATCGCCGTTTTCCTTCCGGCGATGCCGCTCGTCTTTCGTCGAGCCAGGAGAGTAGGTCATCGCGGCGGACGAGCAACCGTCGGCCGAGTCGCGTCAGCCCCGGAAGCTGCCCTCGCTCGGCCATCGCGTAGACCGCTTTCCGCGACGTGCGTAAGAGGTCCGCGACCTCGTCCATCGTGAGAAGCAACGGGGGCGTGTCGGACATCTTCGCGTGCTGGATCACGGCGCGCCCCAGGCTCTATGACTGCCGGTCTGCAGCGGCGGACCCATCACGTGTGCGCCGCCACGAGATCGATGTCGAAGAAGTACCGATCGGCCTTCGTGGCCGCGGCCAGGCCCACGTGAAGCGACGCGAACGTCCCCCTCGCCCCTCCACACCGCGCGCGCGACGGTCCCCGTATTCCAGGCTTTGAGCACTTCGAACGCACTTCCGTCGTGCACTTCGCCGACGACAATCAGGTCCGGGCGAAACCGCATCGCCACGATGATCGCGTCGCGCCACGAATGAAACGCCCGACTGCACCAAAATCTGAAGCTTTCGCGGGGCATCGCATTTCAACTCCGGCGTGTCTTCAACGATGTGGAGACGGTCCCTCGTCTTCTCCGCGATGACTTTGACGAGCGCATGGGCAAACATTCTCTTGCCCGACCCCGTCCCCCGCCGCCCGAACGAGCGCCGCGCGCTGCACTCGCGAGAGGATCTTCGTTTACGCGTAGTCCTCGAGCGACAACACCCCACGAGGGGCCTTTCACAGTGCGAACACTAGCGAACACCGGCGCGTCCACGATGGGGGCAATCGCGGCCCGCAAACGCGCCCTCCAAGGCGGCGGCAGCTTCGCCGAGAGCGCGCGCCCGTATGCCGCGTCTGGATTTCGGAGGGCCGACCCAAAGACATCCAAGAACCTCGGACCTGCATGGGGAAGAGCGAGGAGGAGAGAGCCCGCTCGACGGGGCTGACGTCGAACGCGGCATGCGATCGTGCGAGCCCCCCTACTGCAGCGCGCGTGCCGGCACGCGGCTGGCCTTTAACCCGCGTAAAGGCTCGCAATTCCTAAGGCGCGACGAAGGGGTGGTCGGCAATTGACCGGGGGGGGTGGTCGATGATCGATGGACAACGGTTGACCAACCCCCCAAACGCGCCGCCCGCGCGGACGCGAGGGCCCGGTACCCTCATCCCGTCAACGATCAGCCACCGAGCGTTGGGCCTAATACCGAAGTAGACATAAGCGAATTCCCGTCTCAGACTCCGAGAGTCCGACCCCGGCGCTCGCGATGCGAGGCGCCCATCCCGATTTCTGCCGTCTCGAACGGAGGCCTCATGCGTGCACTGGAGCTCTTGGCCGTGCTTGGCCCGTCATGCCCGACGCGACCGAAGAGCAGCCGCGAACCCCTGCCCCCGGTACCCAGTGGACGGGCTCGTCGCTCGGTCGCTCCCACGCCCCCGATTAGCGCCCGCCAAGTTCCTTCCTCCCACTGCCCTCTCGGCCGATCCCGAGGCGGCGCCATACGTAGCGGCCAATACGTCACCGACGACTCTCGACGGGGCTTTGGTGCATACCCCTGCGAGTGAGGCTGGGGACCCCTGGGATCGGTTCTTAACGGCACGCGACGCCTCGAATCGGGTTCCGCCACCCGCCGAGAGCGAGCCCGTCTCCCCATCGCCAGAGCTCCCGTTATGAGCCAGACCTGAGCCAGACCGTCCGTCAGGGCCGCGTACGCGCTTTCTCGACGATTGGCCGCACGAGGCGGTCGGCGATGGCAGCGAACTCACCGCCGCGGCGTCTCGCTTCCTCGTCCGCACGGCTGTCCCGGGGCACCGGTAAGCCGGCGGTGGACCCCCCTCGGCGCACCGCTCTCTCTCGAACGGCTCCGCCGGCTGCCCGGCCATCAAGTCGCCTATCGGCTCAAGTACGTACGCCGCGGCCGAGGCAAGTCCCGGGTGATGTCGGCGATTGAATTCATGGGTGAGCACGGCCACGGAAATCGATGGACGACGCCGCTTTTTTCGTTCGCGACTTTCGATGGATTCAGGGAAATCCTCGATCGGCACATTGCGTACTGCACGTGTCGATCCGACCGTCGTCGAAGCGCCCACTCGATACCCCAGCGAACGCCTCGGCGAGGACATGGCCCAGGGAGTGTGTCGTGAGATCGAGCGGCTGCGGTGCTTGCGGGTGACCGCGCCTTCGGGCTTTCGCAACGTGCAGCGAAGCGTCACTCGCCGAGCGCGCGAGATCGCCCATGTCTCGCGGCGACCCATCGCGCGCGACGCCAAACTGCGGGCCTTGCGGCGACCCTATCGGCAACTGCTCACGATCGTCCGACGCACGATCCGGGTTCCGGCAGGCGGACGGAGCGCTCTCCTCACTGCGAATTCTGCACCGCCGTGTAGTCTACCCTCCGGCGACCTTGGTCCCGAGCATCTCGAGCTCGCGCGGGTCGAGGTCGGACACGAGCGAGTAGCCGAGGTCGCCGTCGCGCCAGAGGATGACGTGGAAGCCTCGCGTGGTCAGCTCCCTCGCTCGCACATGGCCGAGCGAGACGCTCGACGCTGTGGGCGCAGTGGACCAGGGCAGGCCATCCGCGCGGTAGACGAAGAGCGTGATGACATGCAGACGCCTTTTGTAAATGTACGCGGCGGCTTTACGGTCGATGAAGTACGCAATCGCGCCCCCCTGCAGCGGAAAGTCGTCGTCGCCTCCGAAGCCGACGGCCGGGGCGAAGTCGACACGTCCCTCAAACCATGGCTTCACCTGATGAACGCCGCCGCTTTCCACCTCGAGCGGGTGGGCTTCGTAAAGGATCCGCAGATGATCGTTGACGGCCTCCATCGCCATCGCATCGGGCTGATTCGGCTTCCAGAGAAGCAGCAAGAAGGCCGCGGCTGCGGCGAGCGGCGCGGCGGCGACCAGCGCAATTGCCCGCAGCCTGCGGCGAGCGCCCCGAGCGGTTCGTGGCGGTTCACCCGCAAGGCGTTTTTCGAGCGATCGGCGTAGGGAATCGGGGGGACGCCGCTTGAGAAGGCGGTCGCGGAGGACAACGGAAAGTTCGTGGTCCGCGGCGTCCTCGCTACGGCACGCGTCGCATCCAGCGAGGTGCGAGTCGACGAGCTCGCGAAGCTCCCCCGTCAGGGTGCCGCGCCGGCGGTCGAGTAGGTGGTTTCTAACTTCAGTGCAGTCCATGACTTCTAGCTCCCGTAGTCCCGCAGCCGCTCGCGAAGAATCGCTCGGGCCCGAGCAAGGCGCGATTTGACCGTTCCTACGGCGCATCCGAGCGCTTCGGCGAGCTCTGTCTCCGTAAATCCTTCGAGGTCGAGCAAGATGATCGCTCGGGCGTCTACGCTGAGCGTGGCGAGCGCCGCCTCTATATCCGCCGCCACCACGCCGCGGAGCCGCTCCAGCTCCGCATCGCGGCGGAGCGCATCAGGGGCCGAGTTTGCCGGCGTGTCCAACTCTTCATCGAACCCCACCCGCACCGGGTTGGTCCGCGAACGGCGGAAGTTGTCGATGAAAGCATTGCGAAGGATACGGAAAAGCCACGCCCGCAAATTCGTACCGGCAACAAACTGTGGCCATCCCGCGATGGCGCGCGCGAAGGTCTCTTGGACGAGGTCCTCCGCGTCGTCGTCGCGTCCGGTCAGGCTCCGTCCTACCCGGTAAAGCGCGTCAACGTGCTCAAGGGCCCCGCGTGGCAGTGTCACGGAGGGTTTCTCCACGGCTAGCGCATAGCCGATCTCGGCATCGACTGCCCGGCGGTCGGGTACAAGGGCGAGGTGGGGGAGCACGGGCGTCAATGAGAACGAAGTGGGCCTTCGAATCGTTCCATCGGCCTTCGCGGCGTCGTGGTCGGTTGCGCGGGCTGCGCGTGGGGAACGAGTTGGGGGCTCGTTCCGTTGAAGCAGGTATGAAACCTCTACAACCGCTAACCACATTCCTAACCCAACCACCGCTCACGTCCCCTAAGTCCACCCTGCTTCTGCGTCTCATGGCTGGAGGCGTTTTTCTATCCGAAGGGATTCTCAAGTTCGTCTACGTGAACCAGGGAGTCGGTCGCTTCACGAAGCTGGGAATCCCGTTTCCCCACGAAACCGCCACCTTCATCGGCGGTCTGGAGATCGTGGGTGGGCTCTTGCTCATCACGGGTCTCTTCACGCGCGTCATCGCGATCCCCTTCATCATCGAGATGGTGGTTGCGATCCTCACGACGAAGATCGGCCTTTACCTTGGCACGTCGCCGCTGCCTCTCCCGCCGGCGCTACCCAAAGTGGGCCTCTGGGCCGTGATGCACGAATCGCGCTCCGACTACGCGCAGATTCTCACCGCGTTCTTCCTCTTGGTCGCCGGCCCCGGGCCCTGGTCGCTCGACGCCGTCCTGCGCCGCCGCCGCGAGGCCCCGCTTGTTCAGCAAGCGATCGGGCGACATGCACCCGCGGCCACATCCAACTTGGCTTCTTGAAAGGGGTGACCCATGAGCTCCAACGAGCCGACACGAGCCTCTGGCATCCGCGAGCCCTTAAGCCTCGAGAGAAGCCGTCGATCCCCTTGCCCATCGACGCGGGCGGTCAAGACGTTTTCGATTTCGCCGTCTTGCCTCGCTCGCCTGGCGAGCCAATCAGATGCTTTCGACCGGCACAGCGTAGAGCGCGAAGGATCCGCCCGTGTCCGCGACGAACATCACCACCGCGTGGTGGCCGTCGATCTTGACGGCGCGCGGAGTCCCGATGACGTCGACGTCAGGCGGCGAGATGACGACGGGCGCGCCCCGGGGCAAGCCATCGGCGGCATTGGATGCTTGCACGACGGCGTGATCAGGCGATTCGGCGTCTTCCCTCTCGTTCCAGCACACGATGAAAGTGCCTCCGTCCAAGGCGACGCGATCGGGCTGCACATTCACCGTGCTGTGATCGACCTTGATCCCGTCCGTTGTCACCGAGCGCACGTCGAGCGACGTCGAGTCCAGGCGCACCTCGGCTCCCTGACGGGGATGTGCAAAGCGCACGACGATCGCGTCTCCAGCCGCCGCGACGTGTACCCCCACGGCAGCGTTCACGCGTGCATCCACGACGCGCGCCCGTCCCACATGGATAGGACCGGCGCTCCGCGACGTCTCGGGCTGCATGAGCGCAACGCCCTGGCGACTCGACGCGCATCCCGAAAGACAGATCGTGCCCGCGATACCCAACGCCCTTAGGCGGGTTCTCATGCCCAGAAGTACACGGGATAGGGCGCTTCCGGATTTCAATTTCTCTTGATGCGCATCCAACGAAGCGCTCAGGGGCGCCTTCGGGTTCACGCGCGTGTCGATCGCACGCGCCTTGCCCACCTGGATCGCCGGGTGACCATGCCAAGCGATGCCGCCCCATCCGCGCTCGGCGGACTGCGTTCCTACGCCGGTCGAGGCGCATCCGATGGCACCGAGAGCGCTTACAAGTCCGAACATTGCGATGTGTTTCATTTTCTTACCTCTCCAAAACTTTCGCGTTCAACGCGACACGCGTGCAGAGTGCCGGATCGAATGCTGAACCGGCGTGGCCTCGCGGCGGCGCAGCAAGAGGGCGTCGAGCCACCGCGTCCCGGACCACGATGAGCAGGAAGATTGAGCAGTAACTCGATGAGGCGCCGTGGCTGTTTCATACCTATGTCAACGGGCGACCAAAACAATCGGTTCCCTCGAAAACCACCCGGGACGGCCGCCGTTGGTAATAGCGAAGGTAGAGACGGCTCGTCGCCAATCGATCGAACGTCGTCCCCACCAAGAGAGGTGAATCACGAAAGCGAGACAATCGTATTTGCGGCTACCGTAGCGGCTTGCGCGACGGCCTCGTCGGGGTCACCACAGGTTGAAGCGATCAGTGCGGAGCCTGACGCCTTCACGACCTACCAGACCTTTGGGTTCCGGCCTGCGGGCGAACCGCCCCTCCCTTATCGAGTCTCGGCCCGCTCCTTCGAAGTGGAGCGTCGCATTTCACACCTTGGTTTGCGACGGCGCTTGCGCACAAAGGCTCCTGGGAGGCAGGCACGCCAGAATCTCTGGTTTCGCCTCTCGTCGGGAGCCTGGACCGAAGCGAGTCTACGTAGCCCCGAACACCGTGAGTCAGTACGGCGGAACGCTCGAGACGAGTCTCGACGAGCTCGACGCGAAGCTTGTGGCGTTCTTGAGGATCAACCGACAGCGCGACAGCCTCGAGTTGCTCGCGGACTTCATGGGCGCGCCGAAGACCCACGTTCACGTCGTGCGCAACGGCTACTTCGGCGATGAAGGCAAGTTCGAGCTGTACAACGGGTCGGACGTACGGAAGTCGGTCGAAGCTCGGGGAGGTCTGTCGGCGACACTTCCGGATGTGGCCGACCGGGTGGCCGGCGATATCTATTCGCAACGTTTGATGCTGAGCCAAGCAGCCAAGGCGCTGCCATCGGCAACCGGGCAGAGCTCGGGCGGTGGCGAGAGAAGTGCGCAAGATGCTCGCCCGGGTACTCTCATGACGGTGGAGGACAGCTTCGCCAAGCTGGTGGGGCGTCAGGCGTCCGAAGCGGAGCACTCGCGCCTGTACCGACTACGTGATGCGCTCGGTCTACGCGACAACGATGCGTTCTGGAGCATCGTGATGGCGCTCGAGCATGTACGACTCGTTCTTTGGGGCGTACCCCGACAAGCTCGCCGAGACGAACGCGCAGTGCCGACATTGCCGTTTCTTCTCAACGAGCTCGCGTGTGGCGCGCATGTCCGCCGACATGGTCGGCATAGCCTCGGCGAAGTTCGCTGCGGCGTCACGATCAGCGAGTCACGTGGCGGGAAACGAGAGGCACGCGTGAACACGGGGCGCGCCGCCGGCACCGCCATCGTCGGCTACATCCGCGAGTTCGCGGTCGGCTCACCGCTCATGGCCTCCTCGGAGCGCGTCGACCGGGCGCTGCAGCGCATCCGAAAGACCCACAGGGCACCGACCCGCAGGCCAAATGGCTCGAGCGCATCGCCAAACAGGTGAAGCTCGAGACCGCCGTTTCGTCGGGCCGCTCCGCCTGAAGACGCCAGGCGGATTGTTGCTCTTGGGCCCGAACGAGATACCGGTACGGGCTCACTCCCGAGAGCTCGGTTTCGTCGGCTAGTACGGCTGGCCAGAAGTTCGTTCCGGGACGCGGTGTTCATGGAAATAAAAGTGGGGCCTCATGGATTGAGGGGGTATGGCTCCAGGTCCGCAACCTCGACGGGTACGCATCCCGCGACCGGAGTGGGCGCGTATCCAGGCCCTCACGCGGAGGAGGCACGCTCAGCACGACGTCGTGGTCCGCGCATGGGTGATCGTCTGGCTTGCGCATGGATATGGGCCAACGAGGGTCGGCTTGCTCGTTCGGGTGCAGCGACCGCGTCGTACGTAAGTGGCGAGCCCGCTGGGAGGCTTGCCCGTGCATCGAGGCGCTCCTTGACGCGCCGAGAAGCGGCCGGCCCCCTCAGCGTTTCGCTGGAGACTCGGTGCGAGATCGTCCAATTGGCGTGCGAGCGACCGGCGAGACAACCGCGTGGTCTTTCGCGACGTGTGGACCTACCAGGCGGTGGCGGACGCCCTGTACGCGTGCAGCGGCGAGCGAGTGAGCCGCAGTACCGTCCGACGCGTCCTGGCCGCGGATGGCTGGCGCCCGCACCGTGTTCGCTACTGGCTCCATTTCCCGGATCCCGACTTTCGAGCGAAGGTCGCGCGAATCTGCCGTCTCTACCGGCAGCCTCCCAAGGATGCTGTCGTCGTGTGCATCGACGAGAAGCCGATGCAGGCGTTGGCGCGCCGTCACCCTATCCACGTGGGGCGTCATGGCATCGTCCGCCACGAGTTCGAGTACCGTCGGCGCGGGACCTGCTCGTTGCTTGCCTCCTTTGATATCCGCACGGGCGAAGGTCTTCGGTCGCGTCGTTCGGCACCGCGACGCGCGTGCACTGCGGGCCTTCATGCACGCGCCTCGCGCAGCGCTACGAAGGCCGCCGTGTCTACGTCATCTGGGACAACCTCAACCTGCACTACGACGGACGCGACGCCCGCTGGACGCGGTTCAACCAGGAGCACGGACATCGCTTTCGCTTCGTCTACACGCCGCTGCATGCCTCCTGGGTCAATCAAGTCGAGATCTGGTTCAGCATTCTTCAACGCCGTGTTCTGCGCTACGGCAGCTTCGAGAGCGTGACCACGCTTGCGCAGGACGTCCTCGGCTTCATTCGACATTGGAATCGTGCCGAGGCGCGCCCCTTCCGCTGGACATTCGCCGGGCGATTCGTGGACACGCCCACGCGCCCCGCGCCGACCTTCTGATCTTCACCGGGAACCGAGCTCTGGAGACGATGGGCTTCAAGACCTTCGGCTTCGGCGGCGGTCGTGAGGACATCTGGGCTCCCGAGGAGGACGTCAACTGGGGCCCTGAAACCAAGTGGCTCGGCGACGAGCGCCACAGTGGCGATAGGGAGCTCGCCAACCCGCTTGGCGCCGTGCAGAGGGGCCTCATCTACGTCAACCCGGAGGGCCCGAACGGCACCCCGGACCCGATGGCTTCCGCGCGGGACATCCGTGAGACGTTCGCGCGCATGGCCATGAACGACGAGGAGACGGTTGCGCTCATCGCTGGCGGCCACACGTTCGGCAAGACTCACGGCGCAGCCCCGCCCCCCACGTACGTAGGTCGCGAGCCCGAGGGTGCCAGCATCGAGGAGCAGGGCTTCGGCTGGAAGAACAGCTTCGGCAGCGGCAAGGGCGTCGACACGATCAGTAGCGGGCTAGAGGGCGCTTGGACGACGAACCCCATCAAGTGGGACAATAACTACTTCGAGAACCTTTTCAATTACGAGTGGGAGAAGACCAAGAGCCCCGCGGGTGCTTTCCAGTGGACCCCCAAGAACCCCGAGGCACAGGGCACCTTGCCCGATGCGCATGACCCGTCCAAGGGACACGCCCCGATGATGGCAACGACGGACCTCGCGCTGATCGTGGACCCGGCCTACAAGGAGATCTCCAAGCGGTGGCGCGAACGGCGCGCGTATCCGCCTCGCGCCGCAGGCGGGGTGGGACGTCAACGTGGCGTCCGGCGTGTCGAAGGTGCTGGGAGCCGTGGAGCGAATCCAGCAGGCGTTCAACGGCTCGCAGTGAGCCCGACCACGTGATTCAATGGAAACGAGGCAATTTCTGGCCGAGAACATCGATGGACGGGCATTTCCATCGTCATTCGTGAACAAAACTCGCGGGCTCCATTGGAAAACGCGATCTTTCCGAGCGGACCGCAGGGGGAGGCGGCACCCACGTCAGCGGTCTGTTCACGATGGGCCGCCTCGCCCGAGGACCGCACCGCGCGACAGATGGACTGGAATTCATCACCCACGGTGCCGTCGCGCGGAACAGGGCCATCGTCTTTTGTGAACAAAGGCCCATCGAATCTCGTGGCCACGCTCATCGCAGAAGGGCGGAAAGAGGGTGTCGCTTGCGGACCTGATCGTGCTGGGCGGCTGCGCTGCCGTGGAGAAAGCTGCGAAGCAGGCCGGGCATGACGTGAAGGTCCCCTTCACGCCGGGACGCACCGACGCCTTGCAGGAGCAGACCGACGCCGCGTCCTTCGCAGTGCTCGAGCCGACCGCCGACGGCTTCCGCAACTATCTCCAGAAGGGGCACCGGCTCCCGGCGGAGCAGCTGCTGGTGGAGAAGGCGTTCATGCTGAAGCTGTCCGCTCCCGAGATGACTGCCCTCCTCGGTGGGATGCGCGTCCTGAACGCCAACGTCGGGCAGTCTCCGCTCGGGGTCTTTACCAAGCGTCCCGAGACGTTGACCAACGACTTCTTCGTGAACCTGCTCGACATGGGCACGAAGTGGCAGCGGTCGTCCGCGTCCGAAGGCGTGTTCGAAGGACGCGACCGCAGAACGGGCGAGCTTCGGTGGACCGCGAGCATCGTCGACCTTATTTTCGGTCCGAACTCCCAGCTCCGAGCCCTCGCCGAGGTCTACGCGTGCGACGGCTCGCAGAAGACCTTCGTGCAAGACTTCATCGCCGCGTGGGACAAGGTCATGAATCTCGATCGCTTCGACGTTACCTGAGCTCCGCGGATGGATCCGCCAGGGAGGGATCCGAGATCCCTTCCTGGCAGACGCGGGCGATTGCGTACCAGGCTTCGAGCATTCTGGACTTGGGGAAACGAGTGATAACTGGCGGCCTACAGGCAGGGGTTGGTCGTCGGGCAGGGGACGGGACCATTCGCGGGCTCCTGGCAACAAACCGACACGCACTGGGGGGCTCCGGTCTGGGTCATCGTCACGGTGGCCGTCGAGCTTTCGCTCGTTCCGCTGCCAACGTCGGTTCCGGCGGCGGCCGCTCCGCCGTTCTGGTCCACGCCGAACCAAGGGTCAGGCCCAATTTGGAAGGCACTACTGGCTGGCGTGGCGACGATCGTCGCGACCGTGCCTGCGGCGACGGAGGCAGTAACGGTGGCGTCCGTCGACGCGGTGCCGCTATTGATCTCAACCGAGCACCAGTTGAGGAAGTTCTGTACTGTGAGCGTGGCGGTGCCACCGCCTATCGTAGGACTTGGTGTCGGGGTTCCGGCCACGGGGGACCCGTAGGAGCCGGTGCCGCCATCACCGGAGCCGCAGGCCGGGACACCGATGCCAACGACCGTGATAAGCGCAAGAGTGAAACGACGCATGGGACATGCCTTTCTGATCGGATCGGCGTTGCCGCCTACCAACCGCGCTTCCCTGGAGGAGGGGTATTCGAGGCCTGGGCGCTGGCCATCGATTGCTCGAGAGCGGCGACACGCTCCTGAGCGAGCGTATGGAGGCGCGGGTCTGCGGCGCGCCCCACCTCGTCGCGGTACATCGCGAGCTCCTGGACGTGACCGGCGCCCACCGTACCCTTGAACGCCTTGTCGAAGTCGTATTCGGACAGAGACGCCAACCGGGCAACCGTCCTCTGTTGATCGGCGGACAAATCCGGCGTGGACGCAGGATCGCTTTGCGCGAGCTCGCTCAGTTGCCGGCCAAGCTCGGTGTGCTTCTTGACCATCTTCTCGCCCATCGCCTTCACTTCGGGCGTCGTGGCCCGCTTGACCGCCATTCGACCGAGCACAAGCTCGAGTTGATTGACGCCCAGTGCCCGTGCCCGAGCCAGAAACTGCTTATCAGCCGGCGCCACGGCGGTCGGAAATTGCGTCGTTGGCGAAGATGAGCCGTCCGCAAACGATGCGTTCGCCGAGAACAACAAGCCCGCACAGAACGCTGCACTTATCCATTGCACTTTGCGCATGACATCTTCTCCGTGTTGGGCGCCGACGTGTCGTCGGCGCGAGGTTTCGAAAGGCGCGCGACAATCGCTCGACTGGCCACGGGCCATCCGCCTTCCCTCGTTACCAACGACGAGCGGGCCCCGATGGTTCCGTGCGCAGATACGCGGCTCGCCTCCCGCGCATACGCCTGATGACTGACCTTCCACTCGCCGCATCGAAAGGGATGACACATGCTCTCCGAACGGCCGACACCCGCATCGGGTATCCGCGAGCCTTCCAGACTCAAGGCATGGAAAGCGGTGATTGCGATCGGCGCCGCCGTCCTTCTCTCACCCGTGATCGCGCTCGCGCCGCTCGTCGCCCTCGCCACCGCGCTGCCCGTGCTCCTATTCGTGGTACCGGTACTCGCAGCGTTTTGGCTGCGCGGCCCACATCGATCGCGCCCGACGTGCGTTTTTGGCCGCGCCCCATCCGAGGCCGAAATAGCGGGAGATCGTCGGGTTCACTCATCGATGGATCCCACTTTTGTTGTGAGCATTCAATCCGTTATCTCCAGCGTGGATCCAGCCCCTACGTCGATGGATCCCAATTTTCCTAAGTTATTCTGCCACAATACATCATTCGTGGATCCACGCCTTTATCTCGGTCTCCGCTTTGCTCCGGGATCGGGTCTCTTCGCGACTCATTATTCTTTGACTTAGGAGTTCGTCCTGATTACGTACCGGACTCGTTCTCGAACCGCTCCCGGAGCGAACCCGAATGCAACCGCAAACCAATCTCCGGTTTGAAACTTGTCCAAGCCGCGCCCGAGCCCCGTCTTGAAGAAGTCAGCAAGTCCCACGCAGCCCGAATCCTGATTCCGCAAATGCGGGATCCGCAACGTCGGCATTCCCGTGAGCGCATCCCTGTTCAAAACCGTACTGAGGCAGGACCGATCCCGGACTGTGTCCAAGGCCGATCCCGAGATCGAACCCGTCACGCACCGAAAGTCGGCCCGGCACGAGACTCGGAGTCTTCCAAGGCTCGAATGGTCGTGAAACTGGCAGTGGGCCGGGGCCCATTCCCCGGCACGACCGAGACCCATACCGCCAGGCACTCCAGCCCCTGCCGCGGCATCGCCCCGACTGGGCCCGAGCGCCGTTCGTCATTCGTTCCTCGGCCCGATACCGCAAGCGCCCCGGGACAGCGGCCGGCCTATTTACTGGATTGGATGCAGCAAAGGAGGCGTCGGCAAGTACCTGATCAGGGCGGCCACCCTCGATTACTTGATCGAGAGTTTGTCCTCGGTACGTACCGGACACGTTCTCGAACCGCACCCGGAGAGAACCCCGAATGCAACGGCAAACCAAAATCCGGTTTGACGCGATCAAGCGCGCACAGAAACTTCTCGAAGCCGCGCCCGAGCCCCGTCCTGAAGAAGTCACCGAATCCCACGCAGCCCGAATCCTGATTCCGCAAATACGGGATGCGCAATCGAAAGGCTACAGCCTACGAGCCATCGCCAGTCTGCTTTTGGACAGCGGCATGCCCGTGAGCGCATCCCTGCTCAAAACCGTACTGAGCCAGGACCGATCCCGGAATGTGTCCAAGGCCGATCCCCAGGCCCGAACCGGTCACGCACCGAAAGTCGACCCCGCACGAGACCCGGAGCCGTCCAAGGCCCGAACGGGCGTTGAACCGGGACCGGGGTCCCGCCCCCAGCGCGTCCCGGACCCGCACCGCCAGGCCCTCCAGCCGCTGCCGCGGCCACGACCCAGACTGGGTCCGAGCGCCGTTCGTCCTTCGTCCCCCGGCCCGATACCGAGCACATCTGAAGATGTCGGAGTAGAGATGACCATCGCTGATCACCCCCTCCGGAGAGCCGGACAGGCGGCATTACCGCATCCGGCTCTTGCCTTGGGTGGCAACGCCAAGTCGCTCTCCGGGCCAGGCGTGGCAGATTCGTGTTTGAGGGAGCCAGCGGTCGATGTGGCGCCTAGGTCGTTGCCACGACGGTACGTGGCGATTGCCACGACGGTGCAGGCTGCGTCCCCACCCCGAGGCGCGTCCGAAGAAGCGCGGCGTCGCGCTCCACGCTGCTCTTCGAGAGGCGATCCTCGCCTGGATCGAGCGCGCCGCTTGAAGCGTCGTGGCGATCGCCTCCGCCAGGACACGCGAAAGGTCGCGGTGTGGGCGTCTGCGGACGTCACCACGAATCTGGCTGGGCTCCGACGAACCGGCTAGATTCCCTTTATGGAGCGCGTAAGCACTAGCCCGGCTATCACTTTGAACGCGTGAAAGTCGCGACATGGGCGACGCTCACCTGACCCACGTCCCGCAGCGGGCCAACGATCTCGGTGTCGCTACCTTCGAGAGCCCCCCATCCGCCCGCATGTTCGGGTCAGCTTCCGCCCGCCGCCACCTCGACGAACACCTCGTCGATGCTTCCGGCGGTCACCGCTCTGTCGAGCCAAGCCTCCAGCACAGCCAGGTCCGAGCACGACAGGATGCGGTTCCGCTGTTCGGATGAGACAGGAACGCTGCGACGCTCGAGCACCCGAAGGATGGCGCCGGCCTTGCCTTTCGCTTCACCCTCGGCGAACGATCGACGCTGCGTCTCGCTGAAGAATCGTTGACCCTGGGGGAGCATCTCGAAACTCTTTCTGGCGGCCTCGCCGAGGGAGGACTCGATCAACGCGAAGCATAGCATCCGGAGCGGTTCCGGCAGACCAACCGCGCCCGCGGTGGCGGCCGAAGCTACGGCGACGGCTGTCGGCACGTCGTCGTCGCGGCAATGAGCCATCGCGGAGAGCACTGCCAGGTGGGGCTCGCGCATGGCGCGGTCCACGTCGGTGATGATCGGAATGCCCTTCGGACCCACGACCAGCGAGCGCCACGCGACGTCTCCGCCGAGTTCGACGGGGCGTGCGGCCCACCGCGCGGTGTCCGCGTCTGCGGTGACGACGAGCACTACGAACGGGCACCGAAATCGAGCGCGCGCACTGACCGCATAGAGGGGCCACGTGAACGCCTTGTCGGGATCGACGTGAAGCTGCGCCTCCAGAATGATGCCGAAGACCGGCCTTCCGTCGACGAGTAACACGACGGCGTCCGCGCGGTATTCCGTAGGAACAAGATCGTTGAGCGTAGCCTCGGCGAGGCGCGCCTCGGTAAACACCGGCAGCGATACGTTCAAGAGCTCACGGAGAAGGTCCGCCGCAAGCTCGGGCCGTTCGCGAACCAAGGCGATGATCCCCTCGTGGAGCAGGGACGGCATGGGCGGCACCCTAACCGTTTCGAACGGACGGAAACAGCTTCCCTACACAGCCGGCGCCCTCTCCAAAATCGTCTCCAAGAACTGGGTCGATTCCCGGGGAACCGGGGGAACTCGGGAGGACATCGCGATCACCGGAAAGCGCTGAGAATCTCGAGCCCTAGCGACGAAAGACGAACGACATCACCAACTTGCCAAATGCCGCTTGCTAGCGGTTCGATTCCCGGCGCCTCCACTGTTTACCCCTTGTTTTTGGCTCGATCGTCGCTGGAGTTTGGGATAAATCCGAAAGAATCCCAAACTCCAGGGCGCTCGGGGGCAGCGGCGGGAACACCTCGCCGAAGCCTTCCCGGACCGCTTCCGCCTGGCGGATGTAGAGCTCGGTCGTTGAGAAGGTGGAGTGCCCGGCGCGCTGCTTGATCTTCAGCGGGTCGTCGCCCCGGACGGCCATCCAGGTAATCCCTGTCGCGCGGAGATCGTGCCAGGTCAACGCCTTGCGGGTCTCGTCGCCCTCGTGGAGCTCTGGCCGTGTGATGCCCGCTCGCTGAAGCCAGAGGCGCAAGTCACGGGACATGTGACGGTCCCGGAAGCTCACCACGGGGCCCTTCCCTTTCGCGGTCTTGTGCATCGCCCGCAGCAAAGGCAGCAGGGCCGGCTCCACCGCAAAGCGCCTCGTCTCGCCGGACTTCGTCGACTTGACTGCTCCAGTACGGGCGAGCGCCCGCGTGATGCTGACGGTGCCATGCTCGAGGTCGACGTCCCCGGCGTCCCATCGCATCGCACGGAGCTCGCCGTCGCGAACGAACGTGTAGACGGCGATCGCCACGGCCCGCCGAAACTTCAGGGGCACGTCCGCGCATTCGATCAGCTTCAGAAATTCGCTCGGATAGAGAAATTGCTTCGCTTTGCGATCGCCGCGCTCCGGCGGCTTGACGTCGCGGCTCGGATTGTCGTCGCGGACGCGGAGCTCGCGCTTCTTCGCATTCATCATGTCGCCGCACATGCTGGTGACCAGCGTCCAAACCGAAGCTACCGTTTTCCACGCGAGCTCGCCCTTGACGATCTTTTCATCGAGGTCGTCGCGAAGCGTCTCCACGTCGTTGCGGTCGAACGTCCGCGCATCGAGAGCGCCGAGCGTTGGCACGACATGCAAACGGACGCGGCCCCGGTCGTCGCTCACCGAGTGCACGCGCCCGACGCGATCGGCGAGCCAGCGTTCCGCGTATTCCTCGACCGTCTCCTCGATCGCGTTCGAAACCGCCCCGCCGCCGACCAAGAATTCGTACGAGAGGCGAGCCGCTTCTCGGGCGCCGGCCTCGTCGTGCTCCGGGATCTTAGGGCTGAGCGGCGAAAATTTCGTGCGCTGGCCGTTCAGCGTAAACCGAACGTGCCAGCAAAACGCGCCCGTCTTCACGTTGCGGCCACTTCACTTGCCCGCTCGCCGGGCGTCCCGTCTTTTTCGCTCGGGTCGTCTTGCGTACCATCGCCTTACCCTTGCCCGTCGGTGCTGGGTTCACGGGGGTCATCGCTCGTCCTGCGCCTCGGGCATCCCGAGCTCGATCTTGTGCCCCGTCTTGTCGAAGACAAAAACGACGTTGCAGCGCGCCCCGATGGCCTCGGCGTAACGACGGAGCGTCGAAAGCATCATGTCGGGTCGGCGCTCTAGCTTCGACATTTCGGCCTGGTCGCTCCCGATCGCCGCGCCGACCTCGGCCTGCGTCTTGCCGGCGGCTTCACGAATGGCGCGCAACGGCAACTTGAGGACACGCCCCGGACGCGGGCCACGGCGGTTCACCTTCACTCGGCTCACGTCGAGTTCCGGCAGCTTTTGCAGCGAGGATTTCGAAGGATTGGCCATGGGCTACCGCCTTCGGCGGACCCGAGATGACGGTTACCTCCCAAGCATGTGCGACGGCACATGCTCTGTCAAGGCACGGAAAAGGTCTTACGAGAGAGCCGTTACCAAACAGGCTCGGCCCCAATTCGTGCAGGCGCGCTTTTCGGGATTCGTAGTCTGGAGGCCATTGGCCGACCGCATCCCAGAACACGCGGTCGTGACCCGGGTTCTTCTGATGCGCCAGCTCGTGGACGAGCACGTATTCGATCAGCGGAATGTGCGCCTGGATGATGCGCCAGTTGATTCGCAAAAAGGCCCTCCCGATCGCAGCTCCCGCACCGCTTGGCTTGCTCACGGACGACGATGGCCGGCTTCTCGATGCGCAGCCTTCGGGACACGTCGGCAAGGCGGTCGGTAAGATCGACGTGACCGCGGAGAGCATCGTCGACCTGATGAAACGGAGGCGTCGGCGGATCGCCGGGTGCTCCGAGAGGTTCGCCTCGTTCCAGGCGTGGCCGGGAGGGCTCATGTCGTCCTTACCGTTGGGGGGCGCCGCTTCGCTTGCGTGAGCCGCCCTTTTTGGGACGACTTCGAGCGCTCGGAGCGCGTTTGCGCGGCGTCGGTGCGGCGAGGGCACGCAGGCGGAGGACAAGGCGAAGCGCTTCGTTCACAGCCTCGCCGGAGGCGAACGCTCCGGCCACGTCGTCATCGAGCTGAACGACGTGGTCGGCGCTGAAATAGCGCTCGACGCTCGCTTTGCGGCCGCCCGCCCCGAGGCGTCGCGCAAGCCGTCCCCCGGTGAGTTCGTATTCTTTGCGCATCGGCTTCAGGCTCCTTCGTCCAGATTCGCTTGTTCGCGTGGCGTAGCTCGGCGGGCGCTGATGATTCTCACTCGATTGCAGCGCTCGGCGTGCGCGACGATCACCTCACGGCGGGCGTAGGACCAGCCGAGGAGCCGGAATCGACGCTCTTGGTCAGAGTGGTCGGGATCGTCGAAAGACGCGCCATTGGGTCCAAGAAGACGGTAGCAGCCTCTTCGAACGAGACGCCGTGCTTACGTCGGTTCGCGAGCGCTTTCGCCGTGTCCCATTCGAACGTGAACGGACCGGCTTCGAAACGAACCGTGGTCACCGGGTGGCCTCGGATGGCTTCATGCGGACCTCGTCCGTGAGCTGCGCGAGCGGCCGGATCGGCGGATGCTCGGAGAGGTTCGCTTCGTTCCACGACTGACCAGAAAGGATCATGGAAACGCCGTTGAAGTGTTCGGATCAAAGTCAGGCACGACATTGCACGCCTGGAGGAATGCGCGTGCGAATCCGTAGTCGGGACTCGAATCACCCCACTTCAGCGGCATGTGGATATAAAATAAGGGCCGCGGCGCGCCCGTCATGTGAACCAACATCGGGACGAAGAATGCAACGCCGATGGGCTCTGTCGCTTCAGCTCGCAGTCGCCTTGCCAGGTCCGCAAGCGGCCACCGATCGCACCACCGCGTCACCGATGAAGTAAGCACATCAACGGCCTCGTCGTTGTCCTGAAAATTGCGGCAATGTGACCATCGCAGCGTCTCTACCTGCGGATAAATTGAGACAACGTCGACGAAGACGAGTACGGCGTCCGCCGTCGTTCGCGCTTGCCTGAACCCTTTCTCAATGTTCTCGATCACGTTGTCGAGGAGTAGGCAACCTTGGCGGAAATGGCATAGCGACGTCCCTCGTAGAGACACGTGACGTCGGGCTCGGGCTCGCCAAACCTGACGTTGCTGGCGAATGTCGAAGCGAGACAGGCGATCACGGTCTCCCAGGTCTCGCTCCGAGATTTTTCGGAGATATCCGTGCGCCTCGTGATCAGGGGATCGCTCTTGCCGAGGAGTTTCCACCTTTGCGCGGGAAGCTGAAGACCTTTCGAATGACCCCAATGTATCGCCTTCGTCAGAAAGTCCATGCCGTAAACGGTGGAGCTAAAGTCATAGGCTTCTTCAACCGAACCGAACTGAAAATGGCCGTTGTTGACGACGTCTGTGAGTTCCGGAAAATCTGGCCCGATCCGTTCCGGAAAATCTGACCCCTCACTGCAGAGGTCAGAAGATGATTAAGTCGACGAGCAACATGGCGCGGCAGCCTCACGACTCAGAGATGCTGTCGTTGCTGGAGCGGCACAAGATCCAGGTTCTTCTCGAAGCGGGGCATGCTCAGCGGGACGTCGCGGAGCGGACGGGCGCCTCGCTAAAAACGGTACGTCGAGTGGCGCAGGAGGACGCCGTCGCCCACGTCGACGAGTCGCGGGAAGCGAGGCGGCGACGAATCGGTCGACCCTCGAGCACCGTGCCCGTCGCCGACGAGGTCCGTGCCTGGCTGGCGAGCGAGCCCCAGGCGGCCACGCAGGAGCTGCTTCGGCGCGCCAAGGCGAAGGGCTATGCGGGAGCGAAGTCGGCGTTTTACGCGATGGTGGCCGCGCTTCGACCGAAGGTCGCCCCGCCCGTCGTGCTCTTTGACGGCCTGCCGGGTGAGTTCTCTCAGCATGACTTCGGCGAAGTCGAAGTGAGATTCGAGCGCGGCAGCGTCGAGCGCGTGCAGTTCTTCGCCTCCCGGCTCAAGTACTCACGCTTCGCGCAGATCACGATCGTCGACGATCAGCGGGCAGAGACGCTGATCCGCTGCCTCTGCCGGCACTTCCAGGCCTTCGGCGGAGTGCCGCTGCTGGCTGTTTTCGATCGCCCCAGGACCGTCGTGCTCGAGGGGCGAGGCCTGTCGCGCGACGTGCGGCGGTTCAACTCGACCTTCGCGCAAGCCGTGCTCGAGATGGGCGTCGGCATCGAGATGTGCGCCCCCCGCAGCGGCAACCAGAAGGGCACCGTCGAAGCGATCGTGAAGTGGGTGAAGAATTCGTTCTTCAAGGGCCGTGTCTTCCGCGACCGCGACGACCTGGACGAGCAGCTGGGAGCATGGCTGCATGAGACCAACACGGTGCGGCCCAATCGGGCCACTCAGGTTATTCCGGAAACGCGTCGGCGGGAGGAGCTCACGCGCCTGCGCCCTCTCGGAGTGCTTCCGGAAAATCTGGCCGTGCGCGTTCCCGCGAGCGTAGGCCCCTCCGGACACATCGTGTTCGAGGGGGCGCGGTACATGGTCGCCCCGGAGGCGACGCACTGCCCGGCGACCCTGTTCGTGTTCGAGGACCGCATCCGTATCGAGGCCGGGCGCTTCACGACGACCCAGCGCCGACGCGCTAAAAACGAGCCTATGGAGGCTCCGCCCGAGCACCGCGCGGCGCGGGTGGCTTCCGTGTTCGGCAAACGCGGCAAGCTGTACGAGCAGCGCCAGCAGCTCTTGGAGCTTGGCCCCGTGGCCCTCGAGTTCTTCACCGAGGTCGTTCACCGGCGCACGCGCGATTGGCCCTCCGTCGTCGAGCGACTCCACACGCTGTTGGTCGACCACGGGGAAGACATGATGCGCGAGGCGCTCGCCTCGGCCTCGAAGGACCAGTCGTTCACCGCCTCCGCCGTCGAGCGTCAGCTCGAGCAACAATTGCGCGCACCGCAGCAGCCGCGCCCGCAGGACGCGGCGCGAGGAGCGCACGCGCGCGGCCAACTCGTGCTCTTTCCGCGAGGCGCTGCCCGCGCGCGCCGGCGAGGGGGTGCATCGTGACCGAAGCCTCCGCGCCCTCGCTGGACCCGGGCTTGAAACGATTGCACCTGGCCAACGCCCGCCGCATCTGGCGAGACCTCGTCGCGCGTGCCGAGCAAGAGCAGCTTGGGTACGAGACCTTCCTGCGCGTCCTGATCGAAGAGGAGGTCGCGCATCGCAAGGGAACGCGCCTGCGCCGCGCGACGCACGCGGCGAAATTCCCGTTCCTCAAGACCATCGACGAGTTCGACTTCACCTTCCAGTCGACCCTACGGCTCACCACCATGGGCTCGTTCTTGTCGCCCGACTTCGTGACCGAGGGGCGCTCGCTCATCCTCTTCGGCAAGCCGGGTCGGGGAAAGACGCACCTGGCTATCGCCCTCGCGTACCGCGCGATCCAGAACGGCTTCGACGCGGCGTTCGTGACGGCCGCGGCGCTCATCGATGCCCTCTCCGCCGCCAGCCGCGAGGGCAGATTGCGTCGTGCGCTCGCCGACTTCGTTCGCCCCCACGTCTTGGTCGTCGATGAAGTCGGCTATCTCGCCTACGGCGACGACGCTGCCAATTCGCTCTTCCACGTCGTCAACGAGCGCCACATTCGCAAGCGCGCCATGATCTTCACCACCAACAAAGACCCCGACCGATGGGGCCAGGTCCTCCACGATGACGACCTCGCCGCCGCCATCGTCGACCGCATCCTCGAGCGCGGACGACTCCTTCGCCTCGACGGTCCCTCCGCTCGAACTCGCCACCTGCCACCCGAAGAACGCCCGGCTGAAGCGCCGGCCCCAGAGGTCATATTTTCTGGAAAAAAGCGGCCAGAGTTTCTGGAACCTACAACGTCTCGACGGAATCGCTCCAAACGCTCAAGTGCGACGGCAAGGGCTGAACCGTGATGGAGGGTCACTCCGTTGCGCTGAATTTGGTCGCGAAACCACCCGCAGGACGTCGCAAAACGGTCAAGCGGTCGGAAGAGCATTCCCTGGCCATCGAGTCGAGTCACGCCGCCTCCTCGTCTGGCTTCACACGAAGCTCGCCGGTGAGCAGGACGGACATGAGGGCAGCCTTAGAAACTCGCAGCGCCTGCGAGCACCGGCGCTCTGCCTCCAAGCGTGTGTCCGCCAGCCGCAGCGCCTCCAACGTACGCGCTCGATGTACTGCGACCAGGGCATCGTCAGGCTCAGCACGTCGCTAGACCAACTTGAGCACGGCGGCACAGATGGTCAATCGATCGGCTCCAACGGCAGTCGCGGCTTCGCTGGCGGTGCGCCCGCCTCGTTCCGACGCGGCTTTCGGACGCGCCGAATCCGAAACGTCGAGGCGGGATCTCAGCGATTCTCGAAGACTTCGCCCGCGGGCGTCGGGGGGGGTCAGCCCGTCGCCCAATTCCGGTGGCTCGTGATCCTCGGCCCGCGTCAATCGTCGCGGGCAAGGATTGCCGCGTCACCCGTTCTGGGCGACGGGTAGGGCTGCCTGAGCGCGTCATCCTCGCGCTCCTTCCAATCGAATTACCCGCGCGCGCTCGAAGAGACGGCGCGAGACTCCGTCGCCGTACCGTTGCGCGCAGTCGTCGACGTTCATCCACGTCGTGACCCACGTGGGCAAGCCCGACGCGTGGCGTGCGAACACCACCTCGACGATCGGTGAGGTCCCGGGCTCGTGTTGGGGGGTGCCCAAGTCGTCGAGGACAAGCAGCGGGATCGTCTTTGCGAGCGTGACCTCGGGTGACTCGCGCCCGAACGTCGTTCGCGTGCGCGCGGTCGATAGGGTCGGCGCGACGACGAACGACGCCGGGCGCGCGCACTGGGCGACCCACTGCCGCGCCATCGCGACCGCGATCGACGTCTTGCCGGCGCCAGCGGCCCCGGTAAGCACGACGCGAAGGCTTCCCACGGCCTCCTTGGCGAGGGCGATCGCTGTCGGGGGCTTCACCCGGGCGGCAAGGAGGTCCGTCCCAAAGCTCGACCACGTGAGCTCGGCCGGGATGGTCGCCTGGAACGCGACACGGGCGGCACGCGCGTCTTCGCGCTTGCGGTCGCAGTCCAGGCAGAGGGCCGAGGTCGAGGTCGAGGGCTCGCCGCAGCCCCTGCAGGGGACCCAGTGAACGTTTGGAATTGCGAAATCGATCTTCATCCGTCGCCCTCCGACCAAAGGCGCTTGGCGGGCGCAGGCTGGACGCTGACTGGACCCCGCTGGCGCTCCCGCCGCGCGCGCTCCTCCTGCGCTTCGCGGGTGCACCATTTTTGAAATTCGCCTGCGATGTTAATCGTTCGTCCGTCGAAATGCCCCGTGAACTTGCGCCACGTGCTCGCGACGTCTTGAACAGCGGTGGCGCCGCCGGCTCCTTCAGCGATGGCTTTAAGTTCGTCCGTGATGGCGTCGGTTCGCGAGATGCAACGCGACGAGAGCAACGCCCGCGTTGCCGTTGCGTCGGCCGTCGCAGCAGGGGCGCGCACGCGCGTCTCGCTCTCTCTCTCCGTAGAAAGAGAAGGAGAATCATTGAGAGAGAGAGTCTCTCTCGGGGGGTCCGGGGGAGCAACGGGCGTTGCCGTTGCGGCTGCATGCAACGTTGCATCGGCCGTTGCCTCCGTTGCATTTCGCGTCGATTGCTGAGGTGGACCCCATGGTTCGGACCACGGATGGCAGCAGCTAAGGTGGAGCCTGCGTCGTCTTCTTCTGTATCCTACATATAATAAAATATCGGTAGTCTCTTCTTCGTCACACCCTCACAGTCGTCGCGTGCAGCGACTACGTTGCAGCACGCCACGAGGGGGAGCGCGAGGGGGAGACTGGCAACTTGGGGACGAGGCTGTGGACGAGGACCGAGGTCATGCCGCCCTCCGGGCGCCGCGGTAAAAGGCGGCGGGCGTCTGGTAGCCGAGGGCCTGGTGCGGGCGCTGCTCGTTGTAGAAAGTGAAGTAGCGACCGATACCAGCACGCGCTTCGGCCACGGCGTCGTAGGCGTGCAGGTAGACCTCTTCGTACTTGAGCGAGCGCCACAGCCGCTCGACGAATACGTTGTCGAGGCAGCGGCCCTTGCCGTCCATGCTGATCGCGATGCCGCGGTCGCGAAGCGGCTTGGTGAACGCGTCCGCCGTGAATTGGGCCCCTTGGTCCGTGTTGAAGATCTCCGGCTGCCCGAAGCGTTCGAAGGCCTCTTGTAGCGCCTCGATGCAAAAGCTCGAGTCGAGCCTGGTCGATAGCCGCCACGACAGGACGCGCCGCGAGTACCAGTCCATGATCGCCACCAGGTACACGAAGCCGGACTTCATCGGGATGTACGTGATGTCCGTGGCCCAAACGTGATTCACCCTGGAAATCGAGAGGCCGCGAAGCAAATACGGGAAGACGACGTGTTCTGGGTGGGGCTCGCTCGTCTTGGGTTTCGGTGCCATCGCCTCGAGCCCCATCAAGCGCATGAGCCGCTGGATGCGCTTGCGATTGGCGTCGCGGCCTTCGTTTCGAAGTTCCAGCGAAAGCTTGCGGCTCCCGTAGAACGGATACTTCAGGTGAACCTCGTCGATTCGGCGCATGAGCGCCAGTTCGTCCGGACTCGTCGCCACGGGCTCGTAGTACGTGCCCGAACGCGACAACCGCAGCAGCTCGCACTGCCGGCGAACGGACAGGTCGGGGCGCTTCCAGTCGATCATGGCACGGCGCTCATTCAGCCCGCACGACCGAGTCCTTTGGCTAAAAAATCGCGCTCCACCGTGAGCTCGCCGATCTTCTTGAGCAGCTCTCCCTCTCGCTCGCTGCTGTGGCTCTCGGCCTTGCCTTCGCCGTTGGTGAACGCGCGAGCTGCATTCTCTAGGAACTCCCGCTTCCACTTGTAAATCTGGTTGGGGTGCACGCCGTAGCGCTTGGCCATTTCCGATGCTGTCCCCTCCTCTCGCACAGCCGCCAACGCGACCTTGGCCTTGAATTCCGGCATGTGCTTGTTACGTGTATTCTTCATTGCCCCTGCTCCTCTCGGTTTTGGAGCAGGCTCCCCGTACCACCTTAACCCGTGGTCCGAAATCCGGGGTCCACTTCATGCAACGGCCGCGGCGCCTCCCGTCGCTTGCGGGATCGCTCCGTGGAACTGAGCGCCGACCGACGTTCTGACGTGGCATGCGTCGGCACCGATTCGCCTTCAGCGAGCAGGATCGCGTGCGCTATCGCGCCAACGTCACCCGGCCTCGCCGCGAGGACGCGCAGGAGCACCACAGACGTAGGTGTCACAACTTCCACCTCCAGCAAGCGGGGCCGACCAACGCAAGAACGAGCAGCGGTGCATCCGTCATTGTGACCCCGCCTTTCTCGTAAGGCGGAGGTCAAGGTCTTCAGCAAGCTGCATTGGCGACCAAGACGCGCGCAGATCGGGTCGCGGCGCCGCTTGCAGTTCACGAACGGCGAGGCCCCGGTTCGTGAGTCGATTGGTGAACTCGGGAGGGCAAGGCCCCTCGCGCCGGGTGCTGTAAGTCGACGGAGCCGTCGCACCTGAAAGCATTTTCACGAGCTCTGCAGCGACGAGCGGCGCAATCCGCTGCGCGAGCGCTCGAAGTTCGACGCCGTGCAATGCCGGGGTATGCTCGGTGGGTTCTCGGGCGGCATCGCGGTGTCCCTGGTACGGGGCGCGGCGCCGTCGGCTTTCAGGGATCATGGCGTAGGCAAGCCTCCTTGGTTGACGCGCGGCGATCGGCCGGCAACGGCACCGTCACACAAAGAATCCGCAAAGCGGTAGGACGTGCATGGCAGGTCGAGGCTCGCGGTCTCCACGCGCAAGCCATTCTCACTACCCGCGCCGGCGGTCATCGGCCCACCGATACGCGCAGCTTGCTCGCCGCGGCCCAGCTCCCGCCTCTCCTTCTCCTCCCGCCCCCAAGAAGGCCGACTCCCTTCGCGTGAGGTAGCGGTGCGGCAGTCTCGCGTCGGTCATCGTCGGCCCCGCACTCGACGCTCCGAGTCCAAGCTCACCGCACCGGCTCGTGTAGATCGTCGGACTGCGGCGATGACCCGTTTAATCAGAGCTTCACGACGTCGTCGGATCTCCGAGGGCGGCATTCGGTTGACTTTGGTGCACTTTTAAGCCTCGCGTCGGCAATCGCGATCAGTGGCGCCACGTTCCGTCATGAATCGGAACGACACGTTGATGCGCGGAGGCGTGATTCGGCCGGCCGCGATCTACGCCGCTCGCCCGCGGCGAGGTCGTACGACCGCACGAACGGCTAGTAACTCGCGAAGTGCCGCATTCACGCTCGTCGAATCCGGGAACGCCTTCGCGAGATCGGCGTCGAGGACGCGCGCCCTTCGGCCGCGCACATAGGGGTTGCGGCGAGCCTTGCTCCAGTCGCGGACCTCCGGGAGGTCGCGAAGAGACGCCGCAGACGGCTCACTCGCTTTCATACGCTTTACGCTCATGGGGGGTCGCTTTGCGGGCGCTGACGATCCGGAAGACATCGCCAGCCTCGACTTCAACATACACCACGAAGAGGAGCCTCGCCCGCGCGGACGTGCCGAGGAGCAACAGCCGGTCCGCGTGAGTCAGATCACGCTGGACCAATGCGAACTCGTTGTCGAAGACTGTCGCCGCTTCTTCAAAGGTCACTGAATGCTTGCGTACGTTTGCCGCCGCCTTGCGCGGGTCCCAGAGGAAAGGCATGCCACCTCAGCAGGCCACGCGAACGACCTCGTTCACGAGCTGACGCCTCAACGACGGTCCTCGGCGTCGAGTGCGTTGGTCCACGCGTCGAGGCCGGCGCTAGCCAGCGTTTCGTCCTGAGTGCTACCGACGGCGAGGCGCTTCGCGTCCCAGCGTGCGGGGTCAGGACGACGCAGAACGACGAGGGCGACCTTCCCGCCCTGGCGAAGTTTGAGCGGTTGCGCGGGCTTCAGGAAGCCGTTCTCGTAGCAAGCTTCGACCGGACGCATGCGCGTATCGTAACACGTCGTGAGGTGCGCTCACGACCGGCGCCAAGCCCGTCAACCCATCCGAGGGGGGGCCGGTTTCTTCGCGACCCGTGATATTGGCCCGCCCGATCTGGCGGCCCGCAAGCATGGCGCCACGTCGCCGCCGTCTCCGACGTTCGATCAAGGCTCCTCGTGCGGTGGAATCCGTTTCCCACCAATTGCCCAACGCGGTGTTGGGCGGCGTCGTCTGGCGTTGCGCCGTGTCGGGGTGAGGGTTCACGAAACCGGCTGTATTCGCGGCAAGTGCGCGTGAATGGCCGCCTTTGGTGAAGCCAGTTTCGGAACCCTTCTCCCGCTCTAGAATTCGCGTCGAGGTCGATGCGATCACAGCCCTGAGACTGGTTTCGAAGTTGAAGTGTCTGTTGCAGAGGAGGCACGTGGCGGACCTCTTCGACTACGTCCACTGGCTCTTCTTCGGCCCCGAGGACGTCGCGCAGCGCGGGGGTCGATTGCAAGACGACGAAGCGCTCCCCGTCCGACACGACGGTGTAGGCGCTCGGTGGGCCGGCCCGTTCGACCGGCTGGATGCGCCCCCGGAAATCTTCCGGTACGCGCGCGAGGAAGGTCAGGCCCGAGCGCCCGGCGATCTCGCCTCCAAGCCCGCGCCGCTCGAGTTCACGCAGCTTCGCGAACTGGTCCGGATCGTCCGGCCCGATGCCGAGACGACGCATTGCCTCACGGCGCTCCGCAACGGCTTGCCGCACGTCGGCCCCCAGCCCCCAATGGGCCAGCGTCTTCGTCTCGACGCGATCGAGCCAGACCGGTCCCCGCTGGACGACCTGCTCCTTGAGCGACAGCGGCTCCTTGCGAACGACGAGCCGGTAGCGAGGAGGCGCGTCGCGTCCGCGCTCGGCGAGCCGCTCGAGGAGGTCGGGCGGCACCTTCCAGCGTCCGGGTCCCTCCCCTGCCACGAGCCCGACTCGCTCGAGCTCGCGTAGACGTCGCGCGAGCGCCTGTGGGTCACCGTCCGCGGAGGGGTCGATGGCAAAGACGCCGCCGCGGGCGCGGGCGGCCTCGGCGATCTTCCTATCCGTGGGACGGATGGACGTCTCGGGCGGCGTCGCGAGCGACACGAGATCGCCCACGCTCACGGTCTGCGCGCCGCGAGGGTCGAGCGGGACGTGGTACGCACGCCCCGTCGGCGTCTCGACCACCGCGTAGAACGTCCCCTTGAGCTCATCGGACAGACCCTTGCCGGCGACGCGGCCCATGACGACGGCCGATGTCGCGCCGGGTTCGGGCCGCAAGGCCTCTCCCGGACGAACCGCGTCGTAGCGGGAGGGGTCGCCTCGCACGGCTGCGTGGATCTGGTGCAGGATATCGCCGCGCGAGCCGAGATCACGGAGCCGCGTCTGCCAACCTTCGACAAGCCTCCACGACGTTCTCGAGACGCGCTCGGCGAGCCGGAGCCCTTCCAGATGCTCGAGGCGTGCAATGACCAAGGACTCCTCGATGCGCCCGCTCCGTGCCCGCACGCGAACTTCCACGCGGTGGTCGGGGCCGCGGCGCTCGAGCTCCCTGTCCAGCGTCGTAAACCGCCGCTGGGTGACCTCGCGCTCCTGCGCCCGCTGCACATCCCTTTCCGGCCGTGGCCCGAGTTCCTCGGTGGCCAGCTCCTGGGCACGCCAGCGCATGCCGGCCGAGATGTAGCCCCGGTCAATCCGCAGCTCCCGCCCATCGCGATCGACGCCCCGGACGACGATGTGCACGTGCGGATGGCCGGTGTCAAAGTGGTCGACCGCCGCCCACTCCACTTTGCGCCCGATGTCCCGATCGAGCGTCGCCATCAGGCGCCGCACGTACTTCTATGAGCCCACGCCCATTGTCAACCTCGTTAGTTTCGTTGTTCGTCGCTGCGGTGTCGAGGTCGTGAATGCACGACCCGCGTCGTGCCAACTTCTATCCGTGTGCGGCTGCGCCGCATCACCCAATGTCGAATGCGCCTTGCGGCTCGACAACCTCGAAAGCAAGCAGACCCCATCTAAGAAACCGGGCCGTTTGTGGCCCCAACACTACTACGGGCTCTTGCTCCACCGCCGCTGGAATCCCAGCAACGCTAGTCTTTTCCTTTCCTACCGCCTGTCCTTGTCGTCATTCGCAGGTCTCTGCAGCCTAGGCAATTGCGACGCCCGCGAGCCGTTTTGGTTTGAGCTTGGCGCCCCGAGGGAGCACCCCCAAGCTGACGAATCGCCAGAGGTCAATGAGCAGACGGCGTGCGACCGCGACGATGCCGATTCTCCGTGCGCGTCGATGGTCTCCGAATCGTCGCGCGTACCATTTGGCCAGCTCGCTATCGGGCTGCCATCGGAGCCAGAACCATGCGAGTTCGATCATCAGAGCCCGCACGCGATGGTTGCCGGCTTTGCTGATGCCTTGTTCGCGATCCATCGTCCCGCTCGCGTAGGGGCTCGCAGCCAGCCCGGCGGCTTGCGCAACTTGCCGGCGATTCTGGAATGTTCGCCACCCGAAAAATTCGACGACCAAGCGAAAGCTCCCCGTCCAGCCGATGCCACACAACGACATCAGGATGCGCATTCGCTCGGCCGACTTGCCAGTGCCTTGAACGATTTGGGTCTCGCGCTCCTTCTCGAGTTGTTGAATTTGCTCTTGGACAAGTTCCAGTCGGCGCCGCTCGCGGACAATCCGGGCGATCAGTTCTTGCGGCAGTGCCCGACCGTCGGCCGTGCGCAACGTCTCCAGCGTGTCCAACGACTTCGCCTTCACCATCATGGCAATCCCTGCGCAAACAGGAGCGATTGGATCCGCTTGGTATGCACCCCGCGCTCCTTCTGCAAGGCCTCGATCTCCCGATCCAACTGTCGACGCGCTTCGTCCTCCGGTTTCGGCACGCGCACGATCGCCAGGCGCCCTCGATTCGCCCCGTAGGCTACCAGGTGGCGAAGCAAGCTTTCGACGTCCAGCCCGTCGGTCTTCGCCCGCCGCGCGTGGCGCGAAACCTCGAGACTCGCCGGATCCACGATCATGTTTTCGACCGCCATTTGCTCCAGTCGGCGATGCACTGAAAATCCTTCGCGCCCAGCTTCGTACAGACTCCGAACCGCGCTCGCTTCGTCCAGTTTGAAGGCCCGTTTCGCACGCGCGATCTGCTGCTCCAGCGCCGCGTAGTCCCGCGCCTCGATCGTCACGACGCGAGCGGCACGCGCCGACCCGTCGCTGAAACCAAGCTTCCACTTGCTCAGGCTCAACTCCATCGCCATCCACAACACTGGCTTCGTGCTATCCGCATCTCGGCCCACCGCAACGTCTTGTCCCATCGGTTTTCTCCCTCTTTCTTGGTCGATCGAGGTTGTACCCGAACGGATGCGACCGTTGCGGTTGGGCTACATGGGATCTAACCAGCACCGGCGCCACGCCCGCGGTCTACTTTGAAACCGACGTTTATCCCATTCTCCTCGCGAACGCGGCATGACGTGCCATGCAAGCGGCAATTCGACGAATGGCAACTTCACCTTGGGCACAAGCTTTCCCATAATAAACGTTTACGAGGAGCTGACTGGAGCTGACACGCGGCCCGGATCGCGTCGCGGGCCTCCGGGGGGACCTGTTCGCTGTGCATAAGGAGGGGTGCCATCGACAAGCTCATGTCTCGGGCTAGCGCCACCCATCGTGCTCGGCGGACATCCGACGGGACCCGGGGGCTTCGTCGAGGAACTCCTTCGCTCGTGACCCTGTCAACGCCCGCGTCGGCGCTTTCCGAGGCCCGTGTGCTCATGGGAGCACGATCCAGTCGATCGCTTGCTGACCCCGAGGAAAAGGACCGCGCTCGTCGCGGGTTGGAGCGTCGTACCCGGCTCGCACGCCTGGAGAAATTCAAACCCATGGCCGACTTTGACTGGAACTGGCCCACGGCCATCGACAGGCCCTTGGTCGATTCCCTCCTCTCGCTCGACCTTCTCGAGGCGGCGCGCAACGTCGTTCTTGTCGCCCGCGGCGGCCTCGGAAAAACGATGATCGCAAAAAACATCGCTCACCGGGCCGTGCTCGCCGGCCGCTCCGTCCTCTTCTTGTCCGCCGCACAGATGCTGCTCGACGTCGGCGGTCAGGAGTCGACGCGAGCTCTGGAAAGACGATTGCATTACTACGCCAAGTCGGCTTCTCGTGCTCGAGGAGCTCGGTTTTCTCGCCTTCGACAACCGCAATGCCGACTTGAGCTTTCAGGTTGTCAGTCGCCGCTATGAAAAGAAAAGCGTCGTATTGACCAGCAATCTCGCTTTCGCCGAATTGCACACCGTCTTCCCCAGTGCCACCTGCGCCACCGCTCTCGTCGAACGCGTCGTCCATCACGCCGACATCGTCAAGATCGACGGCGAGAGCTACAGGCCCTTTCAGCCCCCAGCCCGATCGCACTCCTCCCGTCGGGCTGCTCCGTTTTCCGCGGATCCTGGTGCTCCGCCAACACGGCTCGCTCCGTCGCATCGCTCGCAACGTCAAACGATGGAACGATGGAAAGATGAGAAGATGATCCGTCGATGGGTCGCGCTTGGCATCGCCGAAGCCCAGAAGGGATTTCGACGCGTGAAGGGCTATCTCCACATGTCCTCGCTCGTCGCCGCCATTCGACCCGACGCAACGGTGGCGGTCGAGAAGAAGGTCGCGTAGGAATTCTAACCAGCCGTCGCGACTACGCGAAGTTCAACGGGCCGCGGGGCGTTCCCTTGAAAATCGAACATCCGAGCAAGACGGGGCTCGAGTACATTCGGGACCCACCCCCATGACCATCGAAGCGAAGCCATCCGGCCGGGTGGGTCCACGGTATCCTCACCTCGTCGTGCTCGTGGGCGCTACGGGGGACCTCGCGCGGCGCAAGCTCTTGCCGGGCCTCTTTCATCTCTCGAACTCGGGCTTCATCCCCGGTTGCCGCATCGTGGGCGTCTCGCTGGATGACCTCGACGCCGAGGGTTTCCGGAGCGTCGCGCGGCACGCCATCGACGAGTTCTCCAAGCGCAAAGTGACCGAAGCGGACTGGGCGAGCTTCGCCGCCGCCCTGGACTACGTGCCGCTGACGTCGGGCGTCGGGGTCCTCCGGGCGGCAACCGCAAAGGCCGAGCAGACGTTCGCCGGGGAGAGTCGCCGGCTGCACTATCTGAGCGTGCCGCCCGGAGCGGCGCTCTCCGCGGTGCGCATGCTCGGCGAGGCAGGGCTCGTCGATCGCTCCCGGGTCGTGATGGAAAAACCGTTCGGGACGGACCTCGCCAGCGCCGTCTCGCTGAACGCGAAACTGCACGAGGTCTTCAGCGAGCAGCAGATCTTCCGGATCGACCACTTCCTCGGCAAGGAACCGGCTCAAAACATCCTGGCATTCCGCTTCGCCAACGGGCTCTTCGAGCCGATCTGGAATCGCAATTTCATCGACCACGTGCAGATCGACGTACCCGAGACGCTCGGTCTCGAGAGCCGCGTCGGGTTCTACGAGACCGTGGGAGCATTTCGCGACATGGTCGTGACTCACCTCTTTCAGATTCTCGCCTTCGTTGCGATGGAGCCACCGACATCGCTCGAGCCAAACCCCATCAGCGAGGAGAAGAACAAGGTCTTTCGGAGCATGTTACCAATTCAGCCCGCGCACGTCGTCCGGGGGCAATACATCGGCTACCGATCCGAAGGAGGCGCACACGCGGAGTCCGATACGGAGACGTTCATCGCGTTGAAGTGTTTCATCGACAACTGGCGCTGGGCGGGCGTGCCGTTCTACCTTCGCACGGGCAAGCGGCTCGCGGAGGGGCAACGCATCATCTCGCTCGCGTTCCGAGAGCCGCCGAAGAGCATGTTTCCGGTCGGCTCGGGGATCGGGGCGCAAGGGCCAGACCACCTCACGTTCGACCTCGCGGACGCGTCGAAGATGTCCCTGTCGTTTTATGGCAAGCGCCCGGGCCCCGGCATGCGCCTCGACAAATTGAGCTTGCAATTTGCCATGCACGACACCGGATTTGCGGGCGACGTGCTGGAGGCCTACGAGCGGTTGATTCTCGACGCGATGCGTGGAGATCACACGCTGTTCACGACCGCCGAGGGCATCGAGCAGCTTTGGGAGAAGTCGCTGCCGCTCCTGGAGGCGCCCCCTCCGGTTCGCTTGTACACGCCCGGCAGCTGGGGCCCGAACGTGATTCATTCACTGATAGCGCCCCACGCCTGGCGGCTCCCCTTCGAGCGAGCGTGGCGAGACCCCAATCGTACGGGCAATTGAAGCCGTTGGATCACGATCCGCCTCGTTTCTGTCCTTGCGCGGTGCAAGGTCGCGCAATGCTTCACTTTGTGCGCCCTCGACGGTTCTTGACACGGTAGGGGTCGTAGGTTTCAGCGTCGCGGCAGTCTATGGAAATGAGGCTCTTCCGCGGAATCTGTGGGCGTACGAAACGAGCGAGTGACGACCCATCGTGCGGTGTCCGACACATGGTGCAGGGGACCGTCGAAGTCATTGCAGGCCCCGCGCATTGAGACGGATCACGGACGGGTATCCCCATCCTTCTACCTTGCGCAGCTCCCAAGAAATCATGACGGCGTACGGACTTGGGGTCTGGAACGTTGCGAGAGTCATCCGCATGCCGAAGTACCGCGTCGCGACGAGTTCGACTGCATCGTGTTGTCGTTCCCGCGCGGCGAGAATGCGGTTCCGTGCTGTCTGATAGCCGTCGCCCGTCTTCGCTATATGGGCGCGAATCTCTGCCCTCAGCTTCTTGTGCGCATGTCGGTTCGCCATAGCTCTCCTCGACGATCAGACGCTCCGCCCCGGCTCAGAGCGTCTGGATTGAGGGAACTCGTGGGACGTGAAACCCGAAGGGCCAAGCCCTCTTCGCTTTCGATGATGCCGTGCCGGGCGGCGTCGATGAGCAGGACTCGGGAAGAGCCCGAAAGGCAGCGTAGACGGCTCGTGCTCGCCGTCAAGAGACGCCAGATGCCGGAGACCAACTCGCGCATCCCTTCGATGCCGCTCGTCGCGGACGTCATCCTTCGCTCGTCGTAGAACGCATTTACAGCAGGGAACCATCGTGGCCAGCTGATTGTCTGGGTAACGATGACCAGGCTCCAAAGAACGACGTTGATTGCGGGGAGCAACGACGTTTATCTCTTTTTCGCGCTGGCTTGCGGGATCACGTGGGCCCTCGACTTTCCGTTAGCGTTCGCCTGGGCGACGGGCGCTACGCCGCCCTCGTATGCGATGCCGTTGGTGGGATTGGGGGCCCTGGGCCCAACGCTCGCGGCGTTCCTCGTCGCGGCTCGGCGGCACGAGCTACGCGGTGTCTTCGGCATGTGGCGAACCAATCCGATCTGGATCGCTCTCGCGTTTCTCCTCCCCCTCGCAGTGCAGCTGCCGGCGACATTGATCGAGGTGGCGCTTGGGGGGCATCCGGCGCATTGGTTTTATCCACCGGTCAGGCCCGAGCACTTCGCGGCGTTGGTCATGTTCCCTTTGGGAGAAGAGTTTGGCTGGCGTGGCTTCGCTTACCCGCGACTCGAGCAGCTTTATGGCCCCGTGATGGGGGCGCTGATCCTCGGCTCCGTCTGGGGCCTTTGGCACATCGGGATGATGTTCTCGCCCGAGCCAGCGCTGCACACGCTCCCATTTTACACGGTGTTCGTTTACGTCGGTCAACTCGCGCTCTGGTCTGTCGTGATCGCCTGGATGTTCGAACGCAGCAACCGAAGCATCGCGGTTGCGATTGCGATTCATGCGGGAGGACGCCTCGACAATGTCAATCGCGCCCCGGAGACGGAAGTGCGCCTGCGGGTCTTGCGCCGTGGTTCTCGCGATCGTCGCGGCGTTTGCTGCACGATCCCTTACGGCGAAGAAGCGCGCAGGCTCAGCAGGGATCGAGCCCGTGGGTCTGACGAGCTAAGCCGGCTCGATGGTGCCGGATCAAAGGTAACCGTTCACGCCTCGCGTAAGTGGTCCATATCGTTCCATCTTTTTTTTCGCGCTTTCCATTCGGACGCGGATCGGCGATTGAGTCTTGGTGGCGACGGACTGGCGCGACGAGCGAATCGCCGAGTTGGAGGGCGAGCTTGCGCGAAAGGATGCCGAGCTCGCCGCACGGGACGTGCGGACCGCGCAGCTCGAGGCGCAGGTCGCGGAGCTGACCAAGCAGGTCGCGGAGCTGATCGAGATCGTCGGGCGCAACTCGCGCAACTCGCACCTACCGCCGTCGACCGATCCGCCGGGCACGCGCGGCGGGCAAGGCAAGGGCAAGCCGGGCAAGCGCAAGCGAGGAGGCCAGCCGGGACACGGCGGTTCTCACCGTGTCCTGCTCGCGCCCGAGCGGGTCGACGAGTTCGTCGATTCTGTATCCGTCCCATTGCGAGGGCTGTGCGCGCGAGCTCCCGCAGGTCGCCGACCCATGCGCGAAGCGCTTCCAGCAGACGGAGATGCCGCCGGTACGGCCGCACACGAAGGAATGGCGCTGTCACGAGGTCGGGTGCCCGAGCTGCGGGCATCGGACGCGGGCGCCCTACGACGCGACCCAGATCCCCGCGTCCGCCTTTGGCCCCCGTCTGATGGCGCTCATTGCGCTGGTCACCGGCGTCTACCACCTGAGCCGGCGCAAGACGACGGACCTTCTCTGGGAGCTCTGCGGCGTGCGGCTCTCGCTCGGCGCGCTGAGCATGATCGAGGCCCGGGTCAGCGACGCGATCGAGCCGGCCGTCGCGGAAGCCTGGAAGCGGGTAGGCGACGGCGCCGTCAAGCACACCGACGGCACCAGCTGGGTGCAGGCCGGAGCGGTGCGTGCCCTCTGGACCCTCGCGACGAAGGCCGCGACGGTCTTTAAAATTCTCGCCGACAACAGCAAGAAGACGCTGGAGCCGCTCTACGGCTCTCTACGCGGCATCCTCGTGAGCGATCGCGCAAAGGCGCTCAACTTCTGGGCGATGGAGCGCCGCCAGATCTGCTGGGCACATCTGCTGAGGAAGTTCGTCTCGTTCTCCGAGCGCGCGGGGCCGGCCGGCGATATCGGCCGTGAGCTCATCGAATACACGGGGGTGCTCTTCGAGTACTGGCACGACTACCGCGACGGCAAGCTCGCGCGCGCGACGTTCGTCGCGTGGATGGCGGCGCTGGGGCCTAAGCTGGAAGTCGTGCTCGAGCGCGCCGTGGCCGCGAATATCGACGGCCTCTCGGGCTCGTGCGCTGACATGCTGGAGCATCGGCAGGCCCTTTGGGCGTTCGTCGACAACGCGGACGTCGAGCCGACCAACAACCACGCCGAGAGGGAGATCCGCGCCTTCGTGCTCTGGCGAAAGCGCAGCTACGGGACGCAGAGCGATCGAGGAAACGTCTTCGCCGAGCGCGTGATGACCGTCGCCCACACGGCGCGCAAGCAGAATAAGAACGTGCTCGCGTTCCTGACCGCTTGCTGCCGTGCACGCGCGGGCAGCGGCTCGTGGCCGTCGCTCTTCGTGCCCGACGCCGCTGTCGCTGCTCAGGCCTAGGTCGACCCTCGCTGCGCGTCGCGCGCCATCGGAAAATATCGCGTCGCGGACCGCGTCCCAACGCTACGGACACGCCCTGCTTGCTTGAGCCGCAGCATGGGCCGATTCAGTTCGCGCGCCGTCGCGCCGACCACCGGCGCGATGACGGTCATCGTCTCGCCCGGCATCCGGCACACTGCCTCGTAGAGTCCTTCGCTCAGCGCTCCGATCTCGTCGGCCACCCGTCGCGCGCCTGTCCGCGAGCGCGATGACGCTGGCCCTGGCGTCGTCGAACGCGAGGACCTGACCGTCGCCGTTGTGCCGGTCGCGAACGCTCGGTTCAGCGCTGCCTGCGCCGCGGCGCGTGTGGCCGAGATGTACTCCTCGACGAGGTGCTCGATGCGATTGCACAGGTCCTGGGGATTTGTCGTGTTCGTCATGCCCGACGAATTCGCACGGACGGCGATCGCCTCTCAACCCCTCCCCTGAACGGATACGATCAAAGGGGGTCCGAGTTGAAGACGCTTTCCTTGCCGGGGTGCACATAAACGGGCTGGGTGATGAACATCATCGGAGCCCAAGTCTACGCCGTGGGAACCGAGGCTCGTTGATCGCAACGGACGCCGTACGAAAGTCTCTGGGTGGGGTGTCGCCAACGCCGCTGGATGCGTCTGCACGACTCGCTGTCGCGTGTCTCGCCATAGTTCTCGCGCGTCCCGCTTCTGCCGCGCCCAGGGCCTTCGATGACATCGTGCTGGTCACCTGCACGGGTGTTGTGCGCGACTCGAGACCGTCGGTTGAAGCGGAGCCGCTTTCGAGGCACACGTCGCCAAAGTCGGCGCGACGGGCGCCGAAGCGTGAACTCCTTTTGCTCGGGGCTGGGCCTAAACTAGGGCAGCTCCAGCCGCCGCACGCACTCATTGTCCGGAAGTATCTTCGCCACTGCTCGCTCGTCTGCTGAACGCCACGACGCCCGTTCGTCGTTTGCCCATCAGCCAGGAGAGAGACCATGTCGAGACGAAGTCGACGTGACCGCGTCGTCGCGTGGTTGCGTCGCACAATTGGAAGACGGGTTCACCGCCTGCTTTGGCGCGGTTTCGCCGTGCTCGCCGTAGGGTTCGGCGCTGGCTTCGGTCCGGCGATAGCGCCACCCCCTCCGCCGCCGCCAATTGAGCCGTTGGCAGAAGACGGTGCGCCCGAATCAGACCACAAGTGAGCGACAAGATAGGTACCGCGGTTTTTCTCGTTTGGATCGTTTGGATAACTCGACTGCGCGCGATTAGTTGGACTTCGTAATAAGCTTGACGACTTGTCGATTGCAGCGTTTTATCGCCGATGATGGCCGATTCCTGGTTACCCACTGGCCACGAGCTGGCCGCTCTTGCGGCTCGCGTTCTGAGCCCACGGCCAATGTACGCGAAGGCGGCGACGCGAATCGAGGACGAGCCTCCCTCGGCGGCGGAGAGCGCCATCAGAAGGGGAACGAGGTGGGCGATGCCGAGGAAACGGCCAGCCGTCGTGTTCATTGGGTTCACCGACGAACTCGTCACGAGTTTCGGAAGCATCTTCGTGCTGCAAGGGACAACGCCGGCGCCTCGCTCGACGTGCATGCACCGCTGCTTTACATTGCAGGCATGTCACGTATGCAAAAGGTCACGACGACGCAGTACACCATCCGCAACGTACCCACCGTCGTCGACCGGGCCCTCCGCCGCCGCGCAGAGCGCCTAGGCAAGAGCCTCAACGAGGTCGCCGTCGACGCTCTCGCGCGCGGAGCCGGGGTCGAACAGGAGGCGAAAGAGCACCACGATCTCGACTTCCTCTTCGGGTCCTGGCTCGACGACCCGGCCGTGGATGCGGCGCTCGCCGACCAGCAAGCGATTGACACGGACTTGTGGAAGTGAAGCTCGCGGTAGACACCAACGCGTACAGCGCTGCCGCACGTAACTAGCCCAGGGTCTTGGCGCTCGTGAGGGCGGCCGATCGCGTGATCCTTCCCTTCATCGCCTTGGCTGAGCTCCGCGCTGGCTTTGCCGCCGGGACGGTCGGTCGGAAGAACGAAGCGGCGTTGATCCGCTTCCTCGCATCCCCACGGGTGGATGTCCAATACGCCGACGAGCAAACCACGCATCACTACGCTGCGCTATTCGCGCAGCTTCGAAGGCAGGGAACGCCAATTCCCACGAACTTTCGGCCAAGGATTTCGCGGTGACCCAGGGGTGCAAGGCGTCGACGCTCTGTTGGGCGGCGTCGCAATTGCGACGCGCAACGAAGTCGCCAGCCCTAACGGCTCCGGGTGCTGGCGAAGTCCACGCCCGGGCACGAGCGGAGCGGCGGCCCCCATCATCGAGCGAGGCCCCCCGGTTCTTGCCCGTGCGCACCCGGGCTGCCGAGACGGCGGTCGCGGAGATGGTTGTCGAGATCGGTGCCGTACGTGTCCGGGTGCTTCGCGGGTTCGATGCGTCGCTGCTCGGTGAAGTGGTGCGCGCGCTCGGAGGGAGCGCCCGATGATCCCGGCCGGCGTGCAGGTGTTCGTGGCGCTCGAGCCGGTGGACATGCGATGTGGATTCGAGCGTCTCTCGGCGATGGTTCGCGAGCGTATGGGGTACGAGCCGCGCAGCGGCGCGCTCTTCGTCTTTGTCGGGCGCCGCCATCAAAACGGCGTGCTCAGCCCTGCTTTACCTCGATGCGACGAGGCTTGAGGGACTCCGACTTCGGAAGATGAAGTCGCAACACACCAGCGCTCAACTGGGCATCGATCTTCGATGCATCGATGCCCTGCGGAACGGAGAAGGTACGGAAGTAGTCTCGCGGTCGATACTCCGCGGCGATCGCTGAACCCGTCGTCTCGTCCCAGCGCTTCGCATGGATCGTCAGCTGGCCCTTTTCGAGTTGCACGTCGATTCCGTCGTGGACTGCTCCGGGGACATCGGCGATGAGCAAGAGTTCGTCGCCGTTTTCGTAGACGTCGACCGGCGGAGCGACGGTCTCTCGCTGCTGGACAAGCTCGGCCGAACCGTTCTGGCGCTTCGACAAATGTGTAGAGTTGCTCATGGCATCATCTCCTTTCCTCATTGCGCTCGAACGGCAATCTGTCGAGGCTGCGCTTCGGGAGCTTTCGCGAGCGTGATCGTGAGCACGCCGTTCTTCACGGAGGCCGTGGTGTGCTCGGAATCTACCTTGCAGGGCAAGGTTAGACTGCGCGAAAACTTCACATGACTCCGTTCCTGGCGGTGCGCGGAGTACCCTTCGGGCGCAGCGACCTTGCGCTCTCCCGAGATGGATAGGGCGCCTTCGTTGAGAGTGACCTGAACGTCTTTATCCGAAAGGCCAGGAACATCGGCCCTCAGCACGAGGTTCGAGCCCCCGTCATATAGGTTGATGCGTGGCCACGAGGATGCGGAGAGCGTGCGCGGGCTTGGCGTCGTCGTCCCCTGCCACGACGGGTCGAAGTCCTCCCAAACGTGGTCCATACGACGTCGAAGTTCGTCCATCAGCGCGAATGTATTTTCCAGATCATTGAAGCGCGACAACATGAGAGTCTCCTTTCGAACTTGGTCCGTGAAAGCGAAGCACGGACGGCCTAGGTTTTTCTTCAATCCGCAGTACGCGAGCCGGGATGGTTGCGTCGGCGAATTGACTCGAAAATGTTCACGGCATCTCGTGTGTCAAGACTTGCCAAGCATTCTTCTACGCGGCGTGTGCCGTCGGATCCGCCGAGACGCGATCGACCTTCTTCGCGATCCGAACCCGGAGAAGATCGCCGGATCGCGACGTGTGGAGTTCATGGGGCGTCACATCAAACGGCAGCGCGAAGACCCGCATCGCACGACGGCCTGCATCCCGTTGATCCCGTCGTTGCAATTGGGGACCCCAGACGAAGAGGTTTCGACCGCTGGCTTCGACGCGCAAGTCGGACTTGGCGTGTCCCGTCACTTGGAAGACGAACGTCAGTGCTCCGTCCTGCTGCCGCACATCGATCGGCGGAGCGAACCACGCCGGCTCGGCGATCGTGGGGAGCGACGGACGCACGGTATCGTTGAACGGTTGACCGAATTGGGACAGCAGTCCCTCACGAGGAAAGAGCATTGGACACCTCCTTTCAGCGGTGCCCGGAGCCATTCGCGACACCGCGTTTCGAACCATGGTTTAGCCTGGTTGACGTTCAAGCGGCGTGTGACCAACTGGACGAGCGGCGACTATGGCGAAGCCTGGCGCGACGCTCACGATTACCGGATCGCTGCCGGCCCGTGGTCCGCCATCCCTCCGACAGCGCCTCGGGTCGTTCGAGCAACGAGCGAAGTCCGAGCCCATCGTCGTCCTCCTCGTCTTCGCGGAGCGACGGCTTCAGTCCCGGTACGAACCACGCGGGGGATGGATCGAACAGTGCGGGGTCGTCTTCGAAAGCGGGGAGTTCGGAGAGAAGCGGGAGTTCAAATCGTCGCAACATGGGTTCCTCCTTCCTTTGCGGTGGGTACCGGTCCGGGCCCGTCGAGACGGAGGCAAGACCCTTCGCTTCTCCGGCGACCGGCTCAAAAAGGTCGACTGCATTTGCCGTTAAACATCGACAAATCGTCGGTCAAGGGGGCGGCGGCGGAACCTTTTCGACCGCCGCCGCGGGGCTTCGAGAGCCCCTTGACTGGCCGCTGGGGAGTGAAGAGTTTTCGCGCCATTCTGGAGGGAGCATGCGTGTCTGCTGGCTTGGTACGGAGCCCACACCTGACCACTGGGATCGGTCGGAACACCCGTGTGCGAAGATGTACCGCCCGCGCCCGCGTTCTCTTCGTATCTACTGCGCTTTCGCGCTGCTCGGCCTCGCTGCCTGCCGTGGACGCGGCGGGGATCTGTCATCCACTCGGCCATTGGAAGCGACCGCGCCCCCCGTCGCGCTCCCCTCCGTGGTCTCGTCTGCCGCGCCGCCATCCGTAGGGCCACCCCCTCCCGCTCCCGTCGATGAGGGAAAACTTCGCACTGAGGACGAGCGCAACACGACCGCGATCTTTCGCGCTGCAGCCCCCTCAACGGTGTTCGTGACCCAACTCCGCGTCCTCATCGATCAGTTCCAGCGAACGGCGACGGAGGTACCCGCGGGCTCGGGTTCAGGCTTCGCTTGGGACGACGCGGGAACCATCGTGACCAACTTCCACGTCGTGCAAGGCGCGCGGGCACTGACCGTGACCCTCAGCTCGCAGAAGACGTACCCGGCGCGAATCGTCGGGGTCGAGCCTCGCAAGGACATCGCCGTCATCGAGATCGACGTTCCACGCGGCACGCTCACGCCCCTGCACTTGGTCGATCCGGAAGTGCCGCTCGAAGTCGGCCAGAAGACGATCGCCATCGGAAATCCGTTCGGACTCGATCACACGCTGACGACCGGCGTCATCAGCGCGCTCGGGCGTCAGATGGAAGGAATCGGCGGAGTGACGATCCGAGACATGATCCAAACCGACGCGGCCATCAATCCGGGGAACTCGGGCGGGCCACTGCTCGACTCATCGGGAATGCTCATCGGGATGAACACCATGATCTTCAGCAAGAGCGGTTCGAGCGCTGGCATCGGATTCGCCGTCCCCGCTCGGGTGATCGCGCGAATCGTCCCGCAGATCATCCGCACGGGTCACGCCGAGGAGCTGGGCTTCGGGATTGAGGTCGATCCGGGTCAGCGAGGCGAGCGACGATTGGGGCTCAAAGGGGTCCTCGTGATCAGCGTCGCAAAGGACAGCCCGGCGGAGGCCGCGGGATTGCGCGGGCTTTCTCGAACGCCCGACGGGGTCGCGCTGGGAGACATCGTCGTCGGGATCGGGGCCACTCCCGTGAACGACTACGACGATTTCTACAACACGCTCGACGAGCACCACGCCGGTGAAGAAGTGGACGTGAAGCTCCTTCGGGCGGGCCGCGTCGTGGCAGTGCGGCTCACCCTCGTCGCCGTTCACTAGTCCGACGGCGCTACTCAATGGTCGAGGCTGCGCCTCGCGTGGGCATGCGGCTGCCTTCGGCGGGCCGCGCCAAGAGACGTCAGCAACGTCGTGGTGCTGCTCAACTCAACCGGCGGCAGCACTACATTTGAGCGACTGCTTCGACCCAAGCCGCTCTCACGTTGCCCCACGAATCCTTCGGCGACGCCGATGGTGGAATCCATGGCCCGTCGGGATCAGTGTCTGCGGTAGGCCTCGAGGGGGCCGGGGGTCCGAGACGGCCCGTGCGAGCAGAATGCCCGCACCTGTCGATCCCGCCGGACGCACGCGGACCCAGCGTTTGCCGCACGCAAGGCCGTGTCGTCAAGTCGATCGAAACCGAACTTGTCGACGTAGAACGAGAGGGCTTCCTCGTAGTCGCGAACGACCGCCGAGAATTGCGCGATGTCCTGGGGCATAGCGATGCTGCTTGGATCGGTTACCCGCGACGGGCTGCCTCGATGGCCACAACGTCAATCTTGCTCATCGGCATCATCGCCGCGAAGGCACGCTTCGCCTCCGAACCGCCCGCCGCCAGGGCTTCCATGAGCGTACGAGGCGTGATCTGCCAAGAGAGTCCCCAGCGGTCTTTGCACCAACCGCAGGCGCTCTCTTGCCCGCCATTGTCGACGATCGAATTCCAGTAGCGGTCGGTCTCCTCCCGATTGTCAGTAGAGACCTGGAAGGAGAACGCCTCGCTGTGCTTGTACTGTGGGCCACCATTGAGACCGAGGCACGGAATCCCCAGGACGGTGAACTCCACAGTCAGCACATCGCCTTCCGTGCCTCCCGGATAGTCAGCTGGCGCCGTGTGAACCGCACGCACTTCACTGTTCGGGAACGTGGCGGCATAGAAGCGGGCCGCCACTTCGGCGTCCTTGTCGAACCACAGGCAAACCGTGTTCTTCGCGATCATGATCGATGTTCTCCTCGCCCGACGTTGCCACCGGAGCAAGGCTACCTTTTTCGCCTCCAAGGCCCCCATGACGAATCGCTACTACCACGGCACCCGCACCGAGCTCACGCTCCGCGACCTGATCGCTCCGGCAGCCCCCTCGGCCGCCGACGATCCCGACCCGGCCAGCGTGCACGTCCTTCTCACCGCGAATCTCGACGAGGCAATCTGGTCGGCCGAGCTCGCCGAGGGCGGCGCAGACCGCCTCGCAAAACTCGGTGACGCGGCCCATTGGCCGAGGACGATCCTACCCTTCCTCTTGGGGCCAAGCGGCGTTGGCGCGTGACGACCCGTCTATTCATGACCGTCGCTGCAACGCACCCCCCGAGCGAAGTCACGGGCTGCCACGCCCTCGTTGGCGTCGAGCTCACTCGCGCGCTCTCGGCCTGCGCTGACGTGCTCTCGTGAGCAGCCAGCGAGTGCCTGCTGGGGGTCGTGCATGAACTTCCGGAAGACCTACGCAAGGCGCTGCTTGCGAACCCTGCGGCGCTCGATGCATGGCGGGACATCACGCCCTTGGCCCGCAACGAGTTCATCTGCTGGGTTGAGAATGCCAAGCAACAAGTGACCCGAGAGCGTCGCATCCGGCGAACGCAGGAGGAGCTGGAGGAAGGCGCGCGTCGGCCTTGCTGCTGGCCGGGCTGCAGCCATCGCGAACGCAATGGCAAGTAGCGATCGACTCTCCAGTCGCCGTTCAGCCTCGATCCCGTGAGGAACGAGTTGCGGCGCGCACAACCGCCACATCGAGACGGGCACCCGGAGGTGCTCGTGCTCGCGTGAAGGCCCCTCAAGGTGACGGCCTTCTCGTAGCGTCCCTTATCAGCACGACATGCATGGCCTTCGCCGTGGCGACGTGTTCGGAGACGCGGTAGCCCAATCGGACCAAGTCGATCCCCGTGAGCAAGCTCTCGCCGGTTCCGAGCAGGGCCGGCGCGACGGCGAGATGGATCTCGTCCACGAGCCCCGCCTCCAGGTACTGCCGGATCGTGGCGACGCCGCCGCCGAGCCGCACGTCTTGACCCTCGGCTGCATCACGGGCGCGTGCGAGCGCTTCGTGGATGCCTCCGGTGACGAAGTGAAATGTCGTGCCGCCATCCCTCGTCAGCGAGGGTCGCTCATGGTGGGTAAGCACGAAGACGGGAGTGTGGTACGGGGGATTGTCGCCCCACCAGCCCTTCCATGCCTCGTCCGGCCAAGGCCCACGAATCGGCCCGAACATGTTGCGGCCGAGTATCCAGGCGCCGATGCCGGCGAATCCACGAGCGGCGAAGTCGTCATCGATGCCCGTCGCGCCGTCTTGGGTGCCGTGGACCTTCTGAAAGGTGCGCGTCGCGAAGAACCAGTCGTGGAGCGCCAGGCCGCGGACGCCGAGCGGGTTCTGGAGATCCTGGTTCGGTCCTGCCCCGAAGCCGTCTATTGAAACGCTGAAACAGCGGACGCCGAGCTTTCCCATCACGATCCCTTCCCGTTGACTGACTTCGACCGCGACTCTGCCGGAGAAAGCGTGGATGGCTATGTCTCGATCGGCCACACCTCGATGACACCATGGGCTACCGCGCAGGGGCATCCCGAAACCATCTTGATCGCTTCGTCGAGACTCGCTGCATCTACGATCCCGAAGCCCGCGACGGGCAGCGGCGAGGACATGAACGGTCCCTGGGCCGTCGCGGTGCCTGATCCCTCGGCATTGCGCACTTGCACGGGCTTTCCAGCGATTCCCATCACGGCGCCAGCCTTCTGAAGCTCCGCGTCGCGCGCATGCGCAGCCTCGCGGATCGGGGCTGGCGTGCGATCGTAGCCCTGGCGATCGCCGTAGCCGATGGTGATAAATTTGGGCATCGCGGCAGCGTAACGCTGGTATCCCGTGATCGCACGTTGGTTACGCGGATGATCGCGTCCGGGACGACGGTCGCTCACCGCGTCGCAGGGCTTTTGGGTTCACGCCGACCGGCGTGCTCGACCGCGACAAGAAGCTCGGTGTGGTCAAGGGATGGGTGAAGATGCGCACCTCGCTGGCGACTCGTTTGCGGGCACACCTTGGTGCGTATTCACGGGCGCGCGTCGTTCCCTGCGCGAGCCCTGCGCGCGATGGCGCTCATGCTCTCGAAGCGGCCCGCGCGATAGCGTTGAAACATCTCTTCGATCTCGGCTACCGAGCCCGCAGCGAACGGTCCGTGGTGGACGAGCGGCTCGCGCTGCGGCTCACCTGCGTAGAGGACGATGCGCGCACCACGTTCACCGGCAGCAAACTTCAGGGTGCCGGCGCCAATGCCGCTCGGACGATCGAGCCAACCGACTTGACCCGTTTCCAGCAACGAAACACCGCCGACGCTTGCGGAGCCATCCACCACGTAAACGAATCCGTTGTACGAGAGCGGAAGCTCCTGCTCGAACGTGGCGTTTGCATCGAGCGCAAGGTCTACGAGCGTCACGGGAGCGTGATTCTGAGTGGTCGAGCGCAAGCCCGCCGTGCTGCCGCTATACAGACGCGCGACGGCGCCGGATTCCGTCATGACAGGCGCCGAAGCCTTCCGAATCATCTGGAAGGTCGGCGCGGTCCAGCGATCGCTCTTCGGCAACCGCACCCACAGTTGGAGGATGCGGGCCTTGCCGCCTACCTCGACGGCCTCGTTGTGGATGATGCCCCGACCTGCGGTCATCCAGAGTACGTCGCCCGCGTTCAGCTCACCCTCATCGCGATCGATGAGGGTGCCCTCCAGGACCAAGGTCACGGTTTCAATGCCCGCATGCGGATGAGCCCCACCAATCTGGCGGCGGGTCTTGATGTCCAGCCGGTCGTCCATGAGCAACACGAACGGGTCGCTGGCTTCGAGCGGGCCAGGGGTGACGACATCGACGGCCGTGTGCCCTTCACCGATGAACCCAGGTGCGGGCGGCGGGGTGGTGACGGTGCGTGCGATGCGTCGTTCTGCTGCGGTAGTCATGGCTTCAGAGTTGGGGCATGGCTTTCTTTTGTCAATCGGCTATCCTTTGGATAGTGACAACGAGAAAACCATGACGAAGGCGGTCGATTCTCGGTGCCGTGCCTTTCAGTTCGCCATTGATGTGCTTGGCCGCCCGTGGAATGCGCTCATCTTGAACGTCCTCTTGGCTGGGCCGCTCCGCTTCAGCGAGTTCGGCGAGCGCGCCGAGGGGCCGGGAGACAAGGTGCTGTCGGCTCGCCTGAAAGACCTCGAAGAGCGCGGCCTCGTCCTTCGGCACGTGGCGCATGGTCCTCCCGTGCGCGTGACGTACGAGCTTTCCGACAAGGGGCGCGCTTTCGGCCAAGTGGCGGAAGCCATCGCGCGCTGGGGTGAGAAGCTCGCGCTTGACGAGAAAGCCTCGCATCGCTCGAAGACCTTGAGAGGGCAGGGCACGAGAGATGCGCCGGTCCGCGGCCGTCTCTAGCCTCTAGCGTCGGCCCCCCGCCGATACGAAAGTCTGGGCCACATGACCACCATCTCCAAGGCAGCGAAGCTCGTCACGTTCATCAACGTCTTCACCGTCGAGCCCGGGAATCAGCAACGGCTCGTTGACCTCCTCGCGCGTGTGACCGACACCTCGGTGCGGCATGCGCCGGGGTTCGTCTCCGCCGCCCTTCATCGCAGCCTCGACGGAAGAGAGCCCAGGGCGACGGACCGGCGGTGCTCACGCGGTCGGTTCTCGGCCAGTGAGGAGGTCGAGCAGGCCGCGCGGGGTGTTGTCGCCGAAGAGGAGCCCGTGGTTCCTCGCCGACTCGGCAGCGGCTTTCGCGCCCCGAGGGAACAGCGCTTCCTCGTACTCGGTGACTGCGCCCTCGATGTCGCTTGGGTGCGCAGCGATGGCCTTGCCTAGCTCGGCGCCGTCGTACAGCGCGAGGTTGGCGCCCTCACCTGCGAACGGGGACATCAGGTGCGCGGCATCGCCGAGAAGGGTCACACCGGGCAGGCGCTGCCACCGATGTTCGATCGGGAGCGCGTTGATCGTGCGGGGGACGGCTGTATCGGCGTCGGTGATCAGTGCGGTGAGTTCCGGTGCCCAGCCGTCGAACTCTGCCGCGATTCGCGCCTTCGCCGCCGTCGGGTTGGCGAAGTCGATGCCAGCGAGCCACCCCAGCGGCCTGCTGATCGCGACGTAGGTGTGCAGGGCGCCCGTCAGTTTCGCGGTGGGCGAGAATGCCTCTGCCCGTCGCGACGGCGAAGAGGGCCCCGTCGCCGACGACCTTTGCGCTGGCCGGGTGGCGCGCGTCGGCGTCGAATAGGTAAGTCTCGATGAACGAGATGCCCACGTACTCGGGCTTCGCGTCGGACAGCAGCGTCCGGATCCTTGACCAGGCGCCGTCCGCGCCGATCAGGAGGCTCGTAGTAACCGTCGACCCGTCCGCGAATGTCAGCTCATGACGCCCGTCGCCGAGCGGGTGGACGTCGGTGACCTTGCGTCCCCATTCGATGGTTCCATCGGGCAGCGAGTCGAGCAGGATGCGTCGCAGGTCGCCGCGATCGACCTCGGGTCGACCGCCGCTGCCGTCGTCGGGCTCGTCGAGAAGCACCGTACCGTGCTGGTCGAGGATGGCTTCACCACCTTCGTGCGGTGGTGAGCTGGTTCAGCGTGCCGATGCAGGGCGCCTATATTGCGCATCGAAAGCCGCCGCCTGGTCGCTGACCAAATCGGTGCGCTTCGAGTGGCGCGCGCAAGGCACTTTGGTGATCGGCGTCCATGCCGGCTACATCGATACCGACATGGCAGCCGAGGTTAGTAGCGCGAAATCGCGGCCCGAGGACGTCGCCGCCGCGATCATCGCCGGTATCGAAAACAGCAGCGAAGAGATACTGGCCGATGAGCGAGCGCGGGCCACCCGCGCCGAATTACTGAAGGACGATCGACCGTTCGATGCGCGGATGCAGCTTCTATGGGACAGCACGCGCGGGAAATGACGCGGGGCGGGGCGCTGAGCGGCGTTACGCCTGATCTGCCTCGAGTAGCGCTTTGACCTCAAGCGGGGTGGTGAAGCAGCCGCCCAGCTCGCTCGCGAACCAGACGATATAGGCTTCGAACATCTCGAGGAATTGATCGAGCTGCGCTTCGTCGCGGACATAGGGCGTCTTGCCTGGCAGCAGCGACGGGCTGTGATAGCTGAGACTGAACAGACGCCGGCCGCGTGCGAGCAGATGGCGCGTCAGCCGTTTCTGCTCGGCGAGGGTGAAGCCTTCGGGCGAGAGACGGACGCGGTCGAAAAGGGCGAAGCGCGAGGCCAGTGCTTCGACGCGCACGGCTGATGTACTCGTTCTAGACTAGAAGGCGTGCGGCGTCGGTTCGCGGTCTTCACGGTCAGCAACTCCCCATGCATGCTGGCCGCGCAGCTCGCTACCGCATGCATCGAATACGCGAGCCCGGCTTGTCGATCACGAGGTCGTCGAATCGTTTGAGATCGAAAGGAAATCGGCGTGAAGCTGCTCTTGGACTCGTGCGTGTGGGGCGGCGCCCGAGCCGACCACGCGGCCGCCGGTCATGACGCGACATGGGCGGGGGACTGGAGCGAGGAAACCCCGGTGATCGCGCGATCATAGGCTCAGCGCGACGAGATGCCCGCGTTCTCGTGACCCTGGACAGACTTCGGCGAACTCGCCATCGTCCACGGTGTGCCACACGCAGGAATCGTACGTCTCGCTTCCGGGCTCGCGAGCAGGCCGCCGCCTTAGGTCGCGTGCTCGAGCTGCCCGGTAACGACCTCGCCGGTCGTGCCATCGTGACCGTGGGTCTGGGACAGCTTCGGCTAGGCGGGCGTAGACCCTGCGTGCAGAGCTGCGGCAAAGTTCGGTTCTCGGGAAATTCGCGCCAATTTACTTCCGGCACCATCCGGGAACGGATGCCGCAACGGCCGCTGTCTCGCCGAGCCGCTTCGTCCAACAGCGAATCCGCGGCGCCGAGAAGCCGCGCGAGCGTGTGAACGCCGCCACGCTCTCGCCCGACTGCGCTCGCTCCGCGAGCGCGGCACGAGCCTCGTCCTCCGGCGCCGGTGAGGACAACACCGCTCTTAGAAAAGAGCGTACGTCGCTCAACATGGTATTTGACGCTGGACGTCCTCGCGGCGGAATCGCGCATTAGTAACCAAGCGTTATTCATGAGGCACACTTGCGTCATGCCCGTGCCCACAGCGGAAGCGAACCGTAGGGCGTCTCGCAACCACGAGCGGGTCGCTCACGCACAGCGCGCGCGCCTCTGCGGTGCCGGACGCATACGTCGCGTACAGCGTCGCCATCTGCCGGCTCGTCGGGCCAAACGGCGCGATTGCGTCGGCGAGCTTCGCGCAGTCCTGCATGCGCGGCAAAGACTGCGCGGCAAAGACTGCGCGGCAGGACACGGACCGCCAATTTAGCGAGTGTGGCGTTCGTGCACCGACGCGTCGAATCGCCGGGAGATACCGTGGTTCGGCGCAACCGAACGCCGCGCCGGCAAGACAAGAGAAGCTGCGCAAGGCGGCAAGCCCGGCAAGAGGCTTATCTGCTCAAGACGTTTTGAAGATGCGTGACCGACGAGCTTTCACCGATTTACGCCTTACGTTGCCACGCAGTCGCAGGGGCTCGTCAACGGCGACCTCCCGCGTCCAAGGACGCATGTATTTAACCATGGGCATCTCGATCCCCGTTTCGGTCTTCGTATTGGCGTTGCTCGCCGGTTGCGGCTCGAGCGTTCAAGCGGGTCTTGCCAATGCTCCCGTGCTCGGCGGCGCAACCCCTGAGGCCGGTGTGCACGACGTGGTCGCAAACGGCCACGACGCCTGTGAACCGAGCGCGTTCCCCCGAGGAGAAATCTTGCGCGGTCAAACCCCGCGGTGCGCGTCGAAGAGGGCGTGGCACGGGTCCTCAGCCTCCCTCGCATGGCTCCGCCGGCTGCGTGGGTCTCCTCGCGCTATTCACTCGGCGTATGTCCGGGCGCCGCGCCCGAACTCACAAGGGCTGAATTGGGCTTGGTGGCGGTCTCGCTTTACTCCTCACGAGAACTCGTCTGCCGCAATCTCTGGTGAGCAGATCGAGAGGCGAACGTGCGTTTCATTCTGAACGTTCCCAGTCCTCGAGACTTGGGGCGGTCTCTACCGTACGTTGACCGAACGGTGACCTTTCACTGCTGCCGGCCTAAGTTGCGCGCGCGCGGGAAGGCCGAGCATCGCTCCCATACGTCCAGCACAGACACAAGCCCCCGGTCGCAGTCCTTGGGGCGCACGGCGCTGCGCGGCGACTCCGGCCCCGTCGACGACAACGAGATGATGAATGTCGGCGGCAACCAGACGTCGCGCTGCGGTGTCGATGTCGGCGGAGCCCTCGACGCACATCGCCGGACGTCTCATGCGGGTGCCGGAGGGTGCCGGCCGTGAGGAGAGCCTAAAAAAAGGGCGCCTCGAAGGACGCCCGTCACGGCTCACCCCCAATAACCGCGCGTACCCGTGCCCGCTCGCCCGCGAGGATCTCCGTTGCACGTGCAAGCCCGATCTCGGCGGCTACGGCACGGAATAAATCCTCGGCGGACGAGGTGGTGGCGATCGGTCTCGGTACCGCCCCGCCCCTTCTCGGAGTCGCTGTCCTCGTTTCTGCTTTCGTCCTTGCCTTACCGGTTTTGGCCGACGCGCGAACCTTCGCAGACGCGGCGGGCAGCTTTCGCACGAAGTCCGCTTTGGTCGTCTGCGCGCGCTTCGTCGCGTGGCCCTTTTTCGTCGCAGTCTTCTTTGCTGCGCCCTTCGTCGCCTTCTTCAACCTGGCACGACTGCGAACGCCGTAGACGAGGTCCGTACTGAGCGTGATGCCTTCGGCCTGCCCCTTCGCGATCACGTCGGCGGCCGACATCGCGGACGGTTGTTCGCGAATAAATTCTGACTTGCTGGGCTTCGTTTTTGTGGTGTTGGTCTTCTGTGCTGCCATGTTGGGGCGGGAGATTTGCACGGGCGGAGCGCCACGGGCAATTTTCAGCGCAGGCTCTTGGGACCGGTTCGCTACGGGCGCGGCAGCCACATCGTCCGCTGGATTGAGGACGCTGGCGAGCGTACGCGCGCCTACGTTTGTGCGATGCAAACGTGTGAGCTACCACGACCGACCCGGCCGTCTTCGCCCACCAAATCCCGAAGACGCCGAACATCCGCTTAGCCTGCCGCAAACGCTGAACCTTGGGTCCCGGGAACATTAGACATCGTGGCGTCGTGGTGGATGTACCCAGTCCTTGTTGCCGCGGGCGTTGCAGCCGGCATCACAGGGAGCGTCGCGGGCCTGGCTTCTCTCGTCAGTTACCCGGTTCTGTTGGCGTTGGGCCTGCCCCCCGTCGCCGCCAACGTCGCGAACACAGTGGCTCTCGTCTTCGGCGGTATCGGTTCTGTGTCGGGCTCTCGCGTGGAGCTCGCCGGGCAGGCGCGTTCGATCCGCCCACTCGCACTCGCCACCGTGGGCGGCGGTATCATGGGTGGACTCCTGCTCATGATCGCGCCGGCGGCCTCCTTCGAATACGTCGTGCCCTGGCTCATCGCAGGAGCATCCGGGGCGATCTTGTTGCCGCGACGGCCCCGCCGCGCCGCGCCCGGTCGCTTCGATCAACCCGTTCTGCTCGCGGTTACCGCAATCATCGGGGTTTATGGCGGCTACTTTGGCGCGGCCTCCGGAGTCCTGCTGGTCTCGCTGCTCCTTGCGACGACGGACGAAAGCTTGGCCCGGATCAGCGCGGCGAGAAACCTACTCCTCGCGTTGGCCAATGCGTTCGCCTCGCTCGTGTTCGTATTCGTCGGCTCTGTACGCTGGCTCGTCGCTCTCCCGCTCGGCCTCGGATTCTTGATTGGCGGTCGGCTCGGCCCAATCATCGTTCGTAAAGCGCCGCCTGCCCGCCTTCGAATGCTCATCGCGATGGCAGGCATCGGCTTGGCTATCGATCTCGGCTGGCATGCCTACCGCTGACGTCGCCGAGCGTCACTCGAGGAGCGCGGCCTTCAGATACGGGACCCACTCGTGCGTCGCTCGATCGAGGGCCCGAAAGCCTCCGCCGTCATCCCAGTACGCCCAGCCAAACCCGCGCCGCTCCGCCTCGACCCGCGTGGTCTTGGTCCACCGCGTGCGCGAATCGGGATCGGCCACGTCGTCGGCACCGAACCCCCCATGTAAACCGGCAAGTGATTGCGATCCGCCCACGTCTTGGCCATGTCGCGCTGCTCCGCAATCACGGCGGGCCCTGACGGGTTATCGGCGCCGATTACCACGTTGTAGCGATCGAACGATTGGCGTATCCACTCGACGGCCTTCGCCCCATCGCTCGGGGTGAGAGGCAACGACGGAGGTCCGGGAAAGATGACGCCGCGGGTCTGGTACTCGCTACCATCCACTGGGCGCCCTGGTGCGTGAAGAGAATCGGCTCGTACATGTGAAAGCTGCCGACGAGGTTGGGTCACCGTCAGGAACGGCGAGCGTGTCGCGAAGGTTCTTCGCCGACGCCCAGAACACTCCCTCGACGACAACGCCACGGGTTGGGTTCGTCGCGCGCACGAGGCGCAGTGCCTCCGCAGAAAGCGCGTTCCACTTGTCCGCCGCGATTCTGGACAACCGCCGGTACGAGACTCTCACGGAGAGATTGCGTTCCGCAGGGTTTGGGCCGGACACGAACGTGTCCAGAGCACGGCGCAGCGCGAACCGACCGCCTTGAAGAACGGCCGTCGCGAGCGCGACGATATGGGTCTCCAGGATGGCCTTTGCAAGAGCTTGCGCCTCCTCCCAAGCCGGCCCCTCTTGGCCGTCGCGAATGTGCTCCACAATTTCCATGATTTTTCCAGAGCCCCGACGCCGCGGGTTTGTCGCCGACCACGCGAGCGAAGTGGGTTTCGCCACGGCGGCCGACAAGGAGATCCTCGATCTATGCACTGCGCGAGGGGCGGACGATCGTCACGCCCGACGCCGACCTCCACGCGCTGCTCGCGATACGGGTAAGGGCGCTGCCTCTCGTGCGCTGAGGTCGGAGCGCGCCGGTCGGAGCCCGAACATCCGACGAGCAGGCCAAGAACTGCCCAACGCAAGCGAGCGTGCGCAAGCCGGCCGGATTATACGTAGGTTAACTGGAACCTGCGTATAAGTCCTGCCCATGGTCGTCCTCCCGGTCCCGGTGCAGACGCTCTATGCCGAGCTTCTCGAGCAGCTTCTCGCCCTCGAGGCTCGGCGCAGCATCGGGCACGCCCCATGCGCGTTTGTCACCAACACCCTCAAGCGCGGCAGCTAATTCTACTTTCAGTACTCCGAGCCCGGTGGAACGACCCGTCAGGCCTACGTCGGACCCAAGAGCCCAGCCCTCGACGCCCTCGTTCAAAGGTACGTCGCCGAGCGCGAACTGGTGCGTGCGGACAAGCGCTCGGTCGAGTCGCTTTGCGCGGCGCTCAGAAGGACGGGCTACTTGCCCCAACCGACCATCACGTCGTCCACGTGCCACGCTTCCCGGCTGGCCTCGAACGCCACCTGGGCCGGCGCCCTCGCGGCCCCCAGCAACGGCTCGAGCTCGTCGCGAGCCGGTTGCACGCTCCCTCGCCGGGTCACGAGCCATGGACGACTTGGCACCACGCGATGTGGCGCGCTCCTGAAATCCAATCCTACGCTGCGCACGACTGACCTTCCTTGGGCCCCTTCCACGATTTGTGCCTCTGAGCACGGCGGGGTGTCGGTAGCCTCGGCCAGGCGGGAGGTCAGTCACCCTTTTGCGCTCGCCACCGAATGACCGCGCGCCGGTTCATCCCATCTAGTCTAGGTATGCCACCTTCACGTACGTCGCGAACGCACCCATGAAGGTGCGCAGCGCCGGCGCGTCGGTTTTTTCGGCAGCCACTTTCGCTTGGGTCGATGCCTTGGCGGCATCCACGGCCATGCGCAGCGTCACGAGACCTTGCAGCTTCTCGATCACCTGCGCCGGTGTCAGCGACTGCCCAGCGAGCGGAACTTGCGTCACGCTCGCCAGGTGCTTGTTCGCCCCCGCGATAAGCGCTTGCGGGCGGGCGACCACCACGGCCTTTCCTTCTGCTTTGTTCGTAGCCATTGATCCATCCTCCATTCCGAGGGCGCACCCACCAGCGTCCGAGCCCCCATGCTCGTCCGTCGGCGAGTGCCTTTCGCCTTTTCGTCTACCCTCGAAAGGACATTCCGAGCCCGATTCAAAATTCGCCATCGGAGGCGAATTCGACCGACCCCGTGCGATTGATGGGGCGACCCGGCCAGGCATGTCGCCCGTCCCTGATCGTCATGCGAACACGCATCCGGCGGATGGGCGGACGCATGATCAGGCATTCCAAGACGAACGGCCTCGATTCACGCACCCGTCGACCGAATGCGGATGCCCATGTCCCCGCATTCGTCTCCGCATCAACGTCGTTCGGAGGCGACGAGCAGCCGTTCGGCTTTCCATGGGGGATCGTTCGCCAGTGTCCAGGCGTGATTCCCGAACGCATCGACCGAATGCGGGCACCGATGTCGCAACATTGGTGCGCGCGTCAAGCCATCGCGCCCGAAGGGTGGCCCCTTCGGCCTCGAATCGCCTTGATTCGCCGACCCTCGCCCCAATGGGATCATGCGCGCCGGGGATTCGCGCCGGCCTCTCTCGCATTCGAACGCGAATGCCGCGCCATGCAGGATGCGGATGATGTCCACGCACGAGGGACAGCTCGGGGTCGAGGCGGTGCAGCTTGTACGAGGCGATCAGCGAGAGGATGTTGCCGGCCGCCCCCGCGTGGTCGTCGGAGCCCTAGAACAACCATGCTCGGCGGCCGACGATGTCCCGGCGGCGTTCCGCTCGTAGCAATGCTGTACATACACAGCACAACACTTGGCTATGGACGAGATTGGGCAATCCAGCCGGGCCCGTTCGACCACTTCGCCGCGTACCTCGGTCCGCGTGGCCGCCGAGGAGCCGCGGCTCGCCCACGAGGCGGACGGGGGACGCCGTTCCAGTGTAGGGGATCCCGAAAACTCGGTCGCGAACGGAATATGGAGACACCCACGAGAAATCACGTTTCCTCGCTCCAGATCCCAAGGAGGGAGGTATGAAGTCGCTATCATCCGGATAGAAATGTTCTCCCGCCATTTCGGAGACCACCATGAAACCGTTTTCATATCTGGCAGTGCCTTCCTTGCTGGCGCTCCCGTTCGCGTGTTCCTCATCGCCCGGCTCCGACCATGCGGGCTCCAGCAGCGGACAAACCTCCGGCTCGAGCCAAGGCTCCGGCTCCGCACAGGGCTCTGGCGGAGCGCAAGGCCCGACTTCGGGCCAAGGCTCGGGCGCCGCTCCGGGTTCGACCGGGACCCCTGGCGCCGGATCGAGCTCGGGCGGAATGTCGGGCGCGGGCAATGGTCAGGGCTCGAGCGGAACCCAGGGCCCCAGTGGGAGCGGCAGCGCCGGCGGCGTTCAGAGTTCGGCGGCCACGGACGCTGGGGCGGGCTCGGGCTCGCCGGGCGGCGCAATGGTCAGTGACGCCGGTGCGCTGAGTTCTTCGGATGGGGGTGCATGCCCCGCCCTCGGTGTTCCTCCAACGCCGAGCACGACGACGAGGCAGATGTGCCAACCCGAAGACGGCGGCATCGCTTGCCACTTTGGCGGCAACCCAGGAAACTATGATGTCTCTTTCGCCCTCGGCGGTGCGGTCGCCGGAAAGACCGTGGTCCAGGCCGAACGCCTGCGTGAGATGCTGGCCGAGGTCGATACGGCCGCAGGTCAGACGGCCCCCTATGCGATGTCGGTCAACGTCCGCCAGCCCGAGGGACAACCCGACTGGGCCATGGCTTCGGACGGAATCGCCGGATTGGACATGTACTTCAACGGCCCATCGTCGGAGCTGGCTTCAATCGCCTTCGCACCGGCGGCCGCCACCGATGTGGTCCTGTACATCGCAACCGATTCAACCGGCTGCGACCAAGACGGCCCTACCACTGCGGGATGGGGCCAGTGGCTGCCCCAATTTTTTAGCTATGGCCTTTCCGTAGCGAACTATGGCAATTCCGGCGCGCTGACGGAATGCTCGGCGGCAACTACCCCGTGCCAAACGGACGCTCCCTATTACAGTTTCTATGACAATCCCAAGATGTGGCCGGCCATCAAGCCTCTCCTCAAACCCGGGGACATCGTCTTGATCGAATTCGCGCACAACGACAAGGTCACGCCGAAGGCACAGTACGAAGCCAATCTAAACACCTATATCAACGAAACGAGGGCGGCGGGTGCCATCCCGGTACTCGCGACCCCCATCCCGCGCAACAATTGGACGAGCGCCACCATGATGAATCCGAACCAGCTCGTCAACGACGTCGGCGCCGATCTCCCGGCCTCCATAAGAAGCGTCGGCGCCGCGGCGCATGTTCCCGTCATCGACATCTTGGCCGAAACTCTCGCAGCGTTTAGTGCCGCAGGCGAAGCCAAGGCCGCTGCTTACTACGCCGATCCAACGACTCACCTCAGCACCGTCGGGGCCAACATCGTAGCCGGACTCATAAAGGCCGAAATTGTGAAGCTCAATATCTTCCCGCTGACATGCTACCTGCGTTAGTTAGAGCGTACTCTCATGACCAAACGGCGCATCTTCATCATCGTTGGTATTTTCCCGGTCGCAATCGCCTGTAGCGGCAGTGCCGGGACAGCCGCCAATCGCAGTAGCGGCTCGGACGCGGGTGGCACCCCTGCGAGCGGATCGAGCGGAAGCCAGTCCACCGGCTCGAGCGGGTCCAGTGAGGGGGGCGTGGGCGGAGACGGGGGGAGCCCGTGCGTCCTGCCGAGCTGCCTCGAAAGTCTCGCCCCAAACTGCGTTGGAACCGGAACCTGCGCGACGATGACGAATCTGGAGACCGACGACTACAATACGTGCTTCCCCAACGGTGTCGTCGAGAGCGCCGTCATCGATCAGACGTCGGGCAACACCACCCTGTCCGTCAAGCAGAGCAGCACGACGTGCTTCTCCACGACGTTCAATTACAACCAGGCGTGGAGCGGTACCGGTTCGATCACGGTTGTCGATGCGTCTGGCAAGACGGTGGCGACCGTGAGGATGGAACGCCATGGACAACCTACGGAACCTCGTCATGTGCACCGGGGCTCCGGAGGTCGCGCTCGACTTGAGCTGCGCGAACGTGTGGCCCATATCCGCGCTAACGGGCTCAAAGTGCAACGAAGGTGGCTGTTCGCCATAACGTGGCGCCCCGGCGAGATCGAGCAATTTGCCAGCGCCTGCATCGGCTCGGAATCTCCGGGGCACGGGCACGGCGGATGATCGCGATGGCGTTCTCGCCAGGTGAGGCACATCAGCACGTTCGAGTCGATCGATTCGGTCTCCGCGGTGACGGGTCCTGCGGCGATGAGCGCGGCCCGTTTGCGCGGCGAGGATGCCACGCAGATGATCACCGATCAGGGCTCGTATTGTCCCTGAACGAGGGCGGCTTGGAGGAGCATGGCTTCGAGCGCGCGTTCATTTTCTGGCCAACGCCCTCCCGAATTGGGCCGGTACGTCTTATGTACTGCCTGAGCCTGTTATCGCCAGCCTCGGAGACGCGCAATGAAGCTTTTTTCGTGTTCCACGTGCGGTCAGACCATTTTTTTCGAAAACGTCCGCTGCACGCATTGCGGCACCATCCTCGCGTACTTGCCTGATCATGGGATTATGAGCGCGATGGAATCGCAGGGCCAGGAGCTGGTGGCAACCGCCACGTCCGCCAAGAGCGGGCGGTACCGGCTCTGCCAGAATTCCACCGAGCACGGTGTCTGCAACTGGGCCGTGCCCTTGACCGATGACAATACCTACTGCGCCGGCTGTCGCTTGAACAACGTCATCCCGGATCTGTCGCATCCGGGAGCCATTCGCGCGTGGGGCCGCATCGAGCACGCCAAGAAACGACTCCTCTATACGCTCTACGAGCTGGGTCTCCCGGTCGAATCGCGGCACAAAAAGACGGGCGGCCTCCTATTTTCTTTCAAAGAAACTGACGCGAAGTCCGAGTCGCCCGTGCTGACCGGTCACGACGACGGGCACATCACGCTCAACATCGCCGAAGCAGACACGCCTTTTCGCGAGAAGCTGCGCGAGCAACTCGGAGAAAGCTATCGCACGCTACTGGGGCACTTCCGGCATGAGATCGGTCACTACTATTGGGACGTCCTGATTCGGGACACCGATCGCCTCGGGCCGTTTCGCGCGCTTTTTGGCGATCCGTACAAGGACTACAGCGCGGAGCTCCAACGACACTACAAGGAGGGACCGCCCGCGGATTGGCAGGCGGGATTCGTTACCACGTACGCCACCATGCACCCATGGGAAGATTGGGCCGAAACGTGGGCGCATTATCTGCACATCGTGGATACCCTCGGGACCGCCCGAAGCTACGGTCTGGCGCTGCGTCCAGAGCCGATCGGAGTATCGCGACCGCCGGACGACTTGAGCTTGACGGCAAGACGCTTGGACTTCGACGATTTCGACGATCTTATCGGCCGTTGGTTTCCACTGACGTTCGCCCTGAATAGCCTCAACCGCGGCATGGGCCTGTCGGATCTTTATCCGTTCATTCTGTCGGAGCGCGCGATCGAAAAACTCCGTTTCGTGCATGACGTCATCGAGAGCGCGCACACGTCGGTTCAGAGCAAGTCGTAAGGAACGAATTTGGCGACAGCCTGGACGCATTCGAACAAACATCGACGCGCCGGGGACTCGGACAAAAGTGTGGGTCGGACCATGACGTCCCAATTCCCGTCAGCTCGGGTAGCTGCGCTCTTCAGAGGCCCTTGTGGAGCGCGAGGCACTCCTGCCCCGCCGAGACAATTCGGAGCCCCTCGAGGCTACGGAAAGAGCGCGGGCTCGGCCGCAGAGCGCGCAGGCACCCCAACGCGCCCACGCCGCCGTGTCGGCTCGCTGTTTGCACTTACGGTCTTGCGGAGCTTCAGAAGAAAGGACTTTCGATGAAATATGGATTTGCATGGCTGCTTGGCGTTCCCCCCATTCTGATCGCCGGATGGTTTTTGCTGAACCATTGCTAGACGCCCGGCGCCTTCGGACCGTCGCCCCGCACGCGGTTGTTCGTCCCGGAGACGGCGCCTTCTGTTAGCGTGGTGCCCTGTCATTGCCTTCCGCACTGCCGCCGGACCCGCGTGCACGCCGCGTTGTCATCCTTGTCTTCTTCACGGCGTTTCTCGATCTGGCCGGCTTCGGGATCATCATTCCTCTCTTGCCGCTTTACGTGAAGTCGATGGGCGGCACCGCCGAGACCGTAGGGATTCTGCTCTCTTCGTTTTCGTTGACACAGCTGGTGGCGACCCCTTTTCTGGGACGCTTGTCCGACGCGGTCGGCCGCCGCCGCGTGATCCTGCTATCGCTCGCTGGCAACGCCGCGTCGATGATCCTTTTTGCCGCCGCGAGCGGGATGCGGATGCTCCCGCTCCTGTTCGCTTCGCGCATCCTCGCCGGCGCGACGGCCGGCAATCTCGCGGCCTGCCAGGCCGCCGTCGCCGATGTCAGCGCCGGCAGCCACCGCGCGCGCGGAATGGGCCGTATCGGGGCCGGGATCGGTCTCGGATTGGTGTTCGGACCCGCCCTCGGCGGGTGGGCGAGCCGGCTCGGACCGGCGGCCCCGCCACTCATCGCCGCCGGTCTCGCGCTCGTCGATCTGGTCGCGACGTTCCTCCTGATGCCCGAGACGTACATCGCACCCGCGGCCGGAACATTTCGCCCCGCGGATCGGCGGTCGCTGGGCGAACTCCTGCGCCAACGCCCGGTCGTCGCCGTCCTCGTGCTCTACTTTCTCACATTCCTCTCGATGACGACGCTGCAAGTGGCGCTGCCTCTCCTGGTCTCGTCACGATTCCGATGGACCGAGGAAGATATCGGTCACGTCTTTGCGCTTTATGGCCTGGTCGGCCTCGTGACGCAGGGCCTTCTCATCGGGCGGCTGATGACCGCGATCGGCCCGCGAAACATCCTCGTGCTCGGGGCACTCGCGACCTTCACCGGGCTGCTCGTGATCGCGTTCGGGGGGCACGCGCCGGCCGCGGTGGGAGGGATGGTCCTCATGAGCCTCGGCGTCGGCCTGACGAATCCCGTTTTGTCGACGCTGGCCTCCGAACACGCGGGAGCGAGGCAGCAGGGAGCGGTGCTCGGCGTTGCGCAGTCCGCTGGCGGCCTTGCGCGCACGGTGGGTCCAATAGGGTCGGGCATCCTCTATGCCCACCTCGGGCCGGCGACGCCGTTCGTGGGGGGCGCGTTCTCCTCGATGCTCGCCATGATCGTGGCGCTGAGCCTGCGCGCCAACCAGCCCGGCAGCGGCCCCGCAGTGGCTTGAGTGACGCGGGCCGCATCGAGGCCACGACCTCGCCGACGAGCGGACGAGTTGCGCCGACGAGTCGTGGCATCGAGGGCCCCGTCTCGTTGGTTCACCGTCCATGAACAATCGCACAATCGGAACATCGCCCAACGCGTGGCTGGCCCCTCTCGCCTCGCGAAGCGCTGGCATCGAACGCGCGCGACACTCCGTCGATCTGGCGCTCCATTGCCTTGGCGGCGTCGAGCCGACCGACGACGTCATCGACCTGGTCGAGTGCGCCCAGAAACTGCGCGAAGAAATCGACCGATGGAGCGCACGCCCACCATCGGCTGAAATGCGGGAGGCGGTGATGCGGGGGGCGCTGTCGATTCAGATAGCGGCGATGGCGCTTCTCCGGAAAGGCTGAAGGGGTGGCTGCTCGCTCGGCCCTGTGCGCGCCACGCGCGCGATCGGATCACCGGGGTGCGGGCTGCGTGCATCGGCCGTTGATGCATTGAATCGCAGGCGTCGCGGAACAGCAGTCGCTCGAGGTAACGCACCTTTCGTACTGTCCCGCGCATGCGGGGGCCACGGCCGTGCATTGAAGCCCCCCGCCGTCGGCCCCCGGCTGGCAGAAGCCTCCGCAGCATTGGTCCCCCGTGGCGCACGTCTGGCCGTTGGGCCGGCACGGCTCCACGGTCCAGTAGCCTCGCGAGTTTCCCGCATGGAGCTCTTGCGCCGGAAGATAGAACGCCGGATGGCTGGGGTCGGTCCCGGGCTTTGCGTTCATGTCGATCGCGGCCACCCACATTTTCTTGTCGGTGATCTCGTCGAGCCAGGGGTATTGGCGCGGATCGCTGGCCCACGGGTCGAGCCCCGCAACATTTCCGTACATGCGCCGGCTCGTGAACACGACCCATGCGTAGCCCCCCGACGCGATCGGATTGACTGTGGCTTCGTAGTTCACGGTGACGTCAATCGCCGGCGTGTGGGGCGGGGCGCCTCCATCGCCGGGCGACGACTGCGCCGGGAGATAAATGCTGCCCCTCGAACTATAGCCGTTGAGCGCATCGAGGCGATGGGCCGTACCGGTCGCGACGTCGAGCCACCACAGCTCCGCAGTGTTCCCGTGCCACGTGTAGCCAAGCTGCCCCGACGGATTGGACAACTCGACTTCAAAGACGACGCCGGCCGAATTGGGAAAGAAGGACGAGTAGGTTACCGCGGTTCCGGTGGGGGGCGTGTAGAGCACGCGCGGATTCGAAAAGACGTTGGACCCGTTGAAGTCGAGCATGGCCAGCGAAATCTGATCGCCTGCGAGCGGGATGCCCCCGTCGGCCACGCTCGTCCCCGACCAGAAGTTGAAAGAGACATGCGCGCCATCGGGCGAGAACGACGGCAGCGCGGCTTGGAGGCCCGGCGGAAGACCGGTGACCCCCATGACGGGATTGCCCATACCGGTATAAAGCTGGGTCGGCCCACCGGTGAATCCGTTGTAGGAGAAGCCCCCCTGGGACAGAATCAAGGTCCCGTCCTTATACAACGCGGGAAAGGCCAGATTCGGCGTTGCGAGCGGCGTTCCCGCTCCCGCCGTTGTGTCGTTGGCGAGATTGATGCCGACGGTCTGAGAATAGTCCAGTGCGTCCGCGGACGATGCTTGGGTCAGGAGCGACTGTCCGTTCGCCGCCACGGTGTGGCACACGCGACAGCCCACTCCGTTGCCCATCGCACCCAAGCTCTGCACCCCTGCGACGAGGGCGGGCGCCGTAGCACCCGGGTTGATCGCCAGAGTCCCTGCCCCGTATTGACGACCGTAGCTGTCGAGACCATCCGAGTTCCGGACGAGCGCCGTACCGTACGAGTTGTAATAGATGGTCCCCTGCAGCGTGGCCTGCGCGATCGTCCACGTTTCGGTGTAGGGACCGTACGCGGTCCCTCCCTCCGCGAAGACGAGCGAGAGGGTCGCGGGCTCCCCGCCGTTCGAATAGGCCATCGCGGTCCATGCGGCTTGCGGGATCGGGACATTGACGAACGAGCCCGCCGTGTTCGACGCGAAATACCCCTTGTAATCGAAGTGAGCCTCTTGGAGATGCACGTAAACGGAGTCGAACGCGTGGGCGCCGGGGTTCCACTGCAGCAGCGGCGCAAGAAGCCCCTGAGGCCACACGGTGCCGTCGTAGGGATAAAGGATCGAAACGGCGGAGTCTGGGGTGGGAGCGCCGTTTAGCGCGCCGGTCTGCGCAATCGTGGGCGGTGCGCCCGGCCCGTTGCCACCGACGCCGCCGTACCCTCCCGCCCCCGCGTCGGTCGGGGTGGCCGTCCACCCCGGATCTCCATCATCGGCGGCTTCGATGTCGATGGTGATCGTGCTCGACGCCGTTTGACCATTGAGTGTGGCGGACACGTTGCCGACCCCTCCAATCGTCCCCGACGGCGTGAACTTCCCGGTCGAGTCGATCGAACCGAGCTCGCCTCGATCGATCGCCCACGTCACGCCCCCGGTGGGGCCGCCGTTGATCGTCGCGGTGAACGTTACGGTCGGCACGGGCGAGCCCGTGACGACGGTCAGTTGGGGGTTCGACGGGGCGACGGCCAGCGGGCCTTGCGCCGAACCCTCACCAACCCCCAGCACTGGGCTGCCATCCGCGCCATTCGAAAGCGACGCATCCCGAGCGTCGCTGGCTACGTTCGCGGGGTTGGCGCCCGAGCTTCCACAAGCCGCCGCGAACGCGCCGGTGGCCAGGACCGCGGCGAAGGGAATACCGGAACGCTTCATTCGTGGATTCTACGCGTGCGCTCTGCGAACGAGCCTACGGAATCGAGGTCGCTTCCAGAAAGAATCCAATGAAGGGGTCGTCATGGCGAGAGCCAACGTGCTGATCAGCAGCAACTGCCTCGTCCCCTTTTGCAGCAGTCCTCCCACAAGTAATCCGTGAGCGCGCGAAGCGCGGCGTATTCGGCGCGGTAATGGATGAACGTTCCTTCTCGACGGGAGGCGAGAAGACCGGCGGCGGACAACCGTTCGAGATGATGACTGAGCGTCGAGCCCGGCATGTCGAGTTTCGCCTGAATGTCGCCCGCCGCAGTTCCCTCTTCGCTGCCTTGAACGACGTACCGCAGGATCGCGAGGCGAATCGGACTCCCGAGGGCCGCGAGCTGCCCGGCATGGCGATCGAGCTTCCTAGGCATCGGAGCTCTTTGTTTCTAACAACTTCAAGGCCTAGTGCGAGCGCTCGATCGCGCGTCCGACCCGTCTTACACTGCGGCTCGCTGCAGCATGCGAGAGGCCGTAGTCGCCGCCTGCGCGTCCGAAGTAGGGTCCGCTCCATCCCGCCCCGTACGAGATCCCCTATCGGCCGTTCTTGCCCTCCTCACGCTGCTGAGTCTCGGACCCCTGCTGGTTTGGAATGTGGCGCCCGAGCTTTTTCCCGTTCGCGCTCACGGCATGTTGGCAGCCATTCCGCTGACGCTCGTGGCCCTTGCGTATCCTATCGATCAGGGCGTGCGCGCGACGCTGGCCTCCGTCGCCGACTCCTGCGCTTGAAACCAGAACTCGATATTGCCCGTGGTCTGGTCGAGGTGAAACTCGATGCAGCTCCATTCGCTGGCCACCGCGGCCACGCTTTGGGCCTCGCCCATGGAATCGATGTCGGGGAGCGTTGCGTCGCTGCTCAGGTAGTTCCAGACGATGACATCGCCCTGGAATCCAAGACGGAGCTGTTCGCTGTTCGAGTAGTTCTGCAAGAAGTTGGTGGCGGTGCCCGAATACATCGACACGAACCCGTTATGGTTCATCGATGGGCCGGAGAAGCGGGCCCAGAAGCGCGAATACACTTGCGGGCCGAGCTTGGCGAAGGCGCTCGTGTTGACGGCGTAGTATCCGCACGAGTCGCCGCCAACGACCCGCAGCGAGTTGTTCCCGGTGTGGCGTTGCGAGCTGTCGATCCCGACGGTGACCCCCCCGCCGTCGACGGCTCCGTTCGCCGAATTCGGGTTGCAGCCCATGATCACGTTCCAGAGGGTGGGATCGGGAGGCATTCCTGCCATGTCGCTCTCGAAGCCATCGCACAAAGGAAGGCTGGTGCAGCTCGTCGCGGCAGAGGCTTCGCCCGCACCTCCGTCCGCCACTGCGGTTCCCCCTTTCGGTGTCCCCGCCGTTCCGGAAGACGCGCCACTCGAGCCCGATGCGGCGCTCGCGGCGGATGTCCCGCTCGCTCCGGACGCGCTGGCGCCCGACGAGCCGCTAGTCGACGCGGCCCCGCTGGTCGATGTGCCGCTCGCTGCCGACAATCCGCTTGTGAATGCAGTGCCACTGCTCGACGCCCCGCTCGCTCCCCGCGCTGCCGGCGCCGCTCGAGCCGCCCTGACCGGAGGTCGTCGAGCCGCTCGAGGCCGGTCCTCCAGACCCCGAATTGGTTGTCGAGGCACAGGACGACGCGAGCGCAAAAGACGCCGCAGCGACGAAACCGAAAGGCGAAAAGCGAAGGGGGCGCGACGGCGCCATCGTTATCGCCGAAGTTTGGAGAGGCGAGGGACGCTCTGTCCAGAGGTTTCGGCGAGGCCCGTGTTCCAAGGCGCTTCAGCCCCTCGACGCGGCCGCGTCGACGCACATTGGCGCAAAGCCGCGCATGCGCGCATGCGTCGTCGCGTCGTGGCCGAGCTGGTGGCACGCACCTCGCATCGGTGCGAGGCGCAACATGTGTGGCAAGAGAGAGCAAGCGAGCGCATACGCGCAATGGCCATCGTTTCGATTCGGGCAACGTGCAAGGCAACGCCATGAAGAAGTCGTGCCCAGCGTGCCGCTCCTCACAGAGTGCCCTCCGCGGGTCTCGGGCTCGCCGGGTCTCCGCCCACACACCATTAGAAGAGAACGGCTCGCAATCAGAACGGAATGGCTGTCATGAATTCGCGCACGGCAACGCTTCTCTCCCTCTTATTCGTCGTGACTGTGATGGGCTTGCACCTCACCGGATTCCGAACTGCGGCGGTCGTGCTTCTGTCGCTCGGGATCGCCGCGGGTGCCGGGGTCCGATGGGCCCGAACGCGTCACGAGAGCGACCGGCCGGCGGTCGCAAAGCTCGAGGGCGCCCGCCGGATGCTGGCCGAGGGCGATTCGTTCCAGTCGATTCAGGTGGCGTCCCGTGCGGCGGCAGAGGCAAAGACCGCGCGCACACGCAACGCGGCGTTGACCACTCTTGCGTGGGCGGCTCTCGCGCAAGGTCACGGCCGCCGCGCAAAGGCCGCGCTCGACGACATCCGGCCGAGGTACGAAGTCGATCTTCACTGCTCGGCCGCCGTGGATGCTGCCAACGGCTGTCCCGACAGCGCCATCCGAGCGCTGGAGATCGCGCGCACCGCGGGGATCTTGAACCGCGAAGGCGCCAAATTGCTGGTGGACTTATACGCGCGCCAGCGTGGGCTCGATTGCGCTGTGATGGCCGCCGTGACGAATCGGGAGGTGCTCGGTCCCGAGGATTGCAGGATGGTCGTCAAGGTAGCGTGCGAGGCCGGGGAATACGGACCCGCGGCGATCCTGGCGTCGGCCCTTTTTCAAACGACGGGCGCTCCCGAGGACGCGGCCGCATTGCTACGCGCGTTGGCTTTCGGGAAGGAAATGAGGGAAGTCTTTCGGGCCCTCGACGACGTCGTTTGGCGCCTCCGCCGAGTCGTCGGCGGGAAGGTACAGGCCCGGCGGCTCGTGGCCGAACTTCAAGCGGACAGAACGCTCCCCAGCACCGCGCGCAGCGAATTCGATCGAATGCTCCGTGTCATCGAAGGTCCCAGCATGGGCTGAGGTATCTACCCCCGAGGCCGCGCATGACTCATTTCGCCGCCTTGCTGACCGTCTCCCACGTGCGTGTCGTCACGTCTTTGCCGAACGTCTTTTCGATGAGCGTCATGAACACGGGTCCGCGCGGTCCGGGCACATAGGCACTCAAGACCTCCTGGTTTGTCACGGTGAGAATGCGTGCGTCGTCGAGCTCGATCGGCAACCTGAGAACCGCAGTGGTCGGCGCGCGCAAGAACGTGACGACCCGCTTGGCGCGCGGGTCCAGGCCAAACCCTTCGTACGGTTCGGAGGCGAGCAATGCGCGGAGCGCGTCGACGGACCGAACGAACGTGCCGAAGGCGGCCCCGAGCGTCTTTTTCATCGCCGCTTCGGCGCGGCGCTCGAGCGACGTCGTCACCGAGGGGGCTGCCGAGAACACGACATTGCCGCTCGACAGAAGGGTCCGGACGTCCTCGAAACCAGCGGCCTCGAAGGCCTTCCTGACCTCGGGCATCCTCGCATTCATCGGGCTCACCCCGCGGAGGAAAGCCGCATATCGTGTCATCGTTCTTTCCACCCAAGCCGCACACCGGCCAAGTCGCTTGCCATCCTAATTTGTGTTGTTCAGGATGGGACAGTATTCGGTCCATCATTCGCCTTGCTGGTCGGACAATCGATCGTTCGTCCCACCTTCACGGCCCGGCGGGGTTCCAGTATCCACCGGTCATCATGACGAGGGAGAGCGCCGTCCACGATTCGGTGTAGTAAAGGCTTCCATCGAGTTCGCTCAGCGTCGCCACGCCCGCATACGCGGCATCCCGGAGCACCGAAAACGCGCCGTCGCTCATGGCCCCGACGCCCGCCGGCCCAACGAACGCCGCGGACTGATGCACGGTGGGATTCGTGGGCGCCGGTGTCCCGTCAAGATTGTATCCGTTGACGATCTTGGTCGCGCCTATTTGCTGATAAAAACCGCTGATCTGCGCAAGGTAGGTCTTGGCTCGAGGCTCGCCGTACCAGCATAGGTCTTGGCCCATGCGAAACGGCGTTCGGCAGGAGTCGAGTTGGTCGTTCGTCGGCAACGCCGCGCTCGGCGCCTGGGGCACACCGGCCGGCGTGGACCACGCGGGGACGAGCCCGTTCGTCGCGTTCTTGTTGGCGGCGTTGAGCGTTGCGGCCAGTATCGTGTAAGAGCTTTCGACGACTGCGTTCCAATCCGATGCTTTGCCAGTTGCCTGACCGAATAAGCGGTAATAGGCGGGCGCGAAATAGGAGATGTTGACGATGCTCGCCCCCCCGAATTGGTCACCGGGTGCGAGTGCGTTTCCGCGCGACGGGTCGACCTCGTACTGCCATATGGTATCGATGAGCTTTACCGCGATATCGTGATACGCGCTTGCGAGAGACCCCTGGCCGCCCCAGCGGTGGTCCGCCCAGAGCAGCGCGAACCCCATGTCTTCGTCGGCATCCGTTGCGGCGCCGGATCCCTCCGCCGTGGGCCCGCTGCCGGTCGGGTCAATTTCCCAATTCATTAGGCCATTGCCGTCCAAGAAACTCTGTTCGTATTTCCAAAGGGCGTCGAATACCGGCTGATCGTCCATCGCCACCGCGAGGATCATTCCATATGCGGTCCCCTCGGAGTTCGAGGTATTGACGGCGTTGGGCGAATTGGGTCGGAGCACCCGCAGAAACCCACGCGCGCCATCCGACGTGAGCAGATCGGACTTCCACTTGGCATAGGCGGCCCGCGAGTCCGACCATGACGCGCCCGTGGGTCCCGTGCAATGGCCGAGCGACGCGACGGGATCCGCCGGCGCGGGCGGCGGGCTGGCGTCCCCCACACCCTCCACCGCACCGTCGGCCCCCGAACCGCCCTGTCCGGTCACGGCCCCCGTGTCGGGAGCGGAGCCGTCGGGCGCAACGTCGGCATTGCCATTGCCACCTTCGTGTCCGGAAGCCCCAGGGGCCGGCGGTCCGACGCCGCCGTCTTGGCCATCGTTCGCGCTGGCGTCCGAGTACTGGAGCTCACCGACATCCCCCGACGATGGCTGCGACGTCGCGCCGCCTCCACACCCGAAGGACAGCACGGCGAGCGTCGAGAATGACAATGCTATAACTTTGCACCCCGCTCGGGGCGAGGAGGGAGCGCGATCACCCATCGGACGGTACATTAGCGCGTCAGCGCGTTCGACGTCGCAGTCCATCGAGGCTCGACTTCGCCTCCCGTCCCCCCCACTCCCCGTGAAATCCTTTTCTGCTTCTCCGCCTCCGTACGGGAGCGAAGTGACTCGCGGCGGCGGAGTGCAGCGTTACCGTCCCGCTGTTAAATTGGAAAGCAAATCGACACGTTGCCGCTCGTCAGATAATCGCGCATGATCGTGCACTCGAATTCGCCCGATGATTCACGGTTTCAAACATGAAAGACTTCAACCGAGTAGAGGCGCCGAACATGAGTGTCACGGTCGAGACGAACGCCGGCAAACCCGCCCACTTCACGGGCAAAGAATCGTGAAGCCCTCGGTGCGCACCAGCGCGGGTTTGGCTCTGATCCTCGGAAGCGCCGTCTGGGGGTGCTATTTGGGCCCCTCGGTTGACTCGGTGGAAGGCAACGGAGAGTCGGGAGCGTCGAGCGAGAGCGACGCGGGGAGTTCCGGTTCCTCCGGCTCGGGCTCGACCGTCAGCGGTTCTTCGAACGCATCCTCGGGCGGCAGCGGCTCCCTGGCCGCTACCGGGTCGTCGGATGTCACCGGCTCATCGGGCACCAGCGGCTCGTTCGGGACGACCGGCTCATCGGGCACCAGTGGCTCGACCGGCTCATCGGGCACCAGCGGCTCGTTCGGGACGACCGGCTCGTCGGGCGCCACCGGCTCGTCAGGCACGACCGGCTCGTCAGGCACGACCGGCTCATCGGGCACCACCGGCTCATCGGGTTCCACCGGCTCATCGGGTGCTTCGGGTGCCACAGGTGCGTCGGGTATGTCGGGCAGCATGATGGTGTGCCCCGCCGTGCCGATGGACGCCGGCGTGGACTATGACGCGGCGGCAAAGTGCACGAGCGGGAAGAACTACGTTTCCGGCACGGGCCCGACGATGGAGCCCGGGCTCTCGTGTTACAATTGCCACGGCACCCAGTTTTCGATCGTTGGCACGGTCTATCCGACCGCCCACGAGCCGGACGGATGCGATGGTTCCAACGTCAAGGGCGCAAGCGTGGTCCTGACCGACGCCAAGAATACCAAGATCACATTGACGCCGAACACGGTTGGCAACTTCTATTCGTCGCAGAACATCGTCATGCCGTTCACGGCCGTGGTCACGTACAATGGCAAGAGCATCGCGATGACGACGCCGCAGATGAGCGCCGATTGCAACTCGTGCCACACACAAGCAGGCGACAGCTGTGCTCCGGGCCGCATTGTCATGCCGTGAGCGCGGTCGCTCAAGAGCCAGGTTTGGGGAAGGTCCTCTGCCCTCCAACTTCCCATTTCCGTCCAAACGTTCAGGCTTCCGGTGGTTCGCACCTGTCTTTTGAATGGTCCACTCAAAAGACTCTCGCTCTAAAGACTCTCGTCCGTCGCGGCGGGGGCCGGGCTGCGCGAACGCATCCCCAACGCCTTCCTTTCGGCGCGGGCCTGATCCGGCTCTCGCTCGAGCGGACCCGTGATGAGGCGCGCCCCGCGATCGTAGGACAGGAAAGACCACGCCCACTCGAAGAGCACGACCAGCCGATTGCGGAAGCCGACGAGAAAAAGCAGGTGAAGAACGAGCCACGCCAGCCACGCCGGCGTGCCGGACAACTTGATCTTGCCAAGATCGGCGACCGCCGCGGATCGGCCGATCGTGGCAAGCGCGCCCTTGTTGCGATAGCGAAAGGGAGTCGGGGCCTGCCCCTGGAGCGCCCGCAGGACATTCTTCGCCGCGTGTCGTGCCTCTTGGATGGCGGCCGGCGCGACCGCGGGCAATTGGACCCCGTCTTGGAAAAGACAAGCGAGGTCGCCGACGACGAAGACTTCGGGATGCCCCGCGATGGCCAGATCGGGCCCGACGATGACACGGCCCGCGCGATCGAGCGGCACGCCGAGCGCCCGCCCGAAGCCCGAGCCTGCGACGCCCGCAGCCCAAAGCACCGTGTGCGTCGCGATTCGGTCGCTCCCGATGCCCACGCCATCGGCGTCTATGGCGGTCACTCGCTGTCCGGTGCGGACTTCGACTCCGATGCGCGTCAGCTGCTTTCTCGCCTTCTCCGACAGGTCCGGGGCATACGGGGGCAGGACACGGTCGGAGCCTTCGAGGAGAATCACCCGCGCTTGCGCCGGATTGATACGCCGGAAGTCGCGTGCCAGTGCGTGCTGCGCGATCTCGCACAAGGCCCCGGAGAGCTCGACGCCCGTGGGTCCCGCGCCGACGATCACGAACGTGAGCCACGCTTGGCGCTCGGCGGGGTCGTCCGCTCGTTCGGCGAGTTCGAAGGCCGACAGAACGCGGCGGCGGATCTCGAGGGCATCGCCTACGCTTTTCAGCCCCGGCGCGAACGGCGCCCATTCTTCGCGCCCGAAGTACGAATGCCTCGCTCCGGTGGCCACGATGAGATGGTCGTAGTGGACCTGTCCCTGGTCGAGCCCGATGACGCGCGACGACAGATCGGCCGACCGAGCCTCCGCCAACAGAACTTCCACGTTCTTCTGGTGGCGAACCACCCGGCGGATCGGGCTAGCGATATCGCTCGGGTTCAAGGCGGCAGTCGCAACCTGATAGAGGAGAGGTTGAAAGAGGTGGTGGTTACGGCGGTCGATGAGCGTAACTTCGACCGCGGCGTGAGCGAACTCGCGCGCGGCGTTCAACCCCCCGAACCCGCCCCCAACGATGACCACGCGATGCGGCGTCTGACTCATGGGTGCCTCACGGGTTCCCACTCGCCCCCCACCCGGCTGCGCCAGACAGCGAAGGGTGAAACGAGCGTCTTTCCTGCTGGGAGCTCGAGGTGGAGCGGCATCGCTCCCCTCGACGTGACGTGCAACCCCGTTCTGTTTCGCTCTGCCTTGGCGGAGGCAAGGGGGAGCGAGACCCAAGAGCCGCCCCGGAAAGCCGGGCAGCTCTTTCACGAGCCAGGTTTTTGGGAGAAATCCTCGCCCCCCAAGCCCCCCAACTTCCATTTCCGGCCACGCCTTCACGGTGACCCGGGTGACCAGGGCAAGCGTGACCATCGTTTCTGACTAGCCCCCCGCCCGGCTGCGGGAGACACGCGACGTAGGCAACGAGCGTCTGGTCCTGCTGGGGAGCTCGAGGAGGAGCGGCATCGCTCCCCTCGACGTGACGTGCGAGCCCATTCTGTCGAGCGGAGCCTTGCCGGAGGCAAGGCGGAGCGAGACTCAGGGTGACCATAGTTGCTTATTAGGGGTGCGATGCGGAGAGGACGCTTCTTGCGCGATACCCGAGCGCCGAGGCGGGCGCCGCGTCGCGGTAGCGCTCGCACCGCGCCACGAACTCGGCCACCGTTTTGGGCATGGGCACCCGGCTTCGCGTCATGTGCGAAATCACGTCCTTGCCTCCACGAATGAGCTCGAGCCCGTAGGCGACCCGCTGTTCGTCCGCGCCAGATGCATCATGCGCTGCGGAGGACGCGGACGGGCGAAACGCGACGAGCTTCTCGGCGGCCACCACGAACGATGTCCAGACGTCGAAGATTTCGGCGTCCGTGCGTAAGGTCTCCGATTTGATCTTGGCTCGCTCGGCAAACTCCGCGATGAGTGAATCGACCCCGCCGAACCCGGGCACAGTGCCGAAGGTTCGAACGAGCGCGTCGCGGACGAGATCGATCGCTTCCATCGTCTGCGCGATCTTGACGTAGCGACTCTTGTAGAACTCCTCGATGGGATACGCGAAGGCTTTGAAGGGCTCTCCCCACAGCTCATCGAGCCCTTCTTCGCCGCTCCGATGGAGCACCATCTTCCCGAGCGAGAGGGCTTCTTGCAGATGATCGTCACACTCACGCATGAGCGTGTTGCCGGGATCGACCTCGACCCCGAGGGCCTGCATCTCCACCAGCTTGGTGAAAATATCGCTCGCGCGATTGAAGAGCGCGCCGGCCAGCATCGCCCCTTTCACGCGCCGCCGCTGCGGGTCGGCTTCCGCTTCGAAGGAGCGCCGGGCCTCGCCGAGGCGCTTCCCGGGCACGTTGATGCCGTGCTCCACATGGTTGAAGAGGCGCCGCGTGAGGGCTTCGAGGAGCCATTTCTTTGCCTGGAGCGTGTCGGCGGGGGCATCGTACGCTTTGACCCAATATCCGTAGTAGAAGACGCGGAGGCGGCCGTCGATCATCCGTTTCGTACCGATCGGAACTGAGCTCTCCATAACTTTTCTGCCTACTCCAGACGGCAGCGGAAAACCATGAATGTCCACGTCGAAGCGAAGCCCAGGCGGCGCGCATTTCGATTCCGTTTCGTACGGGTTTTGGGAGGCGTTGAAACGGTGGCGGGCGCGTAGGGCGCGCACGAAATCGAAATTGGAGACGATCACCGATGGACGATCGGCCCCACGCAAATATCTCGATAAGGATGGGCGACCCGGCCTTCCCCGCTCGTTGTGGGCGTCAGCCGCCTGCAAACGATCTCAACAGAAACGCTCCGGCACTCCTCTTGAAACATGAGCCGTTCGATGGTGCCGCGCGTTCGCCTTCCGCCGATCGGCGGTGGCGATCTGCGAAAGGAAACATCCATGACCGCAAACGGTGTTCGGCTCGACGCGCTGGCGGGGGCCATCGGATACAAACCAACGCCCACGAGCGTCGATTTCAAAGATCCATCGGCAGAGTCGCTCTTCGGCTCGAACGTCTTTGGCCTCGCGCTGATGAAGGCTCACTTGCCAAAGGACGTTTTTCGATCGCTGAAGCGAACGATCGACGGCGGCTTCCCCTTGGACCCGAAGGTGGCCGACGTGGTCGCCTCCGCGATGAAAAACTGGGCTCTGGCCAAAGGGGCCACCCACTATGCCCACGTCTTTTATCCACTGACGGGCATGACGGCGGAAAAGCATGACAGCTTCTTGAGCCCGGACGGCGAGGGCGGCGCTCTCACGGAGTTCTCCGGAAAGACGCTCGTTCAAGGAGAACCGGACGCATCCAGCTTTCCGAACGGAGGCATTCGCACCACGTTCGAGGCACGCGGCTACACGGCGTGGGACGTGACGAGTCCCGCCTATTTGTTCGAGACGGTCACCGGGGCAACCCTTTGCATTCCGACCGCGTTCGTCTCGTGGACGGGCGAAGCCTTGGACCTGAAGACCCCCGTCCTCCGGTCGATGCAGGCGCTCAACACCCACGCGCAGCGAGTGCTCAAGCTCTTCGGGCATCAAAACCCGGCGGTGGTCGTTTCGTACGCGGGCGCGGAACAAGAGTACTTTCTCATCGATCGGCACTTTTTCTACGCGAGACCCGACCTCGTCGCGGCGGGCCGCACGCTCTTTGGCGCCCGGCCCCCGAAGGGCCAAGAGTTCGAGGACCACTATTTCGGGGCCATCCCCGAGCGCATTCTGGCGTTCATGATCGAAGTGGAGCGGGAGCTCTTCAAGCTCGGCATTCCCGCAAAGACGCGGCACAACGAAGTGGCGCCCGGCCAGTTCGAACTCGCCCCCATGTTTGAGAGCAGCAACGTCGCCACGGATCACCAGCAGCTCGTGATGGTGACCATGAAGCGCGTCGCCGAACGGTTCGATCTCGTGTGCTTGCTGCACGAAAAGCCGTTCGCGGGCGTCAACGGTTCCGGCAAGCACGTCAATTTCTCGTTCGGCAACGCGACCCAGGGCAATCTCCTCGATCCCGGCGAGACCCCGCACGACAACGCGCAGTTCTTGGTGTTCTGCGCGGCCGTTGTTCGGGGCGTGCACAAGTACGGTGATTTGCTCCGCGCGTCGGTGGCGTCGGCCAGCAATGACCACAGGCTCGGAGCCAACGAGGCCCCTCCCGCGATCATGTCCGTCTTCCTCGGCGAACAGCTCGCGGACGTGTTCGAGCAGATTCGGGCCGGGGGCGCCAAGTCGTCGAAATCCAAGGGAACGCTCGAAGTGGGCGTCGACACGCTCCCGAAGCTTCCGAAAGACCCCGGCGATCGGAATCGAACCAGCCCCTTTGCGTTCACGGGCAATCGATTCGAGTTCCGTGCCGCCGGCTCGGGCCAATCCATCGCCGGCCCGGTCTTCGTCATCAACACCATGGTCGCCGAGTCGCTCGACTTCATCGCGTCGAAGCTCGAAGCGGCCGTCGCCTCCGGAAAGGCCCTGAACGCCGCGGTCGCGGAAATCCTCGCCACGATCGTCAACGAGCACAGCGCCGTCGTCTTCAACGGGAACGGCTACTCGCACGAGTGGCATGCTGAGGCCGAAAAGCGAGGCCTGCCCAACGCCAAGACGACCGTCGACTCCCTCGGAGCGTTCCAGCGCAAAGAGGTCATCGATCTGTTCGACAAGTACAAGGTGCTTTCGCCGCGCGAGCTTCACAGCCGCTATGAAATTTACTTCGAGCACTACTGCAAGAGCGTCAACGTCGAGGCAAAGCTCGTGCAGTCGATGGCCAAGACGTTGATCTCGCCCAGCGTCTTTCGCTATCTGAAGGAGCTGGCGGACACGTCGGCTTCGGTCAAGGCCGCCGGCCTTCCCTTCGACTCGTCGCTCATCGGTGAGATCGCCAACCTGACGACGACGCTTACGACCCGAATCAAGGCGCTCGACAAGGCGCTAGAGCATTCCGGGTCGGATGGCGTCGTCAAAGAAGCGGCGTATTTCTGCGGCTCGGTCCTTCCGGTGATGCTCTCAATTCGAGAAGTGTCCGACACGCTCGAGGGGCTGATCGCCAATGATCTCTGGCCGCTTCCGACCTACCAGGAAATGCTCTTCGTGAAATAAGCCACGAGAGTCTTTGGTGGGCCGATCGATGCCGACGCGGACAACGTCGGCATCGATCTTCGCGCGCCCCGCCCACCGCGACCCCCTTCATGGGACGCCGCCCTCTTCAGTTCAAAGGCGGCGATGGCACCGGCACGGCGAGCGGGCACGCCAGGTTGAGCGACTCGCAATGGCCAGGATCTGCCGGTGCACCGCCGGCGCGAAGCAAGGTCCGGCAGCAGTGCTGCGTGCTCGTGCAACAGACCGCGCCACAAAGAAGGTCGCACCCGGCGTCTGGGCCCGCATCGGGAACGCCAGCGTCCTCGCCGCTATCGCGCACCTCCGCGTCCGGTCCCTCCGCGTCATGCGCCGTTGCGTCGTCATCCGATCCGGCATCGAACCGGCGGCCGGCCTCACGCCCGATCCGATCGGCGTCCTCGATCGTGAGAACATCCATACCGAGGCCCGCGTCCGCCGGGCGTCCGCCGTCTGCGTTGCCGCCGTCTGCCTCAAGCGCGGAGTCTCCGGCAGCGTCCACAGCGGACCGGTCTTCCCGGAGCGATGCGTCATTGCCACCCGCCGTGAAGGCTTCGCCGCCACAGCGCACAGTCGCAGAGACCAGTACGAACGAGGCCATCAGGTGACCTAGGGCACGGCGCATCCATCCTCCAACGTGTCCCCACGGTTTACGTCGAGGGTCGCCGAACCGCAACGCGCCGCAAAGGCACACGTTCACCTTCGCCCACCGAGTTGCGGCAAAGTGTGATGACGGTGTCCGCTCCTCGAAGGGCCCGGGCCAGCGCGTCGCAGCAAGAGCTTGCGCGGCGCGGGCCCTTTTCAGCGGGGTGGGGGCCCGATAATGACCGGAGGTGCCATCCCCACGGGCTGCAGGCACGAGGAGAGATCAAAGAGCATGAACTCCAGCGCCTTCTCTTGCGGCGTAAGCGGATGACTCGCGCACCCCGCGGGAGCGACATTCGGCTTCGCAGGGTAGTCCGGAAGCACCCCAGGTTCATTCGCTCCGGGGCCGCCGCTCACGTGAAGGTCACTGTAGACGACGCGACCGCATTTCGCCGAGCCGGTCGCCCCCACTGGGGTATCGAACGAGAAGTATTGCGTGCCGTTCGTACCCGGCGCTGGAACCGTTCCGTCGAACGTGATCCACGGTTGAGACGCTGTATTGGCCGCCGTGACCACCGCGTTGCCACGCGCGAACCAGATCGGAAGCTGGCCGTTGGTGAGCGCGCCGACCGCGCCGAGCCACGCGCTGAGCGCAATGCCTTCGGGGAAGGCCGTTCCCCCGACGTTCAAGGTGGTGACCACGTTGCCAGGGAAAGCCATCATGTCGTTGATATGGTTCGACCCGGGCGTCCACATCGCGAGATTCTGCGCGGCGAACGGCCCCGTGTTGAACCACGCATAGTGAAAATGCGAGGCGAACACCCGGCCGCCCGCGGACGCATAGTCCGACAGCGACTGCTGGCTTGCCGCCGTCATGTTCACGGTTTCTTGGCCCTCGCAGGAAAGGAGGACCACGTCGTTCTGCTGCAAGTCCGCGGTCGAGTCCCAAAGCGCTTGAGACGAGATGGGGGCCGCCGGTGTGGTCGTGGCGCCGCCCTCCCCCTTGTAGATATGAATGTGCCCCGTCGTGGGCGCTCCGGCCGTGTACTCCGCCGCATCCACTCCGATGCGCAGCGGCAGGCACTCGAGCGAATCTGCACTCCCCGTGGAAATCGCGATGTCGGGCAGGTCCCCCTCGGCCGAATTGGTCGGCAAGTGCAAGCTCTTGTCGGGTTGAGGGTTATCCACGCACGTCGCCACGTTCGCCAGGGTATACTGCATGCGCCACTTGCCGGTCTGCACCACGAGCGGGACGTTCTTTCCTGCCAAGACGGGCTGACCCCCCGCGGTCATCGAGATCTTGAAATTCCCATTCGCGTCCGTGACGGCGACCGCATTGACCGACTTCGGGTAGAAGTCTGCGCATGCACCGCACGTCGCACCCGTTCGCGCGAGCGTCGGAAGGGGGACGGCTGGATCCGGAACGAAGACCGTAATGTTGTAGAGTGGGTCCAAGGCAGCTGGGTCGTAGATCGTCCCGCTGATCGTGGTGGTGACGCCGGCCGCGCAACGCGGATCGACCGCAACGCCGCCATCCGCGGCCGAGCTGCCTCCACTGCCCAAGCTTCCGCCACTGCCCAAGGTCCCCGAGGCGCCCAGTGTCCCTGCCGACCCGTTGCCGCTCGAGCCTGCGCTGTTGCCGCTCGAGCCCGTCCGGCCGCTCGCGAATTCGGACTTCTCCGAGGAGCCGCAAGCCCCGGCGACGGCCGCGAACGTTGCAAGGGTCACATACCACCTTGCTCGAAACTCTCTTTTTGCCATGGGTGCGCCTCGCATATCGTATCTCATTTCGCTTTTAGGAAACGGTACCGCCTCATTATAAGTATTCCTTTTGCCATTAGGGACGCGCTCCTAGGAGGTGGCCACGTGGGCCTCGGAAGGCCGCACTACAGGATGTAGTGACAATCACGACAGCGCCGGCATGCATTTCCGCTGACACGGCTCGCCGTCTCCTCTTCGGTGTATGGCCGCTGCGGGCACGGCCCGTCACTCAATTACGGTTGGCATGACACTCAATGAAAGAGCCTCGATGGCGGTCGGGAGGGGGTTAGGCTCGCGTCAGCCGAGACCGGCGCGCAAAACCCGCGTGGCGGCTCGGGTCGACACCACGCCCACATGGGTCAATGCAGGACCCGCCTCGCGATCCAAGCTCTTCATTCGCGTGGCCCTGCTGGGCGTTCATCTCTTGGTTGGATGCGGACGCTCGCCGGCTTCGGTACCGGACGGGCCGGACGGGTCGGCTCTCCGCAAGCTCGTCATCCGCGTGCCCGCCGGGTTTGGGATCGAGCGCGGCCTCGATGCCTTGTTGGTCCGCATTGACGCCGCCGCACTCGCGTTCACGGAGGTCAATGCAGAGTCGGCCTCCATCATCGGAATCGAATCGGACGTCTACGCGTTCGCGCGGGGCCAACCAAGGCCGGACCGGGGAAGGCACGCTCTCGTGACCGGGGCGGACTTCGAACGCACTCGCGCCGCCTGGACCACGGAGCGGGACGGAATCCCGCTCCAAGGGACGAAGTACGTCGTTGAAATGAACCTCGTCCTGTTCGAAACGGACGTGCCGCCCGCCGCCACCGCGTGGAACCCGCATGCCGGCCGCTACACGGTCCTCTGGACACGGACGTTGCGTCAATCCGAAGAGTAAACGCATCGCGTCGAGGGGAGCCAAGGGTGACGCTCCACCCTTCGAGCGGCCCCCGTCGGCCGTTCGCAGCGCGTCGTGTCAAACTTCCCAGGAACGTTTTGCCGTCGCGGCCACCGGACCGCGTTGAAACGTCGCCCACTTGGGCCGGCGCTTCATGTGCGCGTTGTCTTTCTTGCTCTTGACCTCGAAGTCCGCACCGTTGTCCAAGAGCCATGCGGCGATCATCTCGTCGAGATCGCCTTCCGCAGGAAACATGACCGTGATGGCGTTTCCTCTCATCCCTTTTGCCGCTCTCGGCGGCTGCCCTTGGTTCATGTTCGCTTCCTCGGCGGCTTTCTTTGAGCGGTCCTTACGCTCGGGCTGTTGTACTCGTTCGCCGTGTTCCCGCTAGTGCCGCTCGGCCGAAGTCCTGTCCGGACTTCGACCGCCGCTTCGCGGCCGGCTTCGCCCGAGCGGCCCTAGACTTCTTTTAGGGCCTCTCGCCCCCTCTCGTCGCTTCGCTCGTCGATTCACCCCCAAAGCCGCTCCCGCGGCTTTGCCTAGTGCCGCCGCCCAACAGGTGGCCGCACTTCTGCCGGACGGCACGAATGCCGCCGGGCGTGAGAAATGGACCGCCCCGCGGGCGCCTCGGTCTCGTAGGTCGGAACGGGAGGGGCCCTTCCGTACCGTTCGCTTGAGACGCCGGCGGGGTGGCTCGTCGAAAGCAAACGGCGGAGGCATCTTCATCCCCGGTTCGTCGGCGCGAGGCGCCGATTCGTGCGGTCGAAATGCCCACCCAAACGCTCCGCTCGTTTTCCTGCCCCTGCGTGGTCGCGCGTCCGAACCGGTGTCGGCGCTCTTGGGGGGCTTCCCTCTCGCAGGGAGGCCCGGCGAGTCTTCGCAGCACGGCCTCCAAGATGGTACGAGTCGTTCGCGCACTTTCGCGCCCCCTTCTCGCCAGCGATCGGCCAACGCATGACAGCGAGCACGAGTCACCCCCTCGCAGGGCAACCCGCCCCTTTGTCGCGCCTCGTGGACGTGCCGAAGCTCGTGACGGCGTACTACGTGGAGCGGCCGGACCCGACCGTCCCCGCGCAGCGCGTCGCTTTCGGGACGTCCGGCCACCGCGGTTCGTCGCTGGCCCTCGGTTTCAACGAGGACCACATTCTGGCCATGACGCAGGCGATCTGCGACCACCGCAAGAAGCAGCAAATCGACGGCCCGCTGTTTCTCGGCTGGGACACGCATGCCCTGTCGGAGCCCGCGCGCGCCACGGCGATCGAAGTGCTCGCCGCCAACGGTGTGGACGTCATGATCGACGCTCGCGGCGCGCCCACGCCCACGCCGTCGGTTTCGCGTGCCATCGTGTCTCACAATCGCGGCCGCGATCGCCACCTTGCGGACGGCATCGTGATCACTCCATCGCACAATCCCCCGGACTCCGGCGGCTTCAAGTATGACCCGCCCTCCGGCGGCCCCGCCGACTCGGCCGCCACGACCGCGATCGAGAAAGCGGCCAATGCCCTGCTCGAGGCGAGGCTAAACGGTGTTCTCCGCATGCCCTACCGGCGTGCGCGGGCCGCGCCGACGATGCACTCGTTCGACTTTCGCGACGCGTACGTGCGCGCGCTCGACGACGTCCTCGACGCGGACGTACTCAAGGGCGCTAAACTCAGCGTCGGGGTCGACCCGCTCGGCGGCGCCAGCGCAGACTACTGGGAGCCCATCGCCGCGCGCTACGGCCTGCGGCTCGACGTCGTCAATCCGGAGATCGATCCGACGTTCCGCTTCATGACCCTGGATTGGGACGAGAAGATCCGCATGGACCCCTCCTCGCCTGACGCCATGGTGCGTCTCATCGGGCTCCGCGACCGGTACGACCTCGCCTTTGCCAACGACCCGGATGCCGATCGCCACGGAATCGTCACCCGAAGCGCCGGGTTACTCAATCCGAACCATTATCTCGCGGTGGCTATCGACTACCTATTTCGTCACCGACAAGGCTGGGCGAGCACGGTGGCGGTGGGCAAGACAATCGTCAGTAGCAGCATGATCGATCGCGTCGTGGCCCGCCTCGGCCGGCGGCTCGTCGAAGTGCCCGTCGGGTTCAAGTACTTCGTGGACGGCCTTTTGGGCGGCTCGCTCGGCTTCGGCGGCGAGGAGAGCGCGGGCGCATCGTTTCTCTGCGCCGACGGGTCTCCGTGGACGACCGACAAGGACGGACTCATCATGGGACTGCTCGCGGTGGAGATGACCGCACGGTCGGGCCGCGATCCGGGGGAGCAGTATCGCGCGCTGGTGACCGAGCTGGGTGAGTCGAGCTACGCGCGCATCGATGCCGAGGCGACGGTCGATCAGAAGCGCACACTCGCCAACCTCACCGCGGACCGACTCGCTCTGGCCGAGCTCGCGGGCGACCCGGTCATGGCCGTGCTCACGAGCGCGCCGGGAGACGGGGTCGCGATAGGCGGCGTGAAGGCCATCACGAAGTACGGCTGGTTCGCGGCGCGGCCTTCCGGCACCGAGTCCGTTTACAAGCTTTACGCCGAGAGCTTCAAAGGCAACGATCATCTTCGCCGGATTCAGGACGAAGCGAAGAACGCACTTCAGCGGGTTCTGCAGAACGCGTCACGCGACGCCGGCGGGCCGACGACGTGACGGATTATGGAAAGGAGTTCGTGGTGAAACCGGGGAGCACTGTGAAGCTCTCCACGATCGACCCAGCGACCGAAGGTGGGCGGGACGACAAGGCCTCCGCCGAAGCGAAGACCTCGAAATTCGTGGAAAAGCTGGGCGCGCTGCAATACTTGATGTACGCGGAAAACAGGCGTTCCTTGCTCATCTGCCTGCAGGGGCTCGACGCGGCCGGCAAGGACGGCACGGTGCGACACGTGATGCGGGCCATGAACCCGCAGGGCACTCGCGTTCACGCGTTCAAAGTGCCGTCCGTGCTGGAGGCGTCACACGACTTTCTCTGGCGCGTGCACGAGCAGGCGCCAGCGCGCGGCGAAATCGTGATTTTCAATCGGTCTCATTACGAAGATGTGTTGGTGGCCCGCGTTCACTCTCTCGTGACCAAGGACGTCTGGTCCAAACGCTACGATCTCATCAACGATTTCGAGAAGGATCTCGTGGAGAGCGGGACGCTCATCGTCAAATTTTTTCTCCACATCAGCGAAACCGAACAACTCCATCGATTCAAGCAGCGGCTGGAGGACCCGAAGCGGCACTGGAAGATCAGCGACGCGGACTACACCGAGCGCAAGTTGTGGCCGGAGTACATGGCGGCCTACGAAGAGGTGCTCGCCCGCACGAGCACGAAGGCCGCTCCCTGGTTCGTGATCCCGGCCGATCATAAATGGTTTCGTAACCTCGCGATCTCCAAGATCCTTCTCGACCTGTTGCGGTCTCTGGACATGAAGACGCCACCGCCGACGGTAGACATCGATGCCATCAAGCGCAAGTACCACTCCGCCGCGAAGGCCTGAGAGGGTGTTCAACAGGCGTTACGAGCAATTTAGGCCAAGGCGGGCGCGAGCACCGCGCGGAATAGCCCTTTCCGGCTTTGAGCACGGAGCGCAGCGCCCAACGCCGGCATCGAATCGCGCAGCAGCCTGTGGCAACACCCTCTGCGGACGCTCCGGTCTCGGCGCGCTTGGGTTATGATGGGTTCGTCTGGAGCACGAACCCCATGATGACCGTTAGACTCTCTGGCGAGCGCGGCCACGCCAACCATGGTTGGCTCGACAGCCACCATACGTTCTCCTTCGCCGACTACTACGACGCTGCCCACATGGGCTTTCGGGCGCTGCGGGTCATCAACGAAGATCGCGTCGCTCCGGGCCAGGGCTTCGGCAAACATCCCCACCGAGACATGGAAATCATTTCGTACGTTCTCGACGGGGCCATCGAGCACCACGATTCGATGGGTACCGGTTCGATCATTCGGCCCGGCGACGTGCAGCGGATGAGTGCGGGAACCGGCGTGCTTCATAGCGAGTTCAACGCGTCCAAGACCGACCCCGTGCACTTTCTCCAGATCTGGCTCGTGCCGACGACCCTCGGAATAAAACCCGGCTATGAGCAGAAGACGTTCCCGCCCGAAGAGAAGCAGGGGCGCCTTCGCTTGGTCGCCTCGCCCGAAGGGCGCGACGGAAGCGTTACCGTGCACACCGACGCGGCGCTTTACGCTGGCTTGTTTGCCGAGGGCCAAACGGCGGAGCTCGCCATAAGGCCCGGTCGCCACGTTTGGGTGCACGTCGCGCGGGGGAACGTGCGGGTCAACGGACGGGCCTTGTCTGCGGGCGACTCTGCGGCCATTTCGGATGAGCCACGACTTTCGTTGGAAGGAGTCGCCGGCGCCGAGGTTCTCGCATTCGACCTGGCGTGACGCGCGGCGACTCGATCAAGTCGCAACGGCTACGCCAAACCGGCATCGGCGTGCAAGACTCGGCCGCGCGCATGCACCGCTCTCCGCCGTCCAATGCCGCTCGCCTCAGCCACTTCAAGAGCGCGCGGCCGGCGTACGAGGCCACTCAGGCGGAGGTGCTCGAGTGGCTCGCGGCGCTGCACACGCAGGCAGAACATGCGCGCTCGCCTGATGCGGGCGCGTTCGACGCGGAAGCGTTTCACCGAAGGCTCCGCAAACTGCTCTATCGCTACGGTTGCTCGCCCGAGAAGATTGCCACACGCGGCTACGAGATTACGGACGGCAATCACAAGGACTGGGCGGACATGCCCATCTATGACGTCGTCCGACGGCCCGAGGGGGCCGGATCGCACGCCCGTACGGAGGTTTATGCGCGCGCGGCGGAAGCGGCGATCAGCCGGCTCTACGCAGACGACGACACGCCGCCGCGCGATCTCGTTCACGTCACCTGCACGGGATACGCGTCGCCGAGCGCAGCCCAGAAGCTCGTGGGCAGGCGCGGCTGGGGCGATCGCACCCGCGTGACGCATGCGTATCACATGGGGTGTTATGCGTCCCTGCCGGCGATACGCATCGCCGCAGGCTTTCTGGCGCGCGGAGGCTCGGAGGGCGCGTTGACGCGCACAGACATCGTTCACAGCGAAGTCTGTACGCTCCATCTGCGCCCCGCGGATCATTCTCCAGAGCAGCTCGTCGTTCAGAGCCTGTTCGCCGACGGGCATATTCGCTATGCGGTCGGGTGCGGTGATGGGGGGCCCGATGCAGAGCCGTCCCTGGCGGTGCTTTCGACCCACGAGGAGATCCTTCCGGACTCCGAAGGCGCGATGGCATGGATGGCGTCGGACCACGGGATGTACATGACGCTCTCGCGCGAAGTTCCCGGGCGCATCGCGCAAGCCGCCCGCGGGTTCGTGAGCCGACTCTTCGGCGATGCGGGATTCCACTTTGGCGAGCACGCGGCCGCGGCGATCTTCGCGATCCACCCCGGGGGACCGAAAGTCATCGATGTCGTGCAGCAGGCGCTCGAACTGTCCGAGGCGCAGGTCGTCGCGAGTCGCGACGTGCTGCTGCGTTGCGGCAACATGTCTTCCGCCACGCTTCCGCACATCTGGATGAACATTCTGGCTGCCGCCGATATACCCGCCGGCACGCTCGTCGTCAGCCTCGCGTTCGGTCCGGGGCTGACCGTAGCCGGCGCGCTGATGGCAAAGACATGAACCTCACGCCAGCACTGCTCGCGCCGCTCGTGATCCAGGCCGTGGCCATGGGCTTCGACGAGCTGCACTTTCACCGCGTGCGGGGTCTCGGCCGCTGGGAGCGCGTGGGCCATCCACTCGACACGTTGACGATGCTTGCTTGCGTCGGATGGGTTTGGGCCGTCAACCCCACCGAGCGCAACATCGTGATCTATGTGGGGCTGGCGACCCTCTCGTGTCTCTTCATCACCAAAGACGAACTCGTTCATGCGCGCAGGTGCAGCCCTGGCGAGCATTGGCTCCACGCTCTGCTCTTCGTCGCGCATCCGCTGACGCTCCTGGCCACGGGCCTGCTCTGGCCGGCCCTGCACCCACCCACCGATCGCTCCCTCTGGCAACTCGCGAGCGGCCCAGAGCTCGACCTACAGGCGGTCGCCCGCAGAGCACCTTCCGTCGAAACATGGCTCGTTAATCCTACCGCGGCGTCGCGAGTGGTCGCCGCCGAGTTCGCGACGGCGGCAGGATTCTGCCTTTTTCAAGCCCTCTATTGGAACGTCCCATGGCCACGACGCGCTCCGCCCATACCGTGAACAACGCCATCTACGAGTCTCTCGGCGAGCGATGGTATGACGCGCAAGACGATCCGGTCGCGCTGCTCCGGGCGGAGGCGCGCTGCCGTGTCCCATGGATCGACGGCGCGATCGCAGAGAGACTGCGCGGGCAAAGGGTCCGCGTGCTGGACGTCGGGTGCGGCGCAGGATTTCTGTCCAATGCGCTCGCCGAGCGTGGCCACGTTGTCACCGGAGTCGACGCGTCGAAAGGCAGCCTCGCCGCCGCGGCGCGCCATGACGGCACCGGGTCGGTCCGCTACGCCGTTGGCGACGCGCGTCGACTTTCGTTTGCCGATGGCGCTTTCGACGTCGTGTGCGCGATGGACTTCCTGGAGCATGTCGACGAGCCGGCGCTCGTCATTGCCGAAGCCTCGCGGGTTCTCGCCCCTGGCGGCCTCTTCTTCTTTCACACGTTCAATCGAAGTTGGCTTTCTTGGCTCGTCGTGATCAAAGGGGTCGAATGGTTCGTCAAGAACACACCCCGTGATCTTCACGTGCTCCGGCTCTTTCTCAAGCCAGAGGAGGTCCGCGCCATGTGCGCGAGATACGCGATGGCCGTGCATGAGATGCGCGGGCTCGAGCCGGTGGTGTGGTCACGCGAATTCCTTCGGCTGCTCGTGACCGGTACTGTCCCCAACGATTTCCAATTCCGATTCACCCGCTCGACTCGTATGGGCTATAGCGGCCTTAGTGCGAAGGAGGGGGTATGGTCGCCCGCCGGCACGCCGGCATGACGCGTGTTTAGGGCTTCTCCGCGCGGGGCGCCGAGCGCCGCGGGCCCATCATCAGCCATGGTAGCGCAATGACGACAGCCAACGCGAGTGTTTCCTCCGGACCGAAGGCGTCGCGTCGGACGAGATGCCCGATCACCACGGCTGCGGTCACCACCCAGAGTAACGAGAACACGGGCAAGAGATCGCGGTCACCCCATTGCCGGTACTGGGCCGCAACTCGGGTCGCGTGACGAACGATTGAGTGGTAGGGAGAAAAGTGCACGGCGCAACTCCGTGACCAAAACGTAGCGTCGGCAACATTAGGATTTCATAAAATCGGGGCCTTTCCCTGGCTTCCGCATGCCCACGCACGCGCGTTCGACCGCTCGTCGGAACCTCTGCGGCTGGCGAGCCGTACCGTGAACCAACCAACGGAGCGGGACCCCGTTCTCTCGGTTCGGCATCCACCGTCCAACGAGGCGCCCGAGCGCGATCGACGGCCAACGTTGGCCCTCGCGCCAACATGTCTCACGTGGGGCAACGATGCGCGCGCCCAGCGGCATCGACGGACGGTCTTCGGCGTTTCACGGGCGCTGCAAGCGTTCGCGGCAGCGGCGTCCGCGGCTGGCACCCGGCACGGAGCGTGCTCCTCAAGCCACGCAGTCGGATGACGAAAACGATGCAGCCTAGGAAGCGAATCGAGCTGCTTCTCAACACGCTCCGCGGAGAGCGGTATGTGCGCCGCGCCCTTCTCACCGAGTTACTTGATGAGTTCGCCGGGGCGCCTGCGTACGGCGACGCGGCGCGCGCCACACGTGCGGTGCTCGCTAGGCTCGAGGTCCTGAATGATGTGCAGTATGAGCGAGAGATTGCTCGCGTAAGGGACCTCGCGTGCGGGCGCCCATCCGGCGTGCGAGTCGCAGTCGGGGCACGAAGGCGCGGGAGTGCGCCCGGCGTGGACCCCGCTGGCCGCGCGGCGAGGTGAAGAGCGACGGGCCAACACCAAGGGGTTGACCCTTCAGCGGGTTTTTGAACGTGCCATTCAAAACACGCGACTCTATGTGCATGTACCGTTCTGGCAGGTCAAGCCGGCCGCGCAATGGGTACCGCAGGAGCCACAATTGATGTTGCTCGTCAGCGTGTCCGCGCAGGTTCCGCTGCAGTTCGTCGTCCCCGGCGGGCATGCGCACTCGCCATTGTCACACACGAGATTGCCGGCGCAGATTTGCGCGCAAAACCCGCAGTTCCTCTTGTCGCTCGTGAGGTCGACGCACGTGTTGCCGCACAGACTGAGCCCACTCGTGCACGTAATGACGCAGGCGCCGCCCGCGCATCGAGGGGCGGTGGGAGGACATCGCGTCCCACACGCGCCGCAATTCGTGTCACTCGTGTCGAGGTCGACGCAGGCGTTCCCGCATTGCGAGTTCCCCTGCGGGCAAGAGCAGGCTCCCCCCACACACAGGGCACCGGCTGGGCACCGGTTGGCGCACGCGCCGCAGTTGGCGTTGTTCGTCTCCGGATCCACGCACGCGCCGCCACACACGATTTGACCCGTCGACGGGCACCCGGCCACGCACGCGCCGCCCACGCACGACCGGTCCGGCCCGCAGCGGCGGCCGCAGGCGCCACAGTTGCGCGGATCGGTTTGGGTATCCGTGCACGTGACTCCGCACGCAGTCTGCCCAGCACTGCAGGCGCACGTGCTCGCGCTGCACGTGGCTCCAATGGGGCATTGGTCGTTGCATCCCCCGCAGTTCAATGGATCTGCGGTCGTGTCGACGCACCCCCCCCCACAATCGACCGTGCCGGCCGCGCAGGCGCTCGTGCATGCCCCGAGCGAGCAAACGAGAGGGGCCACGCAGGCGTTGTCGCACGCGCCGCAGTTATTGGGATCGCTGAGAATCTGGGTGCACGCACCGCCATTGCACCCGACGCCGTTGTTCAAACAATTGCACACGCCAGTCTGGCACGAAGTCCCGGCGCCGCATGCGGCGTTGCATCCGCCGCAGTTGGCGTTGTCGGTCTTCTCGTCGACACATCCGGTGCCGCACGCGGACTGGCCTGCGGGACAAGCGCACGCGCCGCCCGAACACGCCTGGCCAGAGGGACACTCATTTCCACAAGCACCGCAATTGAGCGCGTCGGTCATCGTGTCGATGCACTCGCCGCCACAGAACGTCTGGCCCGCAGTCGGGCACACGCACGCGCCCGCCACGCACGCAGCCGCGTCCCCGCAGGACGCTCCGCAAGCCCCACAATTTGCGCCATCGTTTTGTTCGTTCACGCAGGCACCGTTGCAGTCGGTCAGCCCCGATGCGCACTGCGTGCCGCATGCCGAGAGCGAACAAACCCCGCTTCCTCCAGGTCCGCCCGGACAGACGTTGCCGCACTGGCCGCAATTTGTCGGGCTGGACGCGAGACTTACGCATTGGCCTGCGCAGAAGGTCGGCACAGCGGGAGGGCATTCGCAGGCTCCCGAAGTGCACTGCTGGCCTACCGGGCAGGCATTTCCGCACCCGTTGCAATTGGCAGTGTCGCTCGTGGTATCGACGCACGCACCGTTGCAGTCGACAAGGCCCGCCGCACAGACCAGCTCGCACGAGCCCGCCGAGCAAACGTCCACTCCAGCGCAGGCCAGACCGCAACCGCCGCAGTTGTGAGGATCCGTTCGAAAATTGATGCAAGCGCCGTTGCAAACCGCTTCCCCGGCGGCACACACCGCGGCCTCGGGGCTCCCCCCTTCTGCATCGGCCCCGGGCGATTCGGCCTCGGTGGATTCGGCATCTTTCGCCGTTGCGTCTCCCGGCGCGGCATCCGTCACCGTCGTGTCGGCCGATTCGGCGTCTTTCGCCGTCGCATCGGTCGATTCGGCATCTTTCGCCGTCGCGTCGGTCGATTCCGCGTCGGTCGATATTGCGTCATTCAATCCATCGTGCGAAGCGGCGTCGCTCGGTGTGACGACGACGGCCGCCTCGTTCGGTCCAGCGTCCTCGCCGCCGTCCACGGGTACGCCCTTGAGGACCGCACCATCACTAGAGGCCACGATGACCGGGGATCCGTCGGGAACGCCGATTTCGTCCTCAATGTCCGAACGCCCGCACCCTGCGCCGAACACACCGAAGAGGCACGAAGAACCGCCCGCCACGAAAAGGAAAATCAAGCTTCGAAGCTTGGACGCTGCGCGCGGTCCAAAGAAAGTCAGCATTCCGCCACTCTAGTGCGTCCTCGGACGCGAGCGGTTACAGTGTTCTTGGCCTTTCGCGCGGTGCGCGCTCGAGTTCACGGCGAATGGCTGCCACGGAGATCGCGCCCCGCGAGGGAATGCTCCCCGATTTCGCCGGACATGAAGCGCGCCGCCTCCACGGCAAAACGTGCTACCCACGCACCGTGCTCGGTTGCCGCGCCCTGCTTTTCGACATGGACGGACTCATGGTCGACTCGGAGCCGGCCTGGTTCCATTTGCAGAGCGAATTCGTGAGCGCCCGTGGAGGCGTGTGGACCGACGACATCGCGCGCCGATGCGTCGGAGGCGGTCTTGTCCACGCGCTCCGCGTCATGGAGGAGGCGTTCGGCTTCCAAATCGACATCGAGCGTGACAGCGCCGCGATGGTCGACGCATTCATAGCCCGGGTCGACCGCCTGGCGCTCAAACGAGGATGCCTAGAACTGCTCGATGCCGCGTGCGCGCGAAACGTCGCGTGCGCGGTCGCATCGTCGTCATCACGCCGGCTCGTGGAAGCGACGCTGGGTCATTTCGCCCTTCGGGAGCGGTTCGGCGCCATGGTCAGCGGGGATTGCGTCGCGCGCCCGAAGCCTGCGCCAGACATCTTCCTGGAAGCCGCTTCGCGCCTCGGCGTGAGCCCGAACGGGTGCGTTGTCCTCGAGGACTCGCTCGCCGGCGTACGCGCTGGCCGGGCAGCGGGTATGCGCGTGATCGCCGTTCCCGAATCTTCGGACGAATCGTTCGTCCGCTTGGCGGACGCCGTCGTTGCCGACCTGCACGCCGCCCGTTCCCTTCTAGGGCTGTAAGATGTGTGTTCAACAGGGGTTGCGAGCGATCTAAGGCCAAGGCGGGCGCGAGCACGGCCCGCCATAGCCCTTTTCGTCTTCGAAGCACGGAGCGCAGCGCCCAACGCCGGCACGGGCTCTTGCCGGCTCACCTGTCGAATATCACCCCGTTACCATTTCGCGCGCTTCGCGAGACCGAGCGCAAGCTCGGGAAAGAACTCACCCGCCTTGGGGCCCCCATGGCACGTCCCATCGGATTCGCCGGGCGGCTTGATCCAGAAGAACGCGTCCACGAGCGGGTCGCCCGTATTCGTCGTCGGCGCGAGTCCGATGGCGCGGCCTTCGGGGTTGCACCACTCCGCGTCTGCCGTCGCCCCGTTGCCGTTGCGACCCGTATCCACGATGAAATGCTTGCCGCCGAGGGCCGCCGATATCGCGTGCCCGTACGCGATGGTCGGTTCGTTGGCGATGTAGTTGGAGACGTTCAGGGCAAATCCGTCCGCGTCCGCGATTCCGGCGCCTTGGAGTCGTTTGGCCATGTCGGCCGCGGGGGCCCATTTCGCGTTGCCCGCATCGATGTATACCGCAACGCCGGGCGTCGCCTCGAGGACGTCGACCGCGTCGTGGATCATGGTGAGCCGCGCCTTCTGGTCGGCGGGCGACAGGCACTTGGTCATGAGGCCCAGGGCGTCCGGCTCCAGGACCGCGATGAAACGGTACGGACCGGCTCCTTTGGCGAACTGGCGGATCCACTTGCCATACGCCTCGGGGGACACCGAGCCGCCCGCCGAATACTGGCCGCAATCCCGGTTCGGAACGTTGTAAAGGACAACCACCGGGACCGTACCGTCGCTGTGGGTGGCGCTGCCGAGGTTATGCGCCGCAATCTCAATGTCCTTGCTCCATTCGCCCATCCACCACGCCACGGGCTGAGCGGCGATTTTTGCGATGAGCTTCGCGTCGTCCGGGCGGCCCTTCTCCCATTCTTGGGCTAGCTGCGCTGCCTGGCTGTAGGCGTTGATATAGAAGCGCACCCCGGCGAACGGATTCTGTCCTTTCACGCGGGCGGCCGGTTCTGCCGCCGCCGGGGAGGGCGTGCCCGTCGGAGACGAAGCCACGGTGGGCATTGTCACGGGGGCGGGGGCCGCGGGAATCGCGGGAGGCACCTGATTGGAGGAGCCGCATGCGGTGAGGAGCAAGGCCGCGGAGACCACACGGAGAGACCCGAGAAACCTCATGGGAGGCGCATTCTACTGTCGCGACCCGAAAGTTTCGCTTCAAAAATGCTTCGATACGTCGCCTTCCTCGACCCGCACGGTCGCTCAGCCGGTCGCTCACCCTTTGCCGCGTTGGCTCATCGTCCGACCGAGCGGGGGCCGGGAGGAGGGTGGGACCGGAGTCATTCTCGGTTACGCTCGCGGCGTGATCGCGCTTGACGGTGCCGCCAAGCGTTTGGGAGGCAAGCCCGTTCTGGCCCCGACAACGCTGGTCGTGCCCGAGGGCACGTGCCTGGCGTTACTCGGCCCGAGCGGGTGCGGCAAATCCACTCTGCTTCGTCTGATCCTCGGGCTCATCGCGCCTGACACAGGGCGCGTGAGCGTGGACGGGATTGCCGTGACGCCCGCAACCGCCATGAGCGTCCGGCGCCGCGCGGGGTACGTCGTTCAAGATGGAGGCCTCTTTCCGCACCTCACCGCGCGAAACAACGCGGCCCTCATGGCGCGTCATTTGCGTTGGCCACGCGAGCGCATCGACCGCCGTCTCGGCGAGCTCGCCGAACTCGTTCGTCTCGAACTCAAGTTACTCGACCGGTATCCCGGAGAACTGAGCGGCGGCCAGAAGCAGCGCGTCGGGATCATGCGCGCGCTAATGCTCGACCCCGCGATATTGCTCATGGACGAACCCATGGCGGCGCTCGATCCGATGGTGCGCTCCCAGCTCCAGCAGGATCTGCGTCGAATCTTCTCCGAGCTTGGCAAGACCGTCCTCTTGATCACGCACAATCTCGACGAAGCCGCTTATCTGGGGGACGAAGTCGCTCTGATGCGCGCAGGCCGGTTGATTCAACGGGGCAGCATGCGCGAGCTCGTCGAATCGCCGGCCGATCCTTTCGTGCGCGAGTTCGTCGAAGCGCAGAGGACGCCATGGCGATAGTCGGGACGACCGAGCGAGCCCGCCGCGCCGCGCGGCCGCGCGGCCGCCCGGCATACCCGCGTGCGTTGCGCCTCGCTTCGGCCTGCGCGGCCTTTCTTCTGGCCGCCCTCGCGGCTTTCTCGGCATGCGCCGAGGGTGCGCGACCGCCCGGGCTCCGCATCGGTTCCAAGCGCTTCACCGAGTCGTACATTTTGGCCGAGATCGCGGCCGCGGCGGTCCGGCTTGCAGGTGCCGGCCCAACGTCGCACCAGCAAGGCCTGGGGGGGACAGCGCTCGTCTTTCGGGCGCTCGAAGAAGGCTCGATCGACGTCTATCCGGAATATACGGGAACGGTTGCGGAAGCCGTTCTGCACGCACCGGCTGACAGCGACATCCCGAGCCTGCGACGCGCGCTCGCGAGCCGAGGAATCGGGATCACCGGGCCGCTCGGCTTTGACGACACCTACGGACTCGCGGTCCCAGCGCCGCTCGCCGAGGCCCGGCATCTCGGGACCATTTCCGACTTGGCCGGCGCTCGTGACTTGCGGTTCGGGTTCAGCGCCGAGTTCGTCGGCCGAAGGGATGGGTTTCCCGGGCTGGCCGAGCGCTATGGACTCGCGACGGCGCACGTCAGCGAGATCGACCACGGACTTGCGTACGAGGCGCTTTCGCGCGGAGTCATCGACGTGACGGACGTGTACTCGACGGACGCCGCCATCGCGCGCTACGGGCTGCGGGTACTGCGCGACGATCGCGGCTTTTTCCCGTCCTACCAGGCGGTCTTTCTCTACCGCGAAGAGAGCGCGCGGCGTGCGCCCGAGGCGATGAATGCCATCAAGGCCCTGGAGGGCAAGATCGATGCGCCTTCGATGATCGCCCTCAACGCCCGGGCCGAGGTGAATCAGGAGACGTTCGCCTCCATTGGCGAAGACTTCGTGCGCTCGCGCTCGGGGGCCGCACCCTCCGCACCGGTGCGGCGGCAAGGCCTTCTTGCCGGAATCGGTTCAACGATACGCGCGGAGGGCCCGCGGCACGTGAGCCTGGTCGTCATCTCGCTCCTTTTTGCGATTGCCGTAGGGGTGCCGCTGGGTATCCTTGCCCGAAAGGCGCAGACCCTGGGCGCGGTGCTCCTCGGCGCCACGAGCGTGGTCCAAACCATCCCGTCGCTCGCGCTTCTTTGTTTTTTCATTCCCGTGTTGGGGACGGGACGGCTCCCGGCTCTTGCGGCCTTGTTTCTGTATTCGCTCCTTCCCATCGCGCGCAACACGGTGGCTGGATTGGAGAGCATTCCGCCGGCACTGCGCGAATCCGCGACGGCGCTGGGCCTCGGGGCGTGGGCGCGACTCTTTCGAGTCGAATTGCCGATGGCTTCACCTACGATACTGGCGGGGATTCGAACGAGCGCCGTCATCGGCGTCGGGACGGCGACGCTCGCCGCGTTCATCGGGGCCGGGGGTTTCGGGGCCCCGATCAGCACCGGCTTGAACCTCAACGACGACACCCTGATCCTCGAGGGGGCGATCCCGGCCGCCCTCTTGGCGCTTGTCGTCGAGGGTGTCTTCGCGGGATTCGGCCGCGTGCTCATCCCGGCGGGGCTTCGGCTGGCACCCGCACGAGGCCTGGCACCCGCGCACGACGCAACGAGACACAATGGACACGATGGATCGCAACGATCGGTGAAGGAAAGAGAGGGACCTGTCCACCGATCTTGATCCAGACAGCGGTAAAATGTGGTCTCGTGGTGCCCGCTCGACGCGAGCGATCACGAACCCCCTCAGCTTCCCCACCCTCAGTTTTCCCACTCTCAGCCTCTCCACCCTCAGCCTCCCCAGGAGTGAGTCCATGGCCAATCCGTTTGCCCATATCGAACTGACAACCGGCGACCTTGCCGCGGCGAAGAAATTCTACAAAAAACTCTTCGACTGGAAGCTGACCGACACGCCGATGGGACAGGAGGGCGGCGTCTACACCATGATCGCCCCCGGCAAAGGCCCGGGCGGCGGTATGCAAGCGCAGCCCATGCCAGGGGCGCCGGTCACTTGGCTCCCGTACGTGGAGGTCGACAGCGTGAAAAAGGCCCTCGCGAAGGCCGAGAAGGGCGGCGCGAAAGTCATTTTGCCGCTCATGGACATCGGCAAGAACGGCATCATCGGGATTTTCACCGATCCAACCGGTGCGACGCTCGGGGTCTGGTCGAAGGCCAAGCCCGCAAAGAAGGCGAAAAAGGCATCCAAGAAGGCCCGCTGACCGCGAACCAGGCGCGCCGGGCCTCTCGGGCTCGGCGCGATCGAGGGGGGCCCTACAAGCTGGCCGCGACGGCGATCCGGAAGAACGCGCCGCTGAGGGCCAGTGTGCCGAGATCGACGCCGCTCGCACCCGCCGGAGCGAGGTCGAGGCGTTCCTTCGCCATCCACCCGTATCCCGCGTCCGTCTGCAACCACATCCGGGCTGCCCGGCTCAACGCGCTACCCCTCGGCACGATCAGCCAGTCGTACCCAACGCTCGCATCGGTCGCGAAGAGCCAGCGATCCTTCGTGAGGGGGCCGGGCGCGGACGGGTCGTCGATCTGCTCGCTCACCATCGCGACGCCGGGCGCCACCCGCAGAAAGGCGTACCCCCAGTCGCCGAAATGCACTCGACCCTCGAGCGGGATGGTCAGCCGGTGCAAAGTGAGCGACGCGCTGTCGCCCCGATCCGTCGCCCCGGTGTTGGCAAAGTCCCACGCGAATCCCGAAGCGAACGCGAAGCGATGCCGCGCGAAAAGCGTCTGCGACGCGGCGAGGGAGAACTGCGGAAGATAATCGTCGGTCGAAAAGGGGTTATAGCCGGCATTTGTGATGAAAGACCCTCGGTATCCAATCTCCAAACGCGCCATGACTTCTCGTCGGTCGAAGACGCGTGCATGGGCAACCGCGGGAACGTCCTCGACCGGCGCTGCCGCCGCCTCTTGCGCACTCGCTTTGGACGCGGCGAGAAGGGCGAAAAACCCGGCCAGAGTCGTCATTGAAAGTCTCATGGACCCTCCAGGATCAGCGCGCTGGCGCGCCGCGAAGTCGCGACGCTGGGGTTCAACGCGTCAAAGACCGTGACCCCCAAGGTCCCCTGATTGTGCACGGCAATGAGCGAACGTCCGCCGTCCGGGCGGGCCACGTCGTAGACGGCACCAATGGGCAGATCCGTGGCCAGTTCGATCGGGCTCAGCGTAAGAAGGGCATTGGCTCTCGCGAAGTCGACGACGGCGAGATTGGTCGTGTTTTGCGCGAAGGCCCATAGGCGAAGGCCGTCCGGGGCGATGGACAGCGTCGCGGCCTGGGTCGTATCGAGCGGCGCCGCCGTACGCGCGAGCAAGTCGAGCACATAGAATCCCACCCCGCCTGCAGGCTGCAATATCTTGAGTTGGGGATTTTGCCCCGAGACATCGAATACGCTCTGAATCGCCTGCGGCACGTCCAGAACTTCGACGCTTCGATACGGCTGCGACACGCTGCTGCCGAGCGTCCAAAGCGCGACCCCCATGCCGGCCCCGCCGTTCGCGTTCCAGAGCATCGCGACGTCCGTCGATGCCCCCGCGCTCACGACGCTCGTCACGAGCGAGAGATTCGAATAGGGCGCGGGCAAGGCGACGCTCGTCGTAAGGCTCGTGTCTGGTTCCACCAGAACGGCGTTCTCGGTCGACGGGACCAAGGCGGCGACCCGTAGACCGCTGTCCGTCTTGACGAATTGAATGTCCGAGGGGATCCCGCCGACGTCCGTCAGATTGAGAGCGGGGACGAAATCATTTTCGCTCGGCGAGCCCGGAGAGACCGCTTGGAGGGCCAACGTGATGACATTCGTGTCGTTCGCCGTCCGGACCGCGATGCGGGGAGGCACGCCCTGCGCATAGTCCCCTCCGTCGACCGCCACGCCCGCAGGCACGAGTTGGGCCGAATCCGCGCCGCTGGTGAGGCGCACCGTGATTTCGCTGGGGGGATCAGGATTGAATGCGTTGTCGAGATCGAGAAGCGTAACGTCGATGTCCGTCTCGATGACCAGAAGTCGCCGGCTCGTGCCGTTCGGCATCGAGAGCTCGGGCGTGAACGTGAGCCGCTGCGGCATACCTCCGTAACTGCGAAGCGAACGGGAGACGGGGTTGGAAGGAGCGGCAGGTGCCGACGCGTCCGGAGCCGCGGCCGGCGTCAACGCGGGGGGTGCCGTCAGATTGAAGAGGACGATATCGTTGTTGTTCTGGACGAAAGACGTCGGCGCGCCCGCTCCGGCGTAAGCGACCGCGTACTTGCCGAGAGGATCGAGCGCAATCGCGGGCATGGGCTCTTGCATCGCGTAGCGCTGCGCCGCAAAGCCGCCTTGAGGGGTCATCGCGATCGTGGTGAGCGAAGGGAGCTCGTCGGACGCCGTCCGCTGCGGTGAATCGCCCGTCGCCAGCACCAAAAGACTCATCCCGTCCGGTGACGTCGCCGTGGTCACGACGTTGTGGCCGATGGGCAACGCCTGCCTCGTGATGTTCTGATCGGCGATCGCCGTGACCATGACCACGCGATGGCTCGGGTCATCGACGATCCCGACGCCGTCGTTGAGGCCGTACGACGCGGCCACGCCCGTGGAGGTATCCCAGTACGAAGGCCGGCTCCCGCACGCGATCGCACTCGCGGCGCCGAGCCATACCACCCACCCGGCCGCCCTCACTGGTCGCTCCCGGTCACGATGCGCGCACCGAGATCGAAGCCGGTTATCGTTCGCGCGGCTTCGCTGGCCAGGTCCAGAAACGTGATGCGTCCTTCCGCGAAGTCCTGGGCCACATAGCCTTGCCTTCCCACGATTCCGACGGCGATGGGGGGGCTCGCGAGCATGAACGGCACGACCTCCAGCGATGGCATCAAGGCGAGGTCCACGCCGTACGTGCTCGTCGGATCGTCGCGAAGCGAGATGAGGGCGCGGTCGCTCGCCGCTGCAATGGCCACGGCCGTCGGGGCCGCCGGCAGCGACACGATGCTCGCAGGCAACGCGTCCCCCCCGATGGGGACCAAGCTGAACGCCCCCTTGACCCCGGAGCCCGGCGTCGGAGTCACGTTGTGGAGCACGACGGCGTTCTGCTCGTCGTCGGCGGGAAAGACCGCCAACACCGGCGCGTGGAGTGTCACCGTGCGGAAGGAACGCGTCGCGAGCGTCAGCACCGTAAGACGATCGATCGGCGCCGCGGTGGTAAAGAGAAGCGCCGTCGTGCCGTCTTTCGTCACGATGGCTCGACCGATGGTCTCGCCGGCGACGGGGATCAACGCGAAGGACGTGGGGGCGGTCGCGATTCCCGGCAGCGGCAGCACGGCCACGGTCGACGTGTCGCGGAGCACGGCGACGGCAAACGCTCCCGATGGGGAGATCGTGAGGTCCGTGGGCGTTCCTGGAAGCGCGACCCCCGTCGTCGCTCCGTCCGGCAGAGAGACGACGGTGATGATGGGACTCCCGTCGTTGCGAACGAGGGCGTACGACCCATCGGGCCGAAAGGAGACATCGGGCGCCGCCGGCACATCGCTTACCGGCGAGGGCGTCCCCGCATCCGACGAGACGACCTCCGGGGAATCCGCGGCGTCGCCGGTCGTTGCGTCCTCGGTCGCTGCGTCGCTTGCATCCTCGGTCGCTGCGTCGTTCGCCGACGTCGTTGCCGGCGCGGCGAGAGGAAGGCTCTTGGTGACGGCGGGTTGCGGGCCACCGAGCAGATCGATGACCGAGATTCCGTCCTCCGTAACGGCGTACGCATATTTGCCGTCGGCGGAAAATGCGACCTGGACCGGGCGATATCCCACCGTGAGAATGACGGCCGCGCCGGCGTCAGCGCCGGCCGCGAGATCGAGAACCGCGATGTTTTGAAACCCTTGCGTCGGATCGGGATTGGCGATGCGCGTGGCATCCGTCCACGCGATCGCCCACCTCGCGCTCGGGGTCGACGCGTCCGACGAAGGGGGTTGCGAAACGGCCCACGAGTTGGCGTCCACCGTGGAGGGGAATGTCGTCGTGGTCAGCGTGCCCTGATGGTATTGCAATAAGGTGGCGTCGTGGGAGAGCACGTTTTGCACGATGGCGATATCGTCGACGCTGCTCGGGATCGCCGCGAGATACGTTGGCCCGTCACCGGCGGCGATCGTTTGGACCGCAAATGTCGTCGAATCGATATAGGCCACCAAGCCACTTGTTGGATTCGCTATCCAAACGACGTTTCCCGTCGCCACGGGGGATTGATAGTTGCTTTCGGTCTTGCTCTCCGGCGGCAGAGCGGCGGGTGCCGCGGCGCCGCTCGTGCTACCGCTGGCGCCGCCCGTGGCGGCCCCGTTCGGCGCACTCGGGGAACCGACCCCTCCCCCGGCAGCGAAGCTGGCCGACGGAAAGCTCCCATTGGAGCTCCCGGAGAATCCGCAACCGTTCGCTGCCACTGCGGCGAGCGCCGCCAGCGCCCCCCAACGATACCAAGCGTTCATCATGGCTCCCATGCACGCCCACCCCTCGCACGGGGCTCTTAGCAAGGTATCTGCCATACCAAAAGTCGCTCCAAAGGCGCGCCGACCTTGGGGCCACACCGAGACACCCGTGTCGCACCTGCCCGGGCTGGGCCCCGTCCTTGGCTCACTCTGGCCACAATCCCCGTGGCGGCTCGCGCCATCGTGGTGGGCATGGGGCTCGCGCAGAATCCGACGGCCCGAAGCGGCGTTGGCGCCGCCGGCGTGCGAAATCGCTAGGCTGAGTCCGGGTCCATGGCCGGTCCTCTCACGCTCGTCCTCCTCGTCGCCGCGGGGGAATCGGCGGACGCGACGACGCGCAGAATCGCCGACGCGACGCACGACGCGCTCGGCCCCGAGTCGCGCGTGCTCGTGCGCGAGAGCCAGGGCGCGCCCGACGACGAGCAGGCCCTCGCCGCCGAAAGCAGTTCGCGCGCGAACGCGGTGATCGAGTTGCGCTGGGCGGCCCCGCGCCGGCGGCGGGTCACCGTCCGCGTGCATATCGCGAGTCGGGGCCTATGGGTTGAGCGGCTCATCGCGTTCAGACCGCCGGACGCAGACGACGAGCGCGCAAGGACCCTCGGGTTCGCGATCGCCTCAATCCTCCCGGAGACGCCGCCACCGGCCGAATCCCCCGCAGCCGACGACGCTCAATTCGCGGCCCGAGAGAACGACGGAACCGGCGAGCGACCCGCGCCACGAAGTGCCCCCCGCGGGACGACGCCTGCTCCGGCTACATCCTCGGCAGCATCGACCACACCGGCCGTTTCACCGCGGGTGCCGAACGCACCTCCGGGCTCGAACGCCCCCTCTGGACCTGTAGGCGCCCCCGCCGCCAACCCTTCGACTCCCGCGCCCATCTCAGACCATCCGGCGTCCGTCCCCGTTCAAGCGGGCGCTCTGGCCGGCGTCGTCGCTTCCGCAGACACTCGCGCATCGGCGAGGCCTGCGCGAATTACGGTGGAGTTTGTCGTGGTCGACGCCGCCGGTGACGACGGCGGCGCGCAGGAGATTGGGGGGGCGGGCGCCTTCGATTGGTTTCTAGTGCAGAGCGTGTCGATACGGATGGCCATCACGGTCCGGACGGCGACCCTTGACGCAGCACAAGGCAATTTGGTCAAAGTACTTGGCGCCGCCGGCGTAGCTTTGCACCCGTGGCGCACAAGCGCCGCCCATCCGTTCGGCGGCTCGGTTCGGGTCGACTATCTCGCCCTTTACGAAACACTCACGCACTTTCCGATGCCGGACCGCACCCCTCCCACCATGGATGGTCGGCTGTCGGGGATCGACGCGGTCGCCGATGCACGCTGGCGATTCGCTCGCGACGTGGACGCGCTCGTGGGTGCGGGGCTCGAGGCCTTCCCGCCCACGTTCGTCTCGGAAGGCGGACAACGGGTGACAACCCTCCCTCCTCTGCGTGCTCTTGTCGAAGCCGGCTTGCAGCTGAGGTTTTGAGTCAGCGTTCGGCGGGGGTAGGATTCTCTTTCTATGCCGCCGAGCAGCGCTAGGAATCCTGCCAAGCTCTGGCTGCTCCCGAGCCACGCGCCGCGAATACCCCCGGCGGCTCGGCCTGCGCTCGATGACAGCGAGCTACTGGCGGCACTGCGCGGCGGAGACGTGGGGGCCGCCGCCGCGCTGCACGATCGAGTGCGACCGCAGGTCGATCGCACCATTCGACGATTGCTCGGCCCGCAAGACTTGGATCACGAGGATCTCACCCAATTGGCCATGATCGAGCTGGTCAGCACCATTGGCCGCTACCGAGGAGACTGTTCGCTCGATTCGTGGACCAGCAAGTTGACGGCACACGTCGTCTATAACCATATCCGTCGTCGCAAGACCGAGCGGCGGATCTTCGGAGTCCTGGACGCGGACACGCTCGCCGAGGCACGGTCCTCGTCACGGACCGTCCGCGACGCGATCTTGCGAAGCGTCGTGGGCCGCGTCCGCGAGCACCTCGCCGAGATTGACGAGACCAAAGCGTGGACTTTTCTCCTCCACGACGTGTGCGGCTACGATTTGCGCGAGATCGCCGCCATCACGGGCGTAAGCGTAGCGGCCGCGCAGACCCGACTCGTCCGCGGCCGACGCGAAGTGCACGAGCGAATCGCAACCGATCCCGAACTTGCCAATCTTCTCGACTCCGAGCAGAGCGAACCATGACGGCGCCGCGGTACGCACGCCTCGCGGGCAAATGGTTCGTGCGCGTGGAGAGCTCGGTCTCCGCGGTGCCGCCCACGCCCGAGACTCGCTCCGAAGCGATCGCGGCGATCGCGGCCGCGATCGCCCGGCGTGCCCAAAGAAGGCGTGCCACGCGATGGGTCACCGGGGCCGTCGGAGCCTCCATCGCGTTGGCCGGCGTCGTGGGAGTTGCTCGCCTCGAATCGCGGCGACCGGCGACCCTGGAGGCGCTGATTGCGGTCCCCTTCGCACCCGTTCAAATCACCGCGCACCCGGTGGGCGGGATGGCCAGCGTGGTCGTATCGGGCGCCCAAGCGCCCCTCGGGGAGGACCGTTCGGTCGCGCAAGGAAGCCGCCTCGTGACCCCCGCCGATGGGCGCGCCACCCTCGCGTTCTCCACGGGTACCAGCGTTCTGGTGGGCGAAGGCAGCGACGTGACGTTGGGTGGCGAGGGGGCAACGCAGGTGCTCCGTCTCAACGCGGGGTGGATCGATTTGCATGTCGCGAAGCTCGCCTCGGGCCAGCGGTTCCTCGTAGACACGCCGGACTCGGAGGTGGAGGTGCGCGGCACGCGCTTTCGCGTGTCCGTAAACCTCCGCGAGGCCTCGTGTGGGAACGGAGCGGCCACTCGCGTGTCTGTGACCGAGGGCATCGTCGTGGTCCGTCATGCGAGCGTGGAATCGAGCGTCGTCGCCGGCGAGCAGTGGCCGCAGGGCTGCGCAGTGACCGCGCACGCGGTCGCGTCTCTCGGCCGGTCCTCGGCGGGCCCCACGGCGCCCACAAGCACAGCCTCGACACTGGCTGAACAGAACGACCTATTCGGTGAGGGGCTCGCCGAGAAGCGCCGGGGCGACGTGCCAAAGGCCCTCGCGACCTTCGAGCGCTTTCTCGTCGAGTACCCGGCGAGCGCGCTCACCGAGAACGCAGCGGTCGAGCGTATGCGCCTGCTTCGAGCGACGACTCCATCGCTCGCCGCGGGCGCGGCAAAACGCTATCTTGCAACGTATCCAAACGGATTTGCACACGCCGAGGCGGAGGCCATCCTTGCAGGGTCGCCGTGAGCCGGATGGTGCTGGCCGCCGCCGCGTTCGCGTGCGGCTGCAACGCAATCGAGTGGAATTTTGAAACGCGGAGCGACGCTTCTACGCCGCCCAATGAGTCGGGTGCGCTGCGACCGTCGGGGCCGGACGCCGAGGGGCTGGGGGACGGCGGCGATGGGCAATGGACTGCCTGCGTCGACGACGGGTGTCCTGCGGGCCTGCATTGCAACACGAGTTCCGGAGAATGTGTGCCCTGCCTCGAGGACAACGACTGCACGGATCAGACACTGACGGTCTGCGACCTAACCGCGCACGATCCCTTCGAGAATTTTTGCGTCGAGTGCACCCAGGATGAAGATTGCGGCCAGGATGAAAAGTGCCTGACCAACCAGTGCGTGCAATCATGCTCGAGCGGCCGAGACTGCAAAGCGAGCGCCGCGACATGCGAGCGAGACCTGTGCATCAGTTGCCGGCAATCGAGCGATTGCGACAAAGGCAAGGTATGTAGCGGCGTCACCGGCCGTTGCGGCGAGTGCACGGTCGACTCCGACTGCCCAAGCTACAAGTCGCGTTGCGATCCCCGAACGAACATCTGCGAACGCTGCCTCAGCAACGCCGACTGCGGCGGAGGATTCTGTGATCTTCTGACCGAATCATGTGGCGGAGGAAAAATGTGGGATGAGTAAGCCCGCCGCACACGATTGTCGCGTAGCGTCCGAAGTTTCGCGTAGCGATCGAAAGCACCTTGAAACGGTGCGGCGAATAGTGGGGGCGCGCCTTCGAATGTGTCATTCTCGGTGCTGTAGTTTTGAGGGAGTGGGGGTCGGCACTTTGGTGTTTGGCGAGATTGAGAGGCGTTCCAATGGCGCGAAGAGAATTCGTGTTGGCGCGCGCCGTGATGCTCGTCACGGCGGCGGCAAGCTGCGGGGGCGACATGGGTTCCGCCTTCACCAACGGTCACGGTGGAAGCGGAAGTAGCGGTGCCCACAGTGGAGGCTCGTCCGGAGCCTCCGCGGGCACGGGCACCATCAGTCTGAGCGGAAGCCTCTCCGCAAGCGGCAGCCTCGGCGCCAACGGAAGCGGCGACGGAGGCGTTATCCCGGACCCAAATTGCCCAGGCGGAGGCAACACGACCATCAGCGGCATCGTTTATGATCCTGCGATCCAGAATCCTCTCTTCAACATCACGGTCTTCATCCCGCTGCCGGGCACGGCGCTGCCTACGCTGGCTGCGGGCGCGTCGTGCGCGTCGTGCGCGGAGCTATACCCCGCGAATATCATCGCGGCAGCGGGTACCGACGTCAACGGCCACTTCACAATCACCAAGGCGGCGAACGGACCTGCCATTCCCACCGGAGCGAACGTTCCGATCGTCGTTCAAACCGGCAAATGGCGCATGGGCTACACCATCGCGAACGTGACGGCCTGTACGGACAACGCGCAGCCCGACAAGAGCTTCCATCTGCCGACCAACGCGACCGAGGGCAACTTGCCTGACATCGCCATTTCGACCGGCAAATCCGACTCGCTCGAGTGCTTGCCGCTTCGCATCGGCGTGGACGCCGCCGAATTCGTGGGAGGCGCCGGCGGACCGGGGCACATTCATATTTTCAAAGGTGCTGGTGGGGCGGACACCGTCCCCGCGGCCCCCGTTTCGTCCCAGGCGCTGTGGGACACGGAGGCCGACCTCATGAAAAATGACGTCGTGCTCCTTTCGTGCGAGGGCGCGGAAACCGCGCAAGTGACCATGGCCAGCCGGCAGGCATTGTCCGACTATGCGGATGGTGGCGGTCGGGTGTTCGCCTCGCATTTCCACTACTCGTGGTTTAATCAGCCGCCGTTCGCCGCAGAAAATCTGGCCACATGGACGCCCACGGCGAACATTCTCGATGACACCGTCGCCTTTCCCGGCGACATCGTGACCACCCTGAACCTGGCCGCGGGCGGCGCGTTTCCGGAAGGGATTGCGCTCGGCCAGTGGCTCGGCGTCGTCAACGCGCTCACGAACGGGCAGCTTCCAATTTGGTACTCGCGCCACAATGCCGACGTCGCCGTGGCCAATACCCCCTCGCAGCCGTGGATCGTCCTTGACCCGAGCAGCGCGAAGGCTCCCGGCGCGACGCAGTACTTCTCGTTCGACACCCCGGTCGCCGCTGGCGCCCCGAAATGCGGGCGCATCGTCTACAGTGATTTGCACGTAAGCGGCGGCCCGGGAACGAATCAGCCGAACGTCGCTCCGGACTATCCCCAGGCCATGCGGGGCATGCCCAACACCGTTCCGACCCAATGCGCCATGCATCCGCTGACACCGCAGGAAAAGGCGCTCGAGTTCATGCTCTTCGACCTGTCCTCGTGCCTGATTCCCGTCGGCTCTCCGCAGCCGCCGCCGCCCGCACCCAAGTGATCGGCGGCGAACACGGCACCTGCTACGCGCCGCCGACGATCTCCGCGCGATTGCTTGCCTTCCCGCTGGAGTGCCGAGGAATCTGAAGGCGAGGACGACAATGCCCGAAACGTTGAAACCGGTCCGCACATCGGCTCGTGACGGGGCGGTCCCCGCTCCCGTTCTCGAGCCGCTCGACTCGATCCTTCCGTCCGAGCCTCTTCTTCTGATGGGGGCTGGCCCGGTACCCATTCCCCACGCGGTCGCGCGGGCGAACGGCGTCGTCATTAATCACCTGGGCGAGACGATGGAGCACGTCATCCGCAATCTCAAAGAGATGGCGCGTTACGCGTTTCAAACACGAAGCGACAAGATCATGGGGGTCGCCGGCCCGGCTTCGGCGGCCATGGAAATGGCCGTCACGAATCTCCTCTGGCCCGGCCGCAAGTGCCTTTGCTTGAAGACCGGAACCTTCAGCAATCGGCTCGGCGAGATGGCCGCCGGGGTCGGCGCCGACGTCACGTTCGTGGAGGCCGAAACGGGCACACCCGTCTCCGCCGAAATGGTGCGTCGTGCGCTTGCCCGCGGGAAGTACGACGTGGTCACGCTGGCCCAGGGCGAGACCTCTTGCGGCGTCCTCAACGGTGAGCTCCCGCAGATCGCTCGGCTCGCGCGCGAGCACGGGGCGCTCACGCTGGTGGACGCGGTGGTGACGCTGAGCACGATGCCGGTCGAAATGGACCGCTGGGGGCTCGACGCCGTCGTCACCGGAGGCCAAAAGGGCCTGTCATCGATTCCTGGAGTATCCCTCATCGCATTTTCGGCGAACGCGTGGGACACGATCCTCGCGCGACGCGTACGAGCCCCCCACTGGTGCTTGGATGCCATTCGAGCGCAGCGCTTCTGGGGCGAGCACCAGTATCACTACACAGCGCCCGTGCCCGGCATTCTTGCCCTGTACGAAGCCTTGCGGCTGGTCTGCGAGGAGGGTCTCGAAGAACGGCACGAGCGTCACCGGGTCAGCTCGCAGTCGCTGCAAGCTGGGCTCGAGGCCATGGGCCTCCGACTCTTCATTCCGAGCGAATACCGATTGAATTCGGTCGTCTCCATCCGAATCCCCGAGGGTGTGGACGCGAAGAGCGTCCTGTCCTACATGTCCCGAAAGTTTCGAGTCGAGATCTCTGGCTCGTTCGGACTCGATATCGTTCGGATCGGCCAAATGGGCGAGCAATGCCGCTCGCACAATTTGTTCAAAGTCCTTTACGCCACGGGCATGAGCTTTGGGCACTTCGGCGTCGGGCTGGACGTGAGCAAAGGCCTCGCAGAACTCGAGCGCACGCTAACGCGGGAGCGCGAGTTCGAGTAGCTCCCGGGGAACGCCGCGATCAACACGCCATGGTTTGGGACCCTACGCGGATCACACCGAAACCGTGGGCCAGCGCGGCCGCGTTTTATCGCGATCTCGAGCAACGAAATCATGACTTCGGCATGCTGCGCGATCTGTGCACGCACATTGCCGAGCAAACGTACGCGGGTTCGATCGTGGGGGCGACGTCGGGAACGGCGCTGCTCATCGCGAGGCAGGGGCAGGACGATTGGGCGCGCGACGCGCTCCGTATCGACGTCAACCTCGGCGGCGCCATCCGGTTCACCCTGCCCGAGAAAAGGCCCGTGAGGCCGAGCTTCTTCGAGTGTGAAGGCGAGCACGCGGTCCGCGCCCTCGAGCGCTTTCTTCGTGATGCCGCGTGGATTGGTCCCTGACGCACGGCCGCCCCGGAGCGAAGCTCGTCGGAGTGGAAACGCCACGACGAAGCAACCCAGCGAATCAACCTCCGAGCGAAAACTTGGGCAGGTCGTCCGTGCGCCGAACGCTCGATCCCGCGATGGTCACGAACCGCGCGCGCAGCTCCGCGTGAGCTCGGGACGCACAGAAGGCGATGAGGTCTCCTCGTCTCGCCTCGAGAGCGGGCTCGCGCGCCGCGCAGAGATCCGAAGCGAGAAGCGCCATGGCGGTCGCCAGGTCACCGCAAAGGAGAAGGCCGGCCCGCGCCGCCGTAAGCTCCACGCTGCGCATCCAGGCCCCCACGGTTGCTTGCCCACCGCGCGCGTCGAGCCGGCCCACCGCCGCGGCGAGCGCGATACGCTCTCGGCCGCTCGCGTGACGCGCAAGGCGAGCGCGTAGCGACCCGACCGAACCCACCGAACCCACTGGCTCGGTCGGCATGCCCAACTGCGCCGCGGCAAAAAGGAGCATCGTGACGTCTTCGCGCGTCGGATAGTACGAGAGCACGCGGTATTCGGGCCGGTAGCGCGTGAGGTGGTTACCCGCCAAGAAGGCCAAATCCTTCGCCGACTGTCCAGAGAGGACATCCGGCCCGAGCGCGGTCGACGGGGTCATCGCAGCAAGCGAAGAGCATCCGCGGGCCTCCTCCACGACGTACAGATCCGGGCACCCGATTCCGAGAAAGCGCGCGCCCCATTGGAAGCTTCGGACGATCGACGCCGTGCTGGTCTCTCCGAGGCGTTGCTCGCGGTCCGGCGCCTTTTGCTTGCGCTGCTCGTACAACTCTTCGAGCCGTACCGCGATCGCAGGGCGCTCGACGGCGATGAAGATCGCCGCAAGGACTTCATCGAACCCGGGCGCGCGCAGCAGGTCCCACGCGACCGCGTCGAGCGAAGCGCGGGCCCGGACGGGACTCACCGACCGAAAGTGGTCCACGAGCCCTTGTTGATCGACGTCCGCGCTGCCGAGCGCCTCAAGCGCCATGGCCGCGAGAAAGGCCGCGTCGGTGTTCCCGTCCTGCGCGTAGAGGGCGTGGGCCTTGGCGTACGCCGCGCCATCGAACGGATGGTGCGCGGCGATGACCTCGAGCTCCGCAAGACCCAGGGCGTCGGTTCGCGCGGCGCTCGCCCCATCCTCCCCCCCGTCGACCGCGGCGTCGACCGACATCCCCTCGGCGTCGGCGTCGGCGTCGGCGTCGGCGTCGGCGTCGGCGTCGATGGGGATTGCCTGCATTCGGGCAAGAAGCGCTTGCGCGTCGGCGTTGGCGGGGTCCTCCACGACGGCCGCCTGGAGCCATTGGCTCGCGCGACCTTCATCGCCGATTCGATCGACCGCGAGGCTCGCCCGCGCAACCCGCAGCGCCGCCCTCTCGACGGGCGACAAAGCCGACTCGACGAGCACGCCAATCACTTCGATCGCACTCGCCCAGCGCCCCAAGGTCTCGTAGCCACGACGGAGCGCGCGCAGAACGCTGGGCCTCTCGGGCTCGATGGCTCGCGCCTGCTCGAGAGCGCTGATCGCCCCTTCTGGATCGCCGAGCTCGGCCTGAAGCAGCCTCGCCAAGGCGATGAGCTCATTCACTTGCGAGGCTGGACTCTGGAGCAACGAGAGGCGCGCCAAACGCAAATCGAGCACGCGCTTCCAGTCCCGCGCGTCGCTGGCGGACGCGATTTCGGCGTCGACGGGGGACGTGTCCTCGCCGCGGGGTGGCGGCGATGCCTCCTGCTCAACCGTCCCCTCGGACTCCGAGGGCGGCGATAGGGGTACCGGAAGCGCATCCACCCAGGCACCCCATTCGCCCGCCGACCCCGTATCCAGCGGCGCTTCCTTCTTCTTCGCATCCTCGGGCGACAAGCCGTCCGGGCTCGGCGCGGACGTCTCCGCGACGGCGTCCGCGGGTGAAAACATCATCCACGGCGCGACCGCCCCCACGCCGGCATCCTCGATGGCCCTCCGATGCATCGACGCGACGACCTCGTCGGGCGAAGGCGCAAGGTTTGCGTCCCCCGAGAGCGCAAGGGTTCGCTCTGTGAAGGCAAAGCGGGTGCACCGGATCGACAGCGGACGGACCGCGGCAAGGACCGCACGCGTGGCGACGACTCCCTGGGTTGCAGACCCGGAAAGTGCCTCGACGGCGGTTGCAAGGCAGTCGGAACCGAGGCGATCGTCGTTCGGATCATCCGCGTGCGTGAGCTCGGCGACGAACGCGACTTCAGCCGGCGCGCACGAGGCGAGCGCGTCGGCGACGGCACGCAGAGGCAATGTGCGCCCGGCCCCGAAGGCGAGCACCCCGCGCTGGGAGAGGCGGCCACTCACGTGCACGAGGAGCGTGTCGCCCGGCGCGACACGAAGAGCCGCCTTGTCGAGCGCGACGGTGGGCTCCTGACCGCCCCCTACGATGATCACTTCGAAGCCGCTACGCGCCAGCTTTCCTCTCAGCCACGCGAGGGCCTCGCGTCGCCCTACGGCGTCGCCCGCCCGGGGGTCCGAAGGAGCTACGACGACGGCCAAACGCATGTCAACGCGTCCACTCTAAAATGCGGCCATGCGGGGAGCGAGCGCTCGGGCGCTCGGGCGCCCATGTTTCCGCTGCACGTTCAAAAACGCACCCCGGCATAACACGGGGCTTCTTTCTCACCTAGGGCAAACGCTTGCCAGGCAGAGGGCGAAGCTCTGACCTGGCGTGTCGCGGTCGACGATCCACTCGCGCATATGCATTCCGCCCTGCCGCAGCATTCGCTCGGTGTCCTCGCGGGTGAACTTGCGGCTGATCTCGGTGAGCACGTGCTCGCCCGCAGCGAGCGGCGCGCAAACGTCCGCCGCGCGAAGCGTGAGCCATTGCGCGCGTGACGAGACGAGGTGCATCTCGATCCGTTGGCGCTCCTCATCGTAGTACGCGAGGTGCTCGAAGGCATCCGCGTCGATGTCACCGTCGAGCTCGTGCGAGATGACGCGAAGCACATTTCTGTTGAAGTCCGCGGTAAGCCCGCGCGAGTCGTTGTACGCGGCGTTGAGGATGCTCACGTCCTTGACCAAGTCCACCCCAAGGAGCAACCGATCTTGCAGCGTCATCACACGCGCCATCGCGCCGAGAAGCGCGGGCGCCTCTCGCTCGTCGAGGTTTCCGATGGTGCTCCCGAGGAACGCAAAGAGACGCGGCCCGCGCGAGGACGGCGCACCACCGGCGTTCAGTGCGCTGAACCCGCGAGTGAAATCGCCGACGACGCCGCGCACGCGCAGCGTCGGGTGGGCGGCGAGCAACGTCATCGCGGACTGCCGAATCGGCTCGGGCGCAATGTCGAACGGAACGTACAGCGGCGCGGCGCTCCGCATGCACATCGAGCGCAGAAGCGGGCCGGTCTTGCGCGCCATGCCGCTTCCAATCTCGATCAAGGACGCGCAGCGTGCGGACTCGACGATCGCCTCCGCATGCGCGACCAGAAGCGAGCGCTCGGCTCGCGTCACGTAGTACTCGGGTTGATCGCAGATGGCGTCGAAGAGGCGGGAGCCGACGTCGTCGTAGAAGTACTTGGGGGGAATGGATCGGGGCGACCGGCCGAGTCCTGCGCGCACTTCGCGAGCCATGGTGACCCGACGGTCGACCGTCGGATTGGGGCTCACGATCTGGAATCGCGTATCGGTCCGCACGGTTTGCACCCAAGGAGGCCTAGCTCGGTCCGTGCCATCGAAGGGGGGGGACGCGCTTCAACGGGATGTTCGGAAACGCGGCACGCCCCCCGGGCGGCCCGCACGTGGACGCCGGACATCGGATGACCGACCCCGGCACCCGGTTGCGCGCGCTCGGCGAACCCCGTTAGCGTAGAAAAGGAAACGTAATGCTCTCCCACCTGCGCCGGCTGATCGCATGCGGTGTGGCCATCGCGGGCTGCCGCGCCGGCGTTTCGTCGGCGGCCCCTGCCGCGGCGCTCTCCGCAAGCGTCGGGGAGGGGAATGCAGACGCAGGGGCAGGCGCAGACGCGGGCGCAGGCGCGGAGGCAGGGGCAGACGCGGGCGCGGTCATCGGTGTCCAAGACGACGGCAAGACGTTCGACGTCGCGGTTGGTTCGATCATCACCTTCGCACTCGCGAGCAACGCGGGCACCGGATACGTATGGGTGCCCAGGCACGTCGACAGCAACGTGGTCGCGGCGGTCGGAGCCCGGTCGAGCGAACGTGACTCGGATACGCCGGGAGCCTCCACGCGCGACATCTATCGCTTCAGTGCGAGGGCGGCGGGGAATGCCTCGATTGAAATGTCGCTCGATCGCCCTTTCGGCCATTCGCGCTCCGGGCGCGTCGTTCGGGTGACACTCCACGTGCGCTGAAGAAGAAGACATTCGCCGCGCGACGCCGCGCAACGCCGCCCAACGACGGCAACGGATGCCGGTGAGACGAGAAATAAGCCGAGAGGGCGCAACGCATTGAGGCCTGTCGGCTGATACCTTTTACCCTCACTTGCATCGGCTCTCTGACCCAACGCGCCGGGCAAGACTATTCAAGTCCACATAATTACTTCGCTTTGACCGCGCGGAGCAACTTGGCACGATTCGGCCATGCGCGGCCACCTCCCGACGCGGAAGCCCATCCATGGCCTGGGGAGGCCATCGTTGCCAAGAACCAGAGGTGATCATGTTCGTGCCTGCAATCGCATTCGCGTGGTGGTTGGTCGCCCTGCCGATGAAGGCTCTCCCCCTGGCGGCGCTCGGCGACGGCGATGCCGACGGAGCGTTGGCTCCGCCTTCGGTCGCGCCCCGGAACAGGACGGGGGCAGTCCCGGTAGACGACACGAGCGACACGTCCGGTGAGCGCGTTCCCCTGCGTGGCCCGATTCCCACCGAGGTCGTTCGTACTGCGCAGACTTTCCTCGATTTGCCCATGGGTGCCGAACGCGTCGTCCGGCTCGACGAGACGGATTACGTCTTCGTTCTCGAGTGGCACTATCACCCGCGCGGATTCGTCGGAGCGCCCACCGGCTGGCACAAGGGGGTCACCGTCTACCGGCTCCGCTGAAGACTCTTTACACGGGATCGCGGCGCCGCAGGGCCACGAGAAGCACGAGGAGCATGGCCAGCGTCATCCCGTAAAGGACCGCCGCAGGGAGCCAGAGCGTACTCCACTCGGTGAAGCCCCACGCGCCCGAAATGGAGTCGCTTGCGACTTGCGCGATCGCGCATTGAAAGCGACCCTTCGTGATGAAGTCCGGAACGCTGGTCAGGTCGGGCTTGCTGAGGTCGATGCTCCACGCGGGTTGCGTCGCGATGGCGAGCCGCTCGGTGGCGATCGCGCCTTCGAATCCCCAGCGCGACGGCATCACGAACATCAGCGGCTTCAGGTTCGCGTTCGTCGTCATGGGGACCATGAGGCCCCCGAGGACGACCTGCGGGATGAGCGCGATGGGCGTCAGCGCCATCGCGGCTTCCGCAGAGCCGACGAGCGACGAGATGCCGAGGCCGAGCGCCGTGGCGTTCATCGCCGAGCGCAACGAGGTTACCGAGCTCCAGCAAGAACGCCGGTCGGGCCGCCGTTGAAGCCGAGCGCGAAGAAGACGATGCCCAAGAGCATGGTGCACTGCGCGATGCAGAAGAAGCTGAGAAGCACGTACTTCGAGAGCACGTAGTTGATGAGACCGAGGTTCACCATCCGCTCGCGCAGGTAGATCGCCCGCTCGGTCACGATCTCGCGCGCGGCGTTGCTCGTGCCGAACCATACGCAGCTCACGACGACGAAGAACATCGCGGCGGTGTGGTCGGTGGTCGGCGGTCATCGAGTTGAGCAGATTCGTGGTCGTGTCTGCGCTCATGTTGTTCTTCGTGGAGAGCTCCTGGAGCGCGCCGAGGCACCAGTACGGCACGGCCTGCTTCTGCGCCGCCGAAGACGAGCCACAAGAGAACGCCGATGATCGGCGCCTGGAGGAACATGATCGCAGCGCCCATGCCGGTCGCGAATCTTCACCTTCCAGTAGCGCGAGAAGAGGAGACCGAACTGCCGCAGCTCCGCCACGTCGGCCCGGTGCGGCACGCCGCGCGCCGGCCGGCGCGGTGCCGACGGCGCGCCGCCCGGAGTACATCTTCTGGAAGACGGGGTTGTCGTTGCGGAAGAACTCGGCGCGCCACGCCTCGCGCCGCCTCGATGCGCGCGACGGCCGCGTGCGCGTCTGGGGGTCGGCGCGGCGCATCTCTTCGAGCACGACCCGCTCGCGCACGTTGAGCATGTCGAACATGTCGCGCGGGTTGTCGACCCGCTTCTGTGGCGTCACTGCCCGCTCGTTGGCCTATCGACCCGAAGAAGGCGTAGGCCGGCTCGCCCGTCGGGCCGAAGTACGTGGGAATGCCGCCGTAGCCCATGATGAAGCACAGGTTGAACTTCTCGAACTCGTCCTTCGCCGGCTGGTGGATCGTCATGACGATCGTCTTGCCGGTCTTCTTCGTGAGCTCGGCCAGGAGATTGATCAGCGCCGTCGTGTCGTCGGCGGCGAGGCCGCTGGTCGGCTCGTCGAGAAAGAGGATGACCGGATCGGTCACGAGCTCGAGCGCGATGTTCACGCGCTTGCGCTGGCCGCCGGAGAGCACCTTCTTCTCCGGGCTTGCCGATCTGGAGGTTTCGCACGCCCTCGAGCCCGAGGTCGCGCAGCGTCTCGTCGACGCGGCGATCGATCTCCTCCGTCCGAGTAGTCCGGCGGGAGCCGGAAGCGCGCCGAGTACTTCACCGCCTCGAACACGGTGAGCTCCGGGTGCACGATGTCGTCCTGCGGCACGTAGCCGATGCTGCCGCGAAGCGCGTCGTAGATCGTGTAGAGGTCCTCGCCGTTGATCCGAACCTGGCCGCTCGTCGGCGGCAGGTAGCCGTTGAGCGCGAGGAGCAGCGTCGTCTTGCCCGCGCCCGAGGGGCCCATCAGCGCGATCATGTCGCCGGGGAGCGCCTTGAAGGAGACGTGGTCGAGCAGCACCTTCATCTTGGCCTTGTCGTCGCGATCGGGCACCTCGAGGAAGAGATCCCACGCTTCGATCTCGTAGAGCGGCTTGCCGGCCCAGTTCGCCTGGTCTTCGACGACGACGTTGACGTGGCTGTCCGCCGATGTGGATGAGGAGCGGCATCGGGCCGATGAAGACCTTCTCGCCGTTGGCCACGGCGACGCGCTGGCCCGGCGGCGAGGCGCTGGCCGCGAACGAAGGTGCCGTTCGCGCTACCGCGATCCTCGAGAAAGAGCTCGTCGCCCACCTTCACGATCTGCGCGTGCTTCGAGCTCACCTGCGGGTGATTGACGACGATCTGGTTGTCGCGGCGTTCGGCCGATCGAGATGACGCTTGCACTCGAGCTCCGTCGAGATGAAGCTCGCCGATGACCGTGCGGTGCTTGCGGGGCGCCTCGTTGGCGGCCGGTCCGCCGGGGGTCGGGGTGGGGCCGAGTCCCACGCCCTCGATGCGCGGTGGCGCTTGCGCGGCAGCAGGTGAGGGCGACGGCGCCGGGGAAGCGCCCGGCGCGGAGGGACCGCGTGCCCATTGCGCGAGGAGGCTTACGGCAACGGGCACGGGACCGAACGCCACGACGCCGGCAGCGTCGATCGCGGTGGGCTGGTTCGCCGCAATCTGCCGGCCCGCGACCCACGTGCCGCTCGTCGAGCCGTGGTCGACGACGGTCATGCGATCGAGCATGACGGTGGCATGGAGACCGCTTACGGCGGCGTGCGCGATGACGAGCGACGCCCGTGCGGCGTCGCGTCCGATCGACAACCTGGCCGCGCGGCGCCTGCATCTGGCCGACCGACATGAGCATCGACCCAATCGCCCCATGAGCGAGCGGCACGGGCACGCTACCGACGGCGAAATTCGTGCGGAAGTCGAAGGATACGGGAGTCTGCGGACGCGAGGGCCGCGCCGTTGGCGGTCGAAGGCCCCGCGCCGAGATCGACGAACACGAGCTGCCCGCCCTGACGAACGATTCGTGCGTGATGGGCGGCCACGCCGGGGGCGACGACGACGACGTCGTTGTCGGGGGCGCTGCCAATGGAGACCTGTTCTTTGCCCGGCGCGAGTGTCATCGGGCGCCCATCTTAGGGCAAGGAGAGCCGCCCACCAGCGACGTGTCCGTGAGGCATTCGCGGTCGCAAACGACGCAATGGACCGCCCCCGCCGGATTCGTGCCGGTCCGTGCACCCGCCTACGCGCGCACATCGCGAAAGCCTTGCACGACGAACCGAAGCGGCCATGTCATCCACGATCGGTGCCCATGCACTCCGCGGTCATTCGCGCATCGCACCGCGGCATTCACGCGCCCGGTCGAGGCGATGCGCCTGTCCTTATGGCCGATGGGGCCACGCATTCGCGGGGGATGGGCGAACGAAAGAGGCACGCATGAAAAGCCCATCGCCTTGATGACCGAGCGCATCGACCGAATGCGCGCACGCATTCGCCACGTTCGTGCCCGCATCCCGTGGACTCGGCGACGAATGTGCTGCATGCGGAGGCCCTTCGCCTTGATGACCGAACGCATTCGTCGCATGCGTGCCCGCATGTCCCGCGTTTGCGTCCGCATCCCGTTAGATTCGGCGACGAATGTGCAACATTCGGAGGCCCCTCGCCTTGATGACCGAACGCATTCGTCGCATGCGTGCCCGCATGTCCCGCGTTCGCGTCCGCATCCCGTTAGATTCGGCGACGAATGTGCAACATTCGGAGGCCCCTCGCCTTGATGACCGAACGCATTCGTCGCATGCGTGCCCGCATGTCCCGCGTTCGCGTCCGCATCCCGTAGATTCGGCGACGAATGTGCAACATTCGGAGGCCCTTCGCCTTGATGACCGAACGCGTCGACCGCATGCGGGCACGCACAGGAACGACCGGGCGAGTTCTCTGTACAGCCAGCCGACTTATCCGGCCGCAAAGACGTTCAGCCGTTCGCAGCCAGACGCGTCTTCACTTTCCGAAGTACCGGCCCATCCGCGGCGGGAAACCGCGACGGGTCGAGCTCTGCGGCGCCGGCCCACGCGAACTCCGCCACATCGATGGCGTGCGGATCGGGCGAGTCCGCTCGGCGCGCGACCTCGAAGAACATCAAGAGCACGGCCTTGTCCGCCTCTTCGTACGCGTGGAACGTCACATCGAGGATCTCGCCGGCCGTGACGACAATCCCGAGCTCCTCTTCCAGCTCGCGGCGCAGCCCGACCCGTGGGTCCTCCCCCGGCAACACTTTTCCGCCGGGAAACTCCCAAACGCCTTCGAGGTGGGTGCCCGCTTTGCGCCGGGTCACGAGGACGCGACCGCCCTCGATGAGAACCGCTGCGGCGACGAGTACTGTTCGATCACGGAGCATGGTGTCTTCGAGCTTGCGGACGAGCAAGTCCTCTTTTCATCGAGTGCGTCAAGGATACCGATAGGGAGTACCTTCGAAAAAGCCATCCTCGGACATGGATTCCGGCGGAGAATAGGTACTCGTTGCGCCGCCAATCCAGCCCTTGCTGCCATGTCGGCGCTCATGAGCCATACCCAAACCAGGACCGCCGCGGGGCGAGTGGCCGCCTGCACCGCCACGTCCACCCTCGCACCCGTCGCCGTTTCTGATAGCGAGAGGCCTGTGAAAGTTCCAGCGGAGGGGGGCCTACGATGCCGGACGCGGGCCACGTCGATGACCTTTCGCGTACCGTCGAATCCCGAGCCACGAGGTTCACGGGTCGAATGACGCTGACGCGGGCCGCGGCCCTTTTGCTAAGACTTTGGGGTCCTCTCACGGTGGGCGCCATTCTCTTCCTGGCGCGGCATGACCTTTACTGGACGGGAGCCGCATGGGGACTGGCCACGCTCCTGCGGTGGGAAAGCCCTACCAACTGCACGTCGTCGACGGCGGCATCGGCGCGCTCATGCTTTTCGCGCTCATCGTCGGCGCGCTGGCACCACGGGGTTTACGCCGCGCGAACCCAGGACTGCTCGCCGTCCCCCTCTTTCTTCTCGCCAATCTCGGCGATGTACGCGTCAATCTTGGCAGTCTGTACACGGGGGCTGCAGGTTTTCTTGCCGTGTACCGGACGGTCCTTTGGGTCAACGACGAGGGATCCGACGGCAAACCTCTTACCCTGAGACACCTCGCGCCTCTCGGCGCTTGCATCATGGCGACGAGCGCTCTGCGGCCGAGCAACGCCGTGCCCATGGTGCTCTTCGTCGGCGCGGCGCTGATCGGTCGGCGCATGAGGGCACAGAGAAACGACCCAAAAATACAGGGAGGTTCAATGGCACGTTCCCGAGCACGAGACCATTGCGGTCGTCGTGCCCGAGCCGTTCCGGTTCGACTTCAAGCGCAACGTCGTCTTCAGCCTCGATTCCCCAGGCGGTCTCGGGCCGCGCCCAGGGTTTCCCGTATTCAAGGGGGCCGATGTTTTGGCCGACTATTTTCTCCAGAACGGTGTTCGATACCTCATCACCGTCGACTTTCACTTGACCGTCAGCATACTCAATATCGACCATTGGCAGGCTGCTCTCGGACTCCAGCACAACTACGAAGCAGACGAAGGGCCAATTGTCATCGACACGCTTCGTGCGATCGAGAAATTGTCCAGACGCACGCCGTCATCTCCGACAACTACGGTATGAAGGTGACGGATTTACACCGGCTCCGGTAGTTGGCAACGAACGACTCCGCGCCGCTTCTTTGGACCGCGGCGTATCCACGCGCGGTTACGAACGCAGCCTGGGACCGGTGGACGAATCGATCGAGACACGCGGTGCGAGTAAGAGCGACGCATCGCGCGGTCTGATCGACGCAACGACCGAGAGGCTCGTCGCCGCCATTCGACCCGACGCAACGGTGGCGGTCGAGAAGAAGGTCGCGTAAGAATTCTAACCAGCCGTCGCTACTACGCGAAGTTCAACGGGCCGCGGGGCGTTCCCCCAACCAGCACGCGGGGCTGGCACCGTTATTTCCACTGCGGCAATAGAGGGTGCCGCGGCGGCATACCGGAGCGTGTCCAACGCACGCTGCCAGGAAATGCGCTTCCATCGCGGCATCGTAACCCGTAACCTAATAGAGGAACGCTTGAGCACTCCAAGGAGCCGACCCATGCCCAAACAGAAGCTCGCAAAGGTGGTTCGCCTGACGTCCCAAGGGACAGCGCTCGCCGCGCCGTCGCTGCCGCGGGCGGAGGTTGCGCGGCTCGTCGGATGCGATCCCCAAAAGGGGTTGGAGATCGAGTACGCCGAGGGCCGGAGGACGTTCGCCGAAGCGAGCCTGTCGCTCGACGTGCTCGCATGGCAAGCGGCGATTGCAAGGGGACGGCGTGTTTTGGTGATCGTCACGACCGCGGGAGAAGCCGTGATCACGGGCTTCGTCCAGCGTCCGGGCGAATCGACAGCATCGACGCAGCCGGGCGAGGTTGTCGTTCAGGCCGACGGAGATCGAATCGTGATTCAAGGCCGCGAGGCGATCGAACTCCGGTGCGGAACGACCAGCCTGGTGCTCCGCAAGAGCGGTGAGGTCGAGATCCGTGGCGAGAAGATCGTCTCCCGCTCGCGCGGTCCGAACATCCTTACGGGCGCCAGTATTCGCCTCAACTAGGCAGAGTACTTATGGCGCTCCAGGTTACCAATAAGACGGCCTATTCTTGCGAACAGCTCCCATTAACCGACAAGCGCGGGGCGACGATCCTTCAGATCGTTGTCAAAGCGGGTTTCACCTGGGACGCGGGCCCGACCGTGGTCCCTTTGGAAGAACACCCGCCGGTCTTGATGGAGGACGTGTACTGGGCCGATCCCTTGAGCGCGAATGCGGTCCGGATCGAGTCCGACGTTTCGCTCCAGAAGCCCATGACCGATCTTGTCATCTGTGGAGACGCCGTCGCGCCCGACGGCTCGCTCGCGCGCGCAGTCGAAGTCGCTCTTTATTACGCCGGGCGCTCGATCAAGCACGTTCGCGTCTTCGGCGACCGCTTCTGGGACCACGACGTCACCGGCTGGCGCATGACCGACCCTGCACCCTTCTCCACCCTGCCGGTGACGTACGCTCGTGCCTATGGCGGCTCGGACGAGCAGGGGGGCGACCTTCGTAACCCCTGGGGAACGGGCTACACCAGCCACGCGGCGCGATCGTTCGTCGGCCAGCGGGCGCCGAACGTCGAATGGCCGCGTCAGCTGATCGCGACTCCCAAAGACAGACCCGTTCCCGCTGGCCTCTCCGCTGTCAGTCGAGGGTCCCAGCCAAGACTCTCGTACGCGGGGACCTATGACGCGAAATGGCTCGACGACCGCTACCCCTTGCTTCCTGAGGATTTCGACGATCGATTCAATCAAACCGTCGACACGTCGCAATGGGTCGCGCGCCCTCGCGGCGGCGAGGAGATTCGAATCGAAGGCATGACGCCCCGCGGACCCCTCCGCCTCGTCGTGCCGCCGTGCTCCCTGCGCATCGGTCTCCACTATCGCGACCGAAGCGACGTCAAAGACTTGAGCGTGGATTCGATCGTGGTCGAACCAACCGACAAGCGGCTGACTCTCACATGGCGAACCGTGGCCAGTATCCATGGCGATCCTTTTCGACTCCTCGAGACGGTGATCGGCCCCGCGGACGTCGACCGTCCCACCCCCGATTGTGGCTGTTAGAATTTCTGGAGGCACGTTATGGGAAACACCGTATTCGTAAATAATCGGGCGCTAACGAGCGCGAGTGGGCCGGCAAAAAGCATGAACTTCCCGTGCGTAGGCAAAACGCCGTGTCCGCCTCCCCCGCCATTTGCTCCCATCCCCTATCCGAACATTTCGATGGGATCGGACACGGCCGACGGGTCAACCAAGGTATCGGCCGACGGCGCGACCGTCGCGCTGAAGAATCAGTCCAACTTTTCGAAGAGTACCGGCAACGAGGCGGCCACCGCAGGTGGGGGCCTCATCACGAGCAAGACGCAAGGCAAGTCGTCTTACCTCATGTATTCGATGGACGTGAAGATCGAAGGGGAGGAGGTTCCCCGAGCCTTCGACATCATGGCCGGAAATGACTGAGGCCGACGCACGATGTCTACGAAGGCCGATGCGATCGCAGAACCGGAATGGCAACTTCGGATCTTGGGTGCGTTCTTCGTGGGGGCCGATCGCTACCTCATCGCCGACGGATCGCCGCCCGTGAACTGGCACGCGTTTTTAGCGTCAAATGCCGGGGAGTCGCTCCCGCGTAAGCCCTCCGTGGCCGAGCCGCGCAGGGCTCTGCTCGTCCTCCGCGATCGCCAAGTTCGCTTCCATTCCTGGGCGGCCGGGCCGCTCCTGCATGCCTGGCAATCTTCGAACGGGACGGCATACCTCACCGAGGGGACAGGCCGGGTCATCCTCGTTTCCCGCGGCGAATGGCGCGCGGAGCGCCTCGCGTCGGACGCCGATTTGCAGAAGACGTTCGACTTTCGAATCTCGGGGATCGGCGGAATCAACGAGGCGGAGGACGAAGTGTACGTGAGCGCGACCGGCAATCGCTTGTTTCGACGCGCGAGCGGCCGCTGGACCGAAATTATAGTGCCTGCACGCGTGCAGGATCTCGGCCCTCCCGCGGTGCTTTCGCGCAACGCGGTTTATTTCGTCTCGCGCCAAGGTCTCGCCTTCTGGAACGGGTCTGCGATCGTGGAGCTCGACTTTCCGGAGGACGACGATCCGTTCGCCGTCGTCGCGCGACCCAATGGCGACGTGTTCATCACCGGACGAGCGGGGCTCCATGTTTGGTCGGAGAGCGCGCAAGACTGGGCCTATTTCGCCGCCGGGGTTGGGCTTCGGCCTACCATCGCCGACTTCCGTGGACGGATTTATCTGGCCAGTGCCGAAGCCATTCTCGCGTGGAAGGATGGCGCGATCGGTCCGGTGCTGGAGGCGGACTGCGCGGGATTCATGCAGATTGCAGACGACTTGATTGCCCGCGGTCCATTTGGCGGCGCGTACCTCCTCGAAACGGACGGCTCGGCCGCGCGCCTCGAGCTCTCCCAATCGCTCTTGCCTCGGGACGTGTAAGCGCCGCCACGGAGCGATGCGCGCGCGCGACCTGCCATGCCCAACCATCCCCCCGCCCCGGTCCAAAACCTCACGGCGGTCTTGGGTCCGACGCCAACCCGGGACGAATGCAAAGCCCTCAAGGACACGCATATGGTGAAAACGCGGGCGCACGATAAGGGCGCCGCAAAGCTACCGAATACACAGAGCCATCACATTCTGCAGAATGCCGCAGTAGGCGACGTCATTCCCTATGCGTCCGCGCAGGCCGTTCTGCTGCCGACCTCGACGCACAAAATCATCAACAAGCTGCAGAGGGAGCGCAACTGTCCGGGCCCCGCTCCGACAACGCTCGGGCCCCTCCTCGTGAACGCGCGCGACGACCTCGCAACCGCGTTCAAGGCGGACAAGCCGCAAGGGCTCGGAATCAAAGATCCGGAGGCGACGGACCTCGCGAACTGCGTCGCGAGCGAAGCGGCCGACGCGGGGCAGGCCGCGAACAATAACGAGCTCACCCAGGATACGGGGGTGAACCAGCCCAAAGGCTGCGTGGCGGAGGGAACTCTCGTGTGGCTGGAGGGCGGGCGGCGCGTCCCCGTCGAGGAGATTCGCGTGGGGATGGTCCTGTCGACGCGACACGTGGTGCTTGCGCTCGGCGGGTGCGGGGCATCGATGGTCGAGATCGTCACTCCCGGCGACGTTCTCGTAGTCGCACGCCAGCACCGGGTCCGGATGGCCATGGGCGAGTACCGCGCGGCCGGGCGCGTGTCGGTGGGTGAACAGCTTCTCGGGGCAAAGGGGCCCGTGCAGGTGCTCGCCTCGCGCAACCGTCACGACGTGACGAAAGCGTTCTCCGTTACGACGGAACGCGGAGACGTCCGCATTGGCCGGGACGGTGTATGGATTGAGGGAAGGCCGGCCGAGCCCCAGACGAGAATCGCCGCCCGGTCGCGGAAGAGAGGGTCTCCGAATGCCACCGAAACCCCGTAAGCCCAAACAATATCCGATGAAGCTTCGGAACGCCGTGGGGAGCGGCGTCGGAGAGTTCTGGGTATTCGCGATCAGCGACGACTACAACGCTGATTTCGAGCACGAAAAGGAGCCAACTCCCGAGTCGCCGTCGAGCGAGTTCACTCACGTGTTTCACTACACCAAAGGCGTGCGCGATGCCGCGCATCGTCTGGATGACGACTATCGCACGCTCTGGCGTTCCGCCGTGGGCGAGGTCTTGGCCGCAGGGGTGCCGTCAGCCGTCGTGTCCATCTCCGTGTCCGGCGTCACGGAGACGAAGTTGCCGACGGAAGCGCGCACGCGCGCAGGAGCGCCCGGGCCAGATATCGAGTGCATCTGGGGTCCGTCGTCCGCCCACGTGTACGCCGGTGGGTGGGGCTTCGACGCGTCGCGCAACATGTATCCCGTCATGCTGGAGCGAACGGTGGGCGCGTGGCGATACATCGACACTGGGATCGCGAGCGCAGCGTTCATCGCGATGCAGGGGTTCAGCGAGCGCGATGTCTACGTCGTGGGAACGAGGCTCCACCACTACGATGGCCGAACGTTCACGGAGATGCCGGCGCCGACGGACGATGGATTCATGCACCTCGTGACGCTCGGCCAGCGCTTGTGCGCAACGGCGTCCGGGTCGAACAAGCTCGCGTACGGAGACAAGACCGGGTGGCGCGCAGTGCCGCTTTCGGTCGAGGCGATCTACGGCCTCGCCTCGTGGCGAGGCCTCGTTTACATCGCGACGAGCGACGGCCTTTGGTCGTTCGACGGATCGCACGCTCCGACGTTCGTCCTCAAGACCTCGGAGCCGTACGTCGAAGCCGTGAGCGGGTTGCCCGATGGCTTGTTCCTGTCCTCCGGAACGGAAGCTTGGATCTGGGACGGGACGCGCCTTACGGCCATCGATACCGTCCTATGAACCCGCTGTACGTCGTGGGGGTCGGAGCGGTCACGCCACTCGGCTTCGACGCACTGCGAACGCTGGCCTCGCTCCGAAGCCGGCTCGACGCCTTTCGCACCCTCTCCGTCGTGGGAGAGTCGGGCAAAGAGCTCGTCGCCGCTCGCGTGTCCGGGTATGCGGAGGCCACGCACGGAGCGCGGCGCTACGCGGCCTTCGCCGTGGCCGCACTCAAGGAGGCGCTCGGCGATCTGCCGCGCGGAGAGTGGAGGCGTGTCGTCGTGTTCCTCGGTCTGCCCCGGGCGAGTCGACCTGGGGCACCGGCGGGTCTTGCGCCCATCGTTTGCGCTGCCGTGAGCGATCAGCTGGGGATCGCTCGGGAGAACATCCGCGCCGTAACCGCGGGACGGGTGAGCGCCCATCTCTCCCTCGCCGAGGCGCGCTTGCTGTGCGACCGCGGGGTACCGTGCCTCGTCGGCGGAGTCGACACCCTCTCCGACTCAGCGAGCCTCGTCGCATTGTCGAAAGCGGGGAAGCTAAAGGAGGACTGGGACGGCTTCATCGCCGGAGAGGGAGCGGCGTTCGTCCGAGTGTCGGGCCGCCCGGGCAATGGCGCGTGGGGACGAGCGGCGCCGGAGATCACCGGTTTGGGTTGGGCGACGGAGACGGCCGACGGAAGCGCGGAGCACCCGCTGGTAGGCGTCGCCGTGAATCAGGCCGTCCGCGATGCGGCGCGTGATGCGGGGGTGACCGACGCGGACTTCGATTTGCGGATCAATGACGTTAACGGCGAACGCGCGAGCTTCGAGGACGATTCGTTCGGATTCGTCCGCTTTTTTCGGACGCCGCGGAGCAGCTACCTGGAGGTCCTGCACCCGTCCTCGTATCTCGGCGAAATGGGGGCGGCGGGGGGAGGGATTGCGTTGCTATGGGCGGCGGCGAATCTAGAGCTCGGCTTAGGTGACCGGCGCTGTGTCCTCGTGACCGCGTCGGACGAACGCGATCGGGCAGCCCTCGTTTTGCGGAAAGGTCGCACGGCGAGCTCGGCTCCCCCGGTGACGGCCGTGCGAGCTAACCGCGAGGCGCTCCTCGTTCACGCGAACTCGCCTCGCGACGGGCTTGTCGACGACCCCTATGGCCTGCATGTCGAGGGGGTGGACCAAGGACACCGTGGCTTGCTCTCGGCGAATCTCGATGGGGTCGCGACGTCGCTGGTTGTCATTGTCGGCCACCACGAGGAGGGCGTTGCCCCTTGGGAAGACGCCTGGCGTTACGAGGACCGGCTAATCGCCCATGCAGACGCGATCGCCTGGGGAGGCCGAGACGGGCAGGCGCTCGCCTCGGAGCGGCTCGAATCCGACGAGCCCGAGGACGCCGCCGCCGCGGCCATCGCGTTCCTGTCGTGGGCGGGCGGCCGAGGGATCGCGGACGCGCTTATCAAGGCGGGGCTGCAAAGCAGTCCGCACGCCCGTTGGATTTGCAATGCCTGCATCTACGGGCCGAGACCAACCGCGGCCGCGGCGCTCCTAGCGATGATGAGCGTACCGGATCTTAGTGCCGGCGCCCTCGAGGCGGCGCGCATCGCGGGAGTGATCGATCGCGAATCGATCGTGAACTGGCTGCAGCGGTCGACGCTCGCAACGGACGTCGTGCGCGTCTGCGGGTGGCAAGCGGTGCGGGAGTGGTGGAGACGCCTCGCTCCGATGGTCGACGGGTCGTTCCGTTCTGATCAGGAGGCCATGCTTGCCGCGCTCGTACTGAGCGACGACCCGCAGTCGACCCTGGCGCGACTCGAGGTCCGGCGATTTTCAGACGCACCGCTAGTCTGGACACTCGCTTCGATGCGCTCACGCCGCTCGCTCATCGTCGACTCACAAGCGTTCGATGAACCTCTCACAGTCGAGGCGTTGGAGGCGATGGGATGGTGCGGCGAAAGTGGGGCTCAAAGGTGGCTGCTCGACGCGCTGGAGCGGGACGACGCTGCGCTTCGCGCTGCGGCAGCCCGGGCCTTGAAGATGATCTACGGACGCGCACCGCAGGAGTCCGTCGAAGACGACTCGGAGCGCGTGTCGCCGGCGAAACGTTTGGCACAGGATCCCGCCGTGTGGATCAAGTCTATTATCCCGTCGCCGCATCCGCCACTGCGTCTGGGAAAGCCATTCGGCCCGCAGTCGCCCGTACGTACGCTGGCGTGGCCAGACCTCGGCACTCGCGACCGAACGATCGCTGCGTGGGAGCACGTGCTGTGGTCGGGGACGCCGCTAGGATTTCACCCTCGTCAGCTAACCCGTCTTCAACGACGGGAGCTCGGACAACTCCGGGGCAGTGCCGGGTGACGACCGTCGCTCAGGGTGGCCGCCCCATACCGGAGAACAATCTCGCAATCGGCCGTCAGGGTAACGCGCCGGCCGTCAAGAGTTGCTTCGACGACACTTGAACGCTCTGGTTTCCCACGCAGAAGCTCGGCAAGCGGAGACGAAGGCTCTTGCACGAGGCCGAATTGCGATCGGCAAGCCCGAATCGCCATTCTCGCCGAAGCAGCGAGCGTATGAACCTCACGCCTGCGCTCGCGACCAAGCCGCCCCGTCCCGAATGACCGCGACCGTCGAGTCACGGTCGTAGATCCCGTACCAGCCCTGCGGCTCGTGGGGAGGATCGCCTGTCAGGGGGTCGCCGGGCCTCCAGGTCGCGCCCGGACTGGACGGACGCGACTCGCCGGCCCACGCCCATGGCATGATCCCGGCCATCGGCCCGCCGACGGACAGGGCGCGGACGACGTCGTAAACAGCCGCGAAATACCGATCGCGCAGGGTCGTCGGCCCCGACGCGTCGAAGCTTCCCGCGTCGCGCGGAAACCCGAACTCTTCGAGGATAATCGGCTTTCCGAGCGTCGCCGCGAGCGCGGCGTGCCTCCGGAGATAGGCCCGCGCGCGGTCGATCGCGGGCCCGGAGTCCGCCGCCAGACTCGCTGGATTCACCCATCCCCAATTCTGCGCCCACATGTGACACGTGGCGAAGTCGATCGCGGGGCTCCTGTGATCTTCGACGACGCCGAGGCCGGCCGCTTCGCCCTCGCTTCCCGTCGTCACGAGTTGCCCGGGGGCCATCGACTTGATGAGGCGCGCCATCTCGTCGATCCAGCGTCCGTACGCTTGCCCGTGCTGCACGCTCCGCGGCTCGTTGGCGAGCTCCCAGATCACGGCGGGATTGGCAGAGAGCCCCGGGACGAGGAACCGAACGTACGCTCGAAGTAGCGCCTTCGCGGGTTCGTTCTCATAGAAGCCCGCGGCAAAGGACTCGAAACCCAACACGGGAATCGGCTCGTTGAGGGCCCACGCGCGGTATTGGGCCATGCCGCCCGACCAGGACCAAAAGTTGGTGAGCGTGAAGATCCCATAGACCTCCCGACGCCGGAGCTCGTCGGCGAGGCGGACAATCCCTTCGACGCCCGCGGGGTCGTAGCGGCCGGGCGACGGTTGAATCGACGGCACGAGGCGATGGGGCTCCGTATCGGGACCTTCGCTCGCGCTCATCACGCGAATCGTGTTGATCCCGACCGCCTGAAGCGCGTCGAGATCGCGCCGGACGCGGTCCCATCCGAGGGCGTCCCCCGTGCGGGCGAGCGTCGGGGCAGCCCAATGGTTGAAGCCATTCATGAAGAAGACGCGCCCGTCGCGGTAGAACCGCGTCCCCCGGACTTCGAGCCCGCCGGGCAAACCCGGCAAGCCTAGGCTCGGGGCGGTCGCGGCCGGCAGGCGCGTGCAGGCATTGGTGAAGATGCCCCCCGCCGCGACGGCGGACCACCCGAGGACGTCGCGCCGGCGAGAGCTGGATTGCGGCATGACCAAAGTGTCTACGCGATCACTCGCTCGCGAGCTCTCCGCAACGCCGCGGACGCGCGAGAACGGCGGCGGTGGGACCCACGGCTCGAGGCTAGCACCTCGCGCTCGAACGACAATCTCGGCCGAAGCGCGCCCGCAGCTGCGCCTGCCCCGCGCCCCGCGTGCAATCGTACGGTAGAGCAGGAAGGGCTGTTCTTTCCTACCGCTCGCAGCACGGTTTCATTTCGGTCCTCTTGGGCGGCGCCCTTGCGGTATCGTCCGCGGCAACCATGGCGGCCAATACGCTTGCGGGTCGCCTTTCTCGAGGGCCTTCATGAACAACGCGTTTCCTTCGGACGACGGCAATTTCAAACGCGGGGCGTTCAAGCCCATCGCGATTCTGCTCGTCCTTGCGCTGGTCGCCGGTGGCGCCGCGTTCGCATTCTTGGGCGCCCACAACGAGGCGCAATCGCTCTCGAAGGAGGACGTCAACAAGGAAATCCTCGACATTCAGCTCCTCCCCCGGGCCGACCAGCTCCCGCGATGGCGCAAATGGGCGGACGCCGAGAACGAACCGCGCCTGGAGCAGGAAGCGTTCGTGCATCTGGCGTGGGCGAAGGACAAGGAGAGTGTTCCGTCGATGATCAAGGCGCTGAGCGCCGTGGACCACGGAGTCCGCGGCACCGCGGCGACCGCCCTGGCGGACCTCGGCTCGCCGGACGCCGACGCCGCAAAGCCGGCGCTCCTGAAGGCGCTCGCGGAAGCCGACAGCAGCGACAAGCCGCAGATCTCCTGGGCGCTCGTCGCATTGAAAGAGTCCTCCGCGTTCGACCAGATCCTGGGCGAATACCGCCTGGGGCATCTCGCGCGAGATCCAGCGGCTCGACGGGTTCCCCGCGTTCGACGCGGACAAGCTGGCCGGCCTCGTGTCGCTCGACAGAATCGCCGCGCTCAAGGGCGACGACAGCAACAGCGTGCGCCAGCTCGTCGCGACGACGCTCTCGCACGACGCCGACCCGCGATGGGCCGACACGCTGATCACGCTCGTGAAAGACAAGGACGTCGACGTTGCGCGCGAAGCCGCCGTCGGGCTCGGGAAGATCGGCAGTCGACCAGCGCCACGGAGCCGCTGGTCGACGCGCTCACGAAGGCCGACAAGGGCTCGCGCGAGAAGTTCTTGCAGGCGCTGCGCGACGGCGATCGGCGCCAATGGGCTGGTGTTGGCGCTCAAGACGGTCAATCACGACAAGGTCGACACGCGAGAAGTTCCAGACCAAGCAGATCTTCGACATGCTCAAGGAGCTCGAGGATCCGCGCGGCGGCGACGCCCTTTACGCGTACATCGAGAGCAACCCGAAAGCCGCACTGGAAGGTCGAGGCGGCGATGCGCATGGCCGAGATCGGCGACGTGCGCGCGGCGGAGGTCCTCGGCTGGCGGATGGAGCAGGACCCGCTCAAGCTCTACAACGACGTCGACTGGCCCGAGCTCCGGCGCGACGACAACGAGCGCGTCTTCGCCGCGCGCATGCTGGCCGACCTCGCCGTCATCCACCCGGAGAAGCGCGACTACCTCCTCAAGAACGCGGAGCCAGGGAGTCCTTTACTGGGTCGACCCCGAGAACAAGCCGCAGCCGCACGCCAACGGCATGCGCTTTCTCGCGCTCGTCGGATCGCAAAGAGCGATCCCGCTTCTCGAGAAGATGGGCGGACCCGAAAGAGAAGCTCCCGCCGGAGGGCGCCCAGCCGCCGTTCCCGGATACGTGGGCCACGGCGCAGAGCGCGCTCCGCTATCTCGGGTGGACCAAGGAGCCCCGCGCGGCTGGACGATCTTGGAGAAGCAGCTCCACCGGCGCATGAAGAAGCTCGACGTGTCGTGGGAATCGCTGAACCAGGGCGGACTGACGATTCTCGGGAATGACGCTGCGCGCGCTCGGCGTCGGCGCGTCCGACGGGTTCGCGCAATGGGGCGATTCGAAGGCGTACGACGATCTCACCAAGTACATCGAAGACCCGATGGAGAACGAGCAGTCACGCACCGAGGCGTGCTTCGCCCTGTCGTGGGTCGCCACCGACGATCAGATGAAGGAAGTCGTGAAAAAGGTCCACGACAACACCAAGACCGATCCGAAGTCGAACGTTCCTCCGCACATGCTACCTCGAGACGATCATCCACCGGCCCGTGCCGGAGGCGACGGCGCCGCTCATCGACGAATTGACGCCGAGCGTGCCGGACATCGAAGTGCGCAATCAGATGGCGCGCGCCATCGGCATGGGCGGAATCACGCGCAACATGGTTCCGCAGATCTTCGGCAAGCTCACGGACGTGAGCCTGAAGGCCGACGCGGAGCTCGCGCTCATCCTCGGAGCGGACGCCGACACCGCTGCGCGCGCCGTCGCGACGTACAACGACACAGACGTTCCTGCAGAGGCCATCGAGGAGCTGAAGGACGTCTACAACAAGACGTTCGGCTACTGGAGCGATCGCAACTACGAGACGGGGGACGTGGCGCGATGGGTCGGCAACGCCGAGGCGATCGCGCACGTCAAAGTGCACGACCAGCTTCAGGACTGGCCGCGGATCATCCTGGGACGTAACCTCGTCGAGTCGATCGAGATCGACAACGGACCGCACTCGATGACGCGCGTGCAGCTGCGCGGCCGCCTCTTGAGCGACGCGCAAGGGAACGAACGAGGTGAAGCGCGCGGAGGCGATTCGTATCCTCAAGTTCGTCAAGGAAAAGGGCGTCTTGATGGCGCTCCGGAGCGAGCCAGGGCCCCTCGGGGACCTGGCGAGACAGGCGTTCTTCGAAGTGATGAATCCAAAAGCCAGCGCCGAGAGCGTTCCCCAGTCGCCCAAAGAACAGAAGCAGAACGACACGCCGCCGGGTATGGGCGGGTCGAACGTCATGCGGTGAAGGATGCGACGGCCATCCCCCGAAGACGCGGGCAGGGCTCTTCGCTCGCTGGGCCGGGTACTTTGGTCCGGTCGTCTTTTCGCGCTCGGGTGCGTCGCATGCGGGGCGCCGATGGCATCCGCGAAACCGCCAAAGCCCGAGATTCGGGCGGCGAAGATCGTTCCCCCGCCTGGGACGTTGCTGGCCCAGGCGTGCACGCCGACGGGGCCGGAGCTCTGCTTCAACGCCGTGGATGACAATTGCAACGGCGTCATCGACGAAGGCTGCGGTGAGGAGACCGGCGTGCTGCAGTTCACGATCGCGTGGGACCAAAGCGCGGCGGACGTGAACATCGCCGTGGTCACGCCCGCGCAGGAGCGCATACCGAACGGTAGCGGGGGGACCAGCGCGGCAGGCTTTCAATTCGGCGGAGACTGCCCCGGGCGCGAGGGGTGCGGCGGACAAAACGTGGAGAACGTCTATTTCGACGGACTCGAACCGCCGCGCGGGCACTACACTGTGGAGATCGGGCTCGTCGATTTGCACGGCGAAAAGCCGCCGATCCGGGTCCACTTCGGGGCGCGCCTCGGCGGACGGACGCTTGGTTTCGACGTCGATCTGGCCCCGGCCGATACGGTCAAAAAGACGTTTGCGTTCGATCTGCAATGAACGCTTCGTTCCTCTTTCCGTTCGTCGCCCTGCTCGCCTCCCTTCGCGCCCACGGACCGTGGGGGGTGGCCTACGCCCCGGCCGATACGGCCACGTCCAAGCCGGCGATCGTTTTTTTGCATGGCATGTGGGCCGGCCCGGAGGACTCGTGCGGGTTCTTCGAGCGCGGGGCCACGCCGTTCGGGTTCCTCGTGTGCCCGCGTGCAAATGCCCCGTTTGGGGGCGGAGCGATGTGGGCCGGGACCTCCGCGGACGCGGCGCGGTCGATTCGAACCGCCCTTCTCGCCGCGGAGGCGCTCGCGCCCGGACGCCTGGATCCCTCGCATGGCGGAACTCTGATCGGCTATTCGAACGGGGCGTACTTCGCGGCCGAGGTCGCGTATGCGCAGCCGGGCCGCTGGGCGGGGCTCGTTCTCCTGTCCATGAAGCTCGACCTGACCGCAGCGCGTCTTCACACGGCGGGGGTCGAGCGCGTGGTCCTGGCGGCGGCGGAGCAGGACGGCGCGCGCGCCGCGATGGCCCAGACGGCGGGTCGACTCGCCGCGGCCGGCCTGCCGACACGCTTCATGAGTCTCGGACCCGGCGGGCACGAGCTTCCCCGCGACATCAGCGCCCGCATGTGCGACGCGATCGCGTGGGTGCGCGGTGAGCCCGCCGGTGCGTGCGGCGCGGGCGCCACGAACTGAACGAGGCTTGCACCTGGATCTCCTCGTCATTGTACCCGGAAGATATTGACGCCCGATTCTCCCCGGGTAGTATTGACCGAGCAGGCCCATGGACGCGGAACTGACGTACACGGCGTTCGCCGAGAACCGACGCATCGTTTCGGGGCCCCTCGAGGAAGTGCTCCTCGGGACCAAAGAGGCGATCGATCGTGGCGCGAGCGCGGTCCTGATCTTCATCGACCAGACCGGCCAGCAGGTTGACTTCGACTTTCGGGGAACGCCGCAAGAGGTGCTCGCCAGGCACGCACCCGCCAAGACGCGTATCGGCCCGGGACGCCCCAAGCTCGGCGTGGTGTGCCGCGAGATATCGCTCTTGCCGCGTCACTGGGACTGGCTGGAGCGGCAGCCGCAGGGGATTTCCGCCGCGCTTCGAAGGCTCGTCGAAGCCGCGATGAAGCACGAACCCGGCAAGGAGCGCGGCCGCCTGCGTCGCGAGGCCGCGGGCAAGTTCATGTGGGCGATGGCCGGGAATCTTCCCGGCTTCGAGGAGGCGTCGCGCGCGCTCTACGCGAAGAATCAGGCCCAGTTCGAGTCGCTCATCGTCCGCTGGCCAAAGGATGTACGGAGGCATCTTCTCGATATCGTCCGCGAGGCCGTGCGGCTCGAGAATGAGATCGCGCCGCCCCGCGAAAGCCCGGCGCCCTCTCCGTAGAGCCGGGGTCCTTCGAATGGAAACGTTCGAAAGACGGAGGCGACGCACATCGCGGCCCGAAAAGAAGTCTGGGGCCGCTCCGGCAAGCTGGCCGCGAAGCGGTGGTCGAAGTCCGGACAGGACTTCGGCCGAGCGGCACTCGAGCCGCGTTCGTTCAATCGAGGGTCACTCGACCAGCGTATCCTCGAGCTTCTTCTCGAGCTGATCGAACGCGCCGTCGATCATCGCCGCGTAGACTTTCTGCTCGAACTCCTCGCGCGTGAGGCGGTCCGTTTTGGCCTTCCAAACCGCGGCCCCGCGCCAGGCTTTGACGCTCGTCTTCAGGGGCGGTCCGTCGGCCACGACGAAGGTGACGTTGAACGAAAAAATGAGCCCGGCGAAGACCGTGCTCGGCTTCTCGCACGCGGTATTTGCCCGCGACCACTCCGGCGCATAGTCGATGACGAGCGTCGGCACCCGGCCCTCCACGGGGGCGTCCGCCGCGAGCACGGCCCCCGGGCGGAGCGACAGCACGTCGGGCGGGAAGGCCTCAGCAAAGGCGGCCACAAGCGCTTGCGCGACGCGCTGCTCCCGACCCTGCAGCGCCTCGGCGGTAACGTAGTTCGACGGAAGGGCGTCCGAGCCCGGGTAGCGCGTGCTCTTCTGAACGCTCCGGTCCGCGTCGGCAATCGACGTCGAAGTTTCGCGGCGAAACCGCACTTCGACGCCGGGACCGCTCCTTTCGGCCTCCGCGAGGAGCCGTTCGAAGAACGCCTCCGTCGCCGCGTCGGGCGCCACCTTGTGCTTCCAGGCAAGGAAAGCCTGTACGAAGAACGCATGCCGCGCCGATCGCAACTGCGCGGCCGCGTACGGCGAGGATTGCGGGTATCGGCGCGCAAAGCCGTCCAGCGCGGCAAGGGTTCCTTCGCGCTTCGCTCGTCCGAGCTCCGCGAGCATTGCGGCGCCCATGGCGGCCTGGACCTCTGGACCAATCTTGCCCGCCGCGGGGGTCTCGGCGAACGCGGCGATGGCTTCGACCGTGCCTTGACGCTCCGCATCGCGAAGCTGTGCGAGCGGAAGCAGAACGTCCCGCACTTCGGCGGCCCGAGCCGCTGGTTGCGCGAGGTACGCTTCGTAGTCGGAGACGCTCGCCGCCTCGGTGACCTTCCGGTACATCGCCGCGTCGCTCATGGCGTTGCGCGTCGTGCCGATGCCCTGGCCTAGCGCGATCCCCAACGCGGCGGCGATGGCCCAGTCGAAGCGTATCCATGGGGATACCTTTTGCTTCATGGCTTCGGACGGCCCGATGGGGCTCGACAAGGCGCGATCGTGCAACGGGTCGAATTCGACGAGGGCGCGGGGATCCCCGTCCGCCTCCGCGCGCGCGAGTTCGCTGCGGAGCGGCTCGAGGACGGTATGGGCCCGTTCGGCGTCGCCCGCGCTCTCGGCGGGGACGACGACGCGCGACCCATCACGCATTCGAAACGCAAGGCCGGGTGTGGGCAGGCCGAGCCGCTCGATGGACTCCACGTCGCCCATGGCCCACACTTCGAGGAGCGGCGCCTTCGCGTCGACCACGCATCCAGGGAAGAGATAGATGCCCGGCCGATACGGCGTCGACTCGAGGGTGAGGAGGCGGCCTACGCCCCGCAGCACACAAAACGACGCGGCGGCGAGCTGCACGCTGTCGAGCGCGAGCATCTTTGCACCGTGAAGCGCGAGCGTGCTGTGAACGTCGCCCCATCCGCATCGAAGGGCCACGGAGATCGCACCAAGCAACGCGCCGCTCGCCCCCAGATAGGCCCATGCAGCCGTTCGCGGCGCACGCTCGAAGAGAATCGGTGCGGGCGGTGCCGCGCCCCGCGTTGCGGCCGCGAAGCGTTCCTGCACCGGCCTCGGTAGGCTGTAAAAATCGATCTTGTGCGTCAAGGGGTCCGCCGCGGCCCATCGTACCGACAATGAGAGCCTTGCCGGAAATTGAAGTGCCGAGCGGTGGCAAGCCGGCCCCTTGCGCTCGCCTTCCGGTCGGCCATGGAGGTGTGGCTTCTGCTTACCTCGGTCTCGCAGCGGCCGCATGCGAGCGCGCCGGAATGTTCGGGCGCTGGCAAACCGTGCATTTGACGCGATCTGCCGCCACCCGATAGAAGCCTCGTCCATCGACCGATGCTTAACCCAGCCGTGACGTGGGCGGACCCCAAGCGGAGAGGACGGCTATGAGCCCGACGGCAATGGTCACGTTAATGTTTGCGGCCTTTGCGATGTTTGCCTGGTCCGCCAGCCGGCGATGGCGTCTTGCCCAGATTGGCCGCCCGGAGTCTCGCCTCGATCACCTCGCCGCCCGCCTGCAGGGAACGTGGACCTACGCGTTCCGGCAGGAGAAAATGGATTACTACACACCGGCGGGGATCGCGCACAAGTTCATCTTCGCGGGTTTCGTCGTTCTGCTCCTGCGCACGCTCGTTCTTTGGGGACGAGGTTATTATCCGCCGTTCAATCTGTGGGTGCTGAGCCCCGATCAACCGATTGGGCAGGTCTACGAGTTTACGAAAGATTGCATGGCGACGCTCGTATGCGCCGGCACGCTCGTATTCTTTTATTACCGTTTAGTCCTCAAGCCGAAGCGAATGGCCCTCTCGGTTGAGGGACTCCTCATCCTCGTCATCATTTTCACGATGATGGTGGCCGACATGACGTACGACGGCGCCTCGCTCGTACTGGCCGCCAAGCGCGCAACGTTTTGCGCCAGGTCAGGGCTGGCGGCAGACCACGCGCTTTGTTCGGCGATCGCGACGATCACGGCGCCCCTCGGGGGGGAGCGGCTGGCCAGCGGGTGGGCGGCGTGGCCGTCCCCCGCGGGCTCGCTCTTCGCTTCGATGTTTCAGAGCCAATCGCCGAATGCTCTCGTGTGGATCGCGCGCGTTGGTTTCTGGACCCACGCAACGCTCGTCCTTCTCTTTCTGAACCTCCTCCCACACTCGAAGCACTTTCACGTCATCACGGCGATACCGAACGTATTTCTGCGCAGCTTGAAGCCCGCGGGACGGCTCGAGCCCATGGCGAAGACCGCAGACCAGCTGATGGAATCGGTCGGCGCCGCCGCCGAAGCTCCCGACCCGATGGCCCTGCCGATCGGGATCGCGCGCATCGAGCACTTCACCTGGAAATCGATACTCGACTTTTACACATGCACCGAGTGCGGACGCTGTTCGGACAATTGCCCCGCGCACCGCACGGGCAAGGTGCTGAGTCCCAAGCATCTGACACTGGCGCTCCGCGATCATCTCTACGCGCGAGAAGACGAGTTCATCCACCAAGGGCCGGCCGACGACGGCGCGGGCGCGGCACCGGCCGAAGAGGAGGCGTTGACGGGCGCCGCGGGCGAAGAGGCCGGCGGCGGAGGCCACGAGGCGAAGAGCCGGCCGGCAGCCATCGATCTCGTGCCGAACGTGGTCCACCCCGACGTGCTGTGGGCTTGCACGAGCTGCCGCGCATGCGAGGAGCAGTGCCCCGTGCTCATCTCGTACGTCGACAAGATCATCGATATGCGAAGAAACCTGGTCATGGTCAAAGGCGAGTTCCCGAGCCAACTCGCGAGGCCCTTCCAGGGGATGGAGTCGAACGGCAATCCCTGGAACTTGTCGCGCATGGATCGCGCAGGCTGGGCGGACGGGCTCGATCTGGCGACCCTGAGCACCAAGCCGGGCGCGCCGATTCTGTTCTGGGTTGGCTGCGCCGCAAGCTATGACGACCGCGCAAAGCGCATCGCCCGCGCGACCGCGAAGCTCTTGACGCGGGCGAACGTGGATTTCGCGATTCTCGGTCTCGAAGAGAACTGCACCGGGGATCCGGCGCGGCGCGCGGGCAACGAGTTTCTCTTCGCGACGCTCGCGGAGGGCAACGCAAAGACGATCAACGGGTACAAAGAACGAGGCGGCGTCCGCACGGTCGTCACGACGTGCCCGCACTGCTTCAACACGCTCAAGAACGAATATCCCGACTTCGGCCTCCACGTGGACGTCGTTCACCACTCGGACTTTCTGCTCGGGCTATTGGCCGAAGGCCGACTCGTTCCGCAAAACCCCGTGGAGGGACGCGTGGTCTATCACGACTCGTGTTACCTGGGCCGCTACAACGGAGTCTACGATTCGCCGCGTGAGATCCTCCGACGCATCCCCGGGGTCGAGCTCGTCGAGACGGAGTACTGGACCAAGCAGCGCGGGCTCTGCTGCGGAGCGGGCGGGGCGCAAATGTGGATGGAGGAGCAGAATCAAGACCGCGTCAACGTCAAGCGAACGCTCCAACTGCTGGACACGGGGGCGTCGACGATCGCAACGGCCTGTCCCTTTTGTATGACGATGTTGACCGACGGCATCAAGACCAAGAATCTGGAAGACACGATCGCCCAGCTCGACATCGCCGAATTGCTGGATCGGTCGTGCGACGTGCCCGAAGTCGAGATGCCCGAGCCGGCCATCGAGGCCCCGACCGCGGAGATCCCAGAGTCCGTGGAACCGCAAGCGCCGCCCATTCCGGAAGCGACCCCCTGACGCGGCGAGGCGGTCGCTCGCGCCCGCGAAAGGGCCCCGGCCTCACGTCTCCGTCGTGGCGTCCAGTTCGCTTTTCAGCTCTCCGCCGAAGCGCTTGCGCCAATCGTCGGCGTCCTGCAGGTGGCGTCCTGCAGGGAGCATGTGACGATACCGCGAAAGCCGCGCTACGGCGCGGGCGACGGACGCCTCGGCGTCGAGCTTTGCGGCGCCGACGAGCGCGCTGAAGAATGCGTCGTCAAGGTTGTCCGGATCGATCACCGGCGTCGCGGCGTTCAGAGTCAGCGCCCGCTCGAGGTCATCGACAGCCTCGGTGTACCGTTCGAGGTAGTCGAACGCGGCCGCGCGGTCCGCGAATGGTTCGGGGTTGTCCTTGTCCGCTTCCATCTCGGCAGTCGCCGCGACGATGGCTTCTTCGTAATCGCCCCTTTCGACGAGTTCCGCCGCGAACGACATCCCGTAACGACCGCCCATGGCGCGCAGCCTATCACGTCGCGAACCGATCGCCGGCGCGCGGTGGTGGCGCGATCGAACGCTGGCGTCACGGTCGAATTCGAGAGCAAGACCCGGAGTGCGGGGCGCCCGGTACCGCGTTACCTTGCCTTCGTGGCCCCCAAACGCTCCGTGAAGGAGTCCTCCCGGGCGCGCGCCGGCGTTCGTTCCGAAGCGTCCGCGGTCGTGGCCGATCCTCGCTATGCGGCCATCCTCGACCGCGATCAGGGAGCCGACGGGACGTTCTTTTACTCGGTGAAGACAACGGGCGTGTTCTGCCGTCCGTCGTGCCCGTCGCGCCGCGCGAGACCCGAGAATATCGACTTTCACACGAGCGCCGCGGCCGCCGAGCGAGAAGGGTTTCGTCCGTGCAAACGCTGCAGGCCGGACGAGGCGCCGCGGGCGAACCGCCACGCCTCCATCGTCGCCGGCTTGTGCCGCGTGCTCGAACGGAGTGAGGAGCCGCCGACCCTCGGCGATCTCGCGAAACACGCCGGATGGAGCGCTTTTCACACGCATCGAACGTTCAGAGCGATCGCCGGGGTGACGCCCAAGGCGTACGCCGCCGCGCACCGCGCAAAGCGCGTTCGGGCAGAGTTGCAAAAAGGCGGAAGCGTGACCGACGCGATCTACGGAGCGGGCTACGGTTCGAACGGACGATTCTATGCAAAATCACACGAAATGCTGGGCATGACGCCCACGGCCTATCGCGCGGGAGGGAAGAACACCGAAATCCGGTTTGCGCTGGGTGAGTGCTCACTCGGGTCCATCTTGGTGGCGGCCACTGCGCGCGGCGTCTGTGCCATTCTCCTCGGGAGCGATCCGGAGGAGCTCGTGCACGATCTGGAGCGCCGCTTTCCTCGCGCGGCCCTCCTCGGCGGAGACCGCGCGTTCGAACGGGTCATGGCGAGCGTCATCGGCCTGGTCGAGGAGCCACGCGTGCGGTTCGACCTGCCGCTCGATATCCGCGGCACGGCGTTCCAGTGCCGCGTGTGGGAGGCTCTACGCAAGATTCCGGCCGGCGCGACGGCAAGCTACGCGCAGATTGCGGCGAGTATCGGCGCTCCCCTTGCGGTGCGGGCCGTGGGCCGGGCGTGCGGAGCCAACGCGCTCGCCGTCGCGATCCCCTGCCACCGTGTGGTCCGAACCGACGGCTCGCTGTCCGGCTACCGATGGGGCGTCGAGCGCAAGCGCGCGCTGCGGGAACGCGAGGAGGCGGCAGCGGAAAAAACGCGATAGGGCGCGCGTGCGCTATGCTTGGATCGATGGCCCCGTGTCCCATCTGCAAACGCCCGGCGGCTCCGCGGGTGGACAATAGAGCATTCCCATTCTGTTCGCCGCGCTGCAAAACGGTCGACCTTGGCCAATGGGTCAACGAGAAATACAGCCTACCGACGTCCGACGAAGGGACTCCGGAATTAATGGACGGACATGACCGTTCGTCCGAGGAGAAAGCATGACGCGCACGCTGGCGGTCCTTGTTTCTTTTGTTCTCTTGTCTTTGCGGGCGCACCCCGCGTTCGCCCAAGACCTCGAGCCCCCGCCGCCGATGAGCCCGAGCCCGCCCGCGCCAACCGACACTCCTGCCGCTCCCGCGCCAGAACCCTACGCTCCCGCGCCCGGGCCCTACGCCCCCGCGCCGGGGACTTACTCTTCCGGATCGACCTACGCGACCCGCTCGACGGACGAATCGAAGGACAGCGGCCTCGGACTCGAGTGGATCTGGTTCAACGCCGACGTCGGCGCGGATTATACGAGCATGGATTCGCTCAATTCGAGCAATCTGCAGCTTCAGAAGACCTCCAGCGCAGGGCCTGCCTTTGCGCTGGGGGCGGGCATACGGCTGCTCTTCTTTACGGTGGGCGCCCGCGTTCGAGACCTCCAGCTCACGGACTTTAGTTTGTGGGAGGTCGACGGCGAAGCGGCGTTTCACATTCGCATCGACCATGTCGACCCCTACTTCGGCGTGCGGGGAGGCTATGCGTTCGTCGGAACCCTGAGCTCGGACGCCGTACAGAATGGGGCGTCCAACCTGAGCGTCCACGGGCTCAACGCCGGGCTGATGTTCGGGTTCGACTACTACTTCAACCACGTTCTTTCGGTCGGTTTGGACGGTAACCCCGAGTTTCTCTTTCTGCAGCGGCCGCCCGTGACGCTGCCCCCCGGCGTCGAGGCGCTGCTCACGCCGCAGCAACAAACGGCCTACCAGCAGTCGGGATCGAGCGTGGGCTTCGGCTTCGCCGGGACCGCCCACTTGGGCGTGCATTTCTGATTCCGGCGCGTGCCGGCACCTGCCATCCTCACGCCCGTGATCGCGACTCTGCGATGGCTGCTCGCCGCGCTGCTGCCCGTGGCGTTGGGGGGAGTGCTCGTTCGCGCGGCATCGCGCACCGACGCGCGCCGTGAGCCGCCGGCGCTCGTGGCAGCGACGTTTGCGCTCGGCGCGGCCGCCGCGGGGATCGCTACGCTGATCATCGGACGCGCTGCCTCGCTCACGGGGCTCGACGTGCGGGTCTCCGAAGCCGGCCAGGGGGGCGCGCTCATCTTCCTTTTCTTCGTCGTCGCGCCTCTGCATGAAGCCGGAAAGGTCGCGGCCGCATGGCCGGCCCTCCTGCTCAAGCACGTCGATGAACCGTACGATGGCGTCGTCTACGCCGCGGCGTCCGCTCTCGGATTTTCGTCCGTCCTTTGCGCAGTCGTGGTGCGCGAGCACCCCACGGGCGCTCTCTGGGTCGCGCGCGCTCTTCTGGCGCTCCCGGCCGAAGTGTTCGTCGCGTGTCTCTGGGGCTATGCGCTGGGCCGCGCCAAGCACGCGAAGGGCGGCGTCTCGCTCTTTCCGGGAGCGTTCGCCTTGGCCGTGGGCATCCACGGGCTCTACGCCTATTTCGTCTATGGTCGCGGGCCCGGCGCGCTGCTCGCCGTGACGCCGTTATTGGCCGCCATGGGCACCATCGCCTGGCTGCTTGGACGCGATCTGCGCGCGCGCCCGGCGCGGAGCGCATCTTCAAAGAAGACCGGGCGCCTCTCGAGCATGCGCCCTCCGCCGAGCTTGTCGGCGGTCCGCGCGGCCCTCAAGAAGGCCGACGAGCCCGTAAAATTGCGGTGGATCGTGTACGGGGCTTTCGTCACCCTCGGCGGTATGATCGCAGGCATCGCCACAGGCATCCTGGCCGCGCACGCCCTCCGCATCGACCTTTCGGCGGTCAACGAGCACGACGTGAGCGCGGCGTCGCCGGTGCTTCTTTTGGGCGTGGGCCTGCTTGCCTCGTTCCCGACGAGCGGGTGGCTCATCGCGCGCGGCGCGGGCGTCCGCACCCTGCTCGAGCCGGCGCTCGCGACGCTCCTGGCGCTGGTGATGACCCTCGTCGGCCTGGGTTTCGTGGCGCCCTTCACGGTGGTCTTCGCGCTCGCCCTCTCGCCTGTGGCATGGCTGCTGTCGTGCATCGGCGCGTGGGCGGGTCGGCTGGCGTGAGGGGGCCGGTCGGTGTGGTAGCTTCAGACCTCCCTCGACCCGAGTGAAGCTTAGGACTGCGACCGTGTCCCCATCGGAGCCAAACGCGTGCGGATCCTGAAGAGCGCCCTCTTCTGGCGGATCCTTTTGAGCTCGCTGCTCGTCGTCGCGGTGCTCGGCGTCGGCCTGTCGCGCGCGAACGCAGCCCATGAGGAGCTCGAAAAGCAGTTCGAGCGTTTGGTCCAGCATGACCTGAAGCTCGCCGATGACGCGGAGCAACTGCTCCGCCTGATGGTCGACCTGGAGACCGGCAAGCGCGGCTACCTGTTGACGGGGGATCGGACGTTTCTCGAACCGTACGAGCAAGCTCGAAAGGAGCTCGAGGGGCTGCTCGTGGAGGCCCAGGCGGTGGCCGAGAACGGCATGGAGGACGAGCGCGTGGCGGCCTTCGGACGCCTCGTGCGCGATTGGATCGAGAACGTGAGCGAGCCGCAGATCCTGGCGCGAAAGACGGGTGGAATCGCGGATCCCGCGGTCGCCGACGAGGGCAAGACGCGGACGGACGAAATGCGCGGGATTCTGTCGGACCTTCGCCGCCACGCCTTGGACGAAGCCGACGCGCGCGAACAAGCCGCCTTCGAGTCCGCCAGCGCCTCGCAGCGCGCGACGCGCACCGTGCTTCTGTTGGCCATCATCATCTCGCTGGGCAGCGGGGCGTGGATCGCTCGGGACATCGCAGGAACTACCGCGGAGCTCGAGGAGGCCTTGGCGGCGACGGGGCGCCTGGAGCGGATCGCGTTCTTGCCGATGCGGCGCGACGAACTCGGATCGGTCGCGCGAAGCCTCGCCAAGATGAACGAGCTGCTGCTCGAGAAGGACTCGAGTCTGCGCGCAACCCTGGCGGATCGCGAACGCACCCTGGCGGAGCTGACGCGTGCCAACGCAGACCTTGCGCTGCGCGATGCGCAGGCGCGCGCGTACGCCGAATTCGTGCGAGAGCTCAAAGCGCTGGACGTGGGCGCGCTGGCAACCGGAGGGCTTCACACGCTGGTCCGCCTGGCGGACGCGCAGGTGGGCGCGGTCTATCTGCTCGACGACGCGGACCGCCTGGTGGCCGTGCAGGCGATGGCGGCCGACGGGCGCGTCATGGATCACCGGTTGTTCGGTGCACAGGGGCTTCCCAAGCGGGCCATGGACCGTCGAGAGCCGGTGTTTCTACGCGCCGAAGTGCTCGGCGAGGCCCTCCCGGCGCTCGATCTCGGCATCGGGTCTGCGCCGCTTCGGTGGGTGCTCGCGTATCCCGTGGCGCTCGGCAGCGAGGGCGCCGGCGCGATCCTGCTCGCCGGCGTTGGGTCCCCGGCGGACGAGGCCCTGGATTCGTTGCGCGACGCCGCGCGCCAATTGTCGGTGGCGTTGCACAACGCGTGGACCCACGACAGACTCCGAGACAAAGGAGTGGCCCTCGCCGAACAGGGCGAACGGCTCTCGCGCGCGAGCAAAGTGAAGACGGAATTCCTCGCGTCGATGAGCCACGAGCTGCGAACTCCGCTGAGTGCAATTCTTGGCTTCGCAGACCTGCTCCTCACGTCGTCGAAGGAACAATTGTCGCCTCGCGCGCGCGAATCGCTCGAGCGCATCCAACGAAACGGCGACCACCTCCTCGGCTTGATCAACGATGTGCTCGACCTCGCGAAAGCGGAGGCGGGGCGAATCGACGTGCGCTTGGCGCCGGTGAACGTGGGGCTTCTTGCCCGGGCTTGCGTCGCGGAGGTGGACAGTCTGCGATCGGGCAAGGACGTACGTCTGGTGGCCGACGTCGGAGAGACGCCCGTAGAGACCATGACCGACGTGCAGCGGGTGCGGCAGATCTTGCTGAATCTGCTCGCGAACGGAATCAAGTTCACCGATCACGGCGAGGTCGCCGTGACGGTGCGCGCGACGGCGACCGAAGTGCGCCTCGCGGTGCGCGACACTGGGATCGGGATTCCTGCGCATGCGATGAAGGAGCTCTTTCAAGACTTCCACCAGCTCGAAGCGGGCGACGGAAGGCGCTACGACGGAACCGGCGTGGGTTTGGCGCTCTCTCGGCGTCTGGCGCGGGCGCTCGGCGGCGAAATCGAAGTCCGCTCGGGCGAGGGGCAGGGCTCCACGTTCACGCTGCTCTTGCCGCGCGTCGCGCCGCAACGCACGAGCGGGCTGCCCCCCGACGCGGCCGCGCGCGAGGGCCAAGGGGGGGTCTTGTCATGAGCGAGCACGGGGCGATGGCGCCCTTCGGGGACGCGTGCGGCGATGTTCTCATTGTCGACGATTTTCCCGACACCCTCGCGTTGTACGACGCGATGTTGAGCGAGAACGGGCATCGCGTTCGAACGGCCACGAGTGGGCTCGAAGCCCTGCGCAAAGTGGAAGAGCACGAGCCGGAGTTGGTCTTGCTCGACGTGTCGATGGTGGGCCTGGACGGGGTGGAGGTGCTGCGAAGGCTGCGCGCGCGGCGCAATGGCGGGCCCGCGGTCATCATGCTGACGGCGGCGCGCCGCGAGCCGCACGCGATCGAGGCGGGGCTCAAGGAGGGCGCGGACGCGTACCTGACCAAACCGATCGACTCGCGCGAGCTTTTGGCGCGCGTTCGGGCGGCGCTCGAAACGTTTCGGCTAAAGCGCATGCTCGAAGCCCAGCGGCGCGACCACATCGCGATGCTCGTGCACGATCTTCGGCACCCGCTCTCGTCGTTGATCCTGTTGGCCGAGGTGCTGGACGCGGAGGACTTGGTCGGGCAAGAGCGCGAATCGGCCGTGTCGCAGATGCGGACGCTTTGCACGGAAATGGCGCGCCTGGTGGACGGGGTGCTCGTGGCGAGTCGGCTCGAGGCGGGCGTCTTCTCGGTCGAGCCCCGCACGATCACGGTGGGTGCCGTCATCGCGCCGATGCTGGCCGTGTTCACCTCCGTGGCCTCGCGCCGGCGGGTGGCCCTTGCGTTCGAGGGGTCTCTCGATCTGCGGGTCTTCGCGGATCCGCAGAAGCTTCGCCAAGCGCTCGACAATCTGGTGGCCAACGCGCTCAAGTTCACGCCCCGGGGAGGCCGCGTTCGAGTGCGGGTCTGGCAGGAGCACGAGCGCACGGTGTTCGAGATTGCCGACACCGGGCCCGGTGTGGCGGCGGCGGAGCGCGAGAGCATCTTCGATCGGTACAAGCAGGGGACGCGCGGGCGGGCGGCGGGCGGCGCCGGACTCGGCCTCGCGATTGCGCGCGGAATCGCCGAGGCGCACCACGGATCCGTCCACGTGAGTAGCGGTGACCTGGGGGGGGCGGCATTTCGAATCGTGCTCCCGAGCTGACCGGGCCGGCCGCTTGACAACGGGAGCCGGGCCTATACATTCCCGCCCTTCCGGGAAGTCCGAGGCATGGCCAACCATCCGTCCGCCAAAAAGCGCAATCGCCAGCGAATCAAGCGCACGTTGCGCAACCGCGCCGTAAAGAGCTCCGTGCGAACACACGTGAAGAACGTGCGAACCGCCATTGCGGCGAAGGACGCGAAAGCTGCGGAAGCGGCGCTCGCGGCGGCCACGGTGGCGCTCGATAAGGCCGCCAGCAAAGGGGCGGTAGCGAGGAAAGCGGCGTCACGCGCGGTCTCGCGCCTCTCGTCGGCGGTGCACCAGCTCGCAAAGGCGTGACTTCGCGCCGCGCGGCGGCCCCATGCTGGACAACGGATGGGCCGTGCGGCTAAGTACGCGCTCGCGCTTTAAGTCCCCATCGTCTAGAGGCCCAGGACCGCGGCTTTTCACGTCGCTAACGGGGGTTCGACTCCCCCTGGGGACGCTGTGAATAAGGTGGCGGGAATCTGAATCATTCCGCCCAGATTCGCTTTCCCCTCCACCTTGTAACGTTTTCCACGCCACGTCTCGACCGGCGTCATGACGAGCTTCCCGTCCAGGAGGCTCTCTAGGATCTTCCGGGCGTCGGCCGGCTGTCCGGCGAACACCGTCCTGAGTTCGCTGAGCGAAGCCAGGATCTCTTTCTCGAGGCGCCGGCTCTCGAGGTGGATGGCCCGTGGCGCGTGCTGGATGGCCGCCAGACGTCCTTCGATTGACGTCAGGCGTCCTTGCCGCTCGGTCATCTTTTGGACCAGGAGCGGGATGCCAGCGCCACCTGAGGCCACCGCTTCGGCAAGGTTGGCGATCTCGGTTCGGAGCTTCTGAGCCTCGGCCTTCAGGGTCGGGCTCTCGTCGGTCTCGCTTTGCTTGATCCGCTCGGCGAGCCTCGTCCGGACCTCGCGCATGACACCCGTGACGAAAGCTTCATCCAACACGCGGCTCTGAAGCTCGGCGATGAGGGCTTCCTCTATCTCGTCCGCCGGTCGATGCAGCGTGTTCGAGCACGCATTCAATTCTTGGTGCGTCTTGCACATGTACACCCGGACGTTCTGGGTGCCGTGCTTGCCGCGGTGCGCCTTGATGCCGCGGTGGCAGACGCCGCAAACGGCAAGGCCGGTCAGCATGTGCTTTGGCTTGGGACCGGGCGCTGTCGCCCATGGCTTGCGTGCGTTTTCGGCGATCTTCGCCTGCACGCTTAGCCACAGGTCGTCCGAGACGATCCGTAGTTCGGGCACCTCGACGCGCGTCAGCTCCTGAGGTTCTCGACTGACCCGAACTTTGGTACCCCGGCGGTACGTCTTCCGCTTGCGGCCGTACGTGATGACGCCTCGGTACCGCTCGTTCCGGACGATCGAATAGAGGGCCGAAGAGGTCCAGAGCCCGATGCCTCGTTTGCCCGCGCTCGGCGACTGGATCCCGCGGGAGTTCAGCTCCACCGCGATCTTTCGGAGGCCGCAACCCTCCGCGTACATCTCCATGATGTCCCTCACGACTGCGGCTTGTTGCTCGTGGACTCGATACTCGGTGCGGACGCGCTTCTCGCCCTCGATGATGGGGACGTTGGCGTAGCCGTAGCAACGACCGCCGACGTTGACGCCTTTGCGCGCTCGAACCATAAGGGACTCGTAGACGCGGGACGAGATGCCGTCCCTCTCCGCCTCCGAGGTGCCGCTCTGCACGGCGAACATGATCTTGTCCATCGCGGTCGTGAGCGTGACGCGCTTATTCTCGATGTAGTACCAGACCTCGATCCCGGCCTCGGTGAGGTCTTCGATCGCACGCATCGTGCGGGAGGTGTCGCCCCCTAGCCTTGTATGGTCCCGGGCGACGACGATATCAAAGCGACTTTCTTCAGCGTCGGCTAGCAGACGAAGGAACTCTCGGCGCTTTACGAACTCTTTGCGGCCCGTGTTCTTCTGATCGTCGGGGTACGTCTCGACCAGCTCCCACCCCTTGCTGGCGATGAACCGCGTGGCCTCCTCGATCTGCGTCGTTACACTCGCGTCCTGATGCTTCTGGCTCCGACGGGCATAAATCGCGGCCCTCATGTTTCCTCCGGTTCAGGACGTGCGAAATCAAGGCGTCGGCAACCAGCCGGGCAAGTTCACGCTCTTGGGGGTTTAGCTCCCGCTCCACATAGAGCGTTACACCGATCGGTCCCCACTTCACGGGCTCGCTTCGACCGATTTGTTGAGCCCGTAGCGAACTGAACAACTGGACAGCGGTTGTGGCCGGCGCTAGAGCATGAGGCTGGAAGGAGCCCGGCCCCATGGTCTCACGTCTGTACGACGAGATTCCGCCGCCCCTTACTGGCTGGCCGGTCGAGGTCACCGAGGAGGTCGGCAACTGGCTTGAGGAGATCATCGAGGACGAGATCGTCTCGGGCTTCTATGTCGGGCGCGGAGTCGATTTGGCCCAACGAATGTCGGCGCACGGGGCGCACGAGATACTTGCCTTGTACCGGACCGATAGCGCTGATCACGCCATCGAGGTCGAGGACGCGCTTCTTCAGACCTACTTCCATCACGAAAAGAATGAGAACGACGCCAGCGATGGTCGTGGCGGTCGGTCCGACGAATACGTCAATTACGTGTACGTGGCCCTCTGGTTTCAGGAGGAATGATCACGATGGGACTCCGTAGCCTCAAAGAGCCGCTCGCCATTTGGATCCGAGCGGTGAAGCTTCAGCGACAGCGCCTCTTCGCCCCGGAACACCGCCCCTTTGAAGATCGTCAGGCCGATGCTCGCCTCCTCGTCCTTGCGACTCGCGACGTGCTTCGAGGTGTCGACACGATTGCGAAGCAAACGCAGGACGCGTCGCTACTGAGCGCCACCAAACGCTTCTCCACCTTCGGTACCACGTCCTCGCTGAAGACTTTGCGCGACTTGTTCGAGCACTTTGACGAGTATTCCTTGAACAACGGCAAGCTTCAAAAAGAGCAGATGAAGCGGGACCCGTGCGACATCGAAAACCACATCAGCGGAACTCCATCCGAGAGCTACACGTCTGGCACCGAGCGATACTGCTTTCACCTGACCTTGAGCGGTCTGATCGTGGACGTTGGTGAAGCGTCCGATTGGGCGCTGGAGTTGGCCGAGATGGCGTTGAAGGCGAGCGTTCCGGCGAAGGCGAGCTGATCCTCATGGTCGAAACGGCGCCGTATGAATGCGTGCATTGCGGATTCGTTCGCCCGAATTCGTACCCGCTGGAGTGCCCCAAGTGCGGGAAGATTGGCGTCTACGCGAAAGCGGCGGCCAAGATCGAACCCGCGGTTCTACTTCGTGGAGTTGCGACGACCGGATCATCGGCCTCCGCCAACCTACGGCCTGTGGCGGGTCTCCATGGCGCCGCAAGGGCGACGACGGCGGCGCGTGCGACGCTTGCTCCAACCGCAGGTCTACGCGGCGTTGGAAGCGCGACGACGGCAGCCCGCGCGACATTCACTCCGACCGCGGGACTCCACGGCCTCGCCGCAGCGATAGCCTCGGCCAATGGAACTATCGAAGGCTCGATCGCCCAGAGGCTCGGTCAGCTAAACTCTACGCACATCGACAATCTCGACATTCAAGCGATTCTGACCTTCGGCGACAAAACAGCCGAGGGCGTACTTGTCGAAGGAGTCTCTATCGTATGGTTCGAAGTCGTCGAGCACTTTAGAAAAGACCCGGACGCGATATTCAACTATGATCCTCGCAAGTTCGAAGAACTCATCGCCGGGGCTTATGAGCGAGCGGGATACGATGAGGTCAAGTTGACTCCACGGAGCAACGACAAAGGGCGCGACGTAATCGCCGTGAAGCGTGGCATCGGATCTGTTCGCATTCTCGATCAAGCGAAACGGTACCGCAGAGACCGAGCAGTTTCACCCGACGAAGTTCGAGCCCTCATCGGAGTTCTCGCCACCGATCTTAATGCTTCTAAAGCGGTCATGACAACGACCTCGACAATTGCTCCGAGCGTGTATGTTGACTATGCGCAGATGATTCCCCATCGCCTTGAGCTAAAACCGGGCGACGTGCTGATCCCCTGGTTACAAGACCTAGCGAAGAACCGGAGAAAGTAGTCGCCTGAGCGCTCGCCTATGGAACGATCCCCTCGGCTCCCAAGAAGGCATCGACCTCGTCCTCGTTCATGGGGGCGAAGGCTCCGGGGACGCCACCTTTCCGCCGACGCCGAGCCCTCTGCCGCCCCCGTCGAAGCCCGCATGGGGATGCCAGTCACACCTTCGACGCGAGCGGCGAGGACGATGTCGAGGAGGCTCTTGCCGCGCTCCCACGAGTACGTGAGCGAGCCGTCCCGCGGAGCCCCCGAGGACCATCGAAACCGCACAAAACGACATCGCTTTAGGTTGAACTCTTCGCTCGCCAAGCTGTATTACCCTCATGAAAGCCAATACGAGCGATACCCACCTTGTGCTCTATGACTCCGAACGTGCCACCATCGAGCGTTGGGCGTCGTCGTCATTAGGGGCTGATCCCACCTTGCCATGGTCGACGCTGGTCCTCGTCGCGGATCTGCGCGGACGATTCGGCCGGTCCCTAGGACTCCACGTTCTCGACCGCGTGACCCTCGATCGCCGAATCCGTCGGGCTCTGGCGATGGCGGAAACGCCGACCATGAGTGTACCGATTTCGCTCGCCAATGGAGAAGCGCTCATCGAGACCATCGCGCCCGAGCTTGTCCGTCAGGTTCGCGAGCGGCGCGGCGGGACCGTGCCGGTGCTACTCGTTGACCATTTCGACGTGCCTCGCATCGGCCTCGCCGTCGTTCGGACGGCGGGCGTGCTGAATTGATCGGCACCCCCTATGGCGACGCTCCTCTACCCCGTGAGCTTGCTCGAAGCCGCCCTCGACGCGCTCGTTCAGGCGGACACGCCGCCGCCCTTGGTCTCCGTTGCCGTGTCGGCGCTCAGCGCGGCGTCGCGGGAGGGGCTCGTGCTCCCTCCGGGAAGCGCCATCGCTCTCTGGAATCACCTCGTCCAAACGCCAGGGGCCGCCTGGGCGACCGACGCCGCCGACGTGGTGGGACGCCTCTCCGACGCGGTTCTGGTTGAGACCGTGGTCTCCGCTGTCCTCGCCCCCAATGCCGGGCGCGAACTCGTCCACGCCGCGCTCATGGCGCTCGCCGTCCCAGCATCCGCCGCGAACCTGATGGATGCGGATCTTCTTCGACTCGCCGAACGAGTCGAAGGTCGCGCGGTCCTCGACTTGGCCCACCTGATCCTGTCCGTCGTGGAAACGCGTTTCCTGGACGACAGCATCATCGAGGCAATCACCGCCCGCTGGACCGCGAGCGTCGATCCCGTCGTTCGAGGCGCCGCTCTGGACCTCCATGCCCTCCGGGGGCGGCGAAACGTGGAAGCCATCGAAGGTCTGCTCCTGCGCGACCCGTCGCCTCGGGTCCGTGGAACCACTGCCCTTCGAATCGGCGAATTGCTCGACCCCGAGGTAGCTCTCGCGCTCGTGGGACACGCGTTGGGTGTCGAGACGAATCGCGAGGTCATCGTCGAGCTGTTGCGGGCACAGGCGGACCTGGTCGATCTCTCGACGTAACTTCATGCGGAGGTACGCCTGGAACGTGACACGAGGGATTTCGATAGCACGCTCAGGGCGGACTTAACTAACGTTCGAGAATCGCGACCACTGCTGTTGCGCCGCAGGTCTGCATCTCCCGCAATTCGAAATGTTCGGCGCTCGACCCACCGACTGCTAGCATTCGGACGGTGAGCGGGGGCAACGCACTAACCGGCAGTTTCGCCTATCAACGCCTTCTTGGCGCAGTTCGACAGTCAGGCTTTCTGGACCCCGTTATCTGCGTTCAGGGTGGCGGCGCAAAGGGGGGCTGGCAAGGTGGCGTGCTGAACTCCCTTCTGAACGACACGCGGATACATCCGGTCGCGGCCTTCGGCACCAGTGCGGGCTCTATAAATTCGTGGTTGATCTCAACGAAACTTTGCAATCGAGCCCACGATCCATTCTCCGAGTTCTGGGCTCGGATTCCGGAGGGCCGGTGGGGTACTATCCTTCGTCTTGGGCCAAAGGCATTGCTGCGTGGCCCACGCGCCGTCGTCGACTTCGCGTTCGGATACTTCGGGAGAACTCGGTCGCCACACACCGCTCTTATCTCGTTTCAAAGCTTCCAACGCGAGATTCGCCGACTTTTGCCGGTCCACCCCGCGAAGATCCATACGTATATGTATGCGACCAACACGCAGGACACCGAGCCGCCCGACATTCTTGATGGGCAGAACCTCTGCACGTTCCATTTTCGGCCTGGCGATGTCGATGCCGAAGTGCAGGTGGACGGGGTTACTCAGCGGATCACCTTCGACAAATCGATAGCCGCATCATGCTGCTTACCGTTCGTCGAACCTCTTACGGTCGGAACTGCACGATTCGCCGACGGCGGATTCTATTCGAATCTGCCTGCGAACATTGCCGCCTTCCAGGGTGCACTTGGCGGCGACTGCATAATATGCATCCTGGCGACACCACTCGGCGATATGCGTCCGACTGACGATTACGTCGACTTCCGCACTACCGTTCTACTGAACCATCTGCGGCAACTCCAATTGAAGTACAGGCTCGTTCCAGCTCAAATGGGACCCGGCGCTCACGCTGGGCCGGCAATAGCCAACATCCCGATCTTCATCATCTCACCCGCGACGCCGCTGGCATCAAAACTCATGGACGGATTCGTATATCCATCGAAAATGATGTCCGACATTACGGCCGGCGTAGAGCAAGGGCACCGCTTCCTCAACGCAGTGGAAGCGCTGTTCAACGGACATCCGACTGCTTTGACCGAGTACGACCTTCTCCAAATCAGGATTCCGCCGGTCCCGGCAACGCCCGCGCACCTGAATGGATGGTGGGTGCCGTGGGTGAACGCGAACTGGGCAAAGACGTGAATCGTAGCAAGAGGTGCTCGCTCGGAGGCACCATCGATCACCCTTACGCCCCGAGCCAACGGACGGTCCGGGTAACATCGAGCAGATAGTTCTCGATGACCTCGAGAGCGAATTGCTCCGGCAAGCAGTCCTGGAACTTCGAAAGCCGGTAGCCAGGCAGCCTCGCGAGCACCGCTCGGCGCATATCGGGCGCGTCCCAAAACGCCACCGTGGCCATTCGACCGATCGCCTTGCGAACGCTCTCGTGGTCGATCCCGTTACCTTCGATTCGGAGCTGGAAGTTGTCGGCGACGACCTTCCACCCCTCGGAAACCTCAAGCCCGTATTTGAGCGTGTGGTTCACGCGGCCCCCGGCGAAGGTCCACCAGCGGGCGACCGCGCCATCGATCTGAACCGCGTCTCCGGAACGGCGGAGAAGGTCTCCGAGGTCTTCGCGTTTGTCCTGGATGTGCTTCGACCCCGCATCGTCGACGTATGGGTAGCGCACGGTGTCGGTGAGCACGCGCTTCATTCTCTGGCACAGTTCGAACCCGAGGAACTGCGGGATGAATCCGCCCCAACTCGGCTTCACGCCTCCGGGAGCCTCCCGCACGACGACGATACGATCGTCGTGGGTCACGCGCTCAGCGGTCCAGGCACGACCCCCGAGGAGGAACGAACTCATTTGCTCGACGAGCGCAAGCGCATGCTCGCGCTGCTCATCGAAGACGTCACCTTGACCAAGCACCAGCAAGTTACCTTGGCGGTCCGCTTTCGAGCTGGTGCGACGAAGACGCTGACGCTACCGCGTCCCCTGACCGCGCAGCAGCTTCGCGCCACCCGTTGTCCTTGTACGTGCGGTAGAGTTGGTAAATGGGTACCGGTGATGCCGCTGATACTGGGACCCTCCCAGCCCGGTGGTGACAGACTCCGAAGCGAACGGGTCGACGGCGATCGATGCGGACCAGGCGAAGCGCCGCGGATACCCCTTCCCGATCGTGCGCGATCGCGGGGCGAAGCTCGCGGACGCGGTCGGCGCGGAGTACGCGACCTACACGGTCGTGGCCGACGCGGAAGGGCAGATTCGGTACCGCGGCGGAATCGATACGGACAAGGTCCACTTGCACGAGGACGCGACTCCTTATCTGCGGAATGCCCTCGATGACCTCCTTGCGGGCCATGAGCCCCGGGCGCCCGAGGGAAAGACGCTGGGCTGCGCGCTCATGAAAGAGTGAAGCTCCGCTCGGCGCAAAGGCTGCGTTGCTTGCTGCGAGGCGACACGTCTACGGTCGGACGCGCTTGCGCGCGCCGGCATGTTTGTCGGCGTGATGCTCATGGTCCTCGTGCGAATGCCTCTGCTCGGGCGTGGGCTCGTGGTCCGTCTCCGCGACGATCTCGATGCTGCCCTGGATCACGCCGCGCGTCGCGAAGATAGCCTCCGCCGCCTTCTGCAGCTTGTCGGCGCGGCCGCGCATCACGATGACTTCGAGGCACCGCTCCGTGTCGAGGTGGACATGCATCGCGGAGCGCACCTGGTCGCCGAGCTCGTGCTGCATTTCGGTGATGCGCTCGGAGAGCTCCCGGACATGGTGGTTGTAGACGAGCGTCACGCTCGCGAAGGCGTCGACGCGCGTCGACGAGAGCGACCGGATGATCTCTGCCCGGACGAGATCCCGGAGAATCTCGGAGCGCGTCGTGCGGCGCTCTTCCACGAGGTGGTCGAATTGGGCAAGGAGCGCGGAGTCCATCGCGACGCCGAAGCGGGTGAGTGCCATTTCGCGTGCAAGCATATCGTGCAAGGGGGTCGCCGGGCCCTGGATCGCGTCAGCCTTTCGAGGGGCTCTCGCATCATCGCGGTAGGCGCGGGTTTGCCCTGGTAGGATCATCTCGCGCGGCGGAGAAAGCCTTCGCCTTCGAGGAACCGAACGAACGCCAGAATGGCCTGCTCGTCGAGATCGCGCGGAAGGTCCGACGGACGAAACCGACTGCGCTGGCCGATGCTTTCCAGCGTGCTCCGCACTTCGAGGGGCAGGACGAGTTTGCGGCCCTGGAACGCTAGCATCGTCCTCCCATTCTCTGTGCTGATCGCGAAGCGCTCTGGCGGGGGTGCCTCGAGCTCGCTCTGCCAGCCCGTGACGGTGACCGCCGAAACGAACTGCGGCATCGCCCGTGGTCGCGCCGTTCGCACCCGCGCGAGGAAAGCCTCCACTGTTTTCGCTGGCTCGGTTTGCGCTGGCAGGGCCGCCAACCGGTCCCTCAACCCTGCCGCGAGGATCGGCAGCAAATCCTCGCGCCGCGCGAACCCCACGGGGAGCGCCTCGCGGGACGTGGGGACCGTCTTGCAGGCTTGGACGACTTCGTTCAGGAGCTCAACCCAGGTGAACATCGTCACGCCGAGCGTGACGTGCAGCGAGTGCTCGTCGGACGTGGACGCGCTGTGCACATACCCGCGCGGCAAATAGAGCAGGTCTCCGGCGACGAGCTCGCGCTCCAGGATCGGAGCTCCTGGCGTGTATCCGCTAGGCGAGAACGGCTGCGTGTGATGGGGCAAGACAATCGGCGGCGGGTAGACGCGCCAGCGCTTGCGACCGGCGATCTGCATGACGAAGACGTCGTGGGCGTCGTAGTGCGGGGTGAACCCCGTGGCTCCTCCCGGAGTCAGGTACGCGTTTGCGTGGACAGCGTGGCTGAGTTCCGCTTCGATCGACTCGCAGACCGCGCGCAGCGGAGCCCAGGCGCGATGAATCGCGGGCAAGACGATCGTCGCGCCCGATCGGTACTCCGTACGCACCTTCTCCATGTCGACGACGCCCGAGAAGACCTCGCTCCCGTGCTTCACGTTCCGGCTGTACGCCTCGGCGGCGTAGTACGTGCCGTCCTTCGCGAGCTGCAGCGCAGGATGGCGCCAGTCGCTCGCGTTGAGGAGATCGTCGAGCGCGTCGCCGGTCAGGACGGCGTCGTAATACCCCGCGTCGCGGCGCTGCTGGTGAAGGGGTGCGCGCTGCCAGGAACCGGCGAGGAAGGTTTCGACGGGTGTCGGTTCGACCAGTGCGGCGAGGTCGAACGTCGCCCCTCTGCTCGTGTCGGACACGGCTAAGCTCAATGCTCGGGCGAGGCGCAGTTGGCGGAACAGTCCACCGCGTTGGTGCCATCGGAGAGACCGGTCAGCGTGCACACCAGCCCCGAATTGCAGACGACGATGCACGTGGAGGAAGAACCGGTCCCCGTTGCATCGAAACCCGGGCACGCGCTGGGATCGCCTTCGATGGGATAGGCCGTGGCGCACCCCACGCGGGTTCCGCTCGGGCTGATGGTGCAGCCCGCGTCAGCACCACCGTCCCAGGGATGCAGCGTCGTGAAGCTCAACGAAGGCGCGCTCGGCCCGCTGGATCCGCAGCCAAAAGCAGCCACGAGCAAGCCGATGCCGAGCACGCGTTCGATGCTACTTCGCATGCTCATCACTCGTCGGCGCCCGCCTCGCGCGCCTCGACAGCGGCCGCCTCGCCTTCGTCGCTCGGAGTGGCATCCGTGCTCGCGTCCGTCAATCCCCCCTCGGTCAGCGTCGCGTCGGAGACCGCGGCTTCTACGGTCGCGTCACCGCTCGGCGCCGACTCGGCGTCCTGCCCCGCATCGTCCCCGCCATCGGCCAGATCCGTGCAAATCGGGCAATTCTCAGAGGTGCCGGCGTCCACGTCACCGCGATCGAGTTTGACCAAAAGCTCACAATGGGTGAGCGTCGAAAGGGCGAGGCCAAGGGTCATGGCCGCACCGAGTGTGTGAAATGAGCGTGCGTTCATCGGAACGGCCTAGAAGCGCAGGACGGCTCCGGCGCCGCCTGCGTGAGGAGTCACGACGGGTAGCGCCGAGAGCGCGGCGTGGCCTGCGGAGGCCGGACCATCCTTCGGGGCCGTCAAGAAGAGAACGAGGCTCGTGATGCCGGCTGCTGCGGCGAGGGCGATGCAACCGTCGCTATACGCGGCGAAGTTGTTGCCATCGTCAGTATTCGCGTAGGTCGGGTTATTGTCGTACGCACTCTTGTTGTGGAGGGCGAGAGCTCCGAAGACCGTGGCGCCGATGGCGGCCGCCGCGGCAATCCCGGCGGCGCCGAGGGCGACGGCGTTGCGCGTGGGCGCCGAGGTGGCGGGAGCCGGCGGCTCGGCGAGCGGCGGACCCGATGACGGCGTTGCCGGAGGTGGCGGCGCTGAGGGCGACGGAGGCGCTGGCGAAGCGGCCCCAGGCGCGGATACCGCGGCGGTCGGCGAAGTCATCGAGGGGTCCGCGGCCGCCGCCGACGCGGCAGACAGTGGCGTGACGAGGGCGAGAGCCATCAGAAACGAGCGGGTCAGCATTCGAGTTTTCACTGGCGCATCCATTTCGCGAGGGCCTCGTATTCACCAATACAGGGTGGCGTGGGTCATCAGGGTCCGCGGAATCCCCGGCGTGAAGCTGATGCCCGATTGGGGAAGAGGGCCGCACTTGGGAGCAGGGCAGCTCTGGCCGGTGGGTTCGTTCGGCAATCGAGACTGCACTTCGAACTGCCCTTCGCGCCAGGCCACGTCCGCGACGTTGAGCAGGTCGGCACCCAGCTCGATGAACCTCCAGCGCAGTCCGAGGGCCGCGTTCACGACCGTCCAGCCCGTCTCGATGAGCGGCGCGGGGCCCTGATCGCCGAAGCGGTCGGACATCGAACGGACGGTGACCTCCGCCTGCGCCACGAGGTCGCGGCTAAGCGGCTGCCGGCCCCCGACGCCCATGCTGAAGGTGCGGATCGGCGCGTCGGGAAGGTAGACCGAGCCCGCGGCCACGTCCGCCGCGTCGGTGAAGCGGCCGTGGGCCGCGGTGAACGCCACGTCGGCGTAGAGGCGCTGCCGTGGATCCTGGCGACCGACGTACTCATAGCGTCCTGTGAGCTCCGCCCCGTAACGTTCCGTCGCGCCCGCGGGGCTCGTCGACGCCGTGTCGCCGTCGATGAGAAGCTCCGAAGACACGTCGACGAGAAACCCGACGGCGGAGAGCGAGAGGCCCCCAATCGGGCGCACGGTCGTTCCGATCTCGTAGCTCGTCGCAGGCGCCATCAGCACGCCGGACGGAGAGGGCCCTTCACTCCCCGGCAGCGCCGCGACGGTCGGGCTGATGAACATGCTCCGAATGTCGTTCGAGTGGAAGCCTCGGCCATAGTTCGCGAACAGGTCCCATGCGGCCATCGGGGACACGACGGCCGTCGCTTTCGGCGACAGCTGCGCGGCGCCCTGGTAGCCGTTCAGCTTGTCGACGGCCGTCGAACTCTCGTTGCTCACGGTCGCGTCAATCCGGTCGCCGCGCAGGCCGAGCACGAATCGCAGCCACGGCGCCGGCTTCACCTCCTCTTCGGTGAAGAGGCCCGTTTCGACTTCTCCCACACGCCCGTCGAAAATGGGGCCAGGGATGTTCGCATCGACCCCGTCGAGGCGGACGCGCCCTTGCGTACGGTGAAGTTCGCTGTCCACCTGGTCGTCCCGGATTTGCACGCCGAACGTGGTGCGTGTCGGCATGCCCGCGAGGGTCGTCCGGTACGTGAGACGGACGTCGGTTCCAGACTGGGTTCGCATGTCGTCCTGCTCGACCTGCGACCCGTACTGGATGCCGTCCGGCTGGAACGCCGCGGCGATGCCGTCGTTCGGGAACAGCTCCAAGTTCGAATACTCCGTGTAGACCGAGGCCTTGAGATCCCAGCTCGCGTCGAGCTGCCGCCGGTAGTCCGTCGACACGACGACGCGCTGGGCGGAGCCGCCTTGGGTCGGATCGATCGAGTCCCAACGGCTGATGCAGTTCGAGCCGGAGTAGGCCGCCGGCCTCGGCGTGCCGTCGCCCTCCCCGCAGACCGCGCGGGCGGGAAGGACGCCCGACATGCTCCACGACCCGCCGTACGCCATCGCCATGAACGAGATTTCGCTTCGTTCGTCGAGCACATGCGTGATCTTCGTATACCCGTTGAAGCGTCCGTAGTTCTCCGGGTGGATGAAGGGGCCGTTCTCGTAGAAAACTTCGGCCGCGACGACCGCCCGCCATTTGTCGCCCCAGTCCGGAGACTCGACGAGGACGAGCCGCTCGTGTCCCGTCGATGGCGCGAGCTCGAGACGCGCGATGCTCTCGGCCGTGTGGTCCGCCATGCGGAACTTCGTCGACCCGGCCGTTCCGAAGTCGCCGACGTCGGCTGCGTAGGTTCCCTTGGTCGAGTCGACCCGGGCGACCGTCTCGGGGATGATGAAGTGCAAATCCGCGTATCCCTGGCCGTGCGCGTGGCTGACGAAATTGATCGGAATGTCGTCCACGAAGAACGCCATGTCCGTGCCGTGGTCGATGTTGAAGCCGCGCACGAAGTCTTGCTGGGCCTTGCCGCCGCCTGCATGCTGCACCGAGAAGAGCCCCGGGACGACCTCGAGTAGGCCCTCGGCGCGATAGCGCGGCCGCAGCGAGAGCTCGTCCTGATCGGTCATCGAATCCGACGCGGCGTTGTGCTCCGGAGGGGGGCCAATCGGAACGCGTGCGGGTTCCCCGAGTACGAGAGTGGATTGATCGGGACCCTGCTGTGTCGGCAGAGGCCCGGCTGCCGGCGGCGGGACCGGCGTGGTCTGCACGGGCGGCGGTGGCAGCGCGGGTGGAGCCGGGGGGAGCCGGAACTCGTACGCGAGCTGCACCGTCGACCGAATCGGCGCACCGTTCTGCCGTGCCGGCTCGAAGAGGAACTTGCGGACGGCGGAGAGCGCCGCGTCGTCGAAGCCGTGGCCGGCCGGCGCGATGACGCGGGCTTCGATGACCGCGCCCGTCGGGTCGACCGTCACCTCGAGGCCCACCGTGCCCTCGACTCGGTCACGAAA
>CAWHQT010000007.1:0-183603 GCA_963831555.1 uncultured delta proteobacterium
TGCCGGTGATGAACATGATCCGGTCGACGGTGGTCTGGTAATCGCTGTCGATGCCGTCGCCCGCGTTGTCGACCATGCCGAGACCCCATTGGCTCGGCATGCGACCGAAACGAAGCTGGCCTAAGGGGGTCATGTATTCACCCCATACGCGCTTGACGGAGATCGAATTCGTCGACGAATTGACCCCGGCGGTGGGCGTGCCCTGGGTTGTCGAAAGAAAACCGAGGGGCGCGTAAGGATTGTAACCGGCGGACTGGTATCCGGTGGGCAGTTTGACCTGCGTGCCGGTGGCCGTGGTCCCTGTCGAACTCGTCGCCGGCTGCGTGGCGTACGAGTTGGGCGTGGAGCCGAGGACCAGGTTGTCGAGCGCATCGACCTCCGACAAGATGCGGAGGTTATCCGAGATGTGAATCTCGGGATCGAGCCGCAGCCGGATGTTTGCGCTCGTCTCGGTCTTGTCGTAGCACGCTTGGTTTGGGGTCGGCGTGGCCGGACCGCACAGGTTCGTCGTGTTTCCGGGCTGGCCCATGGGCTGCGCGTAGCTCTGGTCGAGCGGGATCGGCCAGAGCTGCTGCGGGTCATTGCCCTGCAGGCTGCTGCTATGACGGTTGAGAAAAAAGTTGTGAAAGAGCTCGGCGCGCGTGCGGAAGAATCCGTGCATCTCGATGACGGGACGCGCGTGCCCCCACCAGTCTTCGCTGAAGACTTCTTGCGGGTTGCCCAGCTCGCCCGTTATCGGCCTTTCGCTTCCCTGCGCTGCCAGCGCTTGTTGATCGCGCGCCGGGTTGACGGCCGACGAGACGGGCCTCGCGGCAACCGGATACGGTTCGGCCGCCGGCGCGGAAGCCGTGGGAGTCGCCGTGATGAGGGGCGGCCTTTGCGGCGCGGGCGCGTCCGCGGGCGGGCCGCTCGCCGCGATGGGCGGCGCGGATGCGGCCGGCGGAGGCGTTGCCGTTGGCCCGGGCGGCGCAGACGAGGATGCGTCCTCCGCGCGCGCGACGGCCGAGAAGAGCAGGGGCGCGACGAGCGCCGAAGAGAGAAGCACGTTCAAGCGGCGGCGCCGGGACATGGGTCGGCGCGCGTTGTATCACTTCTGTGCTCAAGCGTAAGTGCGTTGCCTTTTTTTTCGTTACGGGCCCGCGGGGCGGTTACGCCCTATTCGCTTGCGCGGCCAAGGGCAACGAACTCCGCGAGGAATGCCTCGATCTCTTCGCGGATCGCCAGGAGCTGCTCGCGGGCTCTCGGCGCGCTAGGGATCGGCGCGCCGCCCATCACGGTCGTCTTGGTCGCGCGGGCGCGTTCGGTCTCGCCGGCCTCGGAGGACCCGCCGGCCTCGCGGGTATCGACGCGGGTCGCGACGCCGGTCACAATAAGAGGGTCCGGCTCGAGCCGTGCCGCGGGGCGATGAAGCTTCTTCTTCGCGCCCGCGATCGTGAACCCCTCTTTATAGAGGAGCTCGCGGACGCGCATGAGATTCTCCACATCGCGCCGCGAGTACACGCGCTGACCTCGCGCGCTCTTCGCGGGCCGAATGGCGCGAAATTCCCGCTCCCAATACCGCAGCACGTGAGGCTCGACGCCCACCAGGCCAGCCACCTCCCCGATGCGAAAGTAGAGCTTCGCAGGCAACGCCCCGATGTTCGGCTCGGCCGTGGCCGCGGACTTCAACCCGGTCACTCCTTCGCGAACGCGTCACCGCCCGAACCGCTCCCATTCGCCACCGAGGCGCCCGGAATGTGCGGATTGAGCGCCTGCTTCAGGATCTGGCTCGCCTTGAACGTGAGGACGCGTCGCTCGGTGATGTTGATGGGTTGACCGGTCTGTGGATTGCGACCCGGGCGCTGGCGCTTGTCTCGCAGCACGAAGTTGCCGAAGCCACTGATTTTTATCTTCTCGCCGCGCCCCAGCGTTTCTTTCATCATCTCGAACACGAGGTCGACGAGCTCCGCCGACTCTTTGCGCGAGAAGCCACCGACCTTATTGTAGAGCGTCTGGACGATCTCCGCTTTCGTCATGCTCGTCGGCCTCCCCCGGGCGGATGAGTCGAGAGTGTAAACGTGAATCTTGCCGAAGGCTACCCTCGACTCGCTTGGGGGGGAGGATCTCCCCGTCTCCAAGATTGACGTTGTGGCCGGCCCGTGCTTGCCGTAAAGGCTCGTTCTGTCCGGGTTCTCACGACGCGCTCCTTGAAACGATGCAGCGCAATGGTCCCAAGATGGATTCTCCCCGCCCGGCCGCGGCCAAGGCCGCGGGATCAGCGCCCGGCTCGAGCAGGGGGCCAGACCGGGATCGCACCGTCACGCCCATCGCCAGCGGAGGCGCGTCGGCGCTCCCTCCCGCCGGAGCGAGCGATGCGCTTTATCTCGTCGATCTCTCCGGGTACGTCTTTCGCGCCTACCACGCGCTGCCTCCTCTTTCGAGCTCGCGCGGGGAGCCGACGCACGCGGTTCTCGGCACCGTGAACATGCTGCAGAAAGTGGTCGCCGAGAGGCGGCCCCACATGCTCGCCGTGGCGATGGATTCGAAAGGGCGGACGTTTCGGCACGACCTCGACGCGCGGTACAAGGCGACGCGTCCGCAGGCGCCCGCCGATCTCTCCCAACAAATGGCGCGCGTCTTCGAGATCGTCAGCGCGTGGGACGTGGCTTGCTTTCGGGAGGACGGGCTCGAGGCCGATGATCTCATCGCCGCGGTGACCGCGCGCGCGGTCGCCGAAGGGCTTCGCGTGGTAATCGTCAGCGCCGACAAGGATCTCATGCAGCTCGTGCGCGACGGCCACCCGACCGTCATGCTCTGGGACTCGATGCGCGACAAGGTCTACGGGGCCGCCGAGGTGCGCGAAAAGCTCGGGGTCGTGCCTAGCCGCGTGCGCGACTTTCTTGCGCTCACGGGCGATACGAGCGACAACGTGCCGGGGGTGCCGGGGGTTGGCCCCAAGACGGCGGCCGATCTCCTCGCGCAGTTCGGAACACTGGACGGCATTTTCGCGGGGCTCGACCAGGTCCACAAGCCGAAGATTCGCGAGAGCTTGCGGGAGCACGAAGCGGACGCACGCATGTCGCAACGGCTCGTGACGCTCGACGCGAGCTCGCCGATCGCCTGGAGTCGAGAGCGACTCCTCTGGGGCGGCGCGAACGTGCAGGAGCTCCGGCGTCTTTATACGGAGCTCGAGTTCGGCCGGCAACTCGGCGAACTCGACGCGCTCGCCGGCGGGGTCGAGCACGCGGGCCGCCCCGGCCCGGCGCCCGAGGCGACGGCGGCCCCCCGGTCTTACGCGTGCATCCTCGATGCCGCGGCTCTTCTGGGTCTGTTCGACCAGGTTCGCGAAAAGGCCGCGCTGGGCATCGGCGTGCACGTTTCGAGCAGCGACGCGATGCGCGCCGAGATTATCGGCCTCTCGCTCGCGAGCGAACCGGGTCGCGGCTACTACCTTCCGCTCGCCCACCGGTACCTGGGCTGCCCGCCGCAGCTCGAATGGGGCGTCGTTCGCGACGCTCTGAGCCCTCTGCTCGCGGACGCGCGCGTCACGAAGGTGGGTCACGACCTGAAGCGTGCGGAGATCGTGCTCTCCCGGTTCGGCGCGGCGATCGCCGGCCCTTGCTTCGATACGCTCCTCGGCTCGTACCTCCTGGATCCTGAAGCGCCCAACGGCTTCTCGGATCTCGCTCGGCGCGAGCTCGGCGTGGACCTCGCTCGTTACGCTCGCAGCGCCGATGGGCCCGCAAAAGCGCGTGCTGCCGGGACCCCGTTCGACGAGACGGACGTCGCGCACGCCGCCACGCTCGCGGCCGCGGACGGTGAAATCGCGCTCGCGATCGCCGCGCGCATCGAGCCGCGCCTGGCTGCCGAGGGGCTCTTGCCGCTGATGCGCGACGTGGAGACGCCGCTCGAGCACGTGCTGGCCGCGATGGAGATGCACGGGGTTCTCGTCGATCTTGCCGCGCTCGAGGGCCTCGGACGGGAGGTCGAGCAGAGCCTTCGCGAACTCGAGGCCGACTGTAGAAGAATTGCCGGGAGAGACTTCGGCGTGCGGTCGCGCGATCAGCTCGAAAAGATCCTCTTCGACGAGCTTGGTCTGCCCGTGGTCAAGCGCACTCCGAAAGGGGGGCGATCGACGGACGCGGACGTGCTCGAAGCGCTCGCCGAGCAGCATCCTGCCTTATCGAGGGGCTTGCCCGCTCGCATTCTCGAATTCCGCGAGCTCGACAAGCTCAAGGGGACGTACATCGACGCGCTGCCGAAGTGCGTCCACCCTCGCACCGGGCGAATCCACACCCGGTTCGACCAGGCGGTGGCCGCGACCGGCCGCCTTTCCTCGAGCGATCCGAACTTGCAAAATATCCCCGTTCGGACGGAGTTTGGACGGAAGATTCGCGCGGCCTTCGTCGCGCCGCCGGGCCACGTCGTGCTCAGCGCCGATTATTCGCAGATTGAGCTTCGCGTGCTCGCGCATCTGGCGCAAGACCCGGAGCTTGTGGACGCGTTCGCGAGCGGGGAGGACGTGCACACGCGCACCGCTGCGCTCGTCTTCGACAAGCCCAGCGGGCAGGTGACCGCGGACGAGCGGCGTGCCGCCAAGACCATCAATTTCGGAGTCATCTACGGCATGGGCGACAGCGCCCTCGGCAAGCAGCTGGGCATTGCACGTGAGCAAGCGGCGCGCTTCATCGCGGCGTATTTCGAGCGCTACGCGGGGGTGGCCCGGTTCATGGAGAGGACCGTGGAGGTGGCCCGGCAAGGGGAGGCCGTGCGCACCATGCTCGGCCGGCGCCGGTTTCTGCCCAACCTGCGCTCGGCCAACCGGGCGCTTCGCTTCGAAGCCGAGCGCGTCGCGCGAAACACACCCATTCAGGGCGCGGCCGCGGAGATCCTGAAGCTCGCGATGATAACAATCGGCCAGAGCGAAGCCGCGGGCAGCGCGGGCGGTGCAATCATGGTGTTAACCGTGCATGACGAACTCGTCTTCGAGGTCGCCGAAGCGGACGCGAAGGAGGCCGGCGGGCGGATTCGCGAACAGATGGAGTGTGCGATGAAGCTGGCCGTGCCGCTCGTGGTCGATGTGGGATGGGGCAAGAGCTGGGCGGAAGCTCACTGAAGTGGCGCGCTAAACAAACCGGCGAGCGGAGCGTTACCTTACCGCATGGGGACTCTCGTAGGCACTGGGGCGTCCACGCACCGGTCCGCCACGGTTGCGGTGGCCGACGCGGTGGGCAAGGCGCGGTCGAATCTCGACGGGGCAAGCCCGACGTTCGGCTTCTTGTTTGCCTCCCCCGACTACGACCTAGCCGAAACGCTGAAATGCGCCCGCGACGCGACGGGGGCCGAAATCATCGGCTGCACGAGCGCCGGTGAGTTCACTGAATACGGGTTGACCCGCGGGGGGATCGCACTCTTGGTCGCCGCGTCGGACGCCACCACGGACATTCGATTCGCGAGGGGGATGAAGGCCCAGCCGGAAGGCGTTGCGCGAGGGCTCGCCACGAATCTGCAGGCGGCAAAGAAGGCGGGAGCCCTTCGCGATCAACGCCATCTGACGACCGTACTTCTCACCGACGGTCTCGCGGGTACGGGCGAACGACTCGTCAACACACTCTACGATCTGCGCGTGCAAAGTGGAACGCAACTTGTGGGCGGCGCTGCGGGGGACGACGGCCGCTTTGTGGCGACGTCGGTGGGGGGGCCCGGCGGGACGAGCCCCGACGCCGCGGCGGCGGTCCACGTCTTCAGCCAGCTCCCATGGGGGGTCGGGGTGGACCATGGCTTGCGCTCCACGACGAAGCAAATGCGCGTCACGATGGCGGAAGGAAGCGTCGTTCACGAGATCGACGGACAGCCGGCCTTCATCGCCTACGAGAAGCACGCGGCGGAGCGTAAAGTGCGGCTCACGCCGGAGAATGCGAGCGCGTATCTCGTCGCCAACGAGCTTGGCATCCACTTCTTCGAGCGAATCAGCCGCGCGAGAGCGCCGCTTTCGGTGGGACCCGGTGGCTCGCTCCTGTGCGCGGCCGAGATCCCGAAAGGATCGATGGTCAGCATTCTCGACGGCGAGCCCGACAGCATGATCCGCGCCGCTCGCGGAGCCGCGGTCGCTGCCCGGGCCGCGGTCAAGGGGCCCGTTGCGGGCGTGATGGTTTTCGATTGCGTCTGCCGGGGCATGATCCTGAAGGACTCCTTTCGACGCGAAATCGAGGCCATTCGGACCGTGTTCCCCACCGCTCCGATGGCGGGCTTCCTCACGTATGGAGAAATCGCCCGGAGCCACGAGCGGCTCGACGGATGGCACAACACGACGGCGGTCGTCGTGGCGATTCCGGCGTAGACGGCAAGACCCGCGAGCGCGGCGGCTCAACCCTATTTGGCCAGCGCTCCCGCGATCACCGTGCCCGAGGGGATAGACTGCGCGATCGTCGCCTCGTCGATGCCCACGGCGGCCATCATCGTCCGGCCCCAAGATGCCAGGGATCCGCTCGGCGACACGTCGCCGCCCGCCGAGCCGAGACCCGTCCTCGAATCGATGGCCACGGCCCCGTACTCACCTCCTGCGCCGGGAGCCACGCCGCCGACGACGCCACCGTTGAAGCCCCTGCCAATCGAAATGGCCACGTGATGGTTCTGGTTATGCTGCCGGCCCGTGCCCGCGCCGGTGGAAGTGGCCAGCGTGCGACCGAAAACGTTCAGGGACATGAACGTCACCTGATCCTGGAGGTTCGCGGCATTGACCGCCGCCATGAGCGCGGCGATGCCCGGCACGCCGGTGAAGCCCGTCGCCGCGTTGTAGGTTCCCGCGGCGCCGACCCCCGCGGTTTGCGCGGTCTCCGTGGCGAGAGTCGGGTCCCGATGGTTGTCGCCCCCAAACGGGATATGGATCGTCAACGCGGGGGTGACTTTCATCTGGATGAGCGCAAGCGCCGCGGAGATCTGCGAGCCGACCGTGTTGTCCACGATCGTGTCGAGCAGCGTGAGCAGGGTCTGGCTTATGTTGCGCGCCTGCTGCTGGGACGTGACGAGCGCGTCGATGTACGCCTTTTGGCTGGGCGTCGCCTCGGTCCTGTAGAGCGCGTAGAGCGAATTCATCGTGTCGTCGCGCAGCGATTGGAGCGATGTGAGGGGTCCCGTTGGGTCGGTGAGTGTGGCCTTGAGGGCCGTCGGAGGAATGAGCGGCTGGGTTTGGCCCCCATAACTGAGCGCCTCCGAAGGCGACGAAGCCCCGAGCGCGATGGGCTGCGCCTGAATCGTCCCGAGCTCGGGTGCGAGGTTCTTCGCGATGAGCGAGATGAGCATCTCGTTCGATTGCGTCTGGTTCATGAGCTTCAGAACGTCCGGCTCTTTGGGGTGGATCGGCGTCTCGGTCGCGATGTGCCAGAACGTCGTCCGGTTCAACGCCGCCTGCCACAATGCGGGAGTGATGACGCCCGGCACGGCTTGCCACGGCGCCGCCCACGGCAAAGCGGCGTTGTACGTTTGGCTTCCGAGGGTGAGGGCAGTCATGGCCATGAGAGGGTCGGCGCTGTGCGCAATTCCCGCGGTCATCGCCGAGCCGTTGATGTCGTCGTAGACGCCGGGGCAGTTGGCGTTGATCGGATCGCCGTTGCCCGAGGTCTGGAAGATGACGAACTGCGCCAAGGGGTTCGTCGCCGGAGGATCGGCGAGCACCCTTCGGGGGTTGAGCAGGAGCGACGCGGGCAGGCCGGTGGCGAGCGCGCGCAGTCCGACCCAACCGGCCCCAAAAAGAGTGGTCATCAAGACGTTACGACGGGTAAGCATCTTCAGTACCTTTTCTCGCTATTCTCGACTTCGTAGCAGCGTCTGCGGATGGCAACTCGGCGGGGTTTCGCTCACATCCCCATGGACACGGCGGATGGCGCGATGCACGCGGCGACGAACGTCGACTCCAGCGCCTCGGTCGCCGTCGTGCCGGCCACCGCGAGCGCCGCGGCGTTGTGCGCCGTGAGGATGGACAGCGCGTCCGCGTAGCGAGGGTCACTCGGCACGAGACCCATGACCGTCTGCACGAAGTCGGCGATCGCCGTCGCCGGGTCGGCGCTCGACCATGTCACGGTCGCCACCTGCTTTTTCGGCGCGACGTCGATGACGAGCGCCGCGAGCGCCTCGCAGATGTTCTCCGTGCCCGAGCGGTAGAACAGCGAGGGCATGTTCGGAAGAACGGGGGCCACGGCGCCGCGGCCGTACCCGTCGGAGGGAAGGCCCTTGGCGATTTGGGAGATCGTCGTCGAAACGGGGATTGTCGTCGGCAAGAGCGCGCAAATGTCGCTGAAGCCGAAACGAAAGTTCATGGCGGCGCACAGGTGATCGCGGCGCGAGACCGCGATGGTGTCTCCCTCGGTCCCGATGGTTTGCGTCGCCGTTGCGCCCGTCGTGAGCGGCGAGGACAGGACGTCCACCAGAAGCGCGCTCCACGAGTAGCCGCTCGTCCGGAAATCCTGGACGACGCGGGTGAATTCGGGATCCGTGGTCTCGCACGGTTGCGAATTGGCGTACTCGCAGAGCTTCTGCGCCCATGCCGGCGCAAAGAGCGGGTGGGTGGAAAGAACGTCGGCCAAGTCGAAGACCGTTTGCGGCGACGCGATGACTCCCTGGAACGCGAACGCCCCGAGTTGCGCCGTGAGGCTCGCCATGTCCTGCGCGTGATAGTTCCACGAATACGTGGCCGATAGGATCGACCGCGTCGGATCGAGCAGCTGATGACACACGTAGCAGGGCGTCGCGGGCGCGGCGTGCACCGCATCGATCCCCGGGGGCTGTCCGCTCGCGCCCACGGGCGCGACGGTCGGATCGTTGCCGTCCACCATGGATCCGAGCGCGACGATGAGCGTCTGGTTCATGGTCACGCGCATCGTGTTGCTCGTGTTCGTTTGCCAGTTGGCGAAGAACGCGGGCGTCGTGAAGAACCCGACCCGCGGGAGATTCAGGACGAGTGTGCTCGCCGTTCGCAGCGCGGGAAGATCATAGAAGGCGCTGGTCGCTTCGCCCGCCATCGGCTGGCGAATGGTCACCATTCGCCAATCGTCAAAGTCGTTCGCACCCCCGCTGGTCGCATTGCCGATTTGGGGCGCGGTCTTGGAGCCGCCGAACTGGGCGCATTTGACGGAAGCCACCGTTCGGCCGACGATCGATCCATAGAGGAGATAGTGGAGCGCCCGCGCCGTGGCGGGAATCGTGATGGGATCCGTCGCACAACCGACCCCTTGATTCGCGTCGAGCCCGTACGCCCCGCCCGCCGCGATGTCGGGATCGGTCCATTGCATGAAGCTCGCGCTGGTGGGATCGACCGACGCGCTAAGCGGCACCGAGGCACTGCCCACCGTCAGCGTCAGAGCGGGGTTGGCCTTCGCGAAGTGGTCCACCACGGCGCCGCTGTCGTCGACCTGCCACGTGTCGAGGAACGCGTACGTCTCCATCAGGGCGGTCGTCATCATGAAGCTCGTGGTCGTCGCGATCTGCGTCGCCGGCTGCGTACCGTCCACGATTTGGGCGACCATCGTTCGCGCGAAACTCTCGACGGCGTTCTGCACGAGCCGGCTGGCGGTCGACGCGTTGACGACGAGCTGTCCGGGATACGCTTGGTCGGCGAAGTCCGTGCGGCTCACTTGCGTCTGTTGCGTCGCGAGCTGGAAGAAAACGCGCATTTTCTCTTCGTAATAAGTGGTCCCCGGCGCCGCCGGATCCGGGAGCGTCATCCACACCTTGATGAGCGTCTGGAGGGCCATCGTCGGATCGGCCGCGGTGACGACCGACTGGACTTCCGTGTCCGTGGGCGGGAGGCCAACGAGTATGTTCTTGACCTTGGCGACGTAGACGTACGGCGAGTTCGGCGTGAATTCGCTCGCATCGGGTGAAGTGGACGCGTCGGCTCCGGGGGGAAAACCGGCGTCCGTGCCTCCGGGTACGGCGGCCGTTGCCGTCCCGGCGGGCGAGGCGGCGGAAAGAGACGTGTGGGCACCTTTACCGCAGCCGGCCTCGCTGCCGACCGCTCCGGTGATGACAGCCGCCAGGAGCAAAGGAGAGAAAGGGCGGAGGCGCCCGTACATCGCAAGCTTCATTGTGAGAGAGTCTGACGCAATTTCGGTGCCTTGCGTAGCTAGCGCCCGAGAGGACCGATTCGCGCGCGCTGGCGGGGTCCGATCCGCCCATCCAGATGGCCGCCGCCCCCAAGAAGACCGTTCTCGTTCTTGAGCCTTATGTCGATGTTCGAGCCCGTGTCTTCCCGGGATCGGGCATTCCGGCGCGGACGACCCACGATCGCGCTGGGCGGGCGCGACCGTCCATCATGGAGCCAGGCAGAACCCGTCGGCGGGCGGCATGCCGCAAGTGCCCTCGAGCTCCGGCACGCGCGTGTGCGAGCCTGCGTGGGCGTGTGCGCCCTGAGGTCGCGCGATTGCTCCCCTGTGCGGCCGAGCAGCGTATCGAGTTACGATGCACCATCGATGCTGTGGCGCGCGTTAGAGTCCGTACTCTTGCTCGCAGGGGTGGGGGCCGCGGTGACGGGCTGCGCGAGTCGCGACGCGATGCTCGACGCGCGCGAGCCGCCTTCGCATGGTGAGACCCTCGCCGAGCCGTCCGCGCGGGAGCCGCGCTCCGAAGTCATGGTGGGCGATGCGACGTGGTACGGCGCAGCGCTCGCAGGGCACCGCACGGCCAGCGGCGAGCGCTTCGACCCGCGGCAGATGACCGCCGCGCACCGCTCGCTGCCGTTCGGAACATGGGTCGAAGTGGCGTGCCTCGACACGGGACGGCGCGTGCGCGTGCGCATCACCGACCGCGGCCCCTTCGGTCACGAAGAGCGGATCATCGACTTATCGCGCGCGGCGGCCGAGAAGTTGGCCATGCTGCATCGCGGCGTCGCTCGGGTGGAGGTACGGATTGTCGACGGGCCCTGACGTCGTGTGTCGCCTAGCGAGTCACCAGGGTCGCCCTGAATGTCGCTGCGCCTTGCCTCCGGCAAGGCTCCGCCCGGCAGGACGGGCTCGAACGTCGCGTCGAGGGGAGCGATGCCCTCGACCAGCGCTCCACCTCGAGCTCCCCAGCAGGAAAGACGCTCGCTTCATTCGTCGCGTGTCCGGCGCAGTCGGGTGGGGGGGCTAGACTAAGACTGGTTTCCAAGCGGCGTGGCCGCGGACCTGCAGCGTGCGAAATGATGTATGTTTTGGGTGCTGCGGCGGCACCGAGGTCGGCCGTTGCTTGGTGCCGGTGAGTCCGGAGACTAGTTTGACCCGGAGCCCTTCGAGCATCTCGCGATACATCGCGGTCGCCAGCACGACGCTCGCTGCGGCGGTCGCGATGCTCGCGGTCGCCAGCGCGCTGCTCGTTGGAGCAGTCGTGATGGCGCCGAGCCTCCGCTACTTACGGCCCTCGGCCGCGAGCTTCTCGCGGTATTTCTTGACCATCTCCTCCTGCTCCTGCTTCGGCACGACGGCATAGCGTGCGAACTCCATCGTGAAGGTGCCTTTGCCTTGCGTGGCCGAGCGCAGATCGGTGGAGTACCCGAACATCGCGTTGAGCGGCACTTCGCACGTGACGCTCACGTTGTCGCCGCCGACGGTCTCCAGAATGACTCCGCGACGCTGGTTCACCTGCCCGACGACGCCTCCTTGAAATTCGATCGGGGCGTCGATTTCGACCTTCATGATGGGCTCCAGGATGGTCGGAGCGGACTTCGCGTACGCTTCGCGAAATCCCATCAAGGCGGCCGTCTTGAATGCCATTTCCGAGGAATCGACCGCGTGGGACGCCCCGTCGTTGACGACACACCGTATGCCCACGACGGGAAAGCCGATCATCGTGCCCTTGCGCACGCCCTCTTTGAAGCCCTTGTCGCACGACGAAATGAACTCGCGCGGAATCGATCCGCCCGACACGTCGTCCACAAACTCGTACGCCTCGACGGCGTCCGCCGGCAAGGGCTCGATGTATCCGAGAATTCGCGCGTACTGCCCGGACCCCCCGGTCTGCTTCTTGTGCGTGTAGTTGATCTCCGCGCGCCGCGTGATCGTCTCGCGGTACGCGACCTGCGGTTTGCCCGCGACGACCTCACAGTTGTATTCGCGCCTCATGCGCTCCATGTAGATTTCGAGATGAAGTTCACCCATGCCACTGATGATCGTCTGCTGGGACTCCTCGTCCTGGTGCACGCGAAACGTGGGATCTTCTTTCGTGAAGCGGTTCAGCGCTTTGGAAAAGTTGGCCTCGGCTGCGCGGTCTTTCGGGGCGACGGCCAGCGAGATGACGGCTGACGGCACGTGCATCGACGTGAGCGTGACGTTGACCTTGCCGTCGGTGAACGTCTCGCCGGAACTCGCCTCGACTCCGTAGAACGCCACGATGTCGCCCGACTCGGCCGCATCAATCTCTTCCCGGTCGTCGGAGTGCATTCGGAACATGCGCGGGACGCGCACTTTCCGCATCTCGTTGCTTGCGTTGAAGATGGTATCGCCGGCCGTCACCGTGCCCTGGTAGACGCGGAAGTACGTGAGCTGTCCGTATTTGTCCTGCGTCAGCTTGAATGCGAGCCCCACGAACGGCTTGGTCGGGTCCGAGCTGATGACGATTTTCTCTTCCTGTTTGGTCTGGTCGTGCGCCTCGTTGACCACCTCCATGGGGTTCGGCAGGTAGTACACGACGCCGTCGAGCAGCAGCTGCACGCCCTTGTTTTTGATGGCCGATCCGCACATGACCGGAGTCATCTTCAGAGCCAGGGTGGCCCGGCGAATCGCGGCGCGAAGCTCCTCGACGGAAACGGGCTCCTCGTTCAGGAATTTCTCGGCGAGTTGGTCGTCCACGTCGGCGACGCGATGGATGATGTCGTGACGCGCGTCTTCGGCTCGCTTGGCGTACTCGGCGGGGATCGGCTCTTGTCGCACCTTCTCGCCGTCGTCCCCGTCGAAGAAGAACGCCTTGCCGACGATCGGGTCGATGATCCCTTTGAAGGCAGACTCCTCGCCCATCGGAATCTGCAGCTTGACCGGGTGGTGGCCGAGCTTCTCCTTGAGCATGTCGGCGACGCGATCGTAGTTAGCGCCCGGATTGTCCATCTTGTTGACGAACGCGATGCGCGGCACGCGGTAGCGCTTCATCTGGCGGTCGACCGTGATCGACTGGCTCTGGACGCCCTTGCCGGAGTCGAGCACGAGAATGGCGCCGTCCAGCACGCGGAGCGCGCGCTCGACTTCAATCGTGAAGTCGACATGGCCGGGCGTATCGATGATGTTGATATTGTGGGGCTGAAGTTGCTCCTGGGAGCCGTTCCAGACGCAGTAGGTCGCCGCGGACTGGATCGTGATGCCCTTTTCGCGCTCGAGATCCATCGAGTCCATCTTCGCGCCGACGCCGTCCTTGCCGCGCACCTCGTGGATCTTGTGGATGCGGCCGGTGTAGAAGAGGATGCGTTCGGTAAGGGTCGTCTTACCCGAGTCGATGTGCGCCGAGATGCCGATGTTGCGTATGCGTTCGAGGGGGATGCGTGCGGCCACTGGAGTGTCTTTCTATCTGCCGGTGTTGCTGGGGTGTCGAAGCGCGTGGGTCAATGAGCGGAAAACCCGTGCACGTCGGAGGCGGCGACCGCGGCGGAGTAGCATCGGTCGCGGCAGGTCCCTAACACAAACTGGAGCCGTCGCATTCGATTCGAGCGAATCGACGGCCTCGGCCCGCCCTACCGCATCATCTCGAGCATGGTGCACCGAAAGCCGCATGCGCGAAAGAGCCGCTGGGCACCTTCGTTGTCGACCATCGTGGAAAGGACGATCCGCGGCGCGCCGAGGCCTTCGAGCGCGGCCGCGAGCGCGGTGACCAGCCCGCGTCCCGTCCCACGGCCGCGCGCGCTCGCGCGGACGAACACGTCATGGATGGCGCCGTGTTCGTCGAGCAGGAGGTTCCAATCGCGGTCTTCGATCGCCCCGTACGCGTAGCCTTCGATCGTGTCGGCGCGGCTGGCGACCAGGATCACCGCCTCGGGCCGATGGAGCTCTCGCGAAAACCAGCGCGCATATCCGTCTTCGACGTGGTCCACGAGAAAGAAGCGATTCGGGTTCGCCGCGTGGTGCTGCCGCACGAGCTCTCCGGCAAGCGGGGCGATCGCACCCACGTCCGCGGCCGTAGCCCGGCGAATGGCGATGGGGTCAGACACGCGGCGGATCCTAGCGAAATCGTCAAACGCCCGCACTCAGCCCTGCACGCGGCGGCACCCTGCTTGGAAAGCGCGCGCGTAGCGCACGTAGTTCTGCGCGCTCTCGCGGATCGCGGTGATTTCCGCTTCACGCACCGCGCGGACCACCTTCGCGGGGCGCCCCAAGACGAAGCTGCGGGGTGCAACGATGGTTGCCGGCGTGACGAGGGATCCCGCGGCCACGAAGGACTCTTCGCCGATCACCGCTCCGTCGAGCACGACGCTCGCCATGCCGATGAGACACGCGTGGCCGACGGTGCAACCATGGAGAATCGCCGCGTGGCCGACGGTGACGTCGTCTCCGACGGTCGTCGCGGCGCGGTCGCTCGTGATGTGCACCACAGCGTTGTCCTGGATATTGGTGCGCGCGCCGATGCGAATGGGAAAAAAGTCCCCCCGGAGCACCGCTCCGAACCAGAGGCTGCACTCGTCGCCCACATGCACGTCGCCGATGACCGCGGCGCTGTCGGCGACGAAGACGTCGCGGCCCAAGCGAGGGCGCACGGCTTCGAGCTCGTAGATGGCCATGGGTCGCCTGCTCTGGTCGTCCGGTCGTCACAGGATCCGAAGGTGGTGTCGCTGCGACGTCGGTCGCTCGCGCGGCGAGAGCTCCGGCCAGGGGACCGCGCCGGCAGGGACCGCGTCCACCGGTATCCCCGCCAGCGAATGCCGGTTCGCGCGCACGACGTCGACCAGGACCACCTGCCCGAGGAGGCCCGCGGCGCCCGCAGCGCTGGACGCATCGACATGGACGATCTCGTTGCGATCGGTTCGGCCTTGCACGCGGCCGAAGGACAAGTCTCCCTTTTCGCTCCGGCTCGCGCCTTCGAAGAGCACGCTCTGCCTCGTGCCCACGAGCGCGGCGAGGTGCGCGGCGGAGAGCGCGTCGGACACTTCGAAGAGGCGCGCGAGGCGGTCGCGTTTGACGTCCGCGGGCACGTCGTCGTCGAGCCGGAGCGCAGGCGTGTGGGGGCGGGGAGAATAGGTAAATCCGAAGAGCGAAACGAAGCCCATCTCGCGCACCAGCGAGAGTGTCTCGGCGAAATCGTCTTCAGTCTCCCCGGGAAAGCCGACGATCACGTCGGTCGAGAGCGTCATTCCCGGGCGCGCGCGGCGCAGGCGTTCGGCGCGCGCGACGTACTCGCTGCGGGTATAGCGCCGGATCATCCGGCGCAGGATGCGGTCGCTCCCCGATTGGACAGGCAGGTGCACGTGGCGAGCAAGTACGTCGAGATCGGCGTGTGCACTCGCGAGCGACGCGGTCGCGTGGCGCGGGTGCGGGCTCGTGTACCGGAGCCGCGCGAGACCCGGCGCGTCCGCCCGGCGGCGATCGTACGCGGGCACCTCGGCCGCGATGGCGCGGAGCAGGTGCGAAAACTGCGACGCGTCATCCGGATTCGCGCTCGAAGGGCCGGGCTCGCCGGCTCTCTCGGGCGCGGGCAGCGCCGGGTCACGGTAGCTGTCGACCGTTTGCCCGAGCAAGAGCACCTCGCGCGCGCCGGCATCCACGAAGCGGCGCACCTCCTCAATGATCTCGCGCGCCGGACGATAGCGCTCCGGGCCGCGCGTGTAGGGAACGACACAAAAGCTGCACCGCTCGTCGCAGCCCTTCATCGTGGTCACGAACGCGACCACCGGTGCGCGGCCCGCCGCGGCGGTATTGCGACCTTGCCGATGGGCTTCGCTCGATTGCGATTCGGGCGGCGGCGACCATGACAAAAACTGCGGCGAGGCCGTGTCGAACTCCGTGCGCGCGACCGGCGGCGCCCCTGCCATCTGTTCGAAAAGGAGCGCCGGAAGTTCGGGGACATTGTCCGGCCCGATGACCAGATCGACATGGCGTATGCGCCGGAGGAGGGCTTCACCCTCTTGCTGAGCGACGCATCCGGCCACCGCGATGACGAGACCCGGTCGCGCCTTCTTTAGGGGGGCGAGCTTGCCCACCTCGCTTCGGAGCTTCTGTTCGGCCTTCTCGCGCACGCTGCACGTGTTGAAGACCACCAGATCGGCCTCTTCCGGATCGCCGACGGAAACCCCTCCGGCGGCCCGAAGAACCGAGGCCATACGGTCGGAATCGTGGACGTTCATCTGGCAGCCGAACGTGTGGACGACGAATCGAAAGATCACGGGATGGAGACCGGATATAGCGCGTTTCGCCTTCGCTGCCTCGCTGTCCCCGGCGGACGTCACGCGTGGCCAACGCCGGTCCTTTCGAGCGACTTGATGCGCGCCCTCACAAGCGCGCTTGCCATGGGCCGGGCCCCGCCGTTAACTTCGGCGATGAGCTTCGCTCCGCGATTCAAGACTCTCGTCGAAGTGTTCCAGAACTCGATGCGCGAGCACGGGGCCCGCGAGCTCTTCGGAACCAAGAACAAGAGCGCGAAGGCGGGCGCAAGCGACGGCGCGTGGGTCTGGATCACCTACGGCGCGTTCGGGGCCATGGTGGATGGCTTTCGCGGCGGCCTCGCGTCGATCGGCGTCGAACGGGGCGACCGCGTCGCCATCGTGTCCAATAACCGCGTCGAATGGGCCGTCGCGGCCTACGCGTGCTACGGCATCGGGGCCGTCTTCGTTCCGATGTACGAGGCGCAGAGCCCCAAGGAGTGGGAATTCATCCTGCGCGATTGCGGGGCGAAGGTGCTCTTGGTCGCGGGCGAGCGCCTCGCGGAAAAAGTGAAGTCCCTTTTTGCCCCCGTTACGTCGCTCCGCAAGGTCGTCGTGATCGACGCCGAAGAGAGCGGGATGACGACCGGCGGCGGCGATCGCATCGTGAGCTATTCCGCGCTCCTCGATTCGGGCGTCGTAGCGCCGTCGATCCTTCCATCGCCCGAAGACACTGCGGCGATCATTTACACGAGCGGCACCACCGGAACGCCCAAAGGCGTCGTGCTTTCTCACATGAACCTCGCCTCGAACGTGAGCGCGGTTCACGACGTGTTCCACTTCTCGCCGGACGACCGATCCCTCGCGTTCTTGCCCTGGGCCCACGTTTTCGGCCAAACGGCGGAGCTCCATCTCCTGTTCTCGTTCGGATCGTCGATGGCGATTTGCGAAGGCCCGGACCGGATTCTCGACAACCTCGCGGAGGTGCGCCCCACGCTTCTTTTCAGCGTGCCGCGCATCTTCAACAAGCTCTACATGGCCGTGCAGCAGCAGCTCGCGTCCAAACCCAAGATCGTGCAACGGCTCGTCGCAGCCGCGCTCGCCGTGTCGGCTAGGCAACGCACGGGCACCAAGCCGAAAGCGTACGAGGCGCTGCTCCGCAAGATCGTCGACAAGGTGGTCTTCGACAAAGTGCGGGCGCGATTCGGCGGCCGCCTCGTGTTCACGGTCTCGGGGAGCGCCGCGTTGTCGCGCGAGGTCGCCGCGTTCATCGACTCGCTCGGCATTCTGGTTTACGAGGGCTACGGGTTGACGGAGACGAGCCCCGTCGTGTCCGTCAACTTTCCCGGTGTGCGCAGGATGGGGACCGTGGGGCGTCCGCTCCCGGGTTGCCGAATCGAGATCGACAGGAGCGCCGTAGAGGACAACGGCGCGGGCGATGCGGAGCGCGCGGACGGAGAAATCGTCGTCCATGGTCCGAACGTCATGAGGGGCTATTACAATCGGCCGGAGGAGACCGCGGCGGTGTTCACGGCCGACGGAGGCTTGCGTACAGGGGACATGGGACACGTCGATCAAGACGGCTACTTGTCGATTACGGGGCGCATCAAAGAGCAATACAAACTCGAAAACGGCAAATACGTGGTGCCGACCCCGCTCGAAGAGCAGCTCAAACTGAGCCCGTACATCGCCAATGCCATGGTGTATGGGGACAACAAGCCCTACAACGTGGCGCTGGTGGTCGCGAACGTGACCGCGATTGCCAAGTGGGCGCAAGCCGCGCAAGTGTCGCTGCCGAACGACGTCAACGCCGTCTTGGCTCGCCCCGAGGTGAGGGCGCTCTTCGCCGAGGAGCTCGCTCGGGTGGCATCGGCGTTCAAGGGATACGAGTCGATTCGCGACTTCGCGCTCATTGCCGCCGACTTTACGACGGACAACGGAATGCTCACGCCCAAGCTCAGCGTGAGGCGGCGCAAGGTGATCGAAGTCTACGCCTCGCTGTTGGACGAGCTTTATGGCAAGGCGCGGCATGAGCCCGTACGAAGTGGGCTCACGAACAGCGCCGCCTCGTGACGCGAAAGGCGCGCGTCACTTAGCCCAGCCGGCGCCAGTCCAGCATCTTGACGCGCCGGGTCGCGGCTCGGTATTCGATCACGCGACGCAGCCCGAGTGCGTCCCCTCCCACCTGCAATGGGACTGGACGTGAGAACGTCATGCGCACGTGGATCGCGAGCCAATCATGCATTCCGCGGAGCGGATAGGTGCCCTGCCAGAGCTGTGAAATGGACGACACGGCACCCAACGCGCCGCGTGCGTAGACGCGCACGTTGATGAATCCCGGCATTCGTTCGGCGAACGGAAACGCCTTGAACCGGTACCCGAACTCGCGACACGTCCCGACCGACGCCGCGCCCGCCGGCCCGTCATAGAGCACGGCGCCGCGCGCGCTGCAGGGCAGCCGTTCGGGGCGGCCGCGGCCGTCGATGGCGTAGACGGAGTCCCCCAGGTTTTCGATCACCACGCGCGGATTGCCGGTGGCGGCCACTCGGGGCACCGTATGAAGCAGTGCGGCCATGACGTACCCGTAGACGCTCTTCGACATGCGGCGGCCCGGGCCCACGCTGACCTCGAGCTGACGTTTGTAGTCATCGAGGATCATCGCGTCCCACCCCGAGCCCGCAAAATGAGCCAGCGTTCCCTCCACGTCGATGAGCCCGCACTCGTGCGTCGGCAGGGGTCCGGGCCGCCGCGCCAGGAGCTCGAGGCACTGGTGGAGCTTCGGCGCTCCGAGCGCGTTCGCCCACCCGTTTCCGGTTCCGAGCGGCAGCAGGCCGGCGATCGGCAGCGGCGCGTCTTCGCGGGTCACACGCGCCAGCGCATTCACGAGTGCCACCGCGGTTCCGTCGCCCCCTGCGGCCAGAATGCCGCGCGGAGCGCGCAGAACGCGAAGCCATGCGTCGATCTCGCCGGCCGACCGTGTGAGTCGAACGTTCGCGCCGGGAAGCGTGCGCGCAATCTCGACGGCGACGCGGCGTCCTCCGCGCTTGGCGTTGGCGTTCACGAGGATAGCCAGGCCCGAGCCCGGGGCGGCGGTCGCATCGGGTACGGGCCTGCGGGACGCGCTCGTCGCGCTTGCGTTCAAAGCCCGCTCTCCAGAAGATGCCGCACGTGATCCATGAGGTCGGCGCGTCCCGGCTTGCCGCGCGCCGCGTACGGGCGGGGGTCCACCCGGCCGTGCAATCGGACCCTCACCTCAGCGCCAGCCGTCGAGCGGACCCCGCGCGCCGGCAGAACGTTGCGAGTTCCCTGGAGCGTGACCGGCATGATGGGCAGGCCCGACTCGAGTGCAAGGTGAAATGCCCCCTTCTTGAAGGGCAGAAGGGCTCCCGTTACGCTGCGGGTTCCCTCGGGGGCGATCCACACGTGCGTTCCGTTCGCCAGGAGATTGCACGCGCGCTCGAGGCTCCGGATCGCCGCGTGCCGATTGCTTCGGTCGATGGCGATGAACCCCGATGCCTCGAGCGCGCCGCCGAACACGGGAACGCGAAAGAGCTCCTTTTTTGCGATCATCCGCAGGTTCGGCCCCACTACCTGAAAGAGGACGGGGATGTCGTAGAGGGACTGGTGGTTGCTCATCACGAGATACGTTTCACCCGACGCCAAGTGCTCGCGACCCGTCACGTCGAGCTCGATGTGGGCGTTCCGAAGGCAGGCACGCGACCATCGGTCGAGCCGTTCGTCGCAAGACGCCTTGGTCACTCGGCCGGCCAGGGCGTCGACGACGGTCGGCGCCGAAATGGCGAGCGTCTCGTAAATGTTCCGTAGCGATAGGGCGAGCGACGCGCTCATCCGAACGGGGCGTAACATGGTTTGGTGCTCGCGGTCTTAGCCCCCACTCGTAGCCGGACACCTTTCACCTGGCGCCCGGACTGTGCATTACTAGGACTAGGGCCTCTCGCCAGACAAACCCGAAAGCTCTACGCGGGCGCGATCGGCGAACGTGGCGACTTTAAGGAGAGGCGTGAGGCGCGCGCGCGCTCTGGCAACGTCACCCAGAAGACGGTAACAGCGAGCGCCTTCCAACGCGGCGTCCCAGCCGGGCGAGGAACTCGGCGCGCGCTCGGCGACCTCGTCGAATCGGGCCACGGCGGCGCGACACCCGCTGCCGTCGCGAAGGGAGCGAGCGGCCCACAGGTCGGCGTTTACGTCGCCGGGGGACAGCGCGTCGAAAGCTCGGCCCGATTCGGTGAATCGGCGCGCGCGGTACGCGTCCAGCGCCGAATCGAAGGGCGCGGCAGGCGACGGCTCGGGCGCCGTGCCGTCGTCAGGACTCCGTGCGAATATAGGGCTCGCCGCCGCCGACGGGCCGGCCGCGCGTCGCGCCGTCGGTTCATCGGCTTCGGCGCGCGTGCCGGCTGTCCCGCGCGCCGTCGATATATCGTTGTCCGTCCGGCTCTCGGTGGGGGAAGGCGGCGGGGGTAATGCAAGCCCCTGCGCCCCAGCGACGGATTTGGCCGCGGGCCGACTCCGCTTGGCTTCAGTCCAATCCGGTTGCGCGAAGCCATTCGGAGCGAGCGCAAAACCTCCCGCCGGGCTCGGGCCCATCGGGGGCGCTGCGGCGGCGTTCGATGGGGGGGCGCTCGCGGCGGGGGCCGGGGGCTGAAACGCGTGGGGCTCGAGCGCCGGGGCTGCGGGGGCGGGGGTCCCTTCCTCCGTGACCGTCATGGCTGCGCTGGCCGGGGCCCGCGACGACTTGCCGCGCAGCAGGAGCCCGCTGGTCCCGATCATGACGAGAAAGACGGCGGCCATTGCGGTCTGGGGGCGCATCGCCCAGCTCCCCGCCACCGAGAGCGCTCGGGCCGCACGACGCTGAAGCGGTACGGGGACGGGCGTGCTGTAGGCGGCCGCGAGGATTCTCGCTTCCAGATCGAACGAAGGCGCCGCGACCGGCATGAGCGCGACGCGCCGGGTGGCACGCAGGCCGTCGAAGAGCGCCGCACAGCGACCGCAAGCGGCCATGTGCCGTTTCACGGCGGCGCATGTGAGCTCGTCGAGCTCGCCGTAAAGCTCGTCCATCAATACAGATTCGAACTTGTCGCAGTCCATCGCGATCCTCAACGCAGCGCGCGGGCATACTCCTCGAACTCGCTCAGCGCCGTCTGTAGCCGCTCCAGGGCATAGCGCATTCGGCTCTTTACCGTGTTTTCGGGGGCGCCGACGACTTCGGCGATCTCTTTGAAGGGCAAGCTGGACACCTCCCGCAGTAGAAAGACCTCGCGCTGATCATCCGGCAACTCCGCGACGGCCCGAAGCACCCGCGCGCCGATTTGTGACGAAAGCACCGCCCGCTCGACGTTCGCGCGACCGTCCGCCGTGCGCTCGCCCAAGGTCGGCCCCGCTATGCCGCCGCCTCCGGTGGCTTCGTCAAGGGATGGGTGGCGCCGCAGAGTCCCTTTCCTCAGGGCATCGATGCAGAGATTGCGGGCGATTGTGTAGAGCCAAGACGTGAAGCGCGCCGCTTGGCGGAACTCGGACGCGTTTCGAGCGACGCGGCCGAACGCCTCTTGCACTACGTCTTCGGCCGCAGCGGAGTTACGAAGCTGGCGCAGAGTGAAATTGTAGAGGGGCGATTGATGGCGGCGCACGAGCAGAGCAAACGCGGACCGATCGCCTCCCTGAAAACGCATCATCAGGGTTTCGTCGCTGGCATCGGGGCGTGAGAAAGCGGACACGCGGTCTCCCAAGTCGTCCTGGTGGCTCGGCGGGCAAGGTCCACTGGTTGCTCTGCCCGACGGCCGCCGTGGCGTTCCCGTTCCATTCGGGATCGGACGCGCCAGATTGACGTTCGATCTTCGCTCATCCAGGGTCTGGATTTCCAGTCAGCTGCGAGGGGCCGGCCGGGAAATCGCGACAAAACAGCATAACCGGCGGCCGCGGCGGGAAGCCAACACCCGCGAATCTCGAGCGGGACGAGCCGGCAGCGCGGCTAGAGCAACGGGGCGTTTTGCCCCCCGCCCCCGGCGCCGCACCCCAAGGGCGGGTGCGTGCCAGCGAGCCGAGCGGCACCATCGCCTTGGACCCATGCGGGCGGTATTGCCAAGCGCGCACGTAGGAACATAGACTCCCCACCGCCCTGCTGCTGGGCTGACAGACGTGCCACTCCGGCCTTTCTGCCCACGGCCCCCCGGGGGGGCGTCGAAGTCATCGCTCCAAGAAGGGAAAACTCATGCGACGTGCAGTCACGATGGTCCTGGCTTTGGCGCTTCCTCTCGCGACCCAGTCCATAACCATGGCTGCGGGTGCGGGGGCGAAGCCAGCGGCATCGGCCCCATCGGCCGTTCCGGCCGACCCGTACGGGCCCACGGCGCCCACGGCGAGCAGCGATTCGAGCGCACCTGCGGCCGCGAGCGCCGCGCCGCCGGCCGCTCCGACGCCGGCTCCGGTGGTCAGCGTAGACATGAACGCCAAGCCCCCGGACCCGGCCATGAACGGCGGCACCTACGCCGTGCGCCTTCGCGATCTGGAGCAGCGGGTCGACGAGCTCAAAGATCAGATTCGCCGGAGCCACACACGGTTGGCGCTGCTGAGTGACACGATTCTCGGGGGAGGATCGGCGGGCTCGAGGGCGGAGGTCGGTTTCGAAAACGAGATGTCGAGCGCCTTCGTGTTGTCGCGTGCGCTTTTCGTGGTCGACGGGCAGATTCAATACAACCGCCAAGATGACTCGGGGGCGCTTGCCGACCAGAAAGACATTCCAATCTACAGCGGGGCGGTGCCTCCGGGCGACCACACCATTCAGGTCGCGCTGACGTTTCAGGGCAACGGGTACGGCGTTTTTTCCTATCTGCGCGGATACAAGTTCGATGTTAAGTCCAGCCACTCGTTTACTGCGCTCGAGGGAAAAAGCCTTACGGTGACCGCCACGGCGTTCGAGAAGGGGGGCGTCACGACACCGCTTGAGCAGAGGCCCACGATCGAGTGGCACGAGAAGATCCAGCCCCTGGGCGCGGGGTCGGCCCCGGCTGCCGGAGTGGCCGCTTCGACCGCGCCGGCCGGTGGCGCGTCGGTCTCGGGGAGCTTGTCGGTGGGTAGCGGAGGGGCGCAAAAATGAACCTGGCACGCCTCGGCGTGGCTGCGTCGTGCGCCACGTTTGTGGCGGCGCTGGCGCTCGACGCGCGAGCGGGGGCGGATGATGCCCTGGATGGCGCGCAAAAAGAGCTCACGGCGGTTTCGCGGAACCTGGGGAACGTTCAAGCCGCGGTGGGCGAGGCCAGCGCGGAGCCGGACTCGCCCGAGCGGCGATTGGCGACGGCCGAACTGCTCGTCGGGATGAAGGACTATGCGCGGGCGACCGTGGCGCTGAGCGAGATTCTCGAGAAGTTTCCCGATACGCCGAGCTATCCAGACGCGCTCTGGCTGCGCGGTGAAACGTACTACGCGGTGCGCGACTACCTGGCCGCGCGCCGTGACTATCGGATGCTTGTGGATCACGCGGCCGACGCGCGCTTTCAAGTGTATTTCGGCCGGTCCCTCGCCCGCCTGGTGGATGTATCGCTCCGGCTCGACGAACCGCCCGAAGCCCTCGCTCCGCTATTCGAAAAGTACGATCAGGTCCCCGCGGCCCAAGTCGATGCCGCGCTCCTCTACTCGAGGGGGAAGGCCTACTACCGCAAAGGGGCCTGGACGGACGCGGGCCAGGCCTTCGCGCTCGTCGCAGCCGGCACCGCGTATGCGCACCAGGCGGGGTACTTCCAGGGGCTCATCGCGATGCGCACGGCGCGCGCGGCGACTGCGGATGCTGTTCCCGCGGGGGGCGGGGGCGTCTCCAAACCTTCGCCTTCGCGCGCCAACTACAAGCAGGCCATCGAGACCTTCCGTCTGGTAACCGACTTGCCGCCGGACACCCCTGAGCACCGCCACGTGATCGACCTCTCCTGGATGGCAATCGGCCGCCTCTTCTACGAAATGGAGCAGTACCAGCAGGCGAGCGAGGCCTACGCCAAAGTCGGGCGCGACAGCCCCGAGTTCGACACCATGCTTTACGAGCTGGCCTGGGTCTACGTCCGGATGGGAGACGTCGAACGCGCCGAACGATCGCTCGAAGTGCTGATGATCAGCGATCCTACGAGTGAGTACATCAGCGATGGCACGCTGCTCCGCGCGGACCTTCTCCTTCGCTCCGGCTCGTTCGATCGCGCTTTGCAGCTCTACGAGGGGATTCGCGCGGAGTATGATCCCGTCCGAGCCAAGGTCGAGTCGTTTCTCGATTCGACCAAGGACGTGAGTGTTTATTATGACAAGCTCGCCCAGCAACAGCTCGATTTGCTCGATCAGAACGACGCGATCCCGGCCATCGCCGTTCGCTGGGCGCGCGAGGCCGAGGATGGCCCGCTCGCGTTTGCCGTGGTCGACCATGTCATCGACTGCAAAGTGCTCCTTCGCGAATCGAGCCACCTCATCGATAAGCTGACGGCTCTGACCGGCGCGTCGACCCGGGTTCACGCGTTCCCGACGCTCGAGGCCGGAGAGGAGGCGGCGCTCGGACTCATTAACCGCCTTTCGCTGGTGCGGCTTTCGCTGGCGCGCGCGATCGACGAGGAGGAGCCGAGCGACCTGACGGCCGAAATCGGAGACGTACGTCAAAGACGGCGCGCGATGATGGGTGCGATCGCCGGTCTACCGGCGGCTCCCGAGGATTTTGCGGAGCGCGAACGACAGGGGCGGCTCCAGTGGAACGTCTTGTCGCAGGAACTGACGCGACGCGCGATGGAGGTCGACTCGCTTCAAGCGACCGTCAACGGACTTCAGCGTCTTCTTACCGACGGGCCGCTTCAGGGCGTTTCGCGCGACCCGGCCAGCGTTCGCCAGTTTCAGGCCGAGCTCAGCGCCAACGAGAGTGACTTGAAGCGCTATCGTGACGGCATGGCCGAAGTGCGTCGCGAGGTCGACATGGGACGGGCGCAGATAGGTCTCGGGGACGCCCGGTACCAGAGCGATGCCGTCGCCCGCGACGATTTTCGCGATGTGTTCGACCGTGAGGTTGGACTTGCGTTTGAGGGCGCCGCCGGGGGGGAGGCCCAACGCTTCGCTCGGCAGGCCACGCCTCTCCTTGCGGAGGCTCGGGCCTACGAGGGCCAGCTCGTGGCGTCCGTGCAGGCCATCGAACTGCAAGTGGCAGCGCGATCCGGCGAGCTGCAGCACAAGATCGACGTCGAACGCGTCAACGTGGCGACCTACCAGCAGCAGCTCGACGCCCTGGACAACGACGGCCGCGATCTCGTGGGACACGTGGCGCAGCGCAATTTTGGCATCGTTCGTGACAAACTGCGCGGCATCGTGCTGCGGGCAGACGTCGGCATCACCGAACAGGCATGGGAGGTGCGCGAAGAAGAGCTCGATCGCGTGCGCAGCCTTCAGTCGGAACGTGCTCGCCAAGAACAACTCTTGGACGAAGAGCTCAAGGAAGTCAGGGACGATGGCGTCGAGCCGGCGCAGCCGAGCAATTGACGGCGACTTGAGACCGAGGGACACCATGGGGAGGCAAGCTTCGCGGTATTTCGGCTGGCGCGGCCCGATCGCAGCGATCGCGGTGACGTTCTCGCTGGCGTTGTCCGGCAGGGTGGGCGCACAGACGGCGGCCCGCGCGGCAGGCGGCGCGGGCGACCCAAGCCCGTCTTCGGCGACGGGCGGAGCGGTCTCGGGGAGCGCGGCGGCCGACGGCGGTGCCCCCACCGCGCCCGCGACGGCGTCTCCGTCGGGCGCGACATCGGCCGAGGAGACCGGGACGCCTGCGTTCGTTCCGACGTACCATCCCCATGCGCCACCCTTGCCGCCGCCCACCGCCGCGCAGGTGGCGGCGTACCAGGCCATGCAAGAAGAGGCCACCGCGTATGAGCGCGGCGCGCGGGACTACAAAGATACCATCACCACGGTGGTGACCCTTCATTACGAGGAGAAGAAAAAGTCGATCCTGGGCGGATTGGACCGTGAAGTCGGCATCGAAAAGGAGGAGCTCAAACAGGCTCGCGAGAACGCCATCAAGCGTCTCGAAGACTTCGTCGCCAACTACAGCGGCGAAAATGCCCGTCCGGAGGTCACGCCCGACGCGATGTATCGACTGGCGGCACTTTACGAAGAGCGCGCCCGCGCCGACGATGATCCCAACGCCGACATGGCGGTGACGCTCCGGCCCGCCGTAGCCCTCTACAAACGCGTCATCCACGAGTTTCCGGCCTATTCGCAACTGGCGGGAATCTATTATTTCCTCGGTCATGCGCTAAACGACTCGCGGCGCGTCGCGGAAGCGCAGCAGGTTTGGCGGTCGCTCGTTTGCCATAACCTCTACCCATACCCGGGACCGACGGATCCGAAGAACCCGGACGTCGACGCAGTCACGCCTCTACCGCAAGACCACGACGAGGCCTATTGGAAGATCTGGCGGGCCAAGTATCCCCGGCCCGAGGCGCTCAAGAAGGGACCGAAAGACGATACCTCGTTCGATGATCCGTATCCGCAGACCTGCGAAATCATCGCGCAGCCGGAGGGTGTCCCGGGTCAGGATCCGAAATACGTCGCCGAGGTTTGGTGGCGGATCGGCGACTGGGAGTTCGATCAGGACGACATCGGCGGCGGCGTGCTCGATTACGAGCCGTCGGCGGTATGGGATTACAACCGTGCAGCCGCCGCCTACACGCGATCGATGCAATACAAAAAGCCGCCGCTCTATGGCGTCGCGCTCTACAAATACGCATGGACGCTGTTCAAACAGCAGCGCTACGACAACGCGGTCCGCGAGTTCGTTCATCTGCTCAACTACACCGACGAGCAGCAGAAACTGACCGGCGATCCCGGGGCGGACTTCAGGCAAGAGGCGTACACGTACATTGCCGGCTCGCTCGACAATTTTGATTTCGTGGGACCTCCGCCGGAGGAGCCGTACATCACGCGGCCCGACATCCTCGATACCGCGAAGAGCCCGGCGGACGCAGAACAGAAGCTGCGCGTCGCGCTCGATCGCGTGCAGGATGGCCGCCTCATTCCGCAGGACAAGCCGTGGACGATCGAGGTCTACAAGGCCCTCGCGCTCGAATATCGCGCCATAAACCAGTACAAGAACGCGCTGGCGACCTACGAGCTGATGATCGACAAATGGCCGATGGACCCGTCGGCACCCGATACGCAGAACGCCGTGGCCGAGGTGTACGACCTTCTCACCCGGCAGACGAAGCAGGGCGACGAACGGCGGGACTACGAGCGAAAGGTGCTCGAGGCGCGTACGTCGCTCTCCAAATATACCGGGGACACGCCCTGGGTGGACGCCAACAAGGACAATCCGGCCGCTCTTCAACGAGCCGAGGAGCTCGTACGAACGGGCCTCAAGGGCGCGGCCATTACGCATACGCGGAACGGCCAGGGCGCGATCGAGCAAGCAGACCAAACGAACGACCCTAAAGAGAAGCTTCGACTCACCAACTACGCGTTGCAGGAGTACAAGCTCGCCGCCATCGGCTGGGTCGGGTACCTGAAGCAGGACGAAAACGCACCCGACGCGTATAAGAGCCGCTATTTCTACGCGGACGCCTTGCACAACGAAGTCCGCCTCGAAGTCGCCCTGCACGAGTTCGATCCAAAGCAGTACGCCGAGCCCGTGTCGCAAGAGATCGCCACCGCCGAGCAAGCCGCGATTGAAGTGCGTGACTCGGACGAGGACGACCAGTTCATCGACAACGCGGGGCTCTTCGTCGTCGATCTCGCGGACGTCGATCGCGATCTCGCGTTTGCCCGCTGGCAAGATTCAAGCGGGGCGCTGGGGGTGGAACCTCGAAAAGCGCCAAAGCTCGAGGGCGCCACCGGCGACCAGAAGGTCGTCGTCGACGAGTTTCCCGATGTGATTCAGAAGTCGATGGGGGCGCGGGACGAATACGTTCAGCGGGTGCCGCCGGAGCGGGACAAGCAGAGCCGCGCTTCCGAGTACGCGTTCTACGCCGCAGACCAGTACTACCTCTACGGTCATTTCAAGGACGCCGAGGCGCGGTTCGACGTCATTTACAAGGAAAAGTGCGGGAAGGATGCGCTCGGATACGAGGCGTGGAAGCGTCTCATCGTAATGAGCAACTTGCAGAAGGACGCGGCCCGCTCTCGCGAACTCGCCGAAGCCGAGAAGAAAAACTCGTGCGCCAGGACCGAGCTTCAGCTCGCCGAGGAGAAGAGGGGGGATCTGACGGACTTGGTGCTCCAGAACGCGGCGTTCGAGGATGCGAACAAGGTGTTCGAACAGGCAAAGGCCGCGTCGCCGGGCCCCGAGCGCGACCAATTGTGGCGCACGGCGGGCAAGATGTACGAAGTTGCGCTCCGCACGGCGCCGGGCCACAAAGACGCGCCGGCCGCCGCGATCAACTCCGCGTTTTGCTACAAGCAAGTCGGCGAGTTCCAGAAAGCCATCGACCTCTACCAGCTGTTCATCAGCAACTACGGGAGCGAAGACAACCTCGACCGGCTCGAAAAAGGGGGGACGGATCCGGACAAGAAAGCGAAAGTGGGCCCGAATCCGGACGAGTACAAAGAACGAATCAAGTATCTGGGCATGGCCGACGATGCTCTGTCGACCACCTACTATGGGTTCTTTGCCTACCAGAAGGCGGCCGAATCGTTTGGCAAGATCGCGAACAATCCCCGGTTCGACGATCAACGTCGCTCGAACGCCGCGCGCATCGCGATGGTGCTCTACTCGAACCTGGGCGATCGCGCCGACATGAACGCGATGTACGGCATTCTCGTGGACCCACGGAATCACCTGCCTTCGGACAAGCACGCCGAAGCCGACTATCTCAAGGCGAGCTTCGACTACGGACAATGGAACCCGACCGGAGGCGATTCGGCGGCCAATTCGGCGGCGCGCAATCAGGCGATCGCGGCCCTCACGCAGTTTCATACGTCCGCCAAGGGCAGGGGTGAATCGGCCGGGTACGCCCTCGAGTCGTCGTACCGGATCGCGAAGATGATGCAGTCGGCCGGCGATGGCGGTTTCCGCAACTGGTTCAAGACGGCGATCGCGGATTGGGAATACTTCAAGGCGCACCCGGCCACGACCGTGGGCGCCGGCGGCAAGCAGGTGTCCGTGACGGCGAACGATGCTCCGTATGCAGACTACGGGGGCGAAGCGGACTTCACGCTGGTCGATGAGGAGGTGCGCGCAGGATTCGACTATTCGACGGGGCATCACCACTATTCGGGCAACATCGTCGAGGTCACCAAGGCGGTCGACCGCGACCTCGGGGAGGCCGACAAGAATTGGCGTCCGCCCCTCGAGCACATTGCGACCCAGTATGGGGCTTTCGAATGGGCGGCGGCGGCGACCGCGCGCATCGGGTCGCTCTACGACTCGATCCGAACGGGTCTCGATCTCGTGGTTCCGAACTACTTCACTCCTCAGCAGGACGCGGTCCTGAAGAAGCTCGACGCCTTGGCGAACCGGCTCGACGCGGCCGGCCAGGGCGACAAGGCGGATCAGATTCGCCAGCAGATCGACGATACGAAAGATCAAGTGCGGAGCAAGTGGCGAGCGACGAAAGACCAATACATGGAGGTCTGCAATCAAAAGATGGTCGGCAAGTACGTGACCGCCGCGCTCACCGCCAGGAAATACAACGTGAAGGATGCCGCGGTGCAGCGTGCGGTCGCCCGCCTTGCGTTTCTCACCGACTATCTCGGCGATGACAAGATGAAGGCGTACGTCGAAAATACCCCCGATCCGCTCGACCCTGTCAGCAAGCTCGTTTACACGAGCGGCGAGTTCTTGCAGTGGCGATCCGGGCTGGTCTCGACCCCCGCGCCGACCGGCGCGCCCCTGCCTCTGCCGGCGGCGCCGTGAGGCGCTTCGCCAAAGAGTCGATGAACGTGCGACCGACACGTATGCGGCTTCGCTGTGGCTGTGCGGCGCTTGCGGCGGCGGCGCTGACGACGATGGCGGGGGGATGCGCCGAGAGCACGCCTCCGCCGAAGGTCGTCAGCGCGTCCACGGGCGCGCCGAACCAGGCTCCGCCCAACCAGTCGGCGCCAACGGGCGAGCTCTCGGCACCGAGCGAGCCCGCGGCCGGTACCGAGCTCTCCGGCGACGCGAAGGCGGCGTACGACCAGGGCTTTGCCGCGTGGTCTTCCGGGGATCTTCCGGCGGCGGAGGCGGCCTTCAAGGACGCGGCGGGCAAGGCCCCGAACGCGGCGGGGCCGCGCTATTCGCTCGGCTCGGTGCTCGAGCGGTTGGGTGACACCCAAGGCGCCCTCGACGCGTATCGGACAGCGTATTCGGCCAACCCGAAGTTCGAAGGGGCGATGGGGGCATACGCCCTTCTCCTCGCGCGCACCGGACACGGAACCGAGGCCGAGCGGTTTCTGGGGGACAAGGTGCTGCAGAATCCGGATTCGCCGGGCCCAAAGACTTATCTCGCCGACGTGAAGTCGGTCGAAGGCGACAGCCCTGGGTGTCAATTGCTCGCGCAGCAGGTGCTCGCCAAGACACCGGACGCCAAAGAGGCCATGGTGGTGATCGCGCGGGACTACTATCGAAACCACCGGTGGGATTTAGCGCGCTACGCGCTTGCGGCCATTCTCGAGGGGGCGGACGACGGATCGATTCCCCCGCGCGACAAGGATAACCCGGAGGCGCTCCTGCTACGAGGACTCATCGAGCGGGAAATGGGCCAGCGCAAACAAGCGATCGTCGATTTCGAGCAGGCCACCGCGCGGCGGCCGGACCTCTTCGAGGGGTACATCAACCTGGGCGAGATGAAGCTCGAGGCGGGTAACGCCGTTGAGGCGCAGGAGCCCCTCGAGCGCGCCGTGCGTTTCGCGCCGAACGTGGCGATTGCTCATCTCGATTTGGGAGACTGCTACCGGTTGCTCGGCCGGCCCGGGGACTCAAAGAAAGAGCTCGGGACGGCACTGACGCTGGATTCGACGTTGGCCGGCGCGCACTATGATCTTGGGTTGCTCTACTTGTTCTCGACAGCGGTTCCTGGCGTATCCGGTCCGGACGATCAGTTGGCGAAGGCCATTCAGGAGCTCGAGTCGTACAAATCGATGCGCAACGCAAAGGCGCCCAAGGGTCCGGGCGATGACGTCGACGAGCTATTGAGCACGGCCAAGCGCAAGCAGAGTGAATTGCAGATAAAGCAGCAAGCGGCCGCGGCGGCGCCGGCGGGGTCTGCGGCGGCGCCCGCGTCGAGTTCGAACACCTCCGCGGCTCCGGTCGACGGCGTGAACAAGGGGTCGAAATGAAACATCGCATACGAGGCCGGTACCCCCGCCAAGCCCTGAGGGCGCGCCTGATGCCCAGCGGGCTCGCGTTGGTGGCGTTCGTTGGACTCACTCTCGCGGTTTCGCCCGCTCGCGCGCAGGGCGCAACGGACGCGAGTAACGCGGCGGTATCGCGCCAGACCAAGCAGCAGCAAAGCGTCCTTCAGATCGGCGAGATCACCATTGTCGGACGCGTCCAGAAACCCATTGCGGCAGTGGACGTCGCCAAGATTCAACCGAAGCTCACGCTTGCCGAGCTTCGCCAACCGTTTCTCGACCGCATCGAAGCGGCATCGCGAAAGGATCCGTTCTGATCTCTATGCTCACGGCGCTCTCGGCCATCGTGGCCATGCTGTGCACCGCGGCGAGCCTGCGCCGGCTGCGCTGGGCGGTTGAGCCAACGGCGCTCGACCCCACCGCGCTGCGGCAGGTCTTTGCGGCAGAGGACGGTTTGGCCGTCCTTTCTCCGCTGCGGGACGCGCTCGCCGGCAACCGTGAGCTCGCTTGGGAGCACGAGCTTCTGGCGGCCTTCACCGAACCAGGTGCTGCCGCACGCGAGGCGCGAGTCAACGAGCAGCTCACCGAACTCGAGGGCCGCGCAGATCGCTGGAGTCGTGTCCCGCGCGTGTGCGCGAGCATCGCGACGAGTGCCGGCTTCCTTTTTGCGACGGTCACGCTTCTTCGGACAATGGCACCGGCCGTAAGTGCACTGGGTAGCGTGAATAGGGCCAATGGTTCCGACGCGGTCATGGCGACTCTGGCTCCTGCGCTCGACGCCCTCGCCGTCGGCATTGCCGGCGCATCGCTCTGCGCCGCCGTTCACGTGCGCGCACGGACCGCGCGCCAGCAACGGCTAAACGCGACCGATCGATGGGTTGAAAGGCTGCGGACGCTGGCCGCCCGAGCGGACGCCAGCGAGAAGTGCGCGCGGGGCACGCGGAGCAAGGAAAACACGTGAGGGGAGGGGGCCCTGTTCCGACCCCTCGGCGTCGTGTAGCCTTTGCGGAGCACCACGGGATCGTGTCGGTTCGCGAGCTGTCTATTTGGACCCGGCGAGCGACGCGCATCACCATAATCGAACCGACTTCGTTGAGAAAGGCGGCATGTCGCAGATGAACCAGGGAGGTATGGGGCCGGGGTTCGGAGCGCCGATGCACTCGGGCCGCCCCGGTCAAATGACGGCCGTGATGCGCGCCATGCAGCAGGCGACGGGGCCGAAGGTGCTCCGAATCGGGCTGGTCGCGGCGGGTCGGATTCTCGAGGAGCGCGTCGTCAAACAGCGCACGAGCGTGACCGTCGGTCCGAGCGAGAAGTCCACGTTCGTCGTGCAGTCGAACCTACCTCCGCAGTTCAAGCTCTTTGAGCTCATCGGGAGTGACTACTATCTGAATTTTCTCGACGGGATGACAGGGCGGATTGCGCTCGCCAGCGGGATCACGGATCTCGTGGCCCTCAAGGGACAGTCTCGGCGAGTGGGTTCGGCGTATCAGGTGCGCATCACCGAGGAAGCGCGTGGCAAGATCGTCATCGGAGACACGACGTTTCTTTTCCAGTTCGTGGCGCCGCCTCCCGTGCAGCCGCGGCCGCAGTTGCCACTTTCGGTGAAGGGTGGCCTTGCCAGCCAGATCGATTGGAACCTGACGGTCATCGCGGCGTTCAGTTTCCTGCTGCACTTCGGGCTCATCGGCGCGATGTACAGCGATTGGATGGACCCGGTCGTCAACGACGACATCACCGCGAGCCTCCTCGACATGGTGCAACGCACGTTGCCGCCGCCCGTCGAAACCAGCGACACGCCCACGGCCACCGCCACGGCAACGGATACCGCGCCGGCGCCTACCCAGGCCCCCAAGGTGCAAGTCCAGGCCGCGCCGAGCAAGGGTCCGTCGGCTCCGGACGCAAAGGTGGTTCAGGGACTTCTCAACGAGGCGGATCAAGCGCGAATTGCGATCCTCGCGGCGCTCAATGGCGGCCCCAACATCAACGGTGCGATGAAGGACGACAACGGCGCGCCGGTAGACCTGAACGGCCTCGCCAATCGTGAGGGAGGCATTAGCAATACGGGAGGGAACGGGTTGAACCTCCCCGGAGGGGCGGGCGGCCCCATTCAGCCGGGGCGGGGCAACGGTGGCCTTCAAGGCCTGCGCGGAGAGAACACGGGCGGCGCGTCGACCAGCGCCGGCACGGCGACCAAGGTCGTACCAGTGGGGGACGTTCAGTACGCCGGCTCGCAAATGAGCGTTCCCGTGGCAAACGCCGAAGCCGTGATTCGCAGCCAGGTACATCCGGGGGCGAAGCGCTGCTACCAGAAGGGCCTCGAGAACGATCCCACACAATCGGGAAAGCTCGTGATCTTGATCAAAGTGGCCCCGAGCGGCGAGGTGGATTCGACGAGCGTGTCCAGCAACAGCGGGCTCTCGGCGCAGGTGGCCAATTGCATCGCGAGCGTGGCTCGTCGGGCAAAGTTCGACCCGCCGGGCGCAACGGGATCGACGATCAGCGTCCCGTTCAACTTCGTGAAGCAAGGGAGCTGAAATCGGCGCGCGTAGGCGAGAACCGTGAATCTGGACGCGGATGGCGCACCTCATGTTGAGAGGTTCGAGGAGTGGAGACCGAGGAGCGACAATCCATGCGGGCTCGGCCGGATGGAACCGTCCGATGCGTTGGCGGGGTTCGAGCTGGAGTTGTGTACGTGGTCGAGGTACGCGAGATACTTCGGGGATCTGTCGAGTGACGCGACGCGGACGCGATTGACACGCTGCATCGACTTCGTTAGGTTTAAATCAGCTACGGGATTGGGAGGCGTTGGGCATGCGTATTGCGGGTCTTCGGTGGATCGGGGTGGGCGCTGCAGTTCTCGGTCTTGCGGGATCGGCGACGGCGAGGCCTGGCGAACCGGTTGCGCAAGTCGGGTTCGTGAGGGCGCCTCAGCTTTCTCCTCAAGATGAACTGGCCGAGGCGGATGCCACCATCGCGAAAATGGATCAATCGTCGGCGACGATACGGCGACAACTCGATGCCGCGCGCCAAGGACGCGACGTCGTCCGGTCGCTCTGCCTCAGCGACAAGCTGTCGCAGGTGGATGTGGCTGCGCGATCGGCGCGTGATCGGCAAACCGCGTTACAGGCGGCCGTGCAGCGAAACGACACGGAGCTCGCCAACCACGAGTTCACGATTCTCACGGTTCTGAGGCAGCGCTCGGAGCAGCTCGGCGCCGAAGCCAACCAGTGCATCGGCGAAGAGGTTGCGTTCGTCGGCCAAACCCAGATCGTGACGAGTGTGGATCCGAATCAGCCGGTGGAGAACACCACGGATTATCCGCCCGTGGACCCCATCGTGACGCCGCCGACGACCACCCCGCCTCCGAGCGCATCGGAGACGAAGTGAGGTCGGGCTCGCTGTCTCGTCAATAGCGAGGGCTGCGCTTGTGCGCGTCGCGGGCGGCGTTCGGTGGATCGACAAAAGAAGTGTACGTTTCGCAGTAGCTCTGCCTTGGTCTAGTGTACCTTTCGGCCCGAACCGATGAAAAAGAGAGGCTTTGCATCGTTCGCCGCTGCACTCGCTATGCTCATTACGCGAGCGGCGAGCGCGCAGCCGCAGTACACCGCGCAGTCCGATAGCCCGCAGTGGCTAAAGGATCGCCGCTACAACGAGGGGGCGGGTATACGCGCCGGAGACCTCGAGCTTCATCCGGGAATCGCCGGCGAGTTTGGGTACGACTCGAACTACCTTCTTCGGAGCACGCAGTCGGGGGTCGATAACGGTCCTCCAACGGCGCCGCCGATTCCGGCATTAGAGTTCCGTTTGACGCCATCCCTTTACGTGTCCACGTTGAGCGGCCAGCGGCGTGAAGGGGATTTGGTTCGTTCGGCTCCGCCCGTGGCGTTTCGTGGCGGCGTGAACTTCACGTACTGGGAACTGATCGGCATTTCGAGCGATCCGGCGGCTTCGGCTGCGCAGAACGATCTCTCGAAGGATCGGGACGTCAGCGGGGCCGCGGACGCGCGGCTGGACATTCTTCCCGAGCGGCCTTTCGGCGCGTCCGTCTTTGCCTCGTACAGTCGCGTGGCTCAGCCCAGTACGACGTCGGCGGATCCGAATTTTTCGTTCGATCGCGACAACGTCGGGGCGGGCGCCGAGCTTGTGGTCCAACCGGGCGGCGGGACGCTCGATTGGCGCTTCGGTTACCAATTCAGCGACATTCTGTTCGAGAACTCGGACGGCGCCGGGTTCGACAACCTCACGCACGAGGCGTCCACGCGCGGGCGCTGGAAATTCCGTCCCAGGACGTCGCTCGTCTACGACGCGACGCTTCGTTTCATCTCGTATACCAACGAATCGCAGGCGCAACAGAACGGCTTGGTCAACTCGATGCCGCTTCGTGCGCGGCTCGGGTTGAACGGACTCATCTCGGATCGCTTTGCGGCGACGGTGCTCGCCGGGTATGGCGCGAGCTTTTATGACCATGCGCTGAACCCGCCCCAATACGACAGCGTCATTGGTCAGGCGGAGCTGAAGTGGTTTCTCGCGGCGAGTCCGGGCATCGCCAACGCGACGGACCTCGGGTTGACGCTATCGTCGCTTGCCCTGGGGTACACCCGTGATTTCCAGAATAGCTACCTAGGCAACTACTACGGGAGTGACCGCGGCTACCTGAAGTTTTACTACTTCTTCGCCGGCCGAGCGCTCGCCACTCTCGAAGGCGGCGTGGGCGCGGTCGAGTATCCGAAGATCCAAAATTTCACGGGTACTCCGGCGATACGACACGCGCCGTTTACCGACGTACGCGCGGACGTGACGCTTTTCAGCGAGTATCGGTTCACGGATTCCTTCGGTTTGAATGGGACGTTCCGCTACACGCAGAACTTCAGCAACGCCGAGATCCTCGAACCGGCTCCGTCGACGGGCCTCTTCGCGATGTCATGGCAGCGAATCGAAGCGTACCTCGGGGTGCGCTGGTTCATGTGACGAGCGTTGGCTTTGGCGTACCGAATGCGCCATGCTCGCCGGGCAGCTAATGACGTATCCGTACTGGCGTGTGGTGGGGTTCGTTGTGCTCTTGCTATCGGCGACCGCTTGCGGCCGGAGCCATCCGGGCCCGTTCAACTTGCCGCCGCCTTCACAGAGCACGACCGTAGGGCCGGGGGACCTCTTCGAGGTCTCCGTGCTTGGGGAGAAAGATCTGCCCAAGGAATTTCGCGTTCAGCCGGACGGAACGATCGACTTTCCGTACATCGACAGGCTCATGGTCGCGGGCCTCGAGCCGCAGCAGATCGAAGATCTCATCAAGAACAAGCTCGTTAGCAAGCAGGTTCTGGTGGGACCGCAGGTGACGCTCGTCGTAAAGCAGTATAACTCGAAGAAGGTGAGCATCATCGGCGCCGTTCAGAAGCCGGGAAGCTTGCCCTGGACGGAAGGGATGAGACTCATCGACGCCATCTCGCTGGCCGGGGGTCTTACCTCGCTGGCTGACGGCGATCGTGTTCGTATTACGCGCAACGTGGCGGCCAACCGGACGGTCACGGCCACGGTGAGCATCGATGACATCAGCGACGGGAAGACGGCGGACGTGCCCCTTCAGGCGGGAGACACCATAAAGGTCGATCAGCGCATCTTCTGATACCGTGGGGCGTGAGATGCCACGGCGTCACGATGCCATCGCGGAGAGTGTGCTCGAGCTCGTGGGCCGAACGCCGCTGGTACGCCTCGGTCGAGTGGGTCCGGTCGCGGCGGCGACGGTGGTCGGCAAGCTCGAAGTCAAGAATCCTGGCGGTAGCGTAAAGGACCGTCCCGCACTGGCGATGATCGACGCCGCGGCGCAGGCAGGCACGATTGGCAGAGGCGCCGTCATCGTCGAGGCGACCAGCGGCAACACGGGCATCTCCCTCGCCATGATCGCCGCCGTGCGAGGCTATCGCTGCGTCCTGGTCATGCCGGAGGACATGAGCCTCGAGCGGCGGTACGTGCTGCGCGCGTACGGTGCCGAGATCGTGCTCACTCCCGCGGAGGACGGGATGGCGGGCGCTGTGGAGCGCGCCGCGCAGCTCGCGCGCGACACTCCCGGTGCGTTCATGCCGCGTCAGTTCGAGAACAAGGCAAACCCCGAGGCGCACGAACGCACCACGGCGCAGGAGATCCTGGACGCGCTCGGAGAGGACCTGGTGGCGTTCGTGGCGGGGGTCGGGACAGGGGGAACCATTACGGGGGTCGGCCGCGCCATGAAACGCGAGCGTCCCAACGTGCGCATCGTCGCCGTGGAACCGTCCGCGAGCGCGGTCCTTGGCGGCGGCCCCGCGGGAATGCACGGAATCCAGGGAATCGGCGCGGGATTCGTCCCCGATATCTTGGATCGCAGCGTGATCGATCAACTGATCCCCGTTAGCGATGTGGCCGCCGAGCGAATGGCCACCCGCCTTGCCCGGGAGGAAGGGCTGCTCGTGGGCCCGTCCTCAGGCGCAAACGTCCACGCGGCGTGCGAGGTGGCGCGGCAGGTCGGGCGCGGCATCGTGGTCACGGTCCTGTGTGACACGGGAGAGCGTTACCTTTTTTGAGCGGTGCGGGGCGGCGGCGTTTGAAGGAGGAGCGATCCCGCGGGGAGCCTTCGGTCGGGTTCGTGCCCGTCATCGCCCTTCGAAATGGGGGTCGCGCCTCTCTGCCCATGCGGCGACGCCTTCCCTTGCGTCCGCGCTGCGCAGAAGCGAGAGTTGTTCCTCGCGTTCGCGGCGAAGAGCGTCCTCGAACGACCCCCAGCTCGCGTAGAGGGCCCGTTTGATCGCCGCGAAGGCGAGCGGCGGCCCGGCTTCGAGTTCGCGTGCAACGGCACGTGCCGCGTCCCGCAGTGCCGAAGGTTCGACGACCTTGGCCACGATGCCGAGTCGATGGAGCTCCTCCGCGTCGATGCGTTCGGCGAGTAGGATCATCCGCATGGCGCGCGCGGTCCCCACGAGGCGAGGTAGCCAGAAGGTTCCGCCGCCGTCCGGCATCAGCCCAATCTTCACGAACTTTTCCTGCGCGTACGCGTTGGTGGACGCGACGCGCAAATCGCATGCAAAAGCGAGGTCTGCGCCAAAGCCCACCGCCGCCCCATCCATCATCGCAACGACGGGCTTCTTGCATGCCACGACGGACCTCACGAGCCCGTGAAACGCGTCCATGTACGTTTCGAGATGATCCATCATTTGCGGGTCATCGAGCAGATTTTGGCGCAAGTCTGCCCCCGCGCAAAAGTGGCCACCCGCTCCGCCGAGCAAGACGCAGCGTACCGATGCGTCGACCGAAGCCGCGTCCAGCGCGGCCGAGAGCTGCGCGAGAACCGGCAGGGTGAGCGCGTTCCGCGCGGCGGGGCGGTTCATCGTGATGACGCTCGTCTTCCCGAGCGACTCGATCTGAACCTCGTCCTTCGACATTTCCTCCCGTCCTTTCGTCATGCGCCACCACGTTCGGTCCCACGACGATAGAACCCCGATGCGAGGTAGGCCTTGAATACGCGGCTCACGAGGATCTTCACCACCGCCCCGAGCGGTACGGCTAGCAAGACGCCGAAAAATCCGAAGAGGGTTCCCGCGGCCATCATCGTGAGCAACACTTCGAGCGGCGCAAGGCCGACGGAGCGTCCGACGATGCGAGGCGTGATGACGAGTCCGTCCAGCACTTGGACGCAAAGCATGACCGACAGAACGCCCAGCAGACGCCCTGGGCCTTGCCAATCGAGCGTCGCCATCGCCATCGCCAGCGAGAGCCCGCAGCCAAACCCGATGTACGGAACGAATGCCAGCATTCCGGTGAGGACGCCGATGGCGACGGCGAGCCGCACGTCGACGAACCGAAGCCCCATCGCATAGAGGGCGCCCAGCACGATATTGGCGGTCAGTTGGCCGCGAACGTATCCGCCCAACGTGCGATGAATTTGCCTGGCGACGCTCGCGGCGTGGCGGTACCAGCGCCGCGGGATGAGCTGGCCGATGCGCTGGACGATGCGATCGAAATCGATGAGAAGATAGAGGGCGAAAACCGGGATGATGAGCGCGCTGAGAATGACGCCGAGATAACTCAGAGTGCCGAATAGGGCCACGCTCACGACGCTCACGAAGTCGGGGAATTGGGATTGGAGCTTGCCCTGCAGCTCGGTTCCCAGCTCGCTCATCGTGTGCGGCGGCTTGAAGTGAAACGTTTGCCACAGCCAAGGCTCTACACGGCCTTCGAAGCCCTTGAGCTCCGAAGGGAGCTCCGTGGCCGCGGCGCGGAGCTCGTCGATGAACATGGGGATCGCGAAAACGAGGGCGAGGACCAAGAGACCCGCGATGGCCAACATCACGATGGGAGCCGCCAGCGAGCGAGGCACCTTGCGCGCCTCCAGCCAATCGACGAACGGGTCGAGCGCGTACGCGAGCAGGAACGCGAAAAATAGCGGGACGAGCACCCCCCGCAGGATGTACGCGAGCGCGAGCGCAACGACGGTGGCGCCGATGACCAAGGTTCGGCCGAACGGCGGCGCACGATGCGAAGGCGGGGGCGGCGAGGCGGGCGCGGTCGACATTCGCCGGAGCCAATGTAGCCTGCCTCGCGCGATGCTCGAAGCCAAGCTTGGTCCCGTCGAAGACGCGCTTTCGCGCTTCGACGAAGATGTTCCTCGGCCCGTGCCGCCGCTCGAACGGCAGGACGGGTCGACCCTTACGCGGCTCGTGGCGCTCATGGGGCGCCTCTTGGGGGCGGACGGATGCCCGTGGGACCGTGAGCAGTCGTTCGAAACGCTCCGAAAGTACGTACTCGAGGAAGCGTGCGAGGTCATCGACGCAATCGACTCGGGAGATCGGGCTGCGATTCGGGAGGAGCTCGGCGACCTGCTTCTCCAGGTCGTATTTCAGGCTGAACTCGGGCGCCGCGAGGGGTCCTTCGCCATCGACGACGTGATCTCTGGAATCGTGGACAAACTGGTGAGCCGGCATCCCCACGTATTCGGGCGCCTGGAGGCGAAGGACGCCGACGAAGTGCTTCGGAATTGGGAAAAGATCAAAGCTAAGGAGAAGGGCGATCGAGGTATTCTTGCGGGAGTGCCTCGAAGCATGCCGGCGCTCACGCGCGCTCAGCGCGTCGGCGAGAAAGTGGCGCGCGTTGGCTTCGACTGGGAGGACGCGCGGGGCTCGCGTGCCAAAGTAAGCGAAGAGGTTGGCGAGCTCGATCGCGCCATCGAAGAGGGTAACGCCGAATCGATCGAAGAAGAGCTCGGGGATGTTCTCTTCGCTCTCGTCAATCTCGCTAGACACCTCAAGGTGGACGCCGAGGGGGCCCTCCGCCGAACCATCGCGAAATTTACAGAACGCTTCGCTCATGTCGAAGATCGCGTTCGCGAGGAGCACGGCGGATGGGGCGATGCGGACGGGGGAGAGAGGCACCCGCCGCTCGAGGTCTTGGACCGCTACTGGGAGGAAGCCAAGCGCGCCAAGCGTTAGATGAGCGCGTGAATCGAAGCGCAGCCTAAATGTTGGGGGAGAGAGTCGCCCCCCAAAAACCTGTCTCGTGAAAGAGCTGCAGCGCAATGCTGGGCGGCTCTTGCGAGCCGCGATCCCTTATTCGGTATTCTGAAGAACGCTCGGAAATTGCTGCTAAGGTAGGTTTCCGTGCTTGCCGGCCTTGCTCCACCGCTTGCCCGAACCCCGGATGAGTGGGCGCTGGCCCTCCGCACGGTCGGCGTGCGCCCGTTTCATGCCCGGCAGCTCTTCCGGTGGATGCATGCGCGGGGCGTGCTCGACGCCGAGCGCATGACGGATCTTCCGAAAGAGCTACGAGCCGCGCTTGCCGAGTTCGACCTCGAAAGGACGTTCTCGGTCACGCACGTGCTCCGCTCGACCGATGATACCCGTAAGCTTCTCATCCGGTTGCGCGACGGAGCCACCGTGGAGACCGTTCTCATCCCGGGCGTAAGCGCGGGAAAGAGCGGCCTGCCGTCGCCGGTGCAACCGCATGGGGGGCCGGGCCGCCGCTCGGATGAAGGTGGCGACCGGCCCGGTGATGCGGACGCGGGCGCGGCCGTCGATGACGACGACGAAGCGGAGGACCCCATGTCAACGGCCGATGCGGCGGCCGTGAGAGTGACCCAATGCGTGTCCACTCAGGTGGGCTGCGCGATGGGCTGCGTTTTTTGCGCGAGTGGTGTCGCTGGGCTCAAGCGGCACCTCGGGGCAGACGAAGTCGTCGCACAGGTCGTTGCGGGACGCGCCCAGCTCGATGCGGGCGAGCGACTTCGCAACGTGGTCTTCATGGGCATGGGCGAGCCGCTCCACAACTATGCGGCGACGGCGCGGGCTTTACAGCTTCTCACGCATCCCGAGGGGGTCGCGCTTTCGGCTCGGCGGATCACCGTTTCAACCAGCGGGCTCGTCCCGGAAATTGCGCGGCTCGGCGCCGATTTTGGCGGAAACATCGGCCTGGCCGTGTCGCTTCACGCAGCGGACGACGAGACCCGCTCTCGCCTGATGCCTATCAACAAGAAGTATCCGCTGTCCGTGCTCATGGAGGGACTGCGCGCTTACCCGCTGCCGCGACGGCGGCGCATCACCATCGAGTATACGCTCGTCGCCGGTCGAAACGATGACGTGAGTGAAGCAAAGAAGCTCTGCAAACTTCTTCGCGCCATTCCCGTCAAGGTAAACCTCATCCCGATGAATCCGATCGGTGCGAGCGCGCTCGGGCCTCCCGATCCTTCGCGGGTGCTCGAGTTTCAACGGATCCTTTGCGACGCGGGCTACTCGTGCTTCATTCGCCGTCGCCGCGGAGATGACGTCAGCGCCGCCTGCGGACAGCTCGCGCTCCTGGGGGCAAAGCCCAAGGTGCGCGGCTTTACGGCGCTGAAGGCAACATGAAGGGGGGCGGAAAAGGCTCGCTCCGACACCGCACCGCCGCCCGCTCGGTCCGGCATTTCCACGCCGCCCGCCGAGCCGAGTCGCATTTGCCGTGGGGCGACGTGTAGGCGAAAGCCAACACAACGCCGTCAGGTCGGCAGGGTTGGCCCCCGGCGATGAGCGTGGCGCGCGCCTTCGTCGCACGCGCTGCAGGCAGCGTGCGTGCCGCGAGGGAATGCGATAAAGGTCCAGGCGCCCGCGTCATGGTCCCTTACATCCACATTCCCGATCTGCACATCGGTCCCGTTCCGTTGCATCCATTCGGCCTTCTCGTGGCTACGGGCGTGATGATCGGAACCTCCGTCACGACGCGTCGCGCTCGGGCGCTCGGCTACGATTTGGTGCAGCTCAATTCCTTCGTGACGTGGATGCTCGTCGCGGCGTTTGCTCTGTCTCACATACTCGACCAGCTCTTTTACCACTGGGACGAAGTCGTGCGGCGCCCGTGGTCCCTCTTGCTCTTGTGGGAGGGATTGAGTTCGTTCGGCGGATTCGTGGGCGCTCTCGTTGGCATCCTCTTGTGGAAGTACTTTTACCTCGAAGACAGCGGTCGTCCGCGCAAGCGCGTTCGCCCGGCGCGCATCCTTCCGTTCGCGGATTTGGTCCTGTCCGTTCTGCCGATTGGCTGGATGTTCGGCCGCGCCGGCTGCGCGTCCGTGCACGATCATCTGGGGGCGCGTGCCACCGCAGACACATGGATCGCCGTCGCGCACCCGTTCGGCCCGCGCGACGGAGCCGTGACGCACTTCGGCTTCATCGAATTTATTCACGGCCACGATCCCCGATTCGATCTCGGCCTTTTAGAGTTACTCTTCACGATCGTCCTCGCGTCGTGCTGCGCGCTGACATGGAACAGGCGACTTTGGACCGGGAGTTACGTCATCGTCATTGCGCTTGCGTACCCGCCTGTACGCTTCGCGATGGACTTCTTGCGGATCCCGGAGAACGAGGGAGGCGACACGCGCTACGCCGGCCTGACACCCGCGCAGTACGGATGCGTCGCGCTCTTCATCTTCGGCCTGGCCATGATTCCGTACGTTCGAACCTTGCGAGCGCGGGGCGTTGACCTCGTGCCGGACGGACCCGCCGAGCCCGAAGCCGAAGCGGTCGCCTGAAGCTGAATCTGAAGGCGTTGACACCCCCTAAGTCGCCTCCTCACCGTCCCGACAAATCGCAGCAGCGATGTCGGATTCCGGTGCGCCAAGACGCGTAGCGGCGGAGGAGCGATCGTCACGGTGCGACCGCGTGCCGGTGCGTTGTACCGTCAGCTTGGGGGTGTGCGCGCGGCGGACTCAAGTCCTATGCGCGAAGATCCTCGGCGAGTTCGCGCACCGTTTCCTGGGGCAGGGCGGCGCGTACCTCGTAAGCCGGATGAGAGACCTCGAGGCTCAACGTGGCTCGGTCTCCCGAAGTCCCGCGCAGGGCACCGGCGACGTTGGTCGGCAGTTTGAACTTTAGGTAGTGGATCGCCGTAGTCCGGTCCGCAGGCTCGCTACCTCTCGCAACGGCGCGTGCGCCGACACGCGTCCCGTCCACCACGAGCCAGACATTCTGCTCGAATCCGAGCGCATCGCGTAGAAAGGCGTCACGCTCCGCCTTGTCCACGATTTCGATCATGATCGTGCACGAAAGCTCGTCCTCACTCGGAACGCTTTCGTTGTATGTCTCGATCTCGTGCATGACGGCGGCGGCGCGAGTGATCCGTTCGGTCCGCAGCATCTCTTGAATCTGTAGGAGGACCGTGTCGCGATTCTCGAAAAGCGCGGTCGCCTTGGGGCCAAGCTGCACGCGGCGGCGCTTTTTCTCGCCGATGACGCGCGCGCGGAAGTGCTCTCGGACCGTCTCGTAGTCTGCGAGGCCCATGACCTCGCTCCGATCGATGGGTTTCATGCATTCTCGCGTAGTTAGAAACTAGAACCCATAAGCGTCTGCGAGCGCTTCGACCGGGTGCAACGCCGCGCGCCCGTTCTCCGCGAGGATGCGCCGGGCCGACAGGGCACAATCGGTCACGACGAGCGCGGCCTCGGCCGCGTCGACCCCGCGCACGAGCTTTTGCGCGTATCGCCGCCCCATTTCGTAGTGCTGAGCCTTCATCCCCCACGTTCCGTCGACGGCTGAGCACTGCTCGATGACAAGGACCTCCGTCTCCGGAAGCGCACTGAGGACGCGCATGGCGGGATAGCCGATCTTCTGCGCGCGCAAATGGCACGCCGCGTGATAAGCAATCTTCCCGAGACCCTTCACGAAGTCGCGCGAGAGCGTTTTCTCCCGGCGCTGCTGCTCGAGGAGCTCCATCACGTCGCGCGTGGCAGACGCCACGCTGCGCGCGTCATCCGTGCCGAGAAGCTCCGGCCACTCCTTTCGAATCATGTAGCCGCACGTTGGCTGTAGCGACACGATAGCGTGACCCTTCTGCACCTCACGGAGTAGCGACGCAACGTTCGCACGCGCTTTGGAGCGGGCTGCGTCCATGTCCCCTCCGTCAACGTTGGGCATTCCGCAACAGGTCTGCTCCGGCCGCACGACAGCCCAACCGTTTTTCTCGAGCACCCGAACGGCGCTCGCGGCGATGTGGGGGAAGTTGTAGTCCGCGAGGCACGTTGCGAAGATCGCCACCGTGCCGCGCGACCCGGACCCCGAAAGCGGCTCGTGGTGAGAAAGCCAGCGGCCAAAGCTCGTCTCGCCGAAGGGAGGGATCGGAAAATCGGCTGCGATTCCCGCCGTCGCTTCCAACGCTTTGCGCACGAGTCGGTTTGCGTTCACGAAGTTGGCGACTCGCGCCATAGGCCCTGCCGTCAATTGCCCGAGCGCTTGCGGCTCGCCGAGCACCCGATCCTGAAGCGAAACGCCATTGCGGCGGGCGCGCTGCGCCTTTTCGCGTGTCAAGACTCTCGGCACGTCGACCATCCACTCGTGCCGCTCGTCCTTCGTATACGGGCATTTCACGTAGCAGAGCTTGCATTGCCAGCAGAGCTCCGTTGCGCGCGCAAACGCGTCTGCATCGAGCCTTTCGGCTCCCGAGGCCCCGTGCTGCTCGATATCGCGATCGACGCGGCCGAACACATCGGGAAACGTGCCGCAGTATCCAACGCACATGCGGCAGTTGTGGCATATCTCGAACGTGCGCCGCATCTCCGCCTCGAGATCGCGCGGATCCCAGTAGCGCTCATCGTTCGGGTCGAGCGCGGGGGCAGGATTCGGGACAAGGTCCATCTTGCTCATTGCGTCAGGGTGATCGCGTTCGCGTCCAGCTGGGGAGCTCGAGGGGAGCGGAGGGGAGCGGCATCGCTCCCCCTCGACGTGTCGCGCTAACCAGGCTTGTCGATCGGAGCCTTACCAGAGGCAAGGCGGAGCGAGACTCAGGGTGACCCACGTGACTTAGCTAGTCTCGAGGTTCTTTCCTCGTGGGGAGCTCGAGGGGAGCGGCATCGCTCCCCCTCGACGTGTCGTGCTAACCAGGCTTGTCGATCGGAGCCTTGCCAGAGGCAAGGCGGAGCGAGACTCAGGGTGACCCACGTGACTTGACTGACTAGAGAAGACCCAGCATCTTCTGGAATCGCCCCGCGTGACTCTTCTCGGCTTTGGCGAGCGTCTCGAACCACTCCGCGACATCATCGAAGCCTTCTTCGCGTGCGCTTTTCGCCATGCCCGGATACATGGTTTCGTATTCGTACGTTTCACCGGCTACGGACGCCTTGAGGTTCTTCTCGGTGTTTCCGATTGGCAGTCCCGTGGCCGGATCACCGACCTGCTTCAAATAGTCGAGGTGACCGTGCGCGTGGCCCGTTTCGCCGTCCGCCGTCTCCTTGAAGTTGCCCGCGATCTCGGGATAGCCCTCGACGTCTGCAACCTTGGCGAAATACATGTACCGGCGGTTCGCTTGCGATTCGCCAGCGAATGCCTCTTTGAGGTTTTGGTGCGTCTTCGTTCCCTGTAGCGACTTGGCCATGAGTTTCTCCTTTTCCTTTCACGCTGAGTTCGGCCGCGCGCATGCGGCGCACAGCCCGCGGTAAATTCGCTCGACGGTCCGGGCGGTGAAACCGGGGGCCGATCGCCCGAGCCTGCTGGCCGCCGCTGGAGTGGGTGCCAGCGACCCAGCGGCAATGTCAATCACCGCGCCGCAGCCGTCACACACGGCGTGGTGGTGCGGCGCGCTGTTCGGGTCGAACCTGGCTGCGTCCCCGCGCTTGCCGGGAAGCCGGACGATTCCCGCAAGACCGGCGCGGGCGAGCGAGTCGAGCGTGTTGTAGACGGTGGCGAAGCTCGTCGAAGGGAAGCTCGGGCGCAATCGCTCGAAGAGGTCTTGGGCGGTGGGATGCGACACGTCTTCGGCGAAGAGGCGAACGATGGCGATCCGCTGCGGCGTGAGCTTCAGCCCCGAGCCACGCAGGTCGCGGAGCATCGCGTTCGCCCGATCCAGCCCGACGCACCCGTTCCGCATGCTCTCGAGCAGGGTAACGAGAACCTTTCTAAGGTGCAAGAAGTTCTTGTTCCCGAGCCAGCAGCGAGGCGGCCGCTCAAGAGCTGCCCGGAAATGCTCCACAGCACTTTCACGAGCCGGGCTCGGGGGGGAGATCCTCTACCCCCAAGCCCCCCAAACTCCATTCCGGCCACACCGTCAGTCTTTCCGTTTGCGCCCGCCAAGCACGGCCAATTTGAAATAGCTCAATTGGCTCGTGGCGGCGTGCTTTGCTACGTCGAGCTTCGTTGCGTCGCGGGGGCCTGCACGCCCCATGAGTTCGCCGCTCTCGTAGAGGTCCCGCGTCCTCGCACGCTGCAGCTTGCCGCTCGACGTTTTCGGAAGAGCACCGGGGGGCAAGGCCACCACGTCGTCGAGCGTGAGGCCCATGCCTTCTTGAATCGCCTGGCGCACCAGGGCGACGAGCGCGCCCGCTTGCCCGAGCCGCTCGGGCTCCTGAACCTCGAACGCCAAAACGACACGCTCGCGATCGCGCTCGACGCCGTTCGGATCGCGCGCGCCGAAGGCCACCGCATTGCCCTTGCGCACGCCGGCAATTTTGCCCGCTTCCCACTCCATGTCCTGCGGGTAGTAGTTGCGGCCATTCACGATGACGATCTCTTTGCTGCGACCGCAAATGAACACGTGTCCGTCATCGAGAAATCCCAGATCGCCCGTTCGCAAGAAGGACCCTGCGAAGGCCTCGCGCGTTCGCTCGGCATCTTCCCAGTATCCGCGCATCACGCTGGGCCCCGCGATTCGCACCTCCCCGACCACGCCTTCAGGCAGTGGGGCTTCGCTGACCCTGTCGTCCTGTGAGAAGATCGCAATCGTGTGGTCAGGAAACGCGCGCCCGCACGAGACCAGACGAACGGTGTTCTCGTCTCCCTCCAAGACGCGCTTGACCGTGCCTGTGTCCCATAGCGTTGGCCCGTCGACGCTAATCATCTTCATTCCCTCGCCGAGCTCACTGAACGCTACGGCCAGAGACGATTCCGCCATTCCGTACGATGGATAGAGGGCCTCCTTGCGAAATCCGATGCGGGCGAACGCATCGACGAAGCCTTCGAGGGTCTCCGGGCGAATCGGCTCCGCTCCGCAGCCAGCCACACGCCAGCTGGACAGGTCCAGTCCATCCAAGTCCGCCGGCCTGATTCGCTTGATGCAGAGCGCGTACGCGAAGTTCGGTGCGTACGCAATCGTTCCGCGATGACGCGTGAACGCCTGAAACCACGCGACGGGTCGCTTGAGAAAGAGAAGGGACGGAAGGTAAACGACGGGCACACGATGGTAGAGAGGGGCGAGTACGAAGCCGATGAGGCCCATGTCGTGATAGAGCGGCAGCCACGAAACGCCCACGTCGTCCGGCCGGACGCGTAGCCCGTCCTCCATGATGCACTTGATGTTCGCCGCGAGATTGGCGTGCGAGAGGGTCACCCCCTTCGGCCTCGATGTCGACCCGCTCGTAAACTGGATGAAGGCGACGTCGTCCAGGTCGATCTTTTCGGGTTTGAGGAGCTCCGCGGACTCGCGAATTCCTTCGATGGCGACCACCTGATCCAAGGCGGGGCAAGCCGCTTGCACCGTCCCGAGGAGGCGCTTGATACGCGCCGTCGTCACGAGAACCCGGGCGCCGCTCTTCGCGACGATATGGCGCGTGTTGTCCAGGTAGGGCTGGAGCTGCCCGAGGGCCATCGGGGGATAGATTGGAGCGGGAATGATCCCGGCGCGGATCGCGCCGAAAAAGCAAAGGACGAAGTCCTCGTTGTTCGGCAAAATAAGGGCAACGCGGTCGCCTTTGCGGAGGCCAAGCGCCTGCAACGCCCCGCCGAAACGCGCGCTCATTCGTTCGACCGCCGCATAGGAGAACGACGCCTCGCTCGATTCGGCGCTCACTGCATCGGTCGCAACGGTCGACCCGCGAGCGCGCTCGCTCGCGCCCGGGCGGGTGAATCCCGGCACGCCCGACTCCGGAACGAAACGAAAACCGCGCGTGGGCTCGGCTTTTGCCGCGTCTTCGATTGCCCGAGGGATCGTGCGAAAAGCCATAGCCCGCTCCGCCTCTTACCAGAGCTCTCGGGCCGAACCAAGGCGCCTCCTCGTCTCCCGTAGAGCGACCGACCGGGGGGGCTGCGTTCTGAAGCCTGCGCGTAGGCGCGGCGATGACCCGCCTCGAAGGCATGGCCCAGGACAACACCAAGGTATACCGAAAGCGCGCCCGGCCCGTCGACGGGACGGCGCATGATGGCCGAAGGGGTTGCCGACCCGATGCCCCGCGCTTTGACAGCCAGCGGGCCGCACGGCATCATCGTTGGCATGCCCCTTATCGAGACCGAGGAAGCGGCTCGACGGCTCGCGCGCGCAATCGCGAGCGACCTCTCTCTCTACAACGAGGACAAGATCGTCACCGGCATTCAGAACGACAATCTGTTCGAATCGCTGGCCGAGGAAATCGAGGAGGGCCGCGCGCTCTACAAGCGTCGTGTGTCCCCGGATCTTTATCCGCGCAACTTCTACGATCGCGCGCTCGTAGACATTCTCATCAAAGCCAAGGGGCACATCAAGTCGAAGCTCTGGTGAACGGGTCCGCAGGCAACCGGCCGAGCGTCGCGGCGACCTCTTGGGAGCCCTTGACATTCGTTGTTCCGCGCGAGGGGGGGGGCGCGCGGCTCGACCGCTTCGTGTCGACGGCCCTCGGAGTTTCGCGGGCGGAAGCCCAACGCTGGATCGCGCGCGGACGAGTAACGGTGGACGCCTACGCCCGGGCTGCCTCCGCGAGGCTCCGCGCAGGCGATCACATCTTGGTTCGGCCGGAGGCTCCTCCCCCCAGCCGCGCCACGGCCGACAAGAACGTACGTTTCGAGGTCTTGTACGTCGATGACGCGATCGTCGTCGTCGACAAGCCCGCAGGGCTCGTCGTGCATCCGGCGCGCGGTCACGAGGATGGCACGCTGGTCAACGGGCTTCTGGGACTCAATCTGTTTCGACGACACGATTTGATGGATCTTACCGGGGGCGCCGAGCACGCCCGACCCGGCATTGTCCATCGTCTGGACAAGGGGACGAGCGGAGTCATGGTCATCGCGCGCACGCCCGCGGCGCGCGAGGCACTCAAGGCGCAGTTTCAGGCGCGCTCAATCGAGCGGGCTTACGAAGCGATTGTCGCCGGCGAGGCCCAGGATGCAACGATCGCCACGCTTCACGGACGGGATCCGCGCCACCGCCTTCGCTTCACCTCTCGAGTTCGGCAAGGAAAATCCGCCGTGACCCATGTGCGCGTGCTCGAGCGCCTGGAGGGCGCCACGCACGTGGCATGCACGCTGGAGACCGGGCGCACGCACCAGATTCGCGTGCATCTTGCCGAGAGTGGCACCCCGGTCGTCGGCGATCCGCTTTACGGTAAGCCCCCTCGCGATCCGAGCGTCCGCGCGACCGGCGAAGCGCTGGGCCATCAGGCCCTTCACGCGCGCCTCCTCGGCGTCATCCATCCAAGCACGGGAAACCGAATCCGCTTTGAAACGGCTCCCCCCGCCGATTTTCGCGCCGCGCTCGCCCATCTCCGCGGTCTCTCCTCCGTGTAGCCGTGTAGGTGCACGGCCGGCACGAAAATCGGCTCAGGCATAGAAGGACCGCGCCGGCGAAGAGCCCTTCTCGCCGGCGCCACGATAATTCGCAACGATTCCCTTGCGGACCGCGCGGGGCAGGCCGCTCGTGGGCGAAGGAACGTGGGTGAGCGCGTTCTCGAAAGCCCGGAGCGAATCCTCGAACGCGGCTCGTTGATTCGGCACGGCCGGCGAGCCCAGCGCCACCTCCAGCAGATGTTCGAACGGGCTCATACCCGCAGGGAACGGCGGCGCGGGTCGATCCTTGAGGCTTCGCGCGGCGTTTCCGTCAGAAGAAGATGGCCTGGGCCCCCAGCTGAACCATGTTGCCGATCAAGTCGTTGCCCAACTCGGTGTGCTCGTAATTGACGAGGACGCGCAGCGCCGGGCCCATGATGAGATAGCTCACGGCGGCGTCGACAGACCACGCTTTCGGCGTCATCCCGTCTCCCGCGCCATATTGGTAACGAATCATCGGCTGAATGTTGCCCGGGCCCACCTTCGGCGTGGCGATGGCGCCGAGCAGGTAGAACGCGTTCTTGTACGTGTTGTACTGCCCTTCGAAGTGATAATACGAAGCGTCCGCCGTGACCCAGCCGCCGTCGCCGTATTTGATTTCGGCGAGCGCGTCGGCGTTGAACTCTTCGTAGTCGTCGGTCGCGGCCCCACCCCCGCTCCCGTTCTTCTGGGCTTGCCCGCCGACGGCGATCGAAACGAGGCTCTTGTCCCCGAAGTACGTTTCGTTACCGAAGTAGCCGGTCTCCTTCCCGAGGAGCGCGAGGCTCAGGCGGCCCGAAAAGAGTGGACTCTGCTCGAGCGTGCCGGATTGGAACGTACCGAGGGAGTACTTGAAAACCCCGTCCGCGACATCGCCCCAAAGCACAGCCCCCGCGTTGCGCCCGTTGGGCCCTTCCTTGGGAGCCAGCACGGTCGTCTGGTGGCCCACCGTCAAAAAGCCAGGGTAGTTCCACGGGATCATGAAGAAGGGCCCACCGTAGTTGGCGCGATCCACCGGAACGAGGAGCTGCCCGATCCACAGGTGAATGGGGTCGGCAAAGTCGAACCCGATGATGGCATCTTCGATTCCCGCGGTCCCCGCCAGACCGTTTGCGTTCAGGTTCAACGTGAGGCTCACGTTCTTGTGGATCTTGCCGCCGGCATGAAGCTCGCTGTAGACGGTGTCCATCTGCTCGCCGTCGAGATTCTTCGGATTGGTGCCCTGGATCCGGCCGCCGATACGGAGCCAAGCGCCGACGCTGATCGGCGGAAGCTTGTCCTCTCGGGTGGCGGGCATCGCCTCGCTTGCGATGGGCGGAGTCGTACTCTGCGCGGTCGACACCCCACCCGGGACGGGAGGAGGCACGGGCGCGCCGGAAGCCATCGGGGGTGCGACCGCCGTAGGCTCGGGGGGGGGAGCGGTGGCGGGGGGAGGGGGGGCCGTATCAGGAGTTTGCGCAACTGCGCTCGCAGGCACGAACGCGAACGCCGTGCCGACGCAGAGAGACAGCGCGACGACAGGCCAGCGCCGCCGGGCGGCACCGCCGTCTCGTGCGACGGGTGCCCCCACCGCGCCCGCCTGCACCGCGCCGGTCGTTCGAGCCGAGGGTCTGTTTCCGTGGGCCTGACTAGAGAAGAACACACCGATATGTTTCGTCGAACTCATGACCATGTTCCTCTTGAATGAGTGCAGTGGGAAACCCGTGAGCGGTCGTCCGCCGACCGAGGTGGACGTTCTTCCGGGGCGCGCTGAAAAACTGCTGTCTGAGCGAATGAATCAAACCGTTCATGTTTCAAGCGAACACCCCCGACGGGCACCGGCCGGCCTTCGGCCCTCGCCGTTGGGCGCCCTCCGGCCCCTGCGAAAAGGCCGCGAATCGAGCCTGTCGCGCGGGGAGTGCGCCGGGGGCCCCAACTCGCGTTTTGTCGGACGATGCGCGCTCTCTGCCAGGCGGCGGCGCGCCGAGACCCAACACCGACGTCCCTTCGTTTACGCGCGCCATGGTCACGAACCCTGACGACGGGTCTATCGAAGTAAGCGTTTACTTACTGTTGCTCGAAAGTTTCCGGGAGCTGCGCGGGCGTCGATTCTGGTCGGTACCCAGATAGCTCCGGAGCATCGCTCGTGCGTCGCGCCGGTATCGCCGCTGCCATTCTGGAGCGGAAATATCGGTCCGGAAGATCACGGATAGGGTGAAGGCGTTGGAACGATGGAAATAACTGAGGGCCACCATCATCACGTAGAGCCGCAGCGGGTCGATGCCGCCCCGGAAAACCCCTAGACGATGGCCACGATCAAGCAGGCGGGCGATGAGATCGATGAGCGGCGAGGAGACGATCGGCGTCTTTATCGAACGCTGGAGAAAGCGCGCGCGGAGGAGGTTTTCGCCCGTCAAGATATTAACGAGCTGAGGGCGTCGACCGAAGTGGTCGTGAATGAAATCGAAGAGTTCGACCATCCCTTGCATCGGAGGCGTGTGGTCGACCGCGAGCTTCAGCTCCTCGCTACGAAGCTCGCCGAGCACTTGGCCCAAGACCGCAACGTAGAGACCATCCTTGTCTCCGAAGTAGTGATAGATCATCCGTGGATTGGCGTGAGCCGCTCGGCAAATCGCGTCGATCCGTGCGCCGCTGTAGCCATTGGACGAAAATTCGTCGGTCGCGGCGGTCAAAATGCGCGCGCGTGTCCCGTCGCCAGCGCGTGCCTTCGTGGCGCGCTTCGAAGGCGCGGAAGGTTCGGGGGGGCGGGCGCGTCGTCCGACCATCGACGTGCACAATCCGCGAGCGCAGAATGGATCGCAAGGACGTTATGTGGGTATTTACCACCGAGTCGATCGCCCCGTGTCGCCAGATGCCGCAGGCGTTTCGAGCGCGATTCCGTTCAGGTGCGCTTGGGCCGGGGATCGACTCACGACACACACGACTCGCCTTTGGGTCGACGGGGCACGTTCAGAAGGGCGCACTGCTCGAGTGAATCGAAGGCGACTCCGCGGTGGCACGGGGAGACGGGCCGGCGACGCTCGGAAGCGCCGGGGCGGCGCGCGGACGCCCGGAGAGCAGTTCGGGAAAGCGCCGCCGGAGAAGGGAGAGCGCAACGAAGCCGACGAGCACCGCGAACCATAGAGTTGCGAAGCGAACGAGGATCATCGCCGCCGTACTCGCCGTGGCCCCGACGTGCCCGAGTTCTTGCATTTGGCTTTGGAGCGACGTCTCGGTAACGCCCAAGCCGCCGGGCACCGGCACGATCGCCCCGGCTAGCGTACTCGTTGCATAGAAGAAGGTGGAAAGCCCGAGGCTCGTCGTCTGCCCGAGACCGCGAAGCACGATCCAGAGCGCGGTGCACTCGAGCGACCAGGCTCCCACGGAGAGAATCGTGGGAACGATGAGATTCGAGGGCCGAACAAGCGTTGCGAGGCTGTCGTAGGCCTCGTGCAGCTTGGGCGCGATGCGTTTGAACGCCCGGGGACCTCGCGCGATCCACGCGATCAGCGCGAGCGACAGAGCGCGATTGGACACGACGACGACCAGCGCCGTCACGATCCCCGTGCCGAGGCCCGCCCAGACGAGGCCCCCCGCCAGGCCCGCCGACCCGACGACGATGAGGAGGACGACGCCGATGACGTCCGTCACGCGCTCGGCCACGACAATAGGGGCCGTGCGAGCAATGGCAACGCCGTGCGTCTCATGGAGAAGGAGCGACTTCAACACTTCGCCGACCTTGCCCGGCGTGACGGTCAGAACGAAGCCGCTGAGAAAGACCAGGAGACTATCGGTGCGCTTGACCCCGCGGATCGCCAGGCGGTCGAGGTAAAACTCCCATTTGACCCAGCGGAGAAGATAGTTGGCGAGCGCCAAACCGCAGGCGACTCCGAACGTCCACCACCGAAAGCGCAGGAGCTCGGCTCCCATTTTGTCCACGCCGCGCCACACGGCGAATGCGCCATACAGGACGACTGCCAGCAGCATCGCGGTAAGAACGCGTCGCAGGACGAGCGCCCTCCCCAGCGTGGGCTCCGAGCCGCCGATCCCGACCCGTTCAACCGCGGCCGAAGGGCGCTTTTTGGACTTCCGCGAGCGAATGAAGGCGGCGAGCCACGCGATGGCCCCGACGACGGTGGCCACCGCGATGGCGTAAAATACCCATTCGGGCGCCTCCCACCGTCCGCGGGCAAGCCCGGGGTCGGGGCGCTCCACGACATCCGTCGTTCCCGGTGCGCAATCGTGGCATCCGGTCGAGCCGTCCCCGAGCGGCGCGGCGGGCGCGCTGACGCGTTCGGCTTCGGGCACCCGTTGCTCTCTACCCGCCGGCTCGAAACGAGGCAACTCTCGCACAGACGTTACCCAGGCGTTTTGACACGCGAAGGGATGCCGTGCGACTAGGCTTCTCTGCCGCGCATGCAGGGATCAGAAATTCAACCGCGAACCCCATCGTCCGACGTCGAGCTGCTCGCCATGGCGCGCGAGGCCAGCCGCAAGCTGCGCGCCGCGATCGCGGTTCGCGTCGTCGGTCAGGACGACGTGGTGGAGCTCATGCTCGTGGCGCTGCTGGCTCGCGGGCACGCACTGCTCGTGGGCGTGCCAGGGCTCGCGAAGACGCTGCTGGTCGCCTCGCTCGCCGAGGCGCTTGCCCTGTCCTTCGGACGCGTTCAGTTCACGCCGGACCTGCTGCCGGCGGACATCACGGGGACGGACGTGCTTCACGAGGAGGTCGACGAAAGCGGGACGAGCCGTCGCTCAGTGCGCTTTCTGAGGGGGCCCATCTTCCACAACTTGGTCCTTGCCGACGAAATCAACCGGACGCCTCCGAAGACCCAGGCCGCCCTCCTCCAAGCCATGCAAGAACGCCGTGTAACCGCGGGGATGCAGACGCATGCCTTGCCCGACCCGTTCCACGTCTTTGCGACGCGCAATCCCATCGAGCAAGAGGGCACGTACCCTCTGCCCGAAGCCCAGCTCGATCGCTTTCTCCTCGAGGTGCACGTCCACTACCCGAGTCTCGACGAGGAGCGCGAGATTGCCCGGAGGACGACGGGCGCGCAGCCCAACGACGTGCCGCGGGTCCTGGGCGCCGACGAAGTGCGCGCGCTCCAGGCCCTCGTTCCACGGATTCCAGTGACGGACGAGGCCGTGGAGCTGGCGGTCTCGCTCGGACGTGCGACCCGCCCGGCTGACCCGAAAGCGCCGCTCCAAGTGCGCGAGCTCGTTCGCTTCGGCGCGGGTCCGCGGGGGCCCCAGGCCCTCGTGCTCGCGGCCAAGGCGCGCGCGGCGCTTCGTGGGGAAGCCGCCGCCGACGTGGACGACGTGCGCGCGCTCGTGTTGCCCGTTCTGCGTCACCGTCTCGTCCTCAGCTATCGCGCGGAGGTCGAAGGCGTGCGCGTCGTGGACGTGCTCGATCAAGTGATCAAAGCAATCGGCTGAGCGGATCTCTCCCCCTTTCCGGCCGGGTGGCTCGCGGGCGGTCGCCGAACATGCTCTAAGCTGATTGTGGCCGAGCGGCGCATGAATGCAAAAGAGGCGATGGAGGACGCGCCGGCGGCCCCCCCGAGCGCCTCGCCAGGCCCGTGGCGCAGCTACAAGGAGACGGTGGCGCAGCTGGCTGACCGCATCGTGGAGGCGCAGCGTCCGATTCGCGTGCTGCAAGCGCTTCGATGGGATGATTCGGTGGAGGCCAACTTCTTCAAGGCCAAACCGCGCGAGATGCCCCGGATTGACGCAGGGTACTACGACAAGGTGGACCTCGGCTTCGACCCTCGGGGCAAATGCGACGAGTTCGAAGCCATCGCGCGCGATATCGATCGGGACCTCGGCGCGCGCGATCCCATCGCGGCGATCATGACGGCCACCGCGCTCGAGTACCGCGACGTGGTTCACATGCTCACCGCGCGGGGGACCGCAGCCTTTTACGTTTCGTCGCGAAAGCTCTACGGGTCGCCCAAAGACAAATTCCCGGACGGCCGACTGACGGTGCGAGACCTCGGGCGATTGCTCTACGGCCTCTTGACGACGGTCGACGAGTGGGCCGCGCCCGGGCAAGTTGGTTCGGCAGCGTACCCGCGCACCCTCGATGCGCCCGAAGCCGCGCGGCAGCTCGGCGACCGACTCGCCGCGTTCTTCGGCGACGCGCACGTTCGCGTCGAAGCTGACAATGGCATCTTGGCCGACGCGGCCGCGGGCAGTGATTACGTGAAAGTGCGTACGGGCGCAAAGTTCAGTGAGCGCGACATCGACATCCTCGAGGTCCACGAGGGCTGGGTGCACGTGGCGACGTCTCTCAACGGCCAGGCGCAGCCCGTGGCGAAGTGGCTCGCGAAAGGGCCACCGCGCACGGCCGCCGTGCAAGAGGGTCTGGCCGCGCTCGTCGAGATGTTCACGTTCCGAACGCACCCGCGAAGAGCGCGAAGGCTCAACGACCGCGTGCTCGCCGTCGACAAGGCGGAAGACGGGGCCGGGTTTCTCGACGTTTTCGAGTGGTTTCGGACCGAAGGGTACGACGAGCAGGAGTGCTTCAACAACACTCGGCGCATCTTTCGAGGCGGAGTCCTCGCCGGCGGGGCTCCTTTCACCAAGGACGCCTGTTACTGCAAAGGAATCGTGCTCAACTACGCGTTCATCCGGAGCGCCATTCAACACGACCGGGTGGACCTCATTCCCATGCTCTTCGTCGGCAAAGTGGCGCACGAAGACGTGGCCGTCCTGGCGCGCCACGTTTCCGATGGCGTCGTCAAGGCGCCGCGGTTTCTGCCGCCGATGTTCCGCGACCTGAACGGGCTCGCCATATGGATGGCGTATTCGACGTTCTTTTCCCAGCTCGGAGGCGAGGCGATCGCGGATCATTACGGCAAGATGTTTTCTTGTTAGGTTAGTTAGTTAGTTAGTCACACGGGTGATCTTAACTAAACCAACCTACACAAGTCTCAATTTGGGCAAAGCCCCAAATGCGCTTATGTGGCCGCTTTCTTCGGCCACATACACATTGCAGTGCTCGTCGACCCGCAGGAGATCGGGAATCACTTCGGTTGGCGCGATCGCGCCAATCATGGCTCCATCGTTTGGCCTTAGAATGCACACGCCCGCGGCGGCCGCATCGTTCGGACTCTGCGTGCGGCGGGCGACGTCCGCGGGTTTTCCGTTGGAAGGAGCGACGAGAGAGCACGGGACGAAGAGGGCCCCGCATCGCAGGACGGGCTCGAGGCGGCGCGGAACGTCCGCTTCGAGCGGCTGCGGCCCGAGGACGCAGCGCCACCGGAGCTCGCCGGTTCGACCGTCCATCGCCACGAGCTCGCCGGCGGGCGTGTTGCCAATGAACACGTCGTCCACGGCAAGCCATGACGTCCCGATGGGGGTCGCGCGAGCGGGTGGCGGGGCGTGCGCCGTGATGGGTGCGCCATCGTCTCTGTGAAACGCGGCGAGGGCGAGGCCCGTCTTCTGGCGGAGGGCGACCGCGACGGAGGGCGTGGCCGCCAATGGCGCGCCGTCGACCGTGCACGGCGCGCTCGGTTCGGCCAGGACGGTCTGCCAGCGGACGTGCCCCGAGTACGGGTCGACGCAGTAAAGGCGCGCAATACCGTGGACGCCGCCGGAGACCACGAAGAGCGCATCGTGCACCACCGTGGGCGGCGTCCGAAAGCGGAGCCGATCGCGAAGTCGCCACACGACCGCGCCCGTCATGGCGTCGAGCGCGGTCAGGGCCCCATCGCCGCACGTGAAGTAGACGAGCCTTCCGGCGCGCTTCATGCGAGGTACGCCGCGGGTCGCGCCGCGACCGGCTCCCCACGACCACCGCCAGCGGGGCTCGCCCGTCCCGAGGTCGATAGCGACGAGATGGTGCTCGCCTTCGGTGACGACGACGAGCTTCGGCAGTCCCGGCAGGTGCACGACCGCCCCGGCCACCGGGCCGCCCGCCCGCGGCACAATGCGCGTGCGAAGCGTTTGCGCGCCGGTGCCAAAGTCATAGATGGCGAGCGTTCCGTCCGGAGCCAGACGGGCGACGCCGCCGGGCGTGACGACGCTCGTTCCACGCGACACGTCCGCCCTCCAGAGGACCTGTCCGGTGGCGCGATCGAGAGCCCACATCTCCGTGGACGCTCCGACGATCAGCCGATCCCCGCAGAGGTACGTGGCGCGCAAGTCGATTCCCGGCACGATCGCCCGCCATCGATCCGCATAGCGAAGACGGGTCGCCGACGGGGGAGGAGTCGCTGCCGCGCGTGAATCGTCGATGGCTGCGGCGAATGCGCGATAGAGTTCCGGACTTGGGTTGATCTTCGAGTCGGTCTGGCTGGCCTGCCGGACGGCCTCGGTCGCCTCGCGCAGCGTACGGCGCAGCGCGGCGAGTCGAAGGTTGGCGGACTGCGATCGGTCCCGGCGTAGGATCGCGCGCACGACGGCTCGCCCGAACGCGAGCGCTGCGTTGAGGACGTCATCGACCCCGAGCGCGGGGAACGTTTGCAGCGCGCTCCTGGCCTGACGCACCGCCGGTCCAAGCGTCAGAGAGAGTTCACCTTCCGGCGATAGCCGCACGCCAACGACCACCCCGGCCGCTTCGCCCCGCGCATGAAGGGCGAGCCCGCGCTCCCATGCGTCGAAGGCGCGGCGCGCGAGCTCGAGTAGCCGCTCGGCGAGCAGCAGGGGGTGGCACTCGCCCAGGTCGACCGAACGCCCGCGAATCTCGGCCCAGACGCGCCCGCGAAAAAGCAGCGCGTGCACGTCGGAGCGTTCTACGGTTTCGTCGAATGGCACGGGCGCCTCGGGCGGCCCGCGGAATCGGGCTGCTCTCGGCCCCGACGCTGCGTTGCGAAGCGCAAACTCGGCCCCGAAGGAAAGCGGCGAGTCGCGGTTCGGCTCGATGACAACGGGGACGAGCTCCGGCACGAGCCCCTCATCGTCGGCGGTCGCAGGATGGATGGCGCGCAGCTGCTCGGCGGCCAAAGCGAGTTCGAGTCGGCCGGCGCCCCCCTCTCGCGCTTGCCCGTCTGAAAGAAGCTGGCCGATGGCCTCGCATGCCGCGGCGACTACCTCGTCGAACAGCACCTGACGATCGTAGACCGCAATGAGCGGATCGGGGCCGGCTCGATACACGCTCAGGCACGCCGCCGCACCGAAACGTTCGACGCAAAGTTCCCAGGGTTCGTCGTAAAATCGCACCGTGGCTTTGCCTCTTGGACGCCGCCCCAGCTCCACGAGGGCGAAGGCCAAGTCGCGCAAGACGAAGGTGCCGTGCGTCTCACGGACGCGGGCCGTGACGTTGGCGCCGTCCACGAAGATATCAATGACCTCCCGAGCGGGTCGTGCCTTGTCCCGGGGAGCGCGCGCGCCTTTGGCGGCCGTGGTCCGCTGTGCGGCGATGCCGATCGAAGAGACGTTGGAAGGACCCTCGGCGTGCGGGGCTTCTGCGGCATGGTTGGCGACGACGATCTGAAGACGCATGGCGAGGGGGCGAACGCAGCGAGAGCGCGGTTGCCGATCGAATCGTAGAAAGCCGCGGACCCATGGGCGTACTTTTCGGCGCAGTATGCTGCGGATTGGACTTTTCCCTGGAACGGCTGCTAGCGGTGCGAAAGAGCGCGGCGACGCGCGAGAAACTATGGGTTGCCCTGGGCGCCGTGTCGGCGGCGTTGCCCGCCCTTTGGATGTGGGGCTTCACCGTCGATGACGCGCTGATATCGACGCGCTACGCGCAACATCTGCGCGAAGGCCTGGGCTTTCGCTTCAACGCGAATGGGCCGAGCACGGACGGCGTCACACCCCTTGCGTGGCCCTACTTGCTTGCGCCGCTTGCGCGCGCTGGCGGGCTCGTCGTGTTGGCGCGTGCCAAGGTGTTCGGCTTCGTCGCGTGGCTCGTCACAGGAGCCGTGCTTGGGCGGGCGGCGAGCCGAACGAGGGGCGCTCCCGCTTGGGCGCGAATTGCAACGCTTGTCGTCCTAGGGCTCTCGGTGCCGTCGGCGGCCCACGCGGTCAGCGGCATGGAGACCGCGCTGGCAACACTCTTGGCCACGGGGGCCGCGCTCTCAATCGGGCGCCCGCGGATCAGCGCGGTACTCGCGGGACTCGCTTCGTCCTTGCGGCCGGAGATGGCCCCGTGGGCTTGCGTAGTGGCCGTGGGGCTATCGGTCGCCGCCCGAGCATCGGCTCCGCGCGTTGCCGCCGCGGCGCTTCTCGCCCTGGTCCCGTTCGGGCTCTGCGCTCTCGTGCGCGCGGTCGCGTGGGGCAACCCGGCACCGTTGGCCCTGTGGGCCAAGCCGAGCGACATCGACCACGGTTTTGCGTACGCAGGCGCCGCGCTCGTCGTAACGCTCGTTCCTCTGCTCGTCCTGGCGCCGTTGTCGCTGCCTCGGGCGCCGGCGGCCCTTGCGATCGTTGCCGCGGCCGGCGCGCACGGGATGGCGATCGTCGCGGTCGGTGGAGACTGGATGCCTTACGCGCGCCTCTGGGTCCCGATCGTTCCGTCGCTGGCCTATGCCGCGCTCCTCGTCTCCGCGCACGCGCGGCCGGTGGCGACCGCGGCGCGGTGTCTTGCGGCCCTGGGGCTCGGCACGATCCTCATCGCGCGAGGCGGCACGGCGGGGAGGAGCGTTGGAGCCGATCGCGCGGCGCTCGTTCTTGCCGCGCGCTCGTCGCTTGCCGACGCGCGTCGCGTGGCGGCGCTCGACGTGGGATGGGTCGGCGCCGCGACGGACGCGGAGGTGATCGATCTGGCCGGCGTCACGGATCCCGAGATCGCCGTGCTTGCGGGCGGCCATACGTCAAAGCGGATCGGAGCGATGTTCCTGCTCGGCCGCGATCCGGACGTGCTGCTCCTCTATGCGCCGCATGGATTGCCGGACGGGCGCCAAAACGAATGGCGGCAAGCCACGTATCCGAGGGTGGTCGAAGCGCGGCTCGCCCAAGACGATGTCATCGCTCGTCACTTCGCTCCCGCGGGGTGGCTCCCGCTGGGAGCGAAGGGAGCCGGCTACGTGGTCCTTCGAAGAACGAGCGCTTGTCAGTCACCCGGGTCGCCCTGAGCGCTTGTCAGTCACCCGGGTCGCCCTGAGCGCTTCGCTCCGGCTTGGCCTGGTCGGAGACCCGGGTCACCCTGAGCGCTTCGCTCCGGCTTGGCCTGGTCGGAGACCCGGGTCACCCTGAGCGCTTCGCTCCGGCTCGACTCGCTTCGCTCGCTCGCCTCCGCTCTCGCAGCCTTGTGAGAAGGGCGCGTCGAGGGGAGCGATGCCGCTCCACCTCGAGCTCCCCAGCAGGACAATACGCTCGGTTCATTCTTCGTGTGTCGGCTGACTCGTCAGGAGCGCCGCGGACCGTCTCGCCGGTCCCTATCGCGTCCGCCACCGGTTCGTGCGGGCGGCCCGCCGGCTTCGCGCGCCTGCTGGATCCGCTGCTTTGCTCGTTCACCTTCCGGGCCTTCGGGGAGCGGCATCAGTTCGCGCCGAGTCAGCCGGATCTTGCCGTCACGATCCATCGAAATGACCTTCACCTCGACGGCGTCGCCCTCCTTCATCTCGTCGGTCACCTTCTCGACGCGATGATGTGCCATCTCCGAGACGTGCAAAAGGCCGTCCGTGCCCGGCATGATTTCGATGAACGCTCCGAAGTCGGCCACGCGAGTGACTGTTCCCTTGTATGTCGCCCCGACCTCCGGCTCCGTCGTCAGACCCTTGATGATGTCGAGCGCCTTCTTCACGGCGTCGCTGTCGCTCGACGCGACGTTCACCGTCCCGTCGTCATCGACATCGATGGCGACCCCGGTCTGGTCGATGATCCCTTTGATGGTCTTGCCCCCCGGTCCAATGATGAGGCGGATCTGGTCTGGCTTGACCTTGATCTGCGTGATGCGCGGAGCCCATTTCGAGAGGTCCGTGCGGGCTTGGCCCAGCGTGGAGAGCATTCGGTCCAGAATGAAAACTCTCGCCTCTCTCGCCTGATCGAGCGCTTGCGTCAGCACCTCGCGTGACAGCCCGGCGATCTTGATGTCCATCTGAATCGCCGTGACGCCTTTCCGCGTCCCGCACACTTTGAAATCCATGTCTCCGAGGTGGTCCTCGTCACCCAAGATGTCGCTCAGGATGGCCAAGCGCGTCTTGGCGTCGGTCAACGGTCCGTCGCTGATGAGGCCCATCGCGATGCCCGCGACCGGCGCCTTGATGGGAACCCCCGCGTCCATCAAGCTGAGGGTGCCCCCGCAAACGCTCGCCATCGATGAGCTCCCGTTCGATTCGAGGATCTCGCTCACCACGCGGATCGTGTACGGAAAGCGCTCTTCGTCGGGGATCATCCGGCTGAGGGCTCGCTCGGCGAGCGCGCCGTGGCCGATCTCCCGGCGTCCGGGGCCACGAAGCGGCTTCGTTTCCCCGGTCGAGTAAGGCGGGAAGTTATAGTGGAGCATGAAGCGCTTCCAGCGCTCGCCCGTCAAGGCATCGATCTTCTGCTCGTCGCTCGACGTCCCGAGCGTGGCCGTCACCGCCGCTTGCGTCTCGCCGCGCTGGAAGAGGGACGACCCGTGCGTTCGGGGAAAAATTCCCACTTCGCAGACGATTGGCCGAATCGTCTTCATGTCGCGCCCGTCGATCCGCTTTCGCTCGGTCAGAACGTAGTTGCGGACGACGTGGTACTTGCGCTCTTCGAATTCTTCTTTGACGAGCTTCTCGATTTCCGTGTAGCGCGCGTGGCCGAGCTCCGCGATGAGCGCTTCGACGACCTTGCCCTTGCTTGCCTTGTAGGCGTCGTAACGCGCTCTTTTGTCCTTGATGAGCGAGGCCGTGAGAATGTCTCGATCGCACAAGGTCTTCACGCGCAGCCCGACGTCGGCGGGCAACGCTTTCTTTTCGAAGATGCGCTTCGGCTTTCCGACCGCGGCGCGCATTCTCTCGATGAGATCGAGAATGGGCTGGGCGGCGCCGTGCGCGAACATGAGCGCGTCGATGATGTCGTTCTCGGAGGCCTCGGCGGCGCCCCCCTCGACCATGACGATGGCATCCCGCGAGCACGCGACCACGAGATCGATGTCCGACTTCGCGTGCTGCTCGAACGTCGGATAGGTCACGAGCTCGCCGTCGATGCGTGCGACGCGGACTGCGGCAATCGGACCGGCCCAAGGAATGTCCGAGATATGCAGCGCCGCACTCGCGGCCGTCATGGCGAGAACATCCGTGGGATTGACCTTGTCGCTCGACAGGACGGTGGCAATGACTTGGGTATCGTGCCGATAGCCTTCCGGAAAGAGCGGCCGGCAGGGCCGGTCCATGAGGCGCGAAGTCAGAATCTCATCGTCTCGCTGGCGTCCCTCGCGCTTGAAGAAGCCGCCCGGAATCTTTCCGGCTGCGAATGTCTTTTCGACGTAATCGCAAGTGAGTGGAAAAAAGTCGATGCCGGGGCGCTCATCGCCACTGACGGCAGTGACGAGCACGACGCTTTCCCCGTACGTGACGAGGACGGCGCCATGAGCCTGTTTGGCCAGCCGGCCGGTTTCGAAAATCAGCGGCTGGCCGTTCAAAACTACGGATTCACGGACGAACGACATGGGTCTTTGCGCTCCTTTTGCGCAACGCCGCGTGCGTGCGAGCGATACGCCGAGGCACCGTCCGCCTTTGATCCTCGGTTCGCGAACTCCAGCTAGCGCTCCTCGGGGAGGGCTGAAGTGCATGAATCGAAGAGCAAAAGGTCGTGCTCGGTGGACTCGGAGATTCGGTGGAAGGCGCGCAGTCTACACGCGCGAGCGGGCGGCTGCCATGAAGCCGTCGCGGTCGTCATCCCGGTCAAACCGGCGCGCGGGAATCTCCACTTTCGTCGGCGAAGCCGCAGGCTGGCCCCGTCGGTGAATCCTGGCGAGGGACGGGCACGCGGCGCTTCGCCGCCTTCGCCGTCGAGGTCTTCTCCACCCCTTGCGGCGAACTGGCTCCGTCGCGTCCGGCAACGCCCGCTCTCTTGGTTTCGGCTACTTTCGGAGGCTCAGCGCCCCGACGACCTTACGATAGCGTTCGAGACTTCGTCGTCGGAGGTAGTCGAGCAGCCGCCGCCGCTTGGACACCATGCGCAGCAACCCGCGACGCGAATGGTGGTCCTTCACGTGCGTCTTGAAGTGCTCGGTCAAGTACGTGATGCGCTCCGTCAAGAGCGCGATCTGGACCTCGGGGGAGCCGGTGTCGTGATCGTGCGTTTGAAACTTGGTGACGACTGCGGCCGTCTTGTCTGTGTTAAGGGGCATCGCTTGTTCTCAGCCGGCGCCGGAGCCGGGCGCGCAGTATAGGCGCACGAGGTCGTTCGTCAACGACGAGGTTTAGTCATCGGGAATCGTTCGCGCGGCGTCGCGCGCGGACGTATACGGCTCGCCCGCGGAATAAGGGCCATCTTGCGAGCTTCCCGTCAGGAGATCGAACAGGCTCGGCGCGAAAAATCCCGCGATGAGCTCTTCCACGGCCTCGGCGGTATCGAGCCCGTGCGCGGCTTCGGCCGCTCGTTCGCAGTCTGCCGTCGTGACGCGCCGCAAGGCTTCCTTGATCTCGGGGATGGCCGCGGCCTCCATCGAGAGCTCGCGCAGTCCGAGACCCACCAGCAGCACGGCGGCCAGCGGGTCGCTCGCCATAGCGCCGCAGAGGGCGACCGGGACGCCGAGCGGTGCGGCGGCCCGCGCCACTTGCCGGATCATTCGCAGGATGGCGGGGTGAAAAGGCGAGGCAAGGGGGGCGAGCGCCCTGTTCCCGCGATCGATCGCGAGCGTGTACTGGATGAGATCGTTGGTCCCGATGCTGAAGAACTCGGCCTCACGGGCGAGCACATCGGCCATCACGACGGCGCTCGGGACTTCGATCATGATTCCGAGCGGAATGTGCTTCGCGTACGGGTGGCCAGCCGCGTCGACCTCTTGAATCGCCTGGACGAGAAACCTCCGAACCTCCCGGAGCTCCTGCACGCTCGCCACCATCGGGATCATGATGCGCAGATCGCCGTGCGTGCTCGCGCGAATCATCGCGCGGAGCTGCGTGAGGAACACGTCGGGGCGGGAGAGGGCGAGGCGGACCGCGCGCAGACCCAGCGCCGGGTTCATCTCCGCCGGCAGCTGAAAGCTCGAAGCGAACTTGTCACCCCCGATATCGAACGTGCGAAGCGTCACCGGTCGGGGCGCGACGGCCTCGACGACGGCCCGATAGAGTTCGTATTGCTCGTCCTCGGTGGGCATCGTCGCCCGGTCAATGTAGATGAACTCCGTGCGATAAAGACCGATGCCCTCGGCCCCGTGGTCGAGGGCAAGAATCGCTTCGGCCGGAAGTTCCACGTTGGCTTTGAGGCTGACCGGTTCTCCATCGCGCGTCACGCACGGTTGGTTGCGCGAGCTGAGGAGCCCTCGCGCGAAGGCCAGGTGGCGCGCGCCGCGACCCAGCGCATCCTGGACGGTAAAGTCGGTCGGGTTGACGATGACTTCCCCGCGTAGCCCGTCGACAATCAACGTGTCGCCCGTTCGGATGGCCGACAGCGCGTCTGCGAGCCCTACCACAGCGGGGATCTCGAGCGCGCGCGCCATGATGGCGGTGTGGCTCGTCCGCGTCCCTATCTCGGTGATGAACGCGATGACCGGCGTGCGGACCATTCCCGCGGTGTCCGCGGGCGACAGATCCCGTGCGATGACGATCATCGGCTGATCCAATCGCGGCACGATGAGTTGGGTATCTCCCGTCAGCTCGCGGAGAAGCCGGTCGCAAACGAACTCGATATCGTGGCGGCGCTCGACGATGTAGGCGTCCCTCTCGTTGGCGGCTGGCCCGAAGAGTTTGCTGATCTCTTCGCAGGACTGCGCAACGGCCCACTCGGCACACTTCTTTTCGCCGCGAATCTTCTTCTCGATCCGCTCGAGCAGCATCGGATCGCTGACCATCGTGAGGTATGCATCGAGGATCGCGTTGGTCTCGAGGGGGCCGGGGGGAAGCCTCGCGCTCACTTCGCGTATGTGGCCCTGCGCGTCTTCGACGGCGCGCTTCAGCCGCTCGATCTCCGTGGAGATCTGCGCGGGGACGACCAGCCGCCGCGCATACGCGGTCCGCGTATCACCGACGACGAGCGCGGGCCCGACCGCCACTCCGGGGCTGCCGGCGATCCCTTTCAAGACCACGCTTCGCGGCATACTCGGATCGCTTGGCGGAGGTCGCGTGCCGGCCGGCGGGGGAGGCGAGGCGGGAGGCTCGCTCATCGCGGTTCTCCGAAGCGGCTGTCGATGAGGGCGCCGAGCGCCTGCACGCACTCGTCGGCGCGTTCTCCCTTGGCGCGGACTTCGAGCACGGTGCCGATGGAACCACACAAGAGGAGCACCCCCATGACGCTCTTGCCGTTGGCGCTTTGGTCCTCTCTCAAAACCTCCACGTCGCAAGGATACTTCGATGCAAGTTGCACGAGCTTCGTAGCCGCCCTGGCGTGCAGCCCGAGTTGATTTACGATCGTGAAACGACCGCTCGCTTCCGTCATGGCCGCTCTCCGCTCCCTTGCTGTATCGCGAGTCCCGTCGGATGGGTCGACCCGGACGGGCGATCGCTCACTTCGTTCGGCGCGGCGGTCTCGCGGCCGCCGGGGGCGCTCATGGCGGCCGGCGGTCCCGACGCCGCACCTTTGAGCTCGACGATGACGGAGCCTTCGTCGTTCGCTCCTTCGCGGCGCGCGGCGTGCGCAATCGGCTCGGGAGATCCCGCCCAGAGCTCGCCGCGATAGGCATCGCGATGAAGTACGTTGACCGGGGCGCCCAAGGATGCGGCCATCACGCGAGCGAGCGCTTCGGCGACTGCCACCGACCGATGCCTTCCCCCGGTGCATCCGATGGCGATCGTGAGGTAGCTCTTTCCCTCGCGCTCGTAGCGCGGCAGCACATAGTCGAGAAGCGCGCTCGTGCGCCGCATGAATTCCTGGGTTTCCGGCGCGTCGAGCACGTAGCGGGCAACGGATTCATCGAGTCCCGTCAGGGCTCGTAGTTCGGGTACGAAGTACGGATTTTCCAAGAAGCGTACGTCGAGGACGACGTCGGCGTCTACCGGGGACCCGTATTTGAACCCGAACGACACGATGCGCGTCACCATTCGGGGCCCGTCGCCCGACGCCGGGCCAAAGTGCGCGACGAGAATGCGACGGAGCTCGTGAACGCTCGTATTCGTGGTGTCGATGATACGCGTCGCGCGCGCGCGGAGCGGCGCCAATCGCTCCCGCTCGACGCGCACTCCGTCGAGAACGGCGAGCGCGCCCTCCGTCGTTCCCGCGGCGCCTTCGGCGGCCAGCGGGTGCGGACGCCTCGTCTCACTGAAGCGGCGGAGGAGGGTCTCATCGTTCGCGTCGAAGAAGAGCACGTGAAGATCGCGCTGGCCGCCGGCCTCGAGGAGTTGCAAAACGTTCCCCACCTCGCCCAGAAACGCGCGCACGCGCACGTCGATCCCGAGGGCCACCCGCGTCATACCGCCACGTTCGCAGAGCAGAACCGCCTGGGGAGCAAGTAGGGTCGGCAGGTTGTCGACGCAAAAGAACCCCAGATCCTCGAGAGCGTTCAGTCCTTGCGATTTTCCTGCCCCGGAAAGGCCGCTGAGGACAACGACCGTCGGTCTCGCGGGAGGGCGCGCGCCGACCGGCTTGTCTTCGCGGTCGCTCATTTGTGCCCCTCCTTCGTCGGGCGCACGACGGGTATCCAGGCGGAGCTTTCGGTGGTGCTCGAGTGAGGGGCGAGCATCGACCAGGAGGGCTTGGCCTGTTGCGTGCCGGTCGCGTTGGCGAGCGGCCCGTCCGGCTGACGCACGAGGTGGGCCTCCACCCGCTGGAGGAACTCGGTGGCGGAGTGGCGGCCGTCGCGCCTCAGTAGCTCGTTTCGGGCCGCCATTTCGATGATCGTTCCCATGTCGCGCCCGGGTCTCACGGGGACGCGCACCTCCCGAATGCTCGTGCCCAGAATGGTGTGATTGCGGTCATCCAGGCCGAGGCGATCGAATTCTTCCTCGTCGTTCCAGTCGCACAGGCGAACCACGAGATCGATCCTCTTGCGGTCGCGCACCGCCGTGATCCCGAAGAGCTCGCGGATGTCGAGCACGCCCAGACCCCGTATTTCGATGTGATGGCGCAAAAGCTCCGCCGGTTGTCCGTAGACCGTGCCGGGCGGCCTCCAATCGCACCGGACCACGTCGTCGGCCACCATGCAGTGACCGCGGGTCAAGAGCTCCAGGGCGCACTCGCTCTTTCCGATTCCGCTCTTGCCGAGAAGGAGAATTCCGATGCCGTACACGTCGACGAGCACCCCGTGGAGCTGCGTCTGCGGAGCGAGCCGGTCATCCATGACGGCGTGGAGCGCGTTGATGGTTTGGCTCGATCGCCCGTCCGCAATGAAGAGAGGCGTTCCAGTCGCTTCGGCCGCGGACGTGAAAGCGAGCGCCGGCTCGCGGCCACCCGAAAACACGACGCACGATAGGCCGAGCGAGAAGAAACCGCGCGCGGCCACGCTGCGCTCCTCTTGCTCGAGGGCATCGAGGTACGAGCGCTCGGTCTCGCCGAGGAGTTGAACACGCGTCGGGACCACCCCGTGATAGTGGCCAGCCAGAGCCAACCCATTTTTTTGGACGCGCGGGTGGCGAATGGGCCGCTCAACGCCGGCATCCCCGGCGATTTGCCGCAACTTCACCTGCAGATTGGGATCCCGAACGAGCTGCTCGACCGTCAGCGCAAGGATGGTCTCGTAGCGCCTCGTCGCGTCAGGCGTCTCCTCGGACATCGCGTTAGCCCCCCGCAGTGCGCGCCGCCGGACGAGCGCGCCTCATGGACGGTCTCCCTCTTCGGCCGCGATGAGGGCGTACGCGGTTTGCGAATCGGGCGCCCCGACGAGCCGGTCCCGAAACGCCTTATTTCGAAGCAACCGGGAGACGCGCGCAAGGGTCTTCAAGTGCTCGCCCGTTGCGCGCTTCGGCCCGATCACTGCGAAGAGAATATTGACGGGGAGGCCGTCGATCGCGGCGAACTCCACCCCTTGAGGAACGATGAGAAGGGTCGCGTGCTGGGCCTGGAGCTGCGGGAGCGCGCCATGAGGAATGGCGACACCCTCGCCGATCCCCGTCGACTGAAGGTGCTCGCGTTCCGCTAGCACGCGCTCCACTTGGCTCCCTTCCACCGTCGTCCCAAGGCTGAGCATCAGGGCCAGCGTGTGAATCGCACCGGCCTTGTCGAACGGCTGCGCTTCGGTGTTGGGGCGAATGGCGACCCGTTCTGGCGTGAGGAGATCCATGAGTCGCATGGGAAGGCTCGCAGGGGACTCTAGATCGAGATGGGGGCCTCTCGCACGGAACCTGCGTCGATCTGTGCTCGTGCCTTGGCGGGAGGCCCCCGTTTCGCGATATCGGTCGAGCGACGCGCGCGGCTCAAAGGCGGTTCAACAGGCTGCTGCGCGATTCGATGCCGGCGTGGGGCGCTGCGCTTCCATTTCCGGCCACACGTTCAGTGCTCGATGACGAGATCCGCCCTCAGGTGCGCCGAGGCCCGGTCCGCCCCCTTCTTTTTCGCCGTCACCGACTTTTTCGCAGACACTATCTGACGCTCGATCTTATCTACCACCTTGTCGATCGAGGCATACATGTCCTCGCTCGTCTCGTGAGCGTGGAAATGGTCGTGACCTGCGTGAATATCCACCTCCACGTGATGCAGGCGGTCGTGCTGGCAACTGAGCGTTACTTGAGCTTTGAGGGGGGTACGAAGGAAGCGTTGCATCCTGGCAACCTTTTCGGTCGCGTAGCCTTTTACAGCTTCGGTCGCGTCCATGTGGCGAAACGTGATCGAGATGTTCATGAGGGCGTGCCTCCTGCTTCCGTTTGTGGTCGTTGGGTTCTCAAGCTCCCTACAAACAAGCGGGGCGCCATGTTCCTGGGCGCCCTCGTATGGAGGGTAACACCGTGGACCCGGGCGAGCAGCCCGTTTTGTCACCCGAGCGGCACTGAAATGAGCTCGAAACCACCGTGACTCACCGGCACGCGTGAGCACGGTTCGGCCGGCATCGATGCGTCTTTGGCCGCTCGACTTCCCTCGCGCACCTTGCGATGCCGGCAAAACCCTTGAAATCCTCGGTCCGCCAAGCGGTTCGGTGCTCTCGCCGTGGATCGATGTCCATGGTAGCCCAGCGGTCGTCATGCTGACCATGGTCCCTGAGCCGATCGAGCTCTACGCCGCCGCCCATTCCGACCCCGTTCCCGCGCTCCTGGTCGAGTTGCGCGAGGAAACGCGTACCGTCATGGCGTTCCCCCAAATGCAGGTAGGCCGTCTCGAAGGCGCCCTGCTCAAGATGCTCGTGCGGTTGTCAGGGGCCCGGCACGCCCTCGAAATCGGCATGTTCACGGGATACTCGGCCTTGTCGATCGCCGAAGGCCTGCCGGAGGACGGCAACCTCATCACGTGCGACGTCGACCCGAAGGCCGAGGCGATCGCGCGGCGGTATTTTGCCCGAAGTCCCCACGGAACAAAGATCAACGTGCGCATGGGCCCGGCGCTGGAGACTCTGTCGACGTGGGCCGGTCCGCTCGATTTCGTGTTCATCGACGCGGACAAGGGCAATTATACCCGATACTACGAAGCGGCGATCCCGCGGCTCCGCGCCGGGGGGCTCGTTGTCGCCGACAATACCCTCTGGAGCGGCGAGGTGCTGGACCCTCGAAGCGAAGACGCGCGGGCCATCGTGGCTTTCAACGCGCATGTCGCGGCGGACCCGCGCGTGGAGCGTGTACTGCTCACCGTCCGCGACGGTGTCCTGCTTGCGCGCAAGCGCTGGCCCTAGAACAGCTTCTTCCGCTTGCTCGACGACAGGATTCCCAGCATCTCTCTGTATTTGGCGACGGTCCTTCGAGCGATCTGGATGCCGTCCCGCTTCGCGAGGAGCTCGACGATCTGCTGATCGGACAAGGGATTGCCTTTGTCCTCTTCGTCGATGATCTTCTTTATCGCCTGTTTGACGCTTTCGCTCGCGATGTCGTCGTCGGCCATCCGACGAATCGACGAGTTGAAGAAGTACTTGAGCTCGAACAAACCCTGCGGCGTGTGAACGTACTTGTTCGTCGTTACGCGACTGATGGTCGATTCGTGCATTCCCACGGTCTCCGCCACGTCGCGCAGAATCATCGGCTTCAAAAAAGCGACTCCCTTTTCGAAGAAGTCGCGCTGCTTTTCGACGATGCACTCCGTGACGCGGATGATGGTCTTGCGACGCTGCTCGATCGCGCGGATGAGCCATTGCGCATTGCGGAGCTTCTCCCCGATGAACTCCTTGGCGCGGACGTCCCTGAGGAGCTGCTTGGTCAACGCCTCGTTGATGTAGAGCCGCTGAACGCCGCGATCGTTGTCCGTGACCACGAACTTGTCGCTGTCTTTGATGACGTAGACGTCGGGCGTGATCGCGATCGTCTTGTCGTCCGTGTCGGTGAAGTTTCGCGCGGGACGGCTTTCGAGTTTCTGTATCTGCTTAACCGCCTCGTAGACCTCTTCGACCGTGATTTTCAAATCGCGGGCGATGGCCTGGTAGTTGTGCTTTTCGAGGTTCGACAGGTGCCTGTCGATGATCTGCAGCTCGAGATCGTCGTAGCCGAACACCTCGGCTTGGACGTGTAGACACTCTTGCAACGACCTCGAACAAACGCCGACGGGATCCCACTCCTGCATTTCGCGCAGGACGCATTCGGCGTCCTCGGCATCGAGCGCGACCTCGCGAGCCATCTCTTCGATCGTCAAGTCCGGCGTCTTGTCGCCCGTCTCTCGCTCGGTCCCCTTGAGATCCAAAAACCCGTTGTCGTCCAGGTTGCCGAGAACGAACTCCGCGAACTTTTTCTCGTCGTCGTTGAAGTCACTCATCTGCAGTTGCCAGCGCAGATGATCGACCAACGATTGTGCTTTCGTGAGGTTCTGCTCGATGGGTGGCAGTTCCTCGAAGCCCCCACGATTGCTCGGAAGGGCCTGCTGGAGGGTGCGGTTCTCGAGAAATTGCTCCCAATCGATCTCTTGAACGTGCTTGTCCTCCGTGCGCTTGCCAAGGTCGGCGAGGTCGGCCTTCTCGGACGCCATCCCCGGCGCGTCGGGGGCGCGTGGCTCGGACGAAACGTCGCCATTTTTACCGTCCCCATTGGCTCGCGCTCGAGGATCGATCTCCTCGTCGGCCAAAACGGGGTTGGCATCGAGTTCCTTGCGGATTTCATCGATGAGCTCGAGGCGGGACAACTGGAGCAGGCGAATCGCCTGCTGCAGCTGTGGCGTCATGACGAGCTGCTGACTGAGCCTGAGCTGCTGCTTGATCTCCATCGCGTTCTCTAGAAGCTCGTTACCCCTCGCGCTTCGGACCGGCGCCTCTCTGCGGCGGCCTTCCCTGAGCTACACCTAACACCGTCCGTGACGCCTCGCAGCCGGTTTGGGGCGACTTTCGTGCCAGCGACATCTTTTGCGCATTTTTGGCCCGTGTCTGGCTGCGGGGGCGGGACCCGTCAGCGAGCGCTCCCCAGCGGACTGTCGTCCGACGCAGCCGGGACGGCGCCTTCCGCGGCGACCCACGTTCCAAGGTATCGCCCTCGAACGAGGGGAAGTTCGGCGAACTCCATCGCGGGAGCTTGGGCGGCGACCTTCCCGTCAAGGAGAAGAACGGCGCGAGTGCACACCCGGAGCGCCTCGGCGACATGGTGATCCGCGATGAAAACGGTGGCCCCGGCTTCGGCGCGCTCTCGGAGCATATCGCCGAGCCGTGCCGCGCCGGCGGGGTCCACCCCGGCAAACGGCTCGTCACAAACGAGCACGCTCGGCGCTCGCGTCATCGCGCGCAAAACCTCCAGCCTGCGACGCTCGCCCGCCGAGAGCTCGCCGGCGCGGACGTCGAGGCGCGCGTCGAGGCCCACGCGAAGCGCGGTTTGCGCCACGTCCGCGTGCGGTAAACCGGCGATGCGTAGATACGCGACCAGGTTCTGGCGGACGGTCAAGTCCCACAAGACACTCGGGCCTTGAGGAACGTACCCGACGCCCGAACGGGCCCTCTTCCACAGCGGCCAGCGAGTCATGTCCTGCCCGCAAAGCGTGACGGTTCCTGCGTCCGGAGGCACCTCTCCCACGAGCGCGCGGAAAAGGGTCGACTTGCCCGCGCCCGAGGGGCCGAGAACGCCGATCACCTCTCCGGCGTACGCGTCCAGGTCCACGTCGCGCAGGATCGCTTTTCCCCCCCTGGAAACGCGCAGTCCCCGCGCGACGACAACGGGCGTCTGCGACCGCTCCACGCGGGGCGAGTCATCCATCGCAGGAGGCACTCATGGCCCTTTTGCGACCGGAATGGCTCCCTTCACCTGGGCCAGGGACACTTTCGCGCTCGCGATGTCGATCCGGGCGCTGTCGGCCGTGAGCCAGCCTTGGCCGCGCGTGAGCTTTACCCCGCCGCTCAAGTCGAGAATCTGCCGAGTCAGGTCCAGCTCGACGGACGGCGCCTCCGCGTGGACGCCCCGCACGTCAGCGGAAACGCCCCCCGATCCGCGCGCCCAGGTGACGTGCGGTGCGTGATCGAAGCGCAAGTCGACGCGCGGGCAATTGACGGTCAGGTCACCCTTCGCAAGGGTCACTTTTCCCGTGAGGGTCGCCTCGCCGGTCAAAATGTCGATCTCGAGGCGATCGGCCTGCAGGGTGACCGGGTCGGCACCGCCCACGCGCTCGAGAATCTCGGCGCGTGCGAGCGGCGACGGGAGCAGCAGCGTGACGAGCGCGAGCGACATGCGAGTCAGGCGGCGCATCGCGACGGAGTGTAGCGCACCTCACGCGAGCGCTGCGGCGAAGGCTTCGAGCTCCCGAAGGACGCCCGCCGCGTGGTGGGGGGCGCCCGCGGACGGCTGCGCGAAGAGCTCGTCGACGAGCGTCGCGATGGCGGCGCGCGCGATCGCCGTCATCATGCCCTTGGCCTCGGCGGGGCCGCACCAGGCCGCCGCGCGCACGATCGCGCGCGTGCTCGGCGAGAGCGCGGCCGGCGTGACGGTGGCGGCCGGCGCGAGGGACGCGAGCGCTCGAGACAGCGGCGGCTCGATCGAGGCCAGAGCCCGGTCCACGCGATAGCGGGCGAGCATCGGATCCCGATCGGCCGATTCGCGATCGCGCCCGACGAAGACGAGGTCCACGTCTCGTGCCCACGCGGCCGCCTGCGGAGCGAGCGATTCGGCGAGCTTGATGGCCAAGTCTTCGGCGTTGCGCTCGAGGTCGGCGGCGGCCTGCGCCGATTCGTGCGTGCGCTGCGCGCGGCGTTTGGCCTCGCTCTCCTCGATTGAGGCTCGGACGCGCCAGGCTCGCAGGAGCCCCTTCACCAGCGCGGCGGCGCGGCGGCGCAACGCGGATTCCTTGAGCTCCGCGCTGCGCGCGACGACGTCTTCCTCGAGCAGCCTTTCCACGGCGCCCCACCCGGACTCGCGCAGCGCCGCTGCGTCGCCGAGCTTTCCGGCCAGCGCCTTCTTGGCCGAGAGGGCCAGCGGGGTCGTCCACGATCGCGCTGGAGTATTCGCCAGGTCGGCTTCGAGACCGGACATCACGCGGGCGAGGTCCGCGGGCGCGAGGCGGTCGGCCTTGTTGACCAGCAGCTGCACGGGCAATCCCGCGCGTTCGGCCTCTTCCAGCAGCCCCCGCTCGGTGCTCTTCAAGGGCTGCGTGGCGTCGAGTAGCCAGAAGGCCATGTCCGCCTCCTCCAGGCCTCCGCGCGCGATCGCCTCGTGTCCGGCATTCGGCGCGTTGAAGCCGGGGGTATCGAGGATCTCCACGCGAACGAGGGTGGCGAGCGGCATTCCGATTTCCACACGCTCCACCTGCGCAGCGTCGTCTGCAGTCATCGCTTTGAGCGCTCCGCGCAGTTCCCCGAGCGCTACGATCCGCTCGCGGGGGACGTGGCCGTGCGCGAAGAGGATCTTGGCAAACGGATCGGGAGCCCAGCGCAAGTGGTGGATTGTCGCCGTCGTGGGAAGCACGCCGGTGGGCGCGGCGTCGGTTCCGATGAGCGCGTTGATGAGCGTGCTCTTGCCCGCGTTGAACTCGCCGACGACCGCCAGCCGAACGGGGCGCGATCGGTCGGCCGCGAGCTCGCCACCCCTCGCGGCGGCCTCCAGATCGCCGACGGCGTGCGCGTGCAGATTGAGGCGCCCGAGAAGCGTAGCCCACGAGGCGATGGCGCCTGATGCCGGGACGAGGGTGCGCGCCACGTCCGCCGCGATGACCTCCGCCCAGGGCGTCGAACTTGGATCGGCCACGGGCGCAATGACGTCGAGCCTGTCGACGCCATCGCGCTCCAGGGCCCGTGCGAGCCGGCGGGCGTCGGCCTTTCGGGGATCCGCGTCATCAGGGTCCAAGGCCCCGAGGGCCAGCCGCAGCGCGCGAGGATCATGGTCGTGGAGCGCCGCATCGAGCAGGGCCCCCGCGGCGCTGGCGTCCCCGGATTCGACCGCGTCGCAAAGAGCATTCCTCGCGGCATCGCGAGCCCCTTCGGCCTGAGCGAATGCCGCGCGCCAGCGGGCCATGTCCTGTTCGCCCTTGGCGTCGACCACCGAGCGCGCGCGCGTGCGCATTTGCGCGTCGCTCGGCAGACGGGCAAGCGCGGTGCTGAGCGCTTCGCTGGCTCCCGGCGCGTCGAGCACCATCGCGCGGACCAGAGGAACGAAGGCTGCGGGATCCCCGAGCTCGGCGAGCACGCGTCCGAGAACTAGCTCGGCGCGCGCGTCGGTAGGCGCGATGGGGACCGTGTCCAGGAGTTTCTTCGCGCCGACGGCGTCGCCGCGCCGGAGGAGCGCCTCCGCCCGGCGCACCTCCACGCCGGGCGAGTGATCATGGGCGACGCGTTCCAGCCAAAGCTCCGCGCGTTCGCCCTCCCCGAGGGCAAGGTCCAGATCGGCCAGGCCGATCAGCGCGTCGCGCCGAGCCTCGCTGCCGGCGTCGGCGACCGCCAGGCCGCGCGCGAACGCGTCGCGAACGTCCGCGGGGGCGACCTCCGTCGCCAAGCGCGCGCGTCCGAGACGAACGAGCACTTCCGCCCGCGAAGGCGCTCGCCGCGCAAGTTCTTCGAGCGTCGACAAGAGCTCCGCGTCGAGGCCCCCCGCTTCGCAGGCATCTGCGAGTAGCGCCAGTCCGAGGAGCGACTCGGGTGCGCGCGCGAGGACGCGCCGCGCTGCGGAGCGCGCGCCGATGGCGTCCCCCGCGGCCAGCGCTTCCTCGCCCGACCGCAGTTCTTCGTCGGCCCCGGCGAGCACGATTTCGACCCTCCCAATCCAACGGTCGATGACGTCAGCGAGGCGCACGCGATCGGAAGGTAGAGCAGCGCTCGACGGCAAACGAGGGCTATCGGGCCCACGAGCGAAGAAACCTCGGGAAGCACAACCTCTCCCCGGCGAACCGGTGGGCGTTCGCCGCGACCGACCGATCGTCGGCGGGACGTCCACGACGCTCGCCGGCGGACGTGCGAGCGAAGGCCGCGCGCCTCGGGGCGTCCGTCGGTCACGGGCGAGCAAGGACGGCGCGGATCGGAGCGCAGGTCGGCCATGAACGAGCGTCACTCGCGCACGAACGAGCGTCACTCGCGCGCGAACGAGCGTCCCTCGCGCACGAACGAGCGTCCCTCGCGCACGAACGAGCGTCCCTCGCGCACGAACGAGCGTCCCTCGCGCACGAACGAGCGTCCCTCGCGCGCGAACGAGCGTCCCTCGCGCACGAACGAGCGTCCCTCGCGCACGAACGAGCGTCACTCACGTACGAACGAGCGTCACTCGCGCACGAACGAGCGTCACTCGCGCGCGAACGAGCGTAGGTCGGACCCACGAATAGCGCAGGTCCCGCCGGCCTTTCTTCGTTTCCTCACGACCTGCGCTCTATGCCTGCGAACGAACGAAGGAATCGCGCTCCCGAACGAACGAGAACGCGATAGCGAACGAGGGCCGCGCCGTTGCGAGTCACCCGCGTTTCCGCCCCAGCGATGAAGCCGCGTGCACGGGTGCTAAAAGCCGAAAAATGCTATTGCGCGCGGTGCTCGCACCCGCCTTGCCCTGTCGCTCGCAACGCCTGTTGAACACCCTCTTAGCCCGCCTTCTGCGGCGGGCTTCGTGCACCGGTCTTCCGGTGCCTCGGGCTTGAGCCCGAGGGGGCGGAGAGGGAGGCATGCACGGGCCTCGTCCGCGGGACCATTGCCCCACGGACAGCAGACTTCATCGGAGCGAGGCCACACGCGCTCACCGGGGGAACGGCACATGGTGTCACCCGCGTGCCGGACCCGTCGAGGTCAGTCCGCGCCTGTGACTTGCGGATAGGCCGAGCCGGTGACTTGCGGATAGACGGAGACGCGCGCCGCGGGCCGCGCCGTCAAGCGGCCGGGATACCGTCCGTGCTTGAAGAACTGGAAGCACTCGTCCGCGGGGATCGGACGGCTGAACAAATAACCTTGCGCGGCGTTGCAGCCGTGCCGGCGCAAAAACTCCATCTGGTCGCGCGTCTCGACGCCCTCGGCCACGACGCTCAGCTTCAGGATGCGCGCCATCGCGATGATCGTGGTGGAGATGGCCATGTCATTGGCCTCCAAAGGGATGCCCTGCGTAAATGACCGATCGATCTTCAGCGCGTCGATGGGAAGTCGCTTTAGATAGCTGAGCGACGAATATCCCGTGCCGAAGTCATCGATCGCGACGTAAATGCCCATGGCGCGCAGCTCTTGAAGGTTGTCGTCGATCACGGGTCCCGTTTCGACGAGACTGCTCTCGAGCAGCTCGAGGCCGAGCCCGGAGGCCGAGAGGCCGGTCCGGCGCAGATTGGCGCGGACCTGCTCGACGAAGTGCGGGTCCTTCAGCTGCTGGGGCGGCACGTTGATGCTGACGCGCATCGGGCTCGGGAGGTCTCGCTGCCATTGACTCGCTTTCTCGCAGGCCGTACGCATCACCCACTCGCTCATCGCGACAATAAGGCCGCTCTCTTCGGCCACTGGCAGAAACGCGGCGGGGGGCAAGAAGCCGCGCTCGGGATGCCGCCAGCGGATGAGCGCTTCCACACCGATGATTTGACCGGTATCGAGCGCAATGACGGGCTGGTAATGGAGAACGAACTCGTCGCGTTCGAGCGCGCGCCGAATGTCCGCTTCCAGGCTCAGGCGCTCCATCGCCGCCTCGTGCATGCGGCCGTCGAAAAGCTGGTGATGCGCGCGGCCCTTGGACTTGGCGCGGTACATCGCCGTGTCGGCGTCGCGCAGGTAGTCCTCGGGTCGCTGGTACGTCTCGGTGCTCGTCGTGATCCCGACGCTCGCCGACGTAAAGACGCGGTGCTCTCCGATCTCGAAGGGCGTACGCAGCGCTTCTTGCAATCGCTCGACGACCAGGAAGGCCGCCTCTTCGTTCGTCAGATCGGTTACCACAATCGCGAACTCGTCGCCGCCGAGTCTCGCGAAGGTGTCGGTGGCCCGAAGGCACTCGCCGAGGCGGCGCGCAATCTGGATCAGGAGCTGATCGCCCGCGATGTGGCCGAGGCTGTCGTTGATCGTCTTGAAGCGGTCGAGGTCCATGAAGAGCACCGCGAACCGCGTCTCCGTTCGCTGCGCCCGCGCGATCGCTTGTTCGAGCCGATCCATGAGCAGCGCGCGGTTCGGCAAGCCCGTCAGCGCATCGTGGAGCGCGTTCTTTCGAATCGAGGCGAGGAGCTCTTCGCGGTACATCGCCGCGCTGAGCAGTGCGGCCCATTGCGCGAGGTTCCCCGTGTCGTCGCTCGTCTCCGGTTCGATCGGTCCGATGACCGCGAGCAGGCCCGGATTGGAGCCGTGGCCGGTAATGGGCACGATGCTCAATATGTCGTCGTTCGCATCGTCCAGCTGCTCGCAGAGCTCGGCGCTCGGGAACGCAGACGCAAGGTGTTCGGAGCCATGCAGGGCCTTCGGCTCGCTGTCCACCGGATACACGCTCCGCACGAGAAGCCGTCGCGGCTCGCCGCTCGCAGAGGGGACCCATTCGCCCAGAGCCCCCATTCGCACGCGCGCCCAGCGTAACCATGAAAGGTCCTTCGAGTGGGTGAGGTCGGCGCCGAGCAGGGCGAGGTCGATCTTGTGATTCGCTTCGGCGTGCGCGTCGCAAGCGCGCAGGCGCCTCTGTTCGACGTCGCGCCAGGCGAGCATGAGATCCGCACGGACGCGACCAAGGGCGACCGCCAACGACTCACGGTGTACGTCCGGCCGCGCCCCTGGGCCTCCGATGGTTGCCTCTTCCAGAAGGGAAAACAACACTTCGATCGCCTCGATGCCACGCGTGAGGCCCAAGAGCGCGCTCCACGCCGCCCGCACCTCCGATCGCGCAATTCCCTGGGCACCTCGGAGCAGCGATCCCAAATGGGCGGCGATTCGGTCCGCGGCCAGAGGGGCCCCATTCGCGGTCGTGTCGCGAGGGCGCTCCCGCACCACGGCATGGAGCAAAGCGGCCGCGAGGGCGGCCTCATCCAGCTCGCCGGCCGCCATGGTCATCGGCGCTCGATTTTCCGATGTGCGCGAACAACCGCAAGACTGACGCGCGACCAGCGAGGCCTGCACACGTACGAGATCCGGCATGGGGGTGCCGTCCACGATCCGGGCAAGCAAAATCTCGGCAGCGCGGGTCCCGAGGACGTCGAAGGGCTGCCGCACCGTCGTCATGGGTGGGTTTGCGTATTGCGCCGGCTCCACGTCGTCGAAGCCGATGATGGCCAAGTCCTCCGGGACGCGATATCCCGCGGCCTGGAGCTCGCGCGCAATGCCGAGGGCATTCCAGTCCGTGCCCGCCACCAGGGCCGTACACGGAAGGTGAGCGGATACGAGGTGCTTGCCCAGTTCGCGCCCCTCGAGCTCGAGCGCCGACCCGACGGGAAAGAAGAGCGCGGGATCCGGCGCGATGCCGGCCTCGCGCAACGCGGCAAGGTAGCCGTCGTGGCGTTCTCGAATGTCGCCGTGGTTGAGCGCTCCGGCGAAGGCGATGCGGCGATGGCCGTGATCGATCAGGTGACGGACCGCGTCGCGCATCCCGTTATGGTTGTCCGGAAGGACGGTTCCGACGCCGGCGATGGCCAAGCGCGCGCTGATGGTCACGAGCGGCCTGCCGGCAAGCGCGACCCGCTCGAAATGCGCGGTCCCTGCAAGATCTCCGACGCCGACCCACCCGTCGATCCGGTCCCATCCGAGCGGCAACGTGCTCGGCTCGGCGGGCCACGCCATGTCGAGGCCGGTCGTCTGGAACGCGACGACGCGCGCGCCTCGTTCACTCGCGACGCTCCGAATGCCGCGAAGCAAGTTCGCGAAATAGAAGCCACCCACGAACGGAACGAGAACCCCTATGGCAGGGCGCCGGCGCATCGCCAGACCTTTCTGGGTGGGCGGACGCGCCGCCTCCCTCCCTATGTACGGACGGGTTCGAGCCGCCGATAACGCCTCGCGACCCGCCCCGCGATCCGGGGAGAACCCCGAACTCCTCTTTTCTTACCGTCATTTGCGAAGCGGACGCCCGGGTCAGAGCTTCGCGCCGCGAACGATTGTCGCGGTGTGGCCCTCGCCGAGGACGTCAACCTCGGACGCGAGCAGTTTCCGCAGGAGGTCATCGCTCTTTCGCAACACGATGACCTTCTCGCGCGCGATCGCCACGGCTCCGGGGGCGCTTGCGCGCGGCTTTCGGACGTATCGGCGCGGCGTGTACGACACGTCGACGACGTGCTCGTCGCGCGCCTCCGAGAAGTGCGCTGCGAGATGGGCCGCTTCGACCAGAAGATCCGGCGGGCACGATGCCCCCTTGTTCAGGGGGACGACCACATGCGCCCCCGTTTGGTCCTTGGCGTGTAGCCAGAGGTCGTGCGGCCGCGCGACGCGAATCGTCAGAGCGTCGTTGTGCACGGCCCCGCGGCCGACCAAAATCGCGAGGCCCGAGGCGCCCATGAATTTGCGGTACGGCGGTCGCGCCACGTCCTGTCGCGGGCGCGCAGCGCCCGGGAGAGACCGCGAAGCGAGCTTGAAATCTCGAGGCGCCGCGGCACGCGCGAGCGCGTCCACGGCGTCGAAATCGGGCGCGTCGGCCTGGAGCGCCCTCTCCACCTCCCCGAGCTTCGCGCGCGCCTCGTTCGCCTCGTGAAGCCGCGCCCACGCGATTGCCGAGCCCTCCTTCATGCGGCGCGCACGCTTGAACATCGCTGCGATTTGCTCCTGCGCGCTCTTCGCCGCGTCGAGCGCCAACGCAATTGCATGGGGCGTTCCGCTCGACCAATCGACGGCGCTGAGCATCGTGGCTCCGCGGGGCGCACGCGCCGCTTCCGCTACGAAAAGCGTTGCGAGCCGGCCAGCCTGCTCGGCCGCACTCATCTTCGCCAGGTCGCCGCCGAGCGCCTGGATCCGCCGTTCGACACGGCCTATCGCTTTGGCGAGCGCGCGCCTGAGCCCTTCGCGTCGGCCGGTCGCGTCGGCGCGAAGCAGCGCCTCGGCGATTCGCTTTCCCCGAGCCTCCAGCGCGTCCCACCCCATCGCTTCCCGAGGCACGCGTGGGGGGTCCCTCGGGTCCAGCGTCACGAGGAGAGTCCGGCCCTCGCCGTCCGTCGTGCGATAGCCGCTCCCGTCGCGGACGAACTCCATGCCGACCCCATCGATATGCGCGATTCGCGCCCCCTCGACCCGCGATCTCCAAGCTGCCTGGTCCGGAGGCGCCGTTCCGCGCATGGCTTCGCGAAGTTGCGCGCGCGGGCCCGCCTCGATGAGCCCGACACCGTAGCCGTTCGCGATGAGCACCCACGCCGTCTCTCCGGGGACTCGTACCTGAAAAAGCGCGACCTCTCGCGCTCCGACACGTCCCACAGAGAGCCGTTGTATTTGTCCACCCGCAAGCGTCCGGTCCATCCTTCGTGGCACTTGCGATACCATGGCGTCGATGCGCGCTCGCAGGATGACCGGCCGGTCGATTCGAATGCCTGGGTCGGCCCGTGACTTTGGGGGATAGCTTGGTTCCGTCGGCGATCGAACCACCGAAGCTTTCCGGGCGGCCAAACGAGTACGGCCGTGCTCAAGGCCCTCTCGCGCGCGCTCGCCGCCGAAAAAGGCGTGGGCACCGCCGACGCGTGGCTGCGCAGCATTCGTATGGTGCGCGACGATTTGGAGGACGAGACCAGGCAGGTTCCGCTTGCCGCGTTGCACCGCGCCCTTCTCGTATTCGCCGAACTTGCTTCGCGGGACGCGATCCCTCGCGCGTGGAAGTATCTCGTGTTTCCCGACGGCCTGGGGGTGTGGGTGCGCATCCTTCGCGGCACGAGTGAGCCCGCAGAAGCCTTCTCGCGACTCGATTCGGTCGACAGCCAGTACGGACGAACCACGCAGTGGGAAACCATCCGATCGCGTCCTGGCTTCTGGCGCGGACGGGTGACGCTCGCGCACGACCCGTCGCTGGAATCGGATGGGCTTCTTCGTCTGGCGCGTTTGGCCGAACTGGCGGCGGTACCGGCGCTTTTTGGATATTCTGGAGCCATAGCCCGCACGTTGCCGGGGGCGGGGTCTCGCGCGGCAGGAGTGGTGCAGGAATACGAGGTTCTCTGGCAAGTTCCTTCCCCGCGGAGTGGCGCAATCGTGGGCGCTTCTGCGGGTCTCGGGGTCGGAATGGTGCCGCTTCTTTGCCACCTCGAGCCGTTCGGGATCGGTGCGGCGATGGCACTCGCCGCAATGGTCGCGGGGGCGATGGCCGGGGCGATGCGGTCGCGCGAGAACGTTCGGCGCGCTCAGGCGCATACGCAGCAAATGCGAGTCTACGCTCTCGAGCGCAGCCTTTCGCTCAAAGAGTCCCATGAACGCGGCGCCGGAGGGCAGCTCGAAGGCACGGTCGCCGCAGGCCAGTATCGCATCGTGCGTCGCATGGGGTCGGGCTCTACGGGCGTCATCTACGAAGCGGTGCGTATTTCGGACGGCATGCCGGTGGCCATCAAGCTGCTGCGAGCCGCGGCCGCCCACGAAGCCGTCGCGAGCGACCGGCTGCGCCGTGAGGCCGAGGCGCTCGGCCTTTCGTGGCACCCGAACGTCGTCGAAGTGATCGATCACGGGCACCTTCCGGACGGCACCGCGTACCTCGTCATGGAGCTCCTGAACGGCGAGTCGCTCGCGTCGCGCGTTCAAGTCCGCCGGCGCCTTTCCCCGCTCGAGCTCTTGCCCATCGCGATTGACATCTGCGACGCCTTGGCCGCGGTGCACGCGGCAGGGGTCGTCCACCGTGACCTCAAGCCGTCCAACATTTATCTGGCCCTCGACGCGCCCGCCGGACTGGAGCGCGTCAAGCTGCTCGATTTCGGGATTGCCCGGGTCGAATGGGAAGAAACGCGCATTACGAATACGGGCGGCCCCTTGGGCACGCCAGGCTACATGTCACCGGAACAAGAGGCGGGGACCGCCGACGTGGACGCCCGGAGTGACATATTCGCGCTCGGAGCTTTGCTCTTCGAGTGCCTGGTGGGCGAACCACCGCCGCCGCAGACCCCGAGCGGCCTCGTGCGGACGAGCAGTCGAACGGTGTTGCGGCTGGATTCGGGGACCCAGAGGGCCGCGGCTTTCGTCCCGACCGCCTGGCGCAGCATCATCGAAAAGGCAATGGCCGTTGCACCGGCGGACCGCTACCAGGATGCGCGTTCGATCGGGCAAGCCCTGCGCGATATTCGTGAAGGGATCTCCACGGCCGAGGCTTCGTCGTAGGCGGAGCGCGTGACAACCAATGCGATTTTCGAAGGCATCGTCGGCCGCTCCATCGTGGCTCTCATGGGGGCTGGCCGTCGGGCTCGCGTTCGGGTGCGAAGGCGCTCGGCAAACTCCCCCTTCGCAGACCGCGCTCGGCGCGCCGCCGCCCCCCGTGCAACCGTATTCCTATCCGCCCTACGCAGCGCCGTATCCCGCGCAGGCGGCGCCGCCGAATTTGGCCGGTGTCGTCCCCGCGTACCCGCCCGCGCCGGTGGCCACGGCGCAGCCGGCTCCTCCGGGGCTCGCGTCGCGCCCGCTCGCTCCGGGCGCCGATCGTCCCCTGCTCGGCGCACTCGCGGGCCCCGCGGCGTGGCAAGAGGAGGTACGCGGCGTCGTCCGCGAGCTCATCGCTCATCTCAACTCGCAAAACGCTGCGCGCGTCGCGACGATTCCCCTCGTATTCGACCCGAATCCAAACGAGATCAATGCCTTCGCCGGGTGTGACGAGAGCGGCGCCCCCTTCGTGGCGGGGACCGAAGGGCTGCTCGAGGCCGTCGACGGCATCGCGCAAACCAAAGCGACCGATGAGCTCTTCGGAACCCAAACCTACGGCGCCTACGTGAGCTTTGTCGTGCCGCGTCTCGTGTCCAGCGACGGCGGCAGCGCGGCAATCCCTTGGGGCATCATCGCACCCCGCTATGGGTCGGACCCGCGGCGCGTCTCACGCGCGCACGAGATATTCGACGAGATCGTCGCGTTCACCTTCGGTCACGAACTCTCTCACCACTATCTGGGTCATACGGGATGTGCGAACGGGCAAACGGCAGGCGTGGGGCCGGCCATCGCGCAGCTAGGTCAACTCGCGACGGCGATCGTGCCGGGTCTCAATCAACCGAACGAGATTATGGCGGACACGAACGGGTGCATCAACACCCTGGATACGGGACGGGCTCGCGCATTCGCGGCGTACCGGTGGGGTGAGGAGGGGGGGCTTTGGCTCCTCGACTTCTTCAGCCGCATCGAGGCCGCTTCGGGCGAAAATCCGCTGCTCGGCTTCTTACGCACCCATCCCAATCCGGGCCTCCGAATTCCCATCGTACAAGCGGTCGCGGCGACATGGCGCTTCCGAAACCCGGTTTGAGCTCAGGGGGATTTCACGCGCGCGTCACTGTGCCTTGACTTCGTTCGTCCAGACGTTGAAGCCGCTGAGGACGTTGGGGCCGAATGCGGTGCTGATGGCGACGTCGGCGGCGTCGCGCCCGCGTCCGATCAGGACGCGACCGATGCGCGGCACGTTGTGACGCGCGTCGAACGTATACCAAGAGCCATCCAGGTAGGCCTCGAACCATCCGGAGAAATCCATGGGCGCGTTGACCGCCGGTACTCCGACGTCGCCGAGGTACCCCGTGCAGTACCGCGCCGGAATGTTCATGCACCGGCAAAACGCCGTGGCCAAGTGAGCGAAATCTCGGCACACCCCAGTGCGCTCCTGGTAAACGTCCCACGCCGTCTTGGTCGCGCGGGCATAGGCATATCCAAAGGTGATGTGATTGTGCACGAAATCACAGATGGCTTGAACGCGCCCCCAGCCTCTCGGTGCATTGGAGAACAGCTGCCAGGCGATCTCCGATAGCCTGTCGGTTTCGCAATACCGACTTCCAAGCAGAAACATCAGGCTCTCTTCGGGCAAATCCTCGACGCGCGTCTGCGCGGCTTGCGGAACGACCAGGTCCGGCAATCCGGTTTCGTTGATCAGCGCGTCGGCGAAAATGCGCGTGTGGCCGGGAGGGGCGACGATTCGAGTGCACCAATTGCCGAACGAATCACGATACGCCCGGATCGGTATGGATGGATCCGTGTGCAAATGGTCCGGGATGATCATGTCCGAAACGCGGCTGAAATGTACGTTCAGCATGAGGATCATCGGGGTAGGCTGCGTGCACTCGTAGTTCAGCTCGTAGCCGATGCGAATCTTCATGAGTTTGCTCGTTCGAAGACGCGATGGATAGGGCAACGGCTCTGTACGGGCCTGTATCTCCCGGAGCGCTCGCTTCGAAGATTGACGAGATGGCGAGTTGCGGTGGCGTTCATGAAATCCTCTAGAAACAATTGGAGCCCGCGAACAACTTCTATTCTTGCGCATGCATCGCACGATATCGAGATGCTGGATAGCGATGCCGCGTCGGCCCCTGCCGGCCATCGCGCGAAGAATGAAACGAGCGTCTCTTCCCGTCACACCACGCGCAGACTTCTTCCGGCGAGAACCTCGTTGTGGCTGCCCATGCGATACCCTTGGAGATCAAGCGTCACGTACGCGAAGCCGAATCGCGTACCCGCCGTGGCAATCGCGTCACGGGCCTCGAACGCCAGCGCGAGCTCTTCGCGCGCCACCTCGATGCGTGCGAGCGAGCGGTCGCCAGAAGTCGTGCCCAGAGCGTGCCAGCGGACGCGTACTTGCCGTAATCCCAGCGCACGAAGTTCTGCTTCCAGGCCGCCAATTTGGGCAAGACGCTCTCGCGTAACCTCGGTGCCGTAGGGAATTCGGCTCGACAGGCACGCGCTCGCGGGCTTGTCCCAGATCGCCAGTCCCATCGCATGAGCACATCGCCGTACGTCGATCTTCCGGAAGCCGCACTCCACGAGCACGCTCCGTACGTTGGCCCTTTTTGCGGCTTCGAGCCCGGGACGGTAGTCGCCCAGGTCATCCAGGTTGGTGCCGTTCAGGACATGGCCGAGGCCCCATTCGCGCCTCTTGTGTTCGGCGATGTCATAAAGCTCGGATTTGCAGTGAAAGCACCGGTCCGGCCCGTTCGTGACATAGCCGGGCCGCTCGATTTCCAGTGAATCGACCAACTCGTGGCGCGCCCCGATCTGTTGGGCAACCGCGATCGCCGCCTCGCGTTCGAAAGAAGGGAGGCTCGGAGAGACGGCCGTCATCCCGACGGCGCGGTCGCCGAGCACGCTGTGTGCTGCGGAGAGAACGAATGCGCTGTCGACCCCACCGGAGTAGCAGACGAGCACGGACTCCATCGAAGCAAGAAGCGCCCGGAGGCGCTGAAAGCACGCTTCTTCAAGCGGCAAGCCGCTCTCCACCCGCGTTTCGCCTGTTGGATTCGAAGACACTGAAAGGGCTGGCCTTTTTTCGGACGTTGGAGATCGGAGAACCCACCAAACTGCCAAACTGCCAAACTAGAGAACAACAGCTGGGAAGCGACGCGGGCGCGCGAAAGACGTGGGGCAGAGAAGATCTTCCCCGGAGAAACCGAGCGGACCTTAGCACCGCTTGCCACTCCTCTCCCCTAGCTGCTAACTTGTTCAGTCCCTGGTGCTGCCATGTCTGCCTCGCACGACATTGAAAGCCTCCTTTTCGCTCGATTTGGCGCGGGTAAGCTTCGCTTCGCGCTTGGAGACGAAGCGGAGCCTTCCTTGCCCCTCGGCTGGCCGGGTCTGGATGACATTTTGCCTGACCGCGGATTGCCGAGGGGGGTCGTGGAACTCACAGCACCCAGGGCGCTCGGCGGAGCGACAAGCATTGCACTCGCTGCAGTGCGCGCGGGACAAGAACGTTCGCCAAGAGGGTGGTGCGTTTGGATTGATCCAGAAGGAACCCTTCATGCTCCAGGCGTAATCTCCGCGGGGGTGGACCTTGGTCGAATGCTCGTCGTGCGCGCTCCTCGTGAAGAGCTCGGACGGGTTGCGGTGAAAGTCGTGGGGTCCGGAGCGTTCGAGGTTGTCGTCGTGGATTTCGACGCAATTCCTCGTGCCCATCAAGCCTTACAAGAAGCTTGCGAAACCGGGAGGGGGATAAGCAAACGAGGCAAACGAAAAGCGTGGCCTCCCGAAGTACTCGTTCGGAGGCTGGCGCTCGCCGCAGAACCGAGCGGCGCTACCGTACTGCTTTTAACCGACTCGTTGCGGCAGCGTACGACGCCCTGGCCCGTAGCGTTGCGGCTCGAGCTCGAACGGCGGAGTCGGGGTGAACTTGTTGTTCGCGTGGCAAAAGACAAGCGAGGTCGCGTCGGATTAGCAAAGACCATTCCTTTTGCGCCTTTGCATGCGTCTAACGGCAGGCATTCGCCATGAGCCGCGTCGTCCGTCGCGTTGCGTGCATCGCTCTCACCGCGATCCGTATCGAGATCGTGAAAGAGAAAGAGAGAATTTCAGACCGTGGGGTTTCTCACCCGAAGTCCATCGACTTCGATTTCCTGCCGCCGCCCCTTCAAGAAGGCGAGGGCGGCGGGAGGGTATCCAGTGAATCGCCTCTTGCTGTCGTCGTCGCGCGTCCAGAGGGGGCCGTGAAGACCGAGCGCGACATTCGCGGAAGCACGCGGCTCGATTTCGTTTCGGTGCAGGCGCACACCCTCGGTGTTCGCGCCGGACAGACCGTGGCGGCAGCGCGTGCCAAATACGCCAATTTGCGTATACGCGTCATTGCACGAGAGGCTGTTCGCGAAGCCCTCGCGCGTGTGGCAGAAGCGGCGCTCGCATTCGGTCCGACCGTTGCATTCTGCGACGCAGAAGATCTCGTCTGGGTCGAAGTAGGCGGCTGCGCGCATCTCAAGGGGGGAGAGCGCCAGCTTGCCGAAGCGCTCGGCGAGCGTGTTCGTGCAATGGGCCACGCGTGCCGAATCGCGATCGCCGGGGGACCGCGCATCGCAGCGGCAATGGCGCGATTCGCACCTTCGGGAAAAGCAGAGGGAAAAGCAGAAAAGGGGCAAGGAGAGCGTACATTCGTCGTGCCGGAGAGCGAGGAAGCGGCGGCAGTACGCGCCTTGCCCATCGCCGCACTCGCGCTCGACGGGGATACGAGCGCGTGGCTTTCCAATCTGGGGTTCCACGTGTGTGGAGACCTGCAAAAACTGCCGCGTCGGTCCTTTGGTACAAGGCTTGGTTCTCGCGCACCGGACGTGCTTCAACTTCTCGACGGAGAAGATCGCGCGCCGATCGATGCATGGCGCCCTCCCGAGGTGCCGGAAGAGCGCATCGAGCTCGATTGGGGCGCTGCCAGCATCGAGGCACTCGCTTTCGTGATGAAGACACTCTGCGACCGATTGGCAGCACGACTCGAAGGCCGCGCCATGGCAGCGCTCCGCGTCGAAATCGTGCTTACCTTGGATCGTGGCTTATGCGAAGCAACTGGCCATGCGATGCCTCCTATTTCGAGGCTCGACGTCACCCTTCCTTCTCCCATCTCGCATGCGTCTGACCTTCTCGCCATCGTGCGTGCGCGGCTCGATCGCGAAACGGTTGCTGCTCCCGTAATTGCGGTCACGCTTCGAGCTGCGGAGCTTGCGCAAGCTCCAGCGCATGCACTCGACATGTTTGCACCCGAGCCGAAAGCATTGCGGGCACTTCCGGGGCTCGTCTCCGAGCTCACGGCGGAGCTTGGTGAGACGTGCCTCGGTACGCTCGCGCTCGGTGATACGTGGATTGCCTGGGAACGTACGCACCTGGTCCCGTTCGGTGGCGCAAACGCGGCTCGTCGGCATCCGGGGGTGACCTCGGCTGTCGAACCCTCGCGTGTCGTCCCGCCGTCGTGCGTTCCGCGATCATGGCTTCTTGGGGAGATGGAACTGCTCGCTCGAATCGAAGCCGTACAATGGTGGCGCTTTGGCCTTCACCAGTGCGACCTCGTCGCAGCGTGGATCCCGATTCCTCGTGACGTGAAGGCAAACGGAAACATTCGTGACGTACATGATCACGAATCGAATCCACGTGCCGTGCTCGGAGAATGGCGTGGACTTGCCTGGGTGGAGCTCCGCGAACGAGGTGAGGCTGCGCGGCTGCGGGGATGGATCGATTGAGGCAATTTGCCTCATACGTAGGCATCGACAGTGCACGGGGCTAAGGCACAATGGTGCTCGTATGCGGTCGCCAGGATTCGAAAAGCGCGCGTCGACCCGGACCCTTCTCGTGGTCGAAGACGATGCGGACATTCGCGAGGCACTGGACGGGCTGCTTTCCATGGAGGGGTTTCAGGTGAGCGGGTGTTCCAACGGTCGCGAGGCGCTCGATTGGCTCCGCACGTCGCCCAAGCCCGATCTGATCCTCCTCGATTTGATGATGCCCGTCATGGACGGCTGGCAATTCCGCGTCGAGCAGAAGGACGACCCGCAGTTGGCGAGCATCCCGGTGCTCGCGCTCAGCGCGGACTCGACGGCGAAGGCCGCTGCGATCGATGCAGAGGCGTATTTGAAGAAGCCGGTCGACTACGACACGCTGATCGACACGATCGACCGTCTGCTCGTCGCGAGTGAGCATCGCGAGCTGCAAGCGCGTCTGGCGCAAACGGATCGACTCACCTCGCTCGGAACGCTGGCGGCCGGAGTCGCCCACGAAATCAATAATCCTCTTGCCTACGTTCTGCTCAACATCGGATACGTCATCGAAGAGCTGCCGAAGCTCTTGCCACGAGAACTCGTGGCCAACCAGAATGAGGTCGTCGACGCGCTGGATCATGCCCGCAATGGTGCCGAGCGTATTCGAGACATCGTCCGTGGCTTGAAGACGTTCTCTCGCCCGGAGAACGAGACGCGCGCGACGCTCGACATCACCCAGGTCATCGAGGCGGCGCTCGCGATGGTCGCCAACGAGATTCGCCATCGCACCCATCTCGTGAAGGAATATGGCGGCGTCCACACCGTGGTTGCCAACGAAGCGCGTCTGGGTCAGGTATTTTTGAACCTCCTTCTCAACGCCTTGCAGGCGCTGCCCGAAGATCGTGCTTCTCAGAACGAGATCCACGTCGTCGTCAAAGCGTCTGGACTCGATCGGATCGTCGTCGAGGTGCGAGACAACGGCGTCGGCATTCCGCCGCAAGTACGCGGGCGCATTTTCGAACCGTTCTTCACCACCAAGCCGGTCGGCATCGGGACGGGTCTCGGTCTCGCGATTTGCCACGGCATCGTCACCTCGCTCGGAGGAACGTTGAATTTCGACAGCGAAGTGGGAAAGGGGACCGTATTTCGATTGGATTTGCCCTCGGCCACCCCGCGTTCCGCTGACGTCAATGGGCGCGCCCGTGTCAGCAGCGTGCCTCCTCCGCCTTCGTCTTCGGTCGATTTCCCGTCGCGCGGCCGTATTTTGGTGGTGGATGACGAGCCGATCGTGTGCTTTTCGCTCGAGAGACTATTATCGAAGGAAGGTACGGTTTTGGCCGTGACGAGCGCGAAGCAAGCCCTGGCAGCCGTCGCGTCTGGAGAGCGTTTTGACATACTTCTCTGCGATTTGATGCTTCCCGAGATGGACGGACCCGCACTTTACGAAGAAGTGCGGAAGGTCGACGCGACGCAAGCCAAGCGGATGGTGTTCATCACGGGCGGCATATTTACGGCGCGAGCGCGCGACTTTCTTTCGACCGTAAAGAACCCCAGGCTCGGTAAACCATTCGACATCGACGCGCTCTTGTCGCTCGTTAGGGAGCGGATGCCCCATGCCGCGCTCTGAGGGTGGGGCCGGAACTGGAAGCCGGGGGGCTTGGGGGGGGGCTTGGGGGAGAGGATGCAGCTCTTTGGGCCCGTGATTGCGGCAGGTAGCGATGTTTATCGAACTCGCCGCACGGACTAACTTCTCGTTCTTACGGGGCGGATCGCCGCCGCAAAGACTCGTAAAGCAAGCAGCCGCGCTCGGCTACGACGCGATTGGGATCGCGGATTGCGATGGTCTCTATGGCATCGTGCGCGCGATGGAAGCCGCCGCCGAAGCCGGTGTGCGTTTGGTGATCGGATGCGAGGTCGCGGTTGACGGTGCACATCGCGAGGAGCTGTGGCTTCATGTCGGAACGCACGAAGGGTACGTCAACCTCTGCCGTCTTTTGACCGAGAGCCACGAAAGGCACCCAAAAGGTCACGCGCGAAAGCCGCACGAGGGCGTGCCGCGCAACCAATTCGCCGGCGTGCCTCTAGAGCGCATTTGCGCCCTCGCGAGCGGCCTTTGGTGCCTCGCCGCAACGCGGAGCGAGGCATGCATCGCGGACCTCAAGGAAGCGTTCGGCGCGCGGCTTTCCCTCGCCATCTGGCGTCATTTCGACGGCGAAGACCCGCGTCGCCTCGCCCGCGTCGCGAGCCTCTCGCACGCCCTCGCCGTGCCGGTTTGCGCCACCAATCGCGTGCTCTTCGCCCGCCGCGAGGACAAGCCCGTGTTCGACGTACTTCACTGCATTCGCGAAGGGGTGACGCTCGACGAAGCGGGGCGGTCTCTACTGCCGAACGTCGAGGCGCATTTGAAGTCGCAAGACGAGATGGGACGGCTTTACGCAGACAATCCCGCGTGGCTTGCCCGAGCTCACGAAGTCGGCGACGCGTGCCGCTTCTCGATGCGCGAGCTCGCCTACCGATTTCCGTGCGAGATGGAGCGCCACGCGGCCTTCGCCTCCATGGCGGGCCAAACTCCCGACAGCGTGCTCCGGCGCCTGACGTACGAGGGGGTCCGGACGAGATATCCACAAGGCTTGCCGGAAGGCGTGCGCACGCAGATCGAAAGAGAGCTGGGGCTCATCGCGGAGCTGCAGGTCGCTTCGTATTTTCTAAGCGTGCACTCCATCGTTCAGATCGCGCGCTCTCTCGACATTCTTTGTCAGGGACGCGGGAGCGCGGCGAACAGCGCCGTATGTTATTGCCTCGGCATCACGGCGGTAGACCCTTCGCGCAGCAATCTTCTCTTCGAGCGATTCCTCTCTTCCGAACGTCGCGAACCTCCGGACATCGACGTCGACTTCGAGCACGAGCGTCGGGAAGAGGTGATTCAGGCCATTTACAAGACCTACGGGAGAGACCGCGCCGCGATGGTCAGCGAGGTCATCTCGTATCGAGGAAAGAGCGCTCTCCGCGAAGTGGGCAAAGTATTCGGGCTGTCGCTCGAGCAGACCGATGGCTTGAGCGCGGTCGTGTCGTGGTGGGATAAGGTCGACGAGGTCCCACCCGAGCGCGTGCGCGCGTGCGGATTCGACCCCGAGGACAGGCGTGTGCGCCAAGTGCTTTCCATGGCGTATGCCATTCAAGGTTATCCGCGTCATCTATCCATTCATGTCGGCGGGTTCGTCCTCAGCGCAGAACCTCTGGTCAACGTCGCTCCGATCGAGCTCGCGACGATGCCGGGGCGTACCGTCATTCCCTGGGACAAGGACGACCTGGACACACTTGGCTTCTTCAAGGTCGATATCCTCGGCTTGGGAATGCTGACCGCGATCCGCAAAGCCCTCGCCCTGTCGCAGAGCGACGCACGCATCGCGGCCGGATCCGCCATCGATCGCTTGGCGTCCGTCCCCTCGGAGGACCAGGCCGTCTACGACGCCATATGCAGTGCGGACACGGTGGGAGTCTTCCAGATCGAGAGTCGCGCGCAGATGGCGATGCTGCCGAGACTGAGGCCTCGGTGTTTTTACGATCTGGTCGTGGAGGTCGCCATCGTACGGCCCGGCCCAATTCAAGGAGGGATGGTTCACCCGTATTTGCGTCGTCGCATGGGCGAAGAACCGGTGACCATCCCGCATCCAAAGCTCTCGCCGATCCTCGATCGCACGCTGGGCGTCCCGCTGTTCCAGGAGCAGGTAATGCAGATTGCAATCACCGGGGCCGGCTATACCGGCGGCGAGGCCGACCAGCTGCGCCGTGACATGGCCGCATGGCGTCGCAACGGCAAGCTCGAGCGCCATCGTAGCCGCCTCCTCGATGGATTCGAAAAAGGCGGCATCGCCCGGGAGTTCGGCGAACGCTTATACGAGTCAATCAAAGGATTCGGTGAATACGGCTTCCCTGAGAGCCACGCTGCCAGTTTTGCGCACCTCGTTTACGCGGGAGCATGGTTGAAGGTCCACCATCCGGCCGCGTTTGCGGCCGCGCTGATCAACAGCCAACCGATGGGGTTTTACTCGCCGGCCACGATCGTCAAAGACGTCGAGCGTCATGGCGTAGACGTTCTGCCGGTTTGCGTCGACGCGAGCGGTTGGGACTGCACCCTCGAGGGGGGCTCCGATGCGTCCGCCAAACCGCCGGCTCTGCGATTGGGATTGCGCTTAATCACGGGCCTCGGCGAAAAGATGGGGCGTCGCATCGAACGGGCACGGCGGGAGCGCCCGTTTTTCGGAGTGGAGGATTTGGTCGCGCGCGGAGGTATAGAAAAACGAGCGATCGAATCGCTCGCCGAATCTGGCGCGCTTTCGGTGTTCGGCCTCGGACGGCGTGAGGCGATTTGGAAGGCTCGCGGCCCGCGCGAGCGTGACCTGTGGGCCTCCGTGGACCTGGGCGATGAAACTCCGAAATTCGTTCCGATGCCGCGTGCCGAGCAGCTCTCGCTCGACTACCGCGCAACCGGGGTTGCCGTGGGCGATCACGCGATGAGCGTGGTGCGCGCGTCGCTCCCGCGGCATTTCGCGACAGCGCGGGTCCTTGCGTCATTGCCTCATGGCGCACGCGTGAGCACCAGTGGAATGGTTATCTGCCGTCAAAGGCCGCAGACGGCCAGCGGCGTTGTCTTCATCACGCTGGAGGACGAGACTGGTTTCATCAATTTGATCCTGTGGGCCAAGACGTTCGAGCGTTGGCGTCACGTGGCGACGTCGAGTTCGCTGCTCGTTGCCCACGGCAAGATCGAGAGGGAAGGGGAGGTGATTTACGTGATACCCAACAGACTCGAGCGCTTGAGCCTTTACGACGTACCGGCGATGAGCCGAGACTTTCATTGAAAGGCAACCCGATCCGGCGCGCAAGCCTGCGAGCCGAGAGGTGCTGCTCTCTAGTTCCGCCGTCGGAAGTCCTACCGGACTTCCGACGCCGCTGCGCGGTCGGCTGCGCCGAGGCGAAACTATCTTGTTTTCCCGGGGCTTCGCCCCGGACCCCCAAAGCCGCTCCCGCGGCTTTGCGAGTGCCGTCGACTCCGGCCGAACTTATGGCGGACGGCACTAGGTGCCCTCGTCCGAGCCCGCGTCTGGCGCCTCGGGGGTGGCTGGCTCGCGCCGGGGTCGAACGGGCGGTTCGCCGTACTCACGTCGCATCTTCGAAGCGAGCGTGTCGAGCATCAGCTGCTCGTGGTAGTGCGGCATTTGCGCGATCTCCACGAGCACGCTGACGGGCCCGTTGCCGTCGCCCGCGCGAACGAGCTCCACCGATCCGGGGGACGCCTTCGCGCTCTCCGGTGACCGGTATTCGAACAGCAAATAGCCGCTCGACTCGTCTTTTTCCGTCACTTTCCAGCCATTGTCGACCCGAACGAGCCGGAGCGCGGCGTTCCAGGTTCGCTCGTAGCCGTAGGGAGACTCGTACGTAGCCTTCGCCTCCGCCCAGTGAGCGCTGAACGCGACCCATGCCGCCCCGACGAATCCCGCGCACATCGCTCCGACGAGCGCAGCCTTCGATACGCGTCGGTCCATGCGACTTTCCGGTTAGCGGATGGCGTTCGGAGCGGCCAACTTTCGTGTCTTCTTTGTCTTGGCGCTATGGGCTCTAGGAAACGCGGGTCTTGTCCTGCTGGGGAGCTCGAGGAGGAGCGGCATCGCTCCCCTCGACGTGCCGTGCGAGCCAGGCTCCGAGAGTGGAGGCGAGCGAGCGAAGCGAGTCGAGCCGGAGCGAAGCGCTCAGGGTGACCGTGGTTTCCTAACTACACGATTGCGCCCACGCTCTCGGCCTCCTCCAGCGCGCGGAGCCCTCCGCGCTCGAAGCCGAGCCCGATACACGCCAGGACCATCGTGAGAACCACCTGCAGCGCGTAAAGCAAGAACACATACGCCGCGCCCGCCCCGGTCACGACGCTCGTCGGGTAATACATGGTCATGGCCGCGTAGATGCCCGCCTGAAAGACCCCGAGCATCCCCGGCGGCCCAGGAATGAACACCGCGCACCCGAGCATGCCCATCAGCGCGCACGCTTCGCCGAAGGTGGCGGCCGAGCCGTCGTTGTGCACCACGCCGCAGCCCCACGCCAGGACCCACATTCCCAGGGCGTTGAATCCCCAATAGAGGCTCGTCTCGGCCAGAAAACCCAAAGCATCCTTGCCTCGGCCGAAAACGTGGAGCCCGTCCGCGAACTTCTCGAAGAGACCCGCAAGCCTCTCCGCGAGGCGATGCGACACCTTACCCACCACGGAAAGGGTCGTACGATGAGCCCATGATCGCGCGAAGTAAAATACCGCTATCGTCGTGAACGCGGCGCCAAAGAGCCCGAGCATCGCGTAGCCGCTCCACCGCACTTGCGAGACGGACACGGGCAGTCCCACCACATGGTCCGGCAGGGGCTGAATCGTCGGCACGAAGAAGAGCGCCACCGCGAGGACCAGGCTCAGGTAGAGGCCATCGATGATGCGCTCGGCGACGACCGAGCTTGCCGCCGCCGTCAGCGTGATGGGCTTGGTGTGGACGAAGCCGCCCCGCTTTCCCACGGGCGTGCGGATCAAGTAGGGCCGCACGATCTCGCCAAGGCGAAACGGTATGATGAGAATGGCCGCGAATCCGATCCACGAAACGGCCACGAGCTTCTTCTGCGGCACCTGCGCGATCGATCGAAGGAGGAAACGCCAGCGGACGCTTCGAAACCAATTCATGCCGAAATACAAGAGGACGTAAACGGGAATCGTCCACGCGCGAACGTGCTCGAAGTCCCCCCCCTCCGGGAGAAACTTCAGCCCCCCCTTGTGGACCGTGTAAACGATTCCGAACGTGATGGCTGCCGAAGCCACCATTTTGCCCGCATGCCGCCGCAAGAAGCCGCGGGGAGGGGCACCCGACGCCAAACGGATATTCGTGGGAGCTACGGACACAGCCGCGAGCCTATAGCACGCGGACGGTGGGAAAAAGCGGCCAGACCTTCACAAGCTCCAGTACCGGATGGCGCGTTCGGTCCGCGACGGATCGAGCACGCTTTTCACGTCCACCAGAACCCCCCCGTCGTGAATCATCGCCATGAGCCTGGCCTGGCCCTGCGCCAGGTACCACGCGTGAGAGACGGCGAGGACCAGCGCGTCGAGGCTCACCATTTCGTCGATCGCGACCAGCGAGAGACCGTACTCGTGCCGGGCCTCCGCGGGGTCCGCGATCGGGTCGTGCACCATGGGCTCGATGCCGAACTGGCGGAGCTCCCGAACGATGTCCGGCACTTTGCTATTGCGGACGTCGTTGCAATCCTCCTTGAACGTCAGACCCAGAACTCCGACGCGCGCATTCTTGACCGTCATGTCCCCGTCGATGAGCAACTTGACGACGCGCTGCGCGAGGTACGGACCCATGCTGCTGTTGATACGCCGTCCGGCGAGTATGACCTCGGGCTGGTAGCCGAGCTGCTGCGCCTTCATCGTGAGGTAGTAAGGATCGACGCCGATGCAGTGACCCCCCACGAGACCGGGACGGAAATCGAGGAAGTTCCATTTCGTCGCGGCGGCGGCGAGAACGTCCGCGGTCCGGATCCCGATTCGGTCGAAGATGATCGCGAGCTCGTTCATGAGGGCGATGTTGAGATCGCGCTGGGTATTCTCGATGACTTTGGCGGCCTCGGCGACTTTGATGCTGTGGGCACGGTGGACACCGGCGTCGATGATTACGGCGTACGCGGCCGCCACGCGGTCGAGCGTGGCCGCGTCTTCTCCGCTCACCACTTTGGTGATTTTTTCGAGAGTGTGCTGCTTGTCGCCGGGGTTGATTCGCTCAGGCGAATAGCCGAGCGTGAAGTCCACGCCGCGACGCATCCCGCTGACCCGCTCGAGGATCGGGCCGCACACCTCCTCGGTGACGCCCGGGTACACGGTCGATTCGTAGACCACGACGCTTCCTCTCGACAGGACGCGACCGACCCTTTGGGTCGCGTCGTCGACATGGGTCAAGTCCGGCACGTTGTTTCGGTCGACCGGCGTCGGCACCGCGACGACGAAGAACGTGCAGCCCCTCAAGTCAGCCTCGTTGCTCGTAAACTTCAACGACGTGGCGCCTAGAACATGACCCGTGTGCTCCTTGTTTCGATCGTATCCCCGGCGGAGCTCTTCGACCTTTTCCACTTGGACATCGAACCCGACGGTGTTCGGGAATCGGCGGGCGAACGCGAGCGCCACGGGGAGCCCGACATAGCCCAACCCGATGACGGCGATTTGCTCCTTCAAGGGGCTCCCTTGCGATCTTCGCGGCGCAGAGTGCCCGACAGAATGCCACGCGGACCCTCGGCGAGCAGACGGACCGACTCGGCAGGCCCCACCAAGGCGGTGAGTCGCTCAATCGCGCGAACGACGATTTCGATGTCGCTCGGCTTGTGGGCGTCCGAGCACGCCGCTTCGTAGGCGTCCTCCTCGAGAAGCTTTTCCGCGGCCCGCTGGGGAGCGCGGCCGTACTTTCCGACCAGCGCGCAGACGTCCAAAAGGAGGTGCGCGCCGGCGTCCAGAAGAGGATCGAGGCAAGCGTCGTCGCGCCACACCGACTCGTACCGCTCCGGGTGCGCCAACACCGGAACGATGCCGACGCGCCGGAGATCGAAGAATCGGTGCTGAATGCGGCTCGGGAAACCATTCGGCCCGAACTCCACCAGAGCGGCGTTACCGGGATAAGGCAACGCCTCGCCTCGCACGAGGCGGCCGAACACGATGTCGTCGAAGAAGTGCTCGCTCGCGAGATGGACGACGGGAAGCGAGGGGTCCGCCGCGAGCATCGGCTGCATGAGGGCGAAGGCCGCTTCGATGCCGCTCTTCGTGTTGTCGAACATTCCCGGCCGCATGTGCGGAGTCGCCACGACCGTGTCGAATCCGGCCGAATGCAGCCCCCGCAGCATCGCGAGTCCCTCGTCGGGGGTACGCGCCCCATCGTCGATCGACGCGACCCAGTGGCAGTGCAGATCGACGAAGCCTCGCCCCATCACGCCCTCCGTGGGTCGCGTTCAGAAGGCGGCCATGTTTGGAGCTCGCAGCAAAATGGACCCGTGGCAGGGATCCCCCGCCCGTCACGCCCAATGAATGAGCGACGTTTCATAAGGATGACTCATCGCTTCGTTGTAAGGGACGATTCGCGCCGCAAAGGCGTGCGCGCCGCTCTCGGCCGTGGGGATCTCCCCCGAATAGCGCCACTGCCCGTGCCCATCGGGCGCGCCGTCGTTGGGGAGCATGCGCACGATGTTGCCTTGCCCGATCTCGTGGCCCCCCGAGGTTGGGCCGTGGTAAAGCTCTACGGCCACGTCGTCGGGTGTCAGCATCCCGAGCTGGACGATCGCGGACACCTTCACCGGTTCACCGACGGCCACTTCGTCACGCGACTCCAGCCGGATTTCCTTCACGGCGACGCCCGGCCATGCATCTCGTACGCGCTCTTTCCACGCGGTGAGAAGCTTGGCCGCGGCAAGGTCGCCTTCGGTCAGGTTGTGCGAAAGGCGAATGGCCGGAACGTAGAAGCGCTTGGCGTACTCGCGGACCATCCGTGCTGTGTTGTAACGAATGACGAGCTTGGTGATGGCGTTCTTCATTCGCTCGATCCACCCGCGCGGGAGCCGGTCCGAGCCGCCGCGGTCGAAAAAGAGCGGTACAACCTCGCGTTCGAGCAGATCGTAAAGCAACTCCGCTTCGCGCGCGTCTCCGCTCGCCTCGGGGTACTCCTCGCCCCGGCCGACGGCCCAACCCACTTCCCACCCGTGGTCGCGCCACGCCTCTGCAAACCAGCCATCCACCACGCTCACGTTGAGGCCCCCGTTCGCGGCGGCTTTCATTCCGCTCGTGCCGCTCGCTTCGAGAGGACGCCGCGGAGTATTGAGCCATACGTCGACGCCGCTCACGAGCGCGCGCGCGATTCGCATGTCGTAGTCCTCGATGAAGACGACCCGTCCGCGAAGACCGAGATCGCGGCTCGCGTGGATGATTGAGCGAATCAAGTCCTTACCGCCCCGGTCCTGAGGGTGCGCCTTCCCGGCGAAGATGAGCTGCACCGGATGCTTTGGATTGGTAAGCAGCCGCTTGACGCGATCGAGGTCGCGAAAGAGAAGATCGGCGCGCTTGTACGTCGCGAAGCGCCGCGCAAAACCGATGGTCAAGGCCTGTGGGTCGAGCACCTCGTCGGCGAGCTCCACCTCTTCGCGTCCGGCTCCCCGGCGTTCTGCGGCGGCGCGGAGCCACCGGCGCGCGTTCTGGACGAGCCGGTGCCGGCGGTGCTCGTGCACTTGCCATAGCTCTGCATCCGGGATCTCTCTCGCGCGCGCCCAGAGCTCGGGATCGTCGCTCTGCTCGGCCCATCGCGGGCCGAGGTAACGCGTATAGAGGGCGCCCATCTCGTGCGCGACCCACGATGCGGTATGAACGCCGTTGGTGATCGATTCGATCGGGATTTCGTGCGTCGGCAGATCGGGCCACAGCCCCTGCCACATCCTGCGCGAGACTTCACCGTGCAGCTGGCTGACGCCGTTGTAGTGATCGGAGGTGCGGAAGGCCAGGACGGGCATCGAAAACGAGGCCGACTGGTCGCGCGGGTCGATGCGGCCGAGGCCCAAGAGCTCCGCCTCGGAGACGCCGAGCGCCGCGCGGTACGGCTCGAGATAACGGCGAACCAGCGCCGGATCGAAGGCGTCGTTGCCTGCGGGAACCGGCGTGTGGGTGGTGAAGATGTTGCCGGCGCTGTTCGCTTCGCTGGCCACGTGAAACGAGACGCCCCGCTCGCGCATGACGCGCCCGGTCCGTTCGATGGCGAGAAACGCCGAATGCCCCTCGTTCATGTGACAAACGGTCGGCGAAAGCCCCATCGCCTCGAGAGCGTGGACGCCTCCAATGCCCAGCATGATTTCCTGCCGAACGCGAAACTCCTGATCGCCTCCATAAAGCGATCCGGTGATCGACCGGTCCGCGGGTGAGTTCTCTTTCAGGTTCGCGTCCAGAAGGAGCAATGGCACCCGCCCGACCTGCACCTTCCAGAGCTGCGCGAGGACAATCCCGTCCGGGTACTGCACCCGAATGACGAGCCGGCTTCCGGTCCCGTCGAGTATGGGCGAGACGGGCATGCGGCGCCAATCGTTGCTCGGGTAACTTTCGCCTTGCCACCCGTCGGCGTTGAGAACTTGCCGGAAGTATCCCTCCGCATACGCGAGGCCGACGCCGACGAGGGGCAATCCGAGGTCGCTCGCGGTCTTGAGATGATCCCCAGCGAGCACGCCGAGGCCGCCCGAATAGATGGGCAGGCACTCGTGAATGCCGTATTCCATCGAGAAATACGCGAGCCGCGCGCCCGCCGCTTCAGGAAAGGAGCGAGAAAACCAACCCTCGCGCTTCATGTAGCGCTGAAACGTCTGCCACGCGGCGTCGAGCTGGCTCGTGAACGAGTCATCGGCGGCAAGCTCGTCGAGGCGCGCCTGATGGACCCGAGCCAAAAGCTCAATCGGGTTGCCGTGAACGGCTTCCCAGAGATCGGGGTCGAGTCGGACGAAGAGCTCTTCGCCGGCCGGCGACCACGACCACCACAAGTTATAGGCGATGTCGCGAAGCCGCTGAAGAGAGACGGGAAGGCGTGGAACGACGGTGAAATGCCTCAGGGTGGACATTGGCCCTTGGTGCTAGTCCACAGAAGAGGCGCGTTCAACCGGCGGGTGCGCGCAGAGCTGGATTCGCCAGGGGACCGCATGGCCGATTTCGGCTGGTCGTGCCGACCATGACCAGACTTCGGATCCCGCGCGGAGTTCTCTCGATTGTCAACGAGGTGGCAAGGCACCTGGGTCTTCGTTCGCGAAGACTTACCCGATACTCTTGCCATGGGGATGAGCGACATGCGGCAGGCCGCTCTGAATACGTCGACGGCCATGGTCGAATGAGCCTGTCGCGGAGCTCGCTTCGTCTCGCGACCGTACGGCCGCGAAGGCTCGACGGGTGCCTGCTCGTCCTGGCAGACGGCCAATCCGAATGGCGGCATGCGAAAACCGCGTGTCCACGGTGGGTCGGCCACGCGCCAGCCAAAGGCTCCTACGCGCGCGGTTGCCTGCATCGCGCGGGGGCGGCATGGCCCTTGCGTTGCGCACACGCGTCGGGCCGAGCCTTGGGCAAGGACGAAATCGCTTGCCAGCTTCCAGCCACGGACTAGCGCGTAAGCGATGAAAGCAAAAACACTGACGCCGGAGTTGCTACGTAAGGTGCACGCTTACTGGCGGGCCGCCAATTATCTGTCCGTCGGCCAGATCTATCTTTGTGACAATCCGCTCCTGCGGCGCCCGCTGGCGCTGACGGACGTCAAGCGCATGTTGCTCGGGCACTGGGGGACGACGCCCGGGCAGAACTTCATTTACGTGCACTTGAATCGGATCATAAAGAAATATGACCTCGACATGATCTACGTCTCGGGTCCGGGCCACGGGGGACCGGCGGTCGTGGGCAACACCTACCTCGAGGGCACCTACAGCGAGATCTACCCGAACATCAGTCAGGACGAAGTTGGGCTGCGTAAGCTCTTCACCCAGTTTTCCTTCCCGGGAGGCATCGCCAGTCACGCATCGCCGGAGTGCCCCGGATCGATCCATGAGGGGGGCGAACTAGGCTATTCGATCAGTCACTCCTTTGGGGCCGTGTTCGACAATCCCGCGCTGGTCGTCGCGTGCGTCGTAGGCGACGGGGAGGCGGAGACGGGGCCGCTGGCCACGGCGTGGCACTCGAACAAGTTTCTCAATCCGGCCTCCGATGGGGCCGTGCTGCCCATCTTGCACCTCAACGGCTACAAGATATCGAATCCCACCGTCCTGGCTCGCATTACGCGCGAGGAGTTGGAGCAGCTGCTTCGTGGCTACGGCTGGACGCCGTACTTCGTCGAAGGTCACGAGCCTGACCTGATGCACGAGGCCATGGCCGCGACGCTCGATTCGGCGATCGAGCAGATCCAAAGGATTCAGCGGGACGCGCGGCTCGAAGGCAACCTCACGCGTCCGCGCTGGCCGATGATCGTCCTCAATTCACCCAAAGGCTGGACAGGACCGAAGGTTGTCGACGGGCAGGTGATCGAAGGCACGTTCCGCGCGCACCAGGTGCCCATTTCCGATCCAGCCCGCCACCCCGAACATTTGAAGCTGTTGGAGGACTGGCTCCGGAGCTACCACGCGGAGGAGCTCTTCGACGCCGCGGGCCGCTTGAAACCAGAGCTCGCCGAGCTCGCGCCCAAGGGCGAGCGGCGCATGGGCGCGAATCCTCATGCCAACGGGGGCATTCTGCTCCGTGACTTGCGAATGCCGGACTTCCGCGACTACGCGGCCGCCGTGCCCGTGCCTGGATCGCCCGGCATTGGGGACACGCACGTGCTCGGTCCCTTTCTGCGCGACATCGCAAAGCAGAATCGCGATCAGGGCAATTTTCGTGTCTTTGGCCCTGACGAGACGCTGTCCAATGGCCTCGAAGCCCTCTTTCAGGTGACTCCGCGCCAGTGGAATGCGGCGATCGCGCCGAACGACGAATTTCTCGCTCCCGCCGGCCGCGTGATGGAGATGCTGAGTGAGCACCAATGCGAGGGCTGGCTCGAGGGCTACCTTCTGACGGGGCGCCACGGGATCTTCAACTGCTACGAGGCGTTCATCCACATCGTGGATTCGATGTTCAACCAGCATGCCAAATGGTTGAAGATGACCTTGCATCTTCCCTGGCGAAGAAAGATTGCATCGCTCAATTATCTCTTGGCCTCGCACGTCTGGCGCCAGGATCACAACGGGTTTACCCACCAGGACCCGGGCTTCATCGACCACGTCGTGAACAAGAAGGCGGAGATCGTGCGGGTCTACCTGCCGCCGGACGCCAACTGCCTCCTCTCGGTGATCGACCATTGCCTGCAAAGCCGCCACTACGTGAACGTCGTCGTCGCGGGGAAGCACCCGGCGCCGCAGTGGCTCACGATGGAAGCTGCGGTCAAGCATTGCTCGGAGGGGATCGGCATCTGGTCGTGGGCCAGTAACGACGCTGAGGAGGTTTCGCCCGACGTTGTGATGGCTTGCTGCGGCGACGTGCCGACGCTCGAGACGCTGGCGGCCGTTTCCATACTTCGCGAGCATCTACCCGAACTGAAAATCCGGGTGGTCAACGTCGTTGATCTCATGAAGCTGCAGCCGGCGATGGAACACCCGCACGGGCTGAACGAAACCGAGTTCGACGACCTCTTCACGAAGGACCGACCGGTCATCTTTGCGTTTCACGCCTACCCGTGGCTGATTCACCGGCTGACGTACCGGCGCACGAACCACGCGAACATCCACGTTCGTGGCTACAAAGAGGAGGGCACGATCACCACGCCGTTCGACATGACGGTGCTCAACGACTTGGACCGTTTCCACTTGGTGATGGATGCCATCGACCGCCTGCCGGAGACGGGCGGCAAGGGTGCTTACGTCAAGCAGCTCCTCTTGGACAAGCTCGTCGAGCACAAGCACCACATCGCGAAGTTCGGCGAAGATCTCCCGGAGATCCGCAACTGGAGGTGGCCCGCGAAAGCGCTGTCTCCGAGGGACGCGCCCATCCCGGACCCCCCCGCCTGATCGGCAAGCGCGCGACGACGGCGCGCCGTACCAATGGAAAGCAAGAGCACTCCTTCGAATCAAGGCGCGGTCATCTCCGTGCGGGGAAGCGTTGTCGACGTGCGATTCGAGCACCGCTTGCCCCTCATCTATTCCGTGCTGCGCGCGGGGCCGCAAGGAAACATCTTCATCGAAGTGATGGAACAGCTCGACGCGCGCCGCGTTCGCGGCATTGCCTTGACGCCCACGCAGGGCCTGGCCCGGGGAATGGCCGTGGAGGACACGCAAAGGCCCCTTCGGGCTCCCGTTGGAAAGGAGATCCTCTCGCGGATGTTCGACGTGTTCGGGGCCCCCATCGACGGCCAGTCAGCCCCGTCGGGCGTCGAGTGGCGCACCGTTCACCGCTCCCCGCCTTCATTGTCCGAACGTTCCACCAAGTCGGAGATCTTCGAGACCGGCATCAAGGCCATCGACGTGCTGGTGCCGCTCGAGCGCGGCGGCAAGGCGGGATTGTTCGGCGGGGCGGGCGTCGGCAAAACGGTGCTTCTCACGGAGATCATTCACAACATGATCGGCCATCAACAAGGGGTGAGCATTTTCTGCGGGATAGGGGAGCGCTGCCGCGAAGGCGAAGAGCTCTACCGCGACATGAAGCAGGCCGGCGTACTGCAGAACATGGTGATGGTGTTCGGACAGATGAACGAGCCGCCCGGCAACAGGTTCCGCGTGGGACACGTGGCGCTGACGATGGCCGAGTATTTTCGCGACGACGAGCATCGCGACGTACTCCTGCTGATCGACAACATATTCCGCTTCCTCCAGGCGGGGATGGAGGTGTCGGGTCTGATGGGGCAGATGCCGTCGCGGCTCGGCTACCAGCCCACCATGAGCACCGAGTTGTCGGGTTTGGAAGAACGTATTGCGAACACCCAGGCAGGAGCCATCACCTCGATTCAAGCCGTGTACGTGCCGGCGGACGACCTGACCGATCCGGCCGCGGACCACGTTTTTTCCCACCTTTCGGCGTCGCTCGTGCTGTCGCGCAAACGGGCGAGCGAAGGTCTGTACCCGGCAATCGATCTCTTGCAATCGAGCTCGAAAATGGCCACGCCCGGCATCGTAGGGGACCGGCACTACAAGCTGTCCCAAGAAATTCGGCGAACCCTGGCGCAGTATGACGACCTCAAGGACCTCATCGCCATGCTCGGCCTCGAGCAGCTTTCACCCGAAGATCGCAAGGCCGTGGCGCGAGCACGGCGGCTCGAGCGGTTCTTGACACAGCCCTTCTTCGCCACCGAGCAGTTCAGCGGCATCAAAGGAAAGCTGGTCAGCCTCACAGACTCGATCGACGGGTGCGAGCGCATTCTGGCGGACGAGTTCAAGGATTACCCCGAGAGTGCGCTCTACATGATCGGAGCGATCGGGGAAGCGCGGAAGGGGCCGCCGGCGAGAGCCGAGCCCGTGGCGGCGCCATGAACCTGAGAATCCTTCTTCCATTCCAAATTTTCGCGAACGAGACGGACGTATTGCGCATCGTCGCCGAGACCCGCGAGGGCAGCCTCGGGCTCTTGCCCCACAGGCTCGACTGCGTGGCCGCGCTCGCGCCGGGGATCTTCACGTACGTAACGAAACGAGACCAAACGGTGTACGTGGCCGTGGACGAAGGCGTCTTGGTCAAGGCGGGATCGGACGTTTTCGTCTCCGTGCGGCATGCCATCGGTGGAACGGATCTGGGCACGCTCCACGAGGCCGTAAAGCGCGAGTTTCTGACGCTGGACGAGAGCGAGGAGAGCGCGCGCGCCGCCATTTCGAGAATCGAAGCGGGCTTTGTCCGCCGTTTCGCCGAGTTTCAACATGGCCGGTGACCCGGTGGTCGGGCCGTCGAGCCGGGAGGCCGTCTTCGTCCGGCAGGTGGCCGCGAAGGCGGCGCGCAAACTCAAAATGCAGCGCGAAGGCGCCGGAAGCGTTTGGCGAGGTCTCGGCGTCTCGGGCCTGATCGGCTGGTCCGTGTCGGTGCCGACGCTCCTCGGCGCGATGCTGGGCCTGTGGTGGGACCGGCGCCACCCAGGAGCCCACTCGTGGACACTGGCGTTGCTCGTCGTGGGGCTATTCACCGGCTGCGCCAACGCGTGGCACTGGGTGGTCGGCGAAAACGAAGCCATGGGAGAGAGAGAAAAGAGGCGCGGGTGAGTGAGACGCCGAGTCTAGTCATCGCCTTGGCCGCGGGAGTCGTGCTCGCGGCGATGTTCTTCGGCGGACTTTGGTGGACGACTCAGAGGGGGCTCGCCTCGGAGCGCCCCGCGGCGTGGTTTCTGGGCAGCCCCCTTCTGCGCATGACCGCCGCCGTCACGGGATTCTATTTCGTCTCGCACGGCGATTGGCGGCGATTGCTCGCCTGCGGCCTCGGCTTTGCCATCGGGCGATTCACGGTCATCCGGCAGCTCCGGCCTCGCGACGACCGACCGGCGCCGGGCGTCCTCGCGGGGCGACAGTGAATCTGAGCTCGGACCAGCAAATTCTCTGGCATCGCGGATTCGTCAAACTCAACGTGACGATCGCGACCACCTGGGCCGTGATGCTCTTGATGGCAGTCTCTGCGAAGGTGATGACCCGTCGACTTACTCCCGTTGGGCCCATTTCGTACTGGCAGTCGTTGCTGGAGATGGTGGTCACTGGAATAGAAAAGCAAATTGGCGACGTGGGATTGGCCAAGCCAAAGACTTATCTCGCCTTCCTCGGGACGCTCTTCCTGTTCGTCGCGACGTCGAGCCTGCTCACGGTCCTTCCCGGTTATCGACCGCCGACGGCATCGCTCTCGACCACGGTCGCCCTGGCCCTCTGCGTATTCGTGGCCGTGCCGATCTTCGGCATACGAGATCAAGGCATCGGCGGGTATCTCAAGACGTACCTTGCGCCGACCGTCGTCATGTTACCGTTCAACGTCATAAGCGAACTATCGCGGACTCTCGCGCTTGCAGTGCGCCTCTTCGGAAACATGATGAGCGGATCCATGATCATCGCTATTTTGCTTACGATCACGCCTTACCTTTTTCCGGTCATCATGACCGCACTCGGTCTGCTCACCGGAATGGTTCAAGCATACATCTTCACCATTCTCGCCGCGGTCTACATCGCCGCCGCTACGCGGGCGCAACCCGAGATCATCGCCACCCCGAACCAAATGACAGGGACTCCTCATGGATAGCTATACGCTCATCGCGGTCGCCTCGATAGTGACCGCGGGCCTGACGACCGGCATCGGCTGCATGTGCCCGGCGCTCGGCGAAGGGCGCGCCGTCGCCACGGCCCTGAGTTCGCTCGCCCAGCAGCCCGACGCCGCGGCCACGATCACGCGAACGCTGTTCGTCGGCCTGGCGATGATCGAATCGACCGCGATTTACTGCTTCGTTGTGTCGATGATTCTCATTTTCTCGAACCCGTTTTGGAGCCACGTCATCACCCAGGCAAGCGGTAAGTGAGCGATGCTGATCGACTGGTTCACCGTCGCCGCCCAGGGCCTCAACTTCGTCGTCCTCCTATGGCTGTTGAAGCGTTTTCTTTACAAACCAATTACCAACGCCGTCGAAGCGCGCGAGAAGCACATCGCCGACGAGCTCGCGGACGCCGCGACGAAGAGGACCGCGGCAGAAGGCGAGCGCGAGGCGTTTCAGAACAAGACCAGGGTGCTCAACGAGCAGCGGAGCATCCTTCTGAAGCAAGCTTCGGAGGAGGCGAAAGCCGAGACCGCCCGCCTGATCGGGGCGGCGCGCGCAGACGCAGACCGCCTCCGCGCGAGTCAGGACGCCGCCATGCGTGGCGACTGGCTACGCCTCTCCGACGAGTTGAGTCGGTTGGCGAAGGGGGAAGTCTTCGCAATCGCGCGAAAGGCGCTGGGTGACCTCGCCACGGTCAGCCTCGAAGAGCGCATGGGAGAGGTCTTCACTCGCCGCTTGCGCGAAATGAACGACCGGGACAAGGATGGGCTCGGGGCTGCGCTCCGGGCAGCGATCGAACCGGCCGTCGTGCGGAGCACCTTTGCCATGTCCGCCGGTCCGAGAGCGGCGATTCAGAATGCGCTCAACGAGACATTCGCTGCGGAAATTCGAGTCGTCTTCGAAACCGCGTCGGATTCGGTGTGTGGAATCGAGCTTGTGGCGAACGGATACAAGACGAGCTGGAGCATCGCGGAATACCTCAAGTCGCTAGAGCACAAGGTAGGCGATCTCTTGGACGCTCGGTCCACCTCGGGCGTCGTGGGTAATCCGCGAATCGCGCCGCCCCTCGCGTCCATCCCCGCCGGGGCCAAGTGAGCTCCGCGCCCTTGTTGCAGACGGCTCTCGATCGCGCGTTTCGAGGGCTGTCTGCCGCTCGCGAAGCCTTTTCGCCTCGGCTCGCGCCACGCGAGGTCGGCGTGATCACGAAGGTATCGACGGGCGTCGCGATCGTGGCGGGCCTTCCCGGGGTGGGGTTCGATGAAGTCGTAAGGTTTCCGAACGATCTCCTCGGCGTCGCGTTCAACGTGGACGAGAACGAAGTCGGTGTCATCTTGCTCGGCGACTACGCACGCTTGCAGGCAGGCGATGAGGTCGACCGTACCGGGCACGTGATGGACGTCGCCGTGGGCATGGGCTTGCTCGGCCGAGTGATCGATCCGTTGGGCCAACCGCTCGATGGCAAAGAGCCTGCGATGGAGGAGTGCCGCCTTCCGGTCGAACGACCGGCGGCACCCATCATGGCTCGCGCGCCTGTCGTCGTGCCGTTGCAGACTGGCGTGAAGGTCGTCGACGCGCTCGTTCCCATCGGTCGCGGCCAGCGTGAATTGATCCTCGGCGACCGCCAGACGGGCAAGACCGCCATCGCGATCGATACCATCTTGAATCAGCGCGGCAAGGACGTGCTCTGCGTGTACTGCTCGATTGGCCAGCGCGCTTCGGCCGTGGCGAAGGTCGTCGCGAACCTGCGCAGCAACGGCGCGATGGACTACACGGTGGTCGTCGTGGCCGAAGGCAACGAGGCGCCCGGGGTTGCGTACATCGCGCCCTACGCGGCCACGAGCATTGCAGAACACTTCATGGAGAAAGGCCGCGACGTGCTCGTCGTTTACGACGATCTCACCCACCACGCGCGCGCTTATCGCGAGCTCTCGCTTCTGCTCCGGCGTCCGCCCGGTCGCGAGGCGTTCCCCGGCGACATCTTTTACATTCACTCTCGCTTACTCGAGCGGGCCACGCGCCTTCGACCCGAACGGGGAGGGGGATCGCTGACCGCACTTCCAATCATCGAAACGGATGCGCAGGATATATCCGCATACATTCCAACCAATCTAATCTCTATTACGGACGGTCAAATATACCTCTCGCCGACGTTGTTCGAGCTTGGGATTCTTCCGGCGGTCGACGTGGGGAAATCCGTCTCGCGCGTTGGCGGTGCTGCCCAGCGGGCCGCGTACCGAGCCGTAGCCGGGGATCTCAAGCTCGCGTATTCGCAGTTCGAGGAATTGGAGAAATTTGCCAAGTTTGGCACGCGTCTCGACGAAGCGACGCGCAAGACAATCGAGCATGGCCGGCGAATCCGCGCCTGCCTCATACAGGCCGAGTGCCAGCCGGTGTCGATGTGCGAGCAGATCGTCGTGCTCGTCGCGTTGACGGCCGGCCTCTTCGACTGCGTCCAGCTCGAAAAGGTCGCCGACGCCGAACGGACGCTAGGAAGCGCGGCCGCAGCGATTGCTGCAGATGTGGCCGAGCGCTTCACGTCGGCAGACAAGTTGAGCGACGCGGACCGAAATGCGATCCTGGAACTCGCCGCGCGGGCCCTCGCTCCGTTCGGGAGTACGCCGAGCGCCGCTCCGGTCGTGGTGCGTGCGCCGTGAGCGGGACCACGGAAGGTTTGCGTCGCAAGATCGCGGGCGCGCGGGATCTCGAGTCGGTGGTCCGCTCGATGAAGGCTCTCGCGGCTGCGAGCATCGGGCAATACGAACGGGCGGTGGAATCGTTGGACGACTATCGTCGTACCGTGGAGCTGGCGCTCGTGGCCTCCTTCCGACGTGCGGGCCCACTTCCGTTCGCACGCGGCAAAAGGCCGACCCTCGTGGGCGCGCCCAGGGCGAACCGCGCGGTCATCTTCGGATCGGACCAGGGTCTGGTCGGCCGATTCAACGAAGTGCTTTTTGAATATGCGGTGCGCGACGTCGACGCATGGCCGGGAAGGACGGCCAAGGTCTGGACCGTAGGCGAGCGCATCCACGCTCTCGTGGCGGGGAGCGGCCTGGCCCAGGCCGAAATGCTACCGGCTCCGACGTCCATCGGCGCCATTACACGCCTCGTCGGCCAAATCCTCGTCGAACTCGACGCCGCCCGCGACGACGGGCGAGTAGAGGAGGTCTACTTGTTTTACAACCGTCCAAAGGCCGGAGCCGAGTACGAGCCATTCAAACGGCAACTCTTGCCCCTGGACGCCGTATGGCAGAGTACGATCGCGACGACCGCGTGGCCCACGAAGATGTTGCCAGAGGTCATCGAGGAGAGGGGCTCGGCGCTCCACGCGTTCATTCGAAGCTACCTCTTCGTCCTGCTTTTTCAGGCCTGCGCGGAATCGCTGGCGAGCGAAAACGCATGCCGTCTCGCCGCGATGCAGCGCGCGGAAAAAAATATCGGTGAGGTCGTGGAAGAACTAAACCGCGTATTTCATCGAGTGCGGCAGGAAGCCATCGACGAGGAGCTGTTCGACGTCATCTCGGGCTACGACGCGTTGTCGTCGCGCGAGACCGGCGGGGCGGCGCCCCCTACGTTTCGATCGTGACGAGTTCCGCCGCGAAGCACTGGAGAACATGCAAACTCCGGCGCTGCCAATGCATCTTCGGATCCGACAGGAAACGGATCTTGTACTGCGATTCCGCCGGCAGCTCTTGCACCCGGCCGAGCCAGGTGACGAACTTCTTGAAGCAAGACGAGTTCATGAACTCGAGATTTCGCACGTCGATCACGACGAGCGCCGTGGGCTCGCGCGCGCCCGATCCGTGGACGTCATCCAAGATGCGACCCATCTCGTCCGCGGCGTTCATGTTGGCGTCGCCCTCGAGGAGTAGTTCGAGCGTGTCTCCGTGACGGGCGGTCCGGGAGGAAAAGCTGCTGATGGCCCGATCACTCATGGCCTAAGCTCCGGACCGGTGCGAGCGACGGCGCTAATTCGCACACGGTCCCCGTCCACCGTCAGATCGACATCCATTTCGCCTTCGCATCGAATTCTAGCGAGGCCGAGACCCGAGATGGACGTTTCGTGGGCCGTGGCTCGCAAGAGCTGCTGATAAAATCCGAACGCGTTGGGGGCCGCCCGCATTTCCGCGAATCGACGCTGAAGAGTGTGAATATGTTGCGGTTCGCTACGGTTATTCGTTCGAATGCTCACGACTCCGTCCCGCTGGTCGAGCTCCACGCTAAGTGTGGTTGCTTCGTCCTGGATTCCGTACTTGACGGCATTCTCCAGGAGTTCGTGGGTGGCGAGCGCGAGGCGGGAGACGGAGTCTGCGTCCTCGATGACCTTCTCGTAGAAGTCGGAGATAAACCGCCGAACGATCGTCGTCAGAATCACGCTCGGACGGAAGATTATCTCGAAGTATACCCTCGGCTCCTTCGGAGGCGGCGCTGTCTGGGCCATGGTAAGTTCTCGTGACGGGCGATTGATGACACGAACGTGCGGGATGGGACCGTTCGCCTTTATGACCGAATAAGAGGGCCGTGTCACGGCCTGGGAGACGAGAAGGATTGCACCCGGTTCTGGTGGTTACGAGCGATAAGCAGCTTCGCGAGCGCGTCGGCCATGTACTTTCGGCCCATGGGTGGAGCGCCCGCTTTTGCATCGACGGCGCGACCGCCATGGAAATTGCCACGACCGAGCTCATCGAGGCTATCGTCGCCGAGCCCGCCCTCGCCGATATCTCCGGCGTTCAGCTGTTCCGTCTTCTCGAGGGAGAGCCGGCAATGGCGCAGGTACTCCTCGTTCTGGTCACGGCGCCGGCGGATGCCCGGTCCCGCCTGTTCTTGAGCGCGAGCTGCCCCCGGGCGCACGTCGTTCATTCGCCAGAGCACGAGCTCCCGGCGCTGCTCGACCGCTTCCGTCGGAGTGCGTCTCTCAGGCCACCGTCGCCCATGCGGCCCGTTTCGCGCGAGCTTTTGACCCATCGTCTTTCGCAAGCACTCGACGATGCCCTTTTCGATGCCGTGGTGGCGGCGGAGGTCCGTTCCCTTGCCGAGGCGGAGGGGTACGGAGACTTCTTCGCCGGGCTCGACGCGCTCCTGAGGCGCCTGCTCGCGCCGCAGTGGGTTGCGCTTCTTTCCGTCCACCCAGCGCCAACGATGTTCTTGGGTGCACCGGCGTCCGATCGAGCGCGTGCGGAAGCCGAAGCGCGCACGGCGCTCGGGATATCGTCCGACGTGCCCTGCGGGGTTTTTCGTCCCTCCGCGGAAACGATCCCACGAGACCCATCCGTTGCGGTTGAAGTTCCCGTTTTCTCCGGGGCGAAGCAATGCGGCCAGTTGGCCATGGCGCTTCCCGATTGGAGTCACACGCACCCGGTGAGGCGCCTTGTCGACCTCATCGCCTCCGAGCTTGGTAGCCCCTGGCGCATCGTTTCGCTTCTCGAGGACGCGCGGCACAACGCCGCAACCGACGTGTTGACCGGCCTGATGAACCGGCGAGCGCTTCTGGAGCAGATGTCGCGCGAGGGCAACCGGTCGCAGCGCTACGGCTTGCCGATGACCATCTTGATCCTCGATATCGATCTTTTCAAACGAATCAATGATCGGTACGGGCATTTCGCGGGCGACAGGGTGATTCAAACCGTAGCGATCACCGCGGCGCGCGCGTTGCGGCAATGCGATTACATTGCCCGATGGGGCGGCGAGGAGTTTCTCATTGCGCTCCCGTCGACGGACACGGCGGGCGCGCTGGCTACCGCCGAGCGCGTGCGGCACGCGGTCCACGAAGCCACGACGCTCGCGGAAGACGGGACAGCCCTCCAGGTAACGGTCTCCATTGGCGCATCGTCGTCGGACATTCCCTGGAGGTTCGAGGAGCTGGCGGGGGCCGCCGATGGCGCGCTCCTCGCCGCCAAGGCGCGCGGGAGAAACTGCGTGGCAGCCATGCCGGCTCCGCCGGCCCGCGCCAGCGACCGCGCAATCCGACCCGACCCGTTGGAGAGCAACGAATCCGAGCCGCTCCCACAGTAGCTCCCACAGAGGAAGAGCGACTCCCTCAAGCGCCCTCCTGAACGGCGGGTAATGCGTTCGTGCCCACTCCACAGTGGCGCTGATTTTGTACCGGCTGGACAGTCTGCTCGGACCGAGCCACGTTAAGGCTTGACGTGTGGAGTCACGCCGACAATCGGTGACGGCCTGCGCCGTGTCGCCGGCGATTGGCCGCGAACTACGCACACAGCACTCGAATGGCGGCGAATGCAAAGCGTTCATGGCAGTTTACAGCCTGACGAAGTGACCCCGGTCGCGCAGGGACACGTCACGCCCGCGAGCCGCTCGTGATCGGAGCGCGGACCATTGGAGTGCTCGCGGGAAGCGTCCTCGACGAGTACCAGAATACGGTGCTCTTCGGCGCGAGCGACGAGCTGCGCGAGCAAGGGGCTTCGGTCATCCTTTTCGCCGGAGGCGTACTCGACTCGCCGGATCGGACTTCATCCCAACGCAATAGTCTCTACGATCTCATCGACCCGAAACGCATCGACGCCCTCGTCGTCCTCGTTTCGCTCGGTAACGACGTCGGAGCGGAAGCCCTCGGCGCGTATTGCGCGCGTTTTTCTCCTTTGCCCATATGCACGCTCTCCGGGACATTGCCTGGAATGCCGAGCGTTCTCGTCGACAACGCCGGGGGCATGAGGCGGCTCGTCGAGCACTTCGTGATAACTCACGGCCGGCGTCGTATCGCATTCGTGCGCGGTCCCGTCGGGAGCGACGAGGCCGAGAGGCGCTTTCGCATTTATCGCGACGTGCTCGATCGCGAGGGGATCGCGTTCGACCCGAATCTCGTCACGGTCGGCGACTTCAATCCTCCGGCGGGCGCCGAGGCCGTTCGCATCCTTTGCGACGAGCGGCGGGTTCGGTTCGACGCGCTCATCGCCGCGAACGATTACATGGCCCTGGCGGCGACCGCCGCGCTTCAGCAGCGCGGCTTCGACGTGCCCGCGCAAATCGGCGTCGCCGGTTTCGACGATATCGACGAAGCCCGGTTCGCCACGCCTCCCCTTACCACCGTGCGCCAGCCACTCTACGAATCGGGTCGGCAGGCCGGGCGAATCGTGAGCGCCATGCTGCGGGGTCAGGGTCATCCGATGCGCGTCGTGCTCGATACGACGCTCGAGCTGCGGGAGTCGTGTGGGTGCTCGCTCGACCGAACGGTGGTCATTAACGCGCCTGAAGAGTTCGCGCCCGCGGCCTCGCTACCGTCCTATCTCGAGTCACGCCGAGACGACATCGTCGCCGCGCTGTCGGGCGCGGTATCGCCCGAGCACGCGCGCATTGCACCCGATTGGGGTCAACCACTGTTCAACGCGTTCATGGCCGATTTGCGCGAGGGGACGGACACTCGCTTCGCGAGCTGTCTGGGCGCCATCGTACGCAGCGCCGCTTCCGCGGGGGGATCGATTCGGCCATGGCACGCCGTGATTTCGGCGCTTGGGCACGCTTCGATGATGACCCTCGGGGACCCCGCAAGCAAATTCCGGGCAGACGAGATCCTTCACCGCGCTCGCATCCTCATCGGCGATATTCGCGAACGGGTGCAGGCGCAGCACCGAATTCGCCGCGAGCGTTGGATTCGGACCCTTCACGAGACCAGTGAAGCGCTCATGACGGCCTTCGGCGAGACTGCGCTCGTCGAGGCGGTCGCCAAGCAATTGCCGCAACTCGAGATTCCGGCGTGCGCGCTGTCCGTATACGTCCGCGCGGAAGGCGCGGAAGAAGAGGGCGTCACGAGCCGCGCCCGTCCACTCTTTCTCTACGATGACGGTCGGCGCCAGGATCGTGGCGGCGACGAGGTTTCCTTTCCGTCGATGGATCTCGCACCGGTTCAGTGGCTCACCTCTCGTGCGCGCACCCTCGTCGCCGAGCCGCTCGTGTTCCAAGGCGAGGCGCTCGGGTTCGTCCTCTTGGAGGTGGGCCCGCGCGAGGGGCTCGTCTACGAAGGCCTTCGCGAGCTCATTAGCGCTGCAATGAAGGGCGCCCGCCTCGTCGAGCAGGTCGTCCTCGAGGCCACGCGGCGACAGCGCGCTGAGCGCGAGCGACTCGAAAAGGAGATGGAGATTGCCGCGCGCATCCAGACAGCCATCGTTCCCAAAACAATCGCCGTTCCCGGGCTCGATATCGCCGCGACGATGATCCCGGCGACGGAGGTCGGCGGCGATTACTATGACGTCGTTTCATTCGATGGCGGCTGCTGGATCGGGGTGGGAGACGTGGCCGGGCATGGGCTGCCGACGGGCCTCGTCATGTTGATGATCCAGAGCGTCGTCGCCGGGCTCGTTCGGCGCGACCCAAAGGCCTCTCCCTCCGAGGTGCTCAACGTTCTCAACGCGGTCATGTACGACAACGTTCACCGGCGCATGAACCAAGACGAGTACGCCACGCTCACGCTCATTCGCTACGACGGGGATGGCCAATTCGTCTTTGCCGGAGCTCACGAGGACATCGTCATCTATCGGTCGAAGACAGGGCAATGCGAGTGCATCGAAACGCGCGGTCCGTGGGTGGGGGCCTTCGCGAACGTCGCGAAAATGCTGGTCGAGACGGCCATTTCCCTCGAGAGACGTGATCTGATGGTTCTCTATACCGACGGCGTCACGGAGGCCATGGACGCGCGCGGGGTTCAGTTCAGCCTCGAGCGCGTGTGTGCCATCGTCGAGCGTGTGGCCGATGCGCCGGTGCCGTCGATTCGCGATCATCTCGTCGCCGCGGTTCGCAGCTGGGCCGTGGGGCAAGAGGACGACATGAGCGTCGTGGTCATCCGCCGCACGGATTGACCGAGACGCCGCTATGGCCAAGGGCACTGAACCGATGTACCGTCGGGCCCGTGTCGCTCAGCAGCAGACTCTCCAGGCTCGGCTCCGCGGGACCTGCGGGCCAGCAGCCCGCCTTGCTGCACCCGGACGCCGATGCGCGCGCGATTGCAGATCTGCGCGCCCGCATCCAAGCGACGCTCGAACGCACCGCTTCTAGGCCCAAACCACCTCCGCCCGTCGACACCGTCGACCTGCCGTTCATCACGCGGTCAACCGCACGGGGCCCGCTCCACGTGCGCACACAGCGACTCTCCGCGGCGCACCGCACGGGGCGCGCTCCGCTCGCGTGTGCGCTCGACGCGAGTGCCGAACTGCTCGCGCTTTTGGCGCTCGATCCGGAGCTCGCTCGCTGCGACCCGCGCGGGGCCCTCTTTCTCGACACGGAGACCACCGGGCTCGCAGGAGGAGCCGGCACGGTCGCGTTCCTCGTAGGCCTTTCGCGATGGGACGGGGAGGGGGGGCTCTTGCTGGAGCAAATCCTCGTCCGCGCGCTTGGCGAGGAAGCGCCCATGCTCGAGCGGGTGCGGGAGCGGATCGAAGCGGCCTCCATGCTCGTCACGTTCAACGGCAAGAGCTTCGATTTGCCGCTGCTCCGGACGCGCTTCGTAATGGCGCAGGTCGCGCCGCCCGCCGAGCCGCCCCACCTGGACCTTTTGCACGTCGCTCGCCGTTTGCACGGTAGGCGCATGAAGCAAGGCTGCCGGCTCTTGGCACTCGAGAACGAGGTTCTGGGGTTCGAGCGCGTAGGCGATGTTGCGTCGGGCGATATCGGCGCGTATTACCTGCATTTTCTACGCACGGGGGACGGGAGCGCGCTCCTCGGCGTCATCGAGCACAACGCCTGGGACGTCGTCGCCATGGTGGCGCTCGTGGGGCTCTACGGCGAGCCGCTCCAGAATGCGCTTTCGGTCGACGACTTGCCCGGCTTCGCCCGCACGCTCCGGCGCGCCGGAGCGTTGGACCGGGCGTACGCCGTCGCGGAAGCCGCCGTTCTGCGCACGAAGACCGCCGACTCGCTGCGCGCGCGCGCCGACATTGCCAAAGCCCGAGGCGATCGGAGCCGCGCCCTCGCGGACTTCGAGACGCTCGCAGGCGTGGTGGATGACCCCTCCGTACGCTTGGAACTCGCGAAGCTCTACGAGCACTGGGTCAAAGCGCCGTGCGTGGCGCTTCAGTGGGTCGAGCGAGGCACCGGCGAAACTCCAGAGTGCACGCGACGCCGATCGCAACGGTTGGCGCGCAAGGCGAAGTGTGGCGGCGAAGGCGCTCCCGAGGCGGGGCAGAAGTCCGCTCGGGCCTCTGCTCGACTAGTGCCGTCCGCCATAACTTCGGCCGGAGTCGACGGCACTAGCAAAGCCGGGGGAGCGGCTTTGGGGGTCCGGGGCGAAGCCCCGGGAAAACAAGATAGTTTCGCCTCGGCGCAGCCGACCGCCCAGCGGCGTCGGAAGTCCGGTAGGACTTCCGACGGGCGGAACTAGCTCGCGACGGCGGCCAACGAGGCATCGAGGATCTCGAGCGCGTCGAGAATCTCGCGCCGAGTTACCACGAGCGCAGGCGCGATTCGCAAGACATTCTCGTAGAGCCCTCCTCGGCCGATTAGCAGCCCCCGTTTCTTCGTCTCTTCGAAGACGCGAAGCGTGGCCCGGACATTCGGCGTGCGATCGCCGTCTCTTTCGTCGATCACGAGCTCCACGCCTTGCATGAGGCCGCGGCCGCGCACGTCGCCGACGATACGGTACTTCGTTTTCAACGCGTCGAGCCCCTGGCGCAAAACGAGGCCCATCGCCTCGGCGTTGTCGACCAGCCCATGGGACACGATGACGTCGATTGTCGCCTTCGCTGCAGCGCACGAGATTGGGTTCCCACCGAACGTGGAGATGTTGCCCGCTTGCCAGGCGTCGGCGATGGGCGACGTCGCAAGCACGGCGCTAATCGGGTATCCGTTGGCTATTCCTTTGGCCAACGTCATGACGTCTGGAGCCAGCCCTTCGTGTTCGACCCCCCACATCGTACCCGTCCGGCCGAATCCCGTTTGCACCTCGTCACAAATGAACACGCCCCCATATTTTCGCACGATGTCCACAGCGCGCCGCATCCATCCCTCCGGCGGCGTGATGAATCCTCCGACGCCGAGGATCGGTTCCACGATCATGCCGGCAACGCTTCCTGCGGTCGTGGTCTGAATCAGGTTCTCGATGTCCTCTGCGCACTTCAGTTCGCAGCTCGGGTAGCGGAGTCCGAAGGGACAGCGATAGCAATACGGGGCATGCGCGTGCTTTGCGCCCGCGAATTGCGTGGGGACGACGCGATACTTCGCGTTGCCCGTGAGCGACTGCGTCAAGAGCGATCGGCCCGAGTATCCGTGGCGAAGGGCGACGATCTCGGAGGACTGCGTATGCGCTTGCGCGAGCGCAACGGCCGTTTCGTCCGCTTCCGTTCCGCTTGCACAGAAAAAGGCCCTTTCGAGCTTGCCGGGGGCAAGGGTCACGAGCTTCTCGGCCAAGTCTGCGATGGGTAACGTGGGATAGACAGTGGAAACGTGCCCCAGTCGATCCATCTGTTCGCGGACGGCGGCGTTCACCGCGTCGTTGCAATGGCCAACGCTCACGGTCAGGATCCCGCCGAAGAAGTCGAGGTACGAATTGCCATCGAAATCGCGAAGGCGCGTGCCCTTTCCGCTCTCGAGCGCGAGGGGCTCCTCGTAGTAGGTCGAAACGCTCGGGAAAAGGTACTGCTTGAACTTCGCTGCCACGCTGGCGGCGCTCGGCGAATCGCTCTTCTTGTCGCTCCTATCGGCCATATCGCCCAATCGCTTACTCGCAGACGTCGGCGGCACGGTACATCCCTTTGCGCGGATCAACGGCACCTTTGCGACGCCGCGGTGAAAGGCCACAGGCGAGGCATTTCGCGACAGCCATGATCGAGCAACCCCCGAGCATTGCCCCACATCACAAACGGCGCGGGCATTGCACCGCTCGCTTCGCCCGAGTCAACCCCCATGCGCTTGCCTCCCACTCGCGTCCTCCTTTCGCGTCTCGCGACGGCCGAGAGAGCCACGTACCGCCGGGCGACGCTACTCGCGTCGCGCTTCGAGCTGGCGAGCAGTGGGGTCATTCTGCTTCAGCTGGTATGTGACACGCGCGCACGACTCGACGAGCTGGAGGCCTTCGCCGAGCAGCGTGATTTCGAGCTCTTGGGACTCGGCCCGCGGGCGAGCGCGTGGGCCGGCGCCGTTGTCGGCTGGCTCGCCGGCATGTGGCAGCGTCCCGCCGTCGTCGTGTACGGGTCCCTCGCGTCCGCGACACTCCGACACGTGGCGCTCGCGGCCAAGTTGAGGCTCGCCGCGCTCCGCGAGCGGGATCACGTGCTGGCAGACTGGTGCGCGCTGTGGATGGCCCAACGTGTGCGGCTTGCGGACCGACTCACGCTCAGTCTCCGCGTAGGCGACCTCGGCGTGGGCGATACGCATCGGTTCGCGCGGCTAACGGTCGATCCGCTCGAAGTGCAGCACGGAAATTAGGTCGCCAGTCGTTCGGGCCGGAGGGGCGGGCGACGTCGTCGTTTGGATCCCGAATTGCACCGTGAGGGTGCACAATGAATCAAACGATTATCGACGAGCCGGGTATTCACGGATCTGCCACCCACGGCGACCGCCCGCGGGCCGCAGAGTCGCGACGCGCGCGTTCCACCTTCAGCGCGGCGCGCTGGGTCAGCGCGGGTCGTAACCTGGGCATTCAACTCGAAGAGCAGGTCCAGAAGCGTCCTTTTCTACTTCTCGGCGCCACCGTGGGAGTGGGCTTCGCCGCGGGAAGCCTATTCGGGTCGCGGCTGGGCCAGTTGGTTCTCGCCGCAGGGGTGGGCTATTGCCTGCGAAATGCGGCAGGACCCGACGCCGCCATGGGTCGCGTCCGCGCGGGGCTGGAGCGGCTGGCGGCCGACGCCGACGTCGACTGAACCCCTCGGATGCGGCCCGCGATCAGGGAACCTCGGCCGCCGAAAGACGAATCACTGCAGACCGGACAAGCTCGTGAGCTGGCTCGGGCAGCTCACTTGGGTGTACATCACGTTCGGGTTGTTCGCGCCCTTCATCCAGTTGACGATGAATTCGCAGCCGGCTTCCATCGTCGCTGAATTCGCGAAGATCGATTGGCAAGCGCTGATTGTGCACGCCGTGTAGTTCGAATAATTGTAGTTGTCTTGCTGCTCGCACTGCAGCATGAGCCCACCGTATTGGACGCCGAGCTGGGACGTGGAGACCTTCCACTCGGTCGAACACGCGTCGTTCGCTCCGACGCCGCCGCCCGGAATCAGCAGGTCGAACTGGTTGGACTGCAGGCCACCGGTGTTGACCACCTGCACGATGATGCTCTTTCCGCAGATCTGCTCCGACCCCATGTCCTGCGTGCCATCGTTGGACTTGCCCGTGAACGTGAGCTGAAAGCAGGTTCCACAGCTTGCGCCGTCGTACGCCGCGAACGCGTATGCCATCGAGTCACTCACGATCTGCGGCGACATGTCGTAGCATTCGTATGCAGTGCCGCCCTGGCACGAGTCTTTGGATCCATCGTTTCGCGTGACCCCGTCGGACGCGCACGTGTGCGAGGACCCGCACGACGGCTTGCAGCAGTCCCAGTACCGGGTCGCGTACCCCCCCGTCCCGCTGGTCGGCGGCGTACATGCCGCCGGGGGTGGCTGACTCGACGCGTCCGCGGAGCTCCCATGCGAACCACCGTCCGGCGACCCGCTCATGCTGCCTGAAGTGGACGTGCCCGACCGATCGCTCGAATCCCGAGCTCGCCCCGCCCCCGGAGCTCCCGGTGCCGCTCGAGCCGCCCGAGCTCGAAGCGGCGTCCTGGGCACCGGTGGACCCACCGTTGCTCGAGCCGCTGTACGCACTCGAGCCAGTGGATGCGCCGCCGCTGGTGCTCGAGCCGCTGTACGCACTCGAGCCAGTGGATGCGCCGCCGCTGGTGCTCGAGCCGCTGTACGCACTCGAGCCAGTGGATGCGCCGCCGCTGGTGCTCGAGCCGCTGTACGCGCTCGAGCCGCTGGATGGGCTGCCGCTCGGCCCAGGATCCGAGCTCCCGCTGCTCGTCCCACCCGGACTCGACGAACCGCTGTCGCACGCAACCGCAAGGATACACCCCGCGGCGAGAGCCGCGATCGAGACTACGTTTCGATTCCTGATCAAGTCACTCTCCCAAAGATCCCCACGAGGCACCGCATCATGCCACGTGGGGACGCACCGGTCATCGTCGTGACGACCGGCGCGTCGCTTTGGTCGCACTTGAAGTGCTTCAAAAGTCCGTCATGCGTGTCCGAGGTCACGTGCGCGATCACGCTCACGCTTGCGATGCGAGCCACTTCTCGAGATCGTCCGCGCCGCCGATGTACGTGCCGTCCACGAAGATCTGCGGCGTGCTTGCTTTGCCGCTCGCTGCTCGCAGACGCCTCGGTGACGCGGGTACTTCGTCGTACGACCAGCCACGACCCTCGAGCAGTTTCTTCGCTTTGGCGCAAAAGCTACAACCGGCTCGCGAGAACATGAGCACGTCCCGCGGCGCACGGGCGCTCGGGTCGAGGTACTTGAGCATCGTGTCGGCATCGGAGACCAGGAACGGATCGCCGTCCACCTCCGGCTCGACGAACATCTTTTCGATGACGCCGTCGTCGACCAGCATCGAGTAGCGCCATGAGCGCTGCCCGAAGCCGAGCGAGCGCTTGTCCACCAAGAGGCCCATCGCCTGGGTGAATTCGCCGTTGCCGTCGGGCAAAAAGCGAATCCGCTCGGCGTGTTGATCCTTGGCCCACTCGTTCATCACGAAGGCGTCGTTCACCGAGAGGCACACGATTTCGTCGATCCCTCGGTCCTTGAAGACGCCGGCCAGTTCGCTGTAACGCGGAACGTGGCTACTCGAACAGGTAGGCGTGAATGCCCCGGGTAGCGCGAAGACGATGACCCGCCTGCCGTCGAACACGTCTCGCGTGGTTACGTCTTTCCATTGCCCGTCGCCCGTCCGCGTTCGAAACGTGGTCTCGGGGACGCGCTGTCCTTCCATATTCTTGAACATCGATGGCTTCTCTTTCTTGCCTTGTCGGCGATGGTCGTTCTCTCGTTCAGTGCGAGGCCGCGCGCTGGACGGCGGCGTCGCGCAAAGCCGTTCGGAGCCCTTCTTCCACCACCGGGTGGTAGAAGGGCATCGCCAGCATCTGCGCGAGGGTGAGCCCTTGCTGGTGCGCCCACGCGAGGAGATGTCCGATGTGCTCCGCGCGCGGACCGGCCATTTCGGCGCCCAGAAAGCTCCCCGAAACACGGTCTGCGTACACGCGCAAGATGCCTCGGTTCTTGCGGAGGACGCGGCTCCGGCCTTGTTCTTCGAAATTGACCTCGCCGACGACCGCGGTCGTCCCGCGCTTTTCCACGCTCGAGAAGCGCTCACCTGCAGCGGCGAGCTGGGGATCGGTGAACACGATGACGAGGGGCGAGCGGCGAGCGCCGGATTTCACGCTAGGAAAGTGAGCGGCGTTCTCTCCTGCGATCCGCCCTTCGTCGGCCGCCTCGTGCAGAAGTGGCACCTCCGGGTTGACGTCCCCCGCGAAAAAGACATTCGTCCCGCCGGCCTGCAACGTCGTCCGATCGATGGCGCCGAGGCCGCGGTCATCCAGCGTGACCCCCGCGCGCTCGAGATCGAGCCCGCGCAAGTTGGGACGACGACCGGCCGCCGCGAGCGCGTACGCGAACGACTCGACGCGCAGCTGCCCGGCGGCATCTTGCCATTCGACGACGACGGCATCGTCGACCTGTCGAACCGCGCGAACTCTCGCGTCCAGATCCATCGGGATTTCGGCCGAGAAGATGCGCAGCGCCGAGGCGTGCACGACGGGGTCCGTCAGCATCCCGAGGCGGCCTCCCTTGCCGAAGATGCGTATGCGGACGCCGAGCCTGTGCAGCGCCTGCCCGAGCTCCAGTCCGATGATGCCCGCGCCGAAGACCGCGACTGACGCGGGCAACCCTTCCCAGGCGAAGACGTCGTCGTTGACGACCAGACGGTCGGTCACGTTCGAAAGCAAAGGCGGAACGAAGGGCGAGGAACCGGTCGCGATGACGATCGCGCGGGCGGCCACCGGATCGCCGCCGACGAGAAGCTTCCCGGGCTCCACGAAATGCGCCCATCCGGTGAGCTTGTCCTCGCTGGGGATCTTTTCGACGCCTTGCACGACCAGGTCCACGAAGCGGTCTCGCTCGCGTCGCACGCGGTCCATGACCGCGCGGCCGTCCACCTCGACGCTGGCGCGGATCCCGAAGCCACCCGCCGCGGACGCATCGTGCGCGGCTTCTGCCGCCGCGATGAGCAGCTTGCTCGGCATGCAGCCGACCTTTGCGCAGGTGGTTCCGTACGTTCCGCCTTCGACGAGCACCACGCTCGACGTCACGGCCTTGGCAGCTCTGTACGCGGCAAGGCCGGCCGTGCCGGCGCCGATGATGGCCACATCGACCGACCGCTCGGGCGATGACGGGCGCTGGTTTTGTAGCACGCTCATGCAGTCTCCTTTGTCAGGCGCCACGGGCTTGGGCGGCGGCCCCGACACAGCCAACGTACGTTCGCGCGCCGGCCGATTCCAATACGATGTTTCGATGGGCGCGATAGAACGAGCCCATCATGCCGAGCGTCCATGATCTCTCGCTCCGCCAGCTAGAATATGTGGTCGCCGTGGCGGAGACCCGCGGGTTTCATCGCGCCGCGGTGCGCTGCAACGTCTCGCAGCCCACGCTGAGTGCGCAGGTCGCCCAGGTTGAAGCGGTCCTCGGGATCCGCCTTTTCGAGCGCGATCGGCGGGGGGTGCTCGTGACGCCCTCGGGCAAGGACATCGTCGCCCGAGCGCAGCGCGTCCTTCTCGAAGTCGGCGACCTCATCGCGGCCGCCACGCGGGCCCAAGACCCTCTCAATGGGGTCATTCGGCTCGGGGTCATCCCGACCGTCGCGCCGTATCTTCTGCCCGACGTCATGCCCGCCCTTCGCGCGCGGTATCCGCGGTTGCAGATGGTGTTGCGCGAGGAGAAGACGGAGGACGTCGTGCGCGAGCTACGCGAGGCCACGGTTGATCTGGGTCTTGTGGCGCTCGAGGCGGATCTGGGCGAGCATATAGCGCACGAGGTCTTGAAGGACCCCTTCGTCGTCGCGCTCCCGAAGGGGCACCCGCTTACCGCGAAAAAGCGAATCTCGGTCGCCGATCTCGAGAACGAACCGGTGCTCCTGCTCGACGACGGCCATTGCTTCCGAACCCAGGCTCTCGCACTCTGCTCGAAGGCGGGGGCGCGCGAGGCGGACTTTCGCGCCACGAGCCTCTCCACCTTGATTCAAATGGTGTCCGCCGGCGGCGTCCTCACGCTGATTCCGAAGCTCTCGGTCGACGCGGAAAATCGTCGCGGACAGATCGAGGTTCGCCCGTTCGCACCGCCCGTACCTTCCCGCACGATCGGCCTCGTATGGCGACCGAGCTCGCCGTTCGGCGACGCGTTCCACAGTCTCGCCGAGACGCTCAAGAACGCCAGTCGAACCGGCATCGCCCCGGCTTGAGGACTCCAACGAACGTCGCTCCGGCTGACCGCGCGAGCCTTACGGAGTATCCTGAACAAGAGAGGGCCCCTTCGGGGGAACGCCATGCCCAAGATCGATCCGCTGACCGCACCCAAGGGCTCGGGGACGCGGTATCCCGCGCCCTACGCAGAGCCGTGCAAGAAGCGCGTCTGGCACCGATTGGGGGACGCCGCGGGCCTCACGCAGTTTGGCGTCAACTTGGTGCGGCTCGCGCCCGGCGTCTGGTCGAGCCAGCGACACTGGCACGCGCTCGAAGACGAATTCGTCTACGTGATCGAGGGCGAAGTGGTCCTCGTGACCGACGAGGGCGAAGAGCCCCTTTGCGCGGGGGAGTGCGCCGGGTTCAAAGCCGGAGTGCGAAACGGGCACTGCCTTCAGAATCGATCGACGCGAGACGTGGTGATTCTCACCGTCGGCTCGCGCGACAACGCGGACTACGGGGAATACCCCGATATCGACTTGGTCTTCCGGCCCGGGCGGTACTCCGGCCAGGGTGGCTATGCCAAGAAGGACGGCACCCCGTACGTTTGACGGCGATGCGGCACCCGCTCACCCCGCGCTCGTCGACGGGGCACCAATCGGATCGTGCCAGGCAGCCGGCGCGGCGATGAGCCCCCGGGCCTCCGCCGGGCCCCAGGTTCCAGGAGGGTAGGCGCGCACGGGCGTCGCGTCGCCCAGGACCGGATCGACGATCCTCCACCCGGCTTCGACGGCGTCCTGCCGCGCAAAGAGGGTCTGGTCGCCGTTCATCGCGTCGCCGAGGAGCCGCTCGTAGGGCAGCATGCCGTCCTTTGCTTCTTGCGCCGCGAGAAGCTCCACCGCGCCGCCTAGGAGAGCCTCGCCTGGAGTCTTCGAGCGGACGCCGAGCGCGATGGCCACGTCGGGGCCCAATCGAAAGCGAACATAGTTGGCCGCCCCGGGCGCCGAAAGGTCTTCGCCGAACACGGAGCGCGGCGGCGGCTTGAGCATCGCGAGCACCTCGGTGCACGAGACGGGGAGGCACTTTCCTGCCCGAACGTAGAAGGGCACGCCCGCCCACCGCCAGCTATCGATGGCCAAGCGCACAGCCACGTAGCTTTCGACCGTAGACGCCGGATTGACGTCGGGCTCTCGCCGGTAACCCTCGAATTGTCCCCGGACAACGTCGCTCGCTGCGAGCGGCTCGATCGCTTGAAGAAGCCGCGACTTTGCGTCCCGCATGGCATCGGGCGCCCCGCTGTCCGGCTCTTCCATGGCGAGGCAGGCCACCACTTGGAGCAAATGGTTCTGAAGGACGTCGCGGATCGCGCCCGTCTCTTCGTAGAGCTTGCCGCGCCCGGCGACGCCGAAGCTCTCGGCCATGGTTATCTGCACGCTCTCGACGTAGTTTCGGTTCCAGATGGGTTCGAGCAGCGTGTTGCTGAATCGAAAATAGAGAAGGTTTTGCACCGGCTCTTTGCCGAGATAATGGTCGATGCGAAAGATCGACGATTCGGGAAAGACATCGAGCAGTGTGCGATTGAGGGCGCGCGCCGACTCCAAGTCGCGGCCGAACGGCTTCTCCACCACCACCCGCGCATCCTTCGCGACGCCAGAACGCCGCAGCGCTTGGACCACCCGGCCGAACAGGCTGGGTGGGATCGCGAGGTAATGGAGCGGCCGGTGGGCGGGGCCCAACGCCCCGCGGAGTCGCTCGAACGTCCGTGGATCTTCGTAGTCCCCGTCGACATACCGGAGCAGTCCGGAGAGCTTGGCGAATACGGCTTCGTCGACGCCGCCGCCGAACTTCACCAGGCTGTCATGCGCCCGCTCCCGGAGCTGTTCGAGATTCCATCCGGCCTTGGCGATCCCCACGATGGGCACGTCGAGGCGGCCCTTTTTTACCAGGCGCTGGAGCGCCGGAAAGATCATCTTGTGGGCGAGATCGCCCGTCGCTCCGAAGAAGACCAGGGCGTCCGAAAGGGTCTCGTCGCTCACGATCGCTCGGTCTAATTCGAGTGAACTTCAACGTGCCCGGATCCCGCGCCGGCGAGCAGCGTGCGCGCCCGTTCCACCTCGACCGGAGTCCCGGTCGCGATCAGGAGAAACTTGTTCGCCTTGAGATCCGCTTCGTAGCGAATGACACTGTCCTTCGGAACCCCCAGGCCGCTCAGCGCAGCCGCGAGCGCCGTCGTGCCGCCGCCGACCACGGCCCCCACGGCGGCCCCTTCGAGGGTGCCCATCAAGACCGACCCGATGATGCCGCCGGTGAGGATCGGCCCGATGCCCGGAATGAAGAAGAACGCCGGCGCGAACAGAATCCCGAACACCGTGCCCCAGAAGGCGCCCGTCTTGCCCCAATATCTCACGCGATCACCGGCGTTGTAGAACCCCACCGCGTGTTCTTCCGTATGGTAGTCGCGGCCCACGATCGACAGCTTTTTCATGTCGAACCCGCCGTGTTGTAGCTGCCGAATGGCCGCCTCGGCGTCTTCGTGCCGACTGAAAACCGCCACGCAATTGCTATTGCCCGTCGTATCCATGCGATGCCTCTTGGGTGCGACGGCCCACATACCGTCGTCGTGGCGGGCCCCTCTGCAAGGACCGGGCGAGGGCCCGTATCGTCCTCGCTGGCCGCGAACAAGACCCATGGCTCCAGCGGTTCACGTCGCGGTTTACGTCCAACGCCTGTGGCGATCCTGCGGCGGCGTAGCCGATTGCCGCGGCGGCCCCGGCACCTAGGCCAGGGTTTCGCGTGATGAGCCGCCACCGGAAGGCACCGGTGGCGGTCTCGTTCCGATCGACCGCGCGGCTCTACAAGCAAGTCCCGTCAGGGCGGCAGGTCATGCCAGCAGGGCATTCGCCGACCGTCCCGGCGTCCGCCGCGAGTCCCGCGTCCACCTGGAGGCGGGGTGGCGTGCACTGCACGCAACGATTCATGAGGCCAATGCGAGACGCGTCGCACACGGGCGTCCCGCCCGAGCAATCCGCATTGGTCAGGCACGCGACGCACAAAGACGTGGTGGTATCGCAGACAGGAGCTCTTGCCGTGGTGCAATTGGCGTTCGTGAGGCACCCCGCGCGGCACGTGGAGGTCATGGCGTCGCAGACCGGCCTCGCGACGCCGCAGTCCGTGTTGGCCAAGCACGCGACGCACGCATGACGGGTCACGTCGCAAAGCGGCGTCGTGCCGCCGCAATCAGAGTTTGCGTCGCACTCGACGCAAGCCTGCGTGGTCGGATTGCAGACTTTGGTCGCGGCCGGGCAATCGGCGGCGGTCACGCACCCGACGCACGCGCCCAAGGTCGTGTCGCAAACGGGCCGCGCGCCCCGGCACACGGTACCGCCGTCGCCTGCGCAGGAAGCGCGACAATTGTGGGTAGCGGGGACGCAGACGGGCGTCGTGCCCGAACAGTCGGCGCTCGTCGCGCACTCCACGCAGGCGTTGTCTAGACAGTGCGAGTCCGCCGTGGGACAGTTGCCGTCGTCGACGCATTGCACGCAGCCCGGAGGCGTCGGCGGCATCATCGACGTGCAAACGACGGGAGGGGTCGTACCGCTGGTGCTCCCCGTGGTACTCCCGGAGGTGGTGCCACTCGTTCCGGTCGTGGTGCCGGAGGTGGCGGTGCCGGAGGTGGCTCCGGCGGTGCCCGTCGTGGCCCCGCTGGTGCCCGTCGTAGTTCCGGAGGTGGCGGTGCCGGAGGTGGCTCCGCTGGTGCCCGTCGTGGTGCCGGAGGTGGCGGTGCCGGTGGTGGCTCCGCTGGTGCCGGTCGTGGTGCCGGAGGTGGCGGTGCCCGTGGTGGCTCCGCTGGTGCCCGTCGTGGTGCCGGAGGTGGCGGTGCCGGTGGTGGCTCCGCTGGTGCCCGTCGAGGTGCCGGAGGTGGCGGTGCCGGTGCCGGCTCCGCTGGTGCCCGTAATGGCTCCGCTGGTGGTGCCCGCGGCTGACCCGCTCGTGCCCGTGGTGGACCCACTCGTACCGCCCGCGTCCGTCGCGCTACTCGAATCCGTCGCGCTGGAGTCCGCGAGGCTGCCCGCGTCGCCGCTTTCGCCGCTTCCCCCGGACGGCGCCGTGCTCCCTCCGCAGTGAGTCAGAGCCATGCCCGTCAAGAAGACCGGCGCCAGTCGAACCCAAATCTTCGCGTTTTTCATGGTCGCATCCACTCCAAGCCAATGGCAGGTGATAGTCTTGGGCGGCCCGTCTTCGGGGCAGCTCTACCCAATCACTGTGGTGCGCGCGTCACGAGTCGTTACAGTCAACGGCTATACGATCGACGAGAGCCCTCCCGCCGGCTCAGCGTCGCTTGCGGCGGCGCGCCGCGACGAGAGAACCCGCAAGGACGAGCCCAGCAAGGGGCCACGGCGACGCCGGGGAGTTGACGACACTCACGGCGCACGAGCTGCTCGAGCTGCTCGAGGTCGTGCTGGGGGAAGCGCTGCCAGCGCCGGAGTCGACGGGGGGTTGGGTGGTGGTGCCGGATCCGGCATCCGGAGTGGTTGCCGTCCCACTGTCGGGCGAGCCCCCCGTCGACGGGGGTGCCACCAACGACGCTCCCGCATCGTCAACGCACACGAAGGACGGGCACATAGCGCCAATGCTCGCACACTTGCAATCGGTCGAGACCGTACACCACCCAGGATTTCCGGAATCGGCTGGGACGCAAACCCCAGCGGCAAAGTTGCAAATGTCGGTGCCGCATCCCGTGCCGTTGGCCTTGCAATCGATGTCGTTCATGCACTGCTCGGCGTGCGCGGGAGCCGTCCACAGCCCGAGACCGGCGACCGCTACGACTGCCGAGAAAGCGAAAGCGCTGAGTTTCACGGTTACATCTCCTTGCCCATGAGCGCGGGTATGGCTCGGGGCGAGCCCAGCGTAACACGTCCGACGATCGCGGCACGCCTCGAGGGGCAGGTGAGACTCGCGAAAAACGTTGGCTCAATCGTCGACCACGACGTGCGTCCAGAGTGCGGCCACGTCGCGTTCGATCAGTGCGGCCACGTCGCGCTCGATCGCATCGACGGCTCCGCGCGGACCTGAATCAGAGCTACGCTAAGAGGGGTGCGGAGCCGCTTCCCCCGTGGGCCTGCCTTCATGAGCGCCTTGCTCCTCCATGTTGACTTCCGCGTCGATCTCATGAAGGCCACCCACGGCGATCGTGCGTGAACCGTCGGCGAAGGGCGCAAAGGCGTCACGTTTGGAGGGCAGTCGTAGCTATGATCCGACACATTCTTCTCTTGCAGCCGCGCCCCGGGACGCCCCCGCAGGCGATCGAGGCATGCCGTAAGGCGATCACGTGCCTCGTGGGGCGCATTCCCGGCCTCGTCGATTGCCACTGGGGCGACAACTTCGCGGCGCCCGAGCGGCGCGAAGGCTTCACGCACGGGTTCAGCATGGACTTCGTCGACCGCGCGAGCCTCGACGCATACGGACCGCATCCCGCGCACGAAGGGCCAAAGGCTCTCATCCGGGCAACGTTCGACCGCATCGTCGTGTTCGATTTCGTGCTCTAGGAGAGTGAGAAGAGCGTCTTGTTCCTACTTGGGAGCTCGAGGAGGAGCGGCTCATCATTCGTCACATCTCGGGCACCCCCGGCGTAAATGTTTGCCGGAGGCGAGGCGGAGCGAGACTCAGGGTGAACCCGGGTGACTCACGGGAAGAGCGTCTTGTTCCTGCTGGGGAGCTCGAGGAGGAGCGGCATCGTTCCCCTCGACGTGACGCGCGAGCCCATTTTGTTTCGCTGCCTTGCCGGAGGCAAGGCGGAGCGAGACTCAGGGTGACCCGGGTGACGTAAAAGCAGACACAATTTCCCCCATCGAGGCGAAGAAGTGCTCCGCGCCGGCCGCGGCGAGCTCCTCGCGCGATCCGTAGCCCCAGAGAACCCCCGCCGCGTGAACGCCGTTTCTCCGCGCTCCGAGCACATCGTGCTTGCGGTCGCCGATCATCCACGTCTCGTCCGGCCGGAGGCGCATTCCTTGTCCCTCCGCGGAGAGCACGTACGCGATCAAATCCCCCTTATTGCCTCGTTCGCCGCTGAGCTCGGAGCCGTAGACTTTGGCGAAGAACGTCGCGAGGCCAAAATGTTCGATCATGATCTCAGCATAAATGTGCGGTTTTGACGTGACCACGAACGAGCTGACGCCGGCGGCGCCGAGTGCGGCCAGGCCCTCACGGACTCCCGGGTACACGGCGCTCTCGAAGAGCCCGACCGTCGAATACCGGTCCCGGTAGTAGCCAATCGCGCGTTCGAGGAGCGCGGGATCCGACGAGCCGAGGAGCTCGCGGAACGCGTCATGCGTCGGCGGACCGATGAAGCGAAGGAGCTCCGTGTCCGGGGGCGCCGTCATTCCGAGCGCGCCCAATGCGTAGCGCAAACTCGCGATGATGCCGGGCCGAGAATCGGCGAGCGTCCCGTCGAGATCGAAGAGAAGATGCACGGCGGGCAAGACCTTAGAGCGACGTTCGCCGGAGTGGAACACTGCAGCAACGAACCGACCGACCTGCGGAGTCGATCGATCGTACAAGGCCGTCACGCGCCATCGACGGTCGCTCGAGCGGGCGCGCGACGCGCCCGTGCCGCGGATGCCAACGGGCATGACACCGAATTCACGGGGTGTGAACTCGCTGCGCCGACCGGCGAAGTAAGTAACCGGAATCATTGATGGTGATAGACTGCAGTCCCGTGGCCCAGGTATTGCGAACCACGGCTCAGCCATGAACTTGCGCACGTCCCTCGCCGTCGTTGGGGTCTCTCTCTTCGTTGCGGCCAGCGCCGCGGGCCAGGACGCACCGCTTCCCCCTCCTCCTCCAACCACTCCGCCTCCCACGCCTCCACCCCCACCGGGGCTCGGGGTGGGCATGGCTGCCGGACGCTGTCGTCTGGGGGACCACGCAGGGATCGATGACGCGGACGCCGAAACGGCCGCGCAGCTGGTCTGCCGCGAAATCGAGCGGTTCGGGCCGCCGCCAAGCGTTCGCTATCACGTGACGCTCGGCAAGCTCGGAACGGTCATCATCTACTCGGTGACGCGCGAGGGCGACACGCCCGACAGCGCGGTGGACGAACGCGAGCTTCGCCTCCATGGAATCGAAGAGGCCAGCGTCGCCGCGCCGCGTCTGGCCGAATCGATCGTTCGCGGCACTCCGATTGGTGAAACCGAGAAGTTCGACAACCTCGTTGGCGAGGAGAGCCGCCGGCCGGCCAAGAAGCCGGGCAGCGTTCACTTCTCGCTCGGTATCCTCGGAAATCTTCCTCCGCTCGATCAAGGCATCGGCCCTGCGCCGGGGCTGGATCTGCATGTGCAGTACGAGACGAAATCGTTCGAGCTCGGCGGTGGCCTCCGGTTCGGGGGTGGGGCAGTGAGCCAGTCTTCCCCAACGATGGCCTTCTTCATGGCCGAAGTGGGCGGTCGCTTCTTCTTCAGCGACACCGATTTCAGTCCCTACCTCGGCGGCGGTTTCGCCTGGGACGTCCTCAGTCTCGATATTCCCGCCGGATTCTCTGGAAGTAACGCCGGGCTGGGCACGTATTTCGATGTTGGAGTCGAATTTCTCCGCACCTACCACACCCATCTTTCGGCGGGATTCCGCGCCGATGTGCCGTTCTTCTCGCTCAACGGATCCACGTTTTGCGGCAATTCGGAAACGTCGGGGGAGACCTTCGGCGTATGCTCCACGGCCAACACTTATTACTATTGGCCGTTGTCGGTCGAGGTCCGCCTGACGTTCTAGAGTGACGGTCGATTGAGCGGAACGCCTTCCGCGGTCACTCTGGACGTCATGGGGGGTCGCATCCGTTTTTTGAATGTTCCATTCAAAGAACTTCTGCTCCAAAGGAGTCTCGCGTGACCCCCTTCGAACTCGAAGCCTGGCTTGCCACCGCCGGACCCACGCCGCCCATCGTTCAAGCGGGGGCGCGGGTCCTGCGGCGTCCCGCGACCGATGTCTCGGCGTCGCTCTTCGGCACGGCGACGCTGCTAGAGCTCGTGACCGTCATGGTCGACACGATGCGCGCGGCCCCCGGGGTTGGTCTCGCAGCGCCGCAGATCGGCGTCCCGCTTCGCGTCTTCGTTGCGGAGGACGCCGAAGAGCGACTGGCGCAGGTGGCAGACGAAACGCTGGCGCACCGGCGGCGCAAGCCGCTGCCGCTCATGGTGGTGGTGAATCCGAAGGTCACCTCCGCATCGGAAGAAGTGGAGACCTTTTTCGAAGGATGCCTGAGCGTGCGAGGCTACGGCGCGCTCGTCCGCCGTGCGGCGGCGGTCGCCGTTACGGGCGTCGACCCGCACGGCCTTCCGGTCTCGCTCCGTCTCGAAGGATGGTCCGCCCGGATCATGCAGCACGAGATGGATCATCTCGACGGAACGCTTTACGTGGACCGTATGATCACCCGATCGCTGGCCGGCGAAGCGGATCTCGCCCGCCTCTCGGCACTGCCCGTGGGCGAGGTCCTCGACGAGATCGGGTAGGCGCGGCCGACCTTCAACGCGGGCGTTGCGCACTCGGCCGGCGTCTCACGTGCTGCACACGAACACCTCATCGCCCGCAAGGTCCGTCGCTTCGACGCACGTTTGGCCCGACGGGCAATCCGTGTCCGCGCAACAAACTTGGAAACAAACGGGGTCAGTTCGGTCATTTAGAACGCAGTACTGGCCGAGTCCGCAGGTGCCCAGCGTGCATGAAGCTCCGAGCGGCGGCTGAGAGCATGGACTCGCACACGATTCGCTGAGGCAGGTGTAAGCCGCCGACGTGCTGACCGCGAGGGGCCCGCCGTACGTATCGAGGCAAGCGCACAACTCATCGAAGGTGACGAGCGATGAATCGGCATAGCAAGCGCGGGCGTCGGCGCAATTGGCGTCGGACTCACAGGTCGTGGCCTGGGAGCAACATTGCGCCGCAAGGCACTGGTCGCACGAGGTCGCGGACGAAACAACGGCGTTGCACCAGCAACAATAGAGCGTTTCGCCGGTGGCTCCCGCAACGCCCGTGCTGCAGTTGAGCGGCGCCGCGGGAATGCTGGTTCCAGTGCATGCGTAAGCGCTCGCATTTCCCTGGCAACTGGTGTTCGCGGAGTCCAATGTGCACGAGCCCGGGTTACCGCTCGTTCCGCTCGTGCCGGTGGTCCCTGTCGTCGTGCCCGTGGTGGCGCCCGCCGTCGTGCCGGTGGTCCCTGTCGTCGTGCCCGTGGTCGCACCGGCGGTCGTGCCCGTGGTGGCGCCCGCCGTCGTGCCGGTGGTCCCTGTCGTCGTGCCCGTGGTCGCACCGGCGGTCGTGCCCGTGGTGGCGCCCGCCGTCGTGCCGGTGGTCCCTGTCGTCGTGCCGGTGGTCGCACCGGCGGTCGTGCCCGTGGTGGCGCCCGCCGTCGTGCCGGTGGTCGCACCGGCGGTCGTGCCCGTGGTGGCGCCCGCCGTCGTGCCGGTGGTGGCGCCCGCCGTCGTGCCGGTGGTCGCACCGGCGGTCGTGCCGGTGGTCGCACCGGCGGTCGTGCCGGTGGTCGCACCGGCGGTCGTGCCCGTGGTGGCGCCCGCCGTCGTGCCCGTGGTGGCGCCCGCGGTCGTGCCGGACGTGGTACCGCTCGCGGTGCCTGTGGCCGCGCCGGACGTGATGCCACTCGTAGCACCGGACGTGGTGCCTGTTGCCCCGGTGCTCGAGCCCGTGCCGGTTCCCGTGAGTGAACCAACGGTGGTCCCGGTCGCGGAACCCGCGGCGGTTCCCGTGGTCGAACCGGTCCCTGTGGTGCCGGCCACGCCCGTTGTCGTGCCGGACGTGGTGCCGCTCGATCCGATCCCCGCGGTCGTGCCGGACGTGGTGCCCGTCTCGCCCCCGGTCTCCGTCACGCCTCCATCGGTCGTCGCGGGCAAGTCCCCGATGCCCAGGATCGCATTGCACCCTCCCGAGAACGCAACGAAAAGAATGCCGCTGGCAATTCGCGCGGTCGCGCTGGCTCTCATTCGAAGCTCCCTTGCAGCGCGGCCCCGGTCGTGCCCATACCCAGGAGAGGAACGATGCCCATCCGGGCGTGTTCTTCGGGCGCTTTGGGCGCAGTGAAGTAGAGCACGATCCCCGCCGCGGCGAAGACGCCGCCCGCCACGAAGCCCACCGTCGACAAGGTGGCCGCCGTCAACGCGTTGTCGTGATCCGTCTGCGCATCGGGCTTCGTTGCCACTGGGCAGTTGCCCACGCTGCATTCGTTCTTCGCGCTGTTCCACAAAGACGCCGCCGTGACCGCGTAGATCGTGCCGACAACGACACCCACGACGCCAACGCCGCCGACAACCAGGCCGCCGATTCGCTGGGTGCGGCCGGGATCCGGGGGACTCTCGGGGGTGGGCGCGACGGGATTGGCCATCGCGCTGGCCGCGGGCACGTTACCGCCAGGCGCCGGCCCGGCTGCCGGCGCGCTCCCGACGGGAGGGGAAGCCGCGGCACCCAAGACGATGCGTTCGTTGCGGGCCTTCTCCCCTTCGCGCAAGACAAACTGCTTGGAGACCAGGGCTTGGCCCGACGTCTCGAACGTAAAGGTGTGGGCGCCGGGGTCCACCGCGACCGCGGTGCCGTCGAGATGGTCGGCCAAGGGCTGGCCGTCCACGGTGATTCGGACGGCGCTCAGGTCGTGGGCGGCCCCGTCCTGCGCCTGGAAGACGATGGTCGGCTGCGCGCGCTCGAGCTCATCGAGGCGCTGGGCGCAGTCGTCCCGGACGAGGTTCGGACAGGTGGACGCGGCGCAGACGCGAAGCTGTTGGCGGGCGGCGGCGAACTTGCCGTCGCGCCGCAACCCTTGCGCCTTGGTGTTCGCGTCGACGCACTGGTCCGTGGTGGGATCGGCGCGCGCGATGGCGGGCGCCATCATGAGGGCCGCCGCCAACGCCGACAACACGGAACGCACCGCGAACGCAGGGCGGCTCGCTGCGAGGGCGTTTGTCATAAGCACTCCTTCTTGAAGACCCGATTGCCTGCGGCATCGAAGAAAAACGGAACCTTGCAATTGGGAGGCGGCGCTGCGTGCACCGGCATGGGTGGCGACGCCACGAGGGGGGGCGTCACGGGCTGGGCAATCACCGGCGATGGAAGCGCGCGGGGCACGGGGGCCGCGGGTGTTGTCGGACCGGCGAGCTTGAGGACGTGCGCATCGCCTGCCGTCGAGGGGGCGGAAGCCAGCGGCGAAAGAGCGGGTAGCTCCACCGATCCCGCGTCGCCGGCAGCGCCACCGCCATTCGCCCCGGGCACCATCGGGAGTGGCACGGCAGCCGATGGAGAGAACCCCTCGTCGCCCGAACGAAGCGCGGGCGCCGGGCGTCGAGTGAGCGCGAAGCCCCCGATCAGCGCGAGAATCCCGGCCAGCGCGATCCCCCCGACGGCCACGCGCCTCGACCTGGAGATGCCGGAGATCTGCGCCCACGACGCTTCCGTCTGCCGCCCATGCGCGCTTGCAGATCGCTCGTCGATCCGTTCCGACGCCGGCATCGCGAGCGCGCTCGCGGAGAGGCCCGACGCCTGAATGATCCCCGAGATTCTCTCGACCGAAGCCCGGGCCCGCCGGGAGCCGAACGGCAGAAGGGCCAGGGACAATTCGGCGACATTTTCGTACCGATTGGCGCGGTCTTTCTCGAGGCACTTGAGAATGGCGCTCTCCAAACCCTCGGGAATATCGGGCCGGACGCTGCGAATGGGGGGGGGAGGACGGGTGGCGAGATTGATGAGAATGTCGCCGAACGTCTCGCCCGAGAAGGGCGTACTTCCGGAAAGGAGCTCGAACAGAATGACGCCGAGCGCCCAAATGTCGGCGCGAGCGTCGACCTCCTTGGAGGACCTCATTTGCTCGGGCGACATGTAATGCGGCGACCCCATGATCGCGCTCGTGTGGGTCACCGAGCCGACCGGTCCCGTCGCGCCTGAATCGGCGACCTTGGAGATGCCGAAGTCGAGCACTTTGATGACGAACTGACCGTCGCTCCGGCGCAAGGAGAAAAGGTTGGCCGGCTTCAGGTCTCGATGAACGATGCCGAGACAATGCGCATCGGCGACGGCCACGCACGCTTGAAGGACGAAGTCGACCGCCAAGTCGACGGGCAGCGGGCCCCTTTGCGCAATCCATGCGGAGAGATCCTCGCCCTCGAGGAACTCCATCACCATGAACGGGGCGCCACTCGGCAGGGTGCCCACATCGAACACGCGCACCACGTGCTCGTTGTTGATCTTCGAAGCGGCCCGGGCCTCCCGCGCGAAGCGCGTAACGGCTTCGGAATTGTCCAACATCGCGGGAAGCAGGAGCTTGATGGCCACCCGCGTCTCGAGCTGGATATGGCGCGCCGCGACGACCACGCCCATCCCACCGGCTCCGAGCACCTTGTCGACCCGGTACTTGCCGGCAAGGACTTCGCCCTCGCGAACGCCTGCGGCGAGTTGCAGGGCGCCGCTATCGTTCAAGACCACACCCGCTTGTACGGTTGGCTTTCCAGACGGAAGTATCGTGATTCACGCAGAAGCCACAGTCATGCCTGTCCTTACCGAGGATTGTCAAGGGACGGCCCCGACCGCAGGCAAAGCCACATGCCGCTCTCTCGCAGCCTCCGGGCCCGGCGCGCCTCTCGTGGACCTTTGGGTGCACTCGCCATTTTCCGGCAAGACCTTCAGGGCGATCCGGGTGACGCCGGTACCCCGAGGGTGGCGGCTCCCAAAATGGTCATCGCGTCGGGCCCCTCTGCGCGCTGGACCAGAGCGACCACGTCGGCGTCGTCGCGCGCCGGTGCCCAGGGCATACGAACGGCCGCGTCACCGAGGGTCGCACGGAGCGGCGAGCCCGCCAGGGCGCGTACGATGCTGGTGTGCCGAAGCGTACGCCCGGCGTTCTCGCCGGCCCGCACGTGGACGGTGGCGGTCCGCTGGACGACGGCCAAGAGCAGCTGAGCGTGGTCCGGCACGGGGCCTTGCACTTCGTAGTGCACGGCCAGCGTGTTCGCGTCGGTTCGAGCGACCCGCAGCGCGAGGTCCATCCGGGCCGGGCGGGCCTGCGCGAGGCTTGCTCGAGCGCGCTCGCTGTCCGAGCCGACGAAGCCGAGAGTGCCTCCAACCACCATTTGGGGCGTGTAGACACCGGACTCGCCGAATGCGCGGGCGTAGTCGCGCTGGCGAGCGGTAGAGTCAGGCGACGAGAAGGGATCCGGCCAACCCAGGCCGTCCCAGTAGTCCACGTGGAACGCGAGCGTCACGAGGGGACGGCCCGACGCGCTCGCGTCGCTGGCCATCCGCTCGAGGAGTGCATCGGCAGGAGGGCAGCTGCTGCAACCCTCGGACGTGAACAGCTCGACGACGATCAGGCCGGAGCCAGCGGCCGCCGGAGGGCGACGCGCGAGAGGATCCGCGCGGGCCTCTGCCAATGGCGATGAGCCCTCCCGGCAGGAGACGCTGAAGACCACGATCGCGGGAAGAGCCCAGCGGCGCGCAAGCATGCTCGGGATACGCGCGGCGCGCTCGAACGTTACGGGCATCCCGTGGTGCGCCTCGCGCGCGCTTCACGAACGATCCAAGCCGCCCCAAAGTGCGCGTACGAGGAGCACCGCGCCGATGCCCGCGAAGAGCACCGCGGCGATCCGCTTGGTCATGTGCGGATCGAGCAATTTGCCGGCCCGGTGGCCCACGAAGACGGCGAGGCCGGCCACGCACCAAAGCGCGAGCGTTGCCCCACCGAAGACGATCGCGGGCGAATGGTACTGCGCGGCCAGCGCCGCCGTGGCCAGTTGCGTTAGATCGCCCCACTCGGCGATGAATACGATCACGAAGACGAGCCAGGCCGATGGCCAAAATCCGGCCTTCGAGGGGTCATCTTCGATGTCATCCTCCGCGTCCTCGGTGCGGCGCCACATGAGCACCGCGGAGACGAGGAATAGCCCGCTCGCAGCAACGTGAACGGGGCGGGCCGGCAAGAGCGAAACGAGGTGTCCCGCCGCGACGGCGACGAGGCTCTGAACCGTCAGCGCCGTGGCGGCGCCGATCAGGACCGGCAGCGGTCGATGGCGTGTGGCCAGCACGAGCGCGGCGAGCGCCGTCTTGTCGGGCAGCTCGGCCACGAAGATCACTCCAAAGACCCCGCAGAAGAGCGCCCAACCGTGCATCGACACCGGGATAGCGTGACGCGCTAGTTAATAAAGCCCCTTGTCACCCTGAGCGCTTCGCTTCTCCCTAGTTAATAAAGCCCCTCGTCACCCTGAGCGCTTCGCTCCGGCTCGACTCGCTTCGCTCGCTCGCCTCCGCTCCCGCAGCCTTGCTCGCACGTTACGTCGAGGGGAGCGATGCCGCTCCACCTCGAGCTCCCCAGCAGGACAAGACTCTCGTTTCCTACGTCGCGTGTCCGGCTGGGCTAGGGTTCTCTACTCGCCGGCGGGGCGCGCTTCGACGAGATGCGTTCGGAACCACGCTGCGGCGCGCTCGGCGAGGCGCGTCTGTGGTGCGCCCGCAACGGTGTCATGGTTCGCACCGTCGACCCGCACGAGCTCGACGGGCCCCGCTGCGGCAGCCGCGATGCGCTCCGAGTGCGCAGTTGGAATTCGCGCGTCGTTGCGGCCGTGGACCAGAAGCACCGCGGCGGGGGTGCGCGCGACCGCGTCGACTGGACTGGCTGCGTCCGGGTCGAAGCCGGCGAGTGCCCCGGCCGCGTCCACGACGCGCCCCGCGAACGTCGGCGACAGCGCCCACGGCAGGTACCCGGGGACCACCGTGCGAAACGTGGCGAATGGCGACACGGCGACCACCGCTCGCACGCGAGGGTCGTGCCCCGCCCACTGAAGCGCCGTCGCCGCTCCGTACGAGTGCCCCATCGCGCCGATGGGACCGAGCGCCGACCCACGCGCGACCAGCGCGTCGAGAACGAGCATCAGGTCCTGCGTCTCCTGCACGCCGTACGTGAGCATCCGCCCCGTCGAGCGGCCGTGTCCTCGCGAATCGACAAGCACCGCCCTGTATCCCTGCGCGATCAGCATGGCCGCCCAGCCGCCCATGGTGGCTTTGCTGTCACGGATTCCGTGCAGCACGAAGACGGTCGCGCGCGCGGCGGGCGGTTCGACGATCGCCACCGACAGGAGGGCCGATGGGGGACCGACAGGCACGAGGCATTCGCCGGCGACGGGCGTCGGCGGCGGCCGCCCGAAATTGGGGGCGCGCACCACCGCCGATGCCGCGATTTCTTCGATGGGATGTCCCGCCACTGCGCTCGTGACGGCCCCGCGCACGAGGCCCGCCACGGCGCGCAGAGTCTCTCGCAAGACCGGACGGACGGCCATGTCCGGGGCGCCATGGACCGGCGGAAATGACCGCGCCATGCCCGCTAGCCCTCACAGCTCGGGGGCGAGCAGGCGGGCGACTCGCTCGGCAAGCGTCCCCACCCAGCGAACCGGCGGTGGGGGTTGGGCCACGCATTCGGCGACGAGCCCGTCGACGAAGGAGCGAATCTGCGCAATCGCCTCATGCGAATAGGCGCACAAAGCGTTCTCGTAATTCAAAAAGAGGCTGCGCATGTCGAAGTTGGGCGATCCGATGTACGCGAACGCATCGTCGACCACCATCGCCTTGGCGTGGACCATCCCGCGGCCGTAGCTGTGCACGATGACGCCCGCATCGTGGAGTTCGCGGAGAAGCGGACGGCGGGCCACGTCCGCAACCCGATGATTGGAGCGGGAAGGGACGACGATCTCGGTCCGCACGCCCCGGCGCGCCGAGAGGAGCAGCGCGTGCTGCAAGAGCTCGTCCGGCACGTAGTAGGGTGTCACGATGGCGATTCGTTCTCGCGCGACGAATATCGCGGTCAGAAACAAATCGTAGACCGTGTCGGCGATCATGTCCGGCCCACTCGGTACGATCTGCAGCGTGGCGTTGCCCGGCGCGGCGCGGAGAGCGTCCGCCCGGGGAGCCGCCGGCGCGGACTTCGAGCCACCGACGAAGCCCCAATCCGATTCGAACAGCGCCTCCGCATCGGCGGCGATTTGCCCGCTTGCGATGGCGGCGACGTCGCGCCAGCGCGGCGCGGAGGACGGCGCGACGGGCGGGCCCATGTATTCATTGGCCAGGTTCATCCCGCCGGCAAAGACGTGCTGTCGGTCGACGATGGCGAGCTTTCGATGGCTCCGAAGGTTGGTGCGCCCTTGGATGGGCGAATGCCGGAGCGGCATGAAGGCCCGCACCTCGGCGCCGGCCGAGCCGAGCACGTGCGCGGCGTGGCGACACGACGCGGAGGAGCCTACGGCATCCAGGATCAGACGAACCCCGACGCCATGCGCGGCGCGTTCGGCGAGAGCTTCGACGAAGGCGTTGCCCGTGGTGTCGTTGCCGAGAATGAACATCGTCAGGTCGATGGACCGTTCGGCGCCGCGGATGAGGCCCAGCAGCCGCTCGTAGGCGGCTTCGCCGGTGGTCAGGAGCTCGAACGCGTTGTCCCGTCGCGGGGGGGCCACGTCGCTCTTCTGCAGGACGCGCGCGATGGGTCCCCCGAAGTACTCCGACGCCGCGCCGGCCTTCGGCGGCCCCCGGACAGGCAACTTTGCGCGCCGTGGAAACTTTCGGCTGCCGAGGAGAAGATAGAGGGGAATCGCCACGAATGGGGCGAACGCCAGCGCGAGAAGCCACGCCAGCGTGCTCTGCGAGGTGCGACGCGAGTTGAGAAGACGGAACGCCAGCGCCAGGGAGGCGAGGACAGTGGCCACCACGAGAGCGTGCGACACGAGATACGCCGGTATCCCCGGTAGGATCGTTTTCACCCGCGGATCATCGCTCCGGTGGGGTTGCTTGCCTCGATCATGCCCCTGTCGCAGAGCGTAACAGGGAACGGCGGCCAGAGCCGCGTTCGGCGTTGCGTCCACCTCGGCGGTGGCGGGCTCTGGCGCGAGCGCGCGGCCCCCCGCCCCCTGGACGAACGTCGATCAGCTCGCCGGCTCGTAGTTGAGGTTGGGTCCGAGCCAGCGCTCGACTTCTTGGGTCGTCATGCCCTTTCGCTCGGCGTAATCGACCACCTGGTCACGGTCGATCTTCCCCAGCGTGAAGTAGCGCGCCTCTGGATGCGCGAAGTAAAGACCGCTGACGCTCGATCCCGGCCACATCGCGAAAGACTCGGTAATGCGTATGCCCGTATTTCGCTCGACGTCGAGGCGCCTCCAGAGCGTACCCTTTTCCGTGTGATCCGGACACGCAGGATAGCCGGCAGCGGGCCGAATGCCGCGGTACTTCTCCGCGAGGAGATCGGGCTTCGTTAGGCATTCGCTCTTACCGTATCCCCATTCGTCGCGAACGCGCTTGTGCAAGCATTCGGCGAAGGCTTCTGCCAATCGGTCGGCGATTGCCTCGGCCATGATGGCGTTATAATCGTCGTTCTTCGCCCTGAACGCATCGCAAAGGCTCTGGAGACCGAACCCCGAGCTGACGGCGAAACCTCCAATGTAATCCGGAAGACCGGTGCTCTTCGGCGCGATGAAATCCGCGAGAGAACGGCTCGGCTCCGGTTTGTCCTTCTTCTGGGTCTGTTGCCGCAAGAAATGGAACGTGTCCAGCCGCTGACCGCGCGCGTCATCCGTATAGAGTTCGACATCGTCGCCCACCGCGTTTGCGGGAAAGAAGCCGTAGGCTGCGCGCGCCGTAAGAGATTTCCGAGAGATGATCGCATCGAGCAGAATCTGCGCCTCGGCGAAGATCGTGCGCGCTTGCTCTCCGTACGTCTCGTGCTCCAAGATCTGCGGGTAAACGCCGCGGAGCTCCCAAGTGTGAAAGAAGGGAGTCCAATCGATGAACTCGCGCAGCTCGGCGAGCGGGAAGTCTTCGAGCACGCGCACGCCGACGAATTCGGGCGCCGGGAGGTCTTCGGACCGCCACTCGATGGGCGTTCGATTGGCCCGCGCCGCGTCGAGCGCGAGCAGCTTGCGCTTCGGCGCGGCGTGCGCGCGACGCAGTTGCTCGTAGTCGGCCTGAAGCTGAACGACGAACGCTGCCTTGCGCTCCTCGCTGAGCAGGTTCGTGCTCACCGGCACGGCGCGGCTGGCGTCCAGCACGTGCACCACCGGCTCGCTGTAGAACGGCGCAATCTTCACGGCGGTATGCGCGCGGCTCGTCGTGGCGCCCCCGATGAGAAGCGGGAGCTTGAACCCTTGACGCTCCATTTCGCGCGCCACGTGGGCCATTTCGTCGAGCGATGGCGTGATGAGCCCACTCAGGCCGATGAGGTCGGCCTTTTCGAGCTTCGCTCGTTCGAGAATCTTCTCGCAAGAGACCATGACGCCCATGTCGATGACGTCGTAGTTGTTGCACGCGAGCACCACGCCGACGATGTTCTTGCCGATGTCGTGGACGTCCCCTTTGACCGTCGCGAGAACGATCTTGCCTTGGGTCTTCACGACCTGTCCCGAAGTGGCCATGGCGGCCTTTTCGGCCTCCATGAAGGGAAAGAGATAGGCGACGGCCTTTTTCATCACGCGCGCCGATTTCACGACCTGCGGAAGAAACATCTTTCCTGCGCCGAAGAGATCTCCGACGACTCCCATGCCTTCCATCAGGGGCCCCTCGATCACGGAAAGCGGACGTTCGAATTTGGCGCGGGCCTCCTCCGTGTCGCCCTCGATGTATGCATCGATGCCTTTGACCAGCGCGTACGACAGTCGCTCCTCGACCGTGCCCCTCCTCCACTCTTCCGATTTTTTCTCCGTGGCTGATTCGCCGCTCCTCGCGGCCTTCAGCTTCTCGCCATAGTCCACGAGGCGCTCGGTCGCGTCGGGACGGCGATTGAGCAGAACGTCGAGGACGAGCGCGCGAAGCTCCGGCTCGATCTCTTCGTAGACCTCGAGCATGCCCGCGTTGACGATCCCCATGTCCATGCCGGCCTGGATCGCGTGATAGAGGAACGCCGAGTGCATCGCTTCGCGTACGTGGTTGTTCCCGCGGAAGCTGAACGAAACGTTCGACACGCCGCCGCTGACTTTTGCGTGCGGCAAATTCGCCTTGATCCAGCGGGTGGCCTCGATGAAATCCACGGCGTAGTTGTTGTGCTCTTCGATGCCGGTCGCCACGGTGAGAACGTTGGGATCGAAGATGATGTCCTCGGGAGGAAACCCGACGTCATCGACGAGGATCCGGTACGCGCGCTCGCAAATGCGGATCTTTTCGGCGTAGGTCGCGGCCTGGCCCTGCTCGTCGAAGGCCATGACGACGACCGCGGCGCCGTATTGCAAGATCGTGCGGGCGCGCGAACGGAACTGGTCTTCGCCTTCCTTGAGCGAGATCGAGTTGACGATCCCCTTGCCCTGAAGGCACTTCAGGCCCGCGAGGATGACTTCCCATTTCGACGAGTCCACCATGAACGGCACCTTGGCGACCTCGGGCTCCGTCGCGAGGAGCAGGAGAAAACGCTCCATGGCGGCAACGCCGTCGATCATGCCCTCGTCCATGCAGATATCGATGACGTTCGCGCCGCTCTCCACTTGCTGCCGCGCGACGCTCACGGCTTGCTCGTACCGCCCTTCCTTGACGAGCTTTGCGAACTTCGGCGATCCGGCGACGTTCGTTCGTTCGCCGATCAGGATGTAGACGCCGAGCTGCTGCGTGAAGGGTTGCGAACCCGACAGGCGGAGGGGCCGCGGAGCCTCCGGGAAGGAAGAGAGAACCGCGGGCGGGGAGGGCGCCACGCTCGCGGGCGCTCGCTTGAATTCGCGCGGAGGCAGTCCGTCGAGCGCTTTCGCGATGGCCGCGATATGCTCGGGGGTATTGCCGCAGCAGCCTCCGGCGATGTTCACGAGGCCACCTCGCGCGAACTCGCGCAGGTAACGGGCCATGTCCGACGGAAGCAGGTCGAAACCCGTTGCCGACAGGGGGTTCGGCAAACCCGCGTTCGGATAGCACGAAATCGCGACGTCGCACTTTTCGGAGAGCTCCGAGAGGAACGGGTACATCAGGTCGGGTCCGAGCGAGCAGTTGAGACCAATCGAGATGGGTCTGGCGTGCTCCACGGCGTTCCAAAGCGCTTCGCCCGTCTGCGCAGAGATCATCGTCTCGCCGCCCCGTCCGACCGCCGCCGAGATCATCACGGGCACGCGTCGTGCGCCGCTCACGAACACCTCTTCGATGGCGACGAGGGCCGCCTTCGCGTTGAGCGAGTCGAAGATGGTCTCGACCAGGAGCACGTCCGAACCGCCCGCGATCAGCGCGCGGACCTGATGCATGTAGGCCGCTTTGACCTGGTCGAACGTCACGACGCGGAACCCCGCATCGTCGGCGTCGGGCGAATTGGAGAGCGACACCGTGAGGGGGCCCACGGCGCCCGCCACGAACCGTTGCTTGCCGTCCGCGCTGGCGACGCGGTCGGCCCATTCGCGGCACTGGCGCGCCGACTGTTCGTTGATCTCCCACGCGAGTTCATTCAGAAACGGGTCTTCGACGATCCTCTGATAAAACGCCGGATCTTTGCGTCCGCCTCGCTCGCGCGGATCGTCCACGAAGAATTCGCTCTGTCCGATGCTGGTCGCGCCGAACGTGTTGGTCTCGATGATATCCGCGCCCGCCTCGAGAAAGCGCCTATGGATGTCGCAAATCATGGCGGGCTGAGTGAGCGAAAAAATATCCCCGTTGTTGAGAAGATCCTTCGGCGCGTCCTTGAAGCGGTCCCCACGGATGTCGGCTTCCGTCATGCCATACGTACGGATCGTCGTGCCCATGGCGCCATCGATGATGGCGATGCGTTTCTGAAGTAGCTTTTCGAGCGGATGAACGTCGTGCGCGGCCATGACTAGGAGCTCTTGTGGGCGAAGGCGGTGATGACTTCGAAGTGGGGCTGCCGTTTTTCACGGCACGCGACGTCGCAGGCTTCGACCGCGAGTCGCGCTTTTTGGAGCATCCGGCGCAGCCGCGCGGGCGCGAAGCCGGGCTGGACGTCGCCGTAACCGGCGGTGACGGCGGTCTGGTCGTGCGCACCGAGCGTGATGAGCGAGAGGCTCCCGCCCTTTCGCAGAACCCGAGCGGATTCGGCCAACACGCGCGCCGGGGCCGACGCCTGCGTCAAGACGTTGAAGAGCATCAGCTGATCGAACGAAGCCTCGGGGAAGGGGAGCTCGTGCATGTCGCCTAGCTGTACCGTCGCGTTCTTCGTTTCGGAGAGCCGTGCTCGCGCCGCGTCGACCATCTTCGCGCTGCGGTCGAGGCAAGTGACGCTCGCCGCTCGCGGAGCCACGAGCTGCGCCATCGTGCCGTCCCCGGAGCCCACGTCCAGAACGTCACCGAGACGCATCAAGCCAAAAAGACCACGCGCCGTGCTCTCCCACGTTCGGCCCGGCGAGTAGTAACGCTCCATGCGGCCCGCCACCGAATCGGGCCATCCAACGTCCTTACCGCGTGCGTTGACGACGGTCGTGCGGCGGCCCCGGTCGCATTCGAGGACGGCATCGTCGACCTCCTGCGTGACGAGTGACCACACGCGACGAACCTCGGCCGGCATCTGCCCGTCGTTCAGTGCATAGAAGGTCGACGCGCCGGCCTTGCGATCCCGAAGGAGGCCCGCGTCGCGGAGCTTCGCGAGATGCGTCGACACGCTCGACTGGCCGATTTCGGTGATCGCGACGAGCTCGGCCACCGTGAGCTCTTCCTCCGCGAGGAGCGTCATCAGACGCACGCGCGTGGGCTCGGCGAACAAGAGAAGCGAATTTACGGCGGCAGCGAGGGTCGACAGAGAATATATTCTAGTATCGCGATGAATTGATGGCAAGCGGTCGTCCGACGCGAGACGGCAGACCCTTCTCGGCCAGCACACCTCGGCCAGCACCGGACGCGTGCCCGCGAATCGGCGTCGGCTCTTTGCTCGCGATTGCCCGCAGTGCGTAAAGGCAAACGAACCCCTGTTGGGCAAGACCGTGTCGGGCAAGCCCAACGCGGCGTCGCCCAGCAAATCGCGAACCGCCGGCGGCCTACACGTGGTCCGCGACGAAGCGCTGCGCCCCCATGGGGGGCCTGACGTAGCTGTCGTCGTGGTGTCGAGCGGGCAACTCCACCGGCTCGGGGGTGAGGTCTTCGTAAGGAACGCAGCTCAGAAAGTGCTTGAGGCAATTCAGGCGCGCGCGCCGCTTGTCGTCGGCGTGGATGACCCACCACGGGGTGTCGGGCAGGTCCGTGTATTTGAACATCTCGTCCTTGGCCTTGGAGTACTCGACCCACCGCTTGCGGGACTCGAGATCCATCGGACTCAGTTTCCACCGCTTGATCGGGCTGAGATTCCGCTCCTGAAAGCGACTCTCCTGCGCCTCGTTGCTCACCGAGAACCAATACTTCACGATGATGGTCCCGGAGCGAATCAGAAGCCGTTCGAACTCGGGCACGGAGCGCATGAACTCGCGGTACTCCTCGTCCGTGCAGAAGCCCATGACCCGCTCCACGCCCGCCCGATTGTACCAACTTCGGTCGAAGAGAACGATTTCGCCCGCGGACGGCAAGTGCGCAACGTAGCGTTGAAAATACCACTGACCTCGCTCCCGCTCCGTCGGAGCGGTGAGCGCCGCCACGCGACAGAGACGCGGGCTCACGGCCTCGGTAATCCGCTTGATCGCGCCGCCCTTGCCCGCCGCGTCGCGCCCCTCGAACAAAGCAACCACGCGTAGCCCACGATGCTTGACCCACGCGGAGAGCTTCACGAGCTCGTGCTGAAGCCTGAGCAGCTCCTCCTCGTACTTTCCCTTCTTCAGCTTTTTCTTCTTCACCGGGAGCTCGACCGTCGTTGGCTTCGACACCGATTTGCCGTTGGCCGGAGTCGCGCTTGCCGCGTGGCCATTGCTCTTGTTGGTCATGATGTTTCCTCCGATCGAACCTTGCGATGCGCCTACTCCAGCGCCGTACGGGATCCGCGTGCCCGCCAACTCTGGCGCCGGTCCGGTTTCGGGGTGCATCGTTTCAATGTTTCGCAGCGGAGGCTTTCTCATTTCTCGCGCGAACCCTCGACCACGCGGATCAAAAGGTCTCTTCGAGCGGGGCGCTCTCGCCCGTCAAAGTCCTCCGTGGAGCCGCCCGAAGGTGCGCGCGAGCATGACGGACATGATCAGAATGCCCGCTCCGAGGACGAGCACGTGCCGGGCCCTGCGCAGATCGAACGTCCCCACGCGACAAACGAGCAGGTAGCCGACGGCCAGATTCAAAAGACCCCACAGAACGTTGACCGTCGAGGACGAAAGCCCTTCCCCCGGCGGCGACGCGAACGGACTTTGGAACGCATGCCCCGAGACCCCGTTGCCGAGATGGGGAAGCGTATTGGCAAGAAAGGCCCCCCCGAAGAAATACGCCACATCGTGGTACCAGCGCATCGCAGGGTCGATCCTCCGAGAGTCAATCTCCCGCGGGGTTCGACCGGGCGCAAGCTCGGCGGGTCCAAGCCCACCGACGCCGCGGGTGGCACGCCTTTGGCCGTCCGACCCGCCCCGCGTGGTACGTTGCATCGTCCATGTCACGACCGACGGATGCGGAGCAGAACCAGTTCTATTCGAAGCTCGACGCGATACCCCCGCTCCAAGGCGCGGGGGTCGCGTATGTTGGAGACTCGCGTTGCGAGGTGCTTCGGCGCGACTTTCACACCTCCGGACTGGACACGTACGTCGTCATCGATGAAGAGGACGCGCTGCCGGGCCAGGCGGCCCCCTCCGCGGCGGCTCCCCCGAATATCAAGGTCGAACTGGTGGGCTTGGGCCTCAATTGTGGGGGCGCCGTCCTCTCGTGGGCGGCGCTCGGGGCGGAGGGAGCGGCTGCGCCGGTCAGCGGCGGGACGAGCCTGGGATTGACAATCCTGACGTGGAGCGCCGCGCTCGCGACATCCGCGCAATGCGCCAACTCGATCTTGCGTTCGGCCGACATCTTCGTCCACGACGGCGAGTGGACCGCGTGGCTCGATTCGCGTGACTTCTACAATTGGGCCATGGACGCGTTGGACGTCGTCTCGCTGGCCGGGGCAGCCGCCGCCGGCGCGGCGACCGTGAGAGCCGCCCTTGCGGTGCGGCGAGCGACGGGCCGGAGTTTCGCGGACATTCTCCGAGGCCTGAGCCGCGCCGAGCGAAAGCGTCTAACGCGCGAGTTGATTCAAATGCAAAAACCGGGGATCTCGAACCAGGCAATAAAGACGCTGATTCGGGCCGGCACGTTCCCGGCGCGGTTTTCGGCCGCCCAGATCAGCCAAGGGCTTTTCAGCCAGCTACGCGACGCGATCTCGGCGACGATGGCGTTCGGAAGCAGCGCAGTCAGCGGCGCGATCAAGGTCATTTACGTGCATATCTATCAGGAGTGAAAGTCCAATCATGGGGTTGCACCGTCGGCGCGCGAGACGCCCGGGGCCTGTTGTCGGCAAACCGAGAGAATATCCCCGCGGGCGTTCGTCGATCTTCGCGCTCGTTGCGACCACGATGATTTCCAACGTCGGCGCGCTCTTCGCCACGCTGACGGCGGTGGGCCCGCCCGCGCCTGGCACGGCGTCCGCATGGGTCCTCGTTTACTTCGTGGCCATCGGTGCCGCGCCGATCGGCCTCGTGAGTCTTGCCATCGGTTATGCCTGGGGCCTCTCGTTCATCACGGCCCTTCTCGGTCTTTTCCTCGTCGCGCAAATCGTGTCGCTGCCCGCGCAGCCGGCCCACGCGAACGCCTTGCTCGTGTTCGTTCCCTTCCTCGCGTGCAACGTCGCCGCGCTTGTCGTTGCCCGGAGCGGGAAGGTCCGCGCCGCCGTGGACGCCGCGCGAAAGGCTCGAAAGGCTCGCTTTCCAGAGGGCGTCGGTCTGGCCTTCGTGGCCTCGTTTTGCACGCTCTTCTCGTCCGCGGCGACAATCATCGTGCTGGCAGCCGACGTGCATGACGCCGGAGGCCCCGATCTGGTCGGGCGCCATTCGCCGTTGGCGAGCCTCCTCGTTCCGCTCGTGGGCGTTCTGGCCGCGTGCGTGGCGATAGGCCGCCTTCCTCGGTCGCGCACGCCGTTGCTCGCGCTGCTCGGATGCGCTGCCGTGGCGCTCACGGTGGAAGCGTGCGTGCGCGCGGATTTGTCGACGAACGGCGGCATGTTCGTCGTGGCCACGATCGCTCTGGCGGTCACAGGCATCGTGGCGGGAACGCGGCCGCGCTTTGCCGCGTTCTGCCACGAAATAACGCGACCGCGCGGCTCGACGTGACGTGGAGGATGCTCCCGCGCGGTCAGGCGCTCTCTCTTACTTTCCATACCCCGCGGCGACGATGTTGGCCTGGACGGCGTCAAGGGTCGTTACGGTTGCGGCACCGGTGGTCATGACCCCTTCGTAGAAGTCTCCTCCTGCACCGTTGCTGTTGTCGCCCCCGATTCCGAGGATGATGGCGCCCTGCTTCTTCATGGGGGCATAGCCGTTGGGGCGGGCTCCGTCATACATGGTCTTTAGGGGACCGGCCGTCGCATCGGCCCCATAGAGGGCAAAGCTTCCCGGGGCCGCCCCCGATCGGCCGACGACGATGGCGGTAGCGAAGTCGTACGCGAGAGACATGTTCGTCGCGACCCCTTTTGCCTCTTTGGCACCGTTTGCCGCCACTCCGGCGCATAGACCATTTTCGATGTCTACCTCTACCCAGGGGCCGGCGCCGACACCGGTGGCCTGACCGCTACCCCCTCCAAAATAGACAGCCTCCATCGTGGCGTCGCCGTCGTCTCGATTGTTCGTTTCGGCGTTCCCGTAGTCGTAGCAGCACCCGTCGACCAAGTCGTTCTGGCTCGACACCATGTACTCGGTCTCTGCTGCGTCGCCGATTGCGGTGCCGGTGGCCTTGTCGTTCCGATAGCCCATGCCCACGTGAATGCGGATGCCGTAGACTTCATGCCCGCTGGCCGTAGTTTTGAGGTCCGTCGCATTCGACGGCTTGTCCGCCCCGGTGCCGTGCTGACCGGCGGGTCCGGGGGTGAGGTCATTGCCTTGCGAGGTCTGGTCGTAGATGATCGTGATGGTGCACGTCGTGGCTGCGCAAAACGCGTCTTGCGCGGCGGCGTTGGCGAAGCCCCCAGGGGCCAGAACTCCGATGTCCTTGGTCGTGTTGTCCGACGCGCGCGTGACTTGGTAGAGGTTGCCGTTGTACGCCCCGAAAAGAGCCCTCGTCGTGCTGTGCGCGGCCACGCACGGCGCGCTGCCGGACGCGAAGATATCGCAAACCCCGCTCCCCGCGGGTGCGCCGCCCGTGCCGCTCGTCGCGCCGCTGCCGGCGAGGCCCGAGTCGCCGGGCGTGCCGCCGGCTCCGGTGGATCCCGCGCCGCTGGTCGTGCCGCTGGAGCCCGTGCTCGCACCACTTGAGGAGCCCGTGCTCGCGCCGCTGGAGGAGCCCGTGCTCGCACCACTGGAGGAGCCCGTGCTCGCACCACTGGAGGAGCCCGTGCTCGCACCCGTGGAGCCCGAGCTCGCACCCGTGGAGCCCGAGCTCGCGCCACTGGAGCCCGTGCTCGCACCACTGGAGGAGCCCGAGGTCACGCCACTGGAGCCCGTGCTCGCCCCCCCGGAGATTGCACTCGTGCTGCCGGAGGTCGCGCCGGTGCTGCCGGAGATCGCGCTGGTGCTACCCGTGCTCGCCCCACTCGCACCGCCGCTGCCAGCGCCGGAGCTCCCGTTCGCCGAACCGCTCGTCGAGGCACCGGGCGTGGTGTCGTTGGAGCCGCAGCCGCCCGCCGGGGCAACGGCGATAAGCGCCGCGCCCGCCAGGGATGCTGGCCCGGCGATGGAAACGATCCAACGCGAAACACGCGCACTGGCCTTTGCTAAGTTCATGCGTGAACTCTACTACGTTCGCGCTGGGGGTCACGCATCGACGGACGATGGCACGGAGCCGTTCAGTCGTACGGCTAACGTACACCCGCGCGTCGGCGTCCCGGCACCCGCGAGTCGGCGTCCCGGCGAAGGTCAGCCGCAACCACCCACTATCGCCAGAACGCGCGCCCGTTCTGAGGGAGGGAACGTTCACGAGGCCCGAAGGGAGGTTCATTCGACGCAGCGGGACGCCGCTCACGAGGGCAGACGACCTTCTTCGCCTGAGCGGTGCCTCGCCGCGACGGAGCGACGGGTCTCTCACGCGGAGAGGGCGCCCGCTGAGGCCGGGAGGCACACGCCTCCGCGTGAGCCGCGGTCCGCTGCGCCGCGCCGAGCAGGTTCTTCGACACAGCGACCCACCGCTTTGCGTGAGACACCTCCCGGCGAGCGCGAGCCACGTCTCTCTCCGGCTCGCCGACCCGGTTCTGCGGCCCAGCGGTGCGTCGCTCGGGCGAGTGGACCCGATTCTCCGCCCGAGCGGCGGTGCCATTCGTCTCGCAGACCGCCTTCTGCGCGTCACCCGACGACCGCTCTGGGCAAGAGACCGTCCAATGCCGTGCAGCCGAAAGCCATTTGCGGGCAACCGACACGGCTGCGCGCCGCGTCCGGTGCCCCCTTGGGCACGGGGTCAACCCCTTTCGCCGTGCTTGCACTCCGCTGCGTCTCACCGGAGCGCTCATGGGGGGCAAGCCCTGGGGACAACGCCAACGAGGACACCCCCTTCGGCGCGAGCGCCGTGCCGGTCGGCGGCGATGGGCGCGCCGCTGGGCCGCGTGCATCGTGCCATGAGCGTTTCTCGCGGCGGGCTTCGCCGCGTCATCGCGTGTTCATCCCGTGTGCGTGTGCGACTCGATTGCAGGCACGTGGATATGCCTCTCGGGCGCTCGACCTTACGGCCGTACCGGCCATGGCGCGGGCGGAGGAGCCGACCCGGTGGCGCTTCACCTACCGTCCGCCGCGAGCTTCTCAACTGCCGTACTTCGCGACGATCGCGTTCGCGCGCTCGACCCACGCCGCCATGTGATGGCGCTCGAAGTCCTGCAACGTGGACAGGGTCGTCGTATCCCTGACGCGGTCGACGAACAGCCTGCCGTCCAGGTGATCGAGCTCATGCTGAAACGTGCCCGCGGTCAGGCCCTTGATCTCGCGATCGATGGTCTCGCCCTCACGGTCCCAGGCGCGCAAGCGCACGCGCACGACGCGAGGTGCCACGCCTCGAAGAGTGGGCACGGAGAGACACCCTTCGTAGTTGTCGAACGTCTCGTCCGTAAGGGGTTCGAGCTCTGGATTCACGAGGATCGTCAACGGCACGTTCGGCTGGTACGGGTAGCGCGGATTGTCTTTGACGCAGACCACGCAGATACGAACGGGCTGGTAGACCTGGTTTGCTGCGATTCCCGCGCCGTTCGCGTCGACCATCGTCTCGACGAGGTCGTCGATGAAGCGCTGGGTCGCCTCGCTGCGAAGCTCTCCCAGAGTGAGTGGTCGCGCGACCGTGCGAAGGACGGGGTGCCCCAACGTCGCGATTTTAAGGATGGCCATGGGTGGATCCTACCTTCACCTTCCGCCTCGATGGGCGCATTGGAGTCACATCAGGTTCGGGTCGCGCGCACGAGGAGATCGATGACGGCCGTATCGTTGACCCGGTCGCCCGCGCTGCCTGGATTGACCAGACCGAATTCGTTGAGGCGAATCGAAAACTCGGCGTCGACGAGCACCCAGCCCACATCCACTTGAACGCTGGCAGGAATGTCGATCGTCTTGGTGACGCCGTGCAGGTCCAGATTGCCCGTCACCGTGTCCGTGGCCCCCGACTCGCCCCCGGCCCTCGCCCCCGTCGAGACGAAGCGCCCCGTCGGATACTTCGCCACATCGAAAAAACGGCGCGACTTCAATAGGGCCGTGAGCGCCGGATCTCCCATCTGGAGCGACGTCATGTCGATGTCGACCGTCACGGAGACGCTCTCGGGATTCGCGTTCGCGACCACGATCGTACCGGCGAACTTGCCGAAGACTCCCTCTCGCTTGCCTTTCGCGTTGTTGCCGACGACCGTGATGGTCGAACCGTCCGACGTGAAGCGATACGTGATGCGCTCGGGCGTCGCGACGGACGATGCGGCGGCCGCCGGGGGGGCTGCCGGGACGGTGCTCGCTGCGACTGCCGCGCTCGCGGTGGGCTGGGTCTGTGGACCCGTATGACCGTGGCAACCAGCGAGCACCACGGCGAAGAAGGAAGCGACGAGTGGGCCTCGACAGAGTGGGCTCGCGTTCATTCGAAGCATCCTACCTCCGAACGGGGACCTTTGGGCATGCGCATCCGACGGCGGGGCGTGGCGGCGCCGTGATGGCGCTGCGCGCGTTACTGCCGTTCTTTCTGGCGGCGTGGTTCGGACGGTCCCTCCGGGGTGAACCCACGCCGCCATGACGCGCGAGACCCTTCCGCGCGCAGGATGCGAGGAGTCGGGCGGGCTCGGTTGCGCCCTGCGCCGTCACGGACCGCCATCGACGCCCGCGCAGAGGGACACCCGCCCGATCTGGTCCGTCCTATCCTCGACGAACCAGACGTTGCCATCCGGACCCGCCGCAATCCCGGCGGCGCCACTATTCGCCGTAGGGATTGGGAACTCCGTCATTGCACCGGCCGTGGTGACGCGGCCTATTCGATTGATCAATGCTTCGGTGAACCACAAGTTGCCGTCCGGACCCGCGGCGATCTGCCACGGACCGCTCCTCGCCGTCGGGGTCGGGAACTCCGTCACAACGCCTTCCGGGGTGATCCGTGCGATCTGGTGGTTAGCGTACTCGGTGAACCATATATTGCCATCCCGGCCGCACGCGATGCTCTGTTCGAAACCACCTGGGGTCGGAACGACGAATTGGCTGATCCCGCCATCGACGCTGACTCGTCCGATATACGTCCCCGCCTGTTCGGCGAACCACAGGTTGCCGTCCGTGCAGGCGACGGTCCCAGTGGGTTGGGTTTCCGCGGTTGGAATGAGAAACTCCACGGGCTCGGAGCCGGACGGAGTCATTCGACCGATCTGATTCACGTTCTGCTCCGTGAACCATAGATTGCCGTCCGGTCCCACAGCGATGGCGTTGACCTGGGCGTCGGGGGTCGGCACGGCGAACTCCGTGACCGTTCCCGCCACGGTGACACGCGCAATTTGACCCGCCTGGAACTCGGTGAACCATAGATTGCCGTCGGGACCTTTGATCACGTCGTACGGCTCGCTCGCCGTCGTGGGGAGCGCGAACTCGACGATCGCCCCGCCGTCGGCGGCGATACGACCTGCTCCGTTCCCGGGACTGCCCGCCGGAGGAACGTAGGGGGGGGTGAAGCTCAGCGCGAACCACATATTGCCGTCGGGACCCGCGACGATGCTCGAAGGCGACTTGCCGGTCGCGCCGGGGAGGGAAAACTCGACAATCGTGGGCATGGAGAGGGCGGCGCAGGGCCGCGGAGCTCCGTCGAAGGCGGCCGGCGTTTCCAAGTCGTCATCGTCGTCCGTCGCGTCCTCCGTCGCTCCTTCCGATGTCGTCGCGTCGAACGGTGTCGCCACGCCCGCCTCCGCCGCGTGGGGTCCTGCGGTGGCGACGGCGGCATCGATCGGGCCGGCCGCGTTTCGGTCGTCCGCCGACCGCAACGGGGTGCAAGCGGCGAACGACGCGAGGGCGGCCGTCGCCGCGCCCCCAACCCGGGCGCGCCTCACCGCCGGAACCGCTCGGCGGCGATCCCGAAACGACGAAGCCACCGCTGGACCTGCGTCCGGCTCTTGCCCATGGCGTCGCCGACACGCGTCACGTTGCCGCGATGCGCCTCGAGCCGCTCGACGAGCTCGGCGACGAGAGCGTCGTCCTCCGGCGATGAGGGGCGTCCCGACGCCTCGCGGGCCAGCTCCTCGTCGGCCCCAGAGCTCCACAGGTGGGCGCGCTCGATGCGCCCGTCGACCGCGAGCGCGACCGCGGTTTTCAAGCGCTGCTCGAGCTCGCGCACGTTGTGCGGCCAGCGGTGTTCGAGCAGGGCGTAGATCGCCGCGGCACTGAGCGAAATCGATCCCGCTCGTTCGCCCGCGACGTTCTTCAAGATCGCGGCCACGAGAAAGCCGATATCGTCAATGCGTTCGCGGAGCGGGGGCAGCGTGTAAACGTAGCCCGTGAGTCGCGCGAGCAAGTCGTCCCGGAAGGCGCCGGACTCGGCGAGCTTGTGGAGCGAGCGATGTGTGGCTACGACGACGCGCACGTCGGTGGGGATCGCCCGGGTGGCGCCCACGGGCAGGACCTCGCGTTCCTGGAGCACGCGGAGGAGCGCGGCTTGCGCGACGAGCGCGAGGTCGCCGATCTCGTCGAGAAAGAGCGTCCCACCCTGCGCCGTTCGTACGAGTCCCGGTTCGTCCCGAAGCGCGCCCGAAAACGCGCCGCGCACATGCCCGAAGAGGAGCGACTCGACGAGGTTGGCCGGGAGGGCGCCACAGTTGACGGGGACGAACGCGCCGGTGCGCCCCGATTCGGCGTGGATCGCCCGGGCCAGAACTTCCTTGCCGGTGCCCGTCTCTCCGAGAAAAATCATGCAGACATCGGTAGCGGCAAGGCGGGCGAGCGTCTCCGCGTCGCGCGTGATGCATGGATGGATCGTGGCCAATTGCCTTGCCAGGCCGGCGAGACGCGACGCATCGACGTCACCCGGTGTCCCGGCGGGCGTCTCGACCGACGCGCGGTACCGAAAAATGTGTGCCCGAGCTCCACGAGATCGCCGTCGGCGAGCGGCGTCGGGCCCGCCGCCGCGATCGGGCGCCCGTTCACGCGGATCCCGTTTCTGGACGCGCAGTCGACGATGCGAAAGCCCTCCTTGCAACGTTCGAGGCGTGCGTGAAGCAACGAAACGCGTTCGTCGGAGACGTTGAGGATCAGCGTTCGGAGGCGGTCGACCACGACGCGCTCCACTCGCCGGGCCCGCTCGCGGCCGATGGTCACGCAGTCAATGTTCGCGAGGCTGTGCCGCGCGCCGCCTTCGAGCGGCCTCGCCCGGTCGATGACCAGGAGGAGATGCTCCTGCGCTCGAGGGACGGCCCCTTCGCCGCCCAATGGACCCGTGACGGTTCTCGTGTTCGTTGCTGTCATCCGGAGAGCCGCTCGATCGCGGAATCATAGTCCGGCGCATTGGACCGCGCGGGGCCATTCGGCTCGCCGTGAAGCTCTTTCTCCATAGGGAGGGGCCCGCTCGGGAGTGACGTCCGCGGCGGCGGTGGGCAGGGCGCTATCCGCGGCTATTGGCGGCAATTGACGGCCCATTGAGTTTCGGGTACTGGCCAAATAGGTCGAGAAGGGTCCGTCTCCCGCGCCGGGAGCGGCGTGGGTCCTGTGCAGCGTTGTGGGGCGAGCCCGGGGAGGAACGGATGACATGGGGTTTGGCGAGGCTGGGGAGCAGTCTGGCCCGTACCGGGTAGTCCGCCAGATCGGAAGCGGCGGGATGGGCAGCATCTTCGAGGCCATCGACGCGCGCCTCGGCCATCGCGTGGCGCTCAAGCGACTGCACCCGCACGTGGCCGCGCGTCCCGGCGCCACCGAACGTTTCCTTCGCGAAGGCCGCGCGGTCGCACGCATCCGTCATCCGCACGTCGTACAGGTGTTCGCACTCGATGAAGGAAGCGCGGGACCCTACCTGGCGATGGAGCTGCTCGAGGGGGCCGATCTCGCGACCACGCTGGCCCGGACTCGCACGCTCAATGTCGCGGACGCCCTCGCTCTCCTGCTCCCGGCCATCGCGGGGGTTGCGGCCGCCCACGAGGCGGGCGTGATCCACAGAGACCTAAAGCCGTCCAACATCTTCATTGCCCAGGGCCCCGCGGGGCGGTGCTGGCCGAAAGTGCTCGATTTCGGCGTGTCCAAAGTGCTCGATCCGAGCGGGGCGGTGGAGTCGAGCGCGACCGATGCGATCGTCGGTACCGCCGCGTACATGGCGCCCGAACAAACGCGCTCGGCACGGGAGACGTCGTTCAGGAGTGACCAGTACGCTCTCGCAGTGATTCTTTACCAGTGTCTGACGGGCAGCGTGCCGTTCTCTGGAGCCTCCGACTACGAGGTCACACTCGCTGTCATGACGGCGCCGGTGTTCCCGCCGAGCGCGCATGTCCCGAACCTCCCTCCAGGCCTCGATGACGTGATTCTCCAGGCCATGAACCGCAATCCGGACGATCGCTTCGCCTCGGTGCGCGCCCTGGGTGCAGCCCTTCTGCCGTTCGCGCGCGAGCGGGATCGGCACGCATGGAGCGCCGAGCTTGGCGCCGACCTGGCGCACGGCGCGATTTCCGCTGCGGCCCCCGACGCGGATTCCGGCGAGAGCGTGACTCCGGCCACGATGCCGCCGACGGCCCGGGACACACGCGTTCTGGCGCGTGGAGGGCGCGGTCCCGTTCGTGCCCGGGTGGCGGCTCTCGCCTTGGCTACGGTCCTCGTCGGCGCGGCGACTTGGCTCGTCCGGCCGGACCGCCGGCCCCCGCGCGAGACCATCCCCCAGAGCCTTCGCGCCATGGATGACGAGAGCCGCAAGAAGGCGCCGGCGACCGTTGAAATGACGGCACCGGTTGTATCGGAGCCGAGCGTCACGGACCCTCTCAAACCGGCCGCTCCGGAGGTCGCCAAGGCCCGCCCGCACGCCTCCGGGCAGGCCGCGCGAACGTCTCTGAGCGCGTCGCCCTCGAGCGCGATCCGCCCCGGGTTGCCGACACCGACGCTCGGTGAAAACGGAGCGCCGATCTTGCCATGATCGGGAAGTCGGCGCGACGCGCATGCGGGGGCGCCCTCGTCGTGAGCCTTCTCTTCGTCAGGACGCCTGCTCACGCGGGCGAACCGGCCGCCGAAGCCGAAGCGTTGATCCAGCACGGCGTCGAGCTTCGTCGCGCCGGAAGAAACGGAGAAGCGCTGTCCGAATTTCAGCGAGCCAACGCTCTCGCGCCGAGCCCGCGAGCGAAAGCGCAGGTCGCCCTTGCGCTTCACGCGCTCGGGGACTGGTTGGGCGCCGAGAGCGGCCTAGAGCAAGCGCTCGTCGCCGCGGACGACCCGTGGATCGTCCAATACCGTGACGCGCTCGAAGGGGCGCTCGCGACCGTCCGCGCGCACCTCGGCCGGCTTTCGATCGTGGCCAACGTACCTGTGGGCGAGGTCCTACTTAATGGCGTTCGCGTGCGCGCCTTGCCGCTGACCGAACCAATACGGGTGCCTGCCGGGAAGGTCGACGTGGCCGTGCGCGCGCCGGGATACGCGCCGGCCGAGCGCACGATCGAAATTCTCCCGGGGACCGAGGCGCACGAGGAGTTCCTGCTCCAGTTATTGCCTCCGCAACGACCCGCGGACAGCGCTCCTCCATCGAGGGCGCCCGTCGCGGCGAGCCCGTCCATCCCGCGCGGGGCTCCCGCACGGGCGAGGCCTCTCGGGTACGCGGCCCTCGCGGGTGCCGGCCTACTCGCGGTCGGCGGAATCGTCGCTTGGCGCGTTCACGAGGACGACGCCGCCATCTTCGACGACGACAGCCGATGCCTCGTCGGGACACGCACGCGTGGACAGCAGTGCGGCGCCTACGAGGGCGCCGCGAATGAAGCACTGGCCGTCGAGATCGGCGCGTTTGCCATCGCCGGGGGAGCCGCCGCTCTCGGCGCGTGGCTTCTCATTCCGACGATGAGCAATCGGCCGCGCCTTACGGCGTCTTGTGCACCCTGGGGAGGCGTAGGGCTAACTTGCAGCGGAGCGTTCTAAGGACACGGAAACCATACGCTCTGAGGCTAATCCCCATCCGGGCAAGCGCTCGGTACCAAGCGGCCAATCTGGTTGTCCGCGAACTCCGTGAACCATAGATTTCGGTCGGGACCCACGGCAATGAAGGCCGGAAATGATTCCGGGCTCGGCACCGCGATTTCCCTGATGGTGGGGTTGGAGGTGGCCGGCAACCAGCCAATATTGTTGCCTAGGACTTCGACGAACCACAGAATCCCGTCTGGACCGCTGACGATGCCCTGGGGCGCGGCGCAGTCGGTCGGAATGAGGAACTCGCTCATGCCCCCGTCGATCGCAATCCGTCCAATGTTATTGCCGTATTGTTCGGTGAACCACATGTTGCTGTCGACGCCCACCACGATCCCCTGCGGGCCCGACTCCGGGGTTGGAATCGCAAATTCGTCAAGCAAGGTACCGCTTGTGGTCATATGACCGATCGCGCCTGAACCGTTCTCGGCAAACCACAGATTGCCGTCGGGGCCGGCGACGATTCCTTCGGGGCCGCCCCCGTCCTCGAGGCCGAAAAACTCCTGGACTTGGCCAGCCGGCGTCACTCGACCCACGCCGTCGACCAGATTTTCGGTAAACCAAAGGTTGCCGTCCGGACCGAGGGTGATTCCGAAGGGGCCGGCATTCGGGGTGGGAAGGGGAATTTCTACGATTCCGCCGTCCGGCGCGACGTAGCCCACGTTGTTGCCGGCCTTCTCGGTAAACCAAATCTTTGCGTCGGGACCCACCGCCATGTTTTGGGGGGCCGAGGCGGCGGTGGGGACCGCAAGCTCCTTGAGGACGGCGCCATCCGTACCGATTTCACCGATCTGGTTCGCACCAAGCTCGGCAAACCATAGAGCCCCGCCGAAGCTGGCGACGATGCCCTGCGGATTGGATGCCACGGTCGTCACCGCGTACTCGGTCACGCACGCAACTCCCGCGTCGCTCGGCGGAGAATTGGCGTCGTCTGTAGCGTCGCCCGTGATGGCGGCGGACGCGTCTCCCAGGGCATCGCTCGCGGACGCGGAGTCGGTCAGCGTCGCGTCCGCGGGGCCCGCCGAAGCGTCTACCGCAAGGGCCGAATCCGGGCCCGACTCTCCCGTTTGGCCTACGCTTGAATCGGGGGCTGTCGCGTTGGCCGCCGTCGCGTCGTCGGGCCGGACGGCGGCGAGTTGGTCTGCGTTCTTGAGGGGCGAGCAGGCGGGTACGAAAGGCGGCAAGAGCACCAACACGAGGGCGAATCGCCAGGTCTGCCCGTGCATGCCGAAGGTTCCACGTGAGCCCATTCTTACACTCTTGGAGCGACTTTCAGTCGCTCGCAACCCAAGAGGAAATGCTGCGGAACACAAGGGCCAGTTTTCGCGATCCAGCCGATGGGCAACGCTCTCCAGTCTCCACAGCATTCGTTTCAGACCGGATCCAAAACGAGGTTGGTCGCGTCCACCGAGCCAAGGCCGGTTGCGAGTCCCTCGTGGCTACTGACAGACGGACGGGCCGCCGCCGCTCGGGGAACCGCACGACAGGCCAGGACAGCATAGGGTGCGAATCGTGCAGGGTGCCCCTTGCCCGACGCATGTCCCCCCTCCGCCTCCGCCGCCATGCCCGGAATTGGCTTGAGCGCAGATTAGCGAGGGCCCCTCTGTGGTGGTGCCGTAGGTGCACAACCCGCCGACGCCCGAGTTCGGAGCGGTTACCGCGGATGAGCCGTTGCAGCAGGCCGGGAAGCCATTGCCAATCGGGCAGTCCGAAGTTTGAAAGCAGGGGCTGCACTGGCCGGATTTGCACACCTGCCCCTGCGGGCAGGCCGCACCGCAGCTCCCGCAGTTCGACGGATCGCTCGTCAGCTCTGCGCAAACGGCCGTCGCGGTCCCAGGATTACAGATGACCGCGGTCGAAGACTCACAGACGCAGGCTCCGGAAATGCACGTTGCGAAATCTTGGGGGTTGCCTTGAGGACAGGCGTACCCGCACGTGCCGCAGTTGTTTCCGTCACTCGTCAAGTCGGCGCAGATGTCATTCGGGCACATGGTCTGACCCGTGCAGCAGATTCCGACAGAGCTGCCGCACGCCTGGCATGCTTGCACCGATTGGACGGCGCCGGCGCCTGGCAGGTAGGGCCGGCACGATGTTCCAGGCTGGGTCGCGCACTGGCCGTCGCTGGCGCACGCCTCGAGCTGACCGCTCTGACACTGGCTCTGGCAGATCGGAGCGCTGCCCGGGCCAAAACAGCAGGACGTCGCACCCGGAGTCACGCAGTCCACGCTTACGCTTGCGGTGGGGAAGTAGACTCCGTCGGTGGCGGTGACGGTGACAGGCCCGCCCAACGAATTCTGCGGGACCGTCAGCACTCCGTTTGAGGACACGTTGAGCGGAGAGCCGGGCGGCACGGACCACGTCACGAGCGGCGTGACGTCGGACGTCAGGGTGGCTGCGGGGCCCAGACGGTAGTCGGCCGTAGCGAGGAGTTGGAGCTGGATGTTCGGGTCATCGGGTACGCAGGCCGCACTCGGCGTGACATTGACGCCGACCAGCCTCGCGCATCCGTCGCCGCTCGAGGATTCGAACGTGTCGTAACCCGCTCCGACAGTGACATTCCCTTGATCGAACAGAGCCAGGGTAAGCGCCTCCACCCCCTGCAATTGCATATCCCCCGACGCTCCGGAAAGAAGAGCTTGCACCAGCGCGGAACTCTCGAGCACCAAGTCCGAAAGCAGCGCAACCCCTTTGCTCGCCCACGGCACGCTCAAGGTCTTGAGGAGGCCGGTGCATAGGGTAGGATCCCCACACCGTGGTGGGGACTGATTATCAACGCAATACGTCGATGCACCGGTGGTATCGCTACCCTTCATGGCAATGCTTGCGAGATCCCACTTGCATCCGAATACATTCGAGCAACCCGTTGGACTCGCAGCATCGGGAATGTAGAGAATCTCAATGAGACGAATGGGCTTAATCCCGCCGACCGGAAATGAGCCGCTCACGGTCGTAGAACTGGGCGCCCATGCTGCGTCGCCGATCGCGTGCAGGGTGACCGTCTTGAGCACGGATCCGTCCGAGAGAACGGCGTCGACCACGTCGCCGCTGCCCACGCCGTTGGACCCAGTGGTGATCCTGAACTGGACCTGAGCGGGAATGAACCCCGACGGAGCGGGCGGGTAGAAGCCCCAGGTTGAGAAGTGCGACACGTCCGCGCCAATCGTGGTCGACTCGACATCGGTGCCTGAGGCAACCGCGTCCCATCCCGTGCCATCGTAGCTGGCCAAGCTCAGTGACGTCGGATCAATCCCCGCGAGATCCACACCGGCATAGTTGAAGAGCAGCGAGACGGGAGGATTGAACGTCACACCGGACGGTTCGAGGTCGTACACGGGGCCTAGGGTGCCGGGGGCGGGGGCGGGGACCTGCTGCACCGAGAACACCGTGCCCGAGCTCACGGCGCTGGCGGGGACGCGGAGAGCGAGCGCGCCGTCCGCGGACGTCAGCGTACCGCCGGCAGCCCCGATCGTGGTCGAGACGACGGGGCTCGTCGCGGTCACGGTCACGGTCACGCTTGCGGTGTCCAGCGTCAGGGGATCCGTCGCGGTGATCCTCGCGCTTCCAAGAGCGACGCCCCCGATCACACCGGCGCTCGAGATGCTAGCAATCGCGGGATCGCTCGAGGACCATGCGACCGCGCTCGCGATGTTCCGTGTCGATCCGTCGGTGTAGCTCCCCGTTGCGGTGAGGACGCCGGTCTGCCCGACGGCAATCCCCGGAGTCTCGGGCGTTACCTGGACGGAGACGAGTGCGGCCGTCGTAAGCGTCGCCCCGCCTTGGATCTGCGTCGTCGGGTCCAGTGCGGTGATCGTGGCGACTCCAGCCACCAGCCCTGTCGCGAGGCCGTTCGTGCCCGCGGCGTTCGAAATGGCCGCGCTCGGGCTGGACGACGACCACGTCGCTGTCGATGTCAACACCTGCTGCGTGCCGTCGCTGAAGGTGCCCAAGGCCAGGAATTGGACCGTTCCACCGACCGCGATCGACGCGGTGGCGGGGGCCACAGCGATCGACACGAGGACGGAGCCCGTCACCGCAAGCGTCGTCGATCCCGAGATCAATGTCGTCGGATCAGTGGCTGTGATGACGGTGTTTCCCGCAGCCTGCCCGGTCGCCACGCCGTTGCTCCCAGCGACGTTCGAAACGGTCGCCGCGTCACCCGACGAGCTCCATGTCACGCTCGTCGTGAGGTTCTGCGTGGAGCCGTCGCTGTACGTCCCGGTGGCCGCCAATGCCTGGGTGCGTCCGACCCCGATGCTCAGAGACGCAGGTGTCACCTGAATCGACACCAATTCAGCGGCCGTGATTGTGACGAGCGTGGCCCCGACGATTCCCGTCGTCGGGTCGACGGCCGATAGCGTCGTGCTGCCGGGCACGAGCGCCGTTCCGAGACCGACGGAGCCGGCTGCGCTCGAGACGGAGAGCACTGCGGGGGCGCTCGAAGCCCAGGTGACCGAATCGGTGATGTCTGTTGTGGTTCCATCCGTATACGTCCCGGCCGCCGCGAACTGCTGCGTCGCGCCCGCGGGCAGGCTCGGAGACGTCGGCGTCACCGCGATCGACACGAGCGCCGCGGACTTCACTGTGAGGACCGTCGATCCGCTCGGCGCGGACGCCGAAGGATACGTCGCGGTGATTGTCGTCGAGCCGACGGCCGTCGCGGTCACCAAGCCGTTCGAGCCGGCCACATTCGAGATTGTCGCGTCGGGGTTGCCCGAGTTGACGTTGGTCGAGCTCCACGTCACCGCCCCGGTCACGTCCATCGTCGAGCCGTCGGTGAAGATGGCTGTCGCCCCGAAATGCCGGGTCGTGCCGAGCGGAAGGCTCGGCAGGGCGGGGGTGACCTGAATGGCGACGATCGTGGCGGCCGTGACGTTCAGCGTCGCCGTGGTCGTGATGGCACCCAGCGCGGCTTCGATCGTGCTCGGTCCGACGCCGTTGGACGCGGCAATACCCGTGCTCGATACGACGGCCGTACCGCTCGGGACGCTCCACGAGACCGTCGACGTGAGATCCGTGTGCGACCCGTCGCTGAAGATCCCGATCGCGATGAACGGCTCGGTCAACCCGTTCGCGATCGACGTGCTGGCGGGGGTGATGGCGAGCGACTCGAGCACGGCGGGCGAGACGGTTAGCGACGCGGTTGCGATGAGGCCACTCATCGGATCGAGCGCGCCGATCGTGGTCGTGCCGACGGCGAGCGCGGAGGCGAGCCCCGTGCTGGACACCGCGGCGACCAACGGCGAGGTCGAGCTCCAGGTCACGCTGCTCGTCATGTCGCGCGTCGTCGCATCGGTGAACGTCCCGATCGCCGCGTATGGCTGCGGCACCCCCACCGGGACCGTGGACGTCGGCGGCGTCACCGACAGGGCTTCGAGCACGGCCGCCGTCACGGTCACCGTAGCCGTAGCGGTGATCCCGCTGGCGTCGGTCGCCATCACGGTCGCGATGCCGAGCGCGATCGCGGTCGCCAGCCCGCTCGAACCGGTGGCGTTCGATACGAACACGGCGGAAGACGATGACGTCCACGTGACCAGCGCGGTGATGTCCTGGGTCGTGTGATCACTGTAAGTGCCGGTTGCGACGAGCTGCGCAGTCAGCCCGTTGGGGATGCTGACGGTCGCCGGCCTAATGGCGATCGACACGAGCGTGGCGGATGTGACCGTGAGCACTGTCGTCGCCGTCTTGCGCGCGACCACCGCCTTAATCGTGGTCGTCCCGGCCCCCGCGGCCGTCGCGACGCCTTGGCTGCCGGACGCATTGGAGATCGTGGCCACCGAAGAACTCGAGGTTGACCAAGTGGCCGTATCGGTCAGATCTTGCGTCGAGCGGTCCGAAAAGGTCCCGGTGACGAGCAGGGGCACGCTGGATCCGATCGTCGTGCTGGACGTTGGGGGCGCGATAGCAAGCGACTTGAGCGAGGCCGATCCAACCGTGAGAAAGGCCCTCGCACGCAGGCCCGTGGCCGTGTGCGTGGCCTGAATGGCGGTGATCCCCGCAGCTACGGCGGTGGCGCGGCCGGTCGAATTGACCGTCGCCACGGCAGGAGTCGTCGCCAACCAGGTCACAGCGCCGCCTAGAGGAAACGTCGTGCCGTCGCTGAATGCGCCCGTCGCGCGAAAGGATGCGTGCGTACCAACTTGAATCTTGCGAGCCGGCGGGTCGACGTCGACGGAGACGAGCGTCGCCGACGTCACCGTCAACGTGGAGGTCGCCGTCAACCCTTGATCCGCGGCGGTCACGGTGACCGTGCCGGGGCGCAGGGCCGTGACCAGACCGGTCGCGTCCACCGACGCTACCGTCGTGTCGCTGACGCTCCAGGCCACGCCGGTAAGCAGCGTCTTCGGCCGGTTGCGAGGACGAAGTAGCGTCGCGCTGAACTGGCGCTGCACGGTCGCCGGGATCGACGCCCTCGGCGGAGACGTTTGGAGGACGCTTTCGGCCGCCAACGGCTGCTCCTGCTGCTCGCTCGCCTCGGATCCGGAAGGCGTCGGCTCCGCGCCCATGCAGCCGCCGAGGACGAGCGCCGTCAGAAGCCCCAACGCGACCACCAAAAACGTCCGCCCGTGGATTCGCCTTGTCATTGGCCAAACGTCCCCTTCTTGACGCCTCCAGCTGGAATTCTCGGCCCAGCGCAGGAAGAGCGTCTCACACAAACAAGACCGAATCGTCGCCGGAACCGCGAACTGCGGCGGTGCAATGGCCATTGTGCATCCTGCGTGCCGCCGACGCTGACGCGCGCCGCGCTTATGTCGCCAGCCGTTTGCCTCGTCGTCCGTCGGCGAATCTGGTTCGGCGCGCCGGCCCCCGCGCGGAGCGCCGCGGGTGGCGCCGCAGCGGCGCTACGCGTCACGCAACGTCCCCTTCATCCTCGCCTTGAGGGCCGTCGCGCCGCGCATGTCGCCAGTCGTTCCGATGCGCCAAATGAAGGGGGTTGGTCGCCTTCCGAGCTTCTGGAGGTTAGAAGACGTCGCATCTTTTGCCGGGGTATGAATATAATTGCTCGTCCAACAGGTGGCCTCGGGGCGGGCAGGGAGCCAAACCAATGTCAGCAATCATCCAACCACGGGACCTGGAGTTCGGCGACGCGGTGCTGAATTTCGGCGACTCCATCTACAAGGACTCACCCGACAGACGCGCTCAGGACAACGTCCTGCGGCTATGCGCTTATCTATTGTTCTCGAATCGAGTCGGACTGCCGACCAGGCACCTCATGCAGAATGGCAATATGTTCACGCTGCTTGAGTGGATGCCCGAACTTCTTCAGGACGGTCTGGTGTTTGTAGATGTGCCCCATGGGAACACGTCCGTCGTACAGAGCATTTCTGCGGCCAACTACTCTGATGACGCAAATGAAGAAGAGGCGCAGGAGCGTGCGGAATTCATAGACCAAAATTCGAAGCTTCTACATGCTTTTGACGCAACGGGTATGATGGCGAGGTTTCGAGAGCAATTTTTGAAGGACGTGAGCGACAGAGGCGCATTCCGGAGGATGGCCTCAAAGAGGAAATCAATGGAGTTTTGCGAGACGAGTTTGCTCGAGAAAAGCTAGTCCGCCAAGCTAGCCCAAGGCTCTCAGACCTCTTCAAGACCGGCCTGCTCGACGTTGCGGTGGGAAAGGCCCTCGACTTGGCAGCCGTGCAGTATTCGCCGATCGTCGGTGGGGTGCGTGCGGCCGTAGCCCGGTGGACCGACGACAAGCGACTTCGACAACAAGCACCCTGGAAAACGACGTGCGAATATCTTGGCACGTATCACATGGATTCGCGGAAACACGAGCTATTCAAGTCTCTGGCTAACGACGGTACACAAGACTGAAGCAGGCGCGCCGCTGATCGCGTGATGCAAGCGCTTTCCTCGATCGGCGCTTCGGTGACTCGCCGTTTTCCGATGAGCGGAAAGGCTGTTCTACTTTGTAAGTTTTTCGCGGATGACGTGTGAACGATCGATCGACCAGCCCTGCAAGAGAAGGTAATCGAGCCCGTCCCATCTTAGGTGCACGTAGACACTGAATAGGTGCGCAGGCGCACCAGCGATTGTCACGGTCGTGAGCGCGTGGCACGCGCCGTCTATCCCGCGCGAGGTCGTGACGGTCAGGTGCCGGTCCGGTAGCGCCTTCAACACAGCGCCGACCTGCCCGCCGTTTGCGTCGCTCGCATCGATCCACTGACTGACCAACCCATACGCCGCAACTTCGCGCGGCAAGATAGGCGCGGTTTGTGTTGGACCCTGCTCCAGCATACGCCAGTAGGCGAAGAGCGGCGCGGGCCCCGCCGGGGCGCACCGGCTATCGACGCGCACGACGTACTGCACCTGGTTCTTGTTCTCGCTTTTTGCGATTGAAAAGATCGGGACAATCCCTCCATTCGCCCCTGGCACGTCTGCACGGGCCCGTGTTGCATAGGACCCCATGGCGAATAGGAACAGGGGAGCGACGAGGTGGCGCATCTCTTCCCGACCACGTTACCGCCTCCGGTCCGGCGTCATGCGCTTATCGATGCCGGACCCCTTCGAGGGGCGCACGCGTGAACGCGGCTGCTCGGCTCCAGGCGGACCTCGCCTCACGGGTGCAGCTTCCCGCCCTTCGCCAGCATCGCTACGAACTTCACAATGCGACGGGCTCGCGTCTCCGGCTTCTTCGCGTTGTGAACTCGCCACAAGATGGCGTACCGGTTGTGCGCCTCAAGCGAGGCGAAGAACTTTTGGGCGCGAGGATTGTCGGCGAGGGCCCCTGCGAGGTCCTCGGGTACCAAGGCGCTCTTCTGCGATTCGTACGCTCGCTCCCACCGACCGTCCTTCTTGGCTCGTTCGACTTCCGCCAGTCCGGAAGGCATCATGTTGCCGGCAGCGATGAGGGCGGTTGCCTTGTCACGATTGATCTTCGACCACATGCTCCGCGAGCCACGTGGCGTGAACTTCTGAAGCCACGACGCTTGGTCGAACTTTTCCTTCTGCCCGTCGATCCAGCCCCATACGAGGGCGACCTCGATCGCTTCGGCGTAGGTGATCGAGGCGTTTCCCGAATTCTTCTTCGAGATCTTGAGCCGTACCCCCCGCGATGACGCATGGCACGATGCCAGCCACGCCGACCACTCCCCGGCGTCCGCGAACGAGAGCACGGGGATTTCTGCCGTGATCGACTTTTTGGCGAGCGGGCGCTGTTTCGTGCGGCTCTTCACCGCTGCGCTCACGTTGGCATCCTTTCTTCTTTCGCGAGCGTCGGGCACGGGCGTTATATCGTCCTCGCTCGCGTTCGACGAGGCCATCACTGCCGGCAGCGCGAAATAGTCCGACGAAAGAGCGTCATCGTCGTCCTCGGGCCAGGGTCCAGCGGCCAAGCGACCTCACGGATGGCGGAGTCACGGCTTCTTACTTCTTCGGAGAGCTCGCTCCGAAAGCCACGACGTGAGGAGGACGCGAACATGAAGAAGCGCGTACTGGGCACGAGCGGGCTCGAGGTGTCCGCGATCGGCTTCGGGTGCATGGGGAGCCTCTCGCGTGCTCGGAGCGAGGAGCTGCACACCCAGCCGCCGACCGCCGCGACGCGGATCTCGTCACGACAAGACTGTGGTATGCGGACAGTCGAAAAAGCGGATGCCATGTCCACGTTCGATGTGAAGATCGCAATCTTGGTTCTCGGATGTAGGCACACTCACTATCAGCGCTGCGTCCAAACGATCCGCGCGACGTGGGCAAGAGTCCCCCCCCACGCCGACATTTTCTATGTTTACGGCGCCCACGGAGCCGGTCCGAGCCTCGTCGAGGTCGACGCGCTCATTTCGACGGAGAAGCCAGAGCTCGCCACGGGTGAATTTTGCGTCTCCGGAGACATCATTTTGTGTGGCGCCGCGGACGTAGTTTCCGACCAGGCGAACTGCGTTTTGCAAAAACGCCTGATCGCATTTCGGCACCTCATGCGGGACTACGATTTCGTCTACACGGTTTGTGCATCGAGCTACGTGCATGTAGCCGGACTCGAGAGGTACGCGAAGACCCTCCCTCGCACGGGGGTGTATCAGGGCGCCGTGATGGTCGACGGCACGAGCGGATTCCCGTTCGTGTCGGGGTCCGGATTTCTCATCTCCAGGGATATCGTGGCGGACCTGGCGAACAGCCGGGAAGACATCCTGTCCACCTATCCCAAGACCATGCCCGACGACGTGGCGGTGGGTCACTTCATCGCCAGCAAATATGGTGGCGAGGCGATCGACGTGATCGCAGGGCGCATTCACAGAGCGGAGCGGCCCACGCGGAACCAAACGTTCATCCAGCCATACGGCGGCAGCAGCATGGATTTTGTGCTCAAGCCGGAATTCCGGCACGTTCCCGAGGGGGACAATTTCCATTTCCATTTTCATTCGCAGCGGATGTGGGACATGGAAAACTTCCACCGACGGTTCTTCAGCGGCGGCGAGGCATGAAGCGCGCGCTCGTCCTCGGCGGTGGCGGGTTCATCGGCAGCCACTTGGTGAATCGCCTCAAGCGCGAGAACTTTTGGGTGCGCGCCGTTGACATACAGCGACCCCGCTATCGCCCGACGACGGCGGACGAATTCATCGTCGGCGATCTGCACGATTCGAAGACTTGTGCCGACGCGTGTTCGGGCGGCTTCGACGAGGTCTACCAGCTCGCCGCCGACATGGGCGGAGCTGGCTACATCTCGAGCGGCAAGAACGACGCCGACATCCTGCACAACTCCGCCCTCATCAACCTGAACCTGCTACGCGTGTGCACGCGGGCTTCGATTGGCCGCATATTCTACTCCTCGACCGCGTGCGTCTACCCCGAACGCAACCAGCTCGATCCCTTGAATCCCCACTGCAGCGAGGACAGCGTCTACCCCGCGGCGCCCGACAGCGAGTACGGTTGGGAAAAACTCTTCAGCGAACGGCTGTATCTCGCCTTCGCGCGCGACTATGGCCTCGCGACGCGCATCGCGCGGCTGCACAACATCTTCGGCCCCGAAGGATCTTGGAACGACGGCCGCGAGAAGGCGCCGGCCGCGCTGTGCCGCAAAGTGGCTATGGCGAACGACGAGATCGAAATCTGGGGCGACGGCCAGCAGACGCGCTCCTTTCTCTACGTCGATGAGTGCCTCGAGGGGGTCCTGCGTCTGATGCGATCTGACTGCGAAGAGCCCCTCAACATCGGCTCGGACCAGATGCTTTCGATCCATCAGCTGGTGCGACTCATCATGGACATCGCCGGCAAGAGACTCTCGATCCGCCACATCGACGGGCCGCTCGGCGTGCGCGGGCGCACGTCCAACAATCACCTCATTCGCGCGCGACTCGGCTGGGCTCCGCATTGCAACCTGCGCGAGGGGCTTCTGCCAACTTATCGCTGGATCGAGTCACAGGTGAAGTCAGCGAAACTCGATCGCGCTACGGCGTAAGATCGAGGCCCGCGAGCTCGCCCCACTCGCGGACGCTGCGCTCTTTGCCTGGCCCGTACCGACCGAGGGTTTTCATATCGCCCGTGCCGAAGACCAGCGTTTGCATCCGCTGGACCATCTTGTCGGTGTGTTCATTCTGCCACTTCCCGCTCTTCGTCTCCCACACCTTGTGACGATAGCCGCCCGGATAGTTGCCATAGTCGAGGTGCCACACCTGAATCTCGTCGGGCAAGAACATGTCATAGCCGTGCGTGAATGTGCGGATGGAGAGCGGTCCCTCGTGGCACGCGTTGATCATCGCCGGATCCTCCGGCACCTCCTCGATCCACACGCCTTGGGTAAAGACGAAATTGCAACAGGTGAACGGCGTCCTTTGGTGACGCTCGGTCTTGCGCTCCGTCGACATCTGAATGTCAAGCCATCCTTCCGGGCGGACGAGCTCGCAGCGCAGCAGCGGCACCCCCTCCTCTTCCGTTCCATTCCAGGGGAACACGACCCTTTTACCTCCATCGAAGGTAAACGGCGGAGAGCTGGTCGTGAGGAGAGGCTTCTTACTTGGCTTGCTCTCGAGCTGCGCGATCAGGTTTTCGTCCCAACCGAGCGCGAATGCCGAGTGCGAGTCGATGAGCAGATGGTACGGCTCGCCGTTATAGAGCTTTTGCACTTCGTGACGCGCCCATCCGTAGCCGAGACTCGCTTGATACGGATACTTTCGAATGCGAAATCGGGAATCGCCGATGAAACGATCCAGCTCTTCGGTCTCGTCGGCTTGCCAGCAGATACCGAATGTCAGACGACGAGGATGCGTTGCATTCGAAATCGCCGAGTCGATAGTGAACGGCAGGTACATATCGCGGTACGACGCGATCGAAATGAAAATATGGCTGTCCGCCGCATTCATATCTAGACCGGCTCCAACCGAAGCGCGCCGATCTTTTCGAGGCGCCGAATCACCACCTCGACGTCGTCTTGCAACGCCCCAGGCGGCATCTCGAAGCGCCACTCGAGCGTTCGGTGGATGTCGGCGATGGTGCGCGCTCCGTCACAGGCCTCCCAGATGGCGGCGCCGGAGGTGTTGAGCGAGACCGTGTCTGCGCGGCCAGGAATCTCGAGAAATAAGGAGCCAAGAATCTTGCCCTCGCGGACACCGTTGTTCCTGCGCGGACGAAGAAAGTCGAGCTCGTGTCCGCGTGCGCGCCGCTCGATCAGGTCGCTCAGGATGGTGAGCACCTCCCGGCCCGTTTCCGTCTTCGCGGACGCCGGCTGCACCGGACTCCAGGCGTCATACTTGCTCCACTCCCAAAGGTTTCCGCCCTCGCCAGATTCGCGCTCCGCATATTCGATCGGGCGCCGGTAGTCGATAAGTGTCGCCGTACCGCTCCCAACTTCGATGTCGCTCGTCTGGACTGGAAGCGCCACATACCGGAGCCCGCCAGGGACTTTCGCCTCCTGACGCGCTACAACTTGGATGGGCTCCTTGTTTGGCCGGAGTTGACATTCGGTCAACCAAAGGTTCTGGAAACGACGCGATATTGGCAGGTATTCCGGGCCGGTGCGGTCGAGTACGTCGGCACCTACCAGTCGAACCGACGCTCGGAGGACGGTCTTCTCGTTGGCGAGGCGGTAGAGGAAGAGATGCTTATGGCGGTCCGAGCGGCGACATCGTTGCTCGCGGCCGCTGGTGCCGACCACCCGATGTTCGTTTTCGTAACTGTGCTCGGCGTCCGCGGTCGGAAGCTAGCCGGTAGGCCCGGAGAGCCCGCGGCGCTCGCGCACGCCATCGATCGCGATGCCCTCGTTCTCCCGGATGCAGCCATCGAAACCGCGAGCGCGGATCCGGCCGGCGCGCTCCGTCCAATCTTCGACGCGTTCTGGCAGGCAGGCGGAGCGCAACGAAGTCCGTCCTACGATGCACACGGCGTACGACTCACCTAAGGGGCGCAGCGTAGTCGGTGCGAGCTCGTCTGGATTGGCACCGCGGTGGAGCCGCCTTGACACGGCATGTGCCTAGACACATGCTTTGGACGTGACGACGGTAGTCTTCGGGTCCTACGAATGGGACGAAGAAAAGGCCGCCGCGAACCTTGAGAAGCACGGCGTTTCCTTCGTGGAGGCCGCTTTCGCCTTGCAAGACCCCCATGCCGCATACGTTGACTCCAGCACGCCCGACGACGAGCGATTCGCAGCCATCGGCCTCTCCGCTGCCGCCCGGGCCCTCTACGTCGTCCACGTCGAGCGCGGTGAGCACGACCGAATCATCAGCGCCCGTCTCGCCACGCCTTCCGAGCGAGACTTCTACGCCAACGGGTGAGCCCATGCCCAATCCATCCAAAGCTTCGCTGCAAGACATCCCCGAGATCGACGTCCGTCGCACCAATGTGATCCGGCGCGGACCGAAACCGGGGCGCACGCTCAAGCTTCCGTTGCGCGCGATTCGTGAGGCCGCCGGCAAGACGCAGGCCGAGGTCGGCGCAGCGATCGGAAGCGATCAGGCCGAGATGTCGAAGCTGGAGCGCCGGCCGGACATGATGCTCTCGACGCTACGCCGGTACGCCGAGGCCATCGGCGCGCGATGTGACGTGGTGTTCGTCTTCGACAAAACGGGGCACAAGATCGAACTTGCGGCGCCCGAAGAGCGGGATGACCGATGACTCGCGAGAGCACCGGACCGACGGGCGTGGGGAGCAAGACCAGGGGACGACGGAACAGCGAAGCGACGAAGACGGGCCGGCCCGCCGGCGGGCAAGTCAAGTGGCTACGCGACGTGAAGACGCGCGCGTTTTGCTGGCACGCCCGCTTCACCCTGAATGGCAAGCGGACGAAGTTCACCCCACTCGATCCACGCATTCCCGAGCACGACGAAGTGGCGGCCCGGGAGTGTGCGCGATCGTCGTTCGAGTATTTGCGGAGCGGCCGCGCGGTGCCAAAGGTCGCGATCGAGACCGTGCGCGAATGGTTCGCGCGCCTGCACGCGGGGAAGGAGGGCAGGGGCCTCGCGACAGTAAAAGATATGCGCGGGCGGGCCACGCGATGGGTGTTTCCGGTATTCGGCGACAAAGACATCCACGCGGTCAACCGCGAAGACGGCGAGAAGCTCGTAGCGCGTCTGGATACCGCCGTCGCCGCGTTCCTGAAGCTCGGGCCGGGGCAGGGGAGGCTTGCGCCATCGAGTCGTTCGCGTACGAGGGGCAATCGCACTTGGCTGGTCGCGTCACCCCGGGGAAGTGTCCGGGCAGCGCCTCGAGAAAGGGTGGGGACATCGAGAAGGCGTCGGAGCTCGCCGCCAACGTACCGCCGGACCTGGATGGGTGTCGCCGCGAGTTCGGCCTGCAGCTCCGACCTTCCGTCGCCGATGGCTCGAGGTGCGCGGGATCGTTTTCGCTCGGCCGGGTTCAGCTGCGCTGTGCAAGGAGCGCTTGGGCCGAACGTCAGCCGCGGATCCAGTCTTCGACGATGACGCCAGGGATGCGGTTGTAGTGGCGCTTGTTCCCCGTGACGACGGTCGCTCGGTTCGACGCTGCGATCGCGCCGATGAAAAGGTCAGCGTCCGCGAGACGCTGCCCCTGCCGCTCGAGCAAGGCTTTGGCCTCTCCGAAGATCTGCGCCGACGCTTCATCGAGGCCAAAGACCGGCAACGTGCCGAGAAAGCTCTTCACGAGCGCGACGTTTTTCTCGGGGGCGACGGACTTGGCGGCCCCATAGTGCAGCTCCGCGGCCGTGATCCAAGTCGTCACCACCTCGTCCTCGGTAGCCGCTCGTCGTTCGATCACCGTCTCATTGCCACGCAGGATGGCGATGCACGTGTCGGTATCGAGGAGCTTCAAAGCTCGACCTCACGTCCGGGCGTGCGCTTTGCCGTGATGCGCTCGGCCTCCGCCGTGCTGTCGACGTCCGATTCCCATTGGGCGGCGAGCTTTCGCCACGCGGTGATCTGAGCCTCCACATCGGGCCGGACCGGGCTCTTCGGCCGCTTTCCGAGTGCCGTCTCGAGCAGGTGGACGATCTCCTGGGTCAAGCTCCGCCGGTCGTGCTCGGCGGCGTCCCTAAGAGCCTGAAGGAGATCCTCGGAGAGGTTCTTGAGGGTTAGCGAAGCCATAGAAACCACCATACAACCTTTGCGCAACCATTATGGTGTCTCGGTGGTGGCCGATCAAGCGTTCCCGGGGGGCGATTGGGAGCCGGGTGGGTGTCTCGGTGGAACCGCCGTTTGCGTCCAGCGATTGAGCGCTTATGCCGGGCAGTACCAGTGCGCGGCTTCCCAACTGTCCGGTCCGCGTCCCCAGCGCCCGCCCGGGCGTGCGCGAACCGCCTGCTCCGCGACCCATTGGCCCCCGGTGCACGGGGGAGGGCCGGGCGCGTTAGCATCGCGCGTGTTGGCGGCGCAGCCCGACGGGGCCATCGCGACCACGCCGGAGAGAGCCCAAGCCGCCGCTTTTGCCGTTCGCACCACGCCAATAAGGGTAGCCGGCGCTCGCCGAGGCGCCACGACGCCCGCGCAATCCACCGAGTGCGCGACGGACGATTGGAGCTATCTTGGGGGGACACACGGAGCCGTAGGCCCCATGACCCCCCAGAGCCGGCCAATGGCTCAGCCGGAGCAGCCCATCGAGGACCGCCTGTCGCCCAACGACGAGCGCCACGTGCGCGCGGGAATCGAGGCCTCGGAGCGGGACGAAGCGCTCGCACTGACCACTGACGAGGCCGACGCGTACTACGAGACCGGCGTGCTTCCGGATCGCGTGAAGACGATAGGTGGCGGCGATGGGAGCTGCCGAACGGATTCAGGAAGACGATGCATTTGAGGCGCCGCGGGTGCAACTTGCGTGCATGGAGAAGCGGTTGTCTTCGCCGGGGATGATGAAGGCCGAACACGGCGAGATCGAGAGCTACGTGATCGAGCAAGGCCGCGGGCTTCAGCGGCTGCTGATGCAGGCGCACATGGAGCTTCGTGCCGCGCGCGAAGCTCGGGTCGCGGTGACCGGCGCGGATGGCGTCCGCCGCACGACGATGCGCGAGAGCGCGCGGCCGATGACGACGCTGGTGGGAGAGGTCGAGGTAGGGCGCATCGCGTACCAGGCGCGGGACGTCGCGGGTCTGCACCCGATGGACTCGTCGCTGAACCTGCCGCCGGTGCTCTACTCGCATGGGGTGGAGCGCTTCGTGGCGGAGAACGCGGCGATCATGTCGTTCGACGACGTGAGGCACGCTCTCTTGAAGCAGAGCGGAGCGCGCGTTCCGAAGCGCCAGGTCGAGGAGCTGTCGGTGCGGGCCGCGGCGGATTTCGAGACGTTCTACGCCGAACGTCGCGCGGCCAACGACCTGGTGGAGCCTACGCGCGACCCTCTGGTGATGACCTTCGACGGCAAGGGCATCGTGATGGTGCCCGAGGACCTGCGGCCGGCGACGAAGAAGGCGGCGAAGAAAGCGGTGCGCAAGCTGGCGACTCGGCTGACGAAGGGCGAGAAGCGCAATCGCAAGCGTATGGCGCAGGTGGCGGCGATCTATACCGTGCCTCGATACATCCGCGAACCGCTCGACGTCCTGGCCGACCTCGATGGCCGCCGCGCGGGCGACGATCGGCCCGCCCGCCCGAAGGTCCGCAACAAGCGTGTCTGGGCGAGCGTCGAGCGCGAGCCCGAAGCCGTCATCGAGGAGACGTTCCTCGACGCTCGCGCTCGTGACCCCAGGCACACGCGCCAGTGGGCCGCGTTGATCGACGGCAACAAGGACCAACTCGCGATTATCCACGCCATGGCCGACAAGCATGGGCCCGTGCGGATCGTCGTCGACCTGATGCACGTGCTCGAGTATCTCTGGTGCGCGGCGCACGCCCTTTGCGGCGACGGCACCAAGCAGGCCGAGACGTGGGTCCAAGAGCGGCTGCTCTCGCTTCTGCACGGCCGAGTCGGTGGGCAAGATCGCCACCGCGATGCGTAGAACCGCGCGAACGGCGAAGCTCACGGATACCGCCCTCGCCGCGGTCGTCGACGCAGCCGACTACCTGCGAACCTATGGCCGCTACATGCGTTACGGCGAAGCCATCGCGCACGGGCTCCCCGTCGCGACGGGCGTTATCGAGGGGGCGTGTCGCTACCTCGTGAAGGACCGCATGGATCGCGGAGGAGCGCGCTGGTCGCTCACCGGCGCGGAGGCTGTGCTGCGCCTGCGCGCTCTTCGAGCCAGCGGCGACTTCGACGCCTATTGGCAACTACACTTACGCGAGGAGCTGCGTCGCAATCATGCCGAGCGCTACGCCGGCTCGTCTCCGCCTGACCCGTTGCACCCGTTGCGGAGGGTCAAATGAGCGAAAAAGCGCCGTTCCACGGGAGCCGAACCCAAAGACGATCGCCGCGGCAGCGGCAGGCGCCGGAATGAGCGAGCGGAGCGGCCGCGCGTGGAAGACAGGGCCGCTTCCGAGTGGGACGAAGGAGCCGCGGGGATGGCGCACCCGGCCTGACCCGTTCGCGGCTGTTTGGGACGCCGAGGTTGTCCAGGAGCTTCAGGCCGACGCCGACGGGGTGTTGGAAGCGAAGACGATCCTGAGCGAGTTGCAGCGCCGTCACGGCGATGGCTACGGGCCCGGCCAACTGCGGACGCTCCAACGGCGCCTGCACGAGTGGCGCGCGCACCACGGGCCCAGCAAGGAGGTCATGTTCGAGCAGCGACACGAGCCCGGGGCGCGAGGGCGCGTTCGACTTCACCGATTGCAACGAGCTGGGCGTGACGATCGCCGGTCAAGTATTCGTTCACCTGCTGTTCCAGTTCGTCTTGAGTTTCAGCAAATGGCGATGGGTCGGCCTGGCCTTCTCCGAGACGTTCGAGGCGCTCGTCCACGGCCTCCAGGACGCGCTCGCGGCCATTGGCGGTGCGCCGCAGGTCTGGCGCAGCGACAACCTGTCGGCGGCGACCCACCAGATTCCCGGGGGCGGCCGAGAGCTCAATCGGCGCTTCGCCGGAGTGCTCGACCATTACGGCGCCAGCTCGACACGCATTGAGCCCGGCGAGTCTCACCAGAATGGCATCGTGGAGAAAGCCCACGACGTGCTCAAGTCCTCGCTCTCGCAAGCCCTGGTGCTGCGTGGAAGTCGCGACTTCGCGTCAGTCCCTTCCTACATGACGTTCGTCGCTGAGGTGCGCGACCGTCTCAATCGCGGCGGCCCCGCGGAGCGGCTGGCCCAGGAGCGCCCCCACTTGCGGCCGCTGCCCGCCACGAGGCTTCCGGAATACACCACGTACTCGGCCGTCGTCCGTCCATGGAGCACGATCAACTTCTCGCGCCGCATCTACTCCGTGCCGGCGCGTCTCATCGGGTGCGAGGTCGAGATCCGACAACACCCCGAAGTCGTCGAGGTCTGGTACCGGCGCAAGCTGACCGAGAGCATGCCTCGCTTGCGCGGCGAGCAGTACCACCGCATCGATTATCGGCACGTCATATGGTCGCTCGTGCGCAAGCCGGGCGCCTTCGCACGCTACCGGTATCGCGAGGAGTTGTTCCCTTCGCTCGTCTTTCGGCACGTCTACGACGCTCTGCGAGACGCACGGGGCGAGCGTGCCGACGTCGAGTACGTGCGCATCCTGCACCTGGCGGCGAGCACGACGCAGGCTCGCGTCGAGGAGATTCTCGACCAACTCCTCGCGCGCAAAGACCGTCTCGACTTCGCCGCCGTCAAAGCGCTCGCCGCGCCCGACAAGCCCGTGATCCCCGAGGTGCACATTCCCCCTCCCGACTTGGCCATCTACGCCACAATTACGGCGAAGGCAAAAGGCGCTCCCGAAATCGATCTGCGAGGGCGCCATCCGGCGGGGTAGAGGGCGACGGCACGCACGCAAGGCCATGGGTTGAAACAGGGAAGGGCTCCTCGCCCCACGGAGAAAACCCGCGGAGCAAGGTAGCCGCGCGAGCCGTGAGGCGAAGTGCGGCGAAGGCGAGAGCCCGACGGACGGGCCCGTACGAGCGACGACGCGGGGTAACGCCCGCCGAGCAAAGGGACCCTACCGGAGGCACTCGGAGCAAGAGGCGAGGCAGGAGCGGGACGACAATGCCCACCATCAGTCTGCAGGAGCTTCGCGCGAAGATAGGCCATCGGGCGAAATCCGCCCCGGCGCATCGATTCTGGGGGCTGCATGTGCACCTCGTGAAGCACGTCACGCTCGAAGCCGCGTACTTGGGGGCCATGCGCAATGGCGGCGCCCCCGGGGCCGACGGTGAGACGTTCGAGATGATCGAGGACCGCGGGCGCGGGGAGTTCCTGTCGGAGCTCGCCGCGGAACTATGCGCGGGCACGTACCGGCCCCGGCCGTATCGTCGAAGAGAGATTCCGAACGAGGGCGGCAAGGTCCGCGTGATGTCGATCCCACCGATTCGGGATCGGGTGGTCCAAGGCGCACTTCGTCTGATTTTGGAACCGATCTTCGAAGCCGATTTCTCGGACAGCTTCTGCGGAGCACGTCCGGGACGCTCACACAAGGCGATCGAGAAGGTGCGATTCGGACTGCTCCAACGAAAGCACCGAGTCGGTGACATCGACCTTTCCCGTTACTTTGACGATATCCGGCATGATCGGGTGTTGGCGAAGGTCGCGCGCAGGGTGGTCGACGGCAAGGTGCTTGCAATGGTCAAGCAACTCCTGAAGAGCACAGGCGACAAGGGAATCAATTGAGGACTCCGCCGAGGCGCGATCGACAGCCTATCGCGCCGAGCGCCCCGTCGTCGTTGCTCGGCGATGGCATGATGATTCGGCTGCCGATCCCCTGGCGGTAGCGCTCGGTCAGGTAATGTTCCGAGAACTCGCGGATCAGGTGGCGAAGGTGACGCTCGCTGAAGATGACGAAGTGGTCCAAGCATTCGCTTCGGATTGTTTTCACGAAGCGCTCCGCGTGCGGGCTGCAATTTGGACTTTGCGCTGGAATCGGCACGCACGTCACGCCGTTGGTCTCCAAGAGCCTGGTCCACGCTTCGGTGAAAACAGGGTCCCGATTCTGCTTCATCCACTCTCCATCCGGGTCGATCCGGACCCCGGCGAGCTTCACGGCGCGAGTCTTGACCTGCATGACGAAGAACACCATGTAGCGGGCGGTTCCGAACGCGCTCAGGACGACGCCGAAGAAGTCGCAAGCGTACAGCGTCTCCCAGTACGACAGTCCACCCGAGCCGCTCCTCCCTTCGCGTAAAACCGGGTGAACGGGTACCGCGCCTGGGACAGGCTTTCGTTCCAGAGCGCCAGAGGAGTTCGTGTCCCTGGCGCGCAAAAGTCGCGCTCGAACCCCGTGGTGACTGTCAGAGACGGTACTTCGTGAGCAAATAAGACTCGAGGCGATTGAGGTCCGAGCCCGGATCGCCCTTGACGACGACAAAATCGCCGATACGACCCGGGAAGCCGGGAGTGTCCCAGTCCCATCCGCCAAGGTAAATCGGAGCGTAAGAAAACGACGGCTCGGGGCACGCCGAGCACAGGCCGAGGGTGAGGTCGACGGGTAGGGGCGCACCGTCGGCTCGCATCGTGACCTGTGTTCCGGAGACCGAAATCACGAGCACATGCGGGACGCCCACCCACGCGCCAGAGAGTTGCGCCGTCGCCGAGAGGTTCGGCATCGACGAAAAGGTCAAAAGGCCTGTGGACGACACGGTCAGAGCGAAAGGGCTCGCACCGATGGGCCCGGGGATGGCCGATGGAGTCTCCGAAAGCCAAGGCGGTATGGCGATCGCCAAGATGTGGTTGTCGTCCTGAGAGCCTTGGGGGGTCGAGTCGTCGATCGTCGGGTCGGCCTCGAACGCGACAGCCAGCACGTATTCGTCGTTCTCGAAGGTAAGAGACTCTTGCTGCCCTTGAGTGGGCGATTCCTCGATGATGAGCCGACCGCCGCTGCCGCTCAGTTGCACGGCGCCGACGTTGCCGATCGTGCTCGCCTGCGGCAGCGACATCCCGACGCTCTGTCCGACGAATACGTGTCCGAGCCCCGAGCGATCGTTCCACGTTCCGATGCCGCCACGCGGATCGCTCGCGGTAAGACCCATCGTGCCGTCGAGCCACAGCCCGACACCGGCGACGGAGACCGGTGGAAATGATACAGCGGGCGCCACGGCCGAAGAGTCGGCATCGGCGCCAGCGGCGGTTGGCGTAGCGATCGAGTCGCTCGAGACCGCATCCGTCGACGAATCGTTGGGGCCCAGAGAGTCAGTGCTGGCGGCGTCTGGCGACGCGGCGCTCGTAGGGCTGCCGTCACTCGAGCCTTGCGGCCCGGTTGCGCCATCCACGAGCGCGGTCATCGCCGGCCCGCCCGCGTCGGCCGACTCCGACGAGGCGCGACCCCCGCAGGCCGCCAGGACCAACGAACACACGAACAACGCCCTTCGCTGACGCATTGGAAAAGAGTATACGAAAGTCTGCTCGGAAAGCACCGGTTGGCTCATGCCCACGGGCAAAGGCAGAGCGCCGTTTTTCGAAGATGACACACGCGGCCAGTCGGAGCTCGCGCGCCGTCAGGTTGAGGTCCCGGTGAGTCTCAGGCGAGTTGTCCAGTGGCATGGTCATTGCCCGATGCGGGTGTCGTGTTTCTCCGGGGTTTGAGTCGGACGGCGCCGACGCGTGCCCAGTTGCGAGTGCTCAATGAGGTCCACCGCTTGTCACATACCGTTGACGTTATGAACGCAATCGACACCGTGCACGCCTCCGTGCGCCTGTCCAGAAATCGGCAAATGCCGCAGCGGGGGGCCATTCTCACTTCGGTTTCTTCGCCCCGTTGCGTGCCCGCGTTCGCAGATCCTCGCGGCTCACCGCGACGCGCCAGGTGAAAGTGTCGTGGCCATGCGACGGGCGATCGAGATTCGCGTCGCGTTCGTGCCCACGCGGCTATCGGCGATGCACTTGCGCGCAGCCTACGCGGTGGTGAGCCCGACGGCCGAGCGCACCATCGTCGCCAGCCAGGAGCGCGTGGTCGATGACGAACAAGGCGGCGCAGTCGAGGTCGCGCGGCAAAGGCGAAAGGCAGAAGGCAACCAATGAAATCGATCGCTATCTACGCGCGAGTGTCGTCCGAGCAGCAGGCGCAGCAAGCGACCATCGAGAGCCAGGTCGCCGCTCTCAAGGAGCGCGTCGCAGCCGACGGGCACGTGATACTGCCGCAGGACATCTACTTGGACGACGGCTTCTGGAATTGCCCCGCTTTTGTGGACACGGACAGTTAACTCGGGGGAGAAGCAGTCATGTCCACGGCAGCGAAGGGGCAGAAGGCGAAAAGCGCGGTGGCCGGGCGAGGGCCCGGCTATCGGTACACGGCGGAGTTTCGACGAGAAGCGCTGAGGATGGTCGACGGAGGAAAGTCTGCGACGGCGGTAAGCGCGGAGCTTGGCGTGTCGATGGGGACGCTCAGACAATGGCGTTCGAAGGCCGAAGGCATTGCGGCACGAGGGGGAGAATCCGGGTCTTCGGGTGAATCGGTGACGGCGGAGAATGACCGTCTGAAGCGAGAATTGAAGGCGTTACGGATGGAGTTCGAGATCGCAAAAAAAGCGGTCGCTTTCTTTGCTCGCCACGGCGCATGAAGTTCACCTTCATCGCGGCAGAGAAAGCGCATTACCCCGTGACGGTTCTATGCCGGTGCTTGGAAGTCAGTACGAGCGGCTTTTACGCGTGGCAGGGGCGCCCGAAAAGCGCCCGGTCCATCGAGGATGACGTCGTCGGTGAAGAGGTGAACGCAGCGCACGCCAAGAGCCAAGCCCGCTATGGCAGCCCTCGGATGATGCACCAACTGCGAAGGCAGGGCCGCCACGTGAGCCGAAAGCGCGTGGCCCGGCTGATGCGCGCCCGCGGCTTGTTTGGCCGAAAACGTCGCCGCTTCAGGACGACGACGGATTCGAAGCACGAAGACCCCATTGCGCCGAATCTGGTCAACCGGAACTTCCATGTGGACACTCCCGGGACCGTGATGGTGGGCGATACAACCGCGATCGAAACCCGGCAGGGATGGCTGTATCTCGCGGTGCTTGTCGACCTGTGTACGCGTGCCATCGTCGGCTGGTCGATGAGCGAGAACAACGACACTCGGCTCGTCGCCCAAGCGTTCCGCCTTGCCATGCGCCGAGGGTTCCGACGCGGCTTCATCCACCATACCGAGCGGGGGTCGACCTACGCCAGTGAGGACTATCGTCAACTTGTCGAGCGTTCTGGGGGCCGAAGAAGCATGAGCCGCAAGGCCGACTGTTACGACAACGCGGTGGCGGAAAGCGTTTTTCGAACCATCAAAGAAGAAGGAATCGGAGACAGAGTTCCCGAGACGCGCGACGAGGCGAGACGCCGCGCGTTCTCGTTCATCGAGGGATTCTACAACTCCGAACGTCTTCACTCGACGCTCGGCTACCGAACGCCGAACGAATTTGAACAAATGAAATTGGACGAAGAGTCAAAGAAACGGCAATCTGCGTAGCAACAATCGTCCACAAA
>CAWHQT010000008.1:0-222045 GCA_963831555.1 uncultured delta proteobacterium
TTACCGAGGACAAGCGTCTTGTCCTGCTGGGGAGCTCGAGGAGGAGCGGCATCGCTCCCCTCGACGTGACGTGCGAGCCCGTTCCGTCGAGCGGAGCCTTGCCGAAGGCAAGGCGGAGCGAGACTCAGGGTGACCCGGGTGACTCACCGAGGACAAGCGTCTTGTCCTGCTGGGGAGCTCGAGGAGGAGCGGCATCGCTCCCCTCGACGTGACGTGCGAGCCCGTTCCGTCGAGCGGAGCCTTGCCGAAGGCAAGGCGGAGCGAGACTCAGGGTGACCCGGGTGACTCACCGAGGACAAGCGTCTTGTCCTGCTGGGGAGCTCGAGGAGGAGCGGCATCGCTCCCCTCGACGTGACGTGCGAGCCCGTTCCGTCGAGCGGAGCCTTGCCGAAGGCAAGGCGGAGCGAGACTCAGGGTGACCCGGGTGACTCACCGAGGACAAGCGTCTTGTCCTGCTGGGGAGCTCGAGGAGGAGCGGCATCGCTCCCCTCGACGTGACGTGCGAGCCCGTTCCGTCGAGCGGAGCCTTGCCGAAGGCAAGGCGGAGCGAGACTCAGGGTGACCCGGGTGACTCACCGAGGACAAGCGTCTTGTCCTGCTGGGGAGCTCGAGGAGGAGCGGCATCGCTCCCCTCGACGTGACGTGCGAGCCCGTTCCGTCGAGCGGAGCCTTGCCGAAGGCAAGGCGGAGCGAGACTCAGGGTGACCCGGGTGACTCACTAGAAGAGATACTCGAGACGCAACCGCCCGCTGAACATCTCGTCGGTATACTCAGCCGGGGGCGGGAACGACGTCGCTTCGTCTGCCTTGGCATACCCGCCAATCGCCTTGATGAACAGCTGCCTCCAGAGATAGTACTGCATCGCCACGAATGCCTGTTGCTGGCGGAATTCGCCGTCGCGCCCCAAAACGGGATTATAGTGTTGATCTTCGAGATATGTATAGTTATAACCGAATCCAAAGAGCAGATCCGGAATGACTTCGGGGAGCGGTTGCGCATTGAGAAATGCGCCGAGGCTATAGGTCGTATCGCTCTTGGTCTGGTTATACGAACCATCGGATCCGTACGTATCCACGAGCGCATACGAGCCGTTCAATCCGAACTCCAAATCGGGATCAATGACGAACTGAAGCGCGGCTCCCAGCCCGCGCGAAGAAATGGACGCCTTTCCCCCTTCGGTGACGTCATTCTGTGTTTCGTAGGTGGCCCCGGCTTTGGCCTTCAACCATCCCACGTCGTAAATCGCGACGGGACGGATGGAGAGCGTATTGAGTCCGGTGTAGCTGCCGACGTTTCCTTCGGCTTCGAAGCGAAGCGTTCTGGCAGGATAGATATGGAGCGCCACCTGGCCGACGCCCGTGCCGCGCAGATCCGGCTGGTCATTCACGACGTAGATAGGAGGCGGTGTCGATGCGAGCTCGTTCTCGAGCACGGCGCCTTGACGCTCCTGGGTGAAGAGGTCGAGCCCCATGCCAACGTGATAGATTTCCCACACCTGGAAGCGACCCACTTGAATGTCCCACGAATTCCACCGCCCAACGCGGACCCAGGCGTCATCCGTACTCACCGCGACGGCATTGAGGACCGACTGGGTCGAGTTGTTGTTGCCGACGATTTCGACCTGTCCTTGGACGAAATACTCGCCGTTGGACCAGGTGGGCGTCGCTCGAAGAACGACTCGGGCCTGTTGAACCAGGTACGCCGCGCTGTCCTCGTTCGGAGCGCCGCTGTTGACGTGCTCGTAGCCCGTGTCGACCCACGCGTCGCCGGAGATGCCGATTCCAGTCTTCGGGTAATAGGGCCATTGCAGCCCGTTGAACGTGCGCCAGAGCGAGCCACCGTAAATTCCGCGAATCGGATACGTGGGGTACGCCGTATCGGGCAGACGCTCCACGAAGCCCAGCGCGGACGGCGACGAGAGGACCACCTGTTGATCGCCGGGGGTCTGCCCCGCCGCCGGCGATCCCGTGATCTGAGACGGCGTGACGGGCGGAGCACTCGCCGCAGCCGGGGGCTGTGCGCCGGGCGACGTGGGCGTCGGCTGGGCGTGGACGCTCGTGGAAAGGAGAGCCAGACAGAGGGAAGCCAGAAAGGAAACGGGACGGCGGGATGAGACGTTCGATTCGAATAGTGTCATCGGGCACTCGGTTGAAAATCAGCGGCTGCGGCTTCACGTGAAGAACCGCAGTCCTCAGGAAACGAGCCACGAGAAGCGCCCCACCGGGCGCGCGCCTCACTGTACTGTAATCGTGTCCGTTAGCGTGAGATTGTCTGCGCTGGGGCCGACCATGATGTTGTAGGTCCCGCTCTGGATCTGCCACGCGTTCGACGTGGTGTCCCAATATTTGAGGTCCGAGATGCGGAGCGGGATCGTGATCTGCGCGGTTTGACCCGGTGCGATTGCCGTCGCGCGGAAGAAGCCTTTCAGCTCCTTGGCCGGCATCATGACGCCCGTGGGGTAAGACACGAACAGGAACGCGACTTCGTCTCCGGCGACGGTCCCGGTGTTCGTTATGCCCACCGCGACCGAGACGACGCCGCCCTTGCTCACCGTGCTGCACGGGACGGTCATGTAGTTGTATTTGAACGTCGTGTAGCTGAGGCCTGAACCGAACGCGAAGAGCGGCTGAATGCCCTTGTTGTCGAACCAGCTGTATCCGACGTGGTAATCGTTGGTGATCGTGGAGCCGGGGAAGGCCGGCTCGTCACTCCATTGCTTGGGCCAGGTCACCGGCAGCTTGCCGCTGAAGTTCACGTCACCGAACAGGAGCTTGCCGAGCGCGGTACCGCCATCCATTCCCGGGTACCACGCCATGACCACCGCCGGAACCTGCGCCAGCCAGGGCATGGCGATGACGCTTCCCCCTTCGAGGACCACGACCATGGGCTTGTTCAGCGCGGCCACGGCCGTGATGAGCGTGTCCTGCGTCGTCGTCTTGTTCTTGTCGTCGAGCTCGAAGCTGTCGCGATCGCCGGCTCCCGTGTATTCCTCGCCTTCGTCTTGCGGCGTCAGGCCGGCCACGACGACTATGAAATCGGCATTCGCCGCCGCCGTGGCGCTATTGCCACTCACGACCGTTATGCCGGTTCCCGCCACCGCCTGAATGCCCTGGAAGGGCGTCGTGCTCTTCGCCGGATCGGAGAAGACGCGGCTGCTGCCCATGTCTCCCAGACGAACGTTGTTGGGAAAATCGATCGTAGATTGTTTACCGTCGTTGTAAGACGACACCGTAAAGGGGACCTGCGCGCCAATCACCGCCACCGTTTTGACTTTGGTTCGAACGATGGGCAGCGTGCTGTTGTCGTTCTTCAAGAGGACCATCGACTCGAGCGCCGCCTGGCGCGCGATCGTGATGTGATCCGTATTGTTCGCGATCGAATTGGTCGCGTCGAACGTGGTGACCGGCGTTTGGAGTCCGACGGACCCCGTCAGCGAAGCGACCTTGAAGCGAAACTTCTGCTCGAGGATACGGCTGGCCGCGGTCTCGATCTGTTGCCCCGTCAGCTGGGCGGGGATGAGGCTTTCGATTTCCGCGTAGTCGTAGGACCAGGGCATCTCCATGTCGAGCTGGGCGCCAATCGCCATGACCGCGTCGCCTTGCAGCGTGCCGGCCGTAGACGCCGTCTGGCCGGGGGGGATCGCCCACCAGTCGGACATGCTGAATCCCTTGAATCCGATATCCGTCCGTAAAATGTCCGTCAAGAGATGGTCATTTTGCGTGGAGTGCGTTCCGTTGACGAGGTTGTAAGACGCCATGATGCAGGCCACGCCGCCGTCCTGGACCACCGCCCCGAAGTGGCGAGTGTACATTTCTCGCAGGGTCCGCTCGTCGAGCACGGCGTTCTCCGATTCTCGCCCGTTTTCGACGTTGTTGGCGGCGTAGTGTTTTGCGCAGGCAGGGACGTACTTCTGCGCTCCCGTGGTGAACGCCGACCCGAAGCGGCCGAGCAAGAACGAGTCTTCGCCATACGTTTCTTCGGCGCGCCCCCACGCCGGGTGGCGCAAAATATTGATTACGGGCGCCAGGAGCATCGTGTTCGCCTTGCCGAACTGCGTTCGCGACGCCAGCATCTCGTCGCCGATGGCTTCTCCGATTTGCTCTTCGAGGGCAAGATCGAACGTGGCGCCGCGGGCGGAGGGCACGGGGAACGCGGTCGAATAGCCGTTCTTGCCGGATGGAAGTTCGGCATTGAGGCATACGCCGCGAGGGCCGTCGCGAAAGCTGAACCCCGCGATCCCGGCGGTGGTGTCATCCGGCGTGCGAAAGTTGTCCGTGAAGTTGCCAGTCCCGCCGGACCCCGAAGGCGTCCCCCGCATTTGATTCGCCAACTGCGTGATCGACATGGCCTTGGTCGTCGTCTGCACGCTCTGCAGCACGGTGGGATCTTGGGTGTACCCCGGCGTCCACGCATCGGAGTAGACGGCGTCCGTGCACGCGGCCTTGGCGACGTCCGGCGTCTCCCCGTCCGTGATGGTCTGGCTTGGTCCGCTGTCGAAGGTCGCCACGGATCCACTGCTCCCAGCGGAGCCGCTGCCGCTGTTGCCGCTGCCGTTGTTCCCCGCGGCCGTGCCGCTTCCCTCGCCGTTCCCGCTGCCAGCACCGTTGCCACTCGCGGCGCCTGCGCTTCCACCCGCATTGCCCGTTGCCCCGCCGTTGCCGTTCGCGTTGCCGCCCGTGCCGTCCCCGGCGGCCTCACCCGCACCGCCGGTTCCACCCTGATCGGGGTGCGAACAGGCTACCGCGGCCGCGAGCACGGCCGGCACGAAGGCTCCGGCGATCGCCAAACCGCGGCGAACTCGAACGAGACGTTGCTGGTTCATGGGGGTGAATCCTTTCTACGATAACTCGCTTAGTTCAAGCTTAGTATGCAATTGGGTAACGCGGCGGGGGGAGTGAATCCCGTGCTTGCGCGGTCGGAACGAGCGGTCTTTTGGCGGGCTAAAGCGGGAGCGGAAAGCTGCACACTGGCTCTTGGCGGCCACGGCGGCTTCAATTTCGCGGACGATACCCCCATCCCGTAAGATCACAATCCGCGGCGCAACCCGCGCGCGACAAGCACCGCGGACTCATCCCACGCCGACTCGCCACACGTTTCGGAAGAGCGCTCTTTAGAGGGTGTTCAACGCCTGTTGAACATCATCTTAGATACTGCTGTTCAGGGGGTCGAACTTGCTGCCCCCCGTGGTGAATGTCGTCGACTTGGATTTCGACGTGCCGTGCGAAGCCGCGTGCGACACTTTGCCCCGGCCTTTCGTCTTCGGCTTGTCCGCCTGGGCGAGCTTCTCTTTTTGTTCGGGAGTGAATCGGTCGGTGAAGTGGGGGCTCAAGGGAGAATCACTCGCAGGCGGTGCGTCGACCGCGGGGGGTGCCACTTCCGGAGGCGCGGGGGGAGGGACCGAGGGGGGCGGCGGCAATTCGGCGGGAGGCGGCGGCGGAGGCTCGGCGGCCACCGCCACCGACGGCGTGTGCAGGCCGACGCGGTTCAAGTAGGGCTGCGCCCAGTGAGGCTGCGTAACCGCGATCCCGCCGGCGGCGCCCGCGACCGCCAGCCCCATGAGGGCGGCGACCCAGCGTTTTCCCGAGCCACGACGGCTCCGGCGCATGTCCGGATCGAACTCGCCGAGGTCTACGCTGACGGGCCGCACGCTATTTGCGAAGGCTCCCGGCGGCATCGGCATCCAAGAAACCGCCGCGTTCGGCGTCTGCGGAAAAAGGGGTACGGGGTACGCCGGCGGCGCGGGACGAGCGGACGGCGGCGCCACATAGGGCGCCGCAATCACTGGCGGGGGGCGCGGTGCCTGCGACGGCGACGGCGGCGGAGCCGAGGGCGGCGCTCCATACGGCGCCGCAACCATTGGCTGGGGGCGCGGTGCCTGCGACGGCGACGGCGGTGGAACCGAGGACGGCGTTGGCGCCGCGCTCTGCGCAATCACCTGGACCGGGACCGCCTCATCGTCGGCGCTATCGTCGTCGTCATTGATGCCCGCCAGGTCGCCCAGCGTGGTCCACCGCTCGGCCCCGGATGCGAGGACCATGGTGGTGGCATCGATGTGCCCAGCCTGGAACGCGTCGTCGAGCTGTTCGAGCGAGACACGATGCACGTCTCCATCCGCAAGCTTGACGTAGAAGAGATCGGCATTGCTGCTCATCGGGTGCCCTCCAACGAGCGCTAACAATGGCAAATCGATGGGCTCCCCGCACGCGAAGACCGCATGAATTTGCCACCGAAACAGTGTAGACAGATTATTTCCGCAAAACTGGCGTGACCGCGGACCCCGCGTGCCCCCACACCTCCCGGCCGGCCGGCCGGCTCTCCTCGAGCCCCCTTGGGGCGCTCTCGTCGACGAGCCCACACAACCTTCGCAACCTTCAGGGTTCGTTGACCGATGGGGAGGCAGAGGATTCGGTGCGCTTACCCGTTCATGCGGTGTATTGCTACGTCGGCGTCGCTCGCATCGCGACCGCATGCGGTGCCTTGGGGCCGCTCAGTGGGTGTAGCGATGCCGGGGCCGCCCGGCCAAGGGCAGAGACGGCCGCCGTCACCCCATCGGGTTCGCTGGGCCCGGCCGGCGGCTCGCTGACGAAGCTGGTTTTCGCTTGCGTCGGAGACACCAGACCCCCGGACCAGGATGACACGGCCGGGTATCCAACGGACGTCATCACACAAATCTTCGCCGGCATCCAGGCCACCCAGCCACGCCCGTCGTTCGTGATCGCCACGGGGGACTACGTGTTCGCTTCGAATCGGCCCGACACACAAGCTGGGCCTCAACTCGACATGTACCTGCAGGCCCGTGCGCGATTTTCCGGCGTGCTCTTTCCCGCGATGGGAAACCACGAGTGCACCGGCGCGACGAGCTCCAACTGCGGTCCGGGAGCTGAAAACGGTATCACGGCCAACTACGCCGCGTTCGTCCAGACTCTTCTTTCGCCGATTCAGAAGAACGAGCCGTATTACGTCGTCGCCATCGCCGCGACCGACCGGACGTGGACGGCAAAGGTGGTCTTCGTGGCCGCGAACGCGTGGTCTGCTGCGCAAGAGACGTGGCTCGACAGCGCTCTCTCGCAACCGACGACGTACACTTTCGTCGTGCGTCACGAGCCCGCAAGCGCGAACACCGCGCCAGGCGTCACTCCGTCGGAAGCGATCATGGCGCGCCATCCGTACACGCTGGCCATCGTTGGGCATAGCCACACCTACCGGCACCCGGCGAGCAACTGGCGTGAGGTACTCATCGGCAACGGCGGCGCGCCTCTCACGGCCAGAGACTTCGGTTTCGGCCTCTTCAACCAGCGTAGCGACGGCGCCATCGTGGTGGACATGATGAACTGGCAAACAGGGCAAGCAGACCCCGCGTTTCATTTCGTGGTCCATCCAGACGGCACGCCGGGGCTCTGAGAGGTGTTCAACGGGCTGCTGCGCGATTCGATGGAATGCGCCGAGGCCCTCGCTACGAATGGGCGCCCGCAGGAAGCGATGAGCGCGCACCCTCGTCGGGAGGCGCCTCCTTTCGCGTGAGTGCGGCAACGAGGACGCAGATCGCGGCCAAGGTCAGCTGCGCCGTGTGCGCGACGAAGGCGATCGACAAGGCGCGCGCGGGCGCACCGCCGAGACCCAACGCCCCGGCGAACGTTCGGTACGCGCCGTCCACGACCCCGAGCTGATTGGGCAGCAGATCGCCGAGCGTCGCGCCGACCAGATGAATCCCATGCGCGACGAACGCGTTTCGGACGGAGAGAGCTCCGCCCACGGCCGTCAGAATGACGCCGTACTGCACGAGCTGAGCGCACCGGCCAGTCGTGCACGCGACGGACGCTCGCCAAGGCATCTCGCGAGGCGCGTCCGGGGGCAGCTCGAGGGGCTCGCGACCCCGGCCGAACCGCCGGCGAATCCGGTCGAGCCAGCGACCGATGTTGGCACCCCGGACGATGGCGAAAAGGCCGCCCGCGGACAGGGACATGAGCACCATGTTGCCGGCCAGCAGGGCGGCCAAAGGCGCCCGCGGTCCGATCCACGAGGCGACGACGCCAAAGGCCGCGGCCGAGGCGAACCCATTCGCGGAGAGGTAAGCCACCGAGAGCCGAACGCTGGCGTTCGCCGCCGCAGGGGCTCCCACCTGCTGGGCGATGAGCGCCGCGCGAGCCACTTCTCCCGCCGCGCGGCCCGCCGGCAGGAGGATCATCATGGCGTACGCGATCGCGGAAGAGCGGATCCACGTGGCGAACGGAACGTCGGCCGCAGCGGGCCCGAGAAGGAGGCGAAGAGCCAGAAAATCACTTGCGATCTGGCAGAGCTCGAGCGCCGCGATGACCGGAAACCAAGGCCCCGCCTCCACGAGGACATGCGCAACGCGACGGGGGCCCGCCTCGCGCACGAGGTACGCGATGAGCGCGAAGCCGGCCGCCGCGAGCAGAGCGCGCCCGAGCCAGCCGCGCGTGGTCATGACCGCAGCCATGGCAGCCATGACCGAGTCACGACGGTTGGCGGCTCGCCCACTCTGCGAGCGCGCCCCGCTCGTGCCAGACTCGCCGAAAGGCTTCCGCGTAGCGGTCCACCAGCTCGTCCGGCTGGGCAATGAGCGGGCATGATTGCGAAAAGAGCAGGAGCGAACCCGCCAGGAGGGCGTTGGTCCTCGGGTAGCGCGCCGGGTCGTAGTTGACGCTTAGGTCCGTTCCGCCGACGCCCGAACGGGGGAACCCCTGGGCGATGGCACGCCGCTGAAAGACCGTTTGCGCCGGCAGCGCGACCGTCTGCCAGAGAACCACTTCCAGCCCTTCGGCCCGCAGGGCGAGAACGGCGGCATCGCGTAGCCGCTCCGGCCCGAGGTCGACGCCCGCCCGCTTGGGATCCAAGTGCACGCGAAACTTGTGGTGAACCGACGTGCGCCCGGAAGGAGCGGCCGCGACTTCGACGCCCGGCAGCTCGCTCAACGCCCGCGCCAATCGGTCGGCGTTCCGCTGGCACCGAAGCGTACGCTCGGGAAGCTCCGCCAGTTGCGCGCGCGCGAACGCCGCCATCATCTCGTTGCCTCGGTACATCGAGCCGAGACGCTTCGAGTCCAGCGCGCGAGAGCCGTCGAGCGGCCTGGCCGCGTCGAACCCCGCGCCATCGCTCCGCAACAGGTCCTGCCCGAAGTTACGCACCGAATTCGCCTCGTCGGCGACCGCGGCGTCGTTCGTCACGAGCAGACCCCCCTCCCCTGCCGACAGATTTTTGCTCGATTGGAGGGAGAACCCACCCGCTGCCCCGATGGCCCCTACCGGACGGCCGTCGCACTGGGCCCCGTGTGCCTGCGCGGCATCCTCGATGACGAGCAGGCGGTGTTTTGCGGCCACTTCGAGCATCGCGGTCATGTCGGCCGCGCACCCATGCATGTGCACGGGCATGATCGCCCGGGTCCGCGGTGTGACCGCGGCGTTCGCGGCGGCTGGATCGAGGCACCCGGTCAGCGCGTCCACGTCGGCGAAGACGGGGACCGCCCCCACCTGCGTGACCGCGAGCGGGGTAGCCACGAAGCTGTACGCGGGAACGATGACCTCGTCGCCGGCGCGCACACCCGCGGCGGCCAGGGCCACCGCGAGTGCGCTCGTTCCGCAGTGCGTGAGCAGCGCAAACCGGGCGCCGACGAATCGCGCGAACTCCTCTTCGAGGGCCATCGCCTCGGGAGCAAAGGGGCCCGAGAGAATCCCGCGGTCGAGGACGCGCGCAACGGCGCGCCGCTCCCCCTCTCCCACGATGGGCCAAAGGCGATGCGAGCCGCTCGGAACGACCGGCGTGCGGCCGAAGAACGCGAGATCCCCCCCCTGCGCGCCGCGCCCCGCGGAGAGAGGTCCCGCCGACACCGATGCCCCGCTTCCATCCGCGATGGACCGCGGGCCACCGGTCACTGGGTCGGCTCCGCGTGCGACTTCACCCCGTTGGCGTGCGAGACGCGCACGGTGGCATGGGAGCGCGCCCAATCGAGGAGAAGCTTCTCCTGCTTGAAAAAGTCGTGCATCGGGGGCTCCCCCGACGCGTGGTAGGGCGACTTGAAGAACATCGAGAGCTGGCGTTGAATCCCGCGCTCGCCGCTCCTCTTGGCCACGTCGAGCAGCCGCACGAGGTCAATGACGAGCGGCGCCGCAAGGGCCGAATCCTGCGCGAGAAAGTCGATTCTTGATTTGCATCGGGATCCCGGCAAACCCAACGATGTCGATGTTGTCCCACGCCTCTTTGGAGTCGCCGCGAGGCTTGTAATAGTGGATGTGCACCTGATGGTTGTCGACGTGGTAGCCGACGATCGAGTCGAGGACGGCGGCCTTGCTGACCACCTTCGTCTTGTTCGACGCCGGGGCGTCCAGAACGAGACCGTCGTTATTGCCCAGGATGTTGGTCGAATACCATCCCTCGATGAGCAGTCGCCGCGCGCGGAACATGGATCCGAGCACGGTCTTGAGTAGGGTCTGTCCCGTCTTTCCGTCCATGCCCGCGAACGGATTGGCCATCTCGTGCGCCTGCCGCTCGAGCGCCGGCACGTTGGTGAGGCTCGGCGTGAAGTTGCAGTATGGCATCTGCAATTTGTTGGCGACGTAGAAGTACCGCATCGCCGGCGAAATCGCCGGGTCGCTGGCGTCGAGCCCCGCTTCGAATGCGCGCAGATCGCGGTGGACCGCCTGCTCCTCGAGGAACCCCTCGGTCGACGCGAGATTCACGATCACGACCCGGTCGAGCCCTTGCTCCTTCTTGAACGCCTCGAGCTGGCGCTCCAAGATCGCGATCTGCTCCCGGTACGACGACGCCGTCACGACGTTCGCGCCCTCGATGTTGGCGACGTAGGAGCGAGCGAAGACCGCCGGCCAGGGCCGCACGCGCTCGAGCTCCGGGCGGACCTTTTCGAGGACGTGCTCGGGCAGCACCTTGTGATGGATGGCTCCCTCGTAGACGCTGGAATACTTGGGATCCCACCCGCCGAAGACGAGATTCTCGAGCGGCGCAAAGTCGAGAAGCTCGGTGAGCGACTCGGCAATGCGGGCGTCCGACCGCTCCGTCACCATCCCGATGCGCGGGACGAGACCCCGCATCATCAGATGCACGCCGGCGATCACTGTCGATGCGACGGCTCCATTAACTCCTATGATGGCGACCCCGATGCGGTTCATTGGCTGCTTTGCCTCGTGGCATTGCCCGGGTGAGCTAGCGGACAACGGCCGCGTGCTTCCAGAGCAGTTTCTTTTTCGTATCGTCGACTATGCGCGGGAACTTCCCTTGGACGTTCCCGCCCGTGACTTCTTCCAGAAAGCGGCGTGCGCCGCCGCTCGCGAGCGGCACGACGCGAACGGGTAGGATGGCGACGCTGCCTTTGCGGTGCTCGCGATAGACACGATTCTCGCTGCATAGTCCCTGGTCGAGGGCTGCGGCAAACGCGTCGAGCTCCGCGGGCGCGGCTCCTTCCTGGAATTCAACGAAGAGCACGTACCGAGATTTTGCCGACCCGTCGACGCCGACGTCCGCCGCGGCGCCGAAGTCGACCGTTCTACACTGGCACGCCGAGGTGGCGTAGGCCACGGCGCGCTCGATCTCCACGTGCGTCGTCAACTCCTGCGTCACGGACAGGCACCCGGAGAGGCGGCCAGCAAATTCGACGCGAAGCGGGTGAAGCGAGGGAAAGCGGACGATGTCTCCGAGCTCGTACGCGTAGAGGCCGGACGCCGTCGTCACGACGATGGAGTAGAGCTTGTCAGCCTCGACGCTCCAGAGCGGGACGCGCGGGGGCGCTTCGCCGCCGCGCGACTCCAAAGGCACGAACTCGAAGAACGTTCCCCGATGCGGGAGCATAAGCATGCCGGGCGAACCCGTGAAATCCGACGCGGCATACACGCCTCCCTCGGTGGCGTTGTACGTGTCGACGAGCGTGATGTCTTCGCGGCCCACGAGGTCCCGGATCACCGGCAGATAGGGGGACGCGGCCACGCCTCCGCCGAAGAGCACACGAAGGTTGGGCCAAATCTCCGCGATGCTGCGGCCACTTCGTCCCCGCTTGCGCGCCGCCCAGAGAACCTTCTCGAAGAGCAACGTAAACCAACACGTGGTCGCCGTGATCGCGCGCACGTCATGATCGAGGTACCGCTCCGCAATGACGCCGAGCTTCTCGTCGTAGTCCGCCATGGTGCGGATGTCGTCTGCCGGCAGATAGATGGGCCGCGTGACGATGGGCATCCGCGTCATCATGAGCGCGGGGTTGGAAGTCACCAGGACAGGCCCCTCGCGGCGCATCGTGGTGGGCGGGAAAAGGCCAAGCGTGAAACCGCAGAAGAGTTCGCCATCCTCCGACCACTGCAGATAGCGCATGACGGCATCGGTCCCGGCGCGTTGCTGGAACCGTACCTGGCGATCTGTGATGGGCAAGAACTTCGACTTGCCGTGGTTCGAACTGCCCGAGGAGTTCCCGAAGTGCCTAACAAACTCGGGAACGAGCAGGTTTGACTCGCCTGCACGCATGCGATCGATGAAGGGCGAAAACGAGTCATAGTCGCCTACGGGCACCTCGCGCGCAAAGGCTGCGTAATCCCGGATGCGCGAAAAGCCATGCGCACGCCCGAATTCCGTCGCTTCGCCATGCCGGAGAAGAGACGCCAGAATTGCCTCTTGCCTTGCCTTCACGTCCAGGAGCGCCGCGTCCCACCCCTCCACCTGGATCTTGGCAAACCGAAGGGCCGCGCGGCCGACAAAGCGCGGGTAGGGCGAACGAACGAGGCTCTTGCCCATGGAAGCGCCGCCGTCCCGACTCGACGCGCGGAAGGTTTCCGCCGCCCGGGAGGCTTCCTGGGGTGATTCGTTCATCTCGCTCGACGTCATAGTGGCAGGGACGGCCGATCCTCAAGGATCACGCGCCAGACGCGTTCCTCGATCTGGCGCTGACCGCCGAGGCCGAACCCGCTTCGATGAGGCGCGGCGCCCCCTGGATGCGAAATAAGGCGTGACGCCACGGCGCGGAAACGGTGGCGGAAACCGTGAAGATGGCACAAAGGGTAAAACCAGCGCAGAAGGGTGTTGGAACCGGAAGCGATGGGAGATAGGGAAGCCGAGGGCTTGCAAAAGGGCAAGGAAACGCTGAGGCCCCCTATGGAACGATTTCGCATTCGCGCCAACAACAAACCTTCGGCGCTCCTTTTCGCGCGGCCCACGCCGCGGTGGGGCGTCTGTCGCTGGCGCTGGCACTGGAAGCGCTGTTCTCCAGCTCGCCGGGCCGTTCGCGCTCCTTTGGGGCGCGTCGAGCGCGCGCCGCTGGAGCTAGCGGAGCGCGCAAGACGCAGCGGATGATCAAGAAGAGGAGAGCACATGAGGGGGCAGGGCCCGAGGCAAGGCGCTGGCGCACCTTAGGGGCCGACACGGCCAGGACAAAGTCGTGGATTCGTCTCGCGTGCGTTTTCTTGGTGGCCGCCGGTCTCGCGCTCGTGGACTCCAGCGCTCGGGCCGACGGGGCGGAGCTGGGTCCTGCCGCTCCTGAGTCGCCGCGGCGCTTCGAGCTTGCGGGCTTTCCGATCATCGGAGGAAACAGTGACATCGGATTTCAGTTCGGCGCCGCCGCCACGTTTACACGCTTCTACGACGCCGCATTTCCGTATCTGTGGAACATCGATCTGCTCCTCTCCGCGAGCCTCAAGGATGACGACAACGGCCTGCGCCTCGTGCAGCAAAGCCACGTTCTGCGACTCGACGCGCCGGACCTCCTGTCCGGAGAGTTACGCCTCGATACGCGCGGGAGCTTCCAGCGGACCATCGACGCGGGCTACTACGGTATCGGAAACGCTGCCGCGGCCAACCCGAGCCTCGTCGGGCTTCGTTACCAGTACCTCCAAGAGGAGGCACGTGTTCGGACCATCGCGCGCATGCACACGCGCACCCCGCTCGACGTCGCCTTCGGCGCCGACGTCCGTTACGAGTCTCCCGACGTTTACGCCGGCTCGCAGCTCGCCGACGATCTCGCCCCCTCGACGGCGGGGGGCGGGCAGCCGGTGGCTCTCGGTCGCTCGGAAACCCTCCTCGCGGGCATTGCTGCGGGGCTGATGTTCGACACGCGTGACAGTGAGTTCGTCACGCGGAGGGGCATCTTCTACCAGGTTGGAGTCGGCGCTACGGCGGGGAGCGAGGATCGGATCGCGTACGGCAATACGTCGGCGGTCCTTGCGCACTACGCTCCACTGGGGCCGGCATTCGTCCTTGCAAGTCGGTTCATTGCAAGTCTGCAGTTCGGGCGTGTACCTTTCTACGATCTCGCGCAAGGAGGTACCTTTGAGCCGCAATACCTCCTGGGCGGAGACTCCGGCGTGCGCGGAGTTCCGCAAGGCCGCTACGCGGGCCGCGTGAAAATGATCGCCAACGTTGAAGTCCGCGGCACGCCGTTTCCACGATTCAGCCTACTCGGGCAGAGTTTGAGGATAGGCACCACCACGTTCTTCGATGCGGGACGGGTTTGGAGCGATTACAGCGTGATCTCCCCGGCGGACGGCACGTCTCTCGGGTTGAAGTACGGCGTCGGCGGAGGCGTCTTCCTCCAGTGGGGTCAGGCGGCCATCTTTCGCATCGAGGCGGCCTATTCACCCGATGCGGTGTCCGAGAACCCAAATCTGCCGCTTGGAATCTACGTGTCGGACGGCTTGATGTTCTGAGACGGCGGCTGCGCGATTCGATGCCTAGACTAGGTTGGGCGCTGCGGCCGCGCGGGGGGGCCCTCATTCGCCGGTCGCAGGCTGCTCGCCCGTCACCGCCCGCCCCCTGGCATCCACGGTCTTGCGCGTCAGCTGGCCCGCTGCGCGTGCGGCAAAAAGACGCCCGAACGCCTGCGACATGTCATCGAAGAGCGAATACGCGACGGGGGTCGCCAGCAGCGTTAAGGTCAGGGACAAGAGCTGACCACCCACCACGACGCCCGCGGTCGCACGGTTGAAGCCAGCCCCAATTCCACGCGACAGAACGAGCGGGATCATTCCGGCGACGAATGCAGCGGTGGTCATCAGAATGGGTCGTAGACGGTCCCTGTTGGCCTGGAGGATCGCGTCGAGCCTGGGGAGGCCTGCGGCGCGAAGCTGATTGGTGTGGTCAATCTGCAGAATCGCGTTCTTCTTCACGACGCCGAAGAGCACCAGAATTCCGAGCACCGAATAGATGTCGATGGCCTGCCGGAAGAGGATGACGCTCAGGAACGCGAACGGCAGCGTCAGCGGCAATGACAACAGAATGGTGATCGGGTGCAGCCACGATTCGAACTGCGCGGCCAGCACGAGGTACATGAAGATGAACGATACGACGAGCGCGCCGACGAACGCGGTAAATACCCTCGCCATCTCCCGCGTCTGCCCGGTTGGCGACGCGGTGTAGCTCGCGGGCAGATGCTCGCCGTCGATGATCTTCTTGAGCGCGGCGGCGATCGCTCCGTCACCGTATCCGGGCGCCGCGTTCGCGAGCAGCGTCACCTGTCTCTCTCGATTCAGCCGATCGATGCGGGCCGGTCCCGTCGCGTTGTGCAAAGTGACGACGTCCGCGAGCGACACGAAGCCGAGCTTCTGCGAAGGCACGGTGAGGAGCTCCAGCCCAGCTTCGCCGGCCCTGTACTGGGCCTGGGCCCGGACGTGCACTTCGTATTCTTCGCCGCGCTCTTCGTAGTCGGACACTTTCTCCCCTTCGACCAGAAGACGCAGCGCGCCGGCGATGTCGCTTGGAGAAACGCCGAGATCCGCCGCTCGGGCGCGGTCGATATAGACGCCAATCTCGGGTTTGCCCACGATGAGCGACGAGTCGACGTCGACGGCGCCCGGGACCTTGCGAAGCTTGTCCATCACGTCGGCGGCAACGTCGGCGAGCTTCTTCAAATCGGGCCCGCGCACCGTGTATTGCGTGCGCGCCGTGGAGAAGCCGCCGCCGCCGAACAGCGGAACCTCGCCGACGGTAATCCGGAGCTCCTTCGGTTGCCGCGCGATGACTTCCCGCCTCACCCGATCCATCATCGCATCCTGGGACGCCTCCCGCGCGGAGGGGTCCGTGAGGCCGACGTAGATCGTCGACAGATTCCTCGTCTGCGAACTGTCGTCGCTCACGGTGGTGATCGTGAGCGCCACCTCGGGGTAGGCGCGGACCGCGCGCGCAATCCGCTCCGCCAGGAGGCGCGTCTCATCGAGACTCGTCCCCTCCGGGGCCCGGACCTGCATCTGAAACCTCGCCTCGTCGTTCACGGGCAAGAAGCCCTTGTTCGCGGCGCCGGCCAGCGGCACGCACGAACCGAGCGTCAGCGCGCTGGCCACGACGACGATCCACCGCCGCCGCATGATGAAGCGGAGCACGCCCGAGTACGCGCGCTCGATCGGGCGGTAGAACACGTCGACGATCCGCTCCCCCAGCGACTTCGCGCCCTGCGTGTGCTCGCGAAGCCAGCGCGATGACATCATCGGAGTCAGCGTGAAACTCACGAACATCGACACCGCGATGGAGAACGCCATCGTGATCCCGAAGGATCGCAAAAAGCGCCCCGGAATTCCCCCCATGAAGGCGACCGGCACGAACACGGCGATGAGTGACAGCGTCGTCGCCATGACCGCGAGGCCAATTTCTTTGGTGGCCTCGACGGCCGCGATCATGGGCTTCTCTTTGCGCTCCTCGATGTGGCGCACGATATTTTCGAGAACGACGATCGCGTCGTCGATGACGATTCCGACGGCGAGCGCGAGCGCCAAGAGCGTGATCGTGTTCAGCGTGAAGCCCGCCCACCACATCGTGGCGAAGGTCCCGATGATGCTGGTCGGAATGGCGATCGCAGCGATGATCGTGCTCCGCCAGTTCCCCAAGAAAAAGAACACCACGACCGCGGCGAGCAGGGCGCCGACGACGAGGTGCTCTTTGACCGCGTCCACGCTCGTGCGAATCACGCCCGACTCGTCCCGAACCAGGTCGATCGCGTACCCGGCCGGCAGGCCCTTGCGCAGCTCTTCGACGCGCTCCTTCACGTCGTCGGCAATCTGAACCGTGTTGGCGCCCGATTGCTTCCTCAGCGCCAAAAGTACCGTCGGCACCCCGTCGAGGAGGGCTTGGGAGGTGGCGTCCTCTTCGCCGTCGACGACATCGCCGACGTCACGAACGCGGATCGAGTGTCCGCCGTCCTGCCGTACGACCAGATCGCCGAGCTCGTCGGGGTCGGAGACGCGCCCGTGCACGCGCACCGTCAGCTCCCCGGGTCCCGTGTCGACCCGACCGCCCGGCGTCGCAAGGTTCTGCGCGGCGATTGCGCGCTGAACGTCGAGCGCCGTCACGGCGGCGCCCCGCAAGCGGATGGGGTCCAAGAGAACATTCACTTGCCGTTTGCGGCCTCCGATGAGCTGCACTTGGCCGACACCGTCGATCGACTCGAGGGCGCGGCGCAGGCGCTTGTCCGCGAGTTCCGTGGCCTCGCGGATCGAGTGCCCTGGCGAGCGGAGCGCAAAATACAGGATCGGCGCGGCGTCCGGGTCGAGCTTTTGAACCGTGGGCTGATCGATGTCCTTGGGCAAATTCGGCAGGATGGCGTTGATCTTGTCGCGCACGTCCTGCGCGGCCACGTCGACGCTCTTCTCGAGAACGAAGGAGACGACGACCTGCGAAACGCCTTCCGTCGTGATCGAACGAAGCTCGTCGATCCCGCTGATGGTGTTGACGGCCTCTTCGACCTTGTCCGTAATCTCCGTCTCGATGTCCTGCGGCGACGCGCCGGGCTCGGTCGTCGTCACGACGACGTACGGAAAGTCCACATTGGGAAACCGGTCCACGCCGAGCTGGAGGTATCCCGCGATCCCCAAGACGCAGAGCACGAGAATGAGCACCGACGCGAAAATCGGGCGCCTCACGCACAGCGCAGCGAGCCACTGCATGGGAACTACTCCACGAGTGCGCCGTCGCGCACGTCCGGGCCAGGCCGGACCACCACCGCTTCTCCCGCGCGCACGCCGCCGAGCACCGCGACGAAGTCGCCGCTTGTCTCTCCGAGTTGCACCAGCCGCTCCTGGACCTGCTTTTCCGGCGACACGACGAACACCCTCGCTTCGGCGTCCTCGCGCGAAACCGCGGCCGTAGGGACGACGGCGTTCGGCTCTTCGCTGAGCTCGAGGCGCGCGACCGCGAACATGCCCGGCCGAAGCCGCCCCGCGGCGTTGGGGGCAACGGCCTCCACGACGAGGTCTCGCGACGACTCGCGGACGTTCGGGCTAATGAACTTCACGCGGGCGGGGAATCGCTCGTCGGCGAAGGCCGCGACCGTGAAGGTGAGAGTCATGTCCTGCTTGATCGATCCTAGATTCGACTCGGGCACCGTGAGTTGCAGACGGAGCGGGTCCGGCGCGTAAATCGAAGCGACTTTGGTGCTTGGCTCCACGTATTGTCCTACGTTGACCAACCGCTCGCCGATGATCCCGTCGAAGGGGGCCCGAATCCTCGTGTCGCCGAGGAGCTTCGTCGCGCTCCGCTGTTGCGCTTGCGCCGCCGCCGCGGACCACTGCTGCTCGGTGCACTGGGCGTTCTGCCGATCGAAGTCGGCCTGCGAGATGGCGCCCGTGTCGAGCAGATGGTGGACGCGCTCGCATTCGCGCCGCGCTTGGTCCAGCTGGCTCTGGGCAAGCTTCGACTGGGCCTCCGCGGCCGCCACGCCCAGGACCGCCGAACGCGCGTCGATCGTCGCGATGACGGCGCCCGCCCGAACCGTTTGCCCACGTTCGACGAGCACCTGCACGACTTTGCCGCTCGCGTCCGCGGCGATGTTCGACTCTTCGTTCGCCCGGGTCGAACCGGTCACCGTCAGATACCGAGGCATCGGGCGTTCGACGACCCGCGTGGTCTCCACGTGAACAGGCGCGGCGGCTTCCCCGGCCCCTGCGGAGGCGGAGGCCGAGTCGCCCCGGTGACACCCCGGCGCCAACGCGAGGACGGGCGTGATCACGAAGACAGCGACCGCAGGGCGCATGCGATGGCAGTTGGGGTAGGCGCGGAGAGCAAGAGCGTCAAGCAACCGGATGGGACAAATCGATGCGAAGCGGCCCTGGCCCGTTGCGGATGTTCTCTCGGGGCAATGGCGGTGGCGGCCGGCGCCGGCGCGAGGGGCCCTTTGAGAAGGCGCGCGGGGCCGGGACTCCGCTCCTGGCGTGCCCCTCGTCTGCTCCTCGCGCCTCCTCGCGCAGGCCCCTGCCCCCGTGGCAGAAGGCACGCTATAAGGGACCCCAGCCCTTGATGCCGGAACGCAAGACCCCGCGGGAGATTCTCATCGCTGCAAAAAAGCTCGACAAGGACGTCATCGCGGTCAAGTACCGCGGTCGCGTCGTCGACCTTCATACCCCCCTCGACGCCACCGCCGCGGAGCTCGATCCCATTCGCGCGACGGACCCGGAGGGACTCGCGGTGATTCGCCACTCGACCGCGCACGTGATGGCGGACGCGGTGCAGCGGCTCTTTCCGGGCACGAAGGTGACCATCGGTCCCGCTATCGAGGACGGATTCTATTACGACTTCGACAAGCCGGGCGTCGGGTTTACCGACGATGATTTGCGCCGCATCGAGCGAGCGATGGTCGACGTCGTCCGGAAGGACGCGCCGTTTCGCCGGGCCGTCGTCTCGCGCGACGAAGCCAAGAGGATGTTCGCCGCGATGGGCGAGACGTACAAGCTCGAGATCATCGACGCCATTCCCCCCGACGAAGAGGTCAGTCTCTACAAGCACGGCGCGCCGCCCGACGAGTGGCTCGACGTCTGCGAAGGACCGCATGTTCCGTCGACCGGGTTTCTCAAGGCGGTCAAGCTCACCCACGTCGCCGGGGCGTATTGGCGGGGCAACGAGCGTAACCCCATGCTCCAGCGGATCTACGGGACGGCGTTCCCGTCCGTCGCCGCGCTCGAAGAGCACCTCAAGCTCCTCGAGCAAGCGCGCCAGCGCGACCATCGCAAGCTCGGCAAAGAGCTGGAGCTCTTCATGTTCGACGAGCTCGCGCCGGCCATGCCTTTCTTTCTCCCCCGCGGCGCCTTCGTGTACCAGCGCATGGTCAACTACGTCCGAAGCCTCTACGAGCGTTACGGATACGATGAGGTGATTACACCGCAGCTCTTCGATCCGAGGCTCTTTCGCATGAGCGGACACCTCGGTCACTTCAACGAGAACATGTACCGAGCCTGGACGGAGGACCAGCTCGCTGAAGCGACCGACGGCGCCCTCAAAGAGCACTTGCAGCAGAGTTCGTTCGCGTGGAAGCCGATGAATTGCCCGAGCCACTGCGTCATCTTCGGCAGCAAGCGGCGATCGTACCGAGAGCTCCCATGGCGCATGGCAGACTTTGGCAGGCTCCACCGCTACGAGCGCGGCGGCGTGGTCCACGGACTCGCGCGCGTGCGAAGCTTCTCGCAGGACGATGCCCACATTTTTTGCGACGACGCGCAGGTGGCGGACGAAATAGCGAAATTTATCGCTCTGGTCGACGAGGTGTACCGCACCTTCGGCTTCGAAAAGGTGGATATCAAGCTCGCAACCCGGCCGCCGGCCGACAAGCGCCTCGGCAACGACGAGGTTTGGGACCGAAGCGAGCGCGCGCTCGCCGAAGGACTCGAGCGGCGCGGCCTCTCGTACGAGAGCGCGCCGGGCGAAGGCGCGTTCTACGGGGCCAAGATCGAATTCCACGTGCAGGACGCCCTCAAGCGCTCTTGGCAACTCGGCACGATCCAGCACGACGCAAACTTGCCGGAGAGGTTCGGCCTTTCGTTCATCGGAGAGGACGGCAAAGAGCACCGCCCGGTCATGCTTCACCGAGCCATTTTTGGCTCGCTCGAGCGCTTTTTCAGTGTGTATCTGGAACACTGCGGGGGAAACTTCCCGACCTGGCTCGCTCCGAAACAGGCCATGGTGCTCACGGTGAGCGAAAAGAGCGATACGCACGCCCAGAATGTCGCCGAGCGGCTTCGCGCCCGCGGCCTTCGCGTGGAGGCGGATCTGTCGAGTGACAAGCTCGGCGCGAAGATTCGAAATAACCGCCTCATGCGGTACCCCTACATGCTCGTCGTGGGCCCGAAAGAGGCCGAAGCGGACTCGGTGGGCGTCCGGTCTCGCGACCGAGGGGAGCTCGGTCTCATGAAGGTCGACGAGTTCGCCGCGCTGCTGGCGGCCGAGTCTGCGGCGCCCTTGGCGGTCGCGCATTGACGAGCGCTTGCATTCGCGTTGACACTCACGGTGGTACCGTGAGCGCCGCCGGGTTTTTCGGTTCGCCACGGTTCGCGTTATCCACGAAAGAGTCGTTTCAGAAACACAACGGAGGTCCGTAAGAAGAATGGCATTGGGCAATCCCCGGTTCGATCCGCGTCAGCAACAGCGCGGGTATCAGATCCGAGTCAATCACCGCATTCGCGTTCCGGAAGTGCGCGTCATCGGCGCCGATGGGGGCATGCTCGGCGTGCTGCAAACGCACGAAGCTCTTCGCATGGCGCAGGCCCTCGGGCTCGACCTGGTCGAGGTCAACCCGAAGACGGACCCGCCCGTGTGCAAGATCCTCGACTTCGGCAAATACAAGTACGAGGAGAAGAAGAAGCAGGCCCAGGCACGCCGAAACCAGTCCGTGGTCGAGATCAAGGAGATCAAGCTCCGACCGAAGACGGACGATCACGACATCGCCTTCAAAGTGAAGGCCGCCCGGCGCTTCCTCGAGGCCGGTCACAAGGTCAAGTTCACCGTCCGGTTTCGCGGCCGTGAGATCACGCATCCGGAAAAGGCCCACGAGCAGTTGGACTTCATCCTCAAAGCGCTCGAGGACGTATCCAACATGGAGCAGCGCCCGTCGATGGAAGCGCGGGCCATGTCGGTCATCATCGCGCCGAAGCCAGCGATCATGCAAAAGGTGGCCGCTCAGCGAGCCGCGCTCGAAAAGGCGCGCCAGCTGGCCGAAAAGGAGGGGAGACCCCTTCCGCCGGCGCCGCCGTCGGTCGATCTCCCTGAAGACGACGACGACGACGACGACGACGATGACGACGACAGCGACGAGGCAGACGACCAAGCCCCGAAAGACGGCGTGACCGAGATGCCGAAAGGCGGCGACTCAGGCTCGAACTGAAGGTGTGGCCGGAGGTGGAAGTTGGGGGGGCTTGGCGGGCGAGGATCGTGGGACGGGGGGTCGGGTCCCCCCGCAGTTCGGCGTGCGCCCTTCGTTAGCGCGGAACATACTGCCTGAGTCTTTGACGTGGCCGGGCTCGATGGAGCACGCTCCCGGATCGATGGCGGCCCTTCCCACCCAAACGAGCATCCTCCGGATCCTCATCGCAAAGCCCGGTCTCGACGGGCACGACCGCGGTGCCAAGGTCGTCGCGCGGGCGCTGCGCGACGCGGGATTCGAAGTCGTTTACACCGGGCTTCATCAAACGCCGGAGATGATCGCGAGTGCTGCGGTCCAGGAAGACGTCGACGCGGTGGGCCTCTCGATCATGAGCGGCGCGCACAACACGCTTTTTCCGGCGGTTATCCAGGAACTGAGAAAGCGTGGCGCGAACGACGTTGTCGTCTTCGGCGGAGGAATCATTCCGGAGGCGGACATCGAGCGGCTACATTCCGCGGGTGTGAGCGGAGTCTTTACGCCGGGGACGTCCCTCGGGGCGATTATCCAGTGGGTGCGGGACAACGTTCGACCGAGGGCGTGATCTCCTACCAGCTCGGCGCCCTCGCGGCGACACGGCGCGCACGCGCCGCGGTGGCTGTGGGGGTCACCGCGGCGTTGGCGCCTCTCACGCTGGCGGGCACGCTCCTGCGGCGGTTCGCGTGGACGCACACGGTCGCGTTTTGGACGGTGGCCGGGGCAATCGGGGTGCTCGTGATGGTGCGAGCGGTCGCGCAGTACGCCGCCACCAAGCGTAGGTTTCACGCGCTCCGCGTCGTGCTCGACGACGAAGGCATCGCGACGCGGACGAACAGCGATGCGTACTCGATCCCCCGCGCCCGCGTCGCTCGCATCGTCGAGATAGACGGCGCCCTCGGCGGCCTCCGCATCGAGTCGGAACCGGAGATCGGCGACGGCCTCGTAATCGTTGCGAGTGTGCCTCGCGGCGGCGAAGCCTTCGCCGAGGTTCGCGCGCGTCTCGAACGGTGGCATGTGATCGAGCGCAAGCGCAAACACGGCCCCGCGAGGCGCCTTCTCGCGGGGGCTCTGGTCGTTGCGGCGATCTTTTTTCTTCCCTTCGTGCTCGACGACATCGCCGCTCGCTCGAACTTTGCTGTCGCTCTTTTCATCGCAGTGGCTTGGATCGGCACGCGATGGATTCTCCGCGGACGTTAGCATTTTTGGTTTCCCACGTTTCGTGAGGGGGTCGGTGCGAGCGAGCGCACCGGGCTTCCCATCCCCCGGCGGCGGTGACCGTCCGTGGACGGACCGGGCGTGTCCTGGTCACCCCCCGTCGTCGTTGCAATCGCTCCCCGGGCGGTTTCGCCGTGGTCGCTCTCTGGGCACGCTCCTCGCTTTGGGCCCCCTCGCCCTGAGGAGGGAGCTGCCATCATGAAGCGGAGCCTCGCGTTCTATTGCGCCACCGGACTCGCTACCTCCGTCCATTCCGTCGCCGCCTGCTCGAGTGAAGTCGCGTCGCCCACGTCCTCTCTCCAGAGCGCGCCCGAAGCAGACATTATCGACCCCATTGCCGGCATCGCTGACCCCGGCGATGATCCGGCCGTCGTCGTCATCGAGAGTGCCGGCACCTTCGCGTGCGCAGGCTCGTTGATCGCTCCGGACGTCGTCCTCACTGCCCGTCATTGCGTTCTGCCGCGGGCCTCGTCCCCCGGCTCGGCGGCGCCTTCGTCGAGTTCCTGCGCGAGCGTACGTTCGGAGGCTCTCGACGACCCCGCAACGCTCGGCATACGCGTGGGTAACAACGGCATGGATGCGCTCCTTCGGGCGCATGGCCGGAGCATTCTGGTGCCCGACGGATCGGGGCCTTGCGAAGCAGATATCGCGATCTTACTTCTCGACCGCACCATTGATGACGTCGAGCCGCTCGTCGTTCGCCGCACCGGCGTCGCGCAGGGAGACCACGTCCGCACGGTGATTTTCCAGCGCGAGCCCGGGTCCTCGATAACGAAGATGGTACGCGATCACGTCGACGTCGTGGAAACCGACGTGACGCAATTTCGCTTGCGCGAAGTGGCGTGCGAATACGGGTGCGGCGGCCCTGCGGTGGACGAATCAACGGCGCAGATCGTCGGCGTCTTGTCGGGCGCGGGCGTTCCAGCGAGCAACGGAGAAACTGGCGCGGCGATTGCCGCGGCGGGCGACATCGGTACGCGGGCCGACGCATTTCTCGCGCTCATCGCTCGCGCGCTGGCCGAAGGCGCGCCCATTCCGGGCGCGAGCGTGAAGACGGCGAAGACGAAGAAAGGGGCCATCGACATCGGAGCGAACTGCCGGAGCGGGATCAACTGTGCGGCCGGTGTTTGCGTGGCAAACGGGAACCGGCAATATTGTTCTCGCACGTGCGACCCGGACGACCGCTGCCCGGCGCTCTTTCGGTGCGAGAGGACTAGCGGGCCCGACGGGGCGGGCTCCGCGTGCGTCGCAGAGTAACCTTGCCGCCGGGCCAGCGGGCTGACAAGTTGACGAGGAGGAAAGCCCGCGGCCCACAAACCCGCACGAGCGCAGATCGCCACGACGGCCATGAACTTCGAGTTCGACGAGCACCACACGTTGCTGCGCCAGAGCGTCCGCGACTTTGCGCGGGCGGAGATTGCGCCCCACGCGCAACGCTGGGACCGCGAAGAGCGCTTTCCGATGGAGCTCATACCGAAGCTCGCCCAAATGGGGCTCCTCGGGATTCGCATCCCCGAGGAGTATGGCGGCAGCGGCATGGATACTCTGGCGTACGTCATTTGCATCGAAGAGATAGGCCGGGTCGACGGTTCGATGGCCCTCACCGTGGCTTCGCACAACGGCCTCGGCACGGGTCACTTACTCGCGTTCGGGACCGACGATCAGAAACGGAGATACCTCACGAGGGCCGCGAGCGGCGAGGCGCTCGCGGCGTGGGCCCTGACGGAACCGGGGAGCGGGAGCGACGCCGCTGCTCTGCGCACCACTGCCGTGCGTGACGGCAACACCTGGACGATCAACGGGACCAAGACGTTCATCACGCAGGGGGCCGTCGGTGGCTTTTGCGTCGTGCTCGCACGTACGAACGCGACCGTCGCGAAACCGCATGGAATCTCGGCGTTCGTGGTCGAGCGTGGAACTCCCGGCTTTTCCGCGTCCAAACACATGTTGAAACTCGGCTGCCGGGCGAGCGACACGTCCGAGCTCACGTTCGAGAACGTGCGAGTGGCCGATTCGCAGCGCGTGGGCGAAGTGGATCACGCGTTCGCGGACACGATGAGAATTCTGGATCGAGGTCGCATCTCGATCGCCGCGATGGCACTGGGCCTCGGCTACGGTGCACTCGACAAGGCCATCGCGTACGCCAAAATCAGAAGGGCCTTCGACAAGCCGATCGCGGAGTTTCAAGCCATTCAGTGGATCCTCGCGGATGCGAAGACCGAGCTCGACGCCGCGGCGCTCCTGACGTACCGTGCGGCGTGGTTGAGCGACCGCGGTGGCCGCTACTCCCAAGCCGCGGCGATGGCGAAGCTCTTCGCGAGCGAAGCCGCCACGCGCGCTTGCAACGGCGCGCTGCAGGTTCATGGCGGCTACGGGTATGTCCGCGAGTTCGACGTGGAGCGCCATTTGCGTGACGTGAAGCTTTGCGAGATAGGCGAGGGAACGAGCGAGGTTCAGCGCATGGTGATCGCGAAGAACGTGCTGGGGCCGCTGCCGGCGTAGCAGGAGTTGGGTCTTCGATCATGCAGAAAAATGACGCTCTCATAGCCGGGGCAGGACCGACGGGCCTGGTCCTCGCGCTTTGGCTGACGCGTCTCGGCGTCCGCGTGCGCATCATCGATAAAGCGCCCGAGCCAGGGCAGAACTCGCGGGCCGTCGGGGTGCAAGCGCGAACGCTCGAGCTCTATCGACAGATGGGCCTCGCGGACCTCCTGGTCGCGCGCGGACTGCCCGCTGCGGCCGCAAACCTCTGGGTCAAGGGCAAGCACGAAGCCCACTTGGAGTTTGGCGCGATGGGAAAAGGGCAAAGCCCATTTCCTTATATGTTGATCTACCCACAAGATGAGCACGAAAAGCTACTGATCGAGCATCTCGCGCGCGCCGGTGTCCAGGTCGAACGGCCGACCGACCTTTTGGATTTCGAGGACAAAGGCGATCGCATCACGGCGCGGCTCCGGCGTGAGGGGGGCTCGGTCGAGCTCTGCGAGGCCGACTACCTCGCAGGTTGCGACGGGGCGCGATCGTCGGTGCGTCAGGGGTTGCGAATCGAGTATCGGGGGGCGACTTATGGGCATTTGTTCTACGTCGCCGACGTCGAGGCATCCGGCCCGCAGATGAACGGCGAGCTCCACATCGCGCTGGATGATGGCGACTTTCTCGCGTGCTTTCCGCTCGACAGGGCCCATACGCGCGCGCGCATCATCGGGGCTCTGCGAAGGGGCGCACATGAGCACGACGCGTTGGATTGGACCGACGTGAGCCCGGGCGTCCTCGAGCGTATTGCGCTCACCGTGGCACGAGTGAACTGGTTTTCCACCTATCGCGTACACCATCGCGTGGCCTCGTCGTTCCGAGTCGGCCGCGCCTTTCTCCTGGGAGACGCCGCCCACATCCACAGCCCCGTGGGCGGGCAAGGGATGAATACGGGGATCGGCGATGCCATCAACCTCGCGTGGAAGCTCGCCTCGGCCCTGCGGGACCGAGCGGACTCCACGATTCTCGACTCGTACGAAGCGGAGCGAGCTCCGTTCGCAAAGCGCCTCGTGGCCACGACCGACCGCGTTTTCGAGCTCGTTTCGGCCGAAGGGCCGATCGTGAATAGCGTGCGCGTCGGCGTCGCGCCGCACCTGCTGGCGATGCTTTTCCGCTCCGCCACCGTCCGGCGCCTGTTGTTCGGGACGATCTCACAGATCAAAGTGAACTATCGAGGCACTCCGCTCAGCGAAGGACGCGCGGGACGCGTTCGTGGCGGCGATCGACTCCCCTGGGTTGCATCGAGCGGCGGCGCAGACAACTTCGAGCCGCTTGCATCGTTGGGGTGGCAGGCGCACGTCTATGGCTCGGAGGCACCGGACCTTAGAAAGACGTGCGAGTCGCGCAACGTGCCGCTTCACGTATTCCCGTGGGCCGTCGCGGCCGAAAGCGCGGGTCTCGCGAAGGACGCCGTGTACCTCGTTCGACCCGACGCCTACGTGGCGATGGCAGCGGCCGCGTCGGAAGCGGCGCAAAGTCTTACGCGCTACCTCGAGACGCGCAATATTCGACCATCGTAGAAGACGCGTACCGACACGCGTACCGACGCGCCCCACCAACCGGCAGAGCAAGGCCCAACGACCCGGCCGCCCAAGGAGCCGAGCGGAGCCGCCGCGAAGCGAGCGGCGGAGCAAGGCCGCGTCAACCGGCGGAGCCAAGGCCCCGCCAACCGGGCCGCCCAAGACGCCGAGCGGAGCCGCCGCGAAGCCAGCGGCGGAGCAAGGCCCAACGACCGGGCCGACCGGGCCGCCCAAGACGCCGAGCGGAGCCGCCGCGAAGCCAGCGGCGGAGCAAGGCCCAACGACCGGGCCGACCGGGCCGCCCAAGACGCCGAGCGGAGCCGCCGCGAAGCCAGCGGCGGAGCAAGGCCCAACGACCGGGCCGACCGGGCCGCCCAAGACGCCGAGCGGAGCCGCCGCGAAGCGAGCGGCGGAGCAAGGCCCATCTTAACGCGACGTTCCGGGATGGGGAGCTCGAGGGGAGTTCCACTCCCCTCGACGTGCCGTTCTAGCCAGGCCTGTCGAGCGGAGCCTTGCCGAAGGCAAGGCGGAGCGAGACTCAGGGTGACCCTGGTGATCTAAAGAATTGACACAAGCCACGCCAATCCATACCGTCCGGCATGGGCGTGGGAAATAGTGGCAAGAAGTGCCAAGCTACGGTCGTGACGGGGCTCGGAGGCGAAGACGGCGTCGATGTTTCGCGGGCGACACGAGCACACGATCGACGCCAAAGGGCGGACCAGCGTTCCCGCGCGCTATCGGGACGCACTTGCTACGGGCGGGGAACGACGCATCGTCTTGACCAGCGCGCTCGACCCTTGCGTCGTGGCCTACACCTCCGCGGAATGGGCCGCCTTTGAAGACCGACTCGGCAAGCTGCCGCAGTTCGATCGCGCCGTGCAAAAACTGAAGCGCATCTATGTCTCGGGCGCCGTCGAGTGCGAAATCGACGACGTCGGCAGGATTCTCGTTCCCCCTTCCCTTCGCGACCATGCGCACCTGAAGAAAGACGTGCTGTGGGCCGGCTCCGGGCGCTACGCCGAGCTCTGGGACAAGGACGAGTGGGCCCAACACTTCGAGACGACGGACGACGAACGGCGTGATATCGCGGCGCGCCTCTCGGAGCTCGGACTATGAGTAACTTGCAGCTCGCCCTGCCTGGCGTACTCGGCGATCCGGCGGTCGAGTGGATCTTCCGCGACGACTTCGACGAGGTGACCGACGTGAAGCGCTACGAGCATGCGACCGTCATGCGTGACGAAGTCGTGCAAGCGATTGCGCCGCGCGCCGGGGGCTTCTATGTCGACGCGACGCTCGGCGGCGCCGGGCACACGGTGGCCCTCCTCGAAGCAGAGCCCAGGGCGCGCATCCTGGCCCTCGACAGAGACCCCGTGGCGATTGCCGCGGCCGAGGAGCGGCTCGGCCCCGTGGCCGATCGCGTGGTGCTCGTGCGCGCGGCTTTCTCGAGCGTCGGAGATCAGATCCGCCGGCTCGGACCGGCGCGCGCGGACGGCCTCGTCGCCGACCTGGGAGTCAGTTCGCCCCAGCTCGAAGATCCCGATCGCGGCATGAGCTTTCGCCGCGAGGGGCCGATTGACATGCGCATGGATCCCGACGGCGACGAGACTGCCCTCGATCTGCTCGCACGCCTTTCGGACGACGAGTTGGCGAACGTCATCTTCGAATACGGTGACGAACGTCGCTCGCGCCGCATTGCACGAAGCATCAAGAAGGCCCTGGCCGCGGGCGACCTTCGCACGACCCTCGACTTGCGGCGCGCGATCGTCCGCGCGGTCGGGCCGGTGCGGGTCGGCGGGGTCGACCCCGCGACCCGCACGTTTCAGGCGCTCCGCATCGCGGTCAACGCCGAACTCGAGCAACTCGAGCACCTGCTCGCCGCATTGCCCGATGCCATCGCCGAGGGCGGCGTCGTGGCGATCGTTTCATTTCATTCGCTCGAGGACCGCCTCGTGAAGCGCGCATTCGCGGCAGAAGGCTGGTCCCGGTTGACGAAGAAGCCGTTGTGCCCGACCGACGAGGAGTGCGCGCAGAACCCCCGCGCGCGGAGCGCGAAGCTCCGCGCGGCACGCCGCGTTCGCGGGAACGGGAACGGCGGAGAGAGAGAATGAATCGCACGCGAAGCGCATTCTTGCCGTTGTGGACGCTCGCCATCGTGGCCACGGTGAGCGCGTTCGTCCTGCATTTCGACGCTCCGGGGCCGGACGGTGCAGCTCGGCTACGAGCTCGGACGAACGCGCCAGGAGCAGGCGCACCTGCGCGAGGTGAAACGCGTGCTCGAACTGGAGGCCGCCAGCTACAAGACGCCGGAGCGCATCGAGATCGTCGCCCGCACGCTGCTCGGCATGGAACCGCCGCCGCCGGAGCGCATCGTGGCCATCTCGCCGCTCACGCCAGGTGAAGACAACGGCCTCGCCTCCGCTGCCAGCGAGGCGCCGCCGTGAAAAACCTGGACCCCCGCCGCGCACGGTGGATCCGCACGCGCATGGGGGTGCTCTCGGGTCTGATGGGTCTCGCTCTGGGCGGAATCGTATCGAGCGCCTGGCGCGTGCAGGTGGAAGACGGCCCGGCGTGGCGAGAAATGGCCGAAAAGCAGCGCCAGAGGCGGCTCCACCTCGAGCCGAAGCGCGGCACGCTGTACGACCGAAACGGCACTCCCTTGGCCGTCAGCGTGGATGTGCCCAGCGTCAGCGCCGACGTTGTCGAGATGCTCGGCGCCGAAGGCGGCAAGCCCGAACAAGACGCGAAGCTGCACGATGCGGCCGAGCGGCTTGCGCACGGCTTGTCGCTCGACGCGGCCGAGCTTTACACGAAGCTCTCGGCAAGGCGCAGGTTCGTATGGGTCAAGCGGCGGATCACCAGCGGCGAGGCCGACGTCGTTCGCGAGCTGGGAGACCCCAAAAAGGACGCCCACGCGATCCGCGGGCTCTCAATCGAGGGCGAAGGCCACCGCTATTATCCCGGACGTGAACTCGCCGGCCCTCTCCTTGGATTCGTCGCGCCGGACGGGCAAGGCAAGGACGGGATCGAGCTCGCCGCGGACGAGGACCTGCGGGGCAAAATGGAGGACGTGCGAGGGCTTCGCGACCGCAGCGGGCGCCTCATCTTCGAGGGCGACAGCGACGAACGCGCGCTGCAGGGCAACGACGTCGAGCTCTCGATCGACGAAGAGATACAGCACGTCGCGGAGAGCGAACTCGACGCGGCCATGCGGACGTACGAAACGAAGTCCGGGTCGCTGGCTGTCGTCGACCCGACGACGGGCGAGATTCTCGCGCTCGCGAGCGTGCCCGGGTATAATCCAAACGACTATACCGAGAGCGCCACGGAAGCTCGCCGCGACCGCGTCGTGAGCGACACGTTCGAGCCGGGCTCGGTGATGAAGCCGTTCATGATGGCGGGCGCGCTGGCGGCGGGAACGCTCAAGCCGACCGACACGATCAACTGCGAGCACGGCGTCTTTCAAATCGGCGGCATCACGATCCACGACACGCACATCAACGATTCACTCTCGCCCACACAGATTCTTGCGCGGAGCTCGAACATCGGGGCGCTCAAGATCGGGCTCGCGCTCGGAGAATCTGCGCTCTACGCGACGTACCGGCGCTTTGGCTTTGGCGAGCCGACCGCCATTCCCCTCCCCGGCGAGGCGATGGGCGTGCTCCGCCCCAAGGCGAGGCCGTGGTACGACCCCGAGACGGCGAGCGCGAGCTTCGGACAAGGAATTTCGGTGACGACGCTGCAACTGGCCATGGCCATGAGCGCCATCGCGAACGGGGGAAATCTGCTCGATCCCATCCTCGTCAAGAAGGTCACCGACGGCCACGGCGAGACGGTGCGCGAGGGCATCACGCACGTCCGTCGTGAAGTCGTTCCGCCGGGTGTCGCTCACATGATCGCGGAGATGCTCACGGCGGTGACCGAGGAAGGAGGCACGGCGGTCGAGGCGTCGATCGCCGGCTTTCGCGTGGCGGGCAAGACCTCCACGGCGCAGAAGGTCGACCCCGCGACGGGCAAGTACTCGACGGACAAGTTCACCGCCGTGTTCGTAGGGTTCGTCCCGGTGGACCATCCACGCCTCGTCGTCGCGGTCGTCCTCGACGAGCCCATGATCGGCCATTACGGGGGCGACCTGGCCGGTCCCGTGTTCCGGCGCGTGGCGGAGGCGAGCTTGCGCTATCTGGGAGTCACGCCGTCTCCGGGCACCGCGAAGCTCACGAGCCTGCAGCACGAGCAAGACGCTTCGGACGCGATGCGGGCCGCCACGAAGCCGGCGACGGCGGCGAGCCCCGCCCCTTCTGCGGCGATCAGCCCCGCCGGTGCGCCGGCGAAAGGCAGCGCGCGCATCCCCGACGCCACGGGCTTGCCGGCTCACGAGGTCATCGCCGCGCTCAACAAGGCGGGCTTCGTCGCCCAAATCGAGGGCTGGGGACGCGTCGTGCGGCAGACGCCGGCGGCCGGGAGTGCCGCCCCGAGGGGCAGCTCCGTTCGGGTCGTGCTCGAGCCCTCGTCATGACGCGGACGGCGCACGGCGGGCCCGGAGCGGATATGAGCCTCGACGAACTCGCGCGCGAACTCCCCGAGGGCGCTCGCATCGCGGGGGACGCAAACGTGCGCGTACAAGGGGTCCGCCACGATTCGCGGGGCGTGCGCGCGGGCGATCTCTTCGTGGCGCGTAAGGGAGGCAACGTCGACGGGGCTCGGTTCGTCGACGACGCGGTGGGGCGCGGCGCGGCGGCCGTGATGGCCTCCGCGGGCGCGCTCGATCCGAAGAGTAACGCCAGTGCCCGTGATGTTCGTCGAACGATCCGACAGCGCGCCCTCGCATTCGCGGCCCACGCCGTGTACGGGCGTCCGTCGTTCGTCGCTGGACGTCGTGGGCATCACGGGCACCAACGGCAAGACCACCACCGCCCACCTCGTACGGGCCGCGGTCGATGGAGCCCTCGGGCCATCCCGGGTGCGGGCTGCTCGGCACCGTGGGAAATTCGTTCGGCGGGTTCCGCGAGCACGCCGACCACACGACCCCCGAGGCCGACGATATTGCGCGCACTCTGGCGGCCATGCGCGATCGGGGCGCGACGCACGCCGTCATGGAGGTCTCCTCGCACGGGCTCGAACTCGGGCGCGTGCACGGGGTGCGCTTCCGCGTCGCGGCGCTCACCAACCTGACGCAGGATCACCTCGACTTCCACGGATCGATGGCCGCCTATGCACGCGCGAAAGGCCGCTTGTTCACCGATGCGCGGCCGCTCGCGGCCGTGCTCAACGTGGACGACGCGTTCGGCAATGACCTCGCGCGAACGACGGGGGGACCGCTCGTGCGCGTCAGCGCGCGCGCGGGTATCCGAGGGGGCGCCGGAGGCGACGCGGACGTTGCGCCCCGCGAAGTCTCCGTCGACACGCGCGGCATCACCATGACGGTGCGCACGCCCGCGGGCGACCAACGCATCGTGTCGCGCCTGGTGGGCGCGCACAATGTCGACAACCTCCTCCTGGCGCTGGGCATCGTGCACGCGCTCGGTCTCGACTTGGGCCGTGCGGCCAGCGCTCTCTCCTCCGAGCCGGGACCGCCCGGGCGCCTGGAGCGATGCGACGGCGACGGCGACACCGTCATGGCGCTCGTCGACTACGCGCACACTCCGGACGCTCTGGCGCGGGCGCTCGAGGCGCTCCGCAGGGTGGCGTCGGGCCGCATTTGGTGCGTGTTCGGCGCGGGCGGCGATCGCGACCCGTCGAAGCGCGCCCCGATGGGCGACGCCGTCGCGCGTCATGCGGACGTCGCGATCGTGACGTCCGACAATCCACGGAGCGAAGACCCTGCCGTCATCGCCGCCGCGGTCGCCCGGGGCGTCCGCGCCGCGGGCGGGCAACCCCACGTCGAGCTCGATCGCCGAAAAGCCATCGCGCTCGCGGTCGGCGGGGCGGCCGCGGGCGACGTGGTCTTGGTCGCGGGCAAGGGCCACGAAGACTATCAAGCCGTGGGTCACGTGAAGCTTCCGTTCGACGACCGGATCGAAGTACGCCAGGCGCTCGAGGCGCGACGCCGGCGCCGGGGAGGCGGGTGACGTGGCCACGCCCGTCCCGACCAACACCGCGCCGCTCACGGCCCGGGGCGCCGTGGAGGCGACCGGCGGACGGCTGGTTCACGTTCGCGGCGGTAGCGAGCGCGCGGTCGGGATCACGAGCGATAGCCGAGCGGTGGCCCCGGGCGCGGCCTTCGTGGCGCTTCGCGGCGAGAAATACGACGGGCACGACTACGTCGCGATGGCCATCCAGGCCGGAGCGTCGATCGTCGTCGTCGAGAACGGGCGCGCCGCGGAGGCCCTCCGGGGGCGTCCGTGACCGCCGTCGAGGTCGACGACACGCTGGCGGCTTGGGGTGACCTCGCCCGCGCGCACCTCGGCGGGTGGCGTGAGCTTCGGAGCGACGCCGTCGTCTTCGCCATCACCGGAAGCGCCGGCAAGACGACGACCAAGGAGCTTTGCGCCGCTCTCCTCCGGCCCGTGAACGCCTGCCACGCGACCCCCGGAAATCTCAATAACCGCGTCGGGGTTCCCGCGGTCGCCTTCGGGCTCGAGCCTCGCCACAGGTTCGCCGTGTTCGAAGTCGGCATGAGCGTTCGCGGCGAGATCGCCGCACTCGCGCGCGTCGTCCAACCGGACGTGGCGGTCATCACGAACATCGGCGTCGCCCACGCGGAGGGAGTCGGCGGCCATCGCGCGGACGTTGCGCGCGAGAAGGGCGACCTGCTCGCGGGGCTTTCGGACGCCGCGGTCGCCGTCGTGCCCCACGGGGACGAGGCCGTGACGGACCAACTCGCGCGATGCCGCGCGCGGCGCGTGGTCACGTTCGGGGCGACCGAAGGCGCCGATTACCGCCTCGTCGACCGCGGCCTGCCGGGTCCCGGCGGCGCGGACGTGCGCATCGCGCGGGGCGGGGCCACGCTGAACGTCCGCCTGCCCATCGTCGGGCAAGCGGCGGCGTTCGATCTGCTCGCGGCGCTGGCGGCCATCGAGTCGGTCACCGGACCCTGCGACGCGGGCGCGATCACGCACGCACTCGCCGTTCATCTGAAGCCCCTACCGGGGCGCATGCACGCCCGCCATGCCGCCAACGGGATGACCGTCCTCGACGACAGCTACAACGCGAATCCCTCGAGCGTCCGCGCCGCCCTTCGAACGCTCGCCGAGGTCGCCGCGGGACGGCGCGCGGTGCTCGTTCTGGGAGAGATGCGCGAGCTCGGCCCCTTCGCGGTCGAAGAGCACGTATCGCTCGGCCCCGCCATCGCCGCATCCGGGGCCCGAATCGCGCTGAGCTGCGGCGGTCTTGCCGACCTCGCCGTCGCTGCCGCCGAGCGCACCGGCGTCCCTTGCGCGGCCGCTGCGGACGCGGACGCGGCAGGGCGCATGGCGGCGGAGCTCGCGAAGGCGGGGGACGTGATCCTGGTCAAAGCTTCGCGAAGCGTCGGGGCCGAGAGCGTCGTGCAGGCCCTGCTGCGCGCGGGCGGCGGCGAGGTGGCCGCGCCGAAGGACACGCCCTGATGCTCTACGAATTGCTCTTTCCATTGCGCCACAGCGCGGATTGGCTCGGATGGCTGAACGTCCTCCGCTACGTGCCTTTTCGCGCCATCGCCGCAACGGTCAGCGCGATGCTCATCGCCTTCGTCCTGGCGCCCTGGTTCATCCGCGAGCTGCAGAAGAAACAGATCGGGCAGGTCGTGCGAGCGGACGGCCCCGCGTCACACCAGATCAAGAGCGGGACCCCCACGATGGGCGGCGCGCTCATTCTGCTCAGCGTTCTCTTGCCGACCATCATGTGGTGCGATCCGCGGAACGTCTTCGTCTGGGCGACGACCGCCGTCACCGCGGGGTACGGCGTCATCGGATACTTGGACGACTACCTGAAGATCAAGCTGAAGAACTCGCGCGGCGTTCCGGGCCGCTACAAGCTCCTCGGCCAGTTTGCGATCGCGCGGGGCGGTCCTCGTCGTACGCGTTCTTCGCGCAGCGAGCACTTGCCCGTCGGACTGGTGGGACATCCGCTTCAACCTCGGCGTCCCCTTCCTCGCGTTCTCCAAGCACCCGCTCGTCCTCCCGGTCTGGGTCTATCTGCCGTTCGCGGTGCTCGTCGTCGTCTGGACGTCGAACGCCGTGAACCTGACCGACGGACTCGACGGCCTGGCCATCGGCCCCGTCATGATCAACGCCGGCAACGTACCTGGTGTGGGCGTACCTTGCCGGCGCCACGTTCGGCATCGCGCACGTCTCGCAGCGCTTCGTCGTCGCGCGGTACCTGGACATTCCATTCGTCGCGAGCGTCGGGGAGCTCTCCATTTACTGCGGCGCCATGGTCGGCGCCGGTATCGGCTTTCTCTGGTACAACACCTATCCAGCGCAGGTGTTCATGGGGGACGTGGGCTCGCTCGCGCTCGGCGGCGGGCTCGGGATGTGCGCCGTCTTCACCAAGAACGAGATCTTCTCGGCCATCCTCGGCGGCGTCTTCTTCCTCGAGGCCGTCAGCGTCGTCGTCCAGGTCGCGAGCTTTCGGCTGACCGGGAGGCGCATCTTCCTCATGGCCCCGATCCACCATCATTTCGAAAAGAAGGGCTGGCCCGAGCCGAAGATCATCGTCCGCTTCTGGATTATCTCCATTCTCTTGGCACTCTTCAGCCTTTCGAGCTTGAAGTTGCGCTGAGGGCAAACGTGGCCGACCTCTCTGGCAAGCGGGTTGTCGTGGTGGGACTCGGCGCGAGCGGGGTCGCGGCGGCCCGGCTCTGCCGTCGGCTGGGCGCCCGCGTCGTCGCGAACGAAGGCAAAGGGCGTCACGCGCTGTCGGCCGATGCGCTCGCGCTCGAGGCGCTGGGCGTCGTGCTCGTCGCGGGGGATCACGCCGCGGCGCGCATGAGCGAGGCGGACCTCGTCGTCGTGTCGCCCGGCGTCCCGCCCCTCGCCGAGATCGCCGCCGCGCAAGCGAGCGGGTGTCGCCATCTGGGGGGAGGTCGAGCTCGCCGTCCGCTCGCATGGCTCACCGCGCGCCGGTCGTCGCCATCGGCGGGACCAACGGCAAGAGCACGACGACGTCGCTCGTCGGAGCGATGCTGTCGGCCAGCGGGATGAACGTCTTCGTCGGGGGCAACCTCGGCGAGCCGCTCGCCGACCATGCCGCCGAGCGGTTCGACGCCGTGGTCCTCGAGGTGTCGAGCTTCCAGATGGAGCGCGTCGACGCGCTTTCGGCCGCACGTGAACGCGCTCCTCAACGTCACCGACGACCACCTCGATCGCTACGCGGGCTTCGACGACTACGCGCACGCCAAGGGCAACGCGTTCGCGCAGCAGACGGCGGACGACTGGGCCGTCGTCCCCGGCGGCGACGCGACGTGCCTGCGCGAAGCGCGGCGCGGGCGGCGCCGGCGTCGTCACTTTCGGACCCGGGGGCGATGATCGACGTCACGGCCGACGACGGTCATCGACCGGCGCACGGGCGAGCGCTTCGCGCGGAGCGCGATGGCGCTCGACCGGGGGTCACAACGCGCTGAACGTCGCCGCGGCCATCGCGTGCGTCGCGCCCTTTCGGCGTCGCCGCCGCGAGCCATCCGCGAGCGTGCTCGCGACCTTTCGCGGGCTGCCGCACCGCACGGCGCTCGTCGCCGAGATGCGGCGGCGTGCGCTTCTACGACGACTCGAAGGGGACGAACGTCGGCGCCGTCGGTCACGGCGCTCGAGGGCCTGCTCGAGCCGCGCGCCGTGCTCATCGCGGGCGGCCGCGACAAGGGCGGCACGCTACGCGCCGCTCGCCGAGGCGCTCGCGCGCAAGGGCCGCGCGCGCGGTCCTCATCGGCGAAGCCGCCGACGCGATCGCGCGCGCCATCGGCGACCGTCGTGCCCGGTGCGCCGCGCGGCGACGATGGACGACGCGGTCGCGCCGAGCGCGGCGCTCGCGCTGCCCGGCGACGCGGTGCTCCTGTCGCCCGCGTGCTCGAGCTTCGACATGTTCCGCGACTACAAGCACCGCGGCGACGAGTTCGTCCGCGCGGTGCAGGCGCTCGCAGGGCGGCGCGCCGCTCGAGCCGGACCGCGCAACGCGTACCCGCCGCCGCGCGATGCTCGCGCGGCTCTCCGCAACGTGCGCCGCACCGTCGGCATGCAGCTCGCCGCACCGCTCGACGCACGGCCGAACGCGCTCGGCGCCTCGGGATCGCTCGACCCGGTGCTCGCCGCGACCGTGGTCGCGCTCATCGGCTTCGGCGTCGTGATGGTCTACAGCGCGAGCGCCGTGCAGGCGACGGTGCAGTACCACGACCCGCAGTTCTTCCTGAAGCGCCAGGCCGCCTACGCGGTCGGCGGGGCTCTTCGCCATGTGGGTCGTGAGCCGCATCGACTACCACCGCCTCTACAAGCTGACGTACCCGGTGCTCGCGGTCGTCGGGCGTGCTCCTGATCTTGTGCGTCGTCGGGCTTCGGGCACTCGGGCGGCGGCGCGGCGCGCTGGCTCTCGATCGGGCCCGATCCACGTCCAGCCAGCGGAGATGGCGAAGGTCGCCCTCGTCATCTGGCTCGCCTACTCGCTGGCGAAGAAGGCCGAGCGGGTCAAGACGTTCACGGTCGGGTTTCTGCCGCACCTCATCGTGGCGGGCTCTTCATGCTGCTCTGCATGAAGCAGCCGGACTTCGGCAGCGCCGTCGTGCTCCTGCTTCTCACGTTCACGATGCTCTTCGTGGCCGGGGCGAAGGTCGGCTACATCCTCGGCGCTTCGATCCTCGGAGGGGCCTTCGGCGCGGTGGCGATTCGCTTCCGCGAGTATCGGTACGAGCGCTACCTCGCGTGGCTGCACATGGACGAGCACCGGCAGGACCTCGCCTACCAGCCGTTCCAGAGCGTCATGTCGTTCGGCTCGGGCGGGCCGACGGGGCTCGGCATCGGGCGCGGGCTCCAGACGCTCTACTTGCCGGAGGCGCACACCGACTTCGTGGCGGCGATCGTCGGCGAAGAGCTCGGCTTTCTCGGCGTGGCGGCGCTGTGCGGAGCCTACCTCTTGCTCGTCGTGCGCGGGGTACGCGCGGCGCTGCGCGCCCCCGACGACTTCGGCTCGTTCCTGGCGTTCGGCCTATCGACGATGTTCGGCGTACAGGCGCTCATCAATCTTGCCGTCGCTCTCGCGATTTTGCCGACCAAAGGGCTGACGCTTCCGTTCGTGAGCTTCGGCGGATCGTCGCTCCTCGTCAATAGCGTCGCAGCCGGGATTCTTCTCAACATCTCGCGGCAAGCCGATCCGCCGGCCCCTGCCCCGCGTTTCACGGCCCCGTCCGAGGATGCCAACGAGGCCGCCACGGCCGAGCGCGCGCAGGCTCCCGAGGTCGCCGCGTGACGAAGCCCACCGTCTTGATCGCGGGCGGAGGCACGGGCGGCCACGTCTTTCCCGGGTTGGCCGTCGCCGTCGCGATGCAGGCGCTCGCCGACGTGAACGTCGTGTTTTGCGGGAGCCAGCGGGGCCTCGAGGGCCGCGTGGTCCCCGCCCACGGCTTTCGGCTCGAGCGGCTGGACGTGCAACCGATGAAAGGAGGGGGCGCCGCGCAAGCGGTTCGCGGAGGCCTCGCGGCTTGCCGCGCCACGGCGCGCTCACTTCGCATGATCCGCGACCTCGGGCCCCGGGCCGCGTTGAGCACGGGCGGATACGCCTCGGGCCCGGCGACGCTCGCGGCGGCGCTGCTCGGCGTCCCGGTCGCCGTCCTCGAATTGGACAGCACGGCCGGACTCGCCAATCGACTCCTCAGTGCGGTGGCCAAACGCGCGTACGTCGCCTGGGAAGGCGCGGAAGGCGCTTTTCGACCCGCGACGCTCCGGCGCTACGGCGTTCCGCTTCGTACGGGTTTCTGCGCTCGCCCCTATCAGGTCGCCCACGGGAGCCTCGAGGCCGGCGCCGCGCGGATTCTCGTCATGGGAGGCAGCCAGGGCGCGAGCGCGCTCAACGAACGCCTCCCCCGAACAATCGCAGCACTCTCGGCGCGGGGACGCACCGTCGCGGTGGTCCATCAAGCCGGGCGGGGCCGAGACGCCGCCGTTCGTGCCGCGTACGCGCAGGAGGGCGTCGAGCGCGCGACCGTCGTTCCCTTCATCGACGACGTCGCCCGAGCCATCGCGGAGGCCGACGTGGTCGTGGCGCGCGCCGGCGCCGTCACGATCGCCGAGATTACCGCCGTGGGTCGTGCGTCGATTCTCGTGCCGCTTCCGCACGCCGCGAACGACCATCAGGGAAAGAACGCCGAAGACCTCGCGCGGTCGGGCGCCGCCGTGTGCCTGCGGCAAGAGGGGGCCGAACCGGACGTCCTCGCGGGATGCCTGCTAGCGCTCCTGTCCGATGATTCCGCTCGGATGGCCATGGCGGATGCGTCGCGATCGCGCGGCCGACCCGACGCGGCTCGCGCTATCGCCGCCGACCTGCTTGCCCTTGCGGCCATCGCCACGCGCGACTCCACGCGCGACTCCACGCGCGACTCCACGCGCGACTCCACGCGCGACTCCACGCGCGACTCCACAAAGAGAGCTTTCTGATGTTCCGCGGTCGCGTCCGGCACGTGCACTTCGTCGGCATCGGCGGGATCGGCATGAGCGGGCTCGCGGAGGTTCTCCGTACGCTCGAATTCGACGTGAGCGGCTCGGACCTCAAGCCCAACGACAGTACGCGCCGGCTCGAGATCGCTCGGCGTCCGCGTGTTCTTCGGTCATTCGGAAGCCAACGTGTCCGGGGCGGACGTCGTCGTCTATTCGAGCGCGATCGCCGGCCACAATCCGGAGATCACGCGCGCGCGGGCGCTCGAAATCCCCATCATTCCCCGCGCCGAGATGCTCGCCGAGCTGATGCGGACGCGCTACGCGGTCACCATCGCCGGCTCGCACGGAAAGACGACCACCACATCGCTCGTGGCCACCGTGCTCCGCGCGGCCGGGCTCGACCCGACGGTGGTCGTCGGCGGCAAGGTCAACGCACTCGGGACCAACGCGCGACTCGGCGAGGGGGACCTCTTCGTCGCGGAGGCCGACGAGAGCGACGGGTCGTTCTTGAAGCTGACGCCGACCATCGCCGTCGTGACCAACATCGACGCCGAGCACCTCGACCACTACGGAACGCACGAGGCCGTGAAGGACGCGTTCGTCCAACACGCGAACAAAGTGCCGTTCTACGGCTTGTGCGTCCTTTGCGTCGACCACCCCAGCGTGCAGGAGATTCTCCCGCGCATCGAACGGCGGCACGTCACCTACGGGATCTCGCGGCAGGCCGACTACCGAGCGACGAACGCGCGGTTCGAGGGGATGGCGACGCGCTTCGAGGTCTGGAGGCGGAGCGAACCGCTCGGCACGTTCCGCGTCCAGATGCCCGGCGCGCACAACATTCTCAACGCCCTTGCCGCCCTCGCGGTGGCCGACGAGCTGGAAGTCCCGCTCGACGTTGCGCGCGACGCGCTCTCGAGCTTCCACGGGGTCCAGCGGCGCTTCACCGTCCTCGGGACGCCGGTCCACACCCGCATGGGCAAGCGCGGCGACGTGATGATCGTCGACGACTACGGTCATCACCCGGCGGAGATCGAGGCGACGCTCGACGCCGCGCAGCGCGGCTTCGACCGGCGCGTCGTCGTGGCCTTCCAGCCGCACCGCTACACGCGGACCAAGCTTCTCTTCGACGAGTTCACGCGCGCGTTCAACAAGGCCGACGTGCTCTTCGTCACGGACGTTTACCCCGCCGGCGAAAGGCCGATCGAGGGGGCCACGGGCGAGGCGCTGGCGGACGCGATCCGCGCGCACGGCCACCACGCCGTGCACTACGTCCGCGAGAAAAAGAACGTCGCGCGAGCGCTACTCGACGTCGTCGAACCCGGCGACATCGTCATCGCGCTCGGCGCGGGCGACATCAACGCCAGCGCCCGCGAGCTCCTGTCCCTGCTGACTCCCGAGGCACCGTAGATGACGCCCGAGAACCGTCGCACCGGACCCCCGGCGCCGATCTCGGCGAGCGCGGCGGCCCCGGACCGATTCTCGCCGGCGCCGCCGTCCGAAAGGCCCAAGGGCGGCGTGCTCTCCGCGATGCGGGCCATCGCGGGAATCGTGCTCGTGGCCAGCGCGTCGATCGGCTTGGCCTGGACGCTTCACAACCACGTCATGAATAGCGCGCGCTTCGGGATCACCGCGATCGAAGTGACCGGCAACGAGCGGCGCTCGGCGGCGGCGATCATCGCCGAGAGCGGCATCACGACGGGGACGAACATCTTTGCGGCAGACCTCGACGGCGCTCGGGCGCGGATCCTCGGGGATGCGTGGGTGGTGGAGGCTTCCCTCGTCCGGCGGCTGCCCGGGACCGTCCTCGTCCGCGTCAGCGAGCACACGGCCGCCGCCGTCGTGACGCTCGGAGACATGTTCTTGGCCAGCGCGGACGGCGAACCCTTCAAGAAAATGGACCCGGACGATCCGGTCGACCTTCCTCTGGTAACCGGCCTCGGTCCCGACCGCCTCGCGGAAGACCACGACGGGACGGTCCGCACCATTCGCCGGGCGATCGAACTCGCCGCCGAGTTCGAGCGGGCCGAGCTTGCCAAACGCGCACCGCTCCAGGAGGTCCACGTCGCGTCGGACGGGACCTTCACGCTCGTCGTGGGGCACGCCGCCCTGGAGCTCGTTCTCGGGGGGCCGCCGTTCGGCGCAAGCTGGATCAGGCGGCGCGCGTCGTGGCGGAACTCGACCGCCGGGGTGCCAAGGCGGACGTCGTCATGCTCGACAACGACGCGCGACCGGACCGAGTGGTCGTCCGCATGCGGTGAGATTCGCCGAACATTTGGCCCACCGGTCAACGGCGTGCGATTGCCCAAGGAGATGAGCACCGCAACATCGCAGGGTGAGATCGTCGTCGGGCTGGATATCGGCACGACGAAGGTGTGCGCGGTGGTCGCGGAAGTCGACGGCAGCGACGGAATCACCATCCTGGGCGTGGGCATCGTGCCCTGCCGGGGTCTGCGCAAGGGCATCGTCGCCAACATCGACTGGACCGTTCGATCCATCCGCGACGCCATCGAGAGCGCGCAGACGATGGCCGGCGTCGAGATCCGGACCATCTACGCGGGAATCGGCGGCAGCCACGTTCGCTCGTCGGCCAGCGACGGCGTCGCGGCCATCGCGGGCGGCGAAGTGACCCGCGGCGACGTCGAGCGCGTCCTCGAGGGAGCGCGGGCCATTCCCGTCGACGCCGATCGTCAGATTCTCCACGTGCTGCCGCGCGAGTACATGGTCGACAGCCAGGACGGCATCCGCGACCCCATCGGGATGGCCGGGCGTGCGCCTCGGCGTCAAGGTCAACCTCGTCACGGCCGCGACGAGCTGCGTGCAGAACGTCATCCGCTGCGCCGAGCGCTGCGGCCTCACCGTGGCCGACGTGGTGCTCCAGCCGCTCGCGAGCGCCGAGGCCGTTCTCAGCGACGACGAGAAAGAGATCGGCGTCGCGGTCGTCGACATCGGCGGCGGCACGACGGACCTCCTGCTCTACGTCGACGGCGGCATCGCTCACACGAGCGTCATTCCCGTCGGCGGCAACAACATCACGAGCGACATCGCCGCGGGCCTCCGGACTCCGATGGCCGAGGCCGACCGACTGAAGCGCCTCTCGGGCTGCGCGCTCGGCCGAATGGTCGCCGACGACGAAGAGATCGAAGTGCCCGGCGTCGGCGGGTCACGCGCCCCGCAAGACCGCGCGCCGCGTCCTCAGCGACATCATCGAGCCGCGCGTCGAAGAGATCTTCGCCGTCGTCCGCAAGCGCATCGAGGACACGGGGATGCTCGAGCAGCTCAGCGCCGGCGTCGTCCTCACCGGCGGCGCGGTGCTCCTGCAGGGCATGTCGCGAGTTCGCCGAAGAGATCCTCGGGCATGCCGGTGCGCATCGGGATGCCCACGGCCATCAAAGGGATCACGCAGCTCGTGCACGGGCCCGAGTACGCGACGGGCGTCGGCCTCGTGAAGTACGGGGCGCGCGCGCTCTCGGCCGAATCGATGATGCCGCGCGTGGTCGCGCTCCCGTCGGCCGCCGGCGCGGTCGCGCACGCCGGCCCCGGCGGACGTGGCCGAGCGCGCGGCGCTCCGGCTTCTGGGAGTGGATCAAGGCCGCGTTCTGATTGCCTTCGAGTGGGAGCGACTCCCACGAATCGAATACCGGAATTTGGCTACGTATCGCGCGGTGCCTTAGACGGTGTCACGAGAGGATCACGGCGATGAGTTTCTCGATCGAGTTCGCAGACGAAACGCAGCAGTACGAGGCGCGCATCAAGGTCATCGGCGTCGGCGGCTCCGGCGGCAACGCCGTCAACACGATGATCAACTTCGGCCTCGAAGGGGTCGAGTTCATCGTCGTCAACACCGACGCGCAGGCGCTCAACTCGAGCGCGGCGCCGACCAAGCTCAACATCGGGTCGAACATCACGCGCGGCCTCGGCGCCGGCGCCGACCCCGAGAAAGGGCCGCAAGGCGGCGCTCGAGGACGTGCAGCGGATCAAGGAGCTCATCGGCGGCGCCGACATGGTCTTCGTGACCGCCGGCATGGGCGGCGGCACCGGCACCGGCGCGGCGCCCGTCATCGCGCAGATCGCGCGCGAAGAAGGCGCCCTCACCGTCGGCGTCGTGACCAAGCCGTTCCTCTTCGAGGGACGCCAGCGCGCGCGCCGCGCCGAGCTCGGGCTCGCGCATGCTCGTCCGAGCAGGTCGACACGCTCATCACGATCCCGAACCAGAAGCTCGTGCTGCTCGGCGACGACGACCTCACGTTCATCGACGCGTGCCGCAAGGCCGACGAGGTGCTCTACCAGGCCGTCAAGGGCATCAGCGATCTCATCACGCAGAACGGCATCGTCAACGTCGACTTCGCCGACGTGAAGACCGTGATGAGCAACATGGGCCGCGCGCTCATGGGAACCGGCGTCGCCAAGGGGCAGAACCGCGCCCGCCTCGCGGCCGAGATGGCCGTCACCTCGCCGCTCCTCGACGACATCAGCGTCGAGGGCGCGACGGGAGTCCTCATCAACATCGTCGGCGGCCCGGACCTCAAGATGAGAGAGATCCAGGAAGCGGCGAGCCTCGTGCAAGAGCAGGCGCACGAGGACGCGAACATCATCTTCGGCGCGAGCATCGACGAGACGCTCGGCGAGAACGTCAAGGTCACGGTCATCGCGACCGGCTTCGACTCGCCCGCGGCGGACGTCGCTGCGCAGAACCAGTCGAGCCGGCCTTCGATGGCTCCGCAGACCATCACGTCCTTGCCGCATCGTTCGCTCGCGGCGGCCGCCGCCGCGCGATCCGCGGGCGAAAATCCCGCGCCGGCCACGAGGCGCCCCGCGCAGGTCCAACAGACGCCCTTCATGCGGAACGACGGCCACGAGGCGCGCCCGCAGGGGCCCATGGCCGCGTCCCGGCCCGCGCCTCGCTCGATGAGCGCCGCGTCATCGGACGGCTTTCCGAGCCTGGATCACGATTGGGACGTTCCGGCCTTTCAGCGCAAGCCGAGATAGTTGCTTTCGAGTCCCCCGGAACAGAACTTCTGTGCTTCGCCAACGCCTTCGGCGTTGTCCGGCGGACTAATAGGGCCTCGGAGGACAAAACACGGGAATGACGCGCCGCGCCCCTCAATCGCCGCGACAAGATTTGGCGAGAGTCCCCTCAATCATTATGGCGCTGCTCACACCCTGGCGAACGATCAGAGCCGCAGTAAGACCTTGCCCCCGGCCCCCTTCTCGGCCAGCTCCTGCGCCTCGCGAATCTCTGACAGCAGGAAGCGCTTCGCGATCGGAATGACGAGCCTTCCTTCCGCCACCGCACGCACCATTGACGCGAGGCGCTCGGGATCGGGGTGCGCCCAGACGTGGCGAGCTTCGAGCCCTCGCTCCCGAGCGTTCTTCGGGTCGCCGGCGACAGACGCCACCACGCCACCTCGCCGCAGTCGCTCGAGGAGCCTCTCCGTGACGGACGCCCCAACCGTATCGGCGATCCCGTCAAGCGTCGGCAGCCGTCGATCGTCGACTTCGTCTTCGAGCGCGACGACGCCTTCGACTTCGAGCGCCGCGGCTGCGTCCTTCTGCGCACGCCGGACGCCTGCCCATACCTTGACGCCGCGGCTCTTGGCCACGAACACCGCCACGCGTCCGACACTTCCCAAGGCGCCCGTCACGAGCACGGTGTCGCCGGCGCGCGGCCGTAGACCCTCGTCGACGAGCTCTGCGCCCGTCAGTGTGACGAGCGGGATGGCTGCGGCGTCGACCAGATCCAGGTTCTCCGGAACCTCTGTCCACGCTTCCTCGTTTGCAACGACACGCTCGCCGTACGCACCCCACACGAGGCCCACGACACGATCACCGACGCGGAAGCGCGTGACTCCCGTGCCGACTTCGACGACGTCTCCGGCCGCGTCGCGTCCCAGGATTGCCGGCAGCTCGAGGTTCATGCCGGGGCGCTTCGCGCCTTCTCGTAGTTTCCAATCGATCGGGTTGATGCTGGCGCCGACGACTCTGACCTTGACTTGGCCCGGCCCCGTCTTCGGCTCGGGGACCTCCCGGAGCTCCAGCTGATCGACACCTCCGTACCCGACCAAGACTGCGGCCTTCATGAGATGACCTCCCTCACGCGCGGATTAGCGTCCGCGTCAGATCGTATCCATTGTTCCGCCGACATCCAACGACTCCCTGGCATGAAATTGGCGGCTGACCCGCTCACACCGCGACGAGCATCACGTCGATGTTGCCACGAGTGGCGTTGGAATACGGGCAGACCTCGTGTGCGGCCCGCATCATCCTCGCGTGACAAGCCCTCGACCTTTCCGTGGAGCTCGACCGAGAGCACGTACTTGCCGCCGTCGCTGACGTTGAAGCTTACGTGCCCGGTCACGCTCGCATCCACCAAGGGCTTCTTCTGCTTTCGCGCCACCGCCCGCATGGCGGACTCGAAGCACGCCGCGTATCCGGCGGCGAAGAGTTGCTCCGGGTTGGTCCCGGCGCCACCGGGCCCGCCCATTTCCTTGGGCGTCTTCAGATCGAGATCGACGACGCCGTCCGAGGATCGAACGTGACCATCGCGTCCACCGTGGGCGGTCGACACCGCCGTGTAGAGAGTTCTCATGTCGAGTTTCTTACGCCCAGTCGCCCTCACCGGGAAGGCCCACGAGCTCCCGGGATTTCGCCGCTCGCGAGGCCCGGTTGCGATGGAGGACCCGTACGGAGGGACTCGAGCCGCGTGTCGCCGTACTCGGAGAGCCCCTCGTGGGCAGCTCGGATCACCGATTACCACGAGGGAGCGAGCGGCTCGCGCGAGCACTTCCGTATTCCCTGAGCGCGTAGCTCCGCTTTCCCTCGGCAATGAGCCGCTGGCCGATGCGGCGGATCTCCTGCTCGCCCGTGCGCAGGGCCTCCATGCTGGTGTGGACACAATAGTCGCCGAGCACGAGATCGTGGGATGATCGGCCATGGGCCTCAATGAAATCCTGATGTTCACACGCGTGGTGCAGGCCGGCAGCTTCATCGCGGCGTCCGCGCAGCTGGGCGTCCCGAAGTCCACGGTGAGCAGGAAAGTGGCGGACCTCGAGCAACGGCTGAACGCCGGCTCCTTCAGCGAGCCACTCGCAAGCTGAGCCTCACGGACGTCGGGCGAACCTACTTCGATCAGTGCGCGAGGATCGTCAGCGAGATCGAAGACGCCGAGCACCGAATGCCCGATAATTTCAGCCTGAGCCGTCTCGAACAGCGCGAGATCGCCTTCCTCATACGTCGGAATTTGGCCGAAAGGATGAAGCGCCAGATGCAAGGCGAACCCGGTAGGGTTGGCTAGGGGTCGTCCAAAACCATGAACGCAAACAGAGAATACCCGTTCGCGTTGCCCCGCTTCGTGCCATTCATCCGCACATACCGCGCAGCGGTTTCTTTGAACGTGACGTCGGTCACGGAGTACGACGCCCCGGTCGTCGTGCTGTATACGGGTGTCCACGTCGTCGAATCGGTCGACACCTCGATATCGAAATCTATTGCATAGTCTGTAAACCACTTGAGAATGACCCTATCGACATTCATGGCGGAGCCAAGGTCCACCACGATCCATTGCGGGTCGCTCGACTGGCTCTCCCAACGTGTCGCCGTGTAGTTTTGATAGGTCGTGGCCGTCGTGACGCTGGACGCCGGGTTCGTGGCGGTCTGCGACGAGGCCGTTGCCGTTTTGGCCAGCGCCAAGTCGCGCGACGCGCGATCGAACGCCCTCCACGCACCCGTAGTCACGTTGAGGTCCCAATCCTGATAATAATCCATCGTCGGCGCGCCGGCGTCGTCGAATGTCAGGGGCATCCAGAGGTAGTCGCCCTGAAACCCGCCGGTGGGAATCCAACGATCGGCATCCAGCATGTAGACAGTCCCTTGCGCACCTGCAAATGGGAAAACGAAGTCGCACTGCGTTTCGTACGTGGTGGTAGAGCCCGGCGTGACGAGCAGCGTTGCCGCCGACCAGGGGCCAGTCAGGACGGTTGCCGTGTAATATCGGGTGGGCGACGGCTGAATCCCATTGGTTTCTGAGACTCCATAGTAGTACGTCCCGTTGCGCTTGAACATGTGGGGAGCCTCGCGACTGGGCACGTTGAACAGATACATTCGCGTGTCCAGAGACAAGTAGTCCGCCGACATTCGGTATATACCGTGTTGCCGATTGGGGCCAGCCTGGTCCCAGACATAGGCCAGATAGGCCGTGCCGTCGTCATCTTTGTACATGGACATATCGCCGATGTAGTTTCCATCGACGAGAGTCTCTCCCAAGAACGTGTACGGTCCTTCGGGGGCTGAGGCAGTGGCTGTCCCAAAAGACGCCTTGTCGCCGTCGTATTTCAGGAACATCACGTACTGTTTGGTCGTGTCGTTGTACAGCACGTCCATCCTGTCGCACAGTTCGGCCGTCACGAGCGGAACGCCCTTGTAGGTCCAATGGACCAAGTCCGTAGAAGCGTAACAGGTCTGGTCGATTCCGCCTGGCTGGCTCCCATACCAGTAGTAAATGCCATTGAATTGGCGCAGGGCTCCGCTTCGTACCTGGATTAGCGTTCCGGTGTCGTCGTACCAAAAGAAATCGTTGTGTACGGTGACCCAGGCTGGTGAATTGGCGCCCCCGTCCACGATCGGGCCGCTGCCGGAGCTGTCGGCACCTCCATCGGCCACACCCCCGCTGTTCGTTCCGCTGCTGCCGGCAGCTCCGCCGCTGCCCGAGCCCGCACCGCTGCTCGCGCTATCGCCGGAGTGAGTCCCGGTGCCGCTCTCACCCGAACCGCTCCCACCCGAGCTGCTGCCGCCCGAGGAACTGCCGCTACTGTTACCGCTCCCGCCGCTTCCGTTCATCACGCCGCTGCTACCGCCAGGACCCGGTCCGCTGGTCGAGCCGGTTGAACTGCTACCGGAGCTGCTGGTTGCCGCGGCCGGCGTCCGGTTCGATGACCCACTGCCCGAGTTGCCGCAGCCCGAGACCACCACGGCCGCGCCAACGGCGAAAACAGACGACGCCCGCCGCAAAGCCCTCGCTCGTCTCGCTCCACGGTCTGGGTCCATGGCCTCTCCCTTTGACCAAGGCTTTGGTCCAACCCGCCCAACTGTACCAGCGGATTGAGAGAGCGCGGTCGCTTCCGTTGTTCATGAATATATCAAGCGACGACGGTCTCGCCGTGCCTCTTCCGTATTCTTCCGTATGGTTTCGACATTCGATCGTGCGCATCCACGCGACCTACGGCGCCGTCGGACGGCACGTTCGATCTTGCCCGCACGTTTGGCCGGCGCCGCACGTGGGGTTGCATTCGGCCCGACACGTTCCCGATTGGCATGCGTAACCGGGGGAGCATGGCGGCACGCACGCCTCCGCGCTCGGAGTCGCCGCCGGCGCTTCGACAGACGTTCCCACGGGCGCAGGGTTCACGCGAAACAACATGCCGCGAATGACGAAGCGCTCCTCGTAACAGCCGCCTTCGACATGCGGTTCGGTCACTCTCGTGACGCGAACGAAGTCTCCGCCGCGCTCCTCCGCCTCGTTCCGCAGAGCGGCAAGCGCGCCGTCGTACGAGCCCTTGGCCCCGTAGAGACCGCACCCGCGACCATTCACCGACTCGATCGGTCCGAGGCTTTTCGACCCCGGCGGGGGGGCACTCTCCCGGACGTCGATCGCTTCGGAGCCCCGTGCGACCGTCGGCGGCTTCGCTTGGCAGGAGACCAGCAAAGCGACGAACCCAACGATCCCGCCGGAACGCACGCACCGCAGTCGACGCATCGCGGGGGCTTGTCGCCCATGCCCTCGAGCGCGTCAAGGAGTCACCGCAAATGGGTTTTCACGCGCGCAGTCGCCTCGTCCTTCATAGGGGACACATTCTGTGTACACTGCGCTTCAACGCGAATGGCAAGATGGGTCCTTGCGGTAGGCAACAAGAATTACTCGTCGTGGTCGCTTCGCCCGTGGCTCGCGCTGAAGCACCGGAGCGGCGTTCGACGAGGTCGTCATTCCGCTTTACCGGCCCGAGTCGCCTGACGCGATCCGCAAGATCTCTCCGTCCGGCAAGGTGCCCGTGTTGCACCACGAAGAAATCGTCGCGTGGGACTCGCTCGCCATCTGCGAGTACGTCGCCGAGGCTTTCCCCGAAGCACGGCTGTGGCCCGACGACGCGGGCGCGCGCGCCGCTGCCCGATCCATCAGCGCCGAGATGCACTCGGGCTTCCTGGCCCTGCGCACGCACATGCCCATGAACGTGCGCGCTCGACTGCCGGGGCTCGGGCGAACGATTGATTCGCTGCGCGACGTGGACCGTGTGCGCTCGCTCTGGCGCAATGCGCTCGATCGCTTCGGTCACGGCGGGCCCTTTCTGTTCGGCCGCTTCTCGATTGCCGACGCGATGTACGCTCCGATCGTGCTCCGTTTCCGAACCTACGAGGTGGATCTCGAGCCGCGGCTCCGCGAGTACAGCGCAGCGGTCCTCGCGTTGCCAGCCATGGAAGAGTGGGTGGTCGCGGCGCGCACGGAGCCCTGGACTATCGATTCGTTCGAGTACCCGTCGCTCCGTGCGTGACCGTCGTGGCCCCAGACCCGTGCGCCCTTCAAGTCGAACGGACGGATATCTGAATGTCAGGCCACGCCGCACCGGCCGCGCGCGTCACCGGGGAAGCGATTGGACCCGGGGATCGCTATAGCCATGTTCGGCGATCTCGACCGCGCGCGCACGGTACGCCTCGGGGCTCGCGGGTGTCTTGGCTCGGAGCCCGTCGACCATCCGGTTGTACATGCAGAAGGCGGACGCGATCAGCACGGCGAGCTGCGTATCTTCGTCGGTCGCTCCCGCGTCGAGCGCCCGCGCGACGTGTTCGCGCTTTAGGCTGCGAGGATGTCGCTGAACCGCGCGCGCAATGTCGAGCAGCGCCTCCATCTTCGCGCCGACGCCGTCCGACTTGCCCGCCTTGATCCCGTCGACGATCGCGGCGCCCCTGTCGTCGTTCCCTCGCCGGAGCAACTCGCGGGCAAACGCGCCGTGCGAGTCCATGCAGTAAAAGCAATCGTTGGCGGCCGAAACCGCCGTTGCGAGGAGCTCGCGCTCGGCTCGAGTCAACGTCGCGCGCGGGACGTCCCTCACCAGAAGCTCGTCGGCAAGACCGCGCAGGTGCACTGCGAGGCCTTCCGTCAGCCGCATCGCCGCGACGATTCCGGGAACGTCCGGAAGACCGCCGACGATAGGCATCTCCGAGGATCGAGCCCTGCGTTCTTCGTCGCGTACCATTCTGCGGTGACGTGCAAGTCGAGTGCCGCAGACAAGTGCCCGTTTCGGCGAGCGTGATACGTGCTGGGCGACTGTGCCATGGCACATGAGGGCAAGACATCCCCGTCGCGTGATCGCTACGGGCAGTCCGTGGTCAAGGTCACACCGCGCGCCCTCAACGTCGCGATGTTTTCCGCCTGCGCCGTGCAGTCGATCGGGTTGCCCCCGATCGCAATGCCGGTCCCGTAGACGAGGGAGACGTTGGCGACCAAGGGAGACAGGTCCGTGATCTGATTGCCGCTCAGGTCCAGACTCTGGAGGTTCGCAAGGGCCGAAAGCGACGAGGCTGAATCCGGCCTCACCCGGTAACTGGGGGGGGAAAAACGCGCGACAAGTCGAGTTCGATGGCTTCGAAGGGCGGGATCCGCGCGCAGGCCGATACGTCGAACGCTCCCGCATCGACCCAGCGCTTGGAGGGCCCGTCCAGGCGGAGCGTCTCGAGTGTCCCTGCGGATGGATCGGCGAGCCAGTAGTGCATGACGCCGTGCCTCGCGTAGAGCTCGCGCTTCGTCACGCGGTCGTGGCCCGCGTTGCTGGTGGAAATGATCTCGCAAATCCAATCGGGCACGACGTCAATCGGGCGCACGTCCCACGGGCTCGCGAGGCGCTCGCGACGCCATCCCGCAAGGTCCGGCCTCACGATGTCGTGCGGAGACAGGCGAACGTCGACCTCGAGGAAGACCCACCAGCCCCCTGGACCGCCCGAGCCGTCGTCGTCATCGAACGCCCCGCCGATGAATCGCCGGAGTTTGCCTTGCACGCTGGAGTGTCGTGGCAGCGCGGCGGGCGGCGTGACCAGCACGCCGCGGACGATCTCCGCCTTGACGCCTTCGGGCAGGGTACGGAGAGCTTCCCAAGTCGCCAGGTTCTTCGCGGGCTCCACCCGGCTAGGATAGCGCGCGTGGATCAAGGCGCGCTGGTCCCTTCCGCTGGACACCCCAAGGTCGACGGTGGCGGGCGGTGGGACTCGGCGGACGGGGGGGGACGGGCGCTGAAAAGCGCGGCCTCGTCTTGATACGGGGACCGCCACGGCCCAGCTAATACAGGCTGTCGACGAAATGTATCGCCCACCCCAGATAACTCACCACCGAAACGCCAACGAGAATTGGCCAAACGGGATGCAAGGCGCGCGGCCGAAGTCGCCTGCGCGCCTCGGCGCGAAGATTCGCGGAAAATTGCGGCGGCGGCTCTTCCGCGATCAGCTCGGCAAGCCGGGCAAAGACGGGATCCCTTGGCGTCATGGCGTCGCTTTCCTGCGGCTTTGGGGGCTGGTCGAGCGTTCGAGTTCGGTAAGCAGCCGACGCCGAGCCCGGGCCAATCGCTGCCGAAGCGCCGCCGCTTCGATCCCGAGGACTCCCGCGGCCTGCGCGGGCTCCATGCCTTCCACGCCCACCAGAAGCAGGAGCTCGCGATCATCCATGCGAGGGACCTTGCTTTTCCGCGTCAGGGCGTAAACGCCACGATCTGTCCGTCCGCCGGGACGTAGATGCGTCCCTTGGCCGCGATCGGCGCGTTGTAGCGGCGCATGTTCGGGATCGTGACGCTCGAACCGGGGAAATGAATGACGGCCCCCGTGTCCCCGTCGAAGGCGTGGAGCCGATTGTCGTCTTGCACGCCGAGCTGCCATACGATCGCATCGGACTGCCCGTCGGAAGTCGTCGCGATCGGTGAGCCTGCCCCCGCGAGCGCGCACCAGGCGAAGGAGAGCGTGGGCGGCGATCCGGGGACGAGAGCCCACGACGCGAAGTCGGTTCCCGCACAGTGGGCCGGCGCGGGCGCGGCGTAGAGCGCCACATACGTGGCCGTCGCGGTGGTGTAGACGGCGGGCGCCGTGGTGACGTTGGCCGTCGAGACGCGCAGTCCCGCCGCGGCGACGACGGGAACGGCCGCGTCGCCTCCGTCGGGGAAGAGGGAGTCGCCGATGCCGCCGAGGAGGGTGCGGTTCAACAAATAGGCGTTACCGTCCGTGCCAAACGAGATGGCGAGCTTGCCTGGATTCGAGTTCGGCAGGTCGAACGCAACGGGACCGGAAGACATCGCCTCCCCTCCGCAGTCGAGGCTCAGCCAGTCGTACGGGGCGAAGTCGTCCTGCGGCGCGCCGAACGCACTTCCGACGCCGAAGCGCAGGATCGCTTCGTCCCCCGCCCACGCCCAGGACGTCTGGTCGCAGAAGGACCCGGAGCCGGACCAGACCCTGAAACCAGTCCCCGTGGCGACGAAGATCGCCGTACCGTCCGAGGCGATGCCGCCCGGCGCCGACGCGCCCGCGCCGGGCACCGGAGTCGACCACGTTTGGACGTGCGTCGGATCAGAGAGGAGTACGGCGACGACCCACCCGTGGTAGTCGCCGCAGGCGCCAAGGAGGCCGCCGAACGCGACGTAAAGCGTGCCGTCCAAGATCGCCAGCCCGCCGCTCTGCTCCTGGTACACCGGGTTGAAAGGGCCATCGTCCGCGATCGCGATCGAGCCGACGTCCACGGGCCAACCCGGCCTGACGAGACCCGTGTCGATCGACAGCGCGAAGATCTCGTGTTTGGGGACCGCAGGGGGCGCCTGCGCGTCGCCCCCGTCGGCGGCGGCACCCGCGTCTGCGCCGCTGGCCAAAATCTCCGCGTCGAAGAACACCGTGCGCGACGCGTAGTCGATGACCGGCGTGCCCGTAATGCCGTATTCGTCCTGGTCGCCGCAGCTGCCAAGGGCGAGCAACACCGCGGACGGCACCGGCGGGCCGACGTTCGTGGCCCAAAGCTGCATTCCGGTCGCCGCGTCGAGGGCGTAGACGTTGTCTGCCTCGGTCGCGACGATGACCATGTCCTGCCCGCCGAGCCCGTCCACGAAAAGAGGCTGCGCGTAAACCTCGTCGTTCGGGTCGGGCAAGACGGCGTGGAAGTTCGTATCTTGATGAAGGCCGGCAAGGCCCGCGTCGTTGCCTATGACGGCGGCTTTCGTCAGCGCCGGCTCGACGTACGCGCCGTCGTGACTGAGGTTCTTGTGATGGCGGAGGACGGAGTCGCCCGCGTCCACGGCGGGTTCGAGGTACGTCCCTTCCTGCACCGGGGAATACGCGCCGTCGACCGCGCGCGTCGTGCCGGCGTCGAGGCTGCCGGCGTCGAGGCCGCCCGAGTCGAGGCTGCCCGAGTCGGCCAGAGTGGCATCGGTGCCCAAGCCGGCTTCGGCCCCGCCCGGCGCTGCGTCCCGGACGATCGCGTCCTCGCCGCCCCCTTCTGCCGCCGCGTCGCTCGACGGGGTCGAGTTGGCGTCCATGCCGCCCGAGTCCGTTCCGCCCGGCGCAGGGGACGCGCCGCCGTTGCCGCAACCGGCGAGCAGCCCTGCCGCCGCTCCGAGGATGACTCCGGACGCCGCGACAAAAGCCCTGATCGGAAAACGCATGAAGAATGGCAGGTACCATAATTCTTGTCGGGCGGATACGGACCCCTGCGCCTCCAAGCCGCGCGGACGGTACCGGCCGAGGACAGAAGGCCGGTGTCAGAATAGCCGATAGCCAAGTATCGCAAAGCCTACTTTGAGTAACACTGAAGATGTGGCCGGAAATGGACGTTGGGGGACTTGGCTTGGGGGGGAGGGATCTCCCGCCAAAACCTGGCTCGTGAGTAGCACGCGGCCGAGCAAGGACGGCGAACGCCAAGCCCCCGGGCGGTGCACTCTCGCCTTTGGTGCCGTCTTCGACTAGCGTGTGCCAATGTTGCCGTTTTGCGACCCGCATTCGATGAAGGCCGGCGCGCGGCGCCTTCGGAACAACGTGCAGCTCCTGGCTTGGGTGACGGGCCTCGGTTCGGCCGCCGCCTTCCTCGCCTGCGGCAGCTCGACGGGTTCGTCCCCCAACGCGGGCGCGCCTGACGCCGCCGTCCTGGACGCCTCGATGGACGGCGCAAGTGTGGTCGATGGCGGGACGGTCGACGGAAGCGCGAACGACGGCAACGCCTCCGCGAACACCGGCGCGCCCGGGAGCGACCGTGCGAAGCTCGTCGCCGAACACGCGCTCGCTCAAGTGGGCTTTGCGATCGCGATGGCCTCTTCGGTGCTTCAGACGCAACTCCATGTCCTCTTTGGGGCCCCCTCGGGATCTCCCGACGGCGGCACGTGCGTTCCGCTCGTGGGAGGCGGAAGTACCGCGCCCGGGCCGTCGCCCACTCCCCTCGTCCCGTACAACGCTTTTTACGATTCGAACTGCACGCAGCACTACATCGACGTGGCCATCGACGCGGGCGACTTGTTCGTCGACGCGGGGCCCGTCGACGCGGCGCCGAGCAGCACGGTCGCATTCGGTGAAACGCTCGCCTACCGCGGACTCGATGGCGGCGCGTTGGGTGTCTTGACGCTGGTCCAAGATTCTATCGATCCCGGTGACCGACGCCGGCGGCCCCTCCCTGTTTCTCGCTTATGGAACCGGCACCTTCGTCCCCGCCAACGGCAGCCCGAACGTTCAACTCGGCCTGAGTTGCAGCATCGACGTGGACGAGGGCGGGACGGCGGTTTGTGCGGGCGGCGTCGCCCAAGACTTTCCGGCGCTCTCGATTGCCCTCGGTTCGGTGACGCCGCTGGTGTTGACGACGGTCGATGGGGGATCGCCGCTCAGTCTCCTCCTCGGAGCCGACGGAGGCGTCGCCTTCAGCGGGACCGGGTCGACCGTCGTTTCGGGCCCGCTTGGCTCGCTCACGTTGGGAACGCCCGTGCCTCCCGCGCTCGCGATCGCCGGCGGGACGCCTTACACGTCGATGGACACGGACGGTGGCGCCGCGGCGCTCTCGTTCTTTCCGCCGCCTCCCACCGGGTGGACCATCACCGATGAGGCCCACGACGAACAATTTCAAATCACGCTCCTGAACGACACGCCCCGCAATCTCGCCGCGACGATTACGCAAATGAGCACCGGAGCCACGCTGGCAACGGCGACGCTCGATCAGTCCGGCACGGGCACGATCACCTATTCCGACGGAAGCGCGGCCGCGGTCACGAGTTGGACGCTGGCCGATTGACCGGCGAGTTGCCGGACGCGTGCGACGAGGTTGATCACGAGGGTAAACGGAAACCCACGTCGCGCCACGGCCCGCCGCGACGCCAGGGGCAAAGCGGCTTCAGGCAGTCCAGGCGATCTTTCGCTCTGGGGGCTTGCCCGAGCTTCACCTCTTCATGCCGACTCGCCGCGCCACCCTCTTGTCCGGTGGGCGAGTCTGATCAGTTTGTCGAGGAAGGGGGCGACCCGGTCGCCAAAGATTCCCTCTCGGAGAGGCTTGAACAGCTCTGGCGCGGCGGGCGCTGTCTCCTTCATGACGGCGAAGTAGACATCCATGGGGACGTGAATTGCCTCGCGGACCGGGACCATGTCGAGCTCCACCACAACCTGGCGAAGTTGCTCGATCGCGCGGGCCCCGCCCATGCTGCCGTACCCGACGAAGCCGACCGGCTTCCTCGTCCACTCCGTATAGACCCAGTCGAGCGCGTTCTTGAGGACCGCCGAGTACCCGTGGTTATACTCGGGCGTGACGAGGACGTACCCATCGGCCTCACCGACTTTCGCGGTCCATTCCGCCACGATGGCAGGTTCCGTGATCTTCGCTCGTAGCGGAGATACGGGGTGGTCGAAGAAGGGCAGCGGCCAGTCTCGAAGATCGACGAGCTCAGCGCGCACGTCGGCTCGCTTCTGAATCTCGCCCAGGATGTAGTGCGCCGGCTTGTCGCCGAACCGGCCCTTTCGCGTGCTGCCGAGGATCACCTGGATGTTCAGGGGCGTCGTCATCCTATGCGGGTCTCCATGGTTCGACACGCTTTCGATGCTGGGCGTGCTCCTTCCGTTCCGGAAGGCTCAATCTCAAACCACGGGTCATTTTCGATTGCGCGAAGCCACATTGTCTGGACCCTTTTGTCCAAGGGCGAATGCATGAACACCGTCGAGACACTGCGCGCCGCGCTGGAGCATCACCGTCAGGGCCGTTCCCACCAAGCCGAGCGCATGTACCGCCAGGTTCTGACCCTTCAGCCTGACGAGCGCGCCGCGCTGTCCTTGCTCGGCCAGCTTGCGCTCGAAACGAACCGCGCGCCGGAGGCGGCGAGCCTCTTCGCACGCGCCGTGGCTCTCGCACCGGCCGACGCAGAGCTCCGCGCTTTTCTCGGGGAAGCCTGCCGCCGCCTCGGGCGTCATGACGAGGCGGGACCGGCCTTCTTCGCAGCCCTCGCGCTGCGACCCGACTTCGTCGAAGCCGTCCACAATCTCGGACTGCTCTTTCAGGAAATCGGCCGCGCTGCCGAGGCGCTCGGCTGCTTCCGGCGGGCCGCCGAGCTCCGGCCCGATTCGGCGGCGATCAAGGCGCAGGTCGCCGCGGCACGCAAGAAGATCGCCGGGGCGGGGAACGTCGTTTGGCCGGTGGGTGCCGCTCGAGCCGCGATTCTTGTCGACATCGCGGCGGCGCTCCGGTCACGCGGCGACCCCGAGGGCGCGGTCCGTCTGTGTCGCCAGGCGCTCGAACTCGAGCCTCGCTCTCCGGAGACCCTCGGCGTACTCGGCGCCGCACAGACCGAACTAACCCTCGTCGACGAAGCGACAGCGACACTCCGGCGCGGCCTCGCGCTTTCGCCCGACTCGGCCGAGTTGCACGCGAACCTGGGCGCCGCACTGGCCCCAGCGGGCCGGGTCGACGAAGCGATCGCGTCGACCCGGACTTCTCTGGCCCTCTCCCCGTCGCCGCGCACAGCGTCCAATCTTCTCTTTTTGCTTCAGTTTAGCCCCAGCACGCGCGCGAGCGACCTGCTGCACGAAGGCCGTCAGTTTCAAACGCAGTTCGCGGCACCCCTCGCCTCCGAGATTCGACCCCACGCCAACGATCCCTCCTCGTCGCGACGCCTTCGCGTCGGATACGTCTCCCCCGACTTTCGCGATCACTGCCAGACGCTCTTCACCCTTCCCCTGTTCACGCACCACGATCACGCTCACTTCGAAATCTTCGGATACTCGAGTGTGTCGTCACCCGACCCGGCCACGGCCCGACTCGCCGCCGCCTGCGACCGCTGGCGGCCCGTGCACGGCGTCGACGACCAGACGCTCGCCTCTCGCATTCGCGAAGACCGGATCGACATTCTCGTCGACCTGACGATGCACATGTCGCGGGGGCGAGCACGCCTCTTCGCGCGCAAGCCCGCCCCCGTGCAGGTGTGCTGGTTGGCGTACCCCGGAACGACGGGGCTCGACGCGATCGACGCTCGAATCAGTGACCCGTTCCTCGACCCGCCGGACGCCGACGTCGGTGTTTACGCCGAGAAGACCGTGCGCCTCCCCGAGTCGTTCTGGTGCTACAGCCCGTTGATCGAGGATCTCGACCCGGCCCCGCCCCCGGCGAGAGATCGCGGCGCGATCACATTCGGCTGCCTGAACAACCCGATGAAGCTCAATCGGGCGGTGCTCGACCTCTGGGCCCGGGTCCTTCGCGCCGTCCGCGGGTCGAGGCTCGTCGTGATGGCGCCGCTCGGGTCGACGCGCAAACGCATCGCCGACGCCCTCGCGGCAGGGGGAATCGACCGCCCGCGGGTGGAGTTCGTGAGCCGGTGCGCCCGGCCCGAGTACCTCGCGCTCTACCGCGCCATCGACGTGTGCCTCGACACGTTTCCGTACGGAGGCCACACCACGAGCCTCGACGCGTTCTGGATGGGCGTGCCCGTGATCACGCTCGTGGGCGATCGCGTCGTCGGCCGCGCCGGCCTCTCCCAAGCCATGAACCTCGGCATGCCGGAGCTCGTCGCCGAGAGTGCGGACGAGTACGTCGCGAAGGCAAGCGATTGGGCGCGCGACCTGGGCCGCCTCGAGGTCACCCGTCGGACGCTGCGTTCGCGGATGGGCCGGTCCCCGCTGATGGATGCCGCGCGGTTCGCGCGCCATCTCGAATCCGCGTACCGCCAGCTGTGGGCCGATTGGGCAGCGCGGAGAGACAACCGCGGGGAGCGCTCGGACGACCACGAGCGAGAGGCCGCGTCGTCACAATGACGACACCAAAACCAGCCCGGCGAGTATGATGAAGGGTGCGCGGGCGCGCCACCTCGAGATGATCTCCGCCGGTCCCGACCGGCTGCCCTTTGAGAGAGGCCCTTCGTGCGCCTCTCTGGCGCGCCCCGTCCGATTGCGGTCCTCGACGGCGTCGCTATACGCTACGAGCCACCTTCCGGGAGAACGATTGGCCCATGCTCATCGACGTGACACTTCCCCAGCTTGGCGAGAGCGTCAGCGAGGGAACGATTTCGAAGTGGCTCGTTCGCGAGGGGGAGGCCGTGGTCAAGGATCAGCCGCTCGTTTCGATCGCCACCGACAAGGCCGACAGCGAGCTCCCGGCGCCGGCCGCGGGGCGCGTCGTCAAGCTGCTCGCGTCGGAAGGGCAGATTGTGCCCGTGAAGACGGTGATCGCCCAGATCGAAGAAGGAGCCGCCGTGTCGCTGTCGTCGGCGCCTGGCGCGCCCGTGTCCCTTCCGCCCCTCGCGGCGACCCCGGCGGCGGCTCCGCCCTCCGGGCGAAGCGCCATGGGCCAGCCACTCGCCACACCGAACGTACGCAAGACGGCGCTGGAGAATGACGTGGATCTCGAGCGCGTCCAGGGGACCGGCGAGCGAGGTCGCGTCACCCGGGACGACGTGCTCCGCGTGGCCGGCGGCGTCGCGCCCGCCAAGGACCGCCAGTCGACGCCCCCCCCCGCGATCGAACCGCCGCCGGCGAGAGCGACGCCGCAGACCAAGCAGGTCGCACAGCTCGTCAATCAAGGCGGGGGCTTCGTCCCTCCGATTCCCGGGGTGGGCTTCGGAGCGTTCAAGGTGCCCGCCTACAAGGCCAGCGAGGGCGACAAGATCGTGCCCTTTACGCGGCGGCGTCGAATCACCGCCGACCACATGACGTACTCGAAGTTCGCTTCGCCGCACGTCGTCACGGTGGCCGAGGTGGACCTGCATCGCGCGAGCAAGCTGCGGGACGCTCACAAGGAGCGGTACAAGGCCGAGGGAATGAGCCTCACGATGCTCGCCTTCGTCGTCGTGGCCACGGGCCGGGCGTTGCACGAGAACCCGCAGGTCAACGCCCGCGTGCTCGACGACGCGTACGTGGTGCTGCACGACGTCAATCTCGGCGTCGCCGTCGATTCGCCCGACGGGCTCGTGGTGCCGGTGATCCGCCGCGCCGACGAGCTGGGGGTGCGCGGTATCGTGCGGGCGATCGATGACGTCGCGAAGCGCGCGAAGGCCGGCAAGATCACCATCGACGACTTGAGCGGCGCGACCTTCAGCGTCTCCAATCCGGGCATGAAGGGAAATCTGTTCGGCGGGGCGATTATCAATCAGCCGAATGTCGGCATCCTGCGCATGGGGGAAATCCAGAAGCGCGTGGTCGTCGTCGAGGCAGACGGCGAAGATCACATGGCCATTCATCCCGTCATGTTCGTGGCGCTCTCTTACGACCACCGCGTCGTCGACGGCGTGGCCGCCAACGCGTTTCTCTGGCGCGTGACGGAGATTCTGGAAAAGGCCGACTTCGAAGTGTGATTCTGGTCCAGCCCCCCTGGGAAGCTCGAGGTGGAGCGGTGGGCGCGAGCCCATTCTGTCGAGCGGAGCCAAAGGCGGAGCGAGACCCATATCGCCGCGACGTTCCGGGCTGGGGAGCTAGAGGGGAGCGGCCCGCTCCCCTCTACGATGGAAAACAAGCCTTGCCGGAGCCAAAGGCGGAGCGAGACCCATATCGCCGCGACGTTCCGGGCTGGGGAGCTAGAGGGGAGCGGCCCGCTCCCCTCTACGTGACGTTCTACCCAAGCCCGTCGAGCGGAGCCTTGCCGGAGGCAAGGCGGAGCGAGACTCAGGGTGACCGGGGTGATGGAAAACAAGCCTTGCCGGAGCCAAACGCGGAGCGAGACCCATATCGCCGCGACGTTCCGGGCTGGGGAGCTAGAGGGGAGCGGCCCGCTCCCCTCTACGTGACGTTCTACCCAAGCCTGTCGAGCGGAGCCTTGCCGGAGGCAAGGCGGAGCGAGACTCAGGGTGACCGGGGTGATGGAAAACAAGCCTTGCCGGAGCCAAAGGCGGAGCGAGACCCATATCGCCGCGACGTTCCGGGCTGGGGAGCTAGAGGGGAGCGGCCCGCTCCCCTCTACGTGACGTTCTACCCAAGCCCGTCGAGCGGAGCCTTGCCGGAGGCAAGGCGGAGCGAGACTCAGGGTGACCGGGGTGATGCAAAACAAGCCTTGCCGGAGGCAAGGCGGAGCGAGACTCAGGGTGACCGGGGTGATGCAAAACAAGCCTTGCCGGAGGCAAGGCGGAGCGAGACTCAGGGTGACCCTGGCTACTAACACAGAAGGCGCGCGAGAAAGCTTCCCGTGTACGAGCCTGCCGTGCGAGCCACTTGCTCCGGCGTCCCCTCGGCGACCACGGCGCCCCCGCGTGCGCCTCCCTCCGGGCCGAGGTCCACGACCCAGTCCGCACACTTGATGACGTCGAGATTGTGTTCGATCACCACGACGGTGTTGCCGGCGTCGACCAGCCGCGTGAGCACCGACAGGAGCCTCTGAATGTCTTCGAAATGGAGCCCGGTCGTCGGCTCGTCGAGCACGTAGAGGGTGCGCCCGGTCTGCACTTTGCCGAGTTCGCGACTCAGCTTCACCCGCTGCGCTTCGCCGCCGCTCAGCGTGGGCGCGGGCTGTCCTATCTTCATGTACCCGAGGCCCACCTCCATCAGCGTGCGCAGAATGCGCGACAGCGACGGAAATGCCTGAAAGAGCTCGCAGCACTCTTCCACGCTCGATTCGAGTACGTCGTGAATCGAACGCCCCTTGAACTTCACCTCCAGCGTGTCCGCGTTGTAGCGCTTGGCGCCGCAGGCCTCACATGGAACGTGCACGTCGGCGAGAAAGTGCATCTCCACCGTGACGACGCCGTCACCCGAACAGGTCTCGCAGCGCCCCCCCTTGACGTTGAAGCTGAATCGTCCTGCCCCATAGCCGCGTGCGCGCGCGTCGGGGAGCGCGGCAAAGACTTCTCGTATCGCATCGAACGCTTTGGTGTACGTGCCGGGATTCGAGCGCGGCGTGCGACCAATGGGCGTTTGGTCGATGGCGATGACTTTGTCCAAGGCGGACAGCCCTTTGATGGCGCGGTGGGCACCGACGGCGGCCGCGCTCGCGTGCAGTTTCCGCGCGAGCGCCGGGAGCAAAATGGCGTTGACGAGCGAGCTCTTGCCGGCGCCGCTGACGCCCGTCACCGCGGTCAGCACGGCGATGGGGAACCTCACGTCGATTCCTCGCAGGTTGTGCTCGCGCGCGCCCGCGATCTCGACCCACGCGCGCGGAATACGGCGCACGCTCGGTACGGCGATGGATCGCCGCCCCGACAGATACTGGCCGGTAAGGCTGTCGCTCTTCTCGAGGGCCGCGGGGGTTCCGCTGAAGGTCACGTGGCCCCCAAGGTGTCCGGCGCCCGGCCCGAAGTCGACCACGTGATCGGCGGCCCGAATGGTCTCCTCGTCGTGCTCGACCACGATGACGGAATTTCCGAGATCGCGCAAACGCCGCAGCGTCCCGATGAGGTGCGCGTTGTCGCGCGGATGAAGCCCGATGCTCGGTTCATCGAGCACGTACATGACGCCGGAGAGCTCGCTCCCGAGCTGGCTCGCCAGGCGAATGCGCTGCGCTTCGCCGCCGCTGAGACTGGGTCCTTGGCGGTCGAGGGTGAGATAGTCGAGGCCGACGTCGAGGAGGAATCGGAGGCGGCTGCCAATCTCGCGCGTCGCCCCCTCGCAAATTTGCTTCGCGCTCGCCGGCAGGGAGAGACCGCCGAAGTGCGCGGTCACGTCGGCGACCGTCATCGCGGTCACGTCGGCGATGGATTTCCCCGCGACGGCCACCGCCAGGCTTTCGGGCCGCAGCCGTTTGCCGGAGCATGCGTCGCACGTCCGTTGTCGCAAATAGCGGCGATAGAAATCGCGCGCGGGCTCGGACGCCGTCTCGCGGAAGCGCCGCTCGAGGTTCGGAATGACGCCTTCGTACTTCATGGCCCACGTCCCGCTGCTGGCCGAGCCCTTCTTGCCCCACCGCACGGCGATTCGCTCGCCGCTCGCGCCATAGAGCACGAGCTTCTGCTTTTGCTTCGGGAGCTTTCGCCAGGGCGCGTCGAGATCGACGTCGAACGCGCGGGCCACCCCGTCGACCACGCGTGCCGTCCACCCTTCGGCGCGCGCCATGCCAGACGCCCAGGGACCAATCGCGCCGCCGCGAATGGACTTGGAGGGGATCGGCCACCACGAGCTCCGGGGAGACTTCTTCGCGCTTGCCGAGGCCCGTGCACGCGGGGCACATGCCGAGCGGCGAGTTGAACGAGAAGCTTTGCGGGGAAAGCTCGGGAAACGCGATGCCGCAGCAGGCGCGCGCCTGGCTGAACACGCGCTCGCCGTCGCCGTCGATCAGGACGACGAGCTCCCCGTGGCTCTCGCGAAGGGCGAGCTCCACGGCTTCGGCGATGCGCGCTCGGTCCTGCCCACGGACGCTCACGCGATCGACGACGAGCGCGATCGAGTGCTTCTTTTTCTTGTCGATCGGGGGCAAATCGTCCAGGCTTGCGATGCGCCCGTCGATGCTCACGCGCACGAACCCGCGCTCGCGGAGGCCGTCGAACAGCTCTTTGAACTCGCCCTTGCGGTGGCGGACGAGCGGAGAGAGAAACGTGAGCTTGGCCCCTTGCCGCAACGCGAGGACCTCGCGCGTGATCGCTTGGGGGCCTCGCGTCGTCACCGCCTTGCCGCAGGACGTGCACCGCTGCTCGCCGATCTTCGCGTAGAGGACGCGCAGGTAGTCGTAGATCTCGGTAATCGTGCCGACCGTGGAGCGCGGATTGGAGGACGCGCTCTTTTGCTCGATGGCAATCGTCGGCGATAAGCCGCGCAAGTGGTCCACCTTGGGACGTTCGAGCTGGCCGAGAAACTGCCGCGCGTACGCGCTGAGCGTCTCGACGTACCGACGCTGTCCTTCGGCGTAGAGGGTGTCGAACGCGAGGCTCGACTTGCCCGAGCCGCTCGGTCCGGTGAAGACGACGAATTGGCGCTTGGGGATCGAGAGAGAATCAATCGCGAGATTGTGCTCGCGCGCGCCGCTGATCTCGACGAAGTCCGGCTCCCGTGCGCCACGGATCGGAGGGGGAGACGCACGCGCCACGGAGACTGCGTTTACCTCGGGGCGGGGCGCACGTCACTTCCGCGCCATCGGGGACAAGGGTCGTGGCCGCGAGCGTCGCTCGGGGTCGAACGAGCTTCGTTCCGAGTCGAGTGAGCGTTGCTCGCGGGCGAGGAAACGTTGCTCGCGGGCGAGGGAGCTTCGTCCACGGTCGAGCGAGCGTTGCTCGCGGGCGAGGAAGCGTCGCTCGCGGGCGAGGAAGCTTCGTCCACGGTCGAGCGAGCGTTGCTTGTGGTCGAGTGAGCGTTGCTCGCGGGCGAGGAAGCGTCGCTCGGGGTCGAGGACGCGTTGCTCGCGGGCGAGGGAGCTTCGTCCACGGTCGAGCGAGCGTTGCTTGTGGTCGAGTGAGCGTTGCTCGCGGGCGAGGAAGCGTTGCTCGGGGTCGAGGAAGCGTTGCTCGCGGGCGAGGGAGCTTCGTCCACGGTCGAGTGAGCGTTGCTCGGGGTCGGGTGAGCTTCGTCCACGGTCGAGCGAGCGTCGTTGTCTTTCGACTCACGATCGATCGCCCTGGAGCGATCGCAGGCATCGCGTCCCCGAGCCAGGCGCGCGCGGTCGCGAACGGACACTATGCAATCGTGAGCCACGAACGCGCGGCGGCGAACGATGCGACCGTGCTAGCGAGCTTCGTGCCCGACCCCGGCGCGAGCGCCCGAACGGATGCTCTTCTTCAGCGTGGCCTAACGGGAGTTCCGTACGTGGTGCCGGCAATGGGCTCCGCAAGAATGGCTTCTTGCAAGGCGTTCAGCGCAGCCTGACACACCCGCATCACCCTGCGCTTCTCGTTCAAAGAAATGGACAGCGAGCGGACATTGGTGTTTTCGCGGGATAGAGCAAGGATTTGCGTCCTGACGTTGCTGAAATGAGTGTAGTCCGCCGCAGCGATCGCGAGGTCGGGATCTTCGCTGAATTTGGGAAGGGCCCGCAGGCCGTCGAGGCTCGCGCGGACCCGTGCATCTTCGCTGGCCATCGACGCCTCCAGCTCGTCCATCCTCTTGTCACTCTCCTCCGCGATGTGGGGTGCTAAGAGGGTTTGGATGCGGAGGGCGCTGATCTGTGCGCCGAACGCGAGGGACATTATCGTCTTTATGTCGGGTGAGACGGCATGGGCCGCAGCGAGGCGAGTCAGAGCGTCGTTCGCTTCTTTGATCGCGGTGGCGGCCGGACCATAGGCCAACGCGTATGCCTTGACGTTCGAATTTTTGACCGCCAACGCGAGGAGCTGGTCGTCGATGCGCCGGAATTCGGCGAAGGCGGCGGTAAATCGATCCACCAACTCTCTCTCCCCTTGGGCCTCCCCCGCCGTCTGGAGTCGTCCCAGCTCCTGCCGTTCCTCCTCCACTTTCGCCGAGGCGGCGCGGGCCTCGTCGGCAAAGGTCTGCGACTCTTGATCGGTAATGGCCAGGACCGCGCTCTTCTCCGCCTCCGAGGCCGAGGCGAGGTCGACTTGCATCCGTCCCACCAAATCGACCCGACCGGCCTTGAAGGCAAGTTGCGCAGAGGGGTCTTGATCCTGGTGAAGATGCACGATCACGAGCATGAAGCTGAGCAGCGCCGCTGCACCGGCCGCCACCCACAGAACGTCCTTGATGCCTTGCGTGATCTTCATGATTGCCAACTCTTTCGCTGTTCGCCCGGAAAAATCGAAGTCAGGAGCCCTTGGACGAATTTGCGCGCCTCGGCGTCGTGTATGGCTCGCACCCGACACCGAGACGCTATGCGTGGCGCATCACGAACCAGGCCAAGGCGAGGAACGCGAGGAGAGCCACGACCATCGCTCGAGCCCCAGCCGGCCGCCGGTGCCTCTCCGGCGTCGTGAGAGCGACGTGCCGCGTCGGATCCGCGAGGGCGCAGCGCATCTCGGCGACGGTCGGAAAGCGGTCCTCCGGGTCGCGTGCGATCGCGCGCATGACACACGCCGCCAGCGACGGGGGGATGTCGGGCGCGGCGTTGCCGAGTGGAATCGGATCGTCCCGGAGCTTGGCCTTCATCAACGCGGCGACGCTGCCCTTCGGGAACGGAGGGCTCCCCGCGAGAAGCTCGTAGATCATGGCACCCAGCGCGTAGACGTCGACTCGCGCGTCCCCACGGCGGCCGCGGATCTGCTCGGGCGCCATGTACTCCGGCGTACCCAGACGGTTGGAGAGCCGCCCCCACGTCAAGCGCCGATCGCGATAGTCCAGCGCGATGCCGAAATCGAGGATTCGGGCCCTGTCGTTGGCGTCGACGAGCACGTTCTCAGGCTTGAGGTCGCGGTGGATGACCCCTTGATCGTGCATGTAAATGAGCGCCTCGCACAGCTGAAGGCCAATGGCGACGACGCGCTCAGGGTGCAAGCGGCCTTCGCTCCTCAGGACATGCAAGAGCGAGGGGCCGTCGACGTACTCGATCACCAGGTAAGGCCGGCATTTGGCCGGCGCGGCCAGGACCGGAACGATCCCGGGATGGGAGAGGCGCAGCCCGATCCGCTCTTCCCGTTGAAACCGGCCGTAGAGCACCACGTCGCTCTCGCAGCTCATGTGCGGAACCTTGAGGACGACCGTCGTGCCGGTCGCACGATCGTGGGCCTTGTAGATGGAGCCCATCCCGCTCCGCGCCAGAATGCGCATGACCTGAAATCCGTCGATAATGTCGCCCGGCTCGAGGTCATTGAACCGCGGCGTCGGGGCCGGCCTGGTTGTCACGACGCGCCGCGCGCCGCGGCGATCGGAGAGGCCGTCATGGGCTTTGAGGGTAACTACCGCCATGACACCATCGATAAGGCGCCCAGCATCAAGTTGGCGTTAAGGTTTCGCCCGTCGCATTAAGATGCCGTGCCGGAAGCCGCCCGATGCAAAGGGAGGGGGGGCGCAACGGGGGCTGATTGGCTGCGTGGCCGCGTCCTGAGGAGGAGCGCGCAACGTCAGTCGACGCGGCAACCGGCCGCGTCGGCGATCGGCACGACGAGCGCCAGAGGAGCGAGGGGGCGTCGAAAGGCGCGAGTCATGGGTCCCGCCGAGACAACGTCTTTGCCGAATCGCCGTAGCATCGCGTCATTGACCGATGGCGTCGAAGGCCGCGGAAGAAGAATCAACGCGGCGTCGAAGAAAGTTCGTAACCGCGATCGCGGCGGCACGTACGGGCGAGCATCGGATAGCGATCGCAGGTAACCGCGGGCTCCCAACGCCGGGATCCGCGCGCGTTGGAGGTCATGCATGTCGACCATTCGAATGGCGTTGTCCCTCGCTTCGAGTTGCAGCGCCCTCTTGGCGGCAGCGTGCAGCAGCAACAACGCGACACCGGCGAATGCCGGAAACAATCCCGCAAACGACGCGGCGACGGGCGGAGGTGGGAACGGGCCAACCAACAGCCTCGACGCGGCGTCGGGCACCGACGCGGTGAGCATCTCGTCGGCCGATGCCGGCGGCGAGACGCCGCCGATGGGCCAGGCCAGCTTGGAGGCGTGGCTGGCAACGGGCGCCTACAAGGCGTGGACGAGCGAGCCCATGGTTCACGCACAGAGGCCTCCCTCCCCCCATGGCTTCGATCGCATCTACTCAAACGACATCATCACGGCCAATGCGACGGGAACCGGGTCGTGGCCGGCAGGGGCCGCAGCCGTCAAGGAGCTCTATGCCTCGGCAACCGACACGGTGCCCGTCGGCTATGCCGTCTATCTCAAGACGCAGGCCGATAGTGCTGGGGGCGCGAATTGGTACTGGTACGAACGCGTGCCCCTCACGAGCGCGGCGCCTCACAACGACGCTGGGGTCGTGGCCGATGGTTTCGGCACACCCGACTCCGGTCCGCCGTTCATGATCTGCGTGAGTTGCCACGGGGCCGCCGGAAGCGACGCGCCGCACACGCCTTCGGCGGGCGGTCGCGATCAGGTCTACACACCGCTCCAGCCGTAGTCCGCCTCGTCCCCGGAGCTGCGATTGAAGAGCGCACGCTGGTGCCCTTCGGCCTACCGCAGCTGCGGCGACGGGCCCCAGCATGTTTCGATGTGCGCCGTGAACGAGGCGAGGAGCCGCGGTCATGGCTCGCGCGCGGGGACGAAGCCGCGTCGCAGCACATTTTCGACGACGACGCGCGGGAACAGGAAGTTTTCGATGTATCCCTTGCCTCCGGCCTTCGTGCCGCCGCCGCTCAGCTTGAATCCTCCGAAGGGATGCCGCTCCACGATCGCACCCGTGATGCCACGATTGAGATAGAGATTGCCCACCACGAGGTCGCGCTCCGCGCGCGCGAGTGCGGTGGGACTCCGTGAAAATAGCCCCCCGGTGAGCGCGTACTCTGAACCGTTGGCGATGGCGATGGCGTCGTCGAGGTCTCGCGCCTTGATCACGGCCACGACCGGACCGAATATCTCGTCCCGCGCGATGGTAGCGTCGGGCGGCACGTCCACGAAAACGGTGGGCGGCACGAAGTACCCGCCGCCGAGGGTGAGCTCCGCAGACAGGGTGGCTTGGAATGAGACTCTGGCCTCTTTCTTTCCAATCGCGATGTAGCCCAGAACTTTGTCACGGGCCGCCGCGTCGATGAGCGGGCCAACCACCGTGCCCGGGAGCGCGGGGTCCCCGACTTGTACGCTGGCGCACGCCGCGGCGAACCGGTCAACGAACGTTCGGTAGACTCCGTCGAGCACGATCAAGCGCGATAGCGCGGAGCACTTCTGACCGCTGAAGCCAAAGGCGCTATAGAGTGACGCGGGAATGGCTTCGTCGAGGTCGGCGTCCGTGTCGATGATGAGCGCGTTCTTGCCGCCCATTTCGCAGACCACCTTTTTCAAGTTGGCTTGGCCGGCGCGCGTCTCTCCCGCCGTCGCCCAGATCTTGAGGCCAACGGCGCGCGATCCGGTGAAGGCGATGAAGTCCACCTTCGGATGGCCGACGAGATATTCCCCTATCTCCTCGCCGTATCCGGGCAGAAAATTGACCACCCCGGCCGGAAGTCCCGCTTCGATCAGGATATTCATCAAGGCGGCCGCGGTGATGGTGGTCTGTTCGGCGGGCTTCATGACGACGGCATTCCCGGTCACGGCGGCCGCCGCGGTCATTCCGCAGAGGATGGCGAGCGGGAAATTCCAAGGAGCAATGACGACCCCCACCCCGCGGGGTCTGTGCCCCTGCACGCAACGCTCCCCGGGCGCGGCTTGCGTGATCTGGCCATGTTGGAGTTGCCGCGTTTCGGCGGCGTAGAAGCGGCAGAAATCGATCGCTTCGCTCACGTCGGCGTCCGCTTCGAGCCACGGTTTGCCGGCCTCCAGCACCATGAGAGCGGCCAGGTCGTAGCGCCGTGCCTCCATGAGGTCGGCGGTATTGTCCACTACCCTTGCACGCTCGTCGGCCGACACCCCAGCCCACCCGGGTTGCGCAGCCTGGGCCGCCTTCACCGCAGCTTCGGCTTCTCGGACCGTGGCCCGAGCCCAATAGCCTATCACCTGCGACGGGCGCGCAGGGTTGGTGGACGGGACGAATTCGGGTGGAGTGACATTCCTTCCGCCGATGATCAGCGGAAAGCGACCGCCCAGGCCCCCCGAGACCCGCGCGAGCGCATCGCGCATCTGCGCGCGGCGGTCGGAGCGGCTGAAATCGGTCCCGGCGACATTGATGAAGGCGCCCCCCGCGGCGGGGCTGGGCGAGGCCGGCGGGGCGGCGAGGCGATCCGCGGGATTGCACAAAAGCTCGGCCTGCGTAGCTGCGCCGCTGCTTCTCGCCCGCAGAAAGCCCTCGTTGCTCGTGTTTTCGAGGAGACGTCGCACGAGATAGGCCATTCCGGGGAGAAGGTCGCCCACGGGGCAGTATTCGCGCACCCGGCGCTGGTCCTGCACGAGCGCGGTCTTGAGCTCGTCGGCCATTCCGTAGAGCGCTTGAAACTCGTAAGCCAGGGGATCGACGCCCAAGCGATTGGCCGCCGCGATCGCGTGCGCGCAGGAACGGACGTTGTGCGTGGCGAACGCCGGTGCGACGAGGTCTATATTCTCGAGCAGACGGAGGGATAGCCTTTCGAAGTTCGCATCGGTCTCTGCTTTCCGCTCCCAAACTGGAACGGGCCAATTGCGCTGACGAGCGACTACGCTTTCATAATCCCAGTAAGCGCCCTTCACGAGGCGCACGCCAAAAGGGCGACCGTGACGCCTTGCCCAGTCGACCAGGTCTTCCAGATCGCGCGCGCTGTCTCGCAAGTACGCTTGCAACGCGATTCCGACGGCGGCCTTCTCGCGAAACTCGCTCTCTTCGAGGATCGACTTGAAGAGCGCCAGCGTGAGGTCTTTGAGCCGAAAGCTCTCCATGTCGAAGTTGATGAAGGCGCCGACCTCGATCGCGCGGCGGAGAATGGGACGGAGGCGCTCCTTGAGCGCGACGATCGCGTTTTCGGGGTCGGCCGGGTGGGCTTCCGGTGCGAGAGCGGAGACTTTGACGGACAGATTCAGCCGGGGCAGAGGGCCGCGCGCGCCGACGTCGCTGAAGCAGGGCGTCGGGTCTTCGGTGATCGCGTTCGCGACCGTGTCCAGGACGTCTCGGTTTCGCCGGAGAAATGTGTCCGCCTCCGCCTCGCTCACCACGGTTTCGCCCAGCAGATCGATCGATGTGGCGATGCCGCGTCGGGCGTTGCTTCGAAACTGCTTCACGAGGTCGGCGGGGGATTGCCCGGCAACGAATCGGGATGCCATCCGCGCCACGTTCGCCTTCACGGGCCCCGCGACGAGCGCCGGGGCAAACGACGATGCCGCGAGACCGGCTTTCAGCGCGGGATTGAGCGCGAGGGACTTCTCACCCAGATACTCCTGCAGGTGGCGGACAACTTCGGAGGCGGTCGCGAGGGAGGGCAGAACGTCGACGAAGCGGAACAACTGCGTCTTGAAGGCGGGGTCTTTCATCGACCACTCCATCAGCCGTGCATACGCGCCCTTTTTCGAGAGCAGCGCCGGCTCCGCGGCCTTATCCATGAGCGCGAAAAGCTTTTGGCCTTCCGCCTGGACCGCCGCTTCGAAGGCCGGATCCGGCGGGGAAGATGTTTTTGGGGTCATCGCCTCCGAAGGTAGGGCGACGCTTCGCGGTGCGCCCGCCAGGCCACAAAACGATGGCTGCAACCGCCCGCTCGACCGACGCGAGAAAGAGACGCCCCGCGATGCCTGGCCCGATGCCGTCCCTCCGTCCATGATAGCCTCGTCGATGGGCCCATGCGGACGCTCCACTCGGTCAGCGCGCTCCTTGGCCCCCTTGCGAGTGCGCTGGTGGCTTGCTCCAGCGTCCCCCCCGCACCGGCCGCGGGCGGACAGCGAGCATGTGCGACGAACGCGGACTGTCGCAGCGCACAGATATGCCAAGTCGCGAGCGGGTCCGGATTCTGCGGAAACTGCGCGCAAGGGGGAGCCAACTTCGCCGTCACGGCGGGGCCGTACTGCTTGGAAACAGGATGGGGCACGAACCTTGGAACGGGGGGACAGGCGGGCGACAGTTGCCCAATCGGATCGACTGGGTGTGTCGTTGGGAATGCGTGCACTCAGCTACTGCGTTGTGACGTCGGGGACAGTTATGGACTCTACGAGTGCCCGCCCGGCTACGACTGCAGCTTTGAGCAGTGCGCTCCTTCGGCGAACCCCGGTGGTTTGCCGTGCCCACCGGGGAGCAGCTATCTCCCGACAAAGAGCTCGTGCGGAGGTCTTGTCTATCTTCAGAATCCGGGCCAGGAGGGCACGTGTATCCTCTATGCCGTGCCCTGCGACGGGGACGCCGGCGCTCAACCCTGCCCGACCGTTTTGGAGCAGGACCAGCCCCTGGGCGACGGCTATGTGAGCGGACCCGTCCAGCAAGTTTGCCTTCGCGATGTCCTAAGCGGCAATGGGGACGTCTGTACTCCTCTGCGCACGTGTACTATGTCCTCCGATTGTACGGATGGCCTCTTCTCGACCTGCTATTCCGTCGATCCTCGGACCGGCGTCCCGGCGGGGACGTGCGTCGATGCGCCCGGTTCCGATTCAGGATTGGACGCAACGCTCGCCGAGGGAGGATAGATCCTTGGCATACGGGTCGAGCTCGTTCTGAACGATGTGCGGCCGAGCCACTCTTTCCACCTCATCGCAGGATCTGCGGGCGGCTTTTGGACTCGAGGAGGTCTCTGGCCTTTCTCCGCGATTCAACATCGCGCCGACCCAACCGATTGCGGTGATTCGAGAGCCTCATCGGCTTGAATTCCTGCGATGGGGTCTCATCCTTCCGGGCGCTCGCCAACATGGCGCCCAAGGGATCAACGTGCGCGCAGAGTCCGTCGCGAGGGCACCGGCGTACCGAGAGTCGTTTCGAAGGCGCCGTTGCCTCGTGATTGTCGACGGCTTCTTCGAGTGGCAACGACGAGACAAGGCGAAGCAGCCGTTCCTCGTTCGTCGTCGAGACGGCAAACCCTTCGCGCTCGCGGGGATCTGGGAGCCCGCGACAACGGCACATTCGGCGGCCAACGACGCGTGCGCGGTGATCACGGCCGACGCAATAGGAACCGTAGCCGAACTCCACGATCGGATGCCGGTCATCGTGCCGTCCGCCAGCTATGCGCGATGGCTCGACCCGAACGGCACGGGGTTGGCCGAGCTCCTCCGCCCGACCGCCGAGGATCTGGTCGCCTACCCCGTGAGCCCGAGGGTGAACTCGCCCGCCAACGACGATCCCCGTTGCATTGAGCCCATGGAGGAGGGAGCGGGGCCGACGGGATCCTTGTGGCTGTTTTGACGCACGCCCGCCATGGGCCAAAAGTCACAAGGAAGAATCGACGGCCTTAGGACGCCCAGCCCGTGCGCGGTCGCGCGCGAGAGGGCACGATGGGCGTCATGGGGCTCTTCTTCAAGATCGTCCTCGGCATTCACATCGTCGCGGGGACCTGCGCGCTCTCGGTCTTCTGGCTCCCGCTCGTCACGCAGAAAGGCGGCCGAACGCATCGCCGCGCCGGCTGGGTTTACGTCGCCGCCGCAGCGGTCCTCGCGGTCACCGGCCTCCTCAGCTGCTGGATGCTCGTGAGTGACGGCCGCCCGGGGCACTGGCGCGCGGGGATCTTCCTCGCGTATGTCGCCCTCCTCGCGGGAGCCAGCGTGGTGCTCGGCGTGCGAGCGCCCAGGGCAAAGGGGCGCACGGGAGCGTCGCGGAGTGCGATCGACCTCATTGCACCCCTTCTCCTCGTCGCGGGAGGCGTCGCGCTCGCGGCGTTCGGCGTCTACCAGGCGAAGGTCCTCTACGTGTTTTTCGCGGCGCTCGGCGCGGTCCAAGGCGTGGCGCACCTCCGATTCTGGCTCACCCCTCCGTCCCATGGGCACGCGTGGTTGCGCGCGCATATGAACGGAATGGGGACATCGTGCATCACGACTCTCACGGCGTTCGTCGTCGTCAACGCACCGCGCCTCGGCATGCGCACGTTCGACCTGCGCCTCTGGGTCACCCCGATCGCCGTGCTCGGCATCGGGCTGACGATCGGGCAGCGGTACTACGCGAAGCGCTTCGCCGTTGAAGGCGCGCGCGGTGGCAGTTCCTCAGGTCGTTCAACGTCGCCGGGTCAGTGGTAGGCGGGCGCGTTCGCGTACGCCGTGCCGAGAGGCGTCAGCACGCCGCTATCGGCGTCAATGACCTCGTTATACGGGCTCCACTGGTACCAGGCGTAGCGAACGACGCGGGGATGCTTCGCGAACATCGCCAAGGCTCCCGCGTAGAACGCTTGCACGGTCGCCGCATTCGGGTTGCTCGCGTTCAGACATCCCCATTCCGTGAGCCAGATCGGGCGATTGCCCGGAATGGCTTCGATCCCTTCGATCCAGGACTGGAGGCTGTTCGCCGCGGCGTCGCACGCCCCCGCGTCCCACCCGTACCAATGCGTTGCGATGAAATCGACCCGCAGCGTGCCGGTGGTATCGGCGTTGACCTGCGTCATGAAGTCCTGGATCCACGCCAGACCCGTGGCGTTGCCTTGCGTCGCGGGGCTCCCGATGAGCACCGAGGGGTTGTCGAACGACGGCCAGAGGGAGATCGCCGTCGCAACCGAAATGTTCGATTGGCTCGCGTTGTCCGGCTCGTTGAAACCCAGCACGTACTTGTACCCGGCGGTCACGCCCGCGCTCACCGAAGTGGCGATCGCCGCGGCGGTCCCCGCGCCCCAAACCATCGGGACGAACGGAGTCGAAGTACACCCCGTGGGCCCCAACTCCCAATCGTACCACCACGCCAAATCCAAGCTGACGAGCTCGGAGCAATTGGAGCCGGCGATGCCCTTGAAGGGGGCCTTGCCCGCGTCCGTCGCTGCCGCGTCGTGGACCGTGCCGTCCTTGGAAGAGGCTCCGTCCGTACTCACCATGCTGTCCGTTTCGGGGGACCCCTCCGGATGCGGCGCGGTGGCGTCGATCACGCCCCCGTCGCCTTGGGGAGTATCCGGGCCGGACGGGACGCCCCCATCGCCGCCCTGGGTCGCGTCGGGCCCGGCATTCGGCACGGACGGAACGCCGCTGTCGTCCCCTTGGGGTGCACCGGCCTCCAAAGGGCCGCCGCTGCCGGCCACCGGGACGTTGGAGGTAAGACACGCGCCGCAAATGAGTGCACCGAGACACGGCAGAAGAAGGGCGACTCTCACGGAAGTAAGGGAGGCCGAACGCGGTGGACGCGGCTCACAAATCGTCGCCGCGTTCGGCTCACGAGCCGGGTTTTTGGGGGAGATCCCCTCCCCCCAAGCCCACCCCAAGCCCTCCAACTTCCGTTTCCGGCCACACCTTCAGTTTCAGCGTGAATTTTGAAGGTTCGTCGTGATCGTCTCTGCCTGGCGCTGTCGTCCGCGTTCGAAGCGGCGCCCGGTTGGAGCCGCTGGCCGCCGACGGGCTACACTCCGTGGGCACCATGGCTGCCGCGATCACGGACCACCAAGTGCAGGAGCGCCTCGGCAAGAGCTATGCGCTTGACCGCCTTTGGAGCGAGACGATGGGTCTGACGCCTGGCGATACGAAAGAGAGGCCGCTGCGGGAGGTCATCGCGGTCCTGGAGGCTACCGGAACGCCGTACGCGCTGATCGGCGGAATGGCGATGCAGCTTCATTCAGCGGAGCCCCGCACCACGCTCGACATCGATTTGGCGGTGCGGTCCTTTGCCGAGGTGCCCCACGATGCGCTGGTAGAAGCGGGCTTCTCACACGAGGGTCGGCACGCGCACAGCGACAATTGGCGAGCGCCGGGGACGGGGCCTCGGGCGCTACGCACCCCCGTACAGTTCTCGGCCGAAGACGTGGGCATCGAGCAGGCGATCGCTCGGGCCCAGGGGGTCGATGCGGGCGGCTTTCGGCTTCGCGTCGCGGGTCCCATCGACCTCCTCGTGCTCAAGCTCGCGGCCGCCGAAGAGCCGACGCGTCGGCAAACGAAACGTCTGCAGGACCTGACGGACATTGTCCTGCTCTCGGAGACCTTCGCCGAGGTTGCCGCCGCGCTGCCCGACCTCCAGGAGCGCGTGAACCGCTTGGCGGCGAAGCTGCTGACCGTCGGCCGCGGCCGCGGAGGACCCGCACGCTGACCGCTCCTCCTGCCCGCCGTAGGGAGTTCCCTTCTGTACACGGACTACCTGCGTGCGAATGAGGCCGTGGCCATCTCCGCCTGATTGGCGCGCGACCGTCCGCGTCGAGCGTTCGGGCCGGCGCGGCAATGGCGCCGTCTTCTGCTACTTTCGCAAGAGCCTTGGGATTGGAAGCAGAATGGTCCGAAGCGGGCGTTCCCGTGTCGCGAGGTACCCTCGTCGCCGGCAAGTACCGGGTCGACCGGGTCCTGGGGGCGGGGGGCATGGGCGTCGTCGTCGCGGCATTGCAGGTGGATCTCGATCGCGCCGTCGCGCTGAAGTTTCTGCGACCCGAAGTCGCCCCGCGGCCAGAGCAGGTCACTCGCTTCGCGCGGGAGGCGCGTGCGGCGGCGAAGCTTCAGAGCGAGCACGTGACGCGTGTGCTCGACGTTGGGATGCTCGACAGCGGCGCCGCCTATATCGTGATGGAGTATCTCGAAGGCGAGGATCTCGGAAACCTCCTCGCCAAGAGCGGACCCCTGCCGTGCGGCGAGGCGGTGAAATATAGCCTCGAGGCGAGCGAAGGGGTCGCGGAGGCGCACGCGTGCGGAATCGTCCACCGCGATCTGAAGCCGGCCAACCTATTTTTGGCGCACCGCACGAACGGGCGGCCGATCATCAAGGTTCTCGACTTCGGTTTGTCGAAGATCTCCGCAGGCGAGGACAGGGTCACGAGCGAGTCGTCGATCTTGGGATCGCCGGTCTATATGTCCCCCGAGCAGCTGCTATCTCCGCACGCCGCCGATGCGCGGTCGGACATCTGGTCGCTCGGGGTCACGCTCTACGAGATGCTCACCGGGCAGCGCGCCTTTCGCGGCGAGCGGCTGCCCGAACTTCTCGCCGGCATTCTGCACGGGTGCGAGACCCCCCTGGAGTCGTTCCGGTTGGACGTTCCGGCAGGGCTCCGGCAAGCGGTCCACCGGTGCCTCCAAAAGGATCCCTCGCGGCGCTTCGCCAACATCGCGGACTTTGCCGAGGCGCTCGCGCCCTTCGGGCCTCCCTCTTCGGCCGCGTCGGTCGAACGAATTTCGCATTTGCTCGGCGTAGGCGTCGCATCGCGCGGGGCTTCGGACGAGCGAGCGTCGGGACCGAGCGCGGACACCGCGCTAGGCGACGTGCCGCTCCGCGCGCCGACCGCAGCGCGATCGCTTCCGGCGGCGAGCCGCTCGTTGATCTTGCCGGCCGTGCCCGGCGCGGCCGACGAACCGGGAGTGCGTGCGGCGATCAAGCTCGGGTGGGGAGGGTGGGTCGTGGGCGGCGTCTTCGCCCTGAGCGCAGGCGTGGCGATCGATCTTGCGGCCGGTCACCGCGCCGCGGGAAGGGACGGCGGTGTGGGACCGCCGCCGCCGAACGCGATCCCGGCGCCTCTGCCGTCGATTGCGGCCGGGACTCCAGGCCCCGACGCTCCGCCCACGAACGCGGCGCCGGCAGCTCCGTTCGCTACGACGCTGAGCGCCTCGCAATCCCCTCCGGCCGCCGCGAGCGCCCCGATCCCGAAGGCCTCTCCTTCGAAGGGAAAGAAGGCCGGTCGCGTCGACGCGGTCTCGACGCCGTCAACGTCCGCAGCGCCCGCTCCGCCGCCGGGCGCCTCCGCTCCGCACGCGTCCGACGATCCTCTCGCCAAGCTCAGGACCCTCTGAGGGCCGCCATGCGCGGGCGGTGGCACGTCGTCGTCACAGCGAACGCTCTGCTCGTGGCCTCCGCGGTGGGCGGGCCCATGGCGGCGGCGCAAGATGCCGGCACGGAGCCGCCTCCTCCGACGCCCTTGGAGGACACTCTCTCCGGTCCGGCAAAAGAAGCTTACGAGACGGCCACCGTCCTCGTGAACAACAAGGACTGCGCGCACGCCATCCCGAAGTATTGGCGAGCCTACGATCTGGCCAACGACCCGCGCCTTCTCTTCGATATCGCGGTTTGCGAGCGGGACCTCCGCGCGTACGCTCAAATGCAGGCGATGCTCTTGCGCTACGAGAGCGAGGCGGGCGCGGCCTTGTCATCGGACCAAAAGGTAGACATCGATCGAGCGCTCGGGGCGGTCCGCCGTCTGGTCGGGACGCTGCACCTTACGGTGAACGAGGCCGGCGCGGAGGTACGCGTCGACGCCGAGCCGGTCGGGGTAACGCCGATCGCGACGGCCCTCGCGGTCGACCTCGGACATCACGTGATCAGCGTGAGAAAGGACGGATTCGAGCCCGCCGAGCGCGTGTTCGACTCTGCGGGCGGCGATGAGACGAGCGTTTCGATCGAACTCGTTCGCCGGGTACGTCCTGCCCTCTTGCGCGTGGTCTCCGATCCGGACGCGACCGTCGTCATCGATAGAAAGGCCGTGGCGACGGGCTCGTTCGCCGGTCCGCTTGCTCCGGGGCCGCACCAAGTTCGCGTCTTCGCGTCGGGCAAGAGGGATTACGAAGACCGGGTCGTGCTCACGGAGGGGGAAGGGCAGACGTTGCACGTGACCCTCGCAGCCGAACGGCATCCCCCCCTTTGGCCCTGGATCGCAGGCGGGACTGCGCTGATCGTCGGCGCGGCCGTCGGCGGCTATTTTCTCTTTCGGACGCAAGACACGCGCGCAGTGGGTCCGCAAGGTGAGCTCTTTACGGTGCAACTCCCCCCTGGCGCGCAGTGATGGCGGGGCGACCTCGCGTTGAGCAGGCCCGGAGAAACCCTCGCCGAGGCAAGGGGGTCGAACCGCGTGCCGCCTTCGAACGGACCGCGGCGTGGCTCGTCGCTGCGCCGGCCCTCCTCGCCTGCGCGAAAGGCCCCTCCAGCGGGGGGCTCCTCGTCGTTCTCCGCAGCGATGGCACGTTGGAGCCTGCGCCGAATGCCCTCCACGTGGAGGTAGCGTCAGCCGACGGAGGGGTCGCCTACCGCGACGCCGGGTATGTCCTCCAGGGGTCGTCTCCGAACTCGCCGGACGGCATCTCGCTGCCGGTCACGTTTGCGGTCGATTCGAACGGGGATCCGCGGGCCTCGGTCAGCATCGTCGCCGCGGTATCGAACGCCGCCGCGAGCGAGACCCAGCTCTACGTGGTCGACGCGATCCCGACCGATCGGGTCGTCGAGCTCGACGTCGTCTTTCGCGCTCAATGCGCCCCCGGGGCGCAAGACGGCGGAGGCGGCGGGCAGGACTGCTGCCCGTCCGTCGGCTGCGGCTGGACGGGGCGCGTCTGCGAGTGCAGCGGCAGCGCGTTGCCGGCGTTTCCCGTCGCGGGCAGCGCGCCGGGGGTCTCCATCGACGCGGATTCCCTCGGCGCGACCGCGGATGCGTCCCGCGCCGACGGAACGGCGGGCGCCGAAGCCGGGCCGTGTGACGTCGGCGCGACGCAGTGTCTCGACTTCGAAACGATCGAGCGCTGCGGCGCCGATGGCCAATGGCAGAACGAAGCGCCGTGCGCCGCTGGAACGACGTATTGCTTCGAAGGGAGCTGCGTGGCCGTGCCTCCGAGCTGCGTCGGACAAGGGGATTACGAGCCCTGCGGAAGCTTCGAGGTCGCCGGAGGCGCTTTTCTTCGCGGCGATGATCCGCTCCATCAAGACGCGGGCGCACCCGCGACGATTCGCGGATTTCGTTTGGACGGTTTCGAAGTCATCGTCGGACGCTTCCGCCCGTTCGTGGACGCGGTGATCCTCGGAGCCGGGCTCCCTGCCGCCGGCGCCGGAACGCACGTGCATTTGGCGGGTGGGAAGGGTCTCCGCGGCGGTGGCGATGCGGGAGGTTACGAGACCGGTTGGGATCCGTCCTGGGACACCCTGTTTCCATCCGACCCGGCGCAATGGGATGCGAACCTCGCTTGCTCGCCCGCGGCGACGTGGACGCCGTCCGTCGGCGCCAACGACGCGCGGCCGATCAATTGCATTACGTGGTACGAAGCCTACGCATTCTGCATTTGGGACAACGGCTTTCTTCCGAGCGAGGCCGAGTGGAACTTCGCCGCGGCCGGGGGGGCAATGCAGCGTCTTTACCCCTGGGGTTCGACCGATCCCGGCACGAGCTCCGTCTTCGCCAATTATGACTGCCTCTTTCCTGACCTCACCCCGTGCGCGAGCGCGACCGCGAACAATCTCGCCCAAGTCGGGCTTTCCCCAGAGCTCTTCTCAATGGGCCGCGGCCTCTTCGGTCAATGGGATCTGGCGGGCAACGTCGCGGAGTGGACGCTCGACTTCTACGAGCCAACGTATCCGACGCCGTGCGTCGATTGTGCGGCGCTCTCCGGCGGGACGGAGCGCGCGTTCCAAGGAGGAGGCTTTGAACGCGCCGAGTCGTACCTCTACACGTCCGCGCGCGCGCCGGCGGAATCCGGGAGCGCGCTACGAAGACGTCGGCGCGCGATGCGCGAGGACGCCGTGAAAGGGCTCTGCGCCAGGCGATCCGCGCTCGGCGTCGCCCTCCTTGCGGGCGCCGCGTGCGCACCCGCGACGACGCCAGTGGGAGGGCTGCTCATCGAGATGAACGTCGATCCCTCCTTGTCGCCCGACCATCTGAGTCGCTTGGTCGTCGTCATCGGGTCGACGGACGGAGCGACGACCTACCAAGACGCAAGTTTCGCGATCGACGACGCGATCGGAGCGGGGCACGTTCAGTTTCCCACGAGCGTGGCGATCGCGTCGAATGGTGACCCAAAAGCCGGTGCGAGGATCGATCTCGAAGTGTGGAATTCGACCGATGCCGTCGACATCGAGCGGTACGAGATTACGGACATACCGACGGCGGCTGTGGCCGAGCTGCCCGTCGTTTTCGGATCGGCGTGCGCTGCGGGCGAATCCCTCGACGGCGGACCGACCGCGTGTCCCCTCGAGAGCTGGGGCTGCACGTGGGCGGGACTCTGGACGTGCAGCGCCGGCGACCTCCCGCCCGCCGGCGCGGATGCGAGCTTGCCCGCACCTTCCGTCGCGCGAGACACAACCGTTGGGACGGACGCCGCCGACGCGACGGTCGCGGACGCGACGGTCGTCGGCGGGAACGTCGACGCAAGCGAGGACACCGGCTCCCCCACGATTTCGTGCGACGAGCCTTGCGGCGCCGGGTTGGACTGCGTCGACGGGGTCTGCGCGACGGCGCCCCCGAGCTGCACGAGCGGCGCGCCAGGCGCAGGGACCAATTGCGGGCTCGACGAGAACGACGATTGCTGCGCGAGCGATCCGGTGGCGGGCGGCTCGTTTTGGTGGGACGACGCGGTAGACGTCCCCTACCGGAGGTTCCCGGCCTCGGTCTCGAAGTTCCGGCTCGACCGCTACGAGGTGACCGTCGGGCGCTTTCGTGCGTTCGTCGATGCGGTCGCGGCGGAGGACGGGTCCGCCCCGTGGACACCCGCCCCGAACTCCGGCAGACACACCCATCTGAACGATGGGAACGGTCTCTCGAACGGAGGTGACGCCGCGCCCCTGTACGAGAGCGGTTGGGACAGCTCTTGGGAGACTTACCTCCCGCAAACGAAGGCCGACTGGGACCGCGAGCTTCTACGCTGCTCGGACGATTCGGGGATAACCGCAACCTGGACGTCGGCGGCCGCCACCGACTCCGGGGAGAAGCGCCCCATCGATTGCATCAATTGGTATCAAGCTTATGCTTTTTGCATTTGGGACGGCGGCTTCCTCCCCTCGGACGTGGAGTGGGATTTCGCCGCCGCGGGCGGAAGCCTCGCGAACGACTATGCGTGGGGAAACACGATCCCGGGCCCGAACGCGCATCTCGCGATCTATGATTGCTATTATCCCCCCTTGCCTGCGGGCGGAAACGACTGCGAGGGCTTGGCCAACGTGGCTGCCGTCGGTTCCGCCCCGGCCGGCGCGGGCGTCTGGGGTCAACTCGATCTCACCGGCAACGTGTACGAGTGGGGCCTCGATTATGCGTCCGATGTGCTCCCGCTCCCTTGCGTGGATTGCGCGCAGACGGCGGGGGGGACGCAGCGGGGCGCCCGCGGAGGGAGCTTCGCGACCCCAAATCCGGCGCAGCTCTACAACTACATTCGGCAGTTCAGTCCGCCCGATCTTAGCCACGGCGACGTAGGGGTGCGGTGCGCCCGCGTGCCCTGAGCTGGCTCCGTCTCTACGGCAACGGGGAGACGTAGATTCCGGGCGCGGGACCGGTTGAAACGACGTAGGCGGCCTGGGTCAAGTCGCTCGAGACGACCACGTCTCCCGGAATTCCCCGCGCGATAGTGACGACGCCGCCATCTCCAGCCGGGTCGACCACGTCGAGATCGACCGATGGCAAGGAGCCGCCGTCGGTGTCGAGGAAGTTGTCGCCGACGAGGATCTCCGAGCCCCGCAGCGTCACGAAGTTGAGCACGTACGTGTTCGTCAACAGCGTGGTCGTGTACGGCGGAGTCACCGGCATCGAGCGAAGATTTCCGATCCATTGATTTTGACTGTTCAAGCCCAGGTTCGTCATCACCACGGCGTACGCGTTGTCGGTCGTGAAACCGCGCGGCGCCGTCCCCACGGTCTTGGGGGCGACCGGGTATCCGCCATACTGGGTCGACGAAGCCACGAGCACGGGCGCACCGGGGCTTTGGGTCGAGACCAAGCTCAAATCGGAAAACCACCCCTGCCCATTGAGCGCACTCGAGACGAGGAGCCACTGGCCATCGGTCGAAAACGCGTCGAGGTAGTTGACGCCGACGTCGACGAGCGTCCGTGACATCGGGCTCGAGCCGTAGGCCTGATCGAGCGCCCCCGCATCGTTGTTGTAGAGGAGGCTCCAAGGTTCGGTGGGCGACCCGGCGAACGACAACCCGGGTCCGATCACTGCGCCGGGATCCACGAGTGTGCCGGGTCCTCCGTCGAGCGGAAAGACTTGAAGCGCGCCGTTTCCGCTCGACGCCGACGCCGCGGCCACGCGGGTACCCTCGGGGTCCACCGCGAACGGGAAGGTGAACTGGGCCTCGTCGATCGCATTGTATTGAAGAGACTCCACCCACATCGGAATCGTGGCGGTGGGAACCCAGCCGTTCGCGATCGAGAACGCTTGAATCTGCGGCGACAACCCCGCATCGGCGGCGGTGCAATAGGAAATGACGGCCGCATCGCCGCGGAAGACGAGCCGCGGAAAGCAGCTGGGAAAGCTGCCTTCGAATGACGCATTCGTGTCGACGTTCGCGAGGAGCTGCGTCGCGCCCGTCCCGTCGACGTTGGCTCCGTAAATCGAGCTTACGCTCGCGTCGTCGCTCGTGGTCTGGATGTACGCGACGTGCTTGGAGTCTTCGCTCACCCACACCGTCTGATAGCGATAGGCGAGGCCCGCGGTCGTAAGCGAAACCCCTTCCGTCATTCCGGCCGTCCAAGAGGTCAACGTGCCGACGTATTGGTTATTCCATGACCACGCGAACGCGACCCGTCCGATGACGAAGACGAATCCGGAGTAATCACTCAACGGTGCGGCCGCGATGACCGTCGGCGGACCCCCGGCCAGCGATTCGGCATAATACGTTTGGGTATCGTTACCATAGTAGATGATGTACCCGTCGCTCGTCAGTCCTCCGACGCTCAGGTTCGACCCGGGTACGAGGAGGCGGGAAGCGCTTGCCGCGTCGCCGCCCGCGTCGCCCCCGCCATCAGCCGCCGTGGCATCCGCCGGCGCATCCGCCGGTTCGAGCGTGGTGTCCGAGGAGGTCACGGCGTCATCATCCGGCGCGCGATCCGTCTCGGTCGCATCCGCCGTTTGCTCGAGCCCGTCGGCAGCCGCGTCTGCCGCGGGGCTCGCGCCCGTCGAGTCGCACCCGACGACGAGCGCGCCACACAAGGCTGCGACCCCGCGACTTTGCCATTCGAAGAGCATGGGTACCTCGGCGTCGACGTTCGAAGCGGGCGTCCCCGAGCCGTCTATGCACTTTACGTTTCGCACACCAGCGGTCCCAGTGACAAGCGGGTCTTTTGCGTCCTGCCGGTCCGCCATCTCCCAGTTGTTGCCGCTAATTATTGCGGCCTCGTGAGGGGCGCAGGACGTCGCCGCGACTTGCCAGCGTCGTCCGCGCGATGCCGAGCTCTTTCGCGGCCTGCGCCACCACGCCGCCGTGGCGGTCCAGCACTTCGCGCAAGAATTCGCGCTCTCGTTCCTCCAACCGTTCCTTGACGCGCTGAATCCGCGACCAGGCTTCCGCGGCGCTGCCGCTCTTCAGGTCGAGGACGTCCTCCTCCCCGGCCGCGTTGCCCGTGGCCAGATCGTCCAGGTCCCTTTCGCACAGCTCCGAGGCGTTGGGATCGCGCAGGACGGCGCGATCTCGGGCGCGATGCACGACCCATTCGAGCTCCCGGATGTTGCCCGGCCACGCGTAGGCGCTCGACTCCAAGCGTTTGCGAAAATCGAGGGACAGCGTCCACGCGCGGACCGCGTCGATCCGCGCTAGCGCGCTCTGCGCGAGATCGCAGAGATCGCCGCGCCGGTCGCGCAAGGGGGGCACGTTCACGGTGATTCCGGTGAGGCGATGAAAGAGGTCTTCCCGAAAACGCCCCTCCCGCATCGCGGCGCGCATGTCGCCGTTGGTCGCGGCGATGACGCGCACCGTCGCGCGCTTCGGCTCCGGGCGATCATGCCCGAGGGGGCGATAGGTCCCGAACTGGGTGAAGTCGAGCAGGAGTTTCTGCGCATGGATAGGCAGATTCAGGATCTCGTCGAGGATCAGCGTCCCGCCGTCGGCGTACCCGACGAGCCCGATCCGCTTCGCGGTCGCGCCCGAGAACGCGCCGCGCTCGTGGCCAAAAAGCTCGGAGGTGACCGTGTTCAGGTCATCGCTTCCCCCAAGGACCACGCGGACGATGGGCCTCCGGCCGGACTCCTCGGCGATGGCCTCGGCGAAGAGCGTCTTGCCCGTCCCCGATTCGCCGAGCACGAGAACGGGCGCGTCGCTCGCCAGCGCGAGCTCGATGTCGGGCTTGGCGCGTTTCATTCCCGCCGGGCGGAGCAGGTCGGCCAGCGGTGGCCGCCGCCGGCACTGGGTGAAGTGGGACGCCGCGGTGACCAGGCGTTCGCGGGCGTTTCGCGTCGAGGCGGCTTGCTCGACCATCGAGCCGATGATCGCGACGGCGGCGACGAAGAACTGCCGGTCCGCCTCGTCCACGGAGAGACGCGGCTTGCGAAAATCGACGTAGACGACCCCTCTCCGGGCGGCGCCCCGGCCGCGAAGCGGCGCGACCATCGAGGCGGTGATGCCGAGCGAGAGAACGCTGGTCGAATCGATCGGATGATCGATCCCGTTCCAAACGACGATGTCGTCGGACTCCACGCACCGCCGGATCAGCGTACGGCTCATCTCTTCGCGCTCCGACGCGCTCAGCGGTCGCCTCGGACCGCGTGAGTTGACCACGGCAGTCGTGCCGTCTTCGCGATCGAGCAAGATCAAGCCGCGCGCAGCCTCGAGCAGCTCCACGAGAATGTCGAGGCAATCGTCGACCGCGGCGTCGCCCTCGACCGCGGTGCTCACCCGATCGACCAGCCGCTGCAGCTGCCGCCACAGCGAAGCGGAGTCGCCGTCCGGGAGCCGCGCTTGGTCACGAAGATCCATGGGCACCGGGTAGCGTACTCGAAACCTCCGCCGTCGGTCGACGTCCCGTCGTCGGTCGACGCCTTGCCGTCCATTCGAGAGCGCGCGCAGATTGCTCGCTTGCCGGCATTTGCGGCGAAAATGGGGAGACGAGCCGCTGCCCTTCGTCGGCATCGGCCTTGCTCTTACGGGGCTCGCCGGGCCCGCAAAGGGTTCGCGCTTTAGCCGAAAGGACATTGTCATGCGTGCGATCTACATCGTTCTGACTCCGTCGATCGTTGCCGTGTTGGCCGGATGTGGAGGACAAGCCATGGATTCGGGAGACCCGGTGGGAACGGCCTCCGAGCCGCTTGCGGTCGCGGTGGACACCGCCATCCTGGCGCCCCTCGTCCAGGAGCCTGTGCTTCGCTTGCCGCTCCAGACGGAGGGGCTCATCACGTTCGACGATGTCCCGAGCGGTACGCTCATCGGCTCGACCTACGAGCCCGACGTGACGTTCAGCGCGCTCGTTCCGAACGGGCAGAACGTGATCGTTTCTTCGCCGAACGTGTACGCGCTCGCCGACGTGGGCCACGTTCCCGCCGTCTCGTGCTCGACCACGTACGTGACCAGTCCCCCCTCGTGCACGCCTTCGGGCAACGACGTCACCATCGCCCAACCCCCGGCCCTACTTCCGGAATATTCGGGACGGGACGGCGGAGTGAAGGCGGTCTTTGCAACCCCCAAAACGTGGGTTGGGATCATGGCAAAGCCCTACCTCGGTATCGAGTCTCTCGGCCCGGTAACGAACGAGCCGTTCATCGAGGCTTTCGACCCGAGCGGGAACTACCTCGGTGAAACGCTCTATCCGTACGCTTACGGGACGCCCCAGTGGGGGTCGTGGGAAAATATGGTGCTCACTGCGCCGGCGGGCACCACGATCGGTTCGATCATCTTCGCGACGCAGGCGAATTCGGTCTCGAGCGCCGAGGTCTTCGCCGAGTTCGACAACCTGTCTTACTACCCCCCCGCGGGGTCGATCTTTGCGGTCGACTCGAGCACGCGTCTCTTTTCGTTCAGCGCGGGGGGAGCCTCGATGGGTAACGTGGCCGTGCAGTCGCCGATCGGCGACATCAACGGCGGCGGCATTGCGTACGCGAACGGTGATCTCTACGTTACGATCGGCCAATTCACGAATACGCTGAACGCCTACAGCCTCAATCTCCAGCCCGCGACGCTCGCGGCGGGCGCCTTTCCCGGACTGAGCGTCCCGCGCGGTATCGCCTACGACCCTCTCGACAATCAGTTCTTCGTGGGCAATGGCGCGGCCTCGGTCAACGCGTATACCGCCGCCGGGGTACCGGTCCCCGCCGCGTTTCCCGGCCACTATGGTCCGTCGGGGGTGGCTTACGACTCCGACGACAACGCGATCTGGGTCGCGAACTATGCTGGATTCGCCTTCAGCGGCGTTCCGACGTACGGCGTTTCGGAGTACTCGCCGAACGGCGCCTTGGAGCAAACCATGAACTACGCGACGCAGTTCGTCGCGCCGGGACCGCACGACGAGCCCTATTCGATTGCGGTTTGCCCCAAAGCAGTCACCGGCGGCACCACCGCCGTTGTCGTCGGCTTCATCGACGATGGAACCCATCTCGGCAACGGGGCGGTGCAGGCCTATACGACACGGGGAGCGCCCATCGGGGCGCCGTTCGGCGGCCCGATCGCAAAGCCGTACGCCGTGTCGTGCGACGCCTACGGCGATGTCTACATCGCGGACGAGACGGGGCTCTATCGTGGGTCGATCAGCGGGCAAAACATGGGACTGCCCGGCGCGTTCTCCGGCCTGACGCCTCCAATCTACGGCGTCTTCACGGCCCCGTAGCGCCGCGGGCCGGGCGCAAAGGCCGCACGGGAGGCAGGCCCGCGAAACGGCGCGGTTCGAGGCGCGGGGCTGGCGCGTCAGCCTCCGCGTCGCGCGAACCGCGCCACGAAGTAGCCGTCGGTGCCGTGCCGGTGCGGGACGAGCCGGAAGCTCGATGCGTCGCCGGCCACCGCGCGCGCTTCCGGCGCGTCGAACGGCGCGGGCGCGAGGTCCGGGCGCGCGCGAAGGAGGCCTTCGACGACCTCCTCGGCCTCCTCGCGGAGGACGCTGCACACGACGTAGACCAAGGTGCCCCCGGGGCGTATGTGCTCGGCGACGCCCGCGGTGATCGCGATCTGGCGTCGCGTCATCGATTCGAGATCGGCCCGCTCGCGCCGAAGGGCAACTTCCGGGCGCCGTCGAATCGTTCCGACCCCGGAGCACGGAGCGTCGACGAGCACGCGATCGTAGTGCCCCGTCACCTGCCCGGAGCCCGCGCACCAGTCGACCGCGAACGTGGCGCGCGGGCGCAAACCGACCGCTGCGAGCTCGTCACGCAGGCGGTCGAGCTTCGACGGCATCGAGTCGCCGGCGTCGACCGCGCCGGAATCCCCCACGGCGCGCGCCAGAACCGCCGTCTTGTTGCCGCGCCCCGCGCACGCATCGAGGATCGCTTCGCCGGCCCGCGCACCGACGGCGAGCGCGGCGAGCTGCGATCCCTCTTCCTGGATGGACCACGATCCCTCCTGCGACCCCGGCAGGCGCTGCGGCTTACCGGCGCCCCGCGCGAGGATGGCCAACGGAGACACGGCCCCCGCTTCGAAGCGCGCCGCGGGCGCGGCCTGACGGAGCGCGTCGATCCAGGTGTCGCGCTCGGAGGCATGGCGGACACGCAGCGCAACGGCAGGCGGCTCCGTGCCGAAGCGAAGGAACGCTCGCGCGCCCTCGGGAGAGAGTGCCTGCCCGAGGGCGTCGACGAGCCAAGCGGGGGTCGAAGCCAGAACGGCCTCCTCGCGGTCGCTTTCGCCGTGTTGGCGGACGCGATCGGCGACCTTTCGAAGCACCGCGTTGGCGAACGCGGCGAGGCCCGGCCCACGGCTGTCCCGAACGGCTTGGACGGCTTCGTTGACGGCCGCGAACGCCGGCACGCGCATGAAATTCAACTGGTACACGGCGACGAGGAGATGCACGCGAACGAGCGCGTCGAGCTTGTCGATCCCGCGCGGAGCGAAGCGCGCGATCGCCTCTTCGAGCCACGGCATGACGCGCAGCGTCCCGTAGACCAGCTCCGTGGCGAGCCCCCGATCGCGCGCGTCGAGCTGCACCGCGCGCGACAGCTCCGCCTCGAGCGCGGCCGACGCGAACGCGCGATCGTTGTCCACGCGGTACAGTACGCGCGCGGCAAGCTCGCGGGGGGACGTCGTCTTGACCATCGGGCGCTTCACGCTTTTCGCTCTTTCCGGCCGGGATCGTCGGGGATCTCCGCAACGTCGGTCTTCAACTGGAGAGAATCTCGCGCACCTGCGTGACGATGACGTCCCAGCGCCGCTCGACGTCATTTTTGAACGCCACCAACATCAAGAGAACGAGCACGATCATGCCGCCCAGGCTCGCCACTTCGCGCGCCCGAAGCGGCAGCGGCTTGCGGCGCGCGGCCTCGAAGAGGAAGAACAAGAGGTGTCCGCCGTCGAGGACGGGGATGGGCAGCAAGTTGATCATTCCGAGATTGACCGAGAGAAGCGCCATGGCCCAAACGAAGTACGCCGGACCCCGCGCGCCTGCCTGGCCAGCGATGTCGTACATCGTGATGGGGCCGCCGACGCTCGAGAGCGATACGCGCCCCTGCGCAAGCCTCAACATGCCGACTCCGATGAACTTGATGACGCTCCCGGTCTCCTCGACGCCGCGGCGCACGGCGTAAGCCAGCGGGTGAGGATTCGGCACGAGCCGGTCCGGCGCGTTCGGCACCCAATCGTCGGTCCGGAAGACGTACCGCTCGTAGTGCTGCCCGAACTCGTCGTCCCATTGCTCCTTGCGGAGCTGGAAGAAGCCGCGCATCGGGGCCCCTTCGCGCGTCCACTGGAGCTCGTGCATTCGGTCCGCCCCGAGAACGAGCTCGTCCTCCATCGTACGCCAGAGCCTCTGTGGCGCGCCGTCGAGCATGGTGATCCGATCGGCTGGCCGAAGCCCCGCGCGCCACTCGCTCGAGGCCTCGGGCACGAAGGCGACGTACATATCGGCCGTCTCGATACCCGCGCGCTCGAGAACATCGGCCGCGCGCGCTTGCGCGTCGGCGGGCGGCGTACTGCCGGCGAGACGCGGCGTGGGCGTCAACTGCGCGACGCCGGGCTCGAGCACCGCGAGTTCGCACAAACCGCCTAGGGCGCGCGGCACCTCCACTGGACGCAGGTAGCTCAGAACCACTTGGTCCCCGCGGTTGTCCGCCAGCGCGTCGACGAGATCGACGAAGCGGTCGATGCGCCGGCCGTTGAGCGCCGTAATTCGGTCGAACGTTTGCAGCGTGGCGTGGCCCGCCGGCGAGTCCGGTCGGGCGACGCCGATGACGGCGGCGGGAAAGCGCGGATCGATGCCGATGCGGCCCGTGTGCTCGACGATGTCGAGCTCGCGAACGTCGGTTTCGTCGGCCGGAGTCACGCTGACGTCGAGCGGTTTGCCGTCGCGTAGCACGCTCAGCGTGACGGATCTCCCGGCGCGCCGCCCGATGGCGCGTTGGACCTCCGGAAAGCTGGTGACGTCATCGCCATCGATGCGGACGATTCGGTCCCCCGGCTTGAGCTTGCCGTCGGCGGGCTTTCCCGGCATGACGACGCCGACGGTCGGCGGCAGAAAATGTTCATCCTCGAGAAAGACGGACGTATAAAGCGCGATCGGAAAGAGCAGGTTCATCGCGGGACCGGCCAGGACGATCACGACCCTCTTCCAAACGCTCTGCGCTTCGAACGTCCGGCTGCGTTCCTCGGGCAGGATCGGCTCCGTGTGCTTGCTCTGCTCCAGCATCTTCACGAAGCCGCCGAGGGGCAGCAGGCCGACGCAGTACTCGGTCTCCTTGCCCCGGAGACGGAGGACCTTGGGGCCGAAGCCGATCGAGAACGTCAGAACCTTGACGCCGAAGATTTTGGCGAAGGCGAAGTGCCCGGATTCGTGGATGAAAATCAGCGAGCTGACGAGCAGAACGAAGTAGAGGAGATCCACGGTGCGAAGGTCCGTTCGGACGTAGCATGCCCGAGCGCGCTTGCGCCGACTTCTCGTGCCCACGCAGGCATCGGGGTCGCGTGGGCGTCGCCTCGGCCCGTGGCCATTCACACGCGCTGCGCGACCACGAACCACTCCAGCTCGCCGAGCGATTCTACGCTCGTCTGCCAGGCGGGACCGAGTGCCACGCGCCATTCGGCGTCATCGAAGACGCGCGCCTCGATGGAGAATCCCACGACGACGTCTTCGCAGAGGCACGTGCGCGGGCCCGTCCGTCGAACGTGTCGATCCTCCGAGCGGGGCGCCGAGACGATCGCGTCGAGCCACGCGGGAGAAGGGACCTCGGCGACGACGATTCCCCCTTTGCCGACGACCCGGGCGAGCTCGCTCCCGAGCCGCTCGAGCGCGCCCCCGTCGGGCGGGTGGGCGAGGGTTCCGTGCAACGCGATCGCCGCATCGAATGCGCCGGACTCGAAGGGCAGCGGGGGCTGCCAGAAATCGGCCTCGACGAGCGGCACCGGGCGCGCCCGCCGCGCACAGCGCTCGATCATCGGTTTGGACGCATCGACTCCGGTCGGCACGAGCCCCGCGTCGAGAAGTGCGCCGAGCTCGCGTCCGGTCCCGACGCCCAAGTCGAGGACGCGCGACGGGGCCGGGGGCAGCGCGCGCAGCACGCGCACCATGCGGCGGCGCGACTCGGCAGCCGGCAGCGCATAGACGCGGTCGTAACGGCCCGCGACGGCGTCGAAGAAGCGAATCGCCGCCGCCCCGGTCATCGGCGAACGAGATCGCAGTACGCGAGGTACATCGCTTCGTGCGTCCCGGCGAGCGCCAGCGCGCGCTCCAAAAGACGAGCGCGGTCCCCTTCGTTCCACGGTCTCTTGGGGGTCCGAGCGGCGCCGCGGCGATGTGCCGCGCCGAGCAGGGCACCGAAGTAACGCGCGAGCGGTTCAAGCTCGTCCAGCTCGAGGTGCGAAAAGTCGACCTTGTCTTCCTGTGGCGCCAGGCGGCGGACGAACATCGACGAGCCACGCAGGCGCGTTGCGCCGATCATGCGGGGAGGCCGTGCGAGGCAAGCGCGAAGGGCAGAGCAAACCCGCGCCGCCGGATCCTGCTTCTGCGGGCGCACAAGGCATGCGCCCGAGGGACTCCCCTGGGATTTCATGTCGAAGATCCATGCGCCGTTGGCTCCCCCTTTGCCAGCGACCAGCACGGCCACGCGCAGGCATCCGAGACTGCCCGTGCCGGCGATGCGGAAGGCCGCGTCGAGCACTTCGAGCGCCGGGGGCGGGATGATCTCGCTCTTGGGCAGGCGCCTTGCGTACTTGTGAAATGCCCGCTGCGCTTTGGCGCGGAGCTTCTCGGGGATCGCCTCGAAGTGGTCGCCGCGAACGAAGCGCCGTCGTCCACCCACCACTTCCGTGCGCGCGTCGAGCAGGGCTTTGCGGGTTCTGCCCCGCACCTTGTCGACCAAAGCGGTCACGGTGGGCGGCGCCTCCGGCATTCTTTTGCGTCGAAACGCGACGCCGACGTACGCTTCGAGAAGGGCATCGCAAACGTCGAGGATGCGGGGACCGTTCGCGCCGGTCTCGCGCCCGCCGAGCACGACGCTCGTGAGCAAGCGAAGCACGTCGAGTCGCCACGGACCGACGAACGCATCGTCGAAGTCGTTCAGGTCGAAGACGATGGCCTCCCTCGCGTGAGTGGCCAGCGTCTCGGCAGTCGAGAGCGCGCCCGCCCGATAGGCCCCAAAGTTCTCCACATGCGCGTCGCCCACGAGCCAACCCTCCCCGGCCGGGCCCTCGCCCAACGAAGGGTGACGGTGGATCAACTCGAAAAATAGCGGGGCCGACCCCCGAAGGAGCGCCAGAGGCGACGCCACCATGCGCGCCTTCTTGTGTTCGAGAAGGTGAGGAAAGCGAGCCGTGCGCTCGCGGTCGATTTCGAGCTGGCGGCGCGCGAGGCGGACGGGGTCGACGATGAGCATGGGGCCGGGCGCGGGAGCGGGCGTCGAACCGCGCGGTGCGCTCCGACGATATAGCAAACGTCACTTTTGTCGAAACAAGCGCGGCCCGGGGGGGTAAAGTCGCCCGTGCTCCCGTTCGAGGAAGCGCTCGAAGAGGGCGTCTTGCGTGGACCGTGGGCGCGGGCGCTCGCCCGCGGCTTTCGCCACACGATGGGGCGATGCGTGGAGCGCTCTCTCGCGATCCCCGCGGGCGTGCGGGTGGTGGCGGTCGGGGGCGCCACGCTCGGCGGCTCGGGCAAGACCCCGCTTTCGATCGCGTGTGCCGCTGAACTCGTGGCGGCCGGCGCGCGCACGACGCTGGTGGGCCATGCGTATCGCGCGAACGCCGGCCGCGCGCGAGTCGTTTCCACGACGGATCCCATCGAAGAAGTCGGCGATGAAGCGCTGCTCGCGGCGCGTGTTCTCGGGGCGCTCGGGGGCCGGGTCGTCGTGGCCCCGACGCGCGCCGCGGCCGTCGCCTTCGCGGCGCGAGAGGCCGACGTTCTGGTGCTCGACGGCGTCGCCCAAATGGCCCCCGTTCGCGCATCGCTCGCGCTTCTTTCGCTGGATGGAATCGAGCCTTGGGGCCATGCCGCGGCGCTTCCTCCGTGCGGCGACCTCCGCGCGCCGCGCCAGACCCTCCTCGACGCTTGCGACGCCGTCGTTCCCATCGTCGACGGCCCGTGGCCCGCGCCGGACCTCGGGATGGAACCGCGGCCTCGAGACATCTGGCCCGCTCATGTCGTCTCGAACGGTGCGTGGGATGGGTCGGGGACCCTGTTGGCGTGGGAAGCGCTCCGCCGTATGCGCGTCGGCCTTGTTACGGCCCTCGCACGGCCCGAGCGCGTCGTTCGGGCCCTCGCGCACCGCGGAGTGCATCCGCGGGTGATCCTCCGCAGCCGCGATCACGGACCCCTGAAGACGAGACGTGTGCGCGAGCTGTGCGATCACCCGATCGACCTTTGGCTGGTGACCCCCAAGTGCGCCCTGCATGCACGAAACGTCGGGCTGAACGTGTGGCCAAAAATGGACGTCGGGGGGCTTGGGGTGGGGCTTGGGGCGAGAGGATCTCCCCCCGAGAGCTGGCTCGTGAAAGAGGTGCCCGGCATGACCGGGCTGCTCTTGAGAACGCCTCTTGCGACGCTTGACCACTCCGTCGTGCTGCACCCGCAGCTGTGTGCACGCCTCCGTCGTGTTCCCGTGCCTTGACCGGCGGTCCCGCGGGCAATAACGTCAATTGCCAAGAGGGCATTGTAAGAATACCGGAGCACGCTCTGCCCGGCGCGCCTCGGCACCCGATCGTGAGGCTGCGCGCGTGAGCGAGTCTGAGGAGAAAACTCGAGTCACAGCTATCGTGCAGAAGCCGCTCGGGGGGGGGGACGGAGCCCCGAAGGGCAACGATTGCCTCGTGGTCATCTACACGAAGGAGCCAACGCTCCTGGGCCGGCGTTTTGTGCTCGACGAGAGCCCCGTACGCATAGGTCGTGGCACGGAGAACCACATCGTTCTCGAGGGCGACAGCGTCTCGCGCCGGCACGCGCACTTCGAGCAACGCAGCGGCGCCTGGTGGTGCGTGGACGACGGGTCCACGAACGGTTCGTACGTCAACGACGACCAGATCATGCGCGAGGCGCGTCTCGGCAACGGCGACCGCATCAAGATAGGGCCGACGATCTTCAAATTCCTCTCCGGGCAGGACGTCGAAGCGCAATATCACGAAGAGATTTACCGGATGACCATCATCGATGGTCTCACCCAAGTGCACGTCAAGCGCTACCTTCTCGAATCGCTCGACAAGGAGCTGATCCGCGCGCGGCGGCACACGCGCGACCTGAGCTTCCTGATGTTGGATATCGATCACTTCAAGAAGATCAACGATGTGCACGGCCACCTGGCCGGTGACTACGTATTGAAGGAGATCGCCCGTCTGATCCAACAGCGCATCCGGCGCGACGAGGTTCTCGCTCGTTATGGCGGCGAAGAGTTCGCCATCATTCTGCCGGAGACGAACTCGGAGGGCGCGCGCGCGCTGGCGGAAGGTCTACGCGAAAAGATCGAGCAGAGCCGCTTCATTTTTCAGGGTGAGGTCATCCGCGTCACGATCTCCATTGGGGTGGCCATGCTGGAGGGTGACCGCGGAAGCATGGATCTCATCCAGCGCGCCGACGACAAGCTTTACGAAGCGAAGCGCGCCGGCCGAAACCGCGTCATCGCCTAGGGGCACGAGGGCGCCAACGCGAGGATGCAAGCGCGAGGGGCGCATGGGCCGCCGAAAGCGACCCCGTGCGTCCCGACGGGCGCCTTGTGCGCCCGGGTTGGCTTTCCTAGCCTCGGCCGGCGCCTCGCGCGCGAGGCGGCGCGCGGCGAACCTCCGATGACTCAGTTACTCCCCGAAATACGCGCCGTGCCCCCGGGCCCTCGGTCGCGCGAGCTTGCCGCGCGCCTTGCCGCCGTCGAGTCGCCGTATGTAGATGCGCGACGCGAAGCCCGCGCCGAGGAGGCGGGCGACGATCACGTCGCGATCGTGTACGGCGAGGGCGGAGGGTCCAACGTCGTGGACGTCGACGGCAATCGGTTCGTCGATCTCGCGGCCGGCTTCGGCGCGCTGCTCCTCGGACATCGGCCGCGGGTCGTGGCCGATGCCGTCGAGCGCCAACAGCAGCGCCTTTGGCTCGCGCTGGGGGACGTCTACGGATCGGACGCAAAGGTGGCTCTCTGCGAGCGAATATGCCGGCTTTATCCCCATCCGGGCGCGCGCGTCATGCTTGGCGCGACCGGCGCGGACGCCGTCACCGCGGCGCTCAAAACGGCGACGCTTGCCACCGGACGCGGCGGTGTCATCGCGTTCCAGGGGGCCTATCACGGTCTATCGCATGGCCCCCTCGCCGCGTGCGGCCTGCGCCCCAGTTTTCGCCGGCCATTCGCGGACCAGCTCAACCCGAGCGTCTTCTTTGCCCCGTACCCGTTCGATGCAAGCTCCCTCGACGCCAGCATGGCGGCCGTCGATCGCGCCCTCACGCGGCGCACCGTGGGAGCGGTGGTGGTGGAACCGATCTTGGGCCGCGGTGGATGCGTCGTCCCGCCGCGCGAGTTCCTGCCCGCGCTCGCGGCCAGTTGCCTTCGCCACGGAGCGCTCCTCATCTGTGACGAGATCTGGACCGGCCTCGGGCGCAGCGGGTCCTGGCTGGCGAGCCTGGACGGCGGCATCGTGCCGGACCTCATTTGCCTCGGCAAGGGGCTCGGCGGGGGATTTGCGATCAGCGCTTGCCTGGGCAGGTCGGATGTCATGCAGGCCTGGGCCGCCCACGGCGGGGCCACGATCCACACGGCCACCCATTTCGGCGCGCCGCCCGCCTGCGCCGCGGCGCTCGCCACCCTCGACGCCCTAGAGGCGGCCCGACTCGCGCAACGCTCTCTCTCGGTCGGCGAGCGCTGGTCGGATCGGCTGCGCGAAACGACGCGAGGCTTGGGCGTCGCCGCGGTGCGAGGGCGCGGGCTGATGGTCGGCGTTGCGCTCCACGGCGGCGCGGGGAGGGCTCTCGGCGCGGTGCGGAGCCTTTTGCGTCGTGGCTGGATCGTACTCACGGGCGGCGAGCACGGCGACGTCCTGACGCTCACGCCCCCCCTGAACATCAGCGAGGCGCTTCTCGACGCGTTCGCGGTCGCGCTCGCGGAAGCGCTCGAGTCCCCGTGACGACCGTCCTGGCGCGAAGCCGCGCGCTTCATGAACGCTCGCGCGCCATGGTGTCTGCGTTCGAGCAGGGCGCGCCCATGCCGGAGTCGTTCGACGCCCTGGCGGTGGACCTCGCGCGGTTTCAAGCCCAGCACGTCCCCGGCTATGCGCGCCTGTGCTCGGCCCGACACGTGGACGTGCGCGGCATGACGCGCGCTCTCGAGGCTCCCGCCGTCCCCACGGATGCGTTCCGCCTCACGCAGGTCTTTGCCTTCGATCCGGGCGAGGCGGCCGTCACATTTCGTACGAGCGGGACCACGATCGGCGCCCGCGGCACGCACGCGATCCGCGACATCGGCACCTACGATGCGGGCGCCCTCGCGCTGGCTCGCACGGTCCTCTTGGGCGGCGCCGGCCAGCCCGCCTCCGTGCTGATCGTGGGGCCATCCCCTCGGGAAGCGCCGGACTCTTCGCTCGCCCATATGTGCGCGATCTTTGCGACCGGCGTCGCCGAGTCCGCGGGCGACGCCATGTTTTTCGTCCAAGACGGTCGACTGCGAATCGATGCGCTGCGCGGCCGCGTGGCCTCTCTACGCAAAGATGCCCCCGCGATCCTGCTGGCGACGAGCTTCGCGCTCGTGCACCTGCTCGACGCGATCGGCGACGAAGTCCTCGCGCTCCCCGCGCGAAGCCGCGTCATGCAGACCGGGGGCTTCAAGGGACGCTCGCGCGAGGTGTCCGCGCCCGACCTCCGCCGCGCAATCGCGCGGACCTTCGGCGTCGCCGAACGAGCGGTCGTCGGGGAGTACGGGATGACGGAGCTGTCGAGTCAGTTCTGGGAGGCCACGCTCGTGGACGACCACGCTCGGCACGGGGTGTTCATCGCCCCGCCCTGGGCTCGCGTCGTGCCCGTGGATCCCGACACGCTCGCGCCCGTACCCGACGGCGCCGTCGGCATCGCGCGCATCGAAGATCTCGCCAACGTCGATAGCGCATTCGCGATTTTGGCCCATGATCGGGTGCGCCGTGTGGCCGGCGGGTTCGAGTTGCTCGGGCGGGCGGCCGGCGCCACGGCGCGAGGCTGCTCCATCGCGTTGGACGAGATTCTCGCGCCGGCTCTTGCGGGGGGGCGGACGCCGTGAGGGCACGCTCCGTCGCCGAGCGCATGAACGACGTGCGCCGCCTGATCGCGGCGGCCCAAACCGTCTACGCGCAGCGCACCCGCTGGGTGCCGGCGCTCGCAGAATCGACCGGCCTCTCGCCCGAGGGGGTCGGAGTCGGCTTTTCTTGCCTCGAACGGCGCGCCTCGGACACGGAGTTGCGCGCGCTCGTCGCGGCCGCCGGCGATGCCGAGGCCATCCATGTCGTCCTGTCGTCCAATGTCTTCGTGGCGCCGCTGCGCGCTCTGGTGATGGCCCGCGCCGCCTCGCAGCGCGTGACGGTCCGTCCTTCGCCGCGCGACCCGACGCTGACCCACGCGCTCGTCGAAGCGGCGGCCGACGCGTCGATCACCATCATTGGTGAGCGCGACGTCGCCCTCTCGCCGGTCCCGGAGATCCACGTCTATGGTCGCGACGAGACCGTCGCCGCCGTGCGAGCCCGCGCTCGCGTAGGGGTCGTCGTCCGCGGCCATGGGCCCGGGATGGGTATCGCGATCGTCACGCGAGGCGCAGACGTCGCAGAAGCCGCTGGCGCGATCGCGAGGGACGTCGTTTCCTTCGATCAGCGGGGGTGTCTGAGCCCTCGCATCGTGCTCGTCGAAGGCCACGCCGCTCGCGGTGAGCACGTCGCGCGCTCCCTTGACGCCGAGCTCACGCGCTGGGCCACTCGCGTCCCCCGCGGGCCGCTCTTGGATGAAGAGCGCGCGGACGCCAGGCGCTGGGCCGACTCGCTCGCGTTCGCTGGAACGCTATGGTGGAGTCCGGATCATGCGGTCGCGCTCACGGCCCATGGGGTGCCCCTTGCACTCGCCCCGGCCGGACGCCACGTCCACGTCGCGTCGATCGATTCGCTGTCGGAAGCGGCGAGCTGCCTTGCCCCGTTTGCGCGATTCATCGTCGCCGTAGGGACCAACGACACCGCGCGAGCCCAGGAGATAGCACCACGCCACGCGCGTCTCTCGCCGCTGGGCCGGATGCAAAGGCCCGCGCTGGACGGTTGGGTCGACCGGCGGGGTTCGCGCTCCTCAGGCCTCGCCGCGCGAGCTTGACCGCGACGATCCTCCGCCTCGCCGGCTGGCGGCTACGCCGTGCCCTCGTCCATGCGCCGCATTCCTTCGAGGAGCAGCGCTTCGCTCGACTGATGAATCACGCGGGCGGTCGCCCGGAACGAGGGATCGAGCGCGAACTCGCCGTCTGCCAGCTTGAGCATGGCGTAAAACGCTTCTTCCCCACGAGTCTCTCGCCACGCCGCGTCGACGACATGGCCTTCCGCGAAATGGATCTCCCCGGACCCATCGCGCCCTCGGATCCTGAGATTGCCCGACTTCCGCGCGTGAAAGAGGACTTGCACCATATCGGGCAGTCCCATCTCGCGCAGCGAGCCGCTCACTCCTTGATGAGTGCGCGAGTTCGTGCGCTGCTCGAGCAACGCCTTGAGCTTGGCCACGAACACGTCCGCCGGCGCCGGTTTCGTCACGTAATCGAGGACGCCGAGCTCGAACGCCTTCTGGGCGACCGCCCGCTCCTGACGGCGCGTGTAGACGACCCACGGAATGTCTTTGCCCCACGGCTGACCGCGCGCTTCGGTCAAGAGCTTGAGTCCATCGTCGCTCTTGGCGAGATCGATTTCGCTGATGACGAGATCGGTCTCCCCGAGAGCGAGGATCTTGACCGCCTGGTCCGCGCTTCGCGCCGTCTTCACCACGAATCCCTGTTCGCTCATTCGAAGCTCGAGAACCGTGGTTTCCTCGGGATCGAGATCGACCACCAGCGCCTGCGAGCGGCTGGCCAGAAGGCGCGCGGTGAGCTCCTCGCCGAGAACGGTATTGCGGAATAGATCGACGAGATTCGGATCGAAAATCGTGTCCTTGTACTTCGCCAGCGCGGCGCATGCGTCTTGCGGCGAAAGCACGCCCCGGAAGGGATTGCGCGGATTGCTCGTGAGGTCACCGTAGGTGTCGCAAATCGCAAGCACCCGGGCTCCCAGAGGAATCTCCTTGCCGCTCGTTCCGTCGGGAAAGCCTTTGCCGTCGTAACGCTCGTACATGTGCGCGACGGCTTCGGTCGTTTCTTTCGGTAGGCGAACGGGCTCCAGCAAGCGCTCGGGCACCCCGAACGCCTTTTGTGCCATCACTTTGTGGCCCTCGTATTCGCTGCAGTTGAGTGGCGTCAGGTGCAACGAGCCCATTTTTCCCAGATCGTGAATGAACGCGGCAGCCACCATCATGGCCGTACTCGCTGAGTCGAGGCGCATCTTTTCCGCCACACGACGCACCAGGCGAGCCACCTGGGCGGAGTGTCCGCGCAAATCGACGCGCGACGTTTCGAGCAAGCTGACGAGCACGTGGAGCAATTCGACGAACGACGCGCCCGATACGCCTTTCTCGGACGACACCCTCGCATCGGTGGTCTCGAGGGCCTTGGTGACCCCGGTGACCGGCGCCTCGTCGGCAGCCGCGAGATCGCGTTCGTCGAGTACACGTTCGCGTGGCGCCGATTCAGTGGGAGCACGAGGGGCGCCCCCGCCCCGGGCCGCGGCGGCGACGAACACGGAGCTCGACCGCGAATCGATGACCACGGCGCTGCGATCGTAGGCGTGCGTCGCCGCGTTGACCGGGCCCTGCGCTTGACGGTCGAGCGCGGCAAACGCATGAACATCCCCGGAGTACACTTTCGCGATGAGCGCCTTGACGGCCGTAGGCCGCGCGAGCACGGGCTTGACCTCGCGAGCTCCCGAGGCAAGCTGCGTCTCGCGGAGCGACTCCAGATCGTCCGGGTCGGCGGTGACGACGCTCAACGCGTGCGTTTTCGCGTCGAAGAGAACGGGACAAATACCGATTTGCTCCGCAAAGCGTTGAGGAATCATGTCGAGCAAAGCGGGGCTGACTTCGACCTTCGCAAGCTTCTCCGAAGAAATGAAGTAAGCCTTGTAGTACGCGGCGAGGCTCTTGAGCATCTCGGTCTCGGCAACGAAGCCGAGTTCGAGGACCGCCTCTTCGACCCGCTCGTGCGTCCGGAGGACACGCGACAGAACCGCTTCGACCCGATCGGCCTTCAGGACGTTGTCGCGCACGAGCACGTCGCAGACGACCTTCGTCTTCGGCGAGACCGACGAGAGGATGCGCGAGGTCGACACGGGAGCGGTGGATCCTATCAGACGCGGCCCGGCGCTCGTTACCGGGATGGCGCTCGCGGTGAGGTGAACCCGTCGTGGAGTCGGGCCCGCGCGAGCACCGCGTCGAGCCGGTCCCGGTCGATGTTTCTTCCGGTGAGGACGACGACGACGTCCCCCCCGCGAAGTCCGTCGGGCAGCCCGAAGAGCACCGGCGCAAGCGCGAGCGCCGCCGTTCCCTCCAGAACGAGGCCCATGTCCCAGTACGCGTGCCCCATTGCCGCGGCGATCTGCGCCTCGCTCACCACGGCGATGCCCGCGATGGCCGCCCGCGCGTGCTCGAAGGCATCTTTGGATACGCCTTCCCGGAGCTCCTCGGCCAGCGTCGGGCCAACTGAATCGCCCGAGTGTACGGCGTGCCCGCACTCGAGCGACGTGGCCATCGAGCAGCACACCTCGCTCTGGACCCCCCATACACCCCTGTCGGGCGCTCCCGACGCGTCCGCCCCAAATGCCCACGCCAGACCCGTCACCAGCCCGCCATCTCCGAAGGGCGCCAGAGCGCGCTCGGGCACGCCCCCCAACCCACGCATGATCTCGAACCCGAGCGATCCGCCATTGCCGAGCATGTTGTCCACGTCCTCGCCGGCCGCGACGAACGCCGCGCCCTGACGTTGGGCGATGTCCTTCGCGAGCGCGACGGCGACCTCGTAGCGCTCGGTCGAGGCGACGATGAGCTCCGCGCCGTAGCGCTGGATCTTTTCGCGTTTGGTCCGTGGAATGCTGCTCGGTACGACCACGGTGGCGGAAACGCCGAGAACGCACGCCGCATACGCGACCGCGACGCCATGGTTTCCCACGCTCGGCGCCACCACGTGCCGCGCCCGCGCCTTCGCGGCAGAAGCGGAGGCGGAGACGGCAACGAGCGCCCCGCGTACCTGAAAGCTTCCCGTAACCTGCAGCGCTTCGAGCGCTAGCCAAATGCGCGTCGAACCGGTTGGATCCGCGCGCAAGTCCAGCTCGGCAGCACGCACGAGGGGCACTTCGCGCACACGCGCATCCGGAAACCGACGTCCAAGGTGGCGCACCGCCTCGAGGGAGGCTCGTTCCGGAGGGGGTCGCCCCGAAACAGGAGGCGCCAGCACACAACGCATGCCACGGATACGGTCACTTGCGCTCGTCACGTTAGAGCCAAGTTCGTTGGAGTGGAACACTCGCAAGGACCCAGTGACCCAACCTCAAGCTTAAGTGGCCCAACCGGGAGAGTGGCGACCGCACAAGGCGGTCATGTCCGATCGGCGGTCACTCCAGGATCTGCGTGTTCCCCTTGCGGCCCACGCAACGCAACATCCACCCGCCGCTCGCGCTACCTCGCGGCGACGAGCCACCGAAGCGGGCGCCGATAGTTGGTTATCATGCGGTCGGCGGGGACTTCGTGGCCGAGCCCGGGTACAATCTTGACTCGGAATGGAATGCGAGCCGTTTTCAACAGCTCGCCGGCCCGCTTGGTGTTCTCGGCGACCTCGTCATTCTCGCCGGTAAAGAGATAGACGCGGCGAATCTTGGCCCGGTTCTGCTCGAGAAGCTGGGGCGCGTCACCGAACCAATACTGGTCGTTGGCGGCGAGAATGAGCCAACGGTTCCAACGAACGGGGTCACGGAGGCCAACTTGCTGGGCGATGAACGCCCCCTCGCTAAAGCCGATGAGAATGTTGCCGTGCCCGCGAACGCGTCCCTTGTACTTCGCCCGGAGCGCGTCGACCGTCGCGTCGATGATACGGTTTGCCGCATCGGCATCATTATTCCAGGTGCGACCGCCGTTATCGCCCGCTGCCGGGCCCTGAGGACAAAGAATCCACCCGAACTGCCGGGCCACACGAGCCCACTTGCGACAGTCCTCGAAGGCGTTCCCTCCTCGACCATGAAGGTACATCACGATCGGCCGTCGCGACTTGCTTCGGGGCTTGTAATAAAACGCGTCACCGTACCCGGGCACTTCGAGGGCCATGGGGTCTGGCGTGCCGGCAGCCGCTCGCGCCTGCGCGCGCCCGGAAAGGAGCAGCGCCACGAAGGCCGCGGCCAAGGCGGCCAACAGACGATGGGCACGGCAGAACACTTGCTATCCATGCACTATTGCATGGAAGCGCCCGGAGCAAGCCGCGCTTGCTCCGGCCTTCGCTGGCCGCGTCCGTTCGCGGCGATGCGCGCCCCCCTCGAGTAAGCTGGCAGGCGATGGCCTCAAGTACCTACGCGACCCGGCGCTCCGCGTTGGCTCTCGCCCAGTGCCGGGCGTTCGTTCTGAATCTGCGCGGCGTTGACCCGACGATCGATTTTCACGAGCTGCAGATCGTCACGAGCGGAGACCGGATCCAGGACCGGCCGCTGGCCGACATCGGCGGCAAAGGCCTCTTCGTCAAAGAGATCGAAGAGGCGCTCCTCGAAGAGCGCGCGGACTTCGCAGTGCATTCGATCAAGGATGTGCCGAGCACCTTGCCTCCAGGCCTCGTCATCGCGTGCGTACCCAAGCGCGAAGACGCATGCGACGTTCTCGTCGCTCCGCGGCATGGAACGCTCGAGGCGCTGCCGGCAGGGGCGCGGGTGGGCACGTCGAGTTTGCGCCGTTCGCTTTCGCTTTTGGCCCGCCGCCCGGATGTCGTGGTGATCCCGGTGCGAGGCAACGTCGACAGCCGCTTGCGGAAGGTCGACGCCGGAGAATGCGACGCCATCGTCCTGGCGCGCGCGGGCCTTCTCCGACTCGGCCTCGAAGGCCGCGCGACGCAGATTCTCACTGCGGACTCGTCGCTCCCCGCCCCCGGCCAGGGGGCCCTCGGGATCGAGTGCCGCGAGGGCGATGGCGCAACCCGGGCGCTGCTCTCGCGGCTGCACGACCCAAATTCCGCGATGTGCGTTGCCGCCGAACGTGGGGTCCTCGTCGCGGTGGGGGGCGACTGTACGACGCCTCTGGGGGCCTACGCAGAACGCGCGGGAGAAGGAATGCGCCTTCGCGCTTTCATTGGGCATGAAGGTCGGATCCGGCGGGCGGACGTGGCCATCGGGTGGCCGACCACGGTCGCGCTCGCGCAGGAGGCCGGCATGGCGCTCGGTCGGACACTCCTTTGAGCTTGGAGGAGGCGGCGAGCACGGCAGGCGAATCGCACAAAATGACGTACTCGGGAGCGACGCAGCTTAACATCGGCAGAACCAATGGGATTGGAAGTCGAGTGCACGGTCCGAGTCGGGCGAAAGAGCTCCGTAGGCAAGGCCCTCCTCGAGGGGGAGGCACTTCTCTTCCGAGGCGATTTTCGGCTCGATCTTCCGTTCGCACGCATGCGGGACGTGACCATCGTGGGCGACGCGCTCGTCATCCGGACCGACACGCAGGAGGCGCGCTTCGAGCTGGGCGAGCCCGTCGCCGAGCGGTGGCTGCGCATGATCCGAGAGCCCAAAGGGCTGCTTGAAAAGCTCGAGGTCGGACCCGCGTCGCGTGTGGCGGTGGTCAGCGTGCAGGATACGCCCTTTTTGACGGCCATTCGGGACCTCGCGGCAAGCGTCGTGGAGGGCCGCGTGCCGGCGGGGGCGCCGGTGATCTTCTTCGGCGCCGACACGCGCGAAGCGCTCGACAAGATCCCACTGCTCCGCGCGCGGATGGCGGATGCGGGCGCGCTATGGGTCGTCCGGCCGAAGGCCAGCAAGGCGATCTCGGAAGCCGATGTGCTTGGCAGTCTGCGTGCCGCGGGCCTGGTGGATACCAAAGTCGTGGCGTTCTCGAAAACGCACACGGCGCACAAGAGCATGATTCCCATCGAGCTTCGTGGCAAAGCGGTGCCCCGGGTGCCCATCGTGTCGCTGCCCCCGCCCGACGCCTCGAAAAAGAGGCCGCCACACGAAGAAGCGAGCGAGGACGAAAAGGCGCCCACGCACAAAGCCACCCGAAAGGCCGGCGCTCCGGCGCCGAAGAAGAAAAGCCGGTAGTGTCTCGGTCCCCGGTGTTCAGTGCGGCAATGGCTCGTCGCCATCGGGTTCCGGTTCGCCTCCTGGCCTCATCGGGGCGGCCTGCGGAGCGGCCGAGTCTCCCGGAGAAGCGATCTCCTGCAGGTCAAAGAGAAAGCGGACCGCGGCGGCAAGCTCCCCGGCGTCGTCACCCTCGGCGGCGCACGCCTTGAGCTTGGTCGTCGGAGTATGCAGCAGCTTGTTCACGGCGCTTTCGAGCATTTGTGCCAACGCTGCGCGGTCGCCTTCGGCCAAGTGGCGAAGCCGCCCCCCGAGGGAGCGCTCGAACTCGGCGAAGACGATGCCCCGGGCCTTCGCGCGCATGGCCACGAGCGTGGGCTGCACCTCGAGCGCGCGCCTCCACGAGAGGAACTGCGCGACTTCTTCCGCCACGATTCGTTCGGCCTGATCGACCTCCGCATGGCGCGCTTTGAGCCCGCGGGCCACCTCTTGCTCCAAATCGTCCACGTTGAACACGTAAACGTTGTCAATCCCGTGCGCCGCCGGCTCGACGTTGCGCGGGACCGCGATATCCACGAGGAGAAGAGTCCGGCCCTTGCGGACCTTCATCGCGCGTTTGACCAGATCGCGCGTGACCACGTATGCCTTGCTCGCCGTACTGGCCACGACGACATCGGCCAAGGCGAGCTCTTCGCCGAGTTCGTCCCAAGGCACCGCCGCGGCATGGAGCTCGCTCGCGAGAGCAGCCGCCCGATCGAAGCTCCGGTTGCATATTCGGAGCGCGCGCGCGCCCTTGACGAGGCTCCTGGCCGCCGCCTCGGCCATCTCTCCGGCGCCGAGCAAGAGAACGGTGCGATCGGCAAGATCGCCGAAAATGCGCCGCGCGAGGTCGACGGCGACACTCGAGATACTGACCGAGCCGGCCCCAATCGCGGTCTCCGTTCGAACGCGCTTGGCGACGGCGAACGCGCGGCTCACGCAGCGACCGAGCATGCCGCCGAGGGACCCCACGGCGACGGCCGCCTCGTAAGCATCCTTGACCTGGCCGAGGATCTGCGGTTCGCCCAGGACCATCGAATCAAGGCTCGCCGCAACGCGAAACACGTGACGGACAGCGTCGTCCCCCTGCTTTTCGTACAAGTAAGGAGCCAACTCGTCGCCACTTGCGGCGCCTCCTTGGCGCGCGAGCTCTTCCCAGATCGCGCGGCGGGCGCCATCGACCTCCGCGGGGCCACGCGCCAGGGCCACCACCTCGACCCGGTTGCACGTCGAAAGAAACATCGCTTCGACGAGCTCTGGACGCGAGGCGAGCCGCGAGAGCACCGCCGGAAGGGCGTCCGCCCCTGCCGCCAAGCGCTCGCGAATCTCCACGGGAGCCGTTCGATGCGAGAGTCCGACGACGAGGATCATGCGGGCCCGCCGGCGCCGGCCATCAAGCTACGAACGAGGTAGGCCATGAGAACCAGCATCGTGAACCCGAAGCCGAGGATCGTGCCGAACGCCGCCCTGCGCCCGCGCCAGCCCGCGGCCGCGCGCAAGAGCAGGACGCCGCCGAGGAGGGCCCACGCGGCATACGAGAGTCCCGCGCGCGCCATGGCGGCGATGCCGCCCGCCTCGACTTCGCGGGCCCAAATCGTTCCGGTCAGAATGCCGATCGTAAAAAGTGGAAACCCGGCGACGAGAAACCGATGCTCCGCACGATCGAGGGCGTCGACGGCCGGAAGAAGGCCCACGCGGTTGAGCCACTTGTGCTTGAGGCGGCGCTCCTGAAGGAGGTAGGCCACGGCCGCGGCAAAGGCGAGCGTGAAGAGAGCGAAGCCCAGCAGGTTGCTCATGACGTGAAACGGAAGGAGCGCACCTCGCAGGCGCGGCTCGTCGGTGACGTGGCCCACGAAACGGGAAGCGAGCAGAAACGCGAGCGCCTGCGGCGCGACGAACGCCCCGACGGGGTCGATCCGGAAGCGAGTGCGCGCCAACGCGTACACGAGACAGGCGAACATCGACATGACGCTGAGCGCGAAGTGGATCCCCTCGACGGGGCATACGTGAAGCACCATGGACCACACGGCGATATGAGCCGCGTGCAGCGGAACCCCGAGGGCCACGAATCGTGGCGCCCACCGAACCGCCGCGCCCGTGCGCCCAAGAAGCTCGGCGACGAAGAGCGCGGACGCGATCAAATACGCGGCGGCCGTTGCGCCGAATAGCCAATTTGCGAGCTCTTGCGTCACGGCAAACAGGATCGTGCTACGTCCCGGCGCCATTGGCCAGCTCGGGCGCGCGAACTCACCGATTGTTCGAGAAACACGAGGCCAGCAGTTGCTCGTCGTCCGTGGGCTCGGGGTGCATCGCCCCGCCGCGCGCTGCGGCTTGCCGCGCCTCTTTGGCGGCGTCCGACGCGACGTGCTCGGCGAAGCTGCCGATCGGCACGCCCATCCATCCTGGCTCGACGTCATACGCCGCGTCGCCGAGCAGCATGGATGTCTCGAGGATCTCCGCGCCGAGCTGCTCGAGGTAGCCTCGCACTTTGGCCCTGCCCACGACCTCGTGCCCGTCGCCCGCGCCGCTCACTTCCCCCGTCACTCGAACGGCCTCGGACAACGCGAATCGACGGCCCTGCGCCACGATCGTCAGCACGCCGTCCTTGAGGTCGACGGTGCCGTCGCCTATCGCCTGATCGAGCGCCGCCTGCGGGAAAAAAACGCGGTTTTCGGTGCGAGACACGTTCGTGGAGGGTACACCAGCGTGCCGCCGATGGGAGCGCTCGAAACGGTAACCCACCTCATCGAACTCGGAGGGCACCCTGCGCACGCCGCGCACGTCGCGGCGATGCGCGTCGCCTTCGAGACCCGCACGGGCGCCTTCGCCCCCGACGACCCCTGGTTCGAGGAGCGCAGCCGTGCATTTTGGGTCGACGCCATCACCCATGGGCAGTTCGGGCGCCGTGCTGCGCCGGACTTGGCCGACGACGAAAGCGTGTGGCTCGACCCGCTCGATCGCGCTCACCGCGGCCTCTTCCGCGCCGACGGAAGGGTGCTCGTCGACGTGTGGAGCGGCGCGCAGCTCCTTCCCACGGTCGTGGACGAAGCGTCCCGGGCCGAACTGGACGCTTGCTCGGGGCAGCTCTTCGACGCGCGCCTCGTCGGCCTGCAGCACCCGTTTGCGGTCGTGCTCCTGCCGGGGGCCGTATTTCACCCTCGGCACGCGACCGCCGCGATCGAGCCCGTGCTCGCGGCCGCGAGGGCCCTCTCGCTGCCGACCGACGCTACGCTCGACGCGCTGCTTCGGATGGAGCGAACCCTTCGCGCGCTTTCTCGGGTGAAGGCGGCGTACGCCTACCGTCCGGACGCCCTGTCGAACGCCCCGCCCTCGCCGGTGCGCGGACCCTCGAAACGACTTACATAGGCCGTCGATGGCCTTGCCGCCCCGGTTCGACGCGCGCCTCGTTCGGACCCGCGCTCTGACCCCGCACGTCCGCGAGCTTACGTTCGAGCGGGTGGACGCCGCACCGATGACGTTCGAACCCGGGCAGTGGGTGAGCACCTCGCTTCCGCTCGATGTCGCGGGGGGCGTCGAGGCCAAGCGCTCGTACTCGATCGCTTCGGCGCCGGATGGGTCGCCGTGCTTCGAGATCGCGGTGACCCGCGTTCAAGGAGGCCGAGGATCGACGTGGCTCCACACGATGGAAACCGGCAGCGTGCTCTCGCTGATGGGGCCCCATGGCTTTTTCACGCGGCCTCTCGCGACCGCGCCGCCCTCTCTCCTCATCGCGACCGGCACGGGAGTCACCCCCCTACGGAGCATGGTGCGCGCGGCGGTCGCGGCCGGAAGTCGCGCGCCGATGTGGCTTCTCTTCGGCGCGCGGCACGAAGAAGACGTGCTGTACGACGCCGAGTTCCGCGCCGCGGCCCGCGACTACCCCTTTGTCCGCTTCGAGACCACGCTCTCGCAACCCCGAGGCCTGTGGTCGGGGCGGCGGGGCTACGTGCAGGCCCACGTTCGCGAGCTCTGGGGGGAGCTCACCACGCAGTGCGCCCAGGGCGGTGCCAAGCCGCAGGCCTACGTGTGCGGGCTGAAGCGAATGGTGGGATCGGTCCGCGATCTGCTTCGGAACGAGATGGCGCTCGGACGCGAGCAGGTGCACGCCGAGCGCTACGATTAGCGCTCTCTCGGCCGGGTCGCGTCCCGGCAACATCGAAACCCGGTTTCGTAAAAGCGAAACTCGGGCCCGTGCGCGTCGTTCGTCGAATGGCACGTTGGCTTGCCTCCCCCATAGCAACCGGCCCAATAGCAACCCACGAGCAAGTAGGGAAAGGCGTTCGCGTGCTCGCGCGTGCGCACCACCCACTCCTCGACATTCCCGGTCAAGTCCCGCACTCCGTCCTCGGATGCGCACTTGTGTTTCCAGCCGCTCGGCGTGGCCTGATAAAGGGACTTGGCATGCGCGCGCGCTTCGGGCGCCGGCCATTTTGCCAAGGCGTTCTCGTCCACTTGCCGCCATGGCTTGTCGTCGGTGCAAAGCCCGTCGACGTGGGTCTGCCCGTAGGGGTACGGCCGGTGCTCTTCGCCTTCGCAAGCGCCAATCCATTCGTCCTCGGTGCACACACGCTTGTCGTGCTCCCCGCACCACGCGACCGCGTCGTTGGCTGACTGCATGACGAGAGGCTTCGCCCCGCGACGATTGGGGGCTTCGTAGCGGTCGATGCAGTAATCGCGAATGCGGATCATGCTGCGCGGACAGCCGCCTCGAGCCCTTCTCGGCTTGCGCGCACCTGCGTCCCCGTGCGCGAGCGCGCCGACTCCATCGTCCTCCGGCGCCGCCTCGGTCAGATCATCGCCGGGGCTCTCGATCTCGTCGCCTGCCGCACCGTCATCGTCGTCCATGTCGACGCCCGGATCCGCCGCTTCGTCGGAATCGGGAGAGGACGAGAGCGGCGCGCGCTGACCTCCGAAGGCCACCAACGCCACGGCCATGACGAGCAGCGATCCGAGCCGGCCCACGGTATGCACGCGGCCTCTCGTATAGAGCGAAGTTCGTTGGAGTGGAACACTCCGGCGACGAAGCGACCCAACCTGGGCGTCGCTCGAGGGTCAGTACCCCCTCCGCGCCACGACGAGATCGCGAAGCTCGATCTCCCGCCGCGCCTGCGTCACGAGGCAAACTGCGCTGTCCTTCTTGACCGCCAGCACCCGGAGCTCGGCCACGATCTCGTCGGGGTAGCGGTCGTCGTCCTTGCGCGAGCCCGGCGTTCGCTCCATCGGCGGCATGGGCCGCTCGTCGTCCGCCGATATCCGGAACCCGGAGTCCGCCGTTACGAGCGTCTGCCGCCATGCATCCCCGTGCCGAACCACGAACAGACGGTTGCCCGGCTTGAGCCCGCCCGCTTCGCCCCGATCCAGGAAGACGACCTGATTCTGCCCGAAAAACTCGTTGGGGTGAACGCTCGCCAGCACATGCGCCTGAAGGTCCACGTCGTTGCGCCGCGGCGGCACGACGGCAAAGCTTCGGGTCAGCGGTCCGACTTTCGCGCCGCGCTCGATGACGTCGAGCGTCTCCACGATTTGCGCGCGCGCGATGTGATCCTCGGCGCTGTATTCGTTGATGCGCGCGGTCCCCAAAATCTGGACGATGGCACCCGCCGCCGCCGTCGTGCGCGTGTGGAAGATCGTCAGCTCCTGCCCGACCCGCACGTCGCGACCCTTGCGCAGGGTCAGATAGATCTGATTCAGGTTCGACAGAAACATGGTGTCTTCGGGCGATCCGGTCACCTCGCCCCAAACGTCGTCGGATTCGTCGCGAACCCACCCTTGATCGCGCAAAAAGACGGTATCGTTCGGGACCTGACGTCGCCGATCGACGAGCGTCATCTGGTTCGAATCGAACGCCCCGGGCGCCGCCCGGGCTGCGCCCGCGTCAGTCCCGCCCCCCGACTTCAATCGGACTTCGTCACCCGGATAGATCCAGTTCGGATTCCGGATCTGCGCGTTGTAGGACCAGAGTCGGGGCCACTCGTAAGGGTTTTTGAAGTAGGCGTCGCAAATACCCCATAGCGTGTCGCCCCGGCGAACGGTATGCGTATCGGGCGTCTCGCCGGCGACGAAAACGCCCCCGCCGCCGCTTCCGCCGGCGAAGATCGGACCGCTCTCGCTCCCGTGGGCGACGCCTCCTCCTGCCGGTCCGCGGTTCGTGATGTCGAACGAGTCTTCTTCGTCGCCGGCGATGGGATGGGAGCTCGATTCCGTCGCGTTCCCACCCCCGATCGTCCCGTTCGGCGCTTGCGGGTTACCGTAGAGGCTTGCCGCGCGGGACTGAGGGGGCGCGCTCGCGGGAGGCGCTTGGGCAGTGGGCGTCTGCGCCTCCGGAGGCGCGGCCCCTTCGTCGGTCGGGGGGGGCACGGCCTGCGCCGCGGCCACGGAAGGGATAGAGGCGCCCACGGCGACAGCAGCGACGACGGCAGCGCGTCGGGCGAAGGGCATCATCGGTGATCCTCGGAAGCGGTCCCGGACGCGGGGGAGGCCGGGATGGGAGGAATGTGGCGAGCGGCCTCCGCCTCGGGGTAGTCTTGCGCCAAGCGGTCGAAGCACTCTTTGGCTTGCGCGAGACGCCCTAGCTTTTGGTTGCAGACCCCCAACTTCAAGAGCGCATCCGGGGCCTTTGCGCCCTGGGGAAAGCGGGAGAGCACCCCTTGAAACTGCTCGGCAGCACGCGGATAGTCGCCCTGCGCGGCGTAGCACTCGCCTCGCCAGTACATAGCGCCGTCGGCGTTGGGATCGTCCGGCCACTTGACGAGAAACGCGGAGAGGCTCTCGAGCCCGCGGACGTACTGCTTGGCATTGACGAGCGAGACGGCCGCATCGTACGCGCGCTTGGCGTCCGGATCGGGCTGCATGGACGTCGCTTCGTCGGACGCGGCCTCGCCCGCCACGTCGTCGCCCTGCCGGCCCCAACGACCTCGCGAACCGCTTCCCGGCCCCAAAACGCGAATGATGGGCCGGGGCGTCGTGTCGTTCGGGTCGGCGTAGTCGTCGGGGATCGCCTCGTCATCGGTGCCCACACGGACCACTCCCGCCGCGGGGAGCGCCACGGGGACGGGGACCGGCGCCCCGGCTGCCGAGGCCTCCGGCCGAACGGCGTCGGGCCCCAACGCCGGCAGATCCGTCCCGTCACGCTCCTGCTGAATTCGCTCGATATCGACGCGCATGGAATCAAGCTGTCGCTCTTCGGCCGTGCGCGCGCAGCCAGCCTGCCCCGAAACGACGAGGGTCACGAGAACGAGGGCGGGCGCGCGGGGTCTCATCCGGCGCGAAGCTTATGGCGCGCGGGCAAGCGGGGCCAATTTCTGGCCAGCGCTGCCCCGGTCTAAGGTTCGCGCGGGGGGTCCGACATGTCGAGCACGCCTTTACCGAGCGACCGTTCTGCGGGAGGATCCGGATCGCGTCGTTCGAAAGCCCCCCCATTGCCGCCCCCCGTCCGAAAGCTCGATCTACGCAAGACACTGTTTCTCTTGCCCAACATCATCACGCTCTCGAGCGTATTTTGCGGTTTCGACGCCATTCGCATCAGCGCGTCGGCCCAGGGGGATGACGACTACTACCGGGCGTCTTTGCTCCTCGTCTTCGCGCTCTTCTTCGACACCATAGACGGTCGCGTCGCCCGCTTGACGAAGACCCAGAGCGCCTTCGGATTGCAGATCGACTCGCTCGCGGACGTGATTTCCTTCGGCGTTGCGCCCGCGCTCCTCGTGTTCAAGTGGTCGCTCTGGCAGCGCCCGATGTTGGGGCTCTCGGTGTCGTTCCTTTTCACGGCGACCGGCGCGGTACGGCTCGCACGCTTCAACGTACTGTCCATGGGGGACAAGGGAGCGCCCGGAAAGCCCGGCAAGTACATCGTGGGCCTGCCCGTGCCCGGCGCTGCCGGCATTCTCATCTCGCTCGTGCTCGCCAATCACGCCATGGGCGACGCGCTCGCCCTGCACGGCCCCAAGTACGTATGGGCGATGACGCTGCTAACGGGATTTCTGAGCTTTCTCATGGTGTCGACCATCAAGTTCCGGAGCTTCAAAGATCTACGCCTCAATGGCCGCACGTTTGCTCTCGTGGCCTTCGCCGTGGGTTCGAGCGCCGTTGTGAGCCTCCAGACCCGGCCGGCGTTCGTTTTGGTGTGGCTCCTCGTCTGCTACGTCCTGATCGCATTGGTCGAAAGCCTGCTCGGCCTCTCGAAACGCGCCCGGCGGAGGCAGGCGCGGCGAAGCTTTCCACCCACGGGCTGACGGCGGTCGCCCGGCGCCATGCGCGACGAACGCTCCTCCGGGCCGCGGTACGCGCAAGCGGCGACCGCGCGGGACCATCGCGACGAGGCGATCTCCGTCTTGATCTCGGCGGCGTCGCGCACGCACGCGGGCGAACACGATTATGTCGCCATTCTTCGACCCTTGGAGGATCTGCTCGCGACGCGTGGCGACGTGCGTGCCGCCCTCACCATCGTGGCGTACACGGCCGGCCACGACGCGTCCGCATGGAAGCGTGCGAAGTCTCTGCTGCCGCACGTGCCGCCCGTGGATCGGGCCATGGTGGCGACGGGCGCGGGCCACATGGCGCTTGCGGCCGACGAAATGGAGCGCGCGGGGCGCATCGCGGCGGCCGCCATCCTGCGAGAGCGTGGATCGGAGTGGGCCAAGGCGCGCTCACTCTGGTCTCGCTTGACGGACACCGTGCAGAAAGGGGGCGCGTACGTGCATGCCCTCGTACGCTTCAATCTGGCGCGCTGCGCGCGCCGGTGCGGCGACACGGCCCAAGCGCGCGACGCCATGGTGTCTTGCGTACGGCTTCTCGAAGAAGCGGCCGACCACTTCGAGTCCGTCGGACTGCGCGAACGGGCGTTCGATTGCTTCCAGGTACTGATCGAAGTCGGGCGCGACGGGGGCGCCTTCGAGGATGTCCTCGAGGGTTACGTCAATTGCATTCGCATCCTCCGCGAAGACCGCATGACCCACTTTGCGCTGGACTATTTCGACGCGGCGATCGCAGCCGCGGTCGAATCCGGCGAGACGACCGCTGCGGCGACGTTCGCCGGAGAAGCCGCCGCGTACGCGCGATCGCTGGGGCTGCTTGCGGCTGCCGCGTCGCACGGGATGCGCCAGGGCGAGCTGTGGTGCGCGGCGGCCAAGCAGCACGCGGATCGCGGCGCGCCTCCGGAGATCGTGGCGCACGCCCTCGTGGCGGCGATCCTCGCGTTCGGCCCCATAGGCCAGTACGCGCGCGTGGGCCAAGTCTATACGGAGCTCGGCCTCTTGGCGCTGGACGGCCGCCGCCGCGCTCACTACGCGCGTGCAGCACAACGGTACGCCGACGCGAGGGACGAGCCGGTCGAGATGCCCAGCGCCGAGGGCCGCGCGCGCCGACCCGACTCGGGACTCGGCGACGTCTGGCACACGGACGTGATCGAGTGGGAGCAGCAGGGAAGCGCTGCGGAGGCTTGCGCGGACGTCATGGTCGACGGGCGCTGGCTCGATCTCATTCGGCGCAAAGCCATGCTGGCGCGTCTGACGGCGCTGGCCGCGGAATCGAGCCCGCCGGGCGACAGCCTCTCGGCTCGCACGCAGCTCTGCGGCCAACTCGGCCAGCTTCAAAACTACGCCGTGCTGTCGCCTCTCGAGAAGCTCTTCGGCGGCCCCGAGCGCGAGGTGAAATTCGCCGCTCTCGACGCCGTTCAAACCCTCTTTTGCAAGCGCAGTTTCGTGATGGTGCGCGCCGCCCTTCGTGACGCAGACCCGGCGGTGGTCATTCAAGCGACGCGGGCGCTCGCCGCGCTGCAGTTTCAAAACGCCTTCGATCCGCTGGCACGCATTTACCGCGAATCGGCGGCGCCTTCCGTCCGCGCCGCAGCCCTCACCGCGCTCTCACACATCGATACGCCGGAATCCGCCGAGCTACTGCTCGGTGTCCTCGAACATGGGGTGGCGTTGGACCGCGAGGCGGCGCGAAGCGCGCTCGAGAGCGCCAGCGGCATGCGATTCGTCGAGCGGGCGCGCGAAGCCGTGCAGGGCGCCCGCGAGCCGCTGCGGACCACGCTGCGGGTGCTTTTGAGCGCTCGAGGGAGCGCCGCGCGCTAAAGCAATTCGGCCAGGGCTTCCTCGATGCGGGGAAACTCGAACGAGAACCCGGCGGCGGAGAGCTTGCCGGGAAGCGCCCTCTGGCCGGCAAGAACGACGCTCGACAACCCGTCTCCCAACGCGAGACGAAGCGCGACCGAGGGCACTCGGAAGAACGACGGGCGGCCCATGGCGCGGCCGATGGCCTGCGCCATCCCGTTCATGGTGAGGGGATGAGGAGCTGTCGTGTTGACCGGCCCTGAGACATCGTCCCTGTCCACCATGAAGAGCAGCGCACGGACGGCGTCGCGGGCATGGATCCAGCTCACCCACTGGTCCCCGCGCCCGAGCGGCCCTCCGAGCCACCAGCGAAAAGGCGCGACGAGCTTTTCCAGTGCGCCGCCGCCGCGACCGAGCACGACGCCGATGCGAGGATGCACGACGCGCACGCCCCAGGCGCGAACGGGATCGGCGGCAGCTTCCCACGCGACCGCAATGCGCGCGAGCACGTCGCCGCCCACCGGGCCGTCTTCGTCGAGCGGAGGCGCCTCGCCGCCTTCCGCTCCGTAAATGCCGACGGCCGAGGCGCTGACGAGAACGCGTGGCTTCCGCCGAGAACGCTCGATGGCGCGCGCGACCGCGGTCGTCGTTTCGACCCGGCTTGCGCGAATGAGTGCAAGCCGCTCGAGGGTCCACCGCGCGCTGGCGACCGGCTCTCCCGCCAAGTGGACCACGGCGTCCACGTCCTCCATGGCAGAGTCGATCGAATCCCACGTCGCGCCCCCTTCGCGACGACGCGAAACGACGACCGCTTCATCTCCACGATCCCGCAGCGCATCGACGAGCGCGCGGCCGATGAACCCCGTTCCACCTGTGACGAGTACGCGCATGGGATTAATGAAGGCGAGCGCGCGCGCTGCCAAGATTGGAGTTTGACGGGCGCGGCCGGTGGATTAGATTGCGCCCGCCTTGGCCCGATTTGCCTCGATGCCGACGCCGCCTTAGCCAGTGGCGTTTCGCCAAAGTTTCGGAATTGAATAGGGGGGATATTTCGGGCGAGAGCGAGGCCACCATGTGGAACAAGATAAGGCCACTTCTTTTCGGTGCTCCGAAAGACGTCCATTCGGAGCAAACGTTCCACAGCATCTCGCTGGTCGCGATGCTCGCGTGGGTTGGCCTGGGCGCAGACGGACTCTCGTCTTCCGCGTACGGCCCAGAGGCCGCATTTCGGGAGCTCGTGGCCAACGGGCATGATTTTTCGTCCCTCGCGGTGGGCCTGGCCTTGGGCACGGCGGTCACCGTTTTCATCATTTCGTACGCGTATTCGCGAATCATCGAGCATTTCCCGTCCGGCGGCGGTGGGTACGTCGTCGCCACAAAGCTTTTGGGGCCCCGGTTCGGTGTCGTCAGTGGGGGCGCGTTGCTCGTCGACTACATGCTGACGATCACGACGTCGATCGCGTCGGGCGGAGACGCCATCTTCAGCATGATTCCGCGTAGCTGGTTCGGTCCCGAGGCGTTGCGCCTCGCGGCCGAAGATGTCGGCACGTGGCTCGATCCCGTGCAGCGTTCGAAGCTCGTGATCGAGATGTTGGCAATCGGCCTTCTCACCGTCTTGAACCTCCGAGGCATCAAGGAGTCGGTGCAGGCGATTCTGCCGGTCTTTATGGCGTTCATCGCGACGCATGCCGTACTGCTCGTCGTCGCGATCTTCGGCAATCTCGGCGAATTCGGCGCCGTGGCGCACCAGACCTCCGTCAACTACGGCCACACCGTCGCGTCGCTGGGCACCTGGGGTGCGCTCCTGCTCTTCGTGCGCGCGTACTCGCTCGGCGGCGGCACGTACACGGGCATCGAGGCCGTTTCGAACGGCGTCCAGATCATGCGCGAGCCCAAGGTCCGCACCGCCAAGAACACGATGGGGTTGATGGCGACCTCGCTGGCCGTCACCGCCGGCGGAATCATCCTGGCGTACCTGCTCGTCCACGCCATGCCCGCCGAAGACAAGACCATGAACGCCGTGCTGCTCGATCGCGTCGCCGGAAGCTGGCACATCGGCTCGTGGCCGGTGGGCGGTTGGTTCACGACGATCGCGCTTGCGTCGGAAGCTGGACTCCTGCTCATCGCCGCGCAGGCGGGCTTCGTGGACGGTCCGCGCGTCATGGCCAACATGGCGGTGGACTCCTGGTTGCCGCACCGATTCGCCGCGCTGTCCGAGCGGCTCAGCATGCATAACGGAGTGATTCTAATGAGCTTCACGTCGGCGCTGGCGCTCCTCTACACGCGCGGCAACGTCGAGAAGCTTGTGGTCATGTATTCGATTAACGTGTTTCTGACGTTCTCGCTTTCCAATTTGGGGATGGCCCGTTTCTGGATTCGGCACCGCAAGGACCACGCAGACTGGCTGAAGCACCTGCCCATCCATCTTTTGGGACTCGGCCTGTGCCTGACCATTCTGATCGTGACCGTGTTCGAGAAGTTCGCGGCCGGCGGGTGGCTGACGCTCGTCGTGACCGGAGTGCTCGTTTCAGTCTGCCTTTCCATCCGACGCCATTACGGTCGCGTGGTCGACGCGATTCGGCGACTGGACGACGAGCTGCCCGACCCGCTGCGCGATCTCGAGTCCGTGCAGAAGCCAAGCAGCATCGTGCCCGCCGGCACGCAACCGAGCGGCGGGATGGATTCGAGGCTACCGGTCGCGGTGCTCTTCGTGGGCGGCTACGGCGGCCTCGGACGCCACGCGCTTCTGACCCTCTTGCGCATGTTTCCGGGCCACTTCAAGGGCATCGTCTTTTGCTCGGTGGCGATCATCGACTCGGGAAACTTCAAGGGGATCTCGGAAGTGCACGAGCTCGAGGCGCGCACACAACGAGCCCTGGACAAGTACGTGCAGTACGCCGCCTGGCTGGGGTTGCCCGCAGAGAGCAGTTTTTCCACCGGAATCGAAGTCGCCGTGGAGGCCGAGAGGCTCGCGAAAGCTCTGATTCAGAAATACCCGATGGGCCTCTTCGTGGCGGGACAACTCATTTTCGAAGAGGACACGTTCGCGACGCGCCTCTTGCACAACGAAACGGCGTTCATGATTCAAAGGCGCCTGCAGCACGCGGGCGTACCCATGGTGGTGTTGCCGGTGCGACTGAACCTGAGTGCCGGCCCGCGGATCACGGCGCCGAGCCTAACGGAAGAACGCGCGACTTGACCTCTCCGCAAAGGAGGCAACCGCGGCACAGGGGGCGCGCCCTAGCCTAGACTAGAGGGAATTGCCAAAGCCATTGCGCGATTCGATGCGGGCGTTGGGCGCTGCACCGCTCAAAGCTCGCAACGAATGTGGCAACGTCGTCTTACTTTACGATACGAAGATAAGGAGGCAGCTCGCGCTTCTTCCGCGAGGCTCCGGCGCTCGGCCGCGTCACGGGAACGGGGGCGATGAGAGGACGAGGCGAGGGTGCAGCCCGTTCGGCCGAAGGGGTCTTGATCGCCTTGGGGGGAGCGGACGGCTCCCCATCCGGGACGGCCGCGAGCGCGGGGCGCTTACGCGTGCGCTTCGGTTTCGTGGGCCCTTCGGCTTTCGGTTCGCGCGGCTGTGGAGCCGCCTTGGGCTGATCCTTGCGAGGCGGATTCTCCCCGGCCCGGCCCTGCGCCTGCCGCGCGACCTCGACGGGCACGTCGTCCGGCCACACCATTCCGCGACCGTCTTCGCCAACGATGGCAAACACGCTCGACCACGGAACGACGCAGAAGAAGGGCGTGCGGCTAAAGCTCAGCGTGCAGCTCATTCCGTCATCGTCGAGCCGCAGGTCCATGATCGGTACGGGCATGTTCAGCCCCACTTGCAGGACCAGTTGCGGCTGCTTCTTGAACCAGGCCGGAACGACGACGGCGGTTTGTCGAGGATCGAGGTGGATGTAGACGCTCGAGCGTTCGAGGAGCGCGAGCCCGACCTCTTTCTTTGGCGGCAACGGTTGCGTCGGCGACATCGGGTCCCTTCGTCGGCCAGCCTTTAGCGCGGGGCGAAGAAGCGCGCAAAGTGTGGCAGGGCGGCCACCCGCGCCGCCCGTCGTCGAACCTATGGTACTACGGCTCGGTGACTCGTGCCTCGTGCGGGCCGGCGGTTCGCGTCGTGCATCTGTTGACCCCACCCCCGCCGCGCGTCGTACCGGCTCGCACATTCGATGCCTTCGGGTGGTGCGCGAGCGACCAGCTCGAGTGGCGTCGCCCGACGCTACGGTGGGACGCGACGTCACCCATCGACGGGTCCGACCCCGCGCGCATGGTTTTCGTCCTGCGCCGGGCATGCGATTTCTTGCCGGGCGAACTCGCCCGTCTTCACGCGTTCGGGTTGGGCCTTTCGGCGGAGGAGGCTCTCGCGCCTTGGGGCATCGACGCAGCAACGGACCTGCTCTACGCGCGCCAAGAGCGTCCGAGCGATCTGCTATGGCTCGCGGCCGACAACTTGAATGCGCTCTTCTGGGGCTTGCACGACTGGGTGCATTTCCACAACCATGGCCCTTTCGACGAGCCTGCATGGACCGAACTGCAGTGCGACGCGACGGCGCTGGGGTGGCTGTGGCTGAACCGAGAGCGAGCGCAGATCACGAACGAGGCGTGGGAATGCGCGCGACGGGCCCTCGTGCAGCTGTCGGAGACGCGGTTTCGTGGCGAGGGGCTTGTATTCGACCCCCAAGCGCTGGTCGCGGAGCGACTGCAAATGCTCTTCGCAGGACACTGACGGCGGAGTGGCGGGGGCCTGCCCGAAACGCCCGGTTTTGCGCGAGCCTCGGGTTGACGCGCGCGCGGGCGCTCCTATGGTAGTGGTAGCTGCTTCATGAAAGGGGGCGATCGGTTTCGACGGAGATGACGAACTCGTTGCTGCGTACCGTGGCGCGTAGGCCCACGTAAAAACCTCCGCACAATCTGATTGCGAACGATAACGCGATCGCGCTCGCTGCCTAATTAGGTACTGAACGCCGTCCGACGGAGGGGTCCTCCAGCATCCCCCGAAGGGCGTAACCGAGCTGGATAGCCAAACGCCGGGTCACCGGACACGCGGCGAGATCAAACAGGTGACTAGCTCCGAAGAGAGCCCGCCGACAGGCGCAATCCGGGGCGATTCAAAGTGTCGGCTACGTACGTAGAAGCGCGAGGGAGCCCTTTTCGGACCCGGGTTCGATTCCCGGCGCCTCCACTGTTTACCCCTTGTTTTTGGCTGTTTCGTGAGCTTTCAATCGTCATTGACGAATCGTTGACGATTGCCAGAGCGGTTGCCGGCAGTACCGGGAAGGGCTCGCCAAAGCCCTCCCGGATGGCCTCCCCTTCCCGCACGTAGAGCTCGGTCGTGGAGAACGTGGAGTGACCCGCACGCTGTTTGATCTTCAGCGGGTCATCGCCGCGGACCGCGAGCCACGTCAGGCCCGTTGCTCGCAAGTCGTGCCAAGTGATGGGCTTGCGGGTCGGAGACCCCTGGTGGAGCTCGGGGCGGGTAATGCCGGCGCGCGTGAGCCATAGCCGCAAGTCGCGCGACATGTGACGATCGCGGAAGCTGACCACGGGGCCCTTCGCGTTCGATTCACTATGCATCGTGCGAAGCAGCGGCAAGACGTTGGCCTCGATGGCAAAGCGTCGGGTCTCGCCCGACTTGGTCGACTTCACGGCTCCCGTGCGCGCAAGCGACCGCGTGACGCTCATCGTCCCATGGTCGATGTCCACGTCGCCGCCGTCCCATCGCAGCGCGCGAAGCTCGCCGTCACGCACGAACGTGTAAACCGCAATCGCGACCGCCCGGCGCAAACGAAGCGGGACCGCGGGGCACGAGACGAGCTGCAAGAATTCCGAAGGGTAGAGGTACTGCTTTGCCTTGCGTGTGCCGCGCTCGGGGGGCTTCACGTCGCGGCACGGGTTATTGTCGCGCGTTCGAAACTCGCGCTTCTTCGCGTTCACCATGTCGCCGCACATGCCCGTGACCAGCGTCCAGACCGACGCGGCCGTTTTCCAGGCGAGCGTGCCCCGTTCGATCTTCTTGTCCAGGTCGTCCCGCAAGCGCTCGACGTCGTCTCGTCCGAACGTTCGCGCAACGAGCCCACCAAGTGTCGGCAGGACGTGAAGGCGTATCCGTGCGCGGTCGTCCTCAACGGATTGAACACGGCCCGTGCGGTCGGCCAGCCAACGTTGCGAATACGCGGCGATCGTCTCGCCCTTGCCGTCCGCCGTCGTCGTTTTGGCCGTGCCCGCAAGCGACGCGGCGAAGCGGCGAGCGCCCTCGACGTCCGTTTCTGCGATGCCCGGGTCGAGCGCCATCCAATTGGTGCGTGTGCCGTCCGCTCGCGTCCAACGGCCATGCCAACACGGCTTACCGCTGTCGACGTCACGCCGCCACGAGACGGTGCCTTGGCTCGGCCTACTCATGGCGTCTCCTTCGTCGAAGTGGCGTCTGCCGCACGCGCGCACGCGTCAGCGACCTCGATAAGCCTAGACGAAGCGGCGGTGAAATTCGCGAGGGCGGCGAGCAAGGTTGCGCGTGCCTCTCCGGCAGGGATGACTTCGAGCGGCGGTGGCGGCGTGGGCTGGCTCATGCGGTCTCCGCTTGGACGCGAGCCACGAGGATCGCGAGTACGGAGGTAAAAAGGTCGTTCGCATCCACGAGGGTGCGGACGCTGGCAGAGACGCAATCCATTGACTCGCGAAGGCCGCGGACACCGTCCGCAAACGTGTCGTCGTCCGGGCTCGGCAAACGGTTGCGCGACGCGTGGGCGGGTGACTCGTCGGTCCAGGGTGATTCTTGTAGGATGCTCATTGTCGACTCCAGTTCGGTTGGGGTTGACCATGGGGTCGGGCTGCTGATTACAGCGCCGGCCCCGCTATTCACTTCTTACGCGATCGTCCAGGCGCTAGGACGCCACCGCGACTAGGCCGCGGTCATCTGCCTGCAACCGTAGACCGCGAGTCCGCAACACTTTGTTTGCGTCGCTGAGCTCGCAATCGTCGAATCCGCAACGGCTCCCGTAGTCGTCGTCTCGGGGCTCGTCGTCGTACTGGGCCAGATAATCGCCGGCCAAGGCCGTCTGGGCCCATGCGATCGCGTTCACGACGGTTGTTGCACTCATCGGCCGCACCGTGCGGCCGATGGGCCGCCATGCGGACCGCAACGCTTGTTCTCTCGTGCCGCCAGCGACTCGCGGATCGTCAGGCGAATGACCGCCGTGGCACTGTCGAGACCCGTGAGTCTCTGGAGTTTGCCGAGAAGCTCGCGGTCCTCATCCGTGAAGCGTACCGTGGTCGTTGGGCGAGGCGTGGTCATCTGTCAGCTCTCTTGCTGATGGAAGTTATATAGCGGCGCGCGCTACACGTCAAGGGCCCGACGTCGATTTATTTTCCCCGGACCTATCGGACCTAATATCGTGCCGGATGCGGAGCCTGCGAAGGTGGAGCTTCCCAGGCGCCATCTGCTTGGGGTCTGTTTTCGTATCGATGCCGGCCGCGAACGGCACCGCTACGATTTGCTTGACGGACGAGCTGCCTTGCGAGACGGCCATTTAGAATTTCCTCAATGCGTAGAAGCTCCTCGATTCGGCGGGTCGCATTCCCTCGGATCCATAATGGAACCCAAAAGAATTATTTTTCTGATCGGCCACTCGATTCGCCTCACGAATCAAGAGCTCTTCACACCACGCCTGTCCTGTGAGAACGGGCGGCGCATCAGTGGGTGGAGACAAGTACTTTTCTACCGCGAGGGCAATCGCCGGGGCGTAGTCCGCGTGCCTGCCGTCCGCGGTTCGCGGCAACTCGATGCTGATTCCGTTCGTGGTGACCCGCTTGCGAAGCGAAAGGAGATCTGCGCGCACTTGCGGATCGGGCGGCAACTCGAGCGCTCCGTCCGCGAGACGCGCGCGAAGCGATTCGTAGAGCTCGACCTTGCGCGGGGCGGTAATAGTTTCGATGTGAAGATAGAGCTTGTGCCGGTCGGCAATGGCCCGGAGAGCGTCCGCGCTCCATTGGTCGGTCGTAACCGAGTCTAGGCCGTAGCGGAGACAGTCGGCCGCGATGTCTTTAAGCACCGTGTCTGGATTGAGCGGATCGGTCTTGCTTCCCTGCCACTGCTTTGCCAACACAATTGTGGAGATGTCCTTGCCCCCCACGCGCCGAAGCGTGGCGATCGCCAACGTCCACGCGTTGCCACGTGTCCCCGGATCCATTGCGGCCCGGTAATCGTGGCGAGGCTCGCGCTCGAGTACGAGGGGGCCGCCCGTGCGCGTGCACCGGTCGAGCTCTCCGGAGGAGAAGAGCGAGCTTTCGGGGTCACTAAACTCGCCGAGTACGTCCGTTCGGTAGGCCTGTTCGTCCTGTTGACGGAGTTTGTCAACTCGATCGGGCGTCCACCAGTTTGGATTCATGGCGGGTGCCGGCGCACGCACGACAACGAGCCGCGCTGAGGGCTTTTGCCAGTGCTCCTGTACCATCTGATAGACGGGCCCCCGCGGAGCCCATGGCGATCCGATGGCAACGAGCTGCGCGCCGGGGAGGAGACGCCCGAGCGCTGCTCGACGGGCATCGTCGAAGTTCACAACGCCGTCTTCTTCGCCATTCATGCGGGGCGCTTCGTCGAAGATGACGCCAGCGCTCCAACGGGCCACAAGGGATGAGCCTGCCCTCGAACCGGCGACCACCTTGATCTCTACGACGTGGCCGCTCGGGTGCATCACATCGACGGAGTCCGCCGTGGGCGAGTTCACGAGCAACTTCCGAAGAGCGGGCTTGTGCACGAGCGTTCCGACGATGTGATCGAAGACCACGCGCGCGAGATCCACCGTGAGGCTGACCACGGACACGCGGACGGGCTCACCGGGCCGGATACCGGAGAGGTCGCAAGTGAGCGCCGCGCGCACGGCAAGGGCCGCAGCGAGCAGGCTTTTGCCTACCCTCACGCCAGACAGGATGAGCAGCTCGGCGGGCCGGATGCCGGGCGTCAGCGAGGATACGTCTCCCATGGCGGCAGCCACGTCGGGGTGGGTCGCAAGATGATCGCCCAAGGGAAGACCGTCCGCGACCCGGCAGATCGCCCTCTGCAGGGGGCTCGCCGTAGTGAGGGCGAAGGCCTCGGGGTGCGTGAGCAACCCTTCGAGGGAAAAGCTCACGGGGGGGTCACCGTCGCGAGAACCGCGGACAGGGCCGCATGGTGCGATGCGGGGGCAGAGCGCTCGCGCACCTCGGCCTCGCGCACTGCAATCTCATGGGCCGCGAGAAGATTCTGGCGGCTATCGTTGGCGAGCTGCGACGCTTGCTTGAATAGCGCGGGGTCGGACGCGTTCGCGGCGAGCGTAAACAGGAATCTGGACGCGGCGAGCTGAAGAGCCGCGCTTGCAATCATGCTACTTGGCGCGGCACCGCAGTGCCCACCTGCGACGAGCGCAAGGGCCGCGCAGTGGTGCCGCCGAAACGCGCTGGCTGCCCGCGTGTACGGTTTGAACGCGTCCGCATCATCGAGGTCTCCGAGGGCCAGGGAGCGCGCCAGGGCCACGCGCTTCGCTTTGACGTGCCCTCCACGGCTCCCAAGCGCTTTTCCCGCTTCGGAAGTCGCCACGGTGCCGTTCTGGCGGCGAGCCACGCCGATTAGGGGTCGGACGTCGGCCGGTACACCCGCCGGCAGCTCGTCGCCCGGCAGGACTTCGATGTGGGGATAACCCGCACCGCTCCCGTGGCCCTGGCGAAACGCCATTAGAGCCCCTCGAGATCGAGCTCCATGCGGCGACGGACACGGCGCATGGCCTGCCTCGCCGCATGTCGGCCTGATGGGTGAGAGAACATCACCGGACCACCTTGTAGCCGGAGTCGCGCCAAGCCTCAGCCGCTAACCTTTCGGCCGCGCTCGTAATGTGGCGTCGACGGTCAAGCCAATCCGCGTCGTCATCGTCGCCAGAAGCCGGAGAACTGCGAATCATGAGGGCCAGAACGCGTCGAAAGGCCGGACCTGTCACGGCGACTGCGGTTCCTGTCCCAAGGTCCTCCTCCCCATCCGCATCGGACGGGACGCGGAGCCGTTCGACTGCAAACGCGTACCCCTCGGGCAGGACCGCGGTTGCGGCGCATGCGCGAAGGATTTCTGTAGTGCTGTTGCTGGTGTCGCTGGCTCTGTCGCTGGCTCGGACGTCGGCATCGGGATTCATACTGCGGCCCTCCCTGATGCAACGGGAAGTAGGCCCGCCTCGCGCAACGCGTCCCTCGCCCGCTCGCGCGCGTCCGTGCGGCCCGGGGGCCATTCGCCACGCGCCGCGGCCCATTCCCGAGCGATCGTTCTTGGGTCAACCCTGGCACGAACCGCCAGGCGTCGCAGCGCCGCGGCACCCAGCCGCTTCACGTTTTCGTCACTCGAGATGCATGCATTCTGCACGCTTCTAATGTAGCTCTGGACACCCGCTCGCGCAACGCCGCAACGCTGGATAAACGCCTCGCAAATCGCTTTTTTTGCAGAGCGTTCCCGCACGCGCGTGCGGGCGGTCTGTGAGACCGTGCGGATCCGGCGGATGCCACATCGAAGTCCTGTGCGCGCGGCGACGAGTGTCTGCCTCCGGCGGGTGTACGCGCTCGCGGCGCGCATGGTCGGACGCTTGCCCGCGGTTGCGGTGAAGAGCCAAACGGTCATGAGCTGCGCTCGTGCGCTGATGGCTGGCAGCGGATGCCAACCGCCCCCGCTCCGCGCGGTGGCAAGCGCCCTCGGTGACCCGAAGGTCACGTTAGGCCGAGCTTGGCTCCGTTCGTCGCCACCCTGGGGCCGCCAGCGCGTCTTTGGGGTAGGGATGGCCCTGGTGGGGAGCCCTCGGGCCGGCAAGACGCGTAACTACGGGCATCGTGGGCGGGTCTTCGCTGACCCATTCACCGAGCTCTACCGGGCGTTTCGACACCGCCAATGACGGTAACGGTCTACAAGTCCGCGTAATCATTGGGCTGGCCACGGGTGCACTACCCGTCGCCGTGGCCTTAGGGCGTGTGCCGGCGACGGCCGAGGGCTTCCGCCGCGCTCGCTGTTCCGGGATTTGGACATCCAACGGGCGTGGCCCCTTCATCTGAAACGCCGTGCGCGCTCTTTCCAGGCGCCTCGTGGCGGGCTTTCCGGCCGGCTTGGGTAGGTCGGGCCGTCCTGGAGAGACGATAGGCTCGGGATGGGGTTCCTGGCTCGCCGCTGCCTGTTTAGAACATTCTGCCACGAGGGCTGCGAGCCTCGCCTCGCGCGGCACCCGCTCGTGCCAAGTGTCCGGCGCGCGCGCAAGGACATCGGCTCCTCCCCACTGCGTTCCCCCCCACCCCCCCCCACTGCGTCCACTCGACTGCGTCCGGTGAACGCAGTGCCTGATCGCAGTGACGCATTGCAGCGACGCCCGCGGTCCCCGACCGGCGGGTGCGACTGCGATCGCACACGGGGGGGGGTCCGGGGGGGGGTGTGTATGATCGCAGTCGTCTCGCTCGGAATAACCGGGCGATGCTCCCCGCCCCGGGCGATGCTCCCCGCCGCGATGATGACTGCGATCATCGGCGCTCGTGATCGCGGTGGGGCTCACGAGCTGGCCCCTTCCAGAGCATACAAGGTCGAGCCCCGCGGCCCGGGCTTCGTTTCGAGCCGGTCGTGCATGCGATCGATGGCCTTGCGCGCGCTGCGATCGCCACATTCGGCCAGCGCACCCACGCGATCGCAGAGCTTGCGCCACGTGAGCCAGGGTGACGCCGTCACCGCACGGATCACCGCCTCGTCCTGCTTCGCGGCATTGGATGCAGACTCAGCCTTGCGGGTCTCGCGCTTTGCGGACGAGTCCGCGGACGCGGTTCGACGCGCCGCTTTGATAAGCTCGAGGTCGATTTCGTCTACCGGTACGAGAGCTCCCCCATGGTCAAGGTCGCGGCGTAGGACGATGGGAGCGGGCTTGGCGGCATAGTTGGACTTCGTGACCGCGAGTGTCACGATCTCCCCCAGTCGAGAACGCGTGTCGGGGTCTTCGAAGGGAAGGGCCTCGACTGTCAGCGCACATTGCCACCTCGCCCCGTCCACCAGGGCACTGGCCCCTCGCCCGCTCGCGGCGTCGACATTCGACCCACCGCGCGACGTCTTTCGTGTGTGATGGGCATTCAACACCGAGCACGTGGGCGAGGTCAGCGACTCCAGCGACTGGATGAATCGGGTAGCGGCAAAGTTGTCGGTCTCAGCCTCCCGGCCTCCGAATCGTGAGAGCGGGTCGACCACAACGAGCGCAAATCCCTCGCGGCGAACGTACTCGCGGATCCAGATCGCGAACGGCGCATCCACGAAATTGCCCAACGCGTCGGCTTCGATCATGGTCGCCGGGATGCCCGCAAGGGGCATAACAACAATCGAGCCCTCGCCCGGCTTTTGCCTCGCAACCTGAGACGCATGATAAAGACGGCGGTCGCACTCCTCGCGATCCTCTTCACCAAGCACGAGCAAGACTCGCCCGCGGTTGGGAACACTGAACGTGCCGAGCCACGGGGCCCCGGTGGCGACCGCGATCGCAAGCTGGCACGCAACCATCGTTTTCCCAGCGCCACCATCGGCGATGAGCTGACCGACCTTCCCCATGGGGAAGACTCCCGGCGCATACGAACCGCGTGAATCGCGCAAAAGCCACGTTCGGGGTGGAGGCGGCGTCGAGTAGACACCTTCCGTGACGGGATGCGCGTGCGCGTCCCACCCTGAGTTTTCGTTGTCCGGCGGGGCAGGAGCGCCGAATTCGACGGGCGGCGGGACGGCGCCGTTGGCAGTCGGCCGCCCGGCCGACGGAGCCCCCCTACACCCAGGAAGGTCTAGCCGTGCGGCCGTGATCCAGGGTTGTTCCGTAGGGTCAAAGGGAAAAGTCATGTCGTCCCCCGGGCCGAAACGGCGTCTCGGATTGCGCGTTCACCCTCGCGGCGACGGGCCGCGCCGGCTCTGGCCACGAACGGCTCGAGCAACGCGTCGGCGATCGTCGCCTCGTCCAAGCGAAGCCGGGCGAGCGAATACGCTTCACGCAAAAGAGCGTCGTGCCGGCCTCCTTCGCTGGCGTTCTCCACGTTTTCGCGTGCCCGCTGCAGTGCGCCTCGGGCGTATCGGTCGGCCTGAGCCACGGGCATCGAAGGCACGCGCCTCACGGGCGCAGCCGCTCGCTCTGCGCGTGCCGCGGAGAGCATCGCGTCGACGGGAACCGGGGCGCCGGTGAGAATGCGGGCGCCTAGCCACGCCGCTGGAGAGCGGGCGACACACGCGAAATAAAGGCGGTTGATATTTTTACAACCGCGGTCGAGCGTGATGCCCCTGCCCTCAAGCGTGCTCGCCATTTTCGCCCACACGAGTGGGAATTCATCGGCAAGGATGGGGCGGTCCGGCAAGAGCACGATTCGGTGCTTCGGCTTTTCCGTCGTCGCGCTGAATGTGGGAATTACGGCACCCGCGTATGTGGCGAGAACCGCGGTCGCATACTCGATCGCGCCGGGGGCGCACTCGTCGACATCCGCGACGAGTAACGAGACCGGCCCCTTTCCGCCTTTGACTCGGCCCCCTCCCAAAACGCAGGGACACCAGGCACCCGCCGCTTGTTTGTTCTCGCCGAACGCTGGCCAGGTCAGCCAGCGCAAGAGCGAATGCCACTCTTGCACAAGTGTGAGTCCAGTCTGCGGGGCATGCGCAAATCGTTCGGCGGTAAAGTGGGTAATCGCGACTTGCCGGGATTCTGAGGCGGGCCCGGATGCGTCTTCGCGGTCTGCGAAGCCGTCGGATGACGGCTCGATGTCCCCTGACGAGGGGGTCACGACGCACCCGCCATTTCCGCTTCGAGGTCCAATAATTCATTTTCAATGGTTGCAAGCTCTGCCACCGCAGCATCGAATTTGCGACGCGCCAAGGCGAGGTAAATTCCCCCGTTCGGAGAAGACGTCGAGGCCGATATCAGCGAAGTAACAATGGTAAGAGCCTCGCTTAATCGGCTATCGTGCCAGGCCTTCTCGTTGCGCGCTTGTCGCTCGTCGCGCGCTCGGCTCCACTCGCGTGCCTTTTTCGGATCCGCCGGACAGCGGCCCACTCCCGCCGGGCGCCCCGGTCCGATTTTCGGGATGGGCGTGCCGATCCGAGCCGCTTCGGTCTCGCGGGCCGACAGGATTAGGCCAAGCGGGTCGAGAACGGCCCGCGCGCTCCCAACGGCGCCGCGTGCCCGGGCGAGGTTTTGGACGGCCTCTCCGGGGTCTATGGTGCGATCGAGTCGCGCCAGCGAAACCAACCCCCTCGCGTCGGCAAACTGGCAGGTATCGCGGCTCATTTTCCACCCCCCCCAACGAGGCGCAGCCGCACTCGCTCGAGGTGGTCAATGGGCACAACCGGCTCAATCGCCGCCGGCGCGGACGGGGCTTCAAGCCCGAGCGCGGCGAGCAGCACATCGGCGCGCACGAGCATGCGACGCGCGACCGATGCATACGGGAGGCCGCGCTTCCGAACGAATGCCCGGAACTGTCGTGGGAGGAGGCCGCACGCGGCGAAAGCGTTCGCGTCGGAAATGAGGATCGCACCTACCGCGGCGGGGGCCGCTATCTGGCGGGTGCGTGATGGTCTTGGGGGTTCTGGCGCTGGTGGGCCATCGGCACCCGACGGCGCGATCGATTGAGCGGCGGCCCGACGCGGGGCCCGACGCGGGGCTCGGCGCTGGCCGCGCGCACGCGCAGCGGGGCGGTGTTCGGTTTCGGCGTGCGCGGCGATGGGCTCGAAACCCACTTGGCGCCCGAAAAGCTGGATCTCGCTCGCCAGGTGATCGGCCTGGCGATTCAGACTCCCGTCCTTATCGTGGACCACTTGGCCCGGGTCATTGCCGAACACACGCTCGCGTTTGTCTAAGTTGACACCCATGACCACATGGCCTGTGGGCAATTCGTCGCCGGGCTCGACATACCCGAAGCCGGGGTCTTGGTCGGCGGAATTGTTGTCGACGGGTGTGCCTTGGACTGCTAAATTGAACATGTCGGTTCCTTTCGTTGCGTTAGTTCCCACCGCGCCTGCACCGGTTTACGCCCGGTGCGGGCGCACCCAATTTTTACCCTTGGCGATCGGGCTTTAATTCAGACGCGCGAGTCCGCGGCAAGGCGCGATGAGCTTCCATAAAGGCCGCTCTGACCGTGTCGGAAATCTCGAGACCGCATCGCGCCGCGAGCTCGCGTAGCACGCGATATTCCTCGTCCGTAAGCAGGACGTGCAGTTGTCTGCTGCGCCGGACTTTAGATGTTTGAAGCATTGGCTGTCCCGGGCTTGCGAGAAGTCCGTGCGGGTCGAGCGTGTCGGCGTTCGTTGTCATGGTTCGATCTCTGGCTCGGGTATCAGGTTCTCCAGCGCAGTGACGATCGGGGATAGAACGTCGCAAAGCGCTAGCATTCGACGCGCATCGGCATTGCCGCCCGACACGTCGAGCTCGAGTCCGCGAGCCAATGCCGCCAGACGTAGGCGTGACTGCAAAACAGAGACGACGATGAGAAGGTCACGATGGGCATCCTTGGGCTTCATTATGTCGGCACCTTGTGGCCATCGTCTAGCTGCCTGCCCCGAAGGCTTGCCTCGCGATGAGCAGAACGTCATCGGTCTGGGCAGAGCCGCAATTGCCCCCGGGGTCCGCGGTAATGGTGACGAGGTAGTCAGGGCGGGGGCGTGCGTCTGCCATGCACCCCGACAGGAAAGCGAGAGCAGCCAGTATCATTGTCGTTTTCATCGAACCCCACCCTTTCGCGTGCTGATAGACACCACATTCCCCGCACGCGCATGCCGGCGCGCGTTGAGTTCCTCGGCTAACTGCGCGACAACGTCGAACCGCCCGGCCGATGCGGCCTCGCCCAATGCCCGGGCAAGCGCCGTATCTACGGCGTTCGTCAGTTCGGACGTAGCGGCGGGGTGCGGCGGGTCACGAGGGGTCACGAGTGGTGACGAATGGTCCGTTGCGGAAATCGACGGATTCGCAGGTAAAGAAGCCGAATCGCGCTCTTCTAGGTCGCGCGTTCGATTCCCGGCGCCTCCACCATGTTTCTCTTGTGATGTCGCTTAGTTAGGAGAATCGCCCCGGTTCATGTGCGCCATATGAGCGTGAACCGGCGGCACCTTGCGGTCCAAAAGGCGCACGGCATCCTTGCGAACCTCAGGACTGAGGTGGGCATAGCGCTCGGTCATCTTGATCGTGCTGTGGCCCATCAGCTCTTGCACCGCCTTCAAGGGAGCGCCCCTCATGACGAGGTGGCTCGCAAAGGTGTGGCGAAGCACGTGCCACCCGATGCGACGGAGACCCGCGCGCTTGCAGGCGCGCCAAAGTGGATGCTTCGTCTCTCCTTTCGTGAGCATCCTTCCGTCCTCTTTGCAGAAGACGATTTCGCCGCGAAGATGACGATGCTGCTTGAGCGCGGCAAACACGTCGTCGCCGAGAGGGATCTCGCGTGTCTTGCCGTTTTTGGGCGTCTCGATCTTGGATCGCGACAGATTGCGCGAGACCACAAGCCGCCCCGTCACCAAGTCGATGCGGTCCCACATGAGGGCCAAGAGTTCGCCCTGACGTAGCCCCGTTTTGAGAGCGACGACGATCATCGTGCGCCACTCCTCCTCCGCGGCCGCGACGAGCCGATCCGCCTCGTCGAAGGTGAGGAAGTCGAAGTCGCTGGGCGGCACGCGAAGCCACTTGAACTTCGGCACGACGGAGATGACTCCCCATTCCTGAGCAACGGAAAGCATCTTCCGAAGCGTCGTGAGGTAGTTGTTGACCGACTTGGGAGACTTCCCCTCCTTGATCTTCGCGCTCTTGAATGCCTCGATCTCACGAACGCCGATCTGATCGAGCTTCTTCGCTCCAAACGCCGGAACCAAGTGGTTCTTGAAGGTGCTTATCTTCGATTGCAGTTCGCTCCTCTTGTTGTTTGTCTCGGCGTAGTTCGTGATGAACTCCTTCTCGAACTCCGCCAGCGTCGGAACCGGTTTCTCCTCCTTCTTGCCGAAGGTGCCGTCGAGAATCGAGCGACGCAGTTCTTGCTCGAACTTCTCCGCGTCCCGCTTGGTTTGCAAGGGCGCATCTCTGGACACGCGCTTGGTGCTTCCATCGGACATTTCAACTGCTACATCCACCCTGTACTTCTCCCACGTCTTCCCCGTCTTGGGGTTGCGACGCGTTTCTTTGCGCACGCTCATCGCGCACCTCTCGGTGAGCGCGAAGCGCGTTCTTGACCTTCAGCTAGCCATCGTAGCACTGAGCCGCGGTGGAAGCGGATGGTACCGCCGATGCGCCTACCTCCTGGGATCTCGCCTGCCTTGAATGCAGCGTAGACCGTCTTGCGATTGACGCGAAAAAGCGCCGCCACTTCGTCCGCCGTCATAACTTGTGATTGTTCTTCGATATTGCTCGTCTCCGTTTTCTTCGTTTCGTTTGAGTCGCTCATGATCGTTCTTCCTGTTCTGTTTTTTTGCCTGTCTGTCCTCCGTCTGCACAATGCATTGGGTGATGTTGGGCTGACTTGTCGAGGCGACTGCCTCCAACAATGCTCATTCTACGACGTCGCCACGCGCACGCAAGCACGCGTAATTACTTTCTTTATTCGCACACCACTCGAAACGGATCGATCGAATCAGGAGCGAATCAAAACGGTGCGAATGAAACTCGCCCAACTCCTCGCGCTGCTCGAAAACGCCTTCACAGAATAAAACGAGAGATGCTTTCGGAGGGTGGGTGGCACCTCGGGGTGGGTCTCCGCGAACGCTCCTTAGAACGTCTTCTCGACTCTTCGGACGTTCCGACTACCGTGTTGCTCACCCGCTCGCCGCTTTGCTCACATATCGGGCTGGCTTTGAATGATTGCCGCGAGCCTAATACGCCGCATTCATCGAGAAACGCTGTGCAAGGGAATGAATTTTTCCCGTGCAAGTGCGGCGCCATCGACTGTTACCCAAGGCGTTTCTGAGAGCGGAGTAGCGCGGATGAGGTGAGTTCCTACCCCTCCTGCAAGACACCCGCGCGGGAGCGTGCATGTGTGGTACTTTGGATATCCGCGTCTGCCGCTTTCACCTGGCATTGGCTCGGCGCGTTGATTGGCTGGCGTCGAACGTCGGGCCTTGAGGGGCAGCCTTTTGGCGGCTGCGCCCCTTCGCACCACTAGCGCCAAGCCTCACCCTTCTTCTTTCTCGCGCCAGCAAAGCCGGCGAGGCCCTCGGGCTACTTGTCGGTGCAGTCCAGTGCCCGCGCCAACTCGGCTCGCAACGCTCGCAGTTCCTCCCTCACCTCGGGCCACATCGTGTAGCTCATGGCGCGTTCAAGATGCTCCCTTGCGGCATCGAGCCGGGCGCGAATAGCTTCGAGGTTGTCGTCTGAATCGCAACGTGCAGGCAATGTATGTTCGTTGTTCGACATCGACTTCTCCCCTTCCTACTACGCTGCAACGACGGCCGCTTTGGGCGGCAAACGCACAATCACCTTTTCAGCATCTGGATCTATCCGTGGGCGCAGATTGAGCCCGCCCTTACCCCATCGAATGTGCAAGCCCTCGGCATCAACCCAGCCCGACACATTCGCACGCACGCGCTTGATCTTGGCCAGATCCAAGAGCGGAGCCATGTACACGCCCACGGTGAACGCATCGCACGTGAAGACCACGAGGGACTTTCGCTCAATGGGTGCCGCGAGAAGCGCAGCCACGTCGAGGTGCGCTCGCTGGCCCTCCCAGCGAACGGCAGTCGCGAGAGCATCCGCGGCGGCTTGTGCCGCGCGTGCGCGTGTGTCCTTGCGCTCGTCTCGTGCCTTCTCTCCCTTATCGGCTATTGTGCCCAGAACCTTACTTGCTACTTCCGCGTCATCGGCGATACTTTCGATGGCGCCACGGAGCTTGTCGGGGCTGACCTGAAACAGAAGCGCCATCGCCTCCAGGTTGTCGGCAATGTAGGCGCGGATCTCGGCGTGATTGCCTTCAGTAGTCTTGATACGAACGAAACGGCGGAACTCTTTGAGGTCTTTCATCGGCGTGTTTCCTTTGGATCCAGGGCAAGGGGATGGCGTTCGGGGGGCCACGGGGCCTTTCGCTGCGTCGTGATGGGTTGTGCGGCCGGCAGCGGGCCGTGGGGCGATTCAGGCGGCTCTTTCGACTCCGTCAGCGCTCGTTTGCGCGGCGTGCCCGAGGATCAGATCGGCGGCTTTGCCGGCTTGCCCCGCGGCTTCGACGATCCAACGGGGTTCGCTGCGAAGCTTCCTGGCCCACGAGGCGATGTAGGCGGCGGAATTGTCGAGGGTTCGATTCGCGATACCGCCTTGGGCGCAGAGGAAAGCCGCGCCACATTCGGCGACGAGTTCCTCAAAGGCGTAATCGTGGCTGGCATAGCGGATCGGATCGACTACGCCCTTGCGCGCCAAGCGATGCGCCGCACCCGTGGAATGCGAGAGCTCGTGAAAGAGCGTCGAGTAGTATTCGCCCACGGAGTTGAAGCGCTCGCGTGCGGGCATCTGCACGCGGTCCAGTGCCGGCAGGTAGCAAGCCCTCCCTCCGTCGTGCTCGACAACGGGGCCCCCCTCGTATCCCGCGGCAATCACCTCGCAGGCAGTGAGCGGATCGAACGCGCTTCGCAGCGTGGCGGGGGGCGCCTCGATGCCTTCCGTCTGCGAAAGGTTGAAAACCGTAAAGTAGCGAAGAACGAAGCTCTTTTCGGTCTCGCCCTTAATTGTTTCCTTGTCGGAGACCTTCCAGAAAACGACGGGACAACCCCGCTCGCCACGCTTGACGCTTCCCCCGAGATCACGGGCCTGCTTGAAAGTGAGCCAGTATTGCGAGGCGTGCCCCATCGACTGGAGCAAGAGCACATTGACCCCGCGGTATTCCTTGCCGCTCACCAGGTTTCGCGGAGCCTCCACGGTCCAAGGGCAACGCCACGGAACGACGCCTTGCGAGAGCGATTCGAGAATACGATTCGTGATTACCTGATAGACATTCATGGCTTTCCTTGCGATAGACAAAACGATCTCGATCTCCCACCGAGGATCGGGGGAGGCTGAACAAGCTTTCTGTGATGCGGGCGTGCCTATTCGGCGGGCACGGAAGAACGAGCGCGCACCATCGCGTGGATGGCTGCGAGCGTGAAAGGCTTCCCCGCTCGAGAGACGAGGCCTTGTGCCGTCGCTTCGACTTGGATGCGGCGAATGGTGAGCCCGGAGGCTCGTAGCGCCCTCACCCGTTCGAGCGTCGCGCTTTCGGTGGCGTCAGCCTCCAACGTGGTGCCGTTAGCGGAGACGCGTGATCCATAGGGGGCCACCCCTGTCAGCTCGTGCCGGCGCTTTTTGACAGCGAGAGCCGCCCTGATGCGTGCGCGGATCATGGCCTTCTCAAAACGGGCGACGTTGAATAGGATGCCCCGAACAAGTTCACTCGTGGGATCGCTTCCGCCGCCTGTACCGTCGGCGCATGCCAGGGTGGCGCCGTGTCGCTGCAATTCAAGTTCAGCGAGAGCCGCGGTCAACGGGTCTCTCGAGAAGCGGTCCAGCCGTTGAACGACGAGGCGCCCTGCTCCGTGCGCCGATACGGCGCCAAGGGCTTCGAGCAAGATGGGACGCTTGTCGAGCGGTGCCCCACCCGAGACCGATTCGACGAAGGAAGCGGCGATGTAGACGCCTGACGCCGTTGCCCACCGTTCGATGCTGGCGCGCTGCGCCTCTGCCCCGAGTGCTTGGCGTTCGGTGTCGGTGGAAACCCGCAGGTACGCCACCGCGATCTTCTGATTACCTGCCGGGGCCTGCCTCATCGCAAGTAAAGAATAGCATTCAGCGTTCTACGTGCATCTGATTATAGAACGCGGATCATAGATCGATAGCATACAAACTCACTTTGTGGCATCCATTATTCGGAAAGCACCGGACTTGGCTTCGCGAGTGCATTGAATAAAAACATGCCGTGACAAGCCCCAGACTCTGGATCTGCGATTGCAATAGGCTAAAAGCATTCCAACACGCCATTCACTCAACAATCGCGCATTTACAACAAATAGAGTATTTGCCTTTTGCCGATGTCGACGGCGCCGCAACGAGACGCGCGAAAAGTTTCGGTGGCGCGAACACACGGTGGCGCTGGGGCTGGCTAAACGGCGTCTTGCAGAACCGGCGACGCCCTCGGGCTCGATGCCTCGGACTGGCTTTCAGGAGTCAAGAAGCGCCTCCTTTTTCGCGGCTCGGGCGCGCAATCGGGTAAGTTATGGCAAATAAGATACCTGTTTTCATCGCTGGCCCCGGGGTCTCCGATTGGTCCCTTCGTGCTTCGAACCCGAAGATCCGACGAGAGCGCTTCCCCTTGCCGAAGTGCATGCCCTATGGGTGCAGGAACCGCGGGAAGATACCTCCCCAGTTGTCGACGCCGTGGACCCCGGCCGATGCCTCGAACGCAGATGCCGCTTCGGATGCGGCCTCGGAGTGACCCACTTCTTTCGAAGCCCTCCAACGCCAAAGTAGTCGACGCCGCTATTTCGTGCCCGAATTGGCGCAGATTCCGCGCGCTGAGCTGGGGGCAGGACCAGGCGCCACATGCGCCGCGCTGACAATGTTGGCGGCGACGTGCTGGGCGGGATCCGATGTCGATCCTGCTCCACTGCAAGCGTGCATCAAAGCGGCAAGCAGCGTCGAGACCGCGGCGACGGCTTCCTTTTGCCGTAACACGAGCGCTCCTTTGGCGAAGAGGAACGCGACGAACCCCCAGAACGTGATGCGCCCGAGGAACCGGGTCATTTGTCGCTCGTCCTGGGGCGAGGAACCATGGCCAACCGCGGCTTCGTCAGCCTTTCGTACTCCTGTTGCTCTCGCTCGACGCGGGCCCGGGCCTTCTTGAGATCCTGTTCGCGTCGTTGAAGCGTGTGGTGACTGGACCAAAGGGGGATCGCGACGTCCCCGGAGGTGTCATCCATCGCCATCACCTCGTTCTCGGTGCAGAGGGCAGCCAGCGGGCTCGACGATCCGCGTAGAATCCACTGCATCAGCTTCACCCGCTCCCTCAACAAGGCAAGGGTGCGCCACGTGGTTCGGGCGAACGTGACGGGATCCTCCTCGGGGTGCTCGAGCTGGAGCTTCGCCGTGACCTTCAGGCAATCGATAACCCCCGCCAGGAGATCGATCTCCCTGGCCACGCTGATCCGCTTCCCCTTCGCCGTTTCGTGGTTCATCTGAGCTGGTTCCTTCCGCCAGCTTTACACTGATTGCGTGATATCACATTGTCAAGCAACCATGGTTCGAGTAGGATTTCGTTTGTGCCAGCGAAACGGGACGACCCGGGGCAGGATGAGCGGCAAGCGCTGATGGTGCGGCTGCCAAAAGAGCTTCACAGGGCGCTGCGGCACCTCTCGATTGACCGCAAGGTGTCGCTGAACGCGATCATCACCGAGGTTTTGGAAGCCTGGTGGGCCGGACAGCCAGAACGGGCGAACTATGGACCAGGGCAACGGAGGAGAACGAAGCGGGACAGCACGTGATCCGTCGCCGTGCGTCGCATCACCCCTGGCGCAGCGGTCCTTCCTCTAGCGAAAACGCCGGCAAGTGCGTTGCGCGTAAACTCGGGCACGAAAACCTTCGTTGCGGCGGCGTCGTGCCAACGGCTTCAGGCGGTTCCTGCGAAGTGGCAGCGGAACGTCCCGCGCCCCAATGGGGCACGGAAGCGCCGTTATTGTGCGGGCATTGACCCCGAAGAGCCTCACGCACTTGAAGCGCTCTTGAGGTGAGAGTCCCTACTAAGGCTTAATCCCCTCGGCTCTACGCGAGCCCGCTTCGACTGCAGGAGGTCCCCGGTAGGCCGGTGGCGCGGCGGCGGCTCGACCGCAGAGCGCAGATCTTGCGTGGCTCGTACTCCGCCTGCAGCGTGGACAGGTCGCGCGTCTGATTTTCGGGAGATTGCTCGATCCACTGATGAAGCTCGGTAAGGAGCGTTCTCTGGGTAACGAGTCGTTGTTTTTCGTAAATACGAATATACGTGGACTTAATCTCAACGTCGGGTGGCGGCAAACCCGTCGTACGGCGTCCGCCGTCGAGCGTGGCGGCGGCCTTGTAGGCGCTCGCCAGCGCGACCGCCTCGTCTGGGTTTTGCACGGGCATAAGCGAAACGCTACGCCAACGAGAAGCGAGGGATGGGTAGCTCTCTCCAATAGTCGTAAACGCTGCCGCCTGGCCGGCAATAATAACGTAAAGCCCGCGCCAGTTGAATGCATTCAGGAGCGTTTTAAGCACCTGAACGTACTCGGTTTGATTTGCCTTTGTAAGGCGCTCGATATCCTCGAATTCGTCGAGAAGGAGGACAATGCGCTTCAGGAGATCAGCCTGAACGAGCATGTCGAGCATTGCTCGCAAGTATGGAAAGGCAACGGCTGGCGGAAGTCTTTCGCGAGCTGTAATTCCGTAAATGTCCCGTTCGGCTTTGTACGTCTGCTGGCCGCCCAGCCAGCGCATCAGGAACTGCGCCGCAGTCGATGATGGCGCCGCTCCGACACGCTTCCAAAAGCGCCCAAAGTCGGTAGCACGCAGTTGCTCCGCGACACTAGGCAAGGGCCTATGCTCGATCAATGTGACAATCGTGGTCTCGCCGATACCCTGGATCATCTCTTCTACCACACGCCGCGGAGTCAGGGCCATGCTCGGCACGAATCTGCAGGCCGTCTGAGCGAACCGTCCCTCTCGGAGACCCTCGACGATCTCGCGTTCGACAGCACGCAGAAAGTTGCTCTTGCCATATCCGATGGCACCCTGTACGGCCCAGACAGTGCCTTCCGGACGGCCCTGAAGGAAAGCAACGAGATCTTGCTGAAGGTCCGCTAATTCCCGGCGCGGAACGTAGATATCGCCGTCAACCTGCCCTTGTTTCGGAAAAGGATTCTGTTTATAGCCAAGACGTCGATAGCGCTCGTTCGGGTCTTTTCCATCCAGCGGTGTCCCAAGAAAATTCATGAGGGCACCTCAGGAAGCTGAACGACCTTCGCGGAACGGCCTGGTACGATGAAGCCACCGGAGCCAAGATTAATGTTTGGAAAATCCACAAGCCCTTCGCTTGGAACTGGCATCAAAATGTGAATGGATACTGCGCCCGTATCAGGGTTCGAGCCGCTAAATACAACGCCTCGGGAACCTTCGAGCTGGACAAGAGCCCGCCGAAATATGTGAAAGGGCATGGCTGCCAGATTTGGCTGCTGGAGGAACGCGAAAAGCTTTGCGACACTGACGGCACTGACGCCGGAGGCAGCCTGCCTGAGCAAGGCGCGAATCGCATCTAGGACCGAGTCTGCAGCTGAGGCCGACGTCCAGTCGCCGGACTCGCGTCCTTTCGTTCCCAGGCGAACAGACAAGCCGAAGGCGCTAGCCAGCACGAGCTGGGCTCCGATGGTCCTCGCACTCGTGCCCAACCGGCCGGCTACTTCGCTATCCGTAGCACTTCCTGCCGCGCGAAGTTCCGAAAGCACCAAAGAAATGGGCCGAAGCTTTCGGACATCCCTTCCCGCATCTTCGATCCAGCTCGCCCACGAATCGGCACTAGCATAATCGAGCTTTATCCACGACGTTGCCAGTGCGCGCCCGCGTGCCGTCAAGCGACCATCGCTGTCAGTCCATCCGAGGGCCTGGAGATATTGGAAAGTGTAACGGCTTGTCTCGTCGGTTCCAACGCTGATGGAAGCACTGAGGCCGGCGACTAAAGTGGCGACAAGAACTTTAGGCGGAGGTGCCTTTTGCGGGACGCCAGTTGCCAACGACCACTCTTCAGCGTTTCGAAGCGGCCATCGTACTGAGTGGCCTGGTTCGCGAATCTCCGATAGAATACGCTTACGACGGTCTTCTGGGACACGCCCGGAATGGCGTCGCGGCTCCCCCTCGCGCTGTATGGAGAGGTCTCCGGTCGACCAGAGCAATTCCTCTATGAAGTCTTCAACCGTCACATGCTGCAGTTGAAGGGTGCGCGAGGAGAAATGTGGCGACGTAAGGAGCGGCGGAACAGGCGGTACGGGGAGCCAGGCAAAACCAACATTGAGACCTTCCAGGGATGCCTGCGCGGCGAGCAGCGCGTCATCCGTGAGCAACCACACAGGAACACCCGGAAGTGCGATACGCTGCCGAATTGCGGCCTCAAGAATTAGACGATCGCGGAGCGCATTCGAACCTACGATGTCGGGGTTCTCGTCCGAAGTGACGGAGAAGTCCTCGCCAGCATGGCGTCCACCGCCAAAGTAGCGCACCATAGCGTCGGGCGGCCGGGCAACGTGTACGATGTGGCCCGCTACTCGTATGCGCTTGAGGGCTCGAGCACCCGCTGAGAGAAAGGTCGCTCTCCGCGAGCTTCGACACCAATGATCAGCGGGGGCCTCGCCTTGGGAATCCTTGCCCTTTTCATCGGTGCTGCCCAGATCACCCTTGCGACGCTTTTTCGTGGAGTACGCAGTCTCTCGCTGCTTCTGAAGCTCCATGAGCACTTGATCGGCCAAAGCGACGTGTGTAGCGAAGCCTTTCCGAAGAGCCAACGCCTGTACGAGCGATCCATGGTAAAGGGTGTTCGTGTCTGCAACGAGGCATATAGGCGCCGGCTGGCGCAGCGTAGACTCAAAGTCGGACGAGAAGTGAAGAGGAATCAATCCGAGTCGTGCGGCCGCTTCAACTAGAACGGCTAAGACATTCGCTGAAAGCTTCTCATTTATCCAAAATATCCACTGGCCTGACGGGGCCTCGGGATCAGAGGTTGCCGCGAAGACTCTCAGTACTCCGAGTACTAACGAGTGCTCTGTCCCCGTTTCGGAAAAGGCAGAGGACGTTAGGCGGTACGTGCCCCGCAGCGGGGGCAGTTCGTCTGAACCTTCTTCCGGAGATTGGCGAGCTTCAAGCTCCGTCAAGGACCACCTCCTCTCCGGACTCGTCGAATTGTTTGATATCTCGTGCCAGAACCAGCAATGGGAGCAGCAAGTCGACGGTAATCGTGGAATGGTCGTGCGCAGTCCACTCGGCAACGCTTGCACGGTCGTCTTCGACATCAGGGGTCAGTTCGCCGAGTGCCTGGCGCAAATTTACGAGCTTCAGGCCCGCTGCCACGAGCGTCTCCGCCCTAAGGTGCGTCTTTGCCCAGGTTGGCGTCGCTAAGGGTTCGGATGACGAAAGCCCCGAAAGAACGGACCGGGTCGAGCGCCCTGCGGGTCGGGTGTCAACGATGAAGGACAGCGCGATGGGCATGGACGCGAGCGTAGCCCGCCTGAGCTATCACGGAAGGCGAGAAGTGCACCAGGCAGAGCTTGAGGCAACCGGGATCGTTTGATCACGGTGGTTACTGGTGCATAGCGCACACGTCAGCGGTCCGGGTGTCGGTTTCAGGGGCGGCGCCCTAGCTTTCCGGTGCTACTTTGCTGCCGCGGCCGCGCGGGTTGGTGCCCAGGGCATTGATGACGAAAGACGTGAAGCCTGGGGCGAGCACAGCCGTAGCGGATGCCCGCGAGGGGGCAGTGACGCGAGGTGCAGTCTAGAGAGTTCGGGTTGGGTTGCAAAGGCGCCAGCCGCCCGGGCCCCATGGATCTCGACCTCGCGGCCAGGAGACGATCCGTCCGCGATCAGCCTGCCGCAAGAAGCCCCCCTGACGTCGCCTACGAACCGGAGTTCGCGGCAGGTGATCCGGCGTGCCTAGAAATGTGGAGCCGGAATCCATACCAGCGACGCAAACGGGTCTGCAATCATTACCCCAAAACCTTCCACGAAGGAAGCGCCGGTCTGTGCAGCTGGTATGTCCCACGTCGCGATCCCGGCACAATGTTCGCTCTGTGTGGTTGGTGATTTTAGGAAGAACGTCGCATCCGTATACCGCCGCGCAATACCTCCCCCAGAGTCCAGAAACTCAAGCGAGCCCGGCGGACTTAATAAGAACTCGCGCACCTCGTCATATGAGCCGTCGCAAGACGCCAGCCGGGCACTAGCGGGATCCAGGACAACTTCGGACATCGGCACCCGATCGCCACTCAATGCCTCTAAAAGAGGCCTATTTATGTTTATTGAATGACTATGCACGCTGTCACCGAAGCCTGTATCCAGTTGCGCGGGAAACGTGACATGACCGATCCGAAGCGACACTGTCGGCACATTAAACACTGCCTTGGTTGCACGGCCATTGTGCCGGATATGATTCTCGCGAAATAGGTTCGCGTCATCCGCGGCAAACTAACCAGCGGTGGATAGCGGTACCATACCAGCGCGACGAAGGAGTCCCTGCCAATCCGCACACCCTTGGCTAAACCTGTAGAGCGCACCGCCGACGAAATCGACGCCGAATATCGCCCCCGTAAAGAAGTCTGCGCCAATAATGCCCGCCTGTCTGAACGGGGCTTCGGCACTCTTCAGAGTTGCATGGTAGTCCGATTGCATCAGGCACACAGGGCCGTACCCACCACCAAAGAACTGGAAGTCCACGAATGGGCAAAAATATCCGTTCGTATTTGGTCGGCACGGTGAGTTATCAGTTGCACATTGATTCGCCCCGAGAAGCGGTTCCGATACACCGAAAGCATGATGGCCTACGTCGAGAGATGACCCGGTGCTGCCAAAGTCGACCAAGAATGGCGCAAACGCGACGACACCGCCTACTGTTCTGACGCCGACGTCGATATATGGCATATGATGATACGCCCGCAGTGGCAATGATTGGTACTGACAGAATGCAATACCTCGCTCAGCGAGTGTAGATGCTGACGATGCTGGGACGGGCAGGCCGGTGCCGTAATGGCGAGCACAGGCGCTCATGCCGACAAGAGCTAATGCGCCCATTAGTATAATGGCTTGAACAATACGGTGATCACGACCGGTCCTATGCTTGATGAACATTGCAGAACCCACCTTCTCGGTTCCCGGCACCAATACACATCAAGCCGTAAACGGTACGCGACGAGGGGCCGGAATTGATCACTTGTCGCTCATGACTGAAAGGCCTCGGTTTACGCTCTTCGTAAGATTGTCGAGACTTGGAGCGTCCTTAGGGTGGTTGGATGGGAGGGACGTCACGACGCCCTCGGCGGCGCGGATCGCAAGGACCGCGTTTGTTACCTCGGTGGAGGTGTTGTCGTTGGCACGCTTCAAGCGGACCTCTGTCACGCCGAGATCCGCTGCGACGGATGACGCCACTGCCACCGCGTTGGCTCGGACGACCGCCGGCTGCTGTCCCTTCAAACCCAGGTACTTGGTAACAGTTGCCACGGCGTCACTGCGGCACTTGTCGCAACTGGTGCGCGCGTAGCGATGCTGGAGATCATCGGCAAGCTGATCATCCGTGGCATCAGCCTGCTTGGCCGCGTTGAGTATCCTGATATCATTAGAATAAAACCGCGAATATGTAGAGGTGTTTATTTGGAATAATCTAGCCGTTGCTCGTTGGTACAAATGCGTAGTTAATAAAAAAGCGGTGCTTTTATCGTCGGCGGTTGGCAGATACGAAGCCACCTGCAAGGCGTCTCCCTCGAGTTCTGCCTCCGGCGCGTTGTCAAACTCTATGTCGGCGGCAAGAAATTTAAAGAGCAAGTCCACGGTGTCGATGCCGGCGAAGGAGGCCACAGATGTCGATGCGCATGAAACAAGAAGATCGTGAGCGGACTCATATTTTTTTATATATGCCTGTGTCGTCGTTAGAGAGTCCGGCAATGAGAGGCTCTCTATCTGTCGCCAGGCCTCGTAGGCATTCACTAGTTCGACAGGCGCCTTGGCGTTCTTCAGAGCAAGGTACGCGTCGGCTTCGTCCGTGAGCGCCTGCTCTAATTCGCGCTGAGTAGTGGACAATTGGCCGGGCTGAGCGAGTTTAGCTCGAGATGTTGCGACGGCGCTGGCATTGACACCAGCACAGTGCGGCCCAACGCTGAGAAGATCTGGGTCCGAAAGATAATCTTGAATCGTAAAATCGACGATAATGTACGGAAGGCCTGTATATTGTTTAGCATCCGAAAAAACCAACGTGCCGCCGGCATTCGAGACCACGGTTACCGTCGATGCCATAACCTTGGCGAGCTCACTTTGGAGGTCGGGAAGGATATTGCCGTTGATGTCATTTGCCAGGATGAAGTAAATGTCGGCAAACTCGGTTTTTGTATAATTTCGTGGTATCGCAATGTGAGCGGTATATCGCCACTCGGGCGCACTGAAGCTCTGGAGTGTGGTGGCTGCCTGATCCAGTGCCGAGAATACCGGTGCAGTTTGTGGTCCGACCGCGAGGCTCGCCATGTTCTGGGCAAATGATTTTGTCACGCCCCAGACTCCAAGGGCCTGGTCCGCCGTGTTCTTGGTGAGCGCTCTCGTCTCAATGGTGAATAACGGAATGCCGCGCACATCCTTGTTGATGGGGTAGTGAGAGAGCAGCTCGTCTCCGCGCGTTTCGTCGACGGAGTGCTTGTCGAAATCTATGAGGTAAAGAGGGATCTGCTTGGGGCCTGTTGCGACGGCGGTGAAAGATGCGTAGACGTACAGATGCGCTAGCGAGCCGTCGCGCTTGCTTGTGAAGATGGGTTGAAAGAAGAGATCTCTGTTCTGAAGGTCGATCGTGGCGGTTGCGTATTCGAAGCCCGATGTGACGTCCGACGCGTTTTCCGTGGTCTTGTGGAGTTTGTCACTAACTTCATAGAATCCTCCCCCGCATGCAGTGACAAGCAGGGGCGGGAGCGCCCATCTCAATCGTTGAGCAAATCTAATAATAGACATAGGATCGGACCGTTCTTGTGTTGATTGTCTCGCCAGAAATGGCGTGGACGGGTTTCTCATCGCGACGTCCTGTTCGCACATCAGGCCAACCGTGTGCCACTGACACACTTCCTGTCTCGATGAGACGGGCCTCTATTTCGGAGCGTTGTTGTGAAGCGCGCCAAGAAAGGTGGGCGTCCCCAGCAGCAGACGTGCTGCCTTCAGACGCAAAAACGGACCATCGGCCAGGCGAGCCACCTGAGTCCCCCCTTGTCAAAATGTCACCAAGTTGGTTACGCTACACGTTGGCGTGCCAAGCTCAAGAGGTTCGGCAGGGCAGACCCCCGAAGGGGGGTGCTTGGCACCATCTTGGCAACGGAAACTTTTGGGGAGACCCCCGAGGTCTCAGGCCAGCTAGATTGCGGCCATGACCGATGAGGAGTTCGCCCGCTTTCTTCAAGCCCTTGGCGGAAAGCATTCCGTGGGGATAGGGCTGTCGAACATGCGGCTGCACGACCTCGATCTTGACTTGCGGCTCCTTTTCGAAGATGCCGCCTTAGCGAAGGCCGCATCATCGCGCGCATCCCGTAACTGGGGCTCGACCGACGAGGATGAGGATCAGGCGCAGCTCGTTGCGTTGCTGGTGCGGGCGCTCAAGCGTCGTAATCCGATCGACCGCGTGTACCGAGCCCTCGAAACCTCCGGTGTACTCGATGCGCTCGATGACACGCCGGAGGTTACGTTCCGTCATCTGCGAAGGACCGCTATTCCGCCGGACGATATATATCTGCTTCGGAAGGCGGGTTATACTGATGACGAAATAGAGGTCTTGCTAGTTTCTGCTCTGGAGATGGCGCACCGCTTTAACCCAGATCTCCAATTGGAGAAGCCATCGTCCACCCTGCACCATGCGCAGCGGACATTTGACGGGGCCCTCGAAAGTCTTTCTGAAGCTGGTTCCCAAACGAGCCTCAAGGAAGACCCACCGAGAAAAAAAAGAAAAATATTGAATGGGATTGGCGGGCTGTTGGGTGGGGCAATCCTCGGGGTCGGGAACGTTCTCATTGGCGCCGGAATGATCGCGGCGCCCAATCCTGCTATTGCGGCTGGCGTTATCGCGTCGGGCGGATTAGCTGTATCGCAAGTCCTAAAGGCTGTAGGAGACCTTCGCGGGGAGTAGGTCCTCCAGTGCCGTCATGAACTGGCGCCCCCTCCTCGGCAGCAAGGTGCTGCGTACCGCATCGTCATCAGGATTGACGAGCGCCCGAGCCACTCCTGGACACCGAAGTGCACCTCCTGGACGGGCGCGGCGTAGTTGCTCGATGTCGCCCTCGCGCCGATGTTCGCGACCCGCATACGTCTTCCAGGTCAGGCCCGAGCGGATCGCTCGCGAGGTCCAGCGGCGGGAGAGCGAGGGGCTCGTTGCCGCAAAGGAGGAATGCGCGGTCCGCATGCGTGTCGGCGTCCGCCTTGGTGGGCGTCGCGAGAAGCCAGATATAACGAGCAGATCGAGCAATGGGGCAGCCTTCGATGGCGTGTCCCTGGCTCGTCTACTCGAGGTTCTGGCGCAGGTCCGCGCGTGCTGAGTCTGCCGCCGAGCGTGCGACTGTTCGTCGCGACGCAACCGGTCGATGGCCGCAAGGGTCCCGATAGCCTTATGCCTCTCGTGCGGGACGTGCGCCGCCAGGATCCATTGAGCGGCTAGTTGTTCATCTTCTTTGCCAAACGATGTGACCGCGTACGCATCGTGTATTCGGAGAAAACCGGATTTGCGATGTGGACAAAACGACTCGAGTACGGTTATCAGAAATGGGCAACACCGGGAGTACGACGGTGCATGTCCGAAGACAAATGGAAACCGTCTGCGAAGTGCGGGATACCTTTTTCCGGAGTTCAACTGAGTGAGAGAGCCAGGTGAGCATCGGGCGCATCAGGGATATGCGCGATTACGCCGGCTTCACCACACTCAGCTTTCCGACGAGCCCGCAGCTTTGTGCGAGCATCGTCCAGCGCGGGGCTCGGAGGCCGTCCATTGAAGGTCGATGGATGAGATACAGTAGTTGATTCCGTCGGACATCATGACGCTATCGGGATAGCCTTCTTCCTCCGTAGTAATGGTGAACAGTGGCCCATTCTTTGCGCCGGTCCACAGGCCAGCATGACAGGAATAACACCTCAGATTGTTGTCCATAGGCTGCTGACAGCTGGGACAATAACGGACACAGCCTTCGAAGGGCGCCTTCGCGCGCGCCATATCAAGTACACGTAGCAGTCGCGTCGCAAAATCTTTGTAATCACAAGCATCTTTATTCATGTAATATCTCCTAAGTTTGATGTTCAGTGCGACCGTGGCGCGCCCCAAAAAAAACGCCAAAACGGAATTGGATTTCATTTAGGGTCGGACCTGGGCGCACAAGACAGCACCCGGAACGCAAAAGTGTCCGAGGGGCTTTGCGTGGCTTTTTCGCGGCAATATTCGGCGTTTTCGCACCTCAGACGCAACAAGACGCCAGGACACCTGTCTTGCTGTCTTGCTCAGGAGGGACGGACCCCCGGACAGAGATCGGTCCTATCTATAAGGCCCGTAGTTGTTGTAATTGCTTTCGTATAATTCTTCTGTCTTGCTGTCTTGTTCAAGCGTTTCCGAGCCGTTTTGCCGGCGATTCGGCGAGACAGCCACAAGACAAGAGCGAGACACCAGCGGATAGTCGTTGTCTTGCCCTGCGATCCTCCTTTGTGGCCTGCGACTGCTCAAGGCGCTGTCGTCAGCTGCGCAACGTGCGGATTCCTGACTGCGTCCTGACTCCTGGGGTTGGCGTTGGCCACGGTCTGGATGGACTGCGGGATGGGGTAGTGATAGACGAAGTAGGCATTGCTGGGACTGTTCGTCCGCTTCGCGTCCCGCTTTGTGCGCGAGGGCATAACGCCCCCGCGAGTAGGCTTTCGTGCCACCCGAGCGTAACTGCGTGGGTGGATGCGCTTCTGTGTCACGCTCGGGGACTACGGCTGCATTGATGCGCTGCAAGGCCTTGCGACGGGGTCAACGGTCATGCTCCCCGCATGCTTGCTCGGATCCGTTGGCGACGGCTACGCCGCCCGTTCTCCCTCGACGATCCTCTTCCGCAGCCGCGTCACATCGTCCCGCAGGTACATCCGGTAGCCGTTGATCGGGTGCCTTCGGGCCGGAAACTTCCCGCTCTCGTCCCACCGACGCAGCGTCGGCAGGCTTACCGCGAGCTGCTTTGCAGCCTCCGCGATCGTGATGAGGTCGGCGGGCTCGGGTTCGCGGCGACGTTTCTTCACGGAGCACACGCTAACCAACCTTGATCATCTCGGCAACGAGGGAGTACCCTTGCTCGCTCTACATGGGGATGCCGACCACCGACGAAGCTCTCGACGCCGTGCTCGCGATGCAGCTCATGGTCGCGTGGGCAGGCGAAGGACGGTGCAAGCCTCGTCGTCTTGGTTGGTGGGACACGGATCTGATCGACGAGGCAGGCGGTGGCGACTTCTTCAAGCGGCTTCTGCCGCAGACCCACGCATGGGCGTCGCTTGAAGCGGTGCGTGAAGCCGGTCGCCGAGCCGATGCCAAAGCCCGCGGCAAGATGGCGGACCCCGACACGATGCGGACGGTCTTCTTCCTCGGCTTCGAGCTGGATGAACAACTCGGCGACCGTCTCGGCGCTTTGAAACGCGCCGGTCGCCCTCCCTCGGAGGCCCTGCCTCTACCGCTTGGACTCACGGCCGATTTCTCCACGGACAAGTTGACCGCCGCCCTGCAAGGCGGGGGTGCCGCGTTCACCGTTGTCCCCGGAGGTCGTCAATTGAAGGGAGCCAGGCCGGATGCTCCAGACGTGATGGTTCGCCGTCTCGCTGCCGCGCTCGTGCCACTCGCTGACCAGTATCCCCTTCCTTATTACAGGCTGGAGGGCTGAGGAGGGGGTGGAGACCGTGAGCGCTACAACCCCACGGGGCGACCATCGAGCCGCTCGCCCGCCGTCCGGTGCAGAGGCGACGGCGACGCATACCCGCATTCTGAGACTCGCGTTGGCGATCGAGGAATCTCGCTCGTACTGGGAGAACGTTGACCCCTCGACCCTCGTAGCCAATCGACCCATCGCTGCATTTGAGGGTCGCTGGTTCGGCGGGAAAAGCCTGGAGCGTGTCCGGTTCCTGCTTCCCAACTTCGAGGGCCGCTACGACACCTTTCCCGAGGCCCTCACCGTCCTTTGTCGGTGGCGGACCATGGACATGGCGACACGCCAGAATATCTGCCACTGGCACCTGCAGCTTTCCGATCCGCTCTACCGGGACTTCACGGGGAAGTATCTCGTGGAGAGACGGGCTGTTCCCAACGCGAAGGTCGATCGAGACGTTGTTTTTCGTTGGGTGAAGACGACGTTTCCCGACCGATGGTCCGATGCGACGTGTGTTCAGTTCGCGAGCAAGTTGCTCTCGGCTGCTTCGGAGGCGGGACTCGTCTCGCCCAAACGAGATCGTTCTTTGCTCGTTCCGAAGGTGACGGATCTCGCGCTCACGTACCTCCTCTACCTCCTTCGGCAGACGCGGTTCGAAGGCACGCTCACCGAGAACCCGTACCTGACATCCGTGGGGCTGACGGAGAGTTACCTCGACCAACGGCTGCGGACCCTCACGGGCGTGACGTTTCGGCGGATGGCGAATCTCTTCGAATTTGATTGGGCATTTCCATCCCTCGCTTCGTGGGCGGAGGTGACGCTGTGAACGAGCCGTTGTTTTCCCAAGGTTCCCTCCACGAGGCCGTGAACGCCCTTCGGCACGATCTCCTGGCGGAGACTGGACCGCAGATCAGCACCATGCGGAACTACCGTTTCGCGATCCTGCCGTACCGGCCCACAGAAGAGTTCAAGCTCCGGTCCGAGATCCGAAAGCTCACCGATGAGTTGAAAGCGCAGGGATGGGGGGTGCTTCCGATTTCTCTCCAGCGCCTTCTGCTCGACCGCATCCGTGCCACGGGAGAGGAGAACATCGTAGCCCTGATCGAACGAGAGAAGAGACTCTTCGAACGGGATCCCGAACGAGCGCTTGCTCACATCCGAGACAAGATTGCCCCGCACATCGAAGGGCCGGACGGAGTGGCCGCCGACGTGGGCCGTCTCATCAACAAGTTCGCCGATGAGCATCCCGATCAAGCCGACACGACCCTCGTTCTCATCGGACGTGCTGGGGCGCTCTACCCGTTCTTCCGATCGTCGGCGCTCCTGAAGCACATCGACGGCAAGACGCGAAACATCCCCGTTGTTCTTCTCTACCCAGGGGAGCGGAAAGATACGACCGCCCTTTCGTTCATGGGCGAGCTGCCTGCCGACCGTGACTATCGTCCTCGTATCTACCCTTGAGCACTGAACCCCGAGCCAACATGAAGATTCGTGATCTCTTTCACCACAACGTCACTCGCGACATTCCTCCGGTCGTCTACTTCCACGATCAGACGACCGAGAATCTGCAAAAAGAGGTCTCGGAATACATCATCACGGGCGGCTACCCCGAGGGCGATCCCCGAGCGAGTCGATACGGCGGAGGCACTGGGGCCGCTGGATCTGGCGGAAGCCGTACGGGCATCCACGAACAGTTCGTGCATCTCCTTGAAGGAATTCGCAGCGAGCTGTCGAAGAAAGGCGGCCCAGAGCTTCCTGCTTCGTGGATCTCCGGCTTTTACGGCTCTGGTAAATCGAGCTTTGCAAAGCTCCTCGGTCTCTCACTCGATGGAATTGTCCTTCCCGATGGGACGGCGCTCGCAAAAGCGCTTGTCAACCAAGATGACTCACCACGGCGTCAAGAGCTGGTCGACGCTTGGTCGAAGCTCATCGGCGGAAGGAAGACGCTTTCGGTCGTCTTCGACATCGGCGGCGTAGCTCGTGACAACGAGCACATTCATGCAGCCGCTCTTCGCCAACTCCAAGTGCGTCTTGGCTACTCCAGCAAGAGCAGCATCGTGGCCGAGCACGAGTTGAAGCTCGAACGGGACGACGAGTGGCCTCAGTTTCTCGCCCTCGCCGAGAAGACCCTCGAGAAGCCGTGGCAGGTTGCGAAGGAAGAGGAGCAAGCGGACGATCACTTCTCTCACGTCCTTCACATGATGAACCCCGAACGGTACCGGGATCCCACAAGCTGGATTGACAGTCGAGCGGGTTCTCGAACGGGAGCAGGTACGAGCGTCCGTGAAGTGGTCGAACAGATCGAAGCGATGCTCGCCATCAGGGCGGAGGGGAAGACCCTCTTCATCGTCGTGGACGAAGTGAGCCAATACATCCACCAGGACGAAAGCCGGATGTTGAAGCTTCAGTCGTTCGTGTCCGAGCTTGGCCAGAAGCTGAAGGGCGGCGTTTGGCTTTTCGCCACGGGACAGCAAAAGCTCGAAGACCAGGGGGAAGCCAACAACATCGGGAAGCTCAAAGACCGCTTTCCGCCGCAGCTTCGCGTTCACCTAGGGACGACCAACATTCGCGATGTCGTCCACAAGCGGCTCCTCAAGAAGAAGCCTGACATGGACGCTTCTCTTCGGAGGCTGTTCATCAAGCATCGAGGCGATCTCAAGCTCTACGGCTACGGCTGCGAGGAGATCACAGAGGAAGACTTCGTAGAGGTCTACCCGATGCTGCCGGGGCACATCGATCTGTTGATGCGCATCACCTCGAACCTGAGAAGCCGCTCCACTCGCGTTCAGGGGGACGATCACGCCATCCGTGGGCTCCTTCAGCTTCTTGGAGAACTGTTTCGCGAGCAGAAGCTGGCCGATGGTGAAATCGGACAGCTCGTCACCCTCGACGCTATGTTCGACGTTCAGAACTCGGCGCTCGACCCTGACGTACAGACCACGCTCTCACGCATCTTTGCCCAGCCTGAAGTTCGGGATGATGTGCTCGCGAAGCGTGTGGCGAAAGCCGTGGCGCTTCTCGAGCTGATCCAAGAGCAAACACCGACAACCGCAATCTTCGTGGCTCAGTGCCTCTACTCCCAGCTTGGCGACGGCAACCGCGTTCAAGCCGTGACCGAGGCGTTGGACAAGCTCAAGAACCTCAGCCTGCTCTCGTACTCCGAAAAGTCCGGGTACAAGATTCAAAGCTCCGCAGGGCAGGAGTGGCAGCAAGAACGCGAGAACCTCCCCATATCGGGGGAGCAGATCGGCGAAATCGTCCAAGCCTCGCTGAAGTACCTCGTGGGCTCGGGCCAAGAGCGGGCCAAGTGGCGGGGGCGTTCCTTCCCTTGGACGCTGTGGTTCTCCGACGGCCGCCACGCTCAGGACATCAAGCTTCAGGACGCCCGCGAGGATTCCACCGTCGCCGTGGACTTTCGTTTTCTTCGTAAGGAAGAGCGTGCCCAAGGGACGTGGGTTCCGAAGAGCGATCAGAACGGTCTCCGCAACCGCCTTATCTGGGTAGTGGGCGAGTCGGCTTCCATTGAAGGGCACGCACGAGAGTTCGCCCGCTCAGCCAAGATGCTCGAACGGAACCGTCCCCGTCGAGAGTCACTATCGCAGCCCAAGAAGGCTCTTCTCAACGAAGAGGAAGCACGTTTCGAGGAGCTTGAGAGTCGAGTACGTGCCGCCGTGGCCGAGGCGTTCTTGGAAGGGACCGCCTACTTTCGGGGTCAACCTTTGGAGCCACGGAGCGTCGGAAGCTCGTTCGGTCTTGCCCTCGGTGCGTTCGCAACACGCATCCTGCCGGATCTCTACCCGCACTTTACGGAGATCGCGATCCTTCCGGCTGAACTGAATCAGCTCCTTGAGATGGAGCTAACGGGGCCGTCGGTGAAGTTCATGGACTCGGGACTTGCCATCTTGAAGCTCGACTCCGGCAAGTACGTTGCTGCATGCGAGGGAGTTCACCCGACGCGCATCACGCAAGAGATTCAGCAACACGGCGGCCTCTCGGGTCAGGCGTTGATCGCAACCTTTGTGAGCCCTCCCTACGGGTACGGGGCCGATCTCGTGAAGGCGTGCTGTGCAGGCTTGCTCCGAGGGAAGAAGATTCGAATTCGGCCCGAGGCGGGCGAAGACATCACTTCGTACCGGGACCAGGGGGTCAAAGACCTCTTCTTGAAAGACCGAGACTTCCGACGTGCGGAGTTCTTTCCTGCCATCGACGGTGAAGTCACACAGCGAGATCGCATCGCTCTTCGAAAATTCTTCAAGACGTATCTCTCGGTGGACCTTGAGCCGGAGGACGAGCCGATCGCCGATGCCACGTTCCAACAGTTCCAGGGTCAGCGAGAGCGTCTTCGGAAACTAGAGGCCCGTTTCGCAGCGCTTCCGAATCGCCCGGCGCTCCCCGACGCACTCCAGAAGCTAGGCCGTGCTCTCGAAGACGGCTGCCGCTCCCGGCAGATGGAGAAGACCGTCATCTCCGTAAAGCGAAACCTCGACGCGCTTCGAGATGGCCTTGAGCAACTCGGGGTGTGCTCCTCCGAGCTGACGGACGACGCCATCGCTGCCGTGAAGGAAGCAAACGTCGTTCGTGAGTTTCATCTGGCTCAGCTTCGCGTGCTTGAGCAGCTATCGGGGCTGGAGGCCGATGCGGAGATGCTGACCAAGCAACTAGAGGCCGACCGACCGTGGCGTGATGCGACGCTGCTCACGCCGGGGATCGCCAGAATACGAGAGCGGTACACCGAGGTTCGAGGCAGCCTTCTCAACAAGCAAAATGTCGAAGCCGAAGCGGCTCGGGGTCGGGTGAAGACGCGGCCGGGGTTCGCCCAGCTCGATGCCGAGCAAGCTCATCGCGTGCTCCGCCCGTTGGCTGAGGCCTTGGTCGAGACCACGCCCGAAGCTACATCGCCGACCCTGGTGGAAGTACGGGACCGATTCGCCAGCCACATCGTCGGGGCCGAAGAACTCGCCAACGATCGACTCGACGAGGAGCTGAGCAAGAAGACCGAGCAGCAAGTCGTCAAAGTGGAAGGGCACATCCGGGGCCGAGAGGTGGCGAGCCGCGATGAGCTGCACACGCTGTTCAAGGAACTTGAAGATCGTGTCGGGCCTCACCTCGATCGGCACGTTCGCGTCCGAATTGTCTGATCCGTCATGGCCACCCTTACCTCCGACGCGAAGCAGCTCCTTTCAACGACCATTCGGTCGCTTAGGGAGCGTTTGCTTCGAGACATCCACGACGAGGCTAATCGCCGCTACCGCCTGTCGGTCTCGCTTCAAGAGGCAGGCCTCGATGAAGCCCAACGTCGAAGACGAGAGCGGCTCGAAGCATGGCTTGATGAACGGGTTCGGGCATCCAAACCCAAGAACAAGGCCGAAGAGAAGACGACTCGTGAACGCCTTCTGAAGCAGGCCGAGAAGGAAGCGGCGACCACGCTCGTCAATCGCCTCATCGTTCTGAGGCACATGGAGGCGCTCGGACTCTCGAAGCCCGCTGTCGTCACCGGAGGATGGAACAGCAAGGGCTACAGAGAGTTCCGTGGATTCGCAGCGACGCTCTGTACGAATGGCACCACGGATGAAACGGAAGGCTACGCGACCCTTCTTCAACTTCTCTTCGATGAGCTTTCCATCGATCTCCCCGGCCTCTTTGGAGACGTAGGGCTCACACGTCTCTTCGCGATTCCGGCAGCCACACTCCGAGAGATCATCGAGAAGCTCGATGTGCCCGAGCTTTTATCGGCGTGGACGGACGACACGACGCTCGGCTGGGTCTACCAATATTGGAACGACCCGGAACGAGCAGCTCTTGACGCGAAGATATCGAGCAGGGGCAAACTCCAGCCCCACGAAATTGCTTCGAAGACGCAGATGTTCACCGAGCGCTACATGGTGGAGTGGCTGCTTCAGAACAGCCTCGGCCTCACATGGCTGTGCATCTGCAAGAAAAACGGTTGGACGCCGGATGCGGAGCCCGTTCTAAGAGACCTAGATGTCCGACGGGCCGAGTTTCGAACCAAGCGTGAAGCCGGAGAAGTTGCTCTCTACGCCTTGATGCCCATTCATGGCGAGCTGGAGGAGCACTGGAAGTATTTCGTTCCCCAACCGATCCCCGACGACGCAGTGACCCAAGCCCCGGAGTCGATCCGGCGAGTGAAGCTACTGGATCCCGCAACGGGCAGCGGCCACTTCTTGGTCATCGCCTTCGGCCTCTTGACGGCCATGTACCGCGAGGAAGCGAAGCACAGAGGCGACAGCATCTCGGACCGGGCCATCGCCGAGTCGATCCTGGAGAACAATCTCTTCGGCATCGACATCGACCCGCGTGCCATCCAGATCGCAGCGGCGGCGCTGTATCTCAAGGCCAAGTCGCTCTCGAAGGACGCACGGCCGAAGAGCCTGAATCTTGTCGCCCCCGTGTTTCAGCTAGGCACGCTTCCAGAGGGCGATCCCGCAGTGGTGAAGCTCCGACAGGATCTCAAACGAGATGTTGATATCCCGGAGGATCTGACGAATCACCTCCTGAAGGCTCTGTCGGGAGTGGACTACCTCGGGTCACTTTTCAAGGTGGATGCGGCACTCAACGAGACCATCGAAGCTCACGAACAAGGTCGCCGTCCCGGAGTGCAACTTCCTCTAGGTGAGACAGCAACACCAACCAAGCGACGTGATTCAGACAGTGTGCGCCTGGCGTTGGTCGAGAAGATCGAACATTTCCTTCATCAACACACCAGGTCCGAGGACCTGGGGCTGCGCCTCGACGGAGAGCAGCTTGCGGCGGGTGTCCGGTTCATGCGAATGGCACGCGAGCGTGCGTATAACGTCGTCGTTGGAAATCCTCCCTATCAAGCGCTGTCGAAGACCGAGGGGCTGAGCCGTGTCGCTGCCACCTATCCCAAAGGGAAGGCCGACCTCTACGCAGCGTTCCTGGAACGAGGTCTTGACCTCGTACAAGATGGAGGGCTGTCGGCGCTAGTTACCATGCGTGGATGGATGTTTCTGGGACAGTTTGCCGACCTACGAGAGGCAGTTCTGACACGCTCTGAACTCTGCTGCGTGGGGGATCTCGATATTGGTGCATTCGAAGAGGTCGGCGGTGCCGTTGTAACCGCCGCGATGTCAGTTCTTCGAAATTCAGTCCCTGGACGCGGAGTCGCCGTCGCCCTGAAGTTATCGGACACGGGTGACGGAATTGGACGGACCGCAAAGAAGCGGGCTGCGCTTCTCGCTCAAATCGGCCGCTACGAATTCGACCCGCGCGGATTCGCCGTGATTGAAACTCAGCCGATTGTGTACTGGTGGAGCGACGAGTTCCTTCAACGGTACGCCAAAGCACGAAAGCTTGGTGCTACGAGCCCGGGGCAGTCGGCCTGGTCGCTAGGGGATAACACTCGATTGACGCGGTGCGTATGGGAGATCGCATTTCAAACGTACCCGCGAACATCGGAGTTCTCAGAGAGGACTGATCGGAGCGTGCCCTGGCATAGCTTTGTGAACGGATCGGATGGGCTGGAGTGGATTGAACCTCTGCGCGAGGTAATTCGCTGGGGCCCCGGGGGCATTCATCTAAAACTCCTGAAGGCACATCGGTGGAAACGAGATGTCTTTGCCGTATCAACGGAATCGTACTTCCACTGCGATGGAGTCGCCTTCGCACAGATTGGGAATCGCTTCTCAGCGCGAGCCCATCGTTACGCGAGCGTCCTTGGAAACAAGGGCTCCTCTGTATTTCCAACCGAGATTTCGTCCACGCTGTGCACGATGAACAGCCACCAAGCACGTTACGTGTTGGAGTCCCTCAATCCTGGAATTGGTTTTGAGGTCGGCGACGTGAACCGACTTGCGATGTTCCCGGTCGAATCCGCAGGTGAGATCTACGCTACGCTCGAAAATGCCTTCGCCGAGCATGAATCCGCTCGCGAACCTTCGGTCGAATTCCGCCGCCTCGGTTCGTCTTCCTGGCGCTCCGCCCAGCAGTGGGCGCAAGCGGCTGTCGATCGCCCGAGTGGTGCTGAACTTCCTGCGTTCAACCCCGAATACGACCCACCCGAGTCATCGGCCTTCATATCCTTCGCCCTTGGGATCGCCATGGGACGCCTCGGTGCAGGCGGCGAGGGAGTCCTTGATGCTCCTCCAGAGTCATCACTCCCCGGCGGCATTTTGTTTCTCTCACCAAGCGGTCAAGACAGCTTGAGTCACGCCGCTTGCTATCCACTTCACGAAGCTTGGCGCGAACATCGCGAGGCCATCGGCGAAGGCGAGGATCTCCGCACGTACCTCCAGAAGCGCTTCTTCTCGACGCACAATCAAAGGACACTCTACGACGGTCGCCCGATCTCATTTTCCGCTTTCGTCGTCGAAGAAGAGCTTCGTTGCCTTCGTCGCGATTCACCGCTGGCAGGACGACACGCTTCAAGTTCTTCTCGCTGACTACTTGATGCCAGAGAAGCGCCGCATCGAAGGCGAGCTTGAAGACATCAGGAAGGCTCGGACAGAAGCCTCAGGCAAGTCCGCAGCAGAGAGACGATTCACGGAACTTCAGAAGCTCTTCGACGAACTGACCGATTTTATCGAGAAGGTGACCGAGCTTTCCGAGAAGGGACCGCCACCTTCCGACGCGGCCACCACGCCGCGTGAAGTTGATGCTCGATACACGATGGACCTCGATGATGGCGTGATGGTGAACAGCTCCGCCCTGTGGCCGCTTCTTGAGCCACAATGGAAGGACCCGAAGAAGTGGTGGAAGCAACTGGCCAACGAGAAAGGCCCAAAGGGGGTTCACTACGATTGGTCGCGTCTTGCCGCTCGGTACTTTCCTGCTCGCATCGAAAAGAGATGCATCGACGATCCGTCGCTGGCCGTTGCCCACAAGTGCTTGTGGCGACTGCACCCGGCGAAGGCACATGCGTGGGAGCTGTATCTTCAGACGGCAATTCGACCCGGCTTCACCATCGACGAGCCCGACTCGAACGAGGTGCGTGCCAAATTCTTTAAGGAGCACGCGGCACTGGCCAAGGACCTCCTTGCAGCCGATGTGAAGCGACGCGAACGCACGGCCGCCAAGGAAGACGAGCAGGGAGAGGACGGTCCACTCTTCGACGGTGATGCGGATGATGGAGCAGAGGAGGCATCGGATGAGTGAGCGTCGGCGGCTCAACGGGACAAATGCCGCGACTCCGGCAAGCATTCGAGATCTCCAAAAAGTTCAAACCGCGGGGACGAGCCAAGCATGAGCGGCCCAGTCTCTGAAGCGATGGAGCGAGAGATCTTCGACGAGGTTCGTCGAAAGGGCATCGTCGTGTGGCTCGACAAGGACGCCGCCTTCACACAGTTCGTGGATGCTCTGGAAGTGAAGCAGGATGCCCTTCGAGCAAAGTGCCTGCCGTTCATTCCCGTCGTTCCGTTCCGGGGAAGCTTCCTAGATCTGCTCATCAAGCTTGAACCCTATGGCGACGGGCTCGATCCTCAGCCGCTTCTTGTTCACATGCCCGGCTTCAACGAAGAGACGGTCCGAACGACGCCTGTGCTGGAGCTTTATCAATCCGGGAAGCGCTTCGAGAAAGCCCTTGGCACTCTCGTTCGCGAAGCCGCTACGTCCCGAGCTGTCCCCTCGGAGGTTGAGACCTTCCTTTCCAAGAAGCCCACCCTCGAAGATGCGGACGCTTGGCTGAGCCGTGCGGTCTCTCAAAACAACTTCGGCTTGTCGGCGGTCCTCGATGAAGTCGGCCCGCTCCTTCTTGTTCAAGCCCTTGGCGGTGACCATTTTGCACTCGAACCACGGGTGCAGAAGGACGAGGAGGTCACCGTCCTTCGCGGCTACGTCCACAAGCTCACGGGGATGGACGAGGAATGGCGTGGCTTCGGTTCCGATCCACAGCTCAAGCCGCTCGCCAATGTGCTTGGCAGCCTCGCCGCTTGGCTTCTGTGTGTGGAGTACGTCCACGACTTGCGACGGCTCCCGCATCTTCCGTCGTTGGTGCGTCTCAAGGCGCTGTCTCCGGCGCTCGTGAAGTCGTGCTCGGACATTCTCAACCAGGTCCGAGACAAGCACTGGAGCGCCTACGAACGTCTGGCCATGGAGGTGGAATCGTTCCTCACCGCCGAGCTAGCTCAGATGACGGCGGAAGATCTTGGCAGCATCGACACCTTTCGAGCCGAAGGGATCCGTACGCTCGATGGATCGGTCGAGGCCCTTCTTCGTGGAGACTGGAAGAAAGCCAAGGAATGGTGTGACGCCCGGCAGGGAGCGCGTTCGTTCTGGCTGGCCAGAGATCAGAATCGAAAGTGGGCGTGGGCTCTCGTGGACGAGGCGGCGACGTTTGGTGAAACCATCGAGCGACACCAACGCCCGTTTGCGAACCTCAAGAGCTTCGAGGATGCGGCGCAGCGGTATGCCGAGGGTGCGTTTGAAGTCGATCGTGCCCAGCGACGGTTCGAGCAGAAGAGGCTCGTCCACCTAGAACCGCGACTGCCGCACTTTGGGCTCCTTCAAGAGGTGGCCGGGAGCCTTCGTAGGCTCTACCGAGCGTGGGCCGACACGCTCTGCAAAGACTTTGCCACCCTCTGCAAAGACCAGGGATTTCTGCCGCCGTCCTCTTTGATGCAGCGGACACTCTTCGAAGAGGTCGTGCATCCCCTCACGCTGGGCGGAGAAAAGGTCGCCGTCTTCGTCATCGACGCTTTCCGGTTTGAGATGGCGACGGAACTTGTCGAAGAGCTGCGAGGCTCGGGGTCCGTCGTGAGCCTCAAGCCTCGCTTTGCCGAGCTGCCCACCATCACCTCCGTCGGAATGAACGTCCTCCCTCCCGTATCCCGTGGGGACAGACTTTCCGTCGCCGGTACCTTCGGTGGCTTCAAGACCGGCGAGTACACCGTGAAGACCCCGGATGATCGGGCACGGGCCATGGGCGGTCGGAGCGTGGGCAAGAAGGCTCTGTCGCTCAAGCTCGAAGAGGTGTGCGAAGCCAACACCGCCGCTCTGATGAAGCAGGTGAAGCCCCATGCTCTCGTGGTGGTTCACTCCAAGGAGATCGACGACGCGGGAGAGGCCAACGTGGGTCTTCGCACGTTTGAGTCGTCGATAGGCCAGATCAAGGCGGCGTGGCGGCACCTCGAACTCGCTGGGGTGAAGCAATTCGTGTTCACCGCTGACCACGGCTTCCTGCTCCAAGACGAGACCACGGCCTGCATCACGTACAAGCCGTCACCGACTGTCCCTCGCCGTCACGTGCTCGCCGAACACGCACGGGCAGAGACCGGGATGGTCAACGTCGCGGTCTCGGCTCTCGGGTACGAAGGTGTTTCGGGGTACCTGCTCTTCCGTGAAGACACGGCTGTGTTCGCCACGGGAAACCCCGGTGCGACGTTCGTTCACGGCGGCAACAGCCCCGAGGAACGCATCATCCCCGTGCTTACCGTCACCCGCAAGCGGGCCGAGATGGCGAGCTTGGGTGAGTACTCGGCTCGCGCTGAATGGATGGCCGATGCACTCGACCACCACCGAATTCGCGTTCAAGTGACGAAGCAAGCGACGACCCTTGGTTACGCCGCCGCCCAGAGCATTGATCTCTCGCTTCGAGTGCCAAACCGTCCTGAGATCCGTGTGTCCCTCAAGGGCGTGGCGGGTGGATCGGCGAAGCTCAAGGCCGGGCGGCTTCATCTTCCCGTGGGCGGCGACTGGGCGGAGGTCTTCTTTGGCCTCGAAGGACCCACCGACGAACGTGTCCGGGTCGAAGTGCATCACCCGGACAAGATCGAGAAGGTAGAGAGCGCCACGCCGGACGCCTGGTTCTCGGTGACCGCCGAACGTGTTGCTACGGCCCCAGGTGCCAAGCGATCGGAACCACCGCCGCTGCCAGTTGCAGCGTCCGATCACGGGGCGTGGGCGGATGCGATCACCGACGAGGGAATGCGGAAGGTCTTCCTGCACATCGAGAAGCACCGCTCCATCACGGAAGTCGAGGTAACCCATCTTGTCGGATCGCCTCGTGCGTTCCGCAAGTTCTCGCTTGAGTACGAGCTGTATCTATCCAAGCTCCCGTTCGGGGTGAGGACCGAAGTGGGAGAAGGCGGCAAGCGCTACGTTCGAGAGGGAGACAAATGAGCATCAGCCAACGCGACAAGGAACACATCTTCGAGCGCCTTCGTTCTGGCGTTGTGCCCGAGCGGGGGCTGGCTGAATTTGCTGTTGGGATCGATCGTCAACGAAGCGAGATTCATCGTCTCCTCGGTCTCGCAGAGTCAGGCGAAGGTGTTTTCAAGTTCCTTCGCGGTGGCTACGGCTGCGGCAAGACCTTCATGGCCCGACTCGCCGTACTCGATGCGCAGAGCAGAGGCTTCGCCACGAGCTTCGTCGTTGTTTCGGACAACGATTTCCACATCCACAAGTTCGAGGTTCTCTACCGCAAGGTCGTCCAAGAGCTAGGCACCAGCTCCTGCCCACGGGGAGCCCTGAGCGACATCGTGGATCGATGGGTCGGCAAGGTTGAGAGCGCTCTCATCGACGGTGGGGCCGACGAGAACGCTGCCGACTTCGACGAGAAGGTTCAGAAGCGCATCGGAGAAGACGTGGCCTCGTTGACGGGCGGCAAGGCTCCCGAAGATCTCGGTCGTGTTCTTCGCGAGGTCTTCAAGCTCAAACAAGCTGGGCAAGTATCTGAAGCAGGGGCCTTGCTCTCGTGGCTCTCGGGAAGCGAAAACGTCAGCCAGGCCGAGAAGAAGAGTGCGGGCATCAAGGGCGACATCACGAGCCAAGAGGCGATGGCTTACCTGCACGGCATATTGGAGATCGTCAAAGCCGCTGGATACAAAGGGCTCGTCATCGTGATCGACGAGGCCGAGACCATCCTTCGCATGCGGCAAGATGTTCGGGGGAAGTCGCTGAACGGGATCCGCCAGATCATCGACGCCACGGATCGGTACAAGGGGCTCGTGTGGTTGTTCACCGGGACGCCCGACTTCTTCGACAGCAAACGTGGCGTCGCCGGGTTGCAGCCTCTCCACGATCGCGTGCGCTTTCTCGTGGAAGGTGAGCTGGTCACGATGCGGCAACCGCAGCTTCAACTGAAGCCGTTCAATCGGGATGGTCTGAAGGATGTGGGCCTGCGCTTGCGGGAGCTGTACCCCATGGGTGACCCGAACATCGTCGCCAAAAGGGTGACGCCCGAGCGCATCGGGGCCATGGTGGACGAGGTGACGAAAGGCTTCGGGGGTGATGTCGGCGTTGTCCCACGGCAGTTTCTCCGTCGTCTCGTGAACCTGTTCGACGCCATCGCCGAGAACCCGGATTCTCCGTTGCCCCCGATCATAGCTGAGCCGAATGCAGTGGAGGCACGGGCCGCAGAAGGCAAGAAGCCCATTGAGTACGAACCCGAGCCCGGTGACGACAAGGGTTACGAAGTCGCTTCGGTGGAGTTCTAGCGCGTGACGGCGTTCGCCCGGTTCCCCCCGAAACTTCAGGAGGCGATCGTCTCGCGCCTCGGGTGGACTTCCCTGCGTCCCGTGCAGGACCTTGCCGGGGAAGCGATTCTCGACGGCAAGAACGCCGTCGTCCTCGCCCCCACGGCCGGGGGCAAGACCGAAGCCTCGATCTTCCCGGCCCTAGCGAGCCTCGTCGAGCACGAGCCCGATGGGGTGGGCGTCATCTACATCGCCCCCATCAAGGCGCTCCTCAACAACCAAGAGGACCGCATCGGCACGTACGCTGAGATGGTTGGCCTGAGGCGGTTCGTCTGGCACGGCGACGTGAGCGACTCGGCGAAGCGGCGGTTCGTCAAGGAGCCGGCAGAGATCCTGATGACGACCCCGGAGTCGTTGGAGGTCATGCTCGTCTCGGCCCGCTCACCCGTGCAGCGGCTGTTCAAGGATCTCCGGCTCGTCATCATCGACGAGGTTCATGCACTCGCGGGAACCGACCGTGGCGCCCACTTGATGTCCGTGATCGAGCGGCTCGCACCATCGAGCAAGAACGACATCCAACGCCTAGGTCTCTCAGCAACCGTCGGCAACCCGGATCAGATCCTCGCGTGGCTGAAGGGGTCCTCGAAGCGGGATGGCGCCGTCGTGAACCCATCGAGAGATCCCATTCAACGAGACCTCTTCATCGGGCTGCACGAGAGCGCGGCGGGACTCGCGGACGCGGCGGCGGCGAGGGCAGCCGGTAAGAAAAGCCTCTTCTTTTGCCAGTCGCGGTCGCTCACCGAGACGGTCGCGGAGAGGATGCGCGGACGATCGCTCGACGTGTTCGTCCACCACAGCTCGGTCGCCCTGGAAGAGCGTAGGGCCGCGGAGGTGCGGTTCGCCCACGGCACGAACGTCTGTATCGTCTGCACGTCCACGCTGGAGCTAGGTATCGACGTCGGCGATTTGGACCTCGTGTTCCAGGCAAACGCTCCCAGCACGGTCTCGTCGTTCATGCAGAGGATGGGACGAACCGGGCGTCGAGCTGGTAGCAGGGCGAATGCGACCTTTCTCTGCGAGAACCCGGAAGCGGTGATTCAGGCCGTTGCCCTCGTCGAGCTGGCCCGCGAGGGCTGGGTCGAGCGAGTCGCCCACCAGGAGCGGTGCTGGCCGGTCATGGTTCACCAGATCCTCGCCATGACCCTTCAGTTCGGGGCCGTCAGTGCCGAACGATGCTGGGAGCAGCTCTCTGTCGTTCCCGACTTCCGATCGATCTCGCGGACGGAGTTCGGCCTAGCCGTCGAGCACATGAAGAAGGAGGAATTCCTCTTCGAGGCGGGGGGATTGCTTTCGATGGGCCAGAAGGCCGAGCGGGCGTACGGGAAGAAGAACTTTTTCGAGCTGTACGCGGTCTTTTCCTCTCCGATGCTCTATCGCGTCGTCACGGCCACCGGGCGCGACCTCGGGTCGCTCGAACAGGACTTCGTGGACCGCCTCGTCGAGCAAATGAGTTCGTTCCTCCTCGGGGGTCGTGCCTGGACCGCTGAGCGCGTGACCCACGACGATCGTATCGTCGTCGTGCGCGAGGCTCCCGGAGGCGTGAAGCCGAGTTGGGGTGGGTTCATCCCGCAGTTCCTCGGGTTCGAGCTATGCCAGAGAATGAAGCGCGTGCTCACCGAGAGCGTTCGCTATCCATATGTTGACGAGCCGGGATCGAAGCACATCCAGGACAAACGCGAAGACCTCGGCGAGCTTCTCCGCCGTTCCGGACACGCGGTTCAGATCGATGGCGCGGTCGCCCGCTGGTGGACCTTCGCCGGGGGTCGCGTGAACCACACGCTCAAATACGGGTTTGAGGTTTCCGAGGGGTGGAAGGTCGTCGCCGACAACTTCCAGCTCCGAATCGAAGGGAACGGGGTGGACCACGAGAGCGTTCGCAAGGCACTCGGACGAATGGCCTCGGTGGCGTTCTGGGACGCGCCCGACATGCGCCGAGCCGTACTTGCGAGATTGCCTGGCTACCGGCTTTCGAAGTTCCAGGACTGCTTGCCGGAGCCGTTCGCGCTCGAGGTCATCGAAAACTACCTTCTCGACGTCGCGGGCACCGTCCGGTGGCTTGGGGCGTGATGCGTCGGGGAATGCGGAACGAACTGGAATTCCCTTCAGCGAGGCCGCGCGGTTGGAGCAGCGCATCGGCCGAATCAAGCGCTTCGGTCAAGCAGGCGACAGCGTCGAGATGCTCAACCTGGTTTACCAGGGGACGCGTGACGAGGAGGTCTACGAGCGACTCTCCACACGAATGCGGCGACCGCTACAACGTCTTCGGATCGCTTCCCGACGTGATCGAGGACGATTGGATCGACGACATCGAGAACCTTCCACTCGAAGGCTCATCGTTCGAGGTCTCTCGCAGCGGCTCGCTCAGGCTGAACGTCCCGCAGTAGTGTTAGGACAGTACCGAACGCGTGGCTTGGAACGTTGCAACACCTCGTCGCGCCGGTACGGTTACTCGTCCCGATTGAGCGCATCATCATCGATGCTTCGGCCGCCCGATACCTCCTTAGCTGCGTTCAACTCGTCCAAATTGCTCAGTAGACGAGCCCCGCACGCTACGCAGATGGTGACAACGTTCCACACGTGATAACCGCTGGTAAACACCCGGTCCGCTTCCGTGTAGTGCTCGTCTTTTACCACCTTGACCACTCGGCCCCCGCATCGGTTGCAAGGCATAGTAGCGTCCTCGGGTAGCTCGACGACGGTGCATGGCTCGTCATCATCTCGGCAATCTTTGGGCTGCTCGCACTCCCACGGCTCGGGGTGCAGTTCGCTTGCCGCGTAGCTGGCCGCCGCTTCGATAACCCACTCATCGTCAGACATATCAAGTGGACGAGAATATAGTGCATTATACCATACTTGCAACTGACGCCTATCTACTGTGGTCGAATACCAAGCCTTTCTGGAAAAAGTCACCTGTACTGCGTTTTTCATTGCATTTTCTTCTACTGACCTTTTTTCTATCGTATCGTATATCATTGCGGTACCTCTTTGTTTATTGTTTGACGTTGCGTAACTCCCGTGAACTATATATCGTGCCATTCGTAACTGGCTCCGACTTTGTGCCATTCCCTCGCGCAGCTTGAGCGGCCCGCTAGTGCGATTGCGTCTTTAGGATATAGCCGCGAACTTGCTTGCCCTCTTCATAGTAGCGGTCTTGAATGTAGCCTAATCGGCGCATGACGTTGGGAAGATCTTTGGGCGCAAACTTCTTGTTGTGAAGGTGCGTATTCGCTAACTCGGAGGAGCTGACTTTGTCAGCACCTGCTAAGGACATGCGCAAGTGCTCCTCGGTAGTATCGAGGATCATGCGTTCGTCATTGCTCTCGCCCAAAAGCTTGATCTCGTCGGGTGTTAGCGTCCACAATCTCGCACTTCCGCCAGCCTTGTACGCGTCAACGGCTTCTCGCCATAGACCTTCCTTGGCGGCAAGAAGGGCATCGATATTGATGGTGCCAGTCTTCACGCCCCAGAAGCGGCGGTTTTCGCCCGTTCTATCCGCGAGATAGGTTTCGTCATTCGTCGAGCCGGCCGAGACCATCATTCGTGGAACGGTCTTGGACTTGCGGTCATATGCCGCCCTGTAAATATCCCTTTGATTGGTGGCCCAAGCCTTGACGACGTTTTGGTCTGCCCTGGAAAGACCCGCGAGTTCGGCGTTTTCGTGGAGGAAGATGCCTCGAAGTTTTTCCGCCGTTTCCTTTTCGTTGGCAAAGTCGAGCTTTGAGGAGCTGAACCACTCCTCCCTGGGACATAGCGTCTTGAGCGCGTACGACTTGCCCGTACCCCCTGCCCCTTCAAGAACGAGCATCCCCTCGATGTGACATCCGGGTTGATATGCGCGCGCCACGGCACTGATGAGCCACTTGCGCCCGAGGACCCGCACCAGCTCGCTATCTTCTACACCGAGAAACGTCGTAAGCCAGGTATCAAGGACTCGAGTTGTCGTGGGTGGCAATCCCTCGAAGTAGCTCTTGACCTCGTTTACCTTGTTCTCATTGCAGAGCCGACTGAGCGCGGTGCACACCGTGTCTTTGCTGACGTGGCGACGGAAAATCCTGGTGAGCTTGTGTATAAGCTCGATGATCGTTTCATCCGAGACGGCTTGACCGTTGATCTTCTCCTCCTGACATAGGACAGAATAGGAGTAGGCGTTCCGCGACAATTCAGGATGAAGCTTCAATGCTTCCCCAACGTTGACGACGTTCCGCTCGATGCGAACCTTGGTTTTATCTTTACTAACTTCGACAATCAGCTCATCTGAATAGAAGCCGATTTTTTTCACGCACAAGTCCCTGACGCCTGTTGCGGCGGACCTGTCTCCAGATGTCGGCGCTGGCAGAACGGGTGTCAAAGGTTCAGGGCGTGGAGGCGTGGGCTGCGCAGCCATGGCCACTTCCAGCGCCGTAATTGGTGGCAATAGCTCGAGAACCGGCGCGTCCCAGTAAGGATCGTAGCTATCTTCTTCCTGTTGTTCTTCTAAGTCGTGTTTATATGTCATCGCATTACCTCATTATTCTACTAACTTTCTGGCATGCTTATATGGTGGGCCCGAATGACCGAACCTTTCGCATACCGAACAGCCGCTGTCTTGACGAATGGCGGCTTCGTTCTATCCGTTGTCCTTCTTTTCAAGCTCCTTGAGTCCTAGCTCCAGTGCCGCACGCAAGAGGTGCGTTTTGGTCGGATACTCGTCTCGGTTATACGTGTTCAGGATTCGTTTGACGTCTCGATCTGTCGCGCTATCGACGCGTACTAAGTATTGGATTGCCAGCATTGTATATTCCTCCGTTTGGGCGACGATTCGTCGTCTGCGTATACTGATATATCGGAGTATGCCCTGATCTTTCTCACGAATGACATAGGTGTAATTGTTTTCAATTAGGAACGACGCAGGCAAGCAAGACAGCAGAATCGTCGCGAAAGTGGCAAAGAGCCGATGGCGCGGTTTTTGCCGAGGAATGCACGCCATATGTGCGCCGAAGGTCAACAAGACACGTGAACACCTGTCTTGCTGTCTTGCACCCGACGTAGCCCCATCCCGTCGACCCGCGCCGCCCCCACCCCTATTAGGCGGCGCTATCTCTATCCATAATACTTTTCTATGATTCTGCTGTCTTGCTGTCTTGCTGGCGATTCGGGGCCTGTTTTTCAGGGCAGCGGGGAAGACAGGAGCAAGACGGCAGCGAGACAGCCAGCTACTCGAGTGTCTTGGGCAAAGGAATCGCCGGGCAAGCGAACGAGCGGACTGCTGCCTTTGCGGCGAACCGTCCGCGCTTCTTCCTCCGGTCGGTAAGCATCGAGAACACGAGGGTTTTCCCTTCGCCCCAGGACTTTCGCCTGCTTGAAAGCTCCGTTTTAAGCTTTTCGATGACGTCGGGCCAGATGAAGGTAAGAGAAGGGTCTTGCGACGGATATGTACGTGCGCCGAGTTGTTGCTCGGTGAGGTTCGCGAACTCTTCGCGATGAATGCGAAGATAATTGCCCGCGTTGCTGCTGCAGCAGGTGCACCCGAAACCGCACAAGGCGAGGAGATCGAGCTTGAAGTCCGATAGTTCCTTCTTCTTGAAGCCGGGTGATGGGCGAATGAGTTTCTCAATGGTGGGAACGACTACGAATCTGTTTTTCATGTTAGTCCTGTTTTTGATGTGGCGGAGCGATAGTGCCCGCACAAAATGGAAAAAGCGGCTCCGCAGGCTTTCACCCGAGGAACCGCCTTTTCTTCCGCAAGACCGGGTTTTCCGAACGCCTACCCTGGTTGACACCTCCATTCTCGCGCGCAGCGATTGGGCAATAATCCTCTGTAGTATCCCGCGGCGCAGTGTTCGGCAAAGCGATCGATTGGATCATCCTCGGGTTCGGCTCCGCCTTCCCAAAGGTCTTCGTCGTCGCGCCCAAGATAGAGTTGCACCGCGGCTTGGTATGCATCGATCTCCTCTGCTTGTCGCCACGCGAGTTCGATCCCGGGTTCGGAGGACCATGCTCGTCTAGCTTTTTTCCACAAGTCGTGAGCCGCTTTTACCTCTTGAATGTTCGTCTGAAGGAATTGCCAGTGCTCCTCTTCTAAGTCCTCCCATTGTGAATGTTGTCGATCTATGTCCATTTACATATCTCCTAATTGTTGCTGGTTGTCTGATGGCGAACCCCCGACTATCCGAGGATGTCGCCGCCTGAAACGAATTACCGAAGTGCGAACGAAGACCTTGTCTGCCCTGCTTCACTACTCAGTCTTACTATCTCGTGCAGAATGGTTTCGATTCGTACCTGCGGTTACCGTCGTCTCATGGACATAGAACGGCGGAAACGTCGTGCACCAAATGTAGGATAAGATCGATTTATTTTCTTTTTCCCGTTGGATATCAGGTTGTTACGTTCGCTGGAATGCTTGCTGCATAGTGCAAACGGGCTGCCAATACGGGCCAGTGGTTGGGCGCGATCGATCCATTTGCAAGATGCCTTTCTGCTTTGGGAACACCGTGAGCCCAGCGGTGATCGCGAAAGGCGAAGCGGAAGAGCGCGGCGCGTAACCACGTCACGAGCGACATCCGGCGCATCGTTCGCTCGTCGTCGTCCGCTACTCCGACTGCGCGAGAGACGTCTGGATCCGGTGGCCCGAGCGGTGGGGTGAGGGCCGAGCGTGCGGGGCGAGAACGATCGAGGACGCCCATTCACGGGGACGGCTTGAGAGCCTCGGCCGATCCCCGTACTCTCGGCGCATGAAGATGCCCGAGCCGCCTTCCAAGCCAGCGCTGACCCCCGAGGAGGAAGCTGCGGTTGATGAGCTTGTGACGGGTCACGATGCGAAGTGGAAGAGGGACCCGGACTCGCAGCTCGTCACGTACATTCTTTACGACCACTCGCAGGCTGTAAGAGACGCATTTGCGGCGCGTCTGAAAGCGTCTCGATGGGTCCTCCATTGGCAGAACCCGGAGCATCTTCAGGTCAGCAAACCGCGTGCATGACCAAGCCGACCATCGAGGATCTCGAACGCGAGGTTGAAGAAAAGCGACTCGAGTACCTCGGCATGCTTGACTCGCTCAAAGGCGCTATCGGAACGATCGGCTTCTCCCGCGCTGGCATGGGGGATCAGGTCCTGAACCTTCTCGTCACCATCGATGAGAACCGGTTGATGGTCGAGCGTCCGAGGCTGGCTTACGAAGAGGCCCTGGGACGACTTCAACGGGCCCAAGCCGACCAAGCTCAGGCTCGCATGGAGGGCATGCAGCGGAGCATGACGGTTGCCACTTGGGTCATCGCCTTCTTCACCATCATCATCGGCATCATCGGATTTTGCGCGTGGGTGAAACCGGGTCATTGAAGCCCGGCTTCACTTCGGGTCGTTCCAGCCCGCCGACGGTCCCTGACCCCCGGAGGCCGGGCCCTTTGGAGGAGGCGGCTCCTTCTCGATCAGGTTCGCCGGGATGTCGATCGCGATGTGGTGATCGCCCCCCACGTCCACAGAATGCCGAAGGGTTGACGACGTTCCGCCCCCGGCCTTCCAGAGAACGTTCTTGAGGGACCGCAGGAGCCGCGTAACCTGAACCATGACTGAACGTCTGACCAGTTCATGTGCCGAGTCAAGAGTCGAGGCGTGCGCGGCCGTTTCGGCCGGGCTAGCCACCTTCCGCAGTCGCTTTCTTGGGGGTGGTGTTCATGTCTAGACGACGCACGAAGCAATTGCCGCCGATGCAGATCAGCTTCACGCGCGATGCCTTCGAGGAATCTCGGCGCCTACTTCTCGTGGATCTCCATCGCGAGGTCGATTGGGGGAATGCGTGGCACGATGGCCGAGAAACCGTCCTAAACCAGGCGGGGCTCAGGGTTGCCGGAGGCGGCAACTTTCTGACCGCTCTCGGGGCCCTTTGCTACACCGAGTACGGTGGTTGGCTTGAGCTTGGAAGAAAAGTGGCCATCCAGAATTTCGACCACTTCTTCAACAAGTTGGCTCCTGACTATAAGGCTTTCAATCTTCGGCACCACGTGTACGACACATTTCGATGCGGCATGGCGCACGAGTACTACGTGAAGTCACGCTCCTACGGCATCAGCCTGACCCACACCAACGCGTTCCCGTTTGAGTACGACCCTAGTCCGGGTGCGAGATTCAAATACGTGTTCCACGTCAGCCCGTACGTCACGGCGCTAGAAGCTGGATTCGATCGGCTGGGTAAGACCCTCAACTTTCCACTCATCCGTCACACTCGCCGCTGAGGCCCGATGCCAGCGTACTTCCGCTTCGATAAGCTTCCGCCAAAAGACCAGACAATCGAGCGTCCGGTTCTCGACCTTAAAACAACGGTCGGCCCGAAGCCCTGTTTCGAAAAGGCGAAGGACGTAGCGGCTTTCGCCAATCACCTCGGAGGCGTCCTTCTCATCGGCGCAACCGAGGTCGATGGTCACGTCGGTGCTTACGCGGGGATCCCGGTGGCGCATGCTGCCGCAGTCCACACGGCGTATTCGCAGTCGGTCGCGCAACGATGCTCGCCGAAGCCGATCATCGACTTCGAACAGTTTCCGGCTGAGACTCCCGGTAACGTCGTGCTTGCCGTCTTCGTCGAACCCTACGTTGGAGGACATCCGGTGGGGGTCGAAGTGAAGAAGGGAGAATACGACCCAGCCTATGTATTCCCGATTCGGTCTGGAAAAGATGCCGTTTTTCTCTTGCCGGAGCAGCTAACGATGTACTCGGAACCGAGGCTTCGTCGGGTATTCGTCATGCTGAGTGCCATCCCGATCGGGTGTCAGATCAAAGTGGTGTCCATCACTCAGCGAGGGATCCCTCCCGAGCAATTTCTCGGAATACTTCGGGCGGTGAGTTTGGACCACAACGTCGTTCGATTCGATAGCGTCCTCAACTGGGGCCCGGTAAATGCGGAGGTTCCAAAAATTATGAGCCAGGAAACCCAGCCGAGGATTATCGCACTTGATCAGATTCGATTCATAGTTAGAGGCACGGCCGACGACGCCCTACAGCATCAGTGGAACATCTACACGGAGCCATTCGTATAAAACCTACCGCTTGATGGTCCCCAGCGACTGTTTATCCCGCGTACAGCGGGTTAGGGGGATTGCAGAACACGACGATCAGAGTCTTGCCCCGACCTTGTCATTCGCTGAACTTTTTCGGGGCGAACGTCCAGGAAAACGGCCGCTTCGTCTGGATTCAAAAAGCCGCTTGGCGAATCCGCCAGGGTCGTTGTCCACGAAACTGGTGGCCGGGGGCCACATCACTTTGGTGGCAGCCATACTTTCTCGACGTGGTACGGATACGAATTCAGATCTAGTTCCACGGGAAAGCGGGCCTCTTCGAATCCAAGCAATTGTGTATCTATCGGTCTTTTCTCATTGTTATTTCTCGTTGTTTGGTGCTCGAAGTTGAGCGACGAGACGGAACGGCGCGAGGCGACGAAGCTTGAGGAACTAGGTACGACAACGTACGCGGACCGTTCCCCGCGCAGTTGACAAGGTGAAGTCAGAAGCTGTGATTCCACAATGGTGAGAGAGGTCATGCGTCTTGACGTGTGCGCTGACACAATCACCGATTGGACTTCGTTCTCTTACGTGACCCAAGGCTCGACGTGGGTTGGGCCCGCGATCGTCGCGTTTGAGAGGATCAAGTGGCGGAAGTCTTGATCTGTTCGACGCGCCAGCGGAGCGCCTCTTTCGGGCTCCCGAGTGAGCGAAGCATCTTGCCTGAGAAGTTTCTGTCCTTCGCCTCTCGAAGCCGGCGGGCGATGGAGTGTGTGTCCGGTTTACCACCTCGCCGAGGCAGGGCTTCGATGAACTCTCGAAGCAGCGGCGCAGCGGTGGGCTTGCCGTCGAGGAAAACGAGCGCGTCTTTGACGGTGATTCCGCCGCTTCGCCTCATGGCACCCTGCAACTGTTCCCAGGCCAACACGAGACGCGCGTGTTCGCTGACGCCTTCCTCGGCGTCATCTTCAAGTTCCTGGCGGGTCTGGGCAGGGTCAGGCTGCTCGCACCAGACGAGCGATCCTCGCACGATGCGAGACCATTCTTCGAACGAGCCCCAAGGTTCGAGTTTCGCTTCGGGCATGCCGGCGACAGCGTAGGCCTTCAGAATCGTTAGCGCCGCAGACAGGAGCTCGCCTCGACGATTGCGTGCGTGCTCCAGCACGTTCGGGTAGCGGAAGCCGGCGCGAAGATGAGGCTTCTCCGAGTTGCATTGGAGGCGAATGTGCAGGCAGCGCCTGGCCATATCGCGCGCCAGGATCGTGCGGTTGCCCGTCATCATCCAGGTTGTATCGTTCGGGGCCGACAAGGTCTTCAGATGCCCAAGTGAACGATCTTCGAAGGAGCGCGCAGTAATCATTGTGGCCATGACCGGACCACCGAAACGCCCTATAACGTTGTCGATCAGGGCGATGCTTGGCGCGGTGCGCAGCTTCGAAAGGATCTCCTTCCGATTGGGCTCGTCCTTCTCGCACGCCATCACGGGCACCGTCGAACCAGCGACGATTGTGGCGATCAATTGAGCGAGGAGGCTCTTGCCACTGCCCGGCATGTTGGCTTGGATGACCACGAGCGGCGCATTGCCATCGTGCATGAACCGCGACAGCGGCGTCAGCAATGCCGAGAGCCAGGCGCTACTATGAGCGGGCCCGGCGAAAGGAAACTCCGACACCAAATCGAGCAGGCGATCGCAGGCTCCCTTCGCATCCATCAGCGTCGGGTTCTCGGGAACGGACACCTCGCAACCGGCTCGATAGAACGTGCGAGTCACCGCGTCGTAGCCCTCCTCTACGCAGAGTTCGCCGTTTGCCGAGAGAACGGGGAATGCTGTCATCGCGCGGAGCTCGAGCAGGTGGTTCCAGTTTCCTCGTTTCGCGAGCGTCGTCGCCACCGCGGCGGGTGGATGGACTGCCTTGTCCTTGCCCACCCAACGGGCCCGCGCCGACAGAAGCTCGCGGAGCTGGGGACTCGCGAGCCCGATGAGCCTTGGGGAATCGCCCTCGACAACGACGCGCACGAGCTGATCTCCCTTTGCAAAGAGCAGCGGATCGCTGGCCAGGGCGCGCATGGCATCGTCCAGAACGACGTGAAACTCCCGATCGAGGTAGATGATGGGGAGCGAGGCGTCGAATCCGATCTCCGCGGATTCGGCGTTCGGCTGCACCGCAACGTTTTTCGCCTCGGTCTCGTCCGAGCCCACGTCGTTATTGGCCTGCGACGAGGGAACAACGGACGCGGATTGGGGGCGAAGCAGTATCAACTTGGTCGATGGTGATGAAGGAGAAGGATCCGATTCGTTCATAGGTCAGGTTCCCGTTCATGAAGGGACTGGGGGCCAACTTCCCGCGCCCGCCCGCCGTCCGCGCTGATCGCGCCGTTCACGCTACACCCCCGTGCCCCCCTACACCCCGTCCGTAACGGACATGGAAGTGCGAATCGCGCCCGCCGCACGGCACGGTCGCGCAAGTCCAACGAACTCCTCTCACGACGATACGAAGTCCGGACGCTCGGGCACGTCCGCGAGTGGGATCGTTTCCGATGCGAGAGCGATCGGGTTGGATCGGTGAGATCCTTTTCGGCCGGTGGAGGCGCCGTTGACATGGGCATGGTTCCGTTATTACGGCTCCGCACACCCCGTGCAGAAGGGCGACGGCGAGCGCCTCGTACGTCGCAACTCGATGATTCGCTGTGGTGCCGTGGAATACATGCCGACGGCACCGGATCGCCGGGCCTGGAATGCCCTCCTTCTTCGCGATCCGAAGGTCGAGAGCAGGACCGTGCCCCTTCGCCGTTAGGTCCAACGACGCCACGCCTGGGAAGAGCTGCTCCCATGCCCACCGAGGAACTCCGAATGGGGAGTCACGTGAACCCTTTGGCGGGAGCCCTTATCGTGCCCAAGCCGGTCACCATGGACTGTGGATGCACGAGGTTTTGGTGATGCCGGCGGCGATGCCGAAGCAGTAGTGCTGGGGGGTTCGGGCGCGTATCCCTGCTTCGCCACGGGTTCCGTTTGAGCCCTCTGGGCTCGCTGGTACGATGCCGCCTCAATGACGGACCGGTTTTCACCCGAACTGCGCGAACTCCTGCAACGGAACGAGCATCAACTCGAGCACTTTAGCAAGCGAATCGCCCATCTTCTGAGCGTCGATCAGGAACTCATTCGGGTGACGCGCAAAAAGCTCTTCCTCTTGCACCAGGAAGCCATGTGGCAAATGCTCTTGGGGGAGACGGACATGGTCATCGTGGACCTGGCGTCGTGGGCGCTCGGCTTTTACGAGAAGGGTGGGGGCGGCCTTCTGCGAAGCCTTCGCGGCGAGGATCTTGAGGCTCTACAGTTGAAGTGGAAGTACGAGGCCACGCCCGTCATCAATGCGGATGGGCGCCCGCACCCGGACATCGATGCACACTTTCAGAAAGTGAATCGGGAATGGCGCGAAAAGGCTTTCAAGCGTCTCTTTCCCGAGGGGACGACGGGCTCGCGACCGAACGTCCCGTGCCAGCGAGACGTGGATGGTCTTTGTGATCGGTTAGCCGTTCGGTTCGAAGCATTGCATCAGGACCGCAATCAACATCGAGCGCATCGGTACGAGAAGGGCGCCAAAACCGCCGCCATGCTTGGTCTGGAGGACGTGACCAAGCACCTGGAGGCATGCCAGGACCTTCTGGCCGAAATTCGCTGCCTGTCTTCGAATTCGCAATTTGCAGCCTATCGGTATCGACCTGAAGCCCATCGCGATGATCATGACGCGCAAGACGTCGTCGACATTATCGTGCTGGGCAACCTGCGCGAAATCATCGACGCTCAGTACGGACCCAAAACTGCGCAAAGTCCCGAGCCCGGCTACTATCATCAGAGGCGAAACCCCCACTACGACCGGCTGCATAGGCTCGACGATGAGCGCGGCGAGCCAGAGAAGCCCTTCAACGACTGGAGCCTCATCGCGCTGGAGAAGGAATGACCTGGGCGTGGGAGCGGGGAGTTTAGGGGTCGGTTTGGATAGTGGCTTGAACGAATGTACTCATCGGAACCTCGGCTCCAAGCGTGTAATACGTCAAGGTCGTTGCGGCCGAGGTCGACACGCACGCGGGGACGTTCGCGCCGGCGTCCGGGGAGTAAACTGTCGTCATAACGAACACCGTAGCCCCAGTATATTGTGAGCCGGGGGCGAATACGTGCGCAACGGAAGTGGGGACGCAGGTCGAGGTGCCCGTCTCGTATACCGTAAGGTATAAACCCGGAGAGCAGGTTGTTGCGGCGACAAGCTTCTGCGAGCATTGGGGGTCCGTATAGTAGCCAATGAACGAACCGGCCGATACCGGAAGACAGCGTGTTGTGCCATCCACTGTACTCGTGAGAAAGTTGCAATCCAAGTTGAGCTGAGAGTCGTGCCAACTCTGAAACTGCTTCGAACCGTCGGTTCCGACGAAGTAGTTTGCCTTGAGTCTGGTCCCGCTCGTGGTGATGTCCGCCTTCGCTTCGAACACCGGGTCCGTCAGGGCGTCGAAGAGGCTTGTCATGTCAGGGGACCCGTCGGAGTTGCCCTCGGAGCCGTCAGGGCCACTCCCGCCTCCGGTCCCGGCGGACGCGCTTCTCGAGGCACCGGAGGCGGTTCCCGAGGTGGCCGTTGTGCTCCCCGAGCTTCCGGACGGGCCGGTCATCGAGCCGTCCGTGGCGCTGCACGCTGCGACGATGCCGTAGACGACGACGGACCCCAACACGAGCTTGAGCGCTTCCGCAGTTTTCATGGCCTCCCCCTGGTTGTCCCAACCGTACCAGGGCCCTCGCCTGGCAATGCGACGGCTTGAAGCCGGGCTGGACCCTGCGCTATTGTTCAGCCCGAAATGAGGGGACCTGCTTGGCGACGCTGACCATCGAAACCGGCACCCAGTTCATCCAGGACGTTTTGGAATGCGCGGTCTACATCCGGCCCGAACCCCGGGGCTTGACCCACGAAGAGCTTTTGGCTGTGGCCAAATCGCAAGGCTACCCGCCGGGCACCCTGAACGACGCGCTGGAGCGCCTAGTAAGGATGGACAAGATCGTTTGGGACGGAGCGCAAATTGAGTTCTCGGGCTCAGCTACCAGTGTGTTCGCTGATTTCGTCTTTCCGCTCGAACCCGAGTACCGAAACTTCAAGGCCATCGATGCGATCTACGGGAGGCTTCGTGATCTCGCCGCCGAACATGGAATGGCAATGGCAACGGCGACTCGAGATGGGCTGATCTCCCACGGCACATCTCTTGGGCTGAGCGGGCATGATCTGGCGGTAGCCTTTGAGGTACTGCGCCATTCGGGCACCGTGGTCCAAACGAAGGACGACGACCACAAGTGGCGGCTGGCTCCCTTCACGCAAGCAAATCCACATCTTCCGGGGGAGCAGAACGCTCAACGTCGTAAAGATGGCACCCTCACCCAGAGAAGGCCGCGCATAGTGAAAATCTATGCTGCGGTGCAGGACGTGATCGGGGGGAAGGGTGCGATCGAGGTTTCTTCAGTACAGGCCGTTGTTCCGACTCCGAACTTGAACCAGAGCCCGAAGGTCATGCCGGACAAGAAGAAGGTCTTCGTCATCCACGGTCGGAACGAAGCTGCTCAAACCGAAATGGGGATCTTCCTTCGAGCGATGGGCCTCGAGCCCCTGTGGTTTCACGACGTTCGGAAGATGATGAGTGGAACGGCATACGTATTGGATGTCGTCAAGCGTGGGATGGAAGAGGCGCAAGGCGTAATCGCGCTATTTACCGCCGACGAATTCGCGGCACTTCACCCTCAGCTTCGTATTCAGGGGGAGGCGGAAGAGCAGGTGCAGCGATGGCAAGCGCGTCCAAACGTAATTTTCGAAGCCGGTTTGGCATGCGGCATGGCCTCGGACCGTGTTGCGTTCGTCCTTTTTGGAAAAGCCAAGCTTTTCTCCGATGTCGCAGGAATCCACGTTTTTTGGCCGACCGACGAATTTGGGGCGAAAAGTGATCGTGCTCAACTGAGGGGGTTGCTGGCCAGCGGCATGAAGTGCTCCGTGAACCTCTCTTCCGATGAGTGGATGCATGCGGGCAAGTTCGACAGCGTTCGGAACGCGCTCCCGGAGGTGAGCACGCGGGATCCCTTTCACTGATGCACCGGCTGCCCCGGTCGAAGCCAAGAGCGACGAAACACAAATCAGAGTTGCTCGCACCAAGTTCGTTGTTTCAACCGTCCGTGACGCCGTGGCGAAGCTGGCCAAACAGGCTAATTCGCTCGCCTACACGATGTCGAGCGGCGACGTCCCCACCGAGGATGCCTTCTCGCGAGCGTTGCAATGGTACGACTATTGTATCGAAGACACCCGCACTCACCATAGCTTGTCCCTGAACTCCGCATTGATGGATTTCAGAACTCAAGTAGAGCGTGACTATGCCGAGTGGCGGTCCATCGGCATGGCCGATCCTGCCAAGGCACAGAGCATCCAGCAGAGGATTCGGATGGCTCGCGAGCACCTCTCGGTCGCTATGCAGGAAGAGCTGGCATCCGCCCTGCCAAAACCCGCACCGGTTTCGGTCGTTCTAAGCCACGGGAACATTGAAGACAAGCCGGCCTTCGTGGCGACGATCAGGAACGTGAGTCCGAAGCAGATTGCAAACTGGTCGGTCCAGCTCGAAATCCCGCCCGCCTTGGTCAAGTCACCGCGACAGATCGGCTCGTACGTGGAAAACATGTCGAACAAACACCGGGCGGTGTTCCGGCCGTCCGAAGCCTTCGTAGAGCAAAAGCCCCTGTGGCACGATGAATCGTACCCCTTTCCGATTCAGTACGAGATCGACGACTCCATCCCGGGTACGCGCCTCTTCAACGTTCGAGCGCTCGCCTACGTGGGTGGCGAATTGATGGCGGAGCAGATTAAAAGTGTCGATGAGCTATCGACCTTTTTCGCCCCAGCGGTTGTCGCGCGGAGAAAGGCTCTCGAAGAGCTAGTTCGATCTGCGCAGCGACCGTGAGCACGTGCGACGAGCGATTGTCAAGGCGCTGGGGTCTTTCTGGTCCCCCGTCGGAGGGGCGGGGCCGCAGATCGCGTTGTCTCGTTACGGGGCATGAGCCGCGGTAAGCAGGTCCAACTTCCCTCGGCGAGCCTGACTGCCCGTCGCCTTTGACTCGCATCTCGCCTGGCGCACCCGCGCAAGAAACGAACGCGCCTCGTGGAAGGCGGGCTAACTAAGCCGCGATCTCGTGTGCGCCATATGAGCGTGACTCTGCAGCCAACGATGAATTTCAGAAAAACAGGGTGGAACGAGACGGAACGAATATTCGCTGGAATATCGAGCGTTTCTTGGTCAAGTACGCGCTTCGGCTCGGTTTTTGCCGATGTTCGAGCGATGGTTCGATTCCCGGCGCCTCCACTGATATCATTACGTTTTTTGGCAGTTTTCGGTCACTTGGCCTAAACGATGGCCCAAACAGCGAGGTCGGCAAGGGGGGGAAGACCTCGCCGAATCCGTCGCGAAGGTTCTCGGCTTCGCGGATGTAACCCTCGGTCGTGCTGAAGGTGGAGTGACCCGCTCGCTGTTTGATTTTGAGCGGGTCATCGCCACGGACGGCGCACCACGTAATGCCCGTCGCGCGCAGATCGTGGAACGTCATCGCCTTGCGTGTGGCGTCGCTCGTCGTGAGATCCGAGCGTGTCACGGCTGCCATTTTCAGGCACCGCTGAAGTTGTCGCGAGAGCTTGCGATCGGTCTCGTCGATTGCCAGCACCCTCTCCTTGCCGCCCGCCTCCTTGCGCATCGCTTCGAGCAACGGCACGAGCTCCGGTTCGATCGGAACGCGCCGCGCAACGCTCGTCTTCGTCGGCTTCATCTCGCCCGTGTCACGGTCCGCGCTCCGGTGAATGTGAGCCACGCGACGATCGAGATCGACGTCGTCCCACGTGAGAGCGTTCACCTCGCCGGCCCGGGCGTAGAGGTACGTCGTCACGGCGAACGCTCGACGCCACGCGAGTGGAACTTCCCAGCATGACACGAGGCGGAGGAACTCCGTCGGCCAGAGGTAGACCTTGCTCTTGCGAACACCTCGGTCCGGGCCGTGAAGGCCTGCGGCGGGGTTATCGGAACGCACCCGGAGATCGCGTTGCTTTGCACCGCACGCGTCCGCAAACATCCGCGTCACAAGCCCCCACGCATGCAAGGCGGTCTTCCAGGAAAGCTCACTCGCGCGAACGCGAGTGTCGAGATTCTCCACGAGAGCTTCGAGCTCGTCCCTCGTCACTGCGGCAATAGGGACGGCACCGATTCGTGGGAGAACGTGAACGGCGAGGCGCCCGCGATCCGTGTCCACCGACCGGAGTCCACGCAACTCTCGAGCGACGAGCCAGCGATCGGACCAGAGCCGGACCGTCTCGCCGCGCCGCGGGTCGCGCTGCTTTGCATTCTCGGCGTCCGTCGCATTCTTCCTCTTTAGAAGCTCGCCAGTCTCGTCCTCGCGTTCTTGGACAGCTTGCGCGTAGAGCTCCGCGCGCTCGTCCGCGGATTTGCCCCCCGCTGGTGTGGAGTACTTCCCCGGCACGTCGACACGCACTCGCGTGCCGTCAGCTAGGCGAATGCGCGCGCGGTAATACGTCTTACCGTCGGCGCGCTTGGATTTCTCTACAGAGCCTGTGCGGGACGGGGGCATTGGTCAGTCACCTTCCTCGGCACCGCCGCTCTTCAGTAGGTCGGCGCGCGTTGGTAACGGGTCGAAGTGCAAAACAAGCCCGAGCTTCACGATAACCGGTCGATGGAGAAATTTCTCGACACGGTTCGCCAACCGCTGGAATTCCACCGCTGTCTTCTCAAGATCGACCGCGGCTCCACGCGAGTGTCGATGCGACCGTTTGGCCATCGGATCGACGCGTCCGACTCATCCACGATCGTGGAGGCAACGAAAGCCGTCGAGGCTGCCACCTGACCTCATCGCGTTCCCCACTCGCGTCGCCCGTTTAGCTTGATGACGATGGCGCCGCCCGCCGTTTCGACCAGACGGCGCGCCACGCCGGCGCCGTACCGCTTTGCGAGCTGTTCGACCGTAAGCCCCGTGGTCGCGATCGTGGGCCGCTCGCTGTCATACCGGCGATGCAAGAGGTGCGCGACCACGGGGCTCCCAGCTTCCGGCTCGACTCCAAGGTCGTCGAGCAGGGCCAACTCGGCGCCCATGGCTTGTCGCACGAGCGAGGCTTCGCCCGCGCCCAGGCCGTGGTGCTGGCGCGCGACGCCGAGATCGGCGGCGCGCACGAACACCGATGGGCGAGCGTTCGCGCGGGTCCACGCATTCGCGAGGACGACCGCGAGAGAGCTCTTGCCAGCTCCGGCCGGCCCAAGCAACGTGACCCGGTCCAATCGATTCAGATCGAGAGCTCGTGCTTGCAGCACCGCGGCGGGGTCGACACGCTCAGAGAGCTCGGGAACGTCCAGACTCCGGGCCCACGCAAACCGTTCCGGCATCGATGCGCGCGTGGCGAAGACGGCGTCGCGGAGGGTGTCCTGCGCCTGCTGGCACGCGGGGCAAAGTCCGGGACCCGCGATAGCGGCTCGGCACCGGGTGCATGTCTGGTCGCACTTGGGCGGGATAAAGCCCGCCAGGATATCGCGTGTGCTTTTCACGTTCGATGCTCCTTGAACCAAGGTTCGTCGCCGACGAGCGCCTGCATCTCGCGTTGCGGTTTGCCTCTCTGGATGACGTTTCCCCGGTAGGTTTCGGCCTTGCTCTCGATAAACGCGAGGGTCGTGTTCTTGGTGAGGACGAAGTCATCTTCGAAGGCACGGCGTACGATGGATCGACCCTCCGCGGCCCCGTACGTTTTCGCCAAGGCAAACGCCGCGGCGTGATCGCGCTCATGAATTTTTTTCGGCTTGGATCCCTTGGTCACCTCGCACCGGAGCACGAACTCGTCGACCACCGCGTTCTTGGCGGCGATGAGCTCCGGTGCGTGCCTCGGCTCTTTCTTCCGTCCATGGTTCAAAGGTCGGACGGGCTCGTCGGGGCGCGCAAGCGCAAAAGATCTCCTATTGGGTAGTTCATTGGGGAGATCGGGTGTCACCCTGACACGACCGTCGTGTCGCTCGGATACGACCCGTCGTGTCGCCATGACACCCTCCTCGTGTTGCGGGTGGACGACGTCGTGTCGTTTGGACACTACCTCTCGGGCGCGATCGTCGTCTCGCTCGCGGACGACGTCGTCTCGTGAGGACACGACCTTAGCGGCAAAACCGTCATGTCGCACGTGGACGACATCGTCTCGTAGGGACACGACCTCAGCGACGCGACCCTCATGTCGTTCGTGGACGACGTCGTCTCGTGCGCACATGACGTTGACCATGGGACGGCCCTGCGGGTCGTGGATGACATCGTCGCGCTGTGACACTCCGTCGTCGCGCGGGGACACGATGTCATCGCGTTTTGACACGGCGTCGTGTCCCACCTGAACGACGTAGCGATTCACTTGCGACCACCCGGTCCCCTCGACGCGGCGCCGGCTGACCGCGATGTGTCCCCGGCGCTCGAGCTCTTTGACCGCCCGCTTCGCCAGCGCCAGGGACACGCCGGCGTCGACCGCAAGGGTGGGGTACGACGGCCAGCATTCTCGTGTGTGGCCGTCCGTGCGCAGGACCATCGCGTAGAGGATCGCCTTGTGAGCTCCGGAGACGTCGCGGAGGTCGCGGATGGCGCGCAACGTTTCAAAGACTTTCATGGCGTGGACACTAAAGCGTGAGGTTTTCCTCTTCGCGCCGCGGAGGGCCAGGGCAAGCCGCCCACCGCAGAACCGCACGGAGAGCCGCCGCGCCATGGCTCTCGAGACGAATCAGGTCCGGCTTGGTGTGTCTCCGGGTCGACTTGGCCAACGCCCGCTGTGAGGTAACCCCGCGAATCCCCCGACCCACCCGAACTCGCGAAAGGGGATGTGGACGGTGCACGGGGCACTTGATCGCTGCGGCAGGAGGCCGCGCTCACCGCGCGACCCGCGGCTTCCGCCCGAGGCGGGCAATGCGCGCCTCAATGTCGCGATCGTCGACCCCCACGATCGGACGAAGACGGCGCGAAGCGATCCAGGCGTCGAGATCGGCGCGGCGCACCGAACGATCGCGCTGGCCGCCGTACCCGACCAGGGCGCCGCCGCGCAGAGCGTCACGAACGACGCGGGTCGATGTGCCTGCGATTCGGGCGGCTTCGGCAAGCGGGACCATCGCGTGCGGATCGTGGGGAGTCTCTGCGGTGGCCTCGCGGGCCAAACGCGCGAGCGCGTCCGCGGCGTCGGCAATCGCCTGTAGTGCGGCGGGGCTCACGGTCGCCCCCCGAGCCGCTTGCGCGGGAGCACCGCGCTGCCTGCTTGTTCGTCGGAAGCGCCGTCGGGTAGCCACCGCCGTTCGCGGGGCAAGCTGCGTACCCATGCATCCGGCCTCGTCGCCGCGAGTGACACGAACGGAAGACGCGAAGGGAGGACCTTGCGGGCCGGCAAACGTCCGCCCAGAGCCGCCCCGACGCGCAGGTAAAAGCCGTCGGCCAAGACTGCGGGATCGCGGCCGGTCTGGACGAGGTGCGCGAAAAGCTGCCGAAGAAGCTGCACGCGGTCTTCGGAGCGCGCGTCGAGCAGCAAGTGCACGCGCGGTCGGACGCCCGGCAACGACGCGGCCAGCCGGTCGTCAACGAGAAGCGCGCGGAAGACGAAAAGACGCGTTCCACGCCGGACGCGCAGGCAGTACGCGACGAGCTGCTCGGTGGAAAAGAGAGCGACAGGGCCACGCCGCGCGAACGCGCCGGAGGCGCGTTGCTTGGTCAAGAGATCGGCCTCGAGCACCTTGCGGTGAAAGCAGAACGACCCGCAGAGCTTGGCCCAGGTCATCGCGATGGCTCCGGACCATCCGAAGGAGCCAGAGGGTCGAATACGTCCATGGAAGTCACCGTGTCCCCTTCAGCGATTGGGAATCGTTCGGTTGGAGCTGTGACGAGAGCAGCGACACCACGATCTTGTGTTTGGGAAGCCGACCCGCGAGCACCACGCCGACCCGCAGGTAAAACGCGTCGGGCAACGCGTCGGGGTCGCGGCCTGTCTTGACCACGTAGGCGAAGAGGCGGCGTATCCGACGCACGCGTCCTTCGGTGCGCAGCTCGAGGAGCAGCTGCACACGCGGGCGCACGCCGGGCACGGAGGCCGCGAGCCGGTCGTCGACGTCGAGCGTGCGAAAGAGGAAAAGCCGAGTTCGGCGGCGATACCGAATGCGGTACGCGACCAGGCTTCCCGGACGAAAGACCGCGACGGGCCCCAGCTTGCCGGCGAGAAGCTTGCGCGGGATGCCGTAAACCAGCTCGCTTCGCGGCGTGTCTCCCCGCCCCGAGCGCAGTTGCACGGTGGTGTTCATCGGCCGCGCTCCGGACCCCGATCGCGACGGCGCGCCATCGCGGCCGCGACGTCGACGGGCGGCGCCCAATCATAGCGTCGTTGGCCAAGCTCCGTTTCGCGCGCGGATCCTGGCCGTCGGTCCCCAGCCATCGGCGGCACCCCCACCGCTCGCTCCACCGCGCGAGGCGGCTTCGCGTCCCGCGGGCTGCTGTCCGCTCGTTCGCCCCGGCGTTCGTCGAGGGATCGATCCGCGGCGTTCCACCGACGCAGGCGCCGCTCCACTTCCGTTTCGGGCGGCGCGATCGGGGAGGGCGTCCAGTCGTAGCGGCGTTGGTTGAGTTCGCGCTTTCGGCTCGCATCGTCCATGCGCGGCGGGTGCAATGGACCCTCGAAGTCGAGCGGCAAGCCCGAATCGCGGTACGCACGCAAGCGCTCACGCACGCGCTCGACCGAGACCTCGCCCCGACGCGCCGTCCAGTCGCGCTCTTGCACAAATTCGACGATCGATCCTTTGTCTCTCGCGCGCGCGATGCAGGCGCGCAGCCGCCTGGCGGCGCTGTCCGGGGATTCGGCCGCACCGCGCGGCTCGTAGTCGGTCACCGAGGCATAGATCCACGCCCCGTTCGGACGCTGGGCCACCGCAATCCGGTCCCGATTGGGATGCTCCAGAAGAACGACACCCGTCCCGCCGTCGACGGGGCGGAGTTCATACCCCGTTTTCTTGGCATATTCGACGAGGTCGATGGTGCGTTTAAAGTGTTCGAGTTCGGAATCGTGGAGAGCGGGCATGAGGAGCTCTTCGGTGGAGAGGATCGTTGCCAATGGCCAATAGCGAAATAGGCGCCTAGCGGCCGCGATCAGGGCCGGAGCGGGATGGCGAAAGAGGCGGCCGCGAGCGGATGTAGTCGCGCTCAACCTGCTGCAGGACGTCGTTCCAGTCTTTCGCCGGCGCCGGCGAGTGGCGCTCAAAGGCGATATGCGCGCGCTCCCGAACAAGTTCTGCGATGCGGCTCGCGAGCTTGTCGCCCGCACCGTCGGAGTCGACAGCTGCCACCAGGCGACTCGAAGGCGGCAATTGGGTGAGCAGCCGATCGAGGACCACGATCTGCTGTGGGCTTGGGGCCCCGCCGGTACTGACGAAGCGCGTCATCCCGGCCCGTTCGGGATGCAGCTGGAAGTAGCTGAGCGCGTCGATCGCGCTCTCGGTCACCACGAGCGCGCGATCGGTGGGGAGGGCCGCGCTCTGCCAGACGCTTTTCGTGCCTCCGGTGGCGAACCCGGTAAAACCGCGGTTTTTGATTTCGAACCCCGTGACCTCGCCCGCCGCGGTCGTATGCACAAAGAGCGTATTGCCCCGCCGGTCCATCCCCCAAGTGCCCGCGAAACGCGGATCACGAAGGGTTTGGGGCCGAATCCCCCGTGCGTTGAGGTAAGGGTTATTGTCCGCGTGGCGGGCCGCGTCGAAGGCCAGCGCCACCGCACGCCGATCGGGCGGCGGCGCAGGCGCAGCGGGCAGCCCGAAGTCGAAATCGGGACGCGCCGTCCCGAGCCACTGACGAAGCTCTTGGCGCACGTGCCCCAGGGAACCGTGCCGGCCGCGCGTGCGCTCGAAGTCGATGATCGTTCCGCCATCGCGCTCGTCGCGCACCGAAAAGTACGTCCAATGTCCATCGGGCGCGGTCCGCACGATGATCTTGTCGTTCGTCGCGGGGTGGCGGAGCACATGGCTCGCGCGGCTGCTCTCGCGCCGGTCCCGCTGGTAGCCGTAGCGTTCGATCGCGTAGTGGACCAAGTGGATATCCGTCTTGAAGCGATGGAGCTCGAGGTCGTGCATGGCCGGGCCCCTTCATGCGGAGGGCGCGGACATCCCGGAAGCCTCGGGCCAGGTGTCGTGGACCTCCGCCTCGTCGACGGCGGCGTGCTCCAGCGTCAGCAGGAGCGATCGGCAGATCGAGTCCAGCGTGTCGCACTGCGTCTCGGCAGCGGCCAGTTCCACGCAGAGGGCGCGCAAACGCCTCTCGCGGTCGTCGCAGACGCGCTCCAACGCGCGCTTGGCTTGTGCAAACTCGGCATCGAGCCATGCCGCGAATGCGCTGTGCTCCTGACTCCGCATGACGCATTCCGCGCGAAGGCGCGTGAGCTCTTGCTCCATCGCGCACTCGCGAGAAAGGCCCTCGTGGGCGCGCCCGATCGCGTGAAAGAGCTCGATCTTCAGGGTGGTCAGTTGCTCGCGCTCGGGCAATCCGGCGAGCGATCGGATGACTTCGTGATAGCTGACCCGTGGTGCGGGAGGATTCATCGGACGGGCTCCTTTCCAAAGAAACGAATGGCGAACATCGGCGCCTACTCGGTGCGGAGCCGCATGCCGGCGCGAGGACCAGAGCGCAGGGGCTTGCGGATCGGAGGTGCGGTGCGGCCGCCCAGCCGGGGCGCCCGGCCGGAGGAGGCAACCGCCACGCGGCCGAGGTGCCTGCCGTGCTGAACGAGCTCGTGGAGCTCCGCCTCCACGCGATCGAGGAAGGCCTCCAACGTTTCCTCGCGCTCGGCAATGGCGCGGAGGCCCATCTCCCAGAGCGCCGTCATGTCGGGCGTCGTCGCGACTTCGGGCAGCGCCGCGATGAGCGCCTGCCCGGTCGCCGTCGACACGATCGTCTTCTGGACCCGCGTAACATACCCTCGCTCGAACAAAGTCTCGAGGATGGCCGCGCGCGTCGCGGGCGTTCCGATGCCGTCCGCGTCGCGAAGAATCTTTTGAATGTTCGGATGCGTGACGAAATGCGCGACGCCGCACATCGCGGCGATGAGCGACGCATCGGTGAACGGCCGCGGGGCCTGCGTGCGCTTGCCGTCGATCGCCACGTCGGCGGCCGCGACCCGTTCGCCCAGTGTAAGACGCGGCAAGACAACGATGCCTTCGCTCTCGGTCGGGTTCTCGTCGTCGCCCACGTACGCGCCGTCCTCGGGGTGCTCCGCGGCCAAGGCCTTCCATCCGGTCACGACGGTCTGCCGTCCATTCGCCACGAACCGCTCGCCGGCAAGCGCGACCTCGACGTGCGTCTGCCGGTATTGGTGGGCCAGGTAGAACTGCGCCAGGTACCGACGGCAGACCAGCTCGTAGACGGCGCGTTCGCGCTCGGTGAGTCCTGCCGCCGCGGCGCCCGTGGTCGGCGTCGGAATGATCGCATGGTGCGCGGTGACCTTTCGGTCGTTCCAGGCTTTCGATCGAAGCGAAAGATCCGCCTTGCCCGCCGCGGCCCTCAGCGACGGAGCGTTCGTGCCGATCGCCATCACGACCTCCGCGGCCTGCGCGTGCTGCCCCTCGGGCACGTGCGAACAATCCGACCGCGGGTACGTCGTGAGGCGATGGGTTTCGTAAAGGCTCTGGCAAACGTCGAGCACGGCCTGCGCGCTCAGGCCGAGCCGCCGTCCCGCGTCCACTTGGAGAGTGGCGAGCGAATACGGCAGCGGTGGCGGATCCACGTTCCGGTCTTCGGTCAGCGCCGTGATCACGCCGCCTTGGCCGCGCACGCGCGCCAGGACCGCCTCGGCGACGGCTCTCTTCAATAGCCGCCCTTGCTCGTCGAAGGTTCGGTCAGCACCGGCCGCGGCAGGCCCCGCCGCCGGCACCCAAGAAGCACGAAAGCTTTCGTCTCCACCCGCCCGAATGTCCGCGCGGACCGCGAAGTACGGCACCGGTTGAAAGCGAGCCATGGCGCGGTCGCGCGCGACGATGAGACCGAGCACCGGCGTCTGCACGCGCCCCACCGACAGGACCCCCTCGTAGCCCGCGGCCCGCCCCAGCACGGTGTAAAGCCGAGTCATGTTGATCCCGTAGAGCCAGTCGGCGCGTTGCCGGGCGAGCGCGGACGCGGACAGTGCGCCGTACTTGGCATTGGGCTCGAGCGCGGCGATCTGCCGGTGCACGGCGTCCGGACGCAGATCGCGGACGAGAAGGCGATCCACCGGGCCCTTGTAGCCAAGGAAATCCAGGACCTCGTCGACCAAGAGCTGCCCCTCGCGGTCGGGATCGCCCGCATGGACGACGCGCGAAGCGTCGCGAAGGAGCGCCTTGATCCCGCGCAACAGGTCGGGCGCCAAAACCTGGCGCTTCCACTCCCGGGGGACAATGGGCAGATCGCCCAGGCACCAATGCTTGTAGTGCGCGCCGTACGCGTCGGGCGGCGCCGTCGTGAGGATATGCCCGGCGCACCACGCCACGACGTTGCCCTCCCCGCACGCGATATGCGTCTTGGCGCGCCGCTGCGGGCCTGGCAGAGCGTCGGCGATCGCGCGCGCCAAGCTGGGTTTTTCGGCAAGGAAAAGACGCATCGGCGCCTTCGGCGGGAAGGGTGGCCGCGGGGTCGCGGTCGAACGGAGAGCGATGGGGGGATTCATGGGAAAAGCAGATCCTTTCTGGGCCCTTGCGGGACCAGACATGAGGGGGGCGTCGGCGCGGCGCGCTTCGCGCGGCGCACACGGAGACGACTTCGAACGAGACGAATCGTTGGCAGTGAAGGCGACTACGGAATCGAAACGGACGCGGGTGAGAAAAGGAAGTTTGTGGGCACAAGCAAAGAATCCGGGCCCGAGCGCGACGCGGCGACGGGAGCCAAAATGGGCGCGGCCGCGACGGGCAGCGGCATCGGTCGCTGGGCGTGAAGCTCGAGGGTCGTGACGGCCGCGAAGTCGGCCAGACCGATGGCCTCTTCGTACTTGCGGAGGATGCAGCGGCGCCGCGCCGCCGAGGGCGCATGCGGTATCCGCGGTTTCGGCGCGGGGCTCCGCGCCGGGGCCGCGCATTGCCCGTCGAACACCGAAAGCATGGCCGTACCCACGGCGATGTTCGTGCACGGATCGAACGCGTCGGCGAGATCGCGGCCGAACGCGCTGAGCCACACCGGTGGGACCTGCAAAAGGCCCAGGAGAGGCCGGCCCCCCTGGCCCAGAATCGCGTGCGTGCGCGCCAGGGCGTCGTTGGCGCTCTGAGGAGCCGGAGGCGGATCGATTTGGGTCGCGTCGACGGACGCGTCGACGACGAAGAAGGGATTCTTTTCCGGAGTCGACGCCGCAATGGCCCGCACGAGATCGTCGTCGGCCAGGTACAGGCTGCAGGTGAGGATCGTGGTCAATAGGTCCATAGGGGGGTCACCGTGCCTCGAAGGTCCCTTGTCCGGATGGGTCCGAACGTTCGCGAATCGAAGCTCTGGGCGTAATGCGACGCGACGTAGAGCCATCCGGCGGGCACGGGCCCGCAGGCCGTATCGTGCGGCAGGGGCCGACCCGCGGTGTCCTCCGTCCGAATCACCCCCATCGGCCGGCCATTGACCGTCAAGGTGGCGCCTTCGGTGCAAACGCGATCGCCCGCGCGCGCTACGACGGGTTTGACGAGCCAAGCGCGGGGAGGCAAGTAGCGCCGCGCACGCACGAGATCGCGCACGGCGACGGGTACGGGAAACGCCACCAACGTCCCGGGGCTCGGCTCGCGTGCGTCTCGGGAGAGCCAGTAGAGCCCGAGCGGCAGACTCGGCGTCCGGTTCCAGAGAAGATGCGACGCGAGCAGGCAGGCGAGCGCCGAGGCGAAGCCCGTTGCGCCGCCGAGGCCGAGCAGCCAGCCGGAAAGCTCGCGCACGGTCGGGACCCGCGCGGACCGAAGCGCCCATGCGAAGCTCACGGTCCACCCCCCGGCGAGGCGCCCCACTCGGTGTACGGCGGAAGCACCATGTCCTTGGTCACGAGGACGTTGACGGCGTAGCCGGGGCGCACCGTGATCGTGGGTTGGATCGCGAGATCGCGCCGGGCCAACTGTTGGCCGACCTGATTGATACTGCCGGCGGCGTTGGTGGCCCAGACTTGAGGGACCGTCGGAGTGAAGCCGACCGTGTTTCCGGCGGCAGCTTGCGTCGTGGCCGCAAGCAGCGACGCCACCGCGACACCCTTCAAGAGAAGAAACCAGTGGTCGTCCACTTGGTCGGTGAGCCCCGCCGCGCCGGCAAGGTCCGCCGCCGGCATGCATTGCAAATCGATCGAATCGCCATTGGGCAGAAGAAGCCGATTCCAACAGACAAGGACGCGCTCCTGCCCCCACGCGACCATCGAGTCGTATTGCGCGAGGAGCCGACTGCCCTGCGGTACAATCAAGAAGTTGCCGCTGACGGTGTCGTAGACGTTCTCACGCACCTGCCCGATGACAGGCCCCGGCAAATCGCTGTTAATCCCCGTGATGAGCACCGTCGGCAGAATCGTCCCGGCCTTGAGTTCGTAGGGGCTCTGCGGGTGACGAAGCGTCGCGCCAAGCGTGTCCGTGTTCTTGGCGCCCTCGCCGCCCAAGAACGCGTTCTTTCGCTCTTGCAGGTTCGGATCCGAATCGGCTCCCGGGGGCCCCTGCCCATTCGAGGGCAGTGCCGTTGCGGAGGGAGAGGACAGCGACGGCTCGGGCGCGCGATCGCTTTGCCGCGGACCGGCCGTGGTCTCAAACAAGATCCCCGCGCCTTGCGCTTTCATGGCCTGGTCTTGAAGGGCGCGGCGTTGCGCGTCTTCCGGCCCTACGAAGCGCGCGGCCCGCCCCGGGGGAAAGGGGCCCGCGTCCGGAGCGATGGGGGACACCCCCGCGCGGCGCGCTGGGGCGTTGCGAATCGCGTCGGGCACGACGGGTGCGGGCGGCGCGCCGCTCGGGTCCGGGCGCGCGCCGCCGTTCTTGGCCGGGGACTGAAACGCAAGGCCGACCGCGAGCATCACGGCCCCGAGCAGGCACGCCATCAGGACCACGAGCGGCGCGGTCCGCAGCGTGCGCGCCGCCCGGCGCCGAAGCCCCAGACGCGGGTCGTATGGCGATAGCTTGGGCGCGTGCGGGTCGACAGAATCCGTCGCCGGGGGATCGGGAACGGTGGGCATCACAGCCCCAACCGCGCGTGAATCGGCGCCGTCCGCGGCCGCACGTCAACGGCTCCGCGCACAATGCGCACGATCTCTGGATCTTGCTGCCCGACGCGCAGCTCTGCGGCGTCGACCAAGCGGTCGATCACGTACGTATCGCCTTTGACACGGTAGTTGACGAGCTCCGTTTCCTTGTCGCGCAGCACGAAGAGCGCCGGGGCTTCGCGGACGCGCATCGCCGCCGGAAACCGGACAAAGGTCCGCCGCCCGTCGTCAAAGGCCTGGAGCGGCGTCCAGGCCGGCGACCCCTGGATTACCTGAATCGTGTAATTGAAGTTGAGGGAATCCAAGCCCACCACCGGCGCGGCGGCCTTCTCGTCGGCCGCAAGATCGGACGCCTGGGTCTGCAAGCGCGCGAGCTCGTCTTCGGGGTAGTGCCAGACGACAGCCGCCATGTACGTGTCGGCGTAGCTGTGAAGCTCGAGCAAGTAGCTCCGCCGGTCGGTATTGATGGCCAGATTCGTCTCGAGATCAGGCCGCGTCGGTTTCAAGTAGACGTGCCACTGCTCCATGCCGTGATCCATCGATTTACCGAGCGCGAGAAGCCACCGGACGACGTCGCCCGACGCCGGTTGCCCGAGAATCTTCTCCCCCGGCTCGAGCGCAATGTCCGTAATCCGCATCGGCTCGGCGAAGACTTGGTAGAGCGTGCCCGGCTCGTAGGCATACTGGACGATGGCATTGAAGTAGTCGTTCGTGCCGGGCGCCTGCACCGCCTTGTGGTTGGCGTCCGCCACGACCTCTTGGGCCGAAAGCTGGGTCGCGCGGGGCGAAGCGCTCGCCGCGGCCATCCCGTGCGCATGGCATGGCATCGGCTTTTGCTGCGCAATCGCGGTCACGGGTTCGGGCATGCGCACGACGACCGCCCCGCCGCTCGACGGCAGATCGGCCGCGGCGGCGGCGCGGACGTAGGTGGCGGACGTTTGCAGCGGACGCACCGCACAACCGCCCGCGCCGGAAGCCACGAAGAGGATCCCCACGATGCGATGCGATCGACCCATGGCCCTCACCCTCCGACCTTGTCCCAGTGAAATTCATCGATGTAGAGGCCCAGCGGGTTTCTGCTCATGGCCTCGGCGCTCTTGGGCGCCTGAAGGAGTGTCCGCAGCATCGCGCGCCAGACGACGGCCGGCGCGCTCGGACTGCCGTTTTTGTCCCAATCCGATTCCCGCCAATCGACTTGCCACGTGTCACCCGACACCGGCACCGCGGAGAGAAACTCGATGGTGATCCGTTCGTCTTGCGCGCGCCGGAACGGATCGTTGTCGGGATTCTGAACGAAGGCCGTCAGCATGTTGCCGCCGCGCGGCGTCACGAGCGTGTACGCGTCGAGCCAATTGCGTTTAAGCACTGCCGCGTCCGAAGAGATCTCGCGCGTATCCGAAATAAACCGCCGCAGGTGGTACGCAATGACCGCGTCCGACGGGATGTAGTCCGTTTGCCCGACGGGCCCGCGGTACGTCGCCGTCCCGAGGCGATCCACCTCGATCACGTGCGGCACCACCTTGGGCAGCCGACCGAGTCCGATCATGCCGCCGATCGCGACGACGAGCGCACCCAAGCTCACGAACGTCGCGAGCCGCCAGTTCTTCGCGTGCACGAGAGCGCTCCCCATCCGCGCGTCCCATTCCTGGCGCGCCCGCCGGTACGGCGTGTCGCAAAGGCCCTCCGGAGTCCACTTGCCACTCATCGCGATCCTCCTTCGTGCGTCTTCGCATCCGTCCCGCCGCTGCGAGGGGGATCCGGGAAGCCGGCGGGACCGCCCTTGCCCATCGCGCTCTCGACCAGCGACGAAGGCGCACCGGCGCGAGGCGAAGGCCGGCCGCTCCCCTTTCCTTCTCCCCCCGCCCCCTCTCCGCGGGCTTCGGCGCCTCCGGCGCCGCCTCCCCCTCCCGCGCCCGCCGCCGCAGACCCCACGTTCGAGGCGGCCGAAGCGATCGAGCCCGCGCGCCCGCCTTGCCCCGCGGAGGCGGCCGCGCGCGTCGCGGACAAGCCCGCCATCGCGCGGCTGCCGACGGCGTTCAAGGCCATGCCCGCGGCGATCGGCGCGCCCGCTGCCTGGAGCACATCGATGACGCCAAGATGCGGAGACCCTGCGAGCAGACTCGACGCGAGCTGGGGCGCCTTCCAGCAAAAGAACATCAGCGCGCACACCGTCAGAAGGACTGAAAAGAGCTCGTTGAACGTGATCTCAGGCCCGGCGAAGTGAATGGTGGAAAGGACCGGATCAATCACCGCCGTCACGAACGCCAGCACCATGAGCTTGACCGACGCCGACACGACCGCGCCGAGGGCTTTCTCCGCCAGAAACTTCGTCGGCGAGAGCAGCCCAAACGGGAGGAAAATCCCAGACCAGCGCCGCAAAGAGGTAGTACTCGAGCACCGCCAGAAAAACGTTGATCGCCATTAGAAGAAAGCAAGCCAGAATCGCGAGATAGCCGAACCCGAAGACGACCAAATCCGAGAGATCGGTCATGCCCAAGTCGCCGAGCTTCTGCATCAGCGGCGCCGTCGCATCGAGCCCGTAGCCGGCCAGACGCGACGGATCCATCAAGAGGCTCACGTCGCCCCCGCCGCCCGCCAGAAGACCGGCTTGAACGACCGAATCGACGAACGCTTTGCAAAGGGTCGGATACGACTGGACGATCCAAACCCAGAGTCCGATATGCAGAATCTTTTTGAAGACGCCGACGACGTTGTCGCCGGCTCCAACCGCGGTCCAAAGGCCGAGGAGCACGACTTCGATCCCGATGAGGATCCCGAGCAGACTGTTCGCGTCGCCCTGCAGGCGCCCGTAACCGCCGGAGAACGCGGCGATGAAGTTCTGCAGAGTGAGCGTGAGAGCGTTGAATTTCACGGGCTGCCTCTCATGGCAACGTGTGGGGGACGACGACGGGCGCGCCCTTATCGGTGTACCCGGCGCGGTGATCACCTTTCTTGCTCAGCGACAATTGCTCGCCGGAAGCGCTCGCCGCCGCCATGTCCGTCAACACACGCCCCGTGGTAGAAAGCGTCTGATTGATGAGAAGGAGCTGCGCGTTGGTGATCCCCACCATCTGCACAAGAAGCTGCAGCTGCGCGACGATGCCCTCTTCGGCTTGGGATTGCTGCAAAATGGCTTGCGTCTGCTGCGCGTGATTGTCGAGCAGCGCCAAATCGGTTTGTTGGCGCGCCGCGATTTGCGCCGCGCCGACAATCTCCTGATGCCACGCTTGGTATTGCTGCGCGTGCTGGGCAACGGTGCTCCCCGGCGGCGGAGGGTCACCGGGAAAGAGCTGCTGGTATTCCGAATCGATGCGATTGAGCGTGTAGCTCATCGATCGAACCCCCGAGGTCAGCGTGTTGTAGGAATTGCGCGCCGTATTGATGAACTGAACGAGCGCGGGAAACGAGCCCGAGCCAATGGCCTTGAGCATCGTCGTCATCAGCTGCACTTGATTGATGATTTGCGTGACCATCGAAGCGAGGTTCGAGACCTCCATGATGGATTGCGTGAGAATGCCGACGAGGATCGCAATGTCGCCTCCAAAGAGGTCCGCCCGCGCCGGCTCGGTGCGCGTCACCTCGCGCGCGATCGCCGCGCACCCGAAGGCCGCCGACAAGGCGCGCCGTCGCGTCAGCGTCTTCATCGCGCCGCCCTCGGGACGAGTCGCCGGCCCTTCGGCAACGGAGGCGGCCCCGGGCGCCGGGGGACGGGGGCAAGGGGACGGGTGATCGCGTCGTCTTCGACGTCACCGCCACCCATGTCTTCCGCGGCCGACTTCGAGACAATGAGGGCTTCGTCCGCAAGGTGCCGCACCACGACCGTTTCCGCATCGGACACGTCCGCATCCGAGGAGCGTTCAAGCTCGCGGCGGAGCGCCGCCACCGCCGCCGTCACGCCCCGTCGCTCGAGCATCGCGCACGCGTACTCGCGCTCCGGACGCGACCCGATCATCGCGTCGAAAAACCGCTGGTCGGTCTCGCTCGACGCCCCCACGAACGCGAGCGCCGCCGGTCCCAGGCCGAGCTGAAAGAGCCGCCGTCCCTTGACCGACCGGTAATAGTAATCGCGCTTCTTCTGCGCCTTGGCGAGAATCTCCATCTCCGCCATGCTCAGGCCCACGGCCTGGTACGCCTGCGCCATGGCCGGCGTCCGCGCCTCGTCGTCGGGCAAGAAGATCTTCGTGTGGCAGGCCGACAGGATCGTGGACAAGAGCTCGGGCTTGCTCGCGGCGTCGGCCACCTCTTGGGTGGCGAAGACGACGTAGACATTCTTTTTGCGCAGCGTCTTGAGCCACGACTGAAGCCGCCGCGCAAAGACCGGATGGCTCAGAAAAAGCCACGCCTCGTCGACGATAAGGAGCGTCGGTTGCCCCACGAACTGCCCCTCCACGCGGTGAAACAGGTATTCGAGTGCCGGGATGATCACCGCCTCTCCCATTCCCATCAGGTGCCCCATCTCGATCATCGTCCACCGCGCTCCCTGCACGTCGTCCTGGTCGGCATCGAAAATCTGTCCGAAATGCCCGTCGAGCGTGTACGGACGGATCGCGTCGCGAAGGCGCCGGTCTTGCGATCCGATCTGGCTCGCGAAGAGCGTCAACGTCCGCTCGTGGCGCGGCGCGCTCGCCAGCCCCACCAGCGCGTGATCGATTGCCGACTGGACCGCGTGATCGATCGCGAGGCCCTGGGAGGCGAGCAACGTGGCGATAAACCCCGCCGCCCAGACCCGCTCGGACGCGTCGTCGATCCGGGCGAGTGGCTGAAAGGCCACAGGTGCGCGCTCGCTGCCCGGCTCGTAACACATTCCCCCCACCGCGAGCGTCGCCGCCCGCGCCGATCGGTCCTTGTCAAAGATGACGACCTGCGCGCCCGGGTACTTCAGCCACCCGAGCGCCAGCATTCCGAGCAGCGTCGACTTGCCGGCGCCCGTTGGACCGATAATCAGCGTGTGGCCGACGTCGCCCACCGCGAGGTGAAGACGAAACGGCGTCGAGCCCGTCGTACTGCACACGAGGTGCGGCTCGCCCACGCCGCAGACGCTCTCCAGATGCCGATTGACCGCATCACCCGCCCACACAGAACTAAGCGGCATCAAATGCGCGAGGTTCATCGAGCTCACCAGCGGCCGACGCACGTTCGCGTAGACGTGGCCCGGCAAACTCCCGAGCCACGCCTCGGTCGAGTTCAACGTCTCGTCCTTCACCGTAAAGCCGCGCGACTGAATCGTCTCTTTCACCCGCTGCGCCTTGCGCCGCGCCGGCTCGAGGTCGCGATCCCACACCGTGACCGTCGCCGTCATGTACCCGAACGACACGAGATCGTCGCCGAGCTCCTGCAGCGCGCCGTCCGCATCCGCGGCCTTGTTCGCCGCGGCGTTGTCGATGAGGGCGGCCTCCTCTTGGCTCGCTTCTTCCTTGATCATCGTCCAGAGGCCCTTGCGTTTGGACCACCATTGCTTGCGGTACTTCTCGATAAGCGACTTGGCCTCCGCCTTGTCCAGGCACAAATACCGTGTCATCCAGCGGTATTCGGTTTGCAAATGATTGAGCGCGTCCAGAAGCCCCGGAAACGTCGAGCCCGGAAATCCCGCGATCGTCAACGTGCAAAGGAAATGCTCCCCGAGCATCGGCACATCGCCGGGCGCAAACGGCATGTCCGGCAAGAGCGCGTCGAGATACATCGGAATCTCCGGTGTCCGCACCGGATGGTGGGTCGAAATCGTGCTGTGCAAGTACGAGAGCGTCTGGTCATCGTCGAGCGCGCCCACTTCGGGGAAAACCCCCGCCAGAATGTCGACGATCTCCGCCACGCTCTTCTGAAAGTGCCCGAGCTCGCGCGACAGCGCCGTGCGCTCATCGACCGCCCCACCCTTGCCTTCGTCGTAGAAGATCGCCGCCGCACGCCGGGTGTGGTCGTCCGGAAACGTCAGGTAATAGCTTGACTCGTAATGCGCCCCCGCGTGTTCGAAGGCAGCCTGTCGTTCCCGATCGACCACCGCCGCCGCGGGATGAAGCCACTGCGATCGCGGATAGCCGTTCGATTCGAATCGCTGCGCTTCGATGAAAAGGCCCCACCCTGACCCGAGCCGCCGAAGGCCGTTGTTAATGCGGCCACTGGCTGCCACGAGCTCCGCGTCGAGCGCGCTCGCCATATCCGGCCCGCGAAAAGCCACCGTCTTTTGGAAGACCGCGTCCTTCTGCAAGACGACGCCGGGAGCAACGAGACAAGCCCACGGCAGCCGGTCGGGCAAGCGGTGCGTCGGTTCGCGGTATTCGCGCAAAGACAACATGCAAGTATCCTTTCAGGGGTCGAGACGCTTCGGCGTCTTGAGGGCCGTGAGAACGATGGCGAAGACGTAGGGATCGGCCTTAGTCGCCGCCGCCGCCCCCACGTGCAGCCCGATCCCCAGAGGCAAAACCCAAATCTGGTGCAGCCCAAACGCGAACGCGCCCACCGCGGTCCAAAGCACCAGCGCCACGGTCCGCGGCAGCCCCGCCAGAAGCATCGGCTCGACCAGCGACCGATGAAGCGGCACCTCAAAGCCTTCCGCGCGACTCATACGAGAAGCCCTCCGGAGAAGCCGAGAAACCCGATGCCCCAGGACACCGCGTTGAACGCGATGGCCAGGCCCAAGACCACCCAAAGCGCCTTGCGCATCATCGAGCCCCCTTCCGAGAACGCGATCCCGACCCCGAGGCCGATGATCGCGACCGCACCGACGACGCGCGACACCGGGCCCGTCAGCGAGTCGAGCAGTTGGTTGAGCGGCCCTTCCCAGGGCATGCCGCCTCCCAGACCGCCAAAGCCGCCCGAACGGGCCGTCGCCGTGCCGAGGACAAGCAAGAGGACCACAAGAACCACTTGCGTGGCGCGGAGGCGAAGGCGCGTCGGGTCCAAAAGCGAATGCCATCGCGAATTCAATTCATTCATGGGCGATATCTCTCCGTCGTGGGGCGTTCAGGCGATGCGTTCGAGTTTCCAGTGGCCATTCGGCTCCAGGCCGACGACGCGATCGATTCCCGATACGCGCCGACCCGCCGGATGGGTCTTGTCTCTTTGGATGTGGACGCAGACTTGAATCGTCTGCGCGATGAGTACGCGCGGCGCGGGGTACACCACTTCTTCGATGAGCTGCCCGATCCGGTCGAGCATTGCCCGCGTATCGTTCGCGTGAATCGTCGCGATGCCGCCGGGATGCCCCGTATTCCAGGCTTTCAGCAACTCGAGGGCGCTACCGTCCCGGACCTCGCCGACGAGAATGCGGTCCGGCCGAAACCGCATCGCCGCCATGATGGCGTCGCGCCACGAATGGACCCCCGGCTGCACGAGGATCTGGAGCTTATTCGGCGCCTCGCACTGAAGCTCCGGCGTGTCCTCGATGATGTGCACGCGGTCCGTCGTCTTTTCCGCGATGACCTTCACCAGCGCGTTCGCAAACGTCGTCTTGCCCGACCCCGTCCCGCCGCCGATGAGAACGTTGTCGCGCGCGTGCACCGCCCGGACGAGCGCTTGCCGCTGCGCCCCCGACAGGATCCCCTTTTGCTCGTAGTCCTCGAGCGAAAACACCACGCGCGCGGGCTTTCGCAACGCGAAGACGGGCGCGTCGACAATCGGCGCAATCGCGCCTTGCAAACGCGCACTCCATGGCGGAGGCAACTTCGCGGAGAGCGAGGGGCGCTGCGCATTGAGCTCCACACGCATTTCCGAAGCCACCAAACGGAGCATCCGCTCCGCATGCAGTGGGGCCATGCGCACCGTCGTCCGAAGAAGCCCTTCGCCGATCTTGTCTACCCAAACGACGCCGTCGGCGTTGAGCAAGATCTCAACGACCCGCTCGTCGGCAAGAAAAACCGCGAGCGCTCCCAGCGCGCTTTGAAGCGCGTCGGCACGCCGGGTCTGGCTTTCGGAGACCTGCCCATCGAATGACATCGAAAGGCCACTACTGCAGCGCGCGTGCCGGCCCGCAATGGCCCCTTCGCATGGATAACTATCGGGAACTCCTCAAGGGGATCGATGAGGTGGTCAACGATTCACCAGGGGGGGTGGTCAACGATGGATGGTCAACGATTGACCACCCCCTTACGGGGCGCACCGCCCTCGAAAGGGTCGCGCGGACCAAGGATCCCGGGCGACGGAAGGGACGCGCATCGCGGGCACCGGCCCACCGCAGAGAGTCCGCACTATCGAAGTGGACATAGGCGAATCCCTATCCCAGAGTGCGGACCCCAAGGTCACGACGCGACCCGAATACCGATTGTCCTCTTCTCGAAAGGAAGGCCCCATGCGTGCCATGGCTCTCCTGGCCCTGCTGGGGCTGTCTCTCGCAGGACTCTGGGCATCGACCCAAATCGTCGCCGCTCATCTTTCCTACCCAACCGACCTCGGAGCACCGTGGGTCACGGCCAGTTCGCTTCGCGTCTACCCGCCATGGGGCTGGATCCTGTGGAGCGCGCGCCGCGAGCCGGACGACCCCGCCCTCTTTCGCGAGGCGAGCGGCGTCACGACCCTCGGCGCCATCGCGGGGTGCGCCGCCGCCGCTCTCTTCGCCTTACGCCGCAAGCGCTCCGGACCGAGCCGTTCGCACGGCAGCGCGCTATGGGCGACCACGGACGAAATCCAACAAGCCGGCCTCCTGCGCGAGGCCGGAGTCGTTCTCGGTCAAACCAACCACGCGCTCTTTCAAACCACCGTCGATGCCGCCGGAAGAGCGAAACTCACCTTCCGCAAGGCGGGCCGCCTGATTTGCCACGACGGTCCCGAGCACGTCTTCTGCTTCGCCCCTACCCGCTCGGGCAAGGGCGTCGGTCTGGTCGTCCCGACGCTCCTCAGCTGGCCCCATTCGGTCGTCGTTCACGACATCAAAAAAGAGAACTGGGCCCTCACCGCCGGCTGGCGCCGGCAATTCAGCCATGTCTGGCGCTTCGAGCCCACCGCCCTCGATTCGCTCCGTTTCAATCCCCTGATGGAAGTACGCAAAGGCCTTCACGAAGTGCGCGACGCGCAAAACATCGCCGACATGCTCGTCGATCCCACCGGGGAAAAGGACACCCGCGACCACTGGCAAGTCACCGCCCACAGCCTCCTCACGGGCGCCATCCTTCACGTCCTCTACGCCGAAGAGGACAAGACCCTCGCCGGGATCGCGCGCTTCTTGGCCAACCCCGCCGCCACCCAAATCCAAACCCTCGAGCGCATGCTCCAGACCGCGCACGCGAGCGACGGCCCCCATCCCGCCGTCGCGCAGGCCGCGCGCGAAATGATGAGCAAGAGTGACAACGAGCTCTCCGGAGTCTTCTCCACCGCCATGGCCTGCCTCGGCCTCTACCGCGATCCGGTCATCGCGCGAAACACCTCCGCCAGCGACTTTCGCATCGCCGATCTCATGAACGCCGACGCCCCCGTCAGCCTCTACCTCGTCGTGCCCCCCAGCGATCTCGCCCGCACCCGCCCGATCCTCCGCCTGGTGTTGAACCAAATCGGCCGCCGCCTCACCGAGTCGATGCAAGTCGGCCCGACGCCGGCCTACAAGCATCGCCTTCTCCTCGTCCTCGACGAATTCCCGTCGCTCGGCCGGCTCGAATTCTTCGAAAGCGCGCTCGCGTTCTTGGCCGGCTACGGCATCAAAGCCTTTTTGATTGCGCAATCCCTCAACCAGCTCGAAAAGGCGTACGGACCGAACCACTCCATTCTCGATAATTGCCACGTTCGCGTCGCCTACGCCGCCAATGACGACAAGACCGCCAAACGAATCTCGGATTTCTTGGGCCAAGCGACAGAAACGAAGCTTCATCGAAGCCACTCCGGCTCCGGCCTCTTTCTTACGAATCGCACCGAAAGCGAGCAGGAATTCGGGCGTCCCCTGCTGACGCCCGCGGAGGTCAACCAGCTCTCCCCGGACGATGGCATTCTCCTCGTCGGGGGACTGCCGCCCTATCGAGTCCGCAAAGTCCGCTATTTTCTCGATCCCCGATTCAAGGGTCGAGACCAACTCCCGCCGCCCGACGCGCCCGAGGAGCAGGCCCGGGAACGCCTGGCCCCCGAGCCCAGCGCCTGGGACGGCATCGACGCCCCCTCCCCTCCAAGCCAACCATCGGTGCCAGCCCACGTCCCTTCCCCCACCGCCCTCTCGGCCAACGCAGTCCGGGTGCCGCAGGAGCCGCCGGCGTCGGTCCCTCCCACGGCCCTGGCCGACCCCCCGGTACAAAACGGGACGACCGACGCCCAGGCCTGGGATAGCGTTTTCGCCGCCCAGGATGCGTCGAATTTGGCCGCGACCGAGGCCCAATCGAGCGAGCTGGCCTCCCCGTCACCGGAGCTTCCTCTATGACCAAGACCGTCCGTCGTGGCCGCGTTCGGCTATTGCCGTATGTCGAAGCCCCTCTTGCGGATCGTCTCCGCACGTTTTGCGCCGCGACCGCTGCCACCGAGAGCGCCGTGGTCGCAGGCGCGCTTCGCCAGTACCTCGATGGCACGAGCGACGCCACGCTCCTCTTGCGACGCATGGACCGCCTAGGCCGCGCCGCGGCCCGCCACCAGCGCGACCTCGAGCTCTTGTCCGAGGCGTTCGCCGTGTTCGTACGCCTCTGGTTTGCCCATACGCCCACCATCCCCGAGGATGGCAAGCGATCCGCCCGGGCCAGCGCCGAGAGCCGGTACAGGCAGTTCATAGAGCACGTCGCCGAACATTTCTCTGGCGGCCGCCGTTTTCTCGACGACTTGCCGCATGACTCGATCGGCGACGAAAGCGAACTCTCCGCTGTGGCCGCTGGCATCGTTGCGGGGCACGACAACAAGGACCCGCGTCCTACGGGCCCGTGATGGGGACGTCTCCCCGGGGCCGGTCAGCGCGTCCTCGACAAATCCAAGGTCGCAAGCGGTTCGCGGCATCGCGCGAGATAGGCAACGACCGAATGCGCCTTCCTCGGGATAGCTGTCCCTTGGCACCGGAAAAACGGCCCTGGACACGCATCGGCATACGCAAACGCCCGCGATCGCACGACGGGTGGGTGGCACGCGAGCGGCCAAGCAAGGCGCTTCATGGCTTCGCTCGCCCCCGCCTACGTCCCGCGGCGCCCGACCGAAACGATTCTCTATGCCATCGTGCGAGAGAATTTGGAGACCTTCCTCGCCTATGCCCGCGAAAACTACGAAGCTGGGCTGCCCCGCTACGTCGAAGCGGAGCTTCGCGCCTACTTGAAGTGCGGTCTTTTCTGCGAAGGATTCACCCGGGCACGCTGTGACGCTTGCGGCCACGATCTACTTGTCGCTTTCTCCTGCAAATCGCGGACTGTGTGCCCCAGCTGCACCGGCAGGCGCATGGCCAACACGGCGGCCGCCATCGTGGACCGGGTTCTGCCCGACGTCCCGATACGCCAGTACGTCCTCTCCTTGCCGTACGAACTTCGCAAACTGGCGGCCTTCAAAGCCGATGTGCTTTCCGGGCTCGGACGCATCTTGGTCGACACCGTCTTTGCAAGTTACCGTGAGCGGGCCAAGCGCGATGGAATTGAGAACGGGCAATGCGGCGCGATCACCTTCGTACAGCGCTTCGGCAGCTTGAACCTGAACGTCCATTTTCACGTGGCGGTCCTTGATGGAGTGTTTAGCCGTGATCCAGACGCAGGAATCCATTTTCATCCCGCCGCCGCACCGACGGGCCAAGAGCTCGAGGCCGTCCTGCGCCGCGTACAGGATCGCTCCGTACGGTGGTTGCGACGCCGCGGTCACGTCGACGAGCGACCCATTGAGGAACGTTCCAACGAACCGCCCGTGCAGACCGCTCTCGATGCGTGCGCCACCCTGGCGATGGGCCGCGGCCAGGTTGTGGTGTTGCCAAACGCGGATGCGCCCGAGGACGACCGACTACACACGCCCGACAAAGCCGACAAGCCGGCGGTCGCCGTCGAACGCGACGGGTTCAATCTGCACGCCGCCGTGCGCATCGAAGCCGGCGACGACATCGGGCGCGAGAGGCTGTGCCGATACGGTGCACGTCCACCACTCTCTCTCGAACGGCTCCGCCGACTCCCGGGGAACCGCGTAGCCTATCGCCTCAAGTACGTGAGTCGCGGCCGGGGAAAGCACCGCGTGATGACCACGATGGAGTTCATGGCAAGGCTCGCGGCCCTCATCGCTCCGCCGCGGTACCCGCTGGTGCGTTACGCGGGTGTCCTCGGACCGCGTAGCGCCTGGCGACGCGACGTCGTACCGCAGCCGCGTGAACGACGCGAACGCCGACTCGCTTGCGACGCGTCGGGCGAGCGGGCTCGCGATACGGTCAACGCTCGCGCTGAGCCGAAGACGGGGGACGCGCCCTCGCTGCGGCCCAGCGAGGCGGCCGCCGACCCGTCGAGGGCGATCAAGCCGGATCCCCCGGCGGTCGCGGTCGCGGTGACGCCGATTGCGCATCCGGGCGACGTCGAAAGACTCTCGCCGAACGTGCTCTCCGTGCGCCACTGGGATCGGCTGATGGCCGGCGCGCTCTACGCCGCCACGCCAAGGGTGGACTGGGCTTCTCTTCTGCGGCGCAGCTTCGACGTGGATGTGATGGCGTGCACCAAGTGCGGCGGTCGGCTTCGCGTGTTGGCCGTCATTACGGAGCGAGAGTCGGTTCGCCGCATACTCGACCACCTCGGCGCGCCTGTCGACGCACCGTCACGCGCCCGCGCCCGCGATCCGACGGAAGACGCCGACCTGTCCTACCAGCTTGACCTCGGCCTCGCCTGAACGGGCCGCCGAGCCGTAGGTCTTGCGACGGGCGCGCCGAAAACCGCGCGGGCGGACACGGTGTGCTTTGCAAGTGCTCACTGGGGTCCGCGCTTCCGGGGTGAAGTCGACGAATGTCCGACTTTGAACGTTATGTCGAACCCGCCGCCTGCCGCGATAGTCCGGCAACGCTAGGAATTCCTACTCTCCCAGGCGATCGGGCCTTCCGTCATTGCGCTCCACCCATTCGGTCACGGCGTCCATCAAGATCGGATCGGCGCCCGCGTACTCGAAGATGCACTGCTTTCGATCGCCAACCCAGATCGATCGACCGGCGAGAGCGTGCAGGCGAATGAAGAGAGCGAGCTGGATAGGGCTGGTGTCCTGGAACTCGTCCACGACGATGAGCTGAAGCCGGCGCGACAGGTCGGCCCGGACGCGCCCGTGGTCGACGAGGTCGAGGGCGCCGTCGATCATGTCGATGTAGTCGACGACACGGCGCTCCCGCTTCCACTCCTGGTACGCAACGAGCCCCGCGCGCGCGGCGTCGAAGATCGCGCGCGTGGCGTCGCGAAGCTCCTGATGCAACCGCGGGTGCTCGCCATAGCGCGCAGCTGCGAACCGGACGCCAAGGACGTGGACCTCCGATCGCTTCGAGGGCGTCACTTCCGCGAGCTTCGACCAGTCCGACCACCGAAGCTCGCCGTCGGCGAGGCGCTCTCTCGAAGTCCTAAGAAGGGAGATCGCTTCCGCCGTATTCTTGCGGGGATCGTCCACGGTGGAGAGCGACGCGATCGATGCGTCGAGCTCGCGTGCGAGCGCACGGTCGAGGGCGTCGGCATCGCTTGCGGGCGGAGGAAGGAGCGCGAGCAGGCGCTCGGCGGAGCGGTCCGCCATCGCCGCGAGCGCGCTCGGCGCGATCCGATTCGATCGCGCAAGCGACATGATGTCGGCGACCGGCGTCACCCAATCGGTCCGGCGCGTTCGATGATCGATCCGGAGCTCGAGGCGAGCCGCAAGCTCGTCGAGCCCTCGGCGTGCGTTTTCATCGAGAGAGCGCTCGAAAGCCTGCCGGAGAAGCTTGGTCTCGTTGCCCGCAACGACGTCGACGTTGGGGGAGAGACCCGCGTCGATCGCGAATTCTTGCAGCAACCGGAGCGCCGCCGCGTGAACTGTCCCGAGGTACGCGAGTGGAAGGCGCATCGCCTCGTCGTACGCTTCGTCCTCGACGAGCTTGTGGCGGATGCGCGCCTCGAGCTCGGCGTGCGCCCTCTTCGTGAACGTCACCGCCACCAATCCCGCGAGGTCGACCCGACCGGCGCAAGCGCTCGCGCTGACCGCGGCGATGACGTCTTGCGTGAGGCGATGAGTCTTTCCGCTGCCCGCACTCGCGCCGATGATGGTGATTCCCGCGGCACTCACGCGACGGCCTCCCACTTCCTTCCGCAGAGCGCGCCGTAGCCGCAATGACGGCAGCCCGCGTCGGGCGCCGCTTGAAAGTGCTGGTCGTGACGCTCCTTGACGACGCCGAGGGCTTCGAGAAGGGGAAGCGCCCGCCGCGTACCCGTCACGAGGATCCTGCCACCCTCGTGGCAGGCGATCACGTTGCTCGCTGTTGCTTCCACCCGCCGTAAGCTTGTTTCGAGGGAGGGGCCGCTCTCTCCACGCGCCGGGTCCATGATCGGATCGGTCGACAAGATCTCGCCCGAGGAGAGCGCGAAGTAGCCCGCGCGCGGGAGCGATGAGAGGCCATCTCTCTCGGCGACGGCACGCGCGTACACGGCAAGCTGCACCGCGCGGCCTTGCGCAACGAGTGATCGGGGCGTCGACACGCCCCACTTAAGGTCGAGGATCGCGGAATGACCGTCGGCGCCGACGAGGCGTAAATCGAGCCGGCCATGAAGCAGACCGACAGCCGAGGTCGTCGTGACGACCTCCTCCACGGCCGCGATGCGGTAGCCGCGCTGCGCGAGGTACCTGTAGAGGTCACGCGCAGCGCGCAGGATCTGTCGTGTCACTTGCAGCCGCTCGACCGACGCGCCCGGAACGAGGAGTGTTGCGCCCTCGGTGCGCAGAAGAAGCTCGAAGCAGTCCGCGGCGCGCGAAAGAAATACGTTCTCCGAGAGCTCGAAGGCGCCCGCCGTGTGAAGCTCCTCGATGAGGCGGTGACCCAGGTTGCCGTTCAGAATGGGTCCCGTGGCCACGCTCGACATCGCGCCCGCGCGGAGGTTGGCCCGGTGCTCGAAGACCCATGCGAGCGGGCAGGTCGCGATCCTCTCGAGCGAGGTGACGGACATCGTCCCTTCGTCCTCGGTGCTGCGAAGGGCGTCGGCTGGGACGCGCCATTCGCCTCGCGCTTCCGGGAGGTGGAGAGGCGAACAGGTGGCGAGTCGCACGACATCATTCAGCCGAGGCCCGTCGAGCAGGCGTCGCGCATCGCGGATCAAGCACGCGGCTCCTTGCTTCTCGAGCGCGAGGCGGGCACGAATCTCGTCCCACACGGGGTGAGGTGAGGTCGCCGTACCCTTGATCGTGCGTGGAACAATCAGGACGACGCGCTCGCGGGCGGCGAGCAACGCTCGCCGCTCACTCACTGGGGTCCGCGCTTCCGGGGTGAAGTCGACGAATGTCCGACTTTGAACGTTATGTCGAACCCGCCGCCTGCCGCGATAGTCCGGCAACGCTAGGAATTCCTACTCTCTCGTCGAAATCTCGCGCCGTACCCGTCTGACCGGCCCCGCGGTTGATCCTGGAGACGGAAGCGGCCTGCAATCGAGCCATGGCGAGAGCACGGCAGTCGAGTTCGTGGTGGAGGAGTACGGTCACGCGGTGGAGGAAGAGCGGTCTTACGGCGGCGGCATTCTCGACGCAGGAAGAGCTCTCGGTTTCGTCGCTGCGCTGGTGGTCGAGCGCCCTGGGTCGTGGTAGCCGTGCAAAGCACGAGCGGTCGACGATCGAGCCGATCGAGCTCGCGGTGCCCTCGGCCATCCGTGTGCCCGGCCCGGGGATCGAGGTAGAGGTTGGCGACGCGGTGATTCGGTGTGAGCCCGGCGTCGATGTCGCTTACGTAGCCGCGCTCATTCGGGCGCTGTCGATGCGGTAAGCGGATGTTTGCGTTTTCGCCCCACGTTCGCGTCTACCTCGCGTCGCAACCGGTCGACATGCGTGCGGGTCACGACGGCCTGTTCGCCATCATCAAGAGCTGGGATCTGAATCCGTTCAGCGGCGACCTATTTGCGTTCATCGGCAAACGGGGAGACCGAGCGAAAGTTTTGACATGGCATCGGGGCGGGTTTCTTTTGATGTACAAAAGGCTCGAGAAGGGAAAATTTCGAATCCCCACGATCGCGCCTGGCACGCGGACGGCGATGCTCGACGCGACGGAGCTTGCCATGCTGCTCGACGGAATTGAGAGAGTAGGAATTCCTAGCGTTGCCGGACTATCGCGGCAGGCGGCGGGTTCGACATAACGTTCAAAGTCGGACATTCGTCGACTTCACCCCGGAAGCGCGGACCCCAGTGAGCTCTTACATACTCGTTAACAATGAGGATTCGCACCTGCGATGCGAGAGTAGCATGCGAGAATTTCGCTCCGCTAGCCAGCGCGACCTCGATCGCCGAAATTCGGCCCTGCTGTAGGCCCACGCGCGCTCGGAGCAGCGTGGGCTCGAGACGGCAAGGCTCACGCCCAGCGGCTGCCACTCCAGGGCATCAACGGTCGCCAGTAGGAAGTAGGGAAGGGTAGGCCTCAAGCGCCGCTTCACCCTTCGGGCGCGGTTTTTCGCTGCCCTTCGGGCAAAACCTTCGGGACTTTCGCCCGGGATTTTCTCGTTGACCTGACGTTGCCTTGGGCGTCGGATTTGGCGTGAGATGGCGTGACGACCCGTGATGCTGCGATGCCGACCAATTCCGCGCATTATCGATGGTTTACGAGCAATTTCAGAGAGTTGCCAAGCTAAGGAAAAACGGGGCTTTTTCGCCTCATAACCCGAAGGTCGCAGGTTCAAATCCTGCCCGCGCAACTAAAAACAAGGGGTTCGGGCTTGGTACAGCCGGACCCTTGGTACAAACGCTTGGTACAGGGTTCGGGGACGAACCCGCACGATTTGAACATCTGGGCGGTGGGGCCGTACGATGGACGTAAGGCCGGGCACCGGCCGTTCACCCCTCGTCAGGCGATGGAGCGTATCGCCTGCACCACAGCCCACGAGAATATTCCGAAAGGCCGACGCAGGTAGATTCGCCTCCGGCGAGTGCCGAATTGTCTGGCGGGCATCTGGCGCAGGACACCGGGCAGAGACGACCGTCGGTCCTCCATCTTCTTGCTCAAGGAGGCGATTGTGGCCCCGTCGATCTTTGCTCGCTTGATCAGTGAGTGCCCCGCTGCACGTCGTTGAAGTCGATCGCGTCGAAGAAGTCCTAACCCGTCTACCGCGAGCTGCGTGCGCACCAGGCTGCAGCGGCCAGTGACGCGGCACCGCTAGTCGGCGTCCTGAGACGACTCGCGGAGCTGCTTGCGGTAGGTACCTGGCGCGACGCCGGCCCACTGGCGGAACGCGTGGCTGAACGAGGCCTCCGAAGCGTAGCCCGTCAGGTGCGAGGCCTTCGCGAGCGTTGCTCCCTCGCGCAGCAGTATCGCCGCCTTCTGCATGCGGAGACGGGTCAGGTAGCCGAGCGGTGGCTCGCCGACGAGCTGCGTGAAGCGCGCCGCGAAGACCGAGCGCGAGAGGCCGACCTCCTCGGCGAGCGAGGCCACGGTCCACGGCGCCTCGGCACGATGGTGCATGGCGCCGAGCGCTGCTGCGGTGCTCGGATCGCGGAGTGCGCCGAGAAAGCCGGCGCCGCCGTCGTCGGGGACGCGCGCGAGATACGCGCGGAGGATCTGGATGAAGATGACGTCCGCCATCCGGAGGAGGACGATCTCGGAGCCGGGTCGGCCCGTCTCCACCTCGCGGGTGATGAACTGGATGTTCTCGAGGAACGACGGCACCCCCTGCTCCACTTCGGGCCTCATTCGGATGACCGGCGGCAGCACGGCGAGGATCTGCCGCGCGAGCGGATCGTCGAGCACGAAAGCGCCGGTGACGAAGTTCGTCTCAGGACCCTTCGCGCCGACTTCGAGCTGCATGACGAGACTGCGCGAGCCGCACTGCGCGACGTCTTCGACGCGCACGGAGGCGCTGCGTGGATGGTCGCGCAGCACGTGCGTATGGCCGAGCGGCAGGACCGCGAGATCGCCGCCGGAGAGCGCGATTTCTGGCTCGTTCGTGTTGTCTACACTGAGCCATGCACTGCCGCGCACCACGTAGTGGAAGCGGACGCAGTTCGGCCTTCCCGAAAAGGTCAGGCCCCACGGGGCGCGGCCGACCGTGAACGCCCAGCAGGTCTGCTGCAGTCGAACCGAGGCGAGCACCGCGCTGAGAGCGTCCATCAGCAACAGCGTAGAGCGCCCGAGCCCCGGTCTCCAGGCGGCACGGACGATTTCGATACTTTCCCGGACGAACTCGGATGGTGCGTGCGGATGTCGAGCCGTACGTGGGATGGGTCGTCACGACGAAAGGAAATCTCATGTCCAACAAGCTCGACTTCTCCAAGGAGCTCATCGGCCGCCGTGCGCTCGTCACCGGAGGCACCCGCGGCATCGGCGCGGCGATCGCGCAGCGCCTGCTCGACGCCGGCGCGAAGGTCGTCGTGACGGCGCGCTCTCGCGGCGAGGCCTTGCCCGCGGGCGCCGCCTTCGTCGCGGGCGAAGTCGCCTCCGCCTCCGGGGTGAAGGCCATCGCCGCCGGAGCGATCGACGCCCTCGGCGGCCTCGACATCCTCGTGAACAACGCGGGCGGCGCGAACGGCTTCCCGCAAGGCACCGCGTCCATCCCGGACGAGGAGTGGCAGGCCGCCTTCGCGCTCAACCTATTCGCCGCGATCCGGCTGACGAATGCGCTCTTGCCGGCGCTTCGCGAATCGAAGGCCGGCGCCATCGTGAACATCTCGTCGGGCGCGGCGACGATGGCCGTCGGGGCGGTCGCACACTACGCCGCCGCCAAGGCGGCGCTCAACAGCTACTCACGTGCGCTCGCGATCGATCTCGCGCCGAGCAAAATCCGCGTGAACGTCGTGTCGCCGGGGCCGGTGACGACGCCCGGGAGCAGGGAGTTCAGCGACGCGCTGGGCGCTCCGCCCGACCTCTTCGCCAAGGAGATTCCGATGGGTCGCTATGGGTCCCCGGAGGACCTCGCGGAGGTCGTCGCGTTGCTCGTGTCGGATCGCGGGAACTGGATGACTGGCGGGAACATCCACGTCGACGGCGGAATGACGGCGCGCTGAAGGCTCGATTCAAAACAACTCCAAGGAAGGATGCACGTCATGACCAGATTGAATGGAAAGACCGCCGTGATCACCGGCGGCGCCACCGGCATCGGCCTCGCCGCAGCAAAGCGCTTCATCGAGGAGGGCGCCTTCGTCTTCATCTTCGGCCGCCGGCAGGAAGCGCTCGACGCCGCTGTGCCGTGAGCTCGGGCCGAATGCCCGCGCGGTGAAGGGCTCAGTCTCGGATGAGGCCGACCTCGACCGGCTCTACGCGGCGGTGAAGGCCGAACGTGGAACCCTCGACATCGTCTTCGCCAATGCCGGTGTGGGAAGCCAGCTTCGGCTCGGAGAGATCACCGCCACGCACATCGACGAAACCTTCGACGTCAATGTGAAGGGTACGATCTTCACGGTCCAGAAGGCGCTGCCGCTGATGGGCAAGGGCGGTTCGATCATCCTGACCGGATCGAGTGCCGGCACCACGGGCGCCCCGGCGTTCACCGCCTACAGCGCGAGCAAGGCGGCAGTGCGTAACCTCGCGCGGACCTGGGCGGAGGACCTGAAGGGCACCGGCATCCGGGTCAACGTGCTGTCGCCCGGGGCAATAGCGACCGAACTCGCGAGGGAAGCGCTGGGCGAGGCGGGCCTGAAGGCCTACGGCTCGATGACTGCGCTCCAACGAATGGGCGATCCGGCGGAGCTCGGGGCGGCGGCTGCCTTCCTCGCGTCGTCGGACAGCAGCTTCATGACCGCCAGCGAGCTCGCCGTAGACGGCGGCCTGGCGCAACTCTGACGCGCTACGCCCGGCGGGTCACGCGCACCGCCGCAGTCCGTCACCGCCAGACGCGCCCAGCAATCAGGTGTTGTCGGTAGGTACCGCGCACTGCGCAGCGCGACACGTTGGAGAGCCACCGCTCGATGCGACGTAGCCGCCGGTGCAGCTCTCCCTTTGATCCCATGGTGCTCGCGAGGAGGAGCGCCCACTCGATAGCTCCGACGAGATCCATCGCGAGGTCGCGCGACTCGCGTAGCCTGAAGCCGTCCGCTCTGAACTGCTCCACGACCCACTCGATGTACCGAGCGAGCACTCTACTTGCGACCTTGGCGAGGTTGGAGCTGGCGCCGAGCTTCGCGCATTCCGACAACAAGCTGCCGAGGGGGAAGCCCCACTCGACCACTCGATCTGCCGCGCTTAGCGGCGCGCGGATGAGGCGGCGAAGCCGCACCATCGGCTCGTCGTGCACGCTTTCCCACGACGCGAAGTCTGCTCGCAGCGCCGCGTCGTGTGCTTCAAGGACAGCTTCGGCCAGCGAGTCCTTTGTCTTGAAGTAGTAGTAGATGTTGCCGAGGGGCACGTCTGCACGGCTGGCCACGTCTGCAAGCGTAGTGCGGTGCAGCCCTTGCTCGTGAAGCAGCAGCTTCGCCGCTGTCACAAGTTCTGCGCGTTTCTCAGCGGACGCGTATCGGGGAATGGGCATGTCTCTTCGTCTTCAGGGCGAGGACGACCGCCAGGCCTTCAGGGGTGCTGACCATGCTCTGCGGTCCCCATCGGTCCTTCACGTTGCATCGGGCCAAGCCTGCTGACCGCGACGCCGGCGGTTCTCATTGCTCCTTCGAGTGCCGCCGCGGTCTGTTCACTCGGCCGGCGTTGCCGAGAAGGTTGCGCGCAAAGTCGCGACCGACCCTGTCCACCGCTGCGTCGTCCAAGCCGGTGCGTCCAAGAAATTCGAGACCGTGGGTAGCCGCTACCAAGGCGGACGCGAGCGCCCGAGGTCGAGTAGTTCTGGATAGGTCTCCTTCGGCTATCGCCCGCTGAATCGTCTCGGTGTAGATGTCCTCGAACGCGCCACACGTCGTGCGGGCGAGAGCAACGACGTCGGCATCCTGCGGCGAAAGCTCGGCGGTACAATTTGCGAGAAAGCAGCCACGCGGCCTCAGCGCTGGACGTAGCGTCGCTTGCAGCGCTTCGATCGCTCTGCGCGAACCGCGGTGTAGGTCTCTGATCGTGGCAACGCGCGTCGTGGCGTACTCGTGGAGGACGCGGAGGAACACCGTCCGCTTGTCGCCGAAGGCGGCGTAGAAGCTACCCTTTCCAAGGTTTGTGGCCTCGAGAAGCCTGTCGACGGAGGTCCCCGCGTAGCCGTGGCGCCAAAATTCTTCGCGCACGGCCGTGAGTGCCTCGTCCATGTCGAATTCCCGCGGTCTGCCCATCGTCTACCGAAGCTTAGACGTACTTGACGGAGCGGTCCAGAACGACATACATAATGGACGATTCGGTCCACAAACAGCGCAACCGACCTGCGCGTAAGTCATCCGACGCACCATGCCTCTGAGTCGCTCAACCAACCGAGCCGGCCTCCCGAGGCGAGGGGAACCATGAATCGCATGCCTCGAGAGCAGGATCCGCAGCGCGCCCCCGACCGCCTCTTCCAGCTTCGCGAAGTGGTCGACGCGGAGGGCATCACCGTGGAGCTGCTCGTCGAGGGCGAGCGCCTGTTTTCTGGCCGCGTGCGCCACGTCGATCTCGCCGAGATGTTCCGCATGCTTCGACTGACGCGGGAGGACGTCGTGGCGCAGCTCGGGCGTGAGCTCGTCGCTCGATTCGAGCAAGAGCGCGCCCGCATTAACCTGAGCCCCCCGGTGCTCGCCTCGACCGCCGGTGGCGAAGGCGACGGCGATAGGCTCGTCAGTCGCTACGTGACCGACGGTGGGGCGGGCGTCGAGGCCGGGATCGCCTGGTACGACATCTCGTCTCGTTCCGTCGGTCCGGACCATGTCCCAGCACTCGTTCGAAGCCGGATGCGAGACGACGTACATCGCAAGCTCACGCAGACCCGGCCCAGCGTGCTCCGAGTCCTGCTCGACGTGCTCGACGGGGCATCGTCGTGACGAGATGGTGGCTCCCAGAATGAGCCAAGTTGTCGTCATTACTGGAGCGTCGAGCGGTATCGGGAGAGCCACGGCTCTTGAGTTCGCGAAGCGCGGCGCACGCCTTGTTCTTGGAAGCCGGCACGAGGGGGCCGCCTCCAGCCTCATGAGAGAGTTGGGCGACGGGCGCGCGGTCTTCAAGCAGTCCGACGTTACGAGCGAGCGGGACATGCAGGAACTCGTCGAACTCGCCGTGGAGCGCTTCGGTCGCCTTGACGTCGCGGTCAACAGCGCAGCACTCGAGGCGAAAGCGCCGTTCGCGGACTTCGACGAAGAGACCTACGAGCGTGTGTTCAACACGAACGTCAAGGGGGTGTGCCTCGCCATGTGGTTCGAAATCGCAGCGATGCGCCAAACGGGGGGAGGGTCGATCGTCAACATCGGTGCTACGAGCGGTAGCCGCGGAGCGCCGAACATGTCCCTGTACGCCGCGAGCAAGCACGCGGTCGAAGGGCTTACTCGTTCCGTGGCTCTGGAGCTGGCGAAGGACGGCATCCGCGTCAACGTGGTGGCTCCCGGGCCGACGCTTACGCCGATGCTCGACCGCGTCACCGGCGGAAACGTCGAGCTCCTCGCGAGTCGGGTGCCGATGGGCCGCGCGGCGTCGGCGGACGAGGTGGCGCGCGCCATCGCGTGGGTCGCCTCGCCCGAAGCATCGTTCGTGACCGGTGCCGTTCTTCCCGTCAACGGTGGAATGTGCGCCGTCTGATGCTCAGCTCCGAACTGTGCGGGCTTTCCGGGCGCTGCCGCTCGGCCCGTCGCTGGTCCCGCGCGGCAGGAGCACCAAGTCGGCCGCTTCCTCTACGTCCCTCAGAAGCGTCTTGCGCGGCACGCCCATTCTCGCGCGCACGGTCATCCCATGGCTGAAGTCGACGACTTGGCTCGCCCGCGCGGCTACGGGAAAGTCCGACGGGATTTCTCCCGCCCTCATCGCGTCCCGGAAACGACGTTCCACCATCGCTGCGGCGCCAGCCGAAGCGTGCTGGAGGAATTGCCGGACCTCTGCGTCGTCCACGAGCGGCGCGATGCACACGATGAGGCAACCCGCGGCCGAGCCTTCCTCGGTCGCATTCTCGACGGTGTGTCTCAGGAAGCCGGCGATCGAGGCGCGAAGCGTACTCGGCGAAAGGAGTGCCTTCGCAGCGCCAGCGCCCTTCTTCTCTGCGTACGCCCTGAGGACGCGCAGGAACAACGTCCGCTTGTCGCCGAAGACGGCGTACAGGCTCGGCCGACCAAGGCCCATCTCGCCGACGAGATCGTCGATCGTCGCTCCGTCGTAGCCCTTCGACCAGAACACCTGGGTCGCCTTCTCCAGCGCCTCCAGCTCGTCGAAGCCGCGCGGCCGTCCGCGCGGCCTGGTGTCTTTCTGGACCATTTAGTTCAAAACTCCTTGCGCCCGCCCATCCGCCCTATTAAGGTACCGAGCGTTTCAAAATTGGCAAGGTGACCGGCCCCTGACGGTTCAACGCCCGGTTCGATCGCCCTCACCACCCCCGGAGCCACATGAACGAGAGCATATTGATCACCGGCGCAAATGTTGGTCTCGGGAAAGAGACTGCCCGGCAGTTGGCGCTGAGAGAAGAAACGAAAAGAGTCGTTCTTTTCTGCAGAAATCAAGCGAAAGCAGAGGCGGCACAAAAGATCTCGAGGAGAAAACGGGGAAGAGGATCTTTGAAATCGTTATCGGAGATGTCTCTGACGAAGCCTCCGTCAGAAAGGCCGTAGACAAGCTCAAGCAACCGATTGATGCCGTCATCCTGAATGCAGGAGGAATGGTCGGCGCAACCGCAGGAAAGCCCACGATTTCCGGCATGAATGACGTTGTAGAGTGTGAAGTAAGCAGCTGATTGACGTGCATTGAATGCAGGAGGGATGATCGGAGCAACCGCTGGGAAGCCCACGCCTTCCGGCATGAATGAACTGGCTGCTACCAATATTTTGGGGCACGTCGTCTTGGTAGATGAGCTGATCAAACGCGGAAAGCTGAAGAAGGCGGTGCTGTTTGTAAGCGCAGAAGCCGTGCCGGGGGTGAAGCCACTTGGCATGAAACCGGTGGCGCTGCCGACGTATTCAGTAGATGAATTCGCTGCCGTTCTCGATGGAACGTACTTCGGCAAGAAGTTCGATCCGACGCAAGCCTACGGCTACGTGAAGTATGCGGGAACGATGTGGGCGCTCTCCATGGCCCGAAGGCACCCGGAGCTGAAATTCGTGGTTGTCAGTCCCGGAAATACGCGGGGAACTCTGGCTCCAGACAGTCTCCCGCAACCAATGAGATTCATGTTGAAGTTCGTGATGATGCCCATTGTCTTCCCGCTGATGGGAGCAGTGCATGGAATTGAAGTGGGCGTGAAGCGGTTCGTAGATGCCATCTCGGATGACCGGTACAAGAGCGGCGTCTTCTACGCCAGTAAAGAGGGCAAGCTGTCCGGGGAGATGGTGGACCAGAGCACCTTCTTTACTTCCTTGAAGAACACGTCATTTCAAGACAATGCCAACGAGGCAATTCATCGTTTCATAAAGGCCTCCGGCGTCAGCCAAGCATCTTTCAGCGCGGTGTCCTGAGAAGGAGCTCTCGGCCGTAAGGCTGCCTGGCCACCCGGGTCAGCCAGGCGTGTCGTTGCTCGCCGTTCCTGCGCTTCGGCTTCGCCGCACTGCACGGCGTCCTAAGCGCGTGCGCGGCTCTTTGCGCGAATATCGTACCAAACGGTGCAGAAATACGAAAAGCAAAGCGACCACTTCGGTCGCACGAGGGAGAACGCAACCATGGGCCAATACGACGGCAAAAAGGTAGTGATCACCGGCGGCACCAGCGGCATGGGTCTCGCGACGGCGAAACTGCTGCTTTCTCAGGGGGCGCGCGTGCTCGTGACGGGGAGCACGCAGAAGACGGCTGACGCGGCTCGCGAGGAGCTTGGGAAGAACGCCATCGTCATGCTGAGTGACGCGACGGTGCTCGCGCAAATCGACGCGCTCGCCGCCCGCGCGAAGTCGGAGTTCGGATCGGTCGACTTTCTGTTCATCAACGCCGGGTACGGAAAGATCGCGCCGTTCGAGAGCACGCCCGAGGCGGTGTACGACGAGATGTTCAACCTGAACATGAAGGGGCCGTACTTCGCGGCGCAGAAGCTTGCTCCGCTGATGCCTTCCGGAAGCGCGATCGTACTCACGACGTCCATCGCGAACGAGAAGGGGATGCCCGGGGTTAGCGCCTACGCGGCCGCCAAAGCCGGCCTCCGTTCCCTTGCGCGATCGCTCGCAGCCGAGCTTATGCCGCGAGGCATCCGCGTCAACGCCATCAGCCCCGGCCCCATCGACACGCCGGTCATCCTCAAGTCGGGGCTGCCCAAGGAGCAGATGGACCAAATGCACAAGAAGATGCAGGAGGTCATTCCGATGAAGCGCCATGGTCGTCCCGAAGAAATCGCGAAGGCAGCCGTTTTTCTGGCCTTCGACGCGACGTTCACGAACGGACACGAGCTCCCCGTGGACGGCGGGCTGACTCAGCTCTGAGTCGACGCGGCGAGGACCATCCAGAAGATGGGGCACTTTTTGACCTCCGCGCTTCCGCGCTGACTTCGTGCGTCTCGCTCAAGTGCGGGCGTCTCGTGGTGGCCTCGCGAAGAGCCGCAAGCGACGCGATCGCGTGGGCAGCGGAAAAAGTCTGGTCTGCGTATCACCGAGCCTGAACCTAGGAGGGAAGAATGACGAGCTCTGGAGCTGCGGGAGGCGTCGTTGCGACGATGCCCGCTCACGAGACCCTTGATGCGGCGCCCCCCCGCCGTACTCGAACTCGGGGGCGGGCTTCGTTGTCGATCACGGCCATGGTGCTCGCAGCGGCGACGGGTTGCGGCGGCGCTAGCGCGTCGAAGCGTGTGCCGCTGGAATGGCCGCCGACGCCGCCCGCCGCGACCGTCGAAGCACCGACCACGTCGCCGGCGGCGTCGGCCGTGCGCGAGACGACGCCGGCGACGTTGGCCGTGAGTGAGACGACGGAACCATGGTCCGACGGAATGTCGGCTACCGCCCCGAACCGCTTCGTCGAGGAGAAGGGCATTCGGTTCGCGTATCGCGCCTTCGGCCGAAAGCCCGGCGTGCCGTTGCTGCTCCTGGCACCGCTCCGCGGAACGATGGACTCCTGGGATCCGCGGCTCACCGATGCTTTCGCGCAGGACCGCCCACTCATCTTGTTCGACGCCGTGGGCGTGGGACTCACGGGCGGAGACACGCGCACGACCGTCGCCGAGATGGCGACTGATGCAGGGGCGTTCATCGACGCGCTTCGCGAGTTGCACTTTACCGACTCCGATTGGCTCACCGGGCACGTTGATGTTCTCGGGTTCTCCCTTGGTGGCTTCGTTGCTCAGCAGCTCGCGCTGGATCGTCCGGATGTCATCGAACGTGTGGTTCTCGCCGGCACCGCAGCTCGGGGCGGCGAGGGCGTGGGAGCGCCACTCCCTGAGGTGACCAAGAGCCAGCTCGCCGACCCGCAGACGCCGGACGACGTGCTCTTCCTTCTCTTCGCGAGGAGCGGCACGAGCAGAGCCGCAGGTCAGGCTTTCGTCGCGCGCCTCGGCGGGCGCCAGCAGAGATCGTGACGCTCCTCTCAGTGCCAGCGCGGCCGCTGCGCAGATGCGCGCCATGAAGGGCTGGGGCAGCGCGCCCGCCGCGGGTGGGCCGTCGTACTTATCGAGCATCAAGCAACCGGTCCTCGTCGCCGATGGCGAAGCCGACGTCGTGATGAGGACGAACAACTCGAGGTTCCTCGCACAGAACCTTCCGAACGCACGTCTCGTCGTCTATCCAGACTCGGCGCACGGCTTTCTCTTCCAGTATCCCGACGCCTTCGCGAAGGACGTTGCCGCGTTCCTACGACGACCTTGAGCCGATCACGATGATTCCGTCCAAGCAAGGTCTGAACGAGGAGCGCGCCGCCGAGGTCACGGAGCTCGAGGCGCGCCTAGCTGCATGCTCCGATCGCATCGTGGAGCTCCTAGCGTTCGGGTTGGCGCTCGAGAAAGACAGGCCCTTGCAGCAGGCCATCCAGAACGTTGCCCCCAGAGAGCCGTGTGCCCTCGCGCTGGGAGACGGGGGGCCCTTCCTTGAGTTCGCCGACGGAGGCGTAATCGGCACGGGAGCGATCGCGAGGCTGACGCCTCCTCTTCCCGTAACGCTCGACGTTGGCGAAGTGCTGAGGGAGCAGCCGGCGCTCGCGGAGATCGTCCGTACGCGGCTCCGTGTGAGCGGTGTTCAAGATCAGGCCGCTCGACTCGTGTCGGCCTTTCTAAGCCACGGTCTCTCAGCGAACGACTTTCGCACGGTCCAGCGGTGGGCGTCGCTACTCGCCCCCGAAGCGTATCGATACGTTGCGATCTCTCAGATGCTGCGAGACGAGACACGGACGCTTCTTCGGCACGGGGCGAGCGACAGGAGCCTGCGTTGGTACTCACTGGGGTCCGCGCTTCCGGGGTGAAGTCGACGAATGTCCGACTTTGAACGTTATGTCGAACCCGCCGCCTGCCGCGATAGTCCGGCAACGCTAGGAATTCCTACTCTCCGACGGCCATCGGCACCGGCTGAACGCGCAACGCGCGACGGGTCGATCCACATGCACCGATTCTGCGGCCGGCACGTCATGCCCTCCAGACGTGTTCCGTGCAGCGGATACATCGACCCGACCGCAACGCGTTCCACCACCTCCTCGCCACCGTCATGAAGACGCGTCACCGGTGGGGCTTCGCGGCGACGCTCACGCTGGCGATCGGCGGGTTCATGCTAATGCCGTTCGGGAGCGCCTTCAGCGTGCACAACCTGGGCATCCCGCTCACGAAGCTGCCGATGGTCTACATGGCGACCGGGCTGGCCTCGATGTTCACGGGGCCACTCCTCGGGCGTCTCAGCGACGCGGTGGGCAAGTACCGGACGTTCGCGGGCGCGTCGTTCGTCGCCGTGGGGATCATCCTTTGGTACACGCGACTCGGCGCCACGCGGATCGGGGTCGTCATCGGGATTGTAGACGGGCGCCGAGAAGCGCGGTTTTCGGTGCGGGCCGGTCTGGCTGGGTAGTTGGCCCTGGGTCGGCGGTCTGACGACGATCGTCGCGGCCCATCAAGAAGGATGAGGGCCCGGAGCCGCAAACTCCGAGCCCTCGTGTCGGTTCGCGTGCTCGCGTTCGACGAAGAGGTTGTCGCACGGGATCGCGCCGCTGGCCCACTTTGGGTCGGTGCGACCGACGCGTGCAGGACCTTCGGCTTTTCCAATGTGTTCGCGATGGCTGCCGACGGCCGGGATACGTCTGCCGATTCTGCGATCACGGCCAGATGTATTGCACCCGCCGGTGCCGTGACGCTCAACGGGTTGCGTCGCGCCGGCGATCGAAGCAGCGCTACTGGCGGAGCCCCAAGGGGCGGATAGCCACGTCCAAACGGATGGTCCGCCTTCGCGGGTCGCTACGCAAAATAGTGACGGACACCGGTCGCCGAGAAGTTGTCCTTTCCGAGATCGTCTCCGGGCCCGCGGCGCCGATCCCCATGGAGGGGGTGTCCGCCGCGGCCGAGGAGACGACCGATGAGCGACATCTGGATGGGGCTCGCGCCGGAGCCGAAAGCCACGCGCGTGATCGCGATGGCGGGTCCGAGCGAGACAATTTTTCGTATCGACGGAGATCACGGGAGCGCCTCGGGCGTGATGCTGCTCGACGCGCTCATTGATGAATTCGAACTGCGCATTGCGATCGGGGTGCGCGGTGCCTTCGGTGGTCTTGTGCGTCGCCTGAAGGCTGTAGCCCGCCGCGTACAGGAGCTGCCCCACCTTCTGCGGACTGACACGAAGCCCTTGCTTCAGGAGCTCGCTTGCCAGCTTCCGTGTGCTCTTGGACGTCCAGCGAAGAGACGACTCGGGGTCGCCGCGCGTGACGGGGTCGACAGCGACTCCAACGCCTCGACCAACTGCGGGCTCGTCTCTTCGAGACGCGGCCTTCCGCCTCCTGGACGCCGAACGTGAACCACGTCCTCGGCCCGCGCTCCCCCGCGAAGCTCGTCGCGTCCTCCGCGGATTGTTGTGCGCGACATTCCCGTCGCACGCTCGACCGCCGCGATCCCGCCGTCGCCGTACGCGTCCGCCTCCGCACCCGCCCACAGGCGTTTCAGCCGCTCGTCCATCACAGGCTCAAGCGCCTTGAACTTCGTACGAATCTCCCATTCCGTCGCCGCCATATCCGCCGTAGATCACACCTCCACGGCCTTGTCGATCCCCGCGGTCGCCCTCAAACCGAAAATCCCACCTGTGAACGGGTTATTTCTGACCGGGGCCTTACTATCGGTATCTGACGAAGAAGGATGACGCCGCGATTCTCGGCCAGCGCATGCGGCGTGTGACCGACACGAGCATTCCCGAAGACGAGGCCTTCCGTGCGGTCGAGAAGATCCTCGTCCCATGTGGACGAGGCCACCAAGACGGGCATTCGCTCTGGCACGAGTACTTCTACGGTCTCGTCACCGCCATCGACCCGGAACGCTGCGACGGTGATCCGAACGCCTGCTGGCTGCTCGCCGCGGCGGATGCGCGCTTGCCGCTCGTGGTCCCGGGGTACGAGGACTCGACGTTTGGCAACATCTTCGCGTCGTACGTCAAGGGCGGCGAGTGCAGTCCCAGCATCGTGAAGTCGGGCATCGAGTACATGGCGGCGCTTTACGACCAGTACCTCGAGCTTTCCGCGGCGCGGGCATAGGTTTTTTCCAAATCGGCGGCGGCATCGCCGGCGACTTTCCGATCTGCGTGGTCCCCTCGATCAAGTACGACCTCGCGCAGCCGGTGAAGCCGTGGGCGTACTTTTGCCAGATCAGCGACTCAACGACATCCCCGATGTTCGTCATCGAGTCCGACGCGACGCTCGTGACGCCGCTCATCCTCTCGGCGTTGCTCGAGTGCAGGCGCCGCCCGACCGAGGCCCGCGCGCTTCTGCGCGACCACGCCTTCTGAGGCTCTGACGGCAAATGCGTATGGCACGACTCTATCGTGTCGTGCTACGCCTCGCCGAGGCCGTCCGATGCAGCTGTCCGGGACCGCCGCCTACCGACCTGGGACGCTGGCTCTGTTCGCCTTCGGGTGTTCCTTCTGCGCGGCGCCCGCAGTCGTGCGCGCTCCGGCCCCCGCAGTGTCGGCGGATCCGAACCACGTGGCGAACGCGAGCTCCGCGGTCGGCGACGTGGACGCCAAGCTATCCATGGTCGCGTTCGTCCACGGAGGGGCGGGGCCGTGGGCGGTCGCCGGTTTTCGCATGGGCGAGTTCGCACTTCGGAGCCTCGGATTGCCGCGCGCGAGCTTCGATCTCGAGGTCGTTCACTACGCCCCCCATCAGGTGCAGTACTCATGCATGGCAGACGGTGAGGCAGCCGCCACCGGTGCGAGTCTCGGCAAGCTGAATCTGTCGCTCGCCGATGTTGCCGCCGCGGACACGCACACCGTCTTTCGGCGCCGCTCTAGCGGACAGATCTTGGATCTCCGCTTCACTCCTGCGTTCGCCGCGCGATACCTCGACGTGCCGCGCGATCGGCTGGCGGAGGCAGGGCGCGAGGTCATGCGCTTGCCGGACGAGGACATCTTCGAGGTCGTTTCCCATGCACATCCCTGACGGTCTGCTCTCCGCGCCGGTCGCGTCGGCGTGCGCGGTCTTGGCCGCCGTTTCGGTCGGCTCCGCGTGCGTTCGGGCGCGGACAGGAGCGGGCGAGGAGTTATCGGCCCGGCGCGCATCGGCGCTAGGCGTGACGGCCGCCTTCATCTTCGCCGCGCAAATGCTGAACTTCCCAATCGCCGGGGGTACTTCCGGGCATCTCATCGGAGGCGTCCTCGCCGCGGTCCTCGTCGGGCCTTCCGCGGCGGTCGTCGTGATGACCGCCGTCCTTTCGCTCCAGTGTCTCGTCTTCGCGGACGGCGGGTTGCTCGCGCTCGGCGCCAACGTGCTCAATATGGCCGTCCTCCATCCGCTCGTCGGTTTTGCCCTTTACCGTTCGCTCGCCGGTCGCGGCGGTCTCGCCGGGGTGCGGGGCCTTGCCGCGTTCGCGTTCGCGTGCTGGATCGCCACGGTCGTCGCCGCGGCCACCTGTGCGGGCGAGCTCGCCCTTTCGGGAGTCGCCCCAGCGACCGTGGTCTTGCCGGCGATGGCGGGCGTTCACGCCGTCATCGGACTGGGGGAGGCGCTCATCTCGGCCCTCGTCGTCGCGAGCGTGCGCCGAGTCCGTCCGGAGCTGCTCCGCCGGGTGCGCGCCCGCGACGGGTCCCGCGTCTTCGCCGGCGCCCTCCTCGGCCTCCCTGCGGCGTTGGCGCTCGCCCTCTTTGTGAGTCCGTTCGCCTGCACGTGGCCCGACGGGCTCGAGCGCATCGTCGAACGGCTCGGCATCGCCCCGTCGAGCGCGCGGCTACCCATCGCCGCGCCACTCGGCGGTTATGTCTTGCCAGGGCTGCACGGGTCCTGGCTCGGGACGTCCATCGCGGCACTTGCCGGGACCGCGATTGTCTTTGCGATTTGCCTCGTCATCGGCCGCGTCCTGACGCCGACGGCCCCGCGCGCCGACCCATCGGCCGTCGAAACGTCGGCCGGATGAGCGGCGCGCACTGGCTGCGGAGCTACGCGCACCTCGACTCTCCGCTGCATCGAGCCCCGGCGGCGCCCAAGCTCTTCGCTGCGCTCGGGATACTGGCGGGGGTCGCCTTCGTTCCTGCGCCGTACGCGCTGTGGACCGCGCCCGTCCTCATCGCCGTTCTCGTCGCCGCCGGGGCCGCTGGCGTGCCGAAACGCGCGTTTCTCGCCCGATTGGCCATCGCGCAGCCCTTCGTCCTTGGCGTCGCCGGGCTCACACTGTTCCAGCGCCGCGGCCTCGACGCCTTCGCCGCGGTCGCCCTTCGGACCACGACATGCGTCGCTACCATGCAGCTCCTCGCAAACACGACGCCGTTTCCAGACATCCTGCGGGCGATGGATCGCGTCCACATTCCGCAGCGCTGCGCGACCCTTGCTCTCCTCCATCGCTACCTGCATGTGCTGTTTGACGAGTCCCTGCGCATGAAACGAGCACGCGCCGCGCGCACGTGGCGCGCCGATCGTTGGACCGCCTGGCGCTCGCTCGTCTCCGTCGTGGCCACGTCGTTCGCCCGAAGCGTCTCGCGCGCCGAGCGGATTGCGGCGGCGATGCGAGCGCGAGGCGCGCCGTGAACTGGGCCGTCGAGTTTCCCACGTGTCGTTTCACTTCGAAGACGCGTGCCCTGCTCTCGTCGACGTTTCGTTCGCCATCGCGCCCGGCGAACGCGTGGCGCTCGTCGGTCCGAACGGCGCTGGCAAGACGACCCTGTCCCTGCATCTCGCGGGCATCCTGCCCGAGCGCGATACGGACGCGCACGGCGAAGGCGAGGTCCT
>CAWHQT010000009.1:0-235735 GCA_963831555.1 uncultured delta proteobacterium
ACACAGGGCCTAACACCTGAGTATCCTTTTGCCAAAGTATTCGCTCTTAATAGCATCATTGCACGAGTAACCGGCATGGATAGCGGCTTACCTGTGCCTGCTGCATGGCTTCGCACAAAATTGAGCTGTAGGTCTCCACATCTTCACGGTCGATAGCAATTCGACTTAGAGCTCCAAATCCTGTATTGATGCTATAAACCAGATCTTCTTGGTTAACAATATCTTCCACAACCTGGCGTGAACGATTAATCATATTCAGTGCCTGTGGATCCAGTTTCACTGGGCACATTTGTATCGCAACCCGCTGGACATCTTCTAAGGTCAAAGTATTACCATCGATTTGAAGAATAGTGGATTGTAATGAAGGATTCGCAATTACGATAAAACCCCTGAGATTAATTCATATGTCTTAATCCTACAGTATGTATGAGTATAAATCGGATGGGTAAAAACCCCAAATTTTTTAGCCTTAACACCCTTCATACAATTAGACCAGCGACTAATAAAAAATCCACTTTGGTAGGATAGATAACTTTACAGAATGATCCTATAATGGGTATAAATTAAGTATGTTTTATGAAAAATTAATTTTTTAGTGTGTCTCAATTGTTACAGAAATTACAGAATTCTGTGGCTTAGTCGATGATCTGAAACAGGTACTTGGTTGTTTTGTTAATAGAATATGTCAAATCTTAAAAAGAACGGAGAGCCGCAGTATGCTTCGGGAAGAGTCTTCACAAGGTGCGTTGGAATCACGATATAAAAGGTCTCTAAAACTTAGTTTTTTTGAACAAACCTTTCTTGCAGCAATGTTGGTGATTTTAGCATTGACCGCATTGGATGCATTAGAAGGCAGTAGTATTGGTAAAAGTGACGCCCTGACTATTGCTCGACATGCCGATCAGCAAGAGTTCATGGCTGCTGAGTCGAAATAAAGTATTCCATAACAAAGGAACTTCAACCCTTTTTTAGGCGGGTTGTATCAACGTTGGGGGGATAAAACCCGCTGATTAAAATCAATTTTTAATTCTGCTTCGTCTTTATCAGTAATGACTTAAGTTTATCGTGCTAATAGCCGATACACTTCACGGTAATAATTCAATAAATGATATCTTATTCCCACCCATATTGCTATAATTATAGATGTAACTATACTAAAGATACTTTAGAGGTTTTATAAAGGAGTTAAAAACCTGCATGTCACCACATCGGAATGGTTTGAAACGCTTATTTGGCTTGCTGTAATGAGGAAAGCTTTATTCACGAGTCCTCTATGGATGAGCCATATCAGATTGGCCATGGACCCATATTATGCATTTTTGCCATATCATGGCAAATTCAATCATTGGGAATCATTGTCAAATTGGGCATAACGTAACCATTGCTTCGGGGTAGTGACTGGTAACAACGTCAAGGTACATAAATAACGCCAATGCGAATAGTGGTGTTATTTTGAAAATAAGTTTATTGCGGACCTTCAACAATATTTATCCCCTTGAAATATATGCGGGGCGTAGGCCGGGTAATATCTCAACCATTAATCTCCATCCAACTTTGGTAAAACGGGGGCAAATATTGGAGCCAATACAACAATTGCCTCAGGGTTTACCGTAGGTCAATATACATTTGTAAGAGTCGGGGTTCTGTTGTGGATAGAAATATTCCTGATTTTGCGGCCAGTCTATGGGAATCGATTCCAATTTGCTGGGTGGCGATGCGAACGTGGTCAAACCCTCAAATTTTTGATCAAAGATATCACTGTCTGTTCACGATGTGGAAAAAAATATGCCCGACAATCTGAGACGGAAATTATACAGTTGACTTCCGGGGAAGCATCACCATGATTCCCATATCATTCCGATTTCTAATACTTAGGCTTTTGAAATTCTCCATCCATGAAGTGCTCATACAGGTAGCTGCCTCAGGCCAATACATTTTAGGTCCCCAAGTTCAGCAGTTTGAAGAAGCATTTGCCACCGCAACCGGACAAGGATGCAGTGGGTGTCAATAGCGGTACGGATGCTTTACTCTTAGCCTTAAAAGCCTTAGACATTGGTCCTGGAGATGAGGTCATCACAACCACTTTTAGTTATATTGCAACATCAGAAATTATTGTTCGTGCCGGTGCAACCCCTGTTTTTGTAGATATCGATCCCGACAGTATTAAATTAAGATTTAAAAGCCGTTGAAGCTGCTATTACCGAAAAAACCCGAGTCATTATTCCAGTACACCTATTTGGCTTGGCTGTCGACATGACTGAGATTATGAGCTTGGCAGAAAAATATGGTTTATATGTTGTGGAAGACTGTGCGCAAGCTACTGGAGCCACATGGCATGGGCAACAAGTGGGAAGCTATGGCCATATGGGCTGCTTCAGCTTTTTCCCCACTAAAAACCTTGGTGCTTTGGGTGATGCTGGGGCAATTACAACCAACAATCCAGAATTGGCTAATCGTTTAAAATCATTGCGAGTTCATGGATCAACACCCAGCAATAAGTATGATCATCAAGTTGTACCAATAATTGAAGTGGGTGAGGCCCGTCGTCAGGTTGATCGGGCTCGCATCCGTCCCGTTGTATTGCGGCTTGCGATCGGTACCCAAGAGCTGCTGGACGATGCTGACACGAGTCCCGGTGTATCCGGTGAGTCCGTCGCCAGAGGACTGCACGCCGCAGCACAAGTTTTCGAAGTCGGCGTCGCCCGGGTCGGGATAACTCTGAAAGTCGCGCAAGACGAGCGGCAAGTCGATCTCCGCCGGCGGGTTGTCCACGCTCGACGTGCAGGTAAACCCGGGTTCGACCGTCGTGCAGTCCGCCGAACAGCCATCGCCCGAGACGGTGTTGCCGTCGTCGCAGACTTCGGGGGCGAGGAGGATGCCATCGCCACAACGGTTGGCGCACGCCCCCACGGGGCTCGTTGCCGTGCCGCAGGTGACCGGCAGAGTGCAGTCGGGGTTGCAGTGCCCGTACTCGCCCGTGTTGTTCGCCGCTCCGTCGTCACACTGTTCGCTGCCCTGGACCTGGCCATCTCCGCAAACCGTCTTGACGCACGCCGCGCCGAGCGTCGAACACATGTAGCCCGGCTCGAGCTTGCAGGTGCTCGAGCACCCGTCGCCCGATAGCGCATTGCCGTCGTCGCATTGCTCGCTTCCTTCGAGCGCGCCATCGCCGCATATGGGCTCACACGCCGCGCCCACGATCGGACACGTGTATCCCGTTTCCACCTGGCAGGTGGCCGAGCACCCGTCGTTGCCGACGTTGTTACCGTCGTCGCAGGTCTCCGTTCCTTCGAGTTTTCTGTCGCCGCAGACGACGGTATACGTGCATTTCGAGGGGGGCGCGGAATTGTTGCACACCCAGCCGGTCTCGACCTGGCACGTGCCGCTGCATCCGTCACCGCTCGCCGTGTTGCTGTCGTCGCATTGTTCGCCGCGCGTGTAGTCGATCTTGCCATCCCCGCAAAACGATATCGTCGAGCACGACTTGCCCGCCGCGGCGCACACGTACCCCGGCTCTACTTTGCAGTCGGCCGAGCACCCGTCGCCGGAGGTCGTGTTTCCGTCGTCACACTGCTCGCCGCTGTCGAGAATGCCGTTGCCGCATACGTATTGTGGCGCGGGGGTACACGGCGTCCCCGGGATCGCGCAGGTGTATCCCGACTCGACGCTCTGGCAGTCGGCCGAGCAGCCGTCGCCCGACAGCGTATTTCCGTCGTCACACGCTTCGCCCGGCTCTTTGATGCCGTCGCCGCAAATGATCGTCGAGGAGCAGATCTGGCGCGCCGGGACCAAGGGCGGGACTGGGTTTTTGCACTCGCAATTCGGTTCGATCTGGCAGGTCCCGTCGCAGCAATCGCCCGGACGCGTGTTTCCATCGTCGCAGGTCTCGCCGCTCTCCACGATGCCATCACCGCAATACGAGTCGACCTTGCACGACGAGCCCGGAGACGGGCAGGTGTAACCCGTTTCGATCTGGCAGGTCCCCGAGCAACCGTCGTTGGAGACCACGTTGCCGTCGTCGCACGTTTCCCCCGCCTCGACGATGCCGTTGCCGCACACCGCCTTCGGCGACGAGGGAGAGCACACCGAAGGAGCGCCCGTGCAGCCGAACCCGACCTCGACTTGGCAGGTCGCGGAACATCCGTCGCCCGAGACCGTATTGCCGTCGTCGCAGCCCTCGTTGCCCTCGAGGACCCCGTCGCCGCAAACGATGTTCGACGTGCAAGCCTGCCCCGCCGAGGCGCACGTATAACCGGGCTCGATCTGGCAGATTCCGGAGCATCCGTCCCCCGGCCGGCTGTTGCCGTCATCGCAAGTCTCTCCGGGCTCCACGATACCATCCCCACACACGGACCCCGCCTCCACAGGGCCGCCGGCGTCCGCGACACACGATCCATTGGCGCATGCGTTGGCGTCGCCCGTCCCGCTGTCGGGCGTCTGAACCGTCAGGGTTGGGCCGGCGCCGCCTTCGCCTCCGCCTTGTCCTCCGCCGGTCGTGAATTCGGTCCCTGCGTCCGTGCTCTTGAAGGTGCTAGGGGGTGCACCACTGCACCCGGTGACCGACACGAGCGCCACCCAGGCGAAAAGAAGATGTGTGCCGCGAAGGCCGAAGGGAAGGAAATTCGTATTCACGGGGGACCAGAGCTCTTTTCTTGGTTCGAGGGCGACCGGGCGAGTGGTCTCTCGCTCAATTGGATTCGGAGGTCGGCGGGCCTGAACCTGGGATTCGGTGTTTTTTTTAGTTAAGTTAAGTTAAAATCACCCGGGTCACCCTGAGTCTCTCTCCGCCTCGCCTCCGGCGAGGCTCCGTTCGACGGGCCTGGGTAGAAGGACACGTCGAGGGGAGTGGAACTCCCCTCGAGCTCCCCATCCCGGAATGTCGCGGGGAGATGGGTCTCGCTCCGCCCTTCGGGCTCCGCTCGACGGCATGGGCTCGCACGTCGCGTGAGGCGGCTTGAGTGTCTCGCTCCGCCCTTCGGGCTCCGCTCGACGGCATGGGCTCGCACGTCGCGTGAGGCGGCTCGCTTCGCCCTTCGGGCTCCGCTCGACGGCTCCTCGCCTCCGGCGCGGCTCCGTTCGACAGGCCTGGCTCGCCCCCCACCCGCAGCCGGACACGCAGCGTACGAATCGAGCGTCCTTCGTGCGTAACGAGCCGCTTCGGTTTGCGTAGGGTAGGAACGGGGGTCATCGAGGACCATGCGCCGCCTTGAACCATTCGCGATCGCTGCGTTCGCTTTCCTTGCCGTGCCGGCGTGCCGCGCCTCCTCGGCGGCTCCAGCTCGGCCGGTTGAGCCGCCGGGGGTAGCGAGTGGGCCGGCTGCCGGTAGGGAGTCTCCTGCGGCGGCGAGCATGTACCCCAAGCCTCCCGTGGCGGAGCTTCGGCTGCGGCTCACCCGCATTCAATTCGAAGTGACCCAAAACGCCGCGACCGAGCCGCCGTTCAACAACGAATTCTGGGACCACCATGCGCCTGGAATTTACGTGGACGTCGTCACGGGCGAGCCGCTCTTCAGCTCTCTCGACAAGTTCGAATCGGGAACGGGATGGCCCAGTTTCACGCGACCCATCGAAGACGGCCGCGTCTTGTCGAGCTCCGATACGACTCTCGGGATGACGCGCACCGAGGTGCGTTCGAGCGCCGGCGCTTCGCATCTCGGACACGTCTTCGACGACGGGCCGCCGCCGACGGGCCTACGCTATTGCATCAATTCGGCGGCGCTGCGCTTCGTGCCGGCCGCCCGCCTCACGGAGGAAGGCTACGGCGCGTACGCGGCTCGCTTCGCCGGCGCGGAGCTCGCCGTACCGTTGCCGCCATCGACCGCCAACGCATGCGCGGCGCGAATCCCCGGGGAGCGCCCGGGCTGCACGCCGACGCTCGACGCGGCGCTCCTCGGTGCGGGCCCAAAGACGGCGGACGCCCTCCGTTCGCTCCCCGGTGTTCTCGAAGTGGGGGCGGCAACGGTGGACGATGCCCCGGCGGTACGCGTCGTGTTCGACCCAAAGCAAATCGCGTACGCTGACCTGCTCGGGCGCTGGGCCCCCGTCGCCGCTGCCGACCCAACCGCGAGCATGGTGATTTACCCCACGTCGGGCGAACAACGCCGCATGGCGCAAGAATGGTCGATGCACGGATCCCGGTCCACCGCCGCGCCCGTTCGTATCGCCGTGCGCACGGCCGACGAGACCGCGTTCGCGCATCCCAAGCCCTGATAGCGTCACCACGACCGCTGCCGTGAACCGCGCTGAGGCTGCCGTAGCTCGGCTGGGCGAGCCGGGCCGGGGGCGAATTCAGCCGTGGACCGCGGCGCCGAACTCCTTCATCCACGCCAGCTCCTCCGCCTCCATGGCGCCGCGCTCGAGGGCGCGGAGGTTCTCGTCGAGCTGGGCCACGCTGCTCGGTCCGCAGAGGGTGACGTCGACGTGGGGGCTGGTTAGGCAGAAGCGGTAGCAGTCGCCGGCGGTGGGCACCTTGCCTTTCCACCCGCGCGGCGCCTTGAGGAGGCGGCGCCAGTCGGTGGCGGTGTAGGCCACGACCGAGGGCTTGCGCTTGGCGAGGTGGGGGAAGATGTCGCGCTCGGCGCCGGGGTGGGCGGCGTTGTAGCGGATCATGAAGAGGTCGAGCGGGGAGTCCTCGGCGAGCTTGCCGGCGCGGACCCGATCGTGGATGGAGATGCCCAGGGCGCGGACCTTGCCCTCCTCCTTCAGCTCCACCAGCTCGGAGACGGTGGCGTCGGTCCAGGCGCTCATCGTTCCCAGCCAGTAGAGCTGGTAGACGTCGAGGTAGTCGGTGCCCAGGGCCTTGAGCGCCCGCTCGGCCCCGGCACGGACGCTGCCCTTGAAGAAGCCGAGCGTCGGTCCCGCGGCCACCACGAAGTTCTCGCGGTTCTGGGCCAGTGCGGACTTGGCGGCCTTGGTGAGCTTGCGGGCCGTGCGCGTCCAGAAGAGGTAGTTGAGCCCGCGCTCCATTGCCGCGGCGATGCCCGCCTCGTCGAGGCCGTAGTTGGTGGCCAGGCCGAGTCGGTGCACCTTCTTCTTGACCGACGACAGCTCGCGATAGAGGAAGCTCGACTCCATCGGCACATTCTACCTCGCCCCTCGACAGCGCGGGATGCGCCTCCATCGTCCTACGGATCGCAGCCCGAAGCGCGCGGCCTGCTTGTTGCGCCGCCTAACCGCGGATGCGCTCGCCGGGCGGGCGGACGTCGTGGCATAGAGGGAGCCCGCGGCGCGATGCCGAACGAACGGAGGAGGTCCATGCAGACAGCCTTGATCACGGGCGCTTCGCGTGGCATCGGTCGTCGTGTCGCCGAGCGGCTCGCCGACGAGGGGATGCGCGTGCTCCTGGCCGTGCGGCGCATCGAAAACGCACCACGGCTACCCAGCGGCGAAGCGCTCGCGCTCGATGTCGCGTCACCTTCGAGCGTCGCGGCGCTCGTGAAGGACCTGTCGGCGCGCGGCGAGCGGCTCGACGTCCTGGTCAACAACGCGGGCGTTTACGAGGCGCCACGCCGCGAGGTCTGGAACGTGAACGTGCGTGGACCGTGGCTCCTCACGCGCGGCCTGGCACCACTCCTGGAAAGCGGCGCGCGCGTGGTGATGGTCACGAGCGGGATGGCCCAGGGCGCTGCGGACGCCGCGCTCCAGAAGCGGCTCGCGGCGATCGACGTCGAGGGCGACGGGTTCGGCACGCTCGCCGATGACGCCCCCGGCGGCTACGGTGCGAGCAAGGCTGCGCTCAATCGCATGGCGGAGCTCTTCGCAAAGGAGCTCGCGCCGCGCGGTATCAAAGTCAACGCGATCTCGCCGGGCTGGGTGCGCACGTCGATGGGGGGTCCGGGGGCCCCGCGCTCGATCGACCAGGGCGCAGAGTCCGTACTCTGGGGTACCCGGCTCGGCGCGAACGGTCCCAGCGGCGGGTTCTTCGAGGACGGGCACCCCCTCCGCACCTAAGGTTCGAAGAACGTACCAATACCCGCTGAATTGTGATGAACGCCCGTCGCCCCGCAGCACGCCCAAGAAATGAATGTCCATTTGTTCCAATCTGCGACGAGCCGATGGCATGGGTGTGAAGATCGTAGGCATTGAATATCGAACGTAGCTCTTATCGAGGAGAGGACGCGAAAGCTTCCGCCGCACGTTTCGCCGAACAACGGCTGTTGGGTCCGCGGCACACACTTTTGCCCCGAAGGGCCGAGTTGCCTCGCGGCGGAAGCGAGCGTTTCGGGCCCTCCGAGCGATCGCTGCGGGAGGAACTCAGTCGTTGACGGCGCCCGCGGTCCCGCGCCCGCGTGCGCCGGACTCGCGACACAGGAAACGAGCGTCTTGTTCCTGCTGGGAAGCTCGAAGGGAGCGGCATCGCTCCCTTCGACGTGCCGTGCGAGCTTAGGCTGCGAGAGCGGAGGCGAGCGAGCGAAGCGAGTCGAGCCGGAGCGAAGCGCTCAGGGTGATCCGGGTCTCCGAGTAGGCAATCAGCCGGAGCGAAGCGCTCAGGGTGACCCGGGTCTCCAACCTCGCCAAGCCGGAGCGAAGCGCTCAGGGTGACCCGGGTCTCCGAGTAGGGCAGTCTCGCCGCACTGAACCGTTTGCGCGCGAGCGGCGCACGCCTTGCACATTCTGGACGATCCACACCGCTGCAGGTGGGCTCCTTGCCCCCCCGTTTCAGGAAAGGCTATGCCCATGATCCGTCCCCTTTACTACGTCATAACGTTCGCGTCGATTGGCGTTGCGCTCGCTTTGCCATGTACGGCACGCGCGACCACCGTTGCGCTGTCGGGTAATTGCTCTTGGGACACGGGGACAGACTGCACGTCAAAGTGTGTCCCCGGCAGCGTCAACTGCAGTGCCGATTCTACCACGATGTGCGGCGCCGAAATGTGTACCGACGCGGGCGTCACGGAGTCATGCACGAGCGCTTGCGAGACGCAGTGCCAGTCCGACCCCGGGGCCTTCCGCTGTACCGATTACTGCAGCGCCCAATGCGATTCGACGTGCTCGGCACACAGCAATTGCGGTGCGGCGTCTTCTACGGACTGTGCGACCGATTGTCAGGCGCAGTGCACGCACACGTGCACGCAAGCGCCACCGACCACGGTCTGCGCTACCGCTTGCGCGACGAGCTGCACGGCGATCGACAATCTCGAGTGCACGGTAACGTGTCAAGTGACAAATAGTACGAACTGCACGACGACGCCGGAGGTCTGCACGCAAGATTGCAGCGCCACGACGGGCGGAGTCATCGTTTGCAACGGCCAAGTGGTCGACGCCGAGACGAGCTTCGCGAACGCGACGGCGTGGTATGTCTCGCATCTCGATGCGACCTTCAGCGCTTCGGCCACGGCTATGGCTACGGGCACTGTCAGCACCGGGACAACGAACAATATCAAGTGTTCAGCGAGCCCAAGCTTCGGCGGAACGGGTGCGGGATTCCTATTCGGTGGCTTATCCCTCGTGTCAATCAGCCTGTTGCGTCGCCGCAATCGACGATCGTAGAATTCCCCGCAGTCACCCCCAAGCGGGGCGGCAACTCGAGCGCGACAGGCGAGCCGTCGAGCGGAGCCAAAGGCGGAGCGAGACACAGCTCCCCGCGACGTGTCGTTCTAGCCAGGCCCGTCGAGCGGAGCCAAAGGCGGAGCGAGACACAGCTCGTCGTGACGTTCCGGGATGGGGAGCTCGAGGGAGTTCCACTCCCCTCGACGTGTCGTTCGAGCCAGGCCCGTCGAACGGAGCCTTGCCGGACGCAAGGCGGAGAGAGACACAGCGCCACGCGGGTGATCTTAACAAGTACCACCCCTCACCTTAGCAAGACTCCAATATACATGCGCGCTCGCGCGTTGTCCGGCTCGAGTTCGAGCGCTCGGCGCCATTGCTCTTCGGCGCCATCGGGATCCCCCATCGAGAGGAGCGTCACTCCGAGATGAACGCGCGCCGGTACGTAGCTCGGGCGCGCGGCGATCGCGGCTTCGTATTGTTGACGTGCGCGCGGCAGATCGTCGACCTCGCGGAATAGACCCCCGAGCCTCGTTCTCAGATCCGCGAATTCCGGGCACAGGCGGACCGCCTTTTCGTACTCGGTAATTGCCTCGTGGGTCAGTCCCGCGTCCGCATACGCCTGCGCGACTTCGGCATGCATATTGGCGATTTTGCCGCGCGCAAAGGGGTCGAGCCCTTGGGCGCTCGCCTTCGCCGCGCCCTTGATCCTCGCGTACACTTGGCGCGCGGCCTCGTATTTGCCACGGTCGTTGTAGGTGACCGCGAGATTCAGCGCAGCTTCGGTGTAGTTCGGGTTGATCGTGAGCGCGCGCTCGAAGTGGTGCTCCGCCTGCGCAAAGTTGCCGCGCGTATGGCAGATGATGCCGAGCATGTCGTGGACATCCGCGAGGCGGTCGTTACTCTCCAGAACCTGCCGCAGCATGGGCTCGGCTCTATCGAATTCCCGCTTTTGGTAGTGCTCGCGGCCGAGAAGCAACCACTGTTTCGTGTGCTCGTCCATGTGGTGGGCCCCAATGCTCGCAGGTCTTCGCGAGCTCGCGTGCGCGAGCCCAGCGCCCTCTCGGACAGCCCGCAAGGCTTCGTGAGAAGCGTACGACGAAGAGGTGACGGGCGGGAGAGCCAATTTGGCGCCGTTGCGCTTGTCATTGCGTTCGGATGAGTATGCCGCTAAGGCGTCTTGTTGAGTGCAGGGTCCGGAACCCAAGACGCCGAGCCAAGGCGCGCCTGAGTCGGGGGATGGGGCGGGCGCAGTTGGCACGGAGCCCGCAGAAAACCCGCCTCCCGAGATGGAGACGCCGCGTGCCGCGTCGATCTCGCGCTCGGGCGGCGAACTGGAAAAGGACCGTGGGACGCGAATATGGAAGAATCTCCCGTTTCGCGCGCGCTTGGTCATCGCCGTGGCGGGAGGGGCCGCTCTTTTGGGCGCAGCGTTTGCGTCCACGGCGCAGCGCACGCAAGATTCCGGGCCGACTCCCCTCCTGACAGCGGCCTCGCTGGCGGCAACCGTTGCCGCGGCGGAGACCGAGATTGACGGAGGCGATCCGTCCCTCACGGCGGACGCAGAAGTCAATACTCCCGCGATCGTACGCTCCGTCTGGCGCGTGGCGCAGCTCGCAAGCGACGACAACGTGTCGCTCGTCGAAACGACGATCGGCCATCGTCCTCTTTTCGCCGTTCTCTCCGCGGCGCGGCTCACCCCCGATCAGTCGCAGCGCGTCACGCAATCGCTCGCAGCCGTGCGTAGCGTGGACCGCTTCGACCCCAAAGATGCGCTGACGCTCGCGCTGGACAAGACCACGGCGCGGGTCGTTGCCTACGAGCTGACGAGCTCCCCGTCCGAAGTGTGGCAAGGCAGGGAAGAGCCCCAACCGGACGGCACCACCAAGATCGAAGCGCAAAAGCTCAAGCTTCGGACCGAGCGCGTGCGTGTGGGCAAAGCGCTGCTCGTCGGCGCCGATATGCGCGCATCCTTCACCGAAGCGGGCTTGACCCCGGTCGACGACGTTCTGTCGTTGCTGGACGACGCTCTCGACGGTCACGCCGAGCTCTCCGACATTCGACCGGGCGCTCGCCTCCGCCTTCTCGGTACCCAAGAACAAGTGGAAGGCGTGTTCGCGCGCTGGGTATCGCTCGACGCGGTCGAGTACTTTCCCGCCACGCCCGATACCTCCTCCGTCCGTGTCTACGCGTCGGCCGATGGAGAGGGCGAGTCGGACGGGAAGAAAGACCACGGCTGGTACGACGCCCGGGGCAGGCAGCCGTTTCATGGCGGGTTTCGCATGCCCGTACCGCTGGCTCGTATCGCGTCGCGGTTCAACCCCCACCGAATGCACCCCGTCCTTCACGTGCTCATGCCCCACAACGGCGTCGATTTTGCGGCGCCCGTGGGGTCGCACGTGTATGCGACCGCCGCCGGCACGGTCACGAGCGTTGGCTTCGCCGGGCCGTGTGGCAATAAAGTGGAGATTTCTCACGCGGGGGGGATCACGAGCGTCTATTGCCACCTGTCGCGTTTCGCGCAGGGTTTGCACGTGGGAATGCACGTCGAGCAGCGCCAGCTCATCGCGTACGTGGGCCAGACGGGCCGCGTCACGGGTCCGCACCTGCACTTCGGCATCCGCAGGAACGGCGTTTTCGTCGATCCGATGACGCTGCGGCTCGACAGCGTGCGCGTGGTCCCCAAAGCTCTGCGCGACGAGTTCGACCGGCGGCGCGCCGTTTGGGACAAGGAACTCGATGGGATTCCGTTGCCGGCCCCAGGCAGTGGGGCCGCGCCGGTGACCGAGCCGGAAACGTTCTACGAGGAGCCATGAAGGGCTCTCTTCAAGGCGCGCGCCGGACGCGGTTCGTGACGGCCTCGCGGGTCTTCGGGCCCGTCGCATGAAACTCTTCCGTGCTGGGCGAACGCTGCTAGCGTAGCCGCGTCGAGCAGATGGCGAGAGGCACGCATGCGGCCAAAGTGGGGCTCTTCGTTGCGCTGACGGGAGCCTCGGCGTACGGGCTCTATCGGTTCATCAGCCCTCAGCTCGGGGGGGGCGGCGGCTACACGGTGCACGGCTTCATCCACGACGCGACCGGCCTCGCGATGCGCTCGCGCGTCACGATCGCCGGCATTCCGGTCGGCACCCTCGACGCGATTCGGCTCGAGCACGGAGAGGCGCGGCTCGACGTGAAGGTCAGAAATGACGTCACTCTGTATGCCAACGCGACGCTCGGAAAGAAAAGCACGTCATTGCTCGGGGAGTCTGCGGTCGTCCTCACTCCGGGCACGCCGGATAGGCCGCCGCTCCACGACGGCGACGAGATACGGGTCATCGTCGACGAGACGACGCCCGCGCAGATCTTGGACGAGGTCAAAGAGATTGCCGACAGCGTCCGGGCGGTGGCAAACCAGCTGGCCGCGTCGATCGGGACGGAGCAAGGGGGACAGAATATCCGGCTGATCTTGCAGAACCTGGCCGACGCTACGGACGCCATCAACAAGACGATTCGCGAGAACCGCCTTCTCATCAACGACACGCTCGAGAACGTCGACGCGATCTCGCGCAACGCCAACCCCCAGCTCGCCCAGATTCTGGAGAACGTCCGCGTGGTGACGGAAGACGCGCGAACGCTCCTCGCGACGGGGGGCCAAGCGGGGGCGGCGGAGAAGGGAGAGCTGCGTGACACGTTCGAGCGGATCGATCGCGCGAGCAAGAGCCTGGAAAGCGCCCTCGCGCACGCGGACAGCATCGCAGGGCGCATCGATCGCGGCGAGGGAACGGTGGGCAAGCTCACGAAGGACGACGCTCTCATCAACGAAGTGCAAGGCGTGGCCGAAGGAATCAACGATTACGTGCAGAACCTGACGCGCCTGCAGACGATCGTCGGGCTTCGTACGGATTACAACTTTCTCGCCAACACCCTCAAGACGTACGCCGAGCTTCGCCTGCAGCCGCGGGAAGACAAGTATTACGATCTCGAACTCATCAACGATCCGCAGGGGTTCACGTCGATCACCGACAGTACGGTGGACACCACGAATCCGACGATGCCCTCCCATTATCGAACGATTACGACGACGACCACGAACTCGTTCCGATTTTCCCTTCAATACGCGCAAAGGTTCGGTCCCTTTACGGGTCGGTTCGGGATCAAGGAGTCCACCGGGGGAATCGGGCTCGATATTCACCTCTTGAAGGATCGCTTCGAAATCGTCAACGACCTCTTCGGATTCAGCGAAGAGCCGCAGCCCCGCTACCGCGTCTTCATTTCGTACGAGTTCATCAAACACCTGTGGCTTCTCGGCGGGGTAGACCATCTCTTTTTGCCGAGTGAACGGGACTACTTCTTGGGATTGCAGGTCCGGTTCACGGACGAGGATCTCAAGACGATCCTTCCGTTCTCGGGCGGGGTCGCGGCGGGGGGGCACTGAACGCCTCCCACGGATGCAGATCATCCACCCCCTCGGGCTCAAGCCAGGCTTAAGCCCCCACCCCAAGCCCCGCAACTTCCATTTCCGGCCCCACCTTCAGTAGAAACAGAGGAGCTCGGCGGCGACGAGCACTTCCACGGCGCGTAGGGCGTCGTTGGCGGTTGCCGCTCCTTCGTGCGCGGCGGCGGAGAGGGCGTCGCGGAGCGGCATGCGCGCCGTCACGATGTCCAAGACACGCCGGACGACCTCCGGCCATGCGGCGGCGCGGAGCTTCCAACGGGCCGAGGGCGAAGGGCCGATGATGTCGCCCAGGCGGTCGCGCCATCGCCCCAGAGGGGCTTCGCCCGGCGCGGCGGCTTCCACGCCGGCCAGTAGCAGCGGGGCGACGTCGAGGTCCAGGGGAAAGTCGACGTGGAGGGCGGTTTGCCCCGCATAAAACGCGAGCTTGCCCGTGCGCCACTGGAACAGATCCACGAACCGGTCGCGTCCCTGATCGCGGATCGCGCCGAAGATCTCGAGCGATCCGACCAGCCCCAGCGCGATGAGCGTGTCGCCCATCCGGCCGCTGTACCGGGGCAGGACGGCCAGCGCGAGGTCCAGCTCTTCGCGCGATATGACCTTGCGCCGGACGAGGTACTCGCCCAGAAGTTCGCTCGCGTTGTTCGAAGCGATGTGGTGAAGCTTTCCCCCGACCCAATAGAGCTCCTTTCGCCCTTCTTTCATCGCGTCGCCCGTGCGCACGTGCGCGGACGGCTCGGGGGGGCCCTCCGCAAAAAGGACGCCGGTCGCCTCGGTGTCGATAAGGCGCGCGAACATCGCGATGAGCGCCGGAGGCGACACGGGGTCCACGAACGCCGCCGCGCCGTCGTCCGTGGATCGAATCGTGGTGTCGGGCACCGCGGGCACGAACCGCGCGAGCTCCTCGATGGCTCCGAGAGGCGCGAGGCCGCGGCCCATGTAATCCACGGCGTCGCCGCGGTTCACCTGGCCGGTGGCGATTGCCTCGACCAGGCGCGCGAAGGTCCAGGGGCCGAGCCGGCCTCCGGCGCTCGTCACGACGAACGACGGAATCGCCGCATATTCGCCCGTCGCGCGCTCGGACTCGGAGTTCGCGGGGAAAGACGATTCGGCCTGCCCCCCGGCCTTCTCGCACGCCGCAGCGTCGGCCGCGGCGCTCGCGGCGGCCGCAACGCGCGCCCGAAGGCGGGCAGCGCTGTCGCGCTCCGCGGGCATCTGTTCGATCGAGGGAGCGGCCTGGACCCACCGAACGAGGGCGCCGAGCTCGGCGCGCGACGCGCTCGGGTTGGGTTCGAACCGTCGCAACGCCGTCGCCATCGCCTCGGCGGTCGGCGTGCGGGCGGCCGGGCTGCGCGCCAGCGCGCGCTCGAGCACGTCGAAGAGGCCTTTCGGCAAGGTGGCGCTCGCCTCGCGCAGAGTATCGATCCGGCAATCGCGTATGGCGAGAAGGACCGCGAGCTGCCCGCTGCCGACGAACAGCGGGTGTCCGAGAAGCATCTCCGTCAGCACGGCCGCGAGCGAGAAGAGGTCCGCGCGGTGGTCGAATGGTTCGCCCGCGACTTGCTCGGGCGACAGATAGGCAAGCTTGCCCTTCAGCATCGGCGCGCCGCCGGTGCGCTGCGTTCCGCGACCCGCCGCGCGCGCGATGCCGAAGTCCCCGAGCATGACGCGGCCGTCGTTCGACAGGTACACGTTCGAAGGGGTTACGTCGCGATGGATGATCCCGAGCGGCGCTCCCGCTTTGTCGCGCGCCGTGTGCACGCTTTCGAGCGCGCTCAGGATTTCCCTCGCGACGTACGTCGAGACGCTCGGGCTGAGCGCGCGGCCGTCCGCCGAGAGGCGGCGGAGAAGCCGGAAGAGATCGCAGCCGTTGATGAACTCCATCGCCAGCCACGGCTCCTCGCCCGCCGTGCCGAATCCATAGACTTTGACCACGTTCGGGTGGTCCACGGCCGCGTGCAGCGCCGCCTCCCTTTCGAACATCGTGCGGCCTTCGGGGTCCTTCACGAATTGCGCAAGAAGCCGTTTGACCACGAGGCGGCGGGGTTGGGCTTTCGGGTCCACGGGACGGGCAAGGAAGACCTCCGCCGTGCCGCCCACCGCGAGGCGCTTCTCGAGCCAGAACGGGCCGAACTTGACCGGGCCCCCGGACGGCGGCCGCGCTCCATCGTGCCCCGAAGGCCTTTCGCCCGCCGCCATCCCGCACCAGAGTGTATCTATGTCGGGCCTCGGGGATCACGAAATGACGAAAGGTTTCCTCCACGCCGGGGCGCGGTCGAAACGGCGCGTGCGTTTGCCCGGGGCCGTCGCCCGGATTCGCGTCCTCGGTCCAGTCCTCCTCGCTTTGCCGGCGGCTGCGCTCGCGCTTGCTTCGTGCGAGGGGTGCCGCTCCTCGCCGTTTTCGGACGCAAAGTCGCCGCCGGTGCTCGCCGACGCGACGCCCGCCGTCCGTCTTTATCTCTTGACGGACGTCGCCGGCGCGCTCGAGCCGTGCGGATGCACCAAGGACCAGTTGGGCGGCCTGGATCACTTCGGTGCATGGGTCAAAGCCAGCGCCACTCCCGCAATCTCCGCGTTCGTGGCCTCGGCGGGGCCGCTTTTTTTCATGGATCCGGCTCTCGCCCCCGACCACGCGAGCCAGGACCGCGCCAAGGCCGAGACCATCGCGCGGGTGCTTCACGAAGTGGGCTTCGCGGCATTCGCCCCGGGCACCAACGACTGGGCCGAAGGTCCAGAGGCGCTCGCGAACCTCGCGAACGCGTCCGGTGCCGCCGTCCTCGCGGGTTCCGGTCTCGCTTCGCCCGCGCGGCCCTCTCCGCCGTTCGCCACGACCGCGGTTCGTCGCGTGGCGCGGGTCGGCGCCGGATCGCTCGCCGTGGGCTTCGTGGGCTACGGCCAGGGCCAGGGCAAAGACTCGGGCGCGAGCGTCGAAGACGCCATCCGGCGCGGCGTCGCCGAGGCCAAAGCGCAGGGGGCGAACGTCCTGGTGGCTCTTGCGGCGGTGGGGCGAGGGGAGGGCAAGCGCATCGCCGACGCGATCCCCGAGCTTACCGCGGTGGTCGTCGGGTCGTCCCGCTCCGCCGGCGACGGGAACACGAGCGCACCGCCTGCGGAGCGTGTGGGGGACGTTCTGGTGGTGCAGGCGGCCGACCATCTGCAGAGCGTCGCGGTGCTCGATCTCTACGTTCGCGAGGCGGTCTCGCCCGGGCAGGTCGTGAAGTTCGCGGACGCCACGGGACTCGAGCGCGCGCAGCGGCGGGAGGAGCTGTCGCGACGCATCGACGAGCTCCGGGTGCGAATGGCCTCGTGGCAGCAGGACCGCAGCGTCAGCCCGAGCGACATCGCCGCGCGCCGTCGCGATCTCGCGGCCCTCGAGACGGAGCGGGACGCGCTCGACGCCAAGCCCCCGCCCCTACGGGGCAGCTTCTTTCGCTATGGGGTCAAAGAAATTCGCGAGTCGCTCGGAAAGGACCCGACCATCGACGCGGAGTTTCTTGCCTATTACAAAGCGGTCGACGAACACAATCGCGTGGCGTTCGCCGACCGGCTGCCGCCGCCGCACGGTCCCCTCGACGCCACGTACGTGGGCGTCGAAGCCTGCACCGGGTGCCATCCCGGTCCGCGCGCCGTGTGGAACTCGACCCGTCACGCGGGCGCGTACGCTACGCTCGCGTCGCAGTTCAAAGAGTACAATCTCGATTGCGTCGGCTGCCACGTCACCGGCTACGAGAGGCCCGGCGGCAGCACGGTGACGCACGTCGACGCGCTCCGGAACGTGCAGTGCGAAGTGTGTCACGGCCCGGGCTCCAGGCACGTCCTCGATCCGAGCGACAAGGCCGCCATCACGGCGGTTCCAGCTCCCTCGCTGTGCATCGAGTGCCACCAGCCCCCGCACGTCGAGGGATTCGACCCCGTGGCGAAGATGGCGGAGATCCTCGGGCCGGGGCACGGTCTGCCGGCAAAGTGAAAAAGTGAAGAGAACCGCCGGTGCGGCCCGGTCGCGCCGCGCCGGTTTGCCCCAGGCGAGAGCCCGCGCACGCCGGCGAGTTGCGGGGCACGTTGCGGGCAAGTTGGCGGCGTTTTGCCCCGCGGGGTATGAATGTACCGTGCCTGCCTTGCCTGCGCCCAACGCGCCTCTCTCGGTGACGCCCGCCACTGCGGCGGACGTCGCCCGTCCGTCGCGCCGCGAGGTCCTCGTGCGCACGGGGGCCACGGCGGGGGTCCTCGGGGCCGCGGCCCTCGGGGCGCGGTTTCTCTGGGACAAGGGTGGGTTCGACGTGGTGCAGTCGAGTGCGGCACGGCAGGTGCGCGACTACCGCATGGCGGTCCGTGACGCGGAACATGCGGAGCTCGCCATCGCGCGGGCTCCTGCAAAAGAGGTGGGGGATTTGTCCCCGGAGCCGACCGCCACGCCCGAGCAGCTCGTCCGTCGCGCCGTCGATGCCATGGGAGGCATGGGCAAGTTCGTCTCGCGCGGCGACGTCGTCGTCGTCAAGCCGAACATCGGATGGGACCGGATGCCCATCCACGCGGCGAACACGAACCCCGATGTGGTGGCGGCCGTGATCACGCTCGCCTTCGAGGCGGGTGCGAAGAAAGTCGTCGTCGCGGACGGTTCGTGCAATGACCCCAACCGCTGTTTTCAGCGCTCGGGCATCTGGCGCGCGGCGTACGCGCTCGGCGCGGACGTCGTTCTTCCGCAGGAGCACCGCTTTCGCACGATGCGTCTCAAAGGGGACGTCCTCGATGAGTGGCCCGTTTTCACGACGCTCGTCGACGCGGACAAGGTCATCAACGTTCCCATCGCGAAACATCACAACCTGGCCAAGTTCACGGCCGCGATGAAAAACTGGTACGGCGTTCTCGGCGGGCGCCGAAACCGCCTTCACCAGAACATCGATACCTCGATCGCCGACCTGGCCACCTTCATGCGCCCCACGCTCGTCGTCATGGATGCGTGGCGCGTGCTCATGCGAAACGGCCCGCAAGGCGGCAACATCGATGACGCGCGCGACATGCACACGATCATCGCCTCCGTCGACCAAGTCGCCGCGGACGCGTTCGGATGCACCCTCATCGGGCAGAAGCCGGAGAATCTGCCGTACCTGGCGATGGGCGAGAAGCGGGGTCTCGGCACGATGCGCTGGGAGACGCTTCGGGTGAAGGAAGTCTAAGTCGATGGCGCAGCCGGACGTGCCGCAGCACGCGGGAGTCCGCCTCGATCGGCGTATGACGAGCGGCCTTGAGGCGGCTCCGCCGGAGACGCACGCGGAGGTCGAACCGATTCCGTGGAAGACGGGAAGGGTCGGCATCGTCGCGCCGATCGACCGAGAAACGCCCACGCTTTCGCCCGCGACCGCGTCCGCGCCGACCGCCGTGCACGCGACGTCACCCGCCACGGTGCACACCGCGCCCGCGAGCGTTGCATCTTCCACGAAGCCAAAGAAGCGCTCCAAGCTCTCGGGCAGCGGCATCCCGCCCCGACGAATCGCGGTGGTGCTCAAATGGGCGCGCCGCGTTTCGCAGGTCTTTTTCATCGCGCTATTCTTGTATTTTCTCTTTCAAACGGGTTTTCGCGGGAGCTTCGCGGCCCGTGCGGACGCTCCCGTGCGCCTGCCGCTTCCGGTCGAAGCGTTCCTGCTCGCCGATCCTTTCGTCGCCGCGATGACCGTGCTGTCCACGCACACCGTCTATCGCGGTCTGCTCTGGAGCGTCGGGCTACTGGCGCTCACGATGGTGTTCGGGCGGGTGTTCTGCGGATGGATTTGCCCGTTCGGCACGCTCCATCACTTCTTCGCGTGGATCCTGCCGAGCAAAGTGGGCCGTGGTGCGTCGCGCGTCGAAGCCAACAAGACGCACACGTACCAGCGCGTCAAATATTACCTCCTTTACGGCTTCCTCGTCGCCGGCGTCGCCGGGAGCGCCATCGGCGGCCTCTTCGATCCCATCTGCATCGCGGTGCGCTCGATCGGCCTCGGCGTCATCCCCGGGATGCAGTACCTGTCGCATCGCGCGCTCGGCGCCGCGCAAGACGTCCACTCGCGCGCCATCCAGAGCGCCGCCGACCACACGCAGGATTGGCTCGCCCAAACGGTCTGGCAGAGCAAGCAATTCTATTTTCACCAGACATGGTTCATCGTCTTCTTGCTCGTCGCCGTCCTCTTCGCCAACCGCTTCATCCCCCGCTTCTGGTGCCGCGTGCTCTGCCCGCTGGGCGCGTTCCTCGGCGTGTTTTCGCGATTCGCGCTCTTCGGGATGACCAAAGATCACGCCAAGTGCACGGACTGCAATCTGTGCATCGTGCACTGCCAAGGAGCGGACTCGCCCCAGGGCGGGGTCAAGTGGCGGCAGGACGAGTGTCACATGTGCATGAACTGCGAGAACGCGTGCCCGGAGGACGTGATCAAGTTCACGTTCCTTCCGAACCGCCGAAGCACGGTCACGGTCCCCGACACGCAACGGCGCACGGCGCTCGCGTCGCTGGGCGCGGGCATGATGTTCCTGCCGGCGGCGCGCGTTGCGGATTCGCTCGACGTCAACTACCACCCCAAAGTGATTCGGCCGCCGGGGGCCGTGGAAGAGCGGGCGTTCCTCGAGCGCTGCATCCGGTGCGCCGAGTGCATGAAAGTGTGCCCGAACAACGCGCTTCACCCTGCGTTCTTCGAGGCCGGCGTGGAGGGGTTGTGGACGCCAATCCTCATCGCGCGGATCGGATATTGCGAATATTCGTGCGTGCTTTGCGGGCAGGTGTGCCCCACGGGGGCCATCCAAAAGATCACCGAAAAAGAAAAGATGGGCATGGGCCAGCCGCCCATCAAGATAGGAACGGCGTTCTACGACCACGGCCGCTGCCTGCCCTGGTCGATGCAGACGCCGTGCATCGTGTGCGAAGAGTTCTGTCCCACGTCGCCGAAGGCGATCTGGGTTGAAGAAGTCGACGCGCCCGTGCGCGACAGCAAGCCCGGGCCGGACGGTGCGCCGCCCGCGTACAAGACGGTGCATTTGCAGCGCCCGCACGTGGATCCGAGCCTATGCGTCGGCTGCGGGGCCTGCGAGAAGGTGTGCCCCGTGCAGGATCAGCCCGCAGTTTACATCACGAGTGTCGGCGAAACGCGAAGCAAGACGAACGTGATTTTGCTGGAAAATAGTCGGTATAGCTGACGCGGAGAGCACGACGCGCGGTGGTCTCTCGTCCGCGAGAAGGGGCGATCACGTCTCCGTTGGGCACGGGTGCGCGCCCATGCCGGCGTGGTGTGTTCTCCGCCGCGCTGCGTGACGAGCCGCCCTCACGTCGATCGCGGTCGGAGCACGTGCTTGACCACTTTGCCCTCGTCGACGTCGGCGTACGCGTCGATTCCCGCGGACAACGGCATCTCCCCCCCTTCCGTGACCACGAGGGCGCCTCGATCGAAGCCATGCGCCAGCCGCCGCAAGAGCCGCGCGATCGCGTGGTCGGTCAGCTTGAGCGAGTCCACGCCGATGAGCCGCAAATCGTTCCGGTAGAAGTACTTCAGGTCCAGCGGCACTTCGGGGTCCTTCGCCGCCGTGATGCACACCATCCGCCCTCCGATGGCCAGCGCGTTCAGCGTCTTCGCGAACGTAGCGCCGCCGACGACGTTGAACGCGACGTCCACGCCTGCGTCCGTCGCCGCCCGCGCCGCGCGGGTCAAGTCTTCGCGCGACAGATCGATCCAGACGTCCACGCTGGGCCGCGCCGCGTCGTCCACGTCGTTGGCCGTGAGCGTGGTCGCGATGACGTGCGCGCCCGACCACTTCGCCACTTGCGCCACCGCGCGCCCCACGGCCCCCGTGCCGCCCACGACGAGCACATGATCCCCCGCGGTGATCCCCGCGCGCAGGAGCCCCTCGGCCGCCGTGATGTAGGGGACGCCCACCACCGCCGCCTGCGGCGCCGTGAGCGACGTGGGGCGGAGGACGAGCGCGTCCTCGGGGACGACGACGTATTCGGCGTGGGTCCCATCGTGCACGTAGCCGAGGCCCGCGCCGGTACCGAAGACGTCCTTGCCTTGCCACGCCGCGCTGCCGGCCACGATCCGTCCCGCAAAGTCGCGGCCTGGAATTCGCGGAAGCGTGGTCTGGGGAAAAGCGCCTGCGACATTCTTCGCGTCACTCGGGTTGAGGCCCGTCGCGTGAACCTCGACGAGCGCCTCACCCGTGCCCGGCGCCGGAGTGGGGACCTCGACGAGTTCGAGAACCTCGCGGGGCTTGCCGTGGCGTTTGAATCGCAGCGCGCGCATGGCGGTCCGCATTTACCACATCTTCGACGCGTCGCCTCCGGCGCTCCGCGGGTTCGCGCTTGCTAGCCTACCCCGTTCCCATCGTCTGGTAGCGTGGAGAGCGAGAGCGAACGACTCGGGTGATCTCGCGCAAGACGAGCTACCCTCCTCGCGTGAACGACCTCTTTCTTCGCGCTTGCCGCCGCCAGCCTGTGGAACGCACGCCGGTATGGTTCATGCGCCAGGCCGGCCGGTACATGCCGGAGTACCGCAAGCTCCGCGAGAAGTACTCGCTGCTCGACCTGTGCAAGACCCCGGAGCTTGCCCTGGAAGTGACCCTGCAGCCGCTCCGTCTCGGCGTCGACGTGGCGATTCTCTTCGCGGACATCTTGCTCCCGCTCGATCCGATGGGGGCCTCCTTCGAGTTTGCCAAAGGCGAGGGCCCCGTCATTCACGAGCCCATCGCGAACCGAGCGCAGATCGACGCGCTACGCGTCATCGATCCGCACGAGTCGCTGGGGTACGTGCTTTCGGCGATCAAGCTCCTCAAAAAGGAGCTTAAGGTCCCCCTCATCGGGTTCGCTGGGGCTCCGTTCACGCTCTCGAGCTACCTGGTTGAGGGCGGCAAGAGCGCCAACTTCGCAAAGACCAAGAAGCTCATGTTCGGCGCGCCCGAGGCGTGGCACGCCCTCATGGCGAAACTCGCGGAAGTCGTGCGGCGTTACCTTCTCGCCCAAGTCGAAGCGGGGGCCGACGCGGTCCAGCTCTTCGATTCGTGGGTGGGCGATCTCGCGCCCGCCGACTATGTCGAATACGTGCAGCCGCACGTGCGCCGCATTCTGGCGGACGTCGAAAAAACGGGCGTGCCCGTGATTCACTTCGGCACGGGTACGGCCACGCTGCTCGAGTCGATGCGCGACGCGGGCGGGACGGTGCTCGGGATCGACTGGTGCACTCCCCTCGACGCGGCATGGGCGCGCGTCGGTTACGACCGCGCGGTGCAAGGGAACATGGACTCGTGCGCGCTCCTCACGACGCGCGACGTCGCCGTGACCCACGCGCAGCGCGCGCTCGACGCGGCTTCCGGCAGGCCAGGGCACATCTTCAATCTGGGGCACGGGATTCTGCCGGAGACGCCGGTGGACAACGTGCGCGCCGTGATCGACCACGTCGCGAAGGCGAGCGCGCGATGAGCGCCGCGGTCCTCCTCGTTTCGCACGGAACCGTGGAGAACCTGGACGACCTGGGCGCGTTCGTGACCCACGTGCGCCGCGGCCGCGCTCCGCCGCAAGAGCTGGTGTCCGAGCTCCGCCGTCGCTACGACGCGGTCGGCGGTTCGCCGCTCAACACGATCAACGCCGAGGTCGCGCGGAAGTTGGCGGCGCGCATGGATATGCGCGTCGCGTTCGCGAACCGCTTTTGGAAGCCGTACCCGCGCGAGGTCCTCGCCGCGCTCGCGGGCGAAGGGGTAACGCGCGTGGCGCTCGTGCCCCTCGCTCCGTACTCGGCGCCCATTTACGCCGCGGACGCCAAGCCCGCCGCCGCGGCCGAGGGCATCGAGCTCGTGTGCGCGGCGAACTGGGGTCAAAACGGAAAACTGCGCCAAGCCTTCGCCGCGCGCGTCGCGATCGCGCTCGTTCAATCAGGGCCTTCCGCGGCTCGGCTGCCCACCAGCGTCGTGATGACGGCCCACAGCCTCCCGCGCTCCGTGATCGACGCGGGCGACCCGTACGAGCGCGAAGTGCGCGCGGCCGCGGCCGCGATCGCCGCCGCCGTGGATGCGCGCTTCGGCCACGCCCCGCACATCATGGTCGCCTTTCAGAGCCAGGGTTTCGCCGGAGCCGGCGCGGACGGCCGCCCTCTCCCGTGGCTGGGGCCGGACCTCGCGGCGGCGCTCGACGAGGCCAGAGCCCGTGGCTCGCGTCGCGTCGTCTTTGCGCCCGTGGGCTTTCTCGCCGATCATGTGGAGGTCCTCTACGACCTCGACATCGAAGCGCGCCAAATGGCGGCCGAGCGCGGCCTCGCGTATGTCCGCGCGCGGTCCCTCAACGCCGATGACGACTTCGTCGAAGCGCTCGCCGATGTGGCGGCGCTCACGCTGGCCACGCCGGTCGGGGCGGTCATGCCTTCTGTCCACGAGTCCCCGTGACCCCGCCGCAACCGCGGCGCATCGTCGTCGTCGGCGGCGGAATCGCCGGTCTCGCGGCGGCGCACGCGGCGGTCCTTCGTGCTCGCGAAGTCGGGTGTGCGGTGGCGGTCACGGTGCTCGAGAGCTCGGGTCGTTTCGGCGGCAACCTCGTGACCGAGCAGGTCGACGGGTTCTTGCTCGACGGCGGGCCCGACTCGTGGGTCGCCTCCAAACCGCAGGCCACCGCGCTCGCCAAGGATCTCGGCCTGGAGGGCGATTCTCATCGGCACCAACGAGGCCTCGCGGCGCTATTACGTCACCTGGGGTGGCCGTCTCCACCCCGTGCCCGAAGGCCTGGTCCTCGGCGTACCGACGCGCCTCTTGCCGCTCGCGACGTCGCGTCTCTTCTCGTGGCCCGGCAAGCTGCGGATGGCGATGGAGCCGTTCATTCCGGCACGCCGCTTCGAAGGCGATGAGGACGAATCCATCGCCGACTTCGCGGTCCGCCGTCTCGGACGTGAGGCGGCCGACCGCCTCGTGGCGCCGCTTCTCGGTGGCATTTCGGCGGGCGACGCCAGCGAGCTGTCCGTGCGCGCCGCATTCCCGCAGCTCGTGGCCATGGAGCGCGACCACGGATCGCTCGTCATGGGGATGCGCGCGGCCCAGAAGGCGAGGGCCGCAGCGGCGGACCCTTCGGACAAGGGAGCGTCCACGAGTGCGTTCTTGTCCCTTCGCGGTGGGCTAGGGACGCTCGTGACCGCGCTCGCGCAGCGGCTCGTCGAACGGGGGGTCGTGCTGCGGCGCCATCACGCCGTTCGCTCGCTCGCCCGAACGGAGCGCGGGCTCGCGCTGCAGATCGGCGACGGCGAGCGAATCGAGGCCGACGGCGTGGTGCTCGCCGTTCCGGCGCAGGCCGCGTCGCCGCTGCTCGCCAGCCTCTCCGAAGAGGTGGCCGGCGCCCTCGCGCAAATTGAATATGGGTCGACGGCCACCGTATTTCTCGCCTACCGGCTGGCCGACCTCACCCATCCGCTCGACGGTGTCGGCTTCGTCGTGCCCCGCTCGCTGGGGATGCCGATCCTCGCGTCGACGTGGGTGTCCAGCAAATGGGCCGGCCGCGCGCCTCCGGGGCACGCGCTCATTCGAGCATTCTTCGGGGGGGCCGGTTGGGTCCACGGGCAAGACGCGCTGGGCCGCGCGGACGATTCGCTTGCGCAGCTCGCCGAAGCCGAGCTGAAGAAGCTCATGGGCATCCAGGCGCGACCGCTCTGGTCGCGCGTCTTTCGGTTCCCGCGCGCGACGGCGCAGATGCGCGTCGGCCACATCGCCAGAATGCGTGTCGCGCGCGAGCAACTCGCTCGGGTCGCTCCCACGGTTCGCGTGGCCGGCGGAGGCTACGACGGCGTCGGCATTCCGGACTGCATTCGCCAGGGACAAGAAGTCGGCCGCGCCCTCGTCGACGCGCCCCGCGGGCCATAGCCGTCGCGTCGGACGTCCTCGCGTCGGACTGGCGCGGCGCATCACCGGTAAATCGCGCCACGATGTCGGACTCCCGCGCGACACGCACCAACCAGGCCGAGCCCTCTCGCGTGCGAACCTCGATGCGGGCCTCCGACCGCGAGACGAGTACGTACTCGTCGAGAGACGAGAGCTTCTTGTAACTAGAAACTAGAACTCCGCCGGATCGCTGTAGGTCCCGAAGACGTCCCGCAGCACGTCGCATATCTCCTGCTGCGTGCAATAGGCCTTTGCCGCTTCGATGATGGGCGGCATCAAGTTCGAGCCTTCCGCGCCCGCGCGCATTTCGGCGGCGGTGCGCACGGCTCCGAGCGCCCGGGTCACGCTGGCGCTGTTGCGCGACGCCTTCACCCGCCGCAGGTTCTCGATCTGCGTTTCGGCGACGCTCTCGTCGACCTGGAGCGTCGGGATGCTTGGATCGCTTCGGGCGTCCGATCCGCCCACGCCGACCATCACGCGCTCACCCGTCTCGAGCTGTCTCTGGAAGCGGTACGCGCTGGCGGCGATTTCGCGCTGCGGATACCCCTTCTCGACCGCGCTGACCATCCCGCCCATCGCGTCGATATGGCGAATGTATTGCGTCGCTTCGCGTTCGAGGCGGCGGGTCAGGTCCTCCACGAAGAAAGACCCGCCCAGCGGATCGATCGTGTTGGCCACGCCGCTCTCCTCGGCCAGGATCTGCTGCGTGCGGAGCGCGATCGTGACGGCGCTCTCGCTCGGCAGGGCATAGGTCTCGTCGAGCGAGTTCGTGTGGAGCGATTGCGTGCCGCCGAGCACGGCCGCGAGCGCCTGGAGCGCGACGCGCACCACGTTGTTGTACGGCTGCTGCGCCGTCAGCGACACCCCGGCGGTTTGCGCGTGCGTGCGAAGCTTCATGCTCTCCGGGCTCTTCGCGCCGAAGCGCTCGCGCATGATGTGCGCCCACATGCGGCGGGCCGCGCGAAACTTCGCTATTTCCTCGAAAAAGTCGTTGTGAACGTCGAAAAAGAACGAGAGCCGCGGGGCAAAATCGTCCACGCGAAGACCCCGATCGACGCCGCTCTGCACGTACGCGATCCCGTCGGCAAGCGTGAAGGCGAGCTCCTGTGCCGCGGTCGCTCCGGCTTCGCGAATGTGATAGCCGCTGATGCTGACGGTGTTCCACCGCGGCACTTCGCGCGTGCAAAACGCGATCATGTCCGTCACGAGGCGCATGGCCGGGAGCGGGGGGACGAGCCACGCGTGCTGGGCGATGAACTCTTTGAGGCAATCGTTCTGCACGGTGCCCCCGATGCGATCGCGCGCGATGCCGCGGACGTCCGCGAGGGCGACGTAGAACGCGAGCAGAACGATCGCGGGGCCGTTGATGGTCATCGACGTCGTGACGCGATCCAACGGGATGCCGTCGAAGAGCACGTCCATGTCGCGGAGCGTGTCGATGGCAACTCCGCACATGCCGACCTCGCCGAGCGCGCGGGGGCTGTCGCTGTCGTACCCCATGAGCGTGGGGAAATCGAAGGCCGTCGAAAGGCCCGTCTGTCCCTCGCCGAGCAGGTACTTGAAGCGCGCGTTGGTGTCCTCGGGGGTGCCGAATCCGGCAAAGAGGCGCATGGTCCAGAGCTTGCTCCGGTACATGGTCGGCTGAACCCCGCGTGTGAACGGGAATTGCCCCGGCATTCCCAGGTCGCGGGCGTAGTCCATGGCGACGTCCGCCGGCGTCAGCACGTCCGGTACGTCGATGCCGCTCCACGTGGTGAAGCGCTTCTTCCGCGGCGCCAGCTTGCTCTCCGACAAGGCGACCGCGCCCGCCCGCCACGCGGCGGTGGCGGCGCGTATCGCCTCGAGGTCACCGGGGGACTCGCCCTCGCCGGCGTACTCCTGCGCCCGCTCGGACCCGAGCGCGGCCCCTTTCTCGGTCATGGCCCCAGTGTAACTCCGCGACGAAGCGCTGGCGCCTACCGGCGCGAAACACGGGGTTCGTCCGACACCCTCTCAATCGGCCTTCAGGGCGGTCGTACCGAGGGTCTTGTAGTGCCGGTAGACCTTGACGCGTGACCACACGAAGTACGCTCCGGCCACGACGATGACGGCGCCAATCGCGGCGTCGAACTTGTGCATGAAGCTCTTGAGCGGCGATTTCTCGTCGAGCAAGCGAAGGCCGAGCTGCTGGCCAACGTACCCCAGCGCCAGGCACCAGGGCAGCGATCCGGCGAATGTGTACACGTGAAACTTGGTCCGGTTCATCCGCGCGACTCCGGCCGGGAACGCGATGAACGTTCGCACCACCGGCAAGAGCCGAGCGACGAAGATGATGATGTCGCCTCGCCGCTCGAACCACCGATCGGCCAGGTCGAGTTCGTGCTTGGAGATGAGCAAGAGCCGTCCGTACTTTTCGATGGCGGGCCTTCCGCCCTTCGCCCCGATCCAGTAAGCGACTTCACTCCCCAGGTTGCAACCAATGGCGCCCGCGATCGCGGCCGCCAGGAGGTTGAACGCGGGCAGCTGGTCCAGACCGTACTGCGCGCTCAACGTCGCGGCGACGCCGGGATCCGACAGCGCCCCCGCGTACGGCATGATGAGTTCACTCGGGAGAGGAATGCATGCGCTCTCGATCCCCATGAGGAGCGCGATGCCACCGTACGAAAGCGTCGCCATAACGTAGACGCAAAACCCACCCAGTACCGTGAAGATCGCTTTGACCATAGGCCGCGGACGCTTTACCCGGCGGTCTCAGGCCCGTCAAGGCAGCCATCCCGCGCCGCAGGGCGGGGAGACGATGCCGAGCCTGGCACCGCACGGGCGCCGGAGCGCCCGCGGCCTACGCTGCGGGTTTCTTCTCGACGTTGTCGCTGGTTCCGTTGCTCACCGCGCGCCGATCCCGGCGCAACGTGGGGTCGGACGACTCATCGGCCTCTTCGATCTTGATGAGGACGGCCGTGATGTTGTCCTCCCCGCCGCGCTCGTTGGCACGGCGAATCAGCATGCGGCACGCCTCGCGAATGTCGCCCGCCCCGAGCGTGACGATTTGCGTGATGTCGTCGTCGCTCACCATTCCGCTCAAGCCATCGGAACAGAGAACGTACACGTCGCCCGGCTGCGGATCGTCGCGCTGAAGGTCCACGACGACGTGGTCCTGCATCCCGAGCGCGCGCGTAATCACGTTTCGCGGCAGCTCGCTCTTCTGCTCGTCCGTCAAATCGGGCATCGCCAGCAGGTAGTCGTTGATGAGGGAGTGGTCGCGCGTCAAAAGGGCTATCTCGCCGCCGCGCACCCGATAACACCGGGAATCGCCGACGTGACCGATGTACATCCGCTGTTTCTTCGGACTGAACATGGCGCCGACGACCGTCGTGCCCATGCCGTGGCACTCGCGCGATCGGTTGGAGCGCTCGAAGATTTGCCGGTTAGCGACGCGTATGCCGGTGAGAAGACGGTTTTCCTCCTCGCTGAGATTGGTATCGAAGTGGAACGGCCAGGTGACGTCTTCGTTGGCGGTCGTTCGAAAAAACTCCGAGATCGTTTCGGTGGCGATGCGCGACGCAACGTCGCCCGCGCGGTGCCCGCCCATCCCATCGGCCACGACGAACAGATCGAACTCCTTGAGCACTACGAATGAATCCTCGTTGTGCTCGCGCTGGAGCCCGACGTCGCTCAAACCGGCCGCGACTGCGCGCATCAAAACGCTCGATCCTCCAATCATAAAAGACTTTCACCCGCTCCAAGGAGTGTCAAGTGAGTCAGCCGCAGCGTGTCATGACGACCACGGCCGCAACGCAAGTTGAACGTCTGCTCCCGAGCGCCGTTTTTTCCGATTCTTCCATTTCTTCCATTTCTTCCATTTCCCGCCACACCTTCACACTTCGAGAATGTCTCTTTCCTTGTTTGCGATGACCCCATCCACCTGCTTGACGGCGTCTTGGACGAGCTCCTCCACCTTCTTCTTGGCGCGGTCCACTTCGTCCGCGCTCGATTCTCCTCCGTCCTCGAGCGAGCCGAGGAGGTCGAGGGCATCGTGGCGGGACTTTCGCATCCCCACTTTGCATTCTTCGCCGTATTTGCGGGCAATTTTGACGAACTCTTTCCGGCGCTCTTCGGTCAGGGGCGGAAGCGGTACCCTCACGAGGTCGCCGTCGATCTGCGGGTTTAGGCCCAGATCGCTTTCTCGCAAAGCCTTTTCGACGGGCTTCACTTGCGTCCGGTCCCACGGCTTCACCGTGATGAGACGCGGTTCTGGCACGTTGACGTGTGCCATCTGCGTCAGCGCCGTCGGCGTGCCGTAGTAGTCCACCTTGATGCCCTCGAGCAGGCTCGGGCTTGCGCGGCCGGCCCGAAGCTTGAGAAGCTCGCGCTTGAGCGCGTCGTGCGACTTGGCAAGCGAGCTTACGAGCTCCTTCTGGACGTCCTGAATCATTTCGGGTCTCCGGAGCGAGAACGTAGCGTGCGAGCGCGGACCACGAAAGGCCGCTGCACAGGCTATAGGGTCCCTGCCCTTGCGCCGTTCGGCACGGCTCGGCCTCCCTTCCCCGCCCGCGCTCCACCCTTGCCTCGCCTTGCCTGCGGCAAAATATGATGGCCCGAAAATCCGTAGCGCCGTGCCTGGGGGAGGGGATGGTCAACCGCCGCGTGGTTCTCCGCGCGCGCGACGTGGTCTTTTTCAAAGGAATCATCGAGGCCAGCGACGGTCTGGCGGCGGTTTTCGCCGAGCACGGCGGGGACCTCACCGTGTCCGCCCCCGAGGCGAGGCAAGCCGAGCTGGACGCGGTGCTCGACTCCCTTTGCGAAGAACTCGGCGCCATGAGGCTCCCGTGACGTGCGACTTCGACGTCGCCGTCGTGGGAGGCGGGCCCGCCGGGACAAGCACCGCGCTTCATCTGGTCCGGCGCGAGCGCATCGGCGCGTCGCGTATCGTCGTTCTCGAGAAGGGGACTCACCCGCGGGACAAGCCTTGTGCAGGCGCGGTGAGCACATGGGGGTTGGACGCTCTTGGCGCGGTCGGTGTTGCGCTCGACGTCCCCCACGCCGTGATGCGGGGGCTGCGTGTTTTCGCGGGCGCGGCCGTGGGCGAACACGCCGGCCGTCTCGGCGTCGTCGTGCGGCGGTGCGAGTTCGACTGGAGCCTCTGGCGACAGGTGGCCTCTGATGGAGTGGTCGTTCACGACGGCGAGCCCGTGATCCGGCTCTCTCGCCGCCACGGGGGCTGGGCCGTCGAAACGCGCACGCGCACGCTGACCGCCAGGCTGGTGGCCGCGTGCGATGGGGCGGGCAGCACCGTCCGAAAGCTCCTCGGCGTGCCGGAAGCCGCCCGAAAGGGCCACCTCTACTTGGCCGAGACGCCCCCCGAAGCGAGCGATGCAGGCCCTCGGGAGGGCCTTTGCGACTTCGATCTGCGGGTCGCCGACGAGGGTATCGAAGGCTACTACTGGGACTTTCCGACCGTGGTCGGCGGCGCGCCAGCCGTGAGCCGCGGCATCTACCACGCCAACTTCACGCCGCGGTCGAATCTGAAAGCGAGCTTCGCTCGCGCGCTCGCCGCCCGCGGCGTGGAGATCGGCGCCCTACGCCTCAAGCCGTTCAGCACGCGCCCGCTCGTCGCCCGTTCGTGCCTCGCGCACGTCGGCCTCGCGCTCGTCGGAGAGGCGGCCGGCATCGACGCGACGACCGGCGAAGGGATCGCGCAGGCGATCTTGACCGGCGCCATCGCTGCGAGGCATCTCGCGCGGGCGCTCCGCACCGGCGACGGCTCGCTCGACGGCTACGCCGGGGACGTCATGGGATCGCGTGTCGGTCGGCATCTGCTCCAGAGCGCGTGGTTTGCGCGTCGCGTCTACGGCCCTCGCGGCGGCCGCTGGCGCGAGTTTCTCGCGGGTAACCCCGCGGCTCGTCAGGCGGGCGCCAGCTGGTATGCCGGGCAGTCCGTGGGGTGGCCCATGAAGGCGCGCCTCGGCGTTTCGCTCGGCGCGTCATTCGTCACGACGGCTGTGTCCCGCTCCGTGTCGCGCCGATGAACAAAGGGCGACAACGTGCGCCCCACGGGCGCGCGCCATCTCGTGGCGCTCTCGCGAACGCCGTTCCCGGAGCCCGCACGCCCTCAGCGCAGCGAGTTCGGTGCACCCATGCGATCGAGCACGAGTCGCAGGTCTCCCGGGAGGGGCGCCTCCACGGTGTGGCGCACGTTCGTGTCGGGGTCGCACACCTCCAGGCCTGCGCAGTGCAAAAACGCGCGATCGAGGGCGTTCTTCTCCTCGAAGTACCGATTCGTCGCCGCATGCCCGTAGCGGTCGTCGCCGAGAACCGGGTGGCCGATCGCCGCCAGGTGCCTCCGAATCTGGTGCCGGCGCTCCTGGCCGACCACCACACGCAGCACGCTTTGTCCCGCCGCGACCGCGAGCCGGCGGTAGCGCGTACGCGCGGCGTGAACCTCGCCGTTCTCCCGAAGAGGGCGGTCAATGGTCCCATGGGCGGCCGTCACCCCGCGGACCGCGGCCACGTAGATTCGCCGCGTGGTGGCTGTCGAAAGAGCGCGCGTCCACGCGGACCCCTGTTGCGGCCGCCGCGCGAAGAGCACGACACCACTCGCGTCGACGTCGAGTCGGTGCACGGGGAGGGCCTCTCGGGCCCCGGGCAGACGCCGGGTGCGCGCGAGCAACGACGACACATACTCCCCCTGCGGCATCGTGGGCTCGTGAGGCCCTTTTTCGAGGGCGAGGGCGTTTTCGGTCTCCCAGAGGGCGCGTGGTGCGGGCGCCTCCGCACGGCGTAGCAGCGCCACGGTCTCGACCTCGTCGGTGAGCGGAATCATGTCGAACGGGTGCAGCGAGGGGGTCTCGTACCCGAGACGCGCGAAGTGATCCAGATCGCGCGCCAAGGTTTCCGGGTCGCACGAGACGTAGGCGATTCGCGCGGGCGCAACCCGCGCCAAGCCTTCGCGCGCGGCCGGGCTCATGCCGCGACGCGGCGGGTTGACGACGGCCGCGTCGAAGCGCTCGCGCCGCTGCGCGATGGCCCGAAGCGCGCCGGCCACGTCCCCGCATAGGGCCTCCACGTTTAGTCCCTGTGCGCGGGCGGCGGCGCCGGCCTGGGTCACGGCCGGTCCGAACGACTCGATCAAGCGCACACTTGCGCCCGCCGCGGCAAGCCCAAGCGCGATGGCCCCCGAGCCCCCATAGAGGTCGAGTACGCGCACCGGACGCGGTTGCGCCCCCGATGCGCGGCCGCCGGCGAGGCCGAGGCTCTCCACGAGAAGGGCGTGCACGCGCGACGCTTGACCGCGGTGCGCCTGGACGAAGGAGCCGAACGTGGCCTCGTGCAGCGACTGGCCCACCCGGTCGGTCGCCGACGTCGCCCCGGCCAAGGGCAGCGTCTCGCGCCCCAGAACCTGCGGCGAGCCGTCGTCGTGGAAGTTGGCGGCCACGCCGACCACGTCGGGGAGGGCACGCATCAGAATCGTCGGCGGAGGCTCGCAAGGGAGTGATGTCTCCCTGGGGCGAGCCTTGGACCACCAAGGTGACGAGAACGCCCGGTGGCCCGTCGTCGCGGACTTCGCGCAGGTCGAGCGCTCGGAGTCCCGCCTCGCTCGGACGCGAGGGATCGAACGGCGCGAGGCCGGCGCCGCGTGTCGAGGTCGCGATGCGCTCGCGCAACGAGGCCGCCACACGGGCGAGCGGCGGAGCGAGCACCCGACAACGCGGGACGTCGACGACCACGTGTCCGCCCCCTTGCGCGAAAAGTCCCACGTTACCGTCCGGGGAGACCATCAGCTTGGCGCGCGTGCGGTAGCCGACGACGCCCCCCGCCGCGATCACGGGCGCCGCGAGGACTCCACCCAGCTGGGCGTAGCGGGCGAGGGCCCTCGTCACGCGTTCGTGTTTGACGACTAGCTGGGCGGCGTACGGCAGCTTGATGAGCGGACAGCCTCCGCATGTGTCTTCGTGGGGACAGACCACGCGCTCCTCGTGGCTCCAAACGGCCTCGGGGGCTGCGTGCGGCGGCGCGATCATCGCAAGGCCGCCCTAAGGTAGCCCTTCAGAGGACTCTGGCTCTAGAAATCGATGCGGGCCGCGAGCAGACTGTTCCAAACGTGAGGCTGGCACACCATCTGCGACTCGTGCTGTTGGCGGTAAAGAATCGTCTCGTCGGCCTCGAGGGCGACCGTGGCGAACCGCGCGATCGACACTTCGATGCCGCCGCCGAATTGCCCCGCCAATTCCACGTCACGGCGCAACGCCGGCATGAGCTCCGTGTCGACGCGCCATTGCCCCAGACCCACCTGCACGAAGGGCATCACCCGGCCATCCGCGAGGCGAATGCGGCTGACGAGCATTCGGCTCGACCGGGTCGGACGGAGCCGATCCGTCAACGAAAGCCGGCCCACCAGTTCGCGAGCGCCTCCCCAGTCGCGCGCGATCAGCGCCAAATGAGCCGAGGACCCTACCCAGGGCACCTCTTCCGGAGCGCGCAGTGAGACAGGCGGCTCCTCCTCGGCGGGACGAAACCCGCCTTCGTGTCCAAACGCCGCGCTCGCCTGACCGATGACGCCCGCCAACTCGCTCCAGTCCACGCGGAGCCGTATCCCGTCTTCGGCTCGCACGGGGGCCGCGATGAAGAGCCCCGCGAGCAACACGAACGCGACCATCGCCCCCGCACGTGCGCGTACCGGGGAGCAAGTTCCCCCCCTCGGCGAAGTGGCGCGCGCATGCATTTGCGCTGACAGAGCAATGAGCGTGCCCCGGGCCTCTGCATTGGGGCAGACGGGTCCGTCCGCGTTTCCGGCACGGCACCGCTGTGTGCACGCCCGATGTCCAGGTCGCTCTGCTGAGTCCAATCGGCCTCACCCGGGGTGGGACGGACCGCCCGCGACACGGGACGAATAGGGGGGCAGCCATAGAAATGTGGCCACTGGTTCGGTGAACGCGAGGCGAGGGGTGCTGGCAATTCCCGTCGAGACCGGGTAACGCCGTCTCAATGCCGTCGCGGCCCGCGCGGATCCTCATGGTGTCCTCCGAAGTGGCGTCTCTCGCGCGCACAGGGGGGCTTGGTGACGTCGTTGAGGCGCTCGCGCGCTCGCTAGCGGCCCGGGGTGCGGACGTCGTCGTCGTGACGCCGAAATATGGCGTTACGCGCGTGCCCGCGGGCGCGCGGACGTGGGGGACGGGCGTCGCGGCGCCTCTCGGGCTGGGCCACACGCGGGAGCTAGGCGTGCTCGAGGCCCGCATGGCGCCCCACGAATCGGCGCCGCCTTCGCGGTCGGGTCCGCCAGGGGGCTTGCCGCGCGTCTGCTTGCTTTCCGAGGCTCAGCTGTTCGAGCGCGACGGGATCTACGGCGATGGCGGTGGACCGTTTGGCGACAACGCCTTCCGTTTTGCCACGCTGTCGAGCGGCGCGCTTTCGGTCGCGCAGCGGGTCTGGGACGGCGAATTGCCCGACGTGGTCCATGCGCATGACTGGCACGCCGCGCTCGCGGTCATCTACGCCCGGCGCACGCGGGGCGCCGCTTGGGCCACCGTGCCGACCGTGCTGACGATTCACAGCCTTGCCTACCAAGGGGTCATTTCCGCCGGCGAGCTCGACTACCTCGCCATTCCGCGCGACGGCTGGTCGGCTGGCTGGATACGCCACGACGGGAGCGTCAACCTCATGAAGGGCGGCATCGAGCTCGCGGACCGCGTGACGACCGTCAGCGAAACGTACGCGCGGGAGATTCAGAGTGCGCCCCATGGGTGCGGCCTCGAGGGGCACCTTCGCTGGCACTCGAAGAAACTGACTGGAATCGTCAACGGCATCGATGTCGATTCGTTCGACCCGCGGACCGATGGGGCCATCGCGCGCCCCTACGGCATTGCGGATGCGTTCGAAGGCAAGCGGGTGTGCAAGAACGCGATCTTCGCCGAGCTACGCCTGGAGGGCGGCACGGGGGTTCCCCTCTTCGCGCTCGTTTCGAGACTCCAACGGATCAAAGGGATCGACCTGCTGCTTGCGATGTGCCCGGCGATCGTCGAGCGAGGCGCGCGGGTGGCTCTGGTCGGCACCGGAGATCCCGCGTTGGAGGCCGGTCTGCGCGCTCTGGCGGCGCGCTATCCACGCCGGGTCGCGGTGCGCATCGCCTTCGACCCGATGCTCGCGCGCCGCCTCTTCGCCGGATCGGACTTTCTCGTCGTCCCGTCGCGCGACGAGCCCTGCGGCCTCACCCAGCTTTACGCCATGCGCTACGGCTCGGTGCCCATCGTGACCCCTGTTGGAGGCCTTCGAGACACGGTGCAGCCGGTGAACGCGGCGCACGCGACGGGCACGGGGCTCGTCGCCGCCGCCGCCGATCGCCCGTCGCTCCTCCTCGCGTTGGAAGACGCGCTCAGCCTCTGGCGCGATCCGATGGCGATGGCTTCGCTGATCGCGCGAGGCATGACGCGCGACAGCTCGTGGGCCGCGCCCACCGATCGCTATCTGGCGCTCTACGAGGGCCTGCGCGCCTAGCCCTCGTAGCCTTTTTTTGCGCGCCTCCGAGCGCGTCGGGCCACACGCTTTGCCGTATCGCTTGCTCTATCGCTCCCCGTATCGCTTGGCGAGGCGCACGCGCTTGCGCTCTTCGGCCTCCGCTTGCGCTTTGCGCTGCGCGTCCGATTCGAGCAAAAGCGGCGCTATGGCCGTGGGCCTTCGGTCATCGCCGAGCGCGACCATGGTCACCATGCACTCGACGGTCTCCCATTGATCGCCGGTGAGGGTGTCCTCGCCCCACACAGCCACGTCAATCTCCATCGATGTTCGAAACGTGCCGAGGACCTGCGCCCGCAGGCGCACGACTTGGCCTACGCGCACCGGACGCTTGAAGAGAAAGTCGTCCACGAACAACGTAACGCAGGGTCGCCCGGAGTGGCGCTGGGCGCAAATTGCGGCGCAGATGTCCACCCAGGCCATGATCTGCCCGCCGAACACCGTTCCAAGGGCGTTGGCATGGGGCGGCAAGACGTACTCGGTCATCTCGGTCACGGAGGCTCCGCGAGGCTTGGGCGCGAGCGCGGTCATCGGGGGCCCCTCGGCCACGCCGGGTGCCCTTGCCCAAGCCATGCGGCAAAGGCTTCACGGGCGCGCGCCGTCGCTTGCGGATGGGCCACGATTTTCACGCGATCGACTCGAGCGGGTTCGAGGACGACCCTCCGAACGGCCATGCGGCCGTCGCGGGCCAAGGTCACTTCCACCGCCTGCCCCGCCACGCGTCCGCGAAGAGCGGCGTCGAGGGTGGTCCCTTCCACGCGGACGCCGTCGATCGCGACGATCTCGTCGCCCGGGTCGATCCCCGCCCGCCACGCCGTCGAATCGCGTATCGCGGAACTTGCGAACGTCCGGCCGCCCTCGGCCCGGAGGCGGAGTCCGGTCGAACAGGGACCGGCCTCCGCGCGGGTCGTTCGCTCGATGGTCAGGCCGACGTGCGCGAGGGCGCTTTCGTACGGTATCTCGGAGAGACCGCGGATCCACCCGTCGAAGATGTCGGCGAGAGGGACTCCCGCCACCTGCTCGAAGATGGATTGCATTCCATTTTCGGGGATCGCGCGCTCGCTTTGCCCATAGGCTTGCCAGAGATGCAAGAGAACGCGGTCGAGCGTCACGCGGCCATCGGTCCGCGCGAGAAGCTCGAGATCGAGCATCGCGCAAACAACCTCTCCCTTTCGGTAGTAGCTGACGCTGCTGTTCGCGGAGTTCTCGTCCGGGCGATAGAGCTTGATCCACGCATCGTAGCTCGCGTCCTCGAGGCTATGAACGAGGCGGCCCGGCGTCTGGTCCAGATACGCGATTTCGCCCGCCAGGTGGTCCAAGTACTCGTCGACCGTGCAGAGCCCCGCGAGTGCGAGCGTGCGCCAGTCATAATAGCTCGTGCCCCCCTCGAACCACCACAAGAGGCGCGTGTAGCATTCTTGCCCGTATCGATACGGCGAGAGGCCGGCGGGGCGAATGCGCTTGATGTTCCACGCGTGGAATATCTCGTGCGCGACGAGCGAGAGCAGATCGAGGTACGCTTCGCGCGTCGCAAAGCTCGTCTTCGGCGCGATCAGGGCGGCGCCGTCGCGGTGCTCGAGCCCCCCGCGCCCGCGCGACGACCAATGCAAAAGGACATCATAGCCGTCATAGGGCAGCGTCCCCCCGAAGAGCTTGGCTTCCGTCTCGACGATGGTCTTCGTGTCGGCCACGAGGCGGCGGGCGTCCTCGTCCGCAATCGCGCCGGAAGGACAGAAAGCCATCCGGTGGGCCTTGCCGAGGGCGTGGAAACTCTCTTCCCGGTGCGTTCCGAGCTCTATCGGCGCGTCGACCAGGGCGTCGAAGCTGGAAGCCTGGAACGCGTGCACCGACGGGTTCTCGCCGGCCGCGTGCGTCAGCGCGGTGGCCGCGCGCCAGCCTATGGGCATTTCGATTTCGACTCGGGCGCTGGTTCGTTCGTGGCCCTCGACCCCCAGAAAGAGCGCCGCGCCGATCAGAAACGCGTGCGTGTCGTTCACGTGGCTGGTGCGCACGGTCAACTCGCCCGCGTAGACGCGATAACGCACCACGATTTGGCGCGCGCCGGCCGGCTCGACGAGCCACGCGTTCTTTCGCGTCTTGGCCACGGTCGCCGGCCGTTCGACGGTCAGGCCTTCGACATGGCGCGCGTATTCGCGAATCAGATACGAGCCGGGCGTCCACGTCGCCATGAAGAGCACGACGGCGTCGGGCAGCGGCATCGCAGACGAGATCCGCGTCTCGACGTGCACGAGATGGGTGGCCGGCGCGGGGATCGAAATCCGGTGAACGATCGCGAACGACGTCATCGATCGCGTCGTATCACGGCCGCCAACGGTCTCTAACTACACAAACACCTTCTCCGCGTGCTCTCCCCACGCGGCGCGGAGCACGTCGGCAATCTCGCCCACCGTGGCGTACGCCTTCACGGCGTCGAGCAGGGGGGGCATGAGATTGTCCGTGCCGCGCGCGGCGCGCTCGACGCTCGCGAGGGCCAACGCTCTCTCCGCCTCGTCGCGCCTCGCCCGCATCGCACGAAGCTCGCCCACCTGTTTCGACTCCGCTCCCGGGTCGACCCGCATGACCGGGATCGGCGCCGCATCTTGAATGAACGCGTTGACGCCGACCACGACGCGCTCCTTGCGCTCGACCTCGAGCTGATGCTCGTACGCGGTGCGCTGGATCTCGCGCTGCGGGAAGCCTTGCTCGATGGCCATGACCATCCCGCCCATCGCGTCGATGCGTTCGATGTACTGGTACGCCAGCTTCTCGAGGCGTGAAGTCATGGCTTCGACCGCATAGCTACCCGCCAGCGCGTCGACGAAGTTGCCGATGCCGCTCTCGTGAGCCACGACCTGCTGGGTCCGGAGCGCGAGGGTCGCGGAGTCGCTCGTCGGCAGCCCCAGGGCTTCGTCGTACGCGTTGGTGTGGAGCGACTGGCATCCGCCGAGCACGGCGGCGATCGTCTGTATCGTGACCCTCGCCACGTTGAGCAGCGGCTGCTGCGCGGTGAGCGTCGCGCCCGCGGTCTGGCAATGAAAGCGAAGCGCGCGCGCGCGATCCGTCTTGGCTCCAAAGCGCCCTTGCATGAGAGCGCTCCACATGCGCCGAGCCGCACGAAACTTGGCGACCTCCTCGACGAGGTCGTTGTGGACGTTGAAGAAAAACGAAAGCTGTCCGCCAAAGCGGTCCACGTCGAGGCCCGCGTCCGCCGCCGCACGGACGTACGCGATTGCGTCCGCGAGCGTAAACGCGAGCTCCTGCGCGGCATCGGCTCCCGCTTCCCGCACGTGATATCCGCTTATGGAGATGGTGTTGTATTTCGGCACTTCGCGAGAGCACCAGGAGAACGTATCGGTGATGAGTCGCAGGGAGGGCCGTGGAGGGTAGATGTAGGTCCCACGTGCCATGTACTCCTTGAGAATGTCGTTCTGGATCGTTCCTCGCAGTTCGGACCGCGGGACCCCTTGCTCGTCGGCCACGGCCACGTAGAGCGCCAGAAGAATGGCGGCCGTCGCGTTGATGGTCATCGACGCGGATACCCGGTCGAGCGGCAGTCCGGCGAGCAGATCGCGCATGTCCTCGATGGAGTCGATCGCCACCCCCACGCGCCCGACCTCTCCGAGCGCCAGCGGGTCGTCCGAGTCGCGACCCATTTGCGTTGGCAAGTCGAAGGCGACGCTCAATCCGGTTTGTCCTTGCGCAAGGAGGTGCCTGTAGCGCTGGTTCGACTCTTTGGCCGTACCGAAGCCCGAGTATTGGCGCATGGTCCAAAGTCGTCCGCGGTGCATGTTCGGCTGCACCCCGCGGGTGAAAGGCGGCTCGCCCGGGACGCCGAGATCGCGCACGGGATCGAACCCCATCGCCTCGAGGTCGTCCGGTCCGTACAGGGGTGCAGCGTCGCCGTGGCCCGCGAGGCTCTTGGCCCGCGGGCGAGGCGGCTCTTTCGCCTCGTGCGGTCCGAGGGTTCGCTGGATCCAGTCCCGGCGGAGCGTGGCGTAATCAGGCTTACCCGGCTTGCGTCGATCGCCCATGGGCCCCTCGGGTGGTGGAATCGGCCGCACGCCTCTCGGGGAGCGAGTGCGCGCGGGCGAACGTCACGCCGGCGATGGTACGCGACGGCCCCGTTCACGCGCCACGCCGGAAGGCGTACGGCCGACGAGAAGCCGCGCAATCGGCCAAGAACTGGCCCGTTCGGAGGAGGCCGTGCGAAGCTCGAGGAGCCATGTCCTCTTCAGCGGATTCCGCGCAAGTGGTGCAACGCACGCTTCCCATCGCGATGCTGTCGCTCGCGCTCATCGCGGTGCCGGTCCTCATGCTCGAGCCCGAGGGGTTGCCCCGTCTCCGCGCGCTCGATTCGGAGCTCGCACAGGCGCAAACGGAGAGCGACGAGTTATTGCGGGACATCGCTCGGCTTCGGGGCGAGGTGCGGCTCCTGCGCGATGACCCGGCCGCCATCGAGCGCATCGCGCGATACGATCTCGGTATGGTACGAAAGAACGAGGTCGTTTTTCAGTTTGGCAAGTGAAAGGCCCGGGCGGGCCGCTCATGCTAAACCGAGCCGCCGATGCAGTACGAGGCGGTCATCGGGCTCGAAGTGCACGCCCAACTCTTGACGCGCACGAAGGCCTTCTGCCCGTGCAGTACTACCTACGGCGCGCCCCCGAACACGCAGGTGTGTCCCGTGTGTTTGGGGCTACCGGGCGCGCTCCCGGTGCTCAACGGCCACGCCGTGCGCCTCGCGGTGCGAACGGCCATCGCCCTTTCTTGCACGGTGCGCAATAAGAGCCGTTTCGCGCGCAAGAACTACTTTTATCCGGATCTGCCGAAGGGCTACCAGATCAGCCAATTCGACGAGCCTTTCAGCGATCGCGGCGAGCTCGCCTTCGTTGTCGACGGCAAGCCCATGAGAGCCGGCATCACGCGCGTCCATATGGAGGAAGACGCCGGGAAGAGCGTGCACGCCGGCGCCGTCTCCGTCGTCGACCTGAACCGCTCGGGCGTACCGCTCGTGGAAATCGTGGGCGAGCCGGATCTGCGCAGCGCCGCCGAGGCGGCGGAGTACCTTCGGACCCTTCGCGACGTGCTCGTATTCATCGGCGTGAACGATGGAAACCTCGAAGAAGGAAGCTTTCGGTGCGATGCGAACGTGAGCCTTCGTCCGACCGGAGAGTCCAAGCTCGGGACCCGCGTCGAGCTCAAGAACATCAACTCGTTTCGCTTCGTCGAGCGCGCCATCGCCCACGAGATCGAACGGCAATCGGTCATTCTCGACGGGGGCGGTCGCATCATTCAGGAAACTCGCGGCTGGAACGAAGACCAAGGCAAGACGTTCGCCATGCGAAGCAAGGAGGAGGCGCAAGACTATCGGTACTTCCCCGATCCGGATCTGCCGCCGCTCCTGCTCAGCGACGCCTTCGTGGACGAAGTACGAACATCGATGCCCGAGCTGCCGCGCGCGAAGCGCCAGCGACTCGTCGACGAGATGGGCCTCAGTCCGTACGCGGCCCACGTGCTCACGGCGCATCCGCGCGTGGCGGCGTTCTTCGAGGAGGCGGCCACCCTCCACGGCAACGGGACGAAGGTCGCCAATTTCGTGCAGAGCGAGGTCTTGCGTGACGTGGAAACGCACGGGCTGACGGCGAAGATCCCGGTGAGCGCAAGCCAGGTTGCTTCGTTGCTCACGCTCGTGGACAAGGGCGCCATCAGCGGCAAGCAGGCGAAGGAGGTCTATCTGAAGCTTCGCGGCACGGACCGGGAGCCCGCGGTCGTCGTCGCGGAGCTCGGTATGCGCCAGGAGAGCGATGAAGACGCCATCGAGGGGCTGTGCCGCCTCCTCATCGCACGAAACCCAAGGCAGGCCGACCAGCTCCGTGCCGGCAAGACGAGCCTCCTCGGCTTCTTCGTGGGCCAGGCCATGAAGGAAACGAAGGGATCGGCCAACCCGCAATTGGTCAACGACGTGCTCAAGCGGCTTCTGGCTCTGGAGTGAGGCGTTGGCTGCGACAACGCTCTCTCGACTCGACGCGGGCGCCTCGGCGCGCGCTCGCGTGCTCATCGTCGACGACAACGTCGAGCTCGTGGGTTCGCTGCATGCCGTGCTGATGAGCGCGGAGCTCTCGGACGGTCGCGCGGCGGCCAACACGATTGAAGTCACCACCGCATCGCGGGGAGACGAGGGCCTGGCGATCGCGCGCTCGCGTGGCTTCGACGTCGCGATTGTCGACGTAAAGCTCCCGGACACGAGCGGTGTCGACCTTATCCCCCGCTTGCGGCAAGCCTGCCCGTTCGGCGAAGTGGTCCTCATCACGGGATTTGCCACGATGGACGCAGCGATGGGAGCGCTTCGCTCGGGCGCCTATGCGTTCGTGCCCAAGTCCTTCCGTCCCGAGGAGCTCGTGTCGACGGTCGAGCAGGCCCTCGCCAAAGTGCGCCTCGCTCGCGAGAGCGACGAGCTCGAACGCAGGTATCGCGCGCTCGTCGAGCTGACGGATGTGCTGGTGGTCGGGCTCGATGCCAACGATCGCGTCGAGCTTTTCAATCGAAAGGCGTCCCTCTTCGCCGGGGTGGAACCCGGCGAGGCCACCGGCAGGCCGTTCATCGACCGTTGGATCCCGGAGGAGGATCGCGTTCGGCTCCGCGAGGCGATCGCACTCGCGCGCGCCGGGCGCACGCAGGAAGTCGAGACGGGCTTCGTCGACCCCAGCCGCCAGGTGCGATCGCCCGAGCGGCGCGAAGGCCCCGTGCGCCGGCGGGTTCGCTGGCATCTGTCGATGGCGCGTGGGGGTAGCGACGAGCCGGCCCTCGTGTACGGATTCGGGATCGATGTGACGGAGCGGCGGGCGCTCGAAAAACGGGCGGCGGATGCCGAGGCGCTCTCCGCCATGGCCAAGCTCGCGCTGAACCTCGCACACGAGATACGAAACCCACTCAACGCGGCGATCCTGCAGCTGCACCTGCTCGCTCGCCACGTCGACAAACTTCCGGTCGATGAAGAGTCCAGGGGTCTTTTGCGCCGCAAAGCGCAGATCGTGGGGGACGAGATCGGCAGGCTGAGCCGGCTATTGACCGAATTTCTGGACTTGGCTCGCCCGCGGGGGGCCGTTCGGGAGCTGGTTCACTTCAGCAAGCTCGTCGATGAAGTACTGGATCTGGAACAGGGGTCGGCCGCCGCGCGGGGCGTGGTCATCGAGCGCGATCTGGCCAGCGACTGCGTCTTGATTGGGGACGCCGAAAAGCTAAAGCAGGTGGTGCTCAATCTCGTGGTGAACGGCTTGGAGGCCCTGAAAGAGGGGGGCGTACTGCGGGCGCGCGTCGATTGTGAAGGGGAACATGTCCGTCTCGCCGTCGAAGACACAGGAACGGGAATCGAGGCGAGTGCGCTCGGCCAAGTGTTCGACCCGTTCTTTACGACGAAAGAGGCGGGCACCGGACTCGGTCTTTCGATCGTCCGCAAGATCGTCGACCTCCACCGAGGCGACGTGCGCATCGAGAGCGAGCCGGGGATGGGTACGCGCGCGACCATAACGCTGCCGCGAGGCCGCTAACCGGCTCTCGTGCCCTTTCCCCACGACGCGGAGGCCGTCAGCGGCCCGGGGGGCGCAGCGGCAACGCGGTCGTCGAGACCGGCGCGGGGGGGACTCTTCCGCTTCCGACCTCGGTCTGCCCGGCGGTCGAGTCGATTGCGGCCAGCGCCGCGAACAACTTGTCCATTCCGATCTGGATGGCGGCGGGCTTTTGGAATGTCTCGACGATACGGACGAGCCGCAGCGAGGTGGTCTTGCCAAGGTCGATTTCGCGTTCGACGAACGCTTCGAACGAAGGAAAGTGCTTCGCTTCGTAGAGGCGCCTCGTTTCGATGTCTTTGAGCACGATCCCAATGTCGAAGAACGTTTTTGCCAGGTTCTTGCGCAACCCCTTGATTTGGGAAAGCAGCGCATGCAGATCACGCACGCGCTCTTTGATGTCCTCCGCATCGGCGGGCGTGCGAATCGTAGCGCGGGCGCTGCCTGGAAGCGGCGGCTCGGCCGCGCGCGCGCGGGCCTCGGCGGCGTGTTTCGCAGCGTGCCGCGCGGCCCACGGAGCAGCGCCTCGGAGGCCGAGTTTGCGCTTGCCCCCCTCGTCCTTCGCTGTGGCGCCTTTGGGCGTTCCGGACTTTGTCGGCGCCGGCGGCTTGATCGACGCCGCTTTGGTCACCGCAGCCTTCTTCGTCTTGGCCATATCGCTCTCAGTTCGGGCAAAGCCCTTGGATCGCTGCGCGCCCGCCGCCCCTCGGCTTCGCCCGGGGGGTCACTCGGGCCAAACGCCTTGGGCCCTGTACCAGAGTCTGCCCGCAGGAGTCTAGATTGCTTTTGCACGCAGTCACTCCGAGGCGTTATGGCGCTCGTCGGCCGACCGGTTCGACCGCGCCTTGCGGTGAGTCTCCGGGGCGAAGCGCTGTCCCTCGGGGTGCCGGTCAGCGTGGGTGAAGCCGGCCGCGAAGCGGCAGTCCGAGCCCGGACAGGACTTCGGCCGAGCGGTACCAGAGCACCGAGCAGCTTGACTCCCGTCGGCTTTCTGCGGGTTTGGCCCGCCTCGCGGCGTTACGCCTCCTCGCAATACCCGCGTATGGGTCGTCGTCGCGCCTTGCGATGCGGGCAAAACCCTTGAAGTCGTCGGTCCGTCAAGCTGTTCGGTGCTCCAGGCCAAGCTCGCTTCGGAGGATGCTGCCCGCAAAATGGTCGAATCCGCCCGCGTCGATCGAACGCTCGCCCTGCGGGCCGCGCACCGCCCCGCCATGCCCCTCACACACTTCGCCGATCCGTCGAAACCCTTCGATGGGTGCTTCGCTTGCGACCACGAGCGCGTAGTCCTCGCCGCCATAAAGCGCAAGGTCGAGCGCCGAGCATCCCAGCGCGGCGGCCGCTTCCACGAGCACCCCATCGTTGGTCAGGGCCGCCTCTTCGAACACGACCTTGACGGAGCTCGCGGCGGCGATGTGCCCCACGTCGCGGGCGAGCCCGTCGGACACGTCCACGGCGGCATGCGCGAGAGGGGCCATCGCCCGCCCGGCGGCGATGAGCGCGGTGGGTCTTCGCCACGCAGCGACCGCGAATTGCAGCTCCGGCCGCTGCGCTTTCCCCTCCCGGAGTGCGCGCAACCCCGCCGCAGCCCATCCCACGCGACCTGCGAGCCACAAGGCATCGCCTGGCCGCGCGCCCCGTCGCGTGACCGCCCGCGCGCACGTGCCGAGCAACGTCGTGGCGATGGAGAGCGCGGGGCCTCGCGCGAGGTTGCCCCCAACGACCGGGGCGCCCACTTCTCTCGCAGCGTCCCGCTGCCCGAGCACGATTTGCTCGAGCGCCGTGTCATCGACCGCGTCGGGCAAAACGAGCGCGCTGAGCGCGCACCAAGGCGTCGCGCCCATCGCGGCGATGTCGCTCGCCGCCGCCATGAAGCTTCGCCATCCCACATCGCGAAAGGACGCCCAGTCGTCGCGAAAGTGAGACCCCTCGACTTGCTCGTCGATGGTCCAAACGATGCGCTGGCGATGCGGGGGGCAATCGAGCACGGCCGCATCGTCACCGATGGCCGTTTCGACGCCAGCCGCCGGAACCGAGAGGATTCGCGCGAGCATCGCAATTCGTGCTCTCTCGTCCATGGCCGCCTCTGAATCAGCGCGCCTGCGGGGCGTCGGGCGAAGGGCCCGTCGGCTGCGGGAGCGAAACGACGAAGACCGTGCCCTTCGGCTCGTTGTCCTCGATGGTGATGGCGCCCCCGTGTTCCTCGACGAGTCGGCGAACGATCGAGAGCCCGAGTCCCGTCCCTCCGTATTCGCGCGTGCTCGACGAATCCACCTGGTAGAATGCATCGAAGACCCGCGAGCGCTCGCGGACGGGGATGCCGATGCCCGTGTCGAGCACGCGCACCTCCACCCGTGCGCGCGTGGGCGCCAGCAAGCTGAGCCCGTCCTCGTCGCCGGCCGCCGAGTCGTCGCTCATCCGCGCCCGGAGCGTGACGCTGCCCTCGGGCGGCGTGAACTTGATGGCGTTCTCGACGAGATTCAAAAACACCTGGCGAAGTCGCTCGGGATCACCGCGCACATCGGCGATGTGCGGGCCGATGTCCAGCTCGAGTTTGACGCCTTTCTTGCGTGCGGCGGGCGCGAGGGTGGAGACCACTTCGTTCAGCACCGATTCGATCGTGACCGTGCGAGCGACGAGCCGTAGGGTGCCGCTCTCGAGCTTGCCGAGGTCGAGCAAGCCCATGATGAGCGACAAGAGCTGGCCGCCCTTTTCTTGAATTGTCTTGACGAATTGCAATTGGTCGGCGGTCATCTCGCCGGCCAGTCCCTCGGCGAGCATCTCGCTATACCCGATGATCGACGTCAGCGGAGTGCGCAGCTCGTGGCTCACGGTCGCGAGAAAGTTCGACTTGAGGTGGTCCAACTCTTTCAGCCGGTCGAACGCCTCCTGGAGGCGCGCGGCCTTGTCCTCGAGCTGGCGGTAGCTTTCGCGGACGCTCGCGACGTGGATCTTGCTCGTGACGAAGGACTTGTGGCCACTGAAGAGAATGAGGTCGAGCGCGCTCTTCAGATGCGAGGCGATGCGCGTGACCGTCTGGGGCTTGGCGCGCGGCATTTTCACGAGGAGCGACTGGGCGCGAGCCCTATCGATTCCCGGGTCGACATCGAGCAGAGAGGCGGGTGCGTCGGTGATGTTGGCGACCAAGAAGGGTCCGACGATGAGCCGCCCGACGCGGCGGCCGTCATAGTCGAGCGCCAGAATGCGATATGTCGCCCCGGTGAAGCACGGATGGACGACGTCCCCGGCGTCCCCCGGGTCGCGGGTTTTGACGGCGCCGACCGTGGCCGCGCAGGCCCGGCGTCCCGCGGGCAGGGTATTGACGTACGCGCAGACCTCGTGTTCGGCGCCGGCATCGGCGAGCAGCCCGCCGTCGCTCGAATAAATGCGCACGGGGATGCCGAAGAGCGCGACGAAGCTCTTGCAAAGCTCGCCGAGGCCCTCGCGATCGACGAGGTCTTCGAGCCGCAGGCGTCCGTCGAGAAGGACGTCCTCTATGGCCACGTGCGGTGCGCCTTCCGTCACGGGACGACCTGCGCATCCCGATCGAGCCTACCCCCCACGCACGCCCCGAGGAGCGTCGCGACATCCGTCTCCAACCCGAGCTGCTTTGCGGCCATCGGCAGGAGACCGCGCGCGTCGATGCCCAGCATTTTCGCGAGCTGGTGCTCGCCGTCGAGCTTGCTCCACGTAAGGTGAAGCAATCCGAAGAACGTCTCGATCACACCTTTGCCGTGCACCGCGCTGGCCTTGAAGACCGGCTCCCGCCCGCGGCTCGCGAGCGCCCCGATTTCATCGTCGGATCGCACGCGGTCGAGGTCCCGCTTGTTGAATTGAATCACGAGCGGAAGAGCCTTCAGGTTGAGGCCCAAGTCCTTGAGGTTCTGGCGAAGGTCGAGAAACGACGCGGCATTGTGTTCCGTCTCGCACACTTGCGAGTCCGCGATGAACGCGACGCCGTCGGCACCCTGAAGGACGAGCCGCCGCGTCGATGCGTGGAGCACCTGCCCGGGCACCGTGAATATCTTGATTCGCATGGTCATGCCGCCCGCCGGCCGGTCACTTTCGGCTCGCAGCGTCAGCGGGAGCATGTCGAAAAAAAGGGTTCGGTCGTCCTTGGTCTCGAGAGTCATCAGGCGCCCGCGGGACTTGTCCGACGTGAGCTCGTGGAGCGAACGCAGGTTGGTTGTCTTTCCGCTGAGCGCCGGCCCGTAGTAAACGAGCTTGAGCGCGATTTCCCGGCCGCCGAAATTGATTTGCACGTCCCCTCGAATGGTATCCTACCAGACCGGCGCGCTGAATCCGAACGAGGTCGGAACGACCAGAAACCGGAGCGACCCAGCCCCATGAGCCTGAAAGCCGGAGACAAAGCCCCCAATTTCGACCTCGAGAGCGACGGAGGTGAGCGGGTATCTCTCCGCGCCTTCGCGGGGAAGTGGGTTATCGTCTACTTTTACCCCAAGGACAATACGCCGGGATGCACCCGCGAAGCGCAGGCCTTCTCGAGCGCGGCTCCGCGCCTCCAAAAACGCGGAGCGTCCGTCGTCGGTGTATCCAAGGACTCGGTCAAGACGCACATTGGCTTTCGTGACAAGATCGGCATTCGATACCCTCTTCTCAGCGATCCTGACCTCGATGTGCACAGGGCCTACGGTGCGTGGGGGATGAAAACGATGTACGGAAAGAAGGTCGAGGGAACGATTCGATCGACCTTCCTCATCGGGCCGGACGGACTCATTGCGCGGGCGTGGAGCGCCGTTAAGGTCGACGGTCACGTCGAAGCCGTGGAAAAGGCCCTCGGCGAAGCGCAAGAGGGCAAAAAGAAGCCGGCGCGATCGTGACCGCCGGGGCCACAATCGTGTGGCTCGCCCCAGAGCCCCCGGACGCTTCGCAAGAACGCGTGATTTCGGCGTGGGCGCGTGCCCACGGAGACACGCTCTCGCCGCCAGCGAACGAGCCACCGCCGGCGCTTGCGCGGAGCGAAGAGGCGGCCGGCACCGTGGACGACTTGCTCGACCGCGCGCGCGCCGCCATCACCGAACGGGACGGGGACGCGGCCGACCGCGCGCTTGAATCGGCGAGGCAGATCCTGCAAGCGCACGCCGAGCTTCCCAATGCGGCGTGGCTCATGGCCGAGGTCCTCCGCGAGCGGTCGATGCGCTTTCGCCGGGTGCCACCGACGGATGAAAGCGCCGCCGACCGCGCTTGGGCACGCGCCGAGGCGCTCGACGGAGGACGCATTGCCGGCATTGGCGAGGAGGTCGGGGTCGACCGGCCACGCGTGGCCACGGTGGTGCTCGTGACCCCCTCGGGCGAGCAGACGTGGCTCGACGGAGCGCTCGTGGGCGCCGCGGGGTCCGTTGCGCGCGTGGGTGCGAGCGAAGGGCCTCACGCGCTCGTGGTCACATGGAAGGGAGCGCCCGTGTGGGCCGAATGGATGGAGCTCGGCCCGGGCACCTCCCGGCAGCCCTTGCCGGCCCCGGTCGCGCCACCTTGCTCCGTCGGAGACTTGGAGAACGTCCGGGCCGCCCGGGGCGAGGTTTTCCCGCCGGCGGACGTTCGCTGCGCCCGATGGATCGCGGCCACGACGGGCCTCGTGCCGGATGCCGTACGAATGGCGACGTGCGAGGGCAATCGGTGCGGCGAGCTTCTCGATTGGCGTCCGGCGCCCGCGTGGGCCTGGTCGCCTCGACACGAGCCCGCGCGCGCGAGATGGCCGGCGTGGGCCACCTGGAGCCTCGCCGGCGCCGGCGTGGTCGCGGCGGCAAGCGTCGCCGCGGCGATTGCGTCGGGGGCGCAATCGGGGCCGGCTGAGATGCGCTTCGTCAGCGGCGGCCTCAAGAGCCCGTGAAGGCAGGAGCCTGGAAATCGAGGCGAGCGGACGTAGAGCTCGAGCCCGCGTCGTTGGGCCTCGCGAAAGAGCCGGGACGCGGCCCTTCGAATTGCGGATCGGAGCCTCGGTGCTTAGGCTCCATGCGGCCTTGCTGCCCGGAGGCGGGGTCCCTCTTTTTTCCTTGAACCGAGGCGACATGGCGCAAGCACCCCAACTGGATTTCGACGCGTTCGTAGCGCGCAGGCGGTCCGAGCGCGTCGGTGGCGGCGCGCAAGCCACAGGGCATGAATACACGTACACCTTCGACCGGCAGTCGCGGGTGGCGTTCGAGAACGCCAAACCGGTGGCCATGGCGGTCGAGGCGAGCGTTCGCGTCTTCAAGCAGATTGGCAGGCACCAGCTGCTCGGGCACGCCGTCAAAGTGAGCGAACGGCAGTTTCCTCGCATCCACCGGATCGCGAAGATCGCCGCGGACACTCTTCAGATCGCGACGCCGCAGATCTTCATCGTCAATAATCCCACGTTCAACGCAGGAACTCTGGGCACGAACGACGATTCGTTCGTCATGGTGCACTCTGCGCTCATCGATCAGTATACCGACGAGGAACTCCTGACCGTCATCGGCCACGAGTGCGGCCACATTCACAATTCGCACGTCGCGTACCTCACCGCGCTTCACTATCTCACGTACATGGCGGGCATCGTCTTGCCCTGGATTCTGCAACCGGCGCTCGTTGCGCTGCGCACGTGGTCGCGTCGCGCAGAAATCACGTGCGACCGCGCCGGGATGCTCGTGGCCAGGAATCAAGAGGCCGCGGAGCGCGCCATCACGAAGCTCGCCGTGGGTTCTCGCAGGCTGTACGAAGAATTCAACGTCGACGCGTTTCTCGAGCAAAACGACGAGTCGAGCGAAGGCATCGGCAAGTACATGGAGGTCTTCGCGTCGCACCCGTGGCTGCCCAAGCGCGTGCTCGCCATGCGGGTCTTCGCGGGCAGCCGGCTCTACCGCGAATCGATCGGCGGAGCCCCGCAGGGACTGGCCATGACGGATGTCGACGAACAGGTCGCCGCCCTTCTCAAAGGGGACGGATGATGGCGTCCGAGGCGATGTTCGATGGAAAACCCGACGGGACCGGTGCCCAGAACGAGCTGGCGCGCCCGGCGCTCGACGCGTTCTTCGCGAAGCGTGACGACGTCATTTCCGCGCTGGGGGGACTCTGCGACGTGGCGGGCGCACTCGGAACGAAGACGCTGCGCGAGCGAATCGAGCGAGAACTCGTTCGCAAGCTCGAGGAGGATCGGTTTCACCTCGTCGTGGTGGGCGAGTTCAACCACGGCAAGACCACGTTCGTCAACGCACTGCTCGGCGAGGAAGCGCTGCCCGTGGGCGTCACGCCCACGACCGCCGCCATCCACCACATCCGCTGGGCCGAAGAGCCCGTCGCCTTCGTGGTCGCGAACGGGGGTGAGCGGCAACCGATCCCCTTCGCCGAGGCAAAGCGCTTCGCGGTGGGAGGCGGCGCGGCGACCGAGAACGTGGACTATCTCGAAATCGGGTATCCCGCCGCGCTCCTCAAAGAGCGAATCTTGCTGGTCGACACGCCTGGCGTGAATGACCTGTCGCTCGCGCGCGCCGACATCACCTATAGCTACATACCGCGTGCCGACGCGGTTCTCTTTCTCTTGGACGCGGGCCAGATCCTCAAGGAGAGCGAACGCGTCTTCTTGAACGACAAGCTTCTCAAGGCGTCGCGCGACAAGATCGTATTCGTCATCACCAAGTGGGACCTTCTCTCCGAGGACGAGCAGAGCGAAGCGCTCGCCTACGCGAAGCTCCACCTGTCGTCGCTGGTCAAGGACCCCGTCGTGTTTCCGGTCAGCAGCGAGCTCGCGCTCGCGGGCCGCGGCGCCGCGAGCGGACTGCCGCCGCTCATCGCGTACTTGACGACGTTTCTCGCGGAAGAGCGAGGGCGCATCTTGCTGGACAACGCCCTTGGCGAGGGGGTCTTGGCTGCCGAGCTTCTGTCCAAGGGGATCGACGCGCGACGCCGCGGGATCCACATGAAAAGCGACGAAATCGAACGGCGCATCGCCGCATTGGAGGGGGACCTTGCGGGCCAGACCGGGACGATCGACCAGCGGCGAATGCAGATTCGAGAAGACGTGTCGGGGATCAAGGCGGCGGCGAAGAAAGACCTCGATCGCTTCGTCGACGATATCTGCCGGCAGCTCCCGAATGTCATCGACTCGGCCAAGCCCCAGGAGCTGAGGCAGTTTTTGCCCGCATTTCTCGAGGACGCATTCAAGCAGTGGGCAGAAGAGGAGACCCGCGATATCGCGATGCAGCTCGAGCGGCTCGCGGAAAAGACCATCGCCCTTGTGCGCGAAGACGCGCGCGACAGTGCGCGTCGGGTGGCAGCCGTGCTGGGGAGCGACGCCCGGCGTTTGGACGTCCAGGTGGACACCATCAAGTACGACGTCGGGGTCGTTGCGCTCATGTTCGGCGGCATGGCGTTGATGGCGGTAAACCTGATGGCCGGCGGCGTGCTGGCGATTGCGGGGCCCGCGATTTTCGCGATGTTTGCGCGTGGCAAGATTCAGGAGGAGTTCAAGAAGCGCGCGAAGGCGCTGGCCCCGGACGTCATGCGCGAGACGGCGAAGAAGGTCGCGCCCAAGCTCGAAGGCCTCATCGATGACTTTGCGGACAAGCTCGATACGTGGGTCGTGAGCGCGGGCCAAGAGCTCCACCGCGAAGTGCTCGAAGTGCTGCGCGCGACGCGCGACGCGCGCGGGCCCGGCGAAGAGAACGAAGCCAAATCCAATGAAGCGCTTGGAGGTCAAGCCGCCTTGCTCGCGAAGGTTACTGCCCGAATCGTGCGTCTGCGGGCGGAACTTTGGGCATTGCCAGAGCGGGACGTGGGTTCTCTAAAACCAGTCGTCGCCGAGCGCGCCTAACCGCTCGTAGCGCATGAGAAAGCGCTTCCAATCCTTGACGACGGTGGGACCGGCCGCGTGCGTACGCATGGCGAAGTCCGTGATGCGCGTAATCGTGAAGCGAAGGGCCGCAAAGCAGCCCTCCGCGCGCAGGCCCCGCCGCTCGGGCCCGGAGAGGGGGCGAATGCGTTCGTAACCCTCGCGCACGGCCCCGGCGAGGTGGCCGTCGAGGTCGTCGCCCACGCACCATGCCAAAATGACGACCATCAGGTCGTACGCGTACGTGCCCTCGCACGCGCTTTCGAAGTCGAGCAGCGCGGCGATGTCTCCGTCCTGATTCCAAAGGACGTTATCGCGGAAAAGGTCACTGTGAATTAGCCCCGAGGGCAAATCGCGCGCACGCGCCGCGTGGGCGCGGTCGAGGGCATCGCGAAGGCTCGGCGCGAGCGGGGCGAAGCGAACGTCGCCGCTCTGGCCGATTCGGTCGAGCCGGTCGCGTAAGTCCTCGAAGCGAAACCGCCCGGTTTCGGCTCGCTCCTGGGCTCCCGCCACGTGCACCCGCGCGAGGGCGTGGCCGAGTCGGCGCGCGTCCTCCTCGGTCACCCCGGCCTGGCATCGCATGACGCCGTGCCGCCAGGGAAAGAGCGCGGCGGGCTTGCCGTGCACTTCGGACACGAGGCGCCCATCCATCCGTGGCAGGGGCGCCGGCGTCGGCACCCCTCGATCCGCCAGGCGCTCCAGCATGGCCGTCTCGCGCTCCGCTCCCGCTCGATCGCGCTCCTCGTAAACGCGAAGAAAAAAGTGACGCGGCCCGGCTTCGACCGCAAAGTTCGAGTTGACGCTGCCGGCAGCAATTCCGCGCAGCGTCCAGGGCTCGCGCAGACCATAGGCGGCCAGAAGGACCCGCGCGCTTTCACCTTCGAGGGGCGTGAGAACGGCCATGTGTTTGGGAAGGCTATATTCCCGTTGCTCGTCGTGTTCTCAAGCGTCGAATGGGTCCTTTGGGCGCTCCGCGCAAATCGCAGGTCTGCGGCGACCCTTGGTTCGACGGAGGAGCGGGACTACGGATCGAGGTGCCGAACGGCTTCCGGATCCACTTTGGCGTCCCAGTTCCAGCCCGCGCATGCGGACCCGGGGATCGATTCCTCCAAGCGTGCCGCGAGCTTCGACACGGCCTCGTCCACGCTCGTGCCCATGTACCGCAAGGAGACCACAGCGACCGACTGCGAGCGGCTGACCGAGAAGAGCGACGCGGACAGATCGAGCTCGTCGGTGTTGCGCGGGGTCATGGGGGCGCGCGGACCGCCGCCTTGCATCGCCCCTCGCCCTGCGCCCGGGCCCCCTCCAATCGCCGGCGCGTCCTGATGAGCTTCGGTCGTCGCGTGCGCGGGAAGCTTGCCGGAGAAGGTGACCACCAGAATCAAGTCCCCTTGGGCCGCGGGCGCGATCTGGGTGAGGAGGTCATCGGTTGGCCCGTCCGCCCGCGCGTAATCTTCGATGGCCGACGCCAACGCGCCGTGGGTCCCCGCGAACGCGTCCGTGTAGCCGGCATCGCATAAGGGAGCGCCCAACGCATGCGCGAAACGTGGCTCAATCGCGTCCCACGCGCCGGAGCTCATCTGCCCGTCCTTGTAGACGCCGAAAACGGAAACGAGGTGATGACCGGGCGCGAAGCCCGGCGCAAACTGACTCGTCAAGGCCTCCGGCGCGCACCCGGCAGCGACAACGGCGAGTCCCAGCAAGAAGGATTCGCGAAGGGATCGGAGGACGTTCAGAACTGACACGCGGCCGGCAGTTTCAGGCTCTTTAGCACCGCACGAAGCTGGCTGAATTCGGGCGCCGTGCCCTGCGGGCCGACCTGAGCGGCCATCATGTCGCACTGCATGCCAAACGCGATCAGCTGGTTCGCTTCGGGCGACGACCCAAGTTGCTTCGCTTGCGAGCGCATCGCGTTGCAGCATTGTTTGATCTTGAGCTGGTTTGCATTGGCGCCTCCGCCGCCACCCCCCGTCAGCTTCTTGGGACCCGGCTCCGCCGCATCGGTTCCCGCATCGTCGATTAGAGGCGCAAGCTCGGTAACTTCGGGGGTGCTTGCGGGAGCGGCCGCCTCGGGCTTGGACTCCTCCACGGGAGGAAGCTCCTTCTTCGGACAACCCATCAAGAGCGCGGGAAAAAACAGGGCCAATGCCAGACAATGGAATGCGCCGACAGGCTTCATCGCGGGCAAGCCTACAGGTATCGCGCCCATGTCACCACGCCCACGTCGCGACCGAGGTCCTCGCCGGAGCGGCGTGGGTTACCAGCCGCCGGGCCTGTCCCCGCCCGGTGCATCCACGCCGGCGTCCGTGTTGCTCGCGGCGCCGGCATGGAGCTCGGCCGTCGACACAGAACCCCCGTTGGAGCCCGGGCCTCTCACGCTGTCGCTGCACGCAACAAGCGCGAGAAACCCAAAGCCGATGACGGTGCTGCGCCGCATGCTCCCACCGTAGCAGCCGCGCTCGACGCCGGCTCTACGTGGAGGTCTGGCCGGAAATGGAAAGTTGGCGGGCTTTGGGGGAGCGGATCTCCCCCAAAACCTGGCTCGTGAAAGAGCTGCCCGGCACTTGCGAGCAGCTCTCGAGGCTCGCCATCACGAGCACCCCATCGAGTTGCCGCAGTTGAGGCACTTATAGCAAGCGCCGTTGCGCACCGTGATGTGTCCGCAAACGTCACATACGGGCGCGTCGCCCATCATCTTGTCGAGTTGTGCGTCCAGCGCGGAGCCTGTCCCCTCGCCGAGCGTCTCGCTCAGCGACCACGCGGGCGCGGCTTCGGGCGGAGGCACGGTTCGAGGCGCCCCTTGTGCGGGCAGCGCGTGCACGGAGCCCTCTCGTACGTGAGCCTCCGGCAATTGTCGCAGGCTCGCCGGTTCGGAAGGCGAGCCGAGATTCCGCTCCGTGTCCACCAGGGGCCCGTCCGCCTCCGGCTTGATGTGCGCCAAATCGTATCGACGCAGGTACTCCACGCCGAGCGCTCGGAAAATAAAGTCGACGATCGAGGTCGCGAACTTCACGTTTGGATGGCCTTCGACGGGCCCCTGCGGCTCGAAGCGTGTGAACGTGAATTGATCGACGTACGTCTGCAAGGGAACGCCGAACTGCAAACCGATGCTCACACTCATGGCGAAGCAGTTCATCAAGCTCCGGAACGCCGCTCCTTCCTTGTGCATATCGATGAAGATCTCGCCCAGCGATCCGTCGGCATACTCTCCTGTTCGCAGGAAAATCTTGTGGCCGCCGACGCGGGCCTCTTGGGTAAAGCCGTGCCGCTTTTTGGGCAATCTGGCGCGCTGGCCGTAGATGCGCGTGTTGGCCGGTGCCATGGGCAAAGCGAGCTGTCCCGATTCGGTCACCGCGCTCTGCGGCAAGGGCGCGAGGAGAGGATCGGGACCCGAGCTGCCCGTGTCCCCGCGCCCCGAGGCGGCTTTCTCCGGGGCCTTCTTGTCCTTGTCGGCGCCACTCTCGCCGGACGACGACAGCGGCTGACTGGCCTTGCACCCGTCGCGATAGAGCGCAACGGCCTTCAATCCGAGGCGCCACCCCTCCTCGTAAATCGCTTGCACGTCCTCCACCGTGGCTTCGTTCGGGAGGTTCACGGTCTTCGAAATCGCGCCGCTGAGGAATGGCTGAACCGCCGCCATCATGCGCACGTGCGACATCGGCGCGAGAAAACGTACGCCCGCCTTGCCGCAACGGTTCGCGCAGTCGAATACTGCATAGTGGGCGTCCTTCAAATGGGGCGCCCCCTCGATGGTCATACGCCCGACGATACAATCTTGGGCCTCTTCGATTTGCTTGCGCGAAAAGCCGATTTCCTCGAGAAGCGAGAAGCCCTTGGCGCGGCGCCGATCCTTTCCACTCTGCGGGTTCGTCGCGGTCAGCCGTTCGTAGGCCTCTTCGCCGAGCACCCAGGGTGCGAAGGCGCTCTCGAGATCGAAGACGCCGGCAATGGCGGCTTCCACCTTGGCGAGCTCCGCGTCCGTGAGCCCCTTCTCCTTCAGCGTGCGGCGGTTGATGTGCGGGGCCGCGAGCAGCGTGTTGGTGCCCGATATGTAGGCCACGATTTCTTGGATTTCACGTTCGCCGTAGCCGAGCCCGCGGAGTGCGCGGGGTACCGTCTGGTTGACGATCTTGAAGTATCCGCCCCCCGCGAGCTTCTTGAACTTGACCAGCGCGAAGTCCGGCTCAATCCCCGTCGTATCGCAGTCCATCAAAAGGCCAATCGTTCCGGTCGGCGCGAGCACCGTGGCCTGCGCGTTGCGGTACCCGTTGATCTCGCCGAGGCGTACGGCATCGTCCCAATCTTCGCAGGCCGCTCGGTACAGCTCGCCCGGGGTTGCGCTCGTGTCCGCGGGCAAGTGGCATGCGTCTCGGTCGATTCCGTACGCCGCGTCGCGGTGCAAGCGCATGACGCGCAGCATCGGCTCGCGGTTCTTTGCATACCCTGGGAATGGCTCTTTGGCGGCCGCCATTTCGGCGCTCGTTCGATACGCCTGGCCGCACATGATCGCGGTGAGCGCTGCGGCAACCGCGCGCCCTTTGCGGCTATCGTAGGGCACGCCGACCGACATGAGCAGGCTGCCCAAGTTCGCATAGCCCAGGCCGAGCGGGCGGTAGTCGTGGCTATTTTTGGCGATTCCCGCGGTGGGATAGCTCGAGAGATCCACCAGCGCTTCCTGCGCGATGAAAAAGACGCGGCACGCGTGGCGATAGCCGGCGACGTCGAACGAGCCGTCTTCGCGAAGAAACTTGGTGAGGTTGACGCTCGCGAGATTGCAGGCGGTGTCGTCGAGAAACATGTACTCGGAGCACGGGTTGGACGCGTTGATGCGCCCCGAGTTCGGGCAGGTGTGCCATCGATTGATGGTCGAGTCGTACTGGACACCGGGGTCCGCGCACGCCCAAGCCGCCTCGGCGAGCTTTTGCCAGAGGTCCTTCGCCTCGAACGTCTCGCAGACCTGGTCGGTCGTTCGAAAGCGCGTTTGCCACTTGGCTCCCGCCAGCGTGGCGCGCATGAACTCGTCTGTCACGCGCACGCTGTTGTTCGAGTTCTGGCCGCTGATCGTATGGTACGCCTCGCCGTTGAAGTCGGCGCTGAAGCCGGCTGCAATGAGGGCATGCGCCTTCTTCTCTTCGCGCATCTTCCAGCCGATGAAGTCGGCGATCTCCGGGTGGTCCATGTCCAGGCAGACCATCTTGGCGGCTCGACGCGTGGTGCCCCCGCTCTTGGTCGCGCCGGCGGCGCGATCGAACACTTCGAGAAACGACATGAGCCCGGAGGACGTTCCTCCGCCCGAGAGTTTTTCCTGACGTCCGCGAATCGCGCTGAAGTTCGAGCCTGTTCCCGACCCGTACTTGAAGAGGCGCGCTTCGGACTTCATGAGCTCGTAGATGGACATCAAGTCGTCTTTGGCCGACTGGATGAAGCACGCAGAGCACTGCGGCCTTTCGTACGCGGTCTTCGTTTCGGCCACGGCTTCGTCTTCGAAGCTCCACGCCCAGTTGCCGCCCGAGCCCGCGATCCGGTACTCGTGCCATAATCCCAGATTGAACCATACGGGTGAGTTGAACGCCCCGTACTGGTTTACCAGCAGGTGGGAGAGCTCCGCCTCGAACGCGTCCGCGTCGGCCTTCGTGGCGAAGTAGGAGCCGGCTTCGCGCGATTTGCGCGCCGATCCTCCGAGCGCCGCTCCCTCGGCCGCCACGCGGATCGTGTGCGCGAGGCGATAGACCACCTGGCGGACACTCTTCTCGCCCTGGTCCTTGTCGCCGTGGAGCCCTGCCTTTCGGAAGTACTTGGAGATGACGATGTCCGTCGCGAGCTGGCTCCAGCTCGCGGGCACCTCCGCGCCGTCCATCTTGAAGACGATGCTTCCGTCGGGGTTGGTGATTGCGCTCGACCGGCGCTCGAAGACGACGGCATCGAGAGGGTCCACCCCGGGCTCGGTGTAACGACGTTCCAGGCGAACGCCGCGGGAGGCGCGCGAAGGCTTTGCACTCGCCGTCGGGGCGCGCTTCTTGACCGCATCGCGGGCGTGCCGCTTCTCTTTCTCCGCGTCTCTCTCCGGAGCGCGCGCCGACTTCGTATGACCGCTCCGCATCGCGCCGTTCCGCGTATCACCGCTCCGTGTGCCGAGACCGTGTCCGTTGATGTCCGAGGAGTTTGCCATCGTTGTCCTCCGAGTGCTCGCCGGCCCCCTTCGTGGGCGACCGGGCGAGGCAATACAAAACCATTGGACTTGCGCCACGATTACGCGTGGACACGAGCCCGCCAACTGCGCCGGTTTCATTCCGGTTCGACGTTGCTCCCGTCAGCCGGCGGCCGTTTCCGCCTGGGAGCGGCGTCTCTCCGTCTCTCTCTCGCGTACCCGCGTACCGCAAAGCCCACTGTTCCGCGCCCCGTCGAACCAAGAGCGCGGAAGGAGTTCTCAGACTGTCATCCTGTTCAGCATCTGGCAAGATTTAGGTTCACCGAAACCTCTTCCGATGAGACAAAACGCCGCGCCCAACCGCCGTGCCTGCCACCGTGCCCTACCGCCAAAGCGCAAGCGTGCCCCCGATGCCCCCGAGGATGCAGGCGATCCGGGTGATTCCGTGGCCCGTGCGCGACGGCGACGTGGCCCTCGCGCTGAGCCACACATCGAGTTACTAGCCCCAACATCTTGGGCCTGTCCAGCAAAAACCCACGAGCGCTTGTGGCCGCGTCGGCGCTCGTCCCGTCCGCGACTCCTGGCCACCCGGGCGGCGCCGAACGGGGACAAACTCGCGACGAGGCCCGTGACCGGCAAACTCCGCGGCAATGCTGAACTAACGCCGCCCGGAGAACAAGTGAGTCCCCTAGTTGTCACCAGGTTCATGGTGGGTTGGTCTGCCGCTCTCCGGTGCTCATGCCCACGGCAGACGTGTGGATCGACCTGCCCGCTGGAGCCCGCGCGGCCACTCGCACGGAGGTAAGGCCCCGTCATCGAGGTCGACAACACGGATCGACCGCCCGGAAATGCGGTCGAGCGGAGCGAGATCTCGCTAAAATAACCTCGCGCACGTGTCGTCCGCCCAAAGCCACGCCTTGGTTGGGATGCGTAGGCGCGATCCGTCGCGGACGACCCGGTGACGCTGTTCGAGCCATCGGACCGCCCGATCCCGCTCCGTCGTAAAGCCCACCGTGCCGAGCGCCAGGGCTGCTGCCTCCAGGTCGATCCCGCGGTCGAGCCGCAAGCCGAGCATGATGCGCTCGCGGAGCATCGCGTCGGCGTCCAGTGACTCGCAGGTCTCGGCGACGAGGTCGCCCGCGGGCGCGTCATCCGAGGCGGCGGCGCGCGTCGCTTCCACGTAGCGCTCCGGGCGCAGGGCGTTACGCCAGCGAACGCCACGCGCTCGCTGAGCTCCTGCCGCGGGCGTGCCGGCGCCATCCCCCGTCGCTTCCCCATGGCGAGCGCCCGTGCGCTCCTCCAGACCCGCGCCACGGCGGGCACAGTCGGGGTCCGCTCGCGTGCGAAGGAAGCCGAACGCCCCGCAGCCTAGACCGAGGTACTCCTCGCCTCGCCAATAACCCAGGTTATGCCGTGCCTCTTGCCCTTCGCGGGCGTAGTTCGAAATCTCGTAGTGACGAAGGCCCCGTGCCGCGAGCCCTTCATCAATCGCGAGGAACGACTCGGCGACGGCGCCGTCGTCGGCGAGCGGCAGCCTCCCGCGCCGCGCCAGCTCGCCGAACCGTGTTCCCGATTCGATGGTGAGCTGATAACAGGACACGTGCGCGAGCCCTACATCCGCCAGCGCCAGCGCCTCGCCCCGCGCGTCGGCGGCGGATTGGCCCGGGAGCCCGAAAATGAGGTCTGCCGAGATTCGCGAGGGTCCCCTCCGGAGGGCGGCGCGTACCGCCGCGAGTGCCCCGTCGGGGTCATGCAGGCGACCGAGAAACCGCAGGCGATCACCGTCGAGCGATTGAACCCCGATCGAAAGACGATTCACGCCAACCCCGGCCAGGGCTTGCGCCGTGTCCTCGTCGAGCGAGGTCGGATTGCATTCGACGGTCACCTCCACATCGTCCGAGACGTCGAGCGCACTCCGCACGCCCGCGAGAACGCGGCCGAGCTGCCGCGGGTCCCAGAGGCTCGGCGTGCCGCCGCCGAAAAACACGCTTTCGATGCGGCGGCCCTCGAAGAGAGGAGCCCTCCATGAAAGCTCGCGAAGCACGGCGGTCGCGTAGCCCTCATGATCGATCGTGGGGTCGACGTAGCTGACGAAGTCGCAGTAGGGGCATTTCGCCAGGCACCACGGGAAGTGCACATAGACGCTGGCGCGCGCGAACGGCGGACTCGGCGGGGTGGGCGGGAGGAACACGAAGGAAGTCCGGGCCCAAGGCGCACTCGAGGACGGGGGGCGCCCAAGGTGTGGCCTGAAATGAAGTGAGTGGGCTTGGGGCTCGTGACCGTTAGCCCGAAGAGCGCGGCATCGCCACGGCGTTGCGAGCGCTACCGTTGCAGACGGGCGTGCCGTGTTCGTTCGTGCGGGGCTCGGGATGGGTTTGGGCAGGGGTGCATTGCCGGGGCCGGGCGCGAGTGTTACGGTTTTTCATGCCGCCGCGCGCTTCTTCGCGCGACGACGCCGATGCTCCAGGCCGAACACCTCATCGATCGCGTCAAGGCGTACCAGCCTTCGGTTGACTCTGACCTCATCCAGCGAGCGTACGATTACAGCTACCGGATGCACGCGGGTCAAACCCGCAAGTCTGGCCAGCCGTACATCGTGCATCCCGTCAGTGTCGCCGGCATCCTGGCGGACCTGCGGCTCGACGCCGCCAGCGTTTGCGCCGGCCTTTTGCACGACGTGGTGGAGGACACGCTCGCCACCACCGACGAGCTGACCAAAGAATTCGGCGTCGAAGTCGCGGAGCTCGTCGACGGGGTCACGAAGCTCTCGAAGATCAACTTCACCTCCAAAGAGGATCGTCAGGCCGAAAATTTTCCGCAAGATGGTCGTCGCGATGGCCCGGGACATCCGGGTCCTACTCATCAAACTCTGCGATCGTCTCGACAACATGCGGACGCTCGAGCACATGACGCGCGAGTCGCAAGAGCGCATCGCCCGCGAAACGCTCGAGATCTACGCGCCGCTCGCCAACCGTCTCGGCATTCAGTCGTTCAAGAGCGAGCTCGAAGACCTTAGCCTCCGCTACCTCGAGCCCGAATCGTTCGCCGAGCTCGTTGCTTCGATGACGAAGGGCAAGCGCGATCGCGACAAATACATCACCGACGTTTGCCGGACGCTCTCGAACCGACTCGCGGAGCAGGGCTTCGCCGCCGAGGTGTCGGGTCGCGCGAAGCATCTTTACAGCGTCTACCGCAAGATGAAGGCGCAGCAGTCCGAGCTCGAGGGGGTCTATGACCTCATCGCGTTCCGCGTGGTCGTCGAAAGCGTGAGCGATTGTTACGCCGCCCTGGGCGTCATTCATTCGCAGTGGACCCCGGTGCCGGGGCGCTTCAAGGACTATATCGCCCTGCCCAAGCCGAACATGTACCAGTCGCTCCACACGACGGTCATCGGACCGGGCCGCGAACGCATCGAGATCCAGATTCGGACGCACGAAATGCACCGCGTGGCCGAGCGAGGCATCGCCGCACACTGGAAATACAAGGAGCGCGGCGGGTGGATCGCGGAGCAGGATGCCCAGCGGTTCTCGTGGCTACGGCAGCTGCTCGAGTGGCAAAAGGAGATGAAGGATCCGGCCGAGTTTCTGGAGGGCGTCAAGGTGGACCTCTTCCAGGACGAGGTTTACGTCTTCACGCCGAAGGGGGACGTACGGGTCTTTCCGCGCGGCGCGACGCCCATCGATTTCGCCTACCAGATCCACACCCAACTGGGCGACCACATCACCGGAGCGCGCATTAACGGCAAGATGGAGCCGCTGCGCTACAAGTTGCGCAACGGCGACGTGGTCGAGGCCCTGACGAGCGCGCACCAGCAGCCGAACAAGGACTGGCTCGACTTCATCGGCACGACGCGCGCCCGCGCAAAGGTGCGCAATTTTCTGCGCCAAGAGCAGCGTGACAAGAGCAAGCGGCTCGGCGAGGAACTGCTCGAAAAAGAGCTGCACAAGGCGGGGATTAGCGCCAGCAAACTGCTGAAGAACGAGGGCGAGCTGCGGCGGCTCTTCGAGGTCCTCAAGGTGCAGAACATCGAAGAGCTCTTCGTCGGGATCGGGTACGGCAAGATCGATCCCGAGGAGGTCCTCAAAGTGGTTGCCCCGCCCGACCAGGAGGGCCGCGAGAGCCGGCCGCCCCCGTCGTTGCGCGAAGGGCGCCTGGCGGGGCTCGTGCGCAAGGTCATCAAGCGCGACGAAGGCGCCATCCGCATCAACGGGATCGACGACGTTCTCGTTCGCTACGCCAAGTGTTGCAACGCGCTCCCGGGCGACGACATCCTCGGATTCATCACCAGGGGCCGTGGAGTCACGATCCACCGCCGCGGGTGCCAGAAGGCGTTCGACACCGATCCCGAGCGGCGGGTCGAGATAACATGGGACACCAAGGCTCGAATCAATCGGAGTGTTCAGCTCCGCGTGGTCACGGCGAATTTGCCCGGCATCCTGGCCAATGTTGGCCAGACGTTCATGGCGCAAGGGATAAACATCAGCGAGGCCAACTGCCGGGCCAGCGATGACGGGCGTGCCGTCAACCTTTTTTCATTCGTGTGCCAGGATTTGCCCCAACTGAAGACGGTCATGAAGGCGCTGCAGAAAGTGAAGGGCGTCGTCCAGGTGGAGCGAGCCTGAATTTGAGACTGAAGGTGTGGCCGGAAATGGAAGTTGGGAGGCTTGGGGGGGCTGGGTGGGAGGATCTCCCCTCGAGGCCCCGCTCGTGAAAGAGCGCCGGCATTTCCGGGCAGCTCTCTTGAGAAGGCGACGTGTTTGACGTCGGCAGGCGAACTATTCGCTTGCAACGGCTGCGCTCGTGTTGCATCCAAGGGCGCCATGAACCATCGCGTCGCCTTTTGCGTCCTCCTCCTGTCTGGCATCGCCGCGGCTTGCGGCGGGGGACAGCCCGAGGCCACCCAGCCGTCCAATCCTCCCGCGGCCAGCGCCGCGCCCTCGGCTTCGGCAGCCCCGGCCCCTTCGGCGAGCGCTGCGCCGGTCGAATCCGCGGCGCCCACAGCGAGCGCCGCTCCTTCCGCCAGCGCCCCCTCGGGGCCGCCGGGCCAGCCCGGGCCGGGCGAGTGGGACTCGTGGTCGCACGACCAGAAACTCGAATACATGAAGTCGACCGTAATGCCCAAAATGGGCGGTCTTTTCCATGACTTCGACGCGAAGAAATATGCCGAGCCGAAGTGCGTTCTCTGCCACGGCGCGGGCGTGAAAGACGGCAGCTTCAAAATGCCGAATCCGGGTCTCCCGAAGCTGGAACTCTCGGAGGCGGGCTTCAAGAAGATGAAGGCCAAGCACCCGGCGATGGTCGAGTTCATGATGACGAAGGTCGAAGAGACCACCGCGCAGCTGCTCGGCGAGCAACCGTACGACCCGGCGACCCAAAAGGGCTTCGGCTGTCTCGGCTGTCACACCAAGGTGGCCGATAAGGGTGCGAAGGCCGACAAGACGACCGACAAGGCCGACAAGACGACCGACAAGACCGACAAGACGACCGACAAGACCGACAAAAAGTAGGTTGCTGGCGGCAGCGCAGCGCGGGAAGGCCGGTTTTCACTTCTGATCTTCGCCCCTTCCTGTGAATCTCTCCGGGGCATGCCGAGCCCCGCGCCTCCGTGTCCGGATCTGCTTTGCGCGGACGCGCGCATGAGAGTGGACGTCAGGGCGCTCCGGCAAACGCTCGTGTTTGCGTTTGCCGCGGGCGTACCCCACGAAGCGTTCGACGACGCCATCGCCAGCGCCGCTCTGCCGGCGTCCTCCTGGCGGCGGGAGGCGTTCGGTCGTGACCTGTATGTCGACGAGCTCGTCGACCAATGCTTGGGCGTGCGCGTCGAGGGCAAAACGGTTCGGACCTGCACTCGCTATGTGACGCGAGCGCTGGTCGCGCCGCCCGTCGATCCCCGCGATGTCGAGACGCGGCGGGCCGTGCTGCGCGAGCTCGCGTCTTCGCCGGTCCGTCGCCAAGAGATCGAGCGCGTGTACCTCGCCATCGTTCGGCTCCGCGAGCTGCTCTGCGCGGCGCGGCAGCCGGCGCCGCGGGTTCGTCGCCTCGAGATTTTGCGCACGGCGCGCGAGGCGTTCGAGCTGCTCGCGGCATCGTTTGCCGGCGCGGAGTCGGCGCTGTCCCGGCTTCGCGACTTCGGCGCGGCCGTCGTCGTCGGAGAGCCGTATCGGCGTCTGGTCGCGCTCCTCGAGCACGAGGAACACCAGAGCTCGATCGACCTTCGCGTCCGTGTGGGCGCCGACGGCGAAGTGCGATCCATGCAGATCGTGGGCATGCACGAAAATCGTAGCAACCCGTTTTACGCCCCACTGCTGCGCCGCGTCTGGGTGCGATTGGCGCTGATGGTGCGGGGCTACCGCGCGACGGGCGGTGAGGTCGCCGAGCGTCTCCTCTCGGAGGTGTTCAACGGGGTCGAGGAGGCCGTCGCGCTCCTCTTTCAGCTCCTCGGCGACGCGGAAGTGTTGCTCGGAGCGATGGGCTTTCGGGATCGAGCGATGCAGCGAGGTCTCCCCGTGGTGCTCGCCGAGCTGACGCCTGCGACCGAGGCGCTCGATCTGCGAGGGCTGTGGAACCCCCTTCTCCTGGCCGCGGGGGTTTCCCCCATCGTCTCCGACGTTCGCGCCGGTCCCCGCGCCGTGGTGATCGTCACGGGTCCCAATTCGGGCGGCAAGACGCGCCTTCTTCAATCCATCGCGACGGCGCAGCTTCTGTCGCAGGCGGGCCTTTTCGCGCCCGCGACCGCGGCGCGCATCCCGTTCGCGTCGGGCCTCTTCGCGTCGCTCTTCGAGGAGGCGCGGGCCGATCAGCCCGAAGGCCATCTGGGCATGGAGCTCCTGCGCATCCGCCGCCTTTTCGACGAGCTCGACGCCGACGCGCTCGTCGTCCTCGACGAGCTTTGCTCGGGCACCAACCCCTCCGAGGGCGAGGAGATCGCGGCGCTCGTGCTGTCGCTCTTGCCGGAGCTCGGGGTGCGAGGATTCGTTACGACACACCTGCTGCAATTCGCCGCGGGACTCTCGCAGGGTGGCTCGTCGCGGGCGCTCGAGTTCCTGCAAGTGGAGCTCGACCGCCTCGAGCAACCGACGTACCGCTTCGTACCCGGTGTCGCGCGCACGTCGCTCGCGCACAAGACGGCGGCGCGCCTCGGCGTCACGCGCGAGGAGCTCCTCGAGCGCATCGCGGCCAAGCGTCGTGCCAGGAGTGGCTCGACGGGCGAGAGGTAGGACCCCGCGAGGGCACGAGCGGGCGCTCGGCGGCGCCGCTCAACACCGGATGATGACCGGCCGCCGCCTCCCGCACGCGGGGATCAACCTTCGCATATCCTCTGGATCGCTCGTATACAGGGCATCGCCATGCATCGCCGCGATCAGCGCGACATGCGCGTCGCAAATGTCGTGTGTCCGGGTCCGTCCGCAGAGTTCGCCGACTTCACGCGCGACGGCATCGAAAGAAGCGCTCACGCATTGCTGCAACGCCTTCGAAAGTCGCGCCTGCGATGGCGTGCCTCGCCACACTTGCGCGACAACGGAGCTTGGCACGAGCACATCGGTGCTGTTCAGCGCCGCGAGCTTGAGCGCCGCCCAAACGGCCCGATCGCTCCGTTCCAGAGCGATAAGAGCGCCCGAGTCGAGTACGACGTGGCTCACGTGGTACGACGGCCGCGGAGTGTTCTGGCGGCAGCGCGGAGTTCGGAGGCCGTCAGCGCTCCGTTCTCAGCCTCCCAGGCTTCCACGGCGCGCAGCAATCCCTCTGCCCGCAGCTTGCGTCGCGCCGCGTCGGCAAGCCAAGAGGACGTGGGCTGCTTTCCGGCGGCGCGTCGAACCGCCCGTGCAAGGTCCTCATCGAATGAAATGGCGAGCCGCGCGACCGTCATACGGTGATATTACGCGCCCGATCGGCATCGTCAAATCCGTCGCCCGAGCCACCGGCGTCGCCTCCGCACGGCGGTAGGGCACGAAAGCCGCGACGCAACGATCGTAGATGATCGTCGGGCGGGGGGTCACGGGCAGGGACGCTACAGGCTCGCTACAGGGGGCCCACCAGCGCGATCGAGCAGCGTCGCGAGGGAGGTTCCCGTCGGGCTCGCGGCGCTCGTCATCCGGACCGAAAAGAGATCCTTCGGACCGCCCACGCGCGAAAGCTCGAACGGCCCCTCGAAGATTCGCCGCGCAAGCGCCTCGAGCTCCGGCGCCGCGGAGGCGAAGGTCGTGTCGTCGTTCGGAGCCGCGAGTCGATCGTTGATCCGGAAGAGCCACTCGCGGGTCGAAAATCGAAGCTTCCCGGACAGCGCGGGATCGCTCTCCAGAAGCGCGGCCGCGTGAAGCGTGCGCCGGGCGAGGTCCGCCAGCCGATCGGCGGGGGCCGGAGCGGCTCGCTTGCGGTTGCAGAGCAGGCCGAGGCGCCCCTCACCGCAATCCATGAAGTAATCCGAGGCGTGACCGATGAGCACCACGCCGGGGCCTTCGGGCACGTGCCCGTAATTGGCCACGTCGATGACCAGTTCGGGTAGCACGTGGCCTCGGATCCACTGGTGAAATACCGGAATGAATGCCTCGGGCTCGATGGCCCTCGCCGAGTCCGGAGTGACGAAGATCTTGAGCTGTAGTTTCTGGGCGTCCACGGGAAATCTTCACCTCGTCGCAACCGCTTCACGAAGCCCGGAGCCGAGCCGCGTGTAGCACTGGTGGGCCGCGTCCACGAAGAGGGTGGCCTCTTCGATCGTTTGGTGCGCGGTCTCGGCGGAGGCCGGCTTTTCGCGTTCTTCGTAGGCGCGAAAGAAGTAGTGCGCGAACTTGCCCCCCGCGAAGGGGTCGAAGAAGAGCTGCGTGTCGTAATAGTGCTTACGAAATTCGGCGACGATCTCGCCCGCCTCGCTGCCCACGTTGGCATTCTTCTCGCGGCAGAGAGCCCGCGCGCTGAGGACCATCGCGCTCAGCGCGCGCGCCGTCGCCTTGTCGGCCATTCCCTCGTCGAGCAAGAGCTGGGACTCGAAGATCTCGCGCTCGGCCGCGGCCAGCTCGACCTCGACGTACGGGACGACCTCCCCCGCGCACTCGCCCTCGGCCATGTCGGAAATGGTGTATTCGCGCGGATCGCCCCAGTCGCTGAAGTTACTCGGGTCCTGTTCGTACGTGGGAAGCTGCTGGAGCTCCTCGACGAGGGCGCGAATCGTTTTTTTTCCGATGCGCTTCGTGAAGTCGGCGAACGACTCTCCGGGGGTCCGCTCTTTCGAATAGCGATCGGTGAGGCGTTTGACGATCTCGGGCACGCGTTTGGATGGCACCGCGCCGATGGCCAGGCCGTACGCGCCGCCGTTGTTCGTCCATTGCCCTCCGACGACCAGCTGAAAGTGCGGTACGCGCCGGCCCCCGACGTTGCGGCTCACGCCGAGAAACCCCAGATCGGCCACGTGATGTTGGCCGCACGAGTTGAAGCAGCCGCTCGTCTTGATGTGCAAATGCTTGACGTTGGGGTCCCGATCCAAGCCCGACGCCGCGAGCTCGCGCGTCAACTGCGCGGCGAGCGCGCGTGACGAGGAGATGCCGAGCTTGCACGTGTCGGTGCCCGGGCACGCGGTGATGTCGCTGATCGTCCCGGCTCCCGGCGTTGCCAGATGGATGCGCGCCAGAGCCGCGTACACCTCGGGAAGATCGGCCTCGCTGACCCAACGCAAGACGATATTCTGATCGACGGTCGTTCGCATCGTATCGCCGGTGAACCGGCGCGCGACGTCGGCCAGAGCACGCCCCTGTTCGGACGTGAGGTCGCCCAACGGGAGCGTGACGACCGCCATCACGTACCCGGCCTGACGCTGGGCGACGACGTTCGTCTCGCGCCACGCGGCAAAGCCTTCGGGCCACGGCCGCGAAGGGAGCGGGCCGGCCGGCCGCAGCGGGTGCTCGTCGGTGCCGTGCAAATCCGAAAGAAACGCCGTCCACCGCGGATCGGGCCGCAGCTGGGCGCGCTCCTCGCGGATGAGTCGCTTGGTCTCCTCGAGCCCCAGCTTCTTTACGACGAACTTGAAGCGCGCGCGCGCGCGATTTTGGCGCTCTCCGAGCCGGGCGAAGACCCGACTCATGGCTTGCGCGATCGGCAAGAGCTCTTCTTCCGGGAGAAATTCGTCGAAAACCTGGGCGGCCTGGGGAACGGCGCCCAAGCCGCCCCCGATGACCACCTCGAAGCCTCGTCGGATCTCGCCGTCGATCGTGCGCGTGCGCGCGATGGCGCCCAGATCATGGAAGTTGGTGAGCCCGCAGGCGTTCTCCTTGCATCCCGAAAACGCCACTTTGAACTTGCGTCCGAAATCCTGCGTGTCGTCGTGACCCAGGAGAAAGAACGTCAGCGCGCGCGCATACGGAAGCACGTCGAACGGCTCGTCCCGGCAGACGCCCGCGTAGGGGCACGCGGTGACGTTGCGAACCGTGTTGCCGCACGCCTCGCGCGTGGTGATGCCGGTCGCTGCGAGCCGGCGGTGGAGATCCGGCGTATCCTCGATGTGCACGAAGTGGAGCTGGAAGTCCTGGCGCGTCGTAACGTGGAGAATGCGATCCGAATACTCTTCGGCGACGTCCGAAAGGGCATCGAGCTGCTCGGCCGTGAATCGTCCATACGGAATCTTGATTCGCTGCATGCCCGGCGCGTCCCACAACGTGCTCGGGCCTTTGGTGACGTCGCCCGAAGGGAACGCGATGGCCTGCGTCTTTTCGCCGTCATGGCGCTGGCCGTTGTCGTAGCGCTGCCCGTAGGCCCCCCGCCGTAGGCGCGTTTCGGCGAAGAGCTTCTCTTCGATCCGCCCTTTTTTTCGGAGCTCGATCTGCGTCTCGAAAATGTCGATCTCTCGACCCCAGGCTTCGGGCACGCGGGTACCCAGGGCCTCTTTCCACGTTTGGGTTGCGCTCATACGATCACCTGCACCTGGTTCGGGGAGCGGCGCCTTCTTAGCACACGGCTTTTTGGCCGTGCCGGCACGCGGGGACATGCGTGGGAACGAAGGGCGCCGAGGAGGCGCACAACGAGGGGCTTCGGCGCGCTTCGGTGGGACATCATGTCGTGGGCTGCGGGTTGGGTTGAATTCCCGGGGCCGCGAACAACGTGCTGCACGTGCAACGAGGGGCGAGGCCGAGGCTCGCCGCGTCCTCCGCCACGGTTTGAAGCGCGCCGGCCAGAGGGTCGCTCGTGAAGTCGATGTAGCGCCAGGCCTCGTGGAAGAGAGGGGCGGGCATCTTCTTGCCGAGCAGCCGCGAGAGCTCGGCCCGCGCGGCTTCGCACGTTTCGTCCGGCGCGCGAAGCGCTCGGTCGACCTCGTCGCCCATGACCGCGCAGAGGCGCGCCGACAGGGCCGGCTCCCGCTGCACGAAGTCCCCCCGCGCGGCCACGAGGGCCGTCGGAAAGCGATGGTCTGGCCACAGGTCGCGCTCGTCGATCAGCCGATCGGCGCTGGCCTCTTGCACCACCCGTGTGGCCCATGGTTCGGGCAGCCACGCTCCATCGAGTCGCCCGCGGCGAATCTCCGCCAGGATCGTGGTCGCATCGAGGGCATGGACCGTGACGTCACCCCCCCGCTCGGAGGGCTCGTAGCCGTGCTGCTTCAAGTACTTTCGGAGAGCGATGTCCTGCGTGGTGCCGATTTGGGGCGTGGCGAGGGTCTTGTCCCGCAAATCGGCCGGTCCCCGGATCCCCGACGCTCGCCCAACGACGAAGGACGCGCCCCCGGAGGCGCAGCCCGACAGTACCCGCAGCAGGCCGGCGCCGTGGCGCGCATGGGCGAATACGATGGCGGACGGACCGGCGACGCCCACGTCGATGGCGTCGCCCACGAGGGCCTCGATCACGCGCGGCCCCGCACGAAAGCTGCGCGTCTCGACGCGCGCGCCGAGCGCCCGCTCGACCCGGCCCGACGCCAGGCCCACGACGATGGGAGCGTGGGTCAGATTCGTCATGAACCCGATGCGCACGACTCCGTCCCGGTGCGATCGGCACGCGGCCGGGAGCAGAGCTCCGCCCGCGAGGGCGATCAGGTCGCGGCGGGAAAGCATGGAGTCACGAGGCGCGCCCGTCCGGTCCGGCGCGCTCCACGCACGGCGCGGCGCGGGCTGGGCACCTTTTCTTTGCCTGCGTCCGGCCTTCGGGTGTAGACCACTCGTCCGCTCTAATGGAGGAAAACGTGCCCACGCGCAAGCCGAATCGCCCCCTGGCGGGCCCGGGCGACGACATCGGCGCGGCCGAACTCGGACGACGGGTCGCCGAGAATCTGCGGCAGCGCCGCAAGGCGCGCAGCTTGTCGCTCGACGATCTCGCGCGCTCGTCCGGGGTCAGCCGCGCCGCCCTGTCGCAGATCGAGACGTGCAAAAGCAACCCCACCGTCGGTGTTCTCTGGAAAATCGCCGTCGGCCTGGGAGTTCCGTTCGCGGAGCTCGTGGGTGCGCCGCAGTCGGGGGCGGCGGTGTTGCGGCGCGGCGACGCGCAGATTCTCCGGTCGGCGGATGGCAAGTTCGAGAGCCGGCCGCTCGCGCCGGCGGGGGCGTCACCCATCGTCGAGCTCTACGAGCTTCGCTTGTCGGCGCGGTCCACGCACGCGTCCGAGCCGCACGCCCACGGCACCCACGAAGTGCTCGTCGTCCTGACCGGCCAACTCAAGATGCACGTGGATGCCGAGACGTTCGAGCTCGGCTCGGGCGATTCGATCGCATTCGCGGCCGACCGCCCCCATGCCTACGAGAATCCTTCGAATTCCGAAGCGCGTTACCACAACGTCATCATCTACGAACGGTGAACGCGCGAACGCCGCGGCCGCCCGGTTTCCGGCTTTGACGACCGCGGCCCCCGTCGTTATAACGCGCGCGTGTTCACATCCGTGAAGGCTCGGAGCGATGGGCGAGCCCCCGTACCGCACGAGTCGGCGGCCGCTCCAGCGGCCCGCGCCGGCGCGAGCGTCGCCCTCGAGGACGTCTCGCTCACCGTGACCACGCGCGCCGCCGCGATCGAAATCCTGCAGCACGTCTCGGTCCGCGTCGCGGCGGGTGAATTCGTGTGTCTGCTCGGCCCGTCCGGGAGCGGCAAGTCGACCCTACTCAACCTCGTCGCGGGACTCTCGATGCCCACGTCGGGCAGCGTTCTCCGCGACGGCGCGGTCGTCACCGGCCCCGGCCCCGATCGGGCCGTGGTGTTTCAGGACGCGGCGCTCTTTCCATGGCTGACGTTGAGAAACAACATCGAGTTTCCCCTCAAGCTCCAGGGGTTCGGGACGGCGTCCCGCCTTTCGCGCAGCGAGGAGCTCTTGCGGCTGGTCCACCTCTGGCGCTTTGGAGACCGGTACCCGCACGAGCTTTCGGGCGGCATGCGCCAGCGGGGCGCCATCGCTCGCGCGCTCGCCACCGATCCGGCGGTCCTTCTGATGGACGAACCCTTCGCGGCCCTCGACGCGCAGACGCGCGAAATCCTCCAGGGGGAAGTCGAGCGTATCTGGAGCGCAACGCGAAAGACGGTCGTGTTCGTCACGCACAACGTGCGTGAGGCCGTACGGCTGGCGGACCGCGTCGTCCTCATGGGCACGCGTCCCGGTCGTGTCTTGCACGAAGAGAACGTGGATTTGCCGCGACCGCGCGCCGCCAACGACGCGCGCGTCAGCGCGCTTGCGAACGGCATCGCGCGCCGCATCGCCAGCGAAGTCGAGAAGGTTGCGCGCGAGGAGGCCGACGATGCGTGGGTGGCTCCGGGGGCTCACGGTCGCGGCGATCCTCGTCGTCATCTGGGCCGCGGCATCTGAGGTCGCGCACACGCCGCTCGCGCCGAGTCCCCTCGACGTGGCGCGCTCTCTACGTTCCGGCGTTCGCGACGGGACCCTCGTGCGCGCCATCGGGACCACGGGCCTTCGCTTGGCGATCGGCTACGTCACTTCGTTGACGGTCGGGATCCCTCTCGGTATCGCGTTGGCCCGCGTCCGCACGCTCAAGCAGTCCATCGGCCCGATCGTGCTCGGGCTGAGCTCCGTCCCGTCGATCTGCTGGCTGCCGCTCGCCATCCTATGGTTCGGGTTGAGCGAGTGGGCCATTCAGCTGGTGGTGGTCCTCGGGGCCGCGCTCCCCATCGCCGTCGCGACGGAGAACTCGGTCCGTCACGTCGCCCCATCCATCGAGCGTGCGGCGCGAACGATGGGCGCACGCGGCGCCCGGATGATGTTCACCGTGACTCTGCCCGCGGCCCTTCCGGGAATTCTCGGTGGGGCGAAGATTGGATGGACGTTCGCTCTGCGCTCGCTCATGGCCGGCGAGCTGCTCTTCGTGTCGGGCGGTCTGGGACAGCTCCTCGAGACGGGGCGCGATCTCGGCGATACGGCGCTGGTGCTCTCGGTCGTCGTCGTCATCATCGTGCTCGGACGCGCGAGCGAAGTGGTGCTCTTCTCCCCGATCGATCGGGCCATCGCGCGGCGCTGGGGAGTGGAAGACGCGTGAGCGCGTCAGGCGACAGCGCACGGGCGCCCGCGAGGGGCAAGGTGTGGCTCGTGGGAGCGGGCCCGGGCGATCCGGACCTTCTCACCGTGCGCGCGCACCGCCTGCTCGCGGGCGCAGGCGTGGTCGCCTACGACGAGCTCGTGTCGCCCGCCATCTTGGCCATTGCGCCTGCGCGTTCGGAGCGCATCGCGGTCGGCCGCCGCGCGCGGGGCGATCGCCACCCTACGTTGCGCATTCATCCCGTCGTCATCGAGCGCGCGCTCGCCGGAAAGGAGGTCATCCGCCTCAAGGGGGGTGACCCGCTCATTTTCGGGCGAGGCGGCGAAGAGGCCGAGGCGCTCGCGGCGGCGCGAATCGCGTTCGAGATCGTTCCCGGAGTCTCGGCGGCCCTGGGCGCGGCCGCCGCAGCGAACATCCCGCTGACCCACCGCGATTGCGCGTCCAGCGTGACGTTCGCCACGGCGCACGCGGCCGACGGCGCGGCTGACTTCGCCGCGAACGTGACCCGCGACGGTACGCTTGTATTTTACATGGGACTGTCGCGCGTCGAAGCGATTTGCGCGGCGCTCGTTGCCGGTGGGCGCGCCGCGTCGACGCCCGCGGCTGTCCTGTCGCGCGCGACTTTGCCCGGCGCGCAGACCGTCGTGGGCACGCTTGCGGATATCGCGGCGCGTGTCCGTGACGCCGCCGTGCTTGCGCCCGCGCTGCTCGTGGTCGGCCCCGTCGTCGGACGGCGCATAGCGGATTCTCCCGCCTCTCCGGCGTAAACCCGGCGCGGGGGTCGGGCGGGGCGCGTTTAGCGCGGCGCGCCTCGCGCGCGGGCCGCGAACGCGCGAACGAGGAGTCCGAAGCGCTCGGAAGGGGGCGTCTCGTCCTTGACCCACGCCGCGCGCAGCCGCTTTGCGTCTTCGACCCAGTCGTCCCCCGGCAGGATCTGCTCGATGATTTCACGCAGGAGCCGCGTCAGCGCCGGCGCTTCGCCCGAGGACGAGATCGCGACCGTGAACGGCGCTTTTCGCACGATCGCTCCCGAGTACGCGGTTGCGTTCGCCACGTCGTCCACCGCCAGCACGAAGACCTTGCGCGCGTCCGCCGCGGCCGACGCGCGCTGCTGCACGCCAGCATCCGAGGTCGCCGCCACGATGAGCCACGCGCCTCGGGCGTCATCCGCTTCGAAAGGTCGCTCGTGCCACGCGATGGCGCCCTCCTGCGCCCATCGGCGCACTTCGGCCGTGGCCGCCGGAGCGACGACGACGACGTCCGCGCGCGCCAGCAGCAGCGACGCGATCTTGCGCTCGGCGACCGCGCCCGCGCCGACCACCAGCACACGCCGCCCCGCGAGCTTCAAAAAGAGAGGGTAGAGCGCAATCTCACCGGCTTCGGGCATCCGTCCGAGTGTAGCCCCCACCCGCAGCCGAACACGCGAGGGGTGAAGCGGGCGTCCTGCTGGGGAGCTCGAGGAGGAGCGGCATCGCTCCCCTCGACGTGACGTGCAAGCCCGTTCCGTCGAGCGGAGCCCTTGCCGGAGGCAAGGCGGAGCGAGACTCAGGGTGACCCTGGTAAAAGCACTTCAAAGCAGGCGCCCTCGGCGCGGAGCCGCTTCGCGCTTTGCTCGATGGCCGGACTTCCCACGTCCGATCCGGTGAACGAGCGTCGCGCCCGCGCCGCGGCGACGAGCGCGGTCCCGGACCCGCAAAACGCGTCGAGTACGCGCGCGCCCTCGCAGCTCGACGCGCGCACGATGCGCTCCAGAAGCTTCAGTGGCTTTTGCGTGGGATAGCCGGTCGTTTCGCGCCGCAGGGGTGTATTGGCCACCATTGCCGGACAATCCGCCCATACGCTTCCGATCGCGCGGCCTTGGTCGGCGTAGTACCGGTACGTACGCCCGCCGATCGTTCGCTCGCGGTAGCGCCGCCCCGCGCCGTCCTCTCGCTTGAAGTGCATGGCGAGGCTCGTCTTGGCGAAGGGTTCGCGCAGGCTCGGGTCGTGGCCGTTCCAGACGAAGTCCCGCCCCGCGGCGTAGAGCAGGAGGGTCTGGTGCGTCACCGCGGGGCCCCGGCGGGCGCCCCGCGCGCCGTTGCCGGGCACCCAGATCACCTCGCCGAGAAATGCGCCGCGCCCGAAGACGCGATCGCATGCTCCTTTGGCCTCGTGCACGGCGCGGTGATCGAGGTGCAGCCACATCGTGCCGTCCGAGGACAGCCGCTCGCGAACGACCGCGAGGCGCGCCTCGAGCCACGCAAAGTAAGCGTCCATCGAGGCCCAACGGTCCTCGTAGGCGATGGGGCCCTCCGCGCGAAGGCCTCCTGTTGGCGCGCGGGCGCCGAAGGACGACCCGAGGCCGAACGGCGGGTCGAGATACGCGAGCTGCACGGACGCTGCGGGCACGTGGCGCGCGAGGTCGAGCGCGTCGCAGCGCACGAGAACGTTCACGGCGTCTCGGGTCACGGCGCGGGTGGGGCGGGTAGGACGGCGCGTTCGGCGCTCGGCGCGTTCGCCCCTGCGGCCGACTGCAGCAGGGCGAGGACGAGCACCTGCTCTTCGCCAGGCTCGAGAGCCGCGTCGGCACGCGGCAATTCATACGTGAGCCATGATCGACGAGGCCCGCTCGGTTCGCAGCCGGCGACCGTCTCCTCGGGCGAGCACGCGGTCCGGACGTGCATGTGATCGTCGTGCACCCCTCCCGGGTTGGGCTCGACCATGACTTCCTCCGCGCGGTGCACCATCTCCGTCGCCTCGCCGCGAGCGAGCGCCCATTCGAGGAGCATCGCTTTGACGACGTTACTCACGAAGATCCATTGAACACGCGCCTCCGGGTCTTGCAGAATCGTCCTCACGAGGAGCCACTGCCGCTCGACATCCAGCCGCAGCCAGCGATCGCCGGCGTCATCGCGCGCGATCCCGTCGGCGCCGAAATGGATGAACCCGGGGCTCTCCACGGGCGCTCCGTCGAGCGTGCAGACGTAAAAGAGAAGATCGGCGTCCATTCCGGTGCGGTGCGAGAAGTGCGGCGGCAGGGGGCCGCCTCCCGTTCGGGTCGACAGATCACCGACGACCAGCGTTCCGCCCGGGCGCTCGCGGGCGACGACCGCCGCGGCGCGCTCGATGGCGCTCGCGAAGCGCGGCACAGCCCAATGCCTGTCGTTGTCGCGGAGCCAGCGCAGCCCCTCCGCTGCACGGCGCACTTGGGCCCCGCTCGCGAGCACGCCGCGGCCGGGTACGCCGATGGCTCCGTGCCACGCCGGTGTGAGCGGCGACGGAGCGGCCGCGCACCCCGCCATCGAAAGGGCGAGCGCAGCGCCAAGGGGCCGGCGAGCCGCGGGCCGCGCTATCGCACGCCAAGCGACCCACGTGGAGCGCGAAGAGAGACCCACACCGGTGACTTACCAGAATCACCGCGTAGCGGGCTGCCGCGCGCCCGCTTTTTTGTAACCGGTTTTGCAGACCGGCCGTACCTTCTCCAGATCACTTCATGCAACCGCCTTCCTTCGGACGTCGCGCCGTCGGCCCGCTTGGCGCTGGACTCGTCACGCTGGTTTCGATCGTCGCCGCGTGCGGCAAGAAGGACGATTCGGCGTCACTCGCGCCGGCCGCCTCGGCGCTGGCCGCTTCCACGGCCGAGCCTGCGCTACCTACCTGGCACTACACGCTCAACCCCAAGAGCCGTGCCCATGTGGATCTGCCGGGCTTGAAAGAACGTATCAAGGGAGATGCGACGGCCGCCGCCGGTACCCTCGACGTGGACGGCGCCGACCTCTCCAAGTGCCGCGGGACGGTTCGGATCGACTTGGCCACTTTCACGACGAACACGTTCGGCACCGACGATGACGCGACGCAGACCCGCCATGCGCGGACGTGGCTCGAGGTTCAGGTGGGTGACAAGACGAACGAGAACGTCCGTTGGGCCGAATTTGCCATTCGATCGATCGATGGTCTTGCCGAGACGAATCTCGCGAAAGTCATCCCGGCGAGCGATCACGGAGAAGACGTGCGCAAAGTGAGCATGACCGTCCATGGCGAGTTGCTGGTGCACGGTCACGCGGTGCCGAAGGATGACGTCGTCGGCGTGGCGTTCCATTACCCCGCCGGGGCCGCGCCCGGGTCCGAGCCCTCGCGCGTCGAGATCGATTCGGAGCAACCGATGCGCGTGGTGTTGAAGGAGCACGACGTCAGGCCGCGGGACCCGGCCGGCCAGCTGCTCGAGTGGACCACGAAACTCATCGCGAAAGTGGCCGACACGGCCGATGTCACTGTGCACCTCGCGGCGACCCCGTCCCCATGACGGGACGCCCGCCCACACATTCTGCGCACTAGCCGAAAAGAAGAACCCGGAGAAATCGACGATGCGACCCAATCTGTCATTCGAGAAAATCGCTGCCGTTCTGACGGCCCTCGGCGCCGGCGCCATCGTGGCGTGTGGGGGGACCGAGGCGCGCCCGGTCACGGCACACGAAGTCGCGCCTTCGGGTTCGTCCACGGCCGCCGGGCCGCAGGCCTCTTGCTCGGCCAGCGGATGCGGGGGTCGAGCGAATGCCGCGTCGCCGGTGGCCGCTGGGTCTGCGGTTGCGCCTGCTGCTCTGGCGAGCCCCGCTGCATCGGCGTCGTCGTCGACACCGGCCGTCGCCGCGTCGACTCCGTCGGCCGCCGCCTCCGACGCCCCGGCCCCGGTCGCCGCCGCCGCCACGGCGAAGTCCTCGGTGGCCAAGCCGGTGGTCAAGAAGACGATGCCTCCGGCCAAGTCTTCCGCGGACGAGGCGAGTTGCGGCGCCGGGACGTGCTCGGGCGACGCGAAAAAGAAGCTCTTGTGACGGCGGTCCGAGGCGTCGGCCTCGGCCTTCGTTGGGACTTCCTCGACGAGCTCGTCGAGCGAACGGCGGCCGAGAGGTTGCCGTTCGATTTTCTTGAAGTGTCGCCCGAGAACTACCTGAAGCGGGGCGGCAAATACCCCGCCGCGCTCGGCCTTCTTGCGGATCGCTATCCGATCGTCACGCACGGACTCACGCTGTCGTTGGGCGGAACGGACCCTCTCGAAGAACGATACATGAACGATCTCGCGTCGTTTCTGCGCGCGGTGCACACGCCCTGGCATTCGGACCACCTTTGCGTGGGCGCCGTGGACGGGCGGTCGATGCACGAGCTCCTGCCGGCCCCGCGAAAGCAGGCAAACGTCGGCCGCATTGCCGATCGCGTGATGCGCGCGCGCGACCGGCTCGGGCTGCCGCTCGCGATCGAGAACATCAGCTACTACTGGCATCCCGGTCAGGCGCAGATGAGCGATGCGGAGTTCTTGGCTCGCGTGTGCGACGCGGCCGATTGCGGGCTGCTCCTGGACATCAACAACGCCTACGTCAACGCCACGAACTTCGGCTTCGACGTGGACGCGTGGATGCGCGCGGTGCCTCTCGAACGCGTGGTCCAGATTCACGTCGCGGGTCACGAGTGGTTCGCCGTGGACGAGCGCGGTTTGGGCGAGGCGCGGCCGCCCCGTTCGCCCGACGCGATCGCCGTGGACACGCATGGATCGGACACTCCCGATCCCGTGCTTTCCCTGCTCGAGCGCGTGCTCTTGCGGACCGGTCCCGTCCCCGTCTTGCTCGAGCGCGATCAGAACATGCCGCCGCTCGATGCGCTCGTGGACGAAGTCGCGCGCATCCGCGCCGTCTGTGAGCGGGCGTGCTTGCCCTAGTCAGTAACCCGGGTCATTGCCCTAGTCGGAGACCCCGGGTCAGCCTGAGCGCTTCGCTCCGGCTCGACTCGCTTCGCTCGCTCGCCTCCGCTCTCGCAGCCTGGCTTGCACGTCACGTCGAAGGGAGCGGTGCCGCTCCCTTCGAGCATCCCAGCAGGAACAAGATGCTCGCTCCGCCTTGCCTCCGGCAAGGCTCCGCTCGACAGAAGGGGTTCGCACGTCACGTCGAGGGGAGCGATGCCGCTCCACCTCGAGCTCCCCAGCAGGAAGAGACGATCGCTTCACCCGTCGCGTGTCCGGCTGCGGGTGGGGGACCAAGCTAGTCACTGACCTGTCGACGCGGAGCCGATCCGCTGTTGACTCGGGGCGTCAATTGAGCTTTGTATCCCCGCCGTGAGTCACATCCATTTCGTTGGCGGGGAAAAGGGCGGTGTCGGCAAGAGCCTCGTTGCCCGGCTCCTTTCACAATGGTTCATCGATCGCTCCGCACCGTTCGCGGGCGTGGATGCGGACGCGTCGCACGCGACGTTGCTGCGGACGTACGGTGCGTACACGCAGGCGGCGGATCTCGAAGACTTCGCGAGCGCCGACGAGATCATCAACCGCGCTCTCGCCGCCGACCGCAGCGTCGTCGTCGACCTGCCGGCCCAAAGTAACCGGATTCTCGCGCGCTGGCTCGACAGCGCCGACATTTTGCGGTTCGCAGGCGAAGCCGGGATTCGCTTGACGCTCTGGCACGTGACCGACGGGTCCGTCGATTCGGTGAAAGACCTGGAGCGGTCTTTGGACATGGGACAAGGCGCCTTCTCGCTCGTCGTCGTGAAAAACCACGGCCGCGGGAAGGATTTCACCTACTTTGCCGAGAGCGACGCGCGCCGCCGTCTCGAGGAGCGCGGCGGGCGCATCATCGACGTGCCGGAGCTCGACGTGGCCACGATGACGCGCATCGATCGAACGAGCGCGAGCTTCTGGGGCGCCGCGAACAACGCCGAAGGCGAGAACGCGCTCGCCCCGATGCAACGCCAGCGCGCGCGCATGTGGCTCGAGCGGTGCTACCAGGCGCTCGGCGGGTTGGGCGACGGGATCTGACGCGCCCCCCACCCGCGGACGCGGGCCTTGCCGCGCCGCGCCGTCGAACGGCCGGACCGGCAGCCGGGCTTCGCGGAGAGTGGTCACCGCGAAGCCCGACTTCGCTCGCCTCAGCGCTTCTTGGAACCGGCATCGACGGGTAGCGGCGATACGCCGGAATCGGCCGCGGGCGATCTTCCAGCGTCGATGACGGGCGGCGACACACCGGCATCCGTGACGGGCCCCGGACCCGCGTCCGAGGAGGACGAACATACCAGACTGGTGAGGTCCGTCCGGCGCCGCTCGAGGTCATTGAGTGTCCGGACTTGACCCGAGAAGGCGTCGGTCACGGTCGTTCCCGTGAGAAATGGCGACAGCACCGAGGGTGTCCCTGCGTTCCGCGGGGAGATGATCGTGAAGTTGAACGTGCCGGACTCCGGACCATGGCACCCATTGCATGTATTGAGCGACGCATGGAACCGTGCGTCGGGGTCTTTGATGCCCGGACCGGACCACTCGACCTGATTGTTGAAGATGGAACCTGCGAGGAAGGTCTGCCCTTCGAATAGCGCCGGAACGGTATTGTCGTTGGCGCCCGGCACTTCGGCGACGATCGCCGGCGCGTTGAGGTTCACGAGATCCGCGAACGTCTGCGTTCCGTTGAAGCCCAGGTCGGGCGTTTCCTTGAGGGTGGTCTCGTCGAAGAACCCGGAAGACGCCGAGAGGGCGAATGCCCGGAGCTCCCACTGAAACGATAGTGCGATCTCGTTCGTCCGGAGCTCGATTAGATTGCTCCCGTTGACGAGGTTTGGAGACGAGCCGCGCCCGGCGAATCGCTGCGTGATCGCCTGGAGCGCGGCGTTGTATTGCTCGGAGGGAAACGGGAGCGACGAGAGAGCGTGCCACGTCGCGGCCCAGTTTTGGACGTCACTCTCTGTTTGCGCCGGGAGGTTATACTCCACGATCACCGTGAACGATTGCGGAAAGCCTTCTCCGTTCACGGCAAAGACGAATCGCCCTTCGCCGGCCGACCCCGCGGCGAGATTGCGCAGATCGATCCGGTTGACGATCGCCTGCAAGCGCAGCGGGGACTGGTCGAGGTCGAGGTCTCCGGTGCTCGTTTTCGGCCAGATGTCCAGAAGGACCTGCTGGATGGCCGGCCGCGCCGAGACGGTGAAGCCGTTGACGGTCTGGTCGGTGAGCCAATGCTGAAAGAGCTGCAACGTCATCGCGGGGGCATCGGCCGGCGTGGGCGCCGCGTCTCGCATCAGGTGACCGAAGGTCCAAACGCCGACGCTGGGGTCTGCACCGGCGTCCGCTTCCGCCGAAGGGCCCGTCGGGCCGAGTGGCGTGCCAGACAGGCTTGGGACGCCGGCGAATCCGACGGGGAATCCGATTCCGCCATCGAGGGGAACGCCCGCGTCGAAGCTTGGTTCGAAGACTCCGAACGTCCGCACGGGATCGTCCACCACGCTGGTGTCCGTGATCATGAGCTCTTCGGGCACCGTGACGAAGCAGCCCGTGGGGCGCACGAGGTCGTACGTGAGCTGCCCGAAGAGAGGCGGCGGGAATTCGGATGAAGTCGAGAAAGTCTCCACGATGAAAGGAATTTCGTGCACGCCGGGGGTTGCCTCGTCCGATCCGGTGACGTCGACTCCGATGTCGACCGTCGTCCCGGGCTGGGCCGTCTGAAATTCCCCGGGCGGGTCGAAGGTCGTGGTGATGGTTGGATCGAACGATTCGAAGAACACGTCGACTTGACTTGCCGCGCAGAAGCCGACGTCATTGTCCGAAACCAAGACGTCGTAGTGAACCGTCGTGTCGAACGGTACGGGCCCGCTCGTCGGCGGATTCACGGCGATCGTGGCGGGCCGCGAAATGCAAGCGAGTGAGGTCAGCGTGCTCTGACTGATGGCTTGGGTCGAGACGAACACTTCGTCGATAATGCCGTTGAAGAATTGCGTCTGCGTCGTGGCTCCGATGCGAATCGGCGCGAATACGTCGCGGAGCGTCCCGCCCGCAAAGACCTGCCCGAACGTTTGTCCGTTGATGAAAAGAAAAACGAACGTTCCGTCGTACATCCCGGCCACGTGTGTCCAGGTTCCCGCGGCGATCGGGGCTTTGGAAATGATGGTCTTTCCCGTCGTGAGAACGACGGACATTTCAATATTTCCGTTGTGAATACCGAGAGAGAACGACGTCTGATCGTTCAGGCGCTTAATGATGATCGGCTGGTCTCCCGTGACGGTGTTCGGATGGACCCACGCCGCAACCGCGACGCGGTGGCTCACGGTGAACTGAGGTTCGTCCGGAACCTGGATCACGTCTTTCGCGGAGCGAATATCCACGCCGAGGCCGCTGATGCCCGGGACGCACGCCGATTTGAGCGCGTGCTGCGCATTGGCGCCTTCGCCCGAAGAGTCCACGAGAAAATTGGACGTAGGTGAGCAGTCGTCGAAGTGCCACTGCCCGAATCCTCCGCCGAGCCCTCCGTCCTCGTTCCCCCCTCCATCTTCTTCAAAAATTCCCGCGTCGGACGCTCCAATCCCCCCGCTCGAACCCGCCGGCCCCCCGGGTCCCCCCCCCAAGGTGCCCGCAGTGCCTCCACCGGCCGTACCCGTCCCCGGGCTCCCGCTCGAGACCGAGCCGCTCGCGGCGGTGGACCCCGACGAGCCGCCTCCTTCGCCCCCCACGACCACGATGCCGGTTGGCGTGCCGATCACGGCGTTGGTGAGCGGCTCCGTGTATTCATCATAGGTTTCGGCGGTGAACTTCGTATCGGGCGAGCTGCCACAACCCGATAGCAAACCGAGAAAAGTCGAGACGCTGAAGGCAAGTGCGACCACTCCCGCCTTCGAGCGGGCTTCCATCGAATATCTCATGATATAACCTCCCCAAGTATCGGTCTATTCGTGTGCCCGATTCATGTGGGCGCAGAGTTGCGGCCAAAATGCTTGGGGAGCGCACGGCGCCGCGTTGCAACGCGGGCGCCATGACTCCCGGCGATCCTGCCCACCTCCCGCCAACCCCTTTGTGTCTATGTATCTGATTGCCGCAGCGGCGGGAATCCTTTAAACAAAGAATGAAACAACGTTACGAATCGCCTCCGGCTGCGGGTGCCGGACGTCGCGGCGGCGCCGCTCTGCGCCGCTCTGCAGTGAGCGTGCCCGGCTCCGGCGTCGCCTCGCTCGGGACGCCGCGCTACCGACGCGCTCTGCGTCGGGCGCCGCTCGAATGCGAGCGTGGCTCGCCCTCATGCGCGTTCGTGATCGCGAGGGCCGTGGCCGCAGCAACCGCTGCGGGGGTCGGAGGGCACGCGAGGCCTTTCGCGCGATCCGGACACCCGTGTCGGGCGTTGGCACGTCGCGGCACAGGTCTCGCGCGCCGAATCGAGCGGCACTAGTGCCGTCCGCCATAAGTTCGGCCGGAGTCGACGGCACTAGCAAAGCCGCGGGAGCGGCTTTGGGGGTCCGGGGCGAAGCCCCGGGAAAACAGGATAGTTTCGCCTCGGCGCAGCCGACCGCGCAGCGGCGTCGGAAGTCCGGTAGGACTTCCGACGGGCGGAACTAGTCGTGGACGTGGACGTCCACGACGGCGGTCTCTGTCTGCCGAAGCCCCTCAGCCCTGGCGAATCGAGGGACAAGCCTTAGGCCAGACGAGTCCAGCCAAGCTAAGTCTAGCCGCCCGCTCCGAGAAGCACGCCGCGGCCGCCCAAGTCCGCCAGCAGCGTTGCGATCGCGTCCGGATCGGCCGGCGCGCCGAACTCGCCGCATGCGCCCGCGATCGCCGCACCGAGGAGCTCGCCCGCTTGGAGCCGCTCGACGAGGGACGCGGCGAGTGGCGTCAGCTCGAGCCAGCGCACCCGGTGAACCGCGTCTCGGTACGCGAGCAGAAAAACGTTCCGGCGCGCAGGGGCGTCGCGGGCCGCTTCGTCGTCCGGCAGCTCGTGGACGGCCCATGCGTACCGCAGCAACCGCATCGAAGCGATGAAAACGAGCGGGCGGTCGAGCGCGACCTCTCCGAGGATCCCCGTCTTGCTCGGCGCGTCCGACGCGGCGAGCGCGAACCCCGCGAGCTCGTGCTCCGCCAAGTCGACCAGGTACTGCGGAATCTCCGCATCTTCGAGCCAACGCGGCTTGGCCCACACGAAAAACTCGCTCGGGACGTCCCGCAGGTAGTGCGTGCGGGGGCCGACTTCCTCGACGAAGCGAGCGAAGTCGTTGTCGAAGCGGTCCTCGCAGGCGGCGTTCATCCGGGCGCGCGTGCGCGGCAACATGCGCAGAACGACCGACGACAGTCCGTTGCGCACGAGCGAGCGATAGACCCCGAGGCGGTGCGGTGCGCGCAGGACCGCCTCCACGTCCTCGGTGGCGACGCCGTGGCCTTCGAGAAAGCCGCGCAGATCGCCCGAAATCGCGTCCCCCGCGGTTTGGCCCATGCACGCCTCGGCAAGCGCTCGCGCGAGCGCGCGTTCCTCGTCGCTCATTGCGCGAGCGTGAACTGGTAGTGCGCTTCCGTGCCTTCGGCCACCGTGACGTTTGCCGTCTTGGCGCCCCCCGAGGGCGAGACGCAATCGAGCTTGTGCGGCCCGGCGGCGATTTCGAAGCTCCGCAAAGGCGTCGCGCCGCGGGACAATCCGTCGACCGCGATCGAGCACGATCCCGGCGTAGCCACGACCGAGAGCCGCCCGCTGTTCTTCGGCGCGGCCGTCCCTCGCGGCGCCGCGGCCGCGGCCGCGGGCAACTCGTCGACGGAAATCACGGGAACGGCGCCGCGCTCTCCGGGACTTTCGGGCGCAGGCGGCGCCGCGGCCGGCGAAGGCTCCGGCAACGGCGCGGCGGCTTTTGCGGCCGCCGTAGCGTTCGAAGCGCTCTTGGGGCGTCCCAGTCCGGCGCCGAGCGCAACGAGCCAGGCGACCAAGAGGAGCGCGCCGCCGCCGGCGACCCAGGTGAGCTTGGCGGGCGCCGTGTCGCCCCCCGCGCCGCGCTCGCTGGGCCAGCTCGACGAGCCGGGCACGGTGGCCGCTCCCTTCGGGGAAAGCGTAGTGGCCGCGCGCATCGACAAGGGAGCCACCGAGGTCCCACTGGCGCTGACCGGCGCGGGGCAATCGCTCGTCCGCTTGGCGCGCCCGTCACCCGCCGGAGTGGGCCCGGCCGATGGCCGGCGCGGCCGCGGGAGCAGGAGCCCCGAGTCGGCCACGAGCTCGATCAGCGGCGTGAGTCGTTCCACGACTGCTTCGAACGACCCGAGCCGCCGTGACTTGTCGGTCACCATGCAGTCGTTGACGAGATCCTTGAGCGCTTGCGGTAGCTTGGGCGACACGTCCTCGATGCGCTTGGGCTGCGTGGTGGCGATCGCCACGATGAGGGCGTTCAGATTCAGCCCCGAGTACGCGCGCTCTCCGCAGACCGCTTCGAACAGGATGGACCCGAACGCGAACACGTCCGTTCGCCCGTCAATCCCTTCGGCGCCCATGGCTTGCTCGGGGCTCATGTAGAGCGGCGAGCCAAGGATGGTGCCGACCACGGTCATGCCGCCCGCGCCGTCTTCGTCGACGAACTTGCTCACGCCGAAATCCAGCACTTTGGTGACGGTCTGCCCGTCGCGATCGCGGTGCAGGAAGATGTTGCTCGGCTTCAGGTCGCGATGAATTACCCCTCGCCGGTGGGCGGCCGCGAGCGCGCCCGCCGTCTCCGCCATCACGCGCAAGAACGCGTGCAGGCTCATCGCGGGCTTCTGCCGGCGGATCGCCCCCTCGAGCGAGAGTCCCTGCAAGAGCTCCATCACGAGAAAGAGCGCCCCGTCTGCCGTCTGGCCGACGTCAATCACCTCGATGATGTTCGGGTGGTTGATCCGGGCGCTGACCTTCGCCTCGAGCAGGAACCTCCGCGCGGCCTCCGGCGTGCTCGCCACGTGCGGGAGGAGGAATTTGACCGCGAACTCGCGCTCCGTAAAGACGTTCGTCGCCGACCAGACGGTCGCCATGCCGCCGCTGCCCAGCGCCCGGTTCAAGCGGTACTTGCCCGCGATCGTTTGACCAGTCTCCATGTCGCGCCTCTCGTCCAGTTCCTCGCTCGAGCCGCACGGCGGCAACTCTTCCTTCATCCGTCCATCACTAGAGCGTGTCAGGTCAAGAAATCAGGCAGCATTTCCGTCCCGCGGCCCCGCGCGCCGGCAAAAGAGAGCCGGTAACGCGGCGTCGGCCACACCATAGCCCGCCCGCGGGCGCGCGACGCACCGCTCACGCGGCGAAAACACCGATGCGCCGGAAACGCGCATAGCGATCCTCCACCCAGGCGTCCGCCCCGCCCAGCGCGCTCACGTCGCGCAGCGCTTCGACGATGGCCGCGTCGACGAGGCGCGCGGCGTGGTCATGGTCCTGATGCGCGCCGCCCGCCGGCTCTTCCACGATCTTGTCGACGATCCCGAGGCGGAGGAGATCCGGCGCCGTCATCTTCAGCCGCATCGCGGCTTCGGCGAGCCGGGAGCTGTCTTTCCACAGGATCGACGCGCCGCCCTCCGGCGAGATCACGCTGTACGTTCCGTACTCGAGCACGAGCACGCGGTTGGCCACGCCGAGGGCCAGTGCGCCGCCGCTCCCGCCCTCTCCGATGATCGTCGCGACGATGGGCACGCGAGCCCGCGACATCGCCGCCAGGCACGCGCCGATGGCTTCGCTCTGCCCGCGCTCCTCCGCGCCGACGCCGGGGTACGCGCCCGGCGTGTCGATGAGCGTGAGCACGGGCAGCCCGAAGCGGCCCGCAAGCTCGTACATGCGGAGCGCTTTTCGGTACCCCTCGGGGTGGGCCTGACCGAAATTGCGCGCGACCTTGTCCTTGGTGCTCCTCCCCTTTTGGTGTCCGACGACCACCACGGATTGGCCGTGGAAGCGCGCGAGGCCCGCAACGATGGCCGCGTCGTCGCCGAAGCGGCGATCGCCGTGGAGCTCGACGAAGTCCTCGAAAAGGCGATCGACGTAGTCGAGCGTGTAGGGACGGTTCTTGTGCCGCGAGAGCTGCACCTTTTCCCACGGACTCAATCCTGCGAAGAGCTCGCGCGCGAGCTTCGTGGCCTTCTCTTCGAGGCGCTTCAGTTCGGGTTCGAGCGCCCGGTCGGTGCGGGCCATCTCGCGCAGCTCCCGGAGGCGGGCGACGAGGTCCACGACGGGCTTTTCAAACGGCAAAACATGGCTGTCGGGACGCATCCGGCGAGGCGCGACGCTAGCACGGCGCGCCCGGGCCGCGAGCCGCGGTCCCCATTTGCGCCCAGTTCGTGCTTCGCGTGTCGCGTCTTTGCCTCAGCTCAGCCGACGCTCGCGACCGCGCTCGGCTTCTGACGCAGCACGTTGAAGCGGCGCATGGGCTTCTCTTTGCCCTTCAGCGAGCGCGGCTCGATCTCTTCGAAGTCGAAACGGCCGCCGAGCCGCGCCAGCGTCATCTCGCTGATGACGATCTGTCCGGCGGCGGCGCTCGAGCAGAGCCGAGAGCTCGTGTTCGCCGTGTCCCCAATGACCGTGTACGAGAGCGCCTTGGAGCTTCCCACGTAGCCCACGACGCCGGGGCCCGAGTGGATCCCAACGCCGACCGCCAGGCCGGGTTTGCCCTCCGCCATGCGCTGCCGATTGAATCGGCCGAGCACCTGCATCTGGTCGAGGGCGCATTGGACGCATCGGACGGGGTCATCGCGGTGCGCGAGAGGCGCGCCCCAGAAGGCCATGATTCCGTCGCCCATGAATTTGTCGAGCGTGCCTTCGTACTTGAAGAGCGTCTCGACCATGAGCTCGAAGTACTCGTTGAGCATCTCGACCAGCGTCTCGGCCGACGTCCCCTCGCTCATCGCCGTGAATCCGCGGATGTCGCTGTTGAAGAGCGTCAGCTCGGACACTAGCTGGCCGCCCTTTTTCACCTCGAGCTTGCCGCTGATCATGAGCTCGGCCACGTTCGGCGCCACGAGGCGCATGAAACGATCCCGCAGAACGATCTCCTGCTCCACCTTCTTGGCGAGGATCGTGTTCTCGATGAACATCGCGGCCTGGCCGGCCACCGAGGTGAGAACCTCGAGGTCCTTCGGCTGAAATTGGGCGAGCGCTTCGGAGTCGATCCACAGAACGCCCAGGACTTCTTTTTCGTTCTGGTGCAGCAGCGGAACGACCATCGCGCTCGAGATCCGGTTCAGGATCATCGATTTGCCTTTGGACGCCGCAAAGTCCGTGGACGCGTCGTGGGTCAGCACGCTGGCCCGCTCGCTGATGACGTGATTCAGAATCGTCGAGCTGACTTGGATGGGCGCGTCCGTCCCGTCCCGCCGCCGCGCCGCGCGCGGATGCAGGTTGCCTTCATCGTCCCGGAGTAGAATGACGCCGCGGTCGGCCTTGGTAAACTTGAAGAGCGCCAGCAGGACCTTGTCGAGCAGGCGATCGAGGTCGCGCTCGAGGCCGATGTCGCGCGTCAGCTCCCAGCTGATGCGCAGCCGCTCGTAGTCGAGCCGGAGCTGCTGGGCGTCCTGGCTGACCGCGTCGAACCCGAGAAATCCTTTGGCTTGGGCGGCGATCTGCGTGCCGATGGCGCGAGCGGCGTCGAGCACGTCGACCCGCGTCCCGGCGACGCTGGGCGGTCGTGCCAGCACCGGCTGCGCGAGCGCGGTCTGCGCGATCGGGACCGCCGCGTTCGAATACGAAGAGTACGGCGTGCGAGGCGGCGGCACCGGAAGAGAAGGCGCCGACGCGGCCGTGGGCGCGGAGCGCGGAGGCGGCGTTCCGGGCCAGGGCGCCGGGCCGGCCGAATGCTGCACCGCGCCCGGTCCCACGGGAGGCAAGGGGAGCGGGCCGGACCCGTCGTCGTAGCGGGCTCGGGTCGACCCCAGGGAGATGTCGTCCCCGTGTTTGAGGTGGGTCTCGCCGCGAACACGCTCGCCGTTCACGTACGTGCCGTTCAAGCTGCCGAGGTCCCGGAGAACGAAGTGCCCTTCGCGCTGCTCGATGATGCAGTGCTCCTTGGACACGATCTTGTCCAGGAGCTGAATCGTGTTGTTGGGATGCCGGCCGAGGCTATTGGTCGCCCGGAGGTCAATGGCCTGCTGTCCTTCGGCGGTCGCGAGGATCAGCCTGGCCATGGCGAGCCAGATAGTAGCGCGCCTTTCCGGCCGCGGGAACAGATGGCGCGCGGAAGTCGCACCGAACCCGCCGGGGAGGGGGCCGCCCGTCTCCGTCGCCGCGGCGGCCACGGGCGTCATCGGCTCGCAGGCTCGGGATCGACCGCCAGCGGAGGAGCGAGCCAACGAGCTGGGAGATGGCCGATGGCCAGATGCATGGCGATGTGGCTCGACATCGCCATCGACATGGCCATAGTACGTTGTCATGGCGCACAAGGTCTCGATCGCCGAAGCTCGCGACCACTTGACGGCCCTGATTCACGACGTCGAACGCGGCAAGAAGGTCGAGCTCACTCGCCGCGGAAAGCGCGTCGCCGTTCTCGTGTCGTGCGACGAGTACGACAGGTTGCGCGCCACGCGGCCCTCGCTGGACCAAGCCCTCCAAGCCTGGCGTGCTGGGCTCCCCGCCGACTTCGAAGGCTTCACGGACGGCGAAGTCAGCTCCTGGCGGGACCCGTCCCCGGGGCGCGAAGTGCGCTTCGAATGACCTTTCTTCTCGACACCAACGTTTTCGCCGCGCTCTCGCGACCCAAACCTTCTCGCCGCGTCGAGCGAGCCTTCACCAAGCACGCCGGCGAGCTCGTGACCGCGTCGATCGTCGTGCACGAGATGTGGTACGGCGTCGAGCGCTTGCCGCGCTCGCGGCGCCGCACCGAGCTCGAACGCTTCATGACGGAGGTCGTTGCCGCCGTACGGGTACTCCCCTACGGCGAGCGCGCGGCGCGCTGGCACGCGATCGAGCGCGCGCGCCTCACGGCGGCGGGCCGATCGCCGCCGTTTCTCGACGGCCAGATTGCCGCCGTCGCCGCGGTGCACGACGCGACCGTCGTGACGGGCAACGTCGCGCACTTCGAGCCGTTCGATGGACTTCGCGTCGAAAACTGGTTGGCATAGGGCGCCCCTCCCAGGGACCGCGCGCGCTCGCTGGCCGCTGCAACGTCACGCGTCGTCCTCCCACGTCGATCCGCCCGCCTCGGCCAGCAAGCGAAGCACGGCGCGCTTGCGACGCTTGGCCGCCGCATAGAACTCAGTCACGTCCCGCCCGGTCTCTGCCGCAAGCCTCTGCACATCCGGCACGCCGCTTTCTGCGCCGAGCGCGCGATCCATCCAAAGAAGGTTCACCACGTCGCCCGCGGCCTCGAACGCCGCGCGCAGCGTGGCCAGTTGCCTCTTCGCGAACGCTTGCTCGTCACGATTCGCCTCGTGCTCGGCGGCTTGCGCCTCGACCGACGGCACCGTCGCGCCTTCGCGAACGTCGAATTCGCGCTGGTAGGCCTCTTCGGCCCTTCGCACCTTCGCGCTCTCGCCCGTGGCGTGCGTCCACTCGCTCCAGGTCAGGCGGCACAAATAGGTCACGAGCGACACGTCCCCCGGCTCCCATCCGTGCCGCACGAGCCGCGCGTCGACACGGCCCATGAGAATCATGGGCCGCCGCGTGGCTCCGCGTGAGTCGGTGGGCAAACCGGAGCGCCACGAGACGCGCGCCCGGGTAGTCGTGCGCGCCAAGGAGCGCGCCGAGCTTCTCCTTCTCCGCGGCGGTCAGCGCGCGCCCGAGCGGTTCGGTCGCGAGGGCCATGGCGACGATCGCGACCGCGTTAGCCACGGAGAAGCGGAAGAAGCTCGACGGGATCATTCGCGCGGCCCGCGGCCCAGCCTTGGGACCGCGGCATGAAAGCACAAAAAGAAACCGGGGGACGCCCCCGCGCGAGCCTGCGTGTTCGACGCGTGCACGCGAAAGAGCGCCCCCCGGAGTGCCCCTTACTTCGCGGGGCTGGGGATGGGTGCTACCGGAGGTGCCGCTGGCGAGGCGGCGGGCGTGGATGCAGGAAGATTCGTGATGGGCGTCACGACGACGCCCGTCACGTTGCCTTTGACGGCGAGCTTTTTCTTCTTGCTCGTCGTCCCACGCGCGACGCGCGTGGCCTTCATCTTCGCCGTAGCGACCGTGCGCTTCTCGCTGTCGAGCGGCTTGCGGGCCTTGGGGGCCTGCATGCCGAAGTCAGCGAGCTGCGACGTCGCGGTGCTGAACGTCGCCAGGAGGAAGCGCTTGTAGTCCCGGATGAGCGGGGCCACAGTCGCTTCGACGCTGGACAACGCGGTCACCGCGTCCTTGGCGCTCGATTGCGCCGCGTTGAGACTGGCGAGCGCTTTTTCCAGGCTTTGGAAAGACTGGATGAGCGCCGCCGTCGTATACGCGGTGTTCCCGAGCGTAAATGTTCCGTTCGGGAAGTGCTTCATTGTGCCGGCCACGAGGGCTTGCACCTGCGCCAAGGCCGCTGCCTTGCTTTTTTGCGATAGAATTGCGGACATGACTTTTCTTTTCTCCTTTCCGAGGGCGCACCGTCGCCGTTCGTGACGACCCGCGCGCGAAACAGAAGTGTCTCGCGGGCGGAGTGCCTTCGTTCTCGCTTCCCTCAATGAGACATTCCGAGCCCGATTCGAGATTCGCCGCCGAAGGGTCGAAAATCGTCTTCGAGCATGCGAATTTCGTCCGCGCGCGCGAATCCCTCGCGATTGAGTGACTCAGGGGCCTGACCGACCGGCAATCGGTGGCCCGCTCTCCCCGTTCGCCCTCACGGGCTCTTCGCTCGTTCGCGCGCGCGGGTCGCTCGTTCGCGCGCGCGGATCGCTCGTTCGCGCGTGCGGGTCGCTCGTTCGCGCGCGCGGATCGCTCGCTCGCGCGCGCGGATCGCTCGTTCGCGCGTGCGGGTCGCTCGCTCGCGCGCGCGGATCGCTCGTTCGCGCGTGCGGGTCGCTCGCTCGCGCGCGCGGGTCGCTCGTTCGCGCGCGCGGATCGCTCGCTCGCGCGTGCGGATCGCTCGTTCGCGCGCGCGGGTGGCTCATTCGTGCGTGCGGGTCGCTCGCTCGTGCGTGCGGATCGCTCGCTCGTGCGTAGCCTGTCCGAATTTTCGTAAAAGCGGCCTTCAGGTGGGAAGAAACTCCCGATCTCGTCTACACTTCAGCCGAAGCTGCACCATGCCCACGCGTCACCCGGCCGACCTCTGGCGTGAGCTCGTCGCGGAAGCGGGCGACGACGAGATCCTGCGGGCCTCCCGCGTGAGCGCCGTCCAAGCCAAACGCGAGCTCGGGGTGGCCGGTTTCGACGATGCCCGCGAGAGCGCCAAGGCCCGGGCGCTGCTCTCGGCCCTCGCACACGGCGGCAAGCCGGCGGACGGAGACGCGGATCCCGCGGCGGAGCCCACCGCATGGGTGACGAAGGCCGGACCGACACGTTCCGCATCCCTCTCCCCGCGCTGGCCCCTGCTCCTCGCCGCGGTGCTTGGCGCCGCTGCGACCGGGGGCGTCCTCTACGCGCTCGGCCATCGTTCGAAGCCGGTCGATAAGCCGGTGGAGCTCCCTCGTGAAGAGCCTACGGGCCAGGCGCCCGGGCCGGGCGCGATCCCGAGCGGATCGCAGCGGGTCCCCGTCGCGCCGAGTCCTTCGCCGGGGCAAAGCTTCAAGCCCTAGCGACTGCCGGGGCCGAAAAACACCTTCTGCTCGATCATTCGCAAATAGACGCGTCGGCCGGATTGCTCGATGATGCCCGGCGCGAGACGGCATGAGGCCCGGCGATCGCTTCTCGGATACCCCGTCGGAGACGACCCGCATCCGCGAGTATCTGCGTTCGCTGAGTTGGCTTCCCAAGCGAGAGCGGATGACCATCGAGGAATTCGGAATGCAGGGCCGGCCCGTGCGGGTCCTGCTCACCCTCGCCCTCGCGTGGACCATCTTCCTATGGCCGCCGGTCGTCCGGACGACGGGGGTCACCTTTGGCGAAGTGTCGGTCGTCTGGTGCGTCTTGGCGGCGTGGTTTACCGCGGCCCATTGGCGCCTCTACCGGCTTGCGTCGTCCGATTGGACGGCATTTTATGTGCTCGTCTTCGGCAATGTGGCGGTCGGAGCGGTCGTCTCTCTCTCGTTGCCCGTTCTCGCAGGCAGGCCCGAGACGCCCCTTTGGATTGGGTTCGCGATCATGGCATGCATCAACGGGGCGGCAGAGGCCGAGGGGTCCCTTCTCCTAGGAATTATTCACGCGACGGCCCCCCTGGGGACCGTTCCATTTTTCCTCGCTCGCGGCTACGCACCCGAGCGGGCATTCGCGGCTCCGGCGGTCGCCGCGGTCGCCTCGGCGTACGGGTACTGGTATCTCGCGCGCCGGCGAGAACATTGGCGACGGGATCGCCACGAGCGCGAGATGACATTGGCCACGCAACGCCTCGAGGAGTCCGAGAAAGAGCGCCGACGGCTGTCGCGTGATCTCCATGACACCATCGGAACGTCCCTCTCTCTCGTTGCGCTCTATGGCTCGCTCGCGGAACACCACGCGCCGAGCAACCCGTCCGAAACGCTGCGCCTGGCAGGCACGATCCGCGACGTGGCACGCGGCGCTCTGGATTCGCTGCGCGATGTCCTTCAGGCGATTCCCCAAGGTCCCACCCCGCTGAGCGAGTTGGCCGCCGGGCTTGAAACGATCTTCCGGCGCGCGGCCGAGCCCGTTGGAACGGCGCTGCGCGTGGAGGTCGCGAACGGCTCCGAAGTGATTGTGCAGGGCTCCGTGCGAACCACGATCGTTCGAGTCTTCCAAGAGGCGGTGCACAATGCCATTCAACACGGTCGGTCACGCAACATCAGCGCATTGCTCGCGGCGGCCGACGACCGCGTCGAGCTCGTGGTGAGCGACGACGGAGAAGGGTTCGATCCCGAGCGAGCGCGCCGGGGCACCGGGATCGATGGCATGAGGGACCGCGCCCGCGAGCTCGGGGGCGAGGTGACGGTGGACAGCGTCGCGGGCGGAGGGGCCCGCGTCCGTCTCGAGCTTCCCCTCCGTCAGGAGCCGACACCGTGATTCAGCATCCGCGCGTCTTGCTCGTGGAGGACGATCGTCGGGTCTCCGACGCCATATGCGCCATCCTGACCGGCGCGGGATACTCCCACCTGGAAGTCGCGGCGACGGCGGGTGCGGCCGAAAGGCGCGTCCGGGTGGCTCGCCCCGATTTGATTCTCGTGGATCTCGGCCTTCCCGACCGCGACGGCGCCGATTTGATTCTTGCGCTTCGGACGGCGGCGTTCCGCGAGCCCATCCTGGTGCTCACGTCCGCCACCTCCGACGCGCGAATTCTGGGGGCCCTACGCGCCGGGGCCGACGGGTACCTGTTCAAGGACGATCTCGACGTGGCCCTCGCGGTCGCCCTTCGGGATCTCGGTCGTGGTGGAATGCCCCTTTCTCCGGGTGCGGCGAAAGCCGTTCTCGCGCAGCTACGTGGCGGCCGGCGAGCGGATGCACCGATGATCTCGTCTCGAGAGCTCTCGGTGCTCGAGCTCCTTGCAACGGGAGCGAGCTACGCGGAGATCGCGCGAGTGCTTGGGGTCGCGCTCAATACCGTTCGAACGCACGTCCGCTCGCTCTACGAAAAGATGGGCGTGGAAAACCGGGCGGAAGCGGTCAACCTCGCGTGGACCTCCGGGCTTCTCCGCGAGACTCGGTAGTCTGAGCGCGTCCGCAAAGGGGGGCCGTCGGGACGGCGGTTAGGCCTCATGGACCGCTCCCCATGCCCTGCCGGTGGCCTGCCCTCCGCACGCCTCGGGTACTGTCAGTCTAGCGAGTAGACGTAAATGTCGTTCACGTCAACGACCGCCAGAACGGCAGCAGTGTATTGATTTACCGATATGGTGTGGGCGTAGCCGCCCAAGTAGGGCCCTACCCAGCCCGGGTTTTCCCAAAATACGATCCCGTGGTCGTCGCCCTGGTCCACGTTGCCGCCACCGATGGCCATTACGTTGTTAAGACCTCCAAACAAGCCGATCTGGTGCGAGGCCGGCTGAAGAAATTCCGGGCGGGCGATCTGTTGGGCCGAACTGCCTGATTCGTTCACGAACCACGTGCCGCCGGCCGAGTCGATAACCCAAGCCCCCGCGACCATCTGATTTGCCGCTACGGCGACCAGCGTATTCGAGCTGCTGCCAATCCTGATCGCGCCCCAGTTCACCCCCCCAGACGACGCCGTTTTCGGGTGTGCTGCCCAGAACTCGTTGTTGCCGCAGCCGACCACATACGTCCAGCTGTCTTCCCCGACGGCCATGTCCGTCGGGCTACTGCAACCATTGTTTTGGCCGAGGCCCGGAGAATTCGCAACTCCCGGCGGGAAATTGGCGAACTTGCCATTCCACTGGTATTGTTGTGGAAAACCCTGGCTATTAATAATATACAGGCCCTCGCCGACGTCGGAGGTGATCTGCTTGACTTTGTTTGATGGCGTAGACACCACGAGCGTCCACGTCCCCGACGTCCAACTGGGGTTATAAGCCGCGTAAATGCCGTTGGTCGAAGACGCGTATACGCCGGCGGGGAAGGCGGCAATTGAATTAACGAAACCGGGGGGGCCCGGAATGAATGTCCATTCGGTGTTTACGGCACCGAACGCGGAGGACGCTGCGGCTACGAGCGCGCTGGAGAATGCCAGCGCCATCGTCGCATGACGAGGTCGATACATGATAGCCTTCTTTCCAAAATGGTGAACGACCCGCGCAACGCGGGCACGGAGACCGCATGCCAGGGGCCGCATTGCGCGACCCGAGCTGGCGCGGACTCTATGCGTGTCGCGGAGGCTGCGCCATCGCATCCGAATGCGAGGGAGCACGAGCGCGCGCGTCGCGTGTTGGCCGGCCCACAAAGCGGAGCGTTTTTTCGTAACGCGTTCGTAACGGCGCTCCGCGATCCCAATCGAGCCGGCCTTCGCGGCATCCGTTTTCGTCCCGGCGATTACACGCGTTCGACCGTGATCAAACCAAAGATCCCGAACAGGCCATTGCCCGCCGCGCTTCGCTGGTCCCAGGCGACGAGCCGTCGCGCCAAGAACGGCGGCACACGCGTGTTGAGGCGGAGGCCGCCGCTCACGAGATACAGCCATTTGTGGAATGGGTCGGCCTTCAGAACGCGGAGCGCGGGAAACTCGCGGCGAAAGCGCACGTCGCTGTCGCGGAAGATGCTCGTGGGCAGGCGCGTGTTCGCCGCCAGACGGCCACTGCCCACGATGCCCCAAAAGTCGGCGTCGCCGACCCACGGCTCGTGGTGGAGCGCCCGGTGGAACCATTGCCCGAGCGGCGTAAACCATGGCTCGATGAGGACGATGCGTCCGCCGGGCCGCAGGACCCGCGAAGCCCCGCGCAAGAACCCGGCGGCATCGGGCAAGTGATGGAAGACGTTGAGCGCGCAAATGGCGTCGAGCTCCGCTTCGCCGAACGCGTCGCCGATGCGGCACGCGTCGATGACCCGCTCGATGCCGGGCACCGAAACGCATTCGCTCGTCGCCACGTGCGGCGCGAGCTCCTTGAGAAAGCCGCCCCCGGATCCGAGCTCGAGCGTCTTCGGAAACTCGCGGGAGGGAATCTCGCGAAGGAGCCGCGCGTAGAAGTCGACGTAAATCTCCTTCAATAGCTGGTTCTTCTTGATCTTCTCGGCGTCCGTGGAGATCTCCGTCGGTGCTTGGGCGACGTCCGTGCCGTAGGCGCTCATCGCGGTCGCGCCTCGAGGGGCCACGTCGAGTCGAGTTCCGTCCTGAGCTCGGGCATGCGCCGCCACTAGCATGCGGGGTGGCCCCGTTCGAGCCGCATGGCCGCGGATGCCTCGCGCGCCGGCGCCGCGGAGGGAGCCGCGGCGGGTGGGACAAATGCTACCCTTTGTCCGGACGCCTCTCCCCCATGCCGAGCCGACGACCGAGCCCCCGTACGAAGCCCGAACCGCCGCGCAAGCGGGCGCGCCGGGGGCCCCCTCACGCCAATCCGTCGCCCGCCGTGCCCGCTTCGCACGGCCTCAATGGAAACGCGGCGTCGTCGGGCGCTACGGACGTCCACGTGCCTCTTTTCCCGGCCCGGGCGGGCTTTCGGGTGGGCGCCGAAGACGTCGTGGTGCGCACCAATCCGAACGTCTTGGCCGAAGCGCCCCGCGAGAGCCGCGGGCTGCTCGAGCTCGTGCCGAACGTGGCCCGGCGCGCTCTCGAGCTGGGCCTCAGCGCGCGCGAGCCGAGCTTCCACGTCTTCGTCGCCGCCGAGCCGGAGGTGATGATCGAAGATGACATCGTCCGGTACGCCGCCCGTTTTGCGAGCACGCACCCGACCCCGAACGACATCGTCTACGTCCACGACTTCGACCATCCCGAGGCCCCTCGGCCTCTCGTGCTCCCCGCCTCGGCCGGCCCGACGCTCGTGACGGCCATGGCCGCCCTCATCGATCAGCTCAAAGAAGAGATTCCGGCGGTCATCGACGGCGACGAATTCAAGCGGACGCAGACGCAGCTCGCGACGGAGCTCGAGACGAAGAACCGCGCGGTCATCCGCGAGCTCGAAGTGGTGGCCAAGACGCTCGGCTTCGGGGTTCGCCCCGTGCACGGGGGCGTGCAAACGTTTCCCATACTGCACGGAAAGCCCGTCAGCGCCGAGCAGTTCGACGTGCTCGACGATTCGACCAAGCGCGCGCTCACCGACTCGGAGGACAAGCTCACCCGCGAAGTCGACAAGGCGGCGCAGCACGTCCGCACGCAGGGAGCCCGGTTCGATGCCGCGCGCGAGGCGGTGCTGGGGACCGCCGCCGGCACGGTCATCGAACGGGCGATGAAAGAGTTCGCGCGCTCGCTGGACGGTCTCGGGGACGACGTGTGGGGGTGGTTCGCGCGCGTCAAGCAAGCGCTCGTCGAAGATTGGCAAGATCTGGTCACGCTCGAAGAGGAGGAGGACCAAGAGAAGCGCTCGCGCGACGAGAACGATCCCGAGCTCGCGACCCGCCTCAATCGCTTCAAAGTCAATCTCCTCATTTCCCATCCGGCCGGGGCGAAGGCGCCCGTCGTTTACGACACGAATCCCACGTATCCCGCGCTCTTCGGATACCTCGAGAGGCGGGCGCGGTACGGGGCGCTTCTCACGGACTTCACGCGAATCCGGGCCGGATCGTTGCACAAGGCGAGCGGCGGCATCCTCGTCGTGCGGGCCGGGGACCTGCTCACCGATCCGATCATCTGGGAGAGGGTCAAGCGGGTGCTGCGCGAGCAGCGCATCGGCGCCGAAGATCCTCTGGGTCCCCTCGGGTTATACGCCACGTCGCTCCGCCCGGTGCCGGTGCCCATCCACGTTCGCGTGGTGCTCGTGGGCTCGCCCGAGCTCTACGCCACGCTGCTCGACGCGGACCCGGATTTCGCGTCGCTCTTTCGCGTGAAGGTGGAGGTCGATCCGATCATCCCCCGCGCCCCGAGGACGCTCGAGGCGCTGGATGCCTACTTGATGGCGATGGCCAAAGAGCGCACCTGGGGGCACTTCGATCGCCCCGCGCGCGCGCATCTGCTCGACCTCGCGACCCGGCTGGCCGCCGATCGCGAGAAGCTGGCGCTGACGCTGTCTCCGCTCGAAGAGACGATGGCGTTTGCCAGCGCGCTGGCGGCGGCCCGGGCGATCGGCGCCCCCGAAGAGGGAGGCGAGAGTCCCGATCCGGTCGCCGTGGAGGGCGACGCGGGCGTGGCCGAGCGGCCGTTTCGCGCCTCGATCGCGCCGCCGCAGAGGACCGTCGTCGGCGTGCAAGACGTGCAAGCCGCGTGGCTCGAGCGGCGCGAGCGGGCGGGCAGCGCGGAGCGGCACATCCGCGAAATCACCCTCCGTGGCGAGGTGGCGCTCGACACCGGCGGATTCCGGGTCGGCGTCGTCAACGGCCTCAGCGTGTTCAGCGCGGGGGACGTCGAGTTCGGCCAGCCGATGCGCATCACGGCGGTCGTCGGTATCGGTCGCGAGGGCATCATCGACGTCGAACGCGAGGCCCAGCTCGGCGGCAGCATCCACACCAAGGGGGTCGCCATTTTGCGCGGCTACCTCGCGCGCATGTTCGGCCAGGAGCGTCCTCTGAGCCTCCGGGCGCAGCTCGCGTTCGAGCAGAGCTACGGGGAAATCGACGGCGACAGCGCGAGCTCGAGTGAGCTCTTCGCGGTCCTCAGCGCGCTCTCGGACATCGGCATCGACCAGGGCGTGGCCGTGACCGGCAGCGTGAACCAGCTCGGCGAGATGCAGGCCATCGGCGGGGTGTGCGCGAAGGTCGAGGGCTTCTTCGACCTCTGCAAAGCGCGCGGGCTGGACGGGACCCAAGGGGTCCTCGTGCCGAGGGCCAACCGCCCGCACCTCGTGCTTCGGGATGACGTGGCGACCGCCATCGCGCTCGGACAGTTCCACATTTACGCCGTGGATCGCGCCGCGCAGGGGATCGAAGTCCTCACCGGTCTGCCCGCGGGAGAGCGCGACTCGAGCGGCCGGTTTCCGGCGTCGAGCGTCTTCGGCCGCGTCGAGCGTCGGATCATCGAGATCGCCGAAAGACTCCGCGAAGCCGAAGGCCACATCGGGCACGAAGCCACCGACGGGCTCGAGGAATCGAACGGCGACGAGCGCATCGAAGCGCACACGGCGCGCCGACGCTGAAGGTCTGGCTGGGAGGCCACGGCCCGCGCTCGGGTGCTATACCGTGGTCCGTGTCCGCCTGGTCCGCCATCCTCCGCCCCGAGCTCGCCGAGCTATCCTCGTATGTGCCCGCGGACCCCGCGGGCGTGGCCATTCGGCTCGACGCCAACGAGGCTCCCCCCAATCCTTCGCCGGCCGTTCGCGAGGCCGTCGCCCGCGCGATTTCGCGCACGCCGCTCGAGCGCTACCCGGACGCCCGAATGGGCGAGCTCAAGGCCCGGATCGCGGAGCGGATGGGGGGCCGTCCGGCCGAGCTCCTGGTGGGCACGGGGCTCGACGAAGTGATCGCCGTGCTCCTCGCCGCCGTCGCGCGTCCGCGGCCCGACGCGCCCAAAGCCGTGGTGCTGGTCACGACGCCGACGTTCGTCATGTACCGGATCACGTCGCGCGCCCACGGCCTCACGCCGGTGGAGATCCCGCTCGACGCCGCGTGGGACCTCGACGTGTCCGCGATGACGCGCGCCATCGAGATGATGCGCCCGAACGTCATTTTCATCGCGAGCCCCAATAACCCCACGAGCAACCGCATGAGCGAAGGACGTATCGTGGCGGTGCTCGAGGCCGCACCGGACGCGCTCGTCGTGCTGGACGAGGCGTATGTCGACTACGCGGGCGAATCGCTCCGGCCGCTCCGCGCGCGCTTTCCGCACCTGGTCGTCATGAGGACGCTGAGCAAAGTCGGGCTTGCGGCGCTGCGGATTGGTTGGCTCGAGGCCGATGAAGCGCTGGTCCGCGAAGTGGACAAGGCACGCCAGCCATTCAACATCAGCGCCACGAGCCAGGCCGCCGCGGCGGCGGTGCTCGCCGAAGCGTGGACGGAAGTGCGTGCCCACGTCGCCTCCGTGGTGCGCGAGCGAGAGCGCGTCGCCTCCGCGCTGCGCGGGCTGCCCGGCGTGGACGTCGTCCCGAGCGACGCCAACTTCCTCTGGATCGGTGCGCCGCGTCCCGCCGCACTGACCTACGAAGCGCTTGTCGCGCGCGGGATCCTCGTTCGCAGTTTTCATGGCGCCGGCGGGCGCCTGGGAAACCGCCTCCGCGTCACGATCGGCGCCGCGCGCGACAACGATCGGTTCCTCTCCGCGTTCGCGGAGGCGCTCTCCGCGTGAGGAGCGCGCTGCCTCCAGCCGCTGCGGCGATTGTGCTCCTCGCACGGTTCGGCCTTTCCGGGTGCGCCATGGCTCCGGAGGTTTCGCGCGGGTACGGCGGAGACGTCGTCGCCGGGCGGTACATCGAGCCCGAGGCGTACGCGGAGTTCTTGCGCGGTGCGATCGCGGAAGCGGCAGGCGAGTCCGGCGAGGCGCTCGCTGCCTACGACGAAGCGTTGCGCATCGACCCGAGGGGGGTGGAAATCTGGACGCGCATCGCGGCCGTGCGTTGCGCGGCGTCCCCCGGGGACGCGCGGGCCGACGAGGCGCTGTCGCGCGCGCTCGCCCTCGACGAGCGTTTCGGGCCGGCGTGGGCGGTCGAGGCGAGGTGCGCCCTCTCGCGGGGCGACGAAGCGACCGCGCGCGCGGCCGCGCGCAAGGCGGCGGAGCTCGATCCTTGCGCCGACGGAGCCAACGTCATTCTGGCCGAGACGCGCCACGGAGAGCCGGCTGACGCGACGCGCGAGGCGCTGGTGGCGCTGACGATGACGGCGCGCGATCCGGTGCTGGCGTGGGATGCCCTTGCGGCGTGGGCCGAAGCGCACGGCGACGTCGCGCTGCGCGGCCGGGCGTTCGAAAGCCTCGTCCGCGTCGCGCCTTCGCGGCGGGGTGCGGCCGCGCGCGTGGCCGAGCAAATGGCCCTCGCGGGCCAGATTGGGCAAGCGCGCGCCGTGGCAGCCGCCGCGGCGGATGCCGGGGACTCCGGCGGCACGCCGCTCGCGTCGGGCGACTACGCGCTGGCGGCGCGGCTTGCGGTCGACGAGGCGATCGCCCGTGGCGACCCCGCGCTCGTGCGCGCGCGGGCCACGCGCGTGCGCCTGACGCTCGAGGAAGCCGCCGCCCGCGCCCTGCTCGCGGGCGATCCCCGTCTCGCGCGCGAAATCGCGTCCAGAGTGGCCCTCGCGGACCACGCCGACGCAGGGGTTCGACTCGTGCTCGCCGCCGGCGACCGGCGCGACGTCCTCGCGGCGCTGGCCGAGACGGGCCGCGTGCGCGCTCCCGTGAGCGCCGCCGCGTGGGTCGCGCTGGGAGAAGCGCTGGCCTTCGCCGTGCCTGCCTCCGAGGCGCGCGCCAGGCTCGCGTCGGTCGCGCACGAACCGGTCACGCCGGGCGACGCGCTCGTGATGTCGCGGCTTTCGTCCTTGTCATCGGGATCGCTGTGACGTCCGCGCGAAGGTTCACCAGGCGAACGCGGGGAACGCCTTTCCGGGTTTTGCAAAAAGGTACCCTTGCAAGAAGTCGCAACGGAGTCCGACGAGCAGATCGCACTCTTGCCTCGTCTCGACGCCCTCCGCGACGACCTGCATCCCGAGCTCTTTGCACAAGGACGCCATCGAACGGACCAACGTTTCCTTGGTGTGGTTGTGGTCGACGTCCCGCACCAGGGACATATCGAGCTTCACGAACTCGGGCTCCAGCGTGGCGAAGCTCGTCAGGCCGGCGTACCCGGCGCCCAGGTCGTCGATCGCGATGCGGAACCCCATTCGCCGGAGCTCCCGGAGCTTGCCCCGTACGTCTTTGACCTGATCGAGCGACGCGCGCTCGGTGACCTCGAGCACGACGCGACTCGCCACGCTGGATAGAGGCGAGTCCGGCGAGAGCAGAGTTTCATCCATCAGATCCAAAGGATGCAGATTCACGAAGAATGTCGTATCGGGCGGGGCGCGCGACACGGCCGCCGTCGCGCCCGCACGAATGCGCCGGCCGATCTCATCGAGCCGTCCGAGGCGCTCTCCCGCATCGAGGATGGCCTCGGGGCCGGGTAGCGGCGCCTCCTCGCTTCGCATGAGGACCTCGTAGCCGAAGAGCGATCGATCGCTCGCGCGCAAAATGGGCTGGTATGCGATCCACATCGTGGCGAGCGCGCGCTCGAAGCTCGCTTCCAGAGCCAACCGATCGGCGACGCCGAGCCCTCCGTGGCTGACCAGCACGAGCGCGGCGCGTTTGAGTCCGGCCATTCGATTGAGGCCGACGGCGCGTGCGATGACGTTCTGCAAGGCGTCGAGGTCCACGGGCTTGATGAGGTATTGGAGGGCTCCGTGCTCCACCGCCTGCACGGCCGTCGTCAAGTCCGGATCGCCCGTCATCAAGACGACGGGTACGTCCGCGTCGCGCCGGCGAATGTCTTGCAGAAATTGAATGCCGTTCATCTCCGGCATGTCGATGTCGCTCAGGATGGCGTCGAAGGTGGCACCGGCCAGGATTCTCGTGGCCTCCTTGCCGTCGGCCGCCGTCGACACGCGGTAGCCCGCGAGAGTGAGCGCGCGGGCGATGACGCGGACGAGCGCCTCCTCGTCATCGACGACCAGAACGCGGCCCGGGCCGGAATCCGCCGAAGAAAGACGTGTCGGCCGGAAGACTCATCGGACGACCACTTTGACGGGGCCCCAACTCGCCCCCGCGTCGGGGGCCGGTAGTGTGGCCGTTCTCGCGTCGAGCGACTGGACTCGAAACGTGCCGCTTGCGGCCCCTGGCTCCGCGTGGCGAGCGCCTTCGGTATCCGGGTCGAGCAGCAGCGGCCGCTGCGGCTCGGTCGAACGGCGAACGCGGAACGCTCCGTCCTGCGACTGGGTCACCTCGCGGAGTTTGCGCGTCAGGGTCGTGGGCGTGAACGGCTTCTGGAGGAAGGCGACGTCCGAGTCCAAGACGCCGTGACGGACCACGGAGTCGTCGGTGTAACCCGACATGTAGAGCACCTTCATCTCCGGCCGCAGGGGAGCGAGCCTCTCGGCGAGCTTCCGGCCGCTCATGCGCGGCATGACGACGTCCGTCACGAGCACGTGGATCGTCGCCTTGTGCTGCTCGCAGATGAGCAGCGCGTCTCCGCCGCTCTGCGCCTCGAGGACACGGTAGCCGTACCGCTCGAGGATCGTGCGGGTGAGCGCGCGCACCGGCTCTTCGTCTTCGACCAGAAGAATTGTCTCGGAGCCTCGATGCGTTCCACTCTCCTTGATCGGCTCCGATGCGATCGCGCCGTGAGGATCCGCTTGCGGCAGGTACACCTTGAGGGTCGTTCCTTCGCCCGGCTCGCTGTAGACCCAAATGGTCCCCCCGCTCTGCTGCACGATGCCGAACACGGTCGAAAGCCCGAGGCCCGTGCCTTTGCCCTTCACCTTCGTGGTGAAGAAGGGCTCGAATATCCGTTCGCGCGTGGCGCTGTCCATGCCCGAGCCGGTGTCGGTCACGGCCAGCATGACGTACGGGCCCGGCTTGACGTCCGTGTCGAGCGCGCAGTAGTCGGCGTCGAGCTCCACGTTGCCGGTCTCGATGGTCAGCTTTCCTCCTTTGGGCATGGCGTCACGGGCGTTGACGACCAGGTTGATGAGAACCTGATCGATCTGGCTGGGATCGGCTCTCACCGCGCCGAGCTCGGGGTGGCTCACGACCGTGAGCTCGACGTCTTCGCCCACGAGCCGCCTCAGCATCTTCGCGCAGCCGCCGACGATCGCGTCCATGTCGAGGACTTGGGGCTGAAGGATCTGCTGGCGGCTGAACGCCAAGAGCTGGCGCGTGAGATCGGCCGCTCGACTTGCGGCGCCCGAGATCTCGTCCAAGTCGTCCCGCATCGGGTCACCGGGTCTGAGGGGTGCGGCGAGCATCTCGCTGTAACTCAGAATGATGGATAGGAGATTGTTGAAATCGTGCGCCACCCCTCCCGCGAGTCCGCCGATCGCATCCATCTTCTGCGCCTGCCGTAGCTGCGCCTCCATGCGCCGTCGCTGGGTCACGTCGAGCGCGACGGCGAGGCCGCACGGCCGGCCGCCGAAGACGAAGTTCTGGAGGGTGACGTCGACGTCGATGACGCTCCCGTCTTTCTTAGTGTGCCTGTGTATGCCCAGCGCGGCGCCACCGAGACCGATGTCGCGCGGTCCCACGAACGCCGCCGCGTCCTCGTTGGGCCAGATGTCCTTGAGCGTCATGGCCAGAAACTCGTCGCGCGTATAGCCGTAGTCGCGGACGGCCGCGTCGTTCACGGCGAGAAGGCGGAGCGTTTCGTGATCATAGAGAAACTTGGGAAAAGGGGCGTGCTCGAAGAGCGCGCGGTAACGCCCTTCGGAAGTTCGAAGCGCCTCTTCCTCGCGCTTTCTCGTGGAGATGTCGGTGACGTAGCTGATGCACTCGGTGCTGCCCTCCAGCGCGGCGGAGCCCACGAGGGCCGCGATGCGTCTCCCGTCCTTGTGGACGTACTCGCGCTCCCGAAGCGGGAGAAAACCGGTGGCTCGCAGCTGGGCGCGGGCTTCGATGTCCGGCACCAGGCGATCGGGAGGAGTAATGACTTCCCAATTGAGCGTGCCCGCGAGCATATCGTCGTGGGTATATCCCAGCATTTCGAGAAAGGCGCCGTTGGCTTCTTTGAAGTTGCCGTCCAAATCCGAAATGGTCACCCCCGTGACGCCCGACTCGAAGAGACGCCGGAAGCGAACCTCGCGGTTCCGGAGCCGGGCGTGTTGTTCGACGAGGCGTTCGGCGATGAGTAGCCGGGTCTGCAAGGCGGCAGGCCCGAGCGACGTCGCATACAGATCGGTGGCCCCGGCGTCGAGGACTTCCGGGAGGTCATGGTCGACGCCCGTGATGGCGAGGATGACGGCGTCCGCGCCCTGCGGAAAGGCTCGCGCGTGGCGACAGAAGTCCGCCGCGCTCATGTCCGGCAGTGCGTCCTCCACGATGACGAGCGCGGGCGACGCTCGGCGAATGACGTCGAGCCCGCCCGCGCCGTCGGCCACAGCGATCTGCTCGTGGCCGCGACCGGAGAGCGCGTTGGCGATGATGGCCCGCGATTCGGCGCCGATTCCGACGAGCAGTGCGTTCATATTCCCCCCTTTTCCCTTCACGTAGCAGTACCACGAGGGGCCGGAAACCCTTCTGGGAAAGACGTGGAAAGACGGCGCCCGGAGCGGCGCCGCTCCGGCGAGGTTCGTCCTCCGCTCCCGCGCGCCGCGTCCGGCAATGGTGCGCCGCCATAGCAAGCGCTTATCGTGGGGTGCCAAGTCCGCATGTGGGCGGCCCTGGCCGTCACGGCCCTCGACGTTCGATGTCGAGACGGCCCAGCGCGGAGCGCCGCGAGAACGTGCTCAAGGTCTGGGGGCTTTAGCCGTTCGCCATTCAAGAGGCGAACACGGAAGTGCCTCTCACGAAGGTCACGACCGAAGTTCTCTCTCAGAGAAGAGCGCCGTACACCATGACAAGTACTCTCAGACATTGTCTCATTGCGGCGGCCGCGGGCTGCGCCATCCTGGTGCCGTTTCAGGCGCTCGGGGGCACGGCGACGGCGAACTTGACCGTCTCCGCCACCGTGGCGAATAACTGCGCCATCAGTACGACGGCCGTCGCGTTCGGAAACTACGACCCGATCGTCGCCAATGCTGCGACCGCGCTCAATAGCACGGGGACGGTGACCGTCACGTGCACGACCGGATCGAGCCCGGTCATCACGCTGGGCCAGGGCAGCAACGCGAACACCGGTTCAACGGACCCTGTCCCGCTTCGGCGGATGGGCTCGAGCGGCAGCTTCTTGGCGTACTACCTCTACCAGAATACCGCGCGCACGACGGTCTGGGGAAATACGTCCGGCACCGGTCCCGCCGCCGTCACGGGCAACGGCGCGGCTCAAGCGTACACCGTATACGGTCAGATTCCGTCCGGGCAGAACGTCGCGGCGGGTTCGTACACGGACACCGTCGTCGCGACGGTCACGTTCTGAGGGCCATCGCGCCCAGCCCAATGTCGAAATCCATTCTGAGATTTTACTGTCTATGCGTCGTGGCAATTGCTGCCAACGAAGCGACGGCGGCGACGCTTTCGAACGCCTTCACGGTGTGTGCTGCCGTCACCGAAAACTGCACGATCAACACGGATCCCGGAAGACTCGCCGCGGACTACCCCGCGGTCGACGCGCTGCCGCACGCCGAGAGCGACTCGCGCTCGGTCGCGGTCCGATGCACCGGGGGCGCCGACCCCGAAATCTCCGTCGCCAGGTTGAAGACCGGAGCGGACCCGCACTCTCGAGGCCTGTTGCACACCATCGTCGCGACGGTCGCGTTTTAATCTCGTGTTTTCCCAATCAAGAAAGAAGCTCCCCGTGAATTCCTACAAAAGAAAGTTTCTGTTGTGTGCAGGCGCGATCGGGATGGTCGCCCTGCCGAGCCTCGAGGCCTTCGCGGGGACGGCGACGTCGAACCTCAGCATCACGGCCACGATCGCCGCCGATTGCACGATCAGCACGACCGCCGTGGCGTTCGGGACCTACGACCCGATCGTCACGAACTTATCCTCCCCGCTCGACGCCAGCGGGACCGTCACGACCACGTGCACGTCCGGGGCAAACCCCCAGGTCACGCTCGGGCAGGGCGGCAACGCGGGCGGCGGCTCGACGGACGCTGTCCCGGTCCGCCAAATGAGCGCTGGCGGCGGTAACCTCTTGGGGTATGCCCTGTACCAGCAAGCCGGACGAACATCCGCCTGGGGCAACACGGTCGCCACCGCGCCTTCCTCCGTGCCCGGAACCGGGGCGGCGCAGGTATTTACGGTGTACGGTCGAATCCCCGGGGGCCAAAACGTCCCGGCGGGCTCGTACGCCGACACCGTGGTCGCCACGGTGACTTTCTGAAGTTCGCCTTTGCGAACGCGCACACATCATTCCAAAGAACGACACTGCGACCTACCGGCTCACGAATGACTTAAGCGAGCCTGTGGCGTTGCCGTATCCCGGTAGGAAGATGGGTTACTTTCGGAGTCGTTCCTTCGAGCGCACGCCACGGCGTTGCGACACAGCGCTGAGCTTGGCGCAGTGTCGAAGGGCCCACCCATCCGGGCGCGTCGACTCGCGTGCGAGGCCCGAAAAGCTCATGACCCGAACCCTCCTTCAGTTCTTCGTGGCTCTTTCGGTCCTCGTTTTTGCGTCCGTCGAACGACCGGCGCGGGCGGCGTCGTTCCAAGTCAACCCGGTCAATCTTACTCTCAGCGCAGACGCTACGAACAAGATGCTGTCGATCCGCAATCAGGGGGACGAGAGCGTGCGCGTGCAAGCGAGCATCCTCAATTGGAGCCAGCGCGACACGGGCGACATGGATCTCACCCCGACGAGCGACATCGTGTTCTTCCCGTCGATTCTCACCATCGCGCCGCACGAGGTGCGCAACCTCCGCGTCGCGGTTGCGTCGGGCGCGGTCATGTCCAGCGCCGTCGTCGAGAGAAACTACCGCCTGATTGTCGAGGAGCTGCTTCCCGTCCAGAAGGAGTCGACGGCCAACGCCGTGCGCGTCATCACGCGCATGTCGATTCCCATCTTCGTTCAGACGGCGCCGGGCAAGCCCGTCCCTCGGATCGAGGGCCTCGCCGTGCACGAACACACGGCTCACTTCCTTTTGACCAACCCCGGGCCGACCCATTTCGTCGCGCACAAGATACGCCTCTTCGTGACTGGTTCGGACGGCCACGTTTTGCTCGATCAGTCCATCGCCGGCTGGTACGTCCTCGCACAGGGGACGCGGGTCTACAATCTCGCCTTGCCGGAGACCGCATGTTCGACCGGAGCCACCGTTACCGTGGAGGTCGAGACCGACCACGGCTCCGCCAGCGCACGCATCAACTCCAGCTGTAGCCACTGACACGAAAGAGAATTCGGGAGCTGATGAGCTTCCGATACGTTCTTGCCGGGTGGCTGATGTTCGCTGGGGCGCTGTCGACGGCGGAGGGGAGAGCCGACGATATCCAGTATGCCCCGCTCGCTCTCTTCGTCAATGAGACCGAGAACGACACCGTAACCGTGATGATCCGGGACGCGGATATTCTGGTTCTCCGCGAAGACCTGGAGAAGGCAGGACTGCGAAGGGTACCGAGAGTGGCGGACGAAACGGTCCAAGGGAAGACCTACGTCTCGCTCGCCAGGCTGGGCCCGGTTCTCCATTTCGCGTTCGACGAGAGTGCGCTGACGCTTCGCATCACGGCGCCCGCGCAGTATTTTGCGACAACGTCGATCGATCTTCATTCGACCGCCCCGCCGGGCACGGTCCAATACAAGGACGTTGGGATATTTCTGAACTACGCTCCTCGTTTGATCAATCTTCGAACTCCGGCGGCGTCCGGAGAAGCCGGCCTCAGCCTGGACGGGCATCTTCTATTTTCGAGCGTGACGGTCACCCCGACGCAAGGCGTGGTCCGGGGGCTGACGAATCTGACTGTGGACGAGCCGGCAAGCCTTCGCCGCTGGGTATTCGGCGACTCGACGGTCTCGAGCGGCGGAGCCCTCTCCGGATCGCAAATCCAGGCCGGGCTCAGCGTCGGGCGCGCCTTTCAGCTCGATCCGTACTACGTCGCGGCCCCCACGCTGACCACCACGGGCGCCGTGCTGACGGCTTCGACGCTCAACGTGTACGTCAACGGAATCCTCGTGCGCCAGCAGTCCATTCAACCAGGAGCCTTTCAAATCCAGAACCTACCGGCGACGACCGGCGCGGGCACGACGCGCTACGTGTTGTTGGACGCTTTCGGTCGTCAAACCCAGGTCGCGTCGAATTTCTATGCAGCCGCGGGCACGCTTGCAAAAGGCGTATCCGATTACAACTTCTCCGTCGGAGCCGCGCGCACGAACTATGGAAGCACGAGCTGGCAGTACGGCGGGCTGGTGATGTCCGGCTACTACCGCGTGGGTGCGAGCAATTCACTCACGACCGGTTTTCGCGGAGAAAGCTGGCTCGGGATCGGCGACACCCGTCCCAGCGGAGGTCCCTTCCTGACCGTGCTCACCCACGCAGGACAGTTCGACTTCGCCGTGGCGGGGAGCGCCACGCACGACGGGAACGGAGCGGCCGCGTCGGCCGCGTATGGATATGGAAGCCGCCCGTTCTCCGTCGGAGTGACGATCCGGGGCATGAGTGATCGCTACTCCAATATCAGCGTGAACCCCTCGGACAATCGCGACACGTGCGACGGCACCGGCAGCCTGTCGGTGCCGATCGGGAGGCGCGCGACGTTTACCCCGAGCTATGCACTCGGAATTTCGCGCGACAGTGGGCTCACCAGCCGCGTCGGCATTCAATCGAACCTCATACTCACGCGCGACATCAGCGTCGCGTTCACCGGAGGACGCAGCATCAACGCGGATGGATCCGCGCCCTTCGACGGGTTCGTGACCGTGAATGTTCAGCTCGGGCGAGTCACCGTCTCCGCGAGCGAGACCGTGGCCGCCAAGGATTGGGAGACGTCGCTCAGCTTGATGGACCCGGTGCCGGTCGGAAACGGGTTCGGGTTTCAAGCCTCCGGGACGCAGGGAGAGCACACCCAATTCGTGGGCACGGCGCAGGGCCAGTCTCAGTACGGTCAGGTACAGATCAGCGCCAACGCGCTCGACAAGGCGGTCACTTCGGAGGTCGACGTCGGCGGCGCGATCGTGTTCATGCCGAAGGCGGGGTTTTTCCTCACGCGGCCCGTTCAAGACGGCTTCGCGGTCATCCAGGTCACGGGCGCCTCCAACGTGCGGGGGTACCTCAACAACAACGAAGTCGGCCGAACGAATTCGTCCGGGAATCTCATCATTCCGAACCTTCTTTCGTATTACGCCAATCGCCTGAGCATCAGCGACGAGGACGTCCCCTTGGATTACCGAATCGAAGGCGGAGAGCACCTCGTCGCGACGCCGTATCGTGGAGGCGCGGTCGTCCGATTCGATGCGCACAAGACCTCGTTCGTCCGCGGCGTGGTCAGCGTGCGCCGTGGAGGCAAGGACGCGATCCCGTCCTACGGAGAAATGACGGTTCAGGTCGGCGGCAAGCCCGTCGTGTCCCCGATCGCGCGCGAAGGAGAGTTCGAGTTCGAAGCCCTTTCGGCGGGCCGCTACGCCGCGGTCGTGGAGTACGCCGAGGGAGATTGCACATTATCCATACTCGTGGCCGAGCCGAAGGGTCCCGTGGCGGATCTCGGACACGTGATCTGCGAGGCACCATGAAATCGATGATGTTTGCGGCGTTGACCGTGTGCGCCATGCTCATGACCGCGGCGACCGCCCGGGCAACCACGAGCGTGTGCACGTGGGTGACCCTTGGAACCTGTAACTTTGGTACCGGATACACCGGCGCTGCGCTGTCGACGACGGGAACGCTCGTCTTCAACTGCACGACGATTGGCTCACAAGTCACGATCACGATGGCCGGCGGCAATTCGGGTGCGGACAGCGCCCGGTACATGGACAACGGGAGCAACCACGCTGACTATGGAATGTATACGGACAGCGCACACACCAATTTGTTCCTGAAGTCGACGGGACACACGATTCTCGTGACGCCCGTCATGGGCAACAACACGGTGACATACTATTGTGAAATTGCCGCAAGCCAGACCCTCGTGTCCGGCCCGTACACGGACTCGGTCGCTACGGAGCTGCAGTCCAACCAAAATCTGGATTCCAACTCCGCTGTATACTTCATTTATAACAACACCTGCCTTCTTTCGGTCACGACGAACGTGGCGTTCGGAAGCTACGATGCGATCGGAACGAACCACGTGACGCCTCTCTATGCGACGGGCGTCGTACAGGTTGTGTGCAGCTACGGGGCTGCGTACACCGTCGCTCTGGACCAGGGTACTAACGCGGCGAGCGGGTCTACGAACGCGATCCCGTTGCGACAGATGGCCTCCGGCAGTTACCGGTTACCCTATTTCTTTTACCAAGACTCCGGCCACACGACCGTGTGGGGCAATACGGTCGGAACGAGCGTCAGCGCAACGGGAACCAATGCGTACGTCAACGAAACGGTCTACGGCGCGATTGCCGCCGGTCAGATCGCGGCGGCGGCAGGCAGCTACACCGACACGGTGACCGTGACCGTGAGTTACTAATTCTACTGCGGACTAGCCGGCACCGACACCCGCACTTCCCACGGGGAGAGTGAACCGAAACGTCGCGCCGTGGCCGAATTCGCTCTCGACCCAGATTCGGCCCCCGTGCGCCTCGACGATCGTCTCGCAAATGTGGAGTCCGAGCCCGAGCCCGCGGCGACGTTCGCTGTCGATCTGCCAGAAACGCTTGAAGACGTGCGGTAGCTCGCTCGGGCGGATGCCAGGACCGCTGTCACGGACCTCGAACTCGATGTCCAGACCGTGCTGCTCTGCGCGGAGGCCGACGGCCCCTTTGCCCGGCGTGAACTTCAGGGTGTTGCCGAGCAAGTTCGAAAGCACCTGGACGATGCGATCGTGATCGAACCATACGACCACGGCAGGAGCGGGGACCTCGACCGTAAAGGCAATCTCGCGAGCCACGAAGAGCTGCCGATACGAGCGGAATACCTCCGTCACGAACGTGCCCACGTCGTGTGGGGCGCGAACCACATGGAGAGTCCCCTGCTCGATGCGCGCGGCGTCGATCAGGTCCGTCAGGAGCCGCTCCATCCGCGAGGCGGCCCGGCTCACCTCTTCGGCCTCTTCGCGGGTGGAGGCTTCGCCCGTGGTTTCCGAGATCATCTGCGCGCTCATCGCAATGACGCAGAGAGGGCTGCGGAGGTCATGCGCCACCATCCCGAGGAGGTCCTCTTGGCGCTCCTTCAGTCCTCGGGCATTGGCGAGAGCGATCGTCGTGTCGGCGAGGGCTATGTCCGTCCCGTTGCGCTCGGTGGTGAGTTGGTGGTCCGTATCCTGCCGACGCGCGCTCAGGGTCGCGCGCTCGCCTGCGTGGGCCTCTCTCTCCTTGGTAGCCACCCGGTCCGACCGGCGACGCTCGCGATCAAGGTGGGCGTCCGTCACTTCGCGCTCAGCCTGCTTGCCCCGGTCCGCGACGTGGCGCTCGGTCCCAACCGCCCTGTCCAGTGCGGGCGACGCGGTTCGCTCACGCGCGAGCAGGCTGTCGGCCCTCGCGCGATACTTCCAGAGTCGCTCATCGGCGATGAGCCGATCGTGCTCGAGCTGCTCGTCGACCGTGCGTTGCGCGCTCGTCGCCTTTGGCATGCTGGCAGAGTCCGTATCGGCTCGCTCCGCGCCGAGGCTGGCGTCGGTATTCGCCCGCGTGGCTGCGATATCGGCTTTGCTTCGCGGCATATCAATATCCCCTCCCGCGTCGCTTCCGCGCTCGCGGCGGTCTCGTCCTCCACCCCCATCCGCGCGGAGTGGTCCCGGCACGGTATCGGCCGTACGTGCCTTCTCAATAACCACCCTGCTCCGCCGCCGCTCGACTTATTCTGACGTGAACTCGAGTGGCGTCCACACCGCGCTCTTGTTCGCGTTCTCATCGCGCCCACGCAAATTGGCGAATCGCCATGACCAACGCGCGGGCGCTTCCAACCAACTCCAAAGAGGCCGTCTCCTGGCTATGCCCGCGTGCGGCACGGCTGTTGCGTGGCGGCATGAGGCGCCAGGAATCGGGCGCTGCAAAAATCTACGAAACGCCAAGCGGATGAACATCTTGTTCTGTGCATTGCCGGAGGAAATAAGGGCGACGGCGAGGCGCACGTTGTCAGCGGGCGAGCAGGCGTTCTTCACGGCGCCGGACGCCACGACCGCTCTACGCGTGATGCCCGCCGAAGGGCCCCAGCTCGTCGTCGTCGGCGGTGTCTCGGGGGAGGCCGTGGCGGCCTCCTGTCGCGAACTTCGGGCGGGCCAGGCCTTTCGGGACGCCGTGATCGTCGCCGCCGGCGTCGAGCTTCGCGACGACGTGGCCGCGCTCATCGAAGCCGGCGCCGATGACGTCGTCGCGGAGTCGCTCGGGCAAGACGTACTCGAGAGTCGTCTCCTCGTCGCACAGCGAACGGCGCTCGCGAACGAACTCCGCCGCGTAGCGGAGTTGAATCGCCTCCGCGACATCACGGAAGCGAGGGCGGCGACGGCGGCGTGGCAGGACCTGTCCGAACGCCTCTCGACGACACTCAACAGCATCGGCGACGGCGTCATCGCAACGGATTTGAATGGCTCGATCATCCGCATGAATCCCGTCGCGGAAAACCTCACCGGGTGGAGCCTGGCCGAAGCCAAAGGGAGATCGAGCGGGGACGTGCTGCGTCTCACCGCAGGTAACAGCCAAGCGACGGTCGAAAATCCGATTGACCACGCGATTCGAGAGCGCGGCATTGTCAGCCTTCCGGGCGACACGCACCTCGTTCGGCGCGACGGTACCCAGATAGCCATCTCGGACAGCTGTGGCCCGATCTGGGCGAGCGACGGGACCGTCAACGGGGCGGTGCTCATCTTTCGCGATTTTACCGAGTACCGGAACGCGCTCACCGCCCACATGCACGTCGAGAAGCAGCTCGTTTTTGCCGATCGCATGGCCGCGGTCGGCACTCTTGCCGCGGGCGTCGCGCATGAAATCAATAACCCTCTGAGTTATGCCGGCTCGAACGTCGACATGGCCATCGAGGCGGTCCTCGCCCTGGGCGAGGGAGCTCCGCCGGGCCGAGTGAAGGAAGTGGTAGAGATGCTCGTCGAGGCTCGCGACGGCGTCGCGCGGGTCGCGAATATCATCCGCGGCCTCAAGACACTTTCTCGAATCGAAGAAGAACGCCCCGGCGTCATCGATCTCGTTCCCGTGATTGATCTGGCCATCAGCCTGGCCGTAAGCGAGATTCGCGCTCGAGCCCGGCTCGTCAAGAACTACGGGGAAGTGCCTCCTGTTCGGGCAGACGAAGCCCGACTCGGGCAGGTATTCATCAACCTTTTCCTGAACGCCGCGCACGCATTTCCGGGGGCCAAGACCGACGCCAGCGAGATCCGGGTCGTCACGTGGACGGACGCCGCGGGCCGTGCCGTCGTGGAGATCCGTGACAACGGGCCCGGCATCGCCCCCGCCATTCTGGGCCGCATCTTCGACCCCTTCTTCACGACCAAACCGAACGGCGCTGGAACCGGCTTGGGGCTCGCGATCAGCCATAGCATCGTGACGGCGATGGGCGGCGAGATCTCCGCCCGCAGTGAACTGGGCTACGGAACGACCCTCCAACTGGTCTTGCCGGCGGCCCGCTCCTCCGAAGCCCAGGCGCCGGCCGCGCCGGCCGCGCCCGCCGCGCCCGCGCCGATAGCAGCAAAACGCGTGATCTCTGGCGCGGTGCTCGTCGTCGACGACGAGGCGGCGATTGGGTCTTCGATCCGCCGCGTTCTCGGCGGCCACGACGTGACCGTGGTCACCTCGGCCCAAGACGCGCTGGACCTTCTCGCCGCCGGAAAAGATTTCGACGTGGTGCTGTCCGATCTGATGATGCCGGGCATGACGGGCATGGATCTCTACCGGGTGCTGGTCAGGCGCCATCCGACGGTCGCGCCGAAGGTCGTCTTCACTACGGGAGGCGCTTTTACCTCCGAGGCGAATGCATTTCTCGATGGCGTCGCCAACGAGCGGATGACGAAGCCCATCGACACCGCCAAGTTGAGAAACCTGGTCGATCGGTTCGTCGAGAGCGCGTGCGCGTGATTTGCAGGCCCGATCGATTACGGCCTCCGAGGAAGGACCCCCAACGCACGGGCACGCGGCTCCGATGGTTCGTCTTCGGCGCGGCCCGCATTCCACGCTTCCATCCTGCTCGCGACCCGGGTGAGCTGGCCGGCCATCTGGACGATCACGTCGCGTTGTGTGCGCTCGTCGCTGTCCGCGTCGAGCACGGCCTCGAGAGCGTCCAAAAGAGCCCGAGCGCAGGCCACGTCTGTCCGCAGGCCGCGCTGCGCCAGGCGCACCGTTCCCGCGAGGCAGCTCGCTTCGCGCGCCAAACCCTCACGCGCGATGCCTTCGCGGGCCGTGCTGCCGTCGTGTCGCAAGGGGGCGCCCATGGCCTCGCCGCTAACGAGCGAGGGGCGGCGCGACCTGAGGCCCGTCGCCACCGTTTGCGGGCACCCGGCTCGCCAGTGCCATCGCTTTGAGCGGCACCGGTGCCGCCAAGAGGGGCCGGATCAATTCGATAGGGATCGGGAAGACGATGGTCGAGTTTTGGTTCGAGCCCATGTCGAGCAGCGTTTGCATGTAACGCAAAGCGAGTGCGGCCGGTTGCGTCGAGATGATTTCGGCGGCGTTCGCGAGGACCTGCGCGGCCTGGAACTCGCCCTCGGTCGCGATGATCTTCGCCCGCTTCTCGCGCTCGGCTTCGGCTTGTCTGGCCAGCGCGCGCACCATGGATTCGGCGAGCTGCGCATCTTTGAGCTCGACCGTTCCCACCTTGATGCCCCACGGCTCGGTCTGCCGGTCGATGATCGCCTGCAACTTTCCGTTGATTTTCTCGCGGCTACCCAAGAGTTCATCGAGACTCGATTGGCCGAGCACGGCGCGCAGCGTCGTCTGCGCGATTTGTGACGTCGCCTCCATGAAGTTGTAAACGCGAACGATGGCGGCCTGAGCGTCCATGACTTGGAAAAAGATGACGGCATTGACCTTGACCGTCACGTTGTCGGACGTGATTACCTCCTGTTGAGGAACCTCGAGGGTAATCACGCGCAGGTCGACCTTCCGCACGTGATCGATCCCGAATGGGAAAATGAAGAAGAGACCTGGCCCCTTGAGAGGTATCAAGCGACCGAGCCGAAAGACCACTCCTCTCTCGTACTCCTTGGCGATCTTGATCGTCGACGCGGCCATCACGAGGGCACAAAAGGCGAGCCCAAAGGTGACCCCGACGGAAAAATAGGACCCCACCGAGGATACGGGCATTGAACGAACATCCTTTCGCCGGACGATTCGTGCTGCGAGACAATTCGCGGGCGCTCACCGAGGTGCGGTCGCCATGAAGAGCACGACCCGTGCCCACCGTGGCCGCCCACGCCCCGGGCCGCCGCGCAAGCCGGATGGCCGGCCGATAGGGGGTTAGGCGTGTCGCGCACGAGCAGGGTTGAGTTCGAGGTCCAGTGGATGACCGCATTTGGCGTTTGCATTCCTTTCGCGGAATCCTTTCTCAGAATGCGAAGTGGCCGTCGCCCCAATCCGAGCGACTGTGGCGGCGTCCAGAAGGGCTGGGGCCTCGCCACGCGAGTGGCGGTTCGTGGAGCCCACGGGTAGCGCGAGCGCGCACGAACGCGGGGAGCAGGGTGCCCCCGGCGCACACGGCAGGCCATGGGAGAGCGCGACACGGGTTTGGCCACCCTTTCCCTTGCAAAAACGCCGAGCCACCCTTCGAGGGGACCGAATCGTGATTAGGCTGCGCACCCGGGACCATGGACGGCAGCCAGGAGCAAACGCTCATCGCCGCGCTGGCGAGCAGCCGGGCCCGCATCGGCCAGCTCGAACGCGAAGCGGTGGAGCGGACGGGGGGCGAAAAAGGGGAGGCGTTGCGGGCTGGTCCTGAACGAGTCGCCGCCGGAGCGCCAGCCGAGCCCTGGACCCCAAACCCGCGCGCCACGTCGTCCCTCAAGCCGTTGCGAGTTCTGCACGTCGAGGACTCGGAGGCGGACTCTGCGCTGATGATACGAGAGCTCTACCGCGGCGGCTTCGCCGCCATGCTCAAACGTGTGGAAACCCGGTCGGCCTTCAAGGAGGCGCTCCAGGCAGAGGACTGGGACGTGGTTATCTCGGACTACGCTCTGCCGCACTATGACGGACTGACCGCGCTCGCGGACACACGGCAAGCGGGCAAAGACATCCCTTTCATCCTCGTGTCAGGCACCATCGGGGAAGCCGGCGCCGTCGACGCGATGAAGGCCGGGGCGCGAGATTACGTCCTCAAGGACTCCCTCGACCGGCTGCCACTGGCCGTCGAACGAGAAGTACGAGAAGCCGCCATTCGCGCGGGCCAGCGCAAGATGAGCGAGCAGCTCGCCATTTCGGAGCGCATGGCGTCGGCCGGCATTTTGGCGGCAGGCGTGGCCCACGAGATCAATAACCCGCTGGCGGTCGTCATGGCCAACCTCGACTTCGTGATCGGGCTGCTCGGACAGGTAATCCCCGACGTTTGCGCGCTCGACGCGTACGGCCGAGAGCGACATTGCGACGAGGGCGCGCCGGGCGAGCTCGAACGGCGCCTTCGGGAAGTCGACGGGCCCCTTCGCGACGCGCGCGAAGCCGTCGAACGCATTCGAAGGATCGTTCGCGACGTGAAGTTGTTCTCGCGCTCGCATGACGAAGAGCGAGGCACCGTGGACGTCAGAGCCGTCATCGAATCGTCGATTCGAATGGCATGGAACGAGATCCGACACCGCGCCCAACTCATCAAAGAATACGGCGACGTGCCGATGGTGGACTCGAACGAGGCAAGGCTCGGCCAAGTCGTCTTGAATCTCCTGGTGAACGCCGCACAAGCCATGCCGGAGGGACGCGCGAGCCGGAACGAAATCAGGATCATGACGAAGTTGGCCGGCAGCGGGCATGTCGCCATCGAAGTCCGCGACACGGGGACGGGCATCTCGAAGGAGAATCTCGCGCGCATTTTCGATCCATTCTTCACGACCAAGCCCGTGGGCGTCGGGATGGGGCTCGGATTGTCCCTCTGCCACCGCATGGTGGCGGATCTGGGCGGCGCGATTGCCGTCGAGAGCGAGGTCGGCAAGGGGACGCTCTTTCGCGTCACGCTTCCCGTGGCCAACAAAGAGCCAAGGCCATTGCTGCCGTCGATCCCGGCGGCCAAGCTCGAGCGAAGGGCGAGCGTGCTCGTCGTCGACGACGAAGCGGCCATCGGCCGAGCGCTCAAGCGCGGCCTGGAGGAGCATCACGATGTCGTCGTCTTGACGAGTGGCAAAGAAGCGTTGGCGCGCATCGCGTCCGGCGAACGCTTCGACGCAATCCTCTCCGATCTCATGATGCCCGAAGTGACCGGCATGGAGCTCTATCAAGAGCTGTCGCGAACCGCGGTCGACCAGGCAAAAAGGATGATCTTCTTCACGGGCGGCGCATTCACGGAGGGGGCCCGCGAGTTCCTGAATGGGGTACCCAACCCGCGCATCGAGAAGCCATTCGAGCTAACGAACATTTTGGCCATCATCGCGGGCGCCCCACTCCTGTGACACAGACGACGGCAAGGCCCCGAGTCGCAAACGAGTCGCGAAGCGACGAGCGTGTGACCAAGTCGCGAAGCGACGAGCGTGTGACCGAGTCGCGAAGCGACGAGCGTGTGACCGAGTCGCGAAGCGACGAGCGTGTGACCGAGTCGCGAAGCGACGAGCGTGTGACCGAGTCGCGAAGCGACGAGCGTGTGACCGAGTCGCGAAGCGACGAGCGTGTGACCGAGTCGCGAAGCGACGAGTCCACACGAGCCGATCGCACCAGCGCACAAATGTAGCCGCGCGGAGCCGCAAAGCGGCGAAGCAAGGCACAGCTCGACGCGACGTTCCGGGCTGGGGAGCTAGAGGGGAGCGGCCCGCTCCCCTCTACGTGTCGTTCTAGCCAGGCCTGTCGAGCGGAGCCTCGCCAAAGGCGAGGCGGAGCGAGACTCAGGGTGACCCTGGTGATCTTAACTAGGGCACCACTTTCGGGACTACCGGCCGTCCCCCGTCGCTCGGCGCATACGTCAACACCAGATCGACATTCTCCACTACGTTGGGTCGCACGAGCACGTCCGACGGCTGCATCCTGTTGCCCAACGCATCCAGCTGCGCGCCCACCTTCAGCGCGCCCACGGGCACCCCGTCGATCCGGTAGTGGCCCTGCAAGTTGCTCACGGCGTGCAGCGGCTGGAGCAAGACCACCACGGCCTGCCTCACGAACGTCTGCATTTCGTCCCCCAGCACGTAGTGACCGGGTCTCGGGGGATTGAGCTTCACCGGCTCGCCGCGTTGCTGCGGAGGCGCGATCATGACCGCGGGCTGATAGATCCCCGAAAGCCGCGGGCCGAACGGCACCGCCGAGTCGTTCGCGATCTCGAGCGTTTGCCCGAACGTCATGGCGATGGTGCGCGTCGGGTAGCCGCAATTGACGTTGATCGTCACCCGTTCTGCGCTGTCTTTCTCGGGTAAGTAGAATCCGCTATACCCCGTGATGACGATCACCGCGTCCGCGAGCGGCCGCAGGCCGTCTGCCCGCGCCGGGCCCGCGCGAAAGAGCTTGCCGTACGTGTCGAGTGCGGCGGGACACACGCGGAAGTCCATCCCAGGAAGGTCGGGCGCGTCCGGACCCTTGACGAGCACGGTACCCTCGACGCTCCCGGTGGGCCCATCGTAAGCGGGAAGCCTTTCTGGATTCACGAACGCTTCGACGCTCGCGCTCGGGATGGCGGCGCTCGACGCGCCGGAGTCCGTGGCGAGCCGCGGCTGGGCGGACAACGTCGGCCCCGCATCCGGAGGCGCCACCGTCTCGGAAGGGGTGCGGCTGCAGCCAACCGCGTAGGCGATGGCGACAACGACGAGCGCCCCGCCCGCGGGCCGGCCTGTCCTTCCCGTTCGCAGCGCAGGCACGTTGCCGCGCGCGCGCGACCGCTTGCGGCACGGGCCCGAGAGCGAGCGGGCGACAAGGGACGACGGCAGGTCACGAGGGAAGCGCATGGGCAAACCGGGCCTTGCAAGCGACGCGCGCGCGAAGAATGACCGTGAGCGGTCAGCCTCCCGCCCCGAACGTAGCCGCGCTCACGGCCGCGTCGAGATACTGCGTTGGCGTCAACCCGAGCGCCAGCACCAGCACCGCGCTGACGATCAGCGCCGCGGTTACGTACCCCGAGCGCATCGGGACGGCCACGGGGGCGCCGGCGGCCGGTTCCCGCATGTACATGTAAACGAAGACGCGCAAATAATAGTACGCGCCAATGACGCTATTGATGAGCGCGAGGACGACGAGCCAATAGAGGCCGCCCTCGATGGCCGCCTTGAAGACGAACCACTTGCCGAAGAAGCCCGCCGTGGGCGGGATGCCGGCCAAGGACAGAAGAAACAGCGCGAACGCGAGCGCGGGGGCGGGGTGCCTTTTGCCGATTCCCGCCAAGTCCTCGTAACTCACGGCCTCGCGGCCGCGGCTGCCGCACAGAATGAGCGCGCCGAACGCGCCGGCCGTCGACACCGTGTACGCGAGCAAATAGAAGAGGATGCTCGCGACGGCTTGCCCCGGAACGCGCATCATCGCCGTGACGCCGACGAGCAGATAACCCGCGTGAGCGATGCTCGAGTAAGCCAGCATGCGTTTCACGGACTCTTGCCGGCCGGCGACGAGGTTCGCCATGGTCATGGTGATTGCCGCGAGCGTCGCCATGACCGGCGGCCATCCGCTGGCCCACGACGTCCACGAGGCATCCGCGAGCGAGAGCGTCAGAACGCGCAGAAGCATGGCAAAGGCCCCTGCTTTGACCGCCACCGCCATGAACGTCGTCGCCGGGGTGGGGGCGCCTTCGTACGCGTCTGGCGTCCACGCGTGGAAGGGTACGGCGCTCACCTTGAATGCCATGCCCACAAGCACGAGTCCCACGCCCATGACGAGCACGGGGCTCCGGCCCTCCGCCGTCCGCGCGGCCGCCCCGATGCCCGCAAGGTCGGTGTGCCCGGTCGCGCCGTAAATGAGCGCAAAGCCGTAAATGAGAATCGCAGCGCCGAAGGAACCGAGCAGAAAGTACTTGAGCGCCGCCTCCGCAGAGCGAGGGCTCGTGCGACGAAACGCCGTCATCGCATAGGCGCCGATGCTCATCGTCTCGAGCCCGAGAAAGAGCGTCAGCGCGTCGCCCGTGGCGGCCAGCATCATGGCGCCGAACGTGGCGAACAGAAGAAGCGCGTAAAATTCGCCTCGGTCCAACCGGTGCTCTGGCAGGTAGCCGCCGGCGAGCAGCGCGGCGATCGCCCCGCCGAGGCAGATGACCATGTCGAAGAACAGCGTGAAGGGGTCGACAATCAGCCAGGGCGCGACGGCCGCGGCGCCCGCGAGACTTTCGGCGCCGGACATCCACAGGCCGCCCGCGAACGCGCCCCCCGTGAAGAGGACGAGGGCGGCGCCGAGGGCGAGCCCCGCGTCGCGCTTGGAGAACGCTTCGGCCAGCATCAGCAGAAGCGCGCCGATGCCCACGACGACGAAGGGAGAGAGAGCGAGTGCAGTCGGCATGGCTCGTCCTCAGTGCGCTGCGGCTTGCAGGGCCAGATCTTGCGGGACCTCGACGCGCGGTGATTCCGCACGGGGAGGGGCGAGGCGGATGGGGCCCTCGTAGTATCGGGGTGCGGGGTTGCTCTCGAGGCGTGCCTGTACGTCTTCCTGCACGCGCTCCGCGGCGCCCTTGATTTGCGACAGGAAGATGTTGGGAAAGAGACCGATGACGAAGATCATCATCGCGAGCGGCGCGACCGCGAGGATCTCGCGTTCGGACATGTCTGGAAGGTGCGCGTTCTCCTTCTTGGTGATCGGGCCGAAGAACATCTTCTGCACCACCATCAACATGTAGACGGCTCCGAGAATGACGCCGATGGCGGCGCCCACCGCCTGCACGCCGGCAAAGTGCCCGAGCGCGCTCGACGCGAACGTGCCCGTGATGACCATGAACTCGCCCACGAAGCCGTTGGTCGTCGGCAGCCCCACGCTGGCCAACGTGGCGACGACGAAGAGCGCCGCGTAGACGGGCATCGGCTTTGCGAGGCCCCCGAATTCGTCGATGTGGCGCGTGTGACGGCGGTCGTAGATCACGCCGAAAAGGAGAAAGAGCATTCCGGTCGAGACGCCATGGTTGACCATCTGCAGAACGCTGCCCTCGATCGAGGCGGGCGTCAGCGCGAAGAGGCCCAGCATCACGTACCCCAAGTGGGCGACCGACGAATACGCGATGAGGCGTTTGACGTCCTCCTGCTTCCACGCGCAGAGCGCGCCGTAGAGAATCCCGCCGAGGACCGCGACGCCGGCCAAGTTGGCCCCGAACTCGATGCTGGCCTCGGGGAAGAGCCCCATCGAGATAGCGGAGGTATCCGTACGTGCCCATCTTGAGCATCACCGCAGCCAGGATGACCGAGCCCGCCGTCGGCGCTTCCGTGTGCGCGTCGGGCAGCCACGTGTGCAGCGGGAACATCGGCACTTTGATGATGAACGCGAGGGTGAACGCAGCCCACAGCCACACCTGCACGTGGACGCGGAATCATCAGCCGCTGCAAATCGAAGTAGTCGAAGCTCGGCGTCCCGCCGCTGGCCCGCGCGTAGGCGTAGGCCATGTAGAGGATGGCTCCGAGCATCAGCATCGAGCCGAACATCGTGTAGAGGAAGAACTTGATGGCGCTTCGAATGCGTCCCGCCCCGCCCCATACGCCGATCATGACGTACATGGGGACGAGCATCAGCTCCCAGAAGACGTAGAAGAGGAACAGATCGAGCGCGAGAAAGGAGCCGAGCATTCCGCCCTCGAGCAGGAGGAGCGCGAAGCACCAGTCTTTGATGCGCGTCTTGACCGACCCGAACGAGGCGTACGCCGCGATCGGCGTGATGAACACGGTGAGCATCACGAGCCAGAGCGAGATCCCGTCGACCGCCACGTGGTAGTGAATGCCGAACCGCGGCATCCACACGGCGTCCTCGTTGAAGTGATACGTCGCGGCCCATCGCGGCGCGCAGCAGCGGCAGGGCGAGCGCGAAGGTGACGGCCATGATCCCCAGGGTGGTGCTCTGGAGCGCGCGGTGCCACTGGCGCGGCATGAACAGGATGGCGACGGCGCCTGCGATGGGCATGCCGAGGATCCAGGACAACGGATGGCCGCCCTCGCTGGGCGGCACGCTCGCCTCGGCCACGGCGTCGGTCTCGGGCCACATGCGCACGACGAACAGCACCAGGAGACCGGCGATCGCCGCCAACACGGCGCGACCGCGAACGCCGTGGCGCCCCGGAACCAGCGCGGCCGCGGCCGCCGCGACGACCACCGGTATGACCCCGTCCACGAAGCGCGATGCGATCACGGTCGCGATGACGCCGGCGAAAAGCCAAGCCAGAACGGAGGGTCGCAACGTGAGCGGCCCGCTCGGAGGGGCAGGCGAGGGAGGCAAATGATGTGTGGATTCGGCGGATGCCATGGTCGTTGCCTCAGAGTGACGAGAGCGGCGCCGGCGGCCGCGCGACTTTGATCGCCGTAGTCTTCACCAGCCCGAACGCGTTTCTCACTTCGAGGTTCACCACTTGGCTCTTGCCGGGCTCCACGTGCACCTTGAGTGTCGCCTCGTCCTCGAAGAGGGGCTTGTCCGGCTTGCCGTCCGCGTCGGCGTCCCACCGGTACCCGTACCCGACGCCGGGGGCTGCCGTTACCACGTAGTCATCATGGCCGGCGTCGACGACCGTGGCGCTCGCGTGGGGCACCGCCAAAAACCAGGCGACCGCCGCCAGACCCACCGCCATCATCGCGGCATAGGCATGCACCACCCCCGTTTGCGTGGCGCGGAGCACGGTGCCGCTCGCGGCCACGAGGAGCGATGTCAGGCGCGCGAAGACTCCGTCGACGATCGTTTTATCCACGAAGGCGCTCGTCTCGGCGAGAGAGTCGACCATCGCGAGCGCGGTGGCGTCGTAAAACTCGTCCACGCGCCACTTGTCGAGAAGAAACCTGTGAAGTCCCGGCAGCGCTGCGGCCAGCCGGCGAGCCGGCTGCCCCTTGCGCGCGAGGTACATCCACCATGCGATGCCAGAGCCGGCGGCGAAGGCCGAAATGCCCCCGAGCGCGAGCGGACCAATCAAGTGCTCGTGGCCGTCGCGGAGGATCACCGCGCCCTCGGTCGCCGCCTTGAACACGGGCTCGAGCCAGTGCTCCATCGGCTGGTAGACGAGGCCGAACCCCGGCTCCAGGATGCCCGAGAAGAGCGAAAACGCAGCGAGGATGACGAGCGGCACCGTCATCTGCCACGGCGATTCGTGCGGGGGCGTAGCCCGGTTGGGACAGGTCGACTTCGTGGGGATGGGCGTCGGCCGCGTCGAGGTCGTGCGCTCCATGCGGGGAGGACCCGCGAGCCTCGACCTCGGCTCGCGCCAGGAGCGACGGCCGCCCCACGGTCCACCCTTTGAAGTCACCCCAAAAGGTCAAAAAGTAAACGCGGCACATGTAGAAAGCGGTCAGCGTGGCGGCCAGCAACGCCACGGTATAGAGCACCGGACCGAGCCACGGCGGAGGCTGGAAGGTGCCGACGTGGCGAAGCATCCCCGTGCCAGCCAATGGGTTGACCGTTCGGTCCACGAAAGCGCGGTAAAGGATCTCGTCCTTCGAGAAGAAGCCGCTGGTCAGGGGAAACCCGATGATGGACGCCGTGGCGGCCAAGAACGTCAAGTGGGTCAGCGGAAGCCACTTCCGGAGGCCGCCCATGTTGCGGATGTCTTGTGCCTTTTCGTCATCGTGAATGCGTGCGTGCATCGCGTGGATGACCGAACCTGCCCCAAGAAAGAGGCAGGCCTTGAAAAACGCGTGCGTGAAGACGTGGAAGAAGCCGGCCGCAAACGCGCCCACGCCGACGCCGAGGAACATGAACCCCAGCTGGCTCACCGTGGAGTACGCGAGCACCTTTTTGATGTCGTTCTGCACGAGCGCGATCGTGGCGGCGAAAAACGCCGTGGCCGCCCCGATGCTCGCGATGAGCATCATCGCGAAGGGGGAGAGAACGAAGACGAACGACAGGCGGCAAATCAGGTAGATGCCGGCGGTGACCATCGTGGCCGCGTGGATGAGCGCGGAGACCGGCGTCGGACCCGCCATCGCGTCGGGGAGCCAAACGTAGAGCGGAATCTGCGCGCTCTTGCCCGTGCAACCCAAGAGGAGCGCGAGGCCCACGGCCGTCGCCGCGCTGATGGTGACGGGCCTCGCGGGCTGTAGGAAACTGAAGCATTCCCGTGTACTGCCCGCCGCCGAGCGGCCATACGTGCACCCTCCACGGTTCGCCCGGGTGAAGCAGATCGGAGGCGCCGTTGGCGATCCCGTTCCAGTCGAGGGCGCCCGTGTAGTGCACGAGCAGGAACATCGCGCAGATGAGGCCGAAGTCGCCGATGCGGTTGGCGATGAACGCCTTCTTGCCCGCGGCCGCGTTCGGCGGCGTTCTCGTACCAGAAGCCGATGAGCAGGTACGAGCAGAGACCCACGCCTTCCCATCCGACGAAGAGCACCGGCAGGTTGTCCCCGAGGATGAGGACGAGCATCGAGAAGATGAAGAGGTTCAGGTAGGCGAAGAACCGGGCGTATCCCTTGTCGTCGGCCATGTACGACGTGGAGTAAAGGTGGATGAGGAAGCCCACGCCCGTGACGACGAGCATCATCACGCCGTTGAGCTGGTCGATGCTGAACTTCACCGTCGATCGGGACAGTCGCGCCTTCGCGGCCGCCGGTCGTGTGCATCCACTCCCAGGCGTTCCACGAGAGCGTGACGTGCGCGTCGTTGCCGCGTCCCACCACGACGGCCAGCGTGAAGAACGCGATCAGCGAGGCCACGAAGCTTACCCCGACGGCGGCGAGCGCCATCAACTTCACCGCCGGCTTGCCGAGGCGCTTGCCCCAGATGCCGTTCACGAAGGCGCCGAGGAGCGGCATCCCGAGGATGACGGCAATGAGCGCGTAATCATTTTCGGGGAAAAGCGAAAGCATCGTTTTGCAGGCCCCGGTTTCAGTTCTTCAAGAGGTCGGCCTCGTCCGACCGAACGGTGCGGCGCAGGCGGTAGAGCGCGAGAACGATCGCCAGACCGACGGCCACCTCTGCGGCCTCGGCGGCGATGATGAAGAAAGCGAATACCTGGCCCGTGTGGCTCTGGCCGGGGTACGTCTGCAAGGCGCCGCGCGCCAAGTGCGACCGGTTGAAGGCGACGAGCGCAAGGTTGGCCGCGTTGAGCATCACTTCGATGCTCATCAGCGCGACGAGGACGTTACGCCGCACCAGAAAGCCGACGCCGCCGATCACGAAGATCAGCGCGCTCAGCGCCACGAAATGCTCCGCCGGGATCACGCGGAGTGCTCCTTGGGCGGGCGTGGGGCGGCGGGGGGATGGCCCGCGCTCGCCAGCGACTGCGCGCCGGCGCTTTCGTGGCTGAAAACGCCCGAATGGTCTTGCGGGAGTTCGCGCAGAGGCCCGCTCGCGGCGGCGTCTCGCTCGCTTTTCGACAGCGTGCCGGTTCCATGGCCCTGGCGGCCGCGCGCTACGGCGATGGCGCCGACCACCGCGACCATGAGGAGCGCGCTCGACAGCTCGAACGGCGCGAGCGCGTCCGAGAAGAGAACGCTGCCGAAGGCGTCGATCCCGCCGAACGTCCCGTCCGGCGTGCCCTCCGGGATCGCGTGGTGTGCACCCGTCGAGGCGCGGACCACGACGGCGATCGCGCCGACGCCCGTGAGCGCAAAGAGGCCCCCTCCGAACGTGCGGACGACCCATCCGCGGCTGTCGCTGGGCGTCGACGCGCTCGGTCCGAGCAGCATGATGACGAAGAGAAAGAGGACGACGATCGCGCCCGCGTAGACGATGAGCTGAACGGCGGCGAGGAACTGCGCGTGCAGCGCGACGAAGAGCCCCGCCACGCTCAAGATGAGGAGCAGTAACCCCATCGCGCCCCGGATGGGATTCTTCGAGATGACGACCGCGAGCGCACCGCCGACCGCGAGCGCCGCGCACGCATAGAAATAAATCAGACCGAGGACGCTCACCGGCGGCTCCCGGCGTGGAGGTCAGAGTTCATTTCAGCTCCAGGGCTCTATGGTGAGCGTGGCACCGGCGCGCGACCGCTCGCCGCGCACGTAAGCTTCGAAGTCTTTGCGAAACTTCTGAAGGAAAGCCAGGGCCGGCATCGCCGTGCCCTCGCCGAATGCGCAGATGGTGTTGCCCATGATGCCATTGGCGACGTCGTGCAGCGTGTCGAGCTCCGCCATCGACGCCTTGCCGTCGAGGATCTTGGCGCAAAAGCGCTCGAGCCACGCGCTCCCCTCGCGGCACGGCGTGCACTGGCCGCACGACTCGTGGCGATAGAACTGCATCAGGTTCTGCATGCACGCACACGGGGTCGGTCCCCTCGGCGATGACGGTGACGCAGCAGGTGCCGAGCATCGTGCCGACGCCGCGCATCGTGTCGACGCCGAGCGGCACGTCGAACACGCCTTGCCGTGCGTACTCGTGCATCGGCGACTTGGGGTCGGGCGCGTGCACCTTCTCGTCGGGGCGCAGCACGGGGGTGGACGAACCCCCGGGAATCACGCAGAGCACACCCCGATCGCCGAGGACGCCGCCTCCGACGTCGAAGATCAGCTCGTTGAGCGTCGGCCCCACCGCGAGCTCGACGATGCCCGGCTTCTTCACGTGGCCGTTCAGGCCGTAGAGTCGCACGCCGCCGTCCCGCATGCCGTGCAGCGCCGACAGCTTGCTGAACTCTTCGCATCCCATGCCGAACGCCGTGGGAACGGCGGCGATGGTCTCGAGGTTGTTCACGGTGGTGGGGCAGCCGAAGACGCCCGGCGTTGGCGGGGAAGGGCGGCTTCATGCGCGGCTCGCCGCGCCGCCCTTCGATCGAGTTGAGCATCGAGGTCTCCTCGCCGCAGATGTACGCGCCCGCCCCCGAGTGGACGTAAACCTCGACGGCGAAGTTGCTTCCGAAGGCCGAATGGTCCGATGTAGCCCTTGGCGCGCGCGTCTGCGATGGCGCCTTCGAGGCGCGCCTTCGAAAGGTGCAGTTCGTCGCGCACGTAGACGTAAGCCACGTTCGCGCCAATCGCGTAGCAGGCAATGATGCAGCCTTCGACGCAGGCGTGCGGATTCTGCTCCATGAGCGTGCGGTCTTTGTGGGTTCCGGGCTCTCCCTCGTCGGCGTTGACGACGAGGTAGTGAGGCTTCTTGACCACTTTGGGCATGAAGCTCCACTTCACGCCCATCGGAAATCCGGCGCCACCGCGCCCGCGCAAGTTGGCTTTCTTCGCTTCGTCGACCACCTGCTCGCGCGTCATCGTCTTGAGCACGCGACGGGCGACCTCGTAGCCGCCGAGTTCGCGCTCGTAGACGGCAAGCGTAAAGCCCTCGGGCTTCGCGTAGGTGCGCGTCAAGTAGTCGGTGCGCCTCAGCATCGGGTTAGCTCCCCACGAGCTTCGAGAGAATGCGGTCCACGACCGCCGGCGTCAGATTCTCGTGGTAATCGCGGTCCACCTGCATCATCGGCGCGGTGCCGCAGCTCGCGAGGCACTCGGCCGTCCGCAGGGTGACCTTGCCGTCGCTCGTGGTCTCCCCGCATTTGATCCCGAGCTTCTTCTCGCATTGCTCGATTACGGCGTTCGCACCGCGCAGCGCACACGGCAGCGTGCGGCACACCCAGACTTGGTGCTTGCCCACGGGGTGCTGGTTGTAGAGCGTGTAAAATGTGACCACGCCCTTCACGTGCGAGGTGGGCAGGTCGAGGCGGCTGGACACGAAGGCGACGACCTCGTCGCTGACGTACCCATGTTGCTCCTGGCACAGGTGAAGGAGCGGTAGGGTCGCAGCCATTTGCGTGGGGTAGCGCTCGAGGATCTCCTTGAGCTTGCGCTCGCGTTCCGGGCTGAGAGCGAAGGGCATCGCGGGGCGGTCCTTAGCGAAGTCGCCGCGCGCGGTCGAGGGGAACCCGCAGGCGGGAGAGCGACAGAGGCGAAGTGCGCGTCGGGACAGCGCGCGAAAACTCGTGAAAACAGGGCCGAAACCTAGTGGCGAGCACGCACGGGTGTCAAGTCGGGGTAGTTTTGGTTTAGGTCTTGGTTTAGTCATCAGTCACCCGGGTCACCCTGAGTCTCGCTCCGCCTTGCCTCCGGCAAGGCTCCGCTCGACAGAAGGGGCTTGCACGTCACGTCGAGGGAGCGATGCCGCTCCACCTCGAGCTCCCCAGCAGGACAAGACGCTCGTTTTCTACGTCGCGTGTTCGGCTTGCTCTACGTTGGAGACCCTTGTCACCCTGAGCGGTTCGCTCCGGCTCGACTCGATTCGCTCGCTCGCTCGCCTCCGCTCTTGCAGCTTTGCGCGCGCGTCACGTCGACTGGAGCGACCTCTTCGCGCGCTCGAGCGGAAAATCCCTTGAGCGCGGCGATCGCGAGCCGCTATGCTGCCCCCAGCGCGCCTTGTCTGCGCGTTCGATGGCCTGGTGCGGCTCGGCGGCTCGCTTGCGCGCGCGCCGCCGCCGCTACCCGACGGAGGTGCGGAGTGTTCTGTCCCAACTGTGGCACGCAGAACCCAGATGCGGCTCAGACGTGCTCGAAGTGCAGCTTTCACCTCAAGAGCGTCGCGGCGCCGAAGTTCAAGGGGACCATGCTGATGATGAATCAGCCGCCGGCCGCTCCTGCACCCGCCGTGGCGCCTGGAGGTGTTGCAGCCCCGCCGCGGCCCGCCGGGGCGACAGTTCCCAATAAACTCAAGGGAACAATGGTCGGCGTCGCGCCGATGGCGGGTCCAATCCGTGGGGCGGCGGCCCCGGTGGCCGTGCCGCCGGCGGCGGGGGCGAATCTTGGTGCCGGCGCGGTGATGGCGCCGCTCCCCGCGCCGGGGGGACAAGCAGGGCAACCGGGACAAGCCGGCGGCTTGGACGGAACCGCAGCGTATTCTCCACCCGTTCCGCAGCCCGGTGTCAATCCGCTCGGGGGCACCGTCGCGGCCGATGCGGGCGCGTTTGCCGCTGGCTACGGCGGCGGCGGATCATCGCCACACGGGGGCGCGGGGGGCAGCGGGTCACCGTACGGGGCTCCTGGCGGTTTGGCGGGAACGGCCGTCATGCCCGCCGCCGGAGGTGGCCCATCGCCGCAGTACGGAGCGTTCGGGGCGCCCTCGCCCTACGGGCCGCCGGGCCCGGGCGGCCCGCAATACGGGGTCCCGCCCCAGTACGGCGCACCCCCGCAGGGAGGGCCGCCTTCCTATGGCGCGCCGCAAGGCGGGTCGCCGCAGTACGGTCCGCAAGGAGGACAGTACGGTCCGCAAGGCGGGTCGCCGCAGTACGGTCCGCAAGGAGGACAGTACGGTCCGCAAGGCGGGTCGCCGCAGTACGGTCCCCAGGGCGGGTCGCCGCAGTACGGTCCGCAAGGCGGGTCGCCGTACGGAGGGCCTGGTGGAACGCCTTACAACGCACCACCCTACGAGTCCCAGGCGTCAGGCTTGAGCGGGGGTACGTACAGCAGCTCGTCGGCGCCGAACCCGTTTGCGGCGCCGTCGTCCGCTCTCGCGTCCAACGCGTCGGCCATGGCGTCTTACGGAGGGAGTTCGCTTGCGGCCGGCCTGTCCGAGGGGAGAAAGGGCCCTTCGCGGCGCAATCCATTGATGACCCTGCTGCTCCCCTTCGCGGTGATTTTCGCCGGCAGCATCCTCGGCAGTATCCTCGCGAACCTCGTAAGCCCCATCTTCCTGGCGCTCAGCAGCCTCGCGTCCCTCGTTGGCGGCGTTTGGTATCTGCTCCTGGCCATAACGATGGCCAACGAGGTCAAGGCCGTAACGCGTAATCCGGCGTTTGTCTGGTGGCCGATCCTGATTCCCATCTACCAGTGGTACTGGCTCTGGGTTCTCGTCCCGCAGGAGGTCATGAAGGCCAAACGAGCGCTTGGAGTCGAGACTCCGGTGCGGTCGATCCTCCTTTACGTGTTCATCTGGCCCTTTGCGTGGGCGGCCGACCTGAACGACATGGTCCGCTGAGCCGCGTCTTCAGACGTTGAACCGAAAATGCATGACGTCGCCGTCTCGGACGACGTACTCCTTGCCCTCGATCCCCAGTTTTCCGGCTTCGCGCGCCTTGGCTTCGCCCCCGAACCTGACGAAGTCTTCCCACCAGACGACCTCGGCCTTGATGAATCCCTTTTCGAAGTCCGTGTGAATGGCGCCCGCGGCCTGGGGTGCCTTCGCTCCGCTCTTCACGGTCCACGCGCGCACTTCTTGTTTGCCCGCCGTGAGAAACGTGATGAGACCCAAGAGGGCGTACCCCGTGCGAACCACGGTGTGGAGGCCCGGCTCCGCGAGCCCCGCGCTGACGAGAAACTCCGGGCGATCGGCCGGATCGAGCTCGGCGATCTGGGCCTCGAGAGCCGCACAGATCGGCACGATGGCGGCCCCCTCGGCTTCGGCGTGGCTCTTCAGAGCCTGAAAGTGCGGGTTGGCTCCGAGGTTACCGAGGGACCGTTCGTCGACGTTCGCGATGTAGAACGTTGGTTTGCCCGTGAGCAAATGCATTTCACGGACGATGGCGGCCGCGTCGACGTGGTCGGGTACCGAAAACGTGCGGGCTGGCTTTCCCTGGTCCAGATGGCGGGCGAGCCCGTCGCACAGGTCGACCGCGAGCTTGTCCAGCGGGTTATTGGCTTTGAGCATCTTGCGGGCGCGCTCGGCGCGTTTGCCCACCGTGTCGAGATCCTTGAGGCAAAGCTCGGTGGTCACCGTCGCCACGTCGGCAACGGGGTCGACCCGGTTCTCGACGTGGATGACGTTGGAATCGTCGAAGCATCGCGCGACCTGAACGACGGCGTCGACCTCGCGGATGTGCGCCAAAAACTGGTTTCCTAGCCCTTCTCCCTTGTGGGCTCCTCGAACGAGCCCTGCGATGTCCACGAAATCGATCGTCGCAGGGACGATCCGTTCGGCATGCACCACCGCATCCAGCGCCAAAAGGCGCGGGTCGGGCACGGAAACGACGCCCACGTTGGGCTCGATCGTGCAAAATGGATAATTGGCGGCCTCGGCTTTCGCCGAGGAAAGCGCGTTGAAGAGCGTCGACTTTCCGACGTTCGGCAAGCCGACGATGCCGATCGAGAGACCCATGGGAAGCGAACCGGCGGGGTATCACGAGCAATCCACAGCGCGCAAGCGCTCCCCGGCGCGCGTTGCCGCCCCCGCGGGGGCCGCGTCGCGGGCTTGGAGGGTGTCCGCCATGAGTTGCCGCCGGTACCCCGGGTCGCGATGAGCGACCGTCGCGCTTTGACGGCTCGCGCGCTCCGCCCCACCATGTCTTGCCGTGCCGATCCGCGATTCCGACCCACCGCCGCTGCCCATGCCTCCGAGAGCCGTGGCCCACGACCCGCCCGCGCGCCCCGTTCGCCCGACCGTGGCTCTGTGCATCACCGGAAGCATTGCTGCGTACAAGGCCGTCGAAGTCGCGCGGCTGCTGGTGAAAGCCGGGGTGGTCGTTCTTCCCGTGATGACCGCTTCGGCCACGCGATTCGTCGGCGCGTTGACCCTCGCCGGCGTCTGTGGCGAGGGCGTGGCGACGGACATGTGGCAGGCGTCCTTCGCGGGTGAAATGCACGTCGATATTGCGCGTCGCGCCGACGTCGTGGCCATCGTGCCGGCCACCGCTGACATGCTCGCGCGTCTGGCGGGGGGCCGCGCCGACGATCTCGTCACGGCGATTGCACTCTGCGCACGCGGCCCCATCCTCGCGGCGCCCGCGATGCACCCGCGCATGTGGGAGCACCCGGCAACGCAACGCAACGTGTCCGAGCTGGCGTCGCAAGGGCGTGTCGCGCTGATCGGGCCCGTGCGCGGCCCGGTTGCCTCGGGGGAAGTAGGCATCGGGAGAATGGCCGAGCCGGACGAGGTGGCTTCGGCGATCGAGCAGATGCTTGGCCCCCGCGACCTTGTCGGGCTGCGGCTCGTCGTGACCGCGGGGCCGACGCTCGAGGACCTCGACCCCGTGCGCTTCATCGGCAACCGCTCGAGCGGGAAGATGGGCTTCGCGGTCGCGGAGCGGGCGGCAGCGCGCGGCGCGGCGGTTACGCTCGTGGCCGGCCCGGTCTCCTTGCCGACGCCGGCTCGGGTGCATCGCGTGGACGTCCGCGGCGCGCTGTCGATGCAGGCCGCGCTCTGGGAGGCTCTCGGTCGCGATCTCTCCAGCGCCGACGCGCTGGTGATGGCCGCGGCCGTGGCGGACCACCGGCCCGCACAAAGAAGCGATCGCAAGATCAAGAAGAATGACGTGCCGTGCGGGGCCCTCAGCCTCGACCTGGTCAAAAACCCTGACCTTCTCGCCGAAATAGGCGCTCGCCGCGACGGAGCGCGGCCGGTGCTCGTCGGCTTTGCCGTCGAAACGGAAGGCGGCGACGCGCTCGTTGGTTATGCGCGAAGGAAGCTCATCGAAAAGCGGGCGGACTTCATCGTCGCCAACGCAGCGGGCGACGCGTTCGGGCGCGAAGACAACCGGGCGATCCTCGTAGACGCCCATGAGGCCCACCCGCTGGCGATCCTATCGAAGGCCGCGCTCGCCGACGTGATCCTCGATCGGATACGCCGGATGTGGCGTCCGTGATCGTGCGCCGCCGCCGCCCGACACGCCCGGCTCAGCGGGGGCCCGCTCGAGCGGTGGCGTTCGCCAAGCTCCGGCGCTAGCGTCGAGGTTCTACCCATGCAGGTTAGCGTCAACGGGGAGACTCGCGAGGTGCCGGAGGGCGCCACCGTTAGAATGCTTATCGCGCATCTGGGGCTCGCGGAGGGCCCCGTGGCTGTGGAGATCAACCGCGCCGTGGTCCCGCGCGGCGAGCACGCCAAGCGCCGGGTCGCCGCGGGCGACGTCATTGAGGTCGTTCACTTCGTTGGCGGGGGCTGACTCGGTCTCACGGCGCGTTTCACCCAATGGACCACGGGGGCGGCGTCGGGCTTGAGGAACACGGGACCGAGGCCGCGGGCTCTCTCGACGAGCGACGGCGTGGCGCCGGTCGTGAAGAAGGCCACGGGCAGCGACGGACGCCGGCTCATGAGAAGCGCGGCCAAGTCGGTGCCGTCGCCATCCGCCAGCTGGAGATCCAGCACCGCACAGACCAGCCGCGAGAGCGTCTGCGGGTCCAGGTTCTTTGCGGCTGCGACAGAGACAGCTTCGCGGACTTCGATGCCGTCCGCCGCGAGGCGACTCGTGAGCACACGCAACGCAACCGGCGAATCATCGACCAAAAGAACGATGGGCATAGGGGGCTGGGAGACCCCCGCGGCGCGGACCATACCGCAATCTCCGAACTGACGCTCTGCTACAGTGCGCGGCGCATGACGCCGGCTCGACCGCCCTTCTCACGCGACTTCGTACGCGCCCTCTACGATCGTCCGCTTTTCTCGCTCTTGGACGAGGCACGCGTGATTCACCGCGCGCACCATCCCGAGCACGCCGTCGAGCTCTGCACGCTGCTCAGCGTGAAGACCGGCGGCTGCCCGGAGGACTGCGCGTACTGTCCCCAGTCGAGCCACCACGCGACGAGCGTCGCGTCGGAAAAGATGCTCGAGGTGCCGCAGGTGCTCGAGGCCGCGGGACGCGCGCGCGCCGAGGGGGCGACGCGTTTTTGCATGGGCGCTGCGTGGCGTGAAGTGAAAGACGGACCCGCGTTCGACCGCGTGCTCGCGATGGTCCGCGGCGTCAAGTCCCTCGGTCTCGAAGCGTGCGTGACGCTCGGAATGCTGACCGGCTCCCAGGCCGAACGTCTCAAAGAGGCGGGGCTCGACGCATACAACCATAACCTCGACACGAGCCGGGAGCACTATCGGTCGATCATCTCGACGCGGACGTACGACGACCGCCTGCGTACGCTCGCAAACGTGCGTGCCGCCGGGATTACCGTGTGCAGCGGGGGCATCATCGGAATGGGCGAGAGCGTCGATGACCGCTGCGCGATGCTCCAGACGCTGAGCAATCTCGACCCGCAGCCCGAGAGCGTTCCCATCAATGCGCTCGTGCGAACGGCCGGCACGCCGCTCGAACATCTGCCGCCCATCGATCCGCTCGATCTGGTGCGGATGGTGGCGTGCGCGCGCGTCTTGATGCCTCATGCGCGGGTTCGGCTCAGCGCCGGGCGGAAGGAGCTCACGCGCGAAGCGCAGCTGATGGCGATGTACGCGGGGGCCAACTCGATCTTCTATGGAGATAAGCTGCTCACGACGCCCAACCCGGAGGGAGACGAAGACCGCGCGCTCCTGCGTGATGCGGGACTGCGCGCGATGCCTCCTTCGGAACGGGGCACCCGTGCACAGCCGTAGCTCTGGAGCACCGGTGACGGGGGTCGCGCCGGCGTTTTAGCCACGTTCGAGGCGCACTTGCTCGCACCGACGGAGCCGCCGTGGCCCGTCGGCGTCCTATTCTTCGCGCGCCAACGTCTCACGTCGGTGCTCGGACAGCGCGCTCAGTTACCGGGCATGCATGTTGCGTTGGCTCGAACGCCCGGGGTGGGCTGAACGAGGAGACCATGCAAATCCGTGTTGGTTATGAGCTGGCTTACGGTTGTCCCCAGCCGACCCCGATGATTCTTATGCTCAATATCCATCCGTCGCGAGCGATGGATATCCTGGTTCCGGACGAGCTCCGGACCGATCCTTTCGTTCCGGTGACCAAGGAACTCGATGCGTTCGGCAACTGGCGCAGCCGCTTCGTGGCTCCCGCGGGCGAGTTTCGAATTTACAACGACGCGCTCGTCGAAGACAGCGGGTTACCGGAAGCGGTGTCGTGGGCCGCTCGGCAAACTCCGGTCGAGGCGCTTCCGCCGGACGCGCTGCATTATTTGGCGGGAAGCCGCTATTGCGAAACGGACCTTCTCTCGCCGATCGCGTGGCAGCTTTTCGGCCCCGGGCCCGCCGGGTGGGGCAGGGTACAAGCCATCTGCGACTTCGTGCACAACCACGTCCAGTTCGGCTACGCGTTCGCGCGTTCGACGAAGACGGCGTGGGAGGTCTATCAAGAGCGCGCCGGCGTTTGCCGCGATTTTGCGCACCTCGCCATTGCATTCTGCCGTTCGATGAATATTCCCGCTCGCTACTGCACGGGCTATCTCGGCGACATCGGGGTGCCCGCGTCGGCTGCGCCCATGGATTTCTCGGGGTGGTTCGAGGCCTTCTTGGACGGCCGCTGGCACGCGTTCGATGCGCGCCACAACACTCCGCGCATCGGTCGGATCGTCATCGCGCGCGGGCGAGACGCGACCGACGTGGCCATCAGCACCGCGTTCGGGCCGAGCCTCCTCAAGAGCTTTCGCGTGTGGACCGATGAAGTCATCGCTCGACGTCCGTCCTTCGCGGGCAATTCGGCATCTCTACGGACGGCCGCGATCGAACCGAACTTGCACCTCGTCTGAAGTCCCTTTCCCGAGCGGGACGGACTACAAGGCGGCCGCCTTCGAAAGCACCGAGATCTGGAACACGCGAACGACGTATCCCGCTCGAAGCGTGCGTACCACGGTCGTGCGCTGCAAAGGATAGTCGTGCCGGTCGGGTGGAGGCCCGAAGCGCGCATCGGTGACCCAGACGATCGCGTCCGCGTTTCGCCAGCGGGCGCGGGGAAACCAGCCGTCGAAGTCATCTCGGACGGGCGTGTCGCAGCCCACCGCGACGTGGCCGTGCAGAGCCGCCTCGAGCTGCGCACAAAGGACCCAGTGGGGAGCGACGACCACGACGCCGTCGGCCGGTGAGCCGTCCGTTCGCGCCGAGTCCACCTCCCGGCGGACGGCGCGGGCGACTTCGGGCCAGCCATAAAGCTCGTTCGCGAGATCGATGCGCGCGTCGTACGCGGAGGGCGCGGCGAGTCGAACGGCGGAGGGGATCAAGACCCACGCGTGCACGGCGACGACCGTCGCCGCCGCGAAGGAGGCCGCCGGCACGACGACGCGCCGAGAGGGCGCGGTTTCGGCCCGCGCGGCGGCGGGCGCGAGAGCAAGGAGGGCGGGCGCCATCCAGTGCGGCTCGGCGACGCGGCTCCACAAGCACAGTGGCAGGAGCACGCAGCCCGGTACGATCACCGCGGCCCAGAGCAGCGCGCCCACGGCGTCTCCCCGCTGCCGCCATGCGCTCCGCAATGCGCCGGCCGCGAGCCACGCGACGAGCGGGGACAGGTAAGCGAGTTGGCCAAAAAAAAAGGCGGCCGCGTTGCGAATCGACAGGCCGGCCGACGCTTGTGTATCGATCAAGCGGTGGCCCAGCATGGGCCACCCTGTCGCCGCCTCGAAAAGGATGACCGGGGCGAACACGATCGCCCCCGCTGACAGGCCTGCCCACGGAGCGAGCCCTCGAGCGTGCGCGCGCGCGGCGCGGCCGCAGTACGTCACGATGAGGGCCGCTCCCAAGAGGAGGCCGGATACTTTGGAAGCGGCCGCCACCCCCGCGAGAACGCCGGCGCCGGTCAACGAGAATGCGGCGCGCGGATGTTCCGGGGGCGCTCGCAGCCCCACGGCGGCCAGGGCAATGGCGCCCATCCACGACGAAGCGAGAAGCAGGTCTGGCGTGAGCGCGAAGAGGCCTATGGCCATCTCCGGCACGAGTGCGACCACGATGGCCACCGCGAACGCTCGTCCGCGCGGCGCGCCGCACGCGAGGCATGCGAGCGCCACGATCCACGGAAAGAGCGTCGCGACGACGGCCGTCACGGCGTGTGCGCGTCCCGGACTCGGGATGGATCCCCCTCCGATGGCTCTCGCGAGCACGCCGACGAGGCCCGGATGATCGAGATAGGCGGGCTGCGGGTGTGCGGCGTACGCGGCATAAAGTGCCTCCGAATCGCCGAAGCCGACCCGCGTCGAGGCATAGAGGCGAAGGGCGAGCAACGCGGCCGACAGCACGGCGAGGGCGAGCGGGGTTCGCGACGCGAGCGCCGCGCGGGCCGTCGCGGCGCGCTCAGGCCGCGCCAGGACGCTCATGGATCGCGGGCGAAAGCATCTGCGCGACGAGCGCCGAGGGCGTGCGCCCGTGCCCGAGAATCGATTCGACCTCCGCGCATGCCTCGAGGAATGCGCTCGGGCGGTCGAGCACGTCGGCGACCGCGGCGGCCAGGCGGCTCGGGCGCACGTTGCGTTGGAGCAGCTCGGCGAAGGCCCGGCGGCCGAGCAGAACGTTGGGCAGCGCGATGTGCGGCGCGCGGAGCAAGAGGCGCGCGGCGAACTCCGTCGTGACCCCGACGCGGTACGCCACGACGGGTACCGCGCGGGCGAGCGCCGCTTCGAGCGACGCGGTCCCCGAGGCGCAGAGGGTCACGTCGAATGCCCGGAGAACCCGCATCGCCCCGACGCAGGGATCCACCTCGTAGGTTCGGATGCGCCGCTGGTCGCAAAATTCGCGCACGAAGCGGTGCGTCTCGTGATCCAGACTGGGCGCAACGAGCACGCGGGCGTCGACGCTGGCGCGATCGGCGCGGACTCGCTCGTAAGCCTCGACCATCGGGGCCAAGAGGCGGCGTACCTCGTGGGGGCGGCTTCCGGGCAAGATGCCGAGGGCGGCTGCGTAGGGCGTCATTCCCAGCAATCCGCGTGCGTCATCGCGGTCCAGGAGCGCCGTTTCGAGCGCAGGGTGGCCGACGTACTGGGCGTCGACGCCGGCGCTGCGCCAGAGGCGCTCTTCGAACGGAAGGACGACCGCCATGCGGTCGACGAAGGGCCGGAGTGAGCCCGCGCGCCGGGGACGCCAGGCCCAGATCTGCGGCGCGCCGTACCAGACGACGCGAACGCCCGCGAAGCAAAGCCTCGGGGCGAGCCGCGCATTGAACTCCGTATAGCCGACGAGCAGGGCAGCCAGCGGCCGCCGCCGGCGTACGGCGCGGAGCACCGCCGCAAACGCGCGGACGACGTTCCATGCACGCGCCCCGGCCTCCCCCACCCCGAGCGCCGTGGTCGCGCGCAGATCGCTCACGAGATCGACTCCGCGGCTCGCGAGCGCGGCGCCGCCGAAGCCGAAGATCTCCACACCGTCCGCGCGCGAAAAGCGCTCTACGACCGCTGCCGCCGCGCGATCCCCAGACGCTTCTCCTGCCACGACGAGCAGCGATTTCACAAGTTCGTCCCGTCCCCCGTGGCCTCGGCCCCATCCGCTCGCAGCGCGCTCAGGATGGCTTGCCCTTCGCGTTGCACTCGAAATGCCCCGATCCCGGGAACTGCGCCGAGTTGCTCGGGCGTTTCGATGTTCGCGGTCGCCGCGTACTTCAGACAGTGTCCAGGAAGGACGACTTGTTCGTCCACGTCTCGGAGCTTCGCCTCCTTCCGGCGCCATTTCAGAAGCCGGCCTTCTCGCTCGCGGCGCGCTTTGATCTCGGCGCCCGGGAGGGGAGATCGGTGAAAGTGGGCGCGCTCGTCCTCGGGAAGGCTATCGCCTGCGGAGGCTAGCGCCCGCGCGACGCTCTCCGCGAACCGGGCTGCAAAAGGTGCCGACATGGCGACCCCGCGTACGCGTCCAATCTCGGCGACGGTCGTCGGTCGCGACCGAGCGAGGGCGACGAGGGCTTCGCCGCTCGCGACTCTGTGGGGCGGTACGTCGCGTGTCTCCGCCTCGCGCTCGCGAACCTCCGCGACGGCCCGAAGGGCGGAGAGTTCGCGCTCGCTGAGTCGCTCGGCCCCGCGGACGCGGAGGTACGCAGCTCGCGGGTTCGGCCATGGCGCCGCCGCGCTCGCGATTGCGCAATCGATCCGGTAGCGGGTCTCCTCCGAGACCGCTTCCTCGATTTCCTTTTCGACCACTTCGTCCCAAAGCTTTTGCTCCAACGATTCGAGGTGGCTGACGTCCAAGGCGAGATAATTCAGCATGACGTCGTCGAGCGGCCGGACGCGCCAGTCATGGTGCTGCATCGTCTTCGAGATCGAAATGCCCAGCTCGGACTCGAGCAACGACGCGAGGCCCGTCGCCGGCCGGCCGAGCATGCGTGCGGCGATAGCCGTATCGTGCACGCCGCCGAGCGCGATCCCCGATTCCGCCAAGAGCCGCGCGTCGAAGGCGACATCGTGGACGATTTTGCAGGGCCCATTCGCCCCGAGCAGAGCGTCGAGCGGAGCGATCGACGTGGCCAGCGCGTCCACGACGACGACTCTTCGCCCGTCATTCCAGGAGAGTTGTACGGTGCAAGCTCGCGCGCGATAAGCGTGCATCCCGCTCGCTTCGACGTCGACCGCGAGCCTCCGGGCTCCCCCGGCGTCCCTCATCAGGGCAAGAAGCTCGTCCTGGCGCGCGAGGAGCTCGGGGGTGGCCGGCGCAGAGAGCCGCGTCGGGGACTCTTGGTCAGGTTTCACGTCTCGTACGACAACTCGGATGCGGCGGGTTTCGCGTCGAAAATGGGGTCAGCGGACATGGGTCCGGCCCCACGCGGAATTGACCTCCCGCGCGGCGTCATCGATGGATAGACCGTGAAGAAACTCGCCGGCCAACGGCGCGGAGGCCGGCGGCCCGCGACGCGCCAAGAGGAGACCGACGGCGCCGTTGCGAACGACGTGCGCAGGCTGGGTGGGGTCACTCCCAGGGACGACGGGAAACTGCCCTTGGCCGCGCGCCGTGACTTCGAAAGACGAAACGGGGCCCGCGCGCAGGAGGTGTAAGAAGAGGAGAGACGACCGGCCGGGGGCGAGGACGGCCTCGCCTTCGACCGACTGGCCAATGTTTCCGACGATTCCACCCATCGTGCGCACCCAAGCGTTATTACCCGAGGCGACGTTGCCCACGATGCCGCGATCGATGCGGACGTGCGTGTACGTGTAGATTCGGCCGTTTTCCCAGGCGGCGCGCGCCTCGAACGGCGTGGCGATGGCCACGGACGTGGAGTCCTGGAGCAGTCCCTCCCAGCTCACGGCGATCGAAACGGAGGCTTGCGACGGGGTGGCCAGGAGCAGGCCGATCGGCGGTCCGACCAGGGCAATCAAGAACGCCGCCGCGCGGGGCCGGAGATGCATGCGTCCAATTTTAGCACGCGCGCGGCGCATCGCGCCCCACCCTCACCACTGGACGAGCGCGCATCCCCAATGAACGCCCGCACCCAGCGCCAGCAGCATGCAGAGATCACCGTGCTTCAGCTTTCCCCCTCGCATCTGCTCGTCGATGAGAATCGGAAGGGTGGCGGCGCTCGTGTTGCCGAATCGGTCGATGTTCGACGGGAGCTTCTGCGCAGGCACCCCGAGTTCGTCGCGGACGTAATCGTTGATGCGCGCGTTCGCCTGGTGCGCCAAAAACCAATCGATCTTCTCGAGGGGAGTCTTCGTGTCGGCGCACAGCGCCCGCGCACACGCCGGCAGCCTCGTCACGGCGAACTTGAAGAGCTCGCGCCCGTCCATCGTGGGCACATACGTCTGCGCGTCGTAGTCGGTCGGCTTCCAATAGGGGCGTGTTCGGAAGCCTCCGCCCTCGACGTAAAGCAGCTTCGCGGCCCCGCCGTCGGTGTGAAGCTTCATCCCGCGCAGGCCCGCGTCGCGCTCGGTCGCCCGAAAGACGAGCGCTCCGGCGCCGTCGCCGAAGAGGACCGCGAGCGCACGGTGCTTGTTCGCCCGCGCTTTGGCTTCGGGGCTGGCTTCGCGGCCGTTGGCCGGGTCGAGCGCTCCCCAATCCTCCCACGGCATGAACCCGGCGTGCGCCTCGGCGCCGACGAAGAGAATCGTCCGCGCGGCGCGACTCTGAATCAAGCCATCCACGATCTGGAGCCCGAAAAGCATCGCCGCGCATTGTTGGCGGATGTCGAGCGCAGGCGCCTGCAGGTTCAACTTGTGCGCGAGCAGCGCTCCGGGGCCCGGAAAGACGTAATCGGGCGTCATGGTCGAGAAGACGACGTAGTCGATCTCTTCGCGTCGGATGCGCGCCGCCTCGATCGCGCGCTTGCTCGCCTCGAGCGCCAAGTCACTGGCCCCGACACCTTCGGGGGCATAGTGCCGCTGCCGGATGCCCGAGCGCCGGAAGATCCATTCGTCGCTCGTGTCCATCACGCGCGCGAGGGCGCTGTTCGGCACGGGCGGCCCCGGCACGTAGTGGCCGGTGCCGATAATCTCGAATCCAAGCATTCGTTTTCGTTCGCTCATTGGCCGGGGCTACCGGCTCCATGGATAAACGGGCGGCATCCATGCGGGTTGTCTGCCCAGTCGCTCGCGCTTGGCGCTCTCCCAACTGCCGATGCGGTCCCCCATGACGGCCCCTGCCGTTGCTAGAATGAGCCCGGCCACGACGTCCACGAAATAGTGCCACCGGAGGAACATCGTTGCGATGATGATCTGGGTGGCGAAGAACGCAATTACGGGCCACGAGTATTTGAACGGTACGAGCCGCCGGTGCCGGAAGCTGAAAATAGCCAGGAATGTGGGCGCGGCGGTGTGAAGCGAGGGGAATATGTCTTTTTGCGCGCCCCCCGCGTCGACCGCCTCGCGCACGAGCTTCCAGAAGGCGCCGCCCTGCAGCTCGTGATGAAACGTGCCCCGGAGATACCAATAGGGCCCCCAGCCCGGCACGACCATGTAGAGCAGGTGCGCCGTCGGGAAGACGAGGAGCATACCGACGGCAAACTGGCCCAGCACGCGGATATCTTGATGCCCGAAGAGGACCGGGAGCACGTGAATCGTCAGGATCAGAAAATAGAGAAAATAAAAGAAGGCAAACCACTCCGTCGTGGCCGGCGAAACGAAATGGTCTAGCCAGACGCTCGGCTCGACGCCGAAGACGCGCACGTCGAAAGCGTAGATTCGCGCGTCATCGGCCCACGGGCTGACGGCGGGCAGGATCTCGCGGAGCTGAAAAAATGAGCCCAGGAGGATGCCCAAGAGGGTAAAGCGGTAAAGAAGAGCGCTCGCGGCGCCCCCCCACCGCAAGAGCGGCCAGCGAACCATCGTCAGGACGACGAGGAACAAGGCGAGGTCCGCCGAGACGCGCCCGATGCACGCCAGCCGGCCCTGGCCTTTGCCGAACAGCAAGGCAACGATCAGGGCGGCCAAATACCCAATGAGCAGCCAGTCTTGGGAGGCAAAATTCTGAACGAGGTTGGCGACCGAAGTAGCGGGGAGCAAACGGTCACGGGTCGGCTCCCTTGCGGCGAAGGGGAGCATCGCAATTCCTTGCGGGACAATTCGGTTTCCCGCGGGCCGATGGCGGTGTTCACGGTTCGGCCGCGGGTCGCCTGCGTCAGTAATTGACATGCCGCTCTCGTCCGAACCAATCGTGCTCCGCGCTCGCGTTGCGCCGTGCCTTCTTAGCTGACCACGAGTCATGTCGCCCGACAATCGCCTTGCTCGCGGGGTGCGAAAACGAGGTGGCAGCGGCGAGCTCGCTTCGCGGCCGCTCCCACCGCCGCGCGGCGTCCGTTCTTTGCCGCTGCTCGTAGCGGTCCTGCTCATCCTGCTCTCCCCGGAGGGGGCGCCACACGCCCAGGGGGCTCGAGTGAGTTTGCTAGGGTTGGCGCAGGCAGGGCGCAGGTTTTGGCGTACGTTTTGGGGCATTGTCGATGCGCATGAAGGCTCCCGCGGCGACGGCGGCGGCGATCGCCGTCCTCCTCACCGTTCCCGCGACGTACGCCCTCCAGCGGACGTACGACGTTCTCTTTCGCAGCGAGCCCAATCCAGCGACGATCGCATGGTCGGCGCACATCGCGATGTTCTGGCGGCTCGCCGTGTCAACCTTCGTGGCCGGCATGGTCGCGCTTCCCGCCTACGCGGCCGCCCGTCGTAACCTGGTCCGCACGATGGGTGCCCTCTATGTGCTCACGTTCGTCGTGGCCGCGATGATCGCGGGCCAGGGGCTCGCTCTTCCGTGATCCTCCTTCTGCGCGCGATCGAGCGCATCCACGGACATCTCGGGTGGTTGAGCGTTGCCGCCCTGCTGCATCCCGCTATTTTACTTGCCAATCCGCGACGAAGAGCGAGACTCGCGGTGGCCCTGGCGACCTCCTCGGCCATAGCGACCGCTCTGCTCGGCGCGAGCATTTACCCCGAGTATCGGGCGCGGATAAAGCAGCAGATCTTCATCGAAGCCCCCACCGTCGGCTGGATGTTCGAGCGCAAGGAGCATCTCGCCGTCGGCGGCGTGGCCTTCGCTCTCGTCGGTTGCGTGGCGCACTTCGCGCTTCCCGTTTTCCACGAGGGCGTCCGCGTGAACGTGGCCCGGCTCGCGCACCGGGCGTTCGTCATTGCGTTCCTGCTCACGGCCGCCGTCGCGGTCCTGGGCGTCGCCGTCGCCTCCTACAAGTCCTTCTGAACCCACGCGGTCTTTGCATGCAGCCAGGGTCTTCAGCGCGGGCCGCGTTTGAGCGGCCCCGCGCCGCCGGCCCGTTTGCGCGCGCGATCGGCCGCGCCGCGGGCTCCGTTGGCGCTCTTTTCCGTAGGCTTGCGCGGCGAAGCGGCGGCTTCCGCCGCAGGACGGTGCTCACGCCGGACCACCACCGGGGGCTTGCGCGGGCTGGGCGGGGGGGGACTTACGGGCGGCCGCTCGCGTTCGCGGCGGATGACCGGTGGGGGCGTTCGCGGGGAGGGCCGCGCCGTGGCGGCGTCGACGTGCGCGTCTCGATGCGGCGGAAGCGGCGGCGGGGGAGCCGTCATGGGGGCGCGCGCGCGCTCGCCTTCGCGGCGGATGACGACAGCCGGTTCGCGCGGATCGGGCGCACCGGCGGCCCGCGCGAACGCGTCGGCCACGTGGCTGGCGATGTCCACCACCGAATACGAATCGCTTACCCGAATGCTGCCCACGTCGGTCCCGCGTATCTCGCCGCGCCGGCACATGACCGCCAAAAGGCGCCGCGCGTCGGCACCCTGACTCTCGCCCCAGGAGACATGAAACGGGACCCAGGCGACGGGCCGGCCGCGGGGCCCCCGTTCCTCGCGAGGACCGCGCTCTTGCCGCACGGGCGCCGCCTCGCGAGGGCCTCGCGAGTCGCGCAAGAGGGCACCGTCGCCGGCGCTGCGCGCGCCGCGAACACCTCGCGCGCCGCGAACGGTGGGCTCGTCGCGAAGCTCTCGCGCGTCGCGAGGGGCGGTCGGGTCGCGAGGGCTTCGCGCGTCGCGAAGTCCGCGCGCGTCGCCGTCCGAACGGGCTCGAAAGCTTGAGCCGTGCGTCGATCCGCCCGAGCGGTCTGGCGCGAACCTCCCTCGCGATCCGGACGGCTCGACGACGCGCACGTCGCGCGGCTCCGTCGGTCCCGCGTAGCGCGTCCGCGTCAAGAGGCGCGCGAGGGCTCGCGTCACATCGCCTTCCGCCACGATCCGCTTCGCGAGCGCCCATGTGCGTTCGTCGAGCCCGCTGGCCTCTGCCGTGTCATCGGCCAACAATGCCGCGGCCGTGCGCTCGTCGGCCGCGCCGCGGATGACCTCTGCGCTCGGAATCGGTTCGAAGCGGAAGGCCACCCCCGCGCGCTGGAGCAGAAATGTCGTCCGCGCCAGCTGCGCGGCGATAGCGAGAATCGCGCTCGTCCCCTTGCGGCCAGCGCGTCCCGTGCGGCCGCTGCGGTGCGTGTAGCTGTCGGCGTCGGACGGAGGCTCGGCGTGGACCACGCGCGCAATGTCCTGCACGTCGATGCCCCGTGCCGCCACGTCCGTGGCGACCAAGACCCGCAGGTCGCCGCGCTTGAACCCGCTGAGCGCCCGATTTCGCGCGGACTGATCCATCTCGCCCGACAGTGAGCTCACCGCGAAGCCGCAGTCTTTGAGCTCTCGGGCGATCGACGCGACGTCCGCGCGGGTGCGGGCAAAGACCAGCGTCTGTTCGTCGGGGTTGGCCAGCAGAATGTTGATCAGGGCCCCCACGCGCTCGCGCGCGTCCACGAGATGCACGATGTGATCGATGTCCGCGTTGGCGGCACCGAGGCGCGTGCCCTCGACATGCACGGGGTCGTGCTGGGTCGCGTCGGCGAGGGCTTTCACTTCGCGCGGAAAGGTGGCCGACACCAAGTGCGTTCGATGCCCTTTGGGAGCGAACGCGAGGATCGCCTCGAGGTCGTCGCGGAAGCCCAAGTCGAGCAGGCGGTCGGCCTCGTCGAGCACGACGGCGCCGAGATTTCCCGCATCGAACGAACTCCGCTGCAGATGATCGAGCAGCCGTCCGGGCGTGCCCACGACGACGCCGGGGCCTTTCGCGGCGGCGCCTGACAACGCGCGGCGCTCGTCTCGGTAGCTGGCCCCTCCGGTGACCGATACGACGCGAACTCCGAGTGGAGCATAAAGCCACGAGAGCTCCTCTTCGACTTGCTTCGCGAGCTCTCGGGTCGGCGCGACCACGAGCGCGCGAGGCCCACGGACCGCGCCTCCGTTCGAATCGCCTTCCCGGTCGGAACCTTCGCGGACGAAGTCGCGGAGCGCGAGGCCGATCGCGACCGTCTTTCCCGAGCCGGTCTGCGACGTGATGCGCAAATCGCGTCCAGCGAGCGCGGGATCGAGAACCGCCGTTTGAACGGGTGTGAGCGCCGTATACCCCTTCTGAGCAAGGGCGCTCGACAGTTCGGGCCCGAGTGAGTCGGGCAAAGCGGATGGATCCATCGTGGCCCGGCGATTAGCACGCGCGCCATGGCTGCGCCGTCGAGCCCATCGCGAATCGGCCTGGGGAGAGAGGACCGCGCTGTCTCTTCGTGGCGTTGGGGCGTTGGGGGCCAAGCCCCTTGCGGGCGCGGGCCACGGAACGGTTCGTTTACCCGATGCGCGCTCCCGAATCTATCGCTAGACTCGCCCCAAAGCCGGCGCTTGCGTCGGCTCCCGCTCGCACCCATGTCCTCTACCGCGCGCCCGCAGGACCCGGCCGAGTTGATTGTCGACATGTGCCGCCATTTCTATTCCCTGGGATGGGCTTCCGGTACTGGGGGCGGGGTGAGCTTGCGCGCCAACGGGCGCATCTACGTGGCGCCGAGTGGTGTGCAGAAAGAGCGGCTGGCGCCGGAGGACATCTTCGAGCTCGACGAAGAGGGTCGTCCCGTGCGCTCACCTCCCGCGCCACTCAAAGTCTCGGCTTGCCTTCCCCTTTTCATGCGCGTCTACCGCATGCGAGGGGCAGGCGCCGTACTCCACTCGCACAGCCTGCACGCCTTCCTTGCGACCCTCGCTTTCGAGCAGGAGTTTCGCGTGACGCACTGCGAGATGATCAAGGGGATCATGGGCATGGGATATCGCGACGAGCTCGTGGTCCCGATCATCGACAATACAGATCACGAGTGCGATCTCGCCGCGGCTCTCGGGGACGCGCTTCGCTCGCATCCAAATTCGTTTGCGGTGCTCGTCCGCCGCCACGGCGTCTACGTGTGGGGATCAGACTGGGTCTCTGCGAAGACGCACGCCGAGTGTTACCATTACTTGTTCGAAGCGGCGGTTCGCGCCCGCGCGCTCGGCGTCGAGCTCGCCGCGCGCCCGCGTGGGCCGCACCTCTGAAGGAGAAACTCGGATGCGCGCGAGCTGGGTGAACAGCGGAGAGACCCTATCGATCGCCACCCTCCGGGCGGAGGCAGTTCTTCATGCGACCCTCCCCCTCCGTGAGTACCAGAGCGGCCTCGACGACCTCAAGCGCACGCGCGGCTACGCTCGGCAAGACGAGGTTTATCTGCACGCCGGCATGCCCGCGTTCGAAGCCCTCTGCGCCAAGTTCAGCCCGGAGCATCGTCATGACGACGACGAAGTGCGTTTCGTCCTCGAGGGGGAGGGAATCTTCGATATTCGAACGGCGGCTGATCGCATGATGCGCATCGTGGTCGAAGCGGGCGATCTCATCGTGGTACCGGCGCTCCGCGACCATCGCTTTCTTCTCACGGAGTCGAAGATGATCCGTGCCGCGCGGCTCTTTAAAGACGAGAGCGGCTGGGTGCCGCATTATCGCGCGGCGACTTCGTAGTCCGCGACGTGCACGATGCGCGGTGGGCGGGCAGCGAGCCGGGGGGGTGCCGTGGGGCTTTATCGCGCCCGTGACCTCGTGGGTGTTCCCGGGCTTCTCAGCCTTTCCCGGGTGCCGCTCGCCGCGTGCTTTCCCATGGCCATCAGCCGGCCCGCGGTGTCGCTCGCGATTCTCGGCGCGGCCGCCATTTCGGACGTGCTCGATGGGTGGTACGCGAGGCGATTCGGGCAAGTGACGGCGACGGGTACCGCGCTCGATCCGATGACCGACAAGATCTTCGTCGCCTCCGTCGCCACGGCACTCGTCCTGCACGGGCGCCTCTCCGCGGCAGACGTCGTGCTTCTGGGTATTCGCGAAATCGGGGAGCTGCCCCTCGTGGTCTGGCTCGCAACGAGCCCGAGGGCCCGCCGCCAGCGGGCGGCGCATCCGTCCGCGAACGTGCCAGGTAAGCTCGCGACCGTCATGCAGTTTGCGGCCGTGGCGGCGGCCATTCTTCGCCTCCCCGAGCTAGGCTCCCTCGTGCGCTTGACGGCCGTCGCCGGAGCGCTCGCCGCGACCAGCTACTGGATCCGCGCCGTCCACTACAGCCGCTAACCACCAAGCCATCCTAACCAAACACAACATCCTGACGAAACGTCCGTCCGGCCTGCGCGAACAGAAACCCCTGAAGGAGATTGCACCCCACGCTGCACACCGTCGCGCATTCGGCCGGCGACTCGATACCCTCCGCGATGACTTGCATGCCCATGTCGATGCATAGAGACGTCATCGATCCGATCAGGCGCTGCCGAATCGGAGATTCATGGACGTTTCGCACGAGCGACATATCGAGCTTCACGATCTCCGGTTCGAGCGCCGCAAAGCTCGAGAGCCCCGCGTAGCCCGCGCCGAGATCGTCGATCGCGATCCGAAACCCCAGGCGCCGCAGGTCGGCGACCCGGGAGCGCACATCGGTGACGTCGTCAATCGCGGCTCGCTCCGTTATCTCGAGCACGACGCGGTCAGCCAGCTTCGTCAACGGCGCATCCGGTCGGTAGAGATCGGCGTCGAGCAAGTCGCGGGTGTGAACGTTCACGAAGAGGAGGGTATCGGCGGGGGCCGCCTCGAACGCCGTTGCCGCCAGGTGCCGCACGGACGCCCCGAGCGCGGGAAGCCGTCCCAGTCGTTCGGCCGCCGCGATCACCGCGCTCGGCCCCGGTAGCGTGGGCTCCTCGTGGCGAAGAAGCGCCTCGTAGCCGAAGATGCGGCGGCCGCGGGAGTCCACGATGGGCTGGAAGGCCATCCACATCGTGTCGATCGCGCGGTCCAGGCACGACTGGAGTCCCGCGCGATCTCCGGCGAGGCCCTGCTCCTGGCCGAGCAATCGCAGCGCATCGCGTTTCATGCGCGCGATGCGATGAAGGCGGCATGCCCGCTCGACGACCGCGACGAGCTTGTCGTTCGGAACGGGCTTGACGAGATATTGGAGCGCCCCCAGCGAGACCGCCTCGAGCGCGGTCTCGAGCGTCGGCGCCGCCGTCATCAGAATGACGGGCACGTCGAGATCATGAGTGCGCACGAGGCTCAGCAAGTCGACGCCGGAGAGCTCGGGCATTTGAATGTCGCTGAGAATCGCCTCGAACGCCTGGCTCGCGATCGCGTCGGCGGCCTCCGCACCGTTATGCGCAGTCGTCACGGAGAAGCCAGCCGCCGAGAGCACTCGCGCGACCGCCCGCACGAAGAAGGGCTCGTCATCCACGACGAGCACGGACCTCGGCGGGACGTCGCGGACAGGCTCCCCCTGCGCGATGCCGTCGCGGGGAGGCGCTCGATGGCTCAGCGGTCCCCCAATCTCATTCAAACCCTCCGTCGGCGGCGCTGCGCGTTCTCAGTTCAGCTCGGCCCGGAAGAACGCCAGCGTTCTCACGAAAGCGTCGCGCGACGCCCCGGCGTCGTACGACGGGCGGTCATCGTTGAAAAACGCGTGGCCGGCGCCCTCGTAGGCGATGGACTCGAGGGGTTTGCCGGCGACCCTCATGGCCTGTTCGAAGGCAGGAAGCTGGGCGCGTATGCGCGCGTCGAGAACGCCCGTGAAGGCGAGCATCTTGCAACCGATGCTCGGGACGAGATCGAGCGGAGGAGCGCTCCCGTAGAAGACGACGGAGCCGGCGAGTTCGGGATCCTTGCAGGCCAGAAGCGCCGACAGTCCTCCGCCCATGCAAAAGCCCACCGAGAAGACCTTCTCGCCGCGCGTGATGGCGCATTCTTCGCGTAGCCACGTGGCCGCCGCGACGACCGAGGGCAAGAAGGGCGCAAGGCTGCCCAGGTTACTCATGACCGCCCCGAAGCTCTCGCGAAGCCGCGCTGCTTCGACGGGCTGCCGTTTTGCGATCGCCGCCTCCCGCGCCGCCGCGTCGCTCCAGCCGCTCGGTGGCATGTCGTTGATGAACGTCACGAGCTCGTCCAATCGGTCGCGCGCGAGCGGCGCGGGGCGCTCGCCTCCTTTGGCGAAGAGGTCGGGCGCGAAGGCCGCATACCCTGCGAGGGCAAAGCGCCGCGTCACGTCTTCGATGTGCGCGCTGACGCCCCACGCTTCCTGCAGGATGATCACGGCAGGCAAAGGTACTTTTGCTCGCGCCGGGTAACAGAGATAACCGAGGTAAGGCTCGGCGCCGTGGCGGACCCACTCGCTCTTTACCGACATCGCACGGTTAACGATAGGCTTTGGCGCCAGCTCGCGCAAAGCCCAATCACGACGCGCGCCCGCCTCCGCACCGCCAACCCGCGCGGAGCTGCGACGGCCACGCCCCCCAAGGCGGTGGGTCCGAGCCCGCCACGCCCCCCAAGGCGGCGGGTCCGAGCCCGCCACGCCCCCCAAGGCGGCGGGTCCGAGCCCGCCACGCCCCCCAAGGCGGCGGGTCCGAGCCCGCCGACGAGCTTGGTGTCGACCAAGCCCATCAACGTCTCTCCGCGAACGGCCGCGGCCACACCTTCATGGCGACCCGGGTGACTCACTGAATACCCACGCTACGTGATCTCGTCCGGACGTTCGGCGAAACGATACCCGACACCGCGCACGGTTTGCACGTAGATCCCCGCCGGCCCGAGCTTCTCCCGCAGGCGCTTTACGTGGGTGTCGACCGTTCGCGTCGTGACGTCGGCGTCGATCTTCCATACGTCGCTCAGGAGCGCGTCCCGCGTTTGAACGCGGTTTCTCCGATCGTGAAGCGTGAGGAGGAGCTTGAACTCGAGGGCCGTGAGTTCCACTTCTTGCCCGTCGACCCAGACACGGTGCGCTCCGCGGTCCACCCGGAGCATGCCGAATTGGGTCGCCTCGGCGCCTTCTTCGGTCGTCGCGCGGCGGAGCACGGCTTGTACGCGCAGCAGGAGCTCGCGCACGCTGAAAGGCTTGACGATGTAGTCATCGGCGCCGAGCTCGAAGCCGAGCACCCGGTCGATCTCCTCACCTTTGGCCGTCAGCATCATGACGCGCACGTTCCGCATCGCCGCGTCTTGACGGAGCGACTTGCACAACTCCGTGCCCGAGCCGTCCGGGAGCATCAGATCGAGCAGCACGAGATCCGGCCGTCGTTCGCGGGCCAAGCGCAGGCCCTCTTTTGCGGTCGACGTGAGGACCACGTCATGGCCATCGCGCTTCAAATTGTATTCGAGAACCGCCTGAATGTCGGGCTCGTCCTCGACGACCAAGATGCGCGCCATAGCGGCTGTTTATCGCTGTGACGTGACGGTTTCGTTACGAAGTGAGACCGTGCCTGTGTCCGCCGGCACCCGCGGTCAGGAGCTGCCCGGAAATGCCTGGCAGGTCCTTTCCGAGCCAGGATTTCGGGGGAGATCCTCTCCCCCCAAGCCCCCAACTTCCATTTCCGGCCAAACCTTCACAGCGGCTGGGCGCCGAGGGCCGCGCGCACACTTTCCTCCAGGATGGAAAGAAGCGCTTGCAGATCGCCCTCCGGGATCGTGAGCGGCGGGCAGACGTAAACGGTGCTGCCCATCGGGCGCAAGTAGGCGCCGCGGGCCCGGGCCTGGTCGTAGACGCGCCAGCCGATTTCATCGAGGTAGCCGGGCGTCGTACCGGCGAGATCCGCCGCGCCGATCATGCCGAGCGTTCGCACCCGCAAAACGCCCGGGATGCGGGCGAGCCGGTCGAACGCGCGCTCGATGATCGGCGCCTTGCGCGAAACCTGATCGAGCACGCGCTCGTCGCGATAAATGGCCAGGACCTCGCGTGCGAGCGCCGCCCCGATGGGATTGCCACAGAACGTGTGGCCGTGAAGAAACGCACTCTCCCGGCCCCCGCGAAATGCGCTGAGCACGCGCTTGCTGGCCAACACCGCGCCCATGGGAACCATGGCCGACATGGCCTTTCCGATGCACATCAAGTCCGGCGCGATCCCGGCGTGCTCGCAAGCCCACATGGGGCCCGTGCGGCCGTATCCGGTGAAGACTTCGTCTGCGACGAGCCAGGCGTCGTAGCGATCGCAGAGGGACCGCAGGTCGCGGAGGAGCGCGGGGTCGTACGTGCGCATGCCCGAAGCGCCTTGCACCACGGGTTCGACGAAGAGCGCGGCGATGGTGCCCTGGCCATCGCGCAGCAGGTCGGCCATCGCGGACACGGCTCGCTCGTAGGCGTCCGGTTCGGGCAACGGGGCGTGTACGCATTCGAACGTCACGCCGGCGAACGGACGGCGGTACACGTCGACGCCGCCGAGGCTCGTCGCTCCCACGGTGTCGCCGTGGAATGCGCCATCGAGCGCGGCGAAGCGCGTCTTCTTTTTGGCCCCCAGCTGGCGCCATCCTTGCGCGCACATCTTGACGGCGGCGTCGATCGCCGTGGACCCGTCATCCACGAAGAAGACGGTCGTCAGGCCAGGCGGCGCAATCGCGACGAGCTCCTCTGCGAGCCGCGCCGCTGGTTCGTGAGTCATTCCCCCGAGGGCACAGTGTGCGAGCGTGTTCGACTGCGCGACGAGCGCCTGCAAAAGGCGAGGGTGCCCGTGGCCGAGCGCGGCCACCCACCATGAGGCGTTCCCGTCCAAGTAGCGACGCCCGTCGACGTCTTCGAGCCATGTGCCCGCGGCGCGGCGGACGACGATGGGATCCGTGCTCGCCCACGCGTCCATCGGGGTGTACGGGTGCCAGACGTGGGCCTTGTCGAGCCGGACGATTTCCGCGCGATCCACGGGCGCCGCACTACCACAGCGCCGCGCTGGCGGCACTCCGCGGGCCGCGCGTTCGCCCGGTACGCGAGGGCGCCGCTCGGAACGGCGGTGGCCTCACGACAACCGACGCGCCGCGCGATAACCCTCCGTGGCCGGCTTCGCGGCGCGACTCCGGGGTGGGGGCTCGCTCGGCGAGCCGTGCGGCAAGAAGACGGTGACCGTCGTGCCCTCGCCCGCGCGGCTGTCGATCGCGAGCCGTCCGCCATGCGCGTCCACGATGCGATCCACGATGGCGAGGCCGAGCCCGGTGCCGCTCGGCCGAGTGGTGAAGAACGGGTCGAGCGCGCGCGATCGGACCTGCGTGTCCATGCCTTCCCCGGTATCGATGATGTCGACGGCCAGCCCGTCCGTGCCGTCTTCTGTGACGGCGCGCACCAAAATTGTCAGGGCTCCGCCGGACGACATGGCTTGGACCGCGTTGTCGATCAAGTTGTCGAACACTTGGCGCAGAAGATTGGCGTCTCCCCATAGCCGTCCTTCGTAAGCCTCCATCTTGAATTGCATCTGGATGCTTTGCGCCCCGGTGCTCGCCAGGGCCAGCGCGCGCTCCAAAAGGTCGCGCAGGGCAATATGGGATCGCTGAACGTTCACCGGGCGCGCGAAGCGGAGGAGATCGGTGACGAGACGGTTCAATCGGCTCGTTTCTTCGTCGAGAATCGTGAGCAGTACGTCGTGGTCTTCGCGCGAGATGACTTGCCTGCGGAGCCCCGCCACGGCATTTGCGATGATCGCGAGCGGATTGCGAACTTCGTGGGCGATGACGGCGGCCAGTTCGCCGACCGCGGCGAGCTGCTCCTTTTTCACGAGCTCTTCTTGTGCGGCCCGGAGTTCTTCGTACGATTGACGAAGTTCGTGCGTGCGGGTGCGTAACTCCTGCGTGCGGCGCTCGAGCTCGCGGGCAACTTCGGCGTACCGCGCGCTCGGCGTCGTAGCGATTCCGACGACGAACGCCGCGAGCCCAGCATCGCCGAAATACCCAGTGGAAAAAAGGCCGCCCGCGACGGCCAAGTCGTTCAGCGCCGTCGCGACCAGAACCGTGGCGCCGACGACCACCGCGAGGGCACCAGGGCGTCCGGCGAGGTAAGCCTTCGCGACGAGCGCGAGGGTCGACCCCGCCGCCGCGAGGGCCGCCAGGCTCGTCGCGATGCCGAAGGCCGTGACGGGCGGTGTGCGGCGGAGCGTGCTGGAGGCCAACGCGCGCCATGGGTCGGGAAGACCGGCGCCCGCCATCGGGTGGCGAAAGCCGAGCGCCAAAAGCGCGACGGCGGCGGCGTAGAGCGCCGGAGGGAGCCACCGCGGGGCGGGAACGCGGAGGTAAGCCATCGCAAAGTGGATGCAGAGAGGCAGAGCGGCGACGAACCCCACCCACGCAACGCGGTCAACGAACGGCGTCGACGCGGCCATCCCTTGCGACCCGAGCGCGAAGCGAGCCGCCGCCGCGTGGCCCGCCGCGGCGAGGCCAAGGAACGCGGCGATCAGGTATTCGCGATCCGAAGGGCGGCGAAACGATGCAAACGCGAGCACGAGCGCGCTGACGATCTCGATCGCGGTCACGCAGGGAGTGTAGTGGGTGTCTGGTTAAAAGATCACCCGAGTGGGTCTTGTTAAGATCATCCGAGTGGAGCTGCGTCTCTCTCCTCGTTGCCTCCGCTCACGAAGCGCGGTCCTCACGAAGCGCGGTCCTCACATAGAGAAGCGCGGCCCGGGCGCCCATCCTGACGAAATGCACGCCCCGGGAGCTCCCCCTTCGCAGTGTCACGCAGCCAAACTCGGGCTCGAGCGGAGCCGAAGGCGGAGCGAGACCCATATCGCCGTGACGTTCCGGGATGGGGAGCTCGAGGGGAGTTCCACTCCCCTCGACGTGAAGTGCTACCCAGGCCCGTCGAACGGAGCCTTGCCCAAGGCAAGGCGGAGAAGAGACTCAGGATAACTCTGCGGAGAAGAAACTCAGGATAACTCTGGTCACCTAACTACACTAATCGTCCTGGTCGTGGAGTTCCACGCTCCAGGGAGTGCTTTGCCGTCGCCGTCCAGTAGTTCGGCCTTTATCGAGTAGGTCCCGGCTGCCAAGTTGTCGAGATAGTACGGGGTACCGAACTTGGTATCGTCTACGCTCTTGTCGCCATCGATCCCGGGCCCCGTGACCGCTATGTGCACGTGGTGTTTGCCCGCCGCAAGACTGGTATTCGCCAGCTGAAAATCGATGAGGACGTGGTTGGCCATGTCCCCTTTGTATTCGCCTTTGGGGCGGCTGTAGATCAGGGTCGGCTTCGTGATATCCTGGGACTTATCGCCCTTCTTGCCGATCCAGAACTCGATGAGCGCAACGGCACCTTTCGTCTTCACGCTCTCGTGATTGGCGCGACTGGGGAACGCGACGAGAATGTGCTGGCCCTCCGCGGGCGTGTCGCTCCCGAAGAGATCCCCCAACTTGACGGGGGCTTTCGTATCGAAGACGGGCTTATAGGGCTTATTGTCGAGAATCAAATGAACGTGCGCGTCGCCCGGTGCCGTCTTCCAGTTCTTCACGTCCAGCTTGATTTCGAAGTCGGCGACTTTCGCCGCCGGGATGACCTGTCCTTTGGACGGCGCCACGAACGAGACCGTCGGCGTCGGCGCGGGCGGGTCGGGACTGGGCTCGCCTTCCGTCAGAACAGGCGCGGGGGCGGGGGGCGGGGGTGGCGTTTCCGCAGTGGGCGCCGGCGCCGAGGACGCCGCGGGGGCCACGGACGAAGCCGCGGGCGGGGGCGGGGGGGGAGGCGGAGGGGGGGGTAAATTGTCGTTGCTGCCGCCGCATGCGATGGCGATCGCAGCCGGGAGAACGGAAATGATCAGGGGAATCAGCTTGCGAACGTTCATGGGGGCGGCAGCATCGTCCGATGGCGGCGCAAGCGCAAGCATCTATGCACGCCCCGTTTGCCGACCCAGCCTGGCGGCTTTCGCACGACCCGTAGAGCTCCCGACCCTAACGCGTCGGGCTGGATGGCCGTTCGCCGCCTCTTGCCCGGGTCTCACCGCGCTTGATGCTTGATTCCGTCTTGCGAGAAAGTCTTCTGGCTCGCGCTAGCGCGCGACCAGCGATGCAAACTCCGCCACGACAGCGTCGACGACTTCTCGCCGGACCGCGAATGTCGCGTCAATCCCCGAAACGCGCGCGAAATAGTTCTCGCCGGAACCGTCGTGCCCGGCGTCGCCCAGTCCGACGGCGATGAGTGCACCCACCAGGATTTGCGTCTCTAGGGGCGAGCCGGCCTCACCGCGCGCGATCGCGTCGATCGCAATCGTGGGGCGGTCGAATCCTTCGCGGCGCCGCGTCGCCGGGCCGTCGTGCAGCGCGTAACGCGCCTCGAAGGCCGCGAGGGCCGCGGCCAGCTTGGCAACGTCGCCTTCGGCGGAAAGCGGAGTCCCGGCGGCCAGAGCAAGGTGCCCTCCCGCATTGGTGAGGGCAAGCGTGTCGGCACCTCGCACGATTTTTACGCGCGTCAGCGAAGCGGGATCGAGGCGAAAGCGGGTCCGATCGATCGCCGGGCGCGCGGCGAGATCGTGCAGCGCCTCCGGGGCCACGAAGACCGCTTGGCCGTCGAGCGTTCGTGCGTCGTAGCCGCCATCATCCTCGGCCCCGAACGTCATTCCGACCAGGCGCCGCGGGCCGTCAGCCGCAGTCGACGCGACCGTGAGTGACACGGTGCATGACGACGGACGCGCAAACCCGAAGGTCCCGTCGTCATTCTCCGCGAGCCACTCTTCGGGTCTCGCCTGGGCGAATGCGGTGGCGAGTTCGGTCACCGCGATGGGATCCACGGGAAGGCCCGCGGGCGTTCGAAGGATCCATCGACCGCCTTCCAGATCGATTCGCTCGGGCGACGGCCCGCACGAGTCACGGATCGCCACCACGCTGGCGGCGTCGAAGCCCACGGGCCAAAGCAAGCCGCCTCGGAGCGCCGCCGGGTGCGGGTCGAAGCGACGCGCGACTGCCCAGGGAAGCCGGAGCATGGCCTCGTCGTCGAGGCGGCGGGCGAGGGCCACGCCGTCCTTGTCGGGCGCGGCGATCTCGACGATCTCCGTGGTGGGCGCGCCCGTCCGCACGATCGTGGCGCGCGTGCGCGCCGTAAAGCGATCGCTCTCCGTCCGCGGCCGGGCGTCGAGCGCCTGCGCGTTCGCGAGCGCGCCGACCAACGCATTGGCGGACTCCACTTCGTCCGCGTCCAGATCGCGCGGCTCCGGCAAACGCTCGCGCCATCCCGTTGCGCGGCGTGCGATTTCCACGCGCGGACCGCTCCCGGAGGCGGGCGCAAGGCTCAGCTCTTCGATCTCGTCGGCCCGGGCGAAGAAGACGCTTCGGTCGAGGAGTATTTCGGCCGAGGTGCCGAGCGCGTCGGTCGCCTCTTTCGCGACGCAAGCGGAGGTGCGGGTGGGCTCCGTGCGTGCGATCATGACGTCTTGCGGCCGGCCCTCGCATGGCCCCCCCACGACGAATCGTACGAGGGGTTGCGCGGCTTTCTGCGACGCCACCATGACGGTGAGCGCAGGCGGCGTGCAGGCGCGGTCCGCGTCGGCGTCGTCGACGAAGAAATCGGCCCGCGCTTCGGCCAGGCCGCCGAACAATCGGTCCACCGCCGCTCGCGACGCGCGGAGCCCCGTGGGTCCCCCCAACCGGAAGGTCGTCCCCACGCGCTCAATCGAAAATGCGCCGCCCGACGATCTCACCTCGAGCCGACCGACATCGCTGGCCCCGTACGGCACGATGCCCCGCTCGCGGTACGCATCCGCGCCGCGCAGGAGTTGCACGGCGAGCGTCGAACCCACCACGAAAGCGCCCTCGCCCTCCAGGTTCATATACGCGCTTCCCGGCGGCACTTTCGCGTCGTCGCCGAGGGCGAACTCGTACTGCAGTTGCCCGACGGTCACTTGGCCGCGAACACGCGGGTTCGAAAGGCCCGCCGCTTGCCCGTTCTTCACATCGCGGACCCGACGGGCAAGCTCCAGCTCGCGCAAGAGCACGTCCACCGCCGCGGGATCCGCGGCTTGCTTTTGCGGCCTGCCGGGTGACGTCACGGTCCACGTCGAAGAAGCGCCCCCCTGGCGTTCGAGGACGAGTTCGTCCGGCCCTTGCACGAGCCGTACACGCCGGACTTCGTCGAGCCGGAAGCTCGGGAAGACGTCGCTTGGCCGCGCTGCGCGGTCCGCGTCCGACACGGCCCCGCGGTCCACGAGATACGCGTAGGCCGACCCTAGCGTGGCCATGACAATGAGCCCGGCCGGGGTGGTCCAACGCGCCGCGAGCCACGTTCGCCGCGCCGTTCTGTCCGAGGGGCACCGAGCTTCGTTCACCACGGGAATGCCTTTTTCGGCTGCTGCTCGGGTTCGTAGGGTTTGTTCTCGGCCGACCTTCGCCACGCCCACACGGCGACTCCGAGCAGGGCCGCCGCGAGCGGCATGAAAACGAGTACGTAGCGCCGCACCTCGCTCCGCCCTTGTTCGGACACCTGGATTCCCGCCGGCACTTCGGCGCGATCCGGTATGTCGAGTACGCTTGGCCGGGACGAAAGCCAGGAGATGGCGCTGTCGACGAAGAACGCGGTGCCGTGCATGGCGCGCGGCTGCTGCCAGTTGTCTTCTGCGAGCGCGAATCGACTGCCCACGACGACCACGCGCGGCCCGTGCGCTGCGTTCGGGGTCTCCCGAGGGCGCTCGGCCGCCATGGCGATGACGAACGGGCCGTCCGGGTCGCCCGCGAGCTGCGGTGGCGCGTCGGTCCAGTCGGCCGCGCCGGCGATGCTTCGTTTTGCAAAAGCCCCTTTGCCCGTTACGAGCAGCTCCGAGGCTTGCGTCGTGCCGACGTCTCCGACGTGCCGCAGCGACCGCGCGAAGAAGAGAGCCACTCGCGGCGGATGCGCATTCGCGCCGCCCCCGGCCAACGTCGCGGTCACCGGATGTGGCTCCGCGATCGCGAAGAATCCCTCGCCGCGCGTTCCGGCAATCGCGGCGGCCGGATCGAGGTCGTGGACGAGATCGTCGTCGAGCCCGACGCCGAATGGAGCGAGCACGGCGTCGAGGCCGGCCGGCGCCATCCCCGTGTCGCCGCTCGCCTCCATGGGCCCCACGGCGGCAAGAAGGTTCCCGCCCTGGAGCAGCCATGAACGGAGGCGGGTCGCCTCTTCGGGCGACAGGGGGCTCCGCGGCCCAGCGAGAACGACGACGGTGCAGCCGTCGAAAGGTTCATGCGAGCGCACCGGCGCATCCGCGGTCGTGTCGACCGTGGCGAGCTCGTAGTTGCTCTTCTGCAGAAGATCGCGAAGGCCCCCAAGCCACTCTCGCTCGTCTTTGCCGGGGTCGAGCGACAGCTCGCCGTGGCCCGCGGTGAAGCACAGTTTCGCCTCGTCGCCTCCGAGCACGCTCCGAACGGCGTGGGTCAGCGCCCGCTCTTCACGTGGCTTGGCGCGCTTTTCGTCATCGGTTGGCTCGAACATGTCCGATGGGGTGAGAAACCAGTGTCGCTGGTCCGTTGCGACGATCACGATCGCGTCCGTGGCGACGCGTCCATCTTCGGTGCGGCCGGCCCCGAGGTCGAAGCGTCGCTGCAGATCGATGAGCTGCGCGGCGTCGCGGTCCGGGTCGATCCAATGCACCTCAATCTTGGAGCTCACCGCCCGGTAAGCCGTCAAGAGTTGCCGCAGGCTCTGCTCGACCGGATCGGCGGTGCCGGCGATCGCCCAAACGTCGACGGGCTGGTCGAGCGCGCGGAGGGTCTCGAGCGTCGCAGAGCTTACCGACCAACGCTTATCGGTCGTCCAGTCCCAGCGCTTGAAATGGCGTGCGGAGAGGACGTTCACGACGACCGCGAGAACGACGGCGGCGACGATCCCAGCGAGCTCCAGCCCGTGGCCCAGCCGGAGCGGGCCTCTCGAGCTACGCGGCGCTTTCATCCCCACCTCCACGCGTCTACGGCGCGCGTGGAGATGAAAAGAGGGAGGACGATCAGGGATGCATAAAAGACGAGGTGGCGCGAGTCGACGACACCGCTGGCGAAGTCATTCATGTGCCCCCAGACCGAGACGTGCGCACATACGGCATTCATGAGCGTGCCTTCGCGCGTCACGAACTCGCCCACGCCCAGAACGAAGAGGACGAGCAGAATGAGGGCGGTCCAGATCATCGCGAGAAATTGGGACTGCGTCAGGGCGCTCGCGCACACGCCGATCGCCAGGTATCCCGCACCCACGAGCAGCACGCCCAGGTAGGCGCTCGCCGCGGCGTGCCAGTCGAGCGCTCCCGTGCGCCCGAGAATCACGAGGTAGAGCACTGTGGGTAGCCACATGGCAACGTACGTCGTCAACACCGACGCGTACTTGGCGAGCACGACCGCGAGGCTCGAGACGGGCGCGCTCATCAGCGTCTCGATGGTTCCGCTGCGGCGCTCCTCGGCGAAAAGTCGCATCGTCATGGGAGGAACGAGCACGAAGACAACCAGGTAGAGGAGCACCGTGTTCCCGAAAAACGCGGTCATCGGCGTCTCGTCGCTGGTGACGTCGACCTCGCGAGCGAAGTGGTCGACGAGCAAGAAGAAGTGCATGCCTTGAACGATGAGGAAGACGACGATGAGCACCCAGGCGAGAGGGGTGACGAAGAACACGAAGAGCTCTCGCTTGTAGATCGGCCAGAAGGACCTCATCCACGTACCTCGCCTGCGCCCGCGTCTGCGTCTTCTCGTGTGAGCGCGGCGAAGACGTCTTCGAGCGACCCGGCCGTGGTGCGCACCTCGCTCACTCCCAGCCCCGATGCGACGAGGGCCGCGACGACGTGCTCGGCGCTCCGGGCGCGCGATTGCGCGTCGGCAGAGATCGCGCGAGCGACACTCACGCGAAGCCGAAAGAGCTCACCGTGGGGCTCGACGGAGTGGAAAGAGTCGATCACGGCGCCCGAAACGCCGTCGACTTGCAGAGCCGCCGTTCGCGCCGCTTCGCGATTTCCACGGAGTGTGAGGTTGATCGCGGCGCCGTCGTGACCGTCGCCGGGGCCGCGCGTGTCGCGCATCGACCGGATCGCGTCGGTGGGTCCTTCGGCCACGAGCTTGCCTCGGTGAAGGAGCAAGACGCGAGTCGCGCAGGCCTCCACTTCGCTCAGGACGTGCGTGGAGAGGACGACCGTGTGATCCCGCCCGAGGTCGCGGATGAGGGCGCGCGCTTGCCGTATCTGGTTGGGATCGAGTCCCGCGGTGGGCTCGTCCAGGATGACGATGGGAGGCTTGGCAACGATCGCGTCGGCGATCCCGACGCGCTGCCGATAGCCCTTCGATAGGTGGGCGATGCGCCAGTGGGCCACCTCGAGTACGCCCGCTTTGCCCATCGCGTCATCCACGTGCGCGCGGCGCTGCGCCCGGGGTACGCGCTTGAGTTCCGCGCGAAAGCGCAAATACTCGACCACGCGCATTTCGAGGTAAAGCGCGGCTGCCTCGGGCATGTACCCGATTTGTCTTCGCGCTTCGAACGAATCGTTGACCACGTCGTGCTCCGCGACGGCGACCGAGCCGCTCGTGGGGCCCAACACGCCGGCCAAAATGCGGAGCGTCGTGGTCTTGCCTGCGCCATTGGGACCGAGAAAGCCCACGACCTCACCGGGCCCGATATCGAACGAAACGTCATCCACCGCGACATGGGCGCCGTAGCGCTTGGTCAGGTGCGATACGCGGATCACGTGCGCGTTCTACCCCGGCGGCCCCCCTACTGCACGCGGGCCCGCGTGGGCCGGGAACCGGCGCACTCGGCCACGGGCCGGGCTAGCATGGCCCCGCGCCGTGCGAAGGTTTCAATCAATGCCTCGAGCGTTTCTCGGCATGATGGTATTGGTCGCCTGCAACAAGGGCCCACAGTCCGCGCCCGCGCCCGCCTCTGCGCCGGCGCTTGCCCCCGTGCCCGCACCGGCGCCCGCGCCCGCCTCCGCGCCCGCGCTTGCCTCCGCGCCCGCGCCTGCCTCCGCGCCCGCGGACATGCGGCTCGTCCCCGCGGGCCCTTTCACCATGGGCTCGGATCATGGGGGACAGGAGGACGAGCGGCCGGCTCATCGCGTGACGCTCGCTGCGTTTTGGCTCGACCGAACGGAGGTCACCAACTCCGCCTGGGACGCTTGCGTCGTTGCGAAGGCGTGTCGTCCGAAATCGGACTCCGTGCGCTCCGAGCATCCGGACTTCAACGGACCGAATCAACCGGTGAGCGGCATCTCGTGGGAGGACGCGCGTGGCTACTGTGCGTGGCGCGGCAAGAGACTACCGCGGGAGGCGGAGTTCGAAAAAGCCGCGCGCGACACCGATGATCGCCGCTTCGCGTGGGGCAATGATCCGCCGTCGCACGACAAGACCGTCTTCGGCGGCGGGCACCCGGAGGACGTGGGATCCCACCCGGCCGGTCGCGGTCCGTATGGGCACGATGACCTGGCGGGCAATGTTTGGGAATGGATGCAAGATGAGTACGACCCCTATGCGTACCGCCGGACGAGCGCCGCCGAGGGGATGCCGGGGACGTGCGCCGAGATTCTCAGCGCGCTCGAAGAGCTGCGCCGCGCTCGAAGACAGGGATTCACAGGAAGTAATCCTCTTCCCGAAGAGTGCGAACACTCGATTCGAGGCGGAGCATATAACTACGATTCCGACGGGCTTCGCGTGACCAATCGCGTGCACCACCCTGGAAAATACCGAATACCGATGCTCGGCGTGCGTTGCGCGATGGACGCTTTTCCGGCGGACGCTGGCGCGAGCGCTGCGGACGAATAGTCGCTCTTCCGCGTTGTCGCCCGAGTTCAGACGCTCCGAGGCCCGAACGCCGTCAGTCGTCGACGGGCCGATGCTGGGTGCCCTTTCCGAACGTAATGTGAACCGCGTTCCCTGGCGTGTGGACGATGGCGCGGTGCCAAGCGCCGCGCGGCACGACCAGCGTGAGACCCGCTTCCACGTTGATTCGCGTCTCCGGGCCGGCGGCGTCGATGACGAATTCGAACGCACCGTCCACCACGTGCACGATCTCGTCGCCTTCAGGGTGCATTTCCCACATCGGCCAGTTGTCCCCGTAGTGGTGAAGCCCGACGAGCCACCCCGAGCCCTGCGCGACCTGCTCGGCTTCGGGCCCGGCGGGCGCGCCGCCCATGAGCCGCTTCCACAGGGCGTCGGAGTCGACCCGCAGGATGCTCGGCCCCTCGGCGTAGAGGTAGGTAGTTCGAAGATTCAAAACTGAATTGGTTGTCATGGGTGCTGTCCCAAAATAGATTGGCGGACCGGGTGACGCGCACTGCCCTATTGGGGCGGGGAGGCGGGCGGCGGCGAGACGGGCGCGACGTCCGGCGGGGGGGCTGGCGCCGGCGCGACGCTGACGGGAGCGGGTGGTGGGTTAACGGGCGGTGGTGGTGGCGGGCATGGTGCGGGCACGGCGGCCGCGGCCGCGGCCGCGGACGCCGGCGTCTCGCTGAACGAGTAGATCAGGCTGACGGTCGATGACGTATCCAAGTTGGCTTTGCCCGGTAGCGGGTTACTGTCGTAGCGCGCGCCGAACCCCACGCCAACCGCGAGCCCGCCGCCGACTTGAGCGGCGAACAGAAGATCGTAGTTGAGCCGAGAGTCGTAGTCGAGACCGGCGCTGGCGGACTTGACGAAGCTCTGAAGGTATTCGATGCCCGTCGTCACCGTAACTTCCTTATTGAACGCGTGCTTGAAGCCGACGAAAGCACGGGCGGAATGGTCCGCCGCGGTTTTGTCGAGCAGAGGAGGTCCGTCTATCGCCGAACCGAGTCGAACGTCGTATTGGAAATCGTAGCCGACCTCGCCCCATAGCTTCGTGGCGTCCGAGTTGACGAATAGATATTTCGCACCCGGGTCCACGTTGAGCCGAAAGATGAGACCCTGAAATCGGTCGTGCCGGCCTGTCCCTATGAGAAAGAAGCTGAATCGATCCCCGATGAATCGATCGTACCGCACGCGCCCCTGCAAGTTCTCCGTGGTGTCGACGGGGGACTGTCCATGCGGGGCGCCCTGCCCGTAGTTGCCGAGGAGCGAAGCCCCGAAGCCGTCTTCGCCGCGGCGCATGCCGAACTGACCGTTCGCGGTCGCCACCGCCAGCTGGGAGTTGCCCGTCGAGAGCTGCCCTCCCGCGGAGGCGGTGGCCGTTGTCTCGTCCTTCGAATTCGCGAATACAGGAACATCCTCGGCGGCCTTGGGCGCCGTCACGGCGGCTGTGGCGTCGGGTGGGGGGCCCCCGATCACGCTGTCGGCGTGGGCGACGTGTGGGACCAAGGATAGTGCGGCGAGCGCGCATGCGGCGCCCACGGAGCGTTGTCGAACCTGCATCGGCGGCACTGATCGCACAAGAAACGGCCGTTGCCAACGAATTCTGCCAACGCCGTTTTCGCGTCGTTGCGCGGGCAAACTTGCACCGCCGGGCATCTCGTTGCGCGTCGCGAGTGGTCACGTTTGCACCTTGCCGAAAAGCGTCTTGGCAGTCTACGGTGCCCGCGTCGGCGTGTCTGTCGCGCTCCGATGCATTACCGCGCTCGCTCTCAACGAGTTCGGCAAGTACGCGTCGAGGTCACCCAGAAACCATGTCGCGGCGACGGCCGCCGCGACGGCCAGTAGGAAGTAGAATCGCCAGGGCCGGCGCCTTTCTGCAAAGGGATCGCGAAGCGAGATCGTTGCGCCGGGCGGCACCTTGGCGAGCGCCGTCAGCGCCCCGCCGAAGGGCACGTTGATGCGCGCGAAGGCGTTCACCGCCCAGCCGTTCGCATCCAGGATGGGACCGATGTTGCGCTGCCTCAGCTTGACCCACGCGATGAGCATCGAAGGCCCCGAGATCGCCAGGACGAGCGCGAGCAACCCGGCCGGCATCCACATTCCAAGGCCCAGGAACGTGGCGGCGATGCTCGAGAAGAACGTCGCGATGCCCCCCACCGCGACGCCGATTGCGGCAACCGTTCCGACGTCGATCTTGCGCGCCGGTTCTGCCGCTTTCGCGTCGATGCGAGGCTCATCGCCTTTGTCGGCGTTCGCCGCGCCGACGGCGCCGTCCTGCAACGTCTTGTTGGACGCCGCTTCCGCCGAGGACGCGCGTTTGGTGATCTGCTCCTCGATGAGCCTCCCGAAACGCTTGTAGGGGGCCAGGAACGCCTGACGCACGCTGATCGGGTTTTCGACGATTCGTGTGATGGTCGCGTCCCAGTCATCGCCTTTGCGATCGTAAAACACGCCGTTTCGCCCGGCCATCAGGTTGTCGACGTCGCCGCCGGTGACGGCCGCCACGATGATTCGCTTTTCGGCATCCTTGCGCCGCGTGCACTCGCAATAGACGAGGTACGCCCGCGCGCTGGACGCGAGCTCCGCATGTTTGGCAATGTCGTGCACCGGCAAACACAGGTCACAACTGCGCCCGTCGAGGTACAGCGTGCCCGCCTGGAACGTTCCGCGCCGGGTCTGATAAAAGTCCGCGAAGTTGACGAAGTTGCGGAGGAGCGGGACGAGATCACGCCGGAACCGAATCATCTTTTCGACCGCGTCGATCTGGTTGGACTCGGCCGCGAGCGCCAAGTCCCGCGCGATGAGATCGGAGATGGCCGCTCTCGCTTGTCCTCGGGCGATCGCGCGCACGCGGGCGTCACCGAGCGCGGCGACCGAGCCGTCGGGCTTCGTGGCCATCCACGCGCGATACGCCGAAAAGCGCTGTTTGATCGTGTCCCAGTCGCCCTCCGTGAGCGACGTCTTGTCGGTCGCGATGAGCGGGCCGACCGCGGTACGGACGAACGCCGCCATGCGTGCGCGCCACGCCGGGTTGACGCCCTCGACGAGGGGCAGATGGCGGCCCGCCCCGCAACGCGCGATCGGGAAGTGGGAGACCGCGGGGTCCTCCGGGGCGATCTCGATGCCGCTCAGCGCCCCAACTTCGGCGTCAGACACGTTGAGCCCGGACGCGACGCGCCCGTCGTACTCGGCGAGCCGGCAGCGCGCGAAGAAGTCGTCGATCTTGGTGGTGACCGCGGCGAGCGCGCGAGCTCCCTCGTCGGTCGTGTCGCCGATCACGCGGACAGCGCGGTCACCGTCGCCGCGATCGAGCCAGTCGGCATACGCGACCGCTTGATCGAAGAACCGGTCCATGGTTGCCTTTTCGACCCCCCGTTTGCCGCTCCGGTCGGGCGATCCGCCCATGGTGGCGAGGATGTCTTCGATGGCCGCACGGGTCTCCGGTTCGTCCGCCGACTCGGCGGGTACGACGCCGTCGCCGTTGAAGCGCGTCTCGTGGAATATTTTCTGCGTGTCGCCGACGTGGGCGAGCGTGATCGTGTCGGCTTCTCCGCTTCCGAGATTTTCGAGGACGAGCCGCGCGCCGGCGAGCACTTCCATCCCCTCGCTCGTCTCGCGGCTTATCGAGGCGAGCGGAACGCCGTCGCCGCCTCCGAAAAGGTCATCCAAGCTGCCGAAGACGCGCCGGGCCCAAGCCACCGCCCCGAGGATCTCGGGCGGCCGGATTCGTCCGTCGTGATCCGTATCGACGAAATCGAGGGTTCGCGCGTCGATCTCGACGCCGCGGGTCGGGCAGGCGAGCACCACCCAAAGCTTCTGGTCGAGGGCCGGGAGGTTCTCGAGATCCGATCCATTCGCCAGCATGACCTGGGCGACCCCGCCGGCCTTGAAGAATCGCCACGCGTACTTCGATCCTTTCGTCTCGGACATCGGCTGCAGGCTACCGCGATTCGCGTGAATCGCGGTATGGAGGAGATACGTTTGAACTTAGCTCGCGTGTGTGGGCCCGCCTGTGGTCTCGGCGTGTTCGCCGTGCAAGCGGCGCGCGAGCACGAGCCAAGCGGGAAGGGCGACCACGGCGGCCGTCAGGCACGCGATCTCGCCCATCACCGCGATGAGGCCGAACAGGAAGAGCGCGCGGTTCTTCGCGAGCAAGAGGGACGAATACCCGATGATCGTCGTTAGCGAGCAGAGAGCGACGGCCCCTCCGGTCGCGCGGACGGCGCCGCGAACGTCGCGCTCTCCGTCGAGCATGTAACGGGTCATCACGTTCACGGAGTAGTCGGCGCCGATTCCGAGCGTAATAGGAAAGGCTATGAAGTTGGTGAAGTTGATCTTGATCCTGAAAGCCATCGTCGCGCCCGCGAGCCACAGAATGCCGAGGAGCAGGCAGCCGATGACGTATGCCGACGCGCGGCGGCCCCGCAAGACGACGGTGACCACGAGGACGACCCCGACGAACGACGCAAGGCTCGCGATAGGGGCGTCGCTCCCGATGGACCTCAGGATGTCACTCGACAGGGGGATGGATCCTGCGACCGCGGCCGCGTTCGGGTCGCCGCCCGATCCCGCCGCGCCCATCGCCCGGAGCGTCGAGACGAAGAGATGCAAGGACTCCGCTCGCCAGAGCGCGTCCGAGGGTCGAGGATACACGAGAATGGCCCGGCCGAGCGAGCCGTCGCGGTCGCGCAGGCCCGTCGTGAACGAGAGGGGCAAGTCGTCCGCTCCGAACGGCGTGAGGGCGTCGTCGCCGAGCAAGCGGTCCACCTCGGCGCGCTTCTCCGGAGCGATGAGAGAGCGAATCTTGGGGGTGAGGGCCTGCCGGATTTCCTTGGCCTCGGCCAGTTTGGACTCCTGATCCGGGGGCAAAACGTCACCGGCGCTGACCACCCGCGCGACCATCGGGGCGAGCACACCGTGATCCGCCGACGCGCGTACGAGCACCTCCACGGCGCGCGCGTGATCGGCGGTATCGCACAGGACGACGGTTGGCGTCAGGTAGTGACCGAGGATCGCGTCCATCTTGCGCCCCCAGTACCCTTCGCCATTTTTCCACGTGTCCGAACGTCGCAGCTTGTTGAAATCGTATTCCAGGTGAGACGCATCGAAGCGAGCCACCCACACGGCGGACGCGATCGTGAACACCAGTGCCCCGGCCACGATGACCGGCGCTCCTCGCTCGAAGAGAGCGCCGATCGCCACTTGGGACCGGCGTCCGGGAGGCTCCCGCTTTGCGGCGATGGGGGCGCCATCGTCCAGCCAGCGGACGAGGGGGGGAACCAGGACGAAGGCCGTGGTCCACGCCGCGAGCATGCCCACGCCCCCGATGCACCCGAATTGACGAAAGCCGCGAAATTCGGTGATGACGAGCGAAGTGTAAGAAACACTTGCGGCCAAGGCCGCGCCGAACGTGCCGACGCGGGTCGCCCACACGGCCACGACCAACGCTTGCTCCACGCCAAGGCCACGCGCGCGCTCTTCGCGGTAGCGAGCGAGGAGGATGATGCCCACGTTGATCCCGTTACCGACGATGATCGAACCGAGGAACGCGGTATTCGAGTTGAGCGAAGTGACTCCCATCGGCGGCAGGGACGCGATCGCGAACGCGTAAACCGTCGCCAAAAGGAGCGGCGGAATGAGAACGGGAACACTCCTCCACCACCGGTAATAAAGAACGAGGACCGCCATGACCGCGAAGACGACGAGGACCGATGATAGAGACAGGTCCGCCTCGAGGGCCTCTCGCTCTTCCACGTGGATGGCCACGTCCGAAGCGAAGCCCACGCGAAGTCCGGGCGCGTACGTCTTCGGAACGAGCGCCGCCACGTCACTCTTGACGCGATCGAGCAGCTCGCGCTCGCGTCTCGCGCCGGCGGCGGCTCCCGCGGTTTCGACCGTGATCAGGGCCGCCTTGAGGGGCACGCTCTCCATGCGGTCGGCGGCATCCCCGAAGGATTTTCGTTCGTACTTAGCCTCGATATCGCCGATATCGATGGCTGGGGCGATCGCGTCTTCGTCCAGCAGCGAGCCGCCCTCTTTGGCCACTTCGTAGTCGCGTCGAGCCTCGATGCGGCGCAGGATCTCCTTCAGATCCGCCAGATCCATGAAAAGCGAGGCCCGTTTTTCGACGAATTGCTTTTCGCGAGCGTTGCTCGATCGCACGTCGCGGACGAGGTCCGGCGGGTACGCGCGGATGCGGGCGGCCAGGTCATCGAGGAACCGCTCGGCCGCGGGCAGCGAATCGGCATCAGGAACCTCCGCGACGACTCCCAGAAACTGGAGACCCGGACTCCGAGCGCGCAGCTCGTCGAGCGCGCGCACGCTGGGAGCCTTGCGGGGCAAGAGCTCCTCGACTTCGCCGCGCAAGTGGGCGTAGAGGCCAATCGTCCGGTACGCCGCGGGGATCCCCGCGAGCAAGGCCACCGTCCACAAGATGCGGCCATGCCGCAGCGTCCAGAGAACGAATGCGCGCACCGCCGGCGGCGGCCCGGCCGCCCCAGGATTCGGTACGTGCGCGCCGTTGGGCGCGTCATTTTCAAGGGATATGGGCGGTGGAGGCACGTGGCGAAGGGACCCCTTATAGCGACGGGCGTCTTCGTTGCCGAGGGGCTTGCGGCATCGAATCCATGCGCGGGGCAGTTCACGCTAGCTTTGCGCGGCTTGTTCCGGTGCGGCACCGGCACCGCGGCGTCGACGTGGCCTCGACGCAGGCCACGTTGACACGGGCATCGCGCGATGCGAGTTTTCCTCGCCGATGGAGCCAGGCCGGCCGCAGATCAGGCTCTGGCGCCGTTGAAAGATCGCGCGCGCGCCCTCTTGGACTGGGCATGGCTCGGGGTAGCGGTGGGCCTCGCCTGCGGTGTCGCGTCGGGCGTATTTCTGTTGCTCCTCGAACGCGTCACGCGCTTTCGCGTGGCGCACGAGGCAATCGTCTATGCCTTGCCGGCTTCGGGGCTCGCCGTCGGTTTCATTTACGAGCGCTGGGGCCAGTCGATCAAAGGCGGAAATAACCTCGTTATCGACACGTTCCACGAAAAGGGCAAGCGGATCCCCCTTCGCATGGCGCCGATGGTCCTCGTGGGAACGCTTCTAAGCCACCTCTTCGGCGCGAGCGCGGGCCGGGAAGGCACCGCCGTCCAGATGGGCGCGAGTCTGGCGGACGCCATCGCGCATGGCGCCAGAGTGGGTCGGGAGACCCGCCGCCAGCTTTTGGCCGCCGGGATGGCAGGCGGATTCGGGGCGGTCTTCGGCACACCCATCGCCGGCGCGCTCTTCGGCCTCGAGGTCGTATCGGTGGGCCGCGTCGAGTATGACGCGCTCGTTCCGGCTCTCGTGGCGTCACTCGTCGGCGACTTCGTGACACGCCATCTGGGCGTCGTTCACACGCGCTACCCTACGCTCGCCTTCGTGGAGCTGACGCCGCTCGTGTTGGCCAAGCTGGGCGCCATGGGCGTGGCCATGGCCCTCGCCGCGGTGGCGTTCGTGGAGCTGACGCACCGTTTGAAGCACCTGCTGGAAGTGGTCATCCCCCGATTGCCGCTCCGCATGTTCCTGGGGGGCACGGCGGTCGTCATCCTGTGGAAGGCCATGGGAACCAGCGATTACCTCGGCCTCGGCATTCCTACGATCGTTCGGTCCTTTTCGGATCCGGGCCTTCCGCCCTACGCGTTCGCCGCAAAGCTCGTATTGACTTCGATTACGCTCGCCAGCGGCTTTCTTGGCGGGGAGGTGACGCCCCTATTCTTCGTCGGGGCCACCCTCGGCAACGTGATGGCTCGCATTCTCCGTTTGCCCCTCGCGCTGGGCGCGGGAGTCGGCCTCGCGTCGGTCTTCGGTGCGGCGGCCAATGCGCCCGTTGCGCTGTCGGTCATGGCCGTCGAACTGCTGGGGGCTTGGTCGCTCCCGCACGTCGTCATCGTCACCGTGATCGCGTACATTCTCTCCGGACATCGAGGCATTTATCCTGCCCAACGAATCGTCCGGCGAAAGTACGGCGGGCGCTCCCTCGAAACGCCCGTGCCGCTGCGCGCCTTTGATGAGTCGATGATGCCGCCACCGTCCACCGGACCCGAGGATGGCGGCTCCTGACGCCCGCGCACCCCACGACGCGGACACTCGTTGGACACCCGCTTTAGACGTGCTCCTCGGCTGCGAGAGCACACGGGGCCGGGGCTTCTTCGGGGTCGATTTGAAGCGTGGCGTGGTCGATGTCGAACTTTTCGTGCAGCTTGGTGCACACGTCCGTCAAAAACGTGGGCTCGCACGAGTTGTTCGGCATGACCAAATGGGCCGTCAGTGCGGTCTCGGTCGTGCTCATCGCCCAGATATGGAGGTCGTGCACTTCGACCACGTGCGGGAGCGCCCCCAAGAAGGCCCTCACGTGGTCGGGGTTGATCCCCTCCGGAACCGCGTCGAGGATCAAGTTCATCGACTGCTTCATCAAAGACCAGGTCCCCACGAAAATCGTGATCGCCAGCACGATGCTCACGGCCGGGTCCAGCCAGGTCCATCCGGTGGCCACAATGATCGCGCCGGTGACCGCCACGCCGGCGGCAAGAACGGCGTCCGACGTGAGGTGAACGAACGCGCTCCGGAGGTTCAAATCCTTGTCACGGCCCTTCATGAAGAGAAGCGCCGACGTTGTGTTGACGACCACTCCGAGCAGGGCCACGGCGATCATCGTTCGCCCCTCGGGCGCGACCGGAGCCCGCAGGCGCTGGATCGACTCCCAAGTGAGTCCGCCCGTGACGAAGAGGAGGGTCATCGCGTTGACGACCGACGCGATGATCGTCGTGCGCCGGAATCCGAAGGTCCGCCGCGTGGAGGGCTTGAGTTGCGCAAGGAACGTGGCTCCCCAGGAGAGCCCGAGGCCCAGCACGTCTCCGAGGTTGTGCCCCGCGTCGGCCACGAGCGCCAACGAATGGGCCGCGAATCCGTACCCCACTTCGACGATGACGAACGCGAGGTTCAAGCTGATACCCACGACGAACGCTTGCCCGCTTCGCGGACCGGGCTCCGCATGTTCGTGGGGGGGATGGTGGTGGTGGTCGTGTCCCATGCGCGCGCCTTGAGCCGTAAGAAGTGGAAAAGCCAGCGGCACCATAGCGAAAAGCCGCCGGTTGGTCCTTCCGGCGCGCGCGGGGCATCACGGCGTGGCTCGAAAACGCCCTTTTATGGCGCAGCCTTGGGCGCGGCCGGGGCGAGGTCGACGACGAGGTCGCGCGAACCGGAGTGGCGCACGCGCGCCTTTCGTTCCTGGGGCTCGCCCGCAGCCCCCGCAAGCGCCCCGACGTCCACCCATGCGTGACCCGTCGCGTCGGTCTCGCGGACGAGTTCGACGCTTCCGATCGAAATGGCGACGCTCTCGCCCGTCAGGGGCTCGGCTCCGCACGTTCGCCACGCGGTCTGCCGGACCTCCGGGGGCGCTGGCTCGACGGCGTGGCTGTCTCGCACGCGCAGGGCGTTGTAAATGACGAAGCCTACCGGAATGGCCGCGAGCGCAAGGAGGCCATACTCGGCGGATATCATGGTGGACCAGCACGCGCTGCCGCTCGGACAGTTGACCTGATCGGCACTGTACTGGAGGAGTCCGGCCCCGGCACCGAAGAGGAGGGCGAACGCACCGTTTCGTTCCTGTGCGTCGTCCGCGAACGAGCGTCTCACGGCGACGTCCTGCACTTGCGACGTGACGTGGACATCACGGCATTCGCTCGTTCGGACGACGGACACGTCGAGGATCGATCCCTCGACCGTCGCGCGGAGGGCGGCGTCGTCGGGTCTTCGTTCATGGACGACGTCCGGCGCTCCGTCGAACCTCGGCCGTGAGGTCCCGTACAGCCGGTTTTCCTGGATGGCGGCAACGCAGCCGGTCGCGCACGGGGCGAACATCGCGAACCCCACCGCGGCGAGGACCCCTGATTGCTGGCGTTGCGTCCGGCGCATCGGACCGAAAATGCCCTAAAGGCTGGTTCCCTCGCCGAAACCCAACATCAGGTTGAGGTTTTGCACGGCGGCGCCCGACGCCCCCTTGCCGAGGTTGTCGAACCGCGCGGTCACGAGGGTCTGCTGATCGCCACCGAAGACGAAGAGCTCCACATGGTTCATGCCGTTGCATGCCGTCGGGGAAAGACAGCCTCCCTCGAGCGCGTCGCCGCCCCCGGGGGGCATGACCCGAACGAATCGTTCCGAGGCGTAACGGGCGGCAAGGACCGCGTGAATATCGCCCGCGGTGGCCTGCTTCTGCAGAAGCCTCGTGTGAAGTGGCACCGTCAGGATCATGCCTCGGGAGTAGTTTCCTACGATGGGGCAGAAGAGGGGCGCGTGTGTGAGGCCGCTGAAAAGACGCATCTCGGGCACATGCTTGTGGGCGAGCGTGAGCGCGTACGGTCGCGCGGTCCAGTTCGAGCCCGGACCTTCGATCGTCACGCCGCCTGTGCTCGTATTGTGCTCCGAAAAAGCCGCAATGAGGCTCTTGCCGCCCCCGCTGAATCCGCTGATCGCGTGAACCGTGACGGCGTAGTCCGCGGGGAGAACGCCGGCGTCGACGAGGGGACGCACGGCGAGGAGAAATCCCGTTGGATAGCAACCCGGATTCGCTACGAAGCGTGCGTTCGCGATGGCGTGCCGCGTTTCGCTCGAAAGCTCCGGCAGCCCGTAGACCCATGCGGGGTCGGTTCGATGGGCCGTGCTTGCGTCGATGATTTTCACGTCGAGGCCGCGCGCGAGCGCGACGGTTTCAAGGGCGGCCGCGTCCGGGAGGCACAAGATGACGAGATCGGCTGCTTGCATCACGGCGCGCTTGGCGCTCGGATCCTTCTTGCGATCGGCGGGGATCTCGAGAAGCTCGATGTCCGGTCGACCGGTAAGACGCTCCTGAATGCCGAGCCCCGTCGTTCCGTCCCGGCCGTCGATGAACACCCTTTTCTGCAAGACGGCCTGCCCGCGTGTAACGGTGCACCGAAGGCCCCCGCCTTGCAAGGGGTCCGTCGGGTCCTTCGGCCGCGAGCTCCCGCCCGGAGCAATTTCGACTATAGGCCCAGAACCGTGGCCGCCCAAACCTCCTTGCCTGACGTTCTTTCCGTCATTCCCTGCGAAGGGCCGATTCGCGGCACCGTCCGTCCCCCCGGATCGAAGAGCTACACCAACCGCGCCCTCGTCCTTTCGGCGCTCGCCCGGGGCACGAGCACGCTGAGCGGCGCGCTCTTCAGCGATGACACGCTTCATATGGCGAGAGGCATCGAAGCGCTCGGGATGCGCGTCGTGCGGGACCCGGACGGCAAAAGGTTCGTGGTCACGGGGGGCGCGGGCCGTCTGGGGGTGGACCATGCGTCCGTGTTCGTCGGAAACTCCGGCACCACCGCACGCTTCCTCGCTCCGGTCATGGCGCTCGGATCGGGTCGCTTCGAGCTCGACGGTAACGATGCGATGCGCAAGAGGCCCATCGGCCCGCTACTCGACGCGCTGAAGAGCCTCGGAGCGAACGCCGTGAGCGTCGTGGGCAATGGATGCCCGCCGATTCGAGTCGAGTCCTCCGGGCTGGACGGGGGCACGGCGCGCATGCCCGGCGGCGTGAGCAGCCAGTACTTCAGCGCGCTCTTGATGGTCGCCCCCTGCACGCGTCGAGGGATCGTGCTCGAGGTAGACGGCGACCTCGTGTCGAAGCCGTATATCGAGGTCACCGAACAGGCGATGAATGCCTTCGGAGCGCAGATCCGGCGTGACGGGTTTCGCCGCTTCGAAGTCGCTTCCGGGCAGTACACGGCGACCGCCTACGCGGTGGAACCCGACGCCTCGGCCGCCTCCTACTTCTTCGCGGCCGCGGCCGTGACGGGGGGAACTGTCCTTGTCCCAGGCCTAGGCACACGATCGCTTCAGGGCGACTTGGGATTCGTCAAGCTCCTCGAGAAAATGGGCTGCACGATTCGCCAGACGGAAACCGAAACGGAAGTGACGGGCCCGCGAAAGCTCGCGGGCATCGAAGCGGATATGTCGAACCTTTCGGATACGGCGCAGACGCTGGCCGCAATCGCGCCCTTCGCACAAGGCCCCACGCGCGTCACGGGGATTGGGTTCATCCGCCGCAAAGAGACGGACCGAGTAGGCGCCGTGGTCAAGGAGCTCGTTCGCATGGGCATCGAGGCGAAAGAAGAGAGTGACGGCTTCGTCGTCTTTCCCGGGCCTCCCAAGCCCGCTGACATTGAAACGTACGACGACCACCGAATGGCCATGAGCTTCGCCATTGCGGGTTTGGTCGCACCCGGGATCGCCATTCGGCAACCGGGATGCGTGTCGAAGACATTCCCCGACTTTTTTGACGTCCTTGCGCGCCTTCGCGAGAGCTCGAGTTGAAAACTGAAGGCGCGGCCGTCCCGCGCCACCTCCTTGGTTCCTCCCCCCCATCGTCATCCAAAAAAAGCCGTGCGGCTGTACGAACCCGGGCGGTCCGTGACGCACCTTGCGGTTCGAGTCGTCGAATCTGCGCCCAAAGGTGATCCGCGAGAGATTTTGTGAGGCATTTTTCCGGGAATTAGGTCACAGATGAGGGGTGCGTGTTTCAACCCTATTTCGAAGACACAGCCGCGCCGAGAGGACCGGCGTGTCTTTCGCTCTCCTTGCCGCAGTGATTGCGGCGGGCTGTGCAACCGCAGACATCCCCTTGTCCGGGGACCCTGGGCCGTCGGGGGGAGGAGCCACCCAAGGGGCGAGCGGGGCTAACCAAGGCGCGAGCGGAGCCAATCAAGGAACGAGCGGAGCCAGTAACCAAAGTGCGAACGGTGACGCGGGCGATGGCCCGGCGTACCTGCCGGTGCGCATTCGCAGGCTGACCGACGCCGAGTGGCAAGCCGCGGCAACGTCGCTCTTCGGCGTCACCTCGATGACCGCCGCCCAATTCACGCCGGACTCGACGCAGACCGGGTTCGCCGTAAACGATGGGCAGCAGGTCGATCCCGTGTTCGCGGGCCAGGTGGATACCGCCGCTCACGAAATCGCGACGGCCGCGGCTCTTCTTCCGTCCACCGCGCCGTGCGCGGATACAACGAATGGTGGGGCGGCTTGCGCGCAGTCCTTCATCGCGACACTCGCCCCACAGGCGTATCGGCGACCCGCGACCCCGAGCGAACTCGCGGGTCTCTTGGTCGTCTACCACGCCGCGGCAGACGGCGGCGCGTACACCGACGGGATTCAGGCGGTCATCGCGGCCGTGCTCGAATCACCGGGCTTTCTCTACGTGACCGAGATGGGAAGCGCCACGGGCGACACCGTGACGATGACGGACTACGAGATCGCCAGTGAGCTGTCCTTCCTTTTCACGGGCAACCCGCCCGACAGCGCGTTGCTCTCGGCCGCGCAGGCAGGACAGCTGCAAAGTCCTTCCACTCGCCAGACGCAGGCCCGCCGTCTCCTCGCGACGGCCAACGCCAAGACGCAGCTCACGAAAGTCATCGAGGAATGGCTCGGCATCGACTCGGTCGGCACCATCGCCAAAGACACGACGGTGTATCCGCAGTTCGCGGGTGTCCAGCAGTCGCTCAAGGCCGAGTCCGACGCCTTCATCTCCGAGATCGTTTGGGGCGAAGGAAAGGGGGTGGCCGAACTCTTCGGCGCCAACTGGACGATGGCCGACGCGACCGTGGCGTCGTTCTATGGGGCCGCGCCGCCGGATGCGACCGGACGCGTCTCGCTCGTGGGGACCGGGCGAACCGGCATTCTCGACCAAGGCGCGTTTCTTTCGGTGTACGCGCACGCGAGCCAGAGCGCTCCGGTCCTCCGCGGTGTGGCGATTCTCCGAAACATCGCCTGCGTCGTCATACCGGATCCGTCCACGCTGAACATCGTCGTCGTGCCTCCGCCTCCGAATCCGGCCGAGACGACGCGCCAGCTCTACGACGTCCACGCGACCGACCCGGTGTGTGCGAGTTGCCATACCCAGATCGATTCGCTCGGCTTTGCGTTCGAGAACTTCGACGGACAGGGCATGATGCGCACGACCGACGCGACGCCCCCGCTGCCCGTCGATAGCACCACGACCGTCGCATCGACGACGGCCGACCTCGGCGGCAGCTACGCGGACAGTTCGGGCCTGGCGGCGACGATCGCGAACAGCGTCGCGGTCCGCACCTGTTTTGCTCGCAAGATGTTCCAGTACGCGGCGGCTCGGAACGACTCCGATGCCGTCGTTAAAGCCGTGGAAGATGGCTTCGTCAGCACGTGGAGCGCGTTGCCGCAAGACGCGCAGAATAGCTTGATTGAAGTGCTCGTGGCCTATGCCGGAAGTCCGGCGTTCGTGACTCGAAAGGTGGTCCAATGAATCGTAGCGCCGAGCGTTCACGACGCGCGTTCCTCCGCGCCGTCGGCGGCGCCGCCATCGCCTCACCGTTCCTGCGGTTCCTGGAGCCGTCGGTAGTGAAGGCCGCGGGCAGCACTTTGCCCCTCAATCTCATCGTCATCTACCACCCGCACGGCATCGCGGCCGAGTACTGGGCGATGCAGCCCACGGACACGGAGTCGTCTTTCAACATCACGTATCCCTACTGCTCGTTGCAGCCGCTCGACGACGCGATCACGTACGGTAAGAGTTACAAGGATCAGATCCTCGTCATCGACCACCTGAGCAACCTTTCGAACGCAAACGGTCACAGCTCGGCGGCAACGATTACGACGGGAAGCGAAATCACGGGCAGCAGCCCGGCGACTCCGCAAAATTCGTCGATCGATCAGTTTCTCGCCGTTCAGAGCGGATTGGGCGCAAACACGCCCATCACGTCGATCGCCGTCGGTGTCGGAACGGACGCGACGGACGCCGGAAGCAACCTGTCGTTCGGGCCCGGAGGCGCAGGGCTTCCCAAGCTCATCGATCCGAGCGTTACCTTCAAGACGCTGTTCGGGTCGCTGGCAAGCAGCAGCCAAACTCCCGCGGCGGCCGCGGCGGCCGCTCGCCAAACCGCGATTCAGACGAGCATTCTCGACTTTGCCGCGGCTCAGATCACGGTGCTCGAACCGAACCTGGGCGCGGCCGAGAAGCTCAAGCTGGATCAGCATCTCACGTCGATCCGCGAGCTCGAAAAGAGCCTCACCGCGATGGGGACGGCCGGCTGCCAAGTGCCCGCCACGCCCGACCCCACCACGTTCCCGTACACGGTCCGCTACAACGGCGGCGAGCCGTATTTCGATACCATCACGAACCTGCAGCTCGATCTCATCGCGCAAGGAATGGCGTGCGGTTTGACCCGCTTTGCCACGTGTTATCTCGGAGACCTGAGCTACGCCGGCAATCCGCTCATGCTTCCGATCGATAACCACGGCTCGGTGGCCCATACGTACAACGCATCGACCGTCGGCAATGACGACCACACCGCCGTCGGCGTTCCGGCGACGCAACAGCTCCTCGCCACGCTCAACAAGTACTTTTACGGCAAACTGGCTCGCCTGCTCGCGAAGCTGGATTCGCTGGGCATCCTGGAAAATACGCTGATCTACATGTCGAGCGACATGGGCAATCCCGCTTCCCACAGCACCCTCAACACGCCCACCGTGCTCGCGGGCGGCGCGGGGGGCCAGTTCCGAATGGGCCGCCGTCTCGCGCAGCCGTTTCAATGCCCTTCGAGCGATCAGTGGTGCAGCCCAACGTCGTCGGACTACGATGTCACGGCGAATAATCACCTTCTCGTCTCGATCGCCCAGGCGTTTGGCGTCAACATCAATCAGTTCGGCACGCAGTCCGATCCCGCCAATTCCACCGGCGCGCTCAGCAACTTGGTCTGACCGGGCGGCGCGCACGCCGTCCTCCCAGCGGTTGGCGGAGAGCGTGTCACCCCGTGCGGGTCCGTCGCGTCACTGGCGAGACGGGCCCACGAAATCCGCTGCGTTTTCTGTGCGGTCGTGATGTTCAGGAGACGGTCCGCCGCGACGATCGCCGTCGAGCGCGAATGGAACGCGTGAGGCCCAGGCCGAGCATGGCTGCAAGGCCACCGAAGCCAGCCTTTGCCCCCGTGATCGACTGCGGCGAAGATGTGCAACCCCCATGGCTTCCGCCGGTGGCCGCCAACGCCGCCGGAGCGCCCGCGCTGCCCGTGCTCACGGCGGTTCCACCGGACCCGCCACTCGAGCTGAAGCCGGCCGCGGCGCCGGCGGTGCTTGTTCCACTGGCGCTACCCGTGGCACCGCTGGCGCTGAAGGTTCCACTTCCACCGCCGGCTCCGCTTGTTCCCAGGCTCGCGTCGAGTCCGCTGGCGTAGCCGAGGGGACCTCCTGCGTCGACGGGTCCGCCGGCGCCGGACGACGGGGCCGGGCCGCTGCCCACGACGTTGCAGCCGTTGTACACCGGGCACAGTTCGTTGACGGACCGGGTCACGCTGCGGATGTTCGAGAGCTCCGATTGGTCCGCGGACGCTTGGAGCAGCAAATCGACCGTCATGGCCGCGTGGGCAATGTCGCCGCGAATGCGCGTGACGCGCGCGTTGGGCGCCGTGACTCCCGCAAAAAGTGCGTTCACGTCGTCCGTACGAACCTCTTCCGCCGTCTCGATCACGCCGCCATCTCCAGCGCCAGCGTCCGGATTGCCGATGGGAAGATAGTCGATGCTCGGGTCGGATGGTGCGCTCACGCCAAAACCGCGACCGCCACCACCGTAGTACTGGCCCCCGCTGAGGATGACGTTGGTGATGAGCTCTTGGCTGAGCGTCAGGGAGCTCTCGATCTCCCAGCCTCCGTTGTTGATCGCGGCTTCGTTCTGGACGCGAAGCGTCGTGTAATTGCTCAAGCTCGTGCTCCAGTCCCACACGAGCGCGCTGTCATCGATGTGAAAGAAGGGAAAATTCTGTGGCTCGTACCGCCCATCGGCGACGATCCAGACCGTGATTCCCACGATGGCCCCGGTTCCGACCGACGCCATGCGCAAGGGCAAAGACAGCGAAGCCCCTGGCATGGTCACACGCACGGGCCGCATCGCCTGCACGCCCTGATTGGGTAGCAATTTCATCGCGAGGAAATCGAACCCCTCCGCGACGTATTCTGCAATGACCGGCGCCACGTCGGGCGGAATGGCAAATCCGTTTTGCAGGAGCCAGTTATCGAGCGCGCTCGAGTCGGTCGCCTGCAATTGCACGGTGGCGTAGGGGCCCACGTTTTGTTGCTTGATCACCGTCACCGCGAGAGCTCCGGCGTCGGCGGCGGCGTCCGCCGGGTAGGCGAACCCCCCCGTACCCAAGGCGAACCCCGTGCATGGGGCGGGCGGGCAACTCGAGGGAGGTTGGGTAATCTGCGTTGCGGTAAGGACGTCGATCGAATCGAGGGGCAAAAGCGCGGAAGACTTCTACGCCGTGGGGAGCGCCGGGGGGCGGAGCGGATTCATCTGGCACTATGATCGAGGCTCGTTCGAAAGCGAGGCGATTCCTCTCGATGTCCCCCGGATATCGGGAGGCGAAGTCCCCGGTTTCTTCAAAGTCTTCGGGAGCGGGGATGACGTTTGGGTCGTCGGCGCGGGCGGCGCCATCCTGCATCGAACCGGGGCGTCCGGCTTTGCGGTCGTGCCGTCCCCAACGAAGGACACTCTATTTACGGTACACGGCAATCGCGATCATCTGGTCGCCGTCGGCGGCGCGGGCAACGGCGTACTCCTCGATGGATCGGCCGACGCCGCCAGGTGGCTATTTCACGACGCGACGCCGCCCGCAGCGGGGCTCATCCAGGGAGTCTTCACGACGGCCTCGTGGGGCGACTGGGCCAGCGGCGAACGAGGCTTCATCTATTCGCGACCCGCGTCGGGCGTGGGTCCTTTCGCGGTGGTCGATCACGGGCTCGTTCTGCCCGCGACTTCGTCGCTGCATTCGATTTTCGTCGACGCGTCGGGCGGCGTCTGGTCCGCCGGTGGCAACGTACTCAGCCCCGCGCTCGACGGCGGAATGCTCGTGCACTACGGGGAGCGTGTTCCTCCCGTGGTGATCGATGAAGACGAAGGGACTGCGGACGCCGGCACAATCGTCACCTGTCCGGCGGCCGTCGTCGCCGCCGGCAAGCTCGGGTCGATCGCGCGCCGGTGGAACGAACAGGCGCTCGCGGCGATCCGCCTCGACCTGCCGCGTCCGACGGTTCACGCCCGCAATCTATTTCATGTCTCGGCGGCCATGTGGGACGCGTGGGCAGGATACGATCCGAAAGCGACACCGGTCTTTGTCAGCGAGCGGCGCTCGCCAGGTCTGTCGCCCGACGAGCGCGATCGCGCGCGGCGCGCGGCCATCAGCTATGCCGCGTACGACGTGCTGACCTATCGCTACCGGCGTGCGATCGGCGCCGCCACCACGCTTGCGTGCTTGCGCGCGGTCATGCAAGATCTCGGCTACGACCCGGATGACGCGCGCGACGCTGGCGACGATGCCATCGCGTTCGGTAACCGCGTCGGCCATGGCGTCATCGCGGCGAACGAGGATGACGGCGCGAACGAGGACAATGACTACGCGGACTCCACCGGATACGCACTCCGAAACCCGCCGCTCGTTTACGACGCGCCGGGGGCACCGCTCAAAGAGCCGGAGCGGTGGCAACCCATCAATCTATCCATAGCGGCCACGCAAAACGGGATCGTTCTGCCCGCCGGCGTGCAGCAGTACATCGGTGCGCAGTGGGGAGGAGTGGTGCCGTTCGCGATGAAGCGAGCCTCCGCCGATGCCCCGTGGCACGATCCGGGTCCGGCGCCGCGCCTCGGGGCCGAGATGAACGCCTGGCTCCTCGAAGTCGTTCGGAAGACTTCGGCCTTGGACGCCGAGGATCCGGCGACGATCGACATTTCACCGGGCGCGTACGGCCACAACTCGCTCGGTGCCAACGACGGCAAAGGTTGGGAGCGCAATCCGGTGACCGGCGAGCTCTATACCCCGCAGGTCGTCCGCCTGGGCGACTTCGCACGGGTCATGGCGGAGTTCTGGGCGGACGGCCCGAAGTCCGAAACGCCGCCGGGGCATTGGAATAGGATCGCGAACAGCGTGAGCGACTCGCCGCTCGTGACGCGCCAGCTCTTCGGCAAGGGCGCGCCGCTCGACCCGCTCGCGTGGGACGTGCACGTCTACCTGGCGCTCAACGGGGCCGAGCACGACGCGGCCATCGCCGCTTGGGACGTGAAGCGACGATCGGCCACCGTCCGGCCGATTTCCCTCATTCGGTGGATGGGAGGTAAAGGGCAATCATCCGATCCCGCCGGCCCCTCGTATGACCCCATGGGACTACCGCTCACTCCCGGGCTGATCGAAGTGATCACCAAGGAGAGCAGCGCCCCCGGGCAGCGTCACGCGGCACTCGCGCCCTTCGTGGGTCAAATTGCGGTGCGCGATTGGCGCGGTGAGCCGGGAGATCGGGCAAATCAGGTTTCCGGCGTGGGATGGGTTCGCGCCGTGGAATGGACGACGTACCAGAAGCGTACCTTCGTGACGCCCGCGTTTCCCGCATCCATTTCGGGCCACAGCACGTTCAGTCGGGCGGGGGCCGAAGTGCTCGCGAGCCTGACGGGGAGCCCCTACTTTCCGGGTGGCTTCGCCGAGTTCGTGGCGCATCGAGACACCTTCTTGACCTTCGAGAAGGGTCCGAGCACCGAGGTGCGGCTGCAGTGGGCATCGTACTTCGATGCGTCGGACGAGGCCGGGCAATCGCGCTTGTGGGGCGGCATTCACATCGCGGCGGACGACTTTGCGGGCCGCCGCGTGGGCCACCTCGTGGGTCTCGACGCCGTCGCGCTCGCATCCAAGTACTTCGACGGAGTTCCCCGCACCGCTCTGCCGAATGGCCGCCCGCGCAGCAACGCGAATGCCGTGCGCTAGAGTTCCGAGCAATTCAAGAGAGCAAAGTCACCTCGCGGGCGGTTTTTGCTCTGTTCTCGCGGCGTCTTCCGACCCGGATTCGACCCAACGGTCTCGACCACCGGCCTTCGCCAGATAGAGCGCCGCGTCCGCCCGAGAGAGCCACGACTCGGCCGTGTCGCCGTCCTCGAAGGGCGCGACGCCGATCGACGAAGTCACTCGCACTTCGCGTCCATTGTACAGAATCGTCGTCGCGCGCACGCTCTCGAGCAGACGCGCCGCGAGCGCGCGAGCGTCTCTTGGATCCGTGTCTCTCAGGATGATCGCAAATTCATCGCCCCCGTAGCGGGCGACCAAGTCACCGCGCCGAGGAAACCTCCGCACGAGACAATCGGCTATGGCCCTGATGGCGGCATCGCCTGCCTGGTGGCCGAGGGTATCGTTGATCGACTTGAATTGATCCACATCGACCATCATCAACGAGAAGGAGCGGCCCACGAGCGCAGCGAGTTTGACGGTGCGGCCCAAGAACTCGTCGAAGCTCGCGCGATTGGGCAGCCTCGTCAGGGGATCGAGCGCGCCCTCGCGCTTGGCCGATTCGAGCTGTTCGCCCAGCGATCGAACGCTGGAGGCAAACTCGGCGAGCCGCTCTTTCTGTCTCTTCTGCTGGTCGGCGAGCGCGCTTTCGAGCGCGTTGGCCGTCTGCGAGACCTCGCGGCGAAGCGTCTGAATGTCCTTGCCTTGGAGCGCCGTCCGCAAGCTCGTCAGCCGCTCGCGCGCCAGCACCCCGTCTTGCTTGTCTTGCGACGTGGCCCGGTTGACGATTTCGACGAACGACCAGATGGCTTCCCGTAAATTGGCGAGCGACGTTTCCACGTACGCCGCCTCGCGCTTACGGTGCGAAACGACAACCTGTCGCAAGCCGGTCCAATCGCGCTGGGACGGCTTCTCGCCGGGCGCCTCGGCGTCCAACGGCGCCGCCACCAGCGCGTGCTGGGACCATCGCTCGAAGAGGCGACGGACGCCCGACGCGTCGAGCTCTCCCACGTCGAAGGCGCTCGCGCCGAACGCGCGCAGGATGGCGCCGAGCGTGTCGAGAGCCCCCTCGGCGTCCGCGCTCGATACGAGGACCGGAGCACTCGCAGGAACGGAGACCGGGGTACTGGCACGGGGCTGGCCGAGTTGCTTGGAGGCGCTCTCGGTCTTTCCTTTGGCGAAGAGGATGCCCATCGAAGGTATCAACGGTCTCGTTGGCGAAAGATTTAGCGGGAGGGCCTTTCGTCCGGTCGCCGAGCCGACAATGTGTGGCGCGGGCGCAGATTGCAGGCGCGGCGTCTTGGGCTGGGTCGAGGTCTTTGCTTCCCTTTGCGTGCCATGGGATGGTGCCGTGGCTGAAGGTACCGCATTTGGCTACCCACGGCCTGCGGTCCGGAGTCGCGATGGGGACCCGAGCCCGCTGGACGTGAAGCCGCGACTGATTTTCAACCGAATTCGAAGGACCCTCCCCATGCCGTCATCTCCGCGGTCGCCGACGTTTTTGCCTCTGGGGTCGGGGCGAGGGGAATCGATTCCCACCCTCGATGGCGTCGAGGGCGGCGACGCGGAGCACGCGGGCGCGTGGGGTTTCGCCGACACGTCGTTTGGTATGGACGAACAGGGAATCGTTCGCCTCTCAGGCAAACGTTACGAACTATGCGGCGTGGAGCTGCCCGATCTCATCCCGTTCGCGCGAGACGTCCTCGGGGTGAATATCGATCCGCGACAGGTCCTCGAGCCGAACGCTCCGACCTCGCTCGAGCCGAGCCGTGCTCGAAAAACGCTCCTCGACGCACTGCGCGAGGTCGTCGGGGAGGACCACGTCACGATGGACGACGCGGCGCGCCGCCGGCATGGGCACGGTCACACTCAGGAGGAGATCTATTCCGTTCGGTACGGGCGCCTCGGGCGAGCGCCCGACGTCGTCGTCTTTCCAGGTTCGGAGCAGGACGTCGTCGCGATCGTTCGCGTTGCGGCCCTCGCCGGCGCGTGCGTCATTCCGTACGGCGGCGGCACCAACGTCACCGAAGCCCTTCGATGCCCGGAGGGAGAAGAGCGCGCCATCGTTTCGGTCGACATGAAACGAATGAGCCGAATCCTATGGATCGACGAAGGCAGTCGTACGGCGTGCATCGAGGCCGGCGCCGTCGGGCGGCACCTCTCGTCGGCGCTCGCGCGCCGAGGATTCACCCTCGGTCACGAGCCGGACAGCATCGAATTTTCGACGCTCGGAGGATGGATCGCCACTCGGTCGAGTGGAATGAAGAAGAATAAATATGGCAATATCGAGGATCTCGTCATCGACGTTCGAATGGTGACGCCGGCAGGTGTACTCGGCGGACGCGCCCCGAACCCGCGCGAGTCCGTCGGACCGGACGGCCGGCACGTCGTGCTCGGCTCGGAGGGTAGCTTGGGCATCATCACCAGCGCGATCGTCAAGATTGCACCCGTCGCCGAAGTGGAGCGCTACGGATGCATCCTGTTTCGAGATTTGGATGCGGCCATGGCGTTCCTGCGTGATCTGAGCGTCGCGGGTGACCTTCCCGCGAGCGTGCGCGTCATGGACAATCTCCAGTTCCGATTGGGCCTCGCCCTTAAGCCGAAGGCGAAGGGAGCCCAAAGGTGGAAGAGCCGCCTCGATCGCTGGGTCGTCACCGGCATGAGGGGGTTTCGCAGCGAAGAGCTCGTCGCGTGCACGCTCGTCTACGAGGGGTCGCGGTCGCAGGTGGCGCGGCAGGCGCGCGCGGCCCGATCCCTCGCGGCTCGCCACGGGGGGCTCGGCGCGGGGGCGGAAAACGGGCGGCGCGGTTATCAGCTCACGTTCGGAATCGCCTACATCCGTGACTTTCTCATGAAGTACTACGTTCTCGCGGAGTCGTTCGAAACGTCGGTGCCGTGGACGTCCGTAACGAAAATGTGCGCCAACGTCCGGCGGCGCGTCGAAGAAGAGCACCGCAAGCGAGAGCTACCCGGAAGGCCCTTTTTGAGCATGAGGGTGACGCAGATCTACGATACAGGCGTGTGCGTCTACTTCTATCTCGCATACTACTTCAGGGGCGTCCCCGATCCGTCGCGTGTCTACGGCGAACTCGAACACGCTGCCCGCGAAGAGATCCTCGCCGCGGGCGGTTCGCTGTCCCATCATCACGGAGTCGGGAAGATTCGGCTCTCCTTTCTTGCTCAGGTAAAGTCGCCGGCGGCGCTTTCCTTGGCTCGCGCCGCCAAGACCGCCCTCGACCCGACCAATGTGTTCGGGGCCGGCAACAATGCGTTCGGGCTGGATCCGGCCGATGCCCCCTGACGTCCGTCAGAGAACCTCGGGCTCGCTCACCGAACGCGTGCTCGTAACCGGCGCGAGCGGTTTTCTCGGGCGGCATGTCGTGGCGGGCCTTCTCGACGCTCCCCGGGGGGTCCGTGTGGTGGCCCTTTGCCGGGATCGCCCGATGTGCCCCGACGCGCGCGTCGAGGCGATCGAGGGGGACCTGGGCCAAGACGCCTGGTCCGAAAAGGCGCTCGGACACCCTCTACGCGCCATCATTCATGCGGGCGCCCTCGTCCGCCATAGTCGACGCAATGGCCGCGAATTGTTCGACGTCAACGTCGGCGGGACACTTCGGCTCGTACGCCTTGCCTCGCGGGCTCGATGCCGGCTGATTGTCGTGTCGACGTCCGGCACAGTGGGATGCTCGCGGGACCCGACGGCACAGCCCGACGAACACGCCGAGCTCTGCCAGGAGGAGGTCAGCCGGTGGCCCTACTACGCATCCAAAGTGGAGGCCGAGCAGCGCGCGCGTGCGCTTGCGAACGAACTCGATGTCGACCTTGTCATCGTGCGGCCCCCGGTGCTCCTCGGGCCCGGTGATTACAAGGTTCGATCCACCGGACACGTGGCGCGTTTGCTTCGGGGGCGGCTGCCGTTTTTGCTGGCCGGGTCGATCCACTTCGTCGACGTGCGCGACGTGAGCGCTGCAATCGTGCGGCTCGTTTGGATGGATCGGCCGCGCCCCGTCTATCACGTGCCTGGAACCATCTGGTCGCTCGACCACTTCTTTGCGACCTGCGCTCGGGCCGGCGGGGTCGCTCTCCCGCGCATTCACGTTCCGGCTCGAGTGGCGTGGACGCTCTCGGCGATGGCGGCCTTCGTGGGCGGCATCTTGCGGCGGCCTTCCGGATGGCTCTTGCCCGATCCGGTCGTCTTCGAACTCGCGTCACGCCACTGGGGCCTTTCGACGCGATACTCCGAAGAGGACCTTGGATTTCGCGCCCGTGCGCCCGAGGTTACCATCGCCGACACCGTGGCGTGGATCCGCGCGCGCGGGCTTCACGAGAAAGAGAATCCGGGCGTCTCGGCGGCCCGCGTTGGTTGACACGCGGCATATCGGGGGTAGTGATTTACGTGTCGTGCGCGTTTCGCAGCGGTCACTCTTCGGCTTGGTCGTTGCGGCGGCGGCGGCGGCCACCTCGATGGCCATCGCCGCTTGCGGTGCGCGCACGGGCCTCGATTTCGTTGCCGCTCCTGATGCGGGACCGTGTGGATCGCCGGGACCCCTATCCGCGCAAGTGCACACTTGCGATGGCGGCGGATCCACCACCATAAGCGGCACGATCTACGATCCTGCGGCGAAAAATCCACTCTTCAACGTGGTCGCCTACGTTCCAGGCTCAACGCCGCAGCCGTTCAAAGAGGGCGCAAGCTGCGACTCGTGTAGCGATCTCTACACCGGAAGTCCCGTGGCGACCGCGGTCACCGATGCGAACGGCCGGTTCACGATCAAAAATGCGCCGGATGGCGCGGACATCCCGCTGGTGGTTCAAGTCGGCAAGTGGCGCAGGCAGTTCACGATCAAGAGCGTCACGGCATGCGAAGACAACTTGCTGCCCGACCGGGGCCTCACTTTACCCAAAAACCACGCCGAGGGAGATATACCGAACATCGCCGTTTCCACAGGCGCGGCCGATACACTCGAATGTCTGCTGTCGCGCATTGGCTTGGACGCAACGGAATATGGCGGCGGCGCCGACGGACCGGGCCACATTCATGTCTTCCAGGGGGGCACGGGTGCGCAGCCCCCCGCGCCGCCCACGCAGACGGCGGCTCTATGTCCAGCGGGCGCCGGGGGAAGTAAGCACCTCGTCCCGAACACGGCGCCTCCCGGGCCGGCAAGCTCTCAGGCCCTGTGGGATTCGACGGCGGACATCATGCGCTACGACATGGTGCTGATGTCGTGCGAAGGCGACGAGACCGCCGGTATGAATCAGCAGGTTCTCTTCGATTATGCAGCCGCGGGGGGGCGCGTCTTCGCTTCACATTACCACTATTCTTGGTTTGATACGGGTCCCTTCGGGGATGCCAATCTGGCCGTTTGGACGCGGGGTGCCAATCCCATTTATCCCCTCACGTGCAACGCCACGGGAACGTCGGAAGCCACCATCGTCACGACGCTCGCGAACGGGCAACCATTCCCCGGCGGCCAGGCGATGGAGCAGTGGCTCACGAACGTGAATGCGTGGACGGACGCCGGGGTTCCTGTCGAGAATGCCCGGGAAAACGCGATCGTCGGGCCCGCGAACACGGCGTCACAGGCCTGGGTTGCCGCCGGCCCGGACAGCCAATTCGCAGCGGGTGACGCGGCCGTCGTGGGGGGTGGTGAGACCCTGTACCTGTCGTTCAACACGCCCCTCAACGCGGCTCCTGCGAACCAGTGCGGGCAAGTTATCTTCAGCGATCTGCACGTGAGCGCCGCGGCGGGCGATGATTGGCAAAAGCCCGTGCCCGACGAGTGCGCGCAAGTCGATCTGTCGCCGCAGGAAAAGGTCCTCGAGTTCATGCTGTTCGATTTGTCCTCCTGCGTGACGCCGAAGGCCCTTCCGCCACAGGCGCCACCCGTTTGTCCCCATCTGTAACCCGACGGTGATCGGGGCGCTCGCGCACACATCGCCCCGTACATCGCCCGCATTCGCGCATTCGGGACCACTCTGCCCCAAATGCGGACGCTGTGCGTCGCGTACAAGTCGACCGCCCATGGGGCCATTGGGCTGCTACGATAACCTCATACGTGGACCCTCGAGCGCACGAACCCACGCGGATCATCGGACGGTATGCCCTTTACGAGGCGATCGCCTCGGGTGGCATGGCGACCGTGCACTACGGTCGTCTGCTCGGGCCCGTCGGCTTCTCGCGCACCGTCGCCATCAAGCGGCTGCATCCGCAATATGCGAAGGACCCCGAGTTCGCGACGATGTTCATCGACGAAGCGCGGCTCGCGGCGCGCGTTCGCCACCCGAATGTGGTGCAGACGTTGGACGTCGTCGCGACCGACGGCGAGCTCTTTCTCGTGATGGACTACGTGCAAGGCGAATCGCTTTCCCGTCTGCTGCGCTCCGGCCGCGGCGGTGCCCCCGTCTCGGTTCGGGTCGTGTCGGCCATCATGTGCGGTGCGCTGCACGGTCTCCACGCGGCGCACGAAGCCACGAACGAACGCGGCGAACACCTCGGCATCGTGCACCGGGACGTGAGTCCCCAAAACGTGCTCGTGGGTGTCGATGGGATCGCGCGTGTGCTGGATTTCGGAGTCGCCAAAGCGGCTGGACGGGCGACGACCACGCAAGACCGACAGATTAAGGGCAAACTCGGCTACATGGCCCCCGAGCAGATCAGCGGAGAGTCGACCCGCCGGAGCGATCTCTTCGCCGCCGCCGTGGTGCTCTGGCAAGCGCTCACGAGCCGCCGGCTCTTTCCGGGGGACGACACGCGCGAGGTCTTGAACCGCATACTCACCGCGACGATCGAGCCGCCAAGCACGTATGCGAGGCTGCCGCCCGGCGTGGACGAAGTGGTGATGCGCGGCCTCGAGCGCGATCCCCGCCGGCGCTACGACACCGCGCGCGCAATGGCCTGCGACTTGGAACGCTGCGTCGGTCTGGCGTCGCCAACGGAGGTCGGAGAATGGGTCGAGTCACTTGCGCGTGGTGTGCTCGCCAAGCGATCCAAAGCGATCGCCGAGATCGAAAGCTCGTCGTCGCGCGCGCTCGAACCGCGAGAGCTAAGCGAGAGGTCGGGCCCGTTGTCCGGCACCATGACCACGGAGGGATCCAGCGCAGACTCTTCGCCGTCGCTGTCGATGACGGGGACGACGTCGCGCGGACGGGCGCGCCGCCTCGCCGCGGTCGGCATCGTGTCCGTCCTCGCCGTCGCGAGCGGCGCTTTTCTGATCGTGCGACGGCCGAGAGAAATGGCGTCCTCGGCCGCGGCGCCTCCGTTCTCCGCGGCATCGCCGCTCGACGCGTCCGGCGCCAGTGAGATAGCCTCCGTGGCCGCGCCCACGGCGGGTCCGTCTCCAGCCTCCGAAGCGGTGTCCGTGCGAACGCAGATGGGCGCGCCCTCGGCGTTACCGGTTCCAAGCGTGATCGAAGCAAAAGCCATCACCAAAGTCTCGACAGGGGTCAAGCCGGCTGCCCCCAAGCGGCCCGGGCAGACTCTCGACTGCGAGCCCCCGTACGCGCTCGACGCGCAGGGCCATAAGCACTGGAAGGCTGACTGTTTCCGCCATCAGGACCCGTAGACATGCGATCGCCCGTCCTCGCTGCGCTCGCGCTTGTGATGATAGAGCGTCCGGCTCTTGCCGACGATACCGCTGATTGCATCGCGGCCTCAGAAGCCGCCCAGACCTTGCGCGATGCGCACGCGATCATCGAGGCGCGCAACAAGCTCCTCGTGTGTTCGCGCGACGTGTGCCCGGGGCCCGTCAGGACCGACTGCCTCGAACAGCGCGAGGAGGTGGAGGCGGGAATCCCATCCATCGTATGGAGAGCGAAAGACGCGCATGGCCAGGATACGGTCGACGTTCGCGCCTTCTGTGACGGGACGCTTCTCGCGACCCAACTCGACGGACGAGCGCTGCCCGTCGATCCCGGACCGCATACCTTTCGATTCGAACCCCACGGCGCACCTGCGATCGAGCAGAAGTTGGTGGTGAGCGAGGGGGAGAAGAATCGTCTTGTGATTGTCAACTTGAGCCCGAGGGCATCGGACCACACCGACTCCGCGCAAGCCATGACTTCGTCGGCGTCTCCCCGGGGCGACGCAACGATCTCCATACCCGGTCTCGTCGTGGGCGGAGCGGGCGTGGCCGCGGCGATTCCAATGGCCATATTGTGGCTTTCGGGTACCGGCGATCTCAATCAAATGCGTGTCACGTGCGCGCCGCCCGGCGGAGCCGGCTGTCCGGCGGACCGCGTCGACGCGGCGCATACCCAGCTGGTGATCGGCGACGTATTTCTCGGCGTCGCCGTGGCCGGCGTAGCCGCGGGCGCCATTCTTTTTTTCACACACCGCGCGGCGGCCCGATCCGAGCTCGCAGGCGTGCAGGCTCTGCGCGTCGACGCGTCTCCCTTGCCGGGCGGCGCGTTCGTTTCGGCGGGCTCTCGTTTTTGAGGGTGCGCTACTTCACGAGCCTCATGACCGCTCCGTTCGCACCCCCCGTCACCCAGTAGACCGCCGCTCCGTCGAGAGCGATCCCCTGCGGGTCGGTCAGGCCCGCGACGAGCGGAGGCGAGAGTGTGCCGCCATTGCCCACCGGAACTCGGTAGAGTGCCCCGGCGGCCGCCACCGGAGTCCCGGACGGGTCAGTCCCTTGGTCGAGAAAATAGACATTCGCACCGTCCGACGCGACGGCGAGCGGACACCGAAGCGCGCCCCCCGTCGCGATGATTTTGACGGTGGCCGTGGTTCCAGCCTTCGTATTTTGCGAGACGATGGGATTGCTGAATCCCCCCGTCCAATAAACGTTGTCGCTGTCGATCCCGATGCCCACGTACGTTGCAGTCCCCAGCTCGCTGACGGGACCCCCGGCGAGTGGCACCGTCTCGGCGAGACCGCCGCCCGCGGTCTTCGTCGCGTAGTACACGCTCGCGCTGTCAATCGCGATCCCCGCCGGAAGTGTCCCTAGTTCTCCCGTCGTATTCAAGCGCGTCGGAGCGCCCCCGACGACCGAAGCGGACATGACCTGATTGCCCGTCTGGTTGGTCCACGCCACGGTGCTCCCATTCGAGGCGACCCAATCGGGTTGGGATTGGTTCGACGCGATGACCGTGAGGCCCAACCCCGTGGGAAGAGCCCGGCGTACGTCGCCTGCCGCCGTTTTGTTGGTCCAATAGACGTACGTTCCGTCCGAGGCGATGCCTTGCACGTTTTGCGCGGCCGCCCCGGTCGCGACGGGGGAAGGAGCCCCTTGCCGCGTAAGCGACTTGCTCACTTTGTTGATGACGCCTGCCTCGGTGTCTGCCCAGTAGACGAACGTCGAGTCGACGGCAATCCCAATCGACCCGTGCGTCGTCGCCAGGGTGACAGGACCACACGTGCCCGCCGCACACGCGCCGCCGAAACAGCTGTGGCCGCACACTCCGCAGTTGTCGGGATCCGCGAGCACGTTCCCGCACGCCCCTCCTCCCGAGTCAGTCGGGGCCACGTCCACCTCCAGCGGGCTGTCGACGAGTGCACGGTCGACCAATGCGCTGTCGACGAATGCGCCGTCGACGAATGCGCTGTCGACGAATGCGCTGTCGACGAGTGTGCTGTCGACGAATGCGCCGTCGACGAATGCGCCGTCGACGAATGCGCTGTCGTTCGTGCGGCCGCCGTCTGCGTTCGTGTCGATATTCTCGTCTTCAGTCGCCGCGCCTTCGGTGCGCGTCTCGACGCGCTCGTCTGGCCCGCCCTCCTGGCTGGCGTCGGTTCCCGTCGCTTCGAGCCCGCTAATCGAGGTGATCAAACTGCACGCCGCCAACGACAGTCCAGCGGCCGTTGCCATGAGTCTGCGGGCGCGCGACATGCTTGAAGACAGCTTATCGCCGATGGGTCCGATCGCGAACCCGGCGAGTGCGGCGGGCGAGCAGACAGTTGGCGAACGAGGCGACAGAATGGCGGGATCGACCTACATCGTACGGCGAGAAGAAAACCACGGTCCGCGACTGCGAACAGACCGGCTCGCCCGGCGGACCCGAGCGGGTATGCTGGGGCACCTTTCGTTGGAGAGTCTTCAATGTCAGAATCGGGCATCACTCGCGAGAACAGCGTAGAGGTGTTCCAGAGGGAGATCCTCGTGACACGAGGGCATGAGCCCCGGCACATCATGGTGACCGTCGGCCTCTGCCCCTGCGTGGCGGTCGTCATCATGGGCCAGACGATGAGCGCGCTCGGACACCTCGATGGGTCTCCGATGGTCCATACCCTGGAGCGAGTCATTGACTACATGGCGAATAATGATCCAGGAACGCTCAGCGGGTGGATCGTGATGTCGCTACGCAGTGTGCCCAATACGGCGAGACGTGCGCAGCAGGCGCTCGAGGCGAACGGGGTCAAAATCGTCGACACCCGTCGCCCGAACGAATCGAGCGGCGGCGCCGGCTGCTGCGTCGACGTGGCCGTCAACACCAAATCCCGCGAGATCATCGAGGCGATTGACGAGAATGTCGGCACAGTAAAGATGAAATACCCCTCGAACCTCACACCGTACAGTGGGGCCCTGGGGCGCGGGAGGCCTGGAGTCTTTCCAGAACTCGTATGGGTGAAGAACGAAGGAAAGGATCGCTATGGCTGGGCTGCGGATAGTTTTGATTCGTTTCTCTTCTGCCGCAAGCAGGCCAAGCTGACCAACGACAGAAGGGACGCCGAGAAATACGAAACACTGATGAAGGGCTTCGCCAGCGACATCGGGGGTCCGGATAGGCTCCTGGAGGTCGTCGAGAGAGAAGAAACGGAAGCCGCCGCGAGAGGCTACGATGACTGCCCGGATCGGCTCAAAAGCCTTTGCCGAGAGCGAGGAGGCCTCGCGCGATGAGGATCGCACCACCCCTCGCGTGGGTATCCGCGAGGGAGCGTGGACGTGAGGGCGATCCACCCCCCACAGATGAGATTGCCTGTCGACAGAAATCGCCGAAGCGGACGGCGCACCGTTCGTGGAGAACATTCGTCCTTACTTCCCAGCTACGAGAGCTGATTCTCCCGCACGGGCGCCCAGTCGGCGATAGCATGGCACGTGTGAACCGAGGTGAGACTCGACAGAGAGCCGAGCGTGTGCGTCCCGGTCTGGGTCGCGTTGCCGGAAGCGCAAAAGCGAGGGTGCCATGCAGGGATTTGAGGCAGACGCCAGTCGTGAGCGTCCTGCCGAGGACGCACTGATCGGCAAGGTCGTAAACGAACGCTTCCACATCGTTAGGCGTATCGCGCGCGGAGGCATGGGCAGCGTCTACTTTGCCACCCAGGCGCCCCTCAGCCGTCCGGTCGCGTTGAAGGTTCTTCACGCCGCCGTGAACATTCATGGCGAAGCCGAGGAGAGCTTTCGCCGCCGGTTTCTGCTGGAAGCAAGCATCCTCGCGAGGCTGCAGCACCCGAACATCGTCATGCTCTTCGATTACGGGCAGATCACGGATCAGGCCACCGAGCACTGTTTCATGGCGATGGAGTACTTGCGTGGGGAAACACTCGCGCAACGGTTTCGTGCACAGGGCCGTCTGAGCATTCTCGAGAGCCTTCGCCTGGCCCGCCAGATCGGCCGAGGGTTACGGGAAGCACACCGGTGCGGCTTCATTCACCGTGACTTGAAGCCATCGAACATCATGCTCGTCCCTGACGACGAGCGCAACGACATCGTCAAGCTGATTGACTTCGGGATCGGCAAGATCATCCCCGCCGGATCGAGTCAGGCGCGGGACGGGGCCGACGAGACCCAGGCGGGGCTTCTGCTCGGGAGCCCGCGGTACATGTCTCCCGAACAAATCCGTAGCGAGGCCGTCGAACCGCGCACAGACCTGTACGGGCTGGGAATCACGCTGTTCGAAGCGCTGACGGGGCGCGTCCCCTTCGATTCTGGGACCAAGTTCGACGTGATGGTCTCGCACTGCCTTGTCGAGCCTCCGACGCTTTCGGAGGCTTGCAACGTGCAGACGTATCCCGAGTCGCTTTGCAAGCTCGTCGCCGCGCTCCTCGAAAAGCAGCCCACGGACCGCCCCACGGTCGACGAGTTCCTGCGCCAGCTGACAGCCGTGGAGGACGACATATTTCATAGCGTCACGCTCACCGCCGCGGGATCTCCGATGTCGCCCCCCAAGCCGTTCGCGAGCAGCGATACCGCGCCAGCGAGTGAACAGGACTCGAGGCGCCGCATCACGGTCCGGCCCTTTGCACCGTTTGCACCGTTTGCACCTTTTCTTCCCGTCGCCGGGGCGGATCCGGGAGCGCCGTCGTCGCTCGCCCCCTTCGCGCCTTCGGAAATACCCACCGGTCGGCGCCGAGCGGCGGGCGTCCGTCTGCTGTCGCTGGCCGCTTTGCTGGCGCTCGTTCCTTTGGGTCGGTGCGTCTTCAGCGGCGTCCAGGGTCGCGTCGCGGCCGCGGTCCAGGGCTCGGCATCGTCCGCGGCGCCGGGTGCGGCTTTGCATCCTCCGGCCTCCGGGACGATGGACTCCCTCAGCCCTGTCGCCACCTTCAACGTGACCATCGATTCGTCGCCCTCTGGCGCTCGAGTGATCGAAGGGGGCAAAGAGATCGGCACGACCCCGACCACGATCTCGATCGACCGCGCCACCGTGAAGATGGCTCCCCGTTACTTCTCTGTTGATCTCGACGGCTATGCTCCTTATGCGTTCGAGGAGGGGGATTCGGAAGCGCCCGTGCACTTGGTGGCCATACTCACGCCGCGTCACAACGGGAAACTACTGGCCCCGCGGGCCACGAGCCCCGTGCGCGTGGGCGGCGATTTGGGGGTGCTCCCTGCAGCGGCCGACGCAGCTCGCGCGAAGCGAGAAGAAGGTCCGGGCCTCGATATTCGTCTTCGTCGGTGATCTTCCCTCCTCCGTCTATATATGGGTCATGGTCTCGGATCTCGCATCCGCTGGAGAGTGTCTTGGAACGTTTCGGTGGTCGTGATCGTTGCGTAGTGCTCTGGATTCTAGCGATAGTCGGTTTCCTCGTCCTCACACATTCGAGCGCGCGCGCGGACGACGTGGCTGACGAAGCGGACGTGCAATTCAGTCTCGGGACCGAGCGGTACCAAGCAAGAGATTACATCGGGGCGCTATCCCACTTTCTGGCCTCGAATCGCCTCGCGCGAAACCGAAACGTTCTTTTCAACATCGCCCGAAGCTACGAGCAGCTGCAGCAATTTCCGGAGGCGCACCGGTACTACTCTCGCGCTCTCGAGGGCGAGACCGATCCGGTCGCGACGGCGCGCATCAACGAGTCGCTCGCTCGCATCTCACCCCACGTCGCCGTCCTCAAAATCGTGACCGATCCACCGGGTGCGCACATTTATCTCGACCGTAAGGACCTCGGAGAGCGGGGCACATCTCCCCAGAACATGGCGCTGCCGCCGGGGACGTACCGGGTCGTCGCGGAACTGGCCGGATGGGAAGATGCGTCGAGCGGCTCGGTCGACGTTCCGGTCGGCGTGGAGCGCACCGTTTCGCTGACCCTTCGGCGGATAGTGGGGATCGTACAGGTTCCCGGACCCGCCGGGGCGTCCGTGCGTCTCGACGCCGAGAATGCCCCCGTGACGTGCCGAGCACCATGCGACATGCCGACGCCGCTCGGTGAGCACACGGTGATTGTCTCGAAGACGGGATTCCGAACGCTGCGCGTGCCCGTCTCCGTAGAAGCCAACCAGGTCTCCACGATTCACTCCGAGCTCGTTCCGGAGACCGGTTCGCTCGTGGTGAACGCGGACGAGCGCGACGCCGCGATCGAGGTCGACGGGTTTACGCAAGGGTTTACTCCCGCTCTGCTCAGTGTGCCTGTGGGTGTGCATCGCGTCGCGGTAACTTTGCGTGGCTTTCGACCCGTCGAGCGCACGGTCGTCATTCGCGCGGACGAACAGGCGCGCCTCGAACTCCAACTTTTCGCCATCGACTCGGTCGAAGCCGCGTCGCGCGTCTCCGAGTCGGTCGAAGACGCCCCGGCCTCCGTTTCGCTCATCACGGGCCAGGAGCTCCGCGCGATGCGATACCCGACGCTTGCGGAGGCCGTGCGCGGCACCCGCGGGGTCTACCTGTCCGACGATCGCGGGTACGTGGCCCTCGGATTTCGCGGCTTCGGTCTCCCCGGTTCGTACGGCAATCGCGTCCTCATCACGATGGACGGAGTGCCGCTCAACGATGATTGGGTGTGGTCGTCCTACGTCGGTTACGATCTCCGAACGGATCTCGAAGACATCGACAAGATTGAAATCGTTCGCGGCCCCGGTTCGGTGGTCTACGGTACGAGCGCGTTTTCAGGCGTGGTGAACCTGGTTACGCGTTCGAAGGAAGTGCCGACGGGGCAAGAAGTCACCGTTTCGGCCGCAGGAGATGGGGTTGCGCGCGCTCGCTTCCGGATCACGCAGCATTTCGGGAGGGACGCCGGCGTTTGGACGTCCGTTGCCGCGGGACAGAGCACGGGCCAAGACTTCTTCTTTCCCGAATACGTGACGCAGGGTCCTCCGGAGGTGGCGGGCCATGCCGACGGCGTCGACGGTGCCCGCTTCGGAAACGTTACAGGGCGCGCGTGGTGGAAGGATGTGTCTCTGGCGTGGTCTCTCAACACCCACGACAAGCATCTTCCGACGGGTCAATTCGACACGTTGCTCGGGGATAGCCGCACCCACCAATCGGACACCCGTGCCTTCGTTGAGGCACGGTTCGAGCCGAAGATTGGGCCCGTCACGTCACTGACGCGCATTCATGGTGACGAGTACAGCTACCGTGGCTACTTCGCGCGCTCACCGGAGGACGGAGGCGTGGAGTTCAACCAATACGACAGCTACTGGGGCGGGGTCGAGGAGCGCGTGCTCGTGGCGCCCTCGCCTGCCTTCAACCTCAGCGTGGGCAGCGAAGCGCAGGTCCATCCCCACGCGCGTCAATACGGATCGCTCGAAATCGGCGGCCAAGAGTTTAACGAGACCGACAGCTTCGTCTTGGCTGCTGTCTATGGAAACGTCGACGCCCGACCAGCCGACGGGATCAAGATCTCCGCCGGGGCGCGCTTCGACTATTACTCTACGTTTGGTTCGTCGCTAAACCCCCGGGTCGCTTTCATCATGAAGCCTTATTCCGGCGGCAACCTCAAGATCATCGCCGGCAAAGCGTTCCGAGCTCCGAGCCTCTACGAACTGACGAACGTCGGCGTCGGTCAAGTGAGCAATCCGCACCTTCAGCCGGAGAATACGTATTCAGCGGAAATCGAGCTCAGTCAGCGCGTCAGTCGAACCGTTCAGGCGACCGCCGCCGTGTTCACGAACTACATCACGGACCTCATCGCTCAACAAACGCTGCCTTCGGATGCGAGCGGCATATCAAACGTGCAATACCAAAATACGACCACTCCCGTCGGAACGATGGGCGCGGAATTCGAGATCCGGCGTGATTGGAAGGATGGCTGGATGGCCGCCGCTTCGTACTCGTACCAGCGCTCCGTGTACCTGGCGTCGGGCTCGTTCGACGACTTCATCGCGCTGAGGCAATCAGCGAACTACCGCCGCGTGCCCAACTCGCCGACCCACCTCGCGTCCGTGCGCGGCGCCGTCCCGCTCTTCGCCCGCGCGCTGACGCTCATGAGCCGACTGTCGTTCGAGGGGGGCCGCTACGACACGAACGTCTCGACGACGAGCCCTCCTCAGAACCAAACGGACGGGGCGCTTCTCTGGGATTTCGTCCTGTCAGGAACAGAAGCGCGTTGGGGAATCTCGTACTCCGTCGGGATCTACAATGCGTTCGACGTGAGGGCGTCGTACCCAGTGAGCGATGAATTTCAGCAGCGCACGATTCCGGAGGCGGGGCGTTCGCTACTGGCCTCGGCGACGGTGAGCTTCTGACGACAGGACGAGATCGATGCAAATTCGCTTATTTTTCAGGAGGTCGGCGCACGTGGCGCTCTTCTTTGCGATGGCGTGCACCTCGGCCGGGCAGCTGATCTATACGGCGCAACCATATTCGCCCGACGGGGGATGCGTCGGCGACTACGTTCCCGTGGGCGTTGTCTATGGGGTTAGTCTTAGCGCAACATGCGCTCCGATGTGTATGACGATCAACGGGCAGCTCTATGTATCGACGGCGTGTCCACCCCTCCCGCCGGAGGCCGTTGCCGCGCCCGATTCGCCCGAGTGTGCCGGCGCGTTGAGCGCCGCCGAAGCGGGTTTGTTTTGCGGCGAGCCGGCCGCCCCGGAGGCCGGTGAGGGCGACGGCGCTGCGCCGGACGTGTTGAACGATCCATGATTGCATAGGCGCTGCGGAGATTGACTTGGGGCGCCTCGATCCCCCCCTGCCTCGGGATGCCGTTCGAGCCTATAGCCGTCGTAACTGGCAAATAAATGGTATGCACCGAGCGCGGAATCGGGCATAGTCGTGCCCTCGAAGAACGGAGAATTACCCATGGCGCGTACTGAGTTGATGTCGTTTCTTCGTCGTCTGGCCTCCGAGCACCTCGAAGCGGACCGCCGCGGCGTGCCGATCGAGCGAGTGCGTTCGGAGCGAGGTCTTCGCCGCCGCGACGCGCTGAAGGCCATCGGTGCAGTCGCCGGCGCGGCCGTCATGGCCAAGAGTGAGAAGGTCTTCGCCAAGGCGCAGCCGCGTATCGCGGTTATTGGCGGCGGAATCGCGGGTTTGAACGCGGCGCTGACGCTCCACGACGCGGGCTACGGCTCCACCGTTTACGAGGCAGCGTCGGCCATCGGTGGCCGGATGCACTCGAACACGTCGACGTGGGCCGATGGGCAAGTATCCGAGTGGTGTGGCGAGCTTATCGACACGGGCCACACGGTCATCCAGGACCTTGCAGCGCGGTTCGGGCTCCCGCTCGACAACTTGCACGCTGCCGAACCGACGGGATCGACGGAGACATACTACTTTGGCGGCCAGTATTACCCGTACAAGAACGCCGACAAGGATTTTCAGCCGGTCCTCGACGTTCTTAATGACCAAAATAGCGCGGCCCCGTTTCCGACGCTTTACAACTCGTTCACCAAGAAGGGCAAAGAGCTCGACGACACCAGTCTGTACGACTGGATCGCGAAGTACGTCCCCGGCGGGCACGGCTCGACCTTCGGTAAGCTCCTCGACGTCGCATACAACATCGAATACGGCCGCGACACGAAGGAGCAGAGCAGTCTGAACCTCGTTTACCTTTTGCCGGGTCCGACGGACGATTTGGTTCTCTTCGGCTTCTCGGACGAGACGTACCATATTCGCGGGGGGAATCAGAGGCTTCCCGAGGCGATCGGGAGCTACCTTCCGTCGGGTTCGGTCAAAACGGGTTATCGCATGGTGGCGATCGAGAAGAAGATCGGCGGCACAATCGAGTTGACGTTCGATACGAAGAATGGTTGCGAATACGTCGTGGTCGATCGTGCCATTCTGACGATGCCGTTCAGCGTCCTGCGGAGCCTCGACTATTCGAAGGCAGGTTTCGATTCACTTAAAAAGACGGCCATTACGGAGCTCGGATACGGAACGAACTGCAAGCTGCAGCTTCAATTCGACGACCGGCTCTGGGACGAGGCGAACCATCCCTGGCCCCGCAGCACTGGCACGTCGTACGCGGACACGGGCTACCAGAACACGTGGGACGTAACCCGCGCGCAGCACGGAAGCATGGGCATCCTGGTCGACTACACGGGCGGTAGCATCGGGGCGTCGTTCACTCCGGACGCGCCGTACACGGATTCGAGTTCACCGCTGGTCCAGACATATGCCGATCGCTTCCTCGAGCAGATCGAGCCGGTCTACCCAGGCATCTCCTCGCATTACACGGGCAGGGCGTCGCTCAGCGTTCCCGCGCGCGACCCGAATTTGCTCGGCAGTTACTCGTGCTGGCTTGTCGGCCAATACACGCTATTTAGCGGTTACGAGGGTGTGCGGCAGGGAAATATCCATTTCGCCGGCGAGCACTGCTCGACGAACTTCCAAGGCTTCATGGAGGGGGGGGCGGAGGAAGGTGCGCGTGCCGCCGGAGAGATTCTGAGCGACTACAAGAAGGGAATCTTTCCGTGAAAAGGGGACGATTGGAGCGCCGCGCGATACCGGAGGCGCACCCATGATTCACGGAGCTCACGTCATCGTCTACAGCAAGGACGCCGAGGCCGACCGCGCGTTCTTTCGCGACGTCCTCGGGTATCCGTTCTCGGACGCGGGACACGGGTGGTTGATCTTCGCGTTGCCTCCGGCGGAGGTCGCCGTGCACCCGTCCGATGCCAACGACGTGCACGAGCTCTATTTGATGTGTAGAGACGTCCACGCGCTCATCGAGACGATGAAGGCGAAGAGCGTCCAGTGCTCGTCCGTCGACGAGCAACGATGGGGGTCGATCACGCGCATCACGCTTCCGGGGGGTGGGAAAATAGGGATCTATCAGCCGAAGCACGCCTCGCCCCTGGATGCCGAAAAGTAAGCGCCGATCGACGTCAACATTCCGGCTTCCGTGGGCGAGCCGTCCTTCGCTGGGTCGTGGTCGCATGACTCTGCAACGATGTCCGACGACTCTAGCCGCAAAGGGTGCACCGCTCGGCCTCGAAGGGTGGCTTCCTTGGCTTCCGCGAAGCACCGCTTGCGTCGAGAGAGGGACCGCTCCGCCTCGAAGGGTGGTTGCTTGGCTTCCGCGAAGCACCGCTTGCGTCGAGAGAGGGACCGCTCCGCCTCGAAGGGTGGTTGCTTGGCTTCCGCGAAGCACCGCTTGCGTCGAGAGAGGGACCGCTCAGCCTCGAAGGGTGGTTGCTTGACTTCCGCGAAGCACCGGTCGCCCCGAGCGATGGGCCGCTGGGCGCAATGGATACACCGCTGGGCACAATGGCTACACCGCCGGGCGCAATGGATACAACCGGTGGCCTCAAGGGATACCCTGCGGGGCGCAAGCGACGTCCCCCCGTGCGGGTAGGAATGGACCGCTGGCCGCAAAGGGGGCACTTTGCCTGCAACCGCGAGTTGATCGAGCTCTTGCCAGCCCCCTCCACGCGCAGCCGAACACGCGAAGATAGAAACGAGCGTCTCCTCTCGCTGGGGAGCTCGAGGTGGAGCGGCGTCGCCCCGCTCGACGTGACGTGCAAGCCGGTTCTGTCGAGCGGAGCCTTGCCGGAGGCCTCATCATTCGTCACATCTTGGGCGCCCCGGCATAAATGCCGGGGCACCCCTGGAGAGCGGAGCACCAAGCCCACCGCTGGCGGGCTACGTCGATCCAGTGAGGCATGGTTGGCGACGGTCGACGTGCCTGTCGTTTGTCGTAGCCCGCCAGTGGCGGGCTTCGCGTAATCGCTGTCCCAGTTGCCCCGGCATTCATGCCGGGGATGCGAGAACATGCGGCCCGCACGGACCAAGATGGGATGAATGATCAGGCCGGAGGCAAGGCGGAGCGAGACTCAGGGTGACCCGGGTTTCTGACTAGACAGTTGATTCCGCGCCGCGCGGCACGAAGTGTGCCCCGGATTCGCGTACGGGCACGGGCGTCGCGCCCCTCTGCGTCGTTTCTCCGCGATGGTCCTTTGCGACCAGCACGTAGAGAGACGGGACAACGAACAGAGTAAAGAACGTGCCGATGGCCATTCCGCCGACCAAGACGACGCCAATTGAGTTGCGCGCGACGGCGCCCGCGCCGGTTACCAGAGTGAGCGGAAAGTGACCGGCGACGGTCGCGACCGTCGTCATCAGGATGGGGCGAAGGCGCGTGGTGGCCGCCGAACGAATCGCAGCGAGCTTGCCGACGCCGAGCTCCTGCTGCGCATTGGCAAATTCGACGATTAGAATTCCATTCTTCGACACCAGGCCGACAAGCGTAACGAGCCCCACTTGCGAGTAGATATTGAGCGTCGTGGTCCAGCCCTGTGTGAGCTTGAAGTGCAAGCCCGGGGGTCCGCCGAACTTCAGGAACGTGAAGATCATCGCACCGAACATGGCCAGCGGCACCGACCCGCCGAGGATGACGAGCGGATCCCGAAACGAATTGAACTGCGCCGCCAGGACGAGAAATATGAGCACGATGGCGAGGCCCATCGCAGGAAGAAACTTGCCCACCTCCGTGCGGAGCTGACGCGATTCGCCGGTGTAGTCGACGCGATACCCGGCCGGGAGGATCCTCGCAGCAGCCTGTTCGAGGACGCGGAGGCCGCCGTCGGCGGACCGCGGCGCCACGCCCGATATCTTTATGGCGTTGAGCTGCTGAAAGCGATTGAGCGTCCGGGGCTCGACACCGCTATGCAGAGTCGCCACGGCGCTGAGTGGCATCAACCCGCCGAGAGGTCCGGTGATGTGGATATTCTCGAGCTGATCGGGAGTGAGCCGCGCGGCCCGCTCGATCTGAGGGATGACCTTGTAGCTTCGTCCATCGATGTTGAAGCGATTGACAAAATTGCCACCGAGCATCGTGGACAGATCCGCGCCGACGTCTTGCATCGTCAGTCCCATCGAGGCAATTTTGTCCCGATCGAGAACGACCTCGGTCTTCGCCTCGTCGATCTTGACGTCGATGATGGGGGGGAACGCGAACTGGCCGCTCGCCATCGCCTCTTGGGCGATCTGCTTGGCAAAGCGCAAGATCTCTTCGTGATCGGCCGTGGACGCGATGACGAACTCGATGGGAAAAAAGCCGGCGCTCGGCAGAGCCGAAGGAAGAAACACCGGCGCTCGAATGCCTGCGATGTCCGCAAGCTTCGCGCTGAGCTCCTCTTGAATCGGGAAGATGCTCCGCCGGCGTTGCTCCCACGGCTTGACGAGTACGCCGCCGAACCCACTCGCGGGAAATGTGATCTGGAAGCTGTGGTCGAACTCCGGCTCCGATTCGAAGATCCGATTGACCTGCTCGGTGTACGGCGTCAACTGTTCGAGGGTGGCATTGGCCGGTACGTCGATCGCCCCGAACGCGACGCCTTGATCTTCGTTCGGCGCGAGCTCCTGGGGCGAGAACAGGTACATCGGTACCACGAGGATCGTCAATGTGATCCAGATCCCATAGATGACGGGCCGTATCGAGAGCGTGACGTCGAGGGCGCGCGCGTAAAGGCCCCGGACGGCGTCGAACCCGCGCTCGATGGCACGCGCCAGCGGGCGCTTGGTGCCCTCGGCCGCGAGTAGCCTCGAGGCCATCATGGGCGAAAGCGTGAGCGCGACGAATCCCGAGATGAACACGGCTCCGGCGAGGGTGAATGCGAATTCGCGAAACAGGGCGCCCGTGAGCCCCCCTTGGAAACCGATCGGCGCATACACTGCCGCGAGCGTGATGGTCATCGCAATGATCGGACCCACGAGCTCCCGTGCTCCGACGAGCGCCGCCTCGAGCGGGGTCTTGCCTTGCCGGATGTGCCGCTCGACGTTCTCGACGACCACGATGGCATCGTCCACGACCAGTCCGACCGCAAGGACAATGGCGAGAAGCGTCAGCAGATTGAGTGTAAACCCGAAGAGTTGCATAAGGAAAACCGCGCCGATGAGCGACACGGGAATCGCAACAAGTGGTACGAGCACCGTGCGGAGCGAGCCGAGGAAGAGGAAGATGACGACGATGACGATGAGCACGGTCTCGGTCAGTGTCTTGACCACCTCGTGGATAGCGTCGTTAATGTACAACGTGGAATCGAAGGCGACGACGGCCTGCATCCCGGTCGGCAGCTCGCCCTTGAGGATCTCGACCTCCTTCCGCACGCGCGCGATGACGTCCAGGGAGTTGGCGTTCGGGAGGACCCAGACGCCCATGAACACCGCGCGCTCGCCGGAGAGGCGCACGTCCTGGTCGTACGTGTCGGCGCCGAGCGTCACGTTCGCGACGTCTTCGAGTCGAACGAGCGCCCCGTTCTGCTGGCGAATCACGAGGTTCTTGAACTCGTCGAGCGACGTCAGGTCCGTGGTCGCCGTCAGGTTGATCTCGACGAGCGCGCCCTTGGTCTGGCCCACGGCGGCGAGGTAGTTGTTCGCCAAGAGGGCCTGCCGCACCTGCGCGGGACTCACGTTGAGGGCGGCCATTCGCTGCGGGTCGAGCCATGCCCGGATGGCGAACGTGCGGCCGCCGAGTATGTCGGCACGTTGTACGCCCTCGATCGCGGAGAGCCGCGGCTGCACGACGCGGATCAAGTAATCGGTGACTTGGTTGTCTTCCAGTATCTTCGATCCAAAGCTCAGGTACATCGACGCGATCTGGGCGTCGGACGACTCGATGCTGATGGCCGGAACCTCCGCTTCGGGAGGCAAGTCCGCCCGGACTTGATTCACACGCGCGCTAATGTCGGCAAGGGCGTTGCCGGCACTGAAATTGAGCTTGAGGCGGACGCTGATCGTCGACAGCCCTTGCACGCTTTGCGACTCGATGTAGTCGATGCCGTCCGCCGCGGCGATGGCGCGCTCCAGCGGAGTCGTGATGAACCCTCGAACGAGATCCGCGCTGGCGCCGACGTAGGCCGTGCGCACGGTGACCGTCGCGCTCTCGAGCTTCGGATATTGTCGAACGTTGAGCGTGCGAACGGCTTGCAGCCCCGCGATGATGATGACGACATTGACGACGATCGCGAGAACGGGCCGGCGGATGAATAAGTCGGTAATTGACACGACCGTCACCGATTGTCCGGGTGAGGATTGAGCTCCGGTGCGAGCTTGACATCGTTTCGGACGACCACGCCCGAGCCGTTACGAAGTTTGAACGCGCCCGCGCTCACGATCTCTTGGCCGGGCGAGACGCCGTCGAGGATGGCGACGTAGTCCCCGCGCGACCGTCCCACGCGCACGAACTGCTGGCGCGCGGTCTTCGGTCGCGCAACCCCCGCGGTTGCAGATCCGGAGCCCCCGTCGTCCTTTGGATTCTCGACGACGAAGACGGAGTCGCCGTACGAAGCGTGAACGAGCGCTGTTACCGGGACGACGACGAGGCTGTCCTGCTTCGGAAGGAGGACCGAAACGTTCGCGAACATGCCCGGCCGGAGCTTCTCGTCCGTGTTGGGAATGCTTGCGCGAATCTTGATTGTCCGAGTGGTGGAGTCGATTTGCGGGTCGACTGCGGCGACGACGCCGTCCCGCGTGACGCCCTCGACCCCGCTCAACGTCACGCGAACGGGCATGCCGACCGTCACATCCGCGAGGCGCTGCTGGGGGAGCTCGAAATCGACGAACACCGTGCCGATCGACTCTAGGGCGGTGATCGTGGTGCCGCTATTCAAATACTGTCCCAGGTTGACCTGCCGGATCCCGAGACGCCCGGCGAAAGGGGCGCGCACGGTCTTGCGGTCAATCTGCGCTTGGATTGCGGCCAAGTCCGTTGTCGTCGACCTCAACTGGGAATCGTCGTTGTCGACCTGGCTCTTCGCGATCGCGGCCTTCTCGAAGAGTGCGCGCGTGCGGCTCGCCGTCACGGTCGCGAGATCCATCCGCGCCTTCGCGGACGCGAGCTGCGCACGCTCGACGCTGGTGTCGAGCTCGACGAGCGTCTGCCCTTCGCGCACCACGGCTCCCGACTCGAAAAGAATGCGTGAGATGACTCCCGGCGCGTCGTTGCTGACCGCAACGCCTTTGGCCGCGGTCACGCTTCCGACCGCGTCGAGTGAACCTTCCCATGCTTCCTCTTGCGACACGGCGGTGCTGACCGATTCGGGGGGCGGCCCGGCTTGCTGCATCGCCTTGCCGAAGTGGATGAGCGTCGAGATTTGCCCGAACTTGATGGCGACGAGTGCGCCGATCAAGACGAAGAGGCCAATGATGGGGAGGGCGTAGCGCACGGGCCTCAGATGCCGCTCTGCCGTGAAGCGTTCCGGGCGGCCCGAAGGCTGCCGGGGGGCAGCATTTTCTCATCGTTGGGCGGACGCCCTAGCGTAGTATGCGTTCGGCTTCGTGTTCGTTTCGGGGCGCGCGTCGGCGCTCGACGGCCACCGGGCCTTTTCGGTCTTCCGCGTTGAGGCCGGGCCACCTCGCAGTAGGCTGCAAGACCCATGAGCTTTATCCTTCCTTCTTTGGGTAGCCGAGCATCCCTTTCGCTCTTCGCGATGATGGTCGCGACGTCGGCGTGCGCGCGAGAGTTCGTGCGCGGTAGCGACGACCCGAGCGTCGACCGCGCCGCGATGAGCACCGGCCTCGACAAGGAGGACATCGAGCGTTCGCTCCAGACGCTGCTCAACCAACTGCGCGGCTCGGCGATCATGGCCGAGTGGCGTGCCCAGGCCGCCCAAGGCGACCGGCAGACCCTAGCGGTCACACCGTTCATCAACGAAACGGACGAGCACATCGATCCGCAACTCGATGCGATGCTGAGCGAGACCGAGAGCTGGATGGTCGGCAGCCAGATCGCGCGCGTCGTCAGCCAGGAGCGCCAAGCGGAGATGATCCGGCAAGTGGAGGGAGCCCAGCGGCCGGTTTTCGACCCGCGGCACATTCCCCAGTACGGCAAACAGTTCGGCGTGAGGTTCTTCATCACGGGCAAGGTCGCCAGCGCCGACGAGCGGACGGCGGACGCGCGGCGCGTTCAGTACTTCATGTTTATGCAGGTCATCGACGCCGAGACGAGCGAGATTCGATGGCAGCAAAAGGCGTACGTGACCAAGGCCATACGGTGAGGGCATGCATCGCGACGACGCCGCTCACGCTCGCCGCGCTGGTCGTCCTCCAAGGATGCGCGTCGCACTCGGAGCGCACGCTGCCGGTGCGAACGGCGCTCGACGAGGGGCGGCCGCGCGAGGCGCTCCGCCTGCTGGACCACGCCATGGGCGTGCAGTCCGACGCGGATCTTCCCGCGGACCTCGGCGGTGAGAACTCGCTCTACGTGCTCGACCGCGGGAGCGTCAACCAGAGCGTCGCCCAGTTCGACGCGTCGAAACGCGATTTCGAGTCCGCGGACAAGGCCGTCGACATGCTCGATCTCGCGCACGGCGCGGCAGACTCGATCGCGGAGTATGTCTTCTCGGGATCGAGCGGGAGGTACCGTGCCCCTCCGCAAGAGAAGCTTCTCATCAATACGCTCGATATGCTGAACTACCTGGAGAAACGCGATCTCGACGGGGCGCGTGTCGAGGCCCGCCGGCTCGCCGTCGTGCAGAAGTACATTGACGATCTCGGGGAGGGCGACAGTCCGGCGCTTGGGCTGGGGGCGTTTCTCGCGGGGTTTACCTTCGAGAAGAGTGATCGGACCGACGAGGCGTTACGCTGGTACGACAAGGCGCTCGAGTTCGCGGGATTCAATTCTCTTCGCGACCCGATCCGAAGCTTGCTCGGGCGCGGGCAGTACCGGACGCCGCGCCTTCGGGAGCTCGAGAGCGCGGGAGGATCGGCCCCCCGGCCGCTCGACGAGACGGGCGAGGGCGAGATCGTCTTCGTTGTCGGCTACGGAAGGGTGCCGCCCAAGGTGGCCGAGCGAGTTCCGATCGGGCTCGCGCTCACGTGGTTCTCCGGAGCGCTTGCGCCGAGCGACGTCGCCGCCGCAAACCAGATCGCGGCGCAGGGGCTCGTGACGTGGGTCAACTTTCCGACGCTTGGACGCGAGCAGGGGGAGTACGCCGTTCCTGCCGCGATGCTCGACGGGCGATACATAGCGCTCGAACAGGCGGTCGACGTCGCGCGCGAGGTCCGGGCCGAGTGGAAGAAGATCGAAGGCAAGATCATCGTCGGCGCCATCACGCGTATGGTCGCCCGTTATGCAGCGGGCAGCCTCGTCGGAGCCGCCGCTGGGGACCGGAGCATCCTCGGGCTGGTTCTCTCTCTGGGCACGCAGGCCACGTTGACCGCACTGGACACGCCCGACACGCGAAGCTGGGAGACCTTGCCCGCGCGCGTTGCGGTTGCGCGGGTGCGTGTCCCGGGCGGCAGGCACGCTGTTCGAATCGACGTTCGCGGGGTCGTCCGCACGGCGGACGTCGACGTCCAGAAAGGCGGTTGGGCGCTCGTTTCTCTCATGGGACTGCGCTGAATCGTTGCTGAATCGTTAGGGGGCTGTCGCGCGCTTTGTCCCCATTCGAACGCTCCCCGCGGGGGCGTCCACGACGGTATCGGGTCGTCACGCGAAGAGCTCGCGGAACGACTCTTTCTGCGAGGCCGCGAAGCGCGACAACTTCTGCATGTGTTCCTCGTGACGCGTCTTCGCTCCGGCCTTGGCCTCGGCGGTCTTCCGCTTCACGCTGGCGATCTTGGCGTCCCAGCTTCTCCTCGAGCTTCTTCGCCCGCTTCTGGAGTCGCTCGCGCTGCGCGGCCTGCTTCGCGCGAAGCTCGGCGCGCGTCGCCTCGAGCTTCGCCTTCGCGTCCCCCGTCGCCTTCGCGATCTCCGCCTCGACGTGCACCTGCTCTTCCTTGAGTGCCTGCATCTCGGCGCGGATCTGGGCCATCACGACGTCGTCCGTGGCCTGGCGGAACACGACGGCGCCGTGGGGCGCCACGGCCACGTCCACGGGGACCGTCCAGTCTTCCCAGACGCTCGCGACGACGGCGTGGCTCCCCGGCTGTAGGCGCGTCGCGACGTCGTTCACGAAGTCCCCCGCGAAGCCCGAGTAGGCCAGGTCAGCGCCGAGACCTGCCGCGCCGCCCACCGCCGCGCCCACCGCGAGCCCTACGGGGCCGCCGAGCAGGCCGACGAGCGCTCCCGTCGAGAGCCCGAGCAACGTTCCCCGGCCGCCGTCGAGATGGCGCGTGTCCTTGATGGACACCGTCCCCTCCTTGGATTTCACGATGACCGCCGACGAATAGAGCTCAATCGACCCCTCGTCGTCGAGGGCCTTGAGGGCCTTCACGACCTCGTAGGCCGTCGTTTCACTGGGCACGACAATCACGATCTCTTTGTCCATGGCTCTGTTCTCCCTATTGGTGAGTTGCGTTCCGTCACGTCGCGTCGGCCGGACCGAACAGGTTGTGGATGCGCACTCCGGCCGTAATGAGGACGATGCCATTCAGCATCGCGTAGGCGGCAATGAGTCCGATGAGGGCGATCATGCCGGCCAGCGGCAGCGCGAGGAGCGCCACGCCACACGCCATCGACAAGATCCCGGCGAAGACGAGCCCCACGACGTTCGCGGCCTCCTTACGGATCGCGAACGCGATCGCGAGCTCGGCCGCGCCGGCGGTGAGCGCCCAGGCGCCGACGAGGATGTAGAGCGAGAGCGCCGTGAGCCCGGGGTAAACGAACGTGAGCACCCCCGCCGCGACGCTGACGAGACCGCGGACGACGTAAGGCGCTTTCCTGTCCCGAAGGCGCAACCCGAAGCTCAAGAGGAGCGCTCCGTCGGCGAGCGCGTATACGCCGAACATCAAGACGATCGCAGCGATCGAGGCGCCCGGCCACACGATGGTGAAGACGCCAAAGAGGATGCTCGCGATTCCGCGGACGACCCAAATGCCCCAGCTTCTTGCCAATAGTTCCATGTGACAATCCTTTCTTTCAAACCGCCGCCAAATTGCATCGGCCGCTCTCCGGGGGCTCGACCAGAAGCCTCTTTGAGCGCGGCGACGAGAACGCCGAACGCCAAACCGCACGCCGGCAGGACGTCACGAGACCATCCTGACTGCCGTCGAGGAGGCCATGTGACCGCTCCTCGTGGGCTCACTGGTACGCCCTGCCCGCGAACTAGGCACCACCCCGTAGGGTGGCGATCTTCACTACCCGTTCGGGTGGCGTATGGTGGTCACCGCATGCTGATCGCGACGAAGCTCCGCCCGCCGGGAGGTGGCACCCAATGGATCACGCGGGAGCACGTGCTGGCCGACGTCGCGGCGCGCCACGAGGCTAGGCGTTGCCGCGCATGCTTGATCGCTGCCACCGGCGGCTTCGGCAAAACGACGCTCGCGGCGCAGTGGGGCGAGCGGCTCGCGCGCGCTGGCGACGCGGTGTCGTGGCTCAGCCTCGATGCCGACGACGACAACCCCGAGCGGCTCTGCGAGTACTTGCTCGCCGCGATCCATCGAGCCCAGCCCGCCGTTGACAGCGATCTCGCGTCGCTGCTCGCCGACGGAGCCCCCGACGCGCCGTCGCGCGTGCTCGCCGCCGCGATCAACGCCATCGCGTCGGCGAAGACGCGCGTCACCGTGATCATCGACGACTGTCATTTCATCACCAATCCGCGCGCGGGCGAGCTGCTGCGCTTTCTCGTGGCGCGAAGTCCGGAAAACCTGCACTTCATCCTCACGCTGCGGCCGCCCGCGCCGTTTCCGCTCGGCGCCTTGCGCGCGCACGACGAGCTCACGGAGGTGGACGCACGGGCGCTTCGGTTCGACGCGGACGAGGCCGATGCCCTGCTCAATCAGAGCGGCCAGCCGGTGCTCGACGCCGCCGCGATCCGCGAGCTGTGCGATCGCACGGGGGGTTGGCCGGCAGCCCTTCGACTGGTGTCGATTTCGCTACGGGGGGCGGCCCATCGTGAGGCCGATGCCGTCATCGCCGGCTTGGCGCGCGCAAACCGCGCGGTCGCCGACTACCTCGCCGAGAACATCCTCGATCGCCTCGATGCGCAGTGGGAGCGCTTCCTCGTCAAGACCTCCGTGCTCGATCGATTGTGCGCCGACGTATGCGATGCGGTGATCGGAGAGACCGGCAGCCAGAAGCTGCTCGACCGAACCGAGGAGGCCGGCCTATTCCTCGTCGCGCTCGACTCCGAACGGCGGTGGTTCCGCTACCACCAGGTGTTCGTCGAATTCCTGCGTCGACGCCTCGCTGCCTCGCCGGACTTGTCCGCTCGCGATCTCCATCTCGCGGCGTCGGCGTGGTTCGCGAGTCAAGGCCTGATCGAAGAGGCCGTCGGCCACGCGCGCGCGGCGAGCGCCGCCGATCGCGCCGTGGAGCTCGTGGAACGCGACGCGATGTTGCTCGTCGAGCAGAGCCGGATGTCGCTCTTGCTCGCTCTCGTCGACAAGCTTTCCCCTTCGGTCGTTGCCGATCGACCGGGTCTCCAGGTCGCGATCGCCTGGGCCAGGTGCCTGCTTCATTTGCCCGGCGAGACCGGCGCGATGCTCGACGCGTTCGCACCGAGTGACCGGGCGCAGGCCGCGGAGCTCGATCTCATTCGCTCGGTCAACGTGGGGTTTGAGCTCGACGATCCGGAGCACATCGCGCCGTTGCTCGAACGAGCGATGCCTCACCTGCGCACGGAGCCTTGGTTGCTCGGCGTGGCGGCGAACGTTCGCGCGTTCGCCGAGCTGCGCCGCGGGCATTTTGCGGCCGCGCGTGGCGCCGTGACGAGAGGACGCCCACATCAAGACCGCGCGCGCGGAAGTTTCAGCGCGGTGTACGGACGATGCATCGAGGGGCTGGCGCAGCAAGAGCTCGGCGACCTCGACGGCGCGGAGAGGAGCTTCGAGCGCGCGCTCGAGGTCGCGCTGCGCGACGTCGGCCGCCACGGCTACGCGACGCGAATGGCGTCGGCGTTCCTCGGCGCGATTCGCTACGAGCGGGACGATCTGGCCGGTGCGAGCAAGCTGCTCGAAGCGGCCTTCTCGCTGCGCGAGAGCGGCATCGCCGACATTCCCATCGCGATCTACGTCGCGCGCATCCGCCTGCACGAGGCACGCGGCGACCACGACGCGGCGCTCGCAGAGCTCTACGAATGCGCGCGTCAGGCCGCGTCGCGGCGGCTCGAGCGCCTTGCGGCGGCGGTGATGCACGAGCAGGTGCGCATCCACCTCGCGGCGGGAGCCGTGGATCTGGCAGCCCGTGGATGCGACACCCCGAGCGCCCCCCGTCCACCGGACGCGCATCGTCAGCAGGCGTGGGAGCTCGGGGTGCTCGCCCGGTCGCGCGTCGCGATCGCCCGCGGACACGCGAAATTCGCGCTGCCCTTGCTCTTCGAGTTGCGGGATCGCGCCCAAGCCGAAGGTCGACGTCGCTTCGAGCTTTCCGTGCGCGTCGTCAGCGCCCTCGCTCTTCAAGCCGCTGGCGACGGGGCGGGGGCGCGCGCGGAAGTCACCGCCGCGCTCGTCCTCGGCGAAGCGCAGGGCGCCGTCCGAACGCTTGCGGACGAAGGCCAGGCGCTCCACCCGCTGCTCCGCCGACTGCCCGCGTCGCCGTACGTCGGGCGCCTCCTTGGGGGGGGTGCGCGGTCCGCGGGTGCGGTCGCGGCCCCGCCGATCGTAGGGACGGGCGCCGCCACGCCCGTTGCGGGCGCGTGGCCTTCGCTGATCGAGCCGCTCAACGTTCGCGAGCTTCAGATCCTTCGCCTGATCGAAGAAGGAATGGTCAACAAGGACGTCTCGGCCACGCTCGGGATCGGGCTCGACACCGTGAAATGGCATCTCAAGAACGCGTACAAGAAGCTCGGCGTTGCGACCCGCACCGGCGCGATACACGCCGCGCGTTCCGCCGGCGTGCTGGCAACCACGGGGCCGAAGCCGCGGCTCTCCAGCGCGTAGCTCTGGAGACGCCGTGCCCGAGCGCGGTCGATTTCACCCGATTGCAAGCGGGGGGACATCCCCTGATCCATCTGCCATATTGGTGTCCGGGGGGGATTACGCACACCGGCGCTCGAGGCGAGGAGGGGCCCATGCTCGACCAAATCCAGCACATCGTGGTTCTCATGCTCGAGAACCGATCGTTTGACCACATGCTCGGTTTTCTCTATGCCGACAACGGCAACAAGTCGCCGAAAACGGGCCAGCCGTTCGAGGGTCTCGCGGGCAACGAGACGAACCTCGACGCGACAGGAAAAAAAGTCGCGGTATTCCGAATCGATCCCAAGCAGACGTACGCCTACTTCATGCCGGGCGCCGATCCCGGCGAAGGCTACGCGGCGACCAACGATCAGCTCTTCGGGTCGACGACGGCACCAAAGCCTCCGGTCGCCACGAATGGCGGCTTCGTGAAGGATTTCGCGTACACCCTCGGTTGGGAGCACAGCGAGGGAAGGGAGATTCTCCCCGACACGAGCGTCGCCAATATTATGGGCATGTTCACGCCCGCCATGTTGCCCGTGCTCTCGGGGCTAGCGCGCGGCTATGCGGTTTGCGACCACTGGTTCTCTTCGGCACCGACCGAAACGATGCCGAACCGCATTTTCGCGTGCGCGGCAACGAGCCAGGGCCGCGTGGACGACGCGGTCCACTCGTTCACTGTGCCGAGCATCTTCGGTCTCCTTTCGAAGAACAGTGTGTCGTGGGCCATTTATGGCTTCGACGCGCCGCCGCTCACTCGCCTCAATTTCCCCGACACGAAAAGCGCGTCGGACGACCACTTCGGCCTCTTTGCGGACTTCAAGGCCGCCGCGGCGATGGGGACGCTGCCGGCCTTCACGTTCCTCGAACCGAGTTGGTCTTCCACGGGAAATAGCCAGCATCCCAACTACGATGTCGCGCTCGGAGAGCAGTTGATTCACGATGTCTATTACGCCGTTCACGACGGCCCCGGATGGAACGGTACTCTGTTGATCATCACCTACGACGAGCACGGGGGTTGTTACGATCACGTGCGACCGCCCACGAACGCGGTCCCGCCCGACAGTACGCTGGGCGAAAATGGGTTCGACTTCAAGCGGTTCGGAGTCCGCGTCCCCGCGGTCCTCGTTTCGCCGCGGATTGCCGAGGGCACCGTGTTTCGAGTCGCCGGCACGACACCACTCGATCACACATCGATCCTCAAGACCGTGGAGGCGCGATGGAATCTGCCGGCGCTGACGGCGCGAGACGCCGCGGCGCCTCGCGTCGACGGGGTGCTCACACTCGGGAGCCCGCGCACGGATGACCCGCTCCGCGGAGTGGTGGTCCCGACGTCGAGCGCCCCGAGCCCCCACGCGGTGACGGATCCTCCTTCGCACCTGCAGCAGGTGCACGCGGATCTCGTCTCCCGTCTTCCGGTGCAGGACGGCGAAGGCGTGCACCACACGATGCCGGCCTTGAAGACGAGCGCAGACGCGCACAAGTACATCGTGGAGCGAACCTCGGCCTGGAAAGCCGGGCGCAAGGGGCGAGGCCATTGAGGCTGTCTCGTCGGGCGCGCGTCGTCGCCCGCGCGAACGGTCGTCTCCGAACGGTAACGAACGAACCAGCGTTGAATGTCACTCATCGAAGGAGGGTAGATCTATGACACTCAAGACGATTCATTCATCACATCTTGGACGCGCGGTCAAAATGGGGCGGATTCGCCCGGTCGCTCGGGCTCCCCGCCTGAGTCTCAAAAATTACTTGCGTGCGACGTTGCCCCCGGCCCCAGCGTCGTGCGACTACACCGCCAACGCGGCGTCCGTTCTGGCCAACGTCTACGGAAACGACAAACTGGGGGACTGTGTCATCGCCGGCGGCTATCACGTGGTCGGCGTCGAGACGGGCACCGCGGGCCATCTCTTCACCGCGACGGAGGCGCAGATCATCGCGGATTACTCCGCGATTGGCGGCTACAATCCGAAAGATCCGTCCACTGACCAGGGGTGCGACGAAACGACCGCGCTCGACTACTGGACGCAAACCGGATTCGCCAATGGCACCAAGATCCTCGGCTATTTGGCCGTTGATCCGAGCAATCAGGCCGAAGTCATGTCGGCCATGTACTTGTTCGAAAATCTGTATTTCGGCATCGAGCTGCCGGACGCTTATGTCAACCCCATGCCGTCGAAGTCCGGGTTTGTATGGGACGTAGCCGGCAGCACCGACCCGAGCAACGGTCACTGTTTCATCGGCGCAGGTTACGACGCGAAAGGGGTTCAGATCGATACCTGGGGCATGATTGGCACGTTCGCGTGGGAGGCCGTCGCCGCGTATTGCACGGCCAAGGCCAACGGAGCGCTCTATGTGCTTCTGACCCCCGACCAGCTCACGAAGGGCGAGACCAAAGCCCCCAACGGGATCGACTGGACGGCGCTCATCGCCGACTTCGACTCCATCGGCGGCAACGTGGCGCCCGGTCAACCCGTGAACCCGAGTCCGACGCCGGGTCCCGCGGCCTCGGTCACGCTGGCGCAGGCGCAAGCGTGGGCTACGGCGGGCCTTGCAACCGCTCACTCGACGTTGCCGCGGTCGCAGGCGGTGGCCCTCGTCAAGCAAGGCCTCGCGAGCAGCTGGCCCAAGACTATAAGCTAGAGCTTCGCGCGGCGTAGCCGCAGGGCGTTTCCGATGACGGATACGGAGCTCAGGCTCATCGCGGCCGCGGCGAGCATGGGGCTGAGGAGAATGCCGAGCGCCGGGTAGAGAATGCCGGCCGCGATCGGCACGCCAATAATATTGTAGATAAACGCAAAGAAAAGACCTTGCTTGATGTTTCGGATTGTCGCGCGACTGAGCCGCCGCGCCCGAACGATCCCGCGCAGGTCGCCCTTCACGAGCGTGACCCCTGCGCTCTTCATCGCCACGTCCGTCCCGGTCCCCATCGCAATGCCGACCTCCGCCTGTGCGAGCGCGGGAGCGTCATTGACCCCGTCGCCCGCCATGGCGACCACGCGGCCCTCGGCTTGAAGGCGCTTGATGGTTTTCGCCTTCTGATCGGGCAAGACCTCCGCGACGAACTCGTCGATGCCGAGCTTCTCGGCCACGGCAGCCGCGGTTGTGTTCGCGTCGCCCGTGAGCATGACGACCCGAATGCCCTCCTCGTGAATCTCTCGAATCGCGTCCGCCGTCGTGTCCTTGATGGGGTCGGCGACGCCGATCATTCCGGCTATTTGACCGTCGACTCCGACGAAGACGACCGTTTGGCCGTCGCGCCGCATGGATTCTGCTCGCGGTCCGAGCGCACCGGCTTGCATGCGGAGCTCATCGAGTAGCTGCGTGTTGCCGAGCACCACGCGATGGCCCTCGATCGTGCCCGTCACGCCCTTGCCCGTGGTGGACACGAAATCACTCACGCTCGCGAGTACAATCCCGCGCGCCTTCGCTCCCTCGACGATCGCGGCCGCGAGCGGATGTTCGCTTCCTTGCTCCAGGCTCGCCGCCAGCTTGAACAGCGACGTCTCCGGGCCATTCACGGCCACGATCGCGACCACCTTGGGTTTGCCCTCCGTGAGGGTCCCCGTCTTGTCGACGACGAGCGTGTCGACCTTTCGCATCCGTTCGAGGGCCTCTGCGTTCTTGAACAGGACGCCAAACGTCGCTCCTTTTCCGGTGGCCACCATGATCGACATCGGCGTCGCGAGACCGAGCGCGCACGGGCACGCGATGATCAGCACGGCGACGGCGTTGATGATCGCGTGCGCCATCTTCGGTTCGGGTCCAAAGACGCTCCACAGGATGAACGTGAGCACGGCCGCGACGAGGACGGCAGGAACGAAATAGCTGGCGACCGTGTCGGCGAGCCTCTGAATGGGAGCGCGACTTCGCTGCGCCTCCGCCACCATGCGGACGATCTGCGCCAGGAGCGTCCCCGACCCGATGCGTTCGGCGCGCATCACCATCGACCCCGTGCCGTTGACGGTCGCCCCGATGACCCGATCGCCGGGTTGCTTCTCGACGGGGATCGATTCGCCCGTGACCATCGACTCGTCCACGGAGCTCGTCCCCTCGACGACGCATCCGTCGATCGGAACCTTCTCGCCGGGGCGCACGCGAAGTCGATCGCCGACGGCGACGGCGTCCAGCGCGACGTCTTCTTCCACGCCGTCGCCGCGAATCCGCCGAGCCGTCTTCGGCGCGAGATGAAGGAGCGCCCGGATGGCAGCATGGGTCGCACTTCGCGCCCTCAGCTCGAGGACCTGTCCCAGCAACACGAGCGCGACAATCACCGCCGAAGCTTCGAAGTAGACCGCGACCACGCCGCCCTCTTGCCGGAAGGACGGCGGGAAGAGCGCAGGCCAAAGGAGGGCGACAACGCTGTAGGCGTACGCGACGCCGATTCCCAATCCAAAGAGCGTGAACATGTTCAGGCTACGGTTCGCGAGGGACAGCCATCCCCGCACGAAGAAGGGCCAAGCGCCCCAGAGCACAACGGGCGTGGCCAGGGCAAACTCGATCCACGCCACGGCGCGCGCATCAAGGACCCGATGTAGCGGCATTCCCGGGAGCAGCTCCGACATTCCCATCAAGAACACGATGGACGCGGGCCCGATCGACACGACGAACCGGCGGCGCATGTCGACGAGTTCTGGATTGAGGGCCTGCTCTGCAGTGACGGTGCGAGGCTCGAGTGCCATGCCGCAAAGAGGACAGCTTCCCGCGGCATTGCGAACGACGTCCGGATGCATCGGACAGACGAACTCCGTCCTGGTCGCGGGCGCGGCCATTGCGGTCGGATCGAGCGCCATTCCGCACTTCGGGCAAGCGCCGGGCTCCTGCGACCGGACCTCCGGATGCATCGGGCACGTGTACGCCGCGGCTGGAGAAGAAGCCGTTGTGGGCGCCTGATCGGCCGGAGACGGGGACGGCGTCGGCGCACGATCGCCCGGGCGTCTCGTCGGATCGGCGGCGTAGGCAGACGGGTCGGCTTGGAACTTCGTTCGGCAGCGCTCGTTGCAGAAGAAGTACGCTCGGCCCTCATGCTGGCCTGTCCAGCGGGCGTTCGCCGGATCGACTTTCATTCCGCAAACGGGATCCCGCTCGAGATGCCGTTCCATGCGCGTAGCAGGATAGGTCGTCTCGAGCGGCCTCGCCCGTTCCGACTCCAAACCGTCGGCTCCGGGTGGACGGACGGTTGCCGGCGACGTGCCCCGAGTGCTACGCCGTGAAGGGGAAGCTGCAATCGTGAACGGACGACGTCGCCACGCTTCAAGGACGCAACGCTCGCTGCCACGCGCGCTCGGTTACCTCCTCGTCGCCGTCACGGTGTTCTTGGGTCCACTGCAGTCGGGGGCTCGCTATTTCTATTGCGAGTATTGCGAGAGCCTCGGGCTTCTTGCTTCCGATCCGTGCGCAACCGGAGATCGCAAAGGGCCGCACTGCCCGCTTCAATTTCTGGAACGAACCCCCGTCGACTGCTGTACGCGAATTACCCTCCCGACGTCGCCCGATGGCGCGCGCGCCGGCGAAAGCGTCATTGTCCCGGCCCGTGTCATCGGCGTTCTTCTGGCCACCGACTACTGCGGTGCGGGCGCGGGCATCGACCCGGGGCGTCGGTTCGACGTGGATCGTCGTCGAAGACCGCCTCGATCGCGCGAACGTTGGCGTGCCCAATTGATGGTTTTTCTGACATGAACCGGCGTGCGAGGCTCGATTAGGGGTCTCGCACTCTGAGGAAACGAGCGTCTTGTTCCTGCTGGGATGCTCGAAGGGAGCGGCATCGCTCCCTTCGACGTGCCGCGCAAGCAAGGCTGCGAGAGCGGAGGCGAGCGAGCGCAGCGAGTCGAGCCGGAGCGAAGCGCTCAGGGTGACCCGGGTTTCTCACTAGGCAAGAACATCATGGACCTCTGCAACGTCGGGCGGGCCGTCAGGTCGGGCTCCGCTGTGCTTCTCGCGAGCGCTTTTCTCCTTGGCTGCGTGACGACGGATCGCAACGCGTTCGATAGGCCGGCAGTCAACCTCGACACGGCCGAACAAGAGCCGGGGAGTGTCGAACGAGGCGATGCGGCGCTCGGCGAGCCCGTGCTGGACCGCGCTGCCTTCGTGCGCGCGGTGCTCGCTCGCAATCGATCGATAGAGGTGGCCAGGCAGGCCTGGCGCGCGGCCGCCGCTCGTGTACGCGAGAGTGCCGCGTTCGAGGATCCCACGGTGACGACGGATATCGCACCGCTGTCGGTTGGTTCGTCCGGCGCGCGGTTCGGTTGGGATGCCATGATCAGTCAGCGCATTCCCTGGCCGGGGAAGCTCGCTCTCGACGAAGCCGTGGCGAGTTCCGAAGCCGACGGGGCGAAGGACGACTTCGAATCGGCCCGTCGCGATCTCGCGCTGACGGCCGCACTCCTCTTCGACCGGTACTTCGTTTCCGCGTGCTCGATCGAGATCAACGCTCACCACGTCGCGCTGATGCGCAGCATGCAAGCGGCGGCCGCGGCGCAGTACGAGACCGGCCGAGGGTCAGCGCAGGATCCCCTGCAGGCCGAATTCGAACTCGTGCACATGGAGCATGACGCGGTCATCCTCGCATCGCAGCGCGACGTGACGATCGCGCAGATGAACGAGCTCTTGCACCGGCCGCCGGAGGCGCCGTTGCCGCCACCTCCAGAGGAGCTCGTGACCCCGAGCGCGCCGGACGTTCTTGACCCCGGGCACATGCAAGCCGAGGCCGTCGCGCATCGCCCGGAAATCGCGGCCGCGCGTCAGCGCGCGCGGTCGGCGCAAGGGCGGATCGATCGGGCACGTCGCGAGTACCTCCCCGACGTCACCGTGCAGACCGCCTATAGCGCGATGTGGGACACGCCCGAGCACCGATGGACCGTGGGGCTCAGCGTCAACCTGCCGGTGCAGATGGGACGGCGGGGCGGGGCCGTGGACGAGGCCGAAGCGATGCGCGCCCAGTATGACGCCGACGCGGCGAGGATGAGCGACGCGGCGCGGACCCAGGTGGTCGTCGCCCTCAAGCAGCTGGAGGAATCGGCGCATGTGCTGCATCTCTACGAGCAGCGCCTGGTGCCGATCGCGCGAGAGGAAGTCGACGCGGCGCGCTCGGCGTTCACGGCGTCCCAAACGCCGTTCGTGGCCGTGGTGGATGCGGAAAAGAACCTGCGCAGCGTGGAACTCGACCAGCAGATGGCGCGTGCGGACAACGACCGGAGGCGCGCCGAGCTGGACCGCGCGCTCGGTCGAATGCCTGGCTTGGACGGCGAGGCGACCCCGTGAGCTCGTGGATCGAGCGCAGACGCCGTCCGGCGATCCTCCCGACGATTGTCGCCGGACTTGCGCTCGCGGCTCTCGTGTTCCGAAGTCCCCTTGTCGCGTGGTTTTCGCCCGTAACCCCTCGTGCGGGGCAGGTCACGATGGACGCGCGGCTCGCGCTCGGGGATGGCGGCGGCGCCGCTGGAGCCTCCCCAGCCAGCGAGATTGATCACTACACCTGCTCGATGCATCCGTCGGTGAAGCAGGCCACGCCCGGCACGTGCCCCATCTGCGGGATGACTCTCGTGGCGGTCACGAAGGAGCAGCAGCAGGAAGGCATCGTCTTAATCGACGACGTTCGCCGTCAGCTCATCGGAGTGCGGACCGAGCCCGTCGTGAGCGCGCCGATGCGCGACTCATTTCGAGCCGTCGGCCACGTGGCCTACGACGAGTCGACGCTCGCGGACGTGAACCTGAAGGTGCACGGCTGGATCACGAAGCTTTTCGTGAACGAAACCGGACAACGCGTCACCCGGGGCGAGCCCCTTTTCACCCTGTACAGCCCCGAGCTTTACAACGCGGAGCAGGACTTCTTACTGAGTATGCAAGGCGCACGGGCGAGCGCGGCGACGACGGGGACGGACCCACGGCGGCCCGATCTCTTCGCCGGCGCGTCGCGCCAAAGGCTGCACCTTCTTGGGCTGGCCGAAGCGCAGATCGACGCGATCGCGCAACGTGGAGCGCCGTTCGAAGACGTCGCGATCCCGTCACCGGCAAGCGGATTCGTCATCGAAAAGAACGTCGTCGAGGGGGCGTCGGTTGACGCGGGCATGCGCCTCTATCGGATCGCGGCGCTAACCAAAGTGTGGGTCGAAGCCGACGTGTACGAGGTGGATCTGGGCCACGTGCGGGTTGGACAGCACGGCAACGTCACGCTCGACTACCTGCCTGGCCGCGCCTACGACGCCGCGGTCGCTTACATCTATCCGTACCTCGATCCGGCGACGCGCACCGGACGCGTGCGACTCGAATTGGCCAATCGGGATCTCGACCTCCGTCCGGGGATGTATGCCAGCGTGGAGCTCTCGACGGATCTGGGCCGTTGCGTCCAAGTCCCTACGGCCGCCGTCGTGTATACCGGGCCTCGCCGTCTCGTCTTCGTTGACCTCGGCCGCGGGCGCTTCCGGCCCACCGAGGTGAAACTTGGGACCGAGTCGAACGAGATGTACGAGGTCCTCTCGGGGCTTTCTGCCGGCGACGCCGTGGCGACGAGCGGCGTCTTTCTCATCGCCGCGGAGGCGCGCATCACCACGGCCGCCAAGTACTGGGACAGCGCGCCCGAAGCCCCCGCGGCCCGCGACTCGCCTCCAGCCTTCGAGCCGACGTCGACGAGCGGACCCGCTGCCGCTATCCCTGCGACGCTCAGGCCCGCGGCAAGGACCGCGCCTACGCCGAGCCCACCGAGCGCGCACTCCGGGCCGAAAGCCGCTCCGACGAGCGGGGACTACACGTGCCCGATGCACCCGGAGGTGCACAGCGCCGTACCCGGCAAGTGTCCCCGCTGCGGGATGGATCTCGTACCGGAGGAGGCGCGGCCGTGAGCACGACGGCAGGCGTGCCGTCGGCAAAGAGCGGCGTCATCGCACGACTCATCGAAGCGAGCGCCAACCGCCCCGTCGTCACGATCCTGTTCGTCGCGGCGCTGACGGCGTGGGGGTGGGTATCGCTCCAGCGCACACCGCTCGATGCCATTCCGGATCTGTCGGACGTCCAAGTCATCGTCTTCACGGAGTGGATGGGGCAGAGTCCCGACCTCGTCGAAGACCAGATTACCTACCCTGTCTCGAGCGCCCTCATCTCCGCGCCGAAGGTTCAGGCGGTGCGCGGCCAGTCGATGTTCGGGATGTCGTTCGTCAACGTCATCTTCGACGAAGGGACGGACATCTACTGGGCGCGAAGCCGCGTCCTCGAGTACCTGAGTTCCGTGCGCGATCGCTTGCCGCGCGACGTAAATCCAATCCTCGGTCCCGATGCGACAGGGGTCGGTTGGGTGTTCGAATACGCGCTCGTGGACACGAGCGGCATGCACGACTTGGCCGAACTTCGCTCTCTCGAGGATTGGAACTTACGTTATGCCATCGGGAGCGTTCCCGGCGTGGCCGAGGTGGCAAGTGTCGGCGGCTTCGTCAAGCAGTACCAAGTCAACGTCGACCCCAACAAGCTGCTCGGGCGTGGCGTCACCCTGGACGACGTCGTGCGCGCCGTTCGGGCGGCCAACCAGGAGGTCGGCGGCCGCGTCATCGAAATGGGCGGTCACGAAGAAATCATTCGCGGTCGCGGGTACGTCAAGACCCCCGACGACCTCGGCACCGCCCCCGTCAAAGTGGTGCAAGGAACGCCGATCCGCGTCAAAGACGTTGCGACGGTCAGCGTCGGGCCGGACATTCGACGGGGGCTGACGGAGCTCAACGGAGAAGGCGAAGCGCCGGGCGGGATCGTCATCATGCGTTACGGCGAAAACGCGCTGACGGTCATCGACGCCGTGAAAGAGCGTGTAAAGCAGATCGAGCCGAGCCTTCCGCAAGGCGTGCGCATCGTGACCACGTATGACCGCTCGGCGCTCATCGAGGACGCCGTTCACACGCTCCGGCACACGCTCATCGAAGAAATGATCGTCGTCAGCGTGGTCATCTTCGTCTTCTTGCTGCACGCACGGAGCGCGCTCATCCCCATCTTGACACTCCCTATTGGCGTCCTGCTCGCCTTCATTCCCATGGGAGCGCAGCACCTGACGGCGAACATCATGTCGCTCGGTGGGATTGCCGTGGCCATCGGGGCGATGGTCGACGCGTCGATCATCATCATCGAAAACATTCACAAGAAACTCGCCGAGCACGAACGGCGAAGCGTGGCCGCCTCGGCCCCGGACGGAGCGCCGTGTCGACACGGGGCCCGGCCGACACCCGAGACCAAGCGTGCGCGCACCCAAGTGATCATCGGGGCCATGCAGGAGGTCGGCCCGTCGATCTTCTTCTCGTTGCTCGTGATCACGGTGTCGTTCTTGCCGGTCTTCACGCTCGAGGGGACGGAGGGACGACTCTTCAAGCCGCTCGCGTTCACCAAGACGTATTCGATCGGATTTGCCGCGATGCTGGCGGTCACGCTCACTCCCGCCCTCGCGGTGCTGCTCATTCGCGGCAAAGTGCACGACGAGGACAGAAACCCCGTGAACCGATGGCTCTCGGCGGCGTATGCTCCGGTCGTTCGTTTCGTGGTCGAACATCGCTGGATGGTCGTCTTCTCCGCGCTCACGGTCATGGCGCTCACCGCGCCGGCGGCGCTTCGTTTGGGCAACGAGTTCATGCCACCGCTGAACGAGGGCGTGATTCTCTATATGCCGACCGCTCCGCCCGGCATGAGCGAAAACGAGTCCGCCGCGGTCATTCAGTCGATGGACCGTGAGCTCAAAAAGTTTCCCGAGGTCGTCAGCGCCTTTGGCAAGGTGGGCCGGGCCGAGACGCCCACCGACCCGGCTCCGCTCGGCATGGCGGAGGTCACTGTGGTGCTCAAACCGCGCGAGCAGTGGCGTCCCGGACTCACGTGGGACGCGCTTCTGAAGCAAATGGACCAAAAGCTCCACTACCCGGGCATGCCCAACGTCTGGTGGATGCCCGTGCAGACGCGCACCGAGATGCTCGCGACGGGCGTTCGAAGCCCTCTGGGCATCGAAGTCTTCGGCGACGATCTGGATGGCATCGAGCAAACCGCCATCGCCGTCGAACACGCGGTCGCGAACGTCCCCGGCACGCGCAGCGCGTTCGCCGAGCGCTCCACCGGCGGTTTCTACATCGACGTGGAGGTCAACCGCGAAGAAGCGGCGCGCGAGGGCCTGAGCGTCGAGGACGTGAACAGGGTGGTCTCGCAATCGATTGGGGGCGCGAACGTCTCCGAGGTCGTGGCGGGGCGAGCGCGGTATCCCATCAACGTGCGTTATGCGCGGGAGTACCGCGACGACCCGGTGCTCCTCGGCCGCACGCTCATCGCCACGCCTTCGGGGGCGCAGATCCCGCTCTCGCAGGTCGCGGCGATCAAGAGCGTTCTCGGCCCGCCCATGATCCGGAGCGAAGGCGGAAAGCTCGTCGGCTTCGTCTTCGTCGACACCGAGAGGCCCATCGCCGACTACGTTGCCGACGCGCGGCAAGCCGTAGCCGTGGGCGCGAAGCTCGCGCCCGGGACGCGACTCGAATGGGTGGGACAATTCAAGTACTTCGAGCGCGCGAAGGAGCGACTAAAGTGGGTGATCCCGCTCACACTCGGAATCGTCTTCGTGCTGCTGTACTTCAACACGCAGTCCATCCCCGAGACCCTCATCGTGATGCTCGCTGTGCCCTTCTCGCTCGTGGGGGCGTTCTGGCTCCTTTTCATTCTCCACTACAACATGAGCGTGGCAGTCTGGGTCGGGATCGTCGCTCTCGCGGGGCTCGACGCGGAGACCGGCGTCGTCATGCTTCTCTATTTGAAGCTCGCGCATGACGCGCGGTCGCGGGAGGGACGGCTCGGAAGCTTCGTCGACCTCCGCGAAGCGATCGTCGAGGGCGCGGCCAAACGCTTGCGGCCGAAGCTGATGACCGTCGCCACGATGATCATCGGTCTCGTCCCCGTGCTGTGGAGCACGGGCACCGGTGCGGACGTGATGAAGCGGATCGCCGCCCCGATGATCGGGGGCCTGGTTACCTCGTTCTTGCTCGAGCTGACCGTTTACCCCGCCGTTTTTGCTATCTGGAAGGCCAAAGAGGAATGCTGCGCGCATCCGTGAAGTGGCTGGGCCCCCTGGGACTCGCGGGCCTCCTGGTCGAGTCGGAGGCGTCTGCTGGGCCGCCGTACACGACCGATGACCCGGAGCCCGTGGAGTATCGGCACTGGGAGGTATACCTCGCTTCCCAGTCGTTCCACGACAAGGACGGCTGGACGGGAACGGCTCCTCATGTCGAAGTGAACTACGGCGTCGTGCCCAACGTGCAGCTTCACGTCATCGCGCCGTTCGCCTATTCCGTTCCCGCCAGCGGAGCGAAGGCGTATGGCTACGGCGATACGGAGTTGGGAGTCAAATTCCGCTTCATCCAGGAACGTGGCTGGATTCCGATGATCGGGACGTTTCCATTGCTCGAAGTCCCGACGGGTTCGGAAGATGCGGGCCTCGGCAACGGCACCGCACAGGCGTTCGTTCCGGTGTGGCTCCAGAAGAGCTTCGGACCGTGGCAGACGTACGGTGGCGTGGGCGTCTGGCTCGATCTGGGCGATCGCAGTCGACACTGGTGGTACTTCGGCTTGCAAGTGCAGCGCGCCATCGTCAAGTGGTTCTCGGTCGGCGCAGAAGTCTTCTACCAGACGCCGATGGTGCACGGAGAAGAGGGCGACAGCCGGTTCAACGTCGGGGCGGTGCTCGACGTCACGGAGATGCACCACCTGCTCGTCTCCGCAGGGCGCGGCTTCGCGGGACCGAACCTCTTCCAGGGATACGCCGCCTACCAACTGACCTTTGGACGGAAAGAGTAGGCGATTGGGTCAGGCGCGGGCACGTGAGCCGCCGACGGATAAAGCACGTAGAGTCCCGCTCCTGCTCGCCGAGAGTTTTACGGCGCCTTCACGAGCGACACTTCGAGCGTGATCGTGACGACGTCGCCGACGACTACCCCGCCCGTCTCGAGGGCCTTGTTCCATGTCATCCCGAAGTCAGAGCGTTTGATCTTGGTCGAAGCCGTCGCGCCGATGCGGTGGTTGCCGCGCATGTCCTGTGCAGCGCTGATGTCACGGACGGACAACGTCGCCGCGTGCGTGGTGCCCCGTATCGTGAGATCGCCGGTCACCTCCAGATTGCCTTCGCCCTCGGCGCGCGCGCTCTTGGCGACGAAGGTCATTTTCGGATGGTTCTCAACATCGAAGAAGAGGGCGCTCCGGAGGTCTGCGTCGCGCTTCGCTTCGCGGGTGTTCAGTGACGCGACGTCGACCGTGGCCTCGATGCGTATGGCCTCGGGCGCGGCGCTGTCGTAGGTCACGTCGCCGTGGAACTTCTCGAACTCTCCGCGGACATTGGTGATCATCAGGTGGCGGACAGAAAACCCGACGGCGGAGTGCCCGGGATCGAGGGTCCATCGGGTGGCGGTCGCGGGGGTCGAGGGGGTGGATGCGGTCGTGCTTGTGTTCATGCTCGGTACGATGCCTTCATTCGTCGGCCGCGTCTTGCACCGCGGAGGAACTCTGCCTTGCACGAACGCGACGCGGCGTCGACCGACGCCCAGAGCCACGAGCTCTCCGGGGGAGCGGACCGCAGGGGAGGCGGCACCCTGCGCCCGCAAACGGTTCGTGATGGCCGCCTCGCCCGAGTTTTCGACGTCATGCGCGCAAGACGGGCGTGACGTCGCGCGCTGAGCTTGCTCGGGGCGCGAGCGCGAAACATCGAGGAAACCCGTCCGCGCCGCCCCGCGCGCTACTAAAGTGTGGCGACCAATACGCTTGAAGTCGGGGGCCAAAGTGGTATCGAGTGAGCGTGATTTCCTAAGATGGGGTTCATGGTACGCGTAGCCGCGTGCTCGCTCGCGGCGTGGATGGCCGCGTGCAGTGGCGCACCGCCTGCGTTCTTCGCGCGGAATGAAGCGGGCGACGGCGGGGATGGCGGAGGTGGCGCCTCGGGCGAAGGTATGGACGCGGGCAACGATTCTACCCAATCTGAAGCCGCTGCCGCAAGCGTCTTGGCGGGGGAAAGCGGAGTCGCTGCGAGCGGCGTCGCCGATGCAAGCGTCACCGATGCAAGCATCGCCTATGCAAGCATCGCCTATGCAAGCGTCGCCGACGCGAGCGTCACCGATGCAAGCATCGCCTATGCAAGCGTCGCCGACGCAAGCGAGCCCCCCGACGGGAATGCGGACGCTACGCTGGCATGCAGTGCGATGACCTGCTCGGCAGGTTGCTGCAGCAGCAGCGGAGTCTGTGAGCCCGGGACGGCCAGCGGAGCCTGCGGGTCGGGAGGGGCCGCCTGCGGCGCGTGTGTCGCAACCAGCTGTGAAACGGCCGGCGCGGGCACGGCCAACTGCGGCGGCGGAAGCGAGAGCTGTTGCACGAGCCCTTTGGTGACAGGCGGCACGTTCAACCGGACCTTCTCAAACTCCGGCGCCGGCGCGACGGGCCTCGCGGATCCCGCCACTGTGAGCAGCTTTCGGCTGGACAAGTACTTCGTCACGGTGGGCCGGTTTCGCTCGTTCGTGGCGGCGTGGAACGGAGGAATCGGATGGCTCCCCGCGGCGGGGTCGGGCAAGCACGCGCACTTGAACGGGGGCAAGGGTCTGAACGCGACAGGAGGGGGCTACGAGCCGGGGTGGGTCGCGACGGACGACGCCAATCTTGCTCCCACCAATGCCAACTTGGCTTGTGTTGGGAATACGGGGCCAAACCTTGCCGTTGGGTCAACGTACGGCACGTGGACGCCCGCTCCTGGCGGACAGGAGAACCTGCCCATCAACTGTGTCAACTGGTATGAAGCGTACGCGTTCTGTATATGGGATAACGGATTTCTGCCGAGCGAAGCGGAATGGGAATACGCGGCAGTCGGAGGAAGCCAGGAACGCAACTACCCTTGGGGTTCGGCCGCGCCGGGGAAGGATAGCCAGTACGCCATCTACGCGTGCTTCTACCCAGAGGGTTCCACGATGTGCTCGGGTTCGGGGAACATTGCGCCGGTGGGAACGGCCCAACTTGGCGTCGGGATGTGGGGCCAGCTCGATCTCGCAGGCACCTTGTGGGAATGGACCTTGGATTGGCATGCGAATTTCGTCAATCCGTGCACGGATTGCGCAAATTTCACGGCGGGCACGCAGCGCTCGGACCAAGGCGGCAATTTCAACACCGGGACTGGGCAATTTCCCCCCTTTCGAGGCGCAAATAACCCCGCCGACACGGGCGCCTATGCGTACGGGTTCCGCTGCGCCAGGAGCCCCTGAAGCTCGCACGCGGGGCAACCCGCCACCCCGGCGTTCCAGCGATCTTCAAGGGACGTTTCCGTTCGTGACGTTCATTTGCCGGCGCGCGCTGCCAAGTGCGCGGGACAGCGGTCTCCCTGCACTTTGATTCGTGTAAGACGACGAAAATCCCATGCGTCGCCCCCTTGCTCGTTGGTCCGCTGCGCTCGCGATCCTCTGCGCGTGCGGAGGGGCCCCGTCGGCCCCCCGCGCGCGACCGTCCGTCGACGTGGAGCGCCACGCCGTCGTCGCCCCCCCCCTTGCCATTCCGGTGCCGACGACCGAGCGTCGCACCGTCGTCGAGTTGACGCGGCCTTCGGGCTCGTCAATCGTGACGACCGCCGCCGACGGGACGATGACGGTCGCCTTCGACGTGCGGGAAAACGGCCGCGGCCCGCACACCGACGCCACTCTTCGCCTCGCGCCGGACGGGACAATCGCGGCGCTCGACGCGCACGGCCATCATGAGGTCGGGGCGGTCGTCGACGAGACGTTTCGCCTGGAAAACGGGAAGGCTCGCTGGAAGAGTCGGGAAGAGTCAGGGGAAAAGGCGGTCACGCGGGCCGCCTTCTTCGTGCCGATCGCCGACCTGCCCGAGGTCCTCGGACTCCTCGCGCGGGCGCTGCTCAAGGCCGGGGGAACACTTCCTCTGCTACCCGACGGCGAGGCCCACATCGAAAGGACGGGCGAGGCCACGGTTCACGCAGGCGCTGTATCCAAGCACTTGACGGCGTACGCCATCGCGGGGCTCGACTTCGTGCCTACGCCTGTCTGGATGGAAGACGACGGCGCCTGGTTTGGAGTCGTCGACCCCTGGTTTTCCGTCGTGCCCGAGGGCTGGGAGGGCGCTATCCGACCGCTCGTCGAGCGGCAACGGCGATTCGAGATCGAGCGCCAGGCTCGTGTCGCGCAGCGCCTAGCCCACCGGCCCCCGGCCGCCGGCTATGCGATGACCCATGCGCGCGTCCTCGACGTGGAGGCTGGGCGGTGGCGACCCGACCAGACCGTGCTGGTCGTCGGCGACAAGATTGCGGCAATGGGTCCGACGGGAACGACCGTCGTGCCCGACGGCGCCGAGACGGTCGATCTCGCCGGCCTCGCGCTTCTTCCCGGACTCTGGGACATGCATGCGCACCTCGGCGACGCGGACGGCGCGCTCGATATCGCATCGGGGGTGACGTCGGTGCGGGACGTCGGTAACGACCCGGACCGGCTCGACGATTACAAGAGGCGGTTCGACGAAGGGACGGCCGTCGGTCCCCACGTGCTTCGGGCAGGCTTCATCGAGGGCCGCGGGCCGGAAGCCGCTGCCAGCCGGATCACGGCGGAGACCGAGGCCGAGGCGAAGGCCGGGGTCGAATTCTACGCAAAGCGCGGCTACGAAATGATGAAGATCTACAATTCGGTGAAACCCGAACTCGTGCCCGTCATCACGCGCGAGGCGCACGCCCGGGGGATGGCCGTGACGGGACACATCCCGGTTCACATGCTCGCGCACGAGGCCGTCGAGGCCGGATACGACGGCATCGAGCACATCAACATGCTCTTTTTGAACTTCTTTGCCGATCACGACACCGACACGCGGACGCCTCTGAGGTTCTCGATCGTCGCCGATCGAGCGGCGGACTTCGATCTCAAGTCAGCCGCCGTGCGAGACTTCTTCGCCCTCTTGCGTGCCCACCGCACCGTCGTCGATCCGACCGCCAACGCGTTCGAAGACCTCTTCGTGTCGCAGCAAGGCCAGGTCACCCCGGGCCTCGAGTGGATCGTGGCCCGCCTGCCGGTCCAGCCGGCGCGACTCTTTCTGACCGGCGGCCTCCCCGAGGAGCCCGCGAAGGTCGACCTTCATCGCCGCTCGTATGGCAAGCTTCTCGAGATGGTGCGGGCCCTTCACGACGCGCACGTGACCACTGTGGTGGGAACCGACTCGCTCGCGGGACTGATGTTCGATCACGAGCTGGAACTCTTCGTTCGCGGCGGCGTGTCCACGGCCGACGCGCTGCGCGACGCCACGATCGTCGCCGCACGCGCGATGAAGCTCGACGCGAGCACCGGGTCGATCGCCGCAGGGAAAGCCGCCGATCTGGTCGTCGTCGACGGGGACCCACTCGGGACCATCGGCGATATCCGTCACGTCGTCCGCACGATTCGCGGCGGCGTGGTGTATTCGTCGAGAGCGCTCTTCGATTCGGTCAACGTCCGCGATTGGCGTTAGCGAACAAAAGCGTGAACGCTCGAGCTCCGCTCCTCCGCCATTGACAGAAAGCGCTCCCTTGGGAGAAGCTTCGCGATCACCATGAGCCTTCATTTTCGCCCAATCGCATCTTGTTCGCTCTTGCTCGCAGCGGCCTGTGGCGGCGGGAGCTCCGCGGCAGGCGCTGGGTCGGTCGTAGGGTCCACTTTCGCAGGGACCTACGGCGCGACGTTCGCGGGCACATTTCAAAATACGTCCCCCAACACCGAATCGGGCTCCAGCACATCGAGCGCCACGATCACCGTCACCGCGCTGCCCGCGAACGACGTCGAGCTGTCCTGGCAGGTTCCTCCAAACCCCCCGAGCGGAACGGCCGTCTTTCAGATGGACGGCGCGAACGGATCCTTGGCCGCAGGCGACGCAAGCGGGACGGGCGTCACGGGCTCGTGTTTCACGGGCCTCGTCAACGGCAACACCCAGACGAACTGCTGCACCGTGTGTTCCATCGCCTTCAGCGGCAACACCTTCTCGCAGCCCAACGCGGGGACCTACACCGGCACGACGCCCGCAGGCGTCAACTACACGGGCACGTACAGCGGAACGTGGACGGGGACTCGCCAGTAGGATCAAACAGCCACGACCGATATCGGCAGGCGCCGAAAAAAAGGGGTGCAGGTTTAATCCCGCCAACCCTTGCCACGATGCTTTCGCCTGATCATCGAAGGGCCTTCTTGAAGTTCACGCAGCGATCCACCACTTCGAAGCCGAGCGCCTCGTGTGCTCGCTGGGAGGGCTCGTGGTCGATCCACGTATCGGAAGCCAGCTCGCGGCAGCCCAGCGCGCGCGTCCAGTTTTCCGCCGCCCGCATCAGCGCTCGTCCCACGCCGATACCACGGTGCGCCGGCTGCACGTACCACCCCTCGATGAAACCGACCGGGTGGCGAGTATCGCAGCCGTCGGCGTGGGAGCGAAGCCCGACCTCGATGAACCCAATCACCCTGTCGTCCGTCTCGGCGACGAGGACGACGAGGGGCAGTGTGCTGGGCGGCGTGCCCGCGAGAATGAGCGCCGCCTCCTCGCGATGCTCGGCAAGCACCCCGTCGGGCCACAGCGCCAAGAAGAGACGGGCCACGATATCGGCGTCTGCCGGAGTGCCGAGCCGAACGTGCACTCCGGTAACCATCGCTACCATGCTTCGCCATCCGGACTGGCAAGCAGTAGCAGCGAAGCCCCAGACCGCACGCGATCGTAGCCCACCACAATGTTCTTCATCGCGGGCTCAGACCGGGAGTACGAGCACCCTAGGAAAGTGACGCTGCAAGCGCCGCAGGTCATCCATATCCGCAGTGTAGACCACGCCGCCGCCCCGCAAGGCGGCCGAAGCCATCACGACTGCATCGGCGAGCGACGATCCCCTCACGGCGCCCAGAGCTTCGCCTGCTGCGCGGCAAAGAAGGGGCGGCATGTCCTCGACGATCACCGCCGCCAGGATGTCCTCGCGGACGTCGCTTCGTCCGCGCCACCACTCTGCGTGGACAATGGCGGGAACGACAGGCAACGAGCCGCTCCGAACGATGGCCCGAAACGCTTCCGTGGCGCGGTGCTTGCGCCGTTCGAGGGCGATCAGCATGCCGGTGTCGAACGTGAAGGTCACGCGGCGCGCCGGCGCGACCTCGTCGGCGGCTCGTCGCCCCGCCACTCGGCCTCGATACGCTCGACGGCCTTGTCATCGAGCGGCGGGACCCCGTACTTCTCGAAGTACGCCTCGGCCGCCGCAAACTTCGCCTCGCGAGACGCAATCTCGGCCAGGAGAGCGGAAACGTTTCCCTTGTGGCGGCGGTTCGCGAGGGCCCTGAGGTTACTCAGGGTCGCATCGTCGAGCGAGAAACTCGTGGTCTTCGTCCTGCCCGCTCGCATAATGGCAGTGTAGCACAGCGTCGCGGCATGGGCCGCCAAACGTGACTCGCTCCCCGGCCGGCCGCGCCGTCCAGAGCACGTGCCGGGTGCTGCCGTTGTACGTCGCCTAAAGGCCCATGCGGGCGACGATCTCACGGGCGGGCATCGCGCCCGCCTCGCGATGCACCTCGCGGCCGTCGCGGAACAGCAGGAGAGAGGGGATGCTCCGGATGGCGAAGCGTGTTGCCAAGTCAGGCAGTGCCTCCGTGTCGACCTTGGCGACGACGAGGTGTCCTGCGCGGTCGCGGGCGAGCGCTTCGAGCTCCGGGGCGACGGCGCGGCAGGGACCGCACCACGCGGCCCAGAAGTCGACCAATACCGGCAAGGTGCTGTCCCGCGCCAACTCGTCGAAGTCGGCGGAGCTACGCAACGGGAGAGGAGCGCTCGCCGGCAGCAGGTCTGCCTTGCACGCCGCGCAGCGGGCCCTGTCGGCGAGCCGCGCCGCCGGGAGCCTGTTGAGCTTCATGCAGGAGCGGCACTCGACGATCACGTAGACAACCTGCATTCAAAAGCGAAGTCGTCAAGGCGTTGCGCCCGTCGATTGCGGCGTTGTCGGAACGACGACACTTCCGCCGCGCTGCGGGGTGATTACGGTGACTCGATGCCGGGCGCCTCGCCTTCGTTGGGTGAAGGCTTCCGATGAGCGCGCGACGCCCGGGCTCATCGCTCGAACCCGTACCGCCGCGCAGCGCATCGCGCGTGGCCGAGGAGCGCCTCCATGTCCGCTCAGCCCATTGCCGACTACGATTCATCGTTCCCGCTGCTGCCGCTGCGCGGCGGCGTTCTGTTCCCTATGGCGACGGTGCCCTACGAGATCGGCCGTCCCAAGACGGTAGCGCTGGTCGAGCGCGTGGTAGCCGACAGGATCCCTTACGTGGTCGTCTTCGCCCAGCGTGAGGCGGGCGTCGACGAACCGTCCCCCTCCGATCTGCACGATCTCGGAACGCTCGCGCGCGTCGTCGCCGTCGAGAAGCGGCGCAAGGGCACGTACGCGATCGTGGTGGAGGGCGTCGCCCGCGTGCGGCTGAGCTCAATCGAGCGGACGACGCCGTACATGCAGGCGCGCGTCGAGCCCGTCGAGCCGACCGCGACCCGCGACGACGACGAGCTCCAGGCCCTCGGCCTGAGCCTGCGCGAGGCGGCGGGCAGCTTCCTCGAGCTATTGCCGGTTGCGCGCGAGGTCGCGGCGCGGGTCGCCGCGATCCAGGCCCCGGGTGAGCTGGCCGACGTCGTCGCGACGTACCTCGATGCCTCCGTCGAGGAGAAAGTTGAGCTGCTTGGCCTCGTCGATCGGAAAGCAAGGATCCGCAGGCTCCTCGTGCACCTCGGTCGCCGCACCGAAGTTCTGCGCATGCGTGACAAGATCAACTCGCAGGTCAAGGAAGACAACGACAAGAGCCACCGCGAGTACGTCCTTCGGCAGCAGCTCAAGGCGATCCAGGAGGAGCTGGGCGAGGGCGAAGAGGAGTCGAACGATCTCGACGAGCTGGCCGAGCGCATCGCCAAGGCAACGCTCTCGCCCGAGGCGTCGGAGGTCGCGAAAAAGCAGCTCAAGCGCCTGCGCTCGATGGCAGGTCAATCGCCCGAGGCAGGCATGGTCCGCACCTACCTCGAGTGGATCCTCGATCTGCCATGGGAGGCGGGCGCCGCGCCCGAGCCCGACATCGCGGCGGTGCGTGCCGTGCTCGATGCCGACCACCACGGGCTCGAGAAGGTCAAGAAGCGCATCCTCGAGTACCTCGCCGTGCGCAAGGTGAAGGGTAACACCAAGGGCCCCATCCTCTGTCTCATCGGGCCCCCCGGCGTCGGCAAGACGTCGCTCGGCAAGAGCATCGCCAAGGCCCTCGGCCGCGAGTTCGTGCGCGCGTCGCTCGGCGGCGTGCACGACGAGGCGCAGATCCGCGGGCATCGTCGGACGTATGTCGGCGCGCTCCCCGGCCAGATCATCCAGGGCATGAAGAAGGCGGGCACCACGACGCCGGTTTTCGTGCTCGACGAGGTCGACAAGCTCGGCAGCGACTACCGCGGCGATCCGTCGTCCGCGCTGCTCGAGGTGCTCGATCCGGAGCAGAACGACACCTTCGCCGACCACTACCTGGAGATCCCCTACGACCTGTCCAAGGTGGTGTTCGTGGCGACGGCCAACGTCGGGGACACCATTCCCGCGCCCCTGCGCGACCGCATGGAAATCATCGAGATCCCCGGCTACACCCGCGCCGAGAAGCTCGCGATCGCCAGGCGCCACCTGCTGCCGAAGCAGCTCCGCGAGCACGGCATGACGGCCGAGCAAATCGAGGTTACCGACGAGGCCATCGAGAGGGTCATCGACCAGTACACGCGGGAGGCGGGCGTCCGTTCGCTCGAGCGGCAGATCGCCGCGATCGTCCGCGCGGTGGTGGTCCAGGCGGCCGAGGGCAAGGTCGACGGCCAGGTGGTCGTTCGCAGCGAGGACGACCTGCGGCGCAGCCTCGGTCCGGGAAAGTTCACGAACGAGGTGGCCGAGCGCACGGAGGACCCGGGCGTGGCGACCGGCCTCGCGTGGACGCCGGTCGGCGGTGCGATTCTCTTCGTCGAGGCGACCAAGATGCCGGGCAAAGGCAAGCTCACGCTCACCGGGCAGCTCGGCGACGTGATGAAGGAGAGCGCCACCGCGGCGCTCAGCTACGTGCGCTCGAACGCCGAGCGGTTCGGCATCTCGCGCAACTTCGTCGAGGACAGCGACATCCACATCCACGTCCCCGCAGGCGCGATGCCCAAGGACGGCCCGAGCGCGGGCGTGACGATGCTGAGCGCGCTCGTCTCGCTCCTCACCGGCGTGCGCGTCCGCCACGACGTCGCGATGACCGGCGAAATCACGTTGCGCGGGCGAGTGCTGCCCATCGGTGGCCTGAAGGAGAAGGTCCTCGCGGCCCACCGGGCCGGCATCAAGAGGGTCATCGTCCCCGAGCGCAACCGCGCGGACCTCGATGAGGTGCCTGACGAGATCAAGAAGAGCCTCGAGTTGGTCTTCGTGAGCAAGATGGACCAGGTCATCGAGGCGGCCCTCGAAGACAAGGTGCTGGCCAAGGGCGGCCGCACCGCGACACCGGCCGTGCCCGTCGCGGTGGCCTGAATTTGACGTTGCAACGAGACATTCCGGGCCCGATTCGGAATTCGCCGTCCGAGGGATGAAAATCGTCTTTGGCTCGTCGAAATCGTTCGTCGCTCGCTCGGGCATGGGTGCCGTTG
>CAWHQT010000010.1:0-219864 GCA_963831555.1 uncultured delta proteobacterium
GCATCAGGCATTTGAAGCTGAGCGAGACCGAGCGCGAGACGATGCACGCCAATGCCGCGCGGCTGAAAAAAATGCTCGCGGATGCGGGCCTGCCGGTGATGAATTCGCCGAGCCACGTGGTTCCGGTGTTCGTGGGCGATGCGGCGCTCTGCAAGCCGTCTCGGACGCTCTGCTTCGAGATCAGCGATCTATGTGCAGCCGATCAATTATCCCGACCGTGCCGCGCGGCACGGAAAGGCTGCGGTTCACGCCGTCGCCGTCCACACCGAGTGAAATGATGCGCGATCTCGTGCGCGCGCTCGATATCGTGTGGACGGCCCATCGTCTCGGCGCGGGCGGCCTGACAGCGCATGCCTCAGCGCAAACCCGACGGCGCAGGCGGCGAATTCTGATCGAATTTGTGACGCAGGGCAGCGTCGTGAAGGTCACGGCTATCGATCCCAAGATCGGGTGTCGAAGCGAGCATCGTCGGCCCAGCTTCGGCGCCCCGCGCGGTGCTGAAGGCAACGCCGTGCACAAGCTTGCCTACGTCCTCAAAAAGCAACGCGGCGAAGCCTGAGGCTCCGCCGCGTCGAATTCCAGCATGGCGCGTCGCGATCAGCGGCGGCGCGATTTCTTTCCGGCGCCGTACTGCCGAGGCCGATCTTCTTGGCGAATTCGGAACGCTGCGCCGCGTAGTTCGGCGCGACCATCGGGTAGTCGGCCGGCAGGCCCCATTTCGCGCGATATTCTTCCGGCGAAAGCCCGTAGCGCGTGCGCAGATAGCGCTTGAGCATTTTGAGTTTCTTGCCGTCTTCGAGACAGATCACATATTCGGGCGTGATCGATTTCTTCATATTCACCGCCGGCTTTTGCGTGGTGGCGACTTCGCCGGGCACGCCACTGGCCAGACCGCCAAGCGTCGCGTGGATGCTTTTGATCATGTCCGGGATTTCCGACACCGAGATCGGGATTGTTGCTGACATAGGCCGCAACGATATCGCTCGCGAATTTCAGAATGTCGTCTGTCTTTCCGGCAAGTGAGTCACTCATATTGCCCATCTACTCCAATGTTGGATTGTACGGTTGATAATGTTTGACGTAACAGATGTTCTATTACCGAGACTGATGGTAAATCAAGCGATGTTGTCAAATATCCGGAATGACCGGGTATATGTCTCATAAGTTAGGTGGCATGTCGGTTCATATTTGCCGGCAATAACTCTGCGAATATTGGATGCTCGTTTTAGTCAATGCTTGTGAGGTGATTGCACGCACAAGTTGTTGCTTTACAACTTCTGCGTTTACCTGGCATGGCGTTACTCTCGCACTAGCTTTTGTTGGATGTTGCGCGCGGACGGCGGGCGCCGGGGCCGGCCTTTGGGGCCGCAAAATCTCGTGATCTGGCGCTAGATTTGGTAAAGAGTTACGCCTAGTACACGAGCGATGCCGGCCGTATAGGGTTGGCCGCAAGCGTTGGGCTATGTGAGGCGTGAGATGGCAGCGATGTCGAACGCGGCGGGGCCGCGGAATGCTCCCTTTTTCTCCAGCGGGTTGGCGAAAACCGACCCCGAGATCGCGCGTGCCGTCGCCGACGAACTGAAGCGCCAGCAGGAAAAGATCGAGCTGATCGCCTCCGAGAACATCGTCTCCAAGGCGGTCCTGGAGGCCCAGGGATCGGTGCTTACCAACAAATATGCCGAAGGCTATCCCGGGCCGGCGCTATTATGGCGGCTGCGAATATGTCGATGTCGCCGAGGAGCTGGCGATCGACCGGGCGAAGCGGCTATTCGACTGTTCTTTCGCGAATGTCCAGCCACATTCCGGCGCGCAGGCGAATCAGGCGGTGTTCTTCGCGCTGATGCAGCCGGGCGACACGTTCATGGGGCTCAGCCTCGACGCGGGCGGCCATCTGACGCACGGCTCGCCGGTCAACCAGTCGGGCAAATGGTTCAAGCCGGTTCCTTACAGCGTGCGCCGCCAGGACCATCGCATCGACATGGACGAAGTCGAGGCGCTGGCGAAGGCCCACAAGCCGAAACTGATCATCGCGGGCGGCTCGGCCTATTCGCGCTTCATCGATTTCACGCGCTTTCGCGAGATCGCCGATTCCGTCGGCGCTTTTTTCATGGTCGACATGGCGCATTTCGCCGGTCTCGTCGCGGGCGGCGTGCATCCCAATCCGCTCGAGCACGCCCATGTCGTCACGACGACAACGCACAAGACGTTGCGCGGTCCGCGCGGCGGCATGGTCCTGTCGCGCGACGCCGACCTCGGCAAGAAGATCAACTCCGCCGTTTTCCCCGGATTGCAGGGCGGTCCGCTGATGCATGTGATCGCCGCCAAGGCGGTCGCGTTCGGCGAAGCGCTGAAGCCGGACTTCAAGCTCTATGCGCGCATCGGTGGTCGAGAACGCCAAGGCGCTCGCCGAGACCTTGCACGCGGAAGGCCTCGACATCGTTTCGGGCGGCACGGACACGCATGTGATGCTCGTCGATCTGCGGCCGAAGAAGGCGACGGGCCGCGCCGCCGAGAAGGCGCTCGATCGCGCCAACATCACCTGCAACAAGAACGCCATTCCCTTCGATACCGAGAAGCCCGCGATCACGTCGGGCATCCGTCTCGGTTCGCCCGCCGGCACGACGCGCGGCTTCGGTCCGGCCGAGTTCAAGGAAATCGGCAAGCTGATAGTCGAAGTGGTCGATGCCGTCGCCAAAAACGGCGAGGCGGGCGATCCGGCGCGTCGAGGCCAGCGTGCGCGCGCGCGTCGACGGATCTTTGCCAGCGTTTCCCGATCTATCAATAACAGAGAGATACAGGCGCCCATGCGCTGCCCGTTTTGCGGACATGACGACACCCAGGTCAAGGATAGCCGGCCCAGCGAGGACAATTCTGCGATCCGGCGCCGGCGCCATTGCCCCGCTTGCGGCGGACGCTTCACGACCTTCGAGCGCGTGCAGCTGCGCGAGCTTGTCGTCGTCAAGAAGAACGGCCGGCGTGAGCCGTTCGAGCGCGACAAGCTCGAGCGTTCGCTGTCGCATGCCTTGCGCAAGCGCCCCGTGGAAGCCGACCGCATCGACCGCATGGTGACGGGCATCGTGCGACGGCTGGAAAGCATGGGCGAAAACGAAATCCAGTCGAGTGTGATCGGCGAGCTTGTGATGCAGGCGCTGTCGAGCCTCGACAAGGTGGCCTATGTGCGTTTCGCGTCCGTCTATCGCAATTTCCGCGAAACGAAGGATTTCGAAGCCCTGATCGGCGAGATGGAGGGCGGCGACCGGGATTGAGCGCCGCACGCCCCGTTGAACGAAAAACGCCACATGCGACATGCGCTGGCTCTGGCCACGGCGCGCGCTCGGTCGGGTCGCGCCGAATCCTGCGGTCGGCTGCGTGATCGTTTCGCCCGACGGCACTCTTGTCGGACGCGGATGGACGCAGGATGGCGGACGTCCGCATGCGGAGGCCGTCGCGCTGGCGCAAGCGGGCAGCGCGGCGCGCGGCGCGCACAGCCTATGTGACGCTCGAACCTTGCGCGCATCATCGGTCAGACGCCGCCTTGCGCGGATGCGTTGATCGCAGCCGGTGTCGCGCGCGTTGTCGCCGCGATCGAGGATCCCGATCCGCGCGTCAAAGGCGGCGGCTTTGCGATGCTGCGCGAAGCCGGCGATCGAAGTGACCGTCGGCATGCTCGAAAGGCGAAGCCGGCGAAGCTCAACGCAGGCTTTCTTCATGCGCGTCACGGAACGATCGCCCGCTCGTCACGCTCAAAATCGCGCAAAGCCTCGACGGCCGCATCGCCACGGCCGCCGGCGAAAGCAAATGGATCACGGGCGAAGAGGCGCGCCGCTTCGGTCATCTGCTGCGCGCCCGGCATGACGCCATCCTGATCGGCATCGGAACCGCGCTGGCGGACGATCCGGAGCTGACATGCCGCTTGCCGGGACTCGAAGAGCGTTCGCCGATGCGCGTCGTGCTCGATACGCGAGCTTCGGCTCGGCTGAAGGGTCGAAGCTTGCGCAGAGTGCGCGCGAAATTCCGACGCTGGTTTTCACCGCCGCCGACGGCGGCGACGCGCTTGCGCGCCGCTGGCGTCGAAATCGTCGAGCGTCGCGCGCGATGCGCGGGGCCGGCCCGACATCGCCGCCGTGCTGCACGAGCTTGCCGAGCGCGGCATCACGCGGCTGCTGGTCGAAGGCGGTGCGGCGGTGCATGCCGCCTTTCTCGATCGCGGGCTTGCCGACCGCCTCGAAATCTTCCGCGCGCCGACTGCTGCTGGGCGGCGCGGGGCATGCCGCGATCGACGCGCTGGCGGCGTTCAGTCTGGACGAAACGCCGCGCTTTCGCGTGCGTCGGACGCCGAAAGCTCGGCTCCGACCTTCTGGAAAGCTTCGCGGCCAGGGCCTAAAAAGGACACCATGTTCACAGGAATCGTCACGGATGTCGGCAAGGTCCGGCACATCGAAAAGCGCGGCGACACCCATGTCGTGATCGCCACCAATTACGACGTGGCGGCGGTCGAGATCGGCGCTTCGATCGCTTGCTCCGGCGTCTGCCTGACGGTCGTCGACAAGGGCAGCGCGAAGGACCGCTGGTTCGCGGTCACCGCCTCGGCCGAGACACTGTCGAAAACCAACATGGGCGCAGTGGAAGGCGGGCGACCGCGTCAATCTCGAGCGGCCGCATGCGCGTCGGCGACGAGATTGGGCGGCCACATCGTCACCGGCCATGTCGACGGCGTGGCCGAAATCGTGCGCGTCGTGCCCGAAGGCGAATCGATGCGCATGACGTTCCAGGCGCCTGCAGCGCTTGCGCGCTTCATCGCGCCGAAGGGTCGGTCGCGCTGGACGGCGTTTCGCTGACCGTGAACGACGTCGACGGCGCGCGCTTCGGCGTCAATATCATTCCGCACACGCTGAAGGTCACGACCTTCGGCGAGCGCAAAGCCGGGCGAGCAGGGTCAATTTCGAAATCGATCGTGCTGGCGCGTTATGTCGCGCGGCTGGTGAAAGGGCTAGACGCATGTTCCGCGATTATATTTCCTCCATCGAGGAACTGATCGAGGACGCGCGCAACGGGCGCATGTTCATCCTCGTCGATGCCGAGGATCGCGAGAACGAGGGCGATCTCGTGATCCCGGCGCAGATGTGCACGCCGGCAGGCGGTCAATTTCATGGCCAAATATGGCCGCGGCCTGATCTGCCTCGCGCTGACGCAGGAACGCGCCGAACGCGCTGCACATTCCGATGATGACGCAGGTCAACGGCACGCCGCATCAGACGGCCTTCACCGTTTCGATCGAGGCGAAGGAAGGCATCTCCACCGGCATTTCCGCGCATGACCGCGCCCATACGATCTCGGTCGCGATCGATCCCACCAAGGGCCCGGGCGACATCGTGATCGCCGGGCCACGTGTTTCCGCTGGTGGCGCGCCATGGCGGCGCGCTGGTGCGCGCCGGCCACACGGAAGCCGCGGTCGATATCGCGCGGCTCGCCGGGCTCTATCCCGCCGGCGTGATCTGCGAAATCATGAACGACGACGGCACGATGGCGCGGCTGCCGGATCTCGTGCAGTTCGCGCAGCTGCACGGCCTCAAGATCGGCACCATCGCCGACCTGATCGCCTATCGCCGCCGCTACGATCACTTCGTCAAGCGCACCGTGGAGACGCGAATTCCAGAGCCATCATGGCGGCGAGTGGCGCATGATCGTCTATGTCAACACGATCGAATATGCCGAGCATATCGCGCTGGTGAAGGGCGACATCACGACGCCGGAGCCGGTTCTGGTGCGCATGCATGCGCTCAACATCTTCAGCGATCTGCTGGGCTATCGCCCTACGAGCGCGACGTGCTGGCCGAATTCCATGCGCATCGTCGCCGAAGCCGGCCGCGGCGTCGTGGTCATGTTGCGCCAGACGCGGCCGACTTTCGTCTCCGATGTCGTGCTGCGGCGCGTGGCGGAAGACATCGACCGCCGGCGCGTGAAGGAATATGGCGTGGGCGCGCAGATTCTGCTCGATCTCGGGCGTGAGGGACATGATCCTGCTGACCGACACGCCGGAAAAGAAGATCGTCGCGCTCGAAGGCTACGGCCTCAACATCGTCGGCACGCATGCGCATCCGCGGCCGCGAAAGGACAACGGGAGCAGGACGCAATGAGCGCCGAATGTCCTGATCGTCGAGGCGCGGTTCTATGCCCATATCGCGGATCGCGCTGCTGGATGGCGCGACGGCCGCGCTGGAAGCGGCGGGCGCGCAGTTTCGAGCGCATCACCGTGCCCGGCGCGCTGGAAATTCCGGCGGCGATCCTGTTTGCCGCGCAGGCGGGCGAGGGCGCCGGCAAGAGCTATGACGGCTTCGTGGCGCTGGGCTGCGTCATCCGCGGCGAGACCTAGCATTTCGAAATCGTCTCCAATGAATCCGCGCGCGGCCTGATGGATCTCGGGCTTCATCACGGCCTCTGCATCGGCAACGGCATCCTGACGGTGCGAGAACGAAGCGCAGGCGCTGGCGCGCGCCGCGCGCGACGGCCTGGACAAGGGCGGCGACGCCGCGCGGGCCTGCCTCGCGCTCGTCAATGTGCGGGCGCGGCTCGGGCGCCCATCTGTGACCTCCATTCCCGCAACCGCCGACGGCGAACGCGCGGACCGGACGGCTCGCAGTGCCGCGCGTCTGGCCGCCGTCCAGGCGATCTATCAGATGGAGTTGACGGGCGGCGATGCGGAGACCGTGGCGCGAGGAGTTTGTCGATCACCGTTTCGCCCATGAACCGGAATCGAAGCCCGCGGGCGAGCCGGACGAAGAATTCTTTTCCGAAATCGTTCACGGCGTTCCCGTCCATCAGGTCGAGATCGACCGTTCGATTGCCGCGTCGCTGTCGAAGGACTGGAAACTTCAACGCATCGATTCGACGCTGCGCGCCGTGTTGCGCGCCGCCACCTACGAACTGATCGCGCAGAAGACCGTGCCGGCGAAAGTCGTCATCGACGAATATCTCCATGTCGCGCATGCCTTTTGCGACGCCGACGAAGTCGCTTTCGTCAATGCGGTCCTCGACAGACTGGCGCACAGGAAGCGTGCCCCGGAGTTCGGAGAAACCCCGCCCGATGACGAGCTTCAGTTCTGAGCCGCGCGCGAGCGAATTCGAACTGATCGCGCAACTCTTCGCGCCGCTGGCCCGATCCGCGCCCGGCGCGTTCGGCCTCACGGACGATGCGGCAACCATCGCCGTGCCCGAAGGCGAAGAACTCGTCGTCACCGCCGACGCGCTCATCGAAGGCGTGCATTTCCTGCATGACGATCCGCCCGACACCATCGCGAAAAAATCGCTGCGGGTGAATTCTCCGATCTGGCGGCGAAAGGCGCGGCCCCGCGCGCCTATCTTCTCGCGCTGGCGCTGCCCGGGTGGCCCGACATGGCATGGCTGACGGCCTTCGCGCGCGGCCTTGGCGAGGATCAGGAGGAATTCGGCATCTCGCTCATCGGCGGCGACACCACGCGCACACCGGGTCCGCTCGTCCTCGCTATCACCGCGCTGGGCACGGTCCCGCGCGGCACGATGATCCGCAGGGCAGGGGCGAGAGCGGGCGATCTCGTCTTCGTCACCGGCACCATCGGCGATGCCGGCGAAGGTCTTTCTCTTCTGCAAAACGCCGATGCCCCGCATTCAGTCGCGGGCGCGGTGCCCGCGATGGACGCGCTCATCGCCCGCTACCGGACGCCGACACCGCGCACCACATTCGGCCTCGCATTGCGCGGGTTTGCGAGCGCAGCACTCGATGTCTCCGACGGACTGATCGCCGATCTCGAACACATCGCCCGGGCGTCGAACATCCGCATGGAAATCGGCGCCGCCCGCATCCCGCTCTCGAAAGACTTCCGCGCGCTGTGCGGCGACGTGCCCATCATGCGCCTCACCGCCGCCACCAGCGGCGACGATTACGAAATCGCCTTCACCGCACCGCCGGCGAACCGCGACGCCATTCTCGAAATAGGACAACGGGCGAATACGGAGGTCACGGAAATCGGCAGGGTTGTGGACGGCGCCGGCATCGCTCTGCTGGACGAAAACGGCCGCGAAATCGCCGTCCCGCGCAAGGGCTTCACCCATTTTTGAAGTGATCGCGATCACAGGCGATTACGGGATTCTTACCTTGTTACAGGTGGGCCCTGCCGCAGGCCACGCAAATGCGATACACCGCGCGCAAATCATGTTACGCTTTCCCTCCGCAGCAGCACTGTCAGACGGGGCGACATCGATGCAAAGCAAATCCGGCTTGGGTAAGATCATGCGTGTGGCGATGTCCGCGGCGGCGCTTGCCGCCCTGACGGCCGCCGGCGCGCAGGCGCAGACCTTCAACGTTTTCCAGAACTTCAACGGCAGCAATGGCGGTAACCCCGACAACGGCCTGATCATGAATGCCGGCGGCGATCTGTTCGGCACGGCCAGCACCGGCGGCACGAGCAGCCTCGGCGTGGTGTTCGAAGTCACCGGCAAGAACAACGAGACGGTGCTCTACAATTTCGCCGGCGGCACGACCGATGGCGCCACGCCGAACGGCAACCTCATCGCGGATTTGGGCGGAAATCTCTACGGCACGACGACCGCCGGCGGCACCGCCGGGGCGAGAACTTCCTCGAGCGACAAGCTGGCCGCGATGGCCTCGCTCACCGTGTAGAGCGAAAGGGCCTCGCGTAGACGCAGATTTTCGGCCGAGAGACGCTGCTTTTCGAGTCCCCGCTGCACGACGCGGATAACCTCCTCCACCTTGAACGGCTTGAGGATGTAGTCGTAAGCTCCGCGTTTCATGGCGTCGATGGCCGTCTCGACGGTGCCGAAGCCGGTCATGATGACGGTGAGAGCGTTCGGCGCCGCGGTGCCGATGGCGTCGAGAAGCTCGATTCCCCCCATGCGGGGCATCTTCAAATCGCTGATGACGAGGTCGTAGTGAGCGTTGCCAAGCTCGACGAGAGCCGCGCTGCCGTCTTCGGCCGTGCGCACGATGTAGCCCTCCATTCCGAGAAAGTCGGCCAGGATGTCACGAATGAACTTCTCGTCATCGACGATGAGTACACGCGGGCGCTCGTCGGAAGAAGAGGTCGACATCCGGGGTAACGGTACCAACTCTAGCCTATCTGCCCACTCGAGCCGTTTGCCGCGGCTCCCCTTCGCACAGGCGTCGGCGCCCGTGGCTCCGGCGCGGCTCCCCTTCGCACGGGCGTCGGAGCCCGTGGCTCCGGCGCGGCTCCCCTTCGCACGGGCGTCGGCGCCCGTGGCTCCGGCGCGGCTCCCCTTCGCACGGGCGTCGGCGCCCGTGGCTCCGGCGCGGCTCCCCTTCGCACGGGCGTCGGCGCCCGTGGCTCCGGCGCGGCTCCCCTTCGCACAGGCGTCGGCGCCCGTGGCTCCGGCGCGGCTCCCCCTTCGCACAGGCGTCGGCGCCCGTGGCTCCGGCGCCGACACCTCACTTCACGCGCCCGGGCTTGCGCCGCGCGCGCGCGCATGGGAGCGTGACTTCACAATGGCGGCCGGCAGGGACGGGCACATACTCGGTGCTCGAGCCCGGGGCCGACTCGCTCAGGATGACGGAGCGGCAGGCGCGGACGGTGCGCGCCCGCTTCATGCGGCAGCGGCACTCCCTCTGCTAGGCACCTACGGCGTGATGGCCGCGCTCGCGCTCGGCGTTTCCGCGGCGCTCGGGCGGAGTCCAATCGAGTGCCACGGCTGGCTCGGTGCGCCCGGCCCGGCGTCGTGGCTCCTCAGCTTGGGCACGGGGATACCGCTGGGGGTAACGACGATCGCGGCCACCCGGATCATGGTCCGCCGAGCGCCTTGGGCGCGCTCGCTGCACGAAGCGCTGCGGCCCGCCGTACACCGCGCGAGCGGCGGCGCGCTGCTCGCTCTCGCCGTCGCGAGCGCGTTGGGTGAGGAGCTCCTGTTTCGGGGTCTGCTCGTTCCGATCGTTGGGATCGTCGCGTCGTCCATCGTGTTCGGCGCTTTGCACCAGGTTCGCGGCCCGGCGCGCTGGCCGTGGATGACATGGGCCACGCTCATGGGCTGCCTGTTCGGGGCGGTCTTTGCGGCCACGGGTAGCCTCGCGGGTCCGCTCGTGGCTCACGCCGCCATCAATCACGCGAATCTTCGATTCCTGCGCGACAACGACCCCGCCCCCCGCCGCCGCCGGCGGCTCGGCGGCCTTCTCGAACGTTGAACGCGTTCGGCGTCAACCCTCACGCCTTGAGAGCCCGCTCGGCGTCTTCGCGCGTACGCGTAAGCTCCCGAGTCATTCGCCGCACCGCCGAGAGCGCCCCTTCGAGCTTGGCCGTCGCCTCGGCGAGGCGGGAGTCGAGCGCCTCGTTGCGCTCGTTAATCTGCCGTTCGAGAGTCTCGATTCGGTACCCCAGATCGACGTCCACGGCTCCTCCCTGCAACTGCTGGGCGGAGAGCGCGGCCCGTTCCCCCGCGAGGCCTTCCTCTTTCCGCGCGTCTCGCCCCGGCCCCGCCAACTCCTGGTCAATCGCGGCGGTCCGAAGCGCGATGGCGTCGAGGCGCGCGCGTTCGCGAGACCGATCGTGGGACAGGGTATCGATCGCGTGGCCCAACCTCGCCCGAAACTCACGGCCCTCCGCCTCGAGACCATCGACAGCCACCTGGTGTTCGGACACGGCGCCCGCCGCGCGTTCGAGAGACGCCAAGAGGCCTCGCGCCGTTTCGACGAGATCGCACGCGCGGCGAACGCGGGGGTCCGTTTGTCCGCGGACGCGGCGAGCTTCTTCGATCTTACGCTCGAGTTGGAGAATGCTCGAATGCCATCGCGCCGGGATCTCGCTCTCGACCTTCGACCGGGGCTCGTCGGAGGCTTGCACCTCGTCGGCGGCGCCCGTGGACACGGGATCCCGTCCGCCTGCGTCCAGCGGATGCGAAGGGCGGGGTGCGGCGCCCGCCAGAATCGCTTGCAAGGCATCATGCACGGCGAACGCGTCGCGCGGCCGATCGTCGGGATGGCGCGCGAGCATCCTCAAGATGAGCCCCTCGAGCTCTGGAGGAATCCCGTCGACGCGCGCGCTCGGTGCGATGAGCGATCCGCTCATTTGCAACGCGAAGAGCTCCACAGGAAACCGCGCATCGAACGGCAGGTGGGCCGTGAGCAATTCGTAGAGCACGACGCCGAACGCGTACAGATCGCCGCGAGCGCTCGTCGGCGCCCCTTCGATGTACTCGGGCGCCATGTAGCCCGGGGTACCAAATCGCTGCTCCGAGAACGTGAGCGCCGGCGCGTCGACGATCTTCGCGATGCCGAAATCGGTCAGCTTGACCACGTCGCGTCCGTCCCGAATGCAGAGGAGCACGTTCTCTGGCTTGAGATCGCGGTGAATGACGCCGAGCTCGTGGGCCCGACCGAGGGCCGAGGCCACCTGCAGGCCGACGCGCGCCGCGCGCTTCCAGGGGAACGCGTTGTGGCTAATCAACGAAGCCAGCGAAGCTCCCTCGATGTATTCCATGACGAGGAACACAAGCCCCCCGTCTTCGCCGAAGTCGGTAATCTCGACGATGTTCGGATGGTCGATCCGATTGACGGCGCGGGCCTCGCGCAAGAAGCGCTCGCGGTGGGCGGGATTCATTCCGAGGTCCTGGCGCAGAATCTTGATCGCGTTCCGCCGTTCGATCATCACGTGCCGCGCGAGGTAGACCACCGCCATTCCCCCGCTCCCGAGCCGCCGGACCAGCCGGTACCGCGCGGCCATCGTGCGGCCGAGCAGGGGGTCCACGTTGCGAACCAACGCTTGGCCGTCGAACGGACAGAACGCGGCCTCGTCCGGATAGGCTTCTTCGCAATTCGGGCAAAGCTTCATGGGCCTCCCGAGTCTACCCGAGCCCGAGGACGCGCAGGTACGCGGCCCGAACCTCTCGAGTCACGTGGGCGTATCGATCGAGCAGCGCTTGCTCCGCGGTCACCCGGGGTCCGTCGCGCATTCCCATGCGGCGGGCCAACGTCACGAGGCCGGGCGCGCCCTCCTCGAGCAGACTCACGCTCGTCCCGTGCGAAATGCGCAGCCGCTGCTCGAGTCGTCGCAGAAAGCGCCACGCCTCGCGCAAGACCTCCGAGGTCGGCGTGTCGAGGTATCCACTCGTTTCGAGCGCAGAGAGCGCGACCTCGGTCTCGCTCGTTCGAACCCGGGGATCCTGGCCGTGACGCATCTGAAGCCACTGGGTCGCGAACTCGATGTCCACCAAGCCGCCGCGGCCGACCTTCAAATCGTAGCGTGCCGGGGAACGATCGAGCCGTTCGTGACCCAGCTCCCGCTCCATCCGGCCCCGCAGGTGTTGGACACGTGCGGGGTCGGGCGCGCCCCGCTCGTAGGCCGCGCGACGCGCGAGGGCGATCACGCGGGCGCCGAGGTCCACATTCCCCGCGCACGCCCGCGCTTTGACCAGCGCTTGGCGCTCCCACGCTTCGGCCCGCTCTTCCTGGTATCGCGCAAAGCCCTCGAGCGATACGACGAGCATGCCCTGGTTGCCGGAGGGGCGAAGCCGGGTATCCAGATCGTACCCTATGCCCTCGTGGTGCGAAGTCTCCATCAATCGCAGCACTCGCTGTGCGATTCTCGCGGAGGCCTCCGGCGCCGCGTCGGGGCCGCCGTCGTATACGAAAAAGAGGTCGAGGTCCGACCCGTAGCCCATCTCGCGTCCCCCGAAGCTCCCCAGGGCGATGAGCGCGAGCGCCAGCGGCGGCTCCGGCGCGCCGGGTCGTTGTGCGGGATTTCGCTGTGCGGGATTTCCGGCCACCTCTTCCGCCATCGCGAAGCGAACCGTGTGAGACAGCGCGGCATCCGCGAGGGCCGTGAGCGCCTGCGCCACGGCGAAAGGGCCGAGCTCACCGGCGAGGTCGGCGAGGCCGATCTCGAACGTCGCGCGTCGCTTCGCGCGTCGAATCGCGCCGACGAACTCGTCGACGTCGATCGCGTGGGCCTCCGACAGCAGAGCCACCTCTTGGTCGACTTGCGCTCGCGCGAGATCGGGGGTCACGGCCCCTCGGGCGAACAGGACGCGATCGACCAAGTCGGGATGACTTACGATGGCCTCTCCCAGGAAAGCGCTTGCGCCGAGCAGAGAGCACAAGGCGCGTACCAGGCGGGGGTCATCCGCGAGCGCCCGCACGTACACACCGGGCGTGGCCAGGCGCGTGAAAAAGGCCGCGAGGAGTCGAGTCGCCTGCTCGGGGTCCGCCGCGTCCGCAAGGGCATCGATGAGTCGGGCGGCGAAGCCCTTGTCGTGATCGCGCGTGCGGGCTCCGAGCGGCCGGTCCGGAACCCGAGCGAGCGCAAGCAAATGCCTCGGCAGATCGGCCGCGGAGGCGGCCCCGAAGCGGGCGGCGGCCGCGTCGGCCACCGCCGGTTCGTCCTGCGCGTCGAGCGCGGCCCAGAGAAGTTCCAGCCGCGCATCGTCGCGTGGCGGCTGGGCCGGGGAGAGCGAGGCGAACCGGCGCGAGACCCTAGCCCGCACCGCGGCGAGTTCGCGCTCGAGGGCGCCGGGTCCGTCGTACCCGAGCGAGCGCGCCACGCGGTCGAGCATTGCGGGATCGCTCGGCAGGGTATGGGTCTGTTGCCCGGTCGCGAACTGAACACGATGCTCGACCCGCCGCAAAAACAAGTAGGCGTCCGAAAGCTCGCGCTCCTCGCGCTCGGTGACGAAGCCGCAGGCGCGCAGCCGATGCAGACCGTTGATGGTGTTTCTGCTTCGCACACGGGGTTCGCGGCCGCCCCACACGAGCTGAAGTCCCTGGGTGAAGAACTCCACTTCGCGGATTGCCCCCGGTCCGATCTTGAGGTCGGCCGCGGAGGCTACGCCCGCTTCCGCTCGCGCGCGCACGAGCATTTCGGCCATATTCTCGATGACGCCGGGATCAACGGCCTTGCGCCATACGAAGGGCGCGAGCGCATCGAGCAGGCGCGCGCCGAACTTCAAGTCTCCGGCGATGGCTCGCGCACGGACGAGCGCCGCACGTTCCCAGGGCCTGCCCCACGTCTCGTAATAACGCTCGGCCGCGGCGAGCGCGTTGACGAGCGGCCCGGTCGTCCCTTCAGGGCGCAAGCGCAGATCGACCCGCCAGACGACGCCGTCGTCGGTCGCTTCGTCGAGCGTTGCCACGAATCGTTGGGCAACCCGGGTGAAATGCTCGTGCAAGCTTTGCCCGCTGTCCGTGCCATGACGGCGCACGAAGCCGTCATCGGTGTCGTAAAAGAGGATCAAGTCGATGTCGCTGCCGGCGTTGAGCTCCCGGCCACCAAGCTTGCCCATCCCGATGACGACGAATCCGCAGGGCGCACCGCCGACGACGAGGGGCTCGCCGAAGCGGTCCTCGGCCCAGGCAAGCGCCTCCGCAAGCGCGACCTCGCAACAGACGTCCGCCAGGTCCGACAACTCGCGGGCGGTGACGTCGACGTCATGGCCAGGGTGCGCCGCGAGCTCGCGGGCGGCAACGCGCAGTTTTTCTCTCGCCGAAAGGCGGCGTAGCCCTCGGCGAACGCGGTCGCCGTCGGACAGATCGCCGACCGCGACCGATGCGAGCCGACGGTACGTCCGCGCGTCGCGCGCTTGCCGAATGCCTCGCGCGACGGCGACGAGGTCCTCCGGATGCGCGTCGATGGCGTGGTCGAGGGCCGGGCAGGCGCACGCGATCAACGCGCCGAGCTCGACGAGATCTTCACGCGGCCGCTCGCCGATCTGGGCCAACCGTGCCGCGATGCGCCCGCGGGTCGCTGCGGCCTCCAGAGGAGCGATCTCGTCCGCGCGCACGGCGGCTCACTCCGCGTGGAGAAAGACGATGGGCGCCGCCCAGACGACAAGCGCCACGCACCCCTCGGGAGCCCAAATGCTGTGGCGCGAGCCCGGCGCATTGATGACCATGGTCCCCGCATGGTATTCCCCGAGCTCGTCGCGCTGAAAGCCGGACAGCACGAAGATCTGCTCGTAGCCCGTGTGCTCGTGGGGCGGCACGCGCGCGTCGGGCGCATAGCGGAGCAGCGCGGAAGAGCCGCTGGCCTCGGCGCCACCGTAAAGCCAGCAGATGTCGACCCGATCGCGACCGCCCTCTTCGCCGCGCCACCGCGCCCATTGAACCGGACCTTTGGCCAGGGCACTTAGGTCGAAGACGCGCGAAGCGCGCGGGCCGTGCGCGAGAGTCATCCGCTCAATCAGCCCCAAAGGGGCCTTCCCCACAAGGGAAACATCATGAGGACCGCCCAGTCGAACAGGGCGTGCGCCAAAATACTCGGCACGAGCGTCCCAAAGGCTCGCGCCATCGCTCCCCACAAGAGTCCACCGCCCAAGGCGCCGATCGCGAGAACCGGGTTGAGCCCGACGGGCGATCGAAGGGCCCAAAGGGTGGGCGCGCACCCGAGCGCATAGAGCCCGGCAGCCCACACCCAGGCCATCCGCGATCCCACGCGCTCTGCCAACCGTTGGGTCACCATTCCACGCCACACGATCTCCTCGGCGACCGCGACGGCGACGATGGCGGCGGCCACCTCCGCACCGTGCGCCTGAAGCGTCCGCGGGTCTCCGATCTGGCCGTACAGCGAGACGAGCCAGATCTCGCGAGGAGACGCGACGGGACACAGGACGCGAACGAACGCCCACGCCGCGCCGAAGAGCACGAGAGCGCCCAAGAGGCCGCGCGTGAAGTCACCCCAGCGGGGCGAGAGCCACTCCCGCAATAGGTCCTCGTGTCGCGCCGCGACGACGGCGATTGCGCCGAGGACCACGGTCGGGCCTCCACCGAGCGCCCAGAAGAGAAGACTCCCCCCGTGCGGGGGGAAAACGCGAGGAACGAACCAACGGCTGTGACAACGACGGCAACCGCGACATAGGCGGAGGCGACCGGGCGCATCTTTTGCCGGTCATCCGTACACCTTCCGTGCATCGTTTGCGACGCGCGGGTGCGAAGCAACCCGCGAATCAAGTACGCTGCGGCGCGATGGCAAGACTAGTTCCGTTGAAATCCGCCCGCACCGGGAGAACGCTGCGTCTCGCGATCCTGGCGGTCGTCGTGGCGGCGGTCGTTGGGATCGTGGGCTGCCGAATGGCGATGCGAGTCGATGCCGGACACGTCGGCATCCGCGTGAAGCTGGCGGGCAGCGATCGCGGAATTCAAGACATGCCCGTCGTCACGGGCTGGGTGTTTTTCAATCCTCTAACGGAGCAAATCGTACTTTTCCCGACGAGCGTGCAAAACGTGGTCTGGTCACAATCGACCAATGAAGGAAAACCGTTCGACGAGTCCATCACGTTCAGCTCGAGTGAGGGCGTCAACGCAAACGCCGACATCGGCCTCTCATTTCACATCGAGCCGAACCTCGCGCCGAGATTGTACGGTCGCTTCCGCCTCAATGACTTGTCCCTGTTGTCCGATGGCTACATGCGAAATACGGTCCGCGAGGCGTTCAACGACGTCACGTCGAAGCTGCCCGTTCAGGAGATTTATGGCCCCGGCAAGAGCGGAATGCTCAACGACGTGACGGAGAAGTGTCGCGAGGTCTTCGGGAAGGACGGAATCATCATCGACCAGCTGACGATCAACGGAGCCCTCCGACTTCCGCAAAACGTGGTGGACGCGATCAATCGCGCGATGGAGGCCACGCAAAACGCCATCCAGAGCCACAATCGCGTGGCGCAGGTGGAGGCCGAAGCCCAACAGGCCATCACCCAGGCCCATGGGCAAGCCGAGGCGGCGCGCGAGAAAGCCGAGGGCGACGCGGACGCCCTCCTCATCCGAGCTCGAGCGGAGGCGCAGGCCAACGAGACCATCCGGCTTTCGATGACTCCGGCCGTACTCCAGTACCGCGCCCTGGAGCACTGGGATGGCAAGCTTCCGACCTACAGCGCAGGTCAGCTCCCCCTGCTGACGTTCGATGCAAGCAAAATGGCCGGTCCCGGCACGCCCGCCGAGGAAGCCGCACGGCAAAAGGCGCTCGATAAGCTTCTCGAAGAGGGAACCGAACCCCGCGGGGCAACCGGAAAGAACGGACCGGGCCCGGCTGCCGCTCCCCAATCGAATCGGTAGACTCTCCCGCTCGGCCTCGGCCCGGAGGCTTGGGGCATTGGGCCTGGTTGGGCATGGTTGGGCATGGTTGGGCATGGTTGGGCATGGTTGGGCATGGTTGGGCATGGTTGCCATGGCGCGTTTGACGGTGCGTGCGAGCCGGGGTAAGAGCGCCGTGCGTGTGGCGTGCGGTCTGCCCGAAAGCTGGGCGGGGCTGGCGCTGGCGCGCGAGGAGACCAACACGAGCGTCGGAGCCATCAGCGCTCCTTCGCCTCGACAGGGGGTTCCCGGTGACGGGGACGAACGAAAGCAGAACATGACGTTCATAGAAGCTGCTGCGGAGGTCCTCCGCCTGGCTGGCAAACCGCTCCACTACAAAGAGATTACCGAGGCGGCGATCGCAAAGAATCTCTTGTCGCACGTCGGCAAGACACCCGAGGTCACGATGAGCCATCGGCTCACGGCGGCCATCAAGAAGGCGGACAAGGACATCCCGATTGTGAAAGTCAAGCCCGGGGTGTTCGCGCTCCGCGAGTGGGACGAGAAAAAAGCCAAGCGGGGAGCCGGCCCGGCGGCCGAGGCACCGGCGGAGGAGAGTGCGCCCGAGGACGAGGACCGCGACGGCGGACTCGACGTCAACGCGCTCGAGATCGAAGCGGCGCTGCGCGGCGCCGCAAGCCACGCCGCGGTCCCCCCTCGCGAAGAGGACGACGCCGATTCGGCCGAGGGCCGCACGCCTGTTTCGGGCGAGGAGGCCCTCCGAGCGGACTTGGCTGCGCGCGGCGCAGAGCTCTTCGACGACGAAGAGGATGACGACCAACCGATTCTTGCCCCGCAGTCCCAGAGCGAAACGGCGGCCCAGGGCGATGGCCAGCGGCGGCGGCGGCGGCGGCGGCGGCGGGGGCGCGGCGGCGCGGCCCAAAGCGAACTCCCTGGCGGAGGCTTCAGCGCGGCACCGGCCGACCGTGCGTCGCAGCCGCGCGTCGAGCCAAGTCCTCAGCCTCCCCCCGCCGCGGCGGCGGACGGCGAATGGATCGCCGACAACCGAGAAGGCGCTGGCACGTCCGCACGTCCCGTCGTGCGGGATCGCCAGCAGATCATGGCCGGCGGGCAGCCGACCGGCATCGAGGTCCCGCTTGGCGAAACGGAGGAACTCGCGGGCCGAGAGCTCGCCGATGCGGCCATCCTCGTGCTTTCGTCGTTTGACCGGAACGCGGGTCCAGCCCCGGTCCGCGCGATCGCGGAAGCGCTCATGCGTCGCGGCCGGCTCCAGGGCGATCCGGTACTCGCGGCCGCCCAGGTCGGAGCCTCGCTGCGAGCGGACAATCTTCGTCGCGGCGCGAGTGGACAGCGGGTCCGGTTTCGTTTCGCGACCGGCTCGCGAGTGGCTCTGACGGACTGGTCGCTCGGGGGTGAGCTTCCGCGCCTGGAACAAGACGTCATTGCCGCCGTCGAGCGTTATCGCGAAGCCTCACGGCGCGCGCTCTTGCGCAGGCTGCAAGAGCTGCCGGGGCACGCGTTGATCGAGTTGGCGCTCGTTGCGATCGAGCGGGCGGGGATGACCAACGTGAGGTCCGTTCGTCGCTCCGGTTCGCCGGGCGGCGAAGCCCATTTTTCCGCCATGCACAAGACGGGGGGCGACTCCATCCCGACTGCGCTCGTCATTCGCAAGGACGGCCGGGAGATTGGACGCGAGCGCGTGACGGATCTTCGCGGCGCGCTTCACCACTACGGTCCCGCCGCGACGGGTTGGTTGATCACGACGGGGCAAGTCCTTTCGGGAGCGCGCGAAGAGGCTATCGCCCCGGGCGCGGCCCCCGTGGCGCTCTACGACGGCATCGCGCTCTGCAAGCTCCTCGACGAAATCGATGTCGGGGTCGTCAAGACGCGCTTCGCAATCGCGATCCCGGATCTCGAGCTTCTGGAAACGCTGCGCGGGTGAACCGTGGCGGCGGTGGGCGCGTGCGCAATCGGAGGTGGCGGTCGGGATGTTGGGCAGCTGCTAAAGACGATTTCAGATGAAGCGGACGAAACGACTGGCCGCCGCGGCATGCTTGGCCTTGATCGGGGGCTCACGGAGCGCGCAGGCCGGCCAGCCTGGCGCGTGGACAACGGCGGTATTACCGACCACAGCCGCAAAGCGGGGCCCCTTCTCGCAGCCTCCTGCCGCCGCCTCGTCGGCAGCGACCGCCTCCGTGACCGGCGCCACGGCGTCGGTCGCAACCGGCTTGACCCTTGCGCGACCCCCACGCCGGCGGTCGAAACCGACGCCGGCCACCGACGGGGGGGGAAGCTTCCGCCCGCCGAGGTGAGCCTGGTTCTCGACGCGCCCACCCAGCGGGGACCGTGGGCGCTCCGCATAACCAACGAGGGGGACGCTCCGGTGCGAATCGTGGCCGACGCTCGCCTCCTCACGCTCGACGTGACACCGCGAAGCGCCGCGAAACCTCGACGCTGCGCGCTTCCGGTCGACATGCGTCCGGATGACGCAATGGAGCGGTCGCTCGTTCTTCCTCCCAAGCGCGCATACGTCGAGACCTTCGAGCCTCGCCTGTACTGCTTTGAAGGCAAGGACGTGGACGCTCTTGCGTCGGGAGCCGTGGTCGTTGCTCGTCTCGGCTCGCCCTCGCGCGGCGCGTTCGAGGCCGTCACGCCGATTGACGACGTGACGCCCGAGGTGGACGGGCGGAAATTCTTGGAGAGCGCGCCCATCCGGTTGTCCGACGAACCGGTGCCCGTGGCCGTCGAACGGCAGCCGGGAGCACCGAAGCTGGCCCTCACGGCGCCGGAGACGGTCGATGCCGCGTCGTCCGACCTGATCGAAATACCCGTCACGCTAAAAAACGGTGGCTCGAGCCCCCTCGTTGTCCGCCTTCGCCCCGAGATGCTGCGGTTCGACGTGGTGCGTCGCTCCGGAACGGACCACTGCGTGTGGCCCGTGGTCACCGCCGCCCCGACGCGCGAGCTATTCACGACGCTACCGGCCAAGAAAGGCTATGCGCAGGTCGTGGCGGATCTGGGAGACTATTGCACCGGGTCTACCCTGGACCGAGCGGGCCTACTCGCCGTCTGGCCTCGACTGGACACACGCACCGGATCAGGCGAAACCATTGGAATACGGTCATTCGATGGACAGGTCATCGGCACATCGCCCACGTTCGTTCGTTTGCACCGAGGCCGAGAGCCCGAACCGCTCGCTCGCCCCCGCGTCGCCCATCGCTGAAGGGCGCCCGCGTTCGTCCGCGTGCACGAAGGGCCAGAGCCCGCACCGCCGGCCCGCCCTCCGCTCGAATCGGTGGAATCTCGCGGGTGTCTCCCGACCGAGCGTTCGCGTGGATCGTCCCTTGCGTGCTTCGTGCGCTGCCACAGCGAAGCCACGCACGCACCGGAGCGGAGGACGGAGATGGTGAGAACGGAGGCGCTATCGCCCAGAGTGGGCGACCGGGTCGACCTACTCGTGGTCGATGCCTCGCTGGCGAGCGCGCTCTTCCACGGCATACCGGCGGCCCGGCTCTTGGCCCATGCCCGGCTCGGACGCGACGGCGCCGACGACGCCGAGTGGGAGGCCCGTATGGCCGCCCTCCTGGGCCAGGGCTCGCGCACCCACGACCGCGTGCGGCGCGCGGTCGCGCGTCATTCTCGGGTGGCCATTGACGAACGGCCCATCAAAGCCGCGAGTGACGCGACCGTGGCGGTGCTCGTGTGGGCCGTCGCATGCGATCCGGAGGGGGACTCGTCGCTCGCCGAAATCGCCCCTCCCGCCGGGGAGCGCTCCGCGTGCGAAGCCAGGGTGCTCGAAGCGTGCGCCGTGTTCGACGACCGTCTTGCGTCGCTCGAAGTCGACAAGCGGGCGCCCGCCTTCGAAGTCTGCATGCGCCTAGCGACGCAAGCCGCGCTCGCTCCCATGCCCTCCGATCGATTCCGTGCGATCGGCATTCAGCTCGAGCAGGCCGAAATAGGCGTCCGGCTCTTCGGCGGCCCTTCTGCTTCAATCTTCCCGCGTCGTGACGACGACGAAATCCGGCCTAGCGACCGACGCATGGCGGCGCTCAATCGGGAGCCTCTCGAGGCTCTGCTCTCCAGGGACCCGCGTCAGCTCGGCCCGGCCGTTTGGCGAACGGAGCATGCCGAAGGCGGCGCGAACGTCCAACTCGCGACATTTCTCGCCGATCTTGGCCGGCTGCTACGTCATCCTGGTGCGCTCGTCGCCGCGATTGCCCCCCCAGAGCTCCCCGAGGAAGTCCCCGCGCAGATCCCCGTGAGCCCCCACTCTTGGGCTCCCCCGGGACTCACGGCCGAATGGACGGAATCCACCGCGGCAGCGCTTGCGGACGCGCTCGAGCGCGGGGGGATGACGGCCTTACGCGCACGCACGTCCGTGGGACGCGGCGGCGAGGCTGCGGTGGATGCCATCGGCGCGGAGATGCTCCGCGTAGGCGATCACGCCGTGGCAAGCGCCGTCTTCGCGGAGATCGTCGCTCGCAACGCGCGGCCTCGCGACATCCTGCGGCTCGTGACCTACTTTGCGGTGGCGCCCGATCCCGAGCCCGCGGCACGTGCCTTGGGCGCGTGCACGGATTCCGAGCTCCCGCGCGTGCTCAGAGCGTGGCTCGAGGCCATGTTGCCGCCCGATGGCGAGAGCGCCGAGGACGCGAGCGTCGCGCGCGTGTCCGCCTGCGTGGCCTCGCTGAGACCCTACCCGCAGCTCTACCAAGCGGTTCAAAGCTTGTTGCCCCGCTGAAATCGCGTGGGCGAGGGCATCGCGGGGGGCGAACGAAGGACCGCCCCGTTCCGACGTTTTGGAGAGTGCGCCTGCACCGAGCCGCGGAACGGCTGGCCTTGCGTGGGTCGTGGCGTCGCCTATCCTGCACCGCTGCCGAAGTTTTGACCCATGGCAACCCTCGAGTTCTCCATCCCCGTCCACGATCTCGACGCCGCCGGCAAAGAGTTCCTCTTCCCGGTGCGTGCCGCCTGGATTCGGGGGGCGCTCGAGGCCACGAGCGTCGGCCCCGCCCCGACGGACGGCGAACTCGCGGTGCGCGTCTCGAAGAGCGGGACGGACGTCGTGGTGCGCGCCAAACTGCGCGCGGAGCTCACCGTGCCGTGCGCTCGGTGCCTCGAGCCTGCGCCTGTGTCGGTTCGCGAAGACCTGAGCGCCCTCGCCGTCGAGGCGAGCTCGGCGCAAAGCCCGAAGGATGCCGCCAAACGCGACGGGCGCGACCGGCACGACGACGAAGAGGACCTTTCGTCCGATGAGGCGGACGTCATCGTCTACGACGGGAAAACGGTCGTGCTTGATGACCTGGTTCGAGACGAGATTCTCCTCGGTGTTCCGATGATCCCCTTGTGTTCAGACGGCTGCCCGGGTATCAGGCCCCAGCCTGTCCTTGAGGATGCGGCGTCCGGCAACGATTCCATCGACCCGCGGCTACAACCTCTGATGAAGCTGAAGAAAACGTAAGAAGGAGATGATTCGTGGCCGTCCCCAAGCGACGCAAAAGCCGTTCAAAGCGAGACATGCGGCGGGCCCAGCACGACAAGGTGGCCGCGCCCACCCTGGTGGCATGCCCCAACTGCGGCGAGCCCTTCGTCCCGCACAGAGCCTGCGCTTCGTGCGGGCATTACAACGGCCGGAGCGTCAAGCGAGGGACGGCCACTCCAAGCAGCTAAAGATGCAGTGCTTTCCGCCATCACGTCGAGAGGTGGCGTGACGAGCCCAACCGGTCGGGCTAAGCGCGCACGGCAATGAGCATCGCGTGGCTTTTTCCGGGCCAGGGGTCGCAGTTTGTCGGCATGGGGAGAGAGCTTTTCGCCGAGTCCGCAGCGGCCCGCACGGTCTTCGATCGGCTCGACGCCGTCCTTGGCGAGGCGCTCTCGCGCGTCATTCTCGACGGCCCTGAAGAAGCGCTCACGCTGACCGCCAATGCGCAGCCGGCGCTCCTGGCGACGAGCCACGCGACCCTTGCTGCCATCCGGGAGCACGTCAGGGGCTTTCCGGCGCCGACATTCGCGGCGGGGCATTCGCTCGGTGAGTACTCTGCGCTCGTCGCGGCGGGCGCTCTCTCGCTCGAAGACGCAATCCGCGTGGTGCGGGCCCGCGGCCGCGCGATGCAAGACGCCGTGCGCGCCGGAGTCGGCGCGATGAGCGCCATCATCGGCGTGACGCGTGACCGCGTCGAAGCGATTTGCCACGAGGCGGCGGAGGGCGAGATCGTCGCTCCCGCGAATTTCAACGGCCCGGGTCAGGTGGTGATCGCGGGGCACGCCGCCGCCGTCGCCCGCGTGGCGGAGGTTGTGACCGCCGAGAAGGGCCGCGCCATCCCGCTGAAGGTGAGCGCGCCCTTCCATTGTGCGCTCATGGCGCCCGCAGCGGACGTCCTTGGAGCGGAGCTCGGGCGAATCGCCATGACGACGCTCGAGTTCCCGGTGGTCGCAAACTTCGACGCCCAACCCAACAGCGATCCGTCACGGGTGAAGAGCCTTCTGGTAAGCCAGATCGCGGGCCCCGTGCGCTGGGAGGAGAGCGTCCGTACGATGGCCGCGCGCGGGGTGACGCATATGCTCGAGATTGGCCCGGGAAAAGTGCTCGCCGGTCTCGTCCGCAGGATTGCAAAGGACATGAAAATCCTGAGCGTCGGCGACATGACCGCCCTTGGGCAGATCGAGGCCTTCGTGGCGGACGCCGATGCGACTGACGCACAGCGCCAACGGGGCAACAGTTGAATGGCTGCGCCTCGCCGTCTATAAGCGGCGCTTGCATCGCTGAGGCAACCTCATGTTTCGACTGGACGGCAAGATCGCACTCGTCACCGGCGGCTCGCGGGGAATCGGGCGTGCTTGCTGCGAAGCCCTCGCGGAACAGGGCGCGACGGTGGTCGTGAACTACCTCAAAGGTGAAGAGTCCGCGCGCGCGGTCGCCGATGTCATCGCGGCGCGCGGAGGCAAGGCCGACGTGTCGGGATTCGACGTCGCCAACTCGGCGGCGACCGATGCCGCAGTGGATGCCCTCATCAAGCGCTACGGCAGGGTCGACATCTTGATTGCAAATGCAGGGATCGCGATCGATTCCCTCTTGCTGCGAATGAAGGACGACGATTTCGAAAAGCTTTGGCTGACCAACGTGCGCGGCGCGATTGCCTGCGCGAGGGCCACCAGCCGGAGCATGATGCGGAGCCGGTGGGGTCGTATCGTGTTCATGTCCAGCGTGGTGGGCGAGACCGGCAACGTCGGGCAAACGGCCTATTCGGCCACCAAGGCCGCGCTCCTCGGAGCGGCCAAGTCGATCGCACGCGAATACGCCGGCCGCGGGGTCACGGCGAACGTCGTCGCGCCGGGCTACGTGGACACCGATATGACCAGCGCGATGACCCCGGAGCACAAGGAGCAGTTGCTGAAGGCCGTCCCGCTGGGAAGAACCGGCACCGCGCGTGATATTGCAGCCGCGTGCGCGTACCTCGCGAGCGACGAAGCGGGCTACGTCACCGGCCAGGTGCTTCGGGTGAACGGCGGCATGCACGTTTGATTGTTCGGGAGGGCGCACATCGGCGTTCGCGCCCATGCCGCTCGACTCTCAGCTGTTTTTCCTATACGAGGCGAATCTACCCATGGCTATCGACATCCCCAGCGAGGTCAAGCGCATCATCAAAGAGCAGCTCGACGTCGACGAGAAGGACATCAAACCCGAGTCGAGCTTCATCGACGATCTCGGCGCCGACTCGCTCGGCTTGGTCGAACTCGTGCTCGCCTTCGAGGAAGCGTTCGAGATCGACATCCCGGACGAGGACACCGAGAAGATTCGCACGGTAGAGGACGCGATCGACTACATCGAGAAGCACGCTAAAAAGTAACGTGGAAAGGCCAGGCTCGAGCCATGCTCGGGCCGACAGAAAACTCCGGAATGGAACGAGTCGTCATCACCGGAATCGGACTCGCGACGCCCGTCGGCATTGGAACACGCGAAACGTGGACTGCGCTTCTCGCGGGAGAAAGCGGCGTCGGGCCCATCACGTTGTTCGATTGCTCGACCTTCCGCGTCCGAATCGCCGGCGAAGTGAAGGACTGGCAGCCCACGCGCTGGATCGAAAGGAAAAAGCTAAAGGAGATGGATCGTTTCATGGAGTTCGCGGTCGGCGCGGCTTCCATGGCGATCGCCGACTCCAAGCTCGAGCTCACGGATGCTGAACGCCTGCGCGCCGGATGCATCATCGGCAACGGGGTCGGCGGGCTCTTCTCGCTCGAGAAGACGAAAGAGATTTTGCTCACCAAGGGGCCAACGAAGGTCAGCCCCTACGCGATTCCGACCATCATCGGAAACCTCTCGGCGGGGCAGGTCTCGATGGCCCATGGGCTCAAGGGCCCGAGCTTCACGACGACGAGCGCGTGCTCGAGCGGCGCGCACGCGATAGGCGAGGCCACCGAATGGATTCGTCGAGGCAAGGTCGACGTCATGGTTGCGGGCGGCACGGAGGCGACGATCACGCCCGTTGGCATCGCGGGCTTCGAAGCCATGCTCGCGCTGAGCAAGCGCAACGACGATCCCGCGCGCGCGAGCCGTCCGTTCGATTGCGGGCGCGACGGTTTCGTCTGCGGCGAGGGCGGCGGTATTCTGGTGCTCGAGTCGCTCTCCTACGCAAAAAAACGCGGCGCGCACATTTACGCCGAGGTCACGGGCTACGGTGCGTCGAGCGACGCCTACCACTTGACCCAGCCGGCGCCTGCGCACGAAGGGGCCCAGCGCGCGATGCGTATGGCGCTCGACGATGCCCGGATCGCGCCGGATGACGTCGACTATGTGAACGCGCATGGAACCTCCACCCCCCCGGGCGACCGCGAGGAGGCCCGCGCCATCGCAGCGGTCTTTGGCAGAAGGGCGACGGAGGGCAAACTCTGGGTGAGCTCGACGAAGTCGATGATGGGCCACTTGCTCGGCGCTGCCGGCGCGGTGGAGACGGCGATCTGCGCTCTGACCATCGCCGAAGGTCGTGTCCCACCCACGATCAACCTCGTCGACCAGGATCCGGAGTGCGTCCTCGACTGCGTGGCCAACACCGCGCGCGAAAGGCGTATTCGTCACGCCATGAACAACTCCTTCGGCTTCGGCGGAACGAACTGTGCGCTTGTTCTCTCGAGTTACGAATAGTCACGCAGACGAATGAAGTGCCCCTTCTGTTCGCAGCTCGATAGCAAAGTGATCGACTCGCGAACGTCGACCACCGGGGACGTGATCCGGCGACGACGGGAGTGCGAGGGATGCGGGCGGCGCTTCACGAGCCGCGAGCGCGTCGAAGACGTGCTCCCCGTCGTCGTGAAGAAAGACGGCGCGCGGACGGCATTCGACCGAGAAAAAGTCCTTCGAGGCGTCCGGCTCGCGTGCAACAAGCGGCCGGTCGCCATGCAACGCATCGAACGGTTCATCGACGAGCTCGAGCGCCAGCTCATCGAGGGCGAGGCCAAGGAAGTCGAGAGCCGCGAGATTGGCGAGCGCGTGATGACGCTCCTGCGAGAGCTCGACGAGGTCGCCTACGTGCGTTTTGCAAGCGTATACAAGAGCTTTCGTGACATCGATGAATTCCGCTCGGAGCTCGATAGGATGGTTCAGGCTCGCGCCGACGGGGACGCCCAACGATGACCGACCGACTAGCGTCCGATCTTGTGTTCTCGCCGACGGACGAAGCATGGATGGCCGTGGCCCTGGAGCATGGCGCGCGGGGGACCCCTTCGCCCAATCCGCACGTCGGCGCGGTCGTCGTCTTGAACGATCGGGTCGTCGGGGCCGGTCATCACGAGCGCGCCGGCGAAGACCATGCGGAGACGGCCGCGCTCCAGCAGGCCGGATCAAACGCTCGCGGGGCGACGCTTTACGTAACACTCGAGCCTTGCAACCACGTGGGTCGTACGCCTCCGTGCGCCGAGGCCATCTTGGCGGCACGGATCGCGCGGGTGGTGGTCGGGTGCCACGACCCGAACCCGCACGTCGCCGGCGGCGGCGCGGAAAGGCTTGCGGAGGCCGGATTGCGCGTCGAGGTCGGGTGCAGAGAGGGGGAGGCACGCGCGCTGATCGCCCCGTGGACGAAGTTCGTTACCACGGGCATGCCTTACGTGACCCTGAAGTTGGCTCTCTCGCTTGACGGGCGAATCGCGTCGCGCACGGGCGCTTCGAAGTGGGTCACAGGCCCGGAAGCGCGCGCGCGGGTCCACCTGCTGCGGGCGCAACACGACGCCGTCGTAATAGGGGTCGGCACCGCACTGGCCGACGATCCACGCCTCACCGTGCGCGACGCACCGGGCCACAGTCCGCTCCGCGTCGTCTTCGACACCAAGCTCCGCTTGCCGTTGGCTGCACGGCTCGTACAGAGCGCTCGGGATATCCCCACGTGGGTCATGTGCACGACCGACGCGCCATCCTCGGCTGAGGAGCAGCTGATCGAGCGCGGCGTCGAGGTGCTCCGCGCGCCGCCCTCGTCCGAAGGCCGAATCGAGCCCGTGGCAGCCTTCCGGCTTCTCGCCTCCCGCGGGGTGGTTGCGGCGATGGTCGAAGGGGGCGCGGAGCTCGCCGGCAGCGTCCTTGCCGGCGCGGTCGCGGATCAGCTGCACGCGTTCATCGCTCCCATTTTGCTCGGCCCGCGAGGACGTCCGGGGGCGGTGGATTGGGCAGGCCCCGCGACCCCGGCCGAAGCCCCTTGCATCGCCGGCCCGCAATGGGAAGTTTGCGGCAACGACGCGCACGTTTGGGGGCCGATCGCGTACTCCCCTCGGTAGGGAAACGGCGTGGGCCAAGTTCGCCCCGGCCCGGCCGACGAATTTATGCCGAAAACTAGGGCATCCTCGCCAGGGCAGGCCAAGCTACGACCATCGGTTCACGGCGGCCGGAGCCCCGAGAAGGAAGGTCAGCCCAACGGGGCGTCGTGGCCTGCATGGCCTCGCCAGCGGGTGCAGGCGGGATTAGATTGTTGACTTACCTATGGCTGTTCGTACCATTTTGCACTATCCCGATCCGCGCCTGCGTGCACCCGGAAGAAAGGTCGTGGCGTTTACGGAGGAGCTCCGCCAGCTGATTGATGATATGGCCGAGACGATGTACGCCGCTCCCGGCGTCGGCCTGGCGGCAACACAGATCGGCGAAGCCTGGCAGATTTTCGTCGTGGACTGCGCACTGGAGGGGGAACCAAGCGAGCTTCGCGTCTTTGTGAACCCTGAAATTCTGGCCTTGGATGGGAAAGTGAGCTTCGACGAAGGATGCTTGAGCTTTCCAGGCGCACGAGAGGAAGTCGAGCGCGCAGAGAGGGTTCGTGTTCGGGCACAAGATCGAGAGGGTCGGTGGTTCGAGCTCGCCGTTGAAGGGCTACTTGCCGTTGCAATCCAGCATGAAAACGATCACCTGCAAGGAGTGTTGATGATTGATCACCTTGGACCCCTTAAGAAGCGACTGCTGCATCGAAAGATGGTCAAGCGGGCGGATACCCGAATCGAAGCGTCCGGATAGCCGTTCGCGACCCCTGGCTCTCTGCTTGGGCGTGTCTCTGCTTGGGCGTGTCTGTTGGGGGTGCTGCTTGGGGTGCTGCTTTGGCCTCGCTCGCTGTTGCTTTACGTTTCGCCTGAAACCTTCGTACCCACATAACCTTGTTCACGATTTCTCATAACCGCTTACTGATCGGCTTCGGTTCAGGCCGTCCACGGTCCGTTCCCGTGGAACATACGTGCTCCTGGAAACGTTTCGGCCGACAAGCTAAACCGACCGGTTTCGTTGCCCCGTACTCCCCCATCGAGCAGTGACCACTTCCATCCCCCTCCAGCCGCTCCGCCAAGACGCTCCGTCCGACGCGGTCACCACTTATTTCGAGCAGCTCGCGCGCGTGCCGCTCCTCACCCGAGAGGGGGAGGTGGAGCTCGCGAAGCGTATCGAAGACGGGGAGCGACAAGCCCTGTGCGCCATTGTGGGCTCCCCCATCGGGGCCCGCGAGCTCGGCGCGCTGGGCCGAGCCCTCCGCGACCGCAAGCTGCGCCTGAGGGACGTCACACGCGCAACCGTGGATGACGACGGTGGCGATGACGAAGACAGCACCGTGCGCGCCATCGCCGAGTCGCTCGAGCGCGCAGGGGCGATCGCGCGCGGGCGGCGGGTGGCTTCGCGGACGCGCGACGATCTGGTGGAAGTGCTCCTGGAGGTCCGCCTCACTCGGCGCGCGTTCGATCGGCTCATCGCGAAGGTACGTGCCGGACGAGAGACGGCCCCGGTGGCCCGCCGCCGCGCTCTGGACGCGACGCTGAACGCGATTCGCGCAGGCGAGGCCTCCTCGGAGCGAGCCAAGGCAAACCTTATCGCCGCGAATTTGCGCCTCGTGGTGTCGATCGCAAAGCGCTACAGAAATAGAGGGCTCCACCTGCTGGACCTGATCCAGGAGGGCAATCTCGGGCTCATGCGGGCGGTCGACAAGTTCGAATACAAGCGGGGCTACAAATTTAGCACCTACGCGAGCTGGTGGATCCGCCAGAGCGTGAGCCGCGCGATCAGCGACCAAGCGCGGACGATTCGAATCCCGGTGCATATGGTCGAGACGCACAACAAGCTCTCGAAGACCTTGCGCGACATGGTGCAAGAGGGCGGCGAGGAGCCGACGCCGGAGCAGATTGCTGGGCGGATGAACGTGCCGGTCGAGAAGATCCGGATGCTGCTCGAGGCGACGCGAGATCCCGTCAGCCTCGACTCGCCCGTCGGCGAGGAGGGCGGGGCGACGATCGGAGACTTCGTCGAGGATCTCTCCTTCCCTGCCCCGGATGACGCCATGGGCGACAAGGAACTCTCGCACGAGGCCCGCGAGCTTTTGAAGCTTCTCACCCCGCGGGAGGAGCAGGTTCTTCGCATGCGCTTCGGCATCGACTCGCCCGGCGATCAAACGCTTGAGGATGTGGGAAAGAGCTTCGAGCTCACCCGCGAGAGAATCCGGCAGATCGAGACCAAGGCACTACGAAAGCTTCGCCTCCCGTCATTCCATCGCAAACTCAAGGTTCACATCGAGCGCTGACGCGTTCGATGGGGGGCTTTCGTTGGCCCGTTAGACCATCCCCCGGTTCGCTTTGCGAAACATACCCGGATCCAGACGGATGCCGCGGGCCATGAAATCGTGCGCGACCCGGGGAATCGTCCCGGTAGCGGAGAAGGCCGCCTCTCCCGTCGCCTCCGCGTTTGAGACGAAGATATCGCGCGTCGCGACCCCCTTGGCGTCGGCACCGACGAGCTCTACGACGCGCTGAACGCGAAGCCTTCCGTCGTTTGCGCGCCGGACTTCGACCGCAATGTCGAACGACTCGCCGACAAGTTCGCGGGCGGCGTCGACCGAAGCTCCAGTTCGAGCCATCGCTACTTGCGCCACGAGACGGGCGAGTCCATGTCGGAGCGAAGGAGCACCGATGCCGGCAAGGACGCCGTCGCGCCCTTCCGCGATGACGTCGAGCGTTGCGATCGCAGTGGCGCCCTCGAGGGACGCAACGACGAGCCTGTCGGTCCCGAGCTGAGCAGCCGCTCTCGCCGTTCGTTCGCTGTCAATCTCGCGACGGAGACGGACAGCGACCGTCTGCGCGCCCGCGACGACGATCTCGTCGTCGCTTTGCAGGACGGTCACCCGCTCCCCGGCGACCCCCGCCCCGGCGATCGCCGCGAGAACCGTGACGAGCGCTCCGCCGCCGCCGACCACGAGAGCGTTCGCCCGGGCCGTGACGCACGTTTCCAAGAAGAGGGCCATCGAGGGGGAAAGCGCGCCCACAAGGACGAGATCGTCGAGCGAGGCCTCGACGCGCCGTCGCTTGCGGATCGTCAGGGCCCACCCGCCCGTCGCCGGCGGGCCGAGGGCTACGAGGCGCGCGCCCGAGGCCAATTGCCGGTCGACCACGGCGTCCCCCGGGACCATTGGTTCGCCGGCTTGCAGCGCGAGCCGCGCGACCACGCGGGCGAGAGCTTCTTCGCTCGTGAACGACGTTTCGGCGAGCGTGGTCTGACGGTTCCTGGTGACGAGCACGGAATCGGTCCGCGCCACGTGAATCTCGGCGATCTCCTCATCATCGAGCAGCGCCGCAAGGGGCCCGAGACCGATGAGCTCACCGACGGCGTCGCGCGCGAGGCGCTCGGGGTCCACTCCCAGCGGCACGTTACCCTCCTCGCGCATTGCGTTGACCTGCTCGTGCACGGCGACTTCAACGCGATCGCGGAGGTCATCGCTGGCCTCGGGCGAGCGGCCGAGGGCGGCGAGTTCCACCGCGCCGGCGACTCGGTCAACCAGCAGGACGAGCGCCAGGCGTCGCGCTGCGTGCTGCGCCGTCTCGCGCGGGGCCGAGCGATCGAGCGGGGAAATCGGAGGGCCCGCAGAGGGGGGAAACGGGACCGATGGCTGGGCGTCGCCCGGAGCGGACGCTTTGCCTCGCGCAGGGGGAACCGCGCCGGTCCGACGGGGCAGAGGTGAGTCTGCCACGGGCACTGGACTCGGGCGGCCCACAGCCGCCTGGGGCAACGGAGGAGGACCAGGAACCCGCGGAATCACCGCGCCCAGCAACGCGGGGGCGCTCTCGCTGTCCGGATCGCGCTCGAGCGGATAGTGGCTCACCGCGGACGGCTCGGAAAGGCGGGCCCCGGTCGCGGGGATCGGGACGACGACCGGCGACGGGGCGATCGACGAAGGAACCGGCGCGGCCAAAGCTCTGCTCTTCGACGAGGCTGGCGCGGGAGCGGTTTCGTCCTGGCTAGAAGGAACCTGAGCCGGCGCCGCCGAGCCGGTGGTCTCCATGGGGGGCGAGTCGTACGACGAGCCAGGCGGCGACACCGCGAGGGACCCATCGACCCGGAGAATGAAATCACCGATGTAAATCTTGTCCCCTTCGCGAACGAGGGTCGCATGCGCGATTTTTCGCCCGTTCACGTACGTGCCGTTCGTGCTCTTCAGGTCGGTGACGATGAATCGCGCGTCGCGGAAGAGAAGGCGCGCATGGTGCTTCGAGACGTTGCCTTTCGGCAGCATCAGGTCATTTCCCTGGACGCGGCCGACGCTGACCTCACTTTTCTCGAAGGCCTCGCGCCGCTCTGCTCCGCCTTTTTCGCTGATGACGATCGTGAACATGGGCCCTCGGGACACCGGCAGGCGTTGGAACGCAGCCCTGCGAGGTGACGACCGTCGAGGGGGAATTGTCGAAGCAGGGCGGAGGGCCTGTCAACTTGGTACGCGATGTCCCTCTTTTTCGAGCAAGCCGCGTCTCGCGCAGACCTCGACCTCGGTACGCGCCAATGCGAACGCGTTCGCCGAGCGCACGACAGCGCGCTTTGCCATTCGAGAACCGCGTTCTCGAGCATCGCTCGCAACGCAACGCCTGCTGAACACCCTCTTAGCGGCGGCTGTGCGGCGATCGCGACGCGGCCGATCGCACTTCGCTCGTAACTTGCCCCAGAAGCTCGCTCGCTAGGGCCAGGACGTCTCGCGCTTCGAAACCGCTGCTGCGAAGCTCTCGGTATATCGTCTTCGCGAGTATGGCCAGAGCGCGCGAATCACGCGCGCCGGGGGTATCGCCAAACGGAAGAGCCATGTCTTGTGAGCTCGTTTCGGGGTTGCGCCGCAAACCGCAGCCTAACGCCGTCGGCGGCCCACGTACAAGCAACGTGCCAGGCCCTCGCACTGCCCAAAGTGACGATTTCCCGCGGCTTCCCAATTTGAAGCGTGAACGATCGTATGCACTTATCCGGCCCCACCGCGAACTCCGGTGCGCGGGGTCCCAGGAGGGCTTCCGCCCATCGAAGCGCTTCGGGCATCGAGCGCGTCGCTTCAAGAGCGGAGGGGAGGCGTATCCGTGCATGATAGCGTGCCCCGCGCGATGGCGACTTTGGATCCTCGGCCCGGCGAAGCGGCCGCCGTACCTTCCCGCGGTCCCGCGGGGACCTCGCGACGCCTCGAGCATGGCTCTCGATCGCGACGGCTCGTTCTGGCCGCATCCCTCTACATCGCGACCACGTGCGTGTTCGCCGTGTTCGCGGGGCGCGAGCGGCTCACCGAGCACACGCGCTATAACCACTATGCCCTTCTCGCGGATGCTTGGCTGCACGGGCGACAGGATCTGGCGCACGGGCCGCCGTCGTACGCGATGAACAATGACTTCGCCGAATTTCACGGCAAAACGTTCATCAGCTTTCCCCCTTTCCCGGCCCTCCTGATGCTCCCGCTGGTGAAGCTGGCGGGATCACCGGAGGAATTTCGCGATGGGCAGTTCGTGATCGAACTCGCTGGGATCGCCCCTGCGCTCTTGTTCCTGGTCCTTGAAAAGCTGAGGCGCACCGGCCGGTCGGCGCGCACCGAGCGCGAGAACCTCATCCTCGCGGCGCTCTACGCGTTCGGCACGGTCTACTTTTTCACTGCAGTCGAGGGCACCGTATGGTTCGCGGCGATGGTGGTCGGCTCCGCCTTGTCCGCCTTCTACACACTCTGGGCGCTCGACGCCGAACGGCCGGCGCTCGCCGGGGCGATGCTCGCTTGTGCGTACATGACGCGGCCGTCCGTGCTCTTCCTTGCCCCGCTTTTCGCGTTCGAAGCCCTTAGAGTTTGTCGCGAGAGGCCCGCTCCGAGAGCCCCCACGGAAGACGCGGCGCCGCCGCGCTGGCGGACGCCCCTCGCCGGGGTGGCCCTGCCGGCGCTCGCGTACAAGTACGCGCTCTTCTCCGCGCCGATTCTGGTCGCTTTCGCGATTGCCGCCTGGATGAACGGCACGCGCTACGGGCGGCCGAGCCCAATCTGGTTCGATCACGAGTTTCTCGCGGTGGCGTGGCAGAGCCGAATGCTCAAGTGGGGAATGTTCAGCTACCACTATCTCGCGAAAAATCTCGGGGTCGCCCTGACGAGCCTTCCATGGCTTCCGCCACGAGGTGTCCTTACGCCATCGACGGCCCCCTTCGCCATCAACGAACACGGCCTTGCGCTGTGGTTTACGACCCCTCTTTATCTTTGGATTCTCTGGCCCAAAAACCTCGACTCCAAACCCGGCCACAAGTCGCTCTACGCGGTGGTCGCGCTCGCCGTCGGGCTGGTCGCCGTGCTGGATCTCCTTTATCAAAACACGGGGTGGCGGCAGTTCGGCTACCGCTTCTCGAGTGATTACTCGGTCCTGCTGTTCGTGCTGCTGGCAATCGGAGACCGCCCGATGCGAGGGCTCTTCGCGGCCGCGGCGGTTTGGAGCATCGCGTGGAATGCGTTCGGCGCGGCCACGTTCGACAAGACCGGTTTCGATCGCTTCTACTTTCGCGATTCGTCGCAGACGGTCCTCTATCAGCCCGATTGAATCGAAGCAGAGCGGCATGCGGTCGGCGCCGAGCCGCGGCCGATCGGTGCGCATGAACCACTGCGCGCACCACGGCGCTCGTGTTTGGGTTCTATCGCGGGGGCGTGTTGATCGGCCGGCTCGGGGGCTCGGGGATCTTCATCGCGGCAACGTCATGTGAAAGGCGGCCTTGACCCCGTGACGGCGCGACCACCCCGCGTTGACCTCCAACACCCAGCGCGACGGGCACCCAACGCTTCGCGCCTCGTCGTTGAGCGTCGGCACGTTCTCGACGATGCCCACGATGAGGCCGTCGTCGTCGACGAAGAGCATGTCGAGCGGAATGCATGTGTTGTGCATCCAGAACTTGTGGTCCGCCCGCACGCCCAGGTCGAAGAGCATCCCGCCGTCTTCCGGAAGGCTCTTTCGGTACATGAGGCCGCGCGTCGTATCGTGATCGCTTCGCACGAGCTCCGCCTCGACCGCCACTCCGGCGGCTTCCAGGAAGGTGGTTCGCACCCGGGGCGCTGACGCTGCATTTCCTTCCGGGTCGACCGGGCATCCAGGAGCGGGCCCCCGCGGCACCGGATCGGGGGGAAGGCTCGGCGTCAACGCCACGCATCGTTCGTCAGAACCCCCAGCGGCCGGGACCGCGGGAGCGTCTGCAGAGGCCGCTGGGACGTCGGGCCCGTTCAGCGCCTGAGTCGGTGGCCGGCGAAAGTCCTCGGTTGGGGTGTGCGCGCACTCTGCACCTCCGAGCGCGACCGCGAGGAAACCGACGAGCGCGCGCATGGGGATCCCGACTTACCGCGCGCGGGTCCAGAGCACAAAATGAAAACGGCACCGCATAGGGGCCCGGGGGGGGAGAGCCGGCCTACGCGGTGCCACACAGGGATATTGCGAGTCGTGTGCCAAAATTCGCGAGCCAATGATTCTGAGGATTTGTCACTGGCGTAACCGGTCCCGCCATTCAATCTCGCAAGGCCCATTTCACATAAATTTCCAAAAGTGAAAGCGAGGAGCCGGATGGACCGCTGTGGACAAGTTGTGCAATCGCCACCACGGCGCCCGGCACGGGCGAGCCTTGGCGGCCATTGGGACTCGGCGCGGTGGCGCGGGTGCTCGCCATCGAGCGCGCGGTCGCGCTTGTCCGCCGCGCTGTCCGGCGACGTATTGAGCGGGTACCTCCGCAGGGCACCCCCGGCCGCGCCCGTCGCAGGGGCATTCGCGTAGCTCGTAGGTTGCGCAATCGGCCGGTGCGCGCTCTTCTCTCTGTCCCTCCGTCTCTGCGAGACCATGGCAGTATCATCTCCTCTGTCTGCACAGGCGCCGGCCTTCGCCCGCCCCGCGTCGCCTCGGGTGGCGCGGCCGCGCCCGAACAAATGGCTGGTCACGCTTTCCATCACGTTCGGCACGCTCATGGGCGCGATCGACTCTTCGATCGTCTCGGTGGCTTTGCCCCACATGATGGGAACGCTCGGCGCGACGGTTCAGGAAATCACGTGGATCAGCACCGGTTACATCATCGCGAACGTCGTCATCATGCCGCTCACGGCTTTTCTCGGGCGGCTCTTCGGCCAGAAGCGCGTCTACATGTTTTGTCTCGCGCTCTTTCTGGTGGGCTCGGTGCTGTGCGGAACGGCCCGGTCGCTGACGTCCCTCATCATTTATCGCGCGCTGCAGGGATTGGGCGCCGGCGCCTTGCAACCGACGGAGATGGCCATATTGCGCCAGACGTTCCCCCTCAAGGAGCAAGGAATGGCCATGGCGCTCTTTGCGATGGCCGTCATGCTCGGTCCGGCGGTGGGACCCACGCTTGGCGGTTACCTCGTCGACAATTTCTCGTGGCCGTGGATCTTCTTCATCAACGTTCCCGTCGGAATCCTCGGCCTCACCATGGTGGCGGCGTTCGTCCGCGAAGACGAAGACATCGTCGCTAAGAATCGAGAGCTCGCCGACAAGCAACGGAAAAACGTGGACTGGTTCGGGATCGGGCTTCTCATCGTCGGTCTCTGCTCTTTGCAGTATTTTCTCGAAGAGGGCGACCAGAACGATTGGTTCGACTCGAAGACCATCACCGTGACGTTCGCGGTCGCCGTCGTCGTGATCGCGACCTTCATCGTGCGCGAATTGACCTGCGAGGTACCCGCGGTCAATATCCGCCTCTTCAAGGATCCCGTTTTTCTTTCGGGGACGCTCATCGGCGCGCTGATGTTCGCGCTCCTGATGGCGACGATGTTCCTCTTGCCTCTATTCATGCAAACGCTGCTGGGTTTCACCGCGACCGAAGCCGGGATGGCGCTCATGCCACGGGTGCTGGTCATGATGGTGGCCGTGCCGATCGTGGGGCGCATCTACAACGCCGTATCGCCGCGCGTCGTCATCGCGGCGGGCGTGTTTTTCATCGCGTGGGGAGCCTACGACATGAGCCACTTCACGCTGGCAACCGGCCCGCGGGACATCATTTGGGCGCTGACGACGCAGGGAATCGGCTTTTCATGCCTATTCGTGCCGCTGTCGACGGTCGCGCTCTCGTCGATACCGCGCCACCAAATGGCCGACGCGACAGGGCTCAACTCGCTGCTGCGCCAAGTCGGCGGATCCATCGGACTTGCGGTGGCGGCCACGCTTCTCTCACGGTTCGGCGGCCAAGCTCGACTGGCGCTCATCGCTCACGTGACGGGGGCCTCCCAGGAGGCGACGACGCGACTGCGCCAGATGGCGGGAGGCTTCGTGGCCCGCGGATACGACGCCGCGTTGGGGCATGACCTCGCGCTCCGAGCGCTCGATCGGACGGTTCAAGAGCAGGCGACGCTGCTCGCGTTCGATCGGGTCTTTCTGTTGGCCGGGATAACATTCCTCCTCGTGCTTCCTCTGCTGGTCTTTTTGAAGACGCCGGAGGCGCTTGGGCGCGACAAGAATGCGCGAGCGCACGAGAAGGTCGAAGTGCACGTGGAGATCTAGTGAGTCACCGGGTCACCCGAGTCTCGCTCCGCCTTGCCTCCGGCAAGGAGAGCGAAACAGAACGGGCTGGCGCTTCACGTCGAGGGGAGCGAGTCGGGCCGGAGCGAAGCGCTCAGGGTGACGAGGGTGACTTACGAGCCCAACCTCAGGCCTTGAGGCTTCGTACGCCCGCCTGGTGCACTTTGCCTGGTAGCGCGCGGCCGACCAGGCTCTCGGCGACCTTGCCCGCCTCGACGAGGCGTTCGAGGTCCACTCCGGTCTCGATCCCCATCCCGTGGAGCATGTACACGAGATCCTCGGTCGCGAGGTTTCCTGCCGCACCCGGTGCGTAAGGGCAGCCGCCCATACCGCCGACGCTCGCGTCGAAGTCCCGAATTCCCAACTGCAGGCCCACCAGCACGTTGGCGAGCGCCGTCCCGCGAGTGTCGTGCATGTGCATGGCGAGTCGGTCGGTGGAAATCTCCGCCTGCATCATTTCGATGATTCGCTGCGTCTGGCAAGGCGTCCCCACGCCAATCGTGTCGCCGAGCGAGACCTGATAGCACCCCATGTCGACGAGCCGTTTCGCAATGGCCCGAGCGCGCTGCGGTTCCGTTTCTCCCTCGTACGGACAACCCCAAACCGTTGAAACGTACCCTCGAACCCGCATTCCGAGTGCGCAGGCGGGACCGATGGTATCGGCGAATGCAGCGAGGGTATCGGCAATGCTCTTATTTACGTTCCTCCGATTGTGCGTCTCGCTCGAGGAGACGAAAACGGCAATCTCGCGCATTCCCGCGATCCGCGCCCGCTCGAGACCGTGCGCGTTCGGACATAAGGCGGAGAACGCGACGCCCGGCGGCGGCTTCGCTCGCTGGGCCAGCTCATCGGCATCGGCCAGCTGCGGGATCCACTTGGGCGATACGAAGCTCGTGATCTCGATTCGCGAAAGGCCAGAAGCCACCAGCGCATCCACGAGGCGAAGCTTGCTGTGAAGCGGCACCGTCGCCCGCTCGTTCTGGAGCCCATCGCGCGGCGAAACCTCGTAGATCGAGACCCGCCCCGAAACGCGCCCGACTTGCACCGTGTCAACGTTCGTCCGGCGACGAAGGCCCGCAAGGGGGCCGTCCGGCAACGCGCCACCCAGACGTGCAAGCATTCCGGGAAGTAGGGCCGAAGAGGACCGGAAGCTGAACCGGAAGTTCGGAGGGCTTGGGCTGGGGCTTGCGAGGCGAGGTTCTCCCCCAACCTGGCGGGCTCAGGATAAGCCTCTGGCTAGCTCCCCCCGACGAACCAAACCCACACACCTGGACCTGAGCTCCCTATGCCCATAGCCTTAGCGCATGGTGGATGCCCTTGACCGCGGCGCGCCGTCGAACCTCCGCGGCTGGCTGTCTGACGTGTACTTTCCGGCGCTCATCGCGCGCGAGACCCGCGCGCTGGAGCGCCGTCTCGGTGATCGGGCAACGATCGACGAGCCGCTCTTTGGTCGCGCGTCCGGCGCCGATTCGCTCGGCCACAGGCTGGGCGAGATCGCGACGTGGCTCGCGGACCACCACGCCTCGTTCGAACGAAGCGGGTTCGTCCTGGGGTCCGACCGCGACGTAACGGAAGGCAGCCTCGCGCTCACGGTCGCGGGGGGCACGGTGGACCTGCCCGTGGCCGTCGTGGCCGAACGGCGCCGCGAACGGGCGGTGGAGCTGCGCGTTTACCACTCGACCCATGCCCTCCGCCAGGGCGCCGGTCGCCAGCCGCTTCTTGACCCCGATGAAGAATCGGCGGTCCCGCCGCCCGTGGCCGCATACGTCGACGCGCTCGCGCGGGGCGACCTCGAAGCGGTGGTTTCGAGCTTCGAAGACGGGGCGGCTCTACGAGACGCCCGTGGCCGCTCCTACGTGAAGCACGAAGTCGGAGGCACGTTGCGCCCGTACTACGAAGGCCTCGTGGATGCGGGCAAGGGTACTCGCGGCGGAACGCGACTCGTGACGAACGCCCGCGCTGACGACGGTCGAACGTGCGCGCTCGAGTACACCGTCGTGTCCGTACGTGGAGCCGCAGCGCCGCCCCGGCCGGGACTCGCCGTGTTCGAGCGCGGAGAGAGCGGCCTATTGCGCGCCCTTCGTGTCTACGAAGAAATCGACGCAACGCGCGCGTGAGACGCCATCGACGCGCGCGGGTGGAGGTGCTCGGGCACCGCGAATTCCGCCGTTGCATCCGCAAATCCGACGGCCGCCACGCGATCCCAGTAGCGCCTGCCTTCGCGGAGTCCGAAATCGGCCACGCCGGGAACTCTTTGGCGGGCCAAATCGGCACACCAGACCAATTGCCGAACGACCGGCACGACGCGCTGCCAACGCGTGTGCGGCACCCCCAGGGCGTCGGCCATGGCGTCACCGATCAGGGTTCGGCAAAGCGACGCGCCGACTCGGGTGGCCCGTGCAGGTCCGTGCGCTTGCGCCGACCCCTCCGTCCGCGGCGCCTCGCGGTCGGTCCCCTCACGGGTCGTGTTACCCACCACGCCCCGGTCACGCCCGTGGAGCGGTGACTCGAGGAGCGCCCGGGTTAGAGCGCGCGAATCGTCATCGGGACGCCCCTGCGTAGCCTCGATGATTTTGGCGAGTCGCTTGCCCTCGTTCTCCGTCGCGGGCAAGAGCTCGGGATCGATCCCCATCAGCCAGCCGGACCATCGCCACAGGTGCATGTACGCCTCGGCTTCGTCCGACGCGACCCGCAAACCAAGCTGCCGCAGCCCCTCGAGCACGGCGACCGAAAACAAGAGCAATGTCCCGGCCTCGTCGTGTTGGTTGATGGGCGCACCCCATGCGTCCGCGTCCCAGCGGCCGCTGCGGAGGATCATGTGGCGTACCCTGGCATGAATGAGGCGCACCTTGAGCGTGACACGCCAGCCGGGCGCGTGCGGGCGCAGCCCGTCGGCGGCGATGGTGGCCCCCACGAAACGCGCGGTTTCATTCAATCGTGACGCCGCCTGTTCGACGAGGCGTCCGCTCAAGACGAGGGGCTTGTTGCCGGCGGGCGACGCGTAGGCCAAAACGAGCGACTTTAGCCCCAGCACGAGGCCGCCGAGCCACCCGGCGCGGAGCAGCAGTTGTCCGCCGCGATGGACCAATTCCCAGTCGACCCAGACGGGGACACGAGAGATCGCGTCGAAAAACGCGCGCAGCGCGGCAGGTGCCTCCCCGACGTCATCGCCGTTCGCGATTCGCCTGAAGACCTGCCATCCGGCGCCCCCGGGGATGGCGTCGAGCGAAGCGGCCGCCGCATCCGCCACCGGATCCGTTCGCGTGAGGTACGCGCCGAGCCGATCGACTCGATCGCCGAAGAGTGCTCGCGACGCAGGCAAATTCGTGAATCGCGAAGGAAACATCCCGAGCTACTCGTAGTGTCGTCAAGCCGCCGGGTCGAGCGCGACCGCGGCTTGGACTCCAAGCAGCCCATTCCCCTCCACCCGGCTACGCCGGACACGCGACAAGGGAAACGAGCGTCGTGTTCCTGCGGGGATGCTCGAAGGGAGCGGCATCGCTCCCTTCGACGTGACGTGCATCCAAGGCTGCGAGAGCGGAGGCGAGCGAGCGAACCGAGTCGAGCCGGAGCGAAGCGCTCAGGGTGCCCCTGGTTACTGATGTTCCTGCTGGGGAGCTCGAGGTGGAGCGGCATCGCTCCGCTCGACGTGACGTGCGAGCCCGTTCTGTCGAGCGGAGCCCTTGCCGGAGGCAAGGCGGAGCGAGACTCAGGGTGACCCTGGTTTCTCACTACAGGCATTCGGTCTTGAAATGCATGCGACCCGCAGAATCGATGAGAAAAGGTGGCGTGCACCCGGAACCAACCGGGCTGGTCGCACGCCGCGGGCCCGCGGGCGCCCCGGTCCGTCCGCGCGGGGGCGCGGAATGAGCGGCGCTCGGCGACGCGGCGTTCGGCGCTGCGCTCGGTTCGGCGCGGACCAGAGCATCGGCCGAGTCTGGTTCGCCCGAATGCTCGAACGCGACCTCCGACGCACCGCCGTACGTTCGGTCCGTGATGGTCTCCGCGTTCGCTTCGTGGCTCGGCCGGCGGGCGAAGAGCACGGCCAGCGGGACCCCCGTCGCCAGGAGGGCAAGGGTGATGGCGAGCGCGAGGCGCCCACGCGTTCGATGGCGAGCGGCCGTGACCGGACCGTGCACTCCCCGCTCGATCCGCGTCACCGGCTGCGACGTTTCGCCGGCCCCTTGCAGGGCAGCATCCTTCGTGAGGGCGAGAAGCTCCGCGGGCTCCGCTCGCTCGACGTCGGCTACCTGGGCGGCGCGCCGTGCAAGCTCGCCGCGGGCGACGCGGCGCACCCAGGCGCCGACTTCCGAGTGAGATGCGAGCACGCTGGCGCTTTCGAGAGCCTCCGCCATTTCCAGCGCGCTCGCGAACCGAGAGCTTGCGTCACGCGCGAGACCACGCATCACGATTTCTTCGATCGCGGGCGAGACTTCCGGCGCGATCGTGGACGGCCGGGGAACCTCCAGTTCCAGGACGTTGTGCAAAATGGCGGTTTGATTCTCGGCCTTGAAAAGACGCTGCGCGGTGAGAGCCTCCCAGAGAACCACCGACGCCGAATACACGTCGGAAAGCTTGCTGACCGTGCCCATGATTTGCTCGGGCGCCATGTACGCAGCCTTTCCCTTGAAATCGCCTTGCCGGGTCGTGTGAATGCGCCCGATGGCCTTCGCGATTCCGAAGTCGAGCAGCCGCGCCACTCCGTCGACCCCTACGACCACGTTTTGCGGCGACACGTCGCGATGAACGAGTTCGAGCAGGTCTCCTGATTCGCTCCGGGCTTCGTGAGCCGCGTGGAGCCCGCGCAGCACTCCGCACATGACGGCGAGGGCCACGCTGACGTCGGGACGCTCCGACCGCGCCGCACATTGGGTAACAAGGCGCGAGAGCGCCTCACCCTCCACGTAGTCCATGATCATGAAGAGCTCGCGCGCTCCCTGAGGACCGTGGGACCACAAGACGTCCAGCACTTGCACCACATTGGGGTGGCGGATACGCGCCGCGAGGCGGGCCTCGTCGAGGAACATGGCGACGAAATCCGGATCCAGCGAGTACTCGGAGTGGAGCCGCTTTACCGCGACCGTGCGCGAAAAGCCGCCCTCCGCCATGAGGCGCCCCAGATGGACGGTCGCACATCCCCCCGAGCCGATCACGCCCCAAAATACGTACCGTCCCACGGTGCGCGGCATGACGCGCTCCGCTCCGTCCCCGACGGGCCTCCAATTGGACAACTCGTCGGGGTCCGAAGGATCGTGCGGAACGCTCACGGCAAGGTCGTTACATTAGCAGGGCGAAAGGGGCTCGGCGTGGGAAGCGAGAACGGGAAGGTATGACATCAACCCCGTGCGCGTGACCGTTGTCTACGGTCCCGTTCGAAAGCATAACCCTCCTAGGATACGGCCGACGATGCTCCGGCAATCGATGAAGAATCTGCGCCCGGCGCTCGCCGCCATGGTGGCGCTGCTCTGCAGCCACGAACGCCGGGCCGCGGGAAGTGACGACGACAAGCGCATTTGCGTCGCCGCGGCCGACCAAGGGCAACTGCTGCGGGACGGAGGCAAGTACGAAGACGCGCTGGTCCAGTTCACCAGCTGCGCGGAGGACCGCTGCCCCACCATCGTCCGCGAGCAGTGCGGGGTGTGGCTTGGACAAGTGATGGACGCGATGCCGACCGTCGTCTTTGCGGCGACCGACGCCGCGGGGCACGATTTGATCCAAATGCGGGTCATCGCGGACGGCCGGCCCGTGGCCGAAGTGCTCGACGGAAGGCCCGTTCGCCTCGATCCCGGGCCGCACGAAATTCGATTCGAAGCCCCAGGCCGCCCCTCGTCCGTCATCGACGTCGTGCTTCGCGCTGGCGACAAGAATCGGGGTGTGACCGCGCTCGTCGGCAATTTGCTCGCGGAGGATCGGGGCCCCGAGCCGGTCGCGCGCGCGTCGCGCGGCGCATCTGGCAGCGCGCGCGCGGTGACCTCTCTGTCCCTCTTGGGAGCCGGCGCCCTTTCGATCGGGGCGGGAATCTACTTCGCCCTTGCTTCGCAAAGCGACGCGGATCATGCTCGGGCCTTGCGGCAGGACTTGGGCCGCGACGGCTGCGCCCAAGGCGCCGCTCCAATGTGCGTTTCACTGAGCGACGCTGTCGACGGGCAAGGTCGCGATGCCATCCTCAGCACCGCTTTGTACATTTCCGGGAGCGCTCTGGCCGCCGCCGCTGGCGTCGCATGGCTCGCTTGGCCCGCTCGCCCGAAAGCGAACGGCCGGGTCGGTGCAATCTCCTTCCGTCCGATGTTCGGCTGGGGACGCGCGGGCATGAGTGCCCAGATCGAGCTTCCGTGAAGACCCGTCGCCGGCGCACAGTGCCATGGGCCGCCTCTGCGGCGAGAAGCGGCGCTCTGCTCGTGGCGCTGAGCGCGCTCGATTGTGCCGTTCCCCCCGAGGAGGATTGCAGCGCAAAAGCCACGTGCACGCCGGTCTCGATCGACGACGCCGCTGCGGAGGACGCGACCGTGAGCGATTCTGGGGCGGACCGCGACGCCGACGCGAGCCCCAACGGAACCCCCGCGTGCGGGAACCAGTACGTTTGCATTCCGCCGGTTCCCGACGGATGGGTCGGCCCGGTTGCCGAGTGGCAGGGGATGACCGGCGCCGCCGCTCCCGACTGCCCGCCCGGCTACGACGGGGGCTTGTATGACACCTATGGGGCGTTGAGCGCGCCGGACGCAAGCTGCGTTTGCTCGTGCGCCGCGACGGACCAGGAGTGTACGGCCTCGGTTACGATCTTCACCGACTTGACTTGCTCGAGCCCTTGTGCATCGTCTGTGCCGGCAGGTGCGTGCGCCGCCGTTACAGGGTGTCCCGGCGAACAGGGGACGCTGCGGGCGGAAACGCCGGCACCCCGGGGCGGCACGTGCGCGCCGAGCGTCGCGAAGACCGTGGCGCCCGCCGCGTGGGTGAACCCTTCGCGGATTTGCCCGACGCCGGCCGCCACGATCGAAGACGCCGGCTACGCCTGCCCGACGGCCGGCAACCTCTGCGCCCGCACCCCGGCTCTGCCCTTTGGAACGCGCCCCTGCATCGCAGAGATCCTGCCCGACGGGATCCCTCCGGCGACGTGTCCGGTCGACTATCCGAATGGGCCCTATCTCTCCTATTTCTCGTATTCGTCCATGTCCGACGATCGCACGTGCGCCCCCTGCGCGTGCGCGAAAGATCCCGACGGCGGGACCTGCACGGGAACAATCGCGCTCACCGGGACGGGCGACGACTGCACCCCGGACGCCGGCGTCACCTATACGATTGGATCCGGTTGCGGGCGCTTCTCGCTCGCGGACCCGGTCGCGAACATCACCGGTAGCTATGCGGTCGTGGGCGCCCAATGCGCCATTACGACCGATACCCACCCCATGGGGAGTGCGGCGCCGACCAATCCGGTTCAAGTCGTCTGTTGCTTGCCCTTGTGACGCCCGGTGCGCCCCCGCGTCACATCGCGGGCCGCGCTCTACGCTACTGCCGTCCGGCCGCGAAGCGGCGGTCGAAGTCCGGACAGGACTTCGGCCGAGCGGCACTAATACACTGCCGGCACGTACATCTCGCGCGGGATCGGGCCCCGCAGATACGTGGGGTTGTGCACGCGATCGGGCAACGTCACGGGCGAATGCTCGATCTCGCGGTAGGGAATCCGGGAGAGCAAATGATGAATGCAGTTGAGACGTGCCCGCTTCTTGTCGTCCGCTTCCACGATCCACCACGGGGCTTCGGGAATGTGTGTGCGGTCGAGCATGGCCTCCTTCGCTTTGGTGTATTGCTCCCAGCGCCGGCGCGACTCGAGATCCATCGGGCTCAGCTTCCACTGTTTCAGCGGATCCCGAATGCGCATCATGAAGCGCAGGTGTTGTTCGTCGTCGGTAATCGAAAACCAGTATTTGACGAGGACGATTCCTGCCCCCACGAGCATCCGCTCGAACGAAGGGACGGTGCGGAAGAACTCCTCGCATTCGGCCTCCGTGCAGAACTCCATGACCCGTTCGATGCCCGAGCGATTGTACCAACTGCGGTCGAACAGCACGATTTCCCCCCCGCCGGTAGATGGCTGACGTACCGCTGGAAATACCATTGTGTGCGCTCCCGTTCGCTCGGAGCGGGCAGCGCCGCGACGCGGCAGACGCGGGGATTCAGGCGCTGCGTGATTCGCTTGATGACGCTGCCCTTGCCGGCCGCGTCGCGTCCCTCGAAAATCACGACCAGCTTGAGCTTCTCGTGAACGACCCAGTCCTGCAACTTCACGAGCTCGCCCTGAAGACGAAAGAGCTCTCTGAAATAGAGCGTTCGCTCGCTCGTCTCGGCCGGCGCCTGCCCCTCGAATGTGGCGAGCGTCTCGTCTCCCAGCGCGAGCTCGAACTCCTCGTCGAAACTGTCCTCGACCTCTTTGCGAACTCGATCACGCACGGCGCCCTTATCCATGACAACCTCGATGAGCCGGCACATTATCCGATCGCGCGGCCGCCGAGCATGCTCGTCGGCGGAAGATTGCCATCCACCGAGCCGTGGACGCGGGCGCGTCTCCTCGACAAGAGTTCGTCACGACATTGTTACGAACTCCCCGCGCCCTTGGATGTAGGAGCAAGCCGAGGTCAACGGATGGCAACGACCGCGAACGCCGAAAAGATATTTACGTCGAAGCTTGGGACGAAACTCGACAAGAAGCCGAGCCGGCTCGGCATCGCCGTCTTCGTGGGGCTGCTCCTCGTGGGGCTCGTCTATGTCGGGATCCAGCTCGTGGCGGACTTGGGGCGGGCGCCCGCTACGTCGCTCTTTCCCTACGTGCTTCTGGGGATCGCGCTTCTCATCGCCTTGGCGTTCGAATTCGTCAACGGCTTCCATGATACGGCCAACGCGGTGGCGACGGTCATTTACACGCATTCGCTCGAACCGAACGTCGCGGTCATGTGGTCGGGCGCGTGGAACTTCTTCGGCGTGCTCGTGTCCTCGGGCGCCGTGGCGTTCGGCATCGTCTCGCTCTTGCCCGTCGAGCTCATTCTTCAAGTCGGAAGCGGGGCCGGCTTCGCCATGGTCTTCGCGCTGCTCGCCGCCGCCATCGTCTGGAATCTCGGAACATGGTGGTTTGGGCTGCCATCGTCCAGCTCGCACACCCTCATCGGGTCCATCCTGGGCGTGGGCATCGCCAATCAGCTCATGGCGGCCAAGGGGGCAGCGACCAGCGGCGTCGATTGGGCGCAGGCCGGAAATGTCGGCAAATCGCTCCTCTTGTCACCCGTCGTCGGCTTCGTGTTCGCCGCGCTCCTGCTCCTCGTTTGCAAGAAGGTAATCCCGGACAAGCGCCTTTACGCCGCGCCCGAGGGCACCGAGCCTCCGCCGTTCTGGATCCGCTGCTTGCTCTTGCTCACGTGCACCGGCGTGAGTTTCGCTCACGGATCGAACGACGGACAAAAGGGCATGGGCCTCATCATGCTCATTCTGATCGGCACGGTGCCGACCGCATACGCGCTGAACCATGCCGTTCCCTCTTCGTACACCCAGGATTTCGTGGCCGTATCGGCGCAGTCGGCCGAGACGCTCGGACACTACGCGGCGACTCCGAATTTCGACGGCGACGCCCGCGCCGAGGTGGCAAGCTATGTGCGAAATCGCACGCTCGTCCTGGCCACAATCCCCGCCCTCCGCCGCTTCGTGGCGGACGTGGCGAACGACATGGAACGCTTCAAGGAGCTCAAAGCCGTCCCGCCCGACCAGACCCGCAATTTTCGAAACGACCTCTACTTGGTCGGCGAAGCCATCAACCGAATGGGCAAGTCCGGCGAACCGGAGATGACGGCCCCGGACAAGGCGGTTCTGAAGAACTACAAGAAGCACGTCGATCAGGCCACGCGGTTCATCCCGGGTTGGGTGAAGGTCGCCGTGGCCATCGCCCTGGGCCTCGGCACGATGGTGGGATGGAAGCGAATCGTCGTCACGGTGGGTGAGAAGATCGGCAAGGACCATCTGACCTACGCGCAGGGGGCCGCCGCCGAAATCACCGCGATGATCACCATCGGCGCCGCCGACGCGTTCGGCTTACCCGTCAGCACGACGCACGTCCTATCGTCCGGCGTGGCCGGAACCATGGCCGCCAACCGAACGGGCTTGCAGTGGGAGACCGTCCGTAATCTGGCGATGGCGTGGATACTGACGCTTCCGGTGTCCATCCTTCTGTCCGGCACGTTCTTCTGGCTGTTCAGCAAAGTCGGGTAATCGCATCGCTCGCCGTGACGAGCCCCCACCCGGCTGCGCCCGACACGCCGGACACCGCACGTAGGAAACGGGCGTCTTTTCCTGCGCCTGCGCGTCGCGCCGATCGGTCTTGACCCCCCGCGCCCCCACCCCCGGCATCGGGGCCAGCGTGGCTGGGACCACGCGGACGTCGTGGCCCGCGCGGCGCGCTTCGTCGGCAAGCCACAAGCTCTCCGAGCACGTCTCCATCACCACGCGCATCGGCTGCAGGAAACTGAAACATCGCGGGCAGACCTTCCGTCAACACGCGCTTCTGCTCCACGATCCTCCCGTCTGCGCTCCGACGACACGTCTGCGATTCCCTTCCGCCCACATCGATGGCTAAATAATCCATGGCTGGCCTCCTCGCTTGCGGCTTTGACCGCGTTCTTTGAGACCCTTATTCTGGGAGCCTCGTTGCGACCGAGGCGAGCCACTTCATCCAATCTAAGGGAGCGGCATCGCTCCCTTCGACGTGACGTGCCTGCAAGGCTGCGAGAGCGGAGGCGAGCGAGCGAAGCGAGTCAAGCCGGAGCGAAGCGCTCAGGCCGACCCGGGTCTCCAACTAGGCCAATGACCCTGGTTACTGACCAGGACACGGCGTGTTGCACACGACGGTCCCGTCCGGGCACTCCTGCGTGGCGCCGGTCGAGCACGAATCGAAGACGCAATCGCCGCTCTTGCCTCCGGGGCATTGCAGCGCGCACTTCGCGCCCGCCGCGCATTTGGCGTGGCACGGCGGCGACTGGCACATGAAGGTGCAATCGCTGTCCTCGCCGCAGGTGCAGGTCCCGTCGGCGCAGACGCCGTTGCAGGACCCGTTCTGCCCCGCGCACGAGACATTGCACGGGGCCGATTGGCACGTGAAGTTGCAGTTGCTGCCCACTCCGCAGGTGCAGTTCCCGTCGTCGCAGACGCCGTTGCAGGTCGGGTTCTCTCCGTCACAAAGGACGTGGCAAGGACCCGAGGTGCACGCGAAAGAGCACATCGCCCCGAATTCGCAGTGGCAATCGCCGTCCGCGCATTGGGCAGCGCACGTAGAGCCGCCCGAACACGCCACCGTGCACGGTGGAGAGTTGCAGCTCATGTCGCAGTCGAACCCGCTGTTGCAGGTGCACGAGTTGTTCGAGCAGTCGAGGTAGGCAACCGAATGCTCGTCACAGGACGGCACGAGCGCCAAGACGATCGCGGTGGACGCCAGAAGCCAGAGCGTCGCCAACTTCATGGGAACGCATCTACCATTGCTCGTGGGGCTCGATAAGGCCTGCCCGGGCCGGCGCTCTGTAGAGCGGCCCCACCGCACTTTTCCGTCGAATTGACGTTGTCCTAGGCCCCCGGTTACCAACCAGGCCAAAACTACACCCCGACGAGCCGCATCTGTCGCCTGTTCGTGGGGGTGAACGGAATCTCGTATTTGCCCGAGAAGCAGGCATGACAGAACGCGTCCCCACCTCCGAGCGCCCCGAGCATTCCTTGAAGCGAAAGATAGCCCAGTGAGTCCGCCGTGACGTAGCGCGCGATCTCTTCGGTCGAGTGGCTCGACGCGATGAGCTCGCGTCGCGTCGGCGTGTCGATGCCATAGAAACAGGGCCACTGCGTCGGCGGGCTGGAGATGCGAAGATGAACCTCTTTGGCTCCGGCATCGCGAATCATCTTGACGATTTTTCGCGATGTCGTCCCTCGAACGATGGAATCGTCGATCACCACCACCCGCCGGCCGCGCAGAACGGGCTCCACGGTGCTCAGCTTGAGCCGCACCCCAAAGTGCCGAATGCTCTCTTGCGGCTCGATGAACGTGCGCCCCACGTAGTGCGATCGGAGCAGACCCATTTCGAACGAGACGCCGCGCTCGGAGGCGTACCCGATGGCCGCCGGAACGCCCGAGTCCGGCACCGGGACGACGACGTCCGCGTCGACGGGATGCTCGCGCGCGAGCTCGTGGCCAAAGGCCTCGCGGACTTGATAGACGCTCTTTCCGCCGAGCTTCGAGTCCGGTCGCGCGAAGTAAACGTACTCGAAGACGCAGGCCCTCTGCGGGGCCTTGGGCAGCGGACGCATCGACCGGATGCCGCTCGTGTCGATGATGATCATCTCGCCGGGGTCGACGTCGCGAACGTATTGAGCCCCGATGAGGTCGAAGGCGCAGGGCTCGCTCGACAGGACGTGGGCGTCCTTCTTCGACGGCAGGATGCCCAGGCACAGCGGGCGAATGCCCATGGGGTCGCGCACGGCGATGACGGCCTCCTCGGTCATGAAGAGGAGCGAGTAGGCGCCTTTCACCCGCGTCAGCGCGTCCGCGATGCGGTCCTCGATCGCGATCTCTTTGCTGATCGCGACCAGGTGCACGAAGACTTCGGTGTCCGTGTCGCTCTGGAAGATCGAGCCGCGCGCCTCGAGCTCTGCGCGCAGTTCCTCCGCGTTGGTGAGGTTGCCGTTGTGGCAGACGGCGAGCGACCCGCGGGCGTAGTCGACCGCGATGGGTTGCGCGTTCTTGATGTGCGACGCGCCCGCGGTGGAGTAACGAACATGGCCTATCGCTTGGCGACCGGGCAGGCTGCCCAGCTGCTCTTGCGTGAAGGCGTCCGTCACCAGCCCCATCGCCCGGTGCGCGTAGAGATGCGCGCCGTCGCTCGTGACGATCCCCGCCGACTCTTGCCCGCGATGCTGGAGCGCGTGCAAGCCCAGGTACGCCATGTTGGCCGATTCGGAGTGGCCGAAGATTCCGAACACGCCGCACTGATCGCGAAAATGGTCATCGTCGACCGGTGTGGACGCACCCCCGCGCCGAGGAGACGGCGGGTCGAGCACGGTGAGGCGGCGCTTCGGATCGGACATCGGAGACCTCGGAACCTAACCGCGCCCTGCCCTCGCGGCCAGTGGCGCTCTTGGTGATTGTGGCGTTCCGCACTGAACGCCGCGGCTACCACGTTGAGACTACCGCGCCATGGCCGACACGGCGGCGCCCTTGCCGCGGTACGTGGCGGTGACGGCGATCTCGTAGCGCGCGTGCTGGTGGCTGACGCCGTCGAGCGCGACCGGAGGCATCGCCTCGAGCATGGCGTCGCGCACGGCGGACGTGCACGCGAGGACCACCTTCCGATCGCGCACCGAGCGCCCCGCGCGGGGCAATGTGATGCGGACTTTGCGCCGCGAGAAGCTCACGTCGGCGACATACTCGATGGTGGCGCCCTTCTCCACGGGAGCGGCGCACTCCACCGACTGCTCGATCGAATGCGAGAGCGCCTGCTCGACGGGCGCGAGGCGATCGCATTCGTCGGGCGAGGTCCGCTTGGGCCCACGGTCGTGGCAGCCGAGCGCGCGCGTCTCGGACACGACGACGGGAGGCTCGGCGACGCCCGCGTCGACCGCCGCGACGCGCACGGCCGCGTCGCGCGCGTCGCGCAGGAGGTCTTCCGACGCGGAGCCGGACGGGGCATCGCTCGCGACCCCATCCGCCGACGCGTGGGGCCTGTGCCACACGTAGAGGCCGCTCGCGAGCAGGAGCAGTCCGAGCAATAGGCCGAAGACGAGCTGAGCTCGCCCGGGCCGGTCCTCTGCGGCGAGAACGCCGGTCCGACGCTGGGCCAACGAGGGTTGTGGATCGGAGGGCGGGTGCGAAGGGTGCAAGGGGGGATGGGTGCCGAGAGGGCAAACAGCGCAATGGGGGCAAACGGTACAGGGGGCTAAGTGTGCCAGGGCGGCGCGGGCGCGAACGTGCGCGGCGCGCTCAGGGGATGGACGGGTCTCCGGCGCTCACGAGTCGACGAGCGCCCGAACGCTGAGGCCCGGCTCGTAGCGCGCGACGGTCGCCGCGAGCTCGAGCCCCTCGGGGAGCATCCCCTGGACCTGTCCGACGACCTGCTCGACCAAGTTGCGCGCCTCTTGCGGCCCAGGCCCGACCATGGCCACGCAGAACCGCAGCGGCCCGATGCGTCCGGCCGTGACGGCGATGAGCGACAAGAGAAGCATGTCCGTCAGCTCCACCACGCGCGTGGCCGCGCGCCGAAGCGCGAGCATCTCCAGAATCGTGGGCCGATCGCTGACGAGCCGGTTCGGGCCTCGAAGCTCGTAGCGCGCGATGGTCAACGGCGACTCGACCCAATCGGCGAAGCCCGCCTCTTCCTCCAGCGCCTTCAGCACGTGCTCGCGAATGAGCAGGCCGGTCAACCCGTCTCGCTTGCCCAGGTAAGCGCGCGCGCGCCTGTGGTTGGCCCCGTCCCTCGGGAAGCTCACGAGCTTGAACCGCAGCTCGCCGAGCTGCACTTCCCCGCCGTGAATCAGGTTCACGTTCTTCCGGCGCTCGTAGGTAAAGTCGACGTACGTCCCGTTGGTCGACCCGAGATCTTCGACGATCCACGTGGCGTTCTGCCAACGCAAATGCGCGTGCTGGCCGCTCACCGTCGCCTCGGGGACGACGAGATCGTTGTCCACCCGACGTCCGATCGTCACGAGGGGTTTGTCGAGTACGACCAGCGCGCCGACGAACTCGGGGGCGTTGGTGGCGAACGTGGCGAGCAGCGCTTGGGCCCCCGGAAGAAACGACTGCGCGGAGTTTCGGCCGGGCGGCGGCCCCGGATCGAGCCGCTCGCGGGGGACCTGGATCGGATTGGTCGTGAGCGTGACCGGATTGAAGAAACGAAGATGGCGCGCGGGCAAGCGCTGCTGCGCGTCGTCCGCGAAGCAGCGGAAGACCTGCTTCACCTCGTCGATGCTGAGCCCGGAGGGCACGTCGAACATGATCTGCTGGCGCATCGTTCGCGCGCGCGGCTTGTAGCCCGGCTCCGGGACGCGACACGTCCACATTTCGAGAAGCGTCAGGCCCAGCGCGTAGACGTCATCCTCGGGGCTCGCCCCGCCGGAACGGATTCGCTCCGGGCTCATGTAGTTTGGCGTGCCACCGTCGGGCGGCGCGCCGGGCCTTCGCGCGCTGGCCCGAGCGCGCTCTTTGGCGAATCCGAAGTCCAGGACGATCGCCTTGCCGAGGACTCCCTCCGGGCTCGTGGTCACCATCACGTTGCCCGGCTTCAGGTCGCCGTGAACGAGGCCCTGCTGATGGATCGCCGCGACGCCGGATGCGACGTCATGGGCAATGTGACGGAACTCGTCGGCCGTGTACCCCCCTTGGGCCTTCTTTCGGCGAATGTGCGTATGAAGCGTCTGCCCCGTGATGTGCTCCATCACGAGGATGGGGCCATAAGGGCTCGGCGCCAGGTCATGCACGCGGCAAACGTTCGGGTGGCCGACCGAGCGCGCCAGGAGCAGCTCTTGCCGGAGCGCTTCGTCGTCGCCCGGCATACGCGCCTCTTCGCGGACGATTTTCAGCGCGACGGCTTGCTGCGCCGTTCAATCGTACGCGAGGAAGACCTCCCCCATTCCGCCTTTGCCGAGGCTCTGTTGAATCTCGTACCGGTCATTTACGACCGTTCCTGGCGTCAGCGGCGGCAGGCTCATCTTGCCAACGTTCGGCTGCCCTGTTGCGACGTACACTCTCACACGGGCGTGGCCCGGTCCACGCCCCCGGTTACAAATTTTCAACGAGCTCGGGCCCGGACGCCCACGGCCCCATGGCGGATGCCTACTAGTGCCGTCCGCCATAAGTTCGGCCGGAGTCGACGGCACTAGCAAAGCCGCGGGAGCGGCTTTGGGGGTCCGGGGCGAAGCCCCGGGAAAACAAGATAGTTTCGCCTCGGCGCAACCGACCGCGCAGCGGCGTCGGAAGTCCGGTAGGACTTCCGACGGGCGGAACTAGGCGAGCCGCGCATAGAGGCTCTGCAGGGCCTCGTCGAGCTTTTCCACTTGCGTCCCGCCGGCTTGCGCCATGTCCGCGCGGCCCCCGCCCGAGCCGCCGAGCGTCTGGGCGATTGCCTTGACGATGTCCCCCGCATGATAGCGCCCGACGAGCCCCTTGGACACGGTCAGGACAAGCATCGCCTTGTCCTTGCCCACGGCGCCGACGAGCACCACCGAGTCCCCGAGCTTATCCCGAAGCCTTTCGGCGGTCTCGCGGAGCGTGGCCGCGTCACCGACCGCGAGCTTGACCGCGAGCGCCCGTCCCCCGGGAACGTCGCGAGCCGACCGGAGCATCTCGTCGAGCCCGCCGTTCGCTCCGCCTTGGCCGCCCCCGAGAGCCAGTTGACGCTTGAGATTCGCGTTCTCACGTTCGAGCTGCCGCTCCCTCTCGACCATCTTTTCGGCCTTTTCGGCCACGTCCGCCGGCGCCGATTTCACGACGCGCGCAGCCCCGCGAAGCAGCCCCTCGACCGAGCGCACGTACGAGAGCGCGTTGAGACCCGTGACCGCCTCGATGCGGCGCACCCCCGCGGCGAGCCCCTGTTCGGTCACGATCTTGAAGAGACCGATTTCGCCGAGGGAGCGCGCGTGGGTTCCCCCGCACAGCTCGACCGAGTCCCTCGTCATCGTCAGCATACGCACCACGTCGCCGTACTTTTCTTCGAAGATCGCGACGGCCCCCCGCTTGCGCGCTTCGTCGATGGGAAGAATCTCGGTGAGGACCGGCGCGTCCGACAGGACCTTGCCGTTGACCAGGTCTTCGATTCGTTCGATTTCGGCGGGGCCGAGCGCTTTGGCGTGCGAAAAGTCGAACCGCAGCCGGTCGGACGAAACGAGCGAGCCCTTTTGCGTGGCCTGCTCGCCCAGCACCGTGCGAAGGGCCCAGTGCAAGAGGTGCGTCGCCGAATGGTTACGCCGCGTGGCCGTGCGAAGCGCGTGGTCGACGACGAGGTGCACCGCGTCCCCGACGGCGACGGACCCCTGGGCAACGCTGCCGCGATGGGCGACGAGACCCGCGACCGGCTTTTGCGTGTCGGCGACCTCGAAGCGCATCGGTTCGGCGCCCCGCCGCTCGATGACCCCCTTGTCGCCCGCCTGCCCGCCGGACTCCCCGTAGAACGGCGTGACGTCCGTGACGACGATGACATCCTCGCCTTCCGACGCCCGCTCGACCCGCTGGCCCGCGCGCACGATGGCGACCACCGTGCCCTCGGCGGCCTCGCGCTCGTACCCCAGGAACTTCACCCCGGCGGGGGCCTTGCCCCGCAGGTCTTCCACGACGTCGCGCCAGACATTGGCTACGGCGGCTTCGTCGTTGAGCTTGGACCCTTCGCTTCGCGAGCGCTGCTCTTCGAGCGCGCGGTCATACGCCGCGGAGTCGATCCCGAGGCCCCGTTCTTGCGCAATGACTTGCGTCAGGTCCAGCGGAAAGCCGAACGTGTCGTAGAGCCGGAAGGCGGTCTCGCCGCGAATCATGGCTCCCCCGCCCTGGCGCACGTGTTCGATCTCTTCGTCCAGAATCCGCAAACCGCGCTCGATCGTCTCCCGGAAGCGCACCTCTTCGCCGCGGGCCACGCTCGCGACGAGCTCCTTGCGCCGCTCGAGCTCGGGATATGCGTCGCCCATCGAGGCGATGACTTCGAGCGCGACTTCGTGCAGGAAGGGTTCGCGTATTCCGAGCCGATGGCCGTGCCGTATGGCCCGGCGCATCACGCGGCGCAGGACGTACGCGCGACCGATTCGATCGGGAAAGATGCCTTCGGCGATCAGAAAGGCGGTCATTCGCGCATGGTCTGCGATGACGCGCATGGAGACGTCGTCGTCCGCTTGCGAGCCGCCGTAGCGCTTGCCGGCCAATTCGCTGGCCTTGCCGACCAGCGCGCGCAGGAGATCCGTTTCGTAGTTGCTCGTCTGTCCCGAGAGCGCGCTGACCACGCGCTCGAGCCCCGCGCCGGTGTCCACGCAAGGCTTGGGCAAGGGCGTCAGGCTCGCGCCGCCCGAGGGCTCGATGGACCGTTCGAACTGCATGAAAACCAAGTTCCAGATCTCCACCCAGCCGACGCCGTCGGGCCCCGGCTCTTGGCCGAACGATCCGTACGGGACAGCGCCTGCGTTGTTGCCGCCGCGATCGCCGTTGTACCAGTGGATTTCCGTGCACGGACCGCACGGGCCGGTCTCGCCCATCTGCCAGAAGTTATCCTTCATCCCGAGGCCCACGATGCGGTCATCGCCGAGGCCCGTGACCTTCTTCCAGAGCGCGCGGGCTTCGTCGTCCGCGGCCAGACCTTGCTCGCCGCCGAACACGGTGATCATCATGCGCGCGGGATCGAGCGCGTACACCTTCGTCAGGAGCTCCCACGCGTAGACGATGGCCTCCTCCTTGAAATAGTCGCCGAAGGAGAAGTTCCCGAGCATCTCGAAGAACGTGTGATGGCGCGCCGTCACGCCGACGTTCTCGAGGTCGTTGTGCTTGCCCGAAATGCGTATGCACTTTTGGCTCGACGTGGCGCGCCGGAGGCTCCGCGCCTCTTTGCCGACGAAGACGTCCTTGAACTGGACCATCCCCGCGTTCGCGAACATGAGCGTCGGATCGTTCTCGGGCACGAGCGGTCCGCTCGCGACCACCTCGTGCCCATGGGTCTGGAAGAACGCGAGGAACGCGCGGCGAACCTCGGCAGACGTGCGAGTCATGATTCGGAGTGCCTTAGCACGAGGCCACTGACCCCGGGGATCGACTACGGCAGCAGATGGGCTAGCCGTCGAGCCAACGTCCTTGGAGCGATCGAGGTCGCTCTAGCCCGGCTTGCATTCGTCCGAAATTGTAGGGACTATTTCGTCCTGCTCCCCTCCTTCCCGACGGTCGTTCGCGACTGCAAGAACCTCGTCGGCGGTGCCTGGCTCGCCGCGGCCGGTGCGGGTGGCGCCGGTGCAACGCGCGCGATCGACGTCGAGAGCCCGTATGACGGCCGCATCATCGGCACGGTCGGCCTCTCCGGAGAGAGCGACGTCGCCGCCGCCGTGGCTGCGGCCGCGCAGGCGTTTCCCGCGTGGGCGGCGACGCCCATCAAAGAGCGCATCGTGCCGCTTCGCCGGTTCCACGAGCTCATGAACCATCATGCGGCGGACCTGGCAAACACGGTGGCGCTCGAGTCGGGCAAGACGCCCGCGGAAGCGCTGGGCGGCGTTCTCCGTGGGCTCGAGGTGGTCGACTTCGCGCTCAGCCTACCGAACGTCGACGACAGCGCGGTCCTCGAAGTCTCGCGGGGCGTCACGTGCGAAGCCCGCCGCGAGCCGCTCGGCGTCGTGGCGGGGATCACCCCGTTCAACTTCCCCGCCATGGTTCCGATGTGGATGTTTCCGATCGCGCTGACGCTCGGCAACGCCTTCGTGCTCAAGCCCTCGGAGAAGGTGCCCCTCGCCGCCTGTCGAATGGGCGAGCTTATGGTGGAGGCGGGGTACGCCCCGGGGCTCTTTTCGATCGTCCACGGGGACCGCGCCGCGGTGAACGCGCTCGTCGATCATCCGGACGTGCGCGCCGTGGCGTTCGTCGGCTCCACGCCGGTCGCCCGCGGCGTGTACTTGCGCGCCACGGCGCTCGGCAAGCGCGCTCTCTGCCTGGGCGGCGCCAAGAACCACCTCGTGGTGGTGCCCGACGCGGACGAAGCGCTCACCGTGCGAGGCGTGGTCGATTCGTTCACCGGATGCGCCGGGCAGCGATGCATGGCCGGGAGCGTCCTGGTCGTCGTCGGCACCGCGTCTCGCTTCATCGACCGGATCGTCGAGGCTGCGTCGAAGATCACGCTGGGGGGCGGGACATGCGGCATGGGCGCCCTCATCGACGCCGCGGCGCAAGAGCGGCTCGAGCGCGCGATCGCGAAGGCCGAGGCCGAAGGCGCCGTCGTCGCGCTCGACGGCCGCAAGGCACGACCGCCCGAGCCCCTCGAGCGCGGACACTGGCTCGGCCCCACGATCCTCGACCGAGTGCGCCCCGCGATGGACTGCGCGAAGGCGGAGCTCTTCGGCCCCATCCTCACGGTGATCCGCGTCGATACCCTGGACGAGGCGCTGGCCCTCGAGCGGGCGACGCCCTTCGGCAACGCCGTCAGCGTCTTCACGTCGAGCGGCCGCGCCGCGCGCTACGTCGTCGAGCGCGCCTCGAGCGGCATGATCGGCGTCAACGTCGGCGTTCCGGTGCCCCGCGATCCGTTCTCGTTCGGCGGCACGAAAGACTCGCGGTTCGGGCAGGGTGACCTGACGGGCGCGGGCGCCGTCGAGCTCTGGAGCCAATTGAAGAAGATCACCACCCGATGGGCCGCGTCGCCGGACGCGAGCTGGACGTCATGACGGCGCCGCGACCCAAGCACAAGCATCCCAAGACGATCGTTCTCACGTCCCATCCCGGAGGGCACGGTCCGAAGCCGATCCCGATCGTGTGGGGCGCCGAAGATCCGATGGTGCGCGGCCCCCTCATCGGCACGGTGACCAACACGGCGCAGCGCAACGTGATCGGCACGCACGCCGGCTCGTATTCCGTGTACCGCGCGGTGGCGGTCGCCGCCAAAGCCCTCGATCCGCTCAAGAAGCCGGACCTGACGAACACGTCGCCGACCCACGCCATCGGCCCCTTTGCCCAGTGGTTTCACCCGGCCACGATCGTGTCGATGGACCCGTTCGGGGCCGTCGTCAGCAGCGCGTTCAAGTCGTACTTCGACGAGGGCTACGACATCCGGCCGACGATCGCCGTCACGCGCGCGCGCATTCACGTGCCCGAGCTCGCGGACGCCGCCTCCGCGGGGCGCATCCAAGTCGACGGAAAGATCCTCCGCGAGGGAGGGGCCATCGACGTGGTCAAAGCGGCCATCGAGCCGGTCTGGTACCTGCCGGGCGTCGCGGAGCGTTTCGGGTGCAGCGAAGCCGATCTGCGCCGCACGCTGTTCGAGCACACGGCCGGCATGTTCGCCGAGCTCGTGACGCGGAGCGATCTCGAAGTCTTTCTGCCGCCCATCGGCGGGGCGACCGTCTACATGATCGGCGACGTGACGAGCATCCCGGATCGCACGAGACCGCTCGCCGTCCGCGTTCACGACGAGTGCAACGGGTCCGACGTGTTTGGCTCGGACATTTGCACGTGCCGGCCCTACCTGACGCACGGGATCGAGGAATGCGTCCGCACCGCGCAGGACGGCGGCTCCGGCGTCATCGTCTACAACCGCAAAGAGGGCAGAGCGCTCGGCGAGGTCACGAAGTTTCTCGTCTACAACGCGCGCAAACGCCAAGAAGGCGGCGACCGCGCGGCGCAGTACTTCGCGCGCACCGAGTGCGTGGCCGGCGTGCAAGACATGCGCTTCCAGGAGCTCATGCCCGACGTGCTGCATTGGCTCGGCATCACGAAGATTGACCGCTTCGTCTCGATGAGCAATCTCAAGTACGACGCCGTCGTGCGGGCCGGCATCGAGATCGTGCGTCGCGTCGCCATCCCCGACGACATGATACCCCCCGACGCCCGCGTCGAGATGGACGCCAAGACGGCCGCCGGGTACTTCACCGAGGGCGCGATCCCGGACGGCAACGAGCTCGCCAAGCCGAAGGGCCGGGCGCTCGAGCCATGAAGGCGGGCGCATCGGCGTCGAACGCGGACGCCGCCGAGGTGGCGTACTTGAGGAGCCCGCGCGCGATCCGCGAGCGCTGCGAGGCTCTCTACGATCGAGCCATGAAGGGCGCGCTCGAGAACTGGACGGTGGACGAGACGCGCCTCGCGGCGATCGCCGAGCGCGTCGTGCGAACGACTCGCGCGGCGTATCCGGACCTCGCGGCGATCGCAGCTCATAGTCGCTGGAGGCATCTGGCGGCCGGGGGGGTGGATCGCGCGCGCGACCTGGACATGCGGCTCGGCGCGGTCGACGAAGACGAGAGGATCGCCGCGCGGTTCGATCTGGTCATTCCGAGCGTGCTGCTCGACGCCGGAGCCGGCGATCGTTGGCGCTATCGCGCGGCAAGCGGCCATACGTACGCGCGCTCCGAAGGCATTGCGGTCGCCAGCTACGACCTGTTCGTGGCGGGAGCCTTCTCGAACGACCCGGCCCGCGCGCCGCTGCGGGCTGACGCCGAGGCGCTCGAGCGCACCACGAGCGCGACGCTGGCGGGGGGCTTTCAGGTCCACGGGGATAACCCCATGGTCGGCCTGGAAGGAAGGGCGACCTTGATGCAGCGGCTCGGCCTCGCCGTGCGGGCGCTTGCCGGCGGTCATGGCCGGCTCGGCGATCTCGGGGTGCAGTTGCGCCGCCAGGGGTTGGCGAACGGCGGGACGCTCGAAGCCTCCGCGGTGCTGGGCACCGTGCTCGACTCGTTCGGTTCGATCTGGCCGGGGCGCGAAGTCTCGGGCGGGGTGAACCTCGGCGACGTCTGGACGCACTCGACGAGCGGCCGCGTGCCCTTCCACAAGCTGTCGCAGTGGCTCACGTACTCGCTCCTCGAGCCGCTCGAGTGGGGCGGGATTGGGATCACCGGCCTCGGCGAGCTCACGGGCCTCGCCGAGTACCGCAACGGCGGGCTCTTCGTCGATGGAGGCGCGCTCGTGGCCAAACACGCGGGCGTGCTGTCCGACGAGCACGAGGTCTCGTCCGACGTGGTCATCGAGTGGCGCGCGTTGACCCTCGCGCTCCTCGATCGCACTGCCGTTCGCGTCCGCGCAGCCCTGGGCCTCTCCGAGGCGCAACTCCCTTTGGCAAAGGTGCTCGAGGGCGGGACGTGGCGCGCGGGGCGTGAGCTCGCCGCCGAGCTCCGTCCCGGGGGTGGCCCCCCCCTTCGCGTCCGCAGCGATGGTACGGTTTTCTGAAGACTATGGCCGCCAACGTCGTCGTCATCGACCATCCGCTCGTCTTGCACAAGCTGTCGCACCTGCGCCAAAAGGAGCGCAGCACCCACTCGTTTCGTAGCCTGCTCGCGGAAATCAGCATTCTGCTCGCGTACGAAGTGACGCGCGATTTGCCGCTCGTCTACGAGACGGTCGAGACCCCCTTCGCGACGATGCGAGCGCCGGTCATCGAGGGCAAGAAGGTCGTGCTCATCAACATTCTGCGCGCCGGGACCGGAATGACCGAGGGCATGCTGCAGATCTTGCCTTCCGCGCGAGTCGGGCACATCGGGATCTACCGGGATCCGGAGACGCTCGGCGCGGTCGAGTACTATTTCAAGATGCCGCGCGAGATGGCCGATCGCGACGTCATCGTCGTCGATCCGATGCTCGCCACGGGCAACAGCGCAATCGCGGCGGTCGATCGGGTCAACGCAGCCAAGCCGCGTTCGGTGAAGTTCGTCTGCGTCGTGGCCGCGCCCGAGGGCATCGCCAACTTCCACGAGACCCACCCCACCGTGCCCGTCTACACGGCCGCGATCGACGAGCGTCTCGACGAACGCGGCTACATCGTCCCGGGAATGGGAGACGCAGGAGATCGCCTGTTCGGCACGAAGTGAGGACCCGCGCGCCGCTTCGTCAAATCATCGCTCCGGAAATCATCGCTCCGGAAATCATCGCTCCGGAAATCATCGCTCCGGAAATCATCGCTCCGGAAATCATCGCTCCGGCCAAGAGGTCTCACAGGGCGGAGGAGCGCGGTGGTTTTCGTCGAGACCGAGCGAGCGCACCGGCGGACGGCCGACAGATACTTCCGTATCTCGAGGCCGGCCGACGGCGCGATCGCGAAGGTATCGGCGAAAAACACCGCGCTCCTCAGCGGGCGGCGACGATGAGGCCTTGCTCGGCTCCGCGGAGCGCGCTTTGAACGGCCCCATCGATGGCGTCATTCTGGAGCTGGCGGCGGGCTTGCTGGGAAAGGGCAGCCCCGTAGCCGAACGTCGTGGCCGCACCCGACACGGTTCCCTTCAGCGTCTGATCGCGCCGAACCGTGAATTCGACGCGCGCATGGACCTGCACGTTTCCCGCGATGCGCGACTCGACCATCTGCGCCACGTTGCCGTCGAGCGTGATGACCGGAACGTGCCGCACCGCCCCTTGCTTGCGGGCGGACGCGTCGCTCTCCATCACCGCCGCGCCCCGCCATGCATTCGTGCGGGCGCGCGCGGCATCCGACAGCACTTGACTGAGCTCGTCGCCGCGAACGCCGGTGCCATTTCGCATCGCGCCGAGCGCGATGACATAGCGAACGTCCCCCGTTTGCGCGGCGTCCCGCGCATCGTCGCGCCCATCGATCGCCGGCGGCAAGCCCACGCTGGCGCGTAGCGCGTCCACGGTCACGCGGATTTGCGCCTTCACGCTCGCAGAAGCCTCGACCGCCGACCGCTCCTCGAGCGCCGGCAGCGCGGATGGATCGCCCAGCGCGCCCAACGCCTCGGCGGAGGCGGCGCGGACGGCCGGGTGGCCGTCAGCCAGAGCGTGTTCGAGGGCGTCGAGAGCGCCGGCGGGCTTCGCGCGGCCGAGCAAGAGGGCGGCGGTCACCCGTACGCGAAAGTCTCCGGAGCCCGCGACTTCGCGGAGAGCGAGCGCGGAGTCCCCCGCCCGCAACGGATGCGTGGAGGTCAAGGCAAGCGCCAACCCGAGAGAACTTGCTGCATACCGCAGAACGCTTCGAACACCCATCGCCACCTCCTTTCCACGCTCCGGGCTCTGACCGCCCCACCGCTCGTCGCTCATTGGGCCAAGAGGCCAATGACCTCCTTTCGAATCGAAAGCTCGTCGCCGTCGTGATAGCCAACGTGCGCGAAACGAACGATGCCCCTCTTGTCGATGACATACGTCGACGGCATCACGTCGGGCTTGTAGCGGCGCGCGATCGACTTGTCTTCGTCCCAGCCGATGGCGAACTTCGCGCCATACGCCTCAGCAAACGGGGCGATCTTGTCCTTGTCTTCCGCCTCGTCTTCACTGATGGCCACCACGTGCAGGCCGCGTGCCGAGTACGCGGCGTTGAGCTCTTGAAGCTTGGGAAACGAGCGCTTGCAGGGGCCGCAGTAGGTGCCCCAAAAGTCGACGAGCACGACGCTTCCGCGCAGCCCTTCAAGGGAGAGGGCCTCTCTCCGTCCCGTCATGGAGTCCACGCGAAAGTCCGGAGCCCGGTTGCCGATGAGCCCCGGCGAGTCGGGCGTGGAAGACGCCTCGGGCGCGTCCGGACCCGACGCGCACGCCGCAAGCCATCCGGCGAGAGCCCCGCGCGCGACGACCGCGAGGATGGGGCGAAGGCGCGGAACTACAATCGGCATGCGGGCGGGCAGTTCCCCTGGTGGCTAGCACCGAGGGGTGCAAACCATCACGTCCATTAGAACGGGAAAAGGCGACTCCTCCTCAAGTGCAGAATCGAGCTCCCGTCACGATCGCTACGGAAGTGTGAGCGGGGGCGTGCGCGCGTCGTACCGCTGCGCCTTGCGACGGCGCGTGGCATGATTCCCGTCATGGACGCTCCCTTCACCCCGCGCGCGCGGGGGATGCTTCTTCGGGCTGCCGCGGCCGCGCCGCTCGTCATCGCGCTCGCCTGTTCATCGGCCGTGAAGCGCCCGCCTCCGCTTGGAAACTGCGTCCCGGAGGGAGAGACCACCTGTGACGATCCGGCGCCGGGAGGAGCGGGAGTCGTCTTCACGAGCGACGCGGCCGTAGAGGCCGATGCCGGAGACACCGTGTCCGAGAGCGAGGGCGGCAGCTGCGGCTTCGCTGACACGCTGCTCACGATCCCGTGCGGTCCGTGCGTCGTGACCTCGTGCTGCATGGCCGATGCGATCTGCTCGGGTGATACCGGGTGCCTCACGCTCCTGAACTGTGCGTTGAATGAGACCGCTTGCGTGCCGCTTACTCAAGCGTCGGCAACCGCGTTTGACGACCTTGCACAGTGCTACGAGCTCAATTGCCCCACGCAGTGCCAGGCTCTAGGCAGCCGCGATTTCTGAGCGCGGGTGCTGTTGACGAGCGCGAGCAAGCGGAGAAATCGGGACCGCCCGGGAGAGTGCGGGCCGAAACGCCTTCGCGAAACGCTTCCATAAGAGCCCGCCACGGCGTTGCGTGAACCGGTTTCTGGGCAAGAGCCGGCGGTATTGGCACCATCCACAAATGCCCGGGGACCTTTACTACGGCGACAACCTTGACGTGATGCGACGGCATATCGCCACGGAATCGATCGATCTCGTCTACCTCGACCCGCCGTTCAATTCCGATCGCACGTACAACCTGATCTACAAAGGCTCGCAGGCCCAAGAGCGCGCCTTCGTGGATACGTGGACATGGGACGACAACGCGGAGACGTCTTTTCGCGAACTGACTGACGGTATCCCGCAAGGCGTCCACGTCCCGCCACCTCTGCGCGAGATGATGCTGGCGCTCAAGGTGTTCCTCGACGAGCACCGGGACATGCTCGCCTACCTCTCAATGATGGCGATCCGGCTCGTCGAGGTGCGGCGTGTGCTCCGCAAGACCGGATCGATCTACGTGCACTGCGACCCGACCGCGAGCCACTATCTGAAACTGATCCTGGATGCCATCTTTGGCCCAGAGAATTGTAGGCGCGAGATTATTTGGCGAAGCGGGTGGGTCTCGGGCTTCAAGACCAAGACGTCCAACTGGGTCCGCAATCACGACACGCTACTCTACTACCTTCGCGATCGGCGCGAGACGTTCACCTTCAACAAGGACCTTGCCTACAAGCCGCACGAGGATGGCTACACACGGCGCGGGGGCGGTGGGAATCCAAAGGGCATCGCGATCGATGACGTCTGGGACGAGGTCGCGCTGTACTCCCCTTGGATCAAGAGCTTTTCGACCGAAAAGCTCGGCTACATGACACAGAAACCCCTCGCTCTCCTTGAGCGAATCATCTCGGTTTCATCCAACATCGGCGACCTCGTGCTCGATCCATTCTGCGGCTGCGGCACGACGGTAGACGCAGCCGAGACGCTCGGACGCAAATGGATTGGCATCGACGTAGCGATCCGGGCGATCGAGATCATCAAAGATCGGCTCGACCAAAGGTTCGATCGTCGCGTGTGGACGGAGCACGGAGAGCCCGCCGACGTGGACCAAGCCGCACACCTTGCCGAAACGAACGCCTACGACTTCCAATGGTGGGCTGTTCGGTTGCTTGGGGGCCAGCCGCCAAAGGGAGAGAAGAAGAAGGGCGGTGACGGCGGAGTCGATGGCGAACTGGCGCTGATCGATCGCTCCGGAACAAGGCGAAAGGGAATCGTCTCGGTCAAAGGCGGACGCACGCTGACGCCGGACTTCGTCAAGGCGCTCGCAGAGACGGTGCGTCAGGAAAAGGCAGATTTTGGCGTGCTCGTAACGATGTACCCTCCAACTCAGGGTATGCGAGACGTCGCGCGCGACTTTGGCGCCGCACCGTGGGCCCGAGAGGACACGGGGCGCCTGGCGCACCGCGTTCGAATTCTCACCGTACCTGAGATCATGGCAGGTCAATTCCAATGGCCGGGCCGACTCGAACGACCCCGGAGTCGCTCGGTGCCACCCCCACCGGAGGCGCGCGCCGGCGAGACGCTGAATCTACCGTTCGCACCTCGGCTTCCGCGCAGTCCAAAGGCCGTGAAGACGCGAGAAGGCGCAGACGTCGACGGTACGCCATCGATGGGTTTGGCCAAGGTCAAAGAGTCGGAGGCGATGGCCAGAGGAAAGCGCTCCGTCGTGAAGACGTCCGTCCCCGAAACGCCGGCCGCCAACGCACGAGAAGCTGCCGCGAAGCGGAGCGCGACGCCGTCGAAAAGGTGATGGTCGGCGCGCCAGCAACACCCTCAGTTCGGAGCCAACCAGGCTCAGCGACCGATGTACGAGCCGAGTTCGCGCTCTTCGGAGACCGCGCGGAGTTTTTTCAAAGCCGCCGCTTCAATCTGACGCACGCGCTCGCGCGACAGGTTGAACGACTTTCCGACCTCTTCCAGCGTCTGGCCGGGACCGCCATCCATCCCGAAGCGGAGCTTCAGCAACTGCTGTTCGCGAGGCGTCAATAGCTCCAAGAGGGCGCGGGTCTGTACCTGCATCCGTTCGCGCGCCAGCTGTTCGTCCGGCGCGGGGGACCGCGAATCCGCGACCAAGTCCCCGAGCTGCCCGCCGTCGCCCTCGTCCCCCAACGGGGCCTCGAGACGAAGAGGCTCGCGGACGAGCCCGCGAATGGTGCGGACCTTGTCGAGCGGCAGCCCGCTCTCGCGAGCCAGCTCCTCGTCCGTGGGATCGCGCTGGCCCTGCTGCGCCAGGGCGCGCCGCACCCGCTCGAGCTTGTGTCGGCTCTCCAGCAGATGCACCGGGACGCGAATGGTCTTGCTCTGGTCCGCAAGCGCCCGAGCCATGGCCTGCCGGACCCACCAGGCTGCGTACGTGGAGAAACGATGGCCGCGGCGCCAGTCGAACTTCTCGACGGCGCGAATCAGGCCGAGCTGACCCTCTTGCACGAGGTCATGCATGTCCAGGCCTTGGCCCACGAAGCGGCGCGCGTACGTGACGACGAGCCCGAAGTTTGCGCCGACGAACTCGTGCACCGCCCGCTCGGCCGAACGCCTGCCGCGCGCAAAAGCCCGACGGGCGCGTTCATGGGCGCCGCGCGAGCGCAAAGCCCGGCCCAGGCGCTCGAAGAACCCCCGTTCGAAGCGCTCCGCCGACAGCTCGGTGGCGAGGCGCGCTCGTCGCCGGCGCACCCGCTCGCGTCCGGCCTCGTCACGCCCGTTCCCGAACGCCGCTGTGGTCGCCGCGCGATCGAGCAAACGAGCGAGGCGCTCGATGCCGGCGGGAGTGTCTGCGTCTTCGCTGGCGTTTCGCAAGAGCGCCGAGGGAACCATGCGGCCATCGCGCAAATCGGCTGCGATCGCGCGCAGTGGCGCGGCGGCCTGCACGGACCCGAGCATGGCACCCAGCGCGTCGCGCTCGCCTCCCTCGATGCGCTGCGAAAGGGCGACCTCTTCTTCGTGCGTGAGCACGCGCCTGCGCGCAGCGCGGGGTGGCGCGACCATAGGGACCGAACCCGGCGACGCGTCGTTGGCGACGGTCACGTCGGAAAGGGTCTCGAGCTCGAGCGGCTCTCGGTCAAGATCCGCCCGGAGGGGAGCGAGGGCAGTGCTGGGTGCGTTCACGGTCGGTCGGTGCGGTGGGAGGGGTCAAATGCCGAGCGAAGAGCCGAACAGAGACGTAGGGTCGCTCCTGGTGTTGAACAACCGTCAGCACGGCCCGGCGCTTCCCAAGGAACGCCAAACCTTAAGCATCACGTGCGTTTTGGCCAGGGGAAAATGGTGGGGGCGAGTCTTACGTTGCGAAAGCAGGGCACCCTCTCCCCACGACACTCACCACGATCTCACCCGGATGGCTCGACGGTGGCTCCACCGGGGCGAAGTCGCCGTACGCTCGCAGGGTCTCTAGCGGCGCGTCACAATCATATGCGCGTGACCGTTTCGGTCGGGGTACCCGTAGCGGAAGCTCAGGTCCCGGGGGGGTTCGGACGCGAACAGATGCTTGAAATCATTCGCATCTCGATCGTCGAAGAGGCCGAACGGCGCGGGTCCGTCGAAGGTGCCGTAGGTATCCTGCGAGAAACCCGCGGGCTGCGCAAACCGGGGCGGGATTCCAGTGGAATCAGAAATCATCCAATCGGTGTGCTCGATTAGCCAGCCGCGGATGAGCGCGAAGTGGTCGTTCCAAAGAAGATGGCTGGCCGCCTTGGTCATCGTTGCAACCTTGCCGTTTGTCCCGCTTTCGCTCACCCGCGCGAGGGCCGCGAGAAGCGCGGGATCCTGCTTCAGGTGTGCGTCGTCCAGGTTGTAGGCGATGTGACGAAGGACCTGAACCGGAGCGTGTGGGGTCGCCACTTTGCGAAAGCGCAGCTCCGCATTGTCGAAAAGGGCGCGGAGGGCCTTCGGATGGTGCGCTGCCGAGTCGATGTCGGCCTGCGTGACGTACGTGATCGATCCGTCCGGGCTCATACGGAAGTAGCGCAGACTCACGGGCTCGCTGCCGTGAACGACGAGGGCGCCGAGCGCGAAGACGATTTCGCCCGGAAGCTCCGCTTGAGACTCTTTCTCGAGGTTGTCGGTCCGCGAGTGAGCCTTTTCGAGAAGCCGTTCGAGGTGCGAGCGATGAGCGGCGAGTTCGCGGCCCAGTCGCTCGGGCGCCAGCTGATCGACAGGGCGGATGTCGCCGGCCGGCTCGAGAGAGATCGTGGTGATCTGCGAGGCCTCGGGGAACGTCGCGAGGGCGCTCACGAGGTCTCCCCCGCCGAACGGGTACACGACGATGCCCGACAAGTCCCTTGGGCGAAGCGCCGCGATGAACGGCTCCGCCACGTCCAGCCATGCCTTCTTGTACTCGTCGTACGCCCTCCTGAGCTCATCGCAGTGGCGAGCCACCACCGCCCCGTCGAAGCGGGACGGGAGATCGCCGCTCGGGCCGCATGCAGCGACCCGGAAGAGCGTCTTGGCTTGCGCGATGAAATCGGCGCCCTCGAGGGGAGGCTCGACGGCGACCGCCGCGCCCGCCGTGGGGGCCGGTCCCATGGCCGTCGTTGCAAGCGCCGCCACGGAGGGGCTGCCGCTGGGAATGGGAGCCCTCGCGACCGACGAGGCCGACGAGGCCGACGAGGCCGACGAGGCCGACGAGGCCGACGAGGCCGACGAGGCAGACGAGGCAGACGAGGCAGACGAGGCAAGAGAGGGAGGCTTGGACGCACCGTCAGGGGTCGTGGCATGGGCGCAGGCGGACGCGAGCCCCAAAATCAATGGCCAATGGCGAGTCATCGAATAGCCTCCTCGGGCCGAATCCTCGGCCGAAATAGAACGTACGCGGGGACTCCCGTCGCCACGATCGCGAGGCCGATGAGCGCCGCGTGAGCCCCCTGGGTGATGACGCTCCACAGCACCCAAACGTTCACCGCCACGAACAAGGCGGGCACGAGGGGATACCCCGGGACGCGAAATGGCCGGAACGCCAGCGGCTTGCGAACGCGAAGAACGAAGACCGCGGTCACCGCAAGCGTCGAAAAAGCGACGATGACAAACATGGCAAAAGTCAGGAGCTGGTCGAAGCTGCCGCTGACGAGCTGCACGACCGCGACGACCGCTTGCACCGCGAGGGCGGCGACGGGAGTGTGCAGCTTGGGGTGCGTGCGGGCGAGCGGGGCGAAGAACAAGCCGTCGGCCGCCATCGCGTGATAAACGCGCGGGCCGACGAGGACGGTCGCCTGGAGGGCGCTGAGAACGCATAGGGCCACGAGAGGCCCGAGTACCTGCGCCGCGGCATGCCCTCCGAGACGGATCGCGGTCACGCGCGCCGGGTCGGAAGTGGCGGCCAGCTCGGAGAGCGGCATGGCGCGCAGGTACGCGACGTTGATCGCGAGATAAAGCACGACGCAGAGCCCCGTCCCGAGGGCCAGAGCGCGGGCCAGGCCGCGCGTGGGCTCACGCATTTCACCGGCCACGTACGTCGCCGCGTTCCACCCCGTGTATGCGAAGAGCACCGGAACGAGCGCCGCCGCGATGCCGCCAGCCGGGTCGCCCGACGATGCCAGCGGCGGCAACCGTCCCATGGATCCGAACAACGGCGCCGGCTCCCGGTGCACGAGGAAACCGAGAACCAGAAGGACGGCAAAGACCAGCAGCTTGGCGGCCGAGAGCGAATTCTGAACCCACTTGCCGGCCTGCAAACCGAGAATATTGACCACCGTCAGCACGCTTATCGCGGCGACGCCTATCGCGACGGGAGCGTTTCCTCCGGTGAGCCCGAGCAGGGCGGCGAGATTGGATCCAAAGCCGCCGGCGAGCGCGGCGATGGACCCCGGAAAGGCGACCCAAAACGCCGTCCACCCGCTCAAGAAGCCGAAGAGAGGGCCGTACGCCTCGCGAAGGTAAACGTACTCGCCGCCCGAGCGCGGGAAGAGACCCCCGAGTTCCCCGTTGCTGAGCGCGCCCGAGAGCGCGACGACGCCGCCGAGAAGCCACGCGGCGAGGAACGCGGCAGGCGACCGCACGCTCTGGGCCACGAACGGACTCACGAGAAAAATGCCCGCACCGACGATGCTGCCCACGACCAAGAGCGAAGCGTCGATCACGCCGAGCCCTGGCTTGGCGACCCTCGGCATGGCGGGGTGGACCTTGCTGAACATGGCGAGCGTGCGTGGATAGCAAGGTCGGCCCCCGGTGGTCGAATTTCGGTCAGCTTTCCGCGCTGACGTCGACCCGAACCAGGAGCTACCGGGCGACGGCGATCACGAGAGCGTGCGACCGCCGCGCTTCGGCGAACCGAACGCGATAAAGCGGTTGTCGCACTCGGCGCAGCGGTAGGGCAAGAGTCCCACCCAGGAGAGCATCCGCTCGAGGCCGCGGCGGGAGGAGCGCCGCGTCACCACGCTCGCACATCGACGACATCGCGGCACAACCTCTCGCGTACCACGCGGGGGGCGCTGGTTCCAGGTCGACCGGGCAACATTGTGGCCACCCCCGACTTCCCCTTCCGGCCACACCTTCAGTTTTGGTTGCGCGCCTTCGCCGTTGGATCCCCGCGATCGCTCGCTGGACTTCGCCCCGAAGACCTAGGATACGGTGACTTTCATGCGCCGTTTCGTGGTCTGGGCTTTCTTTTCCTCATTCGCCATCGCGGCCGCCTGCCACGGCAAGGCCGGAGACGATTGCACCGACACGCCGGGCAGTTGCACGGACAATGCATCCCACCTCGTTTGCGTCAAAGGCAAGTACGTCCTCGAAACGTGCAAAGGCAAGGCCGGCTGCACCGATGACAAGTCCCTGACCTGCGACAACACGAAGGCCACACCCGGCGACGGATGCGGCCGAGAAGGGTCGCGCGCGTGCAGCGATGACGGGACCAAAGAACTCCGCTGCCGAGACAGCCAGTTTGCCGTGGAGTGGAGCTGTCGCGGGGGATGCACGCTCGACGAGAACAGTAACCCGAAGTGCACGCCCACCGGCGAGATCGGCGACGTCTGCCGACCGGAATCGATTGTTTGCGACGGAGCGCAGAAGACCCAGCTCGACTGTGTGGACGGCAAACTCGCCGCGGAAAAGACTTGCCACGGCGCGCTCGGCTGCAAGACGGAGCCGGGCGGCGGCGTGCGATGCGACCGGACGCAGGCCCTGGAGAACGAAGCCTGCCGCGAAGACGGAACGGGCGCGTGCGATGTGACCCGCAAGAACGTGCTCGTCTGCCAGGGCGGGCACTTCAAGACGCAACTGCATTGCCTCGGCCCCCTCGGCTGCGAGCTTCCCGGCAATTACAGCGTTCGATGCGACAAGAGCATCGTCGAGGAGAATGAGCCGTGCACCGAAGACAGCTCGATCTCCTGCACGCCGGAGGGTAAGCAGGTCAAGTGCGGCGACGGCAAGTTCGGCGTCGACAAGAAATGGAAACCCAAGAAGGGCGAGACGTGCTCAAATCGCTATCGCATCAGCTTCGAGACAGAGAAGTTCGAGGCTCGATGACAGCGAGGCCGTCTAGTGCGAAACCAGGGTCACCCTGAGTCTCGCTCCGCCTTGCCTCCGGCAAGGCTCCGCTCGACAGAATGGGGTCGCACGTCACGTCGAGGGGAGCGATGCCGCTCCACCTCGAGCTCCCCAGCAGGAAGAGACGCTCGTTTTCCTGCATCGCGTGTCCCGCGTCGCCGGGTGGGGGGGTCGGGGCTAACGGGCGCGAACGCACGCGTCGAATACCCGCCTACGGCGCCGTGGCTCGAAGCGCGAACGCCCGATAGCGACCGCCCGGAAACTGCGCCAGATAACGCCGGCTCAACTCGCCGACCGCACGCCCGTCGTGGCGCGCGAGCGCGCTTTCGATCGAGAGCGCAAGCGCATCCTCGGACAACACGCTGCGTGGATGCGCCCTGAGATAGTCGGCCAGCAGCACGCCCGCGTGCACAGCGTCGTTCTCCGAGCGGAGGGCGCGAATGGCCTCGAGCACAGGAGCCGGATCCTCTCCGTCTCTGAAAGACGCGCCGCCCGGCCCGGGCATCGCCCGCGCGACTGCCTTCACCCGCGCGCTCGGCGAATCCGCGGAAACAATCGGCGCCGGGGGCGCCTGCACCTCCATGGCGCTCGGTGCCGCGGCGAAGGGCACCACGACGACGGGCGAAGGCCCCATCGACGCGGCGGGCGTATGCGCGCGCAGCCCAACCGAATGCTCGAGCGCCGCCGCCGCGGCCGCCGCGCCGCCCAAGAGCACGACCGTTGCGCCCACCCGAGCGGTAAGCCCGGGCGTGCGCAGCGCCAAATCCCTGACCCGGGCCGACACGCGGGCCCGATTGATGGGGGCGGGTTCGTTCGCCGACGTCGCTCGCACGAGCTCGGCCAACAGCCCCTCCCGCGAGCCGGGCGCGCATTCCTCGTCGATGAGCCGTTTCACGATCGCAATCTCCTTTAGCGGTATGGCTTTAGGCTTGCCGCGTTCGTGGCGAGCTTCGCTCGGGCTTTGTGAATGCGCGCCCACACGGTGTTGACCGGGACGCTCTGTAAGGCAGAGATTTCTTCGCCGCTATAACCCTCGATTTCGAAAAGCACGAATGCCGCCCGCTGCGGCTCCGGCAACTTGGCGAGCAGACGCGAAAGCATGAGGGCCTTTTCCTTGTTACCGAACGTGGCTTCCGGACCCGCGGCGGGGCTCACGAGCGTGTCTTCGACTCGAGACTTCGTGAGAAAAAGGCGAAACCATCGCAAGCGGCGAAAATCGCGAACCCGATGGCGCGTGATTTGGTAGAGCCACCCTGCGAGATTCTTCCCGTCGAATTCAGGAAGGCGACGGTGAACAATCACGAATACGTCTTGAACCAGGTCTTCGCGCTCGGCCTCCGGGCCCCCGAGGGCGCGTGTCCATCGGCAAACTTCGTCGAAAAACGTGCGATAGATCTCCTCGAAACTGGGAGCGAGCAGCTTTGGAGCTTTCGCGCTGGCGCTCGCCTCGACGCCCCAGTCGTTCGCCATCACGCTGCTTGTCTCCACCTTTCTAGACAGGGGCAGCGCGGGTGAAAGCTTGTTCGGAACGCGAATTGGTGTCGACAACGGGCGATCGACCTCCGTGGATCAAAAGGTTATCATCGCGGCCATTGACGGACCATGGCGAGGGAAGCGTGGCTCCGCCGGGTCGGGGCATTTGCCATCTTTTTTGCGGCGGCCGCCACATTTTGCGGTCAACGAGGCGCGCGCGCGGCCGATTCGGACGCTGCAAGCGAAGGGTCCAACTGTCCCGACGCCGACGCGGTGTGGGCAAATGTCGTCAAGCTTGTGCCAAGCGCAGCGCCTTTGCTTCTTGCTGCAAGGCCAAGGGTGACCATCGTCGACCTGGGCGATCGGTACCGCGTCTCGGTGACCGCCGAGCGAGGCCTTCTCGAGCGTGTCTATCAAGACGCGGCGCGCGAATGCGACAAGCGAACCCGCTTCGCCGCGGAGTTCATCGTCTTGGCGCTGTTGCCCCCGGTGATCACAGACCCAACGGCCGGTCCCGGCACACCGCCCATCGCGATAGAGACCACTCCGCCGGCCCCAAGCCCCGAATCCACCGCGCCGACTGCCCCGCCCCCGGCGCCGATTCCCGCACCCGCGCCGCCTCCTAGCGCTCCGGGCCCCGTGGCTTCGGACGGCGCGGGCGCTGCCTCGGCGCCGCGTGGCTCGGTCGGCGTCGCGCCGGCGATTGTGCGGATAGAGCTGTCGGCCATGGGCCAAGCCTCGGCTCCCGTCTTGGGGGCACTGGGTCTTCTCTCCTGGGGCGGTGAGCTGAGATTGCGGGTCGGCCGGGGCACGTGGGCGGCCGTTGCCGCAATCGGCTACTTGCCGCAAATCGACTTCACCCAGAATGACCTCCGCCTTGGGATGACCCGAGTCCCGATCATGGTGGGGATGCGCGCGCAAAAGTCCCTCCGCTACGTGAATCTCGGCGGCGATCTGGCCGCCGCCGTGGACGCCGAACGGTATGAAGGCCTGAGCCCGCACTCGCCGGAGACAACATGGCGCGTGACGCCCGGCGTCGAGGCCAACGTCATCGTGTCGTCGCACGCCCTCGTGGGGTTCGCCCCCTTCGTCACGTTGAAGTGCGCGCTCTTTCCGTTCGTGCAATCGCTGGCGATCGCTCCCGAGGGAGACCAGGCGAAGACTCCGTCGTTGTGGATCGGCGCCGGACTCGGCGCGTTGTTCGAGCTGTGAAGCAAGAGCGGAAAGCGGCTCGTCACGGAGCGGTCGACACGACGAGAGTCGGCATGCGCTGCGTGTCGCCCCCGCCCAGCGTGGCGTCGTTGCCATTACCCGATTCGTCCGGTACGCGGGTCCCGCGAATGGTATTGCAATCGAAATAAGCAACGAGGCCGGGAGCGGGGGCCGTCGTCATACCATTCATGTCGGCCACGATATCCGCACTTGCGCGCGCGACGCTCCAGATGCGGATTTCGTCCATGTCGCCCGCAAAAAAATCGCTCAATCCGTCGAGCGACCCCAACCATGACGACTCGGGAAAGAGTTTGTCGGGACTGGCCGCTGTCGTGGCACTCAAAACGCCATCGATGTAGAGCGTGTCCGTGTACCCTCCGCCACCGCCGTCGATCACGAAGGCGACGTAATGCCACACCCCGGCCGGCGGCAAGACGCGCGTCTCGACGAGTGGGTCCTTTCCGTCGACGGTCCACGCGGCCACCTGGCCGTCGCGGATTCCGACGATGACGCCGCTCGTGAAGTCCGTGCGAAGCGAGACGAAGACCTGCGTCCCGGCGGCCGTCGCGTACTTTGCCCAGAGCGAAATCGTCTGCGGAGCATTTCCGTTCGGGAAGCTCGCGGTGCCCGTGTTCGCATAGTCGGCCAGCCCGTCGAAATGCAGCGCGCCGTTCGGCAGCGCCTGGACGACCTCCTGCTCCTGCACCGACGCGTCGCCTGGATTCGAAGTCTCCGTGCACGCCGCGGCAAGACCCGCGGCCAAAGCGGCGCCCCGCCAATTTTGGCGCACGGCGGGCATCCCCGGGCGGCCACGCGCAATCAATTGCCGACCTTGAGGATTCCGGCGGGCGTCACTCGAGTCCAGCTGATCGCGACGTCATCGATATAGAGTTCCGCGTTGGGCGGATCGAGAGTGTACGCCATGCTGCAGGGCGAGAAATACACCCAGGGATTCGGCGCCATCGGGCGAACGACATCGTAAATCTTCGTTCCGTTCAGCCAGATCGCCAGCTCGCCGTTGGCATCCATGGTGTTCCGATAGAAACACTCGATCTGAAACCATTGGCCGATGGGGACGATGGGCACCACGTCGGGAAGCGGGGACGTTCCGTACTGGTGCCTCGCGTCGGAAAGGACCAGCGTCATGTTGCCGCCGGGCAACGACTGAAGGCTCAGGTCGAGTAACTCCGAGTACGGGGGGTCAATGCCCGCCTCCGAACCAGGAGTGAAACCCTTGAACCTGAGAATGAACCATGCGGTCGTTGTCTGGTGTGCCTGCGGGAGGTAGTACCAGACGCTGTAGTAGGCCTCTTCCGGATACTGCGCTTGTCGATAGAGGCCGCCTCCCCCCCCGGGGTACGGCACCAGATCCGGAAGATCCGCGACGGTCGTCAGTTTCACCGAATAGCGGCCGCTGTGATGTTGCTCCTCCGTGATTTGAACGCTCGGATCATTGGGCCCCGCGTCGCCGGAATCGACGGGGAAGTACCCGCCATTGTCCGGAGGGGATGACCAGGCCGAAAGGTTCCCGCTTTCGAAGTCGGTAGACCAAATGATGTTCGTTCCCACGTCGAGTGGCCGGCTGCAGGCGGCAGCAATGCAAATCGCAGCAATCGAAAGCCAGCCCCGATGCACAGCGCAAGACTACCATATTGAAACCACATCGGTCGTCAGGTGCGCTGGCGCCGAGTTCTCCGCAGTTGACCCGACACTCCGGGTCGCGTGGATGCGAGCCGCTGAGCGGGCCCCGGTCCTCCCGCGAGCCGGCCGCGGAGCGACCCGCGAAAAGGGTGGCCCCGGTCGGCAATCCCGATGACGCCCGCTTTCTTCTAAAGGTTCACGCTGTTCCGCCGTTGCCTCTATTTGGAAAGGGAGCGCCGTCGCGCGAAGCCGCATTCCTATGCAGAATCGTGAAACATGTGTCGACTGTAGCGCCCGCTCGCCCGAAACGAACACGGACAACACCCTTACCAGCTCAATGGGGTGGCGCCTGATGCGAACGCAACGTCCCGACGGGAGTTGGCACGCCGAGTGGCGCTGCGGACGCTGTTGGAAGGCGCGCAAAACGAAGGCCAAACACAGCATCGCTCCGGCGGGAGTGGCGAAAGACTCGCCGTCCGTGCCGCCGGCGTCACCGACGTTCGTGAGTCGCAATCCATCCTCGGGGACGGCGTCCAACCGAGCCGCGTCCCCCGCCACCAGCATCGCGCCAAACGACCGGATGCCGATGTCGCTGGCCGCGCCGGGCCGCATCTTGATTCGCCACTCACGCTGAAGCGTGTGGCCGGAAATGGAAGTTTGGGGCTTGGCTTGGGGTGGGGCTTGGGGGAGATCCTCTCCCCCCGAAAACCTGGTTCATGAACGAGTTGCCCGGCGTTGCCGTGCAGCTCTCGAGCGCTACGGGCGACGCAGCCCCGTCGCATTCGTCAGAAGCATGTCGCGCACGGCGGCGGACCGCTCGCGCGCCACCGGCACGCGAACCCCCCGTCCCGCATCGGCCACACCCGACCCGACGAAGAGCTTCGTCTCGTGCCCGTCACGCTCCAGCTCCTTGATGTGACCCGCGTTGACCAACCAGTTGCGATGCACGCGGACGAACGCGCGGCCGAACGAGGCCTCGACCGCGGCCAGAGACAAATCGATGTCGAAGACTCCGTGCAGCGTGTGGACGAACGTGAGCCGATCTGCGGCTTCGAACGCCCAGATCTCGGGCGGCTCGAGAAAAACCAGGCTGCGCTTGCGACGGGCGACGATTCGAGGGGGGCCGCTCATGGCGACGCGCGCATCGGCCCGATGCTGGTGCAGGCGCCGCAAGCAAAGCACGACCCGCTCCTCGCTGAACGGCTTCAGCAAATAGTCGACGACGCCCAGCTCGAACGCCTGGAGCGCGTGCTGCTCGTAGGCGGTCGCGAAGACGAACATCGGTGCGTTCGCCGTCGCCGCAACGCTGTGAACGAGCGAGATGCCGCTCTCGCCACGATCCCCCCCTTCGAGCGCGATGTCGGCGAAGACCACGTCGACCCCGAGGGTGGCCGAATCGGTCGCCAGGGCCTGCCGCGCTTCGTTCACCCCGCCGACGGCTCCGACCACTTCCGCGAGGCCCGACGATTCGAGAAGCTCGACCAGATAGTTCCTCGCGGGCCACTCGTCCTCGACCACGAGCGCGCGAAGGCGGGCTGCTGCTGCCATGCCGATCTATCCCCGGTGCGGAACGATTTCGACAATCGACCGCATCCCTTCGCTCGACGACTCGAGCCGCAACGAGGCCCGCGGAGCCTCGAGTTCGAGCCTGCGGCGCACCGCCTGCAGACCGAAGGCGCCTGCGCGCACGTCCGCGTCCGGTAGGCCGGGCCCGTTGTCCTCGACGACGCAAACGAGCACCCCGTCACCCCGCCGCGACGCGCGGACGACGACTTCACCGGCGCCGTCTCCTCGCCGAAGTGCGCCATGCTTCACGGCATTTTCGACGAGCGGCTGGAGCAAGAGCCGCGGCAGCAGCGCGGACTCGCAATCGGTGGAAACGTCCCAACGAAAGCGCAGTACCCCGTGGTGGCGCGCTTCGAGAATCTGGGCATAGCGCCGGAGCCAAGCGACTTGCTTTTCCAGCGACTGGAGCTCGCCCGTCTCCTGAACCGCGTCCCGCAGCAAATCCCCGAGGCAGACGAGGAGCCGGCGCGCCTCGCGCGGCTCCTCCGTGACCAGACCGGCGATGGCGTTGAGGGTGTTGAGCAAGAAATGCGGCTCGAGATGAGCCCGCAGGCGAGCGAGCTCGGCCTGGATCTGCAGATGCCGCGCCTCGAATGCGCGCGCCCCGGCCGATTCCACCGCGAATGGATAAACGAACGCGAGCGCCCAGACACCGAAATACAACTGGGCGTTCAGCACGCCGAAGAGCACCGATCGTGGCACCGGATTGGCTCCGCTCGGCAGGTGCAAACGCAGCTCCGGCACGTGGGACGAAACAGCGCCGAAGAGAACCCCGAAGACGCAGCCGAATGCAGTGGCGACGGCGATGCCCGTCGCGAGACCTCGCGCGGCGCTGATGCGCCTGCGAACCGACCATTCGAAGATGGAGGAGAGGGCGAGCATCAACATCGGAAGCTCGAACGTCATGAAGACCATTCGCGACCAGATGCGCGCGCTGTCGCGACCGCTCACCACGTCGGTCGCGAGCTGGAGCAGAATCACCCCGGCCACGACGGCCACGCCCAGCAGCCGACGGGGGTGGGCCGCCGGCGCCGCCTCAGCGTCCACCTCGCTCCGCCGGCCACGTACGGTCGCCGGGGGCGCGTGAACGCTGGTCGTGGCCACCTCGTCAATGTACATCGGGCGTGACCGTTGCGCGCCGCCGCCGGTCGGCACGGAGCCCGGCCTCGTCCGTCGGTTGGGCCGGTTGGTCGCTTGCGATGCAGTGCACGGGGCCCCTCGACGCATCGTATCCTGCGAACCCTGACGATGCGCACAGCCCCCCTCGCGCCCACTTTCGCCTCCATCGTAATGGTTGTCCTGATGGCCCGGTTGGCCGCCGCGCAGAGCGACTCGCCTCCTGCGACGGGGACGACCGAGGCGCCCACTCCACCCGCGATTACCCCGGCGGATCTGGCGGAAGCGAGACCTTCGGCGCCGCCGCTCCCGGTGGTGACACTGGCGGCGCTCGAGCGCGGGGCGCTGGGGCGACAGCCCCAGGTGCTCATTGCCAGAGCGCAGACCCGAGCCGAAGAAGGCGTGGTGGAACAGGCGCGATCGCCCTTCTTCCCGCAGCTCACCGCGACCGCGCAATATTCCTATGGCAACTCCGTCCGCCTCTCGAACGCGGGCAGTCCGACGGAGACGACGACCGGAAGCTTCTGGAGTTTCGGCCTCGCCGGCAGTCAACTCATCTACGATTTCGGACAGACGGCGGGCCGCTTCGACGCGGCCAAGGATCTGGTCGATGCGGATCGCGCAACCGAGAAGGCCACCGAGTTTCAAATTCTCGTGACGGTGCGCAACGCATATTTCACGGCGCGCGCTGACAAGGAGCTGGTCGGCGTGGCGCAGGAGACGCTTTCCGACCAAGAGCGGCACCTGGCGCAGGTCCAAGGGTTCGTGCAGGTCGGCACGCAGCCGCCCATCGCGCTGGCCCAGCAGAGGGCCGCCGTCGCGAGCGCACGCGTCGCGCTCATTACAGCGCAGAACAACTACGAGACGGCCAAAGCGCAGCTGAATCAAGCCGCTGGACTCCGGGGCGACACCCAGTACGATGTGGGCGACGAAGTCCTCGGTCCGGTGGCCGACGAGGATCAGCCCCTCGACCCGCTCCTCGGCAAAGCCCTCGCGGCCCGTCCGGAGATCGCGAGCTTCATCAAGCAACGGAGCGCGCAGAGCGACACGGTCGCCGCGGTGAAGGGCGGCTACGGCCCCACCCTGTCGGCGTTTGGAAATGCGAGCGAGATCGGGAACACGCTCGACAACCTGCAGCCGCTCTGGAGCGTGGGAGCCCTCGTGTCGTGGCCCTTCTTTCAGGGCGGCTTGACCGCGGGCCAAGTTCGTCAAGCGGAGGCGACCCTGTCGAGCCTCGACGCGCAGGAGGAGCTCCAAGTGCTGCAAATTCAGCTTCAAGTGGACACCGCACGCCTGGCCGTGCGCGCGGCAAGGGCGACCATCGGCGCCGCCGAAGACGCCGCGAGCAGCGCGCACGAGCAACTGCGGCTCGCCGAGCAACGCTACGCAACGGGCGTCGGCAACATCATCGAGCTCAACGACGCGCAGGTCGCTTACACCACGGCCGCTGCAGAGCTGGTGCAAGCGCGCTATCAGCTCGCGTCGGCGCGCGCTCAACTCCTCGCCGCGCTGGGACGCACATGATGCACGACCCCTCGATCACCGCTGCGGCTCCTGTCGGAGCCCCGCGGGTCCGTCGATCGCCCGTGAGGCGAATCGTCCTCTTCACCCTGCTCGCCGCGGTCGTTTTGGGGACCGCGTTCTTGCTGCGCGCTCGCTCCCGCGCCGACGCTGCTGCCTCGTCCGCCGCGGCTCGCGCGGCCGCGGATCGCATCACGCCCGTCCTCACCGCCCGCGCGTCTCGACGCGACGTACCCATTTGGCTCGACGGTCTCGGGAACGTTTCGGCCTTTTTCACGGTCACCGTGAAGACGCAGGTCGACGGGCGCATCGACAAGGTGCTCTTCACCGAGGGACAGCGCGTTCACAAGAATGACGTGCTCGTGCAAATCGACCCGCGCCCCTTCGCCATCCAGTTGGAATCCGCGCAAGCCGCGCTCGCGCGCGATCAAGCGCAGTTGCAGAACGGGCAGCTGAACCTCGACCGGTACAAGACGCTCAGCGCGCAGAACCTCATCGCCGTACAACAATACACGGACCAGAAGGCGACCGTCGCGCAGCTCGACGGGCAAGTGGCATCGGACAAGGCCGGCATCGACTCGGCGAAGTTGAACCTCGATTACGCGCGGATCACTTCGCCGATCGACGGTGTGGTCGGGTTGCGCCTCGTGGACCCGGGCAACGTCGTGCACGCGACCGACGCGACGGGCCTTGCCGTCGTCACGCAGCTCGACCCCATCGCCGTCTTCTTCACCCTTCCAGAAGACGACCTCGTTTCGATCGAAGAGGCGATGGTCAAAGGCACGCTCGTCGTGGAGGCCCGCAGCCGCGACGGCGAAAAGCTCTTGGCGGAGGGTACTCTCGCGGTGATCGACAACCAAATCAATCAGGCCACCGCGACCATTCGCCTGAAGGCCATCTTCGCCAATCCGAAGCAAGTCCTCTGGCCGAACGCCTTCGTCAAAACCCGGCTCAAGCTGAAGACGATCGCGAACGGCATGGTGGTCCCGGCGGCCGTCGTGCAACACGGCCCCCAGGGCCTCTTCGCGTACGTCGTCGGCACGGACTCGACCGTCAGCGTGCGTCCCATCGGCGTGGAAACCAACCAGGGCGACGTGGCCGTCATCTCGCACGGACTGCAAGCCGGCGAAGAAGTCGTCGTCGAGGGACAGGCCCAGCTCCGTCCCGGCGCGCGCGTATCGACCAAGCCGGCAGGAAGCGCTCCCTCCGGCGCATCGGCAAGCGCATCGGCCGAGCGGCCCGCCGGGCGTCCGGAGGCGGCACCGTGAGCGCTGGCGTATCCGAGCCGTTCATTCGACGGCCGGTCGCGACCACCTTGCTGATGGTCGGCATCCTGCTCGTGGGTTTGCTCGCGTTCACGCAACTCCCGGTGTCCGCCCTTCCGCAGGTCGATTATCCGACGATCGTGGTCTCGACGTACCTGCCCGGGGGCAGCGCGGAGACGATGGCGTCGGCGGTGACCACGCCGCTCGAGCGGCAGTTTGGGCAGATGCCTTCGCTCACGCAGATGACGAGCGTGTCGAGCTTCGATTACTCGCAGATAACCCTTCAGTTCGACCTCGATCGCAACATCGACGCCGCTCAACAAGACGTGCAGGCGGCGATCAACGCCGCGTCGAGCTTGCTGCCCAGTCAGCTTCCTACGCCGCCGACCTACTCCAAGAGCAATCCTGCGGACCAGCCCATCATCACGCTGGCCATCAGCTCGGACGTTCTGCCCCTCGATCAGGTCGACGACTACGCCGACTCCATCCTCGCGCAGAAGATCTCGCAAGTGTCGGGGGTCGGCCTCGTCACGATCAACGGCGGCCAGAAGCCCGCCGTGCGGGTGCAGGTCGACCCCGAGGACCTCGGAGGCACGGGCCTGACGCTCGAGGATCTGCGCGCGGCGCTCATCGCCGCGAACATCAACCAGCCGAAAGGCAATATCGACGGACCCCGGCAGGATTACACGCTGGCGACCAACGACCAGCTCTACAAGGCGGACGGCTTCAAGCCGCTCGTCATCGCCTACGTGAATGGATCTCCGGTCCGCCTACGGGACGTCGCGCGCGTCATCGACGGCGTGGAGAACGACCAGCTCGCGGGCTGGGCCAACGACAAGCGCGCGATCATCTTGAACGTGCAGCGCCAGCCCGGCGCGAACGTCATTCAAGTGGCCGATCGCGTCAAAGCGCTCTTGCCGCAGCTCAAAGCGTCGTTGCCGCAAGGCGTGGACGTCAAGGTGCTGACCGACCGAACCGAGACCGTCCGCGCATCCGTATCGGACGTCGAGCGGACACTGGTCATCACGGTGGCCCTCGTGGTGGGCGTCATCTTCCTCTTTTTGCGCAACGTCCGCGCGACGCTGATCCCGAGCATCGCGGTTCCGCTTTCTCTCATTGGCACTTTCGCGATCATGTACCTGGTCGGCTATAGCTTGAACAATCTGTCTTTGATGGCGCTGACGATCGCGACGGGCTTCGTCGTCGACGACGCCATCGTCATGATCGAGAACATCGCCCGCTACATCGAAGCCGGCGACACGCCGTTCGAGGCCGCCCTCAAGGGCGCGGGCCAGATCGGCTTTACCATCGTTTCGCTCACCGTCTCGCTGGTGGCGGTGCTCATTCCCCTGCTCTTCATGGGAGGGCTCATCGGGCGCCTCTTTCGCGAATTCGCCGTGACGCTCGCGGCATCGATCGGCGTTTCGGCGATCTTGTCTCTGACGTTGACACCGATGATGTGCGCCCACCTCTTGCGCCCCGAGCCGAAGGAGCACGAGCGCGGGGCTCTCTATCGGTGGTCGGAACGAGGCTTCCAGGGGGCGATTGCGTTCTACGACCGCGGCCTGAAGCTCGTCTTCCGCCACCGGCTGCTCACCCTCATCGTCACGGTCGCGACCGTGGCGCTGACCGGGTTGATGGCGGCGCTCGTTCCCAAGGGGTTCTTTCCCGAGCAGGACACCGGCGCGCTCTCGGCCGTTTCAGAGGCGTCCGCCGATACGTCCTTTCCGAAGATGATGGATCTGCAGCGCTCGCTCGCGGACGTCATTTTGAAGGACCCGGACGTTCAGAGCCTCTCGTCTTCCATAGGGTCCGACGGCACCAACCCGACGACGAACAGCGGGAGCATGTCGATCACCCTGAAGCCTCGCGAAAAGCGCGACGCGAGCGCCGAGCAGATCATCGCGCGTCTTTCACCCAAGCTCGCGGCGGTCGAAGGCATTCAGCTCTACCTGCAACCGGTGCAGGATCTGACGATCGATAGCCGCGTGAGCCGCACGCAATACCAATATACGCTCGAAGACGCAGACCCGACGGAGCTGGCCGCGTGGGCTCCGAAGCTCGTGAACGAGCTCCGAAAGGAGAAAGTCTTGCGGGACGTCGCGAGCGATCAGGAGACCGCCGGACTCCAGGTCTCGCTCACGATCGATCGGGACACCGCCTCGCGCTTGGGCATCTCGCCCCAAGTCATCGATGACACGCTCTATGACGCGTTCGGCCAGCGCCAAGTTTCGATCATCTTCACCCAGCTGAACCTCTACCGCGTCATCCTCGAGGTGAAGCCGGAGATGGCCCAAACGGCGTCTGCGCTCAGCAAGCTCTACGTGCGTACGCCGGCGGGAACCCCCGTTCCGCTGAGCGCCATGGTTCACGAGTCGACGACGGTGTCGCCGCTCGCGATCAACCATCAGGGCCAGTTCCCCGCGGTGACCGTGTCGTTCAACCTCGCCAGCGGCGAATCGCTCGGAAACGCGGTGACCGCGATTCAAGCCGCGCAGGCGCGCATCGGCGTGCCGTCCAGCGTGCATTCGGACTTCGCCGGGACCGCGCAGGCATTCAACGCGTCGCTCGCCAGCGAGCCCATTCTCATCTTCGCCGCGATCGTCACGGTCTACATCGTCCTCGGGATTCTCTACGAGAGTTACATCCACCCGATCACGATCATCTCGACTCTTCCGTCCGCCGGCGTCGGGGCGTTCCTCGCCCTTTTCGTTTGCAAGACGGACTTCAGCGTGATCGCGCTCATCGGAATCATCCTCCTCATCGGGATCGTGAAGAAGAACGCCATCATGATGATCGACTTCGCCCTCGAAGCCGAGCGCGACCACGGCAAGACGCCGGACGACGCGATCCACGAGGCCTGCCTTCTGCGCTTTCGTCCCATCATGATGACGACGATGGCGGCCCTCTTGGGGGGCCTTCCACTTGCGCTGGGCAGCGGAACGGGGGCCGAGCTCCGCCGGCCGCTGGGGATCACGATCGTCGGCGGCCTTTTGGTCTCGCAGGTGTTGACGCTCTACACGACGCCGGTCGTGTACCTCTACATGGACCGCCTCGGCCGCTTTCTCTCGCGTAGGACGAGACCCCATGGATCCGCCGTCGAGGCCACCCCGTGAGCATCTCGTCGCCGTTCATCGAGCGGCCGGTGGCAACCTCGCTCCTGGCCGCGGCCGTGCTGCTCGCCGGAAGTCTCGCGTATCTCCAGTTGCCGGTCGCCCCTCTGCCGCGGGTGGACTTTCCGACGATTCAGGTGAGCGCGACCCTTCCGGGGGCGAGCCCGGAGACCATGGCGTCGTCGGTGGCGACGCCGCTCGAGCGCCGGTTCGGACGCATCGCCGGCCTCACGGAGATGACCTCTGCGAGCACGCTCGGCTCGACGTCAATCACCCTGCAGTTCGACCTCGACAGGAACGTCGACGCCTCCGCGCGCGACGTCCAGGCGGCCATCGCGGCCGCCGGGGGCGAGCTGCCGCCGAACCTGCCGCTCAAGCCCACGTATCATAAGGTCAACCCTTCCGACGCGCCGATCCTCATCGTGGCGCTGAGCAGCGATACCCTCCCGCTCTCGCAAGTGTTCGACGCGGCGAACACGATTCTCGGGCAGAAGATTTCGCAGGTGCACGGGGTGGGGCAAGTGTTCGTCGGCGGCGGCCAGCAGCCGGCCGTGCGCGTCCAAGTGGACCCGGCCTCCCTCGCCGGCATGGGCGTCAATACGGCCGACGTGCGCGCGCGCCTCGGCGCGACGACGGTGGACGAAGCGAAGGGGACCCTCGCCGGCAAAGCGCAGTCTTCGACGATCGGCGCGAACGATCAAATCTTGGATGCCCGGGGATACCAGCCGCTCGTCGTCGCCCAGAGCGCGTCGAGCACCACCCAGCTCGGCGACGTCGCGAGCGTCTTCGACGACGTCGAAAACGCCCGCGTGGCCGGGTGGGCCGACGGGAAACGGGCCGTATTGATCATCGTCCGCAAGCAGCCGGACGCCAACATCATCGAGACGAACGCGCGGGTGCTCCAGCTCCTTCCCGAGCTCGCCAAGTCCATTTCCCCCGCCATCAAGATGGAGATCAGCAGCGACCGGACGCAGACGATTCGCGCGTCGGTCGAAGACGTCGAGCTCACTCTCGCCGTCAGCGTGATCCTCGTCGTCCTCGTCGTCTTCGCGTTCTTGCGGTCGTGGCGCGCGACCGTCGTTCCCGCCGTTGCGATTCCGCTCTCGCTCGCTGGAACGTTCGGCGCCATGTGGCTGCTCGGCTACAGCATCGACAATTTGTCGCTCATGTCGCTCACGATTTCGACCGGCTTCGTCGTCGACGACGCGATCGTCGTCACGGAGAACATCACCCGCGCCATCGAGGACGGCCAGCCGCCGCTTCGGGCCGCATTGAGCGGCGCCAAGCAAATCGGCTTTACCATCGTCTCGATCACGGTGTCCCTCTTGGCGGTGTTCGTCCCCATTTTGCTGATGGGCGGAATCGTCGGCCGCCTCTTTCGTGAGTTCGCCGTGACCCTCAGCGCCGCGGTCGCGATGTCGGCCCTCGTTTCGCTCACGCTGACCCCCATGATGTGTTCGCGGATGCTCCGCTCCGAATCGAACGTGCGTCACGGGAAGCTCTTCAGCGCGTTCGAACGCGTCTTCGACGGGCTGCTCGCGGTCTACGAGCGGGGACTGCGCTGGGCGCTGCACCACCGAATTACGATGCTCATCGTGACGTTCCTGACGATTGCGGCGAACGTCGGCCTCTTCGTCTATGTGCCCAAGGGCCTCTTTCCCCAGCAGGACACGGGTCTTCTCATGGCGACGACGGAGGCGGCACAGGACGTTTCTTTCGCCGCCATGTTCCGGCTTCAAACGCAGGTCAACAAAGTCCTGAGCGAGGATCCCGACATCGCGCACTACGTCGCCTTCATCGGCTCGGGGGGATTCGGCACCGGCAATACGGGGAGCGCCTTCATTACCCTCGGCCCTCTGCCGCCCCGCAAGCTCAGCGCCGACCAGGTGCTCGCGCGCCTCCGGGGCAAGCTCTCGAAGATCGAAGGCATCGCGACGTATCTTCAGTCGCGGCAGGACGTCAGCGTGGGCGGCCGCATGGCGCGCACGCAGTACCAGTATACGGTCCAGGACGCGAACCTCGGGGAGCTCCGGGAGTGGGCGCCCAAAGTCCTCGACGCCATGCGAAAGCTCCCCCAGGTCAAGGACGTCGTCAGCGATCAGCAGAACTCCGGCCTCGAGCTGGACGTCGACATCGATCGCGACACGGCATCCCGGCTCGGCGTGACCGCGCAGGCGATAGACGATGCGCTCTACGACTCCTACGGGCAGCGATTCGTCGCGACGACGTTCACGGAGCTCAACGAATACCATGTCGTCCTCGAGGCTGCGGAGCGGTACCGCGAGTTTCCTGCGTCGCTCGACGACATTTACGTGAGAAGCGCCGCCGGGGCCGAAGTGCCGCTCCGGGCGATCGCCAAGATGAGCTCCACGATGGCGCCGCTCGCCGTCAATCACCACGGCCAGTTTCCCGCCGTCACCATTTCGTTCAATCTCGCGCCCGCTTCGTCTCTCGGACAGGCCGTCGACGCCATCAACAAGGCCGAGCTCGATATCCATCTACCGCCGGCCGTCCACGCGGATTTCCAGGGAACCGCCCAAGCGTTCACGTCGTCGCTCCAGAACGAGCCCGTCCTCGTGGCGGCGGCGCTCATGGCCGTCTACATCGTGCTCGGCATCCTCTACGAGAGCTACATTCATCCCGTCACGATCCTCTCGACGTTGCCCTCCGCCGGGATCGGTGCGCTGGTCGCTCTCCTGCTCTTCAAGGTCGACTTGAGCATCATCGCGATCGTGGGCCTCTTGCTCTTGATCGGCATCGTGAAGAAAAATGCGATCTTGCTCATCGATTTCGCGCTGGAGGCGGAGCGAACCGAAGGGGCTTCCCCGGAGGACGCGATCGTTCGCGCGTGCTCTCTTCGATTCCGTCCCATTCTGATGACCACGTTCGCGGCGCTCTTCGGGGCGCTTCCGCTCGCGTTCGGACGGGGCCTCGGATCCGAGCTCCGGCAGCCGCTCGGGATCACGATCGTGGGCGGACTGCTCGCGTCCCAACTCTTGACCCTCTTCACCACGCCGGTCGTTTATTTGGCGCTCGAGCGATTGACTCGGCGCCCGGAAAGAGAGCCTTACAGGGCGGCATCCCCAGCCGTGCAGGCGTCCTAAGGGGCCGTAGCCGCGCGGGGCAACCTCCGGCTCTTTCGAACGGCGGAGACTGGATTCCACCTGAACGCCGTGCTCGCATGTCGCGCATGCCTGGCGTGACGTCCCCCTCCCCTCGCACCCTCCCCGTGGCTCGCCCTAGGGGGGGGCTGGCGATGTGGAGCGCCACAACGTTGGCTCTGGGAGCTGGGTGGGGATGCGGAGCGTCGGCGGGGCCGGGGCTTGGTGCGAACGATGGCGGCACGACCGACGTCTCCTCGTCTTCCTTCGCCGACGCGAGCTTCGCCGGCGCGGGCGACGGGTCGTCCTCGGGTGCGAGTCCCGAGGACGCGTCGAGCGACGCGGGCCTCCCCGACGACGATACGTCGGACGCGTGCACATGGAACCTCGGCTCCGGCGTGCCCGAGGGAAGTGCGCCTACGCAGGACAACTCCGCCGATATGACGGGCGCGACCTTCGGGACGGACGCTTTCGACGTGACCCAACGGCGGCGCACGGTCCCCGTAACCGTCGCGACGCCGTTCGCGGGAATCGCGCTCGGACCGGCCTACTTCACCCGCCCCATCGCGGGCGACGAGTCCGCGGCTCTCACCCTCGTCGTAACGAACTCGGGAACGGACTTTCCGTGCTTCGTCACCGCAACGACGTACCAATGGCTCGGCGCCACAGGTCAGGTTCTCAGCACGACGAGCGGTCTCTACCTCGATGGATTGGTCGGCTTCGTGAATGTCACCGACACGGACACGTGCCTCGCGCCAGGCGAGACCGGGTACTTTACGGACGTGCAAGCAGCGGAAGGGAGTCCTCTCTATTCGGCCGTGGCGTCGGTCTCCATCGGGTTGGCGTCGTCGGGCTCGGGAACGACGCCCGCCGCCAAATTCGTGCCCAATCGCTACGACATCGGAACGTGCGCGGGCAACCGGACGCTTCGTGTGGAGGGAATTGCGAGCGGCGCAGAGGTCTCGGTCGGAGACTTGGGGGGGACCTGGCGCCCGCCATCTTTCTCGACGCAACCGGCCTCCCGGTCGGGTGGTCCTTGCTGTCGCAGATGCAGCCGGCCAATGTCGCGGTGGGGGCCGGCGCGTATTTCTTCGATAATGGGCCCGAGCCGGCTGTGTCGCGCGCGCGCGTCTTTCTGCCGTTCGAGCCGCCCGATCCGACGATCATGAGCCTGCAGGGGTTCGTCCTCCGCGAAGTGCAAGCCGTGCGCGCCTCGCGCCTGGACCGCGTGCGAAGGTGGCAGCTCACCGCCCAGCGAGCGGCAAACCCCTTCGCCCGTTGAGTCGCGGAGCGATGCGTCGGAAACGCGCCCCGTCTACCGGGTGTGGACGGTCACGTCCGCGGACAAACCCGCCGCAAGCTTCACGTCCGTAGGGACGCCGGCCCAGGCGATCTTCACCGGAAGCCGCTGCACGACCTTGACGAAATTGCCGGACGCATTGTCCGCAGGAAGGAGCGAAAAGCGCGCACCCGTCCCGGGTGAAGTGCTCTCGACCGTTCCTTCGAAGGTTCGTCCGCCGAGCGCATCGATCGAAATCTCCGCACGCTGCCCGGGCCGCATCAGGCCGACTTGCGTCTCTTTGAAGTTCGCGATCACGTACGTCGCGTTCGGCACCACCGTGACCACCTGTTGCCCGATTTGCACGAGTTGCCCTTCGTGAATGGCAAGCCGCGACAGAATCCCGTCCGCCGGCGCCTCGATGCGCGTGTAGGAGACCTGCAACTTCGCGATGGCGGCGGTTGCCTCGGCCGCGTCCGCGCGGGCGTGCGCGAGATCCGCGTTGGCGCGCGCCTCGGCAATCTCCGCCTCGACGGGAGCACTTTGCACCACCCTGCCCTGCGCCTCTTCGATCTGCGTTTGCGCGGTGCGCTTCATTTCCGCGGCAGCGGCGAGCTCCGCCGTCGCCTGAGCCACCGCGGCCCTCGCCGCGAGCGCGTTCGACCGCGCGGTGTCGACCTGGGCCTGCGGCACAGCGTCGTCCTTGCGAAGCGCCTCCGCGCGCGCGAGGTCCGTTTCCGCCCGGCTCGCTTCGGCTTCACTGCGCGTGAGCGCGGCTTTCGCGCCTTCGATTCGTGCTCCCGCCCCCGCCATGGACGTGGCCGTTCCCGACAGCCTCGCACGAGCCGCCGATAGGCCTCCTTTCGCGGTCGCCTCGACGATGCGCACCTGCGCGTCGGCCGCATTCGCCTGCGCGCGGGCGGCGGCGAGCTCGGCGTCGGCTTCCTTGCCTCGCGCGGCGAGATCCGCCGGGTCGATCTCGACGAGCAACTGGCCCTTCGTGACCTGCTCGTTGTCGCCGACCAGAACGCGCAGCACCACTCCCCCCACCCGGGCGGAGACCATGACCGCGTCCGCCTCGACCTGCGCATCATCCGTGTTCTCTTTGCCGGCGGAGAGCCATCGGAGGACGGCATAGCCAACGAGCGCCACCGAAAAGACGGCGCCAAGCACGAAGTAAGGCGTCCACCGACTTCGCCTTGCCGTGACCGAGGGATCCACAGCGGCGGCCGGCGGGACCCCTTCGGTAACGGTTTGGCTGCTTGCCATCGACATCGATCACTCCACGCGGAGCGCGGTCATGACCGCGCCCGCACCAAGGTGCGGCTCCAAGTGAGAGAGCACCACGAGCGGCGTCTCACGGACAAGAAGCGACATTCACACCTGACGGCTGACGATAGCATGCTCGGGTGAAACGGCCGCGCTCCACCGCCTCGGCTGCGGGGCGACGAAGCTTGGGCCCGCCGGGGCAACGAGCGACGGAGAGCGTCCAGAGGACGGCCATGCCGCAGCCATCACGGCGACGCGGGAACCGGAGAGACGCCACACGGCATGCTCAGCCGCGCTCGCGCGGTTATGGCCACGTATACGCGCAAGTACGACGCGTGAGGGTACACCCCTGTGACCTCGACCCGGTCCACATCGCCGTGAAAGCAGCCGCCGCCGGCCTCGAACGTCAACCCCACCCCCAGCTTGTCACGCGCATCGCGAAGGCGCGGCCCGATGTCCAGACGGAGCGCGGCGCGGGCTTCGTCACGAATGCGATCGCCGTCGGAAAGGGCTTTGAGCGAAAGGAGAAAGCTGCGGGTCTCGATCGTCGGCTCGAGATCGGGAATCCGAAGCTCGTTGTCGACCACGGCCGCGTGCCCCACCAAGTAGAGGTCGCCGTCGAGATCCGAAGCGAGCCCCAACGCGTGGACGGGACCCCCAATATGAACTTTCAGAACGAGCTGGCCATTGGACTCGTAAAGCTCCGGCTTCGAAAGATAGATGTTCGGGTACTCGTCCGAGAAAAAGAGCTTTCCGTCCGTAAACGCCATCGACATCGCGCGTGTGAGTTCATCGTAACGCGCGGCGATGGGAAGGGTGACCACGAAGGGACCGGAGGCGAGGGCGCTGACATTCGAAAGTGGCGGCAGGACAGGCGACCCGGCGTCGGCCCCGTCATCCTCACAGGGCAGCGTGATGGATGGCGCCACGACCAGCGCGATGTCCTTTTCGAGCCCATCGGCGAGCACCGTGGGGCCGGCCTCCACCTCGAGGATGCGGAGCCTCGCGCACCCGACCGCGTCGCCGAACGAAAGCGCGATGGGCTTCTCCACACGCTCGTAGGCCTCCGCCAGGATGGGTCGCAGATCGTACGAGAACCCTTTGAGCGCGGTGGCGACCGCGATTGATATCTTGTCGAAGACTCCCGCCACGCGATCGACGACCGAAAGCCCCGTGTCCGCCGAGGTCACGTGCACCTCGACGGACTGCAACTTCACCGCGTATTCAGAGCTCACGATGGGCTCGGCCGCGACGTGCACTTCCATAGGGAGCGTGACGGTCTTGAGTGGAAGCGAAACCGTGGCCTGGACCTGCGCCTGGAGCACGATGCGTCCCTGCGCAAAGCCGATGTCGAGGGGTGCGCGGCTCCACGCGTAGTGCCGGTCCAAACCCAGCAGCGGGAACGTGCCGTCCCCTGAGCGGGGGGCCGCCTCGTCGAGCGCCTTCACGAGAGCCGCGGAAGTCACGGCGACGTGGACCACCACGCGCGAGGGCTCGGGATCGGCGAACGCGACCCCCGCAGACGGCGCGGGCCGCGAGGGATACACGGGCCCAAAGCGCGAGCACGACGCGACGACGAGGAGAGCAGCGATGAACGCGGGCAGGACGCGTTCGCGTACGAAGAGCATCCAGCGACCTCCGGATTATCTTTGCCGTCGCACAGCCGGGAAATCAAAGGCCGCGCGCATCCGACGCACGAAATGAGGACCATCGAGAGGAGCGACGTCCGGGCCGCGTGGCTCGAGCGACAAGGGCCCGTCGAGAGGAGCCGGCGCGAAAGCGCCGGCGGAGCGAGACTCAGCTCACCGCGACGTTCCGGGCTGGGGTGCTCGAGGGGAGCGGCCCGCTCCCCTCGACGTGTCGTGCGACAATGGCCTGTCGAGAGGAGCCGGCGCGAAAGCGCCGGCGGAGCGAGACTCAGGGTGACTCGGGTGACCACCAGGGTAACTACCCACCTCCAAGCGATGTCGGATGAGCCGCTCGATCTGTTCGAGAAGCACGCGCTCTTCGCGGTCGCAGAACGAGATGGCGCACCCCGTCGCTCCCGCCCGACCGGTTCGGCCGATGCGGTGGACGTAGCTTTCGGCGACGTTGGGCAGATCGAAGTTGATGACGTGCGAGATGCCGTCCACGTCGATACCGCGAGCCGCAACGTCCGTGGCCACCAGCACGCGCACGCTTCCGGCACGAAACGCTTCGAGCGCTCGCTCGCGCGCGTTCTGCGATTTGTTGCCGTGGATGACCGCAGCGCCGATACCGGCGCGCTCGAGTTGCTCGGTGAGCCGGCTCGCCGCATGCTTCGTTCGCGTAAAGACGATCGCGCGCTCGACCGCGGCATCGCGCAGGACGCGTTCGAGCATTCCCCGCTTGTCCGCCTTCTCCACGAAAACGACCGACTGCTTGACCCCCTCGGCGGTCGTCACGGCGGGACGGATCGACACACGCGCGGGATCGACGAGGAGATTGTTCGCCAAGACTTCAATCGCGCGCGGGATCGTTGCCGAGAAGAGGAGCGTCCGCCGTGCGCGAGGAAGCGCCGCGACAACCCGGCGAACGTCGTTCACGAAGCCCATGTCCAGCATGCGGTCGGCCTCGTCGAGAACGAAGTGAGTGACCCCGTCGAGGCGGACGAAGCCCTGTTGCATGAGGTCGAGCAAACGGCCCGGCGTGGCGACGAGAATGTCCGGGGCGCCGCGCAGCGCGAGCTCTTGACGATGCTGGCTCACCCCACCGTAAACGACGGTGTGCCGAAGGTTCACGTAACGGCCATACACCGAGACCCGCTCGGCAATCTGCGCCGCGAGCTCGCGCGTCGGCGTCAGGACCAGAGCGCGGACCTTGCCCGAAGACGGGACGGCCGCGAGCCGCTGCAAAATGGGTAGGACGAACGCCGCCGTCTTTCCTGTGCCCGTTTGTGCGCACGCGAGCACGTCGCGGTCCTGAAGGACATGCGGCAGCACGGCGACTTGGACGGGCGTCGGCTCGGTATAGCCTTCGTCGACCACGGCGCGCACGAGGGCCAGCTCGAGGCCGAGCGCGGCAAAAGGAGACGCGGCGAGCGCTGCGGCGGCCTCCGGCGTTAAGGGCGCGGGGCGAGGACGGGGAGGCGGGGGCGAGGACGCCGGGGCCTGACGCCCATCGCGTTCCGAGGGCGAACGCGGCGAATGAACACTGGCAGGCCGCCTTTGCGGCCGCACGGGACGAAACGATTCTCACTTTGTAAGGACACTCTCTCGCGGCGAAGCGTCTCGGACCGGCCGGACGCGTTGAAGACCTTGCCTCGCTGCCGCGCGGGTTTGGGAAGGGCAGGACGGTGCAGAACGCCACGGCTCCCGGATCCGAACGGACCCAAGCAGCGGACGCTTCGCGCGGTCCGTGATGGGCAGCGATCTAGCGCGTAGCGAGGCTAAGCGCAAGATGGCTCGCGCCACGAAGCGGTCCGAACGGCCGAGGGAGGAGCGAGCTCCCGCCACGCCCGAGACTGGGCAGGCGGCGCCCACGAACCGGACGGGGACGGTTCGGGCGTGCCCTCTCCGAAAGGTCGCGTAGCCCGTCGCGTGAAGCGGCGTCCCTATTTTCCCAGCCGCTCTCGCGCTCGAACGGTGGCGGTCCCTCCGCGTGAAACTTGTCATTCCGGACGGGGCACGCCACGATTCATCACCCTGCGCGTCTTGCGAATCTCGGATATCGCCGCCGCGCTCGTCGTCGCGTGTGCTTTCGTCACGTCGTGTCGAGGCGAGCACCTCGCCTCCGTGTCGGTCTCGAAGCCAGAGGCCGACGCAGGAACCACTCCCACCGCCGTCCCGGCAGACGCTTCACCGGACCCGGACGGCGCGACCCCCGAGGTCGAGACGCCGTTCGCTCGATGGCTGCGCGCCCGCCTTCCTCCCGGAGGCACAGTGGAGAAAAGCGATTCCGGGACGCCGACCGTCGTCCATCTCGTCGCGCCCGGGGATACCGCGCAGACGATCGCGAGAGCGTATCTCGATTTGACCGACGTTTACCGCGTTCGCGATCTGGCCGCGGAGCTCACGAAGACCTCGCCATCCCTGTCGCCGGGAACGCGAGTGCCGATTCCGCACTTGCTCGTGGAGCCCTATCGGAGCCCCAGCGATGACCGCCTCGCCTGGCCGCCGGACCGTGCGCTCAAGGGAGTCTTCATCAGCGGCGCCTTCGCCGGGCAATTCTGGCCCGAAACGCTCGAAAAGCTGGCGTCGCGCGGCCTCAACGCCGTGGTCCTCGACGCCAAGGACTACATGGGGCCCGTCAACTACCCGACGAAGGTCAACCTCGCGATCGAGACCGGAGCCGCCAAAGACGCGCCCATCCCAGACTTCAGCCGCGCCATCCGGTTTGCGCACGCGCGTGGAATCCGCGTCATCGCGCGCATTCCGTGCTTTCATGACCCGCTCACGGCAAAGCGGGCGCCTCGCTTGTCGCTCAGGGCCATTTCGGGCAAGCCCTTCGAGATGGGGTGGCTCGATCCCGTAAACGCGGAGGCGCAAGACTATATTATCGATTTGGTCAAAGAGGCGGTGGACCTGGGAGCCGACGAGGTGCAGCTCGATTACGTGCGCTTTCCCGTGCAGTCACTTGGGATCAAGGGCGCGGCGATGCCGCCGGCCGACGGCCACAGGACCCAGGTGATGAAGGCATTCGTGGGTCGCGTGCACGCGGTGACTCACGGCAACCATATTCCACTTTCGCTCGACGTGTTCGGCGTGACGGCCACCGGAGACCCATCCGACATCGAAGCGCTCGGCCAAAACCTCGGAGTCATCGGCCACGAGGCGGAAGCCCTGAGCCCGATGGTCTATCCTTCACACTATGCGCCGGGATGGCACGGGTTCGACGAACCGGGCAATCACCCGGAGATTGTCGGCATAGGGACCAAAGGCGCGATCGAGCGGCTCAAAGCGGGCCACGCCTCCGGCACCATCATCCGTCCGTGGCTCCAGGCATCGTCGTACAAGACGACCGCGTACGGCCCCAACTACATCAAGGACGAGATCCGCGCCGCCGAGACCAACGGCGCCGTAGGCTGGCTCATGTGGGATCCGGCCAATAGCTATTGGGCGGTCTGGGAAGGGATTCCCTTGGTGTCACCGAAATCACCCTGAGGGTCCGGCCGGAAATGGAAAATTGGGGGGCTTGGGGGGAGAGAATCTCCCGCCAGCCGTTGCGGACACGCGTGTACATGAGAGCGTTATACGTTCAACCGTAGTCGTGCGATGGCCCTATACAGAAAGGGCTCCGCCTTCTGCGCCATCTCTTCCTGCTGACGTTGACAGTGACCTCGCGAAGCCTAATGTCTCTCCGTAACCGGATGGTCCGTAGCGTGGGAGGCGCGTGTTCAGCGGCCGTCGCTAACGATTTCGAAGCTTCGGAAAGGCGAGCGGAGCGCGCACGAAGTGCGCGGAGCGAGGCCTTGCGGTGCTCCGAATTGCGTAGCGGCGGGTGAACATGGCTCTCGAGCTTCGTTCGGGGCGACTCTGCGCGTGATCGCGGCAGCGCGCCTCTGACCGGCACCCAGTGCGGTCAAAGGGGGATCGATGAGACAGAGGAAGTCGCTCTTGAAGACCAAGCCCAGGCGCTCGGTCAAGCGGACGCTGGCGCAATCCCCTCGCACGAGCGACGGCATGCCGACGGGTATCACGGGCTTCGATGAAATCACGGGAATCGGGCTGCCGCGGCGGCGATTGACGGCCATCCTTGGAGAAGCGGGCAGCGGCAAGACGATCTTTGCGCTTCAAATGCTCGTTAAGGGCGCGAGCGAATATGACGAGCCGGGCATTTTCGTCGCGTTCGAAGAGAGCCCGCAACAGATCATGGCCTACGGCTCGCACTTCGGCTGGGGCGTCGAGCCGGAAAAGAAGCTCGCGTTCATCGACGCGCAGCTGCCGCGCTCAATCCTCAATGGCGGTGATTTCGATCTGGTGGGCCTCTTGGCGGGAATCCAGGCGAAGGCGACGGCGATGAAAGCCCAGCGCGTCGTCTTCGATGGAATCGACGTGCTCCTCGACAATCTCGGCAATCCGCTGCTCGCCCGCCGTGAGGTGTTTCGCATTCGGGAGTGGGTCCTCGCGAGCGGGCTCACCGCGATCGTGACCGCCAAGGCCGGAGGCACCGAAGGGCAGGTTTCGTCCGACTACGACTTTCTGCAATTCATGGCCGACTGCGTGGTCGTGCTCCGGCATCGCCTCACCGGCCCCATTGCCGTTCGCGGGGTGCGCGTCTCGAAGCTCCGCGGTTCTGCCCACTCGGCCAACGAGCTGCCGTTCGCGTTCACGCCCACGGGGTTCGAGGTCGCCCCGGGGGCGAACGTCACCCTCGAGCATCCAGTCTCTGCCGAGCGCGTGTCGAGCGGCATCGAACGACTCGATACGATGATGGGCGGCGGATACTTCCGCGGCACGTCGGTCCTCGTCTCGGGCTCGCCGGGCACCGCAAAGACGACGCTCGCGGGAGCGTTCGTGCTCAGCGCGTGCCGCCGCCACGAGCCGACGCTGAGCATCAGCTTCGACGAGGCGCCCAACCAAATCGTGCGCAATCTCTCGTCGGTCGGCATCCATCTCGCGCCGTACGTGAAGAAGGGCGTGCTCTGGCTCTGCTCGTTGCGCGCCCGCGCGGCCGACTCGGAGTCCCAGCTTGCGTATATCCGGAGCTTGATCCGAGAGCACAAGATTCGAAACCTCGTCGTCGACCCCATTTCCGCGCTCGCTTACGCCGGCGGTCCGACGGTCGTCGAAGCGGCGGCGATTCAGCTCGTCGACTTCGCCAAGAGCCTCGGCGTGACCATCCTGCTGACCAAGCTCCTCTCCAGCTCCGCGTCGCTCCTCGAGGACGCGCTTGCCGGCGTCTCCACCATCGTGGACACCTGGATGCACGTCTCTTACGTCAGCCAAGGCGGCGAGCGCAACAGAGCGCTCACGATCATCAAGGCGCGCGGAATGGCTCACTCCAACCAGGTGCGCGAGCTCGTCTTGTCGTCGAAAGGGATCACGCTCGCCGACGTGTACTCGGCGGCGGGAGAAGTGCTGATGGGCACGTTGCGTTGGGAGAAGGAGACGCAGGACTTGGCGGCGCGGGAAGTCTCGCGCCGTGAGGCGGAACGACGGCTACGCGAGCTCGCGCTGGCCCTTACCGAGTCCGATGCACGCGCCGAGACGCTCGCTCATGCGCGTGGGTCGCAGCAGGTCGAGTTCGACCGGATCGACGGAGAACAGCGAAAAACTGCGGAGTTATTCGCCACGGGCCAGCACGAGATGCAATACCGGCGCGGGGCGGACCTGCACACGAACGGGGCGCCGGGGATGAAGAGGAGTCGCCATGGGAACTGACGGTCGGACCAAGAAGCCGCGGCTCCCGGCGCGATCGGCGTCCCCATCCCCACTGCTCCGGATCCGAATCTACGTCGCCGGACGGGCGCCCAATTCGTTGACCGCCATTGCGAACTTGAAGGCGTTCTTGAGCGCGAGCCCGGAGTTCGCGGCCGACGTCGAGGTCGTCGACGTGCTCAAAGACCCGCTGCGTGGGTTGGAAGACGGCGTGCTGGTCACGCCGACGACGGTTCGGCTCGCGCCGCTTCCGGAGTGCCGGATCATCGGCAGCCTCCGCGATCAAGACGCGTTGCGGCTCGCGTTCGACCCTCCGGCGAGCGACCAATGAGCGCGGTGGAGGATCTGCGGCAAGAGAACGCCGTCCTCCGGCGTCGAGCCACGGAGGCGCAGGCCATCATCCACGCGCTCATCGCGGGGGAAGTGGACTCCGTCTCCACGGGCGCTACGTCGGCGCCGGTTCTCGTCGTCGCTGCGCAGGACGCCCTGCGGCGCTCCGAAGAGCGCTTCGTGACGATGTTTCGGCGGAGCCCCGTCGCCTTCGCGATAAGCAGCGTCGCGGACCGAACGTACCTCGACGCGAATGACCGCTTTCTCCAGATGCTCGGCTTCGAGCGTGACGAGGTGATCGGCCGCTCCAGCCTCGATTTGATTCGCTGGATTCCGGTCGAGAAGCACGATCTCGCCGACGATTCTCTTCGTCGTGACGGCTCGAAGCCCGAATTCGAAGCGACACTTCGCGTCCGTGCCGGCGAGAGTCGCACCGTCCTGCTCTCCACGGAGCGGATCGAACTCGACGGGCGTGAGTGTGATTTCTCGACCGTCACGGACATTACCCATCGAAAGCGCGCCCAAGAGATGGAGGAGCAATTCGAGCGCTTCTTCACGCTGTCCGCCGATATGCTTTGCATTACTCGCGCGGACGGCGAATTTCCGCGACTGAACCCCGCGTTCGACGCCCTGGGGTACGCGACCGACGAGATCCATGGCAAAGAATTGCTCGACTTCGTGCATCCCGCAGACGTCGCCCTCTCGCGGGCCGAGAGGGAAACGCTATCGAAAGGGGACCAAACGGTCCGCTTCGAAAACCGGCTCCGCTGCAAGGACGGCTCGTACAAGTGGCTTCTTTGGGCCGTCTCGTCGGACGCTTCCGGCACGCGCTATGCCGCGGGGCGTGACGTCACGGAGAGCAAGCGGACCGAAGACGCGAACTGCCGCCTGACGCAAAAGCTCCTCCGGAGCAACGGTGAGCTGGAAGAGCTCGCGATGATCGCGTCGCACGATTTGCAGGAACCACTCCGAAAAATTCGAATGTTCGGCGATCGGCTCCAGGCGAACTTCGGCGCCACGCTCGGGCCGGACGGCAATGATTATATCGCGCGGATGCAGAATGCGGCCGCGCGGGGGCAGGCGCTGATTAGCGGCCTTCTGGCGTACTCCCGCGTGACGACCAAGGGACGGCCCTTGGTGGACGTGGACTTGGCGGACGTTGCGCGGAAGGTCGCGGGCGATCTCGAAGGGCAGGTCGCGTCTGTCCACGGGCGGATCGAGATCGGGCACTTGCCGGTCATCGAAGCCGATCCGCTGCAGATGCGGCAGCTCTTTCAGAACCTGGTGAGTAACTCGCTGAAGTTTCACGCGGAAGGCATTGCGCCGATCGTGCGGATCGACTCGAGGCGCAGCTCCCCGAGCCAGGGGGTCGATCCGATCCTCGACACGCGCGAGTGGTGGCAGATCACCGTCGCGGACAACGGGATCGGATTCGACGCGCAGTACGCGGAGCGGATTTTCGGCCTGTTTCAGAGACTGAACGGTCGCTCTCAATACGAGGGGTCCGGCATAGGCCTCGCCATATGCAAAAAAATCGTGGACCGGCACGGCGGCTCGCTCACCGCGGAGAGCGGTGCCGAGGGCGGGGCGACTTTCATCGCCACGCTGCCGCGCAGAGCAGAACGAAGGGAAGACACCGATGCAGACACGCAAACGGCTTAGCGTCTTGGTCGCGGATGACGACGAGGACGATTGTCTCAATACGAAGGAGGCGTTCGACAGAACCCCGCTCGCCAATGACGTTCACTTCGTCAGCGACGGCGTGGAGCTCCTCGCCTTCCTGTCCCACCGCGGAAAATACGCAGAAGCTCCGCGGCCGGGGGTGATCCTCCTCGACCTGAACATGCCGCGCATGGACGGGCGCGAAGCGCTCCGCGAGATCAAGGGGGATCCCCGCCTTCGCTCGATCCCCGTCGTCGTTCTGACGACGTCGAAGGAAGAGGAAGACGTCCTGCGGTCGTACGAACTCGGCGCGAACTCGTTCATCGCCAAGCCGGTCGCCTTCGATGCTCTGGTACGGCTCGTCGGCGAGCTCGAGTCGTATTGGTTCAAACTCGTGGAGCTTCCGTCGACCGCCGGTGCCGCATGAGGGGCCTCATCAACGTTCTCCTTGTCGAGGACTGCGAGGACGACTTCATGCTCTTCGGCGAGATGTTGCGGTCGATCGAGCATGTTGCGATCGACGTGAACTGGGCGCGCACCTACGAGGCGGGCTTGGACGCACTCGCGATGCCGCACGACGTCGGCTTCGTCGATTATCGCTTGGGCGCGCGCGACGGCTTGAACCTCATCGAAGCGATCCTGGGCCGAGGGCACCGCGCGCCGGTCATCATTCTGACCGGGCAAGGGGATCACGAAGTCGACGTTCGAGCGATGAGGGTGGGAGCGTCCGACTACTTGGTCAAAGGCGAGATGACGGCCTCGCTCCTGGAACGATCCATGCGGTACGCCATCGACCACAAACGCTCCGAGGTGTGGCGGAAGGACAGCGAAAGGAAGCTCGAACATTCGGTCTCTCTCTTGAAAGCGACGCTGGAGTCGACTGCGGACGGCATCCTCGTCACGGATCGCGTGGGCGAGATCGTCAATCTCAACCAACGATTCAAGGCCCTATGGCGCCTTCCGGAAGCCGCGGGGTTCGCGGAAATAGGGCGCGGCCTCGTTACGCTCCTCGATCAACTCAAGGATCCTGAAGCGTACACGGCCAGAGTTCTGCAGCTCCGAACCCAGCCCGAAGCCGAAGGCGCGGATATCATCGAATTCAAGGATGGGCGGGTCTTCGAGCGTCACCCGCGTCCCCAGTGGAGCAAAGGGGAGATCGTCGGTACGGTATGGAGCTTTCGCGACATCACCGAGCAACGGCACATGCAGACCACGCTCGCGGCATCCGATCGACTGGCCTCGATGGGCGCGCTCACGGCCGGGATCGCCCACGAGATCAACAATCCACTGGCCTATGTGATTGCGAACTTGAGCGTTCTCGCCGACGAGCTCCCCGCGCTCGCGGTCGGCGCCGGCGGGGGCCGGCTGAAGGACCTGACGCAGATCTTGGGCGATGCTCGCGAAGGCGCCGATCGCGTGCGGAGGGTGGTCAGTGATCTCAAGGTTTTCTCGAGGGTCGACGACATTGCGACCGGCCCCGTCGAGCTCCGGCCCCTGCTCGAGTTCGCGGCCAACATGGCGTTCCACGAAATTCGTCATCGCGCACGGCTCGTCAAAGACTACGGCATCGATGTTCCGTCCGTCGAAGGCAACGAGGGCAAGCTCGGGCAAGTGTTCTTGAATCTGCTCGTCAACGCCGCGCATTCGATTCAGGAAGGACGGGTCGGCCAAAACGAGATTCGCATCGTCACGAGGACGGATTCGATCGGCCGCGCCGTCGTTGAGATTCACGACACGGGGGAGGGTATTTCGGCCGACACGCTGTCGGAGATCTTTCGGCCTTTCTTCACGACCAAGCCCATCGGAGTCGGAACCGGTCTGGGCCTGTCGATCTCCCGAAGCATCGTGATTGCTCTGGGCGGCAGCATGGATGTGAAGAGCGAGGTCGGCAAAGGTTCGGTGTTCAGCGTCGTTCTTCCGGCCGCAGGGCGACTGCCTGCGAGCGTCCGGCCGCCGAGCATTCACGGGGGACTCGCACCACGCCGCGGCCAGGTCCTCGTCGTCGATGACGACGCGAAGGTTGCCGCCGGCGTGAGCCGCGTCCTCCGAGAGGAGCACGACGTGGTGGTCGCGACGAGCGGACGCGCGGCGCTCGAACACCTGCTCTCGGGCCAGCGTGTCGACGTCATCCTTTGCGACCTCATGATGCCGGAAATGACCGGAATGGACTTTCACGAGGAAGTCAGTCGCGTCGCTCCGATGGACGCGGCAAAAATCGTGTTTCTCACCGGGGGTGCGGTCACGAGCAGTGCTCGCGCATTTCTCGAAGCCACGTCCAACGAGCGGCTGCCGAAGCCGTTCGACATCCTCGCGATGCGCAAGCTCGTTCGGCGACGCGTCGCAGCCTGCTGACTCGGCTGAGCCGGGTGATGCGGCCTTGGGCGCGCGGCGATCTCGGCCGTTGGCTGGGACTTGCGCCGGTCGCTGCGAGATCGCCTAGACTTGTTCATGGCCGGCGACGTGAGGTTTTTCACGGTCTTGCCGCTGGGTCCCGGTGAGCTCGTCGCCATTGCCCAGTGCGTGGTCATCGACGCGGACGCCTTTCCCTACGCCAGCACCCAGTTTGGGCGCAAGCCTCCGTCCGCCGAGATTTGGATTGCGCGCGAGGAGGGAGATGCTCGCGTGCTCGGCTTCGTCGCGGCCAGATGGCGCCGCACCGATCTGGATATCGAGGGATTGGCGGTGGCGAGCGATTCGCGTCGGCGGGGCGTGGGGCGTGCGCTCTTGCGCGCCGTCATCGAATGCGCGCGCGCGGAACGCTTCGAGACCGTCTCGCTCCACGTGTGGGCCGGCAACGACGGCGCGATCGAGATGTATCGCGCCGAAGGATTCGGTGTTCGCCGCGCGCTCTGTGGCTATTACCGAGCCGGGACATTCGATGCGAAAGGCGACGCGCTCGAGATGGTTCTACGTCTCGAGCGGTAGACCCGAGCCGGGGCGATGCGATGCGCGGCTCATGATCGGGCAAGACGCGCGGGCGGCCGTGCTTGTCACTGGGCGGCGGCCGCGTCGTCCAACGTTCGATCCGGCTCGGACGACGCGACATCCATCGACCCGTGCGCGGGCTGCATGCGGACGAGGTGCTCGAGCAGCATCTGGCTGGCCATGTAGCCGTAGCCTGCCGCGAAGAGTGCGGCGAACGGTGTCGCCACGTAGTGCCCCGTGTACACCGAAGCGATCGTGCTCGCGATCGACACCAAGCACAAAGCGCCCTCCGCGAACGGCAAAACCTCCGCCTTCGCTCTGTATCGCGCTCCCTGGGTGTCGCCCCGCTTGGGGGTGCGAACGAATTCTCCCGCCATGCTCCGAAGGCCCCGAACGAGAGCTCGCGTGATGAGGGGGGTCAAGCCGACGCCCACGGCGATGAGCGCCGGCACGACGAGCGCTGCGTCGCGCGCCCGCCGGCCCTGGGCACGCTCGGCGAGCGCATAGAACGCCATCAATGACCCGGTCGTTCCAAAGAAAAGAGGGATATCGATGGCCAGGAGCAAAAGCGATCCGCGAACCGGCAGGAGAAGTACCAGAGGAAGCAAGATGACGCTGAGCAACAACGTCAACGGATAGGCAAAATGCGGAGTGAGGTGGAAGAACGCTTCCACCCTGGCGCTCGGGGACAAATGCGAGCCCAGCACGCGGCGCAGGAGCTTTCGCGACGTCTGGACGGTTCCGACGGCCCAACGGAACTGTTGCGCGCGGAATGCGCTAATGTCCTCTGGCAACTCGGCCGGCGTCACGACATCTTCCCGGTAGATGAATCGCCAGCCCAGGAGCTGCGCCCGGTAACTCAGGTCGAGGTCTTCCGTCAGCGTGTCGTGCTCCCAACCGCCCGCCGACTGGATGGCGCATTTGCGCCAGATGCCGCCCGTACCGGCGAAGTTGAACAACCACCCGGCCGCGTGGCGGACGCGATTCTCGATGAGGTGATGCCCGTCGAGCATGAGGGCGGAGACGCGCGTCAAAATCGAGTGGCCCCGGTTGACGTGACCCCAACGCGTTTGCACCATCGCCACGTCCAAGGCGTCGAAGTGCGGCACCACGGCCCGAAGGAAATCCGAGGGCGGAAGGAAATCGGCGTCGAAGAGGGCAACGAGCTCGCCTTTGGCAACTTTGAGCCCGGCGGCAAGCGCCCCCGCCTTGTAGCCGACGCGGTCGGTCCGGTGCAGATGCACGATGTCGAGGCCGGCCTCGCGAAGCGTGGCGATCGCGCGTGCCGCGATCGAGGTGGTCTCGTCGGTCGAATCGTCCAGCACTTGGATTTCCAAGCGGCTCGGCGGGTACTCGATCTGCGCCACCTTTTCGAGCAGCCGCAACACGACCGTGGATTCATTGAAAAGTGGCAGCTGGATCGTGACGAACGGGACCGCCCCGGCGAACAACTCACCCGCGGGGGGAAGAGCCGGTACCCCCTTTTTGAGAACCGCCATCCGGTGCCGCAATCGGGCCGCCATGAGGACCAGATACGAACGATGGACTCCGTAAACCGAAAGAATCAGGAGCACTACGGCGTAGAGCACGCACAACATCACGCTCATGACGCGCACGGAACCATATGGGGGGCCTCCGCGTGTCACGAACTTGTATTTCGTCGCACATGGATGTCACGCAAAGAAGGTCGGTGCGTCGCTAGTCTTCAGAAGTCGTCAGCATCAGAAGTCGTCAGAAAGAGAAACGGCCCGCGATCGGGTGATCCTCGCCGGACCACCCGCGCGCGAGCCGCCATTCGGCCTCTTGGAGGGCCCCTCCGTCGGCGGAGGCGGCCCATCCCGTTGCAGTGCGGTATCGCATCCCCTCGGCCAAACCGCGACGCGGCGGTCCGAACGGTCGTGGATGCGGGGCCGTTCACTCCCCGTCGACTTCGACGTCCGCGCCTGTGTCGGCCACGCCCGTGTCGGCCACGCCGGTGTCCGCCACGCCCGTGTCGGTCTCGCCCGTATCGGCCGCACCCGTATCGGCCACCCCCGTGTCGGTCTTCTCGCCCGTGTCGGCCGCGCCCGTGTCGGCCACGCCCGTGTCGGTCTTCTCGCCCGTGTCGGCCGCGCCCGTGTCGGCCACGCCCGTGTCGGTCTTCTCGCCTGTGTCCGCCGCGCCCGTGTCGGTCGCGATGCCGGTGTCGCCCGCCCCGGCGTCGGCGTCGCCGACGGTCGCATCGTTGGCATCCGTCGTCGTGGCGTCCTTGGCGCCACTGTCCGTTCCCGACGTGGACCCGCTCCCGCCGGTCGTCGTCCCGCTCGAACCCGACGTTCCCGCTTCTTCGACGGAGCCCGACGTTCCGCTGCCCCCTCCGCTTGTATCATCACCGCAGCCCGTGATCGCTCCACACGCGAAGACGAGCATGCCAAGAACACCACCTACCGTTGCCAGAGCTGCGCGATGCGACGTCGCCATGATTAAAGGCCCCTTCTGTAAAAAAGTACCCCCTCATATCACGGCCGAGTCGGCTACTCCACGTCCACGCGCGCCCACGGAGAAACTTTCCGTCATTTCGAGTGAGTCACCCGGGTCACCCTGAGTCTCGCTCCGCCTCGCCTCCGGCAAGGGCTCCGCTCGACAGAACGGGCTCGCACGGCACGTCGAGGGAGCGATGCCGCTCCTCCTCGAGCTCCCCAGCAGGAACAAGACGCTCGTTTCTTTATGAGTCACCCGGGTCACCCTGAGGATTACCGCGAATCGTAGTTCGCAGTGGCGCGCAGGCGTTTGCTCGTCATTGCGGTCGCACGGACGTCACGCACTTTCGAGAGGCTCGTCTTCGACCCGGTTGGTCAACGTGCCGATGCGCTCGATTTCGATGGCGACGTGGTCACCGGAGCCCAGCCAACGCGGCGGCGTTCGCGCCATGCCGACTCCGTGGGGCGTGCCCGTGAGAATGACCGTGCCGGGCAAAAGCGTCGTGCTCCCGCTCAGAAATTCGATGAGACGCGGCACATCGAAGATCATGTCGGAGGTGGTCCAGTCCTGCACCCTTTCCCCGTTCAGTATCGTGGCGATACGAAGCGCGTTCGGGTCCCCGATCTCGTCGGGAGTCACCAGGCGCGGCCCGAGAGGCGCGAACGTGTCGAAGGTCTTGCCTCGACACCATTGGCCCCCGCCGTAGCGTTTCTGCCAGTCGCGCGCCGAGACGTCGTTCGCGCACGTGTAGCCGAGCACGTAGTCGAGTGCGCGGTCGCGGGTCACGTTCTTCGCCGCCTTGCCGATGACCACCGCAAGCTCGCACTCGTAGTCGACTTCTTCGCTGCGCAATCGCCGCGGCAGGACGATCGGATCGCCGGGGTGCGCCACAGCGTTGATCCCCTTCATGAAGAGAACGGGAAATTCAGGAATCTTGGCGTGCGTCTCCTCCGCGTGCTTTCTGTAGTTGAGCCCTATGCAGAAAATCTGCGTCGGCGCGATGGGGGCGAGCAGCTTGTCCACCTCGGCGCGCGAGGTGGTGATCGCATGGTCGGCGAAGATACTTCCGTCGATGCGGAAAATCGCGCCGTCGGGCTCTTCGGCGCCGTAGTGAATGGCACGGGCGCGATCGCGGTATCGAACGATTTTCACGGCTTGACCCTTTCGATGCGGGACCGTTCCTCACCCAATGCAAGTTCGCGCTTTCGCTCGTACATCTTGCGGTCGGCGTCGGCGAGAAGGGTGTCGAGCGACGGCGAACTGTCCCAGTCCACGATCGTGACGTCGGCGCACATGGAGAGCCGATACGGGCGCGGCTCGCGTTCCACGTGGCCTCGCGTCGCTTGGTACAACCGATGGAGAAGCGGTTCACGCGCGCTTGGGGCGAAATTTGGTAGCAAGGCGACGAACTCGTCCCCACCGATGCGTGCCACGATGTCTCCGTCGCGAAAGACGCTCCGTAGCACCTGGGCGGCGTCTTGAATGGCCCGGTCGCCTTGTTCGTGCCCGAGCCCGTCGTTGATCGGCTTGAGCCCATTCACATCGGCATAGAGCAGGGCGACGGGCGGTTTGGTCTTGCGTGCCACTTCCAGACGAGCGTTCGCGAACCCGCGGAAGCCGCGCCGATTGAGCAGGCCCGTCAGCTCGTCGGTCATGGACTGGTCGTGCAGGCGCTCCGCGTTCGTGCGCGTCATCAGGCGGTCCTCCTCGCGGTGCATCGACACGAAGGTTACTCCCAGGCTGAGGACCGTCGCCGTCAAGAGGAGGATGGCGCTCCGGTCGCCAGGAGCCTGCCGCGCGCTCGTGTTCACACTGTCGAAGGTACGCCAGAAAGCGGCGCACGTGCATGCCGCGCTCGCGACGCCTCCACCGCTCTCGAGAGGCGGCGGACGTCTCTCCTGAGGTGCCGCGCTGAGGCCGCCACGAGGGCGCGCGTTGCGAGCCTCCGGACGATCAGCGGCCGGCTGCTTCGATGCTTATGCTTTCCGCATGAAACGAGTGGCAATCGGTACGGTGCTCTTGCTCGCGACGGCCTCAGCGCTCGCGACGGGCTGCTACGGGCGCGATCGTGGCGAGGTCGACGTGCGCGTGGACCCTCACCGTGATTATCATCGCGACGACCATCACGACGATCACCACGACGATCATCACGATGACAAGCACGACGACCACGGACACTGAGGCCATCGTGCCACCACCATGCAGGGTCTCTCGTCGTCCTCGCCAGGATGTCGTTCGAGAGGGGGATCGGTTCTCTGGACTCTTTTCGAGAATCGACCGAGCGCGTGACCCGTCGTCCACGAGGGAGAAGTCATGCGGCCCGAAGGGAGGTTCATTCGACGCAGCGGGACGCCGCTCACGAGGGCAGACGACCTTCTTCGCCTGAGCCGCGCCTCGCCGCGACGGAGCGACGGGTCTCTCACGCGGAGAGGGCGCCCGCTGAGGCCGGGAGGCACACCCCTCCGCGTGAGCCACGGTCGGGCGAGCCGCGCCGAGCGGGTTCTTCGGCTCAGCGACGCACCGCTTTGCGTGAGAGACCTCCCGGCGAGCGCGAGCCACGTCTCTCTCCGGCTCGCCGACCCGGTTCTGCGGCGCAGCGGTGCGTCGCTCGGGCGAGTGGACCGCATTCTCCGCCCGAGCGGCGGTGGGATGCGTCTCGCAGACCGCCTTCTGCGCGTCGCCCGACGACCGCTCTGGGCAAGAGACCGTCCAATGCCGTGCAGCCGAAAGCCATTGCGGGCAACCGACACGGCTCCGCGCCGCGTCCGGTGCCCGCGTGGGCACGGGGTCAACCCCTTTCGCCGTGCTTGCCCTCCGCAGCGTCTCACCGGAGCGCTCATGGGCGTCAAGCCCCATGGACAAAAGCCAAAGAAGATACCCCTTCGGCGCGAGCACCGTGCCGGTCGACGGCGAAGGCGCGCCGCCGGGCCGCATGCGTCGTGCCATGAGCGTCTCTCCCGAACGAGCTTTGCCACTTCATCGCGCCGTCGCGCCTTGCGCGCGCGCCATCGCAGCGGCACGCTTGTCGCCCCAGACTGCCCACCCCAGCGAGCCCCACGATGCTCCATGTCCACTTTTGGCCCACGCCGAACGGCAAGAAGATCACGATATTTCTCGAAGAGACGGGCCTCGAGTACCGCGTTATCCCTTGCAACATCGGCCGAGGTGACCAGTTCAAGCCAAGCTTTCTTGCGCTGAACCCGAACCACCGGATGCCCGTGCTCGTCGATGACGAACCGGTCGGTGGCGGCGCGCCCATCGTCGTCTTCGAGTCGGGCGCGATCCTTCTCTACCTTGCGGAGAAGTCGGGCAAGCTCTGGGCGACGGACCTTCGCGACCGCTACGAAATCACGCAGTGGGTCATCTGGCAAATGGCGAATCAGGGCCCGAAGAGCGGGGAGCTGGGACACTTCCTCCGCCTTGGCGACAAGCAGGGCGACCAGTCGTACGCGCGCCGTCGGTTCGGCGACGAGGTGAACCGCCTGTACGGCGTGCTCAATAACCGCCTCTACGACCGCCGTTACCTCGCAGGACCCGACTACACGATTGCGGACGTCGCGTCGTACCCGTGGATGGTCAACTGGAAGACGCTGCAACAAGATCTCGAAGACTTCCGGTACCTGAAACGCTGGTTCGAGGAGTTGAGCGCGCGCCCCGGAGTGCAGCGCGGGCTGGCGGTCGGCGCGGAGTTCGCGGAGGACTTCTCGAAGCTGCCGCCGGAAGAGATCGAGCGCCGCACCAAGCTGCTCTATAACCAGCGGGCCATCCCGGCGCCGACCTCCGGCGGACTGTGAGTCGCCGAACGTTTGGGTTCGCCATGAGGACGAGCGGCTCGGATCAAAGGATCTCTTCGATCACGTGGACGGGCCCGTCGCCGCGAATCTCACCCGTGCCCACGGCGAGCAGCCGGTTCAGGAACGAGTACTTCGGTTCGGCAGTCTCGAACCGCGGCAGCGTGCGAAAGTAGGGAGCATTCGGCGCTCGGTCGTCGCGGAGGCCCTCGAACGTCATGTGGATCAGTGCGCCGTCGTCGGTCTCGAGCGTGATGCGAAGGTCGAGTTCAACGACGCCGTCCGCCCGCTTGACCGTCCAGTCGTCGCCGCCCGGGAGCACCTTCCCGCGAAGCCTGTCGCCCTCGAACGAACCCCCCGTGATCGGGAACGTAACGCGCACGCCATGAGGTCCGGCGCCGATGTCTTGCGTGGGTGCGGTGTTGAGACGAAGGGTGATCAGGGGGCGAAATCGCATGGAGGCTCTCCGGGCGCTTGCGGTGGACTGGGAGCCGCGAGTCGAGCGGCGCATCCAGCGAGTGGCGCGAGCGCGGCGAGCAGGACGTCGCGTCGTCGAGGATTCACAGCGTCCTTATAGGATCTCGTCAATCGTGTAGATGGGACCGGCCGCGCGCCGATCGCCACTCGCGACGGCGAGGAGACGGTTCAAGAAGGTGTACTTCGGGTGCCCGGTCTCGAAGCGGGGCGTGGTCCGGAAGTAGTACGTCGATGGGTCGACACTGTCGCCGCGGGCGAGCGCCTCGATCACCTCGCGCGGCCCGTGACGAAGCCCGAACGACGTCATGTGAATGAGCGCGCCGTCGTCGGTCTCGAGTGTTAGGCGCAAGTCGAGTTCGAGGACACCGTCTCCCCGGAGGAGCGTCCAGTCGCCACCGCCGGGGACAACCGTGCCGCGCAAACGCGGACCCTCGAAATGGCCACTCGCAATGAGTGCGGTGGCACGAGTACCATGAGGCACGGCGCCGACCCTTTGTGTGCCGGTCACGGCCACCTGCAGCGTCATCAGGAAACGCGAGCTCGCCATGGCGCATCCCGGTGCAGAGGCCATGCCAGCCACCATCAATCGAGGCCCCCGTCGTCATCGTCGTCGGAGGCGACGACATGCGTGACGTGCAGTCCGAGGGCGCGCAGCTTCAGTCGCATGGTCTGCCGGGCAACATCTGAAGCTCTCGGATGTTGCCGGGCCACGTGTAGCCTCGCAGGCGATCCATGCCTCGGATGCAAGATCGCGCCGCGCCAGACTAACGCCCGGGGCGTTTCGTCACGGAGACGGATCGTTGAAACGACCGGATCACTCCTGCTGGGCGAACTCCTGTGCCAGCGTCTTTCCATACGGATGGAAGCTCGCCTTCTCGCCATTCGCCCAGGCGGTTCGTAGCTGTGCGCTGCTGATGTCCCAATCGGGACGGCACCGCTGCAACACGGCGCGCAGGTCGAGGCGCAGCTCCTCCACCGTCGGCCGCCCGAAGAACCAGTAGCCGCTATAGATCTTGTAGACACGCAGGCCAGGAGCCAGCACGAGGGTATGAGGGATCATCGGATTGTGTTGCGGGTCGGTATATTCCGCGATGTCGAGATCCTTCTGCACTTTGCGCCCGGGGTCCGAAAGAAACGTCCACTGGGCGCCGACGCCAGTGCGAAACTCGTTCGTCTCGACCAGGTTGTCGGTCGAGAGAGTCACGAGACGGCAATAGCCAACCTGCATCTCACGATGAAGTTGCAGAAGCCCCTCGTGTTGTCGCCGATCTTTGGGACAGAACCCCCCTCGGGAGAGCACCAGCACCAACGGATCGCCTCCCTGCAGCTCCGAGAGCGGGTGGTGCGTGCCGCGGTGGTCCGGGAGGTTGTAGTCGGGCAAGACTGCACCGGGCACGATGTCGCTCCTCATTGGCAAGCACTCTTCACGTAAAGCGCGCCCTCTTTGGCTGCGTTCTGGCAGAAACCCTTGGCGCGATCGACGTCCGCCACCGCAATGATGACGACCTCGATCTTCAGATCGACCTTCGAAAGGTTGGGTACGGGGGTGGCGTGTTCATTGGGCGTCTGTGCGCTGTTCATTGAAACCTCCAAGGTCCAAGGATCGGTACGAACAAGGATGAAATGAATGTCCGGCCCGTCGATGTCGTCGCGAACTGCGGCAGGGCGTTCAGCCGCGCTTCGACCTTCCGCCAGTCGTAGTCGGTCTGCCAGTAGCGGTCGAGCTCTCGCATCGTCGCGAGCTGCACGCCTTGCGACGCGTCTGGCACCGTTCCCGGCGACGGCCACTTCGTTGGCTCACGCTCACCGTGAAGCTTGCGTGCCCAGTCCGCGATGCCTCGGCGGGCTCTGACATCCAACCGCTCCGATCCGTCACAAAGGAAAGACCCGTCATGCCTCTCGACCATTACGTGACGCTCGGCCGCTCTGGCCTGCGTGTGAGCCCGCTCTGTCTCGGTGCGATGACGTTCGGCGAGGACCTCGGGTGGGGGTCGAGCGTCGAAGAGTCGCAGCAGATCATCGACCGATTCATCGACCTCGGTGGCAACTTCATCGACACCGCGAACTTCTACACGAAAGGCCATTCCGAGAAGATCATCGGTGACCACGTCGGGCGCCACCGCGCGCGGCGCGACCGGCTCGTCCTCGCGACGAAGTTCAGCGGCAACCTCTACCCCGGGGATCCGAACGGCGGAGGTTCGAGCCGCAAGTCGATCCTGGGCGCGTGCGAGAACTCCTTGCGGCGCCTTCAGACGGACTACATCGACCTTTACTGGCTGCACAATTGGGACGTTCACACGCCCATCGACGAAACCATGGCCGCGCTCGAAGATCTCGTCCGCTCCGGCAAGGTGCGCTACCTCGGCGTCTCGGACACGCCGGCATGGAAGGTCGCCGAGGCCAACGTCACGGCGCGTTTCCGCGGCGGGTCGGCGTTCGTCGGGCTGCAGATCGAGTACTCGCTTCTCGAGCGCACCGTGGAGCAGGAGCTCGTGCCCATGGCGCGCGAGCTCGGGCTCGGGATCACGCCATGGTCGCCGCTGAAGAGCGGCGCGCTGAGCGGGAAGTACACGCGGAGGTCGGCGGGCCAAGTGAAGGGCGACAGCGGCTTCTTCCTCGCCCCCTTCCTCAACGAGAAGACCTACACCCTCGTCGACGAACTCGACGTCATCGCCAAGGCGCACGAGAGCACGGTCGCCCGGGTCGCGATCGCCTGGCTGCAAGCGCAGCCCGGGGTGACGTCCACGATCATCGGAGCCCGGCGGCTTGCCCAGCTCGAGGACAACGTGAAGGCCGTGGACGTAAAGCTCACCGCAGAGGACCTGCTTCGTCTCGACGCGCTCACGAAGCCGACGTTCGGATTTCCCCAGAACATGCAGTCGATGTTCCCGGCCATCCACAACGGCGGGACGAGGGTCAACGGCGTTCACGCCCCTCCATCGGGCTTCGTGATGGAAAGAGGCGAGAAGCCCTACTGAGCAGCGCGTACGCTACCCGGAGGCGGTCGATCGGAGGAGGAGGCATCCCGATTCTGTCCATGAGTGAGAGTGAAGACCTCCGAGACGGACCTCGTCGAGGCCTCCAGCTCCGACGAGAAGGTGAACCGCTACCCCGCCGCGAGCATTTTCGCGATGTCCGCCTCGTCGACTTCGTATGCTGCGTGTTCGAGGAGCACCGTGCCCACTTGCAACGGACCAATCGACCTGCCCGTTGCCTTGCTAAGCCTTTCAGCCATCGCGACGAGCCGCTTGAACGTCCGCTCTTGCAGTGCGATCTGGCGTTGAATCGTGAGCGAAGGGTCCGTCGCTCGACCCCCCGTGGGTGGCACCTGAAAGCGCCGCTGCACTTCGGCGAGAAGCTCCATCGCCCCGAAGTAACCTGACCGAGCCTCGACGGCCCCCCGACGCGTCGCACCCAGCTTCGTCGCGATCTTGTCGATGTTCACCTTGGCCATGGCCGCCTCCTAGTAATCCGTGATGGCGAGATACTCGCCGTCGATCACCAGACCGATTTCGCCCTGGTTCGTGCCCTTGCCCATGCGACGACAGAACGCGCGGAGCTTATCGAGTTTTTTGTCGTCTTCGATTTGCTCGCGGCTGGTGTAACAGTGGAAGACAACCGGCTCGTCAAAGACGAGCTTGCCCTTGTTGGCGTCGTCTTCCTCGTGCCTTCGGGAACGCCGTGGCCCCGCCGAAGAGCTTGCCGAACGTTTCAAGGGCTTTGGTGACCCAGTGCTCCTGATCGATCGCGGTCTTCCCGTCGCGTTCGACGCTCTAGGGATGAACAGTACGATGAGGACGGTTCTCTTCGCGTCAGTCAACGTTCGATAAATATAGATCGGCGTGGCTGGCCACGCGAGGGGATCCACGACGGCCAAGGTATGGTGCTCTCCAGACGGACTGCCTCAGCGCGCGCAAGGTTCGCCCGGCGCCCCAGCAAACAGCGCCTTCACGTTTCGGCGCCGTGCTTTCCAGTCACCAACGGACGGACGCTGCAGTGTTCTCTTAGCGATTATGCGCCCGACGCGTCGCGGGCGGCGCCAAGCCAGCGCACCGGCCCCGCGGGGGGGGGCACATAAACGGTCCGGACCCAGAGGCACGCACGAGTCGATGAAGCTACGGAACCCGACAAGACGCGCTTGGCTGCTTAGAAGGGCAGCCTTGGCAGGTGGAATCGAGTACCGGCGCACGGCCCAAGTGGAGCCTTTCAAGGGCCACTTACACTGGCCGAGGGCGAGCGCGTGAAGCGAAAGTGCGGCTCGCGCAAGCGCTCGCCGTCCAGGCGTCGCGCATGGGCGGCGATCACGTCGCTACGCGTGACAATCCCGATGACGAGGTCTGGTTGGTCTCGCGCGACGACCGGAAGCCGCCCGACGTTCTTGCGTGCCATATGATTGGAAGCGATCGTCGCAAAGCGCGGGTTCGCGATCGCGCCGAGCGCGGGGTAGCGCGGGGGTCTCGCGGCACCGTAGGGAGCCTGCCCAGGATTTAACTGTCCGTGTCCACAAAAGCGGGGCAATTCCAGAGAAGGTCATCGCTCGACTCCACGACGCCGCTGTCGTTCTGGAGCGAGGCATTCAACGCGCCGCGGTGGTGATGATCGGGCTCGCATTCGAAGAGACGCTGCGCGCCTCGTGCGACGCACTCGTCACTGCCGGATACGTCGCCGCGACGCAGGGAATCGCGCGCGATGTCCTGAAGAACCTACGCGAGTATGTCGAGAGGTTGCCGAAGGCTGAGGATCGGCACGTCCTGTCGATGGCACTCGTCGCTGCGGAGGGTCCGCGGACGGAGCGCAATCGCTCGGCCCATACGGCGGAGCGCTTCGACGACGAGGATGTGGTGGAGGAATTGCTCGTCTCCGCAAGTCGGCACATCCCTGTTCTCCGGAATCGCGTCGTGCGCGACGCGCCTCCAGCGCCCGTAAACTGAGGCGTACATCTTCAAAGAAGCACGGCTGTGTTCGCATGCTCACGCAGCAGACAGAGTTTCGGCCATTGCCCGCAGGCCGACGGCCTCGACATCGGCGCTTACAGGAAAACGTGCGTCACCGGCGTAGACGACGAAGCGGCGGGCAGGCTGCAGGTCCTCGCACGCAAGGTAAAATCCTTTCTCGGGCTTCGCGGTCAGGCCGCGCTTGATCTCGATGGCCCAGCGACCACCTTTCGGCAGATCGAGCACGAGATCGATCTCCGCACCTGCCGATGTCCGGTAGAAGCTCGCCTGGATGCGCGCGGGGGCCACGGCCAGCAGATTCTCGATGACGTACCCTTCCCAACTCGTCCCGACGACGGGATGCCCGGCGAGCGCGTTGTGGTCTTCGATCCCGAGCAGCGCGTGGAGGATGCCGCTGTCGCGCACGTAGATCTTCGGCGACTTCACCAGGCGCTTGCCGGTGTTGGCGTGAAACGGCTCCAGTCGGCGCACGAGCAGCAGGTCGGCCAGGAGATCGACGTAGCGGATGATCGTCGGCACGCTGACCGAAAGACCGGTGGCAAGCCGCGAGGCGTTGAGCAGCCCTCCCTGCCCGTGCGCCAGCATGGTCCAGAAGCGTTCGAGCGTCTCCGCTGGCATGCGCGGTGCGAACTGAGGCACGTCGCGCTCCAGGTAGGTGCGGATGAAGTCCTTGCGCAGGAAGAGACTTTCGTCGTCGGAACGGGCCAGGAAACTGTCGGGGAAGCCTCCACGCAGCCAGAGCGCCGCGCGCGAAGTCTCGTCCTTCCCGGCCTCGAGAACGTCGAGCGGGCCCATTTCGACATAGGCGATCCGGCCTGCCAGGCTCTCGCCCGACTGGCGGAGCAGATCGATCGACGCCGAACCGAGCATCAGGAAACGGCCGTAGCGCCGCCCTTTGCGTCGGCCCTGGTCAATCAGGCCGCGCAGAGTCTGGAACAGTTCTGGCACTCGGTGAATTTCGTCGAGGATGACGAGGCGGTCTTCGTAGGCGCGCAGAAACAGCGCGGGATCGCTGAGCTTGTCGCGGTCCTCGCGCGATTCGAGATCGAGATAGAGCGCGCCCGCCGCCTCTCCGATGGCGAGGGCCAGGGTCGTCTTGCCGACCTGCCTCGGCCCGAGCAGGGCCACGGCGGCCTGCCGGTTCAGGGCATCCTGAACCATCTTGAGCGCGCGGCGCGGAATCATCCTTGTATATTTAACGTCACAAATTCAATTTGCAAGGCAAATGGTGGGCCTTGGGTGCAGCCCGAGCGCGGAGCCTGGGCCGGTACTTCCGGAGCGTCGGCACCGGCGAGACCGCGCCCGCGCATCGCATTTTGTGCGACGATAGGGAGTGGTCTCCGATCGCACGGTCAAGTCTGGCACACCGCCAACGCTGCCCGGAATCGAATGGATCGATTCCAGCGATGCGCTGGTTGCTGTCCAATGGTTTCGAGACTTTCTGTCGTCTCGGCATATCACCATGACCCACGAGATGGCGGAGTCGTTCGCCGTCTACGAGGAATGGGCGACCATCGTCACAACTCCGAAAGGTCGAAACCCGCCCTCTACCACACGTGAACGCGCGCGAACGCTCGGGCATGTGGGGCTGGGATGGGACTTCCTGGTTCGCCTGATCAATCGAGGCTGGCCGCTCGTCTGGCAACAGTACGAAACCGACCTGGTGGAAATGTTCACGTCGCGGAACGTAGCCCCGCCGCAGATTCCGTCGCGGCCACGCGGGATGCCTTTTCAGCACAACCCTTGAAAGGAATAGGGCGAACATGACTGATTCAAACGCCGACAGTCTCTGGACTCGCACCACCGACCCTTCGACCCCGGCAGGATGCTTCCCGGTTTTCGGCTCACCTGGTTTGTTTAATTGTCCTGCCGGCGTGCTGCCGGAGAGCAACGCGCTTCTGAGCGGCTCGAAAATTCCCGCCGGGGCTGCGTCCCAGATCAGCAACTATCGTTATTCCCAGTACGACGCGGTCGCCGCATCGTATGTGCTGGGCGGGGTCAACTACTGGTGGAGGGAGGAGTATGTCCAGTTCAAGAACCTGACCGCGGAAAATCTTGCCGCCTTCCGGCAAAACTATATTTCCGACGATAGCGACAGTCTTGATTGGCCTGCTCTGGATGACCTGATCGCCCACTCCCACACAAAGATGAGAAGCGGCAGCAATGCCGAAGACGCATCTGCCACAGAACTGCAGGAGCGATTTGCCCGCCTCGACACGCGCATCGAGCTTCCTCCCTGCGCCATGGACGTCATCAAGGTGATCATCGATCTCGTCACCTTGTTCTTCGGCGGCCGTGAATTGCTTCGCCACCGCGACATGGCGCAGTCGCAGGAGCTCTTCATCCACGCCAGGATTCCTTTGCGAGACGCCTCGCGTTGCCTCAACGTACTTCATTTCGGAAACGAAGTGCCCGACTTCACCAAGGCTATGGCCGTCCTGCGCCTGCTCAAGTACCTTTACAGCGGCGGCGTCTCCACCGTCATCTATGGCATCTGGAGCATCATCGTCAAAAACCTGAGCTGGAAAGACCTGGTCTTGTACGGGGTCGAAATTGGCTCGGAATGCGTTGCCTTTTTTGCCACTGACGGCGTCGCCGCCATCGCCATGATCGTGCAGGCTCTTGGCCGTGGAACATGGCTGGCGCTCGACCTGACCAGCATGGTCCAGTGCCTCGCCGGCCTTTCCTCTTCAACCCCCAACGGAATCAGCACAAATGACTACTTCGGACTCTGCGTCATGGCCGTCGATTTCCCCAAGCCGTGGCCCGGCGGCGGATACCTGCAAAAATCCGATCCATCCCATCCCGACTACTTTACGTACTCCAACACGCTGCTCATCGTAACCGACGACCCGACCGGCACGCGTCTACTCTCAGTCGCTGGCGGCGGCTACATCATGATTGGCTCCAACGTGCTCACGTTCGCCCTCCAGCCAACCGGCAGCAGCTCCGGCTCTGGCGTCATCGACGGCGCAGAAGTGCTCATGTATGGCAGATATCAGGCCCACGACCCCGTCGGTGCGCTTACCCGCAAGGTCATTCAGAACCAGGGTTTCGCCATTCCTCAGAGATTTGAGCAAGTCGACCCAGGCAATCGGGACGTGTATCACTTCAAGATCATCAAGGTAAACCGCGCTGCCACGAGCAATGACCAGGTTAACGACCAGGATCAAATCCTTCTGCTGTCCATCGCGGAGTCCGCCAACGGCGTCAATATGTATCTCGGCATTGCTTACAATGCGGCCTACCCCTACGGCTATTACGTCGCGCCAACCACCAATCCGCAGGTGTGGACCGTCTTCAAAACTCCCTTCAACCCGTAGACAAGGCCACTCTCGTTGCATCGCATTCCCGGCCGGCGAGTAGTCCAAGATAGCAATCCCGCTGCACCAAAGCCTGTCGTGCTGAAAAGGCATCCCGCGTGGCCGCGACGGAATCTGCGGCGGGGCCTTCGACGCGCAAGTGCGAAACCTTGGCATCAAACAGCTGCGCACGTCGCCGCGATCCCCCTGGCAGAACGGGTACGCGGAGCGGTGGGTAGGCACCCTTCCTCGAGAACTACTCGATCACCGGCAACACGTTCTTCGAAGTCGGAGACGCGACGGGCGATGCGCATTTTACTCCGGTTCCGGCGACCGCTTTTGGCGCGGGCATGGTGAAAGTCGTTGCCGGAGGCAACGCGACTTGCGCCCTCGACGGCGACGGCGGCCTTCACGGCCTTGGCCGCAACGACGAGGGTCAGCTCGGCGATGGGACGGCGATCAATCGGCCAGCGCCGGTCACCCCCATCGGCATGGACAGCGACGTCGTCGACGTGAGCCTCAACGGTGTAAACACGTGCGCCGTGAAGGGGGACGGCAGCGTCTACTGCTGGGGCTCGTCTCTTTACGGGGTGCTCGGATATTTGCCCGATGGCGGGGCTGAATACGTCTTCGTTCCCGTATTGGTCTCGGGCTTCGGGCCGGCGGCGAAAGTCCGCGTCGGAGAGGGATGCGCGGTGGCCATCCTCCAGGACGGCGAGCTCGCGATATGGGGCAACATCAGCAACAGCGACACAGAGACTTTGTTGTCGACTCCCTTCACGGCGGCGTCGATCGCCAACGTCAAAGACGTCGCCATTGGCCTGAACCACTATTGCGCGTTGTTGGGCGACGGGAGCGTCCAGTGTTCGGGATACAACGACGACGGCGAGCTCGGGAATGGCAGTTACGTGTCCGCGATGGCGCCCGTGCCCGTCCTCAGCTTGCCCTGACCTCCACGCGTCGCTAGCGCGCGTCGCGCGCCAGAAGGTGCACGCCGACGGACCAAACCGCGTATTCGTCGCGCCCTCGCAGACCGGCTACGCGCTCGAGGTCGAGGACCTGTCGCTCGGCGCGTCGTTCATCTGGTCCGGCCCACGGCCCCGACAGTGGACCCCAAAATCGCCGCAGAAACAACTCGCGAGGTACCCGCGGCAGCGCGTCAAAGCGCCGGTCGAATCGAAGTCGGCCGCGAAGCGGTGGGCGGAAGCGCGTCAGGCGGAGCTCTTGAAGGCTCCGTCGCCCACACAACGCGCCGGGGAGCAACAACAGCACCGGGTGATGCCGACGCTGCGCGAGTTTGGCCCGCGCTACATCGAAAACCATGCCCGGGCGGATCAACTCAAGGCCAGCACCGTCGATTGGATCGAGAGAACCTTTCGCAATCACTTGTACCCCGTGCTCGGCGACACGCGCCTTGATCGCCTCGGCGATGAGGACGTGCAACGACTGAAGGCACGGCTGACCGGCCGCCATCGCAAGACCGTCAACAACGTCCTCGGCATTCTTGGACACACGCTCAAGACTGCGGCAAAGTGGAAGGTCATCGATCGCGTGCCGTGCACCGTGGCGATGCTCAAGGTGAGCGGCACGCTCGTGAATCGAAGCGGCGCAAAAGCGCGCGGGCCTGCAATCGACCGGCGGCATCCACATCCTGCGCCACACGTTCTGCTCGCACCTGGCGATGCGGGGCGCGCCGGCGAAGGCCATCCAGGAACTCGCCGGGCACGCCGATCTTACGACGGTACATGCATCTGTCGCCGGGGGCGCGGCAGGACGCGATCGCGCTGCTCAACGCGCGGCCGCCCGTGCCCGATTTTGGAGACATTGTGGAGACCGCGGGCGGCGGAATCTATAAGTAATGGAAATTGTTTAGATAATGTAGTCGGGGCGAGAGGATTTGAACCTCCGACTCCTCGGTCCCGAACCGAGTGCGCTACCAGGCTGCGCTACGCCCCGATTCCGCCGCGTCGCGGTCGCGCTACGGCGAGCGCGCGCGGCGGGGGCACCTTATGGCGGGCGCCACGCGCTTCGTCAACGGCATTCGTCGCACGCCAGTACCGAAGGGGCTCTACACCCGTGATGCAAAGATATCACCCTCCTGAAATCAGGCCGAAATGTTTAGCGCTGTGCCTTCCCGAGCTCGCCATAGCGTGTTAAGCCTCACTGTAATGTCGCCGCAAGAGATCCAGGGTGGACGGATTGCACCTCACGTTACGACAGAACGAAAGGCGGAAAGCTCCGAGGCCGGGCTTACGGCTGCGCCGCCGGGCCTCGCCGAACCTAACGCAAGGAAAAGCACGATGCCGCCGGAGCTCCCCGCCGTACGTATCCTCATCGTCGATGACGACAAGGCCATCTGCGAGTACATGCAGACCCTTCTCGAGCGTGACGGATTTCAAGTCAAGACTCTGACGGACCCGACGGGGGTCGAAGAAGAAGTTCGCCACGGGGGCTATCACCTCATCATTCTGGATCTGATGATGCCGAAGCTGGACGGCATCGAAGTTCTCCGGCGGGTCCGGAAGCTCGATACAGACATCGCCGTCGTCATCTTTACGGGGTTTCCGAACCTCGAGAGCGCCGTCGCGTCGATGAAGCTCGACGCGGTCGACTACATCAAGAAGCCGTTCAACGTCGACGAGTTCCGGGAGGTCATCTCGCGCGTGATGCGCAAGAAAGGCCTCGCGCGGACCCCCGAGGAGCAACTGCACAAGGTAATCGGCGACACCATCCGGAACCTTCGGAAAGACAAAGACCTCACGTTGAAGCAGATGTCGCGACGCACGGGCCTCAGCGTTTCGCTCCTGTCGCAAATCGAGCGCGCCGAGTCGAGCGCGTCCATCTCGTCCCTGTACAAAATCGCGATTGCGCTCGAGTCGCGCATCCAGGACTTGTTCGGCGAGTACTGAATCCTGAAGCGCGAGCAGAGGCGCTCGAACGCGCTTTACAGGCGCCCGTGGGCCGCACATACTCCGCGCCCTTCGCGGCCCGGGTGCGGAGCGTGCCGGAGTAGCTCAGATGGTTAGAGCGGGCGTTTCATACGCGCTAGGTCAGGGGTTCGATTCCCTTCTCCGGCACTAAAATCACCGAGGAGTCCGGGAGCCAAGCCTCGGCATGCTCCTTCACCCGCTCGGGAGCAGGCGTACGGTGATCCGCCTCAGGCGTACGCCGCTGCTTCGATCGCGGCGACGAGCTTGCGCGCAGCCATTGTCTTGTCCGTCGTGCCGAACGAATAGAGCGGACACGACGTCGAAGTGCTATGACCCCCTGGTAATGCGGGCCCGAGGCCGCATTGGTTCGACCCTACGCCGTAAGTGGCGCCTCGATTCCCTCCTCGGCGTGGGGGGCATGGCCGCCGTCTACGCGGGTACCCACCGCAACGGCAGCCGCGCGGCAGTAAAGGTTCTCCACGCCGAACTCACGATCAACGCGGAGGTGCGAAGCCGCTTTCTTCGCGAGGGTTACGTCGCAAATTCGATAGGTCACGAAGGCGCGGTGAAGGTCCTCGACGACGACACCGCGGAGGACGGATCGCTGTTTCTCGTCACGGAGCTGCTCGATGGCGAAACGCTGGAGGACCGCCGCCTCCGGCTCGGAGGTCGGCTACCCGAAGACGACGTCTTGTCCATCACGGACCAGCTCCTCGACGTTCTGATCGCCGCGCACGAACGAGGCGTTGTCCACCGGGACCTCAAGCCGGATAACTTGTTCCTCAGCCGCGCGGGCCAACTGAAGGTCCTCGACTTCGGCATCGCCGCCTTGCGCTCGCTCTCGACCGCGAGCACCGCGACGAAGCAAGGCACCAGCATGGGGACCGCGGCGTTCATGTCACCCGAACAAGCGCGCGGCCTTTGGACCGAAGTCGACGCGCAGAGCGACCTCTGGGCGTGCGGGGCGACCATGTTCTGTCTGCTCTCCGGCACCCTCGTCCACGACGGTCGCACCACCAACGAGGTGCTCCTGAATGCGATGACTCTCACGGCGCGTCCCATCGCCTCCGTCGTTCCGGAGACTTCGCCGGCGGTTGCGCTCGTGGTCGACCGCGCGCTCGCGTTCGATCGGGAGAAGCGATGGCGTAATGCTCGAAGGATGCAGGACGCGGTGCGGCGCGCGTACCACGATCGGAGCGGGTCGCCGATCACGACGGCGCCGAAGCTTGTGGTGCCGGAGACGGTGCCGAACCGGACGTTGCCCGGGGCCGACACGTCCGACGGCGTGGCGCGACTTCCGACGACAGCACGTCCTGTGGCAAGCCCGGCGAGCACCGGCCCTGCCGGACGAAAACGAAAGATGCTTGCGGTCCGGGTGCTCGGCGTTGCGGTGACGGCGGGGGCGTCGGTGGCCCTTTTGGCCGCTGCCGGACATCGGACGTCTTCTGGAAGTCCGACGGCTACGAGCACCACGCCAGCCGTCGTTGTCGTCCCAAGGGAGGAGTCGAGCCCGAAGGCCGCATCCGCCGCTCCAACCGTCCTTCCGGTCGCCGCCCCAATCGCGTCCGCCGCGTCCGTCCCGGTGGCGGATGTTCCCGGGATCCCGAGCGTCCCAGAATGGACCGTCACGGACCTTCCGACGGCGAGCCCAACCCTCGTCGGTTTGGCCCCCGCAAAGCCGTCCGCCGCAGTAGCGCCCTCGGCTCCGGACCTTCCGACCGCCATGCCAACGCTCGTCGGTTTGGCCCCCGCCAAGCCGCCCGCCGGCCCCGCGCCCTCGGCTTCCGTCAGCGCCAAACCACAATGTGAACCGCCCTATGTGGTCGACGCGAAGACGGGACATATGCGCTGGAAGGTGGAATGCTTTGAGCGCTAAGGCGCCGGTTGGACAACCCGCCGCTCTTTCGATCGCGTTCTGCACGATCGCGTTTTGGACATTGGCCAGACCGGCCGCCGCCGATGAGCCGAACGTGCGCGAATGCATTTCCGCGAACGAGGCGGCGCAGGATCTCCGGCAAGCCGGCCGGTTGCGCGAAGCGCGAAAGAAGCTTGCCCGGTGCGCATCGGCGAGCTGCCCCGGGCCCATTCGCAACGATTGCGCGGCGCGGTTCGCGGAGGTCGAGGCGGCGACGCCGACCCTCGTTCTCGAGGTGAGAGACGACGCGGGCAATGACATGAGCGAGGTTCGCGTCAAGATTGACGGGCGAACCCTGGCGGAGCGACTCGACGGAACGCCGCTTGCGATCGATCCTGGAGAACATCGGTTGACGTTCGAGTCTCGCGGGATGACGACAGCTGAAAAGACGATCATCGTTCACGAAGGGTACAAAAGCTGGCATGAGCGCATCGCGTTGAGCGCTGCCCCCGTCGTCACGCGGGGTGAGCCCGCGAGATCGCCCGCTCCGGGCCGAGCCGCGGCCGCGACGGTCGAGGCGCCGCCAGGCGGGTCGGCGACACAGCCCTTCGCGGCCGCCCGGGCTCTCGCGAACAGCATTCCGCCGTTCGCGATCGTTGCCTTTGGAGTCGGCGCCGTTGGATTCGCCCTAGGCATCGCCACGGGCATCGCAGGGGAATCGAAGCACGATACGCTCGAAGGCGAGTGCCAAATGAACGGCGGCTGCCCCGCTTCGGCGCAGGGTGACATCAATGGATTTAATACGCTAAACACGCTGTCCACGATTGGATACGTGGTCGGCGCAGTAGCCCTTGCCGGTGGTTTCGTCCTCTGGATTGCCACCCCCAACGGCTCCGCAAGCCGAGCATCGGGCCGCCTGTGGGTTGGCCCCCACTCGGCGGGTTTCGCCACGAACTTCTAAATGGATTCGGGGGCACAAACCGTAGCCGTTCTTGCCGTGCTTTCGCTCGGCGCCGCCGGCTGTCCGCAACTTCTAAACAACGATTGGCATGTGGACCCGGATGTCCAACTGCCCGGTGACGCGACGACAACCGAAACCGGTACTCCCGACGACATACGTGACGCGGTAAGCGAGGGCAACTTGAGCGAGGGCGCGCAGAGCCCTGATTCCGGCGATAGCAGCATGCCGAATGACGGCGGCGACGCCACGATGCCAGTCGGGGCGAGCGACGCAGCGGCCAGCTTGGATGTGCTCGAGACTGGGTTCGCTGACGCTGACGCCACCTCGTGGGGTCCGCCGGCAACCTCGGACGCGGGTGACACTTCGCCGGACGGTGATTCCACCGGTGTCGAAGATGCCGGATTCGAGCGTATTCCCGGATACCGATAGCGGGCCGGACGACGGCTGCGGGAGCCTCAACGTGGACGCGAACTGCGGGGCCTGCGGCTATGCGTGCGTCGGCGGACGGCGATGCATTTCCGGGAGCTGCTCTCCCGCGTGGCTCGCGACGTCGACGGTCAACGCTCCCGACGCCCGTACGACGCAGGGGGCGGTAGTGGGCGGACGTCTAATCATAGCAGGCGGGTATGTTGCGTGCTCGGGGGCGCTGGGGACCGCCGCCGCGTATGACCCTTCGAACGATGCGTGGACTACGTTACCAAGCCTCAACACCGCGCGCTCTCAACACACCATCGTGTCATCGGGAGCTTCCGTCTTTGCGTTCGGAGGCCTTACCGATTGCGCAAATGGCGGGACGCAAGTTCCAGCCCCTGCGGCTCTCGAAGAGTGGAGCCCGGGGGATGCGGCGTGGACGACGAGCACCGCCAGTAATCCTCTCGCTGGGCGCTATGACCACGAGTCCATCTGGACCGGCTCGACGCTACTCGTCTACGGCGGGGCCTCCGGGACGCAGAGTTGGGTCACGTCAGGAGGAGTCTACGATCCAATTTTGAACAGCTGGTCGGATGCGTCCTGCCCCCTGGACACAACCGAGTGCGATCGGAACGCGGCCTCGACCATTCTCGACCCGGGGTTCGTTCGCATTTGGGGCGGCGCCAATGGCGACACCGTGAACGGCGGCGTGAGTTATTCGATTGGCGATGGAGGTTGGAATACGTGGACCGTACCGGCGGCCTTTCCTGTCGGTCTCAGCAATCTGGCCGACGACGGCAGGCGCATCTACTTCATGAGCGGCGGGGGTGCGCTCAACTTAGACGTAGTGATTTACGACCGTCAGACGCAGACGACGATTACCGATACAACAACGTCGATCCCCAACCTATCGGCGGAAGGCGCTATCGGGTGGACCGGAGCGGAGGTCATTTTGTGGTCGGGCGCTGGAACGAACGGACCGACCACCGCGGGTGGCCGCTATCAACCGCCGGCACCGCAATAGACACTCGGAGGTCGCCCGACTTGCCGGAGGTCGGCTTTACGAGGCTCGCAAGCGCGCCTCCCTCCTTGCTCGGCCCGGCGGAACATGCGAAAAGGCCCCCCGGCCGTTACCCTAGGCCGCCTCGAGGAGCTTGCATGCGAACGCCCATCGTTACGACAGTTGCCGCCGTGTGCGCGGCTCTCACCGCCGCGGCCTGCAGCAGCAGCGACACCGGTGAACCCGGAGGGGGCGGCACGTCGCAGTCGACCGCCGACGCGTCGCAGTCGCCCGCCGATGGGTCGCAGTCGACCACCGACGCGTCGCAGTCGACCACTGACTCGGCCATGCCGCAGGGATCGATGACCGACGCGCCGGCCGCGTCGGGGGATGCCCAAGTCTGCCGGCCCAAGTTCGCGAGCGGGTTGAACGTGGCTTGGTTCAACTTCGCCAAGGACGTCCCGAACCCGCCGCTGACGGAGTTCGACCAGCTCTTCCAGAACACGTTCAACGCGGGCGGCCGCGTCATTCGCTGGTGGTTTCATACGAACGGGACGGCCACTCCCGGCTACCAAGCCGCCGGCGACCCCCAGCCGGGCATGGCGAAGCCCATCTCGGCGTCTAACATCAATGACGTCAAATCGATCCTCGACACGGCCTATGCCGACCATGTCATGGTCACCATCAGCCTCTGGTCGTTCGATATGCTTCAGGGAAGCGAAGACATCCCCGCGGACACCTTGGCCGATAACTTCGCTCTTCTCACGCAAGATGCCAATCGGCAATCGTATATCGACAACGTCCTCACGCCGCTCGCCACAGCGCTCAAGGGATACCACGGCCTCTACGCGTGGGAGATTTTCAACGAAGCGGAGGGCATGACGACGCAGCACGGCTGGACCACCGGCGGTGCCGACGGAGGGCCCCCACTGCGGGTCGACGAGAGCGTCATCCAGAAGAACGTCAACTGGTTTTCCGACGCCATCCACAATGCCGACCCCTCGGCGCTCGTCACGACGGGGGCGTGGCAGTTCACGGTGAACGCGACGACGGCCGGCGCTGGATTCACCAATGCCTATTCCAACGCGGCTCTCCTCGCGGCGGGCGGCGACGGCGGGACGCCGGGACGATCCAAGGGCACGCTCGATTTCTACGAAGACCATTGGTACGACAACTGGAACGGAGCCGCCACGGTCTCCCCGTTCGCGCACCCGGCGGCGTATTGGGACTTGGACAAGCCCGTGGTCATCGGCGAATTCTGGCCGATCGCGAGCGACGGCGTCGCGGCGGCGGACTTGTACACGACGCTTTACGCGAGCGGCTACGCCGGGGGATGGGCGTGGCAGTACGCGACCTCCGACGATCCCGACGCGTCGACGGCTTGGCCCGCCGAACAGCAACCGCTCGAGACTCTGTTCGCCGCGCACGCGTCGGACATCGAATGCCCCGGCGATCCTGCCCACGAAGGCCCCGACGCCGCGGCGTGCACGACCACGCTCTCGGACCTGAGCGACGGAGGCGGGCAACTCCTCTACGGATTCGACAACGGGACGATCACGGGCTGGAGCGCCGGAGCCACGGACTCGGTGGACTCGGGGCTCGTCGCGACCATCGGCGACACGCTGAGCGACGGGAAAACGTGTCCGGGTGCGCTCACGGTCACGGTACCCTTCACGGCGTACGGCGCGACCGAAAACGCCGATGTCCAGATCGGCCTCGGTGGCGTGGACTGGAGCAACCGTTCGACGCTGCACTTCTGGGTAAAACTGACGACGGCGTCTTATCCCGCGATTTCGGGCGTTCAGGCGTACGTCCAAAGCGGGCCGGGGTATGCCAACTACACCTCCGAGTTCGTGACCTCGAGCGAGTTCGCCGACGGCGCGTGGCACCCCATCGCCATCGATCTGAAACATCTGGCCAATGACGGGTACACGAACGTTCCCGATGGCGGAGCGCTCGGCGTCATCGACGGGATTGGGGTCCAGGTCGTCGCGCAGACTTCCGCGCCCGCCGGCGGCCCGAGCGCGCCTTCGGCCGCGACGCTCGCGGTCGACGACATCTGGGTCGAGTGAGATGTCCCCGTTTCGCGCGGGCTCGCTGGCGCTCTTCGGCATCCTGGTGCTCACCGCGGGCGCCTTCGAAGGCCGCCGGCTGACCGTCGCGAAACCGCCCGCGGGGTGGGTCCAAGACAACTCGGGGGGCGCTCTCGAGGGCACGTCGAGAGCGACAGACCCGCCGCCACCCGGGGTGAGCGCGACGCTCCCCGCGCCTGGCGTACCATCCGGCACGGAGCCACCGGCGACCGTGGCATCGTCCGCGTCTCCGGGCAACGAAGCGATGCTCATGGCGCGGCTGCGACGGATCGAGGACGGCGATCCCACCGTGGCCTTGCGGCTCGCGCGCGAAGGCAACGAGCTCGATCCGAACGGATCCGACAGCGCCGAGCGCGCGATGATCGTGGTCAAGTCGCTTGCACGCGAGGGCGATCTGGAGGCCGCGCGCGGCGAGGCCGAGCGCATGGTCAACGCGTATCCGGGAACGCCATGGGCCCTCGAAGTCGAACGGCGGACGGGGGCGCATCCGCACGTCCGACGCTGAACGGAGCTCGAAGATGATCGATCGCGCGCCCGAGATGTGGCTGCTGGGTCGCGACGGCGCCGATGCACCCAGCCCCCCGCGCGAGCATCGCGTCGTCGCTCTCGGCGGCGACGGCGTCGGCCCAGAGGTCACGGACGCCGCGGTACGCGTGCTCCGCGCTTCGGGCGCGCTCATCGGGCTCATCGAGCCTCTGCACGGTGAGGCCGCGGCAAGAATGAATGCGCCCGTATTTCCCGAGTCGCTGCGACCCCTGTGCCGAGAGGCCGATGCGGTCCTCTTCGGCGCGGCGCATGCGCTATCGACTCCAATACTCCGATTTTTGCGCTGGGAAATGGACACCTACGCAAACCTCCGGCCGGTGCTGACCCTTCCCGGGGTCCCCCACGCGACGGGCAACGGCGCGACGAACCTGGTCCTCGTTCGCGAGCTCAGCGAAGGACCCTACGTCGCCGGCGAGCACTCGCTCACCGAGCTTCTCGATCGCTGGCCGGGCTATCGGGATGGACTCGGCCGGACGCTTCCGCGCGACGGCTATTTTTCGCTGAGCGTGACGACCGAGCGCGCCACCACGAGAATCGGCCGCTACGCCGCCCGTCTCGCGGCCCATCGAAAGCGCATCGGGTGCTCGGAGGGGCGCGTCACCATCGTCACGAAGTCCAACGTGCTGCCGCTCAGCGATGGGCTCTTTCGCGAGATATGCGACCGCGAGTGCCACGCGCTGGGCGGGCTGACGGTCGACCACCTCTACGCCGACGAAGCCGCGCGCCGGCTCGTGGTTCGGCCGGAGGGATTCGACGTGATCGTCACGTCCAATCTGTTCGGCGACATTCTGTCCGACGTCGCGGTCGAAGCCATGGGCGGCCTGCCGCTCGCTCCCAGCGCGGGGATCGGCGATGGACACGCCTATTTCGAGCCCGTTCACGGGAGCGCGCCGGACATCGCCGGGCGCGGCATCGTCAATCCCACGGGGGCGATCCTGAGCGCAGCGATGCTCTTGCAGTACTTGGGGCACGCATCGGAGGCGCGCGCCGTCGTTCGTGCGACCCACGCCGCGCTGTCCGAGGACGGCATTGGCGAGGACACCGCCGCGCTGTCGAATGCCATCTGCGCGCGACTTGCGAGCGCTCGTCGCGAAGAGATCGCGGTCGACGTGGGGTAGAGCGTGGCCGCCTGCGCGCAGGGTGTTCACTTGATGATCGGATTGTTCGCGACGAATGGCGCTCGAATGCGCAGGCTCGTAACCCCGAGCACTGCGGGAATGGGCGGGAACGGACCGGCTCGGCGAATCGCGTCGGCACAATTGCGGTCGAACTCGTCGATACCGCTTGGTCGCACGGGCGGCCACGTGACGGCCACGCGCCCGTCGGACGAAACCGTAAATTCGATGATGGTCGTCCCTTGTTTTAGCTCGAGGAGCGCGCTCTTTGGGAATGCGTTCGCCCAGAGCGGATCGATTCTCGCGTGAATTCTCCGAAAGTACGGAAGAATGCGCGGGTCGCGAGTCCAGTAGTCGTAGACGAGCCCTTCGCCCTGCCCGAGAGGGCTCGCGCGAAAGCCCCCCGCCACGAGCCCGCCTTCGCCCGCCTCGCCGCCCCCCGTGCTTCCGCCTTCACCCTCGCCCGCGAGACCGCCGGCGGTGCTCGCGTGCACCAGCGAGCGAATCGTGGTCGCGACCTCTTGCTCGCTGTCCACGTTGTCCCGAGGGCGCGCCGCGTCGACCGCGGGCACGGCCACCGGGCCGAGGGTCGCCGCCGGCCTCGCGTTGGCCACGGGCGCCGACGCACGGTGATCGTGTCCGGGGTCCCGGAGCGCTACGCCCATCCCAGGGGCCTCGTCCGTCGAGCCGACGCGCTCTCCACCGGGACTGCGGTCCGCCGGGGAATCGCCCGTGCGAGCGAACCCGAACGAAGAGCCGCGGACACTCGCGCGAGGCGAGTCCAATGCGCCCCGACTGGGCTCTACGAGCGACACCGGACGCCGCTCCCGCACGACCCCGGGCCCGCTGGACACGAGCGTGAGTTCCGCCGGATGGGTCGTCGAGCGACGATCTTCCCAGGACACGCGCGCCCGCGCCACGCGGAGCCGCTGCACCTGATCGCGATCCAGCCGGCTCACGAGGTCCGGCGACAACCGCATGCGCTCGTCGGCGTCCGCAAGATTTTGCGCCCGGGTGCGGGCCGTGGGGTCCCCGCCTCGCCCCGCCCGTCCCGTGTCGGGGTGCGCGATGGCGGCCCCCGCGGTGGCCCCCGGAGGCTCACCCGTGGGGTCCACTGGTTGCTCGTCGACGGCCAACCCCTCCCCGGCCTGGGGCAGATCGACTTCGACCGTGATGGATTCGGTCGCCGCGGACTGAGCCCTCGATTCGATCATGGCCGGGTCCGCCGAAAGCGTCCGGTACGCGACCCATGAAATCGCGGCGGTCAACGCCGCGTGGACGGCGATCGACAAGGCGACGGTCAGCCAGTGCTTTTTGGCCACGGTGAATGCCACTCGCCGAATCGCTCCGTTTCTCTCGAGGTGAGCCCGGGAGGCTTTGCGAAGTCCGCCGCCTGGAGCCTCCCGTCAGGAAAGACGGCTCGATCGCGCGAAGACTTTCGTGAACCGTCGCTCCGTGTTGGCCAGTGTCGCACGGGCCACCTCCTCCACGGGCATTCCGCGGAGCTCAGCCACACGGCGCGCGGTGTGGATCACGTGTGCGGGCTCGCACTTTTGGCCCCGTAGGGGCACGGGCGACAGGTATGGGCTGTCGGTCTCGACGAGGATGCGATCCAGCGGTGCCCACGCGGCCACCTCTTGAACCGAGCGCGCGTTCTTGAACGTGACGATGCCCGAGAAGGAAAGATCGAAATTCAAATCGAGCGCACGCTCCGCGAATGCCCGGTCCTCGCTAAAGCAGTGGATGATGCCGCCGACGTCGCGCGCGCCCTCGGCTTCCAGAATGGCAAGGGTGTCCTCGGCCGCGGATCGCGTGTGGATCACGATGGGCTTGTGGATGGCGCGCGCGAGGCCGATGAGACGCGCAAAGACCGCCCGCTGCGGCTCGCGAGGCGAGTGTTCGTAGTGGTAGTCGAGACCGATCTCGCCCAAGGCAACGACCTCGGGCGCGAGCGCAAGGGCGCGTAGTCCTGCGTGAAGCGGCTCAGTCCATTCGCGCGCCTCGTGCGGGTGAAGCCCGACGCACGCCGCGACGTGATCCGGAATTCGTCGCGCAAGATCGACCGCAACGCGCGCCGGCGCGAGGGCGTCTTCCGCGCTCACGCCTTCGCCCGTCCCCACGTCTTCGCGGTCTCCGACGCCGGCGAGCCCGACCACGAGAAAGCCCACGACGCCCCCCGCGAGGGCGCGCGCGATGACCGCGTCCGCTCCCTCGGCGAAGTGATGCGCATCGAGGTGGCAGTGGGCGTCGGCTAGCGCGAACATGAGGGAAACCGGTAGCCCAGGGGTAGCCCACCGCAACGCCGCCCGCTAACGCCTCTCGTGCTAGACCGTGGCACCGTGGGCGCGCTCATGGCTCCGGGCCGGGACGCGGCCCTCATGGTCTTTTCGCAAGCGGGGGACGCGCGCGTCGAGATCGACGCGTGGAATGCCCACGCGGAGCGCTTTTTCGCCACGCGCATCGGCCTCACGGAAGACCGGCGCTACCCGCCCGCGTCCGTCGTCCCTCGTCATGACGGCGTGCGCTTCGTCATCGCGCCTCATGGGCAGCCCTCTGCGATTCGTGCCGCCTTCGCGCGCCCGCGCGAAGAGGAAGACCTCGCCCTCGCCGAGGAAGCCGACGCACGCTCTGGCTTTACGGGGTTGGCGCTCCTCGCGCGCCGGTGCCCCACAGTCTGGCTGGTCGAACGCGAAGGGCCCGCGGACCGGATGGCGCTGCGCCTTTCGGCCGTGCTCGCGAGCGTGCTCCTGGGCCCGATCCTCGACAGCCGCACGAGAGAGCTCTTCGGCGTAAAGACGGCGCGCGCGAAGATCGACAACGGAGAGGACCCGTGAGCCCACCCGGCAAGAACGTAGCTTGACGCTGCGGGGGCGAGGGAAGTAAGAGACGGGCCTGGTGCCCTCGTCGCGGTTGCGTACGCGGACGCCCGCGTGCGATCGCGATCGCGGCCCCTTCGGGCTTCGATCGATTGGGAAGCCGGTTGGATTCCGGCACGGCCCCCGCCACGGTAACCGGCGACGATCTCGGCATGACCACTGGAGCCCACGGGCTCTGGGAAGGGCCGAGGGAGGACGACCCGGGAGTCCGGAGACCGGATCGCGCGCGCCACGGATCGCGGCGCGACGGCGATGTTCGCCTCGTCTCGCCTCGATCCCGAGGGCCCTGCGGAACGGCGGGGCACGGGAGCTGGATCATGAAACGACTATGGACGGTCGGGAGCGCGCTTGCCGTGAGCGCGTTGGGCATCGTGGCGTGCGGTGACGACAGCAGCGGAGGTCCGGCGCCGCCAAGCGACGCGGGACCCGACAGCGGGGTCGCCCCGGGGTTCGATGCAAGTCTGCCGAGCGAAGGCGGCGCCGATGGCGCACCGAGCGAAGCGGCTGCGCAGGATGCGGCAGATGCCAGCGATGCGAGCGACGCAGCGGACGCGGAGGCTCCCGCGTATGCCCTCTTCGTCGGGACGGACTTCACGAAGAACGCGGAACTCTCGGTCGTCCGCCTCAATCCGGATTCAATCGCGGGACGGCTGCCGATCGCCGATCAGGACTCGGTGCCGTACGCCAGCGGCGGATTTGGGTTCGTGTTGGAACATACCGTGGGCAAGGCGATCGTTCTCGACCCCGCGCAGCCATGGATGGCAGAGACGTCGATCGACATCAACGACTCGCCCGACGCGGGGCCGCTGGCCTCCAACCCGCGCACGGTCCTCGTGACGACGGGAACGAAGGCCTACGTGGCGCGCTACGCATCGAACGTGGTCAAGATCGTCGACGTGGCCGCCGGCACGGTCACCGGCAGCGTCGACCTTTCGGCGTTCGTGGCGCCCGACGACCCGGATGGCCTCGTCGACGTACAGGACGGCGCGTACGACCCCGCTACCCAGCGCGCCTATTTTCTTTTGGAGCGCATCAATCAGGGCGACTACTCGGGCGTGGCCCCCGATTATGTCGGCGCCTGCCTCACGTCGCATGGGCAGATCGTCGCGATCGACGTGACCACGGACGCGATCGTCGATCTGAACGGCCCGGCACCCGGCCAGGCGATCGACCTTCTGGGAGACGATCCCGCGTCGCTCACACCGGACTTCGCCAGTGGAAGATTCATCGTGACCGATTCGGGCTGCCATCAAGGGCTGGACGGCGGCTACGTCCGGCTCGGACGCGGAATCGAGTCGGTCGCGCTGGCGACGGCGACGCCGACGTGGCTCTACCAAACAAGCTCGGCCGCCCGCTTGTACGGCATCGTTTGGATCGATGGGAGCCACGCGTTCGTCAACCTGGGGAGCGATTGGTTCGCCTGGAATCCGGCGCAAGCGACGTTCGGAGACGCGATCCCGAATTTCCCGCAGGCGCCCTTCTACGATGGCGTCGCGCGAATCATCGGCCTGTCCCAGCAGGAGCCCGTGGGATCGGACGCAGCGGCCACGTGGTCGGTGGTCGCTTTCGACACGGCAACCTCGCAGATCTCGACCATCGCCACGAACCCCTTCGACAGCGTGGTCCCCATCGACATGTTCGGCGTGGCCTCGGCGTTTCTCAGGTAGCAAGCCCCCCGAGTCACAAGCTCCCGATCGTTCGCGGCGGGAGGCCAACGACGGTGTCGACGACGGCGTCCGCGAGCGCGCTGAACGTGCCGTCGTTGGCCACCTGCCATCGCCGGAGCCGGTTGCGCTCGGCGTCGCTCACCATGCACACGCCTCCGCATCCGGGAGAGCAGTGCATTCCCCCCAGCACGAAGGGCGCGGCGGCTTGTGCGAGCGGCGTGACGTTCCCGGTGGTCGCGCTCACCGCCAGCACCGAATCGCCGGGCGTCGCGCTTCCGCCGTAGGTGAGCGCGAGAATGGCGTCGTCGGTCGCGAAGGCGATCTCCGGCTGGAGGGCCGCACCGACCGTCGCGGCCACACCCAGACGGCGAAGCTCGCGGGGCGGCGTTACGGTCGCGTCGTAGACGACGATATCGCTCGCAGACAGGTCGAACTGAAGGGTCGCCATGTTCTCCATGCTCGAGCACGCGATCGCCGCGAGCGAGCCCGAGGGCGACACGGCAACGCGGCCGCACGAAGAGAGGCCCGTCACGTCCACCGTCCAGTCCACAGTGTCGGTCTCGGGCGAGACGCCAACGAAGCGGCCGTCGCCCACCGCGGTGAAGTCGGCAGACCAACGGCCGAGGGTCACGACCACTTCGCCGCCGGAGCCGCCCAGCACCGTCATTCCGTCCGGGCAAGGATTGAGCGCCGGATTTTCCTCGGGCATCGCGATGCGTCCCGTGATGGCCGGTGCCTTCGTGTCGACGATGAGCAGATCGCCTCCCTGGTCGAACGCCTGCTGCCCGGGGCTCGGATTGGTCCCGAAGCGAGAGACGTACGCGCGGGTCGCATCGACTTCGACGTAGTCGTGCGGGTTGGACTCGAACCCGGTTCCCACGGCGAGCTGGGCGAGCGCGCCCGCGGTGGCGACGTCCATCCACGTCAAGACATTGGTACCGTACCGATCGATGAGCAGCATGCGCTTGGACGGCGGGGCCACGACGGGCACGTCGACATCTCCGGAGAGCGCGAGCGCGAGGCCCGGCTTGGTGGCGCCCGTGGAAACGAACGAGCCCGACAGCGTGATCCCGTCGAGACTCGAAACGACGATGTTCGTCGACTGGTAATCGCTCGTGACGATCACGACCGCGCGATCGCACGTCGCCCCGGTCGCGCCCGCGTCGCCGGATTCTCCGTCGAGGCCGCTGAACAGGACCCCGCCCGTGGATCGCGGCGGAGCGGGCACGTTGCATCCCGCGAGCGCCGCCACGACCGCTGCCACGATCCAAACGCGCTCTACCACGTGGCCTCCACACCGACGTAGACGCTCCGTCCCGGAAGCGGATACCCGATGATATCCGTGCGCGGCGCGTCGAAAAGGTCCGCCACGCGGGCGCGCGCGGTCAAGAGGCCGCGAAACCACGAGACGTAGCCTTCCACGTCCACCGACGTTTGCTCGTCGATGACCCCGAGGCCCGCAGGGTCCACATAACGGCTCGACTGGTAAAGCGCGCGCACCTCGGCGCCGGCCCCGCTCACGCCGTCGCGCTTCTCGCGCTTCCAGTCGGCGCGCAAGGCCGGATCGGCGATGAAGCGGGATCGGTAGGGGAGGATATCGTTGACCGTGGTGCGGTCCGCGGACGTGTCGCGCGGGTCGAGCAGCGTGGCCGAAACCTCCGCGCGCAGAATCTTGGACAACGCCAGGCTGCCCAGCAACTCGGCCCCCAAAACGCGGGCGCTGCCGACGTTGTACGGAATCACGTACCCCTGCCCGGCCCGCTCGTACGCGATGAGGCCGTCCGCCCATCGCGCGAAAACGAACGCGTCGAGGAACGCGCCGCCGAGCAGGTCGCCGCGCTTGCTTTGAACGCGAAGGCCCGCGTCGACCGTGTAGCCCGACTCGGGCGCCAGGTTCGGATTGCCGTGGACGAGGCTCGTGACCCCGTACACTTCCCCGAGCGTGGGGACGCGCACGTAGCGGCCCCAATTGCCGAGCGCGCGCACGCGTCCCTCGCCGACCTCGACGCCGATGCGCCCGGTGGGCTCGAGCACGTCGCACGTCGTGTCGGCCTTGGCGCCCGTGTGATGGCATTCGCCGCTGGCAAGCGCGCGGACGATCACCCCATCCACGACGCGGTCTTCGGCGCCGACGGCGATGCGGGCGAACTCGCGATGGGCATGCCCGAGCGGAACGGTGTTCGGATCCCGCTCGATCTGTTCGTTCGCGACGTTGAGGACGGGTCGAAGACGAAGCCTTTCGGTGACATCGAGCGTCGCGCCCAGAGACTCCTCGATGCGCCGTCCGCCCACCGTCAACTTGGTCGCGAAGAGCGAGAGCTCCTGGAGCGGGTCGACGTACGTAGTCGCGGCCACGAGGACCGACGTTCGCGAATCGATCACGATGCGCTGCCGGGGCCCCAGAGGTACGCGAAGCGCCACCGAGCCGAGAGCTCGCTCCGACTGCTCGCGGGCTCGGGTCGTCGGCAAAAGGGCCAGACTCGGGACTCCCTGCTCGCGTCCGATCCCGTTGGCCAGGAGCTCCACGGACCCGCCGTTGCCGAGCTCGATGCGCGCGAGGCCCCAGCCGTCGATCGTTCGCTCGTCCGCATTTTGGCGCGACTCGATCGTCGCCGTGCCGGGCTCGAACAGCGTCCCGTGATCGTCGACGAAAGGGTAACGATTCGTCGCGTGGTCCGCGCTCACCCCGACGAGCGCGCTGACCGCCCCCGACCGGGCGCCCCCATAAGCCCACCCCCGGCTCGCCCCCCATGACCCTCCGTAATAGCCGACGCCGGCGAGGGTCGTGGTGGGACGTCGCGGCTCGAAGAAGATCGCGCCGCCGGGACCGAGGCGGTCGGCCTCGATGGGCGCGTTGCCGCGGTAGATCTCGATGCGGTCGATGAGCCAGAGCGGGGCCATCGCCAGATCGGCGGTGCCGGCGACGTCGTCGTTGAGGCGAACTCCCGCGAGGTACACGGGAGTGTCCGCCGCGGTTGCGCCACGAACGGCGGCCGTCGCGGGCGCGCCGAACCCCCCCGATTCGGTCACCGCCACTCCGGGTTGCGTGCGGAGCACGTCCGGCGCGTCGAGGCCTGGCCCGACGAGGCGGTCGCGCGCGATCACCGACCCGGCGACTCCCCGATCCTTGGGCGCCACCGGATCGCGCACGGCATCGCCCACCACGAACACGTCGGCGGGCGCGCCGGACGACGCGTCCCCGCTCGGCGGATCGCCACTGCCGGGAGCGCCCTTCGCTTCACGCGAGCAGGCGGCCGCCGCGGCGAACGCGACTCCGTACAAGAGCGCCGCGCGCCCCCTTCCTCTTCTCGCTCGGAGCTTCATTCGCGTGGGGCGCCGCGCCTGTCGGTGCCGGCGAGACAACTCTATATACTGCGTTCATGAAGCGCGTTTTGCTCCTGGGCGCAACCTCCGCTGTCGCCGCCGAAGTGGCCGAGATCCATGCCCGCCGCGGTGACCGCCTTCATCTGGTCGGGCGTAACCCCAAAAAGCTCGCCGACGTCGCGCGCCGGTGCGCGAACGCGAGCGTTACGACGGCGATCGCCGACTTCGACGCGCTGGAATCGAACGCCGACGTGGTGCGGGACGCGATCGCCGCGCTGGCGACCGTCGACACGGCGCTCATCGCGCACGGCGACCTCGGCGATCAGATGGCCAGCGAGCGCGCGTTCGGGAGCGCGGAGGCGATCATTGTCACGAACTTCACGAGCGTCGTGTCGCTCCTCATTCCGCTCGCGAATCACATGGAGAGCGTTCGGGGCGGCCGCCTCGGGGCCATCACGTCGGTGGCCGGCGACCGGGGACGGCCGCGCAACTACACCTACGGTTCGGCCAAAGGAGCGCTCAACATTTTCCTGTCGTAGTCAAATCAAAGATCACTTTATCTCTTCCTTTTCGGGCAAACCGAGGTGCGGAGGACGCATGGATCCGTTCGTACCCGTGCGGCAGTGCGCGGGTGAGGTCCTGCGTAGGGACGAACGAGCCGGGCGCGAGGTTCGGGCGATGCGGCGAGGGTTGCTGGACCTGTCTATGGTGGAGCGTCCGACTCGGTCGCCGGCGCCAACTCAGCTTCGTGGAGCATTGGATCCGTCGCAACATCCGCCAGGTGCGTTGGGACTACTCGTGGGCCTCGTGGGCCAAGGAAAACATTGAACGTCACCGGGCGAACCTCGTGTCCAGCGATGAGCGCTTATGCGATCGCTGCACCTCCTGGGAAAGGCTCCCGAGCTCGCGTGGATGGCGAGGCGGGAGCGTCCATATTCGGTCGGGAAGAAGTGGGGTGAGACGGGATATCGAGGCGTCGGACGTCGAAGAGTTTCGCCGTGTCGAACGCCTCACCTCGCGCCACGTGCCACAGTGCGCGGGTCAGTTTCCGCATCACCGCAACGACCGCTTTGATCTTCTGTTCCGCCTTGTACGCTTTGCGCGCGCGGCACCAGGCGCGCGCGGTGGCGTCGTCTTTGGTCAATCGCAACGCGGCCATGAACAAGAGCTGACGCACTTGGCCCGGGCCTCGTTTGGTCAGGCTCATTTGTCCCTGGGAGTTGCCGCTGCTCTTCTCTTTCAAGTTGAGACCGATCGCCTTTTCGAGCGCGCGAGCGTTCGGGAAGTCGAGCGGTGACCCCACAAGCGATCCGATCGCCGCCGCACACGCGGGCCCGACGACGGTGGCGATGCGGTCAAGCACAGGGTCGCGGCCTACCAGCTCCGCCAACTTGGCATCCACCGCATCCAAACGACGCGTCTGCAATTCGATCTGCTCGGCGATCCCCCGAAGCCTCTCTTGTTCTCCCGTCGTCATGGGGACGCCCGTGCTGTCCCTGGCCGAGCGCACGATCGCCAGCACGCGCGCAGGGGCAAGGGTGCCTCGGCTTGAACGGCGAAGGGTTTGGGCGGCCGGTTCCACCGAAGCCGTCACGGCTTGCGGTCCGGCAAACTCCTTCAGAAGCGCAAACCCCGACCGCTGACGGGACACGTCCACGTGAGCCTCGAATTCCGGCCAGTGCCGGGCCAGCATCGCTTCAAGGTGACCGTGGTAGATCGCCAGCATGCGGCCGATCGGACGACGCTGATCGACCCACGCTCGTAGATCGCGACGCGCTTCGGTCTCCGGCTGCCATCGGCCGGAAGGCTTGATCGCCTGAAGCTTTGCAAGCACCGTCGCGGCCTTGGGGTCGTGCATGCTGGGAACCCCATCGAATACCTCGGCGAAGTCGTGCGTGTGCTTGGGCGGCATCATGTGCACAGGCAATCCCAACGTGTGACACTGATAGCGAAGCGCGTCCCCGTACGTCCCAGTCGGCTCCATCACCACAACGGGCCTGCGCTCGGCTTGCTGCAACGACCGCAGCAAACCCAAGAAGGTGGCCGTTTGCCGTGGATGCTCGAACTTCACGAGCTTCAGCACATCCCCCGCCGCCGTCGCGACCGCCGCGACAAACTTCGTCTTCGCCACGTCGATCGAGACGATGCAGTCCACCGTTACCAGGGGCAGAACCGCCGCCAGATCGAAGTGCTCGACATCGACCGCGGCATACGTACGTTTGGCTTTCATCCGGGATGACCTCCTTCTTCTGAGGCTATTGTCCTCAGCCGAGGCATCCCGGACTTCTCCAATTCGCTCGCATCGACCGCAATCGCGGCCTGCCTGATCCCTTGCTTTCAGCCATCAGGCGCAGCCTGCTACGGCTGACTCCAGGGGCTTCGCTCGCGTCTCCATCCGTCGGGCGTGAAAGTGACGACGATCAAGCTCGGCCCCGTCGATACGCCGATGACCCGGGACCACGAAAAGACCGCGCTCTTCGGAAAGCCTGCCTCCGTCGCGCGTGACATCGTGCGCGCGATGGATGCCGGCACCGCCGAAGCGTACGTCCCGTCGTTCTGGCGGGCCATCATGCCGGTGGTGAAGAACACCCCCGAAAGGCTCTTTCAAGTCCTCCCATTTCTCTCGGGACGGTAGGCGCTACGCCATGAAACGCGCGCTCGATCGCTCCGCTTCGAGGTGGCGCGTCGCTAAAATGAGATTTTGCGCATGACGAAGCGCGGCAGCCATCGAATGACCCACATGACGAGCGCCCACATGCCCGGCGTGTAGAGGACGGGCTTCCTGCGGTCCATCGCGCGCACGACGTCGCGCGCGACCTGCACCGGCTCGCCGGCGAACGGGGGGGGCCGCAGGCCGGCGGTCATGCTGGTCTTCACGAAGCCGGGCTTCACGCAGAGCACCGAGAGCCCCGCGGCGTGAAACGTGTGATCGAGCGCCTCGAGGTACACCGAGAGGCCTGCCTTGCTCGCGCCGTAGAGTGCAACGGGCTTGCGCCCCCGGTCTCCCGCCACCGACGAGAAGACCACGAGCCTTCCGCCGCCGCGCGCGAGCAGGCGTTTTCGCGCGTGCTCGCAGAAGACGACCGTGTGCGCGAAGTTCACCGTCAAGAGCCGGCGTGCGAGGTCGACGTCCGCCTCCAAGGCGGCCTGCGACGCGAACATCGCCGCGGTCACGATGACGGTATCGAAGCCTCCCAGGGCCGCATCGGCGGCGTCGAGCGCGGACGCAAACCCCTCGGGTTGCTCGAGATCGAGGACCGCGTGGCCCACCTCGGCGCCTTTCGGGTCGCGCGTCTTCAGGTCGGCGGCGCTGCGCGCCAGGTCCGTCTCCCCGATCCCGAGCAAGAAGACGGCGTCTCCGCGCTCCGCGAGCCGCTGCGCGATCGCGCGTCCCATCCCGCTCGTGCCTCCGAGGATCACAGCCTTCATGCGGCGTTCCTCATACTCGATCCCCGCCCCTCGCCGGGACAACCAATCCCCCGGCCCGCCTTGGCGGGCGAACCAACGCAACATCTTGTTGACGGAATCGGCGCACCACAATATGTAGTGGTTCGTGTTGGTGCTCCTGGCTTCGGCTCGGAGCTGAAAAGGGAACCCGGCGAACCTCCGGGGCTGCCCCGCAGCGGTAATCGAGAACGAGGGTCGCGCAGCGCACTGGTCCTTTCGGGACTGGGAAGCGGCGGCCCGAGGAATCCGGCAAACGCCGGAACGCTCGTGAGCCCGAAGACCTGCCAGCATCCGGCCTCGGGACAAATCCGCGGCCGGTTCGACCTGAAAGTCTCGAGGGAGGCGGGTAGGTCCGAGCGGACGTAGCGTCCTACGTTCGTCCGGTATCCGACCCCGCCTTCCCCGTCGCCTTTCAGTCGCCCGCGGGGGCGAGAGGTCGGTCCGAGAGGTCAGTCCTGTTCTTTCCCTGGTGTTTGCTTCGGCAGGATTTTCCGCGCCCTTTTCGCGCGCGCTCGGCAGATTCTCTCGTCTCCCGCGGTTTTCTCGAGCGGTTCGGTACCGCTCCCCACGAAGACCGGAGGAGACCATGCAAAGTGAAATCTACGCGACCCTCGATACGGGGACTCGCCGGAGTAGCGTCCAGGCGTCGCTACACGCCGTGCACCCCGAACGCGACACGGAGGACGCCGATCGCGATGCGCGCGACGGCGAGCCGGCCACGCGGACCACGATGCACGTTACCAAGCGTAACGGCGCATCCGAACCAGTCGACGTCGGCAAAATCGTTCGCGCGGTGAGTCGATCGTGCGCCGGATTGGCTGGCGTGGACGCGGTCCGTGTGGCGACCGCGACCATCGGCGGCCTCTATGACGGCGCCACGACGCGCGAGCTCGATCAGCTCTCGATACGGACCGCCGCCGCGCTCATCGTGGAGGAGCCCGACTACGCCCGTCTGGCCGCGCACCTCTTGGCCGCGTACGTCGCCAAGGAGGTTCGCAACCAGGGCATTCACGCGTTCTCGCAGTCCGTCGCCACGTGTCAGAGGCTCGGGCTCGTCAACGCCCGGCTCGCGGAGTTCGTGGCTCACAACGCACGAAAGCTCAACGACGCGGTCGAAGACGATCGCGACCGCGAGTTCGAATACTTCGGCCTACGGACCGTGTACGACCGGTACCTCCTCAAGCACCCGAAGACACGCTTGGTCGTCGAGACCCCGCAGCAGTTCTTTCTCCGCATCGCGTGCGCCCTGTCCGAGACCGTGCACGAGGCCCTCGAGCTCTACGGCCTCTTTTCCAGGCTCGAATATCTGCCCAGCTCACCGACGCTCTTCAACGCGGGGACCCGGCACGAGCAGCTCTCGAGCTGCTTCTTACTCGACTCGCCGGATGACCACCTCGAGAGCATTTACCAGCGCTACACGGACGTCGCGCTTCTCTCGAAATTCTCCGGCGGCATCGGCCTCGCCTTTCATCGTGTTCGGTCACGCGGGTCGCTCATCGAGAGCACGAACGGGCACTCGAGCGGCATCGTCCCCTGGCTGAAGACGCTCGACGCCTCCGTGGCGGCCGTCAACCAGGGCGGCAAGCGCAAGGGCGCGTGCTGCGTGTACCTCGAGCCGTGGCACGCCGACGTCGAGGAGTTTCTCGAGCTGCGCGACTCCACCGGCGACGAAGCCAAGCGTACGCACAACCTCAACCTCGCGAACTGGATCCCCGATCTCTTCATGAAGCGCGTCGAAACCGGCGCCGTCTGGAGCCTCTTCGACCCGAAGGACGTGCCCGACCTGCCCGATTTGTACGGCGCCGACTTCGAGCGCCGCTACGAGTGGGCCGAACGCGCCGGGCTCGCGCGCCGCACGGTCAACGCGCGCGACCTCTACGCGCGAATGATGCGCACGCTCGCGCAGACCGGAAACGGCTGGATGACCTTCAAAGACACGTCCAACCGCGCGTGCAACCAGACCGCGCTGCCGGCCCGAACGATCCATCTCTCGAACCTCTGCACCGAGATCCTCGAGGTGACCTCGAAGAAGGAGTCCGCGGTCTGCAACCTTGGATCCATCAACCTCGCGCGCCACACGATGCGCGCGGCGGACGGGAGGGCCATGTTCGACTTCGACAAGCTCGAACGCACGGTGCGCGCAGCCATCCGGCAGCTCGATCGCGTCATCGATCGGAACTTCTATCCAATCGCGCCGACCAAGACGTCCAACCACAAATGGCGGCCCGTGGGGCTCGGGGTGATGGGGCTCTCGGACGTCTTCTTCCAGATGCGCGTCGCATTCGATGCGCCCGAGGCGCGCGCCCTCTCGAAGAGGATCGCGGAGGACATCTATTTTCACGCGCTCTCCACGTCCATGGAGATCGCGGTAGAGAAGGGCCGCCACCCCGCCTTCGACGAGACCCGCGCCGCGCGCGGCGAGCTCCAGTTCGACGCGTGGGGCATGATGCCGGCGGACGGTGCGCGCTGGGACGCGCTGCGCGACCACATCAAGAAGAACGGCCTTCGCAACTCGCTCCTCGTCGCCATTGCGCCGACGGCGACGATCGCATCGATCGCCGGATGCTGCGAGTGCATCGAGCCGCAGGTCTCGAATCTGTTCAAACGGGAGACGCTCTCGGGCGACTTCATGCAAGTCAATCGGTACCTCGTGGGCGAACTCAAGGAGCTCGGCCTATGGACCGACGCGACGCGCGATCAGCTCAAACTGGCGGAGGGCTCCGTGCAGGGCTTCGCCGCGCTGCCCGAGCCCGTCCGCGAGGTCTACCGCACGGCGTGGGAGATCCCGATGCGGTCGCTCATCGACATGGCCGCCGACCGCGGCGCGTTCATCGATCAGAGCCAATCGCTCAATCTCTTCATCGAAAACCCGAACATCGGCCAGCTCTCGAGCATGTACCTCCACGCGTGGAAGAAGGGGCTCAAGACCACGTATTATCTGCGCTCGCGACCCGCCACGCGGATCGCGAAGGCGACCGCCGTCGAGCGCGAGGCCGCAGCCGTCGCGTGTTCGCTCGAGAGCCCCGACGCCTGCGAGGCGTGCCAATGAGCGCCGTCCATCGTCCCGCCCGCCTGCTCGACCCCGGCCTTTGCCTCGCGCTACGGCCGATGGCCTATCCGCGTTTCTTCGAAATGTACCGCGCGGCGGTCAAGAATACCTGGACCGTAGAAGAAATCGATTTTGCGACCGACGCCGGCGATTTGCAACACAAGATGACGGACGCCGAGCGCCACCTCGTCCGGCGCCTCGTCGCCTTCTTCGCCACCGGCGACTCCATCGTCGCGAACAACGTCGTGTTGAGCTTGTACAAGCATATCAACGCGCCGGAGGCGCGGATGTTTCTCTCCCGCCAGCTCTACGAAGAAGCGCTGCACGTTCAGTTCTACCTCACGCTCCTCGATACCTACGTGCCCGATCCCGTCGAGCGCGCCCTCGCCTTTGCGGCCATCGAGAACATTCCCTCGATCCGAAAGAAGGCCGACTTTTGCACGCGCTTCGTCGACGCGATGGGAGGCGTCGATCGACTCGAGACGGCACACGATAGACGGCTCTTCTTGCTCAATTTGATCGCGTTTGCGGCGTGCGTCGAGGGACTCTTCTTCTTCGGCGCGTTCGCGTACGTCTACTTTCTCCGGTCCCGCGGCCTACTGCACGGCCTCGCGGCGGGAACGAGCTGGGTCTTCCGCGACGAGAGCGCGCACATGGCGTTCGCGTTCGAAGTGGTCGACGCCGTCCGCCGCGAAGAGCCCGAGCTCTTCGACGACGAGCTCACCCGGGCCATTTACGACATGGTGGGCAGGGCGATCGACTGCGAGACCCAGTTCGCAGCGGACCTTCTCGGGGGCGGCGTCGTGGGCTTGTCCGTCGAGAGCGTGCGCGGGTATCTGGAGTTCTGCGCCGACAGGCGCCTTTTGACGTTGGGACTTCGCAAGCGGTACGGGACCGAGAACCCGCTCCCGTTCATGGATCTCCAAGACGTACAGGAGGTCACGAATTTCTTCGAACGGCGCGTCTCGGCCTACCAGGTCGGCGTGACCGGCGAAGTCGCGTTCGACGTCTCGTTCTGATCCCAAGTCTACTCTGCGTCGCTCCGATGCGATTGGGATCCCTCTCTTTCATCGCCTCCATTGGAAAGGAAGTGCCATTTGTCCCTGTCCGCAACGTGTCTCGGGTTTCCGCGAATGGGTCTCCATCGAGAGCTGAAGAAGGCGCTAGAGAGCTTTTGGTCGAAGAGGACGACGGCGCAAGAGCTCTGCGACGTCGCGTCCGCGCTCCGCCGCCGCCATTGGGCGGCCATGCGCGCCGCGGGGATCGACACGATCCCCAGCGGTGACTTCTCTCTCTACGATCACGTGCTCGACGCGGCCGTTCTTTTCGGCGCCGTGCCCGCGCGCTACCGGGGCATCGAAGATCCGCTCGCTCGGTACTTCGCAATGGCGCGCGGTCTTCAAGACGGAAACGCGAATCTCGACGTCGCCGCGCTCGAGATGACGAAGTTCTTCGACACGAATTATCACTACATCGTTCCGGAACTCGAACCGGAGCAAGCTTTCACACTCGACGCCACGAAGATCCTCGTCGAACTCGAGGAGGCGCACGCGCTCGGCGTGCAAGCCCGCCCGGTCCTTGTCGGGCCCGTGACGTTCCTGCTTCTCTCGAAACTGGCACCGGGCGCACCTCGCGCGGCGACGACCCTCGATCGCCTCGATGCGATCCTCCCGGTCTACGAGGAGCTCTTCGGCCTGCTCGCGAAGAAGAACGTCGCGTGGCTCCAGCTCGACGAGCCGTGCCTCGTGCTCGATCTCGACGCTCCCGCGCGAGCCGCGTACGAGCGCGCGTTCGCACGACTCTCGTCCGGCCGCGAACGTCCGCGGGTGCTTCTGGCGACGTACTACGGAGCCCTCGGGGACAACGGGCCGCTCGCCACGGCGTCGGGGTTCGAGGGGCTCCACCTGGACCTCGTCCGCGCGCCCGAACAGCTTGCCCCGGTGTTGACCGCCCTGCCCTCGACGCAGTCCTTGTCCGCTGGCGTCGTCGACGGGCGCAATATTTGGCGCACGGATCTCGATGCCGCCCACGCGCGCATTCGAACCGCCGTGCGGGCGCTCGGAAAAGAGCGCGTCATGGTCGCCCCGTCGTGCTCGCTCTTGCACGTGCCCGTCGACCTGGCGGCCGAGCCACGCCTGGATCCGGAGATCCGAACGTGGTGCGCCTTCGCGACGCAGAAGTTGTCCGAGATTCGCGCCCTCGCCGACGGGGGAGCCACGGACGTACCGGACGCACCTCTCTTCGTCGAGACGCGCGCATCGCTCGCGGCGCGCAAAGCGTCGTCGCGAACGCACGAGGACAACGTGCGAGCCCGCACGCTTGCCGTCGACGCTTCCATGCTTCATCGGGCGTCGCCGTTCCCCGAACGCGCGCGGGTGCAGCGGGCGCGCTTTGGTCTGCCGCTCTTCCCGACGACCACGATCGGATCGTTTCCGCAGACGGGGGATGTGCGCGGAGCGCGCGCCGCCCATCGTGCCGGGCGTCTTTCCGAAGAGGACTACGACGCGTTTCTCAAGACCGAGACGCGCCGGTGCGTCGAGCGGCAGGAGGCGCTGGGGATCGACGTCCTCGTCCACGGCGAGTTCGAGCGCAACGACATGGTCGAGTATTTCGGCGAACAGCTCGACGGTTTCGCGTTCACCGAGAACGGGTGGGTGCAGAGCTATGGCTCGCGATGCGTGAAGCCGCCGGTCCTCTTCGGCGACGTCTCGCGGCCTCGGCCGATGACTGTGGAGTGGTCACGCTACGCGCAGTCGCTCACGAGGCGCCGCATGAAAGGAATGCTCACGGGGCCCGTGACGATCCTGCAATGGTCGTTCGTGCGAGATGACCAGCCCCGCAGCGAGACGGCCAAACAGCTCGCGCTCGCGCTGCGCGACGAGGTGGCCGACCTGCAAGCCGCGGGGATCGCCATGATTCAGGTGGACGAGCCGGCCATCCGCGAGGGGCTGCCGCTCCGGCGCGGCGACTGGCACCTGTATTTGCGATGGGCGGTCGACGCGTTCCGGCTCGCGACGAGCGGCGTGCGCGACGAGACCCAGGTGCACACGCACATGTGCTACGCGGAGTTCAGCGACATTCTCGGCGAGGTCGCCGAAATGGATGCCGACGTCCTGTCGATCGAGACGTCGCGCTCGAAGATGGAGCTCCTGCACGACTTCGCACGGTTCAAGTATCCGAACGAAATCGGGCCGGGCGTCTACGACATTCACTCGCCGCGCGTCCCTACGGTCGACGAGATGGAAAACCTCTTGGAGCGTGCGGCGCAAGTGCTCTCGCCCGCGCAGATCTGGACGAATCCCGATTGCGGGCTTAAAACACGCCAATGGCCCGAAGTCGAAGCCGCTCTCACCGCCATGGTCGAAGCCGCGCGGCGGGCTCGCCGAAAGGTGCGTAGCGGCGCGCCATGAGCACCGCCGTCGATCCGTCCCGCTGTCCCCTGTGCGGCGAGGCCAACGCGTGCGCCATGGTCGAAGGCGGATCGACGTGCTGGTGCTTCGAGCTCGTGATCTCGGGCGAAGTGCTCGCGCGCATCCCTGCCGAAGCGCAGGGCATCGCCTGCGTGTGCCGGCGCTGCGCGGCGGGCCAGACGGCGGCGGCGAAGAACGAATAGCGCCTATCGTTGCGCGCCAAACGAATACGGCAGTGTCGAGACGGAGGCGGGCGCTCACGCGCAATCGACGGCGCCTCGCTGACAAATCGGACCTGTGTTGGCGAGAGAGCGTGCCACCATCGCGTCATGCCGCGATGGCCGATTGCGTATCTTCCAGGGGGTGGCGGGCGGTCGTCATTCTGGCGCCCGGTGGCCGATCGTCTTTGGCGCTGCGGAGCGCCCATGGTGTTCGGCTATCCGGGGTTCGGCGATGCGCCCGCCGACGAAACCCTGGCGTCCCTGCCGGATCTGTACCACGCCCTCTTGGCCGTATTGCCCTCACGTTTTCACGTCGTGGCGCAATCGATGGGCAACGTGCTGGCGCTTCGAATGGCCATCGAGCATCCCCAGCGCGTGGCGAGCCTCGTCCTGTGCGCGGTCTCGGGCGGCGTCGACATCGCGGGTCTCGGTGGCGCGGCGTGGCGCGAGACCTTACGCGCCGCGCAGCCGTCAGCGCCCACGTGGTTCATCGACGACGCGAGCGACTTCACGGACTCGCTCGGGTCTGTGCGCGTTCCCGCGCGGGTCCTTTCGGGCGACCGCGATCCGCTGAGTCCCGTCCGCGTCGGCGAATTTCTATGCGCGCGGATGCCGCACGCCGAGCTCCGGGTCATCGCGGGAGGCACCCATGGGATGGCGGAGGACGAGCCAGATCGCGTGGCTCCGCTGATCGCCGATTTTCTGGTCGGCAAAGAAATGTAGCGTTCCAGATGGTAGCGTTTCAGATGACGAGGTCCTGAAATCGCCGTCGCACGAGCGTGCTCGCTGCGTCGCCGGCGCAATTCCGGCAATAGCCGAACCGCGCGATCATCCGCTCGACGGTGCCTTCAGCGTCGCGCTTGCGGTCGGCGTCGAGGCCGACCCCGTCATCGCGGACGAGGACCGACACGTCGCGCGCAAGGCGGGCCACGGCGGGCCTTCGCTCGGTGAAGATGGCTTCGCGCATGCGGCGCATGTGCTGCGGAAACACCACCGCCGCGTCGATCTTCTGGCCCGGATGCTCGATCGCCCATGCCGCGATCGCGCTGATGAGTTGCCGGCGCCATTCTTGCGCCTCGACCTTCACGTCGAGGAGACGCTCCACCTCACCCATCGTCTTTTCGTCCGGCTCTTCGTATTGGCGGGTGCTTCGGTTGTAGAGGCGCTCCTTCTTGACCCAAACGCTGACGTGCTGCACGTACCGGTCGAAGAGCTCCGCGTATTGTGCCTCTTGGACCACGCCGCTCGCGATGTAGAGCTCGTACTCCCACGCGGCCAGAAGCCGCGCACCCAGGGTATCGCGAAAGACCTTCACGTCGTGATACCCGCCGACGATGGTCTCCTGTTGCAGCCATTCGAACTCGTTCTTGCGCTGGCACAGCGCCTCGATTTCGGTGATCACGGCGAGCGGATTGAGGCACTTGAACGCGGGTGACTGGGCCGCGTCCAAAAGAGCGATGCGCATCTCGCGCGGACTCGCCCCGACGCGTCCTTCGTATATGGGGTACGCGTCGCTCTCCGCCCAAACGTCTTTGATCGCCGCGCGGAGAACCTTCTGACTGTCCGCGTCGAGCCGCTCGGGAGCCTTGCCGAGGGCGTAGAGATCCGCCTTCTCGACGGCCGACAAGGTGGACACGATCGCGCCCACCGCGCGCGGATACCGGTCCGGGTTGGGCTTGCGCATGCGCGTGAGAACCGAGAAGAGGCCCGCCATTTCGACGGCATGCGGGGCCACGTGTCGGCGCACTTGGGGCGCCACGTGCGTCTCGTAGATGAGCCGCTCTTGCTCGTAGCTCTTGAGATACGGCACGCGCGCGAGCTCGAGCCGGCCCCGAAACGACGCGAACTCCGCGTGCTCGCGAAACGCATCGAGGTGCAGCTCGTTGGCGCTCCCGATCATGACGCAATTGAGCTGCACGTTCTGCGCGCCGAGCGCGACTTCGCCCGTCTCGACCGAGAGCTGCAGGTACTTGAACGCGTCGAGCGGCCGCTTGAGCAAATCGCTGAACTCGAGGACACCGCCCGCCGCGTCGACGAGCTCCCCCTTCGTTTCGTAGAGCGTGACGGCCTGCAGAGACGGAGGCAGCGACTGGAGGGACCGGTCCATCGTGATTTGCCGTTCGCCCGCGTCGACGCTCAGCTGCGGGCCGATCGTGACGGCTCCTACGCGGTAGCGTCGGGAGATGAAGTACCGCTCTACCTGAACGTGCTTGAGGACCTCGGCATACGATCCATCGTACGATGAGAGCAGCGCCTCGAAGATCTGCTGGCTCTTGTGCGAGAGCTGCCCGCGCACCATCCAATCGTTGGGCGGCTCGAGGGCGCCGGCTCTCTTGTAGGCGGCGTCGAGCAGCGTGCGACGTTCGGGGACGGGAATGAGGAAAAGGGGATGATCGCGCACCTCGACGATGACCTTCGCGTCGATCTCGTCGTCCGGCAGATGGGCGTACGACTTGGCGACGTCCACTTTCGACTTGTCGTGGGAGAAGCCGAGCGACCCACGAATGATCTTCTGCGAGGGAAAGACCCAGTGAAACCGGTAAAGCGCGCCGAGGTCGAGCGTCGAGTAATGCTCGAGCGCCGCCATGATGGCCGCCGCGATGGTCGATTTCGCCGATCCGTTGGGGCCATGGAGGAGCATCAGGCGGTTGGGCCGTCCCTCGCGCGCGAAGTTCGAGAGCGCGCGGTAAATCTCTTCCTGGACGTGCTCTTGGCCGATGAGCGAGCCGCGCGGTAGGCCCTTTCCCTCCACGGGCTCCCACGGCAGATCGAAGAGATTGAACCGCGTGTATTCGCCCCAAGGGTGCCGGACGGTCGTCGTCCCGAAGTGATCGAAGACGTCGCGCACGTACCGGCTTGCGTCGCGCGAATGGCGCACGGGGTCGGCGTCGAACAGATCGAGAAACTCGGCGAGGGAGAGCACGCGCCGGCCCGCGCGGAAGCGCTCTTCGACGTGCTCGGCGATGGCCCGGACCTGCGACGCGGCATCGCGCGGCTCGCTCATGGATCCTACGATAGCACCCCTCTCGTTCCGCCTACGCGGTCGCACGTTCTCCGGTGTCGTGCACCGGCGGCGGTACCCGAGACCGCCGCAGGCGAACGCACACGGGCGGCGCGACGTGCACCTGGCAGCGGCGTCAGGTTGGCGCACAATGGCCAGAGGCGTCCGTCGAGGCCTCCGCTCGAGGCCTCCGCTCGAGGTCCTCAGGTCGAGGCGGACGCGATTGCGCGGACAAGCGCGACGCGCGGCGCGAGCAATGGGAACGGAGCGGCACGAAGAGTGCTCTCTAAGGCTAACGTCTAACCAAGGAGTCTCTCGTGAAACGCTGTCTCTCCTCTCTCTTGCACGCATCGACCTTCATTGGACTCCTTCTCGTCGGCACCGAGGGGTGCGGCGACGCGTTCGGCACGGCGGACGGCGACGCCGGGAAAGACGCGGCAACCTCGGAGACCGGCGCAGTGGACGCCGCCACGGCGGACACCGGCGTACCGGACGCCGGCACCGGGGACACCGGCGCAGGCGATGACGGCAGCACCGGCGACGACGATGCCGCTGCGGATGCAGGTCGCTGTCCGATCGGCGAGATGGTGTGCGCTCCGTGTGGCGGCCGGGGCTACTGCGCCAACAGTTGTCCCGACATCGCGTGCTACGTCGACGCAGGTCATCCCGCGGATGCCGCGACGCCCGACGCGGGCCTGTGCCCCCCCGATGAGCACCTGTGCTCCAACTGCGGCATGATGTCTTGCGGACAGGTGTGCCCCGCCGACGCGTGCGTCTTCGACGCGGGGCATCCCGCCGACGCAGCTCCGCCCGACGCGGGCGTGTGTCCGGGCAATGAGCACCCCTGCCCGAGCTGCGGCGGCACGCCCACGTGCGGCGTCGTGTGCCCCGAGATCGCCTGCTTCATCGACGCGGCCATTCCCGTCGAGGACGCCGGCATGTGCGGCCCGTGCGACGTCGGAGCGAAATGCTGCGGCGGAGGAGCCGCCGGCTCGTACACATGCGTCAAGATGCTCAACGGAGATGTCTGCCCGTTGCTTCCGCAGGCGTCCGCGCAGTGACCGTCGGCGCGCGGCGCGCGAAGCCGCGTCGCCGAGGGGGCGCGGTCAACGAGCGACGACGGGGACCGCGAGCTGCCGCTGTTCGAGCAGGCAATTCTGGACCGAGCAGACGCTTAGCTTGAACGTGCCCGAGATCGTCTTGCTGCCCTTCTCCCGGGGAGTGAACTTGACGGTCATCGCGCCGCTCTTCGCGTCCTCCTTGTGCCAGTCGCCCGCGGTCTTCGAGAAGACCCCCTTGCCCAGCGCATCGGTGCCACCAAAGTCCACGCCCGGCGCGTCGTCGGCCTTGAAGCGATAGGGGTACTCGTCATTGACGTGGAAGTCGCCGAGCGCGACGAGCTTCACAGTGACGCTGCACGGCGCCCCGACCGCGCAGTCGTTCGCGGCGGCCGTATCGACGAAGAAGTTGTCTGCACACGCGGCGTGCTTGCAGGCGCCGTCGGCCGGGCGCGGCGACGCACCGGGAGCGCTCGCCGCGCCACTGGCAACCGCTGCCGGGGCAACGGGGGCGACGGGCAAGGCGCTCGGTGCGGCCGGGTCGGACGCCGACGCCACGGTCATCCCGCTCTTCGCGCCCGTCGCGGCGGCCTCCCCCTTGCCGCACCCGGCGCCAACGACCCCCAGGCCCGCGACCACGAGCCCAACAAACCCTCGAAGCGTCGTCCGCAAAGCCATGTGGCCACCTCGGCTAGCACGGGGCGCCGTTCATTTCACGTAGATCTCCAGCTCCGGTCCATCGATCACCCTCGAAGCGTCGCACTCCGTGGGCGACGAAGCGCGTGGATCGAAGGCAGCGCCGAACGCGGGAGCCATGGGGTCGCCCCATCCGTCGCCCGCGGGAACGGGCTCGAGCGCAAACGTAACGCCCGTGGCGCTCGGGCCCTCGGCCACGACCGCGATGCCGAAGTCTTCGCCGGGCCGGCGCCGCCATCTCTGCACGATCGCGCGCACGTCCAGGCGCACGATCCGCCCCGTGGCGGCCCCCACACGCGTGACGGGAGCGCCCACTTCGACGAGCCGCGGAGCGTGCGCCCACGTCACGGAGCGCCCGTCCCACGGGTCCGTCACGCGGGCAGCGTGGAGCAGGATGGGATCCGGATCCGCGTCCACAGCGTCGGCTTGCCGAAAAAGGAGATACGCCTCGAGCACGTCGGCCTCGGGCGGAAGCGTGATCGCGAAGCGAAGGAGAACGAGCGCCCCGTCCCCTTTGCCGAGCGTCGCCAAGCTGTGCGGAGCCTGCGCTGGGGACGCCGCGGGCACCCGCCCGTCGAACGCCCACTCGTCGCGCATGCCGCGCATGCCGCGCGCAACGAGCGCGGTATCGACCGGCGCATAGAGCCACCGATGCGCGCGATTCACGGCGGCGGTGGCTCCGCGCCGGAGGCACCGCCCCGCGACGCACGAGGCCTGCGCGCCGCAATCCGGTTCCGAAAGGCACATGCGCGGGGACGGTACGCACGCCGTCATCCAGAGCGCGCTGGCCGCCTCAAACGCGATGAACGCACGGCGGGAGAGGCCCAAGCGCGAACGGCACGCGCCCCCCGCGCACGCGAACGCACGGCGGCGCCCGACCGACCGACTCGGCGCCCGCGTCATCGCGAGGACGGTATCATCGGTGCTATGGGTTCGCCCGCGATGGACGACGCGCCGCTTCTCCGCGTCCGAAACCTCGTCACGAGCTTTCGCACGGAGGCGGGCCCGCTCCGCGCCGTGGATGACGTCTCGTTCGACGTGCCGCGCGGCGGCACCGTGGCTCTCGTCGGCGAGAGCGGGTGCGGCAAGAGCGTGACGGCGCTTTCGATCCTCCGCCTTTTGCCGTCCCCTCCCGCGACGATCGAGTCCGGCTCGATCACGCTCGAGGGGCGCGATCTGCTCGCGCTTCCGGAGGGAGCGATGCGCGCCGTCCGCGGCGATCTGATCTCGATGGTGTTCCAGGAGCCGATGACGAGCCTGAACCCGGTCTACACGGCGGGCTTTCAGATCGGAGAAGCCCTGCGCCTGCACCGGAGAAAATCGCGACGGCAAGCGCGAGCGCGGGCCGTAGAGCTTCTGGGGCTCGTGGGTTTGCCCGAGCCGGAAACGAGCGTAGACGCCTTCCCGCACCAGCTCTCGGGGGGGCAGCGGCAGCGCGTGATGATCGCGATGGCGCTCGCGTGCGAGCCAAAGCTCTTGGTGGCCGACGAGCCGACCACGGCTCTGGACGTGACGATCCAGGCGCAGATCCTGGCGCTCTTGCGGGGACTGCAAGAGAGCCTCGCGATGAGCCTCTTGCTCATCACCCACGACCTGGGCGTCGTCGCGGAGGACGCGGGGCATGTCGTCGTCATGTACGCGGGACGGGTCGTCGAGACGGCGCCCGTGCGCGATCTGTTCGCGAAGCCCGCCCATCCTTACACGCGTGGATTGCTCGACAGCGTTCCGCGGGCGTTCGAAAGCGCCGGGGAACCGGCTCGCCGGCGGCTTCGCGCGATCGAAGGGATCGTCCCGGACTTGCGCGCTCTGCCCCCCGGATGCCGCTTCGCCGACCGCTGCCCGATGCGGATCGAAAGGTGCATTCGCGAGGAACCGGAGCTCACCACCCTTTCGACGGGTCGCAGCTCGCGCTGCTTTCGCGCCAGCGAGGTCTCGCCATGACCCCGACCGACGCGCCGCGACCGATCGCGAGCGACACGCAGATCGCCGACCGAAGCGCGGCCGACGAGCGCCCGCGAACGCTCATGGCGACGGATGGGGTCTCGAAGTACTTCCCCGTCTCCACTGGATTCTTCGGCGCGTCCCCGCGCTTCGTCCGCGCCGTCGACGGCGTGTCGATCCGCGTTCGGCGCGGCGAAACGATGGGCCTCGTCGGCGAGAGCGGATGCGGCAAGAGCACCCTCGGGCGGCTCATGCTGCGGCTTCTCGAGCCCACGTTCGGCCGCGTCATCTTCGACGGCAAGGAGATCACGCGCCGTTCGCAGCGCGATCTGCGGCCCCTCCGCCGGCGGATGCAGATCATCTTTCAGGACCCGTACTCGAGCTTGAACCCGCGCATGACGGTGCGCGAAATCGTGGGGGAGGCCATCCGGATTCATCGTCTCGCCAAGACGCGCCCCGACGAGGAAGCACGCATCGCCGCCCTGCTCGACCGCGTGGGGCTACGCAGGGACGCCATGGATCGGTATCCCCACGAATTCTCGGGCGGCCAGCGACAGCGGATCGGTATCGCGCGCGCTCTCGCGGTCGAGCCCGACTTCATCGTGTGCGACGAGCCCGTGAGCGCGCTCGACGTGTCCATCCAGGCGCAGATCGTGAACTTGCTCGTCGATCTGCAGGAAACGATGGGCCTCACGTACCTCTTCGTGTCGCACGATTTGAAGCTCGTGCGGCACTTGAGCCATCGCGTCGCCGTCATGTACCTCGGCAAAATCGTCGAGCAGGCGCCGGCCGCCTCGCTCTACGAGGCACCGCGCCACCCGTATACGCACGCGTTGCTCGCCGCCGTGCCCGTGATGGACCCGGCGCGCAAACGCACGCGCCTCGTGCTCGAGGGCGACGTCCCTTCGCCAATCGATCCGCCGGCGGGGTGCGCGTTCCATCCGCGTTGCGGGCGCGCCATCAAGGGACAGTGCGACACGCAATCGCCCGTCCTCGAGCGCGTCGGGGACGGAACCGACGGGCACAAGGTCGCCTGCTTCAACCCCATTGCGCGGTGAGCGGACGCGCGTTTCCTGCCCATGACTTCGGTCGAGGACTTCGGTTACACTCGTTCCGCCCTCCGTGAGCACCGAAGACAACGACGCGCTCACGTCACCGTCGCTGGAGGCGCCCGTCCGCCGACCGCTCGGCCAGACGGGCCTCCTCGTACCGCCGATTCTCTTCGGCACGAGCAGTCTGGGCAACCTGTACCAGGCGTACCCGGACGCGACGAAGCTCGACATCCTGCGTGAGATGGTGCGCTGGGGCCGCCCATCCCCTCGGGACCCGGCCTCCGGACCGGCGCCGATTGTCCTCGATTCCGCGGGAAAGTACGGAGCCGGCCTGGCCCTCGAGACCATCGGCTGGGGTCTCCGGACGCTCGGCGTGCCGGCCGGAGATGTCCTCATCAACAACAAGCTCGGATGGGCGCGGGTGCCGCTGCGCGGATCCGAGCCCACGTTCGAACCGGGGGTCTGGGCCGGCCTGAAGTACGACGCGCAGCAGGACATGGGCCACGATGGCATCGTGCGCTGTTGGGAGCAGGGCAACGCGCTTCTCGGAGCGCCCTACGCGGCGAAGCTCGCGTCGGTGCACGATCCGGACGAGTATCTGGCGCGCGCGGGCGAGGCCGGGGGGCACGCCCGCGCCAACGCCAAGCGCGATATCGTCGACGCATACCGTGCTTTGCAGGATCTCAAGCGCGCGGGCAAAGTCCGCGCGGTGGGCATTGGCGCAAAAGAGTGGCTCGTGATTCGGGAATTGGCCGACGAGGTCGCGCTCGACTGGGTCATGCTGGCCTGCTCGCTGACCGTGTTTCACCATCCTCCCGAAGTCTTGGCGTTCGTGGAGTCGCTCCGTGGCCGGGGCATCGGAATCGTCAACTCGGCAGTCTTTCATGCGGGCTTTCTGACCGGCGGCCGGTTCTTCGATTACCGCATTCCCGATCCCACGGCGTCGGCGGACCGCCCGCTCTTCATCTGGCGGGACCAGTTCAACGCCCTCTGCAAGGCGCACGGCGTCGACCCCGCCGCGGCGTGCGTGAATTTCGGGCTCTCGGCGCCGGGCGTCGTCGCCGTCGCCCTCAACACGAGCCGGCCCGAACAAGTTCGGCGCAACGTTGCGCTCGGCGCGGCGGAGATCCCGCCCTCCTTTTGGAGCGCCGCCAAAGACGCCGGCCTCGTACGACGCGACTACCCGTATCTCTGACGCCGACCGCCATGACGACCGACTCCTCCGCGCCCGTCCCGACCGGCATGTCCGCCTCCGTCATCGACGCGCACCATCACTTTTGGCATTACGAGCCGGCGGCCTACGACTGGATCGACGATTCCATGTCCGTTCTGCGGCGTGACTTCTTGCCCGCGGACCTGGACGTTGCGATCCGCGCTGCGGATGTCCACGGCGCCATCAGCGTGCAAGCCCGGCAGACGCTCGCCGAAACCGACTGGCTCCTCGCCATGGCCGCCGCGCACGACTTCATCGTCGGCGTCGTCGGTTGGGTGCCGCTCGCGTCTTCGTCCCTCCGCGCCGACCTCGCGCGCCTGAGTGGCGACCGGAAGCTCCGCGGAGTGCGCCACGTGGTGCAGGGCGAGCCGGATCCACGGTTCTTGGAGCGCGCCGATTTCAACGCCGGCGTTCGCGCGCTCCGCGACTTCGGGCTGACCTACGACATTCTCATTTACGCGCATCAGCTCCCCCAGGCGATCGCCTTCGTCGACCGGCATCCTGGCCAGGTGTTCGTCCTCGATCACGCCGCCAAGCCCCCCATTCGCGATCACGCCATCGAGCCGTGGCGCACGCACCTGCGCGAGCTTGCGCGAAGGCCCGAAGTCTACTGTAAGCTGTCCGGCCTCGTGACCGAAGCCGCGCCCGATGCCCGCACGGAAGCCTCCCTCCGGCCCTATGTCGACGCCGTGCTCGACGCGTTCGGCCCGGGCCGTACCCTCTTCGGAAGCGACTGGCCTGTGTGTCTCGTGGCTTGCCCGCCCTATGACCCGTACGCGCGATGGATCGGCGCCGTAAGGACGTTCATCGCGCGCCTCACTCCGGCCGAGCGCGACGACGTCATGGGCGGGGCGGCGCGGCGCGCTTACCGTCTGTGAAACGCAGTCGCCGTCAAGGAACGCCCCCATGAAAGCCGCCATCCTCGACCGTGATCGCAGCATCCACTTGGGCCACGCGCCCGATCCGGTCGTCGGCCCGGGAGAGCTCCTCATCCGGCCGGCGTACGCGGGGCTTTGCGGGACCGATCTCCACATCTTTCGTGGCGAGTTTCACAACCGGGTGAGGTTCCCCGCCATCCTCGGCCACGAGTTCGGCGGCACGATCGTCGAGCTCGGGAAGAACGTCCGCGACCTGAACGTCGGCGATCGCGTGGCCGTGGATCCGATCGTCTCGTGCCACCGCTGCGCGCCGTGTCTCTCGGGTCAAATCAATGCCTGCCGCACCCTCAAGCTCCTGGGCGTGGACCTCGACGGCGGCTTCGGCCAGCTGCTCAGCGTCCCGGTCGGCCACGTCTTTCCTCTCCCCGAGAATGTCCCGTTGCATCAGGTGCCGCTCGTCGAGGTGTACAGCCTCGGCCATCACATCCTGCGCCGCGGGCGCGTGCAGCCCGGCGAGACCGTCGCCATCTTGGGAGCGGGCAAGCTGGGGCTCGCGGTGCTGGACGTCCTCTGCCACAGCGCCGGGGCGGCCGTCTCGATGATCGTCGACGTGCAACCGTTCCGCCTGGCGACCGCGCGAGTCCTCGGCGTCGACTTCGTCATCGACGCGGGGCGCGAAGATCCCGTCGAGCGCGTGCTCGAGATCACGCAAGGCGTGGGGGCCGACTGCGTCATCGAATGCGTCGGCCATCATCACCCCGTGAAGGGACAAGAGGCTCCTTTGGCCCAGGCCGTGAAGATGATCCGAAACGGCGGCCGCGTCGTGACCGCCGGCCTCGGAGAAGAGCTCGCGGCCGTGCACTTCAAGACGCTCGTCATCAAAGAAGGCGAGATCATCGCATCGCGGGTAACGCTCGGGGAATTTCCACGCGCCATACGCCTTCTCGGCAAGGGCCTCTTGCACCCGGACTCGCTCATCACGCACAAGACGATGCTAAGGGACATCACGGCGGCGTTCGATCAGCTGGATCGCGAAGAGCCGAGCACGATCAAGATCGTCGTGGACGTTCAGGCCGCGTGAGCCATCGCGCGAAAGGCCCCGAGGCCCCATTGACCACGGCGCCCCCCACCCCCGGCCACGGCTTCGCGCGCATGTTCCGCGGCGCGGACGGGCAAAGTCACGCGTTCACGTTCGTTCTGGTGACGATGCTATTTCTCTTGTGGGGGTTCTGCAACGGGCTCATCGACGTGCTCAATAAGCACTTTCAGAATTCGCTGCACATCTCGAAAGCGCAGTCGGCCATGGTTCAATTCTCGAACTACATGGGCTACTTCCTCATGGCCCTTCCGTCGGGTCTGCTCGCGCGCCGCTTCGGTTACAAGGGCGGGATCATCGTCGGGCTGACGCTCATCGCCATCGGCGCGTTTTGGTTCATTCCGGCGACGCGGATCGGAACCTTCCCCGCGTTCTTGACGGGCCTCTTCATCTTGGCCACGGGCCTGACGTGCCTCGAGACCGTGGCCAACCCCTACGCCACCGTGCTCGGTCCGCCCGCGATGGCGGCCGCGCGCATCAATCTGGCCCAGACGTGCAATGGGGTCGGATGGATTCTCGGCCCGCTGGTCGGCGGCCAATTCATCTTGTCCGCCAGCGGCGAAGTCAATCGAAGCAACGCAACGCTCTACATGCCTTATCTCGGGATCGGCGTCGTCGTGACGGTCCTCATCGGGATCTTCGCCCTCGCGAACGTCCCGGACATCGGCGGAACCGCCGGCTCGACCCCACGCGCCGCGCCCGGCGAGCGCCCGGCAGACGCGCCGAGGTCCGCGTCGATTTGGCATAGCCCTCACTTCGTCGGGGCGATCGCGGCGCAGTTCCTCTATGTCGCGGCGCAGACCGGCGTCTTCGGCTTCTTCATCAATTATCTCGGGTCCGAGATGCCGGCGCTCAGCGCGCACGCGGCCGCGGCCGTGCCGGCCGACTGGACGTTTCCCACGGCGGAAGGATTCCGGCTCACCGAACGGGCCGTCGCGCGACTCCTGTCGTTCGGCGGCTTCGGGCTGTTTTTGATCGGCCGATTCACGGGAAGCCTCGCGCTTCGCGCGTTCAAGCCGCAAACGACGTTGGCCATCTACGGCACCGTGAACGTGGGCGCGATGCTCGTGGTGATGGCGCCCCTCGGGTGGATGTCGGTCACGGCACTGTTCGTCAGCTTCTTTTTCATGTCGATCATGTTCCCCACCATCTTCGCGCTCGGGATCCACGGTCTGGACGCCGAAACGAAGCGGGCGTCGGCGTTCATCGTCATGGCGATCGTCGGAGGCGCGCTCGTCCCGTTCGCAATGGGTCTCATCGCCGACCAAGCGTCGATGCGCGCCAGCTTCGCCGTCCCCCTCGCCTGCTTTGCCGGGGTGGCGGCGTACGGAATCGCGTGGAAGCGGCTCTTGTCCGCGGGCGGCGGCCGCGGGTCGCCGGCACAATCCGCGCGGGCCCCTCGATGACGCTGGCCACGCGACGGCAGTCTCTCGAAATGGCGGCGCTCGCCGCGCTCGCGGCCGGTTGTGACAAGGCGCTCCCGTCGCCGCGTGATCCCGCCCACGGTCCAACGTCCCCCACGCCTCTGTCCACGCCGCCCTTGCCGCCGTCCCCCCCGACTGACCTTCTCCTGTGGTACCGAAGCCCCGCGCGGCAGTGGGTGGAGGCGCTCCCGATTGGCTCGGGACGACTCGGAGCGATGGTCTTCGGCGGGGTCGAGTCCGAACGGCTCCAGCTGAACGAAGACACCCTCTGGGCGGGTGGGCCTTACGACCCGACGAATCCCGAAGCGCTGGCGGCTCTGCCCGAAATGCGGCGGCTCATCTTCGCCGGCCACTACCGCGCCGCCCACGACCTCGCCGCGGCGCACGCCATGGCGCGACCGCTGACGCAAATGCCTTACCAGACCGCGGGCGATCTCGTGCTCTCGTTTCCCGGCGTGGCCTCGTTCGAGCACTACCGCCGCGAGCTCCGGCTCGACACCGCGGTCGCGAGGACGACGTTCACCCGCGCCGGCGCGACGTTCACGCGCGAAGCCTTCGCCTCGTCCGTCGATCACGTCATTGTCATGCGGCTGACGAGCGACACGCCGGGCCGCATCGACGTCGACGTGGCGCTCGCGCCTCCCGAAGGCGCAACGAGCGAGGCCGACGGAGACGGCACGATCGTGCTCCGGGGCAAGGGCCGCAGCGAGGCCGGCATCGAAGGCGCGCTAAGGTACGAAGTGCGCGCCGAAGTGCTTGCGGCGTCCGCGTCCCGGCGAGGGTCGCCCGCAAGCGCGGGGAACCCCCGTCACGTGTCGGTCCGCAACGCCGACGCGGTGGTAATTCTGGTGAGCGCCGCGACGAGTTACAAGAGCTACCGCGATGTCTCCGGGGACCCCTCGGCGGCCACGACAGCGGCGATCGCGAAGGCCCGAATCAAGCCATTCGACGCGCTGCTCGCCGATCACGTCGCGGAGCATGGCCGTCTCTTCGGGCGCGTCTCGATTGACCTCGGCGTGACCGATGCATCCGCGCGGCCCACCGACGAACGCGCGGGCGACTCCCCCCGCGTCGCCGATCCCCAGCTCGCGGCGCTCTACTTCCAGTTCGGCCGCTACCTGCTGATGAGCGCCTCGCGCCCGGGCTCTCAGCCGGCCAACCTGCAGGGCCGCTGGAACGACTCGCAGACTCCACCCTGGGGGAGCAAATACACGGTCAACATCAATACCGAAATGAACTACTGGCCCGCCGACCGGGCAAACCTCGGAGAGTGCGTCGAACCCCTCGTCGCGATGGTGAAGGATCTCGCCGAGACGGGCGCGCACACCGCCCGAGTTCATTACGGAGCGCGCGGCTGGGTCACGCATCACAACACCGACCTATGGCGCGCGACCGCGCCCATCGACGGGCCGACGTGGGGTCTGTGGCCGACGGGGGGCGCGTGGCTTTGCGTGTCCCTATGGGACCACTTCGACTACAGCCGTGACGACAGCTATCTCGCGCGGATCTATCCGATGATGCGCGGCGCCGCGGAGTTCTTCCTCGACACGCTCGTGCGAGAGCCGAAGCACGGATGGCTCGTGACCTGCCCGTCGCTCTCGCCGGAGAACGAGCATCCCGGGGGGGTATCGGTCTGCGCCGGGCCGACGATGGATCAGCAAATCATTCGCGATCTCTTCTCCCATTGCATCGAGGCCGCAGAAGTCCTCGGGATCGATTCTTCTTTTCGGCAAGAGGTCGGCCGCGCGCGCGACCAGCTCGCGCCGAGTCGGATCGGCGCCGCAGGCCAGCTTCAAGAGTGGCTGGAAGATTGGGACTTGCAGGCCCCGGAAATCCACCATCGCCACGTGTCCCATTTGTACGGGCTCTTCCCGAGCAGCCAAATCACGCTGGAGGAGACCCCCGAGCTTGCCGCGGCGGCGCGCAAGTCGCTGGAAATCCGGGGCGACGAAGCCACCGGCTGGGGCATTGCATGGCGCCTGAACCTTTGGGCGCGCCTCGGGGACGCGGAGCATGCGCATGAGCTCCTGCAGACGCTCATGAGCCCGCCGCGGACGTATCCCAATTTGTTCGACTCGTGTCCACCCTTTCAAATCGACGGCAACTTCGGGGGCGTGTCGGGCATTTGCGAAATGCTGCTGCAGAGTCATTCGGGCGTGATCCGTTTGCTTCCCGCGTTGCCCAAAGGGTGGCCCTCGGGCGCGGTGGCGGGCCTGCGAGCCCGAGGCGGGTTCTCCGTCGGCATGACGTGGAAGAACGGGCAGCTCGAGAACGCGCGCGTGAGTGGCCGCCCCGGAGCGCGGGCGGTCGTTCGCTATCGCGAAATGGGCCTCGCGAAGGTCGTTCCCGAGAGCGGCGCCTTTTCGGTCGTGGTGGACGGACCCGCTCTCCGGGCCGCGTGACGGCGCGGGCCGGCGTGCCGACCCACTACTGGCATGTGTATAACGGTGTTCCCGCTGGATGACCGTATACGGTGATGGCCTGGCACGTACCCGTCGCGCACGTCGGGGCCCCGGGATCACAGACGGTCTGCTCCGTCACGGGGGCAGGCGGCGCCGGTTGGGTGCACGTGGCCTCACAGGAAGTCGCGGCGCCGCCCATGGCATAAACAAAGCAGCAGACCTGTCCCGCGGTGCAGTCGTTGGGGCCGTCGCACACAACAGAAAAGTTGAGCGTAGTCGAGCCATTGTACCCTGGGCAGCTCGTCGCGTAGCACGTGCCGGTGCTCGTCGCGTAGTTCCAGCAACAGGCCGTGGTGGAGACCACGTTCGTCATGCACGTCAGGAGCCCCGGGCTCGTCTCGCACGTGACGGTGCCCGCCACCCCGATGGTTCCATACGTGCCATCGCGGCATGCGTTGTTCAGACAGCCATTCGGGCACGACGTCGGCTGCCATGTCCCGTCGCTCTGGCACGTAGCGAGATCGTTGACCTGACACTGCGTTTCGTTGGGCGTGCAGACCGCTCCGCACGCGCCGGCGGTCACGGCTCCGTCGACCCACTGCGCCGTGTCGCCACACGTCTCGGGCGTGGCGCCGCTGCATCTCGTCATGCCCGGAGTGCAGACCCCTACGCACAATCCGCCGGCGCACGCGTATGGGCACGCGTGGCCGTCGACCCACTGTCCCGACGAATTGCAGGTCTGCGGCACGTTCGGATTGACCGAGGAACACTGGGTGTCCCCTTCGGTACACCCCACCGCGGCCGCGGCATCCGGAGACGCGTTTGCATCGGCTGCTGCGTCTGCGGTAACGCGCCCGTCGAGCGCGGCGTCCACGCCTGCGCTCCCGCCGGCGACGGCGTCCGCGGGCGCACTCCCGTCGGTTGCGTCCGCGGCCTCGGCGCCCGGGTTCCCGTCGAGCGCGGCATCGTGGGCGCTCCCTTCGACCGCGGATCCGTCCGAGCTCGCGTCCGACCGTGCCTCCACGATGGCGGTGACGAGCGGATGATCCTCGATACCGAGGATTGAATCGCAGCCGGCCGCCGCCGCGGCCATGCCCATGAAAGCAAAGAAAACTCGCGTCGCCGCGTTTCGCAATGCGGGGGAGTTCGGCCTCACGAACAGCACGTCGAGATGTAATGCGCCTCGTCGAAGATGGCGCCGGGCATGTCGTAGAGATTCAAAGTCCCGTTGACGAACGCCGAGCCCGCCCGAACATTGATGTTAAGGTATCCAGGGAACGTAAAGGTGTACGACTGCACGGGACTCGTGTTGCTCCCCGAGACCGTTGTTTGCCATATGTAAGAGATGGTCGAGACGCTCTGTCCATTCTGGAGCAGGGTGACACTCCCCGCGTCCCCGGCGCTCGTATAAAATGTATAGATTCCCGGAGGCGCGCCGACGAGAGCGATCGACTGGACCGTGTAATTTCCGTAGTCCTCGTTCACGTTGATCGCGGTCCCGGTCGACGCGGGGCAGGCGCCGCCATAGGTAACCGAGGCGGTACTGCTGCACGCGCCGCCGCAGGTGATCGTGCCGCAGCCGCAGGCCTGTCCGTAGTTCGACGGCGTCGCCACGCTGCAGGCTCCGCCGGGCACAATTCGCGTTTCATCGCGAGAGGTCTCCATTTCATCGCAGCAGAATGTGTTCCCGCGCCTGCGCCGGCCGCAGGGCGCCCACCCTGCCCCGGCCTGGAAGCTCGACCTCCGAAAAGCGGCCGATTGACCCCTCGCATTACCACGTGCCTTTCAGTTGGACTCCATGCAGCCCGAAGCCGAGCTGCGTACTGGACACGGGAGCGGACGACAGCTGGAGGCATCGAGTGCTGGGGCGACAACGATGTGGGCCCCCTGGCGAGCAGCCCGGTTCCCACTGAAGTCACCGGCTTCTGATTCATCGCGAACTCAGTGGGCTTGGACCAACGCACGCTGGGTGACATTCTTCTACTGGCCGACGGGCGACTCGGACAGCGTCAAGCGCTTCCTCGGTGAAAACCTCCCATGCGACGGCACGAGTATCCGACGAGTTGCTGAAACTAACTTCAGCGTGGCGATCGTCCTCTGCAGCCATGCGCTCGACAGTGACCCGCTATCGCTGTGCAATTCAAAACGGCCCCGGCCGGCTACAGAGGAGCCAGTCGGGAGAAACGCTCATGAGCCGATCCACGCCACCCCGCGGCGCGCCCACCCCCATCGACCGGCACGGCGCTCGCGACGAAGGGGTATCCACCTCGGCTTTGTCCAAAGGGCTTCACGCCTATGAATGCTCCGGTGAGACGCAGCAGAGTGCAAGCACGGCGAAAGGGGTTGACCCCGTGCCCAAGCGGGCAACGGACGCGGCGCGTAACCGTGTCGGTTGCTCACGGCGGTTCTCGGACGTAGTGCAGGACACGGTCTCTCCGCACAAGCGGTCCTCGGCCGACGCGCAGAGGGCGGTCTGCGAGACGAATGGCACCGCCGCTCGGGCGGAGAATACGGTCCACTCGCGCGAGCGACGCACCGCTGAGCCGCAGAACCGAGTCGGCAAGCCGGGGAGAGACGTGGCTCGCTGCTCGCCGGGAGGTCTCTCGCGCAAAGCGGTGCGTCGCTGCGTCGAAGAACCTGCTCGGCGTGGCGCAGCGGACCGCGGCTCACGCGGAGGCGTGTGCCTCCCGGCCTCAGCGGGCGCCCTCTCCGCGTGAGAGACCCGTCGCTCCATCGCGGCGAGGCACGGCTCAGGCGAAGAAGGTCGTCTGCCCTCGTGAGCGGCGTCCCGCTGCGTCGAATGAACCTCCCTTCGGGCCGCATGACTTCTCCCTCGTGGACGACGGGTCACGCGCTCGGTCGATTTTCGAAAAGAGTCCAGAGAACCAATCCCCCCGTCGAACGACATCCTAACGAGCCCCCCACCGGCCGCAGACGCGACGAACGAAACGAGCATCTCTTCCTGGTGGGATGCTCGAAGGGAGCGGCATCGCTCCCTTCGACGTGACGTGCCTCCAAGGCTGCGAGAGCGGAGGCGAGCGAGCGAAGCGAGTCGAGCCGGAGCGAACCGCTCAGGGTGACACGGGTCCTCAACTAGGCAAAGCCGGAGCGAAGCGCTCAGGGTGACACGGGTCCTCAACTAGGCAAAGCCGGAGCGAAGCGCTCAGGGTGACACGGGTCCTCAACTAGGCAAAGCCGGAGCGAAGCGCTCAGGGTGACACGGGTCCTCAACTAGGCAAAGCCGGAGCGAAGCGCTCAGCGCGACCCTCGTCTCCAACTAGGGCAATGACCCGCGTCTCCAACTAGCCAACCCGGGTGCCGCACAAGAACAACAAGAGCATGGTAGACGGAGTCCATGGCCATCCCCGCGCGGGTCGGGCGGTACGAGATCGAGCTGGTGCTCGGCCAGGGAGCCGTGGGGCGCGTACTCTTGGCGCGGGATCCGGAGCTCGGGCGGCAGGTCGCCATCAAGGTCCTCCGCGACGACCTCGGGCTCCCCGCCCAAGCGCTCGCGGCGCTCGCCGCCCAATGGCGCAAAGCGGCGCGCGCGACCGCCGCGTTGTCGCATCCCGGCATCGCGTCGCTGCACGATGTCGGCGAGCAATCCGGCGTCGGCGTGTACGCCGTCTCGGAGCTCGTCAAAGGCCTCACGCTGCGCGAACGCATCACGCGGGGAAGGCTTTTCCGCGGCGAGCTGGCGGTCCTCGCCCGTGCCCTCGGTTCGGCGCTCGCGTTCGCGCACGCCGAGGGGACGATTCACGGCAACTTCAAGCCCGAAAACGTTCTGCTGTCCGCCAACGGGCCGAAGATCGTCGACTTCGGGTTTCCCGGTTGGCTCCTGCGAGAGACCGAACAAGGGTCCGAATCGGCACCGAAGGCCGAGGGACCGCAAGCCGTTTGCGCCCCGGAGGTGATCGCCTCCGGGACGCCCAGCGCGCGCGGTGATCAGTATTCGCTCGCGGCCTCGCTCTACGAAGCGCTGACCGGGAGGAGCGTGGACGGCTCGGCGAGCGCGATGGCGGCGTCCTCCCCCGTGGCCACCCCTCCGAGGCTGCGAGCGCCTTCCGGCCTCTGGCCGGAACTCGGCGGCGCCGCGCATTTGGACGCCATCTTCGATTGCGCGCTCGCCCCGGATCCGCGCCGTCGCTTTCCCACGTGCGAAGTCTTCGGGACCACGTTGGCGGACGCACTCGAGCTGGCAAGCGGCACGCTTCCGACGCCGCCCACGTCCCAATCATCCATTGTGCCGCGGGCGACGCGTCGATGGCAGAACGCGGTGGGAGCGGCGGCCGTGCTCGTCATTTTCGCGCTCGTCGGACTGGGAGGCCGGCACCAGGGAGCGACCGAAGGCATCTCGCTGAAGAGCGTAGCGCGCGCATTTTCCGCATCGTTCGCCGCGCCACGCGGCGTTTCGACCGGGGCGGGGCCTTCCCCTTCGCTCTCCTCCTCGTTGCCTCTTTCTCTTTCGGCCGCCGCGGATCGGGCGCGTCCCGCATCGCCGTCCGCGACGCTCGCTCTTCCATCGGCGGCGCCTCTGGGCGCGGGACATTCGGCGCCTTCGGCTTCCGCCGCCGCATCGACGACGGCGCTTTGGCACGCGGCCTCCGCCTCGGACGGAGGCGGCCCGTGACGAACGAAGAACGGAGCGAAAGTCAAGATGAGGGTGGTGACAGAGGGGGCACCCGCACTAGACTCGCCCTCCTGCCGATGCAGGCCAATAGCCAGGTCCCCTTGACGTCCGAACCGCGAACCTCCCCCACCATGCAACCGCGTCCCAAAGAGGACGTGGATCACCTGGCGAAGCTCTACCGGCAGATGTTTCTCATCCGCCGCGTGGAAGAAGAGAGCGCGCGGGGATACGCCGAAGGCAAAATTGGCGGCTTCTTGCATCTTTACATCGGGCAAGAAGCCGTGGGCGTCGGGGCCATCGCCGCGCTGCGACCGGAGGACTACGTCATCACGACGTATCGCGACCACGGCATCGCCCTCGCCAAGGGAATGAGCCCGCGCGCGCTCCTGGCGGAGCTCTTCGGCAAAGCCACCGGCTGCTCGCGAGGGTTGGGCGGCTCGATGCACATGTTCGACCGCGAGCACAACATGCTCGGGGGCTACGGGATCGTCGGCGGTCACATCCCGCTGGCCGCGGGCGTCGCGTTCGCAAGCAAATACCGCGAGGATGGCCGGGTAACGCTGTGCTTCTTCGGCGAAGGCGCCGTCAGCATCGGCGGATTTCACGAGGGCCTGAGTCTGGCGGCGCTGTGGAAGCTGCCCATCGTTTTCATCTGCGAGAACAACGAATACTCGATGGGGACGCCGCTCTCGCGATCGATGTCCGTGGAAGACGTGTCCCTGAAAGCGCCTGGCTATGGAATGGAGCGCGATCGCTTCTTCGCCGATGATGTCCTGGAGGTCGAGCGACGCGTCGGCGATGCCGTACGCCGGGCGCGGGAGGCGAGCGCACCGACGCTCATCGAAGTACGCACGTACAGGTTCCGCGGCCATTCCATGAGCGACCCGGCGAAATACCGGACGCAGGCCGAGTTGGACGAGCACAAGCAACGTGACTCCCTGGGGCGGGCGCGATCGGGCCTCATCGAACAAGGCATGGCCGAGGCGCGGATCGATGCCCTCGAGAAGGCGGTGGAAGCCGAGGTGGCCGACGCCGTGCAATTCGCGCACGAGAGCCCGGAACCAACGCTCGACATCCTCGAATCCACAACTTACAGCGGCCCGTTCGCGTACTAGAGGCAAGGATGGCGCGTACACTGCGATTCCGCGAGGCCCTCCGAGAAGCCATGATCGAAGAGATGGAGCGCGACGAGCGTGTCTTTCTCATGGGCGAGGAGGTGGGCTACTACCAGGGCGCGTACAAAGTGAGCGAGGGGATGCTCGACAAGTTCGGGCCCAAGCGCGTGATCGACACGCCGATCGCCGAAGCGGGGTTTACGGGCGTCGGCATCGGCGCGGCCATGGTCGGCTTGCGACCCATCATCGAGTACATGACGTGGAACTTCAGCGCCGTGGCCTTCGACCAGATCCTCAACAACGCGGCCAAACTACGGCAGATGTCGGGCGGTCAATTCGATTGTCCCATCGTGCTGCGCGGCCCGAACGCGAGCGCGCGGCAGGTCGGCAGTCAGCACAGCCACGCGATGGAGCATATGTATGCCCAGGTTCCGGGGCTGAAAGTGATCGCCCCCGCCTTCCCGGCAGACGCCAAAGGCCTGCTCAAGACGGCCGTACGCGATGACAACCCGGTGCTCTTGATGGAGTCCGAGACTCTCTACGGAGTGAAGGGGGACGTGCCGGACGACGAGCACCTGGTGGAGTTGGGCAAAGCCCAAATCGTTCGGCCCGGTACCGACGTGACCCTCGTTGCCTATTCCCGCATGACGCACGTCGCGCTCGAGGCGGCGGTGACGCTCGAGCAGGATGGCATCTCCGCGGAGGTCTTGGATTTGCGCAGCCTTCGCCCGCTCGACGAAAACGCGATTGTGGCCAGCGTCGAACGCACGCACCGATTGGTGGTCGTGCAGGAGGGATGGCCGTACGGGGGAGTCGGAGCCGAGATCGCGGATCGCGTGCAGCGTCTCGCGTTCGACGCGCTCGACGCGCCGATCCTTCGGGTCACCACGCTGGACGTGCCGATGCCCTACAGCGCCAAGCTGGAACTCGCCTGCATACCGCAGGCCGATCGTGTCGTAACGACCGTGAAGCGTCTTTTCGCGCGCGGGCGCGCCTGAGCACGGAGAAGGCCATGGCAAAAATTCTCGAGATGCCGAAGCTCTCTCCGACCATGGAGGAAGGCGTGCTGTCGGCGTGGCACAAGAAAGAGGGCGACGCGATCGGCGTGGATGACCTCCTGGCCGACGTGGAAACCGACAAGGCGACGATGGAGTTCCGCTCCTTCGACAAGGGGACGTTGCTCAAGTTGTTGGTGCCGGCCGGAGCGCAGGTGAAGCTGGGACAGCCGGTCGCCGTGGTCGGTGCGGTGGGCGAGGACGTATCGGCGTTCATGGGCAGCGTAACGTCCGCAACGGCCCCTTCACCGAAGGGCGAGCCCGCCAAAGCGGCCAATGAACCGGCGCCGAGCGGGCCGAGCGTCGCGAAACCGGCGCCCACGCAGCCGCCTCCCGAAACGATCGCGCCCCCCGCGCAACGCCGGCCGCCCATGGGCAGCATTCTCGATCGCACGTCGCTTTTGGCCGACCCCATCGAAAACGGAACCCGAACGGCGACCGGGCGCGTCGTGGCGTCGCCGTACGTGCGCAAGGTGGCCCGCGAAATGGGGATCGACCTGCAGGGGGCCCAAGGAACCGGTCCAGGCGGGAGGGTGCTCCCGGCGGATTTGGAGGGACTTCGGTCCGTACCGTCAGCACCGTCAGCACCATCCGCACCGGCTGCGTCGTCCTCGGCCATGGTGCGCGCAGCCGGCGGGACGGCCACACCGGTCGCGACGCGCGAAGAGGCGCGACCCGACGCGGACGTGCGGCCCTTGTCCCCCATGCGCAAGACCATCGCGCGCCGGCTCACCGAATCGAAGCAAACGGTCCCTCACTTCTATCTATCGATCGACGTGGACGCCGGGGGTCTCGTGCGCCTGCGTGAACAGATCAACGCGGAGCTGGCCGCCCAAGCCGGAGGCTCGAATGGCGACGCGACCCCCGCCAAGATTTCGCTCAACGATTTGCTCATCAAGGCCTGCGCCGTGGCTCTCGTCAACGTGCCGGAATGCAACGCGAGCTTTTCGCCCGAGGCGATCATCGTCCACAAGCGCGTGGACATCTCCGTGGCCGTTGCCATCCCGGATGGCCTGGTGACGCCGGTCGTGCGAAACGCGGATCGCAAGAGCGTCGTCGGCATCGCGCGCGAAGTGCGAGAGCTTGCCTCCCGGGCGCGAGCCCGAAAGCTCAAGCCCGAGGAAATGACGGACGGAACCTTCTCGATCTCGAATCTGGGCATGTTCGGGATCGATCAATTCGCGGCCGTGATCAATCCTCCGGAAGGCGCGATCGTGGCCGTGGGTCAGGTGCGCGACGTGCCGGTGATCGCGGAGGGGGCCGTCGTGGCCGGAAAGCGTCTCGCGATCACGCTGTCGGCCGATCATCGCGTGGTCGACGGCGCCGTCGGCGCCGCGTTCTTGGCCGAGCTTCGGCGACTCCTCGAGCATCCCCTGCGCGTGCTGACGGGCTGAGACGTGGCTCGCCGGCCGGCGTTGCTGAGCGTGGGCGCGCTCTTGGCGTGCGGCGCCGCGGGAAACGCGCAGGCCGGGCCTTCGGGGTCGCATCCCCTATGGCCGCGCGCGTGGTGGGCGGGGCTGGAGCACGCCACGACCAGCGCGCCGGCCGAGGGCGTTCGGATGCTCCGTGGTGAGCCACGCGGGCGCATACGGATACCCCGAGGCACGTTCATCATGGGGTCCGCCCCGGGCGCGATGGTGCGCGCGCTCGAACTGTGCGGCAAGGAGGTGTTCGAATCGCAATGCCATGACGACGAGGTCATCGCCATGGTCCGAGCCGAGGGTGACGCGCACCAAGTGACCCTCTCGGCCTTCGCGCTCGATCGAACGGAGGTCACCGTCGGGGACTACGAGCGGTGCGCTTCGGCCGGGCCGTGCGCCCCTGCCGAGATACCTCCCGGCGCGCCGGATTTCTCGCGCCCCGAGTTGCCGATCACGCACGTCCGCTGGGAAGACGCGGTCACGTTTTGCCACTGGGCGGGAGGGCGCCTGCCCAGTGAGGCCGAGTGGGAATACGCGGCCCGCGGCACCGAGGGTCGGGAGTTTCCATGGGGCAATGCCTATAACGCCCATCTGGCCAATCACGGCGCCGGAGACCAAGACCGAACGGACGCGACGGACGGCTACCTCGGCCTCGCGCCGGTTGGTTCGTTCATCGACGGCGCAACGCCGTTGGGCCTTCTCGACATGGCCGGCAACGTCGCCGAGTGGGTGGACGATACGTTCGAAGTGGACGACGCGGGCCGCCTCGTCGGGTACGCGCCGGATCCCGTGGTGGACCCGCGCCCGAAGGCCTCCGGAGCGCTCCACATCGTGCGTGGGGGCTCCTTCCGCGATTCGCCCATGTGGCTGCGCACGGCCGCTCGCGACACGACGTCACTGGCGCGCCCGGCCTGGGTTGGATTTCGCTGCGCTGGCGACGTCCCATGAGGATCGCCCATTTCTCCGATCTGCACGTGTTGGCGTTGGAGGGGGTCGCCGTTCGGCGGTTTCTCAACAAGCGCCTGACGGGGTGGGCCAATCTTCGGTTGAATCGGGGCGCCGTGCACCGCACCGCGTACGTGCGGGCGATCGCCCGAGAAGTCGCGCGGATCGGCGTCGACCACGTCGTCATCACGGGAGATCTCACCAATCTCGCGCTCGAAAGCGAATTCGCGCGCGTGCGCGAGATCCTCGATCGCGATCTAGATATGGATCCCTCGCGCGTGACGCTCGTGCCGGGTAACCACGACGTCTATACGCGCGGCGCCCTAACCTCGCGTCGCTTCGAACGCTACTTCTCCGACTGGCTCGTCAGCGACTTGCCGGAGCTCGCCGTGGATACGGGCGGCGGCCATTTTCCAGTCGTCAAGCTGCGCGGGCCGGCCGCCATCATCGGCATATCGAGCGCCGTGCCACGAATGCCGTTCGTGGCCGCCGGCGCCATCGGGCCCCGTCAGATCGCGGCGCTCGCGCGCGTCCTCGCGCACCCCGAGGTCTCACGGCGAACCGTTTTTCTCGCCATGCACCATCCCGCGATATACCGGTCGTCGAACGTGAAACAGTTCGTCAATGGTCTCCGCGATGCCCCCTCGCTTCTGTCGCTCCTGCGGTCGCTCGAACGCGGCGTCGTCGTGCACGGACACTTGCACCGGCGCGTTCAGGGGACGATCACGACGGCCACCGGCCACGTAAACCATGTGGGCGCCACGAGCGCGTCCCTCTATCACGCGGCCCCGGATCGAATGGCGGGATTCAACCTTTACGACATCGAAGATCAAGGTCTGACGCACGTGGAAGCGCGGGTCTACGACGGGGCGACGGCGTCATTTCATGGCGCGACCGTCCCGATGTACGCGTGACGAATCCGGCGCGCGCGGAGGTCCTTCGCACCCGGGCGCCTGGCGCTGCCGGCGAGGCGTTACGGGGTGGCCTTTGGCTTGCCGCCCGACGCCTCGGCCGCGTCGAGTTCTTCGAGATTGGCTTTGACGCGCGGGTCCCCGGGGGAAAGGATGCGCGCGCGTTCGAAAGCGTCGCGCGCCTGCCGCCTCGTACTCGGATCGTGCGCGAGGACCGTACCGAGATTGATCCATCCACTCACGAGCTTGGGATCGAGCCGCAGGGCTTCGTGGTATTCGGATAGAGCGCGGTCCGGCCGCCCCGCCTCTTGCAGCGCGTACCCGAGATTCGAGTGAAACGCAGGGCGCCCCGGATCGAGCGCCACGGCGCGTTGCAGTTCCGATATCGCTCTCTCGAGATCCGTCGTCCCGAGAAGCGCCGTGCCCAAGTCGGAGTGCGCGCGGGCGTCGCCGTCGGTCATTCGCACTCTCGTCTCGTACTCGGCAATGGCCTCTTTCGTGCGTCCGAGCATGAGGAGCGCCGTGCCCAGATTGCCGTGCCGTGCAGCGCTTGCCGGGTCGAGCTCGGCCGCACGGGACAGCTCGCGCACCGACTCGTCCGCGCGCCCTGTCGCCAGGAGCGCGACGCCGAGCTGCGAGTGGGCCTCCGGTTGCTCCGGCAAGAGCTGCGTGCCCACAACGAGCGCCTCGAGCGCGCCCGGCGCATCGCCGAGCAACAAGCGACAGCGCCCGAGCTCCACGTACGCCGGGCCAAACGCCGGCGAACGCTTCACGAGGCGAGTGAGGTCGGCCGCGGCGGCGATGACCGTGGGATTGTCTTTGGCCGACGCGTAGTCGAGGGGAACATCGGCGCGCGCCACGCGTACACGGGCGAGGCCGACGTCCGCGGCGACGCCTCCGGGCACCGCCCTGTGCGCCGCTTCGTAGCGCTCTTGGGCCTCCGCGAGGTCGCCCCGTTCGAAGGCGTCGTCACCCGCCGCGAGATTCGCGTCGCCGGGACCGCCCTTTCCGGACGCCAGGCGAATCGTTGACGATCGTGCGGGGGCAACGTTCGCTGCCGCCGCCGTCACGAGCGATGGGGCGGCGGTCGGAGCGGCTGTCGCCGTCGGCACGGTAGCCGTAGGCGGGGCCTTGGCCGGGGTTACGTCGCGTGTTGCGGACTCCCTCGGCAGCCCCCTCGCACTCGCGAAGGCATTCGTCGATGCAGGATCCGTGGTGGGTTCTCGTCGCGCGCTCGCCATAGAGCCGCCCGCGCACCCCGCGCCCCCGCAGGAGCCCATGGCCGCCCACAAGACCGGTACCAGGGCCATCCCGCGCGTGGCGCCGTTCGTCTCGATCCTAAACGGCATGCTCATGCCTCTTCACGACGGCCCATGCGTGGGCAACCACGTCGCGCGCCGCTTCGAACACGGCGGCGTTGCCGGCAGTACCCTTTGGAGTCCGCAACGGCACGACATCGCCGGACGGCGCCTTGGCATCTAGGACCCGCCGGCACGCTTCGCGCACAGCTTCTGGCACCCGCTCGTCTGTGGAGAGCGCCGTCACGTGCTCGATATACGTGCGGCCCCACCGTGGATCCGGCTCGACGAGGAGCGCCGCGTTGAGCGCCATCCCCGCCGCCCGCTTGACCCCCGCCGCTCCCGCACGGGCTTCGCCCCGGCCCCAGGCCGCCTCTGCGCGCGAAAGCTCACCGAGCGCGGCCCGGATCCATTCGTCCGGCGAGAACCGCCGGAGCCAATCGCTCGAATCGCGGATGAAATCGTCCATGGTCGCGGCCGCATTTCGCCATTTTCTCGCTGAATTTCCCGGACCCGCGAACTACGTTCGCAAGTGGCGCGTCGTTTGCTCCTTGCCGTCGTAGCGAAGCATGACCGGCTTGCCCTCCGCCACCGTCGTCACGTTCACCGGGCGCTTCCACATCCGGAGCAGGCTGCGCATGACCTCCTTGGCGTAGTCCTGACGCAGATCGAGCCCCTGGTGATCGTGGCGCAAGTGAAGCTCGCCGCGATTGTCGAAATTCGCGTCGTCGACGTAAATGAAGGGATTGCCGCCGTTGGTCAGCTGAAAAAGAAGCTTCTCTTTCACGGACTTGAACTCCCGCGTCTCGATCTCGTAGCGCTCGTTTCGGTTGGACCAGCCGAAGCTGAAGAGCTTCTGTTCGCGTACGAAATCGGGCGTCAGAAACTCGTCGATGAACGTGACGTCGTTGTAGAGCGCGCGCACTTCGAAAATCTTCTTCTTGCCGAGACCGAGCCGTAGATTCCAGTTTTTCTTGGCTTCCAGGTCATCGCAATCCTCCCACTCCTCGCCAAACTGCCCGCGATCCCAGCGCTCTTCGACGTGGCGCAGGAGCTCTACCCCCAGCTTGTACGGGTTCAAGCGGCCGTTGCTCGTCGCGAGGACGCCCGCCGCATGGTCCGCGTAGTCGATGATCTCGCTCGCGTCCAAGATCTTCTCGGTCATGAGGCGCGAGTGCCAGTACGTCGCCCACCCCTCGTTCATGATCTTCGTCTGCCACTGCGGAGCGAAGTAATAGGCCTCCTCGCGAATCACCTCGAGCACGTCGTGCTCCCATCGATCGAGGGGCGCGTGCTCGAGAAGGAACAAGAGCACATCACGCTCCGGATGCTCGGGAAACTTGCTGGCCTTGTCCCGCTCGGCCTCGATCTTTTTTTTCTGCTTCTCGAGATACTCCTCGGGATTGATGAACGACTCCATGTATTCCTTCGCGCGGAGGCGGGGAATCTCGGTCGCGCGCGGCTCTTCCTCGTCGGCAACGCGCTTGGCCCGCTTGCCGCTGAACGGCGAGTGGAGGTCGATGAGGTTTTCGATGCTCAAACAATGGTCGATGAACTCCTCGACCTTGTTGATCCCCTGCCTTCCGACCACGCGCCGAAGGCGGGCGCCGTGGTTGGCCATCTTGTCGATCCAGCGACGGTTCGGGTCATAGGTGCTCGGGCGCCTGACCGGATCCACCGTGCGCCCCCCCGTGTCGAGGTCCGTCTGACGGAAGCAGTAGTTGTTCTTGAAGAAGTCGACGTGCGCGTACACGTGCGCCATGACGAGCTTCTGGTCCACGAGTGAATTGCCCTCCAGCAAATAGGCATAAGAGGGGTTATTGTTGATGACCATCTCGTAGATTTTCGAGAGGCCGTACTCATAGCTCTTGGCGAGGCGCTCGTACTCCATGCCGAATCGCCAATGCGGGTACCGATTCGGAAAACCGCTGTACGCCGCGATTTCGTTCATCTGGTCGTACGTGAGAATCTCGAAGACCGTCGGAAAGAAATCGAGGCCGGCTTCCGCTGCGAGCTTTTCGATCCGGTTTTGCTGTTCGCGCAGATACGCGGGCAGCGACGTCTTCAACGCGAACTCGCTCATCGCTCGATCCTATCTCGACGGCGCGGCGGAGGGTGGCAAGGGGCGCCGCGATGGGAAAAACATTCAGTTACCCTTCCCGAGGAACTCTTTGATCGACCCGATGATCGCGTCCTTGTCGCGGATTTCGCTCGTGATCACCCGCCCGTCGCGGCCGAAGTGTTCGCGCAAGTCCTTGATGAACTGGCCGGAGCCGTAGGGGCTCTCCACTTGTCCGTAGGCGAACATGTTCACCCTGGGCAAGAGCTTGTTCTTGAGAACGTCGACGCAGAGCAGCGTGTCATCCATCGACCAGTTGTCACCATCCGAGAAGTGGAAAGGATAGATGTTCCACTCGTCCGGCGGATAATGGTCGTCGACGAGCTGCGAGCAGAGTTTGTAGGCGCTCGAGATCATCGTGCCGCCGCTCTCGCGCGTGTGAAAGAACGTCTCGCGATCGACCTCACGAGCCACGGCGTCGTGGATGATGTAGCGACTCTCGAGGCCTTTGTACTGTTTCTGCAGCCATGCATCGATCCAGAAGCTCTCGATGCGAACGATCTCCTTCTGCTCGTCGCCCATCGAGCCGGAGACGTCCATCATGTAGATGATGACGGCATTGGCCACGGGCTCGGCCTCCGTCTTCCAGCTCCGGTACCGCTTGTCGCTGGGTATCGGCACCACGATGGGATTGCCCGGGGAGTACGTCCCGGTGGCGATCTGGCGCTTGAGAGCTTCGCGGTAGGTTCGCTTGAAATTGCGGAGCGATTCGGGGCCGACCCGGCGGATGCTGGTGTACCGATCCTTGGCGTTGATGATCTTGCTCTTGCCCTTGTCCCGAACATCGGGAAGCTCGAGCTCCTCGCCGAGGATCGAGGCAAGCTCGTCGAGCGTGACGTCCACTTCCAAAACGTGATCGCCGGGTGAGGAGCCGGCCTGCTTACCCGTGCCGGGCTCGTCGCCGTCTTGGCCACCGCCCATGGGATCGCCCGGGTCCCCCTCCCCCTGCCCGGAGCCGCCTCGCTGGCGGTCACCGAACGAGAAATGAGGGATGTCGATTTGGGGGATTGGGATCGAGACGACGTCCTTGCCTTTTCGCCCGATGAGCTCACCCTGCGAGACGTACTTGCGTAGGTTTTGCCGGATCTTACCGCGGACGATGCCACGAAAGCGGGAGTGGTCCTGATCGATTTTCAAGGACATCGGCTTCTACTCTAGCGCCTTTCGGAGGTTAGCCCCCCCGTTCTCCAAGACCGGTGCGGGCGATCCACAGGCACACGAGCCCGTTCGTGACCACCCAGACCCACGCCAAAAGCGCGCCGCCCACGAAGGCTGCATCGGCGGACCAGGCGATTTGCGCGAGCAGCGCCGCCGTTCCCAATGCGACCCCGCCGATGAACGGCCGCGCGCGAGGGTTTGCGAAACCGAGCGCGCTGAGCCCGACCGCCGGCAGCGCGCTCGCCAAGAGCATCCAGCGATGCACGCCGACACCGAAGATGACGAGGTCCCACTCGCCGAGCGGGCGCATGGCGAGTTGGAGGACCGTGCCCACCCGCCCTGAGACCGAGGCGAGGCCCACGAGTGGCGCGAACGGAAGCACTCCGGTGCTCGCCACCGCAGCGCCCACCCAAGAAGCCGGGGAACGGCTCACACGTCCACCGCGCCTCCGGATGCGCCGACGCACCATCCATGCGAGGCCCACGAGCGAGAGCACCCTCGTCACGAAGTGGCGCCAGAACACGCGCGAAGCGGCCGCGCCCGCGTCGAGGATGCCGGCCCCGTAGAGTTCTGCCTCGCCTCGAGGACGCGCGCTCTCCGCTAGGGCGTCGCGGACGGCGGATGCGCGCGTCACGCCCAGGGATTCGATCATCGCCACGGCGCCGGCGACATGGGGCGACGCCATGCTCGTGCCGTTGAACGTTCCGAAGACTTCACACTTGTCGCGACCGCCGTTGCACACGGTCTGCTGCGTGATGCCCACGCCCGGCGCCGCGATGGCGACCTCCGACCCGCGCGACGAAAACCCTGCGATCGTGTCGGTCGCGTCGGTCGCGCTGACCGCTACGACTCCGGGGTACGCGGCCGGAAAGCCAACTGCCCGTCCGCTGTTGCCGGCGGCCGCAACGACGACCACCCCTTTAGCCAGCGCGTAGTCCACGGCGTCTTCCAGGATCGCGCTGCGGAAAGGGCCTCCAAGCGATAGATTGATGACGTCCGCCCCCTCGTCGGCCGCGAATCGAATCCCCTCGGCCACGTCGGCCACGGTTCCGAAGCCCTGCCTGTTGAGAACCTTCACGGGCATCAGCGTCGCGCAGTACGCCAAGCCGGCCGCTCCAACCCCGTTGTTCGTGGTCTGCGCGATCGTCCCGGCCACGTGCGTCCCGTGACCCTGGTCGTCATACGCGCGGGCTGAATTGTCGACGAAATTGAAGCCCCCGCGGCAGCGGGTGCCGGCGAGATCCGTGCCTCGCGAGAAGGGCCCGTCGTCGAAGCACGCGATGCCCGTGTCGACGACGGCAACGGTTACTCCCCGTCCGCACGTGTAGTTCCACGCCTGCTCGGCGCCCACGCGCTTCAAGTGCCACTGCTTGCCGTCATAGAGCGGATCGTCCGGGACGAACGTTGCGTGGTAAAGAGCCATCGGCTCGGCGTGCTCCACGCGCGCATCGAGCGAAAGCGCCGTGACGACGGCCGCCTCGTGCGCCGGGTCGACGTCGGCGACTTCCATCTTGTCGTGGGCGAGGCTCCACGCGCTGTTCGGGCGCATCGTCAGCCCGTATCTCGTCTCGAGGCTCTGCAGCTCGGCGGGGCTCGCGTCGTCGCGCACGTCGATGGCAATTTCGCCACGAATCTCCGCCGTCGCGCGGGTCCCTTCGTCAAACGTGGGCGCTTCGCCATCGGCCCCTGCGGGGCTCGAGACGCCTGTCGCGACCGCGTCGCGACCGGCAAGAACGAACCCCATCGCCAAACCGATGACGGTGAGGGGACCTACGAGGGGTCTGCGCATGGTCTCAGCCTTTGAGAAGCGTGGGTCCGACTAGGAGCCGGCGCACCCTCGGACGCATGCCCATAGAAGGAGCGCGTGGACGAGGCAGAGCGCCGCATACGCCTCGAGCGGCCACAGCGCGGACCACTCGAGCGCCGTGCGTAGCCACGGATGCACGAGACCGGGAACGCCCGTCATCACCCGCGTGAGGCCGCCGGATCCGGCAAGGACGAGCGCACTAAGTGCCGCATGCGAGCGCGCGACATCCCCTCCCCGCGCGGCGACGCGCGAGTCCCGCACAAGCAGGCGCACGCCCAGCGGGAGCAGGCGCAGCGCCGCGCCGACCTGCGCCACCGCGAGAATGAGGACCACGGCCGTGATGAAGAACCCGATGGGCCGCGCGATGCCGAGCTTCGCCTGAAGGTACAGGAGCACGCCGCATGCGACCGGCACGAGCGCCCAAGGCGCGGCGAGCTCCGCCACCACGAAGCTCAACCACGCGGTGGTTCGTACGAGCAGAGGTGCGTGGCGGCGGGCCGGCACGCCCTCGGGCCGGGCCCACTGCGGGCGACCTCGCGGCTCGACGTAAAGGTAAAGGCAGGTCGGCAGAATTGCGATGCAGAGCGCGCCCAACACGGAGGCGACGACGATGACCTCGACGGGGGGAACGAACGCGCCCTTCATTCTTTCGAACCTCGCACCTGACACTCTGACACCGGCCGGCTGGAGAGCGCCAGTCGCTCATGAAATCGAGGCACTGGGCTGCATATCGTGGATGAGCCGCGCCAGCGAGTGCATGAGATTCCGGGCCCTTCTCGAGGGATTGGACGCCGAGTTGCTGGAGTGGCTCCACGTCCGCGCGGGTCCCGCCGACGGGCCCGAGACGCCCGGCGCAAGCGCCGTCTTGCCTCGTGTCTAACCCCCCACCCGGCTGCGCCGGACGCGCGAAGGGTGAAACGGGCGTCTTGTCCTGCTGGGGAGCTCGAGGTGGAGCGGCTGACCATTCGTCACATCTCGGGCGCCCCCGGCATAAATGCCGGGGCACCCCTGGAGAGCGGAGCACAAAGCCCGCCGCTGGCGGGCTACGTCGATCCAGTGAGGCATGGTCGGCGACGGTCGACGTGCCTGTCGTTTGTCGTAGCCCGCCAGCGGCGGGCTTCGCGTAATCGCTGTCCCAGTTGCCCCGGCATTCATGCCGGGGATGCGAGAACATGCGGCCCGCACGGACCAAGATGTGACGAATGATCAGGGTGGATCGGCATCGCTCCCCTCGACGTGACGTGCAAACCCGTTCTGTCGAGCGGAGCCTTGCCGGAGGGTTACTGACTAGGCAAGGATATCGGTAATCGGGCCGTTCACATATTGATTGAACGTGCCCCAGTTGCTTCCGTACGCGGTCTGCACCTGCGCGGCGCTGACACCCATGATCTGCGCGAGCGTCAGGAGGAGATCGTTGTGGAAGCGAACGCCACACCCGTTTTGTGTCGCGCCGTTTCCCAAGTTGAGCAGCGGAAACCGAACGAGCTGCCCGCCGACGCTCGTGCACTTCAACTTGCCCCCGGCGCCGCCGATGAGAACGAACGGCGTATCGTCATGGTTGTGGGCAAAACCCATGTCGATCTCGGAGCCCCAGCAAATGACCGAGTTGTCGAGGAGCGTATTGCCGGTCGACCCGAACTGGCTCATCGAGTACGCCATATTCGCGATTTGTTGCGTGTACCAGGTCTCGATGTCGACCAGCTGCTGAGCGTACGTGCCGTTGCTTTGGTACGACGTGGTCGCGACGCTGGCCGGTTCGTTGTAAAGATCCGGACCCAGAGCGCCGATATAGGTGGGGCCCGTGTGCGAGTAGTTGTGGTGCGTGTCCTTCTGCTGGGGGCCGAGCCAGCAATGGACCGTGGCGCTGTGGGCCTGTGAATACTGCAAACTGGCCACGTTGGTCAGGCCGCAGGCCAGCGTCAACGTCAAGATGTTCGGCATCAGCTGCGAGTAGGCATAGAACGGGTCATACGGCGGCATGCAACTGCTTCCCGCGTCGGGAGCACCGGCGTCGGCCGAGGGCGTCGTGCACGACTGCGATGCAATCGCCGCGGAATTGAGGCTGCTCACGACGGAGTTCCAGAGGGCCTGGAGATTCTGCATCTGCACGCGATCTTCCGTACAGAGGCGCCCCTGCAGATTCGTGAGATCCGTATTGATATGGTTGAGTACCGCTTGACGGATGATCGCCTTCTTGTCCGGCCCCATCACCACCATGGCCGACGGAAACAACTTGCCCACGGCCTCGGCGGGCGTCGTAATCGGACTGACGAAGCTCCCGGCGAGGTTGTAGAGCGGTCGGCTGTCGACGCCCGCGGCGTCAAAGTCCGGCGCGCTCTGCACCAGCAACGGCACGTTCTGAAACGGCGCCTTGGGCGATACACTCGAAATCACCTGATCCATGCTCGGGCCCGTGGCGACTGCCCCGGAGCTCGTAAGGCCCGTCCAGAGCGACGCCATCCCCGCCTCGTGGGAACCCCCACCGGCCGCCTTGTTCTGCAACCCGTCGAGCACGGTGACGTATTTCGTCAAGTCCGCTTGCCCGTTCGGACCGGCGGTCTTGAAGGCCGAGAGCCGCTGGCGAAAGACCAGCGGACCGTTGGTCACCGCCGTGGACGTGGGCGTCGTCCCCGTGGGCGCAGGGCCCTGGGCGCCCCAAAGATAGCGAACCGTGCCGCAGCTCGTGAAGAGCAGCACCAGATTGACGGGGCTGGCGGCGCCGCTGCCGTTGTTCCCCGCCGCAAAGCTCGGAACCCCGCGCAAGAACGGATACGTGAAGGCGCTTGCGCCCACCATCTTGAGGAAGCGTCGCCGATTGAGCTCTACACGATTCATTGGCAAGCACTCCCCGTCGTCGCGACGGACCGATAGCGCATCGCATCGCTCCCTGCGATCGCCAAGAGGAGTTGTTGGATATTCAACTTGCCCGCTGAAAATGCGCTGAAGACCTGCTGCGCAGAGCACGCGTCGTCCGCGGTCTCGAGGCGACCGAGCGCGTAGCGAAGCTCTTGCAGCGCGAAGCACTCCTGGCCTTGCGTGGAACCGGCCAGCTGCGTCGCAAAGTCCGCCATGTTCTGGAACGTGCTCGAGAGGGCGCCCGGTTCGGACGGCGTCGCGTTGAACTGCCCGCTCGAATCGACGGGCGGGAAGGTCGAGGCCGGCGTGAATCCGTTGGCGTCGGTGGCCTGGTAGGCGCCCGTCGCGTCGAAGTTGTCGAACGCCACGCCGATGGGATCCATCAATTGATGGCACCCCGGACACGCCGTCCCTTTTTGCATGTGTTCCAGAAGAAGGTCGCGCGTCGTGGTGCCGCCGCCGTCGGGCGGCGACGTTGCCGGGCCCGGGACGTTCGGGGGGGGCGCGCCGATGGGATCGCAGAGCAAGTTCTCGCGCACGAGCTTTCCCCGAAGTACGAGCGAGGGGAGCGTCGAGTGCGACTGGGTGGCCTGCACCCCGCCGTTGGCGAGAATCCCGGTCCGGTTCGGGAGCGTGACCTGCGTAAACGCGTTATGCGTCGTGGGTCCGGTGGCCGTCTGCCCGGCGCCGAGGGACGAACTTCCGGTGTAGAAGTTCGCGAGGTCCGAACTGACGTAGGACGAGGTGGACGTCAGAAGGTCGGTCAGTGAGCCGTTCGCGGCGAGCACCCGCTGCGAAAAGTCGAGACGGGCCTCGTCGTACATCTCGACGGCGAGATTCGAGTTCGCGTTGAAGGCGTTGAACTGAGCGTCTTTGGCTTGAACGCCGGTGAGCTGCAGCCATTGATTGGTAAAGTCGTCGATCGCGTCTTGCGCGCTGAGCGCGTTGGTCACGGGATTCTTGGCCGTAAGCATGTATTGCGCTTCGGTCAGGACGCCCGCCGGCGTCGCCAGAGTTCCCATCGCTGCGTCGGCCATGACTTTGTTGTCTGGCACCGATCGCCAAAGAAAGAAGGCGAGCCGCGCGGCCACTTCGTACGAGGAGAGCGGGACGACGGCGCCGCTCGGGCTACCATTTCCGAACTCGAAGACGTAGAGGAAGCGGGGCGATTCCAGAACCGCCGTGATGATGGTTTGAATGCCGGTGGTCCAATCGACCTGCATTTCGACCGACTGGAACATGCTGAGCAGGTTTGCCGATTCGGTCGGGTCGAGCTGGCCGCGGTACGCGCGGTTGACCCACGTCGCGATGAAGTCCGTCGCGCAGGTGTCGTCATGAGCTTTCGCGCACGAGGGGATGCCCGCGAGAATGACGTTGTTCATCCGATTGGAGTCCGCCACGGCATTGGCCGCCACCGTCTCCGCAGCCAATAGATACTGCGTCACGGCCGTTGCATCCGCGGGGGCGAAGGTATTCACGAGCGGGAGATTGATGCCGTAGCCCAGCTGGGCCTCGGTGGGGATTTGGAACGTGACGGACGGGCCTGACGTGTCGCCGAGCAGATCTCGGACCATGTTGTCGTACTCGATGCGTGAAATCCGCCGAATCGGCGACCAGTCCACGCTGACCTTTCCCGCGGTGCACGCGTTGGAAAAGAGCGCCACGCCGAGTTGGGGGGCCGCGTGCATGACAACCGCACCGCTGTCCGCGCTGCCGGTGACGCCGCCACTTCCGCCAGGTTCGCCGCTTTCGCCCGAATTGCTTCCGCTGCCGCCCGACGGCTCGCCGGAGGGTATTTGGGCCGTTGCGCACCCCGAGCTCGAGCTCGCGGCGGCGGCGAAGAGCGACACAACAAAGGCAATCGCGGGCGAGCCGCGCACGAAAACACGCCGTGTCATAAGTTACTCTCCCACCAGGACCCGCCCGGCGAGGGTCATTGTCGTACCGTCAAGCATTATGGCGCTCCAATCGCCCCCGCTCGTGGCAATCATCTGTAGGTTTTCGCAGGAATTCTCGCCCGCCGAGGCGTCTCTCGCGCTTGCGCGCGCGTTGCGCTTAGGCACGTCAGGTTCGGTCGCGCGGGTCGCGGGGGGTCGAAGTCGAGAGTCTGACATCGCTTCGCCGCCCGCGCAAAGCCCGTCGGATCGTGCGGCGACCAATCCAGGGGCAAGTGCATGGGCGGGCAGGTACATGGGCAAGGGCGCGAGCGTGCGAAAACCTTGCACGGGTGCCAATTCTTGCGCTGGTGCCCAAATCTGGCGCTCGGCGCAATCTTGCAGTCGCACTATACGACCCGCATGAGCCTAGCAGAAACCAGGGTCACCCTGAGTCTCGCTCCGCCTTGCCTCCGGCAAGGGCTCCGCTCGACAGAACGGGCTCACACGTCACGTCGAGGGGAGCGATGCCGCTCCACCTCGAGCTCCCCAGCAGGAACAAGACGCTCGTTTCCTGCATCGCGTGTCTGGCGCTCGGGGGTCGCTTGCCGAACCAGCGCCGCCTGCCGGTTTGCTTCGCCCATCGAGAGCGGCCCGGAAATCCGGGCAGCTCATTCGCGAGCCTTCGCGAGCCAGGTTTTGGGGGAGATCCGGTCCCCAAAGCCCCCACTTCCATTCCCGGCCACACCTTCCGATTCAGCGACCTTCCGATTCAGCGACCTTCCGATTCAGCGACCTTCCGATTCAGCGAATCGTGCGGTCCAGACCCGTGCCCCGGAGCCGGGGTAGCGCCGAGGCGGCCCGGGCGGAAGGATTGGGATAACCACGGGTGAGCCGGCGCTCGCGCACGCCGGTCACGTCGCTCACCTCGCCGGTCAGCTCACCGCGGTCGGCCATCTCGTCCTGCAGCTGCGGAGCTTCGCGGTAGCCAAGGCCGATCGCTGCGTCGATGAGTTTAAGAATGACGAGCGTGACCAGGCTCGTGTAAAGCGCCGCCACCACGCACGCCAAGAGCTGCACCGCCGCCTGATTGCTGTTGCCGAATAACGCTCCATCCGCCCCGCGCCCGTTGAGCGCCTTTTGAGCGAAGACGCCCGTCAGAAGCGCGCCGGCGATCCCCGCCACCGTGTGGATCCCAAACGCGTCCGGCAGGCGCGCCGCCCCGAAGCGCTCTCGAAGCATCACCGCCCCGTAACAAATGCAGCCGGCGACGACAGCCAGGACCACGGCGGTGGTAGGCGCCACGTATCCAGCTTCCGCCGTAATGGCGAGTAGAGCCGCGGAGAGGCCAGCCACGGCACCGAGCGCGGTCCCGTAGCTCACGGCTCCCCCGATGAAGCCGATGGCTATCGCCGCCGATGGACTGACATACCCGGCCGCCGGAGCGATGGCGATCAAGCCCGCGACGACGCCCAACGCGACCCCGACCGGTCGCACGCGGCCGCGATCGTGCCACTCGACCGCGAGCCATCCGAGACCTCCCGCCGCCGCCCCGAGCTGCGTCGTAACGAAGGCCAGGGAGGCGAGCCTGGCGCTCGGGAGAGCTCCCGCGACGTTGAAGCCCGTATAGGCAACCCAAAGAAGGCCGGCGCCAGCGCACTTCGCAAGAACGTCTCGGGCGTCTTTGGGGGCACTCGCCCCGCCGTCGGGGACCTCATCCTGCGGCTTGCCAATTACGGCAATGCAGACGAGCGCCGCGACGCCGGCCGTCAGGTGCACCACCGTCCCCCCCGCGAAATCCAAGACTCCCAGCCTGCCGAGCCACCCCCCGTCCGACCAGACCCAGTGCGCGATGGGGTCGAACACGAGGGTCGACCAGCACACGACGAACGCAACGTACGCGCGAAACTTCATGCGCTCCGCAAACGCGCCCGCGATCAGCGCCGGCATCGCGAGCGCGAACACCATGCGAAACGCAATCACGGCCACCGCGCTTCGGGGGCCTTCGTTTGCGAACGGGGCCGACGTTCCCGCGTGGACGAATCCACCGATGATGCCGTGTGGGCTCGTTCCAAAAGCCAGCGAGTATCCGAAGAGCAGCCACTGCATGGCCACGATCGGAATGGCCGAGAGCGCCCGGAGAAGCGCAACCTTGACGTTCCTCCGGTGGGAAGCGTCCCCGTAGAGGAGTGCCAGCGCCGGAGCGGTGAGCAGGGCAATGGCGGCACCCACGAGCAGCCACGCGGCATGGGTGGCGTCGATCCTGGCGAAGCCCATGCCTCATGTCAGGTACCCCGGCGATGTTTCCGCTTGGCTTCACAAGTGTTAAGAAGAGGAGTCTTTTAATGAGAAATTGACAACGATCCCGAGGAGACCGCTCTTGATCTTGTCTTTGCGTTAGGCTTCCGGCGCGTCGCCGAGAATGACGAGACTGCCGGCGTCGAGCTCGAGGGTGGCTGAAGAGAGAGCCACATCCCCCACGTGCGGGCGCTCGCGGGTATCGAGGACGACGTACCACGCGGGGCCTAGCGCCGCGGCCGGGAGGATGAAGGTGGTGGACCCCCGCTCCCCGTTCATCAGGACGAGAAGCGAGTCGTCGCGCAGCGGCGGTGCGCCTTCCGACTCGAACGCGCCGCCGTCCAGACGGAAGGCAAGCGCCGCGCGCCTGGGCGAGTCCCAATCGGCGCGCTGCATCTCTGTCCCGTCGGGCCGAAGCCACGTGACGTCCTTGCCCGCGCCGCCGTTGATGCGCTCGCCCCGCAAGAAGTCGTGCCGGCGCAAGACGCTGTGGTGCTTACGAAAGGCGGCAAGCGCACGTGCGAAGCCGAGCATGGAGCGGGCTTCGTCGTCGAGCTGCCAGTCCACCCAGGTGAGCTCCGAGTCGTGACAATAGGCGTTGTTGTTGCCGCGCTGCGTGCGCCAGAGTTCGTCGCCCATGGCGATCATGGGAACGCCTTGTGAAATGAAGAGCGTGGTCATGAGGCTGCGGGCAAGCGTGCGACGTCGCGCGAGCACGCTTGCGTCCGTGGTCTCCCCCTCGACGCCGCAGTTCTGGCTGTCGTTGTCGTCGAGGCCGTCGCGGTTGCGCTCGCCGTTGGCCTCGTTGTGCTTCTTGTCATAGCTGACGAGGTCTCGCAGCGTGAAGCCGTCGTGTGCCGTGATGAAGTTGATACTCGCGTTCGGGCCCCTCCCGTCATCGCCGAAGAGATCGCTGGACCCTGCGAGGCGATTGCCCAGATCGGGGACCGAATGGCGATCCGCGTGCCAGAACCGCCGCACAGTATCCCGGTACCGCCCGTTCCATTCCGTCCAGAGCACGGGAAAGGCGCCCACCTGGTAGCCGCCGACGCCCACGTCCCAGGGCTCGGCGATCAACTTGATCCGCGAGAGAATCGGGTCTTGGTGCACGACCGCAAAGAAGGCGCCCACGCGATTGACGTCGCCGTCGTTTCCGCGCGCGAGTGCCGGCGCCAAATCGAAGCGAAAGCCATCGACGTGCATCTCCGTGACCCAATAGCGCAGGCTGTCGGTCACGAGCTTGAGCACCTGCGGGTGGGTCGCGTCGAGCGTATTGCCGCAACCGCTGTAATCTGTGTATTCGCGTAGGTCGGTTGGGTCGAGTCGGTAGTACACGCGGTTGTCGATGCCGCGAAAGCTCACCGTGGGGCCGAGCGCATCCCCCTCGCAGGTGTGGTTGTAAACGACGTCGATGACCACTTCGAAACCGCGGGCATGCAGTCTCTTGACCATCTGTTTGAACTCGCGCTCGGGGGCTCCCGCCGGCGTGGCGAAGAGGCGGTCCGGCGCGAAGAACGCGAGCGTGTTGTATCCCCAGTAATTCGTGAGTGACCGCCCCGTGAGGGCGGGCTCGTCGAGACGTTGCGCGACGGGCATGAGCTCGACGGTGGTCACGCCCAACGATTCGAAATGGGCCATAACCGCGTCCGTCGCGAGACCGAGATAGGTGCCGCGTAGCAGAGGCGCGACCTCCGGATGTCGCTTGGTCAGCCCTTTGACGTGGAGCTCGTAGAGCACCGTCTCTTCCCAGGGGACGCGCGGAGATTTGTCGTCTTCCCAGTCGAACGCATCGTCGATGACGACGCACTTCGGCTTGCCGCGCGCGTCATCGCGCTCGTCGAAGGCGAGATCGTCTTTGACGAGATCGCGCGGATACCCGTACACCGGGGCGACGATGTCCATTTCGCCGTCGAGCCTGCGCGCGTACGGATCCACGAGGAGTTTGTTGGGATTGAAGCGATGCCCCTCGTGCGGCGCGAACGGGCCGTGTACGCGCCAGCCGTAACGCTGACCGGGACGGAGGCCCGGCACGTAGAGGTGCCAGACATGGAGCGACCGCCAAGGCGTCCGAACGCGCGTCTCCTGGCCTGCTTCGTCGAACAAACACAGGTCGACCGCGGTCGCATGCTGGCTGAAGAGCGCGAAGTTGACCCCCCGGCCGTCCCACGTGGCGCCGAGTGGATGAAAGGTGCCGGGCTCGATGGGAAATGCCGTCATCCGTGGCCGCCGGGAGTAAAGGTTTGCGAAGGTGCAGTTTACCGTCCCGCTCCTTCGACGAGGCGTCGAATCGCGTCGAATCGTGCGGTGACACGGGGGTCGGATTCGAGGTCCTCGATGGGGCGAGCGAGCCGCCAGGTCCAATTGTGGGGGCCCACGGTGGCGGGGACGTTGATGCGATCGCGCACGCCGAGGAGCTCCTGGGCAAGCACCAGAGCCAAGTCGGAGTTCGCGCGATACAGATCGTTGAGCAGCCCGAGCGAGCGAACGCCCTCCGGCGCCTCCAGCGGGATGCCGGCCCGCTCGCTCAGCTGCACCCGGTCGGCATCGGAGAACTCGTCCCACCACGCATCAATCGGAGCCGTGTCGTGCGTGCTCCAGGAAGCGACGCTCGAGGCCGGAAACGCGCGTGGATCGCGAAAGATTCCCGCGTCTTTCTCCCAGGGCAGCACGCGGTAGCCGGGCATGCCGAGCCGGCGCAGGACGTCGCGAACGAAGGGAGGAATCACGCCGAGGTCCTCGGCGATGGCGCGCGGCGGGGCCACGCCGTCGGCCACGAGTGAGGTCTCTTCGAGGATCGCGCCCAAGACGCGGAGGCCGCGGGCCCGTTGCGCGTCGACTCCCGCCGGGTCGAAATGGCCACGGCCCTTGCCATCCTTGCGGCGAAGCCACTGGCGAAAGCTTCCCACGACGTGATCGAGCCGAAAGCGATCATAGAGCTGCGCCGCGCGGCGCGTGCGGGCACGAATCCAACCAAGGCCGTCCGCCTCCATGGAGAGCCAGTCGTAGGCGGGCAAGCCCCAGTCCTGCCCGTCGGCAGAGAAGTCATCCGGCGGAGCGCCGAGCGAGAGCTGCAACTGAAACTGCCCGGCGTGAGACCACACGTCCGCGCTCTCGATGCCGACGATGAACGGAACGTCGCCCATCAGCTCGACGCCCAGGTCGCGCATTTGGAGGCGCGCGGTCTGCCACTGACTTTGCAAAAGCCACTGGATGTACGAAACCTCGACGATGCGGCGCTCGTGATCCGAGTGCGTCCTCCGCATCGCCGAGGGATCGCGGTCTCGGTACGCCTCGGGCCATGTGGACCATCCCCAGCCCCCGCGCGCTTCGCGTATGGCCGAGTAGAGCGCCAAATCGGAGAGCCAAGCGCTCTCCTCGCGCACGAACGCGGCGAGCTTCATCGCTCGCGCCGTTCGCCCCACCCAGTCGCGCTCGAAGAACCGATCGAATGCGGCGCGCAGAACGCGCGTTTTGAGCGCGCGAACGGTCACGTAGTCCACGCGGGCGGCAGCGCGAGCCGACGCGAGCGCGGCCTTCCCCTCCTCGCCCAAGGCCTCGTCGATCGCGAGCGGGTTCAGGTCCTCGATCGCTTCGACGTCGATGTAGAGTGGGTCCAGCCCGAACGCCGTCAGCGCGCCGTACGGGCTCGTCTCGCCCGGGGAGAGCTCATGCGGCGGCAAGACTTGGAGCAGTCGGTGGCCGGCGCTCCGAATCCAAGCCGCGCAAACCGGAAGGTCCGTGATCTGGCCCACGCCCCAGTCGCGGCGCGTGCGGATCGAGAAGAGCGGCAGGACGACGCCCGCTTGGCGACGCATGAGATTTCCGACGTTTACTCGAAGTGAAGGAAAAGAAGTGGCGCAAAAAGTGGCGGCCGCCTCCCGAAGGGTCCGTTCGCTGGCACAATTGGCCGGTGGACCGCCGCCGGACCCTGCCGCTTGCTCTCTCCGCGTTCGTGAGCCTGGGATTGCATGCCGCCACGTTCCGCGCGCTCGATCGCTCTGCCCTGGCGCCCGGTCTTGCGTTCGAGCCGCCCTCGACCGCGCAGACGATCGCGGGGGACACGCTCGAGATCGAAAGCGCGCGGCTCTCCCGCGGAGATACGGACGAGACGAGCGACCCTCCGGCGCCCGATCCATTGCCACGGACGCCGGGGGGCCATGAGGGCGCCGTCACCCGCGGGGATCCTACGCCGACGGGGACCGCTGGCCATGCCGCGCTCTTCGGCGCGGTGGGCGTTCGATTCGCTACGGACCTGGCGACCACGTTCACGCGGGCGTTCGCTCAGGCTGCAAGCGCGGACGGCGCGTGGGGGAGGACCGGATTCGGTGCCGCCGGTTCGGCCGACGTGACGCTCGTTCTGGACGATGAGGGACACCTGTCCAATACCGCGATCGCGGGCGGCCCGTCGGTTGCCCTTCGCCGAGGCATCGAACGAACGATCGCGCTCATCGGCCCTCGGGCGTTCACGGCGCGCGATGCCGTGACGAAAATTCGTGTCAGCGCGCGCGTAACGCGCGACGACATTCATGATGGGCTCCACGGCGACGTCTTCGCGCTCAGCGGGGGCAGCTTTTCGGGGGAGGTCGGCGCCGCGTTTTTTGCGTTGCCGCCCGCGGCGGGTCCCGGACGGCGCATTGACGTCGAGCTGCGGCTCGTTCGCTAATCTCGGCGAGTGAGGCCACGTCGGTGCACCGCAAAGTGGATAGATCAACGAACACTCCTTCAGGCCAGGTTGCGGCGTGGGTCGTGCTCGCGGCGGCGCTCACCGGTTGCGGCTCGAGTGACGCTTCCGGCACAGGGCAAACGGGCGAGGGCATGGATACCGCCGGGGCATGCTCGTCCGGAGGACGAGATGCGGGCGCTGACGGCGAGGCCGGAAACTCGTCCGCTGGTTCTCCGCCGATCGTCGTCGACACAGTCGATTCCGAGATGGGTCCGGTCCATGGAAAATGTTCGCTCTTCATGGCCGTCATCGCGCTGCGAGATCGGGCCGACTACGGCGGCTGCACGAACGCTGCGGGCGCGACGTCGATTTCGATCCCGGCCGGTACATTCGACATTTCGACGGGGCTCACGCTCACACCCCCGATCACCCAGGGGCGGGCGTTTTCGCTGGTGGGGCGCGGCGTTGGCCTGACCCTCCTCACCACGCAGGGCTCGGTGAGTCCTGCGATCGAGATGGACGGGGCGACGGTCACCCTGTCGCACCTCACCGTGGCCGCGACGAAACCGACGAAGCCGACCACCGGACTTCGTCTGGACAAGAGTGCGTTGGTGACGTTGGATCACGCCCGGATCACGGGCTTCACCCAGAGTGGCGTTTGGAACGCGGATGCCACCTTGATCCTCAACGCTTCCACCATTGACCACAACTCGACTTCACAGTACGGCGGAGGCATCTACGAAGCTGCACAGGACGCAACGGCGACCCCCACGACGTTCATCAATTACAGTACGATCTCCGATAACCGGGCTTTTCTCGGAGGCGGCATCTACAATCTCGGATATCTCAACCTCAAGTATTCCACCATCGCCGAGAACGCGGCGACGGGAGGAAAAGGTGGAGGCATTTACGTGGGCCAGGATTACCTCGAGACCGCCCACTGCACGATCGCCTTCAACAGCGCCACGCCGACTGGACTCGGGGGCGGGGTGTATGTGGACCCCTCCGTTGGAAGCAACGTTCACGTCAACTCGTCGATCGTCGCGAACGATGTCGCATCGTCCACGGCCCCAGACTACTCGGGGTTACTGAGAGACCGCCTGACCCTGGTCTATGATCGGGATATCCTCGGTAGCGCCGCGGGGGTCACGGGGGGTAAGGGGATGGTCGACATCGTAGGCGATCCCTTGCTCGGTCCACTCGCCAACAACGGCGGACCCACACGGACTTGCGCCCTGCGAACGAAGTCGAGTCCGGCCGTCGATGCGTCGCGCGACTTTTCGGTCACCTCCAGGAACGACCAGAGATTCGACTGCGCCCCCTATGGGACCGCCTACGACGTGGGTGCTTTCGAGTGGCGCCCGGGCCAGACCCCGATGGATCGATGGATCCGCAACGCGCTCGCGGCCGCGCTGGGCGTCGCGGTCATGGCGATTGTGGCTTTTTTTTGGCGTCGCGACGTGAACGCGACCTAGTCCCCCGGAACAGAAGTTCCTTACAGAACTTCTGTGCTTCGCCAACGCCTTCGGCGTGGTCCGGCGGACTCGTTCAGTGACGAAGCGATGCGAGCCCGCGGACCACTCCGAGCGGTCGTGATTCGGACTTGTTGTAATCTTCGAGGTCGGCATGGGCTTTAGTTTCGCCTTCGGTGAGCCGGTCTTCTCGGGCAGCGCTACTGCTAAATAAGAAACGATGCGAAACCAGCCGAGCACTCGGGCCTCTAGTGCCCCCATCGTGAACCGGCACCCGGCGCACGTAGAGCATCGCGTGGAGGCGTTCCAATGAGGAGACTTACCGCCGTACACATCACCGGCCTGGCCGCGTGCGCCCTCGTCGTGGCCGCGTGCACCGGTGTTCTCGGCTCTGTCGATAGCGACAGCGACGGCGGAAGTGGCCCAAGCGGTTCCGGCGGGGGCGCCGGGTCGAGCGGATCGGCGGGATCGAGCGGATCGAGTGGATCGACGGGATCGGGCGCATCGAGCGGACCCGGCGCATCGAGCGGATCCGGCGCCGGTGGATCCGTCGAGATCACACTCCCTGACGGGGGTGTCGTGTCGAGCCCAGCGAGCCCCACCCTGAGCACTCTTTTCGGTGCGGGCAGCACCAATCCGAATGCGGCGGGGGCGATGGTGCTCCGTCACCTCACACAGTTCGAGTACCTCAATACGGTCACAAATCTTTTCGGCAGCGCGGCCATCACGGCGGCCAATGTTTCTCCTGCGAACGTCCCGGCTGAGCCGCCGGTGCCCAACACGTCGACCGGGTTCCCGCTCCCGGGGCTCGTCGACGTGACGACTGCGACCGCATACCAGGGCGCCGCGGAGGCGATCGCCCAGGCCATCCTGCCCAACGTCGGCACGCTCGTTACCTGCTCGCCGGGAACGGGGAGTGCCACCAGCACCGCCGCCGTCACGTGTGCGAACACGTTCATCACGACGTTCGGCCAGCAAGCGTTCAGACGCCCGGTGACCACCGCGGAAGCGGCGACCCTGGCGGCCCTGTATCAGACGGGGGTCTCGACACTCGGCTTGACCTTCGACGGGGCGATCGACCTTCTCGTCGAAGAGATGCTCCAGTCGCCGGGCTTTCTGTACCACTGGGAAATGGGACCCACCGCAACGGTGACCGATCCCCCGGGTTCGAGTCCGACCGCCTCCGGGGTGGAGGTGCAGCTCGACGGCTACGCCATGGCCAACCGTCTCTCGTACTTCCTGTGGGGGACGATGCCCGACGCGACACTTTTCAGCGCCGCTTCGTCGAACCAACTGTCGACCGCGGACCAAGTCACGGCGCAGGCCACCCGGATGCTGCAGGATCCGAAGGCTTCTCCTTCCGTGGCGAACTTCTTCGAGCAGTGGCTCGGCATCTATCAGTTGGCGGCCCAGCCGAAGGATCAGACCGTATACCAAACCTGGGGCCCGACGCTCGCGGCCGAGATGGACTCCGAATTTCGCACCTTCGTGACGAGCGTCATCTTCAACCGGACGGGCCTGCTCTCCGAGCTCCTCACGAGCTCGACCACGTCGATCGACCAAGATTTGGCGACCCTCTACGGTGCGAGTGGGGTCACGGGGACGGCGCTCCAGTCGGCCACATTGAACCCCGCTCAACGCTCTGGATTGCTCACGACGGCCGCCTGGCTCGCGCTGAACGGCGACCCCGCTTCGTCGAATCCAGTGTACCGGGGCCACTCGCTCTACACACAAATGTTGTGCGGCGTAATTCCACCACCTCCGCCGAACGTCCCACCTCCCGCACCAGCCTCGGCGGGGGGCACGACGCGGGACCGCTTCAAACAACATGACTCGCAGGAGTGCGCGACGGCGTGTCACAGCCTGATGGATCCGTGGGGATATCCGTTCGAGAACTATGACGGCATCGGTCAATGGCGCACGACGGACAACGGTCTCCCGGTCGATGCCACGAGCACGATGATCCTGGACGGGCAGAGCGACAACGTGTCGAGCGCCGTTCAAATGACGCCGCTCCTGGCCGCGAGTCCGACGTTCAAGGAGTGCTTTACCGCCCAGTACATGACCTATGCGCTCGGGCGCGACGTGACGGCCGACGATGCCCCGTCCGCCCAAGCGGCCCAAGCGATGTTCGCGAATTCCAATTACAAAGTAGTTAGCCTTCTATCGAGCGTGGCGAGCTCGCGCACGTTCCGCTACCGGACCGCTTCGGCTGGAGAGGTGTTGCCATGAAAGAGAAGTACTCGAGACGGGCCCTTCTCAAGGGCCTCGGTGCGGGCGCGTGCCTCCTGCCTCTGCTGAACAACGAAGCAGAAGCGGGCGACGCCGGCGGCGCCGCAACATCGAGCAACGGCTTTCCGAAGCGGTTCATCGCGGTCACCTGGACGAATGGGGTCTACGGCTGCAGCAAGTGGCCTACCGCTTCCGCTCCGCTCACGACCGCGAATCTGCCGGCCGTCATGTCGCCCCTCTCTCCGTACGTTTCCAAGATGATCATCCCGCGGGGGGTCAATCTCCAGGCTGTATTCGATGCGAAGTCGGGGGTCGGTAGCACCCCGTTTGGTCAGTACGGAGGCCACGGCGGCTATCCGTCGATATTGACAGGAACCCAGAGCGGGACGTCAGCTTCGATCGATACACTCATTTCCCAACAGCTGTCGTCCCAGGGCGTCGTGAAGCCGCAACTCAACGCGGGGGCCCTTCCGGAGGGAACCTACACGAGCTGGAGCGCCACGGGGCACAATAGCCAGGTCACCAACCCGTACACGCTGTTCGGCCAGCTCTTCCCCGGCGCGATGATTTCGGCTTCTGCGCTGTCCGCGCTTTCGCAGCGCCGAAAGAGCGTGCTCGACACGGCCCTCTCACAGCTCACGTCGTTTCAAAACGTCGTCGGGACAGACGACAAAGTGAAGATTCAAAGTCACCTCAATTCGGTCCGCCAGCTGGAAATGGATCTTCAAGCGGCGACTGTGACGTGCACCCCGCCCACCCTGACGCCTGCCGGGCTGACCTTCAGTGGCATTTCCAATTACCCGACCCAAGTCGATTTCATGATGAGGCTTGCGTCGGCGGCCGTCACGTGCGGCGTGTCGCGGTGCGTCACGATGGACCTCATCAATGACGGCGGGGGCGACATCCTGACGTTTCCGTGGCTGACCCCTCCGATCAATAGCCCCGATTATCACGCCATCGCCCACGCGGGTGCGTCGGACGCCACGCCAAAGACGGCGATCGACACCTGGTGGTACACCCAGGTCGCGACGCTGCTTGGCGGGCTCGCCGCCTCGACCGAAGGGGCGACGACGACGCTCGACAACACCGTCGTCCTCCTCTGCAACGACATGCGGGAAGGCAATGACCACTACACCGCCAATATCCCGTTCGTCATGATCGGTAGCTGCGGCGGCTTTTTCAAGACCGGTCAGATCGTCGGGCTCAGCAGCGTGCCGAACAACAAGCTGCTGACGTCCATCTGCCATGCGATGGGACTCCAGGTGGCCAGCGTCGGCGACTCCACGTATTCTGGGGACCTCGACTCGAGCCTGACGTGAGGCGCCCATCAGGGAACGTCGTCGGGCGCGGGGAGAGGCCCCCCCGACCGGACGTCGTCCACAATCGCGCTCACCAAAGCGGCATCGGCCTTCTCACACGCCGCGGATACGTCGCCGCTCATGGCGCCTTTGCACTCTCTGCCTCGTTTCGCGTGGGCGTGCTTCACCCGATCGCTTGAGGCAATGAGCGCGTCCTGGACACGCGCGCTGATTCGATGCCACTGGACATGCGCGGCGCTTGGGCGGCCGGGACGCGTCCGTGTGATGACTTCGGATTCGATGGCCATCGAGCACGTCCCGTCCCAGCGAAGAAGATCGTAACTGCCATTGTTGGCGCCGACGACGAATCCCCCCGTCTGCGGGGGGTGAAAGCGTAAGACGAGAACTTCCTCGTCGGCGTGGAGCTCGTCGACCCTGCCGCGCACGTAGACTCGGGTGAACGGGCTGCCCCGCGCGAAGAGCGCGAGAGCCGCGCCTTGATGCGGCTTGGCGCACAGTCGCTCGACGAACGCGGCCGGCGGCGTACAGAAGGGTGCCCCACCGTCGGCGCACGCGGTAGGAAGGTCCCCTTCTTGTGGCTCGTCGGTCGGCGTCGACTTTCCCGCCGCCTTCACGACGGCAACCGCAGGCGGTTGTCCACCGCCGAGCCCTCCGGCGGGCGGCGCGGCGGCAGGAGGTGGTGCCGGTCCACACCCAGCGGCAAAGAGGAATGCGACGCACGCGAAGCGATTGGAGAAGCGCACAGGCCGCGAGAGTATAGTGGTGGAAAGGCTCGCCGACCCGAAAGAACGAGCTCCCGATGAGAACCACGAAGACCCAAGCAGCCCTCGCCGACGCCGAGCGCGCGCACGCTGACGATCCGGAGCGCGCCGAGCTTTTGCGTCGGGCACGGCGTTTCAAGGCGAGCTGGATTGAGCTCGGGGAGGCGCTGACGGGATTGAAGCGGAGCGGCGGATGGAAGGCATGGGGATACGACTCCTTCGATGCGTATGCGAAGACGGAGCTCCACCTTCGCCAGGAAACCGTTGACAAGCTGACCGGCTCCTACGCCTTTCTGCAGCGGCGCGCCCCCGGCGTGCTGACCCGTGATGCGCTGCACGAGCCCATTCCGAGCTACCAGGCGGTCGACTTTCTCCGGCGCGCAGAGGCGACCGAAGACGCCCCTCGGGACGCGATCGCGGAGATTCGGCGCCGTGTCCTCGACGAGGGAGCACCTGCCGCCTCGGTCTCTCGCGCGTACCGCGACGTGGTCTTTCCGTTGGACGACAGCGAGCGGCGCACGCGCGACGCGGCGGGGCTACGCAACGTCGCGAAGCGACTGCGCGAGCTACTCGTAGAAACCAACGCCGTGCCGCGGAAGCTCGCGCGGGAGGTCTCCGGCGCCCTCGATCGACTCCTCGACGCCGTGGGTGACAAAGAGGCCGCGGCGTAGAGCACCGAACCGCTTGACGGACCGAGGATTTCAAGGGTTTTGCCCGCGTCGCAAGGCGCGACGACGACCCATGCTCAGGTTTACTCAGGTTTACTCACGTTACTCGGGTATGGCGAGGAGGAGCAACGCGCGCGAGGCGGGCCAAAGCCGCAGAAAGCCGACGGGAGTCAAGCTGTTCGGCGCTCCAGGACGTATAGTACCGTGGGGCCGTGCGGTACTACGTGACGGTTCTTTCCCGCTCTTCGCCGGCTCGACGGGAAGGCACGGCGCCCGCGCCCACCCTCGTGGACATCGTCGAGCGCGCCGACGGCACCTTGGAGGCAACCATCGACGGCCGCGCCGTGGAGCTGGACGTCGCACCGGCGGGCTCGCAGCTCAGCGTGCGTATGGAGGGACGCGTCATCGACGTAACCGCGCGCGGCAACTTGCCGGACCTGGACATCGTGGCGAGTGGAACGCGGGCCACGGTGCGCGTTGAGACCGAACGGGGTCGCTCCGCCGGTCGAACCCGCACGCCGCCCGCCGGACCGGACGGCACCTTCGTCGTCAAGAGCCCCATGCCGGGACGGGTCGTCCGCCTCCTCGTGGCCAAAGGCGACCGGATCAAGGCCGGCCAAGGGGTGCTCGTGCTCGAGGCGATGAAAATGGAGAACGAAGTCCGGTCTGCCACGGGGGGCATGGTGTTGGACATTCCGGTGAGTGCGGGCACCGCCGTGGAAGCGAACGCCCCCCTCATGACCCTGGCGCCGCTCGCGATCAGCGACCCGTGAGCGCGCCGGCAAAAATCGCGGCCCCCCATGGCTCGCTCCGCGATACGGGCTACGTGGTCGGGTGGGGCCTGGTTCTTTGGGGCGCCGTCCAATTCGCCGCCTCGATGCTCGCGCGCAATGCCACCGCAGCCACGGCCGTCCAAGCGTCCATCGCCGAATGGGGTACGGCGCGGATGGCGATCGCGTGGACCGACCCGATGGCACCGTCATCGCCGTGGCAAGCCAAAGCAAAGCGCATGGCTCTCGGGGCGGGGTGGGGGGCCATCGTCGCGGCGGTGGGCGTCGCGGCCGCGTTGGCGACCCGCACGGCCACTCTTGCCGACGGGCCGAGATCGGTGGAGGTGCTTACCGTCGGTCTCGTCGTGGCTGCGCTCTCTGCCGTGCGCGACGAGCTCTTGCTGCGAGGGGTGGTCCTTCGTGCGGCGCGTGACGTGCTGCCCGCTTGGGCCGGACTCTTGGCTTGTGCAGGCGCGGCCGCCTGCGCGCGCCTGGGAATCGACGGGCAGATGAGCCCCGCCGTACCCTTCGACGCACTGCGCGGAGCTGCGCTCGCGGCGCTATGGGTACGCGACCGTGGTGCCTGGATGGCCATCGGAGCGAACGTGGGATGGACATGGGCGGCCGATTCGGTGGCGCGAGGGGGCGCAATCGACGCCCGCTTCGGAACGGACGTCGCCGCGGACGGACCCATGGCCGCCGCCGTTGCGGCAGCGGCCGTGGGGGCCTCCATTTGGGCGATGCGAGGTTCGAGCCGCCCGCCCCTCCGGGCCGCCGCGTAACGAGAAGCAAGCACCGATCGCCATAAGTGGGAGGCGTGCGGCCCCCGGACCGGGCTAGGATGCGCGGGATGCCCTCCTCAGGCTCGGAGCGACAAAGCCTCCCGCCTCCGGCACTCGACGAACGCGCAGCTCCTCGCTCTCCGGACGGAACCGACGCGACGCTTCGTTCTGAGGTGGAGTCGACGCGAGACGGGGTGCCGCAGGACTTTGTATTCCGCCTCTATTGCGGCGGCGAGCTGCTTCAGGAAAACCGCGTCGTCGATGCGGGACTCCGGGAGTTCGCCGAAGCGGCCTTTCTCGGGCTCGACGCGGGTGCGTTGCGCTTTTCGCTCGCCAAACCCGAGTCAAACGGACCGAGCGATGGACAATGGCATACCCTGGAGCTCGGCGAACCGATCGCCGCTGCGAGGCGAGCGCATTCGATCACGCAACCGTTTCCGTACACGCGCGAGCCCGCGTCGCTCGCTGAGCCCGCGTCGCTCGCTGAGCCCGCGTCGCTCGCTGAGCCCGCGTCGCTCGCTGAGCCCGCGTCGCTCGCTGAGCCCGGGGCGCTCGCTGAGCCCGGGGCGCTCGCTGAGCCCCCCTCGCTCGCCGAGCCCGCGTCGGTTGACGAGCCCGTATCGTCTTCAGAGCGCGAACCCGCACTGCGCGACGAGGGGCCCACGGGGGCGCCATCACCCTCCGACGCTCCCGAACGAGACACGGCCGATTCCGCGCCCGAAGCGTTCGCGGCGACCCGCCTCATGCCGCCTCCGCTCACCCACGTTCCGCGGATGTCCGGGTCGGCACGCGGGTCGGTCTCCCGCCCGGTCGATCGAACGAGAGCGGCGCCGCCGCTCTTCGACCTTCCGCCGGATGCCACGATGGGCTTGGGTGCGGCAGGCATGCTTTTCGTGAGGACCGGGGAAGCGCGCGCGTTCGCCGGGCGCCTCGACGCGATTCGAGCGATGTGCGGGGCGGCCACGACGCGCATTCTCCACCGCCGCACCCGCGAAACCGAAACGAGCGAAGTCCTGGGCGGGATTGGCAGCCCGCTGGTGCGTATCGCCGGGGACGTCGAGCTCGTGCTCGGAGCGCGCCCGGCCCACGAGCTTATCCTTCTGACCATGGAGGAGGACTTGGCGTTCGTCCGCGAGGATCGGCTGCTCGGTTTCGAGATGGGCCTGGGCTACGAGAACGGACGCGTGTCGCTCGAGCCCGCCGCCGAAGGTGCCCGCCCGTTGGCGGATGGCGTGGCCGTCGTGCAACTCCGCGGCAGCGGCACCCTCGTGGTCGAAGTCGCAGGCAAGCTCACGAGCCTCGCAAGTGCTCCGGGCCGGCCCCTGATTGTTCGGCGCGAATGGGTCGTAGGGTGGTTTGGCCGCCTTGTCACCCGGGCGCTCTCCGCGGCCGATTCCCCTACCGGGCAACGCGGCCTCGTGAGCTTCTCGGGGGAAGGGCTCGTGCTCCTCGGCTCGGCATGACGCGATGATCCCCGAACCATTTGCCCTCGACAGGCCCTCTCGCCCGCACCGGCGAACGCTGGCGCAGGACGCGCTGAACGTCCCCAATCTGCTCACGTTCGGGCGCATCGTCGCGATTCCCTTTTTCGTGTGGCTGCTCGACCGTCCCACCCCCATCCGCTGCTTTTGGGCGTGCATCGTCTTTACCGCGGCGGCCATTACGGACGTGCTCGACGGTTACCTCGCGCGCAAACTCGGAGTCGTCAGTGTGCTCGGCAAGTTCCTCGACCCGTTGGCCGATAAGCTCATCGTCATGGCTGCGCTCGTGTGGATGGTCCCGATGGGCCGCATCGCGGCGTGGGTCGTCGTCGTATTGCTGGCTCGCGAGATAAGCATCACGGGCCTCCGCAGCGTCGCGGCAAGCGAGGGCGTGATCATCGGCGCGGGCCAAGAGGGCAAGACGAAGACCGCCCTTCAGATGATCGGCATCGTGGCGCTCTTGCTCGGATATCCCTACCACATGGCCTATCTGGGAATCGACCTCGGTATCGTGGATATGGTGCACGTCGGCCGAGTGCTCGTCTACCTGTCGCTGCTCTTCTCGTTTGCGAGCGCGGCGCAGTACGTGCGTCTGTTCGGTGCGGCCGTGGACGCGAAGGAGCGCAAGCGCGGCGCGGCGTGACACGGGACGCGGGCCGGAAATGGAAATTGGGGGGGCTCGCCGAACTTCCGGGCCCCCCTGCCGCCAGCGCCGGTTCGGAGATTTGAAGCGCTTTGCAATTTTTGCGATTTTCTGGGAAGTTCGCCGCGACCTCGAATGCGCCTCCGCCCGGCACTGCTTCTCGCCCCCTGGTTTCTGGTGCTCGCTCTCTTTGCCGGCTGCAACGGCCAAGGCGAGGGGCAAGTGTGCAGCCCACTTAACGGTAACGCGGACTGCGCGGACAACCTCGTTTGCATGACCGAACAGGGCGCGATCGGCGCCCGCTGTTGTCCGTCGGACATCAGCCTGTCCACCACGCCGGTGTGCGGCGTTCATCAGAGCGGGCTCGACGCCGACACCTCGGCGCCCCCGCTGGACGCCAGTGGGGCCGGCGACGACGCCTCCGAGGATACGACCGTCGCGGACAGCACGGTGACCGACGCGGCCGACATGACCCATGAAACGAGCGAGAGCGACGCCGGCGCCCCCGCCGAGTGAACGTGAGATGCCCGGAGGAGTGCTCGTTCACGGTGCGGAGCAGGGGCTTTTTCTCGTCGTTGCGATCTCGCTTCCCGTACTGGCCGTCGCAGCCGGGGTGGGCCTTCTAATCGCCGCTTTGCAGGCCGCATCCCAGATCCAGGATCCCACCCTGGCACACCTTCCGCGATTGCTCGCCGTCGTCGCCGCGTTGGCGTTGCTCGGCCCGTGGATGGGCCACGCCATCGCGTCGTTCGCCGCGCAGATGTTCGCCGCGCAGCGCTAACGAACGCGTCGCCGGAAATCGTCGGATGGGGCGGCCAATTGACCGCCCCAACGCCCTCTGGTAGGCCGACCCGATGAGTGAATCCTCACTCAGCGTGCGCGAGCGACGTCGCCGCGTGAGCGGTAGGCGAGCGCGCGGCGGCGACAAGCGTGAACGGATTCTAGACGCCGCGGTCCGCGTCTTCGCGCGAAACGGCTTCCACGCGACGCGCGTCAGCGAGGTGGCCAAGGCGGCGGGCGTCGCCGATGGGACGATCTACCTGTACTTCCAATCGAAAGAAGCCCTCCTGGTCTCGCTCTTCGAGAACCGCGTTCAACGGCTGCTCGCGTTCCTCGAGACCGAGCTGCCGAGGGCCGGTAGCGCCTCGGAGAAACTGAGGCGAATCGTCGAAGTTCAGCTCGGATTGCTGCAGGGCGACCGCGACCTGGCCGAGGTGATCACGGTCATCGTCCGACAGTCGACCAAGCGGATGAAAGAGCACGCCGCCCCCAAGTTTGCCGCGTACCTCGACGCCATCGCCGGCGTCATCTCCGAGGGCCAAGCCGCCGGCGAACTTCGCAAGGACGTGTCGCCGCACCTTGCCGCGCGCGCGATCTTCGGTGCGCTCGACGGCCTGGCGCTCACGTGGGCGCTCGGCAAGGCCGAGCACGGAGGACTCATTTGGGCCTCCGGCCAACTGGCCGAGATCGTTCTTCACGGCCTCGGGTCCGCCGAACGGCGATGAAGCTCCTGCGCGAAAGAGCGCGCGTCGTTGCCGATGTTCGGCGTTTCTTCGACGCTCGGGGCTTTCTCGAAGTCCACACGCCCGTCATGGTCCCCTCGCCGGGGTTGGATTTGCACCTCGATGCGTTCGAAGTCAGCGGCGGCGATCGCGGCTCACGGCGATGGCTGATGACGTCCCCCGAGTACCAGATGAAGCGGCTTTTGGCGGACGGATGGGAGCGCATCTACCAGATCGCGCCATGCTTTCGGCGCGACGAATCGGGCCCGAGGCACAACCCCGAATTCACGATGCTGGAGTGGTATCGGTCCAACGCGCAAATCGACGAGGTAATTCACGAAACCGAGCAGCTCGTGGCGGCGGTGACGGGCGGCACGGTCACGCTGGATGGGCGCGTCGTCGATGTCATGCCGCCGTTCGAGCGTATTTCCGTCTGCGACGCATTTACCCGCTTCGCGGGTTGGTCCGCGGAAGAGACGCTCCACGCGGCAGCGCGAGACGATGATCGCTACTTTCGCGCACTGATAGACTTCGTGGAACCGGCGCTGGAACGGTTCGACCGAGGAGTGCTCCTGGTCGACTATCCGGCCTCGCAGGCCTCGCTGGCCCGAAAGAAGCCGAACGACGAGCGCCTCGCAGAGCGCTTCGAGCTTTACGTGGCCGGCGTCGAGATCTGCAACGGTTTCGGCGAGCTGGTCGACGCGGTCGAGCAGCGCGAACGGCTGCTCCGCGACCAAGGCGAACGCCGCGCCCGCGGGCTCCCGGTCTACCCGATCGATGAAGCGTTCGTTGCGGCGGTGGGCCGCCTGAAGCCTAGCGCTGGAAATGCGCTCGGTCTCGACCGCCTCGCGGCGCTCGCGGCGGGAACGACGAACATCGCAACGGTCATGGCGTTCACCGCAAACGAACTATGAAGGTCGGGGCCAAAATGAAAGTTGGGGGGCTTGGGGAGGGGGCTTGGGGGGAGAGAATTCCCCCCAAAACCTGGCGTCGTCCTCGAATGTTCGAGACAAATGACTATTGCGAACCGGTCGCCGTCAACGGTATGACGCCTCGACCGCCACCGATGGCTCATTCTCGCACGGGAGGGAAATCCATGAACGCGCATGAATCTACGTTGCATCCTGGTCACGATACCCAGCGATCCGGCCGTCGCCTTCGCGCTCGAGTACCGTATGTGGCCGGGTTGGGCCTGAGATGTTTGCTAACGGGCGGCCTTCTCTCCGCGTGCTCTTCCAATGACAATACCCCGTCTCCCGAAACCGGCGATTCGAGCATGGTGACCCCGGACGCCGGCTCCGGCGATTCCGGCCCGGCGACCGCGGACTCCGGCTCCGGCGATTCGAGCACGGTGACCCCGGACACTGGCTCCGGCGATTCCGGCCCGGCGACCGCGGACTCCGGCCTCGTGACCACTGCAATCGTTGCCTGCCCCGTCGTCGATGCCGGCGCGGACGGCGGCTCGGCGTCGGCTCTTTCGATCACCAACCTGACCTACGCGAGCGACCCGCGGGCGCGGCCCACGGAAGCCGTCTTCAGTGGGATCAACACGTTGGACGATCCCTACACACAAGTCATGCGCGTGCACAATGCCGGAACCAGCGCGGTGACGATCACGAGCGTCGGAATCGCTCCCCAAGCCAATCTCTTTCCGGTCGCTTTTCGGCAGACCAGCAACCCCACGGCGTTCAAGGCCACCGTGGTGACGTCGCCGGACGCGGGGACTCCCGTGTCGCTACCGACAACCATCGGCGTAGGTGGCGATTTGGACATCGTCGTGCAGTTTCTTTCCACCAATACGAATCCGCCCACCCGGTTCGACAATACGGGCGGCGACGCCGTTGCCGCGCTGCTCGTCGCGCAATCGACTACCGATTGCGTTCAGGCCGGCCTCTATGGCGTGGGCCTCTGGAACAACTCGGAGAGCGTGAGCGACGCCGGTGTGGCGTCGTCGAACTACGGGCGTTTCGAGCCCACCCTCGGACAAATCATCGCGACGCTCGGATACCAGGTCAACGTGGGCACGCTTTTGGAGACGTTCCTCAACGTCAATCAGGTAAGCGCATTTGCCATGGATCCTCCGCCCGCGGGCGACGCGCCGTCCGACGAGGTGATCGTCCATGACTTCGTGCTTGCGGACACGACCAAGCCGGCTGTGCTCCTCGCCCCTGCGCGCTTCGCGCCAAAGTTCGACTTCCCGTTCGGCTGGTTCCCCACCGGCGCGACGGATGCCGGCGCCGCCCAGCCGGACGCCGCCGCCGAGCCTCCCACCACCGCCCCTTCCGGCCTTCCGGCGGGCCTGCAGTGGGTCGCTACGATGGCCAGCGCCGTGGGGACCGACAACTACACGTCCGACCACAGCGAAATGGTCCTGCCGCCAATTACCGGAAATACCGCGGGGACCTTCATGCCAACGCCCGCCACGGCAAGCTTTGGTCTCTGGTGCTTCGGTAACCAGAGGAGCAGCGGATCGGCCCCCGGCAACGGCGATTACGACTATTCGCAGGACGAGCTGAACATCGTTACGCAACCCGTGGGCAACCCCCCGCTGCCCGCGGACCTCATCGAGGCCGGCGTCAATCATGGCTTGACGACGCCCGTTCACCGTTACCGCGTCTGGCCGCTCAAAGATCGCGCCGGCAACGCCGTCCCGAATTCCTACCTGATTGCCTTGGAAGAAGCCACGAACGACGACTACCAGGACATGATATTCACGATTGGCAACGTGATGCCGGCGCCGGTCGATGCCGGCCCGTGACGGACGGAGCGCCGCTGCCGACAACGGTATGCGGCGTCCTTGCCCTCGGCGGACTATGAAATCGCCGACGGCGGCGGCTCCATCGTCAGGCGACGCCCGCTGGCGTGCCGCACGGCCTCTCGCAGCGTGGGAACGACGAGCGCTTGCATCGCGCGCGAAAGCTCGACAGGGTTTCGCGGCAGCGCGAATACGACGCACTTATTGTAGACTCCCGCGGTGGCCCGCGCGAGGAGCGCGCTCGTCCCTGCGCCGAGCTCCTCGCGGAGCAACCCGCGGTAGGCCTCGCCGAAGCCTTCGATGCGCCGTTCGAAGAACTCGTCGAGCGCCTCGCAGGTGAAATCACGCGGGCCGAACCCCGTCCCGCCAATGAGGATGATCGCGTCGGCCTGGTTGTCGCTGGACACCGTCGACACGAGCAACTTGATGAACTGGGGGTCCCGATTGACCGTGACGCTGCGCACGAAGATGAACTTCGCAGCGACGACCGCGTCCGCGACGATCTTCGCGGAGCCCTCCGTTGCGCCCGCGTGTCCGAGGGCGACCGTCGCGACCACGACGCGAGGGACCGGGCCGAGGTCTGCGCTCATGGACCCGATTTTACGGCCCCGGGGCTTAAAGTCCATCGACCGGCACAGTCGGTCGCGTCAGCCGGCTTGGTCGACCTCGATACCGATGGCTCGCATCAGTCGAAGCGCATTCGAGCTCTGCACGATTCCGGGGCGCAGGACGTAGTCGAACGTCATCTTGTCCCCTTCGACATGCTCTTCGAAATGCACGTTGACGACCCGACCCCCGAGATCGCGCTCGAGCGCGGTAATCCCAAGATCGTGGGTGGACACGGCCCCCAGGGCACCGTGCGCAAGCAACTGGCGAACGACCGCGGAGGCGCCGAGGACTCGTTCGCGCGAATTGGTCCCGTGCAAGATCTCGTCGAGCAAGAACAGAACGGATGCCCGCTGCGGCTCCTTCGCACGATCGATGACACGTTTGAGCCGGTCGAGTTCGGCGTAGAAATGCGACACTCCTTGCGCGAGCGAATCTTCAATCCGCATGCTCGTGGCGACGCGCAACGGCCCCATTCGCATGGCCTGCGCGCACGCCGGTCCTCCCGCGTTCGCCAGAACCGCGTTGACGCCCAACGCACGAAGCAGCGTGCTCTTGCCCGACATGTTCGACCCTGTGACCACCAGGGCAAGCCCCGCCGCCGGCAAATGGACGTCGTTGCCCACGCGCGACGCGTCTGCGAGCAAAGGGTGACCCAAAGCATTGGCTTCGAGCGTTGCCTCCGTGGCCAGCTCCGGCCATGCGAACGCGGGGTGTTCGAAGGCAAAGGCGGCAAGACTCGCTAAGGCCTCCAGCTCGCCCAAAGCATCGAGCCACCCCCGAAGACGCGTGCCCGACCGGCGGCGCCAGCGCAAGAGCGCCCGCGCGCAGTGCGTGTCCCACATCAAAAGAGGCCCCAACACGAAGCGGAACACTTCGTTTCGTCGCGCGTCGACGAAGCTCACGATGCGTGCCAGAGCCGCCATCTCGTCACTCGCCCGAACGCCCGAGGCGACGAGTCGACTGCGCAACTCGAGGAGAAGCGGCGCTTCGAACGACTCATTCTCGATCGCCGCGAGCATCGCCCGCCATCGCGTTGCGGCCGATTCTCGGGTCGACACGACGTCGAGGATCGCGGCGAAGCGGGCACCCACGACGGCGCCGAACACAATGACGAGGACCATGACCCCCGTTGCCACCCGGGTACTGACCCCGTCCGCGCTCGCAAGCGCCCCGATCGCGAGCGCACCCCCCGGGAGCACCCAGGACGACAGACTCACCCACCACGGCATTGGAACCGACGCCGCCTCGGCCCACGAGAGAAACCCGGACGGGTCCGGCTTGTCGTCCGAGAGAACGCCGGCTGCCGTCGCCAGCTCCTCGCGAAAGGCGACCCGTGCGGACAGGTCGCGCACCGCGGACTGCCGCGCGAGGGTGGCGAGCGGCCATCCTTGGGGGTCCTCGAGCGACAAGAGCGCCGCGAGCCGTTCTTCGCCAAAGCGCGTCTCCGTGGCATCGACGATCTGCATCAACGAGGCACGACCGAACACGTCGAGATCGCCCGTGAACGGGTGATCCGCACGGCGAAACCGCTCGCTCGTCGTCGGCAGGTTGTCCCATTCGCGGGCCAGCCGCGCGAGCCCCCGTGCGTGGAAGCGGACCGCCGCGAGCGCCCGCTCCTTCTCGTCTTCGACGCGAGCGTGGACGACGACGAGCGCGACGAAAATGACTCCAAACGCGCCCATGGTGGCCCACGCCCACGGTCCCAGGTGCCCCCACAGGATGCTCCCGAGAAGAGCGATGACCAGGGCCACGACGGCCAGACGCGCGGTACCGAGCACGCGAGCCCGCGCCTCCATCGAGGCGACTACCGTCGCGTGGGCGTCGCGGCCATGCTCGTAGGTTGCCTTGGCGTCGCTCGGTTCGGTCATGCCGCTCGGGAAGCACGATGCGCGAGCGCGCTTGTCTCGCGCTCGCTTCGGCGCGACGGGAGCAGAGCGACCGCCACCGCCAGTCCCCCCAAGGTCAACCGGGGGGGGCCTCCGGAACGCAAGTCGACGAGACCGGAGGCCCGCAATCGGCGCATCGCCTGCCGAACGTCTCGCTCTTCTCGCCCGACTCGAAGACAAACGGCATCCACCTCGGCCGCCTTCCTCTGCCGCGCCAGTCGTAACATCGCCCGAAGCACACTTGCATCGAAGGTCATGCGCGGGAAGCTACGCGAACACTGAACGTACGTCCAGAAAGCGGACACGGGTCCCGTCGCCTCCGGTCCCCCCTCTCTCGAGGCTCGTCTTGGCGCTCGTCTTGGCACCGGCGTCGCAGGCACGGTATGCCCGCAGGGCCCGATGCCCGAACGACCGTTGGTTCTCTTGTCGAACGATGATGGTCACACGAGTCCAGGGATTGGGGCGATGCGGAGCGCGCTCGTGGCGGCAGGAGCCGACGTGGTGGTCATCGCGCCCGAGAACGAACAGAGCGCGTCGAGCCATTCGCTGAGCCTGCGCCGCCCTCTCCGCCTCCACGCGCAGGGCAAAGGGCTCTTCGCGCTCGACGGCACGCCGGCGGACTGCATCTATGTCGCGCTCCATGCGGGCGTGCGGGTCTTGCCCCGGCGGCCGGACGTCGTCGTGTCGGGCATCGACCACGGCATGAACCTCGGGCAAGACGCCTTTTACTCCGGCACGATCGCCGCGGCGCGCGAGGCGGCGCTGCGCGGCATCCCCGCGCTCGCCACGAGCGCGCACCCCTCGCTCGATCTATCCGCCGTCGCCGAGTTGAGCGCTCGCATCGCCCTGGGGATGCCGCGTACGGCGCGCGCGCGCGCCCTCCTGCTCAACTTGAACGTGCCCCCTACCTGGAAGGGCGATGTGCGCGCCACGCGGCTCGGAGCCCGAATCTACGAGGAAATGGTCGACTTTCGCGTCGACCCGCGCGGCAACGAATACCTCTGGCTGGGGGGGCCCGGCGTGCGGCATGAGCGCGATGACGGGACCGACACGGACGCGTACGATGACGGCGTGGCATCCCTCACCCCGCTGCTGCTCGATTTGACGTTCGCGGGCGATGCGCCAATCGCGATGTCGCTCGTCGAGCAGGTACGTCCGCCGAAGGTCTGAGACGCGGCCCGAAAGGACGAGACACCGACATGGCCACCAAGAGACGCTCCGCCAAGTCTTTCGTCACCCAACGCGCGGGGCGCAAACGGGCCCCGCCCCGCGTGGCCCCGTCAATCGCGCCCTCCGTCACGCGTCCGGCCTCGAGCTTCGACTTCTGTCGCTCACTCATCCGCGATGTTCCCGATTTTCCCACCCCCGGGATTCTCTTCAAGGACATCACTCCTCTTCTCGCGAGCCCACGGGCCTTTCACATCGTGCTGGACGCCATCGCCGAGCGCTTCCTCGAGGAGCACGTCGACGCCATCGTCGGCATCGAAGCGCGGGGTTTCATCTTCGGCGGGGCGCTCGCCGCGCGGCTCAACGCGAGCTTCGTTCCCGTGCGCAAGCCGGGCAAGTTGCCCGCGGCGGTGGATCGGGTCGAGCTCGTGACCGAATACAGCCGCGACGCGCTGGAGATGCACAAGGGGAGTCTTCGCGAAGAGGCTCGCGTGGTCATCGTCGACGACGTGCTCGCGACGGGGGGGACGGCGAAGGGTGCGACCGCCCTCGTTCATCGGCAAGGCGCCTACGTCCTGGGGTACGCGTTCGTCGTCGAGCTGGCCGCGCTCGGTGGCCGCGAGCACCTGCTGCCCGCGAGCGTGGAGAGCTGCCTCGTCTATTGACGGGTTATTGGCCCGGAGTGGCGTCGAGGGTGGCACGCAGCTTGGCCACGTTGACGGCAGGCGCTCCGAGCGCCTCGGCGCGGTCGAGCGCCGTTCGAGCCTCGTCGCGTCGACCGAGCCTACCGAGTGCCCACGCGCGACCGAGCTCGCCCGCAGCGAATCGCGGCCTCCGCGCCAGCACCTCGCCGTACGCGTCGACCGCGGCCTGCGCGTCGCCCCGCGCGACCGCCACGGTGGCGAGACCCAGGTAGCTCTCCGGCGCGCTCGGGTCCGCGGCGGCCCCCGCGCGGTACGCCTGCTCTGCGCCGCTCAAATCGTCCAGGTGAAGGCGCACCAGGCCCAGCGTGTGCCAGGTCTCGGCGTCGTGCGCGCCGCGCCGGATGGCTTCCTCGAGCCGGGGCTCGGCTTGCTCCGCCTCCCCCCACCGCGCGCATCGCATGCCGCCTTCGCGCGGCCCGTCGGGAAGCGAGGGAGCCGCGGCGGACGCGTCGTCATACGAGGCCAGCGCTTCGTCGTACCGGTGCGCGAGCTCCAGGGCATGGCCGAGCTCGATGTAGGGTGAGGGGTCACCGGGCGGCAAGCGCTTGGCCAGCGCGGCGACCTCCGTGCGCGCCGCGTTCAGATCGCCCGTGAAGCCCAGCACGCGAACGAGAAGCTTGCGCGCCGCCAGATCGTCCGCGTGGCGCAGGAGGCGATCGCGCAATAGAGCGACCGCATCCTCTTCCCGATGCCGGCGCACGAGAGACTGTGCTCGTTCGGTTGCGCTCGGCGCCGCACAACCGGCGCAAACGGCGATCCCGAGCGCCCACCGAAGCGTGGTATGCCGAAATACCATCATCGCGGAGGCGATAGAGAGCATGGCACACCTCGAGGAGATCGGGACGGTCGGCGTCCTTGGTGCCGGTCAGATGGGCAGCGGCATCGCGCAAGTTGCGGCGGCGAGCGGCCTGCACGTTCTCCTCGTGGACGCGTCGCTGGATCTTGCCACGAAGGCGAAGAATAAGCTCGGCAGCGTTCTCGCAAGGCAGGTCGACAAAGGCAAGATGACGGCCGCGGTCCGTGAGAACGTACTCTCGCGGATCGCCCCGGCCGAGAGCCCGGAGGCCTTCGCGAAGTGCGACTTCGTCATCGAGGCGGCGACCGAGAACGTTCAACTCAAGCTCGCGTTGCTGCGAAGGTGCGACGCGGCGCTCCCCCCGGGCAAGTGGCTCGCGAGCAACACGTCGAGCATCTCGCTCACGAAGCTCGCCGCGGCCACCTCGCGGCCCGATCGGGTCGTGGGGATGCACTTCATGAATCCACCCCCGCTGATGAGCCTCGTCGAAATCGTTCGCGCCGTGCAGACGAGCGACGAGACGTACGCCCTGACCAAAGCGTTGGCCGAAAAGATGGGCAAGACGACCACGACGAGCCGCGACGCGCCCGGATTTCTCGTCAACCGCATCCTCATCCCCATGCTCTGCGAGGCGTGTTTCGCGCTGCAGGAAGGCGTCGGGACCCCTGACGACATCGACCGCGGCGCAAAGCTCGGCCTGAACCATCCCATGGGGCCGCTCGAGCTCGCCGATCTGATCGGCCTCGATACGGTGCTAGCGATCGCGGACGTGCTGCAGCGGGAGGTGGGAGACGCCAAATACAGGGCGCCGACGCTCCTTCGCAATCTCGTGGCCGCCGGTTGGCTCGGACGCAAAACGGGCCGCGGCTTTTACGTCTATGACGGCCACGGCGAACGGCGCGGTGCGGCAGGCTAGCCCGCGCCGCTTAGCGCAAAAGGAGCCCAAAGACCATGTCCGTCCTGTCCGTCCATCGCGAAGGCGCCGTCGTCACGCTGACTCTGGATCGACCCGACAAGCTCAATACGCTCGACGAGACCCTTCTGCGGGCGCTGCTCGACGCCGTTCTCGCGCTCGACGGGGACTCGTCCGTCCGGGCGGCCGTCGTCACGGGGGCCGGGGACAAAGCGTTTGCAGCGGGCGCGGACATCACCGCCATGAGCACGATGACGGCGACGGACGCCCGGCGCTTCGCCGACCTGGGCCATCGCGTCGGCGCATCCATGGAGCAGGCGAGGATCCCCTTCATCGCGGCGGTCAACGGCTGGGCCCTCGGCGGGGGCTGCGAGCTCGCCCTGTCTTGCGACTTCATCTACGCAAGCGACAAAGCAAGACTCGGTCAGCCCGAATGCAACCTCGGAGTCATGCCCGGATTCGGTGGAACGCAGCGCCTGCCGCGGCGTGTCGGCGTCGGCCGAGCCCGGGAGCTGTGCATGACGGGGGACGTCATCGGGGCCGATGAAGCCCTACGGATTGGTCTGGTCGATGCGGTCGTTGCGCACGACGATCTATTGCCGAAGGTGCGGCAGGTCGCCGCGAAGATCGCCAGCAAGGCACCCCTCGCCGTGGCGGCTATCAAGCGCAGCATCCTGCGGGGCGAAGACTGTTCGTTGCCCGCGGCCAACGAACTCGAGGCCGCGTCGTTCGCCTCGCTCTTCGCCAGCGAGGATCAGCGCGAAGGCATGCGCGCCTTTCTCGAAAAGCGACCCGCGCGATTCCTGGGCAAGTGAGGGGCGGGGCGGAGGGCTCCCCCGGCAGCCCACGGCCGGGCGGGGAACCCTGCGGCTGGCGTCGGCATCACTTGTGAAAGGGACGCCCGAGAAGGGCATGTGAGCCCAACCGATGCCAAAAAGGCGCTGCGCGATCCCGCGTGGCGTCACCAGGGCGGGATCATCTGCCCCACCTTCGTGCGATGCCCTTCGCGCCCTGCCGACCCACGACGAGGCACCCAAATGACCAACGACGGGACCGGGAAGACCGTGGCGAGCGCGGCCGAACCGAGAATGGCTTCTGGAGCTCATATTTTGCTTTTCGAAGACGACGACACGCTTGCCGGGCTGCTCGCCCGCGTTCTTCGTAACGAGGGACACCACGTCGACGTATTCGACAGCGCGGACTCCCTCCCCTCCCCCACCAAGCTGGCACGCTACGACGTCGTATTGAGCGACATCCATCTGGCCAACGACACGAACGGGCACGACGTATTGCGGCGCGTTCGCGAGTCCAACGGTTCGACCCCCGTGATTCTGATGACCGCCTACGCGGACATCGAGGGGGCGATGAGCGCCGTCGGGCAAGGAGCGTACGACTACCTCGGCAAGCCGATCGAGCCCACGGAACTCAAGCGCATGGTGTCCGAGGCGATTGCGCGGCGTAAGCTCGCGCAGGCGGCCGAGCTGCCCGTCGATCCACGGCAGGCCGCGGCCGCGGCCCAGATCGTGGGCACCACCCCCGCCATGCTGGCCGTGTACAAGACCGTTGCGCACGTGGCCCCCACCACGGCGACCGTTCTCATCGTGGGGGAAAGCGGCACCGGAAAAGAGCTCGTGGCGCGGGCCGTGGCCGCGAAGAGCCCGCGCGCCAACAAGCCCTTCGTGGCCATCAATTGCGGGGCGCTGCCCGAGTCGATCCTCGAGAGCGAGCTCTTCGGGCATGAACGGGGCTCGTTCACCGGGGCCACGGCCACCAAACGCGGGGTCTTCGAGGAAGCCAAGGGCGGCACGCTGTTTCTCGACGAAATTGGGGAAATCAGCCCCAAGATGCAGGTGCAGCTTCTGCGTGTCTTGCAGGAGAACGAGATCCGCCGGGTGGGCGCCACCGAGACCATCAAGGTTGACGTGCGCGTATTGGCCGCGACCAACCGCGACCTGAAGAATGAGGTTGCGGCGGGCCGGTTTCGGGAGGACCTGCTATTCCGGCTGCAAGTCGTCACCGTCGTGGTCCCGCCCCTCCGCGAACGGTGTGGAGACATCCCCCTCTTGATCCGCCATTTCATCGCACGCCACGCGGAGCGACTGGACCGTGCCCCCGTGCGCGTCGCGCCCGAGGTGTTCGAGATGCTCGAAGCGTATGCCTTTCCCGGCAACGTCCGCGAGCTCTCTCACATCATCGAAAGGGCGACCCTGCTCGCGCGCGAAGGCGTCATCACGGGGGGCGATCTGCCGCCGGAGGTCACGCTCGCGTGGACGTCGCACACCGCAGGAACGGCGAGTGGGTTGGGCTCGCTCGCCGACGATTGGCCGACGCTCGCCGTGCTCGAGCGGCGTTACATCGATCGCGTCTTGTCACGAACGGGTGGAAATAAGACGCGGGGCGCGGAGGTGCTGGGAATCGACCGGCGAACGCTCAACCGAATCTTCGCGCGCGAGCGCGGGGCCGACCCGGAAAAAGCACTTTCGGACGACGAACTCGACGCGATCGATCGCGAGGACGACTCTCCGTAGCCATGGCCGCAGGATTGCCATTCGTCATGAACGCCGCCGCCCACGAAATCCCGATCGAGGGTCCGGTACGATTCGCGCGATTGCCGCCGAACCTCGTCGAAGTGCCGATCGTCCAGCAGGCCCAAGGCTTCAGCTGCGGCGCCGCCGCCACGTTGCTCCTCTTGCGGTATTGGCGCTTCGAGACCTATGCCGGGGTCGACGAAAGCCAAATCTACGGGCCGTTGCAGACCACGCAGGCGCAAGGAACGGAGCCCGAGCCCATGGTCGAGCTCTTTCGGCAGAACGGGCTCTCTGCCCAGTACCGAAGCGGAAACGTACGCGTGGAAGACCTCGAGCGCGCGGTCGACGCGCGTGAGCCCCCCATCGTCGACTTGCAAGCCTGGAGTGATCGATCCGATCCGTGGCCGGACACCTGGGACGCCGGACACTACGTCGTGATGGTGGGCTACGACCACGAGCGCCTTTACTTCGCGGATCCCAGCCGCGCCACGCCCCAGGGATACGCGTTCCTGATGCGAGCGGAGCTCGAACCGCGATGGCACGACTTGGCCGGTGCGGGGGATCGGCGCGTGGAGCGCATGGCCATCTTCGTGAGCGGGACAACGCGCTGGAGTCCGAACCAGGCGTTTCCACGCGAGGCGACGCACCTCGGATAAGGGCGCGCAGGCCGGTCCGAAGGGGCGCTGCGGACGCCAACGGGTCAAGAGGGAAACGAGGCTCGACAGCCGCAGGCCACACCGCTAGACGAGCGAGCGTGGCCGCGCTCCTCCCGACCGTTCGTGCGCAGCCCACGGCGGTGCAAACCCTGCGTCGCGCTCTGGCGGCGGGCCGCGTACACCACGCCTATCTGTTCGATGGCCCGGACGGCGTCGGCAAGGGACGGACGGCGCTGGGTCTTGCGCAGGCGCTGGTCTGCGAGCGGCGAGCCAGCGGCTCGGCCGACGCCTGCGGGGCCTGCCGCGCCTGCGTGCGCGCGATCCCGAGGCCCGGGGAAGCGACGCCGCTGCATCCGGACGTCGTCATCATCGCCCGTGGGCTCTACGAACCGGCAACGATAGGGCGGCGCACGCCCGAAACGCAGGACATCAGCATCGACCAGATCCGAACGCTGGTTCTCGCGCGGGCCGCGTTCGCGCCGCACGAAGGCCGAGCCAAAGTGTTCATCGTTCGCCGCGCCGAAGAGCTCAGCCTACCGGCGGCGAACGCGCTGCTCAAGACGCTCGAAGAGCCTGGCCCGCGGACCCATTTCGTCCTCTCCTCGTCGGCTGCCGATACCCTCCTGCCGACGATTCGGTCCCGAACGCAGCGCGTGCGCTTCGGGGTTCTTCCCGACGAGGTCATCGAAGAGCTGCTCACGCAAGGCGGAACCGACCCCGAGCAAGCGCGGGCGATAGCGCCCCTCGCTGGCGGGAGCATGAGGGCCGCCGCGCTGCTCGGCGATCCCCAGCTGACGCAGGAAAGGCAGGAGTTCGTGTCGCGCGCCATGACCGCGCTGCAGGCGCGGACCCTCGCGGACGCCCTCGGCGTGGCGGAAGAAGCAAAGAAGACGACGAAAGACGCGCTCATCCTCCGCCTTCGGGCGTTCGCCGCGGCCCTGGCCGCCGAGGGAAGAGCTACGGCGGCGGACCCGGACTCGACGGCGGACGTCGCTTGCGCTCGGTATGCGCTGGCGCTTTCGGCGGTAACGCAGATCGAGGGCAACGCCTCGGTACAGCTCGCCCTCGAAGCGATGTTCATCAAGATGCGAGCGGCGTGACGCGGCGGCGATCGCCACCGGTACCCCGCGGGCGCGCCTGCGTCCGCGCACAACCCCCTAATCATCATCGCTTCGCAGCGTCGACTGGCCGCCCGGAAGAACCTCGTAGGCGTCCTCGGTGAGCGCGGCGCCGCGCCACGCGACCGTCGCGTCGTCGCCGATCACCGCCACGATCCGATCGGCTCCCGGTCCGCTGTACTCCGCCACGATAGCGCGACCCCCGACGGAGGGAGCCCCCGTGCCGAGACGATCGACTCGCACCGGCAATCGCCGCGCCCGCTCGAAGCGGACGCCCTCGTGCTCGATCGCGTGGGGCGGCTCTCGTCCCGCCGCCACCGGCGCCACCCCCACGAGCCGCGACATCCACGCGATCTCGAGCGCGCCGTCGCGGGCGAAGAGCGCGCGATCCTCGCCCGCCTCGGGAGCGACGAACATGACGGCCACGGGAGCGTCCTCCGAGAAGAGCAAAGCGCCCGCAAGCCAGGCCTCGTCGCGCTCCGCACGCCGCAGTACCACGTCGCCCAGCGCGCAGGGAAATGTGGCAAAAGGACCGCGACGCGCGCGCTCCACTGCACCCTCCGCCGAGGACCGGCCCGAGGGCCCCGCGCGCCGCGACCGGAACGCCCTCGACAGCCACCGGCCTATCAAGATTCCCCCTGCGATGGCGATGGCGCTGACCCCTGCGCTCACCGCGCCCCTTCGACGAGCGCGGGCTCCCCGTCGAAGAGCTCACTGAACGCGCGCGCGCGAACCGCCACTTCGCCCAGCACGTCGCCCGTGGAGCGCTGCATCTCGCCGACCGCATGAGGCGGAAGCAAATCGCCGATGACCGCGAGGGCATCCGCGGCCCCCAGGAGCGCGCGGCCGCGATCGCGCGTTATGCCGCCTATCGCCACGAGCGGCACGTGAGCGGCCAGCGCCCGCTTGTAGGCCTCGCGGAGCCCGAACGTCCCCACGACAGGGTCGGGATGGGCCTTCGTCAACGTCTCGAACACCGGACCGAACGCGACGTACGCGGGCCGCGCCGCGAGCGCCGCGTCGAGTTGGGCGGGCGTATGAGCGGAGACGCCGACGCCGATGCCGGGTACGAGCCGCCGAACGCGATCGATCGGCATGTCGCTTTGCCCCACGTGAACCATGTCGCATCCGGCCAAGATCGCCCAATCCGGTCGATCGTTGACGACGAGCGGCACCGACAGGCGGTGGCACATCGGCGCCAACGCGCGCAGCATCGCGAGGGTGTCGCGGGGCGCCGCATCCTTCGCACGGAGCTGCAGAGCCGCAAGCCGGGCCGACAGAACGGCCTCCGCGAACGCGATCGGATCGAGGTGCCGCGCGCTCAGCGTGCCCACGTCGACGATCGCGTAGAGGCCGCGCATGGCATCGCGGGACGTAGTCGAGGGAGTGGCGATCCGTCAACGCGATTCGATCCGAGACTCACGCGCGACGTGCGGCGGGGGCCCCCGCGGTCAACCGCACCGAGTTCGCGGAGCCCACGCGCGCACGCTCGAGGTCGAGTGCCGGATCGACGACGACCACAGCGCCACGGCGCAGCTCCTCGAAGTCCTCGTTGTCGCGCGTGGCGTCACGATCCAAGCGCGTGACGCGCGCGCGCCCGCAGACGGGACCGCCGGAGGACGAGAACTCGCCGCAGAGAAAGACCTCTCGCTTGCCCTTGCTACGGATCACGTCGGATACGACGCGCAGGCGCGCCGCGCCAGGGCCCGCCACGGCCGAATCCGCCAGGCGAGCGCCGTCCTTACGCAAAACGAGGTAGCTGAACGTCAGCCCCTCGTGGCGTAGCCCCGCGCGGCGCGCGACGGGGACGAGCCATCCGGGAAGGTCGACCGCAATGTCCTCGTGGCACCAGTCCGTCTCGCGTTCCAGCGCAGGGCACGGAGCATCATGCAGGCAGGGAGCAAAGACGGAGACGCCGCCGCGAGCCAGCCCATTGCGAACGTGGTGAAGGTGCCGCGTGCGGTCGCGCAACGCGGGCTCGACGACGACGAGCGCGCCCCCGGGGCCGACGTTGCGATCGAGCAGTCCCCGCACGAGCTCCACGTGCCGGTCCACCCGCACCGCGTCCGGATCGCCCACCCCCAGCTCGCTCAAGACGTTGCCGAGCAGCACGACGTCGAAGGCACCGAGGTTCTCCGACGGCGCCGCAAGGCTGCGCACGAGGGGGCGCACGCGGAGCTGGACCGTGCCGTGTCCTTCGCGCGCGCGCGCGATCGCCATGCCCACGTCGAGCGCGGCCGCATCCGCGTCGAGCCACAAAGCGTCGAGGATGCAGGGGCCACGATTTGCCGCCTCGAGCGCGCGCGCGAGCCCCCATGTCATGGCGCCCAAGCCCGCGCCCACGTCCAGGACGCGCAGCGTTCGGCCGTCTCGGGCGGTGAGATCGTTCGCGAGCGCCCCCGTGGCGATGAGCTCCCGCACGGCCGCGGCTCCTTTCGGCACGTCGCGCGCAAACGCGAATCCCAGACGGGCCGCCCCCGCGTCGCGCATCACCGCACGCGCGCGCGTCGGGTCGTTGTACGCCGCGGAGAGACCGGACACCTGTCGCGCAAGCTCGGCCAGATCCCGGCTCGTGGGCCACCCGCGCGCGGTCGCGACCCCGTCCAGCGTGGCCCTCCATTCGTCCTCGATGGGCCGTACGAGTTCGAGACCGATGCCGGGCATTGAGGGGGGGTACAATGGCGCTTGTGCAGGATCCGCCGCAAGTCATGCCGGTCGCAACGAGTCCGGTGCAAGCCGTGGGGGCCGTGGTCGTCGATGGGGACGGCCGCGTGCTCCTCGTTCGGCGCGCCCGACCCCCCGGCGAAGGGACCTGGACGCTGCCGGGAGGCCGCGTCGAACCGGGCGAGTCGCTGGAGGCCTCCGTCGTTCGCGAGCTACGCGAGGAAACGGCCCTCGACACGCGCGTGGTGGCCGCCCTCGGCGTGGTGACGATCGTGCGCGAGCGGTTTGTCTACGCGATTCACGAGTATCTGGTCGTGGCGCCGGCCGGCTCGGTGCCGAGCGCCGGCGATGACGCGGCCGAAGTGCGCTGGGCGACCCGCGACGACGCGGAGGCGCTCGAGGTCCAACCCGACGCGATGGCCGTGGTGGATCGCGGGATCGCCGAGGCCCGCGCCCGCGGTCTCCTTGCGGCGCTCGGGTCTTTTGCCACCGCGGTCGGTGTGGGCGCCGCGGAAGGTTCACCGTGACGATCGAATACCGCGACGGGCTCCAGCATGTCGATCTCCGTCAGCTGGCGCAGCTCTTCGAGCGAGTCGGCTGGCACCATCGAACCTGCGACCCCGAGCGGCTCGCGCGGATGGTTCAAGGGTCCACCTACGGTGTATTGGCTCTCGACGGCGACACGCTCGTTGGAATCGTGCGAGCCATTTCGGACGGTGCCTTCAATGGTTACGTGAGCACAGTCGCTGTCCTTCCCGAGTACCAACGCCGAGGCATCGGCCGCGAGCTCATCCGCCTCTTGCTCGATGGCCGCGATCACATTCAATTCGTGCTTCATGCGGATCCTCGGGTGAGCTCGTTCTATCTTCGTTGCGGCTTTCGGGCTGCAGCGGACATGTGGCGTCGAGACCGGAGTCATTGAGACCACGCACACGCGGGCGAAGGGCGCGGACGCGGGCGCGGGCGCGGGCGCGGGCGCGGGCGCGGGCGCAGGCGCCGGCGCGGACGCGGACCCGGGCGCGGGCGCGGACGCGGGCGCGGGCGCGAGAGACGAGCCGCCCGTGCGCACCCGTCTCCCTGCCCCCGCTGTGACCTACGCAACGTTCTTCACGAGCGTCGCACGCACGCCATCGAGCTGGTCGCGCAGCACCGCGTCGACGTGCCGCACGTACCCCAACGCCTCGGCGACGTCGATGCATGCGCCGGTCTCCCGCGCCGACCCGAGTGCGTTTCGATAGCGCTCCGCCCGCGTTCCCCCCTTCGCCCCGCTCCCCTCCGCCACGTTGAGCGCGATGCTCGCGGACGCCCGACGCAGCTGTCGAGCCAGATCCTGATCGCGCCGTTCGATCTCCGCAATCACCGTACGAAGCCGTCCCAGTACTTCGATGACCGTCGAATAGATACGTAACATCGTACCCTCTCTTTTCCCGTCCTTCGCACCGCGCGAAGGCTCGCCGCCCCCAGCGCCGGCGCGCGGAGCGCATGTCCACCCTGCAAGCGGCCGAAGGCCGCGCAGCACGCCGCGCAGCGGCGGCGCGAAGCGGGGTTGACATGCGCGAGCACGCCGGCACACTCGGAAAGCCGAGTGAGAGCACCCCATGGCCCCAGGGTCAACGACTGCCCTGCGGCGCTTCGCCTACGCCCGCGCCCGAGTTTCCGGTGCCGAGGTTGGCACAGCGAGCGCGTACGCAAGAAGACACAAAACGGTGCAATCCCTGCTCCCGGCATAGAGTGGTACCGGGGCTCCCGTTCGCACAGCGTGGGTGCCGCTTCGAACGGCGCTGGCGCCCGTCGCTCGGGCGCTGCGGCCTCTTCGAAGGGCGTAAGCGCCCGTCGCTCGGGCGCTTTGGCCCCTTGGACCGGCATGGGCGCCCATCGCTCGGGCGCGGCGGCCGCTTCGAGCGGCGCTGGCGCCCGTCGCTCGGGCACTCGCGAACGAGGCGCGGGCGCGGCGGCCGCTTCGAACGGCGTGGGCGCCCATCGCTCGGGCGCGGCGGCCGCTTCGAGCGGCGCTGGCGCCCGTCGCTCGGGCACTCGCGAACGAGGCGCGGGCGCGGCGGCCGCTTCGAACGGCGTGGGCGCCCGTCGCTCGGGCGCGGCGGCCGCTTCGAACGGCGTGGGCGCCCGTCGCTCGGGCGCGGCGGCCGCTTCGAGCGGCGCTGGCGCCCGTCGCTCGCGCACCCGCGAACGAGGCGCGGGCGCGACGAGCTTCGGCCGCCTTCAACCGCGCGGTGACTTACTGGCAAGCGGTGCCCGCGCTCGGATGCCGCCGACCCATTGCCTTACTGGCAAGTACCGTTCACGCACAGTGCGCCGGCGATACAGCCCGCATCGACCGCAATTGCGGTTGTCGGTGGCGAGATTGGAGCAAGTACCGGCGCAATCGGTCTCTCCAGCCTGACACGCGCACGTTCCACCTTGGCAAACGAGATCACCCTGGCACGCGATGGCGCACGCCCCGCAATTGTTGGAATCGGTCAACGGATTGGAGCACCCGTTCGCGCAGAGCACGAGCCCCGGAGCTCCGCATTGCGCGGAACAGGTGCCGTCGTTGCAATAGGGGTAGGCGTCCTGCCAACCGCGTCGTGACCTTCACGGGCGGGTCGACTAGCGTAGACGGGGGGGCCGGCCGTGTTTTGGCCAGGCCGGCCGCGGTGTCGTTGTTCACGCGGCCGTTGGCGCCGCCGCCGGCTCCGAGGCCGCCGCGAACACGTCGAAAGCAGTCGACCACGAAGGGCGCACGACGGCTTGTTGCTCGGGGGTCAATCGTGCGGCCGTTGCGCGCCAATACTTCGGAGAGAGTTCGAGCATCCTTCGCTTCGGCCAGTGAGGCGCGAGGCGGAGCACGCATTCGAGGTATCGCTGCGGGCACAACTCATGAAGTTTGCACGACGCAATGAGCGATCGAACTATCGTGTACCAGCGTAGGCCGTTTGCGGTTTCGAAGCGCTGCCAATTGTTCAACCCCAGAACGAGATTGCGCAACTGCCCCTCACACACGTTGTTGTCGATGCGAAGTCGGCCGTCTTCGAGAAAGCGACGGAGCTCTTCGCGTTGATTGTCGGCATAGGTGATCGCCGCGCGCAGCGGACTGCGCGGATCGACATGGGCGCGGTGGCAATCCAGCCAGTCGTCGAACAGCTTCAAGATCGGAGCGGCGAGCTCCGCGCGACGAGCTGTCTTCTGCTCGTCGGCCAGCCCGCGGCATTGTCGTTCGACGGCGAACAGACGTCCGATGATTGCGATGGCTTCGAGGCTGCGCGTCCGGTCGCTCTCCAGTGCCTTGAAAAAGTAGCGGCGCAAATGGGCCCAGCAACAAACGAGCACGATCTGGCCCGCCGTCACCAGCGGTGAATAGATCGAAGCGGCGTCCGCGAGCAGGTATCCTGCAGTAGCCCTGGAGCAGCGCGGTGAGTGCGGCAGAATCGTGCACTCGCGAATGCCGAAATACGACGTGCGCCTTGGCGGCAATGAATACGAATACGTGCCACGACTCACACGCCCCCTTCTTGGGGCCTCGGACCGACGCACCCGTCGCATCGACGGCGAGGTTGGGTGCCTTCTTCGCGTCGTGAAACATCGCGTCGACGATGGGGCCGAGCGCCTTCTCCGCGGGGTCGAGCCACCCACACAAGGTCGAGCGGGGCAGCGTGAAGCCGTCGCGCTGGCTGATGCCCTCCTGACGGTGCAGGGGCAAAAGGTCCTCGTACTTGCTCACGATGGCGTGCGCGATGGCGCTGGGATCTGCCATCACGCGGGGCCACACCGCATCCGGGACGGGCGCCGTGACCAGAACGGCCTCGGGAGGAGGCGGCGGCTCGTCCGCCGAAGCGCATGGCGGAGTCTCCCCGTCCGCACCGATGCGTTCCGCAGAACCGATGGTGTCGTTGCGAAAGGTGCGCTGCACAAGTCGCAGGCGGATGTACCGAGCGGGAGAGAACGCGATGCGATTGGACTTCTCCGCGCCGACGAGGGTGTATCCGACGCCGCCGGCCGCGGTGACCTCGGGCGGATCCAGAACGATGGTTTCGACGGGCAGGTTCGTGATGT
>CAWHQT010000011.1:0-178021 GCA_963831555.1 uncultured delta proteobacterium
GATCGATATCTGGGCCTCCCACCTGGACCATCGCCGCCGCCCGCTGCGTAAAGAAAGAACGCCTGGCTGCTGCTGGCCAGGGATCCACCACGGAGCGCGCATCCACGCAGCGACACGTTGCGCGTGCCGGGGGCGACGACGATCCGATTCGGAGTTGAGACGCGGCGCACGGGCAGCAAGCAGTCCTATTACGTTCGCCGTCGAGAGGGTCAGGTTCGAACCCATCGACTGGGTGCCCGAGAATTTGGCGGGCATCGCACGTGCTGCCGTTGGTTGCGCTCACCATCCCAAGAGAGGGTTGAAGCTCGGCGCGCTGAAGTCCGCGCCGGCGGAGTTGGGGTCCACTTGACGGGCGGGCGCCGAGTTGCTGCGCGGTGAGAGGGCCGGTGACGGTGCCGCGGGCGAGGGGCAGACAAAGGGTAACCCCGGGGTCCACTTTGTTTTGTCGGGCGGCTCCCAGGGCGGCGGGGCATCGCCCGCAAGCGCGAGCCGTCCGGTGAGATTGCCGCCGGATGCGGTGGGTAGGCTTGCGCCGAGCTCGGAGATGAACTGGGTCCACGTAGGATTTGCTGACTCCCGCCCTCACAGTCTGCGCGGCAGGCATCAGTGGGGCGCGGACCTGGCCGAGACGGTTTTTGGCTCGCGCGGCGGCGGGGACGACCCGAGATCTTCCGTGCTGGTGGTGCCGTTGCTCCTATCCCAGGAAGATGGCGGTGTAAAAGAGGCCGGTCCCCATTTGCGCCGAGATTGGGCGCCAGATTGGCGCTGACTCGGCTGTCGGCGGCGATGGGGAGTGTAAGTTCATCTGCGGCGGATGGCGAGCCGGGCGGGGGTGTGAACGCGGGCCAACTAAGTATGCACCGTGACGGACGCGGGCTGGCCGTTGGCAAGATAGACAGTGCCCTGCGCCAGAGGGGGGGGGACCGCCTGCGCGTGCGCGAAGCACGGGAGGCAGGATCAGACATAATCCGAGTTGACAAAGGTGCGTGAAGAACAATCTCATTGTGGACTCCATGGTGATTCGTTGTGCGGAATACAGCAGAAAACGATCGCGCGCCTTTCTGTCTGTATTTCGATTGCGAGCGTGCTCTTAGAGCGGCTCGCCGGCTCGAAGGGCCTCTTCTTCCGGGGTGAGCGGGGAAGGTAATCCCATTTTTTTCCAGTTCGATTTGCTTGCTGATGGATTGAACCACCTGCTTCCTCGAGGCCTCTTCGGTATCGATCTGGTCTTGTGCCAGTTCTACGAGCAGGCGGGCGCTGATGCAGTTGCCCTTCTTGGGTCGCTTCGGAAAAGGGCGCTTGCGATCTCCGTTGCATGTTTCTCCACTTGATTGAAGGCTTCATCGTTGAGTTTGAGGAGTTTTCTTTTTGGTCTGCGTTTTGGCTATTTCATTTTTCTGCTGTTTCCCGTTCCAGCATTCCTCAACGCAAGCGGGTGTTGTGCGGAAACAAAAAAAAGGGCAATCCGGAAATTGCCCCTATTGACCCTTCTGTACGTTCCCGACCCGTGCAGTCGCGGAGAGGTGGTCCGTTCGATTGTTTGAAAAGCAGCATTGGCTGCTCGGTTGAGACCGCAGGAGGAATTGAATGTTAGCTTAGCGGAATCGCTGAAATTCGGCGATTCCGTAAGCTAAGAACATTCATTCCTACTGATGCATCTCAACCGAGCAGCCATGCTGCTTTTCAAACAATCAAACGGACCACCTCCGCGACTGCACGGGTCGGGAACGTACGGAAGGGGCAATCGGGACAATCCCGGATTGCCCCTTTTTTGTTTCCGGCACAACACCCGCTTGCGTTGCGGAATACTGGAACGGGAAACGGCGGAAGAATGGAATCACCAAAACGCAGACCAAAAAGAAAACTCCTCAAACTCAACGATGAAGCCTTCAATCAAGTGGAGAAACATGCAACGGAGATCGCAAGCGCCCTTTGCGAAGCGACCAAGAAGGGCAACTGCATCAGCGCCCGCCTGCTCGTAGAACTGGCACAAGACCAGATCGATACCGAAGAGGCCTCGAGGAAGCAGGTGGTTCAATCCATCAGCAAGCAAATCGAACTGGAAAAAGAGTGGATAGCCCCCCCGCTCACCCCGGAAGAAGAGGCCCTTGCAACAGGCGAGCCGCTCTAAGAGCACGCTCGCAATGAAATACAGCAGAAAGGCGCGCGATCGCGCCGTCTTTCTGCTGTATTCCGCACGACGAATCACCATGGAGTCCACAATGAGATTGTTCCGCGCCGGCAGATCCGCCCTCCTCGTTCTTCAACTCGGATTATGTCTGATCCTCCTCCCGTGCTTCGCGCACGCGCAGGCAGTCAGCACCACCACGGTGCAGGGCACTGTCTATCTTGCCAACGGCCAGCCCGCGTCCGGCACGGTGAGTCTCAGTTGGCCCGCGTTCACCACCGCTGCCGGGCAAGCTGTCGCCGCAGGACAACTTACGCTCCCCATCGCCGCCGACGGCTTCGTCAGCGCCAATCTCGCGCCCAATCTCGGCGCAACCCCGGCCGGCCTCTTTTACACCGCCATCTATCAGATGAGCGACGGCACCACCAGCACGGAATACTGGGTCGTCCCCGCCGCCGCGCAAGCGACCATCGGCCAGGTCCGCGCCCAGTTGATGCCTGCCGCGCAGGCTGTCCAGGCGGTCAGCAAATCCTACGTCGACCAGTCCATCTCCGAGCTCACGCAGAGCCTGCTCACCGCATCCGGCGGCAATCTCACCGGACCGCTCACGCTTGCGGGCGATCCCACGCAGCCCCTGCAGGCCGCCGACAAACACTACGTCGATGCAAGCGTTGCCCAGTCTCTGCCCCTCGCCGGCGGCACCGTCACCGGCCCTCTCACCGCGCAGCAACTCGGCGCGGCCCTTCAAGTCGACCAGCTCGCCGGCGCGGACTTCGGCGCCAAGCTGCAAACCTGTCTTGGGATGGTGAGCGCAACCAACGGCGGCACGTGCGATGCCCGCAATTTCTCGGGCACCCAGTCGATGGGTTCGAACCTGACACTCTCGACGGCGAACGTGATCGTACTGCTGCCGTGCGCCACCGTATCAACTCCGAATCAGATCATCGTCGCCCCCGGCACGCGCAACGTGTCGCTGCGTGGATGCGCGCTCCGCGGTGGATCCCTGGCCGGCGGCAGCCAGGGCGGAACAGCCTTCCTGTACTCAGGCGCGGCGGCGATGGTCCAGGTGGGAGACCCGGCGTATCAGATCGACACGCCCGGCTTCCACCTGGACAACGTGCTGATCAATACCACCAGCGCGGCGACGTCGACGACGCAAGGCATCGTGCCTACCGCACGCAGGAGCTGGACCTCCAGAGCCTGTATCTGCTTGGCAACTCCAACCAGACCGGGATGACCCTCGACGGCACCGGCAACTACACCGGAGGCACCTTCTACGACATCGAATTCGGCGGCTATCAAACCGCCGTCAACGCCATCGGTCATCAGGTCGCCAATGCCGCCACCACCGACTGGATGAATGCGAGCACGTTCGTGCGCCTGCACATCGATTGCCCCACAGCGAACGGTGGCCCCATCGCCGGGACGTACGGCATCAATCTGCAGCAGGGCGACGGCAACACCTTCACCGGGGGCGATGTCGAAGGCTGCGCAACGGCTCTGCACCTCGGGCCTAACGCGCAGAACAACACCCTTGTCGGACTGCGCAATGAAAACTCCACCAACCAGGTCATCGCCGACGCCGGCAGCTCCTATAACGACTGGATCACCGGCGGCACGCTGTTTACCGGCCAGCTCACCGATAACGGCACGCGCAACAGCTTCCAGGACACGTTCCATCGCGCCTTCAATGGCCTCAACGGCGACTGGTACGGCAGCCAGAAAGACGCGACCGTGACCAACCATTACCGTCTCGGCATAGGACTCGGCAACGAACGTGGACTCCTCGATCGCTATCAGACGGACTACGGCTACCGCTGGACGACGGGCTTGACGGACGCAACCGCCGGCGAGCAGTACTTTGAGATTCTCGATGAGCTCAACAACGTTGATCGCGTGTCGATTGGCCAGTACAACAACGGCCAGTCCAGCACCAACAATCAGACCGCGATCAACTCAGCGGGAACCGGCGCGGTGCTGCTCAACGGCTCGAACAACTCCGGCACCGGCGGCGTGGTCTTCGGCTCCGGCGGTCCCACTGAATCCACCGTGGCCACCGTGAGCAACACCGGCAGCGCGCAGTTCAATGGAACCCTCCAGGTCGGCGGCACGACACAATCCACCGGCACCATGACGGTGCGCAACAGCGCCGATGCAGAGGTTGATTACTATCTCTGGCCCGGCGCGACCACCAGCCAAAAGGGCTCCTATACGTACAAAGATTTCAACGGCAACAGCCAGTGGTACATGGTCAAGGACGCCGGCAACAACTGGGCGCTCAACTCCGCGACAGGCGGTCTCGACAGCATCAAGGCCTACCAAAGCACCAACAGCGGCGACACCTACATTGACGCCTCCAACTCCACCGGCGTGGTGCGGGTGAACTACGAGACCGGCTCGGGCAGCGGCTTCAACGTGTACGGCGGCAACAGCGCCCTGCTCTACGCAAGCTTCACCGCCGCCAACGCAATCAAGTTTCCCGGACTCGCCGCGTCCAGCGGCCACGACTGCCTGCAGATCGACAACTCCGGCTATATCACCAACACCGGCGCGGCCTGCGGCACGGGGACAGGATCGGGCGGGTCAAACGGAACTGGAGGCACCATCAACACCGGCGCCTCCGGCCAGATCGCCTACTACAACGCAGCCGGAACCACCCTCGCCGGCGTGAGCGCCGTGCCGCTCTCCGCGGGCGGCACCGGCGCATCCACAGCGGCCGCGGCTCTGGCCAACCTCGGCGCGGCCGCGCTTGCCGGGGCTACCTTCACCGGCCAGGTCAACGCGCAGTCGGTCGCGGGCCAGTTTCACGCCGACCAGATGCAGTCGCCCGCCAACACCGGCAACAACGGCATCGCCATGTCGCTTGCGCAGTGCGCGTCACAGGCTTATGTGTGCTCCATCCTGGCCCCCGCGCTCTACGCGCAGACCGAAGCTCCGCCGTGGGGCAGTCTCGCCACCATGATCATCGGCCTGCCTTACGCCGGCGTGCAGGGCCCCACGTCCGCGCAACCCATCGCCAGCGTGCAAGACATGCGCTTCGGCGTGCCGCAGTGGTACTTCAACTCCTCCGCGCAATATCCCGGCAATAACCGCTTCTTCATGCCGCCGTTGTTTTCCATGAGCACCATCACCGCGCCCCAGGGCATCAACGCCACCATCACGCCGGCGCTTGAGCTGCAAGACTTCTCCTTCGGAGGGGGAAGAAGCTTCTACAACGAAAAAACCAATCTCGCTTCGCTCATCCTGAACTCGTGGCGATACACGCAAAGCCAGAACTCCGGCGACATGCTGCAGAGCGAAAACTGCATCGGCAACGGCGACTGCGTCGGCCACGACATTGAGACCATCAGCTACGGCGGCCCCAGCACTCTGGCCGACGAAGGCAACGAGTCCACACGCTACATGGCCTACGAGCAGGGGGTCGTCTTTCAGGCCAATCTCGCCGGCGTCAGCGCGGGCTCTGACGGCTCCAGCACCCTTGCAACCACATCCGTCGTCAATCCTGGGACGCAGGGCGAAGACCGCATCGTCATCGATCTTTCGCAAAAATCCAGCGGCACCATCAGCACCATCGCCAATGTGGGCGGCAACGCCACCGTCACCTGCGCGGGCTGCACGTTTCCAGTGAGCGGAACCTCCACGCAGACCACGCTTAGCGCCGCCGTGCAAAATCCCGCTGGATACACCAACGCCTTTCCGCAGACCAATCTCACCCTGCAGGTCGCCTCTTCCGCGGGATTCTCGACCGGCCAGCAGCTCTGCATCTTCGACTACAACTACGAGTGCGAAAAAATCACCGCAGTCAGCACCGGCGCCATCACCATTGCGACCGATCGCATCCCGCATCCGGTCGGCGCCTACGTCGTTACCGGAGGCCTCACCGGCTACGCATGGGAGGCAGAGGCCGACCGCGTCGTCCCCGGCAGCACCAATGGTGTTTCCATCCCCATCGACTCCAACCTCGCCAGCACCATCCGCAAAGCCATCCCCATCATGATGAGCAATAGCAGCGCCGGCACCGTGACCCTCTTCGGCGGATACAACTACCTGCCCGGCACCGGCATGGGCAGCTACTCCGGACGCGCCTATGCCACGATGGGCACAGGCGGCGCCGTCTCCCTCACCGTCTCGAACGGCGCCGTCACCGCTTGCAGCGCAAGCGGCGGCAGCGGCTACGGCGGCCAGAATGCGCCTCCGCAGGTCAACATCACCGGCACCTGGACCACCGCGCCCGCCGTCACCGCATGGGGGTTTGGTGCGCTCTCGAATTGCGCTGTCGTCACTGCAGGCGCCGGCATCTCCGGCACGCCCGCCACAACCGTCGTCGCCAACAATCCGTTCGACATCTATCCCGCAGCCAAGGTCGTCGGCGTCTACAACGCGGCAACCGGCAAGGTGGATGGCACGCTGTACACCGAGCCTCTGTCCGGTCCCTTCTCGAACGGCGATCTTCTCGAAGAGCCGCACTACTTCCTGCAAAAACTCCAGGGCATGAACAACGGCGTCGGCGCCTACATCGCCGGCTATGCCTCGCAGAGCAATCAGGCCATCGACTACACACAAGCTGCACGCCCGAGATACCCTTCATGACGAGATCGGTAACGACGATGTCAGGAGGGGCCAGGAGCGCTCGTTCGGCACCGCTTTCCCCGTCCACGGCTTCGTCGACGTCATAGCCCTGCGCACGCAGTCGGGTCGCGATGAGCGATCGGACCGACGAACTGTCGTCAACGACGAGCACGCGCGCCAAGGGGGCCTCCTGTGTCTTGGGTTATCGAAGTCTAAGGAGTCTCCCGACGATACGGCGCCGCAACGCGTGCCGTGAAGGGGGATCCACGCCTCCGCGCATACACTGTCATCAGCAACCCTCACGCATCGCAGTTGCTCGTGGGCGGCTGGCGTCGTCGCGCCATGCAACGCGACAATTCAACGGCCCGCGGATGCGCTAAATGCAGACGTCCATGCCGACGCCGACCCCTGAACATCCGTACGTTTCCTTCGTGCACCGCGTGCAGAAGCCGGCGCGCTACCTCGGGGGCGAGTTCGGTGCGCGAGTGAAGGATTGGGACGCCGTGGAGGCGCGCGTGTGCCTCGCTTTCCCGGATGTCTACGACATCGGGATGAGCCACCTCGGCTTCAAGATTCTTTACAAGGTCCTCAACGACGACGCGCGGACACTTGCGGAGCGCGCGTACGCCCCCTGGATCGACATGGAGGCGGAGCTTCGTGCGCGAGGGATCCCTCTCGTGTCCGCCGAGGGTGCCCGCCCGCTCCGTGACTTCGACGTCGTCGGCTTCTCGCTGCAGTTCGAGCTGACCTACACGAATGTCCTTCTAATGCTCGACCTCGGCGGCATCCCGCTCCGAGCGGAGGACCGTGGAGAGCAGGACCCGTTGGTTCTCGCGGGCGGCCCCACGGCGACGCACCCGGAGCCGCTCGCGCCCTTTCTCGATGCGATCGTCATCGGCGACGGTGAGGAGCGAACGAGCGAAGTCGCACTGGTGTGGACGCGCGCGAAGAAGGCGGGCCTCACACGCGCCGCGCGGCTTCGCGCACTCGCCGCGCTTTCGGGGGTCTACGTCCCGTCTCTCTATGAAACCCGCCTCGATGCTGACACGGGCTTCACGGTGATCGATCGGCCGCTCGCGTCCGAAGCGCCCCTCCCCGTGACTCGCACGGTGGTCGATGACCTCAATCGCTTTCCGTTTCCGGATGACAGCCCCGTCGGCGGTCCCGAGGCGATATTCGATCGAATGTCGATCGAGGTCGCGCGCGGGTGCACCGAAGGCTGCCGATTCTGCCAAGCCGGAATGATTTACCGGCCTGTGCGCGAGCGCGATCCCGAACAGATCGTAGCCACCATCGTGAGCGCCGTACGAAAGAGCGGGTACGACGAGGCCAGCCTCACGTCCCTTTCGACTGCGGACTACTCGTGCATCGCGCCGCTCGTGAAGAAGGTCACCGACGCGCTCGCTCCGCAGCGAGTGTCTCTCGGGGTCTCCAGCCTCAGAGCGTACGGTTTGGACGAGAATGTCCTCGACGACATCGCGCGCGTTCGCGCAACGGGAGTGACGTTCGCCCCTGAGGCCGGGACGCAGCGCATGCGCGACGTCATCAACAAGAACGTCACCGAGGAGCAGCTTCTGCAGACCGCCGAGCGCGTGTTTTCCCGTGGATGGCAGTCGATGAAGCTCTATTTCATGATCGGACTGCCGACCGAGCGAGAGGAGGACGTACGGGAAATCCCGCGCGTGGGCGGCCGAGCGCGATCGATTGGCAAGCGCGTCAAGCAGGAGCAGGGTTCCGGCGGATCGCCCAAAGTCACCGTCAGCGTATCGACCCACGTGCCGAAGCCGCATACGCCATTTCAATGGTGCGCAATGGACACGCCCGACGTGGTGCGAAAAAAGCAGCGATGGCTCGAAGACGAGGCTCGCGCCGCGAGCGTGGAGCTACGCGTGCACGATGGAGAATCCTCGTGGCTCGAGGCCGTCTTCGCGAGGGGCGACCGCACGCTGGCTCCCGTTCTTTTGCGCGCCTTCCGAAACGGAGCGCGGTTCGACTCGTGGGAGGATCAAAAGAAAATGGGGATTTGGGAGGACGCGTTCCGTGCCGAAGGCGTCGCCCCCGGGAAGTATCTGGAAACGATCCCGGTCTCCGCAAGACTGCCTTGGGACCACATCGACGTGGGACTGGAAGATGGGTTTCTTCTTCGGGAGTATCGAAAGGCCCTGAGCAATCAGCTCTCGCTCCCGTGCGGCAAGGTCGCCGGCGCGTTCGTGCATGCGACCAATCTTCGCGACGCCACGTCGGAGGAACGCAAACTCGTTTGCTACGATTGTGGGATCGCGTGCGATCTCTCGGCGATGCGCGAACAGCGGCTTTCGTATCTGCGCGGTCTGAAAGCCGATGAGCCACGCGCCGTGTCGCCCGCCCCCACCGCGCGGGGCACCAGGAGCCCACGACCGCGACGCCTGACGCAGGGGGAGCCGATACGCTACCGCTTCGCGTACCAGAAGATCGGGACCGCGGCGTTTCTATCCCATTTGGATCTCATTCGCGCCCTTCCGCGTGCGTTCCGTCGCCTCGAGCTACCGCTCTTCTACTCGCAAGGGTTTCACCCCAAGCCCGACATGATGTTCGGTCCGGCGCTGTCTCTCGGCGTGGCCAGCCTCGCGGAAGCGGTCGACGTAAAGATCGCCGCGGAACTCGACCCGAGCGAGATTCTGGACGAGTTATCCGCCGGTGCGCAGCCTGGCATACGCTTCATCGGCGGCGCAAAGCTCGAGGCGGGAGACGCGGCGATCTCCCGTGTGATCGACGTTGCGCGGTACGTCGTCGGGCTGCCACGTTCCGTCGCGATGCCCGGGGGCAATGCCGATTGGGTCCGCGAGCGCATCGCGGCGACGCTCGCCGCCACGGAAATCATCGTCGTTCGGCGCATCGACGGCATCGGAAAGCGCGTCGACGTGAGGGACTTCTTACGGTACATCGCGATTGGCGCGCCCGACAACGGTGCGGCCCTCGAGCAGGCGGCCATCGCGGGGGACCTCGTCACGTTCGCGGCCGATGTCGACGTCCGGGGATCCGGGGGCGTGAAGATTGCGGAAGTCGTCGAGGCAATGTTCGGCGATTCAGCCATTCCGCACCGGGCGGTGCGCACGGCGCTCGGGCGCCGCTTGCCGGATGGCACGATCGCTTCGCCGCTCGACTTGACCGCGCTGCGAGGCTCGTCGGTTCGAACCCACGCGCAGGCTCTGTCCGCGCAAGCCGACTAACGATTTCCGTCCGAGCGACGAAGCACGAGCGCTTCGGATCACCGACCTTTGGCTGCGATCGTGCGGCGCGCGGTGAAGGCGCTCATTCCGACCAAACGCAACGCTCTGCATACTTCTGCGTCCTGGCATTGGCCCACGTCGCCGCCGTGCGGCGGCCAGGTCACGGCCCACGTTCCATCCTCTGCGTGCGCGAGCACGGACCGATCGCGAACATCGGGGCCGCGCCATCGGGGCGGAGCGTGCGGCAGGGCCGCCTCTCGGTCGTTCGTCTCCGGAGTGCCGAAAGGCAAGCGGATCGTCGGCGTCAATCCGACGCGCTGAACGGGCGTGCCATCCGGCAACGCGTAGAGCAGCGTGGTCAAGCGAAGGACGCCGGCATGGGCATCGTCGTCCAGGTACTCCTGCGCGCATCCTTTGCCGAACGTTCGCATACCCACGGAGGGCCCGCGCCGATACGCCGCCAGAGCTCCCGCGATCATCTCCGCAGCGCTCGCCGTATCGCCGTCGATGAGCGTCGCCACGGGACCCCTCCAGCGGTCGACCCCCGGAGGCTCCGGCGCGCGGTCCGTCTCCATGGATCCGTCCCGGCGCTTCATGGGAAAGAGCGCGGCTCCGGGAATGAAGATGCCCAAGGCGTCAATCGCGCCGTCGGTCGATCCCCCGCCGTTGCCCCGGAGATCGAGCACGACCCCCGCGATCGCCCGCGCGCCCTCGCGCTCTCGCTCTCGCAGAAGCGAGCGCGTAAGCTGGTCGCCCAGGTCGTCGCGCACATCGTGGATAACCACGATGACCGCGTCGCCGTCCGCATAGTGAACGCGCTCGACCGGAAGCTCGTCACCACCTTCCGCCGACGCACCGGTGGCCTTGCCATCAGCGGACACACCGTCAAGCCAGGTCGTCACGAGCGCGTTCTCACCGGCGCGCAGCACGTCGGCGCGCGCAGGTGGGCGCGCATCGGATGCCGCATATCCGAGTTGCTCGATCTGCTCGTAACTCAAGCCGGCCGTCGCCACGCCGGCCAAAGAGACCAGGACGTCCCCATCGGCGAGGGGGGGCGCTGCCCCCGATTCAAGCTTGACGCCGATGGCAGTACGTTCTGCCTTGTCCCAAAGCCGTGCCGGGGGCCGCGCCTCGAGGTCGACCTCGTACACGCTCGATTCCTCGTCCAGGGGCGCCCACGCGCCATGCGGGTCCACGGCCGGGACATAGGCACGAACGGCAGCGGCGAGGACCACGCCAGCCCACTCCTCGGCGTCGAACGCGGGGAAATAGCGTGCGCGCGCGGCCTCGGCGTAAGGCCCTGCAGACACCCCGAGGTCGCGCTCGATCGCGCCAATCCGGCGGCCGAGCGCGGCCGCCAGGACGCGGGCGGGACGTGTGACCGTGGCCCCCTCGAACGCCAGCGCCGAGGCCGTGGTCATCAAGTCTTCGTTGGCGGGGGCGGTGGCGCGGGCCCCATCGAAGACCGACCGGAGTTCGCCAACCCACGAGACAAGCGACACGCCGAGCGTGCGAGCGGTCTCGCAATCGCGCGAGCCGCGCCCCTCGAGCTCCGCGAGGAGCGCGCCCGAGCGGCGTTCGAACAAATTTGCGAGCGGCGCGTCCGGCGCGACACTCCAGAGCCCATAGGGGTCGAGCCAGTCCGCGGCCGCATCCGCGAGCGCACGAGCCTCGACGGGCTCGGGGGGATACCCGAGCTGCTCGCGTGCTTGGGCGACGATGGCTCGCGCCGCGTCGCACCCAAGCGACGGCGGTTGCCCGGTGGGCACACGGAACGAATGAGACCTGGCGTCATCTCCGGCTGGTTGGGAGGGCGTTTCGTCGGAAGCCGGGGCAACCGCCGTCACCGCCGGCCCGGCCGGGGCGGGGGCAAGCGCAGGGCCGCCGCGCGCGCCCCACAGCCATACCGCCCCTAAGGCGAAAAAGCCGCCGGCAATCCAGGCGCCGCGCCGCATCATGTGTTTCCAAAGCCTAGCAGGCGGCCCCGGCCAGGCCGGAATTTGTCGCCGCTTCTTACGAAACCGGGGTTCGGCCTCCTCCCTCGGCCCCGCATCGCTCCGCGCCACCCGCTTCGGGAGGAGCCTGAACGCAGCCGCTCGCGCGCTATGACGCGAAGTGTCAAACGGGCCATCACTCGCGACGCGTATTCGTTCAACGGGGCTGTGCTAAGCCGCAAGCACGGAAAGGGAGCCATGCCGAACCTCATTGAAGCCCTCACGTCGGATACCCAGAAGAGCGCAGTCGTCGAGGACTGTCTCGCGCTCATCGACGCGGAGGTTGCCGACAAGGGGGGCCTCACGGGGCTCGTCATCAAAGCCGGCTACAAGACCGTTCAGGGGGTCAAGCCGGGATTCGTGAGGCAGGTCGTCATCGACTTGCTGCCGGAATTCGCGCAAGCACTGGACCCGCTTTATCAGGCATCGAGAGCGAGCGGGCGCGGAGTCCGCGAGTATTTCAACGCCAATTCCACCCGCGTGGCCGATGCGCTGCTGACGATCACGGACGAGAAGGCCAAGCGCTCCAAGAGCGGGATGGTCAAAGGCACCTACGAGAAGCTTCGTGGAGGGGCGAAGAAGAACGTGGAGGCTGCGGTGCCCCGCCTGGCCGCGATGATCGAAAAACACGCCTCGTGAGCGAGGGCGACGCGCCTTCGGGTCTCGTCGAATCGGTCATCGTATCGACCGATTGGCTGGAGGCACGCCTGGAGGATCCGGCAGTGCGCGTCGTCGACATTCGCGGGAGCGTTCGCCCCCCCGGCAACACTCCGCGTTATTGCGCGAAGCGCGAGGACTACGAGGCGGAACACATCCCCGGCGCTGTATTCGTGGACTGGACGCGCGACATCGTCGACACCGACGATCCCGTTCCCGTGCAAGTTGCCAAGGCTGACGCCTTCGCGACGGCGATGGCCCGGCTGGGGATCGGCGACGATACGCTCGTCATCGCCTATGACGACTACGATCACATTTTCGCAAGCCGGATGGCCTGGGCGCTTCGCTATCACGGACACGACGCCGTACGCGTTCTCGACGGTGGCTTTCTCCGCTGGAAAGCGGAGCGCCGTCCGACCCAGACCGCCGTGCTTCGTCCCGCGCCAGCACGATTCACCTCGCGGACGCGTCCGTTGCTGCGCCGTACGGCGGACGACGTCGCGCAGGCGCTCGGCCGAGGCGACGTGGTCTTGGTCGACGCGCGCGCGCCCGAGCAATATTCCGGAGCCCTCACCGCCGCAGCGCGAAGCGGGCACATTCCGGGCGCCAGGAACGTTCACTACGCGCGCCTCATCGACACGGACTCAGGACGATTTCTTCCCCCGACGGAGCTCGTTCGCGTTTTCGCCGAAGCGGGGCTCGATGTCCACGAACTGCCGCAAGAGGTCATCGTCTATTGCAATGGTGGAATATCGTGCACGGTGCCGCTCGAGGCCCTCCGCATGCTGGGCCGGAACGACGTGGCCGTTTACGATGGCTCCTGGAACGAATGGGGCAATGACCCAGCACGCCCCGTGAACCGCGGCGAAACGCCCTGACCGGGTCGAGAGGGGAACGACTACTCATCGTGGCGCACACCCTCAGGAAAACTGAGACCCTTGGACCCTCGACTCCGCCAGCACGACGGCGCCTCGAATGGCGCTTTTTTCCTTTGCATCCCTGAGCAAGAAGTTGACGTCGGGGGTCGACTCCGCCTCGACGTAAATCTGATACGAAAATAGCGTCTTGCTAACCCGAATTGCAAGGAGATTGAGATTCACTGCCGCTCGACCGAGAAGCCCATTGCCGAGCACCTTCGGGAAGGGCGCCGGGACACCCTTGATCGTTTTGATCTTGAATCCGGCATCCCGCAACAAGCGCCGAAGCGTTCGGAACGTGAATAGTCGCGTATGCGTGACGTCGAGAACACCGGCCTTTCCATAGTTGAACTGTCCGAGGAGCAACATGAGTCTTTGGACCACCGAAGCGATGTTCGGCGTTGTGAGGACAATCGTCTTCGGCGAGTAGTCGAACTGCGAACGCAACGCCGCGATGAAGCGCTCCGGCTCGCGCAAGTGCTCTATCATGTCGAGCAGCAGGACGTACTCGTATTCTTTGACGTCGAACTTCAGATCCGCGTCGAGATCTTGCTGCAAGACCCGAATATGAGGCGACGATGTCTTCGCCGGATACCGGTCGACGACGGTCACCTCACAGCCTTTCCTCGCTAACTCCTCGGCGATGGCCCCCGGCCCCGCGCCGATGTCGATCACCTTCGCGCCTCGAGGAACGGCATCCACCGCGTACGTGTGGCTGCTCGCATACCCGAGCTTCGGGGCGTAGTGGGTGTTGTCTTCCACGTGCGGATCGAACCTGCGTTGGTACAGCAACCCACTCCGATGAAAGGCATTCTTCATCGTGGCGACGAGCACGTTCTTCGCGTACTTCATCCCGTTCACGCGACATATCTCGTCGCCGTAATATGTCGGAATCGGCAGCTCGAGTATCTTCGCCTTTGCGTTGAGGAGCTGAAGAATGATCTCCGTATCAAAGTGAAAATCGTTCGAATTCAGCAGGAACGGGATGCGCTTCAGCGCCTCTACGGAGTAGATTCGATACCCGCTGTGAAACTCGGAGAATTTCGTCCCGAGCAGCGCGTTTTGGGCCGCCGTGAGAACCTTGTTGCCCACATACTTATAAAGAGGCATTCCGCCACGAAGGGCGGCGAGCCTATCGATCATCCGGCTACCGAACACGGCGTCCGCCGTCCCCTCGCGCAGCGGCGCGACCAGACGCGGCAGCTCCTCGGGAGCGTATTGCCCGTCTCCGTGCACCATGGCCACGATGTCGAATCGCTCGGCGATCGCGAACGAATAGCCGACCTTCTGATTTCCTCCATAGCCCTGGTTGTACTCGTTGCGGAGCACGGTCATGGTGACGTTCGGGTGCCCCTGTTGGTAGAGGCGTCCCACGTCGAAAGTCCGGTCTTGCGACGCGTCGTCGACGACCAAGATCTCGCAGTCGTACTCCGTGAAGAGCGAGGCCGGAACTCGCTCGAGCACGGCGCGCAGCGTGGTCTCGGCGCAGTACGCGATAACGAAGACGAGGACGCGAGATTTTTTTGAATTGGGCATAGGATAGGTTCGGCTGTAATCCCAGCGAACTCGAAGAAACGCCGCGGGGAACGAGGTCACACTGTCACACTAGGGCTAACACGGCCGCTGGCCGCACTCCAGGCCGTCCTGCCTCGCGAAGAAGCCGCCGGGGTCCGAACCGCGGGCTTGACGTCAGGCCCGCGCGGCGAGTGCTGTCCAGCAGAACTGGCGGCCACCTGTTTCGCGGCGAGTTCGACGGCCACCATCGGCGCGCCGATCATCGCTCGACGGATGTGAATGCACATTTCCCGATCCCACCGGGCGGTGGTAAATATGCCCGCATGAGGCGCTTCATCGGACCGACGGTTGCGTTTCTATTCCCGTTTTTATATTATTTTCGATTCATCGCTCCCAATTCATCCCTCTTAGTCCTCGAGAACGATTTCGATTTTCTCTACTACCGGTACAAAGCGTATCTCGTCGACTTCATCGCGCACGGACACTTTCCGTGGTGGTCCCCAGCGGAGTCGGGAGGCTATTCGTTCTTCGGGAATCCTTTTACGGCGCCGCTGTATCCACTCAATGCACTTCCGCTCCTGGTGCGTCTCCTGACCGGAAACTACAACGCATGGTTTCACCAGATTTACACGGTGTTCGGCGTAGGCCTGTTCGCCCTGGGAATGTACCGGTGGCTTTACCAGGTCTACGGCACGCCCGGCGCGGCCCTCTTCACGTCGATCACCCTCTCCGCCTGCTGGTCGATCGCCGGGTTCATCCGCTTCCCCAACGCCATTCACGCCATTGCCTGGGTCCCATGGGTGCTAGCCGCCATTCACTCCGCCCACTTCACGGTGCGTCTCCGACCCGTGTACCTCGGAATGGCCGCACTATTCTGTGAAATTACCGCTGGCTATCCGTATTTCGTCGTCTACAGCTTTTTTCTCTACGTAGCCTACGCCCTCTATCTCCACTGGGAAAGCCCAGCGGCCACGGTAAAGGACCGGCTGGTCCGCCAAATCTTCTTGGTCCTCACGCCCGTCTTGATCCTCGCGCCCTACGCCTCCGCGATCTCTGCCATCACGAAGGTCACGCGCAACCGTGCCGGCGGGGATTTCGCCTATGCCACGTCCTATCCGTACTCGATGGTGGACCTCGTCGGCGCATTCTTGTTTCCGCCCGTCGTCACCGTGGAAGGCTGCATCTATCCGGGACTCTTCGCGGTGTTTCTCATCGCACTCTATTTCTGGTGGCACCCGAACGTGCCCGAGAAAGTGGCGGTGATGATCGGGTTCATCGGCCTTCTCGGCATGATTTTGAATTACCGCTCGTATGTCTTCGCGCCTCTTTGGAGCTTTCTTCCCATCGTCAACCAAATGCGCGACTTCCCCCGCATGACGGTAATAACGCTGCCCATCCTGGCGATGGCGATCCACCAGGGGTATGTATTCTTCGCCAGCCAGATCCAGCACGGAACGGACAAGCGCACGTTGGATCCACGCGCGGCATGGACCATATTCGGATCGATATTCGCGATCCAGCTCGTGCTGTATTCCGTGAGAGAAACATTCGATCAACAATACACGGACTGGCTGGCGCACTATTTCCCGACTGGCTCCAACGCTTTCGACTTTCTCATGTCGACCATCTTCACGTTCGTCGTGGTCTTGTGCGTCATGAACGTCGATTGGAGTAAGTTGCGCCACGGGCCGGAGATTGTGCTGGTCATCGCGCTCGTACTCGTGACGCAAGACACGGGGATTCAGGGGCGATTCCTGTGGACTCGGCCTGTCGACGAGTTTCTGAGTAGCCGGGGAGTCGATGTCGGGGAAAAGGGATCGTTGATGCGCCAGGGTTGGGCCTACACGACCCGCAGGTCCAATTTCTTCCGCCTCGTGCGCGACTATTTCAGCCTGGATCGCCTCAACGAGACACGAAACCCGTGGCCCGGCTTTCTCGGTCTGACGCCCGACGGATTGACCGTTCTTCCCACGCCGGACTTCGATTTCGAGTCCTATTGGAGCTTCTTCGAAAGGACGAAGCCGGACGACTTGCACCGACTCATGGGCAAAGACAAGCTCTTCTTCGACCATGCGATTCACCACGATGCCCCCGACTTCCTGGCCGACAGCGACGCTCACGCGCGCAGTTGGATGCGGCCGGTGATCGAATACTTCGACGGGAGCGAACTCCGGTTCGTCGTGACGACCACGGAGCCGGGCTATCTCACGTGGATCGACAATTTCGACGCAGGCTGGTCCGCCCGCCTGGACGGCATGCCGATCCCGATCGAACGTTCGATGGGAACGTTCAAAGCGGTGCGTGTGCCGGCCGCAGGCGAACATCGTGTACGCTTCGTCTACCATCCGGTGATCGCGACTTTTGCCTACGTCCTGATGACGCTCGGCCTGCTTGCCCCCGCCGTGCTGGCTCTGTGGGACCGCCGACGTCGAAGGCTTGCGCCCGCGGCCTGATGGCCCACGCATTCCGATCCCGCACGCGCGCACGATCACGGAGGCAGAGCACGCTCACCGCTTGCGCCGCCGTCATCAATTGTCTACGGATTGTCGCAGAGTTCACGCGGCTTCAACGCGAGGTGCCTTTCGTGACCGATAACCGCACTCTGCTCGTCACCGGTGGGGCCGGATTCATCGGCACCAACTTCGTGCGCCTGGCGGCTGGCCGCGGCTTTCGCGTGATAAACTTGGACAAGGTGACCTACGCCGGAAATCCTGAAAATCTCACGTCGTTCCCCGGCGACCATGCCTACGAGTTCGTTCGAGGCGACATCCAGGATCGAGCGCTCGTATCTCGCCTTCTCGACGACCACCGGCCAGCCGGCGTCGTCAACTTCGCGGCTGAATCACACGTGGATCGTTCGATTGACGACCCCAGCGCGTTCGTTCAGACCAACGTGGTCGGGGCCTTCGAACTTCTCCAGGCGACGCTTGGCCACTGGAAGCGCTTGCCGCCGGAGGATGCCAGCCGTTTCCGCTTTCTTCAGGTCTCCACCGACGAGGTGTTCGGCTCGCTCGGGCCTACGGGGTTCTTCTCCGAGAAGACGCCGTACGCTCCCAATTCACCGTACGCCGCCTCCAAGGCTTCCGCCGATCACTTCGTCCGCGCAATGCACGCGACCTACGGCCTACCCACGTTGACCACCAGCTGCTCGAATAATTACGGTCCCTACCAATTTCCGGAGAAGCTCATCCCGCTCATGATCTTGAATGCGCTCGATGGCAGGGCGCTCCCCATGTACGGCGACGGGCAGAACATACGCGATTGGCTGTATGTCGAAGATCATTGCCGCGCGCTCTTGGACGTCCTCACGCGGGGGCACGCCGGAGCCACGTTCACTATCGGCGGGAGAAGCGAGCGCACGAACATCGACATCGTACGACACGTTTGCCTAATTTTGGATGAATGGATCCCGCCGCGACAGAACGCACGGCTCGCGCCCCGCGCCCGGCCGATCGAAAGCTACGCGGAGTTGATCGCGTTCGTAGCGGATCGGCCCGGCCACGATCGCCGCTATGCCATCGATCCGCGTGCCCTCGAAGACGCGCTCGGCTGGCGAGCGCTGCACTCCTTCGACGACGGTATCCGCAAGACGGTGCGCTGGTACCTCGACAACCGTCCCTGGTGCGAGAAGGTGTCGGCCGGCGCCTACCGCCGCGAACGGCTCGGCCTGGGAGGACCCGCGTGAAAGGCTTGGTGCTCGCGGGGGGCTCGGGGACGCGGCTGCGTCCGTTGACGTATACGGGGGCCAAACAGCTGGTTCCGGTCGCAAACCGTCCAATCCTATTTTACGTGCTGGACAACCTCGTCGACGCCGGCATTCGTGACATCGGGATTATTGTTTCGCCGGAGACGGGTGCCGAAGTTCGCGACGCCGTGGGAGACGGCTCGCGGTGGGGCATTCGCGTTACCTACATCGTGCAAAACCGGCCCGCGGGACTCGCGCATGCCGCGCAGACCGCGCAAGCGTACCTCGGGGGTAGCGACTTTTGCATGTTCCTCGGGGATAACCTGATTGGCACGAAGATCCTGACGGCGGTTCAGGCGTTCCAGGCGTCTCCAACCGTGGCCGCTGCCGTGATGCTGAAAGAGGTGCTCAACCCATCGCAATTTGGGGTCGCGGAGGTGGACGACGCGGGCAACGTCGTGCGCCTCGTCGAGAAGCCAAAGCACCCGAAGAGTAACCTCGCGCTGGTCGGCATTTATCTCTTCCGAGCGTCTCTTTTCGGGGCCATAGAACGGATAAAGCCTTCTGAACGGGGGGAGCTCGAGATCACCGACGCCATCAGCATGCTCATCGAGCAAGGCTACGTCGTTCGCTTCGAGCGCGTGCACTCCTGGTGGCTCGATACGGGCAAGAAGGACGATCTGCTCCTCGCGAACGACACCGTCCTCGACGACTGGCTCGTCCACGACCTCAAGGGAGTCATCGACGCGGAGAGCCGCGTCTCGGGCCGTGTACGATTGGCCGAGAGCGCGCAAATCGTTCGCACGACGCTGCGCGGCCCAGTCATCATCGGAGAGCGCACCCGCATCGTCGACTCGCACATAGGTCCTTTCACGAGCATCGGCGACGACGTCGTAATCGAGCGAGCGTGCGTGGATCACTCGATCATCTTGAGCGGAGGCCACATTCGCGACATCAGCCGGCTCGAAGACTCGCTCGTGGGGCGGCGCGTCGTCGTTCAGCCCGGCGACAGCCGACAAGGCGCGCTCAACCTTCTGGTCGGCGACGATTGTCGCGTGGAGCTCGGTCGTTCGCGCTGAGGAGACGGCGCTCCCCGAGAGAGAGGCTGGAGAATGGCTATCGTCGTTTTTGGTGCAGGTTTTTTGGGTACTCGGTTCGCGCAAGCCATTCCGGACGCGATCCTGTCGACCGCGGACATCACCGATCGCGCCCTCGTCGCGCGCGAGCTCCAGGTGCACGGCGCGCACGCGGTGATCAACTGCGCTGGAAAAACGGGCAAGCCAAACGTCGACTGGTGCGAACGCCACCCCCTTGAAACGCAGCGCGCCAACGTCGTCGGGCCGCTCATTCTCGCGGAGGCCTGTCACGAGGCACGTGCCTATCTCCTGCACATGGGCTCCGGATGCATTTTCTACGGCCCTTCACCCGCCCAAGGGGGATGGCGCGAGGACGATTTCGCGAACCCCTCGTCCTTTTACTCGCGAACCAAGTATGCCGCCGATCTTGTCCTGTCGAAGTTACCGAACGTCGGCGTTGCCAGACTACGAATGCCCATCGATCACACACCCGGGGCTCGCAACCTGATCACGAAGCTGGCCTCGTACCGCGAGGTCGTCGACGTCGAGAACTCCGTCACGGTGATCGAGGATCTCGTCGCCGTGGCCCGGGAGCTCGTCCTCAAGCGCGCTTCGGGCGTCTTCCACGCCACGAACCCGGGCACGATGCGCCACGAGGATCTACTCCGCCTGTACCGAGAGGTCGTGGACCCCGAGCACCGCTACACGCTGATCGGGGAGGACGACCTCGTCGCACGCGGGCTTGCGACCCACGCGCGATCGAACTGCGTCCTCGCGAGCCCCCGCCTCGCCGGGCTGGGGATCAGCATGCGGCCGATCGACGCGGCGCTGCGCGACACGATGACGGAGTATGCCCGCCGCCGCGCGGCGTCAGGATGAACGGGCTGAGGGGCCGGGCACCCTACCCAAACCGTACTCAGGCGAATTTGATCTTTCGCGCCGCAAGCGCGGTCATTTTGAGAAGGAGCGCGCCATCGCGAAAGCGAGAGATGTTGGTCTCCCCGTAGACGCGGCTCTTGTATCGGATCGGTATTTCCATGAGCTTCAGGTGAAGCTTGCGAGCCCCGAAGATTAGGTCGAAGTCACCAAACGGGTCGACCTCGCCGAAATACCCACGCTGCTTTGCCAGCCGATCGTAGTCTTTTTTCCAGATCACTTTCGTGCCGCAGAGGGTATCGTTGATCTGTTGATCGAGTAAAAACGAAAATGCCTTTGCGAAGAACGCATTTCCCAATTTGTTCAGGAACCGCATCGCCTGGTCTTCCATCGGATATACCGTGCGTGTTCCCTGCACGTAATCGGTCAACCCCCCGACCATGACATCGTAGAATTTGGGAAGCTCCTCGGGAGGGACCGTGAGATCCGCGTCCAGGATCATCAGTAAGGCTCCCATCGCCTTGTCGAAGCCGAGGCGCACGGCGTCGCCTTTGCCCTTTCCCGTTTGCTGAAACGCCCTGAGCCGCAAGGGGCCGCGGTACGATGCGATGAGTCTCTGGATCTCGTCCCACGTATTGTCCGTCGACCCCCCCTCCACGAAAACGATCTCGGTCCACGATCCCATCACCGGCGTACGGGCGATTGCGGCCGCGACGTTCTGCCATTCGTTGCGCGCAGGGACGATGACCGAAACTCCGGGGTTCGGCGCGCGATGCACGCGGCGGCGGCGCAGCACGTACGTCCGGTAGAGCGAGCCGGACCGGAAGAGCGGAAGCTGCGCCGCAAACTTGTTCAAGAGGGGGACGTCGAGCGGCACGAGAACGTGATCTTCGAAGTGAACCGACTCAAGGCCGGCCAGCGTGAACAGGTTTTCGAGTGAGCTCTCGGAAAACCAGTTCTCCTCCGGCGGCCGTTCCGTGATCCCGATCCGCTCCGCGGCACCCAGCGGGAAACCCCAAAGGAAGTTGAAGCACGTAAGGTAGATTCGGCCGTCTTCCTCCATGTGAGCGGCGAGATTGTCCAACATTCTTTGCACGTCATCGACGCTGTGCAAAAGCCGGTCGCAGATGATGGCGTCGTAGCGCCCCGACACGCTCAGCGTCAGAACGTCCCCCAGCTCCAGGTGCAAATCTGGATCAAGCCGACGGCAAGCCTCGAGCGCGGCGGGAAGTACGTCGATCCCATGGCGAATGCGATTCGGCAACGCGGCTAGGACGTGGCCGCCCCCGACGCCCACCTCGAGTACCCGGGCGTCACCCGGGACGAGCCGCCGCATGACCGAGCAGATGTCCCTACGCAAGAATCGCCGCGCCGAAGCAAAGCGCGGTTCGTGGTCGAGCAGCGCCAGGAAGTAGTGTCGCCACTCTGGAGTGAGAGCCGTATCCACGGGACGACTCTCTGGCTGCTGCTTGTCCTGCAGTGGGTGGGGATCGGCGACCGACATCGGACACGGACGGTACCACTTTGTCTGCAGCGCGCGAGCCGACGCGCGAGCGCCGATTGCGCCGCCACGGGCGGCGGCTTGCGTGCCACGTTTGTGGTAGACAGTCGCGCCATGCGGTGGGAATAGACCGCGTACATGCGGGCACTTCCCACCGACAAGCGAATCCGCCTGGCAGTAATCCTCGGCGGCGCGGCCGCGACGACGGGGGTCGTCCTCGCAATTCGTGGCGACGCGCTGGCGCTGACAATGGCTTGGAGCGCGCTGATTGTCGCGTCGTTCGTTGGCTGGGGCTCGCTCGTGAACTTCTGGCTTGCGCGCGATCGCTGGCTGGATTGGGGGATGCGCGCCGGCTGGGGTATGGCGCTCGCGTTATCGACCGGAGGCTACCTCAGCCTGATTCACGTTGCCGTGCGCCCGGTGCTGATAGCGCAAGTGATCGTGGGAGTCGGCGCGCTTCTTTGGACTTTCGTCATCCGGCGGCCGGCGGCCCTATCGTCGCGACGCTTCGCCGTCCTGGTGGGCAACGCGGGGGTGATCACGATTGTCTTCGGGGCCTACGCAATCGCTGCGTTCACGTTCTGTGCCTACCTGGCCAAACACGACTTTCAGCCGTCGGACGATCCCCCGCTCTACTTCGTGCTTCCGAAGAAACTCCTGGAAACGGGGTCGCTCTTCGAGCCATTCAGCGCACGGCGCATTTCGACCCTCGGCGGCCAGCCGTACTTGCACGCCTTGTTTCTGGCCGTCGCGCCCCTCTACTACCTGCACGTCGTCGACGCGGGCATCGCTCTGGTGCTCACCGTGGCCCTCCTCGTCGGGTACGTGGGCCGCTCCGGTCTCAAGGGATGGCACGCGGCACCGCTCGGGCTCGCGCTCCTTCTGCTCTTCACGCTGATCAACGTGAGGATCAACACGGCGAGTCAGCTCTCCGGCGTGCCGGTGATCCTGACGCTCTATCGCACGCTCAGAGTGCCGCTTGCACCCGACGCGGATTCAAAATGGCCGATGGCAGCGCGACGCCTGGTCGTCATTGCGGCTCTCGCCGTCGTCGCCATTCTCATGCGGACCAGCAACGCCCCCGCGGTGCTGCCGTTCATCCTCCTCGTTCTGGCGTCCGACTTTGCGCTTGCGACGCGTCGGCCCTGGCGGCGTGACGCCCTTTGGTCCTTCGTCAAAGTCTTGGCCATTTTTTCGGTGGCTTTCGGGGCGACCCTGCTGCCATGGGCGGTCATGCTCAAGCAGTCCTGCGGGACCTTTTTCTACCCGCTGGGCCATAGCAACCTGACCCCGGGATGGACGTTTCTCAGAACGGCTTCCCTCAAGCCGGCCACGGTCGCGTGGCTTACGGCCCTATCCTACGAAAAGCCCATCTCCGTTTTGGCCCCGTTCATCGTGGCGGGCCTAGCCCCGCTCGCGGGCCGCGCCCGCAATGACCTATTCTTTTTGACGATTGGCACGCTCATCGGGGTCTGGGCTCTCGCTCGCCAGGCGGGTGCGTTCGATATTTATGCCATTTGCCGCTACGATTACGCGTACATCGTTGCGACGGCGCTCCTCGTGGCCATCTCGGTCGGTCGTTCCGGCTCTCGCGTCGCCCTGGTCACGGCCGGCGTCGCGGTACACATTGCCTGCGCACGCGACGAAATTCGCACGGATTACATTACGGCGGTAGACAACGTGAGTCGCGCGTTTTCGGAGGGGCGCACCCTCAAAGCCAACTTCGGCATCTCGACCGCCGCCTACGTGGAAGTTCAGGCGCATATGGTGCCTGGAGCGGCCGCGGTTACGGCCGTGCACGAGCCCTGGAGGTTCAACTTCAAGCGCAACGACATCTTTACGCTGGATCTGCTTGGCGGCACCGGCCCGCAGCCCGGTTGGCCCGCCTTCCGGGGCCCCCAAGCGTTGCTGGACTATTTCAAAGCGAACGGGGTTCGGTACGTCGTCTCGACCGACTTCAATCAGGCGAACGAACTATACAATCGTGCTCACTGGCGCGCCTTCTTGAGCACCGAGTCGTTCCTGGCCGGCGAGGCTCCCTTTCAGCTCGACGGAATGGACGCGATAGAAAAACTTGCGACACTGCGACGCGTCATTTACCGCGGCAACGCAATGACCTTGGTGGACCTCGACGCTCCTCCTTGATCGTTGCATTCGCTATCCGGAGTCGCGCAAGTCCGTCACTTTCATGCCGAAGTTCTCGTAGATCACGCGGTGGCTCTCGACGACTTTCTCGATGGAATGGAGCGCGTCGATCACGAACGGGCCTTCGTACGCCCCGTAGTTGTGCGCGAGCCCGAGAACGCGTTTCCAACGGTCAGGGTTCAGCAGGTCGATCGTCGTATGAAAATTCACCGTGACGAGGTATCGAACACCGTTGCGAAGAAAGTAGTTCGTCAACACGTCGGGGCCCTGAAATACTGGGAAACCCGGGCTCGGTCCCAGACCGCCCGGCGAATCGAGGCTGAAGACGACGTTGCGCTTGAAGTCGAATCGGAACGGTTGGGGCACGACGACCACGACCGTCTCGTGCGGAGGGACGTGCGATTGAACGTCTCTGTATTTTACCGTCACCAGGTTATCGCCGAGGGCAACGCTCCGGGAGGTGGTCCTGCCCTGTTCGAAGAGGTCCACCCTCGCCAGCGCGGAATCCTTGCGTGCTTCGCGGTGCCCTGCCACGTGCGCAACGACCGCCGCGACGACGAGCAGAGCCCGCGGCGAGGCAAGGAGGTTGGGGGGGGCGTTGCGGCGCGCCACAATCGACGTAACGATGATGAAACTCGAGCCGACGAGACACGCATAGGTGTACCGCGCATCGATGAAGCTTTCGAACGCGCCGAACATGTAGCTCGTGAAGCACAACGACGCGAAGCACAGCACCGACAGGAGCGGCACGAAGTCTGCCGGCACTTTCGTTCGCCCGAGGCCCCACCCCAGGGGAACCAGCCCCGCGGCGAGGATCACGAGCGACGTATCGATGGGAGAGTAAGCCAGGTCCCCGATGAGATGCCGCAGGTTGAACGCAATTCCGGCTTCGGGCTGCAGAAGGGCGAAGCCGGGCGTCGCATTGCCTTTCATGAGCGGATAGACCATCGTTCCCACGGATTCTCGGAATACGGTGAGCCAAGGCAGAAGAACCGCAATGCAGAACAAGCCGCAGTAGATCGCGTCTCGCACGAGGTCCCATACGACGGGCCACGTGACACGCGCCCGTAGCGTCACGCGGCGCCCGATCAGCGCGAGGCCGACGAAGAGAGCGACCGGCGTCGCATTGCTCGGCCGGAGAACGCTGGTGGCCATGACGCAAGCGCCGAGCAGCGCGAGGCGCGACAGGGCGAGGGGCTTGCCGTCGGATCGCTCGTCGTGAATCCATAGGACCGTGCGGTACGTGCCCACGAATGCCGCCGCCCCGGTGAGCAGACTGCCTATGTTGACGCGAACGTCGCCGAGCGTCGCGAGGAGAAAGAGCGGAAGAGCGAGGTGAAGTGCGTTCGCACGACGGAGCCCCCGAGGGGCCACCGCGCCGAGGACGAGCGCGAAGAGCATGAGCGCGCCGATGCCGCCATCCACGACGTGCAGCTCGTAGTGCTGGCACACGGCCAGAAACTGCGCATTGAGGTAATCGACGCCGCCGTAGAGAGCCACCCGCCGGCTGTTGAAGGGGTCGAGCGGCGAGCCCGTCTGCACGATTTTCTCTGCGAGATACATGTAGAGAAGGGGATCGTCGGATTCATTGAACTGGTAATAATCCCCCACGAGGCCCAAGTAGTCGTTCGCGATCGCAGCGAGTGCGGCGGCGGTGACGACAAAAGGGCTCGGACGCGCGATTGCCGCGAAAAGGCGGCGGCGCGACGGCGCCGGTCGCCACCTGCGCAGGCTCGCGCCGGTTGCCAGCAGCGAGCCCACGAGCACCTGGCCGATGAGAACCGGCCCCCGTGCAACGTGGAGCGCGCACGCGACGCCGCCGAGGGTCAAGGTGGCGGCGAACCCCCACGCCAGCGAGAGCCCCCAATCGACCGGCCGGCGCGGGCGAATCAGAAGCTCGACGGCCCACCCCCAACCGCTCATCGACAGGAGCATGGCCAGCCCCCACGCAGCCCCCGTCCAGTACAGGCTGTGCCGAGCCACGAGAAGGAAAACGCCGATCGCGATGGGAAGCGCAAGTTTGCGGAGCAGGACCACGACTCGCATCAGCGCACTTCGGCCGGCGAATCTGCCCGCTCGGGCTTTAACAAGGCCGCCACGCTCGGCGTCCGCCATCGCAGCGCCCTTTTCCGGACCCGTCATGCGTCCCTACGTACCGGAAACGAGAAACCGCCGCGAGCGGCCCAAGCCGGCAGAGTTCACCGATGTCGACGACGTGGAAGGCACGGTATGTCGAGAAGGATCGGTGGGCGGTGGACCGGCGAATCGGGCAGACTCGCTCTCCGTGACCGTCACGGAGACTTTCTTCCGCGTCGACGTCGAGGACATTCAGCAGGCGACCGGGTTCTACGCCAGGGCGCCACGGTGACTTCCGTATCCGACACTACGCGCTGCAATAGCGGCGTACGTGAGCGCCATCGAGATGGATATGGGACCGACGAGTCAATAGCCGCGGAAGGCAATCGCGTGAGCCGCGTCAGTACGGAACAACGTGGTGCCGGCGAATCTCGAGCGTCTCGTCGTCGATCGTGAGTTGCGTGTGACCGCCACAGTTTGGCACGTCAGTCACGAGGTGCCAGACCACGCGCCCGTTCTCACGCCGAGGTTCGGTGCCGACCTCCGGCATCCACTCCCCGCGGGGTCCGAGATAGACGCGGGCGATCCACGACGGCGGTCATCGGCAAAGTCGAAGCGCACTTCGACGTCTGGGGGCAAGCGAACTCGGCGGACAACCCGGTCGAGAAGGCGGCGCACGGGGGCCAGCTCGCGAGCCTGACGAAGGAGGTGGGCCTGTCGTCCGACCAGATCGAGAAGATTCGGGCCTCTCGAATTCGAGTACCCGTTCACCGTGTTCTGCGAGACAGCCCTCAACTTCAAGGCCGAGCGGTGAGTGGCACGACCTGAATCTGTTTCGCAAGGTCATAGGCGGTCAAGACGTCGCCATCTCCTTCCACAAGCACTCGTCCGATGACCAAGACTGAATTGCTTGGAGAGAGGATCTTCGTCATCCCCTCTGGCACGGCCCCTTGCCAGTCCGGGCCGCTGATCAGGTAGTCGCCCGCGCGAGTTCCAGTTGTGCGGCGGCCGACGATCGCAAACAGGTCGAGCCAGGGGCTGAAGAATTCGACGCTGTAGTATCGGCCGGCCATCTCCGGAACATGCAGGATCTGTGGTCCGTGGCCGAGGTCGAGCGCACCCCCCGTGTAGAGTGTGTCGCGGTTGCCCGTCAGGATCAGGGCAGATTTCGACATCGACGGCGAATTGAGAGCCGGCAGCGCGTAGAAGGTGTTGACTGGGATTCCGCCTGCCTTGACCCCCATGCCCCGCAGGACGACCCTTCTGACCCCAGTGTAAAAAATACGAGGTTGGAAATAGATGAAGGCGAACGTGCCCGAAGGCCAAACCACGAGCGACACGAGAGCGAAATCGAGGAGATGGTGGTTCATGCCCGTTTCGCTTCGACCAGAGGCGGCACGCTGAACGCCCCGTTCAAGATGGCAGCCCCCGGTTGGTAGACGCGCAGCCACAACATGAAGTTGCCGGCTGGAGCAGGCAGCCAGTTCGTCTTCTGAGCGACCGGAGCGGTGTTCTGGACGTAGATGTCGATGGAGCCGTCGGCATTCGGCACGAGGCCCGACCTGCCGCCAACGCTATAGCGGTGAATCGGGTTCTCGACCATGCGACGCCCGGAATCGCCCAGGGTCAGTGACCAGGAGGCCTCGTTGGGCGGAAGCCCGCCGGGCGGGAAGTGCAAGAGGTAGTCATGCCGCCCATTCAGCTTGTGACCCGCGCCGTCCACGAACGCCTCCCAATACACCTGCTCCTCCGGCACATTGAGGGCGGAGATGTCCTTGGCGTAGGCGGCCCGGAGAAGGATGCCCCTCGGAGCCTCGCCGCGTTTCAGCGTGGTGCTCCAGCCATTGACGGTTGTCTGGATGGCACGGAGCTTCGCCTTGATGACGAGGTTTGCCGTGAAATAGGCCAGCACGGCGCCTGTGATGGTTCCCTGGACGACGTCGGTGACGAGGGTCCGCTGGGGCTGATGTCCAAGGACAAGAAGCTGCACGAGGTGAATGCCGAATCCCACGGTCAGTGAGAAGCTGATCCATCTGATCCACGGTCTCACATTTGTCACGGCCTAATCACTGTAGGCGGCCTTCGAGACCCGTTTCAGCCTTTCGCGTCAGATTTCTCCGGATCCCGATGGCCGCCAACGAAGCGTCGGAACTCAGTCTCGCGCCGGCTCATCAGACAAGTTGGTTCGACCTGGTTCAACGGTCGCTCGTTCCGTCAAGTGGACTTCATCGCTGCGAGTCGAGGGAAACGACATTGCCTTTCGCGCCGCGCCGTCTCTCTTCGAGCTCCTCCCGTAACGCCCGACGCTCGGCGACAAGCTCGGGGAGCGCATCGTCGTCGGCCGTAGTGAGTGCGCGAGTCAGCCGTGCGATCGCCGCCTCAAGGATTACGGGGTCAGAAGATGTTGCAAACAGTGGTGCAAATAGCGTTGCGTTCGCCCTCTTTCGCCCTTTCCGGCACAATCTCTAAGCGCGCGGAACTACTCTGAGTGGGCCATGATGGACTCGAACCATCAGCCAACGGATTAAGAGTCCGCTGCTCTACCAATTGAGCTAATGGCCCGAGAATCGGAGAGGCGCGCAATTAGCCGCCGGACGCGCGGCTGTCAAGCATGCCGCCATGCGGGGCCCAGGCGGGCGGCCTCAAGCAAGGAAGCCAGCGCGAGGCGAAGCGGAGCGAGACTCACGGTGAGCCCGGTGATAGTAGCAAGCCCGTGCAAGCTGTGGTTCTCGCGGGTGGCCTCGCGACGCGAATGCACCCGTCCACGCTGACGGTCCCCAAATCGATGCTGATCGTGGCCGCGCGACCGTTTGTCGATTGGCAGCTCGAGCGACTCGCGGCCGCAGGGGTAAAAGACGTGGTCATGTGCGTCGCGTTTCTCGGGGAGCGAATTCGCGATCATGTCATGGACGGTACGCGCTTCGGGGTGCGCGTCACATGGTCCTCCGAAGGGCCCAAGCTCCTCGGCACGGCGGGGGCGCTGCGGGCGGCGCTCCCCGTGCTCGAGGCGACCTTTCTGGTGACGTACGGCGACAGCTATTTGCCGTTCGACTACACTGCCCCCTTGCGCCTGCTGCAGGCTCACGACGACGCGGACGGCGTCATGTCGGTCTTCAAGAATGACGGCAAATGGGACGCTTCGAACGTTGCGACGGACGGCCCTTGGGTGTCCCGGTACGAAAAGGGCGGCAGCGATCCGAGCCTGGACCACATCGACTACGGCGCGACGGCGCTTCGACGCGAGATCGTCTCGGCTCTGCCCGAGGGGGTGCCGTTTGGGCTCGACCGCGTGCAGACACAGCTCGCCGAGCGCAAGCGCTTGCGCGCGTACGTGGCCCATGAGAGATTCTATGAAGTGGGGTCCCCTGAGGGATTGGCCGAGCTCGATCGGTATCTCCGGAGCCCGGTTTCCCAATGATTGTCTCCCGCGCTCCGGTTCGTTTTTCGCTGGGCGGTGGCGGCACGGACCTGCCCAGCTATTCGCGTGAGCACGGTGGATTCGTGGTCGCCGCTGCGGTCGACAAGTTCGTGTTCGTCTGCGTCGCTCGGCGTTTCCAGAATACCATCCGCCTGGCCTACACGGAGAGCGAGATCGTCGATTCCGTGGACCAGATCAAGCACCGCATCTTTCGTGAAGCGCTCCGGTTGACGGAGATTGCACGCGGGGTGGAGCTCCACAGCTTGGCCGACGTGCCCGCCAATACCGGTCTGGGCTCGTCGAGCTCTTTCACCGTCGCGCTGATGAACGGCCTCCACGCGTTCAAGCGCGAATTTGTCCCGGTGGAACAACTCGCGCAAGAAGCTTGCCGGCTGGAGATCGACATTCTCAAAGAGCCTATCGGCAAACAGGATCAGTACATCGCCGCCTACGGGGGAATCAGCGCGATGACCTTTCATCCGGACGGCTCCGTCGATGTCGAGCGCTTGTCGCTGCGCGACGAAGTGATTGATGAGCTCGAGGCCAGCCTTCTCATCTACTATTCGGGCGTCGAACGCGCCGCCGCGTCCGTCCTCAAGGAGCAAGCCAAGACCATCGTCGAGAACAAGAACGACGCGGTGCAGCGGATGCACCGAATCAAAGAGCTGGGGCACGAGACCAAGCGTATCCTCATGTCCGGCAAGATCGACGTGTATGGCGAGATGCTTCACGAACACTGGACGAACAAGCGCAAGCTCGCCGCGAATATGGCGGACTCGACCATCGACGAACATTACGACGTGGCACGTCGCGCCGGCGCGCTCGGCGGAAAGTTGATGGGCGCCGGGGGAGGAGGCTTCTTCATGTTCTACGTCCGCGCAGCGGAACGGCGTCGCGTGCAAGAAGCCCTCGCCGCCCGGGGACTGCGCCCCATGCGTTTCCGGTTCGATTTCGATGGCGCGCGTATCATGGCCAACTTCCACCGGTCCTGAAATCTTATGGATAGCTTCACGAGCCAATACCTGGACGAAAGCATCGAGCTGATTCGTGCGCTGGATCGAACGGCCGTCGAGGCCCTCGCGGACGGGCTTTCGCGCATACGAGCGGGCGGCGGCCGTCTCTTCATCCTCGGGGTGGGCGGAAGCGCGGGCCACGCGGGCCACGCCGTGAACGACTTCCGCAAGCTCTGCGGCTTCGAAGCGTACGCCCCCACCGACAACGTGAGCGAGCTCACGGCGCGCGTAAACGATGAAGGGTGGGACACGTGCTTCGCCGAATGGCTGCGCGTCTCGCGCCTCCGCGCCGGAGACGGCGTGCTCGTCTTCAGCGTGGGAGGAGGCAATCGCGAGAAGAACGTGAGCGTCAATCTCGTGCGGTCGCTCGAGCTGGCCCGGGAGGTCGGCGCCAGCGTGTTCGGCATCGTCGGGCGCGACGGGGGCTACACGAAGCAGGTGGCGGATGCGTGCGTGGTCATTCCCACCGTCGCGGCCGCGCGGGTGACCCCCCACACGGAGGGATTCTGCGCCGTTGTTTGGCACTTGCTCGTGAGCCATCCAAAGCTTCAGCAAACGGCCACGAAATGGGAGAGCCTGCGGTGATTGAGGTCGCGATCTTCGATCGCGACGCCACCGTCATCGACGTCGTACGCGACGAAGAGATCGGCGTGGTCACGGTGGCCTTCCACCCTGATCAGATTCGAGTGCTTCCCGGGGCGGTGGAGGGCATGCGCGCTCTGGCAGACGCCGGGTTCGTGCTCGCCCTCGCGACGAATCAGCCCGGGCCGGCCAAGGGCCAGTTCTCAGCGCGTGCGGTGGAGCAAACGAACGACGCGCTCGTGGCCCGCCTCGCCCGCGAGGGCGTGCATGTGGCCGCCGTCGAAGTGTGCATGCACCATCCGGAAGGGGGCCCAGGGGGCGATCCGGCGCTACGTGGGCCATGCGATTGCCGAAAGCCCAAGCCCGGAATGCTCAACGCTCTGATGACCCGCCTCGGCGGTGACCGGGGGGCGTCGTGGATGATCGGCGACAGCGCCGGTGACGTGCAGGCGGGCCGGGCGGCCGGATTGCGCACGGGCCTCGTCTTCGCCACCACGCGCTGCGAGCTCTGCCCGCTGAAGGGCTGGCCGGAACGCTCGTCAGAAAAGAACATTCGCGGCCCCGGCGTCGGGGCGCGGGACGGAGCGCCCCTCGCCTCGCCCGACGCGCATGGCGCAACGCTCCTGCAACTGGCCGAGGAGATCCTCCGCCGCCGATAGCACATGTGCTAAAAAGGAAAGCGGAAAGTATAATGGCCATTTTCATCGACAGCTCAGACCCAAAAGAAATCAAAGACCTCTATGCGTGGGGCGTCATTTCCGGCGTCACCACGAATCCTCTCATCATTGCGCGCGAGGCCCCCGACGCAGACCTCGGCGAGCGAATCCGAGAGGTCCTCGCGGTGAGCTGGGGCGACGTATCGGTCGAGCTGACGACCGAGACCGAGAGCGAGATGCTTGAGGAATCTCTCCAGTACCACGCGTGGAATCCCGAGCGGATTACCGTCAAAGTTCCCTTCAGCGAAACGGGGCTTCGGGTCCTGCATCAGCTCGTGAAGCGCGGGATCAAAACGAACGTCACGTGCTTGATGGCCATGAACCAGGCCTACCTGGCGGCGCTCGCCGGGGCCACGTACGTGAGCATCTTCAGCGGCCGCGTGCGCGACATGGGCTACGACGTGCGACCGGTGATCGCGAACACTCGCCAGGTCCTTGACCGCGAGGGCCTCGCAGCGAAGATCATCGTCGGCTCGATGCGGCACATGATGGACGTCAACGAGGCGCTCGAAGCCGGCGCCCACGTTCCGACGATCGCGCCCCCGATCCTTCGCAAGATGGTGTGGAATCCGCGGACGATCGAGACGATCGACGAGTTCAATACCGCGTGGCGAAACCGCCAAAAGAGCAAAAAGAGCAAGTGACGTCGCTCGGAATGGACTGGGGCGAGAAACACGTCCTCGTGACGGGCGGGGCCGGATTCATCGGCAGTCACGTCGTCGACGCGCTCCTGCAAAGGGGTTGCCGGGTGACCGTGTTCGACAATTTCTCCACCGGGTTCCGGCAGTTCGTTCCCGCGCGCGAAGGGCTGCAAATCGTGGAGGGAGACCTGCTCTCCCAGGCATCGCTCGACGACGCGATGCAAGGCGTCGATCGCGTGTTTCACTTCGCCGCCAACGCGGACATCAAGGACAACCTCGTCGAGCCGCGCAAATGCATCGACCAGAACGTCATCGCGACGCAGAACGTGCTCGAGGCGATGCGCGGCGCAGGAGTCCGTGAGCTCGCTTTTTCGTCCACGGGCTCCGTGTACGGCGAGGCGCGCGTCTTTCCGACGCCCGAGGACGCGCCGTTCCCGGTGCAGACGTCGATTTACGCCACGTCGAAGGTCGCCGCCGAAGGGCTGCTCACGTCGTACGCGCTCGGCTTCGGTTTTCGAACATGGATCTTCCGCTTCGTGTCCTTGCTCGGTCCGCGATACACGCACGGCCACGTGAGAGATTTCTGGGCCAAGCTGAAACGCGATCCGTCGCGGCTCGAAGTGCTCGGCAACGGCCACCAAGAGAAGAGCTACTTGCACGTGATGGACTGCGTGGCGGCGATGTTCGTCGCCATGGGGGGCGCCCGCGAACCCATCAACATCTTCAACCTCGGCCACCGCGAGACGATTCGAGTCAATGACAGCATCGAAGTCATCAAAGCGGCGATGCGCGTCACCCCCCGCCTCGAGTACACCGGCGGGCTGCGAGGCTGGGTCGGCGACAGTCCGCGGATCGACCTCGACACGACCCGCATCCGCGCGCTCGGGTGGGCGCCCACGAAGAGCATCAAAGAGAGCATCGTCGAGACTCTGCAATTTCTCCAGGAGAACCCGTACGTAGAACACCGGGCGTAGCGCGCTATGGTATGGCTCCCCGCGATGCCGGAGAGCGCAGCGCAGCCACCCGAGTTCGGGTTCGAGCCCACGGTCGCGGTGAGCACGGCGCGAGCGCACCGGCGCTTCGTGCCCTGCCCCGCCTGCCGGGCAGACAACCCGCGCTACCTGTTCCACCGCACGGGGGTGCGGTTCGTTCGCTGCGGGGCGTGCGGCATGGTCTACGTGAACCCCGCGCGACAGCACGGGGGCGTCAATTACTTCGACATGGACCGCGGCGGCCGAACGGGCAATCCACGCGAACGAAGGCTGCTGCTTCGAGACTTCGGGCAGCTGCTTGATCACGTCGCCGTCGACTACGAGCGCATGGCCCACCGGCCCTTGCAGCGCACCCTGTTGCTCGGGCGATTCTCCCGCGAGTTTCGCGGATTGGATCAGGCAGCGCGCGCGGGCCTCGACGTGGCCGAGATCGATGACGAGCGCTTCGCCCGGCTGGCGACGGGATCGGACATCGCGTGGGCGAAGGAGGCGCTCGCGCGAGAACCGCAGGTGGTCATCTTGCACGAGCTCTTGGAGGCTTGCAGCGACCCGGCCACCGTGTTGAGCCAGCTCGTCCTGGCGTTGCCGGCGGCCACCTCGTTCGTGGTCACCTATACCAACGCAGACTCGCTGCCCGCGCGGGTGATGCGCAGGCATTGGCCACAATTTTTCCAATACAAGACGGCGTTCTTCAATACGGGCAACCTCGCTGCGCTGATGGCGCCGTATAACCTCGTCCTCAAGGCGCAATACGCGATGCCCGTGACGCACACCGCGCGGTACCTGGGCGAGCGCGTGGCGCCGCGTTCACGCCTTCTCCGGCTGGCGAGCCGTACGCCGCTCGGCAACACGCCTCTGCCGGTGCGTGCTGGCAATCGCGTAGCGGTGTTCGGGCGGCCCGCGCTCGAAGCCCAGACCGGCGAGAAGCTATCGGTCGTCCTTCCCGTCTACAACGAGGTTCGCTACGCGGCGCAGGTCATCGAGGCTCTCTTGGCCAAGACGCTGCCCATCGAGAGAGAAGTCATCATCGTCGAGAGCAACAGCACGGACGGCACGCGAGACATCGTCGCCCGGTACGAGAAGAGGCCCGGCGTCCGGGTGATTTACGAAGACCGTCCGCGTGGAAAGGGCCATGCCGTGCGCACGGGCCTCGCGCACGTGACCGGCACCATCGTGCTCATTCAGGATGCGGACTTCGAGTACGACATCGACGATTACGACGCTCTTCTGGAGCCGATTCTCCAGCACAAGGCCACGTTCGTGCTCGGCTCGAGGAGCCTCGGTTTGGACGACTGGAAGGTGCGCAAGTACGACGCCACGCCGATCCGTGGCCTGGCGCTGAACTTCGCGCAGGTCGTCTTCGCGAAGACGTACGGCCTTCTCTACCAGCAGCGCGTGACCGACGTGAACACGATGTACAAAGTGTTCCGCGCCGAATGCCTCGACGGACTCTACCTCGAGAGCAATGGCTTCGAGCTCGACATCGAACTCGCTTGCAAGCTCGCGCGTAACGGAAATTCTCCCATGGAGGTCCCGGTCAACTACGTGGCGCGCGGGTTCGCGGAGGGGAAGAAGATCCGCTTCTGGCGGGACGCGCTTCCGTCGTACGCGGCGTTCTTCAAGTACCGATTCGGCTGAGCGCCGCGCTCCGTGCGCTTCGCGGGCCGGGCAACGCCGCTGCCGTTTCCGAACGAGGCGGTTATTCGTCCTTCTTCGGTCCTTCGTTGTAGCCGCGGGGCCGGTACTTTGGATTGACGCCGTGGTTCTCTTCGCCGTTCGCGAAGATGTCGTCGACGAGATACTTCACCCACGATCCGGGGTGCGCGTCGGCCTCGTCTTGCAGCGACGCGCGCGCGGATGCCGTCGCTTCGAGCGCCCGCTCGTCCCACAGGCACTGCATCCCGAGCGCGACGAGGCTCATCTCGTTGGGCCCGAGGTCGAAGCCTCGCAAGAAGTACGGAACGGCCTCGGGGGCTCGGTGCATTCGACAGAGCGTGTCGCCCATGTAGACGCTGGCCATGGGCCACCGCGGAGCCAGCTCCAGAGCCACGGCATTCGCGGCGAGGCGGCCGGGCAGGTCGCCCCTGGCGCCGAGCATGACCGAATAGTTGAGGTGCGCCTTGGCGCTCCGTGGAACCGCCTTTCGCGTGGCATCCCAGAAAACGAGATCGTTGGTGTAATCGAAGGCGTGCCGTCGAGCGGCGAAGCACTGGAATCCGAAGAATGCGAGCACAAGCCCGACAGCGGCCGGAAAGAAGCGCGTCGTGCGCGATGCGCGAAGCACGGTGGCGAACGCCACGCCGAGCAAAATGGCCGTTCCTATCGCGGGGAAGTACCAGAATCGCTCGGCGCGAACCGTGGGCAAGACGACCGGAATGTTCGAGACGGGAAAATAGGAGATGACGACCCACGCCATCGCAAACGCAATGACCGGAGCGAGCGCGAAACCTCGCACGCGCGAAGGCGCGCCCACGCCGTAAGGCCACGACGACCGCGCCGCATCTCGGCGAGCGACGAGCCACGACCAGACGGCCAGGATCGGGCACAGAACGAGAGGGACGATCGCGGCCGCCGCGCCGGCCACGCTCTCTGGAAAGACCAGCCTCCCAGGGATCGGCTCCTGGGGAGCGGAGTAGTCCCCGGACAGCGTCCACGGAAAGAGCACCTGGCCCAGCCCGCGCGCGTACACGCGGAGCGCGCCGGCGATTCGATAGGGGGGGGACGCGTCGATGAAGGGATTGTTGAGCGGATCGTGCGGCAACATCGGCTGCGCGTACCAGCGCAGCGCCGCCACGAAAGCCCTATGCAGCCGGGATGCTCCGGCGTTTGCCTGGGCCGTCAGGTCCGCGGGGGTCACCACGGGAAAGAGCCGGCGGCGCATCTCGACGTAAAACACGAATGCGCCGCACGTCGCCGCGGCCGTCACCACGCAGCGCGCCCAGCGCCGGGGCCGCTCCGGATGCGTGATCTGCGCCGTGAGAAGCGCGGCGAGCGGCGCGAGCGCAACGATGCAGAGGGCGCTCTCCTTGGAATAGAGGCCGAGAAGCGTCGCCCCGACGACCGCAAACGGCATGAGGCCCAAGTCGAGCCCGAGCGCGAGCAGCGCCAAAAGGACGCCGCTGCCCCCCAAGACGTCCGCGAGTCCGACGACTCCGGTGACCGCTTCGGTCGCGACCGCGGTGGCGACGAAGAGAAGGCCGGAAAGCCACGCGGTGAGTCGGTCTTTCGTCCAGCGGAAGACGAGAAGGACGAGGAGCGCTCCGTTCAATCCATGGAGCATGACGTTGAGGTAGGCGTGAGGAAACGCGCCCTGCTCGCGCGCGCCGATCTTCCAGAGCGCGCGCCACACGATATCCGGCAGCGGCCGATAGGACCCGATCGTGTGCTCCGGCAAGAGGCCCCAGAAGTCCCGCCTGAAGGCCGAGAGCCAGCTGATGTTCGCGCCCTTGTCCACGCTGGCGCGCACGTAGGGGTTCGCGAGAAGCGCCTCTTGCTCGTCGAAGATGAAATTCGTCGCGGGATGGCGCGTGTAGAGCACCATCGACAGGAAGCACGCCGGCACGAGCGCGGTCAGGAGCGTGGGGTCTTCCGCGAGACAGTAGTCGCGCGCCCGTGTGAGGAGGGACCGCTTCGGGATCGCTGGGAGCGAGTCCGTCTCGGCGATGGGGTACGCCGACGGGTCGGGCGGGTCGGGCAGGTTCACGGCGCGGTGGCAATCGTGGGGCGGGGGGTCGACTTGCGCAAGGCGACCGCGAGCGCAAGCGCGACCAGCATTCCCCCCGACGCCGTCGCGTAGGGAGCCCGTGGGCCGATGCTCCCGTAGAGCCATCCGCCGAGAGCAGGGCCGAAGCTCCGCGCGAGGCTGGCGAACGACTGGTTGGTGCCGAGCGTCCCTCCCTGCCGGTCGGACGGCGCCCTTCGCGAGATGAACGCCGACGTGGCCGGCTGCGTGAGGCCGTTGCCCAGCGCCAAGAGGCCCCCGGAGGCAAAGAGCGCCGCGTGCGAGCCGACGGTCCCCGCGGCCACGAGACCCGCGAAGGCAACGGATTGAATCAACGCGCCGGCGCGGATGAGCATCGCTTCGTCGACACGGCCGGACAACCTTCGCACGAGACCGCCCTGGACCAAGGCCGCGACGATGCCGATGAAGGCCAGGACGTAGCCCGTGCCGCGTTCGTCGATCCCGAAGAGATCGGCGCAAAAGAAGGTGAATGTCTGGTCGAGATTCGTAAAGCTCAGAATGACCAGAAAGTTGACCATGATCGCAACGCCGACGCCCGGCAGTTCGAACGCCCTTCGCATGGCCGTCACGTTGAGGGGGCTCAGGTTGCGGAGCGGCTTGCCGGCGCGGCTCGCCGGCGGCAGCGACTCGGCGACCCCCAGCGCGACCCACACGAGATTCACGGCACTGAGGCCCGCGGCGAGAAAGCAGGGCACGGCCCCGTTGCGGCCGTCGATCGCGATTTGGGAGAGCGCACCCCCGACGCCCGGGCCGATGATGAATCCCAGCCCGAACGCCGCCCCGATGAGGCCCATGCCTTTCGCGCGGTCTTCGGGCTTGGTGATGTCCGCGATGTACGCGCTCGCCGTCCCGAGGTTCGCCGTCGCGATGCCGCTGAATGCCCGCGCGGCAAAGAGCCACACGACGCTATGCCCCCACGCGATTGCCGCGCCGAGCGCGGTCATGCTCGCCGCCGTGCCCGCGACGGACCAAAGCAGCACAGGGCGGCGCCCGACACGATCCGACACGCGACCCCACACCGGCACGAAGAGAAACTGCATCAGCGAGTAGATCGATCCGAGGAGCGTGGCGACGAACGCGCTCACGCCGAACGTGTCGTGCGCCTCCTTGGCGAGGAACGGCAGGACGAGCCCAAAACCGAGCAGGTCGACGAACACCGTGAGGAAGATTGCGCCGAGCCGCGGGGCCGCTTTCATGAAGGGGCGCCACTATAGCCGGCCGGTTCGGCGCGCGAGCAGGAACACTTCGCGATTGCCCTTCGGGCCGGCGAGCACGCTGTCGTCCTGGGCGCGCACGTCAAACCCGCCGTCCGCGACGGCCTGCGCCGCGAGCGCCACGGCCTCGGCGCGCAACGCGTCGTCTCGCACGACGCCGCGGCCCCGAGACGCGTGTTCGCGGCCCACTTCGAACTGGGGCTTGACGAGCGCCACGAGCTCTCCGCCTTCGCGGGTGCAGCGCGCGATGGCGGCGATCAGCGCGCCGAGCCCGATGAACGACGCATCCACCACGGTAAGGTCGGAAGGACCCCCAATCGCGGCCGCGTCGAGCGAGCGCGCGTTGGTCCGCTCCATGACGACCACCCGCGGATCGATCCGGAGCTTGTGCGCAAGCTGCCCGTAGCCAACGTCCACCGCAACGACCTTCGCGGCCCCGCGCTGGAGGAGGCAATCGGTGAACCCGCCCGTCGACGCGCCCAGGTCCAGGCAACGAAGGCCGCGGACATCGAGGGCGAATGCGTCCAGGGCGCCCGCGAGCTTCACCCCCCCACGCGAGACATAGGCATGATCGGCCCCGCGCACTTCGATGACGGCGTCGTCGGCCACGAGGGCGCCGGCCTTGTCGACCCGCGCGCCGGCGACGAAGACGTTGCCCGAAAGAGCGACGGCCTGGGCGCGCGCGCGTGACGGCGCGAGCCCGCGCGCCACGAGCAATTGGTCGAGCCGTGTCTTGGCCATCGTGAGAAGATTGAGCCGAAGGACCGGGGGGGGAAAGCGGAAGACGGACGGCAAGGGTGGGAGACGCGTCAGAGCCTGGCGTTCGGGTGGAGCGCGCGCGCGAGCACCGCGAGACCTTCCGCCACGCGAGGTCCCGGACGGAGCACGCGCGAGTCGCTCATGGCGATCACATGACCCGTGTGGACCGCTCGAACCTGGCTCCAGCCGGGCGATTGCGCCGCAATCCGCGAGCGCGCGTCGCGGATGTCGTCGGAGGCATCAATGACGACGTCCGGATCGATTTCCACGACGCGTTCGAGCTCGATCGTTTGCCACGCGCTCCCAGCCGTCACCACGTTGGTCGCCCTCGCGCGGTGGAGGAGCTCGTCGAGAAAGCTCGTGGGTCCTGCGGCGATCACGGGCGCGCTCCCCACGACGAGGAGAACGCGCGGCGCGGGCTCGGCGGCTACCGCGCGCTCGACCGCGAGCGTCCGGTTTTCGACGTCGGACGCAACGCGGCGCGCGGGCTCCGCGTGCGCGGTGCGCTCGCCCAGGCCGGCAATCATCGTCTCGATCGCCGCGACCGAGTCGATCGCGGGAAACCATGTGGCGATGCCGCGCGGCTCGAGCTTCGCGATGAGACGCGTCGACTCGGGGCCCGGCGGGCCGACGACGAGATCGGGGGCGAGCGCCAGAATGGCCTCGAAGTCCGCGTCCATGAACCCGCCCACGGCGGGGAGGGCCGAGGCCTCGGGCGGAAAGTCGCAAAAGCGGGTTCGCCCTACGACTTGCGCTCCGGCTCCAATCGCAAAGAGCGCTTCCGTCGTCGCCGGGGAGAGCGAAACGACTCGCGCCGCCGCGACGGTGACGACGGCGCGCTGCGGGCTCCAAGAACAACGCGCGAGAGCGGCCAACGAGAGCGAAAATGCCAGCCCCTCCCGCCGCGAGATCATCTCCCGATGAGTCCGTACTTGTGGAGCTTTTCGATCAGGGCAGGCCGCGAGACGCCGAGCCGGCGAGCCGTCTCGCTCTGGTTTCTGCCCGCCTGCTCGAACGACTCCGCGATGAGCGCGCGCTCGAAGGCCTCCACGCGAGCCCGCAGCGGATGGCCCGGACCGGGATCGCCGGCGGCCGTAAGGGGGGTCGAGGCGGCGGGGCCTTCGGACAGGGACAACCAGAGGGCGAGCGTGATGCGTTCGTCCGGAGCGAGGGCGAGAAGGCGCGCCACGGCATTCTCCAGCTCGCGGACGTTGCCGGGCCACGCGTTCGCGCGCAGCGCCTCGACCAGCGCCGGTTCGACTTCCACGGCGCCCATCCCGTACCGCTCGGCGTATCGGCGGACGAACGTGCGAATGAGCGGCTCGACGTCTTCCGGGCGCTCCCTCAGCGGAGGTACGCGAACGGGCACGACGTTGAGGCGATAGTAGAGGTCCTCCCGAAAGCGACCCGCTTTGACTTCGCTGGCGAGGTCGCGGTTGCTGGCGGCGATGAGGCGCACGTCGACGACCTCCGGCCTGCCGCCGACCTGCTGAACCTCGCCCGATTGCGACGCGCGAAGCACCTTCGCCTGGATCGCGAGGGGCAGCTCGCCGATCTCGTCGATGAAGAGCGTCCCCTTGTGGGCTTGCTGGAAGTAGCCCATGCGCGCCGATTGGGCCCCCGTAAACGCCCCCTTCGTGTGCCCGAAGAGCTCCGCCTCGGCGAGTTCGCCGGGGATGGCCGCCGCGTTGAAACGCACGAGCGGCTTGTCCGCCCGGCGAGAATGGGCGTGAAGGACGCTCGCCAGAACGTCCTTGCCGGCCCCGCTCTCGCCCGAGAGCAGGACGGTCACGTCCTTGGGGGCCACGCGCGCGACGACATCCATCACGCGCTTCATGGCGGGGCTCTCGGACACGATGGTTCGCCCCAGCGCGGCTTCGGTGCGCAGCCTCGCGTTCTGCAGGCGAAGCTCTCGCCATTCGGTCGCGCGCCGGACGGCCAGCACGAGCTCGTCCGGATCGAATGGCTTGGGGAGGTAGTCGAACGCGCCCGACTTTATCGCCAGGACCGCGACGCGCTCGGAGCCGTGCGCGGTGAGCATCAGGACGGGCACGCTGGGATCGCTCGCGCGCATTCGTTCGAGGACCCCCATTCCATCCATCCCGGGCATGGCCAGATCGGTCAGCACGACGTCCGCCCCGCGCGTGTCGAAGGCGGCGAGGCCGCTCGGACCACTTTCACACGCCTCGATGACGAACCCCGCGTCGCTCAGCACCGCCTCCAGCGTGAAGCGGAGGGAGGCATCGTCATCGATGACGATGACGCGGCTCATGAACTCAGGGCACGGCGCGATTGTGCGGGCTCCGCTTCGATGCAATCGGGCTTGGCACCTCGCAGATTGGGGAGCACGGCCGCGCCGGCGACCGCCCGGGCGGGCAAGCGAATCGTCACGGCCGTTCCCTTGCCGACCACGCTCTTGAACTCCAGTTGCCCGCCGTGCTGCTCGATGAGCCCGCGCGCCACGGCGACGCCCAGTCCCGTGCCCCCTTCCTTCGTCGTGAAATACGGCTTGCGTATGCGCTCGATGACCTCGGGCGTCATTCCTGCTCCGTCATCCTGCACGATGATCCGGGCTCCGCCGCAGTCGCGCATCACGCGAATGGCCACGTTCGAGCCGCGCGGCGAAGCTTGAATCGCGTTCAAGACGACATTCAGGAGGGCCTGGCGAACCTTGCGCGCGTCCGCCTCCACGGTCAGGGTCTGGTCCCCGTCGATCCCCAGCGTGACGTCGGCATCTTGCCCGCGGGTCTCGAGCAGCACGGAGAGCTCGCGGGCCACCTCGTAGAGGTTCGTCGACGCGGGTTTCAGGTCCTCGAGACCGCGCGAGAACGACAGAAAGCCTTCGACCACCGACTGCAGCCGATCCGCCTCGGCGGCGACGATGGCGAGGCGCTCCGCCGTCTTCGGATCCGTGGCATTGCGGGCCATGTGGGTCGATAGCCCCTTGATGGCGGCAAGCGGATTTTTGACCTCATGCGCAAGGCGCGCGGCCATGCCTTCCAGCGCGCGGGTCCGATCTTCATTCTCGGTGCAAAGTTCTTCGCGTCGCTCGGCGAGTTCGAATGCGGCGCGCTCGTAGCCATGGGTCATTCCGCAGCCCACGCGATACACGCCCATCATCGTGGACACGGCGGCCACCAGGGTAATGGTCACGTACTCCGGGGTAGGCCATCCGGCGACCGGCTGAAGCGGCGGGGCCAACTGCCCGAGGGGAGTCTGCGACACGAGCGCCAGGCCTACGAATCCGCTCAGAAAAAGGAGAAACACCAGGGGCCGGAGCCAGTGCGGCTCGCGAAGGGTGATGGCCGCCGCGGTCATCATCAGCGCGCCGGTAACGAGCAGTGGGCTCGCCAGGCCCCCGGTGCTCGACAGCAATACGAAATAGCTGAAAAGTCCCACCACGAACGTCATCACTTTGAGCACGAGGTGGTCCCAGAACACGCGCGCGACGAAAAGGGCGCCGATCACCACGACGGTAATCCCCTGAACGATGGCACGGGGGGCCGATTCGCCGTGGACGACGAGCAAACCCACGACCAGGATGTAGAACGGAAGAAGCCAGGTGAGGCGCCATCGGGCCGCCGAGCGGCCCATCTCATCGAAGATCCGCTGACGCAGCGCGCGAAACCGCCTGCCCTCGGGCGAGTCAATCGCAGAGACGGGCGGAGGGCAGATCTGCATAGGCGCCGAACTTCAGCAAATCTCGTGCGCGCGGGCCAGCCCTTTGCTGCGCGTGTTTCGTGGCATTCCAGCTGTCCGAGTTCGGACATGGTGTTGAGATCTCCGTGGGCGGACGGATGAGGTCTCACGTCGCTCTTCGACGGAGCTCCGCGCGATAACGCCTTTTGGAGCCGGCAGGGGCAGTTATCGCTCGACGTGACCGGGTACTCGTTGCGGCGCAGCCGGGGACCCTTGGGGCACTCCCAGGCTCCACTTTTGACGCAGCGGAGGATCCATTGGGCTCTCTCATGCCGCGCTTTGATGCAGGGGGTGGATCCATTGGGCTCTCTCATGACCCAATTTGACGAAGCGAAAGGATCCATTGGGCTCTCTCATGACCCGCTTTGACGAAGCGGTGGATCCATCGGGCTCTCCGATGCCTCGCTTTGACGAAGCGGTGGATCCATCGGGCTCTCCGATGCCTCGCTTTGACGAAGCGGCGGATCCATCGGGCTCTCCGATGCCTCGCTTTGACGAAGCGGCGTATCCATCGGGCTCTCCGATGCCCCGCTGCGACGCAGCGCTGTATCCATCGGGCTCTCCGATGCCCCGCTGCGACGCAGCGCTGTATCCATCGAGCTCTCCGATGCCCCGCTGCGACGCAGCGCTGTATCCATCGGCCTCTCTCGTGACCCGCTGCGACGAAGCGGTGGATCCATCGGCCTCTCTCGTGACCCGCTGCGACGAAGCGGTGGATCCATCGGCCTCTCTCGTGACCCGCTGCGACGAAGCGGTGGATCCATGAGTCAAGACGACCAGGGCGATCCGGAGAACACGTTGGCGCGCGCATAAAGCTCGGCCACCGCCCGGCGAACGTCCGGGGGGGCATCGAGCGTGTCGGTATTGGCGTACATCGCGAGGTATCGATCGAGCAGATCGCGGTCGAGGGCGAGATCCGTGCGCGAGTCCTCCTCGAGGAGCGCGCGCATGACCTCTTCGCGATTCGACAGCGACCACGCGATGGATGCCCGCAGCAGACGCGACACCTTGGCCACTTGCTCTGGCCCGAGGCCGCGCCGAATCGCGTTGCCCCCGAGCGGCAGGGGGAGGCCGCCGGTCATCTCGGCCCAGGCCACGCCGAGGTCGCACACGCACGAGAATCCCTCGCGCGCGAAGGTGAGGCGGCCCTCGTGAATGAGCAGCACGGCATCGACTTCGCCCGCGCGCACGGCCTCGAAAGCGCGCGCGTAGGGCGCGATCGGGATGACGACGGGATCGAAGACGGGCAAGAGCAGTCGCAGGACCATGTAGGCCGTGGTTCGCAGGCCCGGCACGCCGACGCGCGCGCCTTGCAACGACGCAAGGTCACGCGCGCGCTCGGCGACGACGACGGGGCCGTACCCGCGCCCGACGGACATCCCGTGCGGGAGCAGAAGATAGTCCCGCGCGATCGACGGCCAGCGCGCGATCGACACGGCGACCACGTCGAGGTCCGCGGCGGCCGCGCGCGCGTTGAGCGACTCGGTATCCGCGCGCTCCGCTTCGAAGACGAGCCCTTCGGGGTCCACTTTGCCCCTGAGCAGCGGCCAGAACATGAAGATGTCGTCGCTGTCGGGTGAGAACGCGAGGCGGATCGGGGAGGGGGTCGAGCTCGGCGTGGCGCGCGTCATGGCGCACAAACGTAGCGCGCGTTCAGGTACGTTGGGGAATGATGGGCTCGCGTGGTTCGTTGCCCCGCGGGGCCGACTCAAGGTCTCATGCGTTTCGATCGACGGAGAGCCAGCGCCGCAGAGGCGCACGGATGGAGACCGCGCTTGGTCGCGGTCGCCGTTGGGCTCATCGCCGTGGGTGCGTCCGTCACCGCCGTGATGACCCAGCGCGGACGCGACGAAGGGGCTCGCTGCGGCCCGGGCTTCGTGCCCGAGGCCCTTCGTTGCAGGGTCCCCGATACGAAGGGCGCGCGATGTCCCGCGGCGCTCGAACCGTCTGCCCGCGGATGCGACGCGCCGGATCGGCGGGTGCTCGTGGCGGCGGCGGCCATCGCGATCGGCCCGTCCGACTGGGAGGCCGAGGGGCGCGTAACCGCGCGGACGATTCGCACGCAGGCGTTTCGCATCGACGCGTTCGAAGCGACGCGCGGTCGCTACGCGGGAGCGTCGGATGGGGATGCGGCCCGGGCCGCGAGCGGGATGACGCGCGCCGATGCCGCGCGCTTTTGCGCGGGCCAAGGCGGCCGACTTCCCAGCGAAGACGAATGGATCGTCGCGGCGGCGTCCGGCGAAAACCCGCCGCGCCGCTATCCCTGGGGCGACACGGGAGCCGTATGCCGCCGGGCCGCCTGGGGACTGGCCTCCGGCCCCTGCGCCGTGTCGGCTGCGCCGAGCCGTCGTGACTTCACGCGCCCCCTCCGCGATGACGAGGGGGGGCCCGATACGGTCGGCGCCCATCCGGACGGCGACTCACCCCTGGGGCTGCACGACATGGCCGGCAACGTCGCCGAGTGGGTCGCTCCCGAAGGAGAGCCCGCGGGGACGGGCGGCGCGGGCATCGCCAAGGGCGGCTCGTGGCAAAGCGCGCTGGCGAGCGACCTTCGCATCTGGGCGCGTCTCGAGATCGATCCGGGCGGCGCCGACTCGCGCGTCGGGGTCCGTTGCGTCTACCCCCCGTGACGTACTAGCGTGGGCGATCCGCAAGAATGACGTGCGCGGTGTTGTCGATCGGAACCGAGTTGACGCGCGGGGAGCTCGTCAACGCGAACGCGGCCTGGCTCGCTGCGGAGCTCACGGCCATCGGCTTCGAAGTCGTGGAGCACGCCGTCATCGATGACGACCCGGGCCGGATCACGGCGAGCCTTCACCGAATCGCGCGAAGCGCGCGCGTCATCGTTTCGACCGGCGGCCTCGGGCCGACGACCGACGACGTGACCACGCACGCGGTCGCCGCGGCGACCGGCGTGAGCCTGGTGCGCGACGACGCGGCGTTGGATCATATCCGCCGGCGCCTCGAGAAGGCCGGGCGCACAATGACCGTCTCGAACGCCAAGCAAGCCGACTTCCCTGAAGGGGCGGACATTTTGGCCAATCCCATCGGCACCGCGGCGGGTTTCGGCGTGCGCTTGGGCGAGTGCGTTGCGTACTTCATGCCCGGCGTGCCGCGCGAAATGAAGCGGATGTTCGAGGAACAGGTGGCGCCGCGCGTGCGGGCGCTCGCACCGAACAACCTGTTCCAGCTGCGCCTTCGCACGTTCGGCCTGTCGGAGAGCGCCGTCGGCGACCGCCTCGCAGGCGTCGAGAGCGCCTACCCGGGGACGACCATCGGCTATCGCGCTCATTTCCCGGAAATCGAGGTCAAAGTGCTCGTGCACGGGGCGTCGCGCGGCGCCGCGCGGGACGTGTGCGAGCGAGCCACGCTCGAAGTGCGAAACCTCTTGGGTTCGTACGTCTACGGCGACGCGGACGACACGTTCGCCGGCGTGGTCGGACGAGCCGTTCGCGGTCGGGGATTCAGCCTGGCGATCGCCGAGTCGTGCACGGGGGGGCTCGTCGGGCACATGCTGACCCGGGAGCCGGGGGCGAGTGATTTCCTTTTGCTCGACGCTGTCACGTACGCGAACAGCGCCAAGTCCACCGTCTTGGGGGTCGACGAAGAAACGATCCGCTGGCACGGCGCCGTGAGCTCGGAGGTCGCGGAGGCCATGGCCCGCGGAGCCAAACGCGTGGCGGGCGCGGACATCGCGCTCTCGCTCACGGGGATCGCGGGACCGAGCGGCGCGAGCGAGGGCAAACCGGTGGGCATGGTGTATCTCGCGGTGGCGCGCCCGGACGGAACGACGGACGTGCAACAGCGGTCGTTCGCCGGCTGGAGTCGCGAACAGGTCCAGATCCTCGCGTCGTACGCTGGCCTTCAGATGGTCAAGGACCTCTGCACGCCGCGCGGAGCCGATTAGGGGCACTCTGGCTAGCTAGATTGGTTCCCCACCCGACTACGCCGGGCACGCGACGTAGGAAACGAGCGTTTCGTCCTGCTGGGATGCTCGAGTATGAAGTGGCCGTCCAGTCAAGGGCAGACCTTTCTCTTCTTCCCCATCGTCCGGGACGACGGCGGGTTTTAGGCCCGGCACGGGGGTCGCTTCCGAGATGCTTGCGATCCATCTCGGGGTGCGAGCGGCGTGACGGGTCGTTTCTCCGACTCCGCAATCGTCGTATTGAGTGAGTCGAGGGCCTGCAGCTGACGCTCGATGGAGACGGGCAGGGTTGCGCCGACCGCCGTCCGAATCCGGGCCGGAAACGTCTGCGCGTCGCCCGACCGACATCGCGTTCCCGTCGTGCGCATCCAGCCTCGCACCGTGTTGATCAGCATCGTCCGGGCGTGCACCAGCCCCCTCGTGCATCGAGAGGTGCGCCTTGATCTCGCGCGACCGACTCGAGCTGATGTGTACGCTGGGCAGCTCGATACGGCACGACACCTCGCTCAGCGCCTGCGCGTCGCGCCGATCGGTCTTGACCCCCCGCGCCCCCACCCCCCGCATCGGGGCCAGCGTGGCCGGGACCACGCGGACGTCGTGGCCCGCGCGGCGCGCGATCCTCCCGTCTGCGCTCCGACGACACGTCTGCGATTCCCTTCCGCCCACATCGATGGCTAAATGATCCATGGCTGGCCTCCTCGCTTGCGGCTTTGACCGCGTTCTTTGAGACCCTTATTCTGGGAGCCTCGTTGCGACCGAGGCCAGCCACTTCATCCAATCTAAGGGAGCGGCATCGCTCCCTTCAACGTGACGTGCCAGCTTAGGCTGGGAGAGCCTGCGAGAGCGGAGGCGAGCGAGCGAAGCGAGTCGAGCCGGAGCGAAGCGCTCAGGGTGACACGGGTCTCCCACTAGGGGAACTACAGCACAAGAACCCAGATGTCATAGAGCGCATGGGTCCACACGGCGGCCGCGAACCCGCGCGTGGCATAGACCAGCGTCAGGGCGAGCCCAAGGACCGCCCGCGCAACGAACGAGCGAGGATCGAACGTGTCACCCAGGGCGCCCACGTAGTGCATGCCGCTGAATACGGCGGCGCTCGCCCCGGCCCACGCGACCATGAGCGCGATGGCCGAGAGGCCGAGCCGCGATCCGCCGCCCACCAAGTCGACGCGCTGGCGGAGAAATAGCCAGAGGAGCGCCTTGGCCCCGAAGCCGAAGAGCACTACCCGAAAGGCGAGCTCCTCGTAGAAGCCGGCCCCGAAGGACATGACGAGCCCCGTGAACGGCCCGGTCACGGCCGACTCGCGCGGCCCCGCGAAGACCTTGCCCACCACCCAGGACGAGCCCGCGCCCATCGCGATCGCGTACACGGCGCCTTCGACGACGATTTGCACGAGCTTGCGGAGGCGAAGAACCTGCCCCCGTCCAAGGACGGCGAAGACGGCCGTGGTGGCCAGGCCGATTCCGGCCGTCAGCTCGAGATAGGTGAGCCGGTCGCCCCGCGACAAATCGAGCAAGCGACTCGTGACGATGTCGGTCGCGTTGCGGACGTTGAGGAAGGCGACGCCCAGCTGATAGGCGATGACGATAGGCAGCGTGAGGGCGAGCTCACCCCACGCACCGGGCTTGGACGACAGGCGTTCGGGGTCGGGCAGAGCAGGCATGCGGGTGAAGGTGTGGCGGGAAATGGCACGTTGGGGAGCTTGGAGGGAGAGAATCTCCGCACAAACCCGGCTCGTGAACGACTCACACGATGCGTGAGCGCTTGCGCGGCGTCCACTATTCCGCGGTAGCGCTCGGACGAAGCCTTCCGCCGTTACGCGCTCGGACGAAGCTTATAGACAATCGCCACGACCACGGCGATCCACAACACGATGTTGAGCATGAACGGCACGTCCCGCAGCATCTCCTGCGTGGGCGATTCGGCCCGCAGTCCGCGACCGGCGCGGCCGCTGACGAGGCGGAGAAATCGTAGGATGCCGAACATCGTGAACGGCGCCGTGAGCCACAAATAGTCGGAGTTGAAGGCCGCGCGCGTGGCGGGATCCACCGTGTACGCGAGGTACGTCAGCGCAGTCGCCGTGCCGGTCACCGCGAGGGCCACGTTGAGAGACCGCGTCGTGTACGCCTGCAGCGAAGCGCGCTGCATGCCCGCGTTCTCGAGGGCCAGCTCGTGGCGGCGCTTGCCGAAGCCCAGAAAGAGAGCGAGGAGCGCCGTGCAGAGAAGCATGTACGTCGAGACGTGCACGTCCACGGCGATGCCGCCGGCCAGAACGCGGAGGACGAAGCCGAACGCGAGGAGCCCCACGTCGAGGAAGGCGACCTTCTTCAGCTTGAAGCTGTAAGCCAGGTTCTCGACGAAGTAGAGAAGCGCGAGCGCCGCCAGAGGGACGCTCAGGGCGTACGCTCCGCTGATCGAAAGCACGACGAGAACCGCCGCCATCGCGCGAGCCACGGGCAATGCCACGAGACCGCTCGCAATGGGCCGATACCGCTTGACCGGATGCACCCGGTCGGCCTCGACGTCGACCAGGTCATTGATCGTGTACACGGCGCCGGCAAGAAGACAGAAGATGCCCATCGCCGCCACGGCTCGGCCGGTGACGGTGAGATTCAAGGCCGGGCCCTGCGCCGTGGAGAAGAAGACGTCCCGATGAAAGAACATCGGCGCCAAGACAAAGACGTTCTTGCTCCATTGGTGCGGCCGCAGCGTCTTGAGCAAGGCCGGAAAGGCGCCGGGATGCGAGGCCAGTCCGATCGCCATCTCGCTTTCACGGCCCCCTGCGCGAGCCGTCTTGGCGGCGAGTGAGGTCATCTCCGAAAGGGGTGCATGGGAGGGCGCCTCGCCGAAGCCAATGGCTAGATGGCTGACGCTCTAGCGCGAACGGTACCAAATCGCCACCTTGGCGCCCCGGCGTCATCGGCAGGCTTCGCAGGCTGGGGAAATGCACGACGGTCGGCCGCTCCGCCCCGCTTGACGGCACGCCGGGCGCCGCACGACAGTTCGCGCCCGCCGTCTGCTACGCAATGCGGGGGGTCCCCACTTGGAATCCGGAGCGAACTTCCGCCTGAAGTACAAGATCCCCTTGCTTTCGCTGCTTTCGCCGACTTCGCTCCGCTCGGTCGCGCTGGTGGTTCTCGTCGCGTGGACGTCGATCGCCTTGCCGGCTCGGGCCGATGCGGGGGGATCGCTCGCTCGCCTCACCGCGCTTCACGCGGACATCGCGTCGGCGCACGGTCCTTTCGCGTACGTGGCGCTCCGCCGCCTCTGGGCCGAATGGGACAAGGCCGATCCGAATCAGATCGAGGAAGTCTTGCGCGAGGTCGCGGCCGACACGGCACAGCCGGCCCCCGTCCGTGCCTACGCAAAGCTGCTCGAAGCGTACGCCCGTCGACGCCGCGGCGATCTCAGCGGCGCGGGGGCACGCGTCGCTCGCCTTGGCTACATCGGGCGGTGGATGGCCCTGGGGCCCTTCGACAACGACGGGAGAGTGGGCCTCGCCGCCGCGTACGAGCCGGAAGCGGAGGCCATGGGGCCGCTCAACGTCGCGCACGATTACGACGGAAAGGATCACCGCGCCGTGCGATGGCGGCTCCTTCCCGCAGTGTCGCCGTACGGCTGGGTGGACTTCGGCGCATTCGTTCGCCCGGAAGAGAACGTGTGCGTATACGCAACGACGTTCGTGCGAGAGGGCCGCGCGGGGACGGCCCCGGACCTCGACGCCGGTGCGCGGGCGAAGGCGCGGCCCATATCGATATGGGCGGGCGCCGCCGGGGCCATGCGCATCTCGTGGAACGGGGCGGAGGTCATCGCCGACGACAAGTACCGTGACCTCGATTCGGACCGCTTCGCGGCCACGGTTTCGCTCGAACCCGGATGGAATCGCCTGACGGCGAAGGTCTGCGGCGACGAGCGGCGTCCAATGCTCTCGATTCGGCTCGCGACCGAGACCGGCGAACCAGACGAGCATCTGGACATCGATCCGGACCCGGCCCACTCGACGCCCGAGGGAGGCGCGGCAAAAGCCGACGGAGCCCGGCGAACGGCCCCTGCCGCCGGCGTCGAAGGCGCGGTCCAGGCGTTCGAGAGGCTCCTCCGAGGACAAGCCCCGGCGGTCCTCGAGGCCTACGCTCGCTACCTCGAGGCCACTGGAGCCGATGACCCCACCGAGCATCGCGCCCGCGAGCTGGCGCGCAAGGCGGCCGAAAAGGCGCCCACGATTGACCGGCTCCTCCTGGCCGCCGCCGCGGCCGAAAGCCGCAACCAGCAGGCGACGTGGATCGAGAAGGCCGAAGATCTCGCGGAGGTCGGGGGCGCCAGTCCCGACGAGGCGATCCGCGTCCTTCTCGCACGCGCCGAGTACGCGCGGGCCGGCGTCAACCCGCGAGACGCCGTACCCTATTACGATCGAGTGCTCGCGCTCGATCCGGACGACGTGGCCGCGACGCTCGCCAAAGTGGACCTCTACGAGGCCACCGGCCTGCGCGACACGGGACTGGCGCTCCTCTCGCAGGCGCTCTTGCGTAGCCCTTCGAGCGTGGGCTTGCTGAGGGCGGCCGTGGCCGCGCTTCGCGACGCTGGACGAGACGCGGAGGCCGACGAAATGGCGGAGCGGTACGCAGCCCTGCGGTTCGATGACCCGTCGTTCCTCCGAGGCCGCATGGACCTCGCGGTCGTGCGCCGAGACGCGGCCGGAACGGCCCACTGGATCGAGCGCCTCCTCACGGCCAATCCAGACAACCCGGGCTCGCTCCAGGCCGCGGGGCAGGCGTGGATGCGATTGGGCGACCGCACCCGCGCCCTGGCGATGTATCGCTCGGCGCTCGACATTGCACCGGAGGACACGGACGTCATGCGACAACTCGCCGGGGCGTACGGCGTTGCCGGAGAGCATGACGAACAGACGCGGCTCTTGCGGCGGATTCTGGACCTCATGCCGCAAGCGAAGGACGTCCGCGACGAGCTCTCGCACATGGGCCCCACTGCGCCCAGGCCGGACGAGCAATACGCGAGGCCCGCGGCGGAGTTCCTCGCCCGTCGCGGCGCCCCTGGGCATGGGCAGGCGCGTCGTTCGCTCGTGGATCTCCAGGTGACGACGGTGTTCCCCAACGGGCTCGCGAGCCGTTTTCATCAAATCGTCTACCAGCCGCTGACCGACGCCGCGGCCGCCGAATCGCGCGAGTACGAGTTCGCGTACGAGATGGACAGCGAGGCGGTTCAAATTCGGACGGCGCGCGTGTACCGAAAGGACGGCCGCATCGAGGAGGCCGTAGAAAATGGCGCCGGGGCCATGGAGGATGACCCGACGCTCGCGATCTACACGTCGTCGCGAAGCTACTACGTGCGGTTTCCACGGCTCGATCCGGGCGACGTCGTCGAGCTCCAGTATCGGGTGGAGGACATCGCCCCTCGAAACGCGTTCGCGGACTACTTCGGCGAGGTCGTCTACATGCAAAGCGCGGAACCGGTGGTGCGCAGCGAGTACGTCCTCATGACGCCCAAGTCGCGCGCCTTCTTCTTCAACGAGCCGCGTGTCCCCGGTCTCGCCAGGACAATCGAAGAGAGAGGCGACCAGCGAATCTTCCACTTCTTGGCGCAGGACGTCCCCGGCCTGGAGCAAGAGCCCCTCCAGCCGCCATGGGCCGAGGTCCTCGGGCACGTGAGCGTATCAACCTACAAATCGTGGGACGACATGGGCCGGTGGTATTGGGGATTGGTAAAAGACCAGTTCGTCCCCGATGACGAAGTGCGAAGGAGGGTCGACGCGCTGACGAAGGGCCTGAAGGACGACGCGGCTCGCGTTCGAGCCATTTACGACTACGTCGTGCAGAAGACGCGCTACGTCGCCCTGGAGTTCGGCATCCACGGGTTTCAGCCGTACCGATGCGCGCAGATTTTCGCGCGCGGCTTCGGCGATTGCAAGGACAAGGCGACGCTCCTCGTGACGATGCTCGGAGCGCTGGGGATCAAGGCGACGCCCGTCGTGGTGCGCACAGGGAACAAGGGGGACATCGAGACGAGCCCGGCGAGCCTCGCCCCGTTCGATCACATGATTGCGTACGTCCCGTCTTTGGATCTCTATCTGGACGGCACGGCCGAGTACACGGGGTCGCTCGAGCTGCCGGCGATGGATCGCGGTGCCCTGGCGCTCCAGGTCAACGAGGGGACGCCCAAGCTCGTGCATTTGCCGGACCCGCCCGCCAGTGCGAGCATCAGCGCGCACGAGGTCGACGCGTCGATCACGGCCGACGGCGGGGCGGACCTCGACTGGCGCGCGGCCGTGAGCGGGGTGGAGGCGTCGGGGTGGCGCGTCCGGTTTCACGCGCAAGCCACGCGCAAGCAGCGCGTTCAGCAGATGATCGCGGCGATCCTTCCTGGGAGCGAAGTGACCGCGATCGACGCGGGCGACCTCGAAGACGTCGAGGAGCCGGTCACGCTGCACGTGCGCGGAAAAGTGCCGAGGTTCGGCCGGCAAGAAGTCGGCGATGACGGCCCAATGCTGACGGTGCCCCTCGGGCGCAAAGAGCACATGGTCCGCGACTTCGCTCCGCTGATCTCGCGACGTCTCGATGTTCGCATCAGCGCCCAGTGGACCGAAAAAGACGATTGGACCCTCAGGCTCCCGCAGGGCGCACGACTGAAGACGGCACCGGCGCCGGCCTCCGGCTCGAGCCCGTTCGGATCGTACGCGCTCGCCGTCGAGACCGCGGCCGGTCTGATTCACGTGACCACCACGGTGACGCTCACGAAGACGCGGATCGCCGCCAAGGACTACGGGGAATTCCGACTGTGGTGCGAGCAAGTGGACGGGGCGCTCGGACAGCGGGCGACGGTGACCCTCAAGTGAGGCGCCCGCGCGGCAGGGGCCTCTGGTCTTGGGGGAGGGTGGCGACGCTCGCGATCGCATCGTGTTGGCTGTCCGCGGCGTGCACCGTTCCGGCCGTGGGAGCCACGCCGGACGCGCCGCTTCACGACCTGCGTGCGGTGGGCCACGCGCGAGGCGACGGCGAGACGGTCGGCCTTTGGGCCCTCGCCGAGATGCTTGCGCCCGGCGGCAGCGCGGACGAGGCGACGGCGGCGCGCAAGCGGCTCGACGGGATGGATCACACGGGGATGTGGGCGAGCCTCGCGCTCGCCGTCGCGGACGACGCCCACGGCGATCCGCGGTCGGCGGCGGCGGGATTCGTCGCCGCGATGGCCGCTTCGGCTGCGAGTCGCGACCCGGAGGGCCCGCTGGTCGCGTGGTTTGCGGTCCGTCATCTGCTTTCGCTTCGAGGCTCGGTGGCGAATCTCTTTGCGCAGAACCGCGCAACGTTCGACGGACTGCTGGCGCGTCCGGGCCGGATGGGATGGCGCGCCGTGGCGGAGCTCGAAGATTGGCGGGCGCTCGAGGTCTACGACAAAGCGGAGCGCACGGGCGAGGCCTACGACGAAGAAGTGACGCGGCGTATGGGGTGCGCCAAGGCCGTACGGATCGCAGGTCCTTTCGGGCATGGGGCGGCGCCCGACGCGCTACTGTCCTTTCCGCCCGAAGGCGCGATGCCGTGGCCTGCGGCCTGGCCGGCTGATCCGCTTCGCGGCAACGTTCCGCGGCAGCTTTCGGTGACGCAGAAGCGCTGCGTGGCCTCGGCCGACGAGCAAGTCGAAGAGGGTGTTTTCTACCTCGAGACGTTCTTCACGACCGAAGGCGATCGGGAGCTCATCGTCGCGGTACAGGGCGCCATCGCCCTATGGGTCGACGGGACCGAGGTGCTTTCGCGCGGAGTGGCGCAATGGGGTTCGTGGCAGCGTTTCGGAGCCCACATTTTGGTTCGCGACGGGCGGCATCGAATCGTCGCGCGCACCCTCACTCCGGGCGGCAGCGTGCGTCTTCTGAACGCGGACGGCACGGCGGCGGCGGTCGCGACGGACGCCGATCCGAACCCGCCGTCCGCGATCGAGCCCCCGGTGTTGCTCTCGGACCCGAACCCGCTCGAGGCCGTGGTCCACGCCGCGGCCACCGGAGACCCGGTGCGGATGCGCATGTCGCCCATCGGCATCGCGCTCGCGGCCTACGCGGCGGAGATCGACGAAGTCGACGACGTCGCCGCAACGCTCATCGAGCCGCTCACGAAGCCCGCCGATGCGGCCGCTCTTTCGCTCGAGCTCGCGGCCACCTTTGCCGCGAGCGACCCGGCCCTCCCCGAAGACGCGCGTGGCACCCGTTCGCGATCGCTCCGCGACCGCGCGCTCGCTCGTGACGGACGGCTATGGCGCGCCCGGCTGACGTCGATCCTCGATGGCGCGGCGCAGCACGACCTGGCGGACGCCGTCGACGCGCTCCGCAAGTTGGCGGGCGACATTCCCGACGAACCCGAAGTACTCGAACAGCTCGCTCAGATCTGCGGCCGTCTCGGATGGCGCGGAGAGCAATTGAGGGCGTTGCGGACCCTCGCTGAGCGCTTTCCGGACGATCTGGCGGCACTGCGCGCCTACCTGGACATGCTCGACGAGGAAGGCCCCCCGTCCGAAGCCGACGGCATCGCGGCGCGCATCAAGAAGCTCGACCCGGACGCCGAGATCGATCTCGACCGCGCGCTGGCGCGCCAGGACTACAGGGCGGCCCTCGCCGAGCTCGAACGCCTGAAGGCGCGGCGCCCCGACCGAAAGGAGATTGCGAGCCGCGTCGCGGACGTTCTGGCCCGTTCGGGGAACCCGAGCGCCGCGGCGGACGCCTTGGAGAAGGCCCTGGCCAAACACCCGACGGACGCCCAGGCCCGCTTTCGCCTGGCCGATCGCGCGTATGCCCGAGGGGACACGGGCGCGCTCCGTCGCGCGCTCGCCGCCGCGCTGCAGGCGAAGGCGAGCACGGACGAACTCCGCGCGGCCATCGACGTCATCGAAGGCGCGACGGACCTCGAGCCGTTCCGAAAAGACGGGCTCTCGATCATTCGGGATTTTCAGGCGTGGGAGAAGGCCGGTCACCACATGGATGGCACGGCCGCGCGCGTGCTCGACTACGCCGCGATCTGGGCTCGAGGCGACGGCTCGAGCGACATGCTCGAGCACGAGATCCAGAAGATTCAGTCGCAGGAAGCCATCAACGCCGAGGCGGAAGCCGAGCCGCCGAGCGGCCTCTTGCTGCACCTTCGCGTGATCAAGCCGGACGGCAGCATCCTCGAACCCGAGCCTGTCGCCGGCAAAGCGACGTTGACGTTGCCGCACTTGGAGGTGGGCGACTTCATCGAGCTCGAACACGTCCTGCGCCTGCCCGGCGACGGCGCTCGGGGGCGCCGCTACGAGAGCCCGCATTGGTTCTTCCGCGAGGCCGACAAGGGCTACTGGCAGAGCGAGTTCGTGGTGGTCACGCCCGAAGGGCGCCCTCTCCAGATCGAGGCCAGCGCCGGCGTTCCACCGCCCACCGTCACGCGGCGCGCAACGTTCGTGGAGCACCGCTGGCGGGTCTTTCTGAGCCCGCCCGCGGAGCTCGAGCCGGAGAGCCCTCCCATCACCGAATTTCTGCCGAGCGTTCGCGTCGGCTGGGGCCTCTCGCTCGACGCGGCCGTTTCGCAGCTGGTCGACGTGGCGATTGACCAAACTCCACTCGACCCGCGCCTTCGGTCCGTTGCCCTCGACGCCGTGCAAGGCGTTTCGCCCGAGGCCACCGACGAGCGCGCCCGAAGGCTCTATCGCTGGGTGCTCAAGCACGTGCAGGAGGGCAAGGAGACGGACGGACGGCGGGTCATGACGGGCGGAAGCGGTTCGAGGCAATCGGCGTTCCGGTACATGCTTCGGCTCATCGGACTCGAGAGCGATCTCGCGCTGGTCAAGGACGGGCTGTCCACGCCGCCGCTCGGCAAGATGAGCGAGATCGATCAGTATGACGCGCTAGTGCTCCGTTTGACGACGGATCGCGGCGTGCGCTGGATGACGGTGCGCGATAAGTTCGCCCCCTTCGGCTACATCGCCGGAGAACTCCGAGAGCAGCCGGCCATCGTCCTCGTTCCGGGGACGCCCCGAGCCGTGGTGCACGCCCCTGGGGCGATCGATAGGCTAGTGTACGAGGGTCGCGGGGAGGTGCTCGCGAACGGATCGGCCAAGCTCGATCTCACGCTGACGTTCGACGGCAATCGAGCGATCGCATGGCGCACCGCGCTCGACCAAATCCCGCAGGCCAAGCTCTACGACTTCATCGATCGCGAGCTCGTGGCCGCCTCGTTCGACGGCGGTCACGTGCGCGAGATGAAGACGGACGACGAGGATGCGCTCGATAAGCCCCTCGTGATGCACCTGCGGGTCGACGTGCCGGAGCTCGCGAAGTCCGTGCCCGGAGGTCTGGCGATCCACCCTCCGTTCGCGCCCAATCTCGCGCAGCTGGCCCCTCTCCCCTCGCGGCGTACCCCCTTGCTCCGGCGCGCGTCGTGGCGCGCCGAAGTGCACTTGCATCTCGTCCTGCCCTCGTCCGCGCGCGTGCCGGCGGCGCTACCCAACGGGGAACAGCGCGACGGGATGGCGTTCGTTCGCGTGCGGGACGCGGTGAGCGCACACGCGATCGACTTCGATCGAATCATCGATCTTCCATCGGGGCGTGTGCAGCCCGGGGACGAATACTCCGCGTGGCAGACGTTTGCTCAGCGAGCGGACTCGCTCGTGTCGCGGGATATCGTTTTGGTCTTGGTGGTACCCTAGTCTCGATGTCACCCGGGTCACCCTGAGTCTCGCTCCGCCTTGCCTCCGGCAAGGCTGCGCTCGACAGGCCTTTCGCGCGACACGTCGAGGGGAGTGGAACTCCCTCGAGCTCCCCATCCCGGAAGGTCGCGGGGACCTGAGTCTCGCTCCGCCTTGTCTCCGGCAAGGCTCCGCTCGACAGGCCTGGATCACACGTGCTCCCCGGAACGTCGCGCGGAGAGGCCGTGCTGCCCTACCCCGATCCGGCGCGTCAGCGCCCCCGTGAACGCCATAAACCGCCCCATGAGCGCCCCCGAATCCCGCCTGGCACACGGCGTTCTCTGCCCTCCTTGGCAAAAAACACGACGACGAGCACGGAGCTGAGTCCCGTCAGGGTCAGGCCCAGGGAAAAGAATTGGGGCACGTACTTCAGGTGCACCTGATGCCGGCCCGCGGGCACCTCCACGTCGAGCCGGCCAGCGTTCTCGACCACCGTTCCGACGTCGGCCCGCCAACCCGCGTCGTACGTGCTGTTGATCGCGATGCGGCTCGGCAGCTTCGCGTCCACGTCGAAGGTAAAGGTGTTTTGCGTACGGCGGACGGACTCTACGATCGCGTCGGGGCTCGAAGATCGCGCTTGCGGAACGTCGCCCTCCCATAACGGCGCGCCGGCGCCGAATCCCCATTCGTCCCAACATTGGAGACGGCCCCGATTTTGTGCCGGCTGGTCGATGAACGACGCCAGGTCGGGTCCTCCGAGATAGAGCCGTGAAGACCGCGCCAACCGTGCCCTGGGAGGATTGTCGAAGCAGGAGGCAAACCAGGACATCCCGACTCCCATCATGTCGCCGACGCCGATAAACGCCACGGCGACGAGAGTGAGACGAACCCCTCGAACCGCGGGCCGTCGTGCAAGGCGAGCGCGCGCGAGCCACCGATTCGCGCGACGCGGAATGCGGTCGATCGCGATGCCTATGAATGCGGCAAAGAAGAGAGATACCTCGGCTCGAAAGCGCGACGGGACGCGCATCTCCTGGAAAGGGTACACGTGCTCCTTGAGGAGCGACCACGGAGCGTAAGGCCCCACGTGACCCAACATCAACGCGAAGGCCAGGACCAGAAGGGCGAGCAGCCACACGAACTCGAGTCCTCCGATGGCCATGCCCAGGATCGCCAACGACAGAAGGATCGGCCCGATATACGCGCCGAATTCGGGCCACACGTATTGCTGTCCGGGGGCGGATCGCGCGTGGGTGCGAGCGAGAAACATCTCTTTGAGGGTCTCCCATTGGAGAGCGTCGGTTTCGGGGCCGAGCTGCCGCGTGTGCGTCCGTAGCTGCTCGATGACCGGAAAGAATCGGACGGCTCCCACCGAGAGACCCACGAGAAGGACGACGAGTCCGGCGCGAACGATTCGCCGCGTTCGAACGGGCGGCCACGCTCGCATGAGCGCCTCCGCGGCGAGAAAGATCGCCAGATGGGGAAGAGGATAGACGCCTCCTTCCACGATCATCCACGCGACCAATAGGCCCAGGCCGACGGCATGTCTCGTGTCGATCTCCGCTCGCCTCCACAGGAAGAGAGCCAGCGGGAAATACAGGAAGGGAACGAAGCTGAGGTGCCCTCCAGAGTAATGCTGTTGATGAAATCCGCAAAACGCCCATACGCACGACGCGACGAACGTGGCCTCGCGCGACAATCTCAGCTCGTGCCGAGCAAAAACCCACATGCACAAAAAGCCGAGGGCCGAGTGTGCGACCAGCCACATGTCCATCGCAAGCGTCGTATCGACGAGAAGCATCGACCAAGAGAGAGGGGCCGCGACGAGAGACGTCGGATGGTCCCAGAGCGGCAAGCCTCCGCACTCGTACGGATTCCATAAAGGCCATTCGTGATAACGAAAAATGCTGACTCGCGCGGCCTCGAAGATCTTTTGCACCTGTGGACCGTCGCCCCCTTGGGTGTTCGGATAGGAGCCGAGCATGGGTGACCAGAAGAAGAGGCTCAGGAGAAGCGCCACGCTTGCCAAGCCGAGGACCCGAAGCCACCGGGGCTGGACGTACTCCGAAGCCGTCGCATCGTCGCTCCCCGTCGAAGGGTCCGGGAGCGCTGGCCTATTCTGCGTCGAGTTCATGCGCGAGGCAGGGAGCCGTTCCCGGCTCGACGGCAGCCTACCGGACCCCGCCTCATCTTGCGGGCGGGGCTTTCGTCGGGTCGGTGAAGACGCCGCCGTCCTGCGTCTCTGCGATTCGGCGGCGGACGCCCTCGTAGGCCGCGTCTTGCTTTCGCATCGCGTCGATCGCCTCGATACGCGAGCGGGCGCTGGCTCCGGCTCCGTTCGCCGACGGGAAGCGCCCCCCCCAGTCGACCAGCCGCTGCCACGCCGCTCGGGCGCCGTCCCATTTCTTCTGCCTCTCCTCGATCGTGGCGAGCACGAACAGCGCCCGGGCGTGCAGCGCCGGGTCACGTTCGCCCGCGAGCCATGCGGCGCGGCTCTCCTCGGCTTGCGCCCCTTCGCGGTCACCGGACGCCAGCTCGGCTTCTCCCAGAAGATAGTGTCCGAGCGGTTGAGTCGGCAGCTGCGCGATGGCGAGCGTGTAACTCTCCTCGGCACCGGCGAGATTTCGCGCCGCATACTTGGCGTTGCCCAGCGCGCAGATCGCGACGTACTCGCGCGAAGGCGCGGCCGCGACCGGTCGCATCGGCCACCCCCCGTCCATCGGAATGTCCGGGGTCGCGACCGCCGTAGCGGACGGCGCGCTCGGGCCGGGCGCAGCCTGCCCCCACGCCGCCACGCACACGGTGGTCAGGCCCAACGCGAGCCCACCGAGAAAGAGCGCGCCCACGCAGCCTCGACCTATGCGCATGACGAAGCGTCACGCTAGCAGACCCGTTGGGCCAAAAATGACCATTGCCGAACCCGCGCCGACGCTCGAATCTGGGGGCCGAATTCGTGAGCGCCCTAAAACGCGAGCCATCCGTCGTGCGAGCCTTTCCGTGGGGGTCGCTCGACTCCACGACCCGCGCGGAAGCCGCGTCGCTCCGCGATGCGCACCGCTGGGCGAGACGGTACGTTCGGTTCCCGGCGCTAAATGCGGCTCTCGGCCAGATCGCTGGGGCGAAGGTTCAAGCGAGGGTCACACGGGCGAGGCCGTTGTCCAAAGCGGGCCCCTTCGGCGAAGGCTACGCCCTGGCGCTCTCGACCGGAGACAGTCCACAGAATCGCGTCGTGGCTCGCGTGGAAGCCGAATGCGCGCTGGGCACGGCCCTCGTCGCCCACGCGATCCGGCGGACGCCCCCTGTCGTGGTCGATACCACGGCCACACGCTCGGGGGAGATCGCCGGCGCGCTCGCCGCCGTGTTGACCTCGGCGGCGCGCAGATCGCACGCTTCTGCGGCTCTTCGCGTCGCATGGGCGGGGAAGGCAACGGCTCTCGACGGCGAAATCTCGCCCCCAGAAGAGGACCCCATCGCAATCGCTCTCACCGTTCTCGTCGCCGACGAAGCCTACGCGGCGCGCGTCGTGCTCGCGCGAAGCGTGACGTCTTCGGCGCCCGCGCCGGCCTGGAACCGAGCGGCCCTCTCGGGCCTAGGATCGATCCGTCTTGCCATGCCTATCTTAGCGTGCGCCGTCCCAATCGCGGCCGCGGACGTCGCCTCACTTCGTCGGGGCGACGTCGTCGTTCCGGGGGGATTTCCCCTGGTGAGGACCCCGGGAGACGAGTGGGTCGGGCCGGTCCTGCTCTCGGCTCCGGGCGGGCCCGTGGGGATTGCGGCGAATCTCAGCGAATCGAACCGCCTCGTGCTAGGCGGCGAGGGCGTGTCGTTGAACGAGACGGAGGCGGAGATGGATGAGTCGGACGGCAGTCCCGCGATCGTGAACGCGGTGGGCGAGATTCCCGTCGTCTTGCGGGTGGAGATTGGGCAGGCTCAGATGCTCGCGCGCGAGTGGGCATCGGTGAGTCGCGGCGACATCGTTGCACTTGGGCAACGGGTGGGCGAGCGTGTCATTCTACGCGTGGGGGGCGTCGTGGTCGGTCGGGGAGAGCTCGTGGACATCGAGGGGGAGGTGGGCGTGCGGGTCGTTGAGCGCGTGGCGGAGGAGCCCGCCGGCCCATGAGATTCGTCACTCGCACGGCGGAATCATGGCGGTGGTGTGCCCTCGCGGCGAGCGTGAGCGCATGCGGAAAGAGCTCCGCCGAAACGACCGCGCGCGAGCCGCCCACGCTGCCGGCTGCGGACAACGCGAGCGGGGGATCGAAGGCCCCGGCCGCCGCACAGGATGGCCCGTCGGGCCCATCGTCCGATTGGCGCGGGTCCTACTCGAGCGCGGCCGGAACGCTCTACGTGCCCGCACAATGGAAAGGCGTTCGCTGGACAGGCGCCGACCTCGATGCGGGTCTCGGCCCGGGGACGATGTCGCTGCGCATCGAGACGAACTCCGGTCGCGTACGAGGCGCGATCGAGGGACCGCTCGGGCCCGCGAAGATCGCTGGCTATGCGGCCGAAGGAAACGTGACCGCGACGATCTCTCGCAACGACGCGAGCGACCACGGATTCGCTGGAACGCTGGCCGGAACCCTCGCGGACGGAGGCGGCTCCGGGACGATGAGCGGCTCGCTCGCGGGCGCGAGCGCGATTCGAAGCGCGACGTTCACGCTCGTCCAGAGTGACGGCGCCGCGGACGGAGTCCCCTGATGCAACACCGTCGAGATAGTCGTGGGGGCGGTGCGCTAGCGAATTCGCGGGAGCGAATTCGGGGGTTGGGCGGAGCCCACGGGACGAATCGTGTGCACCGCTCGCTCGCGAAGCGGGAACATCGCCTTGCGATGTTTGATGGCCCGTCGACGGCGGTGCACTAGATGTTCGCCCCGACGCGCTACATCGACTGGGCGCGCAGGTTCTATGGCAAGGTCCGCTTCGACTTGGCCACGAGCGGAGTGTCTTCCGTGACGCCTGCCGAGTGGAGAGCGCCAGCGTTCGCGAGCGCGTGCTTCGGCGGGGAGAGCGAGAGCGCGGACGAGACTGGCGCCAACGACTGGGACGGCTTCCGGCGTGCGATCGCCATATACAATGACAGGCCGGAGAACGAGGTCGTTGCGGCGCTGGGCACGACGCACGCATTTTGGCTGGCGCTATCGTCCCTGACGTCGGCCGGCGAGGGCGTACTCGTAGAAGAGCCGGCGTATGAGCCGCTGGTGCGGGTCGCGGAGGGCGTCGGCGCGGAAGTCACCCGGTTCGAGCGTCCGGCCGCGAACGGATTCGCGCTCGACCCCGAGCGCATCGCGCGCGCCATGACGGCACGAACGCGGGTCGTCGCCCTGAGCAACTTGCACAACCCGAGCGGCACCCGCGCCGATGACGAGAGCCTTCGCGCGGCCGCACGGATCGCCGAAGCCGGCGGCGCCATCTTGCTGGTGGACGAGGTCTATGCCCCTTTCGATGCGCTCGTCGACGCCCACGGGGTCTTTCGATCGAGCTCGCGCCACCTGGCCGAGAACGTGGTCGCCGTCGCAAGCCTGACGAAATGTTATGGCCTCGGTGCCGAGCGCGTGGGATGGCTGCTCGGACCGAACGACGTGGTCTCGCGCGCGCACGACACGATGACGTCCACGGCAGGCATGCTGCCCTGGTCGCACGCGCTTCAGGGCCGAAGGGCGCTCGCCCATATTCGGGCCCTCGCGAGCCGTTCGCGCGCGATCCTCGGTCGCAAGCGCGACCGCGTCGCCCGCTGGGCCGCCTCGCACGACGTGCGCTACAGCGCGCCCGAGGCGGGTCTGTTCGGCTTCGTGACTCTGCCCGGGACCAAGGACCTCACGGCAGACATCGAAGCCGCCGTGCGCGACCACGAAGTGCTCGTGGCCGCAGGGGTGTTTTTCGGCATTCCCAACGGATTCCGCATCGCCTGGTCGGAACCGGAGGACAAGCTCGAAGAGGGCCTGGCGCGTCTCACGGAGGCACTGAACATCGCCCGCTGCTGAGCACACCACCGTCCGCAGCGGGGCGTCTCTGACTCGTTCCTTAGTCACAGCCGGACTACGATGACCCTCCACTCTTTGCGCGGCGGCGTCATCGAGGCGCCTGAACCGTGGCTAGCGGACCACCGTCCGCGCGGGGCGCCTCTGACTAGTTCCTTAGTCACAGCCGGACTACGATGACCCTCCACTCTTTGCGCGGTGGCGTCATCGAGGCGCCTGAACCATGGCTAGCCTACTTCACGTTTTCGGCAGCACATTTCCGGCGTTTGCGGCGAGCTTGCTCCTCGGCGCGATGGTGGTCGCGAGTTATACGTTCGCCGTCTCGCTCGCGGCCGGCGCCGACGGGCGCCCCCGAACCCTCCAAGCCGCGAGGCTCGGCGCATACGGCACGGTCGCGCTCATCGGCGTCGCGGTGCTCTGCCTGGCCTACGCGTTCGTGACCCACGACTTTCGAATCCGCTACGTCGCCCACTATTCCGACCGATCGATGCCGTTCCAGTACTTGCTCACCGCGCTCTGGGGCGGGCAAGACGGCTCTCTCCTCTGGTGGCTTTTTCTTCTCAGCGTCTATATCGCCGCGTGCGTGCGGTGGCTTGGCAGGCGCTACGTGGAGCTTCAGCCGTACGTCATCGCTACGCTGATGGCGATCGTCCTCTTCTTCTGCGTCCTCATGGCGTTCGCCGCCAACCCCTTTGCGACCAGCGTTTCAGGCCCGCGCCCCGACGGCGAGGGGCTCAATCCGCTGCTCCAGAACTACTGGATGGTGATTCACCCGCCCTGCCTCTACACGGGGTTCGTCGGTTGCTCAGTCCCCTTTGCGTTCGGCGTCGCTGCGCTGGTCACGGGGCGGCTCGATCACGAATGGATCGTGGCGAGCCGCAAATGGACCCTCTTCGCGTGGATGTTCCTCGGCGTCGGCAACACGCTCGGCATGCTCTGGGCCTACGAGGAGCTTGGCTGGGGAGGGTACTGGGGCTGGGATCCCGTCGAGAATGCCGCGTTCATGCCGTTCATCGCGGCAAGCGCCTACGTGCACTCGATGATGATCCAGGAGCGGCGCGGCCTGCTCAAAGTATGGAACGTCTTCCTCGTGAGCCTCGTCTTCTTCTTAACGATCTTCGGGACGTTTCTGACCCGATCGGGAATGATTTCGAGCGTCCACTCTTTCGCGCAATCCTCGATTGGCGATTACTTCGTGGGATTTCTTCTCCTGATGGTGTCTTTTGCGATCACGCTGGTGCTCTGGCGCTGGCCCGAGCTTCGTGATCTGCCGCCTTCGCTCCGCCTTCGCAAGGCTGCGCTGGTCGCGGGATGGCTCGTCATCCTCGTCTGCTTGCCGGGGCTCATTTTCCTGTGGCGCCTGCCCATGGCGGTCGGTTGGCGCGTGGCCACCATCGCGACCGTGGCGGGCGCAGCGGTCTACGTCGCCCTCGAGATCGTGTTCCGACGCATGACGAGAGGGCTCGACGTCCGTGGCAAGAGGCCGCAAATCGAATCCGTTTTTTCCCGAGAGTTCACCTTCATTCTCAATAACTGGATCCTCTGTAGCCTCCTCTTCTTCATCCTGGTCGCGACGACGTTTCCGCTCATCAGCGAGGCACTCACCGGCGAGAAGGTCTCCGTCGGGCCGCCGTTCTACAAGGCTTGGGTCCAACCGCTCGGACTCCTGCTCCTCCTCCTGATGGGCGTAGGGACGCTCTTCGGCTGGAAGAAGACGAGCCCCGACGCGCTACGGCGTGCGTTTCGCGCGCCGGTCATCGCGGGAGTCCTCGCCGCGTTGCTTCATCTCGCCGCGGGTCATGCGGTGGGCTTTCCGGCGGTGGTCTGGAGCGATCCGATCTATCCGGGGCCGCTGGGTTCGACGCTTCGCGCATTCAACGCGTTCACGCCGATGCTCGGCTTTTCGCTTTGCGTATTCAACGCCGCGGTCATCGTTCAAGAGTTCGTCTTCCTCTTCCGGTCACGCGTCCGGACCGGCGCGGGCAAGTCGACGCCGATGGCTCTGTGGTGGCTCGGCGCCGTGCCGGGATTCGTCCACACGCTGCTGACGCTTCCTCCGCCGTCGCGTCGCCGTTACGGCGGCTACATCGTTCACTTCGGCATCGTGATCATGTTCATCGGCTTCTCGGGCCAATCCTGGAACCTCGACCGCGAGACGTCGCTCTTCCCCGGCCAGAGCTACGTGGCCGGAGAATACACTCTCACGTATGCCGGCGCCCGGATGGAGGTCGACAACAACAAGAGGATGGTCTTCGCCGATGTCGACGTTTACAAGGGCGGCGAGCTCACGGCCCGATTGACCCCGGCCAAATTCATCTACAAGAAGCAGCCGGATTCCCCAACGACCGAAGTGGCGATTTATCACGGTCTGCGCGACGACGTGTATGTCATCGTCGGAACGATCAACCCCTCCAATCGGAACATCGCCGACCTCCAGATTCACATTAACCCGCTCGTAACGTGGATATGGATCGGGTGCCTCGTGCTCATCGCCGGGAGCGTGGTGTGCATGTGGCCGCAGATCGAGTTCGGCGAGTCGCGCATCTGGGCGGGTGCGCGAGGCGTGGCGGCCGTCACCGCGAGCATAATCTTCGGCATCATGTTGGCGGCGACGCCAGCCGCCCGCGCGCAGAGCCCCGCGCAGACGATGCTGCCGGGGGAGAGCTCAGGTACGGTTCATATCGAGAACGACATGGAGAGATCGGTCTTCGGGGCTCTACGCTGCATGTGCGGAACGTGCGCGCGCGAGCCCCTGTCGACCTGTACGTGCGGAACGGCCCAAGAGGCGCGCGAGAATATCCGCGCGAAGCTCCTCGCGGGAGAAACGCGCGATCGGATCCTCGCCGAATACGTCGCCGAGCATGGATCGGACTCTCTGACCGTCCCGCCGAACACCGGGTTCTCGAGGGCCATCTGGGCTGTGCCCGTAACGGCCATCTGTCTCTCCGCCATCGGCGTGGGTGGGTTGATTCGGCGATGGCGCAGTGGAGGACCACGCGGCCAAGGAAGCCCGCTCGGGCAGGCCCCCCCCGACCGGCGCGGCGTGAAACGGTGCGGGACGCCTACGATGCGCAACTCGATGACGAGCTCAAGGATATCGATGGCTGAGCCGAGCCACCCCACGCCGGCCCTCGACCGGCACGAGGAGGACGACGTCCGGGAGGCCGAGGAGACGGAGCGCCTCCTGGGGCGAGCGATCGCTATCGGCCTTCCCGTCGTCTTCACCACGAGCGCCGTGATCGTAGGGTTCGTGGCAAGCGTGGGATCCGCGCTGCTCGTCGCGGCCGCCGGCGCCCTCCTGGGCACTATTGCGCTTCTGTGGACCAGCTTGCGCACGCTGAGCGGAGACGCGCCGCTCCCTTCCGGAGTCGATGAGGTGGCTACGCAGCGAGACGGGGTCGACGCACTCGCGGAGCACAAACGACGAGCCCTACGGGCGCTCAAGGATCTCGAGAACGAGAGAGCGCTCGGGCGGATCGATGACGCGGACTACGAAACGTTCCACAACCGGTACAGGGAGGAAGCGAAAGACCTCATGCGTCGAATCGACGAACGCACCGCGCCTTCGCGCGCGGAGGCCGAGCGCGTCGCCAGCGAGTACATCGCGCGGAAAACGCGACGCCGTGCGACCCCGGATGAGCGGAGCGCCAAGCCGGTCGAGGGGAACGTGCGCGCGGCCACTGGGACGAATCGCGCCGAGCGGGTCTCGTGCGCGACCTGTGGAGCGTCGAACGAGTGGGACGCCACGTTCTGCAAGCAGTGCGGGTCCGGAATTGGGAAATCGACGGATTACAGCGATGCCGGGGCGTGAACGGTGCGCGGTCGCCGTGACGCTGGCCCTTCTTCTCTTGCCAGCATTCGCCCTCAGCGCGTCCCCGCGGGACGGAGGCGGCGGGAAGACCAAGCACGCGGCAGACGGCGGGAACGTGCCGGCGAGCCCCGGCATCGCCGAGCCTACGACGGAGGACGACACGGACGACTTGCCTTCGGATCATCCGGAGGTCGAGACGGCCAGCCCGCACGGAAACGTGGGGAACGGGGGGGGAATGCCCGGGGTGTTCCGGCCCCCGGAAGACACGGAGCAGGACGATCCCACCCTGCCCCCGGGCTCCATCTCGGTCGATCTGCACGATGCCGATGACAAGCCGGTCGTTGGAGAAGTGGTGACGCTTGGAATTCTGATCAACTCCATCGCCAACGGCGACAGCCGCAAGCACGTTCAGACGGCGACGGACGCACGGGGACATGTGGTCTTTTCTGGTCTCGAGATGACGAGCAACATCGCATACCGAGTCAGCTCCGGATACGAAGGAGGGTCCTTCGGTGCCATGCCCTTTCAGCTTCCCCAGGGCAAGGCAAGGCACGTGCTGCTCCACGTGTACAAGGTCACACGTGATCTCCGGGAGGCGCTCGTCGTGTGCGAAGCCGCCGTGGCTGCCGAGATGCGGGATGACCGCATCCAGGTCGAAGAGGCGCTCACGCTGTACAACCTCGGGCGGACAGCGTGGCAACCCGACGAAGTTCAGATGGCGTTGCCGCCCGGCGAGAAGGCTTTCGGCGCTCAGGCGTCGATGAGCGATCAGGGCGTCGACGAGGTCAACGGATCCGCCAAGCTGCGCGGAACATTTTCGCCTGGTCAGCATAGTGTCGAGTTCCGATGGCAGCTTCCTTGGTCTGGAGACAAGGATGTCGACTTTGACGTAGGACTGCCTCCCCATGTCGCGATCGCACGCGTTATCATGGCGGCCGCGGGGGACATCAAACTATCCGCCGCCGACTTTCCTCCCGCAGAAGTGCGCAAAAATGAGAAGGGACAGACCTTTCTCGTTACCGAGCGAAGACTTCGGCCCGAAGAGGGGACCCTGTCTTCTCTGAGTATCAGCATTCGCGATCTCCCTACCCCGGGGCCCGGCAGGCTTCTCGCCTCATGCCTCGCGGCTCTCGGGGTAACCGTCGGAATTGGGATAGCTCTGTCAGGGCGGAGGTGGAGGCGATTGGGCGATCCGGAAAGAGACAAAACGCTCATCCTCGACGAGCTGCTCTCGCTCGAGCACGCCCGCATCGCGGATGAGGTGGGGCCGCGCACCTACGACCGCGCTCGCCGCGAGCTGATCGACGCACTCGCAGCCGCACTCTCCAGGGCGGCCCCCCGTCGCCCGCTCGAAGAGAGCTGATCCACTCCTTCGCTCGACAGGGAGTTTCGTGAGGAGGCGCGACTCCCGGGTGGACGGAACATTATAGCTGTCCCGCCTGGGGAGAACATGACGAGAAGCATGGGTAGCGCCCCAGGGAGAAGGCGGAGGAGAGTTGGCGGCGTCAAAGATGTCCACCGGTCTGCACAGCCCCCCCTTGGCTCTGTCCCTAGCGGAGCGAGCACGTACCTACGCGGTCTCCTTATTGTTTTCTTGTTTTCCCCTACGTCAACACCCTCTATCGACACTGCTACCGATCTAATCTAAGGATGCTGCCGAGATCACTCGATGGAACTTACTGTCGCCAAAAAGGACCTGCTCAAACTGGTGACCCGCATGCAGGGGGTGGCCGAGCGCAAGAGCACCATGCCGGTCCTGTCCAACGTGCTTCTCGCCGTGGATGGGCCGAGCACGCTACGGGTGGCGGCCACCGATTTGTACCTCGCGTTGGTGGGCCGGGTAACTGTCGATGTAAGTAAAGGCGGCAGCGTCGCGGTATCCGCCAAGGATCTTCTCGAGCGCATTCGCATGATGCCCGAGGGGCCAATTCATCTCGCGTCGCAGGACAATGCCACCACGACGATGAAGGCGGGGGGAAGCGCCCGCCGCTACATCCTGCGGGGAATGCCGGGAGAAGATTTTCCTCCCTTGCCAAGCCCGGCGGAGGGGTCGCCTTCGCTCGCGCTGGACGTCGCCGTGCTGCAGGAGCTCATCGCCACGACGCATTTCTCCATCTCGCCCGACGAGACGCGCGCGCACCTCAACTCTGCCCTCTTCGAGTGGGAGGGAGACGTCGTCCGTATGGTGACGACGGACGGGCATCGGCTCTCCAAAATGGAAGTCCGTGTCACCGGACGACAAGCCTCTGCCACGATGCTGATCCCGCTGAAGGCCATCCAGGAGCTTCGGCGTCTTTGCGATGACTTCGTGGGCGAACCAAAGGATGTTGCGAAAGACGCATCGAGACCCCAGATCCAAATAACGCAAAGCGGATCGAGCGCGTACTTCCACGGAGGGGGAATGACCTTTGCCGTTCGGCTCGTCGACGCGCAGTTCCCTCCGTACGCTCAGGTCATTCCACAACAGAGCGACAAGCGCGTGAAAGTTCCTCGCGGCATGTTCGCCGAGGCGCTGCGCGCGGTGTCCGTGGCGGCCAGCGAACGCACCGGCGGCGTCAAGCTCAGCGTAAGCCATGGCATGATGCGCATCACAAGCGAATCGCCCGACAGCGGCGAAGCCTTCGACGAGATCCCCGTCGAGTACGGGGGAGCGAACCTGACCATCGGCTTCAATGCCAAATACTTCCTCGATGTGCTCGGTGCGCTAAGCGATGAGGAGGTGGAACTCGGGTTCGGTGGAGAACTGGACCCGGCGGTATTGCGTCCCGTCGGTGAACGGCAGTTTCTCTCCGTCGTCATGCCCATGCGAATTTGACGATTGATGCGAACGCTGGTCGTCGAGTCGCTTCGCGTTCGCGGCTTTCGGAACCTGACCCATGTGGACCTCGAACTGGGTCCGAGATTCAACGTCCTCTCGGGCGACAATGGGCAGGGCAAAACGAACCTCATCGAGTGCGCGTACGTTCTCGCGACGTCGAAGAGCTTTCGAACGGCGAAGTTGACGGACCTCGTGGGAACGGGAGCGTCCCTGGCCAGCGTTCGAGGGATCATTCGCGAAGGCGGCGATGAACGGGAGCAGAGCATCGGCATCCGCGGTGGAATGCGCGCCGCTCGGCTGGACGGAAAACGGCCCAAGACACTCGCCGCCTACGCGATCCACACCCCCACAGTCGTGTTTCATCCGGGAGCTCTGGCTCTCTCCGCCGGGGCCGGAGCCGAGAGGCGCAAGCTCCTCGACCGCGTCGCACTGTATCTCTCCCCAGCAGCGTTGGCGGACGCGGAGAGCTACGCGAGGGCGCTTCGCGGCCGGCAGCGCACCCTGGACGCGCGCGGAGAGGCTGCGCGCGATCTCGACGGATGGGAAGATCTCATGGTCAAGCATGGCATGGCCCTGAGCCGCGCGCGCACGGAGGCCGCGGGCGCATTGGCACCTGCCGCGGAGCGTGCGTTTGCGCGCGTTGGTTCCGAATCGGTCATTCTTCGCGTGAGCTACGCGCCAGGGGCGCCCTCCTCCCCCGAAGACTTCCTTGCTGCGCTCGTGCGGAACCGCAAGCGCGACAAGGCACGACGCTCCGCTTCGGTGGGCCCCCATCGGGACGACCTGTCCCTTCGCCTCTCCGAGCTGCCCGTCCGAACCATGGCCTCCCAGGGGCAGCAGCGTGCCGTTGTGCTGTCCCTCGAGCTGGCGGAGATCGAGGTCGTCGCGGGAGCGCGCGGGGTACATCCCATCTTGCTGTTGGACGACGTATCGAGCGAACTCGACCGAGCGAGAATGAGCGCCCTCTTGGCCACGCTCAGAACTGGGGAGGGGCAGGTCTTCATCACGACCACGCGGCCCGAGCTGATCGACTTCCCGCTCGGACAAGGCCGTGCCGCCGAGGTGGAACGCCGAGACTTTCTTGTGGACGCCGGGCGAGTCACGCGGGTGTGACGTCGGTCCACCGGCGTCGCCCGTCGCGCCAGGCCCGGAACGATATCTATCTCCTCGATGGTGAATGTTCGAAGTTGTTGTATTTATAAGGGAATAAGCGTTCGTTCGGCTTGCGCGAAACGGCTCGCCCACGTATACTCGTTGCCCCTCGCCACGCGAGAAAACCGGCACGCACTCTCTCCGCTGGAGGGCGCACCGGCTTGCGTCGCACGCGGATCTCCTGCCCGTTGGGCAAAAGGCGCGACCTCTCGCTTCGCGCTCCGAAGGACCGTCCTACCTATGTCGACCGTGAGTACGCCTCAGACATCCCCTCCTCCGTCGATCTACGACAGCACGAGCATCACGGTCCTCGAAGGACTGGAGGCCGTCCGCAAGCGGCCGGGTATGTACATCGGAGACGTTCACGACGGGTCAGGTTTGCACCATCTCATCTGGGAGGTTGTGGACAACGCGGTGGACGAGCACCTCGGAGGATTCTGCACTCGAATGGACGTGACCATCCACTTCGATGGGTCGCTGGCGGTGGAGGACGACGGACGGGGGATTCCCGTCGGCGTCATGCCCGACCGAGGTGTCAGCGCCGCGGAAGTCGTGATGACGGTCCTTCACGCGGGCGGCAAGTTCGACCACGGCAGCTACAAAGTCAGCGCCGGACTGCATGGCGTGGGCGTCAGCGCCGTGAACGCCGTGAGCGACTGGCTCAAAATGGAGATCAAAAGAGAGGGCCACGTTCATTTTCAGGAATTCAGACTCGGCGTTCCCGTGGATCGTCTCATCCGGATCGGTGAGACGGACAAGACGGGGACGAAGATCACATTCAAGCCCGACCCGGCGATCTTCTCCACGACGGACTTCCAGTACGACATCCTCGCCAGCCGATTGAGAGAACTGTCGTTCCTTAATGCCGGATTCCTCATCACCCTGACCGATGAGCGGGACGGCGGCCGCGGAGAAACGTTTCAATACAAGGGCGGCATCAGCGAATTTGTGGAACATCTCAACAAGGCGAAAGAGCCGATTCACGAGAAGGTGGTCTCGATCATCGCGGAGCACCCGGTGGAGGGCGGCACCGTGCCCATCGGGATCGAGCTCGCTATGCAGTGGAACGCGAGCTACCAGGAACAGATTTTCTGCTACACGAACAACGTCCCCAACAAAGACGGGGGAACGCACCTCACCGGACTGCGCTCCGCCCTGACGAAAGTCTTCAACAACTACGGGACGGCGCAAAACCTATTCAAGGACATAAAGAGCGGGCTCCAGGGAGAAGACATCCGCGAAGGCTTGATGGCGGTCATCAGCATCAAGCACCCTGATCCGAGCTTCGATTCCCAGACGAAAAGTAAGCTCGTCTCGAGCGAAGTAAAAACGATCGTCGAAACGACTGTGTACGACAAGCTCGGCCAGTTCTTCGAAGAGAACCCGCAGACGGCACGGCGAATCATCGAGAAGACAATCCTTGCCGCCAAGGCCCGCGAAGCGGCGCGAAAGGCGCGCGAGGTCGTCCGAAAAGGCCAGCTCGATTACTCTACACTGTCGGGCAAATTGGCCGATTGCCAGACGAGGGACCCCTCCGAGGCCGAGATCTACATCGTCGAGGGAGATAGCGCCGGCGGTTCTGCCAAGCAGGGGCGCGATCGGAAATTTCAGGCCATATTGCCGCTTCGCGGAAAGATACTGAACGTCGAGCGCGCACGGCTCGATAAGATGCTCTCCAGCGCCGAGATCGGCACCCTCATCGCGGCCTTGGGATGTGGCATCGGAGAAGGGAGCTTCGACGTCGAGAAGCTCCGGTACCACCACGTCGTCTTGATGACGGACGCCGACGTGGACGGGAGCCACATCCGAACGCTCTTGCTGACGTTCTTCTATCGCCAGATGCCGGAGCTCATCGAGCGTGGGTATCTCTATATCGCGCAGCCGCCGCTCTTTCGTGCGCGCCGAGGAAAGAAGGACGTGTACCTCAAGGATCAGGCCGCATTGGATCGGTTCTTCCTCGAGCACGGAGTGTCCGGCCTCGCCGTGCGCGCTAACACCGCGAAGGGTCCGACGCTCTCCGGTGAACCTCTCCTTCGCCTCGCCGAACGGCTCCGCCTCTTCCGCCGAGCCCTCGCCAAACTGGACCGGCGCGTCGATGCGTCTCTCATCGGCCAGGCGCTTCACGCCGCGCCCCTCGACAAGAATGACATCCGCGAGCGAAGGAAGATCGAAGCGGCGATCCCTCTCATCCGGGCTCGATTGGAGCGCAAACGCCCGGATATCGTGCCGTTCGAGATTCGAGTGGATTGGGAGGTCGAACACGGCGCAGCTCGCATCCAAATCTCGCCACGCCAGGGCTCGGCCGCGCGCCTTTCGGTCATCGATTGGCATCTCGTCGATTCCGCCGAGTACGAAGAGCTGCATGCGATCGAGCAGGACGTTCTGTCGCTCGGTCCGGCGCCCTATTTCGTGCGGGAGGGGGACAAGGACAAAGGCAAGCTCGAGGTGGAGGTCGAGGACGCGGACGCCCTCTGGGACTATATCGACGCGCGAGGACGCAAGGGAACTGAGCTGCAACGCTACAAGGGGTTGGGCGAGATGAACCCCGAGCAGCTGTGGGAGACGACGCTCGATCCGAATCAGCGCGTGATGTTGCAGGTCCGTCTCGATGACGCCGTGCAGACCGATCTGATCTTCGCGATTCTCATGGGCGACCAGGTCGAGCCGCGCCGGCAATTCATCGAGGAAAACGCGCTCAGCGCCAGAAACCTGGATATCTAGACCGGTGTTCCACAGGCGTTGCGACGCGCCCGCTGTCTGCCTCCGCTTGCGCGCCGTCATTCGATCCTTAGTTTTCGTCGTGGCGAGCTCGGGCGCTTCGGTGGCTCGGGCTCCTCGAAGTCTGCGCGTATAGCGATACTCGCGCGCGACCACCCCGCACGTGCTGCGGCGAAGGAGATGAGCGATGCGTCCCGAGCGGATGACGACCAAGAGCCGAGAGGCGTTGCAGGATGCGAGTGAGCGCGCTTCACGCTTCGGTAACCCGGAGATCTCGCCCGAGCATGTTCTTGCGGCAATGCTCGACCAGGACGGAGGCGTGGCGGCTCCGCTCCTGCAAAAGGCGGGAGCGGATGTGGGCGCCCTACGCGAGGCGATTACCGGCAAGATCGGCGCGCTTCCTCGCGTGAGCGGAGGAGCTCAGCCGGGCATGTCACGGCGCACGCTCGAGCTCGTCCGGCGTGCGGACGACGAGGCCAGGCAACTGAAGGACGATTACACGTCGGTGGAGCACTACGTGCTCGCCGCCGCGAAGCATGACCGCGAACTCGCCTCGCTCCTCGACCAGTACGGCGCTGGGGGCTACGAAAAGATCCTGACCGCGCTCGCGAGCGTGCGAGGAAGTCAGCGCATTACGGATAGAGACCCGGAGGCGAAGTTTCAAGCGCTCGAGAAGTACACCCGCGATCTCACCGACGCGGCGCGGCGCGGGAAGGTCGACCCCGTCATCGGGCGCGACGAGGAGATCCGCCGCGTGATGCAGGTCTTGTCGCGGCGCACCAAAAACAACCCTGTCCTCATCGGTGAGCCGGGGGTGGGAAAAACGGCCATCGTCGAAGGTATCGCCCAGCGCATCGTGCGGGGAGACGTCCCCGAATCCTTGAAAGACAAGCGCCTCTGCGCGCTCGATATGGGGGCGCTCGTGGCAGGGTCCAAGTTCCGCGGAGAGTTCGAAGACCGTTTGAAGGCCGTGCTCAAAGAAGTCGAAGCGTCCGAGGGCGGAATCATTCTGTTCATCGACGAGCTCCACACGATCGTGGGCGCGGGGGCGGCCGAGGGGGCCATGGACGCGGCCAACTTATTGAAGCCCGCCCTCGCTCGCGGCGAACTCCGTTGCATCGGAGCCACGACGCTCGACGAGTACAGGAAACGAATCGAGAAGGACGCCGCGCTCGAACGGCGCTTTCAGCCCGTCTTGGTGTCGCCGCCGACGGTCGAGGATACGATCGCGATCCTGCGCGGGCTGAAAGAGCGCTACGAGGTTCACCACGGCATACGGATTCAGGATGCCGCTCTGGTCGCGGCGGCAACCTTGAGCGACAGGTACGTGCCCGACCGCTTCTTGCCGGACAAGGCGATTGATCTGGTCGACGAAGCTGCCGCGAAGATCAAGATGGAGGTCGACAGCATGCCGGCCGAAATCGACGCCATCATGCGGAAGCTGATGCAGCTCCAGATCGAGCAGCAGGCGCTGAAAGGGGAGCGCGATCCGGCGAGCAAGACGCGTCTCGGGGACGTCAAGCTCCAGATCGCAGAGCTCGAGGAGAGCTCGAGTGCGATGCGGGCCCAGTGGCAGAAAGAGAGAGACGTCATCGAACAGATGCGCAAGGCACAGTCCGAGCTGGAAACGCTGCGTCGCGATGCGGAGCAAGCGCAGCGCAAAGGCGATCTCGGGCGCGCGGCGGAGATATCCTACGGGATGATCCCTGAGTACGAGAAGAAGCTCGAAGAGCTTCGCAAGACGCTCGCCAAAGTGCAGGAGCGAACGAGCTACTTGCGCGAAGAAGTGACCGATCAGGACATCGCCGGCATCGTGTCGAAGTGGACCGGCATTCCTGTAACCAAGATGATTCAGGGCGAGATGCACAAGCTCCTTCACATGGAGGAAGAACTGAGAAAGCGCATCGTCGGCCAGGAACCGGCGGTCGAAGCGGTCTCGAACTCCGTGCGTCGCTCTCGCGCGGGGCTCGGGGACCCGAATCGTCCCATCGGCAGCTTCCTCTTCCTCGGCCCGACGGGGGTCGGAAAGACCGAGCTGGCGCGAGGCCTCGCGGAATTCCTCTTCGACGACGAACGCGCGATGACTCGGCTCGATATGAGCGAGTACATGGAGAAACATGCGGTGTCGCGCCTCATCGGTGCGCCGCCCGGCTACGTCGGTTACGATGAAGGGGGTCAGCTGACAGAGCCCATCCGCCGACGGCCCTACTCCGTCATTCTCTTCGATGAAGTCGAGAAGGCGCACCGCGATGTGTGGAACGTGCTCCTCCAGGTGCTCGAGGACGGGCGTCTCACCGATGGGCAGGGACGAACCGTCGACTTCAAGAACACCGTCATCATTCTGACGAGTAACCTCGGCTCGGCGCAGATACAGGCGATTGACGAGCGCTCCGGGCTGGACCCAAAAACGCGGGCAGAGCTGGTCCGCCGCGCGGTTCTCGATGAGGTTCGTACCGTGTTCCGGCCGGAGTTTCTCAATCGGTTGGATGAGGTCGTCGTGTTCAACCGTCTGGATCCCGCGCAGATCCGTCATATCGTTGACCTGCAGCTGGCGCGGGTGGCGGCACGGCTCGCCGGGCGCTCGCTCGTCCTTGAAGTCACGGACGGGGCGAGGGATTTCCTTGCGCAGGCGGGTTGGGATCCCCAGTACGGAGCGCGGCCGCTTCGACGTGCCATCCAGCGGAACATAGAGGATGCCCTCGCTCGAAAAGTCCTGGCGGGGCAGCTTCCTGCCGCAACGACTGTCGTGGTGGATCGCGGACCGAGCGGCGAGCTCACGTTCGTTTCGCGCATGCAAAACTAGCCGGAGCGGGCCGGTCCGGGCGGGCGGGCGCGCCTGCAGGCGCGGTGTCTTCCCTCGGCGATCCCGCGCGCCCCGCCGAGGCAATCGTGTGCCATGCCCCGCGGGCCCCGTGATGGTTCTGTCCTAACGCGTCAGGGAAGCAACATCGTTGACGCCCGTCGGACAGGCTTCCCGCGCGGCGTGACCGCAGGCTCCGCGACGAGGTCCCGCGTGCGGCCCGGCGATCCGGGTGAAAGAACGAAGACGACCCTACTCTGCGGGACGCTTCGCCGGGTCCGGCCCTAACGAGGGGCGTCGGCACGCTTCTCGCAAGCCATTGTGCCCGTCATGAAGACTCCGCGATACTCCACCCCAGGAAAGGCGCGAGCCGCCGCCGCCGGTTCATGGATCGCGTTGGTCGCCGCAACGACACTTGGCGATGCGGCAGGGGCGCTGCGGGCAGAGGTTCGCGCCGATGGGCTCTCCGACGGGGGTCTGTATCGGTTGGTGGTGCAGTCGTACGACACGAGCAACGGTCACGTCCCTAGCCGAAGCACCCGCCCGGTAGGAAGCGTCCAACGGGCTGTGACGGCCGATGAGCTCAGACACGGCGTGCACGTCAGCCTCTTGGAGATTCGGCCTAGCGCGGAGGTGGCGCCAAGCCAGACGCCCCTCGTCCTGGCTTGGATCGAAGCCGGCCAGCCGGATTTGGAATTCGATGGGCGCACGGCTCGCCCGCGGCCCGGCAATGTTTACGGTCTGGTGAAACGGCCGGTGAGCGACACGGCCACGGTTCAAATCAGTCTCAATCGGAGGGTGGTCTAACGAGCGACCGCCGCTCTGGCGTGTGACCAGGCCCAGGCGTACTAGTCTCGGTCATGCGTTCGCCAGGGGTGCTTGTCGCGCTAGCGCTGCTATCTCCGTCAGACGCTCACGCGGCGGCCCCGGACCCCGCCCTTGCTCTGTTCTCGGCAGCATCCATCCAACTCCTCGGGTTCGTCGTCGGAGGTGCACTCCTTGCCACGAGTCAGAGTGACAGTGGACGGAACAACGCCGGCTGGCTCACGATCGAGGGTGGATTCACTCTGGCTCCGCTCGCCGCGCATGGCGTCGCAAACGAGTGGGGACGCGGTGCGCTGTTTGCCGCCGTTCCAGCCGCCGCACTGGGAACGACGGCCGGCCTCTTCGCATCGGACCCCGGCGCCGTCGAGCGTGGCGGCCTTCCCGAGCAGCGGTGGATGTGGGGCCTCTTCGGCGTGGGCCTGATGGCTTCGGTGGCGGGCGTCGTCGATGCAATGCTCGCCTCGGGGCGCGTGCCCGCCGTCCGGATCGAACCGGCCGTCGCGATGGGGCAGCTGGGGCTGCGAATTGGCGGCACGTTGTGAGAGGTCGTCTTTCGAAACTGGTCTCTGGTGCAGCCTTCGTCTCTTTCGCCCTGGGCACCGGATGCGCGACCGTGCCCCAGAACCGCCGCGCGCGCCTTGCCGATCCAATGATGAGTGTGACGGACGAACCGCTGGACTCCTACCGAAGGCAAAAGCTGTACGACTCGCGCGAAGGCGCCGCGGGGGGCGATGGAGCCGCCGCGGGCGGCGGCTGCGGCTGTCAGTAGTCCCGTGCAGGCCCGCGTTCTGGGACGGTGGTTTGCTCTCCTCGCTATCGTCGTCGCCACGATCGGCGGCCGGCCCCGTCGCGCGTTTGCCGAAGACCCTTCGCTTTCCGACGCGAATGTCCTCGACGATAGCGGCTTACGCTTGCACATCGAGGCGATCGCCACGCGCGTCTCGGCGTTCAATCAATACGGGAGCGGTTACCAGTCGAAGTCGGGCCCCCTCCTCGGCCCCGGTTCGGAACGCCTGACGGTCTTCGAACCGCAAACCGAAATCATCGCGAGCCAGGGCCCGAAGATAACCCACCGGATCTGGGTGCCCATCGACGTCATCAGTTCCGCGTCGCCCAACAGCCTCCCCAAGCCCGTGGACATCATCAGCGGCGCCTCGCGCCACAACGTAGCCGGAACGATCGAATGGACCACGATCTACAAGGCAAATCCCGCCTCGCTACTCACGATGAACAGCGGGCTGCACCTCGAATCCCCGTTCCGTTCATGGAATGGCGGCCTTGGCGCAAGCCGTGCGCTTGCGGACCGGAACACGGTCATCGCCGGTAATCTCGTAGGAATCTTCGACTGGTTCGATCGCTTTTCCGTCTCGGGGCGCCGCAACGGGCGAACCGAGAGATCGACCACATCGGGCAGCGTGAGCTTTACGCAAGTGCTCACGCCGACAACCGTGGTGAACGTCAACTATGGCCTCACGGTTCAGGTGGGCGAACTAGGGAACACGTGGAACGCCGTGCCCCTCGCCAGCGGAGTGCGCGGTCCGGAGATCTTGCCCAGCGAAAGGGTACGCCACGCCGTGGTCGGCAGGATTTCCCAGTTCTTGCCGTGGAATGGCGCTCTCCGCCTCTACGAGCGCTTCTACGCGGACGACTGGGGCATCGTCGCAAACTCCGCCGAGGGGCAGGTTTTGCAGCGCCTCACCCCGGCCATCTACGTGGGCGCCCTCTACCGATTTCACACGCAGACGGGGCCATTTTTCTTCACGACGCTGGCGCCCGTCGACGCGCCACTTCGCGTGGCCGACAGCGATCTGGCCCCGCTTCAATCGCAGACCGTCGGTGCAAAGATTGTCGGCGATGTGCTCGTCCGAGGCGTCGCCCGGGCTCTTCATTACGAGCTGGAGTACGATCGGTACGTTCGAACCAACGATCTGCGAATGGATATTGTCACATGCGCGCTCGGGCTTCGCTTCTAGGGTGGCGTTGCCACACGCCGGGCGCAAAGGGCAACGGCCTTGCGGGCGATGGCAGTCCGGTTGGCGCGCTCCTCGCCGTGGCCTTGGCGCTTTCGGCGTTCGCTTGCGCAGCCGTTCGCGCAGGGCCGGCGATAACGACGCTCCCGCACACTACTGTGGTCACTCTTGCGGGCGAGCCCACGGAGCTGGCCCGGGTGGCCGGTGGCCGGGTGGCCCTCGTGAGCCTGTGGGCAACGTGGTGCGACGCATGTTCGAAAGAGTTCGACGCGCTAAACCGTCTCTCGACCCGGGCGGCGAGCCGTGGCGACGCGTTGGTCGTCGGAGTGGCTGTCGGTGAACCGAGGGAGACGGTCGACGCGTTCGTCCGCCGCCATCGCGTCCGTTACGCGCAGCTCGTCGACGAGGACTTCCGCCTGGCGGACGCTCTCGGCCAACGCGACGTTCCGGCCACGCTCGTTATCGATCGCAGCGGGCATATCGTCTATCGAGGCGAGGCCCTCGACGCGAATGCCCTCGCCGCATTTCGAAGGACGCTCGGCGAGGAGCCCTAACTATCCGTCTTCAAGAGCCTTCTGGGATCAGATCGAAGAGGACCGACGATACGGACGCGCTCTAGCGTCTTGCGCGCCAGCCGCGAGGGCGCCCTCGGGGGCGAGGGGGGGGCCCGCACCCAGCACCGTCGCACGAGGGGTGAGCGCAGCGGTGCGGACAGGGCCCGCCGTGACTCGACGGTACGACGCGCGGTGCTAGCATCGGTTACGGCACGATCAACGTCAACGCCATTTGACGCCGTCCCGGTCTCTCACACTCCCCCGCGTCCGTCGAGACCATGCCTGCGTGCCGTTCGTGGCAATCGTCAGCAGGAGCGCGCTGATGAGGTACGTCTCCCCTCTCGATGGTTTCTTATCGATACTCACCTCCGCAGCGCACCGATCGAAAGGGACCAGACCGAGCCCCCTCGCGGCTGAACCACTAACTTAGTGCGCGAACTTAATGCGCAAGGATTTCTTTCATGGTGAGAGTCTCTCGTACGCTGGCGTCATTTGGCCTGATGGTCGGCGCCGCATGCGCAACCGCGGTGCCTAGCACCGGCGGCTTCTCGAATGGCAACGGCAACGGAGGTGCCGGAAATCTCGGCTCGGGCGGCCCGAGCTTGAGTAATGACGCGAGTCTCTCCGGCGCCACCCCCATGGGCACGTGCGCGACGGGAACGCCGTGCACTTCCGGATGCACTGACCTTCCGGCCGCGCCCATCTTTGACACCTCGGCGCCCTCCACCGCCGCCGAACCGTTCTCCGCGACCGGCCTCGGATCGGGTGGCATCTGCATCGTGGAACCGGGGGACGGCGCGCTCCTGCCGAACAACTGGGTGCGGCCGCGGGTTCGCTGGATACCCGCCGCATCGCAAGACCTCTTTGAAATCCGGGTGCATGCGGACTCCGAGAAGAACGATTTGCTCGTCTACACGAAGAACACCAACTGGACCTTGCCCGAGGACGCATGGAAGGCCCTCGCGGCCGACGCGTGGGGGCAAGATATCACCGTGACTGTGCGTGGCGTGAACTCGAGCGGGTCATCTGCCCCGGCCGGCTCGCAGATGAAGTTTCAGATTGCGCCGGCGCTCGCGAACGGATCGATGATCTATTGGGCGGCGGTCGGCGACAAGAACGGTGACTCCTGGCTGGAGGGGTTCTCCGTCGGCGACGAGACGGTCCTCCAAGTGCTCAACACCTCGCAGGTCGCCGAGAAAATGTCCCGCGATTCAGGCGGCGTGCTGATGACGCAAAACAAGGACACGAACACGCCGCTGGCGAACGGGCCGGGGTCGACGCAGTGCATCGGGTGTCACGCTGCGGTGCCCGACCAAAATAGCGTAACGTTTCTGGACTTCTACCCGTGGCCCGGCGTAGCGGCGGACGTCAACAGCGGTTCCGTTGGAGACGTGCCGAGTTGGTTGACGCCCGGCGGCGCCGAAGCGCTCGCCCTGCCGTGGGTCGGAATGATGTCTTTCTCCAGGGCGGTGTGGGACGCCGGGCAGCACATTGTGGTGGCCGGCTGGCAGGTCGGCCCGAATGACGTGCCATGGCAAGGGGGCGGGACGTCTTCGCCCTCGAACCTCGTCTGGATCGACCTTTCCACGAGCCAGCCGCTGACCTTCGCAACGAACGGAGTGCCGTGGAATGACTTGATGGGGCAGAACGAAGCCTTCGTCACCAACAATCTGGGCAAGAGTTACGGCTATATCGCTCGAAACGGCGACACCCAGGGAGCGTCTTGTCCGAGTTGGAGCCACGACGGGCAGCATATCGCCTACGTATCGAACAACGCCGCCAAGGATGGGCGTCTGCAGAGCGGGACGGCCGACATTTACACGGTGCCGTACGCGGAGCATGCGGGCGGCCAGGCCACACCGCTCGCCGGCGCGTCCGATCCGAGCGTCGCCGAGTACTACCCGTGGTACTCGCCAGACGACAAGTACATCGCCTTTGATCGGGCTCCGGGGTCGGAGATGATGTACTACAATCCGCACTCGGAAGTTTACGTGGTGCCGGCGGCCGGCGGCACCGCGACCAGGCTCGCGGCAAACGATGCCCCGTCCTGCATGGGCGTACCGAGCCCCGGAATCACCAACAGCTGGCCCAAGTGGTCTCCGCAGGCCACGACGTGCAACGGCAAGACGTATTACTGGCTCATCTTTTCGTCGTCCCGACTGAACTTGCCCTTCGACGCGACCAACTTCAAAGCCGGGCTTCTGACGCCGAACGAGCCCACGTCGCAGCTCTATCTGACGGCGATCGTCGATGACGGGACGGGCCATGTGACGACGTATCCCGGTGTGTATATATGGAACCAGCCAACGACCAGCTTGGCGTTCCCGGGGTCGAACCAGAGCAACCATACGCCTCTGTGGGACGTGGTCATGATCCCTCCATCGCCCCCGCCCAAGTAGGACGGACTTGCCATGGCCTCGCGGCGGTCGATAGCGCGGGACCCATTCTGGCCATGCAAGACCCGTCGTTCACCGTGTTGGTGTTCTCCTTTGGTGCTCTAGCCAAGCGCCATGACGCGATGTTCGAGGCCGCGCCCCTTGGCGACGCCGCTGATCCGCACCTCGTTATTCAGCAGGAGCAAGAGCACCCGACCGATCACGGTCTCGGCGTCCGTCTGCGACCGCTCGAAGCAGATGACGATATCCAAAGTCGTCTCGTCGTAGTTTGCCGTCTTGATCGCGGGCAGATCAGCCAGCGCACCAATCGGCACTTGGCCCCTATCCGTTCCACGTTTCGTCCCGGGGGCTACTTTCACGCGCACTTCCTCGTTGGTGGCCGTGAGTTCGGCCATCGAGCCTTGCGCGACGAGCCGGCCGCGATCCAAGATCGCCGCGTTGTCACAGATCTCCTCGAGCTCCTGCAGGTTGTGGCTCGAGATGACGATCGCCAAGCGACCCTTCTTGGCCTTGATGATGCGGCGCACTTCCCAGGCGACGCGCGGATCGAGTCCGGCCGTCGGTTCGTCGAGGAGGACGACCTCCGGCTCGCCCAGAAATGCCTGGGCCAACGCGACCCGCTTGGCCATGCCGTGCGAGAGACTGCCGCAACGCTGCTTCCACCACTCTAGCCCGTCCACTTCTTCGAGCGCTTGGCGTGCGCAGTCGAAGGCCTTGGTCTTGGCGACGTCTTGAAGACGGGCCATGTGCACGAGAAATTCGCCGACCGTATCGCCCGGCGGCAGGAGGGCGTCCTGCGGCAACACACCGAGCCGCGCCCTCAGGGCGTCGACGGCCGTCGGCGCAAAGCCCAGCACGTCGATCATGCCCTCCGTCGGCCGCAAATAGCCCGCGAGCATGGAGAACGTCGTGGTCTTGCCGGCTCCGTTGGGACCAATGAGGCCGAAGACTTCGCCCGGCGCAATCTCCAGGGTGACGCCATCCACCGCCGTCCTCGGTCCGAAGCGCTTCGTGACGTTGCGTAAGCGCACAGCGGCTCCCGCCGTCGTCTGGCGGCCCCTTGCGCTTTTCATCAAAGGTCTTTTCTCTCAAAGAGAAGCGACCCGGCCAGCGTGGTGATGAGCGCAATCGCACCGGTGCCGAGAATGCCCACGCCCACGTCCGCGGCGTTCGGCGAAAGGAGCCATCTATCGTAGGCGTTCGGGTAGGCGTACTCGATCCACTGGGTCTCTGTGAATCCCCCCGTAATCCGAAGCAGCCACAGAGCGCAAAACCCCGCGCAAATGGCAAGTAACGACAGCCTCGGGGTCTCGAATTGGGCCCCGATCAGCATGGCGATCCCGCACCACGCGGCGCTAATCGGGATCGAGACCGCAAAGAAACGAGCGCCCCATCCGAGAACGTGGGCCGGCGCGAGATTTCCGCCCGCGAGGGCCATACCCCACACGATGACGTTCATCCCCAGGATCACGGAGAGCACCACCAGCCAGCCCGCGAGGTACTTGCCCACGATGTAGGAGCTGCGGCGAACGCGGATGGTCCAAAAGCGCACGCTACGGTGCTGGAGTTCGCCTGAAACGGCGTCGAAGTTCATCAGCGCGACGAGCAGGGGAGACAGCCATAGGGTCGCGACGAGCATCATCCACAGCGAATATGGGCTTGCCACGAGGAACCGCCCCGTGCGTACGCCGTATCCGCGCACGAAGAAATCCTCGCGCAGCGCGCTGAGGTCGACCCCTGGGGGAATATTCTGCCGTTGGATCCGGTCGAACCACGCGAAGACCAGCGAGACGGCGGCTCCACCCGCCATGCTTACCGCGGCCGAGAGTGCGCCCTTGGTGCTGCGAAGGCTTCGACGAAGCTCTCGTCGGGCAATGATCGCCACTTCGACCAACGGACTCACGGGGCGGGCAACGTAGTCGAATCGCCCAACCGTGCGAGGCCGCCGAAACGATCGGGCTGCCCACGGGTCCTCTTCCGGGTAGAGTGCCCAGTCCCCCCGTTCTCCTCGCACGCTGGGGAGGGGAAAGGCCCTGCCACACGCTTCCACGCTACCGTTGCTCCCTTCCGGGCCTGGCGGGGTTCACGCTTCTGCGTCGGCAGGGCCACACGCGCTTGCGGGCGACGGGGTGTCTCTACTTGAGAGCGGGGCGCCTGTCGAGACCGCGATTCGGTGCGAGCCACTTTGGCGGGCATGAAGCGGCCGCGTGCCCGGCGAAACCCGCGCCGCCGTCTCGACGCGCGCCACGCCTCTCCGCTGGTGCCCGATGGAGCCCTGCGAAGGCCACGGGAGCCAAACGCGACCGTGTCCGCGATATTCACAACGCCGGAAGGGCGCCACCAAAAATCCGCTGGCCAGGCGGAGCAGTTTCCGGTAATCGAATGAGTAGGGAAGGGCGCCGGCGTTCGTCCGGTACCGCACCGTCCCGAAAGGTTTGTCCCGTCCGAGGGCCCTTCGATGGGTCCTTGACCGTGAATGTCACTTCAGTCGTCGTGGGCCCGCGCGTCGTTTGTGTCGGCGGCGCCCGGGCGGCGCCCAAGGCAACCAGTTGCTCCGTTCCGGCTCTCGCGCGCGCCCCAGTGGAATAATCTTCGTCTCGAAGGCGACCCACGCCGTCGTTGGGACGCCGGTCGGCTGCGCATGCGGTCCGCAAGCGATTCGTGCTTTTGGGCGGGAAAGCTCGCGTCCGAATGGCCAAGAATATCCTCGTCATATCATGCGATGTCACTGAGACTCGCGTTGCCCTCATTGAAAACGGCATCATTGCCGAGCTGCACATCGAGCGCCGGGGCACCCAGCCCCGGGGCGGGACGGTCGGTGACATCTACCTTGGAAAGGTGACGCGCGTTCTGCCTGGCCTGCAGGCCGCGTTCGTGGACATTGGGCTGGAGCGGGCGGCCTTCCTGCATGTCGAAGACCTAATCCGTCCCGACGACTTCGAGGCCTATCTCGCTGGCGGACGCAAGCACGCGCTCGGCCCGGTGCAAGCACACGATGCCCCCAGCGAAGGCGACGTTGCCGCCGAAGAGGCGGCTGAGGAAGAAGCGGCCAATGTCCAAGAGGCCGCCCAAAAAGCCATCGAGGAGGCTGCACCCAGTCTACCTGACGGCGTCGGCATGGCGCGGGCCGACGCGGACGATGACGACCTCGGCGGCTCGGATGTCTTGGCTCCGGTTGATTCGGAACACGGCGACCCGCTCCCGATCGATCGCTTTGAGCGGACGGACTTCGAAGTTGGGTCGGGCGACGGGCGTCCCCGTGTTGAGGGGGAGCGTGCACCCGAAGAGGACCCAACGGGCGGGGATAACGACGCGGGCGATGCCGAAGAGGCGACCCGCGACGATCCGTCGCTCGCGGAGGGCGCGGCAGCCCAAGGAGCCGACCTCGATACGCCGACGGCGCCGATTCTTGGCAATCCCGACAGCGAGCGACCGCCCCCGCCCTTGGCTGCCGACGACCTAGACGATCTACTCGCCAACCCCAACTTGCCGGGGTTTACCGTTAGTGATCCAGGAGCGCCACCGCCAATGCCTCGTGCGCCCGCCCCTCGCCTCGATGGGCAGCGGGAAGGGCGGAGTGGAGTGGGGCGCGGGCGCCGACGGGGTCGTGTTCGGGGGCGCGGAGGACGCGACGCGCCGCGCGAGCAACCCCTGCGCGAGGCGCCGCAACGAGAACCGCCCCACAGGGACCATCGGCCGCGAACGGGCGGGACCGCAGGCCGGCTTTCCAAGTCGACGCCCATTCGTGATGTCGTCAAAGAGGGCCAGGACATCCTCGTCCAGATTACGAAAGAGCCGATCGGGACGAAAGGTGCGCGCTGCTCGAGCCACGTATCCCTGTCCGGCCGTTACGTCGTGTATCTGCCGACGCTCGAGCACGTCGGAGTGAGCAAGCGCATCGGCAGCGAGAAAGAGCGGGCGCGCCTGCGCGAAACCATCGACAGCATGAAGCCGCCGACGGGCGGACTCATCGTTCGCACGGTGGCTGAAGGCTTGACCAAGAAGCAACTGAAGCAAGACGTCGGCTACCTGGTTCACCTCTGGGGCGAGGTCGCGAAGAAACACGAGGGCGCCAAGGCGCCGGCGCTGCTCGTCAGTGAGCTCGACATCGTTCTCAAGACGGCGCGCGATCTCTTCTCCGATGACGTTCACGAGATTGTCATCGACGATCGCGCGCAATTCGATCGCTTGTGTCGGTTCGTCGAGATGTTCATGCCCGAGCGGGCAAAGGACATCATTCACTATGACGACGACGAGCCCATCTTCGATGCCTACGGTATCGAAGACGAAATTGCGCGCGCCCTTTCTCGCAAGGTTCCGCTGCCGAGCGGGGGATACCTCATCATCGACGAGGCCGAGGCTCTGACGGCAATTGACGTCAACACCGGCCGCTTCGTGGGCAAGGGCAGCAAGGACATGGAGGAGACGATCCTCAAGACGAACCTGGAGGCGGTGCAGGAGATCGCCTATCAGCTTCGCTTTCGAAACATCGGGGGGCTCATCATCCTTGACCTCATCGACATGGAGAAACCGTCGAACCGGGAGAAGGTTCGAAAAACGCTCGACGAGCTTCTGCAGCGCGACAAGGCGAAGACGACGCTCAATCGCATTTCCGAGCTCGGGCTCATCGAAATGACGCGCAAGCGCACGCGGGAGAGTCTGGGGCGCCTCCTCCATGAGCCCTGCTTCTACTGTGATGGGACGGGCCATCTTCAGTCGAAGGAAACGATCGCGTACGAGATACTGAGGGAGATTCGCCGCAAACGTCAAGACCTGCCCGGCTACTCCATCCTCGTCAATTGCCATCCCGCGGTCGCGGACCTCCTGACCGGTAGCGAGCGAAACGCGCTCCAGGACGCGGAGAGCCGGTACATGCGCCGTATCCAGATCAATGCACGCACGGAGTACCACCTCGAACAGTTCGATCTCTCGGGCAAGTAGCTTGCCCCTCCGGCCGAAAGCCGGGACGAGTCAGCGGAAAGCGAGGCCAGAACAGATGGACGACGCTGAAAAAAGGTCGGGCGAGCGAGTTACGATCAACAAGGAATTCGAGTCGTTCGACGCCTTCATCCAGGAGTACGTGACGAACATCTCGCGTACCGGCGTCTTCATCAAGACGCAGCAACCTCTTGCGATCGGCACCCGCGTAAACCTGCGGTTCACCGTCATCATGGACGACATCGAGTCCATCGAAGGCGTCGGCGAGGTCGTTCGCGTCGAGAAGGATCCCGCGGGAATGGGCGTCGTCTTCCGCGAGCTGTCCTCTTACTCGAAGGACCTCATCGAAAAACTGCTGGTATCACGCAGCTGCTGACGCCGGTATCGGGCGCCGGAAAAAGGCGTCCCGAGCGAAGGTTGCCGTGTGAGCCCGGTTGACACGGCATACGGCCAAGGCATTCCATTCGGTACCCCGAACACGTTCCCATTTCAGCCTTCACAAAAGGATTGATTCCCATGGCGTTCTCCCTCCCCCCTCTCCCGTACGACAAAAGCGCGCTCTCTCCCCATATCAGCGGAGAGACGCTCGATTATCATTACGGAAAGCACCATCAGGCGTACGTCACGAACCTGAACAAGCTCGTCGAGGGCAAGCCCGAAGCGAGCAAGACGCTGGAGGACGTCATCGCGTCGAGCGAAGGGGGCATCTTCAACAACGCCGCGCAGATCTGGAACCATGACTTCTATTGGAAGTCGATGAAGCCCAACGGCGGTGGGCAGCCCTCGGGAGACCTCGCGGCCGCGATCCAACGTGACTTCGGTTCCTTCGAGAAGTTCGCCGAGGACTTTACAGCTGCCGCCACCACCCAGTTCGGCTCCGGCTGGGCATGGCTCGTCCTCGGCAAAGACAGGAAGCTCGCTGTCACCAAGACGCCGAACGCTGATTTGCCGCTCAAGCACGGCCAGAAGGCTCTGCTCACGATCGACGTGTGGGAGCACGCGTATTACATCGATTTCCGTAATCAGCGGCCCAAGTACATCGAGACGTTCATCAAGCACCTGGCCAACTGGGACTTCGCCCTCGAGAACCTGAAGAAGGGCTGAAGGCTGTCGCCTGCTCGCTCGCAACGCCTGCTGAACACCTTCTAGGAGCGCGGCGATCGCTTCGCTCTTAGAAGTGCCGAGCGAGCTCCCGGATCGCCTCGGGGCTTGCGGCGTCCTCGAAGAGTAGGGGAAGAAGCGACGTGGGCGCGCGCAGTTCGCGCGATAGCCGAGCGATGCTCTCTGCCTGCATTCGCTCGCGTGTCGCGCGGCCCTTGCTCGCCGAGATCGCTGCGTCGCCCGGAGTCCCGCGTTCAATGGGCCCGATCGCTTCGAGTCGAGCCGCCTCGTCGGATGAGAAGAGCGAAGGCATGACCGCGTTGACGACGACGTTGCCGACGGGCATCTGCATGTCGGAGAGGGCGCGCGACAGCTCGAGGGTCTCGCTCGTGGGCATCTCTTCCGGCAGTGTGACGAGAACGATCGCGCAGGTCCCCGGATCGCGAAGGAGCCGCCAGGCACGCTCGGCATCGCGGCGGAGCAGCCCGGCCGGGACGACCTCCACGATAACGTTCGGCACGCGCAGCATGTCAAGCCCGTGGCCGGTGGCCGGCGCGTCGAGGATGACGACATCGTACTTGAAGGAACCGTCAGGGCGAGATTCCGTCGTGTGCCACCAAGCCTTGCCCAGCATCGACCACTCCTGCATGCCCGGAACGGCCCGGAGAAAGGCGCGAAGGTACTTGTTGTCGAAGAGCGTCTTCGAGAGCGCGCGGCTGCGGAGGACGAGCCTGCCGTATTCTTCGATTGCCTTTTCCGGCAACATGTTCACGGCCCAAATTCCGCGGCCCACCGGCACCACTTCCGAGCCGATCGGGGGGGACCCGAGCATGACGCTCAGACGCTCCTTGGCGTTGCACATGGCGACCAGCACGCGCTTGCCGGTCGCGGCGAGGGCCACCGCTTGGGCTGCAGAGACCGTTGTCTTGCCCACCCCGCCCTTGCCGGTCACCAAGACGAAACGCTTGCCGGCGAGCGTCGACATCCCGTATGCGAAGCCGAGCCATAGCATGCTTGCACGTGCTAAGCAGGAAAACTCTTTGTCGGGCCGATGCCTGCACTGCGCATAATCCCCCTCGGCGGCCTCGGCGAAATTGGCATGAACTGCCTTGCGCTCGAGCAGCGCGGCGAAGTGCTCCTCGTCGACTGCGGCGTGACGTTCGATGGGCGGGGCTTGGGGATCGACGTCGTGCACGCCGACTTCGAGGCACTCGCAGGCTTCCGGTTCGCGGGCCTTTTCGTCACCCACGGGCACGAAGATCACATCGGCGCGATTCCGTACCTCTTGCGCCGCTTCGACATGCCCGTCTTCGGGCCCCGGTATGCGCTCGGTCTGGTTCGCGAACGGATAGCGGAACACGAGATCCTCGAACATGCCGATCTTCGGTGCGTGACGCCTCGGTCCGTCACGCGCGTTGGTTCGTTCGAGGTGGAACCCATTCGCGTCACGCACTCGACCGCAGACGCGACGGCGTTGGCGATCCGCACGGACGCCGGCCTCGTCCTGCATACGGGGGACTTCAAGTTCGACGACGCGCCTCCCGACGGCGAGACGTTTGATGTGGACCGGTTCGGCGAGCTCGGACGCGAGGGCGTGCGCCTCTTGCTGAGCGACTCCACCAACGTGGACGCCATGGGCCCGACGGGCAGCGAAGAGCGGGTCGGCGAAGCGCTGGAGAGCATCGTTGCGTCCGCCGAACAGGCCGTCGTCGTCGCGCTGTTCGCGTCGAACGTACACCGCCTGCGCATGCTGGGAGAGATCGCGCAGCGTAACGGTCGCAAGATCGTCGTCCTCGGGCGCGGCGTGGCCACCCACGCCCGAATTGCGCGGGCTACCGCACGGGCTACCGGTGAGTCCACGGGTCGGCCGTATCTCGAGTGGCCGGCCGATCTCGTGTGGCCTCTCGACCGCGCTCGCGAGCTGCCTCGAAGCAAAGTCCTCGGCGTCGCGACCGGATCGCAGGGCGAAACTGCGGCGGCGCTTTCTCGGCTCGCGCGCGGCGAGCACCCCGCCTTCGACCTTCTCGCCGGAGACGTTGTCGTCATGTCCAGTCGGGTCATTCCTGGCAACGACTCTGACGTCATGCGCATGATGGGCGGCCTCTTGCGTCGCGGAGCGAACGTTCGCTCATGGTGGTCCGACCGCGCCGTGCACGTCAGCGGCCACGCGCATCGCGAGGAGCAGAGGCGGATGCTCGAGCTGGTCCGGCCCCAAGCGTTCGTCCCGGTGCACGGAACGCTGCACCATCTCTTGCGGCACGCCGCGCTCGCACGTGAAGCCGGCGTGGCTGACGCCGATGTCTGCGTCCTGGAAAATGGAGACGTGGCCGAGCTGGACGCGCGTGGCATACGGAAGGCGGGACGGGTGCATGCCGGGCGCGTTCACGTTTTCGGGCGCCGCGTCGTGTGCCCCTCGGTCCTCGACGATCGCATCGCGCTTGCGTCGCGCGGCTTCGTGCACCTCACCGTGGCGGTCGATGCGGGGGGACGCATTGCGGGGGATATCGCCCTCGCGTCTCGGGGGGTGCTCGACCCGGTCACCGACGCCGAGCTCCTCCGAGCGGCTCGCGACGAAGCGCGCGCCGCCGTAAGTGAGCTGGACAGACCGGAGGATACGGCCATTGTGCAGGCCGTGCAGCAAACGGTGCGGCGTGCGCTTAGCCGTGTCATCGGTTTCAAGCCGCTGACCCTCGTCACGGTGGTGAGGGTGTGAGCGAGTGAGCCCGTGCGGCCGACCAAACCTTGAATTCGATGCCCAGACGCTTGGATGCGTCCATGGATCCCCCTGCACAGCGGGGAGGTAGAACACGCGTCTGCGTGGCTACGCGTCGGGAACCACTTCACTCCGGAAGATCTCGACGCGTTGAAGCACAACGTCCTTGGCAGGCTTGTCGCCCGGACCGGTGGTCACGCGAGCCACTTGCTTCACGATCGGAATCCCCGAGACGGCGACCCCGAACACCGAGTGCCGGTTATCGAGATGGGGCGTCGCCCGCTCGGTGATGAAAAACTGGGAGCCATTCGTCCCAGGTCCCGAGTTTGCCATGGAGAGCACGCCGGGCCCTGCGTGGCGCAGCTCGGGATGAAATTCATCGTCGAAGCGATAGCCCGGGCCACCGGTGCCCCGGCCCAACGGATCGCCGCCTTGCACCATGAAGTCCGGGATGACGCGATGAAAAATGGTGCCATCGTACAGGGGGACGCCCTTCTGCGGCTGTTTGGTGCCAGGATGCACCCACTCCTGAGCACCCGTCGCAAGGCCGACGAAGTTTTTCACGGTTTTCGGCGCGCGTTGCTCCTCCAACCGGATGACGATATTGCCCAGCGAGGTGACGAGGCGAGCGTAAAGCTGCCCGCTGCCGGGCGCTTGAATATCGGGGAACGAGGCGTTGGGCATGGCGACGAGCCTACCTTACCCCCGGCTTCCGGCACCAGCGAGACGGGGCCCACGCTCCCTGTCCTGCCGGACCTCCAGGTTTTGGCCGGGCATGGCGCGATGATGCCGGTGCGTTCGCTCCGCGCGCCTCGCAGTTCACTTGACCCCCGGTTGCGGGCGTAGATACTCGATGTTCGCGGAAACGTAGGGTGCGAGCGGAGGCGAGTGTGATCACCTGTCCGAAGTGTTCGAAGGACAATCAAGACCACTATAAGTTTTGTCTCGGATGCGGCGCGGAGCTTCCGCGTGATGCCGCGCCCAAGCCGTTCTCGCCCCAGACGCCGCCTCAAGGTATGCGCGCCGCCCAGGTTGCGGCCGCGCCGCAGGTTTCGCCTGCGCCGACCGCCGCGCTCTCCGGCACGGTGGCCCTTGCGCAATCGCCCGTCGTGCAGCCCGCGCCCCGCCCCGCGGCACCGGCGCCGATCGCCCCGGCGGTCACCCCCCCACCTCCGGCGGTGGCCGCCAACGCAAGCAACGTCATGTGCCCGCAGTGCGGCCATACGAACTCGCCGTCGAATCTTTTCTGTGGGTCATGTGGCTTTCGCCTCGGCGGCGTCGCCCCACGGCCTGCAGCGCCGGCGCAACCTGTCGAGCCGCTGGTGGGCAGCCTCGTGCTCACCGCACTCCGGGCGGATGGGAGCGAAGCGGGCACGTACCAGATCCCGGGAGTCAGCGGCGGAATCGGCCGCGAGACCGGCAGCGTTTTCGCCGGAGACAGCTACCTATCACCCCGTCACGCGACGTTCCGGGCTGCGGGACCGGGCCGCGCCATGGTGAAGGACGAGGGGTCGCTCAACGGCGTGTACAAAAAGTTGGGGCGGGACCTACCCGTCGAGCTGCGCCCAAACGACATCTTTCGCATTGGGCAGGAGATCATCAAATACGAGCCCTTTTCCACGCAGCCTGCCTCAGCGGATGGCGTCGAACGCCTCGGCGCCCCCAGCAAGGGCTATATCGGACGAATTGCTCTCGTCATCGGTCGCGACGAGACGGGCAACGCCTTTCCAATTCCGGAGATCGGCGTGCATCTGGGGCGAGAGCGGGGGGACATTCTCTTCCCGGAGGACGGTTACGTCTCGGGCTTGCACTGCCGTCTGAGCTGGGATGGACAACGTCTCTTTCTCACGGATCTCGGGAGCTCCAACGGCACGTTCTTGCGTCTGACCAGCGAAGTGGAAATACGCGGCGGAGACGTACTGCTGATGGGTCAACAGCTCTTTCGCATCGCCGTCTGAAAGGACGTACCGCCGAGCGATGACCCCTCTCACGACCATTCGCGTCGTCGCCGCAGTACTGGAGCAGGACGGGCGCTATCTCATCACGCAGAGGCGAACGGCCGCCGTGCTTCCGCTCCTGTGGGAGTTTCCCGGAGGTCGGGTCGAGGAGGGCGAAACGGACGTCGAGGCGCTGAAGCGAGAGATGCGCCATAGGCTTGCCGCCGAGGTCACGGTAGGCAAGCTCATCTCGTTCGCGAGCCATCCCTACGAGCATTACATCGTGGACCTCTTTCTGTACGAGTGCACCCTGCTCCGCAGCACGCTCGATGCGCGCAACGTGAACGCCTACCAATGGGTGACGAGCGCCGAGTTCGACAAGTATCCGTTCACGCCGGCCGACGAAGCGTCGATGAGTAAGCTCCTCGGCGTTCGCTGAACCGACATTCCCGCCGAGCGGGTCCTGGCGGCGGCCGGCTCGCAAAGGACAACAGCGAAAGTGCCCCGCCCCTATGGTGTCGCCGCGCCAGCGGCCCATAAGGCATAGACGGCGCCCCAAGACATCGCGACGAGGATCGCAAAGAAGATGAGCGTTGCCCCCTCGAGTCGCCGAAGAGCGGCTCGGCTCGAAACGACGCCCCACCCCAGGCAGAAGGTCTGGGCGCCGTTCGCAAGGTGAAAGGAGACCCCGAGCGTCCCGAGCACGTAGGTGACGAGCGTCGGCGTGTGAAAGTGCATTTCCTGTGCGATGTCGGCGAAAGACTCGACGTGTCCCTCGCTCAAACGCGGCTTGAGAAGCGCGAGCCAAAGATGGGCGCCGAGAAAGAAGAGAACCCCGACCGCGCTCAGGCGCTGCAGAATATATTTCAGATTGGCGTAAAAGCCGTATCCACGATTGTTGGGACGGCTCGTCGCGAGGCGGCCGAGGCCCCACGCGACGTGAAGCGCCAGCGGCAAAAGAACGAGCACCGCCGTCACGGCTTGGGCGAGCGGGTGGGGGTACGCCGTGACCGCGGTCTGCCAGGCGTCCGGGCCTTGGAATGCCGACAAGTTGTTCCAAAGATGAACCACCGTCCAAACGCCGAGGGGGGCCACGGCCAGCGCCGAAGCCGCACGCGCGCGGAGAAAGGCGGAACGCCCCGGGTGCGCGGCCTCCGGTTTCGTACGCTCCGCGGTTCGGCGGGAGGTCGAGGGCGCCAACGCAGCCATGGCCTTCTCCTCTAGGCGCGAAGGCTGGCCGTTACAAGACTTGCGAGGGTCCGTGTGGCCGCAACCTGACTGCGACGCTAGCGTGCGAGCAACGCGAGGGCCTCTCGGAGCAGCTCTTCGAGGGGCGCGCTCGTCATCCGCGACGAGAGGGCCGCCATCGCACGGTCGGCCTCCGCGGGCTTGAATCCCATCCCCGTCAAAGCGCCCTTCAAACGCTCTTCGCCGGACTCCTGCGCCGGCTTGGCCGCAGGACCGGCGTGCACGGAGGTGACCCGAATGGGCGGCACAGGGAGCTTGTCGCGAAGCTCGAGGAGCAACCGCTCCGCAATCTTCTTTCCGATGCCCGAGACCGCGGTGAGCGCCGCGAGGTCGCGACGCGCCACGGCACGTGAGAGCTCCGCGACCGGCAAGGCGCCAAGGACGGCGATTGCGATTTTGGGTCCCACGTTCGAGACCCCGATGAGCCTTCGAAAGGCCTCTCGTTCTGCGTCATCGGCAAAGCCGAAGAGCGCAAGCGCGTCCTCGCGCACATGCGTGTGCACCCACAACGTGACCCGTCCCCCGTCGTCCGCCAGCGCCCGGCCCAACGTGCCGAGGGGGGTCGCGAGCTCATAGCCGACTCCGCCCACGTCGAGGACCAGGGTGCCGTCGGCCTCTTGGCCGACGATTCTTCCCGTGAGCCGGCCAATCATGACGACCTAATTGTTCGGCGCGCCCTCGGTGATCCATGCGCGCACGGTGTCGCGGAGGTTCTGCGCCAAGGGGGTGCCCGTTTCGGGCATCGGAAGACCACATTGGCCCATGCCGGCCACGCCCGCGTTGTCGTCACCGGCCTGGCAGTTCGACGCGAGCGCCCCCTGGTTGCCGTCCAGCTTGTACATGAGGTAGCTCTTGGTGGGATCCCCCGGCGTGACGAGGGGCATCGACGGATCTTCCGAGGACGGCTGGGCGAGCGCCTCGAGAACCGTCGCGATCGTCGTTGCCGAGGCGGCTCCGGTTGAGGGCCCAAGGTAGGGACGCTTCTGGCCCGAGGCCGTCGCGACGGACGGATCGCCGTGGCAAGCGGCTCCGCCGAGGCTGCAACTCGCCTGAAAGATCGGAGTGTATACGTCACTCGCGAATAGCACGCTCGACCCGGACGGCGTGCCGGAGGAGCCCGAGGCCGTGCCGGAGCCGCTGCCACCTCCCGTCGAATCGCTGGACGAACAGCCGCTACCGAAGGAAAGCGAGGCAAAAGACGCCACTAACGTGAATAGAAGCCTTGTGCGATACATCCGGGAATACCGTCCTTTCGCGCTGCACCTTAGCAGAGCCGAACGCCGAACATCGGTCATCGACTCGGCTTTTCCTTACGGCTAAGTCGATCGCAGGCTTCCAACGCTTGCGCGCCGCCGCAGAGCGCCCGCAGCCAAAAGAGCCAGCACCGGTGTAACGACGATGTGGTAGCGGTCCTCGCCGAAGAAGACGGCGTGCGTGATCAACGTCGTGGCGAGCAGCGAAGTCGCGAGGCGCAGCGCCGGTGCCACTTCGGGCGCGCCAGGGAGTGGCACCCACGGCAGCACCGTGGCGAACCCAACGAGCGGCCAGAACGCTGGCGAGTCACTCGTCACCGCGAGCACGCCAAGCGCCCCAACGGCGGCCACGAGAGCGCCTTGCGTCGCGGCGCCCCGTAGCCTGCGCATGAGGGGGAACGCCACACCGCCGAGCGCTGCGATCACCACGAGAAGTCGGTGGACGAGCGTCGTCAAACCGCGCATCGCGACACGCCTTGCCTCCGGCCAGGACTCCGGGTGCGCCTCGTGCAAATACTCTACGGCAAAGGACTCGTGATCGAACGTGTATCCAAGCTTCGCAGGAACGAGTGAAAGCCACCGAACTGGCCTCTGGCCGATCTGCTGCAGCCCGTAGTCGAGCCAGCAGCGGTCTTGCTGCACTTGACCGGTGACGTCGCGGCAGCCGTCGCTCGACCGCAGGGTCTCGAAACGCCCTGTCGCTCGCGGGAACGCTCCGATGGCCAGATTCCAACCCGCGTTCGTGCTCACGAGCGCGCAGCCGTCCATGACTCGGCAGTTCCGCGCCGTCCAGGGAACCACCGGTACGAGCGCGACCGCGCAGGCCGCCGCGGCGCAGTAAATGCGGCGGCGAGGGCTAACGCTGGCCGGCACGGCCAAGGCGAGGAAGGGCGCACACAGCAGAGCTTGGGGTCGGACCAGTGCGGCGACCCCGAGCAGGAGCGCGCCCAGCAAGACCCCCCGGATTGCCCGTGCGTCCCGAACGGCGAGCCAGAACGCGGCGAGCGTCAACAGCGCGGCGAGAGGTTCGCTCATCACGAGCGCCGAATAGAGTACGAGCCCGGGGTGGAGCGCGACGATCAGCCCTGCGACGCGTGCGCGCGCAGTGGACAGTGCATGGCGGGCCAGTGCCCATGTCACGAGTGCGAGGGCCGCCCCGACGAGGGCGTTGGCCACGGCGGAGGTGGCGTACCCCGGCCCTAGGACCCGATAGAACATCGCGAGAAAACCGCTGTAGCCGACCGGATAATGGCACCACGGGTGCCACACCAGGTGCCCGTCTAGCGTGCGATCGTCGGAATACCCGAACCCGGCCGCGATGCGGCGCGCCCCGTAATCGTAGTAGTGCCCATCCCATACGGCTTCGCCGGCCCACGAAAGCGCGACCCAAAGACGCGGAACGAGCGCGACGGCGAAAAGCAATGCCCCAAACTCGGGATCGCCGCGCATGCGCGCGTCCCGCGTCCCGCTGGCCTTAGGCCCGTACACGCCCGCCCTCGTCACGCGTTATCGCGCATGCGCCGAAGGTACGTCTTGTGGACCTGAATCGGGTCGAGCCGAAGATGCTTTGCAAACTCGACCAGGAACCCACGGGTGTAAACGAGCGCCGGAAGCTCGTCGAAGCGTTCCTCTTCGATCGCCTGAAGGTAGGCCCTCCCAATTCGTGTCTTGGCGCTGACGTCGGCGAGATCGATGCCTTGCGATTCGCGCACCTTGCGTAGCAAGGGGCCCGTAAATTCGGTATCGGGACCGATCTCGCGTTGAAGATCGTCTTGCAGCATGATCTGCTCGGCGGCGAGAGCCGGCCGCGTCGTTCGAGCCGAAAGGACGAGTGGCTCGGGATCGGGAAAAGTCGACAAATCGTACGCTCGCCGTCGAATGGCGTCGAGCAACGTATCGTATGCCTCATCGAGCTTGCGCTGCGCACGTGTGAGCTGCGACGCATCGAGAAGCGACACCGTGGCGAGGCCGCCGGTCGCGTAGATCTCCCGCTGCCGCTTGTACGCGCGCCGGATCTCTTCGTCACTCGCGGCGCGCGTGACGCCAAGCGCGGCGTAAAGCGTCGGCTCGTCCATGGGGATGGCTTGTGACGGCGCCCGGTCGGGAGCCTTGGACGTCGCGAGGGCCAGTACGCGGCGCGCAATTCGTTCGACGTTGCGCGCGCTCTTGCTCGCTGGGCTGTCTACGAGCAGAGGCTTATTTCGCCGCACCGTAAGCCACACGGTGTCGTCTTGCTCGATGTGCCCGAGCTCGTCGAGCGCTACCCCATAGTGGCGCGAAACCAAGCCGCTCATCCACGCTCCGAGCTCCGCGTCCGTGCGGACGCGCGTTTGATTGACCACCAACTGCACGCGCATCGCTTGGGCTTCGGCCCACGCGAGTTCGGCGAGGGATCGCTCGACCTTCACGAGCTTGTGCACGAGATCGATCGGCGCCGGCAGGACGCCCATTTCTGCAAGGGCCCGTTCTACCAGCGACGACCGCAACTTGTCTCGCATGAGGGCTCGTCTCAGGCGGCGCCGGAATGCCACTCGCAGAAATCGATAGGTGGTTTCGATCGCGGGAGGTTCGGGGACGGTCACCGCGATCGGAATATCGGCCGCGAGCATGAGGTCGAGCGCCGGATCTCCATGGCCCGAGCCCACGTCGACGACGACGTATTCGGCGGGGAGGGCCCGCAGGGCCGCTATCCAACGGACTTTGCGTCCGGCCCGGAGCGCGAATCCCCGGGTCACGGCGTCATGCGCCGCCGGAAGCAGCGAGAGCCCCGGGACGCTCGTTGCGACGAGTGCGCTTCGCATCGCGTTCGCGCCGCCTTCGCTTAGATCGGGCTCGACGCTCGCCGCACCAAGCGCGAAATGGCAATGAAGGTTCGACCCGCCGGCATCCGCGTCCACCAACACCACGAGCTTGCCGAGCTGCGCGAGGTAGACTGCAAGGTTGACCGCGACGAGGCTCTTGCCCGCGCCCCCCCGGCCTGCCCCGATGGCGATCATGCGAGGCGCAGTCGGCGCCTGAGGTTCGTCCGAGCTGTCGGTCTGCGGCCAGTGGGTCGTTCGGTGACTCGTACTCATCGTCACGAGCGGACGGGCGCCATACGAGCGCGGAGTAGCAGGCTCAGGATGAAGCGGAACACGATGTTGCGCACGGCGTGGGCACGGTAACTGCGAGACGCATGATGTGCAAAGGGGGCCTCGCGGTCCCGATTGGAGTTCACCGAAACCCGCGAGCCTCGTTCATCAGTAGTGCGGCGGCCTGTCGTCCGCGAGCGCCTCCTCCTGCGACGCGTCGTGATCGCGCCGGCGTCTTGCTTCGCGCCTCAAGGCGTCGATGACTCGCTGCTGCGCCGCGACCACATCGGAAAGATCATGGAGCTGGCGTTCGAGGCTCATGAATCGCAGCTCCAAATCGACGGTTCGGGGTTCGAGGTCTCCCATGGGCGTTCAGGCTACGGCGATCTGCAGGCCGAAAGGAACCTCCTCGGTACCCGCTCTAAACGCGCTCGGCGATGCGCTCCGACTCCGTCCAAAGGCGAGTCGCGAGGGCCTCGTCGCGAGCCAATGCGCTGGGTACGGCAACGTTGCTGTCGGCAAAGTATTCGCCGCTGACGGCATTCAATCCCGTGTTCGTCGCGACGTAGCATTGGGTCGCCGCGCCCTGTGGGACGGTCTTCAACACCAGGGGAGACGCGGCCGACAGGGCGGCGCGCGCGAACGCAGGCATGCTTCTCCCGAGGGCCGTAGCGATGACTCCCGGATGCACCGCGTTGGCCGTTCGCCCGCTGCCCTCGAAGCGCTTGGCAAGATGTTTGGCAAAAAGAATGTTGCAAAGCTTGGATTGTCCGTAAGCCCGCCACGCGCCGTAGCCTTTGGCGCCGGAGAGATTGTCGAACTCGATACCCTGCGCAGGCGCGCTCTTGTGCGCCGCGCTGCTCAAGACGACGATGCGTGCCGTATCGTCGAGGTGTTCGATGAGCCCAGTAACAAGGATGAAATGTCCGATATGATTGGTAAAGAATTGAAGTTCATATCCGCACGACTGTTCGAGCGTGGGAAGTGCCATGATTCCCGCGTTACAAACGATCCCGTGGAGCTTGGCTTGCGTCCGTCGCACGGCTTCGATGCACGCGCGGACCGACGAGGGCGTCGACAGCTCACACGCCATCGGGACGATTTCGCCCTCGAACGTGGCGCACGCCGCGCGCACGCTGGCTTCGGTTCGTCCGGCGGCGATCACACGGGCACCCCTCTTGGCGAGCACCCGGGCGGTTTCTCGGCCGAGACCCGAAGCCGCCCCCGTCACGAGAAACGTGCGTCCTGCCAAAGACAAGCCGGCGGTCACGTCCTCTGCGCTCGAGTCGTACCCAAAGCCGCTGGCGCCCTTACCCTTGAAAAAGCCGAGAAGCGACATTGTACCGGGCTCCGATGATACCGTGCTTGCACGGTTGCGCCGCGCGATCAGAAAACGCGCCCGCAAGTCATTGAAGCGAGGCGCCGGCTGCCCAGGGTTCCCTTCGTCGCGTGCCGGCCGCGGGTGGGGGCTGGCAAGAAACCAGGGTCAGCCCGAACACGTTGCGTGCGAGCTTCTCTCCTAGAGCGAGTTCGATGGCCCCGACAGCTGTGCCGACGTCACATCTGCGTCTTGGCTCTCGGGCCCCGTTGTGCCAGGCATTGGGCTGAGGCGCTCGGTTGGATCCCGCTGGCGACCGCGACGAGAACGGCTCCGAGAAATGGCGCCGCTCAAAATCTCTCCGATCAGGGTTCGGTAGTCGATCTTCGCGCCGTTGGCGATGAGGCACAGGTCGCTGTAGTCAGGCGTCAACCCCGGGAGCGGATTGACCTCGAGGACGTAGACGCGTCCCTCGGGCGTCAAGCGCAGATCGATACGCGCAACGTCGCGGCACCCAAGCGCGGTGAAGGTGGTGCGGCAGGCGCGCTCGACGGCACGAAGTTCATCCTTCGTCAGCTTCGCCGGACAGTCGTAGCGGACGTGCCTTTGCCATTGCTGCTTGCAGGCATAATCGTAGACGGGTCGCGCGGTGTCCTCGAGGAAGACGACTTCCATCGGCGGCAGGACGCGCGGTCTCCGCTCGCCCAAGAGGCCCACCGTCAGCTCGCGTCCGAAAATGTACTCCTCGACGAGCGCCGGCTGCCCATAACGCTCGATGAGCCCACGGGCGACCTCGCGGACGCTCGCCTCGTCATCGCACACGCTCTTGCTGGTGATTCCCTTGCTCGTACCTTCTTGGTTGGGCTTGACGATGACCGGGTAGCGAAAGCTTCGAAGTTTCTCGCGGCCCGTGATGAGAACCTGAAATGCCGGCGTATCCACGTCCACCAGAAGCCGCTTCGCGAGCGACTTGTCGAGACATATCGATAGTGTCGCCGAATCGCTGCCGGTGTAAGGGACCCCCAGAAGTTCGCAAAGGCTGGGCACTTGGGCCTCGCGGCTGCGCCCCACCATGCCTTCGGCGACGTTGAAAACCGCGTCGGCGCTCGCGGCCATCAAGGCGCGTGGAAAGTCCGGCGTCGCTTCGAGGGGCACGACGACGTGTCCATGACTCTCGATCGCCTGCGTGATCGCGGCAATCGTCTCCGGTCCATCGTATTCGGCCTCTCGATCGTCGCCCGCGTGTGACGCGATGCGCTTCATGTTGAAAGCGAGGCCGATCCGAAAGCACGTCCGGCGGCCGCGTCCCTGACGGGACCGCGCGGGGTCCAGCATCGGCGCAAGTCCGTGTCGCGCGGCGGCGGAGCGAAGAACTGCCATCACGGTCGCGTCGCGAGAGATGTCGAGAGCGCCCGCCGCGGCGAAGAGGGCGCCTTCCCGGGCAAAGCTCGGAATCGCCGTTGCGCTGAGAAACCACACCTCGCCGTCGACCCCAACGCGGAAGTCGAGGGCGGCGACGTCGCGCAGCGAAAAGGCCGAGAGGGTCCGCTCGGTCAGGTCACGCAGGCGCGCGGCGACTGGGGCCGCGAGAAGAGCCGGGGCGCGCCGCGTAACCATCTGCGTGTCCACGTTCGCGAGCTTGTAGTCGACAATATCGTGGCGGCGGGGATAGCTCGGGTTGACCAGCGTCTCGACTGCCGGGAGTGCCGGCAGCCCCTCGACATGCACTACGCGCACGTCGATGCCCGGGACGTAGCGCTCCACGAGAGCCCCGTCCGGGTACTTGGCGAGAAGATCCTCGAGAGCGCGCCCGAGCGCGATGGGATCGTCAACGACATTGTCCTGTTCGATCCCCTTGCTGGAACCCTCGAAATTCGGCTTGACGATCGCTGGAAAGGCAAGCTCGTCGAGCCCGCCGTTCCGCAGGATCGCGCGCGTCACGAAGCGACCGCGCGGACTCGGGACACCCCAACCTGCGAGCTGTTTCTTCGTCAGCGCTTTGTCAAGCGTAACGCAGAGCGTGTAGGCGTCGCTCCCGGTCGATGGAATGCCTAGCTCTTCGAACAGCGCGGGATAGAAAGCTCTCCGCGTTTTACCCCGGTGGCCCTCGGCGAGGTTGAAAACGATATCCGGGGCGAACGCTTCCAGACGCGTCACGAGCAACGAAGCCGGCCCGGTGACATCAACCGGCTCGACGCGGTGCCCGGCTCGCACCAGCGCGCGCTCGATGATGGCAATGGTCTCGGTCGAGTCGAACTCGGCCTCCTCTTCGGAGTCGGTGACACGAAGGTTGTGCGTGAGTGCGATTCGCATCCGCCCCCGCACTATAACGGGCGCGCCCGCATCGTCATCAGGTCTCTCGCACTCCGCGCACTACTCGGCGTCAGCGCCCTGCGCCTGGAACTCGATCGGCAAGTCATGGTCCATCCTGAGCCGCTTTGTTTCGAGATAACCGGCCGAGTGCGGATTGGGCGCCACCACAATGGGCACGCGACCGACGACCCGCACACCCAGCTTACGAAGCCCAGCGACTTTGGCTGGGTTATTCGTGAGCAACCGAACGCTGGCGATGCCTAGGTGATCGAGCATGTCGCGCACCACGTCGTACCGGCGCGCGTCATCGGGTAGCCCGAGAAGCCGGTTCGCGTCGACGGTATCGTGACCATCGGATTGAAGGGCATACGCGCGGATTTTGTTGATCAAGCCGATACCGCGTCCCTCCTGGCGAAGGTACAAGACGGCACCGAGGCCGGCGGTGCCCACAGCAGCCATCGCGGCGTCGAGCTGCTCTTTGCAGTCGCATTTCAGCGAGCCAAAAACCTCGCCCGTTATGCACTCGGAATGAACCCGCACGAGAACGTCGCGGTGCAAACGGATCTTTCCGCGCACGAGTGCGATATGTTCTTGAGCAAGACCATTGGGATTGCCGTGCGAACCGCGCATGCCCCGAAAAACGTGGGTCTCGAATTCGCCGTGACGGGTCGGAATCTTGGCTTCCGCCACGCACTCTGTATGTCGTTCTTGAGGCCGGATCACCCGCTGGGGGACGTGCATCTCAACTCCGTAACTTTCCGTGAGAAATTGCGTTTGGCGATCGCGATCGCCGCAAGAGAACCTAAGGACGGACAACCGGCGAGTCAAATCGAGCGAACTCACCCGTCCCTTGCTTCTATTGCCTCGCCCCGCTCTCTGGTCAAGGCCCCAAGCGGAAGGATTGCCGAACTCTTTCGACGTACGGCGCGGATGGCGCGGAGTTTTCCCCCAACTTCCATTTCCGGCCACAGCGTCAGTTCAGATGCGCGAGCCGCCGCCCAGTTGCACCGCCTGGAACGATGCGCCTTGCGGGCCAGTGTTTCCCCGGGGCACGCCCGCGACGACCTTACATAGGCGCGTGAGCATATCTTCGAGGATTGACTCCGGCGGCCGACGGGAGCTTTTGAGCGCCACGTCTGTCTCGGCGAGGACCAGGAGCCAACGCTCGATTTCCTTGGCCTGTACGGCCCGCGCTTTGGCGCCGAGCTGCCTCGCTCGATGGGGAAGGACCCCCGCTCGTCTTGCGGCCAGCTCTGGCGCAGCGCCCGATGTAACCTCCGCCTGATATCGCGCGAGTTGCCGCACTGACCATGCGAGTGCTCCGAGGAGCATTAGACCCCGGTCACGCGGGTCGTATGCGTCGGCGAGCGTCCGCATCGCGCGGCCGAGGTCGCGGGCGCCGACCGCGTCGACCAGCGCCCACGTGTCGGCCACGCGTACTCTCGCTACGCACTCACCGATTGCGGATTCATCCATGACGCTGCCCGGGCCGACATAAAGCGACAAGCGCTCGATCGCGTCTGCGACCGAGGAGAGCTCCGGTCCCGCAAGTGCGGCGACAAGCTCCGCCACCTCACGCTCGATCGCGTGCCCCTTCGCGCGCGCGCGCGCGATTATCCAGCCCACGAGGGCGCGCGCGTCGAGCGGTTCGCATGCGATCCAGAACCCGAGCTTGCGCGCCGTGAGCGCGAGCTTGCGTCGTCCATCGATTTTCGACGCGACGACCACGAGGCAGGTCGAATCCACCGGCTGAGCTGCATACTGGGCGAGACGATCGAACGCAGAGGCGGATTCCGCGGCGTCCCAGCGCTCGGCCCCGCGCAGGAGGACGAAGCGCCGCCTCGCCATCATGGGCACGGTGAGCGCCGCGGTGATGACGTCCTCGACGTCCGCCTCGCCGGCGGTGAACTTGTCCTCGTTGAAAGCGGACATTCCCCCTGCCAACGCCGCGCGTCGAAGCGCCTCAACGACCTCGTCGCTGACGAGCCGCTCCTCTCCGGCTACCACATAGAAAGGAAGTAGCCGCCCCTCCCGGGCCTGCTGAATCGCTTCACCCGGTGTCATGTCCAATCGGCCGTCATCGCTTCCGCCGCCGTCGCGAGGCCAGCAGCGCGAGGCCCAGAAGCGACGTCGTCCCGCCGGCCGCGGCCGACGCTCGCTCGAGTCCCGCCATGCGGCAACCGCACCCCTTGGGATGGTCCTGCACGGCCTCCTCGTCGGAAGTGTGGTTATACGCGCTCGATGGGACCATTTCCGGCGCGGGGCCGGACGCAGCAACGTCCGTCGACGCGGGACCGGCGGACGACGGATTGCTCCCCGCAGCCGACTGGGGCCCTCCTCCATCAAGACCACTGCTGACGCTCTCTATCCTAGGCCCCTTCTGCTTCTGGGTTTTGGTGTCTGAAGTGAAGTCCATGGCCCCTCGGTAAACGGGGGGATTATCGCCTTTGAGCGTCAGCCTTTGGGCCCCCCCAACCTCTCCGTCCGCGCCCGAGAGCGTGACCAAGTATTCGCCGGCCTCGAAGTAGCCATCCTTGCGTGCCAAATCGAACTCGAAGTAGGTGGACTTGAAGACCTTGCCGCTCGCGTCGGCGAAATCTACGTCGAGAGACACGATCTGCTTCGGAGGTGTATCGAGCACCGTGCGGTGGTGCTCCGGCTCCGCGCCTTTCGACATGATGGCGCGCTCGTCGACCGCTTCCTTCGAAAAAGTAAAGCGCATCGGCGTGTGCATCAGGCCGGGCGGACGGGCCAAATCGATGCGGACTTTGACGTGCCACTCTCCGCCTTTCTCGTCCACCGACGGTGTCTTGAGGCTAAAGCTCCCCGCCGCCAGGGCTTGGCTCCTCCCGAGGAGCACCGCCGCCAAGACGGTTGCGGCGGCGATCGCAATGCGGAGACGACTAGGCAAGCGGAGCAAGGAGTGGCTTCCGTTGCGTAGGGAGGACGTCGTTGTGAAGGTGGAGGTCGGGCTCATGGCGGAGCCACCGTACATCGATTTGTCACCCGGGGGCGATGCCTCCTTTGCGATGTCGGTGTCATGTCGGGCCCATTCGCCGGGCCGCAATGGGGTGGACGTCGCGGATGTAGCGACCTAACTGCGCCTGGGTTGGGAGGTCCGCGGCAATCCGTCAAACTTCAGGGAGCGGAGCGCCTGGGGGGGCGGAGCGTGCGGAGCATGCGGAGTATCAACGCGTCCCGCCCGAGTCTGCCTGGCCGCCGAGTCCGTGGGATCGCGGAAGGGCGCGTTGACACGTCGAAACCGCCCGGGCAAACTTGATGCTTGCGGTGAAAGGCCCTCGCGCCCCGGCCCACCGAATTCGGAGATCCCTCCATGACTGACCGCGCATCGGCGGCATCGCCCCAGGGTCCCACCGTTGTCGACCCTCTGATCGGGCGGGTCATAAGCGATCGATTCCGCATCACCGGTGTTCTTGCCCGCGGCGGCATGGGCAAGATCTATCGTGCCGAGCAAGCTCCGCTCGGACGCATCTGTGCGCTCAAGGTGCTGAGCCCCAGCTCCCCTGCAGGGGAGCACGACGGCGAATTTCACAAACGCTTTTTCCTCGAAGCGAGCATCGCATCGAGGCTTACTCATCCCAACACGGTGACGATCTTCGACTACGGCCGTACTGAAGACGACATCTACTACATGGCGATGGAGTATCTCGAAGGGAGCACGCTCCAGCGAGCCATCCGCACCGCGGGTTCCTTCGCAGAAGACCGGGCGGCCCACATTGCGCGGCAGATCTGCAGAGCGCTGCGCGAAGCGCACTCGCTCGGGGTCATTCATAGGGACTTGAAGCCGGCGAACATTTTTCTCGTGGAACACGGTGACGAAGCGGACTTCGTCAAAGTGTTGGACTTCGGGCTGGTGAAGAACGTTGCTGAAGCGAGCGGCGAAGAGCTGACGCGCGTGGGCGTGTTCGTGGGAAGTCCGAAGTACATGGCGCCCGAGCAAATTCGTGGCGATCGCGTTGACGCGCGCACGGACATCTACGCGCTGGGGACGATTCTTTACGAAATGATCTCCGGCAAGGTCCCCTTCGCTCGTGCCAACACGGTTCAAATTATGGTGGCCCAAGTCAACGAGCCACCGCCTCCCCTCCGCCAGACCAACCCCGACGTACAGGTTTCCCCCGCGCTCGAGGAAACCATCATGCGATGCCTGGCCAAGGATCCAGAGCAGCGCTTTCGCTCGATGGACGAGGTGCTGGTCTGCCTCAGGCGCTTCGGCGGCGGCCCGTTGTTGTCGGGGTCAGGCCCTGGCGAATCTCGGCTCGCGCAGGGCCCGCACTTCGAGGGGCATCCGATTCTCGACGGAACCGGCAGCGGGCCGACGGCGGGCATCTCGCCCAGCGGGAGTCGGCCGTCGACCCTCTTGCCACCCCTGAGCGTTCGGGAGGCGACCTTCGAAGACCCCGCGCCGATCCCGACGCCGATCTTCGAATCGCCCGCGCATGCACGCCCCTACCGGAGGGGGCCGGCAGCCCTGCTTGTCATCCTGGGTGTCGCTGCTGCGTCCGGCGTCTTTTTCGCCGTGCAACCGAGCAAGTCTCCGGCTTCGACGCAGCTCGCGGTACAGCCTCCTGAACCCGCCGCGACGGCCGCTTCTACCCCTTCGGCATCGGCAGCCGTGGCGCCAACTCCCTCCGCTTCTTCGACGCTCACTGTCAGCGTGCGAATCAACAGCGATCCAGACGAAGCGGACGTCAAGGAAAACGGCGTCGAGATCTGTGCGAGCACGCCTTGTGACGTCCCGTACGAGGGCGCCGAAGGTGATCCTTCACGGATTCACCGGCTAACGGTCAGTCGCTCGGGATACCGAACCGAGGTTCGCGCCATCAAGGTCGGCGACAGCCCCGTCATCATTCGTATGACAAAGATGGATCCATCGCGCATGCCGTGAGGAGGGAGCGTCCACCTCGACGAGCAGTCGTCGAATCTTGAGCGTGCTACGTGTCCCTTCGCCATGAGGGCGGCTCGGCAGATCGATGTCGACGACGCGACTTCCGCGACTTCCGTGGACGCCGTTCCTTGTGCACTCGTGATCGGCAACTTCGACGGGGTGCACAAGGGGCATCAGGCGGTGCTAAGGCAGGCGGTCTCGGAAGCCCGTGCGGTGCGCGGATGGCTGGCGTGCGCGCTGACCTTCGACCCCCATCCCGCCGAAGTCGTTGGCTCAGGAGCGCCGCCTCTCCTGACTTCGATTACGGAGCGCGCGGAGCTCATGGGGGCGCTGGGTATCGATCGCGTTTACGTCCGGCGCTTTGACGCAAACTTCGCCGCCTGGCCACCGGAGCGCTTTGCCGAAGAGCTCGTCGCAGGCGCCCTTGGCGCGAAGGTCGTCGTCGTGGGCCAGGATTTCCGCTTCGGCGCAAAGCGTGCGGGCAATCTTGGCCTGCTCCGCGCCCTCGGTCAGCGTCTCGGTTTCGAGGTTCGCGTCGCCGCCGTGGCAAGCGATGACGAAGGTCCCTATTCGAGTACGCGCGTGCGCGATGCTCTTGCCTTGGGTGATTTGGACGCCGCGCGAGGAGTTCTCGGTCGTCCACACGCGCTCTCCGGCGTCGTCGTTCATGGAGCCGGTCGGGGACGAACGATTGGCTTTCCGACCGCCAACGTCGATGGCATCGTCGAAATGTTGCCCACCGATGGAGTCTACGCCGTGGGCGTCGAGCGGTTGGGCAACGCAGGGGCGCTCGCTTTCCTTCACGCAAGAGGCGTGGCCAACATCGGTTTCCGGCCCACCGTGGGTGGAAGCCACCGCACCGTCGAAGCGTACCTGCTCGGCTTCAACGGTGATCTGTATGGCGCACGCCTGCGCCTGCGGCTTCTCGCCCGCCTTCGCAACGAAAGGAAATTCTCGTCGCTCGAGGAGCTCAAAGCGCAGATCGCGCGCGACACGGCGGAAGCTCACTCCGTCCTCGCGGGCGAACCCGAAACTTTGGCAAGTATTTGAAGTGGAAGGAACTCTCTTCCCAAGCCCCTAGTGTAGGGAGAAGCCAGGCTTCCCGACGTCGCGTGTCCGGCTGCGGGTGGAGGGGGCTGCCAACCTCGGTCGACGAAGGAGATCTCGGTGTTCGGGGCCGGCCGCCGGACGCAAGGGCGCCTCGTCCCTTGCATCCGAGCTCGCGTTGCCTCAAGACGGCCCTATGAACCGTGCGGAGTTCGAGGCGTTGGACCGAGACGCCCTCATTGCCAAAGCTGAGGCGGCAGGGGTCCATCGCGCTCGCATCCTCACGCGGCCCGAACTCGTCGACGAGTTGCTTCTCCGCGCTACCACCAATCAAGCGACAAGGCAGCGTTCGCGCGGTCTCTTCGGTCGCGCCCGCGACCTTCTGGCACGCGTCGTAGAGCGGGGCTTGCATTTACCCGACGCAGCCGACCGCATTCGCTCTCTCGGAATTGTACCTGAGAGAGCCGCGGCGCCCGCGGCCCTCCCCACCGTTACGCTGGCGGAAATTTATGCGGCGCAAGGCCATCGCGCCCGTGCCGTTGAGACGCTTGAAGATGTCTTGTCCCGCGAGCCGGACCACGCTGCAGCGTGCGCGTTGATGGCGCAGCTTCGCGACGTGACGTATCCCGTTCCGCCCCCTCGTTTGCCGCCGGAGAGAGACGACGAGACGCTGGCGGGCCCATCGATCGACACCGAAGTCGCCGAAGACCGGGAGGACCGGGAAATGGGCCCGGCCTCGGCCGTCCCGCAAGCCGAGCGGGCGCACGGGCTCGACGACGCGCCTCTGCCGACGCGGTACGACGTCGATGAGTGCGTCGCCATTCCGGTCGATCCGAGCACTCTGTATGTCCACTGGGAAGTGCGCGACCCGACGTTCGAACAGCTGCGCGCTACGCGTTCGGGTGGCAGCATCGCCTTGCGCATGGTCGTCATCGTCCCGACGTGGGACGGCCCTCGTTCGAGCACGCGCGATCAGGACGTCGGCGAAAAAACGATTGGTGATTTCTTCGCACGCGATTTGCCCGCCGGAAGCGTGGTCCGCGCCGCGATCGGTTATCGAATTGACGACGTATTCGTGCCGATCGCCCACTCACCGGCGCTCGAGATTCCTCCGGGAGCGCCATCCCCCCTCGTGGCCGATACGTTAGTACGCTGGACCGGACGAGGCTTCGTGGCCATTACGAACGCCGACAGAGACGCGATGTCGATTGAGCGAGCCATCACCCGTGTTCGGCGGGATGCCGCGTCGGCCGGGCGGGAGCAACACGTGAGCGAGCCCCCCGTTGGTTCCCACGCGCGGTGGGCCTTCGCCCCTTGGGCGTAGCGGTCGCTTCCTTCCAGTGACGGTGTGGCGAAAATGGAAGTTGGGGGCTTGGGTGGAGACTTGAGCGCTCCGAAACCGGCGCGTTGCGAGGGGAATCCGCGCTGTGATCCCAACGCAAGCGACGGGCGGTGGCTTCGTTCCAGAGGCTCCGCGCCATGCTTTGCCATGCTTTTAGGTTATGTCGAAAGGATACGCTCCGTCGGCGTAGGCCCGGGTCGCCACCGCCTTTCGTAGCTCGTCGTCGTTCTTGTCGATGGCCGCCACGGTCTGGCGTAGGCGCTGCTCCGCGGCCGCGACGAAAATGCGGGTTAGGTCAATCTCCCTCCGCGCCCCCTCCTCGCCCCGCCGTTCGGCGACGCGCGTGGCGCGCGCGATGCTTGCCGCGATCGCGTAGAGATCGATGGCCACGTCGGCCGTGCGCTTCTGGGTGTACTGCATCTCCGCAATATCCCTTCCGTGCTTACGGAGTACGGCGTCCAGCCCTCGCGAGAGCTCGTGAACGTACGTTTCGAATATGGCGGCCTCGCGGTCGAGGAGGGGATGGTGGCGTGTCATCCGTCCAGGCCCGAAGGCACCTCGCGCTTTGCGAATTGCGAATTCGCGGAGCAATCCAAACTGGCTGAACGGCTCCGCGATCGCACGGGCCACGTCCCCGCGCCGCCGGGCGGGCCCCTGCATACCGCTCATGGCAATGAACCCGCGCAGAACTTCGCTTGTGCCCTCGAAAACGAGGTTGACCCGCGCGTCGCGAAGCAATCGCTCGTAGGGGTCCGCCGCCATGTATCCCGTGCCGGCCGCGACTTGGAGCGACTCGTTGACGACCCGCCAGCATGTCTCGCTCCCGAAGACCTTACAGATCGCGCTCTCCACCGAAAAATCATCGGCCCCGGCGTCCACCCTTCCGGTGGTCAGGTACGTCACGCATTCGAGTGCCCACGTTTCGGAGATCATCGTGGCGATCTTGTCTTTGACTAGGCCGAATTCGCCGATCGGGCGTCCGAAGGCGCGCCGCTCTCGGCAGCGTTCGACGGCCATCTTTATGACGCGCCTGCACAGTCCGACGCATCCGCTCGCCAGGTCCAACCTTCCACTGTCGAGTACCTGCATCGCCACGTGGAGGCCCTGTCCCGGCGGGCCGATCACGTTCTCGGCGGGCACGGCGACATGGTCGAAGTCGACCGTCGTGACCGAGGCCCCGCGGACGCCGAGCGTTTCGTCGTTCGTGGCGCTTGTTACACCCGGGCCCCGTTCCACGAAAAACGCGGTAATCTCCGGCTTTGCTCCGTCCTCGGTTGACGAGGTACGCGCAAACACGGTGAACACGTCCGCCAACCCGCCGTTGGTGGTCCAGATCTTCGACCCGTCGAGCACGTAGGTTCCGTCCGGTTGCATTCGAGCCTTCGCATGGATTGCCGCCGCGTCGCTTCCTCCAGACGTCTCCGCCAAGGCGAACGCCGCAACGAGTTGCCCCCGCGCCAGTCGCGCGAGGTACCGCTTCTTCTGCGCATCCGTGCCAAAAAGTAGGAGCCCTTTCATCCCAATCGACTGGTGCGCGCCAAGCGTCATCGCGATGCTCGCGTCCAGTCCGGCAATCTCTTGCATTATGCGCGCTGCGCCCGTGTTGGTGAGTCCGATCCCGCCATCGGCCTCGGGCGTGCGCAATCCAAAGCACCCTAATTGCTTTAGCCCAGCGAGCGTCTCGGGGTCGATCCTCCGCTTCCGGTCAATCGCAGCGGAGTCGACGTGCTGCTCGAAGAATCGCCGAACGGCGTCCAGGAGCGAGTGGAGCTTCGTTACCTCGGTGGCGGCGGGCTCGAGCCAAGGGAAAATCATGCCTTCTTCGATCACGCCGAGAAACAGGCTTTTCACGAACGACGGTTCCCGCATAGCCAACGACTCCTGGATTCACCTCGACCATGACCCGAGCCGAAAGGGAACCGATGTTCGCGTGGGCCGTGCTCTTTGGGGAGTCAAGCCCCCGCGAAAGCGTCGTCCGAAAGGATTGCCCGAAGCTCGCGGCTCGGGGTCGCGAAGTCGGGATGCCCGCACGATGTGCACGCTACGCACACCCGGTGGCGTTCGCTCTCGCCAACGCCACTCCCTGAAAACGGCGCGACGCAGCAATTCCGGCACGATGCCACGTTTTCCTGGTGTCGGCTCCGATTGCACGTTGCTCGCCTGGGCGCCGGTTGCTAGCCAAGTGAGTGGGGACGGCGCCTCCGCCGTCAGGAGTAACAGGCACACCGGTGGCTTCACGACTCGAGACGTTTCGGAAGATGCTCGACAGCGCACGGGCTACGCGCGGCGTCGCCTTGATGGGCGTTTGCAACGTCACTCCCGACTCGTTCAGTGATGGCGGCCGGAGCCTCTCGCCGGTGGACGCGCGGGCGCGCATCGACGAAATCTTTGCGGAGGGGGCCGACGTGGTCGACATCGGTGGCGAATCGACGCGTCCGGGAGCTTTGCCTGTAACTCCTCGCGAGCAGCTCGCGCGCGTGCTTGACGTCGTGCGCTACGCCTCGAGCGGCGGCAAGTGCGTTTCGGTGGATACTTCGAGCCCCGAGGTTGCGACCGCGTGCCTCGCCGCCGGGGCATGCGCGATCAACGACGTTTCCTGTCTTCGCGACGAGGCGCTCGCGACGGCCGTCGCGGCTTGGGAGGCTACCCTCGTCTTGATGCACACGCGCGGGACACCGGACCAGATGAAGGGGTTCAGCCAGTACCCGACGGACGCGTACGGGGACATCGTTCGCGATGTCTGCGCGGAGTGGGAAGGTTCGGCCGACCGTGCACGTTTGCTCGGCGTGTCGAACGGCGCGATCGTCATGGACCCCGGGCTTGGCTTCGCGAAGAACGCACTTCACAGTCTGGAGCTTCTATCGCGCCTGGGAGAGGTCGCGCGAACCGTCGCCGTCCCCGTCGCCGTGGGCGCCAGCCGTAAATCGTTCTTGACGGCGGTCGACCCCGACGCCCGGCCCGCCGAGCGCCTGGGCGCGTCGATTGCGGCCGCCCTCCAGGCAGCGCGTGCGGGGGCCGGGATTCTCCGCGTTCACGACGTGCGGGCCACTCGCCAGGCGGTGGACTTCGCGCGTTGTTGGGGAAGAGGGTAGGGCGTTGCTGGAAGGCTTCCTCCACCTCTTCGCGCGGCGGTCGCTCTCGCTCGTCATCACGGACATCGCGGACATCCTTCTCGTCACGTACGTCGTCTACCGCGCGCTCTTGGTCCTTCGAGGTACCCGCGCCATGCAAATGGGTACGGGGCTAGGGGTCATATTTCTCGTTTACTTGGTGTCGAAATGGGCCGGCTTCATCACCTTGTTCAATCTGCTCAAGGAGCTGCTCGGTTCGATCATTCTCATCGTGGTCGTCGTGTTTCAGAACGACATTCGCCGAGGGTTGATGCGCGTGGGTGCGCGCGCGTTCTTGAGCGGCTTGTCTCGCCAGCAGGAGTCGAAAGCCATCGACGAGGTGGTGGCCGCGGCCACGGAGCTCGCGCGCCACCGGATCGGCGCCCTCGTTGCATTCGAACAGGACGCGAACCTCGACGAATTCGTGGTAGGTCAGGGAACGGTCATCGACGCCGCCGTCCAGCGCGAGCTCCTCGTCAGCTTGTTCATCCCGGAGAGCCTGAACAAGCTGCACGACGGAGCGGTGATCATTCGCAATCTACGCGTCGCGAAGGCGGGGGTGTTCTTTCCCATGCCCGACACCAAAGTGCTCGACAAGTCTCTCGGGTCGCGACATCGAGCTGCGCTCGGCATAACCGAAGAAACCGATGCCGTCGTCGTCGTGGTAAGCGAGGAGCGCGGGAGTATCAGCTTCTGTTTCAACGGCAATATCGTCACGAATCTGGATGGCGCGTCCCTCCGCCAGGCTTTGCTCGGACTCTTCGGGCAACGGCCGCGCAAACGTGGAAAGGTCGGTCAAAAGCGCGCGGGCACGGTGACGCAGACCGCGACGGGGAGCTTTCGGATTTCGCCCCCACCGGGCGTTGGCGGAGAGGGACGGACCCCTCGCGCTTCGGATTCGCCGCCCCCGCCGAGCGCGCCGTTCGATTCCACGTTGAGCGCGCTCTTGCCGCCTCCCTCGCGCGGCGACGCTTCGAAGTTGGAAGCGCCCAGGCACCAGAGCCGGCCAATGGCGCCCGCGAAGCCGATGGAGACGCCTGCGGCTGCGCCCGCTGGGGCTCCCCCCACGCGGCCGCGTGAGGATTGAGCATGGCGTTCGACGTGGGCTATCGCCTTCGCGCTTTGGCAGCGGAGAACCTGAATCTGAAGCTCATCTCCCTGGCTTCCGCGCTCGTCATCTATTCGGTGGTGCATGGCTCGCAGGATGCGCAGCGTTCGCTGCTCCTCGGCGTGGTGGCACTGACGCCCCCAGAGGCCGCGAATCGTGAGCTCGTCACGCCGATACCGGCGCAAATTCGCGTGACCGTGCGGGGTCAGCGCTCGACGCTCGATGATCTTCATGCCGACGATATCGGCAGCGTGCAGGTCGACTTGCGGAGCGGAAATGAAACGCGTCTCACTTTCGAGCCGGCCACGATCCCGGTGCCTCCGGGCCTCACCGTCGAGCAGATCGACCCTCCCGCGATCGACCTGACCTGGGAAGACCGCATCGTGCGAGACGTCCGGGTCGAAGTCGGCATCGTGGGAACGGCGGCCGAGGGATTCGTCGTCAAGGCGGCCCCCTCGGCTGATCCTCCGTCGGTGCGAGCTCGTGGTCCCAAGAGTGAAGTGATGGTCCTCCAGCGCGCGCGGGCCGACGCATTCGACGTGACCGGCCTCACGGCCGGCAAGTACACCCGGCAGCTCGCGATCGATCGGGCTCCGGGGCGCGTCGTCTACGATGCGTCAAGCGTATCGGCGAGCGTGGACATCGGTCGTGAAGTCGCAGAGCGCCCGTTCACACGCGTTCCCGTCGCCGTGCTCGGTCGTCCGAACGCTAAAGCGCAGCCATCGGAGGTCGACGTGCGGCTCGCTTGTCCGCCAGAGGTGGTGCGTGCGCTTCGGAACGAGCAGATCGTTCCGCGCGTGCAGGTCGCGTCGCCGGCGGAACATGGGTCCGACGTGTTGCCGGTGCAGCTTGCGATTGATCAATGCCAGGTGCACACGACGCCCCCCTCGGTGATCGTACGCTGGTAGCGAACGTTTCAGTTCGCCGGAGGGACGGCGAGAGGTACGCGATCCACGGCCCCGCGTCGTTCATCCGTCTCCACGCTGCCGTCGCGCAGCGTCACGATGCGCGGCATGCTCGCCGCGAGCGCTGCGTTGTGAGTAACGACGACGATCGTCGTCCCTCGCTGCTTATTGATTGCGAAAAATAAGTCATGAATCTGGGCGCTCGTGGCGGAGTCGAGGTTGCCCGTCGGTTCGTCTGCGAGAAGCAGTCGTGGTTCGAGCATGATCGCGCGCGCCAGAGCCACGCGCTGCTGCTCGCCGCCGGACAGCTCGCCGGGCCGATGAAGGGCTCGCTCGCACAACCCCACCTCGTCGAGCAGCGCTCGCGCTCTCGGCTCCAGCTCGCGCCGGGGTTTGCCTTGTACGAGGCCAGGCATGAGCACATTTTCGATCGCATTAAACTCGGGCAGAAGGTGGTGGAATTGGAACACAAAGCCAATCGTGCGGTTGCGCAGCTCGGCGAGGCGCGCGCCCGGAAGCTTCGTGACCTCCTCGCCCGCGAGTCGAATCGAGCCCGAAGTGGGGATGTCCAACGTGCCGATGCAGTGAAGTAGTGTTGACTTTCCCGCGCCGGATGGTCCCACGATGGCAACCATTTCACCGTCGCCAATCTCGATATCCACACCCCGAAGGACGTCCAACGTTCGTCCCATGTGGCGGAATGACTTCTTGACGTTACTCGCGACGACCAACGCGCTCGGCACGAGCACGGCTTAGTCCAATTTATCACCACGGTCATTCTCCGCGTGCCGTGGCGATTGCGTGTTGACCTGTGCCCTGCGCCCGCGCGACGTGCTAGCCAAGACCGATTGTCGACCGGCGCGCGAGAGTTCTCACGATCGCGAGTTCTGGCGGAAGAGCCGCCGGCAGGCGCCCCAAGGTCGATTTCGAACGTGCCTTCAAGATGACTCGCGTGATTGCACCAAAAAAGCCGGTTCGGTTGGCGTCACGGGGAAGATCCCGCTGGCCTATCGCCATCGCGTGCGCAACGGCCGGCGCCGCCGCGTGCGTGCTGCACAGTCCGGCCCCCGGCCGCGATCTGGGCGCGCTCGCCGCCGCTCTGGGCGGGGCCGCGAACGGAGCACGCGTGGCCCCCGAGGACGTGCGCTGGGAACCGTCCGGCGGGGTCATCGAGGACCTTGCCTTCGGCAGGCGGCTTCTCTTTCTCGCCGAGAAGCCGGACGAAGATACGCGCGACCTCTGGCGGGCGCGGGCGCGTGTCGCACCGGATGGCAGCGTTCTGGAGATCGCCGATGCGCACGATCTGACGAACACGCCGCTGGGAGACGATCACGCGCTCGTCGTGCGCGGCACCCGCGCGGCTTTCGGGACACGCGCCTATGGACAAGAGCAAAGCGTCACGCTGCTCGACCTGGCCGGCGAGGGAGCGCAGAACAAAACGGCAGGTTGGCTTTCGCGAACGATGGCGGCCGTCACGAACTTGCAGCGCACAGGAACCTTTGCGGGAGTGGGCCGTCTTGACGTTACCTTCGACTCTCCCGGCCGCACGCTCGGCCTCGCCCTCAGCGAAGCAACGCTGGATATTTCGCTCTTTGGAGGCGATCCGCGGCGGCCGCCGACCGAAAGCCGGGCCAGTGTCGTGCTCGCTCGAGACGAGCTCTCGCCGCCCGGGGAGGGAATGCACGCGGATGCCTCGATGCATTTGCCCAAGCGGTTTTCCCACTGGACCGTCGATACGCTTCGGGCCGTGCCGTGGATCGGCCCTGCGCCCATTGCCTGGGTCGAAGATCAGGCTCTGGCGCTGCGGGACGTGTATCGACGATTCACCTTTTCATCGAAGGGCTCGGCTACGGACGTCGTCTCCAACGTCGAGCCGCCTCCCGCTTTGCTCGATACGTCCGAAGCGTCGGTCGACGAAGCGCATTGGCCGCCGCAGACCGTCGCAACCATATGGAAGTCAGCCGAGCCCGGCGAGGGGGAGTGGGTCGTCCCCGATGTGGCGTGGCTACGCCGCGACTTCAGCGCGCCGGTCGACGCACCGAGTCCATTTTACCAAACCTTCGTTCGGCCAGACGAAGACCGGCCGTATGCCAAGGTTCTGCTCGTCGCCATGGATATGCGCCAGCTGGATCTCGAAATGGAGGCGGGAGTGGAGGACCCGGAGCCGCTGACCGGGCCGCCCGGACCCGGGCGTATTCCTCGGGACCCATTCATTTACCGTCGCGTGGCGGCGGCCTTCAACGGCGCCTTCAAGACGGAGCACGGCCACTACGGCATGATGGTCCACAAGCGCGTTCTTTTGCCGCCGGTCCCCGCGTCGGCCACCGTTGTCGTGCTGCACGACGGGGCCGTGGGATTCGGTACGTGGGGCACCGAACGCAAGGTCGGCGGTATCCTAGGAGTCAACGACGACGATATCGTGTCGTTTCGTCAGAACCTGGATCCCCTTCTCGACCACGGCGAGGTGAACCCGACCCGTCGCACCGTGTGGGGCTTCACGCTTCCCGGCAAGGGCGCGCAAACGGAACGCTCGGGGCTATGTGTGACGACGAGCGGCCACATGGTCTACGCATGGGGCGACGACACCAGCGCGACGACGCTCGCACGCGCGATGAAAATGGCATCGTGCGATTACGCCATGCACCTCGACATGAATCCATACCACACCGGGTTCTTGTTTACGGCGCTTGAGGACCTCGCGGCCAAGAAATACAAGTCTCAGCTTTTGACTCCGGCGATGTCGATTCCGATCGATCGCTACATCCAGTATGCGCCCAAGGATTTTTTCTATGTCCTGGCGCACGACCCGACGCCGCCGCTCGTCGACGGTGCCGCTCCTTGGAAACCGGATGGCGGGGCACAGCCACCGCCGCTGTGGCTCCCCGGGGTGTGGAGCACGCGCATCGAGCAACGGGAGGGCGGGGTGGAGCTGATCGACGTGGAGCCCGGACGCGCGACGTGGCGCATCCGCGCAGGAGCAAAAGACGCATCGGCGGCCACGCCGCTGCGCGAACTCGGCAGCGATGAAGCCAAGCACGTGCTCCTCGCGGCGGGCATGGGCGCCGCGTCCGACAGGCGTCCGTTGGGCTTGGCGACCGATGGCCGGCTGGCGGCTTCACTGCGCGGAGGCGGTGAATCCGGTGTGATCGTGATTGCCGGCGAAGGACGGCTCGTGATCGAGCGCGCCGATTCCGCGCCCGCTCTCGGCGCGCATGATGACCTCGCGGAGGTTCCCATCATTCTTTGGGACGGGGCCACAGTGTTTGCCCCGCCGGGTACCGTGGCTGCGCGCGCGGCCGTCGGGACGACGTCGTCGGGCCGCGTCTTTCTCGCCCGCGGCACCTTCGCGAGCGTCACGCCTCTTGCGACCGCGCTGGCTCGCGCGGGTTGCGACCGAGCGGTCTCGCTCGACCGCGGGTTGCGCGCGACGGCTCTCCTCGACCGTGCGGGCACTGACAATCCGCCCCGTCGCCATTACGACGAAACGATTCTCTATGCGCTCGGCTCACCCCTTCGCCCACGGGCCTTTCGATTCGAGCCGTCGTCCCCCGTCGTGCAGGCCGGCCAACCCAAGTGAATTTCTCTCCGAGAGGGTGTCTAGAAGGCGTGGCAAGGGATCGGAGGCCAGGCGGGCCGAGCACCGCGCGGAAGAGGCTTTTGCGGCTTTGAGCAAGGGGCTCGCGCAGCAGCCTGTGGGCACACCTCTGACGGCCGCTGTGGCCGGCGATGACTCAGATGTGTGGCCGCGACGGTCACGCGCGTGGTCTACGCCGCAACTGCCGGATCCTGCTCGCTTAGCGTCGAGCGCAGCCGACCCATCGCGCGTGCGTGCAGCTGCGAGATACGCGGCTCGCTCACACCCAGGCGGCCCGCGATAGTCTTGAAGGGAATCCCGTCGAAGTAATGCCAGCCCACGATGTTGGCTTCGCGCTCTGGCAGCAGCGACACCGCTCTCTCGAGGGCCAGCCGATCCATGCGCCGTTCGACCTGCTCTTGCGGCGTGGCGACGGATTCGTCCGCGAATCCATGCGCCTGCGACTCCGGAAGGTCATCGAAGCCGATGACCGCGATCCCGACCGACTCGCCCTGCGCCTGGGCCCGTGTAACGCGCGTACGCGCGCGACGGGTCAGCCAATCCTGCGCCCGGAGCTCGTCGACCACGGCGCCGCGGATGCGAATTCGGGCGTACCAGTCGAATGCGGGCCCCCGGTCCGCACTCTTCCTCAATGCGTCCACCAACCCGAACGTGCCCGCGGCGACCAAGTCATCGCGAAGGACGTTCGGGGGCAGCTTGCGTAGAACGCGAGCGACGACCTGATGGACCAAGTACATGTAGCCAGCGAGCTCCTCGCGGGTAGGCGAGCTGGCGGAGGTGTTCTTGATGGCGCAAGGCTTCATGGGCGGCTTTCCCCTCGGCGTACGGGAGCAGCCAATGCGCGTGTCGTGCCACGCCCGCGCATCGATAAATTTCCCTGGAATGCACAACGCCGCCCTCTCGCCCCGGGGTGGCCGGTGACCCCAGCCGGCTGGGGCTAACGCGTCCGAATCCAAGTCTTTTCATGGGTTTCGTCCATTAGTCAATTCGGACTCACCCTCGGGTCGCGCCGACCCAACGGACATTCCCATCCCGCACGAGCGCGGGATTTCCAGAAAAGCTACAGGGATCTCGCCGAATCGCTGGAAGGCTTGTTTGGCGGGGCCAGCGGCGACGATTCGGGTGCAGTCGATTCGCGCGGCGACGTGTCGGTAGGGGCCGCCTTCTCGTCCGGCACGTCGCTCGCCCCTTCGTCCGCCAAGACGCCCGGCTTCTCGTATTGCGGCGCTTCGCCCGGATGTGACCAGTCGACCCAATACGCCTTGGTGTCGCGAACATCGAGATGCACGAACGTGCTGTTGGGGTAGTAGCCGCAGCCGGCATTTCGAAGAGTTCGGCAGAAGTCGCGAACCGACTCGTTGGACACGCCCTCGATGCGAAAATCGAGCGCCTTGCCATAGTTGTGGTTCGAGTGCGGCGTGTACTGGGTCGGAGTGTAGGCGCGGTAGCCGCTCACGACCTCGATGGTCCTTCCTCCGAAGTGATCGGACACGATTCCAACCAGCGCCACAAGACGAGGATCCGGCGGCCGGGTCGCGCTTCCCTGCCGCGAAAGGCGGGCGAATTCTCGCAGCGCAGCATCCGAAATGTGTCCACGCGAATCCATGATGTGGATGCGAAACTCCTCGCCCGCCCGGATCGCGTGAACGATGCCGGCGCGGTGACGCCCACGCGGTTCGAGGGGCTTTTCGATCGAGGCCGTCGCCTGCGACGCCGCGAGGTGCGAGCCGCCGTGCCCCTCCTGGCCGCGCTCTTTCTCCTTTCGCGGCCCCTCCACACCCGGGATGACGAGCTCTTGTCCCGGCTGGAGGTGCCGACCATCCTTCAGATGATTGGCCTCGACAATCGCTTCCACGCTCACGTGGTAACGACGAGCGATGGCTTCGAGAGTATGACCCCGTTGCACCACGTGGGTAACGTCCGCCCCGGCGGATGAAGTGGCCACGGCCAAAGCGAGGACGCCGGCAGCGAAGGTTGCAATGCGCATGCGTCCGCATCCGTATCCCGGACGCTGTCGGATGACCAGCGGCGCTGAAGGCGAACGCCGCGGTGGATCCGCCCGGCGTTGCCTTTTTTGACGCCGGACTTTGCGGGATGCCACACTATCTCGAAAGCTCTCCGTCTCGAACGCTCTCCAAGATCGCGTGTCCGCCCGGAGCGGGCCCGCTTCCCCGGGAATCGAATCCGCATGGCCGAAGGCAAGAACCTCGTCGGTGTCGACATCGGCGCGAGCTCGATCAAGGTCGTCCAGCTCCGGGAGGCGCGCAAGAAGCTCCAGGTTGTGCGTTGCGGTTGGGCGCCGCTTCCGCCGCAGACGATCATCGACGGTCACGTGATGAACTCGTCGGCCGTCACGGAGGCGCTGGGCCGCGTCTTCCGCGATGCCAAAATCCAACAACGTGACGTTGCCATTGGCGTCTACGGGCAGAGTGTCATCGTCCGCAAGATTACCGTCCCGATCATGACGACGGCCGAGCTCGACGAGCAGATCCACTGGGAAGCCGAGCAGCACATCCCATTCGACATCAAGCTCATGTCGATCGACTACGAGGTCTTGAGGCAACGCCCTGACGCGGGCCAAATGGACCTTCTCCTGGTCGCCGCCAAAAAAGACGAGATCAACGACTATGCGGCGATCCTCCGCGAGGCGAAGCTTCGGCCCATCGTCGTCGACATCAACGCATTCACGATCCAGAACATCTTCGACCAGCAGAACGGACTCCCACCCGACGCCACGATCGCGTTGCTCAACGTCGGAGCCGCCGTCTCTTCGCTCAACATCGTGGCCAAGGGCGTGAGCGCGTTTACCCGCGAGATCACGAACGCCGGAAATACGATCACCGAAGAGATTCGCAAGGCGCTCTCGTGCTCGTACGAGCAGGCGGAGGCGTACAAGCACGGCGGCGGCGCCGCACAAATCGTCCCCCAGGAGGTGACCCAAATCATCCACCAGGCCTGCCAGGCCTTGGCGGGCGAGATCCAGCGCTCGCTCGACTTCTACCTGGCCACCAGCGGCGAGCAGGAGATCGGAAGGATCCACCTGTCGGGGGGGAGCGCGTACCTGGCCCCGCTCGCGCAGGCCATCGAGCGCAGAGCGCGGGTGCCCGTGGAGCTCTTCGACCCGATGACGAAAATCGACGTCGACGCGAAATTCGTCAACGAGCCTCAACTGCGAGCCGTTGCGTCGCAAATGGTCGTGGCGCTCGGTCTCTCGTTGCGCTGCGAAAAGGAGCGTCGGCAGTGGTCCGCATAAACCTGCTCCCGGAAAGACGGCAGACAGGCCGTCGGACTCCAGGCTCGGAGCCCAAGCAAGTTTGGCTCTTGGGCGTGCTCGGCGCGTTCGTCGCTGCGATCGTGGTCTGCCTCTTCGTCCAGAAGGTGAAGGAAGATCAACTCTCGGCACTCGTGGCCGAAAACGCGCGGGCCCAAGGACAGATCGACACTATCAAGCGGCAAATTGCCGACCATCCGGAGATCCGCGCACGTCTCAAGGAGCTTCGCGACCGTGAAGAAGCCATCGAGAGGCTCCAATCGGCGCGCACCGGCCCCACGTCCACCCTGCTGGAGCTCGCCCACTTGCTCACTCCGGGCCGCGGCCCCACCGCTGACCGCGACAAGTTGGAACAACTCAAACGAGACGACCCGGGCGAGGTTTTCAACCCCAATTGGGATCCGCGCCGGCTCTGGCTGACCTCGTATCAAGAGGTCGAGCGCGTCGTGAAGATGGCCGGCCTCGCGCGCGACGGCGAAGATGTCAGCGAATTGGAGCGGAGGCTCAAGCTCAGCGATTACTTTGCCGAGGTCAAGCTCCTTCCCGGAAACAAGATCATCGATACGCAAACGCAACAGGAGCTCTTTCGCTTCGAGCTCAGCGCCAAGGTGAAGTACTAAGATGGCGCCCCCCGTCCAATCCACGCTTGCCAAGCTGCCTCTGTCTGCCAAATTCGGCATTGGCGCGGGCCTCGCCGCGGCGCTCTTCTTCGGTTACTGGTTCGTATTTTACTCGGACGTCGCCAGCAAGATCGAGGGCGCGGAGCGGCAGAAAAAGGCGCTCCGCGATGACGTCGCTCAGCAGCAACAGGCCCAGGCGACCTATTTTGCCGACCGCGGCGAACTCGCGCTTCGCGAACAGCGGGCACGGGATCTCAACAAGGTGTTGCCCCCGGATGCCCAAGAGGACTCGTTCCTCTCCAGCGTCCAGCAAGCCTCCAACGCGGCGGGGGTCGATCTGAAGGGATACGCGCCGCTCGAGGAGGTCGCCCAGGCGTTCTACGCCAAGGTTCCGATGCGAATCGAAATGTCGGGCAAATTCCACCAAATCGCCAAGTTTGCCTACGAACTGGGGAAGGTCGAACGCATCATCAATGTCGAGAATATCGAGCTTACGGACGCGCGGGCCTCTGGCGATGAAATCGTGCTGAAGGCGCGGTGCTTGGCGACGGCCTTCCACGCGCTTCTTCCCAAGGAATCGCGGAGCCCAGCCGGCACGAAGGCGGAGGGAGCCGGGAAATGATGCAACGGATCGCCGTGGCTCTTGCGTTGTGGACGGCGCTGCCGTGCGCGTTCGCTTGCGGAAGTGAGGCGACGAACGTCCCTCCGCCCCCCGCAAGTCGCGCTGCCCCTTCGGCGTCCGCGAGCGTTTCGGGCCTTCCGCCGTCACTCAAGGGTCCGGAATACACGGAGAACGACTTTGTCGAAAGCGATCGAAATCGAGATCCGTTCCGAAGTTACCTGATTCAAAATCAGGCCGTGAATCGGCAAGCCCAGAACCAGCGCAAGATCGAGCTCGCGCAGTACTCGATCGACGAGCTCAAACTCGTTGCGATCGTCCTCGGCAGCGATCAATCGCGTGCCATGTTCGTCGATCCGAGCGGCAAGGGCACGGTGGTCTACAAGGGTACGTTCGTTTGTCGACCCGAGGTCGTGCATCTCGGGGGCAGCAACGGGCCCGAATACCAGCTCAATTGGCGGGTCGATCGGATTCGCGATGGCGACGTCGTGTTGATCCGCGAAGACCCTGCCCAACCCGCGATCCCGCCAGCGACTCGCGTCGTACCGCTGCACCCGGAGACCGACAAACAAGCGCAGGCTCTAATTCCAGGCTAACGCCGCTCTCGCGCACGACCGTCGCCACAAATTGGTCCCTTTCGGACCCCACGTTCTACCGTCGCTGCTGCGATCCGGCAGGTCGTCGACCGCGGAGCGCGAGGAGCCAATATGCGTCGGGCGAAATCGCTTGTGTGCACTGCTTTCCGGGGGAGGGGTGTGGCCTCGTGGGCCGGCGCGAGCGCCGCGTCGATCCTGCTCTTGTGCGAAGTGAGTGCGGCGGCCGATGTGCCGAGCAACCACGTGCGGGACGTCCGCCTGCGCGCCGACGGCACCACGGCCGATGGCGCGGAGATCGACATCGTCGGCACCACCGCTCCGAATTACAACGTGCGGGTCGCGGAGGGTGGCCGGCGCATTCTCATCGACCTCGGCGACGCGGATGTCTCGGGAGCCCCTGCCGCGCTGACAGGGGCTGTCGGGGTCGTCGGTGGGGTCTTGACGCAAGCTTACCCGACGAGCGCCGGGTCGATGACCCGCCTCACGGTAAGCCTGAAGCGTGAGTCGACGTATCGCGTCGTTCCCGACGGTGCCACGCTTCGCGTGATCTTCGCGCCCCGCGGTCAGCAGTCGCCCTTGGTCCCAGCGCCGGCGCTGCCGAGCGGGCCTTCCGCGTCCCCCGCGATCCCGACGGCGAGCAACGCGTTGCCCGCGTCCCCCGACAGCGGTTCCACGGGCTCGCCCGCGTCTGCCGGGCTCTCCGTCCGCGACGTTCGGTTCGAGCGCACTCCGGCCAACGTTACGGGATGCGCGCCCTATGGGTGCGATCGACTCACGGTGGATCTGCCGAGCATTCCTTCGTACTCGCTGTCCACGTCGTCGACCGGTCGCCTCCGGCTCGAATTGCGCGGGACGGCCCTACCCAAGGCGCTGGCCCGCGTGCTGGACGTGACGGCCTATGGCGGGGCGCTAAAATCGGTCACCGCCTCCAGCGATGTCGTCGCGGGGTCGACCCTGCTGGAGCTCGACCGCGCTTCGGAAGTGCCCGGCACGCTCTCGGTCGAACGTGGGAAGCTCGTCTGGTCGTTCCCGGTACCGAAGCCGAACCTTCCGGCGCCCGCAGTCGCGCAGCTTCATCTCGATGAGAGCGCGGTCGGCAAGGATGGAGGCCCCATCCGCCACGTGGTTACGGTGGCGCGCGAGGATCTGCTGGCCGACCAGCCGCGAATCGAAACATCGATTCACGACGAGGACCCTGTGATCGAGACGTCGAGCGGCGGCGCGGCCGGCTTCGCGTCGAGCGCAGGGAACGTCCTGGGTCAAGGCCGCTACAACGGACGCCGCATCGACATCGACCTCAAGGACGCCGACATACACAATATTCTCAGGCTCCTGGCGGACACGGGTCACGTGAACGTCGTCACGGCCGACGACGTGTCCGGAACGATCACGATCCGCATGCGCAACGTCCCTTGGGACCAGGTGCTCGACGTGGTTCTTCAGGCCAAAGGCTTGGGCATGGTGCGCCAGGGCAACCTGATTCGCGTCGCGCCGCTCGCCCAGCTGCAAAAGGAGCGCGAGTTCCGCCTTGCACAGCTCAAACAGGAATACGAGCTGACCCCTCTCGAGACACGGCTCATTCCGATAAGCTACGCCCAGGCCGAAGAGCTTCAGGCCCGAGCGAAAGAGCTTCTGTCGCCGCGCGGCTCGCTCTCGGTGGACACGCGAACCAACGTGCTCATTGCCCGGGACGTGTCCGCGAACCTCAATTACATCGAGGAGCTCATACGGTCGCTCGACACCCAGACGGCCCAGGTGCTCATCGAGGCGCGCATCGTCGAAGGAACGAGCAACTATCTGCGCGACGTGGGCATCCAGTGGGGCGGAGACGTGACCTTCAGCCCCGCGACGGGCAACCCGACGGGAGTCGCGTTCCCCAACAGCGTTACAGCGGCGGGCGGCAACTACGACAACAATACCCCCACGGCCGGCTTATCGCCCTTCACGCGAAACGTCGCGACCCCGAACTTCGCCGTGAACCTCCCGGCGGCCGTGGGCACCGGGGCTGGAGGCGCGCTCGGCATGACCTTCGGCTCGATTGACAACACGCTCAATTTGGGAGTTCGTCTCTCCGCGGCCGAGTCGAGCGGTCTTGTTCGAATCGTGAGCGCTCCGCGCGTCATGGTGCTCGACAATCGCGAAGCTCGCATCAACCAAGGGACTCTGATTCCGTACGCGCAAGTGAGCGCGCTCGGCGTTCAGACGACATTTCAGGAAGCGAAGCTTCAGCTGCTCGTGCGCCCGCACGTCACCGCGGAGGGTTCCGTGTCGATGCATGTGAAGCTGAATCGCGACGAGCCCGACTTCAACCAGACAGCGCCGAACGGGGCTCCAACGATTCTCAAGCGCGAGGCCGAGACCGATCTGCTCGTGATGGACGGGCACACAGCGGTCATCGGCGGGATCTACACGCGAAACACGGGGCGCAATCTCAGCCAGGTGCCGTTCTTTGGCGACATTCCGATCCTCGGCGTGCTTTTCCAGCGCCGCCAGGCGAACGATGCCCGCGGTGAGCTGGTCATTTTCATCACGCCGCACATCGTTAACCGCGCAGAGGCGCTCGGACGATAAGCCGTCTTGTAGTCTCTAGAGTAACGCCGTCTCGGGCCGCCTTGCCGAAGGCAAGGCTCTTGTTGTTGTCACCCGAGTCGCGCTGTGTCTCGCTCCGCCTTGCCTTCGGCAAGGCTCCTCTCGACAGACTTGGCTAGCCACGACACGTTGAGGGGAGTGGAACTCCCCTCAAGCTCCCCATCCCGGAACGTCGCGGCGATATGGGTCTCGCTCCGCCCTTCGGGCTCCGCTCGACGGACTCGTCGGGCTCGTAACGCCATGGGTCTTGTTTTGCCCTTCGGGCTCCGCTCGACGGACTCGTCGGGCTCGTAACGCCATGGGTCTTGTTTCGCCCTTCGGGCTCCGCTCGACGGACTCGTCGGGCTCGTCACGCTAGGGGTCTTGTTTCGCCCTTCGGGCTCCGCTCGACGGACTCGTCGGGCCGGTGACGGGACGTCGTCTCGCTGGGGGGTCTACGGGCTACCTCACGTTACGGGGCGTCTTTGGTTGGCGTTCGCGGGTATGGGAACTGCTCGATGGGGACCGTGGGAACGAGCGAGTGGAAGCGGCGCATGTCCACGACGATTCTTCCGTCCGCCGATTCGTCGAGAATGTCCGCGTGGCGCGCCCCCCAGACGACTTCTCGGTCGAGGTACCGTCTTCGGGCGTGGACCGCCTGCAGGGAAGTGTCGTCGACGCCGACTAGCGACACGATGAGCTCCATTTCGTCGCGCGCGATGGACTCGGGCGTCGCGCCGAAGAGCGGACTGTCCGCGGCGATCGGATGCAGGACCGTCCACGAACGGGTCATCGCCGGCGACCGTTCTCGCGCCAGACGAAGATCGTACATCCGGTAAAACGTAACGCCCTCGCGCGTTCGTTCGGTGCGTACCAGAGAAACGCGAATGGTCGCCTCCAAAATGAAGTTGCCGCGCTCGTTGCCGACGCGAAGCATCAGCGTAGGGACGCCGTCCATCGGGGCGATCACGGCGTGGTCCGAGAAGGCGACGCGGGCCGACGATCGTGAGAACTTCGCAAAGATGAGTCCCGTTGCCACGGCCGTGATGATGAGACTCGTCACCGATTCGAGGATCATCACCGAATTGGCGGCTCCACTCGTCGGGTACATCGCCCCGTAGCCGATGGTCCCCATCGTCTGAACGCTGAAACAGAAGGCATCGAAAAACGAACCTGGCCGCGCGTTCTCGATACCGCCCGTGAGTTCGTACACGACCGCAAATACGGCGTTGATAGCAAGATAAGAAACCACGATCGCTGCGATCGCCCCCGACCAGCGAACGCGGAGGAACAAATGATAGACATCGCGCAACGTCGTGCGCGCCGCGCCGATGACGACGATCTCTTGGGCGGGGGGGTTCGGCGTGGCCACTCGTGGTCGGCGACTAACGCGGCGGCGGCCTTGCGGCCAAGAAACGGGCGATCCTGCCGTGTCGAGCCATCCAGGTTGGCCGAATGGCTCCTCTTATCGCGAGCGCACGCGCACATCCTCGACTTCGCTCCGCAGTCTCGTGACGCGGTCGCCTCTTGCGATATCCGTAACGGCCACCGGCTCGTCGACGACGAGGCCCGTCAGGGCGCGCCCGTCGTAGCCTGTGACCTCGACCCACATCGATTCGACGCCCGCGTCCCCTGCGATGGCGAAAGGAAGGCGCACGAGCAGCCGTGCGCCCGTTCTGCGCGTTGCGGTCCATTGGGTCAAGAGGGGGGCCAGCATGCGCTGCGCGCGCTCTCTCTCTGCCCGCAGTGCCGTTTCGTCGGGCGGCGCATCGACGACCGGCCCGAAGAAGCGCTCCGCCAGTTCCAGGTAGCCCAAGGGGCCGTCACCCGCAGGCGGCTCGATCCGCGCGATGAAATCGTTCGGGTCGCCCGCTTCCGGGTGAACCGAGACGATCTCCACCGCAACTTCGGCCCGCCCGGCGTCTTCGGTCGGTGCGCCGACGGCGCGCGCGAGATCGGCGGCGGACAAGACGATGGGCCCCGTGCGCGCTCCCTTCGCGATAGCCTCGGCCACCCCGAGGACCAACTCGGTCATGTATTCGCTCATGCGTTCGCTGCCGGCGATCGGCGCGGCGGCCATCTCGACGTCGGGGGCTCCAAATCGTTCGAGGCCCGCGGTGAGAAGACGCGCGACCGTTTCCCCGGCGGGCTCGTACAGGACCTGCACGCGATCGACACGAAAGGCCGAGGCATCGAGCGGTGCCGTCACGACGTGCTTTGCGAACGCCCGCGCGTCCTCGACGCGGCCGAGAAGCTCGTCATCCACCAGGCCGTCAATCTCGGCGGCGATGGAGGCCGCCGCGGCGAACGCCGCCCGGATGGGAAGTTGGCGGGCCGAACGAGCTGCCGCAACCCGAACGATGACCACCGTGTCCCGCTTGGCAAGAGTTGCGCGCTCGCGGGGCGCGAGCGTGGAGGCGCTTGCGTCGAGGTCCGTGCGATTGACCAGCCACTCCGAGACTTTCGCGATCCGAACGGTCGTGGTCCGGTCGTCTTTCAGCGCCTGCCGAACGGCTTGGCATGCGGTGCTATCCCCGCACAGGTCCGCTCCGATCCGCGACGCAAGGCGATCCCGGTCCAATACGTCGAACAGCGCGCTCTCGGTCCGATCGGTGAGAATGCCTAGTTCCGCGACCGCCTCCGGAGGCTCGCGAAGCGCGGACATCACGGCGTCCGCAGCGCGGCCGTCGCTCGGTTCCGCAGGCGAGGACGCCAGGGTGGACAAGCCCGAAGGATAAGACGGTGACCACAGGAGTCTTCCCGCAACGAGTACGGCAAGCGCCCCGCCAAGCGACAAGATCACCGGGGTCATTCCAAAACGCTGCAAGCGACGCATCGTAGCGAATCGGACGAATCGTTCGCCGAGGTGGATGCCCATAGCGATGGGATCGCAGGATCGCCCGAAGCCAAACGAGCCCCCATGGCGATGGCGACGAGGGATCGAGCCACCCTCCGCCCCACCTCTACGCGGCGCCAGGCCCAGCGAAACGCCGTAGTCGAGCGGAGCCAAAGGCGGAGCGAGACACAGCTCACCGCGACGTTCCGGGCTGGGGAGCTAGAGGGAGCGGCCCGCTCCCCTCTACGTGTCGTTCTACCCATGCCTGTCGAACGGAGCCTTGCCAAAGGCAAGGCGGAGAGAGACACAGCACCCCGCTGGTGACAACTAGTGAAGAGTATACCAGCGCCCTTCGTGCTCCACTACGGGCAGAGAGGGCACGCGGGGAGGCGCGGCATCTTCGCGGGTGGGTTCGTTTTGCGGGTCGCTGGCGCGTGGGCGGCCTTGGGCTTGCGCCGCTGCGATGGCTGCGTCGACCTCGGCTTCCTCGCGCTCCCACAACGCGAGCTTCACTTTCGCGCGGCGGCGCCTCTTGACCCACGCCGCAGCGGCAAGACCAGAGATGAGCACCCAAAGGAGGCCGCCGCCCGTCAGCATCGGCAGAAACCCGAAGCGATGGGCTACCTCTTCGCGCCACTCGTATTCGAGCTTGCGGATGTCCGTGTTGTAAGCGTCCTCCAGGGCCCGTTCGAAAGGCGCTCCGTCGCGCACGCGTTCTACGAGCGACCCGAAGCGTGCGCGGTCGGCTTCGCGCATCAGGAAGCGGACCACGTCGGCCGACTCGGCATATGCGATACTGACCTCCGTGCGATCGCTGGGAAGCGCCTGGTCGAGCTCCGAGAGAGGCAGCAATCGTTTGGATAGCGATGCGTCCCAAAGCGTTCTGGTGCGGAGCCAGGGCACCTCCCCCGACTCGTGGATCGCGAAGCCTTCGTTGAACCAACGCGGAACGTTGTGGTCTTCAACCGCATCGGCGAGTGCCAAGTGCGCGAGCTCGTGGCCCAGTAGCTCCGAGAGATCCGTGGACTCCCAAGTGTACGGGGCTTGCAGCGAAAGGATCACGAGGTGCTCGGACGGGTAAGCCACAGCGGCGGCGTATTCGGGGGGTGGCGCGCCGCGAGGTGCAAGGTCGATCATCCGTTCGGGTGTTCGCGCAATCCGGACGACCGCATGCGCCAGGACAGGCTGTCCCAGGTTCTCCGCGAGGCGCGCGCGCATGCTTTCCGCCTCGCGCGCGAGCGGCTCGACCCGACTTCGAATGCTGCCCGGAAATTCGAGCGTCAGCCACCCGTCGTCGATGCGTTGAAAGTCGCTCGGCACGGCCTCTGGCACGACCGCGGCCGGCTGCACGACCAGGGAGACGTCACCGGGGGGCAACTCGGTCGCACTTCGTGCGTCGGCCCCGGCGCGCTGCGGCATCGCGTTCGCCAGAAGCGCAGCGAGGAGCACGAGCAGGGGCAAGAGTCGCCGTCGCATCCGTCCCGTGGGTCGCATTTACCGGGGTACCTGCACCTCAAGATGGATCGTAGGCGACCCGCTGTCTCGCGTCGCAAGATAGATTGCGGCCGCCGCCGCAGCAGCCGCGCCGATTCCTCCCCAAAACCACGGCGATTGGTAGAAAGGGGAGCCGCGACCTTCCCGGTCGGAAGTCGGCGCCTCATGCGTCGCCAACGCCGGGGCGGCTCCGGGGGGCGCCGGCGCGAAGATCCGAGCGAGCGAACGCGCCGCGCCCGACCACGACACCGAGGGGCCCTCGTCAGGCGTATAGATTGCCGCGTCGAATCCGTTGGACTCGGGAAGAAAAATGCGTGCAATCGGACGGCCGCTCGCGTCCATCCACACCGCGATCAGTCCGCGTACGGGGACCTGACGCGCGAGTTCGCCCAAGAGGATCCGAGTAGGGGCATCATCGCGGCGCAGCGCGGCAACGGTCTGCGCGATATCCCGTAGAGGCGCTGCCGCACCGGGGGGCGGGGCATCGCCACATAAGACGCGCGCTCGCGCGTCGTCCAAGCCGTCAGGCCGCAGCGATCGGTCCGCGTACACCGCTTGCGCGAGGGGCCATGCGGCGTCTGCGGCTCCAGGAAACGCGACCACGGCGAGGCCGTGCGTAGTCGCTGGGGCGACGGGTGCCGGCCCGGTTACAGACGCCGTGAGGCCGAGCGTTACAGTGGAGGCACCCGCTCGCATCGACACCGCAGCCGCGGGCGAAGCGGCGGACCCGTCCGACGGCCAGAGCGTTGCAAGAGCAACGAGGCCCACGGCTATCCTCCAGTGCCACATGCCGGCGAACGACGCCTTCCTTCCGGGCCGCACCCGTCGTGCGGTGTCCCAGCCAGGACTCTTCCCTGCCGGGGAGCTCAAGGTGGAGCGGTGGTGGAGCGGGTGGAGCGGCATCGCTCTCCTTGACGTAACGTGCGAGCCGGTTCTGTCGAGCGGAGCCTTGCGGGAGGCACGGCGGAGCGAGACTTCGGGTGCCCTGGTTTCTCACTCTCTCTCTAGGGACCCACCCAATCGGCCGCGGGTGCAAACGCGGGCGCATGCTCGTCGATGGCTTCGCGGAGAGGGGCGTCGCGGAGGCTCGTCAGGCCTACGGCAGCCACGACGACGGCGACCGGAGGGCCGACGAGCGCGAACGCTCGTTGTCGCGAGAACGACGGACGCGCGGCGAACACTGCAGCCAGCGTGAACGCAAGCACGTCGACGACCGTGCCCCCGGCCACCGCGGAAGCGGGATCTTGCGCGATGGCATGCAAGAACTGCATGCCCACCCACGCGAGCGCGATGAACACGACAAAGGCAAGCACTCCTGCGGCCGTATAGCGGGCGCCCGCGGAGGCGTTGCCCAAGATCGCCACCAGCCGAGCGCACACGAGGGCCGACGCGATCGCAGCGGCCACCGCGCCGAACGCGAAAGTAACGCCGGCAAGGGCATGCTGGTGCGTCGTGGCCCGCAACGCGCTCCCGAATAAGGCGAACGCCACGAGGAGCGACGCGAGCCAGAGGCAGACGCCATACGCTCGAAGCGCCACGCCCGCGCCCGCGTAAACACGAAGGCCCTCGCGAGCCCCACGCAGCACGATGACCGCGGCAATCATGGGCCCGAGAGCGGCGGCCGTGAGCCCGCTCCACACGAGCGGAAGCCCCTGGGTGGTGGCGACCATCGCGGCCACGCGCATAGTCGCGGGGACTGTGCAGGCGAGTGCCGCGCCCACGCCCACTCCCACCGCGGTACCGAATCGTAGGAGGGCCGAACCGGGCGCTTCCGACGGGCGGAACGGCGGCTTCGAGAACGCGGTCATGCCGGCGGGCACTCTAGTACGGCGTGCCGGAAGTTCGTGTGGGTTCCCGCACGGGCCGAGACGACGCTGGCCTCGGGCATGAGCCTCGTGCTACGGGCCGGAAGGCGATGTCGAGTGGTACCTCCGACGCCAACGGCACGGAAGAAGGGCGGCTCGGAGGCGCTCGGGCGGACTTTGTCTCGTCGCTTGGGCGAAAGGTCTCTGACACGCGGGGTCTGCTTGCGGTTCTCGACGACGACCCGTCCTCCAAGCCGGCCCGCGACGAGCTGCGAAGGCGACTGCATGCGCTCTGTTCAAGCGCCCGCCTCTTGCGCTTCGAGGTCATGGCGCGCTCGCTCTCGGAGGCGCTTGCGGTGCTCGATCGAGCGGCGCAGCTCGGAGAGCTCGGCGAGACCGAGATTGGCTTCACCGCCCACGTGCTCGATGACCTTCCCGCGCTCGCCTGGGGCGGCGGGCGGGAACGCGATATCGGGGCGCCTCGTTCGGTCGATGCACAGAGCGCTCGGAGCCAGCTGCCGATCGCCGTTCTCGTGGTCGGAAGCGCCTCGCTGGCCGGCCCGCTCATAGACGACGTGGCCATTCGCGCCCGATCTTTCGAGTGCGAGCGAACGGAGGACATTGACACCGCACTGCAGCTTGCCCGCGCTTATGCGCCGGATCTCGCACTGGTCGACGCGGACCTCGACCGCGCGCCGGATCTCGTCGAAGCACTGCTCGACGACCCGTTGACCGAACCGGTACCGATCATCGTGATCGGGACCTTTGGCGTCCATGACGAGGCGGCGCGATTCAATGCGATCGGCGTTGCCAGGGTGCTCGCAAAGCCCGTTTCGCCCGACAAGATTCGTATGACGTGCGAAGAGATTCTCGACGCTCGCGAAGAGCGCACGCTGCGGATGACGCTCGGCGAGCCGACCCTCGAGCAGCTTGCGAACCGACTGGCCGACGAGCTCAAGAGAGCGCTGGTCGACAGCGTGGATGCGCCTGCACGGGCGTGTCGCGTTCCGCTCGGCGAGGGCACCGAAGTCCTGGGCGCCCTGTGGGGCGCCATCGCGCGGGTTCAGGAGATCATTGCCCAAAAAACGGGGGGGGCCATTCGGTTCGGGGGCGACGCGCCGGAGGGCGCGATCGCGTTGGCGCCGTGGTTGCATCACGACGTGGGTGGCTCCGACCGCCTTTCGGGCCGGGGCCGCGGCGCCGCGGCCGACGTACGGATGAACGGCCGCCGGGTGGTCGTGGCCGACGACGATCCGGGCGTAACCTGGTTCATCTCCGATCTGCTCCGTACCGCCGGCTGCGAGGTCTTCGAGGCTCTCGACGGGACCACGGCGCTCGAGCTCGCCTATCGCATGCAGCCGGAGCTCGTCGTCAGCGACATCCTGATGCCGGGCCTCGATGGCTTCGGCCTCAGTCGTGCGCTTCGCCGCGACGTCGCGCTTCGCGGCACTCCCGTCATCCTGCTCTCCTGGAAAGAGGATCTGCTTCAGCGCGTGCGCGAGCTCGGCGCAAGCGCGGCCGCCTATATGCGCAAAGAGACTGACTCGCGCGCGATACTGGCGCGCGTACGCGAGGTACTGCGACCACGAGCCCGCATCGAGATGCGCATCCGAGGAGCCGGCGAGGTGCGCGGCCGGCTCGACGAGCTGTCGCCGCGCCTTTTGCTCGACCTCGTGTGCCTCGTCCGCAAAGACGCTCGCATCGCCGTGCGCGACGCAACCTTTCTCTACGAGATCGACATTCGCGGTGGGACGCCCCGCAAAGCGACGCGCACCACGAGCGACGGCGGCTACCAGAGCGGCGAACGAGCCCTCGCGAGCTTGCTCGGTGTGGGGGCTGGACGGTTCGTCGTCTCGTCGACCCACGAGCCTATCCGGGGCGACCTCTCGGGAACGCTGTTTGAACAACTGTCGGGCCCCATCGCTAGCGCTCGCGGCGCGCTCGCGGCGATCAGCGGTGCGAGGGCAATGCAGGTGGACCGCATCGGGTTCGACCCCGCCTCGCTCGATGAGTACCTGCGCGCGACGCCCGATCCGGCGCGATCGCTCCTGCAACGGATTGCGGGCGGTTCGTCGCCCCGGCAGATGATCCTGGCCGGTGACGTCTCCCCGAGCCTACTCGAAGACGTGTTGGCGGACCTGGCCGCCCGGGGCGCGATTCGCTCGGTGAATGGAACCGATGGGGCCGACCTTTTGACCCCGGCGGTCGAGACCGCGCTCGCCACTGCACGCGGCCCCGTCGCGCGACCTGCATCGGGGGCACCGGCGAGCGCACGTTCGAGCATGCCGCCGGCTTCGACGGCCGTTACGCCGCGGACGGCCTCCGCCTCGCGCCCGGCTCCCCCCTCGCGCCCGCCCCCTTCACCTCCCCCGCCGCCCATTTACGAGACTCTCCGGCTCACCGACCCGCCGCCCCCCGCCCACGAAGAAGAAGAGGATGACGCAGGCATTCCCTCCTCGCTCGAAGACGCCGTGATGCGCGAGATAAGCGAGCGCTCGCCGACGCCGGGGCCGGCGCACGCGAGTGCTTCGGAGTTGCCTCCCATCGTCGAGCCGAGCGAGCTCCGTCCGCGATCGTCCAATCCGCCATCGCCCGACGGAATCGACGACGAGGCCCTCCTCGCCTCGATTCCGCCCGACGCCATCGTCCCCGGCGCAATGGGGAGCGACGGAGTGGCTTCGCCGGGCCCAGGGCCGGTGGCCGGCCCGATCGATGAGGGCGAGCACAGCAGTTCCGGTGTGTCGCTTCGCGCCGAAGGCGCCGGAGGGCCCATGGGCCAGTCTGCGAGCGCAGACGGTCCGTTCGTCTCCCCGTTTGCTTTATCCACCGCCAACGACGATCCGCGCCGAGAGTCTCCAGGACCACAAACCCAGCCATCGAAGCCAACCGAGTCGCCGTTGGAGGCCACGAGCCCGCTTGGGCGGCGGTCGCCGGATGGCGCTCGTGCACCGCTGACGGCGCCGCGTAAAGCGCGTCGTTCGTGGGCCATGGTCATGGCGTTTCTCGTTCTCGTCGCGGCCGCAGGGGCTGCAATCTACGTGTCGGGCACCGCAGGCGAACCCACGCTCGGCACGTCCGTTCGGCGGGCCCCGGCGCCTCCCGTCACGGCCGGGGAGAGCGCGTCCGCGGCGAGCGCCGGGCGTCCGAGTTTGCCCTCCGTTCCCCCCACGGAAGACGACGTTCCGCCGGCAGGGGTCGACGTACCCGCCGGCTCCGGATACCTCGAGGTCCTCGCGGCCCCGGGCGCCAGCGTGCGAGTCGATGGCGTTTGGGTCGGTACCGGCCCCACGGCGTCACGCGTCGTCGCCGCGGGCTATCACGAAGTCACGGTCGAGCAGGCGGGGCACGACTCGAAGCAGGTCATCGAAGTTCCCGCCGCCAAAGCCACGCGCGTGCGGTCGGCGTCCATTCCGTGAGCGGCACGACGCGGCGATGCGCGCTCTCGATCCTGTGGGTCTCGTGCTTCTCATGCGGTCGCTCATCGGACGCGGTCCACGCGTTCGCGGCCCCGATCCTCGAGCGCGACCCGACCGAGGCCTCGACGGAAGCCACCCATCCGGTCGTGCTCGACGTCAATGGATCTCTCGAGGCTTGCGCATTCGGACATCGCGGGGTGCTCTTGGATTTCGGAGATCCGTCGATGGCCGCCAATCTGCGCCCGGGATCGCTGCGGCCCGGGATGGATGAACTCGTCGAGCGGGACGGGGCGACGTGGCTGCGTGTTCGATCCCGCGTGCTCTCGGCGAGTTTTTATTGGCCTGCGGTCGTCGCCGCGGATACCGCCGACGCCACCGCGTTCGTCGAAGCCCGCGTCCGCGGCGTACGCGCGCGCGGGGTCTCCGTGTCGATCGATGGAAAAACCGTGGGTACATGGACCCTCGCGAAGGCCGAAACCCGCATCGTGTTGGTGCGCGCGTCTCCCCCCATGACTCTGTCCGTCGGGGGCCACGAGATCACGATGCACTTCGCGGGGGGGGCCCGCGCAGGGGAAGAATCGCTCGCCGAGATCGATTGGGTACACATCGGAACCGGAGACGTGGGAGACCCGTACGCGGCGCCATCCCATGCCGACGTGGTGGTTGACGCGGAGGTGGGGGGACAGTCGCTTCGTGCGCTCTCGCTTCGCGCACCTGGATTCGCGCGCTGTTCGGGGTGGATCCCGGCGGATGCAACGCTGGAGGCATCCCTTGCGACGTCCGGGGGAGGCGAGGCCGACGTCGAAGCCCGACTCATTCGCGATCGCCATGTCCCCGTCGTCTTGGGCACGGCCCACGTCGCCGGCGGCGGAACCGATTGGGCGCGTTGGTCGGTGCCCATCACGGGCCTCGAGGGGCAGGGGGCCCTCGCGTCGCTCGAGCTTGTAGCGAAGCGGGCGCCCAAGGGAACGCGCGTGCTCTTCGGCGTCCCGCGCGTGGTCGCCGCGGGGTCGGTCGTGACGACCCCCCCTCCGGTCGCGCGAAGCGTCGTGCTCGTGGTGCTCGGCAGTACTTCGGCGAATGTGTTGGCGCCATGGGGAGGCCCGCACCCGGTGCCCGAGCTTGCGCGCATCGCCTCGATGGGCACGACCTTCACGGGAAACCGCGCGCCCACGTCGCTCGCGAACAGCGTCATGGCCTCGATTCTTACCGGTACGTCGCCGCTCGGTCGCGGAGTGGATGACGCCGAGCTTCGTCTGGGCCAAGGGGCGACGACGGTGCAAGAGGCGTGTCGTCAGGGCGGGATCGCAACGGCGATGTTCACGGCGGATCCCACCACCGGGGCCGCGTTCGGCTTCGCGCGGGGTTGGGACGCGTTCGTCCCGCACGACCCTCTCGAGGACGTGCCGGCCACGCGCGTTTTCGACGAGGCCGCCGAGTGGATCGAGGTCCATAAGGACGGCCGATTTCTCGTCGTCATCCACGCGCGCGGCGGACATCCCCCGTGGGACGTTACCCCGGACGAGTTGAAGGCCCTTCCTCCGGAGAACTACCTGGGAATGATCGATCCGCGCCGCGCCGCGGAGGCCCTCTCGAAAGCACGAAAGCACCCCGCACGCTTCCGGGAGGACGACCGAATTCGTGCCTGGGCGCTTTACGACCACGCCATCGACGAGCACGACCTGGGGCTCGGCCGGCTCATGGCGAGCTTGCGCGCGGCCGGACGGGAAAACGATACGGCCCTGGTCGTCACGTCCGATGTCGCCGCGAGCGACGCGGTGCCCGTGCCGTTCGGCGATCCCGATACGCTCGAGGAGCCACTGCTCGCGACGCCGCTCTTGATTCGTTGGCCACAAGCGGAGACGCTGGCGGGCCGGAGGGTGAGCGCATCGACCAGCGCGATCGATCTGGCGCGTACGGTGCTCGATGCCCTGGGGCTCCGGCCCCCCGCGGCTTTCGAGGGGATCGACCTGAGCGCTTTGGCGCAAGGAGCGGTCGTGCCAGAACAGCGGCCCCTTCTCGCGGTGCGTGGGGGGCGATTTTCTCTGCGCTGGGGCGCGTATGTCCTCGCGGGAACCAGGGACCACGAATTGCATATGTGCGACCTGTCGCTCGACCCGGCCTGCGTCGCCGACGTGCGCGGCACCTCGCCGTTGGCCCTCGAATCGATGCGCCGTTACGCTCTCATGGCGTCACCATGGACCCAGCCCGTGCCCCCGCAACAAGCCCTGCCCGTCCCGGACGCGCATACTGCGGCCGCGCTCGTTCGCTGGGGCCGCGTCGCCGACGAGGGCGAGTAACGCGCCGCGTTTGACAGCCCCACGCGCCGTCTGTCTCGGGACTGCGCCACCGCCTGATCGTGCGATCCCGTTGCGCACAGACTGGCACACCAAGAATCGCGACGCGACCGACGCCGTCGCAAAATGGGCGTCGTTCGACGCGGCATGACCCCTGCTCTTGGCTCGGTTGTCGACGTGCGCCTCGCGTATGCGGCTGCATGCGCGTGTGTTGACGGACGGGCTCTTCCGAACAATCGGCGTCCGTCGTGGACGGATCTCATGGGGGTCCCATCCGTCTTTCGAATGTTTCCATTCAAGGACTCCTGCTCCAAGAGAGGCCAGCATGAAATCGCTTCAATTGCGTTCCCGAGCGGCGTGGGCAGCCCCCGTGTTGCTCGTTCTTCCGTTCCTGATGGGCGCCGACGGCAAAGGCTGTCAGGCCGGAGGCCCTATCCCAATCGGGTCCGGTGACAACGGGGCCACCGTAGGGGAGGGAGGGTCGGGCGGCGATGACGGAGGGGAAGTGACCGACGGAGCCTCCCGTGCCGACGCGGGCTCCTCATGCACGCCCGCATCCTGCGCTGGCCTGGCGGCGCCCGCGCTGGCGGAGGTGTGCCCCGACGGAACGACGTTGACGGCGAGCGTCTGCGAGGAGCAGCGGCCCGGGCAATGCGGGTGGGGCTTTCCAGCGTGCCCGACGGACGCTTGCGTGGCCTACGCGCTGCCCTGCGTACCGTGCCCCTTCGGAACGGTGGGAATCGGAAAGGACGCAAACGGGTGTGACACGTGCCCGATCTGCGCGCCGCCTCCCGACGCCGGAGCGAAGGTCGACGCTTGCCCAGCAGCCCCGATCTGCAACCTCCCTAATTGCACGTACGGGGTGATCGCCCGGACGGATGTCAATGGATGCGATTTGTGTCCTGCGTGCGCGCCGGCCCCCGACGCAGGGTCTTGCCAGTGCGGCCCTCCGCCGCCCGTGCCCATTTGTCCCGGCGGTTCCACCGTGCCCGTTTCGTGTGAACAAACCTCCGCGAAGTCGTGCTCCTGGGTCGCCGGCGCGTGCCCGATTGCCGGTGACGGAGGCCTCGAATGCACCGGCGACGCGGACTGCCCGAGCGGCAAGGTGTGCGGATTCCTCGAGAGCAACGCCTGCGGTGCGGCCGGCACCTGCTTTCCCGCGCCGACCATCATCTGTAACGCGTATAGCCCCGGATGCGCATGCGACGGATCCGAGGTGGACGTCATTTGCAACGGCTTGCCGACGGGGTACGCCCGGAAGGCAATCAAGCACACGGGGGCGTGCGTCGACGGCGGATAGGGGTGAAGCTTGGGGGGAGAAGATCTCCCCCCAAAACCTGGCTCGTTAAAGAGTGTCCGGCTGCGGGGGCTAATTAGCTTAGTTAGTATCCGGTCTGTATGCAGGTCGCGAGCGCCAAACCGGTCTCCGCCTGACACGTCCCGGCCGTCGCCGCGGAGCACGTCTGGCAGACGGCGCAGTCGTCCGTGACCGTCGCTTGCGTGCACGTTTGGCTCAAGCACTCGCCCGCGGTGCCCGCCGCGGTCGCGCTGCATGCCATGCCCGTGGGACAGGGCGTGGTCGTATCGCAGTAGAGCGCCGGGTCCGGAATGTTCTTGTCGGCGGCCCCGGTGAGTGTCGGCTTGCCGTAATCGGTCGCCACGGTGCTCATGTACGTGAAAACGGCCTCCATATCCGCGAGGGACATATTCTTCAAATATGGCCAAGGCATCGGGAACGCGACGGGCTCCGGTACGGGGTCTTCAGCGTGGATCCCTTCCGTGATGAGCGTCACGAACGTGCTGAAGTCGACGTTCGACTTGTTGAAGAAGCCGTTCGTAGCACCCTGGAGGCTCGCCGACGCGGCGCGGACGAATCCCATCGCCTTCTGGGCCGGTACGGGGAGCCCGAGCACGTTGTAATCGAACACTTGGCCGCCGGTGAGGTATTCCGTCGTTAGGATTTTACCGGTCGCGGCGTTATCGATGTTCGTGTGGCATCCGCTGCAATCGCCGATGGCGTTGACGAGATACGCGCTCGGCCCCGGCAAAAGCCGGCCTCGAGCCTCGGCTGCAGCTGCCCCTGCCGGGTTGGGGGTAGCATGAAGCTGCGAGCGGCATTTCGGTCACGAAGGCCGTCGCGAGCGGCCCCGAGCGAGGGTGGTTACATCGCGGGGGGCGGCGTCGCCTTCGCGCGCCATCTCTATTGCCTCCCCGATCGCAAGCGTGGCACCGTCGAACGATGCGACCCTTTGTCTTCGGCTGCCTCGCTCTCTCTGCCGGTCTCCTGGCGGTGTGTAAATCGTCATCGCCGTCGGCCTCGTCTTCCGCTTCCGCGTCCGCCTCGGCACAGGGCGCGCCGCCGGGCGAAGCCCCCGCCATTCCGGGCCTCGCGCTGCTCGAAGGCTTCGAGGGCGAGATCGACGCGCAGTTCGCGACGGGCAAGGCGGGTCAGCCGCCGGCGGCGATCGCCGCGCTGCTCAAGAGCGGCAAGCTTCGCTTCGATGTCCCCGAGAAGCTGACCGCTAATGAAGGACAGCGCTTCTTCGGGCCGAAGGCGTGGGGCATCTTCGACTCGGCGGCGAAGAAACTCTCCATCGTCTCCGACGTGAAGAAGCAGGTCGTCGTCATCGATCTCAACACGACCGGCGAGCGCTTCAAGAACATGAGCCGCCACAGGCCGCCGGGGCCGGGCGGCAAAACGGACGAGCCCGACAAGATCGCGAAGACGGGCAAGGTCGAGACCGTCGCCGGCCGCACGTGTGAGGACTGGGACATCTCGGGCGATCGACGCGAGGCGACCGTCTGCGTCGCGCACGAGGGAATCTCTTGGTTCTCGCTACCCGCCGCGGCGCTGCCGAGCGAGCACGCGTGGGCGCTCGAGCTCATGGACGGCAAGCACTTCCCGATGAAGTTCGTCGGCTACGACAAGGACGGAACAACCGAGAACTCGCATTTCGAGATCACGAAGATGGAGAAAAAGAGCGTGCCGGATTCCACGTTCGAGTACCCGGCAGACTACAACGTGATGGATCTCGATCAGCTCTTCCAAAGCCTCGCCGGAATGCGCAGCGGCGTGGGCGTCGACCCCGCAGCAAACGGGGGAGGGACTATGCGCGGTGCCGGCGGAACGGCAGCCGGCCGGCCGACGCCGGGGATGCCTTCGAGTATCCCCGGCCTCACGCCCGAACAGATGCAACAGATCCGGCAGCGGATGCAGCAGACGCACTAACGGCAGCTGCCGCCTGCCGCTGACCGACGCGCCCGTTTCGACCGCGATCGATGTTTGCGCCAGAGTGATTCCCGCCACCTGCGCCGTCGTGCCAATGTCCACCGCGCCAGCCACCTCCCAAACGACATTCTTCGCCACCGCGCCTCCCGTCAGCACCACGTTCGTGGCCGCGCTTACGGTCAGATCTTCGGCAATCTGGAAGATCCACACATCGGTCGCGGTGCCCGTCAGCGTGAGGGGGAAGCGGGCCCACGCAGCGGGACGCCGCTCACGAGGGCAGACGACCTTCTTCGCCCTGAGCGGTGCCTCGCCGCGACGGAGCGACGGGTCTCTCACGCGGAGAGGACGCCCGCTGAGGCCGGGAGGCACACCCCTCCGCGTGAGCCACGGCCCGCTGCGCCGCGCCGAGGGGATTCTTCGGCGCAGCGACGCACCGCCTTGCGTGAGAGACCTCCCGGCGAGCGGGAGCCACGTCTCTCTCCGGCTCGCCGACTCGGTTCTGCGGCGCAGCGGTGCGTCGCTCGGGCGAGTGGACCGCATTCTCCGCCCGAGCGGCGGTGTCATCCGTCGCGCAGACCGTCCTCTGCGCGTCGCCCGGCGACCGCTCTGGGCAAGAGACCGTTGCAATGCCGTGCAGCCGAAGGCCGATGCGGGCAACCCTCACGGTTCCGTGCCGCGTCCGGTGCCCCCTTGGGCACGGGGTCAACCCCTTTCGCCGTGCTTGCACTCTGCTGCGTCTCACTGGAGCGCTCATGGGGGGCAAGCCCTAGGGACAACGCCAAAGAGGGCACCCCCTTCGGCGCGAGCGCCGTGCCGGTCGACGACGATGGGCGCGCCGCTGGGCGGCGTGCATCGGCTCATGAGCGTTTCTCGCGACGAGCTTCGCCGCTCATCCCAGCTCGGGGCGCAACCGCGGATTCGAAGCGTCGTCCTCGCGCGCGTTCCACCTCCAGAAGGGAGGACTCGGGCGAATGCTCTCAGGGAATGCTCTGCGCGAGGAGACTTCCGCTCGACGCGGTTCCAGAGCTTCCCACGGTTCCACTGGATGCGCTTCCGGAGCTGCCGCCGGTTCCCTCCGTGGTGTTGGGACTCGAGGAGCACCCACTGGCCAAGCGGACAGCGAGGAGGGCGAAGGGCAGGGCAGACGGAAAAAGAGTCACGGCGCGGAAGCCTCGGGGGTTTTTCGATCGCCGGAGCAAGGCGATGGACATCCGCCAGATGCATTCGTCTCGCGAAGTGGCTCAGGGCGCGCCGCGCGCGCCTAGGTGACTATCGGCTCTGTGTCCCGCGGTCTTACGTTGGCAAAGAGCCGCTCGCGCATCCCGTGGTCGGCCGCTGTGGGCCGCTCGTCGGCTAACGGCGTGGGTCTTCCTCGCCCTGGGCAACGCCAAGGCCAAGAAGACGAAGAAGAAGACGAAGAAGAAGAGGGTCGGCGCGCTGCACGCATGCCGCAATGCCGAGAACGAGGACGCAACGTGGACCCGGGCGCGCGTGCGGCGTCCGCCCGTCCTGTGTCCCTCCAGCGGGATGTGCCCTTGTGCTAATTTGTGAAGCCAATGCCCTTTCTTCGACGTCTTGGCCTGCCTTTGGCCGTGTTTGCAACCGCGTGTGCTTCAACAACGTCAACAGGGACGAGCGGCACCAGCGGGGGCTCTGGAACGTCGACGGGAACGTCGGGTACGTCGTCCGGAGCGCAGGCGTCCGGCTCCACGAGCGGCTCCAGCGGAGCGACGACAGGAACGAGCAGCGGCACCGCGAGCGGGAATCAATCGGGAGCCTCCGTGGGCGCATCAGGAACGGCCTCTGGAGTCTCGGGGGCGGCGGGGAGTGGATCCGGTGTGTCCGGGACCGCTGGAGGTACCTCGGGGACGACGGGAGGCGCTCAATCCGGCGCCACGATTGGCGATAGCGGAGCGGGCGATGCCGGGGTGGCGGAGGCGGGTGCAACCGGCGGCTGTACCGGGCTCGCGTTCTGCGATGACTTCGAGTCGGATACGGCGGGGAGCCCGCCCAATAGCGCGCTCTGGAAGCTACTCGGCACGGCGGGTTGCTCCGGGTCTGGAAACCCCGGGGCGCCCGTCGTCTACCCCATCGTCGTTGACACTACGCAGCACCATAGCGGCAGCCAATCGGTGAAGATCGTGGGCGGGGACTCGTGCGGCCCCCTCATGATTAACACGAGCACCCTCGCCGGGCTCAACGGCGAGGTCTACGGGCGCTTCTATGTGCACTTGTCCGATACGTCGATGACGTTCGATCACGCCGCGCTCGTGGCTCTCGGGCTCACGGACGCGGGGATCAACCCGGGCGACCAAACGTCCTATCTGCAGCTCGCGTCCGAAGGCGCCGGCAACGCGACGAACGTGTTCATGTGGCAAACTGACGACGGCAACATCTTGCCCAACAAGAATTCAGCCGGCGGCGCCGAAAGCACGTACGCGGCAGCCACCGGGTTCACGTGCGTCGAGTTCCACACGTCCGCCGCGTCGAAGGCCATCGAGACGTGGGTCAACGGCACTTCCGTTGTCGGCCTCACGTCGCCACCGACCCCCGCCAACGGGACGCAGTGGACGGCGCCAAGTCCGTTCAATGTGAACGCCCTAGGTCTCGGGTGGATCCTGTTCAGCGGCGAAAAGCTGACGATCTGGTTCGATGACGTGGCGCTGTCCACCGGCCGAATCGGCTGTCAGTGAGCTCGAGCTAAGTGTAGCGGAGAGCAAGGGATTCGAACCCTTGGTACCCTTACGGGTACACCTGATTTCGAAGCCCAGCGGTGCCAGCGAAGATTGCGCCCTGTTCGAGAAATCGCGGGCGAATGGCGATCCGAGTGGGCCCGAGATCGGGGGAGATTGCCCGGATGTGGGGCAATCGCGGGGCAATCCGACTGAGCGTAACGAGGTCGAGTCGGCGCTGGCGTCGGCGCTTGCGCAGGCTGCGTCAGCCGGGCGCTTCGACGTCGTCGCGCAGCTCGCCAGGGAGCTGGAGGCGCGTCGGTTGGCCCGCATGAGCAACGTGATCGCCATGCACGCCAGAAGCCGACGGCCGGACGAATAGGAGCGCTTCGCCGCCCCTGCCGTAGAAGACTTCGCCCAGCCCTTTCAAGGTCACGCGCGCCCAAGCAGCCGCGCGGTAGACACGTGAGGTGTGTCCCGCGCAGCCCCGTGATCAGACCGATGAACCGCGCGATGGCCACAGCCGCCCGGCAGCGGCCGCAGCTGATGCGGCGCGATTCAGCGGATGCGGCTGGAAGGTGACGAATGCGGCTCGAACGCAGCTCATGCGATAGATTGGCTCCTGGCGTGCGGAACAGGTAACCATGGCCAAGAAGCGATACGCAATTCTCCTCCGCGGAGTGAACGTCGGGACGAAGAGCGGCCTGCCGATGGCGGAGCTGCGCGCGATGCTCACGGCAGTCGGTTGTACCGACGTGCAGACCTACGTGCAGAGCGGCAATGCCGTCTTTGCCACGGGGCTCGGCCTGGCGGATTTCACTCGGGCGGTCGAAGAAGCCCTCGAGCGCTACATGGGGCGGCCTATCACCACGACCGTTCGCACCGAGACACAGATGAAGGCCATCCTCGACGCGAATCCACTGGCAAAGGCGGTGACCCACCCCGCCTACTCGTGCGTGACTTTGCTCTCCCACACGCCGACCAAGGCGGAGCTCGCCCCGCTCTACGCGCAGGACTTTGGGCCCGAGCTCTTCTCAATCGAAGGAAAGGAGATCTACACGTGGCACCCGAACGGTGAGGCGAGAAGCGCCCTCGCGGCCGCGCTAGGAAAGCTCAAGTTGCGAGGCGCGGTAACGACACGCAGTTGGAATACCGTGCAGAAGCTCGTCGCGATGCTGGGCGATACTGCGGCGCAGTGACGTGACCCGCCGGCACGCGACAACGGTATTGGTCATTCGCTTCGACTCTGTGGCGCAGTCCTCAAGGGCCCCTGGGACGGGTGCACCGCGAACCCGATAGATTACGTTGTGGCCATTGGACTCGGCCTTTTTGCGGGTGCGTGTGCTCCTCCCGCGCGGGTCGAACGGGCGACGCCGCTTGGCCATTGGCCGCCTCCGACGCTCGCCGTCAGCGCTGCTCGCCATGCGAGCTTGCAAGATGCGCCAGATGCAGGCGCGGCTGCGGACGCTGGCGCGCGTGCGCCGCTCGCCGGGTTTCCCGAACAGCTCGAGCTCCGCGATGGCGAGGAAAAGGTCGGCGTCGTCTCGGTGCCCCTCGGCGCGCGCGAGCCGCGGCCGATCATGATTGCGCTCCACGGCGGAAGCGAGACGCCGGAGCGCGCGTGTCCCGCCTGGCGTGGCATCACCGAGGCGTACCCCTTCGTGATCTGCCCGCGCGGCTGGGGAGGGAACGAATCGCGGCTCGGATGGAGGAGCGCTTCCGACACGAACCAGCGCATCGCTCGCGCCGTCGCTGCGACGAAGAAGACCTTCGGCTCTTGGATCGAGAATACGCAATCCGTCGTGCTCGCGGGCTTCTCGATGGGTGGCAGCGAGGTCGCGCTCGTCGCGCGTCGTGATCCACAGACCTACCGCCGGATCGTGGTCGGCGATGCGGCCCACGATCCCCGAGCGGCGCTCGCGTTCGCGGGCGAATGGGTCACCGGGGGCGGCGAGCGTGCGCTTTTCCTCTGCACGACGAGCGGCTGCGAGCCCTCGATGCGCGCTGCTGCGCGAAAGGTGGGGCAGGAGGGAGCGCGCGCGCGGCTCAACATCGCTCCGACCCAGGTGCACGCGCTCTCAGAACGCGCAGTGCAGTCGATGCGACGCGACTGGGCATGGCTGGTCCGGGGCTGCGAGGGATGGGAGAGGTACGCGCCTCCGAGTGAGCTGCTCCCCGGCAAGACAGAGGATCTTGACCCGTAGCCTGCTTCCCGCGTCGCAGCTGGGCGGCAAGCAGAGCATCCTCGGCAAGTCGGTCCGTTTGGACTCGTAGCGGGCGACGGCCTGAATCGCCTCCGCAGAAGACCTCCGATAGGCTAAACTAAGCTCACGCCCGCGAACACTGAGACCAGAGATCGAGGTTTTCATGCGGGACAGCGTGACCTTTCGCCCGCCCGCGGGATGGCGGTTGCGGGATGACGCCGCAAGGCAAGGTCGTCGCCGTGTTCGTCGTATCCGGGTGCGCGCTGGGCGCCGGCGTCGTGCTGTACGAGAAGGCCAACGGCACTCCGGCCGACGCGCCCATAGCCGCGGCACCGATCGCGACGGAGGCAGGACTGGAAGACCCGCTGGCCGACTGGTGCGCGCCGGGCTTCGAGCCGATTCACGGGGACGCCTGCCTCGCATCCGTGAGCGGAAAGCCATCGGCGTCGCTCGTCGTGTATCTGCACGGCCGTTATGCGCGCGACGCGGCGAGCGAAGAAGTCGACCGGCAGCGACGCCTCGCCGCGCGCGCGACTGCTCTCGGCTTCGCCGTGATCGCGCTGCGCGGTCGCCTCGGGACGTGCACGGCGCCGGAACTCGCAGAGTGGTACTGCTGGCCGAGTAACGAGACCAACGCGGACGCCGGACCGGAGTTCGTCGATTCGTGGACGCCCGCTCTTGCGGCGGCCCAGGAGCGTACCGGGTCACGACGGCGTTTTCTCCTCGGCTTCTCCAACGGCGGCTACTTCGCGGGACTCTTGGCATCGCGCGGCTTGCTCGCGTTCGACGCGCTGGTCGTCGCCCATGGGGGACCCGTGGAGCCGGTCCACGCGTTTCGCGGCACCCCGCCGCTCTTGCTTCTGTCGGCCGACGATGACGTCGCCCAGGACGAGATGATCCGTTTCGACGACGAGCTCACGCGCGAACACTGGGCGCACGACAGCTATGCCCGGGCCGGCGGGCACGGACTGACCGACGAAGACATCGACGCGGCGCTCACGTTCTTTTCCCGCGCGCGCGAGGCTTTGCCTTTGCAGCCGCCGCTCGCGCTCCACCGCGCCACCCGGCACGCCCCCGATGCGGGCGCGGAAGGTCAGATCCAGGCGGACGAAACGCAGGCGGGCGCGCAGGGCGCACCCGCGGAGCGAGAGCAGGAGCCGGCAGAAGCGCCGAGGCCCGCCGGCATCGAAACGCCAGTGGAACCAGTGGAACGCGAGGCGTCGGTCACGATGTCGATCGCCGCTTTTCCGAGCGGAGCCGCCGATCCAGATCCGTGAACCGCGCGCTCGCCACGATCATGCGGGGTGATCATCGCACGCACCCGCATACGGGTCATGGCGCAGCTTGCGAGGGAGCTCGAGGCTCGGTGGTTGGCTCGGGCGGGGAATGTGGTGCGCTTCGACGCAGCGCGGCGGGAGAGGGACAACGTGTAGCTGGACTTGCTCAGGCGGCGCTTCGCCGCTTCTTCGCCGCAGGCCTGTGCACGGTCTTCGACGCCTCGAGTACGGCGCGAAGCGCCGCGTTGACCGCCTCCGAATCAGGGAACGCCTTGGCCAGGTCGGGCGCGAGAATGGCGAGCTCCGGTCCCAGTTCGGCGGCGAGCGCTCGGATCGTCAGAATGCGGCTCGCCTTGGCCGAGATACGCTTCGCGTAGGGGTTGGGGCGCCAGCTACTCGAGTTCGAGCTGCCGGCGTTCTTTGGCGTCGAGGCGGCGGGCAGAGATGATGCGGTTCGTCGTTTCATCGCGAACCTCAACGTGGACGACGAGCAGAAGTCGTCCAAAGACAGAGTAGCCCATGATGTGCATGCGCCGCTCGCCTTGAGCCTTGCTGAGGTCTTCGCGGACCTTGGCGAACGGGTCGGCGAAGACGGTTGCGGCTTCCTCGAAGGTCACGCCGTGCTTGCGGCGGTTCGTCGCCGCCTTGGCGCGACTCCACGTGAAGGTGAAGCCGTCGATCTCGATCGTGTCCTAGGAGGCCGGCACCACGCCAGTCTAGGGCGAATTGTGCATAAAGGTGACGTGGGCTCACCCTCCGCGCTCGCGGTGCGCGCGGACGTGTCCCATGGCTTCGTCCACGACGTCGGACTCGCGGGCGAACGGACCCAGCAAGCTGTTTCCGACGTTGGCGCTACCCCTGGCGCTCGTCGACCAGCGCGACGAGCTCCTCGTAGGTCTCGCCTTCCCAGCGCCAAATTTCGCGCATGGCATCGGCCGCTGACCGCTCCACGGGCAGCACCGTGTCGGGGACGTCACGAAGCCCGACGGTCAGGTCGGCAACCCGCGCGCGGACCGTGTGCGTCGGGTCACGCTTTAGGGCCTCTACGGCTTGGTCGAGCGCGAGGGGCCGGAAAGCATCACCGCCCCCCCTTCTTGCGCCGCTCGGCGACGAACGCATCGAGGTCCGCCGGCGCCACCCGAATCGCATTCGCAAATCCGAATATGCGCGAGCTGCCCCTTCTCGATGATCTCGTACACGGTCGCCGTGCAGAGCCCCAACCGGCCCGCCACTTCGCGCACGCTCAGGACCCGATCCCGCCCCCCTTCAATGACCCGCACAAGACCGTCGATCCCGCGGCGGAAGTCGGCGGGCGCGATCGCCACGAGCAGCCGCATCTGGGGCGTGATCTGGATCATCCGCGCCGATTCCAGAACCCACGCGCGAGCGCGACGATGTCCAGGCAGGCGCCGTCGCCGAGCTCGAGCTCAAGTCGATCCCCATCGCCGCCTTCGAGGCGAATGATGGTCTTCGGGGTACACAAACTGCTCGCGTTGACCTCGACAAACGCTGCGGGGGCGTTGTCCACTTGCGCCGTGCCATCCGAACGCGCAAGGCGTGCGGCGAGACGATCGCGATCGACGCGCAGAGCCTGCGCCACCGCCTTCACGCCGTGCACGCGGGCCGTCTCCACGGCGTCGGACCAAATCTCGTCGGGCAGCGGAATGCCGGGGCCGCCCCGCTCCGCCCGCCAGCGGGAGATTCGCTCGCGGACCCGCTCCAAACTCGGATCGCCGTGTCCTCGTCCGCCCATTTCGCACCTCGCCTCCGTGGGCGAGGCTACGAGCTGCCAGCGGGAACCTCACGCACGCTTGCCGCAAGCACACCGACAATCCCTACGTCATCGAATGCACCGAGGTGACCACCGCGTCGGGCGGGACCGATTGCGCCGGAACGGGAGGCCGTCCGAATCCGATCGAAGTCGGCGGAACGTCGGCGTCGACTCCTTCGTTTGCGGGGGTGCTGGCGCTCGTCATCGAAGCTACGGGCGGCCGGCTCGGCAACGTAAACCCGCTCCTTTACGCGTTGTCGACGAGCAGCCCATCCGTCTTTCATGACATCACTCAAGGCAATAACGGGATTGCGTGCACGCCCGGCACCGATCGCGGGTGGCCCGCCGGCGGCGCCTATCGCTACAACGCGACGCCCGGGTATGACTGCGCGTCCGGCCTCGGGTCCATCGACGCGTTCAAGCCGGGCAACCCACCCAGCGACCTTCACCAACGTCAGGAACAGACGGGAGTAGGTATCTGTCCATCTGACTGACGCATGGATCGCATCGGCCGCGCCGCGGCCCGCCACCAGCGGGACCTCGAGCTCTTGTCCGAGGCATCCGCCGTGTTCGTACGCCCCTGGTTTGCCCATACGCCCACCATCCCCGAGGAAGGCAAGCGATCCGCCCGGGCCAGCGCGGAGAGCCGGTACAGGCAGTTCGTGGAGCACGTCGCAGAACATTTCTCCGGCGGCCGCCGTGTTCTCGACGACTTGCCGCCCAATGTTGTGTCTCCGAGATCCACGCTTGGAGTGGGTGTTCCTCGGGGGAACCTGATAACCGCTCGCCCTTTGCGAGCTGCTCGGTCAACCGCTCGAGCGCCTTTCCCGAGGGGAGCGAAGGTTGTCCAACCGCAGTAGCGGGCGGATTTCGAGGCATGGCGTCGACTGTAACGTAGGCGCAAAGCGTGATCCCATGAAGATCCGGTCCTCTGGTTCCGATTGAAGCAAGCTCGACGAAGCGCGCCGCCTAGCTTCCAAAGAACACCAATCCATGCCCGACCCGGCTCGCCTTCGCCCGCGACCTCCCGCGGCCCCGCCGGATCGATCTGGGTCCCCAAGGACAAGACCGGCGCCCCGCGCCGCTGGCCCTCTCGCGCGATCCGGTACCGGGGCAAGGTCACTTGGCCGGACGGCCACCGGCAAGACATCGCTGTACTCGAGGCTCACTGCATGCGCATTTTTGACCTCATCGCCTAAGAACGCCGTCGATCTGGTATTGGCAGGCGGTGCGGTCGGTGAATGTTTCGCGGATTGGGAGTGGGCCCGTTGCGCTCGTGACTTGCACCGACGTGAATTGGCGATAGACGTTTCGGCCGTCCAAATTGCAGGTCTGCGGTGCGGATACGAGTCTCGCGACGCCTCGGTCCACGAAGAGGGTCAGCGCGCACTGGGCGCCGTCGTCGAACACGAGGTCGACCTGGCCTGCGTCGGTGGGGCCGGGTCCTGCACTGAAGGTGACGGTAATCGATCCTGGATCCGCGGTCTCGGGAGCGTCGGGAGCATCGGTGGAGCAGAGGAACGTTTCGGTTCCGGTGAGTGTCCAGCTTCCGAGAAACGGCGTGGCGGGGCTGGCATCGGGAGGCGGGCCGGCGTCCGTAGCGTCCGTCCCTCCCTCGGGAGGGGCCACGGGGCCCTCAGAGGCGTCGCCGTCCACGAATGCGTCCGGGGCGGCTTCCGTGATCGACGCATCGTGGAGGGCCGAGTCGAACGCATCGCCCGACCGGGTGTCGCTCGCGGTGGCGGCGTCGGCGTCGGCCTCTGGGCACGTGCCGTCGCCTTCGCACGTGTCGATGACGGTGCAGCTGGAGGCGCCTACGCCCGCGATCAACGCGGTTAGGGCGAGGAGGAGACGCAGCTCACGCTTGGCGATGCACGTCGTGCCTTTGGAGTTCACTTGTCATTCCTCCGAGAGGGAGCGGGAGGGGATTGCAAGAGCTTGGGAGACGAGAGCTCGGCGTCCGGGGCGTAGGGCTCGGGTGGGACGTACAGACCGAGGTCGCGGAGGGCTTCGCGGACGGTGGCGCGTTGCCGGCCGGAGACTTTGGCGATGTGGGTGAGGTTGCCGCGGCAGGCGGCGTAGAGGCCTGTGTAGAAGCGGCGCTCGAAGTCTCTCTTGGCGGTGTCGTAGAGGCCTTGGCCGTAGGTGATGGGCTCCTTGTGGTGGAGGGCGGGCCAGGCTTCTTCGATCGCGAGGGTGTCTCCGGTGGCGCCCACGAGGGCGACTTCCACGAGATTGCGGAGTTCGCGCACGTTGCCGGGCCAGCTGCGGGCCCTGAGCATCGCCATGCCCGCTTCGTCGACTTTGGCGTCGGGGCGGCCGAGGTCTTCGAGGATCGTCTGCACAAGAAGTCCGAGGTCCTCGAGCCGTTTTCGGAGCGGGGGGATTTCGACGGTGACTTTGGCGATGCGGAAGTAGAGATCTTCGCGGAAGCGTCCTTGGTTCAAGGCGGGCCGGAGGTCGGCGTGGGTGGCGAAGAGGGTGCGCACGTCGACGTTGCGCGATCGGCTGCCCCCAATGGGTCGGACTTCTTTGGTTTCGAGGGCGCGCAGGAGTTTGGCTTGCATCGCCGGGCTCATTTCGGCGACTTCGTCGAAGAGAAGCGTTCCGCCGTCGGCTTCGACGAGGAGGCCCTTGCGCTCTTGGTCGGCGCCGGTGAAGGCGCCGCGGACGTGGCCAAAGAGCTCCGCTTCGAGCAGGGCGTCGGGCAGGGCGGCGCAGTTGATGGGGACGAAGGGCTTGCGGTGGCGGGGGCTGGCGTCGTGAATGGCGCGGGCGACGCGCTCTTTGCCCGTCCCCGTTTCGCCGCGGATGAGGATGGAGACGGAGCTCGGCGCAAAGCGGCGGAGGACGCTGAAGAGCTCGATCATTTCGGGGGTCGTGCTGACGAGGTCCCCGAAGCGATCGATGCGGTCGAAGGAGACGAGCTCCGGTGCTTCGGGAAGGAAGCGAAGGCGTTTGCCGCCGCAGCGGATCTCGCACCGGTCGGTCAGATAGGCTTCGATGAGCCGCACGCCTCCGACGAAGGTGCCGTTGCGCGAACGCAGGTCCACGATCCGGACCCCTTCCGAGGTGGCCTGCACTTCGGCGTGCACGGCGCTGACGGTCTTGTCCTCGAGCACGAGGGCGCACCGACGGCCCCGTCCCAGGACGAGCCTTTCGGTCGAGACGCGCAGCATCGTGCCTTGGTCCGGGACTTCGAAGCGTCCGCCGAGGACCGTGATCGTCTGGGCGCTTTCGGTGGCCGGCAGCGTGGTGGCTTCCGTGTCCAAGGGACGGGTCCTTCCGAGGGCCTCTCGACGGTCGGTGGCGCGAGGCGTGGGCATCACCAGGTCCCTTTCCATGCGGCGCCCGCGGCGCGGTCGTCGATCAGGGGAACCAGATGGCTTGTGTCCCCGAAGGTTTCTTGGGGCGAAGGCCACGCGAGGAAGGTCGCCGCTCCGATCGCGGCGAGCGCCCCGGCGCCGACGTAGAATCCGGTCGCGAGGGGGGCGTTGTTTCTCTCGTCTTGCCGGTCGCGGCCAATTTGCGCGCATGGGGGGGCAGGCGTCGGTGGGAGGCATCCGGACTCACCTCCGGTCTGCACGCGCACGCGCCCAATCAGGGTGTTGGCGTCGGACGCGCTGTTTTCAACGGCGACCGAGAAACCGATCGCCACACCGGTCGCGACGACCGCGGCCGATTCCAACCCGAACACGGCGATCCCGCGGGCCCGCAAGTTCGGGGTCCGATCGCGATCCACGAGGGCGGGAGTCGTCCACGCGGGAGCCGGCGCCGCGGGAGGCGTTGGATCGGGACCGCGCGGAAAATGGATTTCGATCCGCTCTCCGACCTGGGCGACGACGTGCGTGGATTGGACGAGGGCTCCGTTTTGCGCGTTGACGTCGTGCTCCCCGGCCACGACCAGAACGACGGTGGGCGGGACCGCGCCCGGGGTTTCGGGGTCCGGGGTCGTTGCGGGCTCGGGCTCCGGGACGGCGCCGTCGATGCGAACTTCGGCGCCCGCGGGCGCGAAGACGGCGACGTGTGCGGTCTGGGCTTCGACGCGCGGCAACCAGTGGGTCCGGACGGCATCGCGCTTGGTCTCCAGGGCATCGGTTCGGCCGAGGTATTCCCGCAGATGCTTCGAGGCCCGCACCGGGTGACCGGCTTCGACCTCGGCGAGTCCGAGTTCAAGAAGCGTCTCGCTTTGCGGGTCAAGCGCGTAGGCGCGGGTGAAGGCCTCGCAGGCGGCCTCGTACGCGTGCGCCCGAAAGAGCTTCACGCCCTGCGCGGCGAGGAAGGGCGCGCTCTCCGACGAAGGATCGGGAGGAGCGGAAGGGCCGGGCGGGGCGGGGGTGTCCGCCCACGCCGTCACCGCGCCAAGAACGGGGACCGTGAGAAAACCCGCCGTGGCGCCGCTGGCCGCCCACGCGACGCACGCCGCGGAGAACGCGGAGAAAGGCCTTCTCATGGTCCCCGCCTGTCGCGTGTCGTCGCCGGGCGGGAGCTCGGCGTGGGGGTCGCGGTAGGGGCGCTCGCCGCGGTTGGGGTCGTCCGCGGCGGCTCCGTGGCGCCAAACAGCACGTCGTCCAGGTTCAACGAGGAGGCGGCCGGGAGAAGGGAGCTTCGTCGTGGGGGCGCCGTCGGTGGGCGGACGAGGAGGATGGCTGCGGGCGACGCGGGTGCGGATGACGCGGTCGATGCCGGACCGCCGGCGTCCGCCGCCGATCCTTCGTGCGTCGACGGAAGGGGCAACGCTTGCGGGCCGGCGCTGCGGTCCACCGCCGGCGCGGTGGCGGAGGCGATGCGTGACGGCGGCTCCGCGTGCCACGTGAGCGCACGTGCGGACGAGGCCTGGTGGGCTCTCCAGCCGCTCCACGCTGCGCCCCCGACGACGCCGCTTGTGAGGATCGCCACGATCGGCGCGACGAGCGGGCGACGGCGACGTTCGACGCGCGCGGCCGAAGCGCCCGTCATCGGGGTGTCCCCGCGCGCGGCGCGCTCGGACGGAGTCGTGGGCTCGACGCCCGCGTCGGGTGCGCGGAGGGGGGCCGGCGGGGCCGGTGGCTCCACGTGGGGCGATGGGCGCCCTTGCGGGGCGGTCTCGCTTCTCGCCTCGAACGAAGCGACTGAATCGGTCAGGCGGGATCGCGCCGCCTCGAGCCATGCGCACCGCAGGGCGAGGCGGGGCGGCTTCTCGGCATCGAGGCCCGGACCGGGCGCGGAGGGCGCGAGGGCCCCACGCGCCAGAGTCTCGACCGTGGGGACGGTGGGAGCGTCGGTCCGGAACTTCGCCGATCCGTCGTCGACGATTTGCAACTCGGCGAGCTGTTCGTAGAAAGCGGCCACGCTGCGCGGCCGGTGTTCCGGATGCTTGGCCAGGGCCTGCAGCAAGGCATCGTCGACGGTCTTCGGGATCCAGCTCTTCCAGAACGACGGAGCGATGGGCTCGCACTTCAGGTGCGCTTCGCGCAGGGCTTCGACCGACCGAATATCGACGCGCCAGGGAAAGCGTTCGGTGAGCAGCTCATAGACCAGGACGGCGAGGGCGTAGAGGTCGATCTGGGGGCTGAGGGGTTCGTTGCGGAGAATCTCGGGCGCCATGTAGCGCGGGGTTCCGGCGATTTCCTCGGGCGCTCGTGCGCTGCCGAGCACCTTGGCAAGGCCGAAGTCGAGCAGTTTGACCGTTGCCTGCAGATGGCGGCGGCCGTGGAGAAAGACGTTTTCGGGCTTGATGTCGCGATGCACGACGGGGGGCTTGTCGTCGTGGGCGTAGCCGAGGCCCGCCGCGATCTGGCCGGTGATGTGCCAGACGGCGCCGGCGGTGATGCGAAGGGTCCGGTCGCGGGCCACCGCGCGGAGGGTCCGTCCGGTCAAGAGTTCCATCAGCAAGAAGGGCGAGCCGTCGGCCAGGACGCCGCAATCCCAGACTTCGACGAGGTGGGGGTGGCGCAGGCGCGCCATGACTTCGACTTCTTCCGCGAAGCGCGCTTCGAACTCGCGGCTTCGCGCGAAAGTCGGACGCAGGACCTTCATGGCGGCGCGAAGGTTTTGTCCCTTCTGCACCTCAAGGACGATCCCCATGCCGCCTCGGCCGACGACGCCGCGCATCACCCAGTCGGTCCCCGGCACCGGCTCGCCCACGCGCCACGGTGTCGCGGTTTCCCACGTCATGCGTGCTCCCCTTTCGTGTGGCGCGTCGCGGACTCTCTCACAAGGAATCTGCAAGGGGGACAAAGATCGCGCCAGGGTGCGTGCTCGAACTGGGCTGACGCCGGATCGATACCGCGGTGAAACAACGCCATGGGGTTTGCCTTGGGTGAGTTCATCGGGTGTCGCTTGGAAAGTGGCCATGGCGTGCGCGTTCAGAGGATGCGGGCCAAGAGGACGGCGCAGGCCACGGCCCCCGTCACCGAGAGCACCACGAGGAGCCCGCCCAGGGCCTTGTCGCGTCGCTCCGCCAAGGGATCGGCGGCCATCTCCCGCCCCGCGTGCGCGCCCATCGCCGCGGCGGGAAGAAGAAACGCGAAGATCATCCAGCCGGCGGGCACTGCGAGAAGCGCCGCCAGCGCTCCCCCTTCGCCCTCGCCCCGTGCGGGGCCGTGGCGCAACGCGAGCCGGTAGCCGGCGTGCACGCACAAGGTTCCGAAGGCCGTGGCGGCCGCCAGACTGAGCGTGATGCGGTGAAGTCCGACCGGTTTGTCCGCGAGACGGCGCGCAAGAGCGACGCTCGTCTCGGCCACCTTCGCCGACAGGGCGTGATGCACCTCGGCTGCTTCTTTCTGGGCGGCCGCAGCGAAGGCCGCCCGGGCGCTTTCGATGCTGCGGGCCGCTTCTTCGGCAAACTGCGCCGGGTAGCTTCGCCACAGCGCGTCGTAGTACTCGAGGGCCATGACGATGCTCCAGAAGGCGTCGTTGTCGCGCAGACCGAGGGCATCGCGGAGGCGGTAGAGGCGTTCGCGCTCGGCAGGGGAGGCCTGCCGTCCGGTCAGTTTCGCGAAGGCGTCCTCGACACTCATGGGCATGTACCTCCCGTTCACGAAGCCCTGTCTCCTCGACTCTCCTCGTCCACGACCGGCGCGTGGTGTCCGCGACGGTCCGCGACACGACCCCGGTTTCAGGCCGGAAGCGATCCCGGGTCGCCCCCTTTCATGGACACCCGATGGCTCTCAGACCACGATCTCCCGCAAGACGTTTCGGACTTCGCTCCGCCACCGACTGAGCTCGGCCCGATTGCCGATAGGCAACCACTTCGCCGCCGCGCTCAACGCGAGTCGTTTCGTCGACAGATCGTCGGCGACGCGATCGGCCAAGTCGGGGAAGGTGACGGACTTGCCTCCGCGGGACTCGACCGATTCGCGAATTTTCGAGCCGTTGTAGAGTTCGAACTTGGGCTCCGGGCCAAAGTACCCGTTTCGCACCACGTGCACTTCGGCGGTGGGGAGGGTATCCATGAATTCTTTGAGCAACTCCAAGCTGTCGCGCTGGCGGTTGATCATCCAGAGCGTAACGAGTTTGCTCTCGAGTTCGGTCAGGCAATGGTCCAGAGTCTGGCCGTAGTGCGCGACGGCCAAATTGTTGCGCGCGGCCGTGTTCACCACCACGACCCCTTCGCGGTTCTGGTCGAAGGTGTTGACCAGATCGACCCAGCCATCGCCCTGGTCGAGATTGATGAGCTCCACCGGCAAAAGGTCTTTGTAGGCTTTCCACACGTCCGGGTTCGAGGTGTCGCTCTCGACGAGCCGGACGCGGGTGCCTCTCTCGAGCAGGTAATCGAGTGTGGCTGCGGTCATCAGGGACTTGCCGACGCCTCCTTTGCTGCCTCCGATCCAGTAAATGGGCCGCCGGCTGTCCTGGGGCGCTTGCGGGGTCGGGGTCGGGTTCATCGCGGGTGTCTCCTTTAGATGTCTTCGGTATCGGGCCGGGGGACGAACGACGAACGGCGCTGGGGGGGTGACGGTGGGGGTGACGGGGTCGAGGCCACGGCGGGCGCCGGAGGGAATTGAGGGTCTGGGCTGTCCTCCTGCCGGTCAGACCCCGGTGCGGATCCGCGTCGCGTCGAGGCAGTGACCCCGGCACGCGCCGGGTTCGACGGCGGTTCTGGTCGTGGACGGCTCCGGGCGTCGTGCGGGGCCGACCTTCGGCGCGTGGTCGGTTCGACCCGGGGATGGGTCTTGGACACAGTCCGGGATCGCTCCTGGCTCAGCAAGGTTTTGAGCAGGGATGCGCTGACGGGGATGCCGCTGTCCGCGAGCAGACTGGCGATGGCTCGTAGGCTGTAGCCTTTCGATTGCGCATCCCGTATTTGCGGAATCAGGATTCGGGCTGCATGCGACTTGCTGACTTCTTCAAGATGGGGCTCGGGCGCGGCTTCGAGGAGTTTCTGTGCGCGTTCGATCGCGTCAAAGCGAATCTTGGTTTGCGGATGCATTCGGTGTTCTCTCCTCGTGCGCTCGGAGAGCGTGTCCGGTACGTAACGAGGACAAACTCCTAAGTCAAAGAATAATGAGTCGGAGAGAGAGCCGAACCCGCAGCAAAGCGGAGGGCCAGATTGACCCAGCCATCGCCCTGGTCGAGATTGATGAGTTCCACCGGCAAAATGTCTTTGTAGGCTTTCCACACGTCGGGGTTCGAGGTGTCGCTCTCGACGAGCCGGACGCGGGTGCCTCTCTCGAGCAGGTAATCGAGTGTGGCTGCGGTCATCAGGGACTTGCCGACCCCTCCTTTGCTGCCTCCGATCCAGTCAATGGGCCGCCGGCTGTCCTGGGGCGCTTGCGGGGTCGGGGTCGGGTTCATCAGCGGTTTCTCCTTTAGATGTCTTCGGTATCGGGCCGGGGGACGAACGACGAACGGCGCCCGGGGGGTAACGGGGTCGACGCCACGGCGGGCGCCAGAGGGGATTGAGGGTCTGGGCTGTCCTCCTGCCGGTCGGACCCCGGCGCGGGTCCGCGTCGCGTCGAGGGCGTGACCCCGGCACGCGCCGGGTTCGACGGCGGTTCTGGTCGTGGACGGCTCCGGGCCTCGTGCGGGGCCGACCTTCGGCGCGTGGTCGGTTCGACCCGGGGGTCGGTCTTGGACACAGTCCGGGATCGGTCCTGGCTCAGCAAGGTTTTGAGCAGGGACGCGCTGACGGAGATACCGGTGTCCGCGAGCAGACTGGCGATGGCTCGTAGGCTGTAGCCTTTCGATTGCGCATCCCGTATCTGTGGAATCAGGATTCGGCTGCATGGGATTTGCTTACTTCTTCAAGACGGGGCTCTGCCGCGGCTTCGAGGAGTTTCTGCGCGCGCTCGATCGCGTCAAAGCGAATTTTGGTTTGCGGATGCATTCGGTGTTCTCTCCGGGTGCGCTCGGAGAGCGTGTCCGGTACGTAACGAGGACAAACTCCTAAGTCAAAGAATAATGAGTCGGAGAGAGAGCCGAACCCGGAGCAAAGCGGAGGGCAAGATAAAGAAGGTGTGTCAATGGGTATCTAAGTTAGTAATTAGACTGTCCATTTGTGGTGACGAAAAGTCGACGATTGTGCCTTCTCCAAGGGAACCGGCGGATAGGACAATGGAAATCCCGTGACAGAAATCAAGCGCGACGACGAATTACCCATTTTTAGGCCGCGGATGGGTGCCGGCGGCTCGCGGCCGTCGTCGGACGGGGGGCGCTCGTTCCGCAATGCGCTTTTGGCGCGCATCCGCGGAGGGACCCGACGCGGCGCGCGCAGCGCCGCACGCGTTCACCCGCTTCAGGCCCGCGCGCGCCGCGTGGTCATTAAGGCCCATCTGCTACGCATGGGGCCGACCGCCGCCAAGGCGGCCGCCTTGCACGTGCGCTACATCGAGCGCGATGGCGTCGAGAAGGACGGCTCGAAGGGCAGGCTGTACGACGCGCAGGGGCCGGTTCGCGCGCGGGTCTTCGAGCAGCCGCGTTCCGGCGAGAAACACCAGTTTCGTTTCATTGTAGCGCCTGAAGACGGCTCGGAGCTCGACCTCACCGCCTACGTGCGGCGCCTGATGGCGACGCTCGATCGGGATATCGGGCGCAAAGTGGAGTGGGCGGCGGTCAACCACTTCGACACCAGCCATCCGCACGCGCACATCGTCGTCCGGGGCGTCGATCGCGATGGGCGGGAGCTGCGGATTGACCGGGGCTACATCTCGGCCGGCATGCGCTGGCGTGCCCAGGAGCTGGCCACCGAGGAACTCGGGCCACGGCCGGAAAAGGATGTGCAGCGGGCGCAGGAGCGCGAGGTCACCCAGCAGCGGTTTACGACGCTGGACAGGGAGCTCGAGCGCCGCGGCCCCGACCACCGCGTGGAAGTTCGCGTGCGGGCACGGAGCGGGCGCATCGACGAGTCCTTGCTCATCGCGCGCCTCGAACATCTCGAGGGCCTACAGCTCGCCGAGCGCGTCTCGAGAACGTCGTGGAGGCTTGTCGAAGGTTGGCAGACGCGGCTCCGTGATCTCGGCTCGCGCGGCGATATCCTGCACCAGATCCACGCAGCCGTGCGAGGCGACCCCTCCCGCTACGACGCGGTTCGTCCGGGAGAGGCCTTGCGGCCCGAACCCGGCGCGACATCGGCCGTCGTCATGGGCCGCGTCGCCGGCAAGGGTCTGTCCGATGAGCTCAAGGGGACGTTCTACGCGGTGGTCGAGACGCCGACGGGGCGTGCGTACCACGTCCCGCTCGACCCTCGCGGCGCGCAGACCGTGAGCGTGGGCGATCTCGTGTCGCTCGCGACGCCGCCCGAGACGTCCGTCCGTCCCGCAGACCGGCAGATCGCCGAGGCCGCCCGCGCCCGCGTCTTCGCCCTCGATGCCTCCGCGGGCAGCGACGCGCAGGGGGTCGCGCGGCGCCTGCGTGACCTTGAACGAGCCGGGCTCGTGGCCGCCGAGGGCCCGGCGCGCTGGAAGGTGCCGCCCGACCTTCTCGACCGGCTCGCCGAGCGGGCACGCGACGCGCCTCCCCGCTACCGGCTCGTCGTTCGCAAGGAGCCCCTGTCGCTGAACGAGCAGGTCGTCTACCGGGGACCGGTCTGGCTCGATCGCCTCGAGACGGAGACGTTGGCCCGCTGGGGGCTGGGGGCCGACGTGCGTCAAGCCGTTGCGGAGCGCCGCGAGGCGCTGCGTCGCCTCGGCATCGAGCCGGGCGATTCTGACCGGGTAGCGAAGCTGCGCGAGCTCGAGCGGCGCCGGCTCGGAGCTGAGATCGCTGCACGTTCGGGCCTGACATTCCTCGCCCGCGTACCGGAAGGCTTCCGGGGCCACATCCATCCGGCCGAGGGTGTCGGCCCACCGAGCGCCTACGCCGTCGTGTCGGACGGGGAGCGCTTCGTTGTCTTGCGATCGACCCCTGCGCTGCGCGCCTTGCAGGGGCAGTCCGTTGCGGTCGCGCGTGATACCAAGGGACGGCTCGTCGTCCGTCCCGATCCCGACAAAGACATCGGCCGCTGAGCGAGATCCCCTCCCGCTCCGATGGGCCCTGACCATCGGCCGCGTCGTCGTCTCCAGCGTTTCCTACTCCTTCTCCACCGGAGCGCATTCGTCGAGGGCGTTACCCGCCGATCACCGATGGGAAGAGCAGCTCGGAGTCCCGCTGCTCCGGGCTCGTGAGCTGTGCGACCGGAATGGGCCTCGTTGGAGAAGATCCACCTTCAAGCGGCCGGCGATCCCGCCCCTTGCGCGCCTTCGGCGTTGCCCTCCGCGGCCGCTTCCCATACGTGAAGCCGCACGCGCAGATCCCGGATCATCTCTGGCGGCAACACCGGGAGCTCCAGCCCGATCTCCTTCCCCTCGGCGTCCTCGCCCTCATCGCCGCCCTCGACGTTGTCTGCCGTGGGGTCTCCCCCGGTGAGCACCTCGAAGGTCTGGGCGCGGATCCGGAGCTCCTCGTACATCCGTTCGTCGTAGGTGCCGGCGAGGAAGGGGACGCCGACGTCGAGGAACGCGGGCGCCCGGTCGGTGGCGTCGGTGGCGGCGCGCTCGCGGAAGGTCTTGCTCCCAATCCGGTCTACGCGCCCGGTTCGTTGTTCGAGCACCGCGGGGTTCCACGCTAGGTCGTAGTGGATGACGTTCCTGCAGTGGCGATGCAAATCGATGCCCTCTTGGCCGACGCTGGTGCAGATCAGGACCTCGGGCAGCAGCGGGCTGTTGAAGCCGGCGAACACGCGTTCGCGACGGTCCTGGGGCGTGCTGCCGTCGACGAGGACGACGAACCCCGTCTCCCGCATACGGGTGGCCTCGTACATCGCGTTCTGCGCGGTTCCGATCTTCTCGATCGGGCCGGCCGCGGCCTGCAGGTCCTCGACGAACACCGCCAGACGGTCGGCCATGCTCTCGCGCTGACCCGGCAAGGGGGCGAAGAATTGCTCCACCAGGAGGTCGCCCCAGCGGCCCTCGGCGCGCTCGCTGCGCTCCGGGAGAATGCGCAGCAGCACCGACTCGCGCATGAGCGCCCGACGGAGCCCCCGGAGCACGAGGCCCCGCTGCTTCCAGTCGAGGTTGCGTTTCGGAAGCGTGAGCGTCAGCAGGTGCAAGTGGAGCGCCGCGAGCGTGCGTGCCACCGCGGTGCCGGGGTTGCCCCGCATGGAGTCCTCTGGCTGCGAACCAAGCCAGAAGCTCGGAGCCTCGGCATAGGCATCGAAGACCGACACCTGCCCCCGCTGCTTCCTCGCCCGCTCGCGTCGTTCCCGGAGATCGTCCGCGAGCTGACGAATTTGCGCCTCGGACGGTTCGGACCCGATCGGGGCGTAGACGACGTGGACTCCCCGCTCGTCGAGACCGGCGGCCTCGGCCGCCGCGATCGGCTCGGTCCCATACAGCAGCGGAAGCTGCTCGTCCCCGCTCTCTTCGGCAATCGAACGCTCTACCCCGTAAGGAGCGCGGACCCACGCCTCATCGGCGAGCGAGTTCAGCACCGAACGAAACAGCGGGCCGCCGCCTCCGGCCGCGCGCAGCCGTCGCGCGACGAGGTGCTCCACCGCGCGATGGACGAAGAACGGTGATGAAAGTTGCCAAACCCTAAGTGCGCTCCTTGAGCCTGCACGCGCTCACCGAATCATCTCAATGAGGTCCACCGCTTGTCACATACCGGAGGGCTCGTGACACGCCATGGACCTTTGCCCCGCTTGATCCACGGACGGCGCTACGACCCGCTACACGCATGGGGTCCCTAGAGCGGCAGGTTGAACGAGTCCGCCTTCTTCGATCGGCGCCGACGATGCATTCTAGCGTAGTAGGCAGAGGGCCATGGGTCCGCACTATAGCCCGCGGCGGGACTCGCCCGATATCGCCCGCGCGCAGTCGTCGTCTGGAGCGGTCGAGGGGCCGGCCGGTGGCCGGCCATTGGCCGGCCATCGCTAGATCAAATTCGCCGAGCGAGGAAAACAGGTCGCTCTCGAGCAGCGATTCGACCGGCGCAACGCAGTGAATCCCCATGAAAGGCCCTCTGCGCGGCGCGAGTGCGCTTGGGGAATGAGTCTTGCTGGATGGCCCAGCGACTGCCCGTCAAGCGGGGACGGGGACGGGCAAAGGCATATCCAACCGGACAAGGAGAAAGATCATGGACAGGCAACGTCTGAAGTTGCATATTCGGCGTGCGACGTTCGGCAAGTTTGGGCTCCACCTGTTCGGCTGTGCGCCGGATTGGGGTCCGGACGTCGCCGGTTTCGGAAAGAAGATCGCCGTCATGATGCTTGCGGCGCTGGCTCTTACAGGCGTTACGGGCTCGCCCGCCTCCGCGCTGTCGCGCACCGGGGTGGCGCTGCCAGGACGAGGCTCCGTTCTTGCCCCACCAGACCCGTGTCAGCCCCAGCCGCAGATACTCAGTTTCACTACGACGCCTTCGCCAGTGGTGCTGGGTGACGATGTCACCCTCAATTGGAACGTCCAGGTCCCCAACGGCTGCAATTATTTGGTGGCGCTCCTCGGCCAGAGCGTCGCGCCGCAAGGCAGTCTACAAGTTCAGCCCTCATTCACCACCTCCTATACGCTGACCCTCTCGTGGGGTCCGACGCGAGCGCTTTGGACCACTGCGACCACCACGGCCTCGGTGGATCTTCCCGCTGACCCGCAGGACCCGACTCGGAAGCTGGTCACGATCCCGTCGCAGCAAGTGGTGCCGTTGTTCGTGCAGGCCTTGAATACGCCGAATACCACGGTGGTCGTCAACGCGGACTTGGAACTGAGCGGCCTGAACCCCATCGTCATTCGCGACGGGGTCAGAATGGTTGGCTGGCGTACGGCGGTTCCAGGACAACCGTTTCTGGCCGGGCCCCAGCTCTCTACTACGAGCTTCACTGACCCTCTGTTCTCGATTCAAGGCGACAACGTCCGCATTAGTGGTGTGCGCCTTGAAGGACCGTACATGCAGGCCAATACCAGGGGTATCCAAAGCAACTCCCAGGTCAACATCGAGATAGACCACAACGAGATCAACGGTTGGAGCGCAGTCGGCGTGGACGTGAGGGATCCCTTGGGAAGAATCGTCGTGCCAGTGTCAGTCGATTACGGCACGACTCCCGCGCAGCTCGTTTATGCCTCGGATACGGAGCCCGTGTGGATCCACGACAATTACATTCATGATAACTATGTGGGCGACCCGTATTTGGGCTACGGGGTGTGTGTCGGCGAAAACGCCCATGCGCTGATTGAGCGCAATGTCTTTAACTGGCACTACCATGCCATCGCCGGTGACGGGAGTCTTGACGCTGGTTACCGAGCGTATCGAAACCTCATCCTGGCAAATAACGACGGAAACGAGCAGACGTTCGACATGCACGGCCTCGGTTGCGATTCGGAGTGTGGGTACGCCGGCCGTGACGTGGCGATCCGCTACAATTCCTTTCTGTTCACGGGGGGGCCAGATATCTACGTGCGGGGCACGCCGGCATACGGCGCCGTCGTGGAGTCCAACGTGTTTGCCTTTGGGTCTCTCAGCGACGCGGTGACAACGTCGGGAACCGGGATCTATCCAATGACCACTTGCCTGGGTGCCCTGCCCTCATCGAGCTGCGGGCCACTCGACAACAAGGTTGGCGTCACGACGTGGGACCAGACTGACGTGTGCGATTTCGACGGCGATGGGATCAACGACACCTTCATCGCGACGGGGCAAACTCTCTGGTACAGCAGCGGCGACACTAGCAAAGGCCCCACGCAGTGGGTGTACTTGAACATGTCGAGCAAGCATCTGAGCGAGTTGACCCTCGGATACTTCAGCGGTCGTCACGTGTGCGATGTGGTCGATAATGGGTGGATTTCCGTCGGCGGGAGTGGCCCGTGGCTACCCCAGACGCTTCGGGAATTACCGCCCATCGCGGAGCGGGAGCCGAGGTGACGCCGCCCGGCACCATGGTCCAGCGCCCCAGCGTCCATTCCCTGACGATTGCGGCCGCGGCGGACGTCGACGCGAGGGCCCGCGAGCGGGTCGAACCTGTTCCGGGGCTCGTCGTCGGCGGCCCCTCGCTTCGCAGCGCGCTGGAATCAGTGACTTCAGCTCGGCGCCAACATCGAGGCCGTGCGCGAGATGATGGGGCACTCCGACCTCGACATGACGACCCGCTACGTCCACGCAACGTCAGGCGACAAGTGTGAGCCTCCCCCGATGCCGTGGATAGTCTTCTACGCTGCTTCCCGTCTTGACTTCAACTTCAATTCAAATTCAATCGGGCTCACGTAGCCGATTGTCGAGTGCATTCGGGTGACGTTGTAGAATGCATCGATGTAATCTCCGATCGCGGCGTTCGCTTCGGCTCGTGTCTGAAATTGCCGGTCGTCGATCATCTCGCCCTTGATCGTCGCGAAGAAGCTTTCCGCGACCGCGTTGTCCCAGCAATCCCCTTTGCGGCTCATGCTGGCGACGGCACCGAGGGTCTTCAGCGCGGCTCGGTAGTCGCCGCTCGCGTAAACGCTCCCACGGTCGGAGTGATGGACCAGGCCAAGGAGGAGCGGCATCCTCAAGCCTTTCGCGCGTGCCAGCGCGTCGAGTGCGAGCTGCGTGTCGTTTTGTGCGCTCGTGGCCCAGCCCACGACACGTCGCGAGCAGAGGTCCAGGATCGCCGCTAGATAGAGCCAGCCCTCGTGCGTCCAGACGTAGGTCACGTCCGTCACCCAGGCAGCGTCGGGGCGGCGTGCGTCGAATTGGCGCTGCAGAACGTTCGGCGCGATGGGGTTGTCGTGTCGCGAGTCGGTCGTGATGCAGAACTTCTTTCGCTTCTTGCCGACGACACCTTCCAAGCGCATGAGCCGCTCCACGCGTTTTTTTCCGACGCGCTTGCCCTGCTTGCGAAGAGCACGGAAGACGCGCGGACTGCCATAGGCGCCCCGCCCGGCCTTGTGCGCTGCCTTGATGGCCACGACCAGCTTCGCGTCCTCCAGCGCCCTCGCCGAGGCCGGACGCGCCTTCCACGCGTAAAAGCCGCTGCATGATACCGCCAACACCTCGCACATCACGACCACCGGCCACGTCGCCTTCTCCTCGTCGATGAACGCGAACTTCACGCGTTCTCCTTCGCGAAGAAGGCCGCCGCTTTTTTTAATATCTCTCGCTCCATTTCCAGACGCTTCACCCGCTTACGCAACTCCGTCAGTTCGTCGCGTTCCGGCGTCGCCAGCACGTGCGATGGGCTCCTTCCAGCGTCCATCGCGGCGCGCTTCACCCATGCACGCAAGGCCGTTTCCGTCAGGTCCAGGTCGGCCGCGATCCGTCCGACCGAATGACCGCCCGCCTCGCAAAGTTTCACCGCGTCCGCCTTGAACTCGTCCGTAAACTTTCTTCGCTTCCGTCTCGCCATGGGTCTCTCCAAGCGCATACTCGCGCTAGTTGGGATGTCCACGAAAACGGGGGAAGCCCAGTGGAAGCGATCCAGCGCCTCGTGGGCAACTGGCGGGCAACGTCGTAGCGGCCCGGTTGCGAAGGTATCGAAAACGCTTCGCTTCTTAGATTAGTTGAGCGGGAGAAGGGACTTGAACCCTCGACGTCCACCTTGGCAAGTGGGACTCGCTTGCTCTCCACGACCACTGAACTGAGGTCATAGCGGAGGCGTCTCGTCCGCACCTGGATTCGCAACAGATACTGCATTTCGTTGCGAGATGCCCTCCAAAGAGCGACCGAGAGGAACGACGCTCGCATCGAGCCGGGCGTCGCTCGCCGGGGCGCCACATCGAGGGGATCGTACGGGTGAGCCTCAGGGTACCCTTGCTTCGGTTTTCATTGCGCCGTCCTCGGGGAGCCCGCGTTCGCTGCAATGGTGTCGAGCTCCGCATCTTTTGCGATCACCTCGCGTGGCAAGTCGTCGAGAAACCGGCGGCCGCCCGTGAACTCCTGCGCGACGTAGTCCATGAACTGACGGTAGCGGCTCTCGGCGTCCTCGCGCGCGGCGGGCTTGGCCTCTTCGCGAAGGCTCGGGGTGTGCGCGAACCAGAGCCGAACGAAGACCGCGAGCGTCGCCGAAAGGAGCTCGACATCGCGATGCACCCGGTCCGCCGCTCGGCCGAGCCGATCGAGCCGACGAAGGATGAGGGTCATATCGCTCGTGCCGCTGATGTACTGCTCCAGCGCCGCTTCGAAGACGGCGCGTTCCGTGATGTTGCTCGCCGCGCAATAGCTCGACAGGCGATCTCGAAGAGTTGCGGACAAGTGCGTCCACACGCGTGCTTTTCTGGTCTTCGCTTTGGGGTTCATCGAACATCGCTCCTTTGCTGTGTTCACGCGCACGATTGCCGTGCGCTCATACCGGGAGGTCCTTGCGTTCAGGCTGCGCTGCCGCCTCTGGCTCGGCGCCTTCGGGCGTCGAGCCTTCCGGCGCCTCGTCGGGGAAGTAGCCCGCCCACACGTCATGCTCCGCCGTGGACTCGGCGTTCTGCGACAGCGAGGCCTCGGGCTGATCCAGCGCAATGTGCGGCTCGGGCTCGGTGGGTGTTGCTGCGGCGTCAGGGGCCGTCGGAGGGGGACAGGGCGCCGCGTCGCAGGCGACGCGTTCGCAATCCAGCCACTTGTTGGATGCCCGGGGCAGCAGCTCGCGCGCTTGCGCGTCGGGCCGGTCGGGAGGAGGAAGGCCACCCCGTCCCTTGAAGCGCGGGTCGAGGAAGTAGCGGACCTTGCGCGTGCGGTAGGGCAAGAGGCCGCCGACGAGCAGGATGCCGTCATCCTGCGGGAGCTGGTTTACTTCCGCGGGGGTGAGCAGAGGCCGGCCGTACTCGTGTTCGCTCTCGCTCCGGTGGGTGAGAAAGAGGCCCGAGCCCGAATAGCTCTTCTGGAGCCGCTTCTCGGTCGTCTGGCCGAGCAGGTCCGAGATGCGTCTTGCCGTCCTGTCGTCGTTGGGGGCGTAGGCGAGGCGGATGTGGCAGTTGTCGAGGATGGAGTTATGCGGGCCGTAGGCCTTCTCGAGCTGGTTGAGGGACTGCGCAATGAGCACGGCCTTGATCCCGTAGCCGGCGATGAACGCGAGAGCGCTCTCGAAGAATTCGAGCCGGCCGAGCGAGGGGAATTCGTCGAGGAGAAGGAGGAGGCGGTGCTTGTACGCGGGCTGGGTCCCCACGTGCATCGACTCGGTCAGGCGCCGGCCGATTTGGTTCATCATCAAGCGGAGAAGGGGTCGGGTTCGCGCGAGATCGCTGGGCGGAACGACGAGGTAGAGGCTGACGGGGGCATCGGCGTTCATGAGGTCGGCGATGCGAAAGTCGCTGACGGAGGTGTTTCGCGCGATGACCGGGTCGCGGTAGAGGCCGAGGCACGCCATGGCGGTGGAGAAGACGCCCGAACGCTCGTTCTCGCTCTTGCTCCGCATTTCCCGCCCGACTTGCGCGATGGCCGGGTGGGGGAGGTCGCCGAGGTGCGGGGTTTCGAGCATCCGCTCGAGGGTTTCGGTTTGGCTGGCGGCGGGGTTGGCCAGAAACCGAGCGACGCCCGCGAGGGTCTTGTCCTCTTCGGCGTAGAGGACGTGCAAGATGGCTCCCGTGAGGAGGCTGTGGGCGGTGGTCTGCCAATGGTCGCGGGTCTCCTTTTCGCCGGTGGGGTCGACGAGCATGTCGGCGACGTTCTGGACATCGCGCACTTCGTGGAGGCCCTTTCGAATTTCCATCAGGGGGTTGAAGCGGAGCGAATCGATGGCTGTGGGCTCGAAGCGCCAGACGGGGCTGAATTGCCGGCGCCAGCCTGCGGTGAGGGCCCAGTTCTCTTTTTTGATGTCGTGAACGAGGACCGAATGCGGCCAGCTAAGGAGCGTCGGGACGACCAGACCGACGCCCTTGCCGGAACGGGTGGGGGCGAAGCAGAAGACGTGCTCCGGACCGTCGTGCCGGAGCAGGCGTCCCGCCTTTCGAAGGACGATCCGCGCGGATCCTTGGGCATCGATGGCCGTGTCGAAGACCGCGTCGTTCGTTTGGCCGAGGACGACGCCCGCGTCGCGTAAGAGGCCTGCCTTTTGGATCTCCGCGGTCGTGGCCCATCGCGCGCTCCCGTGCGAGCGGCTCGGGCTCGAGGGCTTGCGGCGGATCGTCGCGAAGGCTGCGACGGCGCATCCCGCCAGGGCGCCCAGGGTCGTCACGCCGCTCGCGTCACGAAACAGGGTGGGGGCGCGCGACGGGTACCGCTCGGCCCACGCGATCCAGGCCCAAGGGGCGTAGACGTACAGCGATCCGAGGACGGCCCACGGCCGTCCGAGGTCCGAAGCGTAGCCGAGGCCCGCGGCGACCTGCTCGGTCGACACCCAGAGTCCGGCCAGAGACAGCAGTAGCAGTGCAACGAGCGAGAACGTTCGCATGGGTCCCTCCCCGCGGGCCGAACCCGTTCGGCCGCGATCGCGTTTTTTCGCAAGGGCTGCCGGAGCTCGGCAGCGCGCCGTTTCCGGCAACGACGCGACAACGCGCGCGTCGGCCGCAGTTGGCAATCTGAAGGGCCCATTCCGCTATGTCAACTTCGATAGCGATCCGAATGCCGGCCGCCGCACCGGGAAATCCGATGGGCGCTGCGGTCCGCAGGGCACCGGCTCCGCCCTTGGGCCCGAGATTTTCGACCCGTTGGCGAAAGTGGGGTGGCGAATCCTTGCTAGCTATCCCCCCTGGATAACTGCTCGCCACCCCCCGATCTGCGATCGAATGATTTCAATGATTTCTATCTACTTTGGCCTGGCTCTGGGCTGGCCCGCGAGTTGCTCTGTAGAGGGGAATGGCGCCGCGCACCGCTCGGCGAGCTCTCCGGACTCCCGGGTGAATCGGGGTTCGACCCGACGACGCGCGTGATTCTGAATTTCTTCTGCCCGCCGAAAGCGGGTGTTCGGCATTCGAGGATTCTCCATGTCCATCGACCCTCAACGATCGGAGAGCCAGACGCGACGCGCCGACGCGCTCCAAAGCGCGCTCGCTCCGCTGATCCCGTTTCTTAACGACGATCGTGTCATTGAGGTGATGGGCAACGCCGACGGCCTCGTATGGGTCGACACGCTGGGCGAAGGCCTTCTTCCGACGACGGTGCGCATGGCCCCGTGGCAGGTGGAGCGGATGCTGCGCCTTGTGGCGTCGGAGATGCGCGTCGAGCTCAATGCGCAGCACCCCTCGCTGTCGGCGAAGTTGCCGCCGCCTTGGCGTGCGCGCTTGCAGGGCGCGATTCCGCCGATCGTCGACGCGCCGGTGTTCGCGCTGCGAAAGCCCGCTCGCGTGGTGTTTTCGCTCGAGGACTACGAACAAAAGGGGATCCTCTCGTGGGCGCAGCGCGAGGCGCTCGCTCGGGCGGTGCACGCGCGCGACAACGTGCTCATCGGCGGCGGGACGGGGTCGGGCAAGACGACGTTTGCCAATGCGCTCGTGAAGGTGATCGCCGAGAAGACGACGGACCGGGTGCACATCCTCGAGGACACGCCGGAGCTTCAGTGCGAGGCGCCGAACAAGCTTCAGATTCTGGTGCAACCGGGGGTGCATTCGTGGCGCGACGCCATCATGGCGGCGATGCGGTTTCGGCCGGACCGCATTCTCGTCGGCGAAGTGCGGGACGGCAGCGCCCTCGAATTGCTCAAGGCTTGGAACACGGGGCATCCCGGCGGCCTCGCGACGATTCATGCGAACGACACACGCGCCATGCTCGACCGGATCGGGCAGCTCATCGAGGAAGTCGTGTACCCCGCGCCGCGCGCGCTCATCGCGCAGACGATTCACGTCTGCGTCCACATCCAGCGAGACAAGACCCATCCGGCGGGCCGACGGGTGTCGGGGATCGATCGCGTCGTGGGCCTGGACTGCGATGGCCGCTGGAAACTCGAACGCATCGCCTGAACCCCAAAGGACGGAGAGACCCCATGGTCCAACTGCGAATTCGAACCCGTGTAACCCAAGTCGTGTTGATTCTGCTTTTTCTGGCCGTTGGCGCCGTCCCGGCGCGATCGGGCGGCTTTGGCGGTCTGGGAGGCGGCATGCCCTGGGAGGGTCCCCTCAACCAGCTGCTGGATTCCTTGACCGGCCCGGTGTCGCGCGTCGTCGGCGCCGTGGCGATCATCGGCCTCGGCGTCGGGCTGGCCTTCTCCGAAGGGGGATCGATGATGCGCAAGGCGCTCTGGGTGGTCTTGGGCCTGGCCATCGCGTTCAACGCGGTGTCGTGGGGGATCGGGTTTCTCGGCTTCTCGGGAGGGCTTCTCGTATGAGCCGCGCGGAGGGGTTCGAGGTGCCGCTGCATCGGTCGCTGGTCGAGCCGATGCTTCTGGCGGGCTTGCCGCGGACCGTGGCGCTGGTGCTTTGGACCGGAGTGGGCGCGTTCGCGTTCGGCCTCCACCAGATTTGGGTGTTGCCTCTCGGCATCGCGCTTCACGTGGGCGCCGCCGCGGCCACGAAGGCCGATCCGTACTTTTTCGCCATCGTGCTCGTGGCCCTCAAGACGCAGAAGCGTCTCGACCCCTGAAAGGACGCCGCCATGTTTTCTCTGCGCGAATACCGCGAACCGACGCACCGTTTGCCCGACCGGCTGCCGTGGGCGTGCCTCGTGGCGCCCGGAGTGGTCTTGCAGAAGGACGCGGTCTTTCAGAAGACGGTGGCCTTTCGCGGGCCCGATCTGGCGAGCGCGCTCGACGCCGAGCTCGTGGCGGCCAGTGGCCGGATCAACAACGCCCTTCGCCGGCTCGGATCGGGGTGGGGCCTTTTCGTGGAGGCGCAGCGGTTCGAATCGAACGCCTATCCGCGATCGCAGTGGTCGCATCCCGCGGCCGCGGTGGTCGATCGCGAACGGCAAACCGCCTTTGAGCAAGCGGGGGCGCACTACGAGTCAAGTTACTATCTGACGTTCACGTGGAAGCTGCCGGACGACCGGAGCACGCGGGCGGCGGCGATCTTCTACGACGAAGGGAGCGGGGGGGCGATTGATGAGCGCACGGCGCTCTTGCGCGAGCTCGGGCACTTTCAGAAGAGCGTGGCGGAGATCGTCGACATTCTGGCGGGGGTCTTTCCCGAAGTCGGCGCGCTCGATGACGAACAGACGCTCTCGTATTTGCACAGCACGATTTCGACCCATCGCCATCCCGTGCGCGCGCCGGAGATCCCGATGTACCTGGACGCGCTCTTGCCGGACATGCCGTTTGCGCCCGGCGAGGTGCCGATGCTCGGGGAGCATTTTCTCTGCACGCTGACGGTGGCCGGGTTTCCGGGGTCGACGTTTCCGGGACTTCTGGATGCGCTCAATCATTTGCAAACCGAATACCGCTGGGTGACGCGGTACCTGTGCCTCGACAAGTCGGAGGCCCAATCGCTCCTTGAAAAGTATCGCAAGCAATGGTGGGCCAAGCGCAAGGGCCTCTGGACGATGATCAAAGAGGAGGCGAGCCACGAGGAGGCGGTCCTCGTCGACAACGCCGCGGCGAACAAGGCCGCGGATGCGGACGGCGCTCTGCAGGAGCTCGGCGACGATCTCGTTTCGTTCGGGTACCTGACGGCGACGGTCACCGTGTGGGACCGCGATCTCGAGCCGGCGCGGCGCAAGGCGCAGCGAGTGAAAGAGACGATCCAGTCGCGGGGCTTCACGGTCCGGGACGAGACGTTGAACGCGACCGAGGCGTGGCTCGGGAGTTTGCCCGGTCACGTCTACGCGAACGTGCGTCGGCCGATTGTGAGCTCGATGAACCTCGCCCACTTGATGCCGCTCAGTTCCGTGTGGGCGGGCGATGCGGTCAATCGGCACCTCGAGAGCGTCTGCGGCGTGGGGGACGCGCACCTCGTCTGCAGCACGACGGATTCGACGCCGTTTCGCCTTCACCTCGCGGTGGGCGACGTGGGCCATACGCTGATTCTCGGTCCGACGGGCGCGGGCAAGTCGACGTTGCTCGGAATGCTGGCACTCGGGTGGCTGAAGTACCCGGGCGCGCAAGTCGTCATCTTTGACAAGGACCGGTCGGCGCGGGCGGCGACGCTGGCGGTGGGGGGCGCTTGTTACGAGCCGGGTAGCGAACGCGCGCCGGTGGCCTTTCAGCCCTTGGCCCGGATCGACGACGCGTCCGAGCGGGTCTGGGCGGCGGGGTTCGTCGCGACCTTGCTCGCCTCCCAGGGCGTTGCGGTGGACCATGCGGTTCAGTCGGCGATTGACCACACGCTGGTGGGCCTCGCGAGTGCGCCGCGTCACGAGCGGACGTTGACGCTCTTCGCGAGCCAGATCGGATCGCAGGACCGGCGGCTTCGCGACGCGATCCGGCCGTACACGCTCGACGGGCACTTCGGGCAGATTTTCGACGCCGACCAGGACGACGTGCACGAAGCGCCGTGGACGATGATCGAAATGGGGCACTTGATGGGGATGGGAGAGGCCGTGATCATTCCGGCGCTCGAGTACCTGTTCCACCGCGTCGAAGGAGGATTCGCGGGGCAACCGACGCTGCTCATCGTGGACGAAGCGTGGCTCTTTCTGAGCCATCCGGTCTTTGCGCGGCGGCTTCAGTCGTGGCTCAAGACGCTTCGCAAGAAGAACGTCTACGTCGTCTTCGCTACCCAAGAGGTGGCGGACGCCACGAGCAAGCCCGAGCTTCTGTCGACGATCCTGTCGGCCTGCGCCACGAAGATTTTCTTGCCCGACGACGAGGCGCGGACGCCCGCCATGGCGCAGGCCTACCAGGCGGTGGGTCTGACCACGGCGGAAATCGAGATCCTGGCCAAGGCGCAGAAGAAGCGCGATTACTACTACCGGTCGGTCAAAGGGCGGCGGCTCTTTCAGCTGGGGCTCGGACCCGGCGGCGCTCGCGTTCGTGGGGGCGTCGAGCGAGACCGACCAGCGGTTCTTGGACGCGATGATCGGGTCGCGTCCGCCGCAGGAGTACGCGTGCGCCATGCTGGAGCGGCGGGGCGTGACGGCGGCGGTGGCGGCGCTCCGCCGCGTGCTCGAACACTCCCCCGAGGCCGACGTTTCCAACGCGGACACGATCGTGGTGCCGCACCTCGTGGACGAAGCTCTGACCGTCCCAAGGCCGGCTCCGGCCGAGACGCGTGGGGAGGCCGAAGACGACGCGACCACGCTTCCGCTTCCTCCCGCCCCGCGCCGCCCCGCGCCGCCTCCCTTGCCGAAGGGCCCTCGGCGACTCGTCCGGAGGGCGACGCCATGAAGACGATCACGAGGCGGCGCATTCTTTCGGCAGGCCTGGGGTGCGCGGCTCTCGCGCGGGAGGTGACGCGCGCCGCGCCGGCGCGCGGCGGACCTCTTCGGCGGCGACATCCCGATCCTGGTCGGCATTCTCACGCAATCGGTCATGGAGGTCTCGAACCTCGCCTCGATGGTCACGCAAATCATCAATCAAGTGGAGCTCATGACGACGATGCTCAAGGCGATTGGCTCGGGCTCGTTTTCCGCACTCGTGCAATTCATTAATACGGCGCGCAATTCCTACACCACGCTGACGTCGGGCGTTCGGTCGATGAGCTACACGCTGAATCGCATCGACTCCGAATACCAACAGCTCTTTCCCGGCGACCCTCCCCCGCCCGGCAGCACGGTCGCCCAGCACACGCAGCAATACCAAGCGTGGCATCAGGAGATTGTCGGCGCGGCGCAAATCGCGGCGCGCCAGCAAACCGATCTGGCCACGCTCGATGCGCACGCCCAGCAAACGCAGGGGATTCTCCAGCAGTCCCAAGCCGAAGACGGCATCGTGGGGCAGCTGCAGCTGCTCGTGCAAATGGTCGGGATCACGAACGCGCAGCTCATCCTCATCAACCAGACCCTCTCGACCACCGGGCGCGTGTTGACGGACATGGCGGCGGCGGGCGCTTCCGGCGAGCAGCTGTCGTTGACGAAGAAGGGCGACAACCGCGACGGCTACACCGACAAGGGGGCGCCCGTCGTCGTCCCCCACACGTTCCCCTGAGAGCCCGTCATGAAATTCAACGCATTGACCCTTACTCTGCAGAACTTCATCGCCGCGTTTTCCGGCGGCTACGGACGCCTCCAGGGCGCCGCGAACAGCCTGCTCGGAATCCTCATCGGCATCGAAGTCGTTCTTCTGGGTCTTTGGACCGCGCTCGGAGGGGGCGACAACATCGTCGGGGTCTTCAAAAAGATTCTTCACATCGGACTCTGGGTTTGGATCGTCCAGTCGTATCCGACGCTCTGCAAAGCGTTCGTCGACTCCGTCGTCCAAGCGGGGCTTCTCGCGGGCGGCGGGGGCGACGTGAGCCTCTTGATGGATCCGTCGCGCCTGGCCGGCTACGGCCTCGATGCCACGGCGCCGCTGATGCAAAAGCTCGGCGACCTCGGGGTGACCGATCTCTCGGACTTGGTGGTCTTCGGGTTTGGCTACCTCGCCATCCTGGCCTGTTTTCTTCTGATGGCCATCAACGTCTTTCTGGCGGTGCTCGAGTACTACCTCTTTGCGGCGCTGGTCGGGATCTTCCTCCCGTTCGGGCTTCTGTCGCCGACGAAGTTTCTGGCGGAAAAAGCCATCGGCGCGGTCGTGTCGGCGTCGGTCAAGCTCATGGTGCTCGCCTTCGTGACGGCGGTCATCGATCCGGTCCTTTCGAACATCCACTTCGCCGGGCCGGAGATCACGTTCAACGAGCTCTGGTCGGTCTTTCTGACGGTGTGTGCGCTGATGTTCTTTTGCTGGAAGGCGCCTCAGCTCGCGTCGAGTCTGCTCGGAGGGTCTCCGCATCTTGGCGTCCTCGATGTGCTCCAGGCGGCCGGTGCGCCCGTCGCGGCGGGCATGGCCATGAGCGCCGTCGGCAGCCGGGCGATGGCGGGTCTGTCCGCGACCCGCGCGGCCGCCTCGGCAGGCCAGGGCGGTCGCGCAGGGTCGGTCGCTTCGGCCGCCTCAAACCTCGGCTCGGGTGCGCGTGGAACCGGTGCGGGGGCGGCGGGAGAAGGAGCCCGTGGAGAGGGGGCGGGGGGAGAAGGAAAGGGGAGCGGCGGGCCTGCGGCTGCCGCCGGCGCGCCGTCTTCGCTGGTCGAGAGCGCGATGGGCAAGGGCGGCGACGCCGCTCCGGCTTCCCCGAATCCCCCGGGCGCGGCCTGACGTGGGCACGAAGACTGGAAAGGAGGATTTCTCGATGAGTGGCAAGTGGACTCCGGAGGGGCTTGGCGACACGCCGTACCGGCGGGCGCGCCAGGAATGGGACGCGCGGATGGGCAGCGCGCTCGTGCACGCCAAGAACTGGCGGCATGCGACGTTTGTGAGCTTGGGCGCGCTCGTCGTGGCGATGGGCGGCCTGATCGAACTCGGGCGGCTGCCCAAGGCCGTCCCGCACGTCATCGAAGTCGATCGGCTGGGGGCGGCGACGTACCGCGGGCCCGTGGGACAGACGGACTACGTCCCTTCGGACGCGGTGGTTGCCTACCACCTGCGGCGGTTCCTTTCCGATACGCGCGAGGTGTCGTCCGACCTGGCGGTGCTCAAGCGCAATTGGCTCGACGCGTACACGCTCGTGACGCCGCGCGGGGGCAACATGCTGACGGCCTTCGTCGAGAATCCCGACCACGATCCGTTCCGGCGTGCGCAAGACGAGCGGGTGACCGTCGAGTTTCTCTCCGCGGTGCGCGTGTCGGGCGACACGTGGCAAGTCGATTGGCGGGAATCGGCCTGGGACAAGAACGGCAGTCCGAGCGCGCCAGCCGTCGTCTGGCGCGCGATGCTGCGGACGCTTCTGCAGCCACCGAAGAATGCCGAGGCCATGAGCAAAAACCCGCTCGGCCTCTACATTGATGAATTTCACTGGGACAAGGTTGGAGGGTGAAGGCTATGGCGCGATCGAATCGCATCGTGGGGATTCTCTTCGTGGCCCTCGGTCTGGGCGGTTGTGCGGCGCGCGAGCCCCCGATGGCCGCGACGTACGTGCGCGCCGAGGCCGCGCCGGACCCTCCCCCGCGTGGCGCCACCGTCGTGGTGCGCACGCCCGAACCCGTCACCGCGATCTCGCAGCGAAAGCCGATGCCGGGCCATTCGCCCGCGCGAGCCGCGGCGAGCGCTTCGCGTGGGACGCCGCTTTCGCCCCAAGAAGTCGTGGCCGACGCCAACCACAAGGCGGCGCAGGCACCCGGAACGAGTGACTACTTCAACGCCATCGTCCAGTACGCCTACGAGCCGGGCACGCTCTACCAAGTCTACGCCGAGCCGATGCGCATCACGGACATCGCGCTCGAGCCCGGGGAGAAAATGCTCGGGCAACCGGCGTCGGGCGACGTCGTCCGGTGGCTTCTCGCGCTCGGCAAGTCGATGGATCACGGCGTCGAGCAGTGGCACGTCTACGTGAAACCGACACGGCCCGATCTCGAGACGAATCTCGCGATCAACACCGATCGGCGCAGCTACTTGCTCGAGCTTCACAGCTACGCCGACACGTACATGGCGGCCGTCGTCTGGCACTACCCCGAGGACGAGCTCGCGCGGTTGCAAACGCAGGCGTCCGATCTGGCCGCCGAAGAGCGAGCCTCCGCACCGGTCGTGGGCTTGGATTCCCTCAACTTCAATTACACGATTCAAGTCATCGAGGGATCGCCGGCCTGGACGCCGCTGCAAGCCTTTGACGACGGGCGGCGGACGTTTGTCCGGTTCCCCCCGGCGATGCGCGTGCGCGAAGGCCCCGCGCTCTTCGTGCTCCGCGACAAGGAGACGGAGCTCGTCAACTACCGGGTCAAAGGCGATACGTACGTCATCGACCGGCTGGTCGACGCCGCGGAACTTCGCGTCGGGCAGCAAGACCCCGAGATTGTGCGCATTGTCCGAGGGGCCGTCGACACGCGGCCGCGCACAGTGCCGATTCACGCGAGGCTGGGGCTGTGATGCCCGCGGCTTCCGACTTCGGGGCGGCGGCGGTGGTTTCCACCGACCCGCACGCGCCCAAGCTGCCGCCGGACAATCCGCGCCTCGGGCTTCGGCGCCGGACGGCGCGCACCCTGCGCACCGGGCCGCTCATGGTCCTGATGGCGTGCCTGCTCGGCGCGGTGATGCTCGCCGTCGGCCTGGCGTTCCAGTCCCCGTCGAAGACCGGCCCCGCGCGCCCGGATCCGAGCGGCGCGCCACCCGTGCCCGTCGTGCCCGAGGCGATCCGTAATGCCCACGCGCAAAGAGCGGGAGTGCCCTCCGCGCCGGACGCGGGGCCCTTCCCCCCGGAGAGGGTGGCGCGTTTCGCGGCGTCCGAGGACGCGCAGCGTCGCTTCGCCCAAGACCAGGCTCTCAAAGCCCAAGGCGCCGGCATCCTCTTTGAGACGACGGGCGGTTTCCGGCAAAGCGATCGCGCGCCCGAGCCGTCGCCGTCGTCGCAGGGTGCGACGGCCACGCCGTGGAGTGGGCAGGGGGCG
>CAWHQT010000012.1:0-195850 GCA_963831555.1 uncultured delta proteobacterium
TCAATGCGTCGGTGAGGATGCGGTTGCGAATCGCGAGGCGTCTCGAGTGTCCGGGTACGAAACACGATCGGGACAGGACGAAAGACGCGCGAGGAGACGGCCACCGCGTGACTGGGGTGTACCCATGCGAGACAGAGACGGACGACGGCACGCGGCGAGCCGTCGCCCCCACGCGACGCACGGCGCGGGGCCGCCATTTAGATGTCTTTCGTGTCCGGCCGCACCGCAAACGTAGAGCGACGCGGTTCCGGCTCACGCCGCGTCTCGGGTAGCGTCGCGTGTTGCGCGGCAACCTCCGACGAGGTTGCCGGTCCGGTTTGCCGCGGCGTCTGCGTCGGCGGCGTATCGCCGCGTTGGGCCGACGAGGGCGCTGTCCGGGGCGACCGCTCCGGCGGACCGGCGTCTGCACGGCCCTCTCGCAAACGCTTCGTGGGCGCTCGCCTTGCTTCGTTTGCGGCTTGCTCGCGAACGCGCCGAAGAGACGTCCGCAGCGCCGCCACCGAGATGGGCACGCCCCGTTCCGAGAGCATCGCGGCGACGGCGGCCCAGCCGTAACCCTTCGACCGAAGGGCGCAGATCTGAGGCAACAGCGCGCGAAGGGTCTGCTGCTTGCTTAATTCGGTTTCCTGGTACGGCACCACCTCGTCGAGCGATTGCTGCAGCTGCCGAACCGTCTCCGCCGCAAACTTGTTTTTGGGGTCCATCGTTTCTCCCGTCCTTTCCACGAACGCTCTTTTTGGCCGGCGTACCTTCCTACGGCGACGCCCGGCAGACGCGTGTCGAACCCACGCCCGCCGGACAATCGCAAGACCCGTACCGGCGCGAGGAGCGCTGCATGCGCAGGGCAACGACCACGCAACGGCACGCAGCCAACCGACCGCCGTCGCGTACCTCGCGAAGCGCTCCGCCCAGAGACGAGCGCACGAAGACGCGGGCAATACCCCGCACGGATGAGGGTCGCGTCGCGCCAACCGTCACACCGGCGCGGCGCGCGAATGGTTACGTGCGGCGGCCCAGGTGGTCAGTGTCTGCTGCTCACCCCTGGTCATTAATTAATGACCACTAAAGCCGTCCCGGTCGCGTCCGAGACTCGTTTCCAGGCCTTTCCCGGGTCCGGGGCAGGCGCGGGGATCCCGGACCGCACGGCATCGCGCTTGCGGAAGGGATTCCCTATGCCCAAACTTCGCCTCGGCGCCGCACGCGGACGACGACGTCGGCCGCACCCAGTCCCTCTCTCGGCTCTCCGCTCGCGTCCCGCACCGAGCGACGTGCGATGAACCGCAAGGCGTACCCGCCGTTCGTCACCACCGCCGTGGCGGCCGAGTACTGCGGCTACAAGGATGAGAGCGCCATCCGCAAGGCGCATCGCGAGGGCCGACTGCGACCGGTCGGTCGGCGCGGCGGGACGGGCCCGTGGATGTGGGCGCTCGAAGCACTCGACCGATACCTGCGAGGGGAGCCACCGGATGATACAGTCACGCCGGACCGCCTGAGTGCGCCTCTCGACGAAGGAGACGCGCATGAAGGACAAAAAGCAGTGGTTGTACCGATGGAAGAGCTGGCTCATGGCCAGCCCCGTACCGGGCGTCTGGCGCAGGAAGGAGGGCGGACATGTCGTCCGGGCCCGAGTCATGGACCCGACGACCGGACAAATGAAAGAGATCAAAAAGGTGATGCCCGAAGCGGATCTCGGAACGGCATTCAAGTGGCTCCAGGACGAGCGGGCTCGCGTTCAAGCCGGCGTCGTCTTGGCCCCGCCGCCGAGGCATCGATTCGGGGACTACGCGAACTCGCTATTCGAGCGAAAAATGAACACAGGTGAGGTTCGGAGCGCGAAGGGACGTGAGAAGTGGCGGCACGTCCTCGAGCACCTCATCGCCGGCACGGAGGGCAAAAAGAGCGGCCTGTTCGTGCCGGGGTTCGGCGAGTTCTTCATCGACAAGCTCGATGTACCTCACGTGGAGTCGTGGCGTGAGGGCATGGGGACGCTCATCCGCGGGGGCGACTACTCGCCCACGACCGTCAACGGCTGGTTGGCCGTGTTGCGGGTCATCATGAAGGCGGCGAAACGCGAGCTCCGTCTCGCGCACCTCGCCACCGAGGACGTCAGAAACTTCGACACGTCCGAGCTCGAGACGTACAGCGAGGAACAACCAAACACGCTCCTTCCGGACGAAGTGCCGGTGTTCCTCGACACGATGCGCAGGCTGTACCCACAGCACTACGCGATGGTCTACATTGGCCTCATCACGGGCGTGCGCCCCTCGTCGCTCCGGCCGCTGCGCCGGGCCGGCGCCGAGTCCGACGTGCTCTGGGAAAATAGCAGGCTGCTCGTTCGTCGCTCCCAGACGCTCGGCCACGAGGTCATGAAGACGACCAAGCAGAAGAAGCGCTACGCCATCGACTTGCCGAAGGAGGCGACGGACGTCCTCCGATGGCACATCGAGACGCAGCTCACGACCCCGGAGCAGCAGGACTCCGAGCTCCTGTTTCCCGCGGTGAACGGCGGCTTCCGTTCACCGTCCGTGCTCAACAAGCCCTTCTCGGACGTGGTCGAGGAGATGCGGTTGGGCAAGCGCTTCACGCAGCGAGGTCTTCGCCGGACCTTCAACGACCTCGCGCGCGCGGCGCGGGTCGATGCGCTCGTGACCCGCAGCATCAGCGGCCACCTCACCGAGACGATGCAGCACCACTACTCGACGGTGAACGCGGACGAGCAGCGGCAGGGCATCGCCAAGGTCATCGAGATGACCCGGGCACGTGCGAAGCGGCAGGCGGAGGCGTCGGATACCGACAGCGCCTCAGGTGGTGCTCCCGGTGGTGCTCCGGGGGCGGCAGGTGGTGCTCTTTGAACCCCTTCGTCTTGCGAAAGGGCTTGTTTTATCGAGCGGGAGAAGGGATTTGAACCCTCGACGTCCACCTTGGCAAGGTGGCACTCTACCACTGAGTTACTCCCGCAATGCGTCCGCAACGGAATAGCGCGCTCGATCCGGCGTGTCAACGACGCAGGGTGGCGCCGATTCGGTGCCCGCCGTGCGAGCACCTGCCCTGCGCGCGGAGCGACGGCCACGTGCGACAACGGGGTCACGCATAAAAGCCCATTGCGGCGTGACTGACTATGGATCCATCGTCTGCGTCGACCGTCTGCTCGTAGTGCAGCACGCGCCCTCGGGCGCCGCTCCCCCCGAGGGTGCGCAAGAGCGACCAGATGGGCGCGAGACCGCAAACGCGTCGTTCGTCGAGATCGGAAGTCACGTGTGACCAGAAGGCGCTCGGATCAATGGACGCCGCGTGGTCGAGTGATTCACGATCGGCGCGCTCAAGGGCGCTCCGCTGCTCCTCGTCGTACGCCCGCTCGTCTCCAAAGCGCGGCCCGACATGCGCCAAATCGGCTCCCGCAACGACCACCACCCGGCCCGGCCGGGACTCGACCAGATCGCGCACACCCTCCGTGAAGCGCGCGACGCCGCGATCGTGATGTGGCTGCTGCCCGCTTGCCTGATGCACCCCCAACCCCGCGAGGATCGGGATGATGCGAAACTCTCGATCCTTTAGTAAGTGCTTCAAGAAGACGACTTGGAATTCGAGTGAGTGTTCCCGTTTGTGATTGAACTGATCTGCGTAGGGGTCGAAGCCGTCGGCCCGCGAGGAGAGCGCGTCGATGCTCGCGATGTCGGCCGGCACTTCCCCCAAGGGGGTATCGAATGCCTTCCGGCAAAGCGCGAAGGGCTCGCGCATGGGCGCGTGGGACGTGCCGAAGACCACGAAGGTATCGGCCTCGGAGGGCAACGAAGCCGCCAGCGCCCCATAGGCGTGACCGTAGCCGAGCGCGCCGCGCCACGGGTCGATGTGTGGCGCGACGAGCGCGATCAATCGTCCGGCGAAGTCCGGCCTCGCAATACCGGGCGATACAGCGCCCCCCTCGGCGCGAGCGAGGCACGTCTCATCGATGTAACGCTCTAACGTGCGTGGCTCGCGGTGGTAGGCGCCGCCAGCGTGCGAAGCCGCCCGGACGGGCGCAACCGCAAACTCGCGCTCCACACGCGCGCGCGCCCTGCGAAAACTCGGCCCCTCGAGGAAGAGTCCCTGCTCGAGCTCACGGGCCAAATGCACAACCACCTCCACCGGCACGCGAGGGCCGACGTTTTCCGATACGTCGCGCGCGATCTCTTCGCACGTCGCAGCTCCCGTGAAGCGGGCGACCACCGGAACGAGCACCGCGGGTACCGCGGCATGACCCTCGCTCACACCTTGCGTGTCACGAAGGACGAGCATGCGACCGTGCTTCGCATCGGGGACGACGATCGATTCGAGCGGGCGCAATGCGGGGCGCGAACGGGCATCCATCCCGTTAACCTTAGCGAACCGTGAGGACGTTTCGCACGCATGCGCAGCCGCCGCTCGCAAGAACGGACCAGTTTGGCTGCCGGACACGGCGCACGGGTACAATCTGCCACCCCGCCATCTCGTTCGCGCGTCTTCTCCGCCGGCCACGATGAGACCCGTGGCCCCGGCAAGGCGCGGCCCTTTCCAGGGTTCGCATGCTAGGCGGGCGGGTTTCTTTGCCGGGCAACGCTTGATGTTTCCTTGTGCCTTAGAAAGGCTCTAGGCTGCGCCGCGCCTGCATGCGCCTCGCATCTTTGCTCGGCCCGGACATCAAGCAGATCCTGAAAGAGGATCCCGACCAGATCCGCGAACTGCTGGACGAGATCCACCCCGAGGATCTCGCGGACATCGTCAGTGAGCTGGACCCCGACGAAGCTGCCGAGCTTCTTGCCCGCATTCCCGCCGAGGACGCGGCTCCCATTTTCGAGCGCCTCGATGAGCACGAGCAGGAAGAGCTCGTCGAACAGATGCCAGCGGAGTCGATCGCCGAGATCGCGAGCGAAATGGCTGCGGACAACCGCGCCGATCTCTTCAGCGCGCTCCCGGACGACGTCGGCGAACAGCTGTTCGAGGCGCTCAAGCGAGTCGACCCGGCGGCGGCACAAGAAGTTCGCGACATCGAGAAATGGGAGGACACGAGCGCAGGTCACTTGATGACGACGGACTTCGTCGCGGTGTCCCCGCGCATGCGCGTGTCCGAAGCGCTCGACATCGTCCGAAGGCGAGCCCGGGAGCGGGACGAGTTCGTCTATACAGTTTACGCTCTCGAGAAGGATACTCTGGCCGGAGTGGCAAGCTTGCGCGATCTAATCATCGCCGAGCCGGAGCAGGGAATCGCGGAGGTGATGCGAGCGAACGTCATCAGCGTGCCGCCGACCATGGATCAGGAAGAAGTCGCGCGCCGGATGGCCAAATACGATTTGAACGTCATCCCGGTCGTTGCGGAAGGTGGCCGGTTACTCGGCGTCATCACGATCGATGACATCATCGACGTGCTCGTCCGTGAGCAGACCGAAGACGTGCAGAGAATCGGTGGCGTCGAGCCTCTCGACGTGCCGTATTTTCAGACGAGCTTTCTGACCTTCATCCGCAAACGCGCCGTCTGGCTCATCGTCCTCTTCATTGAGGAGTTTTTCACGCAGACCGCGCTCCGGCACTACGACCCCGTCATGGAGGCCGTGAAAGGCGCTTTGCTCTACGTGCCGCTCCTCATCTCCGCCGGCGGCAACTCCGGCTCTCAATCATCCACGCTGGTCATTCGCGGCCTCGCGCTCGGCGAAGTCAAGCTGACCGACTGGTGGCGCATCCTCATGCGCGAAGCTGTGATGGGGATCGTCCTTGGAAGCATGATTGCGCTCATCGCGATGGGACGCGTCATGATGTATCCCGACCAATCGTTCCTCTTCGCCGTAACCGTGGCGCTCACGGTGCTTGCAATTATCGCCTGCGGCTGCACCGTGGGAGCGATGCTACCCATCATTCTAAAGCGACTGGGCATCGACCCGGCGACGAGCTCCACGCCGTTCATTGCAAGTCTGGTCGACACCTTGGGGGTCATCATCTACGCGCACGTGGCGATGGTAGTGATGCGCGACGTCATCCAGAAATCGCTCGCCGCGCACTGAGCTCACCAAGGCGCCAGTGTTCCGCACAGGGCGCACAGGAGCGGTTGTGGCCTCATCGGGCCTCGGCAGAGCGTTTCGCCGCAAACGCATGCCCAGCCGATGACGCGCGCCGGATTGCCCGCCACGATGGCGTGCGCGGGCACGTCCCGCGTAACGACTGCCCCGGCTCCGACGATGGCGCATTGCCCGATCCGCACGGGCGCCACGAGGGTTGCCTGCGCGCCGATGCTGGCCCCGTCTTCGACCACCGTGCGATCCCAATGCGGCGCGCGCGGGAACGCGGCCCGCGGGCGGCGCACGTTGGTGAACTGCGCGCCCGGGCCGACGAACACGTCCTCCCCGAGTTCTACGCCGTCCCAAACGCTCGTGTGGCTTTGGACGCGCGTCCCCGCGCCTAGGACCGCTCCGCTCGCGACGAAGCAGAACGCACCGACGACAACGTCCGTGCCGAGCCGCGCTCCGGGCGCAACGAACGACGGGGGGTAGACCAGGGGCGCTTTACCGCTGTGCAGCCGGCGTTTCATGGGGAGGAGAAGATACTCGCGCCGGCGCCCGGGCCAGGTGAGAGCGGCGCGGGCTCGGATCGATATTCGAGGACCCGACCCAAGGGGCTCCGCCCTGGCGCGCATCGGGCGGACTGACTACCGTGCGGCCACCCACCGCGGCGCGCCCTCCCCCGGCCGTCGCCGAAGGACACCTCATGGTCTCCCTTACCTACAAGAAAGCGGGCGTCGACATCGACGCGGGCGATGAGCTCGTGGAGCGCATCAAGCCGCTGGCCGCGGCGACGCGCATTGCCGAGGTGATCGGGGACGTCGGTGGGTTCGCCGGGCTCTGCCGCGTTCCCGAAGGTGTGGAAGAGCCCGTCCTCGTGAGCGGGACGGATGGCGTGGGCACCAAGCTCAAAGTGGCGTTTGCAACCGGCGTTCACGACACGATCGGGTTTGACCTGGTCGGAATGTGCGTCAACGACGTTGTCACGTGCGGAGCGCGTCCGCTATTTTTTCTCGACTACTTCGCGACAGCGCGGCTCGACGTGGGCGTGGCCGAGACGGTGGTGCGCGGCATCGCGGCGGCATGCATCGAGGCCGGTTGCGCGCTCCTGGGAGGCGAGACGGCCGAGTTGCCCGGAATGTACGGTCCCGGCGAATACGATCTCGCCGGTTTCGCGGTCGGCATCGTCGCGCGAAAAAAGATCGTGGACGGCACTCGCGTCGGACCGGGGGACGTCGCGATCGCCCTCCCCTCGAGCGGCCTGCATTCCAACGGCTATTCCCTGGCACGAAGGGCGCTGTTCGAGACGATGAAGCTGTCAATCGAAGACCGGCCGCCGGAGCTTCGAGGAGCCAGCATCGGCGAGGCGCTCCTCGTACCCACGCGCCTCTACGCGCGCGCTGTACGGGCCGTCCTCTCCACGGCAGTCGACGTGCGCGCGATGAGCCACGTGACGGGCGGCGGCCTCCCGGGCAACCTGCCTCGCGTGCTGCCCGACGGGCTCGGGGTGCGCGTCGAAGCCACGTGGTCCCGAGCCGGAATCTTCGAACTCGTCCAACGCGCCGGAGCCGTGGAAGAGCTCGAAATGCGCCGCACCTTCAACCTCGGAGTCGGCTTCGTTTTCATCGTCCCGGCGATTGATGCCACCCTGGCAACCGCCGCGCTACGGGCCGCGGGCGAAGAGCCCTTCGTTTTGGGGAACGTCATTTCCCAATCCACCGATCGGGCGTTCGAAGAGCGGGTGGAGTGGGCTTCATGATGGTCGTCGGCGTACTTGCGTCCGGGAGTGGAACGAACCTTCAAGCCATTCTCGATGCCATCGAGACCGAGAGGCTCGCAGTGCGCATCGGCGTCGTCGTGTCAAACGTCCCCGAAGCGGGCGCCCTCGATCGCGCTCGGGCGGCCGGTGTCGACGCGGTCGTCCTGCAGCACACGGCGTTCGAGGATCGCCGCGGGTTCGACGCCGCCCTCGTTCAGGTGCTGAGGGCCCACGGGGTCGACGTGGTGGTGCTGGCCGGCTTCATGCGCCTCTTGACCGACGTCCTGCTCGATGCGTTCCCCATGCGCGTGGTCAACGTTCATCCCGCGCTGCTCCCCGCCTTTCCCGGCATCCATGCCCAGAGGCAAGCCATCGCGTACGGCGTGCGGATCGCGGGATGCACGGTCCACTTCGTCGATCGCGGAACGGACACGGGCCCCATCATTGCCCAAGCCGCGGTTCCCGTGTTCGACGACGATGACGAACTCGCCCTGCGCGAACGCATCCTCGCCAAAGAGCACGAGCTCTTGCCGCGCGTGCTCCAATGGCTGGGCGAAGGGCGGGTCACCGTCGAGCCGCCGGTTGTCGATGGGGGACGGGTCCGCGTTCGCGTCCGGGGCGTGGCGGCGTGTCACGTCTGACGTGGCAAAAAAGCATCCTCAACATGTCAAAGCACTATGACGTGGCCATTCTCGGCGCCGGAGTCGGGGCACTGACAACGGCAGCCCTACTCGCCCGGCGGTCGTGGCGCGTCCTCGTTCTCGGCCAAGGATGGAGACCGCCCTCCTACCACTACGAGGGAGTGACGCTCGCCCGCCGGCCCTTCACGTTTCTTGCGGGATCCTCGCCGGCATGGAGTCGCGTGCTCGTCGAACTCGCGCAGTCCCAGACGTTCCGTCGTCGCACGACGCCGCTGGACCCGATGTTCCAGATCATCGCGCCCAAGTTGCGCCTCGAAGTGCCGCCGGACGTGCAGCTCTTCGCTAAGGAGATCGATCGCTGTTATCCGGAGGTGAGGCGCGTCGTTGACGCGCTTTACGGAGAGCTTGCACGGACCAACGCCGCCGGCGACGCCGCGTTCGAGCGCGATCTCGTGTGGCCTCCCGGCACCTTCTGGGAGCGTCGCGAAACAGAGCGCGTCGCCGCGTCATTGCCGCACTTCGATGGCCATCGCGCGCCCGCGCTGCTCGCCGAGTTTCCGCGCGACCACGACTACCGCACCGTCGTCGACGTGCCGACCCGGTTTGCGAGTCAGGCCGCGGAGTTGCCCGAGTTCGCGGTGGCGCGCCTGCATGGGGCGTGGACCCGCGGCGTCCTTCGCCTTTCCGGCGGCGAAGAAGACTTGGTCGACTTCCTCGTCGAGCGCATTCTCGCACACGGAGGTGAGGCCCAGATAAGTGATCGCGCCGCACGCATCGTGCATCGGCGGGGCCGCGCGGCCGGCGTCGTCCTCGACGGGGACGACGAGACCACGGGCGTGGAGTTCGTCATCACGGATCACACGACCCGCGCGCTACTCGACTTGACGACCGACTTCGACCCTTCGCGACGCGCGCTGGCCGCGTTGCCGCATCTGGTCCCGGCCGAGTGGCGATTCGTCGTATCCATCGTGGTGCAGAATGAAGGGTTACCCGGTCCCCTCTGCGACGAATCGTTTCTCTTGCCGGGGTGGCCGCATAGGGGCGACGGCCGGACCGCGCCCATGGTTCATCTTCAACGTCGCCATCAGTCATGCGGAATCGACGGGGCCACGCTGCTCGTCGCAGAGGCGGCCATCGCCGAAGGAACCTCCCTGCCGGTAGCACGCGCCCGCGAGGCGGTCCTCGCTGCGATCGAGTCGCTCCTGCCATTCATCGAGCGGCACTATCTCGTGGTCGATTCGCCTCACGACGGACGGGCACTTTGGGACTTTCGCTCAGGCAAGCGTGTAGAGATCGATCGCGCGGGCCTGCGCGCTACGGGGGGCTCGCTCGAGCCCGAGCCGATGACCGCGCGATGGCACATTGACCCGCACAACTTCCACGGCTTCGGCGCGGAGCCCATTCGAACGCCCCTCGCGGGCGCTTTCGTCGTCGGCCCCAGTACGCTTCCGGCGCTCGGCCAGGAAGGCGAGCTGCTCGCGGCATGGAGCGCGGCGCGTCTCGTGACCCGAACCGATCGTCGCAGAGAGCGCGTCCGCCGCGAGATGTGGAACAAGATCGAGCTCGGCTAGGGCTAGGCAACTTCTGGGGGAAGATTGCGCTCACGCTCTCGCGCCCAGCGACTGCAACCAGCGCGCGACGATCGCGTAGCCCTCGTGAAGAAGGGGAAGCGACGTCGATTCGTTCCTCTGGTGGGCTTGCGCGTTCTCGCCGGGCCCGAAGTTCACGGCGGCGACGCCGCACGCCGCAAATCGAGCCACGTCGGTCCATGCTTGCTTCGGTTCGACCGCCCGTACACCCGCGGCCACGAGGCCCCGTACGAGAGGGTGGCCCGCGTTCGGGAACGCCGCCGGCGACAGGTCTGTAAATTCGACTTCGGCGCGATCGCCAACGAGCGCGAGCACCTCGCGCCGAGCGTCGTCGAGCGTTCGATCGGGCGAGAAACGACAATTGAGGTTGAGGACGAAGGCGTCCGGCACGACGTTTCGGCCGCGGCCCCCATCGCGCGCCTGCGTGACCGTCATGACGCTGCGGTAAGACAGACCGTCGATGATCGATGGCTGCGGGCGCAAGGACGCGAGATCCGACAGGAACGACGCCGCGCGGGTGATCGCGTTCTCCCCCTCCCAAGGGCGCGCGCTGTGCGCCGTTTTCCCACGGAACGTGATCGTCGCGTGAACGGATCCGGTGCAACCGAGGTGCAGCTTGTTGTCGGACGGCTCCAAACAAACGGCCAGATCGACCTGCGCAAGCTCCGGGTCCCGCTCGAGAACGGGACCGAGCTCGTTATCGATGAACGGCCCCTCCTCGCGCGAATAAAAGACGAGCGTGAGATCGCAGCCCAGCAGCGCCAGGGGCAAGGTCTCGGCCAGCACGATCATGACGGCAAGTCCGCTCTTCATGTCGCTGGCGCCGGCCCCGAAACAACGATCCCCCGCGATCCGCGCGGGTCCGTTCTCCGTACGCACGGTGTCGAGATGCCCCACGAGCGCCACCCTCGGGCCACGACCACGGGTGAGGGGGACCACGAACGAGTTCCCGTACCGGCGTATGGGCGACGCGAGGGTCCCTTTCGCCATCCGGCTCTCGAGCGCGTCACATAATCCCTTTTCCTCCCCGATGGGCGACGCCACTGCGCAGAGCTCGAGGAGTGTTTCGTCGAGCCTGCGAGCCACATCCATCACGCCGAAACCCCGAAGTCACGCAGTGCCGCATTGAGGCTGACTTTGCGATCGGTGCCCTCACCTCGCTGGCCGATAACGAGCGCGCAAGGCACACCGAAGTCTCCGGCGGGGAATTTCTTCATGCGAACGCCGGGAATCACGACGCTCCGGGGGGGGACATAGCCCCGGTGTTCGACCACTTCGAGTCCACTCACGTCGAGAATGGGGGTCGACTGGGTAAGCACCACGCCGGCTCCGATGACGGCTTCGCGGCCGAGGCGCACCCCGTCGACCACGACGACGCGCGAGCCGACGAACACGCCGTCCTCGACAATCACGGGGGACGCATTCGGCGGTTCGAGCACCCCTCCGATGCCGACGCCGCCCGCCAGGTGGCAATCTTGCCCGATCTGCGCGCACGACCCGACAGTGGCCCAGGTGTCGATCATGGTTCCCGCACCGACGCGCGCCCCGATATTCACATAACCAGGCATCAAGATCGCGCCACGTTCGAGGAACGCACCGTAGCGCGCGACGCCCGGCGGTACGACGCGGACGCCGGCGGCCTCGAAGTCGTGTTTGAGCGGGATCTTGTCGTAAAATTCGAAGGGCCCAACCTCCATTCGCTCCATCTTGCGGATCGCGAAGAAGAGCAAAATGGCCTCCTTGACCCACGCGTTCGTCGTCCACGGGGCTCCGTCGGTGGAAGGCGGGGTCGCGACGCGGATCTCGCCGCGGTCGAGAGCCGCCATCGTCCCTTCGACCGCAAAACGATAGTCCGGTTCGCTCAGCAGGTTACGATTGGCGAACGCGGCCTCGACCCGCGGACGAAGGGTCTCTTCTACGCTCATCGCCAGCGGTAATAGGCCTTGGGTGGGCCCTGTCAATCGGCGCGGCGTCTACGCCGACGGTGCGACCGCAGCGCCATGAAAGAAGTACGCGATCTCGCGCTGGGCATTGTCGAGGGAGTCCGACCCGTGGGTCGCGTTCTCGCCGACGTTCGAACCGAACTGCTTTCGGATGGTGCCTGCGGCGGCCTTGGCCGGATCCGTCGCGCCCATCAGATCGCGCCAGGCGGTAACGGCACTTTCGCGTTCCAGCACCGCCACGACGACCGGCGAGCGCGTCATGAACTGCACCAGTTCGCGGAAGAACGGCCGATGTCGATGGATCTCGTAGAACCCCTCGGCTTCCGAGCGCGACAGGAGCTTCATTTGAAGAGCGACGATCTTGAAGCCTCCCTCTTCGATGCACTGGAGAATGGCGCCGGAACGGCGCTTCTCGACGGCGTCCGGCTTGATGATGCAGAGCGTGCGTTCGACGGCCATGGATCGCATTCCTTTGCGGGGTGGGCGCGGGCGCGCTTGTAGGTGAAATTCTTCAAGCGCGCAACCTGCGGGCGCACCAAACGTGACCGACTAGCCCGCTTTGCCGCGGAAACCGGGGATTTGGGGGTCGCGTACGTGCTCGGAAACTCCGCGAGGCGTCTCGCCGATGGCGCGCCCAATTCGTGCGCGTCGTTTCCCGGCCGCTACGGCCCCGCGAGGCATCCGATGCGCTTCGTATCGAGCACGATATCGTCATAATACACGTCGAAGGGGTAGCTAACCGGATGCCAGTCATAATACCCAAATCCGAAATCGGTAAAGCCGCCGACCAGCCCCGAGCTCTGCCCCTGGAACGCAATGACGCTGCGCGAATAGCTTTGTACTCCATCGACGAGCACGGTCGCCTGATCGGGCGTGTCGTTGAACTCCCATTCGAGGCAAAACCAGCGAGCGACCGGCACGACTCCGCCCGACGCGTAGGACTCCCCCGTGGTCCCGATCAGATCCACGTAGGTGAGCTGCCACGGCGTGCCGACGCTCGCGACCTCCAAATACTTCAAATTCGGAAATCCGGCGGTGCCGGCGAAGAGAAACTCGGCGTGCTCGGCGGGTGGTTTCGGGGTGACATTGAAGTATGCCCGGCCAAAATGGTGACCGAGGAGGGCGACCGGTGCGTTCTTCGTAATGATGAAATCATAGCTCTCGATGTTGGGAGCGGCGTGGAACTGAACTGCGTACTTCCCGTGGGCGACCACGCTCGTCTCTACGGCGACCGTCTGTCCGCCGTTGGCCTGTACGTTCCAGATGCTGGGATCGATCGTCCCCCTTTCGAAGTCCTCGCAGAAGAGTCCCGCGCATCCGCTCGAGCTCCCATCCTGCAGGCCCGGCGCTGCCTCCTCCGGCTCATCGGCAATCACCTCCTCCGCGATTGCCGCGTCGGCCAGGGTCGTCGCGTCGGTGGCTGGAGCGCCCGCCTCGGCGGCACCTCCGTACGCGACGGGGCCCGCGCCATCCGGCGACGCCGAGACCATCGTGGCATCGCACGCCGGGCAATCCGCCACGTCGCGGGCATCGAGCTCCGGGGCGCTGGCGACTGGCGGCGCCGTGCCCGCCTCGACGGCCTCCGCGGGCGAATGCGTGATGCACGCCGCCGCCCCGAACAGACCCGCCGCCACGGCAATGCCCCGCCAAGCGTCCCCCTGCCCGCGCGCCGGCGGCGGGGGGCTCGGCGGGGGGTGTGCCGCGTTCATGCCACGAGCTGCGAGATGACGCCGGGCGTGAGGCTTGCGTCGCCGAAGTTCGTCGTGGGAATCCCGGCGGCGGTCAAGAGCGTGTTGAGCATTTGGTTCGTCGTCGCCCCCGAGCCCGGCAGGTCCACGTACTGACCGGTCTTGAGATACGTCGTCCCGCTGTTCGCGATCACCCAGGGAATACGAGTGTACGAATGATTTCCATTCGCAATCTGGTTGGTCCAGATGGGCAGACCCATGTCGAGGAGGGTTCCCGTCGGGGTGCTCACGGCCTTCAGCGAATCGAGGAAATACTTAAACATCTGGAAATGCGTCCGGACGATCCGGTCGTGCTTTTGAACGGCGTCGGCCACACCGCGGTGCGAGATCAAATGGAAGGTCGTTCCACCGTCCTGCGTGAATTCGTGGTCGTCTTCGCGATCGCCAATCTTCAGTGTAATTGCGCGCGTGTAATCCGACGACAAGGCAAATACCATGATGTCCATGTGAAGCTGGATGATCGCCAAATGGTTTGCCAAGTCGTACGGGGCGGGATCCACGGCTTTCATCGAAGCGACGACCGTTGGGTCCAAGGTCCCTGTGACGGCCACCTCGATGTCGCGAATCGACGTGAAGTGCTGGTCAAGCCGTGTGAGGTCCGAGCTCGACAGGTCGGTTCTCGCGAGCAGCGCCTGCATTTCGGCCCTCACGAGGTCATTGACGCTCTTGCGTCGCAGCGCGATCTGCTGCTGCGCGGTCGCGCTCACGTTAGAGCTCGCGCCATTTCCGAGCATTTGCAAGTAGGCCTGGTAGGGAGAAGGTTGCGGCGATCGCGCCTGGGACGGGCCTATGTACGAGATGTAACCGGGGACGTTGAAGCCCATGCCGCCCGGCGAGTACCGCCCCGCATGGAGCGCCAGCGGATCGAGGTTGCCTCCCACGTTCATCTGCTTCGCGATGACCGTGTCGATCGAGGGGCCGCCGGATAGCGTCGTGGGTCCTGACCCTGTCATCTTCGCCCCGGTGAGAAGCTGCGCGTCTCCTCCGGCATGCGCGCAGCCCACGGCCACGAAGGGATGGTTCACGCCACGAACGACCAAAAGTTGGGAACCGTACGCCGCGAGCTCTCCGATTTCGCGTCCTCCCGATGAGGGCTGGCCGCCATCCGACGGATCGGGCTGGCCCGAGTCGGCCGTGAGGCTAGCGACCGTGAGGGGCCCCGCGGCCGACGGCCAGAACCACTCCGGGTCCGTCCCCCCGCCGATGGCCGTTCCGGCTTGAACTACGCCGTTGGCATTGACCACGATGGCGACGTACGGCGAGCGCGCCGAAGCGGGTGCGCCTCGCGCCGATCGGGGGACGAAGGCATCGAGAAGGGGTAGGCCGAGGGTCACCCCCCCGATGCCGCTCAAGAAATGACGCCGTCGCATGGTGAGCGGGGTTCGTGTCGGCATGTCAGTTCTCCACCGATCCGTCGAGCGTCGAAGTGGGCGCGGGCGTCGCGCTCGTCTGAGGCGAGCGCGCTAGAAAATTGTCGTCGGTGGCAATCGACAGAATCATGTTCTTGATTGGCAGCCCACCCGCGAGCGACGCCTGCGCGAGATATTGGATGTACGGTGCGTCGTTCGAGAACAAATCGCCCGTCATGCCGTCCGCGACGGGACGTCCGTAAAGGTAAGACGCCCAATTGCGCACGTAGCAGTCGTGAACCTGCGGGGCTTTCGAGATGACGTTCGCGAACGCAATCGGAGTGGTCCAGCTCTGGAGCCCGTAGGGTTCGGCGAACGTGTAGCTGGCTGCAGCATTCACCGCTTGTCCCTGATCCGTCGTTCGATACGCGCCGATCGCGTCGTAGTTCTCGAAGGCGAAGCCGGGGGGGTTGAGGAGCGTATCGTGGCATCCGGCGGCGCAGGTCCCCGGTCCCGTGAAGCTGTTGACCAACTGCCGGTCCGTCTCGCCCGGCATGATGGCCGGCAGCGGCGAAGCAAGGGGCGACGGAGGGGGCAACACGACGCACAAGATGTGCGTATTGATGAATGCACCGCGAAGAATGGTCGAGACGTTGTCGGTCGTGGCTTCGTTGGCCAGAAACCCGAGCTGCGTCAAGAAGCCCGCGCGTTGTGTGGGATCGAGGTTGACTTGTGTGAAGGCGCTCGTAAAGGAGCCCATGAGACCGTAGGTCGGCGCGAGGAGATCGTTCACGAAAGAGACGGGGGACGTGTAGATGTCGGATACGCCCTTGCCGCCGTTGAATATCCAGTCCAGAAAAAGCAGACTCTCCTGTTCCATCGCCGGGCCGGTGGCCGCCGTGAACTGTGGATACACCGCCGGGTCCTTCGTGATGCCGTCGTAGACCCCCAGGGCGTACATCTGGAAGTGAAAGTGCTCCACCTGCGCCGTCCCTGCCGGCGTGGCGAGAAGCCGCTCCGCTTGGCTCGCCAGGGCCGCCGGGTTGGCCACGGCGCCTTGGGCGGCGGCCGCGAAGAGGGGAGCATCCGGCATCGTGTTGCTCACGGCGTACGAGAGCTTGGAAGCAACTTCGTAGTCGTCGAGCGGAATGCGATCGCCCACGACCTCATCGCTCAGCTCCATTCTATAAAGGAAGTAGGGAGACTGCAGGAACGCTTCGAGCACCAACTGGACTCCGGCGGCAAAGGGGTCCGTCCCTCCCACGAGCGTGGTTTCCTGACCGAAGAGCGTCAGGTACGTTTGAATCTCGGCGGCCGTCAGGGGCCGGCGGTACGCGCGAAGGCCGAATGCCTGGAGAAATGCCGTTGCCTTTCCCGTCGCGTCGGAAGGGGCGTTGGCCGGAACGAGCGCCGCCAAGAGCGCCGGCGTGGTGGCGACGGTGCTCGCGTAGAGCTCGGCGATTTGTTGCAGATTGGCCCACAACTGGTCGGTCACGAAGAGCGCGTCGCCTTCGTTGTCGTACCCCACGACGGCGTCGGGCGTGAGGATGGAATCGGCCGCACTCACGTCCGTAATGCCGAGCAGGTCACGGTAGGTGTTCAGCAGTTGCGTGTGGCTCAATCGCGCCACACGCGATGTCGGTGAAAGCACCACGGCCGGCGCCGCCCCCGCGTCCAGTGGCGCCGCAGGCGTCCCGCTCGAGCCCGGCGCGGCACCTGCGCCCGGCGTGGGCGTCGACGCAGACCCGGAGTCTGCCGACGGCGTGGATGAAGACCCCGATGGTGCGGAGTTCCCCAGTGAGCCGAGAGGATCGCCAAGGCTCCCGACGCAGGCCGACTGCGCGAGCACGAGGGCAAGCCCATAATTGCGGCGAAATTGGATTGCCGCGAGGTTCGCGCGGTGCGCTTTGCGTCGCATGGGTGCGCGTCGGACCGACATGAATGTGCCTCGTGGTGCTTTTTGGAGTCCCGCTCGCGGGAGGCATTCCCGTGCGAGGCGGTCGGATCACCCCAAGACCCAGCCCGCCGTCCATTCGTGGCCGGCCGTCATTCGTTTTGTGACCAAAAGAGCCGCGGTGTTGCCAGACCGGCCGCCCGATCGACGGGGTCTAGGTTGGCGGCAAACCGCGGGGGGGGCACGACCGTGACTCGCCCCCCACCCGGCTGCGCCGGACACGCAATACAGGAAACGAGCGTCTTGCTCCTGCTGGGGAGCTCGAGGTGGAGCGGCATCGCTCCCCTCGACGTGCCGTGCGAGCCCATTCTGTTTCGCTCTGCCTTGCCGGAGGCTGCCGGAGGCAAGGCGGAGCAAGACTCAGGGTGACCCTGGTTACTTGTTAGTCCCGCACCCGTAGCCGCACACGCGATGGAGGAAACCAGTGCGACGGTTGTGGCATGCTGTGGACGCGTCGGCAATTGAGGTCGGGTTTTCTATGGTGCTACGAGCCCGTTTGTTAGTCGGACCCGGGATCCCACGTGCCCACCGAATTGTTGCCAAGGGCCGCAAGGCCCCGGAGCACGCTGACTAGATTCCGAGACTCAGGGCGACCCTGGTTTCTGACTAGACTAGGACTTCATCATCGCGATCAGGGTATCGGCCATGTCGCTCGGCGTCGGCGCGACACGCGCTCCAGCCGCCTCGAGCGCGGCGATCTTCTCCGCTGCCGTCCCCTTGCCGCCCGCGATGATCGCTCCCGCGTGCCCCATGCGCTTGCCCGGCGGCGCCGTGGTGCCCGCGATGAAGGCGGCCACGGGTTTGTTCATGTGCTCTTTGATGAAGCTGCGCCGCGCGCTCTTCGGCGCCGCCGCCAATCTCGCCGATCAGAATGACCCCGTGCGTATCTCGGGTCAGCCTGGAAGAGCTCGAGCACGTCGACGAAGTCCATGCCGCCGACCGGATCGCCGCCGATGCCGATGCACGTCGATTGCCCGACGCCGCGTGCCGTGAGCTGTCCGACGGCTTCGTAGGTCAGCGTCCCGGAGCGCGACACGACGCCGATGTGGCCCGGCTTGTGAATGTGACCGGGCATGATCCCGATCTTGCAGCCCGATGCCCGCCGCGCCCGGCGTGATGATGCCGGGGCAGTTCGGCCCGATGAGACGCGTCTTGCCGCTGAGCCCTTCGAGCACGCGGCGCACCTTCAGCATGTCGATGACGGGAATGCCCTCGGTGATGCACACGACGAGCTCGAGGCCGGCGTCGAACGCCTCGAGGATCGCGTCCGCCGCGCCGGGCGGCGGCACGAAGATGCACGTGGCGTTCGCCCGCGTCGCCCGCGCGGCTCGCGCCACCGTGTCGAATACCGGCACAGCGCCCTCGAACTTCTCGCCGCCACGGCCGGGCGTCACGCCGGCGACGACCTGCGTGCCGTACTCGATCATCTGCTTTGCGTGGAACGCGCCGGCGCTCCCGGTGATCCCCTGCACCAGGAGACGCGTGTCTTTGCCAACGAGAACGCTCATCGAAAACCTCTTGGAACAGTTGCCGCGTTTGCCGCGTTCCGGTGTCAGGCTCGCACGGCCGCGACGACCTTCTGGGCCCCGTCAGCCATCGTCGACGCGGCTTGGATCGCCAGCCCGCTCTCGCTCAATATCTTCCGTCCGAGCTCGACGTTCGTCCCCTCGAGCCGCACGACGAGCGGCACCTTGAGACCGAGCTCCCTCGCCGCCGCGACGACGCCGTTCGCGATGACGTCGCACTTCATGATGCCGCCGAAGATGTTGACGAAGATGGCCTTCACCTTGGGGCTCCGCAGGATCATCTTGAAGGCCTTGGTCACCTGCTCCTGGTTGGCGCCACCGCCCACGTCGAGGAAGTTCGCGGGCGCGACGCCGTGCCCGTCTCCGAAGTGCTTGATGATGTCCATCGTCGCCATCGCGAGGCCGGCGCCGTTGACCAGGCAGCCGACGTTGCCGTCGAGCGACACGTAGTTCAGTCCCGCGGCCTTGGCCTCGAGCTCGACGGGGTCTTCCTCGTCCTTGTCTTCGAGTTCGCGCCATTCGGGGTGGCGAAACTCGGCGTTGTCGTCGAGGTTGACTTTTCCGTCGAGAGCGACGACCTCGCCCATGCGCGTCACGACGAGCGGGTTGATCTCGCAGAGCGAGCAGTCTTCGCGAGTGAAGACCTCGTAGAGCGCCGCCAGCAGCTTCACGAACTTCGCGAGCGTTTCTTTTGCGCCGAGGCCGAGGGCGAACGCGAGCTCGCGCGCCTGGAAAGCGGAGAAGCCGACCGCGGGGTCGACGTGGACCGTGCGAATCTTGTCGGGGGTCTCGGCCGCGACCTTCTCGATCTCGACTCCGCCCTCGGTCGACGCCATGAACGCGATGCGCCGGCGATCGCGATCGATGACGGCGCCGAGGTACAGCTCGCGCGCGATGTCGAGCCCCTGCTCGACGTAGAGGCGCCGCACTTTCTGTCCTTCTGGGCCGGTCTGGTGCGTCACGAGCTGCATACCGAGGATCTTTTGCGCGAGCTCGCGCACTTCGGCTGGACCACTCTTGGCGACTTTCACGCCGCCGCCTTTGCCGCGACCGCCGGCGTGAATCTGCGCCTTGACGACGACGACGGGGCTTGCCGTTTCCTGCCCTAACCGCGCCGCCGCCGCCTCGCGCGTCATCCGCAGTCATCGCGAGGTAGCCCCGCGGGATCGGAACGCCGTAGCGGGCGAAGATTTGCTTCGCCTGGTATTCGTGAATCTTCATGCTTGCGGCGCCACGGTAGCACAGGCGCCCATCCCCGCCCCGACCCGCCGCACCGTCACGCGCGACCCCGTAGCGCCGGCTACCGCATGCGCTTGTCGATCGGCCGCGCCCCATGCTTTCGCGCGAACCAATCGCTCGAAAGGTGCCGCGGCAGGGCCGACGCGTAGAGGCAGTCGCGGAGGGCGTTGGTCTCCCAGGTCACCTGGTTGTGCCAAAGGCCCGTGCGCACGAACACAGCCTCCGCGTGCGACAGATCGTGGCGCGACAGCTCCCCTTCCTGCTCCTCCTCTTCGCAAAGCGCGCCGCCGCGATCGAGCTCTGCGCGCAGGCAGCGGTTGCCAGCCGCCGTCGTGCCGCCTTCGACGAAATAGCTCACAAGCTTGTGCCGGGCGTGGAGCGGTTCGCCGTGGCGCGCGAGCACCCAATCGCGGAACGTGTCCAGCTCGGCGTAGAGCGCGTCGAAGAGGTACGTCTCGCGAACGTCCACCCCTCCGCCTCGCAGGCCGCACGCGGCGGCGTGATAGCCTCCCGAGTGAGCGCTCAGGCACACGGTGCCCAGCCCGCGCGTCGCCGGCGAACGCGGTGTCCCCGAGCGTCGTTCGTCCTTCACGCGCGGAAACGGCAATCGCCTCTTTGAGGAGCCGTGCGAGGCCACCCGCGCCTTCCAACTTTCCGCACGCCGAGTCCGCCGCGTTGGTTGCTAGTTGAGGGACGATGAGCAGTGCGTTCTGGCGGCTATCCGCGAGCTGCTCGCGGAGCTCGTGGGCGGCCATCGCGCGCTCCGCCGTCGTGGAGTGTCCGTGAAAATGAACCAGGGCGGCGACGCCCTCCTCGGCCCGAAAGCGGTAGTGCGCCGGGACGAAGACAAGGACCGTGTCATCGGCGTAACCGGTCCCAGGCGCGGGGAATGGCGCGTTGTCGAGCGCGAGCGCGAGCGTGGTCCCGCGTGGGTCCCGCTCCATCGACCGAAGACGCGCGCTCGGTTGGGCGCGCGCCAGGGGGATACGCAGGAACGGAGAGGCCGCGAGGGCAGCGAGAAAGCGGCGGCGGTGCATCGCACCTGGGGGTATCTCGCGAGACGGGCCGCGAAGGCAAGTCTTTGGCGAGGGCCTCACCCTTTCTTGCAGATATCCACGACGGCCTGAACGCTCTTGGCGCTCTTGGCCAGCATCGCGCGCTCCTCCTCGGTGAGCGGGATTTCGATGATCTTTTCGACCCCCTTGCCACCCAGAATGCACGGGACGCCCATGAAGAGATCCTTATAGCCGTATTCACCGTCGAGGTATGCCGCGCACGCCAGAAGGCGTTTCTCGTCGCGCAAGTACGCTTTGGCCATGGCAACGGCGCTCGACGCCGGCGCGTAGTACGCGCTCGTCCCCATCAGGTTCACGATCTCGCCACCGCCCTTGCGCGTGCGGTCGACGATCTTGTCCAGCCTTTCCTTGGCAATCAACGCGCTCACGGGAACGCCATGGATGGTGGTCATGGGCAGGACGGGAACCATGTCGTCGCCATGGCCACCGAGTACCATCGCACGGACGTCCTTCACGCTCACGCCGGCCTCGCGCGCCAGGAAAAGTTGGAACCGAGCGCTGTCGAGGACGCCGGCCATGCCGACGACGAGACCCTTCGGTGCCCCGACCACGCGCTTGTACTCGTAGACCATCGCGTCGAGCGGGTTACTGACGACGATGACGAACGCGTTCGGGCATACCTTCTTCGCGTTGCTGGCCACATCGCGGATGATCGGGAGGTTCGTCGCCACGAAATCATCGCGCGACTGGCCGGGTTTGCGCGGAATGCCGGCCGTGATGACGAGAACGTCCGCCGCCTTCGAGATCCGCCCAGTTGGACGTCCCGCGGATGTGCGAGTCGTAACCGATGACCGCGCCGTTCTGCTCGAGGTCTAGCGCCTTGCCCTTCGCAAAGCTCTCCTTCGATGCGATGTCGAAGAGAAAGACATCGCCGAGCTCCTCGTTGGCGCAGAGGCGCGCGAGTTCGCCACCGATGTTACCGGCTCCAACGAGACCGATCTTCTTCCGATTGGGCATGGTGCTCCTTCGCGAGATAGAAGTGAAAAGACGATACAGACGATGGCTAGAGCCGCGCAGCCGTTCCCATGTGGGCGACGACATTGTCGCCGAACTCGGAGCACTTGATCTCGGTGCCGCCGTCCATGAGACGCGCAAAATCGTACGTCACGCGCTTGCTCGCGATGGCCCCGTTCATCCCGTGGATGACCAAGTCCGCCGCTTCGGTCCATCCCATGTGACGGAGCATCATCTCGCCGCTCAAGATGACCGAACCGGGATTGACGCGGTCGAGATCGGCATACTTTGGCGCGGTTCCGTGGGTGGCCTCGAAGACCGCGTGGCCCGTCACGTAGTTGATGTTTCCACCGGGCGCGATGCCGATACCGCCGACCTGCGCGGCGAGCGCGTCGCTCAAGTAGTCGCCGTTCAGATTGAGCGTCGCGATGACGTCGAAGTCCTTCGCTCGCGTCAGGACCTGCTGGAGCGCAATGTCTGCGATCGCGTCCTTGACGAGCACCTTCCCCTGATCGAGCGCCTCTTTTTGCTCGGCGTTCGCCGCGGCCTCGCCCTTGGCACCTTTGGTCTGTTCCCATTCGACCCACGTGTAGACCGACGAGGCGAACTCTCGGCGGGCCAACGCGTAGCCCCATCGCATGAACGCGCCCTCCGTAAACTTCATGATGTTGCCCTTGTGAACCAGGGTCACGCTCTTGCGGTGCTGATCCACGGCGTACTGGATCGCGGCGCGTACAAGGCGCTCCGTGCCCTCGCGACTCACCGGTTTGATGCCGATACCGGACGTCAGCGGAAATCGGATCTTGCGGAAGTCGCTCGGAGACTCTTTTTCGATGAACGCCAAGAGCTTCCGGGCCGCGTCGCTTTCGGCCTCGTATTCGATGCCCGCGTAGATGTCTTCCGTATTCTCCCGGAAGATGATCATGTCGACGTCCTCCGGCCGCTTGACGGGGCTGGGCACGCCGTCAAACCAGCAAACGGGGCGGATGCAAACGTACAAATCGAGCATCTGGCGGAGCGCCACGTTCAGCGAGCGGATGCCGCCGCCGATGGGCGTCGTCAGCGGGCCTTTGATGCCCACGAGGTACTTGCGGAACGCGGCGACCGTCTCGTCCGGGAGCCAGTTATTGAACTGCTTGTGGGCCTTTTCGCCAGCGAACACCTCGTACCACGCGATGGCGCGGGTGCCCGCGTAGGCCCTGGCTACGGCCGCGTCGAATACGCGAACGGACGCGCGCCAAATGTCTCGCCCCGTTCCGTCCCCCTCGATGAACGGAACGATGGGGTTATCGGGAACGACGAGCCGGTTGTTCGGCCCCATGGTGATGGATTGTCCGTGTGCCGGAGGGATAAACGCGGTCATGGTGAAACGGTTCTTTCTTTTCAGGCTTCGGTCGGTTCGCCGAGGAGACACGCTGAGGACGGCGGGCCGGATCGCCGGTCCGGATTCCAAACGGAGAGGCCCGAAAACCGGCGGAGCGCCGGCCCGTCGTCCCCGTCTCCGATTCCACGGTGACAGCTCTGCTCACTCGCCATGCGGCCGGCAGACTACGCCGAAGATGAGGAGCTTGCTACGCCTTTGCCCATCGCGTGATACCCCTTATCCACGTGGATCACGCACCCGGTGATCCCGCGGGCCAGCGGGCTGCAAAGGAACGCGGCGGTCGCACCGACTTCACTCGCCTCGATCGCCTCTGGCAATGGCGAATTGGCCCGCGCGTAGTCGACCATCTGCTGGATGAAGGGCGTGCCACGCCCTCCGTCCGTCGCGGCCTCTCTTCCGATGGCGCTTGCCGCGCGCGAGGCGAGCGGGCCGGCGCTGATGCAGTTGACCCGATGCCCCCATTTGCGACCCGCCTCCCAGGCGAGCACGCGCGTATCATTTTCGAGTGCGGCTTTGGCGCTCGACATGCCGCCGCCGTACCCCGGGATGACTCTCTCGCCGGCCAGATAGGAAAGGCTGACGAACGCACCTCCAGGACGCACGAGGGGACCCAGGCGCTGCACCATCGAAACCATTGAGTAGGCGCTGACGCTCACGGCCGCGAGGTAGCCTTTGCGGCTGGTCGCCAGGAGATCCCGATTCACCTCAGGGCCGTTGGCAAGCGAATGGACGACGATGTCGAGAGAGCTCTCGCCGAAGTCCGCCCGGAGTCGTTCGACACAGCCCTGGAGGGTAAAGTCGCCTTGCTCCTTGTAGCGCTTGTTTTCGCGCACTTCGGCGGGCGCGTCGACCATCGCGTCGTACTCGGCGTCGAGCGCGATGATGCGCTCGAATTCGAGCTTGCGGCCGTCCGAAAGGGCAAGGGATTCGTCGAGCTTGCCGCGGCGGAGCAGTGTCTGAAAGATCCCGAGCGCCGGCGGCCACGTGCCGACGCATACGCTCGCGCCGGCTTCTGCAAGAGACTTCGCGATGGCAAATCCGAAGCCGGCGTCGTCGGCGACGCCGGCTACGAAGGCGCGCTTGCCCGACAGGTCGATGGGGAGCATACCGGGACAATCCGCAAATCGGAGTCGGAGTCAAGCATCGGACGCGGCTCGCCGAACGATGGCCGCAAAGAATCCGTCCGTCCCATCGTCTCCGCCGTCGGGGGTCCCGTCGAAACGCCACGTTCGTAGATAGCGGCCGTCGCGCGCCGAGAGCTTTGCGGTTCGCGCCCTGCCGAGAACGTCGCGCGCGGTCACGGGCGCAAAAGCCATGGACTCCGAGAGAAAGCGCTCGAAGGGTCGCTCGCCCTCACTCGGCAAAAAAGAGCATGTCGCGAATATTAAGCGCCCCCGCGGCGCCACGAGGGGAGCGACCGCGCGCAGGAGGGCTCCCTGCGCTTCGCCGAGACGCTCGAGATCCACAGGACGAAGTCGCCAGCGAGCCTCCGGGTTGCGCCGAACGGCGCCCAGCCCCGAACAGGGTGCGTCCAAGAGCACCCTCGAGGCGCGGCCTTCGAACTCGCGCAACGTTTCGCCCGGGCGAAGCAAGTCCACGGCGATCGGTCGAACGTTGTAAGCGTGCGCGCGACGAGCACGGCGGGAAAGCTCGCCAAGCTTGCTCTCCGACGCGTCGAGAGCCACGACGCGGCCCTTGCCCTTGAGCACCGCCGCGAGGGCAAGGGTCTTCCCTCCGGCACCCGCGCATGCGTCGATCACGAACGAGCCCGGCGGCGGAGCGACGAGGTCGGCGACGAGCTGGGAGGCTTCGTCCTGCATCTCAAAGTCGCCCCGGGCGAACGCGTGGGTGCGAAAGGGCGAACGTTCCCCTTCGATGATGAGGGCATGAGGCGCGTGCAGGGCCGCCTTCGCTTCAATCCCCTCGTCGTGGAGAGCACGGAGGCATTCTTCACGTGTCGATTGGAGCGCGTTCGCTCGGGCGACGCGTGGCGCCGTTTCATTCATCCGCGTGAGCGCGGGCACGAGGGCCGCTTGCCCGAACTCGGCTCGCACCCGATCCACTATCCAGTCGGGAAACGAGAACGCGACACCGAATCGTTCATCCGGTGCCTCGATGCGCTCGAGGCGCGCATGCAGGTCTCCCACCTCTCCCCGCGCCAGCGCGAAGAGAGCATCGAATCGTTGCGCGCTGAGGTCACTCTGCGCCGCGAATCCCAGCAGCCGGTCGTACTTCGCCAGCGCGTGCACCGCGGCGGTGGCGACCGCACCGTCGGTCTCGGACGCGCCGCGGAGCGCCCTTTGGAGAACGTCGCTAAGGAATGGCCAGTGGAGCGCGCGCCCCTCTTCGTACGCGGCCAGCACGAGCGGACGCACGCGCATGGCTTCGGCCCCCGTGCAGGCGATGACGACGGCCGGGGCCGGGAGCGCCACGAGAGAACGGAACGGCGAGCCGACGACCATGCGCGCCGAGTCTGACCGTCACCGGCGGGTTGCGCCACTCCATCCGCGCGGCACGCCTCGCGTCCAGTCGCCGCTATGCTAACGATCGGGTCGTTCGATGGGCCGGGTCCACGCACTCTTGATTCTGGCTTGGGCGTTGGTCCGTTCGCTGCTCGCGCCGCTGGTCGGCGCGCGTCGCGGTCTTTCGGAATTCCGCCGTAGCTACGCGGGGGACCGGCTTCTTCCGATGGCGCCAGAGGACCGTGAGGTCCTTTCGCGGCTTGCAGGCTGCATCGCGTGCGGCCTGTGCAACGTCGGTGAAGGTGCAGCGATGGTCCGCTCGCAGGGCGCCTACGCGGGCGTGATGGACCTCATGCTCGCCAGCTCGCGCAGCATGCCAGACTACGATGCCGCGGCCCGGTCGTTCGAGGCGGTGGGCGACGCTCGACTCGCCGAGCTCGAAGGTCGCTGTCCCGTGCGGGTTCCGATGCGGCAGGTTGCCACGTTCGTTCGCGCGAAGGCGGGATTTGTCGAGTGAGTAACCCGGGTCACCCTGAGTCTCGCTCCCCGTTGCCTCCGGCAAGGCAGAGCGAAACAAAATGGGCTCGCACGGCACGTCGAGGGGAGCGATGCCGCTCCACCTCGAGCTCCCCAGCAGGACAAGACGCTCGTTTCCTTGGTCGCGTGTCCGGCTGCGGGTGGGGAGCTAGTCAGGATGGTGGGCCCGCGCGGCCGCACGTTGGGAACGGCGTACGCGCAACGTGAGTCGATGATTGCCCATGCTTTGACGTCGCCGCGGCTGGATCGGTGCGCCGTCTTGGTGATCCTCGCCGCGACCCTCGCGGGGGCGTGCAGCGCGTACACCCGCGTCGCAGGGTGGCGCCCGGATGACGCATCCACCGCGCTGGCCACGCGCCCGACCGGTGACGGGCGGCCTCCGTTGACGGTTATCGCACGCGAGGGCGATGCGCGCGGGGCGCTGGCGATCGCCGTGACCACCGAGGGAATCGCGAGCGAACGAGGCGCGCTCGCCGGGGTGGCTCTGGCTGCACTCGTTCAAGAGCGTCTTTCGATCCGGGGAGTAGAGGCGAGTGCCGTCGGAGGCTGGACGGGATGGCGCCTGCGCGCGCTCGTGGCTTCGCCCGCCGATGCCGAGCGGGTGCTCGATGCCACCCGCGCGGCCCTTCTCGTGCCCGTGAGCGCCAACGAGCCGGCGCTCGGTGCAGTTCTACGGAAGGCCGCGGCTCTATCCGCCCGACCCTTGATCGACGCGGCATGGGTCGACGTGGCGCAATGCACGGGCGACGCGTTCGGCAGCGGCGCCGAAGCGCTACCGACCCCCGCGGAGCTCGAATCGTGGCGTGCTGCGTCCCACGGGCTCGGACGGCTCGCGATCGCCACGGCGGGGGGGGTGGAGCTCGCCGACGCGGCCACGCGTGCGCTTGAACGCGGACCGCCGTGGCCTGTCGGGGCCCCGCTTCTCCCCTCGTCATGGCCCGCGGCGACCGCGGCGGCGGTGGTCTATGATGGATCCGGAGAACTGGCCCCCGGCGCCGCCCGCATCATCGTGACCGCGCGAACGGCGACACCCGAGCGCGCGGTCGCGGCCGCCTCTCTCTTGGGCGCCGCGCACGGGCCCCTGGCGTCCCGTCTCGAGGCCCTCGAGGCGCCCGCGCACCTTCGCTCGGTGGTGGCTACGGCACATACCGACGGCGGGTGCCTCGCGGCGACGATCGACATGGCCGAGCACGATCTCGGGGCGGACGGTCCTTCCCGCATTGCCACCGCGGCGGCCTTGGCTCGGCAGGAGTTGGCGGTGGAGGTGGCCGACATCACGGCTCCTGCGGGCCTCGGGCGCGCGCTTTCGCTGAGGGCCGCGGATCCCCGCGACGCGGCCGAACGGGCCGCCTGGTGGTCGCTCGCCGGCCACCGTCCTGGCGTCGCCGAAGGCGACGTGCGCGTGAATCTGGTGGTCGGCGTGGCCGCGTCGAGAGACGCCTCGCAAGCGGCAATGCGATCCCGCACCGACAGCATCCGTGCCGAACTCGATCGGGCCACCCTCGCGTGGCATGCGAGCGTCGTCGAGTCGCGGACACGCGTGGAGCGGGGCCAAGGGGAGGTCTGGGTGCTCCTCGCATCGCCCTGCGGCACGATGTCCGAGGACAATGGCGACGCTGGCGCCAGCGCCGCCGTGGCATGGGCGGCGGCCACCCAGGGCGAAGACCTCGCATCGAACGCGCGCGTGGAGCCGTTCGTCGCGCCAGACGGAGTCGGAGTGATGGTCCACGGCCCCAGCCGCGCCGGAGAGACCGCCGACGCCCACGCGCGACGTCTGGCGGATATGGCCGCGCGTGCTTTTGCAGCCGACAGCCTCGAGAGGCAGCCGCTGTCGCGCGCGCGCACGGCGCTCCTGCTGCGGGCGTCACGCGCCGATGCCTGGACCGCAGGGATGCTCGCGGGGGCGCTCGCGCCGGCCCATCCGTCGTGGGTCGAAGCCTTCGGGACGGTCTTCGGCCTCTCCTCCGTGTCCGACGAGACCCTCGCGTTGCGCGCTGCGGACATGCGTGCGGGGCCCTTACGCGTCGCCGTGCTCGCCAACGTCGACACGGCGCAGGCCGACGCCGCCGTGCGCGCGGTCGACCGATGGATTGCCCGACTTCCGAGCGATTCACGAGTGTGCCCCCCGGTCGGCCCGGCGAACACCCCGCGCGCGGGGACGTACGCGGTCGAACGGGTCGTGGGGGCGCCATCGGAGGCGCTCATTGCTATCCCCCTGCCCTCCGGCGATCCCGGGGCGGCCACCGCCGCGGCTTGGCTTGCCGCGGTCCTCGATGGGGCGGACGGCTCGCTAGCGCGCGCCCTCAACGCGGACGGGGCGGATCGGCACGGGCCGGCGGCGGGCCCGTTGGCCGAAACGTGGAGCGCCTCGGTCCTTCCTTCGCCCCAAGCGCCCGCGCTGGTCATCCGGCTCACGGCAGCGGACGCTCTGCTCGATGCCGCGGTCGCGCAAGCGCGCGCTCTGCTCGACCGCCTTCGGCAGGGCGCCATTCGCGAAGACGACCGCGCTCGCGCGGGCAATCGGATCGTCCGCGCGGCCCTGGAAGCGTCGCTGCAGCCCCGCGCGCGAACGATCAGCCTCTGGCGCGGAGAGAGCCCGACTTCCCCGCCGTCGCTGCAAGCCCTTCGGACATTCGCCGCCTCGGCGCTGCACGACGACGCGCTCGTGATCGTCGCGGCACGGCCCCCGCGCGTCGATCCCGCGGTCCATGCGCAGCCCTCGCGCGAACCGAAATTCAAGTCGAGAGAGTGAGGGGCGCGCTCGTGACCCTCCCCTCCTCCTCGGCAGCCGTTGCGCGCCCGACCGAAGACCCGCCGCCGAAAAGTCCATGGTTTCCGGTGGGCGCCGACTCGGTCCGCTTGCTACGCGATGGCGAGCAGGCCTTTCCGGCCATGCTCGAGGCGATCGGAAGCGCAGAGCGAGAGATCCTCCTCGAGATGTACTGGATTGGCGTCGACGCCGTGGGACAGCGATTTCGGGACGCCCTTGCGGAGCGCGCGCGCGGGGGCGTGAAGGTCTTCGTCATCCACGACGCGGTGGGGTCCATCGGGATGATCCCAGGCTGGATGCGCCCGCTCGAAGCCGCCGGAGGGCGGATCGCCCAATTCCATTCGATTTCACCTCTCGATCCGCATTTCCGGCTGGCTCGCCTCGAGCTACGAGACCATCGCAAGCTTCTCGTGGTGGACGGATTTCGGGCATTCACCGGCGGCATCAACCTCGCCGCTCCGTGGCTTTCGCGCGCAGAGGGAGGTGACGGCTGGCGGGACGACATGATCGAGGTGCGCGGAGAGGCCAGCGAAGAGATCCGAACCCTCTTTTACCGCACGTGGCGCAAGCTCACGGGCGAACGCGCGCCGCCGGACGTTCGCCCCCTGTCGCGCCAGCACAAGCGCCCCGTGTGGGTGCTCGCAAGCCAATGGCGGACGCACCGCAGCATGCACCGAGAGTACGTTCATCGCATCGGCCGGGCGAAGGAACGTGTCGATATCGCCAATTCGTACTTCGTCCCCGACCGTCGGGTTCGCGCGGCGCTCTTCCGCGCGGTGCGCCATGGCGTCCACGTGCGTGTGCTCGTGCCGTCCAAGAGCGACGTGCCCGTGGTCCAATTCGCGGTCGAGGCGCTCTTCGATACGCTGCTCCGCCACGGCGTCGAGATCTGGTGCCTCCCGGACACGATGCTGCACGCGAAGACCGCGGTCATCGACGACGAGTTCACGACGAGCGGGAGCTACAATCTCGATGAACGCTCGTGGCGCAAGAACCTCGAGCTGAACCTCGCAGTCGAAGATCGCGCGTTCGCTCGGCACGTTCGCGCGTGGTACGAACGCGACTTGCAGGCCGCCACCCGGATCGATCTGGCCACATGGCGTGACCGATCGTTGACGCGACGAGGGTTCGAGTGGGCGTCGTACGCCATGAGGAGGCTGTGGTGAACGCGAAGCGCGAGGTGCGACGAGCCGCACGCATCGCCGGCTTTGGCGCAGTCACGGGCGCCATGTTACCCGGCTTGGTCGCTCATGAGGCCCTCACGGCCTCGGCGGCGCGAGACGCCGTCCGCGAGCGGTGGGTCGGCGCATGGTGTTCGGCGTTGCTGCGAATTTTCGGCGTGCACGTGCTCTCGCAAGGATCGCTCGGACGCACGCACGGCACGCCGCCGGCGGGTCACTTGGTGGTTGCCGACCATCGTTCCACGGCCGACATCCTCGTCTTGTTGCGCGCGTTCGGCGGCCACATGGTCAGCCGCGCGGACCTCGCCCGCTGGCCGCTCCTGGGGGCGGCGGCGCGCGCGGTCGGCACCGTATTCGTCGACCGGTCAGACGCCGTCAGCGGGGCCTCTGCCGTGCGGACCATCCGCGCCCGACTCGCTTCCGGGTCGACGATCATCGTCTTCCCGGAGGGAACGACGTTTCCCGACGACGACGTCCGGCCCTTCCACGCCGGAGCCTTCGTGGCCGCGCTCCACTCGGGCGCGGACATCATTCCCGTCGGCCTTGCCTACGGCTCGGGCTCGGGGGCGGCGTTCGTCAACGAAACATTCCCCGCGCACCTCGCTCGGATGGCGGCGGCGGCGCCTTCGCGCGTCGCCATGCGCGTCGGCGTCCCCATGGTCATCGAGCCGAATGCCCGGGCCGCTCACTTGCGCGATCGCGCGCAGGCCGACGTCCAGCGCCTCGTGCACGACGCGCGTCGAATGGTGGACGGGCCACGCTAGAGCGACCGCCAAACGAACTTCACTCCAAGCTACTTCGCGTCGAGGTCGACGGGAATGTCGCTTGCTCGGACGCAACCCCGGTCCGCCAGCATGCGCAGCGCGCGGATCGCCACGACGCGGCGGCCACGCGGCGCGCCCGGTGTCCGGGACAGAGCAAGAAGCGCGCTGCAGCCTGCGTGGAGTTCCTCCGCGTCTTCCGGGTCCGTGGCGCGGCGTGGACGGGCGGCCTGCTCGACGACCGTCGCGAGCGCATCGGCGCCCTCGGTATCGCCGGACTCCGTAGCGACCGCTGCCAGCCACGGCAGCTCCGAGAAATCCCCGCAGAACGCCATGGCGCGAATGGCGGTCGCTCGAAACCGCGGATCGTCCGCGTGCTCGCGCAGGCCCTCGCAGCCAAACCGATCGGCAAGGCGCATGCGATCGTCGTCGTCCCCGTCCTTCGCACGATCCCACGCCTCCGCCTCGCGCGCATCCATGGGCTCCTCGCGCAGCGCCTCGCCCGCCGGATCGTCTCCGGCGACCTCGCCGGTGCGCGGCGCCGCGCCCTTTCCGCAGTGAAGAGTCGCCAAGAGCCACAACGCGATCCCGAATCGCGAGCGCGGCGCCCTCACGGCGTAAAGAGGTCGAGCGTTCGCCGGCCGGACTTCAGGTCCTCCTCGACCGTTTTGTTGAAGTCTTCAACGGCGCGATTGATGTGCATGCTGCAGAATTTCGGCCCGCACATCGAGCAAAATTCCGCGCTCTTGAAGTACGGATCCGGCAGCGTCTCGTCGTGCATCGCCTGCGCGGTCTCTGGGTCAAGCGAGAGGCGAAACTGCTCCTTCCAGTCGAACGCGTAGCGGGCGCGCGAAAGCGCGTCGTCCCGGTCGCGGGCGCCGGGCCGGTGGCGCGCCAGATCGGCCGCATGCGCGGCGATCTTGTAAGCAATCAGCCCCTGCCGCACGTCATCTTCGGTGGGAAGCCCCAGGTGCTCCTTCGGAGTCACATAGCAGAGCATCGCGGCCCCGGCGGTGCCGGCCATCGTGGCGCCAATGGCGCTCGTGATGTGATCGTACCCGGGGGCGATGTCCGTAACGAGCGGGCCGAGAACGTAGAAGGGCGCCTCGTGACAGACTTCCATTTCCTTTTTCACGTTCATCTCGATCTGGTCGAAAGGCACATGGCCCGGCCCCTCGATCATGACTTGGACGTCCTTGTCCCACGCCTTCGTCGTAAGCTCGCCGAGCGTTCGCAGCTCGGCAAACTGGGCGGCGTCGCTCGCGTCGGCCAGGCATCCTGGACGAAGGCCGTCTCCCGCGCTGATGGTCACGTCGTAGCGCGCGCAGACTTCGAGCACCTTGTCCCAATGCGTATAAAAGGGATTCTGCTTTTTGTGCTCGATCATCCACTGGGCCATGATCGACCCGCCCCGCGAGACGATTCCGGTGATCCGGTGCTGCACGAGCGGTAAGTGCTGCGCCAAGACGCCGGCGTGGATCGTGAAGTAGTCCACCCCTTGCTTCGCTTGGTGTTCGAGCATGTCGATGAGGTCGTCGGCGCGAACGTCCGCTACGGTCTTGCGCTCCTTTAACACTTGATAGACCGGAACGGTGCCGATCGGCAGCGGCGAGCCCGCGAGAATGACCGCGCGGATTTGGTCGATGTCGCCGCCGGTCGAGAGATCCATGACGGTATCGGCGCCATATTTTATCGCCACCCCGAGCTTTCGAAGCTCGCCTTGCGCGTCGCCGGTGACGGCGCTGTTGCCGATGTTCGCGTTGACCTTGCACGACAGGGCAACGCCGATCCCCATCGGTTCGAGGTTCACATGGTTCACGTTCGCCGGGATGACGAGCCGGCCTCGCGCGACTTCGCTCCGCACGAGCTCGGGGCCGACGCGTTCGCGCTCGGCAACGTAGGCCATTTCTTCTGTGACCACGCCGCGGCGGGCGTAATGCATCTGCGTCCGCGTCCTGTCGCCCTCGCGCTTCGACACCCACTGGCTTCGCATGGTAGGCGAGGTGTTAGGACGCCCGGACCGGAGCGGCAAGCGGCGCGCGGCGTCGAATGTGCCGCAACCGCGCAGGCGGGCAGGCCGGTTCGCTCCTGGCCGAATCGAATCCGAAGGCGTACCCTTACGTCGATGACTCCGCGGGGGCCGCGAGACGGAGCGCACCGGGCCTGGGACGGGAGCGCCGGCGAGGGTTGTGGCGGGTGTTCAGTTCTTCGTGCCTGCTGCCGACTGCGGTCCTCGGGTGCGGCCGAGTACTCGACGTCCCCCACTCAGCACCTGGCGACGCCAGCATCGACACGGCCAACTCCCCCTCATCCGCCGACTCCGGAATCAATGCATCGGATGGCAGTGACGGAAGTCCCGACAGCGACAGCGTCGCAAGCGATGCGGGGGCCGAACGTGCCGCAAATGATTCCGGCACGTCGCAAGGCGCCGTCGATCCCAGCGTCTCGGGGCAGTGGTCATGGCAGCTGTGCGGAACGATCGCGCCGACGCCGCTCGCGACCCAGAGCCAGTTTCTCCCCAGCGGCGAGCTCGTTGTCTCGTACGCGGATGGCAGCATCCTCGTGCACTCCGCCAGCACGTGGCGCCCGGTCCGACAGCTCGCGGCTGCGAACGGTACCCCTGCAACTTTCGGAGTTTCACAGGACGGGGCCGTCCTTGCCACGGGCAACGCGCAGTCCCAGCAGGTCCTCCTCCTCAGCACGGCAGATGGCTCGACCGTGCTTGACCTCGTGCAGCCGCCCGAATGCGCGTTGGGTGCCCTTCAGTTTTCTGCCGAAGGCGACTACGTCTTCGAAACGGGCGGAAATTCCAACGTGCATCTGGCGGACCGCGGACGGTTCGCAGATCGCTGAAATGCCCGGGGCCTTGTCTTCCGCCGCCATCCGCGTGGGCCCGCTGGTTGCGGTTGACAACAGCGCTCCGAACCAGCCCACGAGCCAGCCGGCGCTCCTTACCTACACCCTGCCCGCCGACGCTTGCGGTGCCCTCTGCCCTCCCCCCGTCCAAGGGCCGAGTGTTCTCCTGGAACTATCGCCCGGCTGGGCGGCGCGGCCATTCTCGCTCGTCGTCTCGCCGCGCGGGAACAGCGTGGCGGGGGAGGCGCTCGCGATCGGATCGGGGGGCAGCGCGCTCTGGAGCTCGGATCTCACTTGGCGCAGCGAAAGCCGATTCCGTAGCTCCGCTTGGCGGGCGAGTCCTTATAGCGAAACGTCGGGCGCACCCACGAGGCATACGATCCGTTCCAGCTCCCGCCGCGAATGATCTTCTCCGCCCCCTGGGCGGGCCCCACCGGCTCTTTCTGTTCGGCCTTGCCGTACTCGCCATACCAGTCCGAAACCCACTCCCAAACGTTTCCGACGACGTCTTGCACGCCATAGCGTGACGCCCCCTTTGGAAAGCTGCCGACCGGCGCCGTGTTCGCGAAGCCATCGTCGGCGTCGTACATCGCTTTCTCGTCGACACCGTTCTTCTGCCCCCACGCCAGGCACTCTTTGCCGCACGCGTTGAGCCGTTCCGCGCCCGGGTCGTCGTCCCCCCAAGGGTACTTGCGCCCGTCAGGACCCCGGGCGGAGAACTCCCACTCCGCCTCGGTGGGCAACCGTTGGGCCTGCTCTGCGCAGAACTTGTTCGCCATTTCCCAGTCCACGCAATTGACCGGATGCCGGCCCCGGCCGGCGGGATCGCGGCTGTTGCACAGGGGATCGAAGGCCTTGCGCTCCTTGTCGGTGATCTCGGGCCAGTCGTTGGTCACTCCGGCGCGCTTGCACCTTCCTGCGTCGCTGCACGCTTTGTACTTGTCGACGGTGACTTCGAACTCGTCGATGCAATACGGCGCAAGAACGACTTGATGCGCCGGCTTCTCCAGCGCAAGCCCGTCATCGCTGCCCATGAAAAAGCTTCCCCCTGGAATCGGAAGCATGCCCGACGGACACGTGCTCGTGGCCGGAGGGGACGAAGCGGTCGCCACCGGCACCACGGGGGACGCGCTCGCCGTTGGCGGGGACGGTTGCACGGCCGCGCCTTTGGTCCCGAAGAGCGACACCGCTCCGCCGGCGAGAAGCGCGGCCACGACGACACCCGCTCCGCCGAGGATCCACCGGTTCGCCCCCGCGCCCCCGGCCGTCTTCGACCCGGGCGCGGACGCCGCAGCACTCGCGATGGACGACTCGACCGCGGCGGCGGAAATCGTACGGGCCGTCGCCACCGCAGCCCGCGCGGAAGGCCGCAGAGGAGGGTCGATCATCCCCGTGATCGGTGCGAGTTGGAGCGCTCGATGCAACGCGCCCCAGAAGTCTCCCACGGTCTGCCAACGGTCGGCCGGCTTGACCGCGAGCGCTTTTGCAAACACGGCTTCGACGTCATGGCTCACCAAGGCGCCCAATGCGCGCGGCGTCGGGCGCACGTCCGGGTTCGCGGCCGCCATGCCGAGTTGGACGAAATCGTCTCCCGCGAGCGCATCTCGACCCGTCGCCGCCTCGACGACGACGAGCGCCAACGAGAACACGTCGGTCCATGGCCCCGTTGCGCCGTGGGACCGCGAAAATTGCTCCGGTGCCCCGTACGCCGGCGTGAAGCTGGTCAAGAGGCCCGTTGTCTTCGTGAAGGCGCCGGCGAGCTTCTGCGCGTCCGAGACGACCTTCGCGATGCCGAAGTCGAGCAGCTTGACCGTCGCTTCGCCTCGCGGTTCTCCCAGCACGAAAAGATTGCCGGGTTTCACATCGCGGTGCGCGATTCCCTTGCGATGGGCGAGGGCGAGCGCCTCGGCGGCGGGATCGAGCAACGCGACGACGTGGGCCAGCGTTCGCGGGGGGAGCCCGCGCTCCTTTTCATCGGCGAGGACCGCTTCGAGGGTGGCGCCGTCGAGCCACTCGAGCACCATGTAGGGAACGTGTTCGCCCGTGTCCGTGCGCAACATGGCGATGTCGCGTGCCTGAACGATCGCGGCGGTTCGTTCCGACAGGTCGGCGAGGAGAGCGCCCTCCTGAACGAACTCGGCCAGGAGCCGCTCCCGATCCTTCTCGGAGAAGTCACCCAGGGCTTTGAAGACCTTCAGCGCCACGGGCCGCTTCCAAAGAAGGTGGGTTGCGCGGTACACCGTCGCGAAGCCCCCTTCACCGACGACCCTCTCGACGGAATACTTGTCGGCGATGGTTTTCCCTACGAGCTTGAGCGTGTCGACTGCCGGCAAGAAAGCCTCCACGGGACCCATGCTATTCCGATGCGCCTCCCCGAGCTACGCGCCAACGCGCAGCGCGGTTTCATGCGCTTGACACAAGAACGGCCGTGGCCTAGCTGACCGGGTCCAACGCGCAGGTAGCTCAGTCGGTAGAGCAGGGGACTGAAAATCCCCGTGTCGGGGGTTCGATTCCCTCCCTGCGCACAAATCCCGCAGGAAATTGGGGGGTCGTGAGTCCGTCGAGTCCATCCGGAGCATCGATTTTGCTCCCATCTGATACACCGGTGATAGACCCCTGGGCGCGGCAAGGCGCTTCAAACTGGCAGCAAGCCGGCGTGGACTGATACAGCCGCTGCGATCTGACTGCGCAGGTCCTCCGGGGGCAGCCGCCCGTACACTCGCTCGACCATGCGCGAGTCCGCGTGGCCCATAGCCGGCGCGATGAGCGACGGATCGACGCCCTGTTGGCGTAGCCACGTCCCAAATGTTCTTCGGAGGTCGTTGGGCGACACGGGCAGCACGCCCGCCCGCGCCCAGGCAGCTCGGAGGTCCCGGCGCACGTTGATCCAGGGACCGAAGAGCGCTCCCTCCACGCAGCGCACTTGATTGCTCAAGGTCCAAGGCCTATGCGCTTCTGCGCGCGAGCGGGAGGTCGCTCAGTACCGATTCACGTCGCTCGACCGCGAGCTTGAGCAACGGGCGACGGAGGGGCGGGTCGATGTCGGGTCGTTCGTAGACCGGCGCGATGGCCCCGAGCCGGCGCTTCTCGTCCGCCGGCTCGAGCAGCTCGAGAATCTTGGCGTAGCCGAGAAGGTCGGGGCAAGTGCCTGGGTGCTGGCCGAAGACTGGCAAAGCCGCTTGCGCGAGCTCGGCGAGCGGGGCGACATCCTCTGGAACCCTCCGGCTACAGGCGACGAAGTCTTCGCCCGCCGGGCACGCTCTCACCGGCGCTTCCTTAGGTCGATCTCCATCCCGACGGCCATGGCAACGGCGCTCAGCGTCCCGAGGGTCGGGTTGGCGACGCCCCGCTCGATGTTCGAGATATCGGCCTGGTCGATGCGCGACAGTTTGGCGACCTGTTGCTGCGTCAGCTTGCGCTTCACGCGCGCCTCGGCGAGCTGACGCCCCAGACGGAAGTGATCGCGGAGCGCCTCGAGCTGCGCGACGGCCTCGGGCCCTTCGGCACGCGCCTCCTCCTCGAGCCCCCGCATGAAGTCTGCAAACTTGGTGGCCATGGCACCATTCAGTCTATGGCTTATAGACCATAAGTCAAATCGCGCCGCCGCCTCGATGTTCTTCGCGATCAGCGAGCTTTTGCCCCTTCCTTCCAGCGCTTGAGGTACTGGCGCGCCTGTTCGATCTGGGCGTTCTGGTGGATCTTGCTCGTGCGCTCCCCCCTTGTCGTACCCGGACAGCAGCAGGATGAGCTTTGTGCCGTACGCGTGAAAGAACACCCGCAGGAGCATCTTGCCCGGGTCCGGTTCCGGCCTCGGATCTTTGCCGGCCTTGCGGAGGATCTGCGCGGCGTCCTGGTCGACACGGAACTCGAGCAGGCCCCCGCCGAGGTTCTTGCCGAAGTCCGTCGCCACCACGTCCGGACCGAGATGCCCGAGGAACTCGTTCAGCGCCACCCCAACCGCGCGTCGTTTCGCGGGCGTCAGGGACTGCATGAAGATGAGCGCCGGCTCGCGCCCATCGTCATCCTCGTAGAACTCGATCCGGTAGGGCGCACGGGGTTCGGGCATGAGGCGTTGCGAGCGTATCCGAGGGGACTTCGTCGTAACCAGGGCGGGGCGCGCGGCGGAAGTGGGCCCTTACCGTCGCCGAGTCCCGCGCGGGGCGCTCGCGGCTCTTCCGCTTGGTGCCATGGATCTGCACCCTCGATCCGTCGGGCGCGACGTCCAATGAACAAGCTTCTTCCCGCGGAAGTGTGGCTTCATTAGCCGAGCCAAGACAGGCTGGGAAACTCGGCGCAGAGGCCGACGAACTCCCCATCCTGCTCCGAGCACTGAACCCGGTACGTGTACTTCTCGGCCTGGCTCATGAGGGCTTCCCCTTCTTTCGCTTCTTCTTTCCGCGCAACGCGGCCACGAGACAAGAGTGGCACCATCTGTCAAGGAGCTGCTTTTCTTGCGCGAGGGCAGGCAGGGCGTCGGTGGCAGAACTCCCGGAGCCGCCAGAACGTTCGCGGCGCCGGCGCAGGCCCGCGAACCTGCGTCTTCCCTCGGGCCCCGCCGTTGAGGTACGCAGGGTTGCATGCGGACGAAGCCTTCCGGCGCACTCACGATGCGCGATCGAATGAGTCAATTGACCTTCGAGGCGGCCTGCAAACTGCTCGGACCGCGCGGCAAGCGCCTGCTTCTCGAAGGGGGAGCGCTCGAGATCGAGACCCCCGAGGACCTGCGCGTCGATGACCGCGAGGCCGTCGTCGTCTGGGACAAGAGCGATCCCGCTCGTCGTGCCACAGCGCGCTTCGCGCTCGATCCTTCTTCGCCATCGCGTCTGCACGCCACGTGCACAGCCTGCGACGGCGCGTGCTTGCACATCGGCGGCCTTCTGGCGCAGATCCTGGAGAACAAGAGCGGCCTCGGTCTCGCCGAGCCGCCCCCGGAGACACCGATCGTCGCCTCGAACGCCGACGCGGCCATCGTCCTTGCTGCGCTCGCCGAGCGGCGCGAGCGCGCGAAGACCGAGCGTATGAAGATCCGCTCGCAGGACGAGACTCGCCCGTGGACCGACTACGCCGTGATGAACCTCTCGAGCGGCAAGACGTACCGGGTCGCGCTGCGGGGCGAAGAACGAGGGATTTCGTACTGCGCGTGCCCCGATTTCAAGACCAACACTCTGGGGACCTGTAAGCACGTCATGAAGGTGCTCGCTTGGGCAAAGAAGAGATTTCCGGCGACCGTGCTGCGCAAGGCCTATCGCCGTCGCCGTGTCACGGTCCACCTCCGGTACGACGGCGAGCCGTCCCTTGCCCTCGCGCTGCCCGCGAAGGTCGAGCCCGAGGTGCAAGCCGTTCTCGCGCCACTCCTGCGCGCCACGATCACCCCGCGCGCACTCCTCGGGCCGCTGCAGCGACTGGAGGCATTGGGCCAGCCGTTCTTCGTCACCCCCGACGCCGAGGACTTCATCGAGCGCGCGCTCGAGCGCGAACGGCTCGTGGCCATCGCCGCCGAGATCCGGAAAGGGCCGGAGAGCCACCCGCTCCGCACGGAGCTCCTTGCGACACCTCTCTTGCCCTACCAGCTCGACGGTGTCGCGTTTGCGGTCGGCGCGGGACGCGCGATCCTCGCGGACGAAATGGGGCTCGGCAAGACCATCCAAGGCGTCGGCGTCGCGGAGCTGCTCGCGCGCGAGGCCAACATCGTCAAGGTACTCGTGGTCTGCCCCGCATCGCTCAAATCGCAGTGGAGGAGCGAAATCCGGCGCTTCTCGCGGCGAAGCGTGGCGCTCGTGATCGGATCCGCGAAGGACCGGGCCAAGGCTTACGCCGCAGATACGTTTTTTACGGTCTGCAACTACGAACAGGTGCTCAAGGACATCCTCCACATCGAGCGTGGCCGCTGGGACCTCGTCATCCTCGACGAGGGGCAACGCATCAAGAACTGGGAGGCGAAGACGAGCCGCGTCGTCAAGGGACTGGCCTCCCGCTTCGCGCTCGTGCTGACGGGCACTCCGCTGGAGAACCGAATCGACGACCTGCACTCTGTCGTCGAGTTCGTCGATCCCCACAAACTGGGTCCGCAGTTTCGCTTCTTCCACCGTCACCGCAAGGTCGACGACGACGGAAAGCTCGTCGGCTACAAGAACCTCGACGATCTGCGCCAACGTCTCCGCCCCATCCTGCTACGGCGCACGCGCGAATCGGTGCGACTCGAGCTGCCCGCGCGCACGACCGAGATCGTCCGGATCGCGCCCACCTCACAGCAGAAGGATCTGCACGACGCGCACATGAAAGTCGTCGCGCAGATCGTTCGCAAGCCGTTTCTCACGGAGATGGACCTCCTTCGGCTGCGGATGGCGCTCCTCATGTGTCGCATGGCCGCGAACGGGACCTTTCTCGTCGACAAGGTCGCCCCTGGGTGGTCCACCAAGCTCGAACGCCTCGACGAACTCTTCGAAGGGATCGCACGCGAGCCTGATCGAAAGGTGGTCCTCTTCTCCGAGTGGACCACGATGCTCGACCTCATCGAGCCGCTCCTCGCCAAGCGCAAGCTCGGGTTCGTGCGCCTAGACGGGAGCGTGCCGCAGAAGAAGCGCGCCGAGATTGTCGCGCGCTTCCAGTCGGACCCGAAGACGCGCTTTTTTCTCGCGACGAACGCAGGGAGCACCGGCCTCAATCTCCAGGCCGCGAACACGGTCATCAACGTGGATCTCCCCTGGAACCCTGCCGTGCTCGAGCAGCGCATCGGGCGCGCGTACCGGATGGGGCAGTCGCGGAACGTCAGCGTCTTCATCCTGGTGACGGAGGGCACGCTCGAGGAGAACCTCCTCGCGGCACTCTCGGCGAAACGCGATCTCGCGCTCGCAGCACTCGATGTCGACTCGCAGGTGACGGAGGTCGACGTCCGCACCGGCGCGGAGGACCTGAAGCGGCGCCTCGAGGTTCTGCTGGGCGCCAAGCCGGACGCGCCGGAGGATCGCGTCACGCAGGCGCGAACGGCGAGCGAGCAGAACGCGCCCCTCGCAGACGCGAGTCGAACTCTCGTTCGCGCCGCGGTGTCGTTCCTCGCCCAGCTTGGACAGGCGTCACCCGAGCAAGGGACCACTCTCGGGGCGCTCTTGGACGCGAAGGTTCACGCGGGCGAGGATGGCCGGGCGCGGCTGACGCTGGCCATGCCCTCGGAGGACCAGGTCGACGCGTTCGCGCAAGGTTTGGTCGGTTTCCTCTCGGGGCTCACGGCTCGCGTTTCGCAAGCGCCAGCGTTCGCGAAAGTCGAGGTCGTGGCCGCGGCGAACTGAGCTCCGAACCCCGCGCCCTCGGAAGGGCTCTACGTGACCGCTTCGGAAGTCTCGGAGTAGAGCTTTCCCGCGACGAGCCCGGCCACGAGAGCCGAGCCGAGCTCGCAGACGCTGGTGCCGACGAGCGCGGAGGCGGGGAACACGCCGTCGACCAAATGCGAGTACAGGGTGAAGTGAACCAACGACCACTCCACAAGTGCGGCGTAGACGGCCGTGCGCGGTCCGGGGCCGAAGCGGGGACGCATCGCCGCATAGAGCCACGCGATGAGGACTCCCGCGAAGAGGTCGAACGTGATCCAGAAGATCGGGATGCCGGCGTTCGCTGCGGGCAACCCGAGAGCCTTGTAGGCTGCGGCCCATGACGGGCCGAACACGACGGCGTTCGTCACGGCGTCGAGACCGTCGAGGATCAACCCGGCGGCCAGCCCGGCCAGGAGGATGCGCGTGGCGTTCATGCGAGGGTGGTTGGAATTTGCGCGGCGCCGTGGGGGCGCTCGATGAGCTCAATCTTGTACCCGTCGGGATCGACGGCAAACGCAATCACCGTCGTCCCGTGCTTCATGGGGCCTGGTTCGCGCGCGATCTGGCCGCCCGCGCGGCGCACGGCGTCGCACGCGGCGCGAATGTCGTCGGTGCCGACGGCGATGTGCCCGAAGCCGGAGCCGACTTCGTAGCGCGACACCCCGTAGTTGTAGGTGAGCTCGATCGCGGGGTGCGTGTCCTCGGGTCCATAGCCGAGGAACGCCAGCGTGAACTTGCCATCGGGGAAGTCGCGCCGGCGCAGGACCGTCATGCCGAGTGCTCGGGTGTAGAAATCGATGGAGCGCTCCAAGTCGCCGACACGGATCATCGTATGCAGGATGCGCATGGCTGGTTTCCCCCGAGAACTAGAGAATATGAAACCCTCCGAACAGCACGATGGCAAACAGCAAGGGTGCGCCCGGAGCCACCGTGAAGGCGTGCTCGGAGCCCGGCCCCATCTCGTGAATGTCTCCAGCCCTGTACACGCGCCCGCCGACCTCCGTGTACGCGCCCTCGAGTATCAGCACACGCTCGATGCCGCCGTGCCGGTGGAGCGGCCAGGCGAAATCCGCCGGCATGCGAACGAGGCCGGTGTCGGCCTTGGCGACGGAAGGTCCCCCGGGGAAGTGAAGCACGCGAAGGCTCGGGTGCGGCCCGGGCTCCCACTCGGACTCCGACGCGGCCCGCTCGAGGACGCGAACGACCGCGTCACGCCCGAGGTCGAACATCCGTGCGAGCCGATCGAAGAACGGAGCGTACCGCATGGGACCCGCCGTGGCGCTCACCAGCAAGCGGCCCCGAGACGCCGGCGCGGGGGTCTCGGGCGGCAACGCGAGGGCCATCGCCAGGGTAACGCGTTCGAACTCGCGTGCCACGGCCCCCTCGCGCCCACTCTCTTCGCCAGCGACGTCTCCAACGACGTCCTGAACGAACTCGGGCACCGTGTTGCGCCCATCGCCACTCATGGGGACTCTCCCTGACCGCCGTCGAGAACGGCCCGCAACTTCGCGAGAGCCGTGGCCACGCGAGTCTTGACGGTGCCCACGGGGACCCCCACGCGCGTTGCGATTTCCGTGCAGCTCAGGCCCTCGAAGTACCCTAGAAACAACGCTTCGCGCTGCGGCTCCGGCAGGCCCGCCAGCGCGCGTCGGACGGCGGCGCAGTCGGGTGCGAGCCCACCGTCGTCGCCGGGATGGGGGAGCGTCGCCCAAAACGCGTCCCCCGCCACCGACACGCGCGATTGATGGGCGGCGCGGAGAAAATCGAGGCATCGGCTCCGCACGCGCACGAGCAACCACGGCCGGACCGTCCCGCGATTCGGGTCGTAGCTGGCGGCCTTCTCCCAGGCCTCGAGGAATGCCTCGTGGACGATGTCTTCGGCGGCGGCGCCAGGCACAATCTTCCGAGCCAAAGCCAGCATGTGCGGCGCGTGCCTGTCGTACAGGTCCGCCAGGGCACTGGCGTCACCCCGCGCCATGTCCGAAACGATTTCGCCGTCGTCGCGGTACGCGGGATTCGAGCGGGACGGGGCGGCCCTCTCCACGGAGACCGGGCCTAGCAGCGGATTCGACCTTTGGCCAGGCACCGCCACTTCACATGGGGACATCATGGGATGTGCGCGTGAAAGTTACGTGCGGGAAGGTCGCTCGGATCGAGGAGTGCCCCCCTTTTTCGCGACTTTGCCCAGTGGCGACGGAAATGCCGCGTCATGCCGACTCCATCGCGCGCTGACGGTGCATGAGAAGAGCCCTCACCTTCGCGTGGTCCTGCCGAATCTGGCGCGCGAACGCAAACCGCAGGATGAAGTCGAGCATGCGAAACATACCGCGCGGCTGCATCACGACGCGTAGGCGCACGCACGTCGCGTCTCCCTTCTGCTCGAACGAGTAGGTCTCGTCGAACTCGAACACCTTCGATTCACAGTGCCCTTCGAAGCGACGTGGAGGGTCCCACGCGGTCACCGAGTACCTCGCATCGACCTCGCCACCCGGAGCCTTGCCGCGGAGCGCATACGTCGCTCCGAGCCCCGGTCCGCTACCACTCGTACGTTTCGAGCGGACCACGCCCACGGTCCAGCGAGGCAGGTTCTCGTGGTCGCTCATGAATGCGAATGCGTCGTCCGCCGGGCACCCGATGAGCACCGCGTCTTCCATTACGATGGCCATGGCGTAGGTGCCCACGGGTGCTCACCGGGCCGCGGTTGCCGGACCCCGTTTTCGGTCTGGCGCCGCCAGAACGACCACCGAGGGACCGACCGCATCTCCGCCACGAGCGCCGTATCGGGGGGTCGTTCGACCGCCTCCGTCACGGCCTCCTCTCGGCCGCAGGGGCCGCGGGCTTCGGCAGCACACCAAGCGCGGCGAGGAGCTCCATACCGTTCGAAAAAGTCACGGCCTTTTGCATCTTGCCGTCCTTCAGCTCGTCCACATCGAGGCCGTGGATCGCGATCGGCTTGCCCGTCGCCTTGAACGGGCCGATGTTGCCCCTCATCGTACCGGTGAACGTGAACTCGGCGATGACGACGTTCGGCGCGAACGCCCAGGCCTTGTCGATCGTCACGCTCATGTCGGGCAAGGCCTTCGCGTACATCTCGAACTCCTTGAGGTTCTCTGCTTTGCCCTTGTAGTCGTTTGGGCTGGCGATCTCGCTGTGCAGCGCGTCGTCGGTGATGACCTCGGCGTACGCCTTGCCGTCGCGGTGGCTCCAGGTCGCCGGCCAGGTCGCCTTCATCTGGTCGACGAGCTTGTCCTCGTCGGGCGTACCGGTCGCCACCACCCACGTCGTTTCTCCAGCCGGCGGCGTCGCGAGGTCACGCGGCTTGCCGGGCATCTTGCCGATTTGCTGCAGCACGGTCGCCTGGTCGTGGAACTGCTCGTCGCGCGTGATGAGGCCGTTGCTGTCGAACCATAGGACGCTCGCTCCCCAGACCGCCGCCTTCTTGTTCGTCGGCCGCCCCAAGGCCGACGCGCCCGTGTTCGTTCCGGCGGCCGCCCAGAGGACGACTGCAACATCGTTCTTCTGGTACACGGTCGACGGAGCGGCCTGCAGGTCGGGCATCGCCGCGAAGGGTTCCGCGAACGCTGCCACGATCGCGTCGGGACCCTCGAGCTTCTTCCAGCCCCCCGGTCCTGGAGAGACCATCACGGCGTCGGGTGTGTAGAGCGCCGCCATCTTCTTCGTGTCGTGCTGGCTGAAGGCGGCGTAGAACGCGGAGATCGTCCTCTTCTCGAGCTCGGCGAGAGGCGGTCTGGACGGCGCCGGCGACGGGGCTTCGGCCGTGGGCGCCGGGGCGCTCGGCGCCACCGGCGCCGGGGAGGCCACAGGGGACGGCGGGGAGGCCGGCGGCGGCGACACGGCCTCTTCCCCTCCGCACGCGGCCAGACACAGAAGCAAAAGCGACACGCATCGTTGTTTCATCATGGGTCCCTCGCGCGTTTCGCGGCGCACCTTGCGTCGCGCTCGTTGGTTCTGGGTGCTATGGGTATCCACACGTACGGACGGCGCCGCCAAGCGGATGGTTATTTTGTTCGCGCCGATAGCCCGCGCGAGGAGACACTTTGGTGTGCAGAGACCGCGGCCCCCGGGTTTCCCTGCGGGGAGATGGCGCGTCCTCGCCAGAAGAACGGGCCACCAAGTTTGCCGAGACGCCTGGCCGCCGGACCCGAACGGAGTCGAGCGGCGTCCTCAGGGGCTAATGCACATCGAAATGGGACCCATCGACACGCAACACTCCCACCCGTTGTTGAACGGCGTGCAGACCTCGGCGCCGTTGCACCACCGGCCGACTCCGGGAATGTCACCGGTGGCCGTGACAGGCCCCGCGTCGACAGGCCCCGCGTCGTTCTGACAAAAGGTGGTGAAGTCTAAGTCCGGCGTGTAGCCCTCGGGCATGGCGTCTGACGTGTCGAACGCCCCGGCGTCCACCGGCGCATGGGCAAAACAATCCGTTCCCGTCACGCAGTGCCCCTGGGAGCAGCACGGCCCCGTCCAGCCTGTGAAGGCTGGACAACTGCACATGCCCGGCGGAATCGCGCCCGACCCAAGGGGCGTGCGGGACACGTCCTGCCGGTATTGCGCGGCCGAAGCCCGATTGATCGTTGCACCCGCGCAGAAGCAGAGACTCGTGCACCAGTCGCCAAACAAAATGGGCAGCACGTTGGGGTCGCTCCCGACCGACCCGACGCAGTCGGAATCGACGGAGCACGAGGTGTCGTACGTCGACGCCGAGATCATGCAGGCGGCCGCAGCGACGGAGCCGTCGGAGCTCGCCTCATCGGCGGTCGACGCTTCGGGAGCGACTTGCGGGGCCGACGCGTCCGCGAGGGCGCTGCCATCGGCCGCCTCCGACGCGTCATGAGCCGACGTGGTGGAACCGCCGCAGCTCACGACGAACGCAGCCCACATGACGAACGCGGACGTGAGTGACGGGGGCACAGTGCGCGCTAAGCAGGAGTTGGGCCGACGCGAATCGGGAGCCGCGCGCTCAAATGGATTCCGCCCCGTGCCGTAGTGTGCCACGCCATGTCGGGCGTGACGGTCCCGGCTCGCTGCCCGCAGCCTTCTCGCTCGACGCCAGCAGCTCGCTCGTCTCGCGCCCCCGTGCGCCCGTGTCGGCACCGGAGCCGCGACTACATACGATCCGTGCGGCGTATCCATTCGACGTCGACGCGCGCGCCCTCGTCGCTCCGAAACAGCCAGAGGACATACATTCTCGAGAACATGGTGGGGGTTTCGCGCTCGAGGACGTCCCAGTTGCGCAGGTCCGTCGCCGGCGCGTCGGCGGGGAACCTGGCCCGGTAGGCCTCGATGTCCCGCGGGCCTCGCGCCTCGACGCGCAACACCGAGAGTCCGAGCTCTCGGAAGATGGCCGCCAGCTCCGGCAACGTAAACGAGTGCTCTTCGACGTGGAACACCAGGTCCCGGCACTGGGATACGGAGTAAAAATCGTACGACGCGGTCAGGCGCTGCCTCATCGGGTCGCCGTCGGGGCGCGCGAGAACGGCGCCGCGAAAGCCTCTGATTCCCTGCGGGGTCGGCGCGAACCCCTCGCTCCGCGCCCACTCGCGCGCCCCCGCAAACGCCGCCCGGGCGAGCGTGCTGTAAAGGGCAATCTTGAGCACGCCTCCGGGTGCGAGCACGCCGAGGAGCGCCCGCAGGCCTGCAACGGGATCCCGCATGTGATGCAGAACGCCGGACGAGACGATGAGATCGAAGCTCCTCCCGAGCCGCGCGACGTCGAGAATATCGGCCTGCCGAAAGAACACGTTGGCGGCGCGCAGCTCCGCGGCTTTGCGCGTGGCATAGGCAAGGCTCGCGCGGCTGAGATCGATCGCGTCCACGCGCGCGGCCGGGAAGATGAGCGCCGCGTCGACGGCTTCTCGACCCGTACCGCAGCCGGCAACCAGAATGGTCTTTCCGCGCGCGAGCCTCGCTATGTCATGCGACACGGCGCCGCCCCGCCCGACGGTCGTCCAGCGGGGATACGGGTTCTCCTCATACTGCTGCCGCACCAGGACAGACACGGCGTCCGCGACCGGCGCGACCTCCACGACGCACTCCGCGATCGCCTTCTCCTCGATCGGCTCGCGAACGGTGACGTCGAGGAGGTCACGATACGCGGGCTCCTCCGAGAGTGCGCGGAAGGTGGCCGCGTCGGGGTGTCCGGCCAGCGGGCCATAAGAGGCAAGCCGCGCGACCGCGCCGGGCGACGTGGGATGGGCCGGTAGCCCCGCGATGTCCTCTTCGCACACGAGCGCGTACTCGGTCAGAAAACAGTACCGCGCGAGCGTGCAGAGGAGCGGGAGATACCGCTCTCCAGAGGCACCGGCCTGCAAGAACCACCGGCGAGCGAACGTCAGCCCCTGCTCGAACGCGGGGTCGGCGACGAGAAAGCGCCGGAGACCGAGGCTCACGAACGCGCTCGCCTCCCAGCGCGAAAGGCGCTCGTCCGAGGCGAGCCGGCAAAACGACTCGAAGTCGGGAGCGTCGAGCAGCTCCAGGGTGCTCGCCTCTTCCGGGTCGAGGCGCAATAGGCTCAACCAAGCGCGGTGCATCAGGCTGTGCGTCACCGCGGGATCGGCCAGGCAGACGGTCATCGCCACTTTCGACCGCTCGCTGAACGTCGCAAACACGCGCGCGCCGTAAATGGCAACGAGCGTCGCGCGCTGATCGCCGGCCGCCGGATCGAGGAGCACGCAGTTCTCGATCGGGCCCATCGCGTCGCCGAACCGGTGAAGCTCGAGGTAGAGCTCGCCGAGGGCGGCGTGAAGGCCCGCGAAGCCCGGGTTGAGGCTGCAGCCGCGCGCCAGCACGGCTTCGGCGTCCGACCACCGCCGCTGCCCCATTCGCGCCTTGCCGAGGACCATCCACGCCTCGGGATGGTCCGGGCTGCGCGCCAGGACGATCCGGCAGAGCGCCTCGGTGTCGTCGAAGCGGCCGGCCGCCAGGTGCCGCTTGGCGTCGCGAAGGAGCATCGACGGCGACGCTCGTTTCATTCGTCGCGTGTCCGGCGTGGCCGGGGTGGGGGCTCGAAAGACGGGGCTCGAAAAGGCGGCCAGAGAACCTTTAGGTCAGAAGACTATCCACGTCGCCGGTATACCCGGTGCCGACGCTCGTGACCGACGTTTGCCCCATCGCGTGCAGGATCGTCGTCAAGAGCTGGTTGTTCGCCGCGTTGTTGAGCTCGACGACTTGGCCGGTCTTGAAGAACCCCCCGCAACTGCCGGCGATGAGCCACGGCACGTTGTGGTCGAAGTGCGTATTGCCCTCCTGCATGTCGTTCGCGATGAGGACACACGTGTTGTCGAGCGTCGTGCCCGAGCCCTCGGCGGACCCGTCGAGCGGCGTGAGCAGGTTCGTCGCCACCTGCTGGTAGAACCACGTGTCGATCGTCGTCTTGTCGGCGGCGGCGTTCGCACCCAAGTGGGCAATGGCATGGTAGTTCGACTGCGACACGCTGAGCCATGGGAACGTGAGGCTATTGCCGCCCCCGTCGTCGATGAGCTCGAGCGTGACCGCACGGGAAATCCCGCACGTGACAGCCGCCGCGGCGAGCTTCATCTGAATGTCCACGAACGCCGGGTAGTTGGCCGTCTGCGTGTAATCCACCGTGGCGCCCAGCGTCGGCGGCGAGCAACCCACGGTCAGCGTCTGGCCGGTGAGGGATTGTTCGATGTTGCGCACGGAGGTGAGGTGCGACTCGATCTTGACCTTGTCATCCGTGCCGACCACCCCCTCGAACGCCGTGAGCTGGGTCGTCACGAGGTCGAGGATGCTCTTTTTTCGTGCTTGGACGTTGCTGATCTGCGCGGGGCTCAGGTTGGCCCCCGCGAAAAGCTGATTGAACACGTTCGTCGGGCTCGTGGTCGGCGTGTTCGCCACGCTCCCTGCCTTCCAGCTCAGATGCGAATTGCTCGTGCGACAACCGAGATTGAGCTGGGCGTTCGCGAGGTTGGGGGTACTCTGCGCGATCAGCGTGTCGATCGACGCGCTCGTGCCGCTCTTCGTGCCCGTGAGGATGCACGGGTAGCCGGAGTGGCCGCCGTACATGTTCGAGCTGTAGACGTTCGCAATCGCAATGTTGTGCGGGATGAGAATCTTATTTCGGAACGGAGTCAGGGGCGCCAAAATCGGCAGCAACGTTCCCGTCGTCAAGTCATTGCCCGACTGCCACCAGTTCTTCTGGTAGGTGCCGTTCGTCCAGACGACGCAAATGAACCGCTTCGGAAAGCCGTCCGCGCTTAACGCGCCGCCGTCGCCACCGGCCGCGGGCGCCCCGCCATCGGCCCCGAAGGCCTCGTTGTTCAAGAGGGGGAGCATCGCAGCGCCGACCCCCAGCGCCTTGAGAAGTGCACGTCGCGAGTATTTTTCCTTCATGGCAACAGTTCTCCAGCGGCGGGGGTCCGGAAACGGAACGTGCGCGACGTCGCTACCCCTACGAGTAGATTACGCACATTGAAGTTGGCACTTGCGAAGGCGCTGTAGGCGGCGCCGATCGAAGCGGCGTCGTCGGCGGTGTCCGGACGGCCGACCGCGTATCGCACCCATTGCGTCGTGAAGCACTGACGCGCTTCGTCGCTCGTCGAAAGAAGCGAGGCGAGTTGGACGCCGTTGTTCACGGTCTGCATGGTGTTGTCGAGGTCGACGGTCGTGACCGAGTTGACGCTCGACCCGTTGTCCGTCGTCCGGTACTGGCCAATGCCGTCGTAGTTCTCGAAGGCGAACCCGAACGGGTCCATCAGGTTGTGGCAGCCCTGCGCGCACGTGGCCGCCGCGTGAATGTCGAGCACCTGGCGCATCGTCTGGCCCGGCATGGGCGCGGCTGGAGTCGGCACCATGACGTTGGTCGGCGGCGTTAGCGCGTTGCACAGGAGCTGCATGTAGATCGCGTGGCCGCGGTAGATGCCGTTAGAGTCGTTCGACGCCCCGTTCACCGCCAAGAAGGCCGGCATCGTCAAGAAGCCCGAGCGGTTTGCGTCGAGGGTGACCGGCTGCATGGCCGTGCCGGTGACGCCGGTCAACCCGTAGAGTGCCGCGAGGTCCTGGTTGGCGACGGTGCTCTTGCTCGTGAGGAGGTCCGAAAAGAGGCCCGAGCCCGTCAAGACGTTGTTCGAAAAGAACGTCCGAAACTCGGTGTCCATCGCCGTCTCGAGCGGCGCCGTATACGTCGGGTACGCGGTCGGGTCCTTCGAGACGCTCGGCAGGTTCGTGATCTGGAAGAGTTGCTCGAAGAAGTTCTGGACCGAGGCGCTCGCGTTGGTCGACTGGAGCAGGCGCTGGGCCTGGGCACTGATCTGGTCCGTGGTCGACAGCTGCCCCGCCGCGGCGGCGGCGAGAAGCGTCGGGTCCGGCATCGTCGCCGTCAGGAAGTACGAGAGGCGGTTCGCCACCGCGTACGGATCGAGCTGAATCACGTTCGGGTTCGTGGTGTCGTATACCGTCTTCGAGGGTCCCTCTTCCCAGTGATAGAGAAACCCCGGCGATTGGACCATCTCTTCGATGAGAAGCCCGATGGCCCCATTGAAGTCGAGAGCGAGGGTACCCCGGCCCGTCTGGTACAAGGCTTGAAAGCCGCTGATCTCGGTTGCCGTCAACGGCCGGCGGTAGGCCTTGAGCCCGAAGGTGTTCAGGAACGTGGTCAGGCACGCCGACTCGCTCGCGGTGTTCCCGGCCGTGGGCGTGCACGTGAGAACGTTGCTGATCTTGGCGACGGCGTTCGTGGCCAGGGTGGTGGCGAGCGACGAGTACGCGTTCGCGTCGGTCGACCCGACCACGTCCGGCACCGGGAAGGGGAACGTATCGAAGTTGCCAATGGGCGATTCGGCCGGGACGTCGTCCGTGGTCTGCGACGTGTCATTCAGCAGGTCGCGCACCGTGTTCAGGTACTCGATCTGCGACAGGTGCCGCAGGACCATCGTCCCCGCGAGCGTGGGGTCGGCCGTCTGCCCTTGCGGCGTCGTCGTCGCCGTCCCCGTCGTTGGGTTGGCGACGGGGATGGTTCCGCCTCCGCCGCCTCCGCCCGACGTATCCCCGGGGTTCGTGCCGCCCATTCCGCCGCCGCTGCTGGAGGAGGGATTTCCCGAAACAGGGTTGCCGGGTGCGCCCGAGGAACCCGGCCCGGTGGAACCGATGGTTCCGGTGCAGGCGGCGGCCACCAGCGTGGCGACCACAAGGCCTTCGATCTTGAGTCTTCTCATGGTGCTCCCTCGGCTTCCTTTACAGTAGCTTCATTCAGTCAAAGCGGCTCACTCGAACCGAATCCACTAGCTAATCGTGTTTTCACGGGAAAATGGTGCCGCGACTGTCGCGAAGTGGGCCTCGGCGGGCCCCCGGCCTCTCACCTCGTCGCATCCGCGCCCGTGTAGGTCCGCGATGCGCGGGAACGGCGGGAACGACGGGCTATCGCGGGCTATGGCCGGATGAGCCAATCGCCGCCCCCGGGGCGGCGCATGAGTCGCCGATTCATGATCGTGCGGTGGATCGTGTGGAAAGTGATATCGTCAAAAGCGATTGCAATGCGAGCGCGAGCGGCCAGCAGGGTCGGTTGTGCCGCGCTGGCGCTGCCGTGCGCGCTGGCGTCGTGTGCAGCGTCGCCGGAACACATCGGGGGCGACGGGGGAGCGTACTCTACGTCGACCGCCACCGACGGCGGCGGATCCTCGACGGGGATGGAGGCCGACACGTCGAGCGCAAGCACGGGAGACGCGGCGTCCGGCACGAGCGGCTCCGGTGGCGCGTGCCCTGCGTCCTGCACCGAAGACACCGCGTGTTGCGACGGTGCGTGCGTCGATCTTCGGAACGACGGGGCTCACTGCGGGTCGTGCTCGACCGCTTGCGATGCGTCCGCGATGGAGGTGTGCGCGGCGGGCCTCTGCGGCGCCGTGGACTGGGCCCTTTGGCCGATGCCCAACGGCAAAGACGACGTAAGCGGCGGCGCGCCGAATCCAAATAGCTATTCCGACAACTTGGACGGCACGGTCTCGGATCAGGTGACGCATCTCATGTGGCAGCAGCGCGTCCCCACGACCGGCGGCGTCAGCGAGGACGGAAACCTCACGTGGGCCGAAGCGACGGACTACTGCGCCACTCTGTCGGCGGCGGGACACGACGATTGGCGCTTGCCCTCGCAGATCGAGCTCGTTTCTCTCCTCGACTACAGCAACTTGGGCGTCGGTCAACCGCCGATCGACAGTACGTTTTTTCCCGATACTCCCTCGGACGCGTTTTGGTCGTCGACCCAGTCCGCGGCTTCGGATACCGCCGCATGGACCGTGTACATGGACGTGGGCTTTACCTACGCCTACGACATGACCACAGTGGGCAGGGTACGATGCGTCCGTTGAAGCTTGGCCTCGCGGTCTTCGCCACCCTCGTCGTGTCGAGCCCCGCGCGCGGCGACGCGCCGCCCGGACGCTACACCCGCTCGGGCGGAACGGTCGTCGACAGCGTGACTCACCTGACGTGGCAGCAAATGGTCGCGACCAGCGGCGGCGACGACGGGGCCGGTCGGTCGACGTGGGCGAACGCGAAGACCTCCTGCGCGAGCTTGGGCGGCGGTTACCGACTGCCGACGGCCAAGGAGCTTCTCACCCTTGTCGACTTCTCCAAAGTGAACCCGGCGATCGACACGTCGAGCGACGGGTTCCCCGGCACGCCATCCGAACCGTTCTGGACCGCGACCCCGCTCGCCGGGTCGCCCCCCACGAGCGCCTGGTTCATCAGCTTCGACGACGGCTACGCGGGCAACGGCGACATGACGCAGCCGAGCCGCGTGCGGTGCGTGCGCTGAAGGGTCGACCGTCCCGTAGAGGGCGGCGTGGCCGCATGTCGCCGCGGGGACGTGCATGGTCTCGCCGGCGCAACCCTCGGCCAGACGGGTGTCCGCGTCGGACACACGTCCGTCGCCTCGCGACAGAGTCATGTCCGCGTCGGACGGACGTCTGTCGCCTCGCGACACGGTCATGTCCGCGTTGGACGGACGTCCGTCGCCTCGCGACAGGGTCATGTCCGCGTTGGACGGACGTCCGTCGCCTCGCGACAGGGTCATGTCCGCGTTGGACGGACGTCCGTCGCCTCGCGACAGGGTCATGTCCGCGTCGGACGGACGTCCGTCGCCTCGCGACAGGGTCATGTCCGCGTTGGACACACGTCCGTCGTGGCGCGACACGGTCATGTCCGCGTTGGACGGACGTCCGTCGCCTCGCGACAGGGTCATGTCCGCGTCGGACACACGTCCGTCGTGGCGCGAGAGGCGATGCAGGGTCCTACCCAACGCGATCTCGGACCGCTCGATCCCGCTCGACGCCTCCGGGGGGAACCCGCTCGCCATCACGAGATTCGGCTGGTTCGGCGACAGCTTCGACATCTCGCTCGGGAGCCCAGTCGACCCTTCGACGGGGCGGCCAGCTCGGGCTGCAATTGTACTTGGAGGCCGCGAGCGTGAGGCTCTGCAGCCACCAAAACGGCGGTCGATTTTCGTTCTGGCCCTCGGAAGCGCCTGTAACGTTCCTAGGGTGGCAATTCTGGTCGTCGGCGGAGCCGGTTACGTTGGGAGTCAGACCGCGAAGGCCATCGCGCGAACGGGCTCGGTCCCGGTCGTTTTCGACAATCTGGTCCACGGCCACCCGTGGGCGGTGAAGTGGGGCCCCTTCATCCAGGGGGACATCGGCGATGGCGCGGCGCTCGCGAGGGCCATTCGCGAGTACTCGGTCACGGCCGTAATCCACTTTGCGGCGTACGCGCACGTCGGCGAGTCGATGACCGCGCCGCGGAAGTATTTTCGGAACAACGTCGTCAACACGCTGAACCTGCTCGATACGATGGTCGACGCGGGCGTCCGCGACATCGTGTTTTCGTCCACGTGCGCCACCTATGGCGACCCGAGAGAGGTCCCCATCGGCGAAAGTCATCCGCAAAATCCCGTCAATCCATATGGGGATTCCAAGCTCATCGTCGAGAAGGCGCTACACTGGTATCGGTCCGCGTACGGGATCCGATTCGCGGCGTTGCGTTACTTCAATGCCGCCGGCGCCGATCCGGACGGTGACGTGGGAGAGGACCACGACCCGGAGACCCATCTGATCCCTCTGGCGATTGCCTCCGCGTTCGAAGAGGGCCGGCCCTTGTCGATCTACGGGACGGACTACGACACGCCGGATGGCACCGCCATCCGTGACTACATTCACGTCGCGGATCTCGCACGAGCGCACTGCATGGCTCTCGATTATCTATCGCGCCACGACTCTGCGTTACGGCTCAATCTCGGAACGGGTCGCGGGCAATCCGTGCGAGACGTGATTTCAGCCGTCGAGCACGTGACGGGCCGCAGCGTGCCGACCCGAGCGGCGGCGCGGCGCGCGGGCGATCCCCCCCGGCTGGTGGCCGATGCACGCGAAGCCGAGCGCGTTCTCGGGTGGAGGGCCGAATACACGGACCTTCGGGTCATCGTCGAGCACAGCGCGCGGTGGTATCAGAAACACACGTTGCGCCGATGACCGAGGCGGAGCCCCAGGCCCCCGCCCCCAAGCCGCCAACGTGCCATTTCCGGCCACACGTTCACGGACAATTGATCGGCGCGGTCGACGGAATCCACTTGGGGAGCGCAAACCCTGTCGCCGACATCAGTGTCCCGTTGTGCGCCGTGTGCCCGGCCGTGGTGGTCGAGTCGGCCGCCGTCATTCCCGTGGTCTCGTCGAACTTCCAGTACCCGACCAACCCCGTTTCTGTGCCCGTCAGCGTCTTGTGCATGGTGCTGGTGATGTCGGCCGCGGTCCGCGCGATGTTCCAGACGCGAAACTCGTCCATGTTGCCGTTGAAGTAGGCCCCGCGCGGATTGCCGCCGATGGTCAGCTGGGTGGCGTCGGTCGCCAGCATCCCGCCCCCCGTCTTTGTGGCCATCTCGACCCCGTTGACGAACGCGCGAACGGCGGTCCCGTCCCACGACAAGGCGAAGTGAATCCACTGGCTCGTGCCCGGATTCGTGATGCCGCTGTTCTGGTTGTCGTTGTCGAACGTGCCGTTGGTGTACGGGTCGATGGTGCCCATCGCAGCGGTCTGGGTCGTCCCGAAGTCGAAGCCGAACCCGCCGTTGGTCACCTTCTGGTCCCCGTATTCGAACATCGTGTTCGCGTCCCCCACCCAACTCGTCGACAGGACATAGGCCCACCATTCGATCGTTCGGGAGGCGTTGCCAACGGGAAGGTCCGCGCCCAAATCGGCCATGACGCGCTGCGCCGCGGGGTCGTTGGCGGTAGGGACATTGAGATCGAGCGAAATCGCCATCCCGGCGCAGTTTCCACCGTCCGCACCGCCGCCCTCGGCGGTCTTGCCGCCGTCCGAACTGTTGCTGCCCGAGTCGGTGCTCACGGCCCCGGCGTCGCCCCCGCCGCTGTCGGGGCCCCCGTCGACCGTCGCCCCGCCGCTGCCTGAAACGCTGCCGGAAGCCCCCGTACCGGAAGCGCCGCTCACGGACCCGCTGGCGCCCGAAGCTCCGCTCACGGATCCCGTCGTGCCCGAAGCTCCGCTCACGGATCCCGTGCTGCCGGACGCGCCGCTCACGGATCCCGTGTTGCCGGACGCGCCGCTCACGGATCCCGTGCTGCCGGAACCACCGCCGGCGGAGCCCGTGCTGCCGGTGGACGCGCCACTGCTCCCGCCTGCGCCACTCGTCGCGCCGCTGCTGCTGCCGCCGCCCCCGCTCCCCCCGCCGCCGCCCGTGGAGCTGTCCCCACAGGAGACCGACCACGCAAGAACGCCTCCGCAAAAGACCAGGATCCCCGCAGACACTCGTTGGCTGGACATCAAGGACTCACCTTTCCAAATGACGCGGGGCATGAAGGATGCTGCGCTCCGTTGGCCTGCCCGACCGAAGACCGGCGCCTCATCCCCAAGGGCCGGTCGGCCGCGCAGTATGCAACGGGGCCTCTCGGAATGCCATCTTGAAGCCACGCGCCGCTGCGCCTCATTTCGCGGCCTCGACGGCCGGATCGAGCGTCTCTGCCGGGCCGCGATGGTAGGCTCGGCGCGACGATGACCCACGCAAAACGCATCCTCGTGACCGGTGCCACCGGAAAGGTCGGACGCGCCTTCATTCAACGCTTCCTGGCCGATCCTCGATTCGACCGCTTCACCGTGCGCGCCCTCTGCCATAACCGCGCGCTGCCTCCGCATCCGCGCGTCGACGTCGTCCGCGGGTCGATCCAGGACCGTCGCGTCGTGGAGGAGGCGGTCGCCGGGGCGACGCACGTCCTTCATCTGGCCACGAGCAAAGAGACTCCCGACAGCGTCATGGATGTGGCCATCAAGGGCATCTTCTGGCTCCTCGAGGCCTGCCGGCTGAGCCCTTCGTTCCAGCAATTCATGCTGATTGGCGGCGACGCCGGGATGGGCCATTTCTTCTATCCCCATCCGATCCCCGTGACCGAGACGCAAAAACACAGCGCGTACCCGGGGTGCTATGCGCTGTCCAAGGTGCTCGAGGAGGTCATGCTGGAGCAGTATTACGTTCAATATGACTTGAACGGTTGCTGCTTGAGAGCCCCCTGGATCATGGAGAAAGACGATTTCCGCTACCAACTGTCGTTCGGCCCGGACGTCTTCGGTGGGCCGCGTTGGCGTGACCTCGTGGGCGCGGAGAAGGCGGACGAGTATGTGGCGACGAAGGCCGTCCCCGTGATGCTCGGGGCCGACGGCCGGCCCGTGAAGCGTAACTTCGTTCACGTCGAGGATCTGATCGGCGCGATTGCGTGCGCGATCGATCACGGCAAGGCGCGCCAGCAAACCTTCAATATTTGTACGAATGAACCGGTCGACTACGGCGAGCTCGGGGCGTATCTGGCCGAATCGAGAGGACTACCCACAGTGCCCATCGCCACGGGGTATCACTCGACCTGGCTCGACAACAGCAAAGCCAAGTTCCTTCTCGACTGGCGGCCTGCGTACGACATGAAAAAATTGGTGGATTCAGCCTGGGAATACCAGCGCGCCACGGAGGATCCGCGCATTGTCTGGTATCCGGGGTGAACCGGCCGAGCCGCTCGTCATCCCTCAAGAGCTGCCCGGGAAATGCCGGGCCGATCTTTCACGAGCCAGGCGTTGGGGGGAGATCCTCTCCCCCCAAGCCCCATCCCCAAGCCCCCCAACTTTCATTTCCGGCCACATCTTCATTCGAAGGATTCGACGATCGTCACGGGTCCCCCGGGGCTCCGGCGTGTCAGAATGAAAGCGCGCATGACGTTCGGGGGATCGTCCCCGCCGGCGCCGGCGCCGCCCGGAGCGAGGTTCGAGAACATGACGACGTCCTCGACGCCGTCACCGTCGAAGTCCCCCGCGCCCCACCACGTCAGACGGCCGCGGTACGCACCGCGCACGACGAGCTCGTGGTACCCCCCGCGAGCCCCTTCGCGGTCGAACTTCAGCGTCGGATCGACCGCGCGCCACGAACGCGCCGCGCCCACCGCTGCGCCCCCCGCCGGCGACACCGCCGCCGGTAAGAGAGCGCCAGGATCGTCGGATTCCACGAGGTCACGCGCGTAGCGGACGCGCGCCGCGTGCGCGGTTCTCATCCTCGCCATGACACGGCAACGAACGGACTTTTCGCGAAAGCTGTAATGCTCCCAGCCCGGACCGAGCTTGACGTCGGTCTCCGCGACGCCTTGCAGATCGGCGCAACTCTCCAGGAGCCGGACCCCGTGCCCGAGCAACCGATCCTCCTTCAGCACGAAGGTCCCGTTGAGCCAGGGCGCCGTCCACGCCGTCGCGAGATCGCTCGGCGAAGTCTCCTCCGTGATACCCGGCCACAGTTGAACGTTGTTGCCCCCGTCGGCCAATCCCGTCGGCGGCGGCGGAGCTTCCGGCGATGGCGGTGTTCCCTTGCAGGCGAGCGCATCAGCGAGAAGAATCGCGAACGCCGCGGTCGCGGCCGTCTTTCTCGAGGTCATGGCCGGTTCGCTATTCTAGCGGCAGCGTCGCAAAGAACGCGCGCAACTGATCGAGAATCCTGACCGTATCGAAGCCCCATAACCGTCCCATCTCACGGGCCACGTCGGACAACGATCGGGCGCCGTCGATCAACGAGATGACGCTCCCCGCAAAGACGGACTTTCGCCCCAGCGCGATCAGCGAGGGGCTCAGAGGAATGGCCAAAGTGGCATCCGCAATCCAGGGAAGAGTGGTGTCCGGCGAAACGAAGGGCTTCGCCTCTTCCACCCTTCGTGCCACGAAAGAGAACACCGTTTCGATCCGGCGCGAACCGCTCACAGGAGAATCGAAATAGGGGACGTCGTCGCGTCCGCGGCGGACCCGTTCGAATCCGCTGGCGGCGACGAGGTCCTCGATCTCTTCGATGGTGTAGTTGGTCGCGAGCGACGTCTTGAATCGCAAGGGCCCGAGGTTGATCCATACGCCGCCGGGCCGAAGAGCGCGGTTGATGCGCGTGGCGATCTCGCGAACGTCCCGGCCGGTGGCGTCGATGAACCACGCCGTCAGTACGGTATCGAGCGACTCCGGTGCAAACGGGGGGTGCAGCGCATCGGCGAACGCAAACGAGAAGTGCTCCCGAACCTCGACCGGGCAGCGAAGCTGTCGCGTGATGACGACTTCGTCCTCGCCGTGGGGAGCGACGGGAAACTCGGGCAAGACGACCGTCTCGCCGCGGATCAACCTTTCGGCGACCAGAACCGGCAAGGGGTTGATGTCCAACGCCCAGGTTTGCGTCGGCCCGAGGGATTGATGAACGTCGACGGCGAGCCGGCCCGCGCCCGCACCGTAGACCGCGAGGCGGCCCAGCGGCTCGCTCGCCATTTTCGCCACGAGGGCCAGAGTCAGCTCCGATTCCTTGTCGCCCCAGACCCAATCGCGAAAGAGATTCTCCGAGAACTCGAGCACGGGGCCATTTCCCGACTCGGGACGGGTGGGCAACCGTTGCGAGTCGCCTGCCGTAAGGTCGGCGAAAAGCGCCTCCACGCGCCTTTGGTTGTCTTCGCAAGCCGCGATGACCCGTTCGATCCTCGCCCGTGTCCTCGGACTGGGGCCGGCGCCTTCGGCCTCGGCTCGCCACTTGCGGAGCGTCGCTTCCGTGTCGGACACGAAGTCCGCGAGCCGGCTCCGCCAGAGCGAGCGCCAGAGGGCGGGATCCGGCATCAAACACGGGATGCTTCCGATGAACGGATACTGCGTTTCGCACAGACCGCAGCGCAACGAATCGGCCACGCGTTCGAGCGCCCCCCCGGGGCAGCGCGGACAGCGTAGTCCCGCCTCCATGGAACGGGAGAAAGGCATCGACCGTTACGGACGGTACCCATCGTCCGTGACGTCCGCAATGCCGATCGGTATCATCGCGCTCTCACCTCTTACGCCGATGCAACTCGTCCAGCTCGAAAATGTGATCCCCAAGCCCTATCAGGATCAGCTCGAGGCGGAGACGTCCGCCCTGGGATGGTTCTTCCACAAGGAGACGGCCAGGCCTGGATTGAAGTTCTCCAACGCGTACGGAGGGTTCTTCCACATGGCCTTCGACATCGCGTCGCCGACGCCCGTCGTTTCCGTCATCAATGCCTTGCTGGTCCCGTTGCTGTTCGTGTCGGCCGACAAGGCCAATCTGAAGTTCAGGGATCTCATCCGGATCCGATTGGGCATGTTTCCCAAGACGATGCTCGACGTGCCCTACCACAACCCGCATGTCGACTTTTACGAGCCGCACATCGTGGGTCTCTATTACGTGAACGACTCGGACGGCGACACGGTCGTCTTCAATGAGACCTCCGAGATGGTACCCATCGAACAATCGGCGAAGTTCGCGAACGAGGGAAAGTTCACGGAGCTCGCGAGGATCCCGCCGGAGAAGGGGAAAATGGTCTTCTTCGACGGAAAGCACTACCACGCGAGCATGCACCCCAAAGTGCATTCCCAGCGAATCGTCATCACGTTCGATTTCAGATGATGACGGTCCTTCGCGCGGGTGCGTTCGACGGAGTTACGTGAAGATGCCCGGGAGCGGTCCGGAGTATTGAGAGGAGGAGCCCAAGCTGCTCATCGCTACGCCGAAGATGGGGGCGAGGGCGAGCCACACGTCGTTGAACGGACGGTTGCCGGTCCCGCCGGTCTGCGCCGGCAAGAAGCCCTCGGTCACCTTGAGGAAGGTGCCGCCGTTGAGGCGCGTGTTCTTTCCCCCGAAGAGGATGAGGGGCATGTTCTGCTGGTTGTGGTCCCAGGCGCGCGCCACTTCGGTTAGATAGACGATGATCGTGTTGTCGATCAGCATGTTGCCGTCGATGTCCGGCGTGGTCGCGAACTCCTGCAGCACGGCCGCCGTGGAAGCCGAATAAAACTGGTTGATCTGGTTCGACCATGCCGGGGTATCCGGATCGGTCGACGGATCGGTGTGGCTCGGCGGGTTATGCGGGGCCGAAACCAGATTGCCTGCGATCGTCGCCCCCTGAAACGTGCCCGGAAAACCGACCCAGCTGCTGCCGGCGGACCACATGAACGTGGCGACGCGAACGAGATCGCAGGCAAACGCGGTCTTGATGAGCCGGAGCTGCGTCTGACCGAGATCGACGTAGGGATGGCTCGTGGGCTCGTCGGGAACGTAGTAATCGACGCCGCCAAGGTTCGTATAGATGGTGGAATTATTGTCGTATTCCTGAGCGCCAGAAAATCCCAGATCGATGCCCCCGGTTGCCGGCGGGGGTGCCGGGGGGATCGTGTCCGGATAGTCGGCCGGCGTGGCGGGAGTGACGCAAACCATGTTCGCCGGCGGCGTCGGCGGGCCGTACGTCGTCTGGAGAGTCGCCTCGAGCGCGGCAATGGCATCGGCGTGCGCGTCCAGCCTGTCTTTCTCGCTGGCCGGAACGAGCGTTTTCAGCCGGGCGAGATCGCTTTGCAGGTACGTGATGACGCTGAGCTTCTGCGCGAGGAGCTGCGCGTTATTGGATCCCGACGGCAGGGCGGCCCCGAAGAGGCGGTTATAGACGTTGAGGGGGGACGTCTCGGGATAAAGCGGCTGTCGCGCCAAGCTGGGGTCGCTCTGTCCCGCGATCGGCGCCAAATACGAAAGAACGCGCGGACCCACCTCGTCCCGATCGGAGCGGATATCGGCAGCCAATTGCAAAGATCCGAACGGCGTCGGATTGGGAAAGTTCGGTCCCCCCAGGCCGGGCCCCCTCTGGAGCAGAATCTGATCGATGGACGGTCCGCCCGCGCAGTGGTCCTGCTGGCCGACCATTCCGAGGGTGGGAACCCCCGTCATCATCGCGCAGAACCCGCCCTCGTGGGTATTCTGCCCGCCACTTGAGTCATTGGTGGTGCCCGCGGTGATGAGGTTCACGCCATCGACCATCACCATGTACTGCTGCAGAGGCGCGAACGGAGCGCTCTCCATCGGCAGGGTGAACTGACTCGTCGTCGCGGTCGCGGCCGGGCGCCAGTTGGTGAGCCCTGGATCCGCTCCGAGCGGGTGCTGAATGATCAACAAGCGCAGAGGCGCCGCGCCGCCCGCGGCACGCGCCTCGATGGACCGCAGAAGCGGCACCATCAAGGCGGCCGAGCCACCCAAGCCTCGAAGGAACGAGCGTCGCGCGAACTTATAGGAACTCACTTCGAAACCCCTGCGCGATTCCGGCGGCGTCGTGGGTGCTCGACGATGCGATCGGTGATCGCGCGCGAGCGACGGCTTAGGTGAAGATGCCCGGGAGCGGGCCCGTGTATTGGGAGGCCGCGCCCAAGCTGTTCATCGTGACCCCGAAAATGGGGGCGAGCGCAAGCCACATGTCGTTGAACGGACGGTTGCCCGTTCCGCCGGTCTGGGTCGGGAGCGAACCCCCCGTCACCTTGAGGAACGTACCGCCGTTGAGGCGAGTGTTCTTTCCACCGAAAAGAATGAGAGGCATGTTCTGCTGGTTGTGGTCCCACGCGCGCGCCACCTCGGTGACGTAAACGATGATGGTGTTGTCGAGCAGCATATTGCCGTCGATGTCCGGCGTGGTGGCGAACTCCTGCAGAACGGCTGCCGTGGAGGCCGAGTAAAACTGGTTGATCTGGTCCAGCCACGCGGCCGTGCCCGTAGCGATCGTCGGATCGACGTGGCTCGGGGGGTGATGCGGGGTCGACTGCAAATTGCCCGTGATCGTCGCCCCCTGAAACGTGCCCGGAAAAACGACCCAGCTCGTGCCCGCAGCCCACATGAACGTCGCGACCCGGACGAGGTCGCACGCAAACGCGGTCTTAATCAACCTGAGCTGCGTCTGGCCGAGATCCAGGTACGGGTGGCTCGAGGGCTGGTTCGGGACGTAATAATCAAGACCGCCCAGATTCGTATAGACCGTGGTGTTATTGTCGTATTCCTGCATGCCGGCGTCGCCCGCCAGGGTCGTGTCCATGTAGTTCTGCGGCATCGCAGGCTTCGTGCAAACAGGGTTCGCGGTGGCCGTGCCATAGGTCGCCTGGAGCGTCGACTCCATCTGGGCAATGGCTTCGGCATGCGCGGCGAGCCGGACCTTTTCGCTGGACGGCACCAGGGTTTGCAAACGGGCCAGATCGCTTTGCAAATACGTGATGACGCTGAGCTTCTGCGCCAGGATCTGCGCGCTGTTGGAACCCGTGGGCAGCGCGCCACCGAAAATGCGGTTGTAGACGTTGAGCGGCGACGTCTCCGGATAGAGGGGCTGGCGGGCGAGGCCCGGGTCGCTCTGGCCTTGGAGCGGCGCAAGATACGAGAGCACCCGGGGACCGACTTCGTCGCGATCCGAACGAATGTCCGCCGCCAGCTGCAACGACCCGAAGGGCGTCGGGTTGGGAAAGTTGGGCCCCCCCAGTCCGGGCGCCTGCTGGAGCAGAATCTGATCGATGGACGGCCCGCCCGCGCAGTGGTCTTGCTGGCCCACCATGCCAATGGTCGGCACTCCCGTCATCATCGCGCAGAACCCCCCCTCGTGGGTGTTCTGGCCACCCGTGGAGTCGTTATTGGTGCCGGCGGCGATGAGGTTTACCCCATCGACCATCACCATGGACTGCTGCAGAGGCGTGAAGGGGGCGCTCTCCACGGGGAGCGTGAAGGTCGTGGTCGTCGCGGTCGCGGCCGGACGCCAATTCGTGAGTCCGGGATTCGCTCCGAGTGGATGGTGAATGACCAGGAAGCGCAAGGGCGCTGCAGCCCCCGCGGCGCGCGCTTCGATCGATCGCAGGAGCGGCACCATCAAGGCGGCCGAGCCGCCGAGGCCTTGGAGAAACGAGCGACGAGCGAACTTATAGGATCTCACTTCGTACCTCCAGCGCGCGCACGCACGAAGTTGGCCAGTAGCACGTTGCTGAACAGCGACTTCACGGTGCCGTCCGTTTGCGTACGGATGGGCGCAATTTCGCACGTGTTGTATTTCTGTATCGCCGAGCCGATCGCGTAGCTGGCCATCTGCTGAACCGAGCAGCCGTCGATCACGCCGCTCGAAACGAGGGCCTGGGTGAAGGCCTGGGCGCCCGTCAACGTCGTCGGAGCCAGCGGCGAAGTGGGAACGAACGTCACGGTCGGATCAATCGGCCGCCCCGCTTCGTCCACCGTGCGGTAGTTTCCGATCGGGCCGAAGTTGAGAAGGACTCGCGCGTACGGATCCATCTGCGAGTGACAGGTCTCGCACGGCTGAAAGGTCATGCGCGCGTCCGACTGCAGAACCTCGCTGTCGCACGTGGAGAGAGTTTGCGTGCCGTCCGGGGACTTGCAGGCGATGACGTTCATGGCCGTCGGCGTCGTCAGATCGACGGGCGATCCGAGCGAATCCTGACAGATCACGCTGTCATGGATTCCCTTGCCGCGCTTTACAATCGAAGTGAGAGAAGGATCCGACGCGGACCACAGATAGCTCGGCTGCGTGAGAATACCGCTCCGTCCCTGGGACGCGGGCCAGGTCGCCGGCACGAACGTCGTATCGCTCGTCGGGGCTGCCCCCGCGTACGTCACCCCCGGAAAGAGCGTCGCCAGCCGCTGGTTCACGTACACCGTCTGGGACGTGAGGAGATCGTCGATTTTTCCCGATCCCGTCCAAAGGATGCCGTTCACGTAATCCTGCGTCGCGGTAAAGAGGTCCCCCTCGATGCCCCCCTGATCCTGTTCGGCCGTGGACAGCGCGGACAACAGCGTCGTGTCCTTGGTCTTCGAGAACATCTGCCCGATGTTGAACCAACCGAGCACGATGTTGGTCAGGTTCGCCTGAACCGCCGGAAGGCCGAGGAGCCGATTGATTTGGGTCGTGATCCCCGCGGTGGTGCCTAGGGTGCCGTCTGCGGCGGCCGCCATGAGCGCATCGTCCGGCAACGTACCCAGCAGCGTGAATCCAAGTTGGCTGGCGACTTCGTACGGCGTCAGTGTGGTATCCGGGTAATTTCCGCTGGCGTCGGCCGTCAGCGTCGACGGGCCGAGCTCGGTTCGATAGCTGAAGGACGGCGAGATCACGATCGCCTGGATCATGAGCTCGATGCCGGTCTTGTAGTCCTGCATCGCTCCCTGCGCGTACACGGCCATCAGGTTCGTCACCTCGCTGGGATCGAGGGGCCGCCGGTACGCTTTCTGGGCAAACGTTTGCACGAAGGCCGTCGCACAGGCGGTCTCGGCCGCGGCGGTGGTCCCAGTGCAGGGGGCGATAGTGGTGGTGACGGTCGGGTCAATTTGCGTGAGGACCGCTTGCGACACCGTGTACATGTCGAACTGCATATCGTTGTCGACTTGCAGCGAAACGTCGCTGAAGAAAGCGTACCCCGCCTCTCCCCCGCGGCTCGTCAGCACCGGCGCGACCGGCAAGCCGAGAAGAGTCTGCACGGCGCTGCCCCACTGTTCGGCCGACAACCGCCACAAGCGGCGCGTAATCGTCGGAAGCGGCGTACACGCGATGGTGGCTCCCCCGTCGGCGGTTGCCGCGCCGCTGGTCGCCGCGTTCGAGGCCCCGCTTGCGCCTGTGCTCGACGCGCCACTTGCGCCTGTGCTCGACGCGCCACTTGCGCCTGCGCTCGACGCACCGCCCGCGCCCGCATTCGAGGTGCCTCCCGTGCCCGCGCCGGTGCTGCCACTACCGCTCGTGGCCGACGACGGGCCGAGGGTGCCGTCGCATCCCACCGCGCCGAGCCAAACCGCCGCCGTGAGTAGTCCCACGAAGCGGGTGTTGGGGGTCCTCATATCTGCCTCCGATTCCAGACTTTCAGTTTATCCGGTCCAATCCTACACCGCGTTCGACATTGCACCACAGTTACTCTGTCCACTCTGTGCCGCGGCTCCCGCGGCAGGGCGATGCCGCCCCGCGGGCGGCCCACCCCAGGTGGCCGCCAGGTGGCCGAAATCCAGCGAATTGCGCTTTGTTCCGTTGCGGCTGACGACGTATCGGCGCTTGTTCGCGTGCACTCACGTGCTCCCTGCACCTTCGACGGACCGCCGGTCCCCCAGAGCCGGTCCATCACGAGAAGACAGACAAGAGAGACCGGTCCGCCCCTCGGCCCCTACTTCGCGGTCTCTGCCTCCATCCATGGTTGTGATCATCCTCGCTCGTTCTCACGAGCCTGCCGGTGCGGGAGATTGGGTCCGCGCCGCTCGAGAGCTGCCCAGAAATGCCGCGCAGCGCTTTCACGACCCAGGTTTTGAAGGAGATCCTCTGCCCCCGAAGCCCCAGTTCCGGCTACACCTTCAGAGTCCGCCGAGCCTAGTCTGTGCGATTCGCTCGGTCAAGACACCGAAAAACACACTGTCACTGCACCGTCACTGCACCGCCGCTGTCCCCGCGCTCTGGCCCAGCGAGACTCTCCCAGAGGGTCTGCGGTGAATGCGCATTCGGCGCGATCCGTGGCGCCATCAGGCGCGCATTGCGACGCGTTGCCACCCTTTCGCCGAGCCGACGCCGTGTCTCATTGGGGCTTTGACACATCACGTTTCATGCGTGCAGTTGCGACTCACGATCAAAGAGGGTCACCGCTACCATTGATGGGACTCTGTGGAGACGCCAGGATTTCCGTCCGCCAGCGTACTCAACAGAACGCGAGCCAGCCTAAGATGTACCCGGAAATTGGAAGTTGGGGCGCTTGGGCCCAGACAACCTGCGCGAGCTCGCGCGGCCGCGCGGAGAAACCCCGGTTTGACTTGAAGTTTGTCGTTGGATAGTGTCCGCCCGGATATCCCGGGGACCCATGCACTCCGCGGGGCGGCGAGGGAGGGGTCGATCACCGCACTACCACTAAGAAGTTGAACTACGTTATGAATGGGAAGTGGAGCATTTCATCGAGGCGTGTGCACCGTCGCGCATGACGGTCGTCTTTTCTGAGCGTTCGATGGGGGTGGAAGAGGAGCTCCACACGGGTCCGGACAGGCCGCTTCCCCAAGAAAGGCCGGAACCGGTCCCGCAGCGCCGCGGGGCAATCCCATCGACTTGGTGGACTTCGTTTGCGACGTTCGCGATCGACCGAAGGTGACAATCTTGCGATCCTTGCGTTTGCTCCCCGCCCTTTCGGTTGCGTTCCTGGTCGCCTGCGCAGGACATCCGGGGGCCGGCGCGCCGCCCCCTCTTACCGGCAGCACGCCCGCCGTGACGGCATCCCCCACGGCGGCTGCCATGGCGCCACCCCCACCGCCGGCGGACGCATCGACCGTGAAAGAGACCCAACCCGTGCCGATCGTGCCGATCGTGAAGAGCTCCTTCGGAAACGTCGATGGCCAGGAGGTGAGCCTTTACACGCTCACCAACGCGAAGGGTCTCGTGATGAAAGTGACCAACTACGGGGCCATCGTCACCGAGATGCACGTGCCGGACCGGAACGGTAAGCTCGGCGACGTCGTGGCCGGATATGACAATCTCGACGGCTATCTCAAGAGCACCCCGTACTTCGGGGCCACCGTCGGCCGCGTAGGCAACCGCATCCGAAACGGGGAGTTTCAGCTCGCCGGCAAGACGTACAAGCTCGCGATCAATAACCCGCCCAATCATCTTCACGGGGGGAAAAAAGGGTGGGACAAGGTCGTGTGGGCCGCGGAGCCGAACGATACGGCAAGCGGGCCTTCCGTCCGTTTCACGTACGTCTCGAAGGACGGAGAAGAGGGTTATCCGGGCACCGTCACGGCGCACGTGACCTACGCGCTGACGAACGCAAACGAATTCAAGATCGACATGGTGGCAACGACGGACAAGACCACCATCGTGAACATGGTGCACCACACGTACTGGAATCTCGCCGGGTACGACTCGGGGCCGATCTTCGACCAGCAGCTGACGCTATACGCGGATAAGTACACTCCCGGCGATCCCGTCGTTCCGAACGGCACGATCAAACCCGTCGACGGGACTCCTTTCGACTTCACGACCCCGAAGGCCATTGGCCGCGATTTGAAGGCCGTCGTGGTGCCGGGTAGCCCGACGGGCTACGACCACTCGTTCGTCGTCAACGGTGACCCCCACGCACTCCGGCCCGTGGCGCGCGTCAAAGACCCGCGGTCCGGCCGGACCATGACGCTCGAAGGCAACCAGCCGGGTGTACAGTTTTACGCGGGGATATTTCTCGACGGAACGATCACCGGCAAAGGGCACACCTATAAGCAGTACGACGCGTTCTGTCTCGAGACGCAGAAGTTTCCAAATTCAATCGACGTGCCGGCGTGGAGGCATGAAGTCATCCTCGAACCCGGCCAGACGTACCGGCACGCCATGGTGTTTCGGTTCTCGACGGAGTAGCTCCGGCGGCGGGATGCGGAAGGGTCTCCTACCTCCCTCCCCGCGCGGCGTGCTAAACGGGCGGCCATCGGTACGGTCGAGCCCTGGTGCGCTGCGTCGTGGCCGGCGTGGCATCGGGTTCACACCAGCTTTTTCGTCCGACGTGTTCTGCCAAGACAACTGAGGAGACTGCCCGTGGACATGACTAAATCCTGGAGACTCGGTTGCGTGTTCGTCGCGACGATTGCGTTGGCTTGCTTGAGCATCGCGGGCTGCGATCGCGGGGGGAGCAGCGGGAACGGCGGCCCCTCCAAGGTCGTGAAGCTTGCGTTCGTCACCAACAACGCGAGCGAGTTCTGGAAGATCGCCGCGGCCGGCGTCCACAAATACGAGGCGGAGGCCAAGGTGCAGGTCGACGTCAAGATGCCGCCCAACGGCACCACCGAGGAACAGAACCAGATTCTCGAAAATCTCGCCAGCCAGGGTTACGACGGGATCGCGGTCAGCGCCATAGCGCCCAACGACCAGGTCCCCGTGCTGAACAAGGTGGCGGCGGCGACGAAGCTCATCACGTTCGACTCGGACGCCCCCAAGTCCAGCCGCCTCCTTTACATCGGCACGAACAACTACGAGGCGGGCAAGGTACTGGGCGGCGAGATCGTGAAGATTCTACCGAGCGGCGGCAAGATGGCGGTCTTCGTCGGGACGCTGTCGGCAGACAACGCCGTGCAACGGCTAAAGGGCATCCAGGAAGCCATCGCCGGGCACAACATCGAGATCGTGGACAAGCGCGAGGACAACACCGACCGGGCCAAGGCGCGATCGAACGTCGAAGACATCATCAACGCCCATGGTGACTTGAACCTCGTCGCCGGACTTTGGTCGTACAATGGTCCTGCCATCGCGGCGGCCGTCGAAGCCCTCGGGAAGAAGGGAAAGATCTTCGCCGCGGTCTTCGACGAGGAGGAGGGTACGCTCAACGCGATTGCCAACGACACGATTCAGGTGACGGTGGTTCAGAAGCCGTTTCAGTTCGGATATCTGGCGAGCAAGTGGATGCTGGACCTTGCCACCCAAGGCGAAGCGGCGAAGGCTTCCATTCCTCCGACCGGCTTCGTCGACACGGGCGTTTCGGTCATCAACAAGGCGAACGTCGTGGCGTTCAGGCAGCAGCTCGCCGAATTGAAAAAATGACGACGCTGCTCACGATGCGAGGGATTACCAAGCGTTTCCCCGGCGTGATGGCCCTCGAGAATGTGCCCCTTTCGCTCGCCGCAGGCGAGGTGCTCGCCCTCATGGGCGAGAACGGGGCCGGCAAGAGTACGTTGATGAAGATCCTCGGCGGGGCCCACCTCCCCGACGAGGGGGAGATCGCGATTGACGGCGCGCCGGTGGTCCTTTCGGGGGTTCGCGAAGCCAAGCGGCGGGGCATCGCCCTGATTCACCAGGAGTTGATGCTCGCGCCGAATCTCGACATTGCCGCCAACATTTTTCTTGGCAATGAGCGGTCCGGCCGCGCGTCTCTCCTCGCTCCACTTCGGCGCGCCGAAATGAACGCCAGAGCGGCGGCCCTGCTGCTTCGGGTCGGACTCGCCATGGCTCCCACGACCCCGGTCTCCCTTCTGACGGCCGGCCAGATGCAGATGGTCGAGATCGCGAAGGCGCTCTCGAATCGCGCGCGCATCATCATCATGGACGAGCCCACGTCGTCCCTCACGGCCGCCGAGTCCGACCAGCTCTTCAGGATCATCCGTCAGCTCCGCTCCGAGGCCATCGGCGTCATCTACATCTCGCATCGGATGGCCGAGGTGCTCGAGATCGCAGACCGCATCACGGTGCTGCGGGACGGACGGTACGTCGGAGACCTCCAGCGCCAAGAGGCCACGCACGACAAGATTGTGGCGATGATGGTCGGGCGCGTGCTCTCGCAGCAGTATTTTCCCGCCAAGAGCGACGGTGCGGCCGTCGAGGCCGTGCTCGGCGTTCACGATCTCCTCGTTCCGGGAGCCCCACAAGGCGTGAGCTTCACGGCGTTGCGTGGCGAAATCCTCGGGTTCGCGGGACTCGTCGGAGCGGGTCGTACGGAGCTCGTGGAGACCCTTTTCGGGGTCACGAAGGCGCTTTCCGGGACGATGACCCTCGAGGGTCGAGCCTTCTTGCCGCGCAACACGCGCGAAGCGATCGCGAGAGGCGTCTACCTCGCGCCCGAGGATCGCAAGCGCCACGGACTGGTGCTGCCCATGTCGGTCGCGCAGAACACGTCGCTGCCAAACGTCGCCAACTATAGCCGGTGGGGGCTGCTCAACCGAGCCAAAGAGCGGAAGGTCGCGGAGGCTGAAGTTGCGCGCCTCAGGACCAAGACATCGAGCATCCATCAAAAGGTGGTGAACTTGTCGGGCGGCAACCAACAGAAGGTCGTACTCGGCAAGTGGTTGGCCATGAGCCCGCGCATCCTGATTCTGGACGAGCCCACCCGCGGGATCGACGTGGGGGCAAAGGCCGAGATTTATCGCCACATGGCGGCGCTCGCCAACGACGGCATCACCATCTTGATGGTGAGCTCGGACATGGAAGAGATTCTCGGCATGAGCGACCGGGTCGTCGTCATGCACGAGCGGCGAATCAAGGGCGTACTCGCGCGCGCTGGCCTCACGCAACAGCGCATTGCGTCGCTCATGACCGGCGGCGGCACGACGGAAGGGAATGCAGCGGCATGAGACGCGAACTTGGCATGGCCATCGCGCTCCTGGTGATGTGCATGTCGCTGTGGCTCTCCAATCCCGACTTCCTCGGACAGTCGAACGCGATCAACACCGCGCGGCAAATCTCGATGCTCGGCATCTACGCGATCGGCATCGGCTTCGTCATCATCGCCGGCGGCATCGACCTGTCGATCGGCTCGGTGATCGGGCTGACGGGAGTCTTGATCGCCAAGATTTCCTCGACGCAGACGGGAGGAATGGGCCAACCCCTGTGGCTGGGTATCGCCGTTGGGCTCCTCGTCGCGGTGCTCATCGGCCTCGGGCAAGGCCTGCTCATCACGCGCCTCAAGCTCCAGCCCTTCATCGTGACGCTCGGTGGCATGTTGCTCGTCCGAGGCGTATCGCAGACCGTGGTCAAGGCGGAACGATAAGCCTGGCCGGGTCTCCGCTCTTGGGTCTGGCCGATGGCGGGCTCGGCTCGTTCGCCGGTAGTCCGCTGGTCCCGTATCCCCTCGTCATCTTTCTCGTGGTGATCGGACTCGCCACGTATCTTTTGCATTTTACGGTATTCGGTCGTTACGTGTACGCGATTGGCGGCAATCGCGAAGCGGCCGAGTACTCGGGTATCAACGTCAGGAAGGTCGAGACTCTGACGTACGTGATCTCATCCGGCCTGGGGGGCGTCGCCGGCGTCTGCTATGCCGCATACATCGGGCAGATGTCGCAACAAGTCGGGATCGCGTATGAGCTCTATGCGATCGCGGCCGCTGTTTTGGGCGGCTGTTCGCTGCGGGGCGGAGAGGGAACCGTGCTCGGCATCATCATCGGTTCCGCGATCATGCGCGTCATCGACAATGGCATCAATATGTTCCAGCTCCGCTATCGCGACGAGAGCGGAATCCACCGTATCTGGCGCCTCGACTCGAACTGGACTTTCGTCATCATCGGCTCGGTCATCCTGGTAGCGGTAATCTTGGATCAGGTCGTCCACATCGTGCAGGCGGCGCGGCGGACGCGCCGTGCCGGACATGTTCATAGTGAGTCACCCGGGTCACCCTGAGTCTCGCTCCGCCTTGCCTCCGGCCTGATCATTCGTCACATCTTGTCCGTGCGGGTTGCATGTTCTCGCATCCCCGGCATGAATGCCGGGGCAACTCGGACAGCGATTACGCGAAGCCCGCCGCTGGCGGGCTACGACAAACGACAGGCACGTTCGACCGTCGCCAACCATGCCTCACTGGATCGACCTAGCCCGCCAGCGGCGGGCTTTGTGCTCCGCTCTCCAGGGGTGCCCCGGCATTTATGCCGGGGGCGCCCGAGATGTGACGAATGATCAGGCCTCCGGCAAGGCTCCGCTCGACGGAATGGACTCGCACGGCACGTCGAGGGGAGCGATGCCGCTCCTCCTCGAGCTCCCCAGCAGGAACAAGTGAGTCACCCGCGTCACCCTTCGCGTGTCCGGCTGCGGGTGGGGCTCGCGATTTACCAGGTGGCGGTGATGCCGCTGTTCAGAAAGTCCATCATTTGCTGCTCTCCGAGGCTCCACGTGGCGAGAGCGTGCAAGTAGTCGACGTCGAGATGAAGGTAATCCGTCACGTGGTAGACGACCCCGGCCGAAACGGCCCACTGCTGGGGAAGGCTGATGTTGGCGCCGGGTATCGTGTCGGAGGGCAGCGCGAAGACCCTCGATATGCCCCAGCCCGCGTTGATGTCGACCGGCCCAACGGCCACCTGGCCCAGAGCAGAGTATCCGTCGAAGTCGCGTAGCTCGAAGTTCGGGGACACGGCAACGTCCCCCGATTCGAAGGCATACTCCAGTCCAAGACCCTTACCGTAGTGACCCGCCAACCCCAAATGCACGGGACCGACCTCGATTCGTCCGCCGTACCCCACGCCGTACCCCTGGGCTGAGTCGTTCGAACCGTTCTTATAAAAATTCTGATATCCGCCGTTGGCAAAGAGGTGAAGCTTGAGGAGACCCTTGCTCAAGTCGTAGGTGAACTCGCCTTCGGTTCGGGCCTCCCTCGTCGCATCGAAGAACCCTGGAAGGGGCGAAGGGTCGTAGACTCCGACCGCCAGCTGAAGGCCGCCCAGGTTCGGCGTGGTGTATACGATTCCGGGAGAAAAGAACGCGGCCAAAACGCCGAATCCGATCATGCCGTTGGTGGGTCCGACGTTGTCGATGTTCCCCGGGAATCCGAGCCCGTAGCCGTGCCCGTACAAGAAGTCGTTCTCTGTGGCGCCGCGCGAAAAGAGGTCGAGCTCGCGCCCCGCGAGGACGCTCCCCCATTTCTTGCTCTCGACCTTCAGATAACCCTCCCGCGCGTCAGCGACGACTTGAGCCTCTTTGCGCTGGGAGTCCGTCTCGAGCGTGGCCCAGATGGCCAGTTTCACGCTGAGCGTGGTGTCGTCGTTCATCTTGCGCCGGAAGCCGACGCCAAACACGTTGGGGACGAACCCGCTCCGCAAGCGCATGCTCTGGAATCGACCCTGCTGGGGCACGGGGTTTCCATCGGGACCGATGACCGGCGGGGAGCTACTCGGCACGTTGTCATTGCCGGTGTTGAGCCCTCCGCCCGCGGGGATGTTCTCGCCGGGCCGGACCACCGGGTTCGCGTCGCCGACCCCGTAGCTGAAAAACGCGTCGATCCGGCCGGTCGTGTACATTTCCCAGGCATCGCCCTTGACGATGGTCACGTCGGCGAGACCCGGGCGGCTTAGCGAGAGTCCCACCGCACACGTGGCGGTGACGACGGCAAGCTTCATTCGGGACGATCTGACGAAGGTCATGCGGCTCGCGCTTCGATCCTTTCTCGGTGACGCGCGCGACGCGGGCAAACGCCCGGCCGCCCGCATCGCGGGTAAGGCCTCCTCACCCCCCGAGGAGACCCCGCTCGCGCCCGGGACAATACTTGCGCGAAGGCGGAGCGCGCAAGCACGAAGCGCGCTCCGCGGCAAGAGTCGCTACATCGGAGTGACTGCGGTCACCGTGATGTGGAACGTCTGCGAGTGGTAGGGCTGCGTCGCGCCCGTGATCAAATTCAAGGACGATACCTGCTGGCCCATGTACGTCATCGGAATCACGACGTTCGGGTCACTCGGGATATTGATCGAGGTATTGGCGCCCGTGCACGGAGTGGTGCGAAAGCCCGGGCCGCAATTGTCCACGGCGCGGCAGTTGCGGTCGGCCGTCGAGTACTCGATGATGCCGCCGCCCGGTACCGGGATCTGGTGGGTCCAGGAGATCGGGAATGTCTCGTGATACTCGTACGGCGTGTTGGTCTGTGGAAACGAGTTCAAATAGTAGTGCTGCACTTCGGTGCCCGTGCCGCCGGGGCCCGCGTCCGCACCCGGGGCCGCAGCGTTCCATACGGTGATCTTGTAGATGTTGTAGTTCTCGACGTTGACCGGCGTACCGCCCGTGTAGAACGTGTCGATTCCTTCCGGCGCGTAGGGATTGGGCGGATCGCCATTCCCTGCGAACCGGGTCCCATCCATGTAGTACTTGGCTTCGGAGACCCCGTGGACGGTAAACGTCGCCGAGTACATCGTTCCCGGCGTGCCGCCCAAGTTAAAGTACTCGTGCGTCGTGAATCCCTGCTGCTCCATCGGCAAGGTCGTATCCTGGTTGGGACACGCGGCTTGATACGTGATGCAGTCTTGTTGGTTCTGCGAGTAGCACGGAAAGAGAATGAACGAGTTTTGTACGGACTCGCCGTAGGTGTTCTTGGTCCCGAAAATGGTGGCGACGCTGACCGCGCCAGCATCGGCCGCACCGCTGGTGCCCGTCGCGCCGCTGCTGCCCGTCGCACCGCCCCCGTCGGTCGCGCCGCTGGTGCCCGTCGCGCCGCTGGTGCCCGTCGCGCCGCTGGTGCCCGTCGCGCCACTGCTACCCGTGGCGCCGCTCGTGCCCGTCGCGCCGCTCGCGCCGCTCGTGCCCGTCGCACCGCCACCGTCGGTCTCGTCGCTGGTGCCCGTCGCGCCGCTCGTGCCCGTCGCGCCGCTGGTGCCCGTCGCGCCGCTGGTGCCCGTCGCGCCGGCGGTGCCCGTCGCGCCGCTCGTGCCCGTCGCGCCGGCGGTGCCCGTCGCGCCGCTGATGGGCCCATCGGTCCCGCCGGTACCGCTTGTCTCACCGCTGGTCGATCCCGTCGACGAGCCGGTGCTTCCGGCGGGAACGTAGGTGCCGGTTCCTGTGCTCGAGCAGTTGAGAGCGACGCCAATGACGCCGGCAAGGGGGACCGCGACGATCGTCGTACGCAGCATGCGCTTCATAAAATCCTCCGCTCCAAAGTAGTAGTAGGCCAATTTGCTTAGTTCGAAGCGGATCGCAATTCCCGCCTGCGGCCCGAATGAAAGATGTGTGGTTTCCGGCTAATCGTGGAGAAAATAATGCCAAAGCCGAATCCGCTGCACGGTATCTGAGGGCAAACGCCAAGTCAAAAGCTGCACGGCCTACGCCGCATCACGCCGTAATCGCGCCATTACCAACGCCGGACGGGGCTGAATTCACCAATGATTACCTCGACAATGCGTCGCGTCATTCAGTCCGCACGCAAGCCCGAAGTGGCCCCGCGGGAAAAATTTTGCAACCGGGATGTTCGTACCCACCAAAGGGCTCCTAAGGGACCGCTCGAAGCCGGCTTGCGGCCATCTCCGGCGTCAGGTCGCGCTGGGGCTCGGCGAGCATCTCGTAGCCGACCATGTGCTTCTTGACGGTGGCCGAGCGAAGCAGCGGGGGAAGTACGTGGGCGTGGAGCTGCCAGTGGTCGCATGGCCCGGCCGCAAACGGCGCGCCGTGCCAGCCCATGGAATACGGAAAGGAGACGCCGAAGAGGCGGTCGTATTTTCCAAGGAGCTCCTGCAGCAGAGCCGCCAGACTCGCACGCTCGCGCCCCGGGACCTCCGGCAGCCGAGCGAAGGGTCGCCTCGGCATGATCAGCGTCTCGTAGGGCCAGACGGCCCAGTAAGGAACGACAGCGAGCCAGTCGGCGCTGGCACACACTACGCGCTGCCCGATCTCCAATTCGCGGGCCGCGTAGTCGACCAACAGCGGGGAGCGCCGGCGCTCGAAGTAGGCGCGCTGCCGAGCGTCCTCTTTGGCGGGCTCGTTGGGCAAGCGGGTCGAAGCCCAGATCTGCCCGTGCGGGTGCAGATTCGAGCACCCCATCGCCGTTCCCTTGTTCTCGAAGACCTGCACCCAGGTGTAACGCTCGCCGAGCGCCTGGGTCTCTCTCGCCCAGGCATCGATGACATTCTCGACGGCCGGTCCATCCATATCCGCCAGCGTGAGGTCGTGCCGCGGCGAAAAGCACAGCACGCGACAGACGCCACGAACGCCCTCGGCGACGAAGATCGGATCATCGGCCGGGGCTCGATCGTCGGATTGCGCGAGGAGCGCGCTGAAGTCGTTGTCGAAGACGAACGTCCGGTCGTACGCGGGGTTGACGATCCCGTTCGCGCGGGAATTGCCGGGGCAGAGGTAACAGCCGGCGTCATAGGCGGGGCGGCCCTCGGCCGGCGGCGCGTCGACCTGCCCGAGCCAGGGCCGCTGGGTGCGCTGGGGAGAGACGAGCACCCATTCCCCGCTCAGCGGATTCAAACGCCGATGCGGATACTGGTCGAGATCGGGTCGACCGACGCTCACGGGCGCTCGCTCCTCACCGCGTCGATGTCCACCCGGCGTGCTCCCGTTGCGGGACGCGTGACGAATATCTCCGGTACGCGCCCTGTCTTCCGCGCGTACCGACGTTTCAGCTCGTCGAGCACGCCCGGCACACGCTCGGAACGAACGAGGGTCACCGTGCATCCGCCAAAACCGCCGCCGGTCATCCTTGCTCCGTAGACGCCCCAGTCATGTCCAAGGTCGCGAGCCTCGTCTACCAGGATGTCGAGCTCTTCGCAGCTCACTTCGAAGTCATCGCGCAGCGACCGGTGGCTCTCACCGAACAGGTGACCCACGGCAGCGAAGTCACCGCGTTCGAGAGCAGAAGCCGCGGCGAGCGTTCGCGCGTTCTCCGTGACGACGTGCCGTGCCCGCCGCCGGGCGTCAGGATCGAGTCCATTGCCGCGAGCGCCTACCATGTCGATCGTGGCGTCCCGAAGGCTCGCGACGCCGAGCGCCCGCGCCGCACGCTCACACTCGGCACGGCGACGCGCGTATTCCCCGTCCCCGAGCGCGTGGCGCACGCCGGTATTGCAGATGACGACCGCGACCTCCGGGCCCATGGGTACCGTGCGCGTGGCCCCCGAGCGGCAGTCGATGAGCAACGGACCGCGACGGTCCCCGTGCACGCTCGCGAGTTGATCCATGAGCCCACACGGCACGCCCGCGTACTCGTGCTCCGCTCGCTGACAGAGCTTTACCTTTTCGACCGCGGTGAGCTCGCCGCCCGTCGCCGCCTCGAGCAGCGTCGCCGTGGCCACCTCGAGCGCCGCGCTGCTCGATAGCCCGCCTCCGAGGGTCAGGTCGGACGCGACCAGCACGTCCATCGAGGGGATGACCTGGGCCCGCGCTCGAAAGCCAGCGACGACCCCGCGCACGTAGTTCGACCATGCCCCGCGCGCATCCTTCTCGGCCGAGTCGAAAGCGATGTCCACCGACGCGCCAACCGCCGCGCTGTAGACGCGCATTCGCGGCTCCATCGCGTCTACAGGGGCGGCGGCCATTGCGACGCATCGCTCGATGGCCATCGGGAGCACGAAGCCGTCATTGTAGTCGGTGTGCTCCCCAATGAGGTTTACGCGACCCGGCGCGACGACCAGCCATTGGGCGGGGCGGCCGAATCGGGCGGCAAATGCACGGCCGGCTTCAACCGCCAGGGCCTCGGCCGGAGGACGCGGGAACGAGGGTGCGATCATCGCGAATTGCGGGCCTCCAAGTTGACCCTCGTTTCGTACTACGAAACGAGCGTCTCTTCCTGCTGTCGAGCAGAGCCTTGGAGGCAGGCGGAGCGAGACTCAGGGTGACCCGGGTGACTGACCAGGAAACAAGCGTCTTGTTCCTGCTGGGGAGCTCGAGGTGGAGCGGCATCGCTCCCCTCGACGTGACGTGCGAACCCCTTCTGTCGAGCGGAGCCTTGCCGGAGGCAAGGCGGAGCGAGACTCAGGGTGACCCGGGTGACTGACCAGGAAACAAGCGTCTTGTTCCTGCTGGGGAGCTCGAGGTGGAGCGGCATCGCTCCCCTCGACGTGACGTGCGACCCCCTTCTGTCGAGCGGAGCCTTGCCGGAGGCAAGGCGGAGCGAGACTCAGGGTGACCCGGGTGACTCACCTGCAGGTGACTCGCTAAGACCCAATCACCTTTCGCCACGTCCGACGCTCGGCCAGCTTGTTCCACCAGGACATCACATGCGGGTACTTCGCGAAGATCTCCTTGGCCGGGGTTGGCACGGTGTACTCGAGATACGGCATGAAACATACGTCGGCGATCGAGAAGTCCGCCCCGGCAAGGAACGGCGTCTGCGCGAGTTGCTTTTCCATCACGCCGCACGTGAGCTCGAGCGCCTTGGTCGCGGCTTCGAGAACGGAGGGCTCCTGAGGACGGTGGAACGCGTACTGATAGACGAACTTCATCGCGCTCGGGGTGAACTCCGACGTCTCGATGCTGATCCACTGCTCCATCTTGGCGCGCGCTTTGATGTCGGACGGTACGAGTTTGCCGTTCGCCTTGTCGTTGATGTAGCGGCACATCGCGCGCGATTCGAACATCTCGAAGCCGCCGTCGTCGAGGGCGGGAATGCGTCCGAACGGCTGATGGCGCAGGTGCGTTTCCTGTTTGTGTTCGCCCTTGGCGAAATCGATCACCACCATTTCGTACGGGGTGTTCGTCTCGGCGAGGGTCATCAGGACCTTGCGCGTACAGGTGCTCACGGGGTTTCCATAAATCTTGATCATGGGTGTCTTCTCGCGAAATTCGCTGGTTGGGGGGAAAGCGTACGCTCAAATGGCCTCCGAGCGGCTTCTGTCTCAGCTCATCTCGGTGCAGAGGCCGTAGCGGAGGCGCTCGATGGCAAGGTAGAGATGTCGTGGCGGGAATCTCGGTTTCGGAGTATCGCGCATCTGCCCAAAGCGCTCGCTACGGTGGGGACCGACGCGGCGCTTCTCGGCGGGTGTCACGGATTTCTCGGGTGCCGGAATTTTGCGGAAGCGAGCGGCGCGGAGATGAGGGCCTATCCTATGCGAGTCAAAGGTAAACTACCGTTTTCACCGCCGTCGGGACCCGCGCAAGCGAGGGGGCCACGGTATCGCTCGCTTCGGCGGTCGGGCCGGCGGCGATTTTCGCCGACGCGTCTGGCGCGGTCTCTCGCAGTGCTGGCTTCCATTATGCTGCCCGGCCTCGGCTGCCACGCCGCGGGCACTGGGAGTGCGCCCGGAGGCAGTAGCAGCACGGGCGTCGGGAACGCGGGCGCGACTTCAGGCGGAGCCGCGACGGGCGGGAGTGCGGGCACGGCCGGCGGGACGGCCGGTCAACCAGGCGCCAGCACCGGCACGGCCGGCGCCGGAGGCACGGCGAGCGGAACCGGCGGGGCGACAGCGCCCTCCGGTGGCAGTGACGCGGGGCTGCTCGAAGGGGGGCCCGCGCTGTCGGACGGAGGCGGACTGGCCGATGGGGCAGCGACCAGCATTCCGGTCCTCACGGTCGCGGGTGGCATGCTCAAGCTCGAGGTTTGTGCGGCGAACGTGATTCGCGTGGCGTTCGCCGCCAACGCCACCTTCTTCACCCGCCCGAGTCTCGCCGCAGCACCGAAGCAGTGCGTCCCGACGCCGAGCCAGGTCACGAACACCAATGGCCAGATGCTCCTTACGACGAGCAATCTCCAGGTGCGCGTGGACACGACCACAGGCGCAGTGTCGTTCCTGGATCCGACGGGCCAGCCCCTCCTGGCCGAGATGGCGGGCAGCGGGCGGACGCTCACCCCCACGACGGTACAGGGCGATCAGACGAACAACGTGCGCCAGGAATGGCAACCGGCGAGCGATGAGTCCCTCTACGGCCTCGGCCAACACCAGCAGGGCCACTTCGATATCAAAGGCTATGACCTCGATCTCCGGCAAGACAACACGGAGGTATTCATCCCCTTTCTCGTCTCGAGCCGGGGCTATGGGGTTCTATGGGACAACACGTCGTACACGCGCTTCGGAGACCTGGGCCAGCCGCAGCAGATTCCGGGCGTCACGTACGTCGCCAGCGATCCCAACAACACCGTCATGGGCGCCAGCACGGGCACGGTCGACTGGCAGGGAATGGTCACGGCGCCCGTCACGGGCGACTACGAGTTCTTCACGTATGCCTCGGGGAACCTGCAGCTCGACATCAATAACCAGACGGTGGTCAACCACTGGCGGCAAGGCTGGTTGCCCAACGTCGAAGTCGCCAAAGTCACGCTCCAGGCCGGCACCGCGTACCCGGTGCACTTGCAATGGACGAGCGATAGCGGGGTGAACATACTGCAGTTCACTTGGAAGCCGCCCCCCGCGACGCCGCGAACGACCTCCCTTTGGTCGCAGGTCGGTGACGGCATCGACTACTACTTCGTCTACGGTCCCGCGATGGACGATGTGATCGGCGGCTACCGGCGCCTCACCGGGCAGGCGCCGATGTTGCCGCGCTGGGCGTTCGGCTATTGGCAATCGCGCGAGCACTACACGTCGACGACCGACATCACCGGCGTCCTCGAAGGCTATCGGTCGCGCATGGCGCCAATCGACAACATCGTCCAGGATTGGCAGTACTGGGTCCCCACCGGTTGGGGCACGCACCAGTTCGATGCGACGCGCTATCCAGATCCACAAGGCTTGGTCAACTCGATCCACCAGACGTACAACGCGCACTTCATGATTTCCGTGTGGCCCAAGTTCTACACGAGCACGGACAACTACAAGGCGCTCGCGGCGGGCGGGTTCGTCTACCTCCCCAACGTCGACGCCGGGGACCTGGACTTCGTGGGCTATCCGTTCACCTTTTACGACGCCTTCAATCCATCCGCGCGTTCACTGTATTGGTCGCAGATCAACACTCGACTCTTCAGCTTGGGGGTCGACGCGTGGTGGCTCGACGCGACGGAGCCGGAAGTCGTCGAGGGCGACTCGAACGCGACCGGCAGCGGTCCCTTCTCGAGCGTCGCCTCGCAGATCGAAACGAACAGCACGCACATGAATCCGACGTTCCTCGGCACCGGCGCTCGGATGCACAACGCGTATTCTCTCGTCAACAGCGAGGCAGTTTACGAGGGGCAGCGCGGTGCGGCCCCCAACCAGCGCGTCTTCATCTTGACGCGCAACGGGTTCGCCGGCCAACAACGCTACGGGGCCACGACCTGGTCGGGGGATATCAGCTCGACGTGGACCGCGATGGCCAAACAGATTCCGGCGGGATTGGGCTTCTCGATATCGGGTATGCCCTATTGGACCCTGGACAGCGGAGGGTTTGCGGTGCCCGCGCGATTTGCGGCCGTGACACCCACGGCGGCCGATCAAGCCGAATGGTACGAGCTCAACACCCGATGGTTCGAATTCGCGACGTTCCTGCCCATCATGCGTGTTCACGGGCAGGCGCCCCTCCGCGAGATTTGGGAGTTCGGCGGAGACGGTAGCCCCGCCTACAACGCGATGCTGAAGTTCGACCAGACGCGCTACCAGCTGCTGCCGTACATCTATTCCCTCGCGGGGGCCGTCACCCAGAACGCGGCCACGATCTTGCGACCGCTGGTGATGGACTTTCGCACCGATCCGACTTCGCGTGAGGTCAGCGACGAATACATGTTCGGCCCTGCTTTTCTCGTCAGCCCGATTACCACCTACCAGGCGACGAGCCGCTCCGTCTATCTACCTCCGGCGGCCGGGTGGTACGGATTTTGGGACGGCTCCTTCCAGGCCGGCGCCCAGACGATCACGGCGCCGGCACCCTTCGACGCGATGCCGGTCTACGTGCGCGCGGGATCCATCGTTCCGGTCGGGCCGGCTCTCCAATATACCGACCAAACGCCGGCCAATCCGATCGTGCTCTATGTCTACAGCGGGGCGGACGGATCGTTTTCGCTCTACGAGGACGAGGGGCACTCTTACGACTACGAGGGAGGCGCTTTTACGCAAATCCCGATCACATGGACCGATGCCACCAAGACGCTGACCATCGGCGCCCGTCAGGGATCCTTCGCGGCAATGCTGGCCTCCCGGACCTTCCAGGTGGTGCGGATCTCGGCGACCCATGCCGTCGGCTTTTCGCCGACGACGGCGCCCACCGTCGCTGCCACGGTCACCTACACCGGAGCGGCGATCACCCAGGTGATCCCCTGAATGGACCCACACGACGGCTGCGATCGGCCGAGAGTCCAGGCGTCAAAAGAACCGCACAATCTGTTCGATGACGTACGCTTGCTGCGCCTCGGTCATCATCGTGAAGAGCGGCAACGCGAGGGCCGTTCTGCATATCGCCTCGGCCTCGGGCAAGGCCCCCGTTCCCAGCGCCGCAAAACACGCTTGCCGGTGGATGGGCACTGGATAATAGACGCGCGTTTCCACTCCGCGCTCCCGGAGCCATTGTGCGAGCTCATCGCGGCGATTGCACCGGACCACATACGCGTGCCATGCATGGACCGCCGGAGGCTCGGGGGCGGTCGGCAAGGCGATCGGCAGCCGAGACAGCTCGGCGCAATAGCGGGCTGCGAGTGACGCCCGCGCACGCTGCCATGACGCCAAGCGCGACGCTTTGGCCATGAGAACCGCCGCTTGAACCGCGTCGAGACGGCTATTGCAGCCCACTTCGGCGTGTACGTACGGGGCTACGGCGCCGTGCGCGCGCAGGCGTCGCACGCGTTGGGCCACGTCGTCCCGGGACGTGACGACCGCGCCTCCGTCACCCCACGCGCCCAGGTTCTTCGTCGGGAAAAAGCTAAAGCAGCCGGCGTCGCCAAAGCCTCCGGCCGAACCGCCATGTTCGTCGCGTGCCCCAATCGCCTGCGCCGCGTCTTCTACGACGGCAACGTCCTCCCGCAACGCCAGCGCATGAAGCGCCGCCAAGGGGGCACACCGGCCGAACAGATGCACCGGTAGGATCGCTCGAACACGCAATCCCTCTCGCCGAGCGCGGCCCAGCGCGTCGTCCACCGTGCGGTCGCTCGCGTTCATCGTACTCGGGTCGACATCGCAAAATACCGGCCGCGCTCCCGCGACCGCGACCGCCTCGGCCGCCGCGATGAACGAGAGCGCCGGCGTGACGACCGCGTCTCCAGGGCCGACGCCGAGCGCGCGAAGGCTCAAGACGAGCGCGTCGGTGCCGGAAGCCACGCCAATGGCATGCGCAACCCCGCATTGGGCCGCGAGCCAGCGCTCGAACGTGTCGACTTCGGCCCCGAGCACGAAGTTGCCTTTGCGGGCCACCCTTTCGATGGCTTCCAGAACCGCGCTCGCGACCGTTGCCTCTTGCGCGGCGACGTCGATCAGCGGAACCCGGATTACCACGTTCGGTGCAGGAGTGACGGGAGCGCGGTGCGCACGCGGTCCTGGTAGGCGAAGTCGAGCCGTGCCGCAGCAAAACCTTCGCCCTCGGAGCATTGGGCCACGATCTCACCCCACGGATCGACGATGACCGATTTGCCATACGTCGTGCGCCCGCGCGGGTGCTTGCCGTGCTGGGCCGGAGCGAGAACGTACACTTGATTTTCTATGGCGCGCGCCCGGACGAGCGTATGCCAATGATCTTTGCCCGTTGTCAGGGTGAAGGCCGCAGGAATCGTGATGACACGCGCGCCTTGATCGACCAGCCGCCGATAGAGCTCTGGAAACCGGACGTCATAGCAAACGCTCAGGCCCACCCGCACTCCGAGAACCTCGGCGGTCACAGCTTCGGAGCCCGCGCTCGTGGCCGCGCTTTCCCGGTACGAGGTGCCGTCGGGGAGCGTCACATCGAACAGATGAACCTTCCGGTACGTGGCGGCGATCGTGCCGCGCGAATCGATGAGCACCGAGGTGTTGTACGGGCGCGCGAGGTCGTCGTTTCTCTCCGGCATGCCACCCGCGACCAGCCAAACGCCGTATTTGGACGCGCTCTCGGCGAGCGCGCTCAAGATCGGACCCGGGAACGCGCCGTCCAGGTGCTCGGCGAGCTCGCGCTTTTGCGCCTCCTCGCCCATGAAGGCGAAGTTCTCGGGGAGGGCCACGAGCTGCGCCCCCGCCGCGGCTGCCTGGGCGATCCAGTGACGAACCCGCGCAAGGTTCTCGTCGAGATCCGCCTGCGCATTCAGCTGAACTACAGCAACATGCATGCCGCTCGAAGCTACCGTCTAGGAGCGGAGAGTCAACGCGAGGGTCATCGAGGCGAGCGAGGTCCGCCCCTACCCGTCCCGAAGCCGACTCCTCCCCCCCGGCCACGACGAGATGATGCTATGGGACCGAGCGGACCCACGATCTGCCCATCTCCTTGGGTCGTACCCTCAAGAGCTGCCCGGAAATGCTGGGCAGCTCTTCACGAGCCAGGTTTTGGGGGGAGATCCTCTCCCCCCAAGCCCCCCAACTTCCATCTCCGGCCACACCGTCAGATCCCAAAAGCCCTATGGGCCCAACGCCCTACACGATTCGCGTGCTCGACCGCGTCCGCGCCGTATCGCAGGAAGCGTGGGACGCGCTCGTCGCAGCCGATTCCTCGCCGTTCGTCGAGTACACGTGGCTCGACGCACTCGAGGAAACCGGCTGTGTCGGCGGGAATACGGGGTGGATGCCCGCACACCTGTCTCTCTGGCGAGGACCCACGCTGGTAGCGGCGGCCCCTTCGTACATCAAAGGCAATAGCGAAGGCGAGTTCGTGTTCGATTGGAACTGGGCGGAGTTCGCAGAGCGAGTCGGGATCCCCTACTACCCGAAGCTCGTCATCGCGGTTCCCTTTACGCCGGCCACGGGGGACCGAGTGCTCGCCCTGCCCGGCGAGGACCGCGCCCTCGCGACGCAGACCATTGCGGCGGCCGCGCGCCAGGTGTGTGCCCAAGCGGGAGCCTCGGGCGCACACGTGCTCTTTCCCCGCGAGGACGAGGCGCAAGGCTGGCAATCCAGTGGATACCTCCGCCGCGATGGGTTCCAGTTTCACTGGTTTCGCAACGGGAACTCGGTGTTCGAGGACTACCTCGCGCGGTTTTCGTCCAAGCACCGAAACCAGATCAAGCGCGAGCTGCGAGGAGTGCACGAGGCAGGAATCGACGTCGACGTATTGGCCCCCGAGGCCTACACGCCGGCCGCCGCCCGGGCGATGCACGCCTTCTATGAAACGACCATCGACAAGCACGGGCCTTGGGGTCGGCTCTATTTGAACGTGGCCTTCTTCGAACGCGTGGCTGAGCGGTTTCGCGACAGGCTCGCCTGGATGGTCGCGCGCGACCGGCGAAGCGGGGCGATGGTCGGCGGCGCGTTCAACGTCGCAAAGGGCGCGCGACTTTATGGCCGCTACTGGGGAGCCCGGGTGGAGGTCCCATGTTTGCACTTCGTTGCGTGCTACTACGCGGGCGTTCGCTACTGCATCGAGCGGGGGCTTGACGTGTTCGAACCAGGAGCCGGGGGCGAGCACAAGCGCGCGCGCGGGTTCGTTCCGACGCTCACGCGCTCGGCCCATTGGCTGGCGGATGCGCGGCTCCGTGCTGCGCTGGGTCCGTGGCTCGCGCACGAACGTGGCCGCGTCCACGGGATCGTCGCCAGCGGCTCGGACGACGCGATGACCGAACCGTGACACAGCGCCGGCCAGGCGTGACCGAATCGTGGCGGCCACGCGCGCGCCGGCCCCGTACATAAAGTGTCGTGGCCATCCTTCTCTTCTTCGTGCTGCACTGGCAGGGTTCGGTGTTCCTGCAGAGCTTCTATCTGCATCGCTACGGAGCTCACCGGCAGTTCACGATGAGCAAACGATGGGAGCGATTTTTCCATCTCCTGACGTGGACCGTCCAGGGCTCCAGCTACTTGAACCCGCGCGGCTACGCCACGATGCACCGGATGCACCACGCCTTCAGCGACACGCCGCGCGATCCGCATTCGCCCGTCGTCCAGCCGAATTTCTTCGCGATGATGTGGAGAACGAAGCTCCTCTACGCCGATATCTGCCACAGGCGCTTCGACGTCGAACCCCGTTTCGAAGGCGGCTACCCCGAGTGGAAACTGCTCGACACCACCCTTTCGAGCTATCCCGCCTCGGTGGCATGGGGAACCCTCTACGCGGTGTATTACATCGCCTTCGCCACCCATTGGTGGATGTTCCTGCTCTTGCCGATCCACTGGGTCATGGGTCCGGTGCACGGGGCCATCGTGAACTGGTGCGGGCACAAGCTCGGCTACAGAAACTACACGAGCGACGATAACTCGAAGAATACACTCTTATTCGACGTTCTCACGATGGGGGAGCTCTTTCAGAACAACCACCACAAATGGGGCCAGTCACCGAACTTCGCCGTACGGTGGTTCGAGATCGATCCGGCATACCAGATTATGCGCATCCTCGCGGTCTTGCGCGTCATCGACCTATCGGGCTCGCAAAAGGCGCGGTGGGACGGTCGCCCGCAGACAGCGCCACTCGCGGAGGCTGATCCTCTCGCCCCGACGTCCAATCGAACTCAACCCCTCGCGCTGCCGGCCATGGGCACGATGGACGGCGAATAATCGCGCGTTAGAGCCGGGCCTGTCCCTAGATTCGCCAGGGCTGAGCGGCTTCGGCAGGCCTAGAACGAGTCCTTGGCAGCGCGCATGGCCGCGAACGCTTGAACGTCGTCTGCACCGGGGGGGATCCCCAGCGTGCGGCGGGCGCGCGCCGATCGGACGCGCAGAAATGGGTTTACCGCCAGCTCGTGCGAGATGGTGGTGCCCACGGTGGATTGCCCGCGAGCGCGCTGCGTCGCGGCTGCGTCACGCGCCGTCTTTATGGCATCGTTGTCGGGCTCGAGGTACGCGGCGAACCGCAGATTCTGCTCCGTATATTCATGTCCGCAGTAGACGCGCGTATCCGCGGCGAGCTCGGACAGGCGCGTGAGCGAAGCGAGCATCTGGGCCGGCGTGCCCTCGAAGAGTCGGCCGCATCCCGCGATGAAGAGGGTATCTCCCGTGAACACGGCCCGCTCCCGGCCGGTATCGACGAAGTAGGCAACGGCACCCCGCGTGTGGCCCGGGACGTGGACGCACGTCGCGATGACCTCGCCGACCTGCACGCGATCGCCGGTGTCCACGCGTCGGCTCAATGCCGGCAGGCGGCCCTCGTCCGACACGTGCCCCACGACCTCCAGATGAAGCGCGTCGGCGAGCTCTCGATTCGCCCCGACGTGATCCCAATGGTGATGCGTGCTCCAGATCGCCCGCGGCGTGACCCCCTCGCGGCGAACGGCGTCGCGAAGGGGCTCGGCCTCGGACGCGTCGACGATCGCCGCTTCGCCGGTCTCCGCGATGAGCAGATACGCGTAGTTGTCATTGAGGCACGGCACAGGGACAATCCGCATCAGTGGCCCTCCAGCTTTTTCCTGTAGGCGTGGTTCAGGCAATCGGCATTACACGCGTACGGCTCGACCTCTTTAACCGCTTTGGCCGCTTCGTCGTAGCGCCTTTTCATCGACGCATACGCGGGTCCCCGCGGGAGCGGAGACGTTTCCATGGGGTCTTTGGCGAGATCGAAGAGCTTGCAGAAGCTGTCGCCATCGAAGCAAATGAGCTTGTCGGTCCCATGCAGCAGCGCGCGCCGCTTGCCGTTGTCGCTCGTCATGGGGAGATCGACGACGACATCCCTCTCTTCGATCGGGCCGCCATAAATCTCGCTCACGAGCGATTTACCCTCGAACGAGGCTTGTGGGCGAACGCCGAAGAGATCGAGAATCGTAGGCGCGAGATCGAGCGCGCTCCTCAAGGCATCGATGCGCCTCGGCTTGGCACCCGGCGCCAGGACCATGAGCGGCACGTGAACGAGCGTCTCCCACACTTCGAACCCGTGCCGCGTCATACCGTGCTCCCCGAACTCTTCACCGTGGTCGCTGGTGACGACGATGATCGTTCGCTTCGCCCAGGGCCTTTGCGCGACGAAATCGAGGAGCTTGCCCACGTACCCGTCGGTGAACGTCACTTCGCCGTCGTAGCGATCGCGCGGGCCCTTTCCCCAGTCGATCCCTTCGTGCTTGATGTACAGATCGTGGGGGTCGAGGAAGTGGGCCCAGAAAAAGAAACGCCGTGAGTCGTTGAGGGGGTCCCCGAGCATTTCTTCGGCGAGTCTTTCGTGCTGCGGCGATGTCACGTCACGATCGGTGTTCGGGTCGAACGTAATGCCGGGCACGAGCCTCCAATCGTCGAAGCCCGCTTCGAAACCTGCGCCCTTGAAGTACATATGGGCCATGACGCCCATCGTATGCACCCCCGCCCTCTGCAAGAGCTGCGGAAAGAAAAGGTCGTTGCGATACGTCCCGAAGAAGTAGCCACTTCGATTCAGCCCCGAGGGGAGGCGCCCGCCGAGCAGGCCTCCGAGACTCATCGATGTATAAGACGAGATCGAGTGGGCCCGGCTGAAGCTCACGGCCTTCGCTTCGAATTCGGAAAGTCGCGGGGCGATGGGACGCGCGTAGCCCGCCCAGGGCATGTCGGCCCGCAAGCTGTCGATGGACAGAACGATGACGTTGGCATCCTTGGGCGGGACCGCGCGAGGGCCATGGCCGCCGCCGTCCGCCTCCGTTCGGGGCGTGCCTGCGGACGGTGACGGAGCGAGGCCCGCCGCCTGCTTCGAGCAAGAGGCCGCCCAGAGGGTGGCGCCCGCAATACCGAGGGCGAGGGCCCGGTCGGCGATGCAAGAACGCGGCATCGCACTTCAGGAGTCGACCGTGATCATCAACTTCTCGCGCAGCTCGAGATACGGTGTACTCACGCTGTAGAGCACGGCCTCCTTGACGCGCTCTTTGCTGGGCACGCTGGACGCGTCTTCCGTCGCCCCGATGACATCCCGGGCGACGGCCAAATCATGCGCGAGCAGCAGGCCCGCGCGGTCCGCCGTGAGATCGATCGCGGCAACCCACTTCTTCAGATCGATCGCGCCCCCCGATTGGAGCAGCTTGGACACCATGCTCGCGAGAATCTCGCGCTGCACGCCTTGGAAATCCGGTTGCATGTACCCGAGGGCCTCGGTCACCTGCCCCTGCAGATCCTGCGCGATGGGGAATTGCGGAACACAATGTTTGATAGCAGCGAACAGCCAGCCCTTGAGTCCCGTCCCCGTGGGCACGAGGTGCCGCACGTAATAACCGGGCCGAAAGTACGTCAAATGGCGCCCGGCGACGAACGCGAGCGATTGGTTGGGAATCGCGCCTTCGAAGGCGGCGCGGCCGAGGACGATGGCCGGTGTGTGCGCGTGCACGAACCCCAACCCGGACGGGTCATTTGGATTTTGGAAGATGGGCGGCGCCGCGAAGCCAAGGACGCCTTGGGCGTAGTGGAGCGTCTGGCACACGGGATACGGTTGCTCGGCGGCTTCCAACCGGTATGCGAGATCATAGCCAAGCGCATCGAGCGGCTGCGTTCGCGCCCGAATGATCGTCGGTTGAATGAGCGCGAAAATGTGCGTCACGAGCGGGTCCCCATCGTGGTGGGCCAGCCGCAGCACCCAATCTTGCTCATCGAGCACCTCCTGCGCCGGGGCCGCGTTGTCGGCGCGGTGTCTCTGGTAGAAGCGCTCCTCGTCCGCCTCGGCTAGGCCGAGAACGCTCAGCGCTTGGCAAAGACACCACGCCGGATCAGGACGCCTAGCCTCGGTGTAAAGACGCCGTAAGAGCTTGTAGCTTTCGACGCGAAGCGGGTTGCGAGCGAGAATCTCGGCCTGCGCGGTGACCGCCTTTTCGAGGTATTTCGTAACGTCGCTCGCATAGAGCTCCGCCAGAACCTCCGTCCGCCCTTTGCCATACTGGCCTTCCGCGTCGAAGGCTTGCGCGGCCTCGTACGCGTCGATCGCCAGCTCCGGCTCGCTGAGCGACTTGGCGTAGAGTTCGCCGAGATGGTCGAGGACGTGGACCATCCGGCCGGTGTCCTGCGCTCGCTTGGATTGTTCGAGCTGTGCGTTGAGGAGCCGCTCGACGCCTTCGTAATCGCCCTTTTGCCGAAGGAGCTCGATCGCCTCGTCAATGGCTTTGGAGAGCGTGGGATCGAACTCGATGGCGCGCGAATAGTACCCGATGGCCTTTTCGATCTCCCCGAGTTGCCGGGCCGTTACTTTCGCGGCCGTGTGCATGTACTTCGCGCGCTGCTTCGGGTCTTCCACGAAATCGGCGAGCCGGAGCACCACCTCGACCAGGCTCGCCCAATCCTTTTCTTCGGAGAAGAGCTCCATCAGCTTGGTGAGAAGTTTTCGATCGTCCGGGCGCTCGTCGAGCGCGGCGAGGTACGTCTTGCTGGCACGCGTGCGATCGCCGAGCTTTTTAAACTCGGCGTCTCCTATCTCCATCAGGAGCTCGAACCGTTCGGCCCCCGCAGCCATCTCGAGCCGGCGGCGCTTCGTGCGCGTGAACTCCTCCCAGTCGCCCGTTTGCTCGTACACGCGCGCCAGCGCGTTGAGCGGGGCGGCGCTCGTCGGGTCACCGTCCGCAGCAGCCCGCAAGAGTTCGACCGCTTCGTCGAGATCTCCGGTTCGACGAAGCGATTCGCCCAGTCGCCATTGCGCATCCGCGCGGTCGGCCGCGGACAGACGCATCCCGTGCCGTTCGAGGAGCGCCTCGTACATTCGGCGCGCCGCCGCGAGATCGTTGCACTCGAACATGACGCGCGCGACCCGAGCGAGCGCCTCCGCGTCGTCGGGCGCGATCCGCTCGAGCGCGTCGACCGCAGCGCCCAATCGCGGCTGCGCCTCCACGAGCGAGCCCGTTGGCAAAGAACCCAGCGGAGCCGTACGCGAGCTCGTCACGCCGCGGCCGAATGCTTCGACGAAGCGAACGAGCACACGCACGGCATCTTCGCGCGGCAGCGAAGCGGCGCGGGACGCGAGCGGCTCCAAGTGCCTGCTCGCCTCGACATAGCGCTCGCCCTCGTAGGCGATGTCGCCCAAAACGAGCTGCGCATCGGCGTTGGTGGCGTCGAGTTCGACCGCCGTCTTCGCGTTCGCTTCGGCCTTCTCGTTGTCGTGCAGCTTGTCGCGCTGTACCCGGGCGAGCTCCCCGTAAAGGCGTGCTCGCGCAATCTTTCCCTCCGCTCGCTCGAGCTCGTTCTCGATGAGCACGACGACACCCGCGGGGTCCCCCCGCTCGACGTACGCGCGGCGGAGCGACGCGGCCGCCTCCGTGTCCGCCGGATTGGCCTCGATGGCGAGCCTGTAGCGCTCGATGGCGCCGTCGCGATCGCCTCGGCCCTCGAGCAGCCGCGCTGCGCGCAGCCACTGTTCGCCGCGCGCCTGCGGCGTCGACGCGCCGGCCGCAAGCGTTTCGATGGCCTTCAACGCCGCCTGCGTGTCACCGGTTTGCTCGCGCAAGCGAGCGAACGCCTCGAGAGCGCCCTTGTGCTCTGGTTCGAGCGCAAGCGCCTGTTCGTAGGCCGCCGTCGCCCGATCCGGCGATCCAATGTTCTCGAAGAGGACCCGCGCGCGCTGCACGAAGAGCTCGACCCGTCGCCGATCGTCGCCGACCGTGCGCGCGTGCTTGTCGTACAGCTTCTCGAGCGCATCCCATTCGCCCAGCACTCGGTAGAAACGCGGGAGCTTCGACAGGGCGGACTCGTTGGACGGATCGATGGCCAGGATCTCTTCCAGGCACTCCGCCGCACGTGCATGGTCGAGAAACTCTTCGTCGTAGAGCACGGCCATGCGCTCGTAGACGTTCACCTTCTGACGCGGAGTTTGCGCGATCGCAGCTTGCCTTTCGAAGTTCTCCAGGAGTTCTCGGTACCGCCCGGCGCGGTTGAGGATCCGATCGAGCCCGCGGAGCGCCGTGGCGTCGTCGGAGTCGATCTCCATCACCATCCGATACCGCTGCTCGGCCCCTTTTGCGTCCTCGAGTTGCTGCTCGAAGATCTCGGCGGCGGTGGTCAGCGTCTCGGCCTTCGCGCGTCCGCTCTCGACTTCGGCGCGGCGATCGAGCACGGAGGCCAGCGTCTTGTAGTCTCCCGCAGCCTCTGCGATCCGAGCCATTCCGCTCGACGCCTTCTTGCTGCCGGGATCCTCGGCGAGCACCTGGCGGTAGATCTCGGCTGCGCGAGACGAATCGTTGAGCTTTTGCTCCAGAATCTCCGCCGCGTCGCTCCGAAAATCGCGCGCCCGCGGCGACGAGCCCGCGGCGTCCGCGCGAGCCGTCAGGGCGAGGACGAGCTCGGGCCACTGCTGCGCCGCGCGGCAAATACGCGTCAGGCCTTCGTGCGCCTCGTCACTGTTTGGCTCCGACGCGAGGACCCGCCGGTACGCTGTCTGCGCCAGGTCGGTCCGCCCGAGCTTGCTCTCGTACCAGGTGCCCGCGATGAGAAGAAGCCTCCCGCGCTCGACCGATGACAGGACTTCGCTCTGAATTCCTTCGGTGACGGTCGCGAGGACTTCGTTCCAGAGCGGCGGCTTGCCTTCGGCGAGCCGTTCGATCTCGTCGGCCAGATCCCGCTGGGTGGGCAGTTCGCAAAGCGCCCGCGCGTACGCGAGAATTCCCTGATCGGGATCGTCGAGGCTCGTTGCGCAAAGACGCCCGATCTCGGCGAAAATGCGGGCCCGATCCTGCCCGGGGGCCGCCAATTCGCTCCGCGCGATGAGAGACTCCACCACTTCGCCATACTTGCCGAGCGCCTTGCGAACCGCCTCGAGCTCCATCTGCGACGTTCGGTCGTCCGGGTCGATCTCGAGGACGGACGCGTAGGCTGCCTCCGCGCGCTCCTTGTTTCCCGCGGACACCTCGAACGTTCGCGCCGCCAGGCGTAAGAGTGACTTCTTCACCTCGCGTGTCTCGTCGTCTTCGCCGGAGACGCCGCCAGCCGCGATCTCGAACCCCTCCGCGACCGCGACCGGATCCGCCCCTTGCTCGATGGCATTCTCGAGTGCCGCCGCGGACTCGGGGTCATCGGGAGAGGCAATGAGCGAATCGACGAGGATCGTCAGGTTGTCCTCCGAGAAGGCGGCGGCCGCTCGTATCGACGCGGGCCCTCGCCCAACGGACTCGATCGCCGTAAGCAGCGCCGCCGCGTCGCGGGGGCGCTTACCCGGCTCTTTCGCGAGCATGCCAAGAACGAACGCGTCGACGTCGCGTGGAATGAGGCCGGGGGGCGCCATCGCGCTCGGCGGCTCCGGCACCTCCGTCAAGTGCGCAAATGCCGCGTCGGTGACCGTCTTGAACGGAAATACCGGCTTGCCCGAAAGAAGCTCGTAGACCATGGCGCCGAAGGCGTAGACGTCCGTCGCCGGGTCCGCGCGGAGACCTCGAACTTGCTCGGGCGCGATCGTCTTGGGCGAGCCGAATACGGCGAGCACGCCCGAGTGGCCATTGGCGACGGCGGCCCCTTGACGCAGGCGGTCCGTACCAAAGTCGATGAGCGTGACCTGGGGCGGGCTTTCGCGGCCGACGAGAACGTTCTCGAGCTTCAGGTCGCCGTGGGCGATGCGCGCGCGATGAAGCGCCGCAAGAGGTTCCAGGATTCCTCGCAGGATTGGCCGGAGCTCGCTCAACGGTGCCGCTCCGCTTCGCGCGAAGCGGACGCTGAGGGGCTGCGCGTCTTCGTAGTCGTACCGAATCCAAAAGGTCCCGTCGGTCTCGCCCGCCTCGAGCCCCATGGGAATGCCCACGTCGCCGAGCGTGGACACCATGCGAGTAGCAGTCAGAAGGCGCTGCACGGCACGCCGATCCCTGCACGCTTCGCGCTTTAGCACTTTGAGGACGCAGTCGAGGCCATCCTGTTTGGCCAGATAGACAATCGCCACCGCGCCTTCGCCCAGCTTTCGCTTCACGACGAAAGTACCGAGCGCTCGCCCTGGCGGGATTTCGTCCCCGCCGGGGAAGGAGGCCGCGTCGCGCACGCGTGGATCAATGACCTTCCGTGACGTCAGAAGCACGTCGATGAGCGCGTCGAGACGGTCGGCCTCCAAACAGCGCTCGGCGAGGGCTTTTGCAAACGTCGCCTTCGCTGCGACCCCGCCGACCTCCTCGGGGTCCAAGCTCAGAAGGCGTTTGCTCATCAAGGTCATCTCGTCGAGCGAAAAGGTGCGCTCGAGCTCAGCGCGAAGAATGTCAATCGTGGGATTCATGGTGCGCCGTGGATGTTATCTTTGAGTTGTCACTAGAGTCACCTGCGTCAGAGTCGCCTGCGTCTCGCCCTGCTCGTCTCGACACGCCTCGCTCATCCGTGCCTGCGTGGCACGGCACGCCAAAGGCGATGCCGAGCTGCTCGCCCGCAACCCGCAGGGACGCGGCATCGCATCTTGCGTCGCCTCGGGGAGAGGCTCCGCACGTGGGCTTGAATTAGCATGATCGTTGGCTCTTGCCTCGGCGGTTGCGGCGGCGGCGGACGCGGACGGTAGCCCTTTTCATGGCACCGGGGCGGCAAAGCGCGGGACAATCGTTCGCGACTCGGTTTGGCCGCGATTTGCCCGAGGAGTCAACTGCGTTTTCTGGCTTGGGCAGGCTGGGGCGGCCCCGTACCTGGGGCACCGCGCTTCGTGATATGGGTCTCGGCAGACCCATGAATGTGATCGTCTTCGGCGCGACTGGAATGATCGGCCAGGGCGTTGTGCGCGAATGCCTGCTCGACCCCGGAGTGGCTCGCGTCCTCACGATCGGACGGAGAGTGACGGGGCAGAAACACGAAAAGCTCACCGAGATCGCGCAGTCCGACCTCACGGACTACTCGCGCATCGCGCACGAGCTCTCCGGTTACAACGCGTGTTTTTTTTGCTTGGGCGTCTCGTCTGTGCGCTTGTCGGAGGCCGCGTATAGGCACGTCACTCGCGACATTGCGGTGGCGGCGGCGAAAATCATCCTCGAGAAGAGCCCAGGCGCGACCTTCATTTTCGTCTCGGGCGCAGGCAGCGACGCAAGCGGCACGAGCCGGACGATGTGGGCACGTGTCAAAGGGGAGGCCGAGAACGCAATCTTGGGGTTACCTCTCAAAGGCAAGTACGTTTTCCGGCCCGCCTTCGTGAAGCCCGAGCACGGCATCCAATCGCGCACGCTCTCTTATCGGGTCGGCTACGCACTTTTGCGGCCCGTCTTTCCTCTCTTGGAGGCCCTGTTTCCACGTCAGGTCACGACCACGGGGCGATTGGCGCGCGCCATGATCAACGTCGCCCGTCACGGGGCCGCGCACGCGATTCTCGAGAACGAGGATATCAACCGCGCGGCTACTGCATGAGGTCTGGCCCCTCGGCGGTGTCCGGCGACGCCGAACGCGGAGCCCGCCGTCGAAGGCCGACGGCTCCCGCGAGAAGAGCGTCGCGCACGGCCGGGAGGCGGTCCGGGGCGATGGGCACTTCGATCCCGACGCCCGCCATCCCGGCGCGGCCACCGACGACGAGGACGGACCGCTCGGGACAGCGCCTCCACTCTCGAACGTGGGCTGTGTAGACTAACCAGTTCCGGTGCGGTCGGAGGATGCTCGCTCCGAGGAGCGCCTCGAGTTCCTTGAGCGAAATGTCGAGGTCGAATCGACCGTCCGTGCAATGCACGAACGTCAGCCTGCCGGCGGCCTCGAAGGCCCACACGTCTGCCGCGTCGATGAAGATCAGGTCTCCCCGGCGCCGCCCGACCAATCGAACAGGCGGAGATGGGAGCTCTGACCCGGACTCCACCCCCTGGCGAATGGGTTCCACCAATCCTCGTTCCGATCGATCCCGGTGCAGCATGCAGATCAGTGGGGTGCTCGAGGCGAAACGGATCACTTTGGCAGCACCTTTTCGTGGCGCGCGGCGCGGCGGATACTCGGCCCGATGTTTGCTTTCGCCACGGCGGCGGTTCGCCCCAATCAACGGCCGCGCTCGCCTGACCACGTACGCGTCCGGCGCGAAGGGTGAACCGAGCCTCATTCCTGCTTGGGAGCTCGAGGTGGAGCGGCTGACCATTCGTCACATCTCGGGCGCCCCCGGCATAAATGCCGGGGCACCCCTGGAGAGCGGAGCACAAAGCCCGCCGCTGGCGGGCTTCGCGTAATCGCTGTCCCAGTTGCCCCGGCATTCATGCCGGGGATGCGAGAACATGCGGCCCGCACGGACCAAGATGTGACGAATGATCAGGGTGGAGCGGCATCGCTCCCCTCGACGTGACGTGCGACCCCCTTCTGTCGAGCGGAGCCTTGCCGGAGGCAAGGCGGAGCGAGACTCAGGGTGACCCGGGTGACTCATCAGGAAGCAAGCGTCTCATTCCTGCTGGGGAGCTCGAGGTGGAGCGGCATCGCTCCCCTCGACGTGACGCGGCTGACCATTCGTCACATCTCGGGCGCCCCCGGCATAAATGCCGGGGCACCCCTGGAGAGCGGAGCACAAAGCCCGCCAGCGGCGGGCTTCGCGTAATCGCTGTCCCAGTTGCCCCGGCATTCATGCCGGGGATGCGAGAACATGCGGCCCGCACGGACCAAGATGTGACGAATGATCAGGGTGGAGCGGCATCGCTCCCCTCGACGTGACGTGCGACCCCCTTCTGTCGAGCGGAGCCTTGCCGGAGGCAAGGCGGAGCGAGACTCAGGGTGACCCGTGTGACTTACAAGACTAGTGCCGCTCGGCAGAAATTTGGCCCTTGGAATCAGGGCCTGATAGCTGCGAGGTCATGATTGATCCGAGACCGTGGGTAACACGACCCCACCGCGGTCCTCGGGCGACGCCGCTGCCCCTCTCGCCGGAGCATCGCGAGGCGGTAGAGGCTGCGATTCGCCCGGCGACCGCGGAGAAACGCATTGTATTGCGCGGCATGGCGCTGCTGGCCATGGCCGACGGCTTAAGCATTGTGGATACGGCCAAAGCCCTGCACGTCAATGACCGCACGGTCCGACGGTGGCGCAAACGCTTCAAGGATGCGCAAGACTCGGTCGCTGCGCTGGCGGACGCCCCACGATCGGGACGGCCGCCCTCTCTCTCGGCAGCCGACGCCGCGCGCATCGAGAGCCATGCGTGCAAGCCGCCGGGCGACGTTGGCATTCCGGTAACGCACTGGTCGGCGGCGCTGCTGGGCGCGCATGTCCGCGCCGAAGGGATCGAGACCAGCGATCGCACCGTCGGCCGAATCTTGGCGAGCGCCGATCTGCAGCCCCATCGGCAGAAGATGTACCTGACGTCGCATGACGAAGACTTTCGTCAGAAGCGCGACGACGTGCTGCATGTCTACTACGACACACCGAGCGACGAGCACATCGTCTGCTTGGATGAAAAGACCGGCATGCAAGCGCTTGAGCGCAAGGTCGCCGACTTGCCGATGGAGCCCGGGCAGCCCGTACGTCGCGAATTCGAGTACATACGCCATGGAACGCTCTGCCTGATGGGGGCCTATGACGTCCGCAGTCGCAAGCTCTTCGGCTTTCTCTCCGAGGATCACACTGCCTTGACGTTCGTCGACCTGCTCGATGTGGTCGACCAGTCCTACCCGCTCGGACGCGGCCACCTGATCTTCGACAACCTTTTCGCCCATGACACCGACGACGTCCTCGACTGGTTCGAGGACCATCCCCGCTGGACCCCACACTTCACCCCAAAGCATGCCTCTTGGCTCAACCAGATCGAATGCGCCTTCTCCATCCTCGGCCGACAAGCTCTCGCACGGGCCTCCTTCGGCTCTCTCGACGATCTTCGCGAGGCCATCTACCGCTACCTTCTATGGTTCAACGCGCAGGACAAACCGCCGTTCCGTTGGTCCTATCGTCCAAAGTCTTGGCACCTCGCCATGCCAAACTGAGGACAAAACCTCTGCCGAGCGGCACTAGTGTCCGTGCTCGCGCGTGACCCCGGGGTGAGACGGCTCGCCAGGCTCGTGCCGCGGGTTGTGTGTCTCAAACGTTCCATCCTGCCCTTCGAAAGACAGGAGAAGATCGCGCTCGTAAATGAATTGATCGCGCGAGTCGTAGGGGACCGGGTGCATTCCGGTATCCATTCGGATGGCGTCGCACGGGCAGGCCTCGACGCAATACCCGCAAAAAATACAACGAAGTTCGTCGACGACAAACTTGACGGGAAAGCGTTCATATCCCCGGCGCGAGTCACCGGGAGGGTATTCCCCTGCTTCGATATGAATGCACTGGGCCGGACACGCGGTAGAACAGCACAAGCACGCGACGCATCGCATGCTCCCGTCTTCGCGCGTCGTCAGGCGATGGAGGCCACGGAAGCGCTCGGGATACGGGCGCTTCTGCTCAGGATACGAAATCGTCGTGATCCCGTCGTCGTACCGCTCGAGGACGGGGTCGGGTCGCTGGTCGCGCACCATCTCACGTGTGTTCTCGAAGAAGTGCTTCATCGAGACCGCGACGCCGCGGACGATCTCCGGCAGGTAACTCTCGACCTCGGCACCCCGCCGGGCGTAATCGACCGGCTTCGCGTTCAGCGGAGGGGACGGCTTCTTCGGAAACGTGGGTGTCGCCATGTTCGACCTCGAAAGGACTTGTCGCGAAATAGAAGACTTCACTCGCACGCGCGCGCAGCGGCCCGTCACGCCTGCATCGGCGAGGCCTTCGTCCCGCCATGCTTGACGGCCGATGCGGCGGACGTGCCCAGCAGCGTTCGCTCGTGCGGCACCGGCGCGAACGCGCCGAACACGCCGCGGACGAGCAGGTACGCGAGCCCCACGGCAACGAAGGCTTGCGTCACGTCTCCGGCGGTCTGAAGCGCCTCGCCCACGCCGGCGCCCGCCTTGTCGATCGCCAGCCAAACGACGCCGGTGACGAGGATGTTTGCGAGAGAAGCCGGCAATAGCACGCGCCAGCCCAACTTCATGAGTTGATCGTAACGGAAGCGCGGCAACGTCCAGCGGACGAACGTCTGGATCCAGCACACCACGATCACTTTACCGAAGAAGACGAGCACGCCGATGAGCGTCATCCACACATGGGGGACCAGGGTGTGTAAGAGCTTCACGCTTCCGAACTCGATAGCCAGCCCGTCACGATGCAAAAAAGGCAGCGCCCAACCCCCGAGAAAGATGGTCACGATGAGCATCGACCCCGTGACGACCTCCGCGTACTCGGCGAAGTAGAACATCCCGAACTTCATCCCCGCGTACTCGGTAAAATAGCCGGACACGAGCTCGCTCTCCGCCTCGGGCAAATCGAACGGGATGCGTTTATTCTCCGCGACCGAAGCGGTGAAGAAGAGAAAGAACGCGAGGGGCTGAACGAAGATTCCCCACGCGTGGTCACTCTGCCAACGAACCATGTCATCGAGCTTCACCGTGCCGTAGATCATCATCGCGCCGATGAGCGACATCCCGAGCGTGACCTCGTACGAGACCATCTGGCTTGCCGCACGAAGGGCCCCCATCAAGCTGAACTTGTTGTCGCTCGACCAGCCGGCGATGGCGGCTCCGATGATCGATTGCCCCGACATCGCGAATACGAAAAGGATGCCCACGCCCAGCGGAGCCACCATCAAATCGATAGGAAAGTACCCCGTCTTCGGATCCGCCGTGCATGCACCCCATCGCGGCGCGGCGGGGCCGGCGAAGATGTTTGGCCACCCCACAACGAACTGGTGCGGGCAGATGGTGTCGCCGAACGGAATCGTGGCGACCAGCGTGAACACCATGCCCATCGCCATGATGGGAGCGAGCATGAACAGCAGCCGATCGGCGTTCGGAGGCATGAAGTCCTCCTTGGTGAAAAACTTGAGACCGTCGGCCGCGGGATGCAGGAGCCCGAGGAGGCGGAACTCCTTGCCGAAGATCTTGATGACCGCTCGGTTCGGGCCGATGCGATCCTGAATCATCGAGCTCTGGCGGCGATCGGCCCAGGTGAGAATTGCGGCCAAATTCAGCACGAACATGACCATCACCAGAATCTTGGCGATCGTCCAGACGACCTGCATCCCTGTCATAGGCTCACTCCGCGCTGGCGTGGCCGGGCGCCAGAGCGGCCGGCGTGGGCGGCGAGAGCCGCGCTCGAATTTGCGACACCTTTGTCCAAGAAGTCTCGAAGCCGAATGCGCGGCCCAGGTCGGCTATCTGGGCCCAACCGGGCTTGCTCGAGCCCAGAGGCTCCAGGGCCTTCTCGCTCTTCTGCAGCATTCCCTTCGCATTGATGTACGTTCCCGCGTGCTCCGCCCATGAAGTGGCGGGCAAGACCACTTTGGCCACGGCCGTCAACGGTCCGGCGTGCGCCGCAACGGTCACGACGTTGGCGGGGCGCAAGCCGTCCGCATCGGACGGGGCGGCCCCCCCTAGAGCGATCACGTGCGTGATACGTCCCGACGCCACGTCATCGAACAGCGCCTGAAGGGGCTTGGCGCTCGGAGCAAGCTCCCGCACGCCGAGGGTGTTCGAGTTCTTGTCCCGATGGATCAAAATTGCATCCTCGTACCCGTCCGGCTTGCCACTGGAATAGAGATTTTCGCCCCCGAACAGCACCGTCCCGAGCTCGCGCAACGCCCAGTTGTCCTCCAGGGAATGCTGCGCGGACAGCACGAACGCGATCGATGCGGCGGGTACCCCGGCGAAGAGCTCCTTCGCGGCGCCGAGTGCCCTGAGCAACGGCACGGTCGTCGCCCCGATCGTGGCCTCGAGGACGCGCCCGTCATGCGCCTCCTTGTACGTGAGCATGCCTTCGTCGCACATCCAGAACTTGTTGACCTGCTCGTTGTCCCGTGGCCGGTAGCGGTACGCCTTGTTGTAGCGCGGATCGTAGTCGAGATGGGCGTTGCAGCCCGTCGCGCACCCCTGGCACACGGCGGCCGCGGTGCGCAGAAACCATACGCGCGCCTTGAAGCGAAAGTCCTGCGTCGTCAGCGCGCCGACCGGACACACGTGCTCGGTCATGAAAGTGTAATGACCGTCCAGCTCCCGCCCGGGTGAAACGAAAATCTCGTTGAGATTGCCGCGCTCGCGCATGTCAAGCACCGGGTTTTTCGCCACTTCGTCCATGAAACGAATGCACCGCGTGCACATGACGCAGCGCTCGGCGTCGTAGACGATCGTCGGCCCGAAGACGACGCCCTTCGGCTTGTGAACCGGCTCGTCGTGCATCCGTTTTTGATATTGCCCGTACTCGAGCCAATAGTCCTGGAGCTTGCACTCGCCGGATTGGTCGCAAATGGGACAATCGACCGGGTGATTCAGGAGCAAGAACTCCTGCACGTCGTGGCGGGCCTTTCGTACGTGCTCGCTCGAATCCGCGAGCACTTCCATGCCGTCAGCCGCGCCCACGTAACACGAGGGCTGTAGCTTCGGCTTCTGCACCGGACGGTAATCGCCAATCTTAGCGTCCCACTCGAGCACGTCGAGCGTCACGGGCCTCTGCCCGGCTTTCGGCTGAATCTCCACGAGGCACATGCGGCAATTTGCGGGCGCGCTGAGCCCGGGGTGCCAGCAGTAATGGGGAATCTCGAGCCCTTGGCGCCAGGCGGCGTGGATGATGGTTTCGCCGGGCTCGAAGGGGACGGTCTTGCCGTCGAGTTTGAAGGTCGGCATTCAGTCGCCTCGGGCTAATGGATCAAAAAGCGGCAAACGGGGATTCAATGGTCGCACTCGCCGCCGATCATGTTCAGCGAACCGAACGTCGGAACGATGTCGCTCAGCATTCGACCCTCGAGGAGCTTCGAAAGGCCGCCCACGACCTGGAAGCAGGGAGGCCGGATCCGGATGCGGTAGGGCGTACCGCTCCCGTCGCTGACGATGTAATAGCCGAGTTCTCCGTTCCCCCCCTCCGTATACGAGTAGACCTCCCCTTTTGGCACTTTGGCCCCTTCCATGATCAGCTTGAAGTGCTGAATCGTGGCCTCAATCGTCGTGTACACGTCCAGCTTCTTTGGAAGCATGACGCGCGGGTCGTCGCAGTTTACCGGGCCTTCGTCGGCCATTCGATCGACGGATTGCTCGATGATTCGCCTCGATTGGCGAATCTCGGCCAACCGAACCAGAAAGCGATCGAGCGTATCTCCGTTCGTGCCCACCGGAACCTCGAAATCGACCTCGTCGTACTTCAAGTACGGGTGCGCCTTGCGAATGTCGTAGGCGACGCCGGTCGCGCGCAAGCAGGGTCCCGTCCACCCGAGCGCCACCGCGTCCGGCCCGCTTATCGGGCCGACGTTCTCGAGACGGTCGAGGAAGATGCGATTCTTGAGGAGCATCTTCTCGCCTTCTTCGACGAGCTCGACGATTTTGGGAAGAGCAGCGCGACACGAGGCCTTGAAATCCTTCGTGGGTGGCTCCGCCATGCCGCCGATGCGCCCGAACGAATGCGTCATCCGCGCGCCCGTCTCTTCCTCCAGGATGTCCCACACCATCTCGCGCGCCTTCACGAACCATAGAAACGGTGTGAAGGCTCCGAGCTCCATCGCCATCGCGCCATCGCACGTCAGGTGATCGCTGATGCGCGCGAGCTCTCCGAGGGCCATGCGGTACCACTGGCAGCGGTCGGGAACGACGAGGCCGCAGATCTTCTCGACGGCGAGGGCATATCCCACGTTGTTCAGCATCGGCGACACGTAGTTCAGGCGATCCACGTACGGAAAGACCTGCGCCCACGTCCCTCGCTCGCACATCTTTTCGAAGCCGCGATGCAGATACCCGACTTGAACGTCGGCCTTCACGATGGTCTCGCCGCTCAGTTCGAGGACGATGCGAACGGTCCCGTGGGTCGCCGGATGCGACGGACCCATGTTCAAATGCATCGGCTCGGCGGGCAGCTCGAGCTCCCCTTCTTCGAGTTCGTCCAGCGGCTCCATCGCTCAATCTTCCTTGACGTCGGTGGCACGCGGGAGGCCGTTGCGTCCAAACGGCATGCCTTCATCCCGCCCGAAGGGCAGCAGTTTTTCGAGCGGCATTCCCGCCTCTTGCTCCGTGCGATAGGCCACGAGCGGCTGGGTGCGATCGGCCGGATACGTCCTCTGGAGCGGGTGCCCCACGAACTCCGGGTACATGAGGATGCGGCGAAGATCCGGGTGGCCGCGGAATCGCACCCCGCTCATGTCGAAGACTTCGCGCTCGAGCCAGTTCATTCCGGCCCAGATCGACGTCACGCTCTCGAGCTCGGCGCCTTCCATGTCCTCGTCGCCGACACGCGCTTTCAAGCGGATTCGGTGAGCCTTCGAAATGGAGTAAAGGTGCATGACCACCTCCATCCGAGGCATCCGGGTCGGGTAGTCGACCCCGGCCAAATCGACGGGCATGTCGAAGTCGAGCGCGGGATCTTCGCGCAAGAACTTGCAAATGGACTTCCACAAACTCGGATCGACGAGAGCCGTGTCATCGCCGAAGTCGGAGTGCGTTTCGAGGATTGCCGTTCCGAAGCGAGCCTTCAGCTTGTCGAGGACGAGCTGACTCACGCGTTCCCCTTTTTCTCGATGGCCTCGATGGCCTCGATCGCCTTCATCGCCGGCACGACGTCGCGCGGATCGCTCGCGGAGCGGCGTAGCTTGACAAGCTCGGTGACGCTCTGGGCCGCGTCGAAGCGAGGCTTCACCACGCCGGGGCGCCGTTCGTTGTTGGCGATCTTGTCTTGCAGAAGCATCAGCCCGTCGAGAACGCCTTCCGGGCGCGGCGGACAGCCCGGGATGTAGACGTCGACCGGGATGATTTTGTCGATCCCCGCCACGGTGGTGTAGTTGTCATAAAAGCCGCCGCTGCTGGCGCACGTGCCGAACGCCAGGACGTATTTCGGGTCCATCATCTGCTCGTAGACACGCTTCAGAACGGGCCCCTGCCGCTGGCTGATGGTTCCGACGACCCAGAGCAAATCGCTTTGCCGGGGCGAGAAGCGCGGCGCTTCCGCGCCGAAACGCGCGATGTCGAACCGCGCCCCGGTCACGGCCATGAACTCCATGCCACAGCAGGCGGTGATGAAGGGGTACGCAAAGAGCGAGTACTTGCGAGCCCACCCGAGGAGCGCGTCGACGCGCGTGGTGGCAAAACCCTGCTCGCTCGCGTCGAGCGCGAGGGTTCGAGTCGGCGCCATCAAGTCTCCCATTCGAGCGCTCCTTTTTTCCAGACGTAAACAAGGGCGACCACGATGACCGTCAAAAAGCCGACCATCTCGGACAAACCCATCCAGCCGAGCTCGCGAAAGTGAATCGCCCAGGGGTACACGAAGACCGACTCGATATCGAAGACCACGAAGAGGATGGCGGTCAGATAAAACTTCACTGACATTTTTACGTGCCGGCCGCCGGAGCTCTCGCTCCCACACTCGAACGGCATGTTCTTTTCAGCCGTTGGGGTCTTGTGCCGTCCGAGGTAGGTCGCGGCGCCCCAAAACGTCCCCGAAATGAGAAATGCCGTGGCCAGCAAGAGGAAGATCGGTGCGTAGAGGGCAATCATGACGGCCGGGGCATCTCGCGCGCTAGCGCGCGGAAAAAGCCGGGGTTTTTGTAGTCCCCCCGTCCAAGTGTGTCAACGAGGCTCAATGACCGACGATCCTGGCTTTCCAGGCGGTGAGCGGAAGGCCGAGCGCGGCTTCGCTCGCGCGCAGCTCTTCGGCGATCTCTCGCTCGGCGACCCCCGCCTCCAGCGCGTCGCGCAGGCACGCATACGCCGCAACCCACTTGTTGCGCCTCATGAAAGCGCGGGCCAGCGGCGGCATCACCGCAGCGGGCGACCCCCCGAACGCGAGCGCACGCCGAAGCGGCCCAATGGCTTCACCGGGCCGATCCGTGTCCAGCAGCGCCGTGCCCAGTCTTCGGAAGAGGTCGGCCGCGGCCATGCCTTCTTGCGCATACTGAATGCCGATGCGAAACACTTCTTCCGCTTGGTCGATCTCGCCCACGTTCACGCAGGCACTTCCGAGGAGAGCCAGGCCCTTGGAAATGAGGTTCCGTGCGTCGGGCGTCAGGAGCTGCCCCTCGGGCGTGCGCAGAAAAATCGCGAGCGGCGCGGGCCAGGTGCCGAGAAGGTGGATGACTTTGGGCCAGTCGTCGTTTTGGGCGGCCGCCTCGGCTTCCGTCACCTTGGAGAGGTCGATCGCGCTTCGCGAGCCGCTGGTGAGCCTGTCCAGCTCTTCGCGGACGAGCGCGCGAACCCGAAAGCGGAAGGCGTCGAGCTCGTGGGCTTCTTCGACCCCGTCGTGAAGAACGACGACCTGAGCGTCCTCCTTCTTGCCTTGGCTTCCGATCACCAGCCTGCGCAGCGAGTAGCCATAGAGCGGCGCCAAAAGGAGATAGCGCACGCCGATGTAGAGCTGGATGATCTCGATCTCGGTCTCGCGCACCGGGGCGGCAAGTTCGCGGTCGTCCTCCACGAGAAGCGCGCCAACCAGGCGGCGGCGAAAGTCCGCGAGCGTCAATCGCTGCGGGTCGAGCCCCTCTTCGGATTCGCGCGCGCCGACGACGAAATCGACCAGCGAGAGATCGGGATTCCGGCGATCGACGGTGAGCGCGGTGATGCGGGCCCCGACGATGATCGAAAAGGCGAAGAACCGCTCTCCAATGATTTCGCAAAGCGCCTGAAAAGACCCGATGCCCTCGCCGATGCGCTCGAACCACCCGTCGGTGCGAACGGCATCGAGCTCGAACTCGCGCGGCCTGCTGTCTTCGGGCATCGGCAAGGGTAGCGGTCCTTTATCGCACCCGCCTTCGTTCTTCGCCAGTTTGCCCGGCGCTTGCCGACGATGGCGTGCGCCGTTCAGGGAATGCCTTCGCGGGCCGGCCGTTTGCGCCGGACCTCGCGCCGCGCTTTCTTCGACCAATGGATGCACACCGGCATCACGCCGCACCCTTCGCAACGCGACGCGTCGGCGCGGGACGGGCAGCGTTGGAGCATGCCCATGTGGCACAGCGAAAAGTCGTATTTCGTCGGATCGGCCGGGTCCAAACGGGCCAGCGCCTGCGTGATTTCTTCGGTGGTGCGCCACGAGAGGCCGGGGCGCCGCGTGAAGCCAAGGTTGCGCGCCAGCTTGTGGATGTGCACGTCAACGGGAACGAGCAGGCGCGACGCGGGGACGTCCCATTGGCCGAGATCGATCCCGTCCGCAGGACGCACCATCCACCGCAAGAACAAGAGGAGCCGTTTGTTGCCGCTCGAACCGAGCGGGTCAGGCAGGAGATGGGCCGGGCCGCGCCGTGGACCGGCTCGGCGGAGCCCGCCCGCGTCGCGAATCCCATCGCAAAGGGCGGCCAGCGCGACTCGAATCGCGCTTGAATCGGGGGCTCCGCGAAGGTCCGCGCGCGAAAGCTCCCCCCGGAAGCACTCGCCCAGCGATCCATGAGTCCGCTGCAGGGCGCGCGCGCCGGCAAGCAGGCAAGCGATGTCTTCGCCCCGAAAGAGACGATGCGTCCACCCGCGCAGCCGCGCGCGCAGCGCGGGCGCGTCGTCCGCCGCGCGCGCCGGGCTCGGGCCGAGCCGCACCAGGAGGTCGTGCAGCTTGGCTCGAATGGTTTTCACGTTCCCGAAGGCGATGCACGCGGCCAGAAGCCCGACGAGCTCGCGATCGTTCGCTTCGTCGAACGCGTGGACCAAGCCGACCGGGTCGGCCCGCCGGCGTGCCTCATGGTCGCAACGTTCGCGGACCCGATCGAGCGCCCCCTTCACGGCGCTCTCGTGCGGAGAGAGGCCCATCACAGATGGGTCCCGCCGGCGCCATCTTCTTGCTCGCGCTCGCGCTCGCGCGGGACGAGTTTCGCCGCGCGCTTCTGGGCCGATGCGCGGGCGCGGCGCGCGTGTTCCAGGCGCGCGCGCGCCATGGCAAGCCATCGGTCGCCCGTGCCGGCCGCTGCCGAGTGCGTCACGTACGCGTCCCAGTGTTGTTCGGCGTCGGACCAAAGACGCGCGGCATCGCGCGGGTCCGCGGCAGCATCCGCCGACGCCGAATCGCCCAAGGCGAGGTACCACTCACGCTCCCACTCCGGCACGAAAAATACGTCGTCGTCGTCCCGGATGACGTCCCAGCCCGTCACCGTCCGCGCGAGCTGAATCGAGCCCGCGCTCACCACCTCGGACCAACTCCACCCGCGCGCCTTGCCCGCGGTCTGTTCCGCGGCGTGCGAGTCGCCCGAGCAATCCAGCGCCACGGCGACGTCCCAAAGGGTCAGGGCGTAGGTCGCATTCATTCCGCTCGAGTTCGGGAGCGTTTCGCACATATGAAGACCGTCTCGCAGCGTGGCCAACGCGTCGTCCAGCTGCCCGAGACGCATCTGGGCCTCTCCCATGTTCATCAGCGGGCCCACCCGCGCGCGGTCGTCGAGCAGGCGCGGGATATAACGCCGCCACGTGGAGAGCTCCTCGCGAGGCCGATCGAGTTTGGCGTACGCATACACGAGCGAATCGAGCGCCTCGGTCGCCCCCGGATGGTCGGGAAACGCGTCGACCGCTGGAGCGAGGATGGCGACGACGTCGGAATTGAGGTCACTTCTGCGCTCGAGCGTGGCGATCTCTTCGTAGACGATTCCAAGGTCGAACCGTAAGCGCACGTCTGCGCTGTGCGCCGCATCCGCTTCTTCCAACAGCGCGCGCGCCGATTCCAGGCGCAGCTCTTGGTCGCGACGCACCTCGAGAGGCCCTGGAGAGCCGTCGATCGGCGAATGAATGAGCCGCTCCACGCGCACGTGCAGTGCCCATCGATCGCGCTCGCCCGGATCGCGCGCGATGTCCCAACTCGACGGCGGCGTATCGGCGCGCGCGCGCGCAGGCATCGCGGTAGCCGCCGCGCATCCGGCGAGCGCTAACGACACGGCGGCGCCAGAGCGGCGCTTCAAGGCGCGCTCCGAGCCGGATGTTCGCCGAGGGCAGCCCAATGCGCACGGGCGTGCGCCGCCCAGGGCCCGTCGGGGCCGGCGGTCACATACGCGCGCCACGCCTCGCGAGCCCCGGCGGGGTCGACCCGCTCGAGCGCAAGTGCAACCAGCGCAGGGCCCTCACCGGGCGCCACCGCGAGCACCTCGCGCGCGCGGCTCGTCGCCATCGCGAGGCGCGGATCGGTTTGAACGCGCTCGACCAGCAACGCGCGGGCCTCCTGAAGATCGCCGCGGCGGTCGAGCGCGAGCGCCAGGCCCATCGCCGCTACGGTGGCCGCGTCATCCTGGGCCCCTTGCATGGCGTCGCGGAGCGATGCCGCCGCCTCATCGAGAGCCACTGGACCCGCTGCCATGGCCAAGAGCCCCGCTTCCGTCGCTGCCGCAACGCGCTCCACGCTCGCGAGCGCCGCGGCCCGCGGCAAGAGAGCGCGATAGGCTCTCCTTGCGTCGTCCCCCTGCCCGGTCCGTGCCAGCGCGCGAGCCCACGCGAGCAGCGTGGGAGGGTCGTCGAGCGCGTTTGGCTCGCGCGCGGCGGCGGCACGCAGGACCGACACCGCGCGGTCCCACTGGCCCAAGAGCGCCAGCGCGCGCCCTTGCAACGCGAGCGGGGCCGCTCGGCGCGGTAGGATACGTTCCGCTTCGCGCGCGGCTTCGAGCGCCTCCTCAGCCATCCCCGCGGTTCCGGCGAGCTTGGACGAGGCACTCGCCAAGAGGTCGCAATAGCGCCGCAATTCTGGCGACTTGGCGCGCTCCCAAACGTTCGTCCCTTGCGCTCCCGCCTCCCGGCATTCGGCGGGACGGCCCGTCGATAGCGACCCTATCGCGAGCTGAGCCAGGAAAAAAAGGGCCGCACTCATGGCGTTTGCGCCGTGGAGCCCGAGGACGACACAAACGGTGTCATGTTTCTTCCGTAGCGTCGACGGCGATCGGGGCTGCCGCATCTTCTTCTGGTGGCTGTGGCTGTGGCGGGACCCCGGAATCCGAGCCGGAGGACGCCAATCCCTCCGGTTCTCCGCCGCCCCCGCCGTTGCTTGGTCCCGTTGCCTCCTCGATCGGTGGCGCGGCGCCGTCGGCGGCGACGACCACGGTCGCATCCGCGGGGGCTCCCGCTTCCTCGGTCGAAAAGAGACTCGATGGGTCGCGCGAACACTGCATGGACGAAGGCGAGGCCGGAACGCACACGAGGCCCGCAGCACAATCGGTAAAGAGCAAGCAAGGGGCCCCAACGCCACCCAGCTTCTCGGGCGAGCTGCATCCAAAAAGCACGCAGAACACCGCGGAGACCGCGAGCACCCGGCCCGCGGCCGCGCCCGTGCGCCTCGCGCTCCCGACTCCGACCCCGAGGCGACACTGCGTTTTCACCCGGCTCATTCTATCGCCATTCGCGCCTCCGTGCGCCCATCGCTTCTGGCTAGGCCCCCACACCCGCTACGCGAGCGTGATGAGCACATCCCCCTCCGCGACCGACTGACCCGCGCGTACGTGGATCACGTCGACCTTACCCGCACTGGGCGCCTCGACAGGCAGCTCCATCTTCATCGACTCGATGATCACGCACACTTGGCCCTCGCTGACCCAGTCTCCAACGTCGACTTCGACCTTCCAGATTGTCCCCGTGATGTGAGCATTGACGGTCGTCGGCATGGCGCACGAACGTAGACCGAATGTGTCCCTGACGGCGAGTGCGAGCGCCGCGTGGCGGGAGTTTGCGAACGGGGGGACAAATCGCTACGTTTACACGCGTGTCCGGTTGGGCGTTCGCGTCCGGCGCGGCGTTCGATGGGCCCACGTGCACTTGGCACTCCAGGAAGAGAGCAACATGGCGGAACGGCAAGAAACCTCGGTCATGGTCTCCATCCAGGAGATCCTGCGCGACGCCCAGAACCGCGAAGAGCAGGACAAGCTCGAAGCGGAGCGGCGCATGCGAGAGGAGGAGCAGCGGCGGCTCGATGACGTGCGCCAACGGCAGGCGCAAGAGCAGGCGCGCATGCGCGCGGAAGAAGAAGATCGGCAGCGCCGCACGTTCGAGGAACAGAAGAGGCAAGCCGAACTGCATGCGCTCCAGGAAGCGGCGATCACGCGAGCCAAGACCGAAGCGGAGGCCCAGGCGCGCCTTGCGGAGATGACGGCGCGGCAAGAGCACGAACGTCACCTGCACGCCGTCAGCCACGACGGGTCGAAAAAACGGCTGCAGCTCTTGCTCGCGGGCCTCGGGGTCCTTCTCTTCGCGCTGGCCATCGGCGGCGGGATCATGATCAAAGATTACGGCGACAAGGCCAACGCGGCGGAAGCCCGGGTGCACGAACTCGAGACTGAGAAGGATCAGGTCGAAGCGCAGGAGAAGCAGTTGCAGACGCAGCTTGCGAACGCGACCAGTCCTGAAGAAAAGGCACAGCTCGAGGCGGCCCTCGCCGAAGCCAAGCGGGCCGCGGAAGCCGTGAACGCGCAGATCACCGCGGTCAAGAGGCCCACGGCCGGAGCTCCGGTCGTCGGCGTCGGCGCGCCCCCGAAGCCTACCGCGCCGAAGCCGGCCTGCAATTGCACCCCGGGGGACCCGCTTTGCAGTTGTCTCTAGCGAGTCACGAGGGTCATTCCCTAGTTGGAGACCCGGGTCACCCTGAAGGTGTGGCCGGAAATGGAAGTTGGGGGGCTTGGGGGGAGAGGATCTCCCCCCAAAACCTGGCTCGTGAAAGAGCTGCCCGGCATTTCCGGGCAGCTCTTGAGCGCTTCGCTCCGGCTCGACTCGCTTCGCTCGGTCGCCTCCGCTCTCGCAGCCTGGCTTGTACGTCACGCCGAGGGGAGCGATGCCGCTCCACCTCGAGCTCCCCAGCAGGAAAGACGCGCTGCGCGGAAAGCACTCTAGGTGGCTGAGTCGCGTGCGGGCTTCGGGCGAGAGCGCATGATCTGTGGGATTCAGCCGGTCCGCGAAGCCATTCGAGCGCACGGCGCCAAGTTGGCGCGCGTCTTCGTCGAGTCGGATCCGCGCGACGCCTCGCCTCTGGAGGCACTCGCTCGGTTCGCGCGTGACCAGGGAGCCACGGTGGAGCGAACGGCTCGCGCGGAGCTCGATCGCCTCGCACGGGGTGTTCGCCACCAAGGAACGATCGCGTTTGCCCCGGAGCTCTCGGTGGCCCGGCTGGAAGATGTCGTGCTCGGCGACAGGGCCCTTCTCGTCGCGCTCGACGAGGTGCAAGACCCGCAAAACTTCGGCGCCGTCCTTCGTTCGTCCGTCGCCATGGGAGCTACGGCCGTGGTCTGGCCCGAGCACCGCTCCGCGCCCCTTTCGCCGGCCGCCTTTCGAGCCTCCGCCGGGGCCGTCGAATATGCCACGCTCTGCCGCGTTCCCTCGCTCCCGCCGGCGCTCGACGACCTGCGCGCACGGGGGGTCGCGGTGGTCGGCCTCGAGATGACGGGGGCGATCCCGCTCGACCGCGTGGACCTCACTCTTCCCACCGTCCTTGTCGTCGGCGCCGAAGGCAAAGGGCTGCGGAAGACGGTCAAACGGATGTGCGACACGTTGGCAAGCCTGCCGATGCCCGGTCCGATTGGCTCACTCAACGCGTCGGCGGCCGTTGCGATCGCGCTCTACGAAGCGGTTCGCCAGCGAAGCGCGCTTCAACGCGAAGCAGCCGCGCCTTGAATGCGAACGATGGCGGCCGGGCTCACGTCGGGCGCCTCTACCTTTTCGCGCTGTTGGGTTGGACGTTCGACTTCTACGACCTCGTACTTCTCGGGTTCATCAAGGACTCCGTCGCGCGCGATCTGCACCTCTCGCGCACGGCCATCGCCTGGATTCTGGGCATCGCGCTGGGCGCATCGGGCATGGGCGGGATCGCCGCAGGACGGCTCGCGGACCGCCTCGGCAAGCGTGCCATCCTCGCGTGGACGGTGGCCATTTATTCGTTCGGATCGCTCGTCTGCGGCCTTTCCCCCAACGGGACAGCATTCGCGGCCGGACGCGCCATCGTGGGTCTCGGGGTCGGCGGCGAGTGGGCCATCGGACACGCCATGCTTGCGGAGGTCGTTGCCCCCGCGCGCCGGGGACGATGGGCCGCCGCGCTGCAGGCCGGCGAACCGCTCGGCGTCGCGCTCGCAGCGATCGCGGGGTACCTCGTCGTGCCGCTCGTGGGCTGGCGCGCGGTGCTCGTGGGGTCGAGCCTGACGGCGGTGCTTGCCCTCGCGGTGCGCCGTTCGGTTCATCTTCCGAACGTGCCGTCATCTCCCAGACCGGCGGGACGGCGCCTTTGGAGTGCCGGCGTCGGCCGTACCATGGCGCTCGCCTGGATACTGGGCGTCCTGAAGCTCGGCACGTATTGGACCTGCTACACGTGGCTGCCCACGTTCTTGCACGACATGCACCAAGCGGTCGGCCGGTCGCTCGCGTGGACGCTTACGGCGCAGGTGGGGCAGCTCGGAGGCATGCTCACGTTCGGCGTAGTCTCGGATCGTCTCGGGCGGCGGCCCGCGTTCGCCATTTACTCCGTCATCACGGCGATCGCGCTCGCGCCGTTGGCGGGAGCGTGGCAGGCGCTTGCCGTGCGACCCTGGCTGTTCTGGATGACGATGCTCACCCTCGGTGTTGGGTCCGGCTGCACTGCGGGTTTCGGTGCGCTTCTCGCCGAGCTCTTTCCCAGCGAAGTGCGAAGCGCGGCGATGGGCGCCACGTATAACCTTGCGCGCGCCGCCCAGCTTTTGGCCCCCATCGTCGTGCAGGCTGCCGTTGCGCGCGGAGGCCTTGCGGGGGGCCTCAGCGTCCCGCTCGTTCTTGCGCTGGCGACCGCTTCTTGGGTGTGGCTGCTCCCCGAGACGCGCGCGATCCCGCTGGTCTAAGTGAGTCACTCGGGTCACCCTGAGTCTCGCTCCGCCTTGCCTCCGGCAAGGCTCCGCTCGACAGAACGGGCTGGCACGTCACGTCGAGGGGAGCGATGCCGCTCCTCCTCCGCTCCTCCTCGAGCTCCTCAGCAGGACAAGACGCTCGTTGCCTACGTCGCATGTCCGGCGCATCCGGGTGGGGGGGCTAGTCAGGATGGTGCGGGCGCGAGCGAGCGTTCCTCGCGTCCGAACGAGCGGCACTCGCGTCCGAACGAGCGGCACTCGCGTCCGAACGAGCGTTCCTCGCGTCCGAACGAGCGTTCCTCGCGTCCGAACGAGCGTTCCTCGCGCGCGGACGAGCGTTCCTCGCGTCCGAACGAGCGTTCCTCGCGTCCGAACGAGCGGCACTCGCGGCGACACCAGCGTCCCTCGCGCGCCAACGAGCGTTCCTCGCGTCCGAGCGAGCGTTCCTCGCGTCCGAACGAGCGGCACTCGCGGCGACACCAGCGTTCCTCGCGTCCGAACGAGCGGCACTCGCGGCGACACGAGCGTCCCTCGCGCGCCAACGAGCGACCCTCGCGCGCCAACGTGTTTCCAATCATTTCGCCCTTGGCTCCCTTGCTCTCGAACTGGCGAAGCACTGCGCCGGAGTCCTCCCGTGGATGTCACCCCACAAGCCCCGCGGCTCCATCCGCTTCACGCGAGTCTGCGCACGACGCCCCATCCGTCGCGCTTGCGCTCCCCGCGTTACAGAGGTGCACCCAGGCGATTGCGGAGGACCCGCTCGAGCGATCGCCTTTGCGTCGCCGCCATCCTATCGGACCCGGCGACCGTGACCATGTCGCTCGTGGGTCGAAGGACGCCGAAAGGACGCCCTGGAACATCGTCATGTCGAAAGTAGACGCGACGACGAGAGCTCGTGGGGGCCGCCGTTCGTCTGCGTCGTCTCAGGCCACGCAACGGATGCGACGGCGCGCTCACCTACCGGAGCTCCGCAACCTGCTCGCCGAAAATCCGTTCGATGCCGGAAAGCAGCGTATCTCCAACGTCGACACGCCACGCTTCCCCGAGGCTCAAGATGGCCTCCGCGCCGTCGACGAAGCTCAAGTGAAGTGCGACGGGGCACGGCCCCTTCGCCGTGGCCATTACTCGCGCCAAGCTCGCCAAATCGGCAGGGCGGGTGCCTTCGGCGCGCAGAACAATCGCGATCGACCGCGTGTCGGCTCGTACGGCATCGGTCAGCGCCGAGACCTCGTTCAAAAGGAGAGTCGGCTCGCGCGGCCCGTCGTCGTCGGCATCCGCGTCCTCCGAGCGCTGCGGAAAGCTAATTTTGCCGCTCACGAGAACCGGGTCCCCGGCGGCGAGCAGCGCCGCGTGCTGCTCGATGTCGCGTCCGCGCATCTTCACCGCCACTCTCCCCGTAAGGTCCTCCAGGTCGAAGAAGGCCACTTTGCCGCCCCCGTCTTTGAACACGCGCTCCCGGTAACCCTCCGCCATGCCGACGAGCTTGACCTGCGCCCAGTCATCCATGCCCGCGCACTGAGCGATGGGCGTCGCCCCGAGCTTACCCAGGCCGGAGTCGCCTTTTATGTAGCGCTCCAGCGGATGCCCTGACACGTAAAAGCCGAGCGCCTGCCGTTCGCGGACGAGCAGCTCGCGGCGATCCCACGGCTCGCAGTCCGGGTAGTCGCCACGGGTGGGGGCGGACGGGCCGGCCGCGGTGGACGGCGAAGCATCGAAAAGCCCGAAGAGGGTCGTCTGTCCCGCCGCGCGATCGCGACTCGCGGCGCGGGAGCGCTCGAGCGCGATGTCGACGGCGGCGAAGGCGCGCGCGCGCGATATTCCGCGCTCTTGAAGCGTCGAATCGAACGCGCCGCATTGCACGAGCGCCTCGAAGACGCCTTTGTTGACGCGCTTGGCGTCGACTCGCGCCGCCAGATCGAAGAGATCGCGCAAGGGACCGTCGCTGCGGGCTTCGAAGATCGCGTCGAGCGCGGACCCGCCGAGGCCGCGAACCGCTCCCAAGCCGAAGCGGATTTGCGGCCCCAGGGGATCTTTGATCTTTTCGGCGCGCCGAATGGACTTGCCTCCCTGCGGATGGGAGTAGACGACGCGAAAGTCCGTCTCGCTTTCGTTGATGTCGGGAGGCAGCACGGTCATGCCCATGGCGCGGGCATCGGCGATCGTTCGCACCACCTTGTCGATGCGGTCCTTGTCGCTGGTGAGAATCGCGCAGAGCAGCTCCACGGGGTAATGCGCCTTGAGCCATCCGGTCTGGTACGTGATGAGGGCATAGGCGGCCGAATGGCTCTTGTTGAAGCCGTATCCGGCGAAGTACTCGAGCAGCCCGAAGATGTGCTCCGCTTCGCTCTCCTGCACCCCGTTGGCCTTCGCGCCGTCGACGAAGATGCTCTTCTGCTTGGCCATCTCTTCGGGCTTCTTCTTGCCCATGGCTCGCCGCAGCAGATCGGCGCTGCCGAGCGTGTAACCCGCCAGCCGTTGCGCAATCTGCATGACCTGCTCCTGGTACACGATGACGCCGTACGTCGACGCCAGAAGCTCATCGACCCGCGGGTGCAAGCTGGCGATCGCAGCACGGCCGTGCTTTCGGTTGACGAAGTCTTCCACCATTCCCGAGCCGAGCGGGCCGGGCCGGTAAAGGGCTACGGCCGCGATGATGTCTTCGAAACCGTCCGGCTTGAGGTCTTTGAAGAGTTGCTGCATTCCCGTCGACTCGAGCTGAAACACGCCTTTCGTCTCGCCGGACGCGAGAAGCTTGTACGTCGCGAGGTCGTCGATTGGAATCTTCGACAGATCCAGCGTCTTGCCGCTCCCTAGGATGTCCGGGCGCGCGTTGACCAATCGGACCGCGATATCGAGAACGGTCAGGGTCTTCAGACCGAGAAAGTCGAACTTGACGAGGCCCGCGAGTTCTACGTCGTCTTTGTAATACTGGGTGACGAGCGCGCCCGTCTTCTCGTCTCGGAAGACGGGCACGTGATCCCACAAGGGCCCCTCGCTGATGACGATTCCGGCGGCATGTTTGCCGGCGTGGCGCGTGAGCCCTTCGAGCTTGCGAGCCTGGTCGAGGAGCTCCTTCACGCGCGCGTCGCGATCGTAGAGCGCTCGCAGCTTTGGCTCGATCTCCAGCGATTCGGCGATGGTGTACGTTTCGGCGGGCGTCTTGCGGGGGATGAGATTCGCTATCTGTTGCGCTTCGGTGGGAGTCATCCCGATGCAGCGCGCGACGTCCTTGACGACGCTCTTGCTCTTGAGCTCCGCGAACGTGGCGATCTGCCCAACGCTGTTCTCCCCGAACTTGCGCTGCACGTAGGCGATGACGTCGTCTCGCCGGTCCATGCAAAAGTCGATGTCGAAGTCCGGCATGCTCACGCGCTCCGGATTGAGGAAGCGCTCGAAAAGCAAGTTGTACGGAATCGGATCGAGGTCCGTGATCCGCATGGCGTACGCGACGATCGACCCGGCGCCCGAGCCCCGGCCGGGCCCGACGGGGACTCCGCTCTCTTTCGCGTGACGAATGAAATCCCAGACGATCAGAAAATAGCCGGGGAACCTCATCTTTGCGATGACGTCGAGTTCCGTCTCGAGGCGCGCGGTGTACGCGGCGGCGTCCACGCGTTTTCCTTGCAGAGTGAGCTCTTCGAACCTCCTCGCCAGGCCCTCGCGCGCCACGTGTCGGAAGTACCCTTCGGCATCGTACCCCGCAGGGACCTGGAAGCTCGGGAGCATGGCCTCGCCGAGCTTCAGAGATACCTTGCACCTCTCGGCGATCTCCATCGTGGCCCGCACCGCCGCGGGTACGGACGAGAAAAGCTGCGCCATCTCCTCGGGTGACTTGAGGTACATTTCGCTCGAGCCGTGGTGGCGTTCCTTGGCTTCTGCGAGCGAACGCCCCGTCTTGATGCAGGACAGGTAAAGGTGAGCTTCCGCGTCCGTGCGCTCGACGTAGTGCACGTCGTTGGTCGCCACGACGGGCAGTTCGAGCTCGCGCGCGAGCCTGACGAGGATCCCGTTGAGAATCGGTTGCTCCGGCAACCCGTGGTCCTGAAGCTCGACGTAGAGAGCGCCCGGCTCACACGCGTCGCGCAGCGTGCCGAGGATCTCGCGCCCGCGCGCTTCGCCTTCATCGAGGATGGCCTGCGCGACGATCCCCCCCATGCACCCGGTCATCGCAACGAGGCCGTTCGCTCGCGACGCGAGGTCCTCCACGCCGAGAGGCGCAGCGGTTACGTGGGCCCGAGACACCAGCCAGACGAGATTTTTGTAACCCTCCGAGCTCGCGGCGAGCAGCGGCAAATGGCACGCCCGCCCGCCGCGCCCGACCACGTCGACCTCACAGCCGAGGATCGGTTGAATCTTCGCCTCCTTGGCGGTCTTGTAAAACGTGATGGCGCCGAACATGTTGCCGTGGTCGGTGACGGCGACTGCGCCCATCCCGGCGGCCGACACGCGTTTGACGAGCTCCTTGACCTTAACTGCACCGTCCAGCAGCGAGTACTGCGTGTGCACGTGCAGGTGAACGAATTCGGCGGCCATGGGATCGAGTATCCGTTTCTTCGAGCAGGCGGCGCACGAGTGCACCACCGGCGAGATAGCCTTAAGCGGCGTGGGGGCCGTGCGCTAGCGAATTCGCGGGAGCGAATTCCGGGGTTTCGGGCATCAATGAAGAGACCAGCCTAGTCCGCCCGCGCGCGCTCGACCGCGTGCGGCGCGAGGTGCAGAGCGAACGCGTAAATGCTTATTTGCGGCGGCCCGCCGAGGCTCGTGGGAAAGAGCGAGCCGTCCGCGACGAAGAGGCCTCGCACGTGATGGTGCTCGCCCGTCGACCCGACGACGCTGGCACGCGGGTCATCGCCCATGCACATTCCCCCCATCGGGTGAACGGCCGTCATGGGCACGGCATGGGGCCGGATGACCGAAAGATCCAACGCGTCGAGCTCCGCAAGGTTCGACACGCGCAGCGGGGGGATCGCTGGAATCGTCACGTCTCGCGCTCCGGCGGCGAGCAGCAGCCGGGCGCACGCCGCGAGCCCGCGAGCGAGCTGCCGCCGATCGCTCTCGACCATGGCATATCGAATGACGGGAAGCCCGTCGCCGTTCACGATGATCTCGCCGCTGGTCTCGTCATGAACCATCGCCGTCAACACCGCGAGGTTTGGGTACGCGCGCATCGCCGCCATGTGCGGCGCGCCGAATCCCGGCAAGGTGGCGGCCGCCCCGATGGGGTGCGCGAACGCCGGAACGATCCAGACGCGCTTGTCGCTTCCTTCTTCGTAGGACAGAAGCTCCGTGCACTCGTAGCTCTGCGGAATGCCGCGCCACCCCTCGAGGGCACGATCGAAGCGGCCCGCGACCACGGCCCCCGGGTGCAAACGCAAGCCGCGGCCGAGCCGTCCATACGGATCGGGGACGCCGCTCGCGCGCGCCAGGGCGGCGCTGCCGACCGCGCTCGCTGCGAGGACCACGACGCGAGCGCGAACGTCGATGCGTGCCCGGGGCTGCCCGTCGGCCCCGAGGGCGACGGCCTTCACCCCCGAGACGCGGCCACGATCGTGCGCAACACGAACCGCTTGGACGTCGGAGTAGACGCGAGCGCCCTCCGCGAGAGCTTGAGGGAGCAGGACTTTGAGTGCGTTCTGCTTCGCATCATAGGCGCATCCGAGCTCACAGAAGCCGCATTGGACGCATCCCACCCGGTTGTGACTGAGCGGCGCCCCGCGCCAGCCCAGGGCGTCGCACCCTCTGCGCAAGACGTCGTTATTGGCATTGCGCATGGGTGCTTCGACCTCGGACACCGAAAGGTCCCGCTCGATCGTCTCGAACGCGCCGCGCATGTCGCTCGGCGAAGCCCCGGACACCCCGTATCTTCGGGCCCAAAGTTCGAGGATGGCGTTGGGCGTGCGTTTGCAAAGATTCGTGTTGTGGACTGTGCTTCCACCCACCCCACGTCCCTGCAGCACCCGGATGGCCATGTCTTCGGTCATTTGCCCGCCCGCGTCTTGATAGAGGAGCGGGAGCATCCGTTCTTCGCGTTGATCGAAGTCACGCGCGGTGGCGTGGCCTCCCTGCTCGAGCCCGATCGCGTGCAACCCAGCGCGCGCGAGCTCACGCAGCATGACGGAACCTCCGGCCCCGGTTCCAACGACCACGGCGTCGACCTCGAGGGACAGATCCTCCACGGCGAGGTCACGCCCGCGCACCACATCGCCGGTCACCGCCAGCCCCCCTCGGGACGGCCCACGAGCGGCCCATCGTAGCCGGCGATGGCCCAGGTGCGGGGGTCGCGGTAGTAGCCGACGAAAACGAGCGATTTGATGCCGTCGAACCCGGCCCGCAAGACGTCGCTCGACGAAGTCTCGATCGAAGCAAGCACGCGGTCTTGGTCGGCGGCGGCGAGGCGGGTGAAACGGGACACAAAGCCGGCGCTCAGGGGCGCCACGTGCTCCAAGTACGCGAGAAACCGACCGAGGTCGCGCTGGACGGACGCGCTCATGCGGAAGACCCATGCGTCGACGAAGCCCGCGACATCGACGTCGTCGGCACTGGGAATCGACCCGTCGCCGATTCGGTCCGGCGCGGCGATGCGCCGGGCCGCGTGCTCGATGACGGCGAACTGCCACGCAGAGAGCGCGGCCAGCTTTCGCGGCGGGGCGCCGTAGCCGCGGGTGCGGGCGACGGCAAGCGCCATCCCGCCCAAGACGAGAACGGCGGCCCCGGCCTTCAAGAGGCGCCGCCGAGACGGCCGGTCGTTCACTCCGTTACCGGACCCTCGCATCGCGCTGCCGCAGAATGTATAGGGGCAAGCGGGATCTTGCACCTCTTCGGACTGACGGGCGGCATTGCGTCGGGAAAGAGCACGGTCGCGGCCCGACTGCGCACGCGAGGGCTGCCGGTGATTGACGCCGACGAACTCGCACGCGAGGCTGTGGCCCCGAAAACCGCCACGATCCTGGCGATCGCCGACGCGTTCGGCGCGGGCGTGATCCAATCCGACGGCGCGCTCGACCGCAGGGCGCTCGCCCGCATCGTCTTCTCGGACCCGGTCGCGCGAAGCCGGCTCAATGCGATCATCCACCCGGTCATCACGCTGCGAGCGATCGAACGCGCGAGCGAACTCGGCGCGTCGGGACACCCTCTAGTCTGCTACGAAGCTGCGCTCATCGTCGAGAACGGCTCCGAAGACCGCTATCGGCCGCTCGTGGTGGTGGCGTGTCCAACGCCCATTCAGGTCGCGCGAATCCGTGCGCGCGACGCCCTGTCGGAACAAGAAGCGCTGTCTCGCATTCGCGCGCAGAAACCGCTCGCCGAAAAGGTTGCGATGGCGGACCACGTCATCGACACGAGCGGCCCCCTCGAGAGGACCGCCCGGCGTACGGACGACGTCTTGCGCGCCATTTGCTCGCAGATGGCCGTGGACCCGGACCGTTACTTCGGCGCGTGACGAAGCGGAGCCAAGCCCTAGTCTCGTGCACAAAAGCGAAAGGGGGAGCCCCCGCCAGGTCATGGCGGAAGCTCCCCACTTTCTGGTTGTCACCACCCGGCCTCTAGGTGGTGTGTGGCAGCGCCGGGCCGGCCGTTGCGCCCCCGCTCGTTGCGGGGGGGCTCGGGCTGCTCGGCACGATCACCTTGGGCGGCGGCGCGACGGTGGGGGTCACGGTGACGCCGGTGACGTCACCCTTGATCTCCAATCGTTGCTTGCTGCCCACGGTGTGCCGCGCGACGCGCGTTGCGGCGCGCTTTGCGGCGGCTACCGTCTTGGTCGCGACCGTTTGCGGCGTTCGCGCCTTCGTTTGCAGTCCGAAGTCGGCGAGAACGTCGGGCGAATTGAGGTATGCCGCCTTCACGTACGTCGCGAACGCACCCATGAAGGTGCGCAGCGCCGGCGCGTCGGTTGTTTCGGCAACCACTTTCGCCTTGGCCGATGCCTTGGCGGTATCCACGGCCGCGCGCAGGTTCACGAGAGATTGCAGCTTCTCGATCACCTGCGCCGGTGTCAGCGACTGTCCCGCGAGCGTGACTTGCGTCACGTTCGACAGGTGCTTGTTCGCCCCCGCAATGAGCGCTTGCGCGCGGGCGACCACCACGGCCTTGCCTGTTGCTTGATTCGTAGCCATTGATTCATCCTCCTTTCCGAGGGGCGCACGCTCCACGAGCGAGCCTCATGCTCGCGCGTGGCGCGTATTTTTCGTTTTCGTCGCCCTTCAAAAGGACATTCCGAGCCCGATTCGCGATTCGCCGCCCGCCGCGACGAAATCGACCGCGCCCATCCGATTTATGCGCGTACGTGTATCCGCCAGCGCCTGCGGCCTTCGCGAAAGCCACGCCCAAACGAACCGAAGGGGGCACGTCATCCCGCGCGGTGCCCCGCCCTTCACGCGTCCTGCACGCGTCCCACCCGCGTCATTCACGCGCCCATTCGGACGATTGGCGGATCCATTGCTGCCAAGGGGCCACGCGCAGGGCCGATGGGGCCACGCGTCATGTGGATGGTCCAACGATTGAACGTCATTCGGAGGCGCTTGCCGTCGATTCACGACCGCATCGACGAAATGGGCGAACCCATGGGCTCCCATGGGTGACCCCATCGTCGTGATTCGGTCATGATTGAACGTCATTCGGAGGCGCTTGCCGTCGATTCACGACCGCATCAACGAAATGGGGGAACCCATGGGCTCCCATGGGTGACCCCATCGTCGTGATTCGGTCATGATTGAACGTCATTCGGAGGCCCTTGCCGTCGATTCACGACCGCATCAACGCAAGGGGGGAACCCATCGGCTCCCATGGGTGACCCCATCGTCGTGATTCGGTCATGATTGAACGTCATTCGGAGGCGCTTGCCGTCGATTCACGACCGCATCGACGCCTCCTGGCACCGCGTCCGCGATGGCACGATGACCCGCCGAGACTTTCGGGTAGCGCTCCGGCCCTCGACGCAGACATCAAAACATTCCGTCCTGGTGGAATCGCGCCCCGCTGGGAGCCAGTGGACGGCGCTCCGCACGGCGTGAATCACATTGCGGCTCCAGCTTGCGCGCGCAACGTTCGCCTCCGGAGGCTACGATGAAGCGCAGTCGCATCAGCCGCGACAAGGAGTTTCAATGCTCTCACTCGGCGCACAGCGCAACGGATCGTTCGGCGCTTTCGCATGCCTCGCGGCCGCATTCTTTCTTACGTCCGCCCGGGCGGACGCGCACTTCAAGATTGACGCGCCGACGTCTTGGATGTCTCAAGACATGGTCGGAGGCCCGCAGAAGAAGGGCCCTTGCGCCGCGATGGGCGATACGGCCCTTGGCGATCCCCAAGGAACGCCGACCAACACGGTCACCGTCGAGAAGAGTGGGACGATCACGGTCTCGGTCACCGTGACGATCGCGCACCCGGGGTGGTTTCGGGTCTCGCTCGCCGAGGGGCCGAGCTCGAGCCAAACGCTGACGACGCTACCCGATCCGGTGGCCGTCAACGGAACCAGCTGCACTCCCGCGCTGATGCACGGTCTGGCCTGGTCGTCCACCCAGCCCATCATCGTCGACGGGTTGGGCCTCCCCACCGGGTCGACGTCGACAACGACAATCCAAACTGGGACGCAAACGTTCCAAGTCACGATTCCCCCAGCGGCCACATGCACGAGCGCGCGCCCTTGCACCCTTCAAGTCATCATGATGATGACCGACCACCCCGTGACCGATTGCTACTATCATCACTGCGGTGACTTCGCGCTCGAAACGACCGCTGACGCCTCGGCGGGCGATTCGACCGTGGCAAGCTCCACCGCAGACGCCGCGGCCGAGGGCGACGCGTCACTCGAAACGACGGACGCGAACGGTGCCCCGAGCAGCACCAGCGCAGATTCCGAAGGGTCGAGCGGGTCGAGTGGCGCGGGCGCCTCCGGCGGCTCGAGCGGGTCGAGCAGCGCGGGCGCTTCGCCGGGCGGCACCGGAGGCTCTCCAAACGGCACGAGCGCCGGCAGCGGCGCAAGCTCCGCGGCTTCGTCGAGCGGCGCCGGGGTCGGCGCGAACACGGGGGCCAGTCCATCGTCGGGCGCGAGCTCAGAGCCCCCAAGCTCGAGCAGCGGCTGCACCGTCGCGAGGCCCTCGCCCGGCGGAACACATTGCGCGATTGCCGCGCTGGGCTTCTTCGCCCTGGGCTCGGTGCGCCGGCGGGGCCGGAAGCGCTGACGGTGCCGGTGTCGCTCTGGCACGTCCCATTTGAAATCAAGCGCGCGCTTGGGCCAGCGGCTCGCGCGTCGTGCGTGGTCGCCGCGATCCTCGTGGCGACCCTTCTCGTGGGGGGCTGGGTCCGCCACCCCGGGCTCGTTTCAACACGGCCGTCACCGCGTGAAGTGGCGGCGGGCGGGCTGCCGGTCCTCTGGGAGGTGCCGCACTTTGCATTCGAGGACGCCGAAGGGCAGGTCGTCCGGGATTCGTCGCTGCAAGGGCACGTTTGGGTCGCCGATTTCATTTTCACGCGATGCACTAGCGTTTGCCCGGTCATCACAGCCGAGATGACGCTCTTGCGGAGGACGATCCGTTCGCCCGGCGTTCGCTTCGTCTCGTTCTCGATCGATCCGGAGTTCGACACGCCGGACGTGCTCAAGGCGTACGCAACCCGCTGGGGAGGCGACCCGCGCTGGCTTCTGGTGCGACCCCAACCGGCCCAGGTCGCCGATTTCGCGCAGGCGATGCACGTGCCTTTCGAACGAAGCCCCGACCCGGAAGAGCCTCTTTTGCACACCTCGCTGTTCTTTTTGGTCGACCGGTCTGGGGCCGTCCGGGGGCTCTACGGCAGCCTGGACGAGCCGGCCGTCTTACGCTTGGTCGCCGATGCAAACCAGCTCGATACGAACGCGGAGCGCGCACCGGCGTCGCTGGGGGTTGCGTCAGGCCGCGCATCGCCGCCGCCGACGAGCGCGTCGCGGGGGCTCGCGTTGTTCCGCTCCGTCGGGTGCAGCGCCTGCCACTCCGATACGCGCGTCGCTCCCGCGCTGGGTGGCCTGGTCGGAGCGCGCGTTGCGATCGGGGGCGGGCAAACCTTGGCGGCCGATGATGCGTACCTCCGCGAGTCGATTCTCGACCCCGCGCGCAAGGTCGTGGCCGGCTATAACCCTCTCATGCCGCCCTACCGCGGACACCTCAGCGGCGGCGAGGTCGACGATCTCGTGGCCTACTTGCATTCGCTCGGTGCATCGGCCGGGGCTCCGTCACAGGGAGCGACGGCGTCGCCTGCGACGACGGCCGCAGAAGTCCGCGATCCCGTGTGCGGAATGCTTCTCACGCCATCGCTTGGTTCTCCACGGGCCGATTACCTGGGGAACACGTATTACTTCTGCGGCGATCGCTGCCGCGATCGCTTTGCGCGCGACCCCGCCCGCTACCTGCCTTAGGCCCAGCCGCTCGCGGCCCCCGCGAGGCACCTCGGGACGGATCATGGGAAACAAGGCGATCTGGCCGACCGTTCGAAGAGCGCAGCCGTTCCGCGCACCGTCCCCCCGCGACGATTCCGACCCTCGCGCAAGTGGAATGGGAGCACATCGAACGCGTGATGGTCGAGTGCGGGGGGAACGTCCCCACGGCGGCCCGTCTTCTCGGATTGCACCGCCGTTCGCTCCAGCGAAGACTGGGCAAGCTTCCGGGCCCGCGCGGAGGTGAACGAGCTTCACTCTTTCATGAGCGCGCAGCCGAGGGTCCGTCCTTCCGGCACCCGCGGCGGGTGCCCTGCAAGCAGATCATCGAGGGCGTTCTGGAGATAAAGGCTCGCGTCCTCGTGCAGGTGGACATTGTCACTGTCGATCCCGCCACGGTAGCGAATCCGCCCTTCCGCGTCGGCGACGACGGTGTAGGTCGCGTACTCGGCGCCGACCGCGTCCGCGAGCTTTGCGCCTCGATCGCGCATGATCGGGAAGTGGTATCCGCGCCGCTTCGCCTGGGCCGCGTCGGACGCGGGCGACCCGTCCGCCTCCGAGTCGACCATGACGAACTGAACGCCGCGCGGCCGGTCGGCGCCTTCCAGTGTGCGCAACCGCCCGTCGTGCGCGTCGAGGCAATGGCAATGAGTCGAGAAGAAGACGAAGACGGTGAGTCGCGCCCGCGCGGTCCAGCCTCGTGCGTCGAGTGACGAACCGTCCACTCCCACGAGCGGCGTGCTTGGAATCCCGCTCGCCGGCAAACCGGTGGTCGCGCATCCAGCGAGCAGTGAGGCCGTGAGCCAGAACGCTCTTGGGCGCCCGGCGGGCAAACCTAGGCAACGAGACCTTGCCTTCACGGGTAGACCCGAGCGGCCGCGCACGCGGTTTCGTTCGTTTGGCCTTCGAGCCACGACGTCACGCAGACGTCACGCACGTTGCCGACAACGACGATGACGCCGCCCGCATGTTTCTCGATGCCCCGCGCATTACGAATGAATGGCGCGTTGGGATCGGGCGCCGAGATGCCCCGAGGGCCAGCATGAGGACCAACGCGGCAAGGCGGTACGATGCAGCCGGCCGGGAGCCACGCCGGGACGCGAGGAGAAACCACTGCGACGACGAGGCGCCCCCCACGCGCGCCGACTCGCTTCGCGCGGTGACGCTCAATCGCGAGCGCAATGCCGCGCATGCTAGGGGACGTTGATGTGGAATGCGGCATGCCCGTGGGGCGAGTCGTCCAGAACGTCGGCGCACTCTTCGTGGATGTGGAACCGTACCGTCCACTCGCCCGGTTGATCGAAAATGATGGATCCAACATAGACGCCGGAGGTGGGGCTCGTCTGAAGGAGACCCGAGCCCGGCGCGAACATCGTTGGGCTGATGTGGTTACTCATGTTATCGCACGCCGCAACGAGGGAGATCGGAATGAACGCCTCCGGGAGAATGCCTTCGTTCGCCGGGATATCGGTGACGGGCTGTCCGGTTGTTAGATTCGTGACTGTCACGGTGAAGGTCACGCCGAGCGTTGTAGATTGGCAGATGGGCGTCGATGTCCAAGACACGTGATATTTGCAGTCATCGTCATCGCCCTCTCCGGCGGCCCCGCTGCCCCCGTCGATGCCGGCGAACATCGTCGCGCCGTATGGGCAGTCGTCGGCCGCGCCGGCGTCGTCGCCCGACCCTGCATCATCGGCGGCTCCGTTGACGCTTGCGTCCATGTCGCCACTCGAGGCACCGGCATCGGTCACGAAGCACGAAGACTCATTGACCACCTGCGTCGGTTGACCCACGCAATGCATGTCTGCCGGGCCCACCGTGGCTTCGCCGGGGTTCGCACAGGTTAGCCCTGCCGGCCCGGGGCCCGTCGGAGGGGTCGAGCTCGAGCAAGCCGAAGCCGCGGCGACAGCCAGTGAGACGAATGCGAACGAGAATCCATGGCGAGTCACAAGTTGCGGGGCCACAGCCACTTCCTTTGTAATTGTGCGCGAGGAGGACGATTCGTTCGCCCCATCGGCCGAGCGCAAGCTAGCGCTCGTCATGGTGCGTGCGGATGCGGTAAATTGTCGCGGCCACGCCTGCGTCACTTTGCCACATGGACCTCGGACAGGATCCGACCCACAGTCAGGGTGCATGCGTCGCCTCGCCTTCCTCCTTCTCGTCCACGCGCTCTTGGGGTGCAGCTCGGGTCCCGAAGACACGTCCACCAGCACGGGCCCTCTCACGTTCGTGGCGCAGCCATTGATGACGATCGCGAGCAGGTCCGGCCAGCTTCAAATCGACGTGCGCACGGCTCCGCAGCAACCGCCATCGCGCGGGGTACAGGCCGTACAGCTCGTGATCCTCGACGCAATGACGCTAACGCCGGAGACCGGTCTTTCGTTGGCCGTCCTGCCGTGGATGCCCGCGATGGGTCACGGAGCGTCGTTGACGCCCAGCGTCCAGGAAGGTCCGCCCGGAACCTACGTGATCAGCAACGTCGACTTCTTCATGCCGGGCACGTGGGAAGTTCGAACGAACATCTCGGGAGACGCGATGACCGATTATACCGCTCCGTCATTTCAGATCCCGTGAGCGGCTCATCTCGTCTTGCGCGACTTGCCGCGCGATCGGGTTCGGGCTTTCTCAGAGCCATGAGCGCACCAGCGTCAACGACGCGCCGACGTCCGCGGTGAGGTTCAGTCCCAGCTGGTCGATGGGGGGATTGCCGAATAACGCGCCCTGCAGCTGCCACACGTCGGTGAGAGGCGCGACCCCGAAAAGGCTTACCGTCAGGAGGCGGTGCGAAGTGTCGGCCGCGTCCGCCCCGTTGACCGTGGCATCGCCTTCGAACGCATACGAAGTGCTGAGCGCGGCGGCCCAGTCGTTCGGGAAGGTGTACGCCACTGCGGCGAGCAGCGTCCACTGTGGGGCCAGCTGTTCGTGCACGGCGGACGGCCCGCTGCCCACGCTGCGCGCGGTGCGACCCGCGATGATGCCCGTGGCGTTCACTAGCCACGCGCCGAACGTCTGCTCGACGGCGATCCCGAAGTTTAGCTGGTAGGCCCCCACGCCCGTAGCGCCCGTGGCGAGCGCTCCGATACCCGTCGCATCGGCCGGCTTGCCGGTCGGAAACGTCACGCCGCCGAGAGCCGCCAGCCCGGGCACAGTTCGCGACGCTCCGGCAGGGGTGAAGTCGTAGCGAGCGCTCGCGTTGATATCTCCGACTCCCCCACCGATCTCGGATCTGCCGAGGCTGCTGCGCCAGGTCTCGACAAGCGGGACGAGCAACGCGACCTGTCCCCGCTTCAAAACGCGGATGGCGCCGAAGGCATCTTGTTCCAGGTCGATCTCGCCTGCGCCCGGAGGGGAAGGCACGTATGTGCCCCGGAAATCGTACGACCCAGGCACGGCGCCGATTTTCGCTTGGAGGCCGACGAGCGCCGTCTCGTGCAGAGCAAGGCGCCCCGGCGTGACGGCTCCGCTGCCCGCACAGCAAGCCTGACCTCGCGCATTCGCCGCGGCGAGGAATGCCGACGCGGCGCCGAGGGCGCTCACGGCGTGGCGAAACGGGCAACGACGTTTCCGCCGCGTCACGGGGTCCGCGCCGAAGCAGCGCTCGCTCACGAAACCGTCACGCGGGGCCCCCACGGCCCAGGCATAAACGAGTCGACAACGGCTTTCCGTCGGCCTTCGTGCTCAGGATGGACACCCGTAACCATCGCAAGTGCCCTACCCGTAAGCGAGCCCATGCGCACATCGTGACAGTGGGTTTCGAGTTGCGGAATGCGGCAAATCGTCGCACGCGTGAACCCGCGCGGCGTGGTCGAGCCGCACGCTTTTTGACACGCGTGGGCCGCAGTCATCGAGGAGTTTTTATTGAAGCGTAGGGCAACCCTGGTTTCTCACTCGGGAAGCCCTCCCGCTTCGGCATAGCTTGCGATCACGAGCCGTCCGGCTTCCAGTCGCAGCACGAGGAGGATGGTGTCCCCAAAGAGCGTTTCGCCCGATTCATGCGTCACTTCCATGGGAACGCGCACGTACGTCTCGTCGCGCTGCATGTCCGGCGGCCGCGCGGGCGTGTCGCGGGGTCCGAGCTCGTCCCAGTCCCAATGCTCGACGCGTTCGGAATGCACGAGCTCGACGCCCGCGAGACGCGCATAATCGTGCGCCTGCAGCCGCTGGCGGAAACTCTCGATAAGCTCGGGTCGACCGCGCCCCGGCGCCTCCATGGGCACCGCGTCCGAGGCGAGAAGCGCGACCAGACTCTCGAGGGACGCGCGCTGCCATGCCGCCAGAAGCGACTGAACGACCGCGAGCACCGCCTCGGCCGTCAGCGGCGCGCGAAGCGACACGACGCCGCGCGCTTCCGCCCGCGTGGCCGGGTTCGGTAGCGCAAAGCGCGGCTCGAGGACCACAGCGTCAGGCCGTCGCGCGGCGGAGATCCCGGCGGATGGAATGGCGCCTGCCGTTATGACAGGGGGCGCGCCAGCACCCATGCACGCGGCCGCGAGCGCGAGACCGGCGCTCGCGCCCCATGACGTGGCGGTCTTATATGACCTCGATGCGCGGGTCGACGTCACGCGACATCGTGACGATGGCATACTCGGGTACGACCTTCCAGCGGCCATTCGGCACCGGATCGTCGAAGTCGCTCGCGGCCATTGTGAAGTGGGTACGCGCAATCTCGGGGACCTTGCGCCGCAGCTGGGGGTCATCGCCGATGACGAGATCGGCGTCGGCACTGCCGCTGAATACCCGCAAGCGCATGGGCGCGTCGCTCCGGTGCACGGCCACCAGGTAATCCCCATTCGACACGATGATGTTCAGCTTGGCGGCTTCGGCACCCACCTCAGCGGTCATTCCGTCCACCACGGAGAGGCTGGACAGGAGCGCTTTGCGAACGCGCGGCGCCTCGACCACGCCGTTGTTGAGAAGACTCGCGTCGTGCAGAAATGAAAGGAACACGTGAAAGACGACTTCGGCGTCGGTCTCTCCGCGAATCCCACTGCGTAAGAACTCGGGCACGCTCGCCACAAGCCGATCGCGGATATGCTCGAAGTCGGGAATCGTGCCCGTTTCCGCGAACAGCCACTGTCGGTAGCGAAAAGGATGAGTGTTCTCGGTGCGCAACGCCCCGACCGTTGCCTGCCGCACGTGCCCGACGACCAAGTCGGCGCGCACGTCGGCCGCGAGCTTCGCCACGTCGAGCTCCTGACGCTCGTCGATCGGGCGCCTTCGCATGAGGACCTCGCCTCCTTGATAGGAACCGAGTCCCCAGCCAAGCGGCGGTCCCTTCGAGCGGGCACGAAGGGCGTCTGCCTCGAACGCGAGGACGCGCGCCGCGAGGTCTGGGCGGTTGCCGATGATTCCGAACAGTCGTGCCATCGATGTTCACCCCGAACGCTCGGTGCGTCATGCGTTGTGAGAACTACGAGCCGCGGCGGCAGGGACCCGGAGCGGGCGCAAAAACGAGGCGATACGCGGAGACCGGCTTTTCACCTTCGGCGCGGGGGGCGCAGCGTCCCAAAACGTACGGCCGCCGCGAGGCCCTTCGCGTAGCACTCACTATACCATTACACGTAATGGCTCGAGCGTCATGCTCGAGCGTCCATTCCGCCCTCTTTCCTTCATGGGTCGACGGCTATCGCCGTTGCGACCGCGACCGTGTTTCCGGCAAGGGGCGCCCTTCATTTCTGTTGTCCTTCGGCTCGTCGTCCTTCGTCTCGTTCTTCGCGTCCCGCGCCGGGCGGCGCACGAAGGCCGCCTTCGTTCGCCATGGTCAACCCAGCGCGAGCGATGGCGTCGAACGTGCGCCGCCGGACTCTTCTCTCCATCGCCGATTGCAGGAGGCCGACCGCGGACGGCGCGGCAGCCGCGACGATGAGCGCCAGTAGCCAGATTGGGGCAAAGACCGCGCCGAACACGGGCTTAGAGCGTGTTCAACACGCGTTGCGAGCGATTCGAGGCCAAGGCGGGCGCGAGCACCGCGCGCAATCGCCTTTTTCGGCTTTGAGCACGGAGCGCAGCGCCCAACGCCGGCATCGAATCGCGCAGCAGCCTGTTGAACACCCTCATAGCCTAGGGCACGGGTCGCGTCCGTCGATGGAAAAGCGCCGCGAGAGGATGGCGTCGCCAGGCCACGCCGCGGGCCTCGTTCGGATCAATGAGCTTTTGCGGTGGTTTCCGGCGGGACAATGAACGGCACGACGTGCTCGCGCGCTTCGAAGGTGCTGCGGTATTGCATAGCCGCATGCTGCGTCGGGAAGGGGCCCACGCGAACTCGAAACCAGGTTCCCCTACCGGGGACCCTCGCCTCGAGGACGTACGCCTTGTGCCCCCGTGTCCGCAGCTGGTCGGCGAACGCTTCCGCTTCGGTCTGCGTGTGGAAGCTCGAGACCTGGAGCTGGTAGCCCCCTTCGTGGCCGGCGGTCACCTCCTCGCTGGACCCAGGCGGAGTCGTGATCTGCGCCGCGTCCGTGGCGAGCTTCGTCAACGCGTCGCGGGGTCGCGTCACGATGGGCGTGGCTTCGAGCACGGCTTGCGCCGGCAGCGGCACGACCGGCAACCAATCCGTCGGCGGCGGTGGCTGGGACGCCACCGGCACCGCCGTTCCTCCGTTTCCACGTACGGCGGCAAGCGCCGTGGTGGGCTGGTCTTCGTCGCTCAGCATGTGCGGGAACGTCACTTCGCTGGGCGACAGGTCCGTCGACGACTTTGCCATCCCGGAGGGGCCCTTGTCAGAGCCGTGCCGCGCGACGAGCTCGCCCAGAGGGTCGCTCTTCGGAGCCGGTTGTTGGCTGCTGCGTCCGCCGAGGACGAGGCCCGCGAAGACGGCGCATCCCCCTCCGAGAGCGACCAACGTCAGCGTAACGCGGTGAGGCATGCGCCGGCCGTCGTCCTCCTGGAGTTTGTCGAGGTTTCGGATGCCGTGCTCGCTCATCGCTGGATCTCTCGAGTCACACTTGGTAACTCGGCGGGCCCCCGGCGGCCAATTTTTACGTTGAGACGGCCGCCCACGGTTCGCGGCATCTTCGCTTCTGCGCCTGCGCGCCTGCGCCGAACCTCGTCGTCCATGCGTCGCCCCGACCCGCGCTCACATCGTCAGCTTTCCTCCGGTTCCTCGGCGGGGCGATCCATGCGCTCGGGTGCGCTCACCCCGACCAGATCGAGCGCCTGCGCGTACGTGACGCGGATCGCTTCGATCCAGGCGAGTCGCGCGCGCGTTTTGCCGAGGTCCCAGGACGACCGCCAATCGGGACGCGCGCGAACGCTTTCCGGCGGGAGGATGGGATCGCTTTCGCCTTTGAGGCGGGTGAAGTAGCTCTGAAAGTCGCGGGCGAGCTCCTGCACGTAGAAAACGATGCGGTGCGGCTCCCGGAGCCGCGCGGCTTCGGCGACGAGGTTCGGAAAGTCCGCGAGGCGTTGGCATATCGAGAGCTCGTCCGGATGAACGAGCTTCGCCCACGCCTCGGGGGAGACCTCCCCCCAAGACCACGAAAGCCCGAGCGCCCGCGCTTTGCGCTGGATGGATCGGAGGCGCGCGTGCCCGTACTGGACGTAGAAAACGGGGTTGTCGAGGCTCTTCTTCTTGGCAATCTCGATATCGAACTCGACGTTCGAATTCGCCGTGCGCGACAAGAAAAAGAAGCGGAGCGCGTCCGCTCCGGCACCCTTGCGCCCGGCAGCGTCGTCGATCTCGTCCATCACTTCATCGACGGTGAGGACGTTGCCCGCGCGCTTGCTGCTCTTGACCGCCACGCCGTCCTTCGTGATGAACACGAGCTGATAGAGCAGCGCTTCGAAGCGCTCTTGCGGCATGCCCAGTGCCGTCAGCGCGTTCCGTATCCGCGCCACGTACCCGTGATGGTCGGCGCCCAAGACGTTGATCAACCGGTCGTAGCCGCGCGAAATCTTGTCGGCGAAATACGCCACGTCCGAAGCAAAGTACGCCCAGGTGCCGTCGCTCTTTTGAACGACGCGATCCTTGTCCTCCACGGCGCCGTCGGGGGCCTTGAAAAAGAGTGCGCCGTCCTTGCGCGCGAGGTGGCCGCTCTCGTCGAGCTGTCGCATGACCGCGGGAACCGCGCCCCACCGGTAGAGCGACTCCTCGCTGAACCACACGTCGAAGTGGACGCCCAGAGCGGCCAGGCTCGGGCGAATCCCGGGCAGTGACGTCGAGCCGGCAACTCCACGCAACATCCACGTGACGCACGCCCGCCCCAGTCCCTCCGCGTCGTCCCCACGCAGCAGCGCCGGATCCACGCGGTCGAGCCACACCGCGAGCTCCGCGACGTAAGCCCCCTTGTAGCCGTCTTCCGGTGGATCGCGGCCTTCGCTCGAGGCCCGCACGCTGGCGGCGAACGCGCGCACCTGGTTGCCGCGATCGTTCACGTAGTACTCGCGGGTCACGCGATCGCCGACCGCCTCGAGCAGCCTGCCGACGGCATCCCCCAAGATCGCATTGCGCCCGGCGGCCACCGTGATGGGGCCCGTCGGATTGGCGCTCACGAACTCGATGTTCACGCGCTCGCCCGTCCCCGCGGGCGCCCGACCCCAGCCTGGCCCTGCCTCCAGGATCGCTGCCACTTGCGAGTGGAAGACTCGCGGGGCAATCCGAAGGTTGACGAAGCCCGGACCCGCCACGTTCGCAGAGAGGATCACTTCGCTCGCCACGAGCGCCCGGACAAGCGCTTCGGCCAGAGCGCGAGGGGGTTTGCCCACCCGCTTGGCCATCGCCATCGCCACGTTGGTAGCGAAATCGCCGTGTTCGGGGCGCTTCGGGCGCTCGATTCCCCACGCCACCCCGTCGAGCACGGCCGAATCCACCTCGCCGGCCGACGCCATCGATCCAATCGCGGAGGTGATCGCGGCGCGAACCTGGTCGGCGACGCTGTGGGCGCTCATAGAGACGGGTTAGTTAGCACCTCGGGAACCGTCCTCAAAAGTCGCGCGCCTCTACGGGCCGGCGCCGTTCTGCGCGGCCGCGGGCAGGAGCTTGAGGAAGGCCACGCCGTAGCCCGGGAGATCGACCTGGATCGTCGGCGCGCTCACGTCGACGCGCTTGGCCGCCGTCTCGGGTCCGTTGTTGGCCGCCGGGTCGAAGATGACGCGCAGCGTGCCCGATTCGAACGGCTCGATCGCCGTAAGCGCCGAAACGTCGACGAGCACCCTGCGCGGGGCGCCCTTTCCGTCGGTCACGTGCGCGGCGGCGTCGGGCGAGCCCTCCGTCGCGAAGTCCACCACCATCACGACCACAGAGCGGTCGGCCTCGTTCTGGGTCGCCAGCACTTCGACGCCCGCGTCGGAGGCGCTGCCACCGGAGCTGGCGGTCACCCGCAGAAAGTCCAGCGCCGGGGACGACTCGGTGGATGGGAACATCTGGGCCAGCCAGTAGTCCACCCAATAGCTGATGAGCCGGTTGCCGCTCACGTAGTCGACCTCGGCTTGCTGAAGGTCGGTGTCCGGATTCGGGCTCCCGTCGATGTTGCCGGCCGTATAGTCCCAGTGATAAAGGGCGCGATTGCCCGCTTTGCCGAATTGCGAAAAAACATACGGGCGCCACGCGGCGAAGAACGCGTCGGTGCCGCGGGGATCGTTCACGAAGAGTTGATTCCTGTCCGAAGACGAATTTCCCTGGTCTGGGGTGTTGCCGTTCACGTTGTTTTGCGTGACCCAAATCGCCGTATTTGCGAAAGCCGGACCGGCCGCCGCGAGCTCCGCGTAGGCGGCCCTCAGGTCGCTCGCGAACTTGGGGACCGTTTCGAAGACCGTTTGGTCCGAATCCTCGAGATTCAATGTCGAATACATGTGCATCGAAAGCGCGTCGATCGGTGCGCTGACGTTCGCGAGAAACTCGCCCAGCTGCGTGGGCAGGCTCGTGCCAGCGTCGGAGGGACCGCTGGGGGGGTCCGAGAACTCGAACGCGGAAAAATTGATGGCTCCCGAATCCCCGTTCGCGGCCACCATCTGCGCCACGCATTTGTCGTAAATGACCTGGTACTGAGCCGGTAGAAGCGGATACGTACCGACGTTGAAATCACCCAGGATGGACCACCAGGAAATCCGTCGCGTTCCTTCGGGATGCGCGATCGTGACCGCCGCAGCGTCGGCCGGGTACACGATGCCCCTCCCGTTGTAGTACTCGACGAGATAGCCGCAATAGGTCGCAAAGTCGTCGATCGCCTGATCCAACGAGCTCGGATCGCTCTGGTCCAGGGTGAGAAAGGCCGGCGGCATGATCTGGAACATCGCCCCGGGGTCGACCGCCATGATTTGCGGGACCATCGCGTCGAGCTCCCCGAAATCCCAATCGATGGCGGGGTTACCGGTGTTCGAATTCCATGGGATGCCCCGATCAACGGCTTGAATGTGGACGTGCTGCGGGTTGAGCGCGGCGAGATCCGCGCCCGCGTCGGGATGCAAACGGAAGAATTCGTATTGCCAGGGCGCGGGTTGAAAGGAAGTCGACATGGCCTCCCGGAGTCGTCCAGTCGCCCCGGCACCCGCGTCGAGGGGGGGACCGAGACTCACCGTGATGGTCAGCGGGGGATCGTTGTGACCGAGATCGAGCGGGGTGCCCTTGCAGGCGGACAGCGCGAGCAATAGGCCAGAGCCACACGCGATTCTCTTCATGGCCATGCGCCCTCGCAGCAACGATAAGGCGACCCTCTTCGCTACGGAATCGAAGCGATCGCCGAGTCGACGGTGGCCAGAAATAGGCTCGCGGGCCAACGCGCTCGGAATGCGCTCCCGAGAGAGCGCGCCTCGTCGTAGCGACTCGCCTTCACCAGCGCTTCGACCCGCATGGCGTCGCGTTCCTCGACGAGCAAGCCATCCGGGAAATGCACGCGATGCCGATCGAGGCGCTCGACCGCACGCGCCGGCTCTCCCGCCAGCAACGCGGAGCGCGCCTCGTCGAGCAAGCGGCGCTCGGCCGCCAGTCGGGACGCGCGCGACGCCGGAGCCCCCTGCGTCGGTCGCGAACGCGACGCCATCGTGTCCGAACCCGTCATCTCCCCGTCGAGCAGGGGCGAGACAGCCGACCCTTCGTTGTTCGGCGGCGCGGTCACGCTTGCCGCGGCGACCGTGACCGACGGAGCTACGCGATCGACGTACACGACGCGCGCCGGCCGCGCGCCGGTCAACGCCGACAGAAGCGCAGCCCCCGTCGCCCCGCCAATCAGGAACGCTGCAATCGCCGTCGTGCGCGACCCGAGCGCGCCGGCGCTCCCCGAGCCACTACCGCCGCGCGGCGTCTGTCGCATCTCGGGCACAATCGCTTCCAGCCGGGCACGCACGCGCCCCCGCGCGTCGGCCGGAGCGGGACGGTCAGCGCGGAGCGCGTCAAGCAGACGCGGGTCGAGCGGGCTCATTGGTTCGTTCACCACGGAAGACCTCTTGCGCTGGTGCGGCTTCGGCCGCGTAGCTTCTTGACGGCAGCAGCGAGTTCCTCGCGCGCGAGGCGCAGTCGGGAGTACGCTGTGTTCAGGGGAATGCCCAGATCGGCGGCGATCATGGGAACGGACACCTCCTCGACGTCATGCAGGACGAGCACGGCCCGCCGGTCGAAATCCATCGACGCGAGCGCGGCTCCGACGAGCGCGCGCTCTTCGCTGGCCTCGATCCGCTCGTCCGCGGGCCGTACCGGATCGACCGCCTCGACCGGCGCTCCGAGCACTTCGTGACGGTGGCGCGCGAGGCGGCGGTGGTCTGCGGCGATGCGGTACGCGAAGCCAAACAGCCACGGACGGATGGGCCGGGTGACGTCGTAGTCGGCCAGTTTGGCGTGCACCCGGAGGAAGACTTCGTGCGACAAGTCCTCCAGGTCTCCGTCGTAGACTCCCAGCCGCCGAAGGCTATTCCACACGCAGTCGAAATATTCATCGAAGATCGCGCCCATGTCCGGCCGCGGCAAGGATTCGGACGGGCCCACGGCATTCATTGGGCACGCCTCGGTGAATCCGTCACAAGAAGAGCGCGCCGGCTCCCACGCCGCCGACCACGGCGATGACGGGCGCCGGGCCCCACACCGCTTGCGCGTCGAGTTGAAAGCTCGCCGGGTTCAGATCGAACAGACCATCGGCATGGGCTCGGAAGAAAAACCGCGACGAAAGCGGAAGCTCCAGGCCCAACCGTGCGCCCACCGCCGCAAAGGCCGTCCCGGCCGGGCGGGAGACGTCGACGCCGGAACTCCAAGCTTCTTGCCATCCGATCTCGCCGAGCGCACACGCAAACACGCGGCCCAGGTGAAAGCATGGCGCGAGCACGGCGATAAGCAATGCCGACGCGATGCTGGCCTTTGACGTTACCTTCGAGGGTAACGAGGCGATGCTTTGCAGCTCGGCGTCGAGCGACAGCGCGCCCGATCGCCGGGCTGCGAACACGGCAAACCCGGGCGCCGTGTCGATCGATTCGCCCTCCGCGCCGAGCGCCTCGGCACCGATCCCCCACGTTGGCGGACGAGCCTCCACCGGTCGTGGGCGTGGCAGAGGCGCGGGGGCTCGTGCCGGAGCCGGGGGAGCGACCGGCTGCGGACGCGCGGACGGTGCCGACGGGACGGAGGGAGAGCTCGCGTCGGGGGCCACCGGCGACATCTCGGGCGGGGATGGCGTCGTCGTCGGCGCGTCCAGCGACGGAGCGACGCTGGCGGATGCGTCAAGCGCGATGCTGATCGCCAGAGCGACGGCCCCAAAGAGCTCCGCGCAGCCCTTCTCGTCCGAGGTGATCTCCCGCGAGCCATGCTCCACGCCTTGATCGTCGACGAGCTGTACGCGCGCGGCGTAGCGCTGCCGGTTGCGCCAGATCTGCACCACGACCGTCTGCTTGGCCCAGGCGAAGAACGGATCGTACCCAAAGCGCGCGCCGACGGCCTTGTGCAGAGATGCCTCATCGGGACACGACGCGGCATCGGCGGAGCGGGCGTAGACCAGGCGCGCCGACGGGGTGGCCCGCGCGTTTGCACCCGCGGTCATCGTCGCGAGAAGCGCGACGACGACGGCCATCGGCATCGCGACCTGCCCCATGCCGCCCACGCTAACCGCGCTTGGCGCAAACGTCACTTCGACGCGCCGGGGCGATCTCCGACGCCGACGACGACATCGCCCACGACCACGGCATCTGCCAGAGGCGCCGCGGCGGTCGAAAAAGGCCAAACGACGCAGCGAGCCAGCATGCCAGCGCCCCCGACGAACGCGCCCGCCCCCACCACGGTGCGGTCCAGGGTAACGGTGGGAGCGACCGCCGCGTTCGACGCGATCCAGCCCGCGGACCCTCGCCCCGCGAGCCACGCAAGGTTCGCGTCGAGGTAGGAGCGAAGGGTCCCGACGTCGAAGAACGGCGCGGAAAACCAGAACGCGCGGAGCGTGCTCCCCTGCCGGAGCGCGGGAATGTACGCGTCCCCCACCAGGCATCCGCGCGGAGGCAGCCGCGTGCGAAGGCGGGGGCCGATGACGTGGATCCCCACGAACGCACCGCCACGAACCTCGGCCGCGGCGCGCTCGCTTCGAAGGCGAACGATTCGCCCGCCCTCGTCGATCCCGACGTTTCCTTCCCCGCGCGGGAGGGGAGCGACAGCGAGCGTCGCTTCGGCGGCGGACGTTGCGTGCGCCGAGAGCAACGCGAGCGGGTCGAGGTCCGCGAGGATATCGCCGTTCCACAGCAGCACGTCGCCGTCTCCCAGAAGGTCGCGGGCGCGGGCCACGCCGCCCGCCGTGCCCAGCAGATCGCGCTCGTTCGAAACGGCCACACCGGGCTGCCCGTCGGCGAACTCTCGAACGTCGGCGGCGCGATGGTGGGCGTTGACGACGACGCGATCGATGCCGGCGGCTCGGAGCCTTCCCAGGACGTGAGCCAACATCGGGCGATCGCCCACGGGAACGAGCGGCTTGGCGCAGCGTTCCGTGAGGGGGAGAAGTCGCGTCCCGTGCCCGGCAGCGAGGACCATGGCTCGAGGCATGGGCCCAATGATACCTGCCCGGCAAACTTGGTGGACGGCGCGGCGCCGTAGTACGAGCGAAGGCATGGCGTTCCGGGCAGCACGTCCGTACCGAGCAAACGGCCGCGTCTGGCGCGGGTGGGCGCCGTGGCTCACACTCCTCGTCGCGACGGCCGCTCTCGGCACCACCCAAGCATGCGGCACGGACGCCGTCGGCGTCGATTCGTGCACCCAGATCGAAGAAGCCCGGTGCCGGCAAGCGCCAGCGTGCGCCATCGGGCTCGAGCCGCCGTACCACACGAGCGGCGGGGACGTGCAAGCGTGCATCCGATTTTACGACGTGGCGTGCTTGCACGGGCTGGATGTGAGCGATCCGGGCCCCACCGCGGTGCACGCGTGCGTCGCCGCCATCGAGAAGGACGGGTGTGGAACGGTGACTGCCCCAGAGACGGACCCGGCGTGTGCGTGGCTCTCCCCGGTCCCGCTTCCAGATGCCGGTGACGGATTGGCCATCGCCGTCGACGCGGCCGTCGTCGAGTAGTCGGCCCCGGTTGCCCGCGGGCCGAGGACCGCGCGCTAATCGCCGTCCGGCGGGGGCGGCGGATCCGTACCCGGGTCGTTCTCTTGCGGAGCCGCGGCGACCGGGACGCGGACGCGGTCCGCGTGAACGTGTGCGCCAAGCTCCACGCTCCAGAACGAGGGGGCATCGCCGCTCTTGCAGCCGAGGGTGAGCGAAGGCGCCGCGAGGAGCTCGAAGTCGCGACCCGCCGGATGCCTCCGCTCGCTGATGTGGCGATGCCCATGCATGACGAGCGTCGCGCCCACCTCCGCCAGCACTTCGGCAAACGCGCGGGCATCGTCGAGACGCATGCCGATTTCCGGCGGCGCGCGCCTTCCGACCCCATGGGCCAATGGAACCACGTGGTGGTGGAAGAGCACGATGCGGTGGCGAACGCCGGCCCAGAGGGGCGTTTTTCCGAGGGCCCGAAGCCATTCGAGTTGGGCAGGGCCGATCGCCCCGTTCTGGCGATAGAACGTCCGCTGGGGGCGCGCGCACGAGTCGAGGCCCACGAGGATCGCGTCCGCTTCGGGGACGCTCCGCTTCCAGGCGCCACAGGGCTCGAGCTCGAGGCCGGCGCTCAGGGCGAACTCCTGCCAGCGCGCGCGCTTGCTCTCTTGGGTCGGGCGCGGGCGGGCGCTGCTCGCGATCGGAAAGAGGTAGAGGTCGTGATTGCCGGGGATGACGAAAAGCCGCCCCCGATCGCGCCACGGAGCGAAGGCCGCGCCGACCAGCTCCCACCCATCGCCATCGTCCGTGCAGTCCCCCGTAATGACCACGCCGTCGACCCCACGCTCGGCGACCGCGCGCGCGCCGCGCAGGCATCGGAGATTCGCGTTGTACGGCGTCGTCTCGAGCATGGAGGCCAGCGCGCCTTCACTGGGCGGAGCTTGCGCCAGCCTTCGAGCCCTGCGCGCGTCGAGGCGGAACGCCTTCGCCGCGGCGCGCTCGATCGGATCGAGGAGGCCGCCCGTCTCGCGGGCGCTCGGCACCGGATGGGAGTAGCCGTCCGGGTCCACGAGGAATATTTCACCTCTCTTTTTTCCGCGCTCCCGCAGGACTCGCCAGCCTGCCTCCGCCCAGCAGATCTCGAAGTGCGACTCGTTCGTGTCCGCAACGCGCACGCTGCGTTTGATGAGCCGCGCACGATCATGCAGCGTGTCGCCGAACGGCGAAACGTGGAGATCCGAGGCGTGAGCGAGGGTGAATTCGGGCATCCGGCGAGCCGGGGCGACCTCACATGCCGCTTACGATCTTGAACGTCTCTCCATCGTGTACCAAGTCCAGCCGGTTGTCTGCGATCTGGTGGTGCCACTCGTCGGCCTTGACGCCGGGGAGCCGCCAAGCCGCCGCATAGGTGTAGTCGACCCAGACGTGGCTGGTCTCCGTGAAGGTCACTCGACGGTAGCGAATCTCGTAGCGGATGCCGTTGGTCTTGAGAAACTGACCCGTCAGAAAGTCCCGGATCTTGTCGTAATCCGCGTCGTCGTCGTTCTTGGTGTTGCCCCCGTCCTCGAAGTAGCCGGGGCTCATCATCTTGACGAGCGTGGCCACGTTTTTGTCCTCGAGCGCGTGCCGGTACTTTTCGCAAAAGAGGACGACGCCGCGGTTGTCGGCGTTGTCCTCCACGTCCGTGTTCGGAATGAGCGTCTTGGCGCAGCCGGCGCACGTGAGCAAAATCGAGAGGGCAAAGAGACGAAGGAGCATTCGCATGGGTTCTTGCCGATGCCCGGCGGTGTCCGTCACGGTGGCACGGCCCTCCGAGTATTTCCGACCTCCCCAGCAACTTGTGCGCCGGGGGCACGGCACGCGCAATGTCGCAGATTTTTGGCTCGCTCGAAAGCCTTCGAAATCACGGCGCGGTTGTCAGGTTGTCAGGCGCGGTCGCCCGACCCGAAGGTGGCCTGTCGAACTGTCAAACCGGCTCGAGGGTGATTCGGGCGAACACCTCGGGCGGCAACACGCAGAGTAGCTCTCGCGGACGCTTTTTTTCGGAGGCGTGGCCGGCCAGGGGCACGAGCGCGCGATGACCCCAACCGGACGGCCCCGTCGGCGCTTGTGCACGCCCGCAGGAGCCGTCGTCCCCGCGGCGAAGGGTGATGGCCCCGATGCGAGCCGTGGGCGGGCGCCCGGCCGAGGCCGCCCCAGGCGCGGCGAGAAGGACCGCGACCGCCCCCGACGTCAAGCCACCTCCATCGAGCGCGCGGGTCACCGGCCCGACGTCGTCGACGGCGACCACGATCATGCGGTTTGCGTCGCCGGCCTCCACCGCGAGCGCGGCGCACGCGAGCGCCTCGATGGCGGCGTGCAACCCTCCGCCGACCGAAAAGCTCGGACCCGTCAGGCCGAAAGCAATACAGCACTCGCCCGCCACGGCGTTCGGAGACGTATACGGAAAGCGGCGGGGCTCCGCGGCCCCTACGCCGCGGTCGCGCAGACGCGCCGCGAAAAGCGCGTTCGTTTCGAGGGTCGCGAGAGCGGAGCCCACGACGATGCCCGCACCCGCGAGCGGACCGCACGCGGCCTCCAGGTCGGCGACCGCCGAGAGCGCGAGGCGCACGAGCGCGTCGCCGCGCGCCACGCGCTCGATTGGCAGGCCCACGCGCGCAGCGACAGACTCGACGGGGCGCTCGTGGTCCACGTGGACGCCTCCGTGCAAATAAGCGGCGCGACGCACGCGAGGAACGGTCGCCCGCGGACGGCCGACCACGAGAGCGGCGTTGGCCCCGCCGAACGCGGAAGTCAGCTTTAGAGCCGTCGTCGGCGCCGCCGACTCCCCCTTCGCCAGAAGGCGCGCGGGCGCCTGCGGATCGGGCGCCCCGAAGCCCGCCGACGCCGGAAGGATGCCCCGCGCCATCGCGTCGACGGAGGCCAGAAGCTCCAACGCGCCGCCCGCCCCGAGAGTGTGTCCGACCTGGGCCTTGAAGGCGTGGACGGGGACGCCCTGCGCGCGGTCGCCGCCCAGCACGGCGCAAAGCGCGCGGAACTCGGCCGCGTCGTTGAACGGCGTCGCTGTGGCGTGGGCGCTGACGAGGTCCACGGACGGCCTGCCCGCTTCGTCCAGAGCCGCGGTCGCGGCCCGCGCAAGGCCGATCCCATTTCGATCCGGGGCCGTCAGGTGCACGGCGTCCGACGAGGCCCCAAAGCCCAAGAGATGCGACCGCGCGGGCCGACCGTCATCGCGCGCCAGTGCGAGCACTGCCGCGCCGTCGCCGAGGGCCATTCCGTCCCGATCGATCCGAAACGGGCGCGGCGGGGGGAGGGCCGTGATCGCGCGAAGCACTTCGAAGCCCGCCGCCACGAATACGGTCACCGCGTCGAAGCCTCCCGCGAGGACGAGGTCGCACGTGCCGCGCTCGAGCCAACGCATCGCGAGCCCGATCGCGAGCGTGGATGATGCGCAGGCCCCGAGCACGAGGACCGATGGGTCGAGTACGACGCCGAGCTCACGCGCAACCTGCGCCATGGGGCCGTAGTACGTGGGACCCTCGCGGTCTGCGACGACGCCGCCGCCCGCCAGCGTCGTGAAGAGACTCTCCGCGGCTCGCATTCCGCCGCTCGACGTGCCCAAAACCATGCCGACGCGCTCGCTCCGCCACGACGGGCGCGCGGCGTCGAGTTGCGACGTGCAGCCCGAAAGAGCGCGCCGCAGAAGAGCCGCCGCGCGGTCGTCGCCCCCGACCGGCGAAACCCGAGCCGCAAAGGGCCGCGAGAGGCCCGCGGCGGCAAGCTCTTCGTCGCGCGCGATGGCCACGCGAGCGGCGATTCCGCGCTCGCCGGCGCTGACGGCGGCGGCGCCTTCCCCCAGCGCCGAAATCGCCCCAAACGCCACGATGGCCACGGCGCTCATGGGCTTGCTGCCGTAGGCGGATCGGTGTCCGGGTCACGAAAGGCGGCGAGGTCGGGGGGGGCGCGGGTGAGCTCTTCGACCGCGAGGTCGACCTCGAGTCCGCTCGCTTCGTCGACGTAGCGGACCGAGTCGCCTGGGGTCGGGGCCGGCCGCGCGCGCCACTCGTCCACGTGCTCGGTCCGCCCTCGATCGCGTCGCGTGGCGGCGATCCGTTCGCGCGTACCGCCTTCGAGAAGGCGCAACTCGACGACCGCGTCTCCGTCGCGCACGAGCCACAGCCATTGGGCCTGCGCGATCGACGCAGCGAAGAGAGATCCGTCGAATCGCGCGAAGAACCACCAGCGCAAAAAAGCGATGGGCAAATCGGGCGGAGCCTCCGCGCCCCCGCGGCGCACGATCGAAAGCATCGGCACCGCAATCCGCCACCGGCTCGGCGTCACCCACGCGTCGAGCAGCGTGGTCCCCGCTCCTCCGAGGAGGATCATGCGGATGCCTTCTCCCGGCGCGACCGCAATGGCCCCCCGGCCGTCCATTCTTCGGCCGCTTCCTGGATCGCGCAGCACCGTCGTGACCACAGCGGTATAGGGAAGATGCGGCAGCGCGGATCGCAGGACATCGAGTCGTTGCTCCGCAACGCGCCACTGGGCCTCCGTCGGGTGAATCCAAGGGCGCGATGGAGGCGGCGCGCAGGCGAGGTCGAACGAAGCGAGGACGCCGCAGACCCAGCGGGTCGCCCCTCCCCGTCCCTTCATGGTGCGACGAGCACAACCGCGTACCCGCGGGCCGGCGCCAACCCGAGGACCAACACTTCGCTGGCGCGCGCAGTACCCACCCGCGCTGCGGCGACCGCGATCGCGACGGCCCCGAGGGCGTCGCCCTCGCCGAAAGCAGAAGCGCAATGCAGGCGATCGCACGTCCACCACGCGGTTCTCCGGAGGATCGCGTCGGTCGCCGCGTCCGACCGCGAAAGTACCACTTCGGCGCGAGCGCCCCGGGGGCCGAGAAGCTCCCCAAGTGCAGAGCGCGGATCGCCGCGCCATTCGACGACCTGGGCGACCCGAGCGAGCGCTCGGCCGTCCGGAGGGCGAACCCCCGCGACGGACTCGATCACCACCGCCGCGGCCAGGTCGGATCGTGCAGCGCCTTCCTGTGAAGCGGCGGGGCCAAATAGGGGGGACAGCACGCGATCGACGATCTCGCTCTCGGTGTCGATGGCACCGGCGACAAGGCAGGTCGACTCGCCGGCGGCCAGCAATCGGACGGCCTCGACAAATGCGCACTCTCCGCTCACCGAGAGGTCGGCCGTGGCAAACACGGGACCGTGCATGCCTGCGTAAATGGAAATGTGCCCTGCCGGGGAGCTGGGCACGAGGTTGGGAAACTCCGCGGGACTGGCCGACCGAGCGCCCTTGCTGAAGACTCGGTGGAGGAACGCACCCGACGGCTCGACGTTCCCAAAGGCGCTTCCGATAATGACGCCGGCGCTTCCCCGCGCGGCCTCCGCCTGCACGAGCGCATGCTCGACCGCGACGGCGCCAAGACGTGCCGCGCGATCGAGGCGGCGCGATCGCGTCACGTCGAGGTGAATGTCCGGGTCCACCCGACCGCCGCGCTCGAAGGGCGTATCGGCGACGCGCGCACACTCCTGCAGGCCGAGCAGGCCGCAGGAACCGAAGATGGCGGCGCCGCGGATGACGGGACCCTGGCCAGGGCGCCCATCGGCGGCGCGGTTCGCGACCGGCGGGGGGGCGCTCTTCCGAGCGTGCGGCTCGCAAAACACGAGCACGGTGTCCATACCGCCAAACCCGAACGCGTTGGACACCGCGGCCCTCACGCGCGGCACCTCGTGCCCCACGTTGGGAACGTGGACGAGAGCGAGCGCGGGGTCCGGATCGTCCAGTCCGGCCGTCGGCACGAGTATGCGTCGGGCGACGACGAGAGCCGTGATCGCCGCTTCAATTCCACCCGCGGCGCCGAGCGTGTGGCCGATCTGCGCCTTGCTGCTCGAAACCGGGATGCGCCTGACCTCGTCGCCAAAAGCGCGCCCGATGGCCGCCGCTTCCACAGGATCGCTCAGCCGGGTGCCCGTCCCGTGCGCGCTCACATAATCCACGTCGCCCGGCGCGAGCCCGGCGCGCGCCATCGCACGGGCGATGAGCTCCGCGACCATGACCCCGTCGGGGGCGGGATTCGTGATGTGATGCGCCTCCGACCCCATCGCCCAGCCGGCAAGCTCCGCCACCGGTTCGATTCGACGCGCGCGCGCCCGCTCCGCGGACTCGAGCACGAGAAAGCCGGCGCCCTCGCCGAGGCTGGTGCCGCAGCGACGCCGGTCGAACGGCCTGCACGGCTCCGGGTCGAGGGCGCAGAGGGCGTTGAATCCGGTCAACGTCAGCCGGCAGAGGCCGTCGGCGCCCCCCGCGACGACGGCGTCCACTTCCCCCGAGGCCAGCCATGCCGTCGCGACGACGAGGGCATTGGCCCCGCTCGAGCAGGCGCTCGAGAGCACGCGAACGCGGGCGAACGGGCCGAGCCGATCGTTCAGGTAGTCGCCAGTGGCGGTCAGTGGATGCAAAATCATTCGGCGAAGGCCTTCGTCCCCGCACGTGACCCCCTCCGCGTGCAACTTCGCAAGGAGCGCCTCGGTCTCGAACATGCCGCCGGTCGTGCTTCCCATGACGAGCCCGACCCGCGCGGAGCGAACGTCGAGCCGGGCTCCCTGCAGCGCCTCTTCGGCCGCGGCCACGGCCATTGCGCTGGTGCGCGAACACGAAGCCTCGGCATGGGCCACGGCCCCGGGCACTTCGCGGACCTCGGCGGCGAGAGCCACCCGCTGCGTCGAAGCATCGAAGAGCGCAATCGGACGGATCGCACGATCACCGCGTACAAGCGCCGCCCAGGTGGCTTCAACGCCCGCGCCGAGAGGCGTCACGAGACCTAGGCCGGTGACCCACAATCGCGTGCGCATTCACTCGCCGCGTGCTTTGGCCACGTGATCCGCAATCGCACGCACGTTCCGGAAGATGGTGCGGGCGGCCTCGCCCTCCGGGATGCGAACCCCGAATCGTTCTTCGATGCACATCGCGAGCTGAAGGGCGTCGAGCGAGTCGAGCCCCAATCCACCGCCGAAGAGCAAGGCGTCGTCCTCGATCGTCTCGGGATCGCGCCCCTTGAGGTTGAGTTCCGTTACGATGAGGCGCTTGACCTCTGCGCGCAGCCGGGCACCATCCATCTGGGGGGCCGTTTAGCACGCCCCGTCAGACGCTCACCAGCTCCCACGGCTCGATACACTCCTCATCCGTTCTGGGCGGCTCTATGGAGCCAGGTGGCGGCGGGTTCCACCTCTCGCGCATGCGAAGCTCAATCCGTTGCTCGCCGTTCTGAACGCCGCGAGCAATGTCGACGCCGACCGTGCTCTGCACCAGCAAGACAACCGCCGCCCATGAAACGGCGGTCGCCCCCGCGCGCCGCCAACCCGAGAGGGAGTCGCGTTCGAGGGTCATGGTATAGAAGCTTAGGACCCGGGAATCGGAGCGCCACCCTACTCGCTCGTCCTTCATGCATTTCTTTTCCCAGCCTCCCACGCGCTCCGACGGCCGGTAGGCCCCAATCCGAGAGGCAAAATGGGAACGCTCGTAACCTACGCGACCGACAAGGGGGTCGCGCTCCTCACTCTCACCGACCCGCCCGCGAATGCCTACACACACGAGACGTTCAAGGAGCTCGACGCGTGCATTCTCGAGGCTCGTTTCGATGACGACGTCCACGTGATCATCGTCACGGGGCACGGCGATAAGTACTTTTGCGCCGGCGCGAACGTGAACATGCTGAAGGAAGCCGACGAGAGCTTCACCTACTACTTCGGCCTCCATGCAAGCGAAACGCTTGCGCGCCTGGAGAACACGCCGAAGCTCGTCATCGCGGCGATCAACGGGCATTGTCTCGGCGGAGGCTTCGAGATCGCACTCGCCTGTGACCTGCGCATCGTTCGGGCGGGGCCGCTGACGATCGGCCTGCCGCAGGTGGCCCTTGGCCTGCTGCCGGGTGCGGGAGGCACGCAACGTCTCACGCGTCTTCTGGGCAAGGGCCGTGCGATGGAGCTCTTGGTCGAGGGCGAGCAACTGAGCGCAGAACGAGCCCTCGGCGCGGGCCTCGTCCACAAGGTGTGGACGGCGGATACGGCCGAGGGATTCATGCGCAACGTGGTCGATTATTCGCACGCATTCTGTCCGCCCCACCGCGCCGCAATTGCGGTGGGCGACATCAAACGCGCCGTGCAGTGTGGCGACGGAGCGAGCTTCGAACAAGGGCTCGCCTTGGAACGCGAGCTTTCGCGTCGCCTCTTCGCGTCGTACGACGCGAAGGAGGGCCTGGCGGCGTTCGTCCAGAAACGAAAGCCGAGCTTCCGGGGTCGGTAGCGGCTGGCCGCGACGCGGGACCGAAGGGCCCCAGCCGCGAGCGCTATCTCAGAAGTCGCCACCGCCTGCGTGACCGTCGGCCCCACCCGTCTTCTCTTTGGGTCGCTCGGCGATCAGGCACTCGGTCGTGAGCATCAGGCCCGCGACGCTCGCGGCGTTCTGCAGCGCCGCACGCACCACCTTCGCGGGATCGATGACGCCCATCGCGAGGAGATTGCCGTATTGATTGGTCGCCGCGTTGTACCCGAAGTCATCCTTGCCCTCCTTGACCTTGGCGACCACGACGGCGCCCTCCAAACCGGCGTTTTGCACGATTTGCCGGAGCGGCTCCTCGATGGCGCGGCGAATGATTTGCACGCCGAATCGCTGCTCTTCCGGCACGGCGAGCGCTTCGAGCGATTGCTGCGCGCGAATCAGCGCGACCCCGCCTCCGGCCACGATGCCTTCTTCGATCGCGGCGCGCGTGGCGTGAAGTGCGTCTTCGACACGCGCCTTCTTCTCCTTCATTTCCGTTTCCGTGGCCGCGCCAACCTTCACGATGGCCACGCCGCCGACGAGCTTTGCCAGGCGCTCCTGGAGCTTCTCACGGTCGTAGTCGCTCGTCGTCTTCTCGACTTGCGCGCGAATCTCTGCAATTCGACCTTTGATCTTGTCCTTCGAGCCGGCCCCATCCACGATGGTGGTGTTGTCCTTGTCCATCGTCAGGCGCTTGGCGCGGCCGAGGTCCTCGAGTTTCACGTTCTCGAGCTTGAGACCGAGCTCTTCGCTGATGACTTGTCCCCCGGTCAGAACAGCGATGTCTTGCAGCATTTCTTTGCGCCGATCGCCGAAACCGGGCGCCTTCACGGCCGCGCACGCAAGCGTCCCGCGGAGCTTGTTGACGACGAGCGTCGCGAGCGCCTCGCCCTCGATGTCCTCCGCCAGGATGACGAGCGGTTTCTGCTGCCGTGCAATCGCTTCGAGCACCGGGAGAAGATCCTGCATGTTGGAGATCTTCTTCTCGCTGATGAGAACGTAAACGTCGTCGAGGACGACTTCCATCCGCTCCGGATTGGTGACGAAATACGGCGAAAGGTACCCGCGGTCGAACTGCATCCCCTCGACCACCTCGAGCGTCGTCTCCGCCGTCTTGCCCTCTTCGACGGTAATGACTCCCTCTTTGCCGACTTTCTCCATCGCCTGAGCGAGCTTATCGCCGATTTCCTTGTCCCCATTGGCGCTGATGGACCCGATTTGCGCTATTTCCTTCGGATCCTGCGTCGGCTTGGCCATCTTCTTGATCGATTCGACGATTCGCTCGACGGCCTTGTCGATCCCCCGCTTGATCTCCATGGGGTTGTGGCCCGCCGCAACGAGCTTGGAGCCCTCACGGTAGATGGCCTGCGCGAGCACGGTCGCCGTTGTGGTGCCGTCACCCGCGACGTCGCTGGTCTTGCTCGCCACCTCGCGCACCATCTGCGCGCCCATATTCTCGAAGCGATTTTCGAGCTCGATCTCTTTCGCGACGGTGACCCCATCTTTGGTGACCGTCGGCGGACCGTAGCTCTTCTCGATGACCACGTTTCGCCCTTTCGGGCCGAGCGTGACCCTGACAGCCTCCGCGAGGGCGTTGACGCCCGCGAGGATCCGAGTGCGCCCTTGCTCCGTGTAGATGATTTCTTTCGCCGCCATTTGGAATATTCCTTTCGAGTCAGAGACAATAGTGCGTTGCGTCCCGTTCGACGACGGTCGCTCTACGGCTCGAGCACTCCCAAGATATCGTCTTCACGAATGATGAGACGGTCCTCGCCAGCCACTTTTGCCTCGGTCCCGCTGTATTTGCCGAAGAGGACGTGATCCCCCACTTTGACGTCGAGCTTGCGCACGGTGCCGTCCTTTTGGACCTTGCCGTTGCCCACGGCCAACACCTCGCCCTCGGCGGGCTTTTCTTTGGCGGTGTCGGGGATGATGATTCCCCCCTTGCTCTTCTCTTGTTCTTTCACGCGGCGAATGATCACGTGGTCCTGCAGCGGCCGAATCTTGTTCATGGTGCTTTCCTCGCGGTTTGCTCTGTTTGCTGCCGCGTGGCCGGCCCACACCGGTGGAGCCGCGCGGCGAGCAACGCCGTATCGTCGACCCGCCACGCTCGCCGCCGACCGGCGCCCCGTTCTTCTGCGGCGCGCGGCCCCGTGCGGCATTGGCGTGGGTCTTCCACGCTGGCACTCCATTCCCCTGAGTGCCAGTGTCTGACCGCCGAACGTAAGCATCGCCCGTGCATCGTCAAGATCGGATGTGCTGCCGAGAGCGATTCACGTCGAGGGGAGCGATGCCGCTCCTTCTCCGCTCCTCCGCGAGCTCCCCAGCAGGACAAGACGCGTTTCCTTCGTCGCGTGTCCGGCTCGCGTGTCCGGCTATGGGGGACTCGTCCGCTCGGCGCAGCGGTCCGCGCGTATCGCCCAGTTCGTTTTCGCGAGGCCCCCCGTCCCCGGCCTCGAATGTGCACACGGACGGATCCCTATCCCCAATGCTCCTATATCAAGAACACGAGTACGCTGTCGATGTCACCGAGGGCACAATTGAACGCCGCGCTCGGACCGGTCTATCCCACGCGGCGGCGATGGCCTGCGCGGAGAGGTTGCAGCACGCCGGAAGGGTCGTGCGCGTGATGCACGTGGTCGGCGCGAACAGTTACGAAGTCGATCGCTATCCGCCCCGGTAGGTCGCGCGCTCGCCGATTGTTCCTGCTATTTCGGTTGTTTCGGCGCGTCGGCCGACATGGCTTGTGCCATCGCGCCGAACGGCGTGTCGGCACCGACGAGGGCGCGATCCTCCGCGGCGGATTCCGCCGCGCTCGCGTGCTCGAACGTATTTTCGAGCGCCGAAATGGTGGCCCGCGGATCGAATGCCTCGGCCATGGCCTCGGCAACGGCGTCCCTCCGATCGTGAACGCTGGGCAGATCATGGCGAAGCTCTTCGATGAGGGCGATGAGCTTCGTGATCTTCTGCTCCGCGAGGAGATTGACTTGGAGCCCCAGATGCGAGCGCTGCTCGGCGTGCCGACCTTGCCCGTTCTGCGTGGTCAAGACCATGGTGGTCATGAGCAGGGCGCAAAGACCGACCATTCCCTGAAGCCAATAGAATGGAGGCGGATCGGGCGATGGGCCGCCGAGACGTACGGCCAAGACATTGAGCAAGCCCCACCCGAAGGCGACGGCGAGCGTCAGATAGATCGTGCGCGGATGCCCGAGCGACTGGGTCAACGTCTCGACGAGGCGCTGGTTAGGCCCCACGCGCTCCTCTTCGCGCGCTCGCAGCGCAAGCACGGCCTCCACGTTCTGGTTGATGCGACTCTCGGTGTCGGTGTTCCCCAATGGCATCCCTCGCCGGGCAAAAGACCCCGTCAGTCCTGCCGCGCACGCTGCCACCGGTAGAGCGTCGACAAGTCGATGCCGAGGATCTCGGCCGCGCGCTCCTTGTTTCCACCCGTCTGGACGAGGACCCATTCGGTATACGCGCGTGTCAGGCGACGCAGCGTCGACGGAGCCTCGCCACCGAAGGACCACAGCGGTCCGGGCGCGGCGAGTCCAGCGCTCGGAGCCGGCGAAAAGCCGGACAACGCGGCGCTTTCGTCCGTCCCGAACACGACGGCTCGCTCGATGACGCTCGCGAGCTCGCGGACGTTCCCGGGCCACGGCGCCTTCGTCAGCGCGCGAAGCTCCTCGGGACGAATCGAGCGGACCGGCGACTGCGGCGCGCGACGCCGAGCCTCGGCGAGGAGGTGTGCGGCGAGCGCCGGAATGTCCTCCTGACGCTCGCGCAGCGGTGGCACGAGGACGGGCAACACATTGAGCCGAAAATAGAGGTCTTCGCGAAATTGCCCGCCGCAAACGAGTGTCCGCAAGTCGCGATGGGTGGCCGCAATGACGCGAACGTCGACCTGGCGCGAGCGATCACTTCCCACGGGGCGCACGTCCCCGAACTGGAGCACGCGCAGGAGCTTGGCTTGCAACCCGATCGGCATATCTCCGATCTCGTCGAGCAGCACCGTGCCTCCGTCGGCCTCCGTGAGCAGGCCCTTGCGCGACTGTACGGCCCCGGTGAACCCGCCGCGAACGTGTCCGAAGATCTCGCTTTCGAGGAGCTCTTGCGGGATAGCAGACGTATTGATCGCAACGAACGGCTTGTCGCGGCGCGCGCCGCGCGCGTGGATGGCGCGCGCCACGAGCTCTTTTCCCACGCCGGTTTCCCCCGTTACGATGACCGGCGCGCTCGACGCGGCCACGAGCTCGATGCTCGTCCGCAACAAGCGCATCGCCGGGCCGTTGCCTATCAGCCGCGGACTCGGAACCGCGGGCGGCGGAAGCGACGAGCGCCGGTCCCCGTCCGCGTCCGCCAGCCGGCGCCGCTCTTCGATGGCGTCCGCTACGATCGTTCGGAGCAGCTCGAGATTGCAGGGCTTGGTCAGATACTGAAACGCCCCGCGCTTGATCGCATCCACCGCGTCGCGAACTTCGCCCCTCCCCGTAATGACGACGAAGGGCAGCGCAGGATGGGTGCGCCTCAGGCGGTCGAGGAGTTCCAGCCCGCTCATGCCCTCCATTTTCACGTCGCAAATCACGGCATCGAGGCTGAGTCGACCCACGACCCCGAGGGCTGCAGCCGCATCCGCGGCCAGCTCGCATTGGTGCCCTTGGGCCGTGAAATACATGCCGAGCGCGTCGCGCATCTCGGCGTCGTCGTCCACGATGAGCACGCGCGCAGTCAGCGGGGACGCGGCGGCTTGCATCGTGCGTTCCAACATAACCATCGTTGGCGAGTACCGCCGCGCCATTCGTCCGTTCGAGCGAACGAACGGCTCTAAGCGTTCGAGATGCTAACAGTAAGTCGACCTCGAATCCGTGCCTCGCGTCGCTTCGGAAGGCACTGCGGCACCCTTGGCACCATCCTCGCCATCCCCCTCGCCATCCCCCTCGCCATCCCTTGCGGCGTAGCAAAGTCAGGGGCTACCGTTGCCGTGTGCTCTGCGCGTTCCTGTCCGTCCACCGAGCTTCCGTGATCGCGCGGGCGGTCTCGCTCTCGAGGACGGACGCGCCCGCGGTCCGCGCCACCGAGGGGGTGGCCGAGTGCGGTACGGCGCTCTTCGTGGACGAGATCATCGACGCGTTGAGCAACGCTCCGAATGGGTCCAGGAAAGGGACGAGAAAGAGCGCGACGAAACGCGGGGGAGAGATGCTGCAAACGGGATTCACCGTGGCGCAGGTGGTCCATGAATACGGAGGCGCCTGCCGGGCCGTCGTCGAACTCGCGGCGGAGGCGAAGGTTCCGATCGGCGTCGAGGAATTTTGCACTCTCGCTCGGTGCCTCGACGACGCCATCGCGGACGCGGTGACCGAGCATGCGCGCCTACGGGAGCAGGCGATGATGGACGAGGAACGCGAGCGTTTCGGAGACTTTGTCCACGAGCTCAACAACTCGCTCAGCAGCGCGATGATCTCGTTCGATATTCTGAGAACAGGAACGGCCGCGTTCGCGGGGGCCACCGCAGGCGTCCTCGCGCGAAGCCTGGGCCGGCTCTCGGTGCTCATCAACTCGTCGGTCGCGGGCGTTCGCCTCGATGCGGGAATTCGCGTGCCCGAGCGGGTCTCGGTGCGCAAGTTCATCGAAGAAGTCGGAGCCGGCGCGGCCATGGAGGCCGGCGCTCGAAACGTAACACTGGCGGTCGTCCCAGTGGAGCAAGGCATCGAAATGGAGGTCGACCGGCCGCTCCTTGCCGCAGCCGTGAGCAACCTCTTGAGCAACGCGTTCAAGTACGGCCGTCCCCGAGGGCACGTTTTTTTGCGGACTTCGTCTGCGCGCGGTCGAATTCTGATTGAAGTTGAGGACGAGTGCGGCGGGCTTCCGGCAGGCAAAGCCGAGACGCTCCTTCGTCCGTTCTCGCAGAGCGCAGCGAGAACCGGACGGGACCTGGGGCTCTCCATCAGCCGAAAGAGCGTCGAAGCGAACGGCGGCAGGATGAGCGTCCGGGACATCCCTGGCGTGGGGTGCGTTTTCACCATCGATCTGCCGAGAATCGGGCCCGCACTTTGACGTGGCTCGATGTTTCACAGGGAACACGAAGCGGAGATCCCGGACCCCGTCGTCTCGCCGTCCCGTTCTCTCTACGAAGCGCCCTGCAGGAGCGGCAAATCAATCGTAATGACGCATCCGCGCGGGACGTTTCGCACGCGCATTGTGCCATGGCTGGCTTCGACCGCCTTGCGGCTGATGAAGAGCCCGAGGCCGAGACCGCTTCGTACCGCGCCGCACGCCTTCAGAGCGCCCATCAGCTCGCTCGCTTGCTCGGGCGGAAGGCCGCCGCATTCGTCCTCGATCTCGATCTCGACGCGAGCGCCGATCACCGACGTTCTGAGCGCCACGTGTCCGCCTGCGCTGGTGAACTTCACCGCGTTGTGGAGCACGTTGGCGAGGGCGCCGGAGAGAATCTGAGGGTCGGCATCGACTTCGATCCAGCGTTCAACCGCAGCCACCCGCAACGAGATACCTTGCGCTGCCGCCTCGATCGCCCCGTCGATTTCCGCCTCCTCGATGAGCTGGCACAATTGGACGCGTTGTCGTCGGGTGTTTCCCGTGTCCAAACGCACCTCCACGAGCGCTCGATCAATTAGCGTGGTGAGGGCGCCCAGGTTTCGCGTAACCACCGCCGCGACGCTGCCGGCTACGGGCGCGAGGCCGCCCCGGATTGTCTGGAACGCGAGCTGCGCCGCCGAGATTCGACTGCGAAGCTCGCGTGCGAACACCCCGGAGCGCTCCGTTTCGCCTTCGGCCATCGATCGCTCTCGAAGCCGCGAGTACTCCGTGACGGCTTCGGCGATGGCGTTGTCGAGGCACCGATTGAGGGTCTGGAACTCCTCGGTCGTGATCGGTGCATCCAGTTGACCCGCCAGCTCCGTGATGGCCTGGCAAATGTCGCCGTAGTCATGGACGACCTGCGCCACCGTGTAGCCGAGCCCCAAGAGCGCCGCGCCATGCACGGCGGCACCCTGTTCGATCGTCTCGAACGCCAATGAGGGCGAGCGCCCCAACGTTTCCACGAGCTGGTCCAAGAAGAGCGGGACGCCGCTCACGAGCTCCCGCTCACTCGCCCTCGGAGCCAGTCGACGGGCGACCTTCGCTCGCGTCAGGGCAACGAGCTTCTCGCGGTTACCGATGATGAACTCGAACAACAACTCAGTAATGGGACAATTAGTCCTCCGATCCGCCTGACGCAATCGCGGCGCGCGGTTCGCCGTTTGGCAAATTGCAAAGCAAAGGAGGTATTTCGAGAGCGCCGCGGCCACGTCGCCGCTCGTCGCCATTCACGACGCGCCACCGAACTCCGCGACGAAGCCTTGCCGAGGTTCAGACCCACCGCATCGCTTCCGGATCGCACGCTTCGCGGAGAAAGGAACCCGATCGCCGATTTTCTCCGATTTCTCGAAATTGCGCCCGCCGGCCAGGATATAGAGTACGCGCACGCGATGAGTTGTCAGACCATGGGCTCACCGCTCGCTCGCGGGCGGTGGTGCGGGCTCAGGAGAGAAGCGGCATGACGTATTGCGTGGGCATCCTTCTCAATGAGGGGATCATTCTCGCGTCGGACTCGCGGACCCATGCGGGGGTCGACAACTTCGCTGCGTTTTGCAAGATGACGGTGTTCGAACGACCTGGCAATCGGGTCGTCGTCCTGCTGAGCTCCGGCAATCTCGCGGGCACGCAAGCCGTCATCAGCGTGTTGCGACAGCGGGCCCGCGCCACGGAGGGAAAGCCGAACATCATGACCGCAGCGACCATGTTCGACGTCGCGAATCTCGTTTCGGACGCCATGCGGGACGTGGAACATCGAGACGGAGCGCATCTGAAGGACAGCAATCTTAGCTTCAACGCGTCCTTCATTTTGGGCGGCCAGATCAAAGACGAGCCGCTCGCACTCTTCCGAATCTACGCCGAAGGCAATTTCATCGAGGCCGGTCCTGATACACCGTTTCTGCAGACCGGAGAAGCGAAGTACGGAAAACCCATCATCGATCGCGTCATCACGCCCTCCACCAACCTGCCCGACGCGATGAAGTGCGTGCTCGTGTCGTTCGACTCCACGATGCGCAGTAACCTCTCGGTGGGCATGCCCATCGATCTCGTCTCCTATCAGCGAGACAGCCTCGCGCTGCGAATGCGCCGGCGCTTCGAGCAGGGCGACCCGTACTTCACTGCGCTCAGCAAAGAGTGGAGCGAAGGGGTTCGTGCCGTCTTCCGCAAGCTCCCGGACTTGCAGTGGTAATACACGATCCGATCGGCGACCAGACCGTTCCTGGCCATCGCTCACCCACCGAACCGAACGGGAGAAGGCCGCTCAAATGCCCAAAGCAATGAATCCAAGCCACTTCATCGGGTGGCTTTACAATCAAGATGGACAGCAGGTCGAGGTGGAGCTCGTGAACGGCACCGTGCATCACGGGGAGCTCTCGGTCCACGATGAAGACTCGGATCATATTCGCTTGAAAAACGCGGTGACCGAAGGAATTCCGCTCGCGGCCATCGCCCGGGTCAAGCCGATTGCCAAGTAGCCGATCGAGCCGAGTCCCCAACGGCGTGTGAGCGTCTCCGCGCTCTACGGAATCGCTGCGACGGGTCCCGTCAGCGCGGCACGATTCGGCTCGCGTACGTCCCACACGAGGCCCAGGTGCGCGAGCGTGCGAATCGCGTAGTACGTGACGTCGACCTCCCACCATAGAAACCCTTGGCGCGCGGACGACATGAAATGGTGATGGTTATTGTGCCATCCCTCGCCGAGGGTGATGAGCGCGAGCAATCCGTTGTTGCGGGAGCGGTCCGCGGTGGCATACCGGCGCGAGCCCCACACGTGCGCCAGCGAGTTGATGAGCAGCGTGGCATGGAACACGGCCAGCGTGCTGATCACGAAACCCCAGACGACTCCGGACATCCCGCCGATGGCGAAGCACGCGAACGCGTAGCTCACCATGGGCAGCCACTCGTGCCCATCGACGAATCGAAGCTCGGGGTACCGCGTCAGATCGTGGACGTTGGAATAGTCACGCGGTGCCGGCTTGGTGCGGTCGAAGATCCACCCGATGTGCGCATAAAGAAAACCGCGCAGCGCCGGTGAGTGCGGGTCCTCGTGCGTGTCGGAGTGTCTGTGGTGGCGCCGATGCGAGCTCGCCCACCAGAGCGGCCCATTCTGCATCGCCATGGCCCCGAGCACGGCCAGAACGAGCTGGAACGCGCGGCTCGTCTTGTACGAGCGGTGCGCGAAATAGCGATGGTAGCCGGCGGTGATGGCCAGCATCCGGAGCAGGTAGCCCCCCAGCGCCAGAGCCGCGCTCCTCAATGAAAAAGGCACGACGAAGACGAACAACGCGGCCGCATGGATGGCGACGAGGAGTGCGTTGGACACGTGCTCGGTCGCCGTGAAGCGCCGCAGTGACCCCGCAACAAGAGACGACATGAAGCTCCCGAGCTCGGATGGAAGTTCCGTGCCGACGACCAGCCAACGCACGTGCCGTTCCGTGGTGACGGCACGCGTTTCCCGGTCCTTTCCGCCCGACGCACACGCAGTCACCTCTTCGATCGCAAAGGCAATTGGCGAAGTGCGAAAAGCGCCCGGCGTCCTCAGCGGGTGCTCCACGCACCGCGCGTCGCCGAGTCGTTCGATGCATCACTTGCGCAACGATGCCGGCGCATTGCGCGAATTCGTCGGCGCGGTGACAGCTCGGGGTGCAACGCCTCACGCGGTGCGAGAGGCACCCTGTTCACGAACGCAAAGGCGTGCGACATTCCCCCGGAGCTGCAGATTGGAAAGGTCCCTTGAGGCTTTTGCCACCTCGAAACGGCGGTTGGCGCCCACGCCACGGCGAATGCGCAGGTCCCCATGACAATCGAAGCACCGACGACGACGGACCCTGAATCCCGTGACGGCCTCGGGGCTTTTCCCGTCGTGGGAATTGGCGCGTCGGCGGGGGGCCTCGAGGCCCTTACCGCGCTCTTGCACGCCATTCAGTTCGACGGGATGGGCTTCGTGGTCGTGCAACACCGGTCGGCGCAGCACCCGAGTCTCCTCGTCGAGCTCTTGGCCCGCTCGACGCGCATGAAGGTGCTCGAAATCACGGATGGCGTGGTCGTCGAGCCGAACCACATCTATCTGGCGCCTGCCGGAGCCCACGTGGCGCTCTTGGGGCATGCACTCCATCTCGTCCAGTCGGATTCGCGCCTGCCCATCGATTTCTTCTTTCGGTCTTTGGCGGAAGAGCTCCGCGGGCACGCCATCGGCATCGTGCTTTCGGGCATGGGTTCGGACGGAACGTTTGGACTCCAGGCGATCAAGGAGCATGGCGGCATTTGCCTCGTGCAGTCCCCGGAGACGGCAAAATTCGAGGGGATGCCACGGAGCGCGATCGACGCTCGCGTGGCGGACGCGGCCCTCGCCCCCGAGGCGCTCGCCGACGAGCTCGCGTCGCTCGGCCAGCACCCGTACTTGCGCCCGGGACCCCGGCCGAAGTCCACGGGGATGAACAAGCTTTATGTCCTTTTGCGCGACGCGTTCGGCCAGGACCTCAGCGGCTACAAGGAAAAGACCATCGAGCGGCGAATCGAGCGGCGCATGGCCGTGCAGAAGATCGATGACCTCGACGGCTACTTGCGCCTCATACAGGCCCGCCCCGAAGAGCTCGAGACGCTCCATCGCGATCTCTTGATCAACGTGACCAACTTCTTCCGCGACAGCGCGACGTTCGAGTACCTCGAGACGAACGTTCTACCGCGCATCGCGTCGCGCAAACACGGCTCCGAGCCTATCCGAATCTGGGTGCCCGCGTGCTCCACGGGCGAGGAGGCTTGTTCGATCGCCATGTGCCTGCTCGAAGTGCTCGGCGCAGATGCTTCCGACGTCCCGATCCAGGTCTTCGGAACGGACGTGGATCCCGACGCCATCGAGCGCGCACGGCGCGGCCTCTATTCGACCAACATCGAGACCGACGTGTCGGCCGACCGTCTCGCACGTTTCTTCGTGAAGTCGGACATGGGCTACGCCATAGGCCGCAAAGTGCGAGACCTCATCGTCTTCTCCGTGCAGGACGTCACGAAGGATCCGCCGTTCTCGCGCATGGACCTCGTGAGCTGCCGCAATCTTCTCATTTACATGCAGACGCCTCTTCAGACGCGCGTTCTCATGACGTTGCACTATGCCCTCAAGCCAGACGGCTTTCTCGTGCTCGGGTCCTCCGAGACGGTGGGCGACGCCGCGGAGCTCTTCTCGATCGTCGACCGCAAGACCAAGGTCTATCAAAAGAAGGCAGGTGCCACTCCCGGCTCGCATTTCTTTGCCTCGACGCTGGGCGACTCCGTCCGAACGATGACCGCGATGGACCGGCGGCCGGTCATCACCGCGCAGCAGCTCGCCGATCGCAAGCTCCTCGATCACTACGCGCCGCCGAGCGTTCTGGTCACCGAAGGGCTCGACGTGGTGCTCTTTCGCGGCGACACGGCCCCGTACGTGTCGCCGGCCTCGGGCGCGGCGACGCTCAAAATCATGCGATTGATTCGGCCCGAACTGCACCTCGAGCTCTGGCGGGCCCTCGATCGGGCGCGCACTCACAACGCTTCTGCCCGCCAACCGCCCATCCGCTTCGAGACGAAGATTGGAGAGAAAACTGCGTCCAACAACGTGAGCATCGAGGTCTCCCCGATCCGGCTCCCCGACGCGCAAGGCCGATGCCTCCTCGTCGTCTTCCACGAAGTTCGGGACGGGCAGGCGGACCCCATCCACGTGGCGCCGACTGCGGCGACGCCCGGCGCCGAAGAAAGTCGAACCCGGGCGGTCGAGCAAGAGCTCGCGGCGACCAAAGAGTTCTTGCAGAGCACGATCGAAGAGCTCCAGTCTTCGAACGAGGAGCTCAAGTCGACCAATGAAGAGCTCCAATCCGCAAACGAGGAGCTGCAAAGTACCAACGAGGAGCTCGAGACCTCCAAGGAGGAGCTCCAGTCGACCAACGAGGAACTGGTCACGGTCAACGACGAGAGCCAGCGGCGCCTCACGGACTTGGGCCGGCGAGACACCGACCTCACGAACGTGCTCCGCGCGGTGCGCGATCCGCTGTTGTTCATCGACGCGGGCGGCCACCTTCGGCACTTTTCGGACGCCGCGGCGGAGTGGCTCGGCCTCGGTGCGGACGACGTGGGACGCACGGTGGACCACCTTCGGTCTCGGCTCGGCGGGGTCCAGATCGACCGGGTCGTTCGTCGTTCCGTCGAGCGCGTCGCGCCGGTGACCGAGGAGATCCTGGCGTTCGACAATCATTGGTATTCGCTCACCGCGCGGCCCTGCGCGACGGGGCAAGGCTCGCTCGACGGCGCAATGATAACGCTGGTAAACATCGACGCGAGCAAGCGTGCCGCCGAACTGGTGGTTAATGTATCCGCCTATGCCGAGAAGATGCTGCCCGCCGTTTTGCATCCGCTCGTCCTGCTCGACGCGCAAAACAAGGTCGTTTGGGCCAATGCCGCGTTCTTCACGACGTTCCACGTGGACGCTCAAACGACGATCGGCAACCTATTTCACAACCTCGGCACGTCGCAATGGGCCCACCCGAAGCTCCGCCAGCTCATCGACGAAGTATTCAAGCGTGGAGAAGTCTTTCACGATTTTCTCATCGCGCATGATTTCGAATCGATCGGGCCGAGGCGAATGAAAGTGAGCGGCAGTCGCGTCGAGGGCATCGGCGGCGGCGCCTCGGTCGTCATGCTCTCGATCGTGGACGTGAGCCAACTCACGGGGGGGGAGGGCGACGGTGCGGCATCTTGAGGAGCTCTCCTGGAATCAGCTCGTCGAAGAGCTCCGGGAGCTGGCGGAGCACAAGCCCCCGGCCGAGAGGCCGACCGATGACCCGCGCGACATTCTCCACAATCTCTTCGTCCATCAAGTCGAACTGGAGATGCAGAATCGGGAGCTGCGCGACGCGCAGCAGAGGCTCGAGACGTCCCGCGCGCGTTACGCGGATCTCTACGATTTCGCCCCGGTGGGTTGCCTCACGATCGATGGCGACGAGCGTATCCAAGAAATAAATCTCACCGGGGCCGCGCTCCTCGGACGCGACCGCGCCGGAATCATCGGGAGGTATTTTCTCCTCCTCCTCCCGCTGCGCGAAAGGGGCGCGGCCGTATTTCATGAGCACTTTCGCCGCTGCATGGCCGATGGTGTGCAGGTCGACGCAGAACTCGAGTTCGCACCGAAGGGCCGCGCACCGTTGCTCCTCCACATGGTGAGCGCGCCGATGAGGGACACCGACGGCAAAGTGGTCGCGTGCCGTACGGCGCTCACGGACGTCACCGATCGAAGGCGCGCCGAACGCGCCGAAGCCGAAGCGCGGATCAAGGAGGAATTTCTGGGCACGGTCTCGCACGAGCTCAGAACGCCGCTCACCGCGATCGTGGGCTGGGTGAGTGTTTTGCAAATGCGCGACAAGCGCGAGCCGGAAGTCGACCGAGAGGCGTTACGGCGCGGGCTCCACATCATCGCGCGCAACGCCGCGGTCCAGAGCCGGCTCATCGACGACATTCTGGACGTTTCGCGCATTCTCACCGGCAAGCTGAGGGTCGAGCTGCAACCAGTCGACTTGCAACCGCTCGTCCACGAAGCGGTCGACAGCTTTCGCCCGGCGGCGCAAGCGAAAGCGATCGACCTTTCCACGTCCGTGGCTCCCCGTGCCTTCGTCTTCGCCGACGTCGGCCGGCTCACGCAGGTCGTGACGAATCTGTTGCACAACGCCATCAAGTTCACTCCGAACGGAGGGCGGGTCGAGGTGACCGTGACCGCCGAGCCGGAGTTCGTGCGCATCGTCGTTCGCGACACCGGCCGAGGACTGGAGTCGCACGACTTGGACCGCGTCTTCGAGCGGTTCAAACAGGTCGACAGCTCGACGACACGCACGGCCGGAGGTCTCGGCCTCGGGCTGGCCATCGTCGATCACATCGTTCGAGCTCACGGTGGCGACGTGAAGGCCGAGAGCCTCGGGCTCGGGCTCGGCGCGACCTTCACCGTGAGTTTGCGGAGAGCGAGCTCCGCCCAGGAGTGCGAGCCCGAATCGGCATGGCCGCCCGCCGGCGAGACCTCGCTCGCCGGCCGGCGGATCTTGTGCGTGGACGACGATGCCGACGGGCTCGAAGTGATGTCCATTTTCCTCCGCGATCGCGGGGCGCTGGTGAGCACCGCACGATCCGCCTCGGAAGCGCTCGCCGCGCTCGCGGTGTCGGTGCCGGACGTGGTCGTTAGCGATATCGCTCTCCCGGTGGAGGACGGCTTCTCGCTGATCCGGCAAATCCGTGACCTACCGGGCGCCGTCGCGTACGTACCCGCCATCGCGCTGACCGGTTATGGGGGCCTCACCAATGCACGGCGAGCCCGCGAGGCGGGTTTTCAACACGTCATCAGCAAGCCGTACACGCCGGATCTGTTCGTTCGCATCGTCAACGGCGTCGTCAGCCATGGACCGGCGACGCGACGAACCGGCGCTTTGTCGGTCGGGCGCTCCGACGACGCTTCACAAGGGACCGAAGCCCCGCAAGGCGACGGGACGGAACTCGAGGCGTGAGTGTCGCCGAGCGTCGCGCGGATCAGACGAGCCGGGCGAGAACGCGTTCAATCCAGCCGGCACAGCGAACCGCCCATGCGTGCCCGCTCTCTTCGCCGAGCAAGTCGTTTCGAAATTCGAGCTCCACGTAAGGAAGCGCATTGGTGTAGGCGTGACGCGGAACGGTATAATCCGTGCCATCCATTCGGTAGGGCTGGTTGTCGCCGACGGTCAGGTCCGCGTCTTCTCGCAGGCACGCGAGCATCGCGTGGCTCGCCCGCGTGTCGCCTTGGTCGTGAAGAACGCCGACGTGCCAGGGACGCGATTCTTGCCCCAGTTCCGGCGTGAAGCTGTGCAAGGCGACGAGCAGAGGCCGGGGGCTATTTGCACGGTTACGAACGGCGATCTCGTCGGCGAGGCGCTGGTGATAGGGCGCGTGGACGGCGAGGCCGCGCTCTGCGCGCGACTCTTCATCGAGACCCACATTGGCTGGCACGTGCGTGCCGTCCGACAGCGGCAGAATGGCGGCGGCGGATTGGGGGTCGCGGTTGCAGTCAATGACGAGTCTCGAGAAGGGCTGATGGACGAACGTGGCCTCGAGCAGGTTCGCCACGCGCGTCCCCAGCGCCCGCACGCCGATATCCCACGCGATGTGACGCGCGCGATCCGTCTCGCCAAGGCCCAGGTCGCCGAGCGAACGCGGAATCGCGTTGCCCGCATGATCGCCCACGAGCAGCACGTCCGCGCGGCGGCCCGCGCCAACGACCGACGCGGGAGTGGGGTCCGCAGCGCTGAGAAAGGCCATGCGCCGCGCGGTTTTCGAGGACACTGGAACTTGCCGCCGCATCGACGTGCAACGTCTCACGAGCCGTTCCCACTTGCACGCTCCACGGCGTCTGCGCACGCACCCGCGAGCTCGGTAAGGCGCTCGGCAAGCTTCATCGGGCTCGAGTGTCTTGCGGGCTATTTCTTCCGCGTTCCGCGCATTATCGCGAGAACCGCGTTGCCGTGCGCGCTCGCACGTGCGACTGTAGAGGGACGTGCAAACGTGCGTGGGCTGCGGCAAAGACGCGCCGGAAACCAACACCAACTACACGCTGATTAGCGCGCAGTTCGGCTGGCGGCTGACGCGAACGAAGCAACCGGATGGGACCATCACCCTCGAGTGGAGGTGCCCGAATTGCTGGCGTGACCACAAGCGGGCCAAAGCCACGCCAGGCTCGGGAGGCGTAGCACCCGGCGCGCATCCACTCGAGATGCGGCCCCCGGCCAGCTCCGATACCAAGCCGGCGCCGAACGCGACGGGCGGATCCGTGAGCAGCCTGCCCGGCCGCCCTCGGACGTCGCGGGCGCCCGCGACGATTTCAGGCGCGGAGCGGACTCGGCGAAGCCGCCGCCCGTAGGTGCTTGCCTGGCTTCGGGGATACTGACGAAACGCGCCGCCCTCCGACGCGCCGCCCCTCCGACGGGCCGCTCCGGCTCAATCGGACACGGTGACCAGAACGTTCTTGGTGTGCGGGTCTCCCCCTGGCGGCACGGGGAAGTCCGATGAGGGCGGGAGGTCTTTCACCTGGGCGACCTGCCGCTTCGCGCTGCGGCCACCGTCGAAGAGAATGCGGCGGAAGCGCGACGGCGAGATACCGCGATGGTTGGTGCAGGCGAGCAGCCGGCCCCTCGGAGCGAGGACCGCGAGCGCCGCTGCGGCGAGCGCGGTGTAGTCGACGTCGGCCACGAATCGGCCGCGGCGGGTGGTGGAGTAGCTCGGGGGATCGAGGATCACGAGATCGAAGCGAACAGGGTGGCGCGAAGCTCGCGCGAGCCATGCAAATGCGTCCTCCGCGACGAACGCGTGAGCCCCAGCCTCCAGGGCCGCCGCCCCCACCGCGTTCGCCACGTTGTCGCGCCCGCGCGTGAGGGCGCTCACTGAAGCGTCGACGCTCACGGTCCTCCTCGCCCCACCCACGGCCGCCGCGACCGTGAACGCGCACGTGTACGAAAAGAGGTTGAGCACCGACAGGCCCGCGGCCATGTCACGCACCCGGCGGCGGTTGCCGCGTTGGTCGAGAAAGAGGCCCGTGGAAAGCCCGTCGCCCAAACGGACGAGAAGCGGCATGCCCTCTTCGACGATGGCGAGTTCGGCGGGTGACGCGACCCCTCGAACGGGGGCCGACGGGGCGATGTCGGCCCGCCGCGTATCCACGAGCAGGTTGGCCTGCTTGGGGCGGACTTTGAGGTACACCCCGTCGAAGCCTAGACCCGCGAGGCGATCGAGGAGTCGCTCGCGGCGGCCTGCGTCCGCCCATACGCCCCCGTGATCATCGTAGAGCTGCGCCACGAGCCAAGCGTCGTAGACGTCGACCGCGAGGCGCGGCAATCCGTCACCCTCTTCGTTGACCAGGCGAAACGCGGTCGTGCGAGCCGCGGGCCCGGATGCGCGATCGCTCCGGCCGAGTCCCCAACGGCGCTCGATCGCGCGGTCGAGCGCGCGCGCCAGGGCGACGTCGTCGTCGTAGATGGCTTCGCCCGCGTCCGCGTGCGCAAGCCACGCGTCGAACTCCGGCGGCGTGGGCGCCTCGAACCGCATTCGCCGATGCGTGACCGGGTGCAAGAGCGATAGCGCGCTCGCGTGGAGCAGGAGGCGCGCGGCCGGTCCGCCCCCGTAGAGGGCGTCGCCTGCGATCGGCGCGCGCGCGTGGGCCAGCTGAACGCGGGCCTGGTGCGTCCGCCCCGTGTCGAGCTCGAGCCGGAGCATTGCGCGATCGCCCCGGCGGGCGATGACCTCGACGTGCGTGATCGCCTCTTTCCCTTCGCGATCCCGCGCTCCGACGATGCGCATCCGGCCGCCCTGCCCGGGGGCCACGGTGTCGCGGAGGGTCGCGCGGTCGCGGGCGAAAGGCCACCCCGTGACACAGGCGATGTACGTTTTCCCCACGGCGCGTCGCTCGAACTGCGCGGCGAGCTGGGCGTTGGCCTCGCGGCGCCGCGCGAAAATCAGCAGGCCGCTCGTGTCGCGATCCAGCCGCTGGTGGACGCCGACATAGCCGTCGCCCCCGTCGCCCGCGGGTGCAAGGAAACGCTTGAGCCGCGTGACGATGTCGTCCGGCCGGTCGGCGTCAGCCGCCTGGGACGATACGCCCACCGGCTTGTCGATGACGAGGATGTCGGCGTCTTCGTGGACGACCCATTCGGCGCGAAAATCGGGCCAGATGCGCGCACGATCCATGCGGACGCGCTCTTACCATGACCGGGCCAAGGACCCAGCGAGCCAACACGACCCAAGGCGTGTCAACGGGGCCCTGGCAGCGGGTACAGGCCGGCGGCCAGCGATCGCCCCGCGCCGCCTCATTGACAATCCGCCCGCGAGCACTACTTCCAGAGGTCACCATGCCAAACCCGGAGAGCCTCCATGCGCGCCTTCTCGCCGCATTCCCCGGCGCCCACATCGAAGTGACCGACCTTACCGGAACGAAGGACCATTTTCAGGCGGTCGTCGTCGCGCCGGAGTTCGATGGCAAATCGCGCGTTGCGCAGCACAAGCTCGTGTACGCCGCGCTCGGTGAGCTGATGGACGGCGCCATTCACGCTCTGGCGCTGACGACACGAGCGCCTCCGGCAAAGGCGACGTAACCCCGGAAGATGCCGCCACAACAGCCCATAATCACCGGAGACGCATCATGAGCGACGAGGTACGCGCCCGCATCGAAGGGCTCATCAACGGCCACAAAGTCGTTCTCTTCATGAAGGGGACGAGGCAATTTCCCGCGTGCGGCTTTTCGAACGCGGTCGTCCAGATTCTGAAGAAGGAGGGCGTCCCGTTCGAGACGTTCAATATCCTCGCAGACCCCGAGGTGCGGCAGGGGCTCAAGGAATATTCGAATTGGCCGACCTACCCGCAGCTCTACGTCGACGGCAAATTCGTGGGCGGGTGCGACATTGTCACGGAAATGCATCAAAACGGTGAGCTCGCGCGCGAGCTCGTGGTGAACGCCGCCGGCGCGCGGTCCTGAGCGAAAGCGCGCTTCGCGGAGGAGAGGCTTTGACGGGAGGCGCGCGAAGGACGGGTTCGTCGAGGTCGCCCGCTTCGCCTCCTTCCGGTGAACGTCACCAGGCGATCCAGCCGAACCGCGTCGCCGCGAGGAGGACCGCCACGGCGAGCACCACCTCGACCGCAAGGCGGAGCGAGCGCGAGACCAAACGCCATGAGGTCACGAGCGCGACCGCCGCGATGACGATGACCGGAAGGCCCGTTCGCTCGGAGGCCCACTGCAGCGCGTGCCGCAGCGCGCCCCCGGCGACCGGTAGCCACCCGAGCATCCGGTGCGGGTCGAGCGCGAGCTTTTGCAAGGGTCCGGCGCCATTGGAACGCGGGGCGCGGCCCAAGGCCAAATTCCCGTGATGTTCCCCCTTCCGGTCGAGTCGCCGTCGTCACAGTCGTCCCCCCAGCGACTCGCGCGCACGGACCGCGACGCTCCCGTCCCGGTTCCGCCGTCGCGCCGCTTCGCCGATCTTCTCGGCCGCGCGCGCTGGATGGGCCTCGCCGCCTTGATGGTCGCGGGGGCCCTCGTGTTCTGGATCTTCGACGCACTGCCATTTCAGGATCTGCCGGCGCACGCAGGACTCATTGCCCTGCGGCATCGTTTCGCGTCGTCGCCGTTCGAGCAGCGTTTCTACGTGTTCGCGCCGCACCTCGGTCCGTACTCGCTCTTTCGCTTCCTCGGCGAAACGCTCGTGGGATCGCTCGGCCCCACCGGAGCGGTGCGGGCAATGGCGACGTTGCCCCTCATCGCGACGCCTCTCGCGCTTCTCTACGCGCGGCGACGCCTGCACCACGACGGCGCGCCGACAGCGGCCTTTTACGGCGTCGCGCTCGGGTTCGGATTCATGACGCTCCTCGGCTTCGCAGGCTACCTGCTCGGCGTCGCGGTTCTCCTCGTGGCGTTCACCACGTGGCTCGAGCTGCTCGTGGCCGTCGACCGGCGCGACCCGTTCGCTCGCCGGCGCGAGGCGGCCATGGCGTGCCTCGCTCCGTTCGTCTTCGTGGCTCATGGGCACGCGTTCGTCCTCTTCATCGCGCTGGCAGGTGTCTCGGCGCTGGCGACGGGGGATCGCCGGCGTCGCGCGCTCTGCCTGCGAGCCCTCGTGCCCGCGCTGGGGCTCGCGGCGTGGGTCGGCTGGCGGGAGCGCGCGTCCACCGTACCCGCGGGGTCGGTCGCGATCCCGCACGCCGCATTCGTCCCGTACTTCCAGAGCCCGCTCGACAAGCTGAGCCTCCTCGTGACCCCAACGCTCATGACGCGAACGGGGCTCGACGCCGGGGTCAGCGTGTTTCTGTGGGCCGTTCTGGCCGCCGCGATCGCCGCCACGCTCCGATCGCTGCCGGCGCAGGGGTCGCCCTCCGGTGCGTCGGCGTCCGAACGGGCTTCGCACGCGCACACGCGCGCGTTGCTCGTCTCGCTGGCTGCGCTCGCGGCGGCCTTTCTCGCCTTTCCCTATTCGATAGGTTGGTTCGGATTCGTCGATGGGCGCCTGGTGCCGCTTCTGTTCCTGCTCGCGCTCATGGCCGTACGGAGGCCCGCGCTCGGCCGCTCGCTGGGGGCGGTGTTCGACCGGGCCGGCCCGATCGCCGCGTCGACCATGGTCGTCATCGCGCTGACCGCTTCGCACTCGTTTCAGGCGGAGGCGGCGGGCTTTCACGAAGTCCTCGCGCGCATACCGGCCGGGGCGCGCCTTCTGAACCTTCCCGTCGATCCCAACAGCGACGTCTTTACCGCGCATCCGTTCGTGCACTACGACAAATTGGTCCTGGCCGACCGGGCGACCGTCGTCAGCGACCTTTGGTTTCACCAGGGCTCGGCCGTCTACCCCACGGCGGCCAATCCAGCCCTCGCCCTGCCGGCCACGTACAGCGAGAGCGATCTCCGCGTCGTCGATTGGTCCGCCTATCGACTGGACGACTGGGACTACGTGCTCATGCGGACACGGCCCGCCGCCCGCGAGCCGGTCGTTCCGAACACGCTGACGCTCATGGTCCGCCGCGGCGGCTGGTGGCTCTTTCGAACCACCCGGTCCCGCGAGGCGCCAACGACCGATCCCTAAGCCGGGCGCGGGCGTCGGCGCGGGCGCGGGCGCGGGGGCCAGGCGCAGGCGGCAGGCGCGGGGGCCAGGCGCAGGCGGCAGGCGCAGGCGGCAGGCGCAGGCGCGGGCACGGCGGCAGGGCAAGGTGGGCCGGCGTCCTGCCCCCAGTCGAATCCGCGGTCGCGAAGGCGGCCTCGATGGACTACGTTTCGGCCATCTATGCGCCTGGTCGCCTTTGGAGTTGGTTACGTAGGCTTGGTAACGGGAACCGGCCTCGCCGAGCTGGGACACGACGTGCTCTGCGTGGACATCGATCCCGACCGCATCCGACAGCTCGAAGACGGGATTATCCCCATCTACGAGCCCGGGCTCGCCGACCTCGTACGCCGAAACGAGCGCGCGGGACGCCTGCGCTTCGCGGTGGACGTGACCGCCCCGTTCGACGAAGCCGACGCGTACTTCGTCGCGGTCGGCACGCCGCCGGGTCGGGACGGCGCGGCGGACATCAGCGCCGTGCTGAACGTGGCCGATCGCATCGCGCAGATCGCGAAGCGCCCCGCCCTCGTCGTCTGCAAGAGCACCGTGCCCGTCGGCACGTGCGACACGGTTCAAGCGCGGGTCGACAAGAAGGCGGCGGTCGCGTTGGAGGTCGTGTCCAACCCCGAGTTTCTCAAAGAGGGAACGGCGGTACAGGATTTCTTTCGCCCCGACCGCATCGTCCTCGGCGCGCGAAGCGAGGAAGCGCGCGAAATGCTCAGGGCGCTTTATGCGCCGCTCCAACTCTCGGGAGAGCGCGTCGTCGTCAGCGATCCGCGATCAAGCGAACTCACGAAGTACGCGGCGAACGCCATGCTCGCGATGCGCGTGTCATTCATGAACGAGCTCGCACGCCTTTGCCATGCGACGGGCGCGGACGTCCACGCGGTGCGGCTCGGGGTGGGGAGCGACACGCGGATCGGCAGGCGCTTTCTCTACGCCGGGCCTGGTTACGGCGGGTCGTGCTTTCCGAAGGACGTGCAGGCGCTCTTTCACTTGGGGCGCGCCCACGGGGTGCCGATGCGCCTCGCGGAGGCGACCCACCTGGCCAACGAGGAGCAGGCCGACTTTCTCGCTCAGCTCGTGGCAAGCACCCTGGGTACGCTCGACGGCAAAATCGTGGCGCTCTGGGGTCTCGCGTTCAAGCCCGAGACGGACGACGTCCGCGAGGCGCCGTCACTCAAGCTCGCGGCCGCTTTGCTCGCGCGTGGGGCGAGCGTGGTGGGGCACGACCCGGAGGCCGGCCGCAATTTCGCCAAGGCGATGACCGCGCACGGGGGCCGCGTCCGGGTGGTCGACCGCGATTACGACGCGCTGGACGGCGCGCACGCGTTGGTCTTGCTGACGGAGTGGCGCAGCTACCGAGCGCCCAACTTCGCGGAGCTCCGCCGCCGCTTGCGGAGCGCGGATGACGGCGCGCCCCCGGTGGTCGTCGACGCGCGCAACGTGTGGCGACCCGCGGAGGTCCTGCGCGCCGGCCTCCGTTACCAAGGGATCGGCGTCCCCGCATCGAGCGCCACGCCCGATCACGCGTCCAAGAGCGCTCTTCGCTGAGCCGCGGCCCAGCCCGCCGGAGTTCATGGTCATGGGCCGGATCGTCGTGACTGGAGGCGTCGGATTCATCGGCTATCACGTGAGCCGCGCGCTGCTCGCCCGCGGCGACGACGTGACGATCGTGGACGACTTTTCCGACGCGCCCTACCCCCGGTCGTACAAGCGGCGCAACGATGCGGACCTACGCGCCGAGTTCCCGATCGTTCGGGTGGTCACGGCCTGCGTGACGGATCGGGCCGCGCTCGAGCCCGTGTTCGAGAATGCAAGCGGCGTCGTGCACCTCGCGGGCCTCGCAGGCGTGCGGCCTTCGTTCGCGGACCCGGCGCGTTACGCGCGGGTGAACGTCGAGGGCACGGCCGTCGTGCACGAGATGACGCGGCGGGCCGGCGTCGGTCGATTCGTCTTCGCCTCGAGCTCGTCGGTTTACGGGAACACGACTCCGCTTCCAGCGCACGAAGATGCGCCGTGCGTCGCGCCGGAGTCGCCCTACGCCGCGAGCAAGAGGGCGGCGGAGCTGCTCCTCCGCGCGTTGTACGCGCCGAGCCCCGGGTCCCCCTCGATCCCATGCGCCGCGCTCCGCTTCTTTACGGTCTATGGACCCAGGCAGCGTCCGGAGATGGCCATCACGCTATTCACGCGCGCGGCGCTCGCGGGCCGGCCCATCACGCTCTTCGGGGATGGTTCCATGCGTCGTGACTTCACGCACGTCGACGACATCGTTCGAGGCATCCTCGCCGCAGTGGACCACGCACCCCCAGGGTTTCGCGCGTACAATCTCGGGTCCGGCGCCCCGGTCGACCTTCACACCCTCATCGCCGCCATCGGAGCGACGACGGGTGCCGGTCCGCCGCGCGTCGAGCGCGCGCCGGTGCCGCGCGGGGACGTGGACGCGACGTTCGCCGACATTCGTCGGGCGAGCGAAGAGCTCGGGTGGCAGCCGCGCATCCCGCTCGCGGACGGTTTGCAAACCGTCTCCGATTGGATCGTGCGAAACGGGTAAGCTTGCGAGGCTCGTTCGTTCGCGACAAGAGACGTATCACGAGCCTCCGATCAGGAGGTCCTACGGCCATGAGAGCCCGCGTGTGGCGTTAGCCTGCGATGCCGGGATGAATCGTCTCCCGCCTTGCGCCCGTGCTCGGTCGAAGGTGACCGGTCAAATAAATGAGGCCGTTGAAGGTGCTCCACGGGCGGGCGTGGCGCAGCGTCGTCAGCCACTGAACCACCTTGGGCCGATTCGCCGCCGGGTGCAGACCGCAGGCCACGGCGTGGTCTTGGGCATGCTGAAAAGCGTCCGCGATGCGCTGCTGGACCGCGAGCGGCGAACAGCGCTCCCGCGCCCTTTTCGCCGCTGCGTTCCCCAGGCGTGCGCGCATTTGCGGATCGCGAACGAGCGCGACCACCGCGCGCCCGAATGCCGCATCGGCCGCTTCCGACTCGGCTCCCCTCCCGGGAGCGAAGAGGACGCCGTTGTGGCCGTCCTGTATCTGGGCGGAGACGCCCATTCCATCCGCAAATGCGACCGTGGGTGTTCCGCACCACAGGCCTTCGCCGAGGACGTTTCCGTAAGTCTCGCTCAGCGATGCGTGCATGAAAATGTCTGCATACCGATAGAAGTCCGGCATCTGGGTCCACGGAACCTCGCCGGTGAAAAAAACGCGGTCTCCGACGCCGAGTTCGCGCGCAATTCGCCGAAGGAGCCGCATATCGGGCCCGTCGCCGACGAGCGTGAGCGTGGCCTCGGGCTCCTCGGGCAGGACATGGCGCGCAAAAATGCGTATCACGCGGTCCTGACACTTTTCGCGGGTGAGGCGTCCGGCGCACACGAGTCGGGGCCCTCGTTGGGGAAGCCCCTGGCCCTCGATGAGCTCGAGGTACGGATCGGCCCGAAGGGGCTGGTCGAAAATGTCCGGCTGCACGGCGCGCGGGATGACGTGGATCGGCGCGGTCACCCCGCGCTCGCGCCAGTACGTGCGCAGCCCCTCGCTCAGGACGACCAGGCCGTCACTCTGGTTATAGATGCCGGAGAAGAGCCGCTCGAACGGCCGCGTGAACGCAAACAGAAGACCCGCCTGGAAGAGCTCGTTGTTCGACAGCCTTTCCGGCAACAGCGTCTCGTACGACGCCGCCAGATGGGTGGTGTTGACGCAAAGAAGCGGCACCCCCTTCATCTGCCGGAGCCACGTCCCAAACTGCATCAGGAGAGACGTGGTCTGCGCGAAGCAAATGTCGAAGTTCCATCGGTTCGGATCGAAGATCCAGGGCGCCAGCGGCATCGGGATGTGAACGCCCGGATAGGACTTCAGTGGAATGCTGGGGAGCGCCACCGTGCCCGGGGCAAGCTCGCCGGGCTTCGTGTCCGGGTCCGCCGGGCCGATGACTGTGACCTCGTGACCACACCGTCGTAATTCTTGATACAGGAACCGTGTCTGAAAGACCGCACCGTTCGCGTACGGGATGCGCGTGAAGTCGCTTAGAATGGCGACCCGAAGCGGCCTCCCATGGCGCGCGGCGAGCGCGGCAAAGGGGGAAACGCCGGGGAGATGGGCCGGCGCGGAGGCGGGATTCACCGACGGAGGCCAGAGCGTAACGGGCTTCGCGCCCGAGCCCCCTGCAGGAGAAACGGCTTGAAGATCGTCGACGTGACGGAGTTTTACTCGGAAAGGGGTGGTGGGGTTCGAAGCCATCTGACGGTCCGAGGTCACTTTCTGTGCCAACTGGGTCACGATCATGTGGTGATTGCGCCGGGGCCGCGCGATGAGGATTCTCTCGTGTGCGCAAGGGCCGCGCCGCCGGAAGGCACTGCGCGCGTCGTGCGCCTTGCAGGTCCCGCGCTTCCCTACGACCACACCTACCACCTGCTCGGCCGCCCCGACAAAGTTCGGCGCCGGGTACTGCGCGAACGGCCCGATGTGCTGGAGGCCCATTCGCCCTACCTGGGAGCGGCGGCCGTGGTGGCATGCGGCCGGCAGCCCCCGCGGCTTCGAACCGCCTTTTGGCACGCCGATCATCTCGGCACGTACGTCGAGCCCGCGCTCACGCAAGGCCTCGGCGCGCGGGTGGCCGGCCTGGTGTCGGAACCCCTTTGGCTCGCGATACGGGCGCTCCTCGCGCCGTTCGACGCCACGTTCGTCGCGGGGCGTCACCAGGCGGAGCGCCTGCGCGCGGCGGGGATCCCGGGTGTCGTCGAGGCTCCCTTCGGCGTCGACGTTAACGTCTTTGGTCCGAGCGCGCGAAGCGAGGTGGTGCGCCGGGAATGGCAGGGGGACGCCGGCTCGGAGGCGGCCGTGCTGGTGGGAGTCGGCCGGTTCGCGTTCGAGAAACGATGGGATGTGGTGCTCCGGGCCTTTGCGCGAGTCCGCGCGCAAAGGAGCGCGGTGCTGGTCTTGTTCGGCGACGGCCCCGAACGCGCGCGTTTGGAGAATCTGGCCCCGCCGGGCGTTCGTTTTGCGGGCTTCGAGAAGGACCGGCGAAGGCTCGCGGCCGCCCTCGCGAGCGCGGATGTGCTCGTGCACGCCTGCCCGTACGAAACGTTCGGGCTCGGGGTCGCCGAGGCGGTTGCCTGCGGTCTGCCCGTGGTCGTGCCCAACGCCGGGGGCGCCTCGGAGCGCGCCGACGACGCATGCGGCGAACGGTACGAGAGCCTCGACGCAGCCGCATGCGCCGCGGCCATCGAGCTGCTGCTCGGACGCGATCGCGCCGAGCTTCGCGGTCGTTCGCTCGAAGCGGCGTCGCGAGTGCCGACGCTTGCCCAGCACTTCGGACGTGTCCTTGCTACGTACGAGCAACTACTGCAAGAGAAAGACGCCCTCCGCGACTTCGCGCGCAAAACATAGCGGCCCACGGCGCGCCCTCGCCCTTCGCCATGCCCGTACACGTATCGATTCATGACGTCTCTCCGGCGTCGTCTCCGGAAGTGGAGACCGCACTCGCGCTGTGCCACGCCTGCGGCATCCGGCCCGCTCTCCTCGTCGTCCCGGACTTCCACCGCCAGGCGCCGCTCCTCGATGACCCCGGTTTCTGCGCGAGGCTCCGTGACCTGCAAGCCACGGGGCACGAGATCTACCTTCACGGCTTCTTTCATCAGAGCCGAGACCGCTACTTGCCTCCTCCCCGCGTCGCGCGCGCCTCCAGTCCTGGCGCTCCCGAAGCGGCGATCGATGCGCTCGCAACCGGCGTCACGGGGCGCCTCACCTGGCTATTCGCCCAACGCGTGGTTTCGGGCGGCGAAGCGGAAATGAGCGACGTATCCGAGAGCGAAGGGTACGCGCGGATCGAGGAGGGAGAGCGCGTTCTCCGGACAGCCGGTCTGCGGGTGGACGGGTTCGTCGCGCCGGCCTGGTCGATGCCGCCGTGGCTTTTGCCCCTCCTCGGAGTCCGCGGCTACCGATTTACCGAAGACCACTTCCGCGTGCACGATCCGCTCACACGGCGATCGCGACCCAGCGTGGTGCTCAATTGGGCGACCCGATCGCCGGCACGTCTCGTGTCGACGGTGGCCTTTTGCCGGGCCGCGAAGATCGTCCGCGCGCTGCTCCCCGCCCGCATTGCAATTCATCCTGGGGACATGCGCTTCATGCTCGTGCGCAATGAAGTCCGCCATTTCTTGGGTTGGGCGAGCGGCGACGTCATGGCGCGCGGGACCGACTTTTTCCGCTGAACCCGCTTCCGCCGAGCACGTGAAGAAGGGAAGGCAGCATGAGAAGTGCGCCCGAAAGGCACGCGATTTCGCCGCTCACGGCGAGTTGCCCGAACGACTGCAAAGCCTGAAAGTCTGCAAAAAGCATGGATCCGTAGCCCACGACCGTGGTGTAACTGCAGAGCGCCACGGCGCCGCCCACGCGCCGCACGGCGGAGGACACATCCCCACCGAGAAGGCGCGATCGGTCGTACACGTTGAACGGGTACTCGCACCCGATGCCGAACGTGATCGGCAGCGTGATGAAGTTGACGTAGTTGAGTTTCTCGCCGGACCACGCCGCGCCGCCGATGAGCCACGTCACCCCCATCACGAGCGCCAGAAGGACCGACACGGCGCCCCGCACGTTTCGCGTGGCCAGAAGGACGACGAGCGACACCCCGGCGAGCGACGCCATCGTGGCGCGGGGCCCGTCCGTCTCCATCGAGCGAATCATTTCTGCGAATATCGTCGACCGGCTCGCCGTCTGGACCACGGTTCCGTCGGGCAGCTCGACGTTGTCGGTCGCCTTGGCAATGCGCACGAGATTGTGACCGTCCGCAAGGGCTACGCGATTGCCGTATTTGACGTAAAAGACCGTGCCGACGCGCCCGTCGTTTTCCTCGAAGCGCCGGCGCAGGAGAGGCGGCAGATCCGGGGGCGTGAGGACACGCAGCCGCTCGGGCGGCCTGAGCGCCTCGACGCGCGCGCGCTCGTCGCTCGGGAGTCCCTCGATCACCGCGGGCGTGAGGCGCGCCCGAATGCGGGCGAGCGTTTCGAGTTTCTGCGCCTGTTCCTCGCGAGTGCCGGGAAGGAGATCGGAGACCGTGGTGATGTCGGCGATGAGCCGGCCTTTGGGGTCCCGGGCGTCGTTCAAGAAGATCTGTGCCTTGAGGAGCGGGACCTGTTCGGGAGTGTCGGCCAGCATGAGGGCGCCTGACACGTTCATCTTGCCCCCAAAGACCCTTTCCGCCTTCACCGACCACTCCCCTGCCCCCCCGTGCTTCGTTCCGCGGGAGCCGAGCCGGTCGAAGTTGTACTCCCACGGGTCGCGAAGAAACGCCGGCAACGGCCACGCCGCGAAGGCCGTCAGAGCCACCGCGGCGGCGATGAAGAGCCACGGGGCCCGCTCGGTCGCCCGCGCGATCGCGCGAATGACCGGTCCCGATCCGTCCCTGCTCGGGTCGGAAGCTCCTCGCGCCTCGACGCCCTCCGTCCCCGCCGGCGAGAGCGGGTAGAGCGGCGCCTCGCGCAGGAACGGCGGCAGCTTCGATTGCATCCACTCGATGACCACAATGAGCGCCGGAACGCACGGGATCATCGTCACCCAGACCAGAAGCATCCCGACGAAGCCGATCCATCCGAACTGGCTGAAGCCGCGGAAGTGCGTGACCGTCAGCGAACCGTACGCGATGGATCCGACGCTCGCGCCGACGAGCTCCGCTCGGAGCGAGTTTTGCACAGCCTCGCGGCGGGCCCGCACGGCGCCCTTTCCGCTCGCGCGAAACTCGCGGTATCGGGAAAGCAGAACGATGGGATAGTTGATCCCGTTGCCGAGGATGATGGCGCCGAGGAACATCCCGGTCGTGTTGACGTACCCGAAACGAAAATACGCAAATGCGTACGCGCAGCCGACGCCGAGCAGCGCCGGCAAGGCGATGACCGGGAGCGGCCACGGCGAGCGGTAAAACCAGATGACGCCGGCGACGATGAGAAGGAACGCGATCCCCGTGGCCCAGGCGGCTTCGCTCACGATCGAGTCCTTCTCGGCGGCGGCGTTCGGAATGTCACCCGCGAAGCCGACCCTCATTTGTGGATCGTAGGACGCCGGGTTCATGTCCCGCACCAATCGGTCCACGCGCCGAAGCAGCACGTCCTCTCCGGCATCGCCCATGCCGCTCGTGAACGACACGATCCGCAGACCCGCCATCGCCCCATCCGGGGTCTCGAAATAGCCGTTCGGAAAATCGTCGTGCGCGCTGGCCTTGGCTTGCCAGCGATCGCGGTACTCGTCGAGTCCGAGCGCGGGCTTCTTGCCGGCCGCGGCCGAACCGCCGCTATTCGACGTGCTGGGGCCGTCGTCGTCGAGATCGGAGACGAGGCCGCTTCGCACGGCGATCTGGAAATCGAGCGTATCGTACGCGCGCTCGAGATCGCTCTCGTCGGCGTAGAGCCACTTGTTGTCTTCGAAGAACCGGTGGACATCCTTCGTACCGCGCTCGACGTACGCAATGAGCCGGGCCGGCGCTCCGGGTCCGCGGGCCTCTCCGGCGGCCATCGCGTTCAACCGGTCCGCCAGATCATCGACGAAACGCTCGTTGTTCCGTCGATCGGGCGACGCGATGATGACCAGCAGGTTGGCCCCGCCGCCGACTCGGCCGAGCTGATGCTCGAAGGCTTTGAGGCCCGCGCTCTCGCTCGGCAAGAGCTCGCGCAGGTCGGTGTGCGGATTTTCGAGCACGCGGAGCGCAAAGCGCCAGCTTCCGAGCAAGAGCCCCAGCGCAAAGAAAAGGACGACGAGCGGATGCCGGCCGCTCGCGTCGACGATGGCCCCGACGGCCCGCTTCACGCGCCGCTCTCGCGCCCCTGCCGCTCGGATCCCGGACCGGACGCCGCGACGATTTCGTCCTGGATCCGGCGCGCGTGGGTTCGGGCGTCGAAGTCTCTCATGATGCGCTCGCGCGCGGCTCGTCCCTGGCGCCGCCGCAAGGGCGCATCGGCCGCGTAGCGTACGAAGGCGTCGGCCAGCCGCTCGACCGCCCCCGGACTCGCTTCTTCGGCGCGCCCGCTCGCGGCCTCGAAGGGTACGAGCTCTCCGGTCACGCCGTCGTCGAGCATTTCGACGACCCCTCCGACGTCATACGCCAGCACCGGCTTTCCGAGCGCCATCGACTCGATGACCGCGCGCGGGAGCGGGTCCGCGTAAACGCTCGGAACGACGGCCACGTCGAAATCCGACACGAGCGAGCGCACGTCCGCGACAAAGCCCAACATGAAGAAGCGCCCCGCGAGCCCGAGATGCTCAGCCAGAGCGCGGCATTCTTCCACGTGGTCCGGGCGGAAGTCGTCCGGCGTATCTCCCACGACCACGAAGAACACGGCGGCGCGGTCCGCCTCGGCCATGCGGTCGAGCGCGATCCGCGCCGCGCGAACCATTTCGACGTACCCCTTGCGGCGGAGGACCCGTCCGTGGCTGCCGAAAATGATCGCATCGGGCGATAGACCGAGCGCTTGCCGGAGCGTGCCGGTCACCTTCGCGGGATCGAAGTCCGAGACGTCGAGGGCGTTGTGGATGATGGCCACTTTGCTCGGGCAATGCGCGAAAAGCCCCGCCGCGGCGCGCGAGACGCAGATGACCCGCCGTATGGCGTGCCCCGCCGAGAGGCGCCGGTGCAAGCCGAGCAGGGCGGGGGGCACCGAGGTGTAGCGCACGTGCCACAACGCGGGCACGCCCGTGAGGCGAGCGAGCGCCGCGCCCGCGAAGTTGGCGTTGGTGCCGTTGCAATAGATCAGATCGAAGCGTTCGCGCCGGATCAGGGACGCGAGCCGAACGACGGCGCGGGACGCTTTGACGACGTTGCCCGCGAACCGCAGCGCCTTGCGCGCGACGGGGGCGTCGAAATCGCGCCGCTGCATGGGCCGACCCCACGGCTCGATCGGGTTCTCGACGAGGCTGGGCTCGAAGCGGAGCTCGTCGACCACGCCGTCGTTCGTGAGAAGATCGGCGATGGCGCCAGCCCGCGGCAAGACCACCGCGCGATGCACGACGCGCGGGTCCAGAAACTTCAGGATCGAATGAAGACTCCGTCCGGGACCCCCGTTGCGCGCCGTGTCGTTGATGAAGAGCACGCGCACCTTGCGCTGCGCCAGCGGGGCGTTTTGCGGGCGTGGCAAGGAGTCGCTGCGAGCGAACACGTTCATGGGCGACGGAAATGCGCGGCTCGTCATACCAGAGGCGCGCGGCCTCGCCACAGGCCAACGGAGGGGTGCGCGGCCCACGCCGCCGTTTCAAGAGCTGCCCTCCGGGCTCCTCACCCGTCCGTCACTCAGACCGAGCGCTCGGACAAATCGGCCTCCACGCCGTCGAGGAGTTCGTCGATCCGGGCTTCGTCGATTCCGAGCCCCTCGGCGAATTGGCTCAACGTTTCATTCTCTTCGTCGGCAATGGCGTTGTCCGCGAAGGCGATCGCGGCCGCCAGCACGAACGCGACCTCGACACGCGCCGGATCGTTTCTCAGCTGATCGACGACTTCGTTCAAACGCGCCTCGCGTCCTTGCTCGGCGACGTTCTTGCTCGCCGCGTCGAGCATCGCTTCGATGTGCAGCGAGGGCACGACGTTGTCCGACAGGCTGCGGAGCGCCCCCTTCAACACGTCGCGCTCGTCGTTCGTGATGCGTCCGTCGGCGGACATCATCAAGTACATCGCCTCGCAGAGGGGGCCGTACTCGGCCATCGTCGCCAGAAGGTCGGCGGCATCCGGCGAGAGCGCCGCCATGTTGGAGAGCACCATCGACGGACGTTGGCCCTGCGAGCGGAGCCGGTCACGCAAGCGCGCGAGCGTGGAGTTCGATAGCCAGATCATTTGCCGTCCCTTTCTCCGCGAATCTCCACCTCTCCGGAAAGATCCACGACTCGAACTCTCGGGGATCATGCTCCCCCAGGCTCCCGCGTCTGGCAAGCCTTGGAGTCAAGCCCTCGTCACGCGCCCAAATGCCGAATGCCGGCCAATGACGTCGTCGCCCATTCGGGCGGGGTCGCGTGTGGGAAGCCGCGGGGGTCAATCGTCGAACTTGAAAAGATCCTCGAGATCGCCCTTCGTGAGCTTTTTCGCTCCACCGATGTCTTCCGCGAGGACGGCGCCTACGAGCTCGCGCTTCTTTTCGCCCAACTCGATGATCTTTTCTTCGATGGTCCCCTTGGCGATCAACCGATACGTCGTGACCACTTTCGTCTGTCCGATCCGGTGAGCGCGGTCGGTCGCCTGGTCCTCGACGGCGGGGTTCCACCACGGGTCGAAGTGAATGACCGTGTCGGCCGCCGTCAGGTTCAAGCCACTTCCCCCCGCCTTCAGCGAGATGAGAAAGATAGGCGGCCCGCTTTCGCTTTGGAACGTCTCGACCACGGCCTGGCGGTCCTTGGTCGACCCATCCAAGTACGCGTAGCGGACCCCGTCGTCATCCATCGCTCGTTTGACGATTTGCAACATGCTCACGAATTGGCTGAACACGAGCACTTTGTGGCCCCCGGCGATGCACGTTTGCACGAGTTCGCGCAGCGCGACGAGCTTGCCCGAGTCCTCGTCGCCGAACTCGCGCGGCAGCCCGAGCAGTCGTGGATCGCAGGCGGCTTGCCGCAGTCGCGTGAGGCCCGCGAGAATCTGGATGTGGCTGCGGCCGAGACCGTGGCGCTCCACTTCGCCCATCACTTGCGCGCGCACCTCTTTGAGGACGGCGGCGTAGAGGGCCGCCTGTTCGCCGGTCAACTCGCAGAACTGATCGGCTTCGATCTTTTCGGGCAGATCTCTTGCGACTTCAGCCTTCGTACGCCGCAGAATGAAGGCGTGAATCGTGGCCCGAAGCCGTTCGGCCGCCACCCGGTCGCCCGCGTCGATGGGGCGCGAGTACCGCTCTTCGAAGCGGTCGAGCGGGCCCAGGAGCCCCGGGCTCACGAAGTCGAAGATGGACCAGATCTCGCTCAATCGGTTTTCGATGGGCGTTCCGCTGAGCGCGAGCCGCCGGTCCGCCGGCAGTCGCTTGGCGGCGCGCGCGGTGGCGCTCATGGGGTTCTTGATCTGCTGGGCTTCGTCGAGAATCACGTACCGCCACGAGATCTCTTTGAGCATCTCCTCGTCGCGGCGAAGCAAGGCGTAGCTGGTGACGACGACGTCCGCATCGTCGAGTTCGTCCTGCCTCTCCTTGCGCTCCGCGCCGTGCCAGAGCGCGTGCCGCAGCGAGGGGGCAAACTTGTCCATCTCGCGTAGCCAGTTGGTCACGACGCTGGTGGGCGCAACGATGAGCGCTTTGAAGGGCTTGCGTTTGCCCTCCACCTTGGCGTCTTCGCCCTTCACGGCGAGCAAGAGGGCGAGCGTTTGCACCGTCTTTCCGAGACCCATGTCGTCTGCGAGGACGCCGCCGCTGCCGATCTCGTGAAGAAACCACAGCCAGTGGAATCCTTGCTCCTGGTAGGGCCGAAGCTGCGCTTTGAGGTTGCGCGGCTTTTTCGCACCCTTGATCTCGTCGATGTCCTTGAGCTTCCTGAAGACGTCTCTCGCGTCGCCCGACACGCTCGATCGGCCCACTTGCGCCAGCAGGTCTTCGACGCGACCGGCTTGCGAGAGAGGCAAACGCGTCCCGTTGCCTCCACCGGTCGCGAGGATTTCAGCCTGTCGCTGCAAGACTTCGCGCACCTTCGCGGGATCGAGCCGGGCGAACGAACCATCGGCCAGGCGAACGTAGCGCCGGCCCTCGGCGAGACACCGCGCGAGCTCTTCTTGGGTGACGGCAACGCCCTCGCTCTCGAAGTTGAGTCGGAGCGAGAGCCAGTCCACCCCGCTCGACACGCGGGCGTTTGCGGTGAGCGCCTCGTCGCGCACGTTCACTTCGATCAGGTCGTCCGGAACGAAGATGTCCCACGGCTCGGGGAGCGAACCGATACCCTCGGTCCAGAAGCGAATCGCGTCGTCCCCACGCGCGATGAACTTGTTTCCGTCCTCGGCGGGGAGGAGGCCGAGCTCTTGCAGCTTGGCGGCCGCGGCCTGTTGCGCGGCGATGTCGCAACGAATGCATTTTGCGCGTTTGCCGCTGCCAGGCTCGGGCGGCTTGACGATGACCGGGAGCGTCATCCCGTCGGCGCGCACGTCGATCTCGACGTCTTCGTAGGCGGCGCGCAGGCTCACCTGCGCCTCGATCAGTGTGCCCCCTGCAGCGACGCGGAACGCGGGCTCGAGGTCGATGACGTCCGCCACTTGCGAGAGCTCCGGCAGCTCCGCGCCCACCTCGAGGGCCACTTTGGGGAGACCTTGCATCACGAGCTCCGGCAACCGCTCGACCGGCTCGACGATCGTGGGCATTCGAAGCAGCCGGCGGACGGCCGCCGGCGAGACGCGCCTATCGATCGGACGCGCCCATCCTTCCTGCGCATCGACATACCAACCGGGACTGCCCTCGAACCAGGCGCCGCTCGTGGTCGTGAACCGCCGCGAATCGCCGTGGCGCTGGAACGACGTGCGCACCACGATCTGCGTCCCGTCGGCCGAGAGTTCGAGGTCGAACCGGGGGCGGAGTGGCTCGTCGCCGAAGCGAAGCTCCATCATTTGCGGCTCGACGATGACCCGGCGCCCGCGGAGGAGCGGCAAGAGATCGCTCGCGTCTTCGCCGCGAACGTCGATGCCGACGCGACGCGGTCCCTGGTTCTCGAAGCGCGCCAGCAAGCGGATCGCGTCGCGATCCGGCGTGGGATGTTGGTCCTGCGCGACGAGCAGAGCGCTCGGCAAGAGCGGCAGGCGCACGTCCGGGTCGAGCAGCGTGATCGTCAGAGCGCCCGGGGCGTGCGAGCCGTGGCCAAGCTGCTTGACCTGAAGGCGATACTCGATGTGCTTCGGGGCCGGCGGCATCGGCTCCGGCATCCACGCATCGACGCCGATCGCGTTCGAACCGCTCGCTCCGCCGACTCCGATCGCGCTGCTCACACCGTTCGTGGCGAATCCGCGCGACGCGAGCGCCGCGTGCTGCGCCGCTTTCATCGCGCGCGCCCTGGCGCGTTTGCTGCGCCGACCCTCGCCGTCCACGCCGGCCACGTGGACCGTTCCTCCATGGACCGTGTAGTGGACGCCGTTCGCAGGCGGTGCCGCGGCCGGTCGCGGCTGCGCCCCGCGCGCTTGGTCGCGGAGCGCGATGAGCAGCGCGGCGACGTGTTTGCAATGGCCGCCGTTGCTCGATGCGAACGCGGGACACGTGCAGCTGGACGTGAACCCATTGGGCGTCAGCTGGAGCGTGACCTTATAGGGGTCCGCGTCCGTTCCGCGAACGTGGCCGCGAGCCCCGGCGTCTTCAATGACGATGTTTTCGACCGCGTGCCTGCGCACGTAGTCGTATCCACGAAGATAAGCGCGGGCCCCCAGCAAGCGCCGCAGCGCCCGATCGTTGAGTGTGGAGAGTGCTTCGGTAAACGGTGAGGCCAAAGACATGACGCACGCGCGGGGCGTGCCCTTTCCGTTGCTCGATACTCGGTTTTATCGTGTGGGCCGCGGCGCGAGAACGACGGGCCCCGGAGAGACTGCGTGCGCAGCAGAGACCGGCGATGGAGCGCGGACTCGTCTGCGATGTCGAGGCTCAGGCTCGGCGCGGTGCCGTGGCGACGCCGAGAGCGCGCGAGCTCGCGCCATTGGTCCGTAGCATCCCTCCCAGCGTTTCGCAATCGTTTCCGCGGCTCTCGATGAGATTCAGGGGTTCACGATACAAGGGCGCACGCGGAGCGCAAAGGGCGGCGCCGATCGCATGCACCCTTGAGGAGCGTTCGTTTCGGCGATACGACCGCGGCAGCCGATGGCCCCCGTTGCCTCCGCCCCTGCCGACCGGCAGACGTACCGTCCCGGCTCGCGCGGCAACCGATGCGGGCGCCCTTCGCGCTCGCGCGCACCGGGGAGGCAAGCGTGAGCCGGTGGCCCCGATGGGGAGCGTTTGGCGCGTTGCTTCTTGGGGCATGCTCGGTGCCCGTCGCCTCCTCGCTGGACGATCGGGAAGCCAATCGCGTCTTCGTGGCGTTGGACCGCGCGAGCATCGACGCCACGAAAGAGGCCGACCCGACTGCGGAAGGGAAGTGGCGCATCGACGTGACCCGCGACGACGTCCCGCGCGCGTTGGCGGCCCTGCGTGAAGAGCAGCTCCCGAGGCGCGAACCGCCGAGCGTTCTCGACGCGATCGGGAAAGGATCCCTGGTTCCGAGCGAGGGCGCCGAGCATGCCGAGCTCGTCGCGGGAATGGCCGGAGACCTCGAGCGATCTCTCGAGGGCATCGAAGGCGTGCTGCGCGCGCGCGTGCACCTCAACGTCCCCGCGCCGGACAGTCGCACCGACGGCGCCGCGGCCCACGCGTCTGCGAGTGTGCTGCTGGAACACCGGGGCGCGACTCCGCCGCTTAGCGCCGATTCGATCCAGCGGCTCGTCGCGGGGGGCGTTCCGGGCCTGTTTCCAACGGACGTGGCGGTCGTCATGCTCGGACGGGCCGTGTCTGCCCAGGGGCCGAGCGGGGGCGACCTTGCGCACGTCGGACCGATCGCCGTCGCACGCACCTCGATGAGACAGCTGCAGGCCGCACTCATGGCGCTCGTCGGCGTGGTCGCTCTCCTCACCGCCGCGACGCTGGTGCTCTATACGCGACTTGCGCGCGCACGGGCGGACCTGGCGCGGGAGGCCGTCCGGGAGGCGACGGCCGCACGGTGAGCCATGACGGCCGTCGTCCATGATCCCGTGCGAACCGCGCGGCACGTGCAGCGGCGCAGCTTGCGTCGCGCGACGGTCCTCTGCGTTGCCCGCGTCGTCGCGACGGGGGGTGTCGTCGCCAGCGCGTCGTGTTCTCGGCCTTCTCGGGCCCCGGCCAATCCACCCGACGCGAGCGGCGAAGCCATTTCCACAGCGCCGGGCGCGTCCGCCACGCCGCCCCCCGCGGGCGGCGAATCCTCCTCCAGAGGCACGGCCACGGATGCGTCGGCCGAAGAAGCGACGGCGATCATCACGCTGATTGACCCCGGGCGCCCTCCGCGGCGAAGGCTTCGCTATGCGTGGCGCACGCAGCAGAAGGAGCAGCTCACCCTCGAGCTTCGCACGGCGCTCTCCGAAACGGTGGGGGACGCAGGGATGTCCGAAGTCGTGCTGCCGCCCGTGCAAATCGTCATCGCCATCGAACCACAGAGCGTGTCCGTGGACGGCGAGCTCCTGACCTACGCGTGGCGGGTCACGTCGGCGAGTTCGTCGAGCGCGGCCGGCGCTCCCGCGCAGATTGCCGAAGGAATGCGCCTCGAAGTGGCCGCCGTGGAGCACATGGCCGGCACCGGCATCGTCGACGGGCAAGGACTCTCTCGGAACGTATCGGCTGAGCCGGCCGCTGCGTCCGACGCGGGCGCGACCGGAGCTACGGGGCAAATGGTCGAGCAAGTCCGGCAAACGCTACGCGACATGGCCGCGCCTCTGCCCGCCGAGGAGGTGGGCCAAGGCGCGCGATGGCGGAAACTCTCGCAACTCGCGGCCAAGGACACGCGAATCACCCAGACGGACTCGTTCACGTTGCTCGCGCTTCAAGGCAACTCCGGGACGCTCGACGACGTCCTGGCCCAAACGGCGCCCCCTCAGGTCTTGCGAGCGCCCGGCGCGCCCGAAGGGGCACAGGCGCGCATGGAGTCGATGCTGGCCTCCGGCGACGCGAAAACCCATTTCAAACTTTCGCGCGTCGTGCCCCAAATGAAGTTCGAAGGGACGACCGTCATGGTCCTCTCCGGCGAGGCGGTCCCGGAGGCGACGCGGCGCATGACGGTGACGCTTCGAGTCGAAATCGCGCTGTCCGGTTCGACGCCGTGACCCCGGGCAACGTCGAACTCGTGCAGGTCGTCGCTTCGTGGGCCGTCACCGTCCCGGCGTACGCCGCGGTCCTCGTGTTCGACGAACGGAGCCTTTCCGACGAGCAACTCGCGCGATCATGGCCCCCCGCATCGCGGGACGCCGCGATCTTCGGCAGCTGGCTGGTCGGAACGATTTACGGCTGCGTCGGCGTGTTCGTGCATTTTGTCCTGACCCGCCGGAGCGTGCGGGGCGCACTGGCGGGCCTCGTCTTGGCCGCGTGTCTCTTGCTCCTGGATCTCGGGGCCGAGGTCGGCGTGGCCGCCGCGATCGATTGGCTTGGGATGTAGTCGTGGGGGCCCTCGCGGATCTGGCGCAGATGCGTGGCGCGATGATATTCAGGCGCCGCCATGCCCATGCCCGCCGTGAAGGCTCCGCTTTTCCTGGTCGCGATCGCAATCGCGCTGTTCGGATGCTCGAAAACGCAGCCCGAGGTGCAGCCCGAGCCCGCCGCAATGGCCACGACGGGCGGCCCGGAGACGGCGGCTTTGCCCGTCGCCCCGGCGGCCGCGGGTCCCCTCGCTTCGATGACCCATCCCGGGCTCCTGGATCCGTCCAAGGCGACGGAGGTGTCCCCCGCGGTCTTCAAGGCCAAATTCATGACCACGAAGGGCGACTTCGTGGTCGAAGTGCACCGGGATTGGTCCCCCAACGCGGCGGACCGATTTTACAATCTAGTCAAGCTCGGGTTCTTCGATGACGAGCGGTTCTTTCGGACCATCGATGGATTCATGGTGCAGTTCGGCCTGAGCGGCGATCCCTCCGTGAATGCCAAGTGGCAACAGCAGAACATTGGCGACGACCCCGTCACGAAGTCCAACACGCGCGGCTTCGTGACCTTCGCGCAGACCAACGCTCCCAACAGCCGGAGCACCCAGGTGTTCATCAACTACGGCGACAACGCACGGCTCGACGGAATGCGGTTTGCGCCGTTCGGACAAATCACCGCCGGGATGGATGTGGTCGACTCTTTTTACAAAGGCTACGGCGAACAACCGAACCAGGGCCTCATTCAGACGCAAGGCAACGCGTACTTGGATTCGAAGTTTCCAAAGCTGGACGGAATCAAGAAAGCCGTCTTGCTTTAGCGTGAGCCCGAGCCCCCAATTCACCGAAATGGGTTTTCGCCTGCGAGACCGTTCTGGTCCACCCGGGTCTTCGACTTCGACGGCGGCGTGTCCGCGGACGCATCCATCGGCGTGGACGAGGTCGCGCGGACGCTCGCCACGGGAGGCGAAGGCGCCGTCGAGAGGCCATTGCTGACCGCGCTCGGACGCGGGGCGACAGGCGGCGACGGAGCCAGCGAGACGACGGCTGGCGGCATGGCCGGCGCGACGGAAGCGGCGGATGGACTCGACGACGCGCGCGCCGGGCTCAGAGAATCGGCGGTAATTGAGGACGATGAGGACGACATGGGCGACACACGCGATGAGGGCGCGGACGCCGAGTCGGCGGCGTTGCTGGTCTCGTGGGATCCCGTCCGTTCCACGATGCCCGCGAAGACGGCGAGGATGACCGCCACGCCGGCCCCCGCAATCCAGACCAACCCTTTCTTTTTTCCAGACGAGGCAAGCGCCGTGGAGGCGAGCGCGGGCGACCGCGTGCTCGACAGGGGCGGCGCCGTCCGCTCGGCAGGTTCCGCGCCCGAATGGGCTGCGCCATACGGCCCCGCCGCGCGCGACACGCCCGGCGCCTGATCCTTTCCCAGCGCAGCGGCCCCCGTGGCCGACGGCAGCGGGACGAGCGGAGGCGGAAGGACCGATACGATCCGTTCGACCGAGAACGCTGCGCGCGGCGATCCGTGCCTCGCGAGCACCTGCGCCAGCTCGGTCACGTTGGGATAACGCTGATTCACGTCCCGGCACAGACAGCGCGCGATGATGGCTTCGAGCTCCGGGTCGACATCGGGACGTTGAGCGCGAATCGGCGGGGCGGTCTCCTCGAGAATCGCCGCAAAGAGCTCCCCGAACGTGCGCCCCGAAAACGGCGCCGATCCCGTAAGCAACTCGTACAGAGTCAACCCGACGGCCCAGATATCCGTCCGCGCGTCGACGTTTCGCGGATTGCGGAGCTGCTCGGGCGACATGTATTGCGGCGAGCCGAGGATCGCGTTGGACCGTGTGACGCTGGCGCTCTCTTGAAACGTCTGCGGCTGGGTGGCCTTGGCGATGCCGAAGTCGAGCACCTTGACGAGCGTGGTGCCGTCCAGGCGCCGCGCCAGAAAGAGGTTGGACGGCTTGAAGTCGCGGTGCACGATGCCGCGCGCGTGCGCCTGGGCGAGGGCTTCGAGGGCCTGCAGAATGTGATCGACGGCTTCACGCACGGGCAGCGGCCCGCGCGCTTCGAGATGTTGGCTCAGATCACTCCCGTCCAAGTACTCGATGACCATGTACGGCCGGCCGTCGTCGAGCGTCGCGACGTCCATGACGCGTGCCACGTGCTCGCCTTCGATGCGCGCCGCGGCGCGCGCTTCGTTCAAGAAGCGGGCAACCGCCTCGCGGTTCGAAGCGACCGCCGACAGAAGCATCTTGATGGCCACGCGCTGGCCGAGCATCTCGTGCTGCGCCGAGAAGACGGCTCCCATGCCTCCTCGACCGATGAGCGCCTCGATGCGGAACTTGCCGCCCAGGAGGTCCCCGGGCTTGGGAAGACCGGTGTCGTCATCCTCCGGCTCCACGACCATCCCGGCGCCGACTCCACGTGGCGGGCGCGCGCGCCGACGCGGCGCGGAACGACCTCGAATTTACCTACACCTACTCGGATCCCACGGCAAGCTTGGCCGTCCTCCCGATGACGTCATGCAGCGGCCACGCGTTTTCGCTCGCGTCGAAGAGGTCGTCGTCTCATCGGATCATCGACGTCTTGGCGTCGGGAAGGCCCTGATGCGCAGGGTCGAGGGGTGGGCGCGCGACCGGAAGGTTGACCAGATCGAGCTGACGGTCTGGGAATTCAACGAAGAGGCCAGGAAGTTCTACGAGTCGCTTGGATACACGACGAGCTACCGGCGCATGTTCCGTACCTACGAGACGGGGACTGGTTTACGAGCGTCACACCCGGGAAAGCGCCGCACCCGGGAATCCGAGAATCCGGCTGCGCCGAAGACGACGAACCGCCACAAGCGGCAATCGTGATCGTGTTCGCGCCGCGCTCGCCGACGCCGTTGGCATTGACTTCCGCGCGCCGCTGCGACAGAGACACAATCGGAGGCTTACAATTCCATGCAACGTCGTCCGGGCACGGCCCTCCTCTTCGGTTTGGCCATTGCGGCGCTCATCGGTCTGACCGTCTCCAGTTGCGGTAGCTCGAACGCCGCGGCGCTTGCCCAAGCCTGCTCGATCAACAGCGACTGCAATTCGCCCTTGGCGTGCGCGTTCGGCCGATGCCACAACGCCTGTACGGAGTCGCGTGACTGTCCGGCAGACGAACGGTGCGTGTCGTCGGGCACCACGGGGGTTTGCCAGTTGCCGACGGAGAGCACCTGCAGCGCCACCGTGCTGTGCCAAACCGGCCAGGTCTGCGGGACCGACAGCCAATGCCGGTCCCCGTGCTCCGTCGCGAACACGTGCGTATCGGGCGATATTTGCTTGCAGGGCGCGACGGCGGGCGCCTGCTACTCCGAGTCGAGCCCGGCCGACGAGCCGGCGCTCGTCGCGGCCGGAGTCCTGAGCGCCGATGGCGCCGTCCTGAGTGAAGCGTCGGTCGTCATTACGGGGAACCTCGATGGATCCGGCGGCGACGGCTCTGGAGACGGTGGAGTCGACGCGACCTTGGTGACCGACGCCTGCGCGACCGCGGGCGGCTGCGGGGGCGATGGCACTATCGCCACCGACGGTCCCCCGGGCACTTCCGACGGTCCCCCGGGCACCTCCACGGACGGATCGGTTGCGGATGTCTATGACGCCGGGCCACTCGGCACCCCCACGAACCCCTGCCCCAATGCGCAGTCTCAATTCGGAAATATCGCGATGGGAGACGCGAATCCGAACTTCCAGTCGGGTGTGGGAGCGCGGACGGCGACCCAGCTGTTCGCGTTCAGCGGCTACGTGGGCCCCGACCCCGCGGGCGATGGCGGGGGCAGCAACATCAGCGCGATTTATGCCCAAGCGTTCGACCCGCAATCGGGTACGAGCGTGGGTCCGGCGGCTCCGCTCTTTACCGTGAAGGATCTCGCCGCTGCGGGCGACGATACGGGCTATTCGCTCTATCTTTACGGCGCGGCCGTCGCGCCTACGGGCCAGATCGCGCTCGTCTACCTGGCGCGCTTCTACAGCGGCAGCTACGACCAAACGGGACTCTACGCCGCGTTTCTCGGTGCGCCCGTCGACGGGGGCACGACGTCCGACGGGGCTGCGTCCTCGCTACAGGTCCAAAACGTCGTGCTGCTCGAAACCGCCCCAGTCGAATACCAACCAACCCTCATCTGGTCCACCGCCAGCCAATGCTTCGTCTTCTCGTGGCAATACGCGACGAGCAACTACTTCATGAAGATCAAGAAGCTTCTAGTGGATGGCCGAAGCGCGGGCGGCGACAGCGACGTGGTGCCCACCGATGATCCGGGCGGGGGTGTGTGGTCTGGAGCCCAGACGGGCGTAGGCGCGTCGGGGAGTCTCTTCGGCGCGGCGTATGTGAGCGCACTACTCAGCGGAGACACGCCGCTTCTCACGGTGCTCGACGCCGTGGGCAACGAAGTGGGGAGCCCGGCCATCGCTGGATCAAATGCGGGAAAGGCTTGGGTCGCGGTGGCGGGAACGTCGCAAGGCTTCGTCTACTTCTACGATGATCCGGGGGTGACGGAGACCTTCTTTCCCACGGCCGGCGACGCCGGGGTCATTGGCGGGCCTGTGGACGGCGGGGACGGCGGCGCCTTTCCCACGTTTAGTTTCCCTGGCGCGGTGCGGGCCTACAATGCGCGCGCCGTCTCGGACGACCTGCCGGGCGGTGCCGGCGGCGTCGGGGTGGCGCTCCTGTATTCGAACGGGGTCAGCTTCGCGTACGTTAACGCGGACGGCATCGGGCATCAGGGGCCGAACTCGATCTTCCCGCACACGTATGGAGGGGGCGACATCGTCTCCATGACCAACCTCTCCGGAAGCTTCGTCGTTTCGCTCTACAACGCCGTAGGGCACTCGACGCAGGTGGCGGCCTCCGGTTGCACGCAATAACGCGGGATCGACCGAGTCCCTCCCCCAAGATGGCGCTGTCATGATTCGTCGCCGCGCCCTGGCCGTCGCCGTCGGCATCGCGGTGTCCGCGGGCATCGCCGGCGTCGCGCACCCGGGCTTCGCGCAGCGGACGGCGCCGAGCGAGTCGGCCCGTACGGAAGCCGGCGAGCGCTTCGACCGGGGCTTGCGTCTCTTCAACGCCGGCGACAACGCGGGCGCGCTCGTCGAGTTCCGGCGCGCCTACGAGCTCGTGGCGAATGTCGTCGTTCTTTACAATATCGGCCTCGTCTACGCGCAAATGGGCCGCGCCGTCGAGGCCGCGGACGCGCTGGATCGCGTCCTCGCCACCCCCGCGGGGCTCTCGCCGGAGCGGCTCGCGCTCGCGCGCAAAACGCGCGACGACCAGGCCTCGCGCATCGCCGAGATTGCGGTCGAGGCCAACGTCGAAGGCGCGCGCGTGGAGGTCGACGGAATCGACTCCGCCAAAACGCCTCTGAGCGCCCCGCTTCGCGTGCCCGGCGGTACGCACGTCATCGGTCTCATTGCGCCTGGGTTTTCTCCGCAACGCAAAGAGGTCGCCGTGGCGAGCGGGCAGAAGGCGGCCCTCGCGTTCGACCTCGTGCCCATGGCCGGACGCATGGCTCACCTCGTGGTCAAGACCCACGTGCCGGGAGCGGACCTCTTCGCCGACGACCAGCGCATCGGGAGCACGCCGCTCGCCGCCTCGGTCTCGCTCGCGCCCGGGCCTCATCGCGTCGAGCTGCGCCGCCCGGGATACACGACGGCGGGGGCCGACGTCACGTTGACCGACGGGGCGTCCGGCGAAGTCACCCTCGAGCCGGCGGAGGACCCGTCGCTATTGGCGCCTTCCGGAGGCGTCCTGGCGCTCGATGTCAGCGAGACGCTGGCCGTCGTCACCGTGGACGGCCGCCCCCGCGGCGTCTACGGAGCGCCGCTCCGTCTCGCCGCCGGGCCTCACGACGTCCTCGTCGAACGGGGCGACTTCGAACCCGCAGCGCGTGAAGTCACGATCGATGCCGGGCGAACCACGAGCGTGCGAATCGTGCTCGAGCCGACCCCCGATTACCGCACGCACTTCGAATCGCGCGCCCAAGCGCAGCGCACGTGGGGCCTCATCGGCATCCTCGGAGGCGCGGCGGTGTTGGCCGGCGGGATCACGCTGGTCGCCGTCGACGCCTCGCAGCGCAGCCAGGGCAACAAGCAAGCGACGCAATTGAACGCGGCAATCCAGCTCGGCAGCGGCGATCCCGTGTGCGACCCGGCCGCGCATGACTCGAGCACTCCGCAGTACAAGCAGGCCTGCCTGGACCCGCTCACCGCCGCCTACGGGAAGGTCAATGACGCCAATACGCGCGACTACGGGGGCTGGAGCGCGATTGGCGTCGGGGCCGCGGGGCTGGTCGTCGGAATCGTTCTTCGCGCAACGGCGGATGACCCCCACAAGTACGACCGAGCCGTGCCTTCGTCGGCGGCCGGACCTCTGCTGCGGACCCTTCCCACGTTCTGGACCACGCGAGCCGGTGGCGGCCTCTCTCTCGTCGGGACCTTTTGAGGCCAGCACGCGCGGCCTCCGCTCATCCACCGCTCATCCGACCGGCGCCCCGTGCGTTATCGCGCGAAAATGTCCCGGAGCGCGATGGTCTCGTCTCGCCGCGAGCCCACGCTGACGAGGACCACCGGACAACCGGCATCGCGCTCGATGCGCGCGACGTAGTTACGCGCCGCCTCCGGAAGGTCTCGGAGCGCGCGCGCCGCGCCGAGCTCCACCTTCCATCCGGGGACCGATTCGTAGACGGGAGTCGCGGATCCGAGCGCGTCGATGGGGAAGTCTTCCGTCACGCCGTCGGGAGTTCGGTACGCCACGCACACTTTCACCTCGTCGAGGCCCGTGAGAATGTCGAGCTTCGTCAGCGCGAGCCCGTCCAGCCCGTTGACCCGCACGGCATAACGAAGCGCGGGCAAATCGAGCCAACCGGTGCGGCGCGGCCGTCCGGTCACCGATCCGTACTCGTCGCCGCGTTTGCGAAGGCCGTCGCCCACGTCGTCTTCGAGCTCGGTCGGAAACGGACCGCCGCCGACGCGCGTGCAGTAGGCTTTGACGAGACCGACGACGAAGTCGATGCGCGAAGGGCCGACCCCGCTGCCGGCGCACGCGCCCCCCGCAGTCGCGTGCGACGACGTGACGAACGGGTACGTACCGTGATCGATGTCGAGAAGCGTCCCTTGCGCTCCTTCGAAGAGAACGCGCTTGCCGTCCCGGACGGCGCGCTCGACGAGCTTGGACGTCTCGGCCAAGAGCGGGACCACGCGCGGCGCGAGCGCGCGGAGCTTGTCCATCACTTCGGCGGTCTTGGGGGGGACTCCGCCGAGGGCCCGCACGGTTGGCTCCCAACAGGCGAGCGCCCGGTCGACCAGCATCTCGGTGCGCGCGAGGTCTCGGAGGGCCCCCAGCGGAATTCCGCGCCGGGCGACTTTGTCTTCATAGCATGGGCCCACACCCCGCTTGGTGGTGCCGAGCGCGTCGGGGCCCTGCTCTCGAAGGCTGTCCACGAGCACGTGGTACGGGAGAATCGCGTGCGCGCGGTCACTCACGACGAGCGACCCGCTCCCACGCAGGAGCCCGCGCCGCCCGAGCTCGTCGAGCTCCCCAACCAACCCCGAGGGATCGATCGCCATCCCTTGCGCGAGCACGCACACGGTTTGCGGGCGCAGGATCCCGCTCGGGATCAGTCGCACGACGAGCTTCTCGTCTCCAACCACCAGCGTATGGCCCGCGTTGGGCCCACCGCCGTAGCGCACGACCATGTCGGCATGCTCAGTGAGGATGTCGACGACCTTGCCTTTTCCCTCGTCGCCCCACTGCGCGCCGACCACGACAACCGCGGTCATCTCTCTGTCCTTTCTCCGGTCGATTCCTCGCCCGCCGATTCCCTCGCGAATGGCTTCAAAGGTGCGGCGACCGTAACCCCGGTGGCCGCGTCGATCCATTCGACTCCGTCCAACACGTGCGTGAATCCCCACGCACGCGCCCATAGCAGCGCGTCCCCCCGCCGCGTCCCCGCGACCGCCGCGATCCCACGCGCCCGCAGCTGCGCGAGGCGCGGATCGTCGGCCGCCCCCACGACGGCGACGCGAAGCGCCGGACTGCCCTTCACGCCGGCCGCGCCAAGGGCCTCGCCGAGGCGATCCAAGTCGAGCGCGAATCCGGCCGCAGGCAAGTCCCACCCGAACCGCCCGAGAAGCTCGTCGTACCGGCCGCCCGATCCGATGGCGTCTCCCGTCCCGCGCGCGTACGCATGAAATACCGTCCCCGTGTAGTACGCGAACCCGCGAACTTCGCCGAGATCGGCCGTGATGTGCGCGCCCAGCCCGCACGCCGTCGCCGCGTCGAAAAGCGCGAGCAGCCGCCGCGCAGCGGCTGCGGCCGGGCTTGCCCCCAGGCGCGCGGCGCCTTCGACGAGCGCATCCCGGCCGCCGTGAAGCTCGGGCAGCGCCGTCAGGGCGTCGGCATGCGGCGCACGGGCGTCGGCACAAGCGCGCGCGATCTCGGCGGGGTCCTTGCGCGCAAGCGCATCCCGGATCCGCTCTTGAGGCTCCGACGACAGCGGAGCGAGCAGCGCGCGCACCACGCCCGCGTCCCCCACGTCGATGGTAAATCGTTCGAGCCCGCTGGCGCGAAGCGCGGCCGCCGACAACGCGAGCAGTTCCAGGTCCCCGTCGGGCCCCGGCACCCCGGCGAGCTCCACGCCCACTTGCGGAATCTGGCGGTGCTTGCGCGCGCGCCCGCTCCGCCGACGTAACACGGTTCCCTCGTAGCCGAGGCGGAACGGGGGCGGTCGCTCGCGCAGCCGCGTCGCGATGATTCGCGCGATCTGCGGCGTCATGTCCGGGCGGAGGGCGGCCACCTCGCCCGATTCCGGCTCCACGAAGCGCAACATTTCGCCCGGGTCGAGCACGCCGAGCCCGCGCTCGAGAACTTCGGCGAATTCGAACACGGGAGGCGTAACCACGGCGTAGCCGCGCAGGGCGAAGCACTCGAGGGCTTGCCGCGCCAGCGTGCGCCGAGCGGCGGCCTCCTCGGGCAAAAGGTCACGCATCCCGGCGGGAAGCGGATGCTCCAGCGACCTTGGAAGTGACCGCGTGGCTGCTTGGGCGGACATGGGGCCGAACCGGGCGAGACCTTTCCCCCATCGGGCCCGTGCGGTCAACCCGGGCGCTGCGAGGCGATGCGAAAGTGACGGTGAAGCAAGACCCCGCGCGCGCGGGCGACTCAGAAGCGAACCCGACCACGCCTTGCGAAACGGTGCGTTGCGCGGCCTTGCACCTGTCGCGATTCCAACAGCTCGCCGATTCGAAATACTCAACAATTCCAAGTTGCGCGACGGCGGCACGGCCGTAGCAAAAGGAACGACGCGAGTCATGACGCGGTGGCCAGCCGTTGGCCTTCGCCGCGATCGACCCCCACACGGAAAACGACCATGGCTTTCCTGATCGACAAGGCGACCCTCGAAAAGGCGGCGGATGGACACTCTGCCGCTCTCGCAACGCTCGTCAACGCGTTGAAGCCCAGCATCGAAAAGCAGCTGCTGCGCTACCCGCTCACCGAAGAGGACCGCCGTGACCTCCTCCAGGCAACGTTGATGCAAGTGATTCGGAGGGTCGGCTCGTTTCGAGGCGACTCGAGTTTCTCCACGTGGCTCTTTCGCGTGACCGCGAACGAGGCCCTGATGCTGATGCGCTCGCAACGGCGGCACCGCGCCAGGCTCGTCGAAGGACTCGACCTGGAAGACCTGGGTAGCTTGCCTGCCGCGAACGACCGCGCCGGGGAAGACCGAGCAGACACGGGCGCCGTCGCGAACGAGCGAGACGCGCGCGTCCGCGAAGCGCTCGAGGAGCTGCCCGCGAGCTATCGGGACGTGGTCGCGCTGCACTACCACATGGACCTCGGGCTCCAGGAGATCGCCGCGCGGCTGGACACCACCGAGAGCGCCGTTCGCTCGCGGCTTCACCGCGCGCGATCGCGGCTCCGCGCGATCCTCGAGAAGGGACCCCTCGCGCAAGAAATCGCCGCCTGAGCCTAGCCCTACTTTCGCAGATTCGACTGGGTGAGCGCTACAAAACGGCATGATTCTCCGGTCGCTTGCGTCGGACCGGCCTAGCGGAAAGAAGCTCAGGCATCCAGCGGCCAAGCTCGAAAGTGTCGATGGCTCGCTTGTGCCAGGGCGTGATGTCCGGCGCGAGCAGCCAGGTCGGCCGGCGACCCATTCCGCCGCCATTCGTTCTCACTTGGGTCGCCTCGATCTCAGCAAGCGTCCGCATCATTGTCCGTGCGGACTTCTTGGTGCCGAGAGCAAGCCGTACAAGGCTGACGAGCATCAGGCCGAGCACCGTCGCGAAGGTATGCACACGTAACGACGCATCGGCCCGCTGGTGGGACGGTCCCCACGGGACGACTCCACCTTTCTTCGAGCGCCGGAAGATTTCCTCCACGTTCCACTGGCCACGCAGCGCCGTCACCAAGCGCTCGGTCGACCAGCTATGCCGATCAGTACAAAGGACGCGCTTGCCGAGACGTGTGCGTTCCAGCTCCCGGCGCTTGCCTGCGTCGACCTGCCATTGAAACGTGGGTGCCTCCTCGCTGCCACCCACTGTCGTGTTGACGAAGGACGCCAAGTGCTCACGTCGAAGTGCCTTCGCGATGCGACGTACAAGAGCTTCTCGCCGGATACGACCCCTTGCGACCCGTCGTTCGAGCTTCGTGAGCTCCCCCTTGGCTTTGCGCAGGGCCACAGCAATGCCGCGCTTCTGACCTTCGAGAAGTTCATCGCTCTCGACAACGACGAGAGTCCGATCGAGGTCGCCGACCGATGTACGCAGCCGCGCCGCGCGCACGCCTCCGAGCTTGCCGGTCAGCAGCGTCATCGCGCCTCGGCTCGCCGCATGAATCAGGGCTTCCTCGGCGGCCTTGGTGCCTAGCGGCAGCGACGTGATCGTGTAGTAGCCCGCGACGTCGAGGTTGAGTTCCATCTGCTCGCCCCACGAGCCGCCGTCGCGCACGAGCGTCCGTTCGCCGGGCCGCTTGCGTCCCTCGCCCGCGTCGAGCGCGTCATGCAAACGCCCGAGACCCCCCAGACAATCCTCCAGCACTCGATGGTCCGACGCATTGCCAGCGTAGGTTCGATGAAACAGCGGGACGTGCCCCGTCTCGCTCACGAGAACACCGAGACCGACGACGCGCAGATCGGAGCGCTTGCTCTTGGCGTGTCCCCGACGCGCCAGCTCGCCCGGCGTCATCGTCGCGATGTGCGTATCGAAGTTCGTCGTGTCAAACGCGAGGACATCCGTGCCGAGTTCGAATCGCGATACCGCCGCGCGAGCAAGCTCCAGCTGGGCACTCTCCAGCTGAGCATCGTCGACCGTCATCGCCAGCCGATGAAACTCCTGCCCGGTAAATGCCGCGGCGGGCAGACACGACACGCGCGGAATCGCTTCTCCGAGAAACGCGCTCAAGTGACACTTGCCGGCCGGAGCGCACGCTCGCTGCACGGCCACCGCGAGCACGACCTCCCCCAACGACACGCTTTTGGGGCCTCCGCTCCAACCGCATGCGCGATTGATCACCCCCACCATGTCCAACTGCTCGGCCACCCAGACGAGCGCGCCCACGTCGCCCACCCGACGTCGACCGATCGTCCGCGTGTCACGCAGCTCCACTCTCGGCGGCGGGTCCGCGGGCCCCAGAACCGCTTGCCGCGAATACGCTTGCCCAGCCTTCGCATCCCACACCGCCTGCGCCGCGACTCGGTACCGCCGAGCACCCACAACCTTCTCGCTGAAGTACACATCCTTCTGCTAGCGCATCCCAGGCCGAATGGAAAGCCCGTTCCCCTTCATTTGCGCCAAATCCCTCGCCCATCCACCCCCCCCACACGCGCCAATCTGCGAAAGTAGGGCTAG
>CAWHQT010000013.1:0-311104 GCA_963831555.1 uncultured delta proteobacterium
TCGCCCCACACATCCGGGCCGGGCAAGCGCATCGCGCCGAAGCCCATGCGCGCCACTTCGAGATCACCGATGTGCAACGTCGACGGCGCGACCATCTGACCCATCGTCCCTTCCTTACCATCCCCCGGAGGCATCGGCCCGAAGCCGTGCCGTAGCCGCGCGCGGTTTTTCCATGTGACGCGCGCAGGCGCTCAGGTGCCCGGCATCGGCATCAATTCGACGACTTCGATGGATCCGTCCGGCATCATGAAATGAGGATGGCCCTTCAAGGTCTCGGCGAGGGCCTCCTTCGACTCCGCCTGCAAGATCGAGAAGCCGCCGAGATCGTTGGTGGCCGGTGACGCACCGCCCTTCGTCACGCGCAAGCTCTTGCCGAGCGGCGCCCCCATGTCGACGATTGACGCGGCCGCTTTCTTGCTCCAGGCCATCCACGCATCCATTCCCGCTTTCTGCTGCTCGGGCGTGGACTTCCTCATCTGCTCGAAAGCCGACGTCGGGGCCCTGTAGAGAACGAGGAATCTTTTCATTGGCAAACTCCTTCGGAATCATTTCTCGAAAGCGGGACCGTGAATCGTCCTACGTTCGGAGGGCTGGTTTACGCGCATCCCGCACGATCCGCAACCGCCGGTGTCCCGGCCTTGTCCCGGCCCTCCGGCCCCCTCGGGCGTAGGCCCGCCGCACCGCAAACGCGGTGCACGAAGCGCGCCTCCGAAGCGGGCTTACGTCGCATGGGCGTAACGGAAACGTGCGGAACGGAACGTAAGGTTGGGGACGAGGGACTGCGGATCGTGGCCTTTGCCGCTCATGGCGACAGGATACGACCGGGCGCCCCGTTCAGGCCGTCCACGCTATGGCATAGATTGCAATCGCCGCTCGTCTGCGCGGCCACCATGTCTCGCTCGGTGGTCTTCGAGACGACCTTCGCGTGAAACGGCATGGCGATGGCCGCCGTCGAATAGAAGTTGCCCACCGCGTCGACCGCGAGCGTCTGAACGGTGCCCTTCGCGTCCGTAATCACGACGGACAGATTGCTGCCCGTCACTCCGTCGCAATCGGTGGCTTCGTGGGCAGTCGGGTACACGGTGCCGGCTATCTGGAAGCTATTATGGCAACTCGGGCATGTGTCGCCCGGGTCCATGTTGGGGCCCGTCTGCCCGGTCCAATAGACGTTGCTGGTGCAAATGGCAGGATCCTCGCCGCTGGAGCCGCTCGCGCTGCCGGCTGTCGCGCCGCTCGTGCTGCCGGCTGTCGCGCCGCTCGTGCCGGTCGTCGCGCCGCTCGTGCTGCCGGCCGTGGCACCGCTGGTCCCGCACGCGGCTTGCTCGGCGCCGGAATCCACCCATGCCTCGAATGCCGTGACCTGCGCGTCACTCGGGCGAGGGCTTCCCAAAGGCGGCATGGGCGTCGCCGAGCTTTGGAGTCGCGAGAGGCTTCGTTGGGCCACGCTTTGGCCCGATATGGTGCTGGGCGCGAGCAGGTCGGCGTACGTCTCGAGCGCCATGGGAGCGCCACCCACGGGCGGCGCGGAGTGGCACGAGACACAGTAGGTCTGCAGCATCGTCTGGACATCGGCGGGCAAGCCGCAGCCGCCGGCGCCGCTCCCGCTGCTGCTTGCCGTGCCTCCTCCGGTGGTCCCCGTCGCACCTCCCACGGAGCTCCCGGTTACGCCGCCGGCGCCTCCCGTCGTGCCTCCCGCGGAGCTCCCGGCGCTGCCTCCGGCGGCCCCCGCTGCACCTGCGGCAGAGCCCCCCGCGGTCGCTCCAGTGCCTCCTGTTGCACCTCCGGCAGAGGTGCCCGGGCTGCCTCCGGAGCTCCCGGTCGCCCCGGCTTTGCCCGAAGACCCTTCGACGACGCCGGCGGCGCCGCTGGCCGTCCCCGCGACGCCCGTGCTTCCGGACAGGCCGAGCGAGGAGTCTCCCCCCGAGCAGCCTGCGGCCCCGGCCCCCGTTCCGAGGAGCCCGAGGGAAATCCAAAGCCATGGGTATCGACGGATTGTCATTTACGGTCGGCTCCCTACGGAAGCACTTTCGCGCCGGGCACGGCCAAAACGCCTCTCCTAGGAAGGTCATTGTGTCCCGCGTGGTTCAAAAGGAGGCGGACATTCGGCGAGCCGGTGCAGATTCCCCAAAGCGAGCGGAGGCCGGTTCCCGTATGGGTAGATTCGTATGTCCAAGCGCGACTTCGGATCTCGACCTGGGATCCTCACACCTCAATACGTAACGTAGCGTCCGCTCGAATTCCCGACGGGCATTCACGGAGAGCGGGCGCACCGAAACCCGTAGGCGTACGCGCCTGGATCCGCCGGCGCGTTTGCGTGGCGAGACGGGGGAAAGTTCGTCCCGGTGTCGAAATTGCCCCCCATGGTCGCGCGCGCCGTTGCAACCGTGAAGTTGGCGCAATCCGTACACGGGCTCACGTAGTTGGCGTGCCAGTCCAGAGCCCACTCCCAGACGTTGCCCGCGAGGTCGAGGTGACCCCACAAACCGGCTCCGAGCTGCGCCGTTCCGACCGGCGCGAAGTTCTCCACGCCCGTGCAGGTTCCTGAACTGCTCGGATAATAGCACCCATAGATGGCGTACTGGTTTGCAGTCCCGGGATCCGTGGTTCCCCACGGATACTCGCGCTGCGCGGCGCCCCCCACCGCCGCATACTCCAATTCCGCTTCGCTCGGGAGAAAGCCTCCGTCCCAAATGCAGAATGCGTAGGCCTCGTACCAATTGTCGCACGTGATCGGCAGATTTTCCTGATTGCCAATCGAAGGCGTCCACGTCCCGTAGCGCGATCCGGGCGCGAGGTCTGCCACGAGGGGCCCTGTGCAGGCGAGGTGCGCGTCTGTCGGGGCGACGTCCGCGTCGTCCGACCCCACCCAGCCCGGCTCGTAGCCTCCCGCCGTCGCGTTCAACCCGTTACCCCCGTTCAACCCCGCGTGCTTGCCTGACCCCGCCGGTGGCAGCCACCCCGCGCCCCCGTTCCATGCCGTCACGAACTGCCGAAATCGTCCCACGGTGACAAGATACTTATCGAGTCGAAAGGTGCTTATGCTCGCTGGATCGGACTCGTTGGTCGGACCGCCGCCGGCGTTCGTATACGTTCGGTAGTATGTGCCCCCGGCCACCACCAGGCTCGCGCAACAGCTCTCGCTGGAGGCTCCGCAATGGGTCAAACCGGCACCGGTCGTCTGGCAACTGGGCGGACCCGCGTCGCCCGCGTCGGTCTCCTGCGGAACGCCCGCCTCGGTGGCGTTCCAGCCGAGGAGCACCCGGGGGTCCGAGCATCCCGCGGAGACGAGTCCGATGGCGAGAGTCCGCCGGACGCCGGGATTCAAGCGCGCGGGATGAGGCACCGATGGCTTGCGTGGGACCATACCGCGGCGATCGGCCATCCGACGAACATTCGCGCGGTCGCCGGGACTCGCGATATTGACCCTCGTATGGCCCAACGCTCATGGCGGGCGACGTTGCGGCCGTGGTGGGCTCTCGCGCCCGCGCTGCTCGGGCTGGGCTTGGCCACCGATCGCGCCAGAGCGGAGGGCTCCACGGGTCTGGTCGAGCTCGAGTGGGTGGCGCCTGACGGGTGTCCCGACGCTGCGTACGTCGAGGCCGCGACGGAGCGGCTCGCCCCGGGGCTCGGAACCGTGGGCGGTCCCTACCTACACGCGCACGCCGACGTTCGCCGTGAAAAATCCGGCCTCTGGCGCGTCGAGATTCGGACGGCGGGCCCGGAGGGCGCGGGGCGGAGGACCGTCACGGCCGAATCATGCAGCGCACTTGCGGACGCCGCGGCACTGATCCTCGCGCTCGCCATCGATCCCGACCGTGTCGCGGCGACTCCCACCGCGACGGGACCGGCGCCACAGGCTCCCCGGCCGGCCCCTTCTGCTTCCACGGCGGCGACGCCGTCGAACGCGACCGTGGCGCCCGCGAGCCCCGCCGCGCCCACCGTATCGACGCCGGCCGAAGCAACCCTGGCTTCGTCGGTCGAGGACTCCGTCCCGCCGCGCGGGTTCGGCCCGGACTCGGCCTCTCGATGGGCCATCCGTTTCGCGGTCGCCGCCGCGGCGGTGCTCGACACCGGCACCCTGCCCACGGCGGCCCCCGGATTCGCCGTGACATTGGGGGTTGTCCCCGTCGCGCTCTCCGCGTTCCGATTGGAGCTCGGGGCCGGCCAATTCCTCGATGAGTCCACGACGCAATCGCCCGCGCGAAGCGGAACGTTCTCGCTTCGTACGTTCGACGCGGGTGGATGCCTGGTGACGGAGGTCGGCCGAGCGGGACGCATGCGACACGGGGAAGTGGGAGGCTGCACCAACGTCGAGCTGGCATGGCTGTCCGCGGCGGGGCTCTATGAAAGCGTGACGTCGCAAGGCGATGCCGAATGGTGGGTGCTTCGGGCCCGGGTTACCGCGGCGTACGCCTGGTCTCGCGCGTGGGCGATCCGCGCCGATGTCGGCGGTGGCCTCGACGTGACCCGGCCTCAATTCGTATCGGCGGGCGCCGAGCAAGGGCTCATCCACCAGCCCGCTCGCTATACTGGGCGGGGGGCATTGGGGCTCGAGGTGCGGTTTTGAACACGAAGGCGTTCGTCGCCGGCCACTTAGAGGACGTGATCCCCCAGGTTGCGAGAACGCACGAGCGGGGGCCGGCCGCGACCCATGACGCGGCCATGGTGTGGACATTCACGGCCGTCTACGATGCGCACTTCGCGTTCGTCTGGCGAAGTGTGCGCCGGCTCGGTGTCGTCGACAGCGCCGTCGATGATGTCGTCCAGGACGTTTTCCTCGTCGTGCATCGGCAGCTCGGGCGCTTTCGGGGCGAGTCGTCGATACGTTCCTGGCTCTTCGCCATCGCGTCGCGTGTCGCCCGCGACGCCCGTCGCTCGCTGCATCGGAAGCCGGGAAACCTGGGGGGCCGGGGTCGCGTCGGGGACGACGTCGACCTCGTCGCGGACCACGCCCCCAACGCGCACGAGGCGGTGGCGGCGGGCGAGGCCGTGCGCAGGCTTCATGCCGTGCTCGACGCCATGCCGAAGGATCGACGCGAGGTCTTCATCCTCGCGGAGCTCGAACACATGAGCGTGGAAGACATCGCCGCCGCCGTTCGGGCCAACGTGAACACCGTCTATTCCCGCTTGCGCGCGGCGCGCGCAGACTTCGAGCGCGGGGTCGCGCGCGCGCTCGCAAACGATCGTTGGAGGATGCGATGACCGGACTCGGGCCCGAGGCCACTGCACTTCTGGAGGCGGCGCGCGACGGCGACGAACCGACGCGTGTGGACATGGATCGCGTCCGGGCATCGATTGGGGCCCGCGTCGCGGCAGGCGCCGCCGCGGGCCTGGCGGCGGCCGGCGCTGCGCGAGGGTCGGTCTCGGCTCTCGGAGCGTCCGTCCGGGCGGCGGCGTCCGCGGTGTCGGATGCGTTTGCCGGGTGGGCGACGAAGGCGCTCTTCGCGGCCGCTCTCGCCGCGGCGGTGGGCGCGAGCGCCGCCATGGGGGTGCGCGCGCCGCCGCGCGCCCCCGCGCCCGCCACGTCGACCGGCACGCCCGCGAAGACCTACGAGGGCCCCGCCGTGGACGTCCCCCGGATCGGCCCCGAAGAGCCCGCGCGGCCCCCTCCGGCACTTGCGCAGACGGTCCCGGTCGCGGTCGCGGCGCCGCCGCGCAGCGCATCGGTCGCGGGCGACGTCGCGGCGGAGGTCCGTCTTCTCAGCGACGCGCAGACCGCCATCCGAGGCGGGGATGCTGCGCGTTCCCTCCGTCTTCTCGACGAGCACGCGCGCCGGTACCCCGAGGGCGCCCTCGGCGAGGAACGCGACGCGATGCGAATCGCCGCGCTTTGCGCGCTAGGCCGCGATGCCGAGGCTCGCCGCGCCACCGATCGGTTCTTGCGGGCTTCGCCCCGGTCGCCTCATGCCGGGCCTCTTCGCGCTTCGTGTGGGGGCTCGCCGTAGGCGTCCCGCGCGGGCGCATTCGCCTTCGTCGCCCGATCGCATGCGATGTGGGGCGGAACGCCTTTCGACGCTTCGGAAGCTCGCCGCTCGACGAGGCTCCTCGGTGGAGGCGCTCGCCCGGCCGAGGACGATCGCGGAGGACATCGTCGCGCAAGAGCAATAGAAGTATCCGTCATGCCCATCGCTCATGCCGTGATGCTCGAAAGCCCGGTCGGCGCGGCCGACCACGCCCTCGGGCCCGCGACCGCGCCGGTCACGCTCGTCGAATACGGCGACTTCGAGTGTCACTACTGCGGTCGCGCGTATCCCGTCGTAAAGGACCTGGTGGGGCGCTTCGGGGATCGCCTTCGGGTCGTGTTCCGTCATTCGCCGCGCTCGCACGCGAACCCGCACGCGCAGCACGCGGCAGAGGCCGCGGAGGCCGCGGCCGCGCAGGGAAAGTTCTGGGAAATGCACGACAGACTCTTCGAACATCAAACCGCCCTCGGCGACGAAGACCTCGCGGCGCACGCCGCCGCGATCGGCCTCGATCCCGCGCGTTTCGACGCCGACTTTCGAGACCACGCCTTTGCGTCGCGCGTTCACGCGCAAGCGGCGACCGGCGCGCACTCCGTTCTTGCGACCCCCACGTTCTTCGTCAACGGCGTCCGATTCGACGACACGCCGGATCTACCGACGCTCGCATCGGCCATCGAGCGTGCGGCGCGCGCGCCTGGGACGGAAAGCGGAGCCCCGAAGAGCGAGCCTGGGTGAAGGTTCTCCGCCGCCTCACGCGAGACGAAGAGTGTGGCGCGCGACCATCAGCTCCTCGTCGGTCGGAACGACGCGCACGACGCACGCGCCTCCGTCCTTGGAAATCACGCTCGCCGAGGCCTCGTTCTTCGCCGGGTCAACATGGATTCCCAGGCACTCGAGGCCCGCGCAGCAGAGGACGCGGACCGGCGACGAGCACTTGCCGATACCGCCGGTGAAGACCAGCGTGTCGAGTCCGCCGAGTGCGGCGGTGAACGCGCCAATCGTTTTTCGGATCTGGTAGCCGAACATGTCGATCGCGAGCGCGGCGCGCGCGTCGGCGTCGCGATGGTCGATGAGCTCCTTCATGTCGGACGATAGGCCCGATACCCCGAGAAGCCCAGACTCGTGATCGACCATTCGTTCGAGGCGGCCGGCGTCATACCCGGCATTGAGGAGATGCACGAGGACGCCGGGGTCGAGATCCCCCGTCCGCGTGCCCATCATCACCCCGCCCGTGGGCGTGAGCCCCATGCTCGTGTCGATCGACTCTCCGTTTCGAATCGCCGCGAGGCTCGCGCCGTTGCCCAAGTGGGCAATGACCGCCCTTCCCAGGATGTCAGGCCCGACTTTCGCGACGACGTATTCGTAGGAGAGGCCGTGGAATCCGTACTTGCGAATGCCCTGGCCATCGAGCGCGCGGGGAAGCGCAAGTCGCCAGGCGACTTCGGGCAGGGTTCGGTGGAACGCGGTATCGAAGCAGGCCACCTGGGGGAGCTCGGGAAATCGGGCGGCCACGGCCTCGATGGCGGCGAGCTCCGGTGGAAGGTGCAGCGGCGCGAACAGCACGACCTCGGCAAGCGAACGCAGGAGGGCCGGATCGACCCGCTCGGGGAGGGAATGATGCGGTCCGCCATGAACGAGGCGATGTCCCACGGCGCCCGGTTCGGGCAACTGCTTGTCTTTCATCGCGGCGAACGCGGCGGCGATCGCGGCGTCGCTGTCATCGAAGTGCCGGTCATCGCGGTCCGGCGGGCGGTCCGCGACACGAAGCCAAAGGTGGCTCCCCTCGAGGCCGATCCGTTCGATGGCCCCCTCGGCGAGGCGGCGCTCCTCGTCGTTCGAAAACTCGAACAGCGCGAACTTCACCGACGACGAGCCGACGTTGATCGATAGAACCACCCGACCCCGGGCGTTCTCGGGCGCACCGAACGCATTCATCGCGCGGGGCCCTTTGCCGCCGCGCCGCCCACTTCGCGGTCGTAGGTCGCGAGTATCGCGAACGACAGCGTGACGATCACGGGCCCCACGATCAGCCCGATGACTCCGAAGACCTCCACGCCCCCGAAGAGCGCGACGAACATCAAGACCGAGGGGACGCTCTTTTCACGCCCGACGAGCCGTGGGCGAATCACGTAGTCGGACGCGATGCCGACCGTCAGCGCACTGTAGACCAACTCGAGCAGCCCCGCGCCTGCGTGGCCGGTCCCGATCTTCACGAGGCCGATGGGCACCCAGACCAGAAGCGTCCCGATGCCAGGAATGAGCGAGGCAAGCGCGGTAATCGCTCCAAAGAATGCAGGCTCGGGGACGCCGGATATCCAATATCCAAACCCCGCAAATAGACCTTGGACGAGGCCGGTCACGACGGTCCCCAAAAAGACTTCGCGGCCCACGCTGCGAAACTGCTCGAGGAGACCGTGCGTGTGGCGGCGCTCGAGTGGCAGCAGGCGCTCGGCTCTCGTCACGATCTGACTCCAGTGTCGCAGAACGAAGTACTCGGCGAGTGCCATGAAGAAGAGCGTGAGCAGGCCGCTGAACGTCGCCCCGGCCAGCCCGGCGGCAATCTCCGCGGCGCGCGACCCGACGGAAATGGCCTCATTTTCGAGGCGCTGGGAGATTTCGGCGACGTTGAGATGCAGGGACTCCAGGCGGCTCGCGGCCTGTTCGGCAAAGGAGCGCAGGGCGCCCCCGGGCGCGAGCTGTGCGCGCAGAGCGGCGGCGAGGACCAGGCTTCGCGTTACGATGAGCACGGTGAGCCCAACGACGGTGGAGGCGACGATGATCGTGGCCCCGAGGGCGCAAATGAGAGCGGCCGGCCCCGCCTTGAAGCGTCGCTTTCGCAGAGCGCCGTAGACGGGCTCGGACGTGAAAGCGAGGAGCGCACCCAGGAAGAGGCCGATGCCCAAAGGGGCCGCGAGGCGCACAATGGACGCCAACGCGATCAGCGCCAGAACGTCCAGTGCGCGCCGCTCTCGCGCGCGTAGCGGCGGCGCAACGTCGACGGGCAAGCCGGGCGACGCGTCCACTGCCCCGGGAGCCGATGGGGGCGTCATCGCGTCGAGCTTAGAGGGTGTTGCCACAGGCGTTGCGAGCGATCGAGGCCAAGGCGGGCGCGCGCACCGGGCAGAATACCTTTTTCGGCTTTGACCACGAAGCGCAGCGCACAACGCCGGCATCGAAAGCCACACCTTCCGTTTTCCATTTCCGGCCGTACCTTCGGAGCCGGGGTCCAGGCGGCGAGATGCCTTTCACCCGGCGATTTGTGCGGCGGCACCGTCGTCCAGCGTGAAGAAGAACGTCGCGCCGCGGCCGGGCTCGCTCTCGGCCCACACCCGACCTCCGTGCCGCTTCACCGCGCGCTGGACGGTCGCCAGTCCGATCCCCGTCCCCGGAAATTCGCGCGCGTCGTGGAGCCGCTGAAAGGCTCCGAAGAGCTTGTCCTTGTACCGCGAGTCGAAGCCGACGCCGTCGTCGCGCACGAAGAACACGCGACGGCCCGATTCGGCGCGAACGCCGAACTCGATGTTCGCGTGACGGTGGGTCGCGGTAAACTTGAACGCGTTGCCGAAGAGGTTGTCCACCACGATTCGGAGGACCCGCGGATCGCCGTGAGCGCCGAGCGACGGCGCGATCTCCACGCGAACGTCTCGTTCGGGGCTTTGGTTGCGCAGTTCTTCGGCGGCCGCGGTGGCGAGCGCGCTAAGATCGACGGGCTCGAGCCGCAGCTCCGTTCGCGTGAGACGCGCTAGGCCGAGCAGGCCATCGATGAGTTCGGCCATCCTCGAGGCCGAGGCGCGGACGCGCTGCAAATGCTTCTGCCCGATGTCGTCGAGTTGCCCCGCGCAGTCCTCGAGGATGGCTTGGCTGAAGCCGTCGATGCTGCGGAGCGGAGCCCGCAGGTCGTGGGCGACCGAATAGCTGAACGCCTCGAGCTCGCGGTTCGCGCTTTCCGCCGCGATGATGGCGGCACGCAAGGCCTCGGCCGTCTCTTTTCTCTCGGTGATGTCCTCGGAGATTCCGAGCAGAAATTGAGCCTCACCCTTGCTGTCGAGGAGCGGAACCTTCTTGGTGTGGAGCCATCGCCGACCGGTCTTCGTCTCGATGGGTTCCTCGGGAATGTCGATCGCCACGGCCTGGCTGAGCGTCTCCCGGTCTTTGATTTGAAAGAAATCCGCCTGCTCCTTGGGGAAAAAATCGTAGTCGTTCTTGCCGAGGAGCTCGTCGCGGTTCATGCCGAGCAGCACCTCGCCGGCGCGGTTGATGCGTTCGAATCGCAATTCTCCGGCTTCCTTGACGAAGATCATGTCTGGAATGTGCTCGACGATCGAGTCCAGAAAATGCGTCGCCCTCTCCAGAGCCCGCCGATCGGAGCGCTCTTGCGTCGTGTCTCGGAAAACGAGGACGATTCCCGAGAGCGCGCCGCTCTTCGGATCCACGATCGGCGCCGTGCTCGACGCAACGAAGCGCTCCGTTCCGTCGCGCGCGATGAGCGTTCCGTTGTCGTCCTGACCTGCGGAGAGCACGTCGGCGAACGGATCGGGTTTGGCGACCCGCGTGTGCTCGTCCACGCAGTGGAATACTTCGGTCAACGGCTTTCCGACGGCGTCTGCGGGGCGCGTCCCGGTGAGGTGTTCGGCGGCACGATTGATGTGTTCGATGCGGCCCGACGAATCGGTGGCCATGACCCCGTCGCGGATGCTGTAGAGCGTGGTGGCAAGGCGCTGCTCGCTCGCGCGCAGCGCTCGCTCGGACTCCATCCGGCGATCGTTCTCGCGGCGCAAGCGCGTGAACGCGAAGACCAGCAGGGCCACGCTGATGGCCGTGCCCCCGAGACCCGCGCTTTTGGCGAAGGCGGCGCTCCGCCTCGCGTCCCGTTGCCGTTCGGCCAAGAGGGCCCTCTCTTCGTGGGTCGCGTCTTCGATGTCCGATGCGATGACGCTCATCGACGTATTTCCGCGACGCAACATGGCCTCTTCGCGGCTCTCGTCCCGGACCGTGGGCGCCGCGCGCTGCGCGTCGAGCGCCGCGTTCAGGTCCGCGAATCGAGCGTCGACGCGTTTCCCCAAACGATCCAGGCGATCGCCTTGGTACGGATTGTCCGCGGTCAGCGCGCGAGCCTGCGCCAGCGCGGTTTCCGCGCGCTCCATGGCGGTGGCGACGCGCGGCAATTCGGCCTCATCACCCGTCATCCAGAAGGCGCGCCGCGAGCGTCCCGCGGCGGTCGCGCCGAGCAATACGTCATCGAACGCCTGAATGGCCTGATGGGTATGCTCCACCCACCGCGACGTCTCCACGAGCCCGTCCGTCGTCCGGTACCCAATCAACGCGACCATGACCATTACGGTGATCGCAATCCACACCCCCGCGGTTTCGAGTCCTCTGGTCATGGCCGGCTTTTTTCCTCGATCGATGTTCGCGCATGCGTACGGCGAGTCAAGGGCGCACGGCTGTCACGGCGTCAGCAAGGTCGCCACGGTCGGAAGGCGCTTTTTTTTGGCCGAATGCCACATTCTCTGGGTTTTGCCGTCGGCACGGCAAGTGCTTCACGGCGTAGGGCGTCTGCCATGGCTCCTGACCGATCGGGCATCCGTCCAAGCGATGCCCGAGCTCCTCGGGTGCTGGTCATCGACGACGGAGCCGAAGCGCGCGATCTCTATTGCGTGTGCATTGAATACGAGGGCTTTGCGGCGGAAGCGGCCGAGGACGGACCCTCCGGATTGGCTCTGGCCCTGGCCGAAATTCCCGACGTCGTCGTGCTGGACTTCTCGATGCCTCGCATGGATGGGGCCGAGGTCTTGCATCGGCTCAAGGCGGACCCTCGCACGCGCGATATCCCCGTTGTGATGGTGACGGCGGTGCCCGACCTCGTGCCAGCGGATACGCGTGCGCGCTGCGCGGCCTTCCTCGAGAAGCCCTGCGATCCGGACCGGCTCCTCCGGGCCATCACCGGCATCACGGGACCGAACGGCAGCGGCCGCCGTTGGATGTCCGGCGGACACCCCGTGCGCGACTGACCCCGCACGTGCGAACGGACGCGTCGCCAACGGCGGGCGACGTTGGGTACTCTCGCAGCCAACTCATGAGGTTCAGGCTGCCGACGGTCCGCGCGAAGCTCACGGCGCTCGTCCTCTTGTCCGTGGCCGTGATGGTGGCCGTGCTCCCGATCCTTTCGTGGCTCTTGCATCGCCAGCTCGCTGACGAGGTCGCCGATCGGGTCGCGGGCGCCGAGCGAGCTTTCCAGACCGAGCTCGACGATGACCTCGCGGACCTCACGCTCGCTTCGCGGGTGCTCGCCGCCGACAGCACGACCGCCCATGCGATCGAGCACCACGACGCGGTCCGCGCACGCCGGCTCGCCCAGGTTTTTATCGATATTTATCCCGACATCGACGTGCTCGTCCTCGATCGCGACGGGCAGGTGCTCGCGCAGGTGGGCTGCGTGCAGCCCATCGATCGCATTGCGAGCGTTGCGGAGCTCGCCGTGGTCGCGCAAGGCCAGCCGTTCCACGGCGTCGTCGAGCACGGGTGCGAATCGCCCGATTCGAAGGCGCCGCCCGCCTATGTCATCGGCGCACCCGTGGTGGCGACGGGCAGTATCGTCGTCTGCTTGCCGATGGACGCGGCGTATCTCCAGAACTCGAGCGCCAAGCTCGGACTCGAACTGGCGTTCGCCGCCCTCGATCCCGCAAATGCGCATCGGCTCGTCGGACAGACGCCTCAGTTTCCAGAGGATGCCGCGGGGGTGGCGTCGCGCGAGGCGACCATGGTCGGTGCCGGAGCTCGCTCCTGGGCGGTGGCGCGCTTCGAGCCGCAGCAGCTCGAAGGGCGCCGGGGACGCATCGGCATGCTGGCCGCACTGGACGTGACGGACGTGAAGGTCATCGTCCGCCGCAACTTGCTTTGTGCGTTCGCCGCGCTCCTCGTGGCCGCTGCCGCGTCGGTGGCGCTCGGCTCGCGCCTCGCTTCCGTGATGTCGACCGCCCTGCTTCGGGTCACCGTCGCACTGAAGAAGGTCGAGCAGCTCGACTACGTCCACGTCGAGCCGGTTCACACCGGTGACGAGCTCGAGGATCTGGCGACGGGCTTCAATCGGATGGTCGACGGGCTCAAAGAGCGGGACAAGCTTCGCTCCACGTTCGGCAAATACATGACCGCGGCGGTCATGGATCATTTGTTGGGCGGCAAAGTCTCTCTCGGCGGAGAGTCGTTGAAGGTCACGATCCTGTTCACCGATATCCGCAGCTTCACGAGCATCAGCGAGCTGATGGATCCGCAGCAGCTCGTGGCGCTCCTGAACGAGTACTTTACGGAGATGGTGGGAATCGTGATGCAGGAGGACGGGGTCGTCGACAAGTACATCGGCGATGCGATCATGGCGGTCTTCGGGGCGCCTGTCCCCAAAGCGAATGACGCCGTGAACGCGGTCCGCGCAGCGGTGCGGATGCGACGCGCGCTGGTCGATCTGAACGTTCGGCTCGAGGCACGGGGAATTCCGGCATTGCACACCGGAATCGGCATCCATACCGGCGAGGTCGTCGCGGGGAACATCGGAAGCGAGAAGCGCATGGAGTACACGGTGATCGGCGACGCCGTGAATCTCGCGTCGCGTCTCGAGACGAGTACGAAGGAGCTCGGCGTCCACGTGCTCATCAGCGAAGATACATTTGCCCTGACCGAGCACGTCGCCCTCGTGCGCCCGGTGCGCAAAATCACGGTCAAAGGGCGCAAACAACCGGTGATGACGTATGAGCTGCTCGGGCTCAAGGGCGACGAGTCGTCGTCTTGAGACGTCTCGGCAAGATGCTTGCTAAGGTCAACCGAGACCATCCCGGTGATCTCGAGAAGACGCAATAACCCGCTGGCGAAGGGAAGCGCTTTGGCGCTGGCGGCGTCGGCCGCATTCGGCGCGACGACGCCGCTCGTCCAGCGATACGGGCGCGGCGTCGGCCCTTTCATCACCGCGGCATCGCTCTATGGTGGCGCGGCGCTGTTCGCCGCGCGGCCCCGATCGCGAAGCGACACGCCGCTCCGTTCCCGCGACGCGGGCCGCCTTTTGGCCGTCGCGCTCTTGGGTGCCGCAATCGCTCCCGTGTCGCTCGCGTGGGGCCTCGGGCGCACCAGCGGCGTCACGGCGTCTCTCTTGCTCAACGCCGAAGCGCTCTTCACGGTGCTCCTGGCACGCGTGATCTGGGGCGAGCGGATCGGCCCCCGGGTCGGGCTCGCGCTCGCGGCGATGGCATCCGGAGGCGCTCTTTTGGTGGCGCATGGTGAGACGAAGTCGGCGGACACCGTGTGGGGCGCGATGGCGGTCTTGGCGGCCACCTGCGCCTGGGCGGCGGACAACGTGGTCGGCCGTCCGCTCGCCGACCGCGATCCCAATCGCGTGGTGCTGGTGAAGTCGGCTCTCGGCGCGACGATGTCGCTGGGCTTGGCGCGGGCCTTGGGCGAGTCTTGGCCCAGTCTGGGCTCGGGGTTGGCCCTGGCCGCGTGCGGCGCCGTCGGTTATGGCGCAAGCCTCGGCCTCTACTTGCGAGCCCAGCGCCTGGTGGGCGCGGCGCGAACTGGGTCCATCTTCGCAGCCGCCCCGTTTCTCGGGGCCTGGCTGGCGTGGGGCATGGGAGAGCGCGCCGGAGGCGTGACCACGATCATCGCGGGCGGCCTCTGCGCGTTGGGCGTTGCGCTGCACCTGACCGAGGCGCACGAGCACGAGCACGAGCACGAGCCGATCACCCACGAGCACGCCCACCGCCATGACGACGGCCACCACGATCATGTTCACGACCCCCCGTACGACCGCGCCAGCGGTCCGCATTCGCACGTGCACGAACACTCGCGCCTCTCTCACGTGCACGTGCACGCCCCGGATCTGCATCACAGGCACGACCACTGATCCGGTGATCCCCTACCCAGGACTATACAATCCCAGCTCCACGATCTCGGCTGACGCTAGCGCGCGGCCATAAATGGTGATGTCGTCGATGTCCGCCACGAGGAAGCGGTTCTGGCCGGACCACCGGCCGATGTAGAGCACGGGCGAACCGGGGCTTATCGGGTTCGGGGCCGGAGTCACGCTTTCGAGCTGGCCGTCCACGTAGACCGACAGCGTATGCGCGTTTCCATCCACCACGGACGCCAGGTGAGTCCACCGGTTGACGGGGAGGCATGGGCATTCGTAATAGGTATAGACGCCGAGCGTCGTGTCCCAGAAGGCCGCGTGCACTCCCATGGCGGCGGCGGCCTTGTCCAGGTTGAGCTGCCAGCCGCCCTGAAAAACCAGCTCGGTGCTGACTATGGTCTCAAACCCATCGACGGGCATGTCGGCCGATCGGATCCAAGCGGACACGCTGAAGCTCGGCGTGGCGTCCGGAAAGTTGTTGACCGTAACGAAGTCCGCGCCGGAGAGGCGCAACCCGCCGGCAAACTGACCATCCGGGATCCAGGCCCCCCCCGTGAGCGTGAGGACCCCGTCGCGCTTGTTGCCGGAGTGGTCGGCCACCGTCGTGCCGGCGCCCTCGTCGAACGTGTAGTGAGCGAGGAGCCCTTCGGAGAGTGTGCCCGAGGCGAGGCCGATGGCATCGAGCGGTCCTGGGGCGCACCCTGCGGGTGAGATGGGCGGTTCGAGGAGTCCGAGGCAGGTGGCGGCCGCGACCAGGCGTACGACCCCAAAGCGCCGGGCGACCGCTTCGCCGCGCTGCGTGTGCATCACGGCGAGCCTACCAACGTGAGCGTCGCGAAGGTCGAGGGTTCGCCCGCGTGCGCGACCTCGTCATCCAGAAAGCGCACGATAGGGTAGGGACGCGCCAGAAGCGCGTGGATCTCGAGCGCCACCGCGAATCGCTGGCTCATCTGAAGCACGAGACCGAGTCCGGCGTCCGCGGCCAGAGCCCATTGCGAGCTCCGGCGACCCGTGTACGGGAATGCAGCCTGTCCATCGATGCTCGTGTAGAGCGTACCGATTCCCAGCGAAAAGGCCGGCCGAAGGCGAGGAGCGGGCGACGCGCTCCAAGGCGCGGCGATGAGCTCGACGAGGCCCACGTCTTGTGCGATCACGGCGCTGCCCGTCGGCGCTTCGATTCGGGGCTGGGTGCCGAGGCCCGCGAGCGTTGCGCGGACGGCAAGCGCACGCGCGAATGCGAAGCGCCCGCGAAGGATGCTCAGCACGGCGGGGCCGATTCCCCCGACGCTCGCGACCACAGCGGCCCCCGCCTCAAGCGCCCAACGCGACGGACGCTCCGATGGAAGCGCTCGGGAGGCCCATTTCGACGCCTGGCGCGCGTCGGCTTCGCGAGCAGGGGCGGTCCCATGAGGCGCGTCGCCCGCCTCGATGAGGAGCTCGAGCAGGCTCGCCCTGAGCAACTCGACGGCGCGAACGGCAAGAATCTCTGCCGCCTTGGAGGGATCCGTCTCGTCGAGCGGTGTGCGCCGCACGACGGCTTTGTTCGTCAGCCGGTCGACGACGCGCAGCTCCGCAGTGCGAGCCGCCGTGTCGACGAAAAGGTCGATGCTCGCGAGTGCGCCGGCGTCCCGTCCCGCATCGCTGGCCGCCGTGGGGGCGTCCGCCGGCGGAGAATCGATCAGCACGACCTCGAAGCCATCCGCGGTCAGCTCTCCCTGGATGCGCGTGAGCGCCTGAATTACCGCAGCGCTCGCCGTACTCGGTCGCATCAGCGCGACGCGCGTCGATGAAGCGAGCGCGCTCGGCGCGAGGGGGACCGACGCCAGCACCGCCAAGAGAAAGAAAGCACGGCAAGCGCCGGTCACGGCCGAAGCGTCAGCGCTCTGGCGGCATCGGCATACGTGCCATTCGAGAAGCGACGCAGGTACATCTGCGCGAGCGGACGCGCGGCGTCCTTGCCATCGAGGCGCTCCACGATCGTCATCTTGCGCCCGAGCGCCTCGGAGGCGAACGTACCCCCCGCGGCCTCGCTCAAGTAATCTTCGAACCAGGAAAGGGCGGCACGCGGATCATCCTCGCTCTCGCTCAGCCGTCCGAGTGAGAAGGCGGCGACGTGTGCCTCATCGGTGCCGGGGAAACGCCTGCGCTGGGCCATGAGAGCCCCTCGAGCCACGTCGCGGCTGCGCGTATAGCGAGCGGCGTCCGCGAGGGCGGCGAGTTCGTCGCTGCTGCTCGTGGAAAACGCTGCGTCGAGGCCCATGCGCGTCGCGTCGTCGACAATCGCCGCGAATCTGCCGTCGGCGAGTTCCGCGGCCCATGCTTGCCGGCCCCGGTTGGCGTGCTCGGCGCCTCGATCGCCCCCCGTGACGGCATGCCTCTCGCGGCCTTGCGCAGGGCTCGCGTTCGGTCCGTCGAGCGAAATCGCGCCCGGCTGTTCCGCAGAGACCGGGCCACTTTCTCCCGTCGGCGGCGGCGCTTCAGGCATCTCTTCGCCCAATCCGTTCGGCAAGCCGCCATCGGCTCCGAGGGCGCGGATGAGCACGTCGTTTGCGCGCACGGTGAGCCATTGCCCTGCTCGAAGCGCGAGGGGCGCGTCGGAAACCGGGCCGCTCACGGTCACGGATCCATTTTCGAGCCGAACATCGAGCCGGCGCTCGTCGGCGCTCCATGCCAGTCCGAAGGCGGTGCCCGTCACGGCGACCACGAAGGGGCCCGCGTCGAATACCCAGTGCGTCTCCGCCGCGTGAACGACGTACACGTGCGCTTGGCCCTCATCGAGCGTGACGCGAGCCCCGTGTTCGTTGATCGCGTGGACGTGCACACGCGCGCGCTCTGCAAGCGAGACTTCGCTCCCATCCGAAAAGCGCAAGACCGGTCGGGTCGCAGGCGCGGCCTCGACGTATCCGCCCGGACGGACGTCTGCGCCCTCGACGCGAAATGAGATTGCCGCGGGATGGCCCCGGTGAAGCACCATCATTGTCGCCGGTACCGCCGCCGCCGTGCACAGGAAGCCGGCGGCCACGAGGGCGTATCTGCGCCGTGCGGCGCGTGCGCGGCGGCGAGCACTCATCGCCGATCGCAACGCGACGAGTCCTTGCGCCCGCTGGGCCTCGGAGACGGCCCCCAGCGTGTGTCGCGCAAGTTCCGCGAGCCCGGCTGCGGGCGGCCCGAGCTCCTTGTCGAGAGGCTCGCTAGGCGTCATGGGGCCCTCTCTCCGCGCCGCCTGCCCGGCTGGCATACCCCGCCAGCGCGGGGTCTTGCGCCACGAGCCTCGAGACCACATCCGAGCCGCGATCGAGGCGGCGCTTGACCGTGGCGAGCGAGACTCCCAGAGCGTCGACGATCTCTTCCAGCTTCATCCCCTCGAGGTGACGAAGGACGAACGCGGCGCGCTCCTGCGCGCTCAGCCGATCGAGGATCCCATAGAACCGCCGCAGCGCTTGCCGTGATTCGGCGTCCACGGCGCCCACCGAAGGCTCGGGTAAGTCTCCCCAGTCCGAGAGGCGCAAAATCCGCCGGACGCGCCGGCGTCTCAGCTCCAACTTCAGCGTCCGGATCGCCACGGAGAACACGAAGCTGCGAAGCGCATTCGGGTCCCGCAGCTTGCGGACACTCGCAAAGACGCGAAGGAAGACCTCCTGAGCCAAGTCCTCGACTTCCCCGTGCGGGCCCAATGCCCGGTTCAGAAAGCGGAACACCATCGGCGCATGCTTGTTCCAAGTCGCCGTCGCCGCCCACGACTCGCCGGCGGCGAGCGCTTCTGCGAGGTGAAAATCCTCCGGATGCGCGTCAGTCTCCCGCGCGACGATTCGCAGCGGGGCGCGGGGACCGGGCGACATTGGCGTTGCGGTGAGCATACAGGATGCTGCAGGCACAGTACCCTTGGACCGTCCGTTCGGCTCAGGGAACGCGAGGTTCGCCCGAAGGCGATTCGCTCAAGGCCCCGATCGTGCAGTCTTTTGAGCGCCGAGACGCCTTCCGCTGTTCGGTTTGGGGCTCGGCGAGGCAAAAATGACGGTACAACGAGGCGCGATGAGCATTGCCCTCCACGACCCAACGTATGCTCCAGGGGAGTCCCACGGACTCGCCGAGCGCGTCGCGTCGAATTTCATTGAGGACCGCCGCGATTTTCCCTTCGTCAAGTTGATGATCTTGCTGGGCGTCGTCATCGTCCCGACCGGCCTTTGGCTCTACTGGCCCGGGCAATTTCGCTGGTGGCGGGCGGCGGTTCACCTGGGGCTCGTGATTTACTTCCTGGGCCCGTACGTGCTGATGCTCCACAACACCAGTCATCGAAGGCTCTTCAAGCGCCGTTGGAACTGGATGAATTACTTCATTCCGTGGGTCCTCGGCCCGTTCTTCGGCGAGTCGCCGGAGACGTACTTCGCCCATCACGTCGGGATGCACCACACCGAGAACAACTTGGGCGGCGATCTCAGCTCCACCCTGCCGTTTCAGCGAGACAGTCTGGTCGACTTCTTGCGCTATTTCTTCCGATTCTTCTTCGGGGGCATCGTCCAGCTCACCCGCTACTTTCACAGAAAGCGGAGGCGCGCGCTCATGGTGCGCTGCGGGGTGGGCGAGGCCTCGTTTTTCGTCCTCGTGATCGGGCTCTCTCTGGTAGAGTGGCGGGCGACGGTCGTCGTCTTCGTTCTTCCGTTCATCATCACCCGTTTCGCGATGATGGCGGGCAATTGGGCGCAGCACGCGTTCGTCGACGCAGCATCCCCCGCGAACAATTACCGCAACAGCATCACCTGCATCAATTGCGCGTATAACCGCCGCTGCTTCAACGACGGGTATCACATCGGTCATCATCTCAAGTCCACGCGCCATTGGACCGAAATGCCCGACGAGCTCTCCCGCAACATCGACACGTACGCAGCGGAGGGCGCCTTCGTCTTTGCGGGAGTGGACTTCTTCGGCGTATGGTTTCTGCTGATGGCCAAGCGGTATGACCTGCTCGCGAAGCACTTCGTTCCGCTCGGCGGTTCGCTTCTTTCCACCGACGAAATCGTGCTCCTCCTTCGCAGCCGGACCCAATGGAAAGGGCGTGCGAACCCGACCGAAGGACTCCCGCTCCCCTCCTAGGGATCCATCGTTCGGGGAGGTACGAGCATTTCCCTCATTAATGCGGGTCGCCCCCGCTCCGTACTTCCCCTTCAGCGGTGATGCCCGACAACCTCTTCCGCGCTGTCATCGAAGGTATGGGCGAGGGCGTCGTTGTCGTTGACGCAGAGGCGGTGGTTCTCGTTGCGAACCCGGCCGTTCGCCGTCTATTCGGACTCCCTTCCGACTCCGCGGTTACCGAATTCGCGTGGCCCAAGGAGTGGCACTCGGCGGAGGGCCGCAAGCTCGATCCGTCCGAATATCCGCTTCGTCGCGCGCTTCAGGGAACCCCGTGCAACCAGCTCGACCTGATCATTCGTGCGCCCGCTGGCGACGACGTGTGGGTCAGCGTGACGGCCGGCGCAATCGTCCTCGAAGACGGAAGCCAGGGCGCGGTCGGGGTCTTCCGAGATGTCACGCGGGCTCGACACCTCGAAGCGGGGGTGCGAAAGAAGGAGGCCCTCTATGGAGCTCTCGCGCGAAATCTTCCGGGCGGCGCTGCGTTTTTATTCGACGCGGATCTGCGCATCCTCGCGGCCCACGGCGATCGCGTGATGGCCGAGGCGGGGTACAACCCCGAGGAGCTGATCGGCAAGCATGTTTCGGAGGCCGTCCAGCCGCCCAACCGCGAGGCGCTCGAAGGCCTCTATCGCGCGACCATCGCGGGACAGTCGCCGAGCCTGGAAACCGTCGTTCGCGATCGCGCGTATTCGATCCACACCGTTCCGGTCCGAGACGACGACGGAGTGATCGTCGCCGGGCTCGCGCTTTCGTACGACGTGACCGAGCACAAGCGCGCCGCGGCCGAAATGAAGTCCATGTCGGCGACGGTCTCGGCGCTCATGGACCACCTGAGCACGGGCGTTCTCTTCGCCGATGCATCGAACCGCATTCAGCTCGTCAATCGCGCCTTCTGCACGTTTTTCGGCTTTTCCGGCGCCTCCGAGCTCGTGGGATGCGATTCGCTCGATGATCGATGGATTCCGGCCGTGAGAGACCGCGAGTCGTTCCGGCGCGTGTGCAACCTGCGGATGCGCGAAGGCCTCATGGCCGTTGCGGACAGACTCGAGCTCACCGACGGGCGAATCCTGGAGCGCGACTACGTTCCGGTCGACGTCGAGGGCGTCGTGTCCGGGCATTTCTGGTGCTTTCGCGACGTGACCGAGCGCGAACGCGCACGCGCACAGCTCGCCGAGCTATCCAACCGCGACGATCTCACCGCGCTCTACAACCGCCGCGGTTTCATCACGCTCGCCGAACAGTGGCTGCGCATTGCGGCGCGAACGCGGCGAACGCCGTTGCTCCTCTTCGTCGACGTCAACGGGATGAAGCCGATCAACGATCACCTCGGCCATGCCCAGGGCGACCGGGTGCTCCGCGACACCGCCGATCTTTTGCGACTGACGTTCCGCGAATCCGACATCCTGGCCCGACTCGGCGGCGACGAGTTCGTCGTGCTGGCCGTCGATGCCATGACCGAGCACTCGGTCTTGCTCTGCGAGCGGCTTCACCGCAACGTCAATGCGCTCAACGATACCGCCCAGCGTCCGTATCGTGTTTCCCTCAGCGTCGGTGTGAGCGCGTGGGACCCTGCCAAGCCGCGATCGGTCGAAGAGCTTCTCGCGGAAGCCGATGGGCGCATGTACGAAGCGAAGCGTAGCCGGCACTCGAGCTCTGCGATTCGCGTGGCTTCGGGCATGTGAAAGGGGCGCCCGGGTTCGAGCGAGGTGGACGCTCCAACGTCGACCAACCTGGGAGGCAGAGCGCTCGCGCAACGCGGTCACGTCCGATCGGCGGTCGCTCCAGGGCTCAAGGTTTCGTCGGGGCCGCCGTTCCGAGAACTTGAGGTCCCCCCAATGGCGATGCCTATGCGACGTCCACAGTGTGAAAAGGAAGTCACCGACGAAAGCGGGGATGTGCGCTCGAGCGAAGTGCGACTGGTTTGGCAGAACCCGTCGCCCCAACCGAGCGCAGTGCAATTTGCGCTTCACGACGCGCAAAACATGCTCGCGCTTCTTGCCGCGAACGTGGAGTTTCTCGCCAGGCCGGACGCGTGCGAGGTCGACACCGTCGCTGTCGACATTCGCGAGAGCACTCGCCGCCTCGGTCAGCTACTCAACGTCGTCGCGGCACTTCTCAAGAAGCCGTGAGTGCTTCCTAGTAAGTCACCTGGGTCACCCTGAGTCTCGCTCCGCCTTGCCTCCGGCAAGGCTCCGCTCGACAGAACCGGGCCGTACGGCACGTCGAAGGGGAGCGATGCGGCTCCTCCTCGAGCTCCCCAGCAGGAACAAGACGCTCGTTCGCAGGTCACGTCGAGGGGAGCGATGCGGCTCCTCCTCGCTCCTCCTCGCTCCTCCTCGCTCCTCCTCGCTCCTCCTCGCTCCTCCTCGCTCCTCCTCGCTCCTCCTCGCTCCTCCTCGGCTCCTCCTCGAGCTCCCCGGCAGGAAATGACGTTTGTTTCCTTTATCGCGTGTCCGGCGCAGCCGGGTCGCGGACTCGCTTAGCTACGCCAAGGGCTCGCGTGCCGCGCCCGTCGTTCGTCGTTCAGCTGTGCGCCCAGTCATCGGTCCCGGTGAGCGCGTAGAATTCGGCCGAAAGGGGCGCGCAGCGGAGTCGTACGGCGCTGACGCGCTCCTCTCCGGACCCTTCGGGCCAGCGGCTTGGCGCGATCGGGGCGATCGGCACCAGCGAGAGGGCCAATGCCGAATATGGCAGCCACGCCGAATGGTCCTCGAAGTCGGCCGGCCTTTCGGTGCCTCCGCCGGATTGGTACAAGGGCACGAGCGAAACGGCCGGGGCCCAGTAGGGCAGCGTGCTGCGCACGGCGGGAATGGCGCTGTCGGCTCCGTCGAGATCCGCGAACCTCACACTTCCGCGGGGAGGCACGCCCTGGAACGGGTTGGCCGGTTGGGCAAGGACGAGCATGCCCTCGAGTTCAATCTGGGCCTCTCCGTGACGGAGCGTCAGCCGGGCAGACTTTCGCGGCTCGTTGGGGGAAGGCGAATCGGCGCCCGTCGGCCGGGCGTAGAGACCCTCCCCCACCAGGGGCCATCCCGAACACGAACTCCTTTTCATCGCGTGAACCGCGTCGCTTATCCCGTGCAAGTAGGAAACGACGTCTCGGAAACCGACCTTGTCACCCGTCGTGGATGAAGGCTTCGCCAAATCGATGTGCAGGGTCATTTGAATCGACGCTCCTCGAATGATGCAATGGCCGGAACTGCAACCGCCGAGCCAAGAGGCGGTCGCCGCCAGCGCGATGTCTTCGGGCTCTCGCGTGCGGGCCCCCCACGGGCACGCAAGCGGGCGCGGACGCGAGGGAATCCCGGGAGTCGCCGACCGTGCACGGTGCCATCCGCTTGGTATCGACGCTTCGTTCGGCGCCAACCGGTTGGCGGAGACCGATTCTTGGCGCGTTCGCGCGCATCATCGATCTCGCGAAATCCTGTCTGACCAGCCCCCCACCCAGCTGCGCCGGACACGCCCTTCAATGCGCTGGGGCGGGACCCGCGGCGCCCCTGCAGGCGATGAGCATCTGACCGTTCTTGTCCGGAGGACCGATTGGCTCGTCCATCGCCCCAGGCGAGTCGTACCGGCTGGCACCCCCGATTCGGAACTCTTGGACGTCATAGCCGCCCGGACAGTACTCCGACGCCAACTCGTGGCATTTGTGCGGGTCTCGGGGGCAATTTACCTGCAGCCACCCGGATTGTCCTTCCGGACCAGATATTGGAACAACGGACGGGGTCTCGGCGCCACACGCGAACAGGACGACGAGGGACCAAAAGGCAACGCGCATCGACCCTTCCTATAGTCCCGCTCCGGGCTTTAACTAGTGCAGCCGAGCGGCACTAGTTACTAGTTTCTAGTTCCGCCCGTCGGAAGTCCTACCGGACTTCCGACGCCGCTGCGCGGTCGGCTGCGCCGAGGCGAAACTATCTTGTTTTCCCGGGGCTTCGCCCCGGACCCCCAAAGCCGCTCCCGCCGCTTTGCTAGTGCCGTCGACTCCGGCCGAACTTATGGCGGACGGCACTAGGCCAGGATGGCCCGCGTGAATCGCGCGCGCAGATAGAAGCCTCGGGGCACCGTCGAGACCATCTCGCCATCGGCACCCGGGGCGAGCGTTCGCACGCGTCCGTGGGCGGCTTTGGGACGTAGCTGTAGCCACCGGCCGACGCGTGCGGTCACCGCCTCGATCGCGCCCGCGCCCACGCGGCCCAGGATCTCTTCGAAATCGTCCGCCAGGATGCGCTCCTGGAGCGCCGACGGCGACCACAAGAGTGCCCTTCCGAATCGCCGGGTGGCATCGGATCCACGGGACACGGGCACCCAGAGAACGCGCGATAGCTTGGCGCGTGCCCACGAGGGCCCCCATTCTGCGCGCTCTGCATCCGACAGCGAGACCGCGCACACGAACGTGGATTCCCGAGGTAAGCCCCCAGGTTCGACCGGTATGGTCTTGAGCTCCACCCGAAGGGCCGGAAAATCCCACGTCGCCGCCGGGCCCCCGGTGGCGCCGAGGGCGCGCTCCACGAGGGCGCCCACTTTGCCTTTGGCGCGGGCTCCGTCGAACGTGGCCGGCACTCCCAGCTCCTCCGCCAGGGCGTCGATCGAGCGCCCGGCTAGCGCGCGCGCCCGCGCCAGCAATTCGGCTTCGTCCCGGGGCGCAGCGAGCGTGACGACCACCCTGCCCTTGCTACTCTCCCTCTCACCAGCCGTCGCGGTTTTTCGGCAGGGCAGCACTACCGTGGATGAACTCCGATTCACGTTGGACATTTCTGCGGAGGAGTTTCTCGCCTACTACGAAGGGATAGCCAAAACGGTCCGCGTACGCGCGCATGACGGGCGCACCATTGATCTTCCGGCCGCACGCCTTCGTCCTTTCGTCACCCGGTCGGGGATTCGCGGCGAGTTCTTGCTGCGGCTCGATGAGCGCAACAAGGTGATCGAGCTCCGCGCTTGCGCCGCGCGCCGTTGAGGCGCCGAAACGGACGCCAGGGCGCGTCACGGTATCGACCTTCGAACGGGAGGCGCTCGTCTCGACGCTTCGACCCTTTCGACGACAAGCCGCGCTTGACCGTTCCGGTCGTCGTCGGCACCGTCGCGTGCGTGATTGCCCACGGTCCCCGCACGGCTTCAAGCATCGGTCCCACCGAAGGCCGGCCCTCCGGCGCACGGAAGGGACGAAGCCTTGGGCGTGCCGCGCAGACGTTCGGACCGCTGATCCTGGCGGTCGGCGTACTGGCCGAGCGAACCATCGCCGGCGTCATCGCCAAAGTGGGGCACGCCGGGGCGACTCTCGACGACGCCTACATTCATTTCCAGTATGCGCGCGCCATCGCAGAGGGCCACCCTCTACGGTTCTCGCCGGGCGCGCCCGTGACCAGCGGGTCGACCAGCTTGCTGTGGCCGGTGCTCCTCGCGCCGATCTGGGCGCTCGGAGCCCGCGATGAAACCATCGTCTGGGCCGCGTGGCTCCTCTCGTTCGCGGCGCTCGGCGGACTTGCCTGGGAGGCGTCGCGGCTGACCGAACGGCTCGCGGGAAAGACCGCGGCGTTCGGTGCGGGGGCAATGACGATCGCGTTTGGCGGATTCGTCTGGTGCGCCGCGAGCGGCATGGAGGTGGTCCCGTTTGCCTGGGCCATCGCGCGGGCCAGCCGCCGCGCGTGCGACTGGGCAGAGGCCGACGCCGATCGAAGGACGAATCGCCGCGCCGCCGAGCTGGTCACGCTCGGGTGGGTCGCCGCTCTCTTCCGCCCGGAAGGAGCGGTTACGGCGCTCTTCGTCGCCGCAACGCTCGCCGTATTCGTGCGGAGCGGTTCGCGCGGAGGCCGCCTGTGGTCCGTCGCGCCGGCGTCCTCGGTGGCCGCGTTGCCGCTCTTGCTGTGGGGGCTCACGGGGTCGGCGAGAAGCACCACCGCCGTCGCCAAACTACTGCCCGGCAATCCGTATTACGTCGGCGCCAAGCTCGCGAACACGGTGGAAGAGCAGGCCAAACTCCTCGTTACGAAGCTCCTCAACGGCGAGGTCTGGTCGGCTGAGTTTCTGCCGCGCGGCGGCGCGCCCATCGCCCTCATGGGTCTCGGCGCCATCGCGATCCTCGGCGTGCGAACGCGCTCGCGCTGGCGGTCTCTCGCCGTGCTTCTTTTGGCGCTCACGATGTTCGCGCCATGCTTTTATCTGACTTTTCTGTGGAATCGGCTGCGCTATCTCTGGCCGTTCGCGACGGGGTGGATCGTGGGTCTGGCTTGTCTCGCCCGCCTCGCGGGCGACCTTGCCGGCCGGCTGCGCGCACGCTTTCGCGTGGCGACGGGAATCATTTGCGGCGCATTCGTGGGACTCTTTGCGTCGAAGCTGGACTGGGTGCTCGACGACGTCGCCCAGTCGGCGAGCGGCATCGACCGCCAACAAGTGGCGCTCGGGCGGTGGGCGAAGGAAAACCTACCGGCCGACGTTCGCATCGGCGTCAACGACACGGGCGCCATCGCCTATTTCAGCGACCGGAGGACGTTCGACATCGTCGGCCTCACCACCCGGGGCGAGGCACGATACTGGGTGGGCGGAGTCGGGTCTCGCCTCGAGCATTACGAGCGCCTCCACGCGAGTGCGCCGCTCGCCCTCCCCACGCACTTCATCGTGTACCCCGAGTGGATGGCGCTTCCTTCCGTACTGGGGGGCGCGCTCTACGAGGCGACCGTGACGGACGCGAGCATCCTCGGCGGCCAGACCATGCGCGTCTACGCCGCGGACTGGTCGAAGCTGGGAAGCGGCGAGAATCCATGGAGCCCTGCGGCCCCCCCAATCGATGCGCTCGACGTTGCCGACCTCGACAGCGAAGCGGAGCACGAATACGAGTTGTTCGGCGCACGCGACGGAGAGCAGGTGGCGCACGAGGGGCTGTCGCCAAGCGATGCCACCGTGATCGACGGCGGTCGCACGGAGCGGCGGCGTGAGCGATTCGTCGCCCATCTCCCCGCCGGTGCTGCGATCCACGCGATCGTGCGGCTCGACGGGCCCGAAGGCGCCGCCGTGCGCGTGCTTGCCAATGACGAGCCGGTGGGTCTATTCGATCTTGGCGCCGAGGATCCGGATTGGGTCGAGCGTTCGTTCGAGATCCCCGCCCGCCTGACGAGTGCGCACACGCACATCGAGCTTCGTGTCGGCGGGGGGGCCCTGACGGTGTTTCATTACTGGTTTAGCTTGGCTCCGCCGCGATCACCGGCATCGCTCTGAGAGGGGCCCGACCTACGGCTTGGATGCCGCAGCCGGGGCGGGCTTCGGAACCGGCGTGGCCGAGGCCTTGCCGCTCGCGGCGTTCATGGGACCGCCCATCTTCGCGCCGGGATGCTTGAGAGCTCCGGTCTGATCCATCAGTTCGATGAGGTTTGCATACCCCCAGTGGTGCAGGACTTTCCCGTCCGCGTTGGCCTGCGAGATGTCCAGCCAGTGCCAGCCCGTGATGGGCTTGCTCGACGGCGGGAGCGGCCCGAGGTGCCCCTTCTGCGTTCCACTGACCGCCGACTCCACGATCGCGAAGCCGTCGATGCCCCACGCGTTCGATACCGCCCACTTCTGATCGGGTATCGTCTTGAACCAGGCCTCGATGCCTTTGGTCATTTCTTTTTTGCCCTTGGCAGCCGGCATGCGACTGATGTTGATCCAGTCGTCGCCGTCATCCGCCATGAGGGCGGCCGCGGCTTTCAGGTCGACCTTGCTGAAGCTTTCGTCGATCCCCTTGCCCCAGTCCGCAAGCTTGTCCTCGTCCGGTGTGCCTTTCGCGATATGAACGTCCGGCGGATTGCTGGGCAAAAGTGGAACGGCGGGGGCGCCGGGCTTGCCTTCGATCTGCGCCATCAGGCCGGCCCCATCGGCATACTGGTGCACCTCCTTCACGAGCCCGTCGTCGTTGAACCAGGCAACGTGCACCCGCACCTGTCCAGCGGGCTTCTTGGTGGCTTTCATCCCCATGAAGTCGCCTGTCATCGTGGCGCTCCAAACAAGCTCCGAGATCGCCACGTTGCCCTTGATCCACACGCGCGTCGCGGCCGATTTGGCGTCGCCGAAGGTGTCGAAGAGGCCCTGAAGGGACTTCTGCACGTCGTCCCTCCCGTGGGCGTCCGGCTCGCCGTAGCCCAGCACGACGCAGTCTTCCGTGTGGAGGCTCGCGATCTTCTTGGCGTCGTGGGCGTTGAAGGCCTCCCCGAGGCCCTTGAGCGTTTGCCCCATGAGGTCCGCGAGGCTCGGCTTCGGCGGCGGGGGCGGGGTGGTGTCCGCGGGAGGAGGCGTGGCGGCCACGCTCGCCGTCGCCGACGGCGCCACCGGAGGCGGGGGAGCTTGCGGCGCGGGCTCCTCACCACCGCATGCGGCAAAAAGAATCGTCGACGATAACAGCGCGGCCAAACGGATCGAACGCATCATGAGCTCCCAGGTAAATTCCCCGGCAAGCCTCTACCCGGTTTAGGACGAATCGTGAAGGGGGAAGGTTCATGATGGCGCTCAGGTCTTTGCCCCCACGGCACGACGGAGCTAAGGAAGCCTTCCCATCGTGCGAATTCGAACTCTTGGCAGGTCGGGCCCGCGAGTCAGCGAAATGGCCTTGGGCACGTGGGGCTTGTCCGGCGACGGGTACGGTCCGGTCGACGACGCGGAGCGCGAACGCGTCATTGGGCGCGCGCTTGACATGGGCTTCACCCTGATCGACACGGCCGACGCGTACGGCAGCGGGCGGATGGAGCGAGTGATCGGACGGGCCATCGCCGGCCGCGACGACGCGATCGTCGTCACCAAAGGGGGCACCGATCGGACCACCTTGCCGCCGCGAAAACGCTTCGACCCGGAGTATTTGCGCCTCTCCGTCGAGCGGTCGCTCCTTCGCCTCGGGCGGGAGCGGATCGACGTTTACCTCCTCCATAACCCCAGCGAAGGCGCGCTGACCGCGGGAAGCGCGATCGAGGAATTAGGTGACCTGAAGAAGGCGGGGAAGATCGGACAGTGGGGCGTCAGCATCGGAGACGTGGCGGTCGGCCGTGCCGCGCTGCGCCGGGGGGCGGAGGTCATCGAGCTTCCGTATAGCCTTTTGCACCCGGCGGACCTGCACCAGCTCGCCGGCGAAGTGATGGTGGCCGGCGCCGGGGTGCTCGCGCGCTCCACGCTCGCCTACGGGCTCCTGGCCGGACACTGGTCCAAGGACCACCAATTTCCCGCCGGTGATCATCGCGAAGCCCGGTGGACGAGGCCGGAGCTCGAACAACGGATCGAACAGCTCGATGCCGTTCGTTTCTTGGTGAACGGCACGGTGCGGACACTGCCCGCGGCGGCCATCCGGTTCGTGCTTTCGAATTCGCTCGTCTCGAGCGCCGTTCTCGGGCCGCGGACCGTGACGCAGCTCGAGGACCTCGTTCGGGAGGTCGGCATGGGCCCCGTTTATCTTCGCGAGGCGGACTTGGCGCGGCTTCCCCGTGCGCTCGACGTGGCGGGCATCGAATCATGAGCGAGCTCGGCGACGCGGCCGAGCTCGTGCTCTCCGCCGCGCGCGAGGCGAGCCAGATCGTGATGCGCGTTTACGCGACCCCATTCGAGGTCCATTACAAAGTCAAAGACGATCCCGTCACGCGTGCCGATCACGAAGCCAACGCCCTCCTTTGCGATCGACTGGGCAGAGCTTTTCCGGGCATACCGATCGTGGCGGAAGAAAGCGATCCGACCTCGTACGAACGATTCGAGAAGGCGGACGCGGCGTGGTTCGTCGATCCGCTCGACGGGACGCGTGAGTTCGTTGCGCACAACGGCGAGTTCGCGGTCATGATCGGCCTCGCAGAGCACGGCCGCGCGAAAATGAGCGTCATGGTAGCGCCCGTATGGGGTCGGGCGTTCATCGGAATCGTCGGCGAAGGAGCTTGGGAAGTGGGCGACGACGGGGCCAAGACGCCCATCCACGTCTCCACGCGATCTTCGCTCGCGGGGTCGTCCATTCTCGTCTCGCGTTCCCGCACGCCCCCCCAACTCGCGTCGCTGGCCGCAAGCCTCGGCGCATCGAGAGCGGTGATCCACGGCAGCTCCGGGCTCAAGGCGGTGCTGGTCGCCACCGGCGCCCACGACGTGTACCTACAGCAAGGCTCTGCCGGAATGCGCTGGGACGCGTGCGCGAGCGAAGCCCTGGTCATCGCCGCGGGCGGCGCATGCACCGAGGCAGATGGGTCGCCGTTCGATTACGCGAACGGCGAACTCGCGAACGCGCGCGGGCTCGTGGCGACCAATGGCCGCCTACATCAGGAACTCATCGACGCGCTGAGCGCGTAGGTAGCCCGCGCGGCGAGAGCCCCGAACAGCTTGACTCCCGTCGGCTTCTACGGCTTTGGCCCGCGTCGCGGCGTTGCTCCTCCTCGCAGTACCGAGGCAATACGCGGGTGACGCGAGTAGCGGTCGTCGTCGCGCCTTGCGATGCGGGCAAAAAGCTGTTCGGGGCTCTAGCTCCCGCCGCCGGGCACGCAAACGCCCATCGCGCATTGGCTTGCCGGCAGGCAATCGGCCGCGCTTTGGCAGGGGAACGCACACTTTCCGTATTGCGTGTTGCACCGATGCAGGCCGCACGTGGCATCGCTCTGGCAGGGAAGCGCGAGCAACCCGGGCGTCGCCATCGTACCGGAAGGGCTGGGGGTCGGGGCGGGCATCGGTGCTGGCGCGGGGGCAGGCGCCAACGTCGATGCCGGCGCAGCAGGGGCGGCGGGCTGCGCGTATTGCGGGTACGCGGTTGCCGGAGGCGCGGATTGCGGCGCGGCATAGCCAGGCGGATAATTGGCCGCAGGATACCCCTGGGGCGGAGCGCCCTGCGGCGCGGCGTACGCGGGGGGGTAACTGGCGGGCGGGTAACTGGCGGGCGGGTAACCCTGCGGCACGGTGCCCGGCGGCGCGTATCCAGGTGGATAGGCGGCGTAGCTTGCCGTCGGCGCCGCCGCTTGCGGCGTGTTCGCGTTCTCGCACGCGGCATTGAAGAAGAGCGGCGTCACCAGGACGACCAGGGCAGCGAGCGCACGCATGGGAAAGCCCTCCGGGCGGCATGAGGAGCGTGAACGAGACACGGAACCGTTCGACGTTTCGGGGAGGCGGCCTCCCAAGCAGACCTGGACTCGAAACGAACCTGCCAATGGCGGCAGCTCTCGAGCGAGGGCGGAGGTTACTACCGTCGGTCGGCTCGGGTCTACGTTCCGGGTGACATTGTCCGCTCGCAGAAAGCCTCGTATGTTCGGGCGCCCGTGGACCGACCGGCCCAGCAGCTTGTGTTCGACGTGGGCGGCACGCAGCTCCGCGCGGCTGTCTGCAACGGCGCCGACGGGTCGCTGGCGGACACGCGGGCCACGGCCGCCCCGAGTTACGTGCAGCATCCCACGTTTTCGTGGGACGCGCTCCGAATGCAACTCATTTCCGAGATGTCGAACCTTCGGCGGGCGCTCGATCCGCACGGTCGTCTCCGGTCGGCGATCGTGGCGTTTCCCGGTCCGATCGATCGAGCGCACCGCGTCCTGGCGGCTCCGACGCTATGGGGTCGCCACGGCGTGTATCCGTACGGACTGGCGCGTGAGCTCCACGACGCGTGGAAAGACACGCGCGTGAGCGTGATCAACGACGTCACGGCAGCCGGCTATCGGTACATGCGCGACGCGGAGGACGAGTTTTGCATCGTTACATTGAGCACGGGCGTGGGTAACAAGGTGTTCATCCGCGGCAAGCCAATGACGGGCGCGGCGGGCGCGGGTGGCGAAATCGGTCATTTGCAAGTCGATGGGTCGCCCGATGCGGCGGTGTGCGACTGCGGCGGCACGGGGCATCTGGGCGCCATCGCTTCCGGAAGAGGGACAGCCGCGCGGGCGCGCGCGAAAGCCGAGGCCGCACCCGACGCGTTTCGTGCCTCCCACTTGGCGGCGGACATGGGCATGACGCCGGCGACGCTGACACCTGAAGCGCTCGCGTTGGCCTATGGCCGCCTCGACCCCTGGGCCACCAGCGTGGTCGAGCGCGGCCTCGACGCGCTCGCAGGCGTATTCGCGGCCATTCACCTCGCGACCGGCGTCGATCGCTTCGTGCTCGTCGGCGGATTTGCTTTCGGCCTGGGCCCTCGCTTTCGGGGCGCTCTCAGCGCCGCCACCAACGCGCGATGTTGGGACGGCGCGGGCAATGCCGTCTCGGTGGCGCTCGGACAACCCGATGGATCATGCGCGCTGATTGGCGGAGGGCGCGCGGCGCATTGGGGCCTTTTGGACTTTGTTCGTTGACCCGAGGCCAGCGAAGTCTTCTATCCGATATATTCCTACGATGTATGTGGCGCGCAGCCACTCCGGCACCCACGCGATGAGCCCCGCGGGTGCTGCGTAAGCCGTGTTTGACACTTCCGCCCGCGGCCTTGTACCGTCCCGCCCGCGGTATCGCGCCATGGGGAATTGGCCGTCCGTGAAGTGGCGCGCGACACCGCGCTGCGGCGCGCACAACGGGAGAACTGAAATGAAGTCCGTGCATACCCTCTGCTGCACGCTCCGCCTGCTGTCATTGGCCCCGACCGTCGTGGCCCCCGTGATCGCCGGGTCCGCCGTTGCGGCGACACTGCTCGCTTGCGACGACGAGAATGATCCAAAAACGTGGGTGAAGCGGCTGGACGACCCCGCGCAACGCGCGAACGCGATCAAGCGCCTGACGCAGTTTTATGAAGACGACATGACGAAGGCGAGCAACGACGCCGCGGCCCCCGACGTCAAGGATCTGCTCGACAACATCGTGGAGCCGCTCACCAAGCAGTACACCGCCGCGGATCTCGATGACAAGACGCGGACCGACCTCATGAAGTTTCTCGCCGAGACGCACGACCCGCGCACCCAGCCGGCGCTGGCGAAGTCACTCAAAGACTTCGAAATGGGCAAAACGGATGACGAGGTCCGCGTCGCGTGCGAATCGGCCAACGAGATGGCCAAGGCGGGTGTGAAGCTGGACCCCGGGCTGGTCGAAGAGCTGTGGAATGTCTTTGCCAAGTTCCACTTGTCGAAGACGACGAGCCAACGCCTCTACCAGGCGCTCCACAACGCGATCGTGACCGTGCACGATCCCAGCTATGGCGACAAGGCCATCGAGAAGCTCAAGGCGCCGGTGATTCCGGAAAGCGTAGACTCACAGAAGGACCAGATCAACTGGTGGCAGCTGACGTCGGTACAGGTGATAAGCGAGCTCCGGTACACGAAGGCGATCCACCAGCTCATCTTGGTTCTCCTCACGCCGACCAAGATCGACTTGAACGCAACGGTGCGAACGACGCTCCTCAAGATGGGCAAGGACGCCGAGCCCGAGCTCATCAAGGCGCTCACCGGGACCGATCCAGAGTACGCGAAGGCGGGTGAGGCCTACAAGGACAAGACCAACCTCGCCATCGTGGCGGACACGCTCGGGCTCATCTCGCGCCCCGCGGGCCGCGATGCGATTCTTGCGGCCCTTCCGGGGGCCGATACGGACACGGCGCGAACGGCATTTGCCCAGGCGCTCGTTCAGTTCCCGAAGGTTCCGCAGGTCGAGCCGGCGTTCATGGCCGTCTACAAGAAGCTCACCTGGAACGCATCGGTCGACTTTCTCGGACCGCTGAAGCCTCGCGCGGCGCTCGCGCAAGCCTCGGCCAACTTCTACGACCCGAGTTTGACCGACTGGCTCGTCAAGGAAACCGGTGGCGCTCCGGACGCTGCGAGCAAACTTTTGCCGATCGAAGCCGCCCTCAAGCTGATGCCCCCAGGCAAGAAGGGCGACGTCGGTGCGGCGCTGCAGAAGGTTCGCAGCGAGTTGCCCGGCGACGTCTTTCAGGCCAGCGAGCAAATGTTCAGCTTTGCCGGACAGGTTGTCGACAAGTGCGGCACGAACACGAACTGTTACATCTCCGTGCTCGACGAACCGATCCCGACGTCACCGACGACCGCGAACTGGCGCGCAGTCAAAGCGTCGTGGATGGCCGTCATCTACGGCGAGGGCACGCCGGACGCGACGCGCGGCGAACTCCTCAAGCGAGTCGACAAGGTCAAGGACCCCAGCGCGCGACTCGCGCTCGTCGAGGCGATCGACGAGCTCGCGCCCAAGGGCGACGTGGCCGCCGCCAATGCGCTCGACAAGATGGTGGCCAACGACACGCGGGGAGGCGACAAGGGCGTGCTCATGGCGGACGATTCCGTAGTGAAAATCGCGCTTCGACTGCGCGCAAGGAGTTTGTAGTCGCCGCCGTACGCGCGCGCTCCGTGCCACGCGAAGAACGAAACCAGCGTCTCGTCCTGGTGGGGAGCTCGAGGTGGAGCGGTGGTGGAGCGGCATCGCTCCCCTCGACGTGACGTGCGAGCCCGTTCCGTCGAGCGGAGCCTTGCCGGAGGCAAGGCGGAGCGAGACTCAGGGTGACCCGGGTGATTCACCAACAGGTGGCTGGGCCAATCACCCTGGTTACTTACTTGGAGAACGCAGGGGGCCTCGAGCTCAATACCTCGCGATGCCTTTCGTCCTCACCGCCAAGCTGCATGAACTGGCCCGACGTCGGGTCATAGTCGAACACGTCGCCGGTCGCGATCTTGAAGACCCATCCGCTCATCTTGAGCGCGCCCGATTCGAGCCGTCGCGCCACGAACTCGAACGTTCGCAGGTTCTCGAGCTGGACGAGAACGTTCTCCTGTACCGCGGCGGTCATCCGCTGTTCGCCGTCGAGGTAGCCGTACCGTTCTTCGATCAGCTTGGGAATGCGCGACGACTCGGCCAGCCATCGCGCGACGAACGGCAGATGCGCGACGCCGTCTGGACGAAGAATCGCCGCGATGGCGCCGCAGTTGGTGTGGCCGCATACGATGACGTGGCCCACTTGCAGCACTTCGACGGCGTATTCAATCGCGGCCGACACGCCGCCGAGGACGCCTCGTTCGACGGACGGCACGATGTTGCCGACGTTGCGCACGATAAAGAGGTCGCCAGGCGCCGCGTTCGTTATCAGCGTGGGCACGACCCGCGAGTCGCAACACGTGATGAAGAGCGTTTCGGGGCGCTGGCCCGTCTCGGCAAGCTGTTCGAAGAGCCTGCGGTTCGACGCAAAATAGGTGGCCTGAAAGTGGTGGATTCCGGCTTCGAGTTTCTGCACGGGGGGGACTCTACTTCGTCCTCCTTTTCCGGTTTGTCGCCAGAATTCTCATTGGGTCACAGAAATCCGGCCCCGGTCGCGTGAAAGACGACGATATCGGCGAACGAAAGCCATAGGGCGGCCCCGAGCCCGATGGCCATCCACGCGACGTAGCGGCGAGCGGCGCCGCTTCTGCGACCGCGACGCGATGCCGCAAAGAAGCCCCAAACACCGCCGGCGAAGTGAAAGACGACGCAGCCCGTGCCGAACAGATACGCGACCCCGCGCCACGGGACGCCGTGGGACGTCGACGACAGGTCATACGCAAGAAACGTGGCAAGCTCTCCGCCATCCGGCGGTGCGCCGTGCATGCGGAATCGGAGTTCTGGCAAATGCATCGCGAGAAACGCGATGGCGAGCACGCCCGTGGCGCGCATTGCACGCCGGAGCGAGGCGCCGTACGGACTCGGCGTCGTGAGGGGCTTGTTCGCCAGGATGAGCCAAAGGCCGAGAAGCGCGTGCAAGCCGAGCGGCGCGAAGATGAACAACGCCTCGACCCACCCCAAGGCGGGAACCCGCTGGACCACACCCACTGCGTCCGCGAAGGCAAGGCTACCCCGCACGCCATACGCATTGATGGCAAGGTGTGCGAGCAGAAATGCGCCCAGCGGGATGACCCCCGAGAGGGACAGGAGCTGCCGCGGGAACGGAGCGAGCACGTCGTCGCGCGATGGGAGGGCGGGGTCGGACACGCGGCGTGATAAGGATGATACCGCATGTGGGCTCTCCATCGCCCCGCCTGCGTCGCGCTGGCGGCGTTGCTGCTAGCGCCCGGATGCGGAGGCCGCCCGGCCGAGCCGAAGCCCGTCGCCACGCTGGCGTCTTCCGTCGACGCGGCCGCCGCGTTCGACGCCATTCGCAAGGCATGGGGGGACGCCGACGCGACGGATGGCGCCGTGCTGCGTGGCATGATCGAGGAGTTTCTAGCTCGGTTTCCACGCGACGGGCTCGTCCCGTTGGCACGAATCGCACTGGCCATTTCGGCGCTGCAAACGCAAGACTTCGCCCTGGCGGACGCAGAGCTGCGCCTCACGCAGGGCCTGCCGCCGGGCAGCGCGCGCGACCTGTGGACCGTCGCGCGGGCCCGCAGCCTCCGCGTTCGTGGCGAACCCGAAGCCGCGCTTGGCCTCCTTCGTCCGCTGGTCGGCAAGGGGGTCGATCCGCTCGGGCGCACACTGTTCGCCGAGGAGCTGACGCTTTCCACGCTCTCGACGCATCGTGAGTACGAGGCCATCTCGTACATGGACGCATGGCTTCGGGCGAGCGCCGACGATGACAAGGCGGCCGTTGTAGAGCGCGTTTCAGCGATGGTCGAGCAGCTCCCCAAGGGCGTGCTGGTGGGCGCCCTCCAGGCCATGCGCGCGCAGCGTGCGAGCTTCGGCTACGGGGTCGACATCGAGCGAATCCTGTCCGATCGCCTCGTCCAAATCGCGACGACGAGCGGCGACGCAGAACTGGCGCGCATTCTCCTCGATGCAGATGCCGGCGTCGCGATCAGCGAAAACGCGGGCGCCGCGCTCGGCCAGCTTGCGACGAGCCGCCGCGGGCTAAACGTGGTCGCGGGCCGCACCGTGGGCCTCCTCCTTCCCACCGAATCGCCGGGCCTGCGCGACGAGTCCGCTGACGTGCTCCGCGGCGTGATGTGGGCGCTTGGCTTGCCCAGGGGCGTTCGCAAGAGGCCCACGGGAAACCCGAACGCGCAGGACGGCGGGACGGCAAAGGAGGCCGCCGCGAGCGTGTGTGCTCCGGCGGAAAGTGCTCCGATGCTCGATGAGCCCCACGCGTCGGACGGAACGCGCTTGGTGACCCGGAATGACGCCGGGAGCGCCGATCGCACGGAGGTATCGCTCGACGAGCTCGCCGGCGAGGGCGCGGCCGTCATCGTCGCAGGGCTCGACGCGAAAACGGCGACCCGCGCATTACGGTGGGGAGAGGACCACGGAGTGGCCGTGATCGCGCTCGTGGCGCCGGACGAAGATGACGAGCCCGAGACCCGCCGTGCATTTGCCTTCTTGCTCGGCGAGCGCTTGGACGAGGTCGTCGGCGTTCTCGCGCGCGCCGCGCCGGCGCTTGCGACCGAAGCGGTCATCCCCGTGGTCGATTCGAGCGACGTTTCTTCGTACCCGGCCGCCGGAGGAACGCGCTTGGGACTTACGCTGAGCCCTCCCACGTCGTGCGACGCGCAGGCCACACGGGCGGGCGACCCGCGGTTTCCGATCGCACAGTGGGATCGCGAGCGCGCGCACGCATGGCTGGTGACGGGCTCACCGGGCTGCGCCAAAGACGTCGTCGCGCAGCTCTCGGACGCGCATGCGACCGGGGTCGTCGCGATGACGCTCGAGGCGGCGACGCAGACCCCCCACCCGTCCGCCCTCCGGGTCGTGAGCGCACAAGCGGGGGTGGTGCCGGCGTGGTCTCCTACGGACCCGCGCGCGGAAGAGGTCTTACGTTTCTCCACGACGCTGGGTTCCGTCGGATGGTGGGTAGCGCTCGGACGCGACGCCGCCACGCTCGCACGGATCGCGGTGCGAGATCTCCCACCGGACGAAGTGAGCGATGCCCACGCGGTCGTGACGCGTCGTATCACCGCCCGCGATCGGCTCGCTTCCGCCAGGGCTCCGCTCTGGACCACCGAGAAGAGCGGCTGGGGCGGCGGCCGACTCATGCATCGCACGGTCTGTTCGCTCAACGCGCCAGGAAAAGAATAGCGCCGACGGATTCGTGCGACATGCGGAAGAAAAGCGGCCGTCCCAACGTTCGCCGACACCCCTACGAGGCCATAGCGATCAACCGATGACGCGCCACCCCTACCGCGCAAGCGCCGAGCGAAGCCGGAGCGAGTCGCACCGTCCGCCCGAACGAATCAACCCCACATCCGTCGAGCAAAGCGAGCCACGAAGTGACCCTATGGCCGTCGAGCAAAGCGAGACGGGACGCACTCCACGAAGCGACCCCACAGCCGTCGAGCGGAGCCAAAGGCGGAGCGAGACACAGTTCGCCGTGACGTTCCGGGCTGGGGAGCTCGAGGGGAGCGGCCCGCTCCCCTCGACGTGTCGTGCTAACCAGGCCCGTCGAGCGGAGCCTTGCCGGAGGCAAGGCGGAGCGAGACTCAGGCTGACCCGGGTGACACAAAAGAGAGCGAGACTCAGGCTGACCCGGGTGAAGCACAAGAAACCTTGCTTGCGAGACCAGAGCCGATCCAAAGTGTCGCCCGCGTGATGCGCCGATTCCGCCGCTTGCTCCGCGCCGCGGTCATGGCGAGCCTTGTGCTCGCGATATGGACTGCCGCTCGTCCGGCGTCCGCGGCCGCGACGGCTTTGGCGCCCTTTTGCGATGACCGCGGAGCGAGCGCGATCGCACCGGCTCCCACTCTCGAAGCCACCGACGAAGCCGTCCGGCGGACGCAGACAACGGTCTGCGACGAAAGCGCACCGGCTCCGTTCGCGTCGGTCGGCCGGACTAAGGGCGTATCCGCCGCGCGCATCGATACGGCGGACGCCGTCCTAGCCCGCGAGACGCCGGCTCTGCGAGACGTCGCCGGGTCGCCCGTTGGCGACCGCCCTGTCATCCAATCTTCGGCCCCCGGCGTAAACTCGCGCATCGAGCGCCCGCCTCGGGGTTGACCGCACGCGTGCGGCCAACGTTTCTCGATAGCCCCTCGCCGGGCGCACGCGTGACTTCCTGAAGCGGTCGGGGGTCGTTTGGGGTGTCGTTTTGCGATTCGCGGTGTGCCGCGTTTCAGCAAAGCGCAGGAATCATTTGCACGAAACACAAGGTGAGAACCATGTCTCAGGATCCTAAAAACCAGCCCACTTCAGAAGAGGCGGGCGGCGCCGGTGTCAACACCGGCGTGGCGGTCATCGGCTTTATTCTCTGCTTTCTTGCCGGCGGCGCGCTCATGTGGGGCTTCGACCAGCACCGGCTGCGGGGCGGCGAGATCACCGCGGACTCCAGCGCGTCCAGCGCCAGCTGGGACGACAGCGATTCGCCGATTCCCATATCCAGCAAGGACCCCATGTGGGGAAAGCGCGACGCGCCGGTTACGATCGTCGAATACAGCGACTTTCAATGCCCCTATTGCTCACGCGTGGAGCCCACGCTCGACCAGGTGCGGACGACCTACGGACCGGACAAGGTCCGCGTCGTCTGGAAGAATAATCCCTTGCCGTTCCACCAGAACGCCAAGCCGGCGGCGGAAGCCGCGGTGGGTGTCTTCGCTCTCGCCGGGAGCGATGGATTCTGGAAGTTTCACGACACCGCGTTCAAGAATCAGGGCGCCCTCGGTGACGACAGCTACGCCAAGTGGGCCAAGGACGCGGGCGTAACGGACGCGGCGGCGTACAAGGCCGGCCTCGCGAGCCACAAATGGGCCGACAAGGTGGACAAGGATCTGAACGACGGAAAGTCGGCCGGCGTTCAAGGAACTCCTTCTTTCTTCATCAACGGCGTGTTCATCAACGGAGCGCAGCCGTTCGACAATTTCAAGAAGACGATCGATCAGGAGCTTCAGAAAGCCCAGGCGAAGATCGCGTCGGGCACGGCCAAGACCCGCGTTTACGTCGAGATGTCGAAGGAAAACAAGAAAGCCCAGCCCCCCGCCAAGGAGGAAGAAGAGGAGAAAGAAGACACGACGTCGGTGTTCAAGGTTCCGGTCGGCAATAGCCCCGTCCTGGGCGATCCCCGCGCTCCCGTCACCATCGTGGTGTTCAGCGATTTCCAATGTCCGTTCTGCGGGCGCGTCGAGCCGACGCTGAAGAGTCTGCGGGACAAGTACGGAGACAAGCTTCGCCTCGTCTGGAAAAACGAGCCGCTGCCCTTCCACCCCGCGGCCGAACCCGCCGCCGAGGCGGCGCTCGAAGTTCGTACCGAGAAGGGTGACAAAGGCTTCTGGGACGTGCACGACAAGTTCTTCGCGAGTCAAAAGGACCTCACCAACGGGTCCGCTCCAAACATCGACGCCATCGTCAAGATGGCGAGCGACTCAGGGGCCAGCGCGGACAAATTGAAGAAGGCGATTAGCGACCACACCCACAAAAAGGAGATCGACGCGGATCAGGACCTCGCCGAAGACTTTCAGGCGAACGGCACGCCGCATTTCTTCGTGAACGGCCGTCGTCTCGTCGGGGCGCAGCCACAAGAGAAATTCGAGAAGATCATCGACGAAGAGATCAAGAAGGCGCAGGACCTCGTCGCAAAGGGCACCAAGCCGAGCGAACTTTACGAGACGCTCACCAAAGAGGGCAAAGGGCCGCCGGAGCCCGAGAAAAAGGACGTGCCCAAGTCACTCCCGAGCAGCGATCCGTCGCGCGGCAATATGAGCGCGAAGGTGACCATTCACGAGTGGAGCGACTTCCAGTGCCCGTTCTGTGGACGCGTGGAGCCCACGGTCCAGCAGGTCATGAAGGATTACGGCGAACGCATCAAGTTCGTCTGGCACGACTTGCCCCTGCCGATGCACCCGGACGCGCCTTTGGCGGCGCAGGCGGGACGCGAGGCTTTTGCGCAGAAGGGCCCGAGCGCGTTCTGGGCGATGCACGACAAGATGTTCGCGAATCAGCAAAAGATTAAGCGCGACGACCTCGACGGCTATGCCAAAGACCTGAATCTCAACATGGACAAATGGAAGGCAGACCTCGACGGGAGCACGCACACCGCCGAAATCGAGGCCGACAAGAAGGCCGGAAATGACGACGGAATCGGCGGGACGCCGGCTTTCATCATCGTTGCCGGAAACGCGCCGAGCGGTTATTTCATCAACGGCGCCCAGAGCTACGGAAAGTTTCGCAAGCTCATCGAGCGCGCCCTGAGCGACGCCTCGAAGTGACATGAGGCGCCACCCCGCCCCGCCCTTTCTCGGCGCAAGCGCCGTTGGGAGGCGCGGGGTATGGTGGTGGCCCGGGCCGCGGGGAACGAAGCCATGAATCGTGTTGCCTTCTGCAGCGCGTTCGCGTTCCTGGCCGTCGGCTGCGGAGGTCTTGCCGCGACGGGGCGATCGAGCGCGTCCCGTCCGCCATCGAACGGCGGTCAACCTGCCGTCGTCGCGGCGGCCGACGACGCGGACGCGAGCGTCCCGGTCCTTCCGAGCGATGCGACGTGGGGGTCACGAACCGCTTCCGTCACGATCGTTGAATTCGCGGATTTCGAATGCCCTTTCTGCGCACGCGCCGAGCCCGCGCTGACGCGGATTCGAGAGAAGTACGGCCCCGAGCGACTTCGCATCGTATGGAAGAACGATCCGCTGCCATTTCATCCCAATGCCCGGCCCGCCGCCGAGGCCGCCGCGGGAGTCTTGGCGCTCGGAGGCCGTGACGCGTTCTGGCGCTTCCATGATTTCGCGCTGCTCGGGAAAGGCAGTCTCACGGAGGACACGTTCGTTGCCTGGGCGCGCGCCGCGGGGGTCGGCGACGCCGAGGCGTTCCGGTCGGCCTTGCGTTCACACGCGTGGGCTCCAGAGGTGGACGCCGATGTCGCGGAGGCAGGAAAGCTGGGCGCCACGGGCACCCCGTGGTTCTTCGTCAACGGAGTGCGTCTCATCGGGGTGCAGCCCGAGAGCGCTCTTCAGGCGGTCATTGACGCGCAGATCTCGGCCGCGGAGAGCAAGCTGTCGTCTGGGGTTTCTCCCGATCGCGTCTACGGGGTCCTCGCGAAAGAGAACTTCGTACGTCAATCCGATGACGACGACGACTCGCAACGCGATGCGCAACCCATTTTCAAGGTGCCAATCGCCGATAGCCCCCTGCGAGGGGGCCGCGGGGCGATGGTCACCATCGTTGAATTTGCGGACTACGAGTGCCCGTATTGCCGGGTGGTCGAAGCCACGCTGCAGAAGCTTCGGGTTCGATACGGCGACAAGCTGCGCCTCGCGGTGAAAAACGAGCCGCTCGCCTTCCACGAGCACGCGGAGTCCGCGGCCGAGGCCGCGCTCGAAGTCCGCGCCGAGAAGGGTGACGCGGCATTTTGGGCGATGCACGACGCGCTTTTCGAGCAGCAGGCGGCGCTGAGCGGCGACACACTCGTCAGGCTCGCGCAGAGCGCTGGGGCCCGGCCAGACCTGGTGCGGAGCGCGATTGCGACGCATCGGTACGCGTCAAACATCGACGCGGACGCGGACTTGGCCGACGACGTTGGCGCGGACGGGACTCCACAATTCTTCATCGATGGGAGGCGACTTGCCGGCGCTCAGCCAGAGGAGAAGTTCGCGGCGATCATCGACCAGGAGATCGTGAAGGCGCAAGCGCTGATGGCGGCTGGGACGAAGCCCGAGGCGCTCTATGACGCGCTTACCAAGGATGGCGCCGGACCGCCGGAGCTCGAGCGCAAGGAACTTGCGTCGCTGCCCGCGGGTGACCCCTCGCGCGGCTCGGCGGACGCGCGCGTCGTCGTGCACGAGTTTGCGGACTTTCAATGTCCGTACTGCGTACGAGCCGAAGCCACGTTGCGGGAGCTCACCCGGAGCTTTCCGAGCACGATTCGGCTCGTTTGGCACGATTTGCCTCTGCCGTTTCACGAGGACGCGCCCCTGGCCGCGCAGGCGGCCCGTGAAGCGCGCACGCAGCGTGGCGACCGTGCTTTTTGGACTCTCCATGACCAGCTCCTCGTGGACGGCGCGAAGCTGTCACGCCCTGATCTCGACGCTGCGGCGCGGGCGCTCGGGCTGGATATGGCCAAGTGGAACGCCTCGTTCGAGGGCGGAGCCCACGACAGCGCCATCGACGCAGACCGAAGCGCGGCCGCGGCTCTCGGGCTGGGGGAGACTCCCTCCTTCGTGGTGGCCGCGGCCGGGGCCACCACGGGATACGTGATTACCGGGGCCCAGAGCTATACCAAGTTTCGCAAGGTCATCGAGCGAGCGCTCGCGGAGGCCAAGTGAGGCTCGGTCCCGTCGTCGCAGCCACGGCGGCGGCGTTCTTCTCGGCGCCTGCCGGCGCGGTCGAACGCGAGCACCATCTCGGGGTCGACGGGGGTGGACTCGTCGAGAGTGACGCGTCGCCCGATGTTGGAGCGAGCCTCGGGGCCCACTGGACGTACGGACTGAACGATGCCTGGAACCTCATGGCGGAGGCCAGCTGGTCGTTCGTGTCGATCGGCAGCAACCCGCCCGGCGTGACACCCCCGCGCCGTCCATCGTCCATCGGCAACGCCGACGTCGGCCTGGGTTACGTCTTCGACGTCATGCGCTGGGTTCCCTATGCGGGGCTCATGGCCGGCGCCTACGATCTCTCCGGAGGCACCGTCGGGCGCATGACGTTCCTGCCGGGCGCCGTCATCGCCATTGGAGTGGATTACCGCATAGACCGCCGCCTCGCGATTGGAGTCGCGGCGCGAGAGCACATGTTCCTCACGGAGCTCTCGAGATACCCGAGCTATAGCCAAGTGTTCGCGCGGGTCGAGTACACCTGGGGCTGGTAGTCCGCCTGGTAGGAGACGCGACAAAGGAACGAGCGTCTCTTCCTGCTGGGAAGCTCGAAGGGAGCGGCATCGCTCCCTTCGACGTGACGTGCCTCCAAGGCTGCGAGAGCGGAGGCGAGTCGAGCCGCAGCGAAGCGCTCAGGGTGACTCGGGTCTCGTACTAGTGCCGCCCGGCAGAAGTTTGGCCATTGGTTTCTCGGGCGGCACTAGGCAAAGCCGCGGGAGCGGCTTTGGGGGTGAATCGACGAGCGAAGCGAGGAGAGAGGGGCGAAAGCCCCTAAGAAAGCAATCTAGCTAGGGCCGCTCCGGCGAAGCCGGCCGCAAAGCGGCGGTCGAAGTCCGGACAGGACTTCGGCCGAGCGGCACTAGTAACTAGTAACTAGTGCCGCTCGGCAGAGGTTTTGTCCTCAGTTTGGCATGGCGAGGTGCCAAGACTTTGGACGATAGGACCAACGGAACGGCGGTTTGTCCTGCGCGTTGAACCATAGAAGGTAGCGGTAGATGGCCTCGCGAAGATCGTCGAGAGAGCCGAAGGAGGCCCGTGCGAGAGCTTGTCGGCCGAGGATGGAGAAGGCGCATTCGATCTGGTTGAGCCAAGAGGCATGCTTTGGGGTGAAGTGTGGGGTCCAGCGGGGATGGTCCTCGAACCAGTCGAGGACGTCGTCGGTGTCATGGGCGAAAAGGTTGTCGAAGATCAGGTGGCCGCGTCCGAGCGGGTAGGACTGGTCGACCACATCGAGCAGGTCGACGAACGTCAAGGCAGTGTGATCCTCGGAGAGAAATCCGAAGAGCTTGCGACTGCGGACGTCATAGGCCCCCATCAGGCAGAGCGTTCCATGGCGTATGTACTCGAATTCGCGACGTACGGGCTGCCCGGGCTCCATCGGCAAGTCGGCGACCTTGCGCTCAAGCGCTTGCATGCCGGTCTTTTCATCCAAGCAGACGATGTGCTCGTCGCTCGGTGTGTCGTAGTAGACATGCAGCACGTCGTCGCGCTTCTGACGAAAGTCTTCGTCATGCGACGTCAGGTACATCTTCTGCCGATGGGGCTGCAGATCGGCGCTCGCCAAGATTCGGCCGACGGTGCGATCGCTGGTCTCGATCCCTTCGGCGCGGACATGCGCGCCCAGCAGCGCCGCCGACCAGTGCGTTACCGGAATGCCAACGTCGCCCGGCGGCTTGCACGCATGGCTCTCGATGCGCGCGGCGTCGGCTGCCGAGAGAGAGAGGGCGGCCGTCCCGATCGTGGGGCGTCCGCCAGCGCAGCGACCGAGTCTTGCGCATCCTTGAAGCGTTTGCGCCACCGTCGGACCGTGCGGTCATTGACGTGCAGGGCTTTGGCCGTATCCACAATGCTTAAGCCGTCGGCCATGGCCAGCAGCGCCATGCCGCGCAATACAATGCGTTTCTCCGCGGTCGCCGGGCGAATCGCAGCCTCTACCGCCTCGCGATGCTCCGGCGAGAGGGGCAGCGGCGTCGCCCGAGGACCGCGGTGGGGTCGTGTTACCCACGGTCTCGGATCAATCATGACCTCGCAGCTATCAGGCCCTGATTCCAAGGGCCAAATTTCTGCCGAGCGGCACTAGTGCCGTCCGCCATAGGTTCGGCCGGAGTCGACGGCACTAGCAAAGCCGCGGGAGCGCCTTTGGGGGTCCGGGGCGAAGCCCCGGGAAAACACGATAGTTTCGCCTCGGCGCAGCCGACCGCGCAGCGGCGTCGGAAGTCCGGTAGGACTTCCGACGGGCGGAACTAGGGCAAGCGCAAGTCTTGGCCCAACGCAAACCCGTCGTGCAGCGACCGAACGGCCAGCTCCGTGTACTTCGACGCGACCAAACAGCTGACTTTGATCTCGCTCGTGGCGATCGCTTGAATGTTGATCCCCTCGTTGGCCAGAATCCGAAACATCTTGGCGGCGATCCCCGCGTGAGACCGCATGCCGAGGCCAACCACCGAGACTTTGACGACATCCTCGTCGTAGCGCACCTCGCGAGCACCGAGGCTCTTTGCGACGGCATCGATGAATGACCGGCCGCGGGCAAGGTCCGCCTTCGGAAGCGTAAACGTGATCGCCGCACGAAGGTCCGCGTCGGTTGTCACGTTTTGCACGATCATGTCCACCGAGATGTTCGCGCCGGCGATCTTTTCGAACAGCTCCGCAGCAACGCCGGGCCTGTCGTCGATTCCCACCACGTGAACGCGCGCTTCGCCCTTGTCGTACGCAACGCCGCTCACGACCATCCCTTCGAGGGCCGCGTCTTCGCGGGCGACGAGCGTCCCGGGGGTGTCGTTGAACGAGCTTCGAACGTGGAGCGGCACCCCATATTTCATTGCGATCTCCACGCTCCGTATCTGGAGCACCTTCGCGCCGAGCGACGCGAGTTCGAGCATTTCTTCGTAAGAGATTCGCTCGATCTTCCTCGCCGAGGAACAAATGTTGGGATCGGTCGTGTAGACGCCGTCCACGTCCGTGTAGATCTCACATTCGTCGGCCCCGATGGCGGCCGCCACCGCCACGGCCGTCGTGTCCGATCCACCGCGACCCAGCGTGGTGATGTTGCCGTGCTCGTCGACCCCTTGGAAGCCGGCAATCACTGCAATCTCGCCGTTGTCGATCACCTCGAGTATCTTCGCCCGGTCGATTGACCGGATTCGCGCCTTGGTGAAAGCGCTGTCCGTGAGCACTTTGACCTGATGGCCGAGGAGAGAGCGCGCCTTGCCGCCCTCGGCGTCGATCGCCATCGCTGTGAGCGCCGCGGTGACCTGTTCGCCGGTCGCGGCGAGCGCGTCCATTTCGCGGCCGTTCGGGATCTTGGCCAATTCGTGGGCCAGCCCGAGCAGCCGATTCGTTTCGCCGCTCATGGCGCTGACGGTCAGGACGACGCGGTGCCCTGCCCGCTGGGTCGCCAGCGCGCGCCGGGCCACGTTGCGGATGCGATCGACGGTTCCGACCGACGTGCCACCGAACTTCTGAACGAGAAGCGCCACGAGATTGTCCGGGCACGCGTTTAGCGGCCGACGGGGCCGACGTCAATGCGGTAAGGTCGCGCCCGCGTGTCTTCCTATTCCACGTACCTCATTGAGACGTTCATCACGCTCCTGATCGTGTGCGCGCTCGCCGTCGTGATCTTGTGGGCCGCGAGACGCACGGGGATCGCGCGGGGTAGCGGGCCCATAGAGCTCTACGGACATTTGCCGCTCGACGCGCGCCGCGCCATCTATCTCGTAAAGGTTGGAGAGCAGGTCTTCGTCGTCGGGGTGGGCGAAGGCGGATTCACCAAGCTGGGCGAGATCCCGTCGATGAGCCTTCCTCGAGAGGCCTCTGTGCGAGTCGCTCCGTTTGGGGACCTCCTGGCCCGCGTTTTGGGCCGAAAGATGGTTCGGCCGGCGCACGGCGAAGGCGGCGAACGCGGCGAACGCGACGAGCCGGCCCGAACCACATGATCCGGGGCGCCCTGGTGATCGCCGCCGGCACGGCGCCCGCGGAGGATCTGCTCTCGCGTCCGATTGTGCTCGTCGTCGCGCTGGCGGTGGTGTCGCTCTTGCCGTTCGCGTTCATGACGCTGACGGCCTTCGTGAAGATCTCCACGGTTCTTCAGATCGTGCGCGGGGCGATTGGGGCGCAGAGCGTGCCGTCGAGCACCGTCATCATGGCGCTCGCGGGGACGCTGACCTTCGTCGCCATGGCGCCCGTGGGCGAGACGATCCTCGGGAGGCTTTCGCCGCTCTTCTCCACGAAAGAGGTGCCCGACACGGTCGGGCTCGTGCGCGAAGGAATCACGGCGGTCGCCGAGCCGATGCGCGATTTTTTGAAGGCGAATGCGAGCAACGCCGAGCGGGCACGCTTCTTCGACGTGGCGCGCCGCGCCCGTCCCGAGAGCCAACGGGCGGAGGTTCACGCAGACGATCTAACCGTCGTCGTACCCGCGTTCATCGTCACCGAGTTAGGCGAGGCGTTTGCGGTGGGGTTTCTCATCTATCTCCCGTTTTTGGTCATCGATCTCGTCGTATCGAACGTGCTCCTAGCATTGGGAATGCAGATGATGAGCCCGACCCAAGTGAGCCTTCCCTTCAAGCTTCTCCTCTTCGTCGCCATCGACGGCTGGGGCCTTCTCGCGCAGTCGCTCGTGGCGGGGTACCGATAGACGCTCGGGCGCTACCGCGGACGCCTCCGCGTCAGGCCGTCGGCGGTCAAACGGCCCCGGTTCAGGCCACCGTCGGTCGTCATGATCGGCTTGACTTCGGAGGGTGCCGGCGTATGGTCCCGCGCTCGTTGCCGGGGTGCCTTGCCCCCTCCTGGCCGCCTGGCAACGCTGCGGATTTGTTCGGGGCAATAGCTCAGCTGGGAGAGCGCCGCGTTCGCAATGCGGAGGTCCGGGGTTCGATCCCCCGTTGCTCCACAATCGTCAATTATTTCGTGCTCGTGCGAAGCACCGCCTGTCGGGTTGTTTACCCCGGGGGTTGGTCGGGCCCCGGTGATTAGTAATCGCGGAAATGTGCCGGGGTGGTTCCCTCGTTCGATTCGAGTTGAACTGACGCGAGTCGGAGCGAGTTGCACAACGCCAAGCTTTCCGCCAGCGAGCCTCTGATGAATGCATCCGCGCGATGACGCGCCGTCCTCACCGGAGCCCGTTGAGTCGCATTCCGGAACTTGCGCGATGCGCGTAGCGGCGGATGACGGCCGAGATGTCGAGATCCGCATCTGCGGCAGCGGCTTCGTCGACCCATTCACGGACCAGCGCGGTGATCGGCACGTGGGCGTCGACGCGGTGATAGGCGTTCAGCGCGAGGTCGAGATCCTTGCGAAGGTCGCGCAGCGCGAACATCGTTGGTTCGTGCTGGTCCTCGAGGTAACCAGGGCGGCGAATCGCAAGCGATGGCACGAATCGCGTGAGGAGGTCGAAGGTGACCGCCGGATCGAGCCCCGTGTCCTTGGCCGCCGTCTCGAGCTCGGCGGCGATGAGAACGAGCGCGCCCAGCATGCTGTTCGCGACGAGTTTGAGGCGTGCGCCGCTCCCGAGGGGTCCCACATGGCGTAGCTCCCCGAGGTGCTCGAGAACCGACCGGACGCGGTCGACGTCGGCCCGGTCGCCGCCCGCGATGACGAGCTCCACCCCTTTGAGAACATTGGGGGGAGCGCCGATCACCGGCGCATCAATCAGCGTCGAGCCGGTCTTCGCGACGAGAGGCAGGAGCTCCTCGATCACGTCGGGTCCCCCCGTACTCATCTCGACGAAAGTTTGGCCGTGGGCCCCGGCGAGCGCGCCAGTCGGGCCACCGAAGATCACGCGGAGCGCGTCGGCGCCCGTCAGGCTCGTGATGACGACGTCGACCTTCGCGACGGCGTCTGCCGGCGTCGCCGCGACGGTGCCGGCACCGACCTCCTCGGCGTGCGAGCGCGTCCGGTTCCAGACCACCAGGTCGGCACCCGTATCGGCGAGACGCCGCGCGATGGCCGAGCCCATGCGCCCCGTGCCCAGAACCGCAACCCGCGGGCTCACGCGGCCCCCCGCAGCGAGCGAGCGACGGGGCCCGAGCCTGCCGCTGTTAGTTCGATCGCTCCGGCGATCTCCGCAAGGTCGGCCGCGTCGAGAACGAGCGATCCGGCAGCGATCCAGCCGTCGACCTGCTTCGGACTTCGTGCGCCGACGATGGCGCCCGTCACGCCGGGGTTCGAGAGGGTCCACGCGACGGCGACGGCCGACACACTAACGCCGTGACGTTCTGCGATGGGTCGCAGCGCGTCGCGGAGTGCGATGTTGCGAGACAGCTGCGGCTCCATGAACGGCGTGGAGCGACGTCGCCAATCGTCGTCGGCCATCGCCGTGAGGCGCTTCGCCGAGAACGTGTCCGTGAGCAGCCCCGACTGCATCGGGCTGTAAACGATGACGCCTGTCCCGTGGGCCGCGGCCCACGGGATCACGTCCGCTGCGGAGTCGCGCCGGAGGAGGGAAAACGGCGGCTGGAGACTGTCGACGTGGCGCAGCGACTCCGCCTGCGCAAGGAGCGGCACGTCAAAGTTCGACACCCCTACGGCGCGCACCTTCCCCTCATCGACGAGCCGCCCCATCTCGTGCCACGAGTCCTCGATCGGCGTGCCGATCCCGTCGGGCCAGTGGAACTGGTAGAGGTCGATCCGGTCGACGCCGAGGCGCCCGAGCGAAGCCTCGACTTCGCGCCGGATCGACTCGGGGCGCAGATCGCGCGCGGGCTCGTCGTACGGCTTCTCGCGGTCCGGGATCATTCCGCACTTCGTGAAGACGAATGGCCGCTCGGAAGCGGGGATCTCACGGAGCGCGCGCCCAACGACCTCCTCGGAGTGGCCAAGGCCATAGATGGCGGCGGTGTCGATCCAGTTTACGCCGAGGCCGACCGCGTGCCGGATCGAGGCGATCGAGCCGGCGTCGTCCTGGGGCCCCCAGCCGTAGACCCAGCCGCCGCCGCCGATCGCCCAAGCACCGAATCCCACCGTCGTGATTTCGAGGTCAGTTGTACCGAGTCTTCGTTTGTTGAGTGTCATGGCTTCTCCTCTTCGCAACGTTCATGCCCGTCTTCGCAACGTCCATGCCCGAGAGCTTCGGCCTCAGCGCGCGAAAAAGCCCCGAGTTACGCCCTCGTCGTGCGTGCGGTTTCGGCAGGACGGAGCTGCGTGATCCGCAGTCGCCTGACGGCGACTGGTCGGATCGCCCCTCCTGAACGGTGGTCCGCGCGTTGCTCTACCCGCGAAACACGAAAACCGGTTGCATTCGGGCTTCCCTACTGTTCGCGCGATGGGTCGATCAGCTGCAAGTCCGTGGCGGGATCGAGTCGCTTGTACAGCGGCTCTGGGTAGGTCGTTACATAGAGCTCGATTGTTGGGGACGCCGTGGCTTCGATGAGATGTCCACCCCAAGCCCCGCCGTCGCTGCGCGCCAGCACGAGGTGTGTGTGCACGACCGGCGGGCCATCGGCGCCGAGCGCAATGTCGCCGGAGAGAGTCAGGATCTCCATCTGCTCATGCAGCGACATGGCCTTGTACTGCTTCCGGCTCGGGTCGAACCAGCCCACTTCGGGATCGCGAACTGCGCCGATAGCCGAGAAGTGGGCGGAGACGACGTGATGGTCTTTGGCGAAGGCTACGATGGCGGCCTGCACCTGGTCGCCCTGCGACAGAACGAGCACGTAGGCCTTGGTGCCATCGGACTGTGTCGTGAGAAGGCGAACCTTGGCGCCCGGGGCGCTCCCTTGCGAAGCCGTCTCGGACGGCTTCAGCCACCGGACGACGGGCGCGGCGGGTCCTGCTGGGGATGGGTCGGCGCAGGAGAGGCACCCAAGCGCGAGCACCGCCGGTGACAACCGCCGGCCGAAGACGTTGCGAATCGCGAAGGGTGTGAGAGATAGCAATGAGTGGGTTCGGGTGGCCATGTCGAACGTAGGTCGCAAAGCATGTGCCGTCTCCTCAGCTGCGCCCGAGTGCCGCAAGGAGCTGCGCCCGCGCCGACGCAAGCTCGTACCGCGCTTGAACCGCCTGCGCCGCCGCGGAGCTGTAGGCCACTTGCGCGTCGTTCAGCTCGATGATGCTGCCGACCCCCGTGACGTAGCGTTGCTCGGCGAGCCGGAGCTGCTCGCGGGCGCTCGTGGCCGCGTCGTCGGCGGCGGGGATCGTGGCTTTGGCGGCTCGTACCGCGAGACGTGCCGAGTCCACATCGAGACGCACTTGAAGCTCCTCCACCGATCGCTGGGCACCGACGCTCTCCAGCCCCGCCTCGGCGGTGTGCACCACTGCGGTCGTGAGGCCTCCCTGGTAGATGGGCACGTTCAGGATTAGCCCTCCGTACCAATTTGGGGTCAACTCGCCGAGCGCGGTCCCGATCTCCGAGGCCCCCGCCGACGCCGAAAGCGAGGGACCGTAACCTCCGTTGGCCGCTCGCAGGGTGGCCTCTTGCGCCTTGCGCTGCGCATCGAGCATCGCCATCTCGGGCCGGGCCGCGAGCGCTTCCGCCGCCAGATTCTGCAGCGGCTGGTCCTCGTCGCCGAGCGGCGCCAGAGTCTCGTTGGCGACGTCGTAGTCGGTCCCCTGGGTCATCCCGGCAGCCTGGTTGAGCTGTGCCTTCGCCGTCTCGTAGTTGTTCTGCGCTGTGATGAGGAGGACCTGCGCATTGGCGACGGCCGCCTGCTGCTGTGCAAGCGCGATCGGCGGCTGCGTTCCGACCTGGACGAAGGCCTGCACCTGGACCAGGTGTCGGTTCTGATCGCGCAGCGTCTCGTCGGCGACGTCGACGAGCTCCTTCATCGCCCGCGCGTTGAAGTACGCGCGGCGAACCGCGAGCGTCACCTGCAGCCTTGTGGCCCGCTCCGCGAAGCTTTGCGCCCCGACGGTCCGCGCGGCCGCCTCGTAGCGCTCCGGGGTCTGGCCAAAGTCGTAGATCAGCTGGGTCGCGCCGACTTCGAATTGCCAGTAGTCGAAGGAAGTCGTCAGCGACGCCGGGTTGCCAGCAGTCTCGCTTTTCTGGATTGGGTTCGACGCGTAGTTGCCTGTCTCGCGCGTATACTGCGCCGTGGCACCGATCTGGGGAAGGAGTGGGGCCCTCGCCTGGTCCGCCTGCCCCTGGGCAATGTTCGTCGCCGCCCGGGCGACCCGGACTTGCGGCTGACGCTGAGCGGCACGCTCGACCTCCGCCAGCGTGACGACGCGAGCGTCCTCCGCCCGGCCAAGACTCGGCGACAGAATCGCCAGCGATGCGACCAGCACCACCCTCGCCATGGACCGCATTCCTGGACCGACTGCAAAGGGTCGGCCATCTCTCCGTAGGCCACCCCTCGACGGCCCCGGGGGATACTTTCTCAGCGGAGAACGTCTTCCCTGACGAAGCGCCGGCAGGCGTGAGTGCGGATTCCGCACTAAGGCGCGTGCCAAACCTGCATCGACTTCGTTCCCCACGCGCGCAAGGCCCCCGTTTCTCGCCGCGCCTCATCGGCACGCGGATTGCCAAACGGGCTACGACAGCCATGTGGATCGTCAAGCTCGCTCTCCGGCGTCCGTACACGTTCGTCGTCCTCGCCATGCTCATTCTTTTGATGGGCGTGGTGGAGATCTTACGAACGCCGACGGACATTTACCCGGAGATCAACATCCCCGTCGTCGCCGCGGTCTGGGCCTACAACGGCCTCGAGCCACGAGAGATGGAGGGCCGGATCACCTCGCAATTCGAGCGCGCGGTGACGACGACCGTGAGCGGTATCGAACACACCGAGAGTCAAACTCTCTACGGCGTGTCCGTCACCAAAATCTTCCTCCAGCCCGGTACGTCGGTCGACGGCGCCATCGCCCAGGTCTCCGCGATCGCGCCGCCAATCATGAGGAATATGCCTCCAGGGACGACGCCGCCGCTCATCCTCCAGTACAGCGCGACCAACGTCCCCATCCTCCAGCTCGGCCTGTCGAGCCCCATCCTCGACGAGCAGCAGATCTACGATATCGGGACGAACTTTCTTCGACCGGGGTTGGCGACCGTTCGAGGCGCTCAGCTGCCCCTCGCGCTCGGCGGCAAACAGCGCGAGATCGTCGTCGACCTCGACACCCCCAAGCTCTTCGCGTGGGGCCTCTCGCCGTCGGACATCTCGAATGCGGTCAACCTGCAGAACCTGACGCTCCCGAGCGGAACGGTGAAGATTGGGGCCCAGGAATACCCGATCCTCGTCAATGCCAGCCCCGCCGTCGTCGACGACTTCAACAATCTTCCGGTCGAGACGGTGAAAGGGACGACCGTGTATCTGCGCGACGTGTCCCATGTCCGCGACGGATACGCGCCACAGACGAGTCTCGTCGTCACGAACGGAATCAAGGGAGGCCTCTTGCCGGTGCTGAAAGCGCAGGGGGCGAGCACGCTGGACGTCGTCTCGCAGGTCAAGAAGACCCTGCCCGCCGTAGAGTCGACTCTGCCCGAGGGCTTCGAGGTGAGGCAGCTCTTCGATCAATCCGTGTTCGTGCGCGGCGCGATCGACGGCGTCGTCCGCGAGGCGACGATCGCGGCCGGGCTGACCGGACTCATGATGCTGCTCTTCCTCGGCAGCTGGCGAAGCACGTTGATCGTACTCGTGTCGATCCCGCTCGCGCTCCTCGTCTCGATCATCGCCCTGGGTCTCCTCGGACAGACGCTGAACCTGATGACTCTCGGCGGGCTGGCGCTCGCGGTCGGGATCCTCGTCGACGACGCGACGGTGGAGGTGGAGAACTTCCAGCGTCAGCGGGGCCTTCGCAAGCCCCTGGTGCAGGCGATCCTCGACGGTGCCCAGGAGATCGCGGCCCCTGCGTTCGTCTCGACGCTGTGCATTTGCATCGTCTTCGTGCCCGTCGTCTTCATCGCCGGCGCCGCCAGCTCGCTCTTCGTTCCCCTGGCGATGGCGGTCGTGTTCGCGATGCTGACTTCGTACTTCCTTTCGCGAACCCTCGTGCCGACGATGGAGCAGTACCTCCTGGGTCGGGAGCAGCCGGGAGGAACAGGCGCGGGGCCCGTCGGACGCGTGCATGCATTCATCGAGCGCGGCTTCGAAGAGCTGCGGGAGATCTACGGTCGGGCGCTCTCGCGGCTACTCGAGCGGCGGCGCGTCTTCGTGGCGGTCTTCGCGTCGATCTGCGTCGGCTCGCTCGCCCTCATCCCGCTTCTCGGCGAGGACTTCTTCCCCACGGTGGACGCCGGCGAGCTACGCTTTCATGTCCGGGCGCCTCCGGGGATGCGCATCGAGGAAACCGCGCGACTCTTCGCCCAGGTCGAGGACCAGGTGCGCCACGTCGTGCCGCCCACCGAGCTCGACACGGTGATCCAGGACATCGGCATCCCGGTCAGCGGGATCAACCTCGTGCTCGGGGATCCGTCGATGATCTCGTCGGCGGACGGCGAGATGCTCGTCGCGCTGAAGCCGAACCACAAACCCACCGAAGGCTATGTGCGCGCGCTCCGGCGCGACCTCTCTGCGTCGTTTCCCGGCAGCACGTTTTTCTTCCTGCCGGCGGACATCTCGGGCCAGGTGCTCAGCTTCGGGCAATCGGCGCCGATCGATGTGCGGATCACGGGACCGGCGCGGAACGAAACGGCGAACCTGGGCATCGCCAGGGACCTCGCGAAGCGGTTCGCCTCGATCCCCGGCGCCGTCGACGTGCACCTCGCTCAGGTCCCGGACACGCCGGAGCTCTCCGTCGACGTCGATCGGACCCTGTCCCAGCAGGTCGGGCTCACGCAGCGCGACGTGACCAGCGACGTGCTCGTCTCGCTCTCGTCGAACAGCCAGACCGCCCCCAACTTCTGGCTGGATCCGGCAGGCGGCGTCCAGTACACGGTCGCCGTCCAGACACCCCAATGGCGCATCGACTCGATCGACGCGCTCGACCGCATCCCGCTCAGCGCGGGCCCGACCACGGCAAGTACTGCCGCGCCGCAGCTCCTCGCCAATGTCGCGACGACCTCGCGCACGCTGGGGCCGACGAACCTCACGCATTACAACATTGCGCGCTCGTTCGATGTGCTCGTCGGGGTCGACGGGACCGACCTCGGCGCGGTGGCTTCGCCGGTGCACCGCATCGTGGACGCCACCCGCCTGCCGCGAGGGACGGCAGTGGCGGTGCAGGGGCAGGCCGAGAACATGAACGCGTCGTTCCGCGGCCTGGGAATGGGGATCGCCTTCGCGGTGGTACTCGTGTACCTGCTCATGGTCGTCAACTTCCAGTCGTGGCTCGAGCCTTTCGTCATCCTGACGGCGCTTCCCGGCACGCTCGCGGGCATCGCCTGGATGCTCTTCCTGTGGAGGACGACACTGAGCGTCCCCGCCCTGATGGGCGCTCTCATGAGCATCGGGGTCGCCACGGCGAACAGCATCCTCGTCGTCACGTTCGCTTCTCAGAAGCTCCGCCAGGGTGCCGACGCGACGAGCGCCGCCCTCGAGGCCGGTCGCACGCGCCTCCGCCCCGTCATCATGACGGCCATCGCCATGGTCCTCGGCATGTTGCCGATGTCCCTCGGCCTCGGTGACGGCGGCGAGTCCAATGCGCCGCTGGGACGGGCCGTCATCGGCGGGTTGCTCCTCGCCACGGTGTCCACGCTGTTCTTCGTGCCGGTGATGTTCAGCGTTCTACAGCACAGAAATCCGGTGGAGGCTTCCCCATGAGCACAGTAGCGAACTCCGTGGCTCCAATCGGAGGCGTGCGTCGTCGCTGGTTCTCCGCCGCGCTCGTCCCTGTAGTCCTCGTCGCATTGTTCGTCGCCGGGTATTGGCCCCGGCGCTCCGCCACGCGCGCCCTGACGGCTGCGGCCGCGGCGGCCGAGCAAAGCCTGCCTCGGGTCGGAGTCACGACCGCGATCGCCGTGGACAGCGGCCGTTCGCTGACCCTGCCCGGAAGCCTCGTGGCGGTTCGGGAGGCGATGATCAACGCGCGCGCGACCGGGTACGTCAGCCGCTGGCGCGTGGACATCGGCGATCGCGTACGCGCCGGCGACGTCCTCGCGGACCTCGAAACCCCGGAGATCGACCAACAGCTCCAACAGGCGCGCGCAACGCTGAAGCAGCAGGAAGCAGCGCTCGAGCAGGCCGTCGCCAATCGCGACTTCGCCAAGATCACCGCGTCACGTCAGGATATCCTCGTCAGCCAGGGTCTCGTCGCGAAGCAGGACGCCGATCAAGCAGACGCCCAGTTCAAAGTTGGGGAAGCGAATGTCCATGCCGGGGAGGCGAACGTCGCGGCCGCGGAAGCCAACGTCAGGCAGCTCCGCCAGCTCGTCTCGTTCGGAAAGGTCGTCGCGCCGTTCGCCGGGCGGATCACGCAACGGAGCATCGACGTCGGGAGCCTCGTCATCGCCGGCGGCGAGGCGGGCAGTCTGCCGCTGTTCCGGATTGAGGCGATCGATCCGATCCGTGTATTCGCCCAGGTGCCACAGGCCTTCGCGCCGAGCGTGAAAGATGGCGAGGCGGCGGAAGTCTCCATCCGGCAGGTCCCGGGGCGAGTGTTCGAGGGCCGGGTGACACGCACGGCCGGGACCCTCGACCCGGCCCTTCGCACTCTGAACGTCGAGATCGACATTCCCAACCCCAAGGGCGAGCTCCTTGGGGGGATGTTCGCCGAAGTGACGATGGCGGTCGCCGTGGCCCATCGCGTGGTCCGCGTCTCATCGAGCGCCGTCATGACCGACGCGCGCGGCGTCCACGTGGCGACGGTGGACAGTGCGGGGCGAGTCCACCTTGCCCCGGTGGTGCGCGGTCTCGACAACGGTCGCGATGTCGATCTCGTGGACGGTCTGGTCGGGGGCGAGCAGGTCGTCGCCAGCCCGGGCGGCGACGTGGTGGAGGGCACGCGGGTCGAGCCCGTCGCACCGAGAGAGAGGTAACTGACCTTCCCGAAACCGGCACGGACGGGCGTCTGCACGGACAGCAAACCCTACTCCCTTGGCGCTCCCGCGCCCGCTCGGGTCGCCTCCGCGGAGATCCTCGGCGCTTCAGTTCTTGTCCGCGCCGCCAGGACCTTGTCCGTCACCGTGAAGTGGACCCCGGATTTCGGACCACGGGTTAAGGTGGTACGGGGAGCCTGCTCCAAAACCGAGAGGAGCAGGGGCAATGAAGAATACACGTAACAAGCACATGCCGGAATTCAAGGCCAAGGTCGCGTTGGCGGCTGTGCGAGAGGAGGGGACAGCATCGGAAATGGCCAAGCGCTACGGCGTGCACCCCAACCAGATTTACAAGTGGAAGCGGGAGTTCCTAGAGAATGCAGCTCGCGCGTTCACCAACGGCGAAGGCAAGGCCGAGAGCCACAGCAGCGAGCGAGAGGGAGAGCTGCTCAAGAAGATCGGCGAGCTCACGGTGGAGCGCGATTTTTTAGCCAAAGGACTCGGTCGTGCGGGCTGAATGAGCGCCGTGCCATGATCGACTGGAAGCGCCCCGACCTGTCCGTTCGCCGGCAGTGCGAGCTGCTGCGGTTGTCGCGTTCGGGCACGTACTACGAGCCCGTGGCGACGAGTCCGGACGAACTGGCGCTCATGCGCCGAATCGACGAGGTTCACCTGAAGTATCCGTTCTACGGGAGCCGCAAGCTTTCGCTGGAACTTCGAAACGAAGGCCGCGACGCCAATCGCAAGCGCATCCAGCGGCTCATGCGCTTGATGGGGCTCGAGGCGATGGCACCGAAACCCAAGACGAGCGAGCCCCACCCAGAACACGTCGTCTTCCCGTATTTGCTTCGCGGCCTCTCGATTTCCAGGGTGAATCACGTTTGGGCCACGGACATCACGTACATCCCGATGAAGTCCGGCTTCGTGTACCTGGTGGCGATCATGGACTGGTACTCGCGGCGCGTCCTGTCGTGGCGGCTATCGACCAGGCTCGACTCGAGCTTTTGCATCGAGGCGCTACAAGAGGCCTTCGAACGCTTCGGGCAGCCGGAGATCTTCAACACGGACCAAGGGGCCCAATTCACGGCGGACGCGTTCACCAAGCCGCTTCGCGACCGCGGCATCGCGATCAGCATGGACGGCAAGGGCCGCTGCCTCGACAACGTATTCGTCGAGCGGCTGTGGCGCTCGCTCAAGTACGAAGAGGTCTACCTGCACGCCTACGACGCCGTGGCCGAAGCGCGTGCTGGTATCGGTCGCTACTTCACTTTCTACAACGAGCAGCGCCCGCACCAGGCCCTCGGCTACCAGACGCCCGCCGCCTTTTACCGCGGCGCCCGGAGGGCGGCATGACCTCGGTCCTCGTCCACAGCCTCGTCCCCAAGTTGCCAGTCTCCCCCTCGCGCTCCCCCTCGTGGCGTGCTGCAACGTAGTCGCTGCACGCGACGACTGTGAGGGTGTGACGAAGAAGAGACTACCGATATTTTATTATATGTAGGATACAGAAGAAGACGACGCAGGCTCCACCTTAGCTGCTGCCATCCGTGGTCCGAACCATGGGGTCCACCTCACCGTGTATCCAGTCGCCATTGCGACGGCCAGAAACGCCCCCAGGATCGCGGGCGGCCCCGGAAGCGGGATCTCGAAAAAGCGGCAACCAACGCCGATGAGGACAGCGACAACCACCCCGCAGACAATCTTTACGATCACGCGCCCTCCCCGGCTTGCGAAGCCATCGATTGGAGCATTGGCAAAATGACATGCTTATTGCCTGACGTCCCCGTCTGCACCGCCACATAGGCGTCGACCGCCTGCTCCAGGGACCATGTCTGAATGGAGGGCGGCCGCAAATGACGGCCTTCGAAGCCCGCCCGGAGGCTGTCCATGGTCGTCGCTATCTGCGGGCCGGTGAGCCCCAGGGAGTCGACGCCAATCAAGCGGAGGCGATTGTGATAGAAATCTCTCAAGTTGAATGTGACTCGTCCATCACCGAGGCTCGTGATCGCCACTTGGCGACCGCCGATCCGCAGCGACTTTAAGCACGACTCGAACATCGGGCCGCCCACGCAATCGAACACAAGGTCAGGGCCCTTTCCATCGGTCGACGCTCTCGCTTCGGTGACGAGATCGTCGCGTCTCACGTTGATGAAGACGTCCGCGTCGGACGGATTGTCCAAGATGTCGACACCGATCACTCGCGCTTCTTTCCAATGCGCAATCTGGATCGCGGCCTGGCCTACCGCCCCCACTGCGCCGGTGACCAACAGGGTTTCGCCGGCTTGGATCTTGGCGGCGTCGACGAGTGCCGACCATGCCGTGAGATAGGGGATACCGACTGCGGCCGCCTCCGACATCGAAAGCTGCGCTGGTTTTTCGGAGAGCGAATCCAAGTCCACGATGACATATTGGGCATGCGTTCCGTCTTGCGTTATGCCTAGCCCCGGGCCACTGCCCCAGACCTCCTTGCCCTTCCACCCGTCGCCGATGGCAACCATCCCCGCGTAGTCGCGCCCCGGAACGCGCGCGAGTGGGGAGTGGAAAGCCCCTGCGACGTTCTTGACATCGCTAGGGTTCACCGCAGAGGCGTGCACCTCGATCAGCGCCTGACCTGGACGCAGGTCTGGGACTCCGAGTTCTTGGATCGTGAGAACCGAGGGCGGTCCGTATTTTTCGAAGCGCACGGCCTTCATCGTTTTCATCGGTATCTCAGGGCCTCCCCTTTTTGTTGTTGCGCGTTGTTGCGCGTTGTTGCGCGTCCAAGACCTCAATCGGCGAGCGCATCAAGCCTATTGGATGCCGAGCTTCTGCGCCTGCCTCACCAGGTCTGCCAGCGAACCAGCCATCATCTTACGCATCACCTGGCCACGATGGACCTTGATCGTGATCTCGCTAATCCCGAGGTCCGCGGCGATCTGCTTGTTCAGAAGCCCCTTCACGACCTCCCGCATCACTTCCCGTTCCCGCGCCGACAGCGAGCGGTAGCGTGACTGCAGATCCGCGATCTCGGCCTGTCGCTCGCGGGTGACCCGGTTTCGCGCAACGGCTCGGCCAATCGCCTCCAACACGTCCACGTCGGCCAGCGGCTTGAGCAGAAACTCGATCGCGCCCGCCTTCATGGCAGTGACCGAGGTAGGGACATCGCCAAAGCCCGTTATGAAGACAATGGGGATCTCCGTGTCCAACTCCGTTAGACGCCGCTGGACGTCGAGCCCGCTCGCACCCTCCAGCCGTACGTCCAGTAGCAGGCAACTGGGGGCATCCACCGGAGGGTGCTGCAGAAATGCTTGCGCCGTTGGAAACACCTCGACCCGCATGTCCGCAGAGCGAATCAGGCTTGCCAGCGCCTCCCGTACCGATTCGTCGTCGTCGACGACGAACACGATCGGTGCGGACTCGGGCTTGCGCAACACGGGCCCTACCCAAGACGATGAGGAAACCGAACGTTCACGGATGCCATCATGCCATACTTGATCCCCGAGAGCAGGGCTCCGCAACCGGCTGCGTATGCGATCCATCGGAGGCGCCCCGGGTTGGCTCAGGATGCGACCCGGCGAGCGATATCGCCGTTTCGAAGAGTCGGCATCCGAGGCGCGCCATCTCTTCGAAAAGCTGCTCGCTTGCTCCCTTGATGTCGCTGGGTCGCAAGAGATTGTCGATGTGGTCGGCGAGAGTCCGCACGAGGGCCAGCTGCTCCCGAAGCTCGGCGGTCCGAAGCTCCGCGATAAGCTGCCCGTCGTCGTTCGATTCGAGACTCGCGATTGAGGGGACGGTGCGCGTCAACATGGTCTGCCCCTACAAGCACGGCACGAGCCATCTGCTGCCCGGGCGGCCGATCTGGCCGCCGCAGGTTCATTGCCGCTCAGAGCAACCGTCGCTTGAGCGTGTCGCGGCGGCCGGTTGGTCTAACCCCAGGTTTGGTCGCACCCGTCTTTATGAACGTTCCGTTCAAAAGACGTCCGCTCCAAGAGACGCGCGCACGAAGGGAAAGGCACCTTCGACGAATGCCGATTCGGCACCCGGATCGTGCGGAAGCGGCAGCGGCTACCGATTCCCGGCCAGAATGGGCGCCGGCGCCCAATGGGCGGGGCGAAGGCGCGCCACTTGCGTTCCGGGACCCCTGTACCCCGTGTCAGCAAGCAAGGAGATTCCGATGTATCCGACGAAGAACGATCTGCCCGAGACCGTCCGCGGCGCCGTGATCGACGTTCTCAACGCCCGACTCGCCGACGCCATCGACCTGCAGACGCAGTGCAAGCAAGCGCACTGGAACGTCAAAGGGCCCAATTTCATTGCCCTTCACAAGCTTTTCGATGAGGTGAACGAGGAAGTCGAGGAGTACGTCGACCTCATCGCCGAGCGTGCCGTCCAGCTGGGGGGAGTCGCTGACGGAACGGCGCGTTCGGTGGCCAAGCGAACCACGCTTGACGAATACGGGGCCAAGGGACCCAACGCGCGCGACCACGTCCAGACGTTGTCGAACGCGCTGTCGTCCTTCGCCAAGGTTGTGCGAGCGGCCATTGCGCGAACCGCCGATCTCGGCGACGCCGACACCGCCGATGTCTTCACCGAGATTTCGCGCGGAGCGGACAAATCGCTGTGGTTCGTCGAAGCTCACTTGGCGCCCACCTGAGCACGGAGGGGTGAGGCGCGCAGTCGACCCGAATGTACCGGCGCTCGTCGCGGGCGCCGCGCATCCCGGGCTCACAGCGTAAAGAGGAATGTTGCTCCCGGCCCTTGGTTCGGGACGGCCCATAGCCGCCCGCCGTGGTTCTCGATAATCGACCGGCTGATGGAGAGGCCCATCCCCATTCCGCCCCGCTTCGTCGTGTAGAACGCATCGAAGAGTCGGTTGATATTCTCAGGGGAGAGTCCGGCGCCGACGTCGCGGACCGCGACGCGTGCGCGTCGGTCGTCCTCGCGTTTCGTCTCGATCACCAGTTCCCGGGGCCGGTCTGCGACGGCGCCCATGGCTTCGATCCCGTTGAGGACGAGGTTGAGCACAACCTGTTGCAACTGGACCCGATCGCCCATGACCCTCTGAAGATCGTGCGCGAGCTCGGTCCGCAACGTGACGCGCGTTCTCCGTAGCTCACCCTGGGTAAAGGCCACCACCTCGGCAATGATCTCGTTCAGATCGAGCGGCTCCTTCTCGGAGCCGCTCTTCCTCGAAAGGTTTCGTATCCGAGCGATCACTTCGCTCGCACGCTTGCCGTCGCGAATGATGCGCTGCACAGCGTCGCGCGCTTCCGCCAGGTTGGGGGGGTCTCCCGCCATCCATCGGATACAGGCGTTGCCATTCATCACCACGCCCGTGAGCGGCTGGTTGACTTCGTGGGCGATTGACGCCGCCATCTCACCCATGGTCGTGACCCGTGCGACGTGCGCGAGCTCCGCCTGCACCTCGCGGAGATCGTCTTCTGCCCGCCTGCGGTCGGTGATGTCGACCACGACCGCCGCGAGAAACGGTGCGCTCCCGGCAACCGGCGCCACCAAAAAGCCGCTGACGTCTCCCCAAACCACGCCGCCGTCCTTCCGCCGGAAGCGCTTCTCGAGACGCTGTGTGGGGTCGGCCCCGTTCACGAGCGAAGCAACAACCGCCTCCGTGGCCGCACGGTCCTCCTCATGGGTGATATCTGCAGGCGAAAGACGGAGGAGCTCGGCCTCCGAGTAGCCGATCATTCTCTGAAAAGCCGGGTTGGCCGCGGCGTAGCGCATGTTCGAACCAGTCAAGGCGATGCCGACGGGCGCGTTCTCGAACAGATTGCGCCACCGCTCTTCGCTCATCCGCAGCGCTGCTTCGGCCGCCTGCCGTTCGCGGTTCTCCTCGATCAACTCGGCATAGAGACGGGCATTCTCGAGTGAGATCGCAGCCTGAGACGACAAGAGATTCAGGACCGAGAGACGGGAGGGGGTAAATACGTGCGGCGTCAGGTTGTTCTCGAGATAGATCGCACCGATCAACTTGCCCTGCTTCACGAGAGGAACGCACAGGACGGAGCGGGCTCGCTTCTGGCGGAAGTAGTCGTCCGCGGAGAACGGGTTCAGAACCGAGGCGTCGTCCAGGATGGCGCTCTGCTGCGTCCGGACGACCGTCTGGAGAAGGGACCTGGGCACCTCCGACGACGTGGCCGCTCGCTCCCGAAGCGTGACCTCGACGGTGCTCCGGTCGGTCCGCGCCTCTGCCACGATCTGCAGCGCATCGGCCTGGACGACGATGAGCAGACCGCGCTCGGCACCTGCATGCTGGAGCGCGATGGTCATCAGCGCCTCCACCAGCCGGTCGAGCACAATCTCACCCGAGATCGCCTGCGACGCTTTGACCACGGCCCCGATGTCCAGCTGCGTGGCGGTCGCGCCGAACGTGGTCGAGGCGGGCGCAAGGCCGTCTTCGCCGCGGAGCTGCGGGTGGGCCTCTTGGAGCTGCCGGGACTTGCCCTCCGCTCCCGCGCGAGCGAAACAGGACATCGAGTTCCGGAGATACAGGTCGGCGATCGCATTGAAGCCGCGCGCGGCGTAGAACCGCGCTGCCACCTCATGAGCGACGCCCTCGTCGAACACGAAGCCGTGCATATGGGCGGATCGAACGGCGTCGTCATAGAGGCGCATGGCATCGGAATCGCGACCCTCGAGGCGGGCGATCTCGGCCGACACGAGCGCGTTCTTGTCGCCGAACGTGGGTGGATAGTTCTCCGCCCAGGTGGTTTGCTGTTTCCGGCACGCGGTCAGGAGTTCGAGCCACGCGATACGTTCGTCGGCAGAACCCTTGTCGTACAGCGCTGCGACCGTCAGCGCGGCATAGCAGTAGTAGTCGAGCAGTACGATCTGCCCGGACTGTGCCCAGAGTACCTCCTTGGCCTGCTTGGCTGCCTCGAGAGCCTCGGCGTAGTCCCCGGATAGGAACCGCGCCTTCAATTTGAGGGTCCAGTACAGGCAGACCATGAACGGCATCCGATCCCCGGCCAGCTGCGCCTCGAAGGCCGCTTCGTCGAACTCTGCGTCGCTGAAGGTCGAAAAGGTCGCGCTTCGACCCTGCAGGGTCGCTACGAAGCGTTGCTGGCTCACGATCATGTCGGCGATATCGCGGAACCCAGCCCGGCGCACGAAGGTAAGGGCCGTCTGCGCTTCGTCCCACACGGCGTCGAGCGCGTCGTTCCGTGCGAGAAGTGTCTTGACGATGTGGTACATTGAGTAGCAGGCGAACGTGAGTTCACCCGTCTCGGTTGCGGCGCGGAAGGCGGCCCGCATGAGTTCGAGCGACACCGCGATTGGCTGTGTCCACAGACTCACGGCTCCTACCACGAGGTAGACTTTCGATCGGTAGGCGCTGAAACCGTGCTTCTCGACCAGCTCACAACCGAGCTTGGCGAAACGTCGGCCATCGGCGTAGCTGCCAAAGTGGGTGCCGAGGTGAAAAGCGAGAAAGCCACACGCGTGCGCAGAGGCGGCGCATATCCCGTGTTGGATGCTGATGTTGATCATCCGGCACGGATGCCAACAAGACAAGGGAATGTCGGTAAAATAGCCGGATTCAGATAGGTCGGAAAGCAGCCGCAGCGCGGTCAGCACCTCCGGGTCCGTCATTAGCGGCAGATGGATCAGGTCTTCGATTTGACGTCCCTTCAAGTTGCGCCAGACCTCCTCGTATTCTGCCTGAACCTGTTCCCAGGTCGGGTGGGCGGGGATATCGATTCCGAACAGACGGAGGCAGGCTAGGGCGCTGTCCACGGCTTGCGCGTTCTCGGACTTCACGATGTGCAGCTGGACCTTGAGATGAGCGGCGGCGGCATTGTCGATTTTCGTCGCCCCGCGCCGCAGCAATTCTTCAATCAGTTGCTCCGCGGTGTGGAAGTTACTCGCCAGAAACTCGCATTCCGCGCGTTCGAGCCACAGGTTGAACGTCAAATCATACCGGTCGGTCCAATCCTCGTCATCGAGCAGGGTCATGCCCGCCGCGAGATATACGCGCGCCGACGCGTGGGCCGCCGAGCCTTTCGCCTTTCGACCCGCGCGCAAGTTAATCGTCGCAACTTGCGCCTTCTCATCCCGGTCGACCACCAAGGCGATGGCCCGATTGAACTGGTTCGCGACGTCGAAAAGACGTTGATCGAGATCGTCGGGCGTCATGCCCGCCAGGAGGGCACGGCCGATGCGTAGATGCGCTGCGGCACGGTGCTCTTCTGGGATCAGCGAATAGGCGGCCTGCTGGATGCGGTCATGCAAGAACCTGTAGGCGCCATCCTGGTGGAAGACGAGCCCGGCGCGGACGGCCTCCCAGAGACCGTTGTGCACCGCCTGCTCGGAGTGCCCGTGAAGCACCTTCAGCGTCGAGACCTCCGCGGCGTTCCCGAGGCAGGCCAGCTCCTTCAACGCTTCCCGCGTCCCGTCGCTCAGGCGGTTCAGCCTACCGACCATGAGGTCCACCACGTTGTCGGTATAGCCCTTGGCCCGGATGCGGTTGACGTCCCAGGTCCACTCGCCTTCCTGCGCGTCGTAGGTCAGGAGCAGCTCATCGCCCAGCATCATGAGGAACTGGATAGCGAAGAAGGGATTGCCGCCTGTCTTGTCGTGCACGAGCTGCGCGAGGGGCTCGGCGCGCTCAGCCCCGCAGTGGAGAATATCGGCCACGAGCTGACCGACGTCCTCGAGGCTGAGGGGAGCCAGTACAATGTCCTGCACCGGGGCCCCGGCCTCGCGAATCGCCCCCAGCGTCTGCATGAGCGGGTGAGAGGAACTGACTTCGTTGTCGCGGTACGCGCCGACCAGGAGGAGCGAGCCCACCTCGGGCCGGGCCACCAGGTCTGCGAGCAACGTTAGAGTCGCGGGATCCAGCCACTGCAGATCGTCGAGGAAGAGGGCGAGCGGGTGCTCTGGTCGAGCGAATACGCCGATGAGTCGCCGGAAGACCAGTTGAAAGCGGTTCTGCGTGTCCCGGGGTGCGAGCTCCGCAACCGGTGGCTGCTCGCCGATGAGGAGCTCCATCTCGGGGACGAGGTTCACGATCAACTGGCCGTTCGGGCCCAGTGCGTCGCGAATGGAGTCGCGCCAGCGAAAGACTTCCGCGTCGCTCCTGCTTAGGATCTGGCGGACGAGGGTCTGGAATGCCTGGGCCAGGGTGGCGTACGGGATGTCCTGCGCATACTGGTCGAACTTCCCCGCTGCGAAGAGACCACGCGGCGGGACGAGCACCTTGTACAGTTCATTGACCACCGAGGATTTGCCGATGCCGGAGAAGCCGGAGACCAGCACCAGCCCAGGAGTCCCCTGGGCGACGACACGGTCGAAGGCGGCCACGAGGGTGTCGATCGCGCGGTCGCGGCCGTACAGCCGCTCCGCGATGATCAGACGGTCCGACGCGTCCTCGGCGCCGAGCGGGAATGGCTCGATGCGGCCGGTCGCCTCCCAGGCCAGAAGACACCGCCGCAGGTCGATCGCGAGACCGGCCGCCGTCTGGTAGCGAGCCTCGGCGGTCTTCGCGAGAAGCTTCATCACGATCGCGGAGAGGCGGTCTGGGATACCCGCGACCCGCTCCTCCGGCGGGACCGGTTGCCGGGCGATGTGGCAGTGAACCCACTCCATCGGATCCGCGGCCGTGAACGGCAGCATCCCCGTCAGCATCTCGTAAAAGGTGACGCCCAGAGCGTAGAGATCGCTGCGCGAGTCGACCGAGCGGTTCATTCGCCCGGTCTGTTCGGGTGCCATGTACGCGAGTGTTCCGGCGATCACCTCCGGCGGCTCGGGAGCTCGATGCTCCCGAGGCAGGCGCGAAGCGATGCCGAATCCGGTGAGCCACGCGCGCTCGCGAGTCGTGTCCACGAGGACATGCGCTGGCTTGATGTCCTTGTGGATCAGACCTCGCTCGTGCATCTGCCGGATCGCCGTCGCGAGTGGAATGGCGATACGGAGGAACTGCGTTATCCCGAGTGGCGTACCCAAGAGCCGGTCGAGTGGCTCGCCCCCCGGGTCCTCGAGCAGCAGCGCCATTCGACCCTCGCGGGGGGCGAGTCCCACCGGCCGCGCGGCCCATTCGGCTTCGAGCGCCGCCCTGAGCTCATATTCGTGCTCCAGCCGCCTGACGGCTTCGCGTGCAGGGTATTCTCCCGCGGGAGCGACAACCAGGATTGGCGGGTGCGTCACCTCGCCGTTCCTCTTGGCCGTCAACACATCGTTGGAAAGCTTCGTCACGACGCCTTTTCCCGCGCTCGCCAAGTGGCATGCCCAAGCTGGCACCGTCGCCGGGGAACTTCAAGCCTCGCGGCCGAGGACGCGACGCAACGCGACGGAAGCCGAATCGGACCACGGCGAGGCCATGATCGCGCTGAACGCAAATGCGTGGCGACGCTTTTCCCCCGACCCGGGGGACGGCCGAAAGAAAAAAAGAGGCTGAAAATGGCCCCGTCAGCCTACCGCAGCGTTGACTTATACGAAGGTGTAGTCGACAGCCGGCACGCGCCGGCCCTTAATACGACCACGGGTGTCATGGCGGTTTCTCACATCACAGTTGTCGATGATGATGCGTCTATTCGCGAATCGATGTCGAGCTTGCTCCGATCGGTCGGACACGCTGTCATTGAATTCGCGTCGGCGGAAGAATTTGTCGCGTCGCCTACCCTCGACAAGACCGATTGCGTGATCACGGACGTGCGCATGCCGGGCATGAGCGGGCTCGAACTGCAGCGCCATCTGGCGCTGAGCCATCCGGGGCTGCCGGTGATCTTGATGACCGCGCATGCCTCCGACGAGGAAGTGCGTTTGCGGGCGCTGAAAGACGGCGCTGTGGAATACCTACCCAAGCCGTTGGACGAAGAAGCACTATTGAGAGCCGTCGAGACGGCACTACCCAGCGAATGATTGGAGGCGTCATGAATTCTTCGGCAGGGCCCGTGTACGTTGTTGATGACGATTTCTCCGTACGCGAGTCGGTGGGAAGCCTCATCCGATCTGCTGGGTGGCCCGTGGAGGCCTTCGGGTCGGCGCGGCAGTTCTTGGACAGCCAATGGGCAAGCAAGCCGAGCTGCGTTGTGCTCGATCTGGAATTGCCGGGCATGAGCGGACTCGAGCTCCAGCGAAAGCTCGATGCGAGGTTCTCCGTCATCTTTCTCACGGGTCGCGGCGACATTCCCACGTCCGTGAGAGCGATGAAGGCCGGCGCTCAGGAGTTTCTGACCAAGCCGCCGCCGGAGGACGTGCTGCTGGAGGCGATCGGGCGGGCGCTCGCGAGGACGTCCCCTCGACGCGCGCAGCCCATCGAGAGCGATCCCTTGCCCAACAGCGGTGTGGGCATGATCGGGAAAAGTCGCGCCTTGAGGGGGGTGCTCGATCTGGTGGAGGCGGTGGGGCCGGCGGAGGCGACCGTGCTCATTCTGGGGGAGACGGGCACGGGAAAGGAGCGCGTGGCGCGCGCCGTCCACGAACGTTCGGGCCGGCGCTCGCAGCCATTCGTGAGCGTGAACTGCGCGGCGATTCCGCAATCCCTCATCGCTTCGGAGCTGTTCGGTCACGAGAAGGGCGCTTTCACCGGGGCGGTGCAACGGCGGAGCGGACGTTTCGAGCAAGCGCAGCGCGGGACCCTCTTTCTCGATGAAGTCGGGGAGCTGCCCGTGGAGACGCAAGTGGCGTTGTTGCGTGTCCTCCAGGAGAGAGAATTCGAGCGGGTGGGCGGGCAAAAGCCAATCGCCGCCGACGTCCGTGTGGTTGCCGCCACGAACCGCGACCTTACTGCCGCGATTGCGGCGGGCACATTTCGGAGTGACCTCTTCTACAGACTGAACGTCTTCCCGATTGAGATGCCTCCTTTGCGGGAACGAAAGGAAGACATTCCTCTGCTCGTCGAATACTTCATGAGTCACGGTCAAGGGCGCGAGAAACGAGCGCGCCGTGTCCACCCACAGGCTCTGGAGCTACTTCACTCCTATTCTTGGCCGGGGAACATCCGCGAGTTGCAGAACGTCGTCGAACGAGCCCTCATTGTGTCGTCGGACGAGGAGCTAACCGTCGACGCGCGTTGGTTCGCCGGGCCCTCCGCCGAACCACCTCGCGCGCCAGTCTCCGAATCGCCGGCCGTTCGCGAAACGGTTAGTCGAGAGACCCCGCCGACCGGGACGGGCGAAGAGGCATCCGGAACCATGGAGCCGTGCTCGGAGCCTGCAGACGCGACGCGCATTGCCGAGGGGTCGCTCGCGGAGCTTGAACGGCAGTCGATCCTTCGCACCTTGGCCGCTGTGGGAGGCAACCGGCGTCTCGCCGCAACAAAGCTGGGCATCGGGCTTCGAACGCTCTACGAGAAACTGAAGCGATACGACCTTTACGGAGGCACCTGACGCCCCGTAGCGATCCAGCGCAAACGAAAACCGGCGCGCCTAGCGTTGCGCGCGGCCGCGGCGCGGGCCGCGGGGCAGCGGCACCACGTTGGCCGCGCTCGCCAGCCGGCGTACCTCGAGCTCTCGCGCGAGCTGCGTTACCACGTCCCAGCGAGCTGCCTCGGCCGCGAGCTGAACGGCCCGCGCGAGGGCCGCCTCAACCAGACCCGTCTGCCCCGCGTGCGCGTGCGCCGAATCAGGTAGCCCGCCGTCGTCCTGAAGACAGGGGTTTACGTCAACTCGCGTAGGGTGATGCTTACGCGAGTCGACGCGAGTTGACGTGAGTTCGACGATCGGAGGGGTTTCGATCCCCCGTTGCTCCACCCCTTCCTCGGCTTGTAAGCGGCAACGAGTGCATCGTTCACGTGATTCTTGTCCAGCTTGACCGCATATTCGGGCCACTGGCGGCGGAACTCGCCGAGCACCCGCTCGACGGGCGCAGCGCCTACAAACCCAGGGGGTACCGGAATGCACACCCTCCCGATGATCTCGGAGGGCTCCATCAGTGCGATCCAGGCGTCGCTTCGTGCGCGAGACTCAGTTCGACGCAACTCGCGCACAAAGTCTCGCTCTTCCTGGAGCCAGCGCTCGTTGGGCCACGGACAATCCTTCTCGCTCCGTCGAAGGGAAGCCTCGCGGACCTCCTCCGCGAACCAGAGCAGGCGCGCGGCAAGTCGACGGGCCGCGAGCTCGTCCGAGTCGACGCTCTGTTCGCATGCGAGAAAATCTTCCATGCGTACCGATGCGCTGCGGATAGATTGCCTATGGTCACGATGGCACCTCGTGATTTGCGGCGCGTCGGGGTGAGATCCGGCGCGCCGCTCCTTTTTACCAGCCCTCGCTGCCAAGCCGGAATCCCCCGAAGCAGCGCATGCCACGACTTAGTCGACATCGACGGCCCAAAGCGACGCTGAAGGAGATCTGCGATTGCATCAACTGGACCGCCGGCGGTCGGGATGGTGCCCAGCTCCTGCATGGTATTTCGAACCTTGGAGCACAAGGACGACGGGCGTAACCCGAACGTTGAGGGACCAAGCCCAAGCGAGTGTATCCGCGAGCAGATCGAGATGCCGGGTTCGAACTCTTTCGCGCGCAGGTAGGCGTCAGCGGCTTCGCCGGCTGCAAAAGCCGTGTCCGGAAGCGCGTCAGCGACAAGCGCCTGGAGCAAGGGCGGTTGAAATTTCAGAAACCGGCTTTAGTGCTTGTCCTCGAGGGTTTCCGCTACGGCCAAGAAATGGCAAGCAGCGAGGGTCTCGAAGAAGTTCATTGGACGCCGCTTCTTAGCGAGCGCGACTGCCCTTCCGATGAGGCTCTTACGGCGCGCGCGACTCATGGCGGTCGCCACAGAGAGATGTTCGGCGAGGACCAGCCACGCCTCCCCGCGTACGTAGGCGTAGGCGCTGCGTCTGATGGTGTCGACGCACAACTCGACGATGGAGCGACGGGCATCGAATCGTCGCAGGTAGGTGAAGAACACGTCGGCGTGCTCAGGGTGATGCGGGACGAGCTTCGCCACGCGGCGGAGGATCTGCGCGTCGGGTTCAGCGCGGTACAGCGCGTAGCGAAGGCGGGTCTTGTCCTGTACGCGGTAGGGCCTCCCGCATAGCGATGACAGGAATAGCGAGCGCGCACGCTCCTTCGCCAGGGGCGGACGCGACGGCCCGGACGAACGGTGCGGGTCTGCGATGCTTGGGAGGCTACCCATCGCCTCTGTTACAGAAGCGGCGCGTTTGACGGCGAACTTGCCAGTCTGCGGTATGAGTCCGTGCTCTCGGCGGCGACGTTCCAGTTGGATGATCATGGCGCGAACGTCGTCCTCGGGAATCACGCGGTCCCAGAGACCAAAAACGGCGGCGAGAACGTGGTCCAACTCGCGCGTCGCGAACGTACGGGCTAGGTCCGGTCGCTCGTGCAAGCAATGGACGGCGCGGCGAGAGCCTTCGAGGGTGTGGAGCACCCCCTTAGACCACCCGGAGCCGGCGTAAACGAGGCAGCCGGGAATCCAGAGCGCTTCGAGGTCTTGCAGCGCGTACGGGATCTTCTCATCCGTCGTGCCCGGAACCTCCTGATACTTCGTTTCCAGTGCAGCAACACCGGTCAGGGGCATTGAAGATCACCAAGCTCGATCCGATAGAGTTCCGGGTGCGCGTCATCCGGAGGGGCCGTAACCAAGATGGATGCTGCGGCTTTGGTGGCGGGCAAGCTCAACTCCGCGACCCTGCGCTACACTAGGATTTGGATATCAGAAGGCGGTCGCTAGCAGATTGCCGGTGGTCACATAAGCGTGGTCCCGTAGTCGCTCAATCGGCTACGCGTTTCGTCGATCCACCTCCCGGCCCTCTGTCTTGTGGCGATACCGTCGATCGTCGGCAGGGAGGCCACCTGGAGGCGGCCCTAAGTAGGCAGTTTGCTGAGGCAGCGCGCGCCCAGGGGCCGGTCTACGTCGCGATCGAATCCGGAAGCATCACCCCGCAGGAGCGCTAGTTTATTTGCCGGGCGAGTCCTTCTTTCACTGGGGATATGGTGAACCTGGGCGCGTGAGCGAAGTTCGCGGTACTAAGCGTCGAGCAGGTCCGCGCGGACAAGCTTCTCCAGTTCCTCTACCCGTCCGGGGTCTCGTCGTTTCTCGAGGACGACTTCGCGGAGATGAGCTTAGGCGAGGCTGATAGCGACTTGCGATCCCGCCATCCCGGATCGGGAGAAGTGCGTACCGCCGACGTGCAAGCCAGTGACGTCGTCGAACACGTTGATTCCTAGGGGGCGGAAGTCGATGTGAACGTGAACGCTGTTCTCTCCTAGCTGCGTCGCCGCGGCGATCAAGAACTGCTCCCAGAAGACCGTGACATGTTTCTCGGTCGCGACAACGCGGACCAGCGGGCTGACCTCGCTGGCGCTACGCTGGCGCCGGAAGGGGGTTCCAGCTGATTAGCGACAACGCGGACCGGGCGCCCCGACGGAAGGTCGGTAGGGGTCACGATCGTGAGGCGGAACGGGTTCTGTTCGACCTTCAAGGTCGGCTGCCCTTTAATCGACACGATCGTATCGCACTCGATGAAGTTGTTCGTACTAGCCCTACTTTCGCAGATTGGCGCGTGTGGGGGGGGTGGATGGGCGAGGGATTTGGCGCAAATGAAGGGGAACGGGCTTTCCATTCGGCCTGGGATGCGCTAGCAGAAGGATGTGTACTTCAGCGAGAAGGTTGTGGGTGCTCGGCGGTACCGAGTCGCGGCGCAGGCGGTGTGGGATGCGAAGGCTGGGCAAGCGTATTCGCGGCAAGCGGTTCTGGGGCCCGCGGACCCGCCGCCGAGAGTGGAGCTGCGTGACACGCGGACGATCGGTCGACGTCGGGTGGGCGACGTGGGCGCGCTCGTCTGGGTGGCCGAGCAGTTGGACATGGTGGGGGTGATCAATCGCGCATGCGGTTGGAGCGGAGGCCCCAAAAGCGTGTCGTTGGGGGAGGTCGTGCTCGCGGTGGCCGTGCAGCGAGCGTGCGCTCCGGCCGGCAAGTGTCACTTGAGCGCGTTTCTCGGAGAAGCGATTCCGCGCGTGTCGTGTCTGCCCGCCGCGGCATTTACCGGGCAGGAGTTTCATCGGCTGGCGATGACGGTCGACGATGCTCAGCTGGAGAGTGCCCAGCTGGAGCTTGCTCGCGCGGCGGTATCGCGATTCGAACTCGGCACGGATGTCCTCGCGTTTGACACGACGAACTTCGATACGCACATCGCGACGATGACGCCGGGCGAGCTGGCGCGTCGGGGACACGCCAAGAGCAAGCGCTCCGATCTGCGCGTCGTCGGTCTCGGTGTTCTCGTGAGCGAGACGGGGCACGTCCCGCTGTTTCATCGAACCTACGCTGGCAATGCGTCGGACCATCGAGTGCTGGAGGATTGTCTGGGGGGTCTCGGGCGTTTGCATGACGCGCTCGACGCGGGCGAGGGACGCAAGCGGCCCGGCGAACGGACGCTCGTGCGCGACGGCGGCTCGTGGGGCGAGCAGATGGAACTCAACCTCGACGTCGCGGGCTACTACACGATCACGTCGCTGCCGCTAGGCACCAAGGCCGCCGAGGAAGCCCTGATTCATGCGGCGAGCCGAGGCGCGATGACGCTGCTGACCGGCAAGCTCGGAGGCGTGCGCGCGGCGCGGCTGCGTACATCGGTCGGCGACCTCGATCGGACTCTCGTCGTTGTCGAGAGCGATGAACTTCTCGAAGGTCAGAAGCGCGGCATTGCTGTGGCCCTGCGCAAAGCCAAGGGGGAGCTCACGAAGCTCGAACGACGGGTCGCAAGGGGTCGTATCCGGCGAGAAGCTCTTGTACGTCGCATCGCGAAGGCACTTCGACGTGAGCACTTGGCGTCCTTCGTCAACACGACAGTGGGTGGCAGCGAGGAGGCACCCACGTTTCAATGGCAGGTCGACGCAGGCAAGCGCCGGGAGCTGGAACGCACACGTCTCGGCAAGCGCGTCCTTTGTACTGATCGGCATAGCTGGTCGACCGAGCGCTTGGTGACGGCGCTGCGTGGCCAGTGGAACGTGGAGGAAATCTTCCGGCGCTCGAAGAAAGGTGGAGTCGTCCCGTGGGGACCGTCCCACCAGCGGGCCGATGCGTCGTTACGTGTGCATACCTTCGCGACGGTGCTCGGCCTGATGCTCGTCAGCCTTGTACGGCTTGCTCTCGGCACCAAGAAGTCCGCACGGACAATGATGCGGACGCTTGCTGAGATCGAGGCGACCCAAGTGAGAACGAATGGCGGCGGAATGGGTCGCCGGCCGACCTGGCTGCTCGCGCCGGACATCACGCCCTGGCACAAGCGAGCCATCGACACTTTCGAGCTTGGCCGCTGGATGCCTGAGCTTCTTTCCGCTAGGCCGGTCCGACGCAAGCGACCGGAGAATCATGCCGTTTTGTAGCGCTCACCCAGTCGAATCTGCGAAAGTAGGGCTAGGTGCCGCTCGGCAGAAATTTGGCCCTTGGAATCAGGGCCTGATAGCTGCGAGGTCATGATTGATCCGAGACCGTGGGTAACACGACCCCACCGCGGTCCTCGGGCGACGCCGCTGCCCCTCTCGCCGGAGCATCGCGAGGCGGTAGAGGCTGCGATTCGCCCGGCGACCGCGGAGAAACGCATTGTATTGCGCGGCATGGCGCTGCTGGCCATGGCCGACGGCTTAAGCATTGTGGATACGGCCAAAGCCCTGCACGTCAATGACCGCACGGTCCGACGGTGGCGCAAACGCTTCAAGGATGCGCAAGACTCGGTCGCTGCGCTGGCGGACGCCCCACGATCGGGACGGCCGCCCTCTCTCTCTCGGCAGCCGACGCCGCGCGCATCGAGAGCCATGCGTGCAAGCCGCCGGGCGACGTTGGCATTCCGGTAACGCACTGGTCGGCGGCGCTGCTGGGCACGCATGTCCGCGCCGAAGGGATCGAGACCAGCGATCGCACCGTCGGCCGAATCTTGGCGAGCGCCGATCTGCAGCCCCATCGGCAGAAGATGTACCTGACGTCGCATGACGAAGACTTTCGTCAGAAGCGCGACGACGTGCTGCATGTCTACTACGACACACCGAGCGACGAGCACATCGTCTGCTTGGATGAAAAGACCGGCATGCAAGCGCTTGAGCGCAAGGTCGCCGACTTGCCGATGGAGCCCGGGCAGCCCGTACGTCGCGAATTCGAGTACATACGCCATGGAACGCTCTGCCTGATGGGGGACGAGACAGCACGATTTGCAGGTCGTTTGCGTCGGACGGGCCTAGCGGAAAGAAGCTCGGGCATCCAGCGGCCAAGTTCAAAGGTGTCGATGGCGCGCTTGTGCCAGGGGGTGATGTCCGGTGCGAGCAGCCAGGTGGGCCGGCGCCCCATGCCGGTGCCGGTCGTTCTCACCTGTGTGGCCTCGATCTCGGCGAGGGTTCGCATCATTGCGCGCGCCGACTTCTTCGTGTCATGAACGTCTTCAAGCACCCGAATATCTTGCGGGTCTTGGATGTCGGCGCCAGACGCTGGCACAACGGGGGACGGGCCCAAGGGTCCGCCTGGCGCGGATCGGCAGGGATATCTCCCTGGCCTTGAACGCTGTGCACCGTCGCGGGTTCGTCCACCGCGACGTCAAGCCGGCGAACCTGATGTTGAGCAGTCCCACGGGAGACTGGATGGCCGTGCTCACCGACTTCGGCACCGCCGTGCGGGCAGGGGTCTGCGATCCGTCCGACTGGGGCATCGGAACCGCGTTCGCAGGTCGATCTCGTCCGCCGTATCCCGGAGCGCGAAACAATCGCGCGCGGGTCGCTGAGCTCCGCGCTCCCATCGTGTCGCCAGGCCCACGAGTAGGCTATGCTCCGTGCGTGATCCCGAGGGAGAAAGTCGCCGAGCTCGTCAACGCCCACGCAAGGCTTGAGGAGCCGACCACGGGCGCCATCTGGATCCGCCCCGAAGCGGGCGAAGCCTGGCTCGTCGAGGTGATCCCTTCGATGACCGACGACGAAAAGGCGGAGGAGCCGACTTTCTTCAATCCAGGCACCCAGTTTCGTTTCCCTGTCGCCATAATCGCTGGGAATAGGCGGAGTCTTGAGGCGGCCCTCCGAAGGCAGCCTGACCTCGCGCGAGCGGTGGCGAACGGGACGGTCCTTCTCGATGCGGGTGACGCGAGCGCGCTCGTAGACGTCGCGCGCGCGGTGGCCGCATAAACGATGGCGGATGAGCGGCTGAAAGCCTGGATCCGTCAGGCGCGCGCGGATCTCGACGCGGGCCGGCGCGAGGGCGGAGTCGAGTGCCACCGGCGCTATTGGCTCCAGCAAGCTTGCGAGAAAGGGATCAAGGCGCTCGGCCAGATCCTCTGGAAGGGCTCGGCCGCAGACGACGGGCGCTTCCGTCAGCATTTTCTGCATCGGCACTCCCCGCTGAAGCAGATCTCCCTTGAAGCGCGGGAGCGCGATCGCCCTGTCTGCCTTCACAACGGCGAGCCCGTCGAGCGGCGATCCGTCCTGGCGCGCGGCGCTCCAGTCGAACGCGCTCGCCTGGCGCTCCATGTCGACGACGAGCGCGCGATCGCCGTCGAGGTGGGCGGCGGCGGCGAGATTGATCGCGAGCGTCGTCTTTCCGCTTCCGCCCTTCTGGTGGAGAACGGCGACCGTCAGCATCGGTTGACTCCTATCCGTGGGTACGCGGGTACGCAAGTTGTTGGGTCCGGGCCGACTCATCGGAGGCTCCCCAGCAGCCGTGCAATGTCCTCGCGCATCCGTGCTGGATTCGACGCGCGGCTCGACCGGAACGGCCGCCCGCGCCGGCGGCGCGCCAGTCGCCCCGGCCGCCTCGCGCTCGGCGCGCGCTTGCTCGCGCACGCGAGCGGTCCGGCCACGCTCGGAGTGCTCGAAAAAGTGGGCGAGCGTCCCCCAGACGAAGCGCGACGTCGGCGGTCCGTCCTTCGATGCCGAGAACGCCCCGTCGAGCGCATCGCGATGCGCCTGGAGCTTCGCCTCGCGGTCGCCTTCGACGGCGGCGGTGATGTCGCCACGAGGTCGACGTCGGCACGATTGAACCGGCGCGGCGGCGGGCGCTTCGGGTGCTTCCGCTTCATCCGCTCGCCGAGGACGGCACGTGCGGTCTCCCGGTCCTCGGTCGTGACCCTCGGTTGTTCTTCTTCGGGGAACACTGGTGTCGCAGGCGCCGACCTCCCGCAAGAAGAAGAAGCTTTTTGATCTTGATCTCTTGGTTCCATGGAACTGGCTTCCGGCCCCGTTGCTCCACGAGATTCGCCGGGAGATCCGGGGGTAGGATGCCTACTCGGCCCAATGTCCGGTGAGCTCCCGGCTTGCGCCTCGAATAACAATACCATCGGCATGAGAGCTCCGACATGACCTCGTCGAGCGCCGTGAGCGGCCCCAGCGACAGCTCCGTCCAGGTCCTCGCGGCGCGCCGGCAGCGATTGATCATCGCGCATCGATCGATGCGCCGTACGGTCGTCCACCGTCCGAGACTCAGCGTTAGGGCGTCCGACATCGTCGCGGACCGCGACCGGGTATACTTGGCCGCATGGCCGAGCGCCCCAGCGTCCATCCCCTGACGATTACTGCTGCGGTGGACGTCGACGCGAGGGCGCGCGAGCGCGTCGAACCCGTTCCGGGGCTCGTCGTGATATTCGCGAATCGCCACCCCGCCGACCGACTCTTTAGCGTCAAAGAGGGGCCCGTGACGCTCGGCCGGCTCGAGCTTGCGGACGGCGCTGTCCTCGACTCCTCGATTTCACGCGAACATGCGCGCTTCGCCTTCGACGGCGCCGCGTGGCAGGTGATCGATCTCGGCAGCCGCAATGGCACGTTCGTGAATGGTCACTTGATTGCCAACGAGACCAGCGCACCGTCCGGAGCCCTGGTCCGCATCGGAGGGGCGCTGGTGCTGACCGCCGCAGACATCGTGCCGTTCACCCAATATGGCCTCGGCATCAAGGATGGGGTCGTCGGCGGCCCGTCGCTTCGCAAGGCTCTCGAATCCGTGGCGTTCGCGCGCGCCGTAGGCATGGTCACCTCCATGCTCATCACCGGCGAAACGGGGAGCGGAAAGGAGATTGCGGCCAAGGCGTTTCATGCCTTCGGCCTGAAGCCGGGCGCTCCCTGCACCGCCGTCAATTGCGCCACGATTCCGAAGGAGCTCGCGGAGCGACTGCTTTTCGGTTCGCGTCGCGGCGCGTTCTCGGGGGCCACGGACGCGCAAGGCTACGTGCAAGCCGCCGATGGCGGGACGCTCTTCTTGGACGAGATCGCCGAGCTGCCCACCGAGGTGCAAGGTAAATTGCTTCGCATGCTCGAGACCCGCGAAGTTCTGCGACTGGGGGCGACCAGCCACGAGCAAGTCGATGTCCGCGTCTGCGCGGCGACCTGGAGGGATTTGCGGGTGGAGGTCGGCGCGGGACGCTTTCGGCAGGACCTTTACTTTCGCATCGCGCAAGCCGAAGTTCGCGTCCCCCCCCTGCGCAAACGGGTCGAGGAAGTCCCTTGGCACATTCAGCACGTCCTCCACGAGTGCGGCCGCGATCGAGCGCTCAGCGCAACCGCCCCGTTCGTCGAAGCGTGTGCGCACCGCACTTGGCCCGGCAACGTGCGCGAGCTCCGGGCGGAGGTTCGACGAGCCGCCACGGCGGCCGTCAGCGCGGGCTCGAACGTGTTGACTGCCGACAATCTCGGCGCCGGAGCGGGGAGGCCCATCCCCCGGGTGGAACCGCCCGCGAGCTCCCGGCGATTTCCGGATGACGAAGTCGCCGCGGCCCTGGCTGCCGAAGGGGGCAACGTCGTGAGCGCGGCGCGTCGCCTGGGCGTACATCGGAACAAAGTCCGACGTTGGCTCGAACGCCACGAGCTCGATGCCAAGCGCTTCAAGGCGGCGCGCGGACCCGGGCACGCCTGATCGATTCGTCTTGCCTATCCTCGGGTGGGCCAGCCACTGGCCGGCCATTCTCACCGGTTCTCATCAAGTCGCATCTCGGAGAGATGCGCCATGCGCGTAACGGCGGATGACGGCCGAGATGTCGAGATCCGCATCCGCGGCGGCCGCTTCGTCGACCCATTCACGGACCAGCGCCGTGATCGGGACGTGCGCGTCGACGCGGTGAAACGCGTTCAGCGCCAGGTCGAGATCCTTGCGAAGGTCGCGCAGCGCAAACATCGTGGGTTCGTGCCGGTCCTCGAGGTAACCGGGGCGGCGAATTGCAAGCGAGGGAACGAATCGCGTGAGGAGGTCGAACGTCACCGCGGGATCGAGCCCCGTGCCCTTGGCCGCCGTCTCGAGCTCCGCGGCGATGAGGACGAGCGCGCCCAGCATGCTGTTCGCGACGAGCTTGAGGCGCGCGCCGCTCCCGAAGGGCCCCACGTGGCGTAGCTCGCCGAGGCGCTCAAGAACCGGCCGGACGCGGTCGACGTCCGCGCGGTCGCCGCCCGCAATGACGAGCTCCACGCCTTTGAGCACATTGGGGGGAGCACCGATCACCGGTGCGTCAACCAGTGTCGAGCCGGTCTTCGCGACGAGCGGCGCGAGCTCCTCGAGCACGTCGGGTCCCGCTGTGCTCATCTCGACGAACGTCTGGCCGCGCGCCCCGGCGAGCGCGCCGGTCGGGCCACCGAATGTCGCGCGGAGTGCATCGGCGCCCGTGAGGCTCGTGATGACGACGTCGACCCTCGCGACGGCATCCGCTGGCGTCACCGCGACGGTGCCGGCAGCGATCTGCTCGGCGCGAGAGCGCGTTCGGTTCCACACGGCCAGCTCAACGCCCGTATCGGCGAGACGCCGCGCGATGGCCGAGCCCATGCGCCCCGTACCCAAGACCGCAACGCGCGGGCTCACGCGGCCCCCTTCCACGAGCGGGCGACGGGGCCTGAGCCGGCCGCGGTCAGCTGGATCGCTCCGGCGATCTCGGCAATGTCTCCCGCGTCGAGAGCGAGCGACCCCGCCGCGATCCAGCCGTCGACCTGCTGGGGACTTCGCGCGCCGACGATGGCGCCCGTCACGCCGGGGCACGAGAGGGCCCATGCGACCGCGACGGCCGACACGGTCACGCCGTGACGTTCTGCGATGGGTCGCAGCGCGTCGCGGAGTGCGATGTTGCGAGACAGGTGCGGCTCCGTGAACTGCGCGGAGCGACGTCGCCAGTCATCGTCGGCCATCGCCGTGAGGCGCTTCACCGAGAAGGTGTCCGTGAGCAGGCCCGACTGCATCGGGCTGTAAACGATGACACCCGTCCCGTGGACAGCGGCCCACGGGATCACGTCCGCTGCGGCGTCGCGCCGGAGGAGGGAAAACGGTGGCTGAAGGCTGTCCACGTGGCGCATTGATTCTGCGCGCGCGAGGAGCGGCACGTCGAAGTTCGACACACCCACCGCGCGGACCTTCCCCTCGTCGACGAGCCGCCCCATCTCGTGCCACGAGTCCTCAATGGGCGTGCCGATCCCATCGGGCCAGTGGAACTGGTAGAGATCGATCCGCTCGACGCCGAGGCGCCGAAGCGAAGCCTCGACTTCGCGCCGGATCGACTGGGGGCGCAGATCGCGCGCGGGTTCCTCGTACGGCTTCTCGCGGTCCGGGATCATGCCGCACTTCGTGAAGACGAATGGCCGCTCGGAAGCGGGCATCTCACGGAGCGCGCGCCCGACGACCTCCTCGGAGTGGCCGAGGCCATAGATGGCGGCGGTGTCGATCCAGTTTACGCCGCGGCTGACGGCGTGACGGATCGACGCGATCGAGCCTGCGTCGTCCTGGGGGCCCCAGCCGTAGACCCAGCCGCCGCCGCCGATCGCCCACGCGCCGAACCCCACCACCGTGATTTCGAGATCCGTCGTACCGAGTCTTCGTTTGTTGAGTGTTGTCATGGCTTCTCCTCTACGCAACGTTCATGCCCTAATCAGTCACCCGGGTCACCCTGAAGATGTGGCCGGAAATGGAAGTTGGGGGGAACCGCGCGCGGCCGCGAGTTCAGCGAGGCGATCCATCGCCGCGCAACGCTTCGTCGCCTGGCTTGTCCGGCGTCTGCACGGGCAAGGCCCCCTACTCCTTGGGTGCTCCCACACCCGCTCGAGTCGCCTCGGCGGAGATTCTCGGCGCTTCCGCCTCGATTCGCTCGGGCAGCCCGCGCGCCAGCCCCAGCCGACGCGATACCCAGCTCTTGCTGCGGCCCAAGAGCAAACCGATCGCGTCCAAAGCCCACCTCGTGCTCGACATCCGCTCACGCACCAGCCATCCGTCCTCCAACGCCGACCGACGACGGCCCGTCTCGAGGCGATGGCAGTGCGCCAGCGCCTCGGCTTCGCCCAACGCAAGCTCCAGGCATTCGACCGTGTCGTGGCCCATCTTCGTAAACAAACGCACGCGCCGATATCCATCGGTGAGCACCCAGCCGGCGCCTCGGCCCACCACCAGCACGGGGCTCTTCTGCCCATGCTCCGCGAGCGATGCGGCAAGGCGGCCGTCCGCGCTCGGGTCGGCCACGCGCAAATCGGCATACGCCGCCAGCAGCCGCCGGCACTCCAGCGTCCGGGGGCCGACGCACGACGCGGGGGACTCGACGCTCACCCCGCGGTCTTGACCACGTTCGCCGCAGCCAACGCCATCCCGGCGCGTGACCCACCCGCCCGTCGTGTCCCTCGATTCACCCGCTTTGTGTTCGGCTTTCCGGCCACTTGGCCGTCCCTCCCGGCGCGTGACATCGCCCCAGTCACGGTCCCGCTTGTCCCACGAAACCGTCACGATCCCCTAGGATTTGCCCCAGCGCCTGCTGCAACCCGGCGCGTGACCGCCGCGAGGCCCTGTCCCACGCCACCAGGATTTTCTCCAGCGTCTCGGACCCTTGCGCCTCCCTCCCGGCGCGTGACGCCGCCGCCCTCGGTGGCCCCCTCGGCGACGGCGCTCGGCTTCGCGCCGCCCCCTTCCCCCGATGCTCCTGCTGGCGTACGCGCTCCGCCCCTCGGTATCCCTCCAGGTCTTCCGATCGACGTCGCTTCGCTTGCCTCCGCCGCCGCTCGCGCCGGCATTCCGGCGAACATACCCGCTGACGCTCTCCCGCCCGTACGTCCGGACGAAACCACTCTCGGCACGTCGTGCAACGACGGCGCCCTGTGCACCCTGCACTCATTCTTTACCCTGCGCTCGGGCGCGGAGAACGGGGGACTCCTGCCCCCGGGCTCCGTGACGAGCACCGCGCCGGCCACCGCGCCCCCCCTCGAAACCAAACCTCCCTTGGCGCGGAGCCGACTCAACCCTTCAGACGACCCGGGTCCGTTCTCGTGAGCGTAGACGGGTCAACCGGATCCACCCGCGCGCCGATTTCATGGGCGCCTCGAACAAGGGGGCGGCTCGCGCAAGCCCGTACGGAAGCACCGTGTTCGATAACGTGGTTCGAACGAGCGCAGCCATCGGTTTTATGGCGCGAGGGCCTCGTTCCACTCACGGACGGTCCAACGCGCAACGACCCCGTGTGCAACGAATGGGTCCGCCTGCACGAACTTCTCGGCGGCGTCACGCGTGGTGAAGACGCCCATGGCCCCGCCCTCGCCGGTGAATGGACCGATCATCAGGAGCTGCCCCGCCGAATGAAACTGCTTCCACAGACCGCGATGCGCTTCGAGGTGAAGAGCAACCTTGGAGCGGAAGTCGTCGGTGGCTTCGTAAAGCAGCACGTACTTCATCGCGGGTAGCCTACCACCCAACGGAAAGGCTGCCGCCGAATCGGGCCCCGGCGCGCGCGCCCGGCGAAGCGGGTATCTTTGCGATGGGCGTTCTTCGATCGCTCAGCAAGGCGCGCGTCGACGACAGGCATGCACGAGACGCTTCGTCGCCCGAGCGCAAGCACCTCGGCTTGACCCGGCACGCGTTTGTCCATCTTGACAAAGATCGCCCCCATATATAACCCATGGGTTACGTAGCCATGAGGTTCACGACGTGACCCACGATCACCTTAGCTCTACCTTTGCGGCTCTCGCCGACCCGACGCGGAGGGCCATCCTCGCGCGTCTCACGTCGGGCGAGATCTCGGTCACGGAGCTGGCCAAGCCATTCGACATGAGCCTCCCGGCCATCTCCAAGCATCTGCGCGTGCTGGAACGAGCGGGCCTCATCTCCCGTGGCCGCGATGCCCAGCGAAGGCCGCGTCGGCTCGAACCGGAGCCTCTCGAGAAGGCCGCCGCTTGGCTCGAGACATACCGCGCGTTCTGGGAAGAGAGCCTCGACCGTCTCGACGTTTACCTCGAAGAACTGAAAGCGAAGGAGAAGCCCCGTGGCCGCAAGCAAGCTCGAAATCATCGCCGAACCCGATAGACCCACGATCGTCACCCGCCGCGTCGTAAACGCGCCGCGAAGCCTGGTCTTCGATGCCTTCACGAAGCCGGAGCATCTGAAGCGGTGGATGGGCCCTCGAAGTCTCGCGATGACGGTGTGCGAGATCGACCTCCGGGTCGGCGGTAGATGGCGGATGGTACATCGCACGACGGACGGTCAGGAGTTCGGGCTACACGGCGAATTCCGAGAGATCGTGCGCCCCGAGCGCATCGTGAGGACATTCGTTTTCGAGCCCATGCCGGAGCACGAGGCGCTCGAAACCCTCGTCCTCGAGGAACACGTCGCGGGCCTAACGACCATCACGACGACGAGCGTCCACAAGACGATCCACGGGCGAGACTGTCACCTCTCCGGCGGACGAATGGAAGCCGGAATGACGGAAGGCTATGCCCGTCTCGACGACTTGCTCGGGGAGATGCAGGCCGGCGTGAGCGGGCCGAGTGCATCGCGCACGAGGCCTGCGAATTTCGTCGTGTCGCGCGTCTTCAATGCGCCTCGCCGCCTGGTCTTCGAGGCGTGGACGAAAGCCGAGCACATCGAAAAGTGGTTCACGCCGAAGCCGCTGACGACTCCTCGGTGCCAGGTCGATTTCCGCGTTGGGGGTGTCTTCCACCTCGTCATGCGAATGCCCAACGGCACCGAGTTTCCCATGAACGCCAAGTTCACCGAGATCGTCCCACTCGAGAGAATCGTCTTCGTCGGCAAGATTCACGACGGCAACGACGTGGAGACAACGGTGACGTTCGTCGAAGAGGGCGGCAGGACCACGCTCACCGCCCGGCAGACGTACGCCTTCGAATCCGACGCGACGCGCGGCGCTCCGCAGGGATGGAAGGCCACGCTGGATCAGCTCAACGAGTACGTGGGCAAGCTGTAGCGGGGGTCAACGACGCCCGTGGCGGTCGCGGCGGCCGTTGCGTCAAGACCGACTACGACCCGGAGAACTGCCCACCGCCAGCAGAGACGTTTGCGCGGGTGGCTTCCCGTCGTCGGGTCAGATGTGCGTGCAGGCTGCGAGTACGCAGGTCGCGTCTTGGCCCGACTCGGAGTAGCAGCGATCGAGCGCATCGTCCTCGACGTCGGTCATGTTGGCCAGACCGAACCCGGGGGCTGCCGCCTCGCTGACCGGATACTGATCGCCGTAGGAATCCTCGGCCACGCAGGTGACGTTGTGAACGCCGGCCCAGTTCCAATAATAAGCCGGGCGCTGAAACTCGGGGTGCTGCCAGTGGGTCCATCCGCTGCTTCCGTGGACAACGGCCCTGGGAGCAAGCGTCCGGATCGGATGCGGGCGTACGGTCGGTCCACGCGGATGCGCTCCCGCCGGGTGGGCCTGAAACGGTGGCGGCTCCGGTCGTCGGGCTTGCCTCGAGTGTTGCTCAGCATAACCGGTCAAGCAGATGAACAGCGAGCCTAACAATAGACCGAGAGGCAGACGGGCAATGAGTTTCATTCAGAACTCCAGGTGGTGGGCCGCACGGGTGCGCGTGCGGGCCGCCACCGTCAGCAATTCAAAATGGAGACCTCCAAGCAAGTACGGATTCAGACGCGTGCTCAGACGCATCGGCGAAGGCAGTAAGAACGCGCAAGCACATCGACCTATAGCGTGACGTAATCCTCGGTGCCGAGCGTTTCCGACGACCGGACCGCAGGCGATGACCGACCGGCCCACAGAGACTGCCGCGCTCCGCCACGTACCGCACGCGTTCGCGCATAGGGAAGGCCTGTCGAGTCCGTCATTCGATGCGGCGGTGCTATTGTGGGGCGTCTTACCCCTCCGCGAGCAGCTGGCGGGGGGCGGGGGAATCGTCTGGCGGCCCAGGGGCCTACGACCTTCGACCGAAAAAACGCCGCCCCGCACAGCGCTGCGAATCGAAGGCTTCGCGCGCTGGCGGGGCGATCGTCCTTACGTCCCGGTCTTCGGCCCGGTCGTAAGGTGCTCACACGGCCCGGGGGGACCGCGAGAGCGTTGCGGCATGCTCGTACCGCTCTAGGACGCAGGCTTCGGCAGCGGGGCGGGCGACGTCGCCGGCGTTTGCGCCGGAGACGGGACCACCCCGTGGATCAGCGCCTTCTGCTTCTTGCTCGTGGTCCCTCGCGCTTTGCGAGTTGCACGCGCCTTTGCAGCCGACTCTGCCTTCTGCTCGCTGGTCCGCGGCGCTTTCGCCTTGGGAGGCGTGAGGCCGTAGTCCGCGAGCGTCTGCGTGGCATCCCCATACGTCGCGACGAGATAAGCTCGATACGCTCGGAGAACCGGGCGGACCTTCGCGGTCACGTCGTGAAGCGAGAGGAGAACGTCCTTGGCTTTCGCTTGCGCGGTGTCGTGCAGCGTCATCGCGTCGGCCAGACTCTGAAGCATCTGGACGAGCGAATCCGCTGTATACGTCGCGTTCCCGAACGATAAAGACCCGGTCGGGGTGTGCTTTTGCGTGCCCGCAATGAGAGCGCGGACACTCGCCAAGGCCGATGCCTTGCTGACTTTCACTGGATTCGTGGTGCTAGACATGATGATTTATTCCTTTCTCGAGGGCGCCCGCTCGCCGCGATGGCGAGCCGTCCGGTGCAGCATGCGCCGGGCGACTTGGGCCTTTCGTTTTCGCTTCCCTCAATGAGACATTCCGGGCCCGATTCGGAATTCGCCGTCGGAGGGACGAAAATCGTCTTGGGTCCGTCGAAATCGTCCTACGAGGCGGGCGGCGACCGCTTCGCACAGGCGTGGGCGCCCGTGGCTCGGGCGCCGCGGCCCCTTCGAAGGGCGTAGACGCCCGTGGCTCGGGCGCCGCGACCGCTTCGCACAGGCGTGGGCGCCCGTGGCTCGGGCGCCGCGGCCCCTTCGAACGGCGTAGACGCCCGTGGCTCGGGCGCCGCGGCCCCTTCGAACGGCGTAGACGCCCGTGGCTCGGGCGCCGCGACCCCTTCGAACGGCGTAGGCGCCCGTGGCTCGGGCGCCGCGGCCCCTTCGAACGGCGTGGGCGCCCGTGGCTCGGGCGCGGCGGCCGCTTCGAACGGCGTAGATGCCCGTGGCTCGGGCGCCGCGGCCGCGTCGACCCTCCCGGTCCCATGGCAGATATCCGAGTTCGTCGACAATGAAAAATCGGGCCCCGGAGCCGGCCATCCCCGGGGCCTCTGGCCAAGCCCATCGATTCTGCTACCGAGCACGCGGCAGTGGGAGCCATGGCCGCCGACCTTCGAGATGACTTTCGCGAGTTCTTCCTACTCGAGAAGGCACGGAAGAGAAGCGCCGGCCTCACGATCACGCAACAGCGGACCATCCGGACGTTCTACCGCGGCGCGCGGCGGAGAATCGCCGTGGCCCGTGGCCTCCGCGAACCCGACCAAAGCCACGCCGGCCTCTCGCTTTACCGGGGGGCGGCGCTCCTCTTGACGTTTGCGTATCTCGTATCCAAAGACGAAAACGTCGATCTCGACTCGCTTTCGCCGGACGCCGCATTTCAGAAGCTCGTCGAGGTGTTGAAAGCGGATCGGCGCGACCCTCCGCCCCCTTCGCTCGCCCTGGCGCGGCGATGGGTTGGCGGTCCGGATCCGCTCGCCGTGGAGCGTCTCAGTGCGCAGGAGGCGGGCTGTGCGATCGACGATTTCGAAGTGACGACGCGCTGGCTCCTCCGGCTCGTGGAGCCACGATCGCCGCGTGATCTCCAGTTCGCGCGGATCGTGCGCCTGCTCGTGCTGGCGCTGGGATTGGGTGGCCTTTTGATTGGGGCGACGATCAAACTCCTCTCGCCCACCGACATCGCACGCCACAAGGTCGCCGGGTCGAGCAGCGCGGAGTACGGCACGACGCCGGCCGGCGCGGTGGACGGCGAAAAGAATGGCTCTTTTGGGTTCCACAGCGGGCTCGAAGATTCCCCCTGGTGGTCGGTGGATCTCCAACGCACGTACCGCCTCAAGACGATCAAGGTATTCGGGAGAGGCGACTGCTGCACCGAGCAGTCGGTCCCGCTCGCGATGGAGGTCTCGGACGACGGGCTATCGTTTCGCAAGATTGCCGAGCGAATCGAACCCTTCAGCGAAAAGGAACCCTGGGTGGTTCGGCCGGCGTCCGCTTTTGCACGAAGGGTGCGCCTTCGCACGGAACGGCGCGGGCATCTGGTACTGGGCGAGGTCGAAATCTACGGCACAGAGTGACGTTCGATGGATGGATGGGGATAGCAGTGTTCGACATTTCACGTCAGGGGGTACTCGAAACATGGTGTCGGCGGATTCTTGGAATCACGTGAAGATATCGGCCTCGCGGTTCATGACCCGGGAGCAAATTCTGCTCGCCATTGGAGCGCTCGGAATCGCGATGCGTCTCTATGTCGTCCACGTCTCCGTGGGTTGCAACGACATGAAAACGTGGAGCGCCTTCGGGAGCGAAGTCCACGAGCAAGGCCTCGGGTATCTCTACGACAACGACCCGGGGTTCAACCACCCGCCCTTGATGGGCCTCATGGCCGGCTTTTGCACGAAAATATCGCACGAAACCGGCGTTCGCTTCGAAGAGCTTTTCAAGGCGCCCGCCGTCCTCGCCGACATGCTGTCGGCGATGCTCATCTACCGGAGTTGGCAGTGGAGGCGCCCGCGCTATGCGGCGATCGCTTTTTCCCTATTCTGCTGGAGCCCGGTATCGATTCTGGTGACGGCTTTCCACGGCAATACGGACTCCATCGGCGCCGCGTTTTCCCTCCTCGCCGCCTTGCTCATCGATCGATCGCGACCCCTGCTCGGGGGCATCGCACTCGGCGCTGCCGCGAACGTCAAGCTCATCCCGCTCATGCTCGTTCCGGTCCTGATCTCCAGCGCGGGAGGACCCAGGCGGGTCGGACGCTTTCTTGTGGGTTTGAGCACCGGGGCGATCCCGTTTGTCCCGGTGCTCATTTGGCATTGGAAAGGATTTTACGCCCACGCGGCTCTCTATCGGTCCAATCTCAGCCAGTGGGGGATCACCGGTCTCCTGGCGCAGTTGGAATCCGCGCCGAACGCAGGGCCCTTCGCCCGCGTATGGAACCTATTTTGGGGTGCCCAAGGCGCGGTTCCGATCTTGCTCGCCATGCTCGTCTTTGCGGCGATCAACGTGTGGAAGGGTCGGTGGGACGCGCGCACGCTGACGGCCTGCGGATACGCATCCTTCTTGTTTTTGACCCCGGGCTTCGGCGTTCAATATCTAATTTATCCGGTGCCCGCGCTCTTCTCGGTCAACGTGAAACGGGGGCTCGTCTATTCCCTGTCCGCGGGTCTCTATGCATTTCTAATCTATTATACGGCGTGGAACGGGAGCCATCCGATCTTCGAGATTATTCCGGCGATCCAGCCGGTGGGCGTGATGCTGGTGGGGTACGGCGCCTGGCTGTCTTCACTCCTGGTCGTCACCGATATCCTCTGAACCGGCTTGGATCTCGCGACAATCGCGCGCGCCGTTCCTCTCCCACATGTCAAATCGACGCTTTCTGTGCCGCGACCCACTCGTCCACCAGGTCGAGATCGCGGACCCAGCGTTCGACGTGCGCCCGGTCGAGCTGCTTGCCAATCGTTGCCACGATCCCCGCGACGTCGCGGCGCTGGCGTTCCGAGCCGCCGGACTGCTTCGACCATTCGAGCTTGGCCACGATGGTGTCCTCCGGCGAGGCGACGAAGACGGGAACGTCGAGCAACGCGAGCTTCATCCGTCGCCCGAACTCGTCGCGACTGAAGGCGCGGTTCTTTCGTACGATGAAATCGACCTTCCAGCCCGACGCCTGATCGATGACGTTGAACATCGATCGGCGGCGGAGCGCGTCACGGGCCGCGCCTGCGTCGACGTAATACTCGTCCGGGGACATGGCCCCGACCAATGCGTCGAGCGCTTCGGGACTGGGCGGATCGATGACGATGTCCAGATCCTGCGTCGTTCTGGGCAGTCCGTGCGCGCTACTCGCGAACGAGCCGGCGATCATGAAGGGAACGTTGGCCGTGTCGAGGAGCCGCACGAGTCGGTCGAGCAGGCCCTGAAGCGCTGTCGTCATCGACGGCGCGCCGCCGACTCGACGACAAGGGCTGCGAGGGGGGACCCCCAGAGCCTGCGCAGAACCGCAAGGCGAGCCTCCGCGGCGGTTAGGTCCGGATGGCGCCTCCGTTCTCCTTCGATCGCGATGCGGCGCGCGTCCTCGCTCATCTCGGCGGCTAGGCGGACCCTACCGGCAGGTCCCAGTCGACGGAGTGCTGCCAGTTGCACTTCGCGGGAATGGGTCTCTGTGTCGAGCGACATACTCAACGATTTTATGCGAGCGCCTCCGCGCCCGCCACACCCAGGCATTGCCGCGCATACGCCCCGCTTCGCCGCGTACCAGGTTGGGCAGGCACGCTATGGGCTCGGGCTCCGGTGGCCTCCGTTCGTACGCGCGCGGATTCCGAAGGCCTGAGCGGAGTGGTATCCGTCGCAGGCTGCATCGGCAGCGGGGAAGTCAGTGGCCCATGAGGGCGAGAATGTTCCCGTCCGGATCCTTGAACCATGCCGTCTTGAAGGCGCCGAACACGTGCACGTCACCCTTCTTCGCCAGGCCGGGCATGTCGTAGTGTTCGAACTTGACGCCCTTCTCTCGCAAGGTCGCGACGACGTTCTCGATGTCGTCGCCCAGCATCCAGTGGATGGCCGTCGCCTTGTTCGTGCCGGCGTAGTCCGATCGGTAGACGATCACCGACGAGACGCCGCTCTCGAACGTAATGGCCTCGGCGCCCTGCGCGTCTTTCACGCGAAGGCCGAGCACGCCTTCATAGAACTCTCTGGCCTGCGTCAGGTCCTTCACTGCGATCGTGGCGATTGCGTTCGTTCCTCCGAGCATGGTGGCTTCCTCCTGTTGACGTCCCTCGCGGGGGCTGTCTTGGACGTGTCGCGCACGTATCGGCGCAGCCGTGGGGCCGCGGCGAAGCGGCTCGAGCGGGCGAACGCGGGTGGCGCTCACGAAAGTGCCTCCCGGGGCATCAACATAGCGCGCATGCCGAAGCTCCACGTCGTCGCAGTGAGCACGCGCCCGAATCGTGCCGGTCTTCCGCTTGCGCAATGGATCTTCGCGCGTGCGAGGGCGTATGGCGGCATCGATGACTTCCCACCGCTTCCCAGTACCTGCTGGAAGTCGCCCCGATATCGCCCCGGACGCTATTTCTTTCACGAACCAGCCAAAAACAAGCGGTTCTCAGCGGAGAGGGCGGGATTCGAACCCGCGGCAGGTTGCCCTGCGCCCGCTTAGCAAGCGGGTACCTTCGGCCACTCGGTCACCTCTCCGAACGACGAAGGCGCGGACCGTGCCACGAATTGCCCCCCGCGACAAGCGCGCCCGGCTGGCTCCGACTGCCCCGACTGGCTCCCGTCTCGCCCCCATCTCGCCGCGCGGTCTCCGATACGCTCTCGGCCGCATGCGTGAACGCGGCTCCTTCGTTCTTCTCACGCTCGTCGTCGCGTACGGCAGCTTTTATCTCTGCCGCGCGAACGTCGAGTCGGCTTTTCCGCTTTTGACGATCGCCTTTGGCTTTACCAAGACCCAGCTCGGCGTTCTGTCGTCGGTTCCGATCGCGTGCTACGCCGTCGGCAAAGTCGTCATGGGCGCCGTCGGAGACGTCATCGGCGGGCGGCGGCTCATTGCGCTCGCCACCGTGGGGTCCGTGCTCGCCACGCTCGCCTTCGGGGCGTCCGGCACCTTGGGCGCCTTCGTGTTCTTCGCTTCGGTCAACCGCTTCTTCCAGTCTGGAGGATGGAGCGGCGCCGTCAGCGTCGTGGGCCACCGCTTCGGGCGAAGCCGCCACGGGCTCGTGATGGGCATCCTGTCGACGAGCTACGAGCTCGGCAACGTCATCGCTCTTCTTCTTTGTGGCGCCATCACGTCGGCATGGCCCGGCTGGCGGCCGCTCTTCGTCATCAATCCGCTCCTCTTTGGCGCCATAGGCGTTGGTGTCGCCCTCGCCTTGCGGGCGGAGCCGGAGCCCACGGGCGGCTCGGCCGCCGTCGCCGATCCGGCGGAGCCCGGCGAACGCGAGTCGCTTGTGCAGGTCGTCGCCGGCCTCGCGACGAAGCCGCGGTTCTGGCTCGCCGTCGTTCTCTCCGTGCTTCTCACGTTCCTTCGGATCGGCTTTCTGACGTGGACACCTACGTATCTTTATGAAGTCTCGCGCGCGGCCGGACGCGCGGCCGTCTCGGGGTCGATTGCCAAAAGCGCAATCTTCCCCGCGGCCGGGGTCATCGCCGCGCTCTCGATCGGACCGATTACCGATCGCTTCGGCCCGGGCCGCCGGGCCCCCGTCATGGCCGTGTCGCTCGCGATGGTCGTCGCGCTGGTCATGGTTTTGGCCCACGGCGGCGCGACCGAGCCCATCGTCGCGGCGCTCCTCATCGGGGCCGTGGGGCTTTTTCTTCTCGGACCGTACTCGCTTCTCGCGGGCGCGCTCGCGCTCGACGCATCCGGAACGCGCGGCGCGGCGACCGCCGCCGGCATCATCGACGGGGCGGGCTATCTGGGCGCGAGCTCCGCCGGGATCGTGATCGGCAAAGTGGCCGACGTGTGGGGCTGGTCCGCTGCCTTCGGCGTGATCGCGGCCGCCGCCCTCGTTGCGGCACTCATCGCCTCCGCGTGGTCGTTCGCCGTGCTGCGACCGCGCGCGTAGTCAACCGGCGCGGGGAGACGCTACGTTGCGGGCGCGATGCTTCGCCTGGTGTACTCGAACCGCACCGAGGAGCTTCTGGCGGAGCTCGCGGCGCGGGTGCGCGCGCAGCAAGAGCGCGACCGCGCGCTCGTGCCCGTTCGGATCGTCGTGCCGAGCGCGAGCGTCGAAGCCTACGTTCGATTGGGGATCGCGCGCGTCTGCGGCATCGCCGCCAACCTCGACGTCGCGCTTCTCACCCGCTTTGCCGCCCACCTCGTCGCCACCGCCGGCGGCGCCCGCGTTGCCGATGCGGCCGCGATCGAAGCGATGGCGTTATCGCTCTTTCTCGATGAGGGCTTCGTGGCGCACGAGGAGCTGGCGCCCGTGCGCGCGTATCTCCGCGCCTGCGGTGACGCCGAAGGCCCGATGGACGTTCGGCGCGTGCAACTTGCCGGGCGCGTCGGCAGGCTCTTCGAAGAATACACCTACTCGCGAGGCGACATGCTCGCGGCTTGGTCCCGAGGGCCGGTTCTCGATGCGCGTGAGGCGGAGACCGAGCACTGGCAGCGGCGGCTATGGCTCTCGATGTTCGGCCCGGGAGGCCTCGCCGAGCGCCGGCCCGGCGGGGACAGTCGGCGTCTTTTCCCCCTACACGAAGCGGTGCTCGCGCTCGATCCGACCGCCGATGCCCTCGCGGGTCCCGTGCACGTCTTCGCCTTCGCCCACGTGGCCCGGAGCTTTCACGAGCTCTTCGAGCGCATCGCCCGCGCGGTCGACGTGGTCGTCTATTCGCTGAGTCCGTGCGAAGGCTTCTGGGAAGACGTAGACCCGCGCGACCCCGCTCCGTTGCACCTGTGGGGCCGCCCCGGTCGCGAGCAAGTTCGCGCGCTCAACGCCGCGGCGGGGTTCGAACACGACGACCGCTTCGTCGACCCGCTCGAGCGATGTCCGCCCGGCTCGCGCACCCTCTTGCGAAGGGTTCAGAGCGACGTCCTCCGGCGAGTGCCCACGCGGGCGGTCGGGGACGCGGGCCGCTCGCCGCTCGCCGATGACGAGAGCATTCGCGTTTTCGAGCACGCGAGCATTCGGCGCGAGTTGGAGGCCGTGGTCAGCGAAATCTGGCGTCTCGTCGAGGCGGACGAGACGCTCGCCTTCGACGAAATCGCCGTGCTGGTCCCGGAAGGCGATGACGGCGCCTACGCGGCGCACCTTCCCGCGGTCTTCCGCGAGACCCATGACCTCCCCTACCAGGCCGTCGGCGTGTCGCTTGCCGGCACGAGCCGGATCGCCGAGGCGATCGAGCTCCTTTTCGCCCTCCCGCTCGGACGATTCACGCGCCACGATCTCCTGCGAGTCGCGCTGCATCCGGCGATCGTCGGTTCCGTGGAGGGCGCCCCGCGAAAGCGATGGATTGCGTGGTGCGACGCGCTCGGCGTCGTCCACGGCGCGGACCGCGCCGATCACGCGGGCACGTACATCGCTCGCGACACGTTGAACTGGGATCAGGGCCTCCGGCGGCTGGCCCTCGGGTCGTTCATGGCCGGAGACGCGAGCGGCGACCGCACCCCGTTCGAGCTGCATGGAGAGGCCTACGCGCCCCACGAGGTGCCCCCCTCCGAGCTGCGGGACGCCGCGTCGTTCGGTCGCCTGATGCGGTCGTTGCTGAATGACGCCGGCTTCGTGCGCACGGCCGAGCTCACGATGGCCGAATGGGCCTCTTTCCTGCGCGCCGCGGTCGAGGCGTACATCGTGCCGTCGAGCGAAGCGGAGGAAGAAGAGCTCGCCCGCCATCTGCGCCGGCTGCACGGACTGGGCTCGGTCGATGTCGCCGGCCGTCGGGTGCGCTATCGCATCGCCTACGAGCTCGCGCGAGCGCGGCTCGCCCACGTGACGAGAGGACAGAGCGGCGAAGGGGTCGTCGTGTCGACGCTGGCCTCCGCGCGCCCGCTGCCCTTTCGCGTCGTCTTCGCGTGCGGCCTCGGCGAGGGGCTATTTCCAACGCCCGAGCCCGACGATCCACTGGACCTCCGGTGGGCGCGGCGGCGCGAGGGAGACGTCACGGCACGCGACCGCGACCGCTACGCGTTCCTCGAGCTCTTGCTCGGGACGAGCGACCGCCTCGTTCTTTCGTACGTCTCGCGCGACGCGGTCACTGCCGACGCGCTCGCCCCGTCGTCGGTCGTGGACGAGCTGCTCAGCGCGCTGGCGCAGGGTTACGGCGTCAGCGCGGGCTCTCTCTCGTGGCGCCACCCCTTGCGCCGATGGGACCCGAGCTACTTCCCCGATCTCTTGCCCGAGGTCGCGCACGAGCGGCGGCGGATCGGCACGATTCGGATACCCGAAGCGCGGGCCGAGGCGCGCACCCTTGCGCTGCGCCGAAGTATGCAATCGCACCCGGGACGCCCGAACGCGCCGGCGGAAACGGAGGCCTCGGGGCTCACGGGCTCGGACTCTGGCCCGAAAGACGTGCTCGCGCGCGCGGTGGAGGATCCATCGTGGGCGGCGCTCGCCGAGCACTTGGGTCTGGTCAATCTTCCACGCCGCGCCCGTGCGGCGGAAGCGCGTTTGGTGGTTCCTCTCTATGCCATCAAGAAGTTTCTCGAGTTTCCCTTGCAGGGTTGGGCCGGCTTTCGGCTCGGCCTCGACGAGATGGACGACGACGATACGATGGCGCGGGAGGACGAGCCGTTCGAAACCAGCTTCCGCGATGAAACGATGTTTCTTCGGGGCGTTTTGCTCGACGCCGCGCGGACCGACCGGACGCTCGTGGAGGCCTACGATGAAGCCGTCCGCTTGCGGGAGCTCCGGGGCGCGGGCCCGTCGGGGGTGTTTGCGCGGGGCGAGCGCGGCGATCACCTCGCAGCGCTCGAGACGTGGCGGACCGAACTCGCGGCTCGCGATGTGCCCGTCTCGTCCATCGAAGTGCACAGATTCGGGCGCGCGGGAGAGCATGCGCACGCGGATCGCGTCCACGATGCCGTCGGCATCGACATCGATTTCGTGGACGCCTCTGGCGTCGCGCGCGCAGTCCGCGCCGAGATCGGCGGCCGGACGTTGCCGCTCGGGGGCAACGCGAGCATATCGCTCACGCTCGCCAAACGCGGCGAGCAAAACGACGACTGGGCGCGCGCGGGGCGCGAGCGCGGGGCCCTGCACGCGTTCTTGGATCACGCCATGCTCGCGGCATCGGGCGCCTTCCCCGAGCGTGTCCACGCGTCGCTCTCCGTGATCGCGACGCCCGACGGCCCGCAGGTCGACCACGTCTCGTATGCTCCTCTGAGCCCTGGCGAAGCCATCGCATGGATGCGTGACGTCGTGAGGGATCTCCTTTGCGGTCCCCACGCCTATTTCATGCCATGCGAAGCGGTCTTCGTTCGGGAGCATCGAGACCCGAACGGCCCCATCACGCCGTGGCTGGAGGAGGCGCGACGGAAGATCGCGGAGTCGGACGGCGCTCCCGCGCTTCGTTCTGCGTACGGCCCGGTGCCCCGTTTGGCGGACTATCCGGTCCCCGACGAAGACAGCGCTCGCGCGATCGTTGCGCGCCGCTTCGGGCGGCTCTTCGAGAAACGAGCGATCCCGCGATGACCGCTCGCCGCGTCGCGCGCCCGGAGGTTCTGCGCCGAATTCCATCGGATCGCCATGCCGTCATCGAAGCCTCCGCGGGGACCGGCAAGACGTTCACGCTCGAGCACATGGTCGTCGATCTCTTGCTCGCGACGGACGTCGCGGTCGATCGGTTGCTCATCGTGACGTTCACCGAGAAGGCCACGCACGAGCTTCGCGCGCGAGTTCGCGGCAAGATTGAGGAGCTCTCTTCGGGTCGGGGCGAACTCGCGACGGCGCGCCAGATACAATCCGGCGATTTCTGGACCCTCGACGAGGCCGCGCGAGACAAGCTGGCGCGCGCGCTGCACGCGTTCGATGGCGCGGCCATCACCACGATCCACGCCTTCTGCCAGCGCGTCCTTCGCGAGAATGCGTTCGCCGGCGGCCGGCTCTTCGTGGAGGAGCAGGTCGACTCGCGTGAGGCCTTCGGCCGGGCTCTGCGCGACGTCCTCCGGCAGGAACTGGCGGCCGACCCCGAGCGGTCTCGCTGGATTGAAGCGGCGCTCGGCGGGGGCTTTCCCATCGCGCGGATCGAAGAGCTCCTCTGGAAGTGCGCGACGGCGCGAGGAGAGCTGCGGCCGGAGTTCGATGCGCCGACGCTGGCAGCCGCGATCGCGGCTTTTCCGACCGACGAGGCACGCAAGCCCGAGGTCGTCACGTACTTCAAGAGCTGCGGAGCGCACGCCAACACGGCCAGAGCGATTGCGCGCAGGCTCCATACCCTGGCCGAGCTCGTCGAGCCCGCGCGCGAGACGCACGACACGCCGCGCTACGTCGCGGACGCCGGCGCGAGGGAGATCGACTTCGGCGAGCTGCTGGACAAGCTCCGTGCGCTCGCGCCACGCGGAGGCTCGGGGGCGCGCCTTCACTCTGCGGCGATGGACCTCGCGCGCGCAACGCCCCCCTTTCCGGCGGCGCTCGTGCAGGTGATCCTGCCCGCCCTCCTTCGCACGCTCGGTCGCAGCAAGCGGGAAGCCGGCCGCTACGATTTCGACGACATGCTCGGCCTGGTCGACGAGACGCTCCGAAGCCCGCGCGCCGCGGTTCTGGCGGACTCCATGCGCCGGCGCTTTCGCCATGTGTTCATCGACGAGTTTCAGGACACGGACGAGACGCAATGGTCGATCTTTCGTCGCGCCTTCTACGAGCGAACCGCGGGAGACCGCGAACCGCCGAGCCGCGTCGTGCTCGTCGGCGATCCGAAGCAGTCCGTCTATCGCTTCCGGGGGGCCGACATTCAAACGTACCTCCGCGCGCGGGGTGACGTGCTGGCGTCGGGCGGCCCCTGCGTGCCCCTCGACCGCAACTATCGCGCGACGCGCGCGCTGGTCGACGCGACGAACGCCATCTTCGATCCGGAGGCCGCCGAGCCGCTCTTCACAGGGAGCATCGCGTACGAGGCGGTGGAATGCGGAAGGCCGGAGCGGCAGCTGGTCGACGGCCGGGGGATGCCCGTTTCACCCGTGCATGTGCTGCGCTTTGGGGGCGAGCTTGCGCCCGGCGCGCTGGGCGAAGCGATCGCGCGTGAGATCCAATCCATCACCGATCCCGTCCACCCCTTTCGCCTGGACGGTCGCCCGCTCACGCCTCGCGACGTCTTCGTTCTCACGCGCACGGCGCGCGAGGGCCTGCTCGTCGGCGCGAAGTTGCGCGACGCCCGCGTGCCCCACGCATTCTACAAGGAGGAAGGTCTCTACCAGAGCGAGGAGGCGAACGACGTCCGCGCAATTCTCGCCGCAATCGACGACCCTCGCGATCGCGCGTGCCGCCTGTCTGCGTGGATGACGCCGTTCTTCGGCCTGCCGCTGGCTGAAGTGGAGCACGCTCGCGATCTGCCCGACCTGCACCCCTTCGTCGAGCGCCTCGACGCGTGGAAACAACTCGCGGACCGCCGCGACTTCGAGCGGCTCTTCGAGAGGATCCTCCGAGACTCTGGCATCGTTCGCCGAGAGATCTTCTTTGCCTCGGGAGAGCGCGCGCTGACCAACTACGTGCACCTCTTCGAGCTCCTCGTCGATCGCGCTCGCGCGGGCCACAAGACGCTTTCGGATCTGGTGTGCGACCTCGCGGGCCTGAAGGCGAAGACCAAGCTCCCGCTCGACCTCGAGGGCAACGTGCAGCGCCTCGAGAGTGAAACGTCGGCCGTACAGATCATGACGATTCACAAAGCGAAAGGCCTCGAAGCGCCCGTCGTGTTCGTCGCCGGCGGCCTCTCGCAGGCCCGCGGGGACGATCCGGTCCGCGTCTATCACGAGGGGGGACGGCGGATGGCGTGGGTCGGGTCGCCCGCTCCGAGCGTCAAGGACGCCATCAAGGCCGGCGAGCGCGAAGAGGATCAGCGGCTGATGTACGTCGCCCTCACCCGCGCGATGGGTCGCCTGTATCTGCCCTGCGTGGTCGACGCGATCCCGCGAGGAAAGCGGGGGCCGTACGAGCCTGTCAACCGGCGTGTCGCCGAACTGATCGGCAGGGGGGAGCCGACCCTGACCGTGGAGGACGTTCTCGTGGGCCTCGTCGGCCGGCCCGCGACCGCGCGTCCCGATCCCCCGGTGGCATCCCGGTGTGCGGAGCCCGAGACGGCGCCCGTCTGGCGACCGCCGATGGATCTCTTGCGCGCCGAAGACGACGGGGCGGCGTACGACGCGCTGCGCTCCCGCCACGCCGGGGCCGTGGTCACGTCGTATACGCGCATGAAGGCGAAGCGCACGGGCGCGCGCGTCGGCTGGATCGGTCCCACCGAAGACCGGCGCGAAGAAGCGGTCATCGAGCGGGTGGGCGAGGCGTCGGGAATTCCGCTCCGCTCGGCCCGAGCGTCGGGGATCTTTCTGCACGAGCTTCTCGAACGGATTCCGATCGTCTCGTTCGCCGCATCGACCACCCTGGAGACATGGCGAACCCGCGCGGACGTCGCCGCCCTCGTGGCGGAGGCCATGGCGGTGCATCGCGTCGACGCGGCCCAGCGCGACCACGCGGAGAGGCTCGTGTGGAGCGCGTACACGACGCCGCTGGATCTGCCCGGGGGGCATCGAATCGATGGCCTGGCTTCGGCCGGCCGCGTGGCCCGCGAGATGGAATTCGTGTTTCCCACGGCGGCGCGAGGGGCTCCGCCGGGCGCGATGCTCTCCGGCGGCCTCCGCGACGCCGCGCGGACGGCCATCGCGGCGAGCGGCTACGTACGCGGGTCGCTCGAATCTCGCGCTCGAACACGGAGGGCTCACCTACTTCGTCGACTGGAAGAGCGACACGCTCGCGTCCTATGCCCCGGAGGCTGTGGCCCGTCACGTCGCCGACCACTACGAAGAGCAAGGGCGTCTCTACGCCCTGGCCATCGTCAAGCTCCTCGGCGTGGCAAGCCGCGCGGACTACGATGCCCGCTTCGGAGGCTTTCTCTACTGCTTCTTGCGCGGGTTCGACGCCCGCGGGGCCGGACTCTGGTCTTCGCGTCCCGCCTTCCACGAGCTCCTCGCCTGGGACGAAGACTTGCGTGTCGATCGAGCGTGGGCAAAGGACAGGACCTCATGAGCGGGATGACGCCTCTCGGAGCGGCCACCGCGCGCTTCCGCGCCGAGACGCGACTGCCGCTCGACGGGCGAGACGAGCCGAACAGCGCGGCCCTCGATGCCGACGACTTCGAGCCGTCGTACCTCGGATGGGAGTTGGCCCGATGTGCGCCCGGTCTCGGGCCCGACGAACAGCGCGCGCTCGCGGCGCTCGGGGCCGCGTGCATTGCCTCGATGCTCGCGGGCAGCACGCGGCTGCCGGTGCGAGGGGCGCCGTTCGCAGCGGCGCTCGCGGCGGTCGGCGCCGCGGACGTCCTGGCCACGGCCGAGCGTCTCCTTCAGAGGGCACGGCTGTTCGGCAAGGACGACCCCGCGCGTTCGGTCATCGGTCTTGCCGGGGAGCGCAAGCCGCTCATCCTCCACGGCGATTGGCTGTACTCCGAGCGCATGCTGGCGCTCGAGGAGCGCTTTTGCGCACGCATTCGACGCCGGGTCGAACGCGTCCACTCGGTGAAAGAGACGCGCACCATCGCGCGCGTCGTCGGCGCGGTCGCGTCGGGACCGCCCGCGCTCACCGAGGAACAAAGGCACGCCCTGCGGGATGCCCTTCGCCCGGGCCTCGCCCTCATCACGGGCGGTCCGGGCACGGGCAAGACGATGACCGTCGTCGCTCTCGTGCGCGCGCTTGCGTGGATGGGTGTCCCGATGGCCTCTGTGGCCATCGCCGCACCGACCGGCAAGGCCGCACAACGCCTCTCGGAAGCGCTCGCGACCGGCCTGGCCTCGGGCGGAGCCGACATGTCCCAAGCGGCGCTCCACGCGCTGGCCCCGGCGCCGCTGACGCTCCACCGCCTCCTCGGGTGGTCGCCCTCGAGTGGCCGATTCGCGCGGCACGAAAATGACCCGCTGCCTCACCGCGTCGTCGTCGTCGACGAGGCGTCCATGATCGATCTGGCGATGATGGATCGCCTGGTGCGCGCCCTGCGGGAGGACGCACGCCTCGTGCTCCTGGGGGACGCCGACCAGCTGCCGTCGGTCGAAGCGGGCGCCGTCTTTCGCGATCTCTCTCTGGCCCTCGGCTCCGCGCGACTCGCGACCAACTTGCGCGTCGTTCGAGACGCGGGCGGTCGCGGCATCGTCGCCGCCGCGGAGGCCGTGAACGCCGGAGCGGTGGGCAGGACCGCCACGCCGCGCCGCGCGGTCGGTGAAGTTCGGTTCGAGGGCGTCGAGCACCTCGACATGCGTTGGTCCGATGCGGGTGAGGAGTTTTTGGATCGCTGGTGGCGAACGCACGTGTCGACCGACGCTTCGTTCGCGCGCCGCGCGGCGCGCACCTATCGGCTCCGCGCGGGCGCGTTCGACGCCGGCGATCGCGACGACCTCCTGGCGCTCTTCGTCCACCACTCGCGGGGCCGCATTCTATGCGCCACGCGCGCGCACGGGTCTCCCGCAAGCGCCGACGCGATCAACGAAAGTCTCATGGTTCGCCTTCGCGGCGCCGCGTATCGCCGCCCCTGGCGGCGTGCGGCCGACTTCGCGCCGGGAGCTCCGGTCATGGTGCAGCGCAATGACTACTCGCGCGGCCTCTTCAACGGCGATCAGGGGATCATCGTCCGCGTCGACCCGGAAGACGCGGGCGGCGCCCGCACGATGGCCGTGTTCGCCCGCGGGGCGTCGCTCGAAGCGTTTCCGGTGGATGGGAGCGCCGATCTCGCGCCGGCATTTGCGATGACCGTGCACAAGGCGCAAGGGTCGGAGTTCGAGCACGTCGCCCTCGTTCTGCCCGATAGCGATGCCTCCCTGGGGACGCTTCTCACACGCGAGCTCGTGTACACGGCCATCACGCGCGCCCGCCGATCGGCCGTTCTCGTGGGCCCGGGAGAGCTGGTCGCCCGTGCGGTATCGCGCGTGACGGAGCGCCATAGCGGGGTCGCCGAGCGGCTCGCGGTCGCTCTGTAAGTCCTTGTATCTTGGGCAACATCAGGGGGACCGGACGCGTCCACGAAGAGGTCACACACCCTTGGCGGTGTATGCTAAACATCCGACCAGGGAGGTTCGCGATGGAACAAGCCGCACGTTCGATGGCCTCGGTGGCCCCCCTCGAGTCCCTTCGCTCGCGCATCTCGTCATTGCCTCTCGCGCTGGAGGTGACGGACGCCGAAGTCCTCGCGGAGCTCCGCCGGTACGGCGAGGGGCCCGAACGCGAGCGCTATGCGCTCGGCGCACTCCGGGTCGGCGTCCTCGCGCTCCGGATGGCGAGCGGCCAAGTCGATGGGGCGTCCATCCGCGAGGCGGGTCACGCGCTCGTGGCGGAGGTGCGCGAGGTGCTGTCGACGCGGGTGACCGAAATCCACGAGCGCGTCACCGCGACTCTCACCCAGTACTTGGACGCGCAGAGCGGTGCGCTTCCCCAGCGCCTGCATGCCCTCGTACGGCCGAACGGTGAGCTCGAGCGGGTGCTCCAGGCGCACGTCGGGGCCGAAGGATCGCTCATGGCGCGCTCTCTCGCGCTGCACGTGGGCGAAGGCAGCCCCATCTTCAAGCTGCTGTCGCCCACGGACGCTCAAGGGGTCCGGGCTCAAGTGGCCGCGACCATCGAGGAGGCGCTCGCGGAGCAACGCAAACACATCTTGCGCGAGTTTTCGCTCGACCAGAAAGACTCGGCGCTCTCCCGCCTCGTGGCCGAATTTTCGCTCGACGATGAGCGTTCGCCCATGAATCGTCTTTCGAAGATGCTTGCGGCCGCAAGCGACCAAATCGACAAGAACCTCACGCTCGACGACGAGCATTCCGCCCTTTCGCGCCTGAAACGGGAGCTTCAATCCACCATCGACCGGCTGGTGCGTGACAACGTGGAGTTCCAATCGCAGGTTCGCGAAGCGCTCGCGCGGCTCGACACGCGAAAGAAGGAAGAAGCGCGCACTCCTCGGCACGGGCTTGAGTTCGAGGCCCGTCTCGGAGAAGCACTCGCGATCGAGGCTCAACGCTCGGGCGACGTCTACCAGGCGACGGGGGGGACGACCGGCACGATCAAAAACTGCAAGGTGGGCGATCACGTCGTCGAGCTCGGGGTCGATTCGGCCGCTGCCAACGCCCGCATCGTGTGGGAGGCGAAAGAGAAGCGTGGCGGCTCGGTGCGCGCCGCGCTCGACGAGATCGACGAAGCGAGGCGAAATAGGCAGGCGCAAGTGGGCGTCTTCGTGTTCTCCAGCAAGAGCGCTCCAGAGGGCCTCGGGCCGCTCCAACGTCATGGCAGTGACGTCCTCGTCGTCTGGAACTCGGACGAAGCTGCGGGGGAGCTCGTGGTGCGCGCCGCGTACAGTCTCGCGCGGGCTCTGGCCGTTCGGGAGAGGCGCAGCGATCGAAATGCGCAGGCGGCCATCGCGGAGATCGAGGGAGCCGCTCGCGCGATCGAGAAACAGATTGGCTACTTGGATGACGTTCGCAAGTGGGCCGAGACCGTGAAAGGGCACGGCGAGAAAATTGCGGAGCGGACGAGTCGCATGGCCGATGACCTTGCGCGCGACGTCGAGCGGCTCGACGCGCAGATCGCGGCGATGCGGAGCCCCGGAGACCCCGCGTAGCGCGAGGCGCGGAGCAATCGCGCGGCGGGGGGCGACCGTTCGAGGCGCTTGCGGCCCCCTGGCGTATGCTTACGGAGGTCCGCTCCGCTCATGCTTGGCAAAACCGAAGGCCGCCTCGCTCTCGTCATCCTCGTCACGGCCCTTCTGCCGCTCGCGAGCGCCATGATGCTCGCCTATTCGCTTCTCAACTACGCGTCGTCGGTGTGGCTGCGACCCGAAGTCGAAGAACAGCTCGACCATGGGATCGACCTTTACAAGAGCTACGTCGGGGCGATCAAAGACGACATGAAGCATCAGACCGATGCGATGGCCGGTGACGACGCGCTGCGCGAATCGGCGGCGCGGCGGGACGCGGAGTCCTGCGGGCGGGCCCTCGACTCCATCTTTCCTCGATTCCCGCAGCTCGTTTCGTTGGCCGTCGAGGACGATGGGGGGAGCCTCCTCGCCGCGCGGGACCGGGGACGCGGGCTCGACGACGCGACCGAGCGCAAGCTGGAAGTGCGCCGGCCGCTTCTCGCCAGCGACTCGGGACCCACTCTGGCGGCAACGTTCGCGTTCGACCGCCGTTACGAGCAGGCGCTCGAGCGGGCGGGCGCGGTTCGCGACACTTACGTGGAGCTCGAGAAGCATCGCGCGAGCGTTTACGTCGGATACTTCGAAGCGTTCGCCATTTTGCTCGGAATCACGGTCGTGGCGACCGTGGCTCTCGGGTTCGTCTTTGCTGGAGGGATTACGCGGCGGATCCGGCGGCTCGCAAACGCGATTGACGAGGTCGCCGCCGGCAATCTGGAGGTGCGCGTTCCCGTGACAGGCTCCGACGAGCTGACGGAGCTCGCGAGCGTCTTCAACCGCATGTTGAGCGAGATGCAGCAATCGCGCGCTCGAATCGAATACCTTCAGCGTATCGGGGCGTGGCAGGAGATGGCGCAACGCTTGGCGCACGAGATCAAAAACCCGCTGACGCCCATCCAGCTGGCCGTCCAGGAATGCCATCGCAAGTACAGCGGTCAAGATTCGCGGTTTCGCACCCTCCTCGACACCACGCTCGAGATCGTCGAGGAGGAGGTGGGCACCCTTCGCCGCCTCGTGGGAAATTTCTCGAGCTTCGCGCGATTGCCTCACGCGGAGCTCCGCGAAGCGAGTCTGCGAGACTTTCTTCGCGAGTGTTCCGAGCAGCTGGGTCACCTCGGAGTCGAGCTCGCCGAAGGGGGCGCGGACGAAGTGATCGTCGCCCACGACGTCGACATCGAATGGGAGCTCCCCGAGGAGCCCCTGCCGGCGGCGATCGACCGCCAGATGCTCCGGCGCGTGCTCGTCAACCTCGTCCGAAACGCCGTGGAGGCGATCCGCGCGTCGCGGCCGGATCCCGGCGACGGCAGTCGTCGCGGTCACGTCATCGTGCACGCCCGACGCACCCAGGACGCGGTGGCGATCGTCGTGGAGGACGACGGCCCAGGGGTTCCATTGCCGGCGCGCGAACGCGTCTTTGATCCGTACTTCACGACGAAGTCAGACGGTACGGGCCTCGGATTGGCGATCGTGAAAAAGATCGTCGTCGAGCACAACGGCGCGATCACGGCCGAGACCAGCGGGCGACTCGGCGGGGCATCGTTCGTCGTCGCGCTCCCGCCGCCGCACTCTTTGGCCATCGCCGCGGTGCGCAACGATCCGGCGCATCATCCGTCGTCCGCGCGATCCACCGTTCGTCGGCCCGCGGCGTGAGCCGGTCCATGCGAAGGCCCCCGAGCGTGACCGTGGTCGGGGTGCTGCGCTCTGCGAGGAGCTCGTTCGCACCCCTCGCGCTCATGGCCGCACTGCTCGCGGGATTGGCGATTCTACCGCGCCTCTTCCCGAGGCGAGACGCGCCCCTCGTCGGGCGCGAGGCTCCCGATTTTCGTCTCGAGGTCGTGGCGAACGGCGGTGACGTGGCGCGAGAGGGCACGTTTCTTGGTCTTCGCGACTTGCGTGGGAGCGCCGTCGTTCTGGACTTCTGGGCAACGTGGTGCGGGCCGTGCCGTGCGGAGGCGCCCATCTTAGAGGGGGTGTCCCGCCGGTGGCGCGATCGCGGTGTCGTCGTCGTCGGGGTGAATACGGACCGGTCCGACCAGGGCGACCCGCGCCGTTTCGCGCGGTCGCGTGGCCTCAGCTACCCCATCGTGCACGACGAGTCGGAGGCCGTTTCGCGGTCGTACGAAGTCGAGAGCCTGCCGACGCTGGTCGTTCTATCGCGGGCGGGGAGAGTCCTGGCGGTGCGCACGGGCATCACGGACGACGGCGAGATCGAGCGCCTGATCCGTCAAGGGCTTTAGTTTAGTAGTCACCCGGGTCATCCTGAGTCTCGCTCCGCCTTGCCTCCGGCAAGGTCTCCGCTCGACAGAATGGGTTCGCACGGCACGTCGAGGGGAGCGATGCCGCTCCACCTCGAGCTCCCCAGCAGGACAAGACGCTCTTTCACTCTTCGCTCTGGCGACGAGAGGGGCAGCGCTCGGCTATTCGTCCGCCGCGCTCGGCTATTCGTCCGTTGCTTGCAGCGGCAAGAAATACCGCCTGCCGCTCTCTTCGTGAAGGCCCACGGCCACCTCGGCCCCAAGGACGGCCCGGAGCCGCCCGCCGGTCATGACCTCCGCGGGCGTGCCCGCGCATACGATGCGCCCCTTTCGCATGAGCACCACGCGCGAGGCATATCGCGCGGCGGTGTCGAGGTCGTGCATTGTGCACACGCTCGCGATGCGATCGGTTTGCGCGATGGCGGACAGCCGATCGTAAAGCTCCAAGCGATGGCGAACGTCGAGAAAGGCGGCGGGCTCGTCGAGGAGCAAGAGGCGAGGCTTTTGCGCGAGAGCGCGCGCAATGCTGACCCTCCGCTGCTCTCCTCCGCTCAACGTCTCGATGCGATGAGCGGCCAGACGCGCGAGATCGCAGCGAGCCAACGCTTCGTCGATCGCGGCTTCGTCCTCGGGCCGCTCGCGCATCCACGCGCCCTGATGCGCGGCGCGACCCATGGCGACGACTTCGCGAACGCGAAAACCGGCAGGGACCGACTCGTTCTGGGGCACCAGGGCGACGAGGCGCGCGAGTTCGCGCCGGCTCATCTTCCGGACGTCTTCGCCCCGGACGTGCGCGGTGCCGCCGCTGGCCGGCGTCAATGCCGCCGCGACGCGAAGCAATGTAGACTTTCCGGCTCCGTTGGCTCCAAGGAGAGCCACGAGGTCACCTTCGTCCACGCGCAGCGTTACCCCGGAGAGCGCCGGAGATCGCGCTCGCGGATAGTGAACGGACACGTCGTTCAGCGCGAGAATGCCTGATTGCGGCGCCTCGCTCGTGCCGGCCGGCGAGCTCGTGCCAGGCGGCGATCGCCAGGCGCGGACGGCCTCCCCGCGGTGTTCTCCGTGTCCAATTTGCGGCATAATGTATGGTCGATTGGGCGCGCACGCACTGTGCCCGATAGGAGAACGATCGTGGACCCGAAGCCCGAGGCCTCCGCACCGCCGTCTCCGCCCCTCGAACGCGAGCGACGAATCATCAAACGCTACTCGAACCGAAAGCTATACGACACCAAAGGCAGCAGGTACGTCACGCTCCTTCAAATCGCCGAGATGGTGCGGGGGGGCGAAGAAGTGCAGATCATCGACAACAACACCAAGGACGATTTGACCGAGATTACGCTCGCGCAAATCATCTACGAAGAGCAGAAGGCCCGCTCTCGTAGTGTTCCGCTGCAAACGTTGAAGGAGCTCATCCACACGCGGACCGAGAAAGTGCTGGCCGACCTGCGCGAAGGCCCCATCGGGCGATTGATTCCCGGGGGAGGCAAGTCCGGCGATGAGAAGGTCGAAGTAACGCCGGCGAAGGACATGAAGCCCACGCTCGTCGACCAGGCCAAAGAGAAGCTCGAGGAAGTGCAGCACCAGCTGGACGAGCGCATCAAGTCGATCATGGCCACATTTCGACCCCTTCAGCAGCTTCAGCAAGAGGTTCGGCGGCTGAACGAGCGGATGGACGAGCTGGAGCGCAAGGTCGGGGACGGACTCCGCCGGCCGGATTAGGCGCAATGGCCCGGAACTGGCATGGAAGCCCCGGGGGGCTTTGGGGGGCGCGACGGACGGAATACGGCGCCCGTCCATGCTGTTCGAGCTAATGAATCATGAGCGCAAAGGCGAACCCCCCATGCCTGCAGTAGCCGACCCCGCCAAGAGCGATTCCTTCACGGACGAGGTGCTGACGCACTTGGACGCCATGTACGGCGTCGCCTGCAAATTAACGCGCAATCCGACGGAAGCGGAAGACTTGGTGCAGGACGCGTTCGTCAAGGCCATGCGAGCGCGCCAACAGTTCCACGCGGGGACGAACCTCAAGGCCTGGCTTTTTCGGATACTGACGAACACGTTCATCAACAAGTACCGTCGCGGCGGGCTCGAGCGGTCGGTGCTCGACGGGCCGGACGCGGATCCGCTTGCGGACGGGTGGGTGAGCGCGAGCACGATGAGACAGCTGCGTGACTCCGAAACGCTTGCCCTCATGCCGCTCGTGGAAGGCGAGATTCGGAGCGCGCTCGACGCGCTGCCCGCGGAGTTCAGGCTCGCGGTCGTCTTGTGTGACGTCGAAGAGTTTTCCTACGAGGAAATCGCCCAGATCATGGGCTGTCCCATCGGAACCGTCATGAGTCGGCTTCATCGTGGGCGAAAGCTGCTGCAGCGGACCCTCTATAACCACGCGTTGTCTCTTGGCATCGTCAAGGGTGAAGACCGGGTGGGGGACGCGGCTTCCCGTGAGAGCCGCGAGCCGCCCAAGCCGGCGAACCTCGCGGAGTTCCGGCGCAAGCGAGGTGCGGCGTGACGATGCATGAATGCCGTGACCGCGCGAGAATGCTCGGTTCGTACCTGGATGGAGAAATCGAAGCCTCCAAGCTCATCGAGATCGAAGAACATGTCGAGGGATGCGGCGCATGCCGCGAAGAAGTGAAACTGCTCCGGGCGATGCGCGTGTCGCTGAAGCGGGTGGTGCGGCTCGCGGCGCCGAGCGGGCTCCGGGACCGAATCGGTAACGCGATGGCGGCAGAGCGGACCCGTGAGGAGCTTCGGTCCGAAAATGCGCTGGGCCTGGAGGCGGGCGCGCTCTTGGGTCGAACGTCGTGGCGAACGATGGTGCCTCTCGCGACGGCCGCGGCGATCGCGCTGATGTGGGGGGCGGCGACGCATGGGACGCCGTCGGCCGCGAACCAAACGGTGGCGGGATTCGGTGACGACCTTTTGGCGGAGCTCGTTGCGGAGCACTCGCAGCCGCTTCCCCCCGAGGTGACCAACGCGCAGGGCGTGCGGGGCCTGGAGCGGTACGTCGGGGTTCCGGTCCACCCGGCGAACTTCGAGCGAGGTGGCGCTCATCTTGTCGGGGGCCGTGTGGTGCCATTGCAATCCCAACGAGCGGCGATGCTGCAATACATCGTTGGTTCGGGAGACAACGCCCGTCGGGTGAGCATTCTGGTCTACGACGCGCAGAAGATTCAGGTGGGCAACGCGAACCTGGCGCCTCGCGCGGTGGGTACCGCAGAAGTGCGGGTGGGCCGCGAGAAGGGATACTCGGTTGCCGCAACCCAGCGCGCCGGGGTGGGGTATCTGCTTGCCAGCGATCTGGGTCCGGACGAAAGCGCGCAAATCGCCGCGATGGTCTACGACGATCGCTGAACGGCGCCGCGCGAACCATCGCCGTATCGGCTATGCTCGGCGGCCATGCGTCTCGTGTACGTCATGGATCCGATGGATCGGATCCTTCCCGACAAGGACACGACGTTCGCGCTCCAGCGCGCGACCGAGCGGCGGGGCCATTCATCGCTCCATTGCGAACCGCGCGACGTGTACATGCATGGCGGGGAGGTTTGGGCCCGCGTTCGGGATGTGCGCGTCAATGCCTCGTCCCCTTATTTTGTCCTCGGCCCGCCGGAAGACCTCCGCCTCGCGGAGGTGGAATGCGTCCTCGTTCGGAAAGATCCGCCGTTCGACGCAGAGTACTTGTACGTCACGTTGATGCTCGAGACGCTCCGCGATCGCACGCTCGTGGCGAATGACCCGCGCGGTCTGCGCGACGCCAACGAGAAGCTCTACGCGCTGCACTTTGCCCGGCACATGCCGCGCACTCTCGTCACGAGCGATCGGGACCGCATACACGCGTTCGTGGCCGACGTGGGCGACGCCGTCGTCAAGCCGTTGGATGGCGCGGGGGGCAGCGGCGTGATGACCGTTTCGAAGACCGATCGGAACACCCGCTCAATCGTCGACGGAGTCACCCGCGACGGGACGCGGCACGCGATGGTCCAAGAATATCTGCCCGCGGTTCGCGCGGGCGACAAGCGCGTGCTGGTCTTGGACGGGCAGATTCTCGGCGCGATCAACCGCATCGCCCGCGATGACGACGTGCGATCGAACATCCACGCCGGCGGGCGCGTCGAGCCCTCCGAGGTGACCGACGGCGAGCGCAAAATCATCGCGGAGATGGCCCCTCGGTTGGCCGCCGATGGGCTCTTCTTCGTGGGCCTGGACTTCATCGGCGGCAAGCTGACCGAAGTCAACGTAACGTCGCCGACGGGCATTCAAGAGCTGAGCCGCCACGCGGGTCGCGACGTGGCCGACCGCGTGATCGGCTGGATCGAACATCGCGTCGCCGGTGGCCGTTCGGTGCTCGGAAGCGTTCCTCCCATCTGAGGCGGCGCCGGGCCCCATGCCGATCACGGTGATCGTTCGGTCGCCCGGAGGAGCGGAGACCGCTCGCCTGACGTTCGACGGCGCGCAGCGCGTCGTCATCGGGCGCGGCGCGGGCAGCGACGTTCGCCTGCCCGAGGCGAGCGTGAGCCACAGGCACGCGAGCCTTCGCGCGCAAGGTGCAGACTTCGTGGTCTTCGACGAAGGCAGCACGAACGGCACCTTCGTGGGCGACGTGCGGGTCGCGCCGCGTACGTCGCGCATCATCCGCTCGGGGAGCGACATTCGTCTGGGACGCGTCTGGATCGCGGTGCAGATGGATCACAACCCGGTAACCCGCGACGTGGCCGCGGCAACCCGCGATCTGGCCCTCGCGCTCGTTGAGCAGGCGATGGCGGACGTGGGGGCGGATCCGACGACCCGCGTCCGGGTCGTCGAGGGTCGTGACCAGGGCGCGGTGCTCCTCGTGGCGGAGCCAGGACGCGACTACGTGGTGGGCCGCGGGCCGCATTGCGATTTGCCGCTGGCCGATGCGGACGCTTCGCGCGAGCACGTGCGTCTCTCACGCCGCGACGGGGCCGTCTTCGTGCAAGACCTGGGAGCAAAGAACGGAACGTGGCTCGGCGACGTGCGCGTGCCGTCGAACCAAGACGTCCTCTGGCGGAGCAGCCACATGATCCAAATCGGGCGCACGGTGCTGGCGCTCGAGGAGCCGGTGAGTGATGCGCTGGCTCGAATCGAGAGCGCGTCCGACGAGGCGCTTGCGCCGGAATCCAGCCCCGCCGCGGCGCCACCGGGGGCGTCGGAAATGACCGGCTCGCCGGATGGGAGCGAACGCGGCGCGTCCGCAGAAACCCCCGAGGCCCTAGCCGCCAAGCCGGCGAAAAACAGGGCGGTCACGACGTGGTCCGTCGCGGACGGGCTCGTGATGGCCGCTGCGCTGCTCGTCTTGGGGTTGAGCCTCGCCGGCATGGTGTGGCTCCTGCGCGGATAGAGCGGGAGGGGCCGGGGTGGAAAAACCGCCTCCGTGATGGCCGTGTTCGCGCGGGGGGATCGTCACTCGCGCTCGTCGACGGGGTCTGCCACCGGCCCCGGCGCGGTGTTCGCGTTCGCGTCGTGGGTGTAGTGACTGGCCACCAGTCGCTTGCCGGTCCCCGGAGGGTACGACGTGGGAACACCGTCGAGCGGGACGGCGGCGAGCAGTTGTTCGAGTTGCGCTGCGCTCTTGGGTCGCTCGTTCAGGCGCTTCTTGAGACATCGCATGACGGCCGCGTCCAATGCCTCCGGCAAGGGGAGATCGGGCCGCCTCTGCCGCATGGGGATAGGGATTTGCCTTTGATGAAGGTCCAATAACTCGCGGCGCGTTTGCGCAACGATCGGAAGCTCGCCGGTCAAGGCCTCGTACATCATCACGCCCAACGCATAGATATCGGTTCGCGGTTCTACTTGAGCCCCAATGCACTGCTCGGGCGCCATGTACTCCGGGGTGCCCAGCGTGTACCCCGTCTGGGTCAGCGACTCTGCACTCGCCAGCTTGCTCATTCCGAAGTCGAGCACTTTGGCGACGCCCTCGTCACACAGAAAAATGTTTCCGGGCTTCAAGTCGCGGTGGACGACGCCCTTCTTGTGCGCCGCGTCCAGCCCTCGGCAGACATTGATGAACGTCTCGACCGCAAATGCCGGCGCGAGCAGACCATCACGAGCAAGCTTGTCGGCCAGCGATCGGCCGAGGAGGCGTTCCATGACGACGTAGATGCTGCCATCGGGCATCTGGTCGAGATCGAACACGCGCACCACGTTGGGGTGCTCGACATGGACCTGTATGTAGGCCTCGCGCCGTAAGCGGGCGATCTCTCCGCCGTCGCGCGCCGCGGCCCCGCGGAGCACTTTGACGGCGACCTCGTGACCGAGGGCCACGTGCTCTGCGGCGTAGACGACGCCGATGCCGCCGGATCCAATCTTGCGGCCAATACGGTATTTGCCCCCGAGGACGGTCCCGGTCAGATCGCCCGGTGCAGCCCCGAGATCGCCGCGAAGCTCCAAGCCCCGCTCGAGCGCGGCGATTCGGTTGCGCTCGAACGCACGGGAGGCCTGCTCCTCGCGCGATCGGTCCAACATGAAGCCGGCGCCCCCGCCGAGCACGCCCCCGAGGCCGGCGGCGAGCATCCCTGCGAGCGTCCCTCCTGCAAGCGCCACGACGCCGCCACATGCGACGGCGGCTCCGACGCCGCCGGCGAGGAGTCCCACCCGCGAGCGCCGCATGACCCACTCGACGGAGTAAATGCACGCGTCGCCGCCTTGGGCGAGGCAGACGGGGTGCGTGATTTCCGCTTCGCCGAGGCCCCAAATCTGCGGAATGCTCGAGAGCTCGCCGGCGCGGGCGTCGCAGAGCAGCTCCTCTCCCGGTCCATCGGTCCGCTCGGAGGGGTCATCGCCCCCGTCCGTTCGGGGACGATAAGTCATGCGCACGGTCTCCGCCCGACCGAGGCGAAATCGGTCGCTCGCCGACGCGTCGTCGATTTCCCAGGTTCCTATGCGCGTGGCTTCGCGCGCGTTCTGCGCGAGATACCGATACGCGTCGATTGGACGCGTGCTTCCACGCAGCATTCGAACCAGCACCCCGAGGGCTTCCGGGTGGGTCGTCCACTCGCCGCGGTGACGAATGGCGTCGCGCCCCAAAAGCTCGGCGACGGCGCGCAACGCGCGCTTGGCCGCGAGTTGGCTGACCCACCCGGTCTCGTTGTCTACGATGCCCGAGTCGATGCCGGCCGTGGCGAGGAGTTGGCGCACGGCCCGCTCGCCCTTTTCGCTGCGCACGCGGAGCAAGTACGTCTTGAGAACGGACGCCCGAAGCTCCTCTTTGCCCCCTTGCCGCACAGTGCCTCGGCTGCTGGGTGGTGCAGTGAGCAGCATTGAGAGAAGCGTACGCGCCGCGTGCCCGCTGGGGAAGCCGGGGCCAAGGAGCCGAACGGCATGAGCTTCAGAAGGTATGGGCGATCGTGACGCCGGCGTAACCAGGAGCCAACGAAACGGTTGGAGCCGCGGGAGGATCCGAGTTCCGGTGCGACAGGAAGTACCAGATCACACCGCCTCCCACGGCGGCGAGCCCCAGGCCGCCGATGACGCCACCCGCGGCTTCGAGAGAGCGGCCCTGGTTGCCCTCGCTTGCAACGTCCGCCGGGCAATTCTTGCGATCCGGGCAGCTGCGTGCGGCGTTGTTCACGTCGGGTATGCCAATCGCGTAGAGCACCACACTGCCGACCACGGCCGCGCCGCCCAATCCCATGAGGATCCAGGGCCCCGCGCTCGAGTGGGGGGGCGGCAGCGTCTCGGCCATGGCCGGGCCCGCCGAAGGGCCCGTGACCCGTGGGGAGGCCGACGCCGCGGGGGGGGGCCTCGTCGCTTCGCTCGACGCCGCAGAGGTTGGCGGCGTGGCGGAGGATGCCGCGCTCGGCGCCGCGGGGGGCGGCGTTTCCTCGTGCGCGAGCTGGTCGGTCAGGTTCTTTATCCGGCGCTCGATGACATCGTGGTCCGGAGCGTTTGGAGCGCGCCGTTCGTATTCCTTGAGGGCGCGAATCGTCGCCGGCTTGTCTCCTTTGCGCTCGTAGGCGGTAGCGATGATCGGAAGAATCGCGTGAATGCTGCAATCGATTGCGTAGGCGTCCTTGAAGTAGCTGATGGCCTTGTCGTAGTTGGACTCTTCCAAAAACTGCTTTCCGCTGAGAAAAACCGTGTGCGCGCGGTCCACGTCGGCCTTGGTCATCTTGGACGCGTCGCACGGGGGCGGATACTCCGCCGGTGGTTCTTGCGCGAAGGCATCGGCTCCGAGGAGCGTTGCCCCCAACACGAGTGTGAGCAGCGGCGTTCGGATAACTCGCATGGTCGCCACGAGCGAGGGACCCTATCACAGGGCCGGCGACGTGACCCCCGCCAACCTGGACTCTTCACGGCGGCAGCGTTACGCCGCGTGGGTCGTTGGGCCCTCGGCGCGATGACGCCGAGCCGGGCGCCCCATTCAATACGATGGCTACTCCCGCGTCAGCCGCGCGGGTCCCACCTGCTCGATCGCAAGCGGCCCATGCGGCATCTCCTCGCCCCGCTGCTTGCGCTCCTGCATCTCGTACTTGCTCGGGCACTTCGCGAGAACGCTGGTCGCCTCGAATCGGTTATCGGCCGTGAGCTCACCCTCGACGGTGACGCCCACGTCTACGCCCGCGACATCGCGAAACGTATCGGGGACCACACATTGAGCGAATCGAACCGGCAGCTCCGCCCCGTTCTTCGCGATGGTGAAGCGGTATTCGCAGGGCTGATCGCGCTTCTCGAGCGATCCATGGACCAGAATTCCCTCCGCCCGAACCGGACGGCCGATGAACTTCGCCCGCTCACCGAGCAGCTGATCGACCGGCTTGGAATAGATGGCGTTCGACTGCATGCCCGTGAGAACGAGCACCGCGATCGACGCGGCCGTCATCGTGAGCGCCACGGCGATCACCGGCCCGAGCCACCGGCGAGCCGCCGGATCGTCGACCCCCTCGTGACGGCGCCGGCTCGTTCCGGTCGCCCCGTTCGGAACCGGTGCCTCGGGAGCACGTACGAAAGCGTGAAGGTCGTCCGCCATGGGGGCCTAACCAAGGGTAGCGTCGCGGGCGGCCACGTCAAACGCCGATCGCCGCGCGCGCTGCGCGATCGGGCGTCCAGTGTATAATGCTGCCCATGCTCGCCGCTCTGAAGGTCCACGGAGGAAATGCCGCGGCGACCTGAAATATGGCTCCGGCTCCGCTTGAACGATGACCGACGTCCTCTCGCTTCCCGTACTCGTTCTCAACCGTCACCTCGTTCCGGTGCAGGTGACAACGGTGAAGCGCGCGGTCGTGCTGCTTTACGGCGGTGTGGCGTTCGCGCTCGACGAGTCCGGCGAATCGCATGACTTCGAACTCTGGCGCGAGCTTTCGGTGCGGTCGCACGATGACGCGATCCCCATCGTCGGAGGCTCGCTTCGGGTGCCCCGGGTGGTGCACCTTCTGCATTATGATCGCACGCCACGGATTACGGTCCGACTGACGCGTCGTAACTTGATGTTCCGTGACGCGCACCAGTGCCAGTATTGCGGCACGCGGCCACCGCTGCGCGAATTGAACATCGACCACGTGGTCCCGCGCTCGCGCGGCGGAGTCGATTCGTGGGAGAATCTCGTGACCGCTTGCCGCACGTGCAACTTGCGCAAAGGTTGGAAGACGCCCGAGGAGGCGAACATGAGGCTCGCGCGCGGACCGTTCCGGCCGAAGTGGACGATGACCGCGCAGATTATTCTGGGAGGCGGCTGGAAGTTCAAAGAATGGGAACCCTTCCTCCGCGTCGCGAGCTGAACGGAGCGCTGCGCCCTCGGAAAGAAGCGCCCGTCGTCCGCGGCGACATGCGGTAACGTGCCGCGTATGCGAAGGCGACGCCATGGGCGGGTAGCGAGCTACGTGGTTTGCGTGATCGCAAGCGCCTGTGGCGGCGGCCAGGCGGCGTCCGGCGGTCCGCAATCGAAAGATCCCACCACGGCGGCAGCGGCTTCGGCCATCGGCGATGCCGGAGCGTCGGCCGCCCCCAACGCGGGACCCTCGACCACGACGCTCTTGTTGGGCGACGGCGGAGAGCTGCAGGGCGTAAAGCTTGCAGAAGTGCCCTCCGTGGCTTCGACGCAAGCCTCGCGCGTGCCCCCGAAGGAACCGCATGGGCACGATCCCGGCCGCGGGCCGTCGGATATCCGCGCGATCATCCTCGCCCATCGCGATGCCGCTCGCGCCTGTTACGACAAAGAGCTCGGCGACCATCCGGGGATGGAAGGGAATCTCGTCATGATGTGGACGATCGATCCCAAGGGCAACGTCACGCAGGTTTCGCTCGACACGTCACGCAGCCAAATGACCGAACCCACCCTCGTGGCCTGCATTGGTGACGTCATAAAGCAGATCCAATTTGCACCCAGCCAGGGGCGCTTCGAGACCAAGGCGTACTACCCATTCAATTTCCATCCCCACGGCGGCGAAGCTCCTCCTGCGCCGTAGGCGCGAAAGACGAACCCTAATTCCGCCCGCTGCGCGGTCGGCTGCGCCGAAGCGAAACTATCTTGTTTTCCCGGGGCTTCGCCCCGGACCCCCAAAGCCGCTCCCGCGGCTTTGCTAGTGCCGTCGACTCCGGCCGAACTTATGGCGGACAGCACTAGTAACTAGTTGGCCGCGGGGAAATCGACCGTGACGTTGTCGAATTGAATCTCGAAGGTGCCCGAGGGCCCGATGACATCCGTCCCGATACCCAATGACGGGACGCCCTCGCTGAGCGAACCGGCGGGAATCATGGGCGGCGCCATCGAGCTCACCGATGGGACGCGAAAGTCGATCGTGCCGCTGCCGTCGGGTTGCCGCGTGACGTCCAACGTCAGGCGAAACCACTGATTCAGGAACACGTTCGCGAGCGGTGATGGGACCGGAGTGGGAGCGGCCATCGGCGCGTCCGCATCGCTCATGGCCATCACGCCGGAGTCGCCCATCAGGGGGTTTAGCGTCAAGCAGTCGTTCGAATTGGGCACGAGCTCCACGTCGATGGTGACTTGATCGGCCCCCGCGGGGGAGAGCGCCAACCCGATGCACTCGGATTGCCCGGCCGCCGTGACGACATCCGAGAGGAGAAGGAAGCCGGCTCCCGTCTGCACGGTCGGATCGTCGGGATCCGCCATGAACCCCGCGGTGACGATGCGAACGTCGAGGCCGACGACGACCCGACCGAACACCTGGTCGACGAACGATTGCTGCAGTCCGCTGAAGAGCGGCACGCCCGCCATCAACGGCCCCACCGTGGTGTCCATCGCGAACGCGTTAGGAGGATCGAAGCTGGACGGGACGAACGTCCTCGAGGCTCCCGACACGGGGGGCGGCGCCGTGGACCATTGCTCCGTCGGGTTTTGGTGATCGAAGTCCTCGCAGAAAGGGTGCGCGTTCCCCGGCTGTAGGCACCACTCGAGCGAGCGATCGGGGATGCCGAGGATCGACGCGCAGGCGGCGGCCGCGGCCAGGCAGCCCAGCGCGAAGCCCGTCACGAGTGCCCTTTTCGCCGCTGGCATCAGAAGCTCCCGCGAATGACGGCGCCGCCCGATTCTGCGCCCACGAGCGGTGCGACCTCGACGCGACCCGCAGCGGAGTGCGGGTCCGCCGGCGACGCAATCCAGAGCACCAGTCCGACCGCAACAAGACCGCCGCCCGCCGCCAACGCAAGGGTCGAGGCGGTGGCTGCGTGCTTGGCGTCGTTGGTCGTCGACACTCCATGCGCGTCGCAGACGTTGGCGGTGCAGTCGCCCCCCGACATCGCCTGGTTATTGTCCGAAAGAGCGATCGCGCCGAAGACGGCACCGGCCGCGACGCCGGCGAGCCCCACGGCGCCGGCCACCCACGCCACGGTCCGCTGCGTCGCTCCAGGGTGGCGGCGTGCCGCCTGCGGCGGAGCGACGGACTCCTCCACCACCGCGCGATCCGCCCCCACGGTCGCTCCGGCCGTCGCCGCGGGCCCGGCGGGAACGTCGCTCGGCGCGACGGTCGTCGCGGGCAACGCCTCGAGCACGGGCACGTCCAACGACGCCTTCGCTCCGACCCCCGCGATCGACGCCTGTCCCGTCCATGGCTTTCGTCCCGGGGCGCGCGCGTCGACGACGTGGACCCCCGGGTCGACGGGAATCGCCACGCCCCACTCCGCCCGGCCGACGAGCTCTCCGTCGCGGCGCACTTGCAAGTCCGCTTCGTCAGCCGCGGGGGACACGACGATCGTGAGCGTGGGCAGCGACGGCTCGAGCTCCGTGGCCTTGTCGGTCGCCATGCGCGCACGTTCGGCCTGGTCGGCGTTGCGCGCCGCGGTGGCGGCCTCCTTGTACGTGACCCACGCGCTCGCGACCTGGCCGCTCCGTTCGTAACACGTGGCGAGATTGAGCAATGTCCCGGGCGCCGGATCGAGCCTTTCGCTTTCGGCCAGCTTCGGACACGCGTCCGTGTATTGGCCCGCCGCCATGAGGTCGCGCCCTTGCTTGAACAAGGCCTCTGCGGCCGCTTGATCGGAAGAACTTTGGGCCGCCGCGGGCACGGCCAACAGAATGGCAATCGCAAGACCCAACGCACCGACGGCGAAACGTGGGACCGCGCGGGCAGCTCGGCGCCGGGGGCGCAACATCACCATGGCGCCGATGATAAGACGACACGGAGTCGCGCGGCACGATTACCGCGTTTCACCGACTACCTGTGATGGCCGCCGCCCCCGCCTCCACCGCCGTGGACGCGACCTCCGAACCCGCCCGACGGGCTCCTCGGCGGCGCCCCCGCGGGGGCGCGACGCATCGGGACGAAAGGCCCGGAAGCGCGTCCCGGTGGGCTTGCGCCGCGCGATCCGTGCGGGCTCTGGGACGGCGGGCGGGCTCCGAGCGGTTGCGCCGTGGACGGGCGGGCAAATTGCTCTGCGTGCGCGAGGTGCGATTGCGCTTCGCCCGTGGGATGCGGGATTTGCGCGCCGGCGTATCCGAAGCGCTCGGGGGATGGGCCCGGGACATGCGCCGAGGACATACCGTAAAAGCGCATGTGAGCCGCCACGCCCACGGCAGCGGGCCCCACGAGAAGGCGCGCGCCGACGGACGGCGCGAACACGTCACCGCGCCCGCAATAGACCCAATGCGAGCGGACGTACCCGCGATTCCAGCCGATGGGAGCACCGCCGAACCAAACGAAGAGCGGAGGGGCCGGGGCCCAGCCGAGGTACCCATAGCCGTCATCGACGCTCCAATCGACCCACGCACCGCGATAGGCGCGTCCCGGAATCCAGGACCAGCCGCGGCCCTCGACGAGGACCCAACGGCCGTAGTGAAAAGGCGCCCAGCCCCACGCGTAGTCGCTCGCCCAGACCCAATCGTTGTCGTAGACCCAGTGGCCCGACGTCGCGTAGGGCCGAAAGTCCGGCCCGACCGCCGCGACCGAGGGCACCCATACCGTTCCGTACGTGGGGTCGTCCGTCCACGTTCCGTAGGGATCGAGGGTGGGGCGAAAGTCGGTCAGGGCCGACTTATCGTCGTCTTCATAGTTGTCATCATCGGCGCCCACCGCGTACTCGCCCGCGCCGGATCCGTCGAACGCCGTCGTCGTTTCAAGCGGAGCCCCGACCAGGTTGTCCGCGGGCGTCTCCGGATCGCCTGGATACGACGGGGGCGGCGGTGGCTGGAATGATGGGGGCGGTCCACCGGGGCTTTGCGCCAGAGCGGGCGGCGGAGTGTCGTCCTCCGGCGCGCAGTGCGCAGCCGCCGGCACCAAGAGAACGAAGAGAAACGGGGCCAACCTGTGAATCTTCATCGAGCCGACGACAGCATGGGCGCGATCGCGTCCGCCGTCACCCCCAGAGCACCGAACCGCGTGACGGAACAGACGACGCACCTTGCCGAAGCCATGGCGGCGCAGTAAGGGCCTCGAAGCATGGCTGCGTCGTCTGCCCCTGCGCCCGGCTTTTTCGACGCCATCGGGCGCGATTTCCCGGCCGACTTCCTGAGCCGAGACCCCGCCGATCTCGTCGAATACGGCCGCGATTGGACGCGCGTCGTCGATCCCGCGCCGTGCGCCATCGCTCGCCCGCGGACGACCGAAGAGGTCGCATGCCTCGTCAAGATTTGTGGCGCCTACGCCGTCGCCATGGTCCCGTCCGGCGGCCGAACGGGACTTGCCGGGGGCGCCCTGGCGGCGGGAGGAGAGCTCGTCGTATCGCTGGCGCGCATGCGCGCGATGCAGCCCGTGGACCGGATGGGCGCCACCGTGCGCGTGCAGGCGGGCGCCGTGACGCAGGCCGTGCACGAACACGCGGCTCCGCTCGGCCTCACCTGGCCCATCGATTTCGCGTCGAAGGGATCGAGCACGGTCGGCGGCAACATCGCGACCAACGCGGGCGGCGTCAAAGTGATCCGCTGGGGTCTTACGCGCCAATGGGTACTCGGGCTCCAAGTGGTGCTCGCGAACGGGGCGGTGCTCGAACTCAACGGGGCGTTGGAGAAGAACAACACGGGCCTCGACTTGCGGCAGCTGTTCATCGGGAGCGAGGGGACGTTGGGCATCGTGACGGAGGCCACCCTCAAGCTGGCTCCCGTGCCACGCCGGCTCCACGTGCTGCTCTTCGCGGTCAACGACCTCGCCGGCGTTCTGCGCCTGTTCCGCGAAACCCGCGCGGCGTCGTTCGTTCTGTCGGCGTACGAGATGTTCACCGCCGCGTGCCTCGCGCGGGTGCTCGCGCACCGCAAGCTGCGCGCGCCGCTCGCGTCGCCGGCGAGCCATTACGTGCTCGTCGAGCTGGAAGGCGACGAGGGGTTCGAGGCGCTCGAGCCGTGGATCGCCGGTCTCTTCGAGCGCGGCGTGGTGGAGGACGGCGTCCTTGCGCAGAGCGCTACCGAGGCGCGGCAATTGTGGGCGCTCCGCGAGTCGATCAGCGAATCGCTCTCGGCCACGGGGTTTCCCCACAAGAACGACATCGCCCTGCCCATCGCGGCGCTCGAAGCGTTCTGCGCGGAGCTGGGCGACGTGTTCGCGCGGAGGTATCCCGCGTGGGAGATTTGCCTCTTCGGCCACGTGGGGGACGGCAATCTTCACGTGAACGTGATGAAACCGGCCGACGCGGACAAGGCGTCGTTCCTCGCGAAGACGAAGGAAGCCGACAGGGACCTCTTCGATCTCGTGCGCAAGTACCGCGGGAGCATCAGCGCGGAACACGGCGTCGGGCTGCTCAAGAAGCCGTGGCTGGCGTGGTCGCGCACCCCCGAAGAGATCGACGCGATGCGAGCCGTCAAGCGAGCGCTCGACCCACAGAATCTCCTGAATCCTGGAAAGATATTCGACGCGGCGTAGCGCCGGCGATTGCAGCCCTCCACCCGGCCAGGCCACGTAGGTAACGACCGTCTTTTCCTGCTGGGATGCTCTAAGGGAGCGGCATCGCTCCCTTCGACGTGACGTGCGGGCAAGGCTGCGAGAGCGGAGGCGAGCGAGCGAAGCGAGTCGAGCCGGAGCGAAGCGCTCAGGGTGACAAGCGTCCTTAACTAGGGCACTGACCCGGGTTTCGTACTAACAGAGATAACTTCGTCTGCGATCCGGGCGACGACCTCCCGGAGCGCATCGCCCAGGCCCGCCGCGACACGATCGGCCCGAGAGGCCTCCGTTCCGGGAGCGAGCGGGCGCTCGACCACCAAGGAGTGCTCGCGGAACACCGTGTGCTCGTCGTGCAGCGCGTAGGTCACGCGAAGACGTACGCTCGGCGCGCTTCCTTTCACCTCTTCGAACTCGATGAGGTCGGCGGTCAGCGTCGGTGCGGAGGGGGAGAGGGCCCGCTTGACGCCGCGCTCCTCGAACAGCGATCGCTCGATGGCGCGCTGCAAATACACTTCCGGTCGCTCGGTCCAGCGCCGGTCCTCGTAGAAGCCGAACTCGTGCTCCGAGTTGCGGTACGCGATCCGCTCCTTGAGATACGAGCCACCCCCTATGCGGCCGAGTCGCACCGAGAGGTCCGCGTTGGCGTTACGGAGCACCGGCGAGTCCGTGTCGGACACTTCCGGGCTGAAGTAGCGAGGCAACACCGGATCGCTCTTGGTGAGCAACGCGCAGCCCGACGTACCCACGACGAGCGCGACCCAGGACGAAGCGAAGCGGGCGCGCGCGATCATTGTGCGGCCTTGGCGCGCCCTTTGAGGAGCATGTCGGAATCGGTGTCGAGCGCTTCGGCAAGGCGCTGAATGCTGTCTGCGGCTTCGCGGACATCCCGCAGCGTGTCCGCGAGCTCGGAGCCGAGACCCTTGGCCCCCCCCGCGAGGTCGCCAATCGAGTCGGTCGCGCGTTGCGCGCTCGCGACGAGCCCATTGTCGCCGCCCATCTTGGTCAACATGGCGTCGAGGTGATCGATCGCGGTCTGCAAGCCGGCGATGGTCTTCGCCGCGTCGCTCGAAAGCCTCCCGACGTTCGCTTGTTTGAGTGCATCCTCCATCAGCGTGAGGACTTGCCCCGTGCGCACCAGGGTGGCGCCCGCTTGTTCGGGGAGCTTCTCCTGGTCGATCACCGAGAGCTCGCGGTTGGCGAGCGACATGACCGCGAGGAGCTGGTCGGCGATTTCGGGAAAACGATTGACGGCTTTGACCACGGCGTCCTCCAGACTCTTCATCGTGGACGGGGCGGCCGGGACGTAATTCTCCGGGACCGAAAACGGCAAGACGGGCGGCGGATTGTCGGCCACGTCGAAGAAATCGATCGAGATGAACTTCACTCCCGTGATCCCCGCGGACCCCAACTGCATTCGCAGGTCGGCGGGGACCGCGAGGGTGGCCGGCGCCTTCCCGCCGAATCCGAGAGCCCGCTTTTTTGGCGTCGTGTCGAGGAGCTTCAGAGAGACGAGCTGGCTCACGACGATGCCGCACGAGACTTCGACGTGACGCCGATCGGGGGCGATATCGATGTTCGAGACGTTCCCGATGGTCACGCCGCGAAACTTCACCGGCGATCCGACGTCGAGCCCCTGGACCGATTCGTCGAAATAGGTGGTGTAGGTCACGGTCTCCGTTTGGAGGCTCTTTGCGCCGAGGAGGACCAGCGCGGCCAAGAACAGGCCCACGCCGGTCACGACGAAGAGCCCCAGCTTCCAGTGATTGCTGGGCGCGCTCAAAGTAGCGTCTCCCGAGTGGGCCGGTCCCCCGCCGGGTCGATCGAGCGGTGCAGGAACTGCACGACGCGCCGATCCGTTGCACTCTCTCGCAGCTCCACCGGGTTGCCGCGCGCGATGATGCTCTTGGTCGACTTGTCGAGCATGATGCACTTTTTACCGATCTTGAAGATGCTCTCGAGTTCGTGAGTGACGATGACGAGCGTCATGCCGAGTCCGCGGTTGAGTGTGAGAATCAGCTCGTCGAGTTCGACGGCACTCACGGGGTCGAGCCCGGCGGAAGGCTCGTCGAGGAACACGAGCTCCGGCTCGAGGGCCATCGCCCGCGCAATCGCGGCGCGCTTCTTCATCCCTCCGGAGATCTCGGACGGGAATTTGTCCTCCGCGGCGGAGAGCCCCACGAGGCGCAGCTTGGCCCGCACGATGGCCGTGACCGCGGCGTGCGGCAAATCCAGCCATTGCTCGAGTGGGAGCGCGACGTTCTCTCCGACGGTCAACGACCCGAACAGGGCGCCTCCTTGAAACATGACCCCGAACGGAGGCGGCCCCACATCGAGGCGCGGCTTGCCGAGCCCCGCGATGGTGATCTCGCCCGAGAGGGGCTCCTCCAACCCCACGAGATGGCGGAGCAACGTCGATTTTCCGCATCCGCTCCCCCCCAGGATGACGAAGATGTCGCCCCGATCGACTTGGAAGGTTGCGCCCGCTTGAAGAATGGCATCGGGGCTCCATCCGATCGTGAGATCGACGACGTCCACGAGGACGTTCGAGCGGCCGGGTTCGAGCGCGGGGGTCATAGGTGAAATTCGTAGAAGAAGACCGTGAACCCTGCGTCAATCAAGATGAGCGAGAAGAGAATGGAGACCACGGAGGCGGTCGTCCTGCGCCCGACTCCTTCGGCCCCGCCGCTCGTCGCAAATCCTTGTTGGCATGAGATCACGGCGATGGCGATCGCAAAGACCACGCTCTTCCACAATCCGGAGCCGATGTCCCAGAGTGCAACGGCCTTCTTCGTCTCGTTGATATAGCTCGTCGTCGTGAGATCGAGGCTCGTGAGGCCCACGACGAGCCCGCCGCAGATGCCGACCAGATCGGCGAATAACGTTAGAAAGGGCATGACGAGCATGAGCCCCAAGGCACGCGGCAGGACGAGATAGCGAATCGGACCGAAACCGAGGGTCTGCAGGGCGTCGATCTCCTCGGAGACGCGCATCGTGCCGAGCTCGGCGGCGAAGGCGGCGCCAGAGCGGCCGCAGACGATGATGGCCGTCATGAGCGGACCGAGCTCGCGCACGACCGCAAGGCCCACCAGATCCGCGACGAAGATATTGGCGCCGAATTGTTTGAGCTGAACCGCGCCTTGAAACGCCATGACGAATCCAACGAGAAAATTGATGAGGACGACAATCGGCACCGCGTCGACGCCTGCCCGCTCCATGATGGGCATCACGGCTTTCCAGTTCGCTGTTCGGGGCTCTCGGAGGAGCCCCAGCGCGGCGAGAACGGAAGTGCCCAGAAAGCCGAGCACCATCTTGACTTCCGTCAGCGTCGCGATGGTCGCTCTTCCAATTTGGCTGAGCGCGCTCTCGGGTTTTCGCTTTTTGCGTGGCTTGGGGTCCACGTCGCCCCGGTACAGATGAACGAGTTCGTGGATGGCGTCGTTCGTATTGATGAACTCGCACTCCACGCCGCGTAGCCGGAGCTCGGAGCGGACGTGAACGAGGAGCGCCAGCGCGCCGCCGTCCACGAGCTTTACGCCCGCCATGTCGAAATTCAACGAATCGCCCGCCGCCAGGTCCATCGTGTGGCGATTGACCTCTTCCCAGAGAGCGCGGGCGTTCGCGAGCGCCAGCTCGCCCGCAATGCGGAGCCCCGATCCCTTCGTGCGATCGAGCACGAACGGAAGCTCGGCGCGCAAGGCGGAGGACGGCCTTCGGAGCGTCACATCGTTGCTTCTGGCGATGGACGGTCGGTAAAGTCCAGGCACCGAGCCGTCGCGCTCAATCGCGATGGGGCCGCGGGCTCCGGGCGGAGGGCCACACCGTAACTGCGAGCGCTGTCCATGGTGTCGACCATGTGAAGATACTCTGGAAACTGCGCGCTGGCGTCAGCGATCTTGATAGTGATGTGGCCGCCATCGTGACGGGTATCCCCGGTGAGGTTGCTTCGTTTTCTTCGAACGAGCAGATGCCCAATCGCCCACCGAATCGAGAAACGGGAGTTCGCTCAATAAAGGATTCTCGTCTTCAGGCTCGTTTCGAGCATCGCCATCGCGTGCTTTACTTCGCGCGAAACGTCTTGATCGAGGTCCATAACCAAGTAGCCGATGTCCGGGTCCGTCGCGAGCACTTGACCGGCGATGTTGGCGCCCTTGTCGCTGACGATCTGGTTGATGTCGCGGAGAACCCCCGGCACATTCCTGTGCACGTTGAGGATCCGGTGTTTGCCGGGCTTGAGCGTCGAGTCGATGTGGGGGAAGTTGACCGCCCCCGCCGTGACTCCCGCATTGACGAACTTGATGAGCGCGGCGCCCACTTCGCGACCGATCGCTTCTTGTGCCTCGGCGGTCGACCCGCCGATGTGCGGCGTCAGAACGACGTTGGGCAACGCTCGGAGGGGGCTCTCGAAGCCGTCGCTGTTGGATTGGGGCTCCTGCGGGAACACGTCAATCGCTGCGCCCGCGAGGTGTCCGCTCTTGACGGCCTCCGCGAGCGCCGGGATGTCGACGACCGTCCCCCGGCTTGCGTTGAGAAGGTACGCGCCGGCGCGCATCGCCCGGAGCTCGCGGGCCCCGATCATATTTTGCGTTTGCGGCGTTTCGGGGACGTGCAGCGTCACGAAGTCGCTCTGCGCGAGGAGCTCGTCCATCGTCTTGGTCGAGTGATTGTTCCCCATGGACAATTTCGCCGTAATGTCGAAGAAGAGGACGCGCATTCCGAGCGCCTCGGCGATGACGCCGACCTGCCGGCCGATATGACCGTACCCGATGATGCCCAACGTCTTGCCGCGAACCTCGAACGACCCTGTCGCCACTTTGCTCCACTGGCCGGCGTGCATTTCGCGCACACGATCGCCGAGCCGGCGGGAGAGCATCACGATCTCCGCCATGATCATCTCGGCGACGCTCCGCGTGTTGGAGAAGGGAGCGTTGAATACGGGAATCCCTCGATGATTGGCCCCTACCAGGTCCACTTGATTGGTGCCGATGCAAAAGCACCCCACGGTGAGCAGCCTTCGCGCCCCGGAAAGAATGCGATCGGTCACCTGGGTTTTGCTGCGAATCCCCAGCACGTGCACGTCTTCGATGCGGCTCGCCAACTCGTCGGCCGAGAGTGCCTTGGCGAGCGTTTCGAGGCGAAAACCGTCGGCCCGGAAGAGCTCGTGGGCGCTCGGGTGCACGTTTTCGAGGAGGAGGACCTTGATTTGGTCTTTGGGAAACGATGTCGCGGTGCTCACACCTGCCGCATCTACCGCGCCCCGGGCGCCGCCGCCACATGGCGGGTGTGCCGCGGCGGTCCGACATCCAAACGCGGGAATAAGCCGAAGGGCGGTGTGTTTTCGCCGCGACTCTCATGGTTGACAGGATTGAGACCATCGCTACGATGCGCGCGCTTCACCGGGTGAGGTTGTGGTTTTGGGGAAGACATCGTCCTTCTCCTCATGCCGAGCTCGGACTCTCTCCGCGAGGTTTACGGTAGAGTCGCAGACTTCGCGCGTGAGCGGAGGCACGCGGCCTCCCGCTTGTGCTCCCCCCCCTTGCTCCGAACTGTCCAGGCTGGATCCAAAATGTCCAACGATGTGATGATCTACGCGAATGACCTGTCGAAGACGTTCGGGTCGTTCCGCGCCCTCGACAAGATCCACTTCGAAGTGAAGCGCGGCGAGATCGTCGGCTTTCTCGGGCCCAACGGGGCCGGGAAATCCACGACGATGCGCATCCTCACATGCTTCATTTCCCCCTCGGGAGGCACCGCGCGCGTGAACGGCCACGACGTGTTCGACGCGCCGCTGCAGGTGCGCGAGAGCCTCGGTTACCTCCCGCAACGAGCGCCCCTCTATCTGGAGATGAGCGTACTCGAGTACCTGCGTTTCGCAGCCGAGTTGCGCCACCTCGATGCGGACACCTTTCGCCGGCGCGCAAAGAGCGTCGTCGAAGTGTGCGGGCTCGCGCAGGTACTCGGCAAAGACATTCGACACCTTTCGCATGGGTACCGCCAGCGGCTGGGACTGGCCCAGGCGCTCATTCACGATCCCCCCATCCTCATTTTGGACGAGCCGACGAGCGATCTCGATCCGAACGAGAAGACCGAGTTCCTGGACTACTTGAAACAGATCGGTCAAGAGCGGACCGTTTTGCTGTCGACGCACAATCTCGCCGAAGTCGAGGCATCGTGCGCGCGGGCGATCATCGTGTCGCGCGGACGCATCGTGGCGGACGGCCCGCTCGACGAGATTCGCGCCAAGAGCGGGCGGGTCCGGTACGTCGTATCGATTCAGGAGTCGGCCGGGAGCGCCACCTATCGCGGTCGCGTTCCGGCTCCGAAGAAGGCCGAAGTCGAAAGCGCCCTCGAAAGCGTCGCGGGCGTCAAAAAGGTCGGCGAGTTGCCGACCGACGAGCGCGCCCACCTTTATGAGGTGGTGAGCGACAGGGAGGTCGATCTCCGGCCGGAGCTCTTCAAGCTCGTCGTCGACAAGGGGTGGGTGCTCTTGGAATTGCACCGCGACTCGCAGACTCTCGAGGACGTGTTCCGAAGCCTCACGATCGGCGAGGAGCGCCGCAACCGCCGGCTCGGCCCCGACGTCGACACGGCGGACGACGACGAGGACGACGAGGACGACGGGGCGTCTCGACCCCGGCGGGGCCCCGTCGACGACAACGTTGCGCCGAACGAGCGGAGCTAAGCCATGCGAAATATCCTCATCATCGCGCGCCGCGATCTGCGCGCGCAGTTCAACTCGCCGGTCGCGTATGTCGTCATCGGCGGCTCCATGCTGCTTCTCGGCGTGCTCTTGTTTCTCGTGCCCCATACCGGCAACGTTCTCTTGGGAAGCTTCTGGGAGATCGACCGCGCGTCGATGGATCAGATGTTCACCTTCCTTCCACCCCTCATGAGCCTCTTCGTGATCCCCGCGATCACGATGCGCGCGATCGCCGCGGAGAAGAGCTCCGGCACGTTGGAGCTGCTCATCACGATGCCCGTTCGCGACAGCGAGGTGATCCTCGGCAAGTATCTCGCGTCGTGCGTCGTCGTGCTGATCCTCCTCGCCGCGTCGTTGCTTTACCCCATCGCGCTCTTCGCGTGGCCGTGGCATCTCGGCGCGCTCGATTGGGGCCCGATTTGGGCCGGTTACCTCGGTTGCGTGCTGTTCTCGTTTGCGGCGGTGGGCGTCGGGCTCATGCTCTCGAGCCTCACCGAGAGTGACGTCATCGCGTTCTTCATGACCTCGGCGCTCTTGAGCGTGCTCTACGCGATCGGCTGGATGGCGTCGCTGATGCCCGGCTTTTTCGGCGACACCGTTGCGTTCTTTTCGTTTCAGACACGTTATCAGTCGTTCGCTCGCGGTCTCATCGACACGCGCGCTATCGTTTACTTCGCCTCCGTGGCGATCATTTGCCTCCTCGTGAGCTTCCGCTCGCTCGAGAGCCGCAAGTGGTCCTGAGAAGCAAATCGCACTGACGAAATCGGATTGGTCCAATGGAGAAGCGTCAAAAAAGCGCAATCGAAAGCGGCGTCCTCATTCTGGTCGTCGCCGCAATCCTCGTAGCCGTGAACGCCTTGTCGGCGCTCGGCATCTACGTTCGGAAGGACGTCACCAAAACCGAAAAGTTCACCCTCTCGAAGGGGAGCGGAAATCTGCTCCACTCGATGAAGCAAGATCTCGCGATCGACGCCTACGTGACCAAGGGGCTCCCCAAGCTCGACGCGTTCGTCCGCGATTTGCGCGACCTGCTGCAGGAATACCAGAACGCTGGCGGCGGCAAGTTCACGTACTCGATCCTCGAACCGAAGGACGAAGACGCGAAGAAGAAGGCGAAAGACGCGGGCCTCGTCGAACAGCCCTTCGGCGAATCCAGCGATACCGATGACAAGGCCGCCGTGGCCCAGGGGTTCATGGGCCTCGTGTTTCGATACGGGGAACAGCAGGACGTCATCAAGTTTCTGCCCCCGGATCGAACGGACGGGCTCGAGTTCTGGATTACGAACAAGATTCGAGAGATTCGCGACAAGGGCGATGACATTCACCACAAGATCGGGGTCTTGACCGGACACGACGAGATCAAGACGACCGACAACAACCTCGCCCCGAGCAGCATGGGGAAGGTGTCGATGCAGGGGATCATCACGCAAAACTTTCCCTTCTACACGTTCCAAGACGTGGACCTGAAGAACGGCGACACCGAAATCTCCGACGAACTCGACGGCCTCATCGTCACTCAGCCGGGTAAGGACCTCACGGACAAGGAGCTCCGCCGGATCGATCAGTTCGTGATGAAGGGCAAGTCGCTCGCGGTGTTCGCCAGCGCCGTGAACCTCAAGGCCGACGACGCGACGATGAATGCGTCGCTCAATCTTCACGGGCTCGACAAGCTCCTCGGTGGCTATGGGATCGCGGTGAACAAGGATGTCGTGCTCGATCTCGGACGCCACGTTCGCCTGATCGTGCCGACGTCGGGAGGCATCGCCTCGGCGGAACTTCAGCAGATCTTGCTCGTGCAGGACGACCCGCGCTTCTCCGACAAGGAACAGCTCGTCGATACGAGCTTTCCGTGCCTTTTTCGCGTGCAAGACATCGCCGTTCCCTTCGCGTCGAGCTTGTCGCTCCAGGCCGACAAGCAGCCCGGGGCGAAGATGCACGTCGTCATGCGATCGTCGCCCGCGGCGGTCCACTTGAGCGGAGACAGCGCAGACCTTCGCCCGTTCCAGAAGTGGGCTCCGAAGCTCAAAGGACTGAAGCAGGAGCAGTTCGCCATCGCGGCCGACGTCGAAGGGACCCTGAAGTCGGCCTTCGAAGGCGGCGCGACGGAAGGAGTCGACGCGCCGGCACAGAGTGCCAAGCCCGCCCGCGTGTTCCTCCTTTCTTCGTCCGAGTTTCTCGCGAACCCCTTGGCCCGCGCGGGCAACGCCCCGGACATGGGCCAGATGGGGATGATGATGCCGAATCTGGGCGGCGACGAGCAGCTACTCATGCTCGCCGGCCCGTACGCGCAGCAGTACATCACGGGTTCGATCCTCGTGTTCAAGAACACCCTCGATTGGCTGAGCGGCGATACGGATCTTCTCGCGGTCAGCGCCAAGCTGCTCAGCGAGCCGAATCTCGTTTACGGCGATCGAATGACGGTCACGCCCGACGAGAGCGAAGACCAGATCCGCAAGAACGAAGACGAGCTCAAGGCCGGCCGCAAGGGGTTGCAGCGTAACGTCGAGTTCGTGCTCATTCTCGGAATACCCGCGCTCTTTGCGGCCTACGGCCTCGCTCGTTGGCGAATGCGTCAGTCCGCGCGCGCCAACGTATCGCTTGCCTGAAAGACACACGGAAGACAGACGACCATGTCGCGCGACAAACTCATCATCGTGGGTGCAGTGGTGCTCGGACTCCTCGGGTTTCTCGTCTACAAGCAAGCCAAGAGAGACGAGGCCATCGGACAACCGACCGAGAGCGCGATGGACGCTCCCTCAATCGCGGCTCCCGACGATATCGACAAGATCAGCATAACGAACGGGGACAAGGGCGAGGTCGTTCTCGAGAGGGTGTCGGCGCCGGGCACCGACCCGTCCGACGCGGGAACGTCCGACAAGTGGGTGCTGAGCAAGCCGGTGAAGGCGGACGCCAATCAGCAGGCGATCAAAGACCTGGTCGCGAACTTGAAGGACCTCAAGGTCACGTCGCAGGTGGACATTCACCTCGACGACAGCGTCAAGAAGGACAAGCAGCTCGACGCGGCACATGGTCTGCATGTCGTGGCATGGAAGGGCGGCTCCAAAAAGGTCGACGATTTGTTTGGAAAGAACGGACCCGTCGGAGAGCTCGTCATCGCGGGGGAGAAGCCGGAGCTCGTCTGGGCGGCGAAGGGCTATTCGTCGTACCTGTACGCGAAAGAGGCGAAGGACTTCCGCGACAAAGAGATCTTCAAATTCGAAGACGCGAACGCGGCGCAAGTGTCCATCGTGAACACGCATGGATCCTTTGCGTTCACCAAGGGGGACGCAAAGGGCGATGCGAAGGGAGACAAGTGGACCGGCGCGCTCGGCGGCAGGCCGATCGAGCGCTTCGATGGGGAGAAGGTCAAGGATTTGCTCCGCACTTACAAATCGCTCAACGCGGACGACTTCGGTGACGGCAAGTCGCTGGCGGATACCGGGTTGGATAAACCGGCCGCCCACCTCACGATTCGTCTGAAGGACGACCCGAAAACGTACGACCTCCTCCTGGGCAACGTTTCGGCCGGGACGGACCGCTGGGTAAAGCGCGCCGACGATGATGCGATTTACCAGATTACCAACTATGCAGCCGAGTGGATAACGTCGGACGTGGCGAAGTACCAGTCCGCGGCGGACGCGGGCGCGGGTGACGGTGGCTCGAAGGGCGCCACGGCCAAACTGGATCGCAAGAAGTAAGGAGGGGCGCTCGGAAGCACCGTCTCCTGAGCCTCCCTCAGCGTGTCGCTCGACCGAGCTCCCGTGCCACGACGTCGAGCGGGGCCTCGCCGAGCGCGTGCCACGTCTCGAGACGCGAGGCGGAATCGTCGGAGCCGTACAGAAAGCTCGCCGCGAGTGCGAGGCCGATGGCCACGACGGGGCGCTCCCTTGCTTCGCGCCGAATGTCGTCCACTCGGTCATCCGCCGGCCTCGAGAGCAGGCCGGTGCGCGGCGGGGGAGACGTGGTCACGGCAGCCAGCGCCAAGAGCACGTCATCGTGGAGGGCCACGAGCGCGGCGCCCGGCTCGCCTTCCTCAACGAGGGCGCTCGTGGCTCCGCAGATTGCAGCCCGCTCGGGAGGGGGAGCCATGGATCGAATCCTCGTTCCCGGGACGGAGGCGCACGGGCCTTCGATGAAGAGGAGCGCCCGAGCGCGCGCTTCGAGCGAGGATCGATCGCTGCCGCTTGCGGCCAGCGCTCGCTCGGCCCGCGCCCGGAGACGCGCCTCGACGGCTTCGAACTCGGGGCGCAGCGCGGCCGGATCCACGTCGACACCCAGATACGTCCGCGCGAGCCGCGCGATACGCGAGGGCTCTGCGACGGGAGCGATGGCCCGCGTGTCTTGGTCCATCGCAACGCGAAGTTCCGCGATGGCGGCGGACCCGCGGGGGAAGTCGAGCGGCGCCAGCAGGCGTTCCAGTGGGTAGAGCGCGACGTCCAGGTCGAACGGGCCGTCGCGCGCAGGGGCGGCCCGCACGGCGTCGCGGATTTCGAGCAAGTGCTTGCTGACCCAAGCGTCCCGGTCGGCTGACTCTTCCGACGCTGTCGGGGGTGTCCAGGTCGACAGAATCCCCCGCACCAAGTCCCCCGAGGCATCGCCAAGCCGGGCTTCCTCGATCGCGCGCTGCTGCTCCTCGCCAATGAGTCGTACCAAAAGCTCGCGCTCCAGCTCGGGGCGCGCGAGCGGCCCGTCGGAAGAAGCGACATCGGGCAGCGGCCCGCGAAATGCCCCCACGCCCTTTGCCGCTTCCTCGAGCGCATGCGCACGCGCGCGAAACGCGAACAGGTCCAAAGAACGGCCGCGTATCTGCGCGGAGGCATCTTCGGCGAGGACGGCTTCGGAGCCGATGGTCTCGAGGATCGCGTCCGGAACGGCTGCGCCCGTGCGTGCGGCGAGCCTCGGGTCGGCCGCGGCCAACCACGAGAGAGCCTCGCCCTCGATGCGCACGAACTCGTGGACAGGGTCCGCGGTGCTGGCATTCGCCGTCGGGTGGGCGGGTGGTCGACCTTCGCTGGCGACGGACGGACCGCAAGCGGCCACCCCGAGGACAGCCGCGACGCCGCACGTCCACGCGTGGACCTTCCGATACCCCGGGCGCCACGTCATCGCGACGCCCGACGCGCACTCCGAGCCGGCCCCCCCTTGGCAACGATCGGCGCGGTCGCCAACCGTGAAGCCTTTTCAGCCCGCTTTCCGGAAGATGTCCATCACGTCGCCGAGCAGCTTGAGCGACTCCGTTCGAGGACGTTGGAATGCGTTGCGGCCCATGATGCTGCCAAAGCCACCGCCCGCCGCAATGCCGCGCACGTCGTCCAAAAGATCCTCGGTGCTCTTCGTCTCGCCGCCCGAGAAGATGACCACGCGCTTGCCATTGAAGCAGCTTTGGACGACGTGCCGGACGCGATCGGCCATGGTCTTCGTGGCGATACCGGCCTTCTCGAACGCCTTCTTGGCTTCGGCCTGCTCGATGAAGTCCTTCGGGGGCTTCACTTTCACGATGTGGGCGCCGAGCTCGCACGAGACGTGGGCGGAGTACGCGATCACGTCCGTCGCAAGCTCTCCGTCCTTCGATAAGCCCGAGCCGCGCGGGTAGGCCCAAAGGATGGTGGGAAGCCCGACGTCCTTCGCTTCTCGAATGAGGTCGCGAAGATCTTCGTACATGATGTTTCGCTGCGCGGAGCCCGGGTAAATCGTGTAGCCGATCGCGACGCAGCCGAGCCGCACGGCATCCTTGACGCTTGCCGTCACGGCGCTGCACGGCTGTTCAATCTTCGCCAGGCTGTCGGAGTTATTGAGCTTGAGGATGGTGGGGATCTGCCCCGCGAACTTGTCGGCGGAGGCTTCGAGAAACCCGAGCGGCGCTGCGTACGCGTTGCAGCCAGAGTCAATCGCGAGCTGGAAGTGGTAGTCCGGATCGTAGGCAGGGGGATTGGGCGCAAAGGACCGAGCCGGACCGTGCTCAAAGCCTTGATCAACCGGAAGAATGACGAATTTGCCCGTTCCGGCGAGCGCCCCGTGATTCATGAGACGTGCGAGGTTCGTCTTCACCCCGACGTTCTCGCTCGAATACCAGGACAGAATCTGCTTTACGCGATCAGTGGCGGCGGCCATGCGGGCATACTCCTGTGTGATTTGCGCGTGGTGATTTTCGCGTGGCAAGTTTGCGCGTGTCGATTTCCGAGCGCACGCTAACCCCGACCGTGTTTCGCGGCAAGGCGCGACGAGCCCGAAAATGGGGCGCTATTTAGACGCCGGTGGCATCCGGCGGCCATACGTACTTGTGCATTTGAAGCTGCACCCTCACCGCGAGCCGGTCCTCGAGCACCCAGCGCACGAGATCCTTGGGCGCCAACCGGCCGAAGGCGGCACTCACGAGCAGATTCGGCGTGTGCTCCCAAAGGCGCCGCTCGGCGATGACCGCCCGCGCCCAGGTGTAGTCGGCCCGATCGGCCACGACGAACTTGATCTCGTCTCGGGACGTGATGTGCGCGAGATTGCTCCATCGATTTCGGTGCGCCTCGCCGCTTGCGGGGCACTTGAGGTCCATGACTTTGTGGACCCTCGCATCCACTCGGGATACGTCGGCCTCCCCGCTCGTCTCCACGAGAACCGTACGTCCGGCGTCGCATAGCTCCGCCATCAGGGGAAACACGCCAGGCTGCAGCAAAGGCTCGCCACCCGTGAGCTCAACGAGGGGCGTGCCGAACGACAGGGCGCGCACCCGTACGTCCTCGCGACGCCATCGCGTACCGCCACGGAACGCTTGGGGCGTATCGCACCACGCGCACCGCAAGTTGCATCCCGTCGTTCGCACGAACGTGCACGGCAGGCCCGCGAACGATGACTCCCCCTGGATGCTCTGATAAATCTCGTGAATCACGAGGGTGTCGCTCTTGCCCAAGGGCTTTCCTTCTTTCTGTTTCTAGTCGTAACCCGGGTCACCCTGAGTCTCGCTCCGCCTTGCCTCCGGCAAGGGCGTCACGTCGAGGGGAGCGATGCCGCTCCTCCACCGCTCCTCCTCGAGCTCCCCAGCCGGAACAAGACGGAACAAGACGCTCGTTTCCTGTATCGTGTGTCCGGCGCAGCCGGGTGGGGGGCTCGTGAGAAACCTGAGTCATCTTGAAAAGGTGCACTCTCGCGCGAGACGGTTGGCGTCATCCGCCGTCCTCCCCGAGAAGGTCGGGCACGGGGACTTCGCCGGCATCGGCATCATACGTGGGGGCCGTGCGGGCGACCGCTCGCACGCGCATCGGAGCCACCTCGTGCGTGTAGTGGCGAACGAGCGCTCCTGCCGCCCCCGCGATGGCGACGAGGCCGAAGACAGCGGTTCGTAGGAACGTCGAGAACGGGACGCGGGCAGGGTGGAATCGGTTGGGACGCCCGGGGCGCGCGGACTGGCGGGAGAACGACACGGCCGATCAGAGCACGGGCCTGGCACGCACGGCCTACGTTTCGCTTCGCCCGAGCGCGTCGAAACGCGGCTTCGATTCGGCGGAACACAGGGGCGGGTGCTCGACCGGGTTCACACTATGTTACCAGTCTAGCCCTCTCCATGTCGACCACATCAGCAGAAGTCGCAGCCATGTCCACCGTCGACCGGAGGCGGGAGGAACGGCGGGTCATCTTCGCCTCGTCTCTGGGCACGGTATTCGAATGGTATGATTTCTATATCTACGCGACGCTGGCTCCGTTCTTCGCCAGTCTGTTTTTCCCTTCCGGCAATGCTACGGCGGCGCTCCTCGCAAGTTTCGCGACCTACGCCGCCGGGTTTCTCGTGCGGCCGTTCGGCGCCCTCGTGTTCGGCCGCATCGGAGACCTGGTGGGTCGAAAGTACACCTTCCTCGTCACGATCCTCGTCATGGGCCTCTCGACCGCCGCGGCGGGCCTTCTGCCGACGTACGCCGCCATCGGTATGGTGTCGCCGGCGATCCTCGTGCTCCTGCGCCTCGCCCAAGGGTTGGCGCTCGGCGGTGAATACGGCGGCGCGGCCACTTACGTGGCCGAGCACGCACCCGACGGCAAGCGTGGCCTCCACACGAGTTTCATCCAGACGACGGCCAGCCTCGGCTTCTTTCTCTCGCTCCTAATCATCGGATCGTGCCGGAGCTGGCTCGACGAGGCGTCGTTCAAGTCGTGGGGCTGGCGAGTCCCTTTCCTGGTCTCGCTGCTCTTGCTCGTCGTCTCCGTCTACATGCGCCTCAAGCTCAACGAGTCGCCTCTGTTCCTTCGAATGAAAGCGGAAGGGCGGAGCAGCAAATCGCCTCTTCGCGACAGCTTCGCCGAATGGTCGAACCTGAAACTGGTGCTCCTTGCGCTCTTCGGCGTCACCGCGGGGCAAGGCGTCGTGTGGTACACGGGGCAGTTTTACGCGCTCTTTTTCCTTCAAGGCACGTTGAAGATCGATTGGAAGACGGCCTATCTCATTCTCGCAGTGGCGCTCGCGCTCGGCACGGGCTTCTTCGTGTTCTTCGGATGGCTGTCGGATCGGATCGGCCGCAAAAAGATCATGCTGGCGGGTTGTCTGCTCGCGGCGCTCACCTATTTTCCCATTTACCGCGCCATGGCGCACTTCGGGAATCCTGCGCTGGAAGCATTCGCGGCGCATACGCGCATCAGCCTTACGGCCAGTGATTGCCGTGTCCATCTGTTTCCAAACCCAAAAACGCAATACAGCGATTGCGATAAAATTCAGGACTTTCTTTCCAAGCGGAGCCTTTCCTACGAGACGGCGGAGGGCGTCGCAGGAGAGAAGCCGGTCACGCGCGTCGGCGACGCGGTGGTCGAAGGATGGGATGACGCGAAGTTGGGGTCGACGTTGAAATCGCTCGGCTACCCGGCGAAGGCGAATCCGGCGGACGTCAACGTGCCCGTGTTGATTCTGCTGGTGTTCCTACAAATCATCTACGTGACGATGGTGTACGGACCGATCGCCGCGTTCCTCGTCGAGCTTTTTCCCACCCGGATCCGGTACACGTCGATGTCTCTCCCCTACCACATCGGCAATGGGTGGTTCGGGGGCATGCTGCCGCTCACGACCGCCGCGGTCGTCGCGGCGACCGGCAACATCTACTCGGGTCTTTGGTACCCGGTCATCGTCGCGGGCGTCACCGTCGTCATCGGCACACTCTTTGTTCGGGAAACAAAGAGCGCGCTGCTCTCGGACTGAAGAACCCACCCCACGTCGAAGTCGCCTCGGCCGGAGTAAGCTCGAAGCCCACGCGCGTCCCCGGGATTTGGGAGCGCCGGTGACTTCCCATGCCGATCCCGCCCACGGACTCGCCGCCTCTCGGATCGCCTTGGGACTTACCGGTCTCGGAAGCCCCGCTGGCCTTCGTGGACCTCGAGATGACCGGCCTCGATGCCGCGCGCGACCGCATCGTCGAAATCTGCATCGACCGCGTCGTGGGCGGCGAGCGCGTGGGCCTTTTGAGTACGCTCGTCAACCCAGGAGAGCGCGTCGGAGGGGCGGCGCACGTGCACGGCATCGATGCCGCGGAGGTCGAAGGTGCCCCTTCGTTCGCAGCGATTGCCGAGGAGGTCCGCGCCGTTCTCGAAGGAGCCATCATCGTTGCGCACGCCGCCGCGTGGGACGTTCGGTTCCTCGTCGCCGAATTCGATCGCATCGCGAAGCCGCTCGACGTCCGCCACTGGCTCGACACTCTGGTCCTGGCCCGACGCGCGTTCGCCTTTCACTCCCACTCGCTCGACGCGCTTTGCCGAGACTTGTGCATCAATCGAGGCCGCGCTCACCGCGCCGAGAGCGATGTCCGCGCCATGCGCGAGCTTTTCGGCCGGTGCGTCGCCGTCTTGCACCCGCGGAGCGCGCGTGACCTTTGGGAGGTTCGCGTGGGCCAGGGGCAAGCGCGCCAGGCAATCGTCGCGGCTTGCGAAGCGGCGGCCAAGCACGGCGGTCCCGTCATCGTCACGTATCGCCCGGCGCGGCGGCCGCCCGAACGGCTCTCGATGGTCCTGCTCGCGGTCTGCTCGGACCTCGACCCGCCGCTTGTTGTGGGGTATCAGCTCCCCGGTCGTGGCCGGAGGCAACTGCGGGCCAATCGCATCCTCCACATCGAGCCCATGCCGGCCCTTGCCCAACCGTGAGAACCTCTTCGATGCGCCGTAGCTTAACCGTGCTGTTCGTCCTCTCGACCGCAGCCGCGGGTTGCGGCCCTTCGGTGGGGGCCCAAACGCCAGCGCGCCCCGCGCTCGCAACGCAATGGCTCGAGCGGGCCAAAGCGAGCTACCGTGCCGCGGACTTCGACGACGCGCGGGAGGCCGCGCGCCAGGCGCTCGCCTCCGCGCCGAACGACGGCGAGGCCCGGGAGCTTGCGGCGCGCATCGCGCTCGTTCGGCTCGATTACTCCGATGCGCTGAAGCTGACCGAAGGGCTCCAGTCCAGCGCCTCGCACGGCATTCGGGGCCGCGCATACTGGTACTCGGGCGACGTGGAACACGCGGCCGACGAGCTGGAGGCGCTCCTCACGGATCCGACGGTGAAGGACGCTTGGGCACAAGACGTCGCAGGCCTCGCGCGGCGCGGCGGGGGGCGGCACCCCTACGAGATGGACGGGAGCCTCGTCGGCGTCGTGGAGATGCCGCGGGCCGTCGACCGCGTGCCCCTGGGCGCGGCGGACGTCGTGCCCTGCGAGCTTGACGGAGAACGGATCCTCGCGTTGGTGGCCACGGGTTCGAGCGAAGTCGTGCTCGACTCGAACTCCCGACACGATGCGGCGTGGGTGAGCCTGCGCTTCGATCGCGTGCAGATCAACGACGTTCCGGCGCTCGTGACGGACCTCACTCCCCTCGCGCGGCAGATTGGCGTCCCCATCAAGGCGATGCTCGGCGCCCAATTCCTTCGGCACACGCACGCCACGTTCGACCGGCGCGGTGACCAGTTCGTGGTGAGACGCCGCGACGCCGAGCCGCCGCCCGACGCGAGCCGCGTACCGCTCTACTACCTCCGCGGCGGCGGCATGGTTCTCCGCGCGACGGTGACCGCTCGCGACGACGGTCCAATTCCGCTGTTCGTCGACAGTTCCAAGCCCTTTCCTTTGCTCCTCCAAGAAGCTGGCTGGAAGCGCGCCGGCGTCGACACCTCCACGCTGGCCTCTTCGCCGGATGCCCCCGGCGTCAAGCATGGCACCGTCCCGATGTTTCGCATGGGCGGCTTCGACCTCGCGAGGATGCCCGCCCTCGGGGGAATTGACATCGGCGACCTCGCCGGTGGCTCGGACGTCGAGTTGGCGGGCGTCGTCGGGGCAGACCTGCTTGCATTTTTTCGCGTGACGTTCGCGGATGACGGCCGCTTTATTTGGATAGAGCCGGATCCTACGCTTTTGGGTCCCGAGCAGCCCAGCCCCGCCCGTTCCGACGCCGCCCCGCTCGGCCAATCCCCCCCACCCGCCGCCGAAGCGGCGCCTCGGACGAATCCCGCGGCGAGCCCGCAATGAGTAGCCCCGGCATCGCGCGCATCGCAGTGTACGCGGGCAGCTTTGATCCTCCGACGCTGGGCCACCTCGACCTCATCGAGCGAGCGGCCGCCCTTTTCAGTGATGTCATCGTGGGCATCGGCCGGCACCCCCTCCGAAGCCCGCTCTTTTCCATCGAGGAGCGCCTCGACCTGGTATCTGCCATCTCGTCGCATTTGCCGAACGTCACTGTGGGCGCGTTCGATGGTTTGCTCGTGGAGTATTGCCGGAGAAAGTCCGCGCGGGTCATCGTGCGCGGTCTTCGCGCGGCGACCGACTTCGAATATGAGCTGCAAATCGCGCACGCCAATGCGGATCTCGAGCCGAATGTGGACACGGTATTTCTTCCAACCCGAACCAATTATGGCTTCATCAGCGCATCGCTGGTGCGCGAGATTGCGAGCCACGGCGGCGACGTGAGCCGGTACGCGCCGGCCGTCGTTTGCGCGGCGGTCGCAAAGAAGTTCGCGACGCCGTAGCCTCTGCTCGGCGGCTCCACGCGCCAACGCGCGTTTCGATGCGCTCGGCCGGCACCCGGCGGGTTTCGACGAAAACCAACTCATTTCTGCTACGTTTTTGCCCATGGCGTCAACCTCGCAGTCGCCCCCCTCCTCGATGGCCGGCCGCCTGGAGGACTGCGTGTTCGCGATCCGGAAGCGCGTGACACTCGAGCCGAGCGTAGGCCTCGTTCTTGGCAGCGGCCTGGGCGACTTTGCCGAGACGCTCGACGAGGCCGTGAAAATTCCGTATCAGGACCTGCCCCACATGGCGACGTCCGCGGTCGCGGGGCACGAGGGCAACCTTTGCTTCGGACGGGTCGCAGGTGTCCCGGTGGTCTGCATGCAGGGCCGGGTGCATTTGTACGAGGGGCATTCGGTCGACAAGGTCGTCCAGGGTGTCCGCACCATGGGCCGCCTGGGGGTGCGGTCCGTCCTTTTGACGAATGCCGCCGGCGGCCTGCCGCCTTCGTGGTCGCCGGGCGACCTGATGGTCGTGACCGACCATATCAATCTAACGGGTATTTCACCCCTGGCGGGGCCGAATGACGACGCCCTCGGTCCACGCTTTCCCGATATGACCATTGCGTACGACGCCGATCTCCGCGCCATGTTGCACGCCGCGGCCGCTGAGGCGGCCATCACCTTGCGCGAGGGAATCTACGCGTGCGTTCTCGGACCGCAATACGAGACTCCGGCCGAGGTGGCGATGCTACGCCTCCTCGGAGCCCACGCCGTCGGCATGAGCACGGTCCACGAAGTGATCGCGCTACGCCACATGGGGGTTCGGGTCGGCGCGCTCTCGTGCATTACGAATCTGGCCGCCGGAATTTCTGGCCACCCGCTAAGCCACGCCGACGTTCAGGCCACCGCGCGCTCGCGAAAAGCGCAACTCACGGGCCTCCTCACGGCGTGGATCTCTCGCGCGGGCGGCCTCGCGTGACTCCGCGGCCGTCGGATCTCGAGCTCCTCGTTCGCGCCGCGCAGGCCGCGCGCGGCAACGCGCACGCGCCGTATTCGCGGTACCGGGTGGGCGCGGCAATCCTCACGCAGAGCGGGGCGATTCATTCGGGTTGCAACGTCGAGAACGCGAGCTACGGCGCCACGCTTTGCGCGGAGCGGGCCGCCGTCGCCGCGATGGTCACCGCCGGCGATCGGAAACCGGTGGCGTGCGCCGTCGTCACCCGAGGGCCGCGGCCTGGAGCGCCGTGCGGCATCTGCCGGCAAGTGCTCACCGAGTTTGCGCGCGACATGGCGATCGTCCTCGTGTCGGAAGACGACGACGGCCGCATCACGGCGCGCAAGCGTGCGCGCCTGCGCACCCTTTTGCCGCAAGCGTTTCATCTGCCGCGAGCCACGTGAGGGGCGTTGCCCCCGGGATCGGGTGCAATGCCTTCGAATCCCGCCGCGCCCATGCGGGATAACTTCGCTGGTTTCGCGCGTTTAGTGAATGGCGCGGCTCCTGCAGTAGAGGCTCCCAACACGGGAGCTCCTATGAATCGCCGCCACGCCACGCCGGTCATTGCCCTGATTTTCGCCGCAGGGCTTGTCGCGACCAGCGGTTGCAGCCAGGCAACCCAGAGTGCCGAGAGCACCGATGTCGGTGTTCAATCGCTGCTCTTCATCAAACGCCAGACATTGGTCCTAACCGCCGAAGCCGATGGAGGGGTTGCGTCCTCGTTCGACGTCGCCGGCGGAAATGGCCAGGTCCTCGACTATGGGCGCTACGAGCCCGGCGGGAGCTTGAACCTCCTCTCGCCCGCCCGTCCCGACGGCGTCGTGACCAACCTCACGTCGGCGTTCACGACGGCGGACTTCAACGGGGCCGATATTTCCTTCGACGCGACGCAGGCCGTCTTCTCGATGCGCACCGACCCGAACGCCGGGCACTACCACCTCTACACCGTGGACCTCGCGGGCGCGGCGCACGCGATTCATCAGCTGACGGCCGGGGCCTGGGATGACGTGACTCCCATCTTCATCCCGGGCGGACTCATCGCATTCGTGACCAACCAGGGCTACACCGAAATGGGCCAGCGGTCGGACGAATACGAACACGCCCGCGGCTCGCTGCAACTCGCGACGATCAGCGTCGACGGGGGCGACGCGAACCGCCACCTTTTTGCGCAGAATCTATCGCACGCGGTCGCCCCGTTCCTGCGATACGACGGGAAGATAGGCTTCTCGCAATGGGAGCACTTCGGCCCGATTAACGACGTCAAGCTTCGCACCGTCAGTCCCGATGGGACGCAGGAGCTGGCCGTCGCCGGGCAGCACGGCAACGACAACGGCGGTCCGCACACCAAGCCCGTGAATGCGCTCTTCACCATCAAGGAGGTGTCACCCAACGTCATGATCGGCGTGGGAACAGCCCGCGACCGAACGATTCACGCGGGGACGCTCATCAAGATCGACGCACGCAATCAGAATGACCCGGTCTGCCTGGACAATGATGCGTATGCCAACGGCGGCACCGTAGGCCACGCCTGTCTCGACGAAGAGAACGCGTCCTTTCAGGTTCTCACGCCGGACGTCCCCACGGGGAGCGATCCGTCGGCAGCGGGCCGCTACCGCGAACCCAGTCTTCTACCTGACGGCCGTATTCTCACGTCCTGGGCGAGCGGCCCGGTCAATGACCAGAACGAGCAATCCATGACGCCCCCCGATTTCGGGATCTACGTCTATGATCCCGCCACCGGAAAGAATGATCTCATCTATAATGATCGATCGACCTGGGATTTGAATGCTCTCGCCGTCGCGCCGCGCCAGGAACCCCCAGTCATTGGCAACAACAAGTTTACGCAGGACTCGACGATTCCAGTCACGATGGGGTCCGTGGACGTTTCGCAGACGAGTCTGAACGAAGTGGTGGACGGCGCAGAGTTCAGCAACGTCCCGCTGGGACAAGCCTTGCACGACAACGCGGTCGCCGTGCGCGTCATCGAAGGATTCTCGACTGAAGTTTTCAATGGGTCGGGTTCCTTCGGCACCATGTTCGGGCTGACCATGTTCGAAGGGGCGGCCGTACTCGGGGAGGCTCCGGTCTATGCGGATCGGAGCTGGCTTGCGAACGTCCCTCCATACATTCCCATTCACCTTCAACCCATCGATAAATTCGGCCTCGCCATTCGCAATCAGCAGCTCTGGATTCAGGGCATGCCCGGAGAAGATCGACGCTGCGTCGGTTGCCACGAGTCGCGAACGGGACAGGGCGTACCGGCGATGGGCGCGAACCCGACCGTGGCCGAGCAACAGCAGCCGCTTCTCTTCACCGAAGACATCGCGAGCCGCACCGAGTACCCGTGGGACCTCAAGGTGCAGCCCGTGCTCGACGCCAATTGCGTCAGCTGTCACAACGCGACGACCACGTCGTATTATTCGATAACGAAGACGGATCCGGTCACCGGACAAGCCACCGTATATCAGATTCCAACGCTCGATTTGTCGAGCACGCCGGTGACGGTTTACTACGACAACTCCGTCAAAGCGTGGCCGGCGTCCTATGTCTCGATCTTTTATCCGGCCACGCTCATGATGGGCACGGATACGCCGGGCTCGATCGTCGTGACCGGCACCGTTCCACCGCTCTACGGCGTGCCCGGAAGCGCGCGAGCCTCGAAGCTCACGCAGAAGCTGAATCTGCGCGCGGCAGACGGGACGACCGCGTGGCCGCTCGCGACCAACCCGCTCCACCCCGAGGACCAGGGCGGCGCGCTGAGCGACGCCGAACGAAAGACGCTTTCGGTTTATCCAATGGATCTCGGCGGCCAGTACTATTCGCGCCAAAACACGAACTTCATGCCGGCCTTTCCGACGGGCGGCGATCCGGTCGCCCCCACGAGCCCGTGACGGACGGACATACGCACCCACGACGAGGAAGATGCCATGCGAAGCGGACATAAAATCACGGTCAGGCTCATTACGGCGTGGGTCGCCGCGCTGGCGGCGACGTTCGCGGTGAGCGACGCGCGGAGCGATTCGCCGCGGCAGGTGACTCCGAACTCGAACGGAACAGGATTCGCCGCGGTCTACGGCAGCCTCCCCCCGGATCAGGTCGAGTTTCTCTCCACCCCCGACGCCATCAAGAGCGCGGCGGCGAGCGCGGCGCCGACGGCGGTTTGGGAGGTTCTGGAGCACGGTGAAAAGGTGGAGTGCCTCGACTGCATTCCGGCGGTCGCTCCCCTGCTTTACGACGCGAACGCCAAGACGCGCGAGATCGCCGCGTGGTGGCTCCGGCGCCGCGCGTTCGGTGTCTTCGGCGCAGGGGAGGTCTATCAGCAGACGCTTCAGACCCTCACGAGCGATCCGGACCCGGTCCGGCGCTCCTATGCGGCATATGCTCTGGGCGAGTTCTTCGCCGCGCCAGGCGTCGCTGCGTGCGTAGCGGCGCTCGGCGATACGGACGCCCGCGTTCGGGCCGCTGCGGCGAGCGCTCTGGGCCGGCTCAACAACGATGGCGCCGGCGCGCTCGCGCAGGCTTTCGGTGACGCGGACCCGAGCGTCAAGCTTGCGGCGCTGGGCTCGGCCACGAAGATCAACGCATTTTCGGGCGTCGCGAGCGTCGCGGCCTTGACCATGGACCCCTCTGTCGACGTTCGGCGCAACGCGGTCGAAGTGCTCGACGCGCTGGGTGCGGCGGCCGCCATCGTGCCCGTGCTTGCGGCGGCGCAGTCGGACGCGGACGCGGGGGTTCGTGCGGCGGCTTGTCATGCAGTCGGCAGCATCGCCGCTCGATCGCCCGGAATGATGAACTCGGCGGACCTCGTTCTGGCCCTTCAAGCCCTTTCGCAGAATGATCCAGACGGCTTTGTACGCGACCAAGCGCAAATCGCGCTGCGCAGGCTTTGAACGAACCGCTACGCTGACCCCATGCGTGCCGCGAGCTTTCTCGCCTCCGTGGCGCTCGCCGTCGCGGCCGCGTGCGCGAGCGGGTGCACCACCAAAGAGCCTCAGCCGTCGACGTATTTCGATCGCAACGTCGCGCCGGTTTTGCAGAACTCGTGCGTGCGCACGAACACCGGCGCGGGCTGCCACGTGGCCGACGCCAAAGGCAACGCGTTCGGCAATCTCGATCTGAGCGTCTTCGCGGGAGTGAACCGGCGCCGCGATCTCTTACTTGACTACGGTCCGTACCTGCAGCCCTCGCTGTTGGTCAAGAACGTTGCCCCGTACCAAATTGCGGTCCAGCTCTGGGACGGCACCAAGGTCCCGGTGACGACGGACATCAAGCACACCGGGGGCGCGATTCTCGACACCACGGCAAGCGCTTACCAGACCCTACGCCGCTGGATTGAAAACGGGGCGACCGAAGACAATACGGGAGTACCGCCCGTGAACATACCGCGGACTCCGTGCTCCCATGTCGTTCCGGTTGCGGACGGGTTCGACCCGAGTACGGATCCGGCTGCTCCGGACTTTGGCTCGTTCGGGACGTTGGCCAATCCAGTGCTGATTACGTGTGCGGCCGGCAACTGCCACGGGACCGCCGTCAACGCGCTCTATCTGACATGCGGAGCCACACCGCAGGAGATTCGCTGGAATTACTTCGCGGCCGTTGACTATCTCGCGGCGACGCCGGCGGAGAGCGAGATCGTCCGGCGCCCGCTCGCGTCGTCCCAGGGCGGAAGCTACCACGAAGGGGGCCCGCTCTTCGCGTCGATCACCGATCCTGGCTACGAGGCGCTCGTTCAATGGGCACAAGCGCATGGGCCGCCGCAAACGGCGACGCTGGATCCCGCGTTCTTGTTCTTTGCGCAGAAGGTAGAGCCCATTCTCGTGAAGAAGGGTTGCATGATGGCCCAGTGTCACTCCGCCGCGATGTTTCACGACTATCGCTTGCGCGGCGGGACCGCGGGAAGCTTCTCTCTCAACACGACCCGGCGAAACTACGCATTCTCGATCGCACAGATGTCGTTCGAGAGCGACGACGTGAACGCGAGCCGCCTCGTTGCCAAGAATCTGTATCGATCGGATCTCGTATCCGGATCTCCCGGTCTCACCCACCGAGGGGGCCCGCTTTTCGAGGACTTCGGCGTGGCGAACGGAGCCAATGACGGAGGCACGGGCGGGATACAGCTCGCCAGTGGCGCTCTCTGCGACGCGGCGAATTACGACTACGATGGCGGCGCCCTCGACACGATTCCGGCGTATTGCGTCGTCCGCGAGTGGCACCGGCGCGAGCGCATGGAGCGGAACCTCGCGCCGCTCTCGGGCATCGTGTACGTGAAGCGGCCGCTGGCCTCAGCCCCGGACAGGCCGCAAGACTTCGACGTGTTCGCGGGCGGGGCGACCCTCCATCTCGTCGCCGCGACGGTGGGGACCGGGGGGGCGATCTCGCTCGGAGCCGATACGGCCATCGATCTCACCGCGTGCGGACTTGCCAGCGGGGCGGACGTGCGAAGGCCGGCGGTGTCATGGGACGGCGGTACCATCGCCTTTGCCGCGCGCGCCTCGGCGGGTGATCCGCTCGCCATTTATACGATGAAGACCGATGGCACGGCGTGCGCCCAGCAACCCGACATCGCGATGCACGATGCCATGGGAAATACGTTGTTCGAACACGACTTTGACCCGGCCTTTAGTCCGCCGGGAGCCGACGGCCAAGAGCGCATCGTTTTCGCGTCGACGCGCGGCAACCTCGACAACACAGGATTCGACTACACCGGGCCGCAACGGACCCCCGAGGACCCGACCAAGCCGAACGCGAATCTCTATGTCCTCGAGCCCGACCCGAGCACGGCGGGTCAGCTGCGGGTGCGGCAGCTCACATGGCAGCTCAACATGGAGCGGATGCCCAGCTTCATGCAGGACGGTCGCCTCGTTTTCACCGCCGAAAAGCGCGAGCCCAACTTCTACCAGCTCGCGCTTCGTCGACAAAACCTCGACGGCGGCGATTACCATCCCCTCTTCGCGCAGCGGCCGACGATCGGAGCCAGCCAGGCAACGTATGCGGTGGAGCTCGCAGACAAGAACTTCGCGACGATCTTGAGCGACGCCACGGCGCAGCACGGCGCGGGCTCGCTCGCTTTGTTCAATCGCTCGATCGGTCTCGACTTCACGAGCGCCAATCCGCAGGACTACCTCGTCGATCCGACGGTCATCATGCCGAGCTCGCCTTCGGCGCCCGAGGCGGATTTCTTCCTCAATTCTCTTCAGATCCTTGGAATGGACGGCTCGTACACCAGCCCGTCGGCCTTACCGGACGGGAACGTGCTGGTCAGCTATGGGGTGGGCGCGCCAGCGACCTTCGGGGGGGATTACGATGTCTACGTGGTCAATCCCGTCACGGGAGCCAAGACGAAGCTGCTCGGTGACGCGGGCACGGCCGAAGTCGAAGCGGTCGCGATCTATCCACGGGTCCCGAAGGGCATCTTCGCGTCGGCGCTGGACGAACCCAACGGACACACGTTCATCGACACCGCGAGTACGGCCGCCGACGTGACCGTGCTCGACGTGCCCGTTCTCGCCTCGCTCCTTTTTCAGAATACGCCGACCGGACGTTTGCTCGAGACCGATCTGCCGAGCTTCGACCTTTACGAGGAGTTGCCCCCGGACGTGCCGACTTTTCCTGCGGCATGCTCAGGCTTTACGGTGTGCGATCCGTACGGCATGGTTTACGTTCGTCGCCGACGGCTCGGCACGGTGCCGGTTCTCGCGGATGGTTCGGCTCATTTCAAGATACCCGGGGGACTGCCCTTCTTGATTCATCTCCCGGATGACGCCGAATCCGAGAAAATGCAGCTTCCCCGTTGGCAACGCGAGACGATGACGTTCGTTCCCGGCGAGAACGCCCATCAGTCCATGCCGAGCGGCTTCTTCGATAACCTTTGCGCGGGGTGCCACAACTCAATCAGCGGACGGCCCGTCGATGCGGCGCTCAAGCCCGACTTTCTCACGCAAGCGTCGAACGTGGCGGCGGTGGCCGCGGACCCAAGCGACTACTCGGGGCCGCCGTCGCAGCGAGGCGCCGTCGTGGCACCGCCGTTCTCGCCCTGACTACTAGTGCCGCTCGGCCGAAGTCCTGTCCGGACTTCGACCGCCGCTTTGCGGCCGGCTTCGCCGGAGCGGCCCTAGCCCTACTTTCGCAGATTGGCGCGTGTGGGGGGGGTGGATGGGCGAGGGATTTGGCGCAAATGAAGGGGAACGGGCTTTCCATTCGGCCTGGGATGCGCTAGCAGAAGGATGTGTACTTCAGCGAGAAGGTTGTGGGTGCTCGGCGGTACCGAGTCGCGGCGCAGGCGGTGTGGGATGCGAAGGCTGGGCAAGCGTATTCGCGGCAAGCGGTTCTGGGGCCCGCGGACCCGCCGCCGAGAGTGGAGCTGCGTGACACGCGGACGATCGGTCGACGTCGGGTGGGCGACGTGGGCGCGCTCGTCTGGGTGGCCGAGCAGTTGGACATGGTGGGGGTGATCAATCGCGCATGCGGTTGGAGCGGAGGCCCCAAAAGCGTGTCGTTGGGGGAGGTCGTGCTCGCGGTGGCCGTGCAGCGAGCGTGCGCTCCGGCCGGCAAGTGTCACTTGAGCGCGTTTCTCGGAGAAGCGATTCCGCGCGTGTCGTGTCTGCCCGCCGCGGCATTTACCGGGCAGGAGTTTCATCGGCTGGCGATGACGGTCGACGATGCTCAGCTGGAGAGTGCCCAGCTGGAGCTTGCTCGCGCGGCGGTATCGCGATTCGAACTCGGCACGGATGTCCTCGCGTTTGACACGACGAACTTCGATACGCACATCGCGACGATGACGCCGGGCGAGCTGGCGCGTCGGGGACACGCCAAGAGCAAGCGCTCCGATCTGCGCGTCGTCGGTCTCGGTGTTCTCGTGAGCGAGACGGGGCACGTCCCGCTGTTTCATCGAACCTACGCTGGCAATGCGTCGGACCATCGAGTGCTGGAGGATTGTCTGGGGGGTCTCGGGCGTTTGCATGACGCGCTCGACGCGGGCGAGGGACGCAAGCGGCCCGGCGAACGGACGCTCGTGCGCGACGGCGGCTCGTGGGGCGAGCAGATGGAACTCAACCTCGACGTCGCGGGCTACTACACGATCACGTCGCTGCCGCTAGGCACCAAGGCCGCCGAGGAAGCCCTGATTCATGCGGCGAGCCGAGGCGCGATGACGCTGCTGACCGGCAAGCTCGGAGGCGTGCGCGCGGCGCGGCTGCGTACATCGGTCGGCGACCTCGATCGGACTCTCGTCGTTGTCGAGAGCGATGAACTTCTCGAAGGTCAGAAGCGCGGCATTGCTGTGGCCCTGCGCAAAGCCAAGGGGGAGCTCACGAAGCTCGAACGACGGGTCGCAAGGGGTCGTATCCGGCGAGAAGCTCTTGTACGTCGCATCGCGAAGGCACTTCGACGTGAGCACTTGGCGTCCTTCGTCAACACGACAGTGGGTGGCAGCGAGGAGGCACCCACGTTTCAATGGCAGGTCGACGCAGGCAAGCGCCGGGAGCTGGAACGCACACGTCTCGGCAAGCGCGTCCTTTGTACTGATCGGCATAGCTGGTCGACCGAGCGCTTGGTGACGGCGCTGCGTGGCCAGTGGAACGTGGAGGAAATCTTCCGGCGCTCGAAGAAAGGTGGAGTCGTCCCGTGGGGACCGTCCCACCAGCGGGCCGATGCGTCGTTACGTGTGCATACCTTCGCGACGGTGCTCGGCCTGATGCTCGTCAGCCTTGTACGGCTTGCTCTCGGCACCAAGAAGTCCGCACGGACAATGATGCGGACGCTTGCTGAGATCGAGGCGACCCAAGTGAGAACGAATGGCGGCGGAATGGGTCGCCGGCCGACCTGGCTGCTCGCGCCGGACATCACGCCCTGGCACAAGCGAGCCATCGACACTTTCGAGCTTGGCCGCTGGATGCCTGAGCTTCTTTCCGCTAGGCCGGTCCGACGCAAGCGACCGGAGAATCATGCCGTTTTGTAGCGCTCACCCAGTCGAATCTGCGAAAGTAGGGCTAGATTGCTTTCTTAGGGGCTTTCGCCCCTCTCTCCTCGCTTCGCTCGTCGATTCACCCCCAAAGCCGCTCCCGCGGCTTTGCCTAGTGCCGCCCGAGAAACCAATGGCCAAACTTCTGCCGGGCGGCACTAGTAACTAGTAGACGCCCACCGCCAACTCGTCGGCGTGAACCAGAACGGCGAGCGGGGCGTCTTCCTCGCGCAGCTCGTCACGCGATTTGCCCGCCACGCGGGCGGCGTCCGCTGCGGTGCACCGCGCGAGCCCGCGCCCGATCTCGGCGCCGTCGCAATCGATCAGGCGCACCGCGTCGCCCGCGCGGAAGTCGCCGCGTACTCCGAGTACGCCGATCGACAGGACGCTCTTGCCTCTCGCGAGCACCGCGCGGCCCGCCCCCCGGTCGAGCACGACGTCTCCCCGCGGGCGAAGCGTGAACGCAATCCAGTGCTTCTTGGCGGAGAGCCGCTCCAACGCCGCGACGAAGAGCGTCCCGACGTCTCGCCCCGCGAGAACGGCTTCGAGCGTGCCCGGGCCGCGTGCGTCCGCCACGACGACGTTCGCACCCGCGATCGTGGCTCGCCGCGCTGCCTCCACCTTGCTCCGCATCCCGCCGCTTCCGACGGCACTCGACGACTTGCGCACGTGGGGGAGCGCCTCGCTCGTGACGTCGACCACCAGCGGCACGCGTTGCCCGTCCGCGTCCAGCAACCCCTCCACGTCGCTGAGCAGGACGACCAGATCGGCGTCGATCATCGGCGCAACCATCGCCGCAAGCTGGTCATTGTCACCGAACTTGATCTCGTCGACCGCGACGGAATCATTCTCGTTGAGAATCGGAACGGCGCCCGCTTCGAGCAGCGCCCCCAGCGCGGCGCGCGCATTGTTGCTCCGGGTGCGGTCGGCCAGATCGGCGTGCGTCAAGAGCACTTGCGCGACGGCGAGACCCCGTGCCCCGAAGGCCTCTTCGTAGGCCCGCATCAAGAGGGACTGGCCCGCCGCGGCCGCCGCTTGGAGCTTCGCCATTTCTTTGGGCTTCGTCCGGTAGCCGAGTTTGCGAATCCCGAGCGCGATGGCGCCGCTCGATACGATGACGAATGCGGAGTCCTTTCGACCCGAAACCGCGCCCGCGAGGCGGTCAAAGATGGAGGCGCCCTCCGCGGCCAGCGTGCGCGATCCGATCTTGACGACCACCCGGCGCGCACGGGCGACGGCCGCGCGGGCGTCAACTGGGTCCATGCGCGATGATATCGTCGAACGCGGCGTCGAGCCGCTGCATCAGTCGTTCCGGGACTCCCGCCGCAACGCCGAGCAGGCCGTCGATGAAGGCCGTGGTCGGGTCGCGCGCGTCGTCCACCTCCGTCGCCGCGGCCGGCGCGTCGACGTCGACGGTGAGCGCTCGCAATAAGGCGCGATCGACGGCGACTCGAACGCGGCACGCTTCATCCACCGAGAGCCTTCCCTGACCCGAGCCGCGCTCCAGGTACCGATCGAAGAGGTGCCCGAGGACATACGTGTGGAGCGCGGCTCGCAGTGGCCGAAAGAGCACCACGGGACCCAGGCCCGCCAGCGCACGCGTCGCGAGCTTCGCTCCCAAGAAGCGCAGAGCCTGACCTATCATCCCGCTTTGGCCATTCGGACCGGCAGGATCGGCGAGCGCCTCGCGCGCGTCGCTCTCGAGCGACCGACCGTGGCGGACAGCGATGTCATGCACGAGGGCGCCCCGCACCCGTCGCGCCAGGACGTCCGGAATCCAAGGGAGCGGCACGGCACCCGCAGAGGCGCCCATCGCCGCGTAAATCCCGAGGCGCCCCGCGTGCAGCACAGCGTGCGAACGAGCGCTTTCGATCGCCCGTCGCAGCGTGTCCTCTGCGAGGCCCGAATCGGGCGAGGTGGGGGAGCGCGGAGCCATGCGGACGGACTCTACGCGAATACGTCCGCGAGGGGACGAAGCTCCACGACGACCGCGTTGCAATGGTCTGCAATTCGGAGAAGGTCGCGGGTGGCCAGAGTGCCAAGGTTAAGGCTGACGTGCGCGACCCTCGTAACCGACAGAGCCGCCGAGCCCGCGAGCAAGAGCGCCCCTCGAGCCTGAACCGCCTGAACGAACGTCTCCACATCGCCGATGACCCGCAGCGCAAATGCCCGCTCAGCGGCCGCGATCTCCGCGGGAGGACCCTGGGCGGCGATGTGCGATCCTTCGACCACGATGGCTTCGTCGGCCGCCAGCGCAATGGGAGACTCGAGGCGCACGCGCGCAGCGAAGAAGACGACCCGCCGTTCGGAGGTCGCGCGGACGATGGCCCGTGCGAAGGCGTGGCCCGTCTCGTCGGGCAGGCCGACCGTTGGATCCTCGACGAGCAGAACAGGCGCGCCGGTTGCCAGGGCTGCCGCGAGGACTGCGCCACGCCGAACCGTCGCACGCGCCATTCCCAACCGCTGCGCCCCATGGTCGGAGAGGCCCAAGCGCTCTATCGCCTCGGCGGCCATGGCCCGCGCGGCTCCCCGCGCATGACCCGCCAGGCGTGCGCTCCACGTGACGTATTCGCTCACGCTCCACCGAGGGGGAAGCGGCGGATCGAGCGGCGATCCCGCGGCGGCGCGCGCACGGATCGCTTCGGCCGGAGCCAGCCCGTCGACCCGCAGCAGGCCGCGTTCGATCGCGCGAAGGCCGGATGCCGCCTCGAAGAGCGCGCGCGCGGCGCCAAGGACCAAGATCCAATCGCCCGTCGACGCGAGCGACATTTCGTCCAGAGCCGGCGCGCCGTCCAGGTCGACGCGAAGCGACGAAGCGGCCAGCAAAGGAGGCCGTTGCGGCGCTGAGGAAGGGGCTTGCGGGAGGCTTTGCACGGAAGCTCGGTCGACGTTGGCAGCGACGAAAGCGGGCGTCGCCCCCGGAAAGGCCGAAGGGCCGGTCCCTCCGACGGGCCCGCCAGAGCGTGGAGAGAGCATGTCGCGACGCTGGGGTATACTCGACGCAAGGCTGGCATGCGCGTCGCTACCAGCGTCTTTCGAGGTGATAACGCTAGCTATGTTGCGGACCTTGCTCGCGGGCGTCTGCCGTTTCGCCCCCAGGCTCGGGGGCTACTGCCCTCGCTCTGCCCCGTTCCTCGTGCTCATGGCGTTTGGCGTTCCCGCGGCGTGTACGAGCGGGTCCGCCGATCAAGTGCTGAAACCCGTTGCTGAGGGGATCGCGAGCAACACCCCCCCCTACTACTCGGACGGCAATCTCACTCTTTACGAAGCGCAGACTCCTGTAGAGCTTCCCGTTCGCCAGCCAACCGCCGCCGAGCTCGCCGCGCTGGGGCCAGCGCCTGCGGGCACGCCCTATCCGCACGCGCCGTATCTGCGCGCGGAAGACGAGAGCGTCGACATCCAATACGTCATCACGAACACCGACGAGCCCGATGCCTCGGCGGGGTCCAACGGCGATGGGTCGCAAACGGTCTGGCTCCTCATTGACCCCTGGAACGAATTCGTGCGCTATCGCCCTGGAGTTACGGTGGTCGACGACGACGAGACGATTCCCAATCTCGGCTACGATCTTGGGTTCGTGGTACCTCCCAATTCGCGGATCGAGGGAACCATTACGGAAGACGACATGCGGGAAATTGCGATCAAGCTCGCGGCGACGGAGACGCTTCTCGCGAGCACGCAGGCGGCCGAATCCGCGAGCGCGTCGGACAACAGCCTTTCCACGACGACTTTGGCCGACCACATTTTCGACCAAGAAAACCGATCGAACTCAGGCGACCCGCTCTTTACACCGTGGATTCCGCCCGTGATCGCCGGCCTCACGGGCTTCGACCTCGGCCTTCGTACATCCGGTTCGGCCAACATCGCGGTGCAGATTATCGTCGAAGTGCAGGACCTGAATGGGGACCGGTTCGTAGTGCAAGATTCGTCGGCCAAAGAGATAGGGATTCCCCCGACCGTGCTCTCGCCCCCCTCCGCGCGTTTCTAGTTAGTTAGTACGTAACCAGGGTCACCCTGAGTCTCGCTCCGCCTTGCCTCCGGCAAGGCAGAGCGAAACAGAACGGGGTCGCGCGTCACGTCGAGGGGAGCGATGCCGCTCCTCCTCGAGCTCCCCAGCAGGAGCTTCGGCCCGGACCCCCAAAGCCGCTCCCGCGGCTTTGCTAGTGCCGTCGACTCCGGCCGAACTTATGGCGGACGGCACTAGCTCATTCGACCGTTCCGAGCTTGCGCTCGAGCGCCTCGAGATGGGCACGGACTTCCGGATCGCTCGTGCGAAGCGCCCCGACTTTTCGAACGGCGCTGATGACGGTCGTGTGATCGCGATTGCCGAAAGCGCGGCCAAGTTCGGGAAAGCTGCACTTTAGTCTTTGCTTACAAAGGTACATGGCCACGTGTCTGGCAAACGCGATGCTCTTGTGGCGATCCTTCGAGAGCAAATCGGTCGAGCGTAACTTGAAGTGATGGCACACCATGCGCTGGATGTCCTCGACGCTCGCCTCGTTCGGCCGCGTCATGCCGGTCGCCGCAATCTCCGTTCGGGCGAAGCTCAACTCGATGGGCATCCGCAACAAGGACGCCTTCGCCGCGAGGCGAATGAGTGTTCCCTCCAGCTCGCGTACGTTGCTCCGCACGCTTTGCGCAACGAAGAGGCACACCTCGTCCGAGAGTTCGATGTGCTCGAGCTGCGCCTTCTTGCGAACGATGGCCACCCGGGTCTCGAGCTCGGGCGCCTGAACGTCGGCCACGAGGCCCCACTGGAAGCGGGACACGAGGCGCTCCTCCATCTTGTCGAGTTGCTGAGGGTACTTGTCGCTGGTCACCACGATCTGTTTGGAGGCCTGGTGAAGCACGTTGAACGCGTGGAAAAACTCTTCCTGTGTTTGCGTTTTGCCGGCGAGAAAGTGAATGTCGTCCACGAGCAGGAGGTCACATCGATCGCGGTAGCGCGCACGAAAATCGTGCATGCGCTGGTCCGTGAGGGACTGCACGAACTCGTTGACGAATTTTTCGGCGCTGATGTAGACGATGCGCGTTTCGGGCCGTTCCTCACGAACGCGATGCGCGATCCCGTGCACGAGATGCGTTTTGCCCAGGCCCGTCCCTCCGCAGATGAAGAGTGGATTGTGCCTTCGTCCCCCCGCACCCGCAGCCGCCATGGACGCCGCGTGAGCCAGCTGATTCGAGGGTCCCACCACGAAATTGCCGAACGTGTATTTCGCGTTGAGCCCTTCGATATGTGGCGCCACCGCTACGATGCGCGCCGGCGGATGCGATGGCGGAGCCGACCGGGTGGTTCCCCCGCTGGCGGCGGGTGCAGCGGCCGGCTCGTTTGGCGGCAGCGGGCGAACCGACAACGGCCGCGGCTTGACCGGAGGATAGGACGCAGGGCGGTCGGCGACCGGACGCTCGAGAGCGCCATCGATGCTCCATCGCACCTGGATACTGAGCCCGCTCTCCGCTCGCAGGTACTCGGTCAGGGTAGGTAAGAAGTAGTCTTCCACCCACTGCCGCACGAACTCGTCGCGCGCGCGCAGGCTAACGACACCGTCCGTCAGCCCGTCAAACTGCACGCCCGAGAACCATTGGTCGAAGCTCGCGGGCGATTTTTCTCGGGTATGGGCGACGGCCCGAGTCCACGGGAGGCGGCCGTCCTTTTGGCCACCCTTCTCGGGGACGCTCCACGGCGATTTCGCGTCGTTTTGCTCGTCGATCTGCATCCGCGCTTGCACCATTTCCGTCAACGTTCCCCCTGAAAAGCCATCGATATTGCCGTTTACTTGCATCGCACGTGGCTCCCCCCTCGCACGAGGGAAGACGGCCCCGAACGTCCCCTGACGCTGGGCGCAGAAAGACGCCGGAACTTGCCCCCCGGAGCCCACCTGCCGCCGAGGCGCTCGTCCGATAGAAGCCACACCTTATCCACAGCCTGTGGAGAGAGAGGGAGCCCGCCCGGGTCCGCTGAAAAGGCCAGCGCACGAAGTCGCGCTTGGCGTTCAACAGACAGCAGCCGTCCACCTCCCGCCCGAGGGTTTTCTACCATTGGGGGGATCCGTCCCTACGGAAGGGCAAAGCCCTGCCGCCAGCGATTTGTTTGATGCGAGCCCCTACCGGAGCGGGGCTCCACGGACTAATCCCGCGCCGCTCCGATGCCTCCCGGAACAAAACGTGAGACGACGATCTCGAGCGACAACGACAACCATTCCGTGCGCGCTGACGGGGTGCCCCGTTCAGCCGCCCGACCTGATGGGAAAGGAGCTATCACCGCCCCTTGGCGCGCGTCCATGGCCTTCGTGGGGAATTTCGGTAACCTATTGGAAATAGGACTTTTTTTTCCTTGTAGTCCACCCGCGATAGGGGTCCACACGGCGCGACGCGTGCCGCACGGTCGCCGAAGTCAGCGTCATGTTTCTTAAATCCGTGCAGCTGAAGAAACGTCACCGAGGTCTACGGCGTCTTTTGGCTGTCCCCCGGTGTCAAGAGTCGACGAAGCCGCATCTTTTTCGAAACGAACCGGTGACCGCCCTGCGCTCCGCGGGCAATCCTGCGGCAAATCGTTTTTTCAGCGCGCGCAGGGGCCCCGTGGCGCACCTTGTGTCGCGCCGCGGCGGCGACGACCACTCCCGCCAGTCGCCAAGCGACGGCGGCCGGTCTCCGTCGAGCGGTAGGACGGCCGGGGCAGGAAAAGCCCGAAAACTCGTCGTGCTGAGGGCCCCCTGTTAGGGTCTCCCCCCGTGCGAACACCGACAGAGCCCGCTGTCGCCACCGCGGTGGCCATCGGCCTCTTCTTGGCGTCGGTGACGGCCCATGCAGACCCGATGTCCACCTCCCCGGAGCAAGCGTACGACCTGGGAGAGATCCTCACCGCTCGGGCCGTGGGGATGGGCGGGGCTCTCAACGCGCTCGGGGTATCGACAACATCGCTCTATCTAAACCCGGCCAACATGTCGTTGGCCCGAGTTTACCACTTGGAGGCACTCGCCGCGATTTCGCCGGAGTCCAGTCGCCAGACATACGGTCTCGCTATCGTGGATTCCATTCTCAACTCCAGCCATATCGCAGGAGGGCTCGGCGGCGCGTGGTCTACCCTGGATCCGAACGGTATCCATAGGACATGGACTGACGCGCGAGGGGGGGTATCGTTGCCCATTGGCGATCATTTCTCTCTTGGAACGTCCGTGCGTTGGCTGCGCGTAGAGCAGAACGTCGGCGCTGGACCTTTCGGAGCCAGCCTCGCCTCGGGGGGAACGCCCACCGGCCCGATCTTCAGTGGGCTCACCTTCGACGCAGGCGCAACCGGCAGCCTCGGTGGCTTTCGCCTCGGCGTGGCCGGGCACAATTTGACCAATCCCGGGACCGCGCTCGCGCCGACGACCGGGGCGGCCGGGCTCGGCTATTCCAACGAGATATTCTCCGTCGAGGCGGACGGCCAAATCGACTTTACGACGTGGGGATCCCCGCGAGGGCGCATCATGGGAGGCGGGGAGCTCTTCTTGGCCGACCATTACGCCGCGCGGTTCGGCTGGCGCTATGACGCCGGCACGAAGCTCAATTCCCCATCGATCGGTTTTGGCTACATCGACCCGCGATGGAGCGTCGAAGTCGCCCTTCGCCGAGACCTCGTATCCGATCATGCTTCGACGCTGGCGGTCGTCTCGCTCCGCTATTTCTATGATCCGACGGGATCGACGAGCCCGGTCGACGAGGGGGACAGCTTTTAGTGACAGGCGGTCTACGCTCACCGTCGGATCCACGGTTGGCGCCTGCGTCCCCATGCCCACGCTCACTTCCACGTCGCCCCCCAAGCCGCTTTCACGAGCCGAGCTGGCTTTTGCGTCGCCCCGCAAACTTCCGAACGCACGCGACCTTCGGGGCCGCGTGGTCGTGCTCGACGTCGCATTTGCCTCCGACGCAGCCGGAGGAGGTTTCGAAAAAATAACCCTGCCATTCATCCAGCGGCTGGGCCCGCGCCTGGTCGGTTGGGTCGACCACCATGACCACGTGATGCATGCGCACTACCGAGACGATCGCCGCTTCGTGCTCTCGACGAAGGCAGAGCACGGAGCCTGCCCCGAAATGGTGACCGCGGAGATCATCGAACGCATCGGTCCGGTGGATACCATCGTTTGCCACACCGATTTCGATGGGCTTTGCAGCGCGGCCAAATGGCTGCGAGGCGGGGCCGAGCCCTACCCGGGCGCCGACGCCGACGCGCACGCAATCGATACACGGACCGCCGTCCCCGGCCCCGTCGGCCAGCGGATTGATCGCGCGCTGCGAGCGAGGCCCCGCGACACGGCGCTCTTCGGTCTGGTGGTGCGCCATCTCGCGAGCGGTATGGCCGACTCGTCCCTTTGGCAGCCCATCGACGCGGCCTCGGCCGAGCTCGGACCCATCGAGGAGCTGACGCGCCGGATCGCAAGCGCTTTCACGATTGTCGATGTGCGGGGAGGCGACGGATTGCCCGAGAGCATTCATTCGCTGGCGTTCGTCGACGCGACAGCTCATCACGGCAAGTACGACAAGACGGCGCTCCTTCTCTCGGGCCAAGAGCGTGCGAGTCTTTCCGTGGTGCTGGATCTCGACACGCTGACCTTGGCCGCGCGATACGGAAGCGGGGTCAGCTTTCTGAAGCTCCTCGGCCTTTCGGGCGGTATGCCGACGCTCGTCTCGATCCCGAAGAAGCGCCTGCCGGAAGCGCTGCAAAAGCTCGGCGTGAGCGAGGCCGATCGCGCCAAGATAGGTGGCTAAGACAGCGCGATGCTTGGTGAAGCGATGCGGGCTCGACGCTTCGCGCTTCAATAACGCCCGCCCCCTTTTTCCCATTTGCAATCGGTGGGGCAAACTATGGAAATCGTGTGGTCTTCCTGTTGACCGTTCCGTTGGGGGCGTGGTAGTCACCTTCCAAGTATGAAACGCGCCCGCGCGTCTCGCGCTGGGCTTTGGGGACGCGACCCACGGAGGGCGCTTGCGGCGCCGCGTGGAGAAATGGGGAAGTCATGGCCGCCAAAGCCTGGGCCTCGCAGCCGAAAGCGCGCGACGAAGTCTTCTTCCAGAACGACGCCGTCTCGTTGCGTTTGCTAATCAATCGACGGGCCCGCACGATGCGCGTCATCGACTTTCGCGCTGGGGCGACCACGGCCAAGAGGCTTTATGTCCAGTCTCTCGCGCAGCGGGAGGGCGTTGAAAAGGTGTACACGCTCGTCGAGCGCGACGAAGTACAGACTTGGATAAAGCTCGGCTTTGCCAAGGAAGGCAACATCCCCGGCTTCTACAAACGGAGCGACGCCTTCGTGCTTGGTCGCGCGGTACCTCTGCCCAGCCCGTCGAAGGCCACCAACGGCAAAGTCGACGGAGGCGTCCGGCTCGAGAGCGAGACGCGTTTGGTCGTTGCCGCCACGGTCGGGGGGGCGCCCCCCCTCGGAGCCTCTCCGGCGCAGGACCGTATGGAGCGGACCCTGGTCCTCGGCAAGCGGGGATTGAAGGACCTGGGCGAAAAACTGCTGGCGGCCAAGATTGCCCCGATCGACGAAAGCGAGGCGCGAAAGGCGGTTTTGGCGGCGCTTCGGAGCGGCCGGGCGCTCACGGAGTTCGAGCCCTTCGGGCGGGACGTGCTGCGCCGCTATTTCATGGCGACCGTGCGGGGCGGCTTCGAACTCGCGCTATCGACGGAATCGCAACACTGTTTCAGCAACGCGTTTCTGGAGCTCCTCAGCAGTCCGCGCAATGACGCTGAGAAGCATGGGACCGCCGCCGCGGTGCATTCCATTTGCGACAAGCTCACCGCGGAAGGGATCGTCAGCTGCTTCTCCCTCGCGCCGAGCGATGACGTGGCGCTGGCCACGGTCTTTCTGCACTGTGGCTTTCGGCGAACCGGCCTCCTGCTCGATCACCTCGTGGTCGGGACTACGCGAAGAGACGCGATTCTCTGGTCGCGAAAGCTCTCGAACCCGGCCGACGACTAGTCCTGAAACTGAACTGAAGATGTGGCCGGTCCAGAGGATTATCGTACGCTACGAGATGCGCGACAACGAGCGCAAAGCGTGAACCGCGGAGGCGCCGAGCGAAACGAACGGCCCGGAGCGACCGCGGCGCTCGTCATGGACCGGGTGGAGGAGCAGCTTCTCGGCGACGACCGGCTGGCGGATGCGGCGGTGACGAGGCCCCACCCGCTTCTGGTGGCCGTTTCGCGGGCGATGGATCCGGGTCCTCGCGCGCGCGATCGAATGGCCGTGATCTTCGCGCCAGCGGCCGTTTGGGACCACGCGCGGGACCTTCTCGTACCGATCGCGGACCGCCTGGCCGACGGGACGGCGCTCCTGGTGCTCGTGGGGCGCCCTCTCGATCCCCGGCTCGGCGACTCGGTGCCTCGAGGGCTCGCCGGCGTCCTTGCGCACGACGCCGCAAGGCAAGACCTCTATATCGCTGCGTTGCGGGCTTTCGAGCTTTTGGAGGCGAAAGCGCGCGCGGACACCCGGGCAGCTTCGCTCCGCCGCCATCGTTACGAGCTCGGCGAGCTGATTCACATCGCACGCGCAATGACCACGGTGAGAGACGTCGACCAGTTGCTCGGCCTCATCCTGGAAAAGAGCCGCTTCGTGACCGGTGCCGACGCGGGCAGCATCTATATCGTCGAGCGAAGCGGGCAATCGACCGTGCTGCGGTTCAAACTCACGCAGAACGAGAGCATGAGCTTTGACTCGCGCGAATTCACGATTCCACTTAGCGACCGGTCGATCGCCGGGTGCGCAGCGCTTCGAAAGAGCCCGCTCAATATTGCCGACGTCTACGATCTGCCGTCGGGCTCCTCGTTCAACTTCGATTCGAGCTTCGACAGGCGCACGGGATACGTGACCCGCTCGATGCTCGTGGCCCCGCTCATCAGCCAGCGTGACGAGGTCATCGGGGTCATTCAGCTGATCAACAAGAAAGGGGACCCCGGCGACAAGCTTTTGACCCGGGGTGACGTGGACCGACACGTCACTTCGTTCGACGAGCGAAGCGAAGAGCTTCTGGGGATGCTCGCCGCGCAGGCGGGCGTTTCACTCGAGACGGCGATGCTCTACCAGGAGATTCGCGATCTATTCGGGGGGTTCGTCTCCGCGAGCGTGGAAGCCATCGAGTCGCGGGACCCGACCACGAGCGGCCACTCGCGTCGCGTCGCCGAGATCACCGTGGAGCTCGCAAAGATCGTCTCGGCGGAAACGACGGGACCGTATGCCGACGCCACGTTCACCCCCGATGACCTTCGCGAGCTCGAATATGCGAGCCTGCTACACGACTTCGGCAAGATCGGCGTCCGCGAGAAGGTCCTCGTCAAAGCCAAGAAGCTCTATCCGGAGCAGTACGATCTCATGCGATCGCGGTTCGACTACGCATGGCGATCGATCGAGGCCGACGCGCTCGCGCACAAAGTGCGCCTGCTCGAGCAGGGGGCACCCCGCGAGGCGATTGACGCGCTCGATCGCCAACTCGCCACGCGGCGGGCCGCTCTGGACGCGGCGTGGGAGTCGATCGCGAACGCGAACGAGCCCACGATTCTGTCGACGGGGGACTTCGAACGAATCGATGCGATCGCCAAGGAGACCTTCGTCGATCGGAACGGGCGCGTGCGCGCGCTGCTCGACGACGCGGAGGTCGCGAGCCTCAAGTTGAATCGCGGTTCGCTGACCGCGGAGGAGTTCGACGAAATCCGCTCGCACGTGTCGCACACGTTCCGCTTTCTATCGCAGATTCCATGGGGCAAATCGCTGCGGAGGGTGCCCCTCATCGCGGGCGCTCATCACGAGCACCTCGACGGCTCCGGGTATCCGAATCACCTACGCGCCGCGGAGATTCCCTTGCAGTCGAAGATGATGAGCATCGCAGACGTCTATGACGCGCTGACCGCGAGCGACCGGCCCTACAAGAAGGCCGTCCCGGTCGCACGCGCACTCGACATCTTGGATTTCGGCGTTCGCGACGGACACCTCGATGGCGATCTCGTGCGCATCTTCAAAGAGGCCCGCGTTTGGGAGCGGCGGCAGGCTCGTGACCGGTGACGCCGTCATGAGCGCTCTCGCGCGCGCTCAATCAGGTCGCGCACGCTGGTGAGCGAGCGAATCCCGTCCAGCGCGACCCCGGCCGCGCCGAGCGTCTCGTCGGTGATGCGCGCGATCTCGCCTTTCGGAGCATGCGCGGCGCGCGATTCGAGGCGGGCGAGCGCATCGCGCGAGACGAGCAGATCCCCTCCGACGCGAAAGACGCCGCGCGCATCGGGACCGGCGCCCAAGAGGCCTATGGCCTCTTCGCAGGTCGCCGCCCACGGGGGATCGTCGGCGTCCGCGGAGTCTTCACCGAATGCCGGGCCGGCGCCCTCGCCGGTCGACGGAGGCGAGATCTCCACCGCCTCGAGGTCATACGCCGCGACGTACGCGTCGACGATGGCGCGCACGAGGCGGGTCGTATCGACGGAGCGCCCGATGAGCCCGTCCAACGTGCAAGGCTCCTTGCCGAGGAAGGACGCCCGCGCGCTGGCCGCAAACGGGGTGCTCACGGCGACGAAGGCCTCGAACAGCGTGCGGCGGGTGGTCGCGTCGTGCGCGAAGCCGACCCATGCGGCGGGCCGGTGCAGAACGCTGATCCAATCCCGGCCGAAGAAGTGGGCTGGGTAGCCCGTCTTGGTGAGCGCGCGGAGAAGGGGCCTCACCAGGCGGTTGACGATGCGCTTTTCGTCGCACGGCCCGAGCGCCCCGGGCTCCGCGAGCGCCAGCGCAACGTGCAGCGTCCCTCGGGCCAGCACGACTTCGGGACCTCCCGACCCCCGGCGCAGGGTCGAACTCCCCTCGCTGCCGCCGCCGTCGCGTCGGATGATGCCCCCACCGCGCTGGAAGGCACCGAGCAGGAGTGCCCGATCGCGGGCAACCGAAATCCAGAGCTCCGCGGCGTAGGGCAGCGGCCGGTCGAGCGCCGACCGCGAATTCGCCGCGATCTGCCGCGAACCCACCTCCCCCGCCCGAATCACTCCGATTCGTTTCCTCACGGCTTTTTGCGTCCCAAATCCGAGTATGATGCAGAAAGTCATGGCCGTGTACCGCGAGGAAGGGCGGTTCGTCGTTCGCATCGAGCTGTCCGCAACTTTCGATGAGGACTACGAGGGCGACAGTGACGGCTACGCGTGGCTGAACCACTGGCGCGCACAGGTGAGGCCATGCATCGTCCGGGCGGTGTTCGACGCGCTCCGGGCCGAGCCCGGATTCGAGGCGCTCCCGGCTCCCCGAGGAAAGAGCCCTGACGAAGAGCTCGAAGTCGCGGTGCGATTCAAGGGCCCCGGTGGCAAACCCAAGAAGTCATGAACCCGCCTCGAGCCGGCATCGAGAGCGAGAACAACGAGAACGCGTCGGGGGCCAAAATCGTCTGCGCCTCCGCCGCCGTTCTATTGGAGATGCCCCGGCGCCCCGTATCCCCATGGGGCACCTTTACGGAAAACCGTCATACGGCTACAACCGCTGAGCGTTCCGCCACGCGCCACGCGCGCCGCACCCGAGGCTTCGAATGGTGAACCCGCAGATGGTGATGTACGAGGAGGAGTTCAATCAGATCCAAGTGGTCGTCGACCGCCTGGTTCGGGATGCGAACGCCAAGGTCGTCTTCATCGTCGACAAGAACGGTCAACTCATTGCGGCCTCCGGCGATATCGACAATGTCGACACGACGAGCCTTGCCTCCCTCACCGCCGGCAACATCGCGGCGACGGGCGGGATGGCCAAGTTACTCAAGGAGCAGGAGTTTGCCACCCAGTTTCATGAGGGCGAAAAAGCAAACATCCACATCCAGCTTGTCGGTAACCGGGTCATTCTCGTTGTCATTTTCGACACGAAGTCATCTCTTGGCCTCGTCCGGCTCCGCGTGAAGAAGGCGAGCGAAGAGTTGAACCATGTGTTCGAGACGCTCCTCAAGAAAGTGCAGGAGCCGGGAGATTCGCCGTTCGCCGAGATCACGGACGAAGACATCGACAACCTCTTCAACGACTGAAGTCACGCCTCGGTCCCGTACGCGCGCACGAGACAAGCTGCCGAATGAGCTTCATCAACTACATGGCCCGCGAGATCAACTGCAAGCTCGTGTACTACGGGCCGGGTCTCTGTGGGAAGACGACGAATCTGCAGTATATCTACGAGCGGACGAACCCCGAGCACAAGGGGAAGATGATTTCTCTCGCGACGGAGACCGAGCGAACGCTCTTCTTCGATTTCTTGCCGCTCTCTCTCGGCGAAATCCGAGGCTTCAAGACTCGGTTTCACCTTTATACCGTGCCGGGCCAAGTCTTCTACGACGCGTCTAGAAAGCTGATTCTCAAAGGGGTCGACGGCGTCATCTTCGTAGCCGACTCGCAGATCGAGCGTATGGAGGCGAACGAGGAGTCGCTCGAGAATCTTCGGACCAACCTCGCCGAGCAGGGCTATTTGCTCGAGAAGCTGCCGTTCGTCATCCAGTACAACAAGCGCGACCTGCCCAACGTCGCGAGCACCGACGAACTCCGCCAAATACTCAATACGACCAGCGTCCCGGACTTCGAAGCGGTGGCGCGGACGGGCATCGGCGTATTCGACACGCTGAAAGCCGTGGCGAAGCTCGTGCTCACGGAGTTAAAACGAGGCAGCAGCTAGACGTGCGGCGCTTTTCGTCGATCCCTTCGCGATCCCGCGGTCGGGAATCGTCACCGTACGGGAGTCTGATCATTCGTCACATCTTGGTCCGTGCGGGCCGCATTGTTCTCGCATCCCCGGCATGAATGCCGAGGCAACTGGGACAGCGATTACGCGAAGCCCGCCACTGGCGGGCTACGACAAACGACAGGCACGTCGACCGTCGCCAACCATGCCTCACTGGATCGACGTAGCCCGCCAGCGGCGGGCTTTGTGCTCCGCTCTCCAGGGGTGCCCCGGCATTTATGCCGGGGGCGCCCGAGATGTGACGCGGGCTCGACGAAAATCACCGCACGTCTAGGACTCGCTTTTTGCGCGCGCCCCTCGCTTGCTTCGCTCGCGGCCTTCGCTTGCTCGCGCGCTTGGCTCCTACTTGACTTGATAGACCCGGTTTCGGCGCGAACGGTCTTTTGCCTTCAGCTTTGCGCGGTAGCGCTTGGTCTTGTTGCGGTTCGCCTTGCGTGGCTTTTTCGAAAGAACGATGTACATAGGCGGGCGCTCCGTTTCGGGGTGCCCGGATAGCATGAACGTACGGCTCGTGCACGAGTTCCGCTTCGAGGCGGCGCACCGCCTTCCGAGGGTGCCTGCGGGGCACAAATGTGCGCGCCTTCACGGGCACAGCTTTCGGGTCGAGGTGGCGGTGGCCGGCCCGGTCGACCCGAGCACCGGCTGGTTCATCGACTATCAGCGGCTCTATGACGTGTGGAGTCCGCTCCATGCGCTCCTCGATCACAACTACCTGAACGAATTACCCGGGCTCGAGAATCCGACCAGCGAAATTCTCGCGCGTTGGATTCTGGGACCGCCTCAAGACGGAGCTTGCTCCTCTCGTTCGAGTCACCGTGTACGAGACCTGCGAGGCGCGCTGCGAGTACGAAGGCGAGTAACGGTGGCGGTCGCGGAGTGCGCGACCGTCGCGTGTCGGTCAGCGTGTAGGGTCCTCGTCGGTCTCCTGCCGTCACGACGAGCGCGGGAGCCATCGCCACGTCTTCCGGGGGCGCCTCGCCGACCACGCTTGCGGCGCGTGGCCGAACGGGTCGGAAGGCTCCTTCGACAGGACGGCCGCCGTCGTGAGGACGAGCGCGATCCACACCGCGTCGGCGAGTACCACGTGCGCGAGTTGCATGACGACGGGCGCGCGAGTGGCCACATCGAGTAGACCCATGGCCACCTGCGCGACGACGAGCGCGCTCGCGGTTCGCGAAAACGCGTCCACCGCTCGGATCGGGCGCACCACGCGTGCCCATCCCGTTGCGATCACGATGGCCCCCGCGGTCGTGACCGCGAGAAGGGGGTGAATGGCTCGGAGGCGCACGAAGAGGTGGGCGCCTTTGGCGAAGTCTTGCGCCAAGCCGGCCGCGACCGACGCGGGGGGAAACAAGGTATCGCCGAGGGCCGTGACCGCCCCGCTCGCCCCTACCGCGAGCATGGCTCCGAGCAGCAGTCCGAGCACGGGCACGACCCTGCGCCCTGGCCGCACTCTCGGAGCGCCCCCGCCCGACGCCCAAAATGCGGTAAGAGCCGTAGTGGCAAGAAGCAGGAACGTATTGACGAGGTGCAGGCAAATGCCCAACGCCCTCCGAAGCGACGCGTCGTGCGCGACCAGCGCGAAGAGGACCAGGCCGGCACCAATCAAGGCTTCAGCGCCCATCAGCCCCATACTTAGCGCCGCGCCGCGGCGCACCCGATGCCCGGCGGGAAAGGAGACCCGCGCCCACACGAGGAGAACGGCGGTCAGCACGAACGCGCCAGCGCTCGATAGACGGTGCGAGAGCTCCACGATCGTCTCGATGCGCGGCGCGCGCGGTACGATGTCGCCGTTGCACGTCGGCCAGTGGCGTCCGCACCCGGCCCCCGACCCCGTGGCGCGCACGTACGCGCCCCAGGCGACCACGGCGACGTCGTACGCGAGCAGCCCCCACGCGAAGCGGGCGAAAGAACGCGTCCTGGACGGGTCGAATAGCAAGCGCTTTCCCGTCTTCTACGCGTCGGGCTTTGGAGGGGAACGAGAAGCCTTCTCCGCGTGTCCGCTTTGCCCCAGGCGCCCTTCGAGCTCCGCCAGAACGCGCCGGAACGCAATGCTCCGTCCTCGAAGGCCCACGAGCACGTGATACAGCGTGTCGGCCGCTTCGCCGACCACGCGCTCGTCGCTCTCGAACTCGAGCGATTCGGCCAATTCTTCAGCCTCTTCGCGGATCTTTGCCCCGATGGCCTTGGGGCCGGCTTCGTATAGGCTCTTCGTGTAGCTCGCGGCTGCCGTCGACTGCTTGCGCGCTTCGAGGATCGCCTCGAGCTTGGCGAAGAGCGTTTGCGGGGGATCCTTGGGACCGACCAGCGCCTCGCCTTCCAGCGTTCGAAAAAAGCAGCCGGGCGCCCCCGTGTGGCATGAATTGCCGTGAGGTTCGCTCACGTAAATCGCGCAGTCGGCGTCACAGTCGACGAGCACGCGAAGGACGCGAATGTCGTTTCCGCTCGTCTTGCCTTTCTCCCAAAGTTCGCCGCGCGAGCGGCTCCAGAACGTCGCGCGGCCCGTCCGAACCGTGCTGGCGATCGCCTCTTCCGTGGCAAACGCGAACATGCGGATCTCGCCGGTCAAATGGTCTTGCACGATGACCGGGAGCAGGCCGGCGGCATCGAAGGCGAGCGGGAGCGGCGGCATCTCGTCCCCAACTACGCGAGAGACGCGCGATAGAGCCCCGCCAGGTCTTCACGGCCGGTGGGCCTCGGATTGCTCCGGTGACACGCGTCTTCGAAGGCCTTTTCGCTGAGCTTCGCGACGTCCTCCTCGCGGACGCCCTCCGCTCGCAGCCCTTCGGGCAACCCCACCCGCTTTCGGAGCGCTCGCAGTGCCTCGGCGCAGCTTTTGGCCGTGCCGTCGAGGATGGACCGGACGCGTTCGAGCTTGCCGGCAACCGCGTGCTCGTTGAACTCGACGACGGCCGGTAAGCACAGCGCGTTCGCGAGCCCGTGGTGCAAACCTTTCTCGCTCGAAAGCGGATGCGCGAGCGAGTGGCACGCTCCGAGCCCCTTTTGAAAGGCGACGGCGCCCATCATGGCCGCTTTCATCATGGCGCCCCTCGCGCCGAGGTCGTCCCCCCGCTCGACTGCGCGTGCGAGGTTCGCGGCACAAAGCTCGAGGCCGCCGATGGCGATGGCGTCGGCCATCGGGTGATCACCCAGCGAACAAAACGCCTCCAAGCAGTGCGTGAGCGCGTCGAACCCCGTGGCCGCCGTCACGCGCGCGGGCATCGAGCGGGTCAGCTCCGGGTCGAGAATCGCGACTCGCGCCAGCAAATGGGGGCTGAAGATCACCGTCTTTCGCCCGGTCGCGGCGAGCGTGACCACGCCCGAGCGACCCACCTCGCTCCCCGTTCCGGCCGTGGTCGGAATGGTCACGATCGGCGGCACGTTCGGCCCGATGAGATGACCGCCGTCCGTCGCGTCGTCGTAGTCGGCGAGCGGCCGGTCGTGCGTCACTTTGAGCGCAATGAGCTTGCCCGCGTCGAGCGGCGACCCGCCACCCACGGCGACGACGCACCCGGCGTCGTGCGCCCGATACGCCGCCACGCCATCGACGATGTTCTTTTCGATCGGGTTCGGGTCCACCTTGTCGAAGACCGCCGCGGCGATGCCGCCTGCATCGAGGAGCGCGCGGACGCGCTCGGCGATTCCCACTTGAGCCACTCCGCCGTCGCACACGATGAGCGCGCGCCGGGCCCCCGTGCGACGCGTCCAGTCCGCGACGGAGTCTACGGCCCCGACGCCGAAGACGATCGTCGTCGGAAAAGCCCACGTGACGAGCGCGCTACCCATGCGCCGAGAGGTAGCACATCACGGCGCCGCCGGACGCGACTAGAGTGCGACTAGACACTCTCGAAGTAACGCATGACCTCCCAGTCGGATACCGCCCGTTCGTATTGACGGCATTCCCAGTCGCGCGTGCGCACGTAGTGGTCCACGAAGCCGTCGCCGAGGAGTGACCGCGCCGCCACGCTCGCGGCCAGTCAATCCGTCGCTTCACGGAGAGTCCGCGGGAGCCCCGGGAGGTCACTCCGCGCGGAGGCGTCACCCGTCACGGGCTCTCTCGGCTGCACTTCGTGCTCGATGCCCCAGAGCCCCGCGCCGACGGCAGCGGCCATGGCAACGTAGGCATTGATGTCGGCGGCGGGCTGCCGGTGTTCGAAACGGGTGGACTTCGCCGTTCCGGGGATCGCGCGGATTGCGCACGTTCGATTTTCGATTCCCCAACTCGCGTTCAGTGGGGCCCACACTCCGGGCACGTACCGCTTATAGCTATTGACGGTAGGCGAGACGAGCGCCGTCAGCTCGGGCATGAGGGCGAGCTGCCCTCCCACGTAGTGCCTCGCAAGACCACTCAGTTTGTCCTTCGCGCCCCCGTCGTGAAAGACGTTGCTCCCGTTCTTCCAGAGCGACTGATGCAGATGGCCGCTCGAGCCGGGCAACGCCGCGCTGTATTTGGCCATGAACGTGACCGCGTATCCGAGGCGCGCGGCCACCTGCTTCGTCGCGGTCTTGAAGAGAGCGGCCTTGTCCGCCGCGGCGAGTCCGGTGTCGTACTTGATCGCGGCCTCGTAGACGCCGGGCCCCGTCTCCGTGTGCAAGCCCTCGATCGCGATGCCGAAGCGCTCGAGGTCGTCCAGGATCGCGTGACACAGGTCGGCGTTTTGGCCGGAGCGCGTCCAGGAGTAGCCGAACATGCCTTGCGAGAGCGGATCGAGCCCGCGAAAGCCCTTCGCGTACAGCGAAGCGGATGTCTCCTTGAAGACGTAGAACTCGAACTCGGACCCGATCGATACCTCGTAACCGAGCCCGCGCGCTCGTTCGAGTACACGCGCGAGCACCCCGCGGGGGCAGGCCGGGTGCGCGGTCCCGTCGCTCTGGACGAAGTCCATGAGGAACGCCGCCGTGTCCGGCTCCCACGGCAACACCCGGAACGTGGACGCGTCGATGCGGGCGTGGGTATCTGGATAGCCCGTGTGCCATCCCGTGCCGGCGGCGTTGTCGTAGAGCGCGTCGGCCGCATCCCAGCCGAAGATGACATCGCAGAATCCGATGGGATCCTTCAGCGCGCCCCAAAACTTCTCGAGCGAAATGTACTTCCCGCGCAAGATCCCGTCGATGTCGTATCCGCCCACTTTCACGCGCCGAATGCCATGCCGTTCGAAGGCTTCCGCGAGCTCTTTTTCGTTCATGGCCTTCATCCGGTGAGGCGAGTCTACATCCACCGTCCCGCCGGGCGGAGCGCCTTTCCGCGCCTCACCGGGTTACGCCAACCGAGCGAGCCGGCGAACGCGGGCTACGGCGCGAGCTTCACGTAGCCGTCGACGATGGCTTCGTAGGCTGCTGCAAGAAAGAGACGAGGATCCGCGGTGGACTCCGGAGGATCGCCTGGTGCAGCGCTCGTAAAGTCGCGCTGCTCGGCGTGAAATTGCGCGCCGATGACGGGCCACGCTCGGTCCCGCGAGCGGAAGGCCTCCGGGACGACGGAGCACCAGCCGGCGCCGCTCGGGTTGGGAAATGCGCCATCGCGCGTGCTGGCCGCAGCGACGGAGGGCGAGCAAAATGTGCTCGTGGCCAACACGTCGAACCGATCGAGCGGGCCACCGGGCAAAAATGCATCGGACCGCACCGCGTCCGCGTGCGCTTCGGGCAGGGCCTGCGTCGTCGACCGGCGCAAAGGTCCCGCCAGATCCGCGAACAACGGGTCGCTCGGGACGAACTGGATCTTGGCCCTCACCGGGTGCGGGTCCGTCGGCCACGCGCGTTCGACGTCGACCGGCGTCGCAAAGCCGCGGATCGGGCGACCGCTTGTGCGCTTTAGGACGCGATCAATCGTTCGCAGGTCCGCCTCGGGCGACGGCCCGTCGGCGCGACGCGCTTCGAGCAGACCCAGGATCTGCGCGCCTCCGCAAAAGCCGAGGAACGGCGCGACCCGATTGCGGACGGCCGCGGCGAGCTGTCCCATCCCGCCCAAGTGCGCATCCCGGAGGGGATCCCAGTGCCATCGCTTGGGATGGAGGGCGTCCGGGCCGGTCTCGTAGGCGTAATCCCAGTCGTTCGATCCGCTCAGAACGGCGATGGGCGGAGGGCTGCTCTGCGCGAGAAACTGCGCGTCGAGCTGCGGGTCATCCCCTTCGATCGACTCGAGCGCCTCTCCGGCTTCTTCGCTGGGCGGCGCATCGAGCGGCTCGCCCCGGGGGCCCAGGGCGCGCGCGTACCGATCGTCCGCGCCGAGCGCAGGCATGAGGGGGGTCATGCGCGCTTGCAGAAACTTTGCGTGGTAGGCGTCGTTGGTCACCTCCCCGCCCGGAGTCCGGTGCGACTGCGCCGCGGGGTTGGCGTTGATGCTGAGGATCCAGGGGGCGGCCAAAATCGGCCGTGGATCGTCGGCGCGATAGGCGGCGATCTCGCGCACCACGGGCACCGCGTCCGCCTCGGGAGCGCCGCTCTCGCCCGTGGCGCCGACCATGACGAGACGGAGGGCACGCACGACGCGCGGCTCGGCCAGCGTCACGAGGCGACGGCGCAGGAGAAGGACGGTGCCGTCGCCGCGCGTCGGCTCGTCGGCGACGGGCCAGAACCGCTTTCCGTCTTCGCTGACCTCCAGCGTGTAATGCACGGGCGCCCAGGACACGGCGTAGCTGCGCCCGACGCCGGAGCGCGGCAGACTCGTTGCGTCGAACCCGAGCACGACGCGAATGCGGTCGACGGGCTGCGGCTCCGGAAGATCGACGCGCAGCACCCAGCGCGATTTGCCCGGCGCCCCCGCCCATCGGCCGCTGTACGTCCCGTCGATGGCCCCGGAGGCGAGCAACTCGGGGTATGCGCCGTCGTCGCTCGCGACGCCGTCTCGCAGCACGTCGCGTGCGCTCTCGATGGCCTGGGCTTCGCGCAGCACGGGGGGACCCGCGTTGGTGCGGTCCACGACGAGCCGAAGTGCGCACGCTTCCGCGTCGACGAACCAGGAGCGGCGCGTGGGCTGCGCGAGCGCGTCGGTCCCCGACGCCTGCCACGGGCCCGTGCCCTCGAGCGCCGTCCATTCCCCGTCGCCCGGTGGCGAAAGTGGATCGCACGGCGCTCCGGCGGCCGGCGGCGGGAGCACTTCCCAGTGAAAGACAGTGGGTACGCCGCTGGTCGCCGAGTTGCCGAAGTGGGCGCGAAGGAGGCCAATGTGGACGGGGCGCCCAAAGGATGACGTCCACCGCCATTGGCTTTCACCCGGGCGTCCCGTCCACACCGTGTCCTCGCGACCATCGACGGCCAGGCGCGCGCTTTCCCCGCTCGGATCAGCGGCCCGCACGGCCAATAGATTCGGCGTGCGGAGGGCATCGAGGCGCGCGGTTCGCTGCCGTGCAACCAGGAGCGCACCGGCAGACGCCTGGCGCGCACTGGAGAGCGCCATGGGCAACGTGAGGGCGAGCGACGCGAACGTCAGCCCAAGGACCGGAGCCGCCGACGAGCGCCAGCGACCGCCGGGGCCCGAGCGAACCACGCGTGCACGAAATGTGGGGATTCGGAAGAAAATAGCCAATCGCCAGTCCCTTATACAACACGATCACGGCGCTCTTCATTCCGAGACGGGCGCGGGCGGTGAAGCCACTTTCACTTCCGTAAACGCACGCGTAGGCGGTCTCGCGCGGCAATCTGACGATGCCAAGGCCGCGCCGCGGGGATCCATTACCGTGCCGCGGCACATTGCCACCGGTTTCTCGGGCAGGAGACATCCCGTGGGTCGTGCAAACATCGCTGTCGGCGCTGCCAGCGAGGCCGATCGCGCCACAAGCGCGGCTGATCGCGCCGAAATGGTCCCCGATCGCGTCGCGGCGGTCTTTGATCGCGTCGCGGCGATCCTCGATCGCGCGAACAACGTGGCGGATCGCGACGAAACGGTCTTTGATCGAGTCGTGGCGGTCCCCGATCGCGCTGTAGCGTTCGTTTCGTGCGTTGATCCCGTCGTTATCGGACGTGCGAACGTCATTGTTCGCGCTGTGATCGTCCGTTGTCGCGTTGAAGTCGATGCAATCGGCGCGATCGAGAGAGTCGGACGCTCCGATGGAGACTCTTTTGGCTCCGTTGGCTCTTCTGCGGTCGTTGCAAACGCCTCCCCGTCGCCGATCGGAGCGTCATCGTGCTCGATCAGGAGCTCTTCGCACGCGATCGGGAGCGTGGCTCCCACGCTAGAGAGCCGTGGACGCGCGAACGAGTGCCTGTCCACGCGGATCATGAGCCTCACAGCTCGCCTCATGAAGCGATCAATGCAACGACCTCACAGATCAAGCGCCGCGTTGAGCGGGAGTCTGCCGCACCCAGGCGGCCACCTCGGCGGCGAACGCACTTAGATCGTCGGCCCCTCCCGAAGCTGCCGCGAAAACGATTGCGACGTCGACCCCGGCGTAACCGTGGGCGATCACGTTTCGCAAGCCCGCAGCCCTCCCCATGGCGTCCGCAGTTCGACGCGCGACGACGCCGTTCTCCGCGAGCCGGTCGAACACCCCCGCCAGCGTCAGGGCCGGACGCCAGCCCTCGTCCGCGACCAGGTGACTCGCGATGTCGGCCGCCGACTGCACGCACAGCATGAGGTTGAAGGCCACGAGATCGAGCGCGTCCTCATCCGCGCGAAGGTCTGCCAGGGTGGCGGGCACGCGGGCGCGAACACGGGCAATCCGCGCTCCGAGCTCCCCGAGCTTCGCGGCCACGAGGTCGGCGTTGACCATCAGCGGCGCGCGCCCTGGGCGAGCTTGGCCAAGTAGCCGTCGCGCATACGAGTGTACGCCCAGCGATCCAGCTCGAGCACCAAGAGCGCTCGCGCGAGCCAGCGACCATACGCGGACCGTACCCCCTCGTGGACCACGACGCCCTCTTCAACGAGAGCCGCCAGGAGGGGATACCCCGCGGCCGCCAAGTCCACCACGTGCAGATCGCGCCCGGTCGCGCGCGACAAGTCCGCGGCGAGCGTCAGGCGGTCGGCCGTGCTGGCGACCGCAAGGTCGACGTCGGAGTCCGGGCGCGTGTCGCCCCGTGCATGCGAACCGAAGAGGACGGCCAGCTCGACGTCGGCGCGATCCGAGAGGGCTCGCGCGAGCGCCTGGGCCACGTCGGAGATGACGCCCGCGTCGCGCATAGGCTGACGCTAGCATGCGCGGACGAACGCGACGTCCCTCCGGGCGCGTCGAGCGCGCTCCGCGCCATCAACCGCCGTTCCCGAAGTGCACGTTGTGATCGCCGAGCGTGCCCAACTTCCATTTCCGGCCAGACCTTCAGTTCAGTTTCAGTCTCCCACCAGGTGATGCGACTCGCCTACGCGTACGAGCATCGGCCCTCGGTCGCCGAACTCGAATGACGTGATCGACGCCGTGGGACACGAAATATGACTCCGGAAGCGACCGAGCGGCATGCCGAGGAGAGCGCAAACGATGACTCGAATCGTGGCCTTGTGGCTCACGAGCAGCACATGGCCCATCGGGTGCGCGCGCCGCGCCTCCAAGAGGACCGGGAGTGCCCGGGCGGCGATGGCAAAAGCGCTCTCGCCCCCGGGGGGCGACACGAGCGCCGGATCCGTGCGCCAGGCTTCGAACGCCTCGGGCTCGTCGCGGCGGACGTCCGCCTCGCGGAGCCCCTCCCACGCGCCGTAGGCGATCTCGCGCAGCCCGTCGGCGACGAGGGGCACAAGGCCGCACCGCGCGGCGATGGGCCCCGCCGTCATTTGCGCGCGCGTCTTCGGGCTGCAATAAATGGCACTTAGCCCGAGCGATTGAACGGCGCGTGCGACGCGTTCGGCTTGCGCACGCCCGTTCTCCGTAAGGGGCGGGTCCAGGTCACCGCAAAAGATCCCCTCTGCAGCTTGGATCGTATCTCCGTGGCGGACGAGGTGAAGCGTGAGCATGCTCGGAGACCTTGGGGGTGCGTTGCGGCCGCTTCCTTTTGCCCGCTTTGCCGCGGCCGGGGCCATTCTCGTGCGACCGGCGGCCCCCACACTGCGCTACGGCGCGAAGACGTGCAAATCGAAAAGGGTCCGGGCGGCCAAATCGCGGTCCCCTCCCGCAGCCGCGGCGACCGCACGCGCGCGCAAGAGGGACGCCGACGCGGCCGCCAATTCCGGGTCATCACGCGTCGTCGCCGCGAGCCGCTCCCGCGCGGCGGCGAGCGCGTCCAGCGCGCGGCGCCGGTCGCTGGTCCCGCGCGGCTCGGGTTCGAAGCGGTCGAGAAGCGCCAACGCCACCAGATGGCGCCCAATCGCATACCCCCAGCGCGCTTCGTAGGCCACGGCGATCGGCCTTGTGGTCGCCAACGAGGATAGGGACGCTTCGGAGGGCACTCCCGTCAGGGCGAGGTCTCGCCAGAGCGGCAGGAGCGCGGGCTGCCCGGCGAAGACGCGCCATTCGAACGCGCTCGGCCTATCCGCGGCCACCACGATGAGATCGCCGCGAAGCTCTCCTTCGGCGCGGGCCGCGAGAGCGCGCGCATAGACGCGCGGGTCGTCGACAATCGCCACGGTGGCGGGCGGAAGCGCCCCCCAGACGATGTCGTCCCAAACGCACGCGGCTTGCGCGTCGCGCGCCGCGGTCCGCCCGAGGGCTTCGTCGGCGGCATCGACGGGCACGACGAGCTCGAGGACAACCACCATGGCCGCGCTGGCACGCGCGAACGGGACGGGCGTCCCGGCCACGATGCGCACGACGGCCTGCATGGCGACCGCCGCGAGGGCAAAGGTTGCCGCCGTCGCCGCAAGGATCGGCGCGCCGTAACGCGTGGGGCCCACGGGTGCCCCCAGCGACGCGGCCAGAGCGCCCGTGGCGGCTACGGCGACCAGCGCGGCGGCGAGCGGCCGCGCGCGAGCGACGAGCGCCGCCAGCCCGGTCCCCCCGATCGCGAGCGCGAGCAGCGGGAAGCCGATTTCGTCGCGCAAGAACCGCGACGCACCGCCCGGCGCGACGGCGCTCGGCTCGGCGAGCCATCCGCGGGCGAGGGCACTTGCCAGCGGGAGTCCCGCGCCGCGGGTCTGGGCGAGGGCCAAGAGAAACGGCGCGAGCCCCGCCACAAATGCGCCCGCGATCGCGGCGCCCCGGGACGCGCGCCACGCATCCCACAACCCGCGGCGCGCGGCGGTGCTCGCGGCGACGAACGCCGCAAAGCCCGCGAGGGCGGCCGCGCCTACGAGCGGCTCATGGCCCATCGCGAGAGCGAGAGCCGCGAATGCCGCGGGCCATGGGGCTCCGCGACTTCGCTCAGGAGTCTCGGCCGCGCGAGCCACGAGCGCCAGCGTCAGCAGGACGAGCATGCCTCCCACCCCCGACCCCCCTACGGCGGCGCTCTCGCTTTGCCACGGCGCGCCGACGAGCGGCGCGGTCGTCGCGATCGCGGCGACCACGAAGCGCAGCCGGCGCGTTTCCGCGCATGCGCCGAGAAGTTGCGTCACGATCGCGAACAGGGCCACCCCCGCGGCCGCCTCGGCGAGGCTGCCTCCGAGCGCGGCACGCCCGGCGCGCGTCCCCACGGGCACGGCCGAGAGGATCGCGCCCGCGGCCACGTCGAGCGAGCGCCACGGGTCGGCAACCAGGCCGACAACGCGGGCGACGCCCCCGTCGTGAGCCGCGTCCGCAACGTTCGCGCTACCAGCGGCCGCAAGGCAAGCGGGTATCACCACCGGGACCGCGCGCATCGCCGCTCGCGTGGCCGCATCGGGGCGTCGTACGGTCGGCCCGCTCATCGCGGGGGACCCTACCGTGGTGCGGCCGAACGATGGCCCCAAATCCACGCCTCGAAACGACGGCGCGCCGCGAGCGTCCCTCTCCGCTTCGTTCGCGCTTGCGGACCGGTCGCGCGGGCGTCCGCTCTCTCGCGTGGCTCGAGCTTGCAGACCCGCCCCCGACCCCTAGCCGACATGCGACGGGTGAACCGAGCGTCTTCTCCTGGTGGGATGCTCGAAGGGAGCGGCATCGCTCCCTTCGACGTGACGTGCAACCAAGGCTGCGAGAGCGGAGGCGAGCGAGCGAAGCGAGTCGAGCCGGAGCGAAGCGCTCAGGGTGACACGGCTTTGCCAGGTAAGCGCTCAGGGTGACCCGGATCTCCAACTAGGGCTAGAGTACCGCCCGAAATGGCCCGATTCATCGACGAGTTGAAGCGCACCCACCACTGCGGCGAGCTCCGCGCCGCCGACGAGAGCAAGAGCGTCGTCCTTTTCGGCTGGGTCTCCAGCTACCGCGACCACGGCGGCTGCGTGTTCATCGACCTTCGGGATCGCGAGGGCGTGACGCAGCTCGTTTTCGACCCGGAGGTCTCCGGCCACGGCGACACGCCACGCGCCGCACACGACATCGCGCGCACCCTTCGGAGCGAGTGGGTGGTCGGCGTGCGCGGGGTCGTCAAGAGCCGCGGCGCCAACAAGAACGCCAGAATCGGCACGGGCGACGTGGAGGTCCAGGGCGTGGAGCTCTACGTCTTCAACAAGAGCGAGACTCCCCCCTTCGAGATTGCCGATTCGATCGACACGAGCGAAGAAAAGCGGCTCCAGTACCGGTACCTCGACCTGCGCCGGGCGCCGCTTCAGAAGACGCTGCGCGTGCGCCACCGGATCGACCAAGTTACCCGTCGCTACTTCGATGACCAAGGGTTTCTCGAGCTCGAGACGCCCGTCATCGTCAAATACACGCCCGGAGGGGCCCGCAACTTTCTCGTCCCCTCACGCCTCCACGCGGGCAAGTTCTATGCGCTCGCCGAGAGTCCCCAACTCTTCAAGCAGCTTTACATGGTCGCGGGTTTCGAGAAGTACTTTCAAATCGTCAAGTGCTTTCGAGACGAAGACCTGCGGCTCGATCGGCAGCCCGAATTTACGCAGATCGACGTGGAAATGTCGTTCGTGAACCAGGATGACGTATTCCGCGTCATGGAGGGGCTGGTCTTTCGTATCTGGAAGGAGATTCTAGGCGTCGATCTGAAAGACATCTATCCGCATGGGACGTTTCCGCGGCTCGCGTTCGAAGACTCCATGGGCCGCTACGGCAACGACAAACCCGACCTCCGCTTCGGGCTCCCCCACGAGGACCTGACGGACCTCGTCGTCGAGCACGGTGGCGGCGGCGTGCCGTTCTGGAAGCCTATCGCGGACAAGTTCGCGAAGGGCGAATACCGGCGAGACTTGCCCGCGGAGATCGTCAAAGCGATTCGCGTCCCGGCCGAGTTCGTGGCCACGATGTCGCGCGCGGACATCGACAAGCTCGAGGAGTTCGTCAAAGGAATGGGCGCGAAGGGCCTAGCCCGCGCCAAGATCGACGCCGAAGGAAACTGGGTGCAATCGCCGCTCGCAAAGATGGTGACGCCCGACCTCCGCCAGGCGATCAATGCGCACGTGGGAGCCAAGGACGGCGATCTCGTGGTGTTCCAGTTCGGGCGTACGAGCGTCGTGCAGACCGTCATGGCCAATTTGCGACTGCACTTGGGAAAGAAGCTCGGGCTGATTCCTTCGAGCGGCCATGGAGGTCAATGGAATTTCCTTTGGGTCGTGAATCCGCCTCTCTTCGAGTACGACGACGACAAGAAAACCTGGGTGGCGGCGCATCATGCGTTCACGCGCCCGCACGACGACTGCGTCGATCTGCTCGACTCGGACCCGGGCAAGGTTCTCTGCTGGCGCTACGACCTGGTCCTCAATGGGTTCGAGATCGGAGGGGGCTCGATTCGTCTGCACGACCCGTCGGTCCAGGCCAAGGTGTTTCGCGCGCTCGGCATTTCCGACGAGGACGCGAGGAGCAAGTTCGGCTTCTTGCTCGACGCGCTCAAGTACGGCGCGCCGCCGCACGGGGGCATCGCCGTCGGCATGGATCGACTCGCGATGCTCCTCAGCGGCGCCGAAAGCCTGCGCGACGTCATTCCCTTTCCAAAGACCCAAAAGGGCACCGACCTGATGACCGACGCGCCGAGCACGGTCTCGGCCGAGCAGCTGGCGGAGCTGAAGGTGAGGGTCATCGAGCCCGCGTCGTGAGCCGGCCGCGCGGCGCCGTCGCGCGTTACCTCTGGAGGAGCTTGCGCAACGCCTCGAGCGGATCGAACCCGAGGAGCGCGGGTACGTCCTTGCCCGTCGCCCTCGCGAAGCCGGCGCGCGCCGAAGCCAGCAGAGGGCCGATGGGCGCAAGGGGCGCGATTCGCCCCGTCAGAGCGCGAAGGCTTTGCAGCGCGTAGTGCAGGCCGTCGAGCCCCAGCGCCACGCGCACCGCGAACGGGATGGGGGCGATGACGATATCGCGCACGGCGACGGCGCGGCTCCAAACGCCGGCCCGCGGGTCCGTTTGCAGCGCGCGAAATGTTCCCAGCTCGGCGAAACATCCGAACCCGAGGGGCCCGTAACGCTCCTCGACCGCCCGCGCGAAATGGCGGTAATCGCGCCGCCAGTCGCCGGACAGGAGACCGAGCGTGGGACGGATTTCGTCGGGTCCCGCGATGACGTCGAAAGCCTGCCCGCGGCGCCGTGCGACGAACGCCGTCCACAAACCGTCTTCGTCGAACAGTCCGAGCGCCACCGAGTGCCCGTCGCCGCACAGCGCGTCCAGCGTGCGGCGCACCATGCTGGGCGTTGGAACGGGTATGCCGCGCAGCCGCTGCGGCCAGCTGACGATCGCGTTCTCGGCGATCATCTCGCGCACGATCCCGACGAACATGAGCGACTGCGCCGTCAAGTCGTCCCCGCGGCGCGCGCGCGCGCCGAAGCGCTCCATCACTTCGTCGAGCGCTCCCAAGCGCAGGCAGAGACCCCAGCTTGCATGGTGCGTGTGGGCGAGCTGGGCCAGCGCCGATGCTTGGCCCGCGCGAAGAGCGAGAGCGCGCGAGTCCGGCGGGTCGGGCAAGACGACGGCCCCCGTCGGGTCGAGCCGGCCGTGGCGGGTGTGCAATAGCTTGAGGATTTGCCCATCCTCATGGACGACGATGACGCCGCCGCGCGGTCTCGTCGGCTCGCGGTCGGGCGTGGCGCGAGGCTGCCAGATCCGTGTGAAGCGGATCCAGTCCTCGGTCGTCCAGCCTTCGAAGCGCACGTCGGCGGTGAGCACGGAAAGGCCGCAACCATAGCAGCTCGCGTGCTATGCGGGACCCTCGCCGAGTGAGTCCCGAGGATTTGTTCGTTAGTTATTTTTTGCCGCTCTATCCGGCCGATTTGCGAGCGGACGGAGAGGCGCGCGGCAAGAGCCGGCTCTTGGATGCCAACCCGGGCGGTAACGCGAGCCTGCCCGATCATCTGGCAGACGCCGCCGCGCGCTTCGTGGCCAACGCGACCGCGCTCTTCGACGCGGACCTGGCGCTCGACCGGACCGACGAGAGCGTCCACCGCCTGGCCGCTGCGTTGACCCGTGAGAAGCGAGACGCATGGGCGGCGGCGGGCGCCGCAGGCACGGCGGCCAACGTACTCTTCAACGTGGTGGTGCACGGCGCGGCCTACGTTGGAGCGTGCGTGGTGGCGACGCACGGCGGGCGATGGGGCGTGCGGCGGCCTCTATGGGAGAGCGTCGTGCGCCTCACGTCGCGCGCCGGCGATGCCGATCTCGCCATCTTCCATTGGTGGCTGAAGTCCCTCGGCGATGACGCGCTCGACACGAAAGGGGGAGTCGGCGGCGCGGCCACATTGGCGGATCGCTATCGCGCGCACGTGGAGGTTCCGTGCGAACGGCCGGAGGCTCGCGCCGTTCTGATCGCGGGCGCGCGCGCTCTTCCGCGCCTCAAGACGCCCACCTTCGACCGACTCCACAAATACTTGCGCGCTCATCTCCCGGAGCTTCGCGGCATCGGAGAGGACTTCCCGACGCCCGAGCGATTTGCCGGCTTCGGGTTTCGCTGGGTGGACTTTTGCCTCGTCGGCGAGGGCAGGATGATTCTCTTGGCGGGCGCGTCTCCGAACGGGATGCACCTTTTCTGGCTTTCTGCGCATGGGTTCGAAAAAGGAGCGTTCTTTGCCGGAGATGCGTTTCCGGACCCGGTGGTGGCCCTTCGCGACGATCGCATCATCGTCATGACGGCCCAGCGGGGACAGCCCCAAACGTACGAGACGTTCTGGTGGGGGCCGTAGCTCGAGGCGAGTCGCTAGCACCAGAACTAGAGTTTCCCCCACCACCGAATGCAGAGATCGTCGGTCGCGTGGCGAACGGCCATCTCGGGCGCGATAGAAGGCGGCTCGTTCGTCTTTCGCCCGGCGGCTCGTGGCAAGAGCGCGGTCGAGAGGGGCCACGGATCCGCGTCCGGCCCGCAGAGAGTACTCGCGGCACGCGTGATCCATGGCTCTCGCTCGATCGAGACGACCTGAACGCGGCCGAGCGCCATCGGAAGGCCGGACGCGATCCCGAGCCGCACGACCAACGTTCGCGCCCCGTCCGCGCCGGCGGACGGCGCCCGGAGCAAGCTTCGGATGCGCAGGGCGAGCACATCGCTGGCGGAGAGCGCCCGCCGTAGCGCGGAGTCCTTCGCGTGCACGATGACGCCCGCCATCTGCGGCCGGCCAAGAAGCGGCATTGTCCCGGGTGCTCGACGAACGGCCGCCTCGACGGGCACCACCTCACCTGGATCATCCAGCCGCGCTTCGAGCGTTCCCGATGCGACGGGGACGAGCCGCGCTTCCACCGCAATCGGCGTTCCGGGCGCGCCGAACGCGACATAGAGATCGAGGCCGCCGTCTTGCCATTCGCCCCGCGCCAAGTTCACGTCCTCCACGAGAACGACGTGGTCGCGCGCGGCTTCCACCCGCACGCGCGCCACCCTCGGCAGCATGGCAAGCGCGGGCGGAGGGGGTGCGGGCATCGGAAGAATCGCGGCCCGCGTAGCCGCTGCCGCTCGCGTAGCCGCCGGGGATTGTGCCGCGGATGACCGGGCGGCACGCCCGCCGGCTTTGGGAGGCGCCGGGGCGTTGCCCGAAGCGCTGCCGACCCAAGCGGCGACGAGCGCGAATCGAATGCCCGCCGCCACGAGCGCAAGCCTCACCCCAGGGCCTCCTCGAAGGCGCGGGCGAGCGTGGCGGCTGCGGGCTCGAGCGCCTCCGCCACGACGGGCTCGTGGGCCGCGCCCGAACCCTGCCCGCGAAGGTGCGACCACGCGCGCGGGTTGCGAAACCAATCGGTGTCGAACTCTTCGCGCAGCGCATCGCGGAGCGCGCGCGCCTCGAGCAGCGCCACCCAACGCGCCGGCTCGTCATCGCGCGCGGCGGGCCAGGCAGCCGCGAGGCGAGGGTCAAGCGGTTTTCCAAAGAGTCGCGTTCCGAGCTCCGCGAAGAGCTCTTTGGGCGCAAATGCCACGTCGTCGCCGAGGAGAATGCGGGCCGCGCAAAGACGCGCGTCGAGTAGCGCCGTTCGCACGAGGACGCGGGATTGGGCCTGCGCCGTCCGACGCCCGAGCCCGAGCGCCTTGAGGTGAAACGTGACGTCGGTCGGAAGCGACCCGAAGACGAACGCGAGCCGATGCGCCCCGACGAAGGCCGGATCACGCACCAGCGCAAAGGGCAACGACGACGAAGCGACAGCGACGCGCGCCGCGAAGCCGAACGCCGCGAGGGCGCGCGCGAAGCTTGCCGCACCCAATGGACGAGGCAAGGAGGCTATCTCGATGGGCATACCGCGCGGACCCCCTGCGAACGCTTCGTCGAACCACACGGCGGTGAGCCGTGCCGGCCACCCGTCGCCCGCGTCGCGCCCGACGGCCAAGCAAAGCCGGGCGCCCGGCGCGTCGGCTCCCCCGAGCGCCTCTTTCCATACGGCGCGCGAGACGTCATCGGTGGCGTCGAGCAGCTTCGCAGCCGCCGCCCGGAGCGTGACGCGCGGCACGTCGACCAACGGCTCCCACGGGTCCTTATGGCCCAAGCGGCGGGCGACCTCGACGCGCCGTGCGGCGCGCGCCCGGTTGGCGACGGCGAGAGGGGCGGCGCAATCTCCCGCGGCAGCGAGCCACAGATGCACCTCGGCCGGCGAGCGCGCGCCCGCCAAGCCGCGCCAAGCCTCTCGCCACGTCACGCGGCGAGGTGGCTCGCCCTCGAACCGACCGCTCGGCGCGCTCATTGCGCGGGCGCGCGCGGCATCGTCCGGGAGCGCAATCCGCTCCTGCACGAGCGCGCCCACCCATCGCACGAGCGCGTCGCGCAATGGAACGTCGGCCGCGCTCGGGGAGAGCTCCGCGAGCGCCTGCGCGGTGGATCGCGCGGCGACGTGGCGCAGGCCATCGAACGGATCTTGGCCCTCGGGCGCGCCTTCCTCGGCGTGCGAATCGGCGTCGAGGCCGGAGCGCCAACGCGAGAGCGCCGCCACGGCGGATGCCACGTCGCGGCTCAGCGCGAACAGGTCCTGTGCGGTCGGACTAGCCATGCATGGTCGCGCGCGTCGTCTGCGCGCGCCGAGGCAACGCATCGACGATCGACGCCTCCAGCTCGGCCAGATGCTCGAGCCTCGCGAGGGTGCGCGCTCGTTCGAAACGAGCCGAGCGCACGGCCAGATGCACGAACGTGCGGTAGTGCTGCGCCTCGGCCGCCAGCAGATCGCTCCAGAGGGCCTGCAGCTCGAAATGGCCGCCCGATCGGCCCGCCGTGTCGGCGAGAAGCTTGAATCGTTCGCACGATCGGGCCTCGATGACGGCGCCGACCAGGAGACGGTCCAGAAGCGGATTGGGCTCTTCGAGCCGCGGTAGCGCGCCGGCGGCGCGGCGCAAGTCCGCGGCGTATTCGTCCACGGGCGGTGGCCCGAGCGCGACGCCGCGCGCTTCGAGGATGGCGAGCACACGCTGAAAGTGATCGATCTCTTCGCGGGCCAAATCGGTCAACGCGCGCAGGAGCTCGAAGTCGGCCGGGTGCCGAGCCACGAGCGACAGCGCGTTGGACGCGGCTTTCATCTCGCAGTGCGCATGGTCGACAAGCATCCCGTCGAGATCGCCCATGGCCGCCGCGGCCCACGCATCGTCGGTAGAACGCTTGAGGCAGAGCATCGGCACGGTGTCTTAGCCTTTGTCGCGCCGAGGGTCACGCGCCCCCGCCTACGCCGGCCTACCTCGGCTCGCCGGTTTCGCGCGAGCGGAGCTTCGCGAGGGGATCCGCGAATACGCGCTCGGCGTTACCAAAGTAAATCTTGGCGAGCACCGCCTCGGGGAGATGGATTGCGCTGATCGTCCAGTCACCCTGGATTGGGGTCATGTGCGGAAAGTCTCGGTCCGACGTCTCGAAGAAGCGCCAATGCGTACGGAAGAAGTCAATCGCGTCCGACTCCGTGGGCGCCGGGCCGCTGCCACCGGAGCCGAGCGTCATGCGGTCGTAGACTTGAAAGTCCGTGGCGAACAGGATTCGGTCTTGCTGCTTGATGAAGAGCGCGCGCACCTTCTCGGGATCGTGCCTGCCGATTTCTGGAATTCGCGCCGCCAGATCGACGAGCATGTTGCGGTGCGCGTCGAGCTGCCGGTCGACCCAGTCGAGATCCTCGGCGTTGTTGCCGAAGTGGACGCAGACGAACGTGGTTTCGGGATGGCGCGCGATCACGCGCTCGAGGGCCGCGAGCAGATCCTCGCGCGGGGGATACTTCGCGCGGTCGCCGAACCACCAGCCCGGGTGATCTTGGAGCTCCGTCCACCGCTCGTTGCCCGGGTCGTAGGGATCCCAGAACGCCTTCGGATCCGCGACATGGATCGACACGGGCATTCCGAGCCGCCCGAGGGCGCTCCACATCGGATCGAGTTTCGGATCGTCGATCTGCAGTAGCCGGCCGTGCTTGTCGCGGAGAAAGAGGCCAAGGCGCTTGAATTCTTTGAACCCCGCAGCGCCCAGTCGGGCTCCTTCTTCGACCTGCGCGACGGCATCGGCGGCGAAATGGGGGCTGTCCCACGTCGAGTAGTCGAGGTTCATCGACTCGAGGAAGCGACCGGGAAAATGCTCGTCTGCAAACGCCTTGGTCCGTTCGAAGTCCGAGGGCTGCAAGGGTCCCTCGGGGTGGACCTTCGTGACCACCCCCCCGCTGAGATTCAAGGCCACCCCGATTCCCACCGCGTCCATCACCCGGACGGCCTCGCTCATCGCGGCCGACGTCGCGTCCACGTGCATGTGTACGTCGAGGAGCCGATGGGCGGCTCGCCACGCGTCCGCATGCGCGCGGACACGAGAAATATCGTCTCCGCTCGCGCCCGCGACGCTCGCGCGAGCATCGGCGGCGGCCGGCGGTGCAGTCGCGGGAGGTGCGGCCCGAACGCGCGCGCCACCGGGCGCTCCGCAGGCGACCAACGCCCAAAGCGCCCCCGAAGCCAACGAAGGCGATCGGCCCATCGCCGCGCATCGTACATGGCCCCGTGCACCGCCGCTCGCGGACCGAGGTGTACGGGCATCGTCGGGACGAGCGGCCCCTCCGCGGGTCGTCCCTCCGCGGGCGTCCGCCGGCTAACGGGAACGCACACCGAGCCACCCTCCGAGGGCGGCGAGAGGCACGGCAATTGGAATCACGAGAAGCGCGCCCGGGGCGAATCCGAACGAAAGCCACGATGCGACGACGGCGACGAGCGACGTGCCCAAGCCAGCGAGCGACGCCTCGCGCACGCCTACGCCGCGTCCGCCCCACTTGCCGACCACGAAGCCTCCCGCCAGCGCCGACAGTGCTAGCGCGATCGCCGAGGTGCTTGCAAAGACGATGGCCGCGCCCAGGCTCGCGTGCGGGGCCGCGCCGGGGTCCCCTCGCGAAAGGCCCGATGCGACGGATCCTGCCGCTGCGGAGAGGGGCAGCCACACCACGAAGATGGCCACGGTGCCGAACCCCACCCATTGCCAGCCCGGTCTCGCCGGATCGACTTCCGAATCGTCGGCCGATCGGAGCAGGGGCAAGCGCCGTTTCGATTCCATCCCGGGAAAGTACGGCCGGTTGCTGAATCCGTCACTGAATCCATCACGATAGCTGCGCGTCCATGCGCGAATACGCATGGAGCTCTGCCGGTCCGTGGGCCCGTGGCTCTTCGACCCGCGCCGGGCGAAGAAGGATCCCGACGCGCGGCGCCGCATGGCGACGGCTGCTGACGTTCACCGCGGCGTCGTGATACGGAGCCCTCGGATGCCGAAGTCGCTCGAAGCGCCCCCGACGCAGGGAAACCAATCCATCGTTCGCGTCCGGGTCCGTTTCCATGAAACGGACTTGATGGGGATCGTCCATCACGCAAGCTACCTCTCCTATATGGAGGTGGCGCGCGTCGAATGGCTTCGCCGGCGTGGCGTCACTTATGCGGCGTGGGCGCAGAGCGGACTGCATTTGCCTGTGGTCGAGGTTTCCCTCAAATACCGGGCGCCAGCCCGATTTGACGACGAAATCGACGTGGAGATATCCCTCCACGAGATTCGCGCGGCCAGCATTCGGTTCGACTACCGCATGGCGAGGCCCTCGGACGGCACGCTCTGCGCCGAAGGGTCGACCCGCCTGGCCTGCGTCGACGGCCGCCACGCGCTACGGCGAATTTCGCCCGAAATGGCCGAGGTCTTCTGCCAGCCCGAACGGGGACGGCAAGCGGCGGCGCCCGCGAGCCCCTAGAGCCCATGAGCGGCGCAATCCTCACGCACTCGCGGGCCGTATCGTTTGGAGTTTGGGCATTGCTCGCTCTTGCGTGCGGGCCGCCTGGCTCGCCGCGCCTCGAAGGCCGGTGGCGAGGGGTGCGCGCCGAAGCGTTCGGCGGCGAGGGGCTGGCCGCCGCGAATGCCTTTGCCATCCGAACCGAGCTCCACGTGAGCGGCGACGCGATGACGATCACGACCCCGACGGAGACCCAGTCCGGTCGCTACCGCGTCGTGTACGAGAACGAAACCAGCGTGACCGTCACCACGGACAAGGACGGTCCCGACGCCCCCCAGACCTTCACCTTCGAAGGTCCGAGGGGGCTCAAATGGCTCGCCGCGCAAGGCGAGTCGATCGTCTTCGCGAGGCAGTAACGCGACGGGAGTGTCTGCCTTCGCCGCCGGTGTCATCGCCGACGTTTTCATCGGCGGAGCGTGTCGCGCGGAGTCCGTAGCACCAGCGTACGGTCTCCGCGGCGTACGCGAAGGACCACGTCGTCGCCGATGGGGCCGCTCAATTTGGCGCGCGCTTGCTCCATCGTGGTCACGGGAGTGTCGTCGACCCCGAGGAGCACGTCGCCGGGCGCAACCCCTGCGCGTTCTGCTTCGCTGCCCTCGACCACCGAAACGACGACGACGTCGACCGGCGCTCCGGTCTCGCCGAGGGTGATGGCGACACCCGCGGTCGGCTCGGTGGGGTTCGGAGGCCCGTGCGCGTCGGGTCCGATCACGAGATGCACACCTTCGGTGACGCGATCCGCCGCCACCGCCACTCCGCTCGCCCGGGCGCGGCCAACGTCCGGCGCGTAGGCTTCGAGTGAAATCACTCCTTCCGCCAGCTCGTGGAGAGCAAATCGCCCTTTGGCGTCGGAAACGGCCACGTCGCTCGGATTGGACCCCACGAGAAGCCAGGTCGGCACGTGGTCCTTGGCCACACGCGCGCCGGCGACCGGATCGCCGTGCTCGTCGACCACGTCCCCTTCGACGACCCCCTCCGCCGTCATCGCAATGGGGGGAATGGCATACGGCCGCCGTCCCCCCGTCTCGGGGATGACGAGCGCGGTGGTGGTCGGCGCGAACCCAGCCGCTCGGACACGCACGCGAGCGCTCCCCGGCGCGAGTTCTTCGAGCGCGAAGATCCCCCCCGCGTCGGTGCGGGTCCGGCGAGCGCCAAGGTCGGTGTAAAGCGTCACTTCGGCACCCGCAATCGCGTCCCGGCCGCGGGACATCGCGACCTCGCCGGTCGCACGTTCGGCCGCGAGGAGCTCGATCCGCAAACGGTCGCCCGCGCCGTCGGTCGTGATCATGCGAGGCGCGTAGGCGGGGGCGCGCGCTTCGACACGAAGCGGCAGGCCGCGCGCGCGTTTCAGCCACGCCTCGCCGTGAGCATCGGTGAACGCAGTCGTGCGCAGCGGCGACTCGGCGACGAGGGAGCTTGCACTCACCTGAACCGCGTCGACGGGAAAGCCCCGTCCGTCCACGACGGATACGGCTAGCGCTTCACGCGGATCCGGCAAGCGAAGCGTGACCTCCTCGCGTCCGCCCTCGGGGATTGCGAGGGCCATGCGCGTGTCCGGGGAGTCGTCGTCATTCGCGCTCGCCCCCAGGCTTATGGACTCCGGCACGGCGGCGAACGCGAATGTCCCATCGCTCGCGCTCCGCGTCGTGCGTTCGAGCGTTCCTCGTGTCGCCGAAATGAAGACGCGCGCGCCGGCGACGGGCTGATCATGCGCGTCCATGACGCGCCCCTCCAGGACGGCCCCCTGGTGCAACACGACGTCGGCGTGGGCCTCGCCGCCCGGCGCAAGCGTCACGACTTCGCTTTCCGCGTCCACATATTGGGGGTGATGGACGATCGCGCGAATTCGGCCTGGGGACGCCGGCGCTGCGCGGAAGGTGCCATCGTCTCGGGTGACCCATGGCTCGTCCGCCGTGTCACGCTCGGACCCGCCCGAAAAGGCCACACCGGACCCCTGTGGAGCGAGCGAACGCTGGGGGATCGGCGGCACGGGCCCGGGCATGACGCCGAGCTCTCCCGCGGGTAGCAGCGGCGCCGGGCCACTGAGCATCGCGTCGAAGTGCGCCGTCTGGAAGCGAGCGCGACGAGGGTCATCGAAGATGGGCCCCCCGTTCACATCCGTCCCGACGATCTCGATGGTTGCGCCGCCCACCGGCTGGCCGCGCGTGTCCACCACGCGTCCCATGAGCTCCCCGCTACGCACGAGAGCCAAGCGCGTCTCGGCCGGAGAGGGATCGGAAAGAGGCTCGGCGCCAAGGGGGACGAACCCGTCAGCCCGGACACCCAGCGTCGCCAATCCTGCGGCGATCGGCCCGAGGCGTGCTCGACCGCTCTTGTCCGTCGTGGCTTCGAGCGGAAAGGGCGAGAGCCCCCCTTCGGCGAGCGTAACGCGTGCGCCGCCCACCGGTTCGGCGTCATCACTCGCGCCGTCGGTCACGCGAACGCCAATCATTCGCCCGGGTGCCAGGCGCAGCACCACGCTCTTCTCCTCGCCCCGAGCGAGCGATACCCCCAGCTCGGTCATCGATACGTCCCCGCCGGCGATTGCGCGGAGCGCGTAGACGCCGGCAAGAAGGCCGCTGATCCGCACTTCACCCTTCGTGTCCGTCTGCGTGCCGCGCGGTGGCCAGAGAGCGGGCCCCCCAGCCTCGACGCGAGCGCCCGGGACCTGGCGGTCTTCAGCGCCGACGAGGCGCACCACACGGACCCGCAGCGTGCCGAGCTTGCGCAGCGTGAGAGCAACGAGCTCGCCGTCGCCCGCGGCGCTCGCCGTCGCCTCATCATAGCCCGGGGCCCGCGCACTGACCCGCCACGGACCTGCCGCGAGACGCGTCACGCCGGCGCCCCCGCCGGAATCGGTCCGGGCGCCGATCGGCAACGGATCGCCCCGCGAGACGACCTCGATGGAGGCGGAAGCCACGGGGCCGCCCACCTCGTCGCGGACTTCCACGCGGATTGCGTGGCTGGGCGCCAAGTCGATTTGTACGGCGCGCGGGCTCTCGTCGACGACCACGTGCGTCGAGCCCCGTGCGCGGCCCGGCGTATCGGCGACGAGCCACGTGTCGCCGCGCGGAAGGCCGACGAGCACGACGCGTCCGGCGGCGTCGGTCTCGCGCGCGTCCGCCAGGTAGGCGCGTTCATCGATGATTGCGAGTGCGCGCACCTGCACTCCCGCGATGGGACGGGCGTCGTCGGCGTTACGGACCGTTATCTCCACTGTGGCATTCCGGTCCTTGACCTCCGAGGGGAGGGATGGGGTTGCGAGATTGGGGGCCCGTCGGAGCCGTGCGCCCGGGATACCGCCCACCAGCAGAGCAACCCCGAGGGTCGCCACGACGGCGCGCAGGGACGCGCCCAGCGACAGGACGGTCAGTACGGCGCGCACGACGCCGAGCGCGCTCACACGAACGAAGTGTGCGAAAGACAAGACGTTCGTTGCAGCGTAGTCCGGGCGGCAAGGCTCGCCCGCGCTGTCGTGCGTCCTCCCTGCTACGCTGCAGGGTCGTGGGGTACCGTCGGCGGCTCGTTTCGCGTGGAAAGGCAGCTCCCATCGCCGTGCTGGTGCAGGCGTTGTCTCTCGCCGCGTCGTCCGGGTGCGGCGGCCCGAGCCGACCGCGATCCCTGGGGGACAGTGTGTTCGTTACACCCGGCGCTACGAGTTCGCCCTCGCCCGACGGTGGCGGAGCCACTCTCGTGAGCACGCAAGGCGCAGCCCCGATGTGTAACCTTGGACCCGATGGGGGAGTGTGTGCTTGCGTGGATCAACCGCTTATCGCCAATCCGCCTAATCTCTATTTCGTGCTCGACCGATCGGCCAGCATGAATGACGACGACAAGTGGGAGACGATTATCGTGGTGTTGGGCCAGCTCATCATTGATCTCGGTCCACGCGGCAACCTCGGCGCGGCCGTTTTTCCCGACCCCGGGGGCGCGCAGGCGGACACGTGCAGCGCGGGCGTCGAAGTGTTTCCGCCTCGTCGGGGCGACTCCCCGGCGGGGCAGCCGGGGCCGACATCGGAGGCGCTGCTTTCCGTCCTCGGGCACATCTCGGCCCTAGGGGGCACTCCCACCGCCGCGACGCTCACCAATCTAGCCGCCCACATTGAATCATTGCCCGGCCAAACCTACGTCATCCTCGCGACCGACGGCGGACCCAATTGCAACTCGATGGCAATCTGCGATACGGCCAATTGCCAGCCGAACATCGAAGATGCGGTGGGCTGCCCCGTGGCCGGCCCCAATTGCTGTACGTCCGCGGCGAACGGCGGTAGCGACTCTTGCCTCGACGGAGCCCCCACGATCGCCGCGGTACAAGCCCTCGCCGCCAATGGGGTTTCCGTATACGTAGTCGGAGTGCCGGGAAGCGAGCCGTATGCGCTGCTGCTGGACGAGCTGGCCACGGCCGGAAAGACCGCGCGCGGCAGCGAGCCACAGTATTACGCCGTGACCACCGCGGACCAAGCCGCATTCCAGGCGGCTCTCTTCAAGATTGCCGCGACCGTGACGAGCAGCTGCACACTCTCGCTCAACAACGTGCCGCCCGACCCGACGGCCGTCAACGTGTTCTTCGACGAGCAGCCCATTGCTCAGGCCGGCCCCGACGGATGGACACTCGACGGCACGACCGTAACAATCTTGGGCAATTCGTGCGCCGAAATGCAGAACGGGGATGTCCTCGACGTCCGCGTCGTGGCGGGCTGTCCCACGTTTTCGCCCAGGTGACTGCCCCCCCTCGGGCGAGCGAAACACCCCTCACCCCTCGTCATGCGAGCCAGGCCCGTCGAGCGGAGCCTTGCCGGAGGCCTGATCATTCGTCACATCTCGGGCGCCCCCGGCATAAATGCCGGGGCACCCCTGGAGAGCGGAGCACAAAGCCCGCCGCTGGCGGGCTACGTCGATCCAGTGAGGCATGGTTGGCGACGGTCGACGTGCCTGTCGTTTGTCGTAGCCCGCCAGTGGCGGGCTTCGCGTAATCGCTGTCCCAGTTGCCCCGGCATTCATGCCGGGGATGCGAGAACAATGCGGCCCGCACGGACCAAGATGTGACGAATGATCAGGCCGGAGGCAAGGCGGAGCGAGACACAGCTGCCCGTGACGTTCCGGGATGGGGAGCTCGAGGGGAGTTCCACTCCCCTCGACGTGTCGTGCGAGCCAGGCCCGTCGAGCGGAGCCTTGCCGGAGGCAAGGCGGAGCGAGACACAGCTCTACTCGGGTGATCTTAACCAACACATCCCAAAAACTTTGCCCGAAGGACCCTCGCGTGGTCTGCGATCGCCATGCGCGCAACGATTGTCCTTGCCGTTCTCACGGCGCCCCTCTTCGCCTGTCCCGCGCCCATGACCGCGATCGCACGTGCCCAAGACACCGCGCAGGAGTTCAACTTGAACACGCGATTTGGACGAAACGAAATCGCGATCGAGAGCGTGGCGGCCTCGGCTCGCGAGCAGTTCGCGGCTCATCACCGTGGCTGGGGAACGAGCGTGAGGCTGGCAGACGTGGAAGTGTCCGGGATTCACTCGACGGGCGACGCCAACGTGGACGTGATTGTCCGCGCGACCTGGTACCGCCCCGAAGAGGAGGAGCTCCGGACGACGACTCTCAAGCAGAAGTGGCACGATCAGAACGGCTGGCAACTTGTCGGCGAAGAGCGAATGGACGGCGACGTGGGCCTGCTTGGCGAGGTGGTCGTCTACCAGGCGCCAAGCGAACGCCGGGAGCCGACGCAGTTCCCAACGGTGCGCCTAGGCGGCGGCGCCGACAGCGCGGGGGGACCATCCAGCCTCTGATGCCAAGCGCCCGCCTTTGGCCTCAGATGTTGACCACCCTCTACGACCCCGAACCGGCCGACGCTTCAAGCGCTGCTTGCGCCGCCGCGGCGGATGCGCGCGTGCTCTTCCTCGGGGCTGCAGCCTTCTTGCCGCCTTGAACGATAGCCGCTTTGCGCTCTTGTGCGCGGCGCTTCAGGCGAGCCTTCTTGCTTGCTTGGCCCTTGCGGCGCTTCATTTTCATCGAATTGCGGCTGTCGTGCTTTCCCACGCGCGCAAGATGCCCCCGCCCGGCGCGAAGCGTCAAGCTCGCCGGTGGTGGCCAGGCGAAAAGTCCGCTCATCACCTTGCCACGTGTCCCACCGCGGCATCGCCATTTCGAAGCGGTCCCAGGTGATGGAAACCGCGTGCTCGAACGGTCCCGCTACCCGGTGCCCTCTGCGGCGGCAGTCTCGCGTCCGCGCACCTCGAGCCGATACCGACTATTGATCGTCTCGATGTAGAAGACTTCACGCCCGGCGATGCGCAGAACGCGCTTCACAGGCGTGGTCACGTATTCGTGCATTCCGTCGGGAAACTCGATGACGACTACCGAGCCTTTGCGGGGCGCTCGAACGAGACGGCCACCGACTGATCGGGCGCCCTTCCCAAGTTTCCGCAGGACCACGTCCACGTCATCAAATCTAGCATCGCTTCGCCCCGCGTCTACTACGGCCCGTCTGGTTATCGCAAGTCAACGGTTGAGCGGGGTTACACGAAGGCAAAGCGCTTCGAAGGTCGTACCGCCAGGCGGATCCGCGCCCGGATGGCCGAAACGTAGGCGCCGCAGCTCGGCCGGCGCGCTCGGCGCGGCCGAAAACATCGCTTTCTACGGGCTTCCGCCTCTCCCAACGCAGGCCAGGGCCCACGGTCGCGCTTCCCTGGGATGGCCCAGCGCTCTGAGCGTCCGCGCTTTTTGGCATTCGAGGCCGTCGTAGATCGCCTGAGGAACGGGCTGCGCTTGGGGCGGAGGCGTGGTCGGCAGCGGTTCCGCCGGGTGCGCCGAGGGGATTGCTGGCACCGCCTCGTTGCGGAGCGGACTGGGGGCAGGCCCGGCGTGCGCGGACGGATGCGGCTTTGCTTCCGCGCTCGCAAGCGGAGGAATATCCGAGGCCGACGGGCTCCCTTGCGCCGGGGTGTCGCTCGGGACCGGGGACGCGCTCACTTGGGTTGACGGCGCGGAGACCGCGCTGTTGTCGAACACGACCTCCTTCGATGCTCCGGTCGAGCTGCCTTTGACGGCCAGCGCAATCGCGACGATGCTCGCCAACCCGATGACTCCGGCCGATGCGAGGAGGACCTTGCGGCCCCCACGCGAGCTCTCGCGCATGGGAGCCTGCGGAATGGCGGCGGGAGTCGGGAACGACAGATTGCCCGCCGCGGGCGTGTAGCCCTGCCCGTGAGACGTCACGGCCGGGGCGGCACCCCCGAATGCGGCGGCGACGTCCAGCGGCGTTCCGATCTCGGTCTTCTGTTTTCCGATGCCAAGGACTGGCACGGTCTGCGGCGGATCGGCGGTCTTGCCCGAAAAGCCGTCGATGAAGGCGCGCGCGCTCTGAAATCGATCGTCGGGAGACTTTGCCAGGGCGCGCGCGACGGCATGGCGCATCGCCACCGGGATTCGCGCGCTTTCGGCCAGCGATTCGATGGGTATCGGAGGCTGCGTCATATGCTGCGCGGCCCACTCCCATGCGGTATCGGCCTTGAAGGGAAGCTTCCCGGTGAGCATTTCGTAAGCCATGATCCCCAGCGAATAGATGTCGCTGCGCGAATCGATCGCCTGGCCCGTAAACTGCTCCGGGCTCATGTACGGCGGCGTTCCGAGCACCATCCCCTGCTGCGTGAGCTTCTGCTCGTTTCGGTCTTCTTCCTTGGCACGCTTGGCGATGCCAAAGTCGAGGATTTTTACGAAGTCTTTCTGGCCCGCGCGCTCGATCAACACGACATTGTCTGGCTTGAGATCACGATGCACGATGCCGTGCCCGTGCGCCTCTTCGAGCGAACCGCACGCTTGGGCAAGAATGCGCTCGACGCGATCGGGAGGCATCGCTCCCTGCGTGGAAAGCACGTCCGCGAGGCTCTTGCCGTGCAAGAACTCCATCACGATGTAGAGGATGCCGTCGGGCGTCGCACCAAAGTCGTAGACTTGAATCGTGTTCGGGTGTTCGAGCTCGGCGATCGTGCCCACTTCGCGCTCGAACCGCGCCTGAATCTTGGGATCGCGGGACAAGTGCGGATGCAGCGTCTTGACGGCCACCTTGCGCCTCGTCGTGCCGAGCGTCTGCTCCCCTTCGTAGACAGCGCCCATGCCGCCTTCCCCAATGAGACGAATGACGCGGTACTTACCCCCGAGCGTCTGTCCGATCATGGGATCCACCTCGGGGGGCGTCGCCGTGAGCCCGGTGCCGCAGGTGGGACAAAAGCGCTGCGAATCGTTGACGGGGGTCTGGCACGAGGGGCATTGCATGGGTCTCGCCGGAAGGGTCGCACAAGTTGGGGCGCGACGGCACCTCCCTCGCGCGGACCTCGGGGCGGGTCGACGCGACCGCAAAAAGGGGCCGAACTACCCCCCGTCGCTCAGCGCGGCTCTCCTCCGTCGTCGCTGGAAGAATGTGCGGCGGGGGGCCACGGAAGCGACCAGCGCCGATCGGTGGCGCGGTCCCACAGTTCCAGCCGCGTTCCTCGCTCGGTGGCAGGGAAAATAACGCCTATCCGCGTTCTCAGCCGCTGCGTCAACGAGGGGGGCGCTCCCCTGCCGCCGTCGTTGCCATCGGGCACGGCAAGCATGGGAAAGTCGAAACGCACACGCTCGATGAGAGCCGGCCCCTCGAATAGCTCGAGGGCAAAGCGGCCCATTGCGCGCGGCGTCGGCTGGGCAGACTCCAGCTCGAGCCCTTGGGTCCCCAAGAGCCAGACCTCCCCCCGCTCCCATCGAAGGTCGAACACCCATTGGCGGCGTGAGACCAGCGGGACCGGGTCCGCCGGAGTTCGAGTGATGGCGATATCGACGGGACCGCCCGCATCGAACACGCGGCTCATGTCGATCCGGCGACGCGGCGGCGGGTCGGCAAGGGCACATAGCGCCCAAATCGTGCAAGCGCCGGCGAAGGCTGAAACGGCTACGAGGCGATGTCGCACGACTCCGCAAGCTCCCACGCCGCGGGGTCGCCGCCAAGCGCGGACCACAAGTCGAGAAGAGAAGCCGGCACCGGGGCCTCTGCAACGAACGGCGCGCGATGCGCTTGTCGCACCACGACGCGGGCCGCGTGCAGCGCGATGCGTCGCGGCTCGATGACCCGACCGCCGACGACGGTCATGCGGATCGGACCGCCGTAAGCCTGATCCCCGAGGAGCGGGGCATCGGCGCGGGCCGTATGGACCCGGATCTGATGCGTTCGGCCGGTCACCGGGGCAAGGGCCAGCATCGCCTCCCCGCGCGGCGTGCGCGCACAGGTCGCGTAGCGAGTTTGCGCGGCGGCTGGGTCCCGCCCGCCGGCCATGCGAAGACGAGGGTCGACCGCACGCCCGATCGGTGCGTTCCAGAGCCCGCGGGGCGGATCCGGCGCTCGGGCGGCGATGGCGACGTATCGCCTCTCGTAGTCGCCGAGCTCCCGCGCCCGGAGGAGTCGACCGGCGGCGGCGCGGCTCAGCGCGAGGATGACGACGCCGCTCACGTCCCGATCCAAGCGCGACGTGGCATGCACGCACGAGACATCGAGCGACAAAATCGCGGCGACGAGCGGAACGAGCGCATGGGCGGCGCCCCCGTGATCAGCGATCGTGGGTGTTCCCGCGGGCTTGTCCACCGCGACGAGGTCGTGCGTGCGCGCGAGAACGTGCAGCGCGGTGGCCTGCGCCCGATCCGCTCGCGGAGCTGCCACTTCGACGACGTCGCCGACGTGCACGGGCTCGTCCTGCGTTCGCACGCGACGGCGACCAACGAAGACGCGCCCGTCGGCAATGGCGTATCCGTCGGCGCCGGCTCGCACCAGGACGTCTCCGACAGTAGGGCCGTCACCCGGTCGCGTGATCCAGCGCATGGTCGTCACTCGAGCTGCCGGAGACTACTTCAGACGTTCCACCGTGCCGCGATCGCCGTCGACGCGCAGGACGTCCCCGAGCCGGATCGCGCGTGTGGCTCCCACCACGTTGACGACGCTAGGAACCCCGAACTCGCGCGCCACGACCGCCGCGTGCGACAGGGGGCCACCGAGCTCCGTGACAATGCCGGCGGCGACGAGGAAGAGCGGCGTCCAGCCCACATCCGTGGTGTGCACAACGAGAATCTCGCCGGGCTGGAGGGCGTCCATCTCGTCTTCGCGAAGGAGCACCCGGGCGGAGCCCTGGACCACGCCCGGACTGGCCGGGAGACCGCGCATGACCGGCCCGCCCGAGGACGGCAAGAGCACCGGAGGCGGCGAGCCCACGAACGTGGCCGGGGGATCCGGACGGCCCTGGTCGCGCGCGAGCTCGGCGCGACGGGAGCGCACGAGGGGCGCCAAGTCAGCCTGGGGCGCGCGTAGCGAACCGACGACTTCGTCGATGGTGAGAAAGAAGGCGCTCTGCACGCTCGCGAGCGGCGAGCCCGATTCGACAAGGACTCCCCAATCGGCTTCGAGCTGCGCGTCGCGCCGCAGGAGCCGCCGGTCCGCGTCGAGCGCGGCCTCGCGCAGCATGTCGAGGACGCGGGTCACCCACGAGCGCATTCTTTCGCGCAGTCGTGCGGCGCGCTGGGCGCGCGCCACCAGGTGGCGAACCATCGTCTGGCTCACGATGCTGAGCGTCGACACCAGCTTCGCCATCTCGGCGTCGGCTTGACCCTTGGCGCGGGAAACGGTTCCGTAGGCGCGCTCGGCGTCGGTTCGCAGGGCGGCGCGCAACATCCGCAGGACGGGCCGCGGATCCTCCTTCCATCGTGGCGTGGAGAGCTCCGCCTCGCGGACCGCTCGGTCTCCGTAAAGTTCGAGGAAGCTCTGCAGCGCACGGAGAGTGGGGCCCTCGGGGAAGGCGTCGAGCCCCGCCGTCGACTCACGCTCGATCGCGGCGCGGGCGTCGGGCTCGCGTCGCGCCAGCGCGGCGATGTGCATGATGGCGATGCCTGGGCGCGCGCTTTCCACGTCCCGAATGCCGCTCGTGAGCGCTCGCGCGAGGCGTTCGGCGTCGACGGGGGCGACGCGTTCGAGCACAGCCTTGAGCGCCAAGTGCGTGCCCAGTGTGCTCGACGCGCAGGTGAGCATGATGGTTCCGGTGCGCTCCAGCAGCGCCTGGATATCCCGCAAGCGGCGCGCGACGCCTTCGTCCGGCAAAATGGCAAGATCGAGTGCGCTCTGCTCTCGCCATTGTTTCTCGGCGAAATCCTCGAAGGCTCGGACGTGCTCGTCGAGCTTGACCTGTTCGCGCAGCAAACGGACGGCCGTGAGCGGCAAGCGGGCGTAGAAACCGCGGCGACTCACGCCTTCGACTTGCGTGGCGAGCTCGTCGCCACCCCACCCTCCCCCGAGCTCCACGAGCGTGCGCGGATCGAGAAACGGGACCTGCGCTGCAATGCGCATGAAGTATGTCAAATTAAGGTAGAAGCGGCCGTGAATGTTGCCGACCAGGCGGGCGCTCTTCGGAACGCGACAGCCCAATGCGGCGAAAGCGCGGCGGAAGCCCGCTTCGCTGAAGGCCCCCGCCACCGACCACGTGAACGCCGTGGCGACGCCGGGCAGCGCCTCGCCGACGTTTACGTTGCTCCAGACGGTGTCGGCAGAGCCCCCATCGGGAAAGCCGCGACCGGTTGCGGGCCTCGCCTGCACGACCCAGGTCCGCTCGTCGTCGCAGGCGAATTCTACGTCCCACGCCACGAACTCGAGCTTCTCGAGGCGGGCGGCGATGGCGGAGAGGTGCGCAATGCGGTCGGCCCCGAGGGCGGGAAGATCCGGAGTTTCCACGACGACTTCTTCGATGCGGCCGTCGCGCACGACGGTGGCGCGCGCTTTGTGAGCGATGATGGCTTCGACGAGACGGCCGTCGGCGGCGATGCGGAGGACGTCGGGCGTGGTAACGCCGTTGACAACCGGAGCGCCGAGACCCAGTCCCACGTTGACGATCCTCTCGTCGAGACCGGCCCCGCCCCGTGACCGGACATCCGGAGCCCGCGTGAACATGACACCGGCGGCGCGCGCCTGCACCATGCGTTGCACGACCAGCCCCATTCCCACGTCACGCACTCCGTGCGCCGCCAGATAGACGAGGGCTCGCCCGCTCGCCAGCGATGCCCAGACCCGCCTTATCGCATCGGCGAGCGCGTCGGGTCCGCGTACACCGAGGACTGTCTCCGCGAGCCCGGCCATCGAGACGAGAGTGCCGTCTTCGCACGTCGCACTGGATCGAACCGCGAGGCCCCAAGAGGACCGTTCGCCCAGGCCCGTCCAGAGCATGGCGAGTTCCTCATCGAGCCCCTTGGGCAACGGGGCTCCCAGGATCTGCTGCCTGGCCTCGGCGACGCGCAGATAGCCGGCGCGTCCGGTCGCAGCGCGAAGGAGGGCGCGCGGTTCGCATTCGGGCGGCAGCGCTCGCATCGCGTGCGCGAAAGCTTCGGCCGGCAAGATCACGGCTTGGGGTACGTCGAATCCGTTGCGGACGAGCCAGACGAGCCGCGCCGCTTTTCCCCCCACGACGCGCGCATCGTCTCCTCCACGCCGCTGCGCCAGCACCTCGAGCGGCAGGAGCCATGGCGCCATGTTCGCGATGGTAGCGCGACGGTGGCCATGGCGGTCTTCACTCAATCGACTTGTAGGCTCTGCCGACGAGCTTCACCTTCGTCTTGTTCTCGAGCAGCAGCGCCTTGCCGGTGTCCTCGTCAATGGTGACGAGACTCGCCCCGAGTGCTGCCGCATTGTTGCGAAGGTCGTTTCGCGCGGCCTCGGTGGCCGTGTCCAGATCGTTGGCCGCGGCGATGCCCGTCACCGTTCCCACGAGCGCATAGCCATCCACGCCGGGTTGCTCGACCGCGATCTCGACGCTCGCTCCCTCAGGCAATAGTTCGACGTGCGCCGGCAAGTCCTCCGCGCAGCCGCAAAGCAGCAGGAGCCCAGTCACGAGCAAGAGCGAAAAGGGCCTCATCGATCGCAGTCTACCCCCCGGCGGTGCGCGAATGAGCTCCGGCGCAAGACCCGGCCCACGCGTCACGATCGGTTCACGATCGGGCCAGCGCGCGGTCATGCCAAAGGAGAAGCTCGATGGACCCGGGACCTCGATTGAATATGTAGTCGTGAGGGCCGGGGAGGTCCGCGAAGTCGTGCACGACGCCGGCCGCATCCCATGCGCGTGAGACGTTGACGATCGCATCATGGAAGTAGTCCTCGTGACTGGTGATCAGGCGCAACTTCATGTCGGCACGCTGCGCCCGCGCGCCTTCGGCGAGCGCGGTCCATTCGGCCTCCTGCCCTTCGCTCATCGCGGGCTGAATGCCGCCGACCCCGCCGAAGGCCTCCGGACACGTCAGGCCGATGCGCAGCGCGAGGACTCCGCCGAGGGAAACGCCATCGATTCCCGTTGCCTCGGGCCGGACGAGCGCCGGTGTGTCCCGCCGCACGCGCGGTAGAAGGACGTCGATCACGAATCGCGCGTAGGCGGCGATGTCTCCGGTCGCGGCGGGATGAACGTCAGGCAGCCATGGACAGGCTACAATCAGGCCAGCGAACGGATGCGCGGCGAGCGATGCGTTCGTCTCGACCATTCGCTCCGCATCGACGAACCCTTCGTAGTCCGCTTCGCAGAGGGGCGGCGAGCGCAGGCGGCCGACTGCGCGGACCATCGCATAGTCGCGCGGCCACCCAAGCGCGCCTTCTGCGGGAGACTTGAGCGCTTCGCCGCGACCATGGAGCGCGACGAGCACGGGATATCGAGCGTCGACGTCACCCCACGTGGGAACGACGACGGCGACCCGCGCGCGACCCCAGGGTTGCACGCCGAGGTCCCACTGGAGCGTCCGGACCGAGCTGGAGGACAAGAGCGCGGGACCGCCCTCCGCCGTCCCCTCCCCGCGGGAGCAGGCAAGAGCGGCAGCGACCCCCACGAGTAGCCCCCGACGCTCGAGAACCTGCCTCACGTCAATCGTCGTCCGAGGGGTGGGGCACGCTGCCTGCCGCGGTTCGGACGAGGTCCACGAGTGTCGGATCGGTGGCGAGTCGATCGCGAATCGCCGCGCGGATGGCGAGAGATCCTCAGGGGGCAGACCCACGAGATGCGCGGTCGCTTCGTCGACCTTGAGATTGAGGTAGCCGGGGATGTCCACCGTGCCGGCCCGCAGCGCAGCGAGCGGCCCGGGTGGACCTTCCACGGGTCCGATCGCGGCCGTCGCACCCTCCATGGGTCCGACCGCCGCAGTCCCCGGTGACGTGGGCGTTTGTTGCAGCTCGAACGGACGGCCCGTGGGGTCCGTTTGCATCGAACGGGACAGCTCGCTCGGGTTCGCCGGCGGCGCGCTGGGGGAGCTCTTGCGGACGCCGTCGATTCCCATGAGACTCCCTTAGTAAACCCCTATCGAGCGTTCGTGGACAAGAGTTGCGTGCCAATCATCGCAGCCAGCTCACGGACGCTCGGCGGACCCGACGGTCACCAGGACCGGGGCCGACATCGTCGAACACGAGCCCGTCGTTCGTGACAGCAAACGTGACGTCGAATGCCGGAGGCGCGTCCAGGTCGATCAGCGGCCAGGCTCGCTCCACCGGCGCGCCGTCGTCCGCGAGGCGAACGGCGTCGAGGGTGACGCCGGCCAACCCGGACCGGGCCACGACGACTTCGATCGACTCGCCCGCCGGCGCGCCCGCGATGGACGTCACCGCCACGGCCGTGGGCCGTCCCTCGCCCGAGAGGGCGAGCTCCGTGGGTACGCCGACCACGCGGCCGGCCGAATCGAGGCGAGCAACGATGGCCGCGCTAGGTCCCTCGAGCCCGGTTGCAGCGTCCTCGATCCAAGTTACGAGGGCGCCTCCGCTGGCGACCGGGGCAAGCACCGGCGAACGGGAATGGCGGGCCGTCGCCAGCACGCGATATTCCTCACCGGCGCGCGTGCCGTCGCCGGGGTGGAGCGTCGTCGCAAAAATATCGGCGACGCCCTCGCGGGGGTTATCGCGCGGATCGCTCCACGCGATCCAGGCCACCGCATCGCGAACCGCGAGGGTGACGTCGCTCGCGTCACCGGGCGCATGGGTAATCCTCACGTCTTTGCCAACCCGCCGGACGTTGCGGTCGACTTTCATGACGTAAACCTCGCCGTTCCCATCGCGTGTGTCCACCCAGGCGACCAGCCATCCGTCGCCCGCCCAGGCGATCGCCACGTTGCTCGCGTCGCCGTCGGCCCCGTGGGCTGAAGTGAGCCTGAGCTCGCGCGTCGCGTGACCCTGCGCATCGATGCGTGCAACGTGTACGCGCGACTCGTCGCCATCGACCCCCACCCACGCGATGGCCGCCCCGTCGCGCGGGTCGCCGCCCGCCGCGAGAGCGATGCCCCCGAGCGGGAGCGCATGGGAAGTGAGCACGGCGGGACCGAGGAGCGGCTGGCCGGCCGCATCGACGGACCGAAGGGAGATTCGCCCCGCGCGCGATTGCCGTCGCCGGTGCGGCCGCTCTGTCCCGCGGGTCAACGTAGCGACAACGCTCGCGTCGCCGATTCGTGCCGCCGCCACGTCGTCGTACGCTTCCCCCGACGCGAGGGTCGCGATCCCCGTAACCCGAGGCGCGTCCGGGGGCGGGAGCGCGGGAAGGGGCGCGGCGAAGGGTGAGGCACGAGCGGCCAAGTCCACCATGAAAACCGGAGTTGGCGACTGGCCGGTCGCCGCCAGCGCGAGACACGGGTTCGCGGCGCACTCCAGACCCCATCCGAGGGTGGCGGCATCGCGTTCCGGGCCAACGAAGAGCGGCTCGGTCTGCAGAGGCTCGAAGCGCGCCCCGAAGCGAACGAACGTGGGCATCACGGGCCCTTGGCAATGGGCAGACGCCGCTTCGCACGCTCGGGCCGCCCCGAGGAGCGCGAACCCGCTGTCGGTGGCTACGAGTTCGGGCGAAGTATCCGGTGCGATCTCCACGGACGTGAGTGGCTCCGCGGCGAGTGTGCCCTCAGTCGACACGAGCGCCAAATGGAGCGTGCGGTTCTCTCGGCTCCGGTGGCCGGGCTCTTGCCAAGCCAAAGCGGAGCCCGCGGCGCCGGATGCCAGCGCGACGAGGGCCGAGGCGCCGGCTTCGTTCATCGCGGCCGTGGGACCCCGCACGTGGCCTGATGGATCGATGGTCGCGAGCATGATCTGCGCGTCTTGCGCCGTTCGATCCGTCCACGCGAGGAGCCACCCGTCTCTGGTGGTGACCACGTCGACGTCGCTGCCAAGCGTGGCTCCGTGCGTCACCACCATCGCACTGGCTTGGGGACGCCCATCCCCGTCCAATCGTTGCCACGTGAGCGTTGCCGCGTTCGCTCCGTCGTCGCGCGAGCCCGCACTAACGAGGGCCAAGGCGGCGCCGTCCCCCGCCCGTACCGCCTGCCACTGCTGCACTCCGCTCGCGATGCGCATCGGCTCGCCGCGCGGTTTTCCGTCGGCGCCGAGGGCGACCGCGAGCATGTTGGCGGTGCCCGCCGAAGTCTCGTCGGCCCACACACAAATGGCCCCGTGGGCTTGCGACACGAGGCCCGCCCAACTGACGTGGTCGCTCGTGCGCTCGAGATCGATTGGCTCGCCGCGCGGCGTGCCGTCCGGCTCGAGCCCCAGCACGCTGACCGATTCGCCGCGATCGAGAAGCGCCGTCCACGCGAGGAGCCACCCGTCGGCAGGCGCTCCGCCCGGCTGGACGATCAGGGACGTCGCGTCCCGTGGAACGTGAGCGACGACGCGCACCTGTCCGACGGGAGCTCCGTCCGCGGCAAGAGGGGCAACGATGAGATCGTGTTGCTCTTCCCTCTCGGAGGGAGCAATCCAGGCGGCAATGCTTCGATCGCCAACGCGGGCGGCGAATGGACCGACGCTCTTTCGAGGTAGGGTTGCAAATGGGTAGGATCGAGCGGGAGCCGGCCGTGACTCGGCGGGGCGCGACGCCGTCGTGGGCGGGACCGGAACCCGGGCTGTAACGCCGGGAGCCATGAGGCCCTTCGGGACCCGCGCGGCCCCGCCGCACCCTCCCGCCGACGCCGCCGACGCGAGGAGGGCGAGCACCACGACCGCGTGAGACGCCCGAGCCACGGGAGGGTGCAGCGAAGAGTTGAGGCCATCGAGCCGCCCGACACTTTCGACGCCCTTTGGATGAATCGCGTCCGCGCGATGCCACGAACGACCACGGGGCGGCATCACGTTCGGAGGAGACGCGCTACGTGCTTCCGTTCCCACTCGAGGGCACGCTCGAAGTGGCGAAATTGCTTCTCCCGCTCTTTGAACTCGGGCGGATGCAAGTTCACGCGACCGAGCCCTCGGCTGCCGGGAATCACGTGATGAAGCATCTCGTGGTAAACGATGTAGGCCACGAAGTAGCGAGGGACCCAATTCCGGTCGAGGGCCGGGTGAAGCCGGATCAAGCGCTCGACGCCACTATAGCTCCCGAGTTTGATGGTCTTTCGACGGGCGACTTTTGTCGTGGGACGCTTGCCCCACGTGATGAGAGCGTTGATGTTCCCGCCGAAGTAGCGCTCGTTGACTTCATTGAAGAGCGAGAGGAGATCGTGGTGCTTGCCCTTCGACACCAGAGGCGCGTTTCGCTTGCGCCGGGCCAGACGGAAGCCGTTGGCGTCGATGTAGTCGCCAAGGGCGGCGCTCGCTTCGCGATCGTCGCGGGTCACATAGCGAACGAGGGCATCGACCACGGGAAGCGGCGCATCCAAAAACATGTGGTGCACGCGAACGTGAAGCGTGCCCCGCTGGAGCCGGTGCATGATGATCGAGTGACGGTTGTCCGTTATCGAGAGAACGATGGCGCCTGGGAACGCACCGCGGAGCTTGCGCTCGAGCGACTGACGTGCGCCCTCGTGCACGAACAAGCGCGGCGATGCGGTCGGCAGAATGAGGCGAAGCTGGGCGCCAACGCGCTCCGGAATGCGGAATGCGGCTGAGACCTGCGCGCGCGCGATCGTGGGCACCCGACCCCCGGCCATCCGTGCCGCGCTCGCTCGGCTCGCATTCAGTAGCGGCATGACATTCCGGCTGCTCATTCGCCGCCTCCACCAGGCGGGTTAGAAGAAGGGGGGGGCAGTGTCAAGGAAGCGGATTCAACTTTGTAATTTCAATCACTTAGGCCCGGGGCCACCGGCCCCCAGCGGACCGCCGCGGCTCCCCGTTGCCCGATGGGAAGGCTGAACCGCCAGGACCAAGGAAGGCCCTCCTACTCGTCCGCGGAATGCATCCGAAGCGACTTCGGGTCGAGGACGAAGCGAAGCTTTGCACGACGCGCGTCGGCGGGGAGATGAAGCGCCACCACCATGGCCTTCTCGAAAGACCGCTCGAACCGACCCACCAGGGCCCATACAAGGCTCGACAGGTCGGGCTCGTGACCGACGAGCAGGGTGCGTTTGCGCCCGCCGCTCGCGAGATCGTGAACCCAAGGAAGCGCGTCTCCGCTGGGCGAGAGCTCGCGACGAACCTCCACGGCCTCCGATAGCGACCCCAGCGCCGTTACGATCGCCACGATTTCAGCCGTTTGCACCGCGCGGACGAGCGGGCTCGCAAGAACATGGGCGGGCGCTTCACCCTTTTCGACCAGAACATTGGCCACGGCCCGGACGCGCTCACGGCCCGATACCGTCAGTGCGCGGTCACCGTCTAGCCCACTCGCGGCTCGCTCCTCCGCCGGGCCGTGGCGCATCAGGTAGAGCTTCATGGGGACGATTTTACGCGAGATGGCAGTTCGTCATGGCCTCGAAGAGCCCGGCGCCAATGAAAGTTGACGGTTGCAGACCGGGGGCCCTGGTAACCGTTCGGACCGGGAGGTTCGGTAACGAGGTCCGGGCGGACCGGGAGCTCTGGTCCAGAGGGCCGCTCCGGCGAAGCCGGCCGCGAAGTGGCGGTCGAAGTCCGGACGGACTTCGGCCGAGCGGTACTAGTAACTAGTTCGCCGGCTTTACTGTCTGCGCCGCCGGCCTCTTGGCTGCCGTGGGCTTTTCCTCCACGCCGTTCGCCTGCGCTGTCTCCCCTGCGCCGCGCTTGATGCCATGCTTGACGAGGACGAGGCTCTCTATCTTGTCCATGAGCTCGGGATGCTGGTCGAGATAGGCCTTCGCGTTTTCGCGGCCCTGGCCTATGCGTTCGCCTCCGAACGAAAACCAGGCACCGCTTTTCTCGACGATGCCGAGCTCCGCCGCGAGATCCACAAGGTCTCCCGAGCGTGAAATCCCTTGCCCGTAGAGGATGTCGAACTCCACCTCACGAAATGGGGGCGCCATCTTGTTTTTGACCACCTTGACCCGCGTGCGGTTGCCAATGACCGCAGGGTCTTTTCCGTTGGCGGATGCCGCATCTTTGATGGCGCCGATTCTTCGAATATCGAGCCGCATGCTCGCGTAAAATTTGAGGGCGTTGCCGCCGGTCGTGGTCTCCGGGCTGCCGAACATGACGCCAATCTTCATACGTATCTGGTTGATGAAAACGAGAAGGCAATTGGATCGCGCCACCGTCGCAGTCAGTTTCCGAAGCGCTTGGCTCATGAGCCTCGCCTGAAGGCCAACGTGGCTGTCGCCCATGTCCCCCTCGATTTCCGCCTTGGGAACCAGCGCTGCGACCGAGTCGATAACGACGATTTCGACAGCGTTGGAGCTGACGAGCATCTCGGCGATCTCGAGCGCTTGCTCTCCATAGTCTGGCTGGCTGACGAGAAGTTCGTCTGTCTTGACGCCGAGCTTACGGGCGTACCCCGGATCGAGCGCGTGTTCTGCGTCGATGAATGCGGCGACTCCTCCCAACTTCTGCACTTGGGCGATGGCGTGCAGTGTCAGCGTCGTTTTGCCGCTCGATTCTGGGCCGTAGATCTCGATGATGCGTCCGCGCGGGTAGCCGCCGATGCCGAGCGCGATATCGAGACCGATGCTTCCGCTGGAGACGACTTGAAGTCCGTCCGTCAGACTCGCGCCTTCTTTGAGGCGCATAATCGACCCCTTGCCGTATTCCTTCTCGATGGTGGCAACCGCCAGTTCGATCGCCTTGCTCTTATTCTTCGTGTCTTCCATGGACAGGGTTTCCCTTCGAGGAGCGCGCGCCGCACGAGATGCCTTCCCAGCTATACTGGCAGTCCGTTCAGCTTTCAACCTTCCTTATCACCTCAATCGCAAGCTCGCTGGCCTTTGGCTGCGCCAATGGCGGCTGCGACCGGGACACCCCTCCTTTCTCCACATCGGCAGCAGGTTCCGCCACGGCACGGGAAGCGCCGCTCGCCAGTGTGGCCGCGGTGCTCGGCGTGGACGCGCAGGAGCTCGAATCGACTGCGGGCCCGCCCCCGCCCGCGGGCGATCTCGAATCGGACATCCATGCCTTTACAACCATCGAGGCCTGCGTCGAATCGCGCTCGCAGATGGACCCCCTCCTCGGCGACGCCCTCGATGCCATCGGCTACGAAACCTTCTTGAATGACGCCTGCCGCGTCCTTGATGCCGCAAAGGCGCGCGATGCCCGACGGTGCGGGGCGATCGATGCTTCTGTCCTTCGCGAACGATGCACCGCCACGGTCGCGGAGATCGCCGGTGAAGCTGACACGTGCCCGTGGGAGATCGCCGGTCGACCCGCAGAGGGACGCGACCCGGCTTGCCTGGCCATTGCCTCGCGCGACCGGCGGCTCTGCGCGGGCGTGAATGGGGGCAGTCCGCGGGCCACCTGCGAGGCCATCGCCGCACACGACGCCAGTGTGTGCGGTCGGCTGCCGGGGCGAGCGGCCCAGGCCCGATGCCTTCGCACCGCTCGCCGCTGGATGACCACCGTCGCGGCCTCGCACGACGCGTCCCGACCGCTCGTTTCGGGTGGAATACTCACGTTCTCGGCGGCCTCTGCGGCGGGAGCCGAGGCATCCGGTACGATGGTGGACTTCGGTCCGGATCTCGAACGAGGCGTCGTTCTTGTGCAGCGGAGGGACGGCCTACGCTTCACAGCGGGCTATCCGCGGGTCGGAGTGGAGGCGATCGGCGCGTCGCCCAATGTCCGCGCGAGCATTGCACTCGACCTCTTCGTGCCATCGTCGGACAGCGGAACAAGCGGGGCCATCGAGCGCGCGGTGCTGCTCATTCCCGGGCGTGTGCCCATCGTAACGCCCTCGGCTCGCTCGACGCTTCAGGCAAAGTTCGAAACGTTCGAGCCGGCTCGCGCGGGGACGCTAAAGCTGGTCGTCGACGGTGACCTGACGGACGCGGCCTCGAGCTGGCATGTGCATGCCGAAGTCACCACGTTCGTCCGCGATGTGGTGCGCGCAGCCGAAATCCTGCGGTCTGAGAGCGATTCGAACGGGCGTGAAGAGTGAGCAATGCAGCAATGCAATAGGAAGAGGTCGCGTGAGGGCCACGTTAGGGAGAGTGCGACGACAACCAAAGCGCTCTAAGGTACTCGAAGCGTCGATGTCCGAGGTACCCGACAAAATGAAGGGCGAGAAGAAGGGCGAGGGGTTCGACCTCGTTCTCGTGCACGGCAAAACAGCCGACGGAGAAGGAGCGTCCGTCCTGCGGGCGCGTCCAGGTCGCATCGAAGCGGGCGAAGTGCGACCGCTCCGCGAGGGACGGCCCCTCGCGGGCGGGGGTGAAGTGGTGCGTCTGGCCCCCCGCGCAGGTACGCCGCATATCTACGATGTAGACGTACAATACGAAGTCCCCAAGCCGGCGGCTTCGGCTTCGGACGCTGGCGGCGGACCGCCGCAAGTCGCGACGCACGCATACCGCGAGAGTTGGGAGCGAACGTTTGGGCGGGGGCGCAACGAACTGGCCAATTGACGCCCGGAAACGAACGTCTCTTCCTGCTGCCGGAGGCAAGGCGGAGCGAGACTCAGGGTGACCTTGGTTTCTAACTAGTCCCCCACCCGGCTGCGCCGGACACGCGATACCGGAAACGACCGTCTTGTTCCTGCTGGGGAGCTCGAGGTGGAGCGGCATCGCTCCCCTCGACGTGACCTGTGAGCCCGTTCTGTCGAGCGGAGCCCTTGCCGGAGGCAAGGCGGAGCGAGACTCAGGGTGACCCTGGTTTCTAACTAGAGAGATCTCAACGCTTCGAGTGACGTGAACAGAACGGCAAGATCTTGGCGCCCGCGAAGCGGCTCGCAGAAGCTCGTCGCGAGGTGCAAGAGGCGGTGCTCGATGCGCTCGGCGCCGGTGTTCAAGTCGACAACACGCCGCTGCGCCGCACCGCGATCGCGATCGATCGCTTGCTCATGATTTGAGAGCGCAGCCCGAAGCTCCGCAATCTGGTATTCGAGATCCTTGACCGTGCGCTCTTTGACCTCGTTGCTGCGTTGCGCTTGCTGCTCTTGCTTGTGCGCCGAAAGCCAGCTTTCGACTGCGTCGGCGCACGCGCGGTAGGCCTGCGCAAGTTGAATGTACGGCTCCTTGCGGGCCGAACGGCCTTCCCACGTCAGGAGGTCCTCCTGGGTGGCGGCGTACGCCTCCAGCAGGGTCTTGGCGTGCAGGCTCAGGCGCTCCGCGTCTGCGCGAACCGCCCGAAGATCGTCCTTGGCTCGCGAGCAGTCGAGGCCCGTGGCGTCGACCGCAAAGCCGAACCTCTGGCGTCCTTCGCGGCCCCGCGCGTCGATCTCCTCGAGCGCCCGCTGTTCCTTCGTGCTCGCGGTGCGCACCTCCGCGAATTCGCGCACGAGCGTGCGAAGCTCCGTAAGGCGGCGGCTCTGATCGCCCGGCGGGTTCGCGCCGTAGGCGCGCGAGTGCATCCGCTCGAAGACTTCGACGCGGCGGAGCCACTGATCGAGCACGACACCCGGCAACGTCCGCGCCGGAGGGCGCGAGCTTGCGGGATCCGCTTCGGGTTCCGGCGGAACGATGGCTCCCACCGTGTGAGCGAGCACGACCAAGTCTTTCTCGATGCGATGCGCGTCGACGGGCCGAGACCGCGGATCCTTCTCGAGGAGTTGAAGGATGAGCGCGTCGAGCAACTCGGGGACGAGTGGGTTCAAAGACCGCGGCGGCGGCGGGATCTCCTTCACGTGCTTTACGAGAAACGTGGGGGGATCGTCCGCGTCGAAAGGCAACGCGGCCGTCGCCATCTCGAAGAAGATGACTCCGATTGCGTAGAGGTCGACGCTCGGACCCGTTTCACCGCTCATCACTCGCTCGGGGGACATGTATTGCGGCGTCCCGAAGAGCTCCCCAGCGTTGGTCAGGCGCGTATCACTGCGCGACCGCGCGATACCGAAATCGAGAATCTTGACCAGATCGCTCCCGTCGCCTCGGCGGCAGATGAAAATGTTGTCGGGCTTCAAATCCCGGTGCACGACGCCGAGGTCGTGAGCGCGAGCGATGCCGCGCGCTATCTGGATCATGATGGGCACCGCGCGGGGTGCCGCGATGGCCCCGGCCTCGATGAGCGCCGAGAGCGTGTTTCCTTCCAGCAGCTCCATGACGATGTACGGGGTGCCGTCGTCGCGCTCGCCTTGATCGAAGATCTCGATCACGTTCGGATGCGCCAGGGCCTGGGCGCTCTTGGCTTCGCGCCGAAAGCGCTCGCGCACGGTCGCATCCGTGGAGTACGCCGGCTTCATCACTTTGACCGCGCAGGGTCGGTCCATGAGCTTATATCGAGCGCGGTACACCGTCGCCATGCCGCCCTCGCCCAGGCGGTCTTCGAGGACGTAACGTCCGGAGAGCGTCGTCCCGATGAGCGGGTCGACCATGAGAGACAGCGACGCGCCGTCCAGAAAGCAATAAATGGCGTCCGCCGGATAGCGGATATGACATTGGGGGCAGGTCTTCATGACTCGCGCGCGAGCCCGCGGGTTTTACGCTTTACGCAAATCGGGTTTGCGCCAAAAAAGCCCACCTGAAAGCCGGCCCTTTCGCAAGGGCTAAGACGATAGCGATAACAAGAACTTGTCCTGAATTTGACCGACCCATCAACCCCGTGCGACGGTTCGGCGTCATGGTGACGCGTGCCTCGAAGCGCGCAGCCGCTTCGATCGGCTGGACACTGCTCTTGATGGTGGCATCGATGGACACCGCGCGGGCAGGGTGTCCGCCCGGAGGCGCGGCGTGCTCGTCTTGGCATGGGAGCGCGGCCGCGGCGAAGCCGGGCCCGAAGAGCAGCGTGAAGGCCGCGCGCGCACCAAACGCGGGCGATGCGGCGGGCGCGCGACGGTCGATCGCCGGCGGCGCCACCTCCGAGGACGCGTCGATGGGGGCAGAGAGCTCTGACCTTGCGTCGCTTCGCGATGCGGAGCGCGAGCTCTTTCCTCCCGCGTCGCCGAATCCCGGCGGCCCCTGGCCATCGGAGGCGCCGATGCCCCCGCCTGATGAGAGCGCACCCACCGTGCTGATCACGGGGCTGCCGCCAAGCGGGCCCAACCCCCCCCCCGCGCGAGATGACGTCGATCTGGCGTGGCTGAGTCGCCTCGAGATGCCCGACCTTCCGGTCCACTGGGACCCTCGGGTCGTGCGTTACCTGCAATTTTTCCGCGACGATCCATTCGGGCATGCGACGTTTGCAAACCTGTATCGCCGCGCGGGACGCTATCGCGACATGATGCGCCGGGTATTCCGTCGCAAATCTCTCCCGGAGGACCTTGCTTTCGTGGCGATGGTCGAGAGCGCGTTCGACCCGACCGCCCACTCGCCCGCAGGAGCCCTGGGTCTGTGGCAGTTCATGCCCGAGACCGCGAAGATCTACGGCCTCACGCAGGATCACTGGTTGGACCAACGAATGAGCGCGGCGGCCTCAACGGAAGCCGCCGCCACGTTTCTAGGGGATCTCCATCGGCGGTTCGGGAGCTGGGAACTCGCGCTCGCGGGCTTCAACATGGGGTACGTCGGGCTTTCGTCGGTCGTTCGGCGCTTCAACACGAACGACTTTTGGTCGCTCTCGCGCATTGAAGGTGCGCTTCCCTGGGAGACGACGCTCTACGTCCCGAGGGTCATCGCTGCCGCGATTGTGACTCACAACCCCGCGGCGTTCGGATTGAGCGTCGCCGTCGATCCCCCTCTCGAAACCGACGAGGTCGACGTTGCCGCAGGAATCCCGCTCGCGCTCGTCGCCCAGGCGGCCGGTTGTCTTCCGCGGGACATCGAGTCGCTCAACCCGGAGCTGCGCGCTTCTAGAACGCCCCCGGCGAGCGATGGACAGGCCTCGTATCCGGTGAAGGTTCCCCAGGGTAAGGGCGCGATCGTCGCCCAGTCGCTCGCGCGCAGGCGAAGCGATCTGGTTCCACTCGATCACTACATGGTGCGTTTCGGCGACACTTTGGACCAGATCGCCCGAGACCGCAAGACGACCGCCCAGAAGCTCGTCGAGTTGAATGCCATCGCGCCCGGCGAAACGTTGCGTGGCGGCACGTTGCTTCTCGTGCCCCGGATCGACACGTCCGCGACGGAGCCGGCGTTCGGCCCCAAAGCCAGCGTCGTCGTACCCTCGGACGTGTTCGTGTACCCGGGCCGCAAACGGGTTTTTTACCGCGTGCTCACGGGTGACACCCTGAAAGAAATCGCGAGCGCGCTCGGCGCGACGGCGGACGAGCTACGGCAATGGAACGACCTCGACCCCAACGCGCGCCTCGAGGAAGGCATGACCCTGCAGGCGTTCGTCCCGAACGATGCGGATCTCTCGCGGATCGCGGTGATGTCCGAAGACGACGTGCGCGTACTCGCCGTGGGCTCGGACGAGTTCTTCTCTGCACTCGAACGCGAAAAGGGATTCAAGCGGGTGCTCGTTCGAGCCAAACGCGGCGAGACCATCGAGGGCATCGGCAAACGCTTCGGCGTCAGCGCGCGGACGATGGAGCGAATCAACCGGCGCTCCCACGCGGATCTCCTGAAAGCCGATGACGCCGTGGTGGTGTACGTGCCGAACGAAGCGGCCACGCCGGGGTCCAACGGCGCCGCGGCGGTCACCGCGTCCAATGCGATGCCGGCCGTCGGCGTCCCGAACGGCCCGCGTCCGGCCCCCCCACTGCCCGAACTTCTCCCCTGAGCGCCGTTCCTCGTTCGTGCCCGTTGAAAGTCCGCGCTCCGTAGGGCATGCCCTCGCGTTGAAAGCCAATCGCTCATGCTCGACATCCACTTCATTCGCCAAAATGCCGACCAAGTCCGCGCCGCGATAAAAAACAAGCGGTTCGATCTGAACCTGGACGATCTGCTCGAGGCCGACAAAGAGCGGCGCGAGACGACGAGAGAGCTCGAGCAGTTACGCGCGCGCAAAAATGAGCTCTCTGCGCTCATCCCCAAGGCGGACAAAGAGCAACGAGCCAAACTGGTCTTCGACGCAAAGCAGGTGCGAACGGACATCGAGCGGCTCGAGCCCAAACTCGCCGAGGTTGCAAGGCGCTTTCAGGACCTGATGATGCGCGTGCCCAGCGTACCGCGCCCGGAGGTCCCCCTCGGCAAAGGGGAGGAGGACAACGTCGAAATCCGGCGGGTTGGGACGCCGCGATCCTTCGGCTTTCCGCCCAAGGACCACGTGGAGCTCATGACGTCGCTCGGCCTCGTCGAATGGGACGGCCCGCGCCGCTTTGCGGGAGCCCGTTCTTATGCCCTCGTGGGAGACGGCGCGCTTCTGGAACTCGCGATACTCCGCTTGGCGGTCGACACGTTGATAGGCCGCGGAATGCGCCTCGTGACGCCGCCGGTGATGGTCAAAGAGCGAGCGATGGCCGGCACAGGGTATTTCCCCTTGGGGCGGGAGGAGGCGTATTCACTCCCTGCCGACGAGCTATTTCTCATTGGCACGAGCGAGGTTCCGCTGGTCAGCATGTTCTGCGACGAGACCCTCGATGCGGCGCGACTGCCCATGCGATTCGCCGGAATCTCGCCGTGCTTTCGCCGCGAAGCGGGCGCGCACGGCAAAGACACGCGCGGGCTCTATCGCGTGCACCAGTTCACCAAGGTCGAGCAGGTGATTTTTTGCGCGCCCGACGAGGATATCGCCGAAAGGCACCACCACGAGCTTCTCGCGAACTCCGAGGCGATCCTTGCCCAACTCGAGATCCCCTACCGGATCGCGCTCGCGTCGACGGGAGACATCGGGCTCGGACAAACCCGCAAGCACGAGGTCGAGTCATGGATGCCCGGGCGAGGCGCGTACAGCGAGACTCATTCGTGTTCGACCTTGGGCGACTTCCAGACGCGCCGGTCGAATATTCGTGTTCGAACGGACGCTGGGGAGCTTGCCTATCCGTACACGCTCAACAATACGGCCGTCGCGAGCCCGCGCATCCTCATCCCCCTCCTCGAAAACCATCAGAACGAGGACGGATCGGTGACCCTTCCCAGGGCTCTCGTTCCGTACATGCTCGGTCGCGATCGCATCACAGCATCGTAAGGACGACGGTTCTTTGCGGAGGGGGGGCGCTGCAACGGTTTTTGGTTCTTGTGGCCGGCTTTTGGTGAGGTGCTCGCGATCGATGGGCGCGGGCTCACACCCTATATAGTCATTGAAATCATTGGGGGTTTTCCCTACCCAGGGCGCGCGTAGGCAAACCATCGGAAACATATTGCTTGACGCGACGCACAATCCCCTTCACGCTTCCCGCCGATGTATCGGGTTGGTCGTTCGAACGCTCCGCCGGTCACAGTTCCCGATTCGGGCCTGGGCGGTGTTGACGCGTCGGTCGCCATCGTCGGACTCCTCGTCGTACTCGGGCTTATTCGGCCTGGGTGCGGGCCGCCGAACTGAGGAAGGTCCTCCTCACTTCTGCCCCCGCACCCGAAAAGGGAGCGGGGGTTTTTTTTCACCTTCTTTTTTACCTTATGCCGCGAGACGAGAGCGCCGATGCCCAGTAAAACCCCGAAGAAAGGAACGGTCGCGGACGCTACGACGGCGGACAGGCACGGCCATGGATAACGGCAGCGGCGCAACGTCGAAAGGACACGCGACGCGCGTCGCGGTCATCGGGTACGGCGGCGAGGCAAGCGAACAAGCCGCGCGGCTTCGCGAGATAGGCTGGCACGTCGACGTGGTCGTTCGTCCCGGGGGCATGAGCTGGATCCGAGCCGTGGCCGACGGCTTTCGCCCGGTCTCTTCCGCAGAAGCTGTAGCGCACGCCAATATCGTCGTGGTGCATTTGCCCGAATCGGAGCAGCCCGCCGTGTGGGCTTTCGGCATCGCCCCGTATCTGGCGTCAGGCTCGTTGGTGGTCTTCGCTCATGGGTACGCGCTGCTTTCCGGCGCTGTGGCTCCGGATTCGCGGCTCGACGTCGTGCTCGTGACGACGTGCAATCCCCGCGAGGGGGCCGAGCGCGCTTGCCGGGTGGCAGTCCATCGGGATGCCACGGGACACGCGCTGGAACGGGCCGCCGCCTTCGCGCGCGCGGTCTTCGCGGCGCCAAAAATCGGGACGACGACAATCGATTCCGAAGTCAGGGCAGACCTATCGGAGCTGGTCGCCAAGAGGGGCGGCCTCGACGCACTGCTCGCGGACTTGGACCGCGCGCTGGCCAATCCGAGCCACGAGCCCGACGAGGCGACGCTCGCGTACTACGAGCGCCTCCGGGCGACCGTGCTCGCCGGCCGCTCGGGTACGGAAATACTAAGCCCCGCCAGGTCGCACGTGGAGCTGTCGCGCACCGGGGCGTCACGCAAAAGAGGAGCTGCATGACCAGCGAAGGCCAGCGTACGGGCGCCGAAATCATGTGGGAGGTCCTCGGGCGCGAGGGCGTCGAAGTCGTCTTCGGGTACCCCGGCGGCGCCATCATGCCGGCGTACGACGCCATGCTCAAGTACAAGGTTCGCCACGTCCTCGTTCGCCACGAGCAGGGGGCCGCCCACATGGCCGACGGATACGCGCGGGCGTGCGGCCGCGTCGGCGTCGCGCTCGCGACGTCCGGCCCTGGCGCGACCAATCTCGTTACCGGCATTGCCACGGCGATGCTCGACTCGATCCCGATGGTGGCCATCACGGGCCAGGTGTCATCGAAGCTCATCGGGACCGACGCGTTTCAGGAGACGGACATCACGGGCGTCACGCTGCCGATTACGAAGCACAACTACCTGGTCACGCGAGCGCAGGACATCGCTCCCATGATGCGTGAAGCCTTCTACGTGGCACGATCCGGTCGCCCGGGCCCCGTTCTCGTGGACATCACCAAAGACGCGCAACAGGCAACGACCGAATTCGTGTGGGACAGCACTCCGGTACGACTTCCGGGATACCGGCCAGAGCATCGTGCGCGTCCCGAGGACATTCGCCGCGCCGTGGACATGATCGACCACGCGGAGCGGCCCATCTTGTTTTGCGGCCATGGAATCATCGCCGCGGGGGCCAATGAGCTTCTGCGGGAGTTCGTGGAGAAAACCGGCATTCCGGTCGCTTCCACACTTCTTGGTCTCGGCGGCTTTCCGGCCACGCACCCGCTCTGCCTCGGCATGATGGGAATGCACGGCGAGGCGTGGGTCAATCAGGCGATTCAGGACTCGGACCTCATCGTCGCGCTCGGGATGCGCTTCGACGACCGTGTCACGGGCAAGCTGGAGACCTACGCGCCGCGCGCCAAGAAGATTCACTGCGAGCTCGATCCCGCCGAAATCAACAAGAACGTCCGCGTCGACCTGCCGTTGATCGGGGACGTGGCCGACACGTTGCGTTCGCTCGTTCCCGCGGTGTCGCGCCGCAATCGGGACGGGTGGTTGGCGCGCGTCCACGAGCTCAAGGGCGACTCCGCCGTCCGCGACATTCAAACCATGCCCCACACGGACCGCCTCTTTGCGGCCCACGTGATGCACGATCTGTGGCGAATCACCGAGGGCAAGGCGCTCGTGGTGACTGACGTGGGCCAGCACCAGATGTGGGAAGCTCAGTACTACAAGCACGACTTTCCGAGAAAGCTCATTACTTCGGGAGGCCTCGGGACGATGGGGTTTGCTCTCCCCGCGGCCATCGGCGCGAAGTTGGCGCGGCCAGAAGAGGAAGTGTGGGTCATCGCGGGCGATGGCGGCTTTCAAATGACGGCCGCGGAGCTCTCCACCTGCGCACAAGAGGGAATCAAGATTCACGTGGCGGTCATCAACAATGGCTATCTGGGGATGGTCCGCCAGTGGCAACAGTTCTTCTACGGCGGCCGCTACGCGGGGACGCCGATGCGCGGGCCAGACTTCGTGAAGCTCGCCGAGGCTCACGGCCTCTTGGGCCTTCGTGTCACCGAGCGCAACCAGATTCCCGGCGTCGTCGCGGCTGCGCGCGCGGCCGAGCAGACGGTCGTCATCGACTTTCGCGTGGAGCAAGAGGACAGCGTCTACCCCATGGTGGCGGCGGGATCAGACCTTCACGACATGATCCGGAGGCCGAGCCCGATCGTGGAGACGGCTTCGGACGAATGATCGCCGACCTATTCAAAGGACCGAGTCATGAGTAAGGCAACGCTTCGCACTTTCATCGCCTACGTCGAGGATCTTCCCGGTGTTCTCAATCGGGTTACGTCCTTCCTTCGCCGGCGCAATTACAACATTGTCTCGCTCACGGTGGGCCGCACCGAGCGCCCCGGCGTCTCGCGCATGACGATCGTCCTCGACGCCGACGATGACGGCGCCCGTCGTATCGAAGCCAACTTCTACAAGCTCGTGAACGTCCTCTGGGTCCAGGATACGAGCCAGGCCGCCACCATGGCGCGCGAACTCGCGCTCATCAAAGTCCGGACCGATGGGGTGAGCCGCGGCGAAGTGATGCGCCTCTGCGACGTGTTTCGAGCGCGCGTGGTCGACGTGGGACCCGAGGCTCTCGTTGCCGAGATTACAGGTACGGGCGACAAGATTGACGGCCTCGTCGAAGTGCTGCAGCCGTTCGGCATCGTCGAGATGGTCCGAACGGGGGTGGTGGCCATGGTCCGTAGCGCCGAGGCGACCGACGCCGACCGCATGCCCTTGAGCTCGCGACCACCGCCTCCCGAGGGTGCCCGCGCCGCGTGAGAGCGCGCGGCGCACCCACGGCTTCGCTGGCGATGGCGCCGTGTAGACCGTCAACTGTCCCGGAAAACGATTTGCGATAAAGGACGCGAGAAATATCATGGCAAAGATTTTTTATGAAAAGGACTGCGACCTCTCGATCATCCGAGCCAAGAAGGTTGCGATCGTCGGGTACGGCTCGCAGGGGCACGCGCACGCGCTCAATCTGCGCGACAGCGGCGTCGACGTGTGCGTCGGGCTCCCGCAGTCGAGCAAGAGCGTGGCGAAGGCGAAGGCAGCAGGACTTCGGGTCATGGCTGTGGCGGAAGCCGCCTCCTGGGCCGACGTCGTCATGATTCTGGCGCCTGACACCTCGCAAGCGAAGATCTACACGAACGAGATCGCCCCGCATCTCCAGCCGGGCAACACGTTGATGTTCGCCCACGGCTTCAATATCCGATATGCGACGATCTCCCCGCGGGGCGACGTGGACGTGAGCATGATCGCGCCGAAGGGCCCCGGCCATCGCGTGCGCGAAACGTTCGAGGCCGGGCAGGGCGTACCCGCCCTCATCGCCGTCCATCAGGACGCCAGCGGCAAGGCCCACGCGCAAGCGCTCTCCTACGCCGCGGGCATCGGCGCGGCGCGCGCAGGCGTGCTCGAGACCACGTTCGCCGAGGAAACGGAGACGGACCTCTTCGGCGAGCAAGCGGTGCTTTGCGGCGGAGTGAGCGCGCTGGTCAAGGCGGGCTTCGACACGCTCGTCAACGCTGGCTATCAGCCGGAGGTCGCATACTTCGAGTGCCTGCACGAACTCAAGCTCATCGTCGATCTGATGTACCGGGGCGGCCTCAAGTACATGCGCTACTCGATCAGCGATACGGCGGAATACGGTGATTACACGGCGGGGCCGCGCGTGGTCGACGCGCACACGCGCGAGACGATGGGCAAGCTCCTCGAAGAGATTCGCTCGGGAGCATTTGCCCGAAGGTGGATTGACGAGAACGAGACGGGCCGCCGCTGGTTCGAGACGCAACGCACCAAAGAGCACGATCTTCTCATCGAGAGCGTGGGCGCGAAATTGCGCGCGATGATGCCGTTCCTCGATCCGGTCACGGTCAAGCCGAACGAGTGAGACGGAAAACGGCGATGGCGACCATGCTCACGTCCACCCAGACCGACTACGTACGTATCTTCGATACGACGCTGCGCGACGGCGAGCAGTCGCCCGGGGCCACCATGACGTCGGCCGAGAAGCTCGAGCTCGCGAGGGCGCTCGCTCGACTCGGCGTCGACGTCATCGAAGCGGGCTTCCCCGCGGCTTCTCCGGACGATCTGGCCGCCGTGCGGGCGATCGCGGAACGCATCGGCGCGAGACCGGTCGATGGTCGCGTCGGGCCCGAAGCTCCGATCATTTGCGGTCTGGCGCGCGCGAGCCGGGGCGACATCGAACGCGCGTGGGAAGCGGTGAAGCCCGCGACGAGGCCGCGTATCCATACGTTCCTCGCAACATCCGAGCTTCACATGAAGCACAAGCTGCGGATGACGCGCGCCGACGTGCTCGATCGGGTCCGGGACATGGTGAGCTACGCCAAGAGCTTCTGCCATGACGTCGAGTTCAGCCCCGAGGATGCGGGGCGGAGCGAGCCCGAGTTCCTTTACGAAGTGCTCGCGCGGGCGGTTCGCGCCGGGGCCACCACGCTCAACATTCCGGACACGGTCGGGTACACGACTCCGGACGACTTCGGGGCCTTGATCGGGGGCATCCGCGCCAATGTCCCGGGCATCGATGGGGTCATCCTCTCGGTCCACTGTCACGACGACTTGGGCCTCGCGACGGCCAACACTCTGGCGGGTATTCTCGCGGGGGCGCGCCAGGCGGAGGTCACGATCAACGGGATCGGCGAGCGAGCCGGGAACGCGTCGCTCGAAGAGGTGGTGATGGCGCTCGCGACGCGCGCCACGAAATTCGGTTTGCGCACGGGCGTGGACACGACGCAGCTCGTGCGCCTCAGCCGTCTCGTGAGCACCGTGACGGGGATGGTCGTACCGCCCAACAAGGCCATCGTGGGAGCGAATGCGTTCTCTCACGAGGCGGGCATTCATCAAGACGGGATGCTCAAGAACCAGGCCACGTATGAGATCATCCGGCCTGAAACCGTGGGGGCAACGCAGACGCGCCTCGTTTTGGGCAAGCATTCGGGCCGGGCGGCGCTTGCGGCGCGGCTGTCCGAGCTCGGGTACGCCTTCGATGACGCGGCCTTGGACCGTGTGTTCGCGCGTTTCAAAGCGCTCGCGGACCGACGCAAAGCCGTGGCGGACGCTGATCTCGAAGCGCTCGTTCACGACGACGCGAAGCCGCAGGACGAGCTGTTCATTTTGGAGGGGCTTCAGGTCGGCTGCGGGACCCAAGGGATGCCCACGGCAACGGTGCGCTTGCGCGGCCACGACGGCCGACTCCACGTGCATGCCTCCGTGGGCACCGGTCCCGTCGACGCGGCGTACAAGGCCGTCGACGCTCTCATTCGAGCGCCATGCGAGCTGCTCGAGTTCTCCGTTCGGTCCGTGACCGAAGGGATCGACGCGCTCGGCGAGGTCACCGTGCGAGTGCGCGCGCTTTCGGATCGCGGCGTCGAGAACGCGCAACAAGAGACCGCCGTGGCTCCCGTGTTCCACGGCCACGCAGCGGACACGGATATCATCGTGGCGAGTGCGAAGGCCTATCTCAAGGCACTCAATCGGATGCTCGTCGCGCTCGGTCCTTCGCTCGCCGCTTTGCCGGAGAGCGATCGAATTTCTACGGTCCATACGCCCGCAGTCACCGCGGAGGAGAGTCGGCCATGACGGCACCGGAGACGCTGTTCGAGAAGGTCTGGGGCGCGCACATCGTGCGCGAGGAGCCCTCGGTGCCCGCCATGATCTACGTCGATCTGCAACTGATTCACGAGGTCACGTCGCCGCAAGCGTTCGACGGTCTTCGTGCGCGCGGGCTTGCGGTCCGGCGGCCCGATCGCACGTTCGCCACGATGGACCACTCGACGTCCACGCTGCCGCGCAGGCTCGCGGTGGTGGACCCGCAAGCGGAGGCGCAGCTCGGCAAACTCAAGGCGAACTGCGCCGAGTTCGGCGTCGCGCTCTACGATCTGGACTCGGCCGAGCAAGGAATCGTGCACGTGATCGGACCGGAGCTGGGGTTGACGCAACCGGGGCTGACGATCGTCTGCGGCGACAGCCACACGTCGACCCACGGGGCGTTCGGGGCACTGGCCTTCGGCATCGGTACGAGCGAAGTCGAGCACGTGCTTGCAACGCAGTGCCTGCTGCAGCGCAAGCCGAAGACGCTCGAGATTCGCATCGACGGCAGCATGCCCCACGGCGTGGGAGCGAAGGACATCATCCTTGCGGTCATCGCCCGCATCGGTACAGGTGGTGCCACCGGGCACGTCATCGAGTACCGCGGAAGCGCTATCGAAGCGCTCGACATGGAAGGGCGTATGACGATCTGCAACATGTCGATCGAAGCTGGGGCGCGCGCGGGCATGATCGCGCCGGACGAAAAGACCTTCGCGTGGCTCGATGGGCGCCGGTTCGCGCCCAAAGGGGAAGAATTTCGCAAGGCCGTCGAGCGATGGAAAGCGCTACGAACCGATCCTGGCGCGACCTTCGACGCGTCGATCACCCTCGACGCGTCGACGCTTGCGCCGATGGTCACGTACGGAACCAACCCGGGGATGGGGATTGCCGTGACTGGGCGCGTGCCGGATCCCGAGTCGGCGGCCACGCCGGCGGATCGAGCTGCGCTGACGAAGGCCCTCGAGTACATGGGCCTGACAGCGGGGGCTCCCATCGCCGGTCAGCGAATCGACGTGGTCTTCATCGGGTCATGCACGAACTCCCGCATCGGCGATCTCCGTACCGCGGCGAACGTGATGCGCGGGCGGAAAGTGGCCGCAGGCGTGCGCGTGCTCGTCGTGCCCGGATCGAAGTCGATCAAGCACCAAGCGGAAGCCGAAGGACTCGACGTGGTCTTCCGTGACGCGGGCGCGGAGTGGCGCGAGGCAGGTTGTTCGATGTGCATCGCCATGAACGGCGACCAGCTGAGCCCCGGCCAGTACGCGGTCAGCACAAGCAACCGGAACTTCGAAGGACGGCAAGGCCGCGGGGGCCGTACGCTGCTGGCATCGCCGCTTACCGCGGCGGCCGCCGCCGTGGCGGGCCACGTCGTCGATCCGCGCACACTGATGGGAGCCGCGTCATGAAGAGCGAAAACGCGAGCGAGAAGCCGAGAGAAAACGCGGGCGAAGACGGGAACGTTCGCGCGCCCTTCACGACGTTTACGTCCACGTACGTCGTCTTGCCGGTCGACAATGTCGACACGGACCAGATCATCCCGGCGCGATTTCTCAAGGTGACCGACAAGCGCGGCCTCGGCGGGAGCGTCTTCGCCGACTGGCGCTTTCAACCCGATGGGACGCCGAACGTCGATTTCCCGCTCAACCGACCGGACGCGGCGGGCGCTCGCGTGCTCGTGGCGGGCGCCAATTTCGGCAGCGGTTCGTCGCGCGAGCACGCGCCATGGGCGCTCGTCGGCTGGGGCCTCCGCGCCGTCGTGGCGCCCTCGTTCGCCGACATCTTCCAACAAAACGCCATGAAGAATGGCCTTCTGCCCGTTGCGATCGACGGGGACGTTTACCTTCGCCTCGTGGCCACGCGCCACGCGAATCCGCGGGCCGAGGTCACCGTGGACTTGCCCGCGCAGACGCTCGCGATGGGTGGGCAGACGCTCGCGCGCTTCGAGATCGATCCCTTCGCCAAAGAATGCCTCATCCACGGCATCGACGAGCTCGGCTATCTCCTCGATCGATCCTCGGACATCGAACGCTATGAAGCCACACACCGTTAGCCCGCCCGACGCTCCGCGCCGCGTCGACCTTTATGACACGACGCTGCGCGATGGCACGCAGCGCGAGGGCATCAGCATTTCAGCGGCCGACAAGATCCGGATCGCGCATTTGCTCGATGCGCTGGGGGTCACGTTCATCGAGCTGGGATGGCCTGGATCCAACCCGAAGGACGCCGAAGCCTTCGAGCGCGCGCGGGACGTGCCTTGGGAACATGCCCAGATCACCGCATTCGGGGCAACACGTCGGGCCGGTGTCGCCGCCGAGGACGACCCGCAGGTCTCGGCGCTGCTGGCGACGCGCGCGCCCGTGTGCACGCTCGTCGGAAAAACGTCGATGCTTCACGTACGGGCGATTCTGCGAGTCACGGCGGATGAGAACCTCCGGATGATACGCGACACGGTGGCATATCTGGCGCGAAGCGGGCGCCGGGTGATCTACGACGCGGAGCACTTTTTCGACGGCTGCCGCGAGGACGAAGGGTACGCTCTCGAGACGCTCCGGGTTGCGGCGAGCGCCGGGGCGGAGATCGTCGTTTTGTGCGACTCGAACGGCGGAACCCTCCCTTGGGACGTCGAGCACCGGGTACGGTCGGTCTCGGAGCAGTTGAAGATCGCCGTGGGCGTCCATGCCCACGACGACGGGGGCTGTGGCGCGGCGAACTCGCTCTCGGCCGTGCGCGGTGGGGCCACTCACGTCCAGGGGACGATCAATGGGTACGGCGAGCGCTGCGGCAACGCCAACCTTTGCTCCATCATCCCGACGCTCGAGCTCAAGATGATGATGCGCTGTGTGCGGGAGGGCGGGCTCGCCACGCTGACTCATCTGGCTCGCCAGGTTGCGGACATCGCGAATCTGGCTCCCGACGCGCACGCGCCGTACGTCGGGCGGAGCGCCTTTGCGCACAAGGGCGGCATTCACGTCGCGGCGATTCGGCGGCATCCTCGCTCCTACGAACATATCGATCCGGCGCTCGTGGGCAACCGTACGCGGGTCGTCGTCAGCGAGCTTTCGGGCCGGGGCAACGTTCTCTCCAAGGCCGAGGAGTATGACGTCAAGATCGACTCGGGCGCGGCGTCGACGGTGTTGCAGGGCGTCAAGGAGCTCGAATCGCGCGGCTACGCATTCGAAGCCGCCGAGGCCTCGGTCGCTCTGCTGATGCGACGGCAGACCGTCGGATATACGGCGCCCTTCGACCTCGTGGACTACAAGGTGATCGTCAATCGGCGGAGCCGCGAGGAGGCCGTCGCCGACGCGTCCGTCAAAATTCGCATTCGGGGCGAGACCGTGCACACCGCCGCCGAAGGCAACGGCCCGGTGAGCGCACTCGACGCCGCCCTGCGCAAGGCGCTGTGCGCTGCGTATCCGGAGGTTACGGGCATTCGCCTCGAAGACTACAAAGTGCGGATCCTCGACGGGGTCGCCGGCACATCGGCCACCGTGCGCGTGCTCATCGATAGTAGCTTCGGCGAGCAACGGTGGACGACGGTCGGTGCGTCGCCCAACGTCCTCGAGGCTTCGTGGCTCGCGCTCGCCGACGGTATCGAGTACGGCTTGGGCGTGGCGCAAGCCGCACGCGAGGCGGCTCGACTCGAAGTCCACGCAGAGCAGGCCGAGCGAGTCGAGGAACGGGTCGAGAAAGGGGCCGCGTGATGAAGGCGAAACTGGTCTTACTGGCGGGCGACGGCATCGGCCCCGAGATTGTGGCGGAAGCACGGCGTGTGCTCGAGCGCGTGGCGGCGCGATTTGGCCATGCGTTTTCGTTCGTCGATCACCTCATCGGGGGAACCGCCATCGACGCGAAAGGGGATCCGCTCCCCGAGGAGTCACTGCTCGCCTGCCAGAGCGCAGACGCCATCTTGCTCGGAGCCGTAGGCGGCCCGAAGTGGGACGACCCGCGCGCAAAAGTACGGCCCGAGCAAGGGCTCTTGGGCGTGCGCCGCGCGCTCGGCCTCTACGCGAATTTGCGTCCGGTGCGCGTGCATCCCGCGCTGGCGTCGACGTCGCCGTTGAAGCCGGAGCGCGTCGAGGGGGTCGACATACTGTTCGTCCGCGAGCTGACGGGGGGCCTCTATTTCGGCAAGCCTCGTTTTCGCGAGACGGTCGGCGAGCGCACGCGCGCGGTCGACACTCTCGAGTACACGGACGAAGAGATACGGCGCGTCGTTCGGCTCGCGATGCGATTGGCCGCCGGACGCCGCAAGCTCGTTACATCGGTGGACAAGGCCAACGTGCTCGAGTCTTCGCGTTTGTGGCGTGAAGTCGCGATGGAAGTCGCGAAAGAAACGCCCGGGGTGCGCATGGAGCACCAGCTCGTCGACTCGTGCGCGATGCGGCTCGTGACTTCGCCCAAAGCGTTCGACGTGGTCGTGACGGAGAACATGTTCGGCGACATTCTCACGGACGAAGCGGCCGTGATCGCGGGATCGCTCGGGCTTTTGCCGAGCGCGTCGTTGGGTGACGGCCCGCGCGGCTTGTACGAGCCTATTCACGGTTCGGCGCCGGACATCGCGGGCAAAGGAATCGCCAACCCGCTCGGTACGATCATGAGCGCGGCGATGCTTCTGCGCCATTCCCTGGGCCTGGAGGACGAGGCGCGCGCCGTCGAGCAAGCCGTGGATGCGGCCATCACGGCCGGGGCTCGAACGGCCGACATGGGCACGGACAAGCCCATCACGACGCGCGAGATGGGCGCGGCGGTCTGCGACCGGCTCGGATAGGGCGGCCGCGGGTGAGCGTCCGGCCCGGGGCACCACACTTTGCGGGCACCCGCTCGTTGTGGCATGGTGCGCGCTGTTCGTTGGCCGCGGGATGGCGCGATGTGGTGCGGTAGCCAAGTGGTTAGGCATCGGTTTGCAAAACCGACATACGTGGGTTCAAATCCCATCCGCACCTCGGAAACAATGGCACATTGGACGCTGGGTAGCAGTCATGGACCGGTCCACGAGTGCGGTCGTCCGAACCACCTTCCGGGACCGCCGCGGGTGCGCGTGCCGCGAAGGGCACCTTCCGTTCGCTGAAGGGTTCAACCATCGGACGTGGGCGTTCGTGTCGACGTGGGAACCTGGACGCAGCGCACGGCGCAAGACTGGGTCGTCCTCACGCAGCTCACCCCCAAGAACGCAACCGCGGTCAGGGTGGTCATGGCGCTCCAGTTCGGACCGCAAGTTCTCTTGCTGCCCTTGACCGGATTCACGGCGGCCCCATCGACAGGCGAAAGCTCCTCTTTGTAACGCAGGCGGCCATGGGAACGCGGGCCCTCGTCCAGTTGTGACGACCGCGCTTGCCCTATCCGGCACGCAGGAGACGTTTCACGTCCACCCCGTCGGCAACGAGGACCACGTCCGCCCGGCCGACGAAGATACCTGCCTCGACCACGCCGGGGATCGCATGGATCGCGCGGTCGAGCCCGGCAGGATCGTCAATCGGGCCGGTCGCGAGATCGTAGATGAGATTGCCGGCGTCGGTCCGCATCGGGCTGCCGCCGAGCAGGCGCAGCACGGGCAGCCCGAAGCGCTCGAGGTGGGCCCGCGTCGTCGCGTGCGCGAAGGGCAAAACCTCCACCGGGACCGGCCAGCGCTCGCCGAGACGGGTGGACATCTTGCTCGCGTCGACAATGACCACGTTGCGCGCCGACGCATAGTTCACGATCTTTTCGCGCGCGTGGGCGCCGCCCCCGCCCTTGATGAGGTCGAGGGTCGCGCTGACTTCGTCCGCTCCGTCCACGTTGACGTCGATGACCCACGGTCCCTCGTCGGCAAGCAGGGGGACGCCGAGGCTCGAGGCGTATGCTCGCGTCGATTCCGACGTGGGAACTCCGACGATCTGCGCTCCGGCCCGGACGCGGACGGCGAGCTCCTCCACGAAGAGGCGCGCGGTCGAACCGCTGCCCAGTCCGATAACGCCGCGTTCTGGAATTTCGTCCATGGCGGCCCGGGCGGCCCTACGCTTTAGGTCCTCGGTCATCGCGTCCTTCGCAAGAGTGGGCCCCTTTCGGGGATGGCCTGCCCGGGCGGGGCGCTCTTCTCTCACGAGAACGCTGCCGGGCGAGCCACGCTACTGGGACAGCGTCGGCCCGTCCACCCGCCGGGCCTTTACACGGCGGCCCCGGTGCTTAAGTCCTTGGTCAAGCTCGAAGCGCGAGGCGCGGTGGCGATCACGCGCTGTGCGGAAGCGAGCGAAATTCAGGATACGTGCTTCGCCAGCTCGGTGGGGCACTGCCCGTGATGGGAGGATTGTCATGTTGACCGGCTGGAGAGATTTCGACGACACACTTCGCGCCATGAACCTGCTGCAGCGCCGTATCGATTACGTATTCGATGACTGGGTGGTCACTCGACAGGAGGGTGGCCAAGGCGCACGGCGCGTCGCGCGGGCGCCATGGCCGCCGATCAACGCGTTCGAGACGAAGGAAGCCTTCGTCTACAAGGCTCAAGTGCCGGGCGTCCGGCAGGGCGATGTATCCGTCTCCGTGGAGGACGGCGCGCTGGTCCTTCGCGGCGAGCGCAAGAGCGACATTCCCGCTGGTTCTGCCATACGGCTTCGTGAGCGGCCCCCCGTGGCATTCGCGCGCAAGCTTCCGCTGCCGGGTCGGGTCGACGGCGACGCGGTGGAGGCGACCATGCAGGACGGGATTTTGACCATCACGCTACCGAAAGCCAAAGAGACGTTGCCGCGACAGATCACCGTAAAGTCGGTTTGAGTCCGTAGGACACTACGCGCCATTACAAGAATATATTTTTGAGAGGAGGCGAGTCATGGAAGAGGCAATAGCCGTTCGCGATACCAAGAGTACGACGCAGACGAAGCAGGCCGTCCGGCGCACCGCTACGCCGAATGTGGATGTCTACGAAAACGAAGACAACGTGTTCGTCGTTGCCGACGTGCCGGGGGTCGCCCGTGAGGCGATCGATGTCCGCGTCGAGCATGACACCTTGACGCTGGAGACCGCGCGCGCGGCCCAGGCAGACGAAGGGGGCCCCGCCCTGGCCAGAGAGTATGCGTCTGTGGATTACGTTCGGAGCTTTCGAATTCCGGCGGGCATCGACGCGTCCAGTGTGACCGCCGAAGTGAAGCATGGCACGCTCATCGTGCGCCTACCCAAAGCGGCGGCATCCAAGCCGCGTAAAGTGCCCGTGGTCGCGAGCTGAAACGGCGGCGGGTACGGCGGACACACTTCCGGCCCCGGCGCTCGAGGAGCGGCACGAAACCATGTCATGGTGCACCTCATGACGCATGGGGAGCCTCGCCAGGCCATTTATGCCTTCGAAGCGATCGCCGAAGATCTGCCCTACATGCCGCTAGCCGCCCGGCGCGTCTTGGATGCTTTGGGCAAGAAGCTGTCGCTCGCGGGGTGGCTCTCGCTCGCGGTCGACGATCGCGCCCATCTTGTCCTCGCGGGCGAGGCCGAAAGCGCGAGTACGGGCGCGGGGTCGGACAGCGCGGCGCGGTTAAGTAGGTCCGTTCCGGCGCCGACTGACATCGAACCGATCGTCGAGCCGGATCGCTTCATCCCTCCGAGCGAAATCGTCGACGCGCTGGGGCCGACGCGCCCGCTCCACGACGCCGTGTGGCAATCGCTCCGGTCCCTCGATCGGTACGCGCTGGCGAAGTGCGCGGCGAGACCGGAGACGCTCGCCCGCGCGTACGACGAAATCGTCGCGACGAGCTGGCTCAAGACGACGCACGCCCCGCAGCAAGCGGCGGCCGGGGACGCGCTCGGTCCAAGTCCGGCGATCCCCGAATCCCCGTTCAGCCACCTGACGAGCCGGGGGCAAGCCCGCGTCGTGGATATCGGGTCGAAGGCCGTCACCGCGAGACGCGCCGTCGCGAGCGCACGCGTGCGCACGACACGAGCGGTGGTCCAAGCGGTCGTCGCTGGCGGCCTTCCCAAGGGCGACGTGCTCGCCGTCGCGCGGGTAGCGGGCCTCCTGGCGGTCAAACGCACACCTGAGCTCATTCCTCTGTGCCACCCGGTGCAAACGACCAGCGCGGCGATCGAGTTCGACTCCAACGAAGCGCGAGGCGAGATCCACGTGCGCGCCGAGGTCGAAGCGCTCGATCGAACGGGCGTCGAAATGGAAGCCATGGTGTCCGCCAGCGTGGCGGCGCTGACGGTCTATGACATGGTCAAGAGCGCCGACCGCTGGGCCACCGTCGAGTGCGTTCGCCTCGAGGAAAAGAGCGGCGGTGAGAGCGGGCCTGTCTCACGCCCGGCCGACGGGAGCACGCGGTGAGCGACCCGTTCGTGGCGCTGCGAGGCGAAGCTTTGTCGCTCGACGAAGTCGTGGCGAGTGTGCGCCACGATGGCGCGGGCGCGATGAGCGTGTTCCTCGGAACGGTGCGCAACCACAGCGACGGACGCGTGGTCGTCAAGCTGGAATACGAAGCGTACGCGCCGATGGCCCTCGTGGAAATGAAGCGAATCGCGGCCGAGGTGTCGGCCGAGATACCGAAGGTCCGCGTGGCCGTGGCGCACCGCACCGGCGCGCTGTCGATTGGCGACACCGCCGTCATTTGCGCGGCGAGCGCGCCGCATCGCGACGAGGCCTATCGGGCCTGCCGGGCGCTCATCGATCGCATCAAGGAGCGTGTGCCTATCTGGAAGCGCGAGCACGGGCCGAACGGCGCCAATTGGGTCGGTTGGCACGATGTGCGACGCGACGCGTCCCACAGCCACGACGTGCCGCGCTCGAAGCCGCCCGGCTAGCTAAGTGCCCCGCCCGCAGCCGGGCACGCGAAGAAGGAACGAGCGTCTCTTCCTGGTGGGATGCTCGAGTATGAGCGGCTTCGCTCCCTTCGACGTGCCGTGCAAGCTTAGGCTAGGAGAGCCTGCGAGAGAGGAGGCGAGCGAAGCGAGGCTTCACGGTTCGGGCAGCCCCGGCTCGATGCGCCAGCCTCCCGATTCGTGCACGCAGAGGACGCTCGCGTGCTCGCTCTGCGGATCCTCGCCGACTACGTCGACCGTCGCCCGGTCGCCGACGACGGTTGCGTGGGTCGCCTTGGGTCGAAACGCCACCCCGAAGAGGCCCGCCGCGAGCATCGTCCACGGCTCGACTTGGCGACCCTGAAGCTGGCTCGTTCGGTGCGCTCGTTCGCCCAGGTTGGCGCGTGCCTGCGGCCCGAGTAGGTCGTACGCGCGACGGGTCAGCGAGGCGTCGTCCCCTGCCCCTTCCATCACGTCGAGAAACGCGCGCACGGCGCCTTCGGGTGTCGCTTCGGGCGCCGGGTGGCTGCACGCCAAGGAGGCCGCCAAAGCCCCCGCGAGCATACCGGATAGAACGCGGGAATTGCCTCCTGCCGGCGCCGACATGCGCTTGCGGTATAGCAGACCGAGGGCGCCGGCGAGCCGAGACACGCATTCCGTCGACCCGCTCGCCAACGAAGGGGCGCGGGCTCGCGGTTCGCAGCGAACTGGTTCGCTGCGACCGCGGTTCGCTACGATCGCCGCCATGTCTCGTTCACGCGCTGCCACGCTAACGTGGGACGGTAGGGCCGTTCGACCGCCTGCCGTCCGCGCGAGCCGAGGACCGAAGAGCGCATGGACTGTGGGCGCGGACGTAGGCTGGCTCCTGCAGGGAGACAATCTCGATTGCTTGAACACGCTCGCGTTGACCCATCAGGGTGCGTTCACGCTCGCCTACCTGGATCCTCCGTTTTTCACGAACCGCGCGCACGTCGCCCGCCTGCGAAAAGCCGGCGCGCCCCTGGGAACGCCGCTTTCGCGCGTGCACGCCTTCGACGACCGCTGGCCTGACTTGCCCTCGTGGCTGGACGCCCTGGGCCAGCGGCTCGAGGCCGTCCGCGCGCTGCTGGCAGGGCACGGCTCGATCGTCGTGCACGTCGATCCGAAGACGAGCCACTACGTCAAAGTCCTCGGCGATGAGATCTTCGGGGCCGCCGCCTTCGCGAGCGAGATCGTATGGCGTTACCGGCGGTGGCCGAGCAGAACCGACAACTTCCAGCGTGTTCACGACGTTCTCTTGCGCTGGCGCCGCGACATGCGCGAAAAGCCGAGGTGGAACCAGCCGTACGAGAAGCTTGCCTCATCCACCCTTGCCACATGGGGGACCCACAAGCAGCGCGCCGTATTTTCTCGCGAGGGCAGGCGGTCCCGATCCTCGACGACGGACGTACCGACCGCCGGCGTGCCCATGGGGGACGTTTGGGAAATCGGGGTCATCGCTCCCGTCGCTCGCGAGCGCACGGGGTATCCCTCGCAGAAGCCCGAGGCGTTGCTCGAGCGACTGATTGGAGCTTTGTCGAACGAAGGGGACTTCGTTTTGGACCCTTACGCCGGAAGCGGAACCACCCTGGCGGTAGCCCACAGAATGCAGCGACCCTTCGTCGGAGTCGACGCCAGCGCGGTGGCCATCACGGCGGTGCGGGCCCGTTTCGACGCGCTCGGAGCGGCTTTCTCTCCGCGTCGCTGGAGGCCGCCGCCGGTCGCACCGCGCGATGCGCCGTAGGGCTCCAGCGGCGTGGCAGGGGCTCGACCACGTCTATGGCTCGAAGAGGATCTTCGCAAACGCGTGCGGGCGCCCGTGGATCATCGCGTCGTCGGCGGCCCCCTCGACGTGGGGTACCAGAACGGCCGCCGCCCCCATGCGGCCCTCGTTCTCGAACGCCTGCTGCGCGACGCGCACGGTTTGCCCGGCGAAGCACGGTTTGCGATACGCGATGTCGATCCGGCGGCCGAGCTGGTTGCCGGTGCGCCCCAGGTCGGCGAAGCGGCGGAGCGCCGCCTCTTCGCAAACGCGAAGGTATACGAGCGAGTTGACGTGCATGTTGCTGTCGGTATGCATGAGGCCGAACGTCACGCGCGCGGCGTCCAACCGAGGCGCGGATTCGAGCGCGACCGCGCCCGCAGGCAAGCGGGCCAAATCCGCAACCGTTTCGAGACCGGGGGGTCCGGCCCGCTCCTCGTCGACGCCGAGAACCTCTTGCATCTCGCTTCGCGTGACGCGGCGATGGCCCGCTGGCGCAAAGGGCTTCGTGAAGGCGTGCTGCGCAAAGACTCGCCCTGCGAGGACCCGGGTTCCCTCCCCCGGGGCCGCACCGTGCGTCCGCCCGATGGGCGCATACAGGTCCGCCCACACATCGAGCATCAGCCGATCGTCGTCCGTGGTGGCGATCTGGTATGCCGTCTCGGCCATGATCTCGGCGCTCACCGAGAACGGCCCGGGGGTGCCCTCGAGAACGAGCCGAGCCAGAATGGGAACGATGCCCTTCTGCCGGCACGCTGTAGCGAGCCGATCCGGAGCCAGCATCCGGCGCCAGACCGTGGGCCCGATCGCGTTGGGGAGCGCCTCCAGCACCAGCCGTCCGTCCTGGACGACATCTTCGAAGCGCAGCACGACGCGCGCTTCTTCGCGAGTTCCGTTGATCGGAGGCAAAGGAAAGGTCGACGCGGTGGGGAACGTCACGCGGGTCAACTTAGGCCTACGGACCCTTCGCGGCGAGGTTTGCTTGCCAGGGGCGAGTGACCGCCGGTACCTTCGCGTGGTCGCGCCAGCGCCGCCGAAATGACCCTGTCGCTCAAACAGATCGTCTGCATGCTCGCCGTGCTTCTCGCGGGCGTCGTCGGGAGTTTCGTCGCGACAGACGCAGGCCGGTGGATCATGGCCGTCGCCGTCTTTGGTGCCGTGGCGATTGCCGCGAGTGGCGCAGGGTCGAGCGGAACCTCGCTTCCGGGTCTCGTCGACGCCGCGCGCCGGGTTGCGGCGGGCGAACGTCCGGGGGTGCCCGCGCAGGCAGCGGGCGACTCGCTCGTACTCTACGAGGCGCTCGGTTCTCTTGCGGATCAAAGGCGCAAAGATCGCGATGAGCTCGGCGCCAAGCGCGACCAGATGAGCGAGTACGAACGGATGCTCGAAGAGAGCGCCCAGCGGCTGGAAGCGAACGTCGAGAGCCAAGTGGCGGCTTCGGATGAGACTTCGCGCCTCATCAAGGAGCTCACGAGCGCAGTGCACGAGATCGCGACCCACCTCGAGGCTCTGACACAGAGCGCGGAAGAATCGTCGAGCTCGATTCTGCAGATGACCGCGACGAACGACGAGGTCGCCGAGAACGTAGGGGAGCTCGCGGGGAGCGTTCGCGAAACGGTGAGCTCAATCGAAGAGATGGCCTACTCGATCAAGGAGGTCGCAAAGAACGTCGACGCGTTGTCGCTCACGGCGGAAGAAACGAGCAGCTCCATGAACGAAATGGACGTCTCGATCGATCAAGTCCAAAGCAACGCGAACGAGACGGCGCGGCTCTCCGAAGAAGTGGCCCTGGACGCCGAGAAGGGCGCCGAAGCCATCCTCAAGACGATCAGCGAAATCTACCGAATCAAAGAGAGCTCGCAAGAAGCGGTCTCCGTCATCTCCAACCTGGGGTCGCGGATCGAAGCCATTGGGCAGATCGTCAACGTGATCGACGACGTCGCCGAGCAGACGAACTTGCTCGCGCTCAACGCCGCGATCATTGCCGCGCAAGCGGGCGAGCAGGGAAAGGGCTTCGCGGTCGTGGCCGACGAGATCAAGGATCTCGCCGAACGCGCGGGGACCAGTACCCGGGAGATCACGGACCTCATCAAGACGATTCAAGCCGAAAGCAAGAATGCAATCACCGCGGTCGAGCGCGGGGCGCACAACGTCGACCGGGGTGTCGAAGTGTCCAACGAGGCCGAGCGGGCGCTCAAGAAGATCCTCGAGAGCTCGCAAAAGAGCACGAACATGGTCCGCGCGATCGCCCGCGCGACCGTGGAGCAGGCCAAAGGCAGCAAGCAAGTGACCGACGCGATCGGTCGCATCGCCGAGACGGTGCAGCAGATCGCGGCCGCGACCGCAGAGCAGGCGCGCGGCTCGGAGCTCATCATGAAGAGCGCCGAGAAGATGCGAATCATCACCCAACACGTGGAGCGCAGCTCGCAAGAGCAAGCGCGCGGGGGCAAGCAAATTTCGACCGCCATAGAGAACATTTCGACGATGGTCAGCCAGCTCAACTCGAGCCAAAAGGTGCAGGCGACTGGAAGTCAGCAGATGCTCGCCTCGGCGGCGAAGATCGAGGCCAGCGCGACGGCGCAGCAGCAGAGCTTGCGGCAGCTGATGGCCGCGATGGACCGGCTCAAGCGCGCGAACTCGTAAGAGGGTGGTGCCGCTGCGCGATTCGATGCGGCGTTGGGCGCCGCTCCGGCTCAAAGCCGAAAATGGCCATTGCGCGGTGCTCGCGCCCGCCTTGGCCTAAATCGCTCGCAACGCCCGCGGCAACACCCTCGATGGCACGCCCCGGCGATCGGCAAGCGCCCGAGCTGGCGGCCGCCCCCTATTCGACGGTCACCGTCTTTGCGAGATTGCGAGGCTGGTCTACGTCCGTTCCTTTGAAGTCGGCGACGTAATACGCAAGAAGCTGCAGGGGGATCACGGTGAGGAGCGGGAGCACCTCGGGCGCGGCCGCGGGGACCGTCAGAATATCGGGCTCGGGCGCAGGCGCGTTCGGCCTGTGCACCCCACGCCCGCCGGCTTCCGTCGTGAGCAGCGCCCGCACGTCGGCGTCTCCTGCCGTGCACACGGCGATGATCTGGCCCTCGCGCGCCTTCACCTCTTGCATGTTCGAGAAGACCTTTTCGTAGTGGGCATCGCGCGGACACACGACGACGACCGGCATCTCCTCGTCGATGAGCGCGATGGGACCGTGCTTCATCTCGCCTGCGGCGTAGCCCTCTGCGTGTATGTATGAAATTTCTTTGAGCTTGAGCGCCCCTTCGAGGGCGATCGGATAACCGGTCCCGCGCCCGAGGAAGAGCATGTGCGCGGCGCGCATGTGTTTTTTCGCGAGATACCGGATGTCATCCGTATTCGAAAGGACATCGCGCATTTGCTGTGGAGCGCGCGCGAGGGCCTCGAGAATGCGCCGCGCCTCGTCCGGGGCGAGCGTTCCGCGGCGGCGCCCCAGATACACGGCGAGCAGCAACATGGCGACCAGCTGGGTCGTGAAGCATTTGGTCGACGCGACGCCGATCTCTGGCCCCGCGTGCGTGTAGAGCGCTCCGTCGCTCGCCCGCGGGATCGCGCTGTCGATGACGTTGGCCACGGCGAGCACGGTCGCGCCTCTCGCCTTGGCGGTCTTCACGGCCGCAAGGGTGTCGAGCGTCTCTCCGCTCTGACTGACCGCAACGACGAGATCGCGGTCGCAGAAAACCGGGTCGCGATATCGCACTTCACTGCCCACCTCGACGACCGAAGAAACTCGCGCAATCTGTTCCACCCAGTAGCGGCCCGCGACCGCGGCGTGCGCGCTCGTCCCGCACGCAACGAAGTAAACCCGCTCGATTCTCCTGGCCAGATCCGCGCTGATTCCGATCTCCTCACCGATGACGTCGCCCTCGCGGAGATCGACGCGGCCGCGCAGCGTGTCTTCGACGGCGCGCGGCTGCTCGTGAATCTCCTTGAGCATGAAATGCTTGTAGCCACCCTTTTCGGCCTGCGTCGGGGACCAATCGATCCGTCGCGACGCGCGTTCGACGGGAGCGCCGTCGAGGGTGGTGATCGCCGCCCCGCCCGGCGTCAGCGTCGCCACTTCGCCGTCGTGCAGGAAGACGACGTTGCGCGTGTGCGCGAGCAGCGCGGGAATATCGCTCGCGCAAAGGACTTCGCCGTCGCCCAGGCCAATGACCAGCGGGCTATCGGACTTGGCCACCACGATCTCGCTCGGCGACTCACCCGAAACGACGGCGATGCCGTACGACCCGCGAACGCGCCGGAGCGCAGCGCGCACGGCGTGAGCTAGCGACGCCTCGCCGCCCCGCAACGCTTCGTCGATCAGGTGGGCGACGATTTCGGTATCCGTGTCGCTCGCGAAACGAATTCCCTTGGCTTCGAGCTCGCGCCGAAGCGCCACATGGTTCTCGATGATGCCGTTGTGGACGACGGCTACGGCGCCGGCAGAGTGAGGATGCGCGTTGGCCTCGCTCGGACGTCCGTGCGTTGCCCACCGGGTGTGGCCGATTCCCGTCGTCCCGGCGAGGGGATTTCTCCGGAGCGCGGCCTCGAGATTCGCCAGTTTACCGACTGCCCTGACGATCTCGACGCTGCGGGCGCCCCTGGATCCGAGCGCCGAGTTCGTCTGGAGAGCCAGGCCGGCCGAGTCGTAACCGCGGTATTCGAGGCGGCGCAGTCCCTCCACGAGGATGGGGGCGCACTCTTTTGTGCCGACGTAACCGACGATTCCGCACATGGGGTCGCGCTCCAGAGAGGGTGCTCCGAGGGTGTAGTCTGCCGGGCCGCCGGCCGAAAGTCGTCGGAATCCCGCTTCGTCCAGCCGTTATTGCAGGCTCACCCGCGCTTGCCGCGTGGCACTTTGGTAAGCGGCGAGACTCGCTTCGGGATAGGCCTGGACGTCCTGCACGCCGAACCGGACCATCTCCTCCAAAATGGCCACGCGGCGGGTCGCCGACGCGATGAGCACGTCGTCGCAGCCTCTGGCCTCGCTTGCCCTGCCGTCCATCCGGCCGCATGCCCCGACGACGCGGCGTTCCACGGTCAGTGCTTCGTCGTTCCGCCCTTGGTCAAGGAGAGCCCGCGCCTGGATGTGCTGCACGCGAACGTCGGCCCGAACGGTGGACCGAGCCGCCTCGATCAGCACAACCGCAAGACCGGGCTGGCGAGCGTCCAGGTAGGCCTGCGCGAGCCGGCGTGTTGGCTCCGCGTCGTTGGGACGAGAAGTGGCGTCGACTTCGAGCGGTCCCACGGGCTCGAGGACCCCGGAGCCCAAAAGCGGTCTTTCGCGCTGCGTCCCGCTCATGATCCAGAGGACCGATACCCCCAGAAGGCCCGCTGCGCCGTAGATCCAAAGTCGCATTCGATTTTCACCCGTATCCTTGCAGCCCTCGTGGATCCGTAGAGAGGTTGTCACGCCGCGCGCGCTCGCGCACCGTCTTCCGCCGCCGACGAGGTTCTCGAGCACTGACACGACGGCTCGTGCGGAGTTCCCGACCCATCCTTTTTGCGTCCGACCGGCCGTCCACGGTGACGCCCGTGACACATGGACACATGGGGGGCCGGCACATGGGGGGCTGGTCATTCAACCGAGCAGCGATCGGGCGGGAAGGTACGGGATCCCGTGGGCATGAGCGACCGGCTCGCAGGTGACATGTCCACCGTACGTATTGATGCCCGCGAGAAGCGCATTGTCCCGCCGCGCGACGGCGGCTAGGCCGTGTTTGGCGATTTTCGAGGCGTACGGAAGGGTCACGTTCGTGAGCGCCCAGGTGCTGGTCTTCGGAACGGCCCCGGGCATATTCGGGACGCAATAGTGCACGACGCCATGGACCGCGTAGGTGGGCTGGTCATGGGTGGTCGGCCGGCACGTCGCGATGCAGCCTCCCTGATCGACCGCAACGTCGACGATGACGCTGCCCTTCTCCATGGCTCCGACGAGCTGCTCGGTGACGAGCTTTGGAGCCGCGGCGCCGGTGACAAGCACGGCGCCCACGACCAGGTCCGCCCGCGCGACGCTCTCTTCGATGTTCGCCGCGTTCGAGTAAAGCGTCTCGATCGCAGCGCCGAACAGGTCCTCCAGCAGCGCCATCGGCTCCGCGCGCACGTCGAGGACGATCACGTGGGCCCCCATTCCGACGGCAATCGCCGCTGCGTTGCGTCCCACCACGCCGCCGCCGAGGATCACGACGCGTCCGCGCCTCGTGCCCGGCACGCCGCCCAGCAAGACGCCCTTGCCGCCCCGCTCCTTCTCGAGCCAGGTGGCTCCAACCTGCACCGCCATACGGCCGGCCACTTCGCTCATGGGCCTCAGCAGGGGCAATGTCCCGTCCTCGAGCGCAATGGTCTCGTAGGCCACGGCCGCGACGCCGTTCGTGGCAAGGCGCGCCGTCAAGCCCGGCTCGGCCGCGAGGTGCAAGTAGGTAAGGAGGATCAGGTCCTTTCGAAAATAGCCGTATTCGCCGGCGAGCGGCTCCTTCACTTTCATCACCATCTCGGCGGCCCATGCGTCCGCCGCGGTGGGCACGAGTGTGGCGCCCGCGGCCGCGTACTCCTCGTCGCTGACACCACTCCCGTCGCCCGCACCGCGCTCGACGAGCACCCGGTGCCCCTCTGACGCCAACCTTCGTGCTCCCGCGGGCGTCATGGCGACGCGGTATTCGCGAGTCTTGATCTCCTTCGGCACACCGACAATCATGCGGGCTCCGCGTGTGTTGGGCTCGTTATGCGGCTTTCCGGTCGACCGCCGACGGCAAGCCCTCCCAAACCCCGAACATAGCAGACCCGAATGGGTTGCCGGCCGTCGAGCACGCGCCGCCTGGGGTCCGCGCTTGCCACGGACTTGCACCGCCGGGTCTGCACCGCTACCCCGGAGCTCGACCATGTCCGTGTACGAGTGGGCGCTGCGGCCGATCCTGTTCGCAGTTCCGCCGGCCTCCGCGCACGGACTTGCGCTGGCCGCCCTTGCTCCCGTGGAGCACTCTACCGCCTTGCGCGCGCTCGTTCAGAGCGCGGCGTCGGCATCCGCGGACGAACGGATCGTTGTCCGGACCATGGGCCTCACGTTTCCTTCGCCCGTCGGACTGGCGGCTGGCTTCGACAAGAACGCGCTCCGCCCGCGCGCTCTCTCGGCGCTCGGCTTCGGTCACATCGAGCTCGGTACCGTGACGGCGCAGGCGCAACGCGAAAACCCGCGGCCGAACATGTTTCGGCTTCCCGCGGATCGCGCCCTCGTCAACCGCCTGGGCTTTCCGAACGACGGGGCGCGCGCCGTTGCAGCCCGCATCGACGCCGTCCGGGCGTCGGTGCCGGTTCCCCTCGGAGTCTCGATTGGCAAGTCGCGCGCCGTACCCGTCGACGACTTGGGGGCCGTCGTCGCGGACTACGTGGCGTCGTTCGATTGCGTGCGCGGCGTGGCGGACTTCGTCGTGGTCAACGTGTCTTCGCCGAACACGGCCGGCCTCCGCGCGATGCAGGCCCGCCATCACGTGCGTGAATTGCTTTCGACACTCTGCGCGAGAAGTGCACATACGGTGAGGCTCCTCGTGAAGATCGCCCCGGACCTCGATGACGAGGAGCTCGACGACCTGCTGTCCGCGGTAATGGAAACGGGTATCGCGGGGGTCGTCGCGACCAATACGACGATCGGCCGCGCCGGGCTCGTGACGGATGCCGCGCGTGTGGAGGCGATGGGTGCCGGGGGCTTGAGTGGAGCTCCGCTCCGGTCGCGCACGACGCGCGTCGTGCGCCAGGTGCGGGCGCGCCTCGGACGCGAGGCCGTGGTCATCGGCGTCGGCGGCGTCGAGAGCGCGGAGCACGCGGTCACGCTGATTCGCGCCGGGGCGAACCTCGTACAGATGTATACTGGATTCGTCTACGGGGGGCCGTTCGCGCCGGGCCGAATTTCGCGCGAGATTTCGAGCATCGTAGAGCGTGACGGCGCGGGGCACATCGGTGAGTTGGTCGGGCGCGAAGGCATCCCTAGTGGGTAACCAGGGTCACCCTGAGTCTCGCTCCGCCTTGCCTCCGGCAAGGGCTCCGCTCGACAGAACGGGCTCACTCACGGCACGTCGAGGGGAGCGATGCCGCTCCTCCTCGAGCTCCCCAGCAGGAACAGGACGCTCGTTTCCTGCATCGCGTGTCGGGCGTAGCCGGGTGGGGCTAGTGGGAGACCCGTGTCACCCTGAAGGTGTGGCCGGAAATGGAGGTTGGGGGGCTTGGGGGGAGAGGATTTCCCCCCAAAGCCTCCGACGCAGCCGGGTGGGGACTTGTCACGAACTTCGTCCCACATGGGCGCACTCGTTACGGCCCCGCTCGCACACGGCGCTACAGCGACGATCAACGTCGCGGCGATGTTCCGGGACCTTCCGCGCTGCGTGGGCTTCACGCCGCCACGCGCCGCGCCGTATCGTTCGAATCGATGGATCTCTCGGCGTTGTCCGCGCTACTTGGAGGTTCGGCTTCGCGGGCCGGGCGTGGGCCGACGCTTGTGGGCTGCAAGCACCACGTTTGCCAGCTGGCCGTGAATGTCCGACTTCGACACCACGGCATCCGCGGAGACGTCCGCGGCGAGCTTCGCGATGTCTTCCTGCTTGCCGCTCGACACGAGAACGATTTTCAACTGTTCGAGCCTCGGATTGCTGCGAAGTAGCTTTGCTAACTTGTCACCGGAAATGTCCGGCATCATCACGTCGAGGACAATGGCGTCGATTCGCTGTTCGGTAATCAGCTTCGTCACTCCGATTGGCGATCCGGCGTCGAATACCTGGCAACCGCGCTCACGCAACAATTCGCACATGAGTTCCCGGACGATCTCGTCGTCATCAACTACCAGAACGCGCGCGGCGACCATTAACAACTAGCATACGTCGTGCCAGAGAAATCGCAAGTGGGAACCGAAGGCAAACATCGCGCCGCAACTCAGTTTATTTCGCTGCGATCCAAGCTACTTCGCACCATGATGGGTAGCTGGGTCTTGGTGACCTTGGTGACGCTCGGAGCCGTCGGCGTCGGTCAGTATCGCGCTTCGAAGGACGGGGCGCGGCGCACGGAAACGCGTGTCCGCGACAACCAGCGCGAGAAGGGAACACTGCTCGTTTCCAATCAGGCGTTGGCGATCCGGGTGATGGCGATAGACAACGCGTTCTCCGATGTTCGCGAGATCGTCGGGCAGACCGTCTTGCAAGATGTCGACGTCATCTACGGCTCGTACATCGACGCGGCGTCGGCGCCGTGGATCGTCGTAACGCCCAAGACCTCCGACGCAGGCCTGAGCGGCGCGGATGCACGAACCGCTCTCCAGGAGATTCCCGCCGAGTCGTCCCACGCCCCCGTCCGCGGTCCCCGCGTTCGTGCGTTATCCGCTTTTGGCGCCAACGTGGAGGAGTTTTCGGCCGACGTATTCGACGGCGACGAGTACCTCGGTACCGTCCGATACGGCATCAGCCAGGTGCGTACCGAGCAGGCCGTCGCGCAAGAGATCGCGCACGCAAAGCGGTCACTCGCGGAGCTCCTCGGTCTGCTCGCGTGCCTCGGCGCGGCCGGTGTCGCCCTGGGGGTCGCCGCCATCCGCCGCATATCGCACCGGATCACGCAGCCTCTGTCGGAGTTGGCGTCCGTGTCCGCCGAGTTGGCGCGCGGCAACCGCGGCATTCGCGTGACAATCTCGAGCGGCGACGAGATCGAGCAACTCGCGCGGACGTTCAATGGAATGGCCGAGGCCAACGAAACCGCGATGCGCGCGCTGGAGGTCAAGACGGCCGAGGCGCTCGAGTCATCGCGGATGAAGAGCGAGTTTTTGGCCAACGTGAGCCACGAAATTCGCACGCCCATGAATGGAATTCTGGGCGTCGCGCGCCTCGTGCACAAGATGCCTCTCGAAGGCAAGATGCGGCGGTACATCGAAACCATCGATTCGTCGGCCTCTGCGCTCCTCACGATCATCAATGACGTGCTCGATTTCTCGAAGATGGAGGCCGGGAAATACAGCATCAAGCGCGTGGTATTCGACCTCCGCACGGTGGTGCAGGAAGTCTGCGAGCTCCAGGCCAATCGGGCGCACGACAAAGGACTCGAGCTCATTTGCCGCATCGATCCGAAGATGGGCTCCCTCCACCACGGCGATCCCGATCGCTTGCGCCAAGTGGTCAATAATCTGCTCGGGAATGCAATCAAATTCACAGAGCGCGGCGAGGTCCTCGTCGACGTGCGCGTGACCCAACGCGACGATCTGAGCGAGACGCTACGAGTGGCGGTCATCGACACGGGGATCGGCATCGCGGCCAAGGACATGCCGAAGCTGTTCGATGCGTTCTCGCAGGTGGACGGATCGATGATGAGAAAAGCGGGCGGAACGGGGTTGGGCCTGGCCATCTCCAAGCGGCTGGTCGAGATGATGGGCGGATCGGTCGGGGTCGAGAGCACCCCCGGGGAGGGCAGCGAGTTCTTCTGCGAACTCCAACTCCAAACGGCGGGGGACGGCTTCGAACCAGCTCAAGGGGATCGTTTCGGACGGATCGTGGGGAAAGGGGTTCTTCAATCTCGGCTACAGCCACAAATTTCTAGACAATTGGAAGTCGGATTTGAACGTCACGTTCACGAACGCCACGCTGGACTTCAGCAAGAACCGGCCCTTCGTCAAGAGAAACTCGTCCGAACTCATCACCGAGTGGACGAACTTCATCGATATATCGAAAAACGCACGTATCGTGGTCGGCGGTTTACTCAATAGCCGTGAGGGCAAGGAGAAAAACAACGCATTACCGGTCATCGCGACGACGGACGACGCTCGTCAAGTGGGATTTCAGGCATATGCCCAGGTCGACTACCGGCCGTGGCGTCCGATCAAGCTCATCGGGGGTATCCAGGCGAACAAGGTGGGAAGCCTCCCCGCCGGCGCGGTTCCGAGGATCGGATTGATCGTCTCGCCCGTCTCGCGCATCAATTTCAAGGCCCTCTTCAGCACTGCCTACCGCGCCCCGAGCATCGACGAATTGTTCCTGACCGACGTGAACTTGCACGGAGACCCCAATTTGAAGCCGGAGACGGTGTCGACGCTCGATCTCGACGTGAGCTACCAGGGAGACGGGGTGCAAGTCGACGCAAGCTATTTCTACAGCAAACAGAGAAACATCATCCGGCCCACGGTGGCGCCCGGCGCCATGGGAACGAACGCATTGCAGATCTCCACGAATACGAGCGGAGTCGAAATTCAAGGGGCCGAGCTCGAGGGGAAGGCCTACTTCACTCGCTTCATCTACGTGACCGCTTCGGGGCTCTACCAGCGAAGCGAGAACGATCAGGGACAGGTGGGCGTCACGCCGATCCCGGCCGTAACCGCGAAGGCCGGCGTGAGTTACATGTCCGACGACGGCGTCAACGTCAGCTTATTCGATCTCGTTTCGGGCGCGTACGGAAGCCAGTTTCAGAACACTCTCAATCCAGCGCCGGGACCGCACAACGAGCTCAATCTGCATGCGACGTTCGGCCTCAACCGGTTCTTCCGTTGGCGGTTCAAACCGGACATCACGCTGCAGTTGCAAGTGAACAACATGCTCGACGACCGGTATCACATACCCGAGTGGGGCGGCACGGTTCACGACTCGATACCCGGGAGCGTGGGCAGAGTCATCTACGGTGGCCTGAGTTTGGCGCTCTAGAGCGCCTTCATCGTCGCGGCGGGGCGTCGCGCGACGCTGTGCTCGCTTCGCTCTCTGGAAACTCTTCTCCGGGCTCGACGAGAATCGAGAAGCCCCGGACGGCCGGAGCGACGAGCAGAGCCCGCCTCGGACGCGCCATCGATCTCGGCCCAAAATTGAGACATGAGATCGAAGCCGTCGGCGAGTATCTCGAGCTCGTCGTCGGCGACGACCATCGCGTCGACGAACACGCAGCGGCCCGGAATTCCACGCCGGCAGGCGTGGCATGCGTCGCGGTCATGGGGCGGCATCGAGGCGCGTCGTTGCGATGCCAGGCGCATCGCCTCCGACACACGTTGCCATGCCGCGAGAGCTCGCTGCATACGGGCCACGGAGACGCTCCGGTTCACGCCGATCTCCTGCAGTCGACGAACGGATAGGGGGTCTTGTTCGGCGCGGTCATCGTGTGCTCTTACCTAATTCTCGCCAGGGCGTCGATGCGGGGCGCCAATGGCCATTGGTCCATTCAGCGCAGCAGATACTGGATCGTCGTCTCGAGCTTGCTTGGATCACGCCGCCGACCATCGCTCAAGCTCCCTCCGCCATGCGCGCTTTGAGCAGCTTCCTAACCAGAGACGCGGGCAGAGACTTGCCGGGCCCGAAATGCAGCGCGCTCTTGGTCTTGTGATAGCCCTCGACGTCACCCGCCAGTGTCTTGAGCGTCGTCCCGCTGAACGGGTAATACGAGCAGCCCGTCGAGGTGGCCTGGAAGCCCGCGATGATCCGTCCTTGGTAGCGGAACGCGGGCATGCGGTAGCTGATGCACTCCTCGACCTCGGCAACGAGGGTGTGGATCGTCCTCCGAAGCTTCTGAAGCAACGTGCGGCTGCTCGGACTCACACCTGCCAGGTACTCGTCGATGGCGGGGTCGCGCCTCATCGCGTCGAGGAGCCTTGCCGGGATCGGACGACACGCGCACCGATTCTGGTGCTCACGATGCCACGCGATCCGCTCTTGGAGCGAGGCGCCTTTCCCCAGGACGTGCTTCTTGTGCCATTCGGAGTTCATAGCGATTTCGGGGTCGCCTTCGTTACCGTGCCGCTTTCGGGCGCCCCTTGGAGAAGATCGTGCGCCCGCCGTGTGGTATCGTTGGCGTCGTGTCATGGTCCAATGAAACCGGCGTCGGCGCGAGCCACGCGCTGCTCTCCGCAGCACTTGGCGGTCTACTGTCCGTCGCGTCCGCTGCGTGCGGCACCTCGGGCGCGAGTTCGAGTGCCCTCGCGGCGAGCAGCGAAACAACGAACGGCGACACCCCGATCCCCGCAACCGCGTGCGACGGCGGGGTTTCTCCCGATCCCGGTGTCACGTCAACCACGGTTTTGTCGCTGACGCTCGACCAATTCACCGCGCAGTGCACCGCTGAAAACGGCATCGTGGAGACCCAACCGCATTGCGGGGGTTCCAACGCGTGCCGCGGAATGTCGTACGACATCGAAACCCAAACGTTGACGGAGCACACCTGTCGAGCGACCAATACGTGCGCGGGCTATAGCTGCGTCGTTTGCGATTGACGCTCCTTCACGCCCCATGTTTGGGCAAGATCTTCTCTCCCGGGCCCCCAACTTCGATTTTCGGCCACACCTTCATTTCAGCGTTCGAGTCCGATCCAAAATTCGAGCTTCATGCTGCGCGCAAGCCACGCCCGGGTCTTTGCCGGCAAGTGCGCGCGCTCCTCTGCTGAACACGCTTTCTCCAGTCGCGCGAGCGCGTCGCAAACCGAGAATTCACGGAGCAGCGCGAAGAGCTCGGCCTCGCGCGGTTCGAGCGAAATCTGCGAGATCCCGCGGTCGTTGCGCAAGAGCGCCCAGGCGCGTGGATGCGGAAGTGCGGGCGGGATGGCGACGCGCGTCGCGCCCGGGTCGCCGAGCGTCTTCGTTCGAAGCTCGAGCAGCGGAAAGCTTTCTCCGATGACTCGCACGGCGGGCGACGGCGTGAGCCGTGACTCGAGCAGATGGGCAGCATCCGCCGCAGAAGGGCGAAAGGGCGCCGTCTTCGGTGCGCGAAAGACGTCGCGCCACGCGGCGTCGATGCGAGCGCTCTCGATCAACGCTTGCCGCGTGGGAACGTCCCCCGCCTCGAGCGCCTCCTCGAAGAACATTTCGAACCCGTCAGGCACGCGGTCGATGTCCCATCCGCGCGGCGGCTTCGCGAGAAGAAAGCGCGACGCGTAGTCGTTGAAAAGCCAGTACCCGGTGAGTCGCGACGTGAGCGGAAACGCGCCTTGCACCACGTCGAAAAGCCGAAACCAATACTGACGATTGTACACCGCGAGCCGTTCCGAGCCGGTCGCGTTGGATGCGTCGAGCGCCTCGCGGATCATGCGCGAAGCGTAGGACGACGACTTCGCGACCAGCGTTCCACTCGTGCGATCGAGCGGTGTGCGAATCACGTCGCCGAAGCTCGCCTGAAATTCGGCCAGCCACGCGGGCGCTTCGCCCTTCACGTGCGCACCTCTCGGGCCTTGGCGAGTTCGGCGAGCGCGTCGGGCATCGGCGGAATGCGCGCGTCCCATTCGAGCAGCGTCGGGAAGGGTCCGCCGATTCTCCACGCGCGCGCGTAGAGCGCCCAAACCGCGTTCGATACGGGGCGGTCGTGCGTGTCGACGAGCGTTCCGTTCGGCTCACGCGTGTAGCCCGCGAGATGCACTTGAAGCACGCGCGAGAAATCGATCGCCGCGAGGTAGGCCTCGGGATCGAATCCGTGATTTTGGCTCGAGACGTAAATGTTGTTCACGTCGAGCATCGACCAACAGCCTGCCTGCCGTATCACAGCCGAATAGAAGTCGTGCTCAGTGAGCGTCGAGCTCCCAAATAGGACGTAGTTCGAAGTGTTTTCGAGCCCGAACGGTCGACCCAAGCGGCGCTGGACGTCGAATGCGCGTTCGGCAGCGAATTCGACGAGCTCGGGCACGTACGGTGCAGGAAGCAAATCGTGGTGGTTTTCGTTGTGCGCGCCCGTCCAACACAAGTGATCGGTGACGAAGGGCGCGTCGAGGGCGTCGGCCAGCCGGCAGAGCGCGTCGAGATATGCCTCGTCGAGCGGTGCGTGCCCGAGCAAGTTCAGGCCGACGCCGTGAAGCACCACCGGATAGCGCGCGCGTACGCGTTCGAGCTTCTGGCGCGGTGTCAGCGCTGCGCCGAGAAAATTCTCGCTGATGGCCTCGAAGTAATCGACGGCAGGCTCGTGCTCGAAAATATGGGCGTAGTGCGAAGCTCGCAATCCGAGCCCGAGCGCGTCGGCGGGTAGACCGCGGGCACGGCGGAGACGGTTGCTCTCGTCCGGTGATGGATCCATCGTTCTACATCGCTCTACTCGTGCCGTTTCCTCGCGGCTCGGAGGTCGGCTGCTTACCATTGCCATGGAAGTTCGGTTCTCGCTCGCTAGATAGGACGCGAAGCCATGATTGAAGTTGAGCGCGCCGTGCCGACGTTGTTCGTGAGCGACCTGGCCGCGTCGGTCGCTTGGTACGAGCGGGTGTTCGGATTTCAAGTGACCTTTCGCGCCGCCGACTACGCAGGGCTGTCGCTCGGCGGCGCGCACATCCATCTTGGCAAGTGGGAGCCCCCGATCACCGCCGCGTTCTATCTGCGCCTTGCGCACGGGATCGACGAGTTCGTCGCTGCCATCGAAGCGAAAGGCGCACGGCTTTGCTCCGCGCTCGTCGATTACGATTATGGGATGCGTGAAGCCACGGTTCACGATCCCGACGGCAACGAAATCTACATCGGCCAGCCCATCGCTCGGTGACAATCGAGGCGGCGACGGCCCATCGGGCAACGGCCAACGCCCAATTTGGCGGGCGCTTTCGTGAGTAGAGCGGAACGCGGGGTCTACGCTCAACGCACATCCACTCACTTATGGCTTGACTGTGCAAGCGAGCGGAGGGAATGAAGGCAGATGTGGCAAGACAGGAGATTCGCCATGCGACGACCGCTCGTTTGGATCACGATGGTTCTGGTGGGCGCATCGGGCGCGGGCATAATCACCGCGGGGTGCGGCGACGACACGTCCGGTGCGCCCGGTGGCGGACAGGACGCCGCGGCCGACTCCACGACGGGGAGTGATTCGAACACGACGGCGCCCGACGCACAGCCCGATCAAACGACCGCCGACGCCGCTGGCGAGGGTGGCGACGCGGCCGCCGAGGGGGGCGCCGAGACCGGAAACGATGCGTCCCTCTCGTGCGTAGTTCCCGACGCGGCCGGCCTCGACGCCGCGTCCGTCGAAGCCGGTTTCTACGCCGTATGGCAGGTCTATAAGTGCAATACGTGCCATCAAAGGCGAACAAGCCCCGTCGATGACGCGGGAAACGGCATTGTTCTCTCGGGGAACAACGACGGCCTCGGTGATTCGGGCACGATCTTCCCGCCAAACCTGACCGACGATCCCACGACTGGCCTGGGCTGCTGGAGCGATAACGATATCGTTAGCGCCATTCTCCATGGAACGGATCGCGATGGGGGCTCGCTTTGCCCGTCGATGCCGAAGTGGGGGGATGCACTGATGAATGTGCCGCCCGATGGCGGCATTCGCACGGGTACGCCGATGAGCCAGATGACGGCCCAGGCCATCGTCGACTTCCTGCGCAGCCTGCCCCCTGTCACCAACGAGGTGATGGACACCACGTGCGCCATGATGCCTGAGGGCGGCGCCCTGGCGGACGCCGGGGATGGATCGGCCGGCGCAGCCGACGCTGACGCGGGCAGCGCGGGGGATAGCTCGGACCAATAGCCACCCTTCGGACTCCTTTGCGAAGGGAGGGGGTCCACGCGGCCCAGCGGGACGCTCATTCGACGTATCGAGACCCGGCTGGCGTTGGCAGGCGAGCCTCCTCGCCGCAGCGGCGTCTCTCCTTGACGGAGCGACCCATCTCTCACGCGCAGCGACCGTCCGCCGTGGCGCGGAGGCACACCGCTCCGCGTTGCCCACGGTTCGCTGCGTCGCGCCAACGCCCTTCCTCTGCGCAGCGACGCATCGCTTTGCGCGAGAACCTCTCCTCTCGCGATGAGAGATGCCTCTCTCCAGCGCGCCGACCCCCTTCTGCGCCACGGCGACGCCTCGCTCCAGCGCGCCGACCCCCTTCTGCGCCACGGCGACGCCACGCTCGGACGCGTGAACCGTATTCTCCGCGTGAGCCGCGGTGCAATCCCTCGCGTAAACCGCCTTCTGGGCGTCAGCCGCCGACCGCTGCGTGCGAGAGACCGTACGCTGCCGTGCAGCGTAGAACCGCTGGCCGCCGCCAACACGGTTCCACCGCGCGTCCGTTGCCCGCTCGGCCTCGGAGACCAACCCTTTCGCGGCGCCTCCGCTGCGCTCCGTCCAACCGCAGGGGGAACGCCGCGAAAGGCGGCCGCGTCTCCTGCGAAGAGGTCAGGCGTCCAACGTAGAAGGGGACGCCATCGGCTTCGTCGTGCACGCCGCTCGTCCGACGCCCGAGCTCTTGTTCGCGTACGGGTTCTCGGTCACCGCCATGACACGGCCGCGCTGAACAACGAACGTTTCGTCCCCCGGGTGCGATGGGCGTCCCATGAACCTCACCGCCTCACGGCCCATGGATCGGCACGGCGACTCCAGCGTCCGCGGCACAATCGAAGCGGAGCACACACGCCCCATTGACGTCGGTGTAGCTCGGCACCGCGCACAGTCCATTCCCGCACAACTTGCAGAGCGTCGGGACAGGCAATCGGTCGCACGCGCCGCTTCCCGCGTCGGGGCATTGCGCTTGGCATTGGAGCACTCCCGACGGGCCACATTGGCACGTCGTAGGGCACGCGTCGGCTCCGCCTGATGAAGCCGAGGTGCATCCCGAGCCCGGCTGGCATGCCGCTCCCTGGGAGCATGTCGGAGGCGACGCGGGCGCGCAAATCTGGACTACGCACTGGCCATTCTGGACAACCCAGTGAGCGCACGACGGACCGCCGCTCGGGCAGACTTCGCAGATCTGCGGAAGAGGACCATTGCACACGGGAGCCGGCGGCACGCTGGGGGCGGGCGGGCAAATCTCGACCGCGCACTCGCCGTTCCGGGTGACCCAATGCGCACAGTTCTCACAGCCGGAGGGACACGTTTCGCAGATCTGCGGAAGAGGACCATTGCAGACCGGAACGGGGGCGCCGGTGGAACCGGCCGTTCCTCCACCATCGCCCGACAATCCCCCCGTGCCTCCCGAACAGGACCCCGTGAGGGCCCCCGTGCCTCCCGAAGAGGACCCCGTGGAAACTCCTCCGGCGCCTCCGGAATAGGACCCCGCGGTCGAAACGTCCCCGGTTCCTCCAGAGGAGGACCCAGGGCCTCCCAATCCCCCGCCGACACCTCCAGTCCCTCCGAAATAGGACCCCGTCGCGGAGGCTCCGGTTGTCGATCCAGGGAAGGCCCCCGTCGTCGACGCCCCTCCGCTGCCCCCGACGCTGGCTCCCCCCGCCCCTGTAGACCCGGTCGAACCCGAAACGTCGCCCGTGTTCGCGGCGCCCGAGGCTCCAATGACGGTGGGCGCGCCGCCGGTACCGGATTCCGCCGGATCCCCCGTTCGAAGCTCCCGCGGACCCACCCGTAGCGCCGGCCATCGCGCCGGAGCTCATCGAGCCGATCGGCCCAAGCTCCGGCCCCACTTTGCCGGAGCAACCCGAAGACACCCACCCTGACACCAGCAACGGCGCCAGAAATGCGAGGCGAACCGAATCCGTCCCTCGAGAGCGCATCGAAAGCATAGGGACGCCGCACGCATGGCTCGTGCCGCCTCCCATTCGAACCGACGGGCCTCTTTTTGCGACCGCCCGGCGCGCCAGAATGAGACAGCCCTGATCCCGGCGGCAGGGGGCTCCTCTGCACGCATGTACGCGACAAGGGGGGACTGTGGCGTGATGGGCCACGCCGCCGGCAGGGAGCCACACACACACTTTGCGAACTTGAACACTCCAGCTAAAAGCGCGTTTCGTGATCCATACGGTGGGCCCCGTCTGGCGCGGAGGCGAACATGGGGAAGAAGCGCTTCTAGCGTCCTGCTACGGGCGCGCGCTCGCGGTGGCGCGCGAGCACGGCGTCCGAAGCATCGCGCTGCCCTGCATTAGCGCAGGCGCGTACGGTTACCCGATGGACGCTGCGGCGCCAAAGGGCGGCCCCCTCCCATCTGACACCTCGAAGCAACTCTCGGTTGCGACCGCGCGGCGGACGGCGTCACGTCCACTACGCTACGTTCTCGCTTCGTCGTAGTGCCTCGAGCTCCTGTCGCTCGGCGATGAGCTCGCCGAGCTCGTCGTCGGAGGCCGTCACGAGAGCGCGGGTGACACGTCGATGGCCGCTTCCAGGAGATCGGCTTTGTCGCCGGGATTGCCCGACGATTGGCCGACACGAGTCTCGATTCGTGACTTCTCGTCCGATCTCGGTTCGCCGTTCAAGCCATTTTTTCGAGGTCCCGCGAAATCGTCGAGTCCCCGATCGGCTTTAGGTTTTCGCACGAGAGCGGGCGCGGTGGCAGACTCGATATCAAATGGACCCCAGTCGGCTCGAGCCCCCTTCGCCGCCTCGCGACCGCGACGACGAGCCGGTCGCGGAGAATCCGTTCGGTCTCTTTCCGGTGATCGTCCTTGTCGTCCTCATTGTGGGCGGCTTGCTGGTCGCGTTCCGACTGCGCGACGTGTCAAGCATTCAGGACTGCGTCTGGTCCGGGCGGAAAAACTGTGCGCCCATCGACACCGCGGGCTCGCCTTAGGGCCGCCGAAAAGTACAGACGACGGGGCATTCCGGAGCTGCTCGTCTCGGTGGTCAGTCGGTCAGTCGCCTTCAAGGCCTCGTCTCGACCGGCGCCAAGCATCGACGCCGTACACGTCGTCGCTCCGCCTGACCAACAAAACGTAGTAGGCGAGCGAGTAAATGAGCTGAAGACCAAGGACGTTCCAATCGCCCCGCAGCGCGGTGCCGAACATGAGCGAGGCCATGACCAGCGCACCAACGACGAGGGCAAACCGCGTGAATGCCCCGAAGAAGAGGAGACCGCCAACCGCCAGCTCCAAGCACGGGAGCACCGCACCGAACGGCCACACGATCGCCCGCGGAAGTAGTGTTGGCGCGAAGTCTTCGGCCATCTTCGCCGCAAATCGGCCGAGTCCACCGATGATTCGATTCGCACCGTGCATGGCGAGGTTGATGCCAAACGCGATTCGAAAGAGTGCGTACGCGAGCTGCGGATCTCTTGAGCGAATCATTAGTGAGCCAATTCCTGCTGTTCGTTCACAGAAAAGACGGAACGCCCCAAGAACAGCCGCTGTCAGCACGCCTTCTGACGCAATAACGCGGTCGACCATGTGCGCGCAAGGCTTGCGCCTTCGTGGTCTCGGCGCAGTATGCGCCGTGAGTGGGGGCTACGTAGGTTTCGGAGGCCCGGGCCGGGGGCCCCTAGACCGGCCGCTTGAGGCCCCTAACGGTGCGCGTGGGTTTGCCCGTAACCGAAGTGCGCATTCCGGCCATCGTGAACACCTGGACCGCCCATCGTGAACAACCTGGTGATCGGAGCGCAGGGCCTTGCTTCTGTCGATGACGAAGAGCGTCCCGCGCTTCGGATCGATGCCGCGCGCGATCAAGTCGGCGAGCAGACCGGTGCACACGGCCGCATTCTCCGTCGCGCCTTCGTACAGACCGAGAACGGGCCTGTCGCCAGCCTCGTCGATTCCGAGCGCGATGAGGACAACGTGCTCGCTGAAGTGGATCCCGTCGATCATGATGACGCGGATGGAAAGCTGGGTCAGGTCGCGACCCATCGTTCGCGCGAGCTGCTCACGCGTCGCAGCGACGAAGCGACGACTCACCGCGCTCTTGCTCGTGCCGCGGCCCTCCACTTCAGCGGCGCCTTCGTCGTGATCCCGCCGGCGCGATCGTGATCCAGGGCGAGGCCGATCCCGGGCAACAGCGGGCCCGTTCCGGTCGAGGCTTTTCGGCGCGGATGAGGCAGAGGCCGGCGAGCAAGAAACGCGTGATGCGAAGCGATAAGCGCCCGCGCGGCGGTCAAGTTTGACGCTCGTTCACCGTCCCATTTCTCGTTTGCAAATGTTACGTTGCTCAGTCCGCCGAGTACGAAACGCACATGTCGAAAGCCAGTTTCAAACCACACCGCACGTGGTCTCCGTACCGCAACAGGGTGTTGGCTTTGGCCGCGACGGTCGCGGCGCTCCTTTTGCTCGCTGCGTGCGCCAGTGGTCGCAACGACTCCTCCGGAAGCGCCGGAAACGGAAGCGGCGCCAGTGCGTCGGGAAGCAGCTCGGGCGGCACGACGGGGGCGGGCTCGGGCAGCAGCAGCGGCGCGGGCGGCAGCGGGAGCTCGACGGGGTCCAGTGGCGCGGACGCCGCGAGCGGCGCGTACGACTCCGGCCTTCCAGGCGCAGCATCCGGAAGCTCTGGCGCGACGGGCTCGAGCGGCGCGAGCGCCGGCTCTGGTGGAGCGGCGGGATCGGGCAGCAGCGGCGCGACCGGAGCCGGGACGGACAGCGGAATGACGGGAACGGCGGGGGTCGCCAACTGCAGCACCCTGCCACTGTGTGATGACTTCGAATCAGGCAGCGCGCTGAACACGTCGTTGTGGACGATCATCCCAAGCAGTCCCTCCGGGACGGCGACCATCGACTCAATAGGAGCGCATGGTTCCGGGCACTCGCTCAAGGTCGTCAGCCCTGATCGGCTTTACGTCCGGAACTCGTCGGTGATCGGCACCCTGGGCTCGACGATCCACGTTCGATTCTTCGTCCGCTTCATGTCGGCGCTGGCAATGGGTCACGGTGCCATGATTGTCACCCACCCAACCATGGTCGATCAGTACACCCAGACGAATGAGCTTCGGTTTGGGAGCCAGGACATGGTCTTTCACTGGAACACCGACGCGGACGTGAACATCCCAGATGTGAGCCCGGAGGGAGACGCGACAAGCTTCATGCCCGCGGCCAACACCTGGTACTGCATCGAGCTCACGATTAACACGGGCGGCGACCTTAGCGTGTCGGTAGATGACGCGGATCAGCCGGGTCTCAAAGATGACGGAACCCCCACGGCGAACATCGCCCAGAACTGGATCATGAGCGGAAGCACCTCGCTCTCGCGCTATTCCACGCTGGCCGACTTCAGCTTCGGCTGGGAGAGTTACGGAGCCGGAGCCCTGACCTTGTGGTACGACGACGTCGCACTGTCGGCCTCCCCCATCGGCTGCCCAAGTCAATAGCAGCCCCCTCCCTAGGCCCAGGGCAGACCCGTCTGCGAGAGCTGCGCTTGGCGCCGAATGAGCGCGTCATCCAGTACCCGGAGGAGAAGATCCTCGTGCCGCCGCGCGATCCCACCATCCCCGCAGACGGCCAGCGTAAGAGGCGGCGTCGCTAGGACGCAGGATCGAACTCGGGGCACGCCACCGCTGCGTGACATCATCACGGCCCCGCCTTCCAGCATGACCTTCGCAAGGGAGTTGTGGCAATCCCCCCGCCCGACCTAGCGTTGCTGCGGTGCTCATCCGGGACATCATCCCCGCGGATCTCAGCGCGATTCATGCGATCAACGAAGCCGGTGCTCCCGGCGTCCACCCCGAGCCGCCCGAGACGCTTGCCGCCATCACACGCGAGTGCTGCGTCGCCCTCGTTGTCGAGGTCGAGGGGACCGTGGTCGCCTTCTGTCAGGTTCTTCCGCCAGGCGCCAACTACCGAAGCGTGAACTACGCCTGGTTCTCTGCGCACTACGATGACTTCGTCTACCTCGATCGCGTTGCCGTGGCAGCGGACCATCGGGGTCGTGGCATCGGCGGTCGCCTCTACGAGGAGGTCGAGCGGCGCACACGTGCCCCGTGGTTCACGCTCGAAGTCAACCTGCGCCCCCGCAATGACGGCTCCCTGCGATTCCACGCCCGGAAGGGCTTCGTGGAGGTCGGGCAGCAATACACGGACTACGGCGCCCTCGTCAGCTTGATGGCTAAGCGGATCTGATGACGACCCCCATGCTGCACTTCCGCCCCGTGTTGGCTCTCGCCGTCGGCCTCGGCGGCTGCTCCACTGGCGCTCCCCGACCGGCGACTCCCCACGCCGCGGTCACGACTCCGGTGACGAACCCACCCCCGGCCGCAGTCATTGCCGAGCCAGGCACCCAGCCAGGATCGTTCACCCCGCCGCCGCGCACGAAGGAGACGGGCTGCCCGTTCGGGGGCCGCTTCCTGACCCAGCGTGCACTCCCGGCGCCTTCATGACGACGCACGTGAACGTCGTTTGCCAGCACTCGACGAAGGAGCGTCGGCGCGTCTCGTCCGAGGTACATCGCCAAGCGTTCGTGGAGTACGGCTTCACGTACCCTCAGCCTCGGGGGGCTTTCGAGGTCCATCACCTGATCCCGCTCGAACTCGGCGGCGACAACCTCGTCGCAAATCTGTGGCCCGAAACGACGGAGCCACGGCCTGGATTTCACGAGAGGGACAAGGTCGAGAATTACCTGCACCGCCAAGTCTGCGAGGGAGCCATCGGCTTGGCAGTTGGTCGAATGGCCTCTTCAATCAGTCGCACGACGTCCTCCGGGGATTTCCCGGTGCGACGGTGCCCCAGACGATGAAGGCGGAGCCGCGACGAAGCGAGTTCTCCCGCGAGCCGATCTGCGAGGTCCAGCCGCTGCGCACGAGGGCCCGCTGCAGGCGCCCCTCGGGATCGGTCAGGATGGCGGCGGCGAGGTCCAGCTCGGCGTCTCCGGGTTCGCGGAGGGCGGGCGCCGGCCACGCGACCACGACGGTATCGCGCGTCATGCCCGCGCCCATGTCGACGCGTACGTCGTGAGCCTCCCACTTGCTCTGCCACGAAGGTCGCTCTCTGGACGTACATCCGAGAGTACCAGTACGACGGGGTCGAGGCTCACTTCGAGGACGCCGTCGACCAGTGCTTCCTCGTCGAGCAGCTCGGCCATGCCTGGTCCTGTGCGACCGGAGGGCATCGTGGCCACGTGCTCACCGGGCGACTGGAACCCGGGCAAGGCCGGGCGGTGAGGCGCTAGGCGCAGGCGCGCTCGGCGTTCTCGGCGAGCAGCTCGAGGGAACGCAGCCTCGCGTCGAGCGAGGGCGCGGGGTGCACCGTCATGAGCTCGTCGGCGTAGGCGTGGCGCGCGAAGGCGGCGACGGCGGCGTGCACCACGTCCCGGGTACCGACGGCCGCGTACTTGAGCATCTGCTTCACGTGCTCTCCGGCGGGCGAGTGCAGTAGCAGGTCGGTCTCCTCGTCGGTCAGCGGCTGCCCCCGCGCGAGGAGGGAGCGGACACGCGAGCGCTGCACGGCGCGAAGCTGCTCCTCTGCGTGGCGGGAGCTGTCGGCCGCGATGACGGTCAGGCCGGCGATGACGTAGGGAGCCTGGAGCTCGGCCGAGGGGCGAAAGTCGCGGCGGTAGATCGCGACCGCCTCCTCGAGGGCCTGCGGGGCGAAGTGCGACGCGAAGGCATACGGCAGACCGAGAACGGCGGCCAGGCGCGCCCCGAAGACCGACGACCCGAGGATGTAGAGGGGGACCCGGGCGCCGCGGCCGGGCATCGCGTTCACCCCGGGGACGCGGGTGTTGCCGGCAAGGTAGGCCTGAAGCTCGAGCACGTCCTCCGGGAACGTGTCGGCGGACGAGGGGCTGCGGCGCAGGGCGCGGATCGTGGTCTGATCGGTGCCCGGGGCGCGCCCGAGACCCAGATCGATGCGGCCCGGGTGGAGCGCCTCGAGCGTGCCGAACTGCTCCGCGATGACGAGCGGCGCGTGGTTGGGGAGCATGATCCCCCCCGCGCCCACGCGAATGGTGCGGGTCCTCGACGCGACGTGCTCGATGAGGACGCTCGTCGCGGACGACGCGATGCTCGCCATGTTGTGGTGCTCGGCGTACCAGACGCGCCGGTACCCGAGCTCCTCCGCGCGCTGGGCCACCCGGACGCTGGCGGCGAAGGCGTCCCGGGCGGTCTGCCCAGGGCCGACGAACGCCAGGTCCAGGACAGAGAGAGGCACCTGCATGGCTCGTGAGACGTTAAGCACGCACTCCGGGGAGCGCCACGGGAGCTCCGCGGCGAGCGATAACTAGGGCCGGACTGCTGCCCGCGAGGCGACACTCGACCTCGCCGCGATGCCATCCCCGCCCGACAAGGCTCGCATGACGAGGCCCAGAAAGGTGGTTTCTACATGGATATCCTCGAGCACGGCATAGATTCGCTCGCGCCCCACTGGCCGAAACGACGACAGCTTGAGCTCTCCCCGAGGTACTGGAGGCGACGGCTGCGCGCCTCACGCCCGCCCAGATCGCGATCGTCGACCTCCAGTGGTCGTCCGCGTGCGACGTCTTCGCGCCAGCGGCAGGCGCCGCTGAGCCGGTCGTCGCGTCGGCATCGGCCGCCGCCTGAACGCCCTCCGCCGTGCGGTCCGTCCCGAGGTCAGCGTAGGCCGCGCCGCAGGTTTGGTCACGACGCGGTCGGCCGGACGACTGGTACAAGCGCTTGGTACAGGGTTCGTGGGCGAACCCACGCGCTTTGAACATCGGGGCGCTTGGGGCCGCACGATGGACGTCAGGCCGGGGACGCCCGGTGCGGGGCGCACAGGGCGCGGTGCCTACAGATACCGCCGCACCCTCCCGCAATAGTCCGTGTACTCCGCGCCGTAGCGTTGGGCGAGGTACGATTCCTCGCGTCTGACTTGGCGGTGGAACAGCCAGGTCGCGGCGGCGAGGTAGATCAAGAGCAGCCAGTTCCGGAACACCACGAACTGGCCCGAGAGGATGAACCAGAACGCGACATACATCGGGTTGCGGCTCCAGGCGAAGACGCCGCCAGTCACCAGCTTGTCCGGGTTCTCGTCGTCGATGCCAACGCGGAAGCTGCGGCCGAACGACACCAGGCTCCAGAAGAGGAACAGCAATCCCGCGACGCAGAACGCCACGCCGAGCCACGCGGCGGCGCCCGAGGCGAGGAAGGTCTGCCCGCTTACGGTCGGCCAGCCAAAGGCGTCGGCGAATACCAGATAGAAATAGAAGCAGGCGAAGGGCGGGATGAGGAAGTCCGTCTTGTCCTGCTTGCCGAAATTCATGGCCCGGACGCCCTGCCGCCGCAGCATCGCGACGCGCGCCAGCACGATGCCCAGCAGTAGAACGATCGTGAGCGCGGCCAGATAACGTTGCATCGGTTGCCGGAACCTCAAGTGTAGCCCGCGAGGAACGGAGGTTACTCCCCGCCCTCTTCGTGCCCTTCGGAACCTAGACGAAGAACTTCTCGGTCACGCCGCTCGACGTCCCTTCGGGTCGAAGCCTCGTCAATCTCGCCCCGAAGTCTGGCGACGTCATCGTCACGAAGCACCGCGTGAGCGCCTTCCCAGGGACCGACCTCGATGTCATCCTTCGCGCGCGCCGTTGGTCCCTGCCGCTCTTCGTGCGGTGCCGGGCGAGGCCCCTGTCGCTGCAATCCCGGGCAACAACGCGAGCGGGCTCTTTCTCGGAGGATACTCTTCCGGCCGCCATGCGACGTGACCCCGATGCCCTCTTCGCCCCGCGAGCCCTCTTCGCCCCGCGAGAGAAGCGCAAGAAGATCCCCTTCGACTTCGTGCTCGAAGAGCTGGCCGACCTCGACCCTTGGACGCGCCCGATGTTCGGCTGCACGGCCGTGTACATCGAGGAGAAGATCGTCTTCGTGCTTCGCAAGAGGAAGAACGACAGCGATAGCGGCATGTGGGTCGCGACCACCAAGGAGCACCACACCTCGTTGCGAAAAGACCTTCCGCACCTGCGCTCGATCACCGTCTTCGGCGTGGGAGAGACCGGATGGCAGGTGCTTCCTGCCGACGCCGACGACTTCGAAGAGAGCGTGCTTCGGGCGTGCGCGCTGGTGCGCGCGAGGGACCCGAGAGTCGGGAAGGTGCCGAAGCCGAAGAGGAAACGGGAGGATGCCGCAAGCAGACCCGGACGCACTCGACGGAGGTCGTAGGGAGCCCCTGTTCGAACCCCACACCAAACGCTCGTCGAAACGCGCGTCTTGATGGGCCAGACTCCGTTACTGAACGGGCCGCGCTCGACGTCATCCGCGCGGCGCTGTCGGCGACCGGGGTCGAGGTGAGCGTGTTCGAGGGCCTCGGGTCGATTCCGCCCATGAATCCCGATCGCGGCGGGGATCCCGGCGAGGCGGTGCTGGCCTTTCGTGCCCAGATCGGCGCCGCCGACGCCGTAGTGATCGCCGCGCCCGAATATGCCGGCGCGATCGCTGGCGTGGTGAAGAACGCGCTCGACTGGATCGTCGGCTCCGGCGACCTCTACGGCAAGCCGGTCGCGCTCCTCAGCGCGGGGACGAGCGGCGGTGTCTTCGCCCGGAGGGACCTCGTGCGGACACTGAGCTGGCAGGGCGCGCATGTCGTCGCGAGTCTCGGCATTGAGGCGGCTAAACTAACCTGTTGCGCGGAGACCCCGGTAGCGGGGCGCCATCACGACCTCGGCGTGCTGAGGACCTCGTGCACGATCTCGGGGTGCCGAGCGATGACGGCAAGCAGCGTGCGCGCAGGGCCTTCCGGGGTCCGCCGTCCCTGTTCCCAATCACGCACCGTGGCGACGTTCAGCCCGAACACCCGCGCAAAGCTCGCCTGCGTCAGGCCGAGGCGCTTGCGGATCGGTTCGACCTCGACCTTCTCCGGCGGGTGATACTCACGGACCGGGAGTTCGACCTCGCCGCGCGCCCAGGCCACGGCTTCCGAGAAACTCTCGATCAGTGCCTCGCCGACGCCGGGCTTGCGGGCGGCGCGCTTCTTTGCGGGTTTTGCGTAGCTAGTCACGATACTCCTCCATGAACTGGTCGCGTAATTGCGCCAGGATTTTCTTCTGCGCCGCGTCGATGTCCTCCTGCACGTTCTTCGCGTAGACGTGCAGCAGCAGGAGCAGCGTCTCCCCCGCCCAGTAGAAGTAGATCGTCCTCGCGCCGCCGCGCTTGCCCATGCCGGGCCGCGAGACCCGCGCCTTGCGCAGGCCGCCCGTGCCGGGAATGACCGGCCAGTGCTCGGGGTCCGCCGCGATGGCATCCTCCATCGTCCTGCGCTCCGCTTCGGAAAACAGCTTGGCGGCATGGCGCAGATAGCCGCGCGTCGGCACGATCTTCACGGGGCGAAACGCATATCAGGGACCCTCTCATCAGCCATCAGCGTACGGCAATGCCGTAGTTCAGTCAAGACGGAATCCCCCATGATTCTGCGACGGAAGCAGGTGCCCCCTTGCGTCCGTCCTCGCGCCTGACGGCGCTTGCGGTCGGCCGGTTTCCCCCAAATCCCGTGCTCGGGGCGCTTCGCCATGTGCGGGCTTTGCCCTTCCCCCGGCTTCCGCTGGGGCCTGGCTGCGCGTCCCTGCGCGCGGTCAGGGGGAAATGAGGACGCCTCGGCCTTCGGCCAGCGCCGGAGACGAGCGATGGCCTTTTCCGTGCCCGGCATCGTATTTCCGGTGCTCGCCGCCGCAAAGGGTGGCTCCTCGCCATGCTTGAACGCCTCGCGGCGTTCTGCAGCACGCGGCCCGTCAGGGCGCGTCCATCGAGGCCATCCGCGAGATGATGGGCCACGCCGACCTCTCGAGCACCGCGCGCTACCTGCATGCGAGCGGTGGCGACAAGCGGCGGGCGATTGCCTTGCTCGAGGGCAACTGGGGGGAAACGCCGAAGGAGGCGCTGTCACGAACCTAAGGAGAATCGCTTAGTTCGTAGCTTATTAGAGCGGGAGAGGGATTTGAACCCTCGACGTCCACCTTGGCAAGGCGACCCGCACGCGTTTTCAGCACGTTACGGGGCGTTACCTAAAACCGGATCGAAACGAAAACATCGAGAAGAAGGGTCCTGAGGCGTTTCGCGCACGTCCAGCTCGTTGCGCAACGAGGGGCCCGAAGTGGACAGCAAAGTGGACAGCATGGCGATTAGGTAGCCAACGCGACGCCGCGCGGATCGACCGCGTCGGCTCTACGAGGGACAGACAACCTTGAGGCCATTGGCTCGCGCCGCGGAAGCCAGACGACCATCGTAAGTCACCAGCTCGCCGAGGCTGCGTCCCAGCAAGGATGCAGTCGCCAGGTGGATCGCGTCGAGGGATCGGATATCCGGGGGGAGGACGCTCCCGGCCGCGAGGAGTACGCGATCATTGACGCGAACGAGCTCGATGCGATCGAGTACGTCCTGAGCCCTTCGCATCACCGCGGCCCCAAGCGCGAGGACGGCACGCGCGACTTCGGTCCGCGCGAGCGCGCTGGAGACGAGCGGTCGTCTTCGACGCAAATGCCCACGCAGGGCCGTCGACTCGGGCTCTCGTACCACGAGCTTCACGATCGCCGACGAGTCGAGGTATGTGACGCGTTCAGCGCTCATGCGCACGCAGACGTGCAAGGACCTTCGACGGCGGCGTGGCCCCTCGGGGGATCGCAAGGGGTGCGGGCAGCTTTCCGATGCTCCCGTGAGGGGTCGACACGTCTCCGGCCACCCGCAGCTCCTCGAGGGCGTCGCGTGTCCTCAAGGGCACGATGAGCGCCAGCGGACGCCCACGGTCCGTCACTCGGAACGTCTCGCCATGCTCTGCGAGACGGAGCACGTCGCTCGCATGCTGGCGTAGCTCTCGAACACCGATGGTCTTCATGTGCTACTTGTAGCATTTCAGCTTGACGGGGGTAGTCTCCACGTAACAAACCCAGTTCACGGCGCGGCAAGACTTCGACGGGTCATGCTGCCAGCGCGCGCGCCAGCTCGATGTGTACCGCGAGGTGCCTCGCAGCCGCCTGGGCACCGTGACTTCGGAGCTTGTGCAGGTGCGCTTTGACGACGACGCGACGAGCATTGTGCAGTTCATCGAGGGCAAGCCCGCAGCCGATCGCACGTGCACGCTCATCGTTCGCCGCGTGCGCGACTCGCTGGAGATCATCCGCCAGAGGCAGCCACTCTGGAAGACCAAGCTGACCCGTCTTGGAGTGAGGTTTAGGCTTCCTGCGACAACCGATCGCAACGAGAACAAGGCCGATCGCGCACGCGATTAATGAGCGGATGGTACGCAACCAAGGAAGTTCGGTGGCGGGCAACATGCTCTACCTCCGGGTCTTCGGAGATAACGTGGCGTCCGACCTGCCTCACCGTGAGCAGGCGATCGCGCCCGCCGTCGACGACCCGCAGCGCCGTCGCACGCTGTAACAAGGACTTCGCCTTGAGCGCGGTCGGACGCGGCACCGATCGCTTCGCGGTTGAGAATGCGGTCTGGCCGAAACCCCATCGCCGCCGCAGGGGCCGTTTGTATCTGGCGCGCCCAAACGCCACTGTCGTCACGATCGCCACGGCACAAGTCACGGCCCGACGACGTACGTCGTCATGACGAGCACTGAGGCGACGAGGGCGATGCCCGCGAAGGCTGCGCTGGTCATGAACGCGACGTAGGAAGGGCGCGCGCGAAGCTGGGCCGGCGCTAGCTGGGCGACAGCTGAACTCGGCGCCCCCATGAGTCCGGTGCGATTAAGCGGGCTTCCTACTCTACTCGGGCCTTGGCCCAGACGTTGCTCTGCTGTTCCCAATCACGAGGAGAAAGACCCATGCATGTGTCGGAGCTAATGACCACTGCCGCGAAGTCGTGCGGCCCCAACGACAATGTCCAGCTGGCCGCGCAGATCATGTGGGAAAACGATTGCGGCGTCGTCCCTGTCATCGATGACGATGGACGTGTCATCGGCATGGTTACGGATCGCGACGTCTGCATGGCCGCGTACACCCACGGCAAGCCGCTTTGGCAGATCTCGGTGTCAAATGCCATGGCTCGTCACGTCTACGGGGTCCGCGAGAATGAGCGTGTCGAAGTCGCCGAAGCGCTGATGCGACGAGTCCGCGTTCGCCGCGTCCCCGTTCTCGACGGCGCGGGTCGCCTGAAAGGCATTCTGTCGCTAAACGACCTAGCCCGCCACGGCCACCGCTCCGCCGGTCACCCGCACAACGGCCTGAGTGGCGACAGCATCATGCAGACGCTTTCCTCGATCGGCGCGCCGCGTCTCGAACGTATCGAAGCGCATCCACAGTAGGCTCCGGCTGGCCACGACACGGGTGATTGCGGGTGACGAGCAGCTCGCGGCTTCTATTATCAGGATCCGGCCGTACGCGACGACTTGCCATTTTCCGATGAGCCGAAAGGCCGCTCTACTTTGTAAGTTTTTCGCGGATGACGTGCGAACGGTCGATCGACCAGCCCTGCAAGAGAAGGTAATCGAGCCCGTCCCATCTTAGGTGCACATAGACACTGAATAGTGTGCGCTGGGCTTCCCCCGTTTCCGTGGACATCCCAACTAGCGCGAGTATGCGCTTGGAGAGACCCATGGCGAGACGGAAGCGAAGAACGTTTACGGACGAGTTCAAGGCGGACGCGGTGAAGCTTTGCGAGGCGGGCGGTCATTCGGTCGGACGGATCGCGGCCGACCTGGACCTGACGGAAACGGCCCTGCGTGCACGGGTGACGCGCGCCGCGACGGACGCTGGAAGGAGCCCACCGCACGTGCTGACGACGCCGGAACGCGACGAATTGACGGAGTTGCGAAAGCGGGTGAAGCGTCTGGAAATGGAGCGAGAGATATTAAAAAAACGGCGGCCTTCTTCGCGAAGGAGAACGCGCGAAGTTCGCGTTCATCGACGAGGAGAAGGCGACGTGGCCGGTGGTCGTGATGTGCAACGTGCTGGCGGTATCATGCAGCGGCTTTTACGCATGGAAGGCGCGTCCAGCCGCGGCGAGGGCGCTGGAGGACGCGAAGGTGGTCGTGGACATCAAGGCAGCGCACAAGGCCGGGCGGGGCGCCTATGGCAGTCCGCGCGTCTTCCGTGCTCTTCGCAAGCAGGGCAAGCGCGTCGGAAAAAACGCGTGGAGCGGCTCATGCGACTTGGAAGGTGTCGTCGGCAAGAAGCGGAAGAAGTTCTGCGTCACGACCGATTCACGCCACGACAACCCCATCGCGCCGAACGTTCTGCAGCGTCACTTCGACACCCCCAGGCCGAACGCGGTCTGGGTGACCGACGCGACGTACGTCTGGACGCACGAGGGCTGGCTCTATCTGGCGGCGATCCTGGACCTCTGCTCGCGACGAGTCGTGGGCTGGGCCACGAGCGCGCAAAACGACACGCAGCTTGCACTCGACGCACTGGCGCGCCGAAGGGCTCGAGGATGCCGCTCCTGGGCCTGGTCCATCACTCCGACCGTGGGAGCGTTTACGCGAGCGGCGACTACCGAGTCGCGCTGACGACCCTCGGTGCCTTGCCAGCATGAGCCGCAAAGGGGATTGCTGGGACAACGCGGTCGCGACCACGTTGGCAACAATTCAAAGGACGGCCGCGACCAGAACGGCGGGACGAAGAAGGATGTTGTAGATGACCCGACCCGACCACGACAGCGGCGACTGGACAGCCGTCATGACACGGTGCCGCGGGTTTCGCTCTTCGAGCGCGACGTCGTGTGCGGCGTCGCGGGGCTTGTCATGTCGTTGGATCCTTCGTGCACGAAAGGAACTCTAGAGAGGCGACGGCGTCAACGGTGCCCGCCCCGCCGTCGTGAAACGACCGCGATCGGCGCCTGCGCGTCAGAACAGACTCCCCTGTCCTCCCGCAATGCGGTCGAAGGTTGTCCCCAGAAAGGGCAAGATCACGTCGCACGCGGAGGCGATCTGCTTCTCCAAGTAATGCCCGTGGTCGATCGGCGACTTCCGATCGGCCGCGGGCTCCGGGCCACGCGTGGTCATCACGTAGGCGACGTCCGTCTCTCGTGTCTCTCCATCGCCGCCATCGCGCGCGTCTTCGCGCATGCGCGCGGCGCGAACGTGGGGCGGCGCGCCTTCGCTCGCGTAGTCCGCCAGGTCCTGCCGCAGCGACTTGGTGTACACGAGCTCCTCGTCGAAGGCGCCCCGAAGCAGATCCAGCGCGACCGTCTCGAGCCACGCTGTGAACGGCTCGTCCAAAAACACGCGGCGCAAGAGCTCGCGCTGCACCCGGCGCGCAAGCGGCGTCCAATCGGTGCGAACCGCCTCGAGCCCGCGTACGACGAGTGAGGTCTCGCCGTTGCTCTTCCGGACCCACCCCGCATACCGCTTCTTCGATCCGCGCGCCGTGCCGCGCGTCGTCGGCATGAGAAACCGCAGGTAATGTGCTTCGAACTTGAGCTCAAGATAGCTCGGCACGTCGAGTTCGGCGCGGATTTCTTCGGCGAGCACGCGCGTCAGCTCCGCGGCCAGCGTGTGTCCGCGTTCCCGCACCGCGTCTTCCCCCGCCTCTCGCCCCGCCCCCGTTCCCGCCGCGATGCCCTCCAGGTGGACGAAGAGCGAATCTGTGTCTCCATAGAGCACCGGCAAACCATTTTCGACGAAGAAGGCGCGCGCCCGTTCGATCACCGCGTGCCCGCGGCGGGTGATCGATGTCGGCAAGCGCGGATCGAAGAAGCGGCACCCTGGCGCGCCCAAGACCCCGTAGAACGAGTTCATCAAGATCTTGATGGCGCGCGACAGCGCGTCGTTGCCGTCGGCCATCGCGCGCGATCGCGCGTCGTGAAGGGTCTCGATGAGCCCGGGTAGGATCGCCGTCTCGGAATCGCGGGTGAACGTCGCCCCATCTTCTCCCGGCAACGGGTTCTCTCCGGGGCGCGCGAGTCCCAATGGATCGATCCGGAACGTCCGGATGATGCTCGGATACAAGCTGCGAAAGTCGAAGGCGAGGACGTCGCAATACAAACCGGGCACCGAGTCGAGAACGACGCCCCCCGGGCTCGGGGCGAACTCGACTTCGTAGCCGATGTCGGGCGCGACCACGCCTCGTCGATGCAACCGCGGCAAATAGAGATGGTCGAACGCGGCGACCGATCCGCCCCGTCGGTCCATCGCGAGCCCCGTCATCGCAGCCCGCTCGATCGAAAAAGCCACGAGCCCGAGGCGATCGAAAATCTCCAGCACGAGCCGGCAATCTTCGAGGTTATACGCTGCCAGAGCCGCAAGGTCCTCCGCATGCATCCGGCGAATCTCGGCGGCGGTGTCCGCCACTCGCGCGATCTTCTTGCCGCGCCCGAGCACTTCGCGCGCCACATGGTCGAGGGTGAAGCGATCGAACCGGTGGGTGGCGGACTTGAGCGTCGCAATGCCGTCGAGCACGACGCGCCCCGGCACACGGGTAATCGCCACTTGCCGCCCGGACCCAAGCAAGACGCGCGCGGCTTCTCCCGCTCGCCCGATCGCGAAGTCGAGACCATGGGCGCGCGCTTTCGCTTCGAGCACCTTCAGGTCGAACTCGACGATGTTCCATCCGACGATCACATCCGGATCGATCGCGCGGATCGCGGCGAAGAGCTCCACGAGCAGCGTCTTCTCGTCCCGCAAGAAGCGAATCACTTCGCAGTCGTGCCCCGTTCCTCGAAGGAAGACACGGTCGATCTGGCGCGTCGCGAAGGCCGCCGAGAGAAGGGGCCCGTCGAACCCATCGGTCTCGAGATCCAGCGAGAGCACCGAAAGCGGCACGGTCGCCGTGGCGGCGCGGATCGACGGATTGTCGAAGTGGAGAACGCCACCGCGCATGGCCGCTTCGCCGCGCAACGACAGCGCGCCGGTCACGAAGCGTTCCATCAAGAAGCGATCGTGGGGCTTCACGTCCGACTCGAAAACGGCGCCGCCCTCGGCGCGGATACGGTCGCGCTCTTCGACGAGCCGCCGCTGCGACCGGAAGTAGAGCGCATCGACGGGACCGCCGTGGAGTGCCGCGAGCGGCCGAGCCGCCCGGCGATCGGCCCGCGCAGCGGCGCCGCGAGGGACGAACATGACCGCCTCGATTCCCGAGAAGCGGGCCCGCACGGGGCACTCCGCTGCCCGCAGAGCGGCATTTTCGTCCTGCCGGGGTTCGCCAAATTCGTCGTCGTGAAGAAGCCCGCGAAGCCTGCCCGCGAGGGGATCAATCCCTTCACGAAGGAGAAGCAGAGATTCGCGGCGAAGCCCGCAAGCAAGGGCGTGAAGGCCCGACCCGTGAAGGCGATCAAGGATGCGGTGGGGTGATGGAACGACGACCGGGCCTCAAGGCTCGTCGGTCGAGACTGTTCCGTGGATTGCGGGCTCGTGACCTCCAGGCCACGCGCGCTGCTTGACCCGATCAATGCGCCCGCCCATGCGATGCCCGGAGGCCCCCTCGGCCGCTCGTGTGCCGCGCACGTTCATGACCCGGCAACCCAAGCTGGACCGTCGCGATCTCCCGCGGTACACGCCGCAGGAAGCTTCACACCACCTGTCGCTTCCGGTTTCCACGGTTCGCGCCTGGTCGGTGGGCCAGCATGGACGCCAGCGCGACAAGCCGCGGTTCTTCCACCCGCTGATATCGCCCGCGCAGAAGGCGCCCGCTGGCGCTCTCTTTTTGGAACCTGGTCGAACTCTACGTGCTGCGCTCCTTGCGTCGAACCCACGATTTTCCCATGCCCCAGGTTCGCGCCGCCCTGCGCTTCACCGGCGAGAAGCTGGGTGCCCGTCGTCCACTTATCGAGGAGACGTTCTACAGCGACGGGGTCAATCTGCTGGTCGAGCGCCTCTCCGCGCTGATCGATACATCCGACGGGCAAAGGTTGATGCGCGGCGTTCTCGTCGACTCGCTTCGCCGCGTCGAACGGGGGACCGACGGGCGCGTGGTTCGCTTCTATCCCTGGCTCAACGAACCCAACGAGGTTCGAGCCGTCGAGATCGACCCGGATCGCGCCTTTGGCCGCTTGGTTCTGGCGGGGACCGGAATCCCGACGCAGGCGATCGCCGAGCGGTTCGAGGAAGGCGACGACATCGACGTTCTCGCCCGGGACTTCGAGCTCGACGTGGCCAAAGTTCAGCAGGCGCTCAGGTGGGAGCAGCGCGCCGCACGTGCCGCGTGACGAAGTCGTCTTCTTCGTCGATCGATGTTTGGGCGCGCACGTGGTGCCTGACGCCCTACGCTGAGCACGACCACGTGATTCAATGGAAACGAGGCAATTTCTGGTCGAGAACAACGATGGGCAGCCCTTTCCATCACCATTCGTGAACAAAGGTCACGGGCTCCATTGGAAAACGTGATTTTTCCGGAAGAGCGGACCGCAGGGGGAGGCGGCACCGCACGTCGGCGGTCTGTTCACGATGGGCCGCCTCGCCCGAGGACCGCACCGCGCGACAGATAGACTGGAATTCATGCACCCACGGTGCGGTCGCGCGGAACCGGACCATCGTCATTCGTGAACAAAGGCCCATCGAATCGCGTGGCCACGCTCACTACGCGCGGCCGGAGCCAACGTCGAGGTGCACGGGGCTCATTTTCCTGCCGCCGCGTCCGACACGCACATCTTGCGGCTCGTCGGCGCGCGACGATGGGCGTTCCTAAGCAAAGACGAGAACGTTCGACGACGTCCCGCGGCACGGGGTACTCGCTCGACTCCTCTCCAGATTACCGCGCGGTGCTGCGCCGCCCACACGACGAGACGATCGCTTTCGAAGGTTTGATCGCCCCGTGCTACGCCGCGCGCCGCGAAGTATGCCGCCACCCGAGGTCTCCAGGTCCAGTCGAGCAATCGCGTTGGCACTCCGCAGTGCGGTGCGAGCGCCACCGTGGACAAGAAGCGATGTTGCGGCCAACTCGCCTCGGGCTCGCTATGCGATTGGATTATGTCCGCCAATTCTGTACCCAATATCTGGTCATCGGGTACAGCGAGGGATTCAAGGCCAAGTGCAACGAATGGCGGCTCCTGAGCGACGTACAGCGTCGGAGCTCTCAAAGGAAACAGGAGTATCTCAAACGAGCTTGTCAAAATGGCTGCGTAAGGCCAAGGTTGGCCCAATTGCCGTTGAACGAGGACGGGAACAAGAGGCGCGTCGCCCGGAAGATTGGTCTGCACAAGAGAAGTCTTGCGGCCGTGATCGAGGGGGCGGGTCTCGATGAATCCGGGGTGGATGAATTCCTTCGTCGCCGGGGGCTTCACCAGTCGCAACTGGCGCATTGGCAGCAGGCGGCACTCGAGGCTCGCGGCTCCCCGTCGAAGTCGTCACGTCCGTCGGCCGATTTGCGTGCACCCGACGGTCGGCCAGTCAAGCTCGCACCGCTTGCGGCAACGGCCCCGCCGGTCAGAACGTCCACCAAGCGCGCCCGGCACGTCCAGGGCCGCGGTCCTGAGGGTTTCGCCTCCTATTTGTTGACTCTCTGTTCAGGCGAACGGTGGTTGAGCTCTACTTCGCGGCCCGGGATGTGGCTTCGGCGTCTACCAACTGATTCAACCTACCGGCAGTTGTGACGGCGTCCTCGGCGACCTTCTCGAGCGCCGCGAACTCGCGGTCGTAGTCCGCTTTTCGTCGCATCTCTCGAAGCCGCTTGCCTTCGGCTCCCAACCGCCGCCGGCCTTTGCCAGCACGCTCCAGGGTTCGCCAGACGTCGTCGTGGGCCTTCCCGGTATCGGATATGACCATTCCCTCGTGCTCCAACAGGAGCCGGGCCTTGCTGAATATCGCGTAGTAGGCGCGACTGATCGCGCTGCGGCGCGAGGCGTCGTCGGCCCCCTTGGCGAGGTCTTGCGCGAGGACCAAGTACGAGGTCCAGTCGAACATCAGACGTATTCGAGCGCGATATTCAGCCGGCCGTCGGCACCGGGAAGGGCGTCAAGCCACCACTCGTCGTCGAGCTTTTCGAGCCTCGCCCTCGCCTCGTGGACCGGGAGTCGCGTTTGGATATAAAGAAACAGCTCTGGCAGCGCATCAACCGCCTCGGGGTTCGGTATGACCTCGAGGACTAGCGGCACATCAGGCCCGAAAATCCGAGCGACTTGCGCGGTAGATGTCGAACAACTCGACGTGGAGGCGCTTCTGCCGCTGCTGACGGTGGGCAGCATTGTGGCGATCGACGTGGCGAAGACGAAGTTCGTTGCCGCGCAAGCTTGGCGTTCTGGAAACCACGTTGCGGTGGTGGGCATGGCGGCTCGATGGCCAGGGCAAGCAGGTGCCGGGGGACCCGCCGGTAACGCTCGTGCCCGTGCGGGTCACGGGCGAGGACAACCTGGGCGCGCACGATGCGGAGGCGCGGTCTACTCCGTTGGCTTGGACGCTGCGCACGGCCCGCGGCGAGCTTCGCGTCTACGGGGGTGACCGCGACCTGGTCGCCGTCGTCGCGGCGCTCGTGGGGAGGTCGCGGTGATTCGGATTCCTGTCGCCGTATACGTCGCCAGCGCTCCCGTCGACCTGCGACTGTCGTTCGACCGCCTGGCGGGCATGGTGCGCGACGTGCTTGGGCGCGAGCCGGGCGCGGAGGCCGCGTTCGTTTTTCACAATCGGGCGCGGACGCACGCGAAGATTCTCTGGCACGACAGTCGTGGCTATTGCCTGCTGTACAGGCGCCTCGATCGCGGCACCTACCGGATTCCTCTGGCGGTGGCCCCAGGCGCCAAGGATGTGCGGGTCACGCCGCGCGAGCTTGCGTTGCTGTTCGAGGGAATCGATCACGCACTGCTTCGACGAGCCCGACGAGTCGTCGCGGCAGAGGCACTCGAAGGGAGTGCCCTATAGGATTCCGCGTGATCCCATAGGAAGGGATACGTTTTCAACTATCGGAGATACGCGGTATCGAGTTATCAGTGGCATGTCGTGAGTGACGAATCCGGCGACCCGAACACCGAGCGACGCGAGGCCGATCTATCCGCCTTGCGTCGCGAGGTGGCCCGGTTGCTCGCCGACAACGAATCGCTCCGAGCCATGCTCGTGGAGCAGCATAGACTTCTCGATGCGATGGAAGCGGATCTCGCGAGGTACCGCGTGCTCTGGGAGCAATCCAGGCCTCATCAGCCCGAGCGCGTCGCCGGTGTCGAGCAACAACTCGTGCTCGCAGGGCTGCTCCAGGCGCTTGCGACCCCGGTTGCGGCAGCCAACGACGCCGCTGCCGCGGAGGCCCCCGCCGCCCCTGCGTCCGCCGACTCTTCCGGCTCCTCGCCGACGCCCGACCCCTCGCATAAGCCACCCACCGGGCATGGGCGACGGCCGCTCGACATCACGAACCTGCCCGTCGAAACCATCGTTCTGGATCCGCCCGAGGTCACCGCGGCCGGCGGCGTCGGATACACCCTCGTCGGCGCGGAGAAGTCCGATCGCATCGCGTTCTCTCCCGCTCGGTACATCCGCCTGCGACTTGTGCAGCGCACCTTTCGAAACGACACCATCGGTTCTGCACGAGGCCATGAACGCGGCTTGATAGCGACGCGGAACGCGAGGCATTGCATTGCGCGCCTTATGCACCCAGCAGCGAAGGACCACGGCTTGCGTGAACGCCTCGCGAAAGGCGCCACCCAGCCCCGGTAGCCCGTCCATGATGCCTGCCTTGACCGTGGTCGGATCGAGGCCGCGTTCCTTCAAGTCGACGAATACCGCTTCCCACGCGCCACGACTGTCCTTGTCGCCTTGCATCATCGAAAGCACGCTTTTTCTGCCGCTTTCGTCCACGCCGAGGACCACAAGCGTGGGCTCGATGTCCACGGTCGAACGGCGTACGCGGAAGTTCGTGCCGTCGATGTACAAGTACATCCATTTGCGGTCGTCCAGACGTCGTGTGAGGAATGCCTTCGCCGCTGGCACGATCTTGTGGAGCGCGTTGGACACCTCCTTCGCGGACACGCGCACCCCGAGCAAGGGTGCACTCAACTGCGCGAGCATTCGCGTCGACAGCCCGCGAGGTTGAGCAGCGCGATGTCCTTTTCGGTGGCCGCGTCGTAGCGACGATATGCCGGCACCACGTTGCTCGAGAATCGGCCAGCCCGATCGCGCGGGACTCGGAGCTGCACCGTGCCAATACCCTTGATGCCAAACGCCCTCGATGTAAAACCATTTCGCTTATTCGCAATCTCAGCTTCCCGTCCAAGAAATATATCAATCTCCGCCTTCATGACCTGCTCGAGCGTCTCCGTCACCGCCGCGCGCACGTGCCCGACGACTTCGAGCATCGCGAGCCCGGGTGACTCTTCAAAACGCTTCGCCAGCGCGACGACGTCGGCGACGCGGACGATGATCTTCATCGCCCCTTCATAGACTTTCTTTGCGATCTCCATCTTCTTGATTCCTTTCAGGAATCAGCGCGAGACACAAACAACTCTACACGACCTAAGACCGGATGGTCCCCAGACAACGTTCGCCGTGAGGTGGCGGCGCGCGAGCAGCTCGCGGCGATCGAAGCTGACGCCATCGGGTTTCTCGCGGGGATGGAGGACCTCGAGGGCAAGCTGCCGCCGATTCCCCTGCTGGACGGGACCGAAACGCGGCGCCTCCCGGGCTTCCGCCGCTGGATGTGGGACGGCGAATTCGCTGGGAGCATCAGCTTCCGGTGGCAGCCGGGCACCCCGGAGTTGCCGCCGACCTGTCTGGGGCACATTGGCTATACGGTCGTTCCGTGGAAACGGCGCCGCGGCTACGCGACCGAAGCATTGCGGCTCCTCATCCCGGAGATCAGGTTCGCGGGGCTGCCCTTCGTCGAGATCACCACCGACGTCGACAACGTGCCGTCGCAGCGCGTGATCGAGGCAAACGGCGGCGTACTCCACGAGCGCTTTCTGAAGGCCGCAGGCTTCGGCGGCATGCCGGGGGTCCGCTTCCGGCTCTATCTCTGAGAGGTGTCGCGGAGCCTTGGGCACGGCGTTCGCCCCACGGATGGTGAAGGGGATGAAGGCGTTTTGGCGGATCCTTTCCGTCTGCGCGTGCGCGTGAGCAACCCTGATGCAAGAAAGTGCCTTCACCCTCTTCACCCATGGTGAATTTGGCTGCGAAAGTGCTCTCGAACCCTTCACCAACCCTTCACCCGCCTTCACCAGACAGTCAGGACAGGCCATATCCGTCCTCCTGACGCGCGGACCCGATAAGCTTCACCGGATAGGTGTTGCCGAGCTTCGTATGGGCGGCTTCCTTGCCCGCGGAACGCATACGCATTCCAAACTTCGTCGACGACAGGGGGCGATGCCCATTTCGACTGGCCCACCGCTGGTAGGCTCCGTAGACGCCACTCGCTGACGTACCGAACCCGGGCACGTCGTCTTCCGCGCAATCGAGGAGAAACGCACGCACCTGGTCCGCCGCCCCCCGCCATGCTTCCAGCTCCTTCATGTGGCTAGCCGGCAGCGTGTGCTCTCGTTCACGCATGATGCGCGCGGCTCCGTCGAGCATCCACGCCACGACTTGAGGCAGCTCGACGGCGGCGATCTTTTCGGCGATTTGCGGATCGCGTTCGGGGTCGTTTCGGAAGTTGCGATTGAATCGCAGGACGATCAGCCGGCGCCAAAACCCCTCGCTCTGGTCGTTCGTACTCACTTGGGTCCGCCCTTCCGTATCGGGGCTGACGAAAGGCCGACATTGGGCGTTATGTCGAATCCGCCGCGTTCCGATTCTCCGGCAACGCTACGACCGCCTACTCTCGCGTGGGTGACGCGATCAGCGCGATTCGTTCATCAGTTTCCAGCTGCCATTCTCGCTATTGTTCGGATCGTACGTGCCGTCGTTCGAATCACGGTACGACCCATTGCCGTCGGTCCAATGATACTGCGAGTTCGAATCGCGCTGCGTCGTACCGCCGTTCGGATCGTCCAGGGTGGTCACGCCACGGATCACGTCGTCCGCTTGGTCCGCAGAGCTCCGCCCTTCCGGTGCGCTACCCCCGCCGCCCCCGCGGATCGCCATGGTCCGCCGGTCCGACGCCGCGAGCGAAGCGGCACTGTTCGCCTTGATGTGCTCGACGCGCGTGCGAGCCGCTTCGCTCCGGTCATGATGGTTGCGCTCTTCGGCGACGACTTGGGCCCTGAGTTGGGATTGGACCGCGGCTACACGCTGCCGCCACTGAGGATTGACCCGGGTTGAAGCGATGATCGCCTGGAAAACGGGCATGCGCCGATCGAGCGTGCCTGCCTGAGCCCGAAAGCTGTAAGGCGAATAAAGCCCCCAGTCGGTTTCGCAGGCGCGGCCGGCGGGGGAGTTGCTGCAAATGTCCCGCCGTAGATAGGCTGCGTAAAACTCTTCTTCGACCGGCTTTCCTTTGAGCTCATAAGAGACCCGCACCGCCACGCCGTGCGGATTGTCCGCCGGGTTCATTCCCCGGAGCGCGGCCAAGTCCGGCACTTCGCGACCCGCCACAATCCGGAAGCCGGCGGCGCTCCCGCGCGCTTGCTGTACGACCGCGGAGAGCGCGGGAATCGGGGGTACGGGATTCCCCCAGATTCGTCCGTATCCAGCACGTCCTTGCCGCACGACTCCGGGCACCGCTACGAACTCAGCGGCGGGCAGCATGAACGCCGCTTCTTCGTTCGCGGGATTCGTCACTGCGAACACTACGTTTGCGGGGTTCTTGTCGTTCGCGTAGTTCCAGAGCACGTCGCTCCGCGCCGTCCACGCCTGCGGCGCCTGAAAAGATCCCGCGGTCATGTCGTGCTCGCGGTGATCGATTACGGTGCGCACGGTGAATGACTCGCCGCCCGGACCTGAGTTGCCTGTGGATTGGGAACTCTGCGCATGGGCCCCCGCGGCCACAGATCCGATGACGGCGACGAGCGAAAGAAACGCGAGTTGGCTGTTCATGGAAGGATTCCTCCGAAGGTCTCGAGAAGCTCCGGCTCGAACCACAGCCTGCGAGCCTCGGCATGTTCGTGATTGCCTAGAGCAAGCATCACGCCCAAACCGTGGCCGCAACCGTGCCGCGAAAATATGAATGAAATCAGGCCCACCGCACGGTCCGAGCAAGCGTGCGACGACCATTCGTCGTCGTTGGAGACGGAGGGCGCGCGCCTGGCGCGATGCTCATGACTCGATCGGAGGTTGCCCGCATGTCACTTTCTTTCGTTATACGCGAGACCCACTCACGAATATACGTGAGACCCACTCGCGAATCGCTAACACGCCGAAGGCGCCCCCGGGTTGCCGCCGCGTTTCGTGACCGGCTCGTCTCTTCTGCTCAAGCTGTAAAGGGCCGGCCAGCGGTCCAAGGCCAAGGCAGCCTGCCGATGGCGCCGCTCGTGTCAGTCCAATAGGCGAAGCGACTGTCGCTCACGATCGGGTTTGGCGATGCCGTCGATAGCATCGTCACGTCTCCGCTGGAATGCAGCGTCGACAACGCGAGTCCGATGACGCCGAACGTCGGTGCAATGAGGCCGATCGGTGGCGGCTCCTTTGCGCAGGGTGTGAAGAGCGGAGCGCACGGGCTCGCAAGGGCGGTACATGAAGCACTCCCGGCGCGACGACGTCAGGCCGAATGCGGCGACCAAGGTCGGTCAGCGCGCGACCCCGCGCGGGTGCGTGCTTGCGCTGCCTCGAACAGCTCACGCGACACGATCGGCGGCACGTCGATCCAGATCCACTTTTCGGGCATACTGCGCTTGCGCGGAGTGTGAGCCCGTCGCGGTGCAGCACTCGCGGCGCGACGCGGGCGCAGCAGTCGCGGTGCAGCAGCCGCTCTTTCCGAAAGCCGCCTTTCCCATGTACGCCGGATTGCGAAGTGAGCCTGCCCCGATTTTGTGTAACCGTTCACGCCTTTTCGAGGAGCGAACCGGGGCGGTAGGTCCATTGTCTACTGTGTGAGATCGAACTTCGCGGTAGCTGCGAAATCCACTTTCCATTGGCGGGGATTTTCGGCACAGGGGACGGGTGGCGCGAGATCCGCGTGATATCGAGCGTATCGCCGAGTTGGAGGCACTGGTCGCGAAGTTGATGGCGCGCGTCACAGATCTGGAAGCGCGGCTCGGTCAGAACTCGTCGAACTCCAACCAGCCGCCGTCGAAGGACACGCCGGAGCAGCGTCGAGATCGCGAAAAGTCGCCGCCGAGCGGGCGCAAACGTGGCGGGCAGCCCGGGCACAAGCCGCAGCGGCGAGAGATGCTGCCGCCCGAGAAGGTCTCGCAGATCGAGAACCACCATCCGGGCGAATGCGAGCATTGCGGGTCGTCGCTGCCGCGTGTCGAAGATGCGGATGCGGTCCGCCATCAGGTGGTCGACCTTCCGGAGATCCAGGCGGACGTGACCGAGCACCGGATGCACGCGACAGACTGCGAGGAATGCGGCCATCGCACGCGAGCCTCGCTGCCGACGGGCGTTCCGCGATCCATGTTCGGCCCCCGGCTCTTGGCGCTGATCGCTCTTTTGACGGGGAGCTGCCGCGTGAGCCGTCGTCAGACGGTGATGTTGCTGGGCGACGTACTCGGGATACGCGTTTCGCTCGGAGCTCTCAGCGAAGCCGAGCAGCGTGTGAGCGAGGCCGTTGCGCCGTCGGTCGAGGAGGCGATTGACTTCGCGCGCGCCCAACCCGTCAAGCACGTGGACGCGACCACGTGGGCCACTGGCGGAGCCTATCGGTCGCTCTGGACGATCAGCACCGCCTTGGTCACCGTCTTCGTGATCGCCCGCGACGGCACCACCGCAACGGTTTCGCGTCTGCTGCAAAGGGCATGCGGCGTTCTCGTCAGCGATCGAGCGAAAGTCTTCGGCTTCTGGGCCATGAATAAGCGCCAGATCTGCTGGGCGCACCTGGTCCGCAAGTTTGCCGGCTTCGTCGAGCGCAAGGGGACGGGCTCTCAGATCGCTCGGGAGCTGCACGAAACGGCCGAACTGATGTTCCACTCCTGGCACCGCGTTCGCGACGGCACGATGACTCGTCGAGACTTTCGGGAATGGATGACACCCGTGCGCGAGCGCGTCGAGTGGCTCCTCGAGCGCGGCGTGGGCCTCGGCATACGCGGCTTCAGCGGAACCTGTGCCGACATTCTCGATCATCGGGCCGCGCTTTGGGCCTTCGTGGACCGGTCCGACGTGGACCCCACAAACAATCTGGCCGAACGCGACCTCAGGCCTTTCGTTCTTTGGCGCAAGGTATCTCACGGCACCCAGAGCGAGCGCGGAGAGCGGTACGCCGAGCGCATCATGACCGTCACGCACACCCTGCGGAAGCAGAACCGCTCCGTCTTCCGGTATCTGCACCACGCTTGCGCCAACCTTCTCTACGACAATCCACCTGAGTCGCTCCTGCCTTCAACCGCGTAAAACGGGTGAACGGGTACGATTTTGTGGACGATTGTTGCTACGCAGATTGCCGTTTCTTTGACTCTTCGTCCAATTTCATTTGTTCAAATTCGTTCGGCGTTCGGTAGCCGAGCGTCGAGTGAAGACGTTCGGAGTTGTAGAATCCCTCGATGAACGAGGACGCGCGGCGTCTCGCCTCCTCGCGCGTCTCGGGAACTCTGTCTCCGATTCCTTCTTCTTTGATGGTTCGAAAAACGCTTTCCGCCACCGCGTTGTCGTAACAGTCGGCCTTGCGGCTCATGCTTCTTCGGCCCCCAGAACGTTCGACAAGTTGACGATAGTCCTCACTGGCGTAGGTCGACCCCCGATCGGTATGGTGGATGAAGCCGCGTCGGAACCCTCGGCGCATGGCAAGGCGGAACGCTTGGGCGACGAGCCGAGTGTCGTTGTTCTCGCTCATCGACCAGCCGACGATGGCACGCGTACACAGGTCGACAAGCACCGCGAGATACAGCCATCCCTGCCGGGTTTCGATCGCGGTTGTATCGCCCACCATCACGGTCCCGGGAGTGTCCACATGGAAGTTCCGGTTGACCAGATTCGGCGCAATGGGGTCTTCGTGCTTCGAATCCGTCGTCGTCCTGAAGCGGCGACGTTTTCGGCCAAACAAGCCGCGGGCGCGCATCAGCCGGGCCACGCGCTTTCGGCTCACGTGGCGGCCCTGCCTTCGCAGTTGGTGCATCATCCGAGGGCTGCCATAGCGGGCTTGGCTCTTGGCGTGCGCTGCGTTCACCTCTTCACCGACGACGTCATCCTCGATGGACCGGGCGCTTTTCGGGCGCCCCTGCCACGCGTAAAAGCCGCTCGTACTGACTTCCAAGCACCGGCATAGAACCGTCACGGGGTAATGCGCTTTCTCTGCCGCGATGAAGGTGAACTTCATGCGCCGTGGCGAGCAAAGAAAGCGACCGCTTTTTTTGCGATCTCGAACTCCATCCGTAACGCCTTCAATTCTCGCTTCAGACGGTCATTCTCCGCCGTCACCGATTCACCCGAAGACCCGGATTCTCCCCCTCGTGCCGCAATGCCTTCGGCCTTCGAACGCCATTGTCTGAGCGTCCCCATCGACACGCCAAGCTCCGCGCTTACCGCCGTCGCAGACTTTCCTCCCTCGACCATCCTCAGCGCTTCTCGTCGAAACTCCGCCGTGTACCGATAGCCGGGCCCTCGCCCGGCCACCGCGCTTTTCGCCTTCTGCCCCTTCGCTGCCGTGGACATGACTGCTTCTCCTCCGAGTTAACTGTCCGTGTCCACAAAAGCGGGGCAATTCCACGCTCCTGGCTGGCGACGATGGTGCGCTCGGCCGTCGGGCTCACCACCGCGTAGGCTGCGCGCAAGTGCATCGCCGATAGCCGCGTGGGCACGAACGCGACGCGAATCTCGATCGCCCGTCGCATGGCCACAACACCGTGCACGCCTCCGTGCGCCTGTCCAGAAATCGGCAGATGCCGCAGCGGGGGGCCATTCTCACTTCGGTTTCTTCGCCCCGTTGCGTGCCCGCGTTCGCAGATCCTCGCGGCTCACCGCGACGCGCCAGGTGAAAGTGTCGATTGCGTTCATAACGTCAACGGTATGTGACAAGCGGTGGACTCATTGAGTGGATTTGGTGCTCCCGATGCGCTTGAGCTTGCCTTCCCGGGGCGCATGGTCCGCGGCCACGGGGGTCGGCGTGCGCAACGACGGGGTGGACGCCGCTCGGAAGGTGGCGCGTGAAGAGCATGCGATCGAGTGTCTGGTGGAGACGGCGCGAGGAGCGCGCGTCGAAATCTAGTGCCCCTCCGGACGCGCGCCGTTCGCCTTTCGCTTGACAACAGTTGCCAACGCGGACCACCGTCTTGTGACGAGGTGGGCCGTATGGCATCGCGCGGAAAGTGGAGATGCGCGCGGTGAGGTCGTGAGCGACGCCACGGGTCTGTACGCCGCCGCGGGGTTTCGCGAAGGCGAAATCCTCGCGGGCGGTATCGCGTCGACAAAGTGCTCGGCGTCGGGGGAACGGGGGTCGTCGTCGCGGCGCGCCACACCCAGCTCGACACCCGCATGGCCCTCAAGTTTCTCCTCCCCGCGATGCTGGACAAGCCAGAGGCAGTCAAGCGTTTCGCGCGCGCGTCGCGCGCGGCGTCCAAGATCACGAACGAGCATGTCGCGCGCGTGTTCGACGTGGGCACCCTCGAAAATGGGGCGCCCTTCATGGTGACGGAGTTCTTGGAAGGAGAGGACCTCTCCGCGTGGGTCGAGCAGCGAGGGGCGCTGCCGGTCGACCTTGCCAAGAGCGAATGCAACGCGACGAGCTGCCCGTCGGCCACGATGGTCAAGGCCCAGAGCGATCATGAGAACGCTTCGTCGGCGGCGACGATCGGGACGATCGGCTTCGTCGCCGCCGGCGTCCTCGCGGCGACCGGAATCGTGATGTATCTAACCGCGCCGTCGAAAGTGCGCGATGAGCACGCCGGGTCGACGCTCGTTCCGACAATGGGCTTGGGCGGCGCCGGCGCGACGCTGCAAGGGAGCTTCCAATGAAGACGAACGCACCGCTCTACTTGCTGACCTATTGGTTCTTTCTGGGCGCGTTCTCCAGCGGCTGCAACTCGATCCTCGGGATCACCGATCTGCCGCCCGTGACCGACGATGGAGGCGCGTCCGGGGGTAGCGGCACTAGCAGTGGCACCACGAGCGGCGCGACCAGCGGCACCATGAGCGGGACGCACAGCGGGACGACCGGCACCACGGGAGCGAGCGGAAATAGCAGCGCGACGACCGGCACCACGGGAGCGAGCGGAAGCAGCACCGGGACGACCGGCACCACGGGAGCGAGCGGAAATAGCAGCGCGACGACCGGCACCACGGGAGCGAGCGGAAGCAGCACCGGGGCGACCGGCACCACGGGAGCGAGCGGAAGCAGCACCGGGACGACCGGCACCACGGGAGCGAGCGGAAGCAGCACCGGGACGACCGGCAGCAGCGGATCGGGTGGGGATGCCGGGATCGGCGCGACGTGCTCCCCCGGAAGTACGACCCTAGCGACCTATCCCGGTACGGTTCAGACCGGGGCTATTCGGCTGTCGTCGGACTACCAGTCCCTTCTTGGGACTGGCGGTTACGCATACGCGTTTGGGGACCCAACGAGCACGGCCTGCAACGATAGCGCATACTTGTGCGTCGAGGGAAGGACCGCCCCGGTTAGCACGACCGTCTACGGCGCTGGCCTCGGAGTGAACCTTAACCAGGCGGTGGGGGCGAGCGCCAAAGGCACGGTCATCGTGCCGGCAGCCGACACGGGCATCTCCTACGCGCTCGCAGAGACCCTTTCCGCCGCAGGGGTAACCATCATCATTGACGGCGGAGGAACCGACTACTGTGCACCCGTGACCGCGACGAGTGGCACCGTTCCCTGGTCGAGCTTTTTCACCTGCACCGGAGCGGCAACCGTGCTCGCCGGAGCGCCGGATGCGGCTTCGCACATCCAGATTCAAGTGAGCGCTAGCGTGTCCCCGCTGTCGTTCGACTTCTGCGTTACGGCGCTCAGCTTTACGAGCACTACTATCGCCGGCAGCGTCCCAGTGGGCGGCGCTTGCGGGGCGAGCACGGATTGCGATCAAAGCATCTGCGACGTCGCTTCGGATTGCGTCGACTGGAACGACGGCAACGGCCCTATTTGCCAATGCTCCTGCTCGACGGGAGCCGATTGCGCCTCGGGCTGTTGTTGGTCGGTCAACTCGGGGGCCTACTACGCATGCCGCGCCGGTTCGGCGTGCGAGCCAATATACGGCGCTTGCAACGCGACCTACCAGTGCCTCCAGAAGCAATGCGGAACGACGTTTCAAAGTTACTGCGGCAACTCGTCGTGCCGGTGCGGCTGCTCCACAAGCGCGAATTGCGCCTCCGGCTGTTGCACCACCTTTACGTCCAACTCGAGTCCGGTCACCATAACCGACGAGTGCATCGATCCGGCCCAAGCCTTGACTTGTCTCTGACGATCCGCGAATTGGGGTCGTAGAATGCACGGGCCTACGGATTGCCATGCATGACGCCCTGGCGGCAACAACAGCGCGGGGGAGCCCGGATACTGTATAGAGAAGCGTCAATCAATATATTTGCTTTCCGTGGTGCGCCACCACTGCGAATTGCGGTGCCTACGCCGGGACGACGTGCCAGTCGTTTCCCGACGTTGGAACTGGCACGCCGCTATCCGTATGCTCTCAAAGGCCGACGTCCCAAATTTCCTCGAGCGCCGGCCGCCGCAGGCATGCGGCTGGTTCGCATGACGTAATGGCACGGCGAGACCAGCTCTTTGGAGAGCGACGATGCGTCGTCGCCCGACGACCGTTCGTCGTCGACCGGGCGATCCACGGCGATGGGCCGCAATCTGCGGATAGAGCGGCGGCGCAGCCCGAAGCCCATGGAGAGCACTGGCAGCCGTAGTTACGAGGCATCCCCGGCCGCCATCGAGGCACCGCTTCCTGCGGCGCTGCAGCTCGCCACGTCGTGGTCTCGGACTTGCGATGGGGGTCGATCGACTTGGGGAGTCGATCGCCGCAAGCGCAGCGTCCGTAGGAACGCGACGCTCGAAGACAAAGGATCGTTCGGATGAATCCACGAAGACACAAAGGATCAGCGCCGGGGCACACGAAGCCCGCACGCTTTGGCCGATGGAGGTCCGCACGCACGTTCGCGCTCCTCGCCGTGGGAGCGACGGTCGCGGGCTGCACCGCGCCGATGTCCGACGCGCCGACGAGCGGGGGCGGGGCCGACGCGGCGCCCGTGTCGGCGAATGGATACGTGCGCCTCGAGCGCGGCGCGCATCCGCTGGCGCGACCCGAGTTCGATCTGGGCCCGCTCGACCCGAACCGCCGCCTCACGAATCTCTCGGGACGGTTTTGGTTCGTTCTGCGTCGCCATTTCCAACGATTTCCAAGCACCCATGCCGCGAAATATGATTGTACCGACTTCGCGATCTGTTCCGAGAGCTCGAAGCCGTGGGGACCATATGGCGGATCGACGAAGGCCCCCTTGGCGCCGTCCCGAGACTCATCGCCAGACGGTCGGGCGCCACGCTTCGTGCCAAGGCAGGCCTCACACCGAGCGAAAGCGGCGTGGGGGGGCCGCATTTCGATCGTCGTCTTCCTCATCCTTGGGATCGTCGCCCGAGGGATGGCGGGTGGGGCAAGGTTTCGGCTTTAGATGCGGCGCATAGCGTTCTTCGCACTCTCGACGGTGTCAATGAAGATGCGGAGCTTTTCGAGGTCTAGGTGGTTGGCGGCAACGTCTATAGACGCGTCACAAGAGGCAAGAGACAGAGTTTTCCTACGCGTAAGAACATACCCCATTAACAACACCGCGACGGCCACGATACCACCGACTACGGGAGTGGAGTCGCGCCCCCCCCGAGACTATCAGGCTTGCGATGAAGGCCAGTGCGGCGAGAAAAAGGAGGCCAGGATAGGTCTTGTAGCGAACCTGGCAAGAGCACAGATCTTGGAGCATGATGCTTGTGATTACTCCCGTCGACTTGCTCTTCGGATCCCAACGCACGCGGTGAGTCGTGAGGACAAGACGTCCCCCGTCATCCTGCGTGATGACCTGTTCGTTCGGAAGCATATTCATTGTGCCAGCCAAGCCTTCAACTCCTCACGCGTAAACGGTTTCGTCTGGGCCTTTTCTCCATTGCAGGTCTTACGGAGCCCCGAATCGGGGCTATGAGCAACGACCTTCTGCGTAGTGGTGTATGGACTGCTCCTTTGCTCCGGAACCTTGCCCGTTCCGTTGCAGGCTTCGCACGTGCGCGTGCCCACGAACGTCCACTCCCCCTCAATGGTCATGACTAGAGGCTCGCACGATTCGACGGTCCGTGTCTTCTACGGAACCGGCCCCACTGGCCACGCCGAGGCTTAGTCCCCCGGGCGTTGAGGGGGTGGGTCGACGTGCGAGCACGGCCCTGCTTCCGTTCCTCGTAGAGCTGTGGTTTCATTGCCGTGGGACTCTTGGGGGAACCAATCCACATATGATTATTAAGAGCTACGGCCTATTTTGGCGAGCTGAAGATGTCCACTGGACGCCGGGCGGAGGTAGGCGCCATAGGTTCCGCTTGCTGGGTCGGTGCGTGTAGCGGGTCGTAGCGCCGTCCGTGGATCAAGCGGGGCAAAGGTCCATGGCGTGTCACGAGCCCTCCGGTATGTGACAAGCGGTGGACCTCATTGAGAATTCCATGCCGCGTCCGCGCGGGGAAGCGCGTGCGCGCCCTCACGCGCGCGCCCACCCCCTCGACAATCCCAGTACCCGATGCGGGATGGGCAGAATGACCGGGGGGCGCAAACGACCTTCGGGTCGCAAGGGAATCGACGCAATAGGCCTTGCCGCTTGCCTTTCGCCAGAAGCCCCGCCTATACGTGGAAGCGCTCGCCGACTTGCGCGGCGTTCCGATCGCGTCCGTTCTAGGTGCACCGCACGAGAACAACTTCACTTTTCGACGAATCCCCGACGATCGAAACGCCGCGCAAATCAAAACTCGCTCCCACCTTAAGTCGCGGGCTGCAAACCACCAGCACAAGGTCCGCGTATTGGATGTGATGCAGCATCCACGTCTGCCAACCTTCACTGGGTGGGCGGTTTTCGTAGGGATGATCGGTTATCACTTCGACCTGGCGTTCGAGGAGCCAGTCCGCGAGCGCTTTCACCCGGGCGCGATGCCCACCCGACTCGTGCGCGTAGCTGATGAACACCCGCGGTGTACTGAAGAGAGTCTCCATAGGCATCAGGACGAACTCTGGCGTCGTGCGTGCCACCGCTGACAACCTACATCCTGACCAGACGCAGAAGGCCTCGCAATTCGGTTCGGCGTCGATTCGTGCCAACACCTGCCGACACCTGCTGGGCATTCACGTCGTTCCGGAACCCTTTCGACGCATAAGCGAAGTCGGCGACACGATGCGCGAACGTAGCTCCTCCCCCAAGAACCGCTTCACTTCTGGGCTCCCTGTCAGCGCGACACGGATCGACGATTCCGAGGCACCAATCGACACCGTAAACTCCAAAAACGGGCAGCAGCGTCGCTCCAGGGCGATCCAATCCGAGACGACGGCAAGCGTCGAGTCGTCTCCGGGCAGCTGGAACTCGTAGCCCCGATCCGTCTCCACGATGCTCGTCACGGCGGTATCGATCCGGGCACGAAGGGCAGCGTACCGAGTGCGCTCTTCGGCGGAGAGGACGCTCGTTTGACACGCGATGGGCACTTCCACGGTGAAGAAAACTATACCGAAAGCTTTCTCGGGGGAGTCGATGATCAGGGCGGTGCTTCTTCGCTACCGCTCTGACGAAGAACGCGAACGCCTTACCGCCTCCGCGACGCCCTCGGTCTCCGCGACAACCACGCCTTCTGGAGCATCGAGCTGGCTCTCGAGCACTGCGACGCCTTCTTTTGGCAGTACCCCGCCGAACTCGCCCGAGAGACCGCGCGCACGATCGAAACCGCGCGGGCCACGATGGCCGTGGCCGCCGCGAAAGAGGATGCGGGAGCGGGCGCTCTCGCCCTCATGGGCGCGGCGAGCCTGCTTCTGTGGCGCAATGAGGGCACAAGGCATTGTCATGACGTTGCCTACGGGCAGTCCGTGGTCAAGGTCACGCCGCGCGCCCTCAACGTCGCGATGTTTTGCGCCTGCGCCGTGCAGTCGATCGGGTTGCCCTCGATCGCGATGCCGGCCCCGTAGCCGAGGGAAACGTTCGCGACCAAGGGAGACAGGTCCGTGATCCGATTGCCGCTCAGATCCAGACTCCGGAGGTTCGTAAGTGCCGAAAGCGACGAGATGTCTTGAATCTGATTCGAGTCGAGATCGACGTCCGTCAAAAGGCTCAAGGGCCCGAGGGGGCCCGTGTCGGTGAGCCCCGCGCCTGGAACGGAGAGCGTCGCCAGACCGGTCAAAGCGGAGAGTGCAGCTCGCGCCTGATCCGTCGAGATGTCGCCGTTCACCAACTGGAGCACCCTCAATGAAGGAAGTGCCGACAACATGGCCGTCGTATTCGAATTTATTGTTGGTGGATCCAGTGAGCAAAGGAACCCCTCAAATGCCGTCACGTGAGGTAAATGCGGAATGGTCTAGCAGGCTTCAGCCAAATAGAGGACCGTGAGGTTCGGAAGGCGTGAAAGCGGCGTGAGGTCCACGAAGTAGGCTTCGAAGTTAATCGTGCGCAGGTTCCAAAGACACTCGATGCCATCGAGCGACGTGACGGGACCGACATAGCCCGGGGGAGGATGCGTCGGGGTGTCGGGGGGCGGGGGCATAATCAAGTCGGTAAGACCAGCTACGTCGGCCGGATGAATCGGCCCGCTCGGCACTCCGATGGTTCCGCGCACCGCAGCCTCAACGTTCGGATCCGCAAACGTCAGGGTGTCGGCGCATCCCGTCGTGGAAGAACCCGCCGGGTTGGGGGAGTTGCCTCCGGCATCCCCATTCTCGTATGCGCACTCGAGACCAAACGGCTTAGGAACGGAGCTCCAATAGAACGCGCCCCAGCACTCGACCCCGCCATCACCCGTCGCTGCGCAGGCGCCTGGCGAAACTCCCCCGACGGCGATCGCGGTCGCGCCGCTCTCGAGCCCCGCGACGGTCATCGGCGGATACACGTTGCCCAGCGAGACATCGTCGCCCCAGCACACGACCCCGGTGCCCGCGGTGAGCGCGCAGCCGTCGTTTCCCGTCACGGATACCGCCGTGACGCCGCCGGACAGGCCTGCGACGGGTACGGGCCCCCACGGTCCGGCCACCTGGGAAAAGATCTGGGAAAAGAAGCCCCAAGCGTTTCCCCAGCAGCTGACCTGGCCACCCGCATTGAGCGCGCAGGCGGCGCCGTCACCGACGGACACGGCGGTGACGCCCGACGTGAGACCCGGGACCGTCACCGGCACCGCGCTGAAAGCGAGCGCCATCGGATCGATTCCGAGTTGACCGTAGGTGTTGTCGCCCCAGCACTGGACTGCGCCGCCCGCGGTAATGGCACACGCATCAGAGGCCCCCACGGCTACGGCCGTCACGCCGTTGTCGAGCCCCGTGACGGGCACCGGCACCGTGCTGCTGGAAGAAAATCCGCTCGAGCCATTCCCGAGTTGACCGTAGGTGTTGTCGCCCCAGCACTGGACCGCGCCCCTTGCTGTGACTGCGCAGGCCGAGAATGCCGGGCTTGGGCGCGGACTACCGGCGGCGCTTCCGACTGAGACAGCGACGATGCCGCTCTCGAGACCAGGAACAACAGTCACCGGCGACACGCTGGCAGTGACTTGGCTGTAACCCCAGCACTGCACCGCGCCGTTCGTGGTCAGGGCGCAGGCGTAGAGGTCTCCCGCGGATATGGCCGTGGCGCGGCTCTCGAGACCAGGAACGGTCACAGGGTACGCGCTCGAAGCGACTTGGCCGTTACTGTGACCCCAGCACTGGACCGCGCCGTTCGCGGTGAGGCCGCAGGCGAACTCGGTCCCCACGGATACCCCAACGAAGTTGCCTGCCACGGCCCCCGTCGCCGCAGCGTCGCCGGTGCCCGGGCAGCCGAACGCGGTTGCGCCTGCCGACGGCGGGGCACCGGCGTCGGGCGCGACACCTCCCTCATTGGTGTATCCGCCGGCGACGCCTCTCGGAGCGCCGTCGTCCACTCGACCACCGCAAGCCGCTGTCGTGACGAGAGCCACGACCCCTACTGACGCCGCGCGAAGGACCCGGTTCATCAATGCCCTCCCCATTCCAAGCACAAAGCCTAGCCCCCGTCCGTCGTCGCTTGCTCGTCCATCGACGTTGCGTCGCCGGGCTCGGAGGCGCCATCGAACCGCGCGTCGGTATTCGGCGCTGCGTCCGTATTCGGCGCCGCTGCGTTCATAATCGGCGGCGGTTGGAATCCGGCGGGCGCCCAGCTGGGGTTGCGATTGTCGCCGGGCTGGACCACGAGGCCACAAGGGATTGCACCGGGCGCCGTGCTGACTGCGATACTGGCATTCGTGCTCTGCAGTCCGGGGCCGGACGTGATCTCGAAGGCGATGATTCCGTTGGGGCCCCATGCAGGCCGGCGCGCCGACCCGTACGCCGCCGGCGTGACCGCGGGCGCCAAAAAGCCGTCCGTTGAGGCCGCGAGCGGCGCAAAGGCGATTTGTTCGCCCAACGCCCCGTCCCGTGCAACAGCGAAGGCGACGTTCACTCCGTCGGGTGAGAGAGAAGGAGTCTCGATGATCGTCGTCGTGTTTTCAACGACGTTGCGGAGCGTGTTCCCATTAATGTTAATCGCGTCGATCTCGTTGTTCCTGTCGCAAACGATCTGCGTCCCGTCGGGAGTCATCGTGGGGTATTCGTAAGAATTATAGTTGTTGGGGCCAGTTTGGAGTACCTGCTGGCTCGAGCCGTCGGAATTCATGATGTAGACAGACGCGTTGCTGTGGAAAGCGATGCGCGCGCCGTCGGGCGACCACGCTGGCTCGTCGGCACCCCCGGTCATCGACGTGAGCTGGGTCACGGCGCGCGAAGCCAGGTTCATCACATAGATCTGCATCGAGGCGCTTCGATCGGACGCGAAAGCGAGCGACGTCCCATCGCTCGAGATCGCAGGCTCTTGCTCGGTGGTCGGGTCTGTCGTGAGCCGAACGAGTTGCGACCCGTCCGCGCGAATCAAATAGATGTCGCGGTTGTAGTCGTTGCCGTCGGAGTCGAAGGCGATCCATCGCGCCGCAGCATCCGGTGGCAAAGCGCACCAGCCGGCGTCGATGTTGGCGAGAGGGAGCGGCTGGCCCGCATTGTCGCTCGCGGGTCCGATTTCTGCGTCGTCCAAAGCCGCGTTGCTCGCCGCATCCGATGAGATGTGGCCGACGCTGCCCCCGGAGTCGGCCGCAGTCTGGGAAGACGACGAAGCGTCGGGCAGAGCCACGATGGGATCTTCGTTGACGCGAGCATTGCAAGCGACGACGGGGACGGCCAGGAGTCCGAGATGAATTCGTTTCATGATCCCAGGAGTCGCCCAAGCACGATCGAGTGGCCCACGATATTCGTGCGAGCGCCTCCGGGTCGCGGCGCGGCCGGAAGCTGACTACGCCATGGCGTCATTGCAGTGCGATCTGGAGGCCTGCGGACATTCCAAAGATCGGCGCTCCCCATATTCCGATGTCACGACCGACGAATCGGACGGCGATCTCGGATGCGGCCACGCCGGCCAGCAGTTGCACCGCGAACCTTACGCGAGGCGATGCGAGCGCGCGACCGGCGCTTGCGGCTGCGAAAGGAACGGCGGTCCACGCGCTGCCGCTCGATGTCACGAAGGGCGGCGTGGCATCGCCCTGCGTCTGAACCAGCGCCGCGGCAATGCCAGCGCCCAAGGAGACCGACCACGGATCGGCAGGCGCGAGCACGTTAAAGGCGAGGTCACCGCCAACCAACCATTCTCCGACCGTGGTGTGGCCTTCGCTCGCGCTCAGTTGAGGCGAGACGACGGGAATCGCGACGAAGGCACGAACGGCAAGCCGACCCACTGGCATCCAGCGCGGCATGATGGCCAGATCGAAGGCTGGAGGTACGGCGAGGCGAACCGGGCTGACGATCAGCAAGCCGGCCAAATCCACGGCAAAGCGCGCTGGAGCGCCGGGCGGCACGTCCCACGGCGCGCTCTCCGAGCTCCTTTGCGGCGTCGACGGCTTGAGCTCTCGGTGCGTATCGGAGCTCGCGGGCCGAGCGGAGAGCGGGGTGGCTTCGGGCGTCAGCTTCGCAGCGGGGCGGCGCGAGGCCTCGGGCGGTGCCGGGGGTTGGCGGGGGGGCGCGGCACCGCCCGAGGAAAGCGGCGTCGGGGCTGCATCGCTCTCTGGCGATGGCGCAGACGCAGCCGGCGGGAAGATCGGCAGCAGGCGCGCGCGGACCAGCTCGGCGACCCGGATGACGGGCAGCCATGGGTTGTCGTCTACGGCGTCTTCAACGGCCGCACCGGCGGGCTCCGCCAAGACGGCGCCGTCGTGATCGACCCACCATACGCGAATCGCCGGGCCCGGGCCAACCCGCACGATGGCTTCGATCGATTCGCCCGCCGCGAGACTGGGCGCCGCGCGGGACGACGACTCGACCGTGATCACGGATAACCCCGATGACTGCAACTCGGACACGAGCCGTCTGGCGACGGGATCGGCCTTTGATGCTTCGACACGCACACGATGCGGAACGTCGCCCAGCGCTACCCCGCACATCAAGCACGCGAAGACGGGACTCCACGATGCTCCACGACGAAGACGCTCGCCAGGCTTCACGGGCCGCTCAGACTCCTGGCGAGGGCCGCATGGGGGCCATTCGGGAAGACCGCGAGATAGCGCTTCGCAGCTTCGCGCGCCCCCTCGGAATCCCGGCTTTGCTCGAGCGCCTCGATGACCCGCCCGGCAGCTTCACGCGCGAGGGGCCCGCCCGGGCGCTCCGTTAGAACCGCGTCGAACCACCGGAGGGCCACGTCGTAGGCCCCGCGCTCGAAGGCGATTCGACCGAGATAGAAAGCGGCCAGGCTCGCGTGTGGATCGTTGGCGAATCGACCCCGGATGCTCTGCAGCACGTCGCTTGCGGCCCGGGTCCGCTTCGCGAGGCGGGCCGCGTCGGCGAGCTTCATCAACTTCGATGCGTCACTCGTGGAGCAGATGAGCGGCAGGCCTTCGGCCTCGGCCGCGTCGACCGCCTCCTCGTATCGGCCACCGTCGGCGAGATCTTCCCAGCGGGCTTTCCGCCGCGAGGCTGGGGTGGGCATGGGCTCCGGCGCCGAGCGCGCGCTCTCGTGATCCGCCGGAACGGGGGGCTCCGGCGCCGAGCGCGCGCTCTCGTGATCCGCCGGAATGGGCCGACCGCCGCCTGCAGCTTCGCCGCCCGACCCAGCCGCCTTCGGGGCGGTGAGCTCCGCAGCGACTGGCTTGGTATCGACACGCCCCTCGAGGCAGGTCGCCCGAAACGTCTCGCGCGACGCAACCAGGCGCTCCCGAGGCAAGTCGCACCCGGAAACGGCCACTCGGCCTTGCTCCATTGAAAGTGTAAAGAGCCCGGGGCCCGGCTCCCAACCAACTTCGAACGCCGTGCCGACGACTCGGATCTCGAAGGGGCCCGCCGTGATGTTCCATTGCGAGTTATCCCGATGCACCACGCGTGCATGGGCCGATCCGCGCTCGAGGACGACTCGAGCCCCCTCGGGAGTGACGCCGACCACTCGCGCCGCGGCACCGGCCTCGAGTCGAATCACCGACCCGTCCGAGAATGTCAGGGGAAGAAGCGCGTTCGCCGGCGCTGCGATTCGGTCGCCTACGCTCCCCACATGCGACGGCTCGCCCTTCGCGAGCTCAAAGGGACCGATCTCGAATCGCATGGGCCCACGCGAAGGCGGCCAAAGTGCGACGAGGACGCCGAGGGCAACGGCCGCCGCGGCGAGACCGACCCACAAGCGCCGGCGCGAGGGATGAATCGACGTCCTGGGCTCCCGGTGGCGCGCTTGCAAGCGTTGCCGCGCCGCCGCGACGTCGAGCGGGTGTTCGCGAAGCCGCTGGTCTTGGGCGCGGGCGACGTTGCGCGCGAGAGTGCGAAGCCGCGCTACGCTCGGGTCCATCGCAGCCCTCCTCGAAGCCAAGGCTTGAGTGCCGGCTCGCGCTCGGCGAGCGCCGAGAAGCGGCGCTCCGACCGGGCCAATCGCCTCTTGATCGTGTTCAGCGAGACGTCGCAGGCGGCGGCGACATCTTTGAGCTCGAGCTCCTCGACGTATCGCAGAACGAACGCGATTCGATCGTCGGCCCCGAGGCGATCGAGAAGGCGATAGGTCACCCGCAGCGCCTCGCGTACTTCGTCGCTGGCGTCTTGGCTCTCGATGTCCGGCACCTCCGCGCTGTCCAAGAAAAGGAGCCAATGTCCCCGGGCGCGCCGCCGGATGCAGTCGCGGGCCGTGATGACCGCGATGGCCGTGAGCCACCCCTTGAGCGCCGCGGGATCCGACAGACTGGGAATGCAACTGAACGAACGCACGAAAACCTCGTGGACGAGGTCACCGAGCTTGGCGTCGTGGCCCAGAATGCGCGTGAGAATGCGTTCAACGTGTCTCACGTAGCGATTGAAGAGCTCGATCTTGGCCGCGGAGTGCCCCTCGAGCAGCGCGAGAACGAGTGCGCTATCGTCGGACCGAGCCAAAATGGACGGGGCGTTAGACATGCCACAACAGTCAGCGCCGCATCGAGCACTGCGGACAAACGACCACCATAGACTCTATGGTCGACGAACCCCGCCACGGCGGCCCACCTTTCGTCTCGTCGCGTTCGTCGCGATTTTTTTTGGCAGCCTGCTTCTGCCCACCTCCGGGCGTGCACTTCGGCCGATGGGGGTCCCCGGCCGGCGATAACGGCCGCGGCCCCACGACAGAATGGGCTCGATTGGCGACTTGCCCTGTCGATCAGCAGGTGGCCAAACGAGCAGGGGCCCTTAGTGCACAAGCCCAGGCGGCTCGCACGAGGGACGCCGTCCGCAGTAGAGAGATCCGCCTGTGGCGCTGCGGTCCGGCAAAACGCCCTACCGGCGCTTGACGGCACGACTGTTCCATTCTTCACACCTTGTGGCCCCGGCGGGCCAATGCACTTACCTCTCAAGGACCTCACCCGGCGGTCAACCGGCCTGTCCAGACGCCGCGGTTACAAAGGATGATGCGGGCGACTTTGACATCAACTGCGGCATGCCGCGATCGAAGCCGCGCCGACGAGCCCCGTCAACGACGGCGGGATCTCTGGTCGCCCCGAGGACCCCGACGCCCGCGTGGCTAAGCGCAGGAGCAAGGCGTCGTGTTCGACACTGGACCATCCGACCAACCGTGGCTTTGGCGAGTGGCCCACCTGCGCGATCCCGACGGGAATGTGCTTTGCCTCTATCGAGCTGGCGTCAACCGCCAGAACCACTTGGGTCCGCCCTTCCGTATCGGGGCGGACGAAAGGCCGACATTGGGCGTTATGTCGAATCCGCCGCGCGTTCCGATCCTCCGGCAACGCTACGACCGCCTACTCTCCGTCAGGAACCTATCGTGGATCTCGTTGCCGAAGCCCGATTGCCGACGATGTCGGGGCGCAGATTCTTACGATGTTGGGGGTTACTACGATTCGGCTCATGAGCAATAACCCAGCCAAGTTTGCGGCGCTGCAAGGCTACCCATTGCGCATCGTCGAAAGAGTGCCGCTCGTGACGATTCCGAATGCCGAGAACGTCGGCTACTTGTCAACGAAACAGACGAAACTCGGGCATTTGCTCGGTCTTGAACCGAGCGGGCCAGCCCCGTCCGACTTCCTCGCGGTCCGTCACTGAAGTGCGCTCGCACGGTGGTTTCCGCAGCGCTCACGTGGCCTCGTACGCGTCGCTCCGAGCCTCCGGGTCGAGGAAGGCAAGCGCGCTACCATCTATGATTTTCGGTGCAGTGGGCCCGCCCCCCGAAGCCGGAGCAGCGCCGCCACGAGCGCATCGATGTCCTCGCAGGTGTTGTATGGCGCGAGCGACGCGCGCACCGTGCTCTCGAGCCCAAATCGGCGGAGGATCGGCTGCGCGCAGTGGTGCCCCGAGCGCACCGCGATCCCCTCCTGATCGAGCGCTGCGCCGACGTCCTCCGTCCGGATGCCGTCGATCACAAACGACAATACCCCGGCTTTCTCCGCGGCCGTCCCGATCATCGTGAGCCCCGGCACGCGCGCGAGGCGTTCGGTCGCATAGACGAGGAGCTCGTGCTCGTAGCGGCTGATGGTCTCGAGACCTATGGCGCTCACGTAGTCGATCGCAGCCCCGAGCCCCACGGCATCCGCGATGTTCCCCGTCCCGGCTTCGAAGCGTTCGGGCGGGGGTTGATACACCGTCTTCTCGAACGTCACGTCGGCGATCATGTTCCCGCCGCCTTGCCACGGCGGCATGGCCTCGAGCACGTCCGACTTCCCGTAGAGCGCCCCGATCCCCGTCGGCCCAAAGACCTTGTGCCCGGAGAAGCAGTAGAAGTCACAATCCAGCGCCTGCACGTCGACCGGCATGTGGGACACCGCCTGCGCGCCGTCCACGAGGACGCGTGCACCGTGGCGGTGCGCCATCGCGACCATTTCGCGCGCCGGCGTGATCGTGCCGAGCGCATTGGAGACCTGCGCGAGCGAGACGATGCGTGTGCGGGGCCCGAGCAGACGCTCGTACTCCTCGAGGATGACTTGGCCTCGGTCGTCCACGGGGACGACGCGTAGCCGCGCCCCCTTCTCGGAGGCGAGCTGTTGCCACGGAACGATGTTCGCGTGGTGCTCGAGCCACGTGATGACGATCTCGTCGCCGGGACCGACGTTGCGGCGACCCCAGCTCTGCGCGACGAGGTTGATCGCCTCGGTCGTGCCGCGGACCCAGACGATCTGCTCGGGCGAGGGCGCCTTGAGGAAGCCGGCCACCTTCTCGCGCGCGGCCTCGTACGCGTCTGTCGCCCGCGCCGCGAGTGCGTGCGCGGCCCGGTGCACGTTCGAGTTCTCGTGCTCGTAAAAGTACGATAGCCGATCGATGACCGCATGCGGCTTCTGCGTGGTCGCTGCGTTGTCGAGCCACACGAGCGGTCGACCGTGCACACGCTCCGCTAGGATCGGAAAGTCGCGCTTCACGAAGTTCGGGTCGAACTGCGCGGGCGTCTGTCGGAGATCGGGGATGACGTCCGGACGGAACTCGTATGCCGACGTCACCGGCACGGCGGCCGGCTGGTTCGCCGGCGAAGCCTCGTCGGGCATCTCGAACGCGCGCTCCGACCCAAGGGGTACGGCGAAGGCCTCTGGCCACGCCGGCACAACCATCGGCGCTGCGGTGGGCGCGTGGCCCGAAGAGGGGAGCCCGGCAAGCTCGAGGAAGTACGGCGTAGGCGCGCCAGGCGCCGCCGTGTTCCCGAGCGCGATTGCAGACGGAGTCCCGAAGTTATCGGAAAGTAACGTTGGAAGCGCGCGTAGGTCACTGTCCTTCGGGGGCGGCGTTGCCGCGAGCGGAGGGCGATGCATCGGCCCAGGGATCGGGGGCGACGTCACCGCCGGTGACGCACCCCCGGCGCCGACGTTGAATGCGCTCGGTCCGAGGTTCGGCGGCACGATAGCACCGGGCGATCCCAGACCGCTTGTGGCCGCCGCCGGCGCCCCAACGTTCGGCAGAGGCGCTGGCATGCCGGTGAAATATTCGTTCGCGAGCCGCTCGATTTCCTTCGCGAGGCCCGCGGCGTTGCTCGGGTCGCCGGGGTTCATGGCGTGAGGTCGTGGTACTTGCCCACGTCGACGTTTTGCAGCACGCCGATCGCGTCGTCGGTTAGAACCGCAGCGGAGCAGTAGAGAGACACGAGATAGGCCGCCGCGCCGCGCTGGTTTATCCCCATCAGGCGGACCGAGAGGCTCGGGCTTGCCTCACCCGGAATCCCTGGCTGGAACAGGCCCACGACGCCGCGCTTCTTCTCTCCGGTACGCATCAAGAGAATGTTCGTCTTGCCATCCTCGATCTTCAGCTTGTCCGAGGGGACGAGGGGAATCCCGCGCCACGTGACGAAGGGCGACCCGAACATCGTCAACGTGGGCGGCGGGACGCCGCGGCGCGTGCACTCCCGCCCGAACGCCGCGATGGCGCGCGGGTGTGCGAGGAAGAAGGCCGGCTCCTTCCACACTTTCGCGATGAGCTCGTCGAGGTCGTCGGGCGTCGGCGCCACCCGTGCGCGTCGCGACCTGCATCGACGATGCGACGCTGTTCAGCAAGCCGTAGTTCACGTTGTTGATTAGTTCGCTTTCCTGCCGCTCCTTCACCATTTCGATCAAGACCGCGAGCTGCTCGCGCACCTGATCCATCGGGCTACGGTAAAGATCAGAGATCCGCGTCTGCACTTCGATCGTCGTTGTGACGGTGCTGAGCGTGTACTCGCGCGGCTGCTCTTCGTAGTCGATGAACGCCGAAGGCAAATCGTTCGCGTCGCTGGGGCTGCACTCGATCCCGATGCCCTTTTCACCCCCCTCCTTCACCTTGTTGACGCGGTACGTGCCCGCCTCGACAGGCGTCCACGGAAGAAGGCTTACGAGCCAGCGGGGCGTGACGCCAACCCACTGCGGCGGAGTCTTGGTGGTGTTGGCCAGCTGGCGAGCAGCTTGCGCGCCAAGCGTTTGCGAGACAGTCATCGATTCGGCTCCCGAGGTTAGGTACGGCGGCTGGATGGGTATACGCGTTGCGCGCCCACCTCAACGTTCATCGAAGCCAACGCTCGGTTTCCCTCCGCTACATTGGCGGGCGTGCCGCGCCGAACGGATCGAATCCGCAGCGTTCCTTCCCGAAGGACAGCAAGCCGCGCCATTCGGCCCAAGAGGTCACGATGAGGTTTGCGTTTCGCGAAAGCCGTAAGTCATGACGAGAAACATGCGAAGGGGAGCACTCCCGCGGTTCCAATATTCGTGCGGCACGTCAGCCTCGAACAAGATCGCGTCACCTGTCCCGAGCTGATGGCGGTGTCCCGCGATCACCATTTCGAGCGCCCCGTCGACCACGACGAGATTCTCCTTTGTTCCGGGAGGATGTGGCTCGGCCTTCTCGGCCGAATCCGGCGCGAGGCGGAGCTCGTAAAACTCGACCTCACGCGGCTGATCGAAGGGGAAGAGCGCGCGCGAGACAAACGTTCCGTCATGCGAGGTGAGCGTCCGGGCCTGTGATTCGCGCATGACCGTGGGGGCCGGACCCGCGTCAACGATGAGCGAGGAAAAGCGTACTCCGAGAGCGCGCGAGATCTTCCAGAGCACGTTGATCGTCGGCGTGCTTTGCCCCAACTCGATTTGCCCGAGCATCGCCCGGCTGACTCCCGAAGCGCGTGCGAGTCGCTCGAGCGATAAGCCGCGCTTGGTACGCAACCGTCTGAGGTTCTTGCCGACGGCGGGGGTGAGGTCCACTGCGCTCGTGGCCCGTTCCTGATTGCGCGCGCTCGACACCCGCTTCGGGTTGTCCGGGCCCGGGCTCACGTTAGCCGCTCTGCGCGCGTCATCGCCTTCTGCCCGAAGGGCAGCCGAAGGCGTGCCGGGCCGGACCGGGGTCGATGTAGGCGCTGGCAGGGCCCGAGGCGGACGCATCGACGGCTATAATTCACTATAGAAGACAGTGTGTCAAAGCGAATACATCGGGCTCGACGCGCCCCGGTTTACGTGGCTTGCAGAACACCGTGGCCGCCGACCCGCGCGCCGCTAAAGACAATAGTACCGGGCTTCTTGCGTTGTTTCCTGCCGGACACAGCGCGTGAGGGTTCAGGCGCGCGAAATCGAACGCTCCATCTTGAAACCGCCATCGAGTCCGTTATAATGAACATCATGGTTCGACCGTTGACTCCCCAACAGGCGCACGATCTGATTTCCCGCGGCCAAGTCGAAGTCATCGACGTTCGCGAACCGGTTGAGTGGTCGGCAGGCCACCTGCCGGGCGCGCGCCTCGTGCCGCTCGACCAGTTCCGGGCGAGCCCGAAGTCGGCGTTGACCCGCGATGGCGTCGTTTTCGTGTGCGCTGCGGGCGTGCGCAGCCAGACCGCCGCGCGGATCGCGGCAGCGCATGGGTTCACGAACATCTATAACTTGACCAGCGGGACCCGTGGTTGGGTCAGCGCCGGGTTCACGCTTGTCCACCCCCTAAGCGTCGCGGTCTGAACGGTCCGACGACGTGCTCGCGCGAGCAGTGCGTCCGTGGGGACGTGCGCTCGGCCGCGAGGCGAAGTCATGTCGTCCGCCGGAGTCGAGAAGCTGCCGCGCGTCTCCATTCCGCTGAACCGGACCGCGCGGTGGGCACGCCTCCGTCACATGCATTGGGAGTAACGACATGAATAAAGCGATCTTGCTTGTCGAAGACAATGCCAGCGATGAAACGCTAACCGTCTTGGCGTTCAAGGCGCACGCGCACGTGCGGTGACGAAGGGCTCGCCAGGAACTATGTATCCGGCCGCGGGCGGCGGCGACGCGCGACGGCGCGGTCGCCGGCGATGGCCTCGAGGGCGCCCAGCGACTCGCAGACGTGTTGCGAGAGCGTCTTTTTCTTCTTCGTGTCCTCCGCCCAGCCGTCGAAGGCGACCTCGAGCACCGCGATGCCTGCCTTGGCGGCAAGGCTTGCCGACGGCTCCTTGACGCCGCGGGCGCGCAGCGCCCGGGCCATCGCCGAGCTCACGGAGGCCAGCTTGATCAGCTCGCGCTCGCGCAGCTCGGCATGGGCGCAGATGAGCGCGTGCCGTTGACGAGCGAAGTCTCGGCGCGCTTCGAAGCCCGCGGCCATGACCTGCAGCGCGGCGGCGACCGCTTCGAGAGGCGGCGCGGACGGCGGGGCGGCGGCGACCCCGTCCGCGAGCAGCTTCACGAAGGCCTCCGAGCCCGAGAAGAGGACCTCGCGCTTGTCGGCGAAGTAGCGAAAGAACGTGCGCTCGGTGAGCCCGGCGCGCGCGGCGATCTCCGCGGCCGTCGTCTCACCGAAGCCGCGTTCCGCGTACAGCTCCATCGCGGCCTTTACGAGCCGCTCCTGCGCGTTGGGTTCCCATCGACTCACGAAAGGTAACGCTACCTGATTGCAGTTGCTGACATCAGAGGCATAGCAAATGTCAGCGACTGACATCAAGTCGAACCATAGGAAGGAGAATGGCCCCATGCGCGTCTTCGTCACCGGAGCCTCGGGCTTCGTAGGATCTGCGGTCGTTCAGGAGCTCATCGGTGCGGGCCATCGCGTGCTCGGCGTTGCGCGCTCTGACGCAGCCGCCAAGGCCGTCGCCGCGGCGGGCGCCGAGGTGCACCACGGCACGGTTGAGGATCTCGACAGCCTGCGCGCCGGCGCCACCGTGTGCGACGCCGTCATCCACACGGCGTTCATCCACGATTTCTCGAAGTTCAAGGAGAACTGCGAGATCGACCGGCGCGCCATCGAGGCGCTCGGCGACGCGCTGAAGGGCACGGACCGCCGCTTGATCATCACCTCGGGAACAGGGGTCCTCGGCGGAGGTCGCAGCGCGACCGAAGACGACAAGCAACCCTCGGGGCCGAATGCCGTTCCGCGCGTCGCCTCGGAGGAGGCGGCCGATGCCGTGCAGGCACGCGGCGTGCGTGTCTCCACCGTGCGCCTTCCTCCGACCGTGCACGGCGACGGCGATCACGGCTTCGTTCCCATGCTCATCGGCATCGCCCGCCAGAAGGGCGTCGCGGCTTACGTCGGCGAGGGCGACAACCGATGGGCCGCCGTGCACCGCCTCGACGCCGCGCACCTCTACCGCCTCGTGATCGAGAAGGGTACGACGGGAGCGCGCTACCACGCCGTCGGCGAGGAGGGCGTGCCGTTCCGCGAGATCGCGGGCGTCATTGGCCGCAAGCTGAACGTGCCGGTCGTCGGCAAGTCGCCTGAGGAAGCCGCTGCCCACTTCGGCTTCCTCGCACACTTCGCGGCGGGGGACCTCAGAGCGTCGAGCGCGCGCACGCAGGAGCTGCTCGGATGGCGCCCGCGACAAGTCGGGCTCGTCGCGGATCTGGAAGGCGGTAGCTACTCTTATTCGCCGGTTGCGGCGAGCCCGAGGTTACCTTCAATCACCATGACGAACCAAACCAGCCTGGGCGGACGCTTCACATTTCCCGGTACGAACCTGTCGGTGAGCCGCATGGGCTACGGGGCCATGCAGCTCGCTGGCCCCCACGTCTTCGGCCCCCCGCGTGACCCCGACGGTGCGGTTATTGTCCTCAAAGAGGCGTTGGCAGCCGGCGTCGACCATATCGACACGAGCGACTTCTACGGCCCGCACGTCACGAATCAGATCATCAAACGCGCTCTGCATCCGTACCCGAAGAAGCTCGTCATCGTCACGAAGGTCGGGGCGCGTCGCGGAGACGATGCGTCCTGGTTGCCCGCGCAATCCCCCGACGAGCTCCGATCGGCGGTCGACGACAACCTCCGAAACCTAGGCGCCGAAGCGCTCGACATCGTAAACCTGCGTGTCGGACTCCTGACCCTCGCGGACGAGTCGATCGAGTCGCGTGTCCGTGTGCTCGTCGATCTGAAGAAGCGCGGGCTCATCAAGCACGTTGGCCTGAGCAACGTGACTGCGAAGCAGTTCGCCGAAGCGCGGCGGCTCACCGAGATCGTCTGCGTGCAAAACCAGTACAATTTAGCGCATCGTACGGATGACGCGTTCGTCGACCAGCTCGCGAAGGAGGGCGTCGCGTACGTGCCGTTCTTCCCGCTCGGTGGATTCACGCCCCTGCAGTCGTCGACGTTGTCCGAGGTCGCCAAGTCGCTCGAGGCTACCCCCATGCAGGTGGCCCTCGCGTGGCTCCTCCACCGCGCCCCTAACATCCTGCTCATCCCCGGAACGTCGTCGCTCGCGCACCTCCGGGAGAACCTGAAGGCAGCCGAGCTGAAGTTGCCTCGAGCGGCGCTCGAGAAGCTGAACACGATCGGGGGAACGGAGCCACGCTCGGGATGAGTTTCAGGGACGCATCGGCCCGACGAACCGAGGAAGGCGGACCCTTTACGGCGTGGAGGCATCCGGCCACGCTCGATCCCGCGACGGAGCTGGGCGTGGACGACCATGACGGTCACGCGACGGCGCGGGTCCTCTGCGCGGAGACAGCATTCGAGCGCGCGGCAAGGGCGCGCGCGGCGAAGTCACGTTGCCGAGCATCGAGATGCTGCGAGAGGGTGAGCCGATGTCCACGCGCGTCGCGCAACAGATCGCGCTCGGCGTTTGGATTCAGAGGCGGTCGCTAGGCCAAGAGGGCTTCGACGGGTCACTCGCTCGCCTGAGCTGTACTTCGCCCTCCAAAGGGCCATGGTAGGCGGTCGCGGCGGACCGGCGGACTCCACGAGTCGCTGCACCTAGCGGCCAGCATAGCGTGCGAATTCCGCGCGTCAGGATGACGCTTCGCCCACGAATCCCGACAGGAGCGTGAGCGCCGCGAACAACGAGGGGAACAGGAACATGATGCATCGAGGGTGGTTTCCGGTGGGTTCGCTCGTCGCCGGCGGGTTTTTGGCGTGCGTCGCGTCGACGACTCCGTCGTCCCAGCAGGGCCCCGCCGCCGGGGACGGCTCGCAAGGATCCATGCTGATCGGCCCCGCCGGTGGGACGCTGTCGCTGGCGGACGGCTCCTCGATAACCATCCCAGCGGGAGCCTTGTCGACGGCCACCGAGATTACGATGGCGCCCGCTCCTGGGAGCCCTTTCCCTGGAGGTGGCATTTCCGGCGTCCCGGGTTACGAACTCGGACCGGAAGGACTGACGTTTGCCGTCCCCGCGACCGTGACGTTGTCGTTCTCGCCGCTCGCGCTGCCGGCGGGCGCGGAGACGAGCGACCTCACCATGCTCACCGCTCCCGTGGGTGTGTCCGACTACGCGTACTCGATGGTGACTTCGGTCGTAGACCCGACCCACATCTCGGCGCAGACCTCCCACTTCTCGTGGGTCTGGATCGCGGCTGACAACACGGTCGCCGCCGGCCAGCGCCTCACGACCACCGGCGCACAGGGAGTCGTATGCTTTACCCCAGGGTGTGCGTTGAACCCGCCCGCAGACATTTGCGCCGGCCTCAACGATTCATGCGCGTGCGATCACTGCAATGCGTCGACGGTGCCGTGCTGCGGAGCGGGCACCTGTAACGACGGCACGTGCTCAATGGGTGGCGGTGGAATGGATGCCGGTGGCGCGGACGGCGGCGCGTGTGACCCCAACAATCCCATGTCCAAGACCGCGGACCACGGGTACATCTGTATCGGCAAGGATCAAGCGTGCGACGGGACGACGCTCCCGTGCTGCACCGACGAGTGCTCGGATCAGCTGGGTGTCCCGCATGATTCGACCGAGACGCTCGTATGCGATACGCAGCGGGGAAATCCTTCCGCGACGGGAAACTGCGAAGACACCCTGACGCCGGGCGGCACCAATGACGCCGGGATGGGCGGCACGCCCGACGCCGACACCCCCGACGCTTTGGTCAACGATGATCCTTGCGGCATGGGCAACGACGAGTGGGTCGCCGTCTGGCCGACCGCCCACTGTCCAGGCGCCTACCCAAGCCCAGGCGGCGCGATTTATCCTTACGGCAGGTTCATGGAGTACATGATTCCGACGATTTGGAACGTGGATGTGCAGTGGACGGGTCCCCTCTTTGAGGCCTTAACGTTCCACGTCGCGTCGTGCACGATCACCGCCGTGTCGTCCCCTGTTGCGGGCGGGCCGGTTACGAACACCACATACGACTTGAAGTCGCGCACCTGCACGGGCGAGGGCGTGGATAACGAGCCCGCGCCCAGCTACGCGCTCTTCACGTGTCCAGCGACGTGTACGAGCTTCGGCCCGGATCCCATGTATCCGTTGCCGTGAGGTCGTTCTAAAATCAGCGAGCGCGATTCTCGGCTCCCCCCCCGGCTGCGCGACGGCGACCCATCGCAGCACCATCGGGATCGCGATGCCCGTGCCGCCGCAATAAGGGCAATCGCCTTTTCGCGATTGATCTTCGACCACGTTTGCTCAACTCCTCCCCGTGTTTCTGCGAGGTGGGGCTCACGCATCTCTCCTCAGTGCTTGACGCGCTCTCAACGCCGGACGACCGCGCCGATCTTTTTGCTTCGGGTCTGCCCCGCGCGCCAGAAGCAGCTCTACGAACGGGGCCGGATCGATGCCCGCAGTTCCGCCCGCGCCTGTCGAAGAGGACGCGCGATGAAGCGGCGTCGAGCCGCGCTTGTCGGCGGCGTTCGGATCCGCCCCGTGATCGAGCAGGACTTCGACGACGGCAAGACTGCGCGCACGTACGGCTTGATGAAGCGGTGTGACCGCGTCACGGTTCTCACTTGGGTCCGCCCTTCCGTATCGGGGCGGACGAAAGGCCGACATTGGGCGTTATGGTGCGCCGGTGGAAAACCGGCATGGGAAAGTAGGTGAGTGAAAATGCAAGAAAAGTCGAGCGTTGAGCAAGTCCTACCCGGGGAGGAGTCCACCCCCCGGAAGCCCCGTCCTTGCGCGGTGCAGGGTGACCTGCACTGCGAAGCGTAGGAGGGCGCGTGGGCGGGCCGGGTGATCGAGCCTCGAAACACAATATTTGGGGGAGCCAACGCTCTCATAATATGCGGATGGCCATGGCGAGAGTCCGAAGAATGTGGACATGGACTTCTCGCTCCCCCCGGGGTCAAAGAGTTCGGCAAGCCTACACATGTCTCATGCACGGGAACCGGGAGACCTCGGAGGGGTCGGCGAGCCGATGGTGACTCGCAGGCATGGGCGGGAAGGCGAAAGCAACAATCCGCAGCAGTCCTCCGAGGAGTCGGACGCGCGCACGGTACCGACCTGCAAGAAGTCGACGAACTCGCGGGTAACGCCCGAGGAGTCGATGGAGGGAAAGCGCGCGGCCAACGGAAAACTCGCTCCACGAAACGCGCTCCGGGCTCAGGACCGGGTCGGCGCGCTCACGGCCCTGGAGCGGGTCGGACAGCGAGCAAAGCAAGGAAAAGGAGAACAGTTTACCAACCTCCTGAACCATATTCGGGTGCCGCTACTGAAAGAGGCGTACAACCGCCTCCGCAAGGATGCGGCTCCCGGCGTAGATGGGGTTACGTGGCGCGAGTACGGCGAAAATCTAGACGACCGGCTCGGCGACCTTCAAGACCGCGTTCACCGCGGCAGTTACCACCCGCAACCGGTCCGGCGCGGCCGCTCGGTATCCCCTCGTTGGAAGACAAGGTCGTCCAGCAAGCGGTGCGGATGGTGTTGGAGCCCATTTACGAGCAAGAGTTTCTCGGGTTCTCGTACGGCTTCCGGCCCGGCCGGTCGCAGCACAATGCCCTGGACGCTCTCGCAGTGGCCATGATGAGGAAGGTGAACTGGGTGCTCGATGCAGATATCCGCGCATTTTACGACACCATCAATCACGGATGGATGCAGAAGTTTATCGAGCACAAGATCGCGGATCGACGCTTGGTGCGGCTGCTGATGAAGTGGCTGCATGCGGGCGTCATGGAGGACGGCGAGCTACGCGCGGTGCATGAAGGAGCGCCACAGGGCGGCGGAATAAGCCCCTTGTTGTCGAATATCTATTTGCACTACGCACTCGACCTGTGGGCCCATCAGTGGCGTAAGCGGCATGCGCGAGGAGAAGTGTACATCGTGCGCTATGCCGATGACGAAGTGATGGCCTTTCAGTTCGAACAGGACGCACGCACGATGCGCTCGGCGAGGCCGAACGCCTCGCCAAGTTCGGCCTGGAGCTGCACCCGGAGAAAACCCGAGTGCTGCGGTTCGGGCGCTATGCCCGGAAGGACAGCGCGTGCGATGGCCGTTCGCGGCCGGAAACATTCGATTTTCTTGGGTTCACACACATCGCGGGCCAAGCCCGCCGTGGGTGGTTCCAACTATGTGCGTCTCCAGCTCCTTCGCCGCGTGACGACAATCTCGCTCGTCGACAGCGGAAAGAGCGTCCGAGGATAGTCGGTGGCGAAAAAACGCTGGACGAGCGGGTGGCGGGCGGCCATTTGGTCGACGAGCGCGCCGCGCCCGCTTGCGTTTCAGCGTATGCGGTAATTGACGGCGTGAGCAACGCTCGCGTCCGGCTAGCGGCGACCGTGCCGTCCTGAGTCACGTGGACTCCTTGCCGCCACGTTCAACGAGGACTCAAGCAGCTACGTGTCGAACGAGTCGAGCGTAGACTGCGCCGGTGAATCTTCGTGTCCGCGTCAACGACGAGTTGCTCCTTGATGCCGGCACCACCGAGGAAGTGAGCGATTCCGAGCTACTCATCCATCCGCCGAAGGTCACGCTCTTCCACCAGGTGCTCGACTACCTGCGTGGGAAGCCCGATCCGCCAGCGCCCCCGGCCAGCCTGACGATCGAGAGCGAAGGCGCCGCGGCAGCGGCCCTCGCCCTTCGCTGGGGCTCCTACCTCGCCGTCCTTGCCGACGGTGCCAAGCCCGTTTGGGCTGAGGCTCGGTCGCCGGAGACAAGCCGAATCTGCAACTCAGAGATGGCGCGGATCAATATCGAGGCGTCCGCTGCACTCGCCGAGTGGGTCGACGTCTCTCGTGAGAACCGGATCTCTATGAGAGGCTTGCGCTCCGCGCGCTCAAGTACCTGCCGCTCCCAAAGATGCGGCCAAGGCCCCAGGGCTCCAACTTCGCGATGCTCGCGATGCCAGAAGTGGCGGCGAAGATTATCGAGGCAATCGACGCAACCCGCCTCGCTAGCGTTCGTGCCGACGCCGAGAGCCACCCGAGTCGTCTCTTCGCCAACGCCTTGGTGAACACGGCCTGGCGCAATGGCCCCATCGAGAACGTCCACGCTGGGACCTTCCATGGCTACCCGCTCGACCATCGGCGAATGACGACCGCCGAAGAGAGCGCCGTGCTGAGTTTCGCGGCCGACAGTCTGACGACCGGGATGGAGGTCTGCCAGCAGCTCACGCTGGAGCGACCCGCTCGGTCATGGTCGGAGCAAGTTCTCCCCTACGGGCTTGCCGGGACGATGTTGATCACGCCGACGGGCTGGACGCTGACGGAGGCGACGCGAGAGGTCCGGCTACCGCGGCCGTGACCGTTGAACAACCTGGACACCCCCTCCAACCGGCGTCATCGTCCCTGCGCCATGACCGATAAGCTACCGCTCGATCCCCAGACCTCCGCCCTGCTCGTCATGGACTTCCAGACCGCGGTCGTCGAGATGATCGCCATCGACAAGGACGTATTGCTCGGACGCACGGCCAAGCTCGTCGAAGCCGCCCGCAAGTCTGGGATGAAGGTCATCTATATCGTCGTCGACTTTCGACCTGGCTACCCGGAAGTGAACCCGCGCAACCAGAGCTGCGCCCCCATCCGGGAGAGCGGGCGTTTCGCCGATGGGTCGCCCGGCACTGAGATTCACTCAGTCCTAGCGCCCAAAGCCGGGCGATGTCGTCGTTACCAAGCACCGGGTGAGCGCCTTCGCCGGAACCGATCTCGAAATGATCCTCCGCGCCAACGGCATCGAGGCGCTCGTCCTCGCCGGGATCGCGACGAGCGGCGTCGTCCTCTCCACCGTCCGGCATGCGGCCGATGCCGACTACCGCATTGTTGTCGTCGAGGACTGCTGCGCGGACCGCGACCCCGAGGTGCATCGCGTGCTCGTCGAAACGGTCTTCGTGAGGCAGACGACCGTCGTGAAGACGGAGGAGGTCGTCAGGGCCCTCGCAGACTAAACAGGAGACAAGAGATGAGCAAGATCGAGCGCGTGGACGTCGCCCGGAACGTCCTCGACGTTCATCGCGACCTCTCCGTCTCCGCGCGGGTCCGGAAACCTGGTCCACCGGAGCGCATCGACGGTATGACCGTCGGCATCCAGACCGTGACGCAAGATGCGCCCCACGGTGGAGAGATGCACCCGGACGGCGATGAAATCCTCCACGTGATCTCGGGCCGGTTTCGCGTGACGGGGGACTCCGAGCCCAAGGCGTCCATCGAGCTGGGGGCCGGGTGAGGCGTGCATCGTGCGCAAGGGCGAGTGGCACGTGGTGAGCGTCGTCGAGCCGGGGCAACTCGTGAACATCACGCCGGGGCCAAGGGGAGAGCACCGACCGCGAAGGAGCCGGGGAGCTGACCGATGACCACTATGTTCCGAGGCGGTTGTCACTGCGGCAACCTCAAGGTCGTCTTCGAGATGAGCCTCGACCCCCGCACCCTCTCCCTCCGTGCGTGCCAGTGCTCGTTCTGCCGGCGTCACGGCGGCGTGACGACCTCTGACCCTGGCGGCCGGCTCATCGTCAAGGTCGGCGATCCCGAGCAGCTCCTCGGCTACCGCTTCGCGCTCGGTATCACCGACTTCCTCCTCTGCCGCTCGTGCGGCGTCTACGTGGCGGCAACGATGAAGACCGACAGCGGCGCGCTCGGTGTCCTGAACGTGAACGTGCTCGACGAGCGCGAGCCGTTCGCCCGGCAGCCTGAGCCCATGCAGTATGGCGCCGAGACGGTCGAGAGCCGCGAAGCTCGGCGCGCGAAGCTGTGGATGCCGGTCGAAATCCGGTTGGGTAGGGAGAGCACCGTCGGCTTCGTTTGACCACGGCGATCAGTCGCCATGGTTCGTCGGCAGTGCGGGCAGATGAAGCGGAGCGCGGCTACTCCTTCGGTCCGAATGTCATCTGGTACGCGACGTACCCCTGAAAGAGATTCGACCCCTCGAAGCCGCGTCCAGCGGACAACAAGAGGTGGTGCATTGCGGTAAAGTCGAGAACCGCACCGACGTTGAACCGCGAATCGCTTTCTCCTCCGTACTCCATCGGCGTTTGATGGAAGACCTCCGCGCCCACTGCGAGCCCCTTGACGATGGTGCGCTGCACTTGCCAACCGAAGTACCACCAATGCCGATTGCGATCTCCGACATCGAGCCAGACTCCTGCGCCGCCATAGGTCTGCCAAGATCCGAAGCTCTTCTGGAGCCACACCGGCAGAAAGAATTGCGCGCTCCCGTTTCCGAGCCCAGCGCTTCGAGAACCTGTTGGGACTTCGAGGAACGGGAATGTCCCGATCATCGGGACCCACTTGCGCTCCTGGATGAAGCGGTACTTGACCCCTAGCTCTGTGTCGCCGTAGCCGTAAGCCCTCGGTCCCACGATTGGAACCGAGTACGCGAGCGGCGTGATGATGTGGAGCTGCACGTTGGGAACGACGCCGTAGTTCACTTCGACGTGGGGCGCTGTTCCCGTCCAGCCGTCCTTGTCGTGGAAGGACTGCGAGGCCAGGTACAGCTCCCAGTGGCGATACTCTACGGGCTCTGGGTCGTCGGTGATGTATGGCGGTCCCGCCGACGCCTTCGAGGAGACGAGGATGACTGCAAGCCCAAGGGAGCCGAGCCACCTCATCGAAACCCGTGCGTGACCCCGCCGAGAGCCGCACCGCCAACGACGAGCCACGTCGTGTTCACCTTGAACCAGATGAGCGCCACCGCGCCCACAAGGGCAATGAGGATCGTGGGAATATCCACGAGCGCCGTCTTCGCAAGTTGCACGGTCACGACCGCCATGAGCGCGAGAGCAGCAACGTTCACGCCATCGAGGAATGCGCCCGCGACAGAAGAGCGCCGGAGGCGAGCCACGAGCGGGCGGGTCACCGCGACGAGCATAAAGCCGGGGAGGAAGATGCCCACCGTCGCGAGGAGGGCGCCCCATCCGCCTCCGATCACGTACCCGATGAACGTTGCGGTCGTGAATACGGGGCCGGGCGTGACTTGGCCGATGGCCACAGCGTCGAGGAGTTGCGGCTCGGTCAGCCAATGGAGGCGGTCAACCAGGTCCGCGCGTAAGAACGCGAGGAGAACGTAGCCGCTACCGAAGACCACCGCTCCAATCTTCAAGAAGGTCAGGAAGAGTGCGGTCAGGCTCACGGGTGCTGCGAGGGAAGCACCGCCGGCGGCCAGCACCCCGAGGGCGCCGGGGTTGAGCGACCGGGCGGCGTCCTTCTGGTTCGCGACCTGACGTGCAAGGATCGACGCGACGCCTCCACCCACCAGCACCAAGAGGGCGTCCGTGCCGAGAGCGGATGCTACGGTCGCCAAGACGCCGAGCGCGGCAAGCCGGACTGACTGCTTGACGGCTTTTGGAGCGAGGTTCCAGAGCGCCTGACCAACGACCGCGATAACCACCGGCTTGATGCCGTAGAGGAGGCCCGCGACCTGGGGAATCGTCCCGAAACGCACGTACGCCGCGGCGAGGAGAGCGACCATGATCGCGGCACGAAAGATGAAGCACGCGCCTCCGACGACGAGCCCTCGCCACCCCGCCTGCTCATAGCCGATGAAGATAGCCAGCTCCGTTGAGCTGGGACCGGGGATGAGATTTGCTGCGCCTAGCAGGTCGAGAAACTTCTCCGAAGAAAGCCATCGGCGGCGACGGACGATCTCGTTCTCCATGACGGCGACGTGGGCTGCTGGCCCGCCGAAGGCCGTGAAGCCAAGGCGCAGAAAGAGGAGCGCAACTTCGGACAGCGTTGCACGCGGCGTGGTCTCGGTCGGCTTGGCGCCCCCTAGATCGATGTCAGCCATCGCGCTCCCTGGATCCCGAGAGGCGCGCATCAAGGGAGATGCGGCCTGCGCCGACCAGGAGAAGGAAGACCAAGCCGAGCAGCATCGCGTAGTCGGTTCGCGCCTCGTGAGCCATCGCCCAGAAACCGCTCTTTACGACGATGGGAACCTTGGTGGTCGCGATGGCGACGAGCATGTCGACGATGAGCGGGATTGCCGCGAGGCGGGTGAGCAGCCCGACCACGAGCAGGATGCCGCCGACGATCTCGCAGCCGCCTACGAAGGGCGCCATCACCGAGGCGGCCGGGATGCCAATCTTGAGGAACCGGCCGACACCCAGCGCGTCGGGGTAGAGAAACTTCTGGATGCCCTCGGACACGAAGACTCCCGCTACCAGCAGGCGCACGAGGATCACGGCGGCGGGGGCGCTCGTGATCACGACCCGGCTGATGGTCACGCGCATCATAGGGACAGGTAGCGTACGTGTCTCGGCGCTGCGCTCCCATGACAAGATGGGTGTCATGGCAGCGGCCAACCCAGTCTCTGCGCTCAAGCTCGCGGCGCGAAAGCGCGGAACAGCGCAGTCGTCCGCATTTGCGGCGAAGTACGGCGGCTTCCAGAGCCGACTACGCCAACCACCATCGCTTGTTCCAGGTCTGCGAGTAGGAAGCCGCAGCCGAACCGGGTGGCAATGGGGCGGTCGATGCAACGCAAGGCCCCTTCGAGGCACGACGTTCGGCGTGAGCGTCAAGCGCGCGGCCGACGTTTCGATGGGCCCTCTGCCGGGCGCGCGCGTTCGGCCTCGATGCCCGTGAGCAGCGAACGGATTCCGAACTCGAAGGCACCGTTCCAGGGAAAGCCGTCGAGGCCTGCCGCCAAGGAAGCTAGGTTCCCATAGCGTCCTGGCCTGCGAACTGGGAGTGCCTTCAAATGCGAGAGGAACTTCGCAGACCCATCGTCGGCGCCCATGATGAAGTGCTCGCTGAGCGCGCTCCCGACGGCGAAGCCCACCGCGCACAGGTAAGCCTTCACCGCTGCATCGACTCCGAATCCATCCTTCAACATCAGGCCCAGGCTCTCGTCGATGTAGCTGAGCCCTGCGGAGGCAGGACCGCTGTGGTGCGCCATCACGGGCGCCCAGTTGGGGTGCTTGCGGATGACGTCATAGAGCCCCCGCGCCAACCCTTCGAGCGTCGACTGCCACGTCCCCCGCCGGACGCACGCCGCGAAGACAAGCGCGAGGACCCGCTCGCGCATGCCGGCATGCAGCGCGCTCTTGCTGGCGAAGTATGCATAGAGTGCCATCGGCGTCGCGCCGACCTCGGCAGCGGTCGCGCGCATCGTTACCGCGTCGAAACCCGCGCGATCGGCGATTGCGAGCGCGGCGTCCGCCACCGACTCGCGGCTGATCGTTCCTCGCGCACTCCGTTTCCTCATGGCTGCGGTCTGTCTGCGAACGGCCTCTCCGTCGCCCAGGAACTGTACAACGTATAGTTTAGCAACTTCATGCCAATTGGGCCGCCCGTTCGGTGCGGGCGTGACTCTATTGCCCGAAGACGACCCCTGATCTGCCCCGGGTCCCTGACGCCGCCGAGGTCCCGTGGCTCGCCGGTTCTCTCACGAAGTGGGGCGATCGTGTTCGTCGTCGGACCGCTGCCCGCGTGCACTTCTCGTCCATCTCTTCCGATCGCTCCCTCGAAGCTCTTGCGGGGAGGAACCGCGTTCGACGGGTCGACACGAGATGCAGGCGGGTCCAGGGCACGAAGTGACGAGCGGTGCGAAGCTTGCCCTGGAGGGCGACTACCAAGCGACGCGGAGGGGGCCGGCTATGTGGCAGCGTTACTGTCGGCGAGGCGGCAACTCTGCTGTCGCATGACAGGTGTTCGGTCCCCGGGTCGTCACCGGGAACAGTGCGCTACCGCGACCCGCTGTAGCGCCACGGCGCGACTCTCCGATACTCCGGGGCTGGACACACGACCGCCCCACACACCTTCGCAAAGCGCCACACCGTCGGCTTTTTGCAACCGCGGAATATCTACAAGATGGCGGTTTCGTATACCGCGCGACTCGACTTCCTCGACTCTTGCCGTTTTCGTGCCGCTTCCACCCTAGCCGGGCCCCATCTTGCACAGCCGACCATCCAAGACATCGATTCCTTTTAGGCGGCGCGCGTCCTTACGCGATACGAGTTCGGCGCGCGCGCTTATTCGACACCAAGCTACTCGCGCGAAGCAGAGCGATCCGCGCCACCAGAAAGTCATTCAAAGGAGAGCGCCAATGACCGTCGCAGCGATAGGCACCACCACCCACCCCACCGCCCCCGCCATCGCAGGCATCACCCACCACCACGCGAAAGTTAACGGCACCGACCTTCACTACGTAGCTGCCGGGAAGAGCGGCTCTCCGATCCTTCTGGTCCACGGCTTTCCCGAGACCTGGTGGACCTTTCGAAAGCTCATCCCGTTGCTCGCGTCGGCTCACCGCGTCTTCGCCGTCGATCTGCGCGGTTTCGGCGACTCGGCGAACAAACCGGGGGCGTACGACAGCAAGGTGGCGTCCGAAGACCTGCACCTTCTCATCGACAAGCTCGACGTCGGACCGGTTCACCTGACTGGGCAGGACATCAGCGGAGCGACCGTGTTCCGGCTCGCCGTCACCCATCCGGAGGTAACCGTTCACGCCTCGCGTAAGTGGTCCATATCGTTCCATCTTTTTTTTCGCGCTTTCCATTCGGACGCGGATCGGCGATTGAGTCTTGGTGGCGACGGACTGGCGCGACGAGCGAATCGCCGAGTTGGAGGGCGAGCTTGCGCGAAAGGATGCCGAGCTCGCCGCACGGGACGTGCGGACCGCGCAGCTCGAGGCGCAGGTCGCGGAGCTGACCAAGCAGGTCGCGGAGCTGATCGAGATCGTCGGGCGCAACTCGCGCAACTCGCACCTACCGCCGTCGACCAATCCGCCGGGCACGCGCGGCGGGCAAGGCAAGGGCAAGCCGGGCAAGCGCAAGCGAGGAGGCCAGCCGGGACACGGCGGTTCTCACCGTGTCCTGCTCGCGCCCGAGCGGGTCGACGAGTTCGTCGATCTGTATCCGTCCCATTGCGAGGGCTGTGCGCGCGAGCTCCCGCAGGTCGCCGACCCATGCGCGAAGCGCTTCCAGCAGACGGAGATGCCGCCGGTACGGCCGCACACGAAGGAATGGCGCTGTCACGAGGTCGGGTGCCCGAGCTGCGGGCATCGGACGCGGGCGCCCTACGACGCGACCCAGATCCCCGCGTCCGCCTTTGGCCCCCGTCTGATGGCGCTCATTGCGCTGGTCACCGGCGTCTACCACCTGTGCTTACAGCACAGCCGTGCCGAACAACGCGGCGTGGCCGAAGTAATAGGCCGACAGAAATAGCGCGAGCGAAGCCGCGTAGCCGACCGGCAGCAGCCAGGAATCGCGCAGCCGCGCCGGCTCGCCGGCATCGTCGGCAATGATGCCGAGCAGCGCGACCACGATCAGCGAGTGCCCGATCAGATCGATCTTGCCGAACTCGAACACCGCGCTCATGAACATCGCCGCGAGCATGACCGCGCCGACGCGGCGTACCAGCGGCGTCCAGATCAGCGCGAAGGCCAAGAGCGAATTCGACCGCTCCGGCCGCGCGCATGAAGAAATCCGGCGTGAAGCCGAGCGTCATGCCCGGATGCTGGATGAACAGCGGATAGGACCATTCCGGATAGGCCCATTTTTCGATCGAGGCCCACATCAGCGTGATGCCGGCGGCCCAGCGCAACACGTCGATCGGACGGATGCCGAAGAAATTGCGTCTGCCCGCCGGTCAAAGCGAGATAGGCGGCGACGCCGAGGAAGACCGGATAGTCGGCAAGATGGAACAGCGCCATATTGCCAGATCGCCGATGCCGAACAAGACGAAAATGCCGAGCGCCGACAACGGCATCGTCCGCCGCGACATCATGCCGGCGGCGATGCCGAGCTGAATGGCGCCGACCAGCGTCGAGTTGGTCTTGAGTTCCGGCGTCAAGCAGGATGCCGCCGGCGCCCCAGATCGCAATGAAGAAGAAGCGCGCAAGCGGCGCGGAAAACGAATTCGAGATTGTCGCGGAGCAGCCGTGTCGACGCGGTCGAAGCGCCCGCAACATCGCGATGCCGACCGGCGTGCCCTCCAGCACGCTGCCGGTCATCAGCGCCAGGACCGAAAGCCCGATCAGAAACTCGAAATCGGGGCAGAGCACGTTTTCCAGCCCGTCGGGCTGGCCGGCGACATCATAGGCGCAGAACCATTTGACATGCGCGCTGGCGAGCCGGCGAAAGCGACGTTAACAAACACGCAAGCGGAAGCGCGGCCGCAAATGGCAGCCGCTTGGTCAGCCGGCTCATCGGGGGCTCCCACACGTCACAAAATGCTTCACAGACCAGTTACGCCGCTGCACGCAGCTCCCTGGTATATTTAATCTTTTACCACATTCTTAGGATTTTCGCGACCGGCCAGGGTTAATTAGGTATTGGTTAACCTTTGTTAACCGTCGCGCCGCGGAGTGCGAGATTTGCGCAGTCGGGTCTAGGCCCTTGGTAAGCATTGGCCGCTAAGAGCGAGTCGCGACAAGATAGCGCACAAGGACTTCCGATGGCCGGCGCGTTGGCTTGCTCAGCGTGACGATCGGTGATCGTTGCTAGTCGAGGCTTGCTCAGCGTTGTCGAATCGGCGCCGGTTTCGCGCTCTGCGGCCCGTGCTTCCCCGCCCTGCCGAGTCGCTGAAGACCATCGGCCGCGGTCGCTGCTTGCGCATGCCGTCGCGGGCTGATGCGCTGTCGGTGCTCACGACGACTGACGCGGTCGCATCGGTCAGCGACGCGTTCAACGCGGCAGGATCGGCACCGCGAAAGGCTTCGGCTTGCCGTTGAGCGTGCCGAGGAAAGCGATCAGATCGGCCTTCTCGCCTGCGGCAGATTGAGCGATGAATTTCATCGTCGCGGCTCGGCCGGTCGACGCCGCCGCGATTGTAAAGTTCGATCACCTCGTCGAGCGTCGACAGCGAGCCGTCATGCATATAAGGGGCCGCGGCGCGTCACATCGCGCAAGGTCGGCGTCTTAAAGGCATATTGCAGTTTCACCGATGTCGGAAACAGCCGGCCGCGCCCGATATCGTCGTTCTGGCGCACGCCGATATCGTGAAACGACGCGTCGGTGAACGCCCAGCCGCTGTGACATGCCGCGCAATTGGCCTTGCCGTTGAACAGCACAAAGCCGCGCTTGGCGGCTGCCCCGATGGCGGCTTCGTCGCCGGCGATCCAGCGGTCGAACGGCGCATCGTCCGACACGATGCGAGCGTTCGAATGTCGCCAGCGCCTGTTCGATCTTCGCCTCGTGATGTCGCCTTTGCCGAATGCGGCGTCGAAAGCCTTCACATAGCCGGGGACCGCAGAGAGCCGCACGACCAGCGCCGGCTCCGGCAGGTTCATATTGTCGGGCGCCGTAATCGGCCCGATGGCCACGCTTTCAAGGCGCGAAAATGTCCGTCCCAGCCGAGCTTCGGCGTCCAGGCGACATTGAGCAATGTCGGGGTGCGCAGCGGCCGAGCTTTTTCGCCGATCGCGCGCGGCTGGCCATCCCCCCACGACAGTCCGGGATTATGACATCTCGCGCAGGATCGTATTTGGAACCGGACAAGATCGGATCGAAAAACAACATCCGGCCGAGCTCGTATTTCGCATCCGAATAGGGATCGTCTTTCGGATAAGGAATTTGCGCCGGCCGGCGGTATTGCTGACGCAGCGCATGCAGCCCCTCGGCGGCGCGTAGATCGTGCCGCCGGCGCCGATCAGCAGCGCCAAAGCGCCGATCAGTGCCGCGGCTTTTCGCGCAGCCAATAAATGCAGACCTCGCATGAATGACAATTTATCACTGCCGGTTTACGGAGCGTTAACACGATTCGCCGTCAACGCCCTGCGCGCTTATGGCGCGGCCCTTGCCGGCGCTGCGGCGTAAGCTCACCGCGAGCGAAGTGGGCTGCACGGCGGGCCACGCCGTGATAGTCTTTAATCAAATATCGCGGGGAAAAAGCTCAGGGGAGGCGGCCGATGAATACCCATGTCGCCAACGTTAAGATTGCCGCCGTCGCGGAGGCCGACATCTCGCCGGCAGAATGGCAGGCGCGGATCGACCTCGCCGCGATCTATCGGCTGGTGGCGCATTACGGTTGGGGCGACGTCATTTACAATCATTCGTCGCTGCGCGTGCCGGGCGAAGACCGCAAATTCCTGATCAGCGGCATGAACTGCTCTACACCGAAGTGACGCCGTCGAACCTCGTCAAGGTCAGCATGGACGACGATCTCGACGAGAGCGCCGGCGTCAATCGGCCGGGCTTCACGCTGCATGGCGGCGTGCTGTCGGCGCGGCCG
>CAWHQT010000014.1:0-361616 GCA_963831555.1 uncultured delta proteobacterium
CGCCCTCGTCGTGATCCACCCGACGGCGCGATCGTGATCCACGGCGCCGCCTGACGTCGTCGCGTTGAGCGGCGCGATCGTGATCCAGGGGCCTGCGTCCGTGTAAGCGGGGAAGTGGGCCGGCGGTGGGGCGGGACCGACGGTAAGCGCCATGGCGCTGGGTCGGTGCACGGAGTGTCGGAAGTGGTTCGCCGCCGCCGTGACGGCGCGCGAGCACCAATGCGTGTGCGGCCCGGAGTGCCGTCGGCAACGCCGCAACAAGCTGGCCCGGCGTCGCCGGCGAAGCGAGATCGAAGAGCATCGCGCCGACGAGCGCGCGCGGCAGCAGAAGCGCCGGGACGCGGCCCGGGGCGCGGATCGTCACGAGCCGGGTTCGGACGGCAACTACGCGGAGCTATTGGGGAAGTTGCAGCAAGTCGTGGACAACGCGTCGCGCCTGTCACGAGCTACCTTCCGGCGCGCCGCGCGACGGATTCTGCGGAAAAACAGCGCGTTCGCGAGCGTCGCCATGGACGGAGCAGGCGTGCGTCACGAGCTACCTTCGGAGCCCGGGCCCGCAGAAAATGGCTCTCGATGGGCCCCCGGCGGGGACGGCGTCACGGACCGGGATGGCGTATGACGGGGCCGCCGTGGTGGGCTCGGCTCCGTGACCGCGACCGCCCTTGCCGAGCGCCCCATCCCCCTGGCCGATCTCGGCGAGCGGCTGGCCGCCCTTCGGCTGACCGAGGCGTGCACGCTCGCGGCGATGCGCGCGTCGCTGCGCCACCACGGCCAGCTCTCGCCCGTATACGCGTTCGAATACGGCGGCGCGCTCGAGATCTTCGATGGCTTCAAGCGGCTCCGGGCGGCGCGCGTGCTGGGTCTTGGCGAGCTGCGCGCCGTCGTCGTGGCGGTGGACATCGTCGAGGCGACGGTGCACATGCGCGAGCGGCACGTCGGCCGCGGCCTGACGGCGCTCGAGGAGGCATGGATCGTCCGCGCGCTCTACCGCGATCATGGCCTGAGCCAGGGCGCGATCGCGTCGCGCCTTCGTTGCCATAAGAGTTGGGTATGCCGGCGCCTGACGCTCGTGGAAGCCCTCGACACGAGCGTGCAGGCCGATGTGCGATTGGGCCTGCTCGCGCCGCGCGCGGGGGTGCTCGTGGCGGCGTTGCCACGTGGCAACCAGACTCTCGCCGCCGGCGTGGTGATTCGGCGCGGGCTCACCGTCCGGCAGACGGCTCTTTTCGTGCGCGAGCTGCTGGACGCCGCGGAGCCGGGCGCTCTCGAGGCGGTGCTCACGCGCTGGGCCCAGGGCCAGGCGCTGCCCTGCCGTCCGGGTCTACGCGCTGCGCGCGGCGTGGCCGAGACTCTCACGCTCGACATTACGACGATCCGGCGCAGCGCCGGACGCCTCGAGTCGTGCCTGGTCACCACGCCGCTGGCCGCGCTGGAGTCGGGCGCGGCGGCTCTCGTTCGCCAGAGTCTGGGCGAGCTCGGAGGCGTGCTCCGAGCCCTCGAGCGCGCCATCGCCGTCGCGATTGCCAAGAACGACGCGGCGCAGGTCCTATGACCGCGCGCTGGCGGACCCGCGAGGAGTTGACCCATCAGGTCGTGCTTCTCACGACGCAGGGGATGAGCCTTCGCGCCATCACACGCGCGCTCGGGGTGAGTCGAAATACGATTCGCAAAATTCTCAGCGCCCATACCAAGGCGCGTGATACTGGGCATACGGCCCTGGTGCCGCCGCCGGCGCGGGCGCCGCGCGCCGCCAAGACCGACGCGTATCGCGGACGCATCGAAGAGTTGCTCGCGCGCTACCCCGACATCACGGCGCAACGGGTGTTCGAGATTCTCAAGGACGAGGGCTTCACGGGCGGATACACGGGCGTCAAAAAACACCTGCGGCGCGCTCGCCCGGCGCCCAAACCCACGCCCAGCCTCGAAGCCCCGGTCTTCGGCCCCGGCGAGATGGCCGAGAGCGACTGGTCGCCCTACGAGCTGACCTACACCGATCGACGCCAAGAGATCGTGCAGCTGTTCTCGTACGTCCTGGTCTTCTCTCAGAGGAAGTTCTTCGACGCCTTCGGCTCGGTCGACCTGTTTGCGTTGATGGACGGCCACGTGCGCGCCTTCGCGCGTTTCGGCGGCTGCGCCTCGGCCTGCAAGTACGACAGCCAGAAGCCGGTCGTGCTCCGCTGGGAGGGGCAGCAGCCAATCTACAATCCCCGGTATCTCGCCTTCGCCGCGCATTACGGAATACGCCCCGCCGCTGTCCGTGGAAAACCAAACGCCAAGCCCCGGGTCGAGCGCAGTTTTTGGGAGCATGAGCGCTCGTTTCTCAACGGCCGCTCGTTTCGCGACCGCGATGACTTCCGCGCCCAGCTCGCAGGCTGGCTCGATCGCGTCGTCGATTCGCGCAAGCGCCATGGGCAGAGCGCGCTCGATCGGTTTCGCGACGAAGCCCCCCATCTGCTCGCGCTGCCGACGCATCCCTACGACACGGCCCGCGTCACCTATCGGCTTTGCAGCATTGACGGGTACGTCGAGTGGCTCGGCAATCGCTACGCCGTCCCCTACGACCACGTCACCGACTTTCTCGCCCTGCGCGTGACCCAAACGGAGCTCTTCATCTACGGCCCCGACATCACGTGCCTCGCGCGTTACGAGCTGCGCCCGCGCGGCCGCGGCGAAAAGATCGACCCGCTCGGTTTGCACCCTCGCCCCCACCGCCAGGCCGTCATCGACAGCGACAAGATCCGCGCCGCCTTCGCGGACATGGGCGAGGGCGCGGCCGCGTTCCTCGCCCAACTCATCACGCTGCCGACCCGCGTCTGGACCCATCACGCCCGGCAGATCCTGCTCTTGCGCGCGCGCTACGACTCCGCCGACGTCGTTGCTGCCCTCGCGCACGCGGCGCGCTTCGGCGCGCTCGAGGCGGCCGCGGTCGAACGCATCCTCGCCGGCCGCCACCGCGTGCGCACCCTCGACGAATACGTCGCCGAGGACACCGCCCAGCGCATCGACGCCGTCCTCGGACCCGGCGTCACCCTGCCACGCGATCTCGCCGAATACGACGTGCTACCGCGCGCCGTCCGCCTCGACGTTCCCTCGGAGCCTGACCATGGCCAAGACCAAGACCCCGCCGACTGACACGCCCCTTGCGGCTTTGCAGGACGACGAGCGCCTCGTCGTCGACCGACTCCGCCGCCATCTGGCCTATCTCGGACTCACCCATACGGGCGGTACCCTGGGCGAGCTGCTCGCGTGGGCCAGCCGCGAGCGTCCCGCGCACTCGGCCCTGCTCGAGCATGTCCTGGCCGCAGAAGTCGACCACAAGTCGCAGGCGCGCCTGACGCGCCGAATCCGCTCCAGCGGCCTGGTCGAGCAAAAGACTCTCGAAGCCTTCGATTGGGACTTTCAGCCCACGCTCGACAAAAGTCTCGTCCTCGAGCTCGCACAGCTCGGCTTCATTCAACGTCACGACGATCTGGTCATCACGGGCAAGACCGGCACCGGCAAGAGCCACGTCCTCAAAGCCCTCGGCCTGCGTGCCTGCGTCCAGGGCATCTCCCTGCGCTATGCCCGCTGCGTCGACCTGCTCGCCGATCTCCACGCTGGCCTCGCCGACAATACCTACCCCTTACGCCTCAAGGCCTGGGCACGGCCCGACCTGCTGATCATTGATGACGTGGGCCTCGGCCAAGTCCGGCAGCGTGACGACGAGCCCACCGCTGCGCATACTCTCTTCAATCTCATCGATCGCAGACATGGCAAATTCTCCACCGCCGTTACTTCCAATATCGACTTGAGAAAATGGGGCCGCTACCTCGGCGACGACACCGTTGCCGCGGCCATCCTCGACCGGCTCGCCATGCACGCCATCCGCATCAACATCGATGGCCCCAGCTACCGACAGCACGTCGCCGCCGCGCGCGCCGGGCGAAGCCCCAAGGCCCTTGCGGACGACGAAGCGGCGACCGCCGAGTCCCCGTGAAACGCGCGCCCGCCAACAAGCGCGGACCCGCCCAGACGCCCCCGCCGCCGACGGTGCCTGACCTCGTCGAAGCCCCCGAGCTGGCGGCCGTCATTCTCCTCGAGCATGCCCTCGGCGTCGTCACCGACGCCCTGCTCGCCGAGCACCCCACGCTCATCGACGACTTCGCCGGCGCGAGCAGCCAGAGCCCCGTCCTGGCCCACGCCGGCACTATCTGCCGTCGCGCCGCTTCCCTGCGTGACCTGCTTCGGCGATACCGACGCGCCGTGCGCGATGCCACCATGCCCGTCGCGCGCGAAACCTCCGACGACGACATTCTCTTCTGATTCTGACCTGCCGCCCACGAACGGCCCTCGCCATCGGCAACGTGCCGGTGCGCATCAGCGTGGTCGACGGGGATGTTGGTCGTCGGGGGTGGGTCACGATCCCGCCGCTCTGATCTCCCTCAGGCCGTTTGCGAGTGGGTCACGCAGGCGCCGCGGAATGGATCAGCGAGAAGGCGCCGCTGAAGCCTGGGTCCGATTCGTCGTCGGCCCACGGCCTGAAGTCGTGGTGGCGCTGGACTGGACCGAATTCGACGAGGACGGACATTCGACGATCGCGGCGTACCTGATCACCAACCATGGCCGTGCGACACCGCTGTTGTGGCAAACGGTCGATAAGACGCAACTCGAAGGCCAGCGCAACGCGCATGAGGACCGGCTTTTGGAGCAGCTCGCGCAATGCATGCCTTCTGGGGTGCGCGTCAGCGTGCTGGCGGACCGGGGCTTTGGCGATCAAAAGCGCTACGAGCAGCTTCGTGGGCTGGGCTTCGACTACGTTATTCGCTTCCGTGAAGCCATTACGGTGAGCGACCCATGGGGACACAGCAAACCGGCAGCGCAATGGCTACCTAAGTCGGGTCGCGCGACGATGCTCAAGCAGATGGCCGTCACGCAAGACTTCTACGTCGTTCCGGCCGTCGTCGTCGTGCACGACCGCAAGATGCAAGAGTCTTGGTGCTTGGCGACGAGCCGCGCCGATCTCTCCGCTCCGGACGTCGTCAAACTCTACGGTCGCCGCTTTTCCATCGAAGAGACATTTCGCGATACCAAGGACATCCACTTCGGAATGGGCTTACGCGCAACCCACATCAAAAGCGCGGAGCGGCGCGACCGGTTGCTTTTGCTGGCCGCCCTCGCCCATGCTCTGCTCACACTGCTCGGGGCGGCGGGAGAACGCTGTGGTCTCGACCGAAAACTCAAGACCAACACGAGCAAAAAACGACAAATGTCACTCTACAACCAGGGATGCTACTGGTACATGGCCATCCCCAATATGCGTGAGGAACGCCTCGTGCTTCTCATGCAGGCTTATGTCGACGTACTCCGAGAGCACGACTTTCTTCGCGATATCTTCGGCGTCATCTGAGGGGATGATTCAGGTCCGCCTGAGCTCCGCGTGGAAGCCGTCACGGAGCAACTTGGCCGCTCGCCCCAGGACCCACGTGGGCGACGGGATGCAAGCCCATCCATCCTGTGCATTCGGATTCGGGGACGGCAGGGAGCAGCGCTCGCTAGCGCTCGTCGAGCCCTGGTCCCGGATCTTGTCTGGAAGCGGCCGCGGAGGTGCCGGACGGATATTTCGCGAATATTCGCCTGAGAGATACATTGACTGTATCTGTCAGGTGCATATAATAGATTTATTCGTGGCGCAGATGAAGTCGACTATGCGACAGCTCATCACCACTCCCGGCCAAGTCGGCGAGATCCTTCGTGCGCGGCGGAAAGCACGCCACGTTCCCCAGCAAGAGCTAGCCGACAAGCTGGGCATCAGCCAGAGCCGGCTGTCCACGCTCGAAAGTCACCCCGAGGACTTGACCTTGGATCGCCTCCTCATTCTCGCCAAGCTACTCGGCCTCGAACTCGTCCTCCAAGACAAGTCCGCTGTCCCGGTCCCAAAAGCGGAGTGGTGAGGTCGTGGGGCGACCTTCCCACAGCCGAGCGCTCGGGGTCTGGGCTAATGGGCTGCGTGTCGGACGATGGGTCATTCCGGCGAGCGGCCCCATGGAGTTCACGTACGACTCGACCTGGATTGTGTCCGAGGAAGCTCGGCCCCTCTCCTTGTCGTTGCCGATCAACCTCGATAGGTTGCCCGTCAAGGGGGAGACCGTCGGCTTCTTCTTCGACAATCTCCTTCCCGATAGCGACGCCATTCGGCAGAGAGTCCGATCGCGATTTCACACCAAGAGCGAGGATACGTTCGATTTGCTCGAAGCGATCGGGCGAGACTGCGTGGGCGCATTGCAGCTCCTCCCGGAGGGGCAAGTCCCAGTGGGCGTGTCTGACATCGCCGTGACCCCGCTCGATAGCTCGGAAGTCGAGAAGATGCTCCTCCGAGGCGTTTCCGAGCCGAGTGTATTTAGCGAGGAGGACGACGACTTCCGCATCTCGATTGCGGGGGCACAAGAGAAGACGGCCCTAACTTGGCACAAAGGGCGATGGTGCAAGCCTCACGGAGCCACCCCAACCACTCACATCTTTAAGCTCCCGCTCGGTTTGGTAGGCGGAAGGAAGATGGATATGAGGACGTCCCTGGAGAACGAGTGGCTCTGCGCACACCTCGTTGCAGGATTCGGCGTGCCGATTGCGTCATGCGAAGTGAAGCAGTTCGGTTCGACCAAAGCCCTAGTGGTCGCGCGATTCGATCGTGCGCTTCATTCCTCGGGACGCTACTGGCTTCGCCTCCCCCAGGAGGATTTCTGCCAAGCCACGGGAACGTCAAGCTCGTTGAAGTATGAGGCGGACGGAGGCCCCGGCCTGACCGAAATCGCTCGCTTGCTTCAAGGATCGGAATCGAGGGACGAAGACCTGGCGACCCTTCTACGAGCGCAGCTACTTTTCTGGATGCTCGCCGCAACCGACGGCCACGCAAAAAACCTCAGCATCCGCCTTCTGGCGCAAGGACGCTATCGTCTGACGCCCCTCTACGACGTTCTGTCGGCATGGCCCATCGCCGGGCCTCGTCACAACCAAGTGCATCCGAAGAAGCTCAAGTTGGCGATGGCCGTACGCGGCGCCAACAAGCACTATCGAGTCGCCGAGATCGAGCGCCGGCACTTCAACGCCACCGCCCGGCAGTGCGGGCTGGGCGCCGACATGGAGTCCATCATCGGCGATGTTGTGGCGAAGACCCCCCAGGTGATCGAGATCGTTGGAGCGAAGCTGCCGAAGGACTTTCCGGGGGGCCTTTTCGATTCTGTGACGACTGGGTTGCGGAGGTCGGCAAAGCAGATCGAGCGGATGGCGCGAGAGTAATCAACGTAACCGCTGCATAGAGAGGCGTTCTTCCGCGGGCCTCGATTCATGGGCAAGCTGGCGCGCATGACGAAGGAGACGGAAGCGAAGTGGGTCGAGCGGATTCGGGAATGGCGCGCGAGTGGTCTTTCGGCCAAGGATTTCGCGGTGACCCAGGGGTGCAAGGCGTCGACGCTCTGTTGGGCGGCGTCGCAATTGCGACGCGCAACGAAGTCGCCAGCCCTAACGGCGCCGGGTGCTGGCGAAGTCCACGCCCGGGCACGAGCGGAGCGGCGGACCCCATCATCGAGCGAGGCCCCCCGGTTCTTGCCCGTGCGCACCCGGGCTGCCGAGACGGCGGTCGCGGAGATGGTTGTCGAGATCGGTGCCGTACGTGTCCGGGTGCTTCGCGGGTTCGATGCGTCGCTGCTCGGTGAAGTGGTGCGCGCGCTCGGAGGGAGCGCCCGATGATCCCGGCCGGCGTGCAGGTGTTCGTGGCGATCGAGCCGGTGGACGTGCGATGTGGATTCGAGCGTCTCTCGGCGATGGTTCGCGAGCGTATGGGGTACGAGCCGCGCAGCGGCGCGCTCTTCGTCTTTGTCGGGCGCCGCCATCAACTCGTGAAAATACTTTTCGCCGATGCGACGGGGATATGCGTGTTTGCGAAGCGTCTCGACAAGGGAGTCTTTTCACTTCCCGCGTCGCCCGCAGCGGATGCGTCGCACATCGAAGTCGACGAGGCAACGCTGGATGCGTTGCTCGACGGTCTTGAGCTCACGCCCTCGACGGAGAGGTCGACGCGACGCTCTCGACGACCCCGAGTGCACTGACACGCCCGCGCGCAGAAACATCGCATTCGCTCTGGACAGCGATCTCTGGATTTAATACAAGACGCGCGTGCTGGACGCGTCGAGCGCGCAATTCCTACAAGACGACGAACGCCTCGTTGCGATGGCAAGCGAAGTCGCGTCGCTGCGCGACGACAATGCGTCGTTGCGTGGCGAGCTCGATAAGGCCAAGGACGCGCTCGCAAACTTGCGCGTCCGCTATCATCAATTGCTCGAGGAGCTTCACCTGCTCAAGCGACGTCTGGTCGTCGCGAAAGCTGAGCGCCTCGACGATATCGCCGACGCGCAGCTGGCCTTCGACAAGCTCCTGGCCGAGACGCAGGCCATCCAGAAGGTGCTCGACGACGCCGCGCCATCGGACGAGCCGAAAGACTCCGCGTCGCCTCCGCCGGGCGATACGCCACGAGGGCGGACGAGAAATACAGTTCCGACGGGCCGACGCGATCTCTCCACGTGCGACCTGCCCGAGATTCGCGTCGAGCTGCCCGACCCGCTGCTCGAGGGAAAGGTCGAGCGAATCGGGGTCGACGAGACCTCGCGCGTGGCCTTCGAGCGCGGCGGATACCGCCGCCTGATCGTCGCGCGCGTCGTGTACAAGGAGCCGGAGCCAAGCCCGCCCCGTCCCACCGAAGGCCCGATCGACGGGAGGACCCCGGCTGCGCCGACGGAGCCGACGTACCGGTTCGTCACCGCGCCGATGCCCAAGGAGATCATGGCGCGAGGCATGCTCGCGCCGTCGATGATCGCCCACGTGCTGGCCATCAAGTACGTCCTGGGCGTTCCCTTCTATCGCTACGAGCAGCAATGCGCGCACGAAGGCTTTGCCCTCGATCGCGGCACGATGTGCCGGTACGCCGAGCACGTCGGCGCGACCCTCGGCTGCATCGTCGAGGCGGCGCGCAAAGAGGCCATCGCCACCGCGTTCTGCTTGTCCACCGATGCCACCGGCGTCGCGATCCAGCCCACCCCCCTGCCAGACGGCAAACACCAGCCCTGTCGCAAGGGACACTTCTTCGTCACGCTCGCCGACAAGGATCATGCCCCCCACGAGATTTCGTCGATTTCCGGATGTTCACGTAAGAACGCATAGTTACGCCGTCGCGGCCGTCGAAGGCGAAACCTCGATCGCGCACCGTCTCAGACCGTCTCGCGCCCCCACGCAACTAAGCGGAGCGCTGGGGCCGTACGATGGACGTCAGGCCGGCGAGTCGGTCGTCAGGCGACGCACGAGAGCCCCGTGCTCGCCGCATGGCCGCTCGGTTCGCGAACCACGGCCGCCCTTTCGCGTGCATGGGCGGCCCCGGGAATATTCCGAGGTCCGATGCAGGTAATTGGCCTTCGGCGGGTGCCGAATTCTTTGGCGGCCCTCTGAGGTCGCCCCAACCGTCGCCGTGCTGCGCTGGCTTCCCGGGTCATCAGCGCTCCGCGACCGCGGCAAGGATGGCGTCGAAGATCGCGGTGACCATCGTCTCGCTCGAGCCGAAGAACGACCTCGCAAACCCTCTCTTCGCGCGGCGCACGCAAGGGACGATTCCCGCTTCACGTCCGACGCGGCTTCCGCATCGAGCCGCGCACGGTCTCAGCGGACGCGTATCGGGGAATGGGCATGTCTCTTCCTTCACGTAGCATCGCGCCAGGCTGCTGACCGCGACGCCGGCGGTCCTCATTGCTCCTTCGAGCGCCGCCGCGGTCTGTTCACTCGGCCGGCCCCGCTCGTCGGCGGACATGTTCTCTCGACGCTTGAGCAGCAGCCACCGCGTCTTGGTGAGCATCGCGGGGCGACCGGCGGCTCGCAGGCTGGCGCAGTCGGACGAGAGCGTGGCGGCGTTCACACCGAATTTTCCGAGAACCGAACTTTGCGGCACCTCGGCACGCAGGGTCTACACCCGCCTGAGCCGAAGCTGTCCCAGACTCACGGTCACGATGGCACCACCGGCGAGTTCGTTACCGTGCAGCTCGAGCACGCGAACTAAGGCCGCGGCCTGCTCGCGAGCCCGGAAGCCGACGAGACGTACGATTCCTGCGTGTGGCACACCGTGGACGATGGCGAGTTCGCCGAAGTCCTTGTCCAGGGTCACGAGAACGCGGGCATCTCGCCGCGCTGAGTCTAGGATCGCGCGATCACCGGGGTCCTCGCTCCAGTCCCCCGCCCATATCGCTTCATGACCGGCGGCCGCGAGGTCGGCTCGGGCGCCGCCCCACACGCACGAGTCCAAGAGCAGCTTCACGCCGATTTCTTCTCGATCTCAAACGGTTCGACGACCTCGTGACCGACGAGCCGCCTCGCGTATTCAATGCACGCGAGGACATCCTCTTGCTCGAGCCAGGGATAGCCGAGCAGGATGGTCTCGGTGTCGTCCCCCGCCGCGAGCATCGCGAGCACATGCTCCACAGCGAGCCGGCGCCCACGGATGATCGGCTTGCCCGCGAAGATGTTGGGATTCACGGTGATGCGAGCGAGCAGATCGGCCGCGGCCATGTTGCAAGGATAGCACCCCGAGAATTGCGCGCGGCCAGCGTGCGCCCTCGCTGCTGCCTTGCGGGCGTGGGTAATCGGTCGTAGGCCCTTTCGCGAAGCAAGCCGTGCCGGCGGAAACGCCCGATTGCTTCCATTCTACGGACGGTCCTTCCCACCGACCAATCTTGCCTTCGCGGGGGCTGCGAGAAGCTCGACCAGGTCCGCCAGGAGTCCGCGAACGCGAGAGAGGTCCACGTCGATCAAGGCGAACGCGGCACGGGCCAGCGCGAGTGCGCGAACGCAATCAATGGATTCGTCCCGCGAAACGTCCGGGCCATATGAGCCATCAGGATTCGCGGGCTTACGAGAGGGGTCAGGGGTGCCGCTGGAGGGGTCATTTGCGTCGATCCGCTGCAAATCCTGCCGAATCGTGGTTTCAGTGGTCGGCTCATAACCCGAAGGTCGCAGGTTCAAATCCTGCCCGCGCAACTAAGAAAATCAAGCACTTAGCCCGCTGCTCCCTAAGTGCTCCCCGCCTCCGTTGACGCCACGTTGCCGTGAGCTTCCGGAATCGGGGGACTCGAAACGCCCGTTGACGCCAGGTTGACGTGAGTGTCGGCGGAAACCTCCGTTGACGTCGCGTTGCCGGAGCGCACCGCTTCGTGCGGTGCGCGGGCTGGTTTCAGCGCCTCCATGAGTTGACGCTGAGCGCCCGAGCCAAGGTGCGCGTACTGGTGCGTACTCTGCTCGGAACGATGCCCGAGCTGGGCCTGCACCGCCTTGACCGAACCTCCGCCCGTCACGGCTTGGCTTGCGACCGAGTGCCGCCCCACCTTGTGGTGGCTGAGCACGCGGAGACCGAGCTTCTGCTGTACGAGCGTGAGCGGTCGCTTGTGGCTGTCGATGTAACGCGCGAAGACACCGTTCTTCGTAAAGAGAAACTCCGGGCCGGCGTAGCCCTGCGCGACGTGCCAATCCACGGCGGCCATGATGTCCGACGTGAGATCGAGCACGTACGCTTCGCTGTTCTTGCGAGGCACGAGCTGGGCGTCCCGGGTCTTCGTTCCTCGTTGCACCGCTTGATCGACGACGAGCTGCGGGGGCTCGCGGCGAACCTGGCGGTGCATGATCGCGTACACCTCTCCCGTCCGCAGCCCGAGCCGCGTCGTGAGATAGTAAAAGAGGTACCACTGCGGCTCGAGGCGAAACAGGCCCTCGAGCAATTGGTCCCTTTCCGTCTCGGTGTACCAGTCCACGTGTTTCGTCTCGACGGGTTCCATCGGGACATAGGGCACGCCCTTCAGGAGACTTCGCTTCCAAAGAAAACGAAGCACGGCGCGAATAAGGATTAAGTGCTGATTGACGGTCTTCGGTCCAAGGTGCTTTGGAAGCGTACGCTTGAGGGCATCGAGCGCCGAGGTGTCGACTCCCTCTATATAGAGAGGGCCGAGTTCGGGCTCGATCCGCTTCCAGACATGCTCGTAAGCATCCCGGGCGCGGTCCTTCATGCGTGTCGCCGCCATGTACTGCGCATACCCCTCGCCGAGCAGTTGGACATGGTGGGGGTGATCAATCGCGCATGCGGTTGGAGCGGAGGCCCCAAAAGCGTGTCGTTGGGGGAGGTCGTGCTCGCGGTGGCCGTGCAGCGAGCGTGCGCTCCGGCCGGCAAGTGTCACTTGAGCGCGTTTCTCGGAGAAGCGATTCCGCGCGTGTCGTGTCTGCCCGCCGCGGCATTTACCGGGCAGGAGTTTCATCGGCTGGCGATGACGGTCGACGATGCTCAGCTGGAGAGTGCCCAGCTGGAGCTTGCTCGCGCGGCGGTATCGCGATTCGAACTCGGCACGGATGTCCTCGCGTTTGACACGACGAACTTCGATACGCACATCGCGACGATGACGCCGGGCGAGCTGGCGCGTCGGGGACACGCCAAGAGCAAGCGCTCCGATCTGCGCGTCGTCGGTCTCGGTGTTCTCGTGAGCGAGACGGGGCACGTCCCGCTGTTTCATCGAACCTACGCTGGCAATGCGTCGGACCATCGAGTGCTGGAGGATTGTCTGGGGGGTCTCGGGCGTTTGCATGACGCGCTCGACGCGGGCGAGGGACGCAAGCGGCCCGGCGAACGGACGCTCGTGCGCGACGGCGGCTCGTGGGGCGAGCAGATGGAACTCAACCTCGACGTCGCGGGCTACTACACGATCACGTCGCTGCCGCTAGGCACCAAGGCCGCCGAGGAAGCCCTGATTCATGCGGCGAGCCGAGGCGCGATGACGCTGCTGACCGGCAAGCTCGGAGGCGTGCGCGCGGCGCGGCTGCGTACATCGGTCGGCGACCTCGATCGGACTCTCGTCGTTGTCGAGAGCGATGAACTTCTCGAAGGTCAGAAGCGCGGCATTGCTGTGGCCCTGCGCAAAGCCAAGGGGGAGCTCACGAAGCTCGAACGACGGGTCGCAAGGGGTCGTATCCGGCGAGAAGCTCTTGTACGTCGCATCGCGAAGGCACTTCGACGTGAGCACTTGGCGTCCTTCGTCAACACGACAGTGGGTGGCAGCGAGGAGGCACCCACGTTTCAATGGCAGGTCGACGCAGGCAAGCGCCGGGAGCTGGAACGCACACGTCTCGGCAAGCGCGTCCTTTGTACTGATCGGCATAGCTGGTCGACCGAGCGCTTGGTGACGGCGCTGCGTGGCCAGTGGAACGTGGAGGAAATCTTCCGGCGCTCGAAGAAAGGTGGAGTCGTCCCGTGGGGACCGTCCCACCAGCGGGCCGATGCGTCGTTACGTGTGCATACCTTCGCGACGGTGCTCGGCCTGATGCTCGTCAGCCTTGTACGGCTTGCTCTCGGCACCAAGAAGTCCGCACGGACAATGATGCGGACGCTTGCTGAGATCGAGGCGACCCAAGTGAGAACGAATGGCGGCGGAATGGGTCGCCGGCCGACCTGGCTGCTCGCGCCGGACATCACGCCCTGGCACAAGCGAGCCATCGACACTTTCGAGCTTGGCCGCTGGATGCCTGAGCTTCTTTCCGCTAGGCCGGTCCGACGCAAGCGACCGGAGAATCATGCCGTTTTGTAGCGCTCACCCAGTCGAATCTGCGAAAGTAGGGCTAGCGCTGCGGTACCGGGACCGGTAAATCTTACGTACGTTCTTGGATGTGCCGTGACCACCGGCGGACCTTGGACGCCCGAGCCTCTAGCTCCGGTATCGAACTGACGCCTAATGGCTTCGATCGGTGAAAAACATGGGGCAGGACGAGATGCTTCGTGAAGAAGTTTGAGCTCCCCGCTCCCCTGGTCAAGAAGGTCATCAAACAAGAGGGTCCAATGCGCCGGAACGTGGAGCAGTACCTCGAGATGCGCATGGCACCGAGGTTCTTGATTCGCGACCGAGACGACAAGTACATCCGCCACTTCAACGCCGCACGCCCTCACCAGGCCTCCGCCAGCAGACGCCGGTGCCCGCGGTGCGCCCCAGCGACGGGAAGATCGTCCGATTGCCGGTCCTTGGCGGCCTGCATCATGACTATCGCAGAGCTGCATGAAAGAGGCGATTTCGCGCCGATTCGCGAAGTAGCCACTACGGGTAAACCGTTCCGCTGTGGACGGAAACGCCGACCCAGTTGAGCAGGGCCGCTCGTCTATCGCCGCCGCGGAGCCGTGTTCGGTGCGAGGCACGGTAAGCGCGGCGGGCGTCAAAAAGGAAATAGCGGCACGTCGGCGCTCACGAACCCGAGAAACTGCGCCGAAGCGGTGTTCTGCGTGGAGGTCGCACCGGTCGTCATCGAGGTCGTGTCGACCTCCCGCCCTCGGGGAAGCACTTGCGCTCCGGCCCCAACGATGAATGGGCTCCGAGCGACACCCAGAGTGACGAAGACGCCGGGCGAGAGGATGTTGAGGAAGTCAATGTTCGCAGTGGTGCCGACGGACGTCGTATTTCCGTTCGACGCTGCGCTCGTATCACTACTGAAGCGCGCCGACACGAGCGCACCCAAATTGATGACGGAGAGCATGGCCCCGACGTGCCAGTTGCCATCGCCGAACGGGGCCGTGGCGTGGAGGCCTACGGGCGCAAACGCTCCGATGACGGCGCTCGGCGCGCTACCGCTCGTGCTCACGACCTCGCCGCCGGCGCTCACCCCGACCAGGGCATTGAGCGCCACCACCGGCTTACGATACTTGGTCTCGTAAGTGCTTATCGGCGCCGCGGCCGCTTGGAGCACGCCACTCACGTCCTTGGCCGACTTGGCCTCCGCAAACTGGGCGGCCAACGCCGCGACCCCGCCCACGGCCTGCACGACCGCGGGCTGGGGTGTATTCGCTTTGTCGAAAATCGTCCGCAGTCCGTCCAAGGACGCGATGAGCGCATCGGTCGGAGTCCCCGCCGCGACAGTCAGCTCTGCCGCTTGTGCAAGAGCGGTCAGCTCTTGAAGCGCCGCGCGCGTCTTGTCGTCGAAGAGGCCGAGCGCCGTAGCGATGTTCCCGCCGTCCGAAGCAACGGTCTGCAGCGTCTGCGTCACGAGCGCGGCGTACTTTCGGGCATAGCTCTGCGTAGACGCCGCGGTAGGCGCGGCCGGCAGCGGTGGATGGGCCGCGTCCGGGGGGACCATATCCCCGGCAGAGGGCTGCGGCGCCTGCCCGAGCGCCGTGACCTGCGCCTTCAAGCTCGCAAGGTCCTTCGACAGCTGCGAAATCAGCGGAAGGGTATTTCGAAGCATCGAAGAGCCGGCGTCGGCTTTGAGCAGGCTATCGAAGGAAATCAGCTTCATCTCGTCGAGTCGAAGGACAGACGCAATCGCGTAGTAGGGAAGATGCGCGTCGTCGTTGGTTCCGGGGTCATCCCAGCTGTCCTCCGTCATGATCGCGTCGACCATACCGGACGCCAGGTCGCCTGCTTTGAGCACGACTTCCGATGCGTATTCGGGCGGGGGCGCCAGGTGAAGAGAGCGCAGCGAATCGAGCGGCGTTTGGCCGGCCTGAACCGAACGATAGACCGCGAGGCCGAGCCGGGCCGCCGTCATTGCACCGAGCAGCGATTGAGAGCTTTTCGGGGCCCCGCGCATCCCCTCGTAGAGGCTGTACGCGAGCGCGGTATCGGGAAAAGCGGCGAGGTCCTTGCGAGCAGCGACCACGAGGAAGGTGCCCATCGAGGCGAGGGATACGAGCTCGTTCGTGTTGTCGAATACGGCGCACAGGTTGCGGAAGAACGGTCGTCGCTCCGGCGTGCACATGGCGTCCTTCAGGCGTTGCTGCAAGTAAAGGAGCGCCTCCGCTTTGGCGCGCTCGTAGATGAAGTTCGCGAGACCTTGGACAAGGTCCGTGCCGATCGCACCCAGATCGACGGGCGTCGTCGACAAAGTCCCCTGCGGTTTTGCGCTCGGTCCGAGGATCGCCAGGCGCGCGCCTTCGGGGTTCTCGCGGAACGCGCGGAGGTTGGCGAGGTCCGCCGACGTGAGCGACAACCGAGCCATCGCATCGCACGTCGCCTTCCACCCGTCGAGGGCCGCGTTGGCCTTTGCCGGCTCCATAACCGGGGTGGTCCTGTTGTCTTTCGCCAGCGTGACGAAATCGATCTTCGAGGGCGTCGCCATGCGTTTGGCCACCGCACCGCACGCGTCGACGAGTTTCGCCGCAAACTTCTCGGTCGACGGCGTCCGGTTCGGAATGGCAATCGGGGCCAGATCGTCGGCCGATGGCGTGTCCGCAAGCGCGACGGTTGTCGAACCGATCGTCGTTAGCAGCGTCGCGCTGCCCACTAGCCATCCGAAGCGCATAGGATCTCCATGTCGTCAAGTCGATGCCGCTGCCTGTTCGATCAGTTTTTGGGGATTCACGAGCCCGTGACCGCTTCCTCCGGTCGGATCGTCGACGGTCGTGGACGTCGTCTGAAGGAGGGACTTCATGAGTCTCCCGACACGCTGGCGATCGGCAGGCGACTTTTGGGCGGAAAGGACAAGCGCGACGACGCCGCTGACGACGGCGGCCGCCGCCGACGACTCTCCGAAGAGGCCGAGCGCGGTGCTGCTCCGGAGCACGACGGGAAGATCCTTGCCGCAGGCTGCGACGTCGATCCACGGCCCTGTACGAGCGCCTACGAGTGGCTGGTTTCGTTCGTCGACGGCGGCCACGGTAATGATGCCGCGGATGTCCTCGGGGAATGGACTGTGGACGGAATTGGTATCGCCGGCTGCGGCCACGATGACTTTGCCCGCCTGCGAAAGCTTCGTCACGCTGTCCACGATCGACGGTGTGATTTGGGACATGACGAGGCTGCAGGACAAAATGTCGATGTCCGGCCGCTTAGACACGTAGGCGAGCGCGGATTCGATATCGGTGACGGAAGTCCCTTCTCCGAATACGCGAAGGCTGACGATCCGGACGAACGGCGCGATCCCCATGGCACCGCCCCGATAGCTCGCGATCACGCTCGTGCAGCTGGTACCGTGTCCTTCGAGATCGGACGCGCCGATCTCCGCACCGGTCGAATCGAGATGCTCGAACGACGTCCGATCGAGACCCGACGGGGCGGCAAGTCCGGTGTCGAGAACGGCTACCGTAACTCCAGCCCCTCGGATGTTCTTCGTCCACACAGCCGGAATCCCGAGCTTCGTGTGGTGCCATGATACATTCCATGTACTGTCGACGACCGGTCCCATGCTGCGGCTCTCAGACGGTCTCCGGAACGACCATGTCGCCTTCCGGAGTCGCGTGTCCTTTGGGGGCCGGCACTCTTTCGCATCGGCCGACCCCCAGCCGTAGCGTCGACGGTGCCATCGAGATCACGATCGAGGGACCGATCGCATCGTCGTCACCCTGCCGGGTCGTCTTGATCGCTTTCGTCGCGATATACGTGCCCTGACTTGCGGCGACGAGGTAGAGTAGGGGAACGGGAATCGCAGGGAATTCGAGGTGTTGTAGGAAGCCCACGGACAACACGAGCGATCCAATCAGCGACAAGAACAGGTACTGGTATCGCGACAGGTCGCCCCGGCAATTCCAATCCTGGACGAGATCGGACAAATGCATGGCCGCATCATCCGAATCATCCGCGGCCTTGGGGTTGGACGCTGCACCCAGGGTGGTCGTCGCCCCGCTGAGCCCGAGCAAGACGGCGAGCTGCATGTCCATGGGCGCCGGACCGTGCGCGACGAGAGACTCGGCCCCCCAGAAGACCGCCGCCGGGAGGAACCAGATGAGAAATTGAACGCGCCCCAGACTGAGACCGCCCGCGGGCTCGGATAACAGGCGGTACCAAGGCCGACGCACTTCGTTCGAGGCGATGGCGAACGGGCCGGCGATCGCGATTCCGAGGAGAGCGATCATCGCGACATAGAGCGTCGACCGTTCGACGACCTTGACGGCGTAATTCGTGTCTCTGGAGTCGTCGCTCGAAACCGTTACTTGAAAGTCGCCCGATGACTTGAAGCGTCCGACGGGAGGTTTACCGGTCAGGCGAACTTCAGCAGGAACGCCAAGCGACGTGAAGAACATGGCCCGCCTCGCGCTGGGCCCGAAGGAGACGGGCCCCTCGACGACGCAAGTGAAGACGCCTGCGGAGCCCCACGTGTGCGCAAGAACCCCAATGCATAGGGCAGTGCATACCAGCAATACGATGTGCGCGAACAAACGTCCTACGCGCACCGACTCCCGCCCCTGTCGGGGAGAGCGCGAGTCCTCCATGCGCGGCGATCGAGTGGCCTGCTTGGCCGCGGCGGCACTACGGTCGCCGGGCGGCGCCGCGCGGTGCGCTGGTCGATGGGGTCTTTCGTGAGTCATGCACGCGCGATTGTCGACGGACTGAGCAACGCCTCGTGCCACGTACCAGACACGTGCGCACGTGGCGATTGCAGTGGATTGCACGCGCCCACATCCCCTTTGCGGATGATCCGCTGGCCGAAAGCGTCTGAGGCGAGGTTTCCGCTTACGAGGAATCGCGAATGGCCGCGTGCAAGAGCTACCAGGTCGACTCTGCGCCTGATGGCTGACAGCAAGGGACCAGGCGAGGCCGCGATTTGCGGTCGACGGGAGCGGATTGGAGAAGTCCGGGATGCCTCGGCTGAGGGCAATAGCAGGCGTGTCGCTCAACACGGAGAAAACGCGCGTCGTCGGCATGACGACCCCGCGCGCGGTCTTCGCGTTCCTGGGATTCGAGTTTCGGTGGGTACCGAGCGAGAGGACCGGGCGATGGTACGCGTGCCGAACCCCGCGACCGAAAAAGCTCGCCTCTGTCCTTCGGCAGATAAGGGACACACTTCGCGCGAACCGACATTTGCCCATAAGGGCGGCGGTGGCGAAAGTGAACCTGATTCTCCGTGGATGGGCCCGTCGCTTTCTCGAAGACGGCCGACTTCGCATCGACAACAACGTGTGTGAGGGGCAGTTGCGCAATCTCGTTCTGGGGTTGAACAATTGGCAGCGCTTCGAAACCGCAAACGGCCTACGCTGGTGCACGATATTTCGATCGCTCATTGCGTCGCGCAAACTTCATGAGTTGTGCCCGCAGCGATACCTCGAATGCGTGCTCCGCCTCGCGCCTCACTGGCCGAAGCGAAGGATGCTCGAACTCTCTCCGAAGTATTGGCGCGCAACGGCCGCACGATTGACCCCCGAGCAACAAGCCATCGTGCGCCCTTCGTGGTCGACTGCTTTCGACGTGTTCGCGGCGGCCTCGGAGCCGGCGGCGGCGCCAACGGCCGCGTGAACAACGACACCGCGGCCGGCCTGGCCAAAACACGGCCGGCCCCCCGTCTACGCTAGTCGACCCGCCCGTGAAGGTCACGACGCGGTTGGCAGGACGCCTACGACGGCTCTTCGCGGTACGTCGTGGCTCTCGAGGCGATGCACTCGGAGCGCGAGGTCGACATGCTCGCGCTCTTGGTCCGCGCGACGACTGCCGCGCGAGATCGACGGCCGCGCACGCCTTCACGCGGGAGGCGCAAGTTATTATCGCGAAGAGCGCAACGCCGGCACGGGCTCCGTCACGCTCGGCTTCGACCGCGAGTACGCACGCTTTCGAGACTTGCCCGACAAGGACGCAAACGATTGGCCCCTTGGCTCGCGGGGGCTGCAATGAGCAGCGCGCGCATAAGCCAACCGAGGGCCCGTGCTCGTCACGACTCGAGCGCCGTCTTGAACGCGTCGGCATCGGTGCCGGCCTGCCGGAGCACTGAGCGCAAAGTTCCCTCGGCCACTTCGCGGTGCATCGGGACGATGACGGTTCGCCCCGTCCCGTCGCGAAGCTTTACGTGGCTTCCCCGCTGGCCCACTTGCGCGAAGCCGAGGCGCACGAGGGCCCTCACGACGTCCGCGCCGGAGACGACGGGGAGTGCTCGCGGCACGGGTGGACTACGACGCGCGGCGCACGTTCACTTCAAACGGACGGACGACCGCCGTGGGGACGTCCTCGGGCACATCTTCGTCTTCGAAGCGAAGCTCGAGCGCTTCGCGAAGATTCGCGAGCGCCTCGTCGACGGTGGCACCCTGGCTAGCCACGTCCACGTCGAGGCACTGGGCGACGTAGAGCTCGCCCTCCTTCGTGATCATCGCGGTCATCTGCATCGCAAGAGACAGTTTGCCATAACGCCGGACAGCGCGCCGCAACGTACGCGTCGCAGCCTCAGCGTGGGTTCGCCCAATCGCCCTTCTCGCGGTTCGGACCGAGCAAGGCTCACGTAAAGGCCGGCCAAGGGCCGCCCGCGCGAGCTGCGCATCAGCGAGGAGCTCCTTCGCGCGACCTTCGAACGGCTTGAGCGCGCTAAACGCCATTCCGTGCCGACCGAACGATCGCAGCTCCCGTGCGAACCGAAAGAGGACAGGCAGTGACCGCACGATTGTCTTTCGGGGGTCGGCGGCGGACGCCAAACTGCACGAAGCCGCCGAGAGGCTAAAAATTCGAAAGACGGGAGTGACTCCGTCACGAGTCGCTCCGAGCTTCGCAAGCTTTTGCGTTGATCACTACAAGCCCCATGCGAAGGTGAACCTTCGAAAGCAGACGTGGGACAACGTTCGGCGGTACCAGGTCGAACATCTGGTTCTGTTCTTCAAAGACACGAAGCTGACCGACATTCACGAACCCTCTGATCGACCGGTATAAGAACGAACGGGTGAAGCTCGTTGGCAAGGTGACGGTCAACAGCGAGTTGACCGTGCTCTCGGCGATCCTGAAATTTGCACGAGAGACCCTGAAGGTCCCGTGCACCCATCCGAAGATCCAGCACTTCAAGACGAGTCCCAAGAAGGGGCGGGTTCGCTTCTGGACGTTGGACGAACTTCAGCGGCTCTATGACACGTGCATGAAGGTGGCGCCGAGCCTCTTTCCGATGGTTCTTTTCTTGGGGCAGACAGGGGCACGGAAGAGCGAAGCCGTGAACCTTCCGTGGTCTCGGGTGGACCTCGAACGGCAGATCGTCAAGATTTGGTCCGATGCGCCGTCCGATGATGACGAGGACGACGACGAGGAAGAGGACGACGATTACGAGGTCAAGAGCATCGAGCGAGAGGTCCCCATCTCGGACGCGCTCTTGCGGGTGCTGACGGAGCACAAGGAAAGGGGACTCTCGGAAGAGTGGGTCTTCCCGGTTCGTCGGGGCAAGACGAAGGGCGAACGATTCGTGAACTTTCCGAAGAAGACGTTCACGATGATCGTGAAGGCGGCGAACCTAAAGGGTGGGCCGCACAAGCTCCGGCACTCGTACGCCAGCAACTTCCTCGCCTTGAAGCCGGACCTCTACTTGCTCGGACGTCTGCTCGGGCATTCACACGAGCGGGTGACGAAGCTCTACGCCCACATCGTGCCGGAATACCTGAAGGAGGCTCGCAACGTTCTCCCCGTCACGGTGCCGGTGCCCGAAGGGAAAACCCGTCCATCTTCGTCGCAGAGGTCGTCTAAGGGGACCTAACTCTGCGGAATCTTTGTAGGCGCGATAGGGATTGAACCTACGACCCCTACCGTGTCAAGGTAGTGCTCTACCACTGAGCTACGCGCCTGTTACTGCGCGAACAGCTACCGTTCGCCACGCGCGCTGTCAACCATTGGTCATGGTGAGCCATGGTGTGACTTGACCCCTGAGGAGCCGCTCGGGTGCCTTATCCCCGTTCGCCACGCGCGACGCGGCCGCGCCCACGTACCGTCGCGTTCGATATGGGCTGCACTCCCCGGCTCGCCGCAGCCTCGGTGGGCACAGCGCACCCACGCGAGCATGATGCGCGCGGAGCATTCTACCCCACGAGCATGCCCGCGCCGCCATCTGCCGGCACGCAGCGTCCGGTCGGCTCGCGAGCGTCGCCGTGCCGCGCGCACCGACCGTTTGCCATGGTGCTAGCGTAGGCGCCATGCAGAGCCGCTACGACGCTGGCGACGCCGCCCGCATGGTTTCTGACCTCAGCGGCCGCGCACCTGAGCTCCTGGCACTCCGCACGTATACCGCGCGCCTCATCGGCGCGGATCCCGCGCTCGTTTTGCACGGAGGCGGCAACACCTCCGTAAAGGCCACCGCCACCACGCTTCTGGGAGAATCGATCGACGTTCTCCACGTCAAAGGCTCCGGCTGGGACCTTGCCACCATCGAGCCCGAGGGCCACCCCGCCGTACGCCTTTCACCGCTACGCGCGCTCCGGCGCCTCGAAGCGATGACCGACGAAGCCATGGTCAACGAGCTTCGCACGAATCTGCTCGACGCGTCGGCCCCGAACCCTAGCGTCGAGACGCTCCTGCACGCGCTCTTGCCCGCCCGCTTCATCGACCACACCCACGCCGACGCCATTCTCGCCCTCTGCAATCAGCCAGACGGCAAGCGCATTTTTACCTCGCTCTTCGGCGAAGGGCTCGTGTGGGTTCCCTATGTGATGCCCGGCTTTGCGCTAGCCAAGCGCTGCGCCGACGCATTCGAGCGCACGTTGGAGCGCGAGCCGCCCACCGTCATGGTGCTAGAGAAGCACGGTCTCTTCACATGGGGGGACACCGCACGAGAGAGCTACGAGCGCACAGTCGACGCCATCACCCGGGCCGAGCGCTACGCGGCCGACAACCGCCGCGCCGTCAGCGTCGCGGGCCCGCAGACCCGCACCGCCGTCCGCGAGGAGGACCTGCTTGCACGCCTCCGCGGCACCCTCGCGAAGGTGACCGGCGAACCGAGCGAGCGCGGACCCATTCTGCGCACTCGCGTCACAGGCCCTTGGCTCGAGTTCTTGGCCCGCTCGGACGTCGCCGAGCTCGTGGCGAAGGGCTGCATGACCCCCGACCACGTACTCCGCACCAAGCCGACGGCGCTTCTCTTTTCCAGTCCTGCTTTCGAGGATGGTGCCCGACTCGCCGCGGCCTTCGAAGCCGCGCTCCTCGACTACGCAGCAACGTACGACCGCTACTTCGATGAGATGTGTCGTGCCAAGGGAGTCGCCAAAAAGAAGCTGGACCCCTGGCCTCGCGTCCTTCTCTTGCCCGGTTTCGGAGCGTGTGGAGTCGGCGCGACGGCGCGCGAGGCCGACGCAGCACTCGACGTCTACGAGCACACGGCGTCCGTGATGGCAACTGCGGCGTCCGTGGGCGCGTACGCTCCGTGCTCGCGCGCGGATCTCTTCGACGTCGAGTACTGGAGCCTGGAGCAAGCCAAGATCAAGGCGCCGCAGGCTCTGTCCCTTTCGCGGGCCATCGTGCTTGTCACGGGGGCCGCCAGCGGCATCGGGTTCGCGACCACATCGCGCATGCTCGTGGCGGGCGCGCACGTGGCCATGGTGGACCGCGACGCCGACGCCCTCGCGGCCGCCGCCGAGTCGCTCGGGCGGCAGCGTCGAGAACGGCTCCTTCCGATCATCGCCGATGTTCGTGACGCGCACTCGGTCGATGCAGCGTTCGCGCTCACCGTCGGCGCGTGGGGCGGCCTCGACGTCGTCGTCTCCAACGCCGGCACAGCCTCGCAGGGCCGCCTCGAGACGGCACGGGGCGAGGCCGATTTGCGCGAGTCACTCGAGGTCAATTGCTTGTCCCACGCGACCGTCGCTCGCGCCGCCGTCTCAGTGATGATCGCCCAAGGACGCGGCGGGTGTCTATGTTTCAACGCCAGCAAGAGCGCGTTCAACCCCGGCCCAGGCTTCGGTCCATACGCCGTCGCGAAGACGGCGCTCGTCGCGCTGATGCGTCAGTACGCCGTAGACCTCGGCGCGCATGGCGTCCGCTCCAACGCGGTCAACGCCGATCGCATCCGCACGCACCTCTTCGCGGGGGGCGTCCTCGAGTCGCGCGCCCTCGCGCGCGGCCTGAGCGTCGACGAGTACTTCCGCGCCAACCTCCTCGCCCGCGAAGTAACCGCCGAGGATGTCGCAGACGCGTTCGTGTACCTCGCCACCGCGCGCGCGACCACCGGTTGCGTGGTCACCGTCGACGGCGGCAACGCGGCGGCCTTTCCGCGCTGACGCACTCACGCGCTCGTCCATCGGGGTGCCCGCGCCCAGTCCCGCCCGTTCGAAAACGCGCGTCATAATACCGGGCGCGGCCTCGAGGAAGCTGGCGGGCCCCCATTGCCCGCTTGTAGCATTGCGTTCTCGATGGATGGCCGCGGCCATCGACCCGTTTTTTTGCCGTGGCGCCGGCCGCGCATCGCGGAAACTCCAGGAGCAAGCTTGTCATGATCCATCGCAAAAGCTTCCACTACGTGCCCGGTCTACTGCTCGCGGGCGCCGCCGTGACGTTGGCGTTGAGCAACGGTGGCTGCAGCGCCGCCAACACCGCGGCTGCCGCAGCGCAAGGTTGTGACGAGTTCCCCGCCTCGGTAGGCAATCTTTCGGTCGACGGGACGACGAAGGAGTTCGTCCAAGCGACCGCCGACTTTGTGAACGTCGTGAGCTTGATGGAGAATGGGATCTACACCGCCTGCAAGAATATCGACGCCGCCTTCACGCTGGCCGACACGTGGAGCGCGATGCCAAGCCTCGATGCCAAGATGCAAGAGGCCTGTTCCCAGGCGCAGACAAAGATCGCGGCCGTCCTCAATGCTGGCGCGGCCGTGCAAGCGTCGTGCGCCCTCTCCGTCACAGGAGGTGGCTGCCAGGTGAGCGCGGACGTGGAGGCTTCGTGCGAGGCGAGTTGCACTGGCGCGGCGAATTGCACGCCGCCGGACGTCACCGTCGCATGCGACCCCGGCGAGTTGAGCGGGCAATGCAGCGGGACCTGCAACGCGAGCGCGACGTGCGAGGGAACCGCCAACGTCGCGGCCACCTGCCAGGGTTCATGCGCCGCGGACTGCTCGGGCGAGTGCGACCTGGGATCGCTGCCGAAAGTGCATTGCGAGGGCACGTGCACCGGCAACTGCACCGGCACCTGTGACGGGACCGCAACGAGCGGGGCGAGCTGCGCCGGCAAGTGCGCCGGGAGCTGCGACGCGGCCTGCACCTACATGCCCGGCTCCGCCGCCCATTGCGATGGTTCGTGCAAAGGGACCTGCACGGGCGACTGCAAGCTGGACGCGAACGCGACCGTCATGTGCGGCGCCAATGTGAACTGCAAAGGGGGGTGCACCGGAACCTTGACCGCTCCGACGTGCGAAGGCGAAATCATGCCACCGATGTGTAACGTCGACGCGAACTGCCAGGGGAGCTGCCAGGGTCACGCCGAAGCGACCGCGATGTGTACGCGGCCGACCGTAACGCTCGAGTGCGACGCGAACGCGACCGCGGACATGATGACGCTCGCGAAGGCGGTTCAAGCGAACTTCCCGGCGATCTTGTTGGCCGTCCAAACCCAAGGTCCGCTCGCCGTGAAGGCGGGTGCCCATGTCGCCGCGGCCGGGGTTGCGGTGGCGAGCGCCGCGGCGAATCTCGGTGGAAAGGCCATTGCGTGCGCAGCCGCGGCGGTATCGGCCGCAGGCACCGCGTCGGCGAGTGTGACCGTGTCCGTCATGGTCAGCGCGAGCGTCAGCGGTTCGTGCGGCGGTCCGACGACCGGCTCCTGACCTGTTGCAAGGCCCGGCACCATCGTGACCGGTCGTCGGCGCGGAGGGCGCTCGCCCCGGGTGTCTTCCGCGCCGCAAGCGCTCGCTCTATTGAAAGGGCCCCATGTCGATCGACGGTAGCTTGCATATCGCATCGCGGATCGTGCACGATGGCCCCGAGCTTTCCGTTCGCGAGCCTTGGTCGGGCGAGGCCGTGGGTCGCGTCGTCCTCGCCGACGCATCGTTGGCCGACGAGGCCACGTCGGCGAGCGTTCGCGCGTTCGAGCGAATGCGCACGTTCACGAGCCACGAGCGCCAGAGCGTGCTCGTGCGGATTGTGCAAGAAGTCGAAGCCCGTCGAGACGCATTTGCGGAGCTCATTGCGCGCGAGGCGGGCAAGCCCATCGCCCTCTCGCGCGTGGAAGTGAGCCGCGCGATTGCCACGTTTGCGCTCGGCGCCGAAGAGGCCACACGCATTCACGGCGAAGTGATGCCCCTCGACGTCACCGAGGCGTCGCGAGGGTACTCGGGGGCATGGGTGCGAACGGCGGCAGGTCCGGTGATCGCGATTGCGCCCTTCAACTTCCCGCTCAACCTCGTCGCGCACAAGATCGCCCCGGCGCTGGCGTGCGGCTGTTCTGTGGTGCTCAAACCGCCGCCCCAGGCCCCCCTCACGTCGCTGCTCCTCGCCGAGTGCATCCGGCGCGCAGGGGCCGTAGACGACGCGGTTCAAGTCCTCCCTTGCGAAGTCCCCGTGGCCGAAGCGCTCGTGCGCGATGATCGCTTCGCAACGTTGTCGTTCACGGGCAGCGCGAACGTCGGCTGGCACCTCAAGGCGATCTCGGGCAAAAAGCGCGTTGTCCTCGAACTCGGCGGCAACGCGGCCGCAATCGTCCACGAAGACGCCCCCATGGACTGGGCGTGCGAGCGCATCGTCTCCGGCGCGTTCGGGTACGCGGGCCAGGTGTGCATCAAAGTGCAGCGACTCTATGTGCACGCGCCGATCGCCCGCGCGTTCACAGCCCAGGTGCTCGAGCGAGCGCGCGCGATTGAACCGAAATCACCGCTCGACCCGGCCGCCCTCTGCGGTCCGATGATTGACGTCGGGAATGCAGCGCGAGTCGCGCAATGGATTCACGAGGCCGAGGTGGCCGGCGCGCGGGTCTTGTGTGGCGGCAAGCGCGAACGCAATCGGGTCTGGCCCACCGTGCTCGAAATCGAGGGCGACGGCCGCGGGATGAAGGTTGTCGACGAAGAAGCGTTCGGCCCCGTGCTCACCATACACCGGTACGAGACGTGGGACGACGCGCTCACTATGGCGGGCGCGACGCGTTACGGCCTGCAAGCGGGCGTCTTCACGGACTCGCGCGCGCGCGTCGCCGACGCATTCGCGAGGCTGCGCGTCGGGGGTCTCATTGTCAACGACAGCCCCAGCTTCCGGGTCGACGCGATGCCCTACGGCGGCACCCGCGATTCGGGGCTCGGCCGCGAGGGCGTCCGCTTCGCGATCGAAGAGATGACCGAACGTAAACTCCTGGTCGTGCGGGCGGGGTAACGAATCAATGCGCGTCCGGAGCGAGCCGCTTTTTTGATCCGGAGGAAGTCGCGCCTTGATGGGATGCACGCCACGACTTGATCGCGAACAAGTCGCGTCTTGATCGGGACCAAGCCGCGTCTTGACCACGAATAGGTTGCGTCTTGATCGGAGGCGAGCGACGCCTTGATCATCTTCAAGACGCACACGAATCGCGATCACGTCCCCTCTCGGCATGGATCGACCGCTGGAGTGCATCAGCGCAGTCATCCATCCGTCCATCGGCGCCATCGCGAACCGGCCCACGCTTTCCGCAAGTTGCTTCCATCGCTTCGGCGTGGGATATCAATGGCGCACTCGCAGGTATTCGCCGTAGAACGTAACAATTCGGAAACAAATCGCCGGCGTCGCGGGAGTTCGATGTCTCAATTGCCACTCAAGCTCGATGCGCAAGGACTCGTGCCGGCCATCGTCCAAGATCACATCACGGGCGAAATTCGGATGTTCGCGTATGCGTCGGACGCGGCCGTTCGCCGAACCCTTGAGACCGGCTATGGCACCTTCTGGAGCCGATCGCGCGCGGAGCTCTGGCAAAAGGGACGGGTGAGCGGGCACGAGATTCCCGTCGTTCGCGTGCTCGCCGATTGCGACGCGGATTGCCTCATCTATTCGAGCGACCCCCAGAGTCCGTCCTGCCACTCCGGGGCGGTGAGTTGTTTTTTCCAAGCGTTCGACGGCGACCATCTGGGTCAAGCGAGCGAGCAGCCCCAAACGGCGCTCGCGGCGCTGGAGGCATCCGTCGCGTCCCAGGAGAAGCCCACCGGCGAGGGGGCCGCCGCCCTCTGCGCGAAGATTCGCCAAGGGGCGACGGGGCTCGCGCGAGCCATCGAGAAAGAAAGTGACGAACGCGTCGTTGCCGAGGCGGCGGACGCTCTGTATCACCTGGCCGTCGGACTGCGTTCGCGATCGATCGCCCTTCGTCGCGTTCTCGCCGAGGTCGGGCGGCGCCTCGTCCGGGGCGCGGACGCCTCCGCCTCTCCGCGCGGATAGCCTTTTGCGCGCGCCTGCGCACTGGTGAGGCGGGCCGAGACCCTCTATATCCCCCCCGTCCCCCATGCCTGCTGAAAGTGACACGCAGTCCCCGCCGCGCGTGGTGAAAGGTCGCTCGGTAGGTCCCGAGGACCCCCTGCCCGGGGTCAAGAACATCGTGCTCGTGATGAGCGGCAAGGGGGGGGTCGGCAAGAGCTCCGTGGCGACCAACATGGCCGTGGCCATGTCGCGCGCCGGCTATCGCGTCGGCCTCCTCGATGCCGACATCTATGGCCCATCCATCCCGACGATGCTCGGCGTCGCGGGCCGTCCGGTATCGCTCGACGGAAAGCGCATCGAACCGCTCGCCCGCTTCGGCATCAAGCTCATGTCCATAGGCTTTCTCCTGGAGGACCCCAAGGCGGCCGTCATCTGGCGCGGTCCCATGCTCCACGGAGCGCTTCAGCAGTTCATGAAAGACGTAAGCTGGGGCGAACTCGACGTTTTGGTCATGGATTTGCCGCCCGGGACGGGTGACGTCGCGCTGACGCTCTCGCAACGCGTGAAGGTCACCGGCGCCGTGATGGTCACGACCCCGCAGGCCGTGGCGACGGACGACGTCTACAAGTCCGTTTCGATGTGCAAGAAGGTCAACATTGCCATTCTGGGCGTCGTCGAGAACATGAGCTGGTTCGTCGACAGCGCGGGGGTGCGCACGGAGCTCTTCGGCAAAGGCGGTGGAGCGGCCGTGGCCGAATTTGCAGGGGCGCCGGTGCTCGGTCAGGTGCCGCTGGAACTTGCGGTGCGCGAGTGGGGCGACAAGGGGACGCCGGTGGTGCAGGCCGCGCCCGCGAGCGAGGCGGCCAAGGCCTTCGTCGCCATTGCCGATCGGGTCATGCAGCTGTGCCAAGAGTCTTACGCAGAGGACGACGCCGCGCCGCTCATCGACCGGAGCGGCGGAAGCGGGGGAAAAAAGAGGCTGCCGATCTCGCAGTGAGGGCCCTTCGTAGGTGCGTCCGCTCAGTTCGGGCGACTCGCGCCGCATCCCGCATCGCCTGCGGTGCGCGCAACGATCGTGTAGTCGCCCAGGGCCACCGAGGCGGGCGCGACGACTCCGCCCGCAAACGTGCCGTCCTCATCGGTCGCGAGCGTGCCGAGAAAGAGAAGGCGCCCGGAGTCCACGTCGCGCAGCCACAGGTCGACCGCGACATGAGGACACCGATGGCCAGCCGCCTCGACGGCGCCTTGGACGTGAAGGGGTCTACCACGGCGGGCATCGCTGTCGGCCATCACCACTCGGACGGTCGACTCCGGTCGTCCGTCGGCCCGCGACGGCTCGCTCGTCGGGTCGGCGAACGAGTCGCTCTTGTCATGGCCCGGAGGGGCCTTGTCGGCGCCCGGCCCGGCGCTGTCGGCGACGGCGCTGAGTCGTGGCCGCGACCCATTCGCGCTTGCCGCTCGCGCTCGGGCATGGTCGAGCATGGCCTCGCCGCGGTCTGCCCCGGCCGGCCATGGGAACGCGTCGGCCGGAGCCGCGTAGCGGACGCGATCGTCTTGCCCTTCGGGCGGGATTTCGAACTCGCCCGCGCCCCCGAGATCGATACGACGCCAGAGGATCCCGTCATGGACTTCGACCCACGCATGCGCTTCATTGAGGACCATTCGGGTCGGGATTCCGAGGCTTTGCGCGGTCACGAGAAAAGCGAACGCGCGGTGGCGGCAGACCCCCTTTTTGGAGAGCGCAAGGTCCAGATACACGTTGCCCGTCGCCGGGGGCGGGTCGCGGGAGTCGGCAAAGTCGCGAAAGTACCGAACCATCGATGCGATGGCTTGGCGAGGTCGCATTCGCCGGCTGACGCCGATCGCGGCGCTTACGATCGCCGCGTCGCGCGCCACGTTCTCGGGCTCCGGCGCCACGAAGGGCAGGTCATTCCACGACGGGTCGCCAAGCGGACCGCCGAACGCGGCGCGCGGGATCGAGAGCTGCATGACGAGGCGAGCCCGCGCCTCGGGGTTGGCCCCCGCGTCCTCATCGGTCTCGAGAAACCAGTTGTCCGCTCCGTCGCGCGAGAGGCGCGGGGGCACGTCTCGCGGACCCAGCCCGAGGCGCGCTCGAACGATCCGTGCTCCCGGGCCGACCGAAGGAATGCGCACGGGGCGGCCCCGTTGACCCGGCTCTGGGGCGAGGTCCACCACCGCGTCGGCGAAGAAGGCGTCGTCATCGGGACCCGGCGCGGCGCTCGTGGTCAATCTCGCGAGCCGCCCGTCGCGCACATAGAGCGTGTAGTCGTCGTGAACGGCGTCGAACGCGGCGAGCCGCTTGAAGGGCGCAGTCGTGGGCGTGAAGGGGTCTTGGTAGCCGCGGACGTCGGGTCGCCTCGTGTCGCGGTCCGGCTGAAATTGATCGTGCTCTCTGCCGCGTCCGTAGGCCAGGTCCGCCGCGGTGGGAAGCGCGTCCGGGTCGGGCGCAGCGACGGCTCCCACGGGCGTTTGGATCGCGCCGGGAAGGTTGCCATCGAGGAGCACGTGCATCGCAAGGTCTTCGCCGGGATCGGGTGGGATGCGCTCGTGCAGGACGGCAGGCCCCGGGCGGCGGGAACCTCCCGCTACGGAGGTCGTTGCGACGGCCGCCAACGCCGCCATGAGCACTGCGGCACGCCGACTCGCACGAACGCGGCGGATCATTTTCTCATCCACGCCCCGGGCTCATAAAAGTAGGTGCCCTCGCGAAGCGAATAGCGCGGACCGCGCCAGAGGGATCCCGGCGGCGCGTTCTCCCAATGGCCGGGGATCCATGTGTACTGCATCCCCGTCCAATGCCAATATCCCGCCACCCAAATGGCTTCCGGCCCCGGAGGCAGCGAGCGCACCTCCTGAATGGGTTGCGGCGGCGGCCCGCTCACAGCGACGCCCGAGGGAAGAGGCCCCACCCCTATGACGCAACCGGCCGCGGCGGCCAGAAAGAAGCCCGCGAAGACCGGTTTCTTCATTGGAGCGCCCCGACAGACCGTCGAACTCTATCGCGGACCTTACCAGCTTGGCGGCACTTTTCGAGTCCCGCCACTCGGGAAACCATCGGCGCCTTTTCCGTCTCTCCCGCGAGGACTAAGAATAAGCGACCAACCACCCAAAGAGCTGCCGGGAAATGCCGGGCAGCTCTTTCACGAGCCAGGTATTGGGGGTCCTCTTCCCCCAAGCCCCCAACTTCCCATTTCCGGCCATACTTCAGATTTTCCGGGAGATGCTCTCCCGCCCAAGCCTCCCTGCTCCACGCTCCGGCCACACATGACCGAATCCGCTCTTCGCACCGCGCTCGCCAATCTCCCTCCGCCCCTGCGCGCCCGCCTCGACGCCTGCGGTTTCGACGTCGAGCGGCTCGTCGCGCTGGCGGCTCCACTCTTCGCGCGCGCCCGGGGTGAGCCGGCGATGGACCGCGACGAGCGCAATCGCGTGCGCGGCCCGGTCCACGCCCCAGAGCCCCGTGATCTCGTCGACGCGCCCGTCCCCGGGGCGCCGGAGTCCGAGCGGCTCTCGGCTCTCGGGCTCTCGGCCATCCGCCGTGGCGAGCTCGCGTTTTGCGTCATGGCGGGGGGGATGGCCACGCGTATGGGCGGCGTGGTGAAGGCGCTCGTCGAAGCCTTCGATGGGCACACGTTCCTTGGCCTGCGTCTCGCGGAGAACGCGACGTGGTGCCGGCGTGCGGCGGTGGCCGTGCCTCTTTGGCTCATGACGAGCGAGGCTACGGATGCGCCCGTGCGTGAAGCCCTTGCGGCCGCGCAGGCTCCGCCGCACGTGGCAACGTTCACGCAGGACCTGAGCTTGCGCCTCACGCGCGACGGGAACCTCTTCCGGGATGATGACGGCGAGCCGAGCACGTATGCCCCCGGGCATGGCGACTTGCCCGATGCGCTCCGGCGGTCCGGTCTCTTGTCGTCGTTCGTCGAGCAGCGCGGCCGCTACGTGTGGATCACCAATGTCGACAATCTCGGCGCCGGCATCGACGCCACGCTGCTGGGCCAATTCATCGAGAGCGCGCGCGAAGTTCTCGTGGAGGTCGCGCCCAAAGCCCCGGGCGATCGCGGGGGCATTCCCGTCTGGGCCGACGCCCAGGATTCGGCCGGTCGGCCCGTTCGGCGTTTGCAGGTGCTGGAAGAGTTCCGGCTGCCCCAAGCGTTCGACGCGAGGGCCGTCCGTGTTTTCAACACGAACACATTCCTGGTCAAAGCCGAAAGCCTGCTCGGCCTGCGCGTACGCTACAATTGGTTCGAGGTGGAGAAGAAGGTGGGCGAACGCACGGCGGTTCAGTTCGAGCGCTTGCTCCAAGAGTTGACGTCGGCCGCGGACGCGACGTATGCGCGGGTCGCGCGCGATGGAATGACGTCCCGCTTCCTGCCCGTGAAAGACTTCGACGAATTGGGCAAGCGCCGGGACGAAATCCGCGCCATCGCCGGCGCTCGTGGCATGATCGGAGTGCCCTGATGGCGAGCGACGACATGGACGAAAGCGAGGGCGCGCGGGTATCGGACTCCGCCTTTCGAGAGGCACTCGCCCATTTTGCGAGCGGGGTGACCATCATCGCGGCGGACAGTCCTTCGGGGCCGGTGGGATTTACCGCGACGGGCTTCACTTCCGTATCGCTGCTGCCGCCCCTCATCCTCGTGTGCATCGACAAGGACGCGAGCTGCCATGACGCGGTGATCGCCGCCGATCACTTCGGGGTCAGCATTCTCGATGTCACGCAGTCGTCAATCGCACTGCAATTCGCCCGGTCGGGGATCGATCGCTTCAGCGGCGTGCTGCTCCACGAGGCGGGCGGAGGCCGCGCGCCGTTGATCCGGGGGGCCATCGCGCACCTCGAGTGCCGAAAGCGGGCCCGCTACGTCGAGGGGGACCACACGATCTTGGTCGGCGAAGTGCTGTACGCAGCCGCGGGTGCGGGCCGTCCGCTGCTGCACTTCGATCGAAGATTCGGCGCCTTCGAATTCCTGTCGTAAGCCACAGGTAGAAGCGTCGGACGGCACTTCTACTACGACTACCGGCGGGCTTCGCGCGGGCCTGCGGCTCGCGTGCGCGGCACAGTCAGCGGCATCGCCAAGGGGTCCATGGCTGCGGTTCGAGCGGTTTGGGCTTCGCGCTCGGTCTTTGGCGCGGGCGCACGGGGGGGAGCCGCGTTCATGGGGACGTGCGCCGGCGAGCTCGCCGAGGGCCGCGCCGCGAGGTTTGCCGGCGCCGACTCCGGGGCCGTGCGAGTCATGGTGTCGATCGCGCTCCAGGAGCCCGCCGCGCCGCCTCCGAACGTGGCCGCGACGCAAAGGGCCAGCGACACCGCGAGCTGCTTGGGAGAAAACCGCGAGCGCGAGGCCGCAACGGGCGGCGCGACCGAGGCGGCCTTGACCGTCTTGTCAGCGACCGCTTGCGCGTCCGCCGGCGCTTCATTCATGAAGTCCGACGCGAGACTCGGCGTTTCTTCGAATGCGTGGACGTCCTCCGGAGTCACCGTTTGGACCTCCTCCTCGGGCTCGGGCATGGGCTCGCATTCGGCAAGCGCGACGGCGGCCCCGAGCAACGGGCTCGGGCCGAGCGCCCGCTCGAGGAACTCTTCGAACGATTGATAGCCGCACTCCTCGAAAAGGCGCTGCGATTCGATCGTAACGAGCGCGTCGCGCGCCGCGAGGGCCGCTCGGTGAATCGCGAGATTCAGCTCTTTGAGTTGCACCAGAGCCTGCGCAACGGACTTGAGCGATCGCGTTCGCCTCGTCCGCGCTGCGGCGGGACGGCGCCCGGCGGCGGAGGTCCGTATGACCCGTGGCTCGGACGCACCGACGGCCTGGCGCATGGCTTTTACCAACGGCGTCGACGCGAGGATGCGCTGTTCGAAGTCCCCACGAGAAGCGTAGCCGGCGTCCGTATGGACGCCGCGCGATTCGAGCCGCTGCACCACCTGCTCGGCCGAGAGCAAGTGGGCTACGATGGCATCTTCCAGGTCGCGAAGGTTGGCCACCGCGCCGGCCAGCTTCGCCGGTGCACGGCGGTTCGCGCGGCTCGTCCGCGGGCGGCGTCGTGGCGACCTAGCAGCGCCCGAGGGCGCGAGGACCTCTTCACTCGAGCAGTCCAGGGCAGGATCGAACGCGTCGGGCAAAGGCGCGGGAGTCTCCAGTGCCAAAAGGGCGCCGCCTTCCTCCGCAGTCATCGTACCGAAAGGTCCGGAGTCTTGTTCGAGTGCCACGAGATTCGTCTCCATCGGGAGGGCGATCGCCCTACCCGAAGATGACGAACGGCATTTGCCGCAATAACTTGAAAGTTATTGCGCGGCGCTTGCGTGAACGGCGCGGCTCGTTTCGACCACGGGTCCGAGCCTCGCAGACGCCGAGTACCGTTGCGGATCGAGCACGATCTGAGCCCCTGAACGCGTCTCCAGGTCGACGACGAGGGGCGCAAGCATGTTCGCAATCAGCCCCGCGCCCTTTTGGGCGGCGACGACGACGAGGATCGCAAGGTCCGTGGCGCCGATGCCGGCTTCCTGTGCGAGCTGGACCGGCCCGGGTCGCGGGTAATCGTCGCCCAGCAGTCCGCCGTCCACGACGGGGAAAGCGAGCCCTGACACTTCGAGCGACTGGAGCCACGCGACTTTCCCGCGGCCGCCCGGGTACAAGAGGACGTAGCGCCGGGCGTTGGGAAAGCCGATGAGGCCGCGCGGAAACACGATTGCCTTGGCCTCGTCCACTTCAATGTCACCAAACCGCGTACTAATGAGTCGAATCACAGCGATCCTCCTGCCGGAAGCACGATGGCGTCCAGCTCTTCATCTCCCGAACCCGCGGCGCGACCATTCGCGTCCGCAACGGCGTCATGCACTTCACCGCGAAGCACCGAAACCCCGCGAGGAGCGTTCACTGCAAGACGCACGCCTCGTTTGGTGATGCCCGTCACGGTGATCTCGATCCCGCCGGACAACACGACTCGCTCCCCGACGCGGCGTTGAAGAATGAGCATCGCCTTTGTCCTCTCCTTTCGTGAGAGTTTCGTCAGTTATTGGCTTGAAGCGCAACGGAGAGCACCTGCTTGTTGACCTGCAAGGCCTGCTGATAGGCGTTCTGCGTAGCTGTCAAGTTGGAAAAGGTGGTGGCCGGGTCGGCGTCTTGCACCGACGAAAGAGAGACCTGCATTTGGGTAAGCGCGTTCGTCATGGCAGTGCTCGCCGAGGTGAGCCGCCCGGCGCGCTCTCCCGCGTCGACGCGGGCCGAGATGAGCTGGGTCTGGTCCGCGGCGAGGTTCGTGACCGACCCCTGGATCCCCGTCAGATCGTTGGCGCCGAGAGCGGTCGAGAGCGACTGGAGGTCGGCGAACACGTTCCGCCCTCCGGCCGAAGTGAAGGCTGCCGCGCCGTTCGCATTGGAGGTGGCGAGCACTCCATCGGCCACCTCGACGTGGGTGACGCCGTCGTTTCCGCTGAAATTCCCGGTCGCGTCGAACGGAGGAGCGTTGTTCTTGGTGCCTCCGAAGAGATAGCCGCTCGAGCCCTTCGCATTGGCGAGCGAAACCATCTCTTCGGTGATCGAGTCGACCTGCTTTGCGGCGTTCGCGCGGTCCGCGGCGCTCATGGTGCCGTTGCTGGCCTCGATCGCGATTTGACTCGCCTGCGACAGGAGAGTGCCCGCCTGGTCGAGCGTGTCCTCCGCCATGTTGAGGTCTCCGGCGGCTACGTTCGCCGCGCTGCTCCGGGCCTGAACGTTCGCTATTTGGGCGTTCCGGTTGACGATGGACGCATAGGCGGCCGGATCGTCGGACGGCTGCGCGACGGCGATTCCCGTCGACGCCTCGGTGGACAGCTGGTTCATCCTCTGGGCCGCGACGGACTCGGATTGGAGAACGCCGTTCAGTGTCATTCCTTCTGTGATGCGCATCGCCACACTCTCCGCGTCAGGCCGTTGACATAGCCGTCATGAAGTCGCCGAGCAGGCTGTCTGCGGTCTGCAGCACGCGCGTGGCCGCCTCGAACGCTTGCTGGAATTTCGTGAGATTGACCGACTCTTCTTCCAAGGATACGCCGCTCGCGCTGCTGTTCAGGTTCTCGGCTTGCGTGACCGTGTCGGCGCGGGTGGCCGAGTCGGTGTTGGCCGACGAGGTGGCGTTGCCAATCTGCGCCGTTATGGCCGCGAACTGCTCGGTGGCGGTGCCTCCCGCGCCGATCGACTGATTGGCCACTTGCTCGAGAGCCACGGCGACGTCATTGCCGCCGGGTACGTCGTCCGCGCTGGCGGCGGCCGCGAGGTTGTTGGGCTGCCCGTCGACCGACGGGTCGACCGCCATGGCCGCGGCGGCGCCCGTCACCTGCGTCGGCGCAGTGAACAGATTGCGGCCGGTGGACCCGTCGAGGGCGTATCCGGTGGAGTGAACGGCGTTGATCGCGCTCGAGAAGTTGTACGCGAGCTGGTCCAGTTGCTGCGCACTCTGCGCGATGTCGACGTCGCGGGCTTCGCGGAGGCCGCCCAGCGTCCCGTCAGTAACGCCCTTCGTGATGTCCATCGGCGTACCGTTCTGGCGGCTCACGGTGACCTGCATCGCCCCGGTCGCATCGGTCCCGATGTTCAACGTCGAGGCTTGGCTGCCGCTCACCAGCACCGATCCGCCGGCGAAGAGTGTCACGCTGCCCGACGGATCTTGCACGACCTGCGCTCCGATCCCGTCGGCCACTTGGGTCGTCAAGGCGTCGCGTTGATCGCGCAAGTCCGCCGCGGGATCGCCGCCGGCGGTGGCTTGCGCGATCTGACCGTTGAGCTGGGCGATCTGCGAGAGCTCCGTGTTGAGGTCCGTGGCCGCGCCCTGCGCCTGCGACAAGATCGCGCCTTGCTGCTGCGACAATCCCTTGGCCGTCGAAGAAAAGGCCTGTGCGACCTGTGTTGCCTGTTGCAAGACGGCGCTGCGGGCCGATGGATCGCTTGGCGAGGCCGACATGGCCTGGAGCGACGAGAAGAATTGGTTCAGCGCGTCCCCCACGGCGCCCCCTCCCTGCGGCGTGATTGTCGCCTGCGCCTCCGTGAGCGCCTGACTGCGCGCGTTCGCCGATCCCTGCAGTCCGTGCTGGACTAGCACTTGACCGTACGTGAACGAATTGAACGCTCGCTGTACGGAGGAGACGGTAACGCCCCCATCGGTGGCGGAGGTCGTGGGCACCGCTTGCAGCACGACGGTCTGGCGAACGTACCCCGGCGTGTTGACGTTGCTGACGTTCTGCCCCGTGATGTCGAGGCCCGCCTGCTGCGCCGCGAGCGCGCTGCCCATCGTTCCAATCAGGCCAAAGAGAGAGCTCACGTTACCCTCTCACCGACAGCACGCGAGGGGCCGCTCGCGCGAGCGGGGCGCCCGCCACCGGTCGCTGCGCCGCGCGTGCTGCCGAGAGCGCGTCGCGTAGAATATCTCGAGCATGGGCGAGGAGAATGCCGTTGTGACGGAGCGCCGGCACGAGCGCCCGCAGTCGCGCGCGCGCGGATTGCTCGAACGTGCCGTTCACGCCGCGGAGGGAAGCGACGAGCGCTTCTTTCTCCTTTGCGCAATCGAGAACCTTCGCGCCGTCGAGGCGCCCAATGGCCTCGCGTTCTTCGCGAAGAACTCGTTCGAGTTGGGTGATGGCGTCTTCTGCCAATGGTCTATCCCTCGTTTCCGTCCACGATCTTGTTCGCTATCGCGCGCGGGTCGACCTTGAATGTCCCGTTCTGCACGGCCGAGCGCAGTTGCTCGACCTTGGCCGTGTCGGCGGCGGAGGTCTGATCGGCAAGCTCTTTCGCTTTCGCGGAGAAGGTCACGTTCTCCCCGGTGATCGGCTGGGAGGTTGGGCCGGTCTGTCCGGCCACGGTACCCTTGGAAGCCGCCGCGCCCTGCTTGGTGCCGCTCAGTGGTAACGCGTTTTGCTGTCCGTATCGGTCGATTATTCGCATCATGCCTTCCCTGTTCGCTCTGGCTATGGAGGCAGAACGGCGAGTAACGCAAAAGCTTTAGCGCTTGGACGGGGCCGTAGAGGGGTGAAGGGAAAGGGGAGCCCTGGGGCCTGGCGGTGCGAGTGGTGAGACGTGCGCAAGATTGCCCGCCTTGGCCGCTGCCGCTCCCTGCACTATTGCAGGGCCGTGGGCGTGTGCGGGGGCCATCGCCTCCTCGATGCGTTTTGCAAGACCGAGACCACCCCCGCGCTGAATTCCGGTGGCCAGCGCGTCCACGGCCATGTCGGCGTATCCGCCGCTCTTCTGGTCGCCCCCGATCTTGGCTTCCTTGAGCAGCTGCTTGACGAAAAGGGATTCGAACTCGCCCGCCGCCTTCTCCAGTTTTTCCGTCCGCGCGTCCTTGACTGACGGCACCGCCGCCGGTCGAGCCGCGATCCGTGCGATTAGATTGCTCATTCGACGACCACCTCCGCTTCAAGTGCCCCAGCACCCCGTAGAGCCTGCAGGACGCTTGCCAATTCGCGCGGCGATAGCCCCATGGTGCCCAGTGCCGAAGCGACGTCGGCCAGTGTGGGCGCGGCGGGCACATAAATCATGTTCCGAGTGCCTTCGCTTGTCTGGATTTCCGTGCGCGGGACAACAGCCGTCGTTCCGGCCCCGAAGGGCGCGGTTGGCTGCGACGCGGTCGGCGTTTCTTTCACGACGATGGTCAGGCTGCCGTGCACGACGGCCACAGGCGCGAGGCGCACGTCTCCCCCCGCCACGATGGTGCCCGTTCGTTCGTTGATGACAACACGCGCGCGGCGCAGCGGCGTCACCTCGAGTTCTTCGAGTTCGGCGACGAAGTCCACTAGGCGCGAGCGGTATTCGGGCGGTATTTTCACTGAAACGGCGCCGCCGTCGAGCGCGCTCGCCGATCCATCGAATTTCTTGTTGACCGCGTCGGCGATGCGGGACGCAACCGTAAACCCCGGGGTTCGAAGCTCGAGATTCAAAGCGCCGCCGCTCACGAGCGAGGTGGGGACCTCGCGCTCCACCATCGCGCCTTCGGGCACGCGCCCGGTGGTCGTGCTGCCACTCTGGACGCTGCTTCCGCTGCCGCCCTTCGCGCTGAAGCCGCCTAGAAGGAGGCTCCCCTGCGCGACCGCGTAGGCGCGTTGGTCGGCGCCTTTGAGAATGGTCTGCACAAGGACACCGCCGACGAGGCTCCGCGCATTGCCGATCGAAGACGCCGTGACGTCGATTTTGGTCCCTGGCCGAGCGAAAGGAGGCAAGGTGGCCGTCACCGTGACGGCCGCCACGTTGCGCATGCGGACTTGCGACGGATCGACCTGAATGCCGAGACGGCGCAGCATCGAGAGCATCGCCTGCTGGGCGAACGGGACGGTCGTGTCGTCGCCCGTGCCACCGAGGCCGGTGACGATTCCGAAGCCGACGAGTTGGTTGTCGCGCGCCCCTTCCACGTCGGCCAGATCGCGCAGGCGTTCGGCCCGGGCGCTGAAGGACCACAGGGCGAAAACGATCGCGAGAGGAAGGGCGATGGAGAGCTTGCGGAACAAGATAGTGTCCTCAGAACGGGTTGAGCGTGTCGAGCATGCGCGCCAGCCAACCCTTGCGGTTCTGGTCGGCCAAATCGCCGCGTCCTGTGAATTCGACCTGGGCGTCGGCCAGACGGGCCGACGAGACCGAATTGTCTTGTGCGATATCTGCCGGGCGGACGAGGCCCGATATATAAAGGTGATATTCCTCATCGTTCAAAAGGACGACTTTGGTGCCCTCGACGAAGAGGTCTCCGTTGGGCATTTCCTTGACCACACGGACGGCGATGTCGCCGGTGAGCTGGCCTTTGCGTTCCGTCGTGCCCGAGCCGGCGAAGGCCGATTGGTTGGCAAAAGAGATGAGCTTCGTGGGATCGATGTCGGGGTACGCTCGCTTGAGCGCCGGGATGAGGCCGAGAAGCCCGTCCACGCCCGTGGTGCCCGTGCTGTTCTTGCTCAGACTCGTCGTCGCGTCGCCCTGCGCGTCGGCACTCTCGTTGATGTGCACGAGGACGAAGTCGCCGACGCGCACGGCGCGCGTGTCCTCCAGGAACCCGGGGTTCGCATCGCTGAACAGCGACCCGGCGGTGGGTTTGGCCGAGACGTCCTTTTGCGCATAATTGCCGGCGTTGTAGATGCGCTGCCGGGGCGTGAACGGCGCCACGTGGCGCGGTCCGCAGCCGGCCGATGCGCAGCACACGGCGAGCGCGAGAGCGAGCGAGCCGCGCGTCATTGCCCATCCTCGATGGCGACGGCCTCGTCGCGAGACACGAGCCGCGCGCGAAGGACACGCCCCGATTGCCGAAGCTGCACGGGGACGGGGTCGCCGAGGTCCGCGTCGGCCGTCGTGATGCCGGGCGCGCGAACTTCGACGTAATTGCGCCGTACGATCAGCGTGACGGTGGCCCCGCGGGGTGCATCGTAGACGGCCCCGTCCGGGGCGATCCTCAGCTCGACGGGAACGGAAACGCGCGCGAGCGCTTCGCCCTCCGCCGTGACGAAGGAGGCGATGGCGGTCGTCGTGAACGATCCCTCGCGCTTGGGCGCGCGCGGCAAATCGACGTCGATGCGCGTCCACCCCTCGGCCACGTCGACCGCGCGATCCGCTCGCACGGCGCCCAACGTGACCCCGCGGGCCATGGGCTTTGCCTCCACGGCGTTTCGCACGAGCGCGTTCAGGTCCGGGGCGAGCCAATGCTTGGCCTTCCGAACGACGCGGATGGCGTCGGGCAGTTGCGCCGCCGAAACCCCCAGTTGCTTTGCCTCGAGGGCAGAGGCGATGTCTGCGCGCGTGACGAGGCGCGATGCGCCCGGCGCTGGGCTCGGCCCGATGTCGACCGCGGCCGCCGCGGCGTCCACCTTGGGGGCTACGTCGCCCACGTGAATGCGGCTCCCGACGACGGCCACCTCGCGGGGCGTTGCCGGCGTGGCCTGCGCCGTGGCAGCCAAGCAAACGAGAGCCAAGGCTCCCGACAGCACCGTTCGCGGCTTCATTGACTTTGCGTCGCGTTGCGCAGCATTTCGTCCGCCGCAGAGATGACCTTGGAGTTCATTTCGTACGCGCGCTGCGTCCGAATCATGCCGACCATCTCGTCGACGACGTCCACGTTCGACCCTTCGATCGACCCCTGCATGAGCGATCCCCGTCCGTCGGCGGACGGAGCACCGGTCAACGGTTCGCCGCTCGAGGACGTGGGGGTATAGAGATTGTGACCATCCGAAGCGAGGCCGTTCGGGTTCGGAAAGGTCGTGAGTTGGAGCTGGCCGACGGAGTTCGCAGTGGTCGATCCGGGCTGGGTCACGCTGACCGTGCCGTCAGGAGCAATCGTGATGTTCGTCGCGTTGGCTGGAACGGTGAGGGGCGGATCGATGGGTAAACCGTCGCTCGTCGACAGGCGTCCCTGGGCATCGAGCTGGAGCGAGCCGGCCCGCGTGTAGGCGAGATCGCCCGTGGTCTGACGAACCGCCAAGAAGCCGTTGCCTTCGATGGCCAGGTCGAGGGGATTGTTGGTCTGCTGCAGCGTCCCCTGCGCGAATGAGCGCGTCGTCGCGATAATCCGTACACCGGTTCCTAGTTGGGTGTTGGTAGGGGCGGAGACCCCGCTCGCGTTGGGGCCGGCGGACCGGTCGTTCTGATAGAGGAGATCCTCGAACTGCGCGGTCTGGCGCTTATATCCGGTGGTATTCGAGTTCGCGAGGTTATTGGCGATGGTATCGAGCTGGGTTTCTTGCGCGGCCATGCCTGTCGCGGCGACGTTGAGCGAGCGGAACATGAAGACCCACGTTGCCAGTTTGGTGCCAGCGCGCGAAAACATCCGCAAATGTCTTTGACGGCTCGTCCCAAAGGGTGTTTGGAGCGACCGCCGCTGGCTCGTCGCTACGGACGTCCCCACCGGCTCCCGCAGACGTCATCCGGCTGGCGCCAGCGTCACTCGGTCGACGGATTGCTTGCGTCGTCGGTGCTCGCGTCGTCCGTGATGTCGTCTTCCGGCTCCGTGCTCGCGTCGGGCTCGTCCCCCGGCGCGGCTATTTGGGTGGGCGCGTCCGGAGAGGCGGCGCTCGCGTCGCCTGGCGACGGGGGTGTCACGCATTGGCCGGCTGCGCATGTAAGCCCGTCGGCGCAGTCGCTGAAACGCAGACACGCGTCATTGGACACGGCGTCGCAGGCCGCAGCGCTCACGAGCAACACGAACACTGAGGCCGCGATGGGTCTCCATTCAGAGGTCTGCACGTAAGCCTCCTTGAAAGCGCATCTGCCATATGACCGTACCGTCCGGCAGGTCGGAGCCGAGAAAATAGAAGTCCGCTTCGGGGCCGAGCGTTATCTGGGCGTGCTTGGACAAGGGGAGGCGATAGGTCAGCCCGGCGCACACCCCATAGATGGAGGCGGGCGCGAGAATCCCCAAGAGGCCCGCGTCCAGAATGAAGTGATCGCCGGCCGCACGCGCGTACCGCAGATCTGCGCCGAAGCCGCTCCGCGGTTCGACCTCCGCCAGCAGCGCGAACTCGAGGATGTCGTCGGGCGATTCGTCGATTCGCAGATCCCCGCCGATTCGCAAGCGCGTTCGCGTTCGGAAAAGGGCCCCGTGCGATCCTCCTTCGATGCCGGAAGAGACCGCGCCGGTGCCTCCAATCAGGTAGGTCTGGGCGAAAACCGGATGGGCCCATGCCGCGCACGCGCAGATGGCCGCAAGTAGGGCAAGACAGCGCGCCGTAGACGTCCTCACGGTTTTGACTCGGCGGGCTGGTTTGGCTTGGCGGTGCGCGCCGGCTCGGCTCCCGGGGGGGGGGAGGTCGCTTGCGGCGGCTCGGTCGCCCGTGGCGCCTCACTCGCTTGCGGCTCCACCGCTTGGGGCGGTTCTACACCCCGCGGCTCGGTCGTTTGCGGCACGGTCGCCGGCTGCGTCGCGGTCGTTCCCTGTGGCGGACCGCTCGTCGGAGGCTCGGTCGTCGGAGGCTCGGAGGTCGGAGGCTCGGACGTCGGAGGCTCGGCCTGCGGAGGGCTCGCCATCACGACCAGATCGACGCGGCGATTCTGCTTGCGTCCGTCGTCGGTGCCGTTCGTCGCCACGGGTCGGTATTCCGCGTAGCCCGCGATGGATACACGGGTAAGGGGGAGCCCCGCGTCGACCAGAACCTGCATGACCGCCATCGCGCGAGCGGTCGACAATTCCCAGTTCGAGCGATAGCGGCCCGAAACGACCGGCCGGTTGTCCGTGTGGCCCTCGACGCGCACTTCGAGGTTCGTGCGGTCGTTGAGCTCGGGCGAGATCACCTTCAAGATATCGGTGGCAGGGTCTTTCACGCGCGCGTCTCCCGTATCGAAGAAAAGGTTCTCGGGCAGACGTAAGACCAGCTGGTTGCCCACGGCGATGATCTGCAGGCCCTTCAGTGCGTCGCTTTGCGACAGGCTTTTCAGCTTCGTGCGAAGGCCGTCCATCTCGATCACGCCGGACTGGTCGGTGGTCATGTCCTTCTGTTCGTCGTCGGCGGTCGTCCCGCCGGCGAGCACGCTCTCTCCGCTCATGGGAAAGACGTCGATTCCAACGGCCTTCGAGAAGGCCTCCGTGAAGTGTCCCAGTTTCTTCGTGTCCACCTGCGAGACGGCGAACATGACCACGAAGAAGGCGAACAGCAGCGTGATGAAGTCGGCGTAACTTATGAGCCAGCGCTCATGGTTCACGTGTTCGGGATGCTTTTTCTTTCGCGCCATGATTATGTCGCGCTGGCTTCGTTCAGCGCCTGCCCTTCGCCCTTTTTCGGGGCCGGATGACTGCCGTGAATGAACTCGCTAAGCCGCTCACGGACGAGTTTTGGATTCGTGCCGTCCTGAATCGCCAGGACGCCCGTGAGCATCAGCTCCATCAGCTGGACATCGTCGCGCACGCGCATCTTGATGCGCCCGGCCAACGGCAGAAAAACGAGGTTGGCGATCGCCACTCCGTAGATGGTGGCGACGAACGCAGCGGCGATGCCCTCGCCGACCGCCCCGATGTCGCTGAGATTGCTCATGACGTGAATGAGGCCGAGCACGGCGCCGATGATTCCCACCGTGGGCGAGTAGCCACCCCCGGCTTCAAGGACTTTGGCGGCGTCCTCGCCGTGCTCCTCTTGTTGTCCGATGGTGATTTCCATGGTCTGCCGCAAGGACGTCGAATCGGACCCGTCGATCGCCATCATGAGCGCCTTGCTAAGAAAGGGGTGCGACGCCTTCGTCGCGACGCTCTCCAGCGCGAGGATTCCGTCACGCCTGGCTCGATTGGCGTAATCGACGATTTCGTCCACGAGCTTGGCACCGTCGACGGACGGCTTCTTGAAGGTTGCTCCGATCGCGCGCACGGCCCCCAAGAGCGTTCCGCCGGGAAACTGAACGACGGTCGCGCCGATGGTTCCCCCGATGACGATGATGGCCGCCGAAAGACCCAGCATTGAACCGAAATGGCCGCCCTCCATGGCGTTTCCGCCGATGATGCAGAGGAGCGCGACCGCGATGCCGATGAGCGGGCCGAGTTGCATTACGGACCTCCTCGCGGCCGAAGTGCCCCTGGGCTGTCGCTATGGCGGCGCATGGCCGGGACGCTACCGACTCGCGGAGGATCACCCTCGAGGGGGCCCAGCGCAACGGGGGTCGCGTCGCCCATGCGCACGAGGCGGCGAAACGCGACGACCTGCGCGATGAGTTCGTCGAGCGACTCGCGCACGTTGATCTTCTCGCCCCCGATCAAGAAGAGCGTCGTATCAGGCGTCGTCTCCACCCATCCGATGTGGTCGGGGTTGATCGCCACGACATGGTTGTTCAACCGCGTAAGTTTGATCACGGGGCCTCCTGCCGCCGGCTGGTTTCGTGCGACGGTGACCGCCTGTGCGGCCTCGCTGACCGTGAGCAACGGTCACGCCAACGGCTCTCGTAAGATGGCACGACTCGTGATGGGGACGTCCCCACGTCATGCGAATAATGAGCAGCGTCGAACAACTCCGGGCGGGGCTCGACTACCACCTCGCGCGACACAACCTTCTCACGGCGAACCTCGCCCACGTGGATACTCCCGGCTTTCGGCCGCTGGACTTGCAGCGGACGGGCCCGTTCGAAGGCGCGCTCCATGCGGCTCTCGAAACGACGCAACCCGGGCACATCGAGGCCCCTCACGCTTCGTCTTCGGGCGAAGCCTGGCGAGTCGTGACGGACGCGTCGGCGCAAGCCGCGGGAACCGACGGTAACGCTGTGAGCCTCGATCGGGAGGCGGTAAAAATCGCAACGAATCAACTGCGGTACGACACCCTCGCTTCGCTCGTCCAAAACGAGCTTTCGGGGCTTTCGTGGGCCGCCAACGATGGGAAGGGCGCATGAGCAGGCCGTACTCCGTGAGTGGCGTGTTCAGCGCCATGGAAGTCGCCGCCTCGGGCCTCAGTGCCGAACGCGGGCGTATGAACATCATCGCGAGCAACTTGGCCAACGCGCGCACTACCCGCGGCGCCGACGGTCAGGCCTATCAGCGCCTCGACCCCGTGTTCACCGCGACCCCCGTGGCGCCTTCCAGCTCCGACCCGGTTCTCCGGAGCATGCGTGAAGTCAACCTCACCGGCGTTCAACCGGACACGACGCCGGGCGAGCTCGTGTACGACCCCGGTCATCCCGACGCGAACGCACAAGGGTACGTGCAGTATCCGAACGTCAACGTCGTGACGGAGATGGTCAATCTGATGACTGCCTCGCGGGCATACGAGGCGGGGGTGACGTCGATCGAGTCGCTCAAGGCGATGGCACGATCCGCGCTGAAGATAGGACAGTAGTCATGGTCATCGCCCCGATCGAATCGGCTCCGCTTTCTTTTTCGGAGAGCATCAAGTCGGCATCGCCTTCGTTCGAGGGTCAAGCGTCGACGAGCGTCGACTCGTTTACGTCGGTGCTCGGCGGCGCGCTCGACGAGGCGAACCGAGCCGACTTTGCCGCGACTAAGAAGGTCGAAGCGCTGGCATCGGGAGCGATCGACGATCTGCACGGAACCATGATCTCCGTCAAAGAGGCCGACATCGCGCTGAAGCTGGTCGGCTCGGTACGCAGCAAGGTCCTCGACGCTTTCCAGGAGCTGTGGCGAACAAGTGTCTGATCCCAAGCCTGCCCAAAGTCCCATTCCGCCGCAGATCCTCGCCGCCCTCGGGTTCACCAAGCGTTGGTTTGCTGGGTTGTCCAGGCCCGCCCGCGTCATGTTTGCCGTGACCACGGGCCTCGCCGTGATCTTCTGCGGCCTCGTTGCCTTCGACAAGGCCAATGAGCCTTACACTTCGCTCTTTTCGCAGCTCGATCGCGACGATGCGTCGGCGATCATCGCCAAGCTGAAGGAACTCAAGGTGCCGTTTCGAATCGAAGCGGATGGCTCGAGCATCGAAGTCCCCGAATCCAAGGCTCGCGAGCTTCGGCTCGAACTCGCCGGCGGGGGCTTGCCGCGTGGAGGTGGCGTCGGCTTCGAGAGCTTCGACAAGATGCGCCTCGGCGCGACCGACTTCGAGCAGCGCGTCCTCTATAGGCGTGCGCTCGAGGGGGAACTCACGCGGACGATAGGAACTCTCGGGTCCGTCGAATCGTCGCGGGTGCACTTGGTGCTGCCGGAAAAGTCGGTCTTCGTCGCACGCAGCGAACCGGCATCGGCGTCCATCGTACTTCGGCTGCACGCCGGTCGTACGCTGGCGGCATCCGAAGTCGGGGCGATCGTTCACCTGGTGTCCGCCGCCGTGCCCTCGCTCGACCCGGACCACATCGCGGTGGTCACGACGGATGGCACTACGCTCCATCGGCCCCGCCGGGGAGGCACGGCGGGCGACGACGACTTGGGCGGCGACGACGACGCACGCTCGCTGGCACACTCGTACGAGACCTCGGTGGAGGACCGTGTGCGCGCGATGCTCGAGAAGGTCATGGGGCCGGGTCGGGCCGACGTCCGCGTCACCGCGGAGATCGACGCCGCGCACGTCGAGCACATCGAGGAGCACTTCGATCCTTCCAGGTCGGCTCTACGCAGCGAGGAACAGTCGACCGAGCACGCGGCGACCAATCAAGAGGACTCGGTCGCGGGCGTCCCCGGCGCCGAGAGCAATCTCCCCAACGGCTCCGCGAAGGGTAGCAAGAACCCAGCAAAGTCGGTCCCGGCGGCTTCGGCATCGGCTTCGGCTTCGGCCACCGCGCCGACGGCTCCCGTGGCCGTGGCAGCGGGCAGCGTGCGCGAATCGCATACACGAAACTTCGAAGTCGACAAGGTATCCGAGAAGCGAGTCAGCGCTGGCGGATCGCTCAAGCGATTGACGGTTGCTGTGGTCCTCGACCAAGGCAAAGCCGGTAGAGGGGCGGGTCTGCTCGCCCCGGAGGAGCTCGAAAAGCTCGCCATGCTCGTGCGAAGCGCCGCCGGCGCAAACGAAGCCCGCGGAGACCTCGTGACCGTGGAATCGATCCCGTTCGCGGACGGCGTCGAGGGGAATGCGGATCCGGTCGCGGTCGTCGCGCTGCCCGAGACGCGCTTGCAACTGGTCAAGCACTGGGGCCCTTACGCTGCAGCGGCCATCGTCGTCCTTCTCGTCGCCGGGGTGGCGCTACGACGGGCGCGGCCCCGCTCTTCGACCGCGCCTGTGGTCGCGCAGCTCGCCCCCGCGGCCGCGGCTCCCAGCGCTCTCGAAGCGGCCATACGGCCTACGCTCGACTCGGGCGATCTGCGCACCCGCGCACACTCGCGTGCCTCGCAGGATCCGGCCACCGCTGCGCTTGTTCTCCGATTCTGGTTAGGTACGTCGGCGCCGGATCCTCGCGAACCGGCCAAGGCCTGAGCGGGCATCAGCTTTGCTCTTGCTACCGTCGTGACCACGAACGCCGAGAAGGCAGTTCTCTTTCTCCTTTCGCTCGACGAGCAGGTCGCGGCCAATGTCGTCCGCGAGCTGGGAGAGGTCGAGCTGCGTAAGTTGCGCGCCGTCGCATCGACGATGCGCGAAGTGCCCGCCGGGGCCCTCGACGAGACTTTTCGTGACTTTCTCCAACGGTCGGAGAGCGCCGTGGCCGTTCCACGCGGTGGGCTGCCGTATCTGCGCCGTCTTTCGGCAGGCGCGGTCGGCGAACAACGAGCGCGCGAGATCTTCGAAGACGGCGTAACGAGCCCCCTCGTGCGCCTGGAAGGTGCCCCGGCCGACGCGGTCGCGGCCCTTCTCGAGCGGGAACCTCCCCAGCTCGCGGCCGCCGTGCTCGCTCGCCTCGACCCGGCACGCGCGGCCGAGATTCTCGGAGCCATGCCTCCCGAGCGTCAAGCCACCGTCGTTCGGCATGTCGGCACGATGACGGAGCTGCCGGCGAAGGTACTGGAAGACGTAGCGCAGGCCCTCGTCAACGAGCTCCCCGAATCCGACGCCTCCACTCTCGTCAGCGTCGACGGCGTAGCCAAAGCCGCCGAGCTCCTCAACGCCGCCGGGCGCGGGATCTCCGACGGCATCCTACAGGCCCTCGAGGGCGACGACGCGAGCCTGGCGATGCAAGTGCGGCAAGCCATGTTCACGTTCGAAGATCTGCGCCGTATCGACGCGAAGTCGATGCGCGAGCTTCTGCGCGAGGTTCCAAGCGAGCGTCTCACGACGGCTCTGAAGGGCGTTTCGCCTGAGCTCATGAGCGCGGTCTTCGGCGGTCTGTCATCGCGGGCTGCAGAGCTTCTCAAGGACGACTTGCAGATACTCGGCAAGGTGAAAAAGACGGAGCTCGACGCTGCCCGTCGCGAGATTGTCGAGGCCGCGCTTCGGCTCGAGGCCGAGGGACGCGTTGATCTCGGGCGAGGTGGCGAATGAGCAAATTGCCCAACGATGCGCTGAGCGCGTGGTTGCCGGAGGTTTCCGTGATCGCTCGACGGCCTTCGTGGATGGCGCGCAAGTTGTCGACCCGTCCCCCGGCGCCGGCCGTCGTTCCGACCGTGCCCTCGTCGCCTCCGACCGAGCCACCCGCGCCGGATCTCGCCGCCCCGAACCAAGAGGCCGTGTCGATCACTCCTGAAGTCGATCTCTCGGCCTCCAACGTCATCGCGCAACTCGCGGACGACAACGCCGCGCTTCGCGAGCAAGTTGCAGAAATGGCGGGAGCCATGGCGCGCCTGCGAAGGCAGGTGCTCGAGGCAAGTGAGGGCGAGCTCGTCAAACTGGCGTTGGCCATCGCGGAGCGGGTCGTGGCGCGAGAGCTGTCCGTGTCTCCAAATCTGGTCGCGGTCTGGGCCCGCGAGGCCATCGACGCGCTCGCGGCGAAGGACGAAGTCGTCATTGCGGTTGCGAGGGACGTCGCGAGTGAAGTGGGCGCCGACCCCTGGGCGGCGATCGGTCTCGCGCATCAGGTCCTTGCGGATCCACAGCTCGCTCCCGGTGCGATCGAAGTCAGGACGCCACAAGGCATTGTCGCTATCGGTACCGAAGCCAGGCTCACCGCCGTCGCGACGGCGCTGGGAGTCATCCCGTCATGAGCGAGCACCCTTCGCTTCGTGTCGATCTCGGGGCTCACATCTTGCGGGCCCGCACCGCGCTGGGTCCGTGCGCGGAAGGGCGCGTGCGCGACGTCGTCGGCGTCCTCGTCGAGGTCGAGGGCCTTGTCGCTCCCATCGGCGGTCAGCTCGAAATACGGACCGGCGAGTCCCGGCTCGGTTTGGAGGTCATCGGCTTTCGGCAAGGACGATTGCTCGCGGCGCCCTTGGGCCCCACGACCGGCATCGTCCCAGGCGCTCGGGTGCGAACGACTCCCCACGCCGATCTCGTTTCCGTCGGCGACGCGCTGCTCGGCCGCGTGCTCGACGCCTTCGGCCGGCCGCTCGACGGACGCCCGGCTCCGGTCACGGACCATCGAGTCCCTCTTTACGCGTCGCCACCACCTCCCTACACGCGTCGCCCCATTCACACGCCGCTCGAAACGCGCATCCGCGCCATCGACGCGCTCCTGCCGCTCGGCCGGGGGCAGCGAGTCGGCCTCTTCGCGGGGACGGGCGTCGGCAAGAGCACGCTCCTCGGGATGCTTTGCAAGCACTCGGACGCGGACATCATCGTCGTAGGGCTCGTGGGCGAGCGAGGACGGGAAGTGGGAGACTTCGTTCGGGGTGCGCTTGGCGAAAAGGGACTCGCACGGTCAATCGTGGTCGCGGCGACCGGAGACATGCCCCCGCTCGTGCGAGCCCGCGGCGCCCTCCGTGCCACGGCGATCGCTGAGCACTTCAGGGCGCAGGGCCGTTCCGTGCTCCTCGTCATGGATTCGGTCACCCGCTACGCCATGGCGCTTCGCGAAGCTTCGCTGGCCGCTGGCGAGCCGCCGCTCACCAAGGGGTACACGCCCACGGTGTTCTCCGCGCTGCCCGCCCTTCTCGAGCGCGCTGGCAACGAGGCGGGCCCGGGATTCGATCACGGCCGTGTACACGGTTTTGGTCGAGGGCGACGATCTGAACGACCCCATCGCCGACGCCGTCCGGGGCATCCTCGACGGTCACATCGTGCTTTCCCGCAAACTCGCCGATCGCGGCCTCTTTCCAGCCATCGACGTCCTTCGCAGCATTTCGCGCTTGATGTCCGACATCGCCAAGCCCGACCAGATCGACGCCGTGTCCAAAGGCCGCGACGCGCTGTCGACCTATGCGGACGCGGCAGACCTCATCCAGATTGGAGCCTACGTGCCCGGAAGTGACCCGCGTGTGGATTTGGCGCGCGAAGTTGCGCCTCGAATGGAGGCGCTCATCCGCCAGAAACCAGAAGAGCCCGTCTCTCGCGCGTCCGCCCTCGCGGCGCTCCGCGTGGCTGTCGGAGGTCGCCCGTGATCGCCCGGGTTCGCAGGGCGGCGCGACTGGTGGAGATCGCCGATAAGGCGGAGCAGTCCGCCCGAGCGCGGGCGGCGGCGGCCCAGGCTGTGTTGCAGGAGGCGCGCGACGACGCCCAGCGCGAAGAGCGCGCGTGGACCGATGTGGCCCGTGACTTCGCGACGGGGATCAAGCGCGTGACCGAACTGCAAGAGCAGGCCGCCTACCTGGAGACCCTCCGCAGGCGGGCCGATGCCGCTGCGCGACGTGTCGAGCGCGCCGTCGAAGGCGAGCGGTCGTGCAGCGTCGAGGTGGTTCGCGCTGCCACGGAGCGTCGCAAGCTCGAGCTCTGGCGGGATCGTATCGTCGAGGCCGGTCGCGTCGAGGAGACGCGGCTCGAACGGATCGCCTCCGATGACATGGCGGCGCGTATCGCGGGGCGGGGTGAAGCGTGAGCGCCGGGCCGCTCTCGGGGCCCCGTGGGGGGCCGCCTGCCGCGCTGCCGGCGAATCCCGTGGGGCCCGCGCCGAGGTCCGGTGCGGCTGGCGGTACGGAAGACACCGGGTTCGCTTCGTATCTCGCGTCGGATGCGGCGAAGCATGACGCGGACGCCGCGGCCCACGACAGCGAAAGGGCGCGACGCGGTCAGGCGGCCAACGCGGCCCCGCCGCTGGCCACTTCGGTGTTCGCGCCGGTTACCCACGACGTGTCACGGGCCGTGAGGCTTGCGTCGGACGACGCGGACGGGGGGCCCTCGAGCTCGGGTCTCCCCGTCGCCGCGGGCGCGTTCGAAGGCGCATTGGTGTCGCCTCCGGCCTCGGGCAATGCGGCAAGCCTTGTGTCGGACCCGACGGAAGGTACAGCCGCCGATGCCGCGACTCTCGCCGCACGGCTCGGCGACGCAGCGCTCGAGGCGCTCGGCGGACCTCCCGCCCTCGGCGTCGCCACGACGACGCCAACGACGAGCCACGCAGCGTTGGGGGCCGAGGGCTCGGGCGGCTCCGCATCCCAGGTTTCCTCTGCCGCGGCGCCGGCCTCGCTCGCGGTGAGCGCACCGCTGGTCTCGTCGGCCGGCGCGCAGAAGGGTCCTGGCGCGCACGAAGCGTCGGCGTCGGCGAGCCATTCGTCGACCTCGGCGCCGACCGCCGGTACCTCGGCGTCAACCGCTGCACCCACGGCGGCCACACCCGCTGCGCTCAACCAAGCGCCCGTGGCGCCCCCCTTGGTCGCGACTCCCCCCTGGGGGCAGAGACCCGAAGGTCTACGGGATTTCGCGATGTCCTCAAAGTCGCCACGGCCCAGCGCGTCGAGCGGAGTGCCCCGCGCCGGCGCGCGAGGGGGTGCATCTGGAGCGGCGAGTCCTGCCGGACACGCTCTCAAGGAGCGCACGCCAGTATCCGCCACGGAGGACTCCACGGACCGATCGGACGCTGACGGTGCGCCAAAGGATGAGGCTGCGGTCGCCGGCGTCGCGGGGTTGGCGGCGGTCCCGGCGACCCCCTCCGCCCAGGGTCCCGCCAAGCCTTTGGCGGTCGTCACGGAACCGTCGGCGCTTCCTGTGGACGGAGCGCTCGCGGGGGCCCGTCTTCGTGACGCGCTCGCGTCCGTTGCCAACCATGCCGTACTTCGGAACGCAGCCTCCGGCGAGATCGATGTGCCCGAGCTCGGGCGCGTAGCGGTGCGTGCGCACTCCGTCGGAGGCGCCGTCGATGTGGACATCACCGCCGATCGTCCCGACGCGCGCGCGGCTCTTCGTCTCCACTCCGGCGCAATTGCGAGCGATCTTCGCGAGGCCGACGTGCGCGTTTCCCGGCTCACCATCGAGGGGTCGCACGGCGGCCCGACGGACGCGACGGCATCCGATGGTTCCTCCGGCGCGTCATCGCGACGTAACAACGACTCGCCCGCACACGACTCCTCGCGAGACGGAGAGGAAGGGGGCGCGCACGATCCAGAGCCCCTGGCGCGGCCCATGGGTCGGGTCCGGATCGTGCTTTAGAGCACGCAATGACCTCTCCGCTCACTTCCACCAACGCTCTTCTCGGGGCGTCGAGCGCTGGAACGTCCGCATCGACCACGACGTCGGCTCCGTCCGCTGCGCTCGATCAGAACTCATTTCTGAAGCTTCTCATGGCGCAGATGGAAAACCAGGACCCCACGGCGCCGACCGACAGCACGACGTTCGTCACGCAGCTCGCACAGTTCACACAGGTTCAGCAAACCACGGCGCAGACCACGACTCTGTCGAACATTCAGAACCAGCTCCAGTCCCTCAGCAGCGGGCAAGCGACGAATCTGGTCGGCAAGACCGTCACGGTGAACGGCAACTCAATGACGTTCAATGGAACGTTCGCCTCGCCGGCCAACGTGACCCTCGCGGGCGCTGCGCAGACCGTCACGGTCGCGGTTCAAGATTCGCAAGGAAACACAGTGCGCACGATGAGCCTCGGAGCCGCGCCGGCCGGACCTCTCTCGATCACCTGGGATGGCAAAGAGGACACCGGGCAATCGGCACCTTCCGGCGCGTACACGGCAGCCGTCACGGCTGCGGGCGCCAGTGGTCAGACCATCGGCGTGTCGACCACGGCCACGGGCATGGTGACGCAAGTTTCCCTCAATAATGGTTCTCCGACGTTGACCCTCAATACAGGAGCGGTGGCGCCGGTTTCGCAATTGGCTGGAGTCGTAGGGGGCGTTGGCACGTCGCCGACGCCATAGCGGAGGAACGAATGTCGATTCTCAATGCAATGTATTCTGGCGCCTCGGGCCTGGACGCGGAGAGCGATGCGCTCGCCGTCATTGGCAACAACGTTTCGAACTCGAACACCGTGGGCTTCAAAGAATCACGCGCCGTGTTCGAAAATGTGATGGGCGCCGCCGTCGGGTCACCGACCGCCACGGGTTCCGGCGTGAAGATGACGTCGGCGCAGCAGGATTTCACGCAAGGAACTCTGACCACGACGGGGCAGCCGACTGACTTGGCGCTCTCCGGCGACGGGTTCTTCGTCGTGAACGGATCCGTGGGCGGCGTGACCGGTAACTTCTACACCCGCGATGGTCAAACGCATCTCGACAACACCGGCGCTCTGGTCAATACCGACGGCCTCCCTCTGCAGGGCTACCAGGTACTGCCGAACGGCCAGATGTCGTCCCAGGTCGGACCGATCGTGCTGTCCACGTCGGCGCTCTCTCCAAAACCGACCGCCTCGATGAGCGTCACCGCGAATCTGAGTGCGAATGATACGCCTCCGGCGGCGCCGTGGGATCCGCAGAACCCTTCGACGACTAGCAATTTCTCCACCACCCTTACGACGTACGACTCGCTCGGCAATTCGCACGCGGTGGACGTTTACTTCACCAACACGGGCCCCAACGCGTGGGATTATCACGTCCTCGCGAACGGCGCGGACGTCGCGGGCGGCACGGCCGGAACAAACCAGGAGATCGGTACCGGCTCGTTGACGTTCAACTCGAACGGCGCGCTCGACACCGAGACGAGTTCGACGCCGGCCACGGTGACGTTCAACGGCGCGTCGGCGCAGACGATCAACTTGAACTTGGGCACGCCGATCACCCCGTCGGCATCCGGGGGCACCCCCGGCACCGGGCTCGACGGCATCACGCAATTCGGGAGCGCGAGCTCCGTCTCCGCGCAGAGCCAGGACGGGTACGGGGCCGGGTCTCTGACCGGGGTGCAGATCGCTTCGGACGGCACGGTCAACGGCACGTACTCCAACGGACAGACCGTGGCCGCAGGCCAGCTCGTGGTGGCGAAGTTCCAGTCGAACAACGGCCTCGCGCCGACCGGTGACAATCTCTTCGAGGCCACGGCGAGCTCGGGCGCCGCAGCGCTCGGCGCGGCGGGGTCTGGCGGCCGCGCTTCGATCACTTCGGGCTCGCTCGAGCAATCGAACGTCGATATCGCGACCCAGTTCGTCGACTTGATTGCCCATCAGCGTGCGTTTCAAGCGAGCTCCAAGACGATCACGACGGCCGACCAGATGCTTCAAGACTTGATGCAAGTCGTTCAGTAAACCAGCACCCGTAAGTAAGCCCATGAGCGACGACAAAGAAAAGGCGCCCTCTAAGGGCTCGGGAGCGTTGCCGCGTATTCTCGGCACCGTTCTTCCCGCGGTGTTCGCTGCGGCTGCCGCATTCGGTGGGGCCAAAGTGGCCGGGGCGCACCATGGCTCCACCGCGACGCCGGCCGAGCCCGCGGCGCCTGCGGCCGCAAAGCCTCCCGGACCCACGCTCGCGCTCGACCCGTTTCTCGTGACGATCCCCGACGCGAACAAGAAAAATCATCCGATGAAGGTGACGATCGCCATCGAGTTCGCCGACGGCGCAAAAGACGCGAAGGAAGAGATGTTGAAGGGGCTCACCCCCCGGATTCGAGACACTTCGCTCGGCTACTTTCGCACTCTCGGGTACGAGCAAGTCATCGACCCGACGGCCAACGACAAAATGCGCACCGATCTGCTCGACCGCATCAAGACGTCCGGCATGGTCTCTGCGGAGCGCGTGCTCATCACGGATCTCGTCGTGCAATGAGCACGTCCGCGCAGCTCCTCCGATTCGCCCTGGAAGGCGAGCGAGTTCGCAAGGCCGCGAGCAGCCTCGAGCAGGCGAGCCCTCAACTTGCCTCCGCGCTCCGCCGTGCGATGCCCTTTCTGGCGCGCCGCGGTGCGCAGGTGGCCCTGTGTTTTGCGCGGGCCCTGCCGTTGGGAGAGCTCCTCGCGGACCTGTCGCGCCCCATCCACGCGACGCATCTCGTCGCCGCCTCGGGCGCGCGCGGGGCTCTCATTCTCGACGCGGGCGCGATAGCGATGGTGCTCGACGGAGTCCTCGGGGGCGACGGCCGCGCTCCGCCGACGAACCTCGACCCCGAGGGACTGTCGCCCCCTCAAATCGCACTCATGGCGCGTGTCATCGACGGGGCCGTGCGGTCGCTTTCGGATGTGCTGTCGCGCAAGTTCGGCTTCGAGCTCCGCGCGGCGGCTCCCGACGGAGACGACGCGAGCTCGGAAGGCGCTCCGATCGCGTGTAGCTTCGAGCTGGGCTCGGGTGAGAAGCTCGGGCGTGTCGTGCTGCTCATCGCGAAGGAAGCCCTTCTTGGCGTTGGCGATGACCGCGTGCGCTCCGCGCACCCGCGTGACGAGGGAGTGGCCCGTGTCATCGAAGAAGTGACATTGGAGCTCGTGGTGGAGCTTGCGCGGGTCCGTATGACGTTGGGACACCTCGCCGCTCTCAAGGTCGGCGACACGATCCGTCTGGAGGTGCCAGTGGGGGCCGCGGTGGACGTCCGCGCGGATGGTCATGTCATACTTCGGGGACAACCGACTACCAGCGCCGGACAGATTGCCCTTCGAATCGAGGGCCGGCACGCGAGTTGAAAGGGGGGATGGCGAACCCTGTCGAGGCACGCCATGAACTCCCCCGCGAAGATCGAACAATCGAGCGCAGACCCGGCGGAGCCGAGTTCCGGCTCTCTTGAACTGCTGAAGGACGTTGAAGTCGAGATCACCTTGGAAATCGGTCGCCGGCGGCTGCGCATCGCCGATGTCCTGAAACTCTCTCGCGGCCAGACTCTCGAGCTTTCGAAGGCCGCTGGCGAACCGCTCGACATTTTCGTCAACGGCCGGTTGCTGGGCCGCGGCGAAGCGATCGTGATGGGCGATCGCTACGGCGTCCGCATCACCGAAATCGTCACACCCGGCTCGCGGAGTGATTCGTGACGCTCAAGAGATTCTCCGCCATCGCATTGGCAGGATCCGCCATCGCGCTGACGTCCGCCGCTGCCGCCCCGGCCCAGGAGACGCCGCCCACGGTGGGCTCGGCGAGCTCTCCCGAAGGGCTCACACGGACGCCTACTACGGTGACCTCGGCGAGCTCGCCGGAGGGAATCACGCCGTCGCCTTCGATCGCCCTTGCCGGGCCCCCCAAAGCGCCCCCGCGGCTGCCGCACGCGGTAGCCCCGGCGGCGCCCAGCGAGGTGGCCCTACGGCCGCCGCCCGCGGTAAGCTTGACGAGCCTTCCGGAGGGACCCGCACGGCCGGAGCCTTCGCTACCCTCTGAGAGCTCTCCCGAGGCGGCCACGCCTCTCGGCCTTCGTCCCAGCAAACCCCTCGAGCTTGCGAGTGAGCCCGCGCATCCTGGCATCGGCTGGAAGATCGCGGCCATTGCCCTCGTGCTCGGGGGCGTCGGGTTCTATTCACGCCGGAAGTTTGCCTCGAAGCGGACCGACGATGCTCAGCTCACCATCGTTCGGCGCGCGACCATCGGCTTTCGCAGCGAGCTTCTCGTGGTGAACGTTGAGGGCCAAAGACTGCTCTTAGGGGTGACGCCCCAGTCGATACAGAGTTTGGCCCTGCTCGATAGCGATGACACGGCGCCGGCCTTCGCGGCATCGCCGTCTCCGGACGTGTCCTCGTCGCTCGGGGATCGGTTCGCGGCCATCCTCGATGCGGCCGATAGCCCTCGCGCCAAGAGCCCGCGACGCGAACCCACCGCCAAGCGCGCATTATCCGATCCGGCCGCATCCTCAGAGGAGGAACCTGACTTCGGCAGCCAAGCTCGAGGACTGCTCGCACTCCGGAGACCGCGATGAAGCCCTTGCGACGGCTCTTGGCCGTCGCGGTCGCGATGGGGCTGCTGACGGTGGCCGGCGGTGCCGCGAGCGCGCCGGCCAACTTCAACCTGCTGGATCCACCGGGGTTGTCGCCCCAATTGAAGATCCTCGCGCTCCTGACGATCCTCTCGTTTCTTCCGGCGATCGTCCTCACGATGACGTCGTTCACGCGGATCGTGATCGTCCTCGGCTTCGTTCGGCAGGGCCTCGGCACGCAGCAAACGCCTCCCACGCAGGTCCTCGTCGGTCTTGCACTCTTTCTAACGGCCTTCACGATGGGCCCGCTTCTTTCGACCATCGCCCGTGACGCCTATGAGCCCTATGCGGACGGCCGCATCTCCGACATGCAGGCGCTCGAGCGTGCGTCCGCTCCGCTCCGCTCGTTCATGCTCCGCCAGACCCGAGAGGCGGACTTGATGCTATTTTACGAAGCGGCCCGCCTGCCGAACCCGAAGACGGAGGAAGAGGTTCCGTTGAAAATCGCCGTTCCGGCGTTCGTCGTGAGCGAGCTGACGACGGCCTTTCAGATGGGAGTGCTCGTCCTCCTGCCGTTTCTCGTCATCGATCTCGCCGTCTCGTCGATCCTCATGTCCCTCGGCATGATGATGGTCCCTCCGACGACCATCAGTCTGCCGATCAAGTTGCTGCTCTTCGTGGTGGTCGATGGCTGGCACTTGCTCGTCGGGTCGCTCCTCAGGAGCTTCGGATGAATCCCGACCAGGCCGTGGTGATCGTCTCGGATCTACTTCGGACGACGCTCTTCGTTGCAGGTCCGCTACTTTTGGTCGCGCTCCTCGCGGGCATTGCCGTCGGAATCGTGCAGACGGCCACGCAGGTCAACGAGTCGAGCATCAGCTTTCTCGTAAAGATCGTGGCTGTGGCGGGAGTGGGTCTCGCGCTCGGCTCCCACCTCGCCACGTACGTCCTCGACTACACGCGCACTTGCTTCGAGGCGATCGCCCAGGTCGTCCGGTGAACGACATCGAAGCGCTCGTGATGACGAACGCGTCGCTGTTCGCGCTCGTAGGGAGCCGCGTCACGGGCTTCATCGTGATCTCGCCGTTCCCCGGTCAGAACGTCGCCAGCACGCAGCGCATTTCTCTCGTTTTGGCCGTGACCTTCCTTGCGACCACGTTCGCACCGAGCACCAGCGCACCCCGACAACTCGACCTTACGCTCGCCGGTCTCGCGGCCATCGAAGTCGTATGTGGGCTTCTCGTGGGGGCTGCGTTTCGGTTCGTCTTTGCCGCGGCCGAAGTTCTCGGCAGCGTCCTCGGTCAGCTCACCGGCCTGGCCTCGCCCTCGGTTCTGAATCCGACGATCGACGCGTCCGATACCGTCCTCGGGCGTATTGTTTCGCTCGGCGCGATGCTGGTTGCGCTCTCCGTCGGCGTCCATCGCGTTGCGCTCGGGGCCGTATTGGAATCATTTCGAGCGCTTCCAGTCGGTACGGCGATGGCGATCGATGCGCCCCTTCTTCACTTCGTGGAGCTCGGGATCGACTCGTTCGTCGTGGGAGTCCGGCTCGCCACGCCGGTCGTCGGCGTGACGATGCTCGTTCAGCTCATACTCGCCATGATTTCGCGGGCCGCTCCCTCTCTCCAAATCTTCAGCGTCGGCTTTGCGGTGCTGTTCGTGACGGGCCTCGTAACGATCCTGACCACGCTCGATGACATGGCCGCCGGCCTCGCGGCCCATTTCGGCTCGCTTGCGGCCGTCATCGACGTCGCGTTGACGGCTCTCCGTCGATGAGCGCTTCGGAGCAGGGCGAAAAGCAGTTCGATCCCACCGAACAACGCCGCGAGCAGTTCCGGAAAGACGGAAAGTTCGCGCGGTCGCGCGACGCAGCAGGCGTGGCGTCGATACTGAGCGTCGTGGGGGCGCTCATGGGAACGCGCGCCGCCATCGGCGATGCGTGTGAGAACCTATTTCGCATTTCGCACGGCGACCTGACGGCCATCGCGCGCGGCCAGTCGGCGGACGTGCTCCGCCTGTCCGGAGAATCGCTGGTAGCCATCATCGGCCCGCCGGTGCTCGCGGCGGCGCTGGCGGCCACGGTCGCGGGCCTCGCCCAGACCGGCCTTCACGTCAACCTGGACGCGATCGGGTTCAAGGCCAGCCGGCTCGACCCGATTTCCCGACTCAAGGAGCTTTTCTCGCCCAAGCACGCGATGACCGAAGTGTTGATGAGCGTCCTTCGCGTCTGCGTCGTCGGGTACGTGGCGTATCGCGCGGCGATCGGCGAAGTTCCGGATCTACTCACGCTGTCGCGCGTGCCCGTCGACGTGTCCGTCGAGCGCATCGTGAAAGCGGCTTCCCGCGTCGTGCTCTTCGCGGGCGGGGCCGTCGCGGCGATTGCCATCATCGACTACGTCCAGAGCCGATTCCGGCTCGGGCAAGAAATGAAAATGACCCGGCAAGAGCTCATGGAGGACATGCGCCAGAGCGACGGCGACGCGAAGGTCAAGGGCCGGATGAAGGCGCGCGCTCGCGCGCTCGCCAAGAAGCGCATGCTGCAGAGCGTAAAGAAGGCCGACGTCGTCGTGACCAATCCGACGCACGTCGCCGTCGCCCTTCGATACAACGAAGGAGACGTAGCCCCGGTCGTCGTCGCAAAGGGCCACGATGACGCCGCGCTGCGCATCCGAACCGAGGCGAGGAAGTACGGCATTCCGATCCTCGAGAATCGTGCGCTCGCGCGTGCGTTGGACGCCGAAGTACAAGTCGGCCATTCGGTGCCGCTCGCGCATTTCGCGGCCGTTGCGCGCATCCTGGCATTCGTGTTCAAGCTCCGGGGCAGGGCCCGTTCGTCTGCGCGCCGAAGGTAGGTCCGGCCCTGCGCAGGGGTTTGGGGTGGTGCACGCGGATCCGGACAACCATCACGGGCATTCGGACGCTGCGGCAAAGAGGCAGCTGCCGCCCGGGCCATTGAAGGGGCCTGGGCCGCTGCAACATCCCCAGACGCCGCCCGCTTCGGCGCAGAGGGGGAAGGGGCCCCCGCATCGCTGAATCGGTCCTGCGCCCGGAGTCGCCACGCAGGTTGCGATCGGACCCGAATGAGACGCGCAAAAGGGCAAGCTCTCAGGCGCAGCGTCATCCGACGCGGCCGGCGGCGCGTCGGCGGAGTCCATGATCGGCACGTCGAGCCCCGTGCGGCCCCCGCAGCCACTCGCGCACGACAGAAGTGCGGACGCGAGCACGGCGACCCTAAACATTCGCATGGCGCGGCCATCGTAGCCGGAGCCGGACGGACAAATCTTCCCTCGCTACGAATTCGCCGCCGGCCGCCTCTTGACCCGGTGTCGTTATCGCTGCCCGTTTGCACCGCATCGCGCGATGCGCCTCACCTTGTCCCTCCTTCTGCCCGACGTACCCATGCTGGGCGTCGAAGGTGGTCAACTACAGATCCTCGTCATCGATCCGACGCTCCTGCCGTCGCCACGATGACGGCCGGCTCGGCGACTACGCGCCTCACGCGCGCGTGCACGCCCTCGGTACGGCTCTCCTTTGGCTGGGCACGCGTCGTGCGTAGTGGCGCACCGTGGCGGTCGACGCAGCAACTCCGGCGAAGGTGGGCAAGTGGGATGCGGTAGTCCCCATGGGCATCATCGGCGTCGTGCTGATGATGGTGTTGCCGCTGCCACCTCAGCTTCTCGACCTTCTGCTCGCGTTCTCGATCGCGCTCGCCATAGGCGTGTTCTTGACGGCCCTCTTCATCGAAGAGGCCCTCGAATTCAGCGCGTTCCCCGCGTTCGTCCTCATCGCGACCCTCCTCCGATTGAGTCTCAACGTCGCGACGACGCGGCTCATTCTATTGCATGGCGGCGAAGGGCAGGGCTCGGCGGGCTCGGTCGTCGAAGCGTTCGGTCGATTCGTCGTCGAGGGCAACGTCCTCGTGGGTCTCGTCGTGTTTCTCATTTTGACGGTCATCAACTTCGTCGTGGTGACCAAGGGCGCAGGGCGTGTGGCGGAAGTCGCTGCGCGGTTCACCCTGGACGCGATGCCAGGCAAGCAGATGGCCGTCGACGCGGACCTGTCGTCCGGCGCGATTACCAACGAGCAAGCCCGGGCGCGGCGCAAGGGCCTCGAGCGAGAAGCCGATTTCTACGGTGCGATGGACGGCGCCAGCAAGTTCGTGCACGGCGACGCCGTCGCGGGACTCCTCATTACCGGCATCAACCTGACGGGAGGGCTCGTCCTGGGGGTCATGCGGGGAATGGACCTCGCGAAGGCCGCCGAGACGTTCTCGGTCCTCACGGTCGGAGACGCACTCGCGTCTCAGTTGCCCGCGCTCCTGGTCTCTGCGGCGTCGGGCATTGTCGTCACACGGAGCGCGACCGGCGACCAAATAGGCCGCGCCTTCGGCAAGCAGCTCCTCGCCAAGCGCAAGCCCGTCGTCATGACCGCCGGAATTTTGACGGCGCTGGGTCTGATGCCCGGCATGCCGCTCATCCCCTGCTGGGTCCTCGCGGGGATGCTCTTTTTCCTGGCGAAAGGATCCAAGGCCGAAGCCGCGGGGACGAAGGCGGTCGCCGGGCAAGAGCCGGCTCCAGACAAGAAGCGTAACCAGTCCGAAGACGTCGACACCGCGCTCGCTCTGGACCTGTTGGCGCTCGAAGTCGGCTACGAGCTCGTTTCCATCGTCGACGCCTCTCGTGGAGGCACGCTGCTCGATCGAATGGCGATGCTTCGCCAGCAAGTCGCCAAGGATTTGGGCATCGTGGTGCCGCCGGTCCACGTGAGCGACAATTTGCAGCTTCCGCCTGGCGGTTATCGCGTCCTCGTTCTCGGCAACGAAATCGGCTCAGGACTCTGCAAATCGTCCCGCCTTTTGGCGATTCACCCCGCGGTCTCGTCGCCGCCGCTCGAGGGAGAACACACCACCGACCCCACCTTCGGAATGCCAGCCACTTGGATCGCGCCGCGCGACAAGGAGTTGGCCGAAGCGCTCGGGTACATGGTGGTAGACCACGCGAGCCTCATCGCAACGCATCTGGGCGAGCTGCTTCGCGCAAATGCGCACAAGCTAGTCGGCCGGCAGGAGGTTCAGCACCTACTCGACCTGCTCGCGCGCACCGCCCCGAAGCTCGTCGATGACGTGGTTCCAAACTTGCTCCCACTGGGAGACGTGGTCCGCGTAATTCGCAATCTGATCCGGGAGGGGGTGTCGGTTCGCGACACGCGGACGATTTTGGAGTCGCTGGGCGAACTCGCCACGCAGACGAAGGATGTGGAACAACTCACCGAGCTCGTTCGCGAGCGCCTGGCCGCACACATCACGTCGCGCGTACGGGGCGTTGACGGTACCGTCAGCGCGTTGACGCTCGATCCGCGTCTCGAGGAGATTCTACGCAAGTCCCTGCGCGACATCGCTTCGGGCGTGGGCGGCGCGCTCGATCCGGAGATGCTGCGAACGGTCGTGGCCAACGCCGAGAAGGCCATCGCCAAAGTTGCCGCGACGGCGAGTCCCTGCATCGTCGCCCCCCCGGATCTCAGGCGCTATGTGCGTGCGATTTTCGAACGAAAGCTTCCGAACGTGGTCATCGCGTCGTTTCGCGAGGTCGACCCGAACGTGCCGCTCCGCATCATCGAGCGGCTGTCCGTGAACTAACCGCAAGAACTGGCGACAAGGAGATACGAGGAAAATGAATGCTCAGGTCTTTCGGGGAAAAACCGTAGCGGAGGCCCACCGTGCGGCGCGCGCGAAGCTCGGTCTCGACGCCGTCGTGCTGACGACGAGGCCCGTGCGGCGCAGCGGCATCGCCGGGCTTCTGGGTGGGTCGGACGTGGAGATCGCCGCGATCCTCCCCGAGCCTGTAGACGACGCGCAACCGACGGAGTCGGAAGGTCCGTTCGCCCGGGCCGCCTATGCCCGTCCTCAGGTCAAGATGGGCGATGACGTCGCCGCGCTGCGGGCCGAGCTGAAGAACGACATCCGCGCCCTTCGTAACGTCATCGCGAAGTCCGAGGAGATGCCCCGCGTCGCCTCGGAAATCGCGCAGCTCCGAGAGCTCATCGAAGGGCTCGCCGAGAACGCGCCCCAGGCGGCGCGTAACGACAAAGGTGCGGCGAAGCTACGCGCGCTGGGGATCGAAGGGCCCGCTGCCATCGTGCTGGTCAAAGGCCTCCGCAAAGGAGGAGGCGACGCTGCTCTTCGCGTGGAGCTCTCACGCATCGTTCCCGTTTCGGCCTTTCCGTTGACGAGCGAGAAGACGATGATCGCTCTGGTGGGTCCGAGCGGCGTCGGAAAAACGACGACGGCGGCCAAGCTCGCAGCGCGCGCGCGGATGGCGGGCAAGACCGTGACCCTCGTCGCGTGCGATACCTACCGGGTCGGCGGAACCGCGCAGCTTACTCAATACGCCAAGCTCATGGGCGCGGAGTGCGTTACGGCGCGGACAGCCGACGAGCTTCGTGCCGTCATCGACGGCAGCGGGTCGGACTTCGTCATCGTCGACACGTCGGGTCGGCCGCCGACCGCCGACGGGGTGGAGATCGGCATCGCGCCGCAGAAGCGCTCGCCACGCGCGACCGCGCGGACGCGTCACGTGCTCCTGTGTCTTCCGGCGTCCATTCGTGCCAACGATGCCGCGCGCGTTGCGCGTCGATTCGGGACGCTGTCGCCCACGTCGCTCGCCATCACGAAAATCGACGAGACGGACACCCCCGCCGGTATCGTGCACGCGTGCTGGGCCTCGAAGCTCGCCGTGTCCGTGATGTGCAACGGGCAGCGAGTTCCCGAGGACATCGCGCCTGCCAACACAGATGCGTTGCTCGATTTCCTCGCCCCTGCGCCCAGTCCTGCAGCGGCCACCACTCCCGCCGCTAGTCATCCCAAAGAGAGCGGCGCCGTCGCATGAGCATCGCAATGGTCGTCGAAGCAGAGGCGCGCGCGCGCCGAACCATGGATCGAACGGCGTACGAGCAGTTTTTGCCGCTCGTTCGGCGCACGGCGATTCGGTTGGCCAGACGCGTTCCGTCAAGCATCACCGTGGCGGACCTCGTTGGGTACGGCTGGATTGGACTGATGGAGGCGTACCAGCGCAGCAGCCCGGACATGCCGGAGGAGGAGTTCGAGGCCTACGCCCTCTACCGCGTCCGCGGGGCCATGCTCGACTACCTTCGCAGCCTCGACCCAACGACCCGGGATCTCCGTCGCGCGTCGCGCCGCGTAACGCGCGCCATCCGCGACCTGTCGAGCAAGCTAGGACGCGAACCGGAGGAGGAGGAGATTGCGCTCAACTTGAGCCTCGACGTTCGCGCCTTCCGCGAGCTGCTCGACAAGATCGCCGCCGGCGGCATGGCGCGCCTCGAGCTCTTGGACCTCGACAACGTGGACGTCTCGGGCGCCGAGCAAACGATCGACGAAGAAGTCGGAAAGCGCCGTCTCGCCGACGCGGTCGTCATCGCCATGGAAACCCTTCCGCCGCGATTGGTCCAAGTTCTCGCGCTTTATTACCAAGAAGGATGCACGCTAAAACAAATTGGCGCCGTACTCGGACTCACTGAGTCGCGCGTCTCGCAGCTGCACACCGAGGCGATGCACCGCCTGCGTGCAGCCGTCGGAAAGGAGTAACATGGCAGACGGGATTTACGTGGCGCTCAGCGGCGCGATTGCCCAGTCGATGAACCTCGACTCGACGGCGCAAAACCTTGCCAATGCGAGCACGGACGGCTACCAGCGCCAGCGGCCCATTTTCCGCGAGGAACTCTCGCGCGCCGGGTCGCGCGATCCCGCTCTGCATTATTCCTCGCTTGCGGGAACGAAGCTCGACACGACCCGCGGCGAGCTGCGTGACACCGGTCGGGCTCTCGACTTCGCCATGCCGCAAGGCACATACCTCGCCGTCTCGGCTCCAGCCGGTGAGCGCTACACGCGGGCCGCCTCGCTATCGGTCGGGATTGACGGAGTGCTTCGCACGGCGGCAGGAAATGCCGTGCTTTCCGATCGCGGCACTCCGATCAAGCTGACGGGCGATGCAAGCTCGGTGCGGATTGACGACTCCGGCCAAGTGCGGCAGGGAGACCAATCGGTGGTCGGGCGAGTGAAGCTCGTTACGTTTGGCTCGCCGGCCGCGCTGGCTCACGATCAGGGTCCCATGCTCATGGCAACGGTCGAGTCGGGGGCGCCCACGGCGTCGCGCGGACCCCTCGAGATAGGCCATGTCGAGCAATCCAACGCGAATGTCGTGAGCTCGATGACGGACCTCGTCACCGCGTCGCGCACGTTCGAGGCGTTCCAGCGCGTCATCGACACGTTCCGCGATGAAGACCGAAAAGTCGTCACCACCGTGCCGAGCGTTTCGTCATGACCCTCCCAATGCGGCGCGAACCCGTGATTGCGCGCGATGATCCCACCCGCGTCACGGCACAGGACCTACAGCGCATCGATCAGCTCTCGGGGCTGCTGGCGACTCTCAACGATCCGCGCGCCGGAGCCGACGCGCTCGCGCGCCACGTGGCCGCGATCCCTGTGCTCCAGGCTCGCATCGCAGCGCGCTTCGCGCAGGAGCACCCGAACAGGAAGAAGCACGCCATCGCGCAGCAGATTGCGCTGCTCGGCAACCGGGTTCTCGAAGGCCTCCTTCTCGAGTTGCTCGAGGACATCATTACGCTCCACAGCGAAGCGGACGTCCCCCCGCGCCGCGAGCGCTGAGCATGCGGCCCGGGCCTTGCTTTTGCTCTACGAAGACGAATGCGAATCGGTAGCGTATCCACCGGGGCCGGGTCGTCGCTTGGGAGCGGCGACGTGCAAGCCCAGAGAACACCGGCGTCGATGACCGATGTGCGAGCCGCTCTCGCGAAGGCGATAGAGGCCGTGACGGGACAGCCACCGCGATCGCAGACGCTGGACGTGCTCTCGGCCCAGGTGTCGCTGGAAACCGCCCACGGCGGGGCGATGTTCAATTTCAACTTTGGAGGCATCAAGGGCGCGAGTCCCGCCGGCGGCACGGCGCACTACATGACCCACGAGATTCTGGGAGGCCACGACGTGAAGCTTGAGCAGGGCTTTCGCGCGTACGGCTCGCTCGACGACGGAGCGCGCGACTATGTCTCCGTTCTTCAAGCGCGATTTCCACAGGCCTTCGGAAGCGCCATGGTGGGAGACATCGGCGGCTTCGCCCACGCGCTCAAGCAAGCCCACTACTACACGGCCTCTGAACAAGACTATGCGGCAGGCTTGCAGGCCGCCGCCGGCATGCCCGCGTCGCGCGCCGTGGCCCGCGCCGATTCGGGCGTGCGCGATTATTCGACGTCCGCGGATCTCACGCGCGTTCTCGACGCAATTGCTTCCTCCGCGACGCGGATCGCGGATCCGGATCCCCAAACGTAACTTTCGATTCAAGTTAGGGCCCAATGGCCCGTTCCCCCCTGATGACGGTGCCGGGATGACCGGCCGACGGGACGCCACGATGGCGTCAATACGACCTCCACGAAGGAGCAACGACCATGGCACTCTATCTCCAGACCAACAACGCTGCACTCGTCGCCAACGCCCAGTTCAACATTTCGCAACAGGCGGTTCAGGAGAGCTTCACGAAGCTGTCCAGCGGTTATCGAATCAACAGCGCTGCCGACGACGCCGCGGGTCTCGGCATTTCCAAGAGCATGAACGCTCAAGTTCAATCGTATTCGGTCGCGTCGCAGAACGCGAACGACGCCGTCAGCATGGTGCAGACGGCCGACGGCTCGGCTGACCAGATCGACGGCCTGCTCACGCGTATGCGCGAGCTTTCCGTGGAAGCGCAGAACGGGACGATGAGCACGAACGATGTCACGAACCTCAATACGGAATTTCAGCAGGACCTGTCTGAAATCGACCGCGTTGCCGGTGACTCGACGTTCAACGGCGCCACGCTTCTCGCGGGCGCGCAGACCACCATCAACTTTCAGGTGGGCATCAACGGAACGACCTCCGACCAGATCGCGGTCTCCTTCGGCGCGTCTGACACGGCGGGGCTGGGCATTTCGGGCACGACCGTCACGAGCGCCAATATCTTGACGACGATCGACGGCGCAATGCAGACGCTCGACAACACGCGCGCCGGGTTCGGCGCCGCGATGAATCGGTTGCAAGACGCTTCGAGCCAAATCCAGTCGACGCAGACGAACCTCAGTGCGGCTCTCAGCACGATTCAGGATGTCGATGTCGCCTCGGAAACGGCGAATCTGGCCCGTGAACAAGTTCTAGCGCAAGCGGGCGCTTCGGTGCTTTCGCAGGCGAATCAGGTGCCGCAGCTCGCCCTCAAGCTGCTCCAGTAAGCGGTGTGAGCGGGCGTGATTAACTGCCCGCTCGGCCTCCGCTTGAAACGACGGACGACAGACCGCGCGCCATGGCGAAAGACTCGCGATGGCGCGTGGCTTGCGTTCGTTCAATGCCTCGACGCGACCTGACACACGGCCGCGGCGGCGGGACCAGTGCTTGCAGGACACGCAGGACACCACGCGCAACAGAACAACGGAAGTCTAGCCATGAGCAACAGCATCAACCTCGCGTCGCTCGGATTCGGCGGCATCGATACGTCGACTCTCGTTACCAGCCTCGTGGCAATTGAGCAGACGCCGGTGACCGCGATGCAGACGCAACAGCAGAACGTTCAGTCGGCGTCGGCGACACTCTCGAGCTTTTCGACCACGCTCGGCGCTCTCGCGAACGCGGCCTCGACGCTGTCGGACCCAACCACGTTCGCCGCCATGAAGGCGACGTCAAGCGATCCGTCGGTCGTCGCCACGGCGAGCGGCGCGCCCGTCGCCGGACAATGGAGCGTGTCGGTTTCTTCAATCGCCCAGCAGCAGCGCACCCTTTCGAGCGGACAGGTCTCGTCGACCACGGCCTTGGGACTGAGCGGCACGCTCGGAATCTCGCTCGGCAACGGCACATCGGCCAACGTCACCGTCTCCGCGACGGATACGCTTTCCGACATCGCGGCGTCCATCAATTCGGCGGGCCTTCGCGTTCAGGCAGGCGTGAGTTTCGATGGGTCACAATATCACTTGCTCGTTTCGGGGCTCGACACGGGCGCTTCGAACGCGATCACTTTCGATGAGTCGGCGCTCAGCGGCACGGGGTCGGCGCTCGGGCTTTCGGGGGCTTCGAGCACGATCCAGAAGGCGCAGGACGCGAACGTCACCGTGGGCGGGGTCTCGATCACAAGCGCGACCAACCAGATCACGAACGCCATTCCCGGCGTCACGTTGGCGGTTACCCAGCCCACCACGGCTCTCGCGACCATCAGTATCGCGGGTGACTCGACGGGGCTTCAGGGCCAAGTGCAGACGTTCGTGAACGCCTACAACGCAGTGGTCAGCGCGGGACATACGGACGCGGGGTTTGGAACCACCGCGGCAACGAACACGCTCCTCCAAAGCGACCAGGCGATCCATTCGGCGCTCGACCAAATGTCGCAGATTGTAGGCGACCAGGTGGGGGGATCGTCCGGTGCGTACACAACGCTCGCGAGCGTCGGCATAACGCTCAACGACGACGGAACGCTGGCGTTCGATACGAGCAAGTTTGCGTCGGCGGTCCAGGCTGACCCGACGTCCGTGACGAACTTGTTCGTCTCGGACGCGAACACCGGAGCCAAAGGCCTGATGAGCGCTATCAATACGGCCATCAACGCGATCACGGATCCGACGTCGGGGGGGATTCAGGCGGAGATTGGAGGCTTCTCGACGCGCAGTACGAGTCTCGCGAGCCAGATCACGAACGCGCAAACGCGCATTGCGGCTTATCAGACGCAGCTACAGCAAGAGTTCACCCAGATGAATACGCTGCTCCAGCAGTACAAGCAGACGTCATCCGCGCTAAACCAAGACTTCAATCAGACCAGCAGTAGCACCAGCACCAGTACTGTCGTTTGAGGATAAATCGCCATGAATCTTCCGAGTCAGGCAGCGCTCGCGCGTTACGGCGCCGTCAAAGTGACGACGTCCAGTCCTGGGCAGGTGCTAGTGATGCTTTATGAAGGGCTCATTCGGTTCTTGCGCGAAGCGCAGACGGCGATGATCGCGAAAGACCGGGTGAAATCGGGCGAGCGAATCAGCCGATCGCATGCGATTCTCACGGAGCTTTTGGGGACGCTCGATGCGTCGCGCAACCCCGCGCTATGTGCCCATTTGCAGCCGCTCTACCTTTTTTGTCTCCAACACTTGTTGCGCGCCAATATCGCACAAAATCCGGACATGATCGGCGACATCGTCCGCATCCTCTTGCCGCTTCGCGATGCGTGGGTCACGGCGGTTGCGTCACTGCAAAAGCCAGCGTCTCCGTGACGTCACTTTGGTTACGAGGTGCATGAGGAAGGAGCTTTGACGCCCCGTTACCCGGTCGTTTTCGCATGGCTCGCGGGCTTAGGAACGTCGCGATGGGAATCGCTGTGCGCGTTTCACTCGGTGGCGGCGTCCTCCGCGTCCGTGGCACCCGAGTCCGCCGTTGGGCTAACGGTGACCATCTGCGCTCCGCTGGGCTCGTACGCCCGGCAGTCGTCCGCGCCGGTGGCAAACGTCAGTCCAATCGTGCAAATGCTGCCCGCATTCGGGTCGCAGTACGGATCGGTGGCGCCGCAATCCGCGCTCGTGACGCAGGCCCCGCCGGGGCCCACGCGGTCCACGCACGTGCCTTCGCCGCACCGCTGGTCGCTCACGCACGGCATTGAAGCGCCGCACGCCTGTCCGGCCGCCGCGGCCGCTACGCACTCCGCGGCGCCGGTCGGCTGGAGTGCGCAGTACGTATTCGTGGGACACACCGAACCAGGATTCGCGCACAATTGGACCGCCGCTACTTGGGGGGCGCAGACCATTTCCGTGGCGCCTGGGGCAACCGGCGCGCAGATGCCTTCGTTCGCGCAGTCGTAATCCGATTCGCAGCTTTCGGCCGTAGTGGCGCTACCCGAGAAGACGCGTTCGCATGTGTCCGTGATCGATCCGGGCCCTACCAGCTGCGAATACAATACTTTGGAGCTGCCGCTGCCATAGGCCGTGTTAAGCGCGTCGAGGCACGCCTGGGCGTTGCCCAAGACGTATTTCCGCACGCCGGACGCCGTCGCCGAGGTCGCGTCCGCGTTGCACAGCGACGCTCGGTACGGCGCGCAGACGTCCGGCTCGATCGCGCATACGGCCGTGACCTGGCACTCGGCTTTCGCTTTTGCCTGGCAAAAGCCCGATACGTCGGCCAGGGGATTGGCGGCGGTCGGCATGCAGGCCGAACCGCAGAACGCAGACACCGTGACGGCTATGCGAACGAGGCAAAGGGTAAGTTCGGGTTTCATGGTGGGTCTCCTAAGGCGAAGAGAGCCTTGTCACAAGCGCTCCCACGCGCGCCGATGGCTCGAACGCGGGCGTCAAAGATACGCGTCAAAGACGCGTCGCGGCCGTCAGCCGGATGGCGTCTGTAACCTGCAATGGGTCGTGATACCGAGGACTTGGCTCGTGGCCGTCCTTTTGCAACCTTCCCCGTAGAGCCTCGATGCCTCGAATCACTCTGTGCATGATCGTACGCGACGAAGAAGCGATGCTCGCGGACTGTCTGGCCTCGGTACGCGGGGTAGTCGACGAAATGATCGTCGTGGACACCGGCAGCCGAGACGCGTCACCGCACATAGCGCGGAAGGCCGGGGCCCGCGTGGTGGCCTTCTCATGGCGCGATGACTTCGCTGCCGCGCGGAACGAAGCGCTGCGGCACGCGCACGGCGACTGGATACTGCAGCTCGATGGGGACGAGCGGCTCGCGCCGGGGGCCGACAGGCGACTGCGGGCGTCCGTCGCGCGCGCCGAGTTCGATTGCGGCATGCTGCGGCTTCACGACGCGACGCGCGTCGATTCCCTCACCGATGACGTCCTCGCAGGCCAGGATCGCCAAGGCGAGGTCCAACTCGTAGCTCGCCTCCTTCGACGCACGCCTGACCTTACCTATGTCGACGCGATTCACGAAAATGTCATGCCGTGGCTCCGGCGTCGCGGAATGCACGTGGGTGGCGTCGACGCCGACATCATCCATCTCGGGGCGACCAAGGAGGTGATGAATGCAAAATCCAAGATCGAGCGTAACGTCCGCCTGTTGTGTGCGCGCCTCGAACGCGATCCCAGCGATCTGGTGGCGTACGGGTACCTGGCCCACGAGCACTTGCGGTCTGGAGCGATCGACGCCGCGTTCCAAGACACCGAACGCGGATGGGCGCTCGTCGCGTTGGCTACAGAAAAGGGAGCATCGATCCACAGACTCGCGCTGGCGAGAGCGTACCTAATGATTGCTCGTCGCAAGTTCATCGAAGCCCGGGAGACCGTGCAGGTTGCGCGGGGGCTCGAAGGGAACAATCCCGACTTTTCGTTTCTCGGTGCGTTCGCCTGGGAGGGCGAGGCGCGTCACTCGAACGATCTGGAGCGCCGGCACGCGGCGCTGGAGAATGCCCGAAACGGATATGCGGAAGGTCTCGCCTTCGGGGGCCGTCTCTTCGCCCAATCGTTCGTGTGCGGGGCGAGCAATTGGATGGGATACACACGGCTCGGGACCGTCGAGCTCTTGCTGGCGCGCCCGGCGCAAGCACGCTGTGCGTTCGACGCGGCGCTGGCCTTACGGCCTTCCGAACGCGAAGCGCTTCTTGGGCGCGCCGAGGCGATGATCGAACTGGGCGACCCGGCGGGCGCATTGAAGCGAATCGATGGGCTCCTCGATCGATCGCCGGACGGGTGGACGCTCGCGGCCGCCGCCGTCGCGGCGCTGGGCCTCTCGAACGACGTGAAACTGTTTGCCGGTCGGGCGCGCTCGCTCGTCGCGAACGGCTTCTTGGCGCCTCATCGTAGAGACCGACTTCGCGCGCTGGGGGGCGAATTCGAGTCGGCCTAAGCTGGGTCAGTAATGATTCGCGTGGGTCGTGGGGACCTCGAGCACGTTCGCCTTCGTTTCCAACGACGGGTTGCGCTTCTCGCCTTGGCTTGTGGGTCTCCGTACACCCATGCGAACCCCGTGTACCGCGTGCAAGTGCGCGAAACTCGGTGCGGTCCAACGGTTGCATTGGCTACCGCTGCTCGTCCCTGTATGAGCTGAAGGAGCCCGCACTGATGAGTGAGCAAGCGATCGCAAAGGTGCTGCCGTTTACGCAGATTTCCGAGCCGGAGGTCCGTGTCGTGCGCGCAACAATGCGGCCGACGAGCCGCGGCAAGATCATCGGCCACCACCCTGCTATGCGCCGGGTGCTCGACACCATCGAGCGCGTTGCGGCTTCCCCGTGCACGGTACTCATTACGGGAGAGAGCGGGACGGGCAAGGAGCTCGTGGTCGCGGCGCTGCACGATGCGAGCCCTCGGGCGAGCAAGCCGCTCGTCACGGTCAACTGCGGGGCCATCCCCGAGAACCTCATCGAGAGTGAGCTCTTCGGACATGCGAAGGGAGCGTTCACGGGCGCGCACGCGACGCGTCATGGGTTCGTGGCCGCCGCCGAAGGGGGCACGTTGTTCCTTGACGAGGTGGGCGAGCTTCCGCTGCTCGTTCAAGTCAAACTCTTGCGCCTCTTGCAGCAACGGGAATACACCCCCGTGGGTGATTCGAGGGTGGCCAAGTGCGATCTTCGGATCGTGGCGGCCACCAACCGCGATCTGGAGGCCGAAGTGGCGGGTCGGCGATTTCGCGAAGACCTGTTCTATCGGCTCAACGTCATCCATATCGACCTTCCCCCGCTGCGTGATCGCGGTGACGACGTCGAAGTGCTGGCGTTTCACTTCTTGAAGACGTGCTCTGCGCGTGCAGGGCGGCACGACGTTATCTCGTTCACGCCGGACACTCTCGCCGCCCTGCGTGCGTATCCGTGGCCCGGCAACGTTCGGTCCCTCGAAAACACGATCGAGCGCGCGGTTTTGCTCAGCCCGGGTCCGGTCATCACGGTGGAGGATTTGCCGGAGCGAATCCGTCCTTCGCGCGAGGAGCCCCAGTCGGGCACGATCCGCAAAGCGCTCCCCGAGGGGGGTATCGATTTGCGAGCCGCTGTGGAGCTCTATGAGAATCAGATGATATCGCAAGCGCTCGAGCGGACGGGTCGAAACAAGAACCGTGCAGCGCAGCTTTTGGGTTTGAACCGGACGACGCTCGTCGAAATGCTCAAGCGGAAGGGCCTCTGATCGTCCTGCCCGTCAGAGCGTCTACTCCTCGTTGCCCCGCGCATAGAAACGCCGCCCGCGGGGAACGTGCGGGATGTACGGCGTTGGCGTATTCGAAGCTCTTGTTGAGTGTCAAACGTCCGACTGATATGTTGGGACGTTAGGCTTTGTCGTGCCTTCCGAGGGATGACTCCGAGCTTGTCCGATGCGCACACCAAACGTCGAACGGTTAGCGAGCGCGACAGCCTACCGTGGGCTTTGGCGAGCGCTTCGCCGCCTTCGGCTGAGTGTGGTCGCGGGGAGGTACTGGCATGACCAAGCGGCTCCTGCTCGTCAATGACGAGCCCCGAGACTTTGAGGTTCTTGCCGCGGTACTGGCCCCCCTCGGCCGCGATTACGAAGTCGTTCGCGCGCGCGACGCGGGCTCTGCGGTCGAGCAATTTGGTGAACTCGCGCCTGACCTCGTCATCGTCGACGTCATGCCGGGCCCGGTCGGGCTCGGCATACTTTGCGATATTCGCGCCCACCTTCACGGGGAATCCGTTCCTGTCATCTTGGTGAGCACGGGCTCCGATCGTGAACAACGGCTCCGCGAGCTCGAGGCGGGCGCCGCCGACGTTCTCGAGCGACCGCTCGACGGCGCGATTCTCCGGACCCGAGTGCGGCGGCTGCTGCAGCTTGCGTCGTCAGCACGGGCATTCCGGCGATCGAATGACGAGCTCCAGGCTCGAAACGAGGCGCTCGAGAGGCTGCAACGCGACCAACGCGATCTCATGTCGTTCATCGTCCATGACCTCAAAACGCCGCTGGCGGTGGTGTGGTCCAACGTGGACTTTGCGCGCGATCAACTTCAAGGCGGCTCCGTCCCCCTCAGGGAAGCTCTCGACGAGGCCAATCGCGCGTCGCGACGGCTTCGCGCGATGATCGACGATCTTCTCATGATGTCGCGTCTCGAAGAGTCCGAGTTTCCGCTGAACTTGGAGGCCATCTCGCTCTCGGAGCTCTTGCGTGAAGTAGTTCACGAGTATACGCAGATCGCGGGCGAGAAGAACGTTCAGCTGCTGACGCCGAAGCCCGCCGGCGGTCAGGTCCGAGCGGACCGAACACTCTTGCAGCGCGTTCTCGAGAACATTCTCGACAACTCGCTCCGTCACACCCCCGCGCACGGGCGGGTCGCGCTCGCAGCGCACGTGGATGCCGACGTGATGATCGCCGTGTCCAATTCTGGACCTTCGATTCCAGCGGCGGAGCGCGTTCGTATCTTCGAAAAGTTTACTCGGCTCGACAAGCGAGCGCTGGTCAGGGGCAACGCGGGACTCGGGCTCTACTTTTGCAAGCGGGCAGTCGAAGCGCTCGGGGGCAACATCGAGGTTACCGAGACGCCCGAATGGCCCACGTCCTTCGTGCTCCATCTGCCGGCCGCATAAAGGGCATTGCCACAGGCTGCCGTGCGATTCGATGCCGGCGTTGGGCGCTTCAAGCCCGAAAAAGGGCTCGTTTGCGCGCCTTCCTTAGGGGAGAGAGCCCCTCAGCAAAAGTCTTCCGGCAAAGTTGCGTCGTGAGCTTCTTCTGCCCCCATCGCGTGCAAGACCGCGCTCAGGCCCACTGCGACCACGAGATTCGCGAAGAGTGCCCACAGCGCGGCGTAGGCCGGGATCGTCAGATGCCCCACGCGGACGGGATAGACGGTGCTGGTGAAGTGGAGCTCGTACGCCATCCACGACCCGAGGACCATACCGACGCCCCAACCGGCCAGAACCCCCAAGTAATGTAGTTTCCGCGTGTAAAGGCCGACGACGATGGCGGGAAACGTCTGCAAAATCCAAACGCCGCCGAGAAGTTGCAGCTCGATCGCGTACTTTTGCGGAACCAACACGATGAACGCGAGCGCCCCGAATTTGACGAAGAGGGAGGCGAGCTTTGCAACGCGCGACTCCTCCTTTTCGGTGCACCTCGGGTGCACATATTCCTTGTAAACGCTCCGCGTGAACAAGTTTGCGGCGGCGATCGACATGATGGACGCCGGTACGATGGCACCAATGGCAATCGCGGCAAACGAGAAGCCCGCAAACCAAGCAGGGAACGCGTGCAGGAAAAGGGCGGGAACCGCGAAGTTAGGTCCGTACTGCTTGAAGCCCTCCGCGTAGGCGGCGTCTTGGCTCACCCCCGCCGCGAGCGCCATGTACCCGAGCGCGGCGATCAGCGCGAGGAGAAGCGAATATGCGGGGAGAAGCGCTGCATTGCGGCGGATGACGCCGCGCCCACTCGAGGAGAGGACTCCGGTCATCGAGTGGGGATAGAGAAAGAGGGCCATCGCAGAGCCCAGGGCGAGCGTGGGGTACGCGCTGTACTGACCGAGGTTCTTTAGAGTCGGCGGCGCCAAGATGAGCTTCTGCGCCGGCACAGCGTCGAAGATTTTGGCGTATCCGCCGAGCTCGATCGGGACCACGATGACGGTCACGATGACGGTAATGTAAATAATCGTGTCTTTGACCACGGCGATGAGCGCCGGCGCGCGCAGCCCGCTTTGGTACGTGTACGCCGCGAGGATCACGAAAGCGAAGATCAACGGCAAATCCGCCATCCATCCGGTTCCGGTCACCCCCATGGCGCCCAAAACCACTTGGATGCCCACGAGCTGGAGCGCGATGTAAGGCATCGTTGCGAGAATTCCGGTCACCGCGATCGCGAGGGCAAGCGCCCCGCTTCCGAAGCGACCTCGCACGAAGTCGGCGGCGGTGACATATCCGTGCTTTCGCGAAACGCTCCACATGCGCGGCATGACCACGAACACGAAGGGGTACGCGATGACGGTGTACGGAAGGGCGAAGAAGCCGAACGCTCCGGCGCCGAACACGAGCGCGGGCACCGCAATGAACGTGTACGCCGTGTACAGATCTCCCCCGAGCAGGAACCAGGTCACCACCGTGCCGAACCGGCGACCGCCCAGGCCCCATTCGTCGAGCCTTTCGAGGTCGCCACGGCGCCACCGCGCGGCGACGAAACCCACGACGGTTACGAGTGCAAAAAGGGCCGCAAAGACGGCAAGGGCGGCGGTATTGGGCCGATTCATCACGCTTCGTCACGCGTCGCGAAATACACGATGGCGGTGAGCAGTGCGCCCACGCCGATGAAGCCGAACTGATACCAGTAAAAGAAGGGAATTCCTCCGAGTCGTGGTTGCACGGAATTGTAGAAGGGCACCCAGAGCATGCCCACGAACGGTATGAGGAGAAGGGCATGCCAGGGCGACAGCGAACGCTTGGGTGAGGACATTGGCGCGTGCCCATTCTAGAGCAATCGAACATTGGCTCGTAAACGAGGGCGATCGCAAACGGCAATCACTCGGGCCGTGACCCGGCGACGACGAGGAAGTTCAGCTCGTGCCACGTTGAGGCTCGTTCGAGCGTCACGTCGTCGAAGCGTTGGCTCGGCGAGGCCAAGTCCGCTCGCGGCGAGGGCTCCTCAAAAGCAAGTTCCGAGAGGTCAACCGCGAGGAGGTGGGTGACATGGCGCATCGCCTGTACTAGGTTCGCGCGCCAACCAATGGCTCAAGCCCGCACCACGACACGCAACGGCGAGGCGCGCATTGGAAGCGGGGCGCGCGTCCGTGGCCGCATCCAAGGCGACGGCGATCTGGTGATCGAGGGCCTTGTGGAGGGGGACGTGACCCTCCGCGGGGATCTCACGATCGCGCTTGGAGCGAGCGTTTCCAGTGAAGTGGTGGAGGCACACGCCGTGACGATCGCCGGCTCGCTTGTCGGGGAGCTGATGGCCACCGGCCCTGTCCGGCTCGCGGCGGGCGCGCGGGTGCGGGGCAACGTGAAGAGCAGCGCCGTCATGATTGACGATGGCGCCCGCTTCACGGGTCGGCTCGACTGCGATTTCGACTTGCCGCCGGAGCTCGGCGGCGCTCCGCGCGGCGAAACGCGTGCGCGCGCGCCTTCGCGGCGCTGAAACGGAGATATTATGGCGAGCACGGTCATCGGCGCAGGGATCACGGTCGAGGGAGAAATTTCTACCGATGACGACGTCGTCGTCGCCGGCATCGTTCGCGGAAAGCTTACGGCGAAAGAGAGCGTCACGATCGAGCACGGCGCGACCGTCGAGGCCGACGTCGCCGGAGGATCGCTCGTCATCGGCGGGGCGCTCACGGGCAACGTTACCGCAAGCGACCGCGTCGATCTCCAATCGGGCGCGCGAGTCATCGGCAACGTGAAGGCCGCGCGGGTCACCATTGCCGACGGCGCCCAGTTCAAGGGCAACGTCGACATGGACGTGTGAGCCATGCCGGCGAACGTAACGACGGTCATCGGGCGATTGGCGCGTGTGCGCGGTCGCATCTCGGGCGATTCCGACCTCGAAGTGCAAGGGTTCGTCGAGGGCGACATCGCCGTCACCGGTGACGTGATAGTCGAGGCCAACGGGATCGTCGGCGCCAGCGTACGCGGCCGGCGGCTCGTCGTCCGCGGCGCGGTCAAAGGCGACCTGGTTGGAGAGCAAGCCGTTGTGCTCGAGGACGGCGCGCGTGTCCTCGGCGACATTCGAGCCCCGCGCGTCGCTATCGCGCAGGGGGCCTTGGTGCGCGGCTACGTGCAGACCGCGGATGATGACGGTGCCGACAAGGTGGACGCGTCGGTGCGTACGCAACCAGCCGCGAGGCCGGCCATCGGGCAATCCTCGGCGAGAGTCCCCACGGCGTCCGGGCGCGTCGTTCCCGTGGCGGCGCGGGCGGCCGCCCCGGCGCCGCCGAAGGCGGTCGCAAAGCCCGAGTTCACGCCGTCCCAATCGGCGGGATCGGGGCAGTCCGGGACTGGCGGGCCGAGCCTTCCCACGAGACGTCAGCCCCCGCCCCCCGTTGTTCCCGTGTTGAAGAAGGTCAAGGGCCAAATCCTGAAGAAGAAGGAGCGCTGAGTCCGTTCGCGCGGGCTTCCCGCACGAACTTACGGCAAGCCGTGTTTGGGGATGCGGGATGAGGCCGAGTGTCAGCCTATGCATGATCGTGAAAGACGAAGCGTTGCGGCTCGAGACGTGCCTCCAATCGGCTTTCGAGGTCGTTCAGGAGATTGTGATCGTGGATACTGGTTCAACGGACGACACGTTTTTGATTGCATCGCGGTTCGGCGCCAAGGTCTCGACTTTTGATTTCCGAAAGCCAGACTTTTCTGGCGCGCGTAACCAATCGCTTGCACACGCCAGCGGGGACTGGATTCTCGTTCTGGACGCAGACGAGACGCTTACGGCGACTTCGCCCGCGGTCATTCGGGCGCTGACGAGCCAGGGAGGAAATGCGGGGTACGTCGTATCGCGAAGAAACCTACGCTACCCGCCGGGGGCGGAGCTGACCGATTACGCCGTTCGGCTTTTCTCCAATCACCCGAGACATCGCTATCGCGGGCGGGTTCACGAGACGATCGACGCGACGATTCTGGAAAATGGCGGGCGAATTCAAACCAGTAACGTGACGATCGAGCACATGGCGCCCACGAATGGAGGGCAAGCGTTCGAAAAGAGTCGGTTTTACCTCGGCATCCTGGAAGAGGAGCTTGCGGCAAATCCCGATGACTTGGACCGGCTCAACTTTCGACGCGCGGAGCTGCACAAATTGGGCTTGATGGATGAGGCGACACGGACGGCGGAACGGATCGCCGCGCTCGCACCGAATGACCCTACGAATCACCTAAACGTTGGCCTCTATCGGCTGCACCGCCACGATACGGTGGGAGCGGAACGTGCGTTTCGCAAGGCACTCGCCCTCAAGCCACACGATGAACAGACGCTGGCATTCCTGGAGTCCCTATGCCGAACGCAACGTTGAGGGCCCCTCTCGCAGCGTGAGCCGCTCGGCCCGGGCATGTGCCCTCATCCAACCGCGTCTTCGAGCAGTCCGTCGCGCTTCAACTTGCTCAACAACATCTCGATATCAGGCCAAGCAAATGGGGCGCCATTTTTGTTCCATCCGAGGCAGTCGCTCGCGACGAACTCCTTTTCGGCGAGAATGCGCTGGACGAAGAGCACCGCTTCCCCGGTCACTTCGACTCTGCGGCCCGTTCCCACCGTAATGCACAGGCGCGATCTCCCATCGGCCAACATCGCGTAGAGATTGCCGTCAGCGCGCACGCGGAGCCGCTGATTCGGAAGCAATGGCGCTGTCGATAGTGGAGGCGATAGAGGCGACGGAGATTGCGGGTCCTCGTTCTGAACGAACGATCCCCAGAGTCGTACCACCGCCGCGCTATCGCCGCCGAGCGATCGGAGCGCATCGGCCGCAGCCACGAGCTGAGCCGTGATCGCGGCGACCCCTTCCGGATCCACCTCTCCCGGCGCCCCGTCCGCTGTCGGAAGGACCGGAGAAGGGCCACGCCAGCCAGGGTCGGGTGCGAGCATTGCGTCGAGCAGATTACGCACCATGACCGTGTACGAAATAGCGGTGAACGAGAGATTCAGCGCGAGCGAGCCCGTCGCGCCACCGCAGGCGTCGTGCCAGACTCCGGCGGGCAGTATCAGCAGATCACCGGGCTCGAGCAGGACCTCGGTTGTGTCCTTTTCGTCGAACGGAAACCGCTCGGAGTTCTCTCCGCCCGCCTTGGAGTCGGCGTACTGACCGATCCCATCCGCCCGGAGAGCGCCATTCGAGCGAGGCCATGGCACGGCCGCGCGATTGGAGAACCGCCAGCGTTTGGTGCCCTCGATTTGAAGCGTGCTAGCGATCCGGGCGTCGAAGTGCCAGTTGAACCCGGCTTCCGGGGGCGACAGATATGCGTTGAAACAGACCTTGCCGGGGTAGCCCAACTGACGCTTGATGGACGCAAGAAACGTGGTGAGGCGAGGCACTCGCGTCTCTATCTGCGTGACGCAGAGCGTGGCGCCGGCCTTGAATAGCGGCACCGCCTGCTCGACCTTTGCGTTGAACGCGACGGATGCCCAACCATCATGCGTCTTCGAGGCCGGCGACCCGGTCTTCTTGTCAAAGCTCGCGCGGACGAAATCCTCGGGGGTTGGACCCGGCATCGACAACGCCCGAATAAAGGTATCTCCGTCGAAGAACCCCCGGTATTTGTCTCGGAAGCCCTTTACAAATAGCGGCTTCTTTGCCCAATAATCGCGAACGAACGTCTCCGGCGTCATCGGTGAGAGGAGAGCGCGAAGCTCGTTTCCGGCCGATTCGAGCAACGGTGCGTGAGCGCCTCTCGCTGACATCGCGGTACGAAGGTCACCCTACCTGGATTCGAAGCCTCTCGCGATCGAAGAAAAAGGCGTGCGATCAAGAACACTGACCCCGACCGAAGTGAACGGTGCCTCATGATCGCAAGAATCCTTTGCGGCGCTCTCGCGGCGGGCTCGTTCGCCTGCGCGCTGGCGTGCACCCGCGGGGTGCGTGAACCGGTGCCGCACGCCCTCGCGCCCGCCTCACCCTTGGCGACGGGCCGCGTGGTCGACGCCGCCGACGCCGCCGGACCCATCGTCGCCGGTCTTTCTGCGCCGCGTTGCGAAGATCCCGGCGAGCCGTTCGTCTTCGTGTCGCCCGATCACCCGGTTGGTGGCCAACCTCTTCGCGTGGTTGCCGTGACCGACCTGCCCATCGACGCCGCGCTTTCGCTCGCCCCGGACGGCAAGGATCCGCTCACCGCGACGCGCGAACGAAAAGGAGGGCCGCCGTATGTTTGGATCGTCCGAGTCGAGGCACCTGGCGCTGGGAAATGGCGCATAGCGTTCACCAAGGACGTCGCGTGCGGCGGAGGAACGCTCGCGGCCAAGGAGGTCACGATCAGCGCTGGGCGGGCGCGGATCCCAAAGGCCCCTCGGACCGCACTTTGGACGACGCACCGCGCGTGGAGTCCGGCGCTCGAAAATCTCTATTCGGCGTGGGTCGCGTACCTGTTCGACGCGCCCCTCGACGCGCAGCCGAGTTGGAGCGCGCTGCACGATCTGCTCAGAGACCGAGCGCGCAACTTTCTGTTCAATCACCTTGACGCCGCCGAGGACGAGCAGGGCACGGTCGTAAGGCCGGATTGCGCCGATCTACCCTACTTTTTGCGGGCATATTTTGCGTTCAAGCTCGCGCTCCCGTTTGGCTTCTCGCGGTGCTCCCGCGGGGAGAACGGCATCGCGCCGCACTGCTCGAGCTTTGCAACCAACGAAGATCCGTTTCCTCCGATCGACGGCAAACCCCAGACGTTGCCCGCATGGGCCGATCCGGACCGCCCTTCCGAGGGACCTTGGGAAAACAACGCGAAGCGATTCGCGGAGCTCTTGCGAACGACCCTTGCCGATGCCGCGCAGTCCGGCGCCGGCCGCACCGCCGCCGATGACGACGAGAGCGACTACTACCCCGTGCGACTTTCAGTCGACGCACTCCGCCCGGGGACCATCTTTGCCGATCCCTATGGTCACGTTCTCGTGCTCGCGGCCCGAATTGCGCAAACCCCAACGGCCGCGGGCATTCTCTTCGCGGTGGACGGACAGCCGGATGGCACCGTGGGCCGCAAACGCTTTTGGCGGGGCAATTTTCTCTTCGCGACCGATCCGGCCCTGGGCGGCGCCGGCTTCAAACGATTTCGGCCCATCTTCCGCGACAGAGCCTCCGGGCATCTCCGCCGGGCGACGAACGCCGAGCTCGCGGACTATTCGCTCGATGACCAGACCGCGGCCGGCGTCGAGGGTTTCTACGACAAAGTGGAGGACGTGCTTTCGCCCGCGCCCCTTGATCCGACGCAGGCATTGCTCGAGACGATTCAGGCCTTCGAAGAGCAGGTCGAAACACGGGTCATTTCCGTCGAGAACGGGCGCAAGTTTCTCGCCGCCGGAAAGGAACCCGCGGAAATGCCGGACGGCGAGAAGATCTTTGAGACCACGGGAAGCTGGGAGGACTTCTCCACGCCATCGCGGGATCTCCGCTTGCTCATCGCCATCGACGTGGCGCGAGCGCTTCCCGCACACGTCGAGCGACATCCGGACCGTTTCGCCATGCCGAACGGCAAGACCCCGGCGATGGTGCGCGATGAGCTCGAAGGGCGACTCGCGCGCGAGCTCCGAGCGCGGAAATTCACGTACACGCGAAGCGACGGAACGGATTGGGAGCTGACGCTGAAGGACGTGGCCGCCCGTGCGGAGGCGTTCGAGATGGCATACAATCCCAACGAGTGTGTGGAGCGGCGCTGGGGATCGTTGCCCGGAACGGACGAGGACTCCACGTGCCGGGCTCACGCGCCGGACGCGCAGGTCGAGAAGATGCGCGTTTACCGCGAATGGTTTCACGATCGACGCAGGCCGCCTCGCTGAAGCCACGCGTCGTCCTTGCCTCCGCGTGCTAGGAAGCTGAAAGAGATGTACTTCCAGGAAGTCATTTTGGCCTTGCAGGACTTCTGGGCTAAGCGCGGTTGTCTCATCGTCGCGCCGTACAACAGCGAAGTCGGCGCCGGCACCTACAATCCTGCGACGTTTCTTCGCGCGCTCGGGCCCGAGCCTTGGAACGTGGCGTACGTGGAGCCGTCCCGTAGACCCGCGGACGGTCGCTACGGGGACAACCCGAACCGCCTGCAACAGTTTCATCAGTATCAGGTGGTCCTCAAGCCGTCGCCCATCGACATCCAAGACCAGTATCTCGCGTCGCTGTTGGCGCTCGGCACCAAGCCCGAGCTCCACGACGTGCGTTTCGTGGAGGATGACTGGGAGTCGCCGACTCTCGGCGCCTGGGGTCTCGGATGGCAGGTGTGGCTCGATGGGCTCGAGATATCCCAATTTACGTATTTTCAACAAGTCGGCGGCATCGATTGCCGGCCCATCAGCGGCGAACTCACATACGGCTTGGAGCGAATTTGCATGTACTTGCAGGACGTCGCCAACGTGTACGACGTTGCGTGGGCGCCCGGTGTGCCCTACGGCGAACTTTGCAAGCGGGCCGAGTGGGAGTGGTCCACGTATAACTTCGAGCAAGCCGACGTGGGGTTCCACCATGCGGCCTTCGATCAATGCGAAAAGGAGTGCAAGCGGCTCCTCGCGCTCAGCGAGGACCCACGGAAAAAGCTCGTCTTGCCGGCCTATGACTTCGTCGTGAAGGGGGCTCACGCGTTCAACGTGCTCGATGCGCGCGGCGCGATCGGCGTGACCGAACGCCAGCGCTTCATCGGGCGCGTTCGGGCCATGGCGAAAGGTGTCGCCGAGTCGTGGCTTGCGCAGCGAGAAGCGCTGGGCTTTCCACTCGCGAAGACACGCGTCGCCGCCGAGTAGTCGCATGGGATCCGTCTGCGTCGCTTCCCGCGCGACATCGTGCCTTCGGGCCCTCCTCATTTCGCTCGCGGCCCTCGTCCTGCATGCGTGCGCAACCGCCCCCGATGCTCGGTATCCTTCGCGCAAATCGGGGTGTGCGGTACGGGCTTACCCGGCCGGCCCTTCGCTTTCCGTCGAGGAGCTCGGCGCGGTCAGCGTCGATTGCGATCCGGGAGCGTCCTCGTGCGAGCGTGAGCTGCTCGACGCGGTCTGCGCTCGCGGAGGCGACGTCGCCTGGGGTCTTGCAGACAACTCCATCGGCGGCGGCCATCTCGTCGCTCAGGCCGCGCATTCGAAGCGCGCCCTGGAGCGCCCCCGAGAACCCGGGTGTTCAGTTCGCGTGTTCGCCGACGCTCCGCCGATGCCCACCGAGAACGTGGGCACGGTAACCGCCTTTTGCGCGGAGGGCGATTCGAAGGACGTTTGCCTGCGAGAGCTCGAGGACCAGGTCTGTCAGCTGGGGGGGGACGTGATGTGGCAGCTCGAAGGCCCCACCGCCGTGGGCAACAAGCAGAGAATGCGCGGTCGAGCCGCCCACGTTCGCTGACGTCCGCGGGGCGTCATTCCAGGCACTTTTCGAATGCGTCGGCCGTGGCCGCGCGCATCGCGCACGCGAACTCCGCGCGGGTCACTTCGGAGCCGCAATTCTTGAAGGCGTCGTCGCCTCGTGCTTCGAGCCTTTCGCGCTGCTCTTCCGTACCGATCTGCGCCGCCGATGCGTCGGGATACTTCTCCGTCACCACCAGCTGGGCGTAGCGTCCAATCAATTGATCGCACTCGGCCTGGCTCGGCTTGGGCTTGCATCCCGAGGCGAGAGTCGACAGCTCCACCAGCAGGAGTCCGGCCACGACCGCGGGCCTCAGCGAAGGCATCGGTCGAGCTCCTGATTGGAGGACGCGGCCGACACGCAGGCCATCGTTTTGGCCGTGACGCGCCGCCCCTCGCACGACTCGATCTCGGCTTGGAGCTCGCCCCGGACCTGGTCCTCACGCCTCTGCACGGCGGCGGCGTTCGTGAGGCTCATCTCCTTCATTTGAAGCTCGACGCTTCGATTGACGATAAGCTGACAATCGCCCTCGGTCGCACGCCGGCCGCAAGCCGCCGCGACGAGCGTCCCTGCCAAGAGCGCGACGAAGACCATGGCCGGGCGGGAGTCCACGCGCGGACCGGTAGCACGTTTTGGCTCACGCGCCGGATGAATGGTAAGGTCATCCACGTGGCGCACGGGAGACGCGCGGATGGCGGGTACTTCTTCGGTAGCCCTCTGTGACGTGGGCTGACGTGGGCTGACATGGGCGGGGGGGCTCTTAGCGCGGAGGAGTTGCTGCAGAAGGCCACGGCGGCTCGCTCGGCCCTTTCGCGCGCCCGTTGGGCACGCCGGGGGCTCTCCTCGCGACCTCCGCTCGACGACACGACGCACGCAATGCTCCTGAGGCAGCTTTATTTGTCGTACTACGAAGAGCGGCGCTTCGACCGCGCGCTGGCCACGGCCTTGCGAGCGCTCGACCTCAACGTTCTGGTCGACGTGTTCCACCAAGATGCTGCCCGAGCCGCGCTGGCAGCTGGCGATCTCGCGGTGGGCCTTTCGCACCTTCGCATCGCGGCACGCCGCGGACCGGCGTCTCGTAGGCCGTTCCATCTTTGGACGCTGGGGAGCGCGCTCTTTCTGGCGCAACGGTACGCCGAGGCGTCGGGGGTACTCTCGCGCGCGGTACGTTGGGCGACGAGCGATAAACCGCTCTATCGCGCTCACCTCGCGCTTGTGCGCATCGCCGCCGGTGAGCGCGTCGACGACGTGTCATCCGTCATCGAGGAGCTCGCGGTCGCGCCGTGTGGCCAAGGATACGGGCGGTTCGTGCTCGGTCACCTGTCCTACGCCGCAGGAGCGTGGAAGGCCGCTCGCCGCTTTCTCGAGGCGTTCGTTAAGCGCACCGAGAGCGCTCGGCCCGCCCTAATGCTCGCGCTCGACGGCGAGCTGCGAATGGCGCGGGCCACCCTGGCCAAGATGTCAACGAATTGAGGCGTCCGAGCCTCGCGCCGCTCGCGTGATAGAACGATACGCGTACGCGGTCGTGCGCTCTTGTGGCGCGCCCGCGCATCGAAGGACTGAAGACCCGTCGTGAAGCTCCGTCGTAGACGTGCCATCGGCGTCCCTCTCGCCACCCCTCGTGTACGGGGCGCCGCGTTCGTCGCGACGGCTCTTTTCGTAGCTCTTTGGCCACTGCCTCTCCTGGCGGGCGGGGGCGTGGGCGGGTCCGACACCGGTGTGTTCGAACGGGCCGTCACCCATGGAGCCCTCGCGGCGCTGGCCGTAAGCTTCGGCTGCGGTCTGCTCACGAGCCTCACTCCGTGCGTTTACCCGATGATCGCCATCACGGTTTCGGTCTTCGGTGCGAAGGAAGCCGAGACGCGCCTACACGGGATATTTCTGTCACTCTCGTTCGTCCTGGGAATTGTGTGCCTATTCGCCCCGATGGGCGTCGCGTCGGCGCTGCTGGGAAGAGGATTTGGCGGCGCGCTGGGCAGCCTCCCGGTTGTCGCCGCGATCGCAATCGTCTTTTCGCTGCTCGCCGCGTCGCTCTTCGGCGCGTTCGAAATCGCGCTTCCGCAGCAGCTGAGCAATCGCCTCTCGGGCGCCGGGGGGACGGGCTATGCAGGGGCGTTCGTGCTCGGCCTCGTCTGCGGCCTCCTGGCGGCGCCGTGTGTAGGTCCGTTCCTGTTCGGCCTCTTGGGGTGGATTGCGAGCACGCGCAATGTCGCGCTCGGATCCGCCGCCATGGCTAGCTACGGCCTGGGCCTGGGGACGCTCTTTTTCGTCGTGGGTGCGTTTGCCGTCAATCTCCCTAAGGCCGGGGCATGGATGATGGGCGTCAAGTGGGTCGGGGGCGTCGTGCTTGCTTATTTGGCGCTCTCTTACATCCGCGATGCACTTCCTCGTGGAGCGCTTGCGCAATGGGTTCGCCCCGGCGCCCCGTATGGCGTCGCGGGGATGGTATTGCTAACGATCGGGGTCCTACTCGCGTGCGCCCATGTGGCTGCCGAGCGCCGCAGGTCATCCATCGCGCACCTATCGAAACTCGCGAAGCTCGCGTCGATCGTTCCGGCCATAGCGGGCCTTTTCATGGTCGTGAGTTGGTGGCACATGCACGTGCCAGCCATGAAGTGGGAGTCCAGCGAAAAGGCGGCGCTCGATCTTGCGTCATTGGCGCACAAGCCGCTCCTCATCGACTTTGGGGCAAACTGGTGTGGGGCCTGCAAAGAACTCGACGAGAGAACGTTTCCGGACCCGCGCGTTCGCGCGGAGGGCGAGCGTTTCGTGGCTTTGCACGTCGACGCCACCAACGAAGACGATCCCGAGGTTGCCCGCATCCGGAGGAAGTATGGGGCTACCGAAGGGCTCCCGGTTGTCCTCCTTTTTGGAACCGACGGGCGGGAAGCCTTTCGCTTTACGGAGTTCGTTCCGGCGGACCAATTCGTATCGGCTCTTGCCAAGGTCCGTTAGCGCGCCGGGTGCTCTTCTACATGTCGCAGACGATTGGCGTGCCGGCGACATGGAACCCGGCCTTGGAGGACTCGAGAAAGGCAACGATGCCGTGCCCTGCCGCGGTAACGACCGCCTGGCCTTGTCCCGCGTTCGAGCCCACGCTCGAGATGCTGAGGGGCGCGCCCACCAACTCGCCCTCTTCCGAAAGCGTGACCGCCCGAACATCGTGGCCGGACGCGGGTCCTTCAGTCCAGACAAGCAAGAATCGCTTGCCGGCAATGGCCGCTATCGCCGGCGACATGGCTTGCTCCCCGCTCTCACCGAGGGGCGGGTCGAACGCGGTCGGCGGAGCGGGCGCTTGTCCTGCCTTGAAGTGAGTCCAGCGGAGACTCCATGGCGTATCGGCCGATGCGCGGTCCGCCCAGACCGCGACCACGACGCCGTCGTTCATGGCGAGCGCCGGCGAGCCCACACTTTCCCCGAGCCCCTCGAAGCGGAGCAGGCCGCCCTGCGCCGCGAGCGTCTCGCCGCCGTCTGTAAGGCCGAGGTTTATGGTGCTTCCTTGCCGGAACACGAGCGCGATAGGGCTGCGTTCCCGCGTGGGATCGAAGGCGCCGCGCAGCGCTTGGACTTCCCCGGGGCCGTCAAGAGACCATAGCGTACCGGCTGGCGAGCCGCCTTGGTGCGCCCAAACGATGGTGCCGCCCTGAGTGCCGACTTGGACCGGCGGGTCGACCATGAGCGTGCGCCGGCCGTCGATGGGGTCGTTCTTCGCGTCAACATCCACCGCCACGCCGAGCGTCCCCTTGGGCGATAGAATCGGAGAGGCTCGACGAATCGCACTTCTTGACCGGACCATCGCGGTCACGGGCGACGACGACGATGACGGGTCGAAACGAAGGGCGACCGCTGCGTGATCGGTCGAAGCAAAAGCTAGGGCGACCTCATCGTCGCTCAGCGCGCGGGCTTCGATTCCGGAGGAGAGGACTGCCGCGGGCGCCAGAACACGTGAGGTGCCGGACACCCTGCACGCTTTGAGAGGTACGACCAGTGGAGCGGAGGCTTTGGGCTCGGGGGCCGCCGGGGATTGCGCGATGACCTCCCCCACGGCATCCGGACGTATTGCCGGCATAGGGGCCACGGCGAGCATTTCGGCCCCTCGGTCGACCGTAGGGCGCCGGAGGGACAGGATGATCGTGAGGGCCGCTCCAATCCCGAGCGCCATGCCCGTCGCCGTGACCGCCCAAAGAAACGACGGGGGCAGTCCATCGCCCGCCGGGCGCCAGGCTCGCGTCCGCACCAGCGCGCCAAGGTTGCGCAGGGCGGTCATGACATCGGGCCGTACGGCCGTTCGCTCGGGCGGGAGTGCCTCGAGCGCAAGGTCCGCGCCCAACGCATCCGAAGAGGACGGCGGCGTGTCCGACGCGGGTTCGGCTTCCGGGCTTTGCTCCTCGGATGGGGTACCGTGCTGTGTTGTGGGCGCTACGGGCAGAACGACACGCATCGCCCCAATGGGCAGAGTCTCGGCCTCATGGCCGACGTCCGCGGGAGGCTCGGCCGACGACGAAGAGGGCGCCAATACCCTAACGTGTTCGCGGCCCGCAGGCTCGGGCGCGCCGACCACGCGCGTCGCCCAAGGCGCCTCTTGCCCGCTCGCGAGCTTTTCATGGGCGCGGTCGATCGGGCTGATGGGTTTCGGCCCAGGCACCGGCGGCAAAGCCGACCTCACCGGGGGACGCGTCGACTGGTGCGGCGGCGCTTTCATCGACCGCGGCGGCGGGGGTTTTATCGATCGGGGCGGGGGTGCTTTCACCGAGGGCGGCGCCCGTTCAGCGCTCTCCTCGTTGGGCTCGTTGGGCGCGCCGTAACGCGCGCTGCGTCCTTCGACAGAGCCTAGGGCATGCGCTGCGCTCGGGTCGTCGAGGAGTAACGAGCCGCTCAATTCCTCGACATCCGCGTTGGTTAGGCTTGGAATCACCTCTTCCGAAAGAAGCATCGACGAGCTGATCTCATCCGCCGACCTCAACTTTCCTCGAATGGGCGGTGTGGCCGAATCCGGCGAAGGCGAGGCCGAAGATTCGCCGAGCACGTTCGGCCTCCCGTTTGCGGAAATCCCTCCGCGTAGGGTTCCGGGCTCAGGCGACAACGGAGGTGTCCTCGGAGAACGCCCTCGACGCGACGCAAGTCCCACCTCGGGACCTTCCGGCGACGGAGATGCCTGATTGGATTCGGGGCTCGCGGCGGGTGGCGCCTTTCTCGGTTCGCCCTTGGGTTGGTTTTCGTCGCGCACGGCTGCCGCACGCACGATACTCCCACGACGAACAAACGCTTAGTCCTTCGCCGCGCGGGCGCGCCCGAACCGCTGTTCTACCGTTCTTTTTCGCATCACATTGAACGTGCACCGCTCGGGCGCGCGCCGACCTGCGCCTCGCGACGCTCCCCCATGGGAAGGCCGCCCGGCTCGCCGGTCTGGGCTACGACGGCCCACGCGACCTCCGTGGCACCGGCGTTCCGCAACGCGCTGGCGCACGCGTCGAGGGTTGCGCCCGTCGTCCGTACGTCGTCCACGAGAAGGATGGGCCTGCCGCGGACGCGCGCGGGACGGCGCACGGTGAAAGCGCCGGCCAGGTTCGCGATGCGCGCCTCGCGGTCGAGCGTGGCCTGTGTGGCGGTGGCCCGCGTTCGCGCGAGTGCGAGAGGCCAAAGCGGTGCCCGGAGGCCGCGAGCGAGCCGGTGAGCGATTAGCATCGATTGGTTGAATCCGCGCTCTACCAGCCGAGACGGATGCAGCGGGACGGGAACCACGACGCGGTCCCCCAGCTGCGCGCGGACGGGCTCGACCACGCGAAGGAGCAAGTCGCCCAACGGGCGTCCCAAATCCGGCCGCCGCTCGTACTTCAGGCGGACGATCGCGCGGGCGATGGATCCCCCATACACGAACGCGGCACTGGCGTGTGGGTCGCCCCCGTCGGCGCGCTGGGTCGCTCGCGCGCACGGCGGACAGAAGGCCGCGAGGATGTCGACCGGCTCGTCACAAGCTGCGCAGCGTGGGGGTGAGAGGGCCGCGGCGATGAGCTCCAACGCAAACGACGTGGCGGCGCGCATGCTCCCCCTTCGGCGCGGGGAGGAGGCAGTTGCGCGCTATCGCCGATCCGGACTCCATTCTTCGGCCGTGATTGCGAAGAGGACGTGATCGGACCAGTTTCCATCGATACAGAGATATCGATGCGCCAGCCCCTCGCGACGGTAGCCGGCTTTCTCGAGCACGCGCTGACTTGGAGCGTTGCGGGGCATGACGGCGGCCTGAACGCGATGCAGGCCCGCCGCGCCGAAGGCAAACGAGGTCGTTGCGACGACGGCCTCGGTCATGAGGCCGCGGGCTTGATGCTCGGCGTCGATCCAATAGCCCAGATATGCGTTTTGAAAGACGCCCCGAAGGATGCCCCCGAGCGCGACCCGACCGATGACGACGTTCTCGTCTTCGCGCCGGAAGACGAGCAAGATGTACGTTTGCCCGAGTTTCCACTCACGGCGGTGCCGCAGCACGGCGCGCGACACCGAAGTAAGCGATGCAGGGTCTTCGCCGGGGGCTGGCGCGGCGCTCCACGGTTTCAGGTGGGCCGCGTTTTTCCGTAGCGCCATGCGCATCCGCGGGACGTCGGACGTGCGCGGAGGGCGGAGGATGAGACGCTCGGTTGCAAGGCGCGTGGACAGCGGCGACAGTGCGACCGGATCCCATTGAGGGGGCGCGGTCGACGGATGGGTCACGCGGCTCATAGCAGTTGGACCGGATCCACGTCGATCGACGCGCGCACGTTGCGCCCAAGGGACTCACGCACCGCGTCGATCGAGGCCAGGACCGCTCGAAGAGGCTGCCGCCCCGGAGCGCGAAGCATCACGCGAAACCGGAAACGATTTCGAACGCGTGCGACCGGAGCCGGAGCGGGGCCTTGAACCACGACAGCGCCCTCTCTTACCGCCTCGCACGACCGAGCCACCTCGGCAAGGCGAGCGCACGCGGACCGCGCCTCGTCCTCGTCGACGGCGTCTACGCGAACGAGCGCCGCCCGTGTCAGCGGCGGATACCCGAGCTCGCGGCGGTCCGAAAGCTCGCGATCGAGAAATGCGTCGACGTCGTGCCGGGCCGCTAGCGCGATAGCCGGGTGTGTCGGATCCCACGTTTGGACGATGACGCGTCCTTTTACGTCCCCACGCCCCGCTCGGCCGGCAACCTGCACCAGGAGCTGAAACGCCCGCTCGCTGGCTCGAAAGTCGGGGATGCTAAGCGCCGCGTCCGCGTTGATCACGCCAACGAGCGTCACGTTGGGCAAATCGTGTCCTTTGGCCACCATCTGCGTCCCCACCAGAATGTCGACTTCGCGCGCTCGAACGCGCGTCAAGAGAGCTTCAATCTTCTTCCCGGTTGCCACGTCGCGGTCTAGACGCGCCACGCGCGCTTGCGGGAACGCGGCCGACAACGTCTCTTCGAGCTTCTCGGTTCCTATCCCTTCCAGTATCAGGGCTTCCGTGTCGCACGCCGTGCAGCGCGCGTCGAGCGAGGCTTCATAATCGCAATAATGGCATCGTACCGCGCCCGCGCCCTTGTGGTACGTGAGCGCAACGGAGCATTCTCGGCAGGTTGCGACCTGGCCGCAGGCCTCGCACCGAACGCTCGGAGCAAATCCGCGGCGGTTCAAAAAGAGGATAATTTGCTCGCGCGCGCGGAGGGCATCCTCGATGGCGCGGAAGAGCGGCAGGCTGATGCGTCGGTCCCCGGTCGGTCCGGCTCCGACGCGCCGGAGATCCACCAGCTCGACGAGCGGCAGGGGTTGGTCGCGCGCACGATTCGGAAGCCGCAGCTTCAAGGCGCGCCCGCTTCGCACGAGGTGTTCGCTTTCGAGGGACGGCGTTGCGCTCCCGAGCACCGACACGCCTCCCACTCGGTGGGCGCGCCAGATGGCCATGTCCCGGGCGTGGTAGCGAACTCCCTCCTCTTGTTTGAAGCTGGGGTCGTGTTCCTCGTCGACGATCACGAGTCCCAGGGCGTGCACGGGGGCGAACAGCGCGCTTCGCGCGCCGATCGCCACGTCCACATCGCCGCCGCGGAGCCTGTGCCACATGGCGTAGCGTTCCCTCGCAGTGAGCGCCGAGTGGAGCACGGCGACGTTGTCTCCGAAGCGGGCGCGAAAGCGACCCACGAGTTGGGGCGTGAGCGCAATTTCCGGAACCAGCACGATGGCCCCTCGACCGTGGTCGCGCGCAGCGGCTATGGCGCGAAGGTAGACTTCGGTCTTTCCGCTTCCGGTAACGCCCTGCAAGAGAAAGGTCGTGGGCCGCGCGTTCGCCAGGGCGCTCGCGATCGCTTTCACCGCGTCCGCTTGTCCTTGGGTAGCTTCGGGGATCGTATCGCGCGCCGCCGGTTCGGCGAAAGAGGGTGCATTCGGAGCGTCGTGCTCTTCCAGATCGACCAGGCCCGAGAGGGCAAGGGCCTTAAGAGCGCTTCGTGCGTTTCCCCACCGCGACGAAAGCCGCGCGATCGGAGTCGGGCCGGCCGCGCGAAGGTGCGCCAAGATTGCCGCCGTTTGGCCCCGCAGGCTACCGGGCGCCTCCAGGCGAGACGTCGCGGCAGCCCACTGGACACGGCGCGTCGCGAGGCCGCGGGCACGCTCGAAGAGCATGGGTTCGCCCAGCTCTTGCGCCGCGTCGCGCGTGGCGGGAGGGAGCGCGAGGCGCATCACTTCGCCGATCGGAGCGAAGTAGTACGTCGCGAGCTCCTTCAAGAACGCGAGCAAGTCCCGAGGTACCGCGGGCTCCGCATCGAGGACGCGGGCCAGGGCCTTCGTGGCCGCGGGCGCCTCTGCGTCGCGCACCTCGACGATTACGCCCATGAGGCGGCGCCCACGAAAGGGACAGATGACTCGGGAGCCGGCAACGGCCCGAGCCACGAGTGCCTCGGGTACCGTGTAGGTAAAGGCGTGGGCGACCGGTAGCGGCAGCGCGACTTCGACGAGACGCACGTGTTTAGCGGGAGCGAGCCGCGAGCGCGGCGAATATGGCGGCCAGTGCCACGAGCAACACGGCGGCTATGGTGGCCAGCGTGACGGCTATTCGGCGGCCCCGTGATGTTACCGCCGCGGATGCGTGGCGCGGTGTGGATGGCCCCAAGTCATCGCCGGCGAACGCCACGGCACTCGAGGTGGGGGCGGGAGCCGCAACGGCTTGAAGAACCAGTGGAGATCCTCTTTCGAGCGCGGCGGCCGCTCGCTCGCGCGTTCGTCGTTGGGCCACGATGTCCGAACCGAAGGCTTCCGTCAGCCAATCGCCCAGCTTGAGCGGGCTGGTCATCAGCTTGGCGCGTGCCGCATAGTCGTCGAGCTCACGATGCATCGCGGCGGCAGACGGGTAGCGAGCCTCTCGATCGACGGAGAGCGCCTTGGCCACGATTCGGTGGAGGTGCTCTTCCGCAGGCAGTCCCGCGGTCAGCAGCTCCGGCACCTGGGCCCGCCGAGCCTGCTCGAGGAGGCTGCCGGCGCCGTCCGCCACCCGGTAGAGGCGTCGCCCCGCGGCCAGTTCCCAGAGCACGATTCCAGCGGCGAAGACATCGGCGCGTGCGTCGATGGGCTCGCCCCGCGCGTGCTCGGGGCTCATGTAGCCGGCCTTGCCCTTCACGACGTCCTCGAGCTCTTGCGGCACTTCGCCCGCGATCGCGTCGTTCGCATGTGCGATGCCGAAATCGCAGACTTTGACCTCGCCTTCGAACGACACGAGGAGATTCGACGGGGAAACGTCCCGGTGTACGAGGCCCAGGGGATGGCCCGTGTCGTCCGTTCTGCGATGAGCGTAATCGAGCCCCTTGAGCGCCTCGCGCACGACGTGCACCGCCAGCGCGAACGGCAGGGGGATTTTCGCGTTCGAGCACCGGCGAAACAGATCGTTCAAGTCGAAGCCTTCGACGTATTCCATCGCGATGAAGAGGCGCCCGTCCTCGCGACCGAGATCGAGGACCTGAACGACGTTGGCGTGGCTCAGGCGCGCCGCCAGCTTGGCTTCGTGCACCAGCATGTCGCTGAACTTGGGGTCGCTTGCAAGCTCGGGCAGGATCTGTTTGACGACGCAGAGGCGGGTGGCTCCGATCTCCGTTTTTTCCCGCGCGAGGTAAATCTCCGCCATTCCGCCGCGGCCGATGAAGTCAAAGAGGACGTAGCGACCGAACGTGCGAGGGAGACGGAGGCTCGGAGCGGCCGGCATGGGCGCACCGGTAATCGTACTCGTCGGCGCAAAGGTCAAGTGACGCGTCTTTCGAGAGCTGTAGTCATCGCCCGCGCCCCTGCCGCATAATGGTCCCCATGTCTTCTTCGCCCCCGCGCGGAGGTTCGCCCGCCGGACCACCGTCCCCCCCGAGTCCCGACGCGCCTCCGGTCTCGCGGTTGGGCCGGCTCGCGCGCCTCGGGGCGCTCGCGCCCAGGGCGTTCCCGATGGCCGCGGAGGCCGTGCGGCGCGCGGTCGGTAGCCGGCGCAGCGAGGAAGACGAGACCGAGGCGCGTCGCCGTCTTGTCAAGAATGCGAAGAAGACCGCCGACGCGATGCTCAAAACGCTCGGGGAGATGAAAGGCCTTCCCCTCAAACTCGGCCAGATGGCGTCGTACATCGATGGCCTCGCCCCGCCCGGATACGAAGAGAAGTTCCAGCAAGTCCTCGCGCGCCTGCAGGAGCGAGCCCCGCCGCTGTCGCCCGAAGCGGCCATCCGCGTCATCCAGGAGGATCTCGGCGCACACCCCAAGGATATCTTTTCGGAATGGGAGCTCGAGCCATTTGCGGCGGCGAGCATCGGCCAAGTGCACCGTGCCGTCATGCACGGAGGCGAACGGGTCGCCGTGAAAGTTCAGTACCCCGGCATCGACCGCGCCATCGACAACGATCTCAAGAGCTTGTCGCTTCTGGAATCTCTGATTTCGCCTATTGGACGCCGCTACCAAAGCAAAGAAACGCTCGAAGAAATAAGAGCCGTTTTTCTCGCAGAGGTAGACTACCGCATCGAAGCGGAAGCGGCCGAAGCGTTCCGGCGCATCCACAGAGACGACGGCGAAATCGTCGTCCCGCGCGTGTTCCATTCCCTTTCGACGAAGCGCGTGCTGACCCTCGAGCTCATCGGGGGCACCGACTACGCTTCGTTCTGTCAGACCGCGAGCGAGGCCGACCGCAACGCGGCCGGCGAGACGCTTGGACGCTTCATGTTCCGTGCGCTATTTCGCCATGGTCTTCTCTATGCGGACCCGCACCCGGGTAACTATCGCTTCCTCGGCGGTGGAAAGGTCGCGTTTCTCGACTTCGGCTGTCACAAGCGGCTGCCCGTCGCCGCCGTCACGGGGATGAAGCGCTATATTACCGCTCTGCAGAGCGGCGACGTGGACGCTTTTTATCGCGCGTGCGTCGAAGTACTCGGGTATGACCCGAGCGACGAGCAGGGCTTTGCCCTCTACACGCAATACACGAGACTCATTCTTCAGCCGCTCACGGTCGATGCTCCCTTTCGATACACGAAGGAGTTTGCTCGAGAGAGCGTCGCCTTTCTGGTCCGCGGGGGGCGCGATCTCGTGTTCAAGCCTGACCAGGCCATGCCCAACCTGCCCGCTCCGTTGCGCATGCCCACGGACTTCACGTTCGTGAATCGCTTGCAATGGGGCTTCGGGAGCGTTCTCGCGGGACTTCGCGCCGAAGCGAATTGGCGCCGTTTGGTCGCGCCCTGGATTGAGGGTCCGGTCGAGCCCATTTGAGCTCTTCGCTCGCGGTGGGCAAGCTTGCCATGAACACGGAGCCGCCTTTTGGATTGGAGCCCCGCGGAGGGGCCGGAGCGGGAGGCGGCGACGCTGCTCCGTCCCAACCCTTCGTGCGGGACGCGTCACGCTCTTACGGCGACGAAAGCAGCTCCAACGCCGTCGTGCATGCCGAGAATCTCGACGCGATGGGCCGGCTCGGGCGAGCCGGGTTCGCCGGCCGGTTCCGCTGCGTGTACTTCGATCCGCCCTACAACTCGCAAAGGCGATTTGCCGAATACGACGACGCCCTCGCACCGGCGGCCTGGCGAGCGATGATGCGCGACCGACTCGATGCCGCCCGCGCTCTCCTGTCCGAGAGCGGCGCGATCTTCGTGCAGATCGACGATACCGAGCTCGGCCCGCTGCTCGGCGCGATGGACGAGGTTTACGGACGCGAGCAGCGCATTTCGACGATCACCGTCGTGCGGAGCGCGGCCACCGGGCACAAGGCCATCAATAGGGGCCCGGTCAACGTCACCGACTACGTGTTGGTCTACGCGAAAAGCCGCACGGACTGGCGCTGCAATGCGGTGGCGCGCGAGCGCGCCGGCTACGATGCGGCGTACACCACCTGGCTCGAGAACCCGCGAGATCGTCCGGCCGAATGGCGCTTCCTTCCCCTCGCGACGCACCTCCGTCGGGTGATGGGCCGTCCGCCGTCGCGCGGCGAGCTGGAAGCGCACGCCCTCGCAAACGCAAACCACGTGGTTCGCTTTGCGCAGCCGCGCTACGAGGCCGTGAGTCGAGAAGCACGAGCGCTCATCGACGACTCCCGGCGAGACCCTACCCGGGTCTTGCGGCTGGCGCGCCGGGGACGAAAGGATCTCATTGTCCTTCGGGGCAATCGTCTGCTTTTCTTGGCAGACAAAGTGGCGTTGCGCGACGGGCGACGGGTGCTCGTCGAGCCGCTCACGAACGTCTGGGACGACCTCGGCTTCCAAGGGATCGCGCGGGAAGGAAATGCGCGTTTTGCCCGTAACAAGAAGCCTGAGAAGCTCATCGCGCGAATTCTCGCCCTATCGACCGATCCCGGCGATTGGGTCCTCGATGCGTTTCTCGGAAGCGGGACGACGGCGGCGGTCGCGCTCAAGATGCGAAGGCAATGGATCGGCGTGGAGCGCGGTTCGCACGTCGATACGATGTGTTTGCCGCGCCTGCGAAGCGTGGTCGACGGCGAGGACCCCGCCGGCATCACGCGGGCGTGCGGGTGGACCGGAGGGGGAGGGTTTCATGTCTGGACATGACGGCTGGCCGGGTCTTGCGGTGCTCGTTCTGGGCGTGGCGTGCGGGAGGCTCGATGCGTCCCGTGCACCGGCGCCAGCTTGCACTTCCGCCGCCGTTGCCAGCGAGGCTCCGCGCGTCGCGCCGTCATTCGAGGACGCCGCGACACGACCCGTGTGGCCCGCGTTGGTTCGCGACGAGCAGTGGGACGCGGCGTGGCGAGCTCTCGAGGCCTTGCCAGAGGCCGAAAGGTCACGACCGGAGATTCGGTACGTGCGCGCCCGGGTGGCTCTCGCCCGGGGCGACAGCCACCGCGCCCTCTTGCTGATGGATGGCGTGGAGGCGACGCTTCCCTTGTTGGCGGCGGACGTCGAAAGACGGCGTGCGGAAGCAGAGGCGTCGGTCGGGCCGTTCGAGCAAGCCGGCGAATGGTTCGCCTCGCGTGCGACGCCGGGGGCGCAGCTCGATGCCGCCCATGCGTTCGAAAGGGCCGGTGACGCGCGTCGTGCGAGAGCCGCAGCCGACCACGTCATCGCGAGCGAAAAAAGGACCCGCGCGCAGGAGGGCGAGGCGCGCGCCCTTCGAATGCGCTTGGGGGGCGGCGCGGTGGAGACGAGCGACGCGACGGACGAGGAGCGATCGGATGCGCGCTGGCTCGCGATCCAAGGCGCGGATTTGCCGTCCGCCGCGGACGCCCTCGCGGCGATTGCGCGAGACCCAAGCCACCCGCTCCGCGCGCAAGATCTCCTCTCCCGGGCGGAGGTGCTCTCGCAGGCGGGTCGCACTGACGATGCACTACGCGCGATCGACGCCGCCGCTGCCGCCCCCGAAAGGCCCTCGTTCGGAGAGCGCTTGCACGCGCGGGCCATGACGCTTTATCGCGCTCGCGGGCGTTACGTCGAAGCGGCGAAGGCGCTCGAAGAGGCCGCGGCTGTGGGGGGGAAAACCGCCGCCGAAGACGCATTTTACTCGGCGCGTGCCCTTTCACGAGCGGACCGCGACGAAGAGGCAATCCGTGGCTACGAGGACGTTCGGCGCCGTTATCCGAAGTCCGCGTGGGCCGAGCAGGCGGCCTTCCTCGTCCCCTACTTGCGAATGCTCCACGGAGAGTGGAAAGACTGCGCGCGTGTGTTCGGTGCGTACGTGCGTGCCCATCCGCCGAGTGACGCTTTGCCTTCTTCGGCTCCCTCGTCGCCACTGCGCGACGCGAGGACTGACGAGGCGCTGTGCGCGCTGCTCGACGGGGACGCAAAGTCGGCTCGTGTCGAATTCGAGCATCTGGTGGAGGACGAGCCCGATCCCTTGACGAGCGCGCGCCTGGCGAACATGGCCGCTCTCTCCGCCTACCGGGACGGTGATCGGGCGCACGCCGTGATGCGGTGGACGGATGTCGTGCGGTCACGCCCGCTCACGTGGCCCGCGCTCGTCGCGAGCGCCCGCCTCGCCGCGGTGGGCGCTCCCGTGCCGCCGCCCATCGACGCCGCGCCGGCGGATTCGACGTCCGACCCGGCGCCGCTCGCGGTCACGGTCCCTGCGCCCGCGGACTTGCTCCATCAACTCGGCCTCGAGCAGGACGCAGAACTTGCCCTACGTGAGCGGGAGAGCATCGTGGCGAGCGGCGCGGGAGCGCGCGCCCCCGAAGCCCTTTGCGCGGCATACGGGCAGCTGGGTCGTGCGCGCCGACGCTACCAGATCGCGCAATCGCTGCCGTCCTCGCTCTTTGCGGTCGCGCCGACGAACCGAACGCGATGGGCTTGGGACTGCGCTTTCCCTGCGCCGTATCCCGATGCCGTGGATGACGCGGAGGCGCGCGAGAAATTGCCCCGGGGTTTGCTGTGGGCGGTGATGCGGCAGGAGAGCGGATTCGACCCGGATGCCGTGTCGTCTGCGCGCGCGGTCGGTCTGATGCAGCTCTTGCCGGAGACCGCGCGACCGATCGCCGCCGAGCTCTCGCTTCCCCAGGACGACGCGCGCCTCACGAGCCCACCCTACGCGATTCGTGTGGGGGCCCACGCGCTCCGAAAGTTGCTCGACGCGTTTCACGGCAATGTGCCTCTCGCGGTTGCGGCATACAATGGGGGAGCCGAATCGGTGGAGCGCTGGACCTCCCGGGCCCCCGGCATGCAGATCGACACGTTCGTCGAGCGGATCCCGTTCAAAGAGACGCGCGAGTACGTCGTGCGCGTGATGGGTAATCTCGCGCGCTATGGCTATCTCGCAGCGGCTGACAGCGGCATCGCAAAGCTGGATCTCGACCTTTGAGTTGCAAGCGGTCTCCCGCTTCGATCGCGGCGGCGTGGAGCGTTCAGGGGTCGAAGTACCCCCCGATGACAAAGGCGCCGTACAGATGAGTGATTTTGCCATCGCCCGTCAGATCGGTGGACAAGGCAGGCCCGAGCCCGAAAAAGAAATGGTCGGCAGGGTGCACCAAGAACGGCACGGAGAGCTCGACCGACAGGCGGGCCGGGGAGCCCGACATCAGGGGGACCGCCAGGCGAGGCCAGAGCGACCACGTATCCGATAGGACCGCGTGGTAGCCGATTTGCGGAACGACGCCTCCGCTGGCCCCGTTGTTCGAATCCCAGTCGAGAACGACCGCTCCGCCGATCGAGAGATTCACGATGACGAAGTAATCGAGTTCGGGCGCGACCGAAACGCTGGTACCGGGATAACTCAGGCCCTGATCGAAGCCGAGCGATGCACGGTTCGAGATCGCGAAGTTACCTTGCTGGCCCAAGTGATCCGCCGTACCGCCAAATGCGGACGCGCTCGGGACGCCCAGGACGGGGGCCCCCGAAGCGGCCATGGAGGCGACGAGCCACGGCGCGAAAAACCGGCTTCGTAGCATGCTCCGCCATGTTGGCGGTCTCGCTCTCGCGAGGGCAACTTCACGGCAATCGCGCTCAAGCGCCGCCCGAAAGTGCCGGGCCACTCTTTCACGAGCCAGTTTATTGACTCACGCGGCCCGAAGGGAGGCGTCATTCGACGCAGCGGGACGCCGCTCACGATGGGAAACGACCTTCTTCGCCTGAGCGGCGCCTGGCCGCGACGGAGCGACTGCTCTCTCACGCGGAGAGAGTGCCCGCTGAGGCCGGGAGGCACACCCCTCCGCGTGAGCCGCGGTCCGCTGAGCCGCGCCGAGGGGGTTCTTCGGCTCAGCGACGCACCGCTTTGCGTGAGACACCTCCCGGCGAGCGCGAGCCACGTGTCTCTCCGGCTTGCCGACTCGGTTCTGCGGCTCAGCGGTGCGTCGCTCGGGCGAGTGGACCGTATTCTCCGCCCGAGCGGCAGTGCCATTCGTCTCCGCAGACCGCCCTCTACGCGTCGGCCGAGGACCGCTTGTGCGGAGAGACCGTGTCCTGCACTACGTCCGAGAACCGCCGTTGAGCAACCGACACGGTTCCGCGCCGCGTCCGTTGCCCGCTTGGGCACGGGGTCAACCGGTTTCGCCGTGCTCGCACGCCGCTGCGCCACCCCGCAGCATTCATGGGCGTCAAGCCCTTTGGACAAAAGCCAAAGAGGATAACCCTTCGTCGCGAGCGCCGTGCCGGTCGACGGTGATGGGCGCGCCGCCGGGCGGCGTGCATCGGCTCATTAGCGTTTCTCCCAGCCACGGCCCTCCCCAAGCCAAGCCGTCCAACCTCCATTTCTGGCCACACTTTCAGGTTCAGGAGTGTCTTGACGCGTTCCCCTCGAAAAACCAGACGCTCCCTTGTCCCCCCCCCAAGGCTTATCCCCCGCGAAGGATCCCGTCGTGGTAGGAGTGGCTCTCCGTGTGGGGCCTGGTCGTCGCCGCCCTCTGCATTGCCCTCAATGGGTTCTTCGTTGCGGCGGAGTTTGCGCTCGTCAAAGTACGGGCGACGCAGCTTCGCTCGCGGGCGCGAAAGGGTGAGCGAAGCGCCATTTTGGCCGAGACCATCGTAGGCCGGCTCGACCGCTACCTGTCGGTGACGCAGTTCGGCATCACCTTGGCCAGCCTGGGGCTCGGCTGGATTGGCGAACCGGCCGTATCCGGCCTTCTGGACCGTGCCACGTTGGGGCTCGTGGGCGCTCCCGCGGCCGGTGCCGTTCACGTTCTGCTCGACGTGGTCGCGTTTGCGATCCTGACGTTCGCTCATGTCCTGTTCGGTGAGCTTGTCCCCAAGCTGGTCGCGATTCAGCGCTCCGAAGGGACCGCGCTCGCATCCGCCATTCCGCTTCGCATCGTCTACCTGACATTCCTGCCCCTGCTGTGGCTCCTCGAGCGAGCGTCGCGATCCATTCTGCGGTCCGTGGGGATGTCACCGGACGTTGGCAGCGTGGAAGGGCGTTTCAGCGAAGAAGAGATCCTCGCCATCCTCGCCGCCAACGCTACGCGAGGCGCCCGGGGCAAGGCGCTCGCCGAGCTCGTGGAGCGGGTCATGCGCTTTTCGCAGCGGGCCGCCCGGCACTCGATGGTGCCGCGCGTCGATATCGTATCGCTGCCCATTCAAACGAGCGGTGCCGACGCAGACGATTTTCTGCGCGTTCACCAATACTCGCGCATCTTGATCACCAACGGCCGATCGGTCGACGACGTCGCGGGCTACCTTTACGCGAAGGACTTTCTCCTTCATCGAGACGCTCGCATGCTGGTCGATCTGTGGCCTCTCCGGCGCGACGTTCTGTTCGTGCCCGAGGTCCAGAACGGGGTCGATCTCTTGCGCGAAATGCAGCGAAAGCAGGTTCCCATCGCCGTGGTGGTCGACGAATACGGGGGAACCAGCGGGCTCGTGACCATGGAGGACCTGCTCGAAGAGATCGTCGGCGAGATCCGCGACGAGTTCGATGAAGAACCTCAGAAGGTCATTCGTCTCCCGGGTCCAGAGGAGGCTTGGGAGGTCGACGGGCGTGCTGCGATGGACGAGCTGCGCGCCATTGGCGTGCCTGTCCCGAGCGCGGACTCGGGAGAGACCGTCGGGGCGCTCGTGGTCGAGCTCTTGGGCCGTCTCCCGCGTGCGGGCGACAAGGTCGAGTTTGCGCGCGGTGCGACGGCGGAGGTCACGGGAATAAGCCGGCGGCGGGTGACGCGAGTCCGCGTTCGCGTCCAAAAAGAGGCGGCCAAGGAGGGCGGCGAAGGAGGCGAGGGAGGCGAGCGAGGCGAGGAAGAACGGCCGCGCCCCGAGCGATGACATCGCGCCTGGGCAGGTACGGGGCCACCAGCGCGATTGTCGTGGCTACCATCGTCTGTGCGTACCTGACCGCGGTCAGGCTTCGCGTCTCGAGCGACATGTCCGCACTTTTCCCGGAGTCGGGCAAGGCCTCCGCGCTCGTGCGGTGGACACACGCGTTCGGGGGCCGCGATCCGGCGCTCATCCTCGTGCGCGGCTCGCGCGCCGAGGACGTCGACCAGGTGGCTGACGCGATTGCCGCGGGTCTTCGGAGCGCGCCGTCGATCGCGCGCGTCATCGACCGAGCGCCGGCTCTCGACGCGCCGCGCGATGCCACCCTCGCGTGGCTGTTTGCCGGCCCGGAGGCGCGCGCGCGCCTAGCCGCGATTGTCACGTCGGAGGGGATGCGCGCGCGTCTTGCGGAGACGCGAGCGCTCCTTTTGGCTCCGGCCGGCGACGAGGGGCTCGAGACGTGGCTCGCGCGCGATCCGCTCCGCTTGTCCCAGGTACCCTGGGAGGTCCGCGCGGAGCTGGCGGGCAGCGTTTCCGCGGCCCCCGGAGGGGCATTCGTGGCGGAGGGGGGATTGTCACGCCTGGTCGTGGCCGAGCCGCAGGGCAGCGCCTTCGTCTCCGAGGAGGCGCGCGCGGTCGTCACGGACGTCGAGGCCACGATGAAGGCCGCAGCACGGCCCGGCGTCACCGCCGAGCTGGCGGGCGGTCATGCGATCGCATGGGCGACGGAGGCGATGCTCAAGCGCGATTTTGCGGTAAGCGGGACGCTCTCCCTCGTCCTTGCGTCGATGGCGTTCGTCGCGACGTTCCGGCGCGTCCGGGCGCTCGTCGCCGTCCTGCCGCCGCTGATCGTCGGAACCCTTTGGACGACCGGACTTGCCGCATTGTTTCCATCCGGCTTGAGCCCCGTCGCGATCGCGTTTGCGGCCGTCGTGGTCGGCGTCGGGGTCGACACCGGGGTTCACGTGTACGCGGCCCTTCTCGACGCTCGGCGCGCCGGGTACTCCGGCGGACAGGCCGCAAGCGCGGCGCGGCGCGCGACCTGGCGCCCCACCTTGACGGCGGCGGCCGTCGCGGGGGTGGCGTTCGCGGCGCTCGCTCTCAGCGGCTTGCGGGCGATGAAGCAGCTCGGGCTCCTGTGCGGTGCCGGGGAAGTGCTGACGGCCGTTGCGATCCTCCTTGTCACGCCCGATATGGGGGCATGGCTCGAGCGCGGCGCGCCGCCACCGTTCCGCCGGTCGCGCTTCATCGAGCAGGTCGGGAGGTTGACGTCCACGCGCAAAAGGGCCGCGCTGTCTCTTCTCGTCTGTGCGTTGCCCATGGGCGCGCTGGCCGTCGTGGGATGGCCGAGCCCCGCCGACGCGCTGGTCGCAATCCGTCCGCGGGCGCTTGCGCCGCTCGCGGTCGATGCGCGTATCCGCGCGCTATTCGGCGGCCAGCCGGGTCAATGGGTGGTCTTGAGCAGCGATCCGAGCGAGCCCACGGCGCGCGCTCGGGCTGATCGGGTCGCGGAGGCGCTCGAATCTCTGGAGGCCGCGCGCGTGATCGACGGCTTCGACGCCCTGACGTCGTTCGCGCCGGCGGCCGCGACCCAGCGAGCGCGCCTGGGGGCACGCGACGCCCTCGACCTGCCCGCGCGCCGCGGAGCGTTCGAGGCCGCCCTTCGCGGCGCGGGGTTCAACCTCGACGCGTGCGCCCCCGCTCTTGACGCATTCGCCCATCCGGCAAGCGGCATCCTGCCGGATCGGGTCTCGGGACACGACGCGCGTTCGTGGCTCTTGTCGCGTCACGTGGCCCGTGACGGGGCCGATACGCTCGTGGCGACGTACGTTCGCCCGACGGGCGACCCCGACTCCGACGCCCGCGCCCGGGCCGCCATCCTCGCGGCAGACCCCGAGGCCGTGATCACGAGCTTCGACGCGATCGACGGCGCGCTGCGCGAGGCGCTCGGGCGCGATCTCGTCCTTGTCGGCGGGGTCGCGCTCGTCGTGGTGGCCGTCGCCATGCGCTTTGCGTTGCGAAGCGCGGCCCATGCGGTCGTCGCAATCGCCACGCTGGCCTGTGAGATGGGTGCCATCGGCCTCGTGATGCGGCTTCTCGCCGTGCGATGGCACGTGTTCGACGCGCTCGTCCTACCGGTTCTTTTCGGCGTGACAATCGACGAATCGATGTTTCTGTTGCACGCGGCGCGCACGCGCCCCATGAGCGACGCGATGCGCACGCAGGGCCCCCTCGTGGCGGCCACCGCCCTGACCACCGCCGCCGGGTTCGCGGCACTCCTCGCGTGCCGCTTCGATGGCCTGCGGGACCTTGGCGCCGTCGGCGCGATTGGCGTGCTGGCGGGGCTCTTGGCGGCGCTCGTCGTCGTTCCGGCCATGGTCTTGCTCTTGCCCGGCGGCTCGCCACATCCGGTCCGCCCCTCGGAACCGCCGTTCGCTCGCCCCGATTGAACGCGGGGTCCTATCTCCAAAGCCCCTATTGCGGAGCCGGGCGGCGCGCCCTACCCCTCATCGGCTATCATGCCGAGGTCCCCGTCGTTCACGTCCACGCTCGGCGAGCGGGTGGATCTGCGCGCGATTGACCTGTCGGTCCCCGAGGCGCCCGGAGGCGAGCTCGACCCGTTGCCCCGATTGCTTCCACCGGAAGGCATAGTGGCATCGCCCCTTCGCGCGGTGGCCGCGAAGGCATCTCACTTGATTCAAAGTAAGCTCGACGTAGGAGGAGTCCGCGGCTCCGCCGGCCCGGCGATCGCGGCGGCCGTCGTTCGAGCCGGGCGGCGTGTCGTCTTCGTCACCGCGGACCTGGACGGCGCGCGGCGAGCGGCGGACGACATCGGCTTTCTCGTCCGTGGCGCATTCGACGACGCCGCCGAGGACACCGGCGAAGGGGACGTGCTCGTCTTTGCGTCGAGCGAGTCTTCTCCGTACGCCGACGTGAGCTCGGATCGCCGCGCGAGCATGAGCCGCATGGCGACGCTTTTTCATCTCGCGCAGGGCCGCCCTTGGCGCGTCTTGCTCGTCCCCGCGACCGCGCTCGCCCGCAAAGTGGTGCCACGAAAAGAGCTCGTGAAGCGCGCCGACCGAATCACGGTCGAGTCGGAGATCGATCGAGACGCGCTTCTGCGCGCCTTGTCCGAGGCGGGCTATCTTCGCGTGCCCGTCGTCGAAGATCCGGGAAGCTTTGCGGTGCGCGGGGCCCTGCTCGACGTGTGGCCCCCGTCGAGCGAATCGCCCGTACGGGTGGAGCTTTACGGCGAGCTCGTGCTGTCGCTCAAACCTTTCGATCCGGTCGAGCAAAAGACCCGCAAGGACGCCCCCGCGCTGACGGAGTTGTGGCTGCCGCCGGCCCGCGAAGCCATCCTCGACGAGCGAACGTCGGCGCGGGCTCGCTCGCGCATTACACAGCTGGCGGAGGCCATCGATTGGCCCACGACAAAGACGCGCGCCCTGGTGGACGACGTCGTGAACGGTCGAGCGTTTTTCGGCGCCGACGGGTTTCTGCCCGCGTATTACGAAGATCTCGAGCCGCTCCTTTCGTACGTCGATAGGACGGCCCTGATCGTGCTCGACGACCCCCCGAGCATAACGCGGGCGTTGCGCGACGAGATCACGCGCGGATACAGAGACGCCGAGCAGAAGGGCGGCGCCGGGCCGTCGTTCCTACCGGAGGCCTTCTTCGAGAGCGAGGACGCCGTCGCGGACGACGTCGCGTCGCGCGCGGTCCTCGCCCTCCACCGCACGGTCGTCGCGGGACAGCCCGAAGGGGGGATGAGCGTCTTCGAGAGCGTGACCACGGCGGACGGCGGCGACGCGCTGGACCTCGCCTCCCGCGACCACGAGGACATGACGGTCGCCGTGAAAGCGGCCCGCTCTTCGAAAGGAAAGAGCGCAGGGCTTGCGCCGCTCGTGCGGCGTCTTCTTCACTGGCGAGACCACGGAATGCGCGTCTTCGTCACGGCTCGCGCGCAAACGCAGGCTGAGCGGCTCGTGACCCTCCTTCGCCACCAGGGGGTCGCTTGCACCGGAACGACTCGCCGCATTCGACTCCCGCGTGGCTCGACGACACGAGCCTGCGCGACGAAGTGCAAGTCGTCGTCGGGCCACTCGCGGCGCGGCGTCGTCCTTCCTGCCGATGGCCTCGTGCTCGTCACCGAAGAGGAGATCTTCGGCGCGCGTGCGCACCGCCGGCGCGAGCGCGCAAAGAGCGGCAACTCCGCGCGTCCCTTCCTCGAAGACCTGCGCAGTCTTTCGCCGGGCGATTGCGTCGTGCACGGCGAGCACGGCATCGGGCGCTACCAAGGCCTCGTTCACAAGACGGTCTCCGGAGTGACCGTCGATCTCATCGCGATCGAGTACGGCGGCGGAGACAAGCTGTACCTGCCGGTCTGGCGCCTGAATCAGCTCGAGAAGTACGTCGGCGGCGAGAACGCGCAGCCCAAGCTCGACAAGCTCGGCGGCAGCACGTTCGCGCGGACCAAGGCCCGCGTCGCGCGGGAGGTCCGCAAGATGGCCGACGAGCTCCTTCGCCTCTACGCCGAACGAAAGGCCCTCGTGGGCGAAGCGCTCAAGCCGGCCGACGACGACTACCGCGCCTTCGAGGCGACATTCCCGTTCGACGAGACGGGCGATCAGGCCCGCGCCATCGACGACGTAAATCGCGATCTGGAGTCGACGCGCCCGATGGACCGCCTCGTCTGCGGCGACGTCGGCTTCGGCAAGACCGAGGTGGCGTTGCGGGCGGCGTTCCGGGTGGCGATGGCGGGCAAGCAGGTCGGCCATTCTTTGCCCCACCACGGTGCTCGCGCAGCAGCACTTTCGGACGTTCGAGGCGCGCATGGCCGGATACCCCCTGACCATCAGGGCCCTCTCACGCTTCCAGACGAAGAAGGAGCAGGACGAGACGATCGTCGGCCTGAAGGACGGCAAGGTCGACATCGTCGTCGGCACGCACCGGCTCCTCTCGAAGGACGTGCACTTCAAGACACCTGGGGCTCCTGGTCGTCGACGAGGAGCAGCGCTTCGGCGTCGCCCACAAGGAGCGCATCAAGCAGCTTCGCGCGCAAGTCGATGTCCTCACGCTCACGGCCACTCCGATCCCGCGCACGCTGCAGATGGCCGTCACGGGGATGCGCGACCTCTCGCTCATCACGACGGCTCCGGTCGACCGGCGCGCCGTGCGCACCATCGTCACGCGTTGGGACGAGCAGGTCGTACGGGAGGCCGTGCAGCGCGAGCTCGTCGCGCGGCGGGCCAGTGCTTCTACGTCTACAACCGCATCGATCAGCTTTACGAGAAGGCGCAGCGGCTCCACGAGCTCGTGCCCACGGCGCGCATCGCCGTCGCGCACGGGCAGATGAGCGAGACCGCTCTGGAAGAGGCGATGCTCGATTTCGTCGACGGCCGCTACGACGTCCTCGCGTCGACCGCGATCGTCGAGAGCGGCCTCGACATCCCCCGCGCCAACACGATGATCATCGATCGCGCGGACCTCTTCGGCCTCGCGCAACTTTATCAGCTTCGCGGGCGGGTCGGCCGAAGCAAGGAGCGCGCGTACTGCTACCTCGTCGTCCCACCTCCCAACGCGATGAACGACGAGGCGCGCTCGCGAATCGAGGCGCTCGAACGCCACACGGAGCTCGGAAGCGGCTTTCAGATTGCGTCGCTCGATCTCGAAATGCGCGGCGCCGGCGATCTCCTCGGGGGTGAGCAATCCGGCAACGTCGCGTCGCGTCGGCTTCGACATGTTCTGCCGAATGCTCGACGAGGCCGTGCACGAGATGCGCGGCGAAGAAGTGGCCCACGACGTGGATCCGGAGTTGCGTTTCGACATCGAGGCTCTCCTGCCGGAGGACTACGTCACCGAAGTGGGGGTCCGCCTTTCGCTCTACAAGCGGCTCGCCAGCGCCACGGACGAAGGGCACGTGGCGGAGATCGCGGCCGAGATGGAGGACCGCTTCGGCGCCCCGCCCGACGAGGCGCGTCGCCTGGTCAAATTGATGGCTCTGAAGACGGAGCTCCGGCGCCTTCGCGCGCTCGGTTGTGAGGCGAACGCCCGTATCGTGAAGCTCTACTTGCGAGACGACACGCCGCTCGATCCGGGGAAAGTCGCCGCGCTCATCCGAACGTCGCGCGGAGCCTGGAAGCTCGCCTCCGACATGAGCCTCTCGCGCCGCTTCGAAGGGGGAGACGCGAGTGACGGACTCGCGAACGCCGAGGCCGCGCTCGACGAGCTCGTTCGGTTGTCCTCCGTCTCGCCTTGATGGTTCGAATCGGGAATGGCCCGCTCGAAGTGCCGTGCGACGAACACCGGGGTCCGTGGCTTCGCGGAGCGAAATGTCGAGCAAAAAAGGCGAGAAGCGTGCCTTTCTCCCATCCCGCCGCATTCCGCATTCGGCGCGCACAGATGGCCACGTGGCGCTACGTTTCGTGCCCCCTGAAAGACATCGTAAACTCCCTCGATCGAACGACGCGGGCGTGGGAGAACTCCGGTCGGGCGAAGCACCTGCCACACAGTTTGCGTGTTCCCTTGCCGACGGAGCGGGGTCATCATGTCGATCATGAAGGATTCGGGAGAGCCCTCTTTCGAGGGGCGCGGACAGCGTTCGCGGCCGCGCCGCAATTCGGCGGGACCGACGGACTCGAGCCAAGCGTTCTTGCAAGCATTCGCAGACGCTTTGCGCGACATTCTCCGAGACGAGCACCGCGCCAGCGCGGCATATGAGCCACGGGGGCTGATGGCCTGACGAAGCCATCGGCAACGAACCCGTTGCCGACCGGCGCCTTCCCCCGCCCCTCCACCGACGCCCTCACGCCGAAGATGCCGACGCTACAGGGGAAGACTCTCTTCATCACCGGGGCGAGTCGTGGAATCGGCAAGGCCATCGCGCTGCGTTCGGCGCGCGACGGCGCGAATGTCGTCATCGCAGCGAAGACGACCGAGCCGCATCCGAGGCTCCCGGGCACGATTTACTCGGCGGCGGAAGAGGTGGAGGCCCGGGGGGGGCGCGCCCTCGCGTGCGCCGTGGACATTCGTTTCGACGATCAGATCGCTGCGGCCGTGGACGCAGCGGTGGCCAAGTTCGGAGGAATCGACGTCCTCGTGAACAACGCGAGCGCGATCAGCTTGACGGGGACGCTGGAGACGCCGATGAAGCGCTTCGACTTGATGCACCAGGTCAACACGCGCGGAACCTTTGCGTGCTCGCGTGCTTGCCTGCCTCACCTCCGCAAATCGGACAATCCCCACATTTTGAATCTGTCGCCGCCGATCGACTTGCGACCCGAGTGGTTCGCGCCCCATGCTGCGTATACGATTGCGAAATTCGGCATGAGCATGTGCGTTCTCGGCATGGCGTCCGAGTTTCGTTCCGCGGGGATCGCCGTTAACGCGCTCTGGCCGCGTACGGTCATCGCGACCGCCGCCGTGCAAAACCTGCTCGGGGGGGAAGCCACGGTGCGCGGTAGCCGCACGCCGGACATCGTCGCGGATGCGGCGCACGTGATCCTCACGGGTCCGAGCCGCGAACACACGGGGCAGTTCTTCATCGACGAAGACGTTCTACGCGCCGCCGGAATGACTGACTTTTCCCAATACCAGGTGGTGCCGGGGGCCGATCTCGTCCCGGACTTGTTCGTGTGACGCGGGCGATGGATGACGCCGAAAAAAACGCGGTGCGTCGCGAGATCCTCGACGAGGTCGGCTCCATTCTTCACGAGGAGCTCGCGGCGGACGCGTGGGGGCGGGTGCTCGTCGAAGTGGTCCGCGGACCGGATGGAACGCCCTTGGCGGCGGGCATCGACGTAGAAGAGGTCTTCGGAGACGACGCTCGCGTGGATGCCGTGTTCGGCGGTGACAGTGCCCGGGCCGTTGTGCCCGTGCTGGCCAAGGCGGCCGAAGCCCTCTGCGCGCTCGACGGGGTGGAGCTCGAAGACGTTCGCGGGGGCACGTTCGTACGTGTGGATGATCGCCGCTTTGCGTGGCTCGCGGGTCTCGTTCACGCGCCCAGCCGGCGGCTCGACGGCGAACGCGATGGGCTACTGCGCGCGCTCCGCGCCAAGAATGACGCGCTCTACGAAGGCTTCGGATTTCCCGCGCAAGGAAAGGTCGACATCGATCTGCGGCGCGAAGAGCTCGCCTTCGCGCGAACGGGCGGAACGGCCATGCGGGCGCGGGCGAGCCTTCTTGGAACGTTCGCCCCGGCGTCGCGCACGTGGGGATGGGGGGGAACCAATCCGCACGTGCCCGACGCTGTGGCTCGACTGTCGGCGTCCGTGGTGGACGCCATTTTGGACCGGGACCTGTGGGAGCTATCGACCCCCGCGTTCGCCACGGACGAGCCCACGGCGTGGGCCCTCGCCGCGTTCATCTGCGATCGCACCGAGGGCCACGGCGTTTACTGCGCGTCGGAAGGGGACGGGCTGGTCTTCGTGCTCCTCCGTGACGTGCGGCCCGCGTAGAGACCTTGCCGAAACTCCGGCGTCCGGGCATCGCGCCCGCCCGCTTAGTGCTTGTGCCTCGCGATTGCCTTGGTGCTCGGCCGCGTCACGCCGTCCGCGTCCTTGGACGCGAAATACGCGCGCAGCATGTCTCGTGCGATCACGTTCGCCTTCACCTCCCACGTGGGGCCGTTGACGACGAGCACGGCGACCGCAACTTGCTCCATCCCCGGCTCGGGCCGCAGCGGGGCAAAGCCCGTAAACCACGTGTAGAACCGTCCCGTGCCGGAGTCCGTCAGCGTTCCGGTCTTTCCCGCCACGATAATTCCGGGCAAGAACGCGGCGCCCCGCCCGTCGTGGAACGCTCGAAAGCTCGTCCCCTCGCTCACCGTATGGCTCATCATGGCGGCGAGTTGCTCGGCCGTCTCGCGCGCGACGGCGCGATGCGATGGCGCCGTACCGGGGGCCGACCAAATCACCGCGCCGGAGGGCGACGCGACGCTCACGACGATGCTGGGCCGCACCGTTTCGCCGCCGCGCGCGACGATGGCGCTCATCTCGGCCGCCTCCAGCGGTGACAGCGTCGTGTTCCAGAATCCCGCCGCCGTGCGCGCAAATTCTAGGGGCTCGCTGGGGATGTGCACGGCGCTCGGCTGGACGGGCACATCGAACGCGAGGCTCTGCCCGTAGCCGAATCGGCGCGCCATGGTCTCCAACTCGGCGGGCTCGAGGCGCTCCTTGGCCAGGCGCGCGAACACGGTGTTGATGCTACGCCCCAGCGCTCCGCCGAGCGTTGCGCACCACCGGTCGCGCCGCGGATCGTCGATCAGATCGAGCGTTCCGATCCGCTCCTCGCCCCCGGAATAACACTGGGTCGTGTCCGCTCCGAGGTGCGCGTCTTCCACGAGCGCCGCCGCCGTCACGATCTTGAACACGCTGGCGCTCGGCGCCGTCGCTTCGACGCAAAGATCGCGCGCGGGGCCGCGGTCGACGTAGCTCGCGTAGACCAAAAGGTGGCCCGTCGCGACGTCCATCATCACGACGGCCGCCTCCGGCACGTGGCGCATCGCCATCAAGCCGAGCGCCTCGTGCTGCAGATCGGCGTCGAGCGTCAATTGCGCCGTTCCGCCCTCCGCCGGTGCAACCAGTCCACGTTCACCCGCGCGGAGAGCAAGCAAGTCCAGGCCGCCCGCGGGAGTCGTCTCCTGTTCGCGCGGTGGAGGTTGGGCCGTCTCGGGCGCCGCGGCCACGTGGGCCAAGGGAGCCAGTTGGCCCACCGGATCGGTCGGAGCGCCGGGAGCCGCGCGACGCAGGCGAGCCACCCCCAGCGCCATCGCGACGACCGACGCGCAGGCAATCGCAAAGACCCAGAACCGACCCATTCGCCGATGGTGTGGCACGCCTTGCCCGACAAGGGCAAGAAGAGGACAACGGCGGCGCTCGGACCGAAACGGGGGCCTTTCGAGTGCCCAGGTCGTCGAGGGCAGTCGTCATGCGACGCCGGAAACATGCGACGCCGGAAATGGGACAGGAGATGCTCGTTGGACGTACGTTGTGGCCATGCGCTGCCAGCTTGCCAGCTTGTTCATGATCCTGGCTGCAGCTCGCGCCACGCCGGCGGACGTTACCCCACCCGTGCCGGTAACCGTCGCGGTCGTTGGGCGTGGAGAGATTCGCCTCGTCGTCGCCGACGGGGCTTCGCGTCCCTGCGATGCCTCCGACAACCGGCGGCTCTTCGACGGTCACGCTCGCGCCGGCGACGAGATCAACCTCAGCTCAACGACCGGTTCGGTCTGCGTCGACCACACGTTCGGTTCACTCCGGGAATCACAATGGGCGGGCGCCTCGATATGGTCGGGCGGCGTCGGTTGGCCCCGACCTCATGAGCCAACTATCCACGGAACGGTCTCCACCGACGAGCCTTGAGGCGGAACCTTCCCGAGAGATGGATCGCAAATTGAAACCGGACCCGCGCGCGCGGGATTGGGCTCGCCGTTCGGCGCGGGGCCAAAGGGGCTCGTCGAACGGAGCCGCAGGGCGGCAGAGCGAGGCACAGCGAGCCGTGACGTTCCCCCGGGCTGGAGAGGTCCCGACGAGCTGCCGGCTCTCGTCGGCGTTTCGTTCCATCGGGCCCCGTCGAGCGGAGTCCTCCGAGTTGCAAGGCGGAGCGAGACTCAGCGCCGTCTTCGTGATTCTACTAAGAGCGACGCACGCGGTCGCGCCGGCGGGAGGGGGCCTCGCGGCCCTCGAAGTTCGGGTGGATCTGAAGCGCGCGTCGGTTCAGTACGGGGCCGCGGAGATTCCGATTGCGCTCGATCGCGCCGAGCTTCCCGACGACGACGGCGTGAGCATCGAGGTGCTCGCCGTGGGGCAGGGAAAGCATGTCGTGCACGTGCGCGTGCCGGCGCGCGGTTCGGATACACGAGTCGTGGCGCAATCGCCCGCGTGGGAGGGTCTCTTTGCGGCGGGACGCGCGGCTCCGCTCTTCGCTGGGCGTACGGGGCTCTTGGCGGGCGACCCCGGGGAGCGCACGGGTACGGCTTTGCAAATCGTGTCGAATGGTGCCTCGAATTATGTCCTCGTGGGCGATCTCCGCGAAGACTTGCGCATCTGCGGTCAGAGCTCGACGCTTCTCGACCCGCGTGCTCTTTATCCCGCGTCGCTGGACCTCCGGCCCGCGACCGTGCAGCGCCTCCGCGCCGATGAGCGTGCGCGCGCCGAGAGCCTCGTCGCGACGGACAAGGGGGGCAGCCTCGACGCTCCGCTCGCCAAGCTGCTGACCGCGCGTGGGTCGAGTGTCGCCCAATCGCGCGGCGTCGAGCTGACCGACGGCAACGTCGATACGACCTGGCAGGAGCGGCGGCCGGGTGTCGGGCAGGGAGAGTTCGTCGTCATGGCTGCGCCAAAGGAGGTTCCGATCGCGCGACTGCGGTTCGCTTTGTCGCCGCATCCGGCCGCTTCGGCGGGCGGCGTGGGGGCGGACGCCGCGCCGAAGACGTTTTACCTCGTGACGAACACGCGGAGTTTCGAGATTGCGGTTCCCGAGGAAGCGGCGCGAAAGCCGGGCGAAGTCTTCGAAGTAACGTTTCCGCAGCCGATCGAAGCCTCGTGCCTTTCGCTCGTGCTCGGCGATGCCTACGCGCAGGGGATGGCGCACCCGGATGTTGGGCTTGCGGAGCTCGTCGCGTACAGCGAGTTCGATTCGCCGGGCACGACGCTCGACGACGTCGCCCAACGCCTTTCGGGACCCCGCGGGGCCGCCGCTGCGCAGGTTCTCGAGCGCGCGCAGGGAGCGTTGGCCGCCGTGTCGAAGGCGTACGGCAAGCTGGATGCCGGCGGGCGCGCGCTTGCGATCGACGTAGCTGCCAGTGCAGAGCGTTGCGATGAGGCCGTGCCGCTTCTCGTGCACGCTATCTGTGACGCGACGGGTGACGAGGCCGAGCAATCCGTGATCAAAGCACGCGAAAAGCTCGCGCGATGCAGCGGGGCCGGGCCGGCCCTCGCGCAGGAGTTGCGCGGCGATGCCCCGTTTCGCGCATGCGTCGCGCCGATGCTCGCGGCCCTCTCGCCGCGCGAAGCGCTCGAGCCTCTTGCCGATGCCATGGCGGAGACTCCGGAGTTCGACCCGAACACGCGTGCCGCACTGCGTGCGGCCTTCGGCGAGGCGCTCAACGGCGCGCCCGCGGGCAGTTTGGCGGCCCTCGTGGGCGACGGTCAGCGGAGCGCGATGTCGCGGCTCGAGATGCTGCGGGCCGCGGACGCGCGGGTGGTGGAGGTGCGCGACGAAGGCGCCGCAGTCGTCGCCGATCTCGTGAAGGGTGCGCCGCCGATGCGCATCCGCTACCTGGTGCTTGCGCCCCTCGGTGTCTTGGCGCACGCCGGCGATTCCGCTGCCCAAGGGCGTCTCATCCGCGCGATGGGGCACGACGCCGATTGGCCTGTGCGCGCGCACGCCGCGGAAATAGCGGCGGGGCTTTCCGTCGCTCAAGGTGCCCTCGTTGAAGCCGCGAGCGACCCGGAGCCTCGGGTGCGCGAGGCGGCGCTGGCAGCTCTTGCGGGGGCGGCCGGACCGGAGGCGGTGCGTGCGGCTTTATCGGCGCTGTCCGTCGACGACTGGTCGTTCGTGAAGGCGCAAGCCGTCGCCGTTCTGGCGAGTGCGCCCGCGCGGCACGACGTGGACGATGCGCTCGGGCGAGCGCTGGGCGACGCGTCCGCGCGGGTCCGGGGCGCGGTGCTCTCGGCTCTCGCGCGTCGGCACGCGTCGTCGTGGCGAGACGCGATTCGGAGGCGCCTCGAGGACAAGGACGAAGACGCCGACGTTCGAGGGGCCGCCGCGAGCGCTCTAGGGGAGCTGTGCGACGCGGGGTCCATAGGTCGTCTGACGGAGCTTGCGTTGCCGCTCCGCGGTGTCGCGGCAGACGAAGATGCTGGACAGATCGGCCTCGGCGCGCTGGCCGGGCTGGCGGCGCTGCACCCGCGCGACTTGACTGAGCGGCTCGCGCCTCTGCTCGCGACAGGCGCACCCCCGGCCGTCCGCGCAGCCGCGTCGCAGGCGGTCGCTGGGCGTGGGGTTTGTCCTCGCGTGGGGCAAACGCCCGGATTACGCTGACACGCTAACGTATTTACGCTGACACGCTAACGTGTAGGCACGAGGCGCGAACTCGAAGGGAGCATCGCCGCGGGGCACAAATGAGTGGTCCCGATACCCAGAGCGCTGTAGCTTGCCGGTCTCTGGTGAGTGCCGCGGCCGTGGAGGAATCGATGAGACACGCCATTCTAGGAGCGGCCTTCACGGTCGCTGTCTCCATGGCCGTTGGATGCAGCTCGCCTCCGCCACCGGCCAATTCGTTCACGGAGGTCTACACGCAGGTCATCCAGCCAACCTGCAACAGCGAGTTTTGCCACTATAGCGGTGTGGGCATACGCTACAGCGCTCTCGACCTGAGCTCCCAGGTCACCGCATACTGGAACCTCTTCGAGCAGCCGGCCATTGGGGGAAGCTGTTCGGAGATGGGAACGCGGGTGGTCCCCGGCCGCCCGGACATCAGCATTCTCTACCTCAAGATCTCGGAGACGACGCCATCGTGCGGAGCTCAAATGCCCGCGAACCCCAATACGTTGAGGACCACCGGAACCGCTACGTTCTCCGGGACGGCGCTTCCCGCGGATCAGCAGGCGCTCATCTACAATTGGATCTTGGAGGGCGCGCAGAACAACTGACGCTGCCTGCGGCAAGACGTAGCCCAACCGTCTCGGACGGGGTCCCACGCGTTCTGCGCGATTCAGAGCAAAGAGCGCGTTCAGACCACAAGGCCTTCGATCTTGAGACTTCTCATGGACGCCGCATGGGCTTTTCCACTCGAGCTCAACTTCAGTCGCCGTTTCCCACGGCGGACTGTTGTTGGAGGCCTGCCCAACCGGGGCCCGCGTAATCCGAGAACTCGATCCAGTTGGTGGGCGGGAAATCACCCGAAGAGCAAGCGATCGTTTGCGGGCACGTCGCACCCGCCCAAAACGGGCCGCCGCAGACGCACTGGGTGAATCGGTCTCCGCCGCAGAGAGCGTACGAGATCCCGGTGCATCCGCTACACGAGTCGATCGCGACGTAATACCCAGTTGCGCACGGAGGCTCGGGGTCCCAGCCGGGGGGGGGATCCCACGGTTTGGCTCCGTAGGCAAGCGGTTGGAACGAACTCGAGCCCTGGGAGCATCCCCCTACGAGCGCCGCGACCCCCACTGCTAATAAGCATAGTACTTTCATTCGTACTTGCATGATCCGCCTCTTCGCAGCTCCACGTGCACCTTCCCCGGCAAGCGCTGCCCGCGACTCTACTCGAGAACAGTCGACTTTCCAGTGATCGCGTCGGCCACGAGGCGCTTCAACGAGGAACCTCGGCGGCGTCGGGGACGAACAACGAGGCGAGACCGGTGCAAAGGGGCCGGGCACCGGGAGCCTGGACGCTCCCGATGGCGGCGGATCGGACAGCTCACTACTGCACGCGCACGAGGGCTGCGCTCGCGGCCGGGATGTACACCGAAACGGTATTGCCCGACGTCGTCTGGGTGTAAGGCGGATTCCGCTTCCACCCCCCATCCGCCGTGACTTGGGCGCCGGCAAGCGTAACGGCGCTTGCCGCGGCCGTCAGGGTTCCGGCGGGTGTCCCCTGGAGATAAATCGCGCTCGCGCTGTTCACCGGGGCTCCCAGATCGACCGTCGCGCTGATGCCGGCGGTGGCATTCTTGTTGTCCAGCACAACGCTCGTAAAGCCGTTCGCCTTGATGGCATACGCAGTGAAAAACTGGCCACTGGTGGTCGTGGTCGTGGAGACCATCGGGCCGGTTCCGGCGAGCGAGAAGAGCAGCATTCCATAGTAGACCGGTTGCACCTGCACCACGACGCCGTTGTTCTCCATGATCGGCTCGTAATAGAACGGGTTCGACCCATCCATTCCGGTCTCGCCGCCGTGCAAATTGACGCCGCTTCCGCCGTGTTCCGCCGTCACGAACATCAAATCGAGCGACCACAATCCCGCGATGAGCGTATCGCTAACCCCCATCTGGCCGTGACCGGCGAAGCTGTTGACCTCCCCGAGTCGGTAGCCCTCGGCGATCTTGTTGTTGACGACCGCGGTGTTCATGGTCGTATCCGTGCCGACGAGACCGTCCTCCGAGGTGGCGGGATCGGGGTCCGGCGTCTGGAGGCGAGCCGCCGTTGCGGTCGCCGTGTTCGCGGTGCCTGCGTAGTAGTGCTGCGTAAGAAGAACCAGTTTGCTCCCGAACTTCGCCGACTCGTCCGCGGCGAATGGAGTCGAGCACGACAACGCGTCTCCACCCCCCGTCGCCGGACCAATCAGCATGGCACCCGGCGTGGCCACGATGGCGGTTGCAATCGCTTCCCACTGCGTCTTGTCCGATTCCCAGCTTCCCGCGGGAACCGCATAGCGGTTGATCTCGTTGCCGATTTCGAACCCACTGATGCTCGAACCACACTTTCCTTGCGCGTAGGCCGCCTCCGCCGCGGAGGCCGTCACGTTGTCCGATTTGTAGTTGACGGCATAAATGATCTTCGTTCCCGTCGCGGCCAGAAATCCGCAGAGCTGGTCGACCATGGCGGTCCCGATGACCTTCTGGAAGGGCTTGCCCGAGGGCTGCGCCGAGGGGACGGCCGTGCCGGTCCAGTTGCAATTGTCGACGTCGTCCGCTCCGAGCCGCATCACCGGAGACCCGAGGAGCTTATAGAGCGCGATCAACGCCGCGTTACTGCTCGTGAGCGAGTCGTTCGTGATGTGCGTCTTCTCGTAACTGAACCCGACGAACTCGGGCCCGATCGTTCCCACCGTGGTCGCGGGGTTTACAGTCACCATGGCCGCCGTTCCCGTGCCCGTGGGACCGCCGGCGACGGGCGTGCCCCAAGCGGGCGTCGTGCCGGTGCCCGTCGTTCCGGTGGTGCCCGTGCCGCTCGTCCCGGTCATGCCGGTGCCGCTCATCCCGGTCGCCGATCCGCTCGTGCCCGTCGCGCCGGTCCCCGATGTCCCCGTGGCGTTGCCGGCGGTCCCGGTCGTGCCCGTGGTGTCGCCGGTGGTCCCGGTCGTGCCCGTGGTGTCGCCAGTGGTCCCCGTCATTGAGCCGGTCGTTCCCGAGCCGGTCGTGCCCGAGCCCGTCGTGTCGGAGCCCGTCGTGTCGGAGCCGGTCGTGCCCGAGCCGGTCGTGCCCGAGCCGGTCGTGCCCGAGCCGGTCGTGCCCGAGCCGGTCGTGTCGGAGCCGGTCGTGCCTGAGCCGGTCGTGCCCGTTGCGGCGTAACCACCCGAGTCGCCGCCCGCGCTCGAGCCGTAACCACAGCCGGAGCTGAGCGAGCCATTCAGGATCGCAGAACCTGCGACTGCCAAGAGCGTAGTCCCCGCGAATCGGTAAACGGAAATCATACCATCATCCTTTCAAGACGCCGCTCTGCACGGGGCCCATGTGACTCGTGGCTCTCGTGGAAATCGAAGAGAAGAACAGTGCGCGTGGCTCGAAGTTGGCCAACATCTGTCCGACAAGGGGGCCCCCCACCCTAAACTTGCCATCAATGTCGTCGCACCTTCTGCGAGCTGCGAGCCGCAGGGCCCTTATCACCGAACGCTAGCCGGCGTCCGCTGCCCCCGCAAACTCAATCTTCATCCGCCCTCGAGGAGCGCGCGCTCCGCCCGCATCGCGGCGCGCGCAATTGCAGGCACTGCGCCGGCGCCCGCGATTGCCGTGATTAGATGCGTGATAGGCCTCCGACGGTTGAGGCTCCAGCCGGCCTGTATCTGGATGTGACGTGCATCGTCGGGCACGCCGGAGCTCAAATAATTTGGTCGTCTTACTTAATAGTTGCGCCACGGCACTTGCGGAGCTCGGAGGGCGGGACCGCCTGCCCCGAGCGTCAACGCGCTGGGGCGCCCTGCCCGCGGCCGGCGCTCGCGTGGCGGAGGACGAACGCCCGCCGAACCACGAGGATACGGCCCTCCGATCCTCGGACCCATCCACACGGGTCTCTGATACACACACGCCATCGGGCCGCGTCGGCGCCCGTTGCAGGTTAGCGAGTTGCTCCTCTATCCAAACGTCCGATGTGCGCGAAGCGGGAGACCGCCATGAGCAACCCGTCGACACCGAAGCCTTTCCCCCCCATCGCGACGCGGTGTTTTGCTCGGGTGCCTTCGGGCGGTGTCGACTTTGGCCAAAACGACAGCTTTATTGCCGGGAAGTTCACGGAAAGGAATCTGACTATGTCTCGTGAAGCGTTGGCCGTCCTGATCGTCGGCACCGGTCTCCTCGTCGCGTCCGCCGCGCATGCGCAGTCCAACGACAAGCCTCCTTCGGAGTCGGCCGTGCAACAATCCCAAGAGCTGAATCCGCCCATCGCCCTGCCGACCCGACGAACCACCGCCGCGGCGCCCGTGAATCCTTGGTTCGTTCGGCCTCCGCTGGTCGTAACGGCCGGGGACGCGTCCCAATGGAAACTCACCATCTACGGCTTCGCCGAAGCGGACATGATGGGGGACTCGACCCGGAGCTTCAACGACGGATTGAACGACAACGTGATTGCTCACAACCAGACGCAGGAGGGCGACAACACGCGCTTGCAATTCAGCATCCGGAATAGTCGCTTGGGCTTCAAGGCGGAGGCCCCCGAATTCGGCGGCGTCCGTGCGTCGGCCTTGCTCGAATTCGACTTGTTCGGCAATCAGCCGAGCATCAATTCCGGCGGGGGGTCGTCTGGGCAAGCCCCCGGATCCGGGGACACCACGGAGGCCGCCTATTTCAACAACGCCGCGCCCCGCATTCGCCATGCCTACGTGAAATTCGAGGATGACTTCGTCGACGTCCTCGCGGGCCAGGCATACCACCTTCTTGGATGGCAAAACTACTTCTTCGGAGCCACGTGCGGCTTCCTCGGCATGCCCAACGCGCTGTTCAATCGAACCGTGCAGCTTCGATTGAGCCACACGTTCGCGTCGGATCCCGTGAACTTGGAGGTCGCCGCCGCAGCGTTCCGGCCGGTGCAGCGCGATTCCGCCACGCCGGACGGTGAAGGGGGCATTCGCCTCGCCGTCAACCATTGGAAGGGAATCACCACTCCAGGCAGCGGTGGAACCGGTGCGCTTCCGGCCTCAATCGGCGTGTCGGGTCTCGTGCGCTCGTTCCGAGTCAACCCGTATGCACCGCTGCCCGCGCCGCCAATCCCCTTGACGGGGTGGGCGCTCTCGGGCGACGTGCTCCTCCCCATCATTCCGGTGAAGGACAGCACCGATCGCGGGAACGCGTTAACGATAACGGCGGAGTTCGTGACGGGTACCGGCGACGCGGATCAATACACGGGTATGACCGCAGGCGCGACGATGCCCAACGTCTATCCCCTATCGGTCGACACCCCCATCAACGCGATGGGAACCGCGGTGCCCCAGACGAGTGGGGCCGCACCGCTCGTCGGCGCCCCCTACACGCCGGATGTCGACCCCGGGCTCGTGGCGTTCGATTCGAACGGCTTCCTGCGTACGATCAATTGGCAGACCTTCATCGTCGGCTTCCAGTACTACTTGCCCCCTACGGGCCGGCTCTTCATCAGCGGCAACTACAGCCGGGCCGACTCGAACAACATCGCGAGCCTCTACCATCCCGATTCGACGAGGCAGCCATGGGTCAATTCGGGAGGCGTATTTCAGTCCTCGTGGTACGTCGACGGAAATATCTTCTTCGACATTCTGCCGACGGCTCGGGTGGGCCTTTCCTTTCAACGTGTCACGCAGGCCATGGCGGACGGCACCACCGCGTACAACAATCGTTACGAGACGACCTGGCTATATTTCTTCTAGGGAGTCACCCGGGTCACCCTGAGTCTCGCTCGGCCTTGCCTCCGGCAAGGCTCCGCTCGACAAAACGGGCTCGCACGTCACGTCGAGGGGAGCGATGCCGCTCCACCTCGAGCTTCCCAGCAGGAAGAGACGCTCGTTTCCTACGTCGCCCACGTCCGTCGAGCGGAGCCAAAGGCGGAGCGAGACACAGGTCGCCGTGACGTTCCGGGCTGGGAGCTAGAGGGGAGCGGCCCGCTCCCCTCTACGTAAAGTGCTACCCAGGCCTGTCGAACGGAGCCTTGCCGAAGGCAAGGCGGAGAGAGACTCAGGGTGATCTTGGTGATCTTAACAAGATAATATCCAACGCAAACCCGTATTCGTCGGCGATCTTGTCGACGGCCGCGCGGACGAGATCTGCGCCTCCGTGGCCGGCGTGCCTCTCGATACGGAGCAGCGCGGGGCCGCCCGCCGACGCCCACTGGAGCTCGGCCGCGAACTTGCGCGCGTGCATGGGATCGACGCGGTCGTCGCTGTCCGCGCTGAGCAGCAACGTCGCGGGGTATTTCGTTCCCTTCGTCACGTGATGATACGGGGAGTACGCGAAGAGCGCGGCGAAGTCTTCCGCGTCGTCCCGAGACCCATACTCCTCGGTCCACGTCTTGCCGCTGCCGAACAGCTCGTAGCGCACCATGTCGAGAAGCGGCACGCCGCAAAGCGCCACGCGAAAGAGATTCGGTCGTTGCGTGAGGGCGGCGCCGACGAGCAATCCACCGTTGGATTCCGCCGAGGGCCACGAGCTTCTCGGGCTTCGTGAAGCCTTGCTTGACGAGCTCCTCGGCCACGGCGAAATAGTCGTCGAAGACATTCTGCTTCTCCCGGCGCATGCCGTGGCGGTGCCAGTCTTCTCCGTATTCGCTCCCGCCGCGTAGATTCGCGATGACCCACATGCCGCCCCGCTCGAGCCACGGAAAGATCGACGACGCGAAGTAGGGTGTTTGCGCGGCCTGAAAGCCGCCGTATCCGTACAACATCGTCGGCGTCTCGCCGTTTCTCTGGAGGTCGCGCGCGTGCACGGCGAAAAAGGGAATGCGCGTACCGTCGCGGCTCGTCGCGAAGAGTTGCTCCACGACGTACGGCGACGTGTCGGCCGGCACGTGAAGCTTGTACCATGTCGTCGTCTCGCCCGACCGCATGCTCGTTTCGAAGATTTCCGTCGGGTAGGTGAAAGACTGAAACGAGTAGTACGCCACGTCGTCATCGGCCTCGCCGCTGAACGCCGACGCGGAACCCAACCCCGGCAGCTCGATTTCGCGAACGAGCTTGCCGTCTTGATCGCGAACTTCGAGGCGGCTCGTGACGTCCTTCAGATACGAAAGCGAAAGACGGTGTCCGACGATGCTCATCGCCTCGAGCGTCGCGTCCGCGCGCTCGGCCACGATCTCGGTCCAGTGCTTGCGCTCGGGATGTGCCGGGTCCACGCGAAGGACCCGGTATCGGGGGGCCCCTTCGTTGGTCGAGACGAAGAACCGGTCCGCGTCGACGCTCACGTCGTAGCGTGCGTCCTCACCGACCACGAGCGGCTTCCACACAGGCGCCGGCGACTGCAAATCTTGGAAGTAGACGTCGGTCCTCGTCCAGCCGTGCTCGATGGTCGCGATGAGCCAGCGCCCTGTGCGGTCGACCCCCGCGCCGAGAAACGATTTGGGATCGCCCGTTTTCTCGTGAACGACGCGGTCCGTTTTCGGATCGGAGGCGAGCTTGTGAAAGCGCACCTCGGCGTAGCCGGGACGGTCCGCGGGGTTCATCCCCACATCCAGCGGAGGCAGGCCTGTATAATAGAACCCGTCGCCCGAGGGGGTCCACGATGGCCACGCATACTTGGCGCCGTCGATGACGTCCACGTCGCTCGTCTTGCCCGTAGCGACGTCCATGACGTGCAGAGTGGCTTCGTCGGAGTTATTGCCCTTGACCGTGTAGGCGACTTTGGCCCCGTCGCGAGAAACGCTCCACACTCCGAGCGACGCGCTCCCATCGTTCGACCACGCGTTCGGGTCCAGCAGAACCTTGTCGGCGCCGCGTTTGCCCTCGCGCCAGTAGATCGTGAATTTCTCCTTGCCGGCATCGCGCCGGGGAAAGAACCATCGCTCGCGGCCGCCGGCCGCCACGTGGCGCGGCGCCCCCGTGCTTTCCACGTAAAAGAGCTCGCGTAGTCTCGCGGCGATCGCGTCTCTTCCCGGGATGTTTGCGAGGTACCCGCGAGCCACAGCATCCTGTGCGTCCGCCCAGACGCGCACGTCGTCCGCTTTCGCGTCCTCGAGCCAGCGGTAGGGATCGGCCACGACGACGCCGTGCAGCACATCCGTCTGATCGGTGCGGCGCGAAGGGGGATAGGTCACGGGTTGGGAACGAGCATCCGCCGGAGCGGCCATTACGTGGGCGGTCATGGGGGGGAAAAGCGGGGTCGTCGCTACGACGATCGGGCGCGTGCCGCCGCAAGCAAGCGACCCGAGCAAACGGAACAGGACTCCGTAGAGAAGAACACGGCAACCGGTTCGCGCCACGAAACGAGCACGATAGCCGCGGTCTACGCGCGGAGTCGAGCGGGACGCCCCCCCCGTGTAAGCTTCGCGAGAGACCTTCGGCGCGCGTGCAGAATCCCTCCGACCACAAGGTCGACGGCGGAGCCCCATCGCGCGAGCACAGCGCAACGGGTCGCCTCGCACAGCGGGCCCGAGCCCGAGCCCGGCGCTTTCTTCGTGATCATGGGCGCAAGCTCTGGTGGCTGCACTCGGCGTATGCGCTCGCGCTCGGCGCCGGAGTGGTCGCCTTTGCGGACCAGGGGTTCGAGCACGCGCGCTGGCTCGCCGTGTCGCTTGGCCTAGCGTGGCTTTTGGTCGTGCTCTTCTTTCGCCTCGGCTTTGGCCTTGGCGCGCGCCCGAGAACGGTCGAGGGGCCGAACTCGAACGCCCGCGTGCGCTTCTTCGTGATGACCTATGCGCTCAAGAATCTCTACCAAGGCATGCTCTTCTTTCTGCTTCCCTTCTATTGGAAGTCCACGACGATGGACGCCCCCAACGCGTGGTTCGTGATTCTTCTGGCGGCGTGCGCCGTGACGTCGACGCTCGATCTCCTGTTCGATCGCGTGCTCTTGCGCTTTCGATTCCTGGCGTCGATTTTCCACGGCATCACCCTCTTCGGTTGCCTGAATCTCGTCATTCCCGCTCTCTTCCCCGACACCCGCACGCTCTGGTCGCTCCTTGCGGCCGCGGCCATCGCGGTCGTCAGCTTCTGGACTCTGCACATCACCGCCCAGCAGTTGAAAAAGAGGATCTACATCGTGCTCTTCCTGCTGAGCCTCGTCGCCGGCATGGGCGTGGCCTACGCTGGACGCTCCGCGATTCCTCCCGTCCCGATGTACGTATCCTCGGCGGCGGTCGGTCCCAAGCAGCTCGATGACGGCCGGTTGGCGATGGAGGTCAAGACCCTGCATCCCTCCGTCATCCAAGAGATCATCGCGGTCACGGATGTGGTCGTCCCGGGTGGCAAGGGCGATCGCCTACGGCACATCTGGCGGCGCGCGGGTCACGAAGTGCACCGTTCCAGCGAAGAGACCTCCCGCGTCGACGGACCCAAAGGGGCCGTTCGGTTGCGCTCGTCGCTCTCCGGCCGAGACCTACCGGGCGACCTCGCGGGCGCGTGGACCGTCGATGTCGAGACGGAGGATGGCCAGCTTGTCGGCAGGGCCGAGTTCAACGTGGTGGAGTGACCCGGCGAACGGACGTGCGTTGGCCCCCTTTCCCGAGCGCACCGGTTGGCTCGATGGTTGCCTGCGGGGGCGCCCTTGCGGTCGAGCTCTGGACTAGAGCCCGCTTGGCCCGGAGGTCACAATGGAGAATCTCGTTGCCTATCTTGTCGCCGCAATGGTCTCGTGGGTGCCGTTCCACGCGCAACCGACGTCCGAATCGTCGGCACAGGCGCGCGCACACTACGAAAGCATCGCGCGCGACGCCGCCTCGGTCGCCTTCGACGAGGCGGAGGCACCGCTTTTCGATGGCCCCGACGCGCGCGCAGAGACCGCTCTTCTGATGCTGTCGGTCGCCTCGTTCGAGAGCTCCTACCGGGCCAAGGTCGACGACGGCGCCCACCGCGGGGACAACGGCCATTCGTATTGCCTCATGCAAATCCGCGTTGGAGCCGGAGTGACGCGCGAAGGCTGGAGCGGTCATCAGCTCGTCGAAGATCGCAAGCTGTGCTTTTTCGCCGGGCTCCACATTCTGCGCGCGTCGTTCAACGTCTGCCGGACCTTCCCCCTGGACGATCGCCTCGGCGCCTATGCCACCGGCCGCTGCTTTCTCGACGCGGCCATATCGCGATCACGCGTCCACCGCGCGCGCGCCTGGTGGCAGTCTCATGCACCTCCGCGTCCTGGCGCGATCGAGACCTGAGCTGCAACTGAGCTGCAACTGAACATCGGAGTGGCGCAAGGCTGCCCCGGCGCGGTGGAAATTGCCCCGGTGGGCGCTAGAGAAAGACCATGGTCGTGGCGAAGCTCGCACGTCCAGCGTACGGATCGGCCGCCTGATGTCGCAAGCGGCTTCGCCCGAGTCGCCGCCGTCCGCGGTGCCCGCTCCTTCCGTCTCCGTGCGGCACCCCGCACCCGCACGATCCCGGCCCACCACCACCCGAGGATGGCGTTTCGTGCGCGCGTACGCGACCACGTTCGTGGTCATCGCAAGTTACGGGGCCCTCGCCGCGCGCGGCCGCGTGATGGGCCGGAGCTGGCGCGACGCCCGCATTGGAGCGGTGCACACGCGCAACGCGCGCCGCGTGTATGCGACGATTTTGCGGCTCCAGGGGCTCTTCATCAAGGTGGGACAGCTCCTGTCGATCATGGCGAACTTCCTGCCCCAGGAGTTTCGCGTGGAGCTCGAGGCCCTGCAAGACCAGGTGCCTCCGCGACCGTATGACGAGATTGCACACCGGCTCGAAGAAGAGCTTGGCGTTCGCATGGCGGGCATCGAGTCGATCGAGCGCGAGCCCATTGCGAGCGCATCGCTGGGCCAGGTGCACGCCGCCGTTCTCGCCGACGGGCGGCGTATCTGCCTGAAGGTGCAGCACCGGGACATCGATCGCATCGTCCGCCTGGACCTGGCGACGATCCGCCGAATCATGCAGATTGTGCAGTGGTTCGTTCCCGTTCAGGGGCTCGATTCATACTACTACCAGATCCGCGAGCTCCTCTCTCAGGAGCTCGACTTCGCGCTGGAAGCGGACAACATCGAACGCATCGCCAAGCATTTCGCGGCGGACGACGGGGTCGTCTTTCCCGAGCCGGTGCGGGCGCTGTCGACCCGGCGCGTACTCGCGACGACCTTCGTCGAGGGGCTCAAGGTGAGCGACGCATCCGGGCTCGACGCGCTCGGAGTGGACAAGAAAGACATCGCGCGGAGGCTCGTTCGCGTCTACTGCCAGATGATCTTCGTCGACGGCGTGTATCACGCGGATCCGCACCCCGGCAATTTGCTCGTCCAAAAGGACGGCAAGATCGTGCTCCTCGATTTCGGGGCCGTCGCCGAGCTGAGTCCGCAGATGCGCGAGGGCATTACGGAGTTTCTCGAAGGCGTACTGCGGCGCGATACGGACCGGCTCGTCAAGGCGCTGCGCAAAATGGGGTTCATTTCCGCGGACGGTCGACGACCGTTTGAGTGAGAAGATCATCGAGTACTTCCACCGCCGATTTCAGGAAGAGGTTCGGCTCGACAGCTTCAATCTGAAGGACTTGCGGATCGACCCGCAGCGCGGCCTCGAGAACCTCCTCGATTTGCGCCGGATGAACATCGGCCTGCGCGAGCTCTCGGGAGCCTTTCACATTCCCAAGGACTGGGTGCTGCTCGAGCGCACGCTCCTGCTCGTTTATGGGAGCTGTTCGCTGCTCGACCCGAATCTCAACCCCGTGGCCATCATTCAGCCGTACCTGAAGGATTACGTTTTTGGCAATCGGGACTTCGCCCAGGTTGCGGTGGAGGCCGTTCGCGACATGGCCATGAGCGCGATGACGCTGCCGGAGGACCTGCGGCGCTACCTCGCAAAGGCCAATCGGGGCGAGCTCGAAGTGCGCGTGCAAGGCCTAGAGGAAGGCACGCGCGCGGTGTACGCCGTGGGCCGGCAGCTGGCCTATACGATCATCGGGCTCGCGGCCTCGTACCAGGCGCTCGAGGCGTGGCGGAGGCACGAAGTATCCATGGCGCACGGCCTCGCCGCGGTGGCCGCCGTCGCGGGCGTGTTCTTCGTCGGTTCGAGTCTCCTGTCGCGGCCCCGGCAATAGCCTCTTGACGACGAGCCCCGAGGTCCCGACCCTTCCTCGCATGGCGCAGTACGTCCTCGCGATCGACCAGGGAACCACCGGCACCACCGCACTCGTCGTGGAGGTCGTGGCTCGAGGGCCGAACGCCGGGCCCGGCCGCACCGTCGGTCGATCGACGGCGGAGTTCCCGCAGCACTACCCCAAGCCCGGCTGGGTTTCGCACGACGTGCGCGAAATCTGGGCGAGCGTCGAGGCGAGCGTACGCGGCGCGATCCATGACGCGGGCGTCGCCGGCGCGGACCTCGCCGCCATCGGCATCACGAACCAACGCGAGACCACGGTGGTCTGGGACCGCGCGACGCGCGAGCCGATCGACTTGGCCATCGTGTGGCAGTGCCGCCGTACGGCCGCGGCGTGCGAGGAGCTGAAGAAGGACGCCCGGACCGTCGCGCGGGTACGCGGGAAGACCGGTCTCGTCATCGACGCGTACTTCAGCGCCACGAAGATCGCGTGGCTGCTCGATCACACCCCTTTGGCGCGCGAGCGTGCCGAGCGGGGAGAGCTCGCGTTCGGCACGATCGACAGCTTTCTAGTGAGCGAGCTCACGGGCGGCGCTGTGCACGTGACCGACGTGACGAACGCGTCGCGGACCCTCCTCATGGATCTGTCTCGCTGCGAGTGGGATCGGGATCTCGGGGACCTCTTGCGCGTACCGCCGGGTGTGCTGCCGAAGATCGTGGGCAGCGCGGAGCGGGTGGGGCGCACCGCCGCCGTTGGCTTTCTTCCGGACGGGATTCCGATCACGGGAATCGCCGGTGACCAGCAGGCGGCGCTCTTCGGGCAGGCCTGCTTCGGCGAAGGCGATGCAAAGTGCACGTACGGCACGGGCGCCTTCGCCCTCATGAACATCGGCGGTGCGCCGCTCCTCAGCGAGCACGGACTCGTGACCACCGTTGCGTGGAGGATCGCCGGCAAGACCACCTACGCCCTCGAAGGCAGCGCCTTCATCGCGGGGGCGGCCGTCCAATGGCTCCGTGACGGGCTCGGCATCATCGGCGCCGCCGGAGATATCGAGAACCTCGCCCGTAAAGTGGCGTCGTCCGACGGAGTCGTCTTCGTTCCGGCTCTGGCGGGCTTGGGCGCTCCGTACTGGGACCAGGCTGCGCGCGGGACCATCACCGGAATTACCCGTGGTACGACCGCGGCCCACCTCGCTCGCGCGACGCTCGAAGGGATCGCCTTCGAAGTGAACGATTTGCTCGCCGCGATGGCCAAAGACGCCAGGCGCCCCATCGCGCGGCTTCGCGTCGACGGTGGCGCCGCCACCAATGACCTGCTCATGCAGTTTCAGGCCGACATCGCGGACGTGGTCGCCGAACGTCCCTCGGACATCGAGTCTACGGGGCGGGGCGCGGCCATGCTCGCGGCGATCGGCGCCGGGCTCTACGACGGCCTGGACGAAGCATCGCGCATGGTCCCGATTGCCTCGCGCTTCGAGCCTTCGATGGGAATGGTCGAGCGCAACGCCCATCGGACACGCTGGGCCGACGCCGTGCGTCGGACGCGATCACCGGACTGATCGCGGCGCGCGCCGCCGGGAGGCGCCCTTGCCGTCAAGGCGCGACCGGAGGACCGGTCGCGGCGCCAAAGCGCCGGCCAAAATTGGGCACTTCCTTGTGCGGCGCCCGCGTGCGACTCTCTTGGGACGTCTTAGTCTCGAGCAAGATCGCGACCTCCCCTCCAGCCCAGGCGGTGGCCGCGGAATGAAGTCGCGTTTCGGCACATCGGTCGCTCCGGCCGGTGTCTTTCGAAAGCTTTGCAAGGAAGGGAAGTATGACCACCATGGGTCCCGAGGATCGTGCGGGAGCGGGGGCCGCGTCCGGACCGTTGCGCGAAGTTCCGGTCGATTGGGAAGCGCTGGAGGATGCGTTCGAAAACAACGCGCCGGAGGTGCACAGCTATCTCCATCTCGCGACCGGCGAAGTGCTGCGCGTCGTGGATGGGGTCGCCGACCCGCAAATGCACCTGCGAATCGCCTCCGACGTCAACTATTTGCGCGTGGATCCCGTGAGCTCCCGCGAGCAATACCGGTGGATGGAGCGCTTCATTCCGATGGTGGACGAGCCGGAATTGCGCGGCAACCTCGCCCAGGCCATCGACGGCAAAGGCGCCTTCAGGCGCTTCAAAGATGCGCTCATGAACCATGCCGAGGAGCGCGAGCGCTGGTTTGCGTTCCGCAGCGAACGGCTTCGTACTTTCATGGAAGCGTGGCTGGCGGCGCACGCGATCAAGGCGGCGGTGCGGCCCGCGTGGCCGGAAGGCGCGGCGCCGCCGGATCCCGAGATCGAAGCCTCTCCCGACTCGGGCGACGATGCACCGAAATCGCAGAGCGGCCGCCGGGCCCGAAACGCCGAAGCGATGCGGCAGGCTTTGAAGGAGCTAGCCGATACGCTCGGCCCGCGTGACTTGGACGTTATCGTGGGGTTCGGTGAGTTCCTGAGGGCCCGCCGCGCGGCGCGGGGCTTCGCTCACCACCACGAGCACATGATGCAAGATCGCGCGCCAGGACAGGTTGCGGAAGCGCCCCTTCCGAAGGACGACGGGGAAGCCTCGTCGTGACCGGTCGGCGCGCCGCTTTCGCCGTCGCGGTGGGAGGGGCGCTGGTCTCTCCGCCCGCACTCGGGACCGCGCTCGCCGCCGCGCCGACCGATGCGGCACCAGCGCGTGTGGTGGTCGACCGCGCGGTCGTTCGATTTTATGCCCCGGAGATCGGTGGCGCGGAGCAGCCCCGCTTCGTCGATGAGCGCACGCTCGCCTTCGAAGCGCGGCTCGAGGTCATTGCCGAAACGTCCGATGGCATCGGCAACGGTTACGACGAGCGCCACGTACACGCTGCCCTCGACCACCACGTCAGCGAGGAGATGCTCGCCAGCCTCGCCGACAAGCTCATCGCCGGATCGCCGCCTTGGCAAAGGCCGGACAAAGCCGAGCTCGAGCGCATCCGGGAGGAGCTCGGAGCGGCGCTCTTCGAGAGGCTCGGAGGGACGGCGCGTGTGCAAGCCGCCGCAGCCGCCGAACAGCTCGACGGGTCGGAAGTGGAGGCCCTGCTGTTCCGGCAAGCGCGCGCCGCGTGGTACGTGAACCGCGCGATCGCTCCGATACTCGACCCCAGCGACGAGCAGCTGCGCGAGGCGTTTCGTACCGCTGCCCATCCCTACCGTGGACAGACGTTCGAGAGGGCGCGGGCAGCGCTACGGCGCTGGCTCGTCATCGAGCGCATTCGCGTCGCGGAGGGAGCATTCCTGCAAGGCGCCCGCAGCCGCGTCCGCATCATGGTCATTCGGTAGTCACCCGGCTTGCCGTAGATATGTCGTCGCAGAATCGGGCCACGGCGTCGCAAACGCGGGCGATCGTTTTTTCCAGTGGTTCGCGGCCGACCGCCAGAGAATGATCCCCTCCTTCGACGACGACGAGACGGGAGCCCGCGCGGAGAGAGGCCACGACGGGGGAGAGCTCGTCGGGCGTGCCGAACGCGTCGCGCGAACCTTGCACGAAGAGCATGGGCGCGCGCACCCCGGGAAGGTGAGCTGCACGACGCCGCTCCGGCTTGCCGGGCGGATGCAGCGGATAGCCCAAGAGCGCGAGGCCGGTGATTGCGCCCGTGTCCTCCGCCGCGCCCACTTGGGTTGCGATGCGTCCGCCCATCGATTTGCCGCCGATGAAAAGGCGCGCCCGCGCGACGTCCTCGCGGGCGCGAACGGCTTCGATCACGGCGCGCCACGTGGCTTCGAGCTTGTCGTTCTTGTCGGGCACGCGCTTGCCAGCATGCGTGTACAGAAAATCGAACGTGACGACGTCGAGCCCGCGCCGCGCGAGCCCCTCGGCCGCACCGACCATCCAGGGGTGGCCTTGTCGGCCGCCGGCGCCGTGGGCAAGCACGATCGCCCCGCGCGAATCGCGGGCGCGGTAAAGGAGGGCGCCCGTCTTCGCGGGGCCCACGTTGACGTCGAACGGGACGGCCTTCACGGTGGACACGGTAGAGTGGATTACTACGCCATGTCCCACGCCGACAGCCGCAAGGTGGTGATGGCCGCCCTGGTCGGGAACATCGCGATCGCCGCGCTCAAGTTCGCCGCGGCGATTCTGTCGCACTCTACGGCCACGCTCGCCGAGGCTGTGCATTCGCTGGCCGATACGGGCAACCAGGGCCTGTTGCTCGTGGGCATGACCCTGGCCGCGCGCCCGGCGGACGAGCGGTTCCCTTTTGGACGCGCCGGCGAGCGCTACTTCTGGCCCTTCGTCGTCGCTCTCCTGCTCTTCAGCGTGGGCGGCGCGTTCGCCATCTTCGAGGGGATGGATTATTTGGCGCACCCTCGTCTCGAAGTGCACGCGCGCTTCTGGAGCTACGCCGTCCTGAGCCTGTCGCTCGCCCTCGAGGCCGCGAGCTTTCGCGTGGCGCTCGACGAATTTCGCAAGATGGCCGCCGGGGGTTCGTTACGACGCGCCCTCTTCGAAGCCCGCGATCCAACGGTTTCGCTGGTCCTTGCCGAGGATGCCACCGCCATGGTGGGCCTTTTGGTGGCGCTCGTCGCGGTCGCCGCGAGCGCCCTCACGGGCCACGATATCTGGGATCCCATAGGGAGCATCGTCATCGGGACGTTGCTCTGCGTGATCGCGCTCGTTCTCGCGAACATCACGCACGGGCTTATCATCGGCGAAAGCGCCACCGCCGAAGACCGCGCACGCGTGCTCGATCTGGCGGCCGCCGTCGACGGCGTGGAGCGCGTTACGCAGCTTTTGACGCTGCATCTGGGGCCGGACGTCATCTTGCTCGCCATGAAGATCGCGTTTCGTCCGACGCTCAGCGTGGACGAAGTCGAGCGGGTGACCGATCGCCTCGAGTCGAAGATCCGGACCGCCATGCCGCAGATGCGAAAGATCTTCGTCGAGGCCGATTCGCGAGGGGATCAGCGCGGCGTCGACGCGCCTCGAAACGTGGCAGCGAGTCCGCACGAGCACCCGTGATCGGCCGGCCGCCGCCTCGCGAGCCCCCCCTTACGGCGCCCAGTACCCTTGAAAGGCGCATTGCGAGCCCCCCTGCGCGAGGCAGCTTAATCGCTCCACGGTAACCCCACCGTAGCCCAACATGCCGAGGGCGTGCTCTGCCACGGGCGCGATGATGCGGCATATGGCCTCGTGGTGATGGGTCCACGCGCGCACCGTGGCGTCGAACGACGCGGGTGGCGAAATTCGTACCGCCAGCGTTCCTTCGTCGCAGTACGTTTGCCATACGCGCTGCGCGTTCGCTTCGAGCATGGGTGGGGAGGCTATGAGGCGGAAAAGAGCGCGGTACACACCGGACACATTGTCTCGGGCAATCGCGGCGCCGAGCTCCGTGGCGAATCGCGGCCGGTCCGCGGGCTCCACCACCTGCTCCATCGCGCGCAGAAACTCGCCGACCTCCTGCGTATCGTACCAGCTCGATGCCATGACGCCGAACGTCGGATCGCGGACGGTCGCCCTTGGCTCCAGTGAACAGCGCTCCACGACTCGATCGAGGGCCGATTCGCCGTAGACTTCACCGAACCAAACGATGGCGGCGCGAATCGCCGCTCCCTTGATACGTCCGCGCGCGGTTGCGGCGCGCACCACGCTCGATGGCGAAGCCGGCGGCACGGAAGACGGCCGTCGCACGAGCGCCGGAGGCGGGCGCAATGAAATCGGCGCTGGCCTGGGTGGCGCGGAAGACAACCGCACCTCGCCGTTCGGCGGCGGGGCGCTCGATCGCGATCGCCTGGGGCTCGGTTGCGCGGACGCCGAGGGCCGCGCCGCCGCCAGGGCCTCCTCCGAACGAGGACGGTCGCGCGCGTCCCGAAGGAGCGCGAGTAACTCACGGGGCGAAGCGAGGCGCGCGATCCAGTTCTTGCGCAAGCAAGAAGAGATGGCCTGCACGACGTCGTTGGGGACGCGTGGGGGGAAAGCCGGCTCGTCCCGCAAGATGGCCGCCGTCGTCGCCGATCCGCCGCGGCCGAAGGGGGGAGCGCCGACGACCATTTCATAGAGAAGACACCCCAGCGTCCAGATGTCGCTGCGCTCGTCGGCGAGCCCGTGGTCGAGCTGTTCGGGCGATAGGTAGGCCGGGGTGCCGAGCACCTCCCGCGCGCTCGTCAGTTGGTCGCCCTCGCGGGTATCGGTCCGTCGCTTGGCGATCCCGAAATCGACGAGGACGATGCGGCCCTCAGGGGTAAGGAGCACGTTGGATGGCTTCAGGTCGCGATGAACGACCCCCGCGTCGTGCGCGGCGACAAGCGCCTCGGCGGCCTGGATCGCGTAGCGCAATGCCGTGTCGATCGGCAGGGTCCCCTGCTCGGCGATCACGCGCTTGAGGTCCGTGCCCTGCACGAGGTCCATCGCGATCCACGGCATGCCGTGGTGCTCGCCGGTGCCGTGGACCTTCACGACGCCCGGGTGATCCACGAGCGCCAGGGCTCGCGCTTCGCGGAGGAGCCGGGTTCTTGCCGCCGCGGTTGCCAACTCCGGCGCCACCATCTTGAGGACGACGCGCCCCCCGTCGGCGCTCCGGGCCACATAGAGGACGCTCATGCCTCCTTGCGCGAGCCTGCGCTCCACCACGTACGGCCCGACGGCGGTGCCGGCGTCGATGGGTACCGCAACGGGATTCACAGGCAAGCGCTCCATTGTGCTCACGGTTTGGGCCGACGGCTACTGCTTACGCGCGAAGGGAGCCGGGACATAAGTCTCTCCGGAAATCGAGGTTCGCCTCGAGCTCGACCGGTCACGGCTCGAGAGCGTGCAAGCGGGTGCCAGAATGGCTCTGCGCGGCAGGCCTGCCGGTCCCCCGCGGCCGCCTTCGCCCGGGAAACCGGCCCCCTCCTCGCTCGAGACGCTTGCATCTGCCCGGGGCCCGCGAGGATGATTGGCGCGATGACACAAGGCTCGGCCCAGACGCGCGCTGCGGCGTCCCGCGTGGCCAAAGGCTTGCTCGACAAGGGCCAGCCGGCCGAGGCGGTCGCCGTGCTTGCGGCGTGGGCGGCGGGCGGCCCGAACGACGGGGAGGGGCAGAGCCTCCTCGCGGAGGCGCTCCGTATCGATCCGGCCGCGCGGCTGGCCCAGCTCGCGTTCGAACGCATGGAGGGCATCACAGGCGACCACGTTCTGCTCGAAGAGGCGATCGCGCGCTGGTCGGTTGACGAGGTAAGCCGCGTCGACCGCGAGATGGCGCGTCCGGCGTTCGTGCGCGCGCAGGTCGGCTTCAACAACAACGTCAAGTACAAGGGCCAGACGTTTCATATTCAGACCGAGGACAGCGGGCTCGATAAGCCTCACGTCATCACGCACCTCTTCGCCGATGGGGGCCGGGTCATCCGAGGCCACAAGCGGTCTTACGCTTCGAGTGTTCGGCGCGACGACGTCACGGCGTACGTGCGCCAGCTCATGAAAACGCAGCAGCTCGAAATGGCGCTCGGTCTTCGCGAAGGCAAGTTCGACGACATCATCGAAGGCCGCGCCGTCGGCGGGTTGCACGTCCTCGACTATCCGCCCAAAGTCGACCTTCAAAAGCTGGCTACGCAAAAGCGATCGCGCGTAAAGGCGGATGGCGAGAGCGCGAGCCATTTGCCAACGGAGGAGAGTGTCGCGCCGACCCCGGCGACGGCGCAGACCCCGGATCGCCCGCACTTTCGTCTCACGGTCATTCGCAGCCTAACGGGGGGCCCGGGCGTGTACGAACCGGTGGGCGCGGAAGCGACCCTCGGGTCATCGGGCACGATCGGTTTGCCGGGCGAACGGTTCTGCCACCCGTACGAGGCGACGCTGCGGTTTCGGGACGGTCGCTTGTGGCTCCACGATCTCGAGTCGGGCAACGGCGTCTTCTTGCGCATTCGAGCGTCTGTGGAGCTCGGTCTGGGCGACGAGTTCGTGGTGGGCGACCAGCTGCTGCGCATCGAACGCAATCCGATTCCGAAGGATGGCCCCGATCCTGGTCCGACGTACTTCTATTCGTCCCCCAAGTGGATTTCATCGTTTCGTGTCGTGCAGATCTTCGAAGGCGGAGGGCTCGGTGCATGCGTTCTCGCGCGCGGCACCACGCTTCAAATCGGGTCGTCGTACGGGGATTTCGTTTTTCCGAGCGACCCGCTGGTGAGCGACCAGCACTGTCTCATCGAAGAGCAGGCCGGGACCATTCTGCTCACCGACCTGGACTCGCGAACGGGGGTGTTCGTGCGCATCAAGGGCGAGCAAGAGCTTGTCCGCGGCGACGAGCTCCTCGTGGGGCGCACCCGCCTCTCCGTCGACTTGTAGAAGTGCGGGGATTTTCGTCGATCCCTTCGCGATCCCGCAGCCGGGAATCGTCACCGTACGGGAGTACGGCTCCTCACCAGGAAGCGACTCAGGGTGACCCTGGTTACACGTTACGCAGCCGCGTGGCTCCGCTTCAGGTGCACCGCCAAGAGATGATGGCCGCACACCGGACAATACGGGAGCCTGTGGCCGGTCAGCTGCTCTTCTTCCAGCTGCTTCTCTTCGTAAGCGTGTTGGATTTCCTCGACGCCCGGGGGCAGCGGAGCTGGTTGTACGCGAACGGCCGCAGCCTCGGCCCACGCGCCACGCCATGTACAGATGGTGCAGCGAAGCGACTTCTCCATGGGCGGCATTGTGGGGGCGGAGCGGGGGCGAGAGCAAGCTCGCCATGGCACCAAATCGTGCCGTTGCGGTCGTCTTGCACCGCGTCATTGTCCGCTAACGCTGTGGTCCGGATCGCGCTCTCGATCTGAAGGTGTGGCCGGAAATGGAGGTTGGGGGGCTTAGGGGGAGAGGATCTCCCCCAAAACCTGGCTCGTGAAAGAGCGGCCCGGCATTTCCGGGCAGCTCTCTGACTGCAGTTTTCCTGTCGCGGTCGAATTCCCGGCCTTCGTGCGACCCACGCTTGACCCGAACCCCTGGGATTGGCCTCGGGTCATCCGCCGATTCGCGCTGCGTTTGCCCAGGTCGGTGGCCGTTGTCACGCGCGGCGTGCTGGGCAAGACTTGCCGGAGGTGCATGTCCGACTCCCTCGAAATTCGGGTGCTCGGGGAACTCGAAGTCGTTCGCGCCGGTCAGCGGCTGGCGCTCCCTGCCTCGAAGAAAACGCGTGCTCTCCTTGGCTATCTCGTCGTCGCGCGCGCGCGGCCGCTGCCACGACAGCGGGTGTGCGAGCTCTTCTGGGAAGGGCCGGACGACCCGCGCGCTGCCCTTCGATGGAGCTTGACGAAGCTCCGTTCGCTTCTCGATGACGGAGAGGTGCGGCGAGTTGCCGCCGATCGCGAACACGTCGCCTTCGAACCTCGCGACGCCTCGATCGACCGACTCCTTTTGCCCGCGGATGCGGCCTCGGTCGCGACAGCGCCGACCGCCGCTCTGCGAGCGGCCGCCGCGCTGTTTCGGGGCGAGCTCCTGGACGGGCTCGATCTGCCCGGTTGCTTCGGGTACCACGCGTGGTGGGTCGCCGAACGCGAAGCCGCGCGAAGGGTTCGAACCGCCGTGCTCGGCACGCTCACAGAACGGCTCGCGCCCGAGCCCGAGGAGGCTCTGGGGTACGCGCGCGTGTGGGTATCCGTCGACCCGATCGGCGAGGCGGCGCACCTCGCGGTCATGCGGATTTTGGCCACGCTGGGACGACCCCGCGATGCCCTCGAACAATATGAGAGCTGCCGGCGGATTCTCGATGCCCAGCTCGGACGCCGTCCGTCCCACGAGCTCGAGGCGGCCCGTTCCGGGCTCGGGGCTCTCCCCGCGCGCAAGCCAGCTTCCGACGCGATCGCCGAAGTTCGGAGCGAGCGCAGGCCGTCCCTCATCGGCCGGGAGGGGGAGCGCGCCCGGATCGCTGGGGCGCTGCGCGACGCCGCGGCGGGTCAACGCCAGCCCGCATTTCTTTGGCTCGGCGAGCCGGGCATCGGGAAGACGCGGCTGCTCGAGGAAATCGCGGATCAAGCGGCCGCGCTGGGTGCGACGTCGCTCTTCGGTCGTGCCTTCGAAGCCGAGAGGGTGCGGCCCTACGGGCCGTGGATCGATCTCCTTCGCTCGGACACGTCCGGCCCAGTGGACGCCGGCTTGCGCGCGGATCTCGCGACCCTGCTTCCTGAACTCGGCGAGGCGGAGGGCCCGGGCGACCGCAGTCGCCTCTTCGACGCCGTCACGAAGCTCCTGCGAAGCCGTGCCGCCGCCGCTCCGCTCGTCGTCTTGCTCGACGACGTCCAATGGCTGGACGAGGCTTCGGTTGCCCTTTTTCATTACGTGGCGCGGAGCGTCACGAACTCGCGTGTTCTTCTTGCCTGCGCCGCCCGGGCAGTCGAGATCGACGACAACCGGGCCCTGCGCGCGCTGCTCCGCGCACTGGCTCGCGAGAGGCGGCTCGTACGCGTCGAACTCGCGCCCCTCGACGCGCGGGCGACGGAATCGCTCGTTCGCAGCATTGATGACCGGCTTGATGGCGCTCCGATCTTCGTCGAAAGCGGAGGCAACCCCCTCTTTACGCTCGAGCTCGCTCGCGCCTTCGTGCACGGCGACGCGGGCGCGGGCCGTCAAACGCTCGATGGACTCATCGCAGACCGGCTTGCCCGACTCGGCGACCGCGCTGCCGACGTGCTCCCTTGGGCTGCGGCGCTGGGGCACGCGTTCTCCATCGACCTGCTGGCCACGCTGACGTCCTCGCCCGTTGGCGATCTTCTCTCGGCGGTCGAAGACCTCGAGCGGCACGGCGTACTTCGCGTGGTGTCGGGAGCGACTCCCCGCGGGGGGCAGTACGACTTCGCCCACGACCTGGTGCGGCAACGCGCGTACCGCGCCATGAGCGAGCCGCGGCGCGTTTGGGTCCACTTGTGCATCGCGCGTGCTCTCCGCGCCCGCGGAGATCCCGAGGGCCGCCTGGCCGGGCAAATAGCCCACCACGCTGCGCTCGGCGGCGACAGCCCGCTCGCCGCGCAAGCGTATGCGGACGCCGGGGAGCGATCGCTGCGGCTCTTCGCGCATGCCGACGCGAACCGGCTGGCCGCCAGCGGCCTCGGTCACGTGGCCCGGCTGCCTCCGGCGGCCGCCATTTCTTTGCGGCTCGCGCTCCTCGGGGTGCAGGTGCATTCCAACCAGTGGCTCGCCCGATCGCACGAGATCGAAGCGGAGCTGCAGCGCGTCGCCCTCGCCGCCGAACGTCTAGGCATGCACACGGAGGTGACGCGGGCGTTCTACCTCATGTCTTTCGTCCATAGCGAACGAGGGGATCTCGCGAGCGCCGGGGCGCGCAGCCTCCGAGCCGCCCAGGCGGGGCGCTCCGCGGACATCGATACGAGGCGCCACCAGCTCGCCAACACCGGCCGCTGCTTGGCGCTGATCGAGCGCGATGTTTCGCGCGCCGAGGCGTTCCTTCGCGAGGCAAGGGCTCTGGGCGGAACCCCCACGAGCCTCACGTTGCTCGAGATGGTCTTCGGCATGGGCCTCGTCCACGCGTTCAAGGGACAGGACGAAGAGGCGTTGCCGCTGCTCGAGCGAGCGGCGGCGCTCGCCGCCAGCGAGTCCGATCCGTGGGCGCATTCCCAAGCGCTCATCCGACTGGCCCTGATCGCGCTCGAGCGCGATCGTCCGCGCGAGGCGCTCGATCGGTGCACCGCGCTCGAGCCGCTGGTGGCGAAGCTCTCCGAGGGCAGCGAGGGCCCGTTCGTCGCGGCGATCCGCGCGCTTTCTCGTCTCGCGCTCCGCGAGGGGGACCTTGGGGAAGTGGACGCCGCGATCGATCGCTTGCGCGCCGTCGACAGCCGAGCGCACCTTGCCTACGCGTTGAACGCCGCCGCCGTCCACGAGATGGGTCGCGAGGGCGGCCACCGGGCCGCTCGCCGCCGCGCGGACGAGGCCCTTCACGCCGCTCGGATCGTCGGCCAGAAGAGCGAGGCCGCGGTGGCGCTCTCTCTCCTGGCGCGGCTCGCTTTCGAGCGCGGAGAGCGCGAAGAGGCGCTCGCGTTTCTGGACGCGTGTGCCGCGGCGGACCTTGCCGCGCCGATGGTCCTGAGCGCCCGCGCGGTCGCGGCGGTCGCGGCGGTCGAACGGATCGGCGCCGTGGGTTCTGCCGCGTGCAGGGTTCGATTCGCCTGAATCGCCGCCGCGGACCCGGCGCGCTTTTCCAACGGCGCTTCAAACGCCGGTTCCAACGGTCCCCGCGCATGCTTCTTCTCGCCGGCAAAGACCCCGGCGCGAGGAGTTGGACCATGAGCATCGATGAGAAGAAGCTGAACGACTTTCTGGGCAAAGTGGTGGGCGACGTCGGCGCAGCCATGAGCGCGGCGCTCGTCGTCATTGGCGATAAGCTTGGCCTTTACAAGGCGATGGCCGAAGCCGGACCGGTGGATCCCGCCGAGCTCGCGCGCCTCACCGGGACGGCCGAGCGGTACGTGCGCGAATGGCTGAACGCACAAGCCGCGAGCGGCTACGTCATCTACGACGCGGCATCGCAGCGATTCGTTCTCCCGCCCGAGCAGGCTTTCGCCCTCGCCGACGACACGAGCCCCGCGGCGGTGCCCGGCCTGTTCCACGTGACTGCGGCGATGTGGCACGGCGAGGAGACGATGGCCCACAACTTCCGCTCGGGCCGGGGCCTCGAATGGGGTGCGCAGCACCCGTGCTTATTCGAAGGGACGGAACGTTTCTTTCGCTCCGGGTACATCGGCAACCTGGTGAGCACCTGGTTACCCGCTCTCGAGGGCGTTCCCGCGAAGCTCGCGCGGGGCGCCAAAGTCGCCGATGTCGGCTGCGGCCTGGGCGCCTCGACGATTCTGATGGCAAAGGCGTTTCCCAACTCGAGGTTCGTCGGATTCGACTCGCACGCGAAGTCGGTCGATCTCGCCCGCGCACGCGCGCAGCAGGCCGGGGTGGCCGACCGCGTCACGTTCGAGGTCGCGAAGTCGACCGACTACCCCGGCGATGGATACGACCTCGTAACCCATTTCGACTGTCTGCACGACATGGAAGACCCCGCCGGCGCAGCCCGCCATGTGAGAGAAACGATGGCCCCGGACGGGACGTGGATGATCGTCGAGCCGTTTGCGGGCGATCGTCCAGAGGACAACCATAACCCGGTGGGACGCGTCTTTTATTCGGCATCCACCCTTCTCTGCGTCCCCCATTCCCTCGCGCAGAACGGACCGGCCCTCGGCGCGCAGGCCGGCGAAGCCCGTCTTCGCGAGGTCGTCGTGACCCAAGGCGGATTCACCCGCATGCGCCGGGCGACGGAGACGCCATTCAACCTCATTCTGGAGGCGCGCCTGTGAAAGAATCCGACGACGGGGACCCGAGGACCGAAGCAAGCGAGGTGATGGCATGGCACGCGTGATGGCCGAACAAGCATTCAGTGAGCCCTTTACCGACGAGCGCTATTCGGCGTTCTCCAAAACGCTCGACCCGTGCCTCGAAGTGCGTAACGGGATGTGGCGCCGGAGCTCCCTGTCCCGCGACAAGCTCCGGATGGTCTGCGAGTTCGAGGCTCCGGACGCCGAATCGGTCCGGGAAGCGTTCCGCGCGTCGGGCATCCCGTTCGAACGGGTCTGGACGGCCGACGTCTATGCCATCGAAGACTACCCGGAGCTCATGAAAAAGCTGTCGCGATTGACCGAGCGGTCAGGTTGACCCGAGGACGTGAACTCGGATGGAGTTCGTGCTTCCGCTCACCCCGAGGGGAGCGCCGAACACGATGACGACGCGTTCGCCGGGCGACCCGTACCCGGCGGACAGGAGGTCCTCCGTGCACCAAGTGACCAACTGTTCGGCATCTTGCATGATGGGCACGGACACTTCCCGGGGGACCACGCCCCAATAGAGCGCCATGCGCCGCCGGGTCCTCGGGTTCGGCGAGTACCCGATGATGGGCACATCCGGCCGCGCGAGGCTTACGGTCATCGCGCTGGCGCCGCTCTCGGTGAACGCCACAAGGTACTTCGCGCCAATTTCGCGCGCGGTGTTGCAGGCGCCGCGCGCGACGGCTTCCGCCACGCTCGCCGCCCGCGACAAGTAGGGCCCGTGTTCGAAAAAGGGACTCCCCTCCGCCTCGATCGCGATGCGGCTCATCATCGCGCACGCGAGCGTCGGATGATCCCCGGTGGCGGTTTCGCCCGAGAGCATGACGCAGTCCGTGCCGGAGTAGACGGCCTTGGCCACGTCGCTCGCCTCCGCGCGCGTCGGGCGGGTGGACGTGGTCATCGACTGGAGCATCTCCGTGGCCACGATCACCGGCCGCCGCACCCGGCGCGCCGCCGCGAGAATCTGCCGCTGGATGACCGGGACGCGCTCGGGCGGAAATTCGACCCCGAGATCCCCGCGCGCGACCATGACCCCGTCGCTCGCGGAGACAATGCTCTCCAGATTCTCGACGGCGTCGGGCGTCTCGATTTTCGCGACCACGGGGGTGGGCGCGCCCCAGGCGTTGCAAATCTCGCGAATCTGGAAGATGTCCTCCGGCCTTCGGACGAAACTCATCGCGATGTAGTCGACGCCGCTCGAGAGACCAAACGCCAGATCTTCCTTGTCCTTTTCGGTCAACGCCGAGATGCGCATCGTCTTGCTAGGCAAGTGGACGCCGACATGGTCGCGCATCCCACCGCCCTGTTCGACGCGGGCGCGGACGCGCTCGCCCGTGACGCCGAGCACCGTGAGCACCAAGCGGCCGTCATCGAAGAGAATGCGATCCCCGAGGCGCACATCCGCCGCCAGCCCTTCGTACTGGATGGGCACCACGCGTTCGTCGGTCGAGGCTTCCCCTTCGAGCAGGATCACCTCGACGCCCGACGGCAGATCGAACTTGCGCGGGAACGACCCTGTGCGGATTTTGGGCCCGCACAAGTCCTGGAGCACGCCCACGGCTTTACGCTCGAGCTCGGCCGCCTTGCGTAGCCGCCCAAGGCGCGCCCCGTGCTCCTCGTGCGTTCCGTGGGAGAAGTTGAGGCGGGCGACATCCATCCCGGCGGCAATGAGTGCGCGCAAGCCTTCAAGGGAATCGCATGCCGGACCGAGCGTGCAAACGAGCTTCGCGCGTCGCAGAGAGGACATAGGTGTGTAAAGACTAGAGGGAGAGGGTTGGGAGCGAGCGCGCCGGCGACACAAGCGCTTCGGCCTTGCTGGGGGGCGCGCGTCGACGCTACTACACGAAGCCCCAAGCTTCGAGCCATTCCCTATGTCCCTTGTCCGCGACCGCACCGGTGACCTGCTATTCGGCGGGGTTAGCCTCTCGGAGGTCGTGCGCGAAATGGATACCCCTGCGTACGTCTACGACGTGGACGCCATCGCCGGGCAGGCGCGGGCGCTCGACGCCGCGTTCGGTGGAGCGCCCCATCTCGTGGCGTATGCCCTGAAGGCCAACACCGCCGGGGCCATCGTGCGGGCTCTTGGCGAGGTGGGTTGCGGGATGGACGTCGTGAGCGGCGCCGAGCTGCTCGTGGCGCTCGCATGCGGGATCGAACCGCGCCGCATCGTCTACAGCGGCGTGGCCAAGACCGACGCCGAGATTGACCGCGCGATCGGCGCCGGGCCGGATGGGATCGGCGCGGTGCAGATCGAAAGCGTCGAAGAAGTCGCTCGGGTCGCGGCGCGGGCGCGGGCGCTCGGGCGTACCGTGCGGGTGAGTTTGCGCGTGAATCCAAGCGTCGACGTGACGGGAGTGACGCACAAGCACATCGCGACCGGGCACGACGAGGCCAAATTCGGCGTGCCGCGCGCTGACATCGGTCGCGCGGTCTCGCTCGTCGAGGTGTGTCCGTCGCTCTCGCTCGTGGGGATGGCCACGCACGCCGGTTCGCAGTTCATGAGCGCGGCGCCGTATGTCGACGCGGCGCGCGTCGTCTTTGGAATCGTGCGCGCGCTTCGTGACGAGGGCCGTGCGCGATCGCTCGAGTACGTCGATACCGGCGGCGGTTTCGGCGTCGACTACGCCGCGCCCGCCCCCTCCCACGCCGGACCGGAGGTCGGGGCGGTGGGGCGAGGTGCGGGCCCGTCGCCGGGAGACTTCGTCCGCGCAGCCCAAAGCGAGCAGCGGGCGTACGGCCTGGACGACCTCACGCTCTACGTCGAGCCGGGCCGGTCGCTCGTTGCGCCCTTCGGCGTGCTCGTGGCGCGCGTCATTCAAGTCAAAGTGGCGGCCTCGGCGCGCTGGCTGATGATCGATGCGGGGATGAACGATCTCCTGCGTCCCGCCCTCTATCAGGCGAGTCACCGCATCGTGCCCCTGGATCGGGCCGTCGATCCGACCGGCGCACTCCCGTGGCGCGTGGTCGGGCCGGTGTGCGAGAGCAGCGACGATTTCGGCGAGCATCTGCTACCGAGCGAACCGCCGAGCGCCGTCGCGATTCTGGACGCGGGCGCGTACGGCTACACGATGGCGAGCGTCTACAACGGACGGCAGTTGCCCGTCGAAGTGTTCATTCGGGGCGGGCGTGTCGCCGCGCGGACGGAGCGGGGGAGCGCGGAGGCGTGGGCACGCGAGCGCGCCCAGGCCGGGGCGTAGGCTCTGTCCAGCGTGGCGATGCGCAGGGGCCCATCGTCCCTTTTTCACGGCCTCATCGCCGTCGACCGGCACGGCGCTCGCGACGAATGGGTATCCTCTTTGGCTTCCCTAAGACCTGACGCCTAGGAATGCTCCGCTCAACCGGCGCCCTAAAATCAGTGAGCGCGATCGTTGCTGCCATCGCGAAAGTCGAAACGGTCGATTTCGCGTCGACCCTCCGTCTCGTCTTGACAACCGCGCGCGACAGAAGCGACCTTTGCCCACAAAGGAGGGCTCCGCGTAACGGCGCTCCCGGGCGCGAAGAGTGGAGGTCGGCAGGACTCCGTGATGAGCAAGGAGCGTTACTTGCGTACGGCGCCTCTCGCCGCTACTTCGTGCCCGCCGACGCGCCGCCGGACAAGACCATCATGTGGAACTTGGCGAACTCCGTCTGGCCGAGCGTGTACATCACCTCGGTGACCAGACGATAGGGCGTGGACGCATCGGCAATGATGATGGCCTCGCTCTGGGACGGGTCCTTGCCCGTGGCCACACGGATTCGCTTGTCCGAGTCTCGCCAGGATTGCAGCGCGCTTCCGAGCGGGACGATGAAGTAATCGTTACGCGAACCGCGCTTGTACTTGGCTTCGGTCCCGTATTGCGCGGCGTCGGGAGGTACGGGACAGACCACCTTCTCGCCGACGATGATCTGCGACTTCGAAACGATGACCTGCAAGCCCTCGGGCTCGGCGTCGGGTTCGGTCGTCAAGACGCTCTTCGGCAGCTGCAGATCTTGCGACTGCGGCAAAGACGCGGTCGACGTGCTCAGCGTCTTGAGCAAGAAAACGAGGATGATGGTCATCATGTCCATCATGGCCGTAATATTCAAAAACTGAATCTCGGGCTCGATCCGATTGCGCGCGATCGCCTTGCGGAGCTCGCGCTTGTATGTCGCGAGCGCCGCGGGCTTTTGGCGCGGGATCCGCGGCCGGCCCGCCACGATGGGAGGCTCGCTCGTGGTCACTTGGGGACTCCAAAGTTGATGTCCGGGAAGAGGTCCCGTCCGTCGTCGCCCCGGCGTATCGCGTCGATCGTACTGATGATGACCTGATAGGGCACGTCCTTGTTCGCCGTGAGCGTTGCCGCTGTCTCGTCGGCCGCTTCGGGAACCTGGTTTTTCAGACGCTTCGCGCACGCCGTGAGCGCGTCATAATCGTAATCGGGCTGACCCGGCTTCAGACCGACGGCCACGCCCGACCCGGGCCCTTGGCACCCCTCTCCGATGCGCTGGCCAAAGGCCGAAACGATGAACCCCTTGTCGATGACGATGATGTTGAGCGACAGCGATGGTTTGGTCGGCGGCCGGGCGCTCGACCCGCTTGCCCGGGGCGGCTGCGAATCGATCATGGTCGTGAAGGTCACGGATATCGTCGCGAGCACGAACATCAAGACGTTGGTCACGATGTCCAGAAACGGAACGATGTTCAGCTCGCCCCCCTCTTCGTCGGGCGCAAGCTCCTTGGGCGTCGACAGGCGGCGGATCCGACTCCGCTGCGAAGCGCTCAGCTTTTCGGTGTCCGGCATCGCGGGGCTCCCGTCGCGATCAGCTAATTGCCGGGCCGAGTCTGAATCGTGAGCAGGTTGAAGACTCGCTCCTGCGTCGCGTCCAAATCATGCTGGATGTTCTTCGCGCGCTGATGGAGAAAGAGGTGGGCGATCATGCACGTGACGGCGATGCCGAGCCCAAACGCCGTATTGTACATGGCCTCCGAGATGCCCAGCGACAGCTGCGCCTGCCGCTGCGCCGCAGACAGCCGCGGATCGGCCACCGCGTTGAAGGTGGTGATGAGGCCGGTGACCGTGCCCAAAAGGCCGATGAGCGTCGCGATGTTCGCGAGCGACCAGAGGGAGCCGACCCGCTTTTCGACGGCCGGACGTAGCTCACCCAGCTTCTCGCTCATCGCGGCGTCGATCTCGTCGGGGCCTTTGTTGGCGTGCGTGAGGCCCGCTTTGACCAGCTGCAGCGTCGGATACTCCCCGGCGTCGCACAGCTTGATCGCGCGGTCGATGTTTCCTGCCGTCACGAGCTTCTTGATTTGCGCGAAAAATTCCTTTGAATTGACGCTGTATTTCGAGAGCTGAAACGCGACGCGCTCGATGACCATCGCGACGACGACCGCGCTCACGATGAGGTTGGCGACAAGGAATGTGGGCTTCTCCTTGAAGGCGCCCATCAGGCCCCCGCTCCCGCCCGCGGCCTGGGCCGCCTGCTCCGCAACTAGGACCACCAACATTCCCCGCCGCTCCTTTCTAACGATAACGCTAATCGAGGTCGCGCCGTGCCGGGCGCTTGTTCATGGAAACTGGACGCGGCCAGTATAGCGGCACGCGATCCCAAAATGGGAAGCCTGTAATCACGCCCGTGGCCACACGGGCCTGCGGGCCAACGCCGATGACAGCGCTGCCGACTGCAAGGGTCACATCGGTACCGCGGCTTGCCCTGCTTCGGGTGCAGCGGGCTCGGCGCGGCAGTCCGCGGGCCCGCGCCAAGCGTGCGCGCAGATCCGCGTCGGCCGGCGCGTCCAACGCGTTGAAAGAGATCGCCAGCCTCGGCAAGGAATCAGGTAGGGGATGCGTCACGGCCGTGGCTCGCAGGATGACCAAGGCCGGTAGAGCGATCGCAGCGCGCGACGAAAACCTTGAGCAACCCAACGATAACGCCGGGTCTTCCCAGGCGTCAACGGGCGTTCTACCCCCCGGGTTGACGGGCGGGTCGCTCGCGCGGCTCGTGCGATCGCCGAACCAGCCCGAGCCAATCGGTCGTTGCGCCCGTTGCGCCCGTTGCGCCCGTTGCGCGCGCTGCGGCGACCGTTGTGACCCGACTGCAAAGTTCGCCAAAGAGTTGGATTCGGCGGCTTCGTTGAGCCTCGGTCGCGCCTCGTAAGGCTCCATCGCGTCTCTATCGCTCTCGTCGGCCCCCAACGCCCTTGACGCCCTTTGGGGTCACCTGTCAGGCTCGGCCTCTGTTCGTGCGAATGCGCGTTGCGTTCGGCGTACGCGCTTGCTTGGCTCTGAGTCGTTCGTATAACGTTCACGCGCCGCCTGTAGGGGCGGCATGCGTGCGGGAAAAAGCATCGTTCGAGGTCAATTGCTCGCCCGCGAGACGGCTTTCAGGCAAGTCGTCAGCGCTTCGGGGCCGCCGCCCCGGTGATGAAGCGACTACGGGCCCGACCAACAAATCTGACGGAGGACGGTTCGATGGCTGCTGTGTGGAAGCATTTCAAGGAGGGCGGGTGGGGGATGTACGTTATCCTCTTCTGGTCCATCATTACTGTTGGGGTTATCGTCGAAAGGGCTCTGTACCTCTTCGGCGCTTCGATCAATAAAGACGTGTTTCTGGCTACGATGCAGAAGTGCATCCTGGCGGGCGACATCGCCAAGGCTGTGAAGATGTGCTCGGCGGCGAACGCGCCGCTGGCCCGCATCGTCCAGGCTGGGCTCGTGAAAGTGAACCGGCCCGACGAGGAGGTGCAGGCGGCCATGGACGAGGCGGCCCTTCGTGAAATTCCGAAGGTCGCCAAAAACACGGGCTATCTCGCGTTGCTCGCCAACCTCTCCATGCTGAGCGGGTTGCTCGGGACGGTGTCGGGTCTCATCGTCAGCTTCGGCGCCGTTTCCGGCGAAAGCGTCGATCCGAGCCAGAAGGCGCGCATCCTCGCCGAAGGCATCTCGGAGGCGATGAACTGTACGGCGTTCGGTCTCATCGTGGCCATCCTCGGACTTGTTGCGTTCGCCGTGCTCAACGGCAAAACGCAATCGTTGGAGGACGACATCAACGAGGCCAGCGTTCAGGTGCTGAACCTCGTCGTCACCAATCGGCAAAAAGTAAGCATGGCCGGTTTGGGCTAATCGGGAACTTCCGTCGCACGCTGACGTCAAACACGTCGCGGTTCCCGCAACGACGATTGCGGGCCCGCGACGCGCGTGCTTCGGCGGAGGCGAGATCGGGGAACAGAGCGGAGACATAGACGCGGAGATATAGACGCGGAGATATAGACGCGGAGATATAGACCATGGGTGGCGTAGACGTTGGCGGCGGTGGCGGTGGCAAGCGCAAGTCGGTGGACTCGGAGATCAACATGATCCCGATGATCGACTTGCTCATGGTCACCATTTCGTTCCTTCTCATTACGGCAGTGTGGACGCACATGGCGCGCATCAATGCCGACGCCCAGGTGCCCGGGCCCCCCCGGCCGGACGTGGAGCAAGAGAAGATCGAACCCGAAAAGCAGCTGCACATCGAGATGAATACGGAGGACAAGTTCGTCCTCCTCTGGAAGCAGGGCAGCACCACGGTGGACTCGATCGACGTGCCCCGAAAGGACGTGATCGTCCAGCAAGGAAGCCAGGAGGTCGTCCGCTTTCCGGATCTGGCCGCGAAGGTCGACAGTGAGTGGAAGGCCAAGGGCCAGCACTCCAACCCGACGGATCGCAAGCTCGATCAGGCTATTTTGCACACCGACAACAAAACCGAGTTCAAGTACATCGTCGGCGTCATCGACGCGGTTTATCAGCCCCACCGCGACATGCAGCTCGGCTCCAAGACCGAGAAGGTACCGGCGTTCAACATCACGTTCGCCGTGAACTGAAGATTCACGTCTCATTCGGAGCTTTCGGTCATGCCCATCCAGACGCCCACCCGTCGCCTCATGCATCATGTGGGACTCGAGTTCGTTTCGAAGAAAGTCTCCGGCGGCGCACATCGTCCAACGAGCGCGAGCTTGTCGCTGACGAGCATGATCGACTTCCTCGTCGTGACCGTCGTCTTTCTCCTGATGACGTTCAGCGCGAGCGGGGAGACGCCCATTGCCCAAGGCCTGACGATTCCAAAGGCCGAGAACACGCTGGACATGATTGACGCGCCAATCGTCGCGGTGGTCGGCAGTCAGATCCTGGTGGACGGTTCGCCCGGCGGCAACACCCGTGCGGTGGAGGAGTCGGACCGGATGCAGCGCATCGACGAGCTCTTCAACATGCTCAAGTCCAAGCGTGAGCTCTGGAAGCAGACACACCCCAACAAGGACTTCCCGGGCGTCGTGATGTTGCAGATTGACCAAAATATCAAAGCGGTCATTGTGAAGAGCGTCTTTCAGACTGCGGCGTTCGCCGGCTTTCCCAACGTCAGCTTCATGGTGAATAACCTGCCGAAGAGTCACAATTGACGGGTGGGGCGCTGGAAGACGCGTAGGTAGGGCGTCCTTGGTGCCGCGCCGCGCGGCGGCGGGCCGGCGCGCGAAGCCCTCGAGAAGCTGGGGTCTATGTCTGAGCTAAGGAAGGGGCCACGGGGGCTTCCGTCGATTGCCCATTCGCGCGAGGTGCGCGCGCAACGCGGTGCAACGTGGACGACGCGTGGCGGACTGGTCGCGGCGGGCGCCGTCGTGGCAGGGCTGGTCGCGCACACCGTCGTCAGCGCGCACGAACTCCGCTCGGGCAAGGAGTCATTGCTGGCGAAGCAGCGCGCCGTCGCCGTCACGCTGGGAGCCGAGTGGTTTCCGTTGCGCGACCGGATCGAGGCCGACGTCGTGGCCGCGGCGCATGAGTACCCCGGGGACCGCATCGAGACGCAGGCGCGCTCGGGTGCATTTCGAACGCAGCCAGGGCTCTACCTTCGGATGCGGATTGCGGACGCGGGGAGCGCCGCGAGCGTGACGAGAGTCGCGGCGGGTGCGAAGAGAGACGCGTTCGCGGCGTGCCTCCTGCGCGAGCCCAACGAGCGCGCGAAGCGCGGCGATACGAGCGGCGACCTCGTGGGTGAGCAACCGTGGAATCTGGGGCAAGCGTACGCAGCTACGAGAATCCTGACCGACGAGTGGATTCGCTCGGTCGACGAGGCCGACGGGGACATGCGCCTCCGTGTCTTCGCCGACCAGTACGACAAGGCGGTGAGAGACGAAATTCCGCTGGCCATCGACGTGGTGAAGCGCGCCCAGTTCTTTCTCCTCGTCCTGGATGAAGACGTCCCGGAGGCCGCGGACTTCGCCGACGGGGGCGCCGTGACGGAGGAGGCCCTGCAGCTCGTTGATCATCCGGCGCAGGTTCACCTGTTCGACCTGAAGAGCAACGCGGAAATTCTCCGGTTACGTCGCTCGGGCAGTGCCCTTGTCGTTCCGGCGGGCGAGCGCGCCGTCACGGACCCCGAGACGCGCGGAGCGATGCAGCGGCAGGCGAACAACTGCGCGTTGGCCAATCTCGTGGAAGCCGCGCTCCTCGCGCCGCTCTGAGCCTCGAGCTCCCCAGCAGGAACATGACGCTCGATTCCTGTATCGCGCGTCCGCCGCAGCTGGGTGGCCGGGCTATTCCTCTATTGCGGGGCTTCGTCGCCCACGTCGACGATGTGCGTGGCAATCACCTGATGCCAGCCGATCGTAACGGCGAGGTACGCGGCGCGATCGACGGCATCCTTCACGTCGCCGTAGGCAAGCGCGTTTGCCCCCCAACGGATCCCGCCGTGAAGACCGACCCACGGCCCACTTGCCGCGGTCAGGACGGGCACTTCGATGCCCAGCCCCACTTGCATGCCCGGGCTCGACAGGGAGCTCGCGACGGTGGCCTGCGAAAGCGTGGTCGCGAACTCGAGGCCCAACGAATCGAGCGTCAGGTCGAACCGTGCATGGCGCGTCTCGAGGCCGCGTAGCCATCGGTAGAGGAAGACCGGACGCAGCTCGAGGCCAGCCGCGATGATGCGGCTCGGCTCGGATTCCGAGCCGATGAGGGGCCCGTCTTCGTAGGTGGCGAATACACCCGCGCTCTCCAGGTAACGGACGCGAAGCTCACCTCCCGCCCGGGGTGATCGAGCGGCCAGCACGCCTCCGACGCCCACGACCAACGAGACGTCGCCGTCGACGCGTCCGTAGGTCGGCTCGAGCCCTTCGGCGGCCCACGACGGACTGCTCGAGGCGATCAGCGTGAGCGCGACGCCAGCGGCGGTCGCCCGCGAGCGCGGCGTCGTGCAAGCGCGGCGGGCATTAGATCCCCAGCGCATCGGTGACCGGACTCCGCAATTCCGGGGCAAGAACCAAGCGAACGCGCGACAGCGCCTGCCCCACGAGTCGCCCGAGCAAGAAGGACACCTCGTGCAGCGGGCGGGCGGGGCCCTTTTCGTAGACGACCAGGAGCGGGGCATCCGCTCCCCCGAATGGTTCGTCCCTCGCCTCGTCGACGCCTACGTACAGATCCGGATCCCAGCCCTGGCGTCGCGCGACGTCGCGCGCCGTGCCCAGGGCGCGCGCGCGGCCTTCGGGCGTCGCATGCTCACCGAAGAGCTCCAGCGTCTTGAAGAGGGCGCGCGCGCGAATGCGTCGGCAAAGGTCTGCGAGGGGGGCGTCTTTGGCTCCCTCCCAGGCGTGCATCGCGCCCCAGAGGACGCCGTCATCGAGCTCGAGGTAGTCGCCCAGTGCGATGCCTCGCCGCGGGCCGCGGTGGCGACGGCCGCGGGCACCGCGGCGAGGGGATCGCCCGCCTGCGAGAACGGCGACCGCTCGCGCCAGGATCGTCCGAATCATCCATTCTGCGGCCCGGCGTGGCCTTGTGCAGGTAGACCTGTTGGAACATGAAAAGTCGCGCCGAGATGAAGGCCTCGATGGCCGGCAGCCCCTTGGCGCCGTCAATGGCGAGCGCCGGCGCGAGGTCGGCGCCCGCGTGCGGTGCGAAACAAAGGCTGCGTAGGAGCCAGTCGAGGTCGTAGACACCGTAGCGAACGCCGGTCGCGTGCGCGTCGCGAAGAAGATAATCGCACCGGTCGACGTCGAGCTCGCCGCTCACGGCCTTCGCGAGATAAGCGAGCGGATGGCGACCGTGCACCAAGTTCGCCACCGCCGCCGGCAAGGTCGCGTCGATCGACGAGAGCACCCGATGAACCCCCGTGGAGGTGTCGAGCACGATGCGCTCGGTCCATGTCTCGTGCTCCGGCGCGCCAGGGATCGCTTCCTCGAAAAGGTGAGACAGGGGTCCGTGACCCAAGTCGTGAAGGAACGCGGCCGCCAGCGCTTCGCGCGCTCGTTCGGGCGTGACGCGCTGCGCTTCGGGAAGCACTCCGTGAATCGCGCGGAGCCGCGCGAGGAGCAGCTTCATCACGAACGCGGAGCCCAACGCATGGGCAAAGCGCGAGTGCTCCGCCCCGGGAAAAGCAAGGGAAGTCACGCCGAGCTGCCGCACGCGGCGCAAGCGCTGCACTTCGGCCGTATCGAGAAGACCCTCGATGATCTGCTCCTCCGGTCCCTCGAACGCGACCAGACCGTGCACCGGATCGCGGAGGATCATGGCGCCGCCGTGACGCCGCTGCCCACGGTCCCGTCGTCATTCCAAACCCGGACCCCAATCGGCCCTGGCCCGTGCGGCACGAACGCTTCGCGCAGCACGGGCCGCGCCTTCGTGCCCGGGATGCGCTCGGAGTGCCACGCGGTGCGAAACGGAACCGCCTCGTCGCGCGACAGATCAAGTGCCCACGCGAGAGGTTCGCTGGGGGCGAGGAGCTCGACGCGGAGGCCTTGCGTGCGGCGCTCGATCGCGACGTGGGGCGCCTCCGCGGCCTGCGGCGGAGCCGAGGCGCACCGCTGGATCGTGACAGGCGCTCCGGCCCGCAGCAACCGCGCGCGCGCCATCGCGAGCGCGACGGGCGATACGTCCGAAATGACGCACCGATGTCCGAGCGCCTGCGCGCTCTCGGCGGTGGTGCCGCTGCCTGCGAAGAGATCCACGACCAGGCCGTGTGGGGGGCACGCGCAGGCGAGGATTCGATCGAGCAACGCCCGCGGCTTTTGCGTCGGAAAGCCGGTTCTTTCCTCGGGACGGGCGTGGCGCAGGGGAGCTACGTCCGTCCAGAGGGCGTCCACCCGCCGCTCGCGGCAAAGCTTGCCTTGGTCGTCCGGAACGAGAAAGTACTTCACGTAGACCTTGCCGCTCGACGTGCGGTGTACGCGTCCCTGGAGGTCGAGCCGCGCGATGGACTCGTCCGTGTAGTCGCCGCGGGGCGCCGCAATGAATGGCCTTCCTTCCGCGTCGCGCCGCACCGCCCTCGCTTCGATCGGTTCGAGGCGGGTGGGCGGCGTGAGGATGGCCTCCGTTCCTCCGTAGACCACGACCGTATCGAGCGTGCGGCCGAACTGGTGGCTCGCCGCCTGCCGCCCCAGATTCGGCGCGCGCCGCCAGACGATCTCGTTCACGAACGCGTCGCGTCCCATGATTTCGTCGAGCAAAAGGCGCACGAGGTAAGAGGCGCGGTAGTCGACGTGCACCCAGATCGTGCCGGTCGGGGCGATCAAGCGGGTGGTCGCTTCGAGCCGGGGCGCGAGCATGTCGAGATAGGAAGCGATGCCGTCTCCCTCCCAGCGGTCGTCGTAGGCGCGCGAGCGCAGCACACGCCCATCCGCCCGGCCGTCAAGCCGCGCTTCATACGTGTATGCCGACTGCGAAGCGAACGGCGGGTCGAGGTACACCACGTCGACCTTCTCACCGAGCCCTTCGGCCAAAAGGATCCGCGCGACGTCCAGCGCGTCGCCCTGCACGATCCGCGTGGGCGGGCGCGGCGCCCCGGTCGTGCTTCCATCGTCCCGGCCTGGCGCCGTCTCGGTCGTGATCGCCAAAGGAGCTTCGCCTTGTTCGCCCACCCCCATGGATCCCGGCTCCCACGCGCGGCCGGGCCACGCGAGGCGTAACCCGCTGCCGAGCCGCGACTCGTTCCGAATGCGGCCTTGCCGTGCGAGCATCGCCTGACGGGGGACACCTTACCGGTCCGAGCTGCCGATTTGGCCAAGTTTGACGTCCGCAAATGAGGAAAGTTTTGCGCGCCAACGGAGCCAACGAGCCAATAGGAGCAAGCCGGCGCGCGAAAGCCAAAAACCAGACCAAAAGGAGCCAGACCAAAGAAGCCCCAAGGAAGCCAGGGAAGCGCGGGCGATCGAGGTGAGTCGAAAAGAACACGCCGCCGCGCCGCCGCGCCGCCGCGCCGCCGCGCCGCCGCGCCGCCGCGCCGCAGCGCCGCCAGGAGTGCTCATGCGGGCGCCGGTTCAGCGCCCACGCCGTGGCCCTTGGCCACCATTTGCGCTAGCCTCAAGGTGCCGTCGCCTGTACCCGTGCCCTCCTCACGCGCCTTCGAAGCAAGCCACCGCCTAATCGAGATCCTGCGCTCGCTTCCGCGTGGCGAGCTGGACGGGCTCGTTGATCGGTTGGCGATTCGCATCGATCCGGCAAAACGGATCGACTCGCCCTCCCAAGTGGCGAGGGCCCTCGTGTCGCTCACCGAGCTGCGCGATCCGACGCGGATGAATCCCGCGTGCGTCGAGCTGATGCACCGCGTGGCCGAGGCCGGAGGACTGCTCCGCGTGGCCGCCGTTCCGCCGGCCCTCGAGCCGCTTCTTGCGCGCGGGTTGATGTTCGCTCGTGCGGCGGAGGGTGGCATCGAGCTCATCCTGCCCGCCGCGTATTTGGTGCAACTGAAGACGTGGGAAGGGGAGGATCCGCGCGGTCTTCGCGCCCTCGTGTCGCAGGCCTCCTTCGAGACCATGAGCGCGATCGCATCGCATTACCTCGGCCGGCCGGCCACGCCCCCCATCGCCCTTTCGCTCGAAGCGGCGTGGGACGTTCTGGGCGACCCACAGAAGTTGGCCGAAGAGCTCGGCAAGCTGTCGCCCATGGAGCGACGCGTGTTGGACGGGGTGGAGGCCGAGGGCGGCGAGGTCGATACCGAGGAGCTCCTCGAACTCGAGCGGGAACCCTTGCGCCTGCGCACGGCCACGGGAGCCACGCCGTCGCGCCGAGGGGTTGGCTTCTCGCTCGAGCGGCGGGCTCTGCTCGTCCCCGTCCACCCGAATCGCCACGTCGTGCCCACGGAGGTGAGCGCGATCATCGGCGCGACGGGCCAGAGTGCGCGCGAGGCGCGGCGCGAAGAAGTGAAGCTCTTCGTCGCGTCCGGCGATCATGCGCCTCGCCGCGCGCGCTTCTCGCTCGACCCGTCGCCTCTGACCATGGGTCTGGCCGCAGCGGCACGCGAGATGTCTACCCGCGGCCCGGAGGGACGAGCGCCGTCGGGCACGTTCGCGGACGTGCGCGCCGGGGTGGGGACGCCCAAATCGCTCGTGCAAAAGCAGGCCGCGCGTTTCGGACGCGATCCGGTCCACGTCGCGCTCATCATGGCGCTCTCGCGGGCCATCGGTCTGTGGGACCCGTCCGCCACGAACGCATCTTCTCCGCCGGGCAGCTTCACGTTGCACGAGCTCACGCCGCGCTTGTTCGAGGCGTGGCGGCGCGGCGGCGCGTGGGACGAGGCCCGGGCCGAGCCGGAGATCTTGCGCCTCGCGCCCGAGTCGCGCGATTCGAGCCCCGCCGGAGTTCTGCGTGAGCTCGTGCTCGAAGCGCTGCGCGAGCTCGGCGAGGGCCGCTGGGTGCCCTGGTCGTCGCTCGCGGGTTGGCTGAAGAGCGATCAGCGCGTGCCGGGGCTCGCCCGCCTCTTGCGGCGTTGGGCTGAACGGGTCGGGACCGACAACGTCGAACCGATGGAGGTCGCGCGGCGTATCGTGCACGAGAGCTTGCCGGCGCTCGGTATCTTGGACCTGGGGGAAGACGAGGACTTGCCCCGCGACGCCGAACTCGATGGCGACGGTGCGCCGATCGCGTTGCGTTTGACGGCGCGCGGTCGCGCGCTTCTCGCGGGCAAGGCGCCGCCCGCCGATCCGACACCGTCGAAGTTTCTCGACACCCACGTTCTTCGGTTGGGGGGGGAAGCCCGCGTGGGGGCGATCCTGGCCATCGCCCCTTTCGTCGAGGTCGCGCGCGCCGCCGAGTCGCTCGATTTCATCGTCGCCCCCCAGACCCTCGCTCGGGCTCTGTCGGCGGGCCTCGAAGCGGACGTCCTGCGGGCGCGGATCGAGGCCGTCGCGCCGCTGCCAGAGTCGCTCTCGCGCACGCTCGCGCAGGCGAGCGTCATCGTCGGTCGGGCCACGTGGACCCTGTCGGCGGCCTTTCTTTGGATCGAAGACGGCAACGTGCGCGAGCTTTTGCGCACGCGGCGGCCGACGCAGGAGCTCTTCGTCGATCCGTCCCCGCCGGGTGGCCTTCTCGTGGCTCCCGGCGTGGATATCGAGCGCCTCGCGCGGCGGTGCCGCACGATCGGGGTCGAGGTCCTGTCGGACGGTCAGGTCGTCCGGGCCCGCACGGTCCCGTCGTCGGCGAGCAAGTCCGCTCCGCCTCCGCGCAGCACGCCCCTGCGCGGCACGCCCAAGTCGTAACGACGTTTGCTTCAGAAGCCCAGGAGCGTCGACGCGCGGGAGAGCGATCCCTGCGACCGGCGCATCGACACGTTCATCACGAAGCCGACGCCAATCAGCACCGTCATCACGCTGGATCCGCCGTAGGAGAAGAGCGGAAGCGTCACGCCGACCACTGGAAGCAGGCCCGTTGCCATGCCGAGGTTGAAGACCGCATGCCAGAAAATGATGCTCCCGACGCCCACGGCCAGTACGGCGCCGAAGCGGTCTTTCGAGCTGGCCGCCACGCGCAGACACCAGAGCACGAGCAACGCGTAGAGCGAAACGAGCGCAAGGCTGCCCACGAAGCCCCATTCCTCGGCAAAGACGGGGAAGGGGAAGTCGCTGTGCTGCTCGTGCAAGAACATGAACTGGTTCTGCGACCCCTTCATGAACCCCTGCCCCAGCCATCCCCCGTTGCCCACGGCGATCCGCGCTTGGTGCGGGTCCCAGTTGTACCCCAAGATATTTTCGTTCGGGTTGAGCCAGGCGTTGATGCGCTCGTTCTGATAGCCGCGCAGCCCGTGACTCCAGAAGACCGCCGCGACCACGGTGGTCCATAGGCCGAGCCATCCGAGGCTTTTCAGCTGGATTCGCGTCAGGGCGCAGATCGAGACGAAGACGAGCCCCAGAATCAGCGCCGTGCCCAGGTCTGGCTGAAGCAGGACGAGGGCCGTGGGGACCGCCGTGATGGCGGCCGGAGCCACCAAGTCTTTGAGCGTGCGGCCTTCGCTCTTCGGGTCGTCATGCAGGTACTTGGCGAGCGCGATGACGAGAAAGAGCTTCATGAACTCGCTCGGCTGAAAGCTGTACGACCCGATGTAGATCCATCGGGAGCTGCCGCGAATTTCGCGTCCCAGGATGAAGACCAAGAGCAGGAGGATGACGCCGACGCCGTAGAGCCCGTACCCCAGGCGCTCGTAGTGGCGGTAGTCGATGGCAGCGACGACGGTGGCCAGGATCCCTCCCGCCACCAGCCAGTAGATCTGCTGGATATAGTCGTCGGAGTGCGCTCCTTTGACGACGCTCGTGGCCGAATAAAGGTTGATGATGCCGATGACCGCGAGCGCGGCGACGGCGATGAATAGCGTCCAGTCGAAGTGCTCTCGCATTCGGCCCAACAAGAGCCCCGCGCCGTCGCTCCGCCGGATCAAGGGCGCGCTCCGGCCGGCTTGGTCTTCGCGGCGGGCGATTTCGCGGAAGGGGCATGACCCAGCCGCACGGACTGCAATCGTTCGTACTCGCGCACGATCTGCATCGCGACGGGCACCGCGACTTCGGGCCCCGAGCCGCCGTGCTCGACGAGCACGGTGACCGCGACCTCGGGTGAATGCGCGGGCGCGAAGCTCGAAAACCAGGCGTGGTTTTGCGAGAGAAACCACGCCATCTTCGGCTCGTCATCCTTCTTGGCGCACGTAGCCCGTCTGCGCCGTGCCCGTTTTGCCGGCGACGTCGAGCGACGGATCGCGCGCCGGGTAGGCCGTGCCGTTCGGGTCGTTGACCACTTCGCCGAGCGCGTCGCTCACGCGCCGAAGGTTCTCCGGCGAGACCGCGATCTGGCGACGAATGCGAGGCGGAAATTCCTGCACGACCGCGCCGTCGCTCGTCTCGACCGCCCGGACGATCTGCGGCTGGTAGAGCGTGCCGCCGTTGGCGATGGCGGAATACGCCGTCGCGAGCTGAAGGGGGGTGACGGTCACGTCGCCCTCGCCGATCGCCATGTTGAGCGTGAACCCCACGCGGAACTGGGCCGCGATAGCGGAGCGCATACCACGAGCGGGTGGGGATGCGCCCCGGCGCCTCGGGGTTGATCCCGAGGCCCGTCTTTTCGCCGAGGCCGAACGCCTGCGCGATGCGCGCGATGCGGTCCATGCCGACCGTCTCCGCAAGGTGAAAGAAGTAGACGTTGCACGATCGCGCGATGGCTTCGTGCATGCCGCACCGGGCCGTGGACGTGGCTGCACCGGAAGACGCGCCGGCCGAAGGTGACGTAGCCCTCGCACTTCTCGATGTGGTCGGGATCGACGAGGTGGTCTTCGAGAGCCGCGAGCGCGCTGAACGGCTTCATCGTCGATCCGGGCTGGAATGCGCCGCTCATCGTCTTGTCGAGCATCGGGCGGAGCGGGTCGGCATACAGCCGATTGAAGGCCTCGCGCACGCGCCCCCGGCCCGCGCCGCCGGACAGGTCGTTCGGATCGAAGTCGGGCTTCGAATAGAGCGCGAGCAGGCGCCCCGTCCGGACGTCGATGACCACGACGGCACCGGCGGCATGCGCGCGCATCGCTTTGGCGATCGCCTGTTCGAGGTCGACGTCGATCGACAGGCGCAGGTCGCGTCCCGGGATGGGGTCGAGCCGCGGGGGCACGTCGATGAGGCGCTCGGCCTCGGGGCCGGTACGGTACCGGCCTCTCGCGTCGACGACGCGCTTCTCCCAGCCGCGCTGCCCTCGCAGGTAGGCTTCCCACGCGTGCTCGATCCCCGTGGCGCCGACCGAGTCGCCCGCTTCGTACCCGAGCGGGTTATTGCGCTGCTGCTCGTCGCTTGGGGAGGTCGTCGTAGCCTGGCGGCCGGTACTTCGCCAGCGTCTCGGGGTCGATCTCGGCCGACGTACCCGAGCATGTGCGCGCCCAAGTTCGTGTAGGGGTAGAAGCGGACGGGCATGCCGGCGATGTCGACGCCGCCGAGCTCGTCGTGGTGCTGTTTGAGCTCCGCGACGACGTCGCGCGGGACGTCTTCGCGCACGAGAATGGGCGTGCGCCAGCACGGGGACTTGTCGTCGTCGTTCGCGCACGCAGCGCGGATTCGCGCCTCGAACGCGCGGCGTTCGTCCGGGTTCAGACGGAGAACGTCGGCCAGCGTCGCCCACGAATCGGGGTCGTGCGCCATGGGTTGGCCGTTGCGATAGCGAACCGGACGGGCGCTCGGCATGACGCGGCCGGGGACGACCTCCACGTTGTACGAGGGTCGGCTCGACGCGAGGACCTTGCCATTGGCGTCGCGGATTACACCGCGAGTCGTCGGGAGCAGCACGCGCCGGATGATGTTCTCGTGAGCGACGCCCGCGTAGTCGGTCGCCGTCGAGCACCTGGAGCTGGAAGAGCCGGCCGACGACCGTGAAGAACGCGATCAGCGCGGCCAGCGTCATCCACTTGTAGCGCCTTCGGAACTCGCCGACGGGCGAGCGCGAAAGGTGAACACTCACGAGAGCGCCCCGGCGCCCTCGACGCGCGCGCCGCCCCCCGAGGCGCTGTGCACCGCCTGGGCTACCCGGAAGATGATCGGCGCCACCGCGGCCGTGGCGATCGCGTGCGGGAGAGTGAGCGGATAGAGCGATTTGGGGACCCAGGGATCGCGACCGAAGATCGCCAGGAGAACGAGGACCATGGTGCTCTGCAAGACCGCGAATGCGCCCACGAGCAGAACCTGCGATCCACACCGTTTGCGCCGCGAGCCGCACGCCGGCCGCGCGGGCGAGGATGAACGTGGCGACGTACGTGAACGTGTAGAGGCCGACCGGCGCGATGCCGACCACGTCCGTCGCGTAGCCGAGAACGAACGCCACCGCGGCGCCGCGGGCGAGGGAATACTCGTGCACGCCCATGAACAGAATGAGCGGGCAGCACGAGCGCCGGGATGGGTCGGCCGACGCGCGCGTGAGCGACGGTGACGAGGAGCGAGTAGCCCAGGAGAACGGTGGCGGGCAACAGCCAGTCGGCGCGAAACGTCGTCACCGGGCGCGGATACCCCGGCGTTTTTCGCAGCGTGCGAGACGTGTCGACGACGAGCGCGACGAGCCAGGACGCAGCGGCCGCCCATACGGGCAATTGGTCGAGCACACGGAAAAGGTTGGCTTGCAGGACGAGCAGGCCCAGGCCGATGGCGAGGAATGCGACGTTGCGCATCAAAGCCTCCCGCGCGGGCCGTTCGGGAGCAGGCCGCCGGCGGCGCTCGTCGGCGTGGAGTCCTCACCGGGGCCCGATACGAGCACCAAGACCGCATCGAGGCGGGAGAAGTCCACCGTCGGCGCGGCGTCGACGTCCTGATCGCGCCCGAGCTCGCGCTTGATGACTTTCGTCACGCGCGCGACCGGAATCCCGCGCGGAAACCAGCGCCCCTTGCCGCTCGTCACGAGCAGATCGCCGATTTCGACTTCGTCCCGCGAATCGACCATCTCGACCTTGCAGGCGTACCGGGCGGGATCGCCGGTACCCCGAACGAAGCCGCGCGCATGCGTTCGCTCGTCTTCCACGTCGACCCCGAAGGCCGCGTCGACCGCGAGCTGCACGTCCACCGTGTCGCCTGCGATGTGAAGCACGGCGCCCACCACGCCGTCCGGCGCGATGACGGGCATGTGCGGACGGACCTCGCGCGCCCCCTTGTCGAGGACGATGCGCGTGACGCGGAAGAACTCCGTGTAGTCCTTGCCGATGACCTGCGCGCTCACGGCGTCCCCGGGCGTCGCGTCCTTCAGCTGCAGAAGGCGGTGCAGCTGGCGGTTCTCGCCCTGCCGCCATGCTCGAGGGCGTGGACGCGCTCGTGGAGGCGGGCGTTGTCGTAGCCCAGCCGTTCGTTGTCCTGCTTCACGTCCACCAGATAGACGTAATCGCCCAAGACGTTGCCGATGCCGTGCGCGAGCGTCGACGCGGCAAATTCGATCGGGGTCGAGACGCGAAGGACCGCGTGGTCGAAGACGTTTTGGCTCTCCGGCGACTTCATGTTCGCCTTGAGCACGAAGAACGGGAACGCCAGCAGTCCGACGACCACCGCGATGTCCAGGGAGCGTTTGAGCGCGGGGGACACGGCGTTGCTACTTCCCGAGGCTCTCAGGCGATCGTGACGTCCTTGAGCAGCTCCATGTGATCGAGCGCTTTGCCGCTCCCGAGCACGACCGCGCTGATCGGGTCGTCGCAGACCATCACGGGCAGGCCCGTCTCTTCGCGGAGCAGGACATCGAGGTTGCGAAGAAGGGCGCCGCCGCCCGTGAGCACGATTCCCTTGTCGACGATGTCGGCGGCGAGCTCCGGGGGCGTCTTCTCGAGGGCGGTCAGGACCGCTTCGACGATGGCGTGGATGGGCTCCGTGAGCGCCTCGCGGATTTCGTCGCTGTTGACGACGACCGTCTTGGGCACGCCGGCCACCAGGTCGCGGCCTTTGACCTCCGTGGTCAGCTGCTTCTCGACCGGATAGGCGTTGCCGATCTGAATCTTGATGCGCTCGGCCGTCTGCTCGCCGATGGCGAGGTTGTACTTTCGCTTGAGGTAGGCCGCGATGGCTTCGTCCATCTTGTCGCCGCCGACGCGAACACTCTGCGAATACACGATGCCGGCGAGAGAGATGACCGCGACCTCGGTCGTGCCGCCGCCGATGTCGACGACCATGTTGCCGCTCGGCTCGGTGATGGGCAGGCCCGCTCCAATCGCCGCCGCCATCGGCTCTTCGATCAGGTAGACCTCGCGTGCCCCCGCGCTCTCCGCGCTCTCCTTGACCGCGCGCTTCTCGACCTCGGTGATTCCGAAGGGCACGCAGATGATGATTCGCGGCTTTACCAGCGTTCGCCGGCTATGCGCGCGGGAGATGAAGTGCCGGAGCATCTTCTCGGTAATCTCGAAGTCTGCGATGACTCCGTCGCGGAGCGGGCGCACCGCACGGATATTGCCTGGCGTTCGGCCGAGCATCTCTTTGGCCTCGCGCCCGACGGCCAGGACCGTGGTGCCTCCGCGCGCGTCCTTCTGAACGGCGACGACGGACGGCTCACATGAGACGATGCCCTTGCCCTTGACGTAGATGAGGGTGTTGGCGGTACCCAGATCGATCGCGAGAATCGTTCGAAAACAGGCCGTGGAGCCAGTCAAAGATCACAGCGACTCCCGCGCAGCGTATTCACGCGCTCCGGCCGGCGCGATGCGACGGTGCCGTGCCGAAGAGCAGTGCGGGGACATGAGGAAGAGCCGGCGAGGGATCCCCCCGAAACGAGGGGAGGGACCGCTCATACCACAAAGGGACCGTCGGTGTATACGGCCTCATGGGCTGCAAGAGCGGCCCCGACCCCAGCGCGCCGGTGAGCGCGCCCCAGAGCCTCGACCGCGGGGGACACACCACGCCGATCCGCCGAGCGGCGCGCCCCTCGTCGGACCCCTCCTCCGACCGCGGCGCCGCGCGTCCGTGCTTCCCCACAGGGAGCCACGCTCAACCCTTCGAGATCTTCCCTTCCTTGTGCGCGAAGTGCTTTCGGCACACGGGGCAGAACTTCTTGATCTCGAACTTTTCGGACATGGTCCGCTTGTTCTTCGTCGTCGTGTAGTTCGCGCGACCGCAGTTGCCGCACGTCATCTTGATGAGGTCACGCATTGGAAAACCTGCTGCCTCGCGCGCAGGGAACAAGGCGCGAGGACCGGAGAGAGTACGCACCGCCGAGCGACAGTCAAGGCAGTTACGTCGCCCTAGCGCCCCGTGGGCCCACACCCTTGCCGGGCGCGGGCCCCCCTTGCCGGCCGCCCTTGCCGGCCCCCCCTTGCGCAATGGCGCCTGGCCCCTGGTGCCTCGCGAGGCTGCGGGGCTAGTCGTCGTCGTCGCCGTAGTCGAACTTGTTGCCTCGGGGCTCGTCGCGCTCGACGCGCTTCTTTTTGAGACCTCCGCCGTCCTCGAACGAGCGTTTGCGCTTCTCCTCGTGGCCGGGCTTGCGGTGCGGAGGACCCCCGCCGGGACTGGACGCCCCAAAGGACGGCTGGAAGGGAACGGCGTGCCCGCCCTCCGGACGCGCGGGTCGTTCGCCCTTGGGATGGGCCAAGTTGACCACGAGCCGCCGGCCGCGAAGATCCGCTGTGCGAAGCGTATCGGCCGCCGTCTTCGCCACTTCAGCGCTCGCCATGGTGACGAAGCCGAAGCCGCGCTTGCGCCCGTCGGCGTCCATCGGCAGGTGAACACGCACCACGCCCTCGGGAACGGCGGTGTTGACGAGGAGCTGAACTTCTTCGACCGACGCGTCGTACGGGAGATTCCCGACATAGAGCGTCCGGTCCGGGGCTTGCGCAGGCCCTGCCGGTCCGCGCGGCCCCGGGGGGGCACCCATCGGGCGAGGTCCGGCTCCCGGTGCGCCCGCGGCGTCGCGCTTGGGTGGCTCGGCTTGGAATGGCCGCACCGAGATGGAGCGCCCCGCCTGCATGGATCCATCCAGTGCATCGCGTGCGGCTTGCGCCTCGGCGGGTGTAGCCAATGTGACGAATCCGAAGCCCCGGGGGCGGCCGGTCGTCCGATCCTTGGGCAAACTGACGCTGACGACCTTGCCGCCGGTTGCCTCGAACAGCTGCTTCAGTACATCTTCCGAGATGCTGTCGGGCAATCCTGCCACAAACAGCTTCGCTTCCTCATTCGCCATGCGGTAACTCACGACCTCCATCCCGTTTTCGCCGATTCGTCGCAATCGAGAACAACCGCCGCGGGCGAGGCTCAACGCATCGCAGGAGGGCGAGGGGCTCTCTAAAAGGAGCGTCCACGATATCTAGCACGGCTCGGCCGTCAACCCTCGCCGAGCACAGTGCTCGGCATCGGTCTCGGTATTGGTCGGTCTCGTACGGTCTCGTACGGTCTCACACGGTCGCGCGGCCGCGCGGCCGCGCGGCCGCGCGGTCGCATGGTCGCGCAGCGCCCCAGCGTCATCCGGCGGCGCCCCGGCCAACTCCCCCATTGCCGCCGGCTTCGGCCCCGGCAGGGATGGTCATCACGAAGGTGGCCCCGCGCCCGCCCGCTCTGAATCCCGCCGCCCCGGCGAGCGCGACGCCGCCTTCGATACCGCCCCCGCCCGCGCTGCCCGGGCGCCCGGGGCCGCGGAGCGTCTCCGCCTCGACCCACACCCGCCCGCCGTGGCTCTCGGCAATGTGCTTAACGAGAGACAGGCCGATTCCGCTCCCGCGGACGCCGGGTGCGGCCCCGGATGGCCGTGCGGTCGACCCTCGGACGAAGCGTTCGAAGATGCGCTCGCGGTCCTCGATGGGCACGCCGGGTCCGCAGTCGATCACGCGAACGACGATGGCCCCCCTTTCGTACGTGGCCCGCACGGTGACGACGTCCGTGCCGGGCGCGTACTTGAGCGCGTTGTCGATGAGGTTGATGACCGCGAGCTGAATCGCGCGCTCGTCGATGTGCGCCAGCGGCAGCGCCGGATCGACGTCGGCCGCCAGGTCCACGCCTTCGCTCTCGGCGCGGTACCGGTACACGTTCACGGCTTTGGACACGGCGTCGCCCACGCTACCGTACGCGAAATCGTAGGCCTGACGGCCCCGCTCCACGCGCGCGAAGTCGAGCACGTTCTCGATGAGCGACGAGAGCCGCTCGCTCTCGCTCACGATGATGTCGAGGTATTCCTGGCGCTTCGTCTCGCTCGTCACGCGGCCCGGACTGAAGCATCTCGCCGAACATGCGAACGAGGGCGAGCGGCGTCTTGAGCTCGTGGCTCACGTTGGCCACGAAGTCGCTCTTGAGGGCCGAGATGCGGCGCTCGCGCTCGGCGGCAACCATGATCGTCGCGCCTCCGAGCACGATGACCGCGCACGAAAGCACCACCATCACGAGCTCGAGCATCGCCCGGTTCCGAACGCGAGCGGTGAGCTCGTCGCTGGCGCTCGGCGACACTTGCACGCGCCACCCGTAGAGCGTGGTGGGGAAGCGCACGCCGACGGTGAACTCGCCGCTGCGGAGCGGCGGGCCGAAGATGATGCGCCCGTCCTCGTCGACCACGTTGACGCGGCTGGGCGTCGCGGCCTCCGAGAAGAGCGCGGGCATCGTGTCCTTCACGATCCGCCCGACGTCGTGCCATGCGACCACGACGTAGCGGCGCGGACGGGGGCTCTCTCCCTGCGTATCGCGCGTCTCGCGTGGCTCACCCATGACGCCCGGGACGATGCGCTGCCAGTAGCTGAGGAGATAGCTCTGGTTCCTGTATTCGCGGTGCAGGTGGCGAAGCTCGTCGGGCACGTCCTTGGCGAGGTCCATGTCGTCGTAGCATTCGCCGGACAAGAAGGCGTCGGAACGCTTCCTCTTCGCCGAACGCGCCGCCCGCCCGCGACGCGAACGCGAGGACCGTTCGGGTTTCGTCGAGCACGAGGATCGCGCGAACGGTGGGCGTCTCGCGCTGCGCGGTGGGTAGCCATCGCTGCGCGAGCTCGGTCAAGCGCGCGGGGTCGGCGATGGCGAAGACGACGTTGTCTTGCTCGATGATGCGCTTGTCGAGGCGGTCGGCCTTTTCGTTCGCGAGGCCCAGCGTGGCTTCGAGGACGGACTGCTGGCGCAGGCGCTCGACCTGCAGGGTCGTGCGAAACGTGAAGAACGCGAGCACGCCCACCGCGACGAGCACGGCCGGCAGGAGCACGAAGCTCGCGAGCCTTTCGCGCCGCCGGGCCATCGGGTGCCCGCCCGCTCAGGCGCGCGGACGGCGCGCGCTGATTCGTTCGGGATCCGTCACGACGCCGCGGGACGCGACGAATTCGGCAAACTGGCTGGCGATGTAGCCGACGGCGTCGCCGTCGGAGCTGGTGAAAGGATGACCGTCGAGCGGATTCAAGAGCTCGATCGCGCCGAGAAAGCGGCCGGCTTGCATGACCGGAGCGACGATGACGCTTCGTGCACCTCCCACGGCCGCGTACCGCTCGACCGACGCCGCCTCCCCCTGCGCCGCGTCGGCGATGACGACCGGGCGTCGCCGCCGCATCGCCAGGGCCAGCACCTTTTCCCCCTCACCGTGGCGCCGGAGCAAGAGCGCGCCTGCTCGCGCGCCCCGTGTGCTCGTGATGATGAACTCGCGCCGGTCGATGTCGTAAAGGTGAACGAAGCCGGTCTCCGAAGGAATCTTCTCCATGCCGGCAGCGAGGCAGAAGTCTCCCCCTTCGAGGGCATCCCGAAGGAAGTGCAGCTCGTGCATCACTTCGAAGAGATCCGTGACCAGGTCTTCGCCGCGCAGGCGCGTGCTTCGAGTGGCCGCGGGGATCACGTGCGGGGATTCGACCGTGCGGGGGCTCTCCGCGGCCGCGGGAGGAAAGCTGGGCCGTGCCGCCGGGGGCTCCGACTCGCGCGCCGGCGCGGCGGCGCTGGGGGCCCAGGTGGGTGCGCTGGCAGGGCGCCGGACTTCCGGGTCCGTCGCAAGCGCGAGTACGGGGGCCGGGGAGGGCACGGGCGCGGACGCCGCGTTGAGCGAATGGGTCGGCGCGGGCACGGGCGCGGACGCCGCGTTGAGCGAATGGGTCGGCGCGGGCGCGGGCGCGGGCGCGGACGCCGCGTTGAGCGAATGGGTCGGCGCGGGCGCGGGCGCGGGCGCGGGCGCGGGCGCGGGCGCGGGCGCGGACGCCGCGTTGAGCGAATGGGTCGGCGCGGGCGCGGGCGCGGGCGCGGGCGCGGGCGCGGGCGCGGGCGCGGGCGCGGGCGCGGGCGCGGGCATGGCCCCGGACGTCGCGATGAGCGTGTGGGTCGGCAAGGGCACGGGCATGGCCCCGGACGTCGCGATGAGCGTGTGGGTCGGCAAGGGCGCGGGCATGGCCCCGGATGCCGCGATGAGCGTGTGGGTCGGCAAGGGCGCGGGCATGGCCCCGGACGTCGCGATGAGCGTGTGGGTCGGCAAGGGCGCGGGCATGGCCCCGGACGTCGCGATGAGCGTGTGGGTCGGCAAGGGCGCGGGCATGGCCCCGGATGCCGCGATGAGCGTGTGGGTCGTCGGGGGCGTCGCAAAAGAGTGCGGCCCCTGGTCGCGACCGTTGGAGGCCTCCGCCGGCCGTGCGGCGCGTGCGCGCGCCTCCCGACGGGGCGATGCGACTACGGGGGTGCCTCGCCAGTCTTTCCACGTGAGCGTCGCGATTGGCGTGCCCTGCGGCTTCCCATGGAGTTGCGAGTCAAAAACGGCCAGGTTGACCAGCTTTCCGGCCGGCACTCGGTCGAGGGACACTCGCACGAGCTCAAGCTGATGGTGCAGCAGGGCCTGCGCGGCGTCCTCCGTCGTATCGGGGGGAACGACATAAACGTATTCGCGGTAGGTGAGCGGCATCGCCTGGGTCCGCTCTTGCTCGCGCTTGAAGACGACCTGCAACGGCACTCCCGAGACGTCGGGGGCGCGAGAGGGAGGCGGAAGGGCGCCTTCGGTCTCGGGCGCGGCCTGCGCGGGTGCGTTCGTCGGGAGGACGACGGGGGCGACCTCCAGGTTGGGGGCGCGGTCGTACGAAGCGGAGGCCTCGCGGGGGGGCGCTTCGGACCCCGGCGCGATGGCTTGCACGGACATCTCCGCCGCGACCGGTGGTATGGAGCCTGTGGCCGGCGGAGGGCGCACTGAACCAGCCCACTTTCCGGGGTAGGCCGAAGGCCGCGGAGGAGCCAGCGTCGGCCCGGGTGCCCCCGACGGCGCGCCGCTCGGTCTCGCTTCCGCTCCCGGCGCGGGCGCGCCTCGCTCCTCCTGCGGCCCAATTTGGCGCACGTCGTAGCGAGAGCGGGACACGGCGTCGACCGCGCGACAGCCTCCGTCGTACACCTCGATCGAAAGGCCGCTCATCGAGCCGCTCTCGCCCCGCCCTGCGCGTGCGGCTTGGAGCGCCCCTTGCCATGTGTCGGCCTCCAAGTGGAGCGACTCTGAATCGATCTTGCCGAGCGACGTCACCTCGACGAGCCAGCGCATGCGTCGCTTCGCCTTTCCGAGAAGGGCCACGCGGACAATGGCCGAGCAATTCTTATCAGTGCCACCTCCGCACGGTCAACGCGAGCCGACGGCGGGAGATCGGGTGTTCGCACGGTTCTCTCAAGTTACGAAAAAAGTGACTCGACCTGTCGCGACGTGCCGCCGAATCGTGGCGCGCGGCCCGCGCATCATTCGGCGCGGAGCCCGTCGGCGGGGCGAAGCTTCGCGGCATAGACGGCCGGAAAGACCGTGGCCACGAGGCAGATGCCTATCGCTACGGCCGCCGGCACGGCAAACTCCATGGGCCGCATCGATATGGGCAAGCGCGAGATGAAATAAACCTTGGGGTCCAAGGGGAAACCATAGGCGAGCAAGAACCGACAGCAAACCCAGCCGATCAGAATCCCGAGCGAGGTTCCGGCTAGCCCGATAATCCCCCCTTGGTAAAGAAAGATGCGAAGGATCGCGTCGTTTTTGGCGCCGATGGCCTTGAGAAGGGCGATTTCTTTCTTCTTCTCCAGCACGACCATGATGAGCGTCGCGATGACGGTGCAAGCGGCCACCAAAATGATGAGACCGAGGACGAAACTCATTCCAATCTGTTGAATCAGCAGCGCCGTGAAGAGGCCATGGTTTAGCTCGCGCCAGTCCATGGTGTGGTAAATGCCGTTGTTGAGCAGCCTGTCGATCCCGATCGCGATCTTGCGCGCGTGATCGATGTCGTCCACCCTCATCTCGATGCCCGTGACGCTGTCGCCGTATTCGTAGAAGGCCTGCGCCTCGTACAGGTCCGTGTAGACGAGCTTGGAATCGTACTGATCGAAGCCGGCTTCGAAGATCGCGATGACGCGAAACTGTTTGGCGATGGGCGATCGCGCGCTGCTCCCGAACGTGAGCCCGATTTGGGGTGAGGTCACCTGCACGCAGTCGCCGAGGCCTACGGCGAGCTGCTTGGCCAGCGTTCGCCCGACAACGATTCCCGGCAGGCGCAGCACCCGATCGGGGCTCTTGCAGGGGTCCGGATCGATTGAATCGGGCACGTAGTCGTCCTCCGGCAGCTGGCTCTTGTAGCCCCCCTCGGGTGTTACGGCGCCGGCCAGCGCGCGGGGCGATTTCGAGGTGTCGGCGTGAGCCAGGGCGTGGCGCATGGGAGGCGGAGGTCGCGCGGCCGGAGGCGATCGCTCCGGGGAAGGCGATTGCTCCGGGGAAGGCGATTGCTCGGACGCGGCGGCCGCCGTGGCCCCCGCGTCCGCGCGGCGCATTTCGTCGTCCACTTCCCGCCGCATCAGCTGCAGGAGGGAATCAGCGCCCGCGTCGGAGTCAGGACGCGGGGCCTCGAGCTCGTCGCGCAATGGATCGAGCCGGCGCTCCGGGGGCTGCGCGTCGGCGCGGCGCAACCCGGCGAGGCTGCCTTCCACGATGTCTTTCGGAAGGTCGAGCACCCGCGGCATCACGTCGGGGTCCACGCCTTTAAGCAAAACGCCGGTGGCCGTGCGATCGGCGTGGGTCACCATCATCGGGTTGATGACGAATGGGGCCACGCCGACCACGCCTCGGACGTGCTCCAGGTTCTTCATCACGTCGCGGTACTCGCGAAAGTCGATGGAGTACTTGAGCACGAGCACGTGCGCATTCACTCCGAGCACCTTTTCCCGGAACTGCTCCTGAAAACCTCCGGTGACGCTCATGACGATCGTGAGGGCTGCCACCCCCAGCGTGACGCCGCCCACCGCCAATGCGGTGCTTGTCGACACCATGTTGCGCTTCTTCGAGGCCAGGTATCTCAGCGCGACGGTGAAAGGATAACCCATCGAGGAGTCCGCCGGCCGGGCCTCCTACCATGGATCACCGGTGATCGCCCTCCAGGGTTTTCCTCCGGTGTTTGCCCCCCCGGCCTCGGCCACCGGACCGCTTTTTGCTATCCACACCCCGCGTGTGCGCCCCGCGGTTCTCGATTATTCTTACGTTTCCGATCCCTTACTCTTTTGACGCGCCGAGAAGTCATGACCCACGCTCCGAAGCCGCCGCAGGCAGGTCCCCGCATCACCGAGGTGGCTGCGACGATGGATATTGCTCGCGGGCCGACGCTCGATGCCCTGGTCACGACAACGCTTTCACCCTCGAGGCCGGATCCGTACCTTGGAAAAACGGTTGACGGGCGCTACCTCGTCGAGCGGGTCATCGGCGAGGGCGGGATGGGCGTGGTCTACGCCGGGCGGCACAAGGTCATCGACAAGCGCGTCGCCATCAAGGTCTTGCGCGGCGAAATGGCGACCGACCAGGACCTGAACGAACGCTTTCTCCAGGAGGCGCGCGCAGCGAGCGCGATCGGCAATCCGCACATCATCGATATCAGCGACTTCGGGCAGCTCCCCGATGGATCGACCTACTTCGTCATGGAGCTTCTCGAGGGCAAGAGCCTGGGCGCCCTGCTCTTGGAAGCTCAGGGGCCGATGCCCGTGCCGCGCATTTACTCCATCGCGAAGCAGATCGCGCAGGGCCTCGCCGCCGCGCACGCCGCGAACATCATCCACCGGGACCTGAAGCCGGACAACGTCATGCTCATCGACCGCGGGACGGAGAAGGACTTCGTCAAGGTCCTCGACTTCGGAATCGCGAAGGTGGGCGGCGGATCGACCAAAGTAACGCGCGCGGGCAGCGTGTTCGGGACGCCGCATTACATGAGTCCCGAGCAGGCCGCGGGCGCGAGCGTCGATCACCGAACGGACATCTACGCGCTCGGCGTCATCCTCTACGAGATGGCGAGCGGCAAGGTCCCGTTCGACGCGGACAACTTCATGGGGATTCTGACGCAGCACATGTACAAGGCGCCCGTGCCCATGCGCGCGCTCGTGCCCGAGGTGAACGTGCCCCCCGGGCTCGACGCGGTCGTGCTGAAGTGCCTTACCAAGAAGCCCGACGGGCGCTACGCGAGCATGGGCGAGCTCGTGGCGGACATCGAGAAACTCGAGCGTGGGCTTCTGCCGGATGCGGTGGAGGAGATGATGGCGCGCTCCGGGGGCTTCAACGTCCCGACGGACTATTTCCGAGCGGGCATGCCGGCGCCGGTCCCCGCGTCGCCGGACGTGGCGCGAAAGCGATGGCCGCTTTACGCGTTGATGGGGGCCGTCGCAACGGTCGCGATTGTCGTCGGTGCGGGCGTGGTGGCGCGGATGTCGAATAGCTCCGCCCAAACGCTCGCGCCCGCGCCGGCGTTACCGGCCGCGGTCGTCGTGCCGTCCGCCGCCGCAAGCGAGGTCGTTGCGTTGGCCAAAGCCCCCACGGCGTCCGCCCCGTCGTCCGAAATACTGGTCAGCGTCGTCCCGGCCGACGCGACGCTTCGGCGCGGTGACACGGACTTGGGCCAGCAGCCCGTGGCGATTCATCTGGCCCCGGGAGAGAGCGCCGTTCTCGTGGTCGAGCGCAAGGGATACAAGGCGAAGACCGTCACGGTGGACGCGAGCCAGCCGAGGCAGACGTTCACGCTCGACCCGGTATGGACGCCGGTCATGAAGCCCGCCCCTCCCGCCGCGAAGCCGACCACGACCGTGCCCGCGCCCGCGCTCGGAGGCATCGACGACGTAGGCGATCCGTTCGCGCCGAAACGGTAGCGAAGAGCGTGTTCAAGGGGCGGGCGCGATGCGCGGGGGCGGGCGCGGGGGCGGGCGCGGGGGCGGGCGCGGGCGCGGGCGCGGGCGCGGGCGCGGGCGCGGGCGCGGGCGCGCGCGGGGGCGCGATGCGCGGGCGCGGGGGGCGGGCGCGGGCGCTGATCGCGCAGCACCGCGTCGACGTACCGCACGTACCCGAGGGCCTCGGCGACATCGAGGCACGCGCCCGTCTCGCGCGCCGACCCGAGTGCGTTGCGATAGCGCTCCGTCCGGGTCCCCCCGTTCGATCCGCTCCCCTCCGCGACGTTGAGCGCGATGCTAGCGGCCGCCCGACGCAGCTGCCGCGCCAGATCGCGGTCTCGCCGTTCGATCTCCGCAATCAGCGGACGAAGCCGTCCCAGCACGTCGATGACGGTCGAATAAATTCGTAACATGGCATCCTTTCGTCCTTCGCGCCGAGCGAAGGCCCGCCCCCCGCGCCGGCGCGCGGAGCGCATGTCCACCCTGCAAGCGGCCGAAGGCCGCGCAGCACCGCCGCGAAGCGGCGGCGCGAAGCGGGGTTGACATGCGCGAGCACGCCGGCACGCTCGGAAAGCCGAGAGAGAACACCCTGTCCCAGCGACCCGCGGGAGCCGAGACCCGCGGGAGCCGAGACCCGCGGGAGCCGAGACCCGCGGGAGCCGAGACCCGCGGGAGCCGAGACCCGCGGGAGCCGAGACCCGCGGGAGCCGAGACCCGGGGTGAAGCCGAGGGACGAACGCGGGTACGGCGCGCGCTGCGTCGCAGGGGGTCGGTGCTCGCTGGCTTTCTCATCGTGCCGCCGTGCTCGCGCACGTCAAGGCCGCTTCGCGCCGCCGCTTCGCGGCGGTGCTGCGCAGGCTTGTAGCCTGCTTGCAGCCTTGACCTGCGCTCCGCGCGGCGGCGCAGGGGGCGGGCGCTTTCGCGCACGACGCGCGATGCGAACCGGGAGAAGAGACCATGCTACGGGCCTACCAAGACATGCTCGATGCGGTGCGCGCGATGCGCGGGGTGGTTTTTGTCATCGACAAGCGCGATCCGGACCTGGCGCGGCAGCTACGGCGAGCGGCCAGCAGCGTCGTACTCAATGTCGCCGAAGGCAGCGGGTCGTTCGGGCGCGTACGGACCGTGCGCTACCGAACGGCGCTCGGCTCCGCACGCGAGACCCTCGCGTGCCTGCAAACCGCGGAGGCGTTCGGGTACGTCGGGACGGTTCCACAAGGTGTAATCGACGCGATGAACCGCGTGATCGGGACGCTCGTACGCGTCGCGGCGTAAGGGCTCTTGCGTCCGCGCTCGCTGTGCCGACATGGACACAGGGGGCGCGGGCGCGGTGCGCGGGCGCGGTGCGCGGTGCGCGGTGCGCGGTGCGCGGTGCGCGGTGCGCGGGCGCGGTGCGCGGTGCGCGGGCGTTTACGCCACACTCGGGCCCACGAATGAGCGCCAATCGCACACGAACGAGCTTCCCGCGCGCAGGAACGAGCTTCGGTCGGGACCCCACGAGCTTCCCGCGCGCAGGAACGAGCTTCGGTCGGGACCCCACGAGCTTCCCGCGCGCGGGAACGAGCTTCGGTCGGTGCCGCACGAGCTTCCCGCGCGCGGGAACGAGCTTCGGTCGGTGCCGCACGAGCTTCCCGCGCGCGGGAACGAGCTTCGGTCGGTGCCGCACGAGCTTCGGTCGGGGCCCCACGAGCTTCGTTTCCTTTCGACCTACGCTCGGTCGCTTTCGAACGAGCGTAGGGAGCGCGTCCGCGAACGACGGGCGCGCGACAGCGAACGAAGAACACGCGACCGCGCGCCACGAACCGACCGTAGCGAGCGATGCGACCGCGCGAGCGAGCGCCCTTCCGGCAGGGCCTTCGCTCGATCGATCGCGCGCTTGTCTCCTGCGCGGACGCAATGGGCATGTCCAAAGACGAGTTTCCGCCCTTCGGCGGCGAATCTCGAATGAGATCAGAATATCTCTTTTGAGGGAAGCGAGAACGAACGCACTTCGTTCACGAGAGTCCTTCATTTCGCGAGTGGGTCGTCACTAGTCTCAACAGTCTCAACGCGGCAGTCTCAACGCGGCGCAAACGAGCGCCAAGACGTCGGTGACGGCGATGCACAGCGTCGAAGCGCGTGCGGCCCCGCTCCTCGGTGGACTGCAAGCGCTTCGCCCGCGCCCGCGCATCGCGCCCGCGCCCGCGCCCGCGCATCGCGCCCGCGCCCGCGCCCGCGCATCGCGCCCGCGCCCGCGCATCGCGCCCGCGCCCGCGCATCGCGCCCGCGCCCGCGCATCGCGCCCGCGCCCGCGCATCGCGCCCGCGCATCGCGCCCGCGCCCGCGCATCGCGCCCGCGCATCGCGCCCGCGCCCGCGCACCGCGCCCGCGCATCGCGCCCGCGCATCGCGCATCGCGCTCTTTACGGTGACTCCGGCGACAGCACGAACGCCGAACCGTTCCATGCGTAGCGCAGGCTCCGGATGCCCCCCCACGGTAGAACGAGCGGCTCCACGTCGCCCGCTCCGGGTTGCTCTTGCGCCCAGGGGTACGTTTTTTCGCTCCAACCGGACGCTCGGCCCGGCGCCGCGAGGATGTCGAAGGATTTCCCATCGGACGCCGGAATGAACTGCACCAGGCCCTGAACCCGCTTGCTCGCGTGCTCGCGCGCGGTCTCGATTCCGAAGACGCGGCTCAGCGTCTCGCCGTCCAGCGTGTATACGAACATCACATCGGAGTCCGCCTTAACTTTCCCCGCGTGCAGACGCCGCTCGCCGCGCACCACGATGTCTGCGGCGCCATCTCCCGTGAGATCGCGCGCAGACATGTCTCGGATGTCACTGGCCTCCGCAAACTCGCCGAGCGTCGTGTACGCGTACCCGGTGCCCCCCTTGAAGCCGGGCCCAAAGACGACGATGTCCCGGCCTATGAGCACGACGCGCTCCGGACGGTCGTCACCGGACACCTGCACCTTCAGGTCGACCTTAGGGGCCACGCTCGCTGCGACGCCGCGATCCGCGCGGTACGTGTCCAGAATCTCGGCCGCGAGATCGCCTCCCCGGGCTACCTCCGGCGTCGGCGGTTCCGGCGGACGGGCGGGCAGCGAGCCGCCCTCGGCGTCACCCGCGTGCCCGGGAGCGCCGGGCGGAATTTGCTCCTTTTGGAAGGTCTCTTTGGCCTTCGCGAAGCGCGACCCATCCCACCGCCACGTTTGCGACCGGACCGCGCCCCATGGAAGAAGAATGGGCTCCACGTCGTTCGCAATGGGCTCATTGTAAGAAAGCGCGTCCCATCGCGTCGGCGGCTCGACGGTCACGTCGATTTCTCCGCGCGCCATCCGAATCGCGTTGTCGATCTGGTGGTCGGACTGGCGCACCGCAATCTCGTGCGAGAACGTCACGCGAGGCTCTTCTTTGGCGCTGAAAGCGCTGAGCACTTCGACATACTCGCGCGTTCCGTCCCCCACGCTCGCTCGCCGTCGAACGACGACGTCTTCCCGGCCACGGCCGGTCAGGTCACGAACGTCGAGCTTGACGAGCTCACCCCCAAGATCCCGGAAGAAGAACCCCGTCCCATCGAGGTACGAAGTCCCGCAAATGGTCAGATAATGCTCGTAAACCGCGATGCGTTCGCGCACCCCGTCGCCCGTGATGTCCGCGACGATCTCCGCGACGGGAGCGACCTTCGTGAGCCCTTTGGGGGTGAGCAACTGCTCGATCATCGAGAGCTCGGGCTCGCTCGGCACCCACGCCATCGCCGAGGGATGTTGCGCGTCGCCCGGCCCCGTCGCGATGACGGCGTCACCGGCGACGTAGCGCGCGACCCCGTGGATGCCGACGCGCGTCGAGCGGGCCTCGGCGAGGGCGGCCCAGGGAATGGCCGCTTCGATGTCATAGCCCGTCCCGGTAGGCGCTTCGACGATCTTGGCGCCTGGCACCGCCCCGCGGCCGGCGTAGCGGACGGCCCCTTCGCTCTCGCCGGGTTTGCCCGCGTAAAGCGCGAGATCATACGTCGCATAGGAACCGCCCGGCTGCGGCACGGCGAGGATCAGCGTAACGTGGTCGCGTCCGGCGACGAATGACGGATCCGTCACCTCGGCGGCGACGTAGAGCTTCGCGTCGTCATACTGGAGCGCGATCATCATGTCCGTTTTGCCGGCGGAGCCCTTGACGACGACGTCGGCCTTGGCCATCGCGGGCCACTCCAAGAGCACGCCGTCGAGCTTGACCGGTTTGGCGCTGTCGAGTCGTTCGAGGCGAAGTCCGTCGGCGGTGACCTCCGGCGCCGCGCCTCCGCCGTTCAACGTCTCGATGCCGTGGGCAGCCGCATACTCGCTGAAGCCGCGGTCCGACGCGGCCCCGGGCGTACCGGGTTCCATCCCGTTCGTTCCCGAGGCGCCGCCGCAGCCTGACAGAAACGCAAGCAGGGCCCCGATCGCAAGCGGCGCGGCCAACGCGGGCAGGCGAGGGCACATCCAAGCGATTGCTTATCACATCGGGGTTCGCTTTTACGTGCTACCGGGCGTGAAAATCTAGGTACGCGAGGGCGAGGGCGCCCGCGTTCCCGGCCGGAAAGATCCCAGCAAGACTTTCAGCCCTTCCACCGCCGGTACAATGGAAGCCGACAGCAAGAGTAGCCACACCCATTCTTGCCCGCTCATCGCATACGTTTGAAAGACTGGCCGAAGCCCCGGCACCAAGATCGCCACGAGATGAATCCCCGCGCTCAGGACGATCGCACCCACGAGAGGGAGCGGGAAGACGGGGCGGAGCGAGAGAAACGACGATGTGGCGGAGCGGCAGTTGAATGCATGAAATAGGGGGCTCAGCGCAAGAAGCGAAAAAGCGGTCGCGCGTCCGTGCCGAAGCGAGAACGGCGCGTCCCCTTGCACGGCTCCCAGGTAGCAAAGCATCGCGGCCGCTCCCATCCATGCGCCGATGAACGCCATCCCGATCCAGTCGCGCCCGACCAAGAGCCCTGCGCGGGGCTTTCGGGGGGGCTCGCGCATCTGCGTGGGGTCGGGCGGATCGACCCCGAGGGCGAGCGCCGGAAGGCCGTTGGTCACGAGGTTGATCCAGAGAATCATCAGCGGCGACAGCGGCTTGAGGTCCGTGAAGAAGCTCACGGCGAAAACCGTGACCAAGAGCCCCGCGTTGGACGACAAGAGAAAGAAAATGAACTTCTGAATGTTGCGCCAGATGGACCGCCCCTCGCGGATCGCTTCCACGATGGTCGCGAAGTTGTCGTCCGCGATGACCATGTCGGCGGCTTCGCGCGCCACGTCGGTGCCGCTCTGTCCCATGGCGACTCCGATGTGCGCTTCGCGCAGCGCGGGGGCATCGTTGACGCCGTCGCCGGTCATCGCAACGACATGTCCGAAGCGCTTCAGCGAGGCGACGATGCGGAGCTTTTGCTCGGCCGTCACGCGCGCGAAGACGCGAACGCGGTCGATCCGTTCATCGAGCTCCTGGTCGGAAAGCCGTTCGAGCTCCGCGCCCGTCATCGCGAGCGACTCCCCCGCGCCCGCGCCCGCCCTCGTGTCCGCGCTCCACAGCCCGAGCTGTTTGGCGATGGCCACCGCGGTGAGCTTGTGATCCCCGGTAATCATCACCGTGCGCACGTGCGCGTCCGCGCAGAGCTTTATCGCCTCGCGAACGCCGTCCCGCGGCGGATCCATCATGGCGACCAACCCTAGAAACGAAAGCCCCCTCTCCACGCGGCTCGATTCTCGGCTCAACGGCGGTTCGGAGGGAGTCCCGAGATCCCTCCGCGCGACCGCGAGCACCCGTAGGGCCTCGTCACTCAGGCGCTCCGCTTCGTGGAGGATCGCGCTCCGCGTCTCCGCATCGAGGCGCCTGCGCCCCGCGCTCGTCTCGTACGTCGCGCATAGAGGCAGGAGGACGTCCGCGCTTCCCTTCGAGTGCACTACTTCGCGGCCTCGCTCGTCGAGCGCGATGACCGTCATTCGCTTGCGCTCGCTGTCGAACGGAAGCTCCTCGACGACCTGGTGCGAACTCGCGACCTGGTCGCGCGAGACCCCCGCTTTCGCGGCGAGGGTCAAGAGAGCGCCCTCGGTGGGGTCGCCCTGAACGTGCCATTGTCCGTCACGGAATTGCAGTTCGGCGTTGTTGCAAAGCGCGATGGTGGCGAGCAAATCCGCGAGCGGCGGGAGCGACGCGTCGGCCTTCTGGCCCTGCTCGTCGAGCACGTCTCCCTGGGGAATGTACCCCGCGCCCGTCACCGAGTAGTGCATGCCGCCCGCGTAGACGCGCTCGACGGTCATCGCGTTGCGCGTCAGCGTGCCCGTTTTGTCCGTGCAAATGACGGTCGCCGCGCCAAGCGTTTCGACGGCCGCGAGCTTGCGAACGATGGCGCCGCGCTTGGCCATACGCTGCATTCCCATCGCCAGAGTAATCGTCGTGATCGCCGGGAGGCCCTCGGGGATGGCGGCGACCGCGAGGCTCACGGCCTCGAGCAGAAGGTCGTGCCACGTCCGGCTGCCTCGAAGCATGCCGCGTGTGAAAAGCAACGCAGAGAGGCCCAAGCACGCCCACAGAATGCGTTTCCCGAACGCGTCGAGCTTCTCTTCCAGCGGCGTCGTGCGATTGCGCGGCCGACGGATGAGCGCAGAGAGCTTGCCGAGCTCCGTGCGAAGGCCCGTCGCCACGACGACGGCGCGTCCTTTCCCGCGCACGATGTTGGTGCCGACGAAGAGGACGTTGCTCCGGTCCCCCATCGGGGCGTCCTCCGCGACGGCCGCGCGGGCGTCCTTTCCCACAGGAATGCTCTCGCCCGTGAGCGCGCTCTCTTCGGCCAATAGATTGATGGTCTGCAAGAGGCGCGCATCGGCCGGTACGGCGTCTCCGGCATCGAGCTCGAGCACGTCGCCGAGCACCAGCTCCGTCGCCGAGACCAACCGCGTTGCGTTATCGCGCCGAACGCGCGCGGCGGGCGTCTGCATCCTCTCGAGGGCCGCGAGTGCCGCCTCGGCCCGCCGTTCCTGAAAGAAGCCGAGGAACGCGTTCAGCGTGACAATGAGGAGGATCGCCGTCGCGTCTCCGAAGCGAAGAAGGACGGACCCCGCCCGGCTCGCGCCGTCCACCATCGCGATCCCCGCCGCGACGAGCAGCGTGAGCACGATGGGGTTGGTGAACTGGCCGAGCAGCTGGGACAGCACGCTCTTCGCTTGGGCTGCGGGCAGCTCGTTGCGGCCGTCGCGGGTGAGGCGCGCGCGGGCCTCGGCCTCCGTCAATCCGCGCGCGGGATCGCTCGCGAGGCGCTTCAGGAGCGCGTCGGGCGACTCCGTGTGAGCCGGCGCGTGCGACGGCCCTTGCGGGGGGGACGAAACCTCGTGCACGCGAGCCGTCGTATCACGGGGGCGTCGGGGGCCAAGCGGCTCTTTGCCCTCGCCGCCCCCCGCCGGCTCGCTTCGTTACCGACCCAGTTTTCGCTTTTCTGGGCCGTGTTGCTCGGCTTCGAGCTCCTCCAGCGCGGCGGCAAGCTCCTCTTGGTCCTTGTTGTTCGACGCCGGCCTCGGCGCCTCCACGCGCGCCTGCACGGGTTGCGAAGGCGCGACCCCCGCCGGCTCCTCTTCGGCAGGAAGCATTCCCATCTTGCGCTTTAGCGCAACGAGGTCCTCTTCACCCCCGCTGCTGCGCTCGAGCTGATCGAACTTCGATGACAGCACGTCGCCGGAGTACTCCTCCGCAAGATCCGTCTGTGCTTCGGCTTCCGCCTCGATTTGATCGATCTTCTGCGCCATCCGATCGAACGTCTCGAACGCGCTATGGTCGCGAAGGCCGCTCATCGTCTCCTGGATGGCCTTCTGAGCCTCGGCGCGCTTCTTTCGTGCGACCAGCACGTTGCGTTTTCGCTTGGCCTCCTCGATCTTGTCACTGAGAAGGCGGAGGGCCTTCTTCAGCTGGTCGACCGCTGTCTTTTGCTTGGTCCACTGGTCCTTCAGCGTCGCCGCGAGTTCGTCGTACTGACGCTTGCGGGCGAGCGCCTCTTTCGCCAGCTCTTCGTTTCCCGCGCGAAGGGCCATCATGGCGCGGCGTTCCCATTCTTGGGAGTTGGCGCCTTCCTGCTCGAGCTGCTTGGCGAGGCGCTTTTCGTCGGCAATCGACGCAGCGACCTGCTTTTTCGCTTCGACGAGCTGGTTATTCATGTCCAAAACGACCTGATTGAGCATCTTCTCGGGATCTTCCGAGCGGCTGATCAGGTCGTTCAGGTTGCTCTGGATGAGCTGCGCGAGGCGGCTGAAAATACCCATGCCTACCTTTGCCCTACTTTCTACGCTCTTCTCAGCGGGTGGTCGTTTGGAGGGCGTTTTTGGCGAGGCGCGCGAGCTCCGGCAGCTGCTGCGCAAGGACGACGTCAATCTCGTCGAGCGTGGCTTGGAGCTCGTTGAAATCGAGATTTTCGAGCTCGAGAGCGCTCGACAAGACGACTCTATCGTCATCGATTCCGTAGCTTGCGTGAACGAGCTGCCGGGCGTTCAGCTCCAGGAGCCTACGCAGGAGCTTTGGGGCGCCCCCGCCCTTTTCCACGTCGCCGATGTGGACCCGTACCACCACCAGCGGCGGATCGATCCGAACTGCGATGGGTGGCATGCCGCCGCTCGTTTCGATCAGGAAGGTCCCCGCCTGGTCGTCCACGGCTCGATAGCGCCGGTTCAATCGGAGCAGGTACGCCTCGACGTCCTTCTCGGTGCGCATGTCCAGTCAGGGTAGACGCACCCGTCTTCTGACTCAACGTCCGGCCCGCTGTCCCGGCGAAAAGAGGCGACCCGCCCCTCCTCGAATTGAACGCTGCCGGCCCGGTCGTACCCCGTCGGGCCTTCCCCCGTAGGCCGCTTGTTGCCATTTTGGGGTCGCGGGCTCACGCGGCAAGGCACCTTTTCGAAACTCTGATGGCATCAGGCTGTTGCGCCAAGAGCGCGCCGGCCCAATTCTGTGGGCAGTGATGTCCGCGCGTCGTTCTCTGGCAGTGCACTGGCTTCTCCCCGTGACCATGGCGGCTCTGGGAGCCGTGCTGGCGGCGCAGTCCGTTGGCCGCGATCCACGATACATTGCTCCGCTCCTGGCGGTTGTCGCCCTGATGGCCATGCCAGCCGTCCTTGGCCGATGGCGGATGCGGAAGCTTCTCATGTCGGGCGATGTCGAACGCGTCCTCGGCACGTGGCAGGGATCCATCGAGCGCGTGCCGCATCGGGACACGATGGCGCCGCTGCTTCAGGCCACGGCTTATGCGGCGTACGGGTGGATCGAGGCCGGCAGGCGGGCGCTGAAGCGGGCGCTCCGCGGACCGGCGTGGGAAGCGGCGCTGGAGCAGCGGCTTTTCGTCGAGACGCTCCTCGACGCGTTCGAGGGCGACCGGGACGGGGCGGTGCGCAAAGCGTCGGCCCTGGAAGCGCTGCCGATGCCCGCCGCAGGCATTTTCGCCCGGCGTCGCATCACCACGCTCCGCCGTGGCCTCTCCGCGCTCACGCGGGCTTTTGCCCATTCGAGCCGCGACGGAGACGCCCGGGCCCTCGCGCAGGCGGCGGGGGCCTCTCCCCTCGTGCATTGGGCCATGCGGTACGCGGCGGCTATCGTTGCGGTGGATCGCGGCCGCCCGAACGACGTGCAAAATCTGCTCATGAACGCCCCCTCATGGCCGAAAGAGAGCGCATTTCGAGATTATCATGGCGAGCTCTTGGAGCGCGTCGGGCAGGATGCGCTCGAGCCTGCGCACTGAACTTCTGAGCCCCGAGCCGCAACCGAGCTTACAATCGCCCGATATGGTGGAGGCCGCCGCGCGAAAGGGGAGGCTGCCCGAGTTCGCCAAGTACGAGGCCCTCGAAGAGATCGGGCACGGCGGAATGGCCACGGTGTACCGCGCGCGCGATCGGCGCCTCGGGCGCGAAGTGGCGTTGAAAGTGATTCACCCCCACCTTCGCAACTCGACCGAAGTCGCGTCCCGCTTCTTCGCGGAGGCCAAGGCCGTCGCCAAGCTACGCCATCCGAACATCGTCGAGGTGTACGACGTGAGCGAGGCGGACGAGCCGGACCACTACTTGGTGGTCGAGCTCGTGCGAGGCACGACGCTCCGTCACCTGCGGCAGCGCTACGGCGCCATGCCCCCTGAGCTGGCGGCGGCGATCGCGGTGGAGGTTCTCTCCGCCCTTGGGCACGCGAACGCGAGCGGCGTCGTGCATCGCGACGTGAAGCCTGAGAACGTCCTCATCGAGCATCGCCCGCTGCCGTCCGAGCCGGTCGAGCCCGGAGAGGCGGCCGGCGCCGCGCCTCGGGTGGCGGTCAAACTGACGGACTTCGGGATCGCGAAGCTTCTCGACGCCCAAGGCGTGACGTCCACGGGCCAGGTGCTCGGAAGCCCCGCGCACATGGCCCCCGAGCAGATCGAGGGGGGCGATGTCGACGCGCGCTCCGACGTGTTCGGTCTGGGCGTCCTTCTCTACGAATGCATGGTGGGTCATCTGCCGTTCGAGGGCGCCAATCCGGCGCAAGTTCTACGGCGCGTGCTCGATGGCCAGTATCCCCCTGCCCACGCCGAGCGGCCGCTCGTGGGGGTGCGCTGGAGCGCTATCATCGATCGCGCGCTCGCCCACGCACCGGCCGGTCGCTTCCCGAACGCGAGCGCGATGTCGGAGGTGATTGTCGCAGAACTCGAACGGCTCGGCTTCGCTTCGCCCCTGCGCGAACTCGCGCAGTGGCTCGATGACCCGCCGGCGTACGACGTGGCGTACCAGAAATGGATCGTCGAACGCCTGTGCGGCGAGGGCGACGCCGCGCGCCGGCGCGGAGACGCTTTGTCGGCGGCCTCGGACTACAACCGCGCGCTCGCGTACGCTCCGAATGACCCGCAACTGATGCGCGTCGTGGCGGGTTTGAATCGTGCGGAGGCGGTCGCGCGCGCTCTGCGCCGAGCCGCCCTGGTGCTTGCGTCGATTGCGGGCCTGGGCACCGCGGGGCTCGCCGTGGGACACCTCGCGCGCAAGGAGCCGCGCGTGGACCCGTCGGCCGACATCGCAGCCCCATCCTCCGCGCTCGCGGCCCGCGGTCTGGACGCCCGGGTCGCCCCTCGCGCGCCTTCGGCCGCCGCCGCCGCGATCGACGAACCCCCCTCGCCCGACGCTTCGCCCGGGCGGTCGGCCACGGCGATGCGGGCCCGCGAAGCCGTGCTCGCGAAGGTCAGCGCGCGGACGCTGACACTCGATCTCAAGCCGCCGATGGGCGTGGCCTTGTCGATCGACGGCGCGCCGTCGCGCGCTGTGAGCACGGGGGATGCTCTCACGGTCGATGGGGGTGCCCACGCGTTCGTCTTCACGTGTCCGGTGTGCGCCTCGGCCGAGATGGCGATCGCGCCGGGAGACAAGAACGAACGGCTCGTCGTTTCGGTCCCCGTGAAGCCGGCGACCCTCGTCGTCGACGGCAACGCAGCGAAGACGTATCAGATTGAGGAGCACCCTGAACTCATCGTGAGAGCGGGCACCAATACGATCCCCTTGAAGAGCGCGTTCGAGCACGTCACCGTCATAGAAATCGAGACGGGGACGGCGGCTTCCGTGCGCCTCGAGGCGGGCAAGACGGTACGTGCGTCCTTCGACTGAGCGGCTGACCGGCCACGGCCCGCGGCGGACGACCGCTCCTACCTCCGCCGGGCGACGCGGATGAGAGCGTCACGGCGCGTCACGGGCGCGGTGGATCGCTCGGTCGTGTGGCGCGTCGCTTGGGCGATGGTGATCGGCGCGATCGTGACCGTCACCGCGGACACGCGGGCCGACGAACTGAGCGACTTGGAAAAGGCCTACGGAGCGTACGTGGCGCACCGGTACGAGGATGCCGAAAAGCGGCTCCGTCTTCTGCTCGACGCCAAGGAAGGCGCGATGAAAGACGAGGACAGCGTCGCGGACGCGCGCATGTACCTCGGAGCGGTCTTTCTCGCGGAAGGGAAGAAGGACCAGGCGTCGGCGGTCTTCGAGCGGCTTCTGCTCGACAAGCCTGACTACCAGCCGGACCCGCTCCGTGTCGCGCTGGCCGCGCTCGACGCGGTCAGCGACGCGCGCCTTCGCCTCCATGACAAACTGGTGGCGATTGCGGCCGAGAAGGCGCGGAGGGCGTTCGAAGAGAAGGCAAGGATCGACGCCGAGAAAGCAAAGGCGGCCGCGCGGCTTGCCACGCTGGAGACCCTCGCGGCAGAAGAGGTCATCGCGGAGCGCCACACGCGATGGGAAGCGCTCCTTCCGTTTGGGGTCGGGCAATTCAAGAACGGGCAGGCTGCGCTCGGATGGACGCTTCTCACGACCGAGTCGCTTCTCGCCGTCGGGAGCGCCGTTGGGCTCGGCGTGGCCCTTTATGACCAGGCTCTCGCCTACCAGGCGTTCGAAAACGGCGACGGGAGCCCGCCGGGATACACGGCCCGCGCATACCAGGGGCGTGCAACCGACGCGGCGCGGGTGGGCGACGTTCTTGCGCTGGGCTTCGCGGCTGTCGCGCTGGGCGGCATCGTGCAAGCCCAACTGGCGTTCGTGCCGGAACGCATCCGGATCGACGCGCGCCCCCGCCCGGTGCCCCCGCTCTCGCTGTCGCCTGTCCTTGGGCCGGCGGGGGTCGGCGTGGTGGGGAGATTTTGAAGGGTGACCTGAAAACTGAAGGTGTTGCCCGGCACTTCCGGGCCGCTCTCGAGTGAAATCGACGCCCCTTGAAATTTGCTAGAACGTGAGCTCCCGCGCGTTGCCAGGACCACTATGGCCAACGCCTATCCTCGTGCGTCGAGCGCCAACACCCTTTCGAGAGGCACAGTGCGTATACATTCCAACACGACTTATCCTACCTTGGCGGTACTCTTCTCTCTCTCCGCATGTTCCGGGACCCCTGCCTCCACCGGCGGTTTCGGGACCGGACCCTCGGGGGGCGGGAGCTCGAGCGGCTCGTCGAGCGCGACCGGCGGGACTGGAGCGAGCGGGACCGCGGCGAGCGGCAACTCCACGAGCGGATCGGGCGCGGGGACGGGATCGGCGACGACGGGCACCGTGAGCGGATCGAGCACGACGGGCACCGCGAGCGGATCGGGCACGACGGGCACCGCGAGCGGATCGGGCACGACGGGCACCGCGAGCGGATCCACGGCGATGTCCGACGACTGGCTCGCCACTCCGACCGCCGCCAACGCGACTGGCAATTTCCCCTTCCCACAGAATCGCAAGAGTTCGAATTGCACTTATCCAACGACGATCTCGAACTCGATCCTGATGGGGCGGTACACGACATGGAAGGGTCGGATGACGACGTCGATGGGGGCGCCGGCCGGCGCCGTGCGCGTCGTGGATCCCGTCGGTCCTCCTGCGAACCGCACCGTGTCGGAGGGAGTCGGCTACGGAATGCTCATCGCCGTTTCCTTTGCGGACAAGACGCTGTTCGACCAACTGTGGGTCTATGCGAGCGCTTATCTGTCGAACGGGCTCATGTCGTGGCAGATCGACTCGACGGGAGCGCGTGTCGGCGGCGATACCCATTCGGCGACGGATGCGGACGAGGACATGGCCTGGGCGCTCCTCATGGCCGACAAGCAATGGGGCGGTAGCTATCTGGCAACGGCGACCACGTTGATCAAGGCCATCAAGTCGCAAGAGGTCAGCGGCTCGACCCTCGAGAGCGGTGACTTCACCGGCGGACCCACTTATTATGATTACGCTGCGCCAGCATACTACGCGGGATTCGCGGCGGCGAGCGGCGACACGAGCTGGAACCAAGTCACGACGGGCGAATACAGCCAACTCACCGGGGTGCAGAACGGGACCACCGGTCTCATACCGGACAACAACGGGGGTTCCTCGTTCGGCTACGATGCAGTCCGCGCGCCATGGCGCATTGGCGTCGACTATTGCTGGCACGGCACGGCGCAAGCGCAGACCTTTCTGGGAAAGCTCGTTCCCTTCCTCGTCAATTATTCGGCGCAGAACGGGGGCCCGAATAGTCTCAAATTGCCGATCTCGCTGACGGGAACGATGGGCACCGACACCGCGGGAACCATCAATGGCCCGACCGCGGTCGGCGCGATGATGACCGTAGGCGATCAGAGCTTCATCAATGCCTCGTGGACCTACCTCCTCAACACCATCGTTCCTCAGACGTCGAGCTCGAGCGTGATCGGTCCCAATTATTTCAGCAGCACGCTGGGGGTCCTCTCGCTCTTGATGCTCAGCGGAAATTTCATCGACTACACGAATCCCCCGCAGTAGACGCGGGTTTCTTTATGAGTCACCCAGGTCACCCTGAGTCTCGCTCCGCCTTGCCTCTGGCAAGGCTCCGCTCGACAGAACGGGATCGCACGTCACGTCGAGGGGAGCGATGCCGCTCCACCTCGAGCTCCCCAGCAGGAACAAGACGCGCGTTTCCTTCTGCGTCACCAGGGTGACCCTGGTTACTGACTAGACTAGAGAGCCTCGCGGACGAAGAGGTCTTCGAGCGTTTCTCGTTTCGGCGTGACGCTTTCGAGCCTGGCGCCCGCCGCGAAAGCGCGCTCCACGACGGTTCGCACCGCCGCGTCGCCCTCGAGCTCGACGACGAGCGTTCCGGCCATCTCTCGCGTGCTCACGGCGAGTGGCTCCAGGGCGCGGCGTAGCGCGTCGCCCGCCCCCGCGATGGCCACTTCACTCCGGCGTCGGTCTCGCGCGAGCAGATCACTCAAGCTGCCGGCGACGACGACCTGGCCCTTTTTCAGGATGCAGACGCGATCGCACAGCATTTCCACGTCGCTCAAAATGTGGGTCGAGAAGAACACGGTCCGGCCCCGGCTCTTTTCTTCGATGATGAGATCGCGCACCTCTTTTCGTCCAATCGGGTCGAGGCCGCTCATTGGTTCGTCCAAGACGAGCAACTCCGGCTCATGCACGAGCGCGGCGGCCAGTCCGACGCGCTGCAGCATGCCCTTCGACAGCGTGCGCGCGGGCCGGTCCGCGGCGTAGCCCACTCCGAGGCGGTCGAGGATAGCCCCCACCCGTTGATGGATCTCGCGCCCGCCGAGGCCCGATATCCGTCCACAGAGCGATACGAACTCTCGCGCCGTGAGGTAAGGATAGACGTAAGGGTTTTCCGGTAGAAATCCGACCCGAGCCATGACGGCCGGCGCCGGGAGGCTCGTGCCGAGGATCGCCATGCTCCCGCGCGAGGGGGCGATGAGCCCCATGAACATCTTGATCGTCGTGGTCTTGCCGGCGCCGTTGGGACCGAGAAAGCCGAAGATTTCGCCGCGCCGGACTTCGAGTGAAACTCCCGACACAGCCTCCACTCGTGCGCGCGTAAACGGCTTGCGAAACGTCTTGCCCAGCTCCGCGCAGCCGAGCGCGATCTCTTCGCCCGTTTCGGTCACGCCTTTTTTCTCTCCTCCGGCCGCGAGTCTGTCGCGCCGCTGTCCGGCCGCTCGTACTCGTGCAGCTTGTACTGAATCTTGCGAGGGCTCACGCCGAGCACCGTCGCCGCCTTCGAGGTGGAGCCGCCGCAGGCTTCGAGCGTCTTGAGAATCGCGTAACGCTCGAGATCCGCGATCGTCGACCCGGGAATCGGGGGAGGGCCGTCCCGCGGCTCGGAGGCCGCAACGGAGAGGGGCAGGTGCTTCTTTTCGATGCACGTCCCCTCGCACAGCACGACGGCTCGCTCGACGATGTTTTCGAGCTCGCGCACGTTGCCGGGCCAACGGTACTCGAGCAACGCACGGAGCGCGTCATCGGCAAATGCCTCTATCTTCTTCCCGTTCTCGGCCGCATAGCGACGCAGAAAGAAGCTCGCGAGCACGGGAATGTCATCTCGCCGCTCGCGAAGGGGTGGCAGCTCGACGGTCACGACGTTGAGCCGGTAGAAAAGATCCTCTCGAAATGCGCCTCGCTTGATCTCCGCGCTCAGGTCTCGATTCGTCGCCGCGATGATCCGCACGTCGACTTTGAGCGTCTCGTTGCCGCCGACTCGCTCGAATGCTCGCTCCTGGAGAAAGCGCAAAAGCTTCACTTGAACGGCGGGTGGAACTTCCCCAATTTCGTCGAGCAGAAGAGTTCCACCGTCGGCCTGTTTGAAGCGGCCTTCCCGCCGCCCCACGGCTCCCGTGAACGCCCCGCGCTCGTGACCGAAGAGCTCCGACTCCAGGAGCGACTCGCTGAGCGCCGCGCAGTGGAGCCGGACGAAGGGCGCCTTGGCGCGCGGACTGGCGGCGTGAATGGCTTCCGCGATGAGCTCCTTTCCGGTCCCGCTCTCGCCCGTGATGAGAACACTGGCCCGGCTGGGCCCGACCCGCGACACGAGCTCGAGCACCTCTTCCATCTTCGCGTCGCTCGAAACGATGTGACTGAAGGCGTTGCGCTCGCGAAGTCGTTCGCGAAGCCGCTGCGCTTCCTGGACCAGCGATGCCTTTTCCATCGCACGTTCGACCACGGCGCCGAGCGCCTCGGGGTCAAGGGGCTTGAGCAGATAGTTCTCCGCGCCCTTCTTCATCGCCTCGACGGCGCTCGATATCGTGCCGAACGCCGTCATGACGACGAACGACGCACCGGGACACGCCGCACGTGCCTTCTCCATGAACGCGATGCCATCGAGGCCCGGCATCTTCAGATCCGTGAGGATGACGTCCGGAGCGAACTCGTCGAGCTTTCCAAGCGCCTTGAATCCGTCGGCCGCGGTTTCCGTCGCGTAACCTTCTTCGCGCAGAATCTCACTAAGCGCTGCGCGTGCATTGGACTCGTCGTCCACGATGAGGATGCGACCGCGGTGGGCCATTGCGTCGACCATAGTCCCGGGCCCGCGTCGGGCAAATGGTGCGAGGCGACAGGCTTCTGGAGAAGATGCGCGATTTGATGATAGAACGCGTCACGTCCTACCCGTTTGGGTCTTTGGGGTACGTGGGGCAAAACGCCGGTCGCTTATGAGAGTGCCAATGAGCCGCTCCTGCACTTTTCTTTCGAGATGGATTCTTGGGCCCGCAGCCGTGCTGTTCGTTCCTGCAGTCGCCGAAGCGCAAACGAGCGGTGGACCTCCTGCGAGTGCAGCGCCATCGCCGAGCGGTCCCGGGACGTCGACGTCCCCAAGCGCGCCGTCGGGCACCCCCGATTCCGGGGGCAACTTCGCGCCATCCGCTTCGCTCGATATGGTGCCGGAGGCGAATGCGGGAGCGAACGCCGATCAGGCGGAATGGATCCTGCGGGATCGATCCATCAACGAGTCCAGTACGCTGACGGGCGGCTCTGGGCTCCTTCGTACGCAGCACGCGGAGACCAACGAACCGGGCCAGTTTCGACTTGGGTTCGTGGGCGAGTGGTTCTCGGCTGGATTCCTCTGCACGCCCCAGTTCCCGTGCCCCAATCCGAACGGTACCGGCCCCGCAGTGACAAGCGACACCGTAAACCACATCGGGGGGACGCTGACGTTAGGCGTTTCGATCGCGAAGCTCGGCTCGGGAACGTTCGAAGGGTATGCGGCGACGGAGGCGTACGGCAACAGCGATACCGCCAACCGCACGCCGCTTCTTCAAGTCCTCGGCGACACCGATCTGGGCGTGAAGTACGTGGCGCCGGTTGGGGACGTGATGCACCTGGGCCTGTTCACGGAGCTGTGGCTCGTGAACGGACTCGGCTCGATTGGACTCGACGACAGCGGCACGAGCGCTCGCTTCGGGGCGGTCGCCACATTGGATCTGCGCGGCCTGAGGTCGCCGGTTCCCCTGCGATTCAGCGCCAACATCGCTTACGTGCTGGACAACACGGGCGAGCTTGTATCGAGCTTCGAGGCCGCGCAAGGGCGACCGATCACTCGCATCGAGCGCTTCGGCCTGGGAATCAACCGCGTCGATCACGTCGACTTCATGCTCGGCGGCGAGGCCCTTCTTGCCGATGAGCGCGTTCGGCCCTTCATCGAGTCGCGCGTCGTCGCCCCGACCAATCGCCAGGGGTATGCGTGCGACACGGGCAACCCAAGCCACGACAACTGCCTTTTGAACGACGCCGTCGCCCCCGCCATTCTGACGCTCGGGAGCCGCTTCTTTCCTTGGAAACAAGGCTTCTCGCTTCTCGCGGCGCTGGACATCGGTCTCAGCGGCTCGAACGAGTTCATCGAAGAGCTCGCGCCCGTGGCCCCGTGGACGCTCTATCTCGGCGCCGGCTGGGCCGTCGACACGACCAGCAGGCCGCCCGTCGTCCAAGTGGTGGCAGCGCCTGTCCCGGCGCCGCGGACTGTGCGGGTCGTGGGCTTCGTCCACGAAAAGGACAAGACCGATGCGGTCGCCAACGCCATCGTCTCGTACCCGGACCACGCGGAGCTATCCCCTCTGGCCACGGGGGCGGACGGCAAGTTCGGGGACGACGTCTTGCCGGGCACCTATACCTTCGAGGTTCGCGCCGAGGGATTCAAGACGGGATCGTGCGTCGCCAATGCGGCCCTATCCAGCCCGAGCGAGACGCGCCCGAGCACGGGTGCTGCCGTGGGAAGCGGAGCCAACGGCGGCACCGGGCTTCCGGCAGCCGGACGGAACGGCGCGCCCGGAACTCCGCGAGATTTGGGCGGCCGAGCCGAGGTGGATATCGATTGCCCGCTTGACGCTTTGCCGCGTGTCGGCACCGTGGCCGGAACGGTGCGAGACGCCGATACGGGCCAGGTGCTTGCGGGGCTGCCGTTGGTCATGACGGACGCGCAGCACAAGGAACTCCGCTTGGCCACGGACGGGTCGGGAGCCTTTCGTTTTGAAGGAGTCGCCCCCGGCGCCGCGCAGCTGAGTTTGGTCGCGGAAGGGTACCTCGCCATGGTCGCGCCGACCGACGTCAAAGCGCGGCAAGAAAGTACGGTCGATCTGCTCTTGCGGCCGAAGCCCAAGCGTCCCCAAGTACAAGTGACCGCCAAAGAGATAACGATTCGCGATCAAATTCAATTCGCACTCGATAGTTCCGTCATCCTGCCGCAGTCGTTCGGCATCCTGACGGAGGTCGCCGACATACTGATCCGTCACCCTGAAATAAAGCGCGTGGAAGTCCAAGGTCACACGGACAATAGCGGCGCCGCGGATCACAACCGCACCCTGAGCGAAGAACGCGCAGGCGCGGTCCAAACGTGGCTCGCGCAACACGGCGTCCCGGCCGACAAACTGATCTCCCACGGATACGGCCAGGAAAAACCGCTCGTCCCGAACGTCACCCCGGGCAACCGCGCTCAGAACCGCCGCGTTCAATTCATTATCGTCGAGAAGGACGGCGGGGCGGCGCCCTTGGTCGCCCCTGCGCCGAGTGGCACCGTGCCGCCCGCGGAGAGACCGCGAAACCCGTTGCCCGGGTTCTGACGCGTTTGGCCCCTCGGGGACGAAGGCCGTCGATCCCGACGAATTGGTCGGGAAGGCGAAGGTTCGCTTCTTCTGCCGTGTAGGGCCAATCGTGCGCGCCGCGTCCGCGAATGCTACGTGAGCGTGAACGCGAGCGCGGCGCAGCCTGGCTGAGCCTTTCATGACTCAACAAGAACAAGAGCTTGATCATCCCGCCTCTGGAGAGTAGTTTGACGCGCCCTGTTTGGTGGTTTTCAAGCGCGCGGGACCCCCATCCGGGGCCCGCGTTTTTTTTTGCCTGCACGCGCCCCGATCCAACCCCACCGTCGAAACATGTCCAACGCGAATCCCTCAATCCACGGAATCGACCGCGCCGCGCTCCTGCGGGTGGTCGAACCGATCGTGCGCGCGCACGGGGCTGAGCTCGTGGATGTGGAATTCAAGCCCGATCGCGGCAGTTGGGTTCTCCGCCTGTACGTCGAAAAGGAGGGGGCGGTCGCGCGCCGCTTGTCGACGCGCGAGGCGGCCGTCGACCTTGAGCTGTGCGCGGGCATTTCGCGCGACTTGAGTCCGGCGCTCGACGTGGCCGACCTCATCCCCCACGCCTACCATCTGGAGGTAGGGTCCCCAGGCGTCGAGCGCCTGCTTCGCGGAGAGGGAGACTTCGTTCGGTTCGCCGGCGAGAAGGTGAAGCTCAAGCTCCTTCGCGAAGCGGTCGCACCGGGGGGCGTCGAACTGGCGGAGCGCCGCGTGAGTCGCGTCCTGATGGGGACGCTGGCGGGCGTTGTCGAGGGGAAGCTGCGCATCGCCGACGGCGAGCGCATCCACGAGGTACCGCTCGCGAGCATCGAAGCAGCGCGCCTCGTTTTCGAATTCGGTCCGCGAGGAAAGCCCACGGGCAAGCCCGTGGTCACGTCCAGCGGGCGCGACACGCAGCAGAGGAAGCACTGAGGGCACTATGGCGATTCAACAGCAACAAACCGGCTCGGATGTGACGCTCCTGCAGGCGATCGAGATGGTCGCCAAAGACAAGGGGATCGATAAGACCCGCCTCATCAAGACCGTGGAGGAGGCGATTCTGAAAGCCGCGCAGAGCGTCTTCGGAGCGAACCGCGAGCTCGAGGCCCGATTCAACGAGGACACGGGCCAGGTTGACCTTTTCCAGTACATGACGGTGGTCGACGACGTGGCCGACGACGACCGCGAAATCGCCACCGAGGACGCCCAACGATTGGGGCTCGAGGCGGACATGGGCGAAGAGCTGGGTTTCCAGATCTTCTGGCACCCGGCGGACGCGAAAAAGGCAGCCGATCAGGACAAGGACTACGGCGACATTCTTCGGGTCAAGCAAGCGCGCCAAGCGTTCGGCCGCATCGCTGCGCAAACCGCGAAGCAGGTTTTGATTCAGCGCGTTCGGGACGAAGAGCGCGACCTTATCTTCAACGAATTCAAGGATCGCAAGGGGGAGCTCATCAAGGGTGTCGTCCGGCGATTCGAGAAGGGCAATAACCTCATCGTCGATCTCGGGCGCACCGAAGGGATTCTGCCCTTCCGCGAGCAGACGGCGCGCGAGACCTACCGCCCGGGCGATCGAATCGTGGCCTACGTGAAGGACATCGATCGAGAGGCTCGCGGGCCGCAGGTCATTCTCTCGCGCAGCGATCCCCGCCTCGTCGAGAAGCTCTTCGAGGCCGAGGTCCCGGAGATTTACGAGGGCATCGTGAAAATCGTCGCGTGCGCCCGCGAGCCAGGCGCGCGGTCGAAGATCGCCGTGACCAGCCGCGACGCGGACGTCGACCCGGTGGGAGCGTGCGTGGGTATGAAGGGGGCGCGCGTGCAGGCTGTGGTCCAGGAGCTGCGCGGCGAGAAGATCGACATCGTGCCGTTCGATCGCGACCCGGCGCGGTTCGTCTGTGCCGCAATCCAGCCGGCCGAAGTGAGCAAGGTCATCGTCGACGAGGCCGACGGGCGCATGGAGCTGGTGGTGCCGGACGAAAAATTGTCGCTTGCCATCGGGCGCAAGGGTCAGAACGTGCGCCTCGCCGCGCAGCTGTCGGGCTGGAAGCTCGACATCATCAGCGAGAGCAAGTTCAAGCAGATGGAGGAGGAGGCCGTCGCGCAACTCCAGCAGGTCGAGGGCGTCTCCGAGGCGATCGCGCGGAGCATGTACAGGCTAGGGTTCCGCACGCTCGAGGAGCTCGCCGAGGCGAGCGAGCAAGAGCTCGCCTCCATACCGGGCATCGGCGGCGCCGAGGCGGCGGCCCGTGTGCGAACGAGCGCAGAAACGACCATGGAGCGGTTGCGGCAGGACCGCATTGGGGCTGCATCGACTCGCACCGAGCCGTTCACCGAGCGCGAACGCCTGCTCTTCATCCGGGGCGTCGGCGAGCGAACCGTGCAGCTGCTCGAAGATGCCGGGTATCGAACGGTCGAGGACATCATCCGCGAAGAAGAGGACAAGCTGGCCATCAAGACGGGGCTGGGGATCAAGAAAGCTCGAGCCATCAAGCACGGGGCCGATCACTTCCTCTCGAGCGAAGCCAAGGTCATCGAAGCCGCACGGCGCGAGGCGATTGCAAGATCGCGCGAGGCGGCGCAGCAACCTCCGAGCGCGTGAAGGAGGCGCGTCGGCCCGCGGCCCGAGCGCGGCCCTCTTGCGATCGAGCGAAGAAGCAGCGAGACGAAATGAGCAGACGAGGTAGAAGCGCGTGGGATTGATGGAGATGTCTGAACGAAAAAAAACGGCCCGACCCGGTCCGACACGCACTTGCGCGGGCTGCGGCGTGAGCCATGCCGTGACCGCGGGCGGAGCCGAGATGCTCCGTCTCGTCGTCGCGGAAGCCGAAGTTGCGTTCGACCTCGCGGGCGGCGCGTTCGGTCGCGGCGCGTACGTGCACGCCCAGCCGGACTGCCTCGAGAAAGCTCCCCGGGGGCTTGCCCGTGCGCTCGGTCGCGGGGCTCGTGGTCCGAATGGCCGGACGGATGCCAAACCGTACGGCGGGACGGCGTTCCCGAGTGGGCGAGACCTGGGCACCCGGCTCGTGGTGGCGTGCGGCCACCGCATGACGGGCCTGCTCCTTGCGGCGCGGCGTCTGGGGGCGGTCGCCGTCGGGTCGGACGCCTCGCGCGAGGCGCTTTCTCGCGGCATGCGGGAAATCGAGGCCGAGATGAGGTCGAGGACCCCGGCGGCGCCCCTTGCGGTCGTCGCCGTGGACGCGGGCTCGGTGGCGCACTCGGTCGAGGTGACGCGGGGCGTGGCCGCGGGCCGCGTCATCGCCTGGAGCACGAAAATCGAGCTTGGCGCCTTGCTCGGCGAGCAAGTGGTCGCAATTTGTACGGTTCGCCACGAGTCGATCGCGGCGGAGCTTAAGAGAATGCATGCCGCGGCTGACGCGGGCGCGGCGGTAACGAGATGACGAGAGGTGCGCGATGCAGATGTCCGGAGGCTCGATGAGCGGCAAGGTTCGCGTCTACGAGGTGGCCAAGCAGTTGAACCTCGATCCAAAACAGGTTGTCGGCCTGTTTCAGGCCATCGGCATCGCCGACGTGCGAAACCATATGAGTTCTGTGGAGCCGGACGCGATCGAGCGCGTCAAGCGGCACCTCGAGAAGCAACGGACGCACGACGTCGTCGAGGAACGGATTCGTCCGACCGTCGTCAAGCGCAAGGCCGTGGCAAAGCCAGGCTCGCCGATCAGCGTGCCCCCGGACGTTCCCTCCAGCCCGTCGATGCCGGCGCCTTCCTCGGCATCCGTGCGGGTTATCGACGAAGGCCCGCCTTCGCGCGAGCCGAACGGTCACCTACCCGTGGAACCCGCGCTGGCTCGAGAGCAGGAGGGCGGCCGCGTGTCATCCATTGCGCCGGCGCCTCCCATCGGCCCCTCGTACGTCGTCGCCGACGAGCGCGTGAGCGCACACCCCCCCGAACCCGTGGAGCCGCACCGCGAGCCGCAGGAGCACCGCGAACACCATGAGCGGAAGCACGCGGAGCCCCCTGCCGAGCTGGCACCGGAGCCCCTTTCCGTTGCTTCGCACGCGCCTTTCGTGATCCAGCCCGAGCGTGCCACCGATGACACCGTCGCCGCGGCTGCGCCCGCACCGTCGGTCATCGTCGAAGAGCCTTCGCATTCCCTGCCTCCGCCTCCACTACCCACACCGCCTCCCGCACCGGCCGTCTTCATCGCTCCGGTCGTGATCGCTTCGGCGCCGCACGCGCCTCCGGTCGCGCCCGAGCCCATGGCGGTCGCTCGGCCCAGCCCCGGGCCGAAGACCGGCGTCGAGTATTGGTCCGGCCGTCCGGGAGTTCCCATGCCCGCGCCCGGCTCGACGTCGCGGACGGCGTCCGCCGTACAGCCGAACATGCCGCGGCGGGTCCAGTACGATCCGCGCGCGAGCACCGTGGGCGGGCCCGGCGTACGCCGTGACGTGCGCGCTCCCGGCCAGCAGCCCGGGCGCCCGATGATGGGCCGCACCCCGGGAGGCGCCGGTGGGCGTCGCCCGATGGGGCCGATGGCGCCGCGGCGGCCCCCGATGATCTCCACGCAAGAGATGAGCGCGCACAAGAAAGTCATCCGGATCGACAGCGACGTCACGCTGCAGACGATGGCCCAGCGCATGAGCCTCAAAGCGACGGAACTTTTGATGAAGCTCTTGTCGATGGGGATGAGCAACATCCACATCAACACGACCCTCGACGCAGATACGGCGAAGATCCTTGCCAGCGAGTTTGGTTGGGAGGTCGAGGACGTCGGCAAGAGCGAAGCACAGACGATCGCCGAAGCCCGCGGCGAAGAGCAGGTCGTCGTCCCCACCGAAACGGACGTCTCCGAAACTCGTCCTCCGGTCGTGACGGTCATGGGACACGTCGATCACGGCAAGACCAGCTTGCTCGACAAGATCCGTAAGGCCAACGTCGCGGGCGGCGAGGCCGGCGGCATCACCCAGCACATTGGCGCTTACAAGGTCGAGACGAAGCACGGGACCGTCGTCTTCCTCGATACCCCCGGGCACGAGGCCTTCACCCAGATGCGCGCGCGGGGCGCGAGCGTCACGGATATCGTGGTCCTCGTCGTCGCGGCGGATGACGGCGTCATGCCGCAGACCAAAGAGGCGATAGCGCACGCGAAGGCGGCGAAGGTTCCGATCATCGTTGCCATCAACAAGATCGACAAGCCGGGCGCCGATGCGGAGCGCGTCAAGCGTGAGCTTGGCGAGCAGGGCCTCGTGCCCGAAGAGTGGGGCGGCGACACGATCTTCGTGAATCTGAGCGCGCTGACGGGCGAGGGGGTCGATTCGCTGCTCGAATCGATCTCGCTTCAAAGTGAAATCCTCGAGCTTCGGGCGAACGCGCGACGCTCGGCGAGCGGCACGGTTCTCGAGGCGCTCCTCGATCGTGGCCGCGGTCCAGTGGCGCGCGTCCTCGTGCAGGACGGAACGCTCCGCGTCGGCGACTTCGTTCTGGCCGGGGCCGGTTTCGGCAAGGTCCGCGCGATGACCAACGAACACGGCAAGCAGGTTCAAGAGGCGGCGCCTGCCACGCCCGTTGAGATCCTCGGCTTGAGCGAGGTTCCCAACGCGGGCGATCGCATGGACGCGGTCAAGGATCCCAAGAAGGCTCAGGAGATCGCCGAGAGCCGGAAGGGGAAGATGGCCAAGAGCCTCGTCCCGGCGACCGCGAAGGTATCTCTCGAAGAACTCTCCAAGCGCATCGCCGAGAGCGGTCAACAAGAGCTGCGGGCCATCGTCAAGGGCGACGTGCAAGGATCGGTCGAGGCGCTCGCCGACGCGCTCGCCAAGCTTTCGACGGAAAAGGTTCGCCTATCGATCATCAATGCCGCCGTCGGTGCCATTACGGAGGGCGACATCAACCTCGCGATCGCGTCCAAGGCGATCGTCATCGGGTTCAACGTGCGGCCGGCCGGCAAGGCGGCTGCGTTGGCCGAAGAGAACAAGATCGAGATCCGCCTTTACTCGATCATCTACAACGCGCTCGAGGACGTGCGAGGGGCGATGGAAGGCCTCTTGCCTCCTACGCTCGTCGAGAAGCAGAACGGCAAGGCGGAAGTCCGTCAGATCTTCAAGGTCAAAGGGGTTGCCGTCGCGGGGTGTTACGTCACCGAGGGCAAGATCGTCCGCAGCGCGAAGATGCGTCTCCTGCGCGACGGAGCCGTGGTGTGGGAAGGCAAAGTCGCGAGCCTCAAACGATTCAAAGACGACGTGCGCGACATCGCCGAGGGCTTCGAGTGCGGTATCAGCCTCGATGGCTACAACGACCTCAAGGAGAAGGACATTCTGGACTCCTACGACGTCGAGGAGATCAAACAGAGACTGTGAAGTTCGCAGGCAAGGCGGTAAGGCCGGAGGGTAGGGTATGTTCGTCGGCGTCCTTCGGCTCACATTTCACATTCCAAGCGCTCGTTCGCTCAAGGACAAGCGCCGGGTAGTGCAAAAGCTGCGCGATAGGGTGCGGTCGCGGTTCGATGTGTCGATAGCCGAAGTCGGTGCGCAGGATCTGCACCAGCGCGCGGTGTTTGGTGTCAGCGTCGTGTCGGGGGACGCTTCCGTTTGCGACTCGGTGCTGGAGCAGGTGGCTCACGCCGCCGAGTTGGCGGAGGACGCCGTGTTGACCGACCGGACAACCGAGTTGGTCACGATCGGCGACGACATGTACGGAGGCGACCATGGCCGCTGAAGCGGGTACGCGCGCGCTGCGGGTGAGCGAAGGGATCCGAAAGGAGCTCGCGTCGCTGCTGACCAGCGAAGTGAAGGACCCGCGCGCGGCAGGCGCCATCGTGACGCGTGTCGAAATGGTAGGCGATCTTCGCAGCGCGCTCGTCCACGTCCGCGTCTTGGAGTCCGGCGACGATCCGGAGCGCAGGAAATCGGTGGTGGGCGCGCTGCGCCGCGCGTCCGGGATGCTGCGGCGCGAAGTTACGCAGCGTCTCAAGCTGCGCTTCGCGCCGGAGCTTCGCTTCGTCTACGACGACGGCGTGGACCACACGACCAATGTGGAACGAATCCTCGCCGAGATCGACGCCGAGAAGCGCTCGCGCTGAGAGAGGTCCAATTGAACACGCTCTCAAGAGCCGCCCGGAAATACCGGGCAGCTCTTTTCACGAGCCAGGTTTTGGGGGGAGATCCTCTCCCCCCAAGCCCCCCAACTTCCATTTCCGGCCACACGCTTCAGCGTTCGCCGGGTCTGGCCTCACCGGAGGCGCGTCACGTACCACGCGCCCCGCCACGCCGTCATTTCGCGGATAGGCAGCGTTCGCGTTCTTCCGTCGACGACGAAGGTCATGCGCGATTCGCGCACCGTCCAAAGGGCCTTCTTCCAGCCGTGTTTTTTCGGCGTCACTTGCACCATCGTGCGCCCCACCTCAATCGATACGAGCTCCGCGCGGTCGAGATCCTTGCGGCCTCGAGACAAGCGGTGGACGGCGCGACGGAACGGGCCGGCGACGTGTTTCTCCCAGTCCTTTCCGGGGTCGGTCGCGTCGTGCGTGAGAAGCCATCCATCGCGGGGGAACTGAATGTCGGCGGCGAGTTGGGCGTCGTCCTTGGCAATCGCCTCGAGCAAGTGCCGCGTGCGCGTCGTGAGCTCTTCGCTCGTCTCCGGTGGCATTGTCTCGTCGGGGGGGGGGCCCGAATCCACGATTGCCGATGGGACGGTGGCCCCCGCGTCGTTCGGCGTGGCCCCCGCATCCGCGCTACGCGACGGCGAGCCCCTGCACGACCATAGCGCGGCGCACGTCGCAAAAACGGCGAGCCCCGCGCCGCTTGCGGGAAAACGGGCGGCAGCGGGTGCCGCCCTGGCCGGGCGTCGTCGCGCCCGAGCATTCGTCAACCCCATCAGGCGAGCATCGGCAGCGTAACCAGGTCCACGTGGAGCACCTCGTCGAACGCCTTGATCTCGGCGAGACACGACTCGGTGGGTCGAAGCAAGAGGCGGAGCTTCGCGCACGCCGCTACGCCACCTTCGAAGACCGTGTTGGTGACTTCTTCCACGTTGATGCCGTGCCGCTTGAGGACCGAGAGCACGTGGGCAAAGGTCCCCACCTTGTCCATCATGCGAATGACCAACTGAAAGCGGGCCGCCGTCGATGACGACACATTGACGACATTGGGCACCCGGGCTTCGAGCAAGAACGAGCGTACGACACGCACCGTTTCCGATGCGATCGCAAGCTGTGCCTGATCGGTCGCCGCCGCGATGTGCGGGGTTCCGTACACGATACCGCCGGACGCGTAGGGTCGGAGCGCGTTCGCGCCGACGAAGTTCCGGTTCATGCGCGGTTCGTCCGGATAAACGTCCAAGCCGACGCGCAGCCCCCGCCGTTCGACCGCTTCGAGCATCGCTTCATGGTCGACCAGATCGGCCCGGGCCGTGTTGATCAGCATGGCCCGATCGGGCAAGAGATCCATGACGCGACGGCTGACGACATGACGGGTGCGCTCGGTGAGCGCGAGATGCACCGAGAGAATGTTACTGCGTGCGGCAAGCTCGTCGATCGTCGCCGCGTGACCTACGCCGTACTCCGCAGCCCGCGCGGGAGTGAGCGAGCGACTCCATGCGATGGGGGTCAGCCCGAACGCGCGCGCACGGTGCGCGACGTCCCGCCCGATGGCGCCCATCCCCGCGATGCCCAAGGTCTTTCCGTAAAGACCCTCGGCTTTCCCGAACTCCTGGCGTTCCCATTTTCCAGCGCGAAGGGACATCACCGCGTCGGGGATGCGTCGGTCGAGCGCAATCATGAGCCCGTAGACGAGCTCGCCCACGGCCGACGCGTTCTTCCCCGGACAATTGGCCACATAGATTCCGCGCTTGCTCGCCGTTCTCACGTCGATTGAGGCGTACTCGGCGCCCGCTCGAACGATGAGGTTGAGCTGCTTGGCGTTCTCGATCGCGGAGGCCGTAACTTCCGTCGAGCGCACGACCAATATGCCGACCCCGCCGAGGCGCTCCTCGAGGCTCTCGCGCGTCAGCTCCGGCTCATAGACAACGTCAATCGGAAGGCTGCGCAGCTCCTCGATGGCGCGGGGGTGGAGTTTGTCGGCGATTAGCAGCCGCATGGCGGCTGCCGAGGATAGCGTCTCGGCATCAGGAATGTCACTCGGAAGGTGTGGCCGGTGTGGCCGGAAATGGAAGTTGGGGGGAGAGGATCTCCCCCCAAAACCTGGCTGGCGGTTGCTTTAGCCCCGGTCTGACCCCCAGAATGCATTTATCATTGAGGGTCGAGGATTTGCGGATGCGGTCGAACAATAGCTTCTTCGCGCTCTTCGCGCGTTACCGGGTCCTCTCTCTTGTGGTGGGGGGGCTCGTGGCATGCGCGGCAGACCCTGGCGACGCCACGAAGGTCGGCAGCGCTTCGAGTACGATTTCCGGTACATCGAGCGGGAGCCCGACCGTCGATGCGTCGAGCGCAACCACTGGCGCGTCCGGAGCGTCTTCCGGCGATGGCACTTCCGGCACGTTTACGAACGGCACGTCAGGTACGGCGGCTGGCACCGACGATGTGTCAGGCACATCGGACACAGAGGCTGGCACAACCGGTACGTCGGGCACGGGGTCGGGTACAAGCGGTACAGGCCCGTCGTCGGGCACGAGTGAACCGGGCGACGCGACGGCCGCGAGCGGCGCCACCGGAACCAGTGGCGCAGTCGGCACAACGGGCACTGCAGCGGGAATGACCGGCGCCACAGGCACGACAGGCGCCACAGGCACGACAGGCGCCACCGGCGCGGCGGGCAGCGCCGGTACCACCGGTACGTCGGCAGGCACTGCAGGCGCGCAGACCGTGCCCGATGCGGGTCCGCCGGACGCGGGATCTCCGGACGCAGGGTTCACTGGCGCAGGCTGCGCGGCAGGAGCCACTGTGGTCGTCATGAGCAAGTGCGGCAGCACCGGTAGCCTCGGCGCCAGCGGGACCTTGGGGGCGGTTTGTGTCGAGCTTCACGCGAGCGTGCCGGATGGCTGGAACGTATCGAACGCTGGCGCGGTTGGCGGGGCACCCGGCTGCAAAATTACGGTAACCGGTGGCGGAAAGACGCAGATTGTGAACGGAGCGTCGGGGAACGAGCCGGCCATGCCGGCCGGCGCGGACGGATACGTGTATTGGAACTTGACCGCGGGCTGCATCAACTACGTGGCGATCGCCTGCTTTTAGCGGTTCAAACACGCCCGATGGGGATGACCTTGGCGCCGATCCGGACCGAAGGAACGTCAGCGTCGACCAACATGGCGCCAAGCGACCCCTGGGCATGCGGGGTGAATTTCGCTTCATAGAGCCCATCGGGCGCCGCTCGTTTGACCTGTACATAGATCGCGTCTCCGCGACCAATGCGCGTCGCGACCGGGTCGAAGAGCTCTTCGGTCTCGTCGCTCAACGTCAGCACGATTCGGTCTGGCTCGGTTCGAAGACGCTGAACGAAGTACGGAGCGTCGTCGACTGTCAGGTACGTCCAGTCATAGCCGTTCGACAGAACGTAACGGCCATTGTCAGGATGCCGGCGAATCCATCGGTGGAGGGCCGCAGCGAGGCCCGCGTGCCTGACCGGCGCGCCGTCGTGCCAAAAGCGTCCGCGCGCATCCAGGCGCAGCGTGCTTTCACGCGATCGGCCGTCCGGAGCGGGCCGCAGGAAAAACTCGGGATGGTCACCGGGCTTCATCCGCGCTCTCCATGCCGACGAATTCTAGTCCCTCTTAGGGTACTCTCCGCGCGAAGACGGGGTTGACCCGACACGCTCGAGATGCTTCGCGTGCGGCGACGGTCCCGCGCTTGACGCACTGGAACGTGGGTCCTAGAAGCCACGGACGTTCAAATTATTTTGAAACTTGGTGGAGGCTGAGGATGGCGTGGGACGGCATGGACGCGTTCGTTCGCGCGCTGGAGCAGCGCTCGGAGCTCGTGCGCGTTCGCCGGAGAACGGACCCCCGCCTGGAGGTGTCCGCCATCGCCGACCGCGCAATGAAGGGAGGGGGCCCGGCTCTCCTGTTCGAAAACGTCGCGGGATCCCGTTTTCCTTTGCTCATCAATGCCTTCGGCTCGCGCGCCCGCATGTCTCTCGCGCTGGGCGTGACGGATCTCGAAGATCACGCGCGAGCGCTCGCGGACCTCGTGCACGCGGGAGCTCCTTCCGGCGGCAGCGCCCTCGTCCAGCTTGCGCGCAAGCTGCCCGATCTGGCTCATGTGCCCCCCCGGATGGCGTCGGAGGGTCGTTGCCAGGACGTCGTTCAGATGGGCGACGAGGTCGACCTCGACGCGCTGCCGATTCTGACCTCCTGGCCGAACGACGGAGGCCCGTTCATCACGCTGCCCCAAGTCGTCACGCGGGATCCGGACACAGGCGCGCGCAACGTGGGATGCTACCGAATGCAAAAGCTTGATCGCCGCTCCACGGCGATGCACTGGCAGGTGCACAAGACGGGGGCCCGCCATTTTCGTCGCGCCAAAGAGCTTGGCCTTCGTCGACTGGACGTCGCCGTCGCGCTCGGGGGCGATCCGGCGCTCACCTACGCCGCCACGGCGCCGCTTCCGGACGGCATCGATGAATGGATGTTCGCGGGCTTTCTCCGAAGGCGCGCCGTGACCGCCGTCCCATGCAAGACGGTGAGCCTCGAAGTGCCGGCGGACGCGGATTTCGTCCTCGAGGGATTCGTGGACCCGCAGGAAGCCCTCGTCGCCGAGGGACCTTTCGGCGATCACACGGGCTATTACACCCCCGTGGATCAGTTTCCGTGCCTTCATTTCGACGGCCATCACGCATCGGTCGGACGCCGTGTACCCGGCGACGCTGGTGGGCCCTCCTCCGATGGAGGATGCGTGGCTCGGCAAGGCCACCGAGCGGCTCTTTCTTCCGCTCTTGCGCATGCTCTTTCCGGAGGTCGTCGACATGAACCTCCCGGTCGAGGGGGCGTTCCACAACCTCGTTCTCGTCTCGATGAAAAAGCAGTATCCCCACCACGCAACGCGGCTGGCGCACGGCCTCTGGGGATCGGGCCAGATGAGTTTCTCGAAGGTCATCTGCGTGCTCGACGCGGACGTCGACGTGCAGGACGTCGGTCAGGTCGCGTGGCGCCTCCTGGCCAATCTCGATCCGAAGCGCGACTTGTCGTTCGTGGACGGCCCCATCGATCAGCTCGACCACGGCGCAAGCCAGGCGCTGTGGGGCGGCAAGGTTTGCATCGACGGGACGCGCAAGTGGCGCGAGGAAGGCTACACGCGCGATTGGCCGGAAACCTGCCGGATGAGCCCCGACGTCGACGCCCGCGTCGATGCGATATGGCCCGAGCTCGGGATTAATCTCGCCGCGCGGCCGCCGGTTGCACTGCCGCGCGGGCCAGCTACCGGCTCCGCGGTGGAGCGCGTGGTGCAAGCCGCGCAGGAGTGGCTTGCGAGGGGCCGTTCGTGAACGACCGCCCGGTCGCGCCGATCGCCGAACTCCGCGCGCGCGCGGGCGAAGAGGCGCGCCACCAGAGCGCCGCCCGCAACATGTTCGATCGCATTGCCCCGACCTACGATTTGCTCAACCGCGTCCTGTCGGCGGGCATCGACGAGCGATGGCGCGCACGCGCGATGGCCGAACTGGAGCGCGCTCCCGCCGGTCCCGTGCTCGACCTGTGCGCCGGAACGATGGACCTTGCGGCGATGATTGGGCGTGCGCGCCCGAGGGAGCGCGTCGTCGCGGTCGACTTCTCGGCCGCCATGCTCGACGCCGGCCGGCAAAAGGCGCCTCGTGCCGAGGTCGTCGTGGCGGACGCCGCCTCGCTCCCTTTCGGCGACGGGGTTTTCGCCGCGGCCCTGTGCGGCTTCGGGATGCGAAACTTGGCCGATCCGCGCAGGGGCGCGCGGGAGGTCAGGCGCGTTCTTTCCCCCGGCGGGATGTTCATCACGCTGGAGCTCTTTCGCCCCGCCCATCTCGCCGCAAGGGCGTTTCACCATGCGTACGCGAAGGTCGTTCTCCCCGCGCTCGGCGGCCTGGTCTCGGGCGACCGGGGCGCATACCGTTACCTCGCGCGTAGCATGGCCGGTTTTCTTACCCGTGAAGAGTACGAGCGCATGCTCCGCGAACTCGGCTTCGACGGCGTGACCGGTTTCGACCTGACGCTCGGCGTCGCGTCGATCGTGTCCGCGCGCGCGCCTGCGGAGGCGAGCGCGTGAAAAGCTCGAAGAAGAAGATCGTGGTCGGCGTCACCGGCGCGAGCGGGGCTCCGTATGCGCGGCGTGTGCTCTCGCTGCTCGCCGGCCGCGATGACGTGGAGGTCGGCGTGTGCGCTTCGCAGACCGCCTCTCAGGTGTGGGCGCTGGAGTGCGGCGGCGACCTCGTCGAGTGGCTGCGCGACGCGGGCGTGCGCCTATGGGGCGTGCGCGACTACCAGGCCCCGTTCGCGAGCGGCAGCGCGGCTTGGGGCGCGATGGCGATCGTGCCGTGCTCGATGGGCACCGCGGCGCGCATCGCGCATGGCATCTCGGACACGCTCCTCACCCGCGCGGCCGACGTGATGCTGAAGGAACGACGCAAGCTCGTGGTGGTCCCCCGCGAAACGCCGCTGGGCCTGATCCAGCTGGAAAACCTCGCGCAACTGGCCCGCGCTGGCGCGGTCGTATTGCCGGCGATGCCGTCGTTCTACGGGCACCCCGCGTCGCTCGAGGACGCGATCGATACGGTCGTCGGGCGCATTCTCGACCATCTGGAAGTTTCCCACTCCGTCGTGCGCCAGTGGGGGTCGTCGTGAGCGTGCTGGTCGATCGGGCCATCGCGTTCGCGGGCCTCGACGACGTGCTGTCCGCACGGATCCATGGGTCCCTCGACGACGCACGCAGGGCCCGCCTCCGCGCGGCGGACCTGCTCGCGCTCGGCGCGCTCGCCGATCGCGTGCGCGCCGAAGAAGTGGGCGCCGAAGTGCGCATCTACACGAATGAAAGCGCCGAGCGTCCGAACGGCGACGGCGGGGCCATCGCTCTTCCGCCCGAGGGCGCGGAGCTCACGGGCCTCGAGCTCCTGCGCGAGATTGCCGTAGCTCGTCTGGCCGGGCCGCGGGGCGCCCGGGTCCGTGTGGACTGGACGCGCGCGGGGCTCGAGCTGGCGCAAGTGGCGTTGGGGTTCGGCGCGAACGAGCTCGCGGGCCGCGTTGCCAGCAAGCGTGGCCTCCCGATCGCCGAAGGCGAGGTCTTGGGCGTAGGCAAAAAGAGCAGGCGCGAGCTCGCGCAAGTCGTAAAGCGAAAGGAGCTCGCCGCATTCGTGCGGCGCGCCGGGCGTGTGCCGTCGTTCATTGGGCCTGACGGCGCGCCCGAGCCCATCGACGGTTCGGCCCCCATCGAGGACGCGACGTAACATGCTCGACCCGATCGCCCACAAGCTGGAGAGCGGCGAGCGCTTGACGTTCGACGATGGCGTCGCCCTCTTTCGACACCCCGACGTGCTCGCGCTCGGCCAACTGGCCAATCGCGTCCGCGAGCGCCTGCACGGCGATGCGACGTACTTCAATCGCAACATGCGGCTCGAAGTCACCAACGTGTGCGTGGCGTCGTGCCTCTTTTGCTCGTTTGCGAAGCTCGAAGAAGGCGCCCCCGGCGCACACACGATGAAACTCGAAGCGGCGTGGCACGAACTCGAGGCGCGATTGGATGATCCGCCCGCGGAAATTCATATCGTCAACGGTCTTCATCCCGGCCTGCCGTTTTCGTACTACGAAGACCTGCTCGCGGGATTCAAGCGAATTCTACCGACCATCCATCTCAAGTGCTTCACCGCCGTGGAAATCCACTTCTTTGCCACTCACTACGGCATGACGCACGCGGAGGTGCTCGCGCGCCTGCAGCGCGCCGGCCTCGATAGTCTGCCGGGCGGTGGCGCAGAGATTTTTCACCCCGAGGTGCGCACGCGGATAGCGCACGACAAGGCCACCGCCGACGAATACCTGCAAGTGCACCGGGTCGCTCATGGGATGGGCATACGAACGAACGCGACGATGCTCTACGGCCACATCGAGACGTTCGAGCACCGCGTGGATCATCTTCTTCGACTGCGCGCACTTCAGGACGAAACGGGCGGCCTGCAGGCGTTCATTCCGCTCGCGTTCCATCCCGACGGCAACGGTATGCGAAACTTGCCGGCGCCCACGGCGGTGGATGCCCTTCGCACGGCGGCCGTTTCGCGACTCGTCCTCGACAACGTCCCGCACCTCAAGGCGTACTGGGTCAGTATGACTCCGGAGGTCGCGCAAATCGCCCTCAACTTCGGGGCGGACGACGTCGACGGAACGATTGTCCACGAAACGATCTACCGCGCCGCCGGCTCGCGCTCGCCGGGGGCTCTCACCGTCGAGCAACTCGTGCGTCTTATTCAGGAAGCCGGCCGCACCCCTGTGGAACGCGATACGTTCTACAACGTCGTGCGCCGTTACCCGCGCGCGGCGCTCCCGGAGGCTGCCATGAAGGTTCGTGACCGCAATGCGCACAAGCATCTCGAGGTGCTGTCGTGACCGGCAATGCAAGCTTGCCCGCCGGGACGAACGGGCTTGGGGCCACCCGCGGCGCGAGTCCGTTCGCGTCCGCGCGTACCCAACTGCGCGTCGCGGCCGTCGGTTACTTGAATGCGCGCCCCCTCTACGAGGGGCTCGACCGTGAGCCCGCCTCGGCGCGCTTGCGTCTGGATTGCGCGGTCCCGAGCGAAGTCGCCCGGCGCGTCGCCGAGGACGAGGCCGACTTTGCGCTCATGCCGGTCGCCGCCGCGGCCACCCTCGGCGACCTGAGAATGGTGCGCGGGGCCGCCATCGGCGCGCGCGGCGCCGTTCGGAGCATCGTGATCGCCTCCGAGCAGCCGATCGATAGGCTCGAGGAGCTCGCAGTGGACCTTTCCTCGCGGACGAGCGTCGTCCTTGGCCGCCTGATCCTGCGCGCCCGCTTGGGTGGCCGCGAGCCGAGGCTCATAGGCTGCCTGCCGCAGGAGGCGATCGCGGCGGTGTCGGGGCGCCGCGGCGCACTCGTCATCGGCGATCCGGCGCTCGAGATCGAAGGCCGCTTTCCGTACGCCCTCGACCTCGGCCTCGCATGGTTCGAATGGACCGGGTTGCCTTTCGTCTTCGCCGCCTGGTGCGGACGGCAGGGAGCTCTCACGGGCGAGGACGAGCGCCTTCTCGAAGCGGCGAAGGCGAGCGGTCTCGGGCGGCGCGATGCGATCGCCGACGAGCACGCCGGGCGCACCGGGCTGCCGGCGGCGTCGACTCGCGCGTACCTTCGTCACGCCATCCACTACGACTTCGGCGACGAAGAGCGACGCGGCCTCGAGCGGTTCTACGACGAAGCCGCGCGCGGCGGCCTTTTGCCGCCCGCACGGGTTCGATTCTTCGACGAGGATCGCCGAGGGCCGCTGGCGCTTCCGTCACTCGATGGCCTACTCTCTCGTGCGGCTTGTGGCGAGCGCCTGAGCGCCGCCGAGGGCGAGCGCCTAGTCCTCGACGCGTCGCTGTTCGACCTCGGCCTCGCTGCCGACGAGATCCGCCGGCGAAAGCATCCGCACCAAGTCGTCACGTACATCGTCGACCGAAACGTCAACTACACGAACGTTTGCACGACGAGCTGCCGCTTCTGTGCGTTCTATCGCCCCCCGGGCCACCCCGAAGGCTGGGTGCTTTCCCGAGAGCAGCTTGCAACGAAGCTGCAGGAGGTCGTCGACGCCGGCGGCGTGCAGATCCTGCTCCAGGGGGGTCTCCATCCCGAGCTACGCATCGAGTGGTACGAAGACCTGTTCCGCTGGATCAAACGGGAATTCCGGCTCGGACTGCACGCGCTCTCGCCCGAAGAGATTCTCCACATCGGTCGCCTCGAGAACCTCGGGGTGCGAGGCGTACTCGAACGCCTGCACGCCGCAGGGCTCGACAGCGTGCCGGGGGGTGGCGCCGAGATCCTCGTGGATCGCGTGCGGAGGACAATCGCCAAAGCGAAGTGCACGAGCGAAGAGTGGCTCGGCGTCATGCGCGTGGCGCACAACATGGGCCTGCGATCGAGCGCAACCATGATGTACGGCACGGTCGACACGGCGCGCGATCGCATCGGGCACCTCATCAAAGTGCGGGAGTTGCAGGACGAGACCGCGGGGTTTACGGCGTTCTTTTGCTGGGACTTTCAGCACGAGCGAGGGACGCACATCGAACCCGGCGACAATGGCACCGTGCTCTACCTCCGCCAGCAGGCGATCGCGCGCATCGTTCTCGACAACGTCGATCACGTGGGCGCGTCGTGGGTGACCCAAGGGCCCGAGGTGGGGCAGGTCGCGCTCCGATTCGGCGCCGACGACTTCGGAAGCGTCATGTTCGAAGAGAACGTGGTCTCGAGCGCAGGGACGACGTTCTGCATGAATGCGGAGGCGATGGAGCGGCGCATCCGAGCCGCCGGATTCAAGGCCGTGCGACGCAACGTTCATTACGACTGGCTGACGTCTCCGGCCTGAGAGCAAAACGGGAATGCGCGCCGTACATGCCGACGCCGTTGTCACCGGCGACGCGGAACCCATCTCGGACGGCGCCGTCGTGCTCGGGGAGCGCGGTGAGATCGTGGACTTCGGCCGCGCGAGCGCCGTCCTCCCGCGCCACGCCGGGATCGTGGTGGATCGGGTCCGCGGCGTCCTTGTTCCGGGCCTCGTCAACGCGCATACCCACCTCGAGCTGAGCGGACTGCGCGGACAGGTTCCTGGCGGAGCGGGTTTTGTCCCCTGGGTGGAGCACCTCATCGGCGCGCGCGCAGAGGTTCAGCCCGACGACGACCGAGGCGCCATCGAGAGCGCCGTCGACGAGTTATTCGCGTTCGGGACCGCGGCGGTCGGCGAAGTCAGCAATTCGCTCGCTACCGTGCGCGAGCTTTCGCGCCGCGGGTTTGCCGGCTCGATCTTTCACGAGGTGTTCGGGGTCGAGCGCACCGCGCTCGAAGGTCGGGTGGCGGGGCTTTCGCGAGTCGTCGAAGAAGCCGTCGGTCAGTGGCCGACCTCCGAGCTTCGCTATGCGCCGACGCCGCACACCCTTTACACCACCCACGAGGCCGTCGCGCGACGGCTCCTCCGTGACGCCAAGGATCGCGGGGCGCGCGTCAGCCTGCACCTTTGCGAGCACGCCTCCGAGCGTCGTTTCCTCGAGCAAGGAGATGGTCCCGTCGCCGAATGGTACGAGCGTCTCCTCAAAATGCCGCGCGAGAGGATGACGTGGCCGGGAAAGTCGCCCATCGCGTTCGCCGACGAAATCGGCGCGCTTGCTCCGCACGTGCTCTGCGTGCACCTGACCGACGCGCGCCCTCAAGAGCTCGCGCTGGTGGCCGAGAGGGGGGCTCCGGTCGTTTTCTGCCCGCGTTCGAACCTCCACATCGAGGCGCGTTTGCCGCCGCTCTTGGCGGCTCGAGCCGCGGGGATCCTGCCGGCGCTCGGCACCGACTCGCTTGCCTCGAGTGCCTCGCTCGATGTCCTCGCCGAGGCGCGCGCGCTCGCCGATCGCTTTCCCACCGTGCCGGCCAGGGACCTCGTTCGGATGGCTACGTGGGAGGGTGCTCGTGCGCTCGGGCGCACCAATCTCGGGCGAGTGGCGCGCGGCGCGCACCCGGGCCTTTTCGCGGTCGGGGGCAACCCGGGCGCCGATGCGTGCGCCTTTCTGCTCGCGAACGTGGGCGCACCGCGACGCTGGATCGCCCGTCGCGAGAGAATCGGATCATGACGCTTCTGAAGCGGCTCCCTACGCTCCGGAAGCTCCGTACCTATGCGTCGCTCGTCGCGATAGCGCACACCGTTTTTGCGATGCCGTTTGCAGCGAGCGCCGTCGTTCTCGCGCTCGCGGTCCCGCACCAGCCTCTGGGGGGGCGGCGTGTGCTCGCCATGCTCGCATGCATGGTGTTTGCGCGCACGAGCGCCATGGCCTTCAACCGCTGGGCGGACCGGGACATCGACGCGAAGAACCCGCGAACGCGCGGCCGCCACATCCCGGCTGGCATCGTGCGGGCGAGCGAAGCGCTGGCGCTCTCCCTCCTCTCGGGGGCCTGCTTCGTCGCCGCCTCGGCCACGCTGGGATTCTGGCCCGGCGTTCTTTCGCCCGGCGTTCTACTCGTCTTGTTGGGTTACTCCTACGCGAAGCGGTTCACTTGGGCGGCCCATGCCTGGCTTGGCGTCGCTCTCGCGCTCGCCCCCGGGGGTGCTTGGCTCGCCATGGGTGCGCGGCCCTCCGTCGGAATCGTCCTGCTCATGGCCGCCGTCGTGACGTGGCTGCTCGGCTTCGACGTGCTCTATTCTCTTCAGGACGAAACGTTCGATCGTGAAGCGGGTCTAGCGTCGATTCCGAGCCGCTTCGGCGGTCAGCGAGCCCTCACCATCAGCGCGGTCGCGCATGTCGTGACTGTTGCGTCGCTTTCGGGCTGCGGGCTTGTTCTCCATCGCGGCCCGGCCTACGCGGTCGCGGTGCTGACATGCGCGGCGCTCCTCGCCTATGAGCACCGTCTCGTACGAAAGCGCGGGCTTGCCGTCATCGACAAAGCCTTCTTCGACGTGAACGCTTGGGTCAGCTTGGCCTTCTTCGTGATGGTCGCGATCGACGAGGCGCTCCGCCGCTTCAGTGGGTGGAGCACTTCATGAGGCACATCAGGTCGCCGTTGCATCCGCAGTCGTTTTTCTTCGCTGGCGCGGCGCCCGGTGCCGCCACGGCGGACGCCGCCCCCGTCGCTGCTGCGGGGCCGCTGGCGGGCGTTGCCTTGGCGCCAGGGGCTGCCGCCTGAGGATGCCAAGCGGCGTTGCTGCCTACGTTTGGCTTCGGCTTGGAACCTGCGGCCGCGATGGCTGCGGAAGCCGCAGCGGCGGCTGCCGAATCGACAGGCGCGGTGCCCACCGCGGATGCCGTGACGTCGGGCGCGATCGACCCAGCACTACTCGAGACCGCTCCAGGCGTGACCCCCGCGGCGGAACTCGACCCTCCGGCGAACTTCACTCCAATGACGATCCCGAGGACGAGCAGGAGTGCGACGCCCGCCACGAGACCAATGATCCTCGGCACCTTGCTCTTGGATTGCGTTTCGCCGAGCGGCGACTCGATCATGCCCAGCGGCGCGCTCATCGCCGACATTGCCCCGAGCGGAGCCGAAAAAATGGACCCATCCGCCATGGATGCGGGGCGAAGTGACTCCGTCTTTGCGGCGAGGGCCTTGAGATCGATGAGCCCCGAATCCTGGCTGGACGCGGGGGCATCGCTGAACGTCGGCGCTCGCTCTTCCGCCGTTCTCGTCAATACCGCCAGCGAGAAAAGGACCGAGTTCTCGTTGCGCTCGCCGGTCAACTTGTTCGGATCATCGTTTGGCCGCAGGTCCTCTTGGTGCGCGAGAGGTTTCAGCAGCGGTTGTATAGGCGGAGCGCTCGTTTGAACGATCCCTTGCATGTCCTGTGCGCTCTGCGCGTGGTCGAGCCCCGTCGCGAACAAATCTCGCCCACGTCCCTCGCGTTTGACGGCAGCGCGCCTGGGCTCCGCGCGGGGTCTTGACTCCGGCGCTGCGGCCGCCGCGCCCGAGGCGACGAACGCCGCCGGAGCCTCATGCGCGGGCGCAGTGGAGGGCGCGAAAGCCTGCGAGGGGACCTCCCGAGCGACCTGCGGGGCTTGCGCCGCGTCGACGCCGGTCGATGCGTTCGATTCGTTCGAACCATGGTTTGCATGCTGGTGAAGCGCCGTGATCACCGCTTCCACCTCACCAAGAGGCGTCCAGTCACTCATGCCTTCGGTCCACACGAACGTGTCCTGGGTGACGACACCGGAATTGTACGCTTCGACGAGCTGGGACAGCGCCATAGTGCGCTGGTCATTCTCCGCCAGATTCACGTGCCAGGGATCCGCGCTGGAGGCCTGCGCGCTCGCTGCCGGCGGCGCGTCCGTCGTCTCCGGTGATTCGTTCGCTATCGCAGCAGCCGCGCCGTTGACGACGATCGTGGCCCCGCATTTGCGACAGCGGATCTTGACGACCTTCCCCGCGACCTTCTCGTCGGCGACGTTGTACTTCGACTGACACGACTGGCAAGTGATCTTCATGTGATCCCGCTGGTTACCGACTCAGTGTACCTCGACGGGAATCTTCTCGCCTCCTTTCCGGGAGCCCGAAGAGGTCGCGCCGTTGCGGTCCCGAGCCTACCTGTGGCCGGCGTTTCCGCGCTCGGCGCGTAGGTCCTCACCCCGCACGAAAGTCGCCTCGGCTTGGATCTGTCCCGTCAGAGTGTTGCTGCCAGGGCGGCCCGTCGGATCTGCGGGCTGGCCTTCGGCGGCCGTCGGTGACGAGAAAACGAAGACCACTCGCTTCTGCATCTCGAACTTGCGCGCCAAGATTTCGCCGCGAACTACTTGCATCTCGCCTTGGGCCTCGGATTCGAATTGTTGGAGCGTCGCGCCCGGCGGAATTCCCTCGAGGTTCGTGTCTGGAGACGCCGCGTACGCTTTGACGTCTACCGCGAGATCCAGCCGGTCGCCCTCGATGCTCTTCACTCGAAATGCGCGGTACGCAATGACATCGAGGCCGGACCAAGGCATTCGCGTCTCGGCGATCCATTGCGCTCCAACCCCCACCGGCCTCGAGGGGATCGGCACTGACGCAAGAACCAGATCTTCCGCGGCATTGTCGGCGACCCGCCGCAGCTCCGATCGCGCCCCTTTGCCAAGGGCCGTGCGAACATCGCTCTCGCGCCCATCCGGGGCCAGTCGGACGAGAATCTGCGTCCCCTCGAGCGAGGCAATCTCGCGCGCGCTGTCCGGAGGCAGTTCTGCGAGCTGTTCCTGAGCGGGAAGGGCCTTTTTCACGTTCACGGCGAGCCATTCGGGACCGCTTGGGTCACCGCGGCTCGGCCCCACGAACAGGCTGAGGTCAATGGTGGGAAGCGCGGCGCGGGGCCCGAGTCGTATCGCGACTTCGAGAGCCGCGGGGCCATAGGACCCGGTGTGCGCGCCTTCCGCTGCCGCGTCAGCCTCGGTTCGCAGCGCGAGCCGCGGCTCCGCACCCTCGTTGAGCAATTCCACCTTGGTCGGCACTCCGCTCGCGTGCCTTCGGTCCGCTGCGCCCGGAGGGAAAACCCCCTCCGCCGGAGGGCCGTCATCCGACGTTGCGGCTCCCGCAGCGGCTTGAAGCGCCTTCGTAAGCTTCGGGTCCGCCGTTGCGTATTTGTCGGCGCCGGCATCTGCATGGGGCGAATCTGCCGCGGGCTTCTTGTCGTCGCAGGCGATGACGGACAGGCAGGTCGAAGCGAGAAAAACGACGAGCGGGCCGGGGGTCGAGCGGCTCATGGGTCGTCCTTTATCACAGCGCTGTCGCGTCGCGGATGGGGGCCACCCCTCCGCGCTCGAGTCCCCGGCCGCAGCGCGGGCGAACGGGCGGTCGACGCCCGCTCCCCGCGCTACACTCATTCTCGCACACTGCCTCGCGCACTGCGCCCGTGGGGCTCGTCTCACGGGAACGGATCGGTCAGATGTTCCTTGATGTATTGCGGCTGGTACGCGTCGTGGCAGGTTTTGCAGCTGGCCTTTGCTCCCTTGAGATCCTGTTTGGCCGCGGCCGCGGCCCCTGCGTTGGCCATGTCTACCCATTTGGGGTAGCTGCCGCTGGGGGGTTTGCTCGCGACGAAGAGTAGGTTTTTCTGGAGCGCGGTGAACGAGTCGGGGTCGCCTCCCATGTTCGAGCTCACGTTGGCGTTCATCCACTTGCCCAGCGCGGTTGAGGGCTTCTTCGCGAAGGCGAGCGTTGCGGCTAGGGCCACGGTGACGGGGAGGGCGATTCTGACGAGGGCACGCATGGGGTGCATGTTGGTTCTCCGATGGACGGTAAGGGGTGGAAAAAAAGTCACAAACAAAAGCAAAGCGCGCCTTTTCGCACATCATGGCCAAGTCGCTTGCAGCGAAAGGGCCAGGGGTTGGCATGTGGGCAGCGCTCGAGGCTCGGGGAGCATGTCCTCCCTCGTTTTTCGCGGGCTTTGCTCCCGAGGTCTGCGACCGCTCCGTAGCGCATTGCGATCGCGCCTTTCGGCGTTCGTTTTGCACACAGACTATACAAAAAGACGAGAGCGAGACGTAGCCAATGGAATGAAGCCGTGCGCGCCCGCGAGCATTCTCGTGGTTGAGGATGAACTGCCGCTGGCACGCATCTATGGGCGCGCTCTGGCCGCGGCGGGATATCATGTCGGACATGCGCGCGACGGAGCTTCCGGACTCCAGATGGTGCTCGCGGGTAGGTACGACGTGGTGCTCAGTGACGTGTGCATGCCCGGGATGAGCGGTCTCGACTTGCTCCGTGAGATTCGCCTGAAGCGGCTGGACATTCCGGTGATTCTAGTGACGGCGCAGCTCGACGCCGAAGTCTACACGCGTGCTCGCGAAATGGGGACCGTGCGGTATCTTCTAAAACCGGTAGGACTCGAGAAGCTCGCTAATGCCGTGGCGAATGGAGTCAAGCTTCGAGGCATGCTTCTGCGCTCACAGGAACGCAAAGCGAGAAGTGCGGCCGCGCGCTAGCAGCTAGCACAGCGGTGTTTCGATTTTCCAGTCGGGTACGAACGCCTCGCGAACCCCTCTCACGGACAATGGACGTCGTCGTTGGAGGCGTTGGGCGTTCCGGAGAAGGCAGGAAACCAGGATGCGGTGGATGTTTGCCATCGAGTCCAGTCCGAACGCGCGGTCAAGGCACAGTCGCTCGGGAATGCGATCGATTCTCCGACGGTCAGTGGCAGCGCCGGATAGGTGACGGTGTCGATCATCGTCCCGTTCACACTCAACGTCATGGTGGTGCCCTTGTTGCGTAGCACGTCGCCATGGCGGCCGGCCCAAACGAACACGGTGCCCGGCAGGTTGTGGTTTATCGTGGGATCGCTCGAATCGGCGACAACGAATGTGCCCTGCGGGGGGATCCACACGGGATCGCTCACGTCGAACGTGGACACGTTGGCGCCGCGCGGGCATTCCCCATGGAGTCCTTGGAGAGAGGCGGCGCAACCCAGCGTGCTTCGGACTTCGAGCCACTCCCCGTAGTCTCCCGTGCCTGCCACGGAAGCGATCATCAGCTCGTCGATGACCAGGTCTCCCTGGACGAGGGGGTCAGCACACGCTCCTTGAGGCGCAGTGTCCACGGTAGATGTAGATGACGTAGATGGAGCGGCGTCGATTGCAGCCGTGCTGACCAGCGTCCAATCCGAGCCGTCCACCGACGACACCTCCGCGGGGTCTCCGTCGGGATCGTCCGTGAGGGCCGGCGCGTCGTCCGTTGGAAATTCGACGAGAAACGCGGCGTCATCATCATAAAGGGACGCCGCCACGGCCGGGGGAGCCGAATCTGCATCCGCGCATCCGGCCGCAAAGACCGCCGGCGGGAGCCATGAGGACGCGCCTAGAAACGCAAGATATCGTCGCGACGAATGCATCACGCGAGCAGGAGCAACCGCCGTTCCCCTGCGAAGGGAATGTTTTCTCCAGCAAATCCGCTCTCGCCGATCCGTCCATGCCGGAAGCGCGCCGTCCGTGGACATCCCAAGGCTCCGCGCGATTGCCGCGTATCATCTGACGCATCTCAGACCCGGCCAAGCGTTTTGAAATAACGAACGGCCAAAGGGTATTCGCATAACTGCGTATTCATGTACACGCCTTCGTGCGTGTCGACCTGCATACTGGGCAGGGCGCTACGCACCGTCGCGCGAAGAGTGCACTCGATATCCACGTTTGGAGCGCGCGGGTGACTGGCTCCGCGCGCACCCGGCGTGGCCGAAAAAAAAAGCTAATAGGAAACGTTCGTGAAATGGGCTCAGCAGTACCAGCCTCGTTAGGAGGACGACCGGCGACTGCTCCCCACGTGTCCTTAGTGAAGCCACGGCATCGCCGTGGCCTCGCGGGCAGCAGCGGCGGCGTTCATGCGGAGGTTAACTGATGAGAACGTTCACAACTGCCGTACTGCTGATGGTCGCTGGTCTGGCGGAAGCAGGTCAGGCAGCCGCGCAAACGACGCCACCCCCAACCCCCCCGCCTGCGGCTCCACCGGCCGCAGCTGCCCCTGCGCCCCCGCCGCCCCCTGCGCCCATGCCTGCTCCTCCGCCTCCGCCGCCTCCAGCGGCCGCGGTGGCGGCGCCGGCTCCTGCGCCTGCCGCGGCGCCGGCGGCTCCGGCCGCTCCGGCTGCGGCACCCGCGACGCCGCCGGGCAATTGGTACGACAAATTCTCGGGAGATGCGTTCGTGGATGTTTACGGCGCCATCAACTGGAATCAGCCCAAGCCGCAATACGGCATCCCGCTGCGGGAATTCGATACCGCACAGGGATTTGCGGTGAACTGGATCGGGCTCAATGGCAGCTATGCCGCCGATCCAATCGGCGGGACCATCAGCCTTCGTTTCGGCCCGGCGGCAAACATCTACGGCTTCGCTGCGACTCCGACCGGGACCGCGGACAATAGCTTTGGCATGCAGAACGTTCGGCAGGCTTACGCCACCGTAAAGCCGGCGGACAAGTGGACGCTCGACGCCGGCAAGTTCGACCAGCCCTTCGGCTCGGAAGTCCCCGACTCGCAGCTCAACATGAACTACACGCGGAGCTTGCTCTTCACTCTGAATCAGCCGCTGTTCTTCACGGGTCTGCGGTTGGACTACGCGCCCATCGACATGATCGACGCGAAGATCATCGTGGCCAACGGATGGAACAACACCATCGACAACAACCGCGGAAAGACGTTTGCGGCGCAGCTGATGGTGAAGCCCGCGGACGCGGCGATATTCTATATCGGCTACGCGGGGGGCCCCGAGCAGGCGGACTCCTTGCCGGTCCCTCCGGCGACCCCCGAGGCGATGCAACCCGCAGACGCCGACTCGCACTGGCGGCATTTGATCGACTTCGTCGCCGACATCAACCCAACCAAAGAGTTGCGCTTTCTCGTGAACGGTGACTACGACACCGAGGACTTCGGCGGGTACAGCGACAGCTGGTATGGCGCGAACCTCGCCATCCGCTACATCGTTGCCGATCCCTTCCAGATCACGCTACGTGGTGAATACTTCCACGACGAGCACGGAAATATCATTGCTGCCGCCAATCCCCCGGTCCCAGGGCCGGCCGTCAACGTCGAATCTGGAACGCTCACGCTCTCGTACGTCATCGCGAGCCATTTCACGCTGATGCTCGACAATCGCGTCGATACCTCGGATACGGCGTTCTTCCCGAGCCTCACGCAAGGAAACGCGGAGAAGTCGCAGTTCACGACGACGCTCGGCGTCATCGTCGCCACGAAGTAGTTCCAAACGGTCAACCGACCGAGCGCGGGGCGGCTGCAGTCGGCAGCGCGCCCCGCGTCCTTTTTGTCTGGCAAAGTCCGCTCTTTCGCCGGAGCTCGCGCTTTCATGGCAACCTTTGGCCCTATGTCCCGCGAAACACTGAGCCTCGCCTTCGGTCCTCTGCGGGAGGCCTACGGCCGCGGATCCTTTACGCTGCACGACATAGTCGACGAAGTCGTCGCGCGCATCGATCGCGATCGCGATCGCATCGAGAACGTGTGGCTGCATCGACGGAGCCTCGACGAGCTTCATGCCGCAGCGGCGCGGGCCATCGCCGCGTCCAAGGCGGGAGCGACGCTGCCTCTCTTCGGAATTCCGTTCGCGGTAAAAGACAACATCGACGTTGCGACAATGCCTACGACGGCCGCTTGTCCCGCCCTCGCCTATACCCCGGCGATCTCGGCGCCCGTCGTCCAGAGGCTGATCGACGCCGGCGCCATCGCAATCGGCAAAGTGAATCTCGATCAGCTCGCGATGGGGCTCGTGGGCGTTCGGTCGCCCTACGGCGTGCCCACCAATCCTTTCGACGCGACCATGATCCCCGGAGGATCGAGCTCGGGATCGGCGGTCTCCGTGGCGGCCGGTCACGTGAGCTTCGCGCTTGGAACGGACACGGCGGGATCCGGCCGCGTGCCCGCCGGGTTCAACAACGTCGTCGGTCTGAAGCCGTCGCGCGGGGCGCTGAGCACTCGCGGTGTCGTACCGGCGTGCCGGTCGCTCGATTGCGTCTCGGTATTCGCCCTCACGGTAGGTGACGCGTGCGCGGTCGCCAGCGTTGCCAAGCAGTGGGACGCGCTCGATCCGTTTTCTCGGATCGAGGCGCAGGCCATCGAGTTCGCGCCCGCGTCCGCAAGAGCGTGGCGTGTTGGCGTGCCCCCCGCCTCGCAGCTTTTCTTCTTCGGGGACCCAAAGGCGCAGAGCGCCTTCGAGAGCGCCCTTCTGCGCCTTCGCAGCATGGGATGCGCGATCGTGGAGGTGGACCTGCGACCGCTTCGCGAAGCGGGAGAAATGCTTTATGGGGGAGCGTGCGTGGCCGAGCGGCTCCTCACCGGACAACCGCTCCTCGATCGCGGTGGCGACGCGCTGCTCCCGGTGGTTCGCGAGGTCCTCCTCGATGCGACGCGATACGGTGCGCTCGACGCCTTTCGCGCCATGTACCGCCTCGGCGAGATTCGCCAAGGGCTAAAGCCGATGTGGAGCGCCGTCGACGCGCTCGTGCTCCCCACGGCGCCGACGATTTATCGCGTGGACGAAGTCCTCGCGAACCCTCGGGATTACAACTCCAACCTCGGCATGTACTCGACGTTCGCGAACTTGTTGGACTTGGCCGCCATCTCCGTCCCGAGCGGGTTTCGTCCCGACGGACTGCCGTCGGGAGTCACGTTCTTCGGCGAGAGCGCGAGCGAACCGGTCCTCGTGGCCGTTGCCGACGCGTACCACCGAGCGGTCGGCGGGACGGTCGGCGCCACGGGTCACGAGCTCGCCTCGATCGACGCTCGCCCGGCCGCAGCGCGATCCGGCGCGCGGACCGAGTCACCTCACGACGCGGCGTTCGGCGCGCGTCGCGGCCTCGTCGTCGTCGGAGCCCACCTCAGCGGCCAGCCGCTCAATCATCAGCTGGTCGGGCTGGGGGGAACGCTGGTGAGCGCCACGCGGACCGCGCCGCGGTACCGGCTTTATGCGCTCCGCGGGACCGTTCCGCCCAAGCCCGGGCTGGAGCGGGTCCGCGAGGGAGGATGCGCCATCGACGTCGAAGTGTGGTCGCTCGACGTGCGCGCCTTCGGGGCGTTCGTCAGCCAGGTGCCTCGGCCCATGTGCATCGGCTCGATCGAGCTCGCGTCCGGAGACCTCGTGCATGGCTTTCTATGCGAACGAGACGCCATCGTCGATGCGGTCGATATTTCGCACTACGGCGGCTGGCGAGCATATCTCCAAGCTGCGGCGGAATTGCCCTAGTGAATCACCCGGGTCACCCTGAGTCGAAGGGAGCGATGCCTACCTTCGAGCATCCCGGCAGGAAAAGACGCTCGTTTCCTTTTTCGTGTGTCCGGCTACAGGTGGGGGACCAGCAACTAGCCCTCGCCGTCGGTGCGCGTGGCTTTCGTCTTGCTCCGGCGCTTCTTGTCTTCGATGCGGCGTTCCACGCTCCCGCGCGTCGGTTTCGTCTTGCGGCGCGCGCGCGGTCGCTCGAGGGCGCGTAGCAGAAGGGCGCGAACCTTTTCGCGCGCAGCGTCCAGATTCGAACGTTGATCGCGCGTCGCCTGACTCGTCACGAGCAAGCATCCTTGCGCATCGAGCGCGCGCCCCGCGAGCGTGCGCGCGCGCTTGCGTGCGTCGGCGTCGAGCCCGGCCACGAGCGAAAGATCCACGCGGAGCTCCACTTTGCTCGACACTTTGTTCACGTTCTGGCCGCCCGGCCCGCTCGCTCGAACCGCATGCACCCGCATCGCTTCGGCGGGAATGACGACGCCCGGCCGCACTACCAAAGGGTCGGTCATGGCGCGCCGACAATACCTTGGAGCACGGCGTCCGCGCGACCACTCGCTCTTGCGCGCCGCCGTCACGGCAGCCGGCGCGTCGTCAGAGCAAATCGAGAAAGGCTGCCAATCCCGCTTTCTCGTCGGTTCGCAGAGCGGTCGCGCCTTCTGGCGCACACTCGTGGAAGAAGCGTCCGCCTGCGAAGCGGCTTCGATCGAGTACGCTCCCGATGCTCTTCGCGGATCCGTTCGTGAAGTAAGGATACTTCTTGTAGAGCCGCCGCAGCGAGACCACGCGAGCCCCCATTTCGCTCACGTACGGTTCTACTCCGGTCTTCTCGTACTGCGCGTGCGCCCAAACCAGCGCGCCCTCGGGCGCCATGACGAGCCCCTCCCATTTCTCGAAGGGCTGCCGCGTGGAGGGGTCGTCGGTCAAAAGGCGCGCCTCGTGGCACGACTCGCACTTGTCGCGGAACACGACGGCGCCGCGGTGCTCGAGATCCGTAAACCGCGTCCGGCCGACGACCGACGGGTTGGGTCGGTGGGCGAATCCCATGAAGAACGTCATGAGGGCGCGGCGAAGGGTCTCGGGATCGAGGGTCTCGTCCGGCACGCCCAGATCGGCCGTCCACGGGAAATCACGTGTTGCAAGGGAAAACCATGGATCATGGTCGCTCTTGGCGCCGGCGACGCGAAACTCGTTGTCGACCATCGTCGTCAAGTCCGGATCGAGCGCGCGCGAGAAGTGCGGCTTGTTGTTGAAGAGCCCAAGGAGCGGTTTGGTGGTCGCGAGGATGTCGCCGCGGCCGGTATGGTGGGTGCGGCCGTCTACGTAGCCTTCGAAATGGCACGTCTCGCAGGTGAATCGACTGAGACGGCCCTCAGTCTTGTTCCAAGGCGCCATGAGGTTGGTGAAAAAGAGCGCCTCGCCGAGGCGCACATCGGTGCTTCGCGCGCTCGATTCTTGCGCATCGACGTGCACGACCGCGCTGCCGCCCTCCGTGACGTGAACCCACGCATCGATGAGTGGATTGGCCAAGACGAAGGAGCCATCGGCGAGTCGTTGCATCATCGCGGTGCCCGGCGGCACCGCCGACACGACGACCTCCGGTTCGTCCAAGGCCGTCCCGAACTGCCCTGTCGCCCCTCTGCGTTCGACTTGCCAATCCATCCGCGCGAAGCGATCGGACCCATAGCCGGCGACGGCAAGTTGGATGTCTCCCGCTGGGCCTCGGGCGATGCTCAGGGCCTTGGGAGTGATCACGCCGAGCGCCGATGCGTTGACTTCACTGAGCTTGGCCACCGCGCCGCCGGCGACTCTGTACAGGGTAATGAACGAATCCACGAAACCAAAAGAGCCTTCGGTGCGGTCGAGAGGGTGATCTTCCACCCCGCCTACCGCCACCAGGAGAGCGCCGCCGTCCTGTAGAGCGTCGAGGCCCCATAGGGGTCCGTCACGGACGATGCGCGTTTCGGGTCCCGCCAGAGGAAAGCCGCGGCGATCCACCGGGCGGATGACGACCGCGTGATCGAGCAGGCAATCGACGAGCACGGAGCTCGCCACGCGAAGGACGTGGAGAGGTCCGTGGCACATGGCCGTGTCCACGCGCTCGGCGGCGGGACCGACCCCTTCCGCCGTGCGGGGCTCGAGCGTCAATAGACGGCCGTCGTGCTCTTCGGTGACATAGATCACGCCCTCGGGACCGGTTGCAACGTCGCGCATGGCGCGAACCCCCGGGAGTTCGATCGCACCGACGGCTCTCAGCGCACCGCCGGCGGCGCGATAGCGCGCGACGCGGTTCGATAGCTCGCCTACCGCGAAGACTTCCCCCGTCGAGGCGACGGCGAGCCCCGTCGTCGACGCGGGAGCGGACAGGCGCGAAACTTCTCGGAGCGCCCCGTCGAGTCCGACGAGTGCGCTCTCGCCACGTAGAACCCCCACGAAGCGAGCCCCGGACTGCGCCGCTCCGGAGTCCGCAACGAGGCTGCGAATCACATAGGGGTCAGCGCCGAACGCGATGTCCGACGTCCTGGCGCGCGCGAAGTTCGTTTCGGAACGCCTCGCGTCCTCGAACGCGTGCAGCTCCACGAACGCGGCGGCCGTTCGTGCGGCGGCCGGCGTGAGGGACGCCATGCCGGCGGAGCCGGCCGCGGGGCTCGGGGTGGCCGTCGAGATCCTTGGCGAAGCGGTGCGCGTGAATCCCTCGCGCGGAGCCGACGCATGGCATCCGGCGATCCCCAACGCAGTGGCGACCGCCATTCGCGCGTACGCATCCATCCGTCCCGCTTGCGCCGGCACAGTCGGCGACGGGCTACCAGCCGCCGCTGCCGCTCTTTCCGCTGCTGGTTCCGCTGGCGCTGCCGCTGCTGCTGCTTCCGCTCGCACTGCCGCTGCTGGTTCCGCTGGCGCTGCCGCTGCTGGTTCCGCTGGCGCTGCCGCTTCCGCTGGCCCCGACGTTGCCATTGCCGTGGCTTTCGTCTCGCGTCCCGGAATCGTGGGCCGAGGCCGACGAGACGGCGGCGCCGAGGACGGCGAGGACCATGAGTAAACCCAGTGTGGTCGCGTGTTTCATGCGGGAAAGATCATCACATGTGCAAGCGCAAGTGAAGCGGCGCGCAGCCGTTGATCGCGCAGCGTCCTATTTGCACGCGAGTGGGTCCGGGAATTGGCACTTGCCGCTCGTGCCTGCGTCACCGGACAGGACGCAGCGCGCGGGCTCGAGGCAATTGGGTCCCATCAACGAATCGCACGCCGCGCCGTCGGCCGCCACGGGTACGCACGTGGAGGCGCCCGCCGCGGCGTCGGCCGTCACGGGCGCGAGGCAGGTGGCCGCGTTCGCGCACGCGCCGAACTGATTGTTCACGTCGGCTCCACACGGCTGCCCGGCGGCCCCGAAGGCAAGCGCCGCGCATTCTTTGGTCACGGTGTTGCACGTAAGCCCCGCGAGCCGGTCGCACCCCGGTCCCGTCTTGCCCTGCGGGTCGCAGGGGCTTGCCACCTGTTCGACGGCGGGCTGGCACGTGCCACTCGCGGCGGGGGTCGCACCGACGCAGAAGAGCCCCGCGCCGCACGGCTGCCCCGAGTCGCAGGCGTCCCCCTGCACCGCGTAGGCGGTGCATTGCTTGGTGCTCGCGAGGCACACGAGGAGTTGCCCGCACGCGGTCAGCTGCGCGCACGAGTCGCCCGCCTTGGGCGCGGGCGCGCACGTTCCGCACGCGCTGCCCGGGACGATGGCGCAGAAGCCCGTGGCGCACTGCCCTGGAACGCCGCACGGCTGTCCGGTCGCGCGGTCCCCGGTGCTTTGCATGCAGGCCGTCGCGGGCTTCAAGTCGAAGAAATCCGCGCAGGACAAGCCGGCAAACGCGCTCGCGCATGCCTCGGCGGCTTGCGCGCTGTTTCCGTTCGAGGCGGCCGCGAGAGCGTTGAGGCAATTGAGCTTCAGACGGGTCTCGCACGTGCCCTCGTCGCCGTAGGACGTCGACAGGACTTCGGCGGAGCACGTCTGGATCTTCAGGCAGTTCGCGTGAGCGCGGTCCCCGCAGGCTTGGTCATCGCCGATGGCGGTGGCGGCCTCGCCGTTGACCGCGTCGCCGCCGGCATCGGCGCCTGCCGTGGAGAACGCGCTGCCGGTGCACCCCACGACGGCGAACGCAGCGAACGTGGTCCCGGCGACCTTGACCAAATCATCGAGCCTATTCATGCGGGACGTCTGCGCTGGAGGGGAGCGAGCATAGTCGTTTGGCAGATGAGGACCATTCCCATCGCGCCGCGACCTTGGGTATAGAAGAGCTCATGACACGCTCGTTTCTGCTGGCTCCGCTCGTTGCCGTTGCCATTGCGTGCGGGGGATCGGCCCCGCCCCCGAGTGCCCCGCCGCCCGCGTCCTCCGGTCCGCCCGCGAGCGCTTCCACCCCTGCGCTTCCGCCGGCGCCTCCACTCGCTGCCTCGTCAGCGGTGACTCTTCCGCCGCCGGAGGCTCCGAAGGTCGTGGCTCGAGTCGATGTGTCGCCCGCCATCGCGTCGATCGCGACGGCCCCCGACCGGAGCAGCGAAGACAAGAAGCTCGATGCCGGTCGGCACCCGGCGGAGACGCTTGCGTTTCTGGGCATCGCGCCGGGGATGCGCGTCGGAGAGATCGCGGCCGGCGGGGGATACACGACCGAGCTTCTCGCGCGCGCCGTCGCCCCGAACGGGGTCGTCTACGGCGAAAACCCGAAAGGAATGCTCGAGAAGTTCGCAGAGAAGCCGTGGAGCCTCCGCCTTGCAAAGCCCGTCAACAAGCACGTGGTCCGCGTGGATCGCGAATTGAATGAACCCTTCGGGACCGATGTGTCGGACCTGGATGTCGTCGTCGACGTCCTCTTTTATCATGACACCGTCTGGCTCGGGGTCGATCGCGACGCGATGAACAGCGCGATCTTCAGAGCGCTCAAGCATGGCGGTGTCTACGGGATCATCGACCACCGCGCCAAGGAGGGCACCGGCGTGAACGACGTCAAGACGATCCATCGCATCGAAGAGCGCGTCGTTCGCGAGGAAGTCGAGCGCGCCGGCTTCCGGCTCGACGCTGTGGCAACGTTTCTCGCCAATCCGAGCGACGAGCACGATTGGAATGATTCGCCGATCCAGGCTGGCGGCAGGCGTGGCACGAGCGATCGGTTTGTCCTCAAGTTCGTCAAGCCGTAACCGCGACCGGCAAGCCGGACGAGGGCTCATTGGCGCGGTCCGGTCGGGGAGGTCGGGGAGAGCCGGACTTCTCCGTCTGGAGAATGGCCGCGCGCCGGGCTAGTGTTTCCCTTCCGCGCGGGCGACGGACCCCCGTACGATCGGCTGCATGAAAGTCTCCGCCCGCCACGCCGTCACTTGGGCTCTCGGCGTCTTCGCGATCGCGTGCGCCAGCGTTCAGAGCGCCGCAGACCGCGATCCGATGCGCTGCGAGCGTAACCCCGCGTGCGCGCGCGGCCGTGGGGCGTACGCGGACTGTTCGAAGCAGTGCGTAGACAATCCCGCCTGCATGGACCACTGCCGCGAGATGCAAGCGGACCCGGGGCTCGGCCACAATCAATGAACGGCCCGTACGTCGTGGCGAGCTCGCCGGGGCCAAGATGCGCGGCCGCGCCGGGCGGGGTACGCTACGACGCGCAATGACGCGACTCTTGCCGCGCGTGTCCTCGGTGGCCTTGCTATTGACGGCCACCGGTTGCCCGTCGTTGCCTCAGACGCCCGCGGCACCCGCCTCCGCCGCGTGCCCCGTGGATGCCGGCGCCTCGGGGGCGACGTTCTGCCTCTCCGGGACCGTGACCACGGCGGCGTTTACCGCGCCCGTTCAGGAGATAACGGCCAATCTCTATGACCTTTTTCCTTCGGGCGGGGCGCAGGCGTTTGCCAGCGCGACCGTGGCCGCGGACGGGACGTGGGCATTCGGCGGGCTCCCGGCGGGCCCCCACTACTACGTCCAAGTCTTGCTGTTCTTCCAGGGCGTGGCGGACCCCGTCTCGCGAATCGTGGGACCGTTCACGGCGGATCAAAGCGGCGCTCCAGTGGGGGTCCAGATGAAGCCCATCGATCTCCAAGTGCTCGAGTCGCGGCTCAGCGAGCCTGCGGAGGACGGCGGAGTCGTGACGGAGGGCGGCGTCGTGACGGACGGGGGTGGGGGAGTGGTGGCCGCAGGCCTGGCGCTCCAGTCGGTGCGCGCACATGTCTACGATCCCGCGAGCGGAAGTGAAATTCCGGTCACCGCATCGGTCGCCATCACTGTGGACGGGATGTCCATCCCGTTGCCGTGGGACTCGACGGCGTACGCATATTTCCTCGAGCTCTCGCCGCCGTTGCCGGCGGAGACGAGCTACACGGTCACGATGTCGGATCCGTCTCTCGACGGGGGCTTGACGAGCTGGCGGCTCGTCGCGGACCCTCCCTCGTTCGACGGAGAGATTACTTCCCCGGTCACAGAAGTCGCCGATTCGGGGACGCTCCCCGCCGGTCAGCCGCTGGTCGTCACGTGGACCCCCGAGCCGGCGGACTATGTTTCGTTGCAGCTCTTCGAGAACGAGATCGAGGGGGACGCGGCGTCGTGGCAAATAACGTATCCTCCGCCCCCTGGGACGCTTGCCCCCTCCATGCAACCCCCGCTGACCTTCGCGCCAGACGCCAGCACGGCCACCATCCCGGGGGCGAGCCTGAGTACCGCCGGCGCGTATTTGCTCAACGTCGCCTATTCGAAGTCCAACTGCCCCGTAACGGCGGATGGGTGCGTTTCGGCTGCGGCGATTGCCGCCGCGACGTTCGCCGTCTCGGACTCGCCGATGGATGCGGGTTTGGACGATGGTGGTAGTGAGTAACCCGGGGTCACGCGTGCCCTGTTGAGTCACTGGACGTTGGGGGGCTTGGGGGGAGAGGATCTCCCCCCAAAACCTGGCTCGTGAAAGAGCTGCCCGGCTTTTCCGGGCCGTTCTTGAGTCTCGCTCCGCCTTGAGCAGGACAAGAAGCTCGCTTCTTACGTCGCGTGTCTGGCTGCGGTTCAGGCACTAGAAACTAGTCCCACGAAAGGCGAAAGTGGATCGCCTTAGGGCGCGTGAGTGCGTCGAAGCCGAGGGTGCCGAGGCTGGCCCCGCGGCCCGAGTTCTTCCAGCCGGTCCACGGGAGAGCCGGATCGAGGTAGTCGCATCGGTTCATGAAGACCGTGCCGTGGTCGAGCGCGCGGGCGAACCGCGCGGCGCGATCGCGATCAGACGTCCAGACGCTCGCGGTCAGGCCAAACTCGGAGTCATTCATCTTCGCGATGGCTTCGTCGTCCGAATCGACGGGCATCACGGCAACGATGGGTCCGAACGATTCTTGCCGAAAGAGCCGCATCCCCGGATCACAGTCTGCCAGAAGAGTGGCCTCGAAGAAGCGCCCGCGCCCGTCGACGCTTGCCGGCCGCCCCCCCGCGAGCGCCCGCGCGCCGTGCGCCCTCGCGTCGCCTACCAGCGCCTCGAGTTCCGCGATGTGGTGCGGCTGCGCGACGGGTCCGAGCGTCGTCTCTTCGCGCAGCGGGTCCCCCATGACGTATCCGCGCACGAGCTCCGTCGCCATCTCGACGAAGCGTCCGTAGAGCGCCGTGTGCACGTAGACCCGTTCGACCGCGCAGCAGCTCTGGCCCGCGTTGTACACCGCCCCGTCGACGACGCTTTCCACGGTCTTTGCGAGGTCGCAGTCCGCCGCGACGTAGGCCGGGTCGTTGCCCCCGAGTTCGAGGCCGGGATGCAAGAACCTCTCTTTGCCGGCGAGCACGACGCGGTGCCCTCCGAAGACGCTGCCGGTGAAGACGACATGATCGACGCGAGGGTCGGCCACGATCCGCTCGCTCGCCGGATGATCGCAGTGCAGCGCTTGCAAGAGATTTTCGGGGGCGTGGGCCCCGGCGAAGGCCCGGGCGAAGTGCTCGCCGCAAAGGGGCGATCGCGGACTGTGCTTCAACACGACGGCATTGCCCGCGAGGAGCGCCGGCACCACGCAGTTCACGGCCGTCAGGAGGGGGTAGTTCCACGCGGGCAGATCGACCACGACGCCGAGCGGCTCACGCACGATTCGCCGCTCGAACGTGGGAGGGGACGGCACCACGACGTCTTCGAGCGCGTGCGAAGCGATCGACATCAGATAACGCGCGCGGCTCGCCATGGTCTTGACCTCGCCGCGCGCCTGCCCGATTGGCTTTCCCATCATGCGGGTGATGTCGGCGGCGATCGCCTCGGTCTGCGCCTCCATTCGTGCGATCGCGCGGTCGCACAGGCCGATGCGGTCGGTCATGGCGGAGCTCCGCGCCACGCGCGCCGCCTCGCGCGCGCGATCCAGCGTCGCGTCGATCGCCTGCGGGCTCGCGAGGGTGACTTCGCAGGCGGCCGCGCCCGTGAACGGATTGTCGACGACCAGAGTGTTCGGGCGGTCGCTCATGGCGCGTCCAGCATAGCGCGCGCCAGGGCCTTGCCCGTCGCCGTTCGTGCGCGCGCGAGCTTCGCGGGTTCGCCCTCGAAGACGATGCGGCCCCCCTCGTCACCGGCTTCCGGACCCAGCTCCACCACCCAGTCGGCGGACGCGATGACGTCAGGGTGGTGCTCGATGATCAGGAGCGTGTCGCCCCGCAGAACGAGGCGCTCGAAGACCGAGATCAGGCGCCGCACGTCGGACAAATGGAGTCCCGTCGTCGGCTCGTCGAGAACGTACAGCGTCGGCTCGTGGGCGGCCCCGGCGGTTAGCTCCGCGGCGAGCTTCAATCGCTGGGCTTCGCCTCCCGACAACGTATTCGAGCCCTGCCCCAGCTGGACGTAGCCGACGCCGAGGTCCGCCAGCGTTGCCAGCGGCCGGGCGATTCGCGGGTGGCCGGCGAAGACCCGAGCGGCGTCTTGGGCCGGTAGATGAAGCACGTCGCCTATGGAGAGCCCCGCGTAGCGCACCTCGAGTGTCGACGGCTCGAAGCGCGAACCCCCGCAGGTCTCGCAGGGCGCGACGACATCGGGAAGAAAGGGCATCTCGGCGACGATCGTCCCTTGCCCGTTGCAGGCCGAGCATCGCCCCCCCGCGGCGTTGCTGTTGAACGAGAAGCGCGCGGCCGTGTAGCCGCGCATCTTGGCCTCGGGCAGCGAGGCGAACAGTCTGCGCACTTCGTCCCAGACCCCGAGGAACGTCGCCGGGACCGACCGCGGCGTGCGCCCGATGGGCGATTGATCGACCGCGACGGCTCGCCGGACGGCCTTGTATCCTTTGATCCCGGCATTCGCTCCCGGGGCGTCCGCGACCAAACCAAGGGCCCGCCGCAGCGCCGGATAGAACACCTGCCGGACGAGCGTCGACTTGCCCGAACCACTCACTCCCGCGACGACGCACATCCGCCCGAGGGGAACGCGCAGGTCGACGTCCTTGAGGTTATGCGCGCGCGCGCCTGACAGCGCGATCCACGCGTCGGCCATGGGCCGTTTGGGCCGGTCCACGCGGGCGCCTTCGCGAAGCGCGTTGGCGGTGGGCGATCGGGGGTCGGCGAGCACTTGCGCAGCGGGGCCCTCCGCCACGATGTGTCCCCCGTGGCGACCGCCCGCGGGGCCGAGATCGATCACGTGGTCGGCCGCGCGAATCGTCTCGGCGTCGTGTTCGACGACAAGCACCGTCGAGCCCATGTCCGTCAGAAGACGCAAGTTTGCGATGAGTCTGCCCGTATCGCGAGGGTGGAGGCCAATCGTCGGCTCGTCGAGCACGTAGAGCGCCCCGGTCAGCCCGCTGCCCAGCTGCGCGCTCAGACGGAGTCGCTGCATCTCACCTCCCGATAGGGTCGACGCGGGGCGGTCGAGCGCGAGGTACCCGAGACCCACCTGCTCGATGAACGCCAGGCGGCGCAAGAGCTCTGCGTGCGGCGCCTCGGCGATCCGCGCCGCGGGGCCGACGAATCGCCATTCGCGCGCTCTCGAGAGCGCGCTCGAGACGGACCGCGCCGTCATGGTCGCGTACGTTTCGGAGAACATGCGCACGCCTCGGGGGGCGCTGCTCAATCGCGCGCCGCCGCAGGAATGGCACGGCGCGAGCGCGCCTCCTTCCGCCACAGCGACGGGGCCCCCATGCACTCCCGTTCCCTCGCACGAAGCGCACTGTCCTTGCTTGGTGTTGAACGAGAACCATCGCGGATCCAGTTCGGGCACCCCCGTGCCACAGTGGGGGCATGCCCTGGCGGTCGACAGCACCCGCTCGCGTGCATCGGCGGTGGCGTTGGGAGTCCCGTCCCCAATTCGGATCGCACCGGCCCCCCAGGCGAGCGCGCGATCGAACACCGACCGGTCCAGGAGGGCAAGCTTTCCGAAATGCACGATGAGGTCAATCGTGTGCTCTTTCGTCTTCGCAAGCTTGGGCGGCGGATCGATGGCCACGATCAACCCGTCCACGCGCGCGGCGACTATTCCCGCCCGCGATGCGGCGGTGAAGAGGTCCAAGTAGGTGCCCTTGCGCGCTCGCACGGCCGGTGCGTAGACCGTCTTCTTCGCGGCATCGCGGCTCTTGATGAGCGCGTCGAAGAGCACGTCCGCGCTCATGGGTCGGACGGCGGCGTCGCACTGGGGGCAATGAAGCTCGCCGACCTTCGCGTAGAGGAGTCGCAAGTACTGCGCAACCTCCGTGACCGTCGCGACTGTAGAGTTGGCTCCGCCCCGGGCCGTGCGTTGCTCGAGAGCGATCGACGGCGGGACGCTCATCACCGAGTCGACATCGGGGCGAGGAAGCGTGGGGAGAAACTGCCGCGCATAGGGCGTGAGCGTTTCCATGAAGCGCCTCTGGCCTTCGGCGAATACCACATCGAACGCCAGTGACGATTTGCCCGAGCCGCTCGGTCCCGTCACGACGCAAATTCGGCCGTGGGGAATGGCGCACGATACGTCCTTCAGATTGTGCTCGCGCGCATGGGAAACGAGGATGGCCCCGGGCTTCGCGGGCGCTTCCGGCGCGTGCGCGGTCGCCTGTGCGGGCGACACGAAGTCGGGTGCGATCGCTCGAAGGGCGGCGCCGGTGCGCGTATTCGAACATGCGACCGCTTCAGGGGTTCCCGTGGCGAGCAAGCGTCCACCCTCGGGACCGCCGCCCGGGCCCAGATCAATCACCCAGTCGGAGGCGCGAACCACGTCGAGGTCGTGTTCGACGACGAGCACGCTCGCGCCCTCGTCGACGAGCCCGCGGAGCGCGTCGATGACCAACGCCGCGTCCTCTGCGTGAAGTCCGGCACTCGGCTCGTCGACCACGAAGAAGGTGCCCTTGGCTTCTTCGGACAACGCACGCGCCAGCTTCAGCCTTTGGGCCTCGCCGCCCGAGAGCGTGGAGAGGGGTTGCCCGAGCGGTAGGTACCCGAGGCCCACCTTCACGATGGGATCGAGCGTGCGCCGGAGCACGTAATCGCGATCTTCGTCGGGATCGAACGCGGCCAGCGCCGCTTCGACGCTCATGGCCAGCACGTCGGCAATCGTGTATCCGCGGTGCTTGACGGCGAGCACGTTGTCCTTGAAGCGTTTGCCCTGGCAGACCGCGCAGAGAACGTGGACGTCGGCGAGAAACTGCATCTCGACGGTCTCGTATCCTTCCCCCGAGCACTCTTCGCACCGACCGGCGGCGACGTTGAAAGAGAAGTGCGTGGCGGTGAGTCCTCGGGCGGCGGACTCCCGCTCGCCGGCGAACCGGGCGCGGAAGCGGTCCCACGCCTTGACGTACGTCGCCGCGTTGCCGCGCGCGGTGCGGCCGAGCGGCGACTGGTCGACAAGGACGGCGCGCGCGAGCTGACCAGCACCTCGAAGCGCGTCGTGCGCGCCCGGCTTGGGCACGGACGAGTCGCCGAGGGCGCGGGCGACGGCGCGATAGAGCACGTCATGAACGAGCGTGGACTTGCCCGAGCCACTCGCCCCCGTGACCGCGCACAGTACGCCGAGCGGCACGCGCACGTCGACCCCGCGCAAGTTGTGCTCCCGCGCTCCCGTGAGCTCGAGCCACGCGCGCGCGGGCCTCCGCTCGGGAGTCCGCAGCGCGCGCCCGCGCGCGGCCCATGCCCGTCCGGTCGGCAGATCGTCGCGGGCCGCGAGGCCGTCTGGGGTTCCGTCGAAGAGGATACGTCCGCCGTGAGCCCCCGCCCCCGGACCCATCTCGAGAACGCGGTCGCAGGCGCGCACGATGGCGGATTCGTGCTCCACCACCATGACCGTATTTCCGCTCCGCGACAGCTGGCGCATGACGCGCGCGAGCGCGGGGACGTCCGACGGATGAAGGCCCACCGTGGGCTCGTCGAGCACGAAGAGCGTCCCGGTCAGCGCCGCGCCAAGGGCTGTTGTCAGCCCGGCGCGCTGGGCTTCACCGCCCGATAGCGTACGGGCCTGCCGATCGAGCGTGAGATACCCGATGCCCACGGCGTCCAGGTACCCGAGGCGGGATGCGAGTTGCTCCTTGACCCGCTTGCCTTGGGGATCCTTGGGCGCATACGAGCCAAGCCGCGCGAGCGCTTCGCTGACCGTTTGCGCATGCCAGCCCGCGAGATTGTGTCCGGCGACGCGGTACGCGAGTGCCGTCGCGTTGAGCCGGGATCCGCCGCACGAGGTGCACAGCGCGTACTCGCGGTAGCGCGAGAGAAGAACGCGCACGTGCATCTTGTAGGTGCGCGTTTCGAGCCAAGCAAACCAAGCGCGGACCCCGGGGTACTTGCCTTTATGCCACGTGCCCTCGCCGTCGAGGACGTGCGCGCGCTGGTCGTCGCTCAGCGCCTCCCAGGCTGTGTCGAGGGCAATTGCATTTTTCTTGCAAAATTTCTCGAGGACGCCGCGCTCCCAGGTCGTGCTCGGGCCGCTCCAAGGCTTGATCGCACCTTGCCGGAGCGACTTTCGTGGATCCGGGATCACGCGGTCCCAATCGACGGCGATGAGGCGCCCGAAACCCCGGCACGCCTGGCACGCGCCGAACGGCGAGTTGTAGGAGAAGAGCCCGGGTCGCGGCGGGTCGAACGCGCGCACGCACCGCGGGCAGACGAGTCCACGCGAAACGGTCACGTGGGTCAGCGGTGGATCCTGGGTGCCCGCTGCGCGCTTCGGAACCTTCCGTCCCGCGCGCCCGGCTTCGGGCGGCTCGACGCGAAGCTCGGCGCGGCCGCCCCCGCGCGTCCACGCGGCCTCAATCGCTTCCTGCAGCCGACCCGCGTCTCCTCGGCCGACACCGACCCGATCGACGACGACTTCGACGCGAACCCCAGGCGACGTGGCCTCGCTGGGGCGCACCTCGTCGATCTCGCGCGTCGTGCCCGCGACGATGAGCCTTCGATAGCCGTCTTGCGCGAGCTTCTCGCGAAGCTCGATGAATCGATCGGCGTCTCCGGCGTCGAGCGCGTACGAGACGAGCGCCCGCGTCCCGTCGAGCGACTCGGCAAGCGAACGCGCCGCATCGTGCGGCGTCGTCTCAACGGCTTCGACGTTGCACTCGGGGCACGTCGGAATCGCTTCGCGCGCGAAGAGCGCGGCGAGGTACGGCTCGATGTCCGCCATGGTGGCGAGCGTCGAGCGGCTCGACTTCACCGGCGCTCTCCGGTCAACCGCCACCGTTGCGGCAACGGGCGCGAGTTCGTCCATCGGAGGCCGCTCGAGGCGCTCGAGGAACTGGCGCGCATAGGGGCTGAAACTCTCGACGAAGCGGCGCTGCCCTTCCGCATAGAGCGTATCGAGCACGAGCGACGATTTTCCCGATCCGCTCGGGCCGGTGACGGCGATGAATTGCCCGGGCATGAGGTCGACGTCGACGCCCTGCAGGTTGTGCGTGCGCGCTCCGCGCAGGCGGACGGGTCGCGTGCCGCCAAAGACGGAAGCCGGACGCGGCGATCGCGGGTCACGCCCGCGGTGGGCCGGATCGTCGGGGTTTGCCGGGTCGTGGGGCGGCTGGGGTACGTCGGGACGCTGCGCCATGGGAGCGGCAATATGCATCCGAACGGAGGCCATGGCATGGCCGCGCGACGGTCGAGCACACGAATCGGGCGCGGCGAGATCTCAGCCGTCGGCCGGAAGCTCGACGCGAAACGTGGCCCCCACGCCCACGGACTCCACGAGTTCGATCGAGCCGCCATGGGCAACCGCGATTCGCCGCGCGAGAGCGAGGCCGAGCCCCGTGCCTCCCGCGCGGCCGGTGACGAGCGGATCGAAGACGCGGCTCGCCAGCGCTTGGGAGACTCCGGGCCCGTCGTCGGCGATCTCCACGATGAGACGGCCCCTCTCCGCGTGTGCGCGGGTCGTCACGGTGGGTTCTTGGGGAGCCGACGCCAGGATCGCGTTCTCGTAGAGGACCCCGAGCAGTCGAGCGAGAAGCGGCCCGTGGGCGCACACGTGCAGACCTTCCGGTTCGATGGCGTCGTTCCACGTGGCCGTTGCGAGAGCGCCCTCGTGGAGACTGCCGGCGGGGGAGACGAGGTCGGCCCGCGCCGCCGCGATGACGTCGGCGACGAGGACGCTCTCTTTGCCGAGCGGCTCGCCACGCGCGAGCGCCAAGAGGTCGTCCACCACCCGGTGCGCCGCCCGCGCGTTCTTCTCGATCTTGGCGACCTGTGCTTGCGCGGCGTGCGCGTCGCCTTTGCTCAGTTCGAGCCGCGCGACATACGCGCTCGACGAGATGATCTGCAGCACGTTCCGGAGCTCGTGCGCGATTTCGGCCGCAATCTCGCCTGCGAACGCGAGCCGGTCTCGCGCGTCGCTTGCCTCCGTCGGATCCACGCAGCCAGGCTAGTCGAGTTGGGGTGGGCTGAGTTCACCGATTGACTCGAATCGATGCACTCTAAGTGGCCGCGGCCACTGCGCCACGCTGTGGGGCTTTGGCGGGCGGGGGAAACAGCGTAAGTTTCTTGTCGCTCGGGCCTAGGGCCCCCTCCTACATGGCCGCCGCTCAACCGGAGAACAAGATCGCGGAGGATACCTTGCTCGCGGGCAAGTACCGGGTAACCCGCGAACTCGGGCGTGGAGGGATGGCGGCCGTCTACGAAGCGGAGCACGTGGACCTAGGCAAGCGGGTTGCCATTAAAGTGCTGGCGGCGGAGCTCGCGAATTCTGCGATCGTCATCGAGCGCTTCATTCGGGAAGCTCGCGCGGCGGCGAGCGTCAAAAGCCCGCACATCGTCGAGGTCTACGATTCCGGCCGCCTCGAGGACGGGCGGCCGTTCATCGCGATGGAGCTCCTCGTGGGCGAGTCGCTCTACGATCGCATGGCGCGCGTACGCCTGATGGACGTGCAGTCGACCGTACGAACCATCGGCCAAGTCGCCAAGGGCCTCATGAAGGCCCACGCGATCGGCATCGTGCATCGGGACCTGAAGCCCGAGAACATTCACCTCTGCAAGGGGGAGGACGGGGAAGAGGTCGCAAAGATTCTCGACTTCGGCCTAGCCAAGTTCTACTCCCCCGTCGAAACCGACGAAAAGACCGCTCGATTGACGCGCGAGGGAGCCGTTTTCGGAACCCCGGCGTACATGTCTCCGGAGCAGGTCAAGGGGCAGGGTAACGTCGATTACCGTGCCGACTTGTGGGCGATCGGCTGTATGGCATACGAGTGCCTCACGGGCCGCCCCGTCTGGAACACCGATCAGGGTGTGGCCATGACGTTCGCCGCCATCGCCGCGTCGCAGCTGCCGATGCCCAGCCGACTGCGGCCTGATCTGCCTCCCTCCTTCGACGTCTGGTTCAAAAAGGCCCTCGAGCGCGACCCGGATCGGCGCTTCCAGTCGGCCAAGGAGCTGGCCGAGGAACTCGCGAAGGCCCTCGATTCTCCCCCCATCTCGCTGCTCAACGTGGGCGGGACCACGAGCTCGGTCGACCTGGACGCGGCGGCCAATCTTCGCGACTCACGCAGCAGTTCGCCGCCGCCCCGCAGCTTTGGACTGGGCGGCGCCGACGGGTTCCCACCGGCCACCGCGAGCGAACCCATCGATCTTCTGAAGGCGTACGATCCGGGCCGTAGCGCGCCCGCTCTGCCCGCAGCGGACCTTCCGCCGCCGCCGTCTCACGCGCGCCGCAGACGCGGCGCCGGGCGGTTCTTCTTCGGGCTGCTCGTCCTGGGGGGTATCGGCGTGGCCGGATGGTTTTACTACCCGAAGGTGCGCGCGCGTTTTTGGGACTTGCGCAAACCCGTTGCGATCGTCGCGCCGAGCGCCGAAAGCGCTTCCGCGGAGGCGTCCTCGCGGCCTTCCTCCACGCTGCCCGAGCTGCCGAAATGGCTGTCGACCGTGGAGGAAGGGCAGGGCCTTTTGACGTCTGGCGACCCGGACGGAGCGATGCGCAAGTTCAAGGATGCCGCGGAGAATGGCGGCAATGCGGTAGCCAAGTCATTTCTCGATCAAGCAAAGCTCGGCGCGGCGCTCACGGGTCCTTGCAAGATGGCGTCGATCTCGCATCCTCGCTTCGGTTACAGCGGTAACGCTGGGAGGCCCGCGGTCGCGGCGACATCGAAAGGCGCGGTGGTGGCATGGACGGACGATCACGAGCAGCCCGGCCATGATCACGTCTATTCGGTCTTGGTGGATGCGGCGGGACGCCCAACGTCCGGCGTTCGCGATCTGACCCCCGAAGCCGACGGCGCCATGCGGCCGGAGCTGCTCTCGGTCGGCGATCGGGTGGCTCTTCTCTTCTGGGACAAGGGCGGACGGCAGCCCGGCGTGAAAGCACGCTGGCTGGATGCCGATGGTCGGATAAGCGGAATGAGCATCGATATCGGTGCCCTCAAACCGGGCCTCTATTGGCCCGCGATGGACCGGTCGCCCGACGGGAGCGGATTCTGGGTCGCGTGGCAGGGCAGCCCCGACAGGGAGGGGGATGACATTTTCCTCCGCCGGCTCGACGCCGAATTGCAGCCGCAAGGTGTGGAGGTGCGCGCGACCGAATACGACCCCTTCAGGGGAAAGCCCGTCAAGGCCGGCGTTCCGAGCGTGGCCGTCACGGGCACGAACCTCTTCCTGTCTTACACGCTCGAGCGGGATCGCCAATTCGTCGTCGAGCGCATGCGACTGCCCCTCTCGTCGCCGGATCTGCAGTCAGGCGGACTCGAGGACAAGGCCGCGGCGAAGGGCCGACACGAGCTAGGGGATGCCGTCGTGGTCAATGACGACAAAGTGGGAGGGGACTACCCCTCGCTCGGGTGCACCAAGGACGCATGCTTCCTCGCGTGGCACGAGACCGACAAGGGTGGGGCGCAGGCTGCGCTCGTCGATCCCGTCCACGGCACGATTCTATGGCGAAAGCGGTTCGCGCCGCGGGGAGGCCATCCAACGGTGGCTGTGGCGCCCGACGGGCAGGCGGAAGTGGCGTTCTACGAAGCCGGGCACGTTCGCGTGGCGTCGATCTCGCGCGACGGCGTGGGGCCGGCGGGCACCTTTGCCAAAGCGACCGGCGACGAGCCGCGGCCGTGGATCGCTGCCGGACGGGCTCGCGGCGAGTGGCTCGTATCGTGGCTCGACATCGAAGCGGGACACACCGAGCCTTTCCTAGCGCGTCTGGAATGCCGCAATTGATCGCGGGGAGCCCTCCGCGTGCGGAGGGAAATGGACGCACGATTCCGAACGGCGGGACGGTGGCCTCGCGATCTCCCGTGAAGGAGGCGCTATGGGTATCGGCCGACGTGATGGCCGCGGTGGCCGTCATTGCCTTCGCGCTGCCCCCCGGCTGGCATGCCACGCTCGTTGGATTCACCTTCCTCGCTGCGACGTGGGCGCTCGTTTGGCGCTACGACGATGGTCGTGTGGCGCGCGCAGGGTTGGCGCTCGGCGGTCTCGTCATTCCGGGACCGTTCGATTGGGCAAGGGTATTCCGTAACGCGGTGAGGGCGTTGGGCTGGGCGCTTGCCGCCTCCGCGATTGTGGCGGTTCCGTTCTTCGTGGGCTGGCGGTTTTGGTGGGCCCCCAGGTTTGCGTTTGCGCTCAACATGCGGCCGGCCGACGCCGCGAGCGAACTTTTGGGTCAGTTGCTCGTGATCGCGCTGCCGGAAGAGGCGTTCTATCGGGGGTACTTGCAGTCCCGGCTTGATGAGGCCTGGACGCCGCGGTGGTGGGTCTTGGGGGCGCGGGTGGGTCCCGGGCTCTTCGTCACCGCAGCGATCTTCGCTGCGGGTCACATCGTCACGGTGCAAGCTCCGGCGCGTCTCGCGGTCTTCTTCCCGGCTCTCGTTTTCGGATGGCTGCGCGCCCGCACCGGAGGCATCGGCGCCTCCGTGGGGTTTCACACTTTCTGCAACGTGTATTCCGAGTTTCTAGGGCGCGCGTACGGCGTTTACTGACAAGTCCCCCACCCATGCTAACAGAGCTCGCGATGGGCGCGTCGTTCGAGTTGCCGCTCATCGTCGTGGATCGGGTCATCGGCACCGCCCTCGAGGAAGATCTGGCGTCCGGCGACGTCACCACCGAAGCTTGCGTGGAGCAAGACGCGCAAGCGGTTGCTCATTGTGTCGCGCGGCACGCGCTTATCGCGTGTGGGGGTCCCGTGTTCGCGCGCACGTTCGCGCGTGTCGACGCGTCGCTCGCGGTGCAGATCCACGTCCCCGAGGGCGCCCGCGCCGCCGCAGGATCGGCGCTTTGGACGGTTCGAGGCCGCGCGAGGCCCATCCTGATGGCCGAGCGGGTGGCGCTCAATCTCGCCGCTCGCATGTGCGGCATCGCGACGCAGACCCGCGCCCACGTGGACGCGGTGCCGGCCGGCGCAAAAATGCGAATCGCCGATACGCGCAAAACGACCCCCGGCCTTCGCGCGATCGAGCGGTACGCGGTGCGCGTCGGGGGCGGGCGAAACCACCGCGACGATTTGGGCGCCGCGGTGCTTATCAAGGACAACCACGTCGCGGCGTGCGGCGGCGTGCGGGCCGCCATCGAGCGGGCGAGAGAGAGAACTTCGCATACGGCGAAGATCGAGTGCGAGGTGGATTCACTCGAGCAGTTGGAGCAGGCACTCGCCGCGAAGGCCGACATCATCCTGCTGGACAACATGACGACGGCGCTCGTCGTCGAAGCCGTCAAACGCGTTGCCGGCCGAGCTCTCCTCGAGGTGTCGGGAAATATCACGCTCGATCGGATCCCCGACCTCGCGCGCGCCGGGATCGACGCGGTCTCGATAGGGGCCCTCACGCACTCGGTGCGGGCGGCCGACGTCGGACTGGATTTCGAATCATGACTCACGGGGGCGTTCAACCGCGCGAAGCACGCTTCGCGGCCGCCGGCGAAGGCGTGCGCGACGATCTGATCGTCGCGCCGGAGCTCGTCCGCGCGCGTGGCGGCTCTCTCGGGGTGCCGATGCACCTGCTCGACGTGGCGACCTCCACCAACGACGAGGCGCAGCGAGGGGCCAAGGCAGGCGCATCACACGGCACCACCTGGGTTGCCGAGCAACAGACGGCCGGCCGAGGTCGTCGGGGCAGAGCGTGGGTTTCGCCGGCGGGGGAGGGACTCCTCTTTTCCGTGCTACTGCGGTTGTCCTGCCCGCCCGTGAGACTTCCGCCGCTAGCGCTGCTTGCGGGTCTGGCCGTGCGCGAGTCCGTTCTGCGCGCGGCGCCCAAGGCGGACGTCAAAGTCAAGTGGCCGAACGACGTGGTCGTCGACGGACGAAAGATCGCGGGCGTCCTGGTGGAGGCGATCACGGTGGGGTCGCGCGTCGAAGCCGTCATCATGGGGATCGGCGTCAACGTCCACACGCGCAGTTTTCCGGGCGAGCTCGGGAACCGTGCGACTTCGGTCGCCCTCGCGAACGCCGACGCAGAACCCGATCGCGCCGCTCTGCTGGACGACGTGCTGGCGTCCCTGGAGGGTGACCTCCGGGGGGTCGTGGCGGGCGGGCTCGGGTGTCTCCGCGCGCGCATCGAGGCCGCCGATGCGCTACGGGGTCATCCGGTGGGCAACGACGCTGGAGACCATGGTCTTGCCGCGGGCATCGATGACGAGGGGCGACTGCTCGTTTGCAAGGACCGCCTCGGCGCGAGCGTGCTGGCGCGTTGGAGCGCCGGGGAAGTTCATCTCGTTGGCGCTGCCTCGAGCGGTGGCTGATTCGAATCCAGCTCCCGGTCTGGAACGCATGCATTTCGCGCGAGCGCGCGCTCGACGGTGGACCCGATATCGGACATGGAAGACAAAGAACCTACGACCCCCAAAGAAGGCGGCGCGAGCAAGGCCCACTTTCCCACCGTGCACGATACACGCGGCGCAGGCACGCAGCGCGCAGTTCTCGAAAACTGCGGTTCGCCGATCATTAAAGATCTCGTCGTTTGCGTTCAACGAGACGAGTCTGGCCCCGTGGCCTCCGCCCGTGATGGCATAACGAAGACCGCCCACCATCGCGATTCGGCAGCGTTCCGGCGTGTCGTGGCGCTCCTCGGCCGCCGGGTACGTAAGCTTCGTCAGGAACGGGGATGGACGGTCGAGGAAGCGTCGGAGCGGTTCGGGATCGAGCCCGCCCACGTACGACGCATAGAGGCCGGCCGAACCAACCCGTCTCTCGCTACCCTTGTGAGCATCGCCCATGGCCTGAATACCGACGTCATCTCGCTCTTGACAAAGGACTGAAGGCGTCAACGCAAATGAACGTTGCGGGGCTGGGGGGGAGAGGATCTCGCCAAACCTGGCTTCACTCGGCCACACTGACCCCCGACGGCATGAGCCGCGGTGGTTCCGTGCTAGCGGGACTCGGGTCTCGTGCTCGGCAAGAGCCTTCGAAGCTCTCCGATCTCGACGGGCTTGGCGAGGCAACGCGCTCCAGTCGCTTGAAGCTCTTGCTGGTGGTGCGCGTCGACCCCGCCGGTGGTGAAAACGAAGGCCGCCGCGGTCCGCGGATCGATGGCCTTGACCCGCGCGAAGAGCTGAGGCCCGGTCATCCCCGGCATCATGACGTCGCAGAGAACCAGCTCGAAGCCGCCGCTGCGCTCGATGCGCCCGAGGGCGTCGGCACCCGAACCGGCGATCGTCACCTCCGCATCCGCGCCGAACACACGCGCCAGCGCCCGCGCAATTTCGGGCTGGTCGTCCACGATGAGGACGCGCGGAAGGAGGCTCTCGACCATCAATCAACCCCACCATAGATCATATAAGATCCACCGCGGCAAGCAGCAGGGGAATGCTCCGCTCGCGAGATTCTCGCTCCCTTCCGCGTTTCATGCCGGGCCGACACCGCAATTCGAGGCTGCCGTCCGCCGCCGCCCGCATCTTCAGGGGCCGCTCCTTGTGGCCCCTGCGTAGACAGACCGGAGACCAGCACGCCGAAACCGGAACCGCGCTGGCCGCGACTCCTGCCGGAAACGTTAGCGCGCAGTTCGGAACTACCGGCTAGGGTTGGCCAATGGCTGACGAAGCGACGTCGGCGGTTCGTGCAGCCGAGCGGCCGGAACGCGATGCCGGAGCCGCAACGCAAATCGCGCAGATCTTTCGCGAAACATCCGGTTGTCTCATCGAAGGCGATTTCGTATAAGCGCGCGCGGCTAGCGGGCCTTCGCCCGGCGCACGTGGGGTCCGAGCCGGCCCGCGCCGAGCAACGTCGCCTCCGTGGCGGGTGGTTCCGCGGGCTCCCCGACCCCCATGCAAATCTTCCCTCGCTCCCTCAACAAGCTGCCGCAGGTCGTGGGCGCGGCCGCGACCCTGGGCCTCGTCGCGGTCACGGTCCTGATCTGGTACTACTTTTCCCCCTGGTTTACGCAGGTTGGCTACTCCCCGCGGCAGCCCGTCGCGTACTCGCATCGGTTGCATGTCGGCCAGCTCGGCCTCGATTGCCGCTATTGCCACGTGAACGTCGAAAGGGCGCCGCTGGCGATGGTGCCCCCGACGGAGACCTGCATGAACTGTCACCAGGTCGTGAAAACGGACTCGAAGATGCTCCAGCCGATCCGCGACAGCTGGGAGTCCGGCAAACCGATGGAATGGGTACGTATCCACAAACTGCCGGATTACGTGTACTTCGATCATAGCGTGCACGTGACCGCGGGAGTGGGCTGCGTCGAATGCCACGGCCGCATCGACCAAATGGAGCGCGTGCGAATGGAAAAGCCCCTAAGCATGGGGTGGTGCCTGGAATGTCACCGGGACGTGCACCAAAAGCAGGGCGACAGCGCGTTCATCCGCCCCGTCGCGGAAATTACGAACATGCAGTGGAGCCATCAAGGCCACGTTGACCCGCCGCGCCTGTTGAATCCTCCGGAGAACTGCATGGGGTGCCACCGATGACCAAGCGAGCGCCGTACCCCGTGAGCGAGCGCGAGCCCTGGCCCGGCTCGCCACACTATTGGCGCAGCCTGGAAGAGCGCGCCCGGCTCGCGGACGCGGATCCAGCCGATCGGGCCGGGGTGAACACCCCAGAGTTCCCTAAGGGGCACATCACAACGGCCCCCAGCGACGAAGCGTTTCAGGTAAGCCGCCGCGGGTTGCTCGGCGCGATGGCGGCGACGTTCGCCGCCGTGGGCGCGGAAGGCTGCCGCCGGCCGATCGAAAAGATCGTTCCGTATACGAGGATGCCGGAGGACGTCATTCCGGGCGTTCCGTCCCACTACGCGACCGTTCTTCCTCGCCGCGGAGACGCCGTCGGGCTCATCGTCGAGTCCCACGAAGGCCGGCCCACCAAAATTGAGGGCAACATCGAGCACACGTCGAGCTTCGGCGGTGCCGACATGGTGACGCAAGCAAGCATTCTGGAGCTCTACGATCCCGAACGCTCGACCACCCCCCGGAAGGCCGGGGCGACGGAGACCTGGGAAAACTTCGAGCGCGATCTGGCCTCCAAGCTCGCCACGTTCGATAAGGATCAGGGAGCGCGGCTGCGGCTACTCATGCCGCCGACGTTGTCCCCCACCGTGCTGCGAATGCGTGGGGCGTTGGCGCAGCGCTTCCCCAAGACGCGCGTTCACACGTGGTCCGCAGTGAGCGACAGCAATGTGCGGGAGGGTTCGCGGATCGCGTTCGGGCAGCCGTTCAACATTCTGCACGCGTACGAACGCGCACGGGTCATCGTCTCGCTCGACAGCGACTTCCTCCAGACCGAGACGGGCAACGTCCGGGCGACCAAGCTTTTCAGCAACGGGCGTCGCCTGCGGGGGGCGCGCGATGCGCAAATGAGCCGTCTCTACGTCGTGGAGCCTGCGCTCACGACGACGGGAGCCAACGCGGACCACCGCTTGCGTCTGCCGGCGGGCGACGTGGAGCGCTACGTCTACGCGCTTGCCGCGGAGCTCGCGAAGAGCGGCCTGCCCATTTCAGCCCTTGTTCCGAGTATCGAGAAGCGCGCGGACGTCGACGGTATACCGTCCAAGTGGCTTTCGGCGGTCGCCAAAGACCTCATCGTGAGCCGCGGTCGCGCGCTGGTCATCGCGGGGTGCCGACAGCCCCCCGTCGTTCACGCGCTCGCGTTGGCCATCACCAACGCGCTCGGTACGTCGAGCGTGGCCGGACCGCTACAAATGTTCTTGCCCGTAACCGACGCCGACGAGCTCGACGCCGCGGCGGACATGAAGGCGCTTGCGGACGCGGTTGCCGGCGGTCAAGTGGACGCGCTCGTCATTCTCGGGGGTAACCCCGTTTACGACGCCCCCGCGGACCTCGCGTTCGGAGACACCCTCGCCAAAATCCCGTTCGTGGTGCACTCGTCTCTGTTTTTCGACGAGACGAGTGAGAAGAGCACCTGGCATGCGCCGCGAGCACACGAATTCGAGTCGTGGGGTGACGCCCGATCCGTCGACTCCACGGTCGGCATTCAGCAGCCCCTCATCTTGCCTCTCTACGGAGGGCGGAGCGACATCGAACTTCTGGCCCTCATGGCCAACGCGCCCGAAAAAAGCGCATACGATGCCGTCCGCCGGACTTCGCTCGAACTTCTGACGACGATGCATGGCTTCGCGGGGTGCGGCCCGTTCGTGGATGGCAAGGCCGATTGCCGCGATGCTTCCGGCAATGCCGCCTCGCTCCACGAGAGCGACGTCGATCAAGACTGGGCTGCGAGCCTTGCCAGAGGGTTTCTGGTGAAGGCCAAGGCGCCGTCGAAGGCGCCGGCGCTTCGGCTGGCCGACATCGCGGCCGCCGTGGACAAGCGGGCGGTTGCTGCACCGGCCGCGGCCGGCGCCATCGAAGTGACGTTCGCGCCGTGCCCCAAAATGGTCGACGGCCGCTACGCGAACAACACGTGGCTGCAAGAGATCCCGGATCCGGTGACCAAGCTCGTTTGGGACAATGCGGCGATCGTTTCGCCGGCAACGGCAAAGGCGCTCGGGATTGCGAACAAGGAGATGATCAAGATTTCCGCGAATGGCCGTTCGATCAGCGCGGGCGCATGGATCGTGCCCGGCCAAGCGGACGGTTCCATCGCGCTCACTCTCGGCTGGGGGCGCAAGAGCGCCGGACGCATCGGAAACGGGCGCGGGTTCGATGTTTATCCCATCCGAACGACGGCAGCCTTGGGGTTCGTCGCGGGAGTCGAAGTGTCCAAGACGGACGGCGCCCCGTACTTCTTTGCCCAGACGCAAGAGCATGACACCACCGAGAACCGGCCCATCGCGCACGAGGCGACCCTTTCTGAGTATCGCGCCACGCCCAACTTCGCGGAGGCCGACTCGCCCCCGCCGCGTGCTCTGCCCCTGTGGTCGCAGCAGGACTACAGCAAGGGCCACCAGTGGGGGATGACCATCGACCTCAGTTCCTGCACGGGCTGCAGCGCGTGCATGGTCGCGTGCATGGCGGAGAACAACGTGCCCGTCGTGGGCAAGCTGGAGGTTTGGCGCGGGCGCGAGATGCACTGGATTCGTATCGATCGCTATTACGTCGATCACGAAAAGAGTGGGGCGACGGCCGAGGATCCTCTCGTCATCCACGAGCCGCTCATGTGCGTGCATTGCGAGGAAGCGCCCTGCGAGAACGTGTGTCCCGTCAACGCCACCACGCACGGGCCCGAGGGGCTGAACGAGATGGCGTACAACCGGTGCATCGGCACGCGGTATTGCGGCAACAATTGCCCGTACAAAGTTCGCCGGTTCAACTACCTGAACTGGCACAACGACTCCGTCTGGAAAGAAACCGGGGGGCTACCGGAGACGCTCCAGATGCAGCAGAACCCGAACGTGACTGTTCGCTTCCGCGGCGTCATGGAGAAGTGCAGCTACTGCGTGCAACGGATACAGTCGGCCAAGATTCGCTCGAAGCGCGAGTACCGCGAGCTTCGGGACGGCGAGATTCGAACCGCGTGTCAGCAAACGTGCCCGGCCGACGCGATAACCTTCGGGGACCTCAACGACCCGAAGAGCCAAGTCACGAGGTGGTCTCGGACCGATCGACGCTTCGGCCTCTTGGCGGAGCTCGGGACTCGTCCGAGAACAACGTACCTCGGTAAAGTCCGCAACCCGAATCCGGAGATGGCCTGATGGCGTACTGGGAGCCTATCGCGGAGCTCGACGAGGCGCCGCTCGTCCTGCCGGGCAGCACCCTTGCCGACGTGACCAACGACATCGCGCGCGTGAGCGAAAACCGCGCGCCGAAGGGCTGGTGGATCTGCTTTCTGCTCGCCCTGACGTTTACCGGGATCTTCACTCTCTGCGTCGGGTATCTCTTCTGGCGCGGCGTCGGCGTCTGGGGAAACACCTCGCCCGTGTACTGGGCGTGGGACATCACGAACTTCGTTTGGTGGGTCGGCATCGGGCACGCCGGAACGCTCATCAGCGCCATTCTCTTCATCTTTCGCCAGAAGTGGCGCACGGGGATCAATCGCTTCGCCGAAGCGATGACGATTTTCGCCGTCATCTGCGCGCTCATCTTTCCGGGCATTCACGTGGGCCGCCCGTGGGTCGTCTTTTGGATGTTCCCGTTGCCGAACCAGATGACACTGTGGCCCAACTTCAAGAGCCCGCTTCTCTGGGACCTCTTTGCCGTCGGCACGTACTTCACCGTCTCCCTCTTGTTCTGGTACACGGGGCTCATTCCGGATCTGGCGACGCTCCGCGACCGCTCGATGACGAAGTGGCGGCAGCGCATCTACGGGTTCTTCGCGCTCGGCTGGCGCGGCAGCAATCGTCACTGGCAAAATTACGAGCGCGCCTACCTGATCCTCGCGGCCATCTCGACGCCCCTGGTGCTCAGCGTCCACAGCGTCGTTTCGATGGACTTCGCCACGTCCGTCATCCCCGGGTGGCACACGACGATCTTTCCTCCGTACTTCGTCGCGGGCGCCGTCTTCAGCGGATTCGCCATGGTCGAGACGGTGCTGCTGATCGCACGGACCGTCTTCAAGTTGCATCGCGTCGTCTTGATGCGTCACCTGGAACTGATGAACAAGTTCCTGCTCCTGACGTCGCTGCTCGTCGGGTACGCGTACGCGATGGAGTTTTTCATCGCCTGGTACTCGGGCAACCAGTACGAAATGGCACACTTTCTCGTCAATCGACCGACGGGACCGTTCTGGTGGGCCTGGGTTTGGATGGTGGGCTGCAACTGCCTCGTGCCGCAGGTCTACTGGTCCAAGCGGATGCGAACCAGTATCCCGGTCATGTTCGTCGTTTCGATCCTGATCAACATCGGGATGTGGTTCGAGCGCTTCGTCATCATTGTGCTCTCTCTCAACCGCGATTTTTTACCGAGTTCGTGGGGTTACTACCGTCCGACGATCATCGATGTGGGCGTTTTTACCGGCACGATCGGCGTCTTCTTCACCTTCTTTCTCCTTTTCATGAGGTGGTTGCCGATGGTGGCCATGGCCGAGGTCAAAGGCACGATGAAGGAGGCTGATCCTCATTACGGTCACCACGAGAAGCACGCATCTTCGGCGAATCCCGTCGAAGCGAGCCTCGTCGCGGAAGGAGCCGAGTGATGGAGGTCAAGCCCCACTCCCACGCTGCGAAGCGGGCTCCGGCCATCGTCTTGGCCGAGTTTCCTACGGCCCGTGAAGTGCTACATGCGGCCGAGAAGGTCCGTGACGCCGGGTACGTTCACTGGGATACGCATGCTCCGTTCCCGATCCACGGAATGGACCGGGCGATGGGCCTTCGGGACTCTCGACTGGGATGGATCGTCCTATCGGCCGCGCTCACCGGTCTCGCGACGGCGTTCGTGATGATGCACTGGATGAACGGGGTCGATTATCCTCTCGTCGTCGGCGACAAGCCGCCGGGGGCGCCGGGAGCGATTCCGTCGATGGTTCCCGTCATGTTCGAGCTCACGATCCTCTTCTCGGCCTTCGGCGCCGTGCTCGGCATGTTTCATCTCAATAGTCTTCCGCGGCACAATCATCCCATCTTCGGGTCCGACCGCTTTCGGTCGGCGAGTGACGACCGCTTCTTCATCTCCATCGAAGCGGGCGATCCTAAGTTCGACGTTGCCACGGCGCGCGCCCTCTTCGAGGGGGCTCACGCTTCGCATGTCGAGGTCATCGAGGAGGAGCTGTCGTGAGGCGCCCTTCGTTGGAGCGCTACCTGCTCGGGGCGTTTTTCGTGGTCGGGTCCGCCGGTGGCTGCCGCGAGCAAACGAGCGAAGACCCACCCATTGCGCTCGAGCGAAACATGTACGACACCGAGCGCTACAACCCGGAGTCGTACTCGCAATTGTTTCCGGACCATCGCACGATGCGAACACCCGTTGCCGGGACCATATCGAGCGACTTCTTCGAGGATGACCCGGAGGTCGGAACCGGCCTTTTGGCCGACAAGTCGGCCTACGTGATGACCGTGCCCGACCGCATCGGAAAGCGCCTCGGCGGGATGGCGAAGGTTCTCGCCCGCGGCCAAGAGCGGTTCGCGATTTATTGTGTCCCGTGCCATGGGCAGACTGGAGACGGCAAGGGAATGGTTGTCTGCAAGCGAGACGCGGTCACCGATCCGTGTCAGCCGAGAGGCTTCCCGCCACTGCCGTCCTACGAGGACGCGCGGATTCGTCAGATGCCAGACGGCCAAATGTTTGCCACGATTACGCACGGGGTGCGCACCATGCCGGCCTATGGAGCTCAGATTCCCGTGGCCGATCGCTGGTCCATCGTGACGTACGTTCGCGCGTTGGAAGTGAGCCAGATGGCGGCAGCCACGCCGTCGCAGCCGGAGCCAAACAAGTGAGCGCCGCCACACATGCTTCGGGATCCCCCGTTTCGCCGGCGAGCACCTATCGCGTCGTGCCCAAGTCAGCGCTGGCCGGTGCCTGGAGAATTGCTGCCGCGGTCGGCATCTTCGGCTGCGGAATGGCAGCTTACGGAAGCATGACCGATCCCGACCGCTTCGCCTTCTCCTATTTGTTCGCCTTCGTCGTGGCGCTGACCCTGGCGCTCGGCAGCACCTTTTTCGTTCTGGTCCAATACGTCACCAAAGCGGCGTGGGGAGTGACCGTGCGGCGCATCGCCGAGCTTTTCATGCGGCCGATGCCGATCTTCGCACTCCTCGCCATTCCGCTCATCTTGAGCGTGGGGCATCTTTTCCCCTGGGCGGGCGCAAAGCCGCTCGCGCAGGCCGACGGATCGTCCGAGAGCGCGGGCGAATCGCGTGAATCGCCCCTCGCCGATGCGCGCGGAATGGCCGCGCGCGAGCCGGCAGCGATGCGTGATCTGCCGATCGCAACTGCGAGCAGGTTGGACAAGGCCGTGGAAGGGGCCGAGGCGAGCATCGTCGACCATAAACGGCCGTACTTGAACCGGCCGTTCTTTCTGGGTCGGCTCCTCGGCTACCTTGGCGTTTGGAGTCTTCTCTCCTGGCTCTATTTCAGCTGGTCGACCGAGCAAGATGAAACGAACGCGGTGAAGAACACGGCGCAGGCGCAAAGGTTCGCGCCGATTGCGATCATGCTCCTCGGTGTAACGCTGACGTTCTTCTCGTTCGACTGGCTTCTGTCGCTCGACGCCACTTGGTATTCGACGATTTTCGGCGTCTATATCTTTGCGCAATGCGCGCTCTTCAACATGGCTTCGCTCATCCTGGCGGCGCTGTGGCTCCGGCGAAGCGGCGTGCTCGGCCGCGCCGTCAACGTGGAGCACTTCCACGATATGGGCAAGCTGCTCTTCGGCTGGATCGTGTTCTGGAGCTATATCGCCTTCGCGCAATTCTTCTTGCAGTGGTATTCGAATATCCCCGACGAAGTGGCTTGGTTTCACAAGCGCTGGGACGAAAATGGCGGCGAGTGGATGGGTCTCAGCTTGTCGCTCGCCGTTCTGCACTTCTTCGTCCCGTTCTGGTTTTTGATGTCGCGCAATGTCAAGCGGAGGCTGCCGCTTCTCGGGCTGGGCGCCGGGTGCATGGTCGTCATGCACATCCTCGATGTTTACTGGATCGTGATGCCGAACGCGGGACCCTTCGCACCGAATCCCTTGGATCTCGGGTGCCTCTTCGGCGTCGTCGGGCTCTACCTCGCCGCCGTACTCTACGGCATGAGGGACTACGCACTCGTTCCGATCGGCGACCCGCGCCTCGTGCGCGCGCTGGAGTTCGAAAACGCCTGAGCGACCGCCCTCGGACGCGAGGGCGCGGCCGCTCGCGCAGGCAAATGAGAGACAAAGATGGCCACGGACAAGAGTGAACCCCGCGTCGGATTGATCCTCAAAATAGGACTCGCCGCCGTCGTGACCTTGATTGGCTTCCGGGCCGCCCTATCGACATATTTCGATTTCGCCGTGCAGGCGGAAGAGCTTCGCAAGTTCGGCGAGATCAGGCCGGCCAGCCTCCTCAGTTTGCGCGCGCAGGACAAGGAGCGCCTCAACGCCGGGGCGATGCCGATCGACAAGGCCATGGAGCAGATGGCTCGTCAGGGGCGAAAGAGCGCGGGACCGGACTTCGCCCCGATCGCGTCCAAAGATATGTCCGCTCTCCATGGCTGGGTCAAGATGCCTGCAGAGGTCCCGACCGCCATGGAGATCGCTTCGCAAGACGACGCGGGCGTCGCGACGGACGGCGGCGTGCAGGCCGCTCCGTCCGCTCTCGCCGCAGGGCTGGCCCGGGCCAAATCGATCGATGCGGGAGCGCCGAAGGCGAAGCCGTGAAACCCGCTCGCGCCATTCCTGCTCTGGTCGCCATTGCGGCGATCGTCGCCTGTCTTCTAGGCGGCGCCGAGTCTGCGCACGCGCAAGCGTGGAAGCCGGGAAGCCAAGCCTTGCCCAACACGCAAGCGCCCGAGCTGGTAGGCGTCGACATCATCGAGCATCTGGACAAGGGCCTACCGAAGGACGCTTCGTTCCGCGACACCGAAGGCAACGCGGTGAAGCTCGGCGACTACTTCGACGGCAAGCGGCCGACGTTGCTCGTCTTCGCGTACCACACGTGCCCGATGCTCTGCAGTCTCGTGCTCGATGCGACCGTCCGAGCGCTCAACGACGTCGCGTGGACCGTCGGACGCGAGTTCGACTTGGTATCCATAAGCATCGATCCCAAGGACACGCCGGAAACGGCCACCCGTAAGCGCGCGCAGGTCGTCTCCTCCTACCCACGTGCACGCGGCGACACCTCTGGCTTTCACTTCCTCGTGGGCGACGAAGACAATATCCGCAAGGTGACCGATGCCATCGGGTTCGAGTACGTCTACGATGCGAGGCAAAAGCAATATGCGCATCCCGCGGCGATTTACCTTTTGACGCCCGACGCTCGGATCGCGCGCTACCTCTACGGGATCCAGTATGCCCCCGGCGACATTCGCCTCGGCCTGCTCGAAGCGACCGAAGGACGATCCATCTCGACCACCGAGCGGTTACTGCTCTTCTGTTACCACTACGACCCGCAGGGCAAGCACTACGCGATCGTCGCGATGAACGTGATGCGTCTCGGCGGCGTCGTGACGATCTTCGCCATGGGCGGCATGCTCGCGATGCTGTGGATTCGCGACCGTCGCCGTCGTTTGCAGCCGTTGGCGTCAGCCGTAGAGAGCCCCGAAGCCGGCATGACGAGTCCCATGGGACCCACCGAAAACCTGACCAAAGGCGCGACGTCACCATGAACGAGCCCAACGCCCCCGCCACTTTTCAGCTCCCGGAGCAGATGTCGACCGTCGCGGGGGATGTCGATTGGCTTTACTACTTCATTTACTGGCTGAGCGTCGCGCTCTTCGTCGCGATCGTCGGCGCCATGATCTATTGGGCCGTCAAGTACCGCGAGCGGCCGGGACACAAGGCGGTACCCACCGGTCACAACGTGCCTCTCGAGGTCGCCTGGACGGTGGCTCCGATCTTCGTCCTCGCATTCCTTTTTCACAAGGGCTTTCAGGGCTACTTGGACCTCGACTTGGCTCCGGCGAACGCGATCGAGATTCGCGTCAATGCCAAGCAGTGGAGCTGGGAGTTCGTTTATCCCAACGGGGGAAGTAGCGACAAGCTCCACGTACCCATTCACAAACCAGTAAAGCTCGTGATGGCGTCGGGCGACGTCCTGCACTCATTTTTCATCCCGGCCATGCGCATCAAGCGAGATCTCGTGCCCGGCATGTACTCGACCGTATGGTTTCAATCGACGCACACGGGGAAAGACGACATCTTTTGCACCGAGTACTGCGGCGGTCGGAGCCAGGGCCCCAACGGCGAGCTCCCGTACCAGCCGAGCGACGACCCGGATAACCCTTATCCGCCGGGACAGGCGACGGGCCACTGGGCCATGCACTCGCGAGTCTACGTCGAGACCCAAGAGGACTTCGACAAGTTCATGAAGAGTATCGGCGATCCGTGCGAGCAGTTCCTGGCGCAAGGCAAGGTGTGCCCCGGTCAAGTCGCGTCGATTCAAGGCGAGAAGCTCTACGCGACGAAGGGGTGCGTCGCGTGCCACACGACGACCGGCGCCAAGCTCGTTGGACCGTCCTGGAAGGGGATCTGGGGCAAAGACGAGTCGACGGACAAAGGCGTCGTTCGCGTCGACGAGAACTACGTGCGCGAATCGATTCTGGACCCGCAGGCCAAGGTGGTAACGGGCTTTACGCCCACCATGCCGACGTTCCGCGGCCAGATCAGCGACGCGGAGCTCGACGAGGTCATCGCGTACATCAGGTCGCTCAAGGAATAGGCCGTCATCGGCCCTCGCACGAGTAGGCAAGAGGAGATTTTCGCCATGGCAGCAATCGATATTCCGATGGTACCCGTCGCGCACGCGCCCGCTGCGCATGGCGACCCGGACGCCAACTACCTCACGGCGAACCGCGGGATCGGCTCCTGGCTGACGACGGTGGATCACAAGCGCATCGGCTTGATGTACCTGACGATGGTTTGCTTGGCATTCCTCGCGGGCGGCATCTTTGCGCTCCTCGTTCGACTCGAGCTCTTCACGCGCGGCAGGACGATCATGGACGCGGAGACCTACAACCGCTTTTTCACGCTGCACGGCGCCATCATGGTCTTTCTCTTCATCATTCCGAGTATTCCCGCGGCGCTCGGGAATTTCTTTTTGCCCATCATGATCGGCGCGAAGGACGTTGCATTCCCTCGGCTCAATTTGCTGAGTTACTACATCTATTTGTTGGGCGCCGCGGTGGCGCTGACGAGCATCATCATGGGCTCGGTCGATACGGGGTGGACGTTCTACACGCCCTACAGCCTCCAAACGGCGAACAGCGTGATCTCGATGACGCTCGGGGTCTTCATCCTGGGCTTTTCGTCGATCCTCACCGGGCTAAACTTCCTGGTCACCGTGCATACGATGCGCGCCCCGGGAATCACGTGGACCCGCATGCCTCTCTTCGTGTGGGGCATGTATGCCACCGCGCTCATCCAGGTGCTCGCCACGCCGGTTCTCGCCATCACGTTGCTTCTCCTCATCTGCGAGCGATTCTTCGGCATCGGAATTTTCGACCCGAAGCTCGGCGGCGATCCCGTTTTGTTCCAGCACTTCTTCTGGTTTTACTCGCATCCCGCCGTCTACATCATGATAGTGCCGGGAATGGCGATCGTGAGCGAACTCATTGCGACCTTCACGAGGCGCGCCGTATTCGGCCAATTTGCCATCGCGATGAGCTCGATCGGCCTGGCGATTCTTGGGTTTCTCGTGTGGGGTCATCATCTCTTCGCGGCGGGGATGAGCGAGTTCGCGACGATGCTCTTTTCGGCGCTGACGTTTCTCGTCGCCATTCCCAGCGGCGTAAAGGTCTTCAACTGGACTGCGACGATCTACAAGGGATCGGTCGTCTGGGCATCACCGATGCTCTATGCGATGGGCTTCATCTTCTTGTTCACGATCGGCGGCCTGACGGGTCTCTTCCTCGGCTCGCTGAGCGTCGACATCCATCTTACCGACACGTATTTCGTCGTTGCACACTTCCACTACGTCATGATGGGCGGCACGGTCATCGCATTCCTCGGCGGATTGCTTTATTGGTGGCCCAAGATGACGGGCAAGATGCACGACGAGGTCAAGGCGAAGATCGGCTTCGCATTCGTCTTCGTCGGGTTCAACACCGTGTTCATTCCGCAGTTCATCATGGGCTCGCGCGGGATGCCGCGGCGATATTATGACTACTTGCCCCAGTTCGAGCCGTTTCACAAGGCGTCCACGATAGGCTCGTGGATCCTTGCAACGGGCCTCTTTCTCACTGCGTACACGCTGCTGGAGGCCCTCTGGCGCGGCAAGAAGGCGCCCCGGAATCCCTGGGGTTCCGCCGGCTACGAATGGATGACGGATACACCCCCCTGCCTCGCCAACTTTCACGGAACGCCGGTCTTCACCCGCGGCCCGTATGACTACCACCTCGCGACGCCCGAGGAGCTAGCCACGGGTTGGGACGAGGTCTCCACGGGGATTACGAAGGACGCGGTACACGGGGACGTCACGAACACCAAGGACCGGGCGACGAAAGACTGACCCGTTCCAGCGGTGTCCCGTCGGACCTGGGTCGACCGAGCGATCCGCTCGGCGACCGAAGGCCCCGAGAGACAAACTGGGTTGAGGAGCTTCATGGCGAACGTCAGCGAAACGGTGCACGCGGATATCACGCACGGCGGCCACGACGGTCACGCGCATGGGCACCCGAGCTTTCTGCAACACCACTTCGACACGCCGGCGCAGCAGTTCGCCGCGTCGAAGTTGGGCATGTGGGTCTTCATCGCGACGGAGATCCTTATGTTTGGCGGCATGTTCTGCGCGTACGCCATCACGCGCGCCGCCGAGCCTCAGATCTACGACCAGGCTCACCACTTTCTGAACAAGATCCTTGGTGCCACCAACACGGTGGTCCTGCTCTTCAGCAGTTTGACGGCCGCGCTCGCGGTCCGATCCGCCCAAGTCGGCAAGCGCAACGAGACGTCGATCTATCTGGTGGTGACGATTCTGTGCGCGTGCGTCTTTCTGGTGGTCAAGTACTTCGAGTACTCGCACAAGATTCACCTCGGACTGCTGCCGGGACACTGCTTCGGCCACCCCGGCTTCAGCGGCACCATCCAGAACGGCCAGGAAATCGGGACGTGCCTGCGCGTTCATGCCGACCAGCCCGCGGGGACCCCGGAGTGGGTCCGCGCCATCGACGAAGACGGGCACGTGCAGCTCCTGCCGCCGCGCGCGAACATGTTCTTCGCGCTCTACTTCGTCATGACGGGCCTACACGGGCTACACGTCATCATCGGAATGAGCTTGCTCACCTGGGTGCTCGTGAAAAACGTGCGGGGCAAGATCTCGACGGAATACTTCACGCCTGTGGATCTCGGCGCGCTCTATTGGCACTTGGTCGACCTCGTGTGGATTTACTTGTTTCCGCTTCTTTACCTCGTCGGAAAGCCGGAGTGAGCCATGGCCATCGACGCTAGCCACACGACCCCCGCTCACGAGGGCGCGCAGGGTACCTCGCACGAGGACGACGGGCGTGTGCACTCGCACGTAGCGAGCGTACGCTTCTACGTGGGTATCTTCGGCGCGTTGGTGGTCTTGACCATCTTGACCGTGAAGGTTTCGTATTATGACTTCGGCGCGGCCAATACGGTCGTGGCGCTTCTCATCGCGACCGCGAAGGCATCGCTCGTGGCGGCATTCTTCATGCACCTGCGGCACGACAGCCTATTCAACACGCTGGCACTCCTCGCCGCATTTCTCTTTCTATCCATCTTCATCCTTCTCACCTACGACGACACGGGCCGCCGGGGACAGATCGATCCCGACTACGGAGGGACCATCATGCCGCAGACCGGCCTTGCCGCACCGGGCGCGATGCCTGCCACAACGGAGACCGCGAACGAGGCGGCGCGAGAGCCGCCGCCGGGCGCCGGCGAAAAGAAGGAGTGAACGGGCACGCTCATGCGAGGGCACGCGGTGCCGCGGGCGCCGCGTGTCGCGCTCGTAATCGCGCTCGCGGCGCTATTCTGCGCCTGCAAACGTAAGCACGTTGCGGTCGGCACGGTTCCCGAACTGGGGTATCCAGCGTGCGGAGACGGCGGCGCCGACGACCTCGGAGTGATCGTGGCTCGCGGCCACATTCGCTCCGGTCCGTGGTCACAGGAGCAACGTGTCGTCGAGTGGTTCGAGCTGCATCGTACGGCCTGCGGCTACACATTTCGGACTCGGCAAGAGTGGCCCCTGGCGGTGAGCGACGTAGAAGTGCGTTACGATCCGGACCTCGCGCCGCTGTGGGCGTGGAAGCGAATGACCATCCCGGGGTCGAGACGCGAAGACGGCAATGCCGAATTTCGTCTCTACGAGCTCCGGACGGGAGACGTCTTCATCAAACGACGCGACGCGAGCGGGGTCGTGACGCGCGAAGAGCTTCTGCCGGGAGGGCGTGTGCCTGTGCCAGAGGGCGCGCACGTGGGCGCGGTGGTCGGGCCCGGGCGGGGCGTTCTTACGGCGTGGATCAAGCGGGCGAGGCTCCCGGTCGGAGGAAAAGCGCGCGAGCTCGTGCTCGACTTTCGCGATGCGCTCGAGTCCCTGGAGATGGCGACCCTCGAGCGAAGCGAAGACCTGTTCGACCGCTCGTTCGGTAAGAGCGTGCGCGTGTATACGTTCTTCGGTCGCGAGACGGTATTCACCGATGATGATGACACAGTGATCGGCGACCTCGCCGGGATGCGCCCGAGCCAGTTGCTGCAATCGCCCGAACCGGAGCGCATGCCGACCTACGGTGAGCCGTCCCCTTGGGTGTCTTTCTAGTGCTTGGCCTGGTCAGTCACCCGAATCAGGCGTGCCCCGGTGAGTCACCCGAGTCACCCTGAGTCTCGCTCCGCCTTGCCACCTGGCAAGGCTCCGCTCGACAGAACGGCTCGCCCGTCATGTCGAGGGGAGCGATGCCGCTCCACCGCCGCTCCACTTCGGGCTCCCCGGCAGGACAAGATGGTCGTTTCATTCTTGGCGTGGCCGGCTGCGGGTGGCGGACTACGGGCTGCAGGGCTCTTGAGCGTGGGGCGCCAAGCCGTTACCAAGGGGCAATGCACAATCCGGTTGACCGCCTCATGGTTCTGTCCGCTTCCGTGCTCTTCGTTTGCGGCGGGGCTTGCGGTCGCCCCGAGCCTCTGCCCCCGGCGGCGCCGGTTTCCGCGCCGCCCGTGACCGTCGCTGCGCAGACTTCCTCCCCATCGGCTTCGTCTGCATCGCCTGCCCCCGCTCCGGAGCCCGCGGCGGAGGCGAAGAAGGCAGAGGAGGACCGCAAGCTCGAAGATGACCGCGCCAAGTGGCGAGACGAAAACAAGGCCGAGCTCGCGCGATGGACGCCGGCGCTCCATGCATCCTCAAAGGCGCTCGCAGAGAAGTCCTACCCGAGCGGGCGTGCTGCCATCCAGGCCGCGATGGCCGGCAAGCACCGTAAGCCGGGGAACGCCGATCGCGACAAGTACCGACACCCCGCCGAGACCCTGGAGTTCTTCGGCTTCAAACCGACCATGACGGTGCTCGAAGTGTCTCCGGGCGATGGTTGGTTCACCGAGTTGCTCGCGCCCGCGCTCGCGGTCAAGGGAAAGCTCGTGGCGACGACCACGGATCCGAACGGACCGCCGGGCGAGCGCAGCACCTTCAACGGGCAGCGCTACAGGGCATTTCTCGACAAGGCTCCAGAGCTGTTCGGCAAAGTGCAGACGGAGGTCGTGGACGAGAAGGCCCCGTCGCTCGGCGCCGACGGCTCGGTGGACCTCGTGCTCTTTCTGCGCGAGGCCCACGGTGCGGCCAATAACGGCACGCTGGACCGGTGGGCTGCGGCCTTCTATCGCGTCCTCAAGCCCGGTGGAGTGCTTGGGATCGAAGAGCACCGCGCGGCGCAGGGCGCGGATCCGGTGGAGAGTGCCAAGAAGGGATATCTGCCCGAGGCGTGGCTCATCGAGCAATTCGAGTCGAAGGGCTTCGCGCTTGCCGGAAAATCGGAGGTGAACGCCAATCCGAAGGACACGAAAGACTACGCGGAGGGGGTATGGGCGCTGGGTCCGACGTTCCGGCTGGGTGACAAGGATCGCGCAAAGTACGCCGCCATCGGCGAGAGCGACCGGATGACCCTCAAGTTCGTCAAGGCATCCGCGGCCAAGAAGTGATCTCGCAGAAGACGCCCGACGTGCCCCGCACACCCACGCGCGAGTTTCAATTCGACGGCCTCGTGGGCCCCACGCACAATTATGCGGGTTTGAGTCCCGGTAACGTCGCGAGCACGAAGCACGAAGGGCTCCCGTCGGACCCCCGGGCTGCCGCCCGACAGGGGCTCGCGAAGATGCGCTTCGTGCGCGATCTCGGTGTGCCGCAGGCCGTGCTGCCGCCCCACGACCGTCCGAGCCTCGCGTGGCTGCGGCGGCTTGGATTCTTGGGGCGCGACGAGGACGTCATTGCCCGAGCCGCTTCGGGGGATGCTTTCTTTTTGCGCGCCTGCTCCAGCGCTTCGTCGATGTGGACGGCCAATGCGGCGACGGTCACGCCGTCGTCGGACGGCGCCGACGGCCGCGTCCACCTGACGCCGGCCAATTTGCAGCAGATGTTTCATCGCGCCATCGAGGCGCCGACGACGACGCGCGTGCTTCGTGCAATCTTCGCCGACGGTGACCACTTCACCGTCCACGAGGCGCTCGGCGGGGGTGGACAGCTCGCGGACGAAGGCGCCGCCAACCATCTACGGCTTTCGACCTCGCGCGGCGCGGCGCATCTCTTCGCCTGGGGCCGCCGTACGTGGGGCGCCGCGTCCGGGCCCCGCAGACATCCCGCGAGACAGACGCTCGAAGCGAGCCAAGCGATCGCGCGCTTGCACGGTTTGCCGGTGGAGCGCACGTTTTTCCCCCAACAGCACCCCGAAGGAATCGACGGGGGCGCTTTTCACACCGACGTGCTTGCGGTGGGGAGCGGTCGCTTTCTGATGATGCACGAGTTTGCCTTCGCCGATGGCGCGGGTCTGATGGTCGACCTCGCCGGCGTTCTTGGCGAGGAGCTCTTCGTAATGCGCGCATCGAACGCCGAGCTACCTGTCGAGCGGGCGGTTACCGCGTATCCGATGAACTCGCAGATCGTCGAGGTCACGGACGGGTCACTCGCGATTCTGGCACCGGAGGACGCCCGTGAAGACGGGCCCTCGCGTGCGTTTCTCGAGCGCGTGGCCACGAGCGGCGGTCCGGTTCGCGCGGTGCACTACCTCGACGTCCGGCAGTCGATGCGAAACGGCGGCGGTCCCGCGTGTCTGCGCTTGAGAGTCCCTCTGACCCCGGACGAAGCGCGCGCGCTCTCGGCGAACGTCGTTCTCGACGACGCGCTCGGCGAAGCGCTTGGCGCGTGGATCGATCGCCATTATCGCGACAGGCTGTCGCCGCCCGATCTGGCCGATCCGGCGCTTGCGCGAGAGGGCATGCGCGCGCTCGATGAGCTGACGGCGCTCCTCGGGCTGGGTTCGATTTACGATTTTCAAAGGTAGGCGTGCGGGTGCGATCTTCGCTTTCGTCTAGCTGCAGACTGCCGATCGCCGTGGAGAACCTCGCTAATGCAAAAACGTCTGGTTTTCGCTTTTCTGCTGGGCTCGTCGGGATGCGGGTCCGGGTCCGGTGCATCCACGCCGCCCCCGAGCATCGATCCGAGCCTCGGGCTCGCGGGCCTCGACGCCACCCAGAAGGCGGAGCTCTGCGACTGGGAGGCGATGATGCTCGGCGGATATGGCGCCACCCCGTCGTGCAGCGACGGTAGCGGCAGTATTTCCGTGCCTGCCGATCGGGCCGATTGCGTCGCAGGTCTCCAATTCTCGGTGTGCGCCGCGCTCGTCGGGGACGACCTCAGCTGCGTCGATGTCGTCGCGCAGCTTCCCTGCCAGTCTACGCTCCTCAATGCCCCCGAGTGCCAGGCCGTGATTAGTTGCAAGTGAAGGTGTGGCCGGAAATGGAAGTTGGGGGGCTTGGGGGGGAGGATCTCCCCCCAAAAACCTGGCTCGTGAAAAGAGCTGCCCCGGCATTTCCGGGCAGGTCTTGAGTCGAATGAACGTTTCATTCGCACCTCGCCGCGCAATCGTCGCCCGTCGCGGCCGCGCGACGTCCGACCGTCCATGTGCTAACGCGCACGGTCCGATGCTTTTTTCGAGCGCTCTCATTCCCACGATGAAGGAGGCTCCCGCGGACGCGACGAACGCGAGCCACATCCTCCTTGCCCGGGCCGGGTACATCCGCCGTATCGGCGCTGGCATTTACGACTTCTTGCCGCTTGGCCTGCGCGTGCTGCGCAAGGTGGAAGCCATCGTGCGCGATGAAATGGACCGCGCTGGCGCGCTCGAACTGCTCATGCCGGCCCTGCTTCCGGCCGAGTACTTCAAAGAAACGGGACGCTGGGGCCTCTACGGAGAGGTGCTCTTTCGCCTGCACGATCGCAAAGGGGGGGACTATCACCTCGGGCCCACCCACGAAGAGATCGTGACCGACATTGCGCGTCGTGAGCTGCGAAGCTGGCGCGACTTGCCGAAGACGCTTTACCAGATTCAGGTGAAGTTCCGGGACGAGCCCCGGCCCCGGGGCGGCCTTCTGCGGTGTCGTGAGTTCCTGATGAAGGATGCGTACTCGTTCGACGCCAGCGAAGAGGGGGCGCGCGCAAGCTACGAGCGAATGCGAAAAGCGTACGTGCGGATCTTCGATCGCATGGGACTCACGTATCGAATGGTTCAGGCGGACTCCGGCGCGATCGGGGGATCCACCAGCGCCGAGTTCCAGGTACTCGCCGATTCGGGAGAGGATGCCATCGTCGCGTGCGACCGCTGCGAGTACGCCGCGAACGTCGAAGTCGCCACAGCGCGCGCGTCGGCCGACGCCGGCGCCCCCGTGCCGCGAGGCGAGGCCGTGACCCGGATTCATACGCCCGGTCATGGCGGGATCGATGACGTCGCGAAGTTCTTGGGCGCGAAAGAAAGCGCGATGCTCAAGTCCCTGCTCTTCGCGGCAGGCCCGAACATCGTCATGGCCGTGGTGCGTGGGGATCACGACGTCAACGAGGTGCGCCTCGCGCGCGCGGTTGGAGTCGACGAGGTGTTTCTGGCCGGGGAGGCCGACGTCGAGCGCGCAACGGGGGCGAAGACGGGCTTCGCGGGCCCGGTCGGATTCAAGGGCCGGATCGTCGTCGACCGAGCTGCCTCGCTCGTTCCCTGCGGCGTGACCGGCGCCAACGAGACCGATTGGCACCTCACGAACGTCCGCTTCGGGAGGGACTACGAGGGCGAAGTGGCCGATCTTCGCCTCACGGCCAGCGGCGATGGGTGCCCCAACTGCAGCGAGGGCACGCTGACCCGGTACCGCGGCATCGAAGCCGGGCATATTTTCGTGCTCGGTACCAAGTACTCCAAGCCCATGGGCGCGACGTTCATCGACGAGAAGCAGCAGCAGCACTCGCTCGTCATGGGCTGCTATGGGATCGGCGTCTCGCGGCTCGTGGCGACCACGATAGAGCAGCACCACGACGTCAACGGAATGCGTTGGCCGATGAGCCTGGCGCCGTATCACGTCCACCTGGTGACGCTCGGCAACGACAGCGCGGTCATCGACGCCGCGCGCGCTCTGCACGACGCGCTCGGCGAGCGTGGCGTCGAGGTCCTGTGGGATGATCGGGACGAGCGCCCGGGGGTCAAGTTCAAAGACGCGGATCTCATCGGAGTTCCGATCCGCGTGACGATTGGGACGAAGGGCATCGCGGCGGGCCACGTGGAGCTCAAGCTTCGCACCGAGCAAGATCCGAAGAAGGCCGACCTCGTGCCCACCCGCGACGCGGCGGACGTGATCGCGGCCCGCGTCCAAGCTTCGGTTCGTGCGTGATCGCGGCCGACTTGGCCGCCGCGCGTGCTAGAAACGGCCCAAGATGGCGCCCGCCGATCGCCTTCCTCCGCCCCCCGCCGTGCCCGTTCGTTCGCCGCCCGTCTCCGTCAAGGGCGAGGTCGAGGTTCGCGTTCAGGTTCCCGGCGGTCCGTCCCTCGAGGCGTGCGTGCATGCGCCTCCCCACGCCGTCCGGGCGGTTGTTTTCTGCCATCCCCACCCGCTCTATGGCGGCAGCATGCACAGTCCCGTGCCGCTCGCGCTCGCGAAGTATCTCGCGGAAATGGCGTCCGAGCAGGTTGCCTGGGCGCGATTCAACTTCCGCGGAGTCGGTGCGAGCGAGGGTCAATTCGACAACGGCCGCGGCGAACTGGAAGACGCCTGCGCCGTGCTCGCGCACGTTCGCGGACTTGCGCCGGGAGCACCCGCGACGATGTGCGGGCACTCGTTCGGCTCCGCCGTCGCGCTCCTGGCGGCCGGGAGGGACGGGGGAGTGGACCGCGTGCTGCTTCTCGCTCCGAGCCTGCGCTTGTTCGGTCTGGCCGAGATTCCGCGCGGCCTTACTGCAAAGTGCACGATCTTCATCGGTGATCGTGACGAGCTATTCGGGGTGAGCGCGGCCCGGGAACTGGCCAGCGAACTCGGGGCCGCATTGCGCGTCTTCGACGGCTTCGACCACCACTTTCTGAAGTCGCGTCGCGCGCTCGCCGAAGCGGCTCTCCCCGTCATCGCCCCCGAGGTGTCTCACCCATGAGCGAACGCAAGACACTCACAGCCACCGAAGCAGTCCACGCGGGGGACGACAAATTCAAACCGTGCGACTCGCTGACGATGCCGATCGTGCAGACGGCGACGTACACGTTTGCCGACACCGCTGAGGTGGTCGCGTACACCGGGGGCCATCACCCGAATCCGGACCGAGGCGAATACGGTCGGTACGGTAACCCCACGGTGCATGCCGTCGAGCGGCGTCTCGCGGCCCTCGAGGGAACAGAGGATGCGGTGCTCTTCGCCAGCGGGATGGCGGCGGTGACCACCGCGCTCTTGGCCCTCGTCAAGGGGGGGCAGCACGTCGTTCTTTTCGCGGATTGCTACCGGCGAACGCTCGAGTTCGTGAGGGAAGTGCTGCCGCGCTTCGGGGTGGCCCACACGCTCCTCGCGTCGGGCGACCTCGGGTCGCTGGCCGACGCACTGCGTCCTGAAACGCGCCTCGTCATCAGCGAGTCACCGACCAACCCCTACTTATCATGCATCGATCTGGACCGACTCGCCGGCGTCTGTAAAAAGCGCCGGACGGTCAAGTCGATGATCGACGGCACGTTCGCCACGCCCGTCAATTGTCGCCCGGCCGCCTTCGGAGTGGATCTGGTCGTGCACAGTGCGACGAAATACCTCGCGGGACACAACGACGTGCTCGCGGGAGTGGTCTGCGGTCCCGCCGGCCTCATTTCGCTGATCCGGGATCTACGCGGCATCCTCGGCGGGGTATGCGATCCGCACGCCGCTTTTCTCGTGGGGCGGAGCCTCAAGACGCTGACTCTTCGCGTCGAGAAACAGAACGCGACGGCCCTCGTCGCGGCCGAATGGCTCGAGAGGCATCCTCAAGTGGAGCGGGTCTTTTACCCTGGTCTCGCGTCGCATCCCAGCCACGCCGTTGCCCGCGCACAGATGCGGGGGTTTGGGGGAGTCGTCAGTTTCATCGTCAAAGGCGGCCTGGATGGCGGCAGTCATGTGGTGGACGCCATGAAGCTTGCGCGCATCGGCCCGAGCTTCGGCGGCGTCGAGACGCTCATCGAGCAACCGGCGACGATGAGCTACTACGAGATGACGAGCGAACAGCGCACGGCCGTTGGCATCCATGACGGGCTCGTGCGGCTCTCGGTCGGAATCGAGGACGCTGGGGATCTCTTGGCCGATCTGGAACAGGCGCTGCCTCGCCCGTGACGGCGGCGGACGCGCGGGCTATCGGTCGGCTGCCATGGCGCGCGTTCTCTCGCTCGACGCGAGCCGGCCCGATGCGGGCGTGCTCGCCGAGGCTGCGCGGGTGCTACGGAGCGGGGGACTCGTGGCGTTTCCTACGGAGACGGTCTACGGCCTCGGCGCGCGCGCATTCGATGAACGGGCCATCCTACGCGTCTTCGTGGCCAAAGGCCGTCCGGCGCAGCACCCGCTTATCGCGCACGTCGAGGGTGAAGTCGATGCGCGAGCGCTGGCCGAGTCATGGCCTGCTGCGGCATCGCGACTGGCCCGCGCCCTGTGGCCAGGTCCGCTGACTCTTGTCGTCGATCGCGCGGCCCACATACCGGCCGCCGTCTCCGGAGGAGGCGGTTCGATTGCCCTCCGTGCGCCCTCGCACCCCGTGGCGAGAGGGCTCATCGCGGCGCTCGGTGAACCAATCGCCGCGCCGAGCGCGAATCGGTACCAAGAGCTGTCGCCGACAACCGCGGCCCATGTCATTCAACAGCTGGGGGATGCCGTGGACCTCGTGCTCGATGGGGGGGCATGCGATGCGGGAATCGAGTCGACCGTGGTCGACGTGCGCGGCGCGGTTCGTGTCCTACGACCGGGCGCGGTCGCCCTAAGGGCTCTTCGCGCGGTCGAGCCGGACATCGTGTTTCGAGCGGAGCGGGCGGCCGAAGAGGAGCTGCGTGCGTCGCCGGGCATGGACGAACGGCATTATGCCCCCCGAGCGCCGGTGCATATCGCCACCTCGCTCGACGCCGCGCTCGGCGTCGCGAACGAGATGGCCGCGGCGGGCGCACGCGTGGGGCTGGTCGTCCGCGGAGGGCCGTGCCGCCCGACCTCGGATCGCGTCCTCGTTCGCGAACTCGCGCCGGACGCTGTGAACTACGCACGCCACCTCTACGCGGCGCTACATGATCTGGACGCGGCCATCGTATCGGGCATCGTCGTGCAAAGCGTTCCCAACGACGAAGCCTGGTGGGCAATTGCCGATCGGCTCCGACGGGCGGCCACTCCGAAGTGAGGGATCGTCGTGCCCTCGCCGCCGCGAGGGCCGTCTAGCATTGGCTAATTCTGAGCGATCTTGGATCCCTTGATTACGACGTTTCCACTCCCGTTTACCGTGATATTGGCTCCCTTGATGGTGATGTCGCCGTTTTTGGCCAATGTGATGGTGGCGCTGCCCGCTTTCAGCGTGATGCCGTCGGTCGCTTCGACCGTGAGCTGCTTGCCGACGGAAATGGCTCCGTCCTTCCCAATGGATACGGCTCCCGAGCCGGCCGTGCTCAGCGCGTCATCGCCTGCGACGGATGTGTTGCGGCCGCCTCCGATCGTCGCCGACAGATCCGCTCCGACCGAGAGCGAATCTCCCCCCGCTACGGTCGTCTGGCGGACGGCCACCGTAACCGTCTGCGCGGCGGTCGTGATGGTCTGACTCGCGGCCACGACGATGGTCTCCGAAGCTGCGACGGTGTGCGTCCGTGCGCCGATTACGGTCATCGTTTGGGTGCCCGTCACCGTTTCGGTCTGGCTACCCCCCACCGTCAGCGACTGATTGCCTCCTACCGCCGTCGTCTCGTTGCCGGCAGTCGAAACGCTCCGGTTGCCCCCCACCGACGTGGTCTCGTTGCCCTGGACCGTGAGCGAGCGATCGCCCCCGACCTGTATGGAATCGTTTGCCCCGATCTTGGCGCTTCGGTTACTCCCCACCGAAAGCGAATCATTGGTGCCCACGGTCACCGTGCGGTTCACGCCGATGCTCGCCGTCTCGTTGTTCTTTACCACCGCATTCAGGTCCTTCTCGGCCTGCACGAAGAACTCTTCGGAGCCCTTCAGATCTTCGAAACGAATTTCGTTGGCGTTCGTTTGGTTGCCGCCCTTGGTGCTACGGCTCTTGATGCCGCTCTGCGTCTGGTGGGCGGGTAGATCGTAGGGCGGCATGTTGGCGTCGTTGTACACCCGCCCGGTGACGATGGGCCGATCCGGGTCGCCCTCCAGGAAATCGACGATGACCTCCTGCCCGATTCGGGGGATGAACATCGCTCCCCAGTTCGTTCCCGCCCACAGCTGTGCGACCCGAACCCAACACGAGCTATGGTCGTCGGACGCGCCCTCGCGGTCCCAGCGGAATTGCAATTTCACCCTTCCGTACTGGTCCGTCCAAATCTCCTTGTCGCTCGGGCCGACGACGGTCGCCGTTTGCGGTCCGTTCACGAGTGGCTTCCGAGCCGACGCACGGGAACGAAACTGGGCCGACGCTTCGATCGCGTTGAACCGGCAGTCGTACACGGGCGCTCCGGCGATGCCTCCCGTTTCCACGCCTTCTCCAATTAGCCGGTAGGTTGCCGACGTGACGAGGTAGTCCTGGTTCTGGTCGTCACGCGGATGCTCGGTCAGCTCGAACAGGTTCCCAACGGTGAGCTTTCGCGCATTGGACCAGCCGGTCGCCTCGTCCAAAGGCATCTGTTGCTCTTGCAGTCGCACCAGCGCGTGCGCGTCGCCGGCCGCGTTGATCTCGAAGCCGCCCGGGTAGTCGTAGACTTCCAGGTCGTCATGGACGAATCCCCGCGCGTTCTTTCGCGTCGAGAAGATCTTCGAGCGTGACTTGGTGAAGTCGAAATCCGCGTGCGAATAGATCCCTGGGGCCACCGACGCGCTCAATCGCCAGTCTTCGACCGACTCGGTCAGCGCAGCGCGGTGTGCATCGGGCGGCCGAAACGGCACTTGATATCCGGAGCTCGCGGAGTCGTCACCGCCCGAAGACGGGGGGTAATCATGAACCGTGTTCGCGTCCACCAACACCAGCGTGTGCTTGCCCGCGTCGTGCTGGAAGAAATAGTAGATCCCGTCCCGCTCCATGAGGCGAGTCACGAAATTGAAGTCCGTTTCGCGATATTGAACGACGTATTCGCGCACGGGATAGTCGCCCGGGACAAGGTACGAAACGTCGAAATCCGAGAACGCGAGGTTCTGAAAGACGGCCGTGATGATGTCGATCACGTTCTTGTTCTGGAATATCCGGCACCCCGCGCTCTGCGTCAGAAGCCACAGCCAAGGCCGGACGACGAACCGATACTTCGAGATATCCCCATGCGGGCCGACGTAATCGAAGGCGGTGATCACGCCGTTGAAATGGCGGGTGCCTCCGTCCGTCGTGTCCAAGTGCACGGTGGCGGACTTTCCCAGCACGTCGGCCGACGCGACGTCGAGCTGCGCACTCGTGACTTCGATCTCGTACTCGAAGCACCGTCCGAGCGAATCGACTCCGACCATCGAGCGGAAGGCGAGGCTGTCCGGATCGAGGGCCGAGGGTACATCGATCGTGATGGGACTGGAGGGGGGCATGGCGGGATTCCAAAGTGGTTTTGGCTACGGTGGCCTGCGTCCAAAGGACGATGCGGCGACTCATGGCTCGTCAGGGTCGAAACCAGAAAGGTGCACCGTTGCCCAACGGCAGGGGAGGGCGGCCGTCGGACGCCTTTCGTCGGCTATCCGACGGCCATCGTAGCTCCGATACGCGCGCCCGGAGGGCAAAGGTGAGAAATTGGATCGGGCGGCTCGCCCAGGCGCAGAAACCTGCGATGCGTGCTGGGATTTGGCGGGTATTCGGCCGGGTATTCGACCGACATTCGGCGCAGGCGATGGTCTCCCCCAGGCGACTCGGATACGCTCGCGCCCGTTCGATGCCTACGCGACGCCCTACCTTCGCCGGGTTGGCTTTGGTGCTTGCCGGTTGCGGCCGGCCCTCGCAGATGCCTGCGGCGCCCGATTGGGACCAGTTCGTGCTGCGGCGCCCGAACGCCTCCGGCTCTGCGGGCGAATCGTGGCGCCCCGAGATCTGCGCGGGGGTTGACCTCCACCCGGATTATCGCACGCTCGACGAAACCAGTCTGGCCGCGTTTCTCCAGAATCAGCAGCTCACCGTGCGCGTCGAGAGGCAACCCGTCGAACCCAACAAACCCGAGCTCGTGTTCCTCTTCGTCTCGGCGGCTAGTGGTTCCGATCCGATCGCGCTGCGCGTCGCGATGCTAAAGACGCCGGACGAGGCGGGTCGCGATCTCTACGATGCGGTCCTGCAGCACGGGTCCGGCTCCTGGGGCGTGAGGCGCGCGAACGTCGCCGTTCTCGGGCCTCCGGGGTCCAGCCACGAGGACCTTGCGTTCGCGGCCAAAACCAAGCTTGCGTGTTGGGGAACCTTTCTTCTCGAAGACGGCGATGACGCGGTCGTCATTCCGGGCGGATACGCGGAGCCGTGAGGGCGATGTCTCGTGAGGCCTTGGGCAACGGGAGTCGATATTGCCGCGCGCCCTTCTGCTCGGATATTTCTTCTCTCGTGACGAGGCTTTGGGCGCTTTCCTTGGTGCTGTTCGCGGGGGCATGCGGCGGCGGCGGTGCGCGAGCGACCGTGTTCGATCCCACGGGTGCCAACGCGCTCCCCGTCGACGTTACATCCAGTCCCGACCTCGAGCGCCCCTATCCTGCGTTGGACGGAGCGAGCCCCGGCCAGGAGCCGTGGGTGGGGGTGTCCGTGCTGCGTGACGCGGTCCGGTTCTCGCGGCCTTCGCGGTGGGCGATTCGGGACGCCAGTCTCGAGCCTGGCCATTCGTTCATTCGCTACGTCTCGCCGGAGGCCTACTCGTTTGCCATCTACGAGCGAGACGATTCTCCCGGCAAGTCGTGGTCGGATCTCTTCGCGCACTACGAGGCCGACGTCGCGGGAAATGGAGCCAAGGCCATCGGCCAGCGCGTGCCCATGGCTACGTCGGCCAATCAGGGACGCGCCTACATGATCGATCGGAAGATCGCGAGCAAAGAGCCTGTGCTCAGCCGGAGCCGGGAAATTCTCCTCCGCAGCGACCATCGAATAGTACTCGTTCAGATTGTGATCGGCGAAGAAAACCTGTCGCGAATCTCGGGGGAGCTGCTCGAACTTCTGCGCCAGCTCGAGGTGCAGTGACTCTCATGGGCGCTTGTCTCGGCACGATGCGACGGCGTAACGGGGTCGCTTGCCTCGTCGTGGGGATCGTGGCCGCGTGCGGCAGCGTTCCGCCCATTTCGCGGATCGAGGACAAGGCCCGTCTGGACGTCCCGATTGCCATCTGCCGCAAGCCCATGGCTCCGGGCGACTTGAGCGACGCAGGCGTCGCCCGCGCGGACGCCTACTGGGGCGTCGCGCTTTCGAACTTTCGGGGATTCGGCGGCGCGATGCGGCCGGATGATCTGGACTGCGTCGGTGAGCCTTTGGCGGGCCCCGCCGCGAACGTCACGGCAGCTCCCGTTACCCAGGACGACCTCGTCCTGTCGAGCGCCGCGGATGGCCTCTCGGCCGTGTGGCTCCGTTCGTTCCGATCCGAGGATCTTGCCGCGGGGCCGCTCGCTCTGGTCCGTGTGCGCCCATCGGAGATCGACGTGTATGCGATCGGTCGTTTCCAGGGCAGCCTGCGCCACTCGCGGTTCGAGTTGGCGCAGCTCGGTACGTCGCAGATGATCGTGGCGCACGATGAGGGATGCGCGGACGTGAAGGTGGACGTCGAGTGCGATAGCGCGTTGGTCTTCTTCGTGGCTGCCGGTGGCAAGCTCCTGACGGCGGCAACGTCTCCGGCCCAGAAAATACGATACGGCAACGCCAAAGGGCTAGGGAGAGTCCAATTCCGCCTAACCACCGATCCGCCGGTTCTCGACGGTCGCGCGGTCCGTGTGCACGAGAAGCTTCAAGTCCGGGACTCGGCCCAGGAAGACGTTCGGAAGGCCGAAGGGGACCGCGTCTTCGTCCTTGGCCCCGATGGGCGTCTGGTCGCTGACCAGGAATCGCTCTGGTCACAGGTCACGGTGGCGTCCGATAAGTGAAGGTTGCCGTCACGGCCGTGTCGATCTTACGTCCGGCCCGTGCGGACGTAATGGCCATAGGTGGCGGCGAATTCGCTCCCGAAGAGTCGCTCGAACTGCGCTGTCCCCGCGGCGACGGACTCGTAACGAGCCTTGTACGCCTGCCAGAGGGCTCTATGCCTGCCCAAGATGGATCCCATGGCGCCTCCGTCTTTCGTGGCGCTCTCGATGGCCAGCGGGGACAGCTCCTCGAGAAGCGCCTCGACGCCGCGCATTACCGCGTCGGTCAAGGCGGCGTGCTGCGCCACGATACGTATGAGCACGTCTTCCGCGGCCTTGGGTGCATCGAACTCCTGGTTACGCCAATCGAGCAACGCGAGGGCGAGCGTCGCGGGATCGCGGGCGGTCGCCACGCGCTGCGCGCTCGCCGAGCGGTTCTGCCACCTGGACTCGGGGCCTTCGCCTTCGGCGGACGCAATGAACTGTGCCGATCCTTCGCGGAGCGCGACGAAGCACCGGCAGAACACCTCGACGAGATCATGCAACTTCGTGAGCAATCGGGCGACGTCCCCCGTCGTCTCGAGCGGGACGCCGGGCAAGAGCGAGGAGCCGAGTTCGCGCAGTCCCAGCAAGGCCAGGAGCTCGGTCGACATCGATAGGTGCTGCGTGTTGCGGCTCGCGCGCTCGGGGGCCGGCGCGGGCCGCCCGGCCCGGGGGGCCTCCGCGCCGTGCCCATCGTAAGCTCCCCGCAATGGCGGCAAGTCCGGAAGACTTTGGCCCATCCCCAATCTCGCGGGGCCCGCGAGCGGAAGCCTCGAGTTGAATGCCGCACCCTCCGGGGCTCCCCATGCAGCGGGGGCGAAAGGTTCGCCCACCGCCGCGCCGCGGTCGCGCGCCGACAGGGCCGGAAGCGGTGCCAGGCTCGGTGAGCCGCCCAGCCCAGGAGGCATCCTGAGCGCGGCCCCGTTTCCGAGAATCGATCCATGGGCGCTCGACGGGCGGCCCCCGATGTCCGGGTTCTGCTCGAAAGGTTCGACCGTCAGATCGACGATTCGGCCGAGCACGAAGGTGTTTCCCATACGCGCGAGCGGCACGGGCCGTTTGGGCGCAAGGCGACCCAGATTCGTGTCGTATGTGCCGTTGCGGCTGTTCAAGTCGGACACACAGAGTTCGCCGCCGAGCAGATCGATCGTGGCGTGGAACTCCGACACGAACGGGTGCGCGACGGGGCAGTCGTTCATGGAGTTCCGACCGATGCGCACGGGCAGATCGTAGAAAACGCGCTCTCCCTGAAGTGTCCCGTCACGCGATCGAAAGCAAAGACGAACACCCACGCTCATGGTGCAACCAGCGTAGCCGAGCCCTTCGATCGCCGCACAGAGAACCGGGTCGGTATCGCACGCGAGTACCTTCCCGGGCGGCCGCCACCGATCACGGCCTCGTCATGCGCACCTGGGGCGGACAGCGGAGGCGGCTGAAGAAGTCGTCGCGGAAGGGGTCCACGCGACCGTCGGACCGCACCTTGAGCGTCAACGGCGGACAGTCGACCGCATAGAGCGAGTGAGCCGAAGGCGCCGGCCGTAGACCCCCGAGGTGCGCGAAGAGGTCGAAGAGAGAGAACGAGTGGCGCCCGAATTCCTGCGTCGGGCGTCCGCCTTGCTGCCATTCGACTCGAACGTCCTCCCCGAACCAGTGAAGCAACGCAGACCATTGGCCCTGGGGTAGCGCCGTATCCTTTTGGCCTATCCAGAATTTCGCGTCCTTGATGTCGGGCGCGGTCCAGTCGGCCTGGACGGAAAGGCGAAGCCCACTGTCTTGACCTTCAAAGAACGCGTCGGTAATTTCCTGGGCGACGGTCAAGCAGTCGAGTCCGGCCGGGGTCACGGGGTCGGTCCCTTTGGAGACGTAGTGGCCATCTCCCTTCTGCTCGACGGCGTCCGCAAGGTAGGTGTGAACGAATCCCCAGAGGACCCCGTCAGGCTTGAAGAAAGCCGCAAAGTCGCCGAAGTTGGCCGCGTCCCCGCCGTGGAATGGGAAGTGTTTGCTGAGCTTCTGATCCCACACCGTCCACACTCCCGAGTTCCATTCTTCCGCCACGGAGGCCTGGCCCGGCTTCCGCTTCGAAAGGACGCTTCCCCTCACCGGCGGCATGAGTAGCCGAAGAAGCGCGCCGTGGGTGGGCTCGCCCGTGCTGTCGAGAAGCTCGTCCACCCCGGCCTCGGCTTCCGCGATGGGGCCTTGCAGCTCTTGAACGAGCTCCTTGGGCGAAGGCGCCTCGTCGAGCGCGGCTTTGAGCATGTCGAGTATGGCGAGGTACTTGTCGAGGGGGGCCGCGGAGGCACTCTTGTCGCCCGGGAGCGCGCCCGCAAATGCCAAGATCGGTTGAAACGCCCTCTCGACGGACGAGGGCGGAGCGGCTTTGGTTCCCGCATCGGGTTCGATCTTTCCTATCCACGGCACCTGACTCAGGAGAGTCTTCGGTAAGCTCGGGGGCGGTTCGACGTCGTCGTTGCGGATGACGTTCTGTTCGAACAGAGCAAAGAGCTCTCGGTAGAAGCCTTCGGGTCCCTTGAACGCGACCAACTCCAGTTTTGCGGCGGCGATGTCCTGGGGCGTCTTGACTTTGAGCTCGTCCAAGAAGCGCATCCAACGATCGACATAATCGGTGAAGTATCGTTGGCGCGCCGCCGCTCGGACCCCGGCGTCGTCCAGGGGAATGCCCGCGTCGTCCACTACCCAACGCTCGGTGACCGCTTCCGCGGGCCACGGTGCCGGTGAGGCGAGGGCGTCGCGGATCTTCTGCCATCCACTCGCGGTGTACACGCCCGGTATCTGAACGTCCCCGCGCGATTCTAGAAATTCGAGCGACGCGGCCCCGAACGCCGAACTCGCCCGAAGGGGGGGCTGATCGCGGCCCCACAGCAGCAGCCTGCGGTACGGCATCTCCTGCACTTGAAGCTCGCGCAGCCGGGTGCGAACGCCAGCGAGGGGAGGACCGGCCGGCCAAGCGAGCTCCGGACGGCTATCGAGCGCCCGGAGGTATCGGCGCGCGTGCTCGGTCAGTTGCGCGGCGTCGATGACCCCGTCATTCGGCAAGAGCGTGCGCCAAGCGCCCGCGAGCCGGTGGCTGGCCCACTCGCTATTCGCGTGGCCCCTAGGCCTCGTCAACGTTGCGTAGAGCTTGACGACCTCATAGGCGTCCCGCAGGGGAGTGCTCTCATCGGGTGACGATGGGGCGTCCGTCAACGGCGCTCCCCACGAAATCGCGTCGAGCTGTTTGTCGAGCGCGGGCCGCAGCTTCTGCAACATCCACCTGTGGATACGGAGGACGTACGCGTCCTCCAAGGGATCGTGCAGCTCGCGCGCCGCGCGAGGGCCGAACCATCCGCGAATTCCGAACTGGTTCGAGTCGCTCTCGAGGAGAAAGAGGGCATCGAGCGCCGGTTCGATGGGATCGCCGATCGTACCGGGAGTGCCATCGCCGCCCGCGGTCGATAATGCTTCCGCGGCCGACGCAACGGTGCGTGTGAGCTCGGCATTGTGGAGATAACTCATCAGCGCGGGCGCAAACACGGCGACACACACCGCGAGCGCGACGAGCGATACGCGCTGATCGAATTTCGATCGGCCGCGGAGCGCGTCGGACGTGGATGCCGCCAGATTGCGGTCCGGCAAGACGACCGATCGGATCACGTCGACCACAAAGGAGCCCTTCGCATCGCGGGCCGAGTGGCCCGGTATCCCGGGTGAACCCGCGCTCGTCAGATAGAAGCCGCGAAGGAAGAAACGCTCGAGGGCGGGTCCTGGCCGGCAGAGCACCTCGACGAAGTCGGCCAGGGGGGCGCGGAGGGCGCGCACCTCGCGCGGAAACCGAAGGATCCGGATGCGGCGTGCGGGGTCCACTTCGATCGCCAGCCGTTCGATCATTCGAGCGTGAAGGCCGTCTCCAAGAACCGCGAATTCCTTCTCCACGGCCTTCGCCGGCTGATGCGCTGCACGGTCGTCGTCGATGGCGAAGGATGCCCCCCACGTGCCCTCTTCGCGGTTCGGGTCGTCGGCCCAAAACTCGCCGAAGCCGGTGAGGCAGTCGGCTTTCGTCAAGACCAGGTAGACGGGCAAGACCATCGCGATTCGGTCGAGCAAGGCGTCGAGTCGTTCCCGCATCCGCGCGGCGAGCTTTTGGCGATCCGCCGGGCTGCTCGCGATCAGGTCGGGAATGCTGACGACGGCCAGAATCCCCTCGAGCGTGCGCCTGCGCCGCGCGCGGCGAAGCGCTTCGAGCAGCGCGATCCAGGCATCCGTTTCGGCCATGTCGACCTCCGGACCCGGAGGCTCGAGGACCACGGCTTCCGCGGAACAGCGCGTGTCGAAGGGGGCCTCGATTCGATCGGGCTTTCCGTGCACGGGACCTGGGGAAACGAGGGCAAAACCTGCCCGGTCGAGGAGCGTCGACCGACCCGCACCCGGGGGTCCCAACGCTACGTACCAGGGCAGTCTTGCGGCGCCGGCCCGGCCGCGCATCCGCGCGAGCTCGACGAGCACGCGCTTGAGGTAAGCGCGCATGGCAACGACCTCGGGGCGCGTGCGACGGGCCTTGGGGTCAGGGCGGGCTGTGTCGCGCGCCGCGCGCGAGCTTTCCAGTCGCGCTCGGCACCAGAAAAAGAGCAGGATCGCAATCGGCGGAAGTACGACCGCGGCGGTGAGCGCTTCGGCGAACCACCTCAGATCGGGAACGAAGAACGCCGCGACCCAAAGACCAGCGACGATGAGCCCGACGAGGACAATGAGCACCCAGCGCATGCGTCACCGAATGTCTGCAGGCGCAGCCACTCGCGGGGAATCTCGCAAGCCGCTGCGCGCGTGAGCAATCAGCCCGGCCAGCCCGACGTCGAGCCCGACGAGTCCGGTCAGACACACGATTGCGCAAGCAAGGGCGGCGACCAGCGCGACGGGAAAGGGGCGCGCGTGCGCCCCATGGCGTTCCGGCGGAATCGCGTTGGGGGCGATGCGGGTGCTACTGCGGCCTCGGAGCAAGGCCTCACGCGCGGCCTCGACGTAGTGACGCACGGAATGCTGGCTTGCCGCCTTCGAGGCGCCGGAAAAGCCCAGCGCGAGGCAGAAATAATAGACTTCGAGGGCGAAGACGGGAGCGCCGCGCTGTATGAGCGCTCTCATTCTCGCGAAGAAGTTCTCGCCCGCGGTGAACTCACGAAAAAGCTGGAGCTGCAACGGATTGCTCTGCCACTCCCCGCGGCCGTGCCAGCCCGATTTGAGAATCCGATCGTCGATGAACGCCACGACCGCATAGCGCGCTTCGGCGGTCTCTGCGTCCTCGATGCCCGCGTCGCGGCAATTCGCAACGAGCTGGCGCAGAAGTCCCATCATCTGCTGGCGGACAGCGTCCGCCCCCGGGAGGCCGCGGCCGTCGCCTATTTGCGCGACCGCCGTCAGGGCATCCACGCTCGCGAGGTACATGACGTCGTGGCTCGGCTCGCCCATGATCAGCGCAGATAGGCCGGGTCAATCGCGTAGACGGAGAACCATACGTCTTTCCACTCGCCGTCATTCGGAACGTAGACCGCCAACGTGCTGCTCTTGGCGATCTCCTCCCAAAAGGGCCCTTCTCGGAGCAGCCGGAAAAAGCAGATTCCGGGCTTGACCGGGAGGGAGCTCGACGGGGTCCATTCCACCTCGGAGCGGACGCCGTGGCGCGCCTGTCGCACGACTTCCGTGATGTGTCTCCAGCCGGCGACCTTGAGAAGCTGAGGGACGCGTTCGCGCACCACGGGCTCCGGCATCGTGGAACGAACCGCAACGAAAAACTCGTGGTTGGCAAGGCGTGGCTCAGGGATTCTTCCGACGAACATCCCGTCGGGCCGGCGCTCGAGCGGGATCTCCACGTAGGCGGGGGCTGCATCCACGCGGAGCAAGGAGACCGCTCGCGCGAAGAGCTGTTCGAAGACGTCTCCAAGCACGGCATGGTTGTATTTGGGGACGGTCGATTCGGCCCCATCGGCCGCGAACGTGCCGAGGGCACCCACGAGGCTCGCAAGCGCGAGGTAGACTTCTTCCGGGTGGGCTCGCTCCGTGTCGAGCAGGTGTGCAAGGACGGGAATCGACACGCTCAACGTATGCAATAGCCAGAAACGGCGGGCGTCGGTATAGTGGAACTCGACGGTCGTCTCGGTCCGCTGCTTGCGACTGGCGAAGAGGTCGCGCTGACGCGCGATCATCGCGCCCACGACGCGCCGGAGCCCTTCGATCAAGAAGGGTGCCGCCGAAATCGAGAGAACCGGTGGCACGAAGGTGTCTCGGAGCGCGATCTTGCCGTCGGACTGGCGAACGAGTTGCGCGAGGGGCATCGTCGCCATCCGTTCGCGCCGCTCGTTTCCGAAGACGATCCGAAGATTGGGGATCGCGAACTCGACGCTTTGGGGGGCGCCGCCGTCATTGAAGTCGTCGAGAGGGCGCGAGTGACGCAAAAAGCGCTGGACCGTTACGTTTTCTCCCGGCGACGGTAAGTTCGCTCCGCCTTCAAGCGTGATGGCTGCAAGCACATCCAGCGATGTTTCGTCCCCCCGGAAGTGCACCTCGAACGGCCGCGGCTCGGGGGTCATGTCCCCGGACGGCCCTCCACATTGCACGAACAAGCCGTCCGGCCAGACGGCGACGAGGCGGCGGAGGCCGAACTGCCCCGCTTGGAGCAGGCGAACGTCGATCTCGAGCTCCGAGACTCCCCACCCGTAGCGGCGCAACGCTCCAACGCGCTGGTTGACGAGAGCCTCGTGGTATTCGTCCTGCGCTTGAAAGTGATGCTGGCTGACGAATAGACCTTCGGTCCATACTGGCTTAGGCGACATCATGGGCAACCCGGTCGGGGAAGCGGTACCCCTGTCCCTCAGGGCTCCGCGTTCTCCTCGTTCCTATCCTCATTTGAAACGCGTAAGCTCCCAGGCTGCAAGCAGCGACTTCCTTGTCGTAAATATCTAACACGAAGCAGCGGCGCCGCGAAAGATCGCTCGAGTTCACACGCGGATCCGACCGGGGCACGTCCCGGGTCCGAACGACCGCGCTTAACCCCAAACGAAAAAGAAAGAGAAGAGGTAGGCCATGCAAAGCGATATCTTCATGAAGATCGATGACGTCCAGGGCGAGTCGGTGGACAGCGTTCACGCAGGAGAAATCGACGTGCACTCGTGGTCGTGGGGGGCGTCGCAGTCCGGGTCGTCCCAGATTGGCGGCGGAATGGGCGCGGGAAAGGCGATGGTTCAAGACCTGACCTTTTCGTTGAACTTCGAAAAATCATGTCCGGTGCTCACCGGCATGCTGCTCACGGGAACACCGTTCCAACAGGCACAGCTGACTATCCGCAAAGCGGGAGTGACGCCCCTCGAATACATCAAGATCATCATGAAGGGCGGCATCATCTCGAACATCTCGATGAGTGGAGCTCCCTCGTCGGACGTCCAAGTCGTCACGGTGAGCCTGAACTTCGGCTATGTCGAGGTTCACTACACGCCGCAGGCGGCGGATGGCTCTGGAGGCGCTGACGTCACCACCCAGTACAACATCGCGAAGAGCAAGCCAGGCAGTTAGCCTCGGCTGCTTCTCCGTTCCCCTCATGCCCCCGCCTCCCTCGTTCCGGACGGACGAGGGGGGGAAGTTCGCCTCGAATCGCGCGCAGCATCTCTTCGAACACGAGCTCATGGCGACGCCGGCATCGGCGCGCAAGTCTTCGCGTATCGACTCGTCTCGAACGACTGTCCGCCGCCCCAGTCGAAATCAGGAGGTACGCACGTGTCTCGATTGTCGTTCGGAGACCATGACTCGAGGAACGCTTGCGCGCGGTGGGCTTCCGCGTCTGGAACCCGGGCGGTGGTTTCGCCGTCCGGAACCACGTCCCGGAGGAACTCCGGATTGAGATCGCGGATGGATACGGTCGTGGTGGACGATGCGCGCGCGATGAGGCTCAGCCGCGTGCCGGGTTTGACGATCACCTCGGCGGTGCTCTCGAGCCGTTTGCCGTAGGGATTGAACCCGAGGACGCGCAGATTCTGAAGCATCAGCGCGTACGCCTCGATTGAGGGAACGTATCCGGCGGTTTCGTCGGGGAGCATGCCCGCGTGCGCGAGCTCCCAAAAGCCTGCCTTCCTGTCGCCCACTTGCGCCAACCGAACGAGCACGCCATACGGGCCCATATTGTACCCCGCCAGCGCGAGGTCCCACGCTCCGAGATCGCGCTCCAGGTCGGTGAAAAAATGGATTGCGGCTTCGGTCGACTTGACCGGATTCAGGCGTTCGTCGACCTCCCCGTCCACGACGCGGAGGCCATAGGCTCGCGCGGACTCCGCCATGAATTGCCATAGGCCCTTCGCCCCCACCGGCGATGTGGCCGCCGGGTTGCAGCCGCTCTCCTGGTAGACCACGGCGGTCAGCCAATGGGGAGCGCCGTACTTCAAGAGCGTGCTCTCGAAGATGTCCGTGTAGGCCGAGCACCGCGACAGCATCGACTGAAAGTTCGCTCTGCCGCTTATGTTTTTGGTGCCGAAGTCGAACGAATTGCGGAGCGCCGGTTCATCGTGCACCGGAAAGTCGCTGGGCATTTTTAGACTGCGGAGCCAGGCAGGCAGAGGGCCCTCCGGAGCGGGCGCCAAGACAGGTACTTCGGTGGGGGGAATGAGCGCGCCGCGACCCAACGCCGTCCAGCCCGGAACGCACGCCGCCGAGTCGGAGATACACGCCTGGACGAGCCGCGTCTGCGTGTCCAGCAACGCGCGCATCTGCGGGGTCTCCGCGCTGCTTTTGGGCAGGTTCACGGGCAGCGGGGCGCGCTGCGCATCGGCGGACGAAGCGGTGGGCGCCGCGCGGTGGACCGTTGGTTCGGGAGGAGGATGTCCGGGGTCTCGCGCGCTGAGCCCAATGACGCTCGCCACCGCCAGCGCGAGAGCGCCAATCGCGCCTGCAACCCAATAAAACCACCGAGGGATCGCAACACCGCCGCGTTCTGCGGGCGCCCTGGGCCGCGCGCGGCGCTCGCTGCCGGGACGCTCGATGGGGTGGCGCTCGCTCGCAAGCGCGCTCTTGCGAGGCGACTCCGGCCGCCACATCGCGGGTTGCTCCCGTCGTGGGCCCAGGCCAAGCAGGCCGGCGGGTTCCCTCGTCGCGGGACTCTCGAGCTTTGCGCCGCGCGGACGAGGTTTGCCGAAGGCGCGGAACCCGAGGAACGTCCCCTCGAGAAGCTTCGGGGGAGGGGCTGGCGGAGCCAACGAAGGCGGAAGGTCACGATGGGGCCCGGCAGGCGCGGAGCGCAGCGCCGCAGGTGGGGAGGGCGAAGCGCCCCCGGATACGATCACCTTGGGAGCGGGATCTGCGCCTCCTCGGGACACGACGGTGGCTTGGTGCGGCAGAACGATCGACGCCGACCGGGCGGGCGATCTTCCCTGAGGCGGGGGCAAGCCGGCCCCGGGCTCGGGTTCGGCCCGCGGGTTCAGCGGCGGCGGCGGTGGGGTCGGTGAAAACAGCATCGAGGGCGGCGCGCTCGCGTCGCCCTCGAGCGGAGGTTGCGACGGGTGAACGGCCGGCTGCGCCACCGGCGGCAAGGGACGCATGGGCGGGGCGGCCCCGGCAACGGTTGACGGGTGTGCCGCCTGCGGCGCCGGACGCACAGGCGGCGCTCCGGCGACGTGCGTCCCCTCAAGCGAGTGGGGGCCCGGCAGGTGCGTGCCCCGCTGCCCGAGGCCTGCCACATCCGCCACCTGGTGAAGTGCATCCATGAGCGCCGCAGGGGTGGTAAGCGCGCACGCCGAGACGCGGTGCAGCCGCAGGGCAAGATCCGAAGCGCCCCGACTCTGCGCCAATGCAGCCAATTCCGTGGCTTCACGCGCGACGAGTTCGTGGTCGGCCCTGTTGGCGGCGCCCCTGTCGACACGCCTCCACCAGCGCGCCAACGAGTTGGCCGTCGTTTCCCGCAGTCCCGCGTCGAGACCGCGCGTCCTTGGGTCACCCCCGTCAGGCGGCCGCCCCATCGTGGCCTCGAGCCTATCACAGGCCCGTATCTCGACACTGGAGCCTCTAGACTGAGTAACCAGGGTCACCCTGAGTCTTGCTCCGCCTTGCCTCCGGCAAGGCTCCGCTCGACGGAACGGGCTCGCACGGACACAAGACTCTCGTGTCCTGCGTCGCGTGTCCGGCTGCCGGGTGCGGGCTAGAAGGGCGACCGTGGATTGAGCGGAAAGCGCCGTACGCGGTCGCTCAGGACGTGAGCCCGGGACGTGACATGAGCCGCATTCGCCTTTCGAATGTTCCATTCAAAAGACTCCTGCTCTAGACTGCGCCGTTCGCGCGATCTGGCCCGGATCCTCTTCGATGCTCGACCTTGAAGGATTGCTTGCGCCGCTGGGGCCGACCGCGCCCAGCGGTCCGGATCTTCGCTACTCGCCGCAATACGGCGATCTGGAGCGCGCCGTCGAAGGCAAGCCGGAGCGACAGGCCGGCGGAACGATCGTCGCCGCAGAGCCGCCCGATTGGAAGAGCGTTCGCGAGAAATGCCTTGGCATTCTCAAGGCGAGCAAAGATCTGCGGGTCGCCGTTACTCTCGTCCGCGCCCTGGTCGAGGCGGACGGATTTGCGGGTTTGGCCGAGGGGCTCGAGCTTCTTCTGGGCCTCGTAAAGGCGCACTGGGACACGTTCCATCCTCAGCTCGACGCCGAAGACGCCGACGACCCCACCGCGCGGGTAAGCGCGATGGCCGAGCTGACGCATCGGAACATGCTTCAGACCCTGCGCGCCTGCCCCCTCGCGGCGTTCGGGCCCTTCGCTCCCGTGAGCCTCCGGAGCATGGAAGCGTCGGCGGCCGCTCGAAGCAGCGGTGCCAAGCCTCCGCCGCAGCCTCCCGCCGCCGGGCAGCCCGCGGTGGCTGCGTCTTCGGCATCCAATCCGACCCAAGCGGCGATCGATGCGGTATTCCAGCAGGTTTCGGTGGACGTCCTGGCTCACACGGGCACGACGCTGGCCCTTTGCGTGAAGCTCGCGCGGGGCCTCGCCGAAGCGTGGGTGGAGCGGCTGCCGACCGCCGGACCCGATTTCACGGAGCTGCGAAGGGTTCTCGCGCAAGCCGATCAGGCGGTAAGGAGCCGACTCGAGATGCGTCGAACCCCGGACGTCGAGCCGCCCCCACAGGGGGGGGCGTCGCCGTAGGACTTGCGCAGGCGGTCGCCCGGAGCGAGATTCAGTCGCGCGACGACGTTCTCCGCTCACTTGACGCGATCTGCGCGTACTATGCGCGAAGTGAGCCTTCCAGCCCCGTGCCCCTGCTACTTCAGCGCGGCAAGCGGCTGGTGACGATGTCGTTCGGAGACATTCTCAAAGAGCTGCTTCCCGAGAGCATCCCCAATATGCAAAAGATCACCGGAAAAACCGACTGACCTCGCCATTCAGGAACGACTATGAGCAGCCAAAAGTTCATCGGGCGCAATCGGGCTCCACGAGTCCAAATCGAGTACGACGTTGAGCTCTACGGCGCTCAAAAGAAGGTGCAGCTACCCTTTGTAATGGGTGTGCTGGCAAACCTTTCGGGCAACCCGAGCGAGCCGTTGCCGCCGGTGACCGAGCGCGGGTTTCTCGAGATCTCCGTCGACAACTTCGATGATCGACTGCAAGGCATGAAGCCTCGCGTCACCGCGCAGGTCCCGAACAAGCTCACCGGGGAGGGGAATCTCAACGTGGAGATTCGCTTCGAGAGCATGGAGGACTTCACCCCGGCCGCGGTCGCCCAGAGCGTCCCTGCGCTGCGTAAGCTCCTCGAAGCGCGAACCCAGTTGGCCAATTTGATTACGTATATGGACGGTAAGACCGGCGCTGAAGATCTCATCGCTCGCGTCCTGAAGGATCCTGGGCTTCTCCAGTCGCTCGCCGCGTCGCCGAAGCCGGCCGCCGCAGACACGCCCGCCGCGAACAACGACCCCCAGAAGAGCGAGTAAGCCGATGTCCGAGCAGCAGCATGAGCACCAGGTCGCGGGCGAGGCCACGGTCGCCGAGACGAGCGAGTTTGCCGCGTTACTCAACAAGGAGTTCAAGCCGCAGACGGAGCGTGCGCGCTCCGAGGTCGAGAGCGCCGTGCGAACTCTCGCCGAGCAAGCGCTCGCCGGCTCCGCGCTGATCGCCTCGGACGCGGTCACGAACATCCAAGCGTTCATCGCGGAAATTGACAAAAAGCTGAGCGACCAGGTCAACGAGATTCTCCATCACCCGAACTTCCAGGAGGTCGAGGGTGCGTGGCGAGGGCTGCACTACCTGGTCAACAACAGCGAAACGGATCAGATGCTCAAGATCCGTGTCATGAACATCTCGAAGAACGAGCTGGGAAAGACGCTCCGGAAATTCAAGGGCGCGGCGTGGGACCAAAGTCCGATCTTCAAGAAGATCTACGAGCAAGAGTACGGGCAGCTCGGCGGCGAACCCTTCGGATGCCTGGTGGGTGATTACTATTTCGATCATAGCCCGCAGGACGTCGAGCTGCTCGGCGAGATGGCCAAGATCGGCGCGTCGGCGCATGCCCCGTTCATCACGTCGACCGCCCCCTCTCTCTTCCAGATGGAGTCGTGGCAGGAGCTGAGCAATCCTCGTGATCTCACGAAGATATTTTCGACGCCCGAGTACGCGGGATGGCGTTCGCTGCGGGAGTCCGAGGACGCGCGTTATCTCGGGCTGACGTTGCCGCGATTCCTGGCGCGGAGGCCGTATGGCGCGAAGTCCGAGCCCGTAGAGGAGTTCGCGTTCGAGGAGGACACGTCGGGCACGGGGACCGAGAAGTTCGCGTGGGCGAATTCGGCCTATGCGATGGCGGTGAACATCAACCGATCGTTCAAGCTCTACGGATGGTGCTCGCGAATACGCGGCATCGAGTCCGGCGGAGCGGTCACGGGCCTGCCGACGCATACGTTCCCCACCGATGACGGCGGGGTCGACATGACGTGTCCGACCGAGATCGCCATCGCGGATCGGCGGGAGGCAGAACTGGCAAAGTCAGGCTTCATGCCTCTCATCCACAAGAAGAACTCGGACTTCGCGGCGTTCATCGGCGCGCAGTCGCTCCAAAAGCCGGAGTCGTATGACGACCCCGATGCGAGCGCCAACGCCCAGCTCGCCGCGCGTCTGCCCTATTTATTCGCCACTTGCCGCTTTGCCCACTACCTGAAATGCATCGTGCGCGACAAGATCGGTTCGTTCAAAGAGCGCGACGAGATGCAGAAGTGGTTACAGCGCTGGATCATCCAGTACGTGGACGGCGATCCGGCGCACTCGACCGAAGAGGTCAAATCGCGCAAACCACTGGCCGCGGCTCAAGTCGTGGTGGAGGAGATCGAGGGCGAGCCCGGGTACTATTCCTCGAAGTTCTTCCTCCGCCCGCATTACCAGCTCGAAGGGCTGACCGTTTCGCTCCGCCTCGTGTCCAAGCTTCCGTCGGCAAAGGCGGCTGGCTAATCGCTGCCGCCACGAAAAGGCGCCATGGCGGATCTGGCACCTAACGAGCGGCTGCAGCCGTCTCTCCTCGATCGCCTTACGGATGACGCGCCGGACCGCCAGATCGAAGGTCCGGAACGGCGCGTCCTCTCTTTGCAGGAACTACGGGACGCCGTGCGCCGGGACCTCGGCTTTCTTTTGAACGCAACCAGTCTGTCGGCGGTTCAAAACCTCAGCGACTATCCGTACGTCGAACGCTCGACGTTGAACTTCGGGCTTCCTGACCTTTCGGGCCGGCCAGCGTCGACCATCGACAGGACCGAGACGGCGCGGAGCGTGCGACGCGCCATCTTGGATTTCGAGCCTCGCCTTCTCCGCAGCTCACTGCGGGTGGAGGTCGCCGTCAATCCGCAGGAGCACAACCGGAACGCTCTACGGTTCGATATCGTCGCCGACCTGTGGTGCCAGCCGCTCCCCGTGAGGTTGTATCTGCGGACGGACCTGAACCTCGAGGACGGCGAGGCCCACGTGACGGAAGCCTCCGGCGGGTGAACGGTGGATCCTCGCTTTCTCGAGTACTACAATCGGGAGCTTCGCTACCTCCGCGAGCTGGGGGGCGAATTTGCGCGCGATTTCCCGAAGATTGCATCGCGGCTCGGACTCGACTCGTTCGAGTGCGCCGACCCGTATGTGGAGCGGTTGCTCGAAGGGTTCGCGTTTCTGGCCGCGCGCGTACAGCTGAAGATTGACAACGAATTTCCCCGGTTTACCGAACATCTGCTCGATGCCGTCTGTCCGAACTACGTCGGCCCCACGCCGTCCATGGCGGTCGTTGCGTTCACTCCGGACGAACAGCAGGGAGGGCTGAGCGACGGTTTCGTCGTTCCGCGCGGCACGACGTTGCGGGCGGGCGTGCGCCAAGACGACGCGACCGCATGCACCTACCGCACGGGGCACGAAGTGACGCTATGGCCCATCGAGCTGTCGGCGCTGGCGCTGAAGCCGATCACCGGAGCTTCGCAGGTCGAGTTTGCGTCGAAGCGCCGGCCGAAATCGGCTTTGCATATCCGTCTCCGGACGACGAATGGCTTGCCGTTCTCTCGCCTTCGAATCGACGAGTTGACCCTGTTCTTCCGCGGTTCCGAGTCGGTCGCGCTACGCCTCTTCGAACTCTGCGTCGCGGGGGCCGTTGGGCTGGCCACGAGATCGCCGTCCGGCCCGTGGACGCGGCTCGACACCGCTACGGTTCACCCTTTGGGCTTGGATGACGCCGAGGCGCTCCTGCCGTGCGGTGCGCGGGGCTTTCAGGGATATCGACTCTTGCACGAGTACTTTGCGTTTCCTTCGCGATTTCTTTTCGCGAAGGTCGCCGGCTTGGCGCGTGGGGTCGCGGTCTGCGAGAGCAACGAAATCGACTTGCTCATCGTGCTCGATCGTCACGATCCGGCGCTCGAAGCGGCCGCGGTGGCGTCAGGGGTGACGCTCTTCTGCACGCCCGCGATCAATCTTTTTCCCAAGCGCGCGGACCGAATTCATCTGACCGATCAAGACCACGAGTATCACGTGGTGCCGGACCGCGCTCGGCCGATGGACTTCGAGGTCCATTCCGTTCTCGGTGCCACCGCGTTCGGCGCCAAAGGCGAGCTCAAGAGAACGTTTGCACCCTTCTACAAGATGGGACCCCGAGCGGCTGACGGCGACGATGCCACATTTTTCACCGTGCAGCGGAGAGAGCGGACCGCGTCGATTCGGCAGACCACCCAAGGGGCGAGGTCCAGCTATCTCGGAGGAGAGGTCTTCGTCGCGCTCGTCGATGGACGCGAAGGGCCGTTTCACTCCGAGCTCCGGCAGCTCTCCGTCGAGACGCTCTGTACCAACCGCGATCTGCCGCTGCTCATGCCCGTTCGGGAGGGGGCCACCGATTTCGAGGTGGAGTCCGGCGCGCCGGTCCGAGCGGCCCGATGCATCGCCGGGCCGTCCGCGCCGCGCCCTTCGCAGGCGGTCGGCGAGAGCAGTTGGCGGCTCATCAGCCATCTATCGCTCAACTATTTGGCCCTCAGCGATGGATCGGACGGCGCGGGATCGAGCGCCTTGCGCGAGCTCCTTTCGCTTTACGCGAACGGCTCCGACGCGGCCTCCCATCGGCAGATTGCCGGAGTTCGCTCGACGTCATTGCGTCCGATCGTTCGCCGGCTCGCCATCGAGGGTCCGCCGAGCTTCGCGCGAGGCGTGGAAATCACCGTCGACTGCGACGAGACAGCGTTCGAAGGAACGAGCGTGTTCGTGCTCGGCACGGTGCTGGCTCGGTTTTTCGCCCGGTACGTATCCATCAACTCGTTCGTGGAAACCGTCATGCGGACGAGTCAACGCGGGGAGATCGCACGATGGCCGATGAACGTAGGGCGTCGCCCCGCGATCTGAGCTGGCTCGAACGACTCCGCGAGTCTCCGAGCGAGTTCGACTTTCACGCCGCCATGCGTCGTTTCGACGCCTCTCATGACGACCTGCCGCGGTCGGGTGAAGCCGAGCGCGCAAACCAAGAGGTCGTCCGGCTCGGGCAGTTCCCGTCCTCGAGCTTCGAGCCCCGCCAGCTCACGGCGTTTCTCCCGGCCGATGGCGCCAACAAGGCGCGCCTATCGGTAGGATTTCTCGGCCTTTGGGGTCCGAACGGTCCACTCCCGAGCCACCTCACGGAATACGCGCGCGAGCGCCTGCGCCACGCCGGTGACGCGACGCTGACGCGCTTCCTCGACGTGTTTCAGCACCGCATGCTGCTCCTGTTTCATCGAGCATGGGCGAAGATCCAGCCGACGGTCGCCATGGATCGGCCGGACGCCGATGCCTTTGCGCTCTACGTCGGGTCGCTTTTCGGCCTCGGCCTCGACACCACCCGCCACAGGGACAGCGCCGGCGACTTCGTCAAACTTTACCACGCGGGATGGCTCTCCACGGCATGCCGGAACGCCGACGGCCTCCGCGCGATTGTCGCGGGTCATTTTGGATTGCCCACGGCGGTCGAAGAATTCGTGGGCGGGTGGCTGGACCTCCCCGAGGACGCCCGCTTTCGCCTGGGCGAATCGCGCGAGACCGGCCTGCTCGGGAGAACGATGGTCTTGGGCGGTCGCGTGTGGTCACGCACGCACAAGTTTCGCCTTACTGTGGGCCCGCTCAACGCCTTTGAATTCGAACAAATGCTACCGAACTCCGACGCGATCGAGACGCTCGCTTCGGTCGTGCGCCTCTACACGAACGACGAATGGGACTGGGAACTGGCGCTCACCCTCGGTGCATCGTGCGCCGAACCGATGCGGCTCGGGGGCGGAGGTCGTCTGGGGTGGACGACTCGCATAGGCTCGGGCGGCGGCGTGGAAATGAAGTTCGTGATCGACCCGGTTCTTCGCCGCACGCGGCGCATACAGCGAACCGCCGTTCGCTCCAAGGAGGAGGATCTCGAAATGGCCGACATCAGCCGCGTGGCGCTCTTCGGGAAGCTCGACGAGCTTGGCTACCGATCCATCGAGAGCGCGACAGTTTTCTGCAAGCTGCGGGGTAACCCGTACGTGGAGCTAGCGCACTGGTTGCACCAGATTCTGCAGCAGGCGGACTCCGATTTTCACCGAATCATCCGCCACTACGCGCTCGATTCCGGTCGCGTCGCCCGCGACTTGCTCGAAGCGCTCGATCGTCTGCCGCGGGGCAAAACGTCCGTCACCGATCTGGCCGTCCAGGTCGAGGAAGCGGTCGAGCGCGGCTGGCTCTACGCGAGCCTCAAGTTCAATCAGCCCCGCATTCGGGTCGGTCACGTCGTGGTGGCAGCCGTGAAGACGGCGGGTCTTCGCAACGCGCTTGCCGCCATCTCCCGGGAGTTCTTGAAAATCGCGCCCGATGACGTCACGGACCGGCTGGCGGCCATATGCGCGGGCTCGCCGGAGGACGGCATGAGCGTCGCCGGCGAAGCGCCGCGCGGCGCGGAGGCTACGGCGCCCGCCGCCCTCGGCCGTCAAGAGGCCCTCGCGAAGTTCTCCGTCGATCTTACCGAACGCGCCCGAAAGAAAGAACTCGATGCCATCGTCGGGCGCGACGACGAGATTCGTCAGGTCATTCACGTGCTGATGCGCCGGCGCCAAAATAATCCGATTCTCACTGGCGAAGCAGGCGTCGGAAAGACAGCGGTGGTCGAGGGTTTGGCGCTTCGGATCGCGAGTGGGGACGTCCCTCCCGCGCTCAAAGACGTCTCCTTGCGGACGCTCGACATGGGCTTGCTCCAGGCCGGGGCGGGCGTAAAGGGGGAGTTCGAGAATCGATTACGCCAGGTCATCGAGGAGGTTCAGGCTTCGCCCAAGCCGATTATCCTCTTCGTCGACGAGGCACATACGTTGATAGGCGCGGGGGGCGCGGCGGGAACCGGTGACGCGGCCAATCTTCTCAAGCCGGCGCTTGCCCGCGGGACGCTCCGAACCATCGCGGCCACGACGTGGGCGGAATACAAAAAACACATCGAAAAGGACCCGGCCTTGACGCGACGCTTTCAGGTCGTCCACGTCGAGGAGCCCTCCGAGGAGAAGGCCGTTGCGATGATGCGCGGGGTGGCATCCGCCCTTGCGACCCACCACCGGGTCGAGCTGCTCGACGCCGCCATTCGCGCGTCGGTGACTCTGGCCAAGCGCTACATTCCCGACCGGCAGCTCCCGGACAAATCGGTGAGCCTCCTCGACACGGCCTGCGCACGCGTGGCGATTAGCCAGCACGCCGTTCCGCCCTACGTCGAAGACACGCGCCGTGCGATTGAGGCGCTCGAGACGGAGAAATCGCTTGTCGTGCGCGAAAGCGCGATCGGAATCAGGGTCGGCGACAGGGGGACCGAGGTCGACCACGCGATGGCCGATCTCCGCGAGAAGCTCGGTGGACTCGAAAAGCGCTGGCAAAGCGAGATAGGGCTGGTCGAGCGAATCCGGGGACTCCGCGATGCCCTGCGCAAGCCGTCCGGTGCGGTGGGCGATACCGCAGATCGGCTGAAGGAATTGGCGTCGGCGGAACAGGAGCTCGGATTGCTCCAAGGGGAGAGCCCGCTCGTTCTGTCCGCGGTCGACGAGCAGGCGGTGGCGAGCGTCGTGTCCGATTGGACCGGCATCCCCATCGGCCGCATGGTGAAAAACGAGATCGAGGCGATCCTGAACCTCGGAGCCATCCTCGGTCAGAGGGTCATCGGACAAGACCACGCGCTCGAGCTCATCGCAAAGCGGATTCAAACAGCGCGGGCGGGCCTCGAGAACCCGAACAAGCCGCTCGGCGTCTTCCTCCTTGTGGGGCCCTCCGGCGTCGGAAAGACGGAGACGGCGCTGACGCTGGCCGAGGCGCTGTATGGCGGCGAACAGAACGTCATCACCATCAACATGAGCGAGTTCCAGGAAGCCCATACGGTCTCGACGCTCAAGGGAGCGCCACCCGGGTACGTGGGGTACGGGGAGGGCGGCGTTCTGACGGAGGCGGTGCGAAGGCGGCCGTACAGCGTCGTATTGCTCGACGAGGTCGAGAAGGCCCATCCGGATGTCCATGAGCTCTTTTTTCAGGTCTTCGACAAGGGCTGGATGGAAGACGGGCAGGGCACGCGCGTCGATTTCAAGAACACGATCATCCTGCTCACGTCGAACGTCGGCAGCGACGTGCTCATGCACCTTTGCGACAGCGGCAAGAAGACTCCCCCGGACAACGAGCTTCAGGCGGCGATTCGCCCGTCGCTGCTCGAAGCGTTCCCCGCCGCGCTGCTCGGTCGCATGGCGGTCATTCCGTACTATCCCCTGAGCGATTCGATGCTCGGCCGCATCGTACGACTGCAGCTGGAGCGAATCGTCGATCGGGTCCGACAGCAGTACGGCGTTCCCTTGACGTACGATCAAGCCGTCGTCGATCTTGTCACGAGCCGCTGCACCGAAGTGGAGAGCGGCGGCCGCATGATCGACGCGGTGTTGACGAGTTCCCTGCTGCCTCAGATGAGTCGCGAGCTCTTACGCCGCAAGCTGGACGGCGCGGAGATCACGTCGGCCTCGGTGACGGCGAAAGAGGGGCAATTCGAGTTCGCGGTGAGAAATTAGTGCCGCTCGGCCGAAGTCCTGTGCGGACTTCGACCGCCGCTTCGCCCAGCATGACGTTCGATCCCGACGCGGAGCACCGTTCAAAATGGCGTCAACGATTCCTGGGCCGGCAGCGCGAGCGTTCGTCCGAGCCCGTTCAAGTTTACGAACATCAGCTTCGGTTGGGTGACGTTTGGCGGGGGCCCCCGCCACCGTGTGGTTTGACGACATCGCGCTCTCTTCGCAACGCATCGGTTGCCGTAGCATTTCGCGCCACACGCAGGGGGGCCGGCGAAGCCCCCGCGTCTTCACGACCGGGATCATCCGCGCGCAGCGAGCCCGTTGCCGCGGTCCCCGGTGTTGTCGTCTGATATACAAGACACAAGCTCTTGACGAACGGGGCGGCCTGCGGCACTCTCGCGCTTCATCACCGCCTCGTGGCCAAGCAAACGTTCGCACCGGCCCAGCCGATTCCAACCCCATTGAGAAGTGCGAGCCGCGCCGGAGCCTACGGATCCCCGCGCGGCAGACGCGCGCGTAAAGGCAACGAATGGCTTCGCTCTCCTTATTATCGGCTTTCGGCACGCTGGCCCTCGCGATGGCAATGGCCCCGATGCCTGCTTTCGCGCAAGCGGCGACGCCAGCCGCCGCGGACCCCTCACCCCCGGGCTCCTCCCCGCCGGCACCGGCGCCGGCGGCTCCCGTCCTCGCCGCTCCGCCGCCCGCCGTGTCCCCGGGCGCGTTGGCGCCCGCGGCTCCCGGCCCGGATGCCGCCCTAGCGACACCGGTCGTGTCGCCGGATGCCAGTCTGGCGGACGCCAACGTGCGCTCGGCGGGTTATCGCAACGGCAGCTTTTATGTGCACAGCCCGGATGACGTGTTCCGACTTTACATCCAGGGTCGCGTCCACGCCGACTGGCTCGGTCAGTTCGGTCCGGGCGCGTCGCAGCTTCCGCCGGGAGGCGGGATAACGAATGGTTTCTATCTGCGCCGGGCGCGCCTCGAGCTCGGCGGCGAGTTCTTCCAAACGTGGCAGTGGCAGGTCGGCGCCGAATTCTCGTCGTCGACGTCGATCGACAATGCCGCCGGCCAACAGTTCACGCCCACCTGCGCGCCCAACGCGACCACGGGACAATTGCCCGTTCCTTGCACGAACAAGGACAACCCCGTCGAAAACGCGACGGTCAAGCCCATCCCCACGGACGTTTTCGTCAACTACGCGATCACGCCGTGGACCAACATTCAAGTCGGCCAGTACTACCTCCCCTTCACGCTCGAAAACCGAATCAGCGACAACACCACCGCGTTCCTCGAGCGCTCGCTCGCGGTGCGCAGCATCGGCGCCCCCCTGCAGCGAGACATCGGGGCGATGTTTTGGGGCGAGTCGCCGGCTCGCACGATTTATTATGCCGCCGCGGTCGTGAACGGCGACGGTCCCAATCGGTTGAACGTGGACACTCGGTATGACTACGTCGGGCGCGTCGTGGTTCGTCCCGCCATGCTCGCCGTGCCGTCGTCGTCGTCAATCAGATGGGCTCAAATCGGCATTTCGGCGAAGGCCGGATCGCGCGACCCCGCGGCCGTCGGGTACGACCTACCGTCGCTGACGACGCAAGGTGGTTACGCGTTCTGGAAGCCGACGTACACCGACTCGCTGGGGCGCCTGATTCACATCATACCCAGCAGCGGGCAGTGGGGGATCGCGACGGATGTTTATGTGCCCATTGAGAACTTCGATTTTACCGGGGAGTTCATCTACAACGTGTATGACACTCGCGAGGCGGTCGACGGCTATCAGATCTCGAAATACACGGAGCGCTCCGGCGAACTGAAAGGCTACGGCTGGTATGCCCAAGTGGGGTACTGGCTAGTCGGCGATCACGACCTCATCGGCGCGCCCAGCTACGGCCGACCGATTCACGTCGATCTTTCCAAGCCCCAGAATCCGCCACAACACGGCCTCCAAGTGCTCGCGAAATTCGAGCAGCTGGCGCTGACGTACCAAGGAGCGCAGCGAAGCGGAAAAAGCGATCCGAACACGCCGAACGGTGACATCCACGCCGACGAGCTCGAATTCGGCGTCTCCTACTGGGCGACCAAGCACTTGCGCGTCGGCCTGAACTACGTCGTCACGTTCTTCCCCGATTCGGCTCCGGTGAAGGCGTCGTCCGCCGGCGGGCCTGTGCAGTCGTCCACCCAACGGGCGCTCGGCCCCGCACAGAACCTGCCGATCGGCGTCGACGACTCGGCGCGCAACACCGCCGACGTGTTGCATGAAGTGCAGGCGCGCGTCGGCGTGCAGTTCTGACCGTTCACTGTGAGCGGGCCGGCTGGCTGCTCTTCCTTGGAGTCACGACAGCGCTCTTTCGGCCTTTGGGATCGCGGGACCGACGCCGGGTTACGCGCACGCCGGGGGCGGGGTAGGGCCCGCGGGCGCTGGTTCCGACCGATCGATTCCGAAGAGTTCGCCGCGAGTTGACAGGAAAAGCGGCACGGTATGCGCTAGGCTCTCGCGCCTCTTCGCCATGAGTACCCCGGAAACGCCCCCGCAGAACCAGACGCCGGACGCCTCGGAGCCCGGCGCGTCGCCCGATACGCGCGCATCGACGACGCCCATTCAACCGATGAGCAACGGCCACGTCGATACTCCTTCCTCCCCGGAAACGCCGGCGCCTTCGGCCACTCCGTCTGCGGAGCCCGGGTTGAATCGCCCGACTCCGCTCAGCGCGGAGGACGCCTCGGAAGGCCATGAGGTGAAAGGGACCGAGGGCGAGCACGCGGGGGGGGACGCGTCGTCGGACCCGAGGCCCCACGGGAGCGCGGGAGCGGAGAGCGCGGTCGGGGACAAGAAACGCCGGCGGCGCCGGCGAAAAAAGAAGACAGGCGGGGTGGCTGGCGGCCAGGCGGGGCCGGGTGATTCCGGTTCCGCCGAAGGCCCCGACGAGGGCGAAGAAGCGGCCGCGCCGGCGGGTGAGCTGCACGAAGGCAGCGCGGAGGGGCCGTCCGCCGTCAACGCACGCCCTCGCCTGAAAGAGCGGAGGCCGGGTCCGTCGCGCGAGCGGCCCCCCGTGAATGCAGGGGACATCGTTTTCGGCAAGATCATCGAGATCACGGATGACGCGATCCTCATCGACATTCCCGGCAAGGCCCACGCGATTTTCGATCGTCGCGAGATGCTCCTTCCCGATGACGACGACGCGGCAGCGCCGCGGCCCTCGGAGGCCAAGGCTCCGGCCAGCGAGGCAGCTGCCGTGGACCCGGGCGCCGCCGCGCCGGGCGCGAGCGAGGGCGATGGCGTACCGGTCGTCCCCGGAGACGCGCAAGCAGCCGCCGACCCCGGCGATCTCGCCGCCGATCGGGCCGACGCGGCCCCGCCGCCCGCCGCCCAGGCCGACCCGGTGAAGGAGCCCAAGGTCCCCCGTGTCATTCTAGAGGTCGGCGCGGACTTCATCGGCGTCGTCTACAACGATGGGGCGCGTGGCGGGCTCGTCGTGCTCACGCACCATCCCCACCGTGCCGAAAAGGCGAAGCACCTCGTCGAAGCGGCGTTCACGGACAAGACCCCCGTCGAGGGGCTGGTCACCGGCGTCATCAAAGGCGGAATCGAGGTGGACATCGACGGTCTGCGCGCGTTCGCGCCTGGTTCGCACGTCGAGCTGCGCCTCGGAAGCGATCTGTCTCACCTGGTTGCGAAGCGCTTGCCGTTTTTCGTCACGCAGTACGCAAAGCGTGGGCGCGACGTGGTCCTTTCCCGAAGGTCGATGCTCGAGGAGGAGGCCAAGCGAGCCCGCACCGACGCGCTGTCAAAGCTGAAGATAGGCGAGGAGGTGGACGGGACCGTTCGGAGCGTCGTGCCCTTCGGCGCGTTCGTCGACGTGGGCGGCATCGAAGGCCTCGTGCCGCTCCAGGAGATGAGTCACAACCGGGCCGACAGTCCGAGCGACGTGTTCAAGGCGGGGGAGCCGACACGAGTCAGAGTCATCAAGATCGATGACAAGGGCAAGATCTGGCTTTCCCACAAAGCGACCATCCCTGATCCTTGGCAGCAGGTTGCGCAAAAGTATGCGGTGGGGACGCGCCATGCGGGCAAAGTGGTACGGCTTCAACCCTTCGGCGCGTTCGTCGAGCTCGAATCGGGGGTCGACGGGCTCATTCACTTGGCGGATCTGTCGATTCGGCGGATCGAGACCCCGGAGGAAGTCGTCAAAGTCGGAGACTCGATCGACGTGCTGGTCGCGCACGTGGACCCGTCCAACCACAAGATCGCCCTCCACCCGGCGCCGCAAGGGGACGCAGCGAACGAAACGCCGCAGCGCGTGGCGGCTCACAAGGCCATCAAAGCCAAGGTCGTGACCATCGAGGCGGGTGGCCTCGTCGTGCGTATCCTCGGAGTCACCGGTCGAAACGCCCGGGGGTACGTCACGGGGGCCGGAACCGGCACGCCCCGCGGCACCGAGCTCCGCAAGTCATTCACCGTTGGCCAAGAGATCGACGCGAAGGTCATCGAGCTCGATCCCCGCCGAGGCGAGGTCAAGCTTTCGATCAAGGCGCTGAGCGAAGACCAAGAACGGAGCGCGTACCAACAGTATCGCCAGCAGCTGAAAGCGGAAGCGCGGTTCACGTTCGGAGACCTGCTGTCGAAAAAGGGGCTCGGAAACAAGTAGCGCCGGCGAACGGACCGGCGCTGCAGAAGCCGCAATGGCCTCGCGGCTGCGATCACCGCTTCTTGCGCGTCACCACGCGTTGGTAGACTTCGCGCCGCGTGCGCCCGCTCCACGCCGCGAGCCTTTCAGCGGCCGTGCGGGCATGCTCGCCGCGAGCCATGGCCTCGTCGATCCGGGCGTCGAGCGCGTCGTCGTCCGCGCGCTCTTCGCGCTCTTCGGGCGCGTGGTGTCCCAGAACGATCGCGATTTCGCCGACCCATTCGCGCGCCTCGGCGGCGAGCTCTGCGCACGTGCCCCGCACGAACTCCTCGTGCACTTTCGTCAGCTCTCGCGCGACGCACGCGCGTCGTTCCGGAGTGCCGTCCGCGATCTCGCCCAGCGTCGCGCGCACGCGGCCCGGCGCCTCGAAGAGAACGACGGGCTCCGCGGTGTCGGCGGCGAGCGCCAGACATTCCCTTCGTGCGCCGCCGTCGCGCGGGAGAAAGCCGAGAAACCGAAACCGGCCCTCCCCGGCGAGCCCGCTCGCCACCAACGCGGCGAGCACGGCGCTTGCGCCGGGGATCGGCACTACGCGAACGCCCGCGGCAATCGCCGCCAGGACCAGCGCGTCCCCGGGATCGCTCACCCCCGGCGTTCCGGCGTCCGTCACCAAGGCCACGCGCTCTCCCCGCGCGAGGTGATCGACGGTGCGCGCGACATCCCGTTCGCTGGCATGCGCATCCAGGCGCTCGACGGGCTTGCCTCCGATGCCGAAGTGAGTGAGAAGCTGCCGGGTTCGCCGCGTGTCCTCGGCCACCACGCGATCGCACGCGCGCAGAGTCTCGACGCCGCGCAGGGTCATGTCGCCGAGATTGCCGATCGGCGTCGCGACCACGAAGAGCGTAGAGGTCGCGATCGTCACGCCACTTCGACCGCGTCCCCCATCTCGTCGCGCAAGTATTCGCGCAGCCGGCCGGTCAACCGCTGCTCGAGCTGGCGAACGCGCTCGCGCGAAATGCCGAAGCGATCTCCGAGCTCTTGCAGCGTCAAGGGTTCGTCGGACACGAGGCGCTCGTCGAAGATCGCGACCTCCTTTTCCTTGCCCACCAGCGTTTCCCGGAACGCGGCGAGCTTCTCTTTCAGCAAGCCCTGAAGCTCGCTATCGGCCATGAGGGCTTCGGGGCCCTCGACGAGGCTGGGCATCGTGTCGATCTTGGCCGTGGCGCGTCCTTCGCCGTCGCCGATGGGCGCGTCGAGCGATTTCTCGCTCGCCTGCAGGCGCACGTCCATCTCGGCCACTTCACTCTCGGGGACGTTGAGTTGCTTGGCGATCTCCGCGTTGGTCGGATCGATCCCCATCGCCTGCAGCTCGGCGCGCTTCTTTCGCAAGTTGAAGAAGAGCTTGCGCTGCGCCTGCGTCGTCCCGAGCTTGACGAGGCGCCAATTGTTCAGAATGAATCGCAAGATATACGCGCGGATCCACCAGGCCGCGTACGACGAGAGCTTCACGCCGCGGTACGGGTCATACCGCTTGACGGCCTGCATGAGGCCGATGTTTCCCTCCTGGATGAGGTCCATGATGTTCCGGTAAGCGCGCCGGTATTCGTAGGCGATTTTCACCACGAGCCGGAGATTTGCCGTCACGAGGCGGGCGGCCACGGTGGCGTCCTGGCTTTTGACGAACGTAGCGGCAAGCGCATGCGTCTCTTCGGGGGACAAGAGCGGGTGCCGTTGCACCTCGCGCAAATAGGCCGACAGCGCGTCGAACCGATCAATCGACGCCACGGCGGTCGACGCGCGCGCCCGAACGCCGGGCGCAGGCTCGTCGCCGCTCGACTCCGGCTCCGAAGTCGACTCGAGCTCACCGTCGGGCGCGGGCTCGGAGTCCTCCGCGGCTTCGTCGACGGCCGGCGGCCCGCCCGCGTCGACCTCCGTCCCGTCCTCCGCATCCTCCGCGGCAGGTGACGGCTCGGAATGCGTGTGCAGGGCCGTCTCGTTCGACAGGGCGGACGCCTCCGCGCGCTTGGGACGCTTTGTTTTTCTTGCGGTCTCGCGGGGCTTGGTCGTTCGAGGCACAGGCGCTCCTGTAAAAGATGCTCCGCGAAGGGCAGGCGTAGCACGCGCCCGGCTCGCTGCTCCAGAGCTATCCAGAGCTACCGGCGGCCCGCGGGGCTTTGCCGCGAGATTGACAAGGCCCGATCAGTCGCGGAAAAGTGTTCTTTCGTGTGCGCGCGCTCCGCGCGCCGCGTCGTTCGATGCCCCGCGCGCCCGAGCCCCCCGCCACGTCTCTCGCTCCGCCGGCGCGGCTTTCGCCCGGCACGGCCGGGGCCTCCCTCAGGCTGCGTGGGGACGATTTTGAACGCCTGAGCGAGGCCGCTCGCGAGGACTTGGGTAGGCGCGTCGCCGCCTGGGCGCGCGTCGTGGCCGCGCGACTCCGCGCGTACGGTCTCGAGCTTGCCGTGTGCAGCGTCGACGACGGGCGGGGCCCGTGTGCGCTTTTTCTGGCCTGCGGGGGCGGCTTGCAGGATTCGCCGGCCGCGCTCGTGTTGGGAGTCGACGCAGACGGCGTGCGGGCCGGTCTGGAGCTTCCTGCGGTGCGGGCCCGCACTGCACGAGAGCGGCTCTCCGAGAGGGCACGGGCGTTGGGGGTCTGCGCGGCCCTCGAGGCGCTTCCCGAGCAGTTCGTCGTCGGGGTCGACGGAGACGACGCGCCGATCCAGGCTCCCCGCTGCGGCATCGACGAGCTGGTCCCGTTGCTCGACCGGAGCACCCGCGAAGACCGCCCATTGTGGATCGGATGGTGCGTTCCCCGCGAGCTTGCCGTGGCGCATGCCGCTCTGCTGGACGAACAGCTCGAGGACGCGCTCGCGGCCGTCGCCCGTGTCTACCTGCTGCTCACCGTGGAGTTGGACGATGGCGTCGTGGCTCTGCGTTCCAAGCGTTCGGCAAGCCGGGGCAAGCGAATCGCCGGCGTGGCGGATGAGGAGCGCGATCGGCGCGCGCGGGGTCCCCTTGGCCCACACGAACACAGCCGCGCCAATCCTCGGACCCGGCACGCCACGCCGGACCACGTGTCCGACGCGAATCCCGAGCCGGAGCGTGCCGCGGACCCAGCGCAGCGGACCGCGAAGGCGAGCGAATCGCGTTTGCCGCCCCGCGCCCCATTGCGTCGCCGGTGGCTCGGCCCTCCGGGGCCCAAGAAGGATCCGGCCCCGCCGCTTGGCCGGGGGGTGCGCGTGCGTGTGCTCGAGGGTGCGTTTTCGGGCAAGGTCGGCGTCGTACACGAGCTCGACGGCAAAGGGGGAGCTCGCGTCATGCTCGGCCTCCTGGCCGTTCGTCTGGACGTGAAAAACCTAACGGTGCAGATCGAGGGCCGGTACCGTCCCATTCTCTCGTCGTCGCATCGAAAGCCGGTCCCGGTCCGGTCGTGAGGACAACCGACCCCCCCTCGAAAGCATCGGTACTCCTCGAAGATCGAGAGCCTCGGTGAGTCCCGAATCCATCTCCGCCGCCGCTTCGGCGCGTAGTTATCCGACGACGCTGCGCGGTCAGTTGCGCCGCCACGCGAGCCAGTTCGTCGCCGGGACGTTGACGCTCGCGGCGTTCCAGCTCGCGATGAACCGAATCGACTGGCAATCGAAGGCCGCGATCGACGCGGTGTTCGGCAAGACGCCGGCCGACGCATGGAGGCCCGCGGCGACGATGCTCGTTCTCGCGATCGCCGCGTTCGTCGCGCGCGTCGCGAGCCGCTGGTATCTCTTCAACGCGGGGCGCGACGCCGAATACGAGCTCCGCGTGGAGCTCTTGCGCAAGCTCCACCAACTCGGCGCCGCCTTTTACCGCACGATGCCGGTCGGCGAGATCATGAGCCGGTCGACGAGCGATTTGCAGCAGGTTCGAATGCTGCTCGGCTTCGGGGTGCTCAACGTCGTCAACGTGGTCTTCGCGTTCGCGAGCGCTCTGCAAATCATGCTCGGCGTGAGCATCAAGCTGACCATCGCTTGCCTCGTCAATCTCCCGCTCGTCACGATCATCTCGCGGCGCGTTTCACGCGGGATGTACCTCCGCATGCGCGAGAATCAGGCCGCGCTGGGCCGCATGAGCGACGTGCTCCAGGCCAACCTTGCGGGCGTGCGCGTCGTTCGAAGTTTCGCCCTCGAAAAGCGCGAGCTCGCGCGCTTCGAGAAGACGAACCAGCAGTATTTGCAAGCGAGCCTTGCCCTGGCAAGGATTCGGGGATCCTTCGGACCGACGATCGGCTCGGTCGCCGCCATCGGCATTCTGGTGTTCTTCTGGTACGGGTCGACGCTTCTTCTTCGCGGGCCTTCGAACGGCGGCCTTTCGCAAGGGGCGTTCTTCGCGTTCTGGAGCGCATTCGCCCGCATGACGTGGCCAATGATCGCCGTTGGCTTCGTGCTCAGCATCGTCCAGCGCGGCCGAGCGGGAGTCGTCCGCCTGCGCGACATTTTCGACGCGAAGCCCGAGGTGGTCGACGGGCCGCGGCGAGCCCCCAAGCACGTCGGCGGGTCGCTCTCCGTCGACCACCTCGCGTTCGCGTACGGCAATCGTCGCGTGCTCGACGACGTGAGCCTGCGGGTGGCCCCCGGCGAGTCGCTGGCGATCGTGGGCCGCACCGGCTCGGGCAAGACGACGCTCGCGATGCTCCTGGCGCGTCTGCTCCCGACGCCGCCCGGCGCGGTCCGTATCGACGGGATCGACGTGTGCGAGCTGCCCCTCGCGGCGCTCCGCTCCTCGATTGGGTACGCTCAACAGGACGCCTTTTTGTTTTCGACGACGGTCGCTCGAAACGTGGGCTTCGCGCTCGACGATCCGGACGCACCCGAATCCCAGGAGAAGATTCGGCACGCCGCCCGGGAGGCGCAGGTGCTCGAGGAGGCGCTCTCTCTTCCCGACGGGTTCGACACCGTCGTGGGTGAGCGCGGCGTGCAGCTTTCCGGCGGCCAGAAGCAACGCATCGCCCTTGCCCGGGCGCTGGCGTGGGAGCCGAAGATTCTGATCTTGGACGACCCGCTGTCCGCCGTGGACGCGAAGACGGAGTCGGCGATTCTTGCGGCCATCGAGCGGCAAGCGGCCCGCCGCACCGTTCTGCTCGTGACCCATCGCATCGCCGCGGCCTCTCGTTGCGACCGCGTCGTCGTTCTCGACGAGGGCCGTGTCGTCGAGCAGGGCACGCACGAGGAGCTCGTGCGCGCCGGAGGAATCTACTCGGCGTTCGCCGAGGAGCAGCGCATGGCGCGGGAGCTCGAAGAATTGGACCCCTCGGCGCTTTCGCCCGCCGAGGGAGCGGTCGCGTCGTGACGGCCAAAAGGTCCATCGGGCGCGCCGAACAGGCGCTGCGCACGTTTCACGAGGAGGGGGCCATCGGCAAAGCCTACGACGCGCGCCTCTTGCGCCAGCTCTGGCCGTTCGTGCGTCCCCACGCGCGGTTCATCGCTCTGTCGCTCGCGACGCTGGCGGTCATCGCGGTCATCGGTCTCGTGCGTCCGCTCATCCTGGGCGACGTGGTCCGCAAGGCCGCGGCGGGCGACGCGACCCGCCTTGTGCGCGACGGGATCGCTCTGTCGTTGCTGCTCGTCGTGACCCAGCTTCTGACGTTCGTGCAGATGTACACGATGCAGGTGGCCGGGGCGCGCGCCATGGCGGACCTTCGAACCACCATATTTCAATTTTTCCAGCGCCTTCGCCTTCGCTTCTACGACCGAACCCCCGTCGGCCGCTTGGTGACGCGAGCGACCAACGACGTCGACGCCGTGAGCGAGCTCTTTGCCTCCGGCGCGCTCAACGCGATGGGCGATCTCATCGCGCTGGTCGGGATCGTCGTCATGATGACGTTGCTCGACTGGCGACTCGCGGGGGTCTCGTTTCTCGCGCTCCCGATCGTCGGCGTCATCGTGAACTTCGTCCGCAAGCGTTCGCGCGCGGCCTACCGTGAGGTCCGAGCGCAGACCGCAAGGCTCAACGCGTTTCTCAACGAGCAAGTCAACGGGATCGCGGTCGTGCAGGCCTTCGTGAGGGAGGACGCAATGGCGTCCGAGTTCGACGGGGTCAACGTCGGGTATAGGGACGCCAACAAGCGCGCCATCTACTACGAGGCGTTCCTCGACGCGGTCATCGAGATGGTGAGCACGCTCTGCATCGCGAGCATTCTCTGGTTTGCGGGGCTCCGCCGCGTGAGCGATCACACGGTCACGTTCGCGCTCCTCGTGACCTTCACGCAATACATCCGTCAGTTCTTCGAGCCCGTCAGCCTGTTATCGCAGCGCTATACGCTCTTGCAAAGCGCGATGTCGGGCGCCGAACGCATCTTCCAACTCTTGGACGAGAAGGACGTCGTGTCCGCCGCCTTATCGGCCGACGAGTGCGCCCCGGACGGTCCGGTGGACGAAGCGATCGCGCTCGACCACATCGACTTCGAATACAAGCCCGGAGTGCCCGTTCTCCGGGACGTGAGCTTCGTCGCCCACCGCGGCGAGCGGATCGCCCTCGTCGGCGCCACGGGGGCCGGAAAGACCACGGTGGCGAGCCTGCTCCTCCGCCTTTACGAGCCGCAAGGGGGGGCCCTGCGCGTCTTTGGTCGCGACGTGAGGGCGTATGAACCGCACGATCTGCGCAGGCTTTTCTCGGTCGTGCCCCAAGACGTCTTTCTGTTTCCGGGCACCATCTTGTCGAACATCGCCGTCGCGGACGAGACGCCGGACCGCGGGCGCGCCGAGGAGGCTCTGCGCCGCATCGGCGCGCTCGAGCTCTTCCAGCGGCGCGCGTCGGACGGAGGCACCAACGAGTCCGCGGGCGCGTTGGACGCGCGGGTCGACGAGCGCGGCCAAAACTTCAGCGCGGGCGAGCGGCAGCTCCTGGCGTTCGCGCGCGCGATGTACCGCGATGCGCCCGTGCTCGTCCTCGACGAGGCGACGGCGAGCGTCGATTCGGACACGGAGGCGCGCCTCCAGCGGGCCCTGGAGGAAGTGATTCGCGGGCGCACCGCGCTCGTCATCGCGCATCGGCTGTCGACCATCCGAGCGGCCGATCGTATCGTCGTCTTTCACAAGGGTCGCGTCGTGGAGACGGGGACCCACGACGAACTCATCCTGCACGGCGGCGTCTACGCCCGCCTTTACCGCATGCAGTTCGCGCACGAAAGGGCCGTTGCCGCAGAGAGGCGCGCGCAAAGCGCCGATCCGGGGAGCGCGCGCCCAGCGGCCGCGGGCCCTTGACACTCCGCCTCCACGCGTTACCGCATGGCCATGCCCGAAGAGGTCACCCCGACGACCCACGCGTTCCAGGCGGAGGTCAGCCAAGTTCTGCACCTGGTCATCCATTCGCTCTACAGCCACAAGGACATCTTCGTCCGGGAGCTCGTGTCGAACGCCTCCGACGCGCTCGACAAGCTCCGCTTCCGCGCATTGACCGAACCGGATCTTTACGAGGGGGATACCACCCTCGCCATTCGCATTTACGTCGACCGCCAGCAGAAGACGCTGACCATCGAAGATAGCGGGATCGGAATGACCGAGGAGGAGCTGGTGCGCGATCTCGGCACCGTGGCCCGTTCGGGGTCGCGCGCGTTCATCGAGCAGCTGGCGGCGGTCGGGCAGAAGGACGCGCGTCTCATCGGCCAGTTCGGCGTCGGCTTTTATAGCGCGTACCTCGTGGCGGACCGGGTGGAAGTCGTCTCCCGGGCCGCCGGAGCGGGCCAGACGGCCCACCGGTGGATTTCGGAGGGCAAGGACACGTTCTCCGTGGCGCCCGACGGACGCTCCGTGAGGGGGACCGCGATCATTCTCCATCTGAAGAGCGAAGAGGCCGAGTTTCTCGAAACCTGGCGCCTGCGCAACGTCATCACGCGCTATTCGGACTACGTCAGTCATCCGATCGAGCTCCTGGTCACTCACGGCGAAGGCGCCGACGCGAAAGCCGAGTACGAGACCGTCAACCGGGCGAGCGCGCTCTGGCAGAGGCCGAAGAGCGAGATCGCCGAAGAGCAGTACGGCGAGTTCTATCGGCACCTCGCCCACGCCGGCGACGGGGAGACGCCGGTCGCCCGCATCCATTTCAGAGTGGAGGGGACGCAGGAGTTCGCGGGGCTCTTGTACGTGCCGAGGGAGCCGCCGTTCGAGCTACGGATGGGCGCAAAGCCCCGCGGCGTGCGCCTCTACGTGAAGCGCGTCCTGGTCATGGAGGACTGCGAGGACATCATCCCCGAGTGGCTCCGTTTCGTGGTCGGCGTCATCGACTCCGATGACCTGCCGCTGAACGTATCGCGGGAGATTCTGCAGGAGTCGTCCGCCGTCAGGACGATCAAAAAGCAGGTGGTCAAGCACGTGCTCGAGGCGCTCGAGTCGATGGTCAAAGACCGGCCGGACGATTACACCGCGTTCTGGAAGGCCTTTGGCGCCTACGTCAAACGAGGCGTCGCGACGGACTTCGAACACCGCGAAAGGCTCGCCAAGCTGCTACGGTACGAGAGCACGGCGGGCGAGGGCCTCGTGTCCCTCGCGGACTACGTGGCGCGCATGAAGGAGGGGCAGAGCGCGATCTACTATGTGATCGGCGAGTCTCGCAAAGGACTCGAGGGCGTGCCGCACCTCGAGGGGCTTCGCAGGCGCGGATTCGAAGTGCTCTTGATGACCGATCCGGTCGACGAGTGGACCGCCGAGGGCCTCGGCAAGTTCGACGGCAAGCCGCTCGTCTCGGCCATGCGGGCGGACTTGAAGATCGAACCCGAACCAGAACAGAGGAAGACGCGGGAGGCCGAGGCCACCGCGCTCCGTCCCCTATTCGATCGGATGCGAGCGGTCTTGGGAGACCGGATTTCCGAGGTGCGATCCAGCGATCGTCTGACGGACTCCCCTTGCTGTCTCGTGCTCGGCAGCGGTCGGTCCCATGTCTATGTCGAGCGCTTGCTGCGCGAAGCGGGACGTGACGTGCCGAAGTCCGCCCGCATTCTGGAGGTCAACCCCGGCCACGAGGTTGTAAAAAATCTGAAAGCGCTGGTCGACCGAGGCGATCGGCGGGTCGATGACTGGATCGAGCTTCTCTACGATCAGTCCCTGGTCACCGAGGGCGCAGTGCTCGATGACCCGGGTGGCTTCGCCCGACGGATTACGTCGCTCCTGGCGACCGTGTCGCAGGCGAGCGTGGCGACGGCCGAGGGGCCCGTTGGCGGCTGAGTGGCCGCTTATGTGACGAGCGTTCGCCACCCATGGTACTGAAAGCGGAAAGCCGCGCCCCCCCCCGCGGCGCATGCCCCGCGATGACCCAGCCGTTCATTCCCCGCGTCCTCCGACCCCGTCGCGCCGCTCCGGCCGACGCCGTGAGGCCCACGCGCGCCGAGATCAACCTGGAAGCCTTGCGACACAATCTCCGCGTCGTCCGAAAGTACGCCGCCGGGGCCCAGGTTTGGGCGGTGATCAAAGCCGACGGCTACGGACACGGCGCGGCCGCCGTGGCCCGCACGCTCGAACGATCCCGGGTCGACGGATTTTGTGTGGCGCTCCTGGAAGAGGCCATCGAGCTGCGCGAAGCCGGCATCATGGCGCCGATCCTCGTCATGGGAGGTCATTACGGCACCGCACACGGCGAGATGGTAACTCGCGGGCTCACTCCGGTCGTCCACGATCTGGAGCAGGTGGCCGCGTTCGCGCGCCTCGTCCGGTCCGGAACCGCGCCGGGTCCCCTCGATGTTCATCTCAAGGTCGATACGGGCATGGCGCGCCTAGGCGTCACGATGCAAAAGCTGCCGGAGGTCGCGGCGAAGCTCGCCGAGTACCCGGAAGTACGAGTCTTCGGGCTCATGAGCCATCTGGCGAGCGCGGACGCGCCGTCCCAGCACGAGACGGCCTGCGCGATGGCGCGGTTCGACGAGGCCACGGTCCTGCTGTCCCGCCACGGCGTTCGGCCGGCGTCTCGCCATGTGGCCAACAGCGCGGCGATTCTTCGCGGGGGTGCGTCGCTCGATGCGGTGCGCCCGGGCATCGCCCTCTTCGGCCTCGCCCCGAGGGTCGAGGGGGTACCGCTCACGCACGAGCTCAAGCCGGTCATGCGCGTGCGGACGGAGGTCGTCGCGTTACGCGACGTCGATGTCGGCGCGTCGGTCGGATACGGCGGGACGTGGCGGGCATCGCGCCCGTCGCGCATCGCCACTATCCCGATGGGCTACGCCGACGGGCTCTCGCGCCAGCTCGGGGACCGCGGCTACGCTTTGGTTCGGGGAAAGCGCGCCCCCATCGTCGGGGCGGTATCGATGGACATGGCCATGCTCGACGTGACCGCCATTGCCGGCGTGAGCCAGCGAGACGAAGTGGTCGTGCTCGGCGCGCAAGAAGGGCCCCTCGGCCGGGAGTGCATCGACGCCGACGAGATTGCCGATCGCACGGGCACGATTGCGTGGGAGATTCTCACGAGCATTTCGCGCCGCGTGCCGCGATTCTATCGGCAACCCTGAAGCCGTCGGACGCGAGCCATGACAGCCCGACGGCACGATTCGGGCGAATCGACGCATTCGACGAGTCGCTCGTGAAGCCTCGGGCGAGCGGCACTCGTGCCGTCCGCCTTAAGTTCGGCCCGCTACGCTGGCCTCCGCCGCTTCGCGGCTCGGCGGACGGCACGAGATTCGTTCCTTGGGGCTCCGCCCCAACCCCCAAACGGGCTCCCGCCGGTTTTCCTAGCGCCGCTCGCAAGAGGATCGCTGGTGAAGCCTTCGGCGAGCGGCACTAGACTCGCGAGCGCTTGGCCGAAATAACCGACGCCGCACCCCCCCCGTCGAAACCGCCGCTTCTCGCGCGCCTTTCGCGGCTCGTGGACGTGATCGCTGCGCCGGCGGTCGGCTTCTTCGAGGACCTCGGCGAGACGTGCGCACTGGCATGGCACGCGGCGTACTGGGCGGTTCGGCCGCCGCTGCGCCCCGCGCAGATGTTTCTCGCGCTCGATTTCGTCGGCGCGGGTTCGACGTTCATCGTGGTCCTCGTCGGCCTGTTCACGGGAATGGCCTTCACGGTCAGCATCATCGTCGGATTCCGGCAGTTTTCCGCCGAAGGCATGGTGGGCGGCGTGGTGGCGCTCGCCCTCGCGCGCGAGCTCGCCCCCGTTCTTGCGGCCGTCGTCGTCACGGCCCGCGCCGGTAGCACCATGGCGAGCGAGCTCGGGAACATGCGCGTGACCGAGCAGATCGACGCGATAACGACCATGGGCGTGAGTCCGATGCAGTATCTCGTGGTGCCGCGCGTCCTGGCGACGACGCTGATGTTGCCGCTCTTGGCAACATGTTTCGGCATCGCCGGCCAAGCCGGCGCCTACCTTGTCGCAGTCGTTTGGCAGGGGATCGACCCCGGCATCTTCTTCGACAAGATCACGCAGTTTTTGACCCCTGCCGATCTCCGCATGATGCTCATCAAGAGCGTCGTCTTTGGCTTCGTCATCAGCGTTATTTGCTGCAAAAAGGGCTTCTTCGCCTCGGGGGGCGCACGCGGCGTGGGGGAGGGTACGGCCAAGGCCGTCGTCGCGAGCATCGTGGCGATCTTCGCGTTCGACTACGTGCTCACCACGATCCTGACGGACCTGTGAGGCGGGACGGCGCGGTGTGGGACGGCGCGAGGCGGCGCCGGGCCGCCCACGCCGGGCAACGGCGCTGAATGCTTGCACAGCGTTTGGTTGTCCGCGCGTCTCTTGTACTCTTTCGGGAGGGCCGCCGAATGAACACAAGGCGCGGGCGGACCGAGGAGATGCCGTGGACAAGGCACGCAACGATCTGAGTGCAGCGGTTCCCAAGTTTTGTCTGGCGCTCGAGGAGCATCGCCGGACCCCCGACGGGCGTGTACGCACGTCGCAAGAGCTCCTTTCGAGCTTTTTTCCGCACGACGAGAGGTCGTGCACCGACCGAGTTTTCAAGTACCTGCCCAACGAGGTGCGCGGACCCATCATCGCCGCTTGGGGGATCCGCGGGATCAAGGCGGCGCTGCGCGACGCAGACGACAAGGTGCAGAGCGTCGTTCACGACGCGCTCGTGGCCGGCGACATCGATCATGTGGCGTTCGAGGACGGCCTGGCGCCCGACACCCTGATCCGCTGGCTTCCGCTCGCGGACCTCTGGTCGTTTTGGCGAGGGGGCAAGCTCACCAAGCAGGCGATCCACAAGGCGCTGTCCACGGCGTACGAGCTTTACCTTTTCGACGCACGATGGTTTCTCGACGCGCTCACCGCCAAGGGAGGCGCGATCAAAGGCACCGACGTCCTTGCCGAAGGCCTCAGCAAGGAAGACTTGACGGCCTGGATGCGACGCATCCACGAAACCGGCGACGGCACCCCCAAGGGCATCGTCACGGCGCTGGGCTGGGACAAGATCGTCGCCAAGACCATGAACGAAGTGCTGGTCGCGGTGCTCGACGCGATGGTCGCGAAGGTGGGCCTCGTCGTGGCGGCGCAGAAGGAGTCGGCTGCCCGTCTCGAGGTGACCGAAAAGCCCGAAGCAAAAGCGGAGGTCTCGTTGACCTCGATGGATCCCCTGATCGGCGAGCGCACCTCGCTACCCTCTGACCGCGCCGATGACGGCGCATGGTCCATGCCGCCGGCCGCTCCGAGCGCCTCCCAGAATGACGATGGCAGCGACGACATGCCGATCGCTCCCTCGTCCGAAGAGGGCATCAATATCGTGCTCGAGGACGAACTCATCATCACCGACCGCGCGCCCTCGAGCGGGCCCCTGGACAGCGCGTTCGCGCGCAAGGTGGTCGATGAAGAGAACACGCAGGTCAAGCCGGCCCCGCGGGATCGCTTCACTTCGCGCCCCGGGCTCCCCAAGCGCTGAGGCGACGGACACGCGCGTCAAAAGCGTGGTCAACCCGTGGAGACCGCGGGTGGGTACGCGCGCGAACGGCCCCTCAGCTGAGCGCTAGCATTCGCTCGATCGGCAGACGCGCGCGCGCCATGAGCTCGGGCTGCATCTCGATCCGCGGACTCAGGTCGCGGAGCGCCCGATAGACCTTCTCGAGCGTGTTCTTTCGCATGAAAGGGCACTCGTTGCAGGCGCAGTTGGCCTCCGGCGGGGCCGCGATGAACGTCTTGGCGGGGGCTTGCTTGCGCATCGCATGCAAGATGCCCGGCTCCGTCGCGACGATGAACTCCAGGGCGGAGCTCGACACGGCATACCTGAGAAGGGCCGTCGTCGATCCGATGAAATCGGCCATCGCCAGCAGAGGCTCTTCGCACTCGGGATGGGCGATGACGAGCGCCTGGGGGTACCTTTCTTTGAGCCCCACGAGCTTGCGGAGGCTGAACGTTTCGTGCACCACGCAGCTGCCTTGCCACAGCACCATCGTGCGGCCGGTCTTCTTTTCCAGGTACCGGCCGAGGTTTTTGTCCGGGGCGAAAAGAATGGTCTTGCTCTCCGGGATGCTGCGCACGATCTTCTCGGCGTTGGACGACGTGACGATGAAATCGGAGAGGGCTTTCACGTCCGCCGAGCAGTTGATGTAACTGACGACCACGGTGTCGGCGCGCGCCGCGTGCCTGGCGATCCACGCCGCGAAGCGGTCCGCCGGACAACCGCTCGCGAGCGAACAGCCCGCCTCCATGTCGGGCAGAACCACGACGCGCTGGGGGTTCAGGATCTTCGCGGTCTCGGCCATGAAGTGCACGCCCGCAAAACAGATGACGTCCGCGTCCGTCTTCGCCGCCGCCTGGGCGAGCTGGAGGGAGTCCCCGATGAAGTCGGCCACGTCTTGAATCTCGCTCTCCTGGTAGAAGTGCGCGAGGACGACGGCGTTGCGCTCTTTCTTGAGTCGATCGATTTCGTCTTCGATGTTCATCGGAATCGAAGGTCTAACGGCCATACGTAAAGAGGTTAGTCCCTCGAGCGCATCGAAGCGATGTCAGCCCTTGCCGAGAAGCTTGGCCGCGACGTGGCTCCCTAGCTCCTCCCGCATGAGATCGCCGACGAATTTTTCCAGTTTTTCTCTCTCGGCGTCGTCCACGAACCGGAAGCGAATTCCCATGCCGGCAGGGCGGCTCTCCAGGGTCTGCGCGTCGGTGACCGTCCACATCACTTCGCCGCGTAGCTGGAGTTGTTCGCGCTGCTCGGGAATCGATAAAACGAAGACGAACTCGGTCCCGACTTCGAGCGGCTTGCTCGTTCGGATGAACGTGCCGCCTTTGGAGATATTCTTCGCGTAGTCCGCGAAGAACGTGTTCATGCGTTTGTAGTCGACCCGCAGCGTGATGGCGTGGCGCTGGAACGTGCGGCGGTCATCCTCATCCTCCGGCGCGCGGAGCTCGGTTGACCTTGAAATGCGGTCATTTTCCTCCTTGGGCGGACTCATCCAGCTCAACAACGGTAACACGCGCCGCGCGCACGCGGGGGGGAAGGGGGGTGGCAATCGTTGGCCCGGTTACCCAATCGATAGGACGGCCCGTCAACCGTCGGTCTCAATTGCCCCGTTTGAGGCCCTATCCCGCAAGAATCATTGGGTTAACGCATGCACGCAATGCACCGGGCGCAAAATGGGCCCCGAGGGGGTTAGCTGCGGCTCTCATGCGCCGCGCGCGCTCGGAGCCGACCCGCGAGCGCTACGCGCTGCTCCACGAGTTGCCCACGCTGGGAGCGCGTGAGCAGAGCGTGAAGCTTCTCCGCGAGATCGTGATCCGCAGCGCGGGCCGAGACCTCGCAGAGTAAAGCGAGCCTCGTTGCGCGCAAAGCGCCGACATTTCGAATGCTATCAACGCGCGAGAAGGACGTGATCGCTATCCTTTCGCGATCTCCCGCGCCCTCGCCCAGAGTTGCTCATGCGCCCAGGGCCGCGCCGATCGGATGGCGATGGGGTCTCGTCCGTAAAATACGCGGTTGGTCAGGAGGGTGACCACAGCGCGCACGTCGGGATCGATCCAGAGGCTGGTGCCCACGAAGCCCAGGTGGCCGAAGCTTCGGGGGCCCATGCTTGGGCCTGCGCTGGACCCTTGATGGCTCTTGCCATCGAATCCTGCGCGCAAGGTTCCACCCGGACGCTCTTGCACGAGCCAATCGACCGCTGCGCCGGCGAAAGGGCCGCGGCGCTCCACGGCATCCAACACGGCGGCACCGAACGTCAACACGGCATCGGCCGTGCCGAAGATCCCGGCGTGGCCCGAGCCCCCCCGCGCCGTCAGTGCCCACGCGTTCTCGTCGTGAACCGCGCCCATCAGACGGCCGCCGCGCCACGCTACGTTTTCCGTGGGCACGAACGGTCCTCGGTGGCCCCTCGCTTCGAGTTCGCGCACCGTCCCGGCGCCGTCCGCGATGCCCAGGGGTTCGAGCACCAGCCGCGCGATGGCCTCGCCGGCGTCGCGCGAACCGACCGCCCGCGCCAGAGCGGCCCCGGCGAGGATGTACCCCAGGTCGCTGTAGACGGGAGCGAAGCTCTCGGGTGACCCGTCTGCGCCTCCCTCAGGACACCGGGCGTCGGCCGCCTCGCGCAATGCCGCCGACGTGTCGACCCGTTCGCCCGACAGGAGCGGAGCGTAGAGCGAGCGGTGAGCCTCGAGGCCCGCGCGATGGGCGAGAAGGAGCTCGATCGAGACATGTTCGCTCCGCGTACCACGCGCTTCGGAAAGCAGGGCGCCCAAGGGGGTGTTCGGCGCGATCCCGGCGCGCACGATCGCCACCGCGGTCATCGGCTTGGTGATACTGGCAAGATCGAAGAAGTGGTGGACGTCGCCGCCCACCTCGCGCGTCCACAGCGCATTCTTCGCAGCGCACCCCGCCGCGCAGGCAGGCGCGACGCCCTCGGCGACGAGGCGCCGGGCGACCGCTTCGGGGGATGCACGGCCAGCGCGCGGCATGGCTCATTGAACCAAAGCGTAGGGCAGAGCGCTAGCGGGCGTCTCGGTGGACCCGCGTCCGTCTCGCTGGACTCGCAAGTTGGTCGCGCTGCAAGCAAACGTTACGCGCGGGCACGTGACGGCACATCGCGACCGCTTGTCTAGCGAGCGGTTTTTTTTCGGGAAAGGGAAAAGAGCGCGCGACGTTGCCCGCATCCGTCCCTCCCTATACTGTCTAACATCCCTCGATTGTCGCGGCACGGGCGCGCTGAAAGGACCTCCGTGGGAACTCACATCTATCCTCGTCCATCTACGCGCCGCGCCCGCGGGTCCGAATCCACCTGCCTTTCGCACAGGCTTCGATGGTGGGGCCGCTTGGGCATCCTCGTTTCCGTGCCGTCCTGTGGCGGACGTTTGGATAGCTTCACCACCTCCGGCCCAACGGGGGAAACCTCGGCCGCTGACGCCGGCAACGCTTCGCCGCCGACGCCCCCTGCGAGCCAGGGGACGACGGCCCCCGTCTCCTCGGGATCATCGGGCAGCGCCGGATCTACGAGCGGCTCCGCGCCTGCGCCCGCCTTGGTCGACGCGAGCCTTCCCATCCCCGGCGACGGCGATTCGGGCCTGGCGAGCGTGGTCGATCCGCCCGGGCCACCGCCATCGCCACCTATGGCGGGCCCGGCATGCTGGGACGACCAACTGCCTCCGGAGGTTCAGCCCATTCTGCCCACCGCCTCTGTCAGCACGAGTTGTGCGGCGGCGCCGAAGCTCATGCAGTGGAACCCTCCCGTCGCCGATGGGGGGATCCTTAACGACGCCGACGCTCGGGCAGCGATCGTGGGGCGGTGGATGGCCTGTTCTCCCGGCGACCGAGCGTTCAGCTCGACGCCGCACGCGGGCATTGAATTCGGCGCCAACGGTCGCTGGCGTCTGCTCGTCGCCGATTCGTCCGGCGCAATCGTGCCCACGACGTCCACGGGGACCGAAGCGCAGGGGCGCTACTACGCGCTCGCCACCGGGCAGATCGACCTGCACGACAACGGGTTCACGTCCAGCAGCACCGAGTTCATCACTCTCTCGCCGGACGGAAACGCGCTCCAAGCCACCCTCGGCCCAACGGCGGATTCCTTCTACGCCAGGACTTCGCCGTCCCCGAACAACGGCGACGACAATCTGCCGTCGACGACGGACGGCACGTGCTCGATGGTCGGGACGTGGGACCTGGCGATGACGGCCGCGTCGCCCGCGGGAACGTTTTCTTTCGATGCGCTGGGCAACTTCGTCGGCGGCCCTCCCGGCGAGGACCTTTGCATGTCGCACACGATGTACGGCACCTATCGGCTTTCCCCCGGGTTGTTTCAGATCACCGAAAACATCGGTATGGGGGTCTGCAAATGGTGGTTTGACGCAGGCTACCCCGCCGCGTTCGATGCGACCTGCACGCATCTCGCGCTGCAACAGTACTTGGACAATTGCACCGGTGGTCGGGGTTACTTCAACGGCGAAACGACGCTCACGAAGCGGCCGTAGGAGGCGAACACGAGCGCGGCCATGCGGTGTTTGCGCCTGCCACGCCACGGACGCTTCGCCGCAGCCACTCGATGCGTCGCTGCCATCGGTGGAAGCTGCGCCGTCTGCGGTCGGGGCCCATTCGCCGCCCATGCTTCTGGAGGGTAGACTCCGCGCGTGCCACGACTGCGCCATAGCTCGCGGGCCAAGCGCGACCTCGAGAGCGACCCCGCGGGGGCCGTCCGGGTGACGCTTTGGAACGACATCGTGATTGTCGCGGACAACGGGCGCGCCGCGGCTTCGCGATACGTTGCGGTGCGCAACGTCGTCTCCAAGAGTGCAGAGCGCTACGGGAAGGTCGGAATACTCACCATCGTCACCGCCGATGCGAGCCCTCCCGCCGATGACGTTCGGAACGCGATGAGGGCGGCTATGGCCGGCGTCGAAGGTCACATCAAGTGCATCTGCTGGCTCGTGGAAGCGATCGGCTTCCAAGGGGCGATGGTGCGCGCCGTTCTGACGGGGCTTCGGGTTTTGCGCAAGCATCCGTATCCGACCCACGTGACTTCGGAGATGGTCGACGCGTTGTCTTGGATCCTTCGCCAACTCGACGGCGGCCCACGGCGGTTGGCGCAGATCCAAGCGAGTATCGCCGAGATCCAAACGCAGCGAACGCTGGGCCCGTTCGAAGCGGTTTGACGTGCAATTTGCCGAGCTCGTGCTCCATCGCGGGGGCCCGCCGCGACAGCCGCGCCCGAACCAATCGAAGGGGGCACGTCATCCGATCGATGGCCCTGTGCGCCCGCGGTCATTCGCGCATCGCAGCCTGGGCATGACGTGTCGTTCTAGCGGCATTCATGCGCCCCCACGGAAAAATCGCCCATCCATCGGGGTCGATGGCGCCACGACTCGCGCGGAGGGGCGAACGAATGATCATGATGGGGGAGGCGCATCGCGTGGAAGGGCGACCGCATCGAGGGCATGCGTGACCGCATTCGCGTGATTCGGCCACGAATGACCATGATGGGGAGGCGCACCCCGTGGAAGGGCGACCGCATCGAGGGCATTCGTGACCGCATTCGCGTGATTCGAGCCACGAATGACCATGATGGGGAGGCGCATCGCGTGGAAGGGCGACCGCATCGAGGGCATTCGTGACCGCATTCGCGTGATTCGGCCACGAATGACCATGATGGGGAGGCGCACCGCGTGGAAGGGCGACCGCATCGACGGCATTCGTGACCGCATTCGCGTGATTCGGCCACGAATGACCATGATGGGGAGGCGCACCGCGTGGAAGGGCGACCGCATCGACGGCATTCGTGACCGCATCCGCGTGATTCGGCCACGAATGACCATGATGGGGGGGCGCATCCCGTGGAAGGGCGACCGCACCGATCCTCGACGAAATTACGTAGACAATCTCGACAGAGGCGAGTATCTCCGCGCACCGTTGGGCGATCCGACGACGAGCGATAATTTTCGATTGGGCGCCGCTCGGAGCGGCACGAGCGTCTCTCGGTGAGAGGGTGTGGACATGAAGCGGCAAATCGTCGTGTCATTAGTAGCGCTGAGCGTGTCCGTGGCAATGATCGGAACAGGGTGCAGCAGCGAAGACGGGCGGCCGGGCACAGAGCCGTCGTCGGCTCCGCCGCCGGTGAACGGCGTCTTCGACGTGACGATCCAGAGCGCCACGGTGGCTGGCCTTCCGACGTGCGCGGCGGCGCTCGCGGGAACGACGGGGATCGTCGTGCCGGCGTCCCCTGCCCTTCCGACGCTCTACGCGTGCCTGGCCAACAACTGGGTGGCCGTCCCGTGCGTGACAACCCTGGCGGGCGACGTTGCGTACGCCAGCACGACGAAGACGCTCTGGGCGTGTAGCGGCGGCCATTGGACGCCGATCGCTTTGCCGGCGGGGACGCCCGGGGACGCCGGGCCGCCCGGACCGCAAGGACCGGCCGGAACGCAAGGACCGGTCGGAACGCAAGGACCCGCGGGGCCGAAGGGAGACGCAGGGCCGCCCGGGCCCCAAGGCCCGCAAGGGGACGCCGGTCCGCCCGGCTCCTCCGCGTTGGTCACGCCGGAGCCCCCGGGGCCGAACTGTGCCGCGGGTGGCGAACGAATCGACGTCGTCGACAGCCACGGCCTCGTCCTGTCGACGGCGTATGTCTGCAATGGAGTCGTCGGCCAGACGTGCAGCCATGGCATGTGCTCGTGTCCCACGGGCCAAATGGTCTGCGCGGACGTCTGCACGAACACCCAATCGGACCTGAGCAACTGCGGGGGCTGTGGCGTCGCCTGCGACGAGGGTTCCAGCTGTCTGGACGGCGCGTGCAAGCGCACCACGGCGATCGCCGCCGGGGGCGCTTACGCCTGCGCGCTGCTCGCGGACAGCAGGGTCAAGTGCTGGGGGAACAACATCGCTGGCCAGTTCGGCAACGGCGCGGCCACGAACACCACGACGCCGGTGACGTCGCCAGGCTTCACCGGCGCCACGGCCATCACCGCGGGCACCGAGCACACCTGCGCGCTGTTCGCCGGCGGCAGCGTGGCGTGCGCCGGACTCAATGGCGAAGGCCAACTCGGGAACGGGACGGGCGTCGATTCCGCGACGCCGGTCGCGGTCTCCGGCCTCACGGGCGCGGTGGCCGTCTCCGCAGGGGGGCTGCACACCTGCGCGCTGCTGACTGGCGGCACGGTCGCGTGCTGGGGCTTCAACACGACCGGCCAGCTTGGCAACGGGACGACCACCACTTCCTTGACGCCCGTTGCCGTCTCCGGTCTGACCGGCGTCACGGCCCTCTCTGCAGGGGGCCGCCATACGTGCGCGCTGCTGGCGGGCGGCTCGGTCACGTGTTGGGGGTACAACGATTCCGGCCAGCTCGGCAACGGAACGACGACGGAGTCGACGACGCCCGTGCCGGTCTCCGCCTTGACCGGTGTCACGGCCATCAGCGCGTCGAACGAGCACACGTGCGCGCTGGTCTCGGGCGGCTCGGTGGCGTGCTGGGGATCCAACCTGCACGGCCAGCTCGGGAACGGGACGAACACGGATTCCGCGACGCCCGTGCCCGTGTCCAACGTGACGGGTGCCACGGCGCTCGCCCAAGGCGGCGACGCCGATGCCCACGCCTGCGCGTTCTTTCCGGGCGGTGCGGCCGTGTGCTGGGGTGAAGACGTCTACGGCCAGCTGGGCAACGGCTTGACCACCGACTCGAACACGCCCGTGGCGGTGTCCAACGTGATAGGCGGCGCGGAGCTGATAGGCGCCACGACCCTTGCCGTCGGCCAGTCTCACACCTGCGCGCTGCTTCCCGGTAACTCGTTCGCATGCTGGGGACGCAATGACGCCGGCGAACTCGGCGTCGGGACGACGATCAATTCGTCGACGCCGCTTGCCGCGTCTTTGTGAGCACGGTTGCCGTCGGGCTTCCCTTGCCCGCGTGGCGGTGTCCGCGTTGGCGCTCGGGGTCTAATGCGCCGCAAGGACGCGACAATGGCTCACGGCCTCCGTGCGCGCGCGCGCGATGCAGTTGCGATAGTCGGCCCGGGCGGCGCTGTCGTCGCCCGACGCACGATGGGCTGCGGCGAGCGTCAACCATGCGTCCGCGTCCGTGGGCTCCGCCGCAATGGCCTGACCCGACAGGACTATCGCACGGTCGATGGCTCCGTGAACGAGCGCCTGCTCGGCCTCCGCGACGAGCGCCGAGTGCACGTGGTGCGTCTCGGCTTCAACGGGCAGCGCACCGGAAGCCGGCGTTACCCCCGTCCCGGAGAGGGGTGTCGCCTCGGTCATCGCTTCGCCCCCGGTCAGCGGCGAAGGTGCAGTCGCGGTGGGGGCCGGCGGCTCGACGCTCGGTAGGTTGGAAGCCAACGTCACCGCTTCGGGGCGTGGCGCCACGGCGGCTGCTGCGAGCGCGTCTTGCCTCCGCGCGTCATCCGCTCGTCGCTCATGACGAGCGCTCAACACGCCCAGTCCCGCCGCGATGCAGATCAGCATCGCCACGGCGATGCTCGCCGTGACGACGAGCCTGCGGGTCCGGTCCATGGCGCCTCGGACGCCCGGAATCGGCACGTCCGGGTCTGCCGCGTCTTCGGATAGCAGATCCACTTCTCGCGTCCACGGCGGAGACGAGGGGCTCGCGCCGACTGCCGCCTCGACAACGGTGACCGGGACGTGCGCGCGAGGTTCGCGCACCAAGGGCAGAGGCTGTTCGTCGGCCCGATCTGCGGGCTCGTCGCGTACGGACGATGCGGCGTGAGTCGGGGGAGCCGCGTCGCGCGTCGCGCGCGTTGGGACCGCGTGCAAGGGCGTGACGGCCGCGCTTGCGGAGGGAGAATGCGCCGGCGTCTCTGAGGCAGCGACCGCGTAAGGGCGTCGCGGCGGGAGGGCCGCGCCAAACCCGTTCGCAGGAGCGGCACGCGCGGGCTCCCTCGATGTGACCTCCTCTGCCATGCGCGGGCCGCGCTCGTCGTCCGTTTTTGCGTCGTCGTCGTCGTCGTGGTCGTCGTCGTCGCCCTCTTCGCTCTCTGTTCCTTCGTCGTCGTCGGACTCGCTGGCCGGCGACGACGCGAACGCGGACCGCTCGGATCCGCCGACGTTCGATGGCACCGCGAGGCCCTGAAGCAGAGGGTCGCCGCCGTCGCCCGAGAGGGTCTTGCGGTCGGACAACCGCGAAACGACTTGCTCGAGCAAGCGGACGTGATCGACTTCTGCGAGGGCGGTGAGTGGCCGCAGTTGTTCGTAGATGCGGCCCCAGGCCTCGACTCGTCGCATGCCTTCCACGAGGAGCGTTCCCGTCGACCGGTCGATGACGTCTTCCTTGGTGACCGGCTTGAACTCCACGTCGAACGCCGCTTCGCTCCACATCAGCGCCGCGTAGATGGCCTGCTCGCCGCGAACCCGGCCCAGCCTCGCGTCGACCGCGCGGCCATCGCGGAAGTAAATCGCCGCTTCCTCCGCGCCGCGATGCAGATGGGCGACCCCGCTCTCGCGAAGCAATTCGAACGTCTGCAAGAGGTCGACGACCGAGACATCCTTCGTGGACCCCGAAAACCGTCCCGGTCCGGACGCGGACGCGCACGCCGCGATCCGGGCCCGCGCGCTTCGCGCAACGAGCAATCCCACGCACGCCACGAGCTCGCGCACGAAGACCGGCTTGGGCAAGTAGTCCGCGACGCCCAGCTTGCGTCCTCGTTCCCTGTCTTCAGACGGGCCTTTGCTCGTCAAAAGAAGAATGGGGACGTGCGCCGTCTCCCTCCGCCCCTTGAGCTTCTCCACCAGCGAATAGCCATCCATCTTCGGCAGTTGCGAGTCGCTCACGACGACATCCGGCACCGCGGACTCGACTTTCTCGAGCGCTTCGACGCCGTTGCCGGCGACTCTGACGTCGTAGTCCGCGTCCCGAAGGGCGACCCCGAGTACCCGAACGCTGCGCCGATCTGCATCGACCAAGAGGATCTTGTGCTTCATCGTCGACTCCATCCGTTTTCGGTCGCCGTGGAAAGGCCCGGGCCGTTTTGGCCTGTCGAAAGGGCGACACAAGTTGTAGCGCAAGTTCCGCTGCCGGTATTGCTGGGCGTCTCGGGCCCCCTCTGGCCGAGCGTTTGTCGCTCACCTGCGAATCGAATCGGATCGGGACGCAAGAGCTCATCCGGCGCGGACCGCGCGGATTCGCGCCTTGACAGGCTCCGACCTTCGTCGCGAACACGAAATTACGGTGACCGTGGACGAACCCAAAACGACGGCGTGAACCGAAAGAACGCAGAAGGAACCCGAACGTTCGGTGCCCCGCCGACGTTTTCGCGCAACCGCCATCGCGCGCGGCCGACAGGAGGATGACGCAGCGGAGAAGAGCGATGAAAGAACGGACCGTAACCGTCGACGACATCCTGCGGGCGCTGGCTGAACAAGATGCGAAATTGCGCGCCGCGTTCGAAGCGCTCGACCCCGAAGGCACCGTCACGGTGCGCCGCGCGAGCCTCGCGAGGCTCGCGGAGCAATGCGCGGATGCGCGCGTCCGCTCGGTCCGCTCGGGCCCGCTCGGGCCCATCGAATCGGTGAAGGCGAGCGCGCTCCGCTGCTGAAGCGCGAACCCCGACAAAAACGGAAACCTATGGCCATGAACAACACGGGAGAATTGCGATGACGACTGTAGGCAACCTGGTTGCGGTGATGAACGCGTACGCAAACGCACCGACGGACGCGAGCGCGGGAGTATCGGACATGTCCCCCGATGCCCTCTTGGCGTACTGCCAGATGCAGCTCGGGTCACTCGATGACGAGATGACGACCCAGATCGACGCGCAGAATTTGGCGCTGCAGCAGCGCACCGCCGTCGAGAGCGTGCAGACGGCGCTCGAGAGCTTCGGCACCGCCGGGCCCCAGACCAATGGAGATCTGAATAAGTGCACCGCAGCGTTCGACGCGGCCATCGCGAAGCTTCCCGCGGGCGATCCCGTGGCGGCGCAGCTCTCGGCGCAGGAGCAGCAAATGACCTCCAAGTACACAGAAACGCCGGCCAGTGCGCTCGGAGTCGTATCCTCCGTAATCCCCGACTCTGCAACACTGGCAAAGCCCCCTCAGAACGACGATTGGCAAGGAACGACCCAGGCGGTCGGCAATCTATCGGACGATATCAAGAGCGGCGCCGAGATCCAGATGCTTCAGCTTCAAGATCTCGTCTCGCAGCGCCAGCAAGCGGTGGAGCAAGCCACGGGAATGATGACCAAAGAGAACGACACCCTCGATGACGCCGCCAAAGCGATAGGACAATAGGCGGTTTCATGAGCCCCGGCCATTGGCAGGCACCCGGTTACGGCGCCCGTTCCGACTCGAAAGAAGCCACCGTCGAGGCAATCTACGCGGCGGGCCATTTTCTTCTCGGTCGCGAACGCGCGGCCGAGGCGGCAAAAGTCTTCCGTCTCCTGCTCAGGGTGGCACCGCGTGACGAGCGCGGTTGGTTGGGCCTCGGCGAATGCCACGAACGCGCAGCCCAGCTTCACGTTGCCATCGAACTCTACGGCGCCGGAAGCGTCGTCACGGGGCAGAGCGGAGGGTCGCCCGTTCGCTGCCTTCTCGCACGGGCCCGCGCGCTGTCCAAGCTCGGGCGCGACGTGGACGCCGCGCTCGCAGCGGCCCATGCCTGTGCAAAAGACCTCGAGGATGACGACCTCATTGCCCTCGTCGCAAGCGAACGACGGAGGCTTTCGTGATCTCCACGGCGGTGGCGGCCAAAAACGGCATCGCGGGGCAATCGGCGACGGCCGTGCTGCTCGCGCAAACCGGAGCGGAGCCGCCGTTGCTCCCGGACCCGACCGCCTCCGCGCTCGGGGGCGGTGACCCCCTCTCGCTCATTTATCTCTTCGAGGCGAAGGACCAGACGTTGGGTGTGGAACAGGGCGCGCACAAGATCGCGTCGCTGCAAACGGAGCGAAACCAGGCGCTTCAGAAGGAGCAGCAAGCCATCGCGAACGAGGACGACGCCGCGAAGCACCACAGCTTCTGGGACAATCTCGGCTCCGTCCTGGGGGACGTGGCAAAGGTCGCCGGAGTGGTGGCGTCGATCGCGGCGGTCGTTTGCACGTTCGGCGCCGCCACGCCCGTGGTCGTGCTCGCCGTCGCTGGAGCGGTCTTGTCCTCGGCAAGCCTTGCGGACGGCGAGTTTCATTTGTTGCAAAAGCTGGGAGTCGATTCCAAAACCGCCGGCTGGATTGATTTGGGAATGGGCGTTGCGGGGGCCGCGTGCTCCATGGGGGCGACGTTGGCCTCCGGCGCGCGAGCGGCCTCGGAAGCCACGAACATCGTGAGTCGAGCCGCCACGGTGACCTCGGGGGCCGCGACGATAGGTCAAGGAAGTGCCGTCATCGAAGGGGGTGAAGCGCAGGCCGACGGCGAGCAGGCCGCGGCGGACGCGGTCTCGGCGAAGGCGCAGTCGGATCGTGCTCTTCGCTTCACGCAAGTCGTCCTCGACGAAATTCAGCGGTCCGACGGGCAATCCAAACAGATCCTGAGCACCCTCGCGGCGACCGAGGGAACGCTGGATCAAACGGCGACCAACGCCGCCATCGGCATACGAGGATAAAACCATGAAAGCGACATCCGTCAACGGGCCGTCTTTCGTCCAGATGCCCGCGAGCGTCGTGAACGCCCGGCTCCCGTCGGCGGGCGACGTGCCCCTTCTTCCCGCTCCGAGCGATACGAATCTCGGCGGCGCCTCGATTGAACAACTCGCCATGCTTCTGACGCGAGCGGACGAGCAAGATCGAAACCAAGCGCGCGCTCTGCAGCAAACGGCCGACGCCGCCGCCACCGCAGAGGATAGCCAACAGGTGCAGGCAATGCGGCAGAAGGCGGACAGCGATCGCGACGCGGCCATCTGGAGCGGCGCGGGCGACATCGTCGCCGGCGCGTTCACGGCCGCGAGCGCGTGCGTCGATGCGCCCGCGCAAGGCGCGGCGTCCGGGACAATCGATTGGCATGCCGCGCTCGAGGCGGGCGCGAAGGCCAGCCCCGGCGTGGCCGCCATCGTTTCGGGGGGATGCAAAGCGAGCGGAGAGCAGGATGACGCGAGCGCGGCGCAGTCCGGTGCATCGGCCCAGGCCGACCTACGTAGATACGACGAAGCGCGCGACGACGCGCAGGCCGCGAGCGATTCGATCCAGAAGGTCGAACAGTTTCTCGACCAGATCCTCGAGACGCAGAACGCGACGCGTTTGGCCGCCGCGAGCCTGCGGGCGTGAACAACCCATGATTCGCGCGGAGGCTCTCGTCTCCTCCGGCTCGCTCGCCGCTCTCTTGCTGACCGCGTGCGCGCACACGGCCCCGCTTCCGCCGAAGGCCCTCGCGCTCAATCGCGACGGCGCCGCGGCGCTCGCGGCGGGCGACCTGGAGACCGCCGAAGCGCGCATCGCGCTGGCGCTCGAGTATAACCCCCGCTTCACGGAGGCGTGGGTCAACCTCGGTCTCATCGAGCTGCGCCGAGGCAACTTCGAGCGCGCCCGGAACGACTTCGTGAAGGCGCGCGATCTCAACGCCGATTTGCCGACGCCGCACCACGCGCTCGGCCTGCTGTCCGAGTGCGAAGGGCGGCCCCGGGATGCCGAGACATACTATCGGGCGGCGTTGCGTGTCGATCCGGGCTTCGCGCCGGCGCGCATCAACCTGGGCCGCCGCCTCTTTGAACGTGGGGCGCTGGAAGAGGCACGCGAGCAATTCCTCCGTCTGACCCAGGTGGCACCGGAGTTCGCCGCGGGATGGACTGGGCTCTGCGAGTCCCTCCTGCGGCTGGGGCGCGTGGACGAGACGGAGCGCGTGCTCTCGCGTGCTCGCGATCGCCTCGGACCGAGTGCCGCCCTCGAGCTCATCGGCGCGCGCTTGCTCCTCGAGCGAAGCGCGTTTTTCGAAGCCAGCCAACGTCTCGAACCGCTCACGCGCCTTGGCGACCACAATGAAGCAGCGTCCGCATTCGGTTGGCTGGCCATCGCGCGCCTCGGCGAAGGCGACGCCGAAGGTGCGGTCGACGCCGCGCAACGAGCGACGTCGCTCGACCCGAACGATCGCGTGGCGCAGTACGCACTCCAAACCGCGCGGGCCGGCCGCTAATTGAAGAGACAATAAGGAGCAGAATATGGATTCCCGGATTTCAAGCGTTTCGAGGGCCGACATCGTCATGGTCGAGAGTATGCCCCGGCCCACGCCGGCCCCCGAGCGGGTCACTTTCAGCCAGGTCCTTGCGGCCGGGGCGAGCGGGTTGGTCTCCGGCGCAGAGCTCGTCGCCAACGCCCTCCCCGGGTCGCCGGTCACCGCCGCAGCGGTTCGCGGTGGAATGGTGCCTGTGGGCGCGAACGTCGGCGTGCTGTCGAGCACGACGTCGGCCGAGGGTCCGTCGGCGTCCTCTTCCTCCGGCATCGCACTCGCCGGAGGTATCGCGGGGCTCGGCGCCGGCACCGCAGGTGTGAGCGTCGGCGGCAGCAGCACCGATCCGTCCGGCGGAATCGATGCGTCGCTGCAACAGTCCGCGCAGCTCAATCTCTATTATCTCCAAGTGCAACAGCAGGTGGATTCGCAGAATCGTTCGTTTACGGCGCTCTCCAACGTGCTCAAGACGGAGCACGACAGCGCGAAGGCCGCGATCCAGAACATCCACTCGTGAGGACAGGGGGTCATGAGGGTATCTCTCGGTGACGCATCGGCCCTCCCGGCCTCCGCCCCCGCCCCCCCGCGGGAAGCGGGGGTACGCCCGTCGCCGCTTGCGCGCGCGGACCTCTCGCCGTTCGCCCAGGTCCTGCACGGTATTGGGCGAAGGCTCGATCGCGGTGAGCAGTTGATGACGGCCGCGGTCGACTCGATGCAAGTGGGAGGTGACTTTGCCCCCGCGCGGCTCATCGCGTTGCAAGTGGGTGTCTACCGCTACAGCGAGGCGATCGATCTGGCCTCCCGGGTGGTCGACCGCACGACGAGCGCCATCAAGACGGTGCTCCAAGGGAATGGCCAATGACACTTGCTCTAGCTGTGGCGGCCGCCCTGGCTCCGGGCACCGCGGTGCCGCAGGGCGCGCCTTCGGGTCCTGGATTCTACGGGGCTCTGGTGCACGCACCCGCGCCCCACGCGGCATTCCGTGCGGTGCTCGCCCGCGAAGACGCAGGGCTCGTTCGCGAGGCCGCGGCGGCGGCGGCGGCGCAAACGGTCCGAACGCCAGACCCTGGCGCCCAAGCGCTGCGCGCGTCGGGGTCATCGGCGGCCCTTCGGCACGCGGGGCCGCGTGCGGACCTGTCGGCCGACCGGTGTGACGACGATCCACTCGACCCGCTGAACCGTCACCGCGCCGCGCTCGCGCCGCCGGACATGCTCTCGTTCTCCCCCCCCGTGACGCTGCTTCTTTCCGGCCCGACGGCGACGCGGCCCGTCGTGCCAGAAGCGGCCGCCAGAACGCTCTCGTCGCTGGAGCACCTGATCCCGGCCCTCGTGCGACGGGTGGCATGGTCAGGCGACGGCCGGCGCGGGACCGCACGCCTCGAAATCGGTACCGGAGAGCTCTCCGGGGCAACTCTGCTCGTCCACGCCGATGGCGGGCACGTTCGCGTCCATCTCGACGTGCCGCCGGGCGTCGACGCGCGCGCATGGCAAGGCAGGATCGCCGCGCGGTTGGCCGCTCGAAACATTCCCGCAGATGCGGTGGAGGTCACATGAAGCGCGCCATCGCGCTGCGCTATGAAGAGGAACTTCATGACGCGCCGCTCGTCGTCTCGGCAGGGGAGGGCGAAATGGCGGAGCGCATCGAGCGCGCCGCGAGGGACTACGGCGTCGATGTCGTCCGTGACGTTCCGCTTGCCGATGCGCTGTCCGAGCTGCGAATCGGGGACCCAATCCCGGAGGCCCTCTATGAATCGATCGCCACGATCTTGAGCGAGATCGCGGCGCGCGGGTCGATCTGAAAGTGTGGCCGGAAACGGAAGTTGGGGGCTTGGGGGGCGAGGATCTCCCCCAAAACCTGGCTCGTGAAAGACGCGAAACGTGCGCAGACCCGCTTGGTGGCGCGCAAGCAGCCCGGCACGGTTACGTCCGTGCGGGCGCGCGAAGCAACTCGGCGGCGCGCTCACTGCCGGCAAATAGATCGCAACCAAGGAGCGGCCGTGACGATGGGCCGGTACCATGTCGATCGCGCCCAAGGCCGCTCTCGTCACAACCTTCGCCGTCGGCTTCGCCGTCGCGTCCCCGCCGGCGAGGGGCGCGACCGCCTCCGACGAAGAAGCCCCAACGTTCGCGGACCGGTCGGACGAAGCCGTTGACGAGCCGACCCGCGGCCTCGCCTTCATGTTCAATCCGCTGGCGATGTCGGCGGGCGTCTTCGGGGCGGAGGCAGACTTCGCGCTCGCGAGCCGGCTGGCCGTCGCGGTGGAGGGCGACGTCTATGATCTTGGCGGTGGAACGCCGGCGGCGGCGCTCGGCGTCGGGCTGATTCTCTATCCCGTGCGATGCATTTTCCATGGCCTCTATATCGAGCCGCGTTTCCTCTTCGCCCGCCCGGTGGGCGAGTCTCCCTTGGGCGGCGACTGGAGCGCGGACGTCATCGGCTTGGGCGGCACCGCCGGGTGGCAGTGGACGTGGGACATGGGCCTGTCCGCGCGGCTCGGCGCGGGGGCAATGGAATATTTGGGGGGCTCGGCTTCGGCCGCGCCTGGCAGCGCGTTCGCGCTTCAGGGGGGCGAAACACAGCTGGTGACGGACGCGTCACTGGGGTGGACATTCTGACGAGCCCCCACCCGGTTGCGCCGGACACGCGACGAAGGAAACAGCGTCTCGCCTGATGCGAGCTCGAAGGTGGAGCGGCATCGCTCCCCCTCGACGTGACGGGCGAGCCCGTTCTGCCGAGCGGAGCCTTGCCGCGCGGGAAGCCTGTGCCGTGTCGGGCAAGCTCGGTCACGGGGGGAGAGTGGCGGCGGTCCGCCTCGCTCGCGAAGAGTCTTTGACCCCTCGTGTCTACGACTTGTACCCTTTGCTTTGAGCGACGACGCCCGAACGCCCCTCTGCGTGGGGCGGGCAGGGCGAGGCGCTCGAAAACCGACCATGGCCGAATTCGTATGGGAAGCGCGCGCTCGTACCGGTGAGCTCCGCAAGGGCTCGATGGAGGCCGAGTCCGAGGACGCGGTCAACCAGCGCCTACGCGGACAGCAACTACAACCCACGAAGGTCAAAAAGAGGGCCAAGGCGTTTGCCTTTCAGCTCGGCTCGGGAGTCAGCACCAAAGACATCGTCACGTTCACGCGGCTTTTTGCGACCATGATCGACGCGGGTTTGCCGATCGTTCAGTGCCTGGACATCTTGCAAGGGCAAACCGACAATAAGCACTTCGCCGCGATTCTTCGGGACGTCAAAGCGAGCGTCGAGCAGGGCGCAACCTTCAGCGACTCGCTCCGTCGCCATCCCAAGGTGTTCGACCATCTCTACGTCAACCTCGTTCAGGCGGGCGAAGTGGGCGGCATCCTCGACACGATCCTCAACCGGCTGGCCGTGTACATCGAGAAGGCGCTGAAGCTCCGCAGCCAGGTGCGCGGTGCGATGGCCTACCCGAGCATCGTGCTCATCGTGTTTTTCGGGGTGCTCACGATCCTGCTCGTGTTCGTCATCCCCGGGTTTCAAACGATGTTCAAAGACTTCGGGGCCAAAGACGAACTGCCCGTGCTGACGCGCATCGTGATGCAGGTGTCCGCCATCTTCCTCGGCAATTTTCTTTGGATCTTCCTCGCCGTGACGGGCGCGATCGCCTCGGTCGTCTACGCGAACCGGACGCCGAGGGGGAAAAAGGCCATCCACAAGCTGCTCCTTCGCCTGCCCATCATCGGGGGCGTTCTTCGCAAAATCGCCGTGGCTCGCTTCACCCGAACGTTGGGTACGCTCCTGACCTCCGGAGTGCCGATCTTGGACGCGCTCGAGATCGTGGCGAAAACTGCGGGCAACGTCGTCATCGAGGAAGCCATCCTCTATGCCCGGCTGAAGATCTCGGAGGGCAAGAACATGGCGCAACCGTTGATGGAGACGGGGGTCTTTCCATCGATGGTCGTACAGATGGTCGGCGTCGGAGAGCAGACCGGCGCGCTTGACGCCATGCTCAACAAGATCGCCGATTTTTACGAGGAGGAAGTGGATGTCGCGGTGAGCGCGCTGACGAGCCTCATCGAGCCCGTGCTCATGGTCGGCATCGGGGGCACGGTGGGCGTCGTACTCATTGCCATGTATTTGCCCATCTTCAGCATCGCCGGCAAGATCAAGGCGGATTGAGTGCGTCGATTGGCCCGCAGGGCGGCGAGTCGACGCATCGCCGCGCCGGCCCTGCGGGAACCCGCACGAACGTCCGGCACGCCGTACTAGGCTCGGGTCCGCCGTGGAGCTCGGTATCCGCACCACCCGAGACGGGGTCCATGGCGGCGGCGCATCGGACGATAGGTCGCCGAGCGGCCGGCCTCCCGACCACAGCTTGGCCACCCGTTTGGCCTGGATTACCGGGCTCCGACTCGCATTTCTCGTCTTGCTCCTCGGCGCGACCGCCACGCTTTACCTGCGCGGCGAGCTCGCGCGCTATCCGTTCAGCCAAAGCGTCGTCTTTGCGACCATTGGCGCGGGGTTCGCCCTCGCCGGCCTCTACGCGGCCGCGTTGCGGTCAGGCAAGCGAATGCTCGCGCTCGCGTGGACGCAGGTCACCCTCGATCAAATAACGTGGACGGCCATCGTCTACGTGACCGGCGGTCCGTCGAGCGGCGCGACCTCATTTTACGCCCTGACGTGCCTGGTCGGCGCGATCTTGGTCGGCGTGCGGGGGGCCATTTTCTCTGCCGCACTCGGCATCGGAATTTACGCGCTGCTTTGCGCCGCATTCCACTTCGGCTGGGTCCCGCCGCCCCCGGATCAAGCGGCCGGTTATGCCGCCGAATCGACAGAACTCGTCTTTCCGGTCCTCCTCAACGCCCTCGGTGTAACGGTCGTGGCGCTTCTCGCCGGGTACCTGGCCGAGCGCTTGCGTTTGACCGGAGGGGCCCTGCAGGTGGCCACGAGGCGGGCTCACGAAGCGGAACGCCTCGCCGTCCTGGGTCGAATCGCGGCCGGCCTTGCGCACGAGATACGCAATCCGCTCGGTTCGATCATGGGCTCGATCGAGATGCTGCGCGAGTCGTCCGATCTCTCCGACGAGGACCAGCGGCTCTGTGAGATCATCAAGCGCGAGGCACGCCGATTGAACGATCTGGTGGGCGACATGGTCGACCTGTCCAAGCCACGCGCGCCGAGCCCGCACGCGACCGACGTCTCGGCGCTCGCGCGCGAGGTGGTGGCCCTCGCGTCCCATGCCGCCCGGGGTTCGGACGTCCGTGTGACCTACGAGGGCCCGCCCGGCGAAACGCTGGCTCGCTGCGACGGCGCGCAGATTCGCCAAGTGCTGTGGAATCTGGTGCGAAACGCAATTCAAGCCACCTCGGCCGGGTCGGTCGTCCGCGTGATCTTGTCGCTCCGGGAGCGCGAACTGACGCTCGCCGTGGACGATCAGGGACCGGGCGTACCGGACGACGAGGGGGGGCGCATCTTCGACGAGTTCTTCACGACGCGGACCCACGGCGCGGGGATCGGCTTGGCGGTCGTGCGCCGCATCGTGGACGACCACGCGCCCATGGGGGCGACGTTGGCCGTACGACGCGCACCGGGCGGCGGCGCGAGCTTTCAGCTCACGCTGAGCCGTGACGTGGTCGGGTTGGCCAAGAGCGTCCGGCCGCCTCCGCTCCGTTGAGCCGGACCGAGCTCGGGCGCGCTCGCATTGAATGGCGCGCGGGGGTCGACCGTCCTATGCACGCAGCGGCAAGCGATCGCGGGGGGCGCGTTCCTCCGACTCCCGCCCGAAGCGTCTACCCTTCCCGAGGCCCACGTCCCGATGTCACTTCGCCATGCCATCGCCCTTTCTCTCGCTACCTCCGCCATCGTCCTCGCGCTCCCCGGCGTCGCCGCGGAAGACGACGCCCAGGGTTTCGTGCAGCAGCAACACCGCCGCATCGAGCAACTGCTGCACCAGCCCCCGTCGAGCGCGCGGGACGTGCAGGTTCGGCAAGCTCTCGGCCTTTTCGTCGGCTACGACGAGCTCACGCACCGCGCCTTCGGCCAGCCGTGTCCCGCCGCCGAGCCCTCCTGCGAAGACTTGTGGGCTGGCTACAGCGATGCGCAACGGACCGAGGTTCGCACCTTGCTCGAGCAGCTCGTGCGCAAAACGTACGAGCGTAACCTCGCAAAAACACTCGACTACGAGGTCGACTACCGCGGCTCACGCGACGCGCTGGGAGACACGCGCGTGATGACCGAAGCGAAAAACCGCCTCAAGCCACGTGAGCCGGCGGTGCGTGTCGACTATGTCGTCAAGCGAATGGCCGATGGTTTCAAGGTCGTCGATATCGTCACGGAGGGGTCGAGTCTGACAAAGAACTACTACGACCAGTTCCGCAAGAAGATGCACAATCCAGACGAAGGGTACGCCAACATCGTGCAGAAGCTGCGCGACAAGATCGCGAAGGCCGACTGAAAAATGAAGGCGTGGCCGGGAAATGGAAGTTGGGGGGGCCGGCCCTCGCGGAGACCAACGGCACGCGGATCGACTCGAGCGAATCGATCGGACTCGGCGGCGCGCCCGACCCGGAGCACCGCCTCGGGCGCGGTCGTGTTTCGAACGAGCGGGCCCCGTCGCCCCGAATCGTGACAGAATGCAATCGTCGTGGGTCGAACGTTCGCCGTGGGGGACATTCACGGAGACCTCGACGCGCTCGAGCGCGTCTTCGAAGACCTTCCCCCCATGGAGGCAAGTGACACTCTTGTCTTCCTCGGGGACTACATTGACCGCGGTCCGAATTCAGCCGAGGTCGTACGCTGGATTCGCCGCCTCGAGAGGGAGGCAAAGCCCAAGATCGTCGCGCTTCGGGGCAACCATGAGGACGCGTGGCTCCGCGTGATTCGCAAGGGGTGGCCCGAATTCGTGCTTCCGCCCGGCAACGGGTGTCTGGCTGCGCTTCGGTCGTTCGTGGGGGCGCCCGTCGGCGAGCTGGGAGCCGCGGCGCGCCCGGACGAGATGAAGTCGTTGCTGAGCGGCGGCTTCTTTCCGCCCGATGTCGTCCAATGGATGCAGGGTCTGCCGCACTGGTACGAAGACGAGCACGCGATCTACGTTCACGCCGGGCTGCCCCGAGGAAAAGAGGGCTTCCTGCATCCATCGCAGGCTCCCACTCCGGCCGCTCTTCTCTGGCTCCGCGACGAAGACTTCTTTCGTAACTATCGAGGCAAACTCGTGGTCTTTGGCCACACGGCGACGGCCTATTTGCCGCCTGAGCTGAGCACGTACACCCCGGATGATCCCCTCGACATATGGGCGGGCCCTTGCTGCGTGGGCCTCGATACAGGGGCCGGGAAAAGCGGCTTTCTCACAGTGCTCGAATTGCCCGCGATGCGCGTTTACGAGTCGCGCTCGTAACGCGCCGTCGCGCGGAGCCCGCGGGCCCTGCCCGCGACCGACCGCGCGCGGCGAGCGTGGGATGGGCGTGCTACGGGCGCCAGGGTGAAAGTGTACCAGCGCGCGTTCTCGATTTCCACGACGGGCCGCGCCCTTTACGACGTCACGCAGCAGGTTGCGGCCCGGGTGGTCGAGTCCGGCGTCACGACGGGCCTGGCGACCGTCTTTCTTCGTCACACGAGCGCGTCGCTCGTCATTCAGGAGAACGCGGCACCGGCGGTTCTCCGCGATCTGAGCGCATGGATGGAGCGTCTGGCGCCCGAAGGGTCAGGCTACGAGCACGACGACGAGGGCCCGGACGACATGCCGGGTCACTTGCGGGCCGCGGTGACGCGCTCGAGCGAATCGATTCCGATTACGGCCGGAGCGCTCGCGCTCGGGACATGGCAGGCGCTCTATCTATGGGAGCACCGCCGCGCGCCGCACCGGCGGGAGCTGGTTGTCCATATCGTGGGGACCTAGACGGCGCGGGTGGCCTTGGAGAGACCGGCCTCCTGCGCTGCCCCCCGCAGCCGTTCGGACATCTCGCCGCGTCCACCCCGAGAGCGAATCAATGCATTATGCTGGGTCGATGAGAGTTTCGGCCGTACTCACGCAGACCGCCGGCATGTGGCTCGCGCAATGCGAGGAGGTGGACCGGGCCGGCGAAGGCCGCACCGTCGACGAAGCGGTCGCGAGTCTGCGCGCTGCGCTGGAGGAGTACTTTGGCCAGGCGGAGGCCGTGGCGCCACCTCCCGAGACGCCGCGCGAACGCATCGAGATCCTCATCGTCGGGGGTTCCCCGGGCGCGGCCTGACTGATGAGAAGATCCGCGGGTCACCCGCGGGCTCGGCTCTCGCGTCGAGCCCGATCGCGCTCGCCTGACGGCGGGCGTCACGCGCTGAAGATCTGGCGAATTTCTTCGGCCATTTCGGTCTCGGTCTTCTTCTTCGCCAGCGCCAGCTCTTTCAGCAGAAGGCTGCGCGCTTGGTCCAGAAGGCGCCGCTCACCGAAGGAGAGCTCCTTGTCGAACTTCAGGCGGTTCATGTCACGCAGCACTTTGGCGATCTCCGTCGCCGAGCCGCTCTTGATCATTTCCGTGTAGACGCGAAACCGCCGGCTCCAAGGCTGTACGTCGACGGCCACTTCGCGGGCGCGCATGGTCGCCAGAATATCGCTCGCCTCGAGGTCGCTCATGATCGCCCGGAGCCCAACCTGCGTGGCCGCGCTCCGGGGAACCATCACTTTCATGCCGTTGTCGAGGATGCGCAAAATGTAAAATACCGTGCTTGTCCCGCCAATTTCACGCTGTTCAATGGCGGTCACCTCACCCACGCCATGGGCTGGGTGAACGGCTTTGTCGCCCACGCGAAAGTCCGGGGCCGGCGTGGTCGAGGGCGGCGGAGGGATGTACCCGCCCGGCAAAACCGGACGCGTGGGCTTGGTGGCGGGTTGGGGGGCGGGCGACCGCTCCACGCGGGGTGCCCCGCCGGGGCGTTTCCCTCGTGATTTCGCAGCGGAAGCGGATGCGACAGTGCTACGCGCCGAAGAAGGAACGGCGCGGGCGGTGGATGCGGAGCGGGCGGGTCGTGTCATGGACATGGCGGCGGCAGACGAGCGGCGAACGGGCTGCGAACGAGCATCAAACAAGCACCAAGCGAGCCGAGTGCGCTACCATCAGCAGCCATGCCGCGTCAATGCGCGGCCGATAACCCAAGGATCTCGGGCAGGTTCGCGCCGGTCGCCGCGCGCAGCCCGCGCGCCAGGGCGAGGGGTTCGAGGGCCAGGTCGAGCGTGAGCGCGCTCGGATCGACCGACACGCGCGGGGCCTCGAGCGGTCGATCGACCCGCAAAAGCTGGCCCAGGGGGTCCTCGGCGAGCCCATGGAACGCCGCCGCAAAGCGCTCGCCGGCGGCGGTCGCGTCGGCGCCCCAATTTCCCCCGAGCACCAACCGCGCCCGGAGCACGAGGGCGGCGCCGGCCGCGGGTCGCGTCAGCCACGCCGCTCCCGCCGCCGCGGTGGTGACCCGTAGCAAGCCCCCCAGGCCGGCGGCCCACGCGCCTTCGAACGGTCCCGGAGCGAAGCCCCTCAGGGGCGCCTCCCCGACGCGCTCTGCGAGCGCCGCGAGCGGCTCGGCACGGAGCGCCGGCCGCGCGCGGTGGAGCCTTCCCTGGGCGAAATAGACAGCGGCACGCAGGGGTCCGAGCTGGCCGCTTTCTATGGCCACGGCCTCTCGACCGAAGATCGCGATTTGCTCGCGCTCCCCGTCGACGGAGCCCCAAAGACGCGTGACGTCGGGCTCGGCTGCGCGCCCTTCGATGGCGACAGCGCGCTCGGAAAACGCGGCCTCGATGCGCGCCGGGTCGATGGAGACGCGCGCGAGGGCGAGGGTCGCCCGGGAGTAACCCGCAAGCACCACCTCGCGGGCCTGCCTCACGTCCACGCCGCCGTACCGCTGCGCAAACGCGTCCATTCGCGCCGGAGACGCGATGCTCTCAAGCACCGCGGCGAGATCGCGGTCCGCGAGTACCTCGCGAGGCTTCGCCTGCAGGAGCCACTGGAGGTCCGCGCCGGATACGACGTCAACGAGCGGGTCCAGCCGCAGAGGGCGCGCCGGAGCCGAGGTCGCCGGAACGACGCGATCCGGGCGGCCGCCGCTGGGCGTGCACGCCGCGATGGCCATGGCGCCAAGCCGCGCGAGCGACTCGCGCCGAGAGATCATTGCACGATGACGATTCGGGCGAACCGTCGGTTCTTCGAGCCGACCCGGACGAGGTGAGCGCTGCCGACCTCGAAGCGCATTTTGGGGTCTGCCGCACGGTGCCCGTCAACCTCCACGCCGCCTTGCACGACGAGTCGTTGGCCTTCGCTGGTGGACGTCACGAGCCCCGCGCTCTTGAGAACCCACGCCAGCTCCGCGGTGCCTCCCCGGGCCGTCACCTCGATATTCGGAACGTCGTGCGGGACGGCGTCCTTCGCGTAGGCCTCCTCGAAATCGCGCGCCGCCCGCTGTCCGGCCTCCGCGCCGTGGAAACGCTCCACGAGCTCGCGCGCGAACACGGCCTTGATCTCGAGTGGACTTCGCCCGAGCGCCATTTCGTCCCGGAGCGCCGCGATCGCGGCCGTGTCTTTTCGTGACAAGAGTTCGAAGAAACGGAAAATGACCGCGTCGTCGACCTGCATCGTTTTGCGGTACATGACCGCGGGGGCGTCTTGCAGGCCGATATAGTTGTCGGCGCTCTTGCTCATCTTCTTGCCCGTGACGACGCCCCCCTCCACCCGTGCGTCCGTGCCCTCGAGAATGGGCGTGGTCATGACGACCTGCGGCCTCTTGCCGTACTTGGCCATCAGCTCGCGTCCCATGAGCAAGTTGAAAAGTTGATCCGTGCCTCCGAGCTCCACGTCACATTCGAGCTCCACGGAATCATACGCCTGCAGCAGCGGATAAAGAAACTCGTGCTGATGAATGGGCTTCTCCTGTTCGAAGCGTCGGCGAAAGTCTTTCCGCTCGAGCATTCGCGACACCGTGGCTTTCGCCATGAGCTCGACCGCATCGACGAGCGTCAGCCGATCGAGCCACTCGCTGTTTCTTCGGAGCTCCAGCCGCGACCCGTCGAGAACTTTGTACGCTTGGGCCAGATAGCTCTCGGCCGAGCGCGAAACTTCCTCCCGCCCAAGCCGGGGACGGCTCTCGTTCTGGCCGGTCGGGTCGCCGACCATGGCCGTGAAGTCACCGATGAGAAAAATCGCGGTATGGCCGAGATCCTGAAATTGCCGCATCTTCTGGAGAAGCACGCAGTGGCCCAGATGCAGGTCCGGGCGCGTGGGATCGAAGCCGGCTTTCACGCGCAGCGGGCGGCCGCTCTGGCGTGACTCGTCGAACCTCGCCGACAGCTCGGCGCGGACATGCAAATCGACGATCCCGCGCTCGACGACGGCGAGCTGATCCGGCGTCGGAAGAAACGAAGGCATCGCGCGCTACTTGCGGCCGTCGCCGTCGCTATCGCCGTCGTCGTCCTTGCCGCCGGTGATCGGCAGATGACGGCTGCCGTTCACGATTTCTTTGAGCTCCTTGCCGACCTTGAAGAACGGCAGTCGCTTGGCGGGAACGTCCACGGGCTCGCCCGTCCGCGGATTTCGCCCCGAGTACGGCTTATACGGTCTCACCGTGAAACTGCCGAGGCCGCGGATCTCGATGCCTTCCCCCCGCTGAAGCGCCTCGGTCATCGCGTCGAATACGCAGTTGACCACCAGCTCGGCCCGAGCCTTCGTAAGATCCGTTCGCCGTGCGGCGAGCGCGTCGATGAGTTCGCTCTTCGTCATTCGCTTCCGCTCCCTGAAGGCCGCGCGACAGATCCCAGAAAGTACCGTTATCACCGCCATTTCCGGATCGTCAACCATTCCCCCGCGATAGCGAGAGGCTCGCGGGACCGCCGCCCCCGCCGGCCTTCGGCGCGGCCGTTCGCGGCGAAAACCGCATGACGCGTCCCGATCACGTTTCGGCGCTTTCTTTGCTTGGCGTCGTGCCGATCCTCGGCTAATCGCCCTGGCTGCGCGATGCGACCACCGCGCTACCGTCGGCTCGCCGCTCTGGTTGTCGGGCTTTTCTCGCTCGATGGCGCGGCCTTCGCGCAGCCAGCAGGTCACGCACCTCCGCCGACTGCGGGCACTCGCGATCCTGACCGCGTGGACTCCGCCCCGGTAATCACGATGCCGGTCCCGAAGAAGAACGAGGGGGCGATGTATCCTCAGCAAGCGCTCGCCGAGGGGGTGTCCGGAGCCGAGGACGTGACGGTGGTCGTCACGGTCAGCACCGGCGGGCTCGTGACCGCCGCCACCGTCGAGACGCCCATCGGCCATGGTTTCGACGAGGCGGCCCTGTCGGCCGCGCGGCAGATGGAGTTCGTCCCCGCCACGCGGGATGGAAAGCCGGTCGCGGCGCGGACACGGATCGTCTTCAAGTTCACGCCCCCGCCGGCGGCCCTCGATGGGCGTGTCGTGAGGCTCGCCGGGGACCGTCCCATCGCGGACGCGACCATCGTGCTGCGCGATCCGTCCGGCAAGGAACGGACGGCAACGACAGGGCCGGACGGGCTCTGGCGGTTCGAAAAGGTGCCCGCAGGTCGCTACCACGTGACCGTGGCGGCGACCGGGATGGTGCCTCACGAGACCGACGAGGACCTGAAGCCCGGTCAGGGCGAGAGCGTCGTCGACCGGCTGGCTCCGGAGAGCGTCGTGGCGGCCCCGGTGGGACCCGACGGCGGTGCTCCCGAGCAAGTGGAAGAGGTTGAAGTTCGGGGGACGAAGCCGCCCCGCGAGGTCGTCAAACGCACGCTCGATCAACGCGAGCTCAATCGAATTCCCGGGACCGGGGGCGATGCCCTTCGTTCGCTGCAAAACTTGCCGGGCGTGGCCCGGCCGCCGGCGCTCTCGGGCCTTCTCATCGTCCGCGGCGCGGCCCCGCAAGACTCCGTGTACTTCGTGGACGGGACACCGATTCCCATCGTTTACCATTTTGGCGGGCTCTTCTCGGTGCTGCCGACCGAGGTCATCGATCGCATCGATTTTTACCCGGGCAACTTCAGCACGCAATACGGGCGGGCCATGGGCGGCGTTGTGGACGTGGGCCTCGCCGACCCCAAGAGCGACAAGCTGCACGCCCTCGCCGAAGCCAACTTGATCGACGCGCGCGTCATGGCCCAGGGGCCGATCCTCGACACCGGTTGGCGGTTCGCCGTGGCCGGGCGGCGCTCATACGTGGATACGTGGCTCGGCCCGGCGCTCTCGGCCGCGGGGGCCGACGTCAGCGTGGCGCCCGTTTACTACGACTACCAAGCGATTCTCGCGCGCGACCTTGGGCCGCGATCGAACGTGCGCTTCGCGCTTTTCGGGTCGGACGATCGGCTCGCGCTCTTGCTCACCAACGGATCGGCCGCCAATCCGACGCTCGCGGGCAGCTTGTCGACCCACACGGGCTTTTGGCGCGCGCAGGCGCTCTACAAGAACCGACTCAGCGATGACACCGAGCTGCGCTTCGTGGGCGCCGTCGGGCAGGACTTCGTCGACCTGTCGTTCGGGAGCCTGAACTTCAACCTTTCGACATTGCCCATCTCCGGGCGCGGAGAGCTGGCCCAGAAGCTCGACAAGCGACTCACGATGAACGTGGGCTTCGACGTCGTCTATACGCCGTACACGCTGTCGGCCGTCTTGCCGCCGTTGCCCAGGCCGGGCCAGCCCCCGCCGGGACCTTTTGCCAGCCAGATGGCCCTCAGCACGCAGAACAGCGATTCGCTTTACACGCCTGCTGCGTACGCCGAATGGGAAGCGACGCCGTGGCGCGGCGGCCGCATCGTGCCGGGGGTTCGCCTCGACTACACGAAGGACACGAACACGTGGGACTTCGACCCTCGCGTCTCCGTTCGCCAGGACGTGACGGCGTCGCCGCGCACGACGCTCAAGGCCGGCGCCGGCCTCTTCTCGCAGCCTCCGCAGCCGCAAGAGACGAACGCGGTGTTCGGGATGAAGGGGCTAACGAGTAATCGGGCGTATCAATATGACATCGGCGTGGAGCGCGAGTTCGGCCCGCACGTGGAGGCGTCGGTCGATACGTTTTACAAGCAGCTCGATCACTTGGTGACGCAAGGTCTCGGCAATACCGGCACGGGGGTCATCTACGGCGCCGAGGCGCTGATTCGCTACAAGCCCGATGCCCACTTCTTCGGATGGCTTTCCTACACGCTTTCGCGCAGCACGCGGCGCGACGCGCCCGGGATGCCGCTCGAATTGTCGCTCTACGACGAGACCCACATTTTGACCGTACTCGGCAGCTACCGTCTCGGGCGGGGTTGGGAATTCGGCGCGCGCTTTCGCTTGACCAGCGGCTACATGTACACGCCCGAGACGTACGGGTTTTACGACGAGAACGTAGGCGCTTACGTACCGCTGCAGTCCTATCCGCCGAACAATTCGCGGCTGCCGCTCTTTCATTCGCTCGACGTCCGCGTCGACAAAACCTGGAGACTGTCGTGGGGGACCCTGAGCGCGTACCTCGACGTCCTCAACGTCTACGACAACGCGAACGTCGACGGGATAAGCTACGACTTCAACAACACGCACACGTCGTATACCAACGATCTTCCCATCCTGCCGAGCCTCGGCCTTCGGTTGGACTTGTGAGCATGACTTCGATCGCCGGCCGGCCCGTCTCCCTTGGCTCTGCGCGCGCCCTCGTCGTGCTGGCCGCCGCATGCGCGGGGTCTTCGTCGTGCGCGCCGAGCGGCTTTCAGGATCCTTCGCTCCTTCAGAACGGCGTTCGGATTCTTGCGTCGAGCGCGACCGAGCCGTACGCCAATCCGGGCGACACGGTCGGTCTTTCCGTGCTCGCGTTCGACGGGCGGACCCCCCCCCAGCGGGCGCAGAATCCCGAGCCGATGCACCTATACTGGCTGACGACTCTGTGCGTGAACCCCCTCGAGGACGCGTATTACGCGTGTTTCCCGCAAATCGCCGCGGAGTTTGCTCGCTTCGAGTCCGACGCTGGGCCGCTCGTGGAAACGGAGGCGGGATCGAGTCCCGACGCGACGACTTCGAACGATGGGGGCGACGACGAAGGAGCCTTCGATGGGGGGGAGAGGCGAGCGACGGCGATGCCGAGACCACGGACGGATCCGTCGACGGAGGGCTGGAGGTGGCCGAGGATGACTCGGTCGAAGCGGGCCCCGGGGCCTCAACGAGCGCCGGGCCCGTGGTGTCTCGCCTCGACATTTCGATCCCGGCGGGCATCGTAAAGCCGCGCGTCGGCAGTCCGAGCTACGGCCTGCTCATCAAGTTCAACGTGGCGTGCGCGGGGCACCTGCAGCTTTTGACCGTCGCGTCGTCCAATCAAAATCCCCAGGCATTGCCGATCGGCTGCTTCGACAGCATGGGCCGCGTTCTCGGCCCCGAGAGCTATGTCTTCGGCTTCACGCGCGTCTACGTTTACGACCCGAGCGATCCGGCCGATCCGGCGACGATCAATCACAACCCCGTGATTGTGTCGGTGGACACGCCGCAGCCAAACTTGCCCGACGGCGCGGCTCCTCTCGTGCCGCCGCCGACGCTTGCCATTGACGGCGGAGAGGGGCCCCCAAACCTCACGGCCGCGGGGACGTTCATCGCGCCCGACTGCCCGCCTGGCGCGAACTGCGATAGCCGGTCCATCGGCGCAAACCTGCTGCCGAGCAGTTGGGAACTGGCAGGCCACGGACAACACGAAGAGATCTGGGCGGAGTATTATTCCACCTTCGGAAGCTTTAAGTCGGCGACCCGACTCATCTTCGATCCGATCGCGGGCGCGATTGCGGACCCGGATACCCAGTTTCAGCCGCCGGTCGGACAGCCTGCGGATCAACGGAGCGGATATCTTTGGGTCGTCGTCCACGATAACCGCGGAGGCGCGGCGTGGGTAACTGTACCCGTGCAATTGCGGTAGCCGTGCAACTGCAATGGATAGCGGTCGCACAAGGCTGTCACGTCCCATCGACGGGTCACTAGACTAGTTACTAGTCCCCACCCGGCTGCGTCGGACACGCGATACAGGAAACGAGCGTCTTGTTCCTGCTGGGGAGCTCGAGGAGGAGCGGCATCGCTCCCCTCGACGTGACGTGCGAGCCCGTTCTGTCGAGCGGAGCCTTGCCGGAGGCAAGGCGGAGCAAGACTCAGGGTGACCCTGGTTACTGACTAGTCGCCCTCGAGCGGCGCGAAGGGCCGCAGCGCATCGATCGCGTCGACGGACACCTGGCCGCACGCCATGACCTCGTCGTCCCCGGGCCTCTCGTCGAGACGAGCGCGCACGCGGATGAGCGACCGCAGGTAGACCCGCTCGCGCCCTAGGCCTGGATGGTTGCCGTTGCCCCCGCGAAACGCACGTTCGGCCACGATGACCGCTTCGGCTTCGTCGAAGCCATGGCCATCCACGAGCCGCAGCGCCACGTCGGCGAAGCATGCGCCGTCGAGCATGGCCTCCACGGCCTGGTGCCGCGCCGCGAGCTGACGGCGACGCCGGGATCCCAAGAGGCCCGCCCGCTCTTCGAGCAGAATCGCCCGCCCCTCTTGATCGTCGGCGCCGCGCGCGGTGCCCGCCCGAAATAGAGCACACGCCGCGCGGCCGGCGCGCGCCCTGGGCCTCGCGTGGCCCTCCACTTCGTGCAGGACAGTGCGAATCGCGTCCTCTTCGGAGAGCATCCGATCGGTGGCGACGAGAATGGTGCGCTCGCCGGTGGCCGCGAGCGGGGCGAGCCCCGGCATCGCGGTGACGGCGAACGGGAGCCCGAGACGGCCCACGGCGGCCCGCATCCGCGAAAGGAGGGACCGCGGATCCGATCCGTCGCTGGCGATGGGTGCGCCGGCGATCCGCGCGGGAGGTTCCGGCGCGAGCAGCCACGCGCCCGCGAGAGCCGATGCGGCCCGCGCGTCGGCCTCCGATGCCGGCATGAATCGCTCGTTGGCCAGGCGCGCGACGTCGCGCGTTCCGGCGGCGGCGCACAGGGCGGCTTCGAGCGAAAGCTCGCGGATCCGCGCGAGAAAGAGCGACTCCACAGGGCTCTCCGCGCGGCGCGCGAGGTCGCGCTCCACGGCGTCGAGAGCGCGGCGCAGATCGCGATGATCGCCGCGGGCGTACGTCCAATCGGGAGTCGCGCGTCGCCCCGCCCGGAGGTCCGTGACGAGACGTTCGCGTTCGCGCCGGGCGTTCACGGGCGTGAGGGCCCCGATGGGCAGAACTTCGCGCGCCGCTTGCAGCACGAGCCGCTCGGCCAAGGCGAGCCCGGCCGCTGCCGCTTCGCGAGGAGCACAGTGCGAATGAAGCGGGTTCACGGCCACCCTTCGCGAGCCGTACCGAGGCGCCGCCGTTCGATCCTCCCTGGAATGGACAGCATTGCGCGCATGGGCAGCATAGGCCACGGCTGCAACCAATAGATCGTCCTCGCGCCTTGCGGCTTGTCCTCCACGCAGGTACGGGCTCATGGCCGCGGCCTGCGGCCAACGAGAAACCGCCCGATGAAGAAGAACTACGTTCTCGACACCAACGTGCTCTTGCACGATCCGCAGTCCATCTTCCGATTCGAAGACAACAACGTCATCATTCCCATCTATGCGATCGAGGAGGTCGATCAGTTCAAGCGCGAGGGGTCCGAGCGCGGGCGAAACGCCCGCTCGATCGCCCGCCTGCTGGACGAGCTTCGCGATCGAGGCGGCTCGCTCTCGAAGGGCGTGGCGCTCGACTCGGGAGGAACTCTCCGCGTCGCGGTGCCGTCCAAACGGCTCGAATTGCCGAGCGCGGTGGATCACACCGCGATGGATCAGGCCATATTGCAAACAGCCTTCGACGTCCGCGAGAACGACGGCGGTCGGCCCACGGTGTTCGTGACGATGGACACCAATCTTCGCATCCGCGCCGATGCGCTCGGGATGGTCTCGCAGACGTACGAGAATCAGCGCGTCGATTTCGAACAGCTCACGAGCGGCATCGTGGAGCTCGATCTCGGTGGCAGACGAGGTCGACGCGTTCTTTCGCGACGGTCGTCTGGCGCCTCGGGATCCCGCGATGGCCCCGAACACGTGCGTGCTGATGCGTGATCGCTCGAATCCGTCGCACACGGCGCTCGGCCGCTACGACGCCGCCAAGCGCGCCGTCGTGGCGCTGCGCGTGCCGCGGGAAGGGGTGATGGGGGTCCGGCCGCGAAACAAGGAGCAGTCATTTGCGCATCGATCTGCTGCTCGACGAGTCGATTCGACTCGTGACGCTCGTCGGCAAGGCGGGCACCGGCAAGACGCTCCTCGCGCTCGCGGCCGGTCTCAAGCGCACGCTCGAGGACGGCGCGTTCACGCGAATGCTCGTCTCGCGCCCCGTGATGCCGCTCGGTCGGGACATCGGCTTTCTCCCCGGCGACGTCGACGAGAAGCTCAACCCGTGGATGCAGCCCATCTTCGACAATCTGGAGTTTCTGTTTTCGACGGGGTCGCGCAAAGGGCCGCGCGCTTATGCGGAGCTTCTCGAGAGCGGACAAATTCAGGTCGAGCCGCTCACGTACATCCGCGGCCGCTCGATCCCGCAGCAGTTCATCGTGGTCGACGAAGCCCAGAATCTGACGCCGCACGAAGTGAAGACAATCATTACGCGGTCCGGTGACGGGACGAAGATCGTTCTCACCGGCGACCCCGGCCAGATCGACAACCCGTATGTCGACAGCGCGTCGAACGGTCTGACCATCGCCGCCGAGCGATTCCGGGGGGAAAAACTCGCGGCCCATATCGTTCTGGCCAAAGGGGAAAGAAGCGATCTGGCCGAGCTGGCCGCAAATTGTCTTTAGTGGCATGGCTCCGCTCGACAGAGCGGTGGGTCGGGTTGGGTAGCCAGACAGGGCCCGAGACCCGCGCGGCGTGCATGGGAGTGCATGGGAGGGTGTGAGTCTTTTCTGCTCGCGCGCGAATTAGCGTCGCAAGGTGCACGCCGGCGATACTCGGCGACGCGAGCCATCGCGTGAGGAGCCCTAAAGTGTGCAAACTACTGGCCCGTTCGCCTCGCCTCAGGCAGCATCTCTAGGGCGCCCGTGGCGTATGCATTTCGCATTCACCGCGTTTGCCCGGCGTAGTCCCGCCAAGGCCCGCACGCACTCCAATGCTCTCGCGCTCGTCGATTGTCGTCGTTCTCGTCGCCTCCGTAACGGGCGTCGCGCTCGCGCGCGTGGCGGTCGGCGGTGACGCGGCGCGGCCAGGCGCGCCTTCGTCGCTGGCAGCCCCCCCAGCGCTCCCGTCGGCCCAGCCCACGGGGCACGACGAAGGCGAGCCGGAAGACCCCCACGGGGGCGCGAGCGACAATCCCTACGATGAGGCGCCCGCCCCGCGCGCTGCGTCCGCTCACATCGTGGTGACGGCGCAGGACGGCATGCTTCGGCTCCCCGCAGGCCGCTTCGTCGCCGGGTCTTCGAACCCGCGTGCGCCGACCAACGAGCGGCCCTCGCGCACGGTCGCGGTCCCGCAATTCTGGATCGATCGAACCGAAGTGACCGTAGAAGCCTACCGCGCCTGCGTCGACGCCCATGTGTGCTCTCGGCCGGCACGCGCGAGCGCGACGTGCACGTACGACACGGGCGACGGCGATTTGCCCGTGTCTTGCGTACACTGGAGCGATGCGGATGCCTATTGCCGCTTCGACGGAAAGCGCCTGCCGACTGAGCTCGAGTGGGAATATGCGGCCCGCGGACCTCTGGCAGTTCCCTTTCCTTGGGGCGGTTCGGCGTCGTGCGCGAACGCGGTCACGCTCATCAACGATCAGTCCGCCCGAAGCTGCGCGCCTCATCCTGCCCGCGTTGGCTCGCATCCGGGGGGAGCGAGCCCTTTCGGCGTCCAGGACATGAGCGGCAACGTGGAGGAATGGACCGCCGATTGGTATTCGGAGTCACTTGCGCTCGACCCGGCTCCGCGAGCGGGGGCCGCACACGTGCTTCGTGGGGGTGGGTGGCTCTCGCCGCCCTCGCTCAGCCGCACGACCGCACGCGACTGGGGCTCGGCGGTCGAGGCGGGGCCGAACGTCGGCTTTCGCTGCGCTCGGGACGACTGAAGCGACGGCAATCGAAGCGGGTGGCTCGAGCGAACGTCTCCTCGGAAATCGCCTCCCAATGGCCCAGGGCCTCATTTCCACTGAAATCCACTGAAGTGAGTGGGTACACGGACGCGCTCATCATGCGGAGGAAAGCCGCGTGGCGTCCGGTTGACGACGGCGTCGCCAGCGACTATCCCACCCCGGCCGCACCCGCCCTTTGAGACGCATTTTTGGAGCACACCGTGTCCGCCCCCCTCCTATCCAACGACCTGCTCCTCGCCCAGAACGTACAGCCGAAGGCGACCAGCCCAGGCGTCGCGCAGGATTCATCGCCTCTCTCGGCGACCGGAGGCTCGTCGAGCTCCACGTCGGCGCTCGGCGGCTTCATGCCGATCCTCATGATGCTGGTCATCTTCGTTCCTTTTTTCCTTTTGATGTCGCGCCGACAGAAAAAGGAGGCCACCGCGCGCGCCGCCCTGAAGAAAGGTGATCGCGTGATGACGAACGCGGGCCTCATCGGCGAGCTGGTCGAGATCGACGACCGCATCGCGCGCGTCAAAGTGGCCCCGGGCGTGAACCTTCAGATTGTGGCAAATACGGTCTCCCCCTTTGTCGAGTCCGACAAGACGCAGCCGAAGGAATTGAAGGAATCCAAAGTTACTTCCGAGAAGAAGTAACGGCTCGGCGAGCTCGAGATAGCCAATGCCCAAGAAGAACGTCCTCGCGATCCTGAGCGGCGCGGTCGCGGTCGTGCTCGGGGTGGTCGCCGTGCTCGCGCGCGGCGAGCCCTTGCCAATCGTCGGGGCCACCGTGGCGGCCATCGCTTCATGCGCTTGGGGGGTGAAGGCTCCGTCGCGCCGCAATGCGCTCATCGTCATCGTCGCCGCCCTTGGCTGCGCTTCTCTCTTCGTCCATTTCGACAATTTTTGGGGCCTCTTTGTTTCGGCGCTGATCGCCGTGTGTGCCGCGTTCGGGCTCTTGCCTCTCATGGACGGAGCATGGCGACTAAAGCTGGGCTTCGTCGCGGCCGTGTTCCTGGGCGCCGTGGTGGCGCTCTGGCCGACCGTGGACGGCTTCTTGCCCACGGCGAGGTCGCCGGCGGTCACCGAGCCCGCGTGGCTTGGCCCGCTCACGAGCGCGTGGCGTGCGATCGGCAGCCGGCTGCATTGCCCCGCGTACATCAAGGATCGCGTTGGATTCGCGATTGCCCCGGGCCTCGATCTGAGCGGCGGCCTTCGCCTCGTCTATACGGTCGAGGTCGACGAGGCCATTCGCGACAAGCGCGACCACTTCGCCGACGAGATGCGCGCAAGAGCTCGCCACGTCGTTCGGCTTCCACTCGGGAGAAGGGCGCGTCACGCGCGACGAACTCGCAAAGCTCGAGAGCCAAGGTGCACGTCGCGCAGCCCGAAGCGGCGCTCATCCGATTGAAGTTCAAAGACAAGAACGACAAGTCGAAGGTCGACGATCGATTCGCAAAGAAGTTTCTGGGCGAGCTATCGGAGACGCAAGGCCCCGGCGAAGACGAAATCACGTTCAAGATCCGCTCGGAGGTCGAGTCCCAGATTCGCGATCGCGCGGTAGCGCAAGCCAAGGACACCGTCTCGCGGCGCGTCGACGAGCTCGGTCTCCGTGAGGCGTCCGTCACCGACCGCGACGAGGACATCATCGTCGAAGTGCCAGGAAGCGACGAGCAGAGCTTTCGCGACATCAAAGAGACGATTCGTCGCACAGCGCGCCTCGAGTTCAAGATGGTCGACGACGCGGGGAGCGAGAAGGTCTTCGGCCCCCCGGCCCTGAAGGGCGACGAGCTCCCCGACGGCGAAGGCATCGCGCAGTACCAGGAAACGGCGCCGGACGGGGTCGACGGATCGGCGCATCGTAAGTCGGCGCGCGCCTACTACACGCGGATGTCCTGCCAGCCCCCGAAGTATTCCGCGGAGTCGATGTCCGACTGCCTCGCGCGCTTCCGCGCGTGGGTCAAGACGCTCGCCGTGCCCGACGACCACGCGGTCGGCTTCGAGCCGGTCACCGAACCGGTGGACGGAACCGACCCACTCCAGTTCAAACAGGTCGGGTGGCGCACGATTTACATGTTCGCTCGGTCGGAGCTGACCGGCGACTACATCACCGACGCGAGCACCGGACAGGATCAGCAGAACTTCGGTCAGTACTACGTTCTTCTTTCCTTCTCTCCGGCCGGCGCCGATCGGTTCGAAGAAGTCACCGGCGCGAACGTGAATCGTCGCTTCGCCATCATTCTCGACGACTTGGTCGACTCCGCCCCGGTCATCAAGCAGAAAATTGGCGGCGGCAAGGCGACCATCACCATGGGCGCGGGCGATCCGGAAAAGCAGCTCCACGACGCAAAGCAGCTCGAGCTCGTGCTGCGGTCGGGCGCGCTACCCGCTCCGATCACGCCGAGCTCCGAGTCGACGATCGGTCCGTCGCTCGGTCACGACGCGATCGGGGAAGCCAGCAAGGGCGCGATCTTCGGATCGGCGGCCGTGGTCCTCTTCATGTTCCTCTACTACCGGAAGTCAGGCGTCGTCGCGGACATCGCGGTCATGTTCAACTTGCTGCTGCAGCTTGCGGTCCTCGCGAGCTTCAGCGCCACGATGACGCTCCCGGGCATTGCCGGCCTCGCGCTGACCATCGGGATGAGCGTCGACGCGAACGTGCTCATCAACGAGCGCATTCGCGAGGAGCTGCGCGCCGGAAAGACGATGCGGTCGGCGGTCGACGCCGGGTATACGCGGGCGTGGCCGTCGATCATCGACGGACACATGACGGTGTTCATCTCGGGCCTCATCCTGTCGCAGTACGGGAGCGGGCCTGTCAAAGGGTTTGCCTACACGCTCATCGTCGGCATCTTGTGCAGCCTCTTCACGGGGGTCTTCTGCACGCGGCTCGTGTTCGACTGGTGGGTTCGCGGCGCGCAGGGTCAAGCGTCTCAGCGTCGGCGCGGAGTTCTAAGCCATGGAATTCTTCAAGCCGGGACGTGTCTTCGACTTCATGGGCCAGCGGGGCTTCTGGATCCCGCTCAGCCTCATTCTCGTCCTCGCATCGATCGGTCCTACGCTTCTACCCGGGCCCCAACTACGGAACCGACTTCCGCGGCGGGACCGAAGTCGAGATGGCGTTCGGAACGCCGATCGACGCCGCCGCCGTTCGCAAGGCCGTCGTGGGGGCGGGGTTCAGTACGCCGGATGTCGTTCAGGTGGTCGACGCGAACAAGCCCTACCATTTCTCGATTCGCGTTCAGGACGTGAGTGCGATCACCGAGGCGGACAAGGAGGGGTTACGTAAGGCGCTCTGCTTCGTCGAAAGCGGGGACCCCTCGCTGGACGATCCTTCGCAATGTCCCGCGAACGCCCGCGCCACCGAAGTGAAGTTCAGCGCCGGCGGCGACAAGATAAGCACGCGCTACGACGTGGACCCCAGCATCGGGGCCATCCGAGAGCAGCTGCGTCGCGTCCCGGGCATCTCGCTTCGCGCGAGCGCGACCAATCCGCAGATCTTGAACCCGCGCGACCACCGCGTCGAGATTCAGTTGCTGAGCAAAGGCGATCAGCTGGTCGATCGCCTGCGCGACAAGCTCGGCTCGGCCGCCGTACCGGACGACGCGGCGCTCCGCGTGGAATGGGTCGGCCCGAAGGCGGGCAAGCAGCTGCGCGACAGCGCGCGCAACGCGGTCGCCATCGCGATCGTGTTCATCATGCTCTACCTCGCCTTCCGGTTCGACTTGCGCTTCGCTCCCGGGGTCATCGTCGCGTGCGTCCACGACGCGATGGTCGTCATCGGCGTCTTCATCTTGTTTCACAAGGAGATAACGCTTTCGACCATCGCGGCCGTGCTGACGGTCGTCGGCTATTCGATGAACGATACGGTCGTCGTCTACGACCGCATCCGCGAGAACCTGGGTAAGCACCGGGGTAAATCGTTCGCGCAGATCATCAATCTGAGCGTGAGCGAGACGCTGTCGCGCACGATTCTGACGTCGGGAGCCACGATGCTCAGCATGCTTCCATTTTTCATCTACGGAACGGGAGTCATCAAGGACTTCATGCTCGCGCTCGTCGTCGGAATCGTCGCGGGGACCTATTCGAGCATTTACGTCGCGGCACCGCTCACCGAGTGGATCGACAAGCGAATGGCCGGCAAACCCAAGGTGAAACGCGCGGTGCGCGCCGGCGGGATGTTGGTCAAGTCCCCGGGATCGCCGTGAAGGGCTGACGCCGCTGCGCCTCGGGCTCCGAGGCTCCGCCGATGTCGCTCCGCGGGCGAGTCCCTTGACGCCGCTGAATGGTCCTGCCTTCTATGCGGGCACATGCTCAACCTGCCGCCTCTTGCTGGCGATGAGGCGAAGGATCTTGCGCGGACGTTGGCGCTCTCGGCGACCGCGGCGAACGTGCTCATGGCACGTGGGTTTCGCGCGGCGGCCGAGAGTGTGCGCTTCCTCGACCCGCGCCTTTCGCACCTCACACCGCCGCACGGGATGCGCGATCGCGACGTCGCGATCGACCGGCTCGCGCGAGCGGTGCGCACGCGCGAGCGCGTCTGCGTGTTCGGAGACTATGACGCGGACGGCGTCACCGCCGCCGCGTTGATGACGGACGTGCTCGGGGCGTTGGGAGGCGAGGTCGTCACCGTGCTCGCGGACCGGTTCGACGGCGGCTACGGGCTGTCCGAAGCGGCACTCACGCGCGTTCGATCGACGGGCGCGTCGCTCCTCGTCACGTGCGACTGCGGGTCGAGCGATCACGAACGGCTCGAGAGCGCCCGGCGCGCGGGGATCGACGTGGTCGTGATCGACCATCACCGCGTGCCCGAGACCCCGCTGCCGGCGCTTGCGTTCCTCAACCCCCATCATCCGGGCTGCGGCTTCGCGTACAAGGGCCTTGCGTCTGTCGGGCTCGCGCTCTCGGTGGGAGCGGGTTTACGAGCCGAGCTGGGGGTTACCCTCGACATGCGACGATGGCTCGATCTGGTGGCGATCGGCACGATCGGCGACGTGGCCCCACTCGACGGCGACAACCGCGCTCTCGTTCGGGCCGGTCTTGCTCTCCTGGCGCGCGGCGGACGCCCGGGAACGCGGGCCCTCGCGCTCGCCTCCGGATGCACCTCGACACCGACGGGCGAGGACGTGTCGTTTCGCTTCGCCCCGCGCATCAACGCCCCCGGTCGGCTCGACAAGCCGGACTTGGCGCTCGCGCTGCTCCTCGCCAGGAGCGACGAGGACGCGCGCAGAATCGCAGCCGAAGTCGAAGTGGCTTGCACGCGGCGAAAGGAGGTCGAGCGCGCGGTGCTCGCCGACGCGCTGGTCACGCTCACCGATCCGGCTCTCGGTCGCCTTCCGGTCATCGTCCTGGCGCGGCAAGGGTGGCACCCGGGCGTCGTCGGCATCGTCGCGGGACGGCTCGCGTCCCGTTTCGGAAAGCCGACCATCGTCATCGCCCTCGACGGAGCGCGAGGGCGGGGATCGGTGAGGGGGCCGGCCGGGTTCTCGGTTTACGACGCGCTCGTCCGCGCCGGCGATGCGCTGATCCGCTTTGGCGGTCATCACGCGGCGGCGGGAATCGAAGTCGCCAGCGATCGAGTGAGCGCGCTGCGAGACCTCTTCGCACACGCCTGCGAAGCGATGGGGGTGCCCGATGTCCGAGGACGCCTCGACGCCGATACGCTACTCGAGGACGGCGACGCGCCCGCGCGTGTCGCCGCGGAGCTCGAGCGCTTCGAGCCTTGCGGGCAGGGTAACCCGGCCCCTCGCATCGCGATTGCGCGCGCGCGCGTGCTCAGCGCGCGGGAGATGCGTGGGGGCCACCTTCGGCTATCGCTCGACGTTGCCGGCAAGCCGCTCTCCTGTTTCGGAGCCGAAATGAGCGGGCTCGTGCCCCATCTCGGATCGTACGCGCGCGTGGTCGGCGCGCTTCGTCCCGACACGTGGGCGGGCGGAGGTGCCATCGAGATGCGCCTCGTGGGCGCGGAGCCGGCGTAGCGACCGACCGACACCCCGAGGCGCGCGCACGTTCCATTCAAAGGACTCCTGCTCCGTGCGACCGTCGATTTGAATGGTACGCATTCCGCCGTCGCTCTAGCCTTTGCATGGGTCGCATCCGTTTTTTGAATGCTCCACTCAAAAAACTCCCGCTCAAAACTGCCCCCGTGACCGCGCCCTCCTCCGACGTCCTCATCCGCTTTGCGGGCGTGAAAAAGCGCTTTGGGCCCAAGGTCATTTTCTCCGATTTCAACCTCGAGATTCGCCGTGGCGAGACGCTGACGGTGATGGGAGCCTCGGGAATTGGCAAGAGCGTCATGCTCAAGCTGCTGATCGGGCTCATCGCTCTCGACGCGGGGGAGATCATTTTCGACGGGCGCGACATCGCGAAAATGAATGACGAGGAGCTTACCGAGGTGCGAAGACGCATCGCGTACCTCTTTCAGGGGGCGGCCCTCTTCGACTCGCTCGACGTCGGTGAAAACGTTGCCTACGGGCTGCGCGAGCAGTTCTGGAACAAGATGAACCCGACCGAGATCGACGCCCGCGTCGCGCAGGCGCTCGAGCTCGTCGGCCTTCCGGGAATCCAGCTGATGCGTCCGAGCGATCTGTCGGGGGGCATGAAGAAGCGCGTCGGGCTCGCGCGTACTCTCGCCCTTCAACCCGAGGTCATTCTTTACGACGAGCCGACCACTGGGCTGGACCCCATCAACACCGCGCGCATAAACCACCTCATTTACGGGATACAGCGCGCCCTCAAAGTGACGAGCGTCGTCGTGACCCACGACATGGGGACCGCGTTCGCGGTATCGAACCGCCTCGCCATGCTCGGCCGGGGTCGCGTCTTGCTCGTCGGAACGAAAGAAGAGTTTCGCTCGACGAAGAACCCCGCCGTCCGCGATTTCATCGAAGGACGGGCCCCCGAGACGGAAGACGTCGCCTCGCTGCTCTCCTCGTCGTAGCGGTGCAAGCGGTCGGAGACCATCATGTCGCGCGATCTCAAAGTCGGACTGTTCGTCATCTTCGGGCTCGCGTTGACGATGCTCGCCGTCTTTCTCATCGGCGACACGAGGCAGCTCTGGGCGCCGAAGATCGAATACCGCACGGCCTTCCACGACGTGGCGGGCCTCAAGCCCGGAGCCCCGGTGCGCATGGGGGGCCTCGACATCGGCGCGGTCACGACGATCGGGTACGAGGCGAACCTCGACGATACGCGGATCTTCGTGAATCTTTCGATCACCCACTCCGAAGCCGAACGCATCCGCGCCGATTCCGCCGCCCACGTGGTCAACAAGGGCTTGCTCGGGGACAAGATGGTGGAAGTCTCGGTGGGGTCCCCGCAAGATCCGCCTCTCGATCCGAAGACGCTCATGCCGTCCGAAGAGCCAGCCGACATGTTCTCCGAAGCGCGCAAGGTCGCGGAAGTCGCCGCACGCACGATCGAGCAGCTGGAGCCTCTCGCGCACACGCTGGGGGACCCGGCTCTCGCGGGGAACATCAAGGGCTCGGCGGCGGACGTGCACGCGCTCCTCGACGCGATCGTCCATGGCGATGGCGAGATGCACCGCCTGTTCTTCGACCCACGCCAGGCGGACAGAATCGACGAACTCTTGGCGCACGTGGACCAAACGACGGAGCAGCTCGACGGCGCGCTCGCAGACGTGCGCGATTTGACCGACCATGTTCGGCAAGGGCCCGGCATCGCGCACGCGCTCGTTTATGACGGTGAGATGTCGAAGGACGCCGCAGGTGCCGTGCTCGAGCTGCACAAGGACTTGCAGGCGATCCGCGAGGGGAACGGCATTGCGCACGCACTGCTTTATGGCGACGATTCATCCCAGCGGGTCATGTCCAACCTCAACGCGATGAGTGACGATCTTCGCGTGATCGTGGGCGATATGCGTCAGGGAAAGGGTACGCTCGGCGCGCTCATCGTGGACCCGACCGTGTACGAAGACATCAAAGGGCTCGTGGGCAACGTGGAGCGAAACGAAGTACTGCGCGCGCTCGTGCGGTACTCGATCAAGGCCAACGAGTCGCCCAAGGATCCCTCGCGATAACCGAGCGACTCGCGCTCGTGGGCGGAGGAACCGCGCCTTCTCGCGTCCGGCAGGATGCGAGCGCCGGGTTCCCTCGGTCACCCGCCGTCGCTCGGCCCCCCCAAGAGTCCGATGACGACGGCCGCCACGCGTTCGTCGAACAGGAGCGAGTTGTGACCGCGGCCCGCGACGACGATCACGTCCCCCGCGCCGAGGCACGCCCTCTCGACGCCCACGATGACCGCGTCGTTCGCCCCGACGATGGAGGTGTGGGGGACACGACATGTGGATGCGCCGCCGCGTAGCCGCTTGAGCAGGGCGCTCTGCTCGTGGAGGTCCGCCCCGACGAGCCATTGCGGCACCTTGCCGATCCCACCGAAGGGGCTCGCGAGCGACACCGTTCGTGACACCCGTGCGTGGCCCCCCATCTCCTGCACGTACCAGCGCGCCACGACTCCGCCGAGCGAATGGCCGACGACCGTGATGCGCGCGCCGCGCGGGATGCGGTCCACGATGCGACCGAGCTGCGCGGCGATCCGGCGAACACCGATGCAAGGAGCGTGCGTAAACGTGGCCACGCGCGCGCTCGCGTCACGCTCGAGCCGCGATCGAAGGGGGCGAAAGACGCCCCCGCTGCCCAAGAACCCGTGGACCAGGATCACGACCTCGTCGCCCGCGCGCGCGGAGGGCACCACAGGGCTGAGGTCATGCGCGACCAGTCGCACTTCACGCAGCACCGCGAGGCGCTCGACCCCGAGGAATTGCTCGAACGCAAGGGGCAACGCCATGTCGCCCGGCCTAGAAAGCATGAACCGTGCACGCCGCCGCTCTCTCGGGTCGCCGATGCCCCCGCAGCTGACCGAGGCGACGCCGTCCCGCGAAGACGCCGTCATGCGCGGGCTGCGCGACGCTGCGGCGTTCCGAGAGCACCGTTCGCATGGGCTTGCGCGCGCGCGCCCTATCGCCACACTCGATGCACGGGAGGCGCGCCTCGACTCGCGAGCCGGCGGCTCTCGGCTCCCGCGCCCAGAACCCATGCCACGGTCGGGCTGGCCGTCATGGTCGCGCGCGTGCGAATCGGCTACGAGGAGGCCGTGACGAACAGGACAACGGAGACAATGCACGACGGCCACGCCTGGGCTGCCGTCGAGGAGGCCACCGAGCTCCTGCACGAAGAGCGGTTTCGCGAAGCGCTGGTCGAGCTTCGCCGCGTCCTCGGTGCCGATCCGAAGAACGCCTACGCGTATCACTTTCTTGGCGTTGCCTTCTTCGAGGTGGGCGAGCTCGACGCGGCTCGCGACGCGTATGTCGCGTGCCTGAAGCTCTCGCCGTCCTATCTCGGGGCGCGCGTAGCGCTTTGCCACGTTCTTCGAACGCTCGGCGACCCGCGCGGTGCCCTTCGCGAGGGGCTGACGGCGCTCAGCCAGTCCCCCGGAGATCCGGACGCGCTCTACGCGGTGGGTCTCGCGTACCGGGCGCGCGGTGATGACGCGGCCGCAACCAAGTACCTCGAAGCGTTTCTATCGACGGGGCCCGAGTTCGAAGTGGCCGTCGAGACGCGCGCGACGCTCGCCGCGATCCGCGGGACAGACGCGCACGTGGAGGAGGAGGACGAAGACGACGACTGAAGAGCCGCCCCTCGACGTGTGACTATGGTGATCCAAAATGCCTACGAGCCACAGTTTTCGAAGACGAAATCCGCCTCCACGTCGCAGGTGGCCGCGTCCCCGTTCTGGTCCACGGTGACGGCGCCGTTCGTGGCGTCAGGGCAGCTAACGTGGGCCCAGACGCGACCCGGAGCAATCCCTCCGACGTTCGGCGTTCCGTTGTACGAATACGTGAGCGTGCAGTCGGCGGCCGTATACGTGCCGTAGACGTCGCCGACGAACGTTCCCATGATGTTCGCGCCGCCCATGTTCGACCCGGCCGTGAACATGATCCCACTGCCCGAAATCTCGGCAACGCCGCCCACTCCGCTGACGCTGCTGTCCGATTTCGCGTCGAGCTGGATACTGAAGTTGGGGCTACTGCCCTTCACGCTGCAGCTCAAGTGGATGATCCCCCCGTCGGGCACTCGCGTCGGCGAATTCTCCGTCGGGGCTGGTCCCGTCGACCCGATGGAGATGAGCGACGTCGTATTGCTCACGGGGCACCGGCCACCGGTCGTCGGATTCAGCGAGACCGCAACATAGGCCATAGGGGTAGGCGGGGAGCTCGAGCATCCCGCGGCCGCCGCGATCGCAAAGACGGACGCGCGCCCGAATGTTCTAAAACGCATCGACGCACCTTACTCCGAGCCGGCCTCGCCGCGCGAGATCCGAGCGCGGCCCTCCACGCGTCGGGCCCTGCGCGGGGGGCTTGGGGGGAGCCTGGCCGCCCGGACTTTGCCGCCATTCGCCCACGATCGGCCATCGACGCGCCCCCGAATGACCATTCGTTCGTTCCTGAGCGAACGATGCCAACCCCGGAATCGGAACTTTTTGCCTGCAGCATATTCGCGTCGGGAGGGCCGGCGCATTGGCACTCGGGTCCGTTCAGCAGCGCTCTGCCGCGTCGAAAGCGCGGCCGAGATCGGCGATGAGGTCGTCCACGTGCTCGAGTCCCACCGACAGCCGGATTAGCCCGTCGCCGATTCCGAGCGCCAGGCGCGCGGCCCCCGGCAGGCTCGCGTGGGTCATGGTGGCGGGGTGCTCGGCGAGCGACTCGACGCCCCCGAGGCTCTCGGCGCACGCGACGACGCGGAGGGCGCGCAAGAAGGCGGCGGCTTGCTCCAGCGAGCCTCGGTGCTCGAAGCTGATCATCCCCCCGGGGCCGCGCATCTGCTTCTGCGCGAGCGCGTGTCCTTCGTGCGACGGCAGCCCCGGGTAACGAACGCGCTCCACGCGCGGATGTCGCGAGAGCCACGCGGCCACGGTGCGCGCGCTCTCGACGTGCCGCGCCATGCGCACGGCGAGCGTCTTCAGCCCCCGCAGGACGAGGTAGCAATCGAAGGGGCTCGGGACCCCGCCGACGGCCTTCTGCAGAAAGTGGAGCCGTTCGGCGAGGCCGTCGTCATTCACCAGGACGGCGCCGCCTACCACGTCGGAGTGGCCATTGAGGTACTTGGTGGTCGAGTGAACGACGAGCGTCGCCCCGAGTTCGAGCGGCCTTTGCAGAATGGGGGTCGCGAACGTGTTGTCCACGGCCAGCGGCACCCCGCGGGCGCCCGCCACGCCGGCGATGGCCGCGATGTCGAACACTTTGAGCATGGGGTTGCTCGGCGTCTCCATCCAGACGAGCCGCGTGTTCCGCTTCATCGCGTGCGCGACGCTCTCGGCGTCGGTCATGTCGATGAAGCTTGCGGTCACCCCGAACTGGGCGAGCACCTTGTCGAAGATGCGAAATGTGCCCCCGTACACGTCGTCGGCCACGAGCACGTGGTCACCCGCCTTGAGGGTCAAGAGAATCGCGGTCGACGCCGCGCACCCGCTTCCAAAGGCGATGCCGTGTTTGGCCCCTTCCAATGCGGCGAGGCACTGTTCGAGCGCGGAGCGCGTGGGGTTACCCGCGCGCGAATAATCATACCCCTTGTGAACGCCGGGGCCGTCTTGGGCGAACGTCGTCGCCAGGACGATAGGGGTCATCACCGCGCCGGTGAGCGGGTCGGCCTCTTGCCCGGCATGAATACAGAGCGTGTCGAGGAAAGCGCGCCGGGCCGGAATCACGGTGGGGCTCGTGGTGGGCTCGTCGGCGTGGCTCATGGGCCAGTGGTAACACACACGAGTGTCCGGCCGCGGCCGGGCCGCGCGGGTCCCTGCACCTTCTTTGCAGCGCCACGGCGCCGTCTGGCGCTTGAAAGCGCGAGCCCAGCAGCTATGTTCCCCCCGTCTCGTGGTGGCCGTAGCTCAGTTGGTAGAGCGCTGGACTGTGGCTCCAGCTGTCGCGGGTTCAAACCCCGTCGGTCACCCCATCGTCTCAGAAGCATCCGTAGCGCCGATGCCCTCCGAAAGGTCCCGCGGAGGTGCCTTGTCGTTCGGTGGTTCGGTTCGCGTCGAGGTGGACGTCGCGTTCGCCGACCGATCCGTGATTGCCGAACTCGACGAGCGACGCTTCGACGAACTCGCGTTGCATTGCGGCGAGACCGTTTTTCTATCCCCGCGGCGCGTTCGGCTCTTCGAACAAGGCGGCTCGACGTAGAGGCGCGCGCAATTCCAGAGGCAAGGCGTTCGAGACGCACGTCGAGACCAACAGGCTCGCGCCGCTCGGCTACGTCACCGCGGTCCATGTCTTCTTCGCGGCCTGCGCGGCCCGTTCGACCCCGTCGTCGTCGTTCGCCCGAGGCAGCTCCGCAATATCGGCGAAGACGGCTCCTTCGACCGCGCTACGGAGGCTGTCCTCGAGCGCCCGCAAGTCGTATCCGCCTTCGAGAACGAGGGCGATGCGTCCGCCGGCGAACCGGAGGGCAAGCTTCGAGAGGCCGTGTGCCATCCAGCCGAACGCTCCCGCCGACAGTTGCATCTGCGCGAGCGGATCGCGTGCGGACGCGTCGAACCCCGCGCTCACCAGAATGAGCTCCGGTGCATACGCCTCGACGACGGGGAGCACCACGCGTTCGAAGGCGCTCGCGTAGACGGCATCGCCGCCCCCCGCCGCAAGAGGAACGTTGACCGTGTAGCCCGTACCCTCACCCTCGCCGATTTCGTCGGTGTCGCCCGTGCCCGGATAGAAAGGATGCTGGTGCGTGGAGACGTAGAGAACCCTCGGATCGTGCCAGAAGATCTCTTGGGTGCCGTTGCCGTGATGAACGTCCCAGTCGACCACCGCGACGCGCCCAACGCCCTGCGCCAGGGCGTGCGCCGCCGCGATCGCGACGTTGTTTAGCAAGCAAAAGCCCATTGCGTGGCCCCGACGGGCGTGATGGCCGGGGGGCCTCAGGAGCGCGACACCCGCCGCAATGGGGCCGTCGAGCATGGCGTCGATCATCGCCACGAGCGACCCAGCGGCCAGCCGTGCGACATCGACGCTTTGCGGCGACACGTAGGTGTCCGGATCGATGTACCCCTCTCGGCCGCGCAGCTTCGCGAGCTCCTCGAGAAAGCTCGCGTCGTGAACGCGGACCAGCTCGGCGTCGGTCGCCGGCCGGGGGGCCAGCCGTTCGAGGTGAACGCGCGTCTGCGCAAGGCCTTGGCGCGCGGCCTTCAATCGCGCCGGCCTCTCAGGGTGCTGGCCGGGCGGCAAATGCAGGTCGAACCGCGCGTCATCGACGACGAGAATCCGCGGCGGGGCTGTTTCCGCGGCCATGATCGAAGGTCCCACGGGCATGTTGCCGCCCTCTACGCGCGAATGATAGCGTTTTTGCGCGCCGAAAGAAGTCGACTCCGGCGGGTACGCTGCGCCGCCCGATGGCGCGCCGCCAGCGGGCACGCACGGGGATTGGGGAGATCCGAGGGCCAATGCGAATCAAGATCGTCGCGGTGAACGCACTGATCGTGCTCATCGTCAGCGTGCTGTCGTTCTTGCTCGTTCGGTCCGCGGTTGGGACGGCGACGACCAACACGGACCAGCTTGCCGCCGAAGCGCAGAACGCAGTCAATGGCGCGGCGGGAAGTCTTCAGCTCGACGGTTTGCGGGCGGAACGGTGGCTCGCCGCGGCGGCGATCGAGCCTGCCACGATCGACGCGCTCACGAAGGCGACGCAGGAAGCGCGTGGAGATGCCGCAACGAAGCGCTGCGACGACCTCGTGAGCGGCATGAAGAACGCTCCGCTCTTTGACCGCAACGTGCCGACGCTTGTGGTCCTCGTCGACGCGAGCGGTCACATCGTCGGTCGAAACAACTCGAACCTAAGCCGCGGCGATGACCTGGCCGGGACTTACGGCGGCCTCAAGTCCACGCTGGCGTCCGGGCAATCTGGCTCCGACGTGTGGTACGAGCGTGATCGGTACCTCGCTTCGTACGTCGTCGTTCGCGACGAGCAAGCCAAGATCATCGGTGCCTTGGTCATCGGCCGACCGCTCAACGACACGCTTTCGCGTGTGAGCGAGAAGGCCACGGGACGGCCCCTCGTTCTCGTGGTCCCCAAGGGCGACGGGTTCGACGTCGTCGCCCACTCGGCGCAGCAAATTTCGCCGCTGGACGACGCCGTCCAGGGCAGCGCGAAGGACGCGCTGAAGAACGCTCTCACGCACCAGCAAACGGACGTCGTTCGCGACGGCGACCTCCTCATCGCCGTTTCTCCTCTCACCGCGTTTGACAACGGGAGGCGAGCGCTCCTCGTCGCGGCCGCCCCCGCGGCCCTCATCGCCGACCCGACTGGATTGGCGCTGTTCCCTATCCTGGGGGCGCTCGCGATCGGCCTTCTTCTCGTCATCGTGGCCGGGTGGCAGCTCGGAAACTACATCACGCGGCCCATCAATATGCTGGAGGAAGGTCTTCTCGGCATCTTGAACGGGCAGACGGACAAGCGCTTCGAGCTGGATCACGCCGAACTGGGAGGTCTGGCGTTTCGCATCGATCAGCTCTTAAACCAACTGATGGGCGTCGAGGAGGATACGACGGACGACGAGGGACGCGTATCGAAGGTGTCGGACAATCCGTCGACGTTCACGGACGCGCTCGAAGTGGACGACAAGCGAATGGGGGCGACGAGCGAGGTGATGGACGCCGCGTCCATCGAACGGCTGGCGGCCGAGCCGGCCGAGCAATACTACGCGCGGGTCTACCGCGAGTACGTGACGGCAAAGAAGGCCGTGGGCGAATCGACCGACCACATCAGCGAGAGCGCGTTTGCGTCGCGGATCCGGAGCATGGAAGCCGACGCCGCGCAGAAGTACGGCCGCCCGGTGCGCTACCAAGTCCACGCTCGGAACAAGGAGGTCGTTCTGCTCGCCGTGCCTCTTCCCTGACGTCGAGCGCCCCGTCCTTCGGGTCAACTCGCCTGCCAACTCGGCGTGGGTCCACTTCGAACAAGGCATCGGACGCCGCCTGATGAAGCCCGCGGCGCCTCCGATTTGTGGAGTTTCCGACACGATCCGTGCTCTCGCTTGCGTTCCCGCCACCGTTCGGCACACTTCGCGCCGCGCGGTGTAGGGACGAGGGAAAAGCATGGGTCTGTTCGATCGTTTCAAGGGGGGCGCGAAACTGCCGAAGGCGGCGCGACCGAAAAACGCCGCTGCCGCCAAGTGGGCGGATCGGGTGGAGAAGCGCGCCCAGAACTATGACCGGCAGGAAGCCATCCAAGCCCTATCGGACATGGCCAGCGCGGACGCCGTGGAAGTGCTCCTGAAGCGATTCACCTTTCAGATGGATCCTTCAATCACCGATCAAGAGGAAAAGGATGCGGCGTTCCGGGGCATCTTGCGCGCGGGTCCTCAAGCGATCGAGCCCGTGCGCGCGTTTGCCGGAAAAGCCGAGAGCCTCGCGTGGCCGATGAAGATCATGAAAGAGCTCGTCAGCGAAGACGAGTACATCGAAGAACTCCTGCGGTGGCTGTCGAAGTGGGACACCGAGTACTCGAAATTCGTCGATCCCAAGGTGCAGATCCTCGTTGCGCTCGAAGAGAAACGCCATCCTCTCCTTGTCGAGCAAGTCGCCCGTTTCCTCGAAGACGTCAACGAGCCCGCGCGATTTCACGCCGCTTCCACGTTACTCGCGCAGGGCGATCCGGTGGTGGCGCCGTTCCTGGTGAAGCTTCTGCTCGAAGAAGAGAGCGTTCGGGTTCGCACGCGGGTAGCTGAGGGCTTCGTCGCGCGCGCATGGATCCTCGAGCCGGCGGATCGGGATCCGGCGCGCAAAGTCCTGCACGCACCCTTCGCGGTGGACGCGAGCGGGCGGATCGTCAAACGCGGAACCGGCTGATTGTCGCGCCCTCGGGACCGAGAGCGAGGCGCCGAGGCGAGCCTCACTCGTGGTCGACGCATTTCGAACGGCCCGGAAACCCACGATTACCGGCGTGTCCAAGCGCCGTTCAAACGCCCTCAGTCGCTGATCTTCGGCTCCGTGGGAAGGTAAAACCCGAGCGCGATGGTCACCATCTGATTGAACAAGAACGTCTCGTCTTGGGAGTCGATCTTCTGATCGGGAAAGTTTCCGTTCGGTCCCGCGCCGCGCGAATCGAAGCCAGACGGGTTCCACGCGAACGGCAGTGCACGGTACTCGACACCGAGTGACCAAAAGCCGGCCGGGTAGAACTTGAACCCGACGCCAAAGGTCGGGGCGATCTTCGTCGTCGACGCCAGTGCGAACGACGACGGAGCCGAGCAGTTCGAACTGCAGTTCGCTCTCTCTTTGAGACCCACGAAGCCGACGCCGCCCGAAAAGTAGAAGTCGGTATCGACGAAGATCTTGTTGAAGATGGCCAGCTTGCCGCGGAACGGAATGAACGTCAGCTGCGGCGCAACGACGTACTGCAGCTGCGCGGTCTGCGCGTCGAACTTCGTGGGAACGCTCCCCGGTATGGTTCCGGACGGGGCTTGATTGTGAACCACGTTCACGGCGGTCAGCGGATCGCGCGGGGCGGTCGTATTGATCTTGTCGCTCAGGTCCGTGGTCGTGCTGATGACGCCCGCTGCGCCCCACACGCCGATCGCGAGCCAGTCTTTGATGCTGTAGTTCAGCTGCGCGCCGGCGAAGATCGTGCGCCGATATTCGTCGAGGAACGTGAACGAGATGGCCGGCGCGATCTCGAAACGCCCTTCTCGATAGAGCCGCAATTGACGCACGGCCGGCGCGCCCTTGAGGGGGCCCGTCAGCTGGAGCTCCTGAGCTTGCGCCCGGCCGAACGTGGTGAGCACCGCAACCGCAGCGAGCACCGCCAAAACCGCACTGACGAAACGCCGTTTCATCGCCGTCCTCGTCTCCGTTCTCACTTCGGCAACCGGTATTCGAAGGAAGTTGGCAGGAAGAACGAGAGGCCGACTTGCATCTGCACGTCGTTCGTGAAGTGAGTGTTTTGGTCGTACCAAGTGTTCGGGTTGAGCGGACTGCTCGGATCGTTGCTCGGAAGAGACGTCGATCCCGGCGCGATGTTCGTGCTCTCAATCTTCTCGAAGTACATGATGTCGCGCACCTCGAGAATCGCCGCCACCCAGCGATTGAAGAAGATGCGGAAGCCGATGCCGACGTCGAAGTTGACGAGATTGTTCCAGTCGAACTTGCGGTTGTCGGGATCGATGACCGCAACGGGCTTCGTACGAATGAGGCCGACTCCGCCGTCTATGTACGCATCATAGTGGAAAATGAAGTCACCGAAGCCCGCAAACTTGCCGTACATCGGGACGTACGTGAAGTTCAAATCCCCGCTGACTTGATAGTCGTTCAACGGCACTGCGATGCGCGCGGCGCGCCGATTCTGGAAGTTGAAGTCCTCCTCGGAGTTCAATCCGTCGTACCAATTTCCGTTGACGCCGACCGCGAGCACCTGGGTAATGTAGTAGTTGAGTGCGAGGCCGGGCGCGTCGTGACTCACGAATTGATCGTTCATGGTGACGGCGAAGTACGGCATGATCTCGAAGCGTTGCGCTTTGATCACGTACTGCTGCTGCACGGCATAGATTTCCGCCCGCACGGCCTTCTTGGCCTCGGTGCCCATATTGATTTCTTTGGCAACCTGGCATTGCGGCAAATCCGGCGTGATTTGGCAAATGTCCACGGCGCCCGCAGCGTCGCCGCCGCCTGGAGGCGTCGCCTCGGCGGCTGCCGGGGCCGTTCCCGCTTGGTCGCCTCCCGCGGCGGGCGGCATGGGCGCAGGGGGGGCCGTCGATTGATCCGCGTCTGCATCCGCATCGGCCGGAGATGCGGCACTGGCTGCCCCCGCGGCGGGAGCCGCAGCAGCCTTGGAAGGTTTCTTCTTCTGCGCATATGCCCCTTGAGGCAGCACCATCATAGCTGCCGCGAGAAGAAGCCACCTGCGAGCCTGCTTCATTGCTACCCCTTTTGAATCCTTCGAGGCGTTGTCGGCCGCATGCCTTATTGCGACCATCAGTAGGTACGACGCGTCGTGTTAAACAACCAAAATTGTTGGGGAATCAGGCTTACAGCACAAGTGAGCGCGACTATATCAGCGCCATTTCGGTCGAGCAACGGGATTTCTCGACTATCGAGCAGCGGTTGTCTAGTTGTGTTCGACATTAGGCGGCCGCGATTTCATCCTCGCCCCCGCCGAACAAAGCTTCCACGAACTCGTCTGCATAGAACTCTCTCAAATCCTCTGCGCGTTCGCCAAGCCCAACGTAACGAACGGGAACACGAAGCTCGTCACAGATGCCGAGGACGATGCCGCCCTTTGCGGTTCCATCGAGCTTCGTCAAGACAATTCCGGTAAGATCGAGCGCGTCCCGAAACAAAATCGCCTGTTGGAGCGCGTTCTGCCCGGTTGTTGCGTCCAGAACAAGTAACGTCTCGTGGGGTGCTCCGTCCATGGCCTTCGCGATTGTCTTTCGGACTTTCTTGATTTCGTCCATGAGCGGAGCCTTCGTGTGAAGGCGCCCTGCCGTATCGACGAGTAGCAGGTCGGCGCCGGCGGCCTTCGCTTGGTTCGTTGCGTCGAACGCGACCGCGCCTGGGTCCGCGCCCTCCTTGCCACGAACCACGTCCGCTCCGACGCGTCGGCCCCATGCCTCGAGCTGCTGCACGGCAGCCGCGCGGAATGTATCACCGGCGGCCAATACCACCTTCTTCTGGGCGGCGTTGTAGCGAGTGGCAAGTTTTCCAATGGTGGTCGTCTTCCCGACACCATTGACTCCCACCAACAATACCACGGTCGGCTTGGCTGTGAGACGGATGGCGCCGCCCCCAATGGTAAGGATGCGAGTCGCCTCCGCGCGGAGGGCCGCCCATACCGATTCGGTGTCGCGTAGCTCGTTTCGGTCCAGCGAATCGCGCAGGCGAGCCAAGATGGCGTGCGTCGTCTTGGGCCCGACGTCGCTCGCCAGCATTACCTCTTCCACCTGCTCCAGGATGGCCGGGTCGAACTCTTTCTTGCCTTGAAAGAGGGCGGTCAACTTGGCGATGAAGCCGCCGCGTGTTGCCGCCAGTCCCTTGCGCAGACCGGCGATGTCTTTCATCGAAGGCGCCGGCGGCGCGGACGGGGGCGCCGTGGCCTGCGGGGTCTTGCCAACCTCCGCCGCCCGAGCGCTCGGCTCGTCGGCGGGGGAACTCGGCCGCACGCGGACCGGAAGGTTGCCCGGCGCCCGACGGGGCGGCTCCGCCTTCGCGCTCGGTGCCGCGCGCACGGGGGGCGGCGGAGCGGACCGGCGCGCCGCGGACGGGGGGGGGGCCTGGAGCTGTGCCCCGCTCTTTCCTCGCACAAGCGCCAAAAACACGACGACCGCGACGACAACGAGCGCGACGACAATGGCGACGGTGGTCATGGTGCGGCTTTCCGCCAGGATCGCGGCGGGGCGGGACTATACGGAGGCGGGGCAAGATCCGTCAACGTGCTCCGCTTCGAGTTTTCGCGAGTCGTCCGAAAGCCAGCCCTTCTGTCCGCCAGTTTCCGCGAAACTACGGTGGGCGGGTCCCGTCGGGACTTTGCGGCTCCGGCAGGTCGAGCCCCTCGGTCGATCCGGCCGCTCTTGCGTCGGGATCGAGGCGATCGATTGCCGACTGCGCTTTCGCGTCGACGACCGCCCCGCCGTAGATCGCTCTTTCGACCGCGTCCGCCCAGCCGCCGACGCGGGAGTCCGAGCCCGCCGCATGACGGATGTGCGCAGGGGTCGGCTCGGGCTTCGCGTCGAAGCGTCCACCCTTCGCTTTGGCCCATGCGACCAGGCGTTCGAGTAGCGCGCGCTTTCGGTCGACCAAGGGCACGTCGACGTGCCCGAAGGGCGGAAGGGATCGTCGGGACGTGGAGTGCATGGGGCTCCCGACGACTAGTTGATCCCCCGCGCTCGCCTTCATCGGGACAAGTGCGAAGACGCCGTTGGCGATCGACACTGTCGTGCCGATCACGTCGGCGCCTAGGAAGCCGGGTCGCTCGACGCGAAGACTCGCGCCCACGATGGGCGAACCATCATGGGCATCGATTACGCGTCCAGTCCAACCGTCGGGAGGGGTCGCCGCCGGCGCACCGTGCCCGTCCACTTCGGGTGGTTGCGGCGAGCGTACGGGCCAATCCGCGCGCCGGCGCGTCGGAAGGCGAGGTAAGATAAACCACACGAGCACCGCGATGCCCGCGAGCGAAGTGGCGAGCTTTGCCCAGGGCTTTCGGCTTCGAACCGGCTGCACCAAGCGCTCCTCTTCCTCCGTCGGCTGAAACCACGGCGCGTCGGGTCTATACCGGACGCGGAGGTCGACATCGTCTCTGCTTTCGGTGAGCCAAGTCGCCGTGACGAGGGCCGTTCCGCGAACGAGCGGCGCGGCCCCGACGAGAACGTCGCCGACGTGCATTTCGACCACGCCGGTTGGAACTACTTGGCAACCGCGATCTGTGCAATCTGCCTTTGCAACGACGGCTACCGCGATCCCGTCCTCGGGCGCCCCCGCGGGCAAGGTACCGCCCGCGGCGTCCGCGGCCGCGATGCGAATCCGGGTGCGTCGCTCAATCCACTGGGAAAGGGAACTCCGGTCGATTTCACGGGTTCCCTCGAAGAGGACACGAAGCTCACCGTCACCTGGGGGTCCGAGGCGCACGCTCGGAACGACGAATCGCGCTCGCCCCGCGGTGGTCACCGCCTCGCCCAGGAGGCTGCCGGACTCGTTGGACAGTCGGAGTCGGAGGCTCGCGGCGGGCGATGAGAGATCCCGGTCCTCGGTCGACACGGCCACGTCCAGCGTGGTCGTTTCATCGTCGAGTGACAGGATGGCGGGCACGGGGTCGAAGCGAAGAATGACGGACTTGAGCGCCAGGTCGAACGGCAGATCGAGGGTGGTCGCGTCGAGAAGCTTCGTCGCGCGCGTCGCGAGGTGGCCCACGTAGCGCGCGATGGGTAGCGCGAGGCGCACGCAGAAACGTCCGGAGTCGTCGGTTAGGAGAAGTATGCGTTCGGCGGACTCGAGAACCGGCCGAATGCCCTCGTCACGGCACGCTTCCGGCGCGGCCGACGACAGCGCTACGTGAGTCGGGGCGCCGTTGGCTTCGCTCGTCATCGAGACGACCACCGAAGCCCGTGGGAGGGGCCGTCCGGTGTCATCGGCCACCACGCCCGAAAGGACAGGCTTTCCAGCGCCATTGCCGATATGTGCGTCGATGCGCGACGTGCCCGTCACGCGCACGTGCGGTCCGCTCTCGGCTCCGGCAGGGCGTGCGCCCGCTCTTGCGGTTACGCTCGCGGCAAGGAGAGTTGCGAAGGCAAGAAGACTGGCTGTGAGGCGCGATCGCGATTGCGAAGCCCCAGCCACTAATGAAGGTGCGAGCGCACCCGGGCCAGAAGCGAGAAAGGCCCGCATGGCCCCAGCGCGCGGCGACGCTCCGACAGCTGCTTGCCTGTAACGCACGATCACAGTTTCCTCTTCCGTCACCATGTTAGTCTGAAAGACTTGCATGGGTGGGCGACGGTCAGGGATCGGCAAGCACGCGCTGGGCGCTATGGTGACTGTGCTCATCGTGCTTCGCGCGCCCGTGACGCGCGCCGAGGGGCGGATACAGTTTCTCGCCGAGCGAATGAAATATCCGCCAAGCGCGGACCACGCCGATGACTTCCGCGTCCGAACGAATGCCGCGCTAGCGCTCGGCTTGACCAACGACGAAGCTGCGGTGGCGCCGCTTTGCTCCGGTCTGAGTGATCCGAGCGACGCGGTGCGGCAGGGGGCTGCGGTTTCCTTGAGGCGACTCGCCAGGCGCTCTGCCATCGAGTGTCTTCGTGCCCGCGCCAGTGTCGAGCCGAGCCCGTCCGTCAAAGCGCAAATCGCGAGTGCGATGGATGCCATCGAAAGGCCACCGAGCCCTGGGCCGGCCGAGGCGGGGCCACCCTGTGGACCCAAGACAAACGGCGCAGCCATACCACCGTATCCGTTGGCCACGAATCTTCGAGCATCGATATCGACGGCAGCAGTGGCTTCGGTAATAGCATATACGCCACTTTGCGATGTTACGGTAGTGGTAATCATACCCAACTATGGTTACATCCTTTTGGTTCTCCACCAAGTCGGCTAGATAGGTAGCACGAACTGGATAGGCAGCACTGAGGCTAGCGTTAGGGTTGACCACATAGAATATTCTGTTTTCGTCTAAGCTGTTGGCCACATAGGTAGCAGCGATAGTGCTATTAGGGTTGAAGTCGGTGCAAGCGATAAACTGGTAGTCACCTCCCTCGTCCACACAAACGAACCAGGTAATAGTGTTGTTGACGGTTAAGCCGCCACCGATTACTTCGTACACCACTGGCACGTTGATAGTTCTGTTGTTAACTTGAACGATATTGCCGTTGACGATGGCTACGCCACCATTCATCACCATCTCGCTGGAGAAGGGGTTGGCACCAGTTGGTGAGGACACTACCTCGAAACCTTGGACCACACCATTCTCTTGCAGATAGTGTGCGTCGGAGCTGCGATGTAATCCAAAGCTGATGTGGTTAA
>CAWHQT010000015.1:0-1048409 GCA_963831555.1 uncultured delta proteobacterium
ATCGCCATAACGGACACGATGGTGGTCATGGGGTCGCCCGCGTACATGTCCCCCGAACAGATGGAATCCGCGCGCAAAGTCGATGCGCAAACGGACGTCTGGGCGCTCGGTGCCATTCTGTGCGAGCTCGTCACCGGACGAATCCCTTTTGATGGGCAATCGCTGCCGGAGGTCTATACGAAGATCGTATCGCAGCCCCAGCCATCGCTCCGCGAGTGGTCGCCCGGCCTTCCGGCGGGGCTCGAAGACGTCATTCTCAAATGCCTGAGGACGAACCGGACGCTCCGGTACCGAAACGTGGGGGATCTGGCCGCCGCCGTTCAGCAGTTCGGTCCCCGCCGCGCTTCGGCGTCGGTCGATAGGATCACGAGAACGGTCGAAGCCGCGAGGAAGGCCGCCAATGCGGATCCCTTCACCGGAGCTCCGTGGTCGCCGCGGTCGGGTGACGCCTCGCCGACCATCGCGGAGAAGACGCTTTGCTCGTGGGGCGATCCCGTGCCGGCAACGCCTCCCCCACCGAGAAGGACGGCCATACGCACGCGCATGGCGATCGGAGCCGCCGCCGCGGTCGGTCTGGTCGCCGTCGTGGGAGTCGTCGCCTCGCGTCCGCGAGTGCACGCCGCCGACCCGACCGTCGCCGCGGCGCGCGCGACGTCCGCGCCCTCGCCAACCGCATCGTCGCTGCAAGGTTTGGGGCTCCAGGGTCCGTCGATTCCGCTCGACGCGCCGGCCTCCGCGCAAGCCCTCGTCCCCGAGGCCAACAACGCGGACCGAGAGGCCGAAGGGCCACCCGCCCCCAAACCGCGCGCCGCGGCCCGACCGCAGGCACGACCCCAGCCGCCGACGCCACTTGCGTCCTCCTCGGGAATGCGGACCCCGAGCGACGCGCCGAGCGCTGCGCAAAGCGCCCTTTCGCCGCCGCCCACGCCGCCCGCCGCCCCGTCGGACCTCCGCGCGTTGGACCTCTCGGACCCAAAGTAGGCCGCCTTGCGCTCGCAAAGACGCGTCGCCCTCGTCGTCACGCTCGCCGCCGCCCTATCGGCCCCCCGCGCGCCCGCACGGGCGGACGACACGGGCCCCGACGGCGCCGGCCTCGCGCTCTTCACCGAGGGGCGCCGCTTGATGGCGGCCGGCGATTACGCCGACGCTTGTCCGAAGTTCGCCGAAAGCAAGCGCGTGGCTCCCGGCGTTGGGACCACGCTCAATCTCGCGCTCTGCTACGAGGAGCTCGGGAAGACCGCCAGCGCCTGGTCTGAGTATCTCGAAGCCGCCGCGTCGGCGCGCGACAAGGGGCAAACGGAGCGCCAAACGGCGGCCGCGGCCCGCGCGGCACGGCTCGAACCGCTGCTGCTCCACGCGACGATCACCGTCGCGCCGCAGATAGGCGCCGGTTCCGTCGAAGTGAGGCTGGACGGGCGGGTGCTCCCCAAGGAGCTTTGGGGCGCTCCCACGCCCGTGGATCCCGGGCCGCACGAGGTCGAGGCATCGGCCCCCGGAATGCAAACTTGGTCTTCGACGATGACCGTTGAAGCCGGACTCCCGTCGACGTTGCAGGTGCCCGCGCTCGCGCCCGCGCCCGCGCCCTCCGGCGCGCCCCCGGAGCCGACGGTCTTGCCGCCGGGCCCCATGGGGGCGCCGCCGCCACGCGAGAGCGAAATGAAAACCGCGGGGATCCTCGTGGGCGCCGCGGGCACCGTGGCGATCGGACTCGGCATCGCTTTCGCTCTGGCCGCGACGAGCGAAAAGGAGGGCGCCGAATGCGGACCTCCCGGTTGCACGCCCGCAGGGGAATCTCACCTGGGCCAGGCGGGCACCGACGCGGACATCGCGAGCGTGGCCATTCCTTTGGGAATCACGGCCATTGCGGGAGGGGCGCTTCTTTGGCTCGAAGCCCCCCGAACCGCGCCGACGACGACCGGTCGATTCGGCATCACGCCCCGCGTGAGCCAGAACGCGTGGACGCTAACGGCAAGCGAGGCCTGGTGAGCGCCTCGTATCGGCTTCGCGCCGCGAGCGCCGGCGCCGTCATCGCGCTCGGGGGCTGCCGCGGCATTCTCGGAATCCATGATCAGCGGGAGATCGACTGTCTGACCGCCAGCGACTGCCCCCCGGGCGACACGTGCGGGTCGGACAACACGTGCGTGTCACCGGCCGGGCCCGATGCCTCGGACGAGCCGCTGGCGACCGTCGAGGACGGGGCCCCGTCGAACGCGGACGGACCGGGTGCAGCGGAGGCGGACGCCGCCGTGGAGGACGGACCGTTGGCGGACGCCGATGCCTCCGCGGAGGTCGTCGGATCCGACGCGCCCGCGAACGACGCTCCCGCGAACGATGCGACGATGACCGACGCGCCCGCGAACGACGCGGCCGATGCGGGGGACGGGCCCGCCCTCAGCGCCGATGCCGGCGACGCCGCCGACGCAAACGATGAGGACCGCATGGTCGACGCCAGCAGCGCGGCGGATAGCGACGCCGACGACTCCAGCGACACGTGCGGCGTGGGGCCATCGGGTGCATGCGCCGCGTGCACCGGGGCGTGCACGGTCCAAAGACCCGGGTGGCTATCGCCGGAGAACGGCGGCTTCGCGCCGCTCATCCCGAAGGGTACGTTCGTTGCGGTGGCGATTACCCTTGCCCAGCCGTCGTGGCTGATGCGCCTCGGCGTCGACACGACGACATCGGGGGTCACCGGGCAACTTGCGCTGTACACGGATTCGGCAGGACAGCCGGGGCAGCTGGTGGCGGCCGTAGACATGACGACCGATGATGACCCGCAGACGGACGGAAGCGAGCAGTCCGTCCCCTGCAACGCCCTCTGCCGGCCGCTGGCAGCGGGGAATTACTGGGTTGGCGCCTTATTCGACGCCGGCGTCTTCGTTCGAACGGACGGAGAGGTCAATACTACCCTTTACCAGGCGACGAGTGCCTCCTATGGTGACGGCGGCGCGCTGGACGACGGGATCGTCCCCACAGGGACGACGACCACCGGCGCCCTCGATCGGAATCTCTACGTGGTCGTGACCCAGCCCTAGGGATTCTCGTGTCCGGAGCCAGAGAAGTTAACCGCCGCGTATAGGGAGATCCATTCGCCATGAACCTCACCAAAGGCACGTATCCGTTCTTCAATTCGGGCATTCAATTCCTGAGCGCCGGCGGCGGCCAATACGAGATGATCGCCTCGGTCACCAACCCGGGGCCCGTCGCCGGGAGCGCGCAAATCCTCTTCCACTGGGCGCAGGCCGCGGCACCGTTCGGCACGACGCTGACGCCGTCACCTCAATTGTACGGGTGGAGTTTGCCGGCGTACATCCAACCCTACGCGGGGTGGACCAACCCGACCGCTTCGTTCATCGTTCCCGCGGGCAACAGCGCGTCGACTGGGATCATCTGGCAGCCCGACGCGAGCGTCGCCGCGTCGATTCTCGGCTCGTTCGATCAAGCCCATATCATGATTATCGCGCAGCTCATTTACCAAGGTCCGACCGGCATCGTCGCGCATCCGGTGGACTACTGCTGGTGGCCCGGACCGAACACCTGGGTCGCGGCCGGCGTTTTCTCTTGGCCTTGAAGAGAGGTACCCGATCAGTTTTGAACGAGCTTCATCCCGTGCCCGATGAGCGGCTGCACGGGCGTGATGTCGTTGACGGGGGTATCGGCGATGTAGAGAAACTTCAGGCTCTTCAGACCGGCGAGCGGCGCCAGGTCCTTGACCTGCGTCTTCTTGATGCTGAGCCGTTCTAGCTTTTTCAGATTCGCGATCGGCGTCAAATCGGCCACCGCGTCCTCGTCGAGCATCAGCTCCGTCACGTTGACGAGAGACCCCACCGATTTCAAGTTCTCGTCCGTGACCAACGTGTGGGAAAGATCGAGCCGATCGAGGCGCTTCAGCCCTTCGATGGAATGAAGGTCTTTAACCTGGCTGAGCGAGGCCCGAAGCGACTCGAGCGTCGTCAGCTTTTGGATGGGCGAGAGATCGTCGTAGTCGCCCGCCCCCAAGAAAAGATCCTTGAGGGACGTGAACATCGGGAAGATGCAAGGGTCGATTTGATGGAGCTCGTGACCCACCACGCTCGCGAGGTTGATCGATTTCACCTGGGCCAAGTCGGCGGGCGTGATCGCGCCGGTCTCCTTGCCGAGCTTGCGCCGTACTTCGTGCTCGAGCGCCGCGTCGTCGCCGAAATCCGCGACGGCCGGGTGCGGCTTGCAATCCGAGGCCAGCTTCTTCGTCCATGTCGGAGTGGGCGGCGCCGACGCCGCGGGAGCAGGCGCCTGGCTCGCAATCGCCGGGGCGGTCGTTGCGGCGGATGGCGCCGGGGCGTCGGACTTCGGTTCGTCGCACGCAAGGGCCAGCGGAAAGAGCAATGACGCGGCGATAGGGCGGATCTTCATCGGGGCAGGGAGCTTACAGCACTCTGCAGGTGCGGCCGCAAATGGCCGCGCGTCATCGAACCCTGCCCCCCGTTTCCGTCCCGAGCACCATGGCCACTTCGTCGGGCACGAGTCCGTAGGCTTCCGCCGCGGCGAGCAACCCCGCGTTGGGCGCCAGCAGCGTGAGGAACGCGAGGGCATAGGGCGTCGCCGAGAGCCCTCGCAGCCGCGTCACGAGCCGCGGGACCCCCCGCGCGATCGCCTGTCGGGCGAGCTCAAGCTCGCCCAAGTCGACGCACGCGTCGTGCAAGGCCAGAAACACGGGGGCCTCGTTGAGCAAGCTCGGGGACCCTTCGTCGAAGAGCAGAGCCGCCTCGCTGGCGAGCCCCCGGGCCTGATCGGGGCGCCCGCAGAGCCGCTCGGCCTCCGCCCAGAGTCCCAGCGCCACCGGAAGCACGTCCAGCATCTTGGTGGCCCGATACCCGTGCGCCGCGATGCGCAAGAGCGTGCGCGCATTGTCGGCCGCCGCCGTCGTCCGCAGGAGCTCCATGCCACGGTAGAAGAGGACCCCCAGCGTCGCCCGATCGTGCGGCACCCAGCTCCCGGCGAGCGCGGCGTTGGCCGTATCGCGGGTCTCGGCGAGCGCGATGTCGAGCGCCGGATCGCTGCCGAACGTCGCCGCCCAACACAGGAGAATCATTTTTCCATGCCGTTCGACGCCGGGCGACCCGATCGCGCGGGCCAGGGCGACGCCCTCTTCGACGGCGACGCGCGCTTCCGCCGCGGCCCCCACCGTCGTCAGGGCAAAACCCACGTTGATCGTGAGCGTCGCTTCGCGCGTCTTCAAGGCGGCCGCGCTCGCGGTGCGGGCCGCGCTTCGCCGGGCTTCGAGCGCCGCGCCCACCTCGCCGCGCGCTTGCCGGACGACGGCCAGCGTTTGCCACGCGTCCACGCCGGCTCCCGCGATGCCGTGGCGCTGCGAGAGCGCGAGGAGTGAGCCCGCGACCCTTTCGGCGGCGTCGAGCTCGCCGGCGTACGCGTAGCGCGCGGCCAGCGCCGCCGCGCAGCGCGCCTCTTCGTCCGGAAGGTTGGCCTCCTGGGCCGCGAGGCGAACTTCATCGAGTCGCGCGTTCGTGTCGGGCCCTCCTCCGCTCGCCTCCTCGTAGCGGACGCGCGCCCCCCTCGCTCGCACCGCGCTCGGCTTGTCGTACACCGATTCCTCCATCGCGCGGACGGCGGTGTCGCGTTCACCCGCGCGCGCGTCGAGCCGGTTCCATGCCTCGTCGAGCAGCTGCGCGCGCGCGAATTGGGTGGGCTTGTCCTGCGCAAAAGCGAGCGCCTTCTCCGCGAGCGTCACGGCTTCGGGGAGCGCGTGCGCGGCGAGCGATCGGCGGGCCGCCTTTTCGACGTATCCCGACGCGGCCACCATGTCGCCGCCGAGGTCGAGATGCCGCGCGACGACCGCGTCGTCCTCTCCCATCTTGGCGAGCCATCGGCCGGCCCGTGCGTGGCATTCGCGAAGCGCGTCTTCCCCGAGCGACGCGTAGGCGACCTCGCGCATCAGCGCGTGCTTGAACGCGAACTCGCGCGTACCCGCGAACCGCGCGTGCGCTTGCTCGACGAGGATCTCTGCGGCGGCGAGCTCGCGGAGCACCGCGGCGGCGCTGGCGACGCCGAGGGCATCGAGCCCGGTGTCCCATCCCACCTGCCCGAAGACCGCGAACTGGGCGGCGGCCTCCCGACCGAAGTCGTCCAGCTGATCGAGGTGCACCTGCATCGCGGCTTCGATCGTCGGCGCGTCCGAGGCGTCGCGCCCTGCCGCCGCGATGCGCGCGAGCTCCTCGGCAAAGAGGGGCAGCCCCGACGATTGGTGAGCGATGGAGTCCGCCAATGCTTCGCCGCGCTCGCCGGCGCGCTCGCCGAGGATGGACGAGGCGATGAGGCGCGCGTGCTTTCGCGACAGCGGGCGGAGCTCGATGCGTACATGGTCACGGCCTTCGAAGCGCGCCGGGTCGTCTCGCCAGAGCGTAGGCCGGGCCGAGGCGAGAACCGAGAGCGGAAGGCCGCCCGCTCGCGCGAGCAAATGGTCTATCCACGAGAGACTCTCGGCGTCCGCCCACTGCGCGTCCTCGAGCACGATCACGAGAGGCCCGCGGCGCGCGATGGCCAGCGTCACGTCCGTCAAGACGAGCCAAAGCGCGTCCCGGGCTCCGCGCGCTTCGTCGAGGTGAGGCAGCGCCTCGTTGGACACGAGCCGCGCGAGCAGCTCGCGGGAGGCGTCCGGACAGGTGACATCGGCGGCCGAAAGAAGAGCGCTCGTCGCCGCGAGGGCCTCGTGCAGCGGAGCTCCCCGGGCCGTGCCCGTGAGGCCGCGCGCGATGTCGCCCACGGCTCCGAGCGCCTGGCTCTTCGAGAAGGATTCGCTCCGCGCGAGGACGACCCGCGGTGCCCCCGCGTGGCCGCCGATGCGCGAGAGCGCCTCGCGCTGAAGCCGCGTCTTGCCGATGCCGGGGGCCCCCGTGAGCGTCACGACGATGGGGGTCTTGTCGTCGAGGCACCGCTCGAAGGCGGCGACGATTTGCAAAAGCTCCGCCTCTCGCCCCACGAACGGCGCGCCTCCCACCGTCTCCCGGCGACCACGCTGCGGCGTTCCAATGACGGCGCTCCCGTCGCCGCGGAGCTGAAGCTCGAAGCGCCCGCGCGACAGTTCGGTGGTCGTCGTGTCGGCGAGCACCTGGCCGCGGAGGGCGTCGCGCGCGAGCGCCGCGGCCCGGTCGACGACCTCTCCCGTCGGGCGCGTCCGGTCGATGCGGGTGCGGCCTGTGGCCACGCCCACCGTGGCGCTCAGTTTGCCGATGCGAAGCCCCAGGTCGAGCGCCCTCACGGCCTCGTCGCCCTGCGCTTTCCGGACGCCCAGATGGCACACGATGGCGTCGCCGCCGAGCTCCGTCGCGTCCGCGCCACGCGCGCGCAAATGCGTCAAGAGACGAGCACGAGGTCCGCCCTTGGGAACGTGGGTGGCCACGATCGTCGTCACGAGGCGCGTGCCTCCGCTCCTGCCGGTGGTCGCCATGCTCGCGGGAACGGTCTCGTACGAGCCGCTCCGCACGGGGTGATCCGGCTTGTAAAGCCCCAGCTCGTTCGCGGCGTCGCGGAGCTCCCGCGCCACCTGGTCGGCCGAAGGGGGCCGATCCGCGGGATGGGTCGCCAGGAGCCGGGCCATGAGCTCGTCGAGCCGCGGCGTTGCGTTCGAAAATACGTCCGAGAGGCGCGGCGCAGGCGTCGTCACGAGGCGCGCGAGGATGGCGATCGGCGTAGGCCCGACGTGCGGGGGGCGTCCCGTGATGAGCTCGAACAAAGTCGCGCCCAGGGCGTAGAGGTCCGCCCGAGCGTCGACCTCTCCGTCACCGCGGGCCTGCTCCGGCGCCATGTACGCGGGCGTCCCGACGATCGCCCCCGTGCGCGTGAGCCGCGCGTCGTCGGCCGTCGCCACGCCGAAGTCGACGAGCTTCACACAAAAGGCCTCGCTGGACGCCCCCGGCGCGGCGCCGGCCGCGCCCGCCAGGAAGATGTTCGACGGTTTGACGTCCCGGTGCACGATGCCCGCCGCGTGGGCCGCGGCGAGCGCGTCGGCGACGTCCGCCGCGACGTGCACGCAGTCGATGAGCTCCAGGGGCGAACGCCTCTGGCGCTGGGCGATGTCCTCGCCGTCGAGCCACTCCATCGCCACGAAGGGCTGCCCGTCGTCGAGCTGCCCGAACGCCACGACCCGAACGATTCCCGGATGGTGAAGCCCGGCCAGAACGCGACCCTCGCGGCGAAAGCGCGCTTCTTCCCCGGCATCGACCCCCGGAAGCGCGATGACCTTGAGGGCCACGGGCTGCCCGCTCACCGCGTCGTGCGCGCGATACACGATGCCGACGCCACCCCGGCCGACTTCTCTTTCGATCGTGAACCGCCCAGCGAGCGGCTCTACCGAGAGCGCCGTCATGCGCGCTTCCCGGTGCCCACGACGAAGATCTCCGTGCTCACCGCGCGCGTGCCTTCCGGCCGTATCAAACGCTCGGCGGCGTAGAGGCGCCGGAGCTCGGTGCGCGCGGCAGGGAGGTCATCGCTCATGAAGATCTTGCCTACGAACGAACCTCCCGGAGCTCCGAGCGTAGCGGCAACCGCGAGGGCGCGCGCGAAGAGCTCGTAGCTTCGGGCTTGGTCGGTGACGCGGCTTCCCGTGGTCTTGGGCGCCATGTCGCTCAGCACGACGTCATACGGGCCGAAGCGAGCCAGAATCTTCGTTGGCCAGCGAGAGCGCGTCCCCCTGGACGAACACCGCGTTCGGGGGCAGCGCGGTCCGGAGCGGCTCCAGGTCGACGGCGAGGAGCTTGCCTCGCGCCCCAATTCGTCCGGCTGCATAGAGGGACCAGCTCCCCGGCGACGCGCCCAAATCGAGCACGCGTAGGCCCTCCTTCAGCAACCGAACGCGCCGGTCGATCTCCTCGAGCTTGAAGACGCTGCGCGCGGGAAACCCCGCCTGCTTTGCGGCGCGCGTGAACCGATCGGGCGCGGCGTACGGGTTTTTGCGCATGATTCGAGCCGTTCGCGGGTCACCGATTCACGGGATCACCTTGTCCAGGCTCAAGCGGGCCCTCGGGCGCCCCGTTCCACCCCGCAAGGCTATCGCTTCGTGGACTTCTTCGACGCCTTGACCGCGTGCCGCACGAGGACGAATCCATTGCGCGCCCCCGGAACGCCGCCCTCGAGAAACAGCAGGTTGTCCTCCGCGTCGACCCGGGCAACCTTCAGATTCAAGATGGAGATCGTCTCGTTGCCGTACTGACCTCCCATCTTGAGGTTCGGAAGCGTGCGCCCCGGCGTCATGTTCGTGCCGATCGATCCCGGATGGCGGCGGTATTCGTGCGTCCCGTGCGTCGTGACGGCGCCCGCAAAGCCCCAGCGGCGCACGACGCCCGTGAACCCACGCCCCCGCGTGGTCCCGCGCGCGTCGACCAGCATGCCGGGTTGGAAGATATCGTCCAACTTGAGAGGGTGACTGACCTCCCACTTGGCCGCGAACTCGGGGCTGCAGCGAAGCTCCCGAACCACGCGCTTGGGCGACGTCGCCGCCTTCTTGAAGTAGCCCGCCAGGGGCTTGCTCGTGTGCTTCTCTTTGCGCTCTTCGAAGCCCAAAATGAGCGCCGTGTATCCATCTTTCTCTGGCGAGCGCTTCCCGAGGACGATGGCGGGCCCCGCTTGGATGACCGTCACGCGGGTGACGCTCCCGTCTTGCTCGAAGAGCTGGGTGGAGCCGACTTTGCGGCCGAAGATGCCGGGCTGGGTATTCATGAGATGACGCGCTCCTGTTCGCTCGCGCGAGCGTGACTGCGAGATTCGTAAAGTCGCCCGTCGGTGCGCGCCGTCCACAAGCGATAGGGACGGGTGGGAAAAAGCCCACGGCACGTTCAGGCTAGCCAATGAGCCAGGCCCAATGAGCCAGGCCCAATGAGTGTAGGGAGGGCCGGCAATCTACCCGCGGGGGTGCCCGGGTCAAGGCGCAGGAAAAGCCCCCGAGTCTGCGCCCGCGCCCGCGCTGGCCGCCGCCGAGCCGTTGACAGAGTGAGGGCCCCATGCTTTAAGCCCGCGCTCCCGAAACGGCCCCCATCCCTCATGAACACGTCACCCCGACTGACCGAGATCGAGTCCAAGTTCCTGCGTACGGACCTGCCCGATTTTCGCGTTGGCGATACGGTGCGTGTCCACTACCGCATTGTGGAAGGGGACAAGGAGCGAACGCAGATTTTTCAGGGCGTCGTTCTCAAGCGGCACCGCGCGGGCGCCCGGAGCACATTCACGGTTCGCAAAGTGAGCTTCAGCGTGGGGGTCGAGCGCATCTACCTCGCCCACTCCCCGCGCATCGAGAAGGTCGACGTCGTCAGCAAAGGCGTCGTAAGGCGCGCGCGGCTCTTCTACCTTCGTGATCTCCAGGGCAAAGCAGCCCGCGTCCGCGACCAGAAGGACGTCTAGAGCACCGAAGGCGACAACGGCGAGGTCGTTGCGCAGGGTCTTTTCGTAGCGGGTTCGCGAAGCGGCGGAGCGAGACACCGTCATGTCCGAACCCGACGGACGTCTGTCTCGAGCCGACAGGCCTCCGTCCGAGCGAGACACCGTCATGTCCGAACCCGACGGACGTCTGTCTCGAGCCGACAGGCCTCCGTCCGAGCGAGACACCGTCATGTCCGAACCCGACGGACGTCTGTCTCGAGCCGACAGGCCTCCGTCCGAGCGAGACACCGTCATGTCCGAACCCGACGGACGTCTGTCTCGAGCCGACAGGCCTCCGTCCGAGCGAGACACGGTCATGTCCGAACCCGACGGACGTCCGTCTCGAACCGACACGCCTCCGTCCGGAGACACGGTCATGACCGACCCCGACGGACGTCTGTCTCGAGCCGAAGCCGACCCGCTTCCGTCCGAACCGCCTCTTCCGGACTACGCGGGTGAGGTTAGCCAAGCGCGCATCTCCCGGGCCCATAGCGCCGCCGGGTCGAACACGTCGCCCGAGAGCATCGACGTGACCGCCCGGCGCAAGAACGGGTGCTGCGGCTGGGCGAACAAATATGGCACGAGCTTGCCCGCGTAAAAGGCTTGCACGGCGTCCACGAACAGACCCGCGCCGGCGCGCTGATCGCGCTCCCACGGCGCGAATCGTTCCGCCCCGAGGTCTCCCGCTTCGAGCGCGGCGTCCAAGACATCGGCCGCTTGCAGCGCGCCGCTCATGGCGAGGTGCGCCCCCGTCGAGAAGAGCGGATCGATGAAGCCGCCGGCGTCGCCAAGCGCGACCCACCCTTCCCCATAGAGGGCCCCGACGCGAAAGCTGAAGTCACTCGTCGCCCGCGGGGCAAAGAGGCGCTCGCTCGCGCCGAGCATCCGCTTCACGACGGGGGCCTCGTCGACCGCCGCATCGAACAGCGCGGGGGCCCCCCCCTGCGGGCCGTGCGCGCGCACCCACGTCGGCGATACGACGACCCCGGAGCTGGTGCGTCCGTCGGCAAAGGGAATGAGCCAGAACCAGCCTTGCTTGTCCCCTTGTCCGAAGATCGCGATCTGAATGTCACCCTCGCGCTCGCCCGTGTCCCGCCACGCGCCGCGCACCTGTGTGAAGATCGCCGTGCGGTCCAGGCCATCGATTCGCTCGACGGACCCCCGAGCGCGCGCGATGAGCGCGTCCCGCCCCGTCGCGTCGACCACGAACCGCGCCGCGACCGGAACCATCGCGCCGTCCGGCCCGCGCACCTCCACACCGACGGCGCGCCCCGCTTCCCGCACGACCCGAACCGCGTTCCATCCCTCGCGGAGCGAGGCCCCGCAGGCTCCGGCGTGGCGAAAGAGAAGCTCGTCGAACTCGTCGCGCGGGACCTGAAAGGCCGAGTCCCAGCGGGGCCGGAACGCGTCGGCGAAGGCATAGCGAGCCGTACGGGTTTCGTCCGTGCCGTCGATGAACCGAGCGCCCCGCTTGACGAGAAAGCGACCGCGCACGGCGTCCAGGACGCCGATGGCGTCGAGCACGTCGAGGCTCATGGGCAGAAGCGATTCCCCGAGGTGAAAGCGGGGGTGGTGATCGCGCTCGAAGACAATGACGCGTCGGCCGCGCGCCGCCAGCCTCGCCGCACAAACCGAGCCGGCCGGACCGCCCCCGAGGACCGCAACGTCGCACGCCGTCATGGCTGAAGCGCGTGCCGCAGCGGCGCCGCCAGCGAGCAGGGGATCATTCGGCAGACTTGGGAGGCGGACCGAGCTGAATGCGTTCGCCCGCGTAGGCCCCAATCAGCGTGAGGAGAATGCCTATCCCGGCGAAGATGAGATAGAGAAAAATGGGCATCGTGCGCACGGTCTGGCTTTCGATGAGCAGAAACGTGGACGGGATCGCGACGAGCAAGCTCGCCACGGCCGGCTCGATGAACGTGCGCCCGGGCGAGATCATCCCGACGAGCAGGCCGCCGAGAAACCACACCGGGATGCACACGACCATCCCATTTTGCCCTTCGAAGTCGAGCATCGGGACCACCATGGGAAGCCCGAAAATCAGGGCGGCGGTCAGCATGCCCTGAACCAGAAAGGCAATGAGCAGCCACCGTATGCTCACCCCCTCTTGCTGGTAGCGGTCTTCCGCCGTCGGTCGCTTCGAACGGCCGAGATCGTCGATCTTGGCCCCGCAGGAAGCGCAGCGCACCGAACCGGGCGCCGTCTTCCGAAAGCCGCAAGAGGGGCAGACAACGGGTTTCTGTGCGGCCATCTCCCTAGGCTAACGCCGCAGCATGTCACGCGCCAAGCGGGAACAACGGCCGCGCGGCCGTGTCGATGTATGCTGTGATTGGCGTGCCGCACGAGCCGACGTCTCTGCCTCCTCTGCAGCCACCGCTGCCCTTGCCGCGCTCGCCATTCGAGCGACGCGGCGCCAGCGACGAGGTCGATCCCGAGCTTCTCGACCTACCCGACCCGCCCCGACGCCAGCGTACGTTCACGATGGGCGTGCTTTCGCTGGGCATTGTTGCGGCTCTGGCGATGGTCATCACGCTGCGCCATGACGTGGTGTACGCGTTCGCGCGGAGCCGTCCTGTCGACGTGGGGGACCTTCGCGCCGCGAGCGGGGCGACCCTCCAGGCGAACGAGAACGCGCTCGTCGCCGGCGATGGGCTGCTCGGAGCGGCGGGCGGCCTTCGGTACGAGCGGCCGCTGCGCGACGATACGTTTCGCGCGCTGCCTGTGGCCGGACGGACGGACCTGTGGGTAGAAGTTCGCGTGGCGGCGGGTGAGGAGGGCGGCCGGTGGGAGCCGCCCCACGCATTCGTCGGTCGGCTCGAGCGCTTCGACGCCGCGGGGCCGAGCCATAGCGGCCTTCGGGCCGCGATCGAAGCGACGACGCAAGCACACGTGCCGCGTGGCGCCTTTCTTCTGGTCGACGGAGAAGACCCGACGCACGCGCGCTGGGCGATCGTGGTCGCAGCGATATTCCTGGGGTTCGCCGCCGGCAACGCGCTGGCCATCGCTCGCATCGTGCGCAAAGTGAAGTAACATCCACCCATGAGAGCCTGAGCCGTGAAGGTCGTGATCGTCGGCGCCGGCGTGATGGGTTGCACGACGGCGCTTTCGATCGCGCAGCGCGGGGTGGACGTCGTCGTGATCGAACGGGCGGTCCCAGGGGCCGAGGCGTCGAGCGCGGCGGCCGGCATTCTCGGCGCGCAAGCAGAGCTCCACGGGCGCGAACACGACATCGCGCCCTTCGGTCGCGCGCGAACGGCGTGGGGTCCATGGGCCGAGGCTTTGCGTCACGGCAGCGGCGGGATCGACGTGGGCTACCGCGTGTCGGGCGTCCTGCGCGTGGCGCGAACCGCCGACCAGCACGATGCGGTCGCAAAGGAAGTGGCCTGGCAGGTCGCCCACGGTCTGGATGCGACGCTCCTCGACGGGGCCGCAGCGCGCGCGATCGAGCCCGAGCTTGCCCCTGACGTGGTCGCCGCGGCGCACTTTCCTGCCGACGGCCAGGTGGACCCCAAAGCCCTGCTCCGCGCGCTGACGGCCATGCTGGCGTCGACCCGTCGGATCGAAGTTCGCACCGGCGCCACGGTGCAGAGGCTGCTCGTTGCGCACGATCGCTGCGTCGGCGTTGCGCTCGATGACGGCGATCTTTACTCCGACACGGTCGTGCTCGCGGCCGGCAGCTGGTCCTCGCTGGTGACCGGCGTGCCCGCCACCCTGCCGGTCATTCGGCCCGTGCGCGGGCAAATCGTGTTGCTCGACGAACGCCCGCCGAGCGTGCGCGTCATCGTATTTGGCGAAGGGACGTATCTCGTTCCGCGAGGCGACGGCCGCGTCTTGTGCGGGTCGACGACGGAGCACGCGGGATTTCGAAAAGAAGTCACGGCCGCCGGCGTGCATGCGATTCTCTCCGGGACGCTGGCTTGCGTGCCCTCGCTCGGAAAGGCGCAACTCGCTGGGACCTGGAGCAATTTTCGCCCGCGTGCCGACGGCGACCAGGCCCTCGTGGGAGCTTCGCCTCTGCCGGGTCTCTTGCTCGCGACCGGGCATTACCGAAACGGAATTCTCCTCTCGAAAATCACCGCGGACGCCGTCGCCGACTGCCTCGTTTCGTCCGAACCGCGGGGGGGTGGTTAGCCACTGGCGGTGCTCTAGGCCGTACGCGAAGGCTCGCAGCCGTGCGATAAACCGCGCGCATGCTTCGCTACGCGCTGCGCCGGATGCTCTGGTCGGTTCCCGCGCTGCTCGCCACGAGTTTCATTCTCTTCTTCGTGACGACCCTGCCGTCCGAGCCGGCCCCTCGCGAAGGCACGGAGTCTGCCGCCGCCGAGCGAGCACGGCGCGCGCGCTTTCTCGACCTCCCCCGATTCGTCAACGGCGATCCCGTCGACGTACGCGAAAAGGCCGCACGAGCGCTCGTGCACGTCGCGTCGGGTGACGCCTTCCACGAAGAATCCGCCCAGGAGCTCGTTCGCCTGGGGGGCGCCGCCTTCCCTTACGTGCTGCCCGCACTCGAAGCACTCGCGCCGGATGCGCGTCGTCGGGTGGCCGTCGCCCTTGCCCCGGTCGCCGAGCGCATGGGCCTCTCGACCTCCGCGGATCTCGCCACGCCGGACGCCGCCGCCCTTTTCTGGACGCGCCTCTGGGACGACCGCGCGCTCGACTTCACCCGTCCCGTGGCGGGCCGCGCGGTGTCCCGCCTCGTCGACCACGGCAGCGAGTCGCGCGAGGAGGACCTCGTCGCGCTCGACACGTTCGCCCTACCGGACCTGATCCGCGCGATGCGCACGACCACGGATCGCGTGACGCTGGCGCGCCTCACCCGGGTCGCGAGTCACGTCGCCGACGGGGGTCCGGTTGTCACCGCGGGGGCGACGGCCAACGAAGCACGCCGCGCGGTGGCCAACTGGCGCGAATGGTGGTTCGTCTATGGAACGGACTTCGTCGCGCTCGAGGGAGAGCGCCGTACGATTGCCGTCATCACAGACACGCAATACGGCAAGTGGCTCCGGCGCACGACGAACGGAGAGCTGGGCATCAGCGTTCTCGACGGCGAACCGATCGCCGACAAGCTCCGGGCGCGAGCTCCCGTGACGCTGCTCGTGTGCGGCCTCGCGATGCTGGTCAGCTTCGCCCTGGCGGTACCGATCGGCGTGCTCGGCGCGTGGCGGCGGGGGGGCGCCTTCGACATCACGAGCTCCGCCGTACTTTTCCTCCTTTACGCCGTACCCACGTTCGTCATCGCGGAGATCCTGAACCGCGCGGCGATCGGGAGCGCGCTCGACGCGTGGCGCGTCTCGTTGGCCGTGGCGTCCCTCGCGGCCGGCTCGCTCGCGACGTTGTCGCGCTGGCAGCGGGCCGCGATACTCGACGTGCTAAGTCAAGACTTCGTCCGGACGGCGCGCGCCAAAGGAGCCTCCGGCGCGCGCGTGCTGGTCGTCCACGCGCTGCGCAACGCGCTCGCGCCGATGGTCACGGTGGCGGGATTGAACTTGCCGGCGCTCCTGGCGGGCGCGTTCGTGGTCGAAGAAGTGTTCGGCCTGCCCGGCATCGGCTTCGAGACGATTCGCGCGGTCGAGGCGCACGACGCGCCGTGGCTCATCGCCGTGCTGCTTCCAACGACGATCGCGATCACGCTGGGGCTCATCGCGAGCGACGTGGCGTACGCCGCGCTCGATCCCCAGACGCGTGAGCTCTTGGTCACGCGGCAACGCCGGTCGGCCCAATGAGCGACGAAACGCCCGTGCCGCAATCCGGCGACGTGAATGTCCCGGTCGACTTGACGCGCCGCAAGCCGCCGCGCGGGGACGCGGCGATCGCGTCGCTGAGGGAGGTGAGGCGCGCCGCAGCCCCCTACGTCACGCCGTACCTGACGACCGCGCGCATCGCGCTCCGAAAGCTCGCCGGCAGCCGCTCGGCCCGCGCGGGTGCGCTACTCATCGCGGGCCTCGCCATGGTGGCGCTCTTTGCCGACCTGCTCGCGAGCGAGCTGCCCGTCGCCTGCCGTTGGCACGGCACGCTCTATCTCCTGCCCGACGTGACCCACCCGGCGGCGCTCGAGGGCCAGAGCTGCGCCTCGATGCGAAGCGCCAAGAGCGCGAACGACTGGCTCATCGAGCCGCTCGTCGCGCACGGGCCAACGCTCGCAGGACCCCCGGAGGACGCGCTCCTCGCGCCTTTGACCCGCGGCCACCCGCTCGGCACCGACGCGCTGGGGCGCGATCTCTTCGCGCGTGTCGTGCACGGGACGCGCCTTGCGCTCACGCTGGGGCTCGCCGGGTCGCTCGCTCTCGTCGCGCTCGGCGTCACCTTCGGAGCCCTTTCGGGCTTTCTGGGGGGAATCGTGGACGCCCTCGTCTCGCGCGCGGTCGAAGCGCTCATGGTGATTCCCACGCTCCTTCTCGTGCTCGTGGTCGAAGCTCTCGTTTCGCACCCCACCACAGCCACGCTCCTCTGGACAATCGCCCTCACGCGGTGGCCCGAGCTCGCGCGCCTCGTGCGCGCCGAGGTCCTTCGCGTCCTGGGAAAGGACTACGTCACCGCCGCACGCGCGCTCGGCGCGTCGCCGGGGCGCATTCTCGCGCGCCACGTCTTGCCCAACGCGATCGGGCCGGCCATCGTCGCGGCCTCGTTCGGGGTGGCGTCGGTCATCGTCGTGCAGGCGGCCGTCGACTTTCTCCACGCTGGTTCTCCGGACACCGTGGCTTCGTGGGGCGAAGCGCTCAGCGAGGCGCGCTCCCACCCCGGCGCGTGGTGGCTCATCGTCTTCCCGGCGGGCGCGCTCCTGGCGTCGCTCATCGCGCTGAATCTCATCGGCGACGCGGCGCGCGACGCGCTCGATCCCTGGTCACCCAGGCCCCCCCGCAACGCGGGGTGAAGCCCGGGTCGACGGTCACGCTACAGAAAGTCGCCCGTGGGGCGGACGTCCCCCGGCGGGGGGACGTAGCGCTCGCCCGTCCGCGGATCACGCGCGTCCGGGACCAGGTCGAGCAGCGGAACGAGCGCGAACGCCCGATCGCGCAAGGCGGGGTGCGGCACGACGAGGCGCGGGGTGTCGACGATCTGGCCCGCTATCCAAAGGATGTCCAAATCGATCGCGCGGGGGCCCCACCGCTCGCGCCGATGCCTGCCGAGGCGCGCTTCGACGGCGAGCATCGCATCGAGCAGATCCAGCGCCGTGCCCGCCGGAACGACGAGCGCTGCGGCGTTCAAGAACTCCGGCTGCGACGGGCCGCCGACCGGCGCCGTTTCGTACACGCGGGACGTCTGCGCCACGACTGCCGCGCGGGACAACTCCGCCAACGCCGCGCGCATCGTCCCGAGCCGATCCCCCAGATTGGCGCCGAAGCCTATGACCGCCTGCATCGCGTCCGCGCAGCTTTTGGGGGGCACTCCGTCGATTGCGCGACTACGGCGACGCCGGCTCGAGAATCAGAGGATTGGTGAGGCTGCCGCGGTAGCCGCCATTGATCCGTCCGTCCTGGACGAAGAAGAGGAAGTTCGTGTCGGGCTCTGGATCCAGCCCCACGGTGAGCTCGATCGAGACGCCGGGCGTCGCGTCGAAGTCGATCTCGTCCCGTCCCGTGGTCGTCGTCGCCAAGACGAGGGCTTGCTGGGAAGTCGGCTGCGACAATCTATCGCCGGTCTCGAGGACCACCCCGCGGAGATTCGACAGGGCGCCCGCCGTCACGGACACCGCGATTTGGTAGCCGCAGGGCTGCTGGGTCACGTTCGTGTCGCACGTCCACCACACGCTCCAATGGCCGCCTGTCTGGTATTGCGTGAACACGCCCACTCCGGCTCCCGGCCTGGCCGAGAGAGTCCCGCCCGGGTCCACGTCAACCACCATCGGCGGAATGTCCGCGTCGGGGAGCAGATTGCCCACGCCGCTGCCGGAACTCGAACCAGCCGTCGACCCCGAAGGCCCACTTCCCCCATAACCGCCGGATCCCGAAGGGGTGCTCGCGACGACGCACCCCACTCCAAGCGCCGAGAGGACGAGCGCCGAGAGGACGAGGGTCGTATTCGCGATGACCGCCGCCCGAGAAAGACCCTCACGACGATCCGCCGCGGCGGGCCGAACGGACGGCTTGATGCTCACCGCGGGTACCTTTGCGCTGCGCGTCGAATCGACCATCACGTCTCTCCTCGCGCGAAAAGCGGGCGCATGTTCGGTCGAGCCAGAAAAGCGGCGCGATCGCGAGGCGCTTGCCGCGCCGGCGCGGTCCGCTCAACGCCGGCCGCCACGGCCCCCCCCATGAAACCCTCCACCACCACCCCCAGCATGTGTCCCGCCGCCCCCGCCGCCCCCGTGAAAGCCGCCCCCGACCGCACCTCCTCCTCCGCCGCTCCGATACGCGCCGGCGCCCGGCGAAACGGGAGCCGACCGGCCGTAGAAAGTGCTCGCGCCACCGAGCGACCGGGACGCCCCGCCGTACACTACGCCGCCCGACGAGCGGTAGGCGGGCGAGCTGGAGAACGCGGGCCCGGCGCCTGGCGCGCCGAAGTAAGGCCGCGCGGACCCTGAGAACGAGCGAACGGGAGGCCCTGCGCCACCGCTCGCCGCAAAGCCGCCCCCGAGAAGGCGACCTCCAAAGTGGGACTGAGAAGCCGCACCGTACGCGGGAACCGATGCCCGCATCGAGGCCCGTCCGTCGGACTCACCGATGCCTGGGCGCGGCCCACGCTCCGCAGCCATCCGCGGAGCCGCCGCGCCGAGGGCGCGCGCGGTGCTCGGGCGGGCGAACGCTCGCGCTTGCGCGATGCCGACGTTCCCGACCGAGGTGTGTACGACCGCAGACGCCGCGATGTTCAAAACGGACGGCGGAGGCCCGAGATGACCACCCATGCCCCCCGCCCCACGAGACGCCCCTATCCAAGGCCGCGTTTGGGCGCCCACGACCCGGGCCTCCGGGCCCGCCACGAGACGTCCGCCAACCGACGGAGCGAACAGATCCCGATTGGCCACGAAGGCGTAAGGCATACGAGGGACGAATCCCAATCCGACCGCCACGCCTCCGCGCCAACCCCAAGCGGGCGGACGCGGCGCCCAACCGACGTATCCCCCGGCACCGTACCGCCAGGAGACCCACGCGCCCGCATAGCTTCTTCCGGGAGTCCAGGACCATCCATTCGTCGCGTAGATCCAGCGACCGTAGTGAAACGGCGCCCAGCCCCAGTCGTAATCGCTAACCCAGGTGTAATCATCGTCGTACGCCCAGTGGCCGTCGCTCACGTACGGCGAAAAGTCGTCCCCGACGACCGTCTCCGACGGCACCCAGACCGTGCCGTACGTGGGGTCATCGGCCCACGTCCCGTAGGGATCGAGTGCCGAGTGGAAGTCACTCAGAGCGGCGGGATCGGTATCCGCATAATTGTCGCCTTCGTCCCCGTCCCCCACGACAGTCCCGGACTCGGGCGCGGGCGAAGCGTCCGGAGGGGGCGCGGCGGGTGGGGCAGGACGTTGCTCGGAGGCCGCCAGCTCTCCGGGCGGCGTGTATCCAACGGGGTCCGGGTAGGCGGCTTCGCGCTCTTCGGCTTCGTCCGCTGCGCAGCCGGCGGAAAACGCCGTGAGAGCCGCGAAGGCGACGGCAAAGGCGACAATTCGACGCATGACGTGGGACCTTTTGCGCAGGTTTGCGCAGGGAAGAGGGCGGATACCTGCGTTACCTTGGAAGCTCGGCGTGCAAGGCGTGAGCCCTGGCGACCGCATGGCCTTTGATCGAAGCAGGTCCTCCTGCATTGTCCAGGCATCGTTGGCGGATTGGGCACGCTGCCCCATGAGTGAGCAAGCCAGCGGGACAGTTAGTCAGAAGCCACGTCAGGAACACGCCCAGGAACGCGTGACGTCGACCCGGGACTTCGTTGCTTGCCGATGGTAGGATGACGCAGTCTCTCGCCGGCCCTTTCCAATGCCCTGCTCGATGAGGACCCACTGATGGCCGAAACGCGCCCGTCGAATATGACCGACCGCATCGCCGCGATGCAGGACTTCAAGCTTTATCGTGAGCTGCACTGGGAGGGCGGATTCGAGGATTATCTCGGCATCGTGCGCGAAAAGCCGCAGGTGACGCGCAACGCGTACCAGCGCCTTTACGACATGATCATCAGCTACGGAACGGAAGAGTACATCGACAACAAGAAGAAGCTTGTCCGTTACAACTTCTTCAAAGACGAGCACAACGGGGGCGCGAACGCGATTTTCGGACTCGACATTCCGCTCATGCGCCTCGTGCATGTGCTCAGGGCGGCGTCGGAAGGGTACGGGCCGGAACGCCGCGTCATTCTCTTACACGGTCCCGTGGGCTCCTCGAAGAGCACCATCGCCCGCCTGCTCAAGCAGGGCGTCGAACTCTACTCGCGGTCGCCGGACGGCGCGCTCTACACGTTCGACTGGGTGGGTCTCGCGGGAATGGGCCTCTCGAGCAACAACGAAGACCGCTTTCCGAGTCCGATGAACGAAGAGCCCCTCCGCGTCATCCCGCCGGACTGGCGCGCCAAGTCCATCGATCAGCTGGGCTTGTCGAACGACAAGTTCAAAGTGCGGGTCGAAGGAGACATGGATCCAGCGAGCCGCTTCATTTTCAAGTGCCTGATGCAGAAATACGAGGGCGATTGGGCCCAGATGGTGCGAAACCACATCCGGGTGCGGCGTCTCGTCCTCAGCGAGAAGGACCGGGTGGGCATCGGCACGTTCCAGCCGAAGGACGAGAAGAACCAGGACTCGACCGAGCTCACCGGCGACATCAACTACCGCAAGATCGCCGAGTACGGTTCGGACTCGGATCCGCGCGCGTTCAACTTCGACGGCGAGTTCAACATCGCGAACCGCGGGATCCTCGAGTTCATCGAGATCCTCAAGCTCGACGTGGCGTTTCTCTACGACCTTCTCGGAGCGACGCAAGAGCACAAGATCAAGCCGAAGAAGTTCGCGCAGACGGATATCGACGAGGTCATCATCGGCCACACGAACGAGGCCGAGTACAAGAAGCTCCTGAACAACGAGTTCATGGAGGCCCTGCGCGACCGGACCATCAAGATCGACATCCCGTACATCACGAAGCTGACCGAAGAAGTTCGCATTTACGAAAAGGACTTCAACGGAAAGAAAATCAAGGGCAAACACATCGCGCCCCACACGCTCGAAGTCGCGGCGATGTGGGCGGCGTTGACGCGCCTCGAGGACCCGAAGAAACACAATCTCTCGCTTCTCCAGAAGCTCAAGCTCTATGACGGCAAAGTGCTCCCCGGCTACACGCAGGACACGGTCAAGGAGCTGCGCAAAGAGTCAAAGCGCGAGGGGATGGAAGGGATCAGTCCCCGCTACGTGCAAGACAAAATCTCGAATGCTCTCGTGAACGAATCGGGAGAAGGCACGATCAATCCGTTCATGGTGCTCAACGAGCTCGAGAAGGGCTTGCGCCACCATTCGCTCATCACGAGCGAAGACATGCGAAAGAAATTTGCCGAAATCATCGGAATGGTGAAGCGCGAGTACGAAGAGATCGTAAAGAACGAAGTGCAGCGCGCGATCAGCGCGGACGAAGACGCCATCACAAAACTCGCCGCGAACTACATCGACAACATCAAAGCGTTCACGCTCAAAGAGCGAGTCAAGAACCGCTACACCGGCCAGGACGAGGACCCCGACGAGCGGCTGATGCGCTCGATCGAAGAGAAGATCGAGATCCCGGAGAACCGCAAGGACGACTTCCGGCGCGAAATCATGAATTTCATCGGCGCCCTCGCCGTCGACGGCAAGCGGTTCGAGTGGAACACCAATGACCGGTTACGGCGCGCGCTCGAGCTCAAGCTGTTCGAGGATCAGAAGGACAGCATCAAGCTGAAGACGCTCGTGAGCGCGGTGGTCGACAAGGACACCCAGGAAAAGATCGACATCATCAAGGCGCGCCTCATCAAGAACTTCGGCTACAACGAGGTCAGCGCGACGGACGTGCTGAACTACGTGGCGTCGATCTTCGCGCGCGGCGACGCAAAAGACTGAGAGGGTGTTGCCCGGCATCGCCGCTGGAAGTGGAGGGAGTGAGCCGTCACGTGCGGACATCCCCTGGGGGGCCGTCACGTGGGGGTGTACCTCTCGGCGAGCCGAGCGACCGAAACGATGAGCTCCGAGGGGTCGACCGGCTTGGATAGGTGGAGGTTGAAGCCTACCGCCAGGGCGCGGCGCCTATCGTCCCCCCGCGTGTAGGCGGTAACGGCCGCTGCGCGAACCCGGCCTCCGCGCTCGGCGGGGAGCGCGCGGATTCGCTGCATCAGCGAGTAGCCGTCCTCGTCTGGCATGCCGATGTCGCAGACGAGAATGTGAGGCGCGAATGCCTCCATCTCACGCATCGCGGCCTCGGCGTTGCCGGCCATGCGCACCTCGACTCCGGCGTTGGACAGGATCTCCGCGATGAGCTCGCGGGCATCGAAGTCGTCGTCGACGACGAGCACCCGCAGGCCCTCGAGCTCCCGCGACGCCTCGATGCCGGCGATTTCGGGCTTCGCCGGTTCGGTCGCCGCATGAACGGCCGCCAGCGGGATCGTCACGATGAAGGTCGCGCCCTTGCCGACGCCTTCGCTGTGGGCGGCGATCGTGCCTCCGTGCAGCTCCACCAGGTGCTTTACGATCGACAGCCCGAGGCCGAGCCCCCCATGCTGTCGCGTTATCGCCTGATCGGCTTGCCGGAAGCGATCGAAGACAAAAGGAAGAAACTCGGGCGATATCCCGGTGCCATTGTCCGTCACGGTGAGCCGGACGACCGAGCTCACGCGCTCCAGATGGACCTGGATGCGTCCCCCCTTCGGCGTGAACTTCACCGCGTTGGACAGGAGGTTCGCGACGATTTGCGACAGTCGATTCGGGTCCCCCAGTACGGGCCCGGCGTGGCTGTCGATGACCGCCTGGATCTGGATGCTGCGAGCTTCGGACGCTGGACGCAGGGTATCGAGCGTGGCCGCGATCACCTGGGGAAGGTCGACCGACTCGACGTTGAGGCGAAGCTTGCCCGTGATGATCCGGGAGACGTCGAGCAGGTCGTCGACCAGGGCCGACTGCGAGACCGCGTTGCGCTCGATCGTCTCGAGGGCGTGCGCGATGCGGGTCTCGGCGACGCGGCCCATTTTCATCATGCGCGTCCACCCGAGGATCGCATTGAGAGGAGTACGCAGCTCGTGGCTCATGGTGGCCACGAACTCGTCCTTGAGGCGGTGGGCGCTTTCCAGGGCCGTCTTCTGTTGCGCCAGCTCTTCGGCCAGCCGCTCGACCCGTCGACGCGCCTTCACCTGGTCGGTTACCTCGAATCCGCAGACCAAGACACCTGCCGTTCGGCCATCGCTCTCCAAGAGCGGCGCGTAGACGAAGTTCCAATAAACCTCGTCCAACTCGGGCCCGCCGCGGGCAAGACGGGTCAGGACTTCGCTGCCGCGAAACGCAACTCCGGTTTCGAGGACCCCGTGCAAAAGGGTGTCGAGCCCCTGTCCCTCCACTTCGGGAAAGCCCTGCAAAAAGGTCTTGCCGATGATGTCGGGCTTTTTGCCCCAAGTCTGCAGCGCCGCGTCGTTTGCGAGCTCCATGACGAGGGCCGGGCCCCGAACGATCGCCACCGGCATGGGGGCTTGCATGAAAAGCTCGTAGAGCCTTTTCCGCTCGGCCTCCGCGGCGCGTTCGGAGTCCTGCGCGGCGCGCGCGAGCGCCTCCGCGTTCCGGCGTTCCTTGTCGCGGGCAAGCACGTTGAAGACGGCCTTCGCCACGTGCTCCGCGAGGAGCTCGAAGAACGCGCGGTACTGGTCATCGAGCGCGTGGCGGGGGTTGATCCCGGCAACGGCAATGACGCGCGCGCGCGTCGATCCCGGGCGCGTCAGCGGCAGCACGATGGCGGTCGTGATCGCCTCGGGGAATGGCCCCGCGCGGACCTCGCCGAACCGCCGCGCGATGTCGGTGAGGACGAGGGGAACGCGGCTCCGCGCGACGACGCCGAGGGGCCACGGCGGTCTCTCGTCGTCGAACGCGATCACCCGAGGGGCCGTCTCCGGTCGGTCGCCCAAACCGGACGACGAGACGAGGCGCGCCTCGCGGTACTCGTCGTCGATCCGGTAAAAGAGGACGAACGGGACGTCTGCGCCGTTGCGTACGAGCGCCTCCCCCGCGGTACGGCAGGCCCCCTCGACGGTAGTGGCGTCCGCGAGGTTGGCCGCGAGCTGCCGCAGGGCAACGAGGCGACGCTCGGCGAGGACTCGCTCGGTGGTCTCGTGCACAACGCCCAAGACCCCCCAGATCGTCCGCTCTTCGTCGCGAATCGGACTGTACGACAGCGTGAAGTAGCACTCCTCGAGGTACCCGTTTCGGTTCAGAGGCAAGATTCCGTCTTCGAGCGCGACGGCCTCGCCCTGCATCACGCGGGCGAACATGGGCCCGACCGTGTGCCAGAGCTCGAGGTAGCTCTGCTCGACCGGTCGAGCCATCGCCCCGGGATGCTTGCGCGGGCCCAGGATGGGGCGGTACGCGTCATTGTAGAGTAGGAGGAGATCCGGCCCCCAGAGGATGCGCATCGCGAAGCGCGAAGCGAGCATGAGCGGAATCAAAGTGCGCAGCGTACGCGGCCATTGCCTCGACGGCCCCAAGGGCGTTTCAGACCAGCGCGTGGCCCGCATCAACGCGCCGCACTCGCCGCCTCCCGCAAAGCACTCGTCGGCTTCCTCTTGGGTGCTCACGCGATGTCCCGTTTCCGCGATCCGCACGCTAGCGGATCGAGGGGGTCGAGATACACGGGCAACGACCGGGCGGCGACCGCCTCGATTCGCGGCCTTTCGCGCGAATGCCCACAGGTACTTACCCTCGAGCGCACGCGACCGCCCGGCACCCGGCGCCGCGCGAGACGGAGCCGAAGTGACTTTCGTGACAAGGAAACCCCTCCGACGTACATGAAGGGCGGCCCATGAGCGCCCTTAAGAAGACACTCGTCAAGCATGGTCTGAAGCTCATGAGCGACCCGCGCGTCATTAAACTGATGCAGGACGAGCGCCTCATGAAGGCCCTGATGGGCGCCATCAGCATGCCGGGACGCGCCCAGAGTTTTGCGAGAGAACAGCTCGAAAACGTGGCAAAAGCGATGGCGCTCGCCACCGAGGGCGAGGTGAAGGATCTGCGCCGCACGGTACGCAGGCTCGAAGAGGAGATGGCGGCGCTGCGCAACGAACAGGAGCCGGCGCGGCGTAAGAACAGCGCCGCGTAGCCGCGCAAGCACGTGGCGAACTGCAACGCGGCCGGAAAGCCCCCGCCATTCGCGCCTCGGCGTGTCCACGAAACGAGCGTCTTGTCCTGCTGGGGAGCTCGAGGTGGAGCGAGACTCAGGGTGACCCGGGTGACTCACTACAAACCAGCGTCTTTTCCGGCTGGGGAGCTCGAGGTGGAGCGGCATCGCTCCCCTCGACGTGACGGGCAAGCCCGTTCCGTCGAGCGGAGCCTTGCCGGAGGCAAGGCGTAGCGAGACTCAGGGTGACCCGGGTGACTCACTATAGGTAGCGAGCGCATGAGGCGTCCCGCTGAAACGCGGCCTCTGGTATAGCATCGCCGTTCCTCTCCTTTTGCCTCCTTGCCTACCGAGGTCCCGATGGCGCGCTCACTGTCCCGTTTTGTGGCTCGCGTGGCCTCCGCCGTCATGCAGGCACGGCAAAGTCGCACGCTCGCAGCCGTGGCCCTGCTGCTCCTGGTCGCGTTCGCTCCGCTCGCGCTCGCTCAAACGGATACTCCCCCCCCGACGCCCGCCGCCGCGCCCCCGAAGCACAAGAAGAAAAAGAAGGCCAAGCCCGCGGCATCGGCGTCGGCGAGCGCGAGCGTCGAAGAGGCGCCCCCGCCGGCGCCCCCGCCAGAACCCGCACCCTCCGTCGCCCCGTCGGCCAGCGCTCCACCGGCGCCTTCGGCCGTCCCGTCCTTGCCCGACACCCCGCCCTCCGGCGAGGGGACCACGAACACGACCGAGGACCCGAACAAGCGGTATATCTTCGTGGGCTTGCGGTACCGCGGGACGATCATTCCCCAATTTCTCGAAAGTCTCTTCATCGACGAAGGCGCCACGATCTACTCGAACACCATCGGAGCCGAAATCGACATCCGTAAGGGCGGCCAGTCGATGATTCCGTGGATTCAGTATACCGACTACAATACCGGCGACATTCTGTTTCTCCAGAAAGGTCAGGACGCCACCGACCCCGCGTTCTACTCGGTGGCCAATAGCAGCCTGAAGTCCATCTACGTAGGCATCGATGAGCTCTGGTCGACGCCTGTCGCGAATCACCTCGATTTCGAATATGGCTTCGGCGTCGGCATCGGGTACATTTTCGGCGATCTCCAGAACGATTGGGTCTACGCAAACCAGAACGGGCCGCTGGTGTCCAGCACGCCCGTACGCCTTCCCAGCGGGCAAACGACCACCCACCTCTCCGAGTGCCCTTCGCAGAACGGACAGCGCGGCTGCCAGACCGGCGATCACCAGAATGCCAGCATCGCGAAAGTGGGCGGCTACGCCGAGCCGAACTGGTTTGGCGGCGGCGCCGTCCCCGTGCTCTTTCCGCATATCGCAATTCCTCAGTTGAGTCTGCGTTACAAGCCTATAAAGCAGCTCGAGACGCGCGTCAGCATCGGCTTTTCGCTGACGGGGTTCTGGTTCGGCATCAGCGCCAACTACGGGCTCGAGCACAAGGAAGAGAGTTCGTCCGCCACGTCGCATACGTCGAGCTTTGGCCCCATGGTGCGAGATACACTCTGATTGCCCATGCAGGATCTGCCGCCGCGCTACGAGTCGTTGCATCGCCTCGGCGCGGGCGGCGGGGGTGAGGTTTGGTCCGTCCGCGACCGCGTGACGGGGGAGGTGCTCGCGCTGAAGGTGCTCGCCGCGGGCGCGGGCGAGCCGGAGGTGAGCGCACTGGTTCGAGAAGCTGTGGCGCTTCGCGGGCTGGAGGGGCTGGGCGTGCCGCGCGTGGTGGCCTTCGGAACATTGCGGGACGGCCGGCGCTTCATGGTGCGGGACCTGGTCGTCGGCCAAAGCCTCGATGAAGTCCTGCAGAACGCCGACGGCGGTGCGTGGATCGAGCCGCTCGCGAGCGCGTGCGACGAGCTCACGGTCGTCCATCGGGCGGGCTTGCTCCACGGCGACATCAAACCCGCCAACATCATCGTGGCGCCGGGCGGCCGCGGCACGCTGGTCGACCTGGGCCTCGCGACGCCGTGGCGCCAGGGGGGAACGGCGGCCCCGGGGATGACGCCGAAATACGCCGCGCCCGAGCTGCTCGCGGGCGAGCCGCTCACGGTGCGCGCCGAAGTGTACGCGCTTGGAACGACACTTGCGGAAGGGCTCGCGCGGCGCGGCGATACGCTCGCGCCGGCCATCCGCGAGGCCCTGGCAAGCGTGGCGAAGCGGGCCACGGAGGTCGCGGCCCGAGAGCGCTTTCCGAGCGTCGACGAATTGGCGAGCGCGCTGCGTTTTTCCGCCGGGCTACCACCCGCCGCGCCGAGCGAGGTGCGCCCATGGCCGGTGTTGGGCTTGGACCTCGCGTCGCAGGCGTTGCTCGACGCCGTGCGCGCCATGCCCCCGGGAGGCGCGTTGGCCCTCGAAGGACCGCAGGGCGCGGGGAAAACGACGCTGGCGCGCCGGCTGGCGTGGACGCTCGGCGCCCAAGGGCGCGAGGTGGCGTTCATCGAAGCTCCGCAGAGCGGAATCGCGATGCAAGACGTCGTCGCGATCGAGCTCGCGCACCGCGGGCCCTCGCCGGCCGCGCCGCCACCGGCCGGTGACCCGAACGGGCGCGTGGTGGTCGTGGACGATGCTTCGATCCTGGACGGCGGCGCCCGCGCCGCGCTCGTGCGGGCCTCCGAAGCGGGCGCCCGGCTCGTCGTGGTCGGTCCCCGCGAGGCCGTGGGCGCGCTCGTCGGGACGCCGCCCGCGGTCTTCGCGCTGCTCCCGCTGGAACCGGAGTTTGCCGAGGAGCTCGTGAGGCGGTCGATCCCCTCGCTGCCGGACGCCCTTCGCTCGCACCTCATCGAGCGCACGGCGGGGAGACCCGGCCCCCTGCGGGCCGCCGTCCGCACGCTCGAAGGGCGGCCGATCGTGTCCAAAGAGGATATCGACGCCGCGCTCGATGCAGGGATGCATTCCCGGATCCCTCCGGCAGCAACCGGCCGTGCCGAGGCGATCGACCAGGCGACGCGCGCGCTCGATCGCGGGCGCTTCGATGACGCCTCGAGCGCGCTCGACGCGCTGGGCGCGCCGCGAGACGATGGAGAAGGCGTACGCGTAGCCTTCGGGCGAGCGCGAATCGCCCTGGGGAGAGCCGATCCAGAAGGTGCGCTCGCGACGCTCGCCGCGATCGAAGGCGCCGCCGTACGACAGAACTCCGGCCGAACGCTGTGCGCGCTGCGGGCGCGCGCGGAGCTCCGAGCCGGGCACCACGCCGACGCCGCGAGGCATGCAACGCAGGTGCTCGAGGGCGACCCCTCCGACGCGCTCTCTGCCGACGCGCTCAGCGTCCGCGGCGTCGCGCTCGCGTTCACCGGCGACGACGCCGGCGCCCGCCAAGCGCTGGAGGAGGCCGTCCGCCTCGCACACGCTCTCGGAGAGCCGCGGATGGAAGCGGTGGCTCTGGGCTCTCTCGCCATTGCGCACCAGCGCGGGGGGCGAACGGCGCAAGCCCGCGCCGCCTATGCGTCTTCGCTCGCCGCTGCGGAGCGCGCCGAAGACGCCGCGACCATCGCCGCGATGCGGTTGAATCTCGCAGGCCTGGCGCGCGCCGAGGGCGATCTCGCGCAGGCGCTCGTCCACCTCGAGGCGGCCTGTGACATGGGCCTCCGCGCGGGGAGCCACGCGGCGGTGACGCAAGCCCTGCTCAATTTGGCCAACCTCGACCTTTATCTCGGTCGATGGGCTCGAGCGCGCGGTTCGATCGACCAATTGGCGGCCAAAAGGCAGGAGCTCGCCCCCGGGGCGCGCGCGCAGCTGCTCGGGCTGGAGGCCGAGCACGCGGCGCGCACGTCCGACGCCGTGCGCGCGGCGGCACTCTACGAGGACGCGGCCCTCGCGTGGGAGGCGCAGGGGCGCCCGCACGACGCCGCCGAGTCCCGGCTCGAGGGACTTCTTGCACGCGCGCGCCAAGCACCCGGCGCGCAGTTGTCGGCAGCGCAGGCGCAGGTGTTGGCGCACGAACTCGAAGCGATCCGCTCCGCCCTCGGCGAGGCCGGTTTCGGCGAGCACACGGCGCTGGCCGAGCTCGTGCGCGGTGCGATCGCAAGTCGGGCCGGTCACGAAGAAGTGGCGCGGCGGGCGCTCGACGACGCCGTCGACGCGGCCCGCAAAGCGGGGCGCAGCGAATGGGCCTGGCAGGCGCTCGAGGCCCGCGCGCGTCTCGCGGCGGGCCAAGGAGCGGTCGCCACGGCGCGCCGCGACACCGACGGGGCGCTGGCCATGCTCGAGGAAACGGCGTCCAAGCTTCCGCGGGATTTGCGCGAAGTCTTCTGGGACGATCCGCGCCGGCGGATCCTGCAGAAGGCGCACGCGGGCATGGCGGGGCCACAAGCCAGCGGCGCGAACGTGACCTTGCGCGCGGCGGGCGGCACCACGTCGATCTTCGCGGGTCTGCCCGCGGAGGATCGGCTCGCGCGCCTGCTCGAGATCACGCGCGAGCTCGCGAGCGAGCACGACATGGAGCCTCTCCTTCAGCGCGTGACCGACAGCGCCGTCGCGCTGCTCGGCGCGGAGCGAGGCTTCGTGCTCCTGGTCGACGATCGAGGCGAGCTCGGTGCGCGCACGGCCCGCACCCGATCGGGGGCGGACGATCCGCACGGAATGTTCTCACGCTCGGTCGCCGAATTGGTCCTGCAGACGAACGAACCGGTCATCACGGTCAGCGCCCGCGACGACGTCCGCCTCGCCCAGGCGGTCAGCGTTCACCAGCTGATGATCCAATCGATCGCCTGCGTACCCATCCGCGGCGTCCCCCCGCTCGGAAAGACCATCGGGGCGCTCTACCTCGAGACCCGCATGCGCCCCGGCGCGCGCTTCGAACAGGAACTGCCGACGCTCTGCGCGTTCGCGGACCAGGCGGCGATCGCCATCGAGAACGCGCGCCTTCTCGCGGAGAATCGCTCCCGGGCCGACGAACTCGCCCGCACCAACGCCGAACTCGAGACGGCCAGAGACGAGCTCGCCCGCACTCTCGGAAAGCGCACCGAGCAGCTCGCCGAAGCCCGCCGTGACTTGAAGCACGTTCGAAATGAGCTTCGCAGCCACTTCGGCTATGCAGGCCTGGTCGGTCTGAGCACCGTGATGCGCCGCGTCTATGCGCTCGTTGAGCGCGTGAAGGACACGGACGTCGCGCTTCTCGTCACCGGCGAGAGCGGCACGGGCAAGGAGATGATCGCGCGCGCCGTTCACCAGGCCGGGGCGCGAGCGAAGAAGCCATTCTTGGGGCTCAACTGCGGCGCCATTCCGGCCAATCTGCTCGAATCGGAGCTCTTCGGCAGCGTCAGAGGCGCGTTCACGGGGGCCGATCGTGACCGCCCCGGCCTCTTTCGCGAGGCCCACGAAGGGACGCTGCTCCTCGACGAGATCGGCGAGATGCCGCAGAAGATGCAATCGGGGCTCCTTCGGGTCCTGGAGGAGAAGCGGGTGCGGCCGGTCGGAGGGACGCGCGAAGAGCTCATCGACGTGCGCGTGATCGCAGCGACCCACCGGGACCTCGCCAAGATGGTCTCCGAGGGGACCTTTCGGGAGGACCTCTTCTATCGCTTGCATGTCGTCGAACTGCACGCGCCCGCGCTCCGCGAACGCGTCGACGATATCCCGCTGCTCATCGATCATTTCATTTCGCGGTTCTCCACGCGCTACCGGCGCGAACGCAAGACGCTGTCACGCGACGCGCTGCGGAAACTCTGCTCGTTTCCCTGGCCGGGCAACGTGCGGCAACTCGAGCACGTTCTCCTGAGCGCGTGGTTGATGACGGACGCGAGCGAGATCGGAGCCGACGACCTCCAGCTCCCGTCGTTCGGCCCGCGCCCCTCGGCGGCGAGCGACGCGCGGGGCCGCTCGGCCGCCCCCGCGGCGGCCCGCGCCGAGAGCAAGACAGAGCACAAGGCGGCCGAACGCGAACGCATTCTGAGCGCGTTGACCGCTAGCAACTGGAATCGCGCGCAGGCGGCGCAGCGCCTGGGCGTCCCTCGCCGAACGTTCTACCGGCGCCTCAAGGAGTTCGGACTTCTGTAGGGAGTCCCATCGCGGCGGCCGGCGCGGCGGCAAGGGGCGCGCGCGCGGGGCTCTACGGGATCGGCGCAAGAGCCCTTGCGCGAACGGACCGTTGAGTGATGATGGCGTCCCAGGATGAACATTGCTCGCTTTGCCCCGAAAGTGGCCGTCGCGACGGCGGCGTTGGCCGCGCTCGTCTCTGGCTGCGCCCCGCAAGCCTCCGCGCCCTCAACCGCTCCGGCGGCCGCCTCCGCGCTCGCACCGCCGCCGCCGGAGCCCGCTCCATCTGCGCCGTCCGCTCCGCCCGCTGCATCTCTATCTTCGGATGCACCCGCCGTGGACGATCTGGTCGGAAAAGAGGCTCCGGACTTCTCCGCCACCGCGCAGGACGGCAAAGCCGTTCACCTCGCGGCGCTACGCGGCAAGACGGTCGTCGTCTATTTCTACCCAAAGGACGAAACCCCGGGCTGCACCAAGGAGGCATGCTCGTTTCGGGACGCTTGGCAAGCGATCGCCAAGACGGGCGCGGTGCTCGTGGGAATTTCGGGCGACGGGCGTGAGTCACACCAGGCGTTCACCGCGCATTACAGCTTGCCCTTTCTTCTCGTAACCGATTCGGACGGGACCATCGGCAGGTCGTACGGCGTGCCGTTCCAAGGGCATCATCAGAGGCAAACGTTCGTCATCGGAGCCGACGGCAACGTGCGAAAGGTCTACCGCAGAGTGGACGTGAGCTCCCACGCCGCCCAGATTCTCGACGATCTGTCGCACCCGCAATGAGCGGCGGCGGGCTCCGTGTGATGATCGACGGGACTGCGCTGCCCGCCAGCGAAGGCCGCGCTTTCTGGGAGCGCTTCAGCCAATGGATGGATCGACACCCAGGCGACCTGGCGGGATTCGCCCGGCGCGAGGGCCTCGCGAGCGTCCACCCCGAGATGCACGCCGGTGTGCCGGTGCTCGTGGGGAGCCGGAGTGCACCTCAGCGAGCGTACACGTCGGCTCCGAAAAAACAGGCCCCGCCCGCGACGGGCGGCGCGAGCGGCACGCCGGAAGGCCGGCGCTAGTCTTTAGTGTAGTGAGTCAGAGGATCTCCCCCCCCAAAACCTGGCTCGTGAAAGAGCTGCCCGGCATTTCCGGGCAGCTCTTGCGTCTCGCTCCGCCTTGCCAGACGGCGGATAGACACTCGCGCCGCGCAGTGCTACTGGGCGCAGCGGTTTTTTCCTTCCACAGGACCGACGGAGACGCATGCTTTTCGCCTCCATCGACGACGGCCTCCGCACGGCCGGCGTCGTAGCCCCCCAGGCCATCTCAGTCGATTTCGACACGACATTTCTGCTTCAGATCGTCCTTTTTGTCGCGCTGACGCTCGTTCTCAAGCCCTTACTCTTCGATCCGATGCTCAAGCTGTTCGAGGAGCGCGAAAAGCTCACGGACGGCGCAAAGGCGCAGGCGCGGCGCATGGACGAGAAATCGGTTACCGCGCTCGCAGAGTACGAAACCGCCATGGCCGACGCCCGCGCGGGAGCGAACGCCGAACGCGAAAAGGTTCGCGCCGAAGGGTTGAAGCGCGAGCAGGAGATCCTCACGTCGGTCCGCGAAGCCACGGCGAAGGTGCTGGACGAGGGCAAACGCGCCGCGCAGGCGGAGGCCGAACGAGCCCGGACTGCGCTCAGCGCCGACGCCAACGTGCTCGCGCGCGATCTCGCAGACCGCGTCCTCGGTCGCCAGGTGCAATCATGAGGCGGCCTTCGCTGGTTCGCAGGGCCGCTCTCGCATCGATGGCGCTCGTCACCGCGTGGTCATTTTGGGCGTGGGCGCAGCCGGCCGGTTCGGCGATGAGCCCGCACCCGATGCTCATGGCCCCCGATCATCACATGCACGCGGCCCCCGGGGGCCATGAAGCCGCAGGGACTCACGAAGGCGGCGACGCCCCCGCAGAGCCCGAGAGCGAGAGTCCGGGTCCAATCAACTGGACGGAGTTCGGGCAGAAGACGCCCCCGTTCATCGCGTCGCTGATCAATTTCGCCATCCTGGCGGCGGGGTACTACCTCCTCGGCAAAAAGCCGATCGCGCAGGCCCTCCGAAACCGGCGCGACGCGATCTCGAAAGAGATCGACGAAGCTCAGGCCATGAAGCGCGAGGCCGAGGCGCGCGCCAAGATGTACCAAGCCAAACTCGAAACGCTCGAGGCGGAAATCCGTAGCACGCGAGAATCCCTGGTTCGCGTGGGCGAGGCCGAGCGTGAGCGCATCGTCAAGGAGGCGGACGCGAAGGCCGAGCGCATGCGCAAAGACGCCGTCTTCATGGTGGAACAGGAAATGAAGCAAATTCGGCTCGACCTGTGGCGCGAGGCGGTGGACGCCGCGGTGGGCGCCGCCGAGACTCTCCTGAAGAACCGAGTCACCGCGTCGGACCAGGAGCGCCTTGCCGAGGACTACCTCGCGGATCTCGGCAAGCACGAGGCGGCGACCTCGCGGCAGAGCGCGTCATGAGCGTCGCCGTCGTCGCGCGCCGGTACGCCCAAGCGGTCCTGGAGCTGGGGATCGAGCAAGGCTCCCTGGACACGATCGTGGCGCAGGTCGAAAGCCTCGCCGAGGCGTGGAACGCCAGCGCAGAACTCCAGAGCGCCCTCGACAACCCCCTCGTATCGCAAGCGGACAAGAGAGCCGTGATGGGCGAGCTGGCCGATGCTAGCCACGTTGGTCAGACCGCGAAGAACACTCTGCTCTTGCTCGTCGATCGCCGGCGAACCCGCGCGCTTCCCTATCTCGCGGTGGCTCTCCGCGAGCTCGCGGACGCACGCAAGGGGCTGGTCCGCGCGGAGGTGACGACCGCGACGCCGCTGGCCGACTCGTACTACGAACGGTTGCGAGCGGAGCTCGAGAGGATGACGGGGATGCACGTCGTCGTCGATCGACGAACCGATCCGTCGCTGATCGCCGGCGTCGTCACGCGCATCGGCGACCGTGTCTTCGATGGCAGCGTCCGCACCGGATTGCTGTCGCTCCGAGACGCGCTCCTGCCTAGCGCGTGATCGGAACTCGCACCACTTCACGCGCCTTTTAGGGTTACGAAACAAGGAACCGACGATGCAGCTCCGCGCCGAAGAGATCTCCGCGATCATCAAGAAGCAGATTCAGAACTACGAGAAAGCCGCGCTCACCACCGAGACCGGGACGGTGCTCAGCGTGGGCGACGGGATCGCGCGCATCCACGGGCTCGAGGGGGCGATGGCCGGCGAGCTGCTCGAATTCCCCGGCGGCTTGATGGGCCTCGTGCTCAACCTCGAGGCCGACAACGTCGGATCCGCGTGCTTCGGCGACGTGACGAACGTCAAAGAGGGATCGGTCGTCAAGCGCACGGGCCGAATTTTGGACGTGCCGGTCGGCGAGGCTCTCGTCGGCCGCGTGGTCAACGCGCTGGGTCAGCCCATCGACGGCAAGGGACCGATCGAAACCCCCCACCGGCGCCGCGTGGAAGTCAAAGCGCCCGGGATTCTCGCGCGTCAGCCGGTTCGCGAGCCGCTTCAGACGGGGATCAAAGCCATCGACGCCATGGTGCCGATAGGCCGCGGCCAGCGGGAGCTCATCATCGGCGACCGTCAGACCGGCAAGACGGCCGTGGCGCTCGACACGATCCTGAACCAAAAGGGGCAGGGCGTCTTCTGTTTTTACATCGCCATCGGTCAAAAGCAGTCAACGGTGGTCAGCGTCGTCGACCGGCTGACGCAGCACGGCGCGATGGAATACACGACCGTGGTCGTCGCAGGCGCGAGCGAGATGGCGCCACTGCAGTTCATCGCACCGTATTCGGGCGTGACGATGGCCGAGTACTTCCGAGACAGCGGACGGCACGCGCTCTGCATCTACGACGACCTATCGAAGCAAGCCGTTGCCTATCGACAGCTCTCGCTCCTCTTGCGCCGGCCCCCGGGCCGCGAGGCCTACCCGGGCGATGTCTTCTACATCCACTCGCGCCTGCTCGAGCGCGCGGCGAAGATGGCCGAGGAGTTTGCGGTGGTCCCGAAAGGGATCGCCGATTGGGACAAGCGCGGAGACGCGAAGGTCTCCAAGGGCGATCTCGGCAAGCATCGGGCAGAGTCGGAACTCAAGGAGAAAGGTGAAAGTCATCACCTCCTGCGAAACCCCCGATCCGGCGGTTCACTGACGGCGCTTCCCGTCATCGAAACGCAAGCGGGCGACGTGAGCGCGTACATTCCGACCAACGTCATCTCGATTACCGACGGGCAGATCTTCCTCGAGACGGATCTCTTCTACTCCGGGGTACGTCCCGCCATCAACGTCGGCATCAGCGTCAGCCGCGTTGGCGGAAGCGCGCAGATCAAGGCGATGAAGGCGGTCGCCGGACGGCTCAAGCTCGAACTCGCGCAGTATCGCGAGATGGCATCCTTCGCGCAGTTTGCCAGCGACCTCGACAAGGTCACGCGCGACCAGCTCGAACGCGGCGTCCGTCTCGTCGAGATTCTGAAGCAAGGGCAGTACGTTCCGGTCCCTGTCGAAAAGCAAATCGTGATCATCTACGCGGGAACGCGCGGCTACATCGACAAGCTGGCCATCTCCGATCTGGCGGCCTTCGAGAGGGGCCTCTACGACTTCATCGAGAAGAAGTACCCGAACATCTACGAGACGCTGCGGGCGAAGAAGACCCTCGACGACGAGACCGAGGCGCTGCTCAAGAAGGCGATCGAGGAGTTTAGTTCGGCCTTCGGTTCGGCGGGCGCCGAAGCGGGGCAAGCCTCGCACGACGGAAAGAAGTAGCCGTGCCGTCGCTCAAAGTGATTCGCAAGCGCATCGTCAGCACGAAGGCGACGCAGAAGATCACTCGCGCGATGAAGATGGTCGCGGGCGCCCGCCTGACTCGCGCCCAGCAGCGCATCCTCGCGATGCGACCCTATGCGGTGAAGACTGCGGAGGTCCTCGAATCGGTGGCGGCGACGATGATCGTCGCGACCGAATCTCAAAACGAGCCGGCGCATCCACTGCTCGCGCGACGTCCGGAGAAGAACGCGCTCTTCCTGGTCTTCACGAGCGACCGCGGCTTATGTGGCGCGCTCAACACGAACATCGGCAAGACCACCGAGCGGGCCTGGCGCGAGAAGGAGTCGAACGGGGCCGCCGTGGTCTTCGCGACGCTGGGTCGCAAAGGCCGCGAGTATCTGGCTCGCCGGCAGGGGAAAGTCGTCCGCGATTTTCCCCGCATCTACGACGGGCTCGATCTCGACAAGGCGAGGCTTGCCTCCAGCTGGCTCGTGCCGCGTTTCGAGAGAGGACAGTTTGACGCCGTCTATATCGTGTACAACGAGTTCAAGAGCGCCATCACGCAGAAGGTCGTCCTCGAGCGACTTCTGCCGCTCGGCGGCGGCATGGACGGCACCAAGCGAGCCGCGGACCCCGAGAAGGTCGCCCCGAACGACCTTTTGTACGAGCCTGACCAGCGCGCACTGCTCGATCGTCTCGTTCCCATGTATGTCGAGATAAGCATCTATCGGGCGCTCCTCGAGAGCCAGGCGAGCTTCTTCGGGGCGCAGATGACCGCGATGGACGCGGCGACCCGCAACGCCAAGGACATGATCGCCCGCCTGACGCTCGCCTACAATCGCGCGCGGCAGGCCGCGATCACGAAGGAACTGATGGAGATCATCGGTGGCGCCGAAGCTCTGAAAGAGTAGGGCATACCTCGTCACAAGCCACCGGACGTCGGCGTTGGCGCTCTCCCGCTCGCAAACGGCGTACCCGGGTCAGCGCCCGAGCTCCAACCGATACACGAGAGCGCCCGATCCGTCGGTCTCGGTCCAAACGGCTCCCCCTTGCGCGCGCATGGCGGCCTCCGCAAAGTACGTGGCCAGCGTTCGCGTTGCGCGCTCCGCGCCCCCTTCGGGGAGTGTTTCGACGCGAATGGCGACCGCGGCGCCGCACTGGTCGACCTCGATCTTCGTTGCCACGCGAGCGTGCCGGAGCGCGCGCTCGGCAAGCCTGTCGAGCGATCGTGCGAGCAGCTCGGGATCCGCGCGAACGACGGTGTCGTCCACGGTGGAAACGATGCGCATGCCGCGACGGAGCGCCTCCTCGGTGGCCCGCATGACCACCCCTTCGACCACGGCCCCGAGGGGGACATCGGCCATGACGGGCCGGCGGTCGCCGACGGTCAGGCGAACGGCGTCCGCCATGTCCGATACGATTCGGATCGCGCGGGCGTTGGCCTGGCGGCAATCCTCGAGCGCGGAGCGCAGACCCTCGGAAGCGTGCGGATCGAGCTCCGCAAGTGCGAAGTCCAGATTCATTGAAATGGCGGCAAGAGGCGTCTTCAGGTCGTGCGCGAGGAGACCCGACAGGTCATCCCGGCCGATCTGCAGATCGCTGTTCCTCAAGGGCTTGGCACGGGAAGCGTGCACCCCACTGGTACGCTCGGGCCTGGTGCTTGCGTGCCTTGTGCTTGCCACCCTTGCCTCGTGTCTTCCCACAGGTTGTCCCCGGTCACCGGTACGGTAGCGCCCCATGTGCAATTAAGGGGATTGGCGGGAGACGCCGCCCAGGACCACCACGGCGCCTTCAGGCGAATCGGCGGCGCTGGCTGAAAAAGCGATCCGGACCTCGTCGTCCGCGCGGGGAGCGCGCCGGTCGCCGACTTGCTGCGTGATGCCCCCGAGCGTCCCGCCCAGGACATGCGCTTCGATCCGAGCCGGGCACACCAGACCAGGACGGCAAGTTCGAGGTGCGAGCTCGAGCGTCGTCTCGAAGACGCCGCCCACGTTGGTCGTTCTTGCGGAGACCACATGCGCCGTTGCATCGGCGACGACAGCCGGCTGCACTGACTCGTGCGCTCGAGGGAGACTCCCGAGCAGACCCACCAGGGCCGCACCGACCGGAACGAGCGCACGGGCTCGTCGCCGGGAAGCGAGCCACGCCCCCATTCCGACGACCAGGCCCGCCGCGACCCACTGATCCTCGGAGGTGACGTGGGTAGCCGCGACGCTTGCCCCGCCGCATCCTGACGCCTGCGCCGCCGGGCTCGCGCTGCTCGCAGCGTAAAGCTCATCGACCCCGGCAAGATCGTCGGCGGTGAGGGCACGCGAAGAGGCGTCATCCGGCATCGAGTACGCGTACATGATCGCCGAATCGTGGTCTTGCACGTCGCCGAGGCCGAGGGCGTGGCCAAGCTCGTGGGTAATCACGTGCTGGAGATCGAACTTTGGCACATTGGCCCCGTGAACTTCGGAATCGTCGTCCCCGCCGGCCCCCTCGGTCGACACCGCAATCGAGCCGGTGGGAGCCCGCTGTCCCGGTGCGAGAACCGAAAACGCGTGCACGCCGTTGATGACGATGTCGGCGTCGACGATGTCGCCGGTCCTGTCGTCGAAACTGAGCAGCGTGATCGCCAGCGCTCCTCCGGCCTCGGGGTAACCGTCCGGAGCGAACAGGATGGTGTTCTTGCCGTCGATAGCCGGCTTGGTCGCTCCCTTTCCGGGCGACGTCGAGAGAGAGGGCGTGCCCGAAGCTCCGCTCCAGGCTTGCGCCGCGGCGGCGACGGCCTGGTCTCCCCCTGCGGCGGCCGCGAGGACGCTGGCATCGATGACGAATTCGACGCTCGGCGATGTCCATCGAACGGGTAGGCCACCCGACGTGTGTTTCAGTTCGAACGCACCCGCCGTAGCCGGTGACACGAGGACCGCAGCCGCGGCCGAGACACACAACCATGCACGACGTCGGAATTTCGACATCACGTTGCTCCCCGCGGGAGCGTCGTTACGTGCAGACCGCTTGGTCGCCGCGCGCTCGCCGCCGATGTCTTAGGAGAACGGCGGGACGGCGCGTCTCTGAAGCGTCCCCCAAAGAATTTCTGCTTAATTATTGTTGAAGGTGGACGTCACGCGCCCTTTGACGACACCTCGGCTCGTCAGCCTTGCGCGCCGCAATGTGCGGCGTCCGCACGCGTCGGCAGAGCGTGTCCAGTGGCGGATGGTCGATGCGCCGTTTAGCGCACGTCGATACGCGGGTCGGGCCCCGTCGGGTCGACCACCGCGCTGCAATCGCGCGCCGCAACGACAATCGACGACAGAACCGGGGCCGGCCAGAGCCCCAGGAGCAGGGCCAGCGCGGCGAGGGGTACGAGCGACGCAATCTCCAACCAGCTCGCGTCGGGCAGCCGTCCCCCGAAAGGCGCCGCGGCCGCGACGCCCTGCGTGCTGGACCTACCGCGTCCGAGAAAAAGAGCGCGCGCGAAGCGCAAGTGGGCCGCCGCGGAGACCACGAGCACGCCCGCGATCATCAGGGCTAGCGTCGGGTACCGCACGAAGCCACCGAGCATCGTGAGGAGGACCCCCCATGCCCCGGCGAGTCCGGGAACCGCGGCGGAAACACCGAGCGCGATCGCCGCCAGCAACGCGAGCAGGGGCGCCTCCGCAGCGAGGCCGCCGGCGCGCGCCGCGGCACGCGCGCCCACACGTTGCTCGAGGGCCGCGTATACGCCCAAAAGGAGCGCCGACGAGAGGCCATGGACGAAGACGAGGAACCCACCGCCGGCGATCCCCTCGGGCGTGAGCGAGCCGATGCCGTAGAGGCTCATAGCCGCCGCCGAAATGGCCATGTAGGCCAAAAATCGGGGGAGGTCCGGTTGCACCATCGCGCACAATGCGCCCCAGACAGCCCCGATTGCCCCGAGCGCAGCCACGGACGCCCCGGCCCAACGCGCACCTTCGGGTATGGCGCCAAGCCCGACCCGCACGAGAAGGTAGGGGCCCAGCGTGAGGACGGCGCCCGCGACGACGATTCCGACTCCCGCGGGGCTTTGCTCAATGACGTCAGGCAGCCAGCCGTGAAGAGGCACCAGTGGCGTCGCCATGGCCACGGCGATCAAGAGGAGCACCCACGCCGCGTTGACGAACGGCACGCCCAGGATCGATCCTTTCGCCGCAAAGGACGCACGCGAGAGCTCGGGAATCGAAAGTGTGTGGAGAGCCGTGGTCCCGTCCACGAGGAACGTCGAACCGGACGCGCGAGAGAGAGCCACGGAAGCAAACAGCAGCGCCACGGATCCAAGAGTCGCGTACGTCGCCAGCTTCGCTGCCGCCGCCTGGCAGCGTGCCCCTCCCCAGCCCCCCACCAAAAGCACCAGCGCGAGCCACACCAGCTGCCACGCCGCCAACAAGAGCGCGAGATCGAGGGCGACGATCACCCCCATGACCCCCGTAGCTAGCAAGGCAGCGCCTACATAGTATTCGCCGCTGCGCGGTTCACCGCTTGCGACGATCAATCCGAGGAGGGCTACGGCCGCCGCGAGCAAGACCAGGGGCATGCTCGAGCCGTCGACGCCGAGGTACCATTCGACGCCTGCCGGGCGGACCCATACGAAGCGTTCGACGAATTGATAACCGTCATTGCCGGAGGCCCGGCCGATGTCGGGAGCGAACCGACGAAACGCCCAGATCGCCAAGAGCAACTCGAGCGCGCCGATGGCCAGGGTGAGACGCCGCACGACGGCCTCGCTCCAACCGGCCGCTCGACTCGCTCCCACCAACACCAACGTGGCCGCAAAGGGCCAGAGGACGAGCAGGGAGAGCGCGTGCTCGCCAAACCAGCCAAGACCGGTGGGAAGCTCCGCGCGAAACCCCATGGCGACTTCGCCAGCCGTTTCGTCCGCCGACGTCACGATCACGTGGCCGAATGCCTGCCGCACCCGCGGGTCCCTGTCCGGCAACCACGTGACGATCGCGTTCTTGGCTGTCCCGGGGGCAAGGACGGCGCTGCTGGCAGCGCCGTCGACGAAGCGCACCGATACGCGGCCCGGCGATCGAATGTCGTCCTCGTCGCCGCGGATCGCAATGCGCGAGATCGCGAGCGGCTCGCTCCCCACGTTTCGAACGGTCAGCTCGCCCGTCAGGCCGCCGATCCCCTCCGAGAGCACCAGGGGTCCCGAGGTTCCATCTGGAAGCGAAACCGCGACGCGTCCCCCCGGCGTGGCCGCGATGGCGGTGCGTGTCGCGAACAGGGCCGCCACGAGAAGCAGCCATGGCGCAAGCGCCGCCCACGACCCAACGACGTCGCGCTGCATGGATCTCGGCCTCACGAGCGCAGCCACAGCGTAAGTCCCGCAGCCGCCGTGGCAAAGAAAGCGAGGGCGGCCCAGGTGACGCGAGCGAGCGAGCCGCCGACAATCGGCGAAAGCCGGCGAGCGAAACGCACGACGCCCGCCGCGGCCGCATCGGCGGGACCCACGACCACGTCACGGTCGGTCAATGCCACGGCCCACGCCAACGCTCCGACCAACCCCAGAGCGGCGCGGCCGGTCGCGTTGATGACCCAGCGTTCGTAACTCATGAGGAGCATGCCCATGCGCACGGGCGCGCGCTCGAACAGAAGAGCGGCCAGGGCCAGACTCGTCGCCGGCTCCGGAGTGACCGGCTCGGCCGACCGCGAGCCACGACGCGCCACGATGAGCAGCGCGCCGGCCGCAACGAGACCGGAGCAAACCACGGCGCGCGACGCCCACTTCGTGCCGGCAGGGTCACCGGACATGCCGAGCGCCATCCACCCGAGAGCTCCAGGTGCGGCCGCAAGAAGAGGTGTCCAGCGAAAGGGCGCCGGGGTCCGGCGACGACGCAACCCGTGCTCAAGGACCCTCACGAGCATCGCCGCGCCGGCCGACACAAAAAGAACCCGCGTGCCTGGCGCGGTGGCGAGCAGAAATGACACTCGCGCGAGTAGGAACGGACCGAGCATCGCTGCCGTCACACCATACGCCGCGGCGATGGCCGCCTGCGGCGCGGTCGCGCGCGGGGAGGGTCCACCCACGGCCCACGCGGCAGCGGTCCATAGAGCGAGAACGGACGAGACCAGATCGAGCCCGGCCGGCGCCGAACCCTCGTGGAGCTCTCGCGTCAGCGCAGTCTCTCGCTGCCGATCACCCACGAGCGAGAGGGCCCCCACTTCACGAAACGACAGAGTGGGCCCGACGGGTACGGCGGCCCATGGCACGCCCGCTTGGCCCTCGGCATCCGTGACTCGGATGTCGTTCGACTCGACCCCGGGCCGAAGAAGCAGCGTATGTGGACCCGCCGTCAGCGGCGCGGCCACGAAGGGGGTCGTCATCGCTGGAGCCGGGGCCTCGTCAACGAAAACCGCAGCGCCGGGCATGCTCGTGAGCGTGAGCGACGCGCGGCCGGTCTCCGCGGCGTCGAGACGCGCGGCCTCGTCGAGGCCGCCGGTGCGCACGGCCACAAAAGCGGGGCGCGAGTCGCCCACATAGTCGTCGCCGCGCCACGTACCGCCGAGGCCCCAGAACAGAAGCGACCCGCCGAGGAGAAGTGCCGCAAGCGCGAATGCACCGCGGGTCGCCGCGAGAACGCCGGCCTTCGGATCGGACCACCCGGCGAGCCAGCCGATGGAGGCCGCAGCCACCGCCCATCCGAGCGACAGGGCCACAAGGCCGTCAGCGAGGAATGAAAGCAGCGCCCCGGAAAGCGCGAGTTCGATCCACGCCAGCTCGCGCCCTCCGCCGCCGGGAGGCGGCCGCCACGCCACGAGCGCCGCCGCCGCGAGGCACACTGCACATGCGAGGGTGCAAGCGAGCGCCGAGAGAGAGTCGAACGACAAAGCGACGGGCGCGTCCAGGTGTCCGATGCGCACACCGCGCGCCGCGTATTCGACCAGGACGCCTGTCCGGGCCGGGTCGCGCCGAAGCACCGCGACGTGGGCGAGGGTGGCCACGGCGGCAAGCGCGACCGACGCGACGTCCGCAACGCGCTGACTCACCACGGCGCTCCGCGACCGAAGAGCGCCGGCGGATCGCCGCCCCACTCGATAACGATCGACGGCGTGCCATAGGACGCCGAGCAGAGGTGGCGCCACGATTAGCCACAACGTCCGCGAGAGAACGACGTGCGGCAGGGCACCGGAATACCCGGACATCGACAGGGAGAGCCTACAGGGGCTTCTCTCGGTGGGCCACACTTCTGCGAACGAAGTCCGATGGACAGAGGAGACGAGCGTATTTTTGAAGCGAGCGTCGTGTCCTGCGGGGATGCTCGAAGGGAACGGCCTCCCTCCCTTCGACGTGACGTGCCGGTGGAGCGGCATCGCTCCCCTCGACGTGACGTGCGAGCCCGTTCTGTCGAACGGAGCCTTGCCGGAGGCAAGGCGGAGCGAGACGCAGGGTGACCCGGGTGACTCACTAGAGAAAAGAGCTTAAGCGACGATCGCTGTCGGGCGCGGTGAGGCCGTACCGAAGGCGTTGGGCGACGGCGAGAACGACCAGCGCAACAACGGCCACGAGCGACCCGCTGATCAGAAGTTGTTCGGCTCGAGGAGGACTCCACCACGTCCATGCCACGGTTATCCCCAGTGCCGCCGCGCCGAGAGCGAGCCCCACCGCGGAGAGTCGCGCGCCCGTGCCCCTCGAAGCCACCGGCAGGGCCCAGCGCGACCAGGCGAGAAAGAGAACGAGCGCCACGGTCTTCGCCAGAAACCAGAAGTCACCCAGGAGCTCCAAGCCGGGGCGGGCATCCTGTTGCGCCGGCGACAGCCCCGGAAGCGCCCACCCGCCGAGGAAGAGAATGGTCGCGAGCCCAGCCAAGATGATGCGATGCACGCGCCACACGGCGCGAACGTAGGCACCGCCCGTGTCGTCCAGTGGAGCCGCCGGGTCAAACACAAGCGCGGCGAGACCGGACGGGCGACCCGTAGGCATCGACCCGAGCCGGCCCGCGGAGAGCAGCAGGACCAGCGAGACGAGCGCCGCCGGGCTACGGAACGCGAGCCAGTCCCATGGCCAGGGGCCCTGCGCCCGCTCGATCTCTTGGAGTCGAAGAGACCCGGTCATGAGCACCACGCTGGCGACGGCGACGGCGGCAGGGACATGCTGCCAAACGACTTGACTCGCGCCGATGACGGCTTGCCAGACGGATTGACGCGCGGTGGATCTCCCCGTGACGAGCGCCGCCCCCGCGAGCGCTACGGTGACGGCCAGAAAGAGGATGCCGACGTCGAGCCGGGCCGCGACAACGTACTGTCCGAGCGGCATGACCGCGAGGACCGCGTAAGCGCTCGCGTCGACCAGCGCTCTTGCCCCCAGCGGCGGGACGACCTCGCGGGCGATGAACGAGAGCGCCTCCGACAGACCCCACGGTGACATCAGCGGCCCCGACCCAGCGACGAGGCGCGACCGTGTTCGCGACGCAGCCTGCGCAACGCGGGTCGCAAGGCCGCTCGGGGTGGGCGCGCAGAACACGAGAATGAACGCAAGCGCGGCGACGATTAGGAGCGCCGAGCCGAGCAGGTCGGCGGGCGGCGCGCGGCGAAGCCCGTCGACCGAGACCGTGCGGGCGAACGCGTGGGTCGACCCGGCGCGCCGAACACCGACCGTGGCCTCGCGCTCGCCCGCAAACGGCACGACGTCCCCCGCCGACTCGACCCGAACGCCGTCGAACGTGGCCAGCACGTCCCCCGGGACAATCCCGGCCGCCTGCGCACGCGACGCCAGGTCAACGCCTTCCACTCGAAGGCCCCCGCCGCCGCCGGCCGCAGCGGTATGCAGTCCGAGAAAAGCGAGGACGCGGTCCCCTTCGCCGTCGCGATCGACGCCGGCCAGGGCGCTCGGACGCACGTCCAACGTTGCCCCGGTGAGCACCCCCGCAATGGGCGGACTCGCCGTCACGGCCGCCGAGAAGGCAACCTCGATGTCCCCCTCGAAGGTAGTATGAGTGGCCCGATCCGCGGCGCCGCAAAAAAGCGCCTCCGTGGGCTCGTCGAACGCAATCTCGACTTGCTCCGGGCCGACGGCCACACCCCACACCACCACTTCCGCGTTGGCCTGCGGGCTTTCGCCGGGTCGGTTGAGCGTACCCCGAAAGGTGACGCGCGCCGGCTTGCCGGCCGGAAAGCCCGCCCCCAGGATGGCCAACCGATCGCCCGGCTCGATGTCGTGCGGGGCAACGTCGAGCACTTGAATCAGCTGGAGTGCGGGCGGCCTTCCACACGAAGCAGGGCCGGAGACGAGCCAGGCGAAGACGAGCGCAACGGCAGCGGGGGCGAGCGCGCGGAGCCACTTCATGGGTCCGCAGAACCTTAGACCGCAAGAGGCGTGGAGGGCGAAATTCGAGCGAAACGCGCATCCGGCTGGTCGCGGCGGTCCCCCGTCACTCGAAGCGTAAGGCATCGATGGGATCGAGCTGCGACGCTTTTCTGGCCGGGTAGATCCCGAAGACGACGCCCACAAGCGCGCTAAACCCCACCGAGACCATGATGACGTCGGGCTGGATCAGCACGGGCCAATGGAACCGACCGGCAAGCCAGGTCGCAACGCCCACGCCGAAACCGACGCCGATGAGCCCACCGGCCACCGAGAGGGAAAGAGCTTCCACGAGAAACTGCATCAAGACGTGATGAGGCTCGGCTCCGACGGCCATGCGTATGCCAATTTCGCGCGTTCGCTCGGTGACGCTCACGAGCATGATGTTCATGATTCCAATCCCGCCGACGAGGAGCGAGACCGCGGCCACGCTGGCGAGCAGCGTGGTCATCGTGTCGGTTCCTTGCTGCTGCGCGCCGGCGATCTCGCTGAGGTTGCGGATGGAAAAGTCGTCGTCGTCGCCGCGAGCGACGTGGTGCCGATCCCGCAGGAGCTCCGTGATGTCGCGCTGGGCCAGCGACGTGGTGCTCGAAGACGTTGCCGCCACCATGATCGAGCCCTGCAAATATTTGCCGAGTCCACCTTGGACTTTGCGGGCGAAAGTCGTGAAGGGAACGAAGGCAGCGTCGTCGTAATCCTGTCCGGTCGCAGACTGCCCCTTTCGGGCAGCAACGCCGATCACCTGAAATGGCGTGCTGCCGACGCGCACGTTCTGCCCGATGGGATCCGCGTTCGGTCCATAGAGCTTGTCGACCACGGTCTGACCGAGCACGATCACTTTCGTTCCGCCGTCCACGTCGGGCATGGAGATGGACACACCGAGCGCGATGGGCCAGTTGCGAATCTCGAAATACTCCGGCGACGTGCCCGTGATGCTCGTCGTCCAGTTCTGATCTTCGGCGACGACGGGCATGCTGGATCGAAGGGTGGGCGCGGCCGCCTTGACCGTCGGAACATCGGACCGAATCGCGGCGAGGTCGTCCCACGTGAGGGTGGGCATGGAACCGAATCCTCCGTGAACGCCCGAGGTGCTCGTCGAGCCGGGGAGGATGATCAAGACGTTCGTGCCCATTGCCGCGAACGCTTCTTCGACTCGCTGTTTGGCCCCCGCGCCTATGGCCATCATCGCGATGACGGCCCCGACGCCAATCACGATCCCGAGCGTGGTCAAGAACGCCCGAAGCTTGTTGCGCAAAATGGCACGCACGGCGATCCGAAGCGTGAGGAGCGGGCTCATGGCGCGGCTTCGGGGGGCGCGGCGGGCGAAACTTCCGCACGTTTGGGGTCCTGTCTACGGTCGGACAGAATCCGCCCGTCGCGCATGACGACGACCCGCGAGGCGAAAGCGGCGACGTCCGGCTCGTGCGTGACGAGGACGACGGCGATGCCCGAACGCCAGAGGCTCTGAAAAATGGACATCACGTCGATGGTGGTTCGCGAATCCAGAGCGCCGGTGGGCTCGTCTGCCAGAATGACTTTCGGGTCGTTGACGATGGCGCGTGCGATCGCCACGCGCTGCTGCTGCCCTCCCGAGAGCTGGTTCGGATTGTGCTCGAGGCGATTGCCGAGGCCCATCCGTTCGAGCGCTTCGGTGGCCCTGCGACGGCGCGCGCGGCCCGGCACCCCCCCGTACTCGAGCGGCAACTCGACGTTCTCCAGGGCGCTCGTTCGTGCGAGCAGATTGAACTGCTGGAAGACGAAACCGAGCACGCGATTGCGCACGCGAGCGAGCTCGCTGCGGCTCATGCCGGAGACGGGCCGCCCGGCCAGTTCGTAGCTGCCGGCTGTCGGCCGATCGAGACAGCCGATGATGTTCATGAGGGTCGACTTGCCGGAGCCTGACGACCCCATGATGGCGATGAACTCACCCTGATCGACCGCGAGCGATACCCCGTCGAGCGCCCGGAGCTCTACGTCACCGGGTCGATAGACCTTGGTCACATCGACGAGTTCGATGACGCCGCCCACGTCGCCTCAAAATAGCCGACGCATCGATGGGCCGCCTGCGGAAGACGACGCGGCCGGCGAATCAGGGGAGGTCGCGTCGACGACGACTTGCTCGCCTTCGTTCACGTCGCCGTCGATCACTTCGGTGATGGTCCCGTCCGTGAGACCCGTGTGGACCGAAACGGCCTGCGGGGCGGCCCCGCGCATGACCCAGATCGTGCGAGGCTCGCCCGTGTCGTTCGGCGCGCCGCCGGGCGCGGAGTGCGGGCGCCGGTGCACCGTTTCACCCGATGACGCGGCGCTGCTCGCGAGCGACGGCGGCGGACGGAATCGCAGGGCGGCGTTCGGAACCGCGAGTGTCTTTTGCCGCTCTGCGTAGACGACGGTGACGTTCGCGGTCATTCCAGGCCGGAGCTTTAGATCCGTGTTGTCGACGTCGATGACGGCGTCGTACGTAACGACGTTCTGCACCGTCGTCGCGGAGTTGCGGATTTGCCTAATCTTGCCGAGGAACCGCTGCCCCGGAAACGAGTCGACCGTGAAAAAGGCCTTCATTCCGACCTCCAACCGGCCAACGTCCCCCTCGGCCACGTTAGTGTCGACTTGCATCTTGGTCAGATCCTGGGCGATCGTGAAGAGTGTGGGCGTCGAGAGCGACGCGGCCACCGTCTGGCCCACGTCGACGCTGCGCGAGATGACGACTCCGTCGATGGGCGAGACGATGTTGGTATAAGATAGATTCACGTTGGCTTGGTGCAGCGACGCGAGCGCCTGCGCGAGGGACGCTTTCGCGGAGTCGATCGCGGCGTGGGAGATGGCAACGTTCGCTTCGGCCGTGTCGAGGTCGGACTGCGCGGCGAGGTTCTGGTCGTGCAGCGCCTTGGTGCGCGCATACTGCTTGTCCGCGTTGAGCGCGCTGGCCTGCGCCGTGATGACGCCGGCCTGCCCGGACTGGTAGTTCGCTTGCGCCTGCTGCACGGACGCTTCGAAGAGCTGAGGATCTATCTTCGCAACGACCTCGCCCTTCTTCACCTGCGAATTGAAGTCGGCATTCAGCTTCTGAACGCGCCCCGACACCTGGGTGCCGACTTGAACGGTCACGAGCGCCGAAAGCGTGCCGCTCGCCGTAACCCGGGCCACGATATGGCGGCGCTCGGCGGGCGCCGTCCCATACTGCACCTCGGGTGGGCGGTGCAACACACGATAGCGCCATGATGCTCCGCCGACTCCGAGGACGACCAACGCCAAGACAATCCAGAGGAGGCGCGCCTTCATGAGCCGGAGGACCCCATCCGTGGCGGCGGGATCATCCACGCTGTACATACACGTAGATCCTCGAAGGGGATCCCCCTTTCGTCGGCGGATGGCGGCGGCTCGTAAGAATGGCAAACGGCGGCGGCGGTTCGTTAGGCCACCGGGCCGAGGACGACCCGCACCACGCCACGGACGGAATTGGTGAGAAAAATCCTCGTCGCCGCTTGAAACTCTCGGATGGACACCAAACCCTCGCTTGCGTGCGACGCCGGATCGTCGAGCAAACGCCGGCGCTGAATTCCGCCGAGGGCCCCCGACGTCAAGGGCGGGGTGACAAGCCGGCCGTTTCGCTCGATGAAGACGTTGTGCCGGCTGGCCTCGGCGATTTCGCCGCGCTCGTTGGCGAATACGACTTCGTGCGCGCCCCTGGCAGACCACCGGCGGTACTCGTCGTCGTAAAGGCGCCTCTCGGTCGTCTTGTGCCGTTGGAAACAGGACGAGCTATCGATGCGCCGCTCGCTCAGCGCCACCCACGGCGCCGTTCCGACCGGCGAACTATCCGCCCCTGCGCCGGGAAGGACGAAAGGCTCGGTGGATGCCGTGACACCACCGTCTTGGGCGAGCGTCACACGAACCTTGTGAAGACCCGCCGGGCACGTCGACGTAGCCCGATCGATGGCCCCCCGTACACGGGAGGCATCGAACGTGAATTCAAAATACGCGGCGGATGCCCGCATGCGATCGAGGTGGGCATCCAGGTCATGGACCGTCTGGGTCGCGGCGTCGAAGCGCATGCTCTCGATGAGTCGGAATGACGAATTCACACCGACGAGGAAGAGCGATTTGAGAACGCATTCCTCGAATTCCGCCTCCGCGTCCGATGCGTAGACAACTCCACTGCCGACCCCCATTTCTCCGCGGCGACCCTGCGTGACCACGGTGCGAATCGGCACGGAGAAGCAAAACTCTTTGCCCGGCGTGGCGAAGCCGATCGCGCCCGTGTAGATCCCGCGCGGCTCAGCCTCGAGATCCTGGATAATCTCCATCGTGCGGACCTTCGGGGCCCCGGTGATGGATCCGCACGGAAACAGGCCTGCGAGAACGTCCCGGAGCGACGTGTCCGCTCCGACTTCGGCGCGCACCGTCGAAACCATCTGGTGTACGGTTTCGAACGTCTGAACCTCGAAGAGCGGGTCCGCCGTCACGGACCCCACGTCTGCGATGCGCCCGAAATCGCTTCGGATCAGATCGACGATCATCACGTTTTCGGCCAACGTTTTGGGGTCCGATCGAAAATCCGCGACGAGGCGTTCGTCGTCCTCCCTCGACGGGCCGCGCGCCGCGGTCCCCTTCATGGGCTTCGACGTCAACGAGTTCGCGTCTCGGCGCACGAAGAGCTCCGGCGAAAAGGATAGAACTTCGCGCTCGGGCAGCTTGATATAGGCCCCGAACTCGACGCGCTGCCGGTCGCGGAGCGCGCGATAGAGAGACAGCGCGGTTCCTTGGAAACCGAACCGATACTTGAGAGTGAAGTTGACTTGGTACGTGTCGCCGCTCCGGATGTGTTCTTTGATTGTCCCTATTTTTGCGCAATAGGATTCCTTCGTCTCCGTGCGCTCCACACCATGAATCGCGGTGGGCGGCTCGGAAGCCTCCTGTCGCGACATCCACTCCGTGACCTCCGGAGGACCGAGAGCCCGCCGACCCTCGAACGAAAAGAAATCGAGCAGCGCCACATCTTGGCCCCTGGGCGAGCGCAGACGCGGCGGGACGCCGAGCATGAATCGGCCGGCTTCGTAGGCCAGGTAGCCGCACACGTACCGGCCACGAAGGCGCTCCTCCTCGAGCGCCGCGAGCGCCGGACCGAGTGCTTCCTCGGTATGCGCCGTCACACGATGAGTGGGCCGTTCGAACAAGAACGCAGCGGACTGCCCTTGTGCCGCCAGACGGTTCTCGAGCAAAAAGCATACGTCAGGCCAGGACCCGGGCGAAGCCGACGGCGTCACGACGTGAGTTCCCTCCGGCTGGCGAGCCAGTGCTCCAAACTTCGAGCCAGCGTAGTAGCACAACGTGCGAGACCAGGACGCACGGGACAGGGTGAGGACGGATCGCGACGCAGCGCGGCGCCCCAGCCAACGCCGCATCTCCGGGCAAACGCCGCATCCAATCTCCGTGCGACTCGCCGTGCGGTTTGGGGCTTGCTTCGTTCTCGGCTGGGCCTTGGCTTCTCGGGCGGCCTCTCGGGTTCTGTTTCCCGTTCCGGCGGCCGGCGATTGCGAGAGCACCGAACCGCTTGACGGACCGAGGATTTCAACGCTTTTGCCCGCCTCGCAAGGCGCGACGACGACCCATACGCGGGTAACGCGGGTATTGCGAGGAGGAGCAACACCGCGAGGCCGGCCAAAGCCGCAGAAGCCGACGGGAGTCCAGCGGTTCGGTGCTCTAGGCTGACAACCCCCGGACATGTTTTCTTCCCGCAGCTCTTTCGACCTTTCCCTCAATCGCCTCTCGATCGCGCTGGCGCGAGCGCGGGCCGGCGCAAGAGCGATTCTCGATCTCACGGCGGCGAATCCCACGCGTGCGCAAATCACGTACGACGAGCGCGAGATCCTTGGGGCCATCGGTTCCCGCGATGCGCTCCGCTACGACCCGGCGCCTTTCGGGCTCGAATCGGCACGCGACGCCGTAGCGCGCGAACTGTCGGCCGACGGACCCGCTGTGGACGCTGGCCGCATCGTTCTGACCGCCAGCACGAGCGAAGCCTACGCCTTCCTGTTCAAGCTTCTCGTCGACCCCGGGGGCGAAGTTCTCGTTCCCCGACCCAGCTATCCGCTCTTCGAGCACTTGGCGCGGTTGGAATGCGTTCGACCGGTCCCGTATCGCCTCGCCTACGACGGCGCCTGGCACGTCGACATCGCGTCGATCCGCGCTGCGATTTCTCCTCGCACCCGCGCGATCGTCGTCGTGGCGCCGAACAACCCCACCGGGTCGTACCTCAAGCAGGATGAGCTCGAGACGCTCGCGTCGTTGGGCTACCCCATCGTGAGCGACGAAGTCTTCGCACGTTTTCCGCTTCGCGAGGATCCCGCGCGCGCGCACTCCGCGCGCGCCGCGACCTCCGCGCCACTCGTATTTTCACTCGGGGGGCTTTCGAAGCTTGCGGCGCTCCCCCAGATGAAGCTCGCCTGGATCGCGGTGAGCGGCGGTGACGCCCACGTCGCCGCGTCCCTCGGTCGCATGGAAGTCATCGCCGACGCTTTCCTTTCGGTGGGTACCGCCGTTCAGCACGCCGCACCCATTCTTCTCGCGTCGTCCGGAGTCGCCCAGAGGGCCATCCGCGCACGAACCGCCGCCAACTTGGACGTCGTCCGCGCGGCCGTGTCCCAATCGGCCGTCTCGGTGCTCGACGTCGAGGCGGGCTGGTACGCGACTCTGCGCCTACCGCGAACGCAATCCGAAGAAGAATGGGCGCTAGCCTTTCTGGAACACGATGATGTTTACGTTCATCCGGGCCACTTCTTTGATTTCGAGGAAGAGGCGTACATTGTCGTAAGTCTGCTGACGCCTCCGGCCACTTTTGGCGACGGGATCCGTCGCCTCGTCGATCGCGTCGCACGGGGGTAAACGCGCGCGGCGCTACGGGCAGTCATTGTCGGCTCCCGGTGTGCCGTCGTCTGATCCATCGGCCCATGGGTATTGCGCAATGCACCAGCTGGCGGGACTGTCGCTATCCAGGTATTCTAGGGCCTGTAGCTCGATGCTCTGCCCGTAGGACGCCATATCCCAGGATCCATAAGGAACGTTGACGAGTTCCGTTGCGCCGTTCCAGAGGGAGAGACCGCCGCTCGTGCCATTTTCGAGTTGAATGCCTTCGCCGGGCGGAAGGCCCGTTCCGTATTCGTACACGATGCTCGCCTCCGGAACGACGTTGGCCAGAGCCACGGCCCGGTCGCGCACGAGGACCACATAGGACTGCGCCGGCACAATCACCGGGGGGCTCGCCGCGATCAGGTGTGTGCGCGGATATCCATCTTCGATGGTGAGCCCGCTGAGGAGCGTAGGAAGCGTAGTGGTATTGTAGATCTCGAACCATTCCGATTGCGGCTCGGGCCCCCATGGCGCGAACATGATCTCGGTGATGAGCAGATCGCCCGGAGATGCACTCGAAGCGAGGGGGATCGGCTGACTCGCACCCGAGTCATCGGGCGCCGCGGCAATTGCGTCATTCGAGCCCGCGTCTGCGCCTGCGCCCGCGTCTGCGTCCGCGCCCGCGTCGGCGCCCGCGGTTCCGTTGTCGATCTCGCCGCTGGCGTCCGGGCGCGCAGCGTCGGCGTCGTCGTATGGCACTGCGCCGAGCGTGCCACTCGGGTCCGCCCGGGTTTCGTCCCGAACATCGTTGTCGAGACCGTCGTCGGCGGCGGCCGCGTCGCGGGTTTGCGACACGGAGGGGTCCGGCGAGGATGGACTGGCGAATGCCGCGTCGCTCGAAGGGGCAAGTCCTGCCGGAGTGAGGCCTGCGGGGTCCGATGCTGCATCGGGGGCGGAATCATCCGCACCCCAGGTGTCGAAACTTGCGCCCGAAATGCCTTTTGCGCACGCGGAGAGCACCAGGGTCCAAAGAGCCAAAGAAACGAATCCGCCGCCGGCGCAGCTACGTTGAGTCATTGAGGCCTCCACCGCCTTGTCGGCCGGCGCGAGCCATGGTTGCGTGACTTGGCGCGCGTTAATCGAATCACCAGGCCGCACCCGCTCGGCGCGGCAGGAGGCGTCCTACCGATCATCCCGTGGACGCCGGACGGACGCGGCCCGTCTCACGCTCGCCGCCGGCTCGCGTGAATGCCAGCGAGGGGAAACCGATTTGGCAGCACGACGGCCGCTCGAGGTTCAATTGCTGGGCGAGCTCATCGTGATTGCGCCGGAGATAACGCGCGAGCTCGATGGCCGCGGCGCCAGCCGAGAGGCGACCATCATGCCAGTCACGCCCGAGAACGAGGGCGACGCACCGGAGCTCGGCGGCCCGCCCCAAAAGCCATGCATGTCCGGGCGCTCCCGGGGTCGAGATGCGTTCGCGGAGCATCAAGAGTTCGGCCATGCGCTCGGCATGGCGCATGACGGGATCGAGCACCAGCGGGTAATACGGGCCAAACGGCGTCGTCATGTCCCCTTGTCGGTCGCAGACGACCGGGAGTTGCGTGGGTTTGACGACAGCGATCGAGGAGAAACGGCGGCGCCCCCAGATATCTTGTCCGGCGGTCGATGCGAGCGTTCGGCGGGGACGCCCGCGCCCGGTCACATGAGGCTAAGAAATGGGCCCAGAGGCATCGTAGGAGGACTTAGACCCTGGCTTCCGGGCGCGCCGTCGACTCCCGTCGTCAACGCGGCCGTCCCATGGGCCCCTCCCGCGCCGGGCGCTCCGGCCGCTCCCCACGAGCCGAGCGAGACATTGTCGAGAGTTTCGCTGTCGTACGTCAGCTGGGTTCCCACGGACACACCGGCGAGCGAGACGCCCGCGGTCCCCCCGCCGCCTCCGGACCCTCCGGCGCCGTTGCCGCCGGGGGCTCCGACGTTCGAGTACTCCTCGTACGGCGAAGGTGTCGAGATCCCGCCCCCTTGTCCCCCCTGCCCCGCCCCGCCCTTTCCGCCCGCGCCGCCGGCACCCGTGATCAACGTGCAGCTTTGCAGGTCGATCGCGCTGTTGAGGCCAATGAATGCGATACTTGCACCGCCGCCTTTACCGCCCCCGCCGGCGGAGCCCCCGCACCCCCCTGCGCCGCCCCCGCCTCCGCCCGTAATGTCGGAGATTCCGCACGCGCCCACGCTGTTTGCGCCCGCGCCTCCTTGCCCAGGATTGCCGGGATCGCCGTCGCTCCCGTGGCTGGGGAGCCAGCCGCTCGGCGAGAGCGTTCCCCACGTGCCCGCGGCGAGTCCCCCGCGCCCGGAAGCGCCGTCCGCGCCCGGATCGAGGCTGAGCACGGCCCCGCCATCGGGCAAGATGGTTCCGTAGGGCAAGCCATCGCGTCCGACCATTGGGGGCGCCGGCGGGGTCGCGGTTCCGGCGGTGCCCATCAGGGAATAGGCGCACCCACCGCCCCCGTTTCCGCCTGCCGAGGTGCCGTACGTCGAGCATGTATTGACTCCGCCCAGGGCCGGCGTGCCGACGATGTCGGCATCGTGCGACGGGGCGCCATTCGGCGCCGAGGGGGAATCGCTGGAGTAGTTGGGATTCGACGCTCCATCCGTGCCATCCGCGCCGGCGGAGCCGCTTCCGGAACGGAGCGAGACGCCTCGGAGGCTCACCGTCGACGACGTGATCAGAGCCGCAATGCTCGACGTGCCGCTCGGATCCTGAGCGTTGGTGTCGCGCGACGAGAAAGCCATGTTCTCGATCACGACGAGCGAAGGCACGGCCGTAACCGTAAGCGCGTAGGCCGGCGACGTGACGTTTATCTGCGCCAGCCCGCCGGCGTATGACCATTCGCGTCCGCCGATGCCCGGCGCACACGACAATCCGCCGTAGAGACTCACGGCGGACGTGATGCTCACGCCCTCCGTGTATTTGCCATTGCAGACGTATACACGCGACTTTCCCGTGGCGGCGGCCAGCGCAAGCCCCTGGCCGATCGTGGGGACGGGATTTGCCATTGAGCCTCGGTCGTCCCCAAGGCTTGGCATGGCGTCCGCACCGGCGTCCGCGGCCGCGTCGGGGCCGGCTTCAATCGCGGCATCCACGCCACCGTCTCCACCGAGCGGCCCGGCGACGAAGACACCGTACGCATCGGCGATCACACACGGTTCGTCTTTGGGCTCCCCGCTCGGATCGCAGACGAACAGATCTTGTATCGCGCCGGCGTCTTCGCTGACGTCAGCCCCGTCGCTTGCGCCAGCGGCATCGGTGACGCCGGCGTCTTCGCTGGCGTCGCCGTCCTGGCCCGCATCCATGCCGGTCTGGTTTGCGTCGCCCACGAGGGTGGCGTCTACCGTCATGCCGTCCGCCAGGCCCGTGTCGGGCGGAATGGCGACGTAAATCGGAGGGATGCCGGGCGCCACGTCAGCCGCGTCGATCGCCTCCGCGTCGACGGTGGCGTCAAAGGATCCTCCGCATGCGCTTAGGAGCGCAACGGCACCGAACGCGGCCGGGACGATCGAACGGCGAACGCTCTCTTTCCCCCGAGTCCTAGAGCGATGGTTCGACGTGACCATGCGAGACATTCTCCTGCGCTGATATCTATCCAACGGGCCCATCCCTTGGGGCGCAACACCTCACCTTGGCCGACGCGTGCGAAGGTACCCAAAGAGAAGACTCTTGACTACCATGCTGGATACACGCGTGGGCGGGTGAGCGATGGACTCTCCGTCCTCGCCCTCGTTCGTGATCCCATCGACCGCACCCACGGCAAGTTGCGGCAAAACGTCCGCGATCGCTCGTCTCGTCGCGCGCGCCGCGCCGGGTTACAGCGACAGCGTTTCCCGCACGGTGCCCTCCAGGCCGTTCGACCCTGCCAGGCCGCCGTTACCCGTCGAGCCACCGGTACCCCCACCGCCGCCTAGTCCACCCGGCGCCGGCTGCACCGGTTGCGTGAAGCGCGTAGTCATGTCGATGAGCACACCACTTGAAGAGTCGAAAAGGACCGCGACGGACACGCCGCCGGCGCCTCCGCCGCCTCCCTGGCCACCGCCCCCATTGCCGCCGTTGCCGCCGCCGCAGGCCCCGATATTGCCACCACCACCACCACCACCACTTTCACCGGCGCTCCCGGATCCGCCGCCGCCGGCGGCATTCGTGGTAAGAGTGCACGCCTGCACGTTCACTGCGGCATTCCAGGCGAGGAGCGCGATGCTCGCGCCACCGCCATGGCCGTCGCCCCCGCCCGCGCCGCCGCACCCTCCGCAACCCCCGCCTCCGCCTCCTGCCGTCGCGCCACCTCCACCACCGCCCGCGCCCTGCCCCGGGTTGCCGGCGACCCCGGATGCGCCCGAGCCGGGTACCCAACCCGAGAGCGCAACCGCACCGAGGACTTCCGCCCCAGCACCTCCGTCGATGCGGGCAATCCCGTCCGCGCCGGTGAGGCCCGGCGCACACATCTGAGTCATCGGATCAAAACCGCGTCCGCCGGCCCCTGTTCGAGCCCCTTGCGGTGGTGCCGCGGGATCCGCGATTCCCGCTCCCCCGTCTCCGCCGGGGGTATTGCCGCTCGGGTCCTGGCTCCCGGCGCCGCCTGGACCTCCCATCGAATCGCCCCACTGCTTGCACGGGCAATCCTTTTGCGCGCCTCCCGATCCGCCATCCGCCCCGTTGCCCTGCAGATCTCCTGCGTTTGCCGAAAACCAATTGGTCACCGGCGGCGCGCCTGCGGATCCGTTCGTGCCGGTGCCCGCCTGAAGGGTGACGCGTAGCAGACTGACGGCTGCGGACGCGTTGCTGACAAAAGCGGCGATACTCGAATTGCCATTCCCACTCGGATCCTGGCCCACGGCGTTCGGCGCCGTGAACGCAATATCCTCTACGGCAATCGGCTTGCTGGTCGCGTTGATACGCAGCCCGTAAAGGGCGGACGGCGCATTCACGAGAGCCTTGTCACCTGTCCATGTCCACACAGCTTCGGCGCAATCGAACCCGCCGTAGAGGCTGACTCCGTCATGATTCGCATCGAGGAGGAGCGACTCGGAGTAGGTCCCCGCGCAAACGTAGACCCGCGATTTGCTCGATGCGGCCGCCGCCTGGATTCCTTCGGTGATTGTCTTCCACGGAGCGCTCTTCGTCCCCGGCGTTCCGGCGTCGTCCTGCCCCGACGCGGCGGACACGAACACGCCATACGCGTCGTCCACCAAGCACGGCGAGATGCTCGGGTCCGCCGTGATTGCACACTCGCTCGCGTCAGTCCCATCGGTCGCGTCGCTCGCGTCGGTCGTGTCCGTCGCCGCATCGACATCGCCCCCGCCGTCCTCACCGCTCTCGGCGCTCTCGGCGCTCTCGGCGCCATCGCCTCCATCGGCGGGCAAGGTAGCGTCGGCCAGGGCGTCGCCTGTGACCACGATGGCATCGGGAGGCGCAACGCTCGAGTCGCCCGCATCGGTTGCGACGCAGGTTCCGTTGTCTGCGCACGTGCCAACACTAATCTCCCCGCACGCGTACGTGAGTGACCCAAGCGCCGCGACGCCAAGCGCCACGATGACCGACCCGATTGGCCCCGACCCTACGAACTCCCGACGCATCGTTCGTACCTCCGCCCCCCTTTTACACGTTCGTCGAAAAAGCCCACCCCTGCTTTTGCTCCTTTGCGGGCCGAAACTGGCCGCGGGCGCGCGCACCCCGAGTGCGACCGGTGATCGGATGCGCGCGACAGCCTTGGGGGTCGCCTACTCGCCAGGTTGGGTCGCCAGGTTGGGTCGCTTTCGTCGTTGGGTGTCCACGCAACGAACTTCGCCCTAAAACGCACCTCCCGCTTGGACCGCCGCAACGCCCGGTCCGAGAACCGCCGGCGCCACCCAAAGCGCGCCTGCGGTTCGTTCCGTGCTCGTCGGCCAAAAAAACCAGGTTGCCACCGCTCCCAGCGCCAGCGCGCCTCCGGCGACGTAAAGGCCGATCGAGGCTGTCGCTTCGCGTTTCTGCGACTTCACGGCGTCGTTCCACTGGCCGCACGTGGCGACGAGCGCGCCCATCGGAGAGGAGCACGCACTGGCACCGTACGTACGACGGAACCCCGCGGCCGTATTGGCATCGCTCTGCGATTGCGCGCCGAAATACACGGCCAACCCAACGGTGACGACCGCCGAGCCACCGATGGCCGCGGTGGCAATCACGCGCGGCACGTTCACCGATCGCCCTTGCGGTGCTTCGCCTCGTGGAGCGGCCCCCGCCACCGGTTCGCTCGCTCCGACGAGCGGGGCGGGTAGGGTGGGAGCCACGACCGGGATCGGCGCCGCAGCCGGCGGCAGCGTGGCCGCATCCGAGGAAAGAAACGTCACGTGCGCGATTTGTCCTGCGGGCGCATCCACCCCCAGCGCCTTGGTGCCCTCTTCGAGCTTCGCCTCGATGACGTGGTGTCCGGGAGGAACGTCCAACGGCTCGGAGAGCGGGGCGACCGCGGAGAGAGGCCCCCCGTCGACCGTGAGCGTGACCCCCGGAGGGGCTTGCGCGTCAACGTGCCCGACCTGTGTCGCGAGGCCGCTCACGTGAAGTAGGGCGTTCGCCCGGTCGGCATCGAGCGTCGCGGGGTCTCGCTCGACTTGCTTGAAGTGCGTGAGGGCGTCCAGCAGACGCCCCGTCTTTTCTTCGCAGAGCGCCAGATTCCAAAGGATGCGGGGCTTGCGCAGCACGGCATAGGCCTGCGCAAACGAAACGCGTGCGCTGACGAAGTCACCCCTCCGAACGCGGGTGAGGCCCTCCTCGAAGCGGGTCTGCGCCTCGGTCGCGGCGGGGTCCTGCGCCGCCGGCTGCGCCTTCGCGAGAGCCGGCGCCGCCATCATCCCCGCGCAGGTCAGCATTACCCATCGAACGGCTGGTCGCATGGCACCTCGTCGTGAATCGTGGCGAATCGCGGACTCGAACGGCTGCGTACTCTCCCCTAATAACTCGCTTTGAATTCGCCCAGATCGCCCGTGGGCGCCGAAGCCGGCGGCTTCGTGCGCCGATGCGCCGGAACCGCTCTCACTTCCGCTGGTTGCGCAGAGGCCGATTCGGCAAGGGCCGCGGGCGCCGTTAGCTGGGGCGCGGCGTGCGGCAGGGTCACGGTCGGCACTTTGGCGGCCTCGGCCGCTTCCTGGGACGGCGCGGACGACGGAGCGGGCGTGACAACGGGCGCCACCGCGGCGGGGATCGTGGGATCGTTAGGCGCCGTCATCTGCAGCCCGAGGAAGATCGCGAGCACCACCACGATGCCCGCGCCCAGCGCGAAGAGAAGGCCGCGCAGCGCGTACAATCGCGTGACGACGGTCGCGTCGGATGCGCCAGGGGGAACATCGACCGCGGGCGGCCGCGAGAGCCGGATGGTTACCGGCGTGGGCGGCTGGCCGAACAGGACTTTGGGCTCGTCTTCCGGCGAGGGTCGACCGGATGCGCGCACATTGTGTTCGGCGTGGTACGACGCGGACGCTTGGCCGGCGGTCTGTGGAGTGGTCTTCGAGAGGTCCAATCGTTGTTCGGCCATTCCCTCGAGGAGCAGCTCGACCGAGTCCTTCTTCGCCGACGGCGCGGTCTCCCCTGGTTCGGTGGGGGACGGCGGTCGCACAGAGGGCGCAGGCACACGGATACCCAGCGGGCGGGCGGGAGGAGCGGACGGCTCGGGAGGCGGCGCGAGCCCCGGATCGGTGTCGACCCCGGGGGGCGCGGGCGACGCCGTCGACGCGCGGGCCTTGAGTGGGCGGCGCGCCCTTGGCGTGGACGGATCGGTATCGTGGTCCTTCGTTGTCATAAAGCGCCTCAGGCGTCTTTATCATATGTTTTGCTGCCGTTTCGCGCACGAGACCACGGAGACGCAGCAACGTACGGTCCAAAGGGGGTCGCGAGCCCCTCGACCGCGCGGGAGCCGATGCGTATAGATCCCCCACCATGACGATACTGGGCGGCTTCGGCGGCAGAGGGCGCGGCGCGGGCGCAACGGGAGCCGGCGGCCGACCGCCGACGGACGGGGGCGCGGTTGCCTACGTGACCGAGCGCGAGTTCGAGCAGGAGGTTCTTCGGAGCGAGTTGCCCGTTCTCATCGAGTTTACGGCCGATTGGTGCCAGCCATGCAAGGCGATTGCGCCGGAAGTCGACGCGTTTGCGCGCGAGTACGCGGGGAGGGCCAAAGTCGTCAAGATTGATGTCGACAAGGCGCCCCTCATTGCCCGAAAGCTTGGCGTTCAAAGCGTGCCGACGTTCATGGTCGTGGCGGAAGGGCAGATTCAGGACGGCGTGGTCGGCGCGATTCGAAAAAAGAAAATGCAGGAGCTCGTGGAACCCTTCCTGCCCAGGGCCGCCGGCGCTCTGAAGCCCGCAGAGCTAGCCCAGCTCGTTACGGCGGGCGCCGTTGTTCCCATCGACACGCGCGACACCGCGGCCTTCTCGAGGGCGCACTTGCCGCGCGCGGTCAACATGCCGCTCGAAGAGATCGAGTCACGGCTGGCCGAACTTCATATGTTGCAGGGGCAACCGGTCCTTTATTGCCGGGGGGGCGACAAGGGCAAAGCCCTGAGCGAAAAACTCGCCGAACAGGGCACGCCCGTCGCGTTTCTCGACGGTGGGCTGCTCGCGTGGGAGGCCGAGGGCCTTCCGATCTCGCGTTAGGAGGTTGGGCCGCCCGATCTGTCGAGGGCGTCGTTCGCGTGTCTCGCTCGTGGGAGCCGACGCGGCGGGACCCCGAAGAGCTGGCCCCGCACGGCGCGGGGAGCCTTTGAGCGGTCGGCTCGCACAACGCACCCTTTGAAGGCGCGTGCGCATTGGCTCCCACCTTTTTCGGGCGAGCACGTGCGCGGGAGGGCGAAAGCGCGTGGCCGGATTGCGCTGTATACTGGAACTAGGATGACGCGAAGGAGCCATCGACCCACGGTCGCCCCGGGGTTTGACGTCGCCGAGTACGCGCGCGAGTCGGAGAGGTTTGCCAAGACGGCTAACCCCGAGAGCGACGATTCGAACGGTGCCCCGTCAGAGGTGCGCTTGATTACGCGCCCGCAATGGGGTCAAATCGTCACCAACGACGCGTGGGCGCGGATGGTCGTCGGCGCGCCGACGGTGACGATGAGCGCCGAGGCGCTCAAACGGCTTCCGTTGGATCATCGCGCAGGCTTCGTTCTTTCGTTGATGGATGGGTCGATCGATCTGGCTACCCTCCTCGAGCTTTGCGGAATGGACCGCGACGAAGTGCTCAATCTGGTGCGCCTTTTGTTCGACTCCGGCGTCGTCGAATTTCGGTGATTCGACCGCGACGCGGGGACAAATGGATTGGCGTTCGCGCCGTGCCGGCGTGCCGGTCGCGCACGAATTGATGCGCAGACGCCGGGCGAGGGGCCGCACTTCTGCCGTACGGCGCTAGCCACTAGTGCCGCCCGGCAGAAGTTTGGCCATTGGTTTCTCGGGCGGCACTAGGCAAAGCCGCGGGAGCGGCTTTGGGGGTGAATCGACGAGCGAAGCGAGGAGAGAGGGGCGAAAGCCCCTAAGAAAGCAATCTAGCTAGGGCCGCTCCGGCGAAGCCGGCCGCAAAGCGGCGGTCGAAGTCCGGACAGGACTTCGGCCGAGCGGCACTAGCCGCTTACGCCGCGCATGACATGTTTCTGCGCCGCCGCGAATAGCGCAAGGACGGGGAGCGAAAGAACGACATTGCCGGCCATCACGATGTGCCAGCGTACCCCCGTTCCTTGCTCGCGGAGGAGGGCAACACCGAGCGGCAAGGTGCGCACCGTGTCGTCCGTCGTCATGACCAGCGGCCAGAAATAATCGTTATAGTGGAAGACGAAGCTGACGAGGAGAAGCGAGACGAGGGTGGGTTTGACCATCGGCGCCAGAATGCGATAGACGATTGTCCACTCGCTGGCCCCATCCATGCGCGCGGCCTCGATGATCTCGTTTGGAACATTCAGGAGCGCTTGGCGCACGAGGAACGTACCGAGCGCGCTCGCCGCGAACGGAAGGATCAGCGCCGGCAACGTGTTGACGAGCCGAACTTTGGCGAACAGAAGAAAGACCGGTACGAACGTGGCCTGCGCAGGCACGAGCAAGCACGCGAGCACCACACCGAAGGCAAAGCGATTGCCCACGAAACGGAGCTTCGCGAGCGCGTAGCCCGCCGGCAGGGCGAGAGCCACTTGAGCCGCGGCGATGGCCCCGGCCATCAAGACGGTCACGATCATGGTGCGAGCCAAGGGCATCGCCGCAAAGACTTCGCGATAGGCCCCCAGATTGACGTGCTCGGGTAAAAGAGCCGCCGGGTGGGCGACGATCTCGGGCAACGTCTTGAACGACGTACCGACCATCCAGGCGTACGGAAAGATCCAGGCCGCCGCAGCCGCAAGAGCCAACACAGTCAGCGGGAGCGCCCGCAAGACCCGCGGCATCATTTTTTTCGTGAACGTCACGAGCGGCTCACGGCCCGACCGCGCCACACGCGAAGTTGCAGCCCAGCGACGACGAGCAAGAGCCCGAAGAAGACGCTCGTGAGGGCGCTCGCCCGACCGACGCTCAAGTCGAGAAATATTTGCTCGTAGATGGCGTACACGAAGAGCTCCGTCGCGCGCGCCGGGCCGCCTTGGGTGATGATGCGAACGACGTCGAAGGCTTGAAAGCTCGTAACGAGGATCGTCGTGCCGGCGAACGCAGCGGTCGGCGAAAGAAGCGGCAACGTCACGTGCCGAAAGCGCGCCCAGCGGCCTGCTCCGTCGAGCGCCGCCGCCTCGTAGAGCGACGGGGGCACGCTCCTCAGCCCGGTAATGAAGAGGATCATCGCGTAGCCCACCAGTTTCCATATGCTCACCAGGGCCAGCGTGCCGAGTGCAAAGCGGGGATCGCCGAGGAGCGAGATGGGATCGCCGTCAGGACCGCGTAACAGACGCCCAAGGATGCCGCCGCTGTCGTCGAGCAACCACATCCAGAGAAGCGCGACGGCCACCCAGCTGACGACGTATGCGCTGAAAATACTGGCGCGAACGAAGGCGAAGACGCGGCCCGGCCGGTTCACCAGAATGGCCAAGGAGAGCCCCACGAGCATCGTGCCGCACGTCACGAGCGCGCTGTAACCCAGCGTTCGCACGGCGATCGCGAAGAGTTGGCCGTGCTCGGCGAGCGCGCGGTAATTGGCGCCCCCGACGTAGCGCGCCGGCGTCAGCAAGTCCCACGAGAAAAAGCTCTGGTACGCGGCGATGCCGATCGGCGCGACGAAGAAGACGAAGAGGAGCAACAGGCTCGGTCCCATCATCGCCCACGGATGCCAGCGCGCTCGCGGAGTCATGCAGGAACGCGCGCGTCGCGGCGCGCCTGGTCCATGGCTTGGGCGGCGTCGCGTCCGGTCAAGACGGCCTCCTCGAGGATCGGTTCGACGATGTCGCGTTCAAGGCGAAAGAGCTCGGGAATCCACGGCCAGGGCGCGACGTCGCGGAGCTGATCGTACGCGACGCGATCGTTGGGGTTGCGCACGTAGAAGCCTTGCCCAATCAACCGCTCGACCGCGGGCCGCGTGACAGGCAAATAGCCCGTGCGCGCCGACCAGTCGATGACTTGATCCTCCTCGCACATCCATCGGACGAACTCCCACGCCGCTCGCTTCTCTTCGTCGGGCGCATCGCGCATGAGGACGAACATCGTTCCGCCGGTCGGCACGCTGGACCGAACCTCTCGCGGGAGCGGACCGGCGACGACGGGGAACCGGGCATTGTTCTCGAGATAGCGAACGAAGGCCGTACTGCTCCACATCATGGCGATGCGCCCTTGGAGGAAGCTCTCGTTGGTCGATTGCCAGGCTTGATAGTCTCGCCCCGGCGGCGGACGCATGACGCGATCACCGTGCACGAGCCGCTGCCAAAAACGGAGCGCCTTTTCTCCCGCCGCTCCCCCCAGCGAGAGCGCGCCGCCGGGCGTGGCGAGCTCTCCGCCGGCTTGGCCGACCATCGCCACCCAGTACCACCACGAGACGGGCACTTCGAAGCCCCACCGCGTTTCGCCGCCCGGGGCGCGTCTTGTCAGCCCGCGCGCGGCCTCCCGTAGCTCGTCCCACGTCGAAGGAAGGCGCACCCCCTCGGCGTCCAGGATGGCCTTATTGGCGAACGCGATCGGCGTCGACCGGTTCAGCGGGACGCCGTAAAGAGGTTGACGTTCGCCTCCGTCGAAGGACCCCTGCTGCGCCAGCGCCCCGAGCAGCGGCAGATCGCGCGCGCCGTCGTAACCATCGAGCGGCTCGAGCACCTGAGCCCGCGCGAGGTACGGAAGCACCTCGAGCACCACGTGCGACAGCGTCGGCGCGGCGCCCGCCGCGATCGCCGTTCGGAGCTTGGCGAGCGCCTCGAAGTAGTCCCCCTGGTGAACGGCTTTGACCAACACGCGGGACTGGTTTTGGTTGAATCGTGCCACGGCGTCGACGAGCACTTTGCGAACGAGGTCCCCGAACGCGTACCAAAACGTGACGACCACCCGGCCCCCCTCGTGGACCGGCCGGGCTGAGGCCCGGCAGCCGAGCGGCGGCGCGAGGAACGACGCCGCGCACGCACCGAGCAAGTCGCGACGCGAGGGCAGCACCGCGAACGATAGTACCCGCGGACCGCGGCGTTCGCGCGTCTCGATGCACCGGCGGTGCGGGAAGCCGTCCGTCCGTGCGAAGCGGCTACCGTAGTCTTGCGCCGCCGCTTTGTTCGACGTCGAAGAGGGTCGCGTGGGGCAAATCGATCGACACTTGCACGGTGTCGCCGCGCCGGAACGTTTCGAACCCTCGCGCGGTTGCTCGTAACCGCAGCTCGCCGACGCGCACCGCCAGATGCGTCTCTGCGCCGAGAGGCTCGACGGCCACAATCTCGCCGGGCTCGCCCTCGGCTCCGAGTCGAATGTGCTCCGGGCGTACCCCCACGTCGAAACGGGCCGGCAGCTCGCCTTTGCCGGCCGGGCGCGGCAGGCGAAAGGGACCGGCGAGGATCGAATCCCCGAGCGCGCTGGCCTCGATGATGTTCATGCGGGGCGTCCCGAGAAAAGCGGCGACGAACGAAGTGGCAGGCCGCTCGTAGACCTCGCGGGGTGTGCCGAGTTGAAGCAGCCGCCCGGCGCGCAGGACCGCGATCCGGTCCGCAAGCGTCATCGCCTCCACATGGTCATGCGTCACGTAGAGCGCGGTCGCTCCGAGCCTGCGGACGAGGAGGCCAATCTCGAGACGAATGTCGCCGCGCAGCGACGCGTCCAGGTTGGACAGAGGCTCGTCGAAGAGAAACACACGTGGTTTCCTCACGATGGCGCGTCCCATCGCGACCCTTTGGCGCTCGCCCCCCGACATCTCGCCGGGGCGCCTATCCAGAAGGTGCTCGATGCGCAAGAGCGCCGCCGTCTCCTCCACGGTGTGCGCCCGCTGCGACTTGGCGATCTTGCGCATCTTCAGCGGAAAATCGAGAATCTGGCGCGCGGTCATGTGAGGGTAGAGGGCATACCCTTGGAAGACCATCGCGACGTCGCGATCCTGCGGGGCGACGCCATGCATGGGCCGCCCGCCGATGGATACCGTCCCCGCGTCGGCCTCCTCGAGTCCCGCCACGATGCGGAGCAAGGTCGATTTGCCGCAACCGCTCGGGCCCACGACCACGACGATCTCTCCGCGCGTGACCGAGAGCGTGACGGCGTCCAGCGCCGGCGCGGCGAGCCCCGCCCGCGGTCGTTCGGCGAAGCGTTTGCACACGGCGTCGAGCCGGATCTCGCCTTCTGCCATGCTCAGCCCGGCGCGGACTCCCGCCACCACTTTTCGGCGCACGCCATGTCTTCTCGCGTGTCGATTTCCATGTACCCACCATGGGTATCGACGCGGTGAAATTCCGAACCGTGCTCGATCATGTCTTGGAAAAGGTCGATGAGATACGCCCGCTCGAACGTTCGGCCCTCCCGCCACACGGTTCCCGCTCGAACGGCCTTGGCCGCGTCGAATGCGGCGAGCAGTTCGCGCGCCCCATCCGCCGAGAACTTCGTGACGCCGATGAACTCGCCGCTCGCGCTCGCGGAGTCGATACGGCGCGAAAGCTCGACCACGCGGTCGCCGTCTGCGCGCATCTTCTCGCCGTCGCTCTCCGGGTGGAGCGACCGGTCGACGTATCGCCGGCGCCAGTCGGTATCGCACGCGAGTACCTTGTCATGCGGCGACGAAACGAGCTTCCTCACGGTCGACCCGCGGTAGACGATATCGGCGTAGGTCGAGACGAACCCACCGGCGAGCTCGCCCCGAGCACACATGAGCGATGCCAAAATGTTATTTCGCTCCCAATCGCTATTGAGCACGAACGTAAATTCCGGATAGCGCGCGCGCACCACGTCCGCGTGGTAACCGCAGATGAAGATCACGTCCTTGCGCGCGAAGCCTGCCGCGCCGAGCGCGTCGAGGATCCACTCGAGCATGGGACGGCCCATGACAGGAACGAGGGCCTTCGGGATGTCTTCCGTCTCCGGCCCGAGGCGGCTGCCCCTGCCGGCGCCGATGACGATGGGACGCATGCTGGACACGAGTACCACGCGCGCGGTCGCGCGAAAATCCGGTCTACCCGGAGAGAATCCGGCGCGGGTTTTGCCAGCCTGCCGTCTCGCTCGCTCCTCGCTCGCGTCGCCCGTCTTCGCAAGGTCATTCCTCGAGAAGTGGATCTCGGGCCACGATTTCGGCACGCTGCGCCCATGGCGAGCAAAGCATCGGCGGGTGCGACCGGAAACGATTTCGTCATCGGAATCGTGACCGATCTCCACTTCGGCCCCGAAGCGCGCCTCGACGGCCAGCTCCGCAAGATGACCCATCTGGCGGCCCCGCTCGCGACGGATTTCGTCCGAATCATGAACGAGGAGATCCACCCGGATCTCGTCGTCAATCTCGGAGACGACATCGAAGACGAGTCACGCGAAGCGGATTTCGCCCGCTACGGCGAGTGCCAATCCATTCTGAGGGGACTGAGGGCACCGCTCGTTAACGTAGCGGGCAACCATGACACGATTTTCCTCAACCGAGACGATCTGAACGGATTCTGGGGACGCAAAGGGCCGCTCTATTACGCCTGGGACGCGGGTGGCTTTCACTTCGTGGTGTTGCATACGATCGAGAAGAAGGACGTCGAGGTTCGCGTGCCGGCCCCGCAGATCGAATGGCTTCGCGAAGACCTGGCTGCCGGCAGCACGCCGACCATCGTATTCATGCATCATTCGGCGAGTGAACAATGGTTGGGTGACTCGCGATGGTGGCCCGGCCGTGCGCATCTCGCGCTCGTGCAAGAGCGGGCCGAGCTGCGTCGCGCCTTCGAGCAGTCAGGCCGGGTGAGGGCCGTCTTCAATGGCCATTTGCACTGGAACCACCTCGACGTCATCAAGGGAATTCCTTACGTCACCGTCCAGAGCCTCATCGAGAATCTCGACGACGATGCTCCCGGCCGTGCGGCGGCGGCACACGCTGTCGTGCGTCTGGGCGAAACGGGCCTGGTGGTGCGCGTTCGCGGCAATGATCCGGCACGCTACGAGATCCGATGGTGATCGAACGGCTTGGGGCGGGAGCGTCGCTCGCGCTCGCCGTGCTCGCCTGCGGGTACGCGCACTCCCCGCCGCAGAATGGCGACCGGGACGCGCGCAATTCCGCGCCCGCGTTTGCGCCCGCGCTCGCGTCTGCGCCCGCGCTCGCGTCTGCGCCCGCGCTCGCGTCTGCGCCCGCGCTCGCGCTCGCGTCTGCGCCCGCGCCCACACCCGCGCCTTCGTCCGCGTTCCGTTCGGATCCGTTTGGAGCACCCGTTTCCATTGTCCGCTACACGTGTTCCGTCTTGCAGCGCGGAGGTCCCTTTCGATCGTTTCTTGCCGCGGCCGACATGCGTACGGCATTCGTCTCGGGCGACGATTGGCTCGCGCTCGTCAACCGTTCGCCCACGGGCGCTCTCCCTCCCGATTACGCCCCATCCGACTTGGTCGACCTTCGCGACGGATCGCGGCGAAGCCCCTCCGAGTGCGACGCCGGACACGAATGCCTCCGCGAGGATGCCGCCGCGTCACTGCGCCGAATGCTGGCCACCATGACCGACGAAGGGATCCCGGCGCGCGTCCAGTCTGCGTTCCGCGGGTTCGGCACGCAATGCTGGGTCTTCGCGGCGTGGGCGCAGAAGGCTCGCGGCGGGTTCTGCGAGGCCACCGAGCAGAGCGCGCTACCGGGCCACAGCCAGCACCAACTGGGCACGACGCTCGATTTGTTCACGAAAGAGTGGGCCGACGAGGGCGCCAAGGCGGGCCAAGGGGTTTTCCGCAACGGGTTCGGGTGCACGCGCGGTGGCCAATGGCTCGATGAGACCGCGTGGAAATTCGGCTTCGTCGTTTCTTACCCGATTCATCCCGACGACCGAAAAGACGGCTCGCGTTGCGTGGCGCGCGCGGACCGGAGCGTCCCCGTCGATCCAAAGACGGGATACAAGAACGAGCCATGGCATCTGCGCTTCATCGGCGTCGAAGCCGCGTCGACGTTTCACGAGGCGTGGCTGGCCAGCGTTCCGGGGAGTCCTGACGAGATCACCCTGGAGCAGTGGCTTCGGACCGAACGCGGTCTCGTCGGCGACGCGGAGCTGCCGGTGTGCGACGGATGCCACTGCGGGGCGTGCACGACCCTCGCGACGGGCGACGCAAGGACCCCTTGCGGCGACGCGTCGCTCGAGCTCGACAGCGAAGGGCGCGTGCTCGCTCCCGCCGAGGAGCCACGCCTGATTGGCGCGCAGGCGACCCGAGCGACAGCGATGACCGATTCGGCTCGAGAAACGACCGTGGCGATCGAGGCGACCGTGCACATCCCCCCCCACACGCCGACGCAGACGCCGATCATCGGCCGGGACGGGCCCTCCTACGCGAACGGCGCGACGTTCACCGCGGTGATGCCCTACCCCGACCTGCCGCCGCACAGATACCCCGACCTGCCCGGAGCCTTTCGCCTGGCCGCCGAACCCTCGCCGCCCCTCGCGAACCGCTGGCCTTGGCGCGCGTCGCTCGCCTCTCCTGAGCTTGCGTCGACCTGGAACCGCGCCAACCTCGTTCTTCCCGCGAAAGCGGGCGACATCACCGTGCGCGTGCTCGTTGACGTACCCCCGCGGACCCAAACTGTCCGCGTCACACTGATGCGCAACGGCGCCGAGCACGGGATCACCGAAGTTCCGATTCTCTAGATAGTCCCCCACCCGGCTGCACCGGACACGCGACGAAGGAAACGGGCGTCTTTCCCGCTGGGGAGCTCGAGGTGGAGCGGAATCGCTCCCCTCCATGTGCCGTGCGACCCCGTTCCGTCGAGCGGAGCTTTTGCCGGAGGCAAGGCGGAGCGAGACTTAGGGTGACCCGGCTTTCTCACTGGCCCGTGAGTTAACAGCCGCACAAGGAAAGGCAGTCTGGCTCGCCGGCGCATTCCGTCTGGCATGCCGGCGTGCAAGAACTTTGCGTACCGGCGTCGACCGGACCGAGGGCGACGCATCGCCCCTCGGCGACCTGTTCACACACGACGAGCCCGCTCTGGCCGCCGAGCAGCTGCGTCACTTCGGCACACGTCTGCGGGGCGCCCACCGGGCAGAGGGAGTCGCCACAGACGCACTCGATATCCAGCGGCGAGGCCCCGTCGAGACGAAAGCCGCAGTTCGGAAAGACGCCCGGGTCGACGTCGACGCCTGGGCACAGATCGATCTGTTCGCAGAGGAGAACCTGCCCGGTAGGGTCCGTTCCGCAGTTCGTTCCAGCGGCCATGGCGGAGCTGCCGGAGGTGCTCGCGGCTGCCGCCGATCCGGCCCCGGAACCCGTTCCCGCATCGGCACCGGTGCTCAGACTGAGGCACCCCGCGCAAACGAAGCCAAGAGACAACGGGCCGATGGCCCCGGCGGCGAGTGCTCGACGCATGCACGCGACCATCCCGTGAGCCGCGAGGAACGGCCAACTTTTGCACATTCGAAAGGGCGCCCAGGAGCGACCACCCGCGTGAGCGCTGCGCCATGTTCCCTTCCCACGGCGAAGCGGAGGGAATGCTACCGTCCTTGGCCGCCCATGAAAACGAAACGCCTGGGGTTTCTCGGCGCCGGTACGATGAGCGGCGCACTCGTCAAGGGCCTCTTGCACGCCGGCGTTACGCCCGAACGCATCGCCGTCAGCGACGTCAAGACCGAGCGACTCGACGAGCTCCGCGCCCGCCACGGCATTCGCGGGACCTCCGACAACCGCGCGCTCGTGCGCGAGTGCGACGTGATCGTGCTGGCCGTCAAGCCGCAGGTCATCGACGCCATCCTGTCCGAGATTGCCCCCGACGTAACGGGTGAAAAGCTGATCGTCTCCGTGGCCGCGGGCGTACCCCTGGACGCGCTCGAGGCGCAGCTTCCTGCCAGCTCCCGCGTCGTTCGGGCCATGCCCAACACCCCGGTGACGGTACAAGCCGGAGCCACCGCGATTGCCTCAGGCACGCACGCTCGAGCCGATGACATGCGCATTGCGCGCGAACTGTTCGAGGCGGTCGGGCGCGCGGTGGTGCTGGATCAAAGTTTGCTCGATGCCGTGACGGGCCTCAGCGGGAGTGGGCCCGGATACGTCATGGTCATCATCGACGCGCTCGCCGATGGGGGGGTGAAAATGGGCATCCCCCGGGACACGGCGTTGCTGCTCGCCGCGCAAACCGTGTTCGGCGCTGCGAGCCTTGTGCTCCAATCGGGAGAGCACCCCGGCCGCCTGAAGGACATGGTCGCCAGCCCCGGGGGCACGACCATCGCCGGCTTGCACGCCCTCGAACGGGGGTGCCTGCGGGCAACCCTCATCGACGCGGTGGAAGCGGCCGCCAAGCGCGCCGCGGACCTCGGCCGCGAGGCAACCGCGAAGCGGCAGACCTGACGCTCGCTCCGCGGACCCGCGCCGGCGCGGCACCGACCTCGACGACGCGAGTTGCAAACCCGCGCTACTTGTTGATCACGTCCGCGTAGGTCACGAACGCGATGAGCGTGAGAAGCATCAGGAGACCCACCGCGTGGACGCGCGCCTCGATCTTGGCGTCGGGTTTGCGCCGCGACACCGCCTCGGCGCCGAGAAATAGGAGGCGACCCCCGTCGAGAGCGGGAAACGGGAGCAAGTTGAAGGCCCCAAGGTACGCGCTGAGCATCCCCAGGAACCGAAGCAAGACCCCCGGCCCCGTCCTCGCTTGCTTTGCCGTCTCCCGGACGATCCCCACCGGGCCGTTGACCTGCAACTTCTCTTTGCCCGCCAGCACGTCGCCCAGCGCGCGCACGTTCTCGTAGACGAACAACGGCGGCGCAATCACGCTCATTTTTGCCGCTTCGACAAACCCAACCGCCTCGACGTGAGTGGGCGTCCGAACGTGGATGAGCCCCTCGTCCTTGTCGCCCTTCGGCGCCGGCGTGACCGTCTCCTCGAGCGTCTTCCCATCGCGCTCGATCGTGACACGAATCGGTTCGCCCGGATGCGCGCTGACCGATTTCTTCAGCTGGTCCCAGGTGTGAACGGCGTCTCCGTTCACATCGAGGACTCGATCGCCCGTGCGCATGCCGGCGTCTTGCGCGGGCCCCGCTTCGACGACGACGCGCATACTGAGCTCATCCTGCACTTCTTTGCCACCGATCAGCAACCCGAAGAAAATGAGGACGGAGGCGAAGAGATAGTTCGTCAGGGGTCCGGCCGCGATCGTGACGATGCGTGCCCAGAGCGACGCGTTCGCGTAGCTCGCCGGGTCCTTCGGGTCGCTCTCTTCGTACGGGTTCATCCCCGCGATTTGGACGTACGCAAGGAACGGAATGAGCGCGACCTGGTAGACGGTCGCGCTGTCCTTCGGCTTGTGTCTCCAGATCGTGGGGCCGAAGCCGATGCTGAATCGTACGACGCGCATTCCGTACTTCCGCGCCGCAAAGTAATGTCCCGCCTCGTGCACGACCATCAGGACCGCGAGCCCGAGGATGGCGACCAAATAGAGCGCGACCGTCATCTTTCTTAGACTCTAAGTCGCCGGCGCCCGACGCGCCATTCGCGCCAAGCCTTCCTGGCGAGCCCCCCCCCGCCCGGCTATGTCGGACAAACGATGCAGGAAACGAGCGTCTTGTTCCTGCTGGGATGCACGAAGGGAGCGGCGTCGCTCCCTTCGTGCATGACGTGCAAGCTTAGGCTGGGAGAGCCTGCGAGAGCGAAGCGAGTCGAGCCGGAGCGAAGCGCTCAGGGTAACAAGGGTCTCTGACCAGGGCGATATGCTGCGTGAGCCCCGCACTTCCGGAGCCCAATGGTCACGGAAAGAACGAGACGCCAATCGAGAACGTGGGAAATCCCACGCGCATGGTCAGCGCCGCACCATCGCTGAAGTGATAACGCCCACCGACGAAGAACGCGGGCTCGACGCCAGTCGCCTGGGGCTGATTGCACGCAAAGCCATTCACCGTCGTGAAGGGGCAGTCGTTAAAAAACGCATGATAGATATCGAGGCCGGGCTCGCCGAAGACGCTCCATCGCCTCGCGACGAAGAAGTTCCATTGCATCACGATGGGAAAGTGGAGGTAGTCGACCGAGCAACTTCCGCCGTAATAGCAGCTGTCGTAGTGAATCCAGTCGACGCCGAAGGAGATCGCGACGCTGTTGTTGATGGTGGGAACGAAGCCATTCTGGACGACGGGAATCGAAAATCGACCTCCGAGGCCGATGCCGGCGTCGCTGTGCGCGTACGGTACGTACCAGTCCAGGAGACCGTGCGGCTCGATCTCGACGCCATAGCTGGGGTGGTCCCCCGGTCGCTTGATGGTGTCATCGGCGCGCGCCTTGGCCTCGCAGAACAAGGCCCCCGCGCAAAGCACGAGCGCCGCGGCGACGGCGCGAATCAGACATCGGGGGACATTTCGCGGCATCTTGCGTTTCACGGCGGCGTCACCCTGCCGGAGGACGCCGCGGCGCGCAACCACAATTGCACGCCGTGCCCGCTCGCAGGGGCGCCTCCGAGCGCCGAGGCCAACGGCCACTTTCGTGCTACGAGAGGCGCCCATCATGTCCAATACGCCCAGCACTCCTAGTGTCGGCGGCAGTGTCGGCGGCGGCGGCGCTGCCGGCCCTTCGCCTGCCGGCGGCGCGGCCATCCAGCTCAAAGGCGGAGCCGCAATTCTCGCCCCCGTCACCGCGTTCCCCAACGGCGTCCCCGGCAACGCCCTCGTGCTCATGCCCATCAACCCGAATGGAACACCGGTCGAAAAGAAGATCGTCGACGGGCCGGTCGCGCTGACGATGGACGAGGTCTGGAAGCTCTTGGGCTTCAACGGCCCGGCCGTGCAGGTCCAGGACGATCAGGGCCGCCCCATCGCGATTGGCCTGGAGGACCTACTGAGCGGCCTCGAGAAGCACTGGACGGACAGCAAAGACGATCTGAACCGCGGCCGGGTCTTCGCCCAAGAGTTGATGAAGTACGGCCGCCACGAAAGAGCCGAGAAAGTGCTCTCCAAGATCGTGGCCCTGGGCGGCGACGGGGAAGATTGGCTGTCGCTCGGGATTTCGCAGCTCGCGCAAAAGAAACTCGACAAGGCGGAGGCCACGCTTCGCGGCGCGCAGAACCTGCTCAAGGATTCGCCGTTCCCCAGCCTTCAGCTGGCGCGCGTCATGAAGGACAAAGGAGACCGCAAAGGCGAGCGGGAGAGTGCGGAGCGGGCCATTCAGATCGACAACAATTCGGTCGACGCATGGGCGTACTTGGCGAACGCCATTCGGGAGTCCAGCAGCGAAGACGAAATGGTCCGCCAGATCGAGGAACTCGGCAATGCGCCCGTCAATGCGAAGTGCGGGGCGCCGTTCATCGCGCTGCAGGGTTTCTTCGCGGCCGACGCCAAAGAGGACAAGGCGCGCGACCGCGCCGTGGGCTTTGCGAAGAAGGCGGTCGAGCGCGCCCCGGGCGATCCGCTTGCGCTCGTCTGTCTTTCGGCCCTGTACGGTCAGGGAGGCAAGATTGACGAAGTCATCAAGCTGCTCGCGCCGCACGAGGCGATGATGCTGCGCGACGTGCGCATCGCACACAACTACTTCGAAGCGCTCCTCGCGCACCGCGACATGACCAAGATCACGGCGCTCCTCAACAAGCTCGCGACCAGCCAGGCGCGGGACGTCAAACAATTCGCGATCGAGCGCTCGCGCGCGGTCTCCCAGATGCTGGCGCAACAGCAGCAGCAGCTCGCAGGCGCCGCCCAGGCCAAGGCGTGAGCGAAGCGAACGAGCCCCGAAGCTTCAATCGATGCGAGGGCGGGCCAGAAGGACGAGAAACACCGGGCCGCCGATGAGGGACGTGAGGACCCCGACGGGGACCTCCGTGTGAAGCGCGGGAGAGAGCACGCGAACGAGCGCGTCGCAGATCACGAGCGCCGTGGCGCCCGCGAAGGCCGCGGCGGGCAGCAGCACGCGGAGATCGGGGCCTACGACGCGGCGCATGCCCTGGGGCACCACCAGCCCAACGAAGCCGATCAGTCCGGTCACGCTGACCACCGCGCCGACGACCGCGGCGCAAGCAAAAAGGGTCCGCCGTTCCAGCGCACGCACGTCGATTCCGACGCTCGCGGCGGCCTCGTCGCCCAACGACAGCACGTTGATGCGCGCCGCGTCGGCGAGTAGCACGCCGAGTCCGCACGCGACGTAGGCGGCAACGAACGCGAGTTGCGGCCACGCGGGCGCGTCGAGGTACCCCATCAGCCACCAAAGAAGGGACTGGAGCTTGCCAGGGTCCACGAGCGCTTCGACGAGCAACATGCACGCTCCGGCGATCGAGTTCACGACCACACCCGCGAGCAGGATCGAGGCGCCACCGGCGCGGCCCGCGCGCGCGAGAGACCAAACCAGCGCCGTGGCCCCCAGGCCGCCCGCGAAGGCCGCGGCGGGAACCCCCGCGGCGCCGAGGAGCAGCCCCGAGCCCAGGCCCCCGGCGATCGCCAACGTCGCTCCGAGGGCGGCGCCTCCGGACACGCCGAGCACATAAGGCTCCGCGAGTGGATTCCGTAAAAGGCTCTGGAATGCGGCGCCGACCGCCGCGAGGCCGGCACCCGACACGGCCGCCAGCAGAACGCGCGGCAGGCGGTAGCCGACGACGATCGAATGAGCGCGGGTGCCGGCAACGAAGACGTCGGCAATACGCGCCGAGCCGCTGCCGAACCCGATGCCGAAGGCAAGCGCGAGCAAAAGGGCGATGGCGCATAGGAGGACGCCGCCGGCGCGCCGCACGAGCTTCAGGGCCTACTCACGATTTCGCTCGTGAAGGATGCGAAGGCCGACCAGCGTGAGCTCGGAGTCCACCTCGTCGATCGTCTTCGAGAGCGGCGCGATGAGCGACGCAAGGCCGCCCGTCGCGATGACGGCACAAGGAAAGCCGAGCTCCGCGAGAATGCGCTCGACCACCCCGTCGACGAGGCCCACGTACCCGTAGACGATTCCCGACTGCATCGCATGCACGGTGTTTCGCCCGACGACCTTGGGCGGCTTCGCGATTTCGACGCGAGGCAATCGAGCGGCCCGCGCGAAGAGCGCATCGGCGCTGATCTGGAGCCCGGGAGCCAACACGCCGCCAAGGTACTCGCCCTTTGGCGTCACGACGTCGAAGTTGGTCGACGTGCCGAAGTCGACGACGACGACGCCCCCTTTGGCTCTCTCGTAGCCGGCGACCGCGTCGGCGATACGATCCGCGCCCACCTCGCGCGGGTTCTCGATGAGAATCGCCATTCCCGTTCGGACGCCAGGCCCGACGACCATGGCCTCCCGGCCAAAAACGCGCTGCACGAGGCGCACCATGGGCTCGGTGAGGGAGGGCACCACGCACGCCAAAATGGCGGCATCCACGCGAGCAGGCACTACCCCGCGCATCGCCAAAAGCGCGCACAAGGTTACGCCGTATTCGTCGGCGGTGCGCCCGCGCGCGCTCTCCACGCGAAACGTGTGAACGAGAGTCGCGCCGTCGAAGACGCCGTAGACGATGTTCGTATTGCCGACGTCGATCGCCAGGAGCATGGGCGGCCGAGCGTATCATCCACATGCGGCGGGGTGTGCCCCAAGGCCTACGCCCTCGTCACCCGGGCACGGCGTCGATCGCACACGGTGCGCGTGGCTCGGACGCGTCGCGCCGTTACTGCATGACCGCGGTCACGCCTTCGACACAGAAATCCCACGGGACGGGCGCCGTGGTGGAAGAAGGGATCTGGAACTGCATCAACATCACCTTGGTGGGCTCGAACGCGGCCTTGCTCGTCACCCACGAGCCCTGGGCCGTATCCGAAAAGAGCACCGTGTGCATTCCGGGGGTGGTGACCGCTTCGAAATACGCGTTGTCGTTGTTGTCTTGGGTCGGGAATGCGACGCGAATCGACGTGGTCGGAATCGTCGTGCCGCTCAGCACGAAGCAAAAGCCTTTCACACCGTTGGCGACGGTATCGTACGGCTGCTGGGGGGGGCCATCACTCAATTCCAGACCAATCCCTGCGCCCCACGCCCCCGTGGCGTCCGACGTCATTCCGGACGTGCATATCTTGCCGCCGACGTTCGCGAAGCCTGTGCCGGTGGGGCTCGTCACCGTGGCGCAGTTGACGCCTTTCAGATCCGTACAATCGCTGTAGGTGAACCAGGACCCGTGGATTCCGACCGAGTTGCTACCCGGCGCGACGAAGCCGTCGGCGTCCGGAACGATGGGAACTCCTGGGCAGCCGGTGCCTGCATCGCCCGTTGCGGCCGCGCCCCCGTCCGTGGTTGCAGTGGCGGTGCCCGTTGTGCTGCCCGAACTGGATGCCGCGTCCCCGCTCGCCGCGCCCGATGCAACGCCCGTGGCTGTACCGCTGGCACCGCTCGCGTTGCCCCCTGCACCGCTGGGTGCCGCCGTGCCGGTTGCCGTGCCGCTAGTCGTCGCCGTACCGCCGGTTGCCGTGCCGCCGGTTGCCGAAGTACCGCCGGTTGCCGTGCCGCTGCTACCCCCGGTAGTACTTCCCGACGTGCCGCTGGCGCCGTTGTTTCCCGTGGATCCCGCCATCCCCGAGGCGCCGGTCGTTGCCGATGAACCGGAGGTCTCGTAGCCCGAGTTGCTCCCACCGGACCGGGGGCTCGCGCCAGAACAGGCGACGGCGCCCGCGGGACCGAGAAATGTCAGCAATGGGAGCAGTGAAAGACGCTGACGCATGGCCATGAGATATTCTCGCCCTTCTTCCGTCCAGCTCCTGGCGCCTACGTCGCCGCAAACAGGCAAGAACAGATTCTCGCTCCTTCTAGCGCTTTAGCCTCTAGCGTTCTAGCATTTTGTCAGCGGACTGGAGTTCGACGTCCCCGTTGAAACGCAGAACCGGCGCCGCTCACGGCTCCACGCGAGCCGAACGTATGACGTCGTCTTCGGCGATGGCGGTCCAGTCCCCCTCCGCGCGCCCGACCCACGCGTACTGCCCGTCCAAATGCGGCGACCGGGCGAGCGTGACGAACAGCTGACTCGAACCGGTGTCGCGACCGGCTGACGCCACGCCGACGTCCAGAGGACCAAACGGCACGGGCGCCGTCTCGCTGCGAAGGAGGTCGCCGGAACCGCCGTAGCCGTCCCCGCCGGGATCGCCGAACTGCGCCACGAAGCCCGGTATGACGCGATGAAACGAGGCTCCGTCGTAAAAACCCGCCCGCACGAGGGCCACGAGCCGGGTGACCGCCACCGGCGAAAGGCGCGGGTCGAGCCGCACCGTCAGCGGGCCGCTTTCCGTCTCGAGCACGACCCGGACGGTACCCATGAGTTCGTGCCCGATCTCCGTCGCGGGGTCGGTTGGCGCCTCCGGCGCCGGACAGCCGGGCCCCGCGTCGAGCTCTTCCCTTCCCCACACCGCAAGCGCCTTGGCGGCTCGAAGGCGCACCGCGACGTTGGCGTCCTTGCAGGCGGTCGCGGCGTAAGCGCGCCCTTCGGCAATGCCTGTCGCAACCGCCGCGTCGAGCAGCGCAACGCGCGTCTCGACCCAATCCGGACGCAGCGGGCGCGCCAAGGCGGCGCGGAGGGCCTGTCCGACCGCCGAATCGAGCGCGGGCGAGGCGTTCGGCAAGAGCGCGGCATTGCCGTGATCGCGCGCGGCCAGCACGAAGACGCGATCGGGGTGGGCCTGAATGACGTTCGCCGCCGCGGCCACGACGCCTGGCTCGACCGCCGCAAGGGCCACCGCAAGCGCCGCGCGGGCTCCCTCGGCGAGTTCGACGTGACGTGCCACGATTTCAAGGGCGGCTTCTCGAACCTGAACGTGGGGGCTACGCGCCAGCTCCGCCCATGCCGCCCGGCCCGCCGGGCCGAGCGTTCGGCGATCCAACGCGGCGATCCGTGCGCGGTCTCCCGTCTGCCCGCCATCGAGATCGCACTGCGACAGGAGATCCGAATCCCATGCGCCGCGCACCAGATGGAGGCTCGCTGCGCACCGCGCCCTGGATACCCGGCGAAGAACCGCCGCGGGAGCGCCGGGCGGGGGCGAGAGCCGCGCGATCGTCCACAGCGCCGCCTGGACTCGGGCCGGGACGTCGCTGGCGAGTGCTTCGAGGACCGCCAGCAGGACGGGGAATCGGTTCGTAACCAGATCCGGCCCGGCCCGAGGCACGAGAGCCGCAATCGCGTCCGCGAGCACGGTTTGCCCGGCCTTGCCCAGCCGCGCGAGGCCGTGCGCGGCTTCGATGCGCTCGGGAAGCGTGGCCTCATCCGAGATCAAAACGAGCGAAAGATCGCCAGGTGCCCCCGCATCCCCCGCGCGACCGCGAGCCCTGACCGCGAAAATGCGAAGCGGCCCATCCCGCGCCAGACCTTCATGCGTGACCTTTGCAAGCCGAGGGGCGAGTCCGGCGCCCGGAGCCCCGTCGGCGCGGCCGAACGCATAGAGGGCAGCCTCGAGCGGCGAAGCGCCTTGCGCCGCATCGAGCAACGCCCCGGCCTCGGACGGCACGAGCGAACCGCGCCGCGCGGCGACCTCCCCGAGCCCGTACGCCGCGGCTTCTGCAACGGATCGGCTCGAAGTGAGCCACGGGACCAGCGCGGCCCCGGCCAGGTCGCCGCCGCAATGCCCGAGAGCCCAAAGAATCGTCGACACCCCGCGCGGCGAAACGCCTGAGCCCGTGTCGTCCGAGGGCGACGCGTCCGGCGCGTCGGACGCGGCCATCGACGCCGGCGTGCGCGCGAGCGAAAAAAGCCGAGCCTGCAGCGCGCGGACGCGGGCCACCTCGCGGCCCGCGCACGATTGTCCGAGCCCGTACGCAGCCCACGCGACGACTTCGTCGTCCTCGTCGGCGAGCGCCCGCAGGAGCGGCGCCTCCGCGCCGTCGAGAATTCGCGCGAGCGCGCGTGCGTAAGCCCGACGCAGGGATGGATCGCGGGCCGCTTGGGCTTCGGGCGGCAGGTCTTGCGCGCGACGACGGTCTTCGGCCCGCGCGATTCGAATCGAGCACGTCGGCCCCTCCGCGAGGCGACTCGGCCGCGATGCCTGCGTCGAAAAGCGGGGCCGGCCGCGTGACGACCGCCGGCGACGAGCACGCGGCGGCAACGAGCGCCGGCCACCCCGCGTGCCAAGGCCGCGACAAGCCCCTCGTTCGCGAGCTCATGGCCCCCCGCGATCGCCGTCGTCGACACGGCGTGCAGCGGAGCCCCGCGCGCGCGGCGTGACGGAGCCCTGCAGGCCCTCCACGCGGGTGAGCCCCCATTCGCGTGCCCATCGCCACATCCGCCGAAGCGCGCTCACCCCCGGCTCAAGCGCTGCCGCCATGGGCATCGCGTCTACGCCGGCGCGAGCGAACCAAGCCAGGGCCCGCGGCAAATGCCACGAGCACGTAATGAGGGCCGCCGCGCTCATGGCGCGCCTGCCGAGCACCGCCGCCACGAAGCGCGCGTTGTCGCGCGTCGACAGAGAGCTACGCTCCCGCACGATGGCGAACGCCGGCACGCCGCGGAGGCCCAGCTCTCGGGCCATCACGTCGGCTTCGACCGCCGCGCCCCAACGTCTTCCCCCGCTGGCGATGACAATCGTCCGGCCATCGCCGCACTCCGCGTAGAGCCGCGCGGCGGCCTCGACCCGACGCGCCAACGGGCCGCGGGCGAGCCGCCCGCCGGAGTCGAGGCGGACCGCACAGCCGAGGACCACGATCGCCTCGAGGGGGGCCGCACGAGGCGAACGGAGAGCACCAAAGTGCGCTCCAGACGTGCACGGTCCGCCTCCGGCCCGCGCGGTGGACACCGCGGCAAGGAACGGCGGGCGTCGCGACCGAGGCGTCCGCGTCATGGGTGACAAGGAATACCCTTCTTTGGGCTGACGAGGTACGCTCGACGGCGCGACGCCGCGGTTGTCGCCCGAACGACGGACGAAGGATGCAAATCACTTTTTGGGGAGTTCGCGGCAGCATCCCCACCCCGGGTCCGAACACCGTGCAGATCGGTGGAAACACGAGCTGCGTCGAGCTTCGGGCGGGCAAAGCGATTCTGATCTTCGACGGCGGCACGGGCCTGCGACTGCTGGGCAAGAAGCTGCTCGCGGAGACGCCGATCACCGCGCACATGTTCTTCAGCCATGTGCATTGGGATCACATCCAGGGCTTTCCTTTCTTCGAGCCCGCGTTTGTGACCGGCAACGCGTTCCACTTGTACGGCGGCAACAACGTGTCGCGCACGCTCGAAGAGACGCTCGAAGGCCAGATGGATCATCCAAACTTCCCGGTTCACCTGTCGGCGATGGGCGCCAAGATGACCTTTCGCGACCTGAAGGAAGGAGAGGCCGTCTCGATCGACGACGGAATGGGCGGGACCCTGCGCGTGACCAACGCCGCGGGCAACCACCCCCAAGGCGTCTATGCGTTCCGCGTGGACTACAACGACAAAGTCCTGGTCTACGCGACCGACACGGAGCACTACGAGGGGCGTATTGACCAGAAACTCGTCCACCTTGCCCGCGGGGCCAACGTGTTCATCTATGACTCCCAGTACACGCCCGAGGAGTACGCGGGGACGGCAGGGACCGGTACGGCCAAGAAAGGCTGGGGACACAGTACGTTCGAAGAAGGCGTGAAACTCGCGAAGGCCGCGGGGGTTCACAAGCTCATCCTGTTTCACCACGATCCGATTCAGAACGACGTCGCCGTTCGCGAGAAAGAGAGGCGCGCCCGCGCGCTCTTTCCGAACGTGATGGCCGCACACGAAGGACTCGTCGTCGACTTTTGACGCAAACGCGAAAACCCTGCGTTTTGCCTGCGTGCGTTCGGGGACATTGCGCGTCCGCGCCGCCCGGATCATGCGATTCTCGCAAGTTGCACGTGGCACTGCGCGTGCAGTGCGCCGAGCTCCGAAAGGAGGACTCATGCTCTTTCAAGAGAGCGGTGCCCTTCGCGCGTACCGATCCAACTTGGCCGGCGTGGTCCCACTCGATCGCGAAAGCGAGCGCCAGCTCGCGCGCCGGTGGCGTGGCGGCGACAAGCGCGCCGGTGAAAAGCTGGTCACCGCGTGTCTTCCCTTCGTGATCGCCATCGCCACGGAGTATCGCCGCTGGGGCGTGCCTATGGAGGACGTCATTCAACAGGGGAACGTCGGGCTGCTGCGCGCAGCATCGAAGTTCGACCTCGGCAAAGACTGCCGCCTGGCGACCTACGCGGCCTACTGGATCCGTGCCGAGATCCGCGAATACGTCGTGCGCGGATACCGCGTCGTTCGGTTGGGGACGACGAAAGCGGAGCGGCGCGCGCTCCGCGCGTACCGAAAAACGCGCGAAAGCAGCGTGGAGTCGCTCGCCGAGGCAAGCGGCATGACACGCGAGAAGGTGGAGATGCTGCTGCCGATACTCGCAGCCCGCGAGGCGAGCCTCGACGCGAATACCGACGAACGGAGCGCGCTCGTCGACCGACTCGCGGGGGCGTGGCCCACGCCGGAAGACGAGGCCAGCGCCGGGGAGCGTGCGGTCCGCGCCCGCGGCGCCATAGGCGCGGCGCTTGCTCAGCTCACGGCGCGCGAGCGGCTCATCGTGCGAGAGCGGCTGATGGCCGAGGAGCCGCGTACGCTCCAGGATCTCGGCGACCAGCTCGGAGTCAGCAAAGAGCGCGTCAGGCAAATTGAAGAGCGCGTCCGCGACAAGCTGCGAACACGGCTCGAGGACATGCGCGAGCAAGCAGCGTAGGCTTGCGCTAGAGAGTGCGCGATGGTGGATGTCGTCGTCGTCACGGGAGCGGCCGGTGCGCTCGGCTCCGAGGTCGCGAGAACGCTGTCGAGGCGGGGCCACAAGCTCGCGCTGCTCGACTCCGCGCGATCGCAGGCGCGCCTCGAAGAGCTCGCCGCGTCGCTGGGCAATGCGATCGCCGTGACCGGGGACATCGCGAGCGAGCGGACGTGGAGCGACGCGATGCAGCGCATGCAACGCGAACTCGGTTCGTACCCGTCGCAGGCCGCCCTCGTGGCCGGGGCCTTTCGAGGAGGAACGCCTCTTCACGCCGAAACGAACGACGACGTGTGGCGCGCGATGATGGCAGCGAACCTAGACACCGTGTACCGCAGCTTGCGCGCGCTCCTTGCTCCGATGGTCGCGGGCAAGCGCGGAAGTATCGTGGCCGTCGGCTCGCGGGCGGCCGAGGAGCCGCAGGCGAGCGCCGGCGCCGCCGCGTACGCCGCGTCGAAGGCGGCGGTCGTCGCTCTGGTGCGCGCCGTGGCCGCGGAGGGGATCGAGCACGGCGTCCGGGTCAACGCCGTCTTGCCGAGCACGATGGACACGCCGGCAAACCGCGCCGCGATGCCGAAGGCGGATCCGGCGCGGTGGGTGCCCTTGGCTTCCGTCGCCGGCGTCATCGCGTTCCTCCTGAGCGACGAGGCCCGCGACATAAGCGGAAGCGCCTTGGCGGTATACGGAAAGAGCTGACGCTCGAGTCCGGGGTGTCTCACGTGGGGTGTCCTGACCCGGGTTTCTGACCACGGGTTTCTGACGAGTCCCCCACCTGGCTGCGCCGGACACGCGATACAGGAAACGAGCGTCTCGTTCCTGCTGGGGAGCTCGAGGTGGAGCGGCATCGCTCCCCTCGACGTTACGTGTGAGCCCGTTCTGTCGAGCGGAGCCCTTGCCGGAGGCAAGGCGGAGCGAGACTCAGGGTGACCCGGGTTTCTCACCAGGAGTGTGCTACTCGGCAGCCGGTGATCCCTCGCTACACCCCCCTCGATTTCGCCGAGCTCTGGTCCCCCGCGCGACGGTTCGCCGTGTGGCTGGAGGTGGAGCTGGCCGCCTGCGAGAGCATGGAGGAAGCCGGCCTCGTTCCCCGGGGAACGGCTGCCGGCCTGCGCGGCAAGGGCCTCGTCCTCTACCCCACGCGCATCGAAGAGATCGAACGCACGACCAAGCACGACGTCATCGCCTTTCTCACGCACGTCGAGGAGCTCGCAGGGATCGACGCGCGCTGGCTGCACCGCGGGATGACTTCGAGCGATGTGCTCGACACGGCCCTGGCCATCGTCCTTCGCGACGCGGCGGACAAGCTCTTGGCGCGCTGCGACTCCGTGATGGCCGCGCTAGCCCGGCGCGCGCGAGAGCACGCGAAGACGCCGATGATGGGCCGCAGCCACGGGATCTTCGCCGAACCGATCACGTTCGGACTGGCGCTTGCCGGACACCACGCCGAGTTTGCGCGCGGGCGCGCTCGCCTCGATGCGGCGCGGCGCGAGATCGCGGTCGGCAAAGTTTCGGGCGCGGTCGGCACCTACGCGCATCTGCATCCTGCCATCGAGAAGCGCGCTCTGGCCGCCCTCGGACTCGAGCCCGAAACGGTCTCCACGCAAGTGGTCGCCCGCGATCGGCACGCCGCCTATTTCATGGCGCTCGCCCTCGTTGCGGCCGCCGTCGAACGGCTGGCGACCAACGTGCGCCATTGGCAGCGCAGCGATGTGGCCGAAGTCGAAGAGGCGTTCACCGCGGGCCAGAAAGGGTCGAGCGCGATGCCTCACAAGCGGAACCCAATCCTCAGCGAAAACCTTTGCGGGCTCGCGCGCGTCGTGCGTGCGGCCGTTGCCCCCGCGCTGGAAGACGTCGCGCTCTGGCACGAGCGCGACATCTCCCACTCGTCCGTCGAGCGAATGATAGGCCCGGACGCGACCGCCACGCTCGCCTTCATGCTCGATCGCACGGCCGCCCTGGTCGATGGGCTCGTGGTCTATCCCGAGCACATGCGGGCCAACTTGAACCGCGCCGCGGAGCTCTATTTCAGCGAGGCCGTGCTTCTCGCCTTGGTCGAGGCGGGCATGCCGCGACAGGACGCGTACGTCGTCGTTCAAGGCAGCGCCATGCGGGCCTGGAAGGGCGAAGCCCGCTTTCGCGATCTGCTCGCCGCCGACCCCCAGGTCCTCGCGCGGCTGGGACAAGAGAGACTCGACTCGCTGTTCCGTCTCGACCACGCCCTGGCTCATGTGCCGGCCATCCTGGAGCGCGCGCTCGGCTGAAAGGGAGTCCAGCTGGCTGCTGCACGATCCTCAAATCGCTCGCAGAACGCCTGTTGAACAGCCTCTGCGCGCGAATCGCAGGCGCTTCACTTTTCGGCCTTCGTGCCGTCGTAGTCGGCGGCGGCCCGCTCGACGATCGTTAGGTCGCGCGATGCCCGCTCCGCCTCGGCCTGTAGCTCGGCCGTGAAGAGGGTGAGACCCCAGATCCCGTTTTCGCGCCGCCGGAACGCATACCGGGTGCCCCGTCCGGTAACGACGGTGGCCCGCTCGCCGTGGATTTCCACGTGGGCGGATCCCGACAGGTCACGTTCGAGACGCCCAATCCATCCTCGGCGCGCGGCCAAGCGCGCAAATTCGTCCGCGCCGTCCGCCGCGTCCGCCTCTTCTTGCCAAGCGTCGAGAAGCTTGCCGCGCTGGTCCGCCGGATAGCTCGCGTGCACGCGCTGACAGGCCTTCTTGCGCAAGTCGAGCACGGTGTACGCCGCCCATTGTGCCTCGGTCTCCAGGTACGCGAACGTGTCCTTGGGGCGCCGGTCCGCGATGGCCAGGGCGATCCGCGCGTACGCCCCTTCCGGCGTCTTGTCGGGCGGGAACGGGCGGCGGCTGATGATGCGCGAACCGACGTGAACGAGCCCGGCCACCACGAGCGCGACGCCGAGGGCCGGCGATCGGGACGTCGCGCGAAGAGTTGCCGTCGCGCGCGCCCGCCACTGCATCGTCCGCCGATTGCTCTACCATGGGCTGACGCATGTGGCGCGACTGTCGCGTGGTCATCGTGGTTCCCGCCTGGGACGAGGCGCCGCGCATCGGCGGCGTTCTCCGCCGGATGCCGGCGTGGGCCGACGCGGTCGTCGTCGTAGATGACGCGAGTACCGACGGGACGGCGGCGGCGGCGCGGGCGGTGGGCGACGCGCGCGTCGCCGTCGTCACGCATGGACGCAATCGCGGCGTGGGCGCGGCGATTGCCACGGGCTATCGGCGCGCGCTCGCCCTCTCGGGGGCGCCGCGGGACGTGTTCGTCGTCATGGCCGGCGACGGGCAGATGGATTCGGCCGACCTGCCGCGCCTGATCGCTCCGATCGTGAGCGGCGAGGCGGACTACGTCAAAGGCAACCGATTTCTATGGCCCGATGTCGCAACGTCGATGCCCCCGACGCGAAGGCTCGCCGGACTCGCGTTCTCGTGGGCAACGAGCCGCGCGATCGGCGTCTCCATTGCGGATAGCCAATGCGGGTACACGGCCATCGCGCATGCCGCCTGCACGCGGCTCGACCTGGACGGACTCTGGCCGGGCTACGGCTATCCGAACGACCTCCTATCGCAGCTCGCCCTTCGCGGCCTCCGGATCGCCGAAGCCGCGGTGCGGCCGGTTTATGCCGACGAGGTGAGCCGGTTGAAGCCGCGTCACGTGCCGGTGGTGGCGGGCATCGTTCTGCGAGCGTGGACGCGGCGGTTGCGCAAGGCACTCACTCGATCCTGAGTCCGAAATTGCCTCCCGCCGCCGTGGTGGATCCGACCACGATGGTGTAGTCGCCGGCGGCGAGATCGGTGAGCGTGAGGGTCGACGGATAGCCCTCGTTGCAACCGAGCGATTGCGTTCCAACGCTCGCGCCTTGGCCATCCAGGACGAAGATCGCCGCGTCCAGGTTGGTTTCCGGGTTGTCGGTGGTAAGCGTCAACGACGGCGTCGTGTCCGCGAGGTGCAAGAGAACGATTCCCTCGGGCAAGCCGCGAACGCCGGGAGGCACGCAGTCCGAAGGCGGGTCGCCCCAGAGGTTGGCGCTCAGCGCGTAGCCGGTGGCGACGAGTGGGCCCGCCGATGGGTCGAGCGTGGGCGCGGCGGCGGCGGCGTTCGACAACGCAGTCGCCGTGACGACACAGGTGCTGCTCGCACCGTTCGAACCGTGCACGCACGAATCGCCCGCGGCGCAGGAGGCAAAGCCCCGGAGATCGCATACTCCTCCCGTCGAGACGACGGGCGGAGCCTCGAGCATGGCGGTGACGCGCGCGCCGGTCCCGCTCGAGGCGCCGCTGGGGGTCACCGCGAGCTGCGTGACGGTGCTGTCGAATCCTTGCGCCGTCTGGTCGGCGTAGAAGAACTGTCCGAGCTTCGATGCGTCTGCGACGCTCAGGTCGAACGTGGTCGCGAGATCCTGATTGCCCGTGAGGTCGATCGCCACCGGATGGCTCAGCGAGTCGAGAAACTCCAGGTGAAGCAAATCGAGATCGTCCGCGGGGTCGGTCCCCGCAACCAGCACGCGGGCGCCTTGCCCTTGCGCGGAGGTGACGTAGACGAACTTGGCGATCTGCGGCGCAGCCGGCGCTGTGCAGAGGCTCGTCGCGACCGAGCACGCGAACCCTGGACTGCAACGGCTCGTGATGACGTTCGGGTCGCAACTCTGATGCAATGACTCCACGCTCTGGAGCGCCACTCGCGCCGTCACGGCGGCCGACGTGCCGACCGTGTCGACGACGGCACCGACGACGACGGCTATGTTCGGAAACGTCTGCAAGACGCCGGGCAGCGTGACCGTCTTGCTGAACGACGTTTGCCCGGCGGCGCTCGATTGGTCGAAGAGCACGATGCGCTCGTACGCGCTCGGAGTGCCCGCCCAATTGGGGAAGGCGTTGACGGGCTGGCCGTTCTTGTCACCGAGCTGAACGTCGAGCGCGAACGCAGCGCGGTTCACGTCGCTGCCCTGCAACGTCAGCAGAAGATCTTGGCCCAGCCGACCGGACTGATTGGCCACGAGCGACGTGAGCTTGGGAAGCGGGAGGCCCGCCACCCCATCGCCACTCGACGCGTCGCCGGGTCCGCCGCCCCCATCGGGCACCGAACAACCCACTACGCATGGCGCGCCGCCGTCGGCCCCAGTCGAAGTCCCGGTCGCTCCGCCACCGCTGCCCCCAGCGGTACTCCCGGCGCTTGCGCCCGCCACCGTGCCGGCGGCTCCACCTTCGCTGTCGGGCATCGTGCCGCTTGCGGACGCGCCCGAGGCCCCGGAGGATCCGGGGGTCCCGGAGGTGGGCCCGCCCGAGGCGCCGGAGGATCCCGAAGGCATCGAGGCGCTCGAGGATCCCGAGGGCATCGAAGCCCCCGAGGCGGACGCACCCGAGGCTCCCGAGGCTGCGGACGCCCCCGAGGCACCGGAGGATCCCGAAACGCCGCCCTCAGGACCGTCATTTACAGCAGCTCCGCCTCCGGCCGAAGAGCACGCAACCTGCGCGAGCGCAATAATAAGGAGAACGGTGCGGCGGTGCGACATGTCCGGGACCTCGTCGTGTGAAAATGGTATTTGGAAGCGCGAGCAGGCAAAGCAACGCGCGTGCCCTGAGGCGTGAAGGCCGAAAGCCGCGAACTCAAGAGCCACCTTTGGGGGGAGATCCTCGCCCCCCAAGCTTCCCAACGTCCATTTCCGGTTACACCTCCACACGGGTTCGAACGTCAACCCGCTGACGGGTGCCGGTTGGCCGGCGCTCGACCTGCCACGTAAGTGCCCGAGCACAAAAAGCCGACCGGCGGCGCGTGTAGGTCACGCGCCGCCGGTCGGTCCTTCTATTCGTATTCGCGTTTGCTGCGATTCTTTGGTGTCCGGCCGACGCCGGATTTAGAACTGGCAGTTGGCGCGATAACCCGCAACGCCGAGATCGTGACCCGTGTTCGCGAAGCCGCTCCCGCAGTCGAGGTAGTTCGAGTCGGTGGCGCCGTCGCCGCCCACGCCGCCCGAGCCCTCGAGGATGTCGTCGTCATCGAGGCCGAAGAGCATGTCGCTGCCCGGACCGCCCGTTAGGTTGTTCTGGCAGGTCGAACCCGGGCACGCCGAGCCGTGCGGCTGGCCGAAGAGGCAGTCGTTACCCTGGCTGCCGACGAGATTCGTGATGTCGATTCCGATCGTGTCTTGCTCGGTGCTGGTGCCGAACGGGCAGGTGCCGTCCACGTACGCCATGCTGGCCGTGCCCGGATGCTGCGTGAAGGTGCCCGCGCCCGAGCGGTTGGTGCCGTCGATCTGCGCCCAGACGGGGCCGACCGCGTCGCTGTAGTCGACCGTGTCCGAGCCGGCGCCGCCGCCGGTCATGATGTCGGCTCCGGGGCCGCCGTTGATGACGTTGTCGAGCGCGTTGCCGACGAGGACGTCGTTGCCCGCGCCGCCGTGGATGTTCTCGACATCCGCCGAGACAATCATGTTCTCCGTGACCGCACCGCTCGCGAAGGTGCCGCTCGGTGTCATCCCGTCCATGGTGACGTGGATGGCGGTCGTGCGATTCGTGAAGTCGACGCGGTCGACCCCCGCGCCTCCGATGATGGTTCCCGCCCCATGGTTTCCGTCCGTGCCCATGAGGAACGTGTCGTTACCCGCTCCGCCGTTCATGACGTAGGGGCCCGTGAACGGAGTCAGCGTGTCGTTGCCGGCGCCGCCGTAGAAGATGACGCTGGAACCCGCGCCGGCAACTGCACCGGCGTCGGCACCCGCGTCGTGACCCGCATCGCCTGCGTCGGCGTGACCCGCGTCGACCGCGCCCGCGTCGTGACCCGCATCCCCCGCGTCGGCGTGACCGGCATCCGCGCCGGCATCCGCGCCACCGGCTCCCGCGATGATCGCGCTCGCGGAGGCGGTGAGAAAGTCGTCGCCGCTTCCTCCGTAGACGATGAACACGTCGTTCTTGATGTCGTCGAACTCGTCGCTGACGCACGCGAGCGCACCGCCGTCCGCCGCAGCGTCGCCGGCGTCGCCGCCGCCGATCGCGCAGTGACCGCTTATCGTGCTCGCGATGCCGGGCGTGCTGAGCGACACCGCAACGCTGGTCCCACGGGCGCTGTAATCAACCGTGTCGCCCGCCTGGCCGCCACCGTAGATGGTCTCGTACGGTGTGACCGTGGCTTCGTTGAACGTGTCGTCGCCGGCGCCGCCGTAGACGACCACGCCCGGACCATAGTTGACCGCCGGATTGGCCGGCGCGTCGTTGTTGAAGCGCGCACCGGTCGCCATGTCTCCGCCGGCAGACCAGGTGTCGTCGCCGGAACCCATCGAAACGACGAACGTGCCCGCGCCGCCGTTGCCCGTCCAGAGGATGTCCGGGTACGCGTCATTGTTGACGTTGACGCCGGTGGCGCCGAACGTGATGGTGTCGGCGTTGCCCGTACCTTTGACGCCGAAGACCGTGGGTTCCGTGCCGGCGAGCGACAGCGTGATCCCGTGCCCCGAGCTCGCGCCGGTCGCGAAGAGCCCGTTCGAATAGTCGACGATGAACTCCGTCGTGAGGAGGCTCTGCGCGTCGCCCGCATCGGCGGATCCAGCGCCGCCGGCTTCCGTGATGGTGATGGCCGTGACGTTCGCCGACGTCACCGGCATGCCCATGTAGAGCGTGGGGAGACCGTTGACGATGATCGCGCTATCGATCGCGCGGAGCGACACCATCCCGAGCTCGCCCGGAGCCACCGTGATGGTGAGGACGCCGGAGAGGAACGTCGGCGCGTTGGCGAGAGGCGAGAGAAGATCCTGGGTCACGCCAGCGATGGGGTCATCGCCCGGCGCAGAAGGCTGCGACGCGTTGCTCGATTGCCAGCCGGAGTCGGAACTCGCGCCCGAACAAGCGATGATCGCGCCCGAAACACCCATCACTGCGCTTATCGCGAGACAACAAGACTTCAAAACGCCCGATCGCATGGTCGTATCCTTCTGCCGTGGAGCAGCAGCCCCGGTGGTTTGTTTGGACAGGGGGCTTTTGCCCTCCCCATCGCTTCGCCGGCAGAGACTGCAGAAAGCGCGCCCGGCATTCGCGCTGTCTCCGAACCAGAACGGGTCGAGCCCCGCGAACTTGAATTTCGGAAAGCACTGCCCGCTCGTTTCTCGCGATTTTGGCGCAAAAAGGCCGCTTTTCTCCCATGCGCAGCCGCGCCATCGATCCGACACCGCCAACCCCCTGGCGCCGGAACGACAGCGTTCCGTCGCAGCGTGGGCTCGACGGCGATGCGATTGCGGACTTCGTTCTTCAGCTGCCTACGTTGGCCGCCAGCCGACACGCGCCCGCGCCGGCGCCCGGACTAGGGCGGCCTCTCGACGGGCGTCTTCCTCCCGACTAAAAGGTTTGACGGGAGCCCCCCCGATGAGCGAGATCAAACGAATCTCTCCGCAAGAGGCGAGCGAGAAGCTCGCGCAAGGCTGGACGTACGTTGACGTTCGGACCGTCGAAGAGTTCGAGGCCGGGCATCCGGCCGGCGCCTTCAACGTTCCGATCGCCCTCGCGACCGCCGGCGGGATGGCGCCGAACGTGGACTTCGCAAGGGTGATGAACGCGACCTTCGCCAAGGACGCGAAGCTTGTCGTTGGTTGCAAGGCCGGCGGCCGCAGCTTGCGTGCGGCGCAGGCGCTTTTGGGTGACGGGTTTACCAATGTCCTCGATCAGCGCGCGGGATGGGAGGGCGCCCGCAATCCGTTCGGACAAGTGAGCGAACCCGGGTGGTCTCCGTCGCGACTTCCCGCCGAGCAAGGCCAACCTGCGGGTCGCTCTTGGAACGCGCTGAAAGCCACCACAGTCGCTCCGGGGGGCCTGAAAGGACACTGATTTCCAGGGGAACGCGGGCGCGGGACACGAACCGAGCGCGCTGGTCTCCCGGCCCCTATGTACGAGCTACGCGACGCTCTTCCCGAATGTCGCACGCACACGGTCAAGCTGATCGCACAGCCCCGCGTCGACGCGGGGCACGTACCCCGGCGCCTCGGCCGCGTCGATGCATCCGCCAGCCCGCCGCGCCGGCCCAGTGCACGTCGATCGCGCTCCGTCCTTCCACGCGTCGCCAACCCCCTCGCTCCGATCGCCTCCGCGCGCAGCACGTCGCACCTCCAAGGCCCATGCTCCGCGTCGACCGACTCGTCGAACGAGCGCGAGCGAGTAGAATCGGCCTCCCCATGCATCGTGGCCACCCAACGGCGTCGCACCGCAAGGCGTGACGTGGGCCTGCTGCGCGTTTATCTGGCTCTCTGCGTCATCACCGCGCATTCGGCGCCGGCTTTGCCTTGGCAGTTGCACGACCCCGTCCAGGCAGTTGAGATTTTTTACGTCATCTCTGGGTTCTACATGGCGCTCATCCTCTCCAACGGATACCCCGCGCCCGGACGATTCTACATCAGCAGGTTTTTGCGAATATTTCCCGCGTACTGGATAGTGCTTTTTTGCGTCTGTATCTCCAGTGTGGTCATGAAGCTCGTATCGGGCAGTTGGCTATTCTTGACGCCGTTCGTGGACCATCCCCTCGCGCGAAACGGCGCCGCGGGCTTTCTCTTTGCCCTGTCGTCCAACCTCACGTTGTTCGGGCAGGACTGGGTCATGTTCCTGCAACACGACGCCGGCACCTCGTTCGGTTTCACCCACGACTTCTGGTTGAACCGCAGCCCTTTATGGCAGTACCTCCTCGTGCCCCAATGTTGGTCGATCGGGGTCGAGCTGTCGTTCTATCTGGTGGTCCCCTACTTGCGACATCTCAGCGCATATGCGCTGGCAGTCTGCATCGCCCTCGGCCTCGCGTTCCGGTGGATCGTGAGCCAGCGCCTGGGGCTTTTTCAGGACCCGTGGGACTATCGCTTCTTTCCGTTCGAATTACCGATCTTCATGCTGGGTATGTTGGGCTATCATCTCTACGCTCGCTTCGCCTCGCGCTTCAACGTGACGTGGCTCGTCGACGGCATCGGGCGCTATCTCTGCGCCGTCGCCGTCTTGCTCGCGTTGCTGAGGGTTCATGCCCTGGCGGTCGATCGCCTCGCTAGCAGGCTCGAATACCATCTTGCCGTACTGCTCACGTACCCATTCTGGGCGGTGATCCTCGTGGTACTCTTCATGATTTTTCGGCGGCAGCCCTACGATCGCTTCATCGGGGAGCTCTCCTACCCGATCTACCTCGTTCACTATGCGGTCATCGGCGGTCTGTGGCCTATCTTCGAAGCCCGTGCGATCTCCCCCGAGCACATGGGCGAGATGGCGGCGATCGTCTCCATCGTGTTGGCCGTTTTACTCCGTCTACTGTTCTTGAAGCGGATCGACGAGAAAAGGCATTCACTCGCAGACCGCCCGGCGGTCGACAGGAGCGAATCGCAAGGCCCAGCGTCCGCGCGTGGCCCGGCGCGCCTCGGGTGAGAAAGCGGGCGCGATGCGCGGACCTGGCTCTAACGGCTATCCAAGTACGCCCTGAGTCCCTTCACCGTGTCGACCAGATTGGCCTGGATCTTCTCCACCAGAAACGTCTCCACGCCGCGCGCAACTTTGCCAGCGACGAAGCCGGGAACACCCCGCAGCTTTTTCGGATCGATATCGAGCGTCCCCCGAATCTGGAGAATCGTGCCGCCCGCCCCATCGTCCGCGAACGAGTTGCGCCCCGCGCAATGAACGGCTTCCGTGAACGCCCGCGTCTCGATGCGCCAGTCACACCACATCGCTTCCTTGTTCCAGGACGCGTGATCCGTCCAAGACAGCATCGACTCACTCAGAACGGCGCGGACGGCGGCCGGAATGTCGCCTCCGCCAGCCCAGTCGTTGACCATCTCTACGACAGACCCGTTCTCCTTACGCGATTTGACCTCGATGCTTCGAACGTTCGATAGATAAGGAAGGAGCTTCAGGAGATCGTCTCGATAGGTGGTAAAGACGAGTTCGCGCGGGAAAGGCAGGCCAGAGTCAGCACGGAGCTCCATGGGCGCCGAGACTACCGCCTCGCCGCACATCGCGCATCGCGTGCCGCGCGGCTCTTGCGACGTGCGCAGCGCGCACTTTGGCGTACACGACGGCGGCACAATTACCTGAGGCCGGCCGCATGGTACGTTTGGGCATCACTGGCGCGGCGGCGCCACCGCCTCCGTCCGCACGCGGTTTTGACGTCTCCCCCCATGCGACTCGCCCTTGCTCTCGTCGCCTTCGTCGCAGCGCGCGACGCCCCCGCAGCCATCGCCCGCGAGCCGCGCGCGGCGGCCGAGACCCAAAGCGTCGCCGGGGCCCGTCCAGCCCGCGTCGCGAGCTGGGCCGCGGCGCTCGACCCCATCGATTTCGTGAACGTCACCACACGGGCGCGAGCCGCGATTCGCCTGTACGGGCGCGACGGCGCAGTGGACGATGACGCCCGCGCCGCCTTCGAGCAGGTCGCCGCAAGCCCGAGAGACGCCGAGGCCACGCGAGCCCCCCCTCTCGCGGTTCGTCTCGAGCAATTGGTCGTCAAGGCCGCCTACCACTTTCAGGGTGCGCGCGTCCTGGTGGTCTCCGGCTTTCGCGTGAACGCGGGGCGCCACGGAACGGGGGATGCCCTCGATTTCAAATTGGAAGGGATCTCCGCTTCACGGCTGGCCTCGTATCTTCGCGCCTTTCCGCGCACTGGCGTCGGTGTCTACACGCATCCGCGGACGCAGTTCGTCCACCTCGACGTGCGCGATTCAAGCTACCACTGGCTCGACGCCTCGCCGCCCGGCGTCAAATGGCGGGAGGCCATGCTCCGCGATCCGTCGGCCGAAAAACGCGACGCCGCGTGGACGCCGGACATGGACGAACCTTGCTACGAAGCGCGGGCGCTCCCGCCGATGGCACGGGCGCGCAGCGCGCGCAAATAGTCAATGCACTCCCGTGGAGTGGGCTCCCGCAGGCGCGGGCTCTGCATAAATCTGAAGCGGCTCGAGGAGCGCGAGCTGCTCGCGTTTCACACTGACTCCCCTTTCGCTGAAAAATAGATCATTCTCGGCGAGCTGGGCCCGAACCTGGGCAATGAAGAGGATGGGCTCGGCCGCCTTCGTGTAGCCCAGCTGCACGAGCGACGCCTTCGGCCACTCGCCCCCATCGAACGGGAAGGCGCGCCGGAGCATGTAGAAGCCCTCGGCCAGCACTTTCGTGAGGCTGTCGGCCCACGACAGGCCGCGAAACGGAATGCCGGCACCATGGAAATGCCAGCGATTGTGCACGTTGTGGTCCGGAGTCAGAACGACCGGCAACCCCGAGTCCGAATGATTGTGAAAGTAGACGAGGACGTTCGCCGGGATCTCCGCTTCATGCTCCGGCAGGGCCTTGGTGGTCCGGTATAACCCGCACTCGGGCAGGAGACTCTTCGCGTTTGCCATCGCGCCCGAAATCTAACACGCTTTGTCCGCTCGGTAGACCCCCGCGCACCGATCCGGGCTTCGCGGCTGCGGGCGCTCTTAGAGTTGGCTTTCGCGGAACTCGATCCCGACGACGACCCCGTCGGGCTCTTCTTGCACCCACACGATTCGTCCCACGCGCGAACTCTCGTCGTCCTCTCCCACGCCGCTCATCGTGACCTCGAATTGCGCCCCGAGCTCCACGTTCTTCTCGAGAATCACCCGCACCCCACCGCGGCTCACGTTGAGCGCCCAACCCTCCAACTCCACACCGGACGGCGCCTTGAGGGTAACGCGGACGCTCACCTCGTGACGCGCTCCACCGCGCCGCGTCGCATGCACGTCCCCGGAATCGACCGGGGCGTCGCTCGGCGTCAAGCTGCGGCGATTCTTCACGGAGAAGCCATGATAGCAGCGCCGGAGCGAGGACGAAGCTAAGCAAAGCTAGAGAACCCCCTAGAAAACCAGGAAGCTCTTGACTCGAAGTCCGCGCCCGAAGAAGCTTTGCGTTCTCCCGTTCGCAGGTTCTCGAGAGGATCGCGCCCGCAAGACGTGAGAATGCCGATGCCTGAGCCCCATCCCCAAAGCGCTTCGTCGCCTTTCAAGCGCGCACTCGTCGATGCCGGCTTCGAGATCTTTCGGACGCGCGGCGACGAGATCGTGCTCGCCGAACGCCCGCGCGAAAATCTGATTATGGATTCGGGGGTCCGCCTTCGCATCGGCGAACCGCTCGAAGTTCGGGTGGTCTTGCGAGCCCAAAAAGCGGACTTCCCCGGCGATGACGACTCGAACCTGTTCGATCGCGTCCGCAAGCTTGGGTCCTCGACGCTCGCGCCGGGATTTGCCGAGATCAACGCCACCATGACGCGCGTGGCCGACCCCGGCGACGCCGAACGCACGCTCGACACGTTCTACGAAATTACCTACGCGAAGACCGCCGCCGCCCTCGCGGAAGCCATCTTCGAGATCCAGGCCGCGCTCCGCATCGAGAAGCGCGCCTGACGGGGGCGGACTGCACGGGGACGATTTCGGCGCGCATCGCTTCGAATGAATCGACCCGCGAAAAGCGCGGAGCTTTCGCGCGACCCTCGTGGGGGCCTTGCCCTGGTCGACTGGCCGGCGGGTGCATGATAGACGGACGCCGCCCAAATGCTCAGTTTCTTCCGCCAGCGAGGCCTATCGAACGTCCTCTACGGCGTCCTCATCGTTGGCACCATCTTCACCTTCGTCATCGGGTTTCGGCCCAACGCCGGCTCGCGGACGGCGCCGCTGAGCGAAACGTGCGTGGCGCGAGTGCGCGGGCGTTGCATCGACCCCAAGGACTTCGGTTCCGCCTATCGCATCTTGATGCCGTCGAGGAGCGCGGAGTCATCCCGCCGCCTGAACCTCAAAAAGGTCGCGCTCGACGGCCTCGTGGAACGAGAGCTCCTGGACGACGAGGCCAGGCGGCTCGGCATCTCCGTGTCGGAGGACGAAGTGACCGACCAGCTTTACGCGGGCTTCGTACGAGTCAGCGTGCCTGCGGCGGATCCGGCCGCTGCGCAATCGATTCTCGGGGAGATGTACCAATCGTACGCGCGCGCCGGGCTCATCTCGCAGGAAGTGGCCCAGGCGCATTTCAACGACCGCGACAGCGCCATACCCGTGGACTTCCGGGATTCGAAGACCAAAACGTTCAGCATGAAGGCGTACGAGCGCCAGGTGCGCAACCTGAGCAATCGCTCGACGACCGAGTTCCGGCAGGAGCAATCGCGAGAGCTTCTCGCCGCGAAGATGCGCGACGTCGTCCGGGACCCGATCCGCGTCAGCGACCCCGAAGCGTGGCAGGAGTACGGGCGCCGTTACAGCACCGCCAGCCTCACGTGGATCGCCGTCAAAGAGCCATGGGCGGCGCGCTGGGCGGTGAACGTGACGCCCGCGGAGGCGAGCGAATGGGCGAAGGAGCACCATGACGTGCTGGGAAAAACGCTCGACGAGCGCCAGAAGCAAGACGCCCCGCAAGCCGGCCACATCCGGCACATTCTGGTGAAGTTGCCCTACGGCGCCTCCGAGGACGAAAAAGCCACGGCGCTCGCGAAATTGTCGTGGGCCGCCGCGCGGGTCAAGAGCGGCGAGCTGTTCGCCGAGGTCGCGCGCGATTCGTCCGATGACACGGGCAGCGCCGCCGGGGGCGGGGACGTCGGCGACAAGACGGACGGCTTCGTCGCTCCGTTCAAGGCCGCCGCGGACGCCCTCAAACCGGGGGAGACCACCCCGGGCGCGGTCGAGACGCAGTTCGGTTACCACTTGATCGCAAAGGATGACCCGGGCAAAGCGGGCGAGGTCCTCGCGCAGCTCACGCGGAGCTTGCCCCGGGAAATGCTCGCAAAGGAGCACGCCACGGAAGCCGCACAACGCGTCGCAAAGAGCCTCGTCGATTCGATGCGGGGCGGCAAGAACGCGCAAGACGCGCTGAGGGACGTGCTGGCGCCGTACGTCGGCGGCGAGAAGGTGCAGCCGCTGAAGGTGCTCACGGCGCCGGCCGAAAAGGCCGACGCGGGCGCTCGCGCGGCCTCGGGCCCGAACGACGCGGGAGCGGCGGCGAGCGAGCCGCTCGTGGTGCCCGCGACGCCCGCGATCAATGCGCGTTTCGATGCGGCCACGGACACGGACCGGCCGCAGACGCAGACGTCGAGCGCCTTCAATCGGGGTGGCGACCCGTTCCCCGGTCTGTCGCCGGACGGCACGGCGAGCGTGATCGCCTTCGCGTTCTCGGGCAAGGGGGGGGACGTCATGGATCACCCGGTTCGCACGGCGGACGCGTTCGTCGTCGTCCAGCTGAAGGAGCACAAGGAATCGACGCGCGACGAGTTCGAAAAGGATCGCGACACGTTCGAGGAGGAGCTCGTGCGGAGCAAGCGCGACGAGGCGATGTCGCTCTACGTCAAGCGCCTCCGCGAGCAAGCAAAGGATGCCATCAAAGTGGACTCGTCGTACATTGAGGAGGCCAGGGTCGACGGGGGCTCGAGCAGCGACGACGACGAAGAAGACCAGTACTGAGGCGAGCGGCACCGGCACGCGGGCACTCCCCTGCTCTCACCGCTCATGACCCCCGCTCGCTCGCCACGAGGATCGCTTTGCAACGAACCGCTACCCTCTCGAACGGCCTCCGCGTGGTCATCGCCGCGCAGCCGCACCTTCATCGCGCGCACGTCGCGTTGTGGGCGCGCGTTGGTTCGCGTTTCGAGACGCGGGAAGACAACGGCATAAGCCATTTTCTCGAGCACATGATCTACCGCGGCACGCGCCGCGTCCCCAGCGCGCATGCCGTCAATCTGGCGTTCGAACGCCTCGGCGGTTCGCTCTACGCTTCCACGCAGGTCGACCACGGCATCTTTTCGCTCACGCTGCCTCCGGATTCGATCGACGAAGCCTGCGGCCTCTTCGGCGAGGTGCTCTCGCAGCCGGCGTTCCTGGACATCGACATCGAGCGCGGGATCGTGCTCGAGGAGATCCTCGAAGATCTGGACGACGAGGGCCGCCAGATCGACGCGGACAACCTCTCGCGCGCGCTCATTTACCCGGGCCACGCGTTGGGCTTCACGATAACGGGTAGCGAGGCCGAGGTGCAGGCGTTCGACGAAGCCAAGCTCCGCGCTCACCACGCCCGTCATTACACGACCGACAACGTGATCCTCGCCTTCGCCGGCGGCGTAGACGAGGCGCACGCGCTGCGCCTGGCCGAGCGGGATTTCGGCGCGTTGCCTCGCGGAGCGCGCATCGCGGCGGCGCCGCCCGCGCACACGCAAAAGAAGGCGCGCTTGCTCATCGAAGAAAACGTCTCGAGCCAGACGGAGCTCCGCGTTTGCCTCCGGGCCTTCGCCGAGACCGACCCGCTGCGCCCCGCGCTCGATATGCTGATGCGCCTCGTGGACGACGGAATGTCGACGCGCCTCTACCATCGCCTCTGCGACGCGCGCGGGCTCTGTTACGACGTCTCCGCCGGGTTCGACGGCTACGAAGACGACGGCGTCATCGACGTGGCCGCGGGCGTTCAACACAAGCGTGCCGCGCTGGTCACGCGCGAGATCCTGACGATGTTCGAGGAGCTCGCCGCGCAAGGACCCACGGGCGAGGAGCTGGAGACGGCTCGGCGACGGAGCGCATGGGACGCGCGCGCACTCCCGGACTCCGCGGAGGAAACGTCCGCGTTCTACGCGTCCGGGCTCCTGTTCGATCGCTTCTCGACGCCGGACGAGCACGTCGCGGAGCTCGCGCGCGTTACGGCGGACGATGTGCGCCAAGCCGCGTGGCGCGTCGCCCGGCCCGAGCGCCTGAACGTGGTCGCGGTGGGTCTCCTGGAAGACGGCGAGGACGCGCGGCTCGAAGAGGTTGTCAAAGGCTGGGCCGGAGCGCAATAATCGAACAGCGCGTGGGGGGCCGATGACCTCGGACGAATCGAATCCGGTCCTCCGAACCCCGCGGCTCGAGCTTATGGCTATGAAGCTCGCAATCGTCGAGGCCGTGATCCTCGGACGAAAGCAGGACGCCGAAGCGCTGGTCAACGCGCGCATGCCCGAGCGCTGGCCCAACCGTGAGCTCGTCGAGCGGGCCTTCGCGATGACGCTCGAAGGCATTCGGGAAAACGCGCGCGCACGCCTGTGGGGTGCGCGCGTGGTCGTCGCGGGCGGCGCGGGCCCTTCACGTCGCGTCGTCGGCAGCGTGGTCTTTCGGGGTGCGCCGGCGCACGACGGACTGTGCGAAATCGCGTACGGCGTCGAAGAAGGATCGCAGGGCCAAGGCTACGCCACCGAAGCCGTTGCCGCCTCCGTAGCGTGGGCCCTCGCCCAGCCCGGTGCACAGGCCGTGCAAGCGGCTACGTTCGCGTGGCACAGGGCCTCGGTCCGCGTCCTCGAAAAAGTGGGGATGGTCCACGCGGGCACGCGCGAACACGAGACCATGGGAGAGATGGTCGTCTACGAGCGCCGTGCTGGCTAGCCAGACGCCAGGGGCGCGCACGAATGCCACGGATCCCGATGGGCCGTGCCCTCACCATTCGCAAATTGCGACTACGATCGAATCCCGCCGGTAAACCAAAGGGCCAGCAAGACCAGCAAGATCAGGCCCGCCGGTGACCAGCTTGCGTATCCGTAGCGAGAATGTCCCCAGCCTCCACCGCCGAGAGCGAGCAGGAGACACACGACAAGAATTATCGCCAACATGGACTTTCCTCCGTTTGCAGTGCCGAGTCGTAGATGCCGCGACTCTCGTCATGACTCCTTTGCATGCTCCGCACCACCCGCGCGGGGGTGGATGGGCTCGTTGTGGCGCGACGGCCTCCATGGCCTCACGCGCCGCGGCGCAGCAATCACGGCGCCGGAACGACGGGCGCCCAGCGCGTCGGCCGCTGGCGGACGTCGGACGGCGCTCCAACGCGGTCGCACCACGCTTCGAACGCCGGTTGGGGGACGCCCCGCCACGCCAAATCCTCGAGCCGTTCGACGAGAGGCACGTCTTCGAAGAGCGTCGCGAGCTTTCGGTAAAGCAGGGCCTGCGGTCTCTCGGCGGCCAGCGTGGCCGCCAGACGCTCCGCATGCCGGACTGCGGGGGGCCACGCGAGGGGATCGTCGGGAATGCCCTCGATGTGATCGAACGCGCGAAGAAGTGCCGCCGCGGTCTTCTCGCCAAAACCGGGGAGGCCCGGAATTCCGTCCGCCGCGTCCCCCATGAGCGCGAGCCAATCCGGAACGCTCGCCGGGCGCACCCCTCGCCGCGCGAAGAACTCGGCCTCGTCGATCACGCGTTTGCGCGCGCGGTCGACGAGAACGACGCGCTGGCCCGCGAGCGCTTGGCCGAGGTCCTTGTCGGGGGTGAGGACGCGCACCTGCTCGACGCCGTCGCGAAAGCGAGCAGCGCCCGTGGCGAGCGCGTCGTCCGCCTCGTAGCGGTCCATCGACCACACGACCATCCCCAGCGCGCGCGCGGCCTCTTCGGCGAGGTCGAACTGTGCGAGCAATTCGGCGGGAACGCCCTCCTCCGTCTTGTACCCGTCGAACCAGTCGTTGCGAACGGACCGAATCGGATTGTCGAACGCGATGGCGACGTGCGAGACGCGCTCCTCCTCGTCGTGCAAGAGAGCGAGCATCGCGGCCGCCAATCCCACCGTCGCCTTGAGGTCGGCGCCGCCGTGGTCGTGCGGCGGCCGGCGCGAGAAGTGCGCTCGAAAAAGCTCGTACGTGCCGTCGACGAGGTGCAGGCGCATCGACCGAAGGCGTGAAGGGCTCGTGATCTCCAGCGGTCCTAGAGATACGTCATTTCCAAGGCGGCCGGGAAGAAGGAGCGGTACGGTCATGCGGTGAAGTAGGGCAGGCGCCGGCGAGGGCGCGGCTATCCTCAAGCGTCATGAGTCACTTCACCCCGCTTTCTGCCACCCTCGGTGGCCTACTCCTCGGCGCCGCGTCCTCTCTTCTCTTCGTCGCGGACGGCCGCATCCTCGGCATCAGCGGCATCATCGGGGAGATTCCGGTGACGACTGGGGCCGACCGCTCCTGGCGCCTTGTCTTTCTCGCTGGCCTTCTCACCGGCGGACTCGCCATCCTCTGGTTCGATCGCCCGGCGCTAGCATTCGCGTCGGAGCAGACGGTCCCCGTCGCCATCGCAGCCGGCGCGCTCGTCGGCTTCGGCACGCGCCTCGGGAACGGGTGCACCAGCGGCCACGGTCTTTGCGGGATCGCGCTCCGCTCGCGGCGGTCGATCCTCGCAACGCTTGTATTCATGGCGATGGGCGCGCTCACCGTGTTCATCGTGCGGCACGTGCTCCACCTCGGGGGAGGCGCGTCGTGAAGCGGCTCGTCGTCGCTTACGTTTGCGGCCTGCTCTTCGCCGTGGGCCTCGGACTCTCGGGCATGACCCACCCGTCAAAGGTGCTCGCCTTCCTCGACTTCACGGGGGATTGGGACCCGAGCCTCGCGCTCGTGATGGCGAGCGGCGTGCTCGTGAACTTCGTGTTGTTCGGCATTGCGAGGCGCCGGGGAGCGCCCCTGCTCGCACCGTCGTTCTCGCTGACCACCAAGACAGCGATCGACACATCGCTCGTCGGCGGGGCCGCCCTCTTCGGCGTCGGGTGGGGTCTGGGGGGCTTCTGCCCGGGCCCGGCCGTCGTCTCGGTCGTGACCGGGGCGACGCCGGTGGTGGCCTTCGTAGTGGCGATGCTGGCCAGCATGGGAGCGTACGACTGGATGGAGGCGCGATCCGAGTGGCGGGGTTCGATCCGGGGAGTTGAATAACGATGCTGTACTTGCGGCCCCCCCATCCCGTCGATTGGCTCGCCCATCCACGGGAAGCGCCTCCGAATGACGCACATCCGTGGCCCCATCATGGCCATGCGGTCACCCCATGACGGTACTTGCCGGCCCCATCCCGTCGATGGGCTCGCCCATCCACGGGAAGCGCCTCCGAATGACGCACATCCGTGGCCCCATCATGGCCATGCGGTCACCCCATGACGGTACTTGCCGGCCCCATCCCGTCGATGGGCTCGCCCATCCACGGGAAGCGCCTCCGAATGACGCACATCCGTGGCCCCATCATGGCCATGCGGTCACCCCATGACGGTACTTGCCGGCCCCATCCCGTCGATGGGCTCGCCCATCCACGGGAAGCGCCTCCGAATGACGCACATCCGTGGCCCCATCATGGCCATGCGGTCACCCCATGACGGTACTTGCCGGCCCCATCCCGTCGATGGGCTCGCCCATCCACGGGAAGCGCCTCCGAATGACGCACATCCGTGGCCCCATCATGGCCATGCGGTCACCCCATGGCACTTGCGGCCCATCCATTCCGTCGATGGGCTTGCCCATGCACGTGAAGCCCCCTCCGAATGACGGATCATTCGTTTGCCCATCCGCGCGAGCATGGCACTCTCTCCCCTAATCGACAGGCGGATCGGGGTCGTCGGCATGAGCATCGACCAACGCTCGTCGGCGCCTCGCTCGATAATGGCGGAGGAGCCATGGTCGTCATCACGCAGCTCGTCTACATCCACCCCGGCAAGGAACGCGTCTTCGACCAGTTCGAGGCAGTGGCCATCCCCCTCATCGGCAAGCACGGCGGCGAGCTGCTTCTGCGGCTACGTCCAACCCCGGAGGGGGTCATCGCCAGCTCGATCGAACTGCCCTACGAGATCCACGTGGTGCGCTTTCCGAGCAACGAGGCTTTGGCCGGCTTCATGGCCGACCCGGAGCGCCAAGGTCTTCTTCATCTGAAGAACGACTCCGTGCGCTCGTCGCTCGTCGTCCGAGGCTCGGCGAGTTGACGAGCCCGTCCTCGCTGCTCATCGCGAGCGTCTCGCCCTCAGATCCGGCCTCCGTCTCCCATAGGCCGGTCCCGACGCTCTTGGTGGTATCGCGGTTGGAATTTCCGCGGCGCCATGCGGGCGCTCGATGAGCTCGATCTTCCACCCGCCCGCGAGGTGAATCAGGCGCCGCGTTGATCTAGCCAGTATCCCTTGCGATCATAATGCGCTTCGATGCCCGAGCACGTCGCGCACGATGTCCCCGAGGCGGTCGAACGACAGCCGAAGGTTGACCGGCGCGCTCGCCAGGTAGATGACCGGCGGCAGCCGGATCATGCGCCGCCTCCCACCAACGACGCCACCGCGGCGAGTAGCGCGCTCTCGCCGGCCGAGTACACCGTGAGCTCGCCACGCGACGTGCGCAGCGTCCACGCGAGCGGGCCGCGGTCGCTGTCCTCGCCTCCGGCGGCGGGCTCCCCGACCACGCGGACCGGCACGAGTGCGACCGGGGCGCCCGGCCGCGCGGCGCGCTTGCCGTCTCGCTCGAGACGCCACACCCACCAGCGAAGCGTCGACTCGACGACGCCCAGCTCGCTCGCGAAATCGGTGGCCGGTCGTCGGCTACGCCGCCACGCCGCCACCAGTTGTTGCCACTGCTCCCGAGTCCGCCGCGAAGCCCCGTTTTCGTGTGTCATGCCTCCGCGCGTACGGCGCCGCAGGGGCCCGCGTCACGACGTGGTCGGCCGGACGCCTACCGATGGCGCGATCAAGACAACCGTGGGTGCGCCCGCGCTCGCATCGAGTTCTACGTGACGAGCCGCAGACCCAGCGGGAGCGCGTCGCCGAAGAACGCCGCGCGTTCCCCTTCGGACGCGGCGATGACGTCGCGGACGGCGCGCAGTTGGTCCGCGGGCGCGCCCAGCGTGCCGAGTCGATCGAGCACCTCCCGGCGCACCCGTTCGCCCACGTCGCGGGCGCGGTCCCCCGTCTTTCGCGCGAGCTGCACGGCGGCGGCGGCCGCAGTGGGGACGGCGTCCCACTTTTCCCGGAGGAGATGGTCGAGCCATCGCTCCGCGACGCCCGGAGCGATCACGTGATGCACGCTGGCGTAGGCCGGAACGCGCGCGCCGAGCTTGCCCATCGCCGACCAGAGCCGCGGGTCGCGATCGGTCCAGGTGCGCTCGAGCACCCATCCTCCGAGAGCCGAACGGCGCGAGGGCGCGACGCGCTCGAGTGACGAGGCCATGTCGAGCGCGTCTTCGAGGGACAGGGCGGCCTTTTTGGGCCGGCGACCTCCCTCGGCCGGGCCGAGATGGGGGTCCACGAAGTCGCGTATTTGGGTCTGCATCGCCTCGTCGAGACCGCCGGCGGCCCTTCGCCACGCGATGAAGTACTGCTGCCAGCCGCGCGCTTCACCGGGAAACGCGAGCCGCTCGTCGAAGAGGGGCGCAAACGCGGCGACGCGCGCAGGATCCGACGGATCGCCGAACCCCGGCCGCAGGCACCACCCCGCCAAGAGCCAGAAGACCCGCTCGTGGTCGGCCGATCGACGGCGCGCGCGCGCGCTCGGAATCAACGCGTCGAAGAGCCCTCGACTCTGCTCCGCCGTCCAGCGCGCGCGATCGCCGAGAACGCGCTCGAGCTCGCGCAGCAGGTCCTTCGCTTCGCGCCCGCTCGCGTCCGCGCGCGCCTTGCCGAATGCCCGATCGAGCAAGAGCAACGCCGGATCGAGCGCACGTTGGGGCGGCCCGGACGCCCGGCTCGCCATGACGAGAGGATCGCCGCGCAGGGCAAACGCCAGGCGAAACCGGCGCGCGGGATCGGCGTTCGCTTCGACGCACGCGAGATCCACCGTGCCCACGGGCGTCAGCTCTCCTTCGAGAGCCACCGTGACTTCCGTCGCACCGGCCGCTCCCGCCGGCTTCACCGGCGACGGCGCGAGGGTCGTGGCGATCGGCGGCAACCGCGCGAAGCGCTCGTCATCCAGGTCGACCCGTTCGCCCGCGCTCGCGTCGACGCTGTCGCTCGCGAAGAGCTCGAAGCGCGCGGGTTGACCCAAGGCGAGAGCGAACGTGCGCCCCGTGGCCACGTGGACGGCGCCTTCCTCGGCGCCGCGCGGCACGACGCACACCGCTTGCGGTCGTGCGTGCTCCGCGGCGGCGACGACGCCCACGAAGTAGCTCCGCGCCGACCCGCCGCCGATGCGGACACCGCGGCCGCGGCGGGCCAGCGCATAGGCGACCGCGCCGCGCGCGACCGCGAGATCGGGATCGGCGCCGGGCAATCGGAGGACGGGCGCGCCACGCCACGACGCGAGCACCTCGAGCACCCGATCGGCGATCCGGGCCGCCCGAAAGACGCCCCCGTTGAGCAGTACGGCGTCCGGAAACGTGCCGGGGGGCAGGTGGCGGGCGAGGAACGCGGCGAGGTGGCGCGTGATCGCGACGTCCCGTTGGTACGGCAGGCCGAACGCCAAGAGCGCGCTCCCTCCGCGCTGCGGGCGTGCGTCGGCCGCGACCCGGGGAAGGAAGCCCTCGAGCGCGCTCCGCTCCACTTCATCGCGCGAAAATCGCGTGGTGCGCGCCGCGCCGACCAGGGCGGACCCGCGCGCTTGCAGCGTGATCGGCGCGTCGTCGGGGCCCTGCGACCCGAGCAGCAGCTCTTTCGCCCCACGGCAGGCGACGACGAGCGCAGCGAAAAGCGACGCGTCGAGCTTGCCGCCTTCCGGCGCAAGACGCGGCTCGCAAGCGTGCGCGAGCGCCAGATCCATGTTGTCTCCGCCGAGCAGCAAGTGCGGGCCGACGGCCACGCGCGTGACGCTTTCGGGGCCGGAGATGCGCAGAAGGGACAGGTCGGTGGTGCCTCCGCCGACGTCCACCACGACGACGAGCAACGGGCGAAGGCCGCCCTCGACGCTTGGCGCGACATTCGCGGCGTGACGTTGACGGCGCATCCAGTCGTAGAAGGCCGCCTGCGGTTCTTCGAGCAGCTTCGGCGCGAGGCCGGCACGATGCGCCGCTTCGACCGAAAGCTCCCGCGCCACCTCGTCGAACGATGCCGGCACGGTGAGCACGACGTCTTGGTCGGCGAGCGTGGCGCCGTCATGCGCGGCGTCCCAGGCACGGGCCACGTGCGCCAGCAACCGCGCCGCCGCGTCCACCGGGGAGATCTTGGGGACGTCGTCCGAGGCTCCCCAAGGCAAAATCGGAGCGGTTCGGTCGACCCCCGCGTGCACGAGCCAGCTCTTGCTCGAGGCGACCAGCCGGCCAGGGACCTCCGCGCCGCGCTGACGCGCGAACTCTCCGAGAGTCCACGGCGCGTCGCCGAATGGATCGGCGAGAGTCTCGCTCGGCGGGGCGGCGTAGAGGGCCGAAGGCAAGAGAGGACGCGCGGCGATCTCGGAGGCCGCCACGAGCTGCGGGATGGGAAGGATCGCCGCGACACCGTCGCCGGCGAGCGAGGCTTCGGCGACGACGGTGTGGGTCGTGCCAAGGTCGATGCCGACGGCAAAACGCGCAGGCACAAGCGCGATCTAGCACGGCATGAAGCGGGCGCGGGCGCGGACGCGGGCGCGCACTCGGGCGCGGACGCGGGTCTCTACGGCGCGTGGCCCCCGCGGACGCTGAGCTCGACGCGCCACCGTTCGTCGGCCTTGATGGGCGTTCGCGGCTCCGCTTCGATGAGCAGCGTTCCCACTTCGGTGACGCGCGACCGCAAGTGCACGGGCACCACGTCGCCTTCGCTCCGCCCGTCGGCCGGGAGCGTCACCTCGATGGGCGCGAGCTCTTGCAGCTCGCCCGCGGGCCACTCGTCGAGCACCGCACCGGCGGCGTCAGCGCGCCGCACGGTGGACCCGAAGAAACGAAACGTGCACGGCTCGCCCACGACCACGCCGACCTCGTGCGGCGGCAGCTGGGCTTCCGTCCCCTCCTCCATGCCGAACGGAGCGACGCACATGGCGCTCACGGGAGGCGCCACGCCGGGGACTGCCGGAACGGCGCTCTCGATCCCCACGTAATAGGCGCGGGCCGTGCCGCCGCGAATGCGCAAGCCCTTGCCCCGGCGCACGAGCGCGTACGCGCAGGCTCCCCGCGCGACCGCCAAGTCCGGATCGGCCCCTTCGAGCACGCGAACGCGCGGGGCTCCGTCGTCGACGAGCCATGCGTCGAGCGTCTCCACGAGGCGCGCGCGGAGGCCTTCGGCCTTCGTGACGCCCCCGTTGAAGAGCACCGCCGTCGGGTGCAGGAGCCGCGCGGCGCGTCCGCCCGTGGCGTCCGCTCCGGCGAACGCCTCGATTCCGGCGAGGGCGTGCGCCTGCCGCCCGAGAAACGACGCAAGGTGGCGCGTGACCGCGGGATCGGACGCATACGCAAGCCCCAGCTGCGTGAGCCCCGAGCGCGCGCGCGTCGCCGGCCGGGCTTCCGCGGGGACGCTAGGAAAGAAGCCGCCGACGATCGTCGCCGTCAATTCGTCCCGGGTGAGCTCCGTGCGAAGCGTGCCGCCCAGCAGCGACGACCCGCGCGAAGGAAGAGCGATCGGCGCCGCCGCGAGCGACGCATCTCCGAGCAGCTGTTCTTTGGCCACGCGGCTCGCGTGAACGAGGCTCGCCTGTTGCCAGCGGTCGATCGCGTTGCCTTGGGCCTCGAGTTTTTGCCGCACCCCGTGCGCCAGCGCGAGGTCCATGTTGTCGCCGCCGAGGAGAATGTGATCGCCGACGGCGACGCGCACCAGGTCGAGCGCCCCCTCTTTTTCGACGGCGGCGATGGCGGAGAAATCGGTCGTACCGCCGCCGATGTCGATGACGAGCACCACGTCGCCCGGGCGCACGTGCTTGCGCCAAGCGTCCCCCATGGCGCGCGTCCACGCGTAGAGGGCCGCCTGCGGCTCCTCGAGGAGCGTGAGGTGCTCGATCCCCGCGGCCAGGGCGGCTTCGGCGGTCAGCTCGCGGGCGGCGGCGTCGAACGACGCGGGAACCGTGATGACGACGTCCTGCTGCCCGAGCGCGCCGGGGCCGCCGCCGAAATGCGCGGCGAACGCTTCGCTCAGGTGCTCGAGGTAGCGCCACGACGCTTCGACCGGCGAGATCTTCTCGACGTCGTCCGGAGCGCCCAGGGGCAAGATCCCCGCGCGCCGATCGATCGTCGGGTGCGAGAGCCAGCTCTTGGCGCTCGCGATGACGCGCGACGGCGCGTCGACGCCGCGCGCCCGCGCGTGCTCGCCGACGGCGAACCGTCGCGCGGTGTCCCACGGGAGCGCCTGGGGCCCGTCACTCTCATGCGCGAAGTACAGAAACGACGGCAAGAGCAGCCGCGATTCGACTTGGCCGCGAGCGACCAGCTGCGCGATGTCCATCGCCACGGGCGACGCCGGGGTCCCCTCGCCGGGATCGCCGAGCGGCGCGACGGCCATCGCGCAGTTCGTCGTGCCCAGGTCGATCCCGACGGCGAACCTCGTCGACGGCGCGGGAGCCGTCATCCGAGCTCGACCTCCGCGGGCGCGAGGATCCGCGCGTCGTGTTCGCCGACGATCTGCGGGAGCGAGAGCTGCGCCGCGCGCCACCCGCGATGGCGGAGCACGCCCGCGTACGGAGGGCGCCCTTTCACGTCGCCCACGAGCTTGATCTCGTCGGCGCGATAGCCCTCCGCGAGCGTGAGCCGCGAGCCCTCGCCCTCCGTGCGGATCGGCTCGAGGGTGGCGTGGCCCCGCAAGGCGCGCCGGCATCCCTCATGCACGACGCGCGCGGCGACGCCCACGTCGGCATCAGGGAACGACGCGATCTCCTGCTCGAGAAAATCGACCAGACGGCCCTCGCGCTGAAAGAGCGCCAGAAGCTGGAGCGCCGGCGTCACGGGTGCTTGCGCGCGCACTGTCGTGATGGGGGCCGAGGCGGACGGCGCACCCCCAGTGGGGAGCACGTCGGGGGTGGGCTCGGGTCCCAGCCGCGCCGCATCGCGCGCGCCCCACACGCGCGCGGCGAACCGCGCGTCGAAGAAGACGCGGAAGAAGCAAAGCCACGCAAACCAGAGTCGCGTGGCCAGGGGCAGCGTGTCGTTCGTCACGGCGTGTCAGACTAGCGCCGTCGCGACCGACCGCCCGTCAGCCGATCAATAGAACGACACGTCCGCGACGCAGAAGTCGAACGATACGGGGGGGCCGCCGATGCCGCCGTCTGCCAACATCGCAACGCCGTCCTGCACTTGCCAGGTGATTCCGTACGCGTGCTGCGCGTCGAAGACCCCGCCCGTGTCCTCGTTGCCGAAACCGCCATAGGTCAGCCCGTTGAAGGGAATCGTTACGAAGTTCCAGCCTGGCGCCAAGGCGCTGAACTGTTCATTCGCGTCGTCGTAACACTGGGTGAGCCCGGTGGGGGTGCATTCGCCGCCGGCGGGGTTCGATGCTTTCGTCGAAAACTTGACTTCGACGATGGGCGCCGTGCCGCCGTCCGTAGGCTCCCAGATCCAGAACGAAATGCCGGAGTGCGCGCTGATGTCGACCGCAATCGGCGTCTGCGCGACGCCGCTGTCGCCGGACGCAATCGTCGTGGCGTAATTCAGTCCAAGGCCGCCCGTGCCATAGAGTGCGGAGATGTTCGATGCGCTGATGCAGGCCGCCACGAAGCTGCCGCCATCGGGGCCGCCGAGACCGGCGTCCGACGGAGGCGCGATGGGGGTGTAGCTGAAGGCTCCGTTGGGCGGCATGAGACTGGCCTTTGTCGCCGAAGACTCGTTGCCGTCTACGTCCGTATACAAGGTGCCGGCTTGCGCTTGGCAACCATCGACCTTGAGCTGGATCTGGCCGGAGGCCACGCTCTGATTGAAGATGGTCAACTCCGACGCGGGGACCACGGGCACTTGGGTTTGCCCCACCGACGTCGCACAAAGGCCTCCGTCCCCAGGAGGGGCTCCCGCTGCGTCGACGCTGCCGCTTGTGCCGCTGCTGCCGGTAGCGCCAGCCGTCCCGCTGGTGCCGTTGCTCCCGCTGGTGCCTGTGTTCGCGCTGGTCCCGCTGGTCCCGCTCGTACCACTCGTGCCGCCGGTCCCGCTGGTCCCGCTGCCACTGCTGCCGCCGTTCGACGACGAGCAAGCCACGGCCCAGCCAAGGGCCGTCACCCCGACGAGGGCGACCGTTAAGGAGATAGGTTTAGTCGACATGATCGCTGGTCCTTTTTTCCGACGGGACCGACCCAAGGCGGTCGGACCCCAAAGTAGAGCGCGCCACGTTACAGACTCAACGTACTCCGCGCAAGCCGGTCTCTCGCCCACGTCGGCAAGCCACGAGAAATACGACGTCCGCCCGCGACGCGAGGGGCCGCGCTAAACGCTCGGCCGCTCTGCACGAGCTACTCCGTAAACGAATAGAACCGCTGTAGCACGCTATCGACCCAAAGCGTGTCTGTCTTGCCTGCTGGGGCCGGACCTCCATAGCCATTGGCGCCAGTGCCGCACGTGTTGAGAATATTCGCCACGGTGCTGCCTTCGAGGATAAATCGAGGACGTGGATCACCGTCAGTGCCCGCATGTAGCGCTGCCCAAGAGGAAATCCATTTGTGCCCAATTCGAATCGCGTGAATTGGGTGCCGTTGTCGAGATTCCATCCATCCCAAAATCGTATGAAGATCCGCTATTCAACACCTCGAACGCGCCTCCGATGACTAAACCTTCGTCAGGACTCCGGCGTCCCGATGGGCCGTGCCAACCCAGCGTGCCCTCGGCCGGCTCAGCGTCAGGCACGAGCAACGTGGTCTCAGCCGCCGCCAGTGAACGCCGCAAAGCGCACCGCGCCACACGGCGAGCACGCCGTCGTGCTAATGCGGGCGGCTCGCATGCCGCTGCACATTGCCATCTTGCTCGGGATCGTCGAGGGGCTGACCGAGTACCTGCCCGTCTCCTCCACCGGGCACTTGGTGCTCGCCGCGCGCCTCCTGGGCTTGGACGATGACGACCCCGCCACCCAGGCGTTCGAAATCGTCGTCCAGCTCGGCGCGATCCTGGCGGTCGTGGCGCATTACCGAACGCTCTTGGCGGAGCGCGTGCGGGGGCTCTTCCGGTCCGACCCGGCGTCGTTCCGTCTGCTCTATGCGCTCGCGATTGCGTTCGCGCCGGCGGCCGTCCTGGGTCTGCTCTTTCGCAAGGCCATCAAGATGCACTTGCTCAAGCCGGCGCCCGTCGCCATCGCGCTCATCGCCGGCGGCGTCGTCATGATCGCCGTAGAGCGCCTGCTCGCGCGAAGGGGCCGAGGCCGCGGGCACACGGGGCTGGAGCACGTGACCCCGCGGCGCGCGCTCGCCATCGGCATCGGGCAGTGCTTTTCCCTCTGGCCCGGCACCTCCCGCGCGATGTGCACCATCGTCGCCGGCCAGCTGTCGGGCCTCACGGCAGCCACGGCGGCCGAGTTCTCCTTTCTCCTCGCGCTACCCACCCTCGGCGCCGCGACCCTCTTCGAAGCGTACAAATCGCGCGAGGTGCTCGCGGCGAACGTCGGCGGATCGAGCATGGCGCTGGGCTTGGTCGTGTCCTTCGTTGTGGCGTGGGCAGTCATCGCGAGCTTCCTCAAGTACCTCCGCACGCGCGGCCTCGAGCCCTTCGGCTGGTACCGCGTCGTTCTGGGTGTGATCGTGTTCTGGGTGCTCGCGCGCTAGGCGAAGCTCATCGAGCCAACCGGCGCTCGAGGCGCCCCTGGACATTGGAGGGCGCTTCCTCCAAAACATCCCGCGTCGCAAAGAGAGGTCACCTTCGCCATGAGCCGCACCCTGTCTCGCCGTAATCTGCTCGAGCAAAGCGCTGCGTTCGGCGCGCTGGCCGCCTTCGGCGCCGCCGCGTGCGGCAGGGACGAGCCGAAGCCCCTGGTTTGCACGGACACCACCGGCCTCACCCCCGCCGACGTGACGATCCGCGCGGTGCTTGCCTACGTCGACGTATCGACCCAACCGGGAAAGGTATGCGCGAGCTGCCAGCAGTTCATCCCCACGATACCGAACGCCTGCGGGACGTGCAAAGTCCTCAAAGGCCCCGTCAACCCGGGCGGAAACTGTAAGTCGTTCGTTCCCAAGCCCCCAACGTAGAGGGAAGTTCGTTCAGGCGGCGCGCCTGCCACCGCCGGCATGCCGGACCCAGAGGGCATGCACGGCACCGAGCGAGCCGAGTGCACCGACTGCGGCAAACGCGAGCCGCGCCGGGGCGGCGTGTGCGCCCGGCAGGACCAGAAAGCTCGCGAACGCGGCAACAATCGCCCCGCCGACACCGGCCACGAAGTTCACCACAACGCCCAGCGCGCCGCGTTGAAACGGCCACAGCATTCCTGCGAGGCTCGCCCCCGCGCCGATCGCAATCCATCCGAGCCATGAATCCGCAGCTAGCATCGAGCCTCCGCATTCCACTCGCCTTGATTCGGCACCCTCACGGCGCCCCCATCGATCCATCCTGAGCTCACCGCGTCGCGGCCACACCGTCCACGGCTTCGACGTCACATAGCCACCACTCGTCCGCCGCATGCGGAGGAAGATCCACCAGGATCCGCTCGCCGGGCTGCGCCTCGCCGAGCGCGGCGGGGGCGACTCGCGCGGTTTGCAACGCGCCTCGTTCCCACCACGCGACCAAGAGGCCGCTCTTCTTCACGGACCCGGGCGGATGAAAGAGATCATAGGGCACTCGGAACACGGGCTGCTCTGGACCGAATTCGTACCTGCCATCGCGCGCAATGTCGCGAACACGGATGACTTGAGACATAGGCGCCATCTCCTCTTTGTCTTGCCGGCCACGCAACGGGGTTCATCCGCTGCTTGGATTCGTTCTCTTCGAAGCCGGCCCCGAGGCAGGCTCACCCGAAAGGGACGAGCTCGCCGTTTCCAACGCGGTGAGGGTGATGCCAAAATCGTTCCAGAGCCCCCGCTGACCGCGCCGAAGCCCATCGGGCGCGCGAAACCGGGCCCGTCGCAGGGTAAGGTGGCTGGCGACCAAGCGAACGGAACGTCCGCGCGGCACACCCGAGACGAGTGGCACGGGTGCACGAATGACACAGATGCGGCGAGGCGGTTGGGGCACTCGCACGGGCAATCGTACCTGTAGCTCTCATATCGCTGCGGTCACCCAGCAGGCACCGCACGAGTCGTGTGGATGTCGCCGCCGGCAAAGTGAAAGCGCTCCGTCGAGCGGCCGTTCACCCGGCAGACGCTGCGCCTGGGACCGGCAAAGCGTCGCCGCTGCATAGCTCTATTCGCGTGAGCTCCGCGCGCGAGCCCACGCGCATCGGCGGACCCCAGTAGCCGGTTCCCATGCTGACGTAGATCCACGTCGCGCCCGCGCGGTGAAGTCCGGCGATGAACGGTTGGTCGAGGCGCGCCAGCCAATTGAAGGGGACCATCTGCCCGCCGTGCACGTGCCCGGAGAGCTGAAGGTCGACATCGGCCCTCCGCGCGTCGGCGATGGCCTTGGGCTGGTGCGCGAGCAAAACGACCGCCCGTGCCCGATCGCGACCCACCATCGCCTTCGGCACGTCCTGTCCGTGATGGGCAAGCATCCGGTGCGCGCTGGCATCGTCGACGCCCGCGAGATCGAAGGCATCGCGGATCGGGATACGCTCATTACGAAGGACGCGAATGCCGAGCGTCGTCAGGTACGCGATCCACTCGTCCGCCCCAGAGTAGTATTCATGGTTTCCCGTCACGAAATAGACGCCGTCGCGGGCGCGAAGGTCACGGAGCGGCTCCACGAGCGCGCCCAGCTGCGCAACGCTGCCGTCCACCAAGTCGCCCGTGATGGCGATGAGGTCCGGCGCGAGCGCGTTGGTCTCGCGAACCATCCGCTCGACGAACGCCCTTCCGAGGGTGGGTCCGACGTGGACGTCCGTCAGTTGAACGATGCAATAGCCTGAGGCCGACCGCGGCAGACGCGCGAGCGGCACGCGAACGCGCCGAACTTCGAAGCCACGCGCCACGTTGGCGAGACCGCCCAGGCCGATGATCGCCGCCCCGGCCCCCACCACGACCGCGAGCACGCGAGCCAGCGCCAAGCGCCGATCGGCCTGCTCGGGCAGTGCGCCCATGACCAAGGCGACGACCCGGCCGGCGTCGCTCAATACCGCGAGCAGGAATAGATACAAGACGAAACCGAGCCACGTGTACGCGACCCACGCCAAGGGAGCGTTCGCCGCGCGAGGCAGCCACCGGATGGCAACGAACGAGAGAGGAACGAGCGCCGCCAGCACGAAGACAGCGACGCCTAGCACCTGTCCCCAGGGCTCCGGCCACACGACGTCGCGAACGAGACGCGCCCAGACGTACCGGTGCGTCAGCCACGACAGAGCCGACAACACCCCCAACGCCACCGCGATCCGCCCCAAGCTCATTGCATCCCCTAGTTGGAGACCCTTGTCACCCTGAGCGCTTCGCTCCGGCTCGACTCGCTTCGCTCGCTCGCCTCCGCTCTCGCAGCCTGGCTCGCACGTCACGTCGAGGGGAGCGATGCCGCTCCACCTCGAGCTCCCCAGCCGGAAAGACGCCCGTTTCACCCTTCGCAACGAGCCCGCCGCAGCGGAGCCGCAAAGCGGCGACACCTACGCGGGCGCCGCCGTTCTCCCCGGCACGCGACGAGCCAGCCGCAGCGGAGCCGCAAAGCGGCGGAGCAAGGCCCATATCGCCGCGACGTTCCGGGCTGGGGAGCTCGAGGGGAGCTGCCAGCTCCCCTCGACGTGAAGTGCCACCCCGTGTCGTCGAGCGGAGCCTTGCCGGAGGCAAGGCGGAGCGAGACTCAGGGTGACCCGCGTGATCTCAACAAGACCGTCCGCCTTGCCGCAGGCAAGGCGGAGCGAGACTCAGGATGACTATCTAGATATCAAAATAAAGATAAAACTCGTACGGCGTCGGGCGCATCCGAACCGGATTCAGCTCCTTATTCCGTTTGAACTCGAGCCACTCGTGAATTGCATCTTTGGTGAAGACGTCCCCGCGGAGCAAGAAGTCGTGATCGTTCTCGAGCGAATCGAGGGACTCTTCGAGGCTGCCCGGCATATGGGGAACTTCCTTCAGCTCTTCGGGCGAGAGGGCGTAGATGTCTTTGTCGAGTGGACCGCCGGGGTTGATCTTGTTCTGAATCCCGTCAATCCCGGCCATCAGCATCGCCGTGAAACCCAGGTACGGATTACAGCTCGGGTCCGGAAAACGCACTTCGACACGGCGCGTCTTCGGGTTCGGCCCCGTGATGGGAATGCGGCAGCTCGCCGAGCGGTTTCGGCTCGAGTACGCCAGGTTGACTGGCGCCTCGAAGCCGGGAACGAGGCGTCGGTACGAGTTGGTCGTGGGGTTCGTCAACGCGGCGATTGATTTGGCGTGCTTGATGATGCCGCCGATGTAGTGGAGGGCCAAGTCCGACAAGCCGGCATACCCGTCACCCCCGAAGAGGGGCTTACCCTCTTTCCAGATGGATTGGTGTACGTGCATACCGCTCCCGTTGTCGCCGAATAGCGGCTTGGGCATGAACGTCGCCGCTTTGCCGTGCTTGCGCGCGGTGTTCTTGACGACGTACTTGAACCACATGAGCTGATCCGCGCTCTCGAGGATCCGCTTGTACTTGACGCCGATTTCACACTGGCCGCCGGAGGACACTTCGTGGTGACCCACCTCGACTTCGACGCCGGTTTCCTGCAGCGTCGTCATGATGGTCTGGCGCAGGTCCGCGAGGGTGTCGGTCGGTGGAACCGGGAAGTAGCCTTCCTTGTGCCGCGTCTTGTAGCCCAGGTTCGGGAACTCTTCGCGGCCGCTGTTCCAAGCTCCTTCGGCGCTGTCGAGGTAGTAATAGCCCGCGTTCGGCTGCGATTGGTCGAAGCGCACGTCGTCGAATACGAAGAACTCGGCCTCCGGTCCCATGTACGACGTGTCACCGATTCCCGTTTGCCGAAGATAGGCTTCCGCTTTCTTGGCGATGTGCCGCGGATCGCGGGAATACGGCTGCTTCGTGATCGGGTCGAAAATCGAGCAAATCACGCTCAGGGTTGGCGTCGCGTAGAACGGATCAATCTTCGCCGTCGAGGAGTCGGGAATCATGACCATGTCGGACGCGTTGATCGGCTGCCAGCCGCGAATCGACGAACCGTCGAACGCGATGCCGTCCTCGAAGAGGCTCTCTTCGAGGCGCGTGGCCGGGATCGTCGTGTGCTGCCAGACGCCCGGAAAGTCGATGAACTTCAAATCTACGTATTTGACGTCGTGCTTCTTCGCGAGCTCTAAAGCTTCTTTCGGTGTCGTCATGGTTCCTCCGCAGACCTTCCTCGACCGTGGGCCGTGACCGTCGCCGGACCGTTCCCCCGACCTGTCAAATGGCTTCCTTGCCTCGTTCGCCTGTTCGGATGCGGACGACTTCTTCGACGGGGAGAATGAAAATCTTCCCGTCGCCGATCCGTCCTGTTTTCGCGCTCTTCTCTATCGCGTCGAGGACGTCATGCACGATTTCGTCCGGAACGATGACCTCGACTTTGACCTTGGGCACGAAGTCGACGACGTACGCCGAACCTCGATACACCTCCTTCTTGCCGCCAGTGCGCCCGAAGCCTTTGACTTCGGTCACGGTCATTCCCTGCACGCCCACCTCGGCGAGAGCATCCTTAACCTCGTCGAGTTTGAACGGCTTGATAATGGCTTCGATCTTCTTCATTCGTCCTCTCGCGGGGTGCGGATGGAACCGCGTCGCGAGCGCGTCCGCAAGCCCAGCGGCGACGGGGTCTCGGCGTGGTTACCATTCGAACGTTTCATGCGGGTTTCGACGGACGTAGCGCGCGGTCAGCGGGATCCTGGCTTTTTGCGCTACCGCCCCGCTGGAAGCTTCTCGGGTCCACTCACGGATTGGGGCAGTAGTTTTTCCCGCTCCTCTCCTGCTCTTCCTCTTCCTCTTCCTCTCCCGGTTCGCGGTTCGCTTCTTGGTCTACGCTCTCCGTCTGTCCTTTTCGTGTACGCTTCTCGTTTATCAGACCGCTGCGATGTTTGCCCGCGCAAAGGTCGGTTCCTTCCCACTCGGCCACTTTCCGACGCCCGTGGAGCGGCTCGAAACGCTCTCGACACCGCACTGCGACCTCTGGGTCAAGCGCGATGACTTGACGCACGCGATTTACGGGGGCAACAAAGTCCGCAAGCTTGAGCGAGTGCTGGCAAGCGCCACGGCCGCAGGAGTCACACGCATCGTGACGGTGGGCGCGGCCGGCAGCCATCACGTTCTTGCGACGACCTACTTCGGATCGCGCGTAGGGATCGCCGTCGAGGCGGTTCTCGTTCCGCAGCCGCGAACGAGCCATGTCGTCGACGTCCTCCGCGCGGACATCGCGCTCGGATTGCGCGCGTTCGCCGCTCGGTCCTGGGCCCGCGCGCCGTTTGCCGTGGCGCGGCGCGTGGCGGCGGGTGCGCGATTCGTCACAGTCGGCGGGTCGAGCCTCGACGGCGCGATGGGATACGTGGACGCGGCGTACGAACTCGGAGGGCAGGTGCGAAGCGGCGCGATGCCCGAACCGGACCTGTGCGTGGTCGCCCTCGGGTCGGGCGGCACCGCGGCGGGCCTGGCGGCCGGGTTTCTCGCCCAAGGAATGAAGACCCGCGTCGTCGCTGTGTGCGTCTCACAGCCGATCGCGCTCCTGCGCATGATGGCGTACGGGCTCGCATGGGGGTGCGCGCGGCGCGCCGGGGTGCGCGCGAAGCTCGGCGCGTTGCGCTACCGAATTGCGATCAACCCACACTTTCTCGGTCGGGGCTACGGGTACGCCACGCCCCAAGGCGAAGCGGCGACGCGCGACGCGGCCTTCGCCTGCCTCGCGCTCGATCAAACGTACACGGCGAAGGCATTCGCCTGCGCGCTCGCAACCGTGCGGTCCGAGCCTCCGCGGGCGCGCTGCGTCCTCTATTGGCACACGCTCTCGAGCGCGCCCCTGCAGCCATTGCTCGTCGGGGCACCGAGCGAGCGCGAACTCGAATCCCGCGCTCCGCGGACTCCTGAGGTAGCGCCTGGTCGTGAGAGCTCCAGTGCGCGCCGGTGTGCGCTCGTGCGCTTCGGCCTTCTACCTCGCTCTCGCGTGAGGTGTGTAGGGCCGTGGACGATCCGATCGGACGCGGACAGCAGGCGACGCGCGCAAATGGCGCTTGCACCTCGGAAAGAGCGGGTAAGTCGTGCACGATTGGGAAAGTTTGCGATTCTTCCTCGTCGCGGGCCGAGTCGTCCGTTAGAATCGGGTCAGCCTTCGTTCGGATCGCGCGCGAAGCGATTCGGGTCCCCCAAACCCCATGCCCCAGCGAAAGCCTTGGCCCCCGGAGCCTGACACGAGACCGAATCGGAAAGCGCCGAGCGCGGCTGGAGTGCAGCGCGGCAATCCAGCGCCCAAAAGTGCTCGCGAACGATCGGAAGCGCCCACGGTTCCGCCGCCCCCGAAGCCAGAAAAGCGCAGCCCGTCACGCGAGTCGCGCGCCAAGAGCGTTTCGAACGTTCGCGCTACGAGGCCCGCGACGAATGCCGCCACGGTCGACGAGGTGACGGCCGACATGTCCAAGGACCCCCGGCGCGACAACGAATAGAAGCGCAAACGCTGGTGATGCCGGTGACTTCGACGCCACGAGTTCCTCCCATCGTTCTTTTCGACATCGACGGGACGGTGCTCACATTCGATGGACCGGCCCCTGGGCCGGGTCGAACGGCGCTCGAACGGGCGATGCTCGAGCTCTACGCGTTCGAGCGAGCGACGGAAGGTCTGCGGGTCGCTGGAGGTACCGACCGCGCGCTCGCGAGAGCACTGCTGCTGCGCGCCGGCGCGCAGCAAGACGACGCCGCCATCGAGCGCGTCATCGCCAGCTATCTCCGGCATCTGGAAGCAGTCCTCCAAGCCCGCAGATACCGTCCCGTCGGCGACGTCGCGGGCGCCGTCGGCGAGCTGCGCAAAGGCGGAGCGGTGATCGGCCTCGGCACGGGAAACGTTCGCGCGGGCGCTCGCCTCAAGCTCGCGTCGGCAGGGCTCTCCGTCACGTTTCATCTGGAGCACGGAGGCTTTGGATGCGACGCCGAACCGCGCGCGACGATCTTGCGCAAGGCCATCGAGCGATGCACCGACCCCGGACGGGCGAACGCACCGGTGGTGGTCGTCGGCGATACGGAGCACGACGTGCGCGCAGGTCACGCGGTCGGCGCGCGTGTCGTCGGCGTGGCAAAGGACGACGAAGCCAAGAGTGAGCTGCGAAACGCCGGAGCCGACGCGATCGTCGACGCCTGCGGGGACGCTCTGGTGCGTGCGATCCTCGCTCTCGCAAGCTAGCGCCCCACTCGCAGCCGGACACGCGACGAAGGAAACGAGCGTCCTGCTGGGAAGCTCGTGGCGGAGCGGTTGGCGGAGCAGCATCGCTCCCCTTGACGTGACGTGCGAGCCAGGCCGCGAGAGCGGAGGCGAGCGAGTCGAGCCGGAGCGAAGCGCTCAGGCTGACCCGGGTGACTGACAAGGGAGAGTTGCCCGCCGCTAGGCGCGTGTGCGAGCTTCAAACGCCGCGCATGCGACCGTCCTCGATCACCGGGTACGCCCTAGCGTGCACGTTGCTGATCGTCGCACTCGACACCTCCGCGCCCGCGCCCGCGCCCGCGCCCGCGCCCGCGTCTGCGCCTGCGCCCGCGTCTGCGTCTGCGTCTGCGCCTGCGTCTGCGCCTGCGTCTGCGCCTGCGTCTGCGTCTGCGTCCGCTCCCTGCCCGGACGACATGGCCTACGTCGACACGACTTTTTGCCCCGACATCGAGCGCCCCTGCGTCGACATGGAGTACGAAAAGATCAATCACCTCTCCATCTGTCACGCCTTCGCCCACGAATCGCGTTGCCGGAGCGCCGAGAGACGAATCTCTTTTTGCATCGATCGGTACGAGTACCCAAACCGCAAAGGCGCGCACCCCGCGTGGATGCTCGACTGGTACCAGGCGCAGGCCACGTGCGAGTCCAAAGGCAAACGATTGTGTTGGGCGAGCGAATGGACCGCCGCGTGCGAAGGGCCGGCTCACACGCCCTTTCCCTACGGCTGGGAGCGCGATCACGACAAATGCAATATGGACAACTTCTTTATCGAGCCGAAAAAGCCGAACCCAAAGGGGCAATTCTTTTTCTATTCGAAGACTCCCGAGGTCGCGCTGAAGGAGCTATCGCGGCTAGACCAGAGCGTCCCGAGCGGCTCGATGGAAGCGTGCAAGAGCGGGTTCGGCGCGTACGACATGCCTGGAAACGTCGATGAGTGGGTGACGAACGACGAGCCCCCGCGCGAGGCGTCGCAGTGGGCCGCGCTCAAAGGGGGCGCGTGGGGGCACGTAAGAAGCCAATGCCGTCCCGCCACGTACAGCCACGAACCCGGCTTCGCGTACTACTTCGTGGGTTTTCGCTGCTGCAGTGACGCCCGGGGCGCGCCGGAATGGGCGCCATCGCCCGACGCGACGCCCCCGCCGCACGTCGAACCGCATGACTTTGCGCTCGAGCCCAGGACCGAGGGCGAACGCGCGGGTCCGTCGAAGACGAAGTTCTCGCGGGACGGCAAAAGGGAGTAAGAGCGGCTCGTGCCGCCCGGCCCCGTCGATGGCCCCGAAACGGCACCCGAGCGGAGGAAGGGTGGCCCCCTTTTCTACCCCCAGGCTGCGCGGCATTGCGCGTCCACGCGCCGCGTGGGAAGGTCAGAGGGCGCGCGCGGGCCGGCCCCGCGCGCGGCGACCGAGGAAGAGCGCGACCCATCGACCCCGTGGACCCTTCCCAGTTGTCGCTCCCGCTGGAGGAGTTCCAGGCGCTCTCGAAGGCGCCCGGGATCGCGCGGCAGCGGCGTATCTTCTGCAACCGCGACCTGCGGATGAGCAATATCGCGTGGGTTGGCTTCGACATGGATTACACGCTGGCCATCTACAACCAGCAGGAAATGGACGAGCTGTCGATTCGGGCCACCATCGAAAAACTCGTCGCGCGCGGCTACCCGGCGTTCATTCGAACGACGCCCTATTCCACGGTGTTCCCGGTGCGCGGGCTCCTCATCGACAAGCGGTTCGGCCACATCCTCAAGATGAACCGGTACAAATTCGTCACCAAGGGTTACCACGGCTTCCGCGAGCTCGGAGGCGACGAGTTACGCGAGCTTTACCACGCCAAGAAGATCCGCCCGGCGACGCCGCGCTACCACTGGATCGACACGCTCTACGCCCTCAGCGAAGCGTCTCTATATGCGGCGCTCGTCGCCGCCATGGAACAGCGCGGGCTCGCGGTCGACTACGCGCGCCTCTTCCAAGACATCCGCGAAAGCATCGACGAAGCCCATCGCGACGGGACCATCCTGGAGACCGTTGCCGCGGACTTTTCGCGCTTCGTGGTGAAGGATCCGGAGCTCGCGCCCACGCTGCACAAGCTCCGAAGCTCGGGTAAGAAGCTCTTCGTCCTGACGAACTCGCGCTGGTCGTACACCGAAAAAATGATGAGCCACTTGCTCGACGGGCAGATGAGCGAGTATCCGCACTGGCGCAACTACTTCGACGTAGTCATCGTGGCCGCGACCAAGCCCGCATTTTTTCAGGAGACGAGGCCCCTCATGGAGCGAAACGGCGAGGCGCTCGAGCCGGCGACCTTCCCGCTCGAGCGAGGGATCGTTTACGAAGGGGGCAATTTGCACGACCTCGAGCGCGCCCTCGGCGCCGCGGGAGACGAGGTTCTTTACGTGGGCGATCACATTTACGGAGACATCCTACGGAGCAAGAAGGAAAGCGCGTGGCGAACCGCGATGATCATTCAGGAGCTGGAAGGTGAAGTCGTCGCGCACGAGTCGTGCCGGGAAGACTTCGCCCGCGCGGCGCAGCTGACGGAAGGAAGGGATCGACTCGAGGACGAGCTTCGCTTTTACCAAAACCGGTTCAAGGAGCTGTCGCGGCGACTCGATCTTGCCCACGGGGCCGGAAAAAGCAGCGTCCCGCCGCACCCCGACGAGGGCGAGCGCGCGCGCACCAAGCGCGGAATCGATCGCGTCAGAGGCCGCCTGCGGCAGACGGAGGGCGAGCTCCGGGCCATCGAGAGGCGAGTCGATCAGCGGTTTCACCCATTCTGGGGATCGCTACTCAAGGAAGAAAACGAAGAGTCGAGTTTCGGGGCTCAGGTCGAAGAGTACGCCTGCCTCTACACGGCCCGGGTGAGCAACTTCCTCCTCTACTCGCCCCAACAGTACTTCCGTAGCCCTCGAGACGAAATGGCCCACGAGCTTGGTTGAAACAGACGTCGTTGCACCACCGCTCGCGCCCGTACCCGCGCCTTCTCCCTTGCCGCACGGCCGTATCAAGGCCCGTCCGGAGGACTTCGTCGTCGAGGAGATCCCCGCGTACGCCCCATCGGGGGTAGGCGAGCACGTTTACGTTCGGTTCACGAAGACCGATCGCACCACCATCGAGGCCGTGCACGCGATCGCGCGCGCGTTGGGGTGCGACCCGCGAGAAGCAGGCTTCGCCGGGATGAAGGACAAGCGCGCGGTCGCGACGCAAACGGTCTCCGTGCACGCGCCTCGCGCGATCAAGTCGACCGACCTCGCGGAGCGCGCGCGCTCTCTCGACTTGCAAGGCATCGCCGTGCACGACGCGGTACCGCACGGGAACAAGCTCAAGCCAGGGCACCTGGTCGGCAATCGATTTGCCATCGTTGTCCGAGACGTGCCGCACGGACGCGTGTCCGACGTGACCGTCGCCCTCGATCGCATCGCGCGCGAGGGCGTGCCCAACGCCTTCGGCGTCCAGCGGTTCGGCGCGGCCGGTGACAATGCGGCGCGCGCGCTCGCGTGGCTGCGCGGAGACGAGCGCGGTCCTCGTGACCGGAAAATCCTCCGGCTTCTCTGGTCATCGCTCCAGTCGGCTGTCTTCAACGCGGTGCTCGCCACCCGCGTGCGTGAGGGCACGTGGGCCACGCCGCTCGAGGGAGACCTCTTAAAGCTCCGCGCGTCCGGAGGCCTCTTCGTCTGTTCGGACGTTCAGACCGATCGCGAGCGCGCTGCCATGGGCGAAGTGTCCCCCACGGGGCCCATCGTGGGCGTCCACATGAGGTCCGCCGGCGGCGCACCCGCCGAGCTCGAGCGACGCATCACGAACGAGATCTTGGGAGCAGAAGTCGATCTCGCCCGCACACGCGCGCTCGGCGAAGGGAGTCGCCGCGCGCTACGCACATGGGTGGAGGGCCTTCGCTGCGAGATCCTCGGGGCCGACGGCGCCGAGCGCACGCCCCCGCAGAGGGAGCCGGCGAAGCCAGCGGAATATCCGGGGCCGAGCAACGATCTCGGAAATGGAACCGCCTGCGTACGGGTTCTATTCGTGCTACCGAAGGGGGCCTACGCGACAACCGTTCTCGCGACAGCCGTCGCCATCGACGAAACGCGGCACCAAGATCACCCGCACGCACGAGACGACGAACAACCGCCGGAAGAAGACCCCGATCGTGAACCGATGTGATCGACTGCGGACGCGTGCATCGGCCTTCATGGATCGCGGTGGAGCCAATCTAACGTGAACTCTCTTATCGAACGGGTGAAGAGCGCGATGGTCGGCCTGGGAACAGGCTGGGTCCTTGTGCTGATGCTGGTCCTGAGTGTCATCTCCTTGGCCATCATGCTCGAGCGGGCGTGGTTTTATTGGTCTTTGCGTGACGATATCGAAGTTCTGATGCGGGACCTCGGCAAGCTCCTGCGGAGCGGCGACCTCGACGGCGCGCGCCGGCGCCTCGAAGCTTCGCGGAGCGCGGAGGCGGCCGTCGTCGTGGCGGGCCTGGTGGAGTCCGATCGCGGCGTCTCGGCGGCCGAAGAGGCCATGGACGGCGCCAGCGCGCTGCAGCGGATGAAGCTCGAACGGCGCCTGGCGTTCCTCGGCACACTGGGAAATAATGCCCCGTTCATCGGCTTGCTCGGGACCGTTATCGGCATCGTGGCCGCGTTCGACGAGCTCAGCAAAGTCAAGATGGCGGCCGCCGCACAGTCGACTCAGCTCGCCCCCGAAGCCGTGATGGGACGCATCTCCGAGGCGCTGGTGGCGACCGCCATCGGCATTCTCATCGCGATTCCGGCGGTCGCGGCGTTCAATACATTCCAGCGGATCGTGCGTGGAACCGTGGCCAACACCGAAGCCTTGGGGCACATGCTGCTGGCACACTTGAAGGCCGTCCCCGCGGGCAGCGCCGGCGCGGCGCGTGCTGATCGCGCCGATGCGGGATCGCGCAGCAGCGGCAAGGGCGAATCCTCCGAAGACTCCGAGAGGAACTGAGGCATCACCGATGGCTGGAGGCGCTACGCACGACCCCGAGGACGCGATCACGGGCATCAATGTCACGCCGCTGGTGGACATCACCCTCGTGCTTCTCATCATCTTCATGGTTACGACCAAGATCGTCCTCAATCAGACCGTGCCCCTCGACTTGCCCAAAGCGGCAACGGGTACGAGCGACGTGCAGGTCGTATTCAGCATCGTGCTCGCCGCGGACGGCCGGACGATGGTCGACAGCAATCCCGAACCGAACGACGACGCCATACTGGCCCTCGCGCGCGTGGCACAGAGCCAGCATGCCGACCTACGCGCCGTCATCAAGGCGGACGCCGCCGTTACCCACGGACGGGTCATCCACGTGCTGGACCTCCTAAAGCAAGCGCACGTATCCAAGATCGCCTTCGGTGTGAGTCCCGTGGCACCGGTGGCGGCCCCCGTTCCCGCCCCGGGCCCGCACTGACGCAAGGCAGGCGCCGGCGATGGCCGAGGCGAGAAACCGTCGACCCATGAACGGATCGAGGCGCGTGCATCAGGTGCTGGCCCCTGCCGGCGCGCCTTCGTACGACGACCCGATGACGAAGGTCTTCGGTCTCGACGCGCAGGGATCGGGTCTCGTCGCGTGGGTCGGCTACTTCCTCGGGGCCTTCGCGCTCCTGCTCGGTCTCGCGGTGTGCGCGCGCGCAGCCACGCTTTTCCTCGCGTTGAATGCGCCGGACGTGGCCCCGCCGCCGCCCCCGCAGGAGATTGACATCGTCCACGATGAACCGCCTCCGCCGGCCCCCCCCGCCGAGGAGAAAAGCGAGCCGCCTCCGGCGCCGCGCGCCGTTGCGCGCGAGCCGCCGCCGCCCCCAACCCCGGCGCAAGCAGGCAAGGTGCTCACGCAGGAGCCCGATCCCAACGAGCCTGTGGACCTGACGGGCAACACAATCGTCTCCGGCAACGCGGATGCCTACGCAGGAGGCGTGACGGCGGCCAACGGTACGAGCAAGAGCGCCGTGCGCGGCCTCACGAGTCCCACGGGCGTCGCCGGCGGCGCCGGCGTTCCGCAAGTCGCCGCGGCGCCTGATCGATCGAGGGCGCCCTCGCTCGCCAATGGGACGGACTGGAGCAATTGCCCCTTCCCGCCCGAGGCCGACACGGCGCAGATAGACCAGGCCTCCGTGACGATCGAGATCAGCGTGGGAGCCGACGGGGCGCCGATCCATGCGGCCGTGCTGAGGGATCCCGGCAACGGCTTCGGGCGCGAGGCCGTTCGCTGCGCCATGCGGGAGCGGTACACCCCCGGGCTTGACCACGCAGGCAATCCCATTGCCGCGAGGTTCCAGGTACGCGCGCGGTTTTCGCGGTAGATTTTCGGGGTAGAGAGATGCCCATGAAGACCGAAGACGCACGTTCGGAGCTCGGCGCGCTCGCCGCTTCGTTGCGGGTGTATCTCGAGTGGCACCAGGACTCGGGAACGGTCGGTTTCGTCCGACGCGCGAGGCCAGGCCCCGCGCATGACGTGGCAGCCGCCAGAGCATCCGTACCCGACGGCGCGCCGCCCGTCGCCCCGCTGATAGCCCCCTCGGCCGCGGTGCCCGAGAAAGTGCCGCCCGGCCCGCTCGTGCCGACTGGCGCGCTCGCCGCGACGGCGACGGCGCACGGGGACGGGCAGACGACGGCGCCCACGCGTCTCGCGCAACTCGCGGCAGAGGTGGCCGTTTGCACGCGCTGCGGGCTCGCCTCGACCCGAACGCAGACTGTGTTCGCGCGCGGCAATCCCGAGGCCACGCTTTGTTTCGTCGGCGAAGCTCCGGGAGCCGAGGAAGACGCGCAAGGCCTGCCCTTCGTCGGCCGCGCAGGTCAGCTCTTGGATCGAATGATCAGCGCGATGGGCTTGTCGCCCGAGCGCGACGTGTACGTCTGCAACATCCTCAAGTGCCGCCCCCCCGGCAACCGGCGACCGGAGCCCGAAGAGATCGCCACATGCATTCCGTACTTGCACGAACAGCTCGCCCTCGTTCGGCCGCGCGTCGTCGTCGCCATGGGCAATACGGCGGTCGCCGCCCTGCTCGATACGAAGCTCGGAATCACCAAGCTCCGGGGCCAATGGAAGCTTTACCGCGGCCACACGCTGCTCATGCCTACGTATCACCCTTCGTATTTGCTGCGCCCCAGCCCGCAACAGGTCGAGGCCAAGCGGCAGGCGTGGCAGGATTTGCAGCTCGTGATGAAAGAGCTCGGTCTCGCAGCGGGTGCCGAAAAGACCAACGGTTGAGCCCTCTCTCTCTTAAGCGAGACGCCGATTGTCCGCATGCTCTTGCGAGAAGCGGCGGCGCCCGGCACGCGCGCCGGCCGAACGAAACCTCGCAGGCTCGCCGTCGTGCATTCTGCCCACATGCGCGGCCAATCGTTGATGATGTCGGCATGACGCACGACGTGCACCTGCGCGAGTTTCGCTCGCGTCGCCGCTGGGATCGTCAGACACTGAGTTTGCGCTGCACTTTCACCTTTCCATGCCCGACCCGATCGAAGCTCTCGTTCAACAGTGGAAGCACGACCCGAGCGCCGCGGCGACGGTTGCGCTCTGCGAGGCGCTGCGCGAGAGCCCTCGACGCCCGCTGATTGAGCAAGTCGGCGAGTTTGCAACGCAACGCCACGCAAGCAACGTGGCCGTGCTCGTGTCGGTCGCGCGAATGTACGTGGAATCCCAGCGCCTCGCCGAAGCGCAGGCCGTGCTGCTCTCCGCAGGCAAGCAATCGCCGCGCGATCCGCGAGTCTATCGCTGGCTGGGTGAGGTGCTTTTGCGTCGTGGCGACGCGGCGCGCGCGAGCAAGGTCTTCGAGCGGGCACTCCACTTCGGTCCGGGCGATGCGGAGGCCCAGCGCTGGCTCGAACGCGCGCGAAACTACGAGCCGTTGCAAACGAGTGCGGGGGATTCGGCCGTGGCCGCCGATGTGGCACGCATGTCCGGCAATGGCCGCCGTGCACCGGGAATCACGTCCGAGACCCCCACGACGGTGGCGGTGGCGGTGGCGATCGCGCGGCCCGCCAAGCCGAGCGTACCCGGGCCGTCACCGGCGACGCGCGCGCCTCTCGGTGCCTCGCGGCGGCCCGCCGCGCCGGTGGCCCCCGCGCCCCAACCGATGTCCTCCCGGCGCCCGCGCCCCGAGCGCCCGTTGCTTGCCGGTACGATCGCTGCGCGCCCGCCTCCCGTTTCAACGGGGCCGCCCATCCCGGAACGCCTACGTGACGGGCTTCTCGTGGACAAGAGCAAGACGAACGGCGTCGCAGAGATCCATCCCTCGGCCTCGAACGGACCCGCAGTTCCTTACCCGCGCGACGTCCTCGACGCGCTCACACTGTCAGGCGTCTTCGAACCCCAGACGGGCGGAGCAGGGGCGGGGTGGGACCGGCCCCTGGCGGCTCCCAAGCGCAAGGGTACGGCGGTGCTCGTCACTGCGATGGGGCTCTTTCTCGCCGGAAGCGTGGGCACCTATTTTCTCTATCGGCACGAACGCGCGGCCGAACACGTGCAGGCCGAAGCCATCCTCGCGTCCGTGGAGGACAAGCTTCACAGCGGCCGTCCGGACGCGCTCGGCGATGCCGAGAAGGAGCTCGCGCAGGCGCTGCAATTGGAGTCGCGAAATCCTCGCGCCGCGCTCGACTGGACGCGCGAGCGCGCGATGGTCGGCCTCGTAAAGAGCGGCGGGGACGTCGCGTTCGAAGACGCCATGGCTCGGGCCAAAGAAGTTGGCGTGCCCGAAGAGAAGTTCGCGTTTGCGCGCGTCGCCTCGTTTCTGCTCCAAGGCGACACGGCCGGAGCCGCGGGGGTGATGCCTCGGTGGGACACCGCCGCCGCGGCGGACGCTTGGTATCAGCTCGTCACGGGCGCCGCGCTGGAACGCGCGGGGGACGCGCGCGCGAGCGACCGGTACGCCGCCGCGGCAAAGCTCGATCCCGCGCTGGTCGTCGCCGAGATTGGACTGGCGCGCGTCACGGCCCTCGAGGGGGATGCGCGGTCGGCGATGCGAATGGCCGCCACGCTGCGTCTGAAATTGCCGGACCGCGCGGAGCCCGTCGCGCTCGTTGCCCTTGCGTGGGGGCGCGACCCGGGCCGCGAGGCCTCGACGGCGCCGCCGGAGATTGTCGAACTTTCGAAGCGGGCGGGCGACTTGCCGATGGCCCTGCAATTCGTGCCGCACGCAATCGCGGCTCTGCAGGCGCTCGACCGGCGCGCCCCCGAGGAAGCGCGCACCGAGTTGCAGAAGGGCCTCGGCCTGTCGCAATCGCCCGGCGCAGCCGTGTGGCTCGGGACAATCGCGCTCCTGCTCGATGACGAACCCCTCGCGCGAAGAGCTGCGCTTTCGGCGTTGCAATTGTCGGCGGTCTATGAGCCGGCGCGGGCTCTGGCGGCCCTCGTGGCGCTGCACGCAGGACGGCTCGACGAAGCGCTGAAAGCCACGGAGGAGCTGGACCCGACGTCCCCCGACGTGGCCGTCGTTCGCGCGGCGTCCGCCTACGAGCGCGCGGACGCAGATGGCGTGGCCCGTGCGCTTTCGCCTTTGCGCGCTGAAGATCGCAGACTGCCCGTCGTTTCCGCCCTCGCTCGCTCGCAAGGCGCGCTTGTGGGCGGCCTCCACCTGGACGCGTCCAAGCTTCTCGCCATGGCCGACGACGACGCCCCGTGGAGCGATCTGCTCGCGATGGACTTGGCGCTCGACGGGGGCGATCTCGCCACGGCGGACCGCATCGCCCTCGGCTGGGGCAAAGAAGCCGAAGGGGCCCCTGCGCGGGCGCTCCGCCTGGCGCGGCTTGCGCGATACGAAGGGAGGCTCGACGCAGCCGACACGCTATCGCAGGTAGCGCTCGATCACGGCACCGTGACTCCGCGGGTGCTTTGGGAGCGAGCGTTCGAGCTCGTCGCCCGGGGCCACGCGGCCGACGTGGCGCCGCTCTTGGCGCGCTATCCGCTCGTCCTTGGCCCGCTTGCGACGTGGCTGGGTGCGTACGCTACGGCCTCCGCGGGGGCCACCGAGTCGGCCAAGGGCAAGACCGCGACGCTCGATCCTCCACCGGACCAAGCTGTGTTCGGGGCGCGCGTGGTCGCCGCCGCTGCGTTTGGCGCGATGAAGGATCGCAAGCGCGGCATTTCGTACGTGCGGGATCTCGTGGCCACGGGTAACCTCCACCCCGACGTCGTCGCCGCTGCCCTCTCGCTCGGCATGCGCCGAGTCGAGCACGGAAAGCGGCGGCCGACGTACGAGTGACTGGGCGCCTGGGCCGTCGCCACGCGCCCAATGGCCCGTCTTGACGTTTCTCACCCCGCGTCATTGCACCTGCGCGGGAGGAAGGTTGGCGGCAGCCAAATCGGACGTGTACCGCCAGACGTGCGTCATGCCGGTCACGTTGTCCGGAATCTCGACGACCGTGATCGACATGGCGGCGAATGCAAACGACGCCGGGGTCACGCCGTCGAGCGCGAGCGCGAGCGAGCTCGCCTGCGGCGTCTTGTTGATCACGACGATCGCGGTCGTCGCCGCCGTGGCGTCGTGGCTCGCGTATACCGAGAAGCCAGAAGGAGCGCCCGTGGGGATCACGATGTTGCCCCGGAGGTGGCTCGAGAGCAGCTGCTCGCCGTAATACGCGGGAACCGGTTGGTCCGACACGATGAAACCCAGCACGGAGCCAACCATGTCCGTCTCGCCGAGGTTCCAGAAAGCCAGCGTCCAGACGTCGCTCTCGAGCGCCACCCCGAGCGCGTCGGCCGTCCATAGCGCGGCGTTGAACGTGCCGGGCGCCCCCTGGGCCTCGGCGTCGGCGTAAGCGGTCGGATCGTAGTCGTACGACACGTTGCTCTCCGTTACCGCGAGCGGCGTCCCCGCCCTCGCGTGCCCTCTGACGATCGCGTTGACGGAGGCCAATTGGGAACGAAAAGTCGCGCTGTCGTCCAGCGCGTGTGCGATCGAGAGGGTCATCGCGCTGAAGGGATACCGATGAACGGACACGATATCGACGTCGTCCTTGCAGCCGTCGAGAAACGGCGTGAGCCAATCGTTTCCCGGGGTGTATTTGTAGGCCAGATCGGGGCCGACGAACTGGAGCGGCACGCCTCCGTCCGACGCGGCGGCGTTGGCTGTCCGCATGGCCGCCGCGTAGCTCGAGTAGACCGCGCAATAGTCGACGGCGGTTAGGGGGATACCCGCGTCGTACGTCACGGCGTAGAGGTCCGGCTCGTTGCCGATCTCCCAAAACTTGATTCCGTAGCCTTTGGTCACGTTGGCGTACGTAACCATGTCGGCCGCCGTCTGGGGGCTGGTCGCCCCGCCGTCGACGGCGTTGGCAAGGATCGGGACCTGCAAAATGGGCTCGGCTCCCACGGTTCGGCAATAGGCGACGTAATTGTCGATCTGGGTGGCGTCGAACGGCTGCGGAGAGTTCGTGTCGTTGTTGTTTCCGCCGGCGCGGAGAACGTCGAGATGAAGCGCCGTGACGACCGCCTCCGTCCCGGTAATCCCTGTGACCCCGGTGCCCGCCCAGTCGACCCAGTCCCAATAATTCTGTCCGAACGCGAAGGCCGAGATCGGCACGCCCCCCTCTCGTGAGATGGTCACGGTGCCCGCATCCGCAGGCGGTCCACCGTCGATTGGGGAGCCGCCCTCCCCCGCGTCATTCTCCGGTGCCATGGCGTCGGGCGACACGGTGGCGGCCTGCGATGCGGCAGGCGGCGAGCTGCTGCAGGCCGCGGCCATCGCGTCGAAAAGGATGGCGGCGAGCCATGCAAGCCGTAAGTGAGGCGATCGGGTCATAGAAATTCTCCTTGGCCACGGCCCCACCGATGTGCAACCCGCGGGGCGACGGCGGGCCCGCTCTCGGGCTCGACGGATATTGGGCCCGCAGTGTCGATCCGTCACGGAACCTTACGTCGCGCCCGATGCGGCGCGACGTTCGCGTCAGCGCTTGGAGGGGGGAGCCGCGGCGCTTGCCCCCGAGCTCATCGCGCTCCGGCCTTCGAGCATCATGCGGAGCTCGTCCTGCTCGAGCGATCGGTTCAGCGCGTCTTCCTTGGAAATGAGCCGCCGTTGGTAGAGCGAGAATAAGCTCTGGTTCAGCGTCTGCATCGAATATCTCTCTTGGCCGACCTGCATCTGCGAATAAATCTGGTGGACCTTGTCGTCCCGAATCAGATTACGAACGGCGGCGTTGGGCACGAGAATCTCGAGCGCGAGCACTCGGCCCGGCGCGCCCTGCTTGGCCATCAGCTGTTGGGAGACGACGCCCTGCAGCACGAACGACAGCTTGGTCCGAACCTGCGCTTGCTGGTGGGCCGGGAATACGTCGATGACGCGGTTGATGGTGGAAACCGCGCTGCTCGTGTGCAACGTGGCAAAGACCAGGTGGCCAGTCTCGCTGATGGTCAGCGCCGCCTCGACGGTCTCCAGATCGCGCATTTCGCCGATGAGAACCACGTCGGGGTCCTGGCGCAGGACGTACTTGAGGGCCGTCTTGAAACCTTCGGTATCCGTTCCGACTTCACGCTGGTTGACGACCGAGAGCTTGTGCGGGTGCAGGTATTCGATCGGGTCTTCCACCGTGACGATGTGAAGCCGCTGCTCGCAATTGATCTTGTCGATGATCGCGGCAAGCGTCGTCGATTTGCCGGAGCCGGTGGGTCCCGTGACGAGTATGAGCCCGCTGGGCTTGTTCACGAGCTCCCCGATGATTGGGGGAAGCCCGAGTTCGTCAAAGGTCAAAATCTTGAAGGGAATCGTGCGGAACGCACCGGCCACCGCGCCCCGCTGCATGAAGATGTTGGCTCGAAACCGCGATAGATTCTTGACCCCGAAGGACAAGTCGAGCTCGTTGGTCTTTTCGAATTGAGCGCGTTGCTCTTCGGTGAGAACCGAGAAGCAAAGGTGCTTGGTCTCCACGGGCCCCATCGGAGGCAGTTTCAGCGGCACGATGCTTCCGTCGATGCGGAGAAGGGGGGGCGTCCCCGTGGTGATGTGCATGTCGCTCGCGCCCTTTTCGACCATCGTCCGGAGAAGCTGGTGCAGATTGATCTTGATTTCGGTCGACTGCGTCATGGGATGATTCGTGCCGGCTGCCGTTTCTCGTGGGGTATTCCTCGCACGACCGTCGTCGAACGCAGGCGCGCTCCCAGGCTAATCCGCCATGGTCACGCGCATGACCTCCTCGGGGGTCGTGACTCCATCGAGGATCTTCTTGATGCCGCTTGCGCGCAGCGTACTCATGCCATTCTTGACGGCGCCCGCCTTCAGCTCGGCGGTCGACGCTCCCTGAAGCACCATCTCCTTCAAGTTGTCCGTAAAGCGCATGACTTCGTAGAGCGCGACGCGTCCCTTGTAGCCGCTCCCGTTGCACGTGCGGCATCCAGCGCCCTTGAGCACCTTCGCCGTTGCCACCTGCTCCGGCGAAAAGCCTGCGTCTTCGAGGATCTTGCGTTCGTAGCGAACGAGTTGCTTGCAATCCGCACAGATCTTGCGAGCCAGGCGTTGCGCAAGTACGAGGTTGACGCTCGCCGTGATGAGAAACGGCTCCACGCCCATGTTGAGCAGGCGCGAAATCGTGGCCGGCGCGTCGTTGGTGTGCAACGTCGAAAGGACGAGATGCCCGGTGAGCGCCGCCTTGACGGCGATCTCGCCGGTCTCAAAGTCTCGCACTTCGCCCACCATGATGATGTCCGGATCTTGGCGGAGAAACGAGCGCAACGCCGCCGCGAAATTGAGGCCAATCTCCTCGTGCATCTGCACTTGGTTGATTCCATGCAAGTTGTACTCGACGGGATCTTCCGCCGTGCTGATGTTGTGCGCGACTTTGTTCAGCTCGGAGAGCGCGGAATAAAGCGTCGTCGTCTTGCCCGACCCCGTCGGTCCGGTGACGAGCACCATGCCCCATGGTTGGTTGATGGCCCATTTGAAGTCGTCGAGCGGACGCGGATCGAACCCGAGCTTAGCCATGTCGAGCTGGAGGTTGCCCTTGTCGAGCAGCCGCATGACGACCTTCTCGCCCCAAATCGTCGGCAAGACCGAGATGCGAAAGTCCATCTCGCGGCCCTTGCCGAGCTTGAGCTTGATGCGTCCGTCTTGCGGGAGCCGGCGCTCGGCGATGTCGAGTGAGGCCATGATTTTGATGCGGCTCGTGATGGCGTTCTTCAACTTCAGGGGCGGCGTCATCTCCTCGGTAAGGACGCCATCGATCCGATACCGCACGCGGAGCTTCTTTTCGTACGGCTCGATGTGGATGTCGCTCGCGCCCTTCTTGATGGCGTTGAGAAGCACCATGTTGACCAGGCGAACGACGGGCGCGTCCTCGCTTGCCTTCTCGAGCTCTAGAAGACTGATGTCTTCTTCTTCGCCGGTGAACTCGATCTCCGTCTCGTCGAACCCGGCCATGACCTCGTCGTACGAAGGGCCGGCGTTGTAGTATTTCTCGATTGCCGCCTGGATCGCCGTCTCGCTCGCGATGACCGGTTCAATGTTGTAGCCCGTGAGAAACTTCAAGTCGTCGATGGCGTTGAGGTTGGTCGGGTCCGCCATCGCCACGATGAGCGCGTTGCCGGTGCGTGAGACCGGAACGACCTTGTGCCGCTCGCACGGCTCCTTCGGGACGAGCTTGAGAATCTCGACGTCGATCTCGTACTCCTCGATGTTGACCGTGGGCACGCGGTACTGCTGACTCAAGAAACTCGTGATCTCGTCGTCGCTCACGAAGCCGAGCTTCGCGAGCGTGTAGCCCAGATTGTGCCCGGACTTCTGTTGTTCTTCTTGCGCCCGGCGAAGCTGCGCTAGCGAGATGAGCTTCTCGCGGACGAGGAGTTCGCCCAGCCGGTTATTGTTCGCCATATGCTTGCAGGGTATCTCTCTCTAGTTAAGATCACCAAGGTCACCCTGAGTCTCGCTCCGCCTTGCCTTCGGCAAGGCTCCGCTCGACAAGCCTGGGTAGCACTTCACGTAGAGGGGAGCGGGCCGCTCCCCTCTAGCTCCCCAGCCCGGAACGTCGTGGCGCGATGAGTCTTGCTCCGCCTTCGGCTCCGCTCGACCCTCCTGCCGGGTCGACGGCGCCGGTGCTCGAAACGGCGTGGCGATGAGTCTTGCTCCGCCTTCGGCTCCGCTCGACCCTCCTGCCGGGTCGACGGCGCCGGTGCTCGAAACGGCGTGGCGATGGGTCTTGCTCCGCCTTCGTATTCGCTCGACGGGCATGGCTTGCTCCCGCGGGGGACCTTTCTCGAACGGCGGCGCGATGGGTCCTGCGTCGCCTTCGGCTTCGCTCGACCCTCCTGGCGGGTGGAGGGGGCCGGTGGCTCGAAAACGGCGTGGCGACGGGTCTTTGCTCCGCTCGGCGACGATTGATGTAGGGAGTGGTGGGGCTCGTGGTCTGTCGCCGGCATCGCTTCGTGGGGCTACCTTCGATGGGCTACTTGGAGACGACGATGAAGCGCCTTGCCGCCCTTGCTTCGGCCGCGGAGCTTCATGGCGAATTGACGCGCGCCTCGGCGCTCTTCGCCAAAGCGGGCCAGCTCGAAGAGGCGGCTCGTGTCATGGTTCTTCGGGGCGACCGTGAACCTGTGGCGGCCGCTCGGGTGAGCGTTTATGCGCGCGCGATGGAGATGGCTCCCGAAGGAAGCGCCGTGCGAGACCTCGCTCGGATGAAGCGCGCGCTTGCAGAGGTCGCCGTGGCCGCCGAGACGCCCCTGACGGGCGGCCGGAGGCAGGGCCTTCTCCGTGCCGCTGGCGAGCTCGAATCCGCCGGTGACCACGAGCACGCGGCCGCAGCGTATGCACGGGCACACGACATCGAGGGGCAGGCGCGCGCCCTCGCGGAAGCCGGCGCGGTCGACGCTCTCGAGACCTGTCTCACCGAAGATCTTGCGCGAAGCCGTGACGAGCGAAGCCTCCGTGGGGCGCACGCCGAGTTCGCGGCGCTCGTGGCCAGTGGCAACCGCCGACAGGCGTTGATCCTCGCTCAAGCCCGGAACGACGACACGCTTCGGGAGCCAGCTCGCGCGCTCGAGAGCAGGCGCATCCGCCCCGGCGTCGTTCGCGCCGCCGTTCGCGGACGCGACGCGGCGGTGATTCTTGGCCGAGAGGTCATCATTGGGCGCGCTCCGGGCGTTCCGTCCGAAGATTTGGGCAAGACATTCGGGGCGATCACCGTACCGTCAGCGACGCTCAGCCGCCGCCACGTGGCGATCGCGCGCCGAGGGGGGGATATCTTCGTCCGAGATCTTGGCAGCCGAAACGGCACGCGCTGGCAGAGCGGCGCGCTGGAAGGCGAGCTCAGGGTCGGCGCAGAGCTCCAGCTACGGCTTGGGCCCGATGTGAGGCTGGTCATCCGAGCGGCGGGCACACTTCCGGGCACCGTCGCGATCGAGATCGGAGCCGCCCGCTACGTCGCCCCGCTCGACGATGCCGCCTGGCTGGGCGTCGGGCGATGGCGTTTGGTGGTAGGCGCGGGCGAGTGGATCGAACTCGTGACCGAAAGCGACCCACCGGCGTTCGCCGGGCTGTTGCGGATGGCCCCCTGCCTCACGTTGCTGCGCGGCGACGCGCTCGGAAACACGCGTGACGGCGCGCCGTGTCTCGTCCTCCACGACGTTCCGGAACGCGATGAGGCTTCGGCCTCGTGCTAAGCGAAGCGGCGTGGACGCGGCGGGCGCTCTGGAGCAACTGCAGCAGCTCGCGACGATGGGCGGCACGTCCGCCAGCGCGGCGACGGCTCTCTTTCTGCGGGCCCGCACCACACCCGATGAAGGGCGTGCGATCGATCTCCTCTTGGCTCGCCATGCGCGAGAGCCTTTGCCGGAGGAGCTGCTCGTGGAGGTGGCGGCGGCGCTGGTCGACCGCGGCGAGCCCGCGGCCGCCGAGTTTGCACTTTCCCGGGCTACGTCCAGCTCCGCCCTGATGCTGCGCGCCGATTTGCTCGCTCGTGCGGCCAACTTGAAAGGCGCGACGGCCCTGGTGGAGCGCGTGCTTTTACGAGATATCGATTTTCCGGGCGCGCGAGAGCGGCATTTCCGATGGTGCGCTGCGCTTGGACATCCCGCGCGCGCGCCCGCCGGGACTCTCGCGGCGAACGCCTGGGATCATCCGCGGGCCGATGCTGGAGTGCTCCTCGCACATCGACCCGATGTCCCTTTCCGCCTAATCCGCGAGGTTGCCCGCGGTGGCGCGGGGGCGGTGTACGAGGCGGAGGACCGCCACCTGAGCCGTCGGATCGCTCTCAAAATCTACCATCGCCCGGATCGCGACCGTTCGCAGCTCGCGCACGAGGCGTCCATCGCGGTCTTGCTCGCCGGTCCGGGGGTCGTTCGCGTATGGGACGTGGACGTCGAGAGGGGCTGGCTCGCGATGGAGTGGGCGCCGGGCGGACCGCTCGATGCGCAGCTGAAAGCGGGTGGCCTATCGCGGTCGGAGGGCGGGGGGCGGACCGCCGGCGGGAAAACCGCCCGACCGCCGACGCCGGTCGCGTGGTGGGCACAACCGCTCTCGCGAACGCTCGGTCGCATCCACGATGCGGGCTGGGCGCATCTCGACGTGAAGCCGGCCAACGTCTTGCTGCACGCGCGCGAGGGGGTCGTCCTCACGGACTTTGGCACGACTCGCCGAGTGGGAGAGCCGAGTCCCCCCGGTAGCTTGGGCTATGTCTCGCCCGAGCGTTTGGCGGGCCGGCCCAGTGACCCGCGCGACGACGTCTACGGATTCGGTCGAATTCTGGAGGACGCCATCGACGACGCGCACCCACTCGAGGTGTCCGCTGGATGGCGCGCCCTAGCAGCGGCGTGCACGGGACCCGAGGCCGCACGGCCGGCGAACGGGGCACACTTGGCCGGGCTGGTGGAGGCGGTGGACGCGACGCCCGCGTGAGGTTGGATCTCGACGCGACGTGAATCGCGGTTAGATTCCCTCACTCCTGATGCCCACCACATACACGGATCTCATTTCCGAAGTCCGCAAGCGCACCAAGCAAGTGAGCCTCGAAGAGCTCAAGCGCCGGCGCGACGCCGGCGAAAAGCTGACGCTCCTCGACGTTCGAGAGAAGGACGAGTGGCGAGGCGGCTACATTCCGGGCGCCGTCTCGCTTCCACGCGGATTTCTGGAGATTCAAGCCGAGCAAAAGCTCCCGGACAAGAACGCGCGAATCGTGACGTACTGTGCCGGGGGAACGCGCTCTGCGCTCGCTGCGGCCACGCTTGCAGAACTTGGATACACGAACGTCGAGACGGCCAATCCAGGATTCGTCCGCTGGAAAGACCTGGGGTACGGCGTCGAGACGCCACCGGACCTCACCGACGCGCAGCGCGAGCGCTATTCGCGCCACATCCTCCTTCCCGAGATGGGTGAAGCGGGGCAGGCCAAGCTCCTCCAGAGCAAAGTTCTGCTTTTGGGGGCCGGTGGGCTCGGTTCGCCGGCGGCTATGTATCTGGCGGCGGCGGGTGTCGGAACACTCGGCGTCGTCGACGCAGACGTAGTCGACATGTCGAACCTGCAGCGGCAGATCATTCACGCCACGAGCCGCGTCGGTATGGCCAAGGTGGAAAGCGCGACCAAAGCCATCGCGGAGCTGAACCCGGACGTGAAAGTGGTCCCTTACAAGGAGCGCCTTACGAGCGCCAACGTGGAGCGGCTCTTCGCGGACTACGATGTCGTGGTCGATGGGACGGACAATTTCCCTACGCGCTACCTCGTCAACGACGCGAGCGTCTGGTTGGGCAAACCTGTCGTCCATGGGAGCATCTTCCGGTTCGACGGACAGGTGACGACGTTCATGCCCGAGAAGGCCGCCAAGAAGCTCGGCGTCCAGACCGGACCTTGCTACCGGTGTCTCTACCCGGAGCCACCTCCCGCGCACTTGGCGCCGAGCTGCCAAGAGGCGGGAGTCCTAGGCATTCTTTGCGGGATCATCGGTACGCTGCAGGCCACGGAGGCGATCAAGATATTGCTTGGCAAGGGCACCACATTGACCGGACGGCTCTTGACGTACGACAGCCTCAAGATGAAGTTCCGCGAGCTCAAGCTGCGGCGCGACCCGGTGTGTCCGGTCTGCGGTCCGAAGCCGACCATTACGAACTATATCGACTACGAAGGCTTTTGCGCCCTCGGTTGAGGCGCGTTCCGCCGGCGCTGGGGCCTCCTCAAGCTCGGCGCATCTCGCGGATTCGCAAAAACTGCGAAACCGTGGAGACGCCCCAGTGACCGTGGACGAAGACCTGTTTCTCCGGCGGCAGGTAAAGGGCGCGCTTCGAAAGCGCATGCGCGGCTTGCGGCAAACCGTGCCGGCGTCGGCGTGCGCTGCAAAGTCGCTCCGCGTCGTCGAGAGGCTGATCGCCCTTCCGGCGATCGCGGAGGCGCGCGCGGTGGCGCTCTTCTGGCCCATGGAGAATCGCCACGAGGTCGATCTTCGCTCGCTCCACGGCTGGCTTCGCGAGCGAGGGGTACGGGTGGCCTATCCGGCGGTCGACGCGGAAAACGGGGCGCTCGTCTTCCGCTTCGTCCGCGAGCCCGCCGCGATGCAGCCGAACGCCCTGGGCGTGCGCGAGCCGTCGTCCGAGGAACCGGAGGCCGCGCATGGCGAGGTCGACGTCATCCTCGTCCCTGCGCTCGCGGTCGACCCCAGGGGACATCGAATCGGCTATGGCGCGGGCTACTACGATCGAGCTCTGCCTCGCTTTTCACCGACGGCAACCGCCGTGTGCGTTGCCTTCGACTTTCAGCTTCTCGTCGATCTGCCCAACACTCCGTACGACGTGCCGGTCGCATGGATTGTCACGGAAGCACGGACTCTGCGCGCCGAATTGTAGCTCGCGTTGTTGGCCCCCACCGGGCTGCGCCGGACACGCGATACAGGAAACGAGCATCTTGTCCTGCTGGGGAGCTCGAGGTGGAGCGGCATCGCTCCCCTCGACGTGACGTGCGAGCCCGTTCTGTCGAGCGGAGCCCTTGCCGGCGGCAAGGCGGAGCGAGACTCAGGGTGACCTTGGTGACTCACTATTCTAGTTAGTTACCACGGCGTTTTGCTTGGCAGCGCGAACACGTACCGTAGAGCTCGTGCTTGTGCGTCCGGAGCGCGAAGCCGTACTGCGCGGCGACCGCCTCTTGAAGGTCTTCGATGCGCGGTTCCTCGAACTCGACGATGTCGCCACATTCTTCGCAAATGAGGTGGTCGTGGTGGGTCGCGTCGTCGGCCAGCTCGTAGCGGGTAAGGCCGTCGCCGAAGCGGCGTTCGTTCGCGACGCCGCAATCGGACAAAAGCTTGAGCGTCCGGTACACGGTCGCGTAGCCCACTCGCGGATCGCGGGCGCGCACCCGAGCCAAAAGCTCTTCGATGCTCACATGGTTGTCCGAGCCGAAGAACGTCTCCACGATCAGCCGGCGCTGATCGGTCGATCGCAGGCCCTTCTTGACCATGTAGGCCTGAAGAATGGCCCGAAAGTGCTCCAGATCCGTCGCTGCTCGGTCCATCGCGTTGCCTGCCACCACCTTTTCGGACGGCCGATTGTCGCCGATCGCCGCTCCGAGCGCACTTCATTCGCAATTAGGCGAACGCGTGCTCCGTTGTGCGCCCCGCATCGACCAGAACGTCCGCTTGTCGGTGCCACCGAGCCGTCTCCAAGAGCACGCGAACGGGGCCCCGCACTCCGTCAAGCACAATGGCCAGGGCGCCGTCATTCCCGAGCGGGCCCTCGTAGCGAACGGCTCCTGTTTCATCCGTTACCGTAATTTGCGCGGCCTCGGCGTCCGATCCACGCAGACGCGTAGCAATCGACAGAATGCACCGCGGACCGCTCGATTCGAGTGGGCGCACATTGGATGACGGGCCCGCGTCATCCGACTCTTCCGACACGAGCTGCGGAGGATAGCCGTCAGGGCGGGGACGGCTGGACATGGGGGGCAAGGGTAGGTGACCATCGGTACGCCTTGCCCGCCAAGCTTAATGTCATCCGAGGCCCAAGGATGGTGCGAAGTGTACCCACATTCACGGATTCGGGCGCCTTTTGCGTCTCCCCGGCACGTAGGCTCGTGAGAGCATGAAATCGGGCCTATGGAATCTGGGCTTTGGGCTCGTGGCCGTGGCCGCCGGCGCCAGCGGACAGTTCGTGCTTCCGGGTACGAGCAGCCCGACTCCACTCGTGGCGGTGGGCGCAGTGCTCGCCGCATTTGGCGCCTACCAAATGTGGCGAGCTCGCGGCAGGAGGAGTTGACCGAATTTAAGTGTTCAACCGAAGCGGTCACGCCGAAGTTTTCGAAACCCACGACGAGTCAGGCCCAAACGCCGTTCGGACCGTCGAAACCCCGTCCGGCGAAGAAACGGCCGCCGGCCAGAAGCGCTCCAAGCTCCTTTCGTTGCCTCTCGTCCAGCGCTTCAACAATGGTCTTGACGGCCTCCACGAACGAAACGCGGACCTGCGAGAGCAAGCGGTCATGGCGCGCAAACGTATCCTCGAAGGAGGCATCGTCGACCAGCCCGCTTTCGATCACGCGCGCCATCGCGGCGCGAGTGTCTTTCATTTCCTCGCGCGCGAGGTGCCGCTCGTCGCGAAGGCGATCGAGCGCCGAAACGATGGCCTTCTCCTGACCGGGGGTGGTGTCGAGGCGCTCGAAAAGTGAGCGCAAGATCCAACGGCCCCGGAAGCGCGGGCCACGGAAGCCATAGGATCGGCCGCCGTACCCGCAGAGGTGGCCGCCGTGGGCGCGCCGTAGAACTTTGACGAGGGCGACCAGACCAATCGTGCCTAAAACAAAACCGAGCATCGTTCGATTCTCCTTCGGGGGGCGGATTACCGCCGTCCAAAGAACATCGATGTGCACGGCGCCACGAAAGGCGCGCATGCGGAGCGTGAAGATTCGTAAAGACGACCCACGAACCGGCCCCCCAAGGACCCGACCGGCCTGGACGCCACGGGCGTGCGGTGCAAACTTCTTTCAAGGCACGCTTGCACGCCCCACCCGATGTGCCAGAACGGGAAAGGCAAGAACGTAAGTTGCTTGCACCTCTCGGGCCACCACAATGTCGACTTCCGATTCTGGCACGCCTCCGCCCCGTCCGCGGAAGCTCGTTCTTCGCAAGATTTCGACGCCGGCGCCGCAGGCATCTCCAGTGGTTCCGGCCGTGCATCCGCCCCCTGCTCGCGCTTTGGCCGCGCGAACCGGCAGCCAGCCGCCACCTGCCTTCACGACGGAGCCGTCCTCGGCGGCTTCGCAGGGCGGCTCACTCGGGCAGCGTCCCACCTACCGGAATCCGGTGGCGCCCCTTCTGCCCCCTCCGCACCCGACGCCTGAGCGCCCACCGGCAACCTATTGGGCGCCGCCCTCTCACGTACCCATTCCACCTCCCCCATCGAGAATTTCGATCGCTCCGATGGTCGCGTCGGTGGCGGCTGGACCGCTGGGTACAGGAGGCGATAGCGCGGGCTTTGCGAAACGGCGCAATTCGGTGGTCATTTCAACCGGCGTCGCCTTGGCCGGCCTACTCATCGCTTTCGGCATGGCTCTCCAAGCGCGCATGGGTCGCCCCACAAGCGGCGTCGGCCAGGCCACCGCCCCTTCCACGACTCCGGTGACCGCGTCCGCATCGGTTGATCTCCCGACGGCCGCCCACGCCGCGACATCCGCGCATCCGGGCGCGTCCACCACGAACGTGAATGGCATGGCCCACGCTTCTGCTGGGGGTCTCGTTCCCACGGCAAACGTGGATGACCTTCCCCGCGCCCCGCCGCTTCGGCGCTTCGTCCCTGTAGGACCTGCCGTCCGGACCAACCGGCCCGCCGCCGCGCCAACGATCCCTGCCGCGACACAGCCGAACGATACGGCGTCGGACACCGACCCTCCGAAGCCCGAGGACACGGCGGCGGTTGCGACGGCTCCTCCATCCAAGAAAGACGCCCCGGCGGAGAGCGCCGCCGCACCGGAGTCTGCCACCGCGACCCCCGCGCCTTCATCGCCTCCCGGCGCTCCTTCCGCCGAGGATCCGTTGCTAAAGGCGATGCGGCAAGCGGTGGATGATCAGGCCCACGGAAGCAATTAATGCGGCCAATGCCGCATGTGGGGTGGCGGGCTGTCCGGAGCGCGATTGCGGCTGTCAGCGCGGTGGGGTTCCCTTTCGCGGGATGCGCGCTCGACCTCGGGGGAACAGGCGCAGTGCCTGACAGTGATGGAGGCTTTGTCTCCACCGGCGCCGGCGACGCGTCTCTGCCAAATCTGCCTGACGCCCAGGCGGCAGGCCCACTCATGATGGACGGCGCGGTGATGCGCGATGCCGTGACGCTCGATGCGGGCGTCAACCCGGGCCTCGATGGGGGAATTAGCCCGGGCCTCGACGCGGGCATCGACTCAGGCCTCGAGGCGGGCATCAACCCGGGCGACGACGCAGACGTCGACGCGGAAGTGGGTGTCGTCGGATGCGCGAACGGTGATCCATCCTGCATCGTGGTCCCCACGGGTTGGTCGCTCGTCGCGTTCACGTCTACGCCGACGCGTCAATGTCCCAAAGGATTCGAGCCTACGTCGACGATCGTCTTCGAAGGACCGAACCTCGACAGCGCGTGCTCGTGCGGCCCGTGCAACGTTACCGCGCAACCTACGTGCGAAGCCGGACCCGTGCCGATCCTCTCGAGCCCGCCGTTTCCGCCCATGGGCACGCCACAGTGCTCGACAAGCCCCGTCTCCGAGCTTGCGAACGACCCGCCCGGCGCCTGCTTGCCCTATCCTTCTGCGCAAGGCGGCCCGGGCAACCCCATCGATACCGGGTACATTGCACCCCCGGCGAGTGGTGGAGCGTGCAGCGCGCCGGGGCAGCCCGATCCCAGCAACGTTTCGTTCGCGGATATTGAGAGCCTTTGCACCGCTGACGCCACGCAAGCGGCCGCGTGCGACGACAAGGCGTGCACGCCTCAAGTCGATAGCCCCTTTGCCGCGTGCATCATGACAGCCGGTGCGTCTGTCCCTTGTCCCCCGAATTCGCCCTTTTCAACGGCACACTCGATCGCCACCGCGGTGGGCTTCTCTTGCACGGACTGCGGATGCACGATCGCCGCAGACTGCTCGGGGAGGCTGGAACTCTTCGTGGATGACATGTGCCAAGAGCTCCAACGAACGGCTCCCGTCAACGGCAATTGCGACCCCTCTGGGGGGCCCCCGGGCGGCGCCGCATACGAGTACGCCGCTCTTCCACCCGGGAACGTGGCGTGCGCAGCGAATGGAACGTCCACGGCGTCGGACGTAACGACCATCGGAGCGGCTACGGTTTGCTGCGCTCCGTAAAGGACTGGACAAAGATTCCCCTCGCCAATCGCATGACGGCGTCGGCGCGATCGATCGTCAAATCCTCGCCGGTGCGAGGGGAACGCTCCGGCCAATTCGCAGAGGAAATCGGCGGCTCTGGCTCGCTTTGTCATGCGCGGCCCGATTCCTGCTTCAGGGGTGACTACACTCGCAAGAACCGGAAGACCGCCCATGCCCATCTACCTTCAAACGAACTCGTCCGCCCTGATCGCCGAGCAGAATCTGTCGACCACGCAAAACTCGGTTCAGGGAAGCTTCACGAAGCTCTCCAGCGGCTACCGCATCAATAGTGCGGCAGACGATGCCGCCGGCCTCGGTATCGCCAAAAGCATGAATGCGCAGATTCAGTCGTACGGCGTAGCGGCTCAGAACGCGAACGACGCGGTCAGTATGGTCCAAACGGCGGACGGGTCGGCCGATCAGATTGACAGCCTCTTGACCCGCATGCGCGAACTGGCCGTCGAAGGTCAGAACGGGACGATGAGCACCAATGACGTGACAAGCTTGAACACCGAGTTTCAGCAGGACCTCGCGGAGATTGATCGCGTCTCCGGAGACGCCACATTCAACGGCAATAGCCTCCTTGCCGGTGCAGCGACCACGATAAACTTCCAGGTCGGCATCAATGGAACGGCGAGCGATTCGATCGCGGTGAGCTTCGGGGGGTGCGATACCGCCGGCCTCGGGATGACCGGCACCACGGTCACAAGCGCAGGCATCCTACAAACCATCGATTCCGCGATGCAGTCGCTCAACACGACGCGGGGCGTCTTCGGCGCCGCGATGAACCGCCTTCAGGACGCGTCCGTGGCCACGACGTCGATGCAAAACAATCTGAGCTCAGCGCTAGCCAACATTCAGGACGTGGACGTCGCGTCGGAAACTGCGAATCTTGCCCGCGAACAGGTGCTCGCCCAGGCCGGCGCATCGGTTCTCTCGCAGGCCAATCAGGCCCCCCAGCTTGCGCTGAAGCTACTGCAGTAAGCCGCGAGCGCACGCGCGGCCGTTCGGTCATGACATGTTGCATCCGCCTTGGCCCTTGCAAGCGTTCTGACCTTTGCACGAATGGCTGTCCGTTTTGCATCCACCTTGTCCTTTGCAAGAGTTTAGTCCCTTGCAAGCGTGCTTTCCCGGACCGCTCCCCGTGATCGCCGACGCGGGCACGGAGCCCCCGCTCGCTGGCGCGGCGCCGTCCTTCTTGTCGCAGCCCGATCCGGCCGCCAAAATTCCGGTCACCGCCGCCACAAGCACGCGATTGTTCCACTTCATCATCGCTCTCCATACGGTCTTTCCGAACAAAACAAGGTAGCCGTGGAGACGCCGCGCGTCGTCCAAAATAGAAAACACGAAAACGGGAGCGCTACCGATAGACCACGCAACTCCGCCGACCCCCATCCGATAGGGCAGCAAAGCCGCTCGCTCGCCGAGAGCGTTTACGGCACACCCCGACGAGGCGGCTCATGCGGAATCGATTTGTTTGCCGAGGGTTTGCGGTTCTATGTCCTGCAGCACTGAGCGCCACGGTCGCATGCGGCTCAGCCACGGACGACACCGGCATCGCCGCGTACCCGCCCGAGAGCGGCACGAGCGGCGAGGATGCCAGCATGAGCACAGATGCGCCGGGGCTCGTTCCTCCGTTGATGGCGCCTTCGGGAACCGGCAACGCGATCCTCAGCCCCACGCTGACGGACGATGCGTCGTTCGCTGACTCGTTCGTGGGGTGTGCCACATCCAGCGAGGAGGCCAAACGCGTCCCGCTCGATCTTTACTTCATGCTGGACACGTCCGGATCCATGGACGATCTCGTGCTCGACGGCCAATCAAAATGGGACCAGGTCTCCGCCGCCCTCGTAGCATTCGTCCGCGATCCCGATTCGGCGGGCATCGGCGTCGGACTACAATATTTCCCGATTCCCGCGGCGGGTGTGCCCGCATCGTGCGCGTCGGACGGACAATGCGGTGGATGGGGTCCGTGCGTAGCCCGCATCTGCGATGACGGGAGCGGCGCCGCGTGCGATTCGGACGAGGATTGCTTCGGCGCATCGTGCATTCCCATTGCTAGCTGCGAGTACGACGGAAATACCCTTTGCGACGCACCCGGGACCTCGTGCGGCCTCGATGAAAACGGATTCGCCCTGGGCGCATGCCAGCCGATCGTGCCCAGTTGCGCGAACGGGGATAGTTGCGCTGAACAAGACTACGAAACACCGGCGGTCGGGATCGCGCCTTTGCCAGGCATCGCAGACGCCGTCGCCAGTTCGCTTGCTTCACATTCGCCGCAAGGAGCCACTCCCACGCCCGCCGCGTTGGAGGGCGCGATTGACGGGGCGAGAAAGTATGCGGCGGCGAATCCTGAACACACCGTCGTCGCCGTTCTCGCTACGGACGGCCAGCCGAACGAAGTGGCTGACCCGAGCAGTCCCCAATGCACCGCCGCGCCGCAGGGTGGCCGGAGCGGGGTGGATCAGGAGGTCGCACAGATCGCCGCGTCCGGATTGCTCGGAGCGGCCGCCGTGAGGACATTCGGCATAGGGGTCTTCACGCCCGATGACATCGCGTCCGGCACGGCAACCCTCGAGCAAATCGCCTCCGCGGGGGGCACAACGCAACCCTTCGTCATCCGGACCGACGGGGCAGGCCCCTCGGTCGAGCAGCAATTCACCGCGGCCCTCAACGCGATCCGCAGCATCGCCCTTCCGTGCCAATTTCAAGTACCAACGCTTGCGCCGGGAACATCGGAGACCGCCAATTTCGACGCGGTCAACGTCCGATTTACCGCGGGCAGCGGGGACGTCTCCACGATCCCCTACGTGGAGGACGCGATCGAGTGCAACCCATCGGACGGCGGCGCGAGCGGGGGCTGGTTTTACGACGTGGATCCGGCCGAAGGCGGAGCGCCAACGACCATCGATACGTGTCCATCGACGTGCACCGCACTCCAGAGCGACCCAAGTGGCCGCGTCGACATCGTTCTGGGTTGTCGAACCGTGGTCCCCGTTCGATAGGACGGTCTTCGATCGCCCTTCGGCAGAGCTCATTGGTTCTTCGCCGAGGGCATCGCCTCGTCAGGCGTGCTATCTCGCAGGCATCTCGTATGGCTATCGCTCAGCGCAGGCGGCCCTGGTATCTCGTCGTGGCCATCGTGGGCGCGCTGGGTCTAGGAACGGTCGGCGCCTGCAGCGGGTGGAGCACCGTGGCCCTCTATCGGGAGCCCATCGATCCCTCGGTCCTCGCTCAGGGCGTCGCCGACGAGGCCGACCGCGCCGCGGTGGTTTCGCGCTTTCAGGCGTACTTGCACGCACTCGATGCCGCCAAGTCGCGCGGGTGGCCCCTCTCGGTCGCCACTCTACTTCTCGGAACCGCCGTGTTCGTGGCGGCAATGCGCACGCTGCGCGGAAGCTCTGGGGCGCGAAGCGCGCTCGTTCAGCTGATCATTGCGCAAGCGGGCGCCAATGCCGCAAGTTATTGGCTGATGCGCGATGTGTTCGACGCCCACCTCCGTGTCGCAGAGGCCGCGCAGGCGGCCGACCTTCACGTGAACGTCCCGGACCGGCCGCGCGCGGACGAAACGGCCGCGCTGACCGCGCGCATGCTGCACGTTGCGACTCCCATTGCGTTCGCGCTTCGTTCGCTCGGGAGCGCGCTGATCGTCGTCGCGCTGACGCGCCGCCGTTCGCGCGAGTTCTTCGAGGCAGCGGCCAAGGCGGTCCAGGGGCCATAGCGCGGTAATGGGCCGGATTCTGCGACTGCCAAGCGACCTGGCGAATCAAATTGCAGCGGGCGAGGTTGTCGAACGCCCAGCGAGCGTCGTGAAGGAGCTCGTCGAGAACGCTATCGACGCCGGAGCCACGCGCATCCAGGTCGATATCGCGCGCGGTGGGGTAGACCTCGTACGCGTAAGCGATGACGGGGACGGAATGGACGCCGAAGACGCGTTGCTCGCCCTCGAGCGCCACGCGACGAGCAAGATACGGCACACCGAAGATCTGTTCGCCCTGCGAACGTTCGGCTTTCGCGGAGAGGCTCTCCCGAGCATCGCCTCGGTGTGCAAACTTCGTCTTTTGACGCGGGCGCGAGGATCTCCGTCTGGCACCGAGGTGGTCATCGAGGGTGGCGGTTCTGCGCGGTCGCGCCCGACGGGGGGCGCCGAGGGAACGAGCCTGGAGGTGAGGGACCTTTTCTTCAATGTCCCGGCGCGTCGAAAGTTTCTGAAATCGACAGGAACGGAGGCGGCTCACGTAACGGAAGCACTTCTGCTCGCTGCCCTGTCGCGGCCGGCGATTACCTTCATCCTCGTTCGTGACGAGCGCACGGCGCGCGAATGGCTCCGGGTATCCACGCGGCGGGAACGGGCTGCGCAGGCGTTCGAAGGCGAGCGGCTCGAGGCTTGTCTCGGAGAGCGCGGTCCGCTGCGTATCGAGGCCCACCTGGCCGCTCCCGAACGGGCCCGCGCGGGGGCCACGGGCCTTCACCTCTTCATCAACGGGCGTCCCGTGCGCGATCGCCCTCTCTCGCGGGCGGTGGCGCAATCCTATGGCTCGGTGCTCGAGGCAGGACGGTACCCGGTCGGGGTGGTGTACGTCGACGTTCCCACCGAACAGGTGGACATCAACGTTCACCCCCAAAAGGCGGAGGTTCGCTTTGCCGACTCTCGCGGCCTACTCGACGCGGTCACCCGCGAACTCCACAGATCGCTCTCCGTCGCTTTCTCCATTCCGGCGCTCGGAGGGGCGCGCGGCTGGAACCAGGGCCGGCCGGCACCCGGTCCCGCCGAGCCGACTTGGACACCGCCCGCGACGCTCGCCGAGCCCGTCGGGGTCGTCGCCGATCCATGGAAGCTCGGCCTTGATGACGGGGCTCCCGTAGTGGCCGCGCCGGCCGAGGCCGCGACGCCTCCTGCCCTGTTCCCCTCCGTCGCCACGGCCAACCTTTTCGAAGGTGCGGGATTCTACGCGTCGCTCGACTTTCTCGCCCAGCTGCGCGCAACGTTCCTCCTGTGCAGCGGTCCCGATGGGCTCTACGTAATCGATCAACACGCGGCGGCCGAGCGCGTCACATTTCACCGTCTGCGTCGGGCCTACGCATCCAGGTCGATCGCGATCCAGAGGCTCATCCTGGCCGAGGTGGTCGAACTTGCACCGGCGGAGGTGGCAGTCCTCGACGACCACTCCGCGGCGATCGCCGCGCTGGGCGTCGAGGTTCGGCCTATCGGCTCGAGTGCAGTCGGAATCTATGCGGTACCCGTTCTCCTTGCGCGGACGCGCCCCGAGCGCATCGTGCGGGACCTCGTCGCCGAGTTGGGCAAGGTCGCCAAGCGTCCGTTTGGGGACGCGGTCGACTTGGTGCTCGCAACCATGGCATGCCATGGCAGCGTGCGCGCGGGGGACGTGCTGTCCCGGGAAGAGGCTACGAGTCTCTTGGGCACGCTCGATGGCATCGATTTCGCCGGGCATTGCCCTCACGGTCGGCCCGTGGTGACCCGCATCGGGTATGACGAACTTGAGCGACGTGTCGGCCGTTGAGCAGGCCCTCGGTATCGCGAGCGCTTTCCCTCGCGAAATCTTGGCCATCGTCGGTCCGACGGCCAGCGGAAAGACCGCGCTCGCCGTCGCCGTCGCCGAGCGTCTTGGCGGCGAGATCATCGGGGCCGACAGTGTCCAGATCTACCGCGGCTTCGACGTCGGCTCAGGCAAGCCCACGACGCAGGAGCTTGCGCGCGCGAAACACCACCTCGTGAGTGCGGTGAACCCTCTGGAACCGATGGACGCCGCGACTTGGGCGGAGCGCGCCGGCGAGGCCGTGGACGACATCCGAGCGCGTGGCGCCATCCCGATTGTGTGCGGCGGTACATTTCTTTGGGTCAAGGCCCTCGTGTTTGGCCTCATGAAAGCCCCAGGAGCGAGCCCTGAAATGCGCGCGTTGCACCGCGCATTTGCGGATCGAAATGGCCGCCCCGCGCTCCACGCGCGCCTTCGGGAAGTAGACCCCGAGAGCGCGGCACGCCTGCACCCGAACGATCTCGTCCGGGTCAGCCGGGCGCTCGAGGTTCGCGAGCTCACCGGGCGCCCGATGAGCCAGTGGCAACGCGAGCATGGGTTCGCGCGCGCCGAGCGGCCGGCACGCTTCGTCGCCGTTGGCTGCGACGGCGCCGCGCTCACCGCACGAATCGAATCTCGTGTTCGCGCCTGGCTTGGGGGAGGCTGGATCGAAGAAGTCGACGCGCTCGTGGCGCGCGGTTTTGGAGACGCCCGCGCCATGGCAAGCGTGGGCTACGCGCAAGTCCGGGCGATGCTCGCGGGCAGACTGCCACGGCAGGCCCTGGAAGTGGAGATCGTGCGAGCGACGCGCATCTTTGCGAGGCGCCAGCGCACGTGGCTCAATCACGGCGACGTTACGATTTTGCCGTGAAGAGCGCGCGCTACCCGGGGCCACGCGGCACGGCGCGGGCCTAGAGCGCGAGCGTCGCGTCGAGAAGTGCGGCAAAGGTGGCCGGCGCAAAGCGCTGGGCGTCACCCACCACATCGGCAACGACCCCGCGGGCTCCAAGCACCGGCCGGGTGGATTGCGGTGCGAACGCGAGCAGCGGCGGGGGCGGAGGGGGCTCCAACGGATCGCTCTCGTCGTCTCGCGAGAGCGTCATCGCCTCTCGCACGCCGGTCACGTCTGCGTCGAACTCCTCAGGGGGTGCGGCGGGCAGGCGGCCCGACTCAGGCGGTGGCGTGTGCCGCGGGGGTTGCGGGGTTCCCTCGCCGAAGGCCATTTCGGCAAGACGGTCCTCCGGTTCGAGCAGGCGTCTGGACGATGCCGGAGGAAGAGGGACCACCTCCTCGGGAACTGCAGGCGCGTCCGGCGGCGGTGACGTCTCCGGGACCGCTAAGGGTGGAAGCGTGTCTGACGCCGCCACCGAGGAAGGGGCCACGGAAGAGTCGCGCGCCCCGGAACCCGTCAGGGGGCCGGCTTCGGCGCCCTCTGCAGCGCGCGTGCTCTCGACCTCCGGCGCGAGTTCCGCGATCGGGTCGGACGACGCCGTAACATCAGCGGACTCAATGAGCCCCAGCGGAGCCGGCAGTGCGACCTCCGGCCCGGGGTCCGAAGCGGCCGGTTGCGCGACAACCAAGCGCTCTGCGCTCTCCGACGCGGGCGGCGCGGGGGCGTCGCTGAATGCGCTTGCCTGCGCTTGGGCCGGCTCGGCGGCCGAATCGAGCGATGCGGGGTCGCCCACGTCGACATCGATGTCGACCTCGACCTCGACTTCGCTGGGAGCCAGAGGCGGGGGGGTCCACGTGGACATGTCGACCGCGACGTCGACCCCATCCTCGGACGGTTCGGTCTCCGCACCCGGCGCCCATTCGGATGCCGGCCCTTTGGCGTCAATCGGCGAGACAAGACCGGCACCCGCGGGCGGCGCCACTTCGGCGATCGCGGCCGTGGAAAGATGCGTTTCGACCAAGGCTTCGACCGGCCGCTCACCCGCAAGCGGCGCGAAGACGGGCGCGGGAGCTCCGGCCGCCACCTCGCGAGTCGATACGCTCTGATGGTCCGCGCGCACCCGCGGCTCTGCGGCGCGGGAGCGCACGCGGCTCAAGAGCGATTGAAGCTTCGCCAGCGTTTGGGCTCGGCTCACCAGCCGCCTCCGTGCAACTTCACCAACGCGTCACCCCAAGGCGTGCCCGCCATCATCCAGGCTCGCACGCGCTCGATCCCGCGTTCGCTTGCGATGAGAACTCGCGAGGCGCCGTCGTCGTGCACGAGAAGAACGCTTCCCACGTTTTTGCGACCCGAGGCGGCTTCGACGGCGGCACCGACGAGCGGGGCCAGAAGCGGCACGGCCAGCGGCGATTGCTCGATGACCACCACGAGCGCGCGGCCCCAACGCTCGAGCCCCAGCACGCCGACACCGGCCAGCGCCGCCTCGCCCGCAAGCTGGGTGGCGAATTGCTCCACCGAGGGCTCGGTTGCCCCGATACGCGCCGCCACGCGCCGCCCAATCGATTCGCCCAACGCACGGCCGAGCGCAACGCCTGCGTCGGCGGACGCGTAAAGCAGGAGGTTGGCGAGTGCAGCTGCCGGCAAGAGGACGAGCCGCTCGTCTTGCCCCGCGGCGCGAACACTGCCGCTAGCGAGGTCGAAGCGGACAGCGTGGGTCGAATCGAACGAAGGGGCCATCATTTGCCGCTCGGGGAAGCTTATATGGTCTTCTCACGATCACCAAGGTCACCTTACGTTCTTGCTCGGATGCGCTCATCCAAAACCACGCCCATCTTCTTGTTGGCGCTTGCGTTGGCGCTCGCGGCCGCCGGGGAGCGTGGGGAGCAAGCCGCACTCGCGTCGCCCCAGGGTGCATCCCCGCCACTCGATGACGGTCCTCGGATCGGCGATGCCCGTGCCCCGGAGGGGATCCGACTCGTGGCCGCGCGTATGCTCCGTGCGCCATTCTCTTTGCGTTCGCCCGTCCGCGGGAACGGCGCCATCGCTCACACTTGCCGTGCTGGCCGCCGCGGACCGCGCGTGGGACGCCCTCACCGGAGCCCTCCGGGGCCCGGCTCCCGAAGGGGCCCTGGGCGATTCGTGGCAATTGTATCTCGTCGACGGTGTGGACGGCGGAGCGCGGGCGGTGTTCGAAGAGCGCGACCCGGTCTCCCGTTTCAATCGCGCCTCGAGCTTTGCGCTCGTTGACAGAGCGACGCAGCCCGGCTGCCCTCTCGACTTCGCCCTCGCGCGGGCGGTCGCTCGCGGCTCGCTCTGGCGCGCGGCTCCCGCCACGGATGAAGGCAGCGCACGCGCAGAGAGCGACACCCTCGCCCGCCTCGCAACGCCATGCGCAACACCGGACGGTGAGGACATTCGCGCCTTCCAGGACCGGCCGGAACGCGCGGTCGTCGACCCGTTCTCCGCGGCCTTCGATCGGGGGGCCTCGCTTTTCTTCGACTGGATTGACGCGACTTTCGGCGCGGAACCGGGCGCTATTTTGCTCGGCATGTGGGCCCTTGCGCCGAGTCATACTGCGGCGCAAGCCTGGCGTTGGGCGCGCATGCCGACGGGCTTCGACGTGCTTGCGGTATCCCTGCCAGACACCGGCCGGCCGGGGGCGAGCCTCGACGACGTCTTCGTGCGATTCGCCCTCGCGCGTGCCAGGGCGGTTCCGCCGGCCCGAGCGAGTTGGCATCTCGCGTGGCCGCAGCTTGCGCGCCGGCTCGCGTCGCCGGAGCCCGTGATGCCTACGGGTTCGAGCTATGTCGTGATCGACTCGGAGGTCGCGCCGCCAGGAGCGAAGCTCCGCCTCGAGACGGAGTGGGAGGACTATGGACGCCTGCGCTGGGTAGTCGTCAAGCTGGACGGCACGGGTCGCACGCTCGCCGAGATCCCCGTGACGTCGCTCGATCATGGAACCCGCGCGTCGATGACCATCGACAACCTCGATGGAGTCGCTCGAATCTTGATCGCTGCGGTAAACGTGGGGAGCACGGAGCATTCGTTCGATCCCGACCAAGGCGAGTGGGAGCCACACGGTTGGCTGCTCACCCTAGAGGGTGAAGGGCGCAGCGGAGACTAACTGAAGGTGTGGCGGGAAATGGCACGGAGGGGCTCCCTTTGCCGCGCAACCGCTCAAAACTTCGGTCCGGGACCTTTTCGAGCGCCGACGGTCCGAGACCCAAATCCGGGTCCGGCGGCAAGAAAGCGACCGCGCCCCGAGCGATCCTCTTGACCTCGGTCCCCCGAGCCGCGGACCCTGGGCCCGTGCGTCGCGCCTTGCCAATTGGATTGCCGCGGGGAGGGCTCTTCACTTTGGCGGCGTTCGCCTGGGCGCTTATCGTTACGCTCGCAGCGTCGCCGACGCGCGGGGCGCCGGAAGCCTCGCCGGCGCCGGCGGTCCGCGCGACCGCGGGTACGGCCCCGTCGCCGTCCGCGTCATCCAACGCGTTGCCGTCTTCGCCGGTCGAAGTTCGCCTGCACGAGCATTCGGTGTTCGAGCTTCACGTCGCTCGTGCCGGGCAGGGCGCGCAGGACCGCGCCCGGGCGGCGAGTGCTGCGCTCGAGAACGCCCTGTCCGATCCGGGCGAGCCGGCCGCGCGCGTCGAGGAGCAGACAGGCAGCGCCGCTGTGTTCGTCGGCAATCGACCGATCGTCACTCTCGGCGACGAAGACGCCGCCACGGCGGGCGGAGAGAGCAATCTGCACGTTTATGCCTCAGGAGTGGCCTTCAAGGTCAACGACGCGCTTCGTACCGAGCGCAAGCGAAGCGCGATCGCCGAGCGCGTCTTTTCGATCTCCCTCGTCGTATTCTCGGGCTTGCTCGCCGTTCTGCTGTTTCGCCGCGTCGGTGACCTGTCGGGACGCGCGCGGGTGTGGGTCAAAGACCGTCCCGACCGAATCCCCGCCCTGAAGCTCGGACGCATCGAGGTCGTTCGTCCCCTCGCGGTACGCGGTGCGGTATCGGTTGCGCTCGCCCTTTCGCACCGCATCGCGCAATTTGCCATTGCATACTCGTGGCTCATTTTTGCGTTGTCGCAGTTCGACGCGACTCGCTCGTACACCGACCGGCTCGCCGGCTTCGTGCTGGTGCCGCTCTCTGCGCTCCTCGAGCGGCTCGGCGCCGCGTTGCCGCTGGTCGTCGTCGCGACCGTGGCGGCATTGGCGCTCGGGATCGCGGTCCGCTTCGTGGGGCTCTTTTTCGGCACGGTCTCGCGCGGCGAGACGCATCTGGCGTGGCTTCCGCGCGACCTTGCCCGTGCAACGAGCGTCCTCGTGCGCGCCGGCATGGTGCTCGCGTCCATCGTTCTCGCCGCGCCCCTCATCACGGGAACGGACGACGGGGCGCTGTCGCGGGCAGGCGTGGTCGCTCTTGCAGCGATCGGCATCGCGTGCACCCCGCTCCTTGCGTGTGCGGCGGCGGGCGTCCCCGCGGTGTTCGGGCGCCGGCTAACGCCGGGGGACTTCGTCGAAGCCGGCGGACGCTCCGGCGTCGTTCGCGACGTCACGCTCCTGGAGCTCGTGCTGGAGGACCCGTTCGGCTGCGAAGTGCGCGTTCCCCAGCTGCTCGGGCTGTGGCATCCGACACGCATCCTCGGCAGCGCGCCGCTGGCTTCGATCGAAATCGTGGTCGACCCGCGAGAGCGACCCGTCCGCATCGAAGAAGCGCTCGTGGGCGCGGCGGTCGCGACCTGCGAGCGCGCGCGCGTGGATCTGGTCTCGCTCGATGCCGACGGCGCGCGCTGGCGCGTCTCTGGGATACCCAAGCACGGCAAAGGCGCCGCGGCGCTGGCGGACGCGGTCGCTCGCGCCATCGCCGACGCCGGCGTCGCGCTCGGCCGCGCGGGGCCGCGTCCCGGGGCCGTCCCGTGACTGCCCGCTCGTGAACGCGATATTGCTGTTGATGGGACTCCTGGTCCTATCTTACCTCGGTAGCTTTTTGGTGGCCCGGCGCTCGGTCGGCGGTGCGGGACTGCCATCCGGCATCGAGTACACCGCGCTCGGCTTTGTGCTTGGACCGCATGCGCTCGGCCTCGTCGGCCCGGATGACTTGAGGGCGTTCGAGCCAGTGGTGCAAGTCGCGCTCGGATGGCTGGCGTTCGGGATCGGTCTGGACTTCGGCTTTGCGGGGCCGCGCCGCGTTCGCGCCGGACGAATGGCCTTTGCTTCGTTCGGAGCCATCGTCACCGGCACCTCCGTGGCCGCCGCCACGTGGCTTGCGCTCCGCCTTCTTCGGGTCGATCTGACGCCAGACGCCCGCTTCCTCCTCGCAGGAGGCATCGGGGCCGCTTGTTCGGAAACGACGCGCCACGCGGTGAGCTGGATCCTCGATCGCTACGGCGCGCGCGGGGAGCTCGCGGAGACGTTGAACGATGTCGCGCACGCCGACGATATGTTTCCTTTGATCGGGGTGGCCGTTCTCTTCGCGCTGGACCGAGTGCCCACCGCCGCCTCGGTAACAGTGGCTTTGCCGCTCCGCGATTTGCCGGCACTCACGGCGAGCATCGGCCTTGTGCTCGGCGCGGGGGCCGCTCTGCTCTTGCGCAGCGAGATGCGAATCGAGGACACCTGGAGCGTACTGTTCGGGGTCTCGCTCCTCGTCATTGGCACCGCTGCGCGGCTCGGGCTCTCCGCGATCACGGCGAGCTTCTTCATGGGCCTCGCCGTGTCGGCACTCTCACACCACGGAAGGCAGCTCCGCGCAATGGTGGGCCCGACCGAGCGACCCGTGCTCTTGCCAGCCCTCGTGCTCGCCGGCGCGCATCTGGACTTTCGATCGAGTTCGGCGCTGCCATGGATCGCCGCGACGGCAATCGGAGCCCGAGTCTTGGCGAAGGTGGTCCTCGGCTGGATGCTCGCCGTCAGGTCGCCGGCCGCGCGCAGAGCCGGACCGCTCGTGGGCCTGTCGCTCATGTCGTCGGGATCACTCGCCATGTGCATCGGCCTTGCGTTTGCTCTCCGGATGCCGGGTCCGGTCGGCGACACGGTTCTCGTGGTGGCGGCAATCTCGGCCACCGTCGGCGAGTTCGTGGGTCCCACTTGGCTGCGCCGCACGCTCCAGGTCGCCGGTGAGATCGAGGAGACGACGACTGCGGTCGATCCGGCGAGGACCGCAGCATGAGCGACTCGCAGCGGCGCAAGGGCCTCATTGCGTGGATGACGCACGCGGTGTTACTCGCCGTGTTCGGCGCGTTGGTTTTTTGCGTCACACGCGTGGTGCCGGAGGTCAACGGTCGCCTCTGGACGATCGCAGCGATCGGGTTTTTGCTGCTCGCCGGGACGCTCGTGAGCGAGCTGACCGCACCGCTCGGGCTCCCTCACTTGACGGGGTATCTCGTCGCCGGGATCGCGTCGGGCCCGCACGTGTTGCGGCTCGTGGACGAACACACCGTCAAAAGTCTCTCGCCCGTCAACACTCTTGCGCTGTCGCTCATTGCGCTCGCCGGAGGCGCCGAGCTCGAACTCGCGACCGTGCGCAAGAACGTGCGCGGATTGTCCTGGGCCACGCTCATGCAGTCGGCCTTCGTGCTGGTGGCGGCCGGTGGAACGTTCTTGGCGGCAAGACCATTGATTGCGTTTGCGCGCGAGCTCGGTGCCGGCGCCGCCCTCGCGGTCGCACTCTGCTGGGGAGCCCTCGCCGTGACGCGGAGCCCGTCGGCCACGCTCGGTATTCTGTCGCAGACGCGCGCCAACGGGCCGCTCGCCAACTTCACCCTCGCGTTCGTCATGGTATCCGACGTTCTCGTGGTCGTCCTCATCGCCACCGTGTTGGCCATCGCCCGGCCGCTCGTCGATCCCGGAGCGAGCTTCAAAGTGGATGCCTTCGTCACGCTGGCGCACAACCTCTTCGGGAGCGTCGCGATCGGAACGGCGCTAGGCCTGGTCATCGCGGCGTATCTTCGCCTCGTGAATCGGCAAATGCTCGTCGTACTCCTCGTCCTTGGGTTCGGGGTGACCACCGTCCTCGACTATTTGCAGTTCGACTCGCTCCTCGCCTTCATGGTCGCGGGATTCGTCGTCCGCAACCTCTCGCAGCAAGGGCATCGCTTCATCGAGTACATCGAGCAAGCCGGGACGGTCGTTTACGTCGTTTTCTTCGCAATTGCAGGGGCGGATCTCGATATCCCCCTTCTGCGATCGCTATGGCCCGTGGCGTTGGTCCTTGCGGGCGCGCGCGCCGCGACCACGTGGGTGGCGGCACGCATCGCATCCTCCCTCGCGAAGGACACGCCACTACTCCGCAGGTGGGCTTGGTCGGGGCTCATTTCACAGGCAGGACTCGCGCTTGGCCTGTCCGTCATCGTGGCGCGCGAGTTCCCCAGCTTTGGTACACCGTTTCGGGCGCTCGCAATCGCCACGGTCGCCGTGAACGAGATGATCGGGCCCGTGCTCTTCAAGCTCGCGCTGGACCGCTCGGGGGAGACGTCGCGGCAACCATCGCCGAGCTTCCCCTCCACGGCGCCACCGGGGTGAATGACGAAGATTGGCCGCGGCGGCTCGTGCGAGTCATTCTCCGATGCGCGATCTTCGTCCGGTTCTCGCACGGTCCATCGACGTGAGAACAACCAACGCGAGGACCCATGCGAAGGCGGCCGCGAAGGGTCCGCCTTTACCCGCGCTCCCAGGGGGAGTCACCGAACAGCCGCCCGTGACGCGGGGAGGGTACTCCGCGTTCCAGACGTCGGTCGCGATCGGGAGTGTCTTGGGGTCGGCCACATCGGCTCCGTCGAAGGTGGCGCCCACCGTCAGGTTTTCGCCACCGAGGCCCGGAGGCAGACGAATCGTGGCGACCCACACGCCCGGCCCGCGCCTCACGAAGGATTCTACGGCTTCGAGTTGCGATCGGCCATCGACCAGCGCGTACGCCGCGAGCCGTCCGTCGCCAAAGTCATCGGCCGGCCGAACGCCACCCGCGTCATCGGGATCCGCGCGCAGCGAGAAGATCACCTCGAGTGGCGTCGAGCTGTCTGCCAAATATGTGTCCGCGCCGAGCGTGAGCCAGCTCCTGCTGCGCACGGGCAAGGAAGGCTCCGGGTCTCGCGCCTGGTCCAATGCTGCGACTGCGCCCAGCACGTCGACCTCGCCCGTCCCGGCCTGATCGTCGAACGGGGCAGGGCCGCGCACGTGATGCGCTCCGCCCTGAAGCGCTGCCAAGACGGCGTCTTGCGTGAGCGTCGGATCCTGCTGCAAGAGGACGGCAACGGCCCCTGCAACCATTGGCGAGGAGAACGATGTACCGGCGGAAACGGCGTGGATCGCGTCAATCTCCTCGCACGTTGAATCCAGCCCGCCGTCCGCGGTGACTGGACAGTCCGCGTTGAAAATGCTCGACGCGGCGGGCGGAACGGCTTGCTGGGAAAGTGCACCCACGATCGCCGCACCTGGAGCCATGATCTCGGGCTTCTGCAACCCGGTGAGCGTCGGACCGGCACTGGAAAACCAGCACGGCTCGCCGGCGGACGCGTCGCGCAATCCCCCTTCTGGCGATCCGCCGACCTCATCGAGGTTCGGTACCGAAAGACCGTAGATCGACTTGTCGACGCTGCGCCACGAGCCCTTGTTGATCGTGCATCCTACGCTGATGATCGAAGGATGAGTCGCGGGCAAATTGACCGTGCTCTCCCGCACGCCGTACTGGAATTGCACGCCGTTAGGTCCGGAGAACGCCGCGTCGCCAACGGCCGTGAGATACAAGTCGGCGGTCCCGGTGCCTTCGAGGGTCACGAAGTACGTGCCTTTGCCCCATGCCCCGTCCCACTCCACGACGGCGCCGCTCGATTGTGCCGGCACGGGGCTGCCAGCCTGGCTTCCGTTGAAGATTCCTGCGTTGAAGTCGTTGGTGTTCTTGCCGGCCGACTGGCCCGAAGCCACCCCGGCGATCCACGTGGTCCCGTCCGGTGCGTCCAGCCCGACGCGAAGGTCACTCCCGGAGTGCATCGCAACCCAGACCTCCACGCCACCGTTCTGCGCTCCGCCCGTGAGGATTGGCACGCGCGTCGTGGCGCCCGAGCTCACGTGCACGTTCTCATGCACCGGGACATCGTCGGTGGCAATCGAACCGCTATTGCCCGCCGCGGCGACCAATGCGTGCCCAGGATGGGCGGGGCCCACGTAACTCGCCAGCGATTGCTCCCAGGCGAGCGTGCCGTCGTGCGGTCCGAAGTCGCTTCCGACCGAAAGATTGACGACGATGGGCAGGCCGAGCGCGTCCGCGCGATCATACAAGAACCCGACCCCGCGAAGAATGTCGTCGACGTCGATCGAATCGGTTCCCGCGGCGGCAATGCGCGCGATGACGAGCGTGGCGCCGGGCGCGACGCCGCGATAGCGAGATTGCCCGGACGACCCGTTGCCTGCGGCGCACGAGGCCACGAGCGTGCCGTGCCCCGCTTCGTCTTGTGGAAGCGTCGAGAGCTGCTTGGCGTCGAGCCCCGCATTGATGTCATCGGCCGACCACACGGCGCCGAACGCAAGATTCCCGGACGCGTCCGTCGACCCGAAGGCCTGCTCCAAGTCCGGATGCTTGCCCAGGGGCGCCGCGGACAGGTCGATAAGCCAGGCCACGCGGGTATGGCCCTCGGCGTCGAGAAAATCAGGATGGGTGACGTCGAGCCCCGTGTCCGCGATGCCGACGACGGCGCCCGACCCATCGAGCCCATCGCCGATTGCCGCCGTTGCGTTCACGAAGACGGACGCCGTGTCGAGCAAAAGGTGCAGCGGCGGGGCCACTTCGATTCGGAGGTCGGGGTGCTCGGCCGCGAACGCGATGATCGCTCCGGGCGCGCCGCGCAGACGGCCAAGGCCCGGGGTCAGCGCGCGAAGCCCGAGATCCTGGGCGGCCACGCCGGAAGGGAGCCGGACGACGGCGCCCATCGCGTTCGCGCCCGAAGGAGCAAAGGCGTCCATCGCCCGCGGGCCCAGCAGTCGAACGAGTGTAGGCCCGTCTGGAATCGGTGAGATTGGCGGAGACTCGGCTCGCGCGTTGCGCGTGATCGACGGCGCACACGCGAGGACCGCGCCGGCGGCCAAAAACCGGAGGCGCCGGACGAGCAAGACCCGGCCTTGCACGGAGCGCATGCTAGACCGGAGCGACCACGTGTTTTTTTGGGGAGCGAGGTTCCCGCTTGCCTTCGCAACGCTCGAATCGGATGCGAATCTCGTCCCGAAGGCGTTCGCCCGGGATGACGGCGTCGACCACCATTTCGCTCGCCAGCCTGAGCACGTCGACATCCGCTCGGTACGCGTCTCTCAGCTTGCCGACGAAAGCCTCCCTGTCGGGCCCCTCCGAGACCTCTTGGATCTTGTTGTAATAAACTGCATTCACGGCTGCCTGCGGGCCCATGACCGCAATTGACGCAGAGGACAGCGCGATGCAGGCGTCGGGGGCGAACGCCGGGCCGCACATCGCGTAGAGACCGGCGCCGTACGCCTTACGAACGACGACGCTGATCTTCGGGACGGTCGCCTCGCTGACGGCGGCGATCATCTTTGCGCCGGCGCGGATTATCCCCTGCCTCTCGACTTTCGTACCGATCATGAATCCCGGCACGTCCGCCAGATAAAGCAACGGGACGTTGAACGCGTCACATAGCTCGATGAAACGCGCTGCCTTGTCCGCGCTATCGACGAAGAGAACCCCACCGAGCCACTTGGGCTGGTTGGCGATGATACCGACCGCGCGCCCGTCGATTCGTGCGAACCCTGTGAGAATTTCCCGCGCAAAGAGGGCTTTGATCTCCAGCCACGATCCTTCGTCGATCACCTCGCCGATGAGCGCCATCATGTCGAACGCCTTGTTCTCGTCGGTGGGGATGATCTCGTCGATGCGCTTTCCCGATTGGAGCGGCGGTCGGGCCGCCGCGCGTGGGGACGCCCCCTCGAAGTTCTGCGGCATGTACGCGAGGTACGCCTTGCAAAAGGCGATCGCCGCGTCCTCCGTCTTGCAGAGGACGTCTCCGCAGCCGCTCACGCTGCAGTGCATCTTGGCGCCCCCCATTTCTTCGAGGGTAACTTTTTCGCCAATCACCATCTCGGCCATTCGTGGACTTCCGAGATACATGCTCGCGTTCCCGTCGACCATGGCGACGACATCGCAGAAGGCCGGAATGTAGGCGCCACCGGCGGCGCTCGGCCCGAAGAGCAGGCAGACCTGCGGGACCTGCCCGCTCATCTGCACCTGATTGTAGAAAATTCGCCCCGCGCCGCGCCGCCCAGGGAACATCTCCGCCTGGTCGGTGATCCGCGCCCCCGCGCTGTCGACGAGGTAGAGCATGGGCACGCCGAGACGCGAGGCCGTCTCTTGAATGCGCAGTATCTTTTCGACCGTGCGCCGGCCCCACGAACCAGCCTTGACGGTCGAATCGTTGGCCATGAGCGCCACGGTGCGCCCGGCAATCCGGGCCGTTCCCGTGATGACCCCGTCGGCTGGCAACTCAGAATCCGCGCTATGGGTCAGCAGCGCGTCTTCCACGAAGGTCTCCCCGTCGACCAGACGCGCGATTCGTTCGCGCGCGAAGAGCTTTCCAAGCTCGGCGTTTTTCTGATGATACTTTGGAGCGCCGCCTTTTTGGACGCGACCCAACGTTTCCTTGAGCTTGTTGTCGAGCGACATGAGCTTTCTGTTGAGGGCAAACCGAAGGTTCGCTCGTCGCGACCGAAACCGCAAACGGCGCACACCACGAGAACTCTCGCGTCTCGCGTCACCCGGCGAGCGCCAGACCAGACGAGTACGTCGACGCGCACTACCTCCCCCGGAAGATAGCCTTGCGTTTCTCGGCGAACGCAAGGAGCCCCTCACGACGATCCTCGCTTACGAGCGCCCTTTCGTAATTGGCTTTCTCGAGTTGCAAGCCCATCTCCAACGTCGTTTCGAGGGCGCGATCGACCGCTTCGAGAGCTGCCGCCTGGGCGAGTGGCGCCCCATCCGCAATCGGGGCCAACCACTCGATGGCTGCGTCAACGACGTTCTGATCCCGGCCGACCACACGGTTGACGAGACCCCAGGAGACGGCCTCGTCGGCAGTGAGCCGCCGTCCGAGGAGGATCATGTCCTTGGCTCGCGCGGGACCGACGATCCGCGGCAGTCGTTGCGTACCGCCCGCGGCGGGTATGATGCCGAGCGACGTTTCGGGCAACGCAAGCTCCGCGTGCGCCGCGGCGATCCTCAAGTCGCAGCAGAGCGCGAGTTCGAGACCCCCGCCGAGCGCGTGCCCATTGATGGCCGCAATCACTGGTTTGGGCGAGCGGTCGACCGCGCCGAGCTCAGAGCGGTAGAGGTCGAGCCGCGTCCGCACCTCGTCCTCCGACATTGCGAGCCGCTCTTTGAGGTCGGCTCCCGCGCAGAACGCCTTGTCACCCGCGCCCGTAATCACGATGGCGCGAATCGACCGGTTCGTCGCCGCCTCCCGTGCCAGGCTCCCGAGGGCGAGCAACGCGGCACGAGAGAGCGCGTTTCTGCGCGCCTCGCGATCGATCGTCCACACGGAAACCGATCCGCGCTGTTCGACGCGAATTGGGAAGTCCTCGGTCACGTCTTCCTTCCAGCCTTTGCGGCCTTTCCGGTTCTCTTGGCAGAGCGGCTCGCTCGGGGCCCCAGCTTCTCCCGCGCGCGGGGCCGAGGACCTTTCGTGGCGCGAGCCTCGACCTTCGCCAGGCGGAGCTTGAGATCCGTATGATCGGCCCTCAGCTTTTCGATCTCCTCGCGAAACTGATCCGCCATGCGCCGGGGCTCGCTCAGGTCACGCATCACTTCGCGAATGCGCCTACGCACCCGGGGGTCGAGGTCGGTCTCGAGCCGCTCGCGCAGGGCCGGTCGCGCCTTCGCATCGCCCAGCTCACCCAGGGCTCGCACGACGTCGACCCGCAGCAGCGGATCTCCGTCGTCCAGCAGTAGTTCGAGCGTCTCCCGGGTCTTTCGGTCCGCTCCGAGCTTTGGCAGGCTCATGATCGCGGCGCGACGCGCGCGGGGTGAGTGGCCGTAGCGCACTCGCGCGTTGACATGGGCGAGCGCCCGGTCGTCGCGAAGCGCAGCGAGCCCGTCGATGGCGCCAGCGCGCACCACGTCGAACCAGCTCGGCCGGTCGAGCAGATCGACGAGCACGTCGAGGGCGGCGGGCTGCCGCGTTCGACCGAGCGCCTTCGCGGCCTCGGCCTCGACGAGATAGCTGTCGTCACGGAGGGCGAGCGGTTTGAGGGCTTCCATGGCTTCGGTCGTGCGGAAATTCCCGAGAGCCTGCACGACGGCGCGGCGAACCTTGGGATGCACCGTTCGCCGGCTCTTGACCAGAGCCTCGAAGCATTCCGCGCTGCGGAGCTTACCGAGCGATGCCGCGCACTCCGCACGCGTGCCCCAGAACGCTGTCTCGTCACGAAGACCGGACGCGAGAGCCTCGACGGTGGGCGCATCGTCGACGTTGGCAAGGGCTTGCGCCGACAACCAGCGGCCACGAGCGGTGGGAGCTTTGGAAAGCTGCGCTCGCAGCATGTCGCCCGGCACGCGCAGTTTCACTTCGCCGACGATACGCGCCTCGGGATCGACGACGACGAAGTGGGGCCGCGACGCGGCCAGCAGGGCAAACGACTGCTGTCGCTCCGCGATTCGAAGGGATCTACGCTCGACCCTCCCGTTCTCGACGCCGAGGTCGAGATCGAGGGCGAGTTCGAAGCAGGCTGGCACCCCGTCGGTCGCGAGCTGCGTTTGCTTCGTCGCGACCGAAAGAATTCCCCTCTCCCAGGCGAGTTCGATTTCGATCTCGGGGTGCCCCGCCTTGAGTACCCATTGTTCGAAGAAGCGCCCGAGGCTCTTGCCGCTGACCTCTTCCATCGCGCGCTGCAAATCGCGTGTTTCCACGACCCCGTTCGCGTGCGCGGTCAAATACGCGCGGACGCCCCGCCAGAATGCGAGGTCCCCCAACTCCGTGCGAAGGGCGCTCAGAACGAGCGCGCCTTTCTCGTAGAGATGGCGGTCGAAGAGATCGAGCGGCGCGTCGTAATCTTGACACACGATGGGGCGCCTGTAGCGGCCGTGTGCCTCGCCGACATACGCGTCGAGATCGCCCTTCAAACCGTACGCGTACTCGTCCGGCCCGAGTTGCCTTTCGCGCCACACGTGCTCGAAGAACGTCGCGAACCCCTCGTTCAGCCAGCCCTCGTACCATGCGCGGCAGGTGACGTAATCGCCGAACCATTGATGAGCCAACTCGTGAGCGACGAGATCCTCGGAGCTTATGTCGATCGCGGCGCGCTCATCGAGCAGGATGTGCTCGTACATGGTCGTTGCCGTCGTATTCTCCATGCCGCCGAAGATGAAGTCGGCCACCACGACTTGCGCATACTTGTTCCAGGGATAGGGTACGTTGGTAATCTCGCTGAAGTACTGAATCATCGCGGGGGTGCTTCCGAACGTACGCGGCACGTCCGCCTCGCGGCCCTTCGGAACGAGATACGAAAGCGGCACCGAGCGATTACCGATCGTGACCTCGTCCGCGATTTCCGCGAACTCGCCCGCGGCCAGCGTCACCAGATAGCTCGCGTGCGGCTCGGACATGATCCAGTGAAACCGCCAGTTACCGGTCGTGGGGCGAAAGCTGGACTCGAGCGCACCGTTGGAGAGTGCGTACCAGCCGTTCGGCACGAGAGCGGTCAGCTCCGTAGTCATCTTCAGGTGAGGGCTGTCGTGGCATGGGATCCAGTGGCGCGCGTCTTCCTCTTGGCATTGTGACCACACTTGGCGGGGACGCGCGGGGTAGTGCTCGTCAGGCGCTAGGAAGTAGAGGCCGCGGCGGGGCGTCGCGCTGTACGCAACGGAGATGCGTGATCGCTCGCGACCCTTTTCCCAATCGACGAACAGCGTGCGCCCGTCATAGCGAAAGATGGCCTTTTGGCCGTCCACCGCGACACTCTTCACGTCGAAGCCGATCGCGTCGAGGGCGATCGCGTCCGCCGAAGGGTCGATTCGCTTCGCGTCGATCATGGCCTCGGCGCGAATCGACCTCGAGGCCATGTCGAGCGTGACTTCCAGCGCAAGGTGCTCGATCGCAAAGGGGCGATCGCGTTCGAAGTGGTGCGTGCTGGAGGGGAGCGCGAACGGACGGCCGCCCGCGGCGTGCTCCGCAGCGCCGCTGGATGTGCAGCCGCACCGCGCGTGAAGCCGATGCTCTATGGGCATGCGGAGGAGACCTTGGCACGGCACAGGCTACCGGTTCAATCCCTATCGCGCGCGACAAAGAGGCCAATGGCCGTTCCGGGCAGGGCAGATGAACGAGACTCCAGTTCCGGAGACACCTTCAGAGAGACGCGGGTGTTGCCGAGAGCGGCCACGCGTGCCCGCATGTTCCTTCCACGGACCCACGGAGGGACGTGACCGGTGCCATGTTTGCCCGGAGTCTCTCGACCGCCAGGAGCCCGTCGTGCGCGTCACGGCAGCGCCCGTCGGCGAGGGCCTGCCGCGTGAATTCGAACCGTTCGGGCAAAAGCATCGTGGCAAAGCGGTCGCTCCGGTCGTGAAACGCGACGATGGCGATGCACACCAGTAGAACGGCGCCGCAGGCGGAGAGAATCCACGTCACGGCCGTTTCCGAATAGCGGTACCCTCGCTTCCAGAGAGTGGCGATGGCGCCGCCAGCGAGCGCCCCCCCGATGTGGGCCGCGTTGTCGATTCGGCCACCGGACAAGCTCGACATCAGCCCAAAGACGACGACGAAGCCGAGCCACCGGACCATGGCCTGCGTCAGCGGTGCTCTCCAGCCTTGGACACGCCAACCGACGACTAACGCCGCAGCGATCACCCCAGAAATGGCTCCCGAGGCGCCGACACTGAATACGTCCGATCGCGTGAGCCAGTTGTAGGCGACACCAAGCACGTTCCCGAAGACACCCGCGAGCATGTACATGGGCGCCATCCGGGCGGACCCGACCCCGCGCTCCACCAGCGGTCCGGCCTGCCAGAGCGCCAGCATGTTGAACGCGAGGTGAACCAGCCCAGCGTGCAGAAAGCAGGCGGTGACCAGGGTTTCCCAGCGGGATTCGCCCACGGTGGCGAACGCGTAGCTTGCTCCAAGCTCCAGCGCGGGGCGGGGCAGCAAGTCCAACACGCGGCCCGTGGTGGCGGACTGGACGAGGAATACCGCAACGTTGAGCGAGAGCAGGGTGCGCGTGACGGGGGCCGCGTCGAGCCAATTCTCCGGCACCAGCCTCGCCGCGTCCGGCAGCTCGACGGCCACTGGCCGGGGTCTTTCGGGCCGGGGTGCGGAGGGAGTCACGGACCTTGTCCATAGGACAAGGCTGTCGTCACGGCCAACCGCGTCCGTCGCGCACCGAGCCAGTCCCTGTCCACGCAGCACGGTTTTGTTGCCCTGGCCGGACAGGCTCCGGTAGGCAGGTGCGGGGATGGAACCCCTCGTTCGGGCCTCTCTGGCGATGCGCGCCATCGTGCGCCGCGGACACGGTATTCTTGCCGCCTGCGGATTGGGCGCATACCTCGTTTGCGGCGGTGTCCGCGCGGACGTGACGCCCACTTTCGCGGTGCTCGCGTGCGCCTGGGGGCTCCTCATGGCATCGCGCCTCCGGCGCAAGCTTCGCGAAGCCGGTGACGAGAGCGTGCTCATCGATTTCGAAATGGGCGCGCTTGCGACCGTCGCGTTGGACACGCTGCTCGTTCGCTTCGACGGGGGTTTCACCGGCCGCCTGTATCCATCGCTCTATGTCTTGGTGGCCTTCGTGGCCGCGTTCGCGCGCCCGCTCGCTGGCGTGATGGTCGTCCTCTGGGTGCTCGGGCTCGAGGCGTTGCTCCGCCCGGGGGGGTTCAGCGACACCGGCCCGAACGGGCTTGGCGCGCACGCAGGCTTCGCGACGGCTTTCGCCCTGCTAAACCTCGTCCTGTTGCGCGCTGAAGTGGCAAGAGTGCGCGCCACGGCGCGGGCCCGAATCGCGGCCGAGCTCGTTCGCATCAAGGAAGACGCCCGGAGCTACCGGCTGTTGGGCGCGGGCGAACCGACCGAGAGCGACCACGTGCGCAGTGATCGTCTCTCTCGCGCGAGCGTCGAGGAGATCCATCAATCGGTCCACTACGCGCTCGACCTCCTTCGCCGCTCGCTCGACCTCCACACTGCCGTTCTTCTTTGGCTCAACGACGCGGGTACCCACCTGCGGATCAGCGAGCTGTCCACCGCTTCGGACGGGATCAACGACGCTCCGTTCCCCGCCGGGGACGGCGTGCTCGGCGCCGTTCTCGCGCAGCGGACGCGGGTCTCGCTCACTGGGCTCAAGCCGTCGTTCAACGTACCCTACTATTCCGGCGACTGCCCCGTGCGGACGTTGGCGGCCATTCCCGTGGTGGACGCCGAGACGCTTCGCGGCGTGCTTGCCATCGATCGGCTGGACAATGCGCCCTTCACCCCGCACGAGGAGGAGGTCGCGTCGCAGGCGGCCCGCTTTTGTCTCCGCGCCATTCAAAATGAGCGCGTCTTCCTCCAGCTCGAGCGGGCAAAAGTAGAGCAGGGCAAGCTTTACCGCGCGGCGCAGGCCCTTGGATCGGCGCTCAGCGAGAAGGACGTCGTTGCCGCAGGCGTGCGCGCGGCGCGCGAGATCGCGAGCTTCGACGCCGCGGCGGTGACCGTTTTCGACCCGGAGACCCGCTCGCACGAGGTGGTGGCCGCCCAAAGTGCCAACGGCGAAATCGACGATCTGGTCGGGATCCGGTTCGCGCACAACGCGGGCCTGGTGTCGATGGTCGTCCAGAATCGCTGCCCGCTTCCCTATAGAGGCGAGCACGAAGCGGCGCAGAAGGTGGTGCTGAGCAAGCGCGTCCCGTGGCCGTCGCACCCCAGCTTGCTCGTTCTACCGCTGCTCATCCACGAGCGCGCGCTCGGAACGCTCATTCTCGGTGCCAGACGACGCCACGCGTTCGGCGAGTCCGTGCGTCCAACGCTCGAAGTTCTCGCCAGTCACCTGGCCGTCAGCCTTTCGAACGCCCGGATGGTCCAGAAGCTCGAGACGATGGCCACGACGGACGGATTGACGGCGCTCTTCAACAAGCGCGCAATGCTCGATGCGGGCGCCCAAAAAATCGCCGCCGCTGCCCGCTTCAATCGGCGGCTTGCTCTGCTCGTAGCCGACATCGACCACTTCAAACGCGTCAACGACACGTATGGACACGACATCGGCGACGTGGTTATTCGCGGACTCGGCGACATTCTCAAACGCCAGAAGCGAGCGACCGACGTCGTCGCCCGGTTCGGCGGTGAAGAGTTCGTCGTCCTCTGCGAACAGACCGATGAAAAGGGCGCGATGCTGCTTGCGGAACGTATCCGCGACGACCTCGGAAAGACCATTTTCCGCACCCCCCACGGCTCGCTGTCGGTCACGTGCTCGATCGGCCTCGCGACGTTTCCCGATTCGGGCGGGGATTGGGCCTCACTTTTCAAGGCCGCGGACGAGGCGCTGTACGTTTCGAAGCGGTCGGGCCGCAACCGCTCCACGTCCTGGCGAGCGCCGCGAAAGGCGGTGGGCGGCTCGAGTGGGTTGGCGGGCGCGCGCTGAGAACGATTCCCGCCGATCGGTCCTCGACAGCGGGGCTTGCCGTGGTGATTGTAGGACCATGAGCGACGATAAAGCGCCGAACCCGCTGACCGATTTGCGCAAGGGCCTCGGGCTGCTTTTTCGCGCGGCGAAAACCACCGCAAGGAAGCTCCCGACCACGAACTTGGGAAGAGAGTTCGAGCAGGCCGTCGTCACCAGCGCGCGCGAGGTCGGTCGCGCGATCGAAAACGTGGCCACGACGATCGAGCGTGAAGTGCGTGGCAGAACGGGCATGCCCGGGCCGCCCCCGAGCAAGGGCAAAGACGGGCCTTCCCCCGAGCCCGGCTCGCAAGAGCCGAAGCGGCCCGACGGCACGTGAATCCGCGCTACTGGCCCACTCGCGGTTCTGGCACGAGGGGCGGCCGGCGAGTTCCACGAATACGTGCCAGAGTCCGCTGGTGCTGCCGCTCCGCGATCATCTGCCGACCCGAACGATACCGCTCGTCAACTACGCGCTCATCGCGGTGAACATCGGCGTCTTCGTCCTCGAGCAAAATGCGTTCATGAGCGGCGTTGCGCCTTCGGACCTTACGTTCACCTGGGGCCTCGTCCCGGTGCATCTTTTTACCGAGCCGAGCGTGGCGATACCCACCGTATTGACGAGTATGTTCATGCACGGCTCGCTGGCGCACGTCGCGAGCAACATGCTATTTTTGTGGATCTTCGGCGACAACGTGGAAGATGCCATGGGTCATCTTCGATATCTCGCCTTTTACCTTCTCGGAGGCGCGTGCGCCGCGGCGGCCCAGGTTCTGGGTGACCCCTCGTCCACCGTTCCGATGGTTGGCGCCTCCGGGGCCATCGCGGCCGTGCTCGCGGCGTACGCGCTTCTTTACCCTCGCTCGCCCATTACGGTGCTCAATCCTGTTTTGCCACTATGGCTATTTTTCGGTCTCTTCTTGCAGTTTCCGGCGTGGCTAGTCATCGCGCTATTTTTCGTCGTCAACCTCTGGGACGCGCTCACGAACACAGCGCAGGGCGGCGTCGCGTTCATGGCGCATGTGGGCGGCTTCATCGCCGGATTGGTCCTGCTGCGCCTTTTCATGGCCGGCCGGCTCCGGTTGGACGACTACGCACGCTGGCAGAATTGGGCACAACGCCGGCGGCAGCCCGATACGTGGTAAGGGCTGTGCGCCGCGCGACCCTGCGGAAGAGAAAGCTCGTCATCATCGCTGCTCGATAGCGAGGCGGACGCTTTGCCGTCCCGAACGAAGAGCGCGATAGTCTCCGGGCCGCCCTCCACAGCACGCGTGGTAGGTGTGGCGGGTCATGCTGCGGCGCTTGCGTTTGCCGAAGACTGTTCTCCTCCTCGGGCTCACGAGCCTGTTCACGGACGTGGGCACGGAAATGATCTTTCCACTATTGCCCTTGTTTCTCGTCGAGACGCTCGCCGCGAGCCCCACCTACCTTGGATTCATCGAGGGGACCGCCGATACTATCGCGAGTCTACTCAAGCTCGTTTCCGGGATCGTCGCCGACGCAATTGAGCGACGAAAGCCTCTGGTTCTGTTCGGATATGCGATCGCCAGCGCGGCGCGGCCTTTCGTCGCGGCCGCGACCCGCCCTTGGCACGTGCTGGCGGTCCGGTCGGCGGATCGCATCGGCAAGGGAATTCGCGGCTCGCCCCGTGACGCGCTGATCGCGGACGCCGCGGGCGATCAAGCCGGACGCGCATTCGGCTTTCACCAAGCGATGGACAACGTGGGCGCGGTCCTTGGGCCGGTCCTTGCGACGGTATTGCTCGGACTCCATGTGCCTGTCCGACGCGTCTTCTGGCTTGCCGTCATTCCCGGCGCCATCGCGACGCTCCTCGTCGCCGCGGTGCCGGAGGTGCCGAGGGCACCGGCGGCTTCAAAGGCTCTCGAGAGGCCAACTCCGGACCACCCGCCCCGGAACGCAGGCGCCACGGCGGGCATCCTGGGCCGGCCGCTGGGTTTCTACCTATGCATCGTCGCGCTATTTTCCCTCGGCAACTCGTCCGACGCGTTTCTTTTGCTGCGGGCGCGCTCCTTGGGACTCTCCACAGCCGGGATACCCATTCTGTGGGCCTCATTGAATCTCTCGAAAGTGATCTGGGCGTACCTCGGAGGAGACCTCGCCGATCGCATGCCGCGAGCGCAGCTCATCGCCTCCGGATGGCTCGTCTACGCACTTGTGTATTTGGGCCTCGGAGCGGCTACGGAGGTGTGGCACGTGTGGGCGCTCTTCGCTCTTTACGGCGTTTTTTATGGCCTGACCGAACCCGTCGAGAAAGCGCTGATCAAAGACCTCGCCCTGCCTCGCGCGAGAGGCCGCGCCTACGGCGCTTACAACTTCGTCGCAGGGATCACCGCACTACCCGCCGGCCTGCTCACGGGCAGTCTGTGGCGCGTCGCGGGGCCGGCGGCGGCGCTGGAGGTAGGCGCCGTCATCGCCGCCGTGGCTTGCCTCCTCCTCCTTGCTTGGGACCGATGGCAGCGGAGTGAACCCAGACCCTCCGGAGCCGCGTTGCAGCGCCCGTGACCCCGCGCGCGTCACCCACGCCCGCGAATGCTAGGCTCGGTCCCTACGTGTCCGTGCCCCAAGTGCCGTCCCTCGGAGGGAGCGTCGACCGCATCGTGGGGGGGCTCTCGCGCCTCCTCCACGTACGCGGCGCGAAGCTCAACACCGTGGACGACCTCGGCCCGTACCTTGGGGCGCCGCTCGACGTCCTCTTTCCCGAACCCGCTGCCCCGCGCGACATGACACGCCGGCGCGCGGTGCTACAGCGCGGCGCGCGGGTGGTCGAACGACTCGAATGGCGGAGCGAGCACGTCCCGCTCTCCGCCCCGTATCGCGCCAGACACGCCGTGGAGTACGCCCGTAACCAGACCGCATCGGCCCGCTGGATGCATCCACGCGCCGGCCGGCAGCGCGGCGCGATTGTATACGTGCACGGGTGGCTCGAGCCCGCACCGTTGACGTCCCTCTTTCTGCCGCGCCTCTACGACGCGCTAGGCGTCGACGTCGTGAACTTGCAGCTGCCCTTCCACGGAAGGCGTAATCCGAAGAGCGCGCTCTTTCACGGCGAGCTCTTTTGGACGGGCGATCTGGTGCGCTCGTTCGAGGCGATACGGCAATCGGGCATCGACACCCGCACGCTCGTGGCATGGCTGCGCGCCCAAGGCTACGCCGAAGTGGGCGTGATGGGAGTCAGCCTGGGTGCGTCGATCGCCATGGCGCTCGCCTGCGTCCAGCCGATTCCCGATTACATCATTCCGACCATCGGACATCTTCAATTGGCGGACGTCGTCGAAGACGCGCCGATTTTCTGGCGAATGAAGGCGGACCTCGAGCGATTCGGAGTGGACCAAAGCCGGCGCCGAGCGATCTTCGGCCGATTCGGACTCGACCAGGCCCGCCCCCTGGTGCCCCCCGAACGGCAGTTATGGATCATGGCGCGCGATGACCACTTCGTATCGGCGGCCGCGGTGCTGCAGCAATGGCGCGCTTGGGGACGGCCCCCGATCGAGTGGATCGACGGCGGCCATATGACCTTTGCGTTGTCCTTGCGGACAATCGTCGAGCGAGCGCGCTCTTTTCACGAGCGGCTGCTCCCACTCGGCCAAGGTTGACCGTCCGGACTCCGATCGTGCGCTTCTTCGTCACCGCCGCCAAGGGCACCGAGCCCGCTCTGCGCGACGAGCTGCGCGAATTCCGCTTTCACCACGTGCGCGCGGATCGCGGCGGGGTGCACTTCGAGGGCGCCATGGTCGACGCGGCGCGCGTTTGCCTTTGGTCGCGCGTGGGCCTGCGCGTATTGCGCGAATTGGCAACCTTCGACGCGAACAGCGACACGGCACTCTACGAGGGAGCGCGCGCCGTGGATTGGAGCGAGTGGATGACTCCACGGACATCGCTCGCTGTAAGGGCATCGTGCCGTTCGGGCCGGCTAACTCATTGCCAATTCGTGGCGCAAAAGACGAAAGACGCCATCGTCGACCAGCTCCGCGAGCGGATGGGCGCGCGCCCCTCGGTCGACCGCGCAGACCCCGATGTCGGCGTGGCGGTTCACATCGCACGCGACCGCGCGACGCTCTATCTCGATGTGAGTGGGGCATCGCTCCACGAGCGCGGCTGGCGGCGCCACGCCGGCCCCGCGCCGCTACGTGAATCGTTGGCTGCCGCCGTGCTCCGCCTGTCGGGGTGGGATCGCGAGAGGCCGCTGGTCGACCCCATGTGCGGCGCCGGAACGATCGCGATCGAGGCAGCGGCATGGGCGCGGGGAATGGCCCCGGGCCTTTCGCGGGCGCGCTTCGGCTTCGAACGGTGGGCGCACGTTGACGACGCTCTGGTCCAGAGCGTGCGTGACCTCCGCGCCCACGCGCGCGACGCACCCCAACGCGAGGGTCCAGAGGTTCGCGCGAGCGACATCGACGGCAATGCGGTGGCCTTCACGCGCGCAAATGCGCTCGCGGCTGGCGTGCATGTCATCACCGAGCGGCGTGACATCCGCCACCTCGCGCCGCGCGATCCGGCGGCCCACATCGTCACCAACCCCCCCTACGGCGAGCGACTCGACGTGGGCAAAGGCATCTATGACGATTTAGCCGATGCCGTGCGTCGAACGCGTCCGAACGCGGCGGCGCTCCTGGCGGGGACCCCGGCGATCGGGAGCGCCATGCGCCGCACTCCCGACCGTTTCTGGATCCTCTTCAATGGGCCCATCGAATGCCGTCTGCTGGTCTACCAATGAGAACCCGGGGTCACCCTGAGCGCTTCGCTCCGGCTCGACTCGCTTCGCTCTCGCAGGCTCTCCCAGCCTAAGCTCGCACGGCACGTCGAAGGGAGCGATACCGCTCCCTGCGAGCATCCCAGCAGGAAAAGACGCTCGTTTCACCCTTCGCGTGTCCGACGGAGCGCGAGCGCGGTGGGGCGGGCTTGCGAGTTTACCCGGATTCCATCCCGCGTCGCCGGAGACGCGCGTCCGCCATGTTGCAAGCACCGCTCGTGGCGAGCCGTAGGCCGTTGATCTACCGTGGCCGCGTGAACGACGAAGTCAGCGCCATCGTTGAGATGTTGGGGCTCGCGCCCCATCCCGAGGGCGGCTTCTTTCGCGAGACGTTGCGCGCATCGCTCGAGATTGGAACGCCCGACGGGCAGCGCGCGGCATCCACCGCGATTTACTACTTGCTCGCGTCCGGAACCTTTTCGGCGCTTCACCGAGTGCGTTCCGACGAAGTCTGGCACCACTACGACGGCGACCCGGTGGCGCTCCATCTCCTGCACGAAGACGGGACGCACGCAGTGGTCACGCTTGGGCGCGCTCTCCAAAACGGCGAGCGCCCCCAGCACGTCGTACCCGCCGGCGTGTGGCAGGCCGCGATCCCGCTCGGCGGCCGGTTCGCCTTGTGCGGATGCACGGTGTCGCCGGGATTCGACTTCGCGGACTTCGAAATGCCCACGCGCGCCGAGCTGATCTTCAGGATGCCCGGCCTCCGCACGACGATCGAGCAACTGACGCGCGGCTGACCGGGGCTTGGAGCCCTTCCTGCTGGGAAGCTCGAGGTGGAGCGGCATCGCTCCCCTCGACGTGACATGCGAGCCCGTTCTGTTTCGCTCTGCCTTGCCGTTAGGCAAGGCGGAGCGAGAGTGACTCGCTACGAACTAGAATCCGTATTGAACGCCGAGCTCGGGCGCAATTCCCGGCAGAAAGCCCGCCGTCCCACCAAACGGGCCCTCGAACTTGACGGCGAACGTTCCAGCGACTCGGTCGGCGAGCTTGACGCGTAGGCCGGGGCCCAGGGCAAAAAAACCCGGCCCCGCCGTAAGCCACGCGTTCGCGGCGATGGAGCCCCCCGGGGGAACGAGCGCGTTGACCGTGACGGGAACGAATGCGTCGAACTCACCCACGCCGAGAGCACCCAAGAGCATGAACGCGACGGGCTTCGAAATCAGAGCATCACGCCCAAAGAGGTATGTAAACCTGGCTTCGATGTGCAGGGGCGCAAAGGCGGGGCCGGGACTGCCGGCCGCCGAATTCGTGAAGAGCACGTACCCCACCCGCAAGCCCACCATCATGTTGGGATTCAGCGCGTAGTCCAAGGTCGCCAAGATGCGCAGATTGCCAAACGCAGCTCCCCCCGCGACCTGGTCCTTCCTCGGGTCGATCTCGGAGTTGAGGTTTGCGCTTTTGCCGGGCAAATAGGCGCCGTTACTCGTATTGACACACCAGTAGCCGGCGGTGTTGATCGGCAGCGTGAGCGCTGAGTTCAGCTGGCATACGTTGTTTGCCGCGGGCATGACGTAAAGGTCCCCCTGAAGGGACAGGCCGGCCCAAAACCGATTCAATTTCCCTCCGGCGCCCCCCTCTCCCGCCTCGCACTTCTCGTCTTCGCATTTGCCGCTCGCGCAGTCGTCGTCGGCCTCGCACGTGTCGCCGCTGCCCTTTTTCGAGCTGCATTTGCCGTCGGAGCATTCTCCGCTCGAGCACTCCTTGTCCGCCTCGCAATCCTCTCCGCCGCCCTTTTTCTCGATGCACTTGCCGCCGATGCACAATCCATCTGTGCATTGCGCATCCTTGTCGCAGTCTTCGCCCTGTTGCTTCTTCGGCGCCTTGCATCCGGGAAAGTCCGGCGGGCATTCCGTGCCCGCCGCGGTGTCTTCGCACTGCGTAGGGGGGTCGTGTCCCGGCAAGCTGGGTACGGGGCCGGCAATTTGAGAATTCACGGCCACGGTAAATGGCTTGTTGCGACTGCCGGACGTGGCGACCGGATCGTTTTGCGCGTTGAAACCGACTACGTAATACTGCATCGAACCCTGCAGTACGTCCTTGCAAGGAATCAGCGCTCCGTACCCGTCGCCCACCTTCTTGAGGTCGAGGGACGTCCAGTCGCCCATCCCGGTTCCTTTGTACTTGGCGACGACTTTCCCCAGTTGCTCGCTGCCCGAGTATTCCAAGTAAATCGCGAGTGGGGTGTGAACTTGCCCCTCCGCGGGGGGAGCATGCGTGAAGTCACCCGAGGGTTGAGCTCCGTGCGCGGCCCCGCTCGGCGCGGCGGGCGCGCCGCCCCCCTTCTTGACGTCGCCCCATATCCCGTCGAGCATCGGGTTCTTGTACGCAGGGTCGAGGTCGATCGAGGCGTCTACCGCGAGCGCTTGCGCGAAGCTGGCTTTGCCGTCGTCCACGCTGCCGTTCAAGATCTGCATCGCGCCCAGGTCGCGCAGGAGGGCCGCCCTAATGCCGGGCGCACATTTGCTCGTCCCACACCTCGCCAGCGCCGATTGGAGCTTCTTGACGGCCGCGCCGTAATTGACGTTTAGACTATCCTCTTCAATTGCTTTTTTCCGCAGTGACTGCGCGTCACGCTCGGCCCGCGGATCGGCCTTCGCTGGGGTGGCGACACCACAGACGGCAACGACGATGACGACCCATGTCACTACGCGCCGCATGGCGGCGGCGAGAACGGTGCGGTGCACGTACGAGTTCCTCCGGCGGCGGGAGCATAGAGCAGGTCCCATGCTTCGTGATGAGGAATCGCCCCCCGAGGATGCGCGCGGAGGTCGAAATGGCGTCGCTCGTCCGGGAGCGGGTCTCGCAAGGGTGAGCGCGACGGAGCCGTGACCACGCGACGGTCTCGCTCTGCGCCCACCACACGTCGCCTCTCGGCGAGGATCGGACGACTCGTTTCAGGGCGGGGGCGACAGGGTCCGCGACTCGGTGCGAATGAACTGGACGCGCCGGTTGAGGGCGCGGTTCGCCTCATCGCTATTGGGCACGAGCGGTTGACGGGCGCCGTACCCCTTGGCCAAAAGCCGCAGAGGTGCGACGCCATGCGCCACGAGATAAGCACGCACAGCCTCGGCTCGGGACTGCGACAGCTGCACGTTATACGAATCGGCTCCGACGTCGTCGGTGTGGCCCTGCACCTCGAGACTGATTTTCGGATTGTCGTTCAAGACACCAACGACATCGTCGAGGATGCGATCGCTGATCCCCGGCTTGAGGACGGACTTGTTGAACTCGAACTGGATCTGCTGATTAATTCGAATTTCCTTGTCCGTGACGACGACGAGCGTTCGCTTTGGACAGCCGGGCTTGTCGCCCGAAGCGATGCCCGGGGTATTCGGACAAAAGTCCTCCGTGTCCGGGATCCCGTCGCCGTCGTTGTCGGGGTCCGGACAGCCGTCGGCGTCCTGATAGCCGTCAATGTCCTCCGGCTCGTTCTTGCATTGGTCAATTTCGTCGGGAATGCCGTCAGCGTCGTTGTCCAGGTCGGGACACCCGTCGTCATCGAGATAACCGTCTTTGTCCTCCGGCTCGAGGACGCACTGGTCCCTCGCATCGTCGATGCCATCGCCGTCGGTGTCGGGCGGCGGTTTCTCCGCGGGTCCCCGGGGCGCGCAGCGATTGGCAGGGCTCATCGCCCTTGCCGCGCGGACATTCGGCTCGCCCTTGGCCAGGTGCGCTTCGGCGTTCGACAGCTGCCCTTGGTCAAGATCGATCTGCGCGAATTCCAGCTGCGACTTCGCGATCGCCAGCTCGCGCGGCGCACACGACAGCGCTCCGCTGCGTTCGACTTCCGCCACGGTGGCGGACAGGCCACGAATCCGGCCCTCCAGCAGAAGGCCCTGCGAACACGCGGTGGTGAGAAGCGCGCCGGACAATAGCGCAAAGCCGGTGCTCCGGTTCATGGCTGCGTCTGCCGCGCCTTCTCGGTGCTCGCGATGGCGGCGTTCGCATGTTCTTCAGCTTCGCGAGCAAGCTTGATGGCGTCGGAATAACTCGCTTCCGACGCCTCGATCTGAGACTGCTCGAGATGCTCGCGCGCAAAGTAATAGTCGTACGGGCTGAGCTGATCGGCCCCGAGCGCTCGCGCCTCTTCGACGCGAGAAGCCGCCGCATTGGCGGCAATCGTGTACTGGACGCCCCCGCATCCGACCGCCAAAACCGGAAGGAGAAGGCGCGCAAACCTCACGATCCCGACGCGCATGACCCCGCAAACGCTATCGTCCGCCGAAACACCCGGTCAAGACGGGAACGCCGACGCGAGGCGGGCCTCGGGCCTGCTCCCGAAATGACTTTGGGGCACTCCCTCCGCGAGCCGGCCCCCGCCCAGCCTCCTTCAGAGACGACGATAGCAGCCGACGACGACGCCCAGCAGCATGGTGGGCTTGAAGTCCGCCGAGCGCACGTAGATGGGCGCCATGTTCTTATTGGCAGGTTGAAAACGCACGTGATCCTTTTCGGGGTAGTAGTACTTGACGGTGGCTTCATCGCCGATGAGCGCGACAACCACGTCACCTCGGTTCGCCGTGAGCTGCTTTTTTACGAAGATGTAGTCCCCGTTCAGGATGCCCGCGTCGATCATCGAATCGCCGTGGACCTTCAGACCGAACACGTCGCGGCCCCCGCGAACGAGCGTTCGGTCGATCCGAACGGTGTCGATCACCTGCTCCTCGGCGAGCAGCGGTAACCCGGCGGCGACGCGACCAACAATCGTGATTTCGACCAAGTCAACGTCGTTCGCGGGTTCCGACGAAACCGCATCGGCAAGCGGCTGCCCTAGGCCCGTGGGCCGAAGAGCGCGCGACTTCATGTCCTCCCGGGTCAGGTACCCCTTGCGCTCGAGCGCACGGAGGTGATCGTTCACCCCGTTGGTCGACCTGATCCCCATGCGGGCCCCGATCTCGCGCAGCGTGGGAGGATAGCCGCGGTCATGAATGGACTGACGGATGAAGTCGAGCACCATCTGCTGCCTCTGCGTGAGACCTTGCATCGTGTCTGCACGCTACTGAACGCGCGTTCTATCGTCAAGAAAGCCGCCAATCGGCGTCCACGCCTGCACTGCCCGCGGCGTCCGTCAGGCGCGCCGATGGCTCGTGGGCGTCGCCTCGACGTGTCGCCCGAACCGCGAACGCGCCTGGCTAAAGGCCTCCCCATTTGGACAATAGTTTCATCTCCATGTTGACGTGGCATGTCTCGCAGTCGTGGTCCTGTGCGTCCTTGCGCTGAAGCTTGGCCACGAAGTTTTGCTGCATCCAGGCGCCGAGTGCCCGCTTGTCGCCGCGATCGAGCAGACTCGTTCGACCCTGATGGCACGAGTCGCAGAAAAGGGGCGACCCGCCGTCCATTTCGAGCTTCGCGGCAAATTCGTTCCACATGTGGACGGCGATCCTTTTGCGCGGGGTGGGCGCCGCGAAATCACCCTCCACGTGGCATTCTGCGCATTTCGCCCCGAGCGATCGCGCGATGAGCTTCATGACGCCGCGAAGCGCCTTGGGGTCGAGCGAGTCCATCGAAGGCAACCTGCCCGCGGCAAGGCCGAGCGCGGCGAGCTCTGCGACGAGAACCGTCGGCACGGGCGATTTCATCTCGACACCCCGGCCCAAGAAAGGGGCCACGGCGGCACTTGCCGGCGGCACGATGGGCGCGGTCGATGACGTCGCCGGAACGGAGCTCGCCATGGAGCTCGGGGAGGGCGGAGCTGGCGCGGCCACGCTTGCAATCGTGTTCGGGCGCGGCGCCTCCCCTCCAGGCGCTTGCGGACCGGGCACGCGCGACCTTTCCCCGGCGCACGCCGCCAGGGTGACGGCAAAACCCAACAGCGTGTGGAGTCGCATCCTTTTCACGATCTTCCGCGTGCGCACGGTCGCGCATCGCGTTTGCCCTCACGCCGGTCAGAACTTGTTGCTCGTCGTGAGAAACGTGAGCTTTTCGTTCGTTTCGCGCAGGCGCACGGACAAGATTCGCACGCAGTTCCAGAGGACTTCGTAGGCGAGGTCCTTGTGCAAGAACAGCAAATCGTCGAAGTTTTCCTTGGTGATGACCAGCATTCGACAGCGTTCGTGCACGCGCGCGTCCGCGGAACGGGGCTCCTCGTCAATCAGCGACATTTCGCCGAACACCTCCCCCGGCCCGAGGACGGCCAGCGCCTCTTCGCCCATCCCCGCGATCTCTCGCGAAATCCGCACGCGTCCCTCGAGAAGGATGAAAAGCTTGTCGCCGGCGTCCCCGTACTGGAAGAGTTTCGTACCGGTCGCGTGCGATTCTTCCGTGGTCGCTTTCGCGATGAGCGCCAGCGCCTCGCGCGTCAAGCCGTCAAAGAAGGGCACGCGCGCGAGCTGGGCCTCACGCTCGGTCATCGACGCTTCGGTCGCAGCGATGGGGGGGGCAGGGATCAATGCGGACGGTTATGCGCCAACCACCGCTCGGCGTCGAGAGCCGCCATGCACCCGCTGCCCGCCGCGGTGACCGCCTGACGATAGGTGAAGTCCTGAACGTCGCCACACGCGAAGACGCCCGGAACGTTGGTCTGCGTCGTGCCCGGCTTGGTCTTGATGTAGCCGTTGTCGTGAAGCTCCAGCTGCCCTCTGAAGAGATCACTATTTGGAGTGTGCCCGATCGCGACGAAGAAACCCGTGCACGCAACGACCGACGCCTCGCGAGTGCCCAGGCTGCGCACCCGCGCCCCGGTGACTTCCCCCATTTGTACGTCGAGGATCTCCTCGACCACGGTGTTGTAAAGGACGCGGACCTTCGGGTTTCTCAGGAGCCGCTCCTGCATCGTCTTGCTGGCGCGGAAGTCTCCGCGCCTGTGCACGAGCGTAACGGTTCTACACAGGCCGGACAAATACGTGGCCTCCTCCATGGCCGTGTCCCCTCCGCCCACGACCACCACGTCCTGGTTACGGAAGAATGCCCCGTCGCACACGGCGCACGCACTGACGCCCCGGCCTTGCAGCGCCGCTTCGCTCTCGAGGCCCAGCCATTTGGCCTGCGCACCCGTCGCAATGACGAGGGTGCGCGCTCGGTATTCTTTCATCTCGTCGCCCACCCAAAGGGTGAACGGGCGCGTTGCCAGGTCCGTCTTGACGACATCATCCGTGATGATCTCGACGCCTTGGGCGACGGACTGTTCACGAAACGCCTTCATGAGATCGGGTCCCGTGACCTTCTCCGGGAAGCCGGGGTAGTTCTCCACGTCATTGGTGATCATCAGCTGGCCCCCGGGAATTCCCCCGCGGGCGAGACCCTCGATCATCAACGGCCTCAAATTCGCGCGGGCCGCGTAAATGGCGGCCGTGTGACCCGCCGGGCCGGAGCCGATGATGATGACGTCGAGGACTTCGGGAGCGCTCATTGGGAGGGACTTCGCGAACGAGGTGTCAGTCCCGGACGGGGGTCGCCTTCAACGAAGCCCGGCCTTCTTTGACATACACGCTGAACTTGACCCGCCGGCATGCGTGACGCTGCACCAATGCGTCACGATTCTTCCGCAGCGTTTGGGAGAATTTCTCGAACGTCAGCCCTTCCACCTGCTCGCTGCATTGGCGCTTCGTTCGGACGAAATCATCGTAGACGGAGAGCCATTCGGCCATCTCGTCGTGGGCCGCGCGGCTATCGCCGGTGGCTTGCGCCAATAAGTCGGCCGGCACGGCGCCCACCATCGTGGCGTCGTCGTCGTCGGACGCTCCGTCGGCACGGGTGAAAAGGGGAGATCCGCCCCATGAACTCTCCGCCGCCGGCGCCTGGGCCGGAGGAGGCGGAGCCACGTGGATAGGCGGCGGCCTCGGCGGAGGCGGCACGGGGGCTGGAAGCGGCGCGGCGGCTGCCGGGATTCCGGCGGTCGGCTTGGAGAGCGATTGGGGTGCGGGCCGAGGAGCCGGCGGGGGATTCGGAGCCGGGGGGGACGGCTCGTCGGCCAACGGGAACGAGAAGGCACTCATGGAAGGTTGCGCCGAAGCCGGCCCGAGGATGGACTCGAGATCCGCGGGCTTGCGCGTCACGCCCCCCGCTCTCTCGATCGCACGCTCCATCCCCTCGTTGATGCCCTGTGCCGCCAAGCGATATGCGCCGCGAAAGCGAGCCACCTGGAGCTCTCCCATCGCTGCGGTCTTCAGCCGTTCGGCCTGCATGAGAAGTTCGCGTAGCGGCGCGGAATGCTCCAGAAGCGTAAAGAGAATCCCGATCACTGCCGCGAACAAGACGACGCCACCGAGCAGAAGCCAGGGGACGTCTGCCTTGTCCTTGTCATCTGCCGTGCTCAGAAAGCCGACTGGACTCGAGAGAACGGTCCGGGCGCGAACAACCGCGAAACCACCGCCGAGCGTCCAAACGTCGCCCGGGAGCCGGGCATACATGGCGCCCAGGTCTTCCGAGAGCATGCGCACGTCGGAGCGGCCCGCCTGGCCATACGTCTTGTCGTCGACCCCCTTCAAGTCGTTGCCAACGGCGTCGAGCTTCTCGCCATCGAAGCCGTCGACCCCGACCCCATCCGCCACGCTCTTGCCCGAAGTGTAGAAGACGATGCTCGTCCGCGTCCGCTTGGCCAGTTCGTCGACGAATTTCTTGTTGATCTCCTTCAGCCCCACGATCGCGCCGGCCGGCCGTTGCGTCGCGTCGTACTCGACCGGACGAGCCACGACGACGTACATCTTGCTTCCAAGGGCCCATACGTCGTCGCGCAACCAACCGTGCAGTGCGTCGTTGACGGCAGAGTAGCCCCCGAGTTCGAAGTCCTCGTTGCCGGCGATGAGGTCGTAACCCAGCTCCGCGATGACCTGTCCGTCCCGGTCGACGGCGAAGAGCGCGTCGTCACGCCAATCGGGCGGGATGCCGTCGCTGATGGTCGATAGAGCCTTCTTGGCGTCCGCTTTGGGCTTGTCGGGGATCTTCCCTTCTTTGGTCGCGTTGGCGGAGACGAGGGCCTGCTGCAGCGTCCCGTCCAGGCTTCCCACCAGCAGCGCGTCGAGCCGGCGGCGGGCGTCGATCTTGAGGGCCCACTCGACCGTCTGGCTGTCGGACGCGAGTCCCTCGTTGAGCGAACGCGTGGTCTGCCGGTTGTACTGGCCTAGAGCAATGTAAACGACGTACAGCGCCACCGCGACGGCCAGACCAAGGATGACGTACCAGACGCGCGAAAGGATCATCACTTCGAATCACCGCCTCCCACGGCCAGCGGCTCCCTCATCTCGACGCCACCGGGTCCAGCGTGGATCCCAACGACGTCCTTGCCGACCTGTTTTCCGTCGAAGAACGCCTTGAGCGTGTAATCGCCCTGCGGCACGGTCATCGTGAACGTCCCCTCGTGGTCGGGTAACGCGAACTCCACGGCGGCCGGATCGACCACCACGAACAGGACGACGCTCGGAAATAGCGCGTCGCGAATCACGTGCAGGCCAGCGGTCGTGGCCGCCCACTCGCGTGATCCGCCGGGCACCAGAGTGTTGCTCGCCCAGCTGTCGTTGCCGGCTTCATAGAGCGCGTGGGGGAACGGGTCGACGTTCCTCAGACTGAGGCGCGACCCTGGCGACAGAACGATCGTCGACGGGGTGAAGCGGCCGCCGGTGAGCTTGATGGCGAGCGGCTCGTGCCCTTGCGCGGAGCCGGCGCCGATGGCGACCACGCAAAGATCACGCGCCGGGTTGGCCGAGAGCTTGCGAAAATCTTGCCTTACCGTGGGCGACGGCTCGCGCCACGTATAGCGCCGCGAATCGTTCCTCGTCGCGTCGGAGTACACCTGGGGCAGAAGCTTCTCCCATCCTATGATCTTCCCTTTGACGCTCGACGCGTTCGGGGGCCCGCCCGCGGCCAGGGTTCCACTCGCCAGCGCCGGCACCAGAAGCGCGCAAAGAGCGACGACGCGCGGCGGTCTCCGGGCCCACGATCTTCGCTTTTCTTCCGCCATCAGGTTTTCCGGTGCAGACGGTAGCTGACCGCGAAAGCCGGTGTAAACGCCTTTCGCGGCCGAGCCACGACGATGGCCCCGCTATGCTCGGAAACGTGCCCCGCCCAGCGCATCGCGCGCAACGACCGCACAGTCACGAACGCGCGCCCGATCCGACCGCACCGATCCCGCTTTCGCCGCGCGGCGACGAACCGGCTCCGCTCGTCTTCCGGCGCGGTGCCCACGCGCCGTACGCGACACGCTGGTTTGGCATCACGTCGCTCGCGGGCCACGCGAGAAACTTCGCGTCGAGCGCGATCGCCGCGGAGTCGATCGATGCGCGCGACTGGATGCGGCCCGCAACGGCGCGCGAGCTTCTTTCGCACATCGCCGGGGTCTTGGGCGCAGACCCCGCGCATGCCACGCTCGTGGAGGCATTGGGCCGTCCGATGTGGATCGATTTCGTCGCCGATACAGGCGACGACCATGACGTGAGCCGCGCCGTGGCATCCATGATCTTCGCCAGGTACTCCGTGAATGACACCCTCACGCCCCGGGAGCTACCCCGCGGCGATGTGCTCCTCTTCGGCGGCGATACGGCCTACCCCGTCGCGACCGGAGAAGAAATCGCGCGCCGCGTGGTGATGCCGTTCAACGAGGTCCTGCGCGAACGCGCCCGCCCGAGCGACTCTCCGCGGGTGATCCTCGGCATCCCTGGAAACCACGACTGGTATGACGGACTGGACGGCTTCGGACGGCTCTTCCGGCGCAATCCACACCGTGCGCAAGCGCTCGATGCGCCGCACGCGGCGAGACGGAGTCAGATGCCGAGGCACACGGGAATCGTCGCGCGCCAGCTTCACTTGGACGAGGTGGGCGGCCTGATGAAGCTCGTCGCGAACGCGGGCTCGGCGCTTCATGCCCTGTGGGTCGGCGCCAAGATCGGGCGGCCGAGGCGCCTCTCGCTCATCGGATACCAGCCCGTGCAAGAGGCGTCGTACTGGGCTCTTCCACTGGCGCCAGGCCTCGAAGCATGGGGCGTCGATCGTCAGCTCGGTTACATCGACTACCGGCAGAGGCAGTTTTTCCACGAGCGCCAGCCCGCGGCCTCTCTCGGGCGCGTACTCTTCGTTGCGCCCGACCCCGCCATCGCGTTTGGCGAGCCTCACGCGGCGGGCGTGCGCATGCTCTCGGCGTGCAAGTTGTCTCTGCAAAGACACCGCGTTTTTTACTTGACCGGAGACATGCACCACTACGACCGCACGCACGTCCCGCGAGATCAGCGCGAAGAAGGTGAGGTGCGCGCGGCGCCGAATGGGACGCCGGATCGACCGAGAACGACGCAGAACGCCGGACCGGCCGCGGCGCCTGAGAGCGGCTTCGAAGCGAGCGTGCACGTGATCGCCGGAGGCGGCGGCGCTTTTCTCCATGGGACGCGAATCGGGCCCTACCCGGGGGCCGCGCCGGCCCGAGTGTACCCGTCGGGCGAAGCCTCGCGCCGCCTCGTTCTGCAGGTCCCGTTCAAGCTGATGGTCGGCAGCGCGGGATTCATTCTGCACGTCGCGCTCGGCTTCGTCGGAGCGTTCGAGCTCGGGGCGAGTCGGCAGGCGATCGCTGCAATGAGCACGGCGGCGACCGTTGCCGCCGTGGGGATCACGGTCGCGCTCTACACGACCGTCGGCCACAACCGCGCGCACCCGCGGCTCGTGCTCGGGCTGGCGGTCCCGTTCGGCGCCGTGTTGGGTATTTTGCCCATGGCGCTGCGTTTCGCGTCACCCCGGATTGTCCCCATGCTTCCGAGGCTCGCGGGCGACATGGGCATCATCGTCCTTTACGCGTTCCTCGGCGCGTTCATCATCGGCGTCTTTCTAGCGACGATCGCCGTGCTCGGACTCGAACCTCAGCAAGCCTTTTCGGTGCTGAGCCACCCCGGATTCAAGCACTTCGTGCGGTTGTGCGTGCACCCGGACGGGCGTATCGAGGCGTGGGTCATCGGCAAGGACGACCCCCTCGGTCCCGGCCCCGCCACGCTGATCGATCAGTTCGAATGGCGCTAATACCTACGAGAGCCCGCGTCCACAGCGCCGGAGGCTCGGACGAAGTGAGCCGCGGCGCGAGCCCTCGCGCGACGCCCTTCGTAACACCCGCTAGCCGGCGTGGGTCTCGATCGCGCGAAGGCGCCGTTCATGATCGTCCACCCGGGCACGTAAGCCCAAGTCCTCGCGCCGGAGGTCGCGCACTTCGCGAACCGCGCCGGCCACGTCGACCAGCGCGGTGGAGGTCCGAATCTCCGCATCGATCTGGCGGCGCTCGAGTCGATCGAGCCGACCGTTGGTCTCCCCCAATCCCTCGGTCAGCATGTCGAGCCGCGAGTTCGTGGCGCGCACTTCATCGCGAATGCCTTTCAGGATTTCGATGGTCAGGTCGGTCGGTTCCATCGTCGTTTCTCCCCCGGTGCGAACCGCTCCGAGTGGCCGTTCAACGATCCACGGGCGGCATCTCGATCACGAACCGCGTCCCTTGACCGAGTTCGCTCTCCACACGAATGGTCCCGTCGTGACTTGCAACGATGTTCTTGATGATCGAAAGGCCCAAACCCGTTCCGTGGGTTTCCCTCTTGGTGGTAAAAAAAGGAACGAAGAGATGTTGCAGATTCTCCGGCGCTATGCCGCAGCCGTTGTCCTCCACGGTGACGACCACGCGCCCGCCGGGCGCTGCGCGGCGCGCCGTGGTGACGACGATTCTCCCCCCCGTCTCGGGCGCCGCCTGGCAGGCGTTGGTAAGGAGATTCACGAAGACTTGCACGAGCTGCTCGGCGACTCCCTGAACGTCGACCGCACCGGCGACGAAGCGTCGCTCGACCGTTACACCGGCCGCGGACAACAAATGTTCGCAAAAGGCCACGGCCTGATTGACGACGGGATGGATGGCGACCACTCCGACCGATCCATTCGAGGGACGCGCGTAGCCGACGAGCTCTCGTGTAAAGCGGAGCATTCGATTCGCCGATTCGCTTATTCTGCGAAGGCGCTCGATGTCCTCCTGACCGTGACGGCTCGTACCGTCGGCCACTTTGCGAATGAGATAGTCCGAATACGCCACGATGGACGTCAGCGGGTTATTGAGCTCGTGGACGATGCCCGCGGCCAACTGCCCAAAGGTGGCCAACTTGTCGGCCTGCATCATTCGCCGTTCGATCGCGCTCGCATTGCTCCTCGCCCCAGCGCCCATCGCGGAAGCGGCCCGGGCCTTGGGTAGCGCGTGGCCGAGGACGGTGGCCGCTCGGTCGACCAGGTGAACGGCGGGTGAGCCATCGACCTCCAGTTCGTCTTCATCCGAAGCGACGTGGAGCGTCGAGCCCGGATAGGTCCCCGACGCGGGGGCGACGTATTCGTACTTGTAGCCAGGAAAGACCCGCACGGGGTGCTCTCCATCCGACCGTTCGAGTCGGCCCCCCGGACGGCTTCGCAGAACGAAGCCCCCCTCTTCGTCGGCCTGCGGATCCGCGACGCACGCCCCGACCGCGTAGCAGACGAGAATCGACGAGAGGCACCCCACCATGGACTCGGCGACTCCGCGCTCGCCCCCGGACGCGATGGGTAGATCGACCGTCGCCAGAAGAAGCCTGTCGAGCCAGACTTGGGGAATGGCTTCGGGGCCCAGCGGACGCGACGAAGACACCTCCGCGCCGCTGACCGGAGCCGTATCGGCCTGCCTGCGAACCGTCGCTGCGGTCAACTCGGTCGCACCGCGCATCGGGCGTTTGCGCATGGGCCCTCTACTTGCCGTTCTCGACGACGGTCGCCTGCGAGGAGTTTTCGTCGCTGGCGGCGGCGGACGTGCCCGACAAGCTGGACCTCGACGTCTCCTCCAAACCGCCCGTCGTCGTCGGCGCCGAACGATCCAAGTCGAGGATTCGAGCACGCCCCACGTACGACTTCGTCTCGTACTTCGTGATTTTACCGATCTTCCGGACGATCTCCGCCATGCGCTCCGCCTCGTTGAATATGATTTCGACGGCGGAGTACGCTGCGGTGTCGCGCTCCAAACGCCGCTTTAGAAGCTCCGCATAACCCATCACGCTGGTCAGCGGCTGGTTCAACTCGTGCGCCGCGGCGCCGGCCAGCTCCGCAACGATGGCCTGGCGCTCCTGCGCGATGATCTGCTCCTGGGCTTGCGCGAGCCGCTGTTCCATCCGAACCTTCTCGCGCAAGTCGGTAAAGATGCCCACGCTGCCCACCGGCTTGCCTCCCTCGTAGATCAGCGCGGCCGACATCGAGACCGGTACCGGCTCGGCGCCGGCGTTCAGGAGATCGGTTCGGAGTCCCTGCACGCGTCCTCCCCCTGCGCGCATCATGCGCATCACGTCGCGGGCCACGCCTCGGGGGTAAAGAGTGCTCACGTCGCGTCCGAGGAGCTCGGACGACGGGATCCCGTAGATGCGCTCGGCCGCGGGGTTGGCGAGAAGAATGCGTCCGCGGAGATCAGCGCTCACGATGGCGTCGACCGAAGAGTCGATGATGCGCTGGAGAAAGTCCTTCGTCTTCAGGAGCTCGTCCTCGACCGCGCGCTCGGCGGTCACGTCGCGGAACGTGCAGAGCACCACCCCCTCTTCGCGCAGCACGGAGTTGAAGTTGAAGCTCAAGATTGCGATTTCGCCGTTCTTCTTCCGAATGCGGGCATCCACGTTCTGCGGATATCGTCCCTGGGCGAAGCCGAGGCGGAGATCGTGCGCGAGCGCAGCGTCGCCCGCGAAGAGGTCACCGACACGCCGGCCGCGGAGGTCCGGCTCGGTGTAGCCGGTGATTGCACGCGCGCGCGGGTTCGAGAAGAGCAGGTGGCCCTCGGCGTCGATGACGATGATTCCGTCCGCCGCGCTCTCGAAGAAGTCGGCATACCTCTGCAGCGTGCGCAGCCGGCGCTCCGCCTCGAAACGGGCCACGCTCACCTGCTGCGTCTGATCGCGCAGGTTCTGCATGACGCGCGCGTTGCGAAGCGCGATCGCCATCGCGTTGGACACGGTCCGACAGAGCGCGAGCTCCCGATCCCCGAACGTGAATGCATGCTTGGCGCGCAGGAAGAGGACGCCCATGGGACGCGCTTCGTAAAGAATCGGAAGGATCGCGAGCGCGCTGAACGCGCTGAGATGGCCTTCATGACGGACAATCTCGAGCAGGGGGTGGGTCGTGACATCCGCGATGACGAGGGGCTCCCGGCTCGACAGCACCTGCTGGATCTCGGGATAGTTGGCCAGATCGATGGGCAGATCCCGAAGCTGCTCGTCGTCGCTCGCGGCGACGACGTAGCCCACGTCGCCTGCTTCCCGCACCAGCACGATGCTGACGCGATCGACGTTCGCCACTTCCGCGATGCGCTGTACGACCGTGAAAAGAATGCCTCGAAAATCGAGGTTCGTCGCCAAGGCCCGCGTGAGCTCGAGGACGAGCCGCGAGTCTTGTTCCTTTTTTGCCAGCGCTTCGACGAACCCCCGGATTCGCAGCTGCCCCCGGATGCGCGCGACGAGCTCGACGGCCTTGAACGGCTTGCGGACGAAGTCATCGGCTCCGGCTTCGAAGACCTTTGCGATCTCTTCGTCTCCCTCCAGCGCCGTGAGGACGACGACGGGCAAATCACGGGTTTCGGGGCGCGACCGAAGAATCCGCAAGATCTGGTATCCGTCCGGCGGCGGCATGACCAGATCGAGAAGGACGATTGACGGGTTCAACCGGTCAATCTGTTCCAGTGCCTCGGTTCCCGACCCTACCGCCACATGAGGCAGCTCCGCGCCGGCCAGCGCCTGGATCAAGACGTGCCGACTGACGGTATCGTCGTCAACAACGAGAACGGGACCACTCGGCACGGTAGCAAAGTGTAACCGCTAGACCCCTAGTCGCCCAGGCGTGTCTCGATTCGACACCGACTCCTCTCCCCCAACAGCCCCCCGAGTTCATTTCCGGCCTCATTTGACGTCTCCGTGCCGGCACCCAATCGCGAGCCGCTTCCAACGCGGTGCGGCATACGCCACCGGACCCGCTATTCGAAGAGATCGCCTTGGGGATCGTCGCGCTCGTCGCGTTCGCCTCGCGTCGGGGGCTTCCTTCCAAGCGCCTCGTAGGCCTTGCGGTTTGCCACTCGACCCCGGGGGGTGCGGCCCACGTACCCCTGCTGGATGAGAAAGGGCTCCACCACGTCCTCCAGCGTATCGCGCGGCTCGGCCAACGCGGCGGCCAGTGCATCGACTCCGACCGGACCGCCCTCGTAGTGGTCAATGACGACCGTGAGATATCGCCGGTCCATCTCGTCGAGCCCGGCCGCATCCACCTCGAGCCGTCCGCACGCTTCGCGCACGCGCGGGAGGTCCACGCGCCCCGTCCCGAGAACCTCGGCGAAGTCGCGAACGCGCCGGAGCAGCCGATTGGCGATGCGCGGCGTGCCCCGCGAACGGCGCGCGATTTCGTGCGCCGCGTCGGGCTCGACGTCCACCCCGAGCAGGACCGCGCTTCGAATGACGATCTTGGCGAGATCCTCCGGAGGGTAGAAGTCGAGCCGAATGACGAGGCCGAAGCGCGAGAGGAGGGGGGCCGTCAAGAGGCCCGTACGTGTCGTCGCTCCCACGAGGGTGAAGGGCTGCAGGGGGATCTGAACCGCGTTGGCGAAGGCCCCCTCCCCGGTCATGATGTCGATGACCGACTCGTCCAGGGCGGGGTATAGGCTCTCTTCGACGACGGGGTTGAGGCGGTGAATCTCATCCACGAAGAGGATGTCATTCTTCGCCAATTTGGTGGTCAGGAGCGCGGCCAGCGCGCCCTTGTGCTCGATGACCGGCCCGCTCGTCGTCACGAGCTGCACTTGCATCTCGTTGGCCAAAATGTGCGCCAGCGTCGTCTTTCCGAGGCCGGGTGGACCGGACAACAGCAGATGGTCGAGCGGCTCGCCGCGCCGTCGGGCGGCCTCTACGAACACGCGCAGATTGTCCTTGTGCTTCGTTTGGCCGATGTAGTCGGAGAACGTGCGCGGGCGCAGCGTGCGATCGAAGCTCGGGTCGTCGCCGCCCACCGCGGGATCGATGGGACGCGGGGGCGCCTCGTCGGCTCGGGGCGTGGGTCGTTTGGCCATCAACGGGGGATACTGCACTGCCCGCTAGAGCTGCGCGAGATAGTCGGCGATCGCGGGGAGCGGGAGGACCTCCGACGTCACGCCGGCGCGGACCGCGGCACCGGGCATGCCGTTGACGATGGCCGTCTCGTGCGATTCGGCGATCACGATGCCGCCGGCCGCACGAATGGCGCGGGCCCCTTCGACGCCGTCATCGCCCATTCCCGTCAGGATTACGCCGATGCAGCGGGGCCCGAGGGCCGCGAAGCTCTTGAGCAGACGGTCCGCGCTCGGCACGTACCGGTCGTTCGGGGCCGCCGGTCCGACCCGGAGCTTCAGCTCGATGCCTTGCTGCTCGAGCTCCATGCACTTGCGCCCCGGGCAAACGAAGCCCGTGCCGGGCGCAAGCAAGTCCCCATCGCTCGCTTCCACGGTTCGAACCGCCCCGCTCTTGTCGAGCCGCTCTGCGAACGTTCGCGTGAACTTGTCGGGCATGTGTTGCGCCACCACGAAGGCTGCCGGCGACGTCGCGGGAAACCGCGCGAACAGCTGCAGGAGCGCGCTCGGCCCCCCCGTCGAGCTGGCGATCGCGACGACGAGCTTGGGCGCGCGATACACCGCCGCGCGCGGCGGGGGTGCGTCGAAGCCCGACGGCTCCCCATCGGAAGTGAACGCGCCGCTCGTCTGGCGGCGCGCGAGCGACGTGGGCACGAACGAGGGCCGCAGCGCGCGCACGAGCAACACTTTTTTCAAGATTTCGTCGCGCACGTCGGTCGAATCCGGGCCGAGGCGGTCCGGCTTCGGAACGAAATCGAGCGCCCCGAGCTCGAGCGCCTTGAAGACATTCTCCCGCTGCGAATAGCTGCTCACGACGATGACCGGCGTCGGTGCCTTCGCCATCAGGATGCGGAGGAACGTAAACCCGTCCATCCGCGGCATCTCGAGATCGAGCGTGATCGCGTCGGGTTTGAGGAGCGTCACCAACTTGAGGGCCTCCTCGCCGTCTGCTGCCTTGCCGACGATCTCGACGTTGGGGTTGTCGGCGAACACGTCTGCGATGTTGCGCCGGTTATACGCAGAGTCGTCGACGACGAGCAGGCGAATGGGGCGTGTGGTGCTTGTGGTCACGTCGGGTCGTCCAGAGACGGTTTCGGACCGTTCGCCAAAATGGGCTTTCGGTAAACGAGATCTTCCTTCAAGTGTAACAGTTCGAAGGCCGTCGACACGTTCAGTAACGACTCGGAGTGTCCGAGCAGGAGGACACCGCCGGGATTGAGGCGCTTATAGAGCACGTCGATGGCGGTTTTTCGTGCCTTGGCGTCGAAGTAAATGAGCACGTTGCGGCAGAAAATGATGTCCGCCCGCCCCAAGATGCGAAGCCGATCTTCATCCAAGAGGTTCATTTGCCCGAAATGGCAGAGCTCCCTGATGGGATCGACGACCCGCCATCCATCGGAACTCGGACGAAAGCAGTTGCGCCGTACGGCGTCCGGCGTCGCCCGGAAGCTCGCCTGGCCATACGTCCCCCGGCGCGCCGCTGCAACGCATCGGCGAGAAATGTCCGAGCCGTAGATCCGCACGTCCCACGGGCGCGGCTCGCCCGCGGATGGCGCAAGCGCAACCGGCGAAAATGCCGTTTCGAGCGGCATGCTGCGGCGCGGCAAGAAGAGATCGCACTGATGCACCAGGATCGCAATCGAGTAGGCCTCTTCACCCGTGGAACACCCCGCGCTCCAGATCATGAGCCGCCGCCGCGGTTGCGTCAGCGCATGCATCATCGGCAAGAGCTCTTCTTGAAATCCGCGAAGCTGACGGTCCTCGCGGAAGAAGTACGTCTCATTGATGGTCAAGAGATCTACCGCTTCGTCCCATTCGTCCGCGGCGCGTGCGTCGAAACGCAAATAGTGATGATAATCCGCGAAGCATTGGAGCTTGAGAACGACCAGGCGCTCCCGAAGCCGCCGCTCGAGGACGAAGCGCGACTCGGGACCGAAGTGAAGACCCGTCCGCGCCGCGAAGAGATCCCGCAAAAGGCGGAATTCATCAGGCTTGAGTACGATGGCGTCTCCCGACGCGGGCGATCGGGGCACTACTCGCCCGCCTCGCCCCCTGCCTTGACCCCGCGACGCGGCGACTCCGTCGGATCGCCCCCGTCGGAAGCCCGGCCCGCGTCCGCGGTGGGCCGGAGGCTGACCGCCGCGGCGATCGCGTCGCGCACGGTGGGGTCCCGCTCGCGTTCGTAGCGCGCACGGAGCAGGCTCTGCGCCGCGGCGGTCTTGGCGTTCCCTAGAACCTCGGCCGCCACCCGCCGGATTTCCCACGCCGCGTGGTCGAGGCAGATCCCGAGCCGCGCAAGCGCGCGAGCGTTTGGCTGCGTTCCGAGGATCGAGAGGGCGAGCTTGACGACCTCCACCTCCGGGTGGCAAAGCGCGGCAAAAAGGGCATCTTCACGCGCCACGGCGAGTTGCGCAGGCAAGCGGACGGAGGCACCCGCGTGGTCGAGGTGCCCGATCGCTGCGACGGCCGCGCACGCGATCGCCGCCTCGGAATTGGACACCAGGGGCAGAGCCGCGCGCATCGCGAGCTCTGGATCCGCGTCGCTCAGCGCCCGCAGGGCCGTGGCGGCGAGAGCCGCGTCGCGCGTGGTGGTCACGACGCTGACCAACGCGTCCGCGCGGCCGATCCGTCCGAGCGCGCGCACCGCGGCCAGCTTCACCTCGTGCTCTTCGTCGGACAGCGCGAACACGACCGCCTCGGCGGCGGCGTCGCTCCCGGCCTGAGCCAGCGCGTCGATCGCCGCGCGCCGCACCTGCGGGTCATCGTGCGCGAGCGCGCGCTCGAGCAGCCGCACGTCATCGTCGCAGAGAGGCTGGGTCGACGCGATCGCGCCCAACAAGATGCATCCGAGCACCACGGGATCCTGTCCCGGGCGCGATTCGCGGAGAAGAGCGCGAGCGGCCGTGACGTGGCGCGCGCCGAGCTCGGCCACCGCGTTCGTCGCCGTCGCCGCGACGCGTTCGTCCTGATGCCAAACGAGCGGCGCGACCCTCCGCAAGTCGCTTGCGTCCCCGAGCTGGCCGAGCGCCTCGACGCCGCACGAGACCACGTCGATCGAGTGGGCCTTGAGCGCTTCGCGCAGGGCCAATCGGACTTCGACGATCCCGGCGCCATCGAGCGACGCCACGAGCGAGAGCGCCGCGGCCCGCACGGGAGCCTTCGAGTCACGGGCGACCGCCAAGAGGGGCGTGACGGCGGACGGCCCAAAGAGGCGCAGGGCAATTTCGGCTCGCTCCGCGACGTCATCGTCTCCCAGGGCGTCCACGAGGGCCGCCACGTCCTCGGAGGCTCGCAGCAACCCGAGCACGAGCAGCGCTCCGGAACGAGCGCGCGTGTCCTCGGCGTCCCGCGCGGTGCGGCGCGCGTTCGCTCGTCCGTGCTCGGTGGCCTCGAGGGTCTCGCGTGCACATTCTAGGAGCTCGTCACCCGCTTCGGAGTCCCCCACGAGATCGCCGAGGGCGACGAGCGCCTCGCGCACGATGGTGGGAGACGGATCGGCGGTGGCCCGGGCGAGGGCGCGTACAGCGTCCGGCTCACGCGACCCCGCCGCGGCGGCGATGGCATACCGCCGCAAGAGAGGATCGGCCGCGCAAGGCTGAAAGAGGGCCCACGGCAGCCGGGCCTCGAGACGCGCGAGCGATTCCAGCGCGGCGATCTTGAGAAATACGTCGCTCGTGGCCAGGGCCACGACCAGCGCTTGCGTGGCGAGTTCGCGCGATTGCTCACCGGCGCGGGCGGCCCCGCCGAGCGCCTCCGCCGCCGCGGAGCGCACGTTCGCGTCCTCGTCGGCGAGCGCGCCCGCCAACGCCGCGATCGCGCGCGGGTCCGGAATTCCGCCGAGCACTTCGATGGCGAGCTTGCGCGCGTCCCCATCCATTCGAGCGAGCGTCTCGATCGTCGCCCCCACGGCGTCGGGACCCACCGCGATCAAGGCCTCGACGGCGGCATTGCGGAGGCCGATGTTGAACGTGTCCTCGAGCGCCGCCACCAGAGCGGCCACGACTTCCTCGCGGCGTTCGATCGCCGGCGCTACCAGGGTTGCTTCCTTGCGCACGCGCCAATCGTCGTCCCCTAGAGCGCGCAGGAGGAGCTCCGGCCCGTCGCTGCCGACGACCTTCGCGATCTGCTGGACCGCGACGCGCCGCGCCTCGGGCTCGCTCTGCTCGAGCAGCCAGCGAATTGCCGCGGCGGCGTCGCTCACGCGGACGCCCGCGGGGGCAGCGAGGTGACGTGCGCCCGGGGACCGATCGGATCCCGCCTCGCTGAGCGGCTGCGTGATCTCGCGCAGACGGACGGTGTCGAGCACGAAAACGAGCGCGCCCCCATGATTGGTCGCCGCGGCGATGCCGCGCGCGTCATCGCCGCCTCCGAGCGACGGCGCCGGACGGAGCTCGGCGCCGCCCGTCCCGAACACGCCGGTGACCGCGTCGACGACGAGCGCCACGTTGCGCCCGGTGACGTCGACCACGATCCATTTCGTCTTGCGCGTGGCACTCGTGCGGCCGAGTCCGAAGCGCAGCCGAAGGTCCACGATGGGAATGATGTCGTCCCGATAGTCCGCGACGCCGATTACGCCGGGGGGCGGGTGCGGGAGGGAGACGACTGCGATGGGATTGACGATCTCCCGGACCCGGGCGATGGGCACGGCATACCGTACGTCACCCACCAGAAAGCCGACGAGGCTCTTCGATGGGTCGTGGCGTTGGCGAGTTTCCATCGTTTGTCCCCGATTTCCTCACGGCGACCCGAGGATGGGCCTCAGGTCGAGCAAAATGAGCGTTTCGCCGCCCGCATCCGCCGGGCGTCCGACCCCCGCGATATGGGCGGGCTGCTCGCCGCCGAGCGCGTGCGCCGGCTCGATCTCTTCGGACGAAAGCCTCCAGACCTGCATGACCTCGTCGACGAGAAGCCCGATGTGCTCGCCGATTCCTGCGTCGGCCAAGAGAACGCGGGTCCGCCGGTCGAAGGGGGCTTCCTGAAGGCGAAAGCGGCGGCGAAGATCGAGGACGGTCACGAGCTTGCCGCGCACGCTGATGATCCCGAGCACGTTGCGCGGCGCACGAGGCACCTCGGTGATGGGCGGCGGTTTGAGAATCTCGGCGACGTGCGCAATCTGGACTGCGAACGTCTCGCCGGCCAGGACGAACGCCAGATACTCGGTCCGCCTGCCGGCCTCGCCGGTGCGACGGGCCGCGCGTCTCTCGATGCGGGTCTTGGCCCGTTGCAGCATCGGTCATGCCCTCCGCGGGTAGGCCTGGTGGGCCAGCTCGGCCTGGCGGCGCGCTGAATCGTCGAGCGGGACGGGGGCGAGAAAGCGCGTTTCTCCGGGCGCGAGCACCTCCTCGATGAGACCCCCGACGTCGAAGATGAGGGCAACGCGCTGGTCGCCGAGCTCGGTGGCTCCGGAGAAACCTCGCACGCTCTCGAGCGACTTGCCCAGCGGCTTGATGACGATGTCCTGCTGGCCGACGAGCTCGTCCACCACGAGCCCCAGCCGGCGGTCACCGACTTGCGCGATGACCACGTAGGCTCTGTCGGTGCGGGCTTGCCGCCGCAAGGCAAAGAGCCGCTCGAGGCGGCATATGGGAAGCGAAGCGCCGCGAACGCTCAGCACTTCGCGGAGCTCGATGGACCGCACCTGCGACTCGTCCAGCAGGATCGCCTCGTCGACGTTGGCGAGCGGAACGGCGAACAGCTGCGCACAAATCTCCACGAGAAGGACGTTGATGATCGCCAGCGTGATCGGCAGCGTGATCGTCATCTTCGTGCCGATGCCGACTTCGCTCGCGATGTCGACGACGCCGCCGAGCTTCGAGATGTTCGTCTTGACCACGTCGAGGCCGACTCCGCGGCCGCTGAGGTCGGTCGCCACGTGCTTGGTCGTGAACCCCGGCATGAAGACGAACGCGAAGACCTCGCGCGCGGTCAGCGCCTTCGCCTCTTCTTCGCTGACCATGCCGCGGCGCACCGCCGCCTCGGTGAGCGTTTTCGCGTCCATCCCGGCGCCGTCGTCTTCGATCTCGAGAACGACATGATTGCCCTTTTGAAACGCGTTGAGCGCGATGGTCCCGACGAGGGGCTTGCCCACCTGCAACCGCTCGTCGCGCGACTCGATCCCGTGATCGATCGCGTTGCGGATCATGTGCATGAGCGGATCGCTGAGCTCCTCGACGATGAGCTTGTCGATCTCGGTCTCCGCGCCAGTGACCACCAGGTGCACCTCTTTGGCGTGCTCGCGCGAAATCTGCCGGATGATGCGGGCCAGCTTGTCGAAGGCTTGGCCCAACGGCACCATGCGAACTTCGAGGATTCCGCCCTGCATCTGGGCAAGGCCGCGTTCGAAGGCGCGGTTCAGGCGCTGGAGCTCACTCCCAATCTCGCGCGGCCCTATCGTTTGGGCGCGCGCGCGATCGGTGAGTCGCGCAATGGCCGTCTTCACGATGGCCAACTCGCCGACGATCGTCATCAGCCGATCGAGCTTGCGGATGTCGACGCGCACGGTCTGGCTTATCGACCGCAGCGACACTTCGGCGGCGGCGGAGGCCCTCGCGGGGACGCGAACGGGGCCTGTCGGCTTGGCGGGGCCTGCGCCCGCCCCGGCTTCGCTCGATGCACCCCCGACCGCCGGCGCGCCCGGGCCCGGCGATACCCCGAACTCTGCGGGGGCCCGCGCGGGCGCGGGACGCGGCGCGAGGAGGGAAGGCCGCGAGCTGGAGCTCGTGCGCCGCGGGACCTCCTCGACGGCCACGTTCGCGGACGCGATCGCCTGCTGGAGCGGAGCGAGAGGCTCCGCGCTCGCCATGAGAATCTCGAGCTCGATCGTTTCGGCGTCCGCCCCCGCGCCCGTCGGCAGGTAGGTGATGATCTCGCCGTGGGGCCGGGCGCTCGCCTTGATGTCGTCGAGCGCGCTGTCGATGGTCGCGAGCGAAAAGCGTACGCGAATCCGATACAGGTTCAGCCCCTGCCCGATGGTCGTACGAAGCCGGTGCTCCTCGTACTCGGTGAGGACCCCGAAGAGGCCCGGGTCCAAATCGTATTGGGCGACGGTGGTCGCGGCCCCACCTGGACGTTGGCCCGACACCTGGCCCAGCGCCGCCAGCAGCTCGTCGACCTCCTCGGTGGGCTCGCTCGCGTCGCCCTTCTCGGCGACGAGCAACCGCGTGTACAGGGACACCGCCTGAAAGAGGAGGTCGAGCACGCTCGCGGTGAGCTCGACGCGCCCGAGGCGCAAGTCGTCGAGCGCGTCCTCGAGTTGATGCGAAAGTCCGGACATCCGCGTCGCGCCAAAGAGCCCGGAGAGCCCCTTCAGCGTGTGCACGCCGCGGAACACGTCGTTGATGAGCTCCGGGTCGAACTGGTTTTTCTTCAGTCCATCGTCGAGCGCGAGAAGGTCGCGCCCCAGCCCGTCCACCAGCTCTTGCGCTTCGCTGAAGAACTCGTCGCGCGCCTTGTCCACCCCATCGCCGCGGCCGCCGCTCCCTTCCATGGCGCTACGGTCCGCCGCCAGCCGGATCGCGGTCTTGCGCCGTCGCGCGCGCCTCGCCGATCAACCGCTCGCATTCGTTGCGAAGCTGCTCGGGGGTGAACGGCTTGCCGAGAAACGCGTTGGCGCCCAACGACAAACCGCGCTCGATGTCCACCTCGGCCCGAAGGCTGGATATGATGAGGAGCGGCGTTCCCCGGTGATGGGCCGACTTGCGGATGAAGCGAATCAGCTCCAGCCCATTGATGTCCGCCATATTGATGTCGGTGATGATGAGATCGTAGGGGCCGCGCGGCAAAAGGCGCATCGCGTCGAAGCCGCTCTGGGCCTCGACGACTTCGCAGCCCCCGGCGCCCGCAGCGAACTCCGGGCCTTCGAGAACGGCGCGGACGAACGCGCGAGCCGCCACCGAATCTTCGACAACGAGCACCCTGCGCATGCGCCAACGCCAAGGGTACTACGAACGAAACGCTCGCGCCGAGATCCGCGTGACGGTAACGTAGCGCGCCGGCGGGTTGTCGCGTTCAGCCGCGTGCAGTCACGTCCAATCACGTCCCCGCGCTCGCCCCGTTACCCCGCTTGCCTACCCGCAACCCCACCTTCTCCCCATGGATCGCTCGTCCAGCCGCGCTCGCTCCATGCCGACGGCGGCCGCCCTCGTCATCGGGGACGAGATCCTCTCGGGAAAGGTGGACGAAGCCAACATGGCCGTCCTCGCGCGCGCGCTTCGATCGCGCGGCATACTGCTTCGCCGGGTCGTCGTCGTCATGGATGATGTGGAGACCATCGCGGAAGAGGTCCGAGCGCTCTCGCGAACGCACGATTGGCTCTTCACGAGCGGCGGCGTCGGTCCCACCCACGATGACGTCACGATCGAGGCCGTGGCCCGAGCGTTCGGAGTGCCCGTCGTCGCTTCGGCGGACATGGAGTCGCTCCTGCGCGCCCACTACGGCACGCGTTGCTTGGACGGGCACCTTCGCATGGCGCTCGTGCCCGAGGGCGCGTCCCTCGAGGTCAATAGCGAAATCGCTTGGCCGACGATTCGGCTGGGCAACACGTGGCTCCTTCCCGGCATACCCGAAGTGTTTCGGGCGAAGCTCCCCGTCGCGCTCGCGCACCTTGGCGGCGGCCCGGCGTTCGTATCGCGGGCTGTGTACGTCAAGATGGACGAGGGCGAGCTTCGGCCCCTCTTGGATCGCGTCGTCACCGCTTTTGCGGACGTCGCCGTCGGGTCGTACCCGAAATGGGGCGATCCCGCCTACAAGACCAAAATAACGTTCGACGCGCAGGACGACGCCCGCGTCCTCGCCGCACGAGACGCGTTCGTCACGCTTCTTCCGTCCGGTGAGCCACAAAATCTAGAATAGCCATCCGCGGCGGTTCTCGGCTTGCATCTCGGAGTGCGCGCTAGGTAGAATTCACTCGGAGCGCCTAGCCCCGCGTTGCCGTCGTAAAGCCAGGCGCGAACAGACCACCGATGTGGAAGCTGGTCATCGAGGACGACGAAGCGAAGCGGACCACGGTACCGCTCACGCGGAGCGAGTACACCGTTGGACGCCGCGAGGGGAACATCATCCGCTTGACCGAGCGGAACGTGTCGCGAGAGCACGCGCGCTTCTACCGGAGGAATGGGACCGCCACCGAGGCCGGGACCCTGATTCTCGAAGACCTGACGAGCTACAACGGGGTCTTCGTCAACGGGCTGCGAATCACCCACGCGCAGGCCCTGGCGCACGGCGATCTCGTCCAAATCGGTGACTACCGCATCATTTTGCAGGATGACGCGCTCGCGGCCGCCAGCGAGGCCGCGGGGGGGAGCGATTCGACGCAGACCGTGCCCAGCGCACCCCATCCGCGCGGCGCCATGCTGCTCGATCGGCCCAATCGGCTCGTCATGCTCGCGGGGCCTACCCCCGGAGCCGAGTTTCCGCTGGAGCGCGAGCGCATGACCATCGGGCGCGCGGAGGACGCGACCGTTTCGGTCGACCACAACTCCGTGTCACGGCTTCATTGCGAGGTCCACGCCCTGGGCGACGGGCGCTTCGAGATCGTCGACAAGGGGTCCAGCAACGGCGTGCGCGTCAACGGATCCGAGCTCCGGCGTGGCATCGTCGAACCGGGCGACGTGGTCGAGCTCGGCGACGTGCGCTTCAAATTCGTGGGGGCAGGGCAAATCTTTTTGCCGACCGAGAGCCACCAGCTGGCGACCATCACCGACCGAGAGCCCGGCGACGGCATGCGCGGACGCCGGCTGGGCAACGTGCTGCCGATCGCCGTATTCGTGGTGGTCGTATGCGCCGGGGCCGCGGGCGCGTGGTCGTACACGCGGCCCCGTTTCCCCGCGCGCGCGGGGGCCCCCACTCCGGAGTCTGCCGAGCAGATCGCCCTCGACGAGGCCAAGAAGCTCGCCGCAACGGGCGACTGGGACGGAGCCCACGCAAAGCTCGAAGGTCCCATCGCCGATCCGTCGTCCCATTGGCGGGACGAGCCCGAGGTCAAAGACATCGAGAGTCAGTGGGCCGAAGCGCTCCTGACGCGGGCGGACAAGACGAGCGACGCGGCCACCAAACGAGGCCTCTACCAGACGGTGTCGCAGGCGATGAGCGTCGACGCGCCCCACCGCAAGGTCGCGGCCGACAGGTTGCAAGAGCTCGACGCGAACGCCAGCGCGACCGCGGCCAAGGCGACCGATCTGCCGATGGCGGCCAACCCCATCAAGGAGTCCGGCAGGACACGGGAGGACGCCTCGGGCACGTCCTTGCGCGGCGACGGCGGAAGGAAGGGGGTATGGGCGCAGGAAGTGGTGGCGGCCGCTCCACTCGGAGCCCCCGCTTCGCAAGGCGCGGCCGCTCCCAGCGGCGTAGACGATCGCGAGCGCCAGCTCGCGCTTCAAGGAACGCCGGACGCCAAGATTCTCTTGAAGCAACAGCTCGAGCCGCGCGTCTTCAGCGGCCGCGCGTCGGACGCCGAAGTGCGCCTGCTCATCAGCACGTGCAAGGACCTGGGCGACAAGAGCTGCGTGCAGCAAGCGCGCGCCGTTCTGGGCATGGCGAAAAGGGTAGAAGTGGTGCCGTAGTTGGTTATGCGGGGTCACTGCCCGCAGTAGGCGCTGCCGACCGCCTGGAGCCACGCGCCGAAATTCTGCTGGTAGGCGGCCGGGTTGCAAACGGCGGCCGGTCCCGCGAGGGCTTGGGTGACGCACTGATCGGCTTGGAAATACGGCGCGCAAGGCGTGGTCGCCGCTTGGGCTTCGCACGCTGCGTTGGACTCCGCGTCGGCGCAGGTGACACAGCTTTGCCAGACGCAATACGCGACGCACGCGCTGTTGTGATTGCACGTCGCGTCGACGAAAGGCGCCACGCACGATCGAACGCCGATCTGGTCGACGAAGTCATAGTCGAACGTCTGCAAACAGGTTCCGCACGCATCGTTCGCTTGTTGTTCCGCGTTGAGAAACGCCTCGCAGCCGTCGGTGTACGCTCCGCCGGCACAAGCCGTCGCGGCACTTTGCAGTTCGACCTTCGAACAGACCGTTTGCGTCGCCGGTGCCTGCTCTTCCAAGAAGACGGGGCAACCCAGGGACGGCGCCGGACATTGCGTCTGCTGGCTGGCGCATGCCCTTGGCGACGCGCCGAGGTCGCAGGTCGACGGCGGACCGAGGGCGGTGCAATCGGTGCACGTGGTGCCGATGGCCCCGCACTGGGTGTCGGCGAACCCGAGCTGGCAATTGCCGTTCGCATCGCAGCATCCGTTGCACGTTTGCGAACACGGGACGGCCCCGTCAAGCGCCGTGCACACGCCGAAATCGCACGGGGCGCCGAGCGGGGTGCAGTCGACGCACAGCGTTCCTCGGTTCCCGCACGCCGCGTCGTCGGAGCCGTCGAGGCAATGGCCCGCCCCGTCGCAACAGCCCGCGGGGCACGTATCCGGATTGCACCCGGTGTCCACCCCCGAGGGCGACATGCACTGCTGATTCGAACAGACCGCGAAGATCTGCGCGCCCGGCGGCACGTCCGGCGCAAGGGGGCAATTCTGGCATTGGGTGCCGAAATTGCCGCAGTTCGTGAGGGATACTCCTGGCTGGCATTGGTCGAGCGCATCGCAGCACCCGTTGGGGCACGTTTGCTCGTTGCAGCCGCCCCCATCGAGCCCGCCGGTGCATTGCCCCATATCGCACTGGGTGCCGGATAGGGTGCAGTCGCGGCAGTATCCGCCGAGCTCACCGCACTGCGTGTTCGACGCACCTGGCTGGCACTGGCCGGAACGGTCGCAGCAGCCGGTCATGCACGTGCATGGGGGAGGATAGGTGCAAAGCTGGCCGGCGCACGTGCCACCGGTGCCCGCCATCCCGTTGAACGTGCAGTCCTGGCAGTCGGCAGCGCCGCCGCCGCACGACATGTCGGAGGTGCCGGCCAGGCACGCGGCCCCGCTGTCGGCCATCCCTGGAACAAACGAGTCGTTGCAGCATCCGTTGGGACACGACTCCCGCGTGCACGCGCAGAAGAAGTTGCCCTGGCACTGCATGCCGGGAGGACAGATCTGGCAAGCGAAGCCGCCCGTCCCGCAGAACGTGGGAGACCCCGACTGGCAGTGGCCATCGCCGTCGCAACAGCCCGCCCGGCACGTGCTCGCGTTGCATCCGCTGGCGTCTGGGCCGGGAGCCGCAGCCTCCGGGGGAGAAACGTTTGCGGCGCCATCGTTCTGCCCAGTCCCTGCGTCGACGCCCGCGTCGCCGCTGGAACTCACGCGCGCGTCCGCGCTCGCGTCGGCATGCGCAGCGGTGCTCGCGTCGGCGGGCGTACCCGCGCTCGCGTCGGCATGCGTACCCGTGCTCGCGTCGGCATGCGTGGCCGTGATCGCGTCGGTATACCCCTCCGCGTCGCCGCTCGCGTCGGTCTCGTCCTGGCTCGCCATGCCCCCGCAACCGGCCGCGAGAAGCAAGAGGGTCGTGGCGATCGCCCGCCACGCCCGAGCGACCCACGGCGTCCGTGCCTTTCTCCCGATCGTCATCGCAGGCGCTTCAACCGACCGTACGGCATGCGAGCGCGAGCGTGGCACCCCGAGGGGGTTTGATCAAGACGCTGCGGGGCCGCCACAGGACGAGATGGGGCATTCGTTGCCAGCGTCGGGGGTCTATGGAACGACGACGGCGGCCCGACGTAACGCCGGACCGCCGTCTTCGCGCTCGAAGCCTGAAGTGGCGTTCGCTCAGTGCGAGAAGTTGAAGAGGTCGAACAAGTCGCCGATCGCCGGCTCGTTGACCGGCACGTACGGGTTGGCGGCCTTCTGCACCGGGTTCGGCAGATTGTCGCGACTGCGCTTCGTGATGGGGGTGAGTTTCCAGTTGCGCTCGATGAACTTCGCGACCGACGCGTGATCCGTGTACTGGTGGGAGATGCGGCCACCGGTGGCCAGCGGCGAAATCGCGACCATCGGGACGCGGGTACCGTCTCCGAAGAAGTCGACCGCTTGCACGTACCCCGAGTCGTAGTAACCGCCGCCCTCGTCGAACGTCACGAGGATGGCCGTTTGCTGCCACAAGCTCGGTTGCGTTTGGACCAGGTCGACGATCTTTTTGACGAACGCCTCGAAGAGATCCAGCTTCGACGATGCCGGGTGACCGTCCACGAGCCCGCTCGGCTTGACGAACGAGACCGCCGGGAGCGTGCCGTTCTGGATGCCGGTGTAGAGGTCGACCGTGTCCTTGAGATGCGCCTCCCGCGCCGCCGGATTGGCCATGATCTGCGTGTTGTATTGGAAGAAATTGCAGATATTGCAGTAGAGGTTCGCGGGATTGAGGTAGTTCGGATCCTGCACGTACAGGTTATACTGATCGCCGAAGTACGCGAACGACACGTCCTTCGAGCGCAGCTGCTCGCCAATCGTGGGCACGCTGGACGGGGGAATCGTAAAGAAGTTGTTCGCGCCCGTGTCCACGCTACCGTCGCCGAAATAACCGGGGTCGTAGTTGTTCAAGAGGTAGAAGTGTCCCGGGTCGCAGCGGGGGTCGACCTGGTAGGGCAAGGACGCGAGGTAGCTGAGAACGGAGTTGACCCCCGGCTGCTCCGAATCCGAGCAGTTGCTGTACGAGCCGCCGCCGACGGGATTTCCGTTCGAGTCGGTCGTGCCGTACCCGTCTTCGGTGTACCAGTTGTTCGTTCCGGCCTGGGGATCCGGGTCTTCAATCTCCTGCGTGGGCGGCGTGGTCGCGTCGCCGATGCCGTCGCTGTAGTAGATCGCGTCGGCCGTGCCGAGCATGACGTGGTTCGCGCCGGTGCCACCCTCGACGCCCTGGTGGTAGTTGTCACTCATGGCGTACGTGTCCGCCCACGACTTGAAGAGGGGCGCGTCGCCCTCCTGCACGTTGTAGAAGCCGAGCGCGGTGGAGCCCTCATGGGTCGACAGCGCGGCGAAGGAGGCCGGTTGCGCCTTACCGTTGGTGCCCGCGCCGACGGACGTCTCGACCCAAGCGAAGAGATCGCCGAGGCACCCGGCGGGGTTCGATGCGGTCGAGTAAAGACCGCTGCAGTCGAGCTGTTGCCACATCTGGTAGAACCGGTGGACGGGGCTCGCCGCGTAGGCGTCGTACGGCACGCCGGGCGTGAGCTGAAAGGGGCCCGGCGGCAAGTCATCGAAACCGAAGATGCGCGTGTCAGGGACGCCGGATCCAGGCAGCCCGGTTCCACCCGTCGTCAAGAGCACTTCGTCTTGCGGCTCGAGGCCGTTCTCGACGGCGGTCGCCTCCGCGACCGTCGGAACGAACGGAGTCTCCGGACCGCCGAGGCCGGGCTCGGGAAGCTTCGTGTATGCCGACTTGTCGCCCGGTCCGACCTGAAATGTCGTCGGCTGCGCGTTATTGAGGGGCAGTTGATCCTGCGCCGGACTCGAGTCGATTGCCGAGGATTGCCCGGCGAGGGCGAAGTTCGGTCCCGGGGTCCCGTCGGCGTTGATGATGCCCTTGGAGAGCAAGTTGTCGACGGTCTGACCTTTCGTCGCCTGATACGTGGCGAACACGTGATCGAACGTGCGGTTCTCGCCGACGACCACGATGACGTGCTTGATCGGCGACGTCGTGGCGTTGTCGCCGGTTCCGTTGAATGTCGTGCCCGGGGTGAGATCGCTCTCGGTCGATCCCAGGATGGGGGCGGCACCCGGTTCGCTCGCTCCCGAGCTGCAGCCCGCGAGGGTGAAGGTTACTGCGATGAGCCAGAGGCCCGTTCGTTTACGCATTTGACGAATCCTCACTTTCGGAATACGCGGAAATGGCGTTTCCCGGCGACGATTCCTAACATCCGGTACATGGCTTCCCGGTGAAGTTGCGGTAAAAGGATCGCGATGTGTCGGGCGTGCAAACACCGTATGACGTTTCCGCCATTCAGCGCGCGAGCCGCATGGCCACGACCGGGTCCGTGATCCCCGTCCTGCCCCCGAGCACTGGACTCTGCTCGACGTTCGGGCTCGCGGCGAGGACGGCGTCTCGCCCGTGATCGAAGCTCTGGTCGAGGACCACGGCGCGGTACGCGCGGTCGAGATCGAGCGCGCGCGCCGAACTCGGGAGAAGGAGGCTCGCGATGTCGGCGTGTAGGCTCGCCACTTCGCGCGGACGAAGCGAGCCGTGGTCATCGAAGAAGCGACGGGTGACTTCGGAGTTCGAACGTAGCTCGTCGCCCGCCCCGGCCTGGCGCAGGTAGAGCGTGTATTCGTACTGCCCGTCCTTGCGTCTGGGTTCGGCGATTCCGCGCAGGTCGTGCTGCGACCAATGAAACCACCCGCGCGCGGGGGCCTTGTCTCCGAGCTTGCGCGGAAACGAGAAAATCCCGTCGGTGGTCGCGCCGATACCGCTATGACACCCCTCGCAGAAGGCCGATTCCTCCATCGACTGGGGGCGGAGGGAGCCGTCGCCCGCCTCGATGAAGCCCTGGTAGTACCAGCCTTGCTCGTTCGATACGCCGATCTCGCCAAACCATTGGACGCCGTGGGTTCGGTCCGTCGAGCTCATCGTGGCGAACTTTTCGAGACCGACGTGGGCCTCGACGTCCTCGTACGTCAACCACTTCGCCTTCCTCGCGTACCGGACTTCCTTCATGCGCGGCGCCATCGCGACGACCCCGTCGGCCCCGACGTCGAGATAGCGAACGGTGTGAAAGAACTCCGTGTGCAGCGGGAACAAGCCCGGGGCGATCGGAAACTCGCCGCGCTGCTCGAGGTCGCGCGCCCGACCGGCGTAGTGCATTCGGGTCGCGCCGTGGCCATCCGCGGATCCATCGAACGCGACCCGGGTCGACCGGCCGAGATGGCCGTCGAGGTCGAGGTCGATGCCGAGCGCGGTCTCGTCGACGGGATCGATCGCGACGTCCGCCCGGGTGACCAGCGCTTCGACGATCGCGAGGTTTACGGCATACGTGCGGAGATCGAAGCGGCCGTCCGCGCTCTGGCGCAACGCCGGATCGAGCCGAATCAGGACGTCGTCGGCCGAGCCGTTGGTGGGAAAGAAAGTGCCCACGAACGGATAGTAGGCAAAGGCGCGCCACCCGTTGGGCGCGCCGTCCGGAGCGTGATCGAAGCCCTCCGCGTCGAACGCAAATTGCACGTCGGGCGTATACCCGTCCCAACGACCGTTGCCGTTGGCGTCCCACTCGGGCGGCGGGGTCGCGAGCGCGCGCGCCAAAGTGATCCGCCCGTCCGCGTCGAAGTAGTTGCTTTGCCGCACGTACGCGAGGACGGCCGCGTCGCTCGTGGGCGGAGCGTGCGCGACCGGCGGCGAGAGCAGATTCGTCCAGGGATTCTTGAAGGCCGGCTCGGGGAAGGTGAGCGTCACCTGCAGGTCGTCGTCGTTGACGAAGTTCGGCGCCTCCGACCGGGTGTGGCACGCGTAGCAAGGGTTTTTGACCTTCCCGTCGTCGCCGCGCGTCTTCGTGAAGCATTGCGGCGGGATGTATGCCACGCGATTGCGCAGCGGCCGCACGGGCACCGGGCCCGTCGCCGACCGCGCCGACGGCACCGCGGATGCGATCGCGGCGGCGCTTTCCTTTGCAACGGGGACGTCCTTGCGGACATCCCCGGAGCTGCAGGCGTTGGCGGTGCAGAGGACGAAGAGCGCCGAAGCCGCGCAGAGCGAGCGCATGTGCGCTTTCTCTAGGATGGCGGCAACCGGTTCGAGACAGGCCGGTGACGATTCCGCTTCGCGCGCTCAAAGTGGCCGGGCGATGCGCCTCCGAATGATGTTTGGTGAGCTCCTCCTCGAGCTCCCCAGCAGGAACAAGACGCTCGTTTCCTGGTGAGTCACCCTTGTCAGACCCTTGCGGTCAGCCATTTCGTCGATCCGCTCGTGAATCCACGGGATGCGCCTCCGAATGTTGCTCATTCATGCCCCAATCACGAGGATGCGGTCACCCTTGCACGCCCGTGGGCGCATCCCTCTCGTCGATCAAGGTCGTGAATCCACGAGACGCGTGGCCCCCTCGGCCCCGTGCGTGGCTCATCGGCCATCATGGACCCGCGAATCGTCCGAATGGGCATTGGGAATGCCGCGAGTGCGATGCGTGCATGACCCCGCAAGCTCAGGGGCGTCGCTCGAGTGGACGTGCCCCTTCGGTTCGTTCGGGCACGACTCTCGCCGATGGCGCGGGCGTTGGCGAATGCGCGGAGCCGCATAAATCGGATGGGCTGGGTCGATTTCGTCGTCTCCGGCGGCGAATCGCGAATCGGGCTCGGAATGTCCTTTTGAAGGGCGACGAAAAACGAAAAGTACACGCGCTACGCGCGAGCATGGGGCTCGCTCGTGGGGCGTGCGCCCCTCGGAAAGGAGGATGAATCAATGGCTACGAATCAAGCAACAGGCAAGGCCGTGGTGGTCGCCCGCGCGCAAGCACTCATTGCGGGGGCGAACAAGCACCTGTCGAACGTGACGCAAGTCACGCTCGCGGGACAGTCGCTGACACCGGCGCAGGTGATCGAGAAGCTGCAATCTCTCGTGACCCTGCGCACGGCCGTGGATACCGCCAAGGCATCGGCCAAGGCGAAAGTGGCTGCCGAAACAACCGACGCGCCGGCGCTGCGCACCTTCATGGGTGCGTTCGCGACGTACGTGAAGGCGGCATACCTCAATTCGCCCGACGTTCTCGCCGACTTCGGACTGCAAACGAAGGCGCGAACGCCGCAAACGGTCGCGTCCAAGACGGTAGCCGCCGCAAAGCGCGCCGCAACGCGCGCCGCGCGGCACACCATGGGCAGCAAGCAACGACTGGAGATCACGGGTGACGTCACCGGCGTCACCGTGACCCCCACCGTCGCCTCGCCGCCCAAGGTGATCGCGCCGAGCAGCCCGAGCCCCCCCGCGACGAGCGGGGGCGCAACGGCCGGCCCGGCGCTGCCACACACCACCTAGACGCAGGGTGGTGACAACCAGAAAGTGGGGAGCTTCCGCCATTCCCAGGCGGGGGCTCCCCCTTTCGCTTTTGTGCGCCTGGAAATAAGGCGACGCTCTGGCTTCGAATCTGAAGGTGGGGCCGGAAATGGAAGTTGGGGGGCTTGGGGGGAGAGCATCACTCGACCTTGTCCGGCACCACTCCGTGTTGCACGGCGTTCGGGCACCCGAGCTCGACGCCGGTGGGGCCGTCTGCCGTCTTCACGATCTTGAATTCGACGCGCCTATTTTGCTCCCACGCGGCCTCGCTGTGGCCCTCGTCGAGGGGACAATACTCGCCATAGCCCTTGCTGCGAACGCGCGAACGGTCAATCCCGCGCGCGATCAGGGCACGGACGACGGAATTGACCCGATCCTGGGTGAGCTTCAGGTTGTAATCGTCGTTGCCGCGCTCGTCGGCGTGCCCTGCCACCTCCAAGAGCACGAACTCCGGGTGATGCGCGAGCGTGATCCCGACGGCGTCGAGAATCTTGTTCGACGCGGGAAGAATCTCGGCGGAGTTATAGGCAAACTGAATCTTGTCGAGGATGACGATGTTGTTGTCCTGGATGATGACGTTCCCCTTGTCCGGGCAGCCGTCCTCGTCTTCGAACCCGTTGTACGTTTCCGGGTCGTTCGGGCACTTGTCCTTCACGTCCGGAATGCCGTCGTGGTCATTGTCGGGATCGGGGCACCCGTCCGCGTCCTCGAAGCCGTCCTTGTCTTCGGGGTCGTTCGGGCATTTATCCAATTTGTCCGGAATGCCGTCCTGATCGTTGTCCGGATCGGGACACCCGTCCGCGTCTTGAAAGCCGTCCCGATCCTCCGGCTCGTCGGGGCACTTGTCCTTGGAATCCACGATCCCGTCGCCGTCCCGGTCGCCCTCGTTGCCTTCGGGACACCCGTCTTCGTCCTGGTCTCCGTCCCGATCCTCGGGAACGTTCGGACAGCGATCGTCGACGTCCGGAATGCCGTCGTTGTCGTTGTCAGGGTCCGGGCAGCCGTCTTCGTCCTTGTACCCGTCGAAGTCTTCCGGGTCATCCGGACATTGGTCGACGTCATCCTTGATGCCGTCGCCGTCTCGATCGCCGATGGACGGCTCGAAGACGAAGCCAAGAAAGGCTCTCTGGTCGGCGGCCTCGAATCCCGCCGTGTACCGCACGCCTCCCCCGAGCATCAGATACGAGTTTCGCTCGACGAACAGCTTGACTCCGCCCACCGCTTCGTTGCTGAGCTTTACGCCCGAGTCGGCGCCGCTCGCGAGCAAGTACGTGCCGTACGTTTCCGCCACGAGGTCGACGGTCCCGAGCACGCGGAGGCTCGCACCGCCCCCGTACGTGACCAGGCTCCCGTCCGCGAACGTACCGTTCCGGAGCGGCAGCGTGGTGTTCGTGGCGGAGTGTCCGCGGTAGCCGCCGTTGATGGCGACGCGGAACTCCCCGCGCGCGCCGAAGCGCTTCTCCGCGATGAGGACGGGCCAATAGAAAAACCCGGCGTCGGCCCCGGCGTTCGCGGCCGCATCCCCGAGTCCTGCGCCAATTTGCAAGCCGACGGCGAGGCCGAACCCGTGCTCGACGCGCGTCGCGCGCCATTTCGCGTGCGCGCCGATGTAGCCGACGCCCTGAAAGTCGAGCTTCTGCGGTCCCCACGAATTGGGGATACTCGACTGCGGCGACCCCGACATGAGGTCGATCGGCATGTCGAGCCCGACGACGAATCGGTTCGCGATGCCGTAGTTGGCCTGCAAGGTCCCTTGAAACGAGTGTTCGATGAGCTCGTCATTCGGGATCCGCAGGAGCGCGTGGGCGTAGTCCATGATCAGCCCGACGCTAAATTCCTTGTTGCCGAGGACGTCGCTCCCGTTGACCGTGAAAAGGCCCTTGGAGTCCATGGCGGGACGAAAGAGGTGCGTGTCGAAGCCGTCGCTGTTCGTCGTGGGGATGGCGTTCGGCGTCGATTGCGCTGCGGCGAGGGGCGCAAGGCCGAGAAGCCCCGTCGCGGCGACGGCTCCGGCCAACCCCCGACGTACTTGCTCGCCCGCCCTCCGGCGGCGTCTGCACCCTGCTCGCTCCAGGCCTCCGCTACGGGGTCTGCTCACGGGAGCGACACTACCACAAGCGCCCTGCCGCACTGGCCAATCAACCGTGCGATTCGGCGGTCGGCGGGGGAAGTTCGTCGCATCGTCGCGCGAGGCGCGCGGGCCGTGGAACTTCCCGTCGCGTCGATGGACTCGATGCACTACGCTCTCGGGCCCATCCACGTGACGTCCCGGCACCCCGGCGCCCTTGATTCAGCCGCTCTCCGCGCGGCCCTCGTCGTCGCCCTGACCGGCGCGGGGGCTCTGTTCTGCGGCCCCAACGCCCGGGCGGACGGCCAGCCGCTCGACGGCGCGTGGAACATGAGCGCCGTCACCGAGACGTTCACGGTCCAGCAATGGAGCGCCCCCTGCGGGCCGCCGCCCGTGTCTCGAACGACGCAAGCGGCCGGTCCGGCGACCGTCCGCGCCGAAGGGGACGAGCTCGTGATCGACACGAGCGGACGCACGTATCGCACCGACCAGTGCCTGGACCCCATGACCACGCTCGCCCGCGATACCCATTCGAGCGACGGGCGAACCTGGCGCACGCGGTGCTCGACTCCCCGGAGCGACCCGCGCCGCGCGGCCATCAACTCGGCCTATTTTCTCACGGGCGACAGCACGCTTTCCGTCGCGGAGACCGGCCGCTACGAGTTCACCATCGAGGGCGCGCACTGCATCGCGGACGTCGGGCGCCAGGCCACGCTTCATCGCGCGTCCAAGCCGCCGCCGTCGCCCTCGCCGGACGGGGTGAGCGTGGCCCCCAGCGCAAGCTCCGTGGAGAACACCGCGGCCCCCGGCAAGCCCGGGACGGGCCGAGCCGCCCCCGTCGGCAGGCCCGATTGCAGCGCGCCGGGCGACGCCGCGCGCCTCGAAGTGCGACCCTCCCGCAAGCTGCTTCGCGTGGGCGACACCTTTGCGTTCGGCGCGAAAGTGCTGGACGCGAGCGGCTGTCCAACGGGCACGTCGATTCGCTGGTCGGTCGGCGCGGTGCACTCCTCCAGCGGGCCGCTCCCTTCGATCGCACCGTCGATCGACTCCGCGGGCAGGCTCACCATCCCCGGGGGGGGCGACCTGTCCGACGGGAGCTTCGACGTCATCGCGACCGCGAATGGCCGCAGCGCGCGGGCGTCCGTCGAGGTGACCTCGGCGGCGCGCTACGAGGCGCTTCTCGCGCGGTCGGGCCTCGACCCCAACGGCGAACGCGTGGAGCCCGCCGTCGCCGTGCTCACCACGAGCTCCCTCGGCGGGTCGAACGTGCAAGCCGAGGACAACGCGCACCATCGCCGCTTTCTCTTCATCGGCATCATCGCGGGCCTCGCATTCCTATTGGGCGTCGTCGCCGTCTTGGCGGCCCTGCGCGGCCGGCGCGCGCGCGCCCTCGAACACGCCGCGCGGACACGACACGCCGAGAAAATGCGCGACTATGAAGCCACCAAGCAGATGCGCGAGCAAGAACACGCGGCGCAGATGCGCGCGCACCTGGAGAGCGTCGCCCGCGCGCAACAGCAAACCGCAGACGCTGCGGCCCGCGGAACCAGCGTGGGGCTCGTGTTCTGCCCGTCGTGCCGCCGTGAATTCTCCGGCGGGGGCGGCGGATACTGCCCGTTCGACGCAAACCGCTTGGTGTCCGTCGCGGGCCACGAAGCGCTCGTCGGGGGTCCGAGTGGCGGCATTTGTCCGACATGCCACCGTGGCTTCAACCCGGGCGTAAGCGTCTGCCCGCATGATGGGGACGAGCTCGCCCCGGCCGCGATGATGGCGCCGCGCCCGGTCGCCACGCGGGGAAAGATTTGTCCCACATGCGGGGGCCGCTTCGACGGAACCGCGGCTTTCTGTGGCAAAGATGGAACGCAGCTCGTGTTGCTTAACTAGTGTTGAGTTAGTGTTGAGTCACCCCGGGTCACCCTGAGTCTCGCTCCGCCTTGCCTCCGGCAAGGCTCCGCTCGACAGAACGGGATCGCACGTCACGTCGAGGGAGCGATGCCGCTCCTCCTCGAGCTCCCCAGCAGGACAAGACGCTCGTTGCCTACGTCGCGTGTCCGGCGCAGCCGGGTGGGGGGGGGGCTAGTGTGAAACCCCGGGGCGCCCTGAAACTGAAGGAAAGTTGGGCTGGCGGGGGAGAGCATGTGGCCGGAAGTGGAAGGCGGGGGGCTTGGGGGGGAGGATCTCCCCCCAACCTGGCTCGGGTCTCGCACCACCCGCGGACTGCCGGCACGCCGAAGGGGACGCGCAAGAGCGGGCGCGCTACGATTCGCGGATGGGGAGAACGGGCGCTCGATGAAGATTACCTGCCAGTCGTGTCAGGCCAAGTACACGATCGCGGACGAGAAGGTTCTTGGGAAGATCGTCAAGATCCGCTGCAAGAAATGCGCGTCGACCATCGTCGTGAATGGCAGCGATCCATCCGCAATCACCACGACGGAGTCCGCTCCGCTCGAGCCGCAGCGCGCGCCCGAGTCGACGGAGGTTGCGCAAGACGGTTGGACCGTGAGCATCGTCGAGGGCGACCAGCGGACCATGACGGACGGCGAAGTCGTCGCCGCGTTCGCATCGGGAACGATTGACGCCGACACCTTCTTTTGGAAAGACGGGATGGACGATTGGGCGGCGCTACGCGAGCTCGCGCCTCTCTACGCAGCGTGCACGGCCGCCGTGGGCGCGCCTCCGGGCTCTTCGCCGGATGCCATCGGACGACTCGGCGGTGCACGCGCGGTCGCTTCTTTCGGGGGCGTGGGGGCCAACGGATTCGGCGGGGCGTTCGCGTCATCAGGGGCTGCGTCCCCGCAATCGGCGCGTCGCGGCGGCGGTCGAGCCCCGGCGGCGGACCTGTTCGGCGGCGTGGCCCAAGCAGGCGGGGAGCAAGACGTCCTGACCAGTGCACCCGCGAAGATGCCTCAAGCGCACGAGGATCCCCAGAGGGGACCCATCGGGGCCCGAAACGAGAACAGCGTCCTCTTCTCGATGTCCGCGGTGACGGCGCAAGGGAGGCAAGGGAGGTCCGAAAGGCCGCCGGCTCCCTCGCCGTCGAGCACGTCGGAGGCGTCCGGCCTCATCGACATTCGCCAGCTGAGCGCCCAAGTCGTCGTCGAAGACAAGAGAAGGAGCCGGGTCGACGACATCATGAATCTTTCGGGTGGAGGGGCTTTCATGCCCAACCTCGCCGCGCCGTCGCTGTCGGCACCCGCCATCGAGGAGTACGCCGAGGCCGGCGCAAGCCGCGCCCCGGGGGGCCGAAACAAGGGCCTGATCTTTCTCGCGGTGGGCGCAGGGGCCTTCCTGATCGTGGCGGCCGTCGGCGCAGCCACCGTCTTCACGCACGGCAAAGGAGAGGGCGCAGCCCAGGCCACGAACGATAAAATGACGGCCATCGCCTCGACGGGGGACACCCCCGCGGCAACGATTCCGAGCGCCCCCGCGATGACGGCTCCCCCCGCGGGCGACGTGCCTTCGGCTCCAACGGCGGCCGCGGAGGAACCGTCGCGTGCGGCCAAAGCCGCGGCCCCGAGCAACGACACACCCCCCAAGGAAAACAGGCCCTTCGCGAGCTCGCCCGCTGTGGCAGCCGGCCAGGCACGCGAGGCGCCGAGGCCGGCGGCCGCGGTCGTGGACCAGCCGTTCAACATGGGTGAGGCGAAGGCGAGGCTCGGCGCCGCGGCGAGCGCCGCCGCGGGCTGCAAGAAGCCGAGCGGCCCCACGGGCACGGGGCGCATCGTCGTCGTGTTTGCGCCGAGCGGAGCGGCGCAGTCGGCGTCGGTGAGTGGGCAGCCGTTCGAAGGAACGGCGACGGGCGCGTGCGTCGCGTCGAGGTTTCGCGCCGTGCGCGTTCCGGCGTTCAGCGGCAGCCCCTTCTCGGTCAGCAAGAGCTTTACGGTTAACTAATGAGTCACCCGGGTCACCCTGAGTCTCGCTCCGCCTTGCCTCCGGCAAGGCTCCGCTCGACAACAGGGGCGCGCACGGCGCGTCGAGGGGAGCGATGCCGCTCCTCCTCGAGCTCCCCAGCAGGACAAGACGCTCGTTTCCTGGTGCGTAGCCAGGGTCACCCTGAGTCTCGCTCCGCCTTGCCTCCGGCAAGGCTCCGCTCGACAACAGGGGCGCGCACGGCGCGTCGAGGGGAGCGATGCCGCTCCTCCTCGAGCTCCCCAGCAGGACAAGACGCTCGTTTCCTGGTGCGTAACCAGGGTCACCCTGAGTCTCGCTCCGCCTTGCCTCCGGCAAGGCTCCGCTCGACAACAGGGGCGCGCACGGCTCGTCGAGGGGAGCGATGCCGCTCCTCCTCGAGCTCCCCAGCAGGAAAGACGCTCGTTTCCTTCTTCGCGTGTCCGGCCGCGGGTGGGGGCTAGGCATGTCTCCCTTCGGCGTCGTTTTGGCCATCGTCGCGGCGTTCCTGCTCGGGCTCCGCGCGGGAATCGGCATCGGTTACCGTGCCGAACGGAGGCGCGCCGCACGGGCGTTCATGCGCTGAGCCCCGCCGAATCGCTCTTCTCAAAGAGAATCCGCCACGAACACCTCGACGACCCACGCGTCGCCCGTCTCGTCGCGCGCGACGCCGACCCCCATTCGGTCGAAGTCACCCCGTAGCATGTTCGCGCGATGCGAAGGGCTCGCCCACATCGCGCGGTGAGCCAGCGCAACGGTCGCCGCATGCGCCACGTTCTCGCCCGCTTCGCGCGGGGACACGCCGGCCGCCCGGAGGCGCTCGATCGGATCGCCGTCGCCCGCGTCGTGCGCGAGCACGTGGCCGCGGGCCATCCGAAGCGCATGATCGCGAGCCACGTCGTCGAGCCGCCGATCGCGCGCGAGCGGCGGCAGCCCTTCCCACGCCCGCGCCGCGGACACCATCCTCGCAAGAGCCGCGCGGTCATCGCCCCCCGCGACCTCTGCGTCCTCGCCCGGCGCGGCCACGGCGCTCGGAAAGGCGGGAGGCGTGACGTCGGCAAAGACACTCGCCTCGAGAACCGGGCGCGGGCCGCTCGCAAGGTCCGCCGTAACTTGCACGGCGAATTCGCCGGGCGCGTCGGGCGCAAAGCGCGCGCGCAAGCGCCCGGCTTCGAACGACGTAGGCAATGGGCGGGGCGCACCGTTCGGTCCAAGGACCATCACCTTGCCGCCACGGGCGGCGACGCGCAGGCGCGCATCGACCGTCAACCATTGGCCCACGCGAGCCCGGGTGGGCAGCGGCGCGAGGTCCGCAAGCGCGTCGACGGAAACGACCACGAGCACGCGCGATCCATCCCGTCCCACACCGCTCGCGACGCCGCATCGGCGTAGCGTCGCCTTGTCGTCCGCGAGCCAGGCGTCGAGCGCGGCCGTCGTGGCCTGCGCGCCGAGGGTGCGCCCCTGGATGGCCCACGCGCGAGCCCACGGGTGCGGCTCACCCGCAGCGCGCTGTGCAAACGCAATCGCGCCCGGCTCCGGCATCGGCAAGCCCGTCACTTTGACTCCGACGATCGTGCGCGCCGTCGCCGCGAGCCCCCGCTCCCCGGGGCCACACCGGTCGAGAGCCACGCGCTCCAAGGGGTCGAGGCCCGCCTCACCGATCGGGTCGGGAGACGTCGTCGTCGGCGACCAAAGAGCAGGAGGCGTGACCGCCGGCACCAGGGAAGGCGCGAGCACGATGGCAAGAGCCACCGCGAACGCACGCGCGCGCGCGCGGCTTCGGCGTTCCACGGAGCGAATCCTAACTAATTCGCTCCCTGGTCCAAGATTTTGAACTCGACGCGCCGATTCGCGGCACGCCCCTCGTCCGTATCATTGGACGCGACAGGCCGCGTGAGCCCGTAGCCTTCGCTGGAGAGCCGCGCGTCTTCGACGCCGTGATCCACGAGCCAGGTTCGTACGCTCGCGGCCCGGCGCTTGGACAAGTCCAGGTTCATGGCGGCGTTGCCGCGGTTGTCCGTGTGCCCTTCGACCATCATCTTTTTGATGTCCGCGTTCGCTTTCAAGAGCTGCGCGATCTCCGTCAACATCGGGAAGCTATCGGCCAGGATCGTCGCCGACCCGGTCTGGAAGTGGACCTGCTGCAGGATGCGGATCGTCGACCCCTCGAGATGGATGAACCTCGGGCAGCCGTTTTTCGCGGGATCGGGGTCGGGCTGGCCGGGTTCCTTCGGGCACGCGTCCTTGCTGTCCGGGATACCGTCATTGTCGGTGTCCTCTTCCACCGGAGGCGCGGCGGGAACGCTGGGCGTGGGACATCCGTCGAGCGGGTCGGGATTCTTGTGATCCTCGGGCTCCATGGGGCACGCATCGACGTCGTCCGGGATCCCATCGCCGTCCGTATCTTTCATGGACGCGTGAAGGCTCATTCGGATCGCCGCGTCCGGCGACGGCGGATTCGTGTCTTCGATCGACCAGTGGGATCCCACGAGCGCCACGAAGCGAAAGTCTGGACCGCCGTAACCGTCCGTCAGGCGCGTGCCCAGACCCGCTCCCACGAAGAGCTTGTCGAGGGCTCGAATGGGGATCTTCATGCGCCCTTCCGCGTTCCACTCGACGGGCGTGTTCTGGCTCGCGAAGATGGTATTGCCCGTGATGGTGTCGTTGCTCAGACCGGTCTGGCCGAAGAGGGTGACCCCGAGCCGAAACCGGCCACGGGCGAGAGGCATCAGCGCCCCGACGGACCAGCGCCACTCGTTGCCGATGCCCAGCCCCTGCGCGGGTCCGTTGTGACCCGCAGGGTCGTTGATCGAGTTGTCCGGGCGCAGCGCCAGCCCGAGGTTGGCCACGAACGTGGGCCAGTGGTGGGGGGTCCATTCGCCCGTGATCATGGGCAACCAGCTCACGGACCCGTCCCCCCCGAAGTTTCCGGTCGTGCCCGTGGGAATGAACGCGCTCAGCTGAAGCCCGACGGCCTGCGAGCCATCGCCGCGTCGCCAGACGACGTAGCGCGCATCCAAGCGCGCATCGCCCACGGCGGGGCCCGTCGTTGAAAAGCTGGTCGTTCCGCCGTTGGTACCGAATTCCTGGATTGGAAACATCGGCTGATTGCCGGTCTGAACCCAGGCCACCGGAAACGTGCCCCCTAGGGTCAACCGGTCGATGAGCTCGAAGCCCGCCGACATATACGTGGATACCTGGCTCGAGATGACGTTCGTCGCCGAGAGCTGCCTCACGCTGGGGAGGTTCGTAAGGTCTCTCGTGCGCAGCGGATTGATCGCAAAGCCCAGGCCGAGTTGCGCATAGACAATCGATTCGTCCTGCGTGGCGGGACGGAACAAGACGAGCCCATCGTCGGGCGACCCGGGCACCTCGAGCCGATCGAGGTGAAACGTTTGCTGCTGCGCGTCAGCGGACTTTGACGCAAGTATCGCGGCTCCCCCCACGGCGATCGCGAGGGCGGCCTTCACTGCGGCGATTCGCAGGTCAACTCGTGCCATTCGTTGCTCCGGGTGCTGCGAAGCCGCCCCGGCGGGTCGGCAGCGCGCCAACTCTCGCGAGATTGCGGTACGAGGCGAACTTCAATGGTTCACTGCCCATCCAGCACTCGTGCCCTGGAGGGTGTCGCCCAACGCCGGCATCGAATCGCGCAGCAGCCGGTTGAACACCCTCTTAGTAGAACACCGCCGGCGCCTGGTGCGGCAAGAAACCGTGCCACCCCATCGCAAAAATGGTCGCGCTTGACCCGCGCCCGTAACGATGCTCTCTTTCCGCCCCCAGAGGACGGTCATGAAGCGCACTTATCAGCCCCACAATATCCGGCGTGCGCGCACGCACGGCTTTCGCGCTCGCATGTCCACCCGCGGTGGTCGCAAAGTCTTGGCGAATCGCCGTCGCAAGGGCCGGCAGCACCTGGTGCCGACCATCTACAAGAAGTAGCCTGCGGCGGGGGGAATGGCGTTTGCCTTCGGGCGGGACCGGCGGCTCCGCAACCACGCCGAATTCGTCAGGGCGCAGCGCCTCGGGGGCCGCGTCGGAACGGCTCATTTTACACTGCTCGTGGCTCCCCAACCGGGGGCTCCAACCGAACTCAATGCTCCCCGAATTGGCCTCGTCGTTGGACGGAGAGTGGGGAACGCCGTGCGGCGCAATCGGATCAAGCGCCTGTGCCGCGAGTGCTTTCGTTTGTGGCCCGATTTGCTTCCGCCTGGAGTGGATCTGGTCGTGATCGCCCGCGCGCATGCTCAGGACCTCGACCTTGCTTCGGTTCGGAGCGAATGGGCCGAGGTTCACCGGCGCCTTCGCAAACGGGCCGCGGAAGCGCTGGCGCGCTGTGAGCGGCCGCATCATCCTGCGCCCGACGAGGCCTGACATGTTCGCGCGCACGGCCATCTTGCTCATCCGTTTGTATCAACGGACACTTTCGCGCCTGCTCGGGAACGTGTGCCGCTTCGAACCGTCGTGCTCGCGCTACGCCGCAACCTGCCTCGAGACGCACGGCGCTCTGCGCGGCGGCTTGCTTTCGATTCGACGTATGTGTAAGTGCCACCCGTTTCATCCCGGCGGGTACGACCCGCCACCGCCGCGGCGCGCTCCGCATTCGCGGCCGCTGAACCCCACAGCGCTCGCGGATGGCCACGGTCGCTCGGCGAACTGAGAACTCATGGACCGCAATTCGACTTTCCGTTGGATGCTCATCGCGGGAGCGATGGCGGCCATGTACTTCTTCTTCTTTCAGAAGAAGCCGAACGGCCAGGCGCAAGACTTTCCCACCGAGACGTATGTCAACGCGCCCGGCTTTGCGCCGGACGTGATCGACGTCGAACCGGACAAGCCCGCGCCACGGCCGCCACCGGCCGGCGAGATTCTGCGAAATTGACGGGAAGCGCTTCCGCGCCCAGCTCTCCTCGCGCGGGGCCGGCCTGACGCACTTCTTCCTGACGGACGCGCGCTACGCCAAGACCGCCTCGGAAGACATGTCGACGACGCCGGACGTCGAGCGATGGCGAAACCTGCGGACCGAGTTCCGCGTGCAACCGGGATCGCCACCGTCGGCCGACGATCAGGTCAAGTACGATCGTTTCGACTGGGCGCTCGAGCGCCTGGGGACCGAAGGCTGCCGATTCTCTTACGAAGACGAGGCCGTTCGGATCGTCAAAACCGTGAGCGCCGGCCAGCGGCCTTTTGAGCTGATGGTCGAGACCACGCTGACCAACCTGGCCGATCAGCCCAAGAGACACGAGACGACGGTCGAAGCGTTCGCGTGGCGCACCAACGCCGAAGTGAAAGGGCGGCTCGGGCGCGTTTCGCCCTTTCAGACCAACCTCGAGTGCGCGCGAAGCGGCGACGTGAAGCGCAAGTCGAAGGACGACGACGCGTTCAAGAAGCCCCCCTTCTGGTACGAGGAGCCGCTCGACGATCGCTACGCCGCCATCGCGAACTATTACTTCGCGCAGGCCCTCGTGCCGCTCGAGGCCGCCTCGGACGCGGGAGGGGAGCGGCCGGCGTGCGGCCTCTTGGCGGAGCAGTGGTACGGCGGCGACCAAAAGCCCGATGACGCGGAGGCGGGTGACATTTATCACGCGCGGCTCCAGTATCCGACGCGCACGCTGGCGCCCCACGAGTCGGCCACGTACAGGCAAATCGCGTTCTTCGGTCCCAAAGAGCGCGACGTTCTCGGTCTCGCTGCGGGAGCGTGGCCTCGCCTCGGCGATCTCATCAACCTCGGGACATTTTCGCCCGTCGCCAAGGTCCTCGTGACCATCATTGCGTGGATTCACCGGCACCTGACCCTCGGCAACTGGGGCCTCGCGATCATCGTCCTGACCTTCGGCCTTCGATTGGCGCTCTTTCCGCTGACCTGGAAGCAAATCCAGAGCACGATCGCCATGCGAAGGCTAAAGCCCGAGATCGACGCGCTGAACGCGAAGTTCAAGGACGACGCGCAGGCGAAGAACGTCGCCATGATGGAGCTCTGGCGCAAAAACAAGGTCAACCCGCTCGGCGGGTGCCTGCCTGCGCTCGTGCAAATGCCAATCTGGTTTGCGCTTTATGCAACCCTGCAAACGGCGGTCGAATTTTATCACACGCCGTTCTTGTGGTTTTCCGATCTATCCGCGCCTGACCGCTTCTTTCTCTTGCCGCTCGTGTTGGGCGCGGCCATGATCGTGCAACAGCGCATCGTGCCTGCGCAGGGAATGGACCCGGTCCAGCAAAAGATGATGACCTGGCTGATGCCGGGCGTATTCACCGTGATGATGCTCTTCTTGCCCGCCGCGCTCGGGGTCTACATGCTGACCAACAGCGTGCTCGGCATCACGCAGCAGCTCGTGGTAGAGAAAGTCTTCCCGCGCGCGGGGGGCCCTTCGGCAGACAAGGGCAATATCGTCGTCCGGGGGGATAAAGAAGATACGTCGTTGGTCGGCCCGAACAAACGCAACCAGGGAGCGACGTCGGCCGCCGCGCTGCGAAAGGGAAAGGCTCGTGTCTGAAGAGCATGGATCGGGAACACCGGCCAAGCCCGGGGCTTCGGTGACGCCGTCGAAGCGGCCAGCGGCTCCTGCCGCCGAACCAGCGGAGGATGGAGTTCCCGGGGCACCTCCGCGCGAGCGCAGGGCCACGCCCGCGGTGGACGAGGCCACGCTCGACGCGCAGACCCGAAAGGCGCTCGGCTTCGTGCGCACTCTGGTCGGCAAAATGCAGATGCAGGTCGAAGTAAACCTTGCGCCCGATGACGGCGAAGGCGCGCCCGACGAGATTCGCATCGAGATCGAAGGGCTCGACGCCGGACGCATCATCGGCAAAAAAGGGAACGTGCTCGATGCGATCCAGTACCTGACCGCGCGCGTCGTCGTGCGTCCGGGCGATGCCCGGCGTCATATCATCGTCGACGCCGAAGGGTACCGCGCACGGCACGAAGATCAGCTCTCGCAGATGGCGCGGCGCCTCGCGCAGCGCGTGGCCGCGGAGGGCAAGGTCATCACGTTCGACCCGATGAGCGCGAGAGAGCGCCGGATCGTCCACCTCGCGCTCCGCGAGATCAAGGGCGTACGCACCGAGAGCGTCGGCGAAGAACCGCAGCGGCGCGTGCAGATCATCCCTGAGACGGCGTAGCCTCGCCGCTCAGGGGCTTGTCCGGCGCGGGATCAATTCGGGAGGGTGATACGCCCTGGCGCGCCGTTCGCGCCGTTCGCTGTGTGGCACATGTTGCAATTGGTGATTGTCTGCGCACTCACCATCGCGCGTTCCTTGCCATTTTCGACGACCTTCGCCGTAATTGGAGGAGTGATCTTGGTGCTGCTGTAGAAATTACCCACTGTGTTCGGGGTAAGCGTGAACTGACGGTTGGTCGAGTCGGTGACGACGACAGTGACGGTCGTCATCGATCCATTCACCCCATCACAATCGTTGGGCTCGTGGCCTGTCGGATACACGGTGCCGGCGATCACAAAATTGCCGTGACAGCTCGGACAAGCCTCGCCGGGACGCATGGTCTGGCCGGTGCCGCTCGTCCAGGTCTTGCCGCTCGTGCATCGCGCGGAAGAACCCAGCGGATCGTTCGCGGAAATGACGACGCTCGAGTCCACTCCGGCGTCTACTCCATCCCCGCTATCGCCTTCGCCGCTGTCAATCGTGACGTTGCCTCCGTTGGAACCTGACGTGAAGCCGCTATCTTCCATTTCATTTCCCGCGCTTCCGCCCGCGTCGAATCCGCCCGCGTCGTGCTCAAAACTCTGGCTCGCGGGCGTGCCCCCCGCTCCGCTCTGCGAGCCACTTGAGCCGTTGGATGATGGGTTCGGGAACCCGGTCCCGCCTTGGCCCGCAGTCGGCCCGTTCGTGGTCGGGTCGCTTCCTTCGTAGCCGGGCACCGCACACCCGGCCATGAGAACTGCGATAATGAAAACGACCGCGGTGCGCCCCGGAATACATGGAGGCGCCTCACGTGTCGTGGTTCGGCGAGCGTGGCGTTCAAGCAAGTGCCTCTTCTCCTCTGGACTGGCCACCGCGTCGGGATCGGGATCGAAGCCCTCGGCGGACGAGCATCCTTCTTGACTGCTGGTCAGTACCGCGTCGCAGGATTGTGCAGGCGCAAATAGCAAACCGCGTAATCGGTTAATGCGCATCCGCGATGTGATGCCGCGACCTAATCTGAGCGCATGACCGCGATGGCTCGCTTGCGCCCGGACTGAAGTGACTGAAGTCCGGGGCACTTCAGGACAGCGGAGCGCGAAGCCCGCCGATGACGGGCCCCTTGGCAACGGACCTGCGCGATCCGCCGATAAGGGGACATGAGAACGCGGAGGGAGAAGGTGCAATCATTCGGTTAACACGAGGGGGGTGCACGCGGTCTGGCCACCGCCGGGCGGCCGAGCGTCCTTGTGCCCTCGGCCGATGAGCGGATCGCTCAAGAGCTGCGCCGCAAGGCGACCGAACGTGGAGCCGTGATGCTTGCCGTCGGCAATGCGGCCGATCCCGTCCATTGTCGTCTTCGAGCACGCACCGGCGATGGCGCTCGCCACCCCGATCCGCCGACTCAACAAAGTGCATCCAATCGCGCGCACGCGTTTCGGGGTCATGGATGGCGACGAGGGTTCACCGCTTCCGCGATCGAGCTCTCGCACCGCTTGCGGAGCCCGCCGCCGGCGGGCTTCGCGCTCCGCACTCCTGAGGTGCCCCGGACTTTAGTCGGCTTCAGTCCGGGGGCCAGGTGAAACGCCGCCAACCTAGTTGTTAATGGCCCCCGCGTTGATCCACGATTCGATCAGCGTGACTTGCGCCGCGGTCAGCATCGCACCGTTCTTGGGCATCTCGGCGCCGCACTTTGGCGCGGCGCTCGATACCTTGTTGTAGAGAAGGCTCGTCGTCGCGTCACCCGCCACGACCAGGGTACCGCCCGCCCCAGCGCAGGTCCCAGTGGCCGCCTTGCCGACGAGATTCGTGTAGGCGGCCATCTGGGTGCTCATGTCGAGCCCGCCGGTAGGCATCACGGCCTTGTGGCAGACGGCGCACTTCGGACCGATGATCGTCGTGTAGACCGCCGTAAACGTCGCGCCACTCCCTGCGTCCGGGGAGGTCGAGCCACTCGTTCCGGTCGTGCCCGTGGTCCCGGTGGTCGTGCCCGTGGTCCCGGTGGTCGTGCCGGTCGTCCCGGTGGTCGTGCCGGTCGTCCCGGTGGTCGTGCCCGTCGTGCCGGTGGTCGTGCCCGTCGCGCCGGTGGTCGTGCCCGTGGTCCCGGTGGTCGTGCCGGTCGTCCCGGTGGTCGTGCCCGTCGTGCCGGTGGTCGTGCCCGTCGCGCCGGTGGTCGTGCCCGTCGTCCCGGTGGTCGTGCCGGTCGTCCCGGTGGTCGTGCCGGTCGTCCCGGATATCGTACCCGTTGTCCCGGATATCGTGCCGGTCGTACCGCCACCGCTCGTCGTGCCGGTCGTACCGCCGCCGCTCGTCGTGCCGGTCGAACCGCTGCCGCTCGTCGTGCCGCTCGAACCGCTCGTCGTGCCGCCCGAGCCGCTCGTCGTGCCGCCCGAGCCGCTCGAGCCGATGCTGCTATCGTCGCCTCCGCAAGCGAGAAGCGTCACGGTCGCGGCGACGGCAAGTAGGCCGCTTGTCCTCAACGCAAGTCTTGTCTTCATGGGCGGCATCGTACACACGCCGCCTCCGCCGTCACTAGTCATCTTCGGGGCGCCGCTCATTTGCCCAAGAGGCCCAAGAGAGACGCGACGCCATAACGGCGTCCTAACCTCAATTTCTAGCTAAGTTCTAATGCTTTGGCTGAACGATGTCGATGTCCCAGTCGACCGTCACATCGCTCGGGTTCGCATACGGTGGAAACTGAATTTTATCGAAAGAATGGATAACGCAAAGACCCACCGGCTTGCCATCGAACGGCGCCGGCACGGTCACCTGCCTCACGTGCCCGTTTCGTCCAAGAACGATGCTCGCTTTGGTCCTCCCCCACGGTCCCGTGGCTTGCCCGTCGTCATCGGTCGCCGCGCCGCAGTTGGCTTTGATCTGACGGGCTCCGCGTTTGAGCTCCACCTCGACGGAGTCACGATCATACGGCGTTTTCGAGTCCGCCGAATCGCCACTCGCGGCGGGGGGACCGACCGGATGATCGCCCGACTTGTCATCGCCCGACGCGCTCTTGGGGGACTCGTCAGGCGACGGCATTGCCGACGATCCCTCCTTGGGCGCGTCGTGTCCCGAATCCTGTGGAACGCAATTCGAGCCGCTGAGGACCGTGCCGTCCGGGCACGTCCCCGGCGCGTCTGCCGGCTTGGATGGGCCGCCGCACGCGGCCAACGATAGAAGAAAGTACGACGTGCCCGACAAAAGCCCGCCCGCAGCTCTTTTCCGATTCGTCATGGCGGCATCATAACCTGGATTCGAGCCGTAAATCGCTCTAGTGCAGCGCCGTCGATCTGCGATCAAACAATCGCAAGCGATTGTTTTCGCTTCGCGAGACGGCGCTGCCCTAGATTCTTCCCTTGGGCTTCGCCCAAACCCCGAATTCGCTCCCGCGAATTCGCTAGCGCACCGCCCGCAGGAACCTTGATGCGATCTCGACGGCGGTGCACTAGGTCAGTTACCCGGGTCACCCCGAGTCTCGCTCCGCCTTGCCCCCGGCAAGGCTCCGCTCGACAGAATGGGCTCGCCCTTCACGTCGAGGGGAGCGAGTCGACCCGGAGCGAAGCGCCAGGGTGACGCCGGGCCTCAACTAGGGCAAGCCCGCGACCTGGAAGTTCGCGCTGACGTCCACGTCGGGCTTTACGGTCACGCCGAGGTACGTCGGAACGTTGATTCCGAATTCGTTCATGTTGATATGAAACTTGCCGTGGGCGACCGTCGCCGATCCATCGCTCTTCGCGTCGTAGTGAACGGAGACGGGGCGCGTTTCGCCATGCAGCGTGAGGGCGCCCTGTACATCGGCTTCGATGCGCTCGCCGACGCCGGGCATGTGCAGTCCGCTTCGCGGCACGGCCAGGATCGCCGCCGGAAACTTCGGCACTTCGAGGTATTTCTCCTTCATGTGATGGTCACGAAGATCGATACCCGTATTCAGGTTTCCAAGCGCGACGGTGACGATGACGTTGCCGCCGATCTCGCTGACGGTCAGGTCGCCCGTGCTGCCGTCGATCTTGAATCCCGCCGGGCCTTTGGCTTCGAACCCAACTTGGGAGGCGGAAGCCGATGAGAGGGCTCCGTGCGCTTGCGCGCCGAGGCCGACGACAGCCGTGACCACCGCGGCGGTCCAGAGGCGCTTGGGTTGCTGCATGGGGACTCCGGCCACGATATTGAGGTTCGAAAAAAAGCGCCGAACGCGGCCCCTCAGTTACTTCCATCGGGAGGTCGTCGCAAGCGTCTTTTGCGTGACGTTTGCACCGCGTGGGACCCCGCCGGTACGCTCTTCCGGGTGGGGGTCGTGCCGGACGTTGCTGAAAGAAATGGGACGGTGGCAGGTAGCGAAAATGGCAGCTTGCGGCGGCATGCGAGCGCGGAAGGTGTGGCCGGAAATGGAAGTTGGGGGGCTTAAGGGCCAGGCTCTCGTGAAAGAGCTGCCCGACATTTCCGAGCAGCTCTTGAGCTTGCCACCCGCTTGACGGTGTCCACAAAGACAGACATAGTGTAGACTCATGTGCCTGTCGAGTTCGCCCCGTTCACTTGTCTACGTCCCCGGTCACCGCGTTCCGCACGTTGGACTCGAGACCACCGGCCGGTCGGCCTCGTGCTCCGCGTCGACCGCGTGGGGTCGAAACGATTGTGGCGCAAAGGCGCGTAGGTTGCGCGTCCAGAACCACCAGGAGCAAGCCCATGCGCCGCTTTCTTGAGGGGGAGCTCTCCCTTGAAAAAAATCGTGCGTCCCACCCGCTTCCACGAGAGGAGCCCGCGCGTGATGCACTCGGCGGGAGCCCTTTCGTCGTCGGTGACGGGGGGGACGCGGGCGACACGCAGCTCCGCTTCCTGATTTCGTGCGGATCGCGGGGCGTTGCGAACAGCGCGGTGAACGATGTGAGAGGGCGCGTCGTCCCGGTCTTGGTCCTGGTTGCAAGTGAGGACGAGCGTGACGCGATCGTGCGGGAACTCCTTGCCCGCAACCAAGAGGTTCTGGTGAGTCAAACGAGGGGTGCCGACGGGGGAGTCATCAAGGTGGGTGAGCTTCGTATCGACAAGAACGCCCACCGTGTGACCGTCGGCGACGACGATATCTCGTTGACGGTGCTCGAGTTCAAGCTGCTCGTGACCATGGCCGAACGGCGAGAGATCGTTCAGCCTCGTGGTGAACTCTTGAGGGACGTGTGGAACGTCCGCGAGGGGAATGCGACGCGCACGGTCGATACGCACGTGAAGCGCCTGCGTGACAAGCTTCGCACGGCGGCCAGGTTCCTCCAGTGCGTGCGCGGCGTCGGATATCTCTTCAGCGAGGTCCCCTCGGCGGGCCGCAGCGTGAGACATTCGCACAAGGAAGAACCCAGGGCGCGTCTCGCCGTGTCAGGCATACCGCTTTCCTCGCTGCCTTCTTCCCAGGGAACGGCGCAATAGGGCTTCGGGTCCGACTTCAGAAGCTTCCGCGAAGGAGCGCTCCCGCGCCGCCTACCAGGGGCGCGGGCGAGAGAACCAACGCATCGCTCGTGTCGCCCGGCGCCGTGAGGTAGAGCACGACCGAGGAAACGATGGCGGCGCCGCCCGCGGCGAATGCAAACGCGGAAGCCGCGCCCGCGGTGGATGCGTCGCTGCCGTTCGAGAGCGCTTGGTCCTTGATCGCGAGGAGCGCAGCGCCGGCACCCACCCCGAGGACGCCCGCGCCGAGAAGGCCGAGTTCAACCCAAGCGCGGGTGGCGCTGCGAAGGGTGGCCGACGAGGGCGACGTCTCGAGATTGGGTGAAGGAACCGGGGTGACGGCGACCGGTACAGCGACCGGCGAAGACGGGACCGGCGGGGCGACGGCGACCGCCGGTACAGCGACCGGCGGAGACGGGACCGGCGAGGCGACGGCGACTAGCGCAGACGAGTCGGTCGCGGGTTCCGCGGTGAGCAGCGCAGCCACGGCATCGGCATTGGACTTCGCAGACGGGATCGCCTGTTTCAACTTGAGGTCGAGCGCTGCTGCGCGTGCGCGTGCGACGTCGACGCGCCTGTCGTTCAGCTCCTGCGCCAACGCCTCGGCTTTGCGAAACTCGGCCAGCGCGCTCGCGGGCTGCCCGACATGCTCGTAACAGTCGGCCAGGTGAAGCATCACCCCGACCGCCGGTGCGATGCGCTCGACTTCGGCGAAGGTGGGGCACGCGTCCGAATACATTTTTGCATCGCGTAGCCGCCGGGCAACGGCGAAGAGAGCGTCAGCTCGCGCCGCGTCGCCCGGCGTCTGGGCGTGCGCAGCGGCGGGTCCAGACGCCGCCGCAACGACGAGCCATGAAACGGCCCACCCCCGCCGCCACCTCATTGGCGTCCACCGAATTCGTCGGCTCCGGCCGTGGGGGCTCCCGTCGTCAACGGAAGAGTGATCGCTGCAGGGGCTCTCGGCTTGACGGGGACACTCGCGCCCGCCGGAGCTTGAGCCGGCGCGATCTCGGGGCCCGCGGCTCGCGTGACGCTGGAAGGTCTCACGGGGCCGGCCAAGGCGGCATTTGTGGAATCGACGAACTCGGGCGCGGGCGCGAGGGTAGCGCTGGCCGCGGGCTCACTGAACGCTGTCGGGACGGGAGCTGGCGGCGCCGACGTGGGCGAAGGCAAACGGGCCGATACGGAACCAATCGGCTGCGATCCGAGGCTGGACGGTGCGACCACGGCGTCACCCCGGCGCTGCACGATGACCACCGCTGCGACGAGCGCGACGGCTGCGACACCCAGCACCGCCCAACTTGACGCGGCGGTTGCGATCGACCCTCGCGCCGCGCTGTAGCGCTCCGCGCGCGGTGGATCCGAATATATCGACGTCGTCGCTGGCGGCACTGTGGGGACCGCCGCGGGTGAAGGCAATGGAAGCGTTCGCGTTCGGCTCTCGATCGCACTGGCTTCGGCGTTCCACACGGCTTCCCGCGGGGCCGTCGATGCTCGAGCCGCCTCGGTCGGACGCTCGACTGGCGCGCGTGCGTTTGGGGCTGGGATGGTCGAGGTTGACCTGCCGGTCGCTGACCCGCCCCGCGTTTCGCGCGCGCGGGCCTCCGGCATTTCGCGCCGGATGGCCGACGGTTCCAACTCCGATGGATCGATGGTCAACGTCGGTTCATCCGATGGGGCAGGGGCCCGGTCTTGGCCAACCTTGAACGCAACCACGCTAGGATGGACTCCTTGCGACGGTCGCCATGACTGGGTCACAGCCCACCTCTCGTCGTATGGCCGTTCGTGCGGTTCCAACGATCGCGCCCGGCCTCGCTCGGCCCGGAGATCCGTGCGAGTTTTGCCATCGAGCTCGAGGGGTCGCACGGCGCGACCGTCTTCGAGCGAAGCGCGCAACCAGTAGGCTCTCGAGTGTGACGCGCGGAGCGCGCGCTGGTGCGTCGCCCCGACACGCGCCTCGAACGCTTCGAGGCTCATTTTCGTCGCTTGCAGGTGGAGCGAGTGCCGGCAAATAAACTCGCGGATGGGTCCACGCTCGGGATCGGCGACGCCGACCTCGACGTCCGTGTACACCCCGTCAACAAAGCGGCGCAGCCACCACGTGTTCCGAGTCGGGTCGTGCCAGCACAGATGGCCGCCGGCCAGGACCTGATACGCCTCTTGAATCGCTCCGGTAAAGCTCCTCTGGTCCCTCGACGAGGGGTCCCAAAAGGCGGGCGTACAAAAATCGGAAACGAGAACGTCGTTGATGAGATAGCCCGCGTCAGGATGCTCGCAGGGGTCGCATATACCCCCTCGAAATTCGACGTCCCCCTGGTCGGGGCGTGGCGAGGCGCCGGGGAACGAGCGACTCGCGAACGGGTCGGTTATCATCTCCATGCAGACATGGCTCGCCGTGAGTGACCAGCTGGGCGACATTTCGATGAGAGCGTACGGTTGTCCGTTCTTGTCGACGTGAATCCCCGCGTCGCCTCCATGCGGTCGAAATGTGACGATGATCGGCCAATACCCGGCCGGCACGTCCTCGAGGCTCGGAAACGGGTCGACCGTGGCCGAAGCATGCCAGATGGGGCCGAGGTCGCGCGTGACTTGCCTCTGCAGAGCCGCGCTCACCCGCGCCAGATCGGTGGGGTTCATGCCAGATTCGGGTACAAGCGCGATGTGCCGAGTCGGCATGGTGTTCCCGTGAGCGCTCTGCAACCTGGGTCGTCCGCGAGCAGGCGCTTACGCAGCTCGAGAAGGTACCGCCGCGGTACGCCATTGCAAGCGACGGCATTGTTACGATGCTGTGAACGGCCGGACGGGTAGCGATGATTCAGGTCGCGATGATGCCGAGAGGCGTGACGCGGCCTCGCGGGAATCATTCGAGGTAAGGATTTTGTCTGTCGATGGGTAGCGGACGGTCGGCCGCGCCCGGCCCATGCGGACCCACGTGGCGTGTCGCGGCGGTATCGATCACGTCATGCTTACTCTTCACGGTGGGACCCCCCACGGCACCACCGCCGCGCGGAGGGGGTTTCTTCGCCTCGGACGCGCTGTCGATGGGCGGCGACGAAGCAAGCGTCGATGCCATTGCGCGCGGTGCTTTCGCCGACGGCGCGCGCTCGAGAGCGACGCTTATCGTGATGTCCCGGTCGAAGGTTGCCGCAAGCGTCTGGCCGACATAGCCGGGGGCTTCGGCCTGCAAGCGATGAGGGGCGCTGTCCGGCTCCCTCTCGGCGACGTACGGACTTACGACGGGCAAATCATCCACGGAGATCTGAGCCCACGCCGGCGTCGCCCGCACGAAGACGTGGACGGTCCGGCGCGCGTCGACGGGCGCCGGCGGGGGGCTCGGCGGGGGCGGCAGGGCGCTCGACGGCGCCGGTGATGCGCTCTGCGCCGTCGATTGCCCGAACATTCGAACAAGCGCGGGTCTCGAAAGGTGAAACGCCCCGATCGACAGGGCGGCGCATGCGCTCAACCCGCCCGCAACCCAATATCCCGAGCCGCGCGCTGTACGGCGCACATGCGATGCCGGCGCGGCGTCGAGGGGGTCGTCGGCGGCAGCTCTTCCACCGAGAAGAGCAAGTCGCGCCGGATCGTCCTCGTTTGGAGGGGTCGCGATGGATCGCTTACCGCTCCCGCTGAGGACCTCCACGGGACTCTGGTCGGCCAGACCGCGGAGCTGCGCATCGATCAACGAACGAAGCGCGCGCCGATCCTCGCGAAAGAGAACGGAGATGAACGGTGGAAGCTCGCGGCCCAAAGACAGGCCGTGCCCGGTCACGTAGTGTTCGAGTGCGTCGCGCATAGCGAGCGCGGTGGGGAAGCGGCTCGACGGATCGGGGCTCATGGCATGATCGACGATCGCCACCAGGTCGGGATCCAGATCCGGTCGCGCATCGGCAAGGCGGGGCACGTTGCCCGCCACCAGCGCTCGAAGGATCGGCAGGTCGGCCGATCCGTGCCACGGGCCGGTGCCGACGATCCCCTCCCAGAGCATCGCGCCCGCCGCAAAGACGTCGGCGCGCCCATCCACGGCGCCGCATAGCGCCTGCTCGGGCGACATGTATTTGAGCTTACCTTTGAGGACTCCCGCTCTCGTCTGCTGCGATGCGACCCCCATTCTCGCGATACCGAAGTCGATGAGTTTGACGTGCCCTTCGTAGGTGACAAGTACGTTTTGGGGGCTGACATCGCAGTGGACGATGCCGAGCGCAGTGCCGTCGAAATCGGTGAAAGTGTGCGCGTACGCGAGCGCGGTCAGCAAATCGACGACGATGTGGAAGAGCATCGGAAGCGGTAGGGGGATGCCCCGTTCTCGCGCCCGGTGCAGGAGGCGGCTCAGCGGCTGCCCGTCGATGTGCTCCATCGCAATGAAGCGCCGGCGCCCATCAACCCCCACTTCAAGGGTCTGCACGATGTTCGGGTGGTTCAACCGCGCGGCCAGGCGGGCTTCGTCCAGGAACATCGCGAGATTCGCGTCGTCCTCCAGGGTTTCGGGCGGCAACTCCTTGACCACCAGCAACTTGTTGAAGCCGACGGGCCCGCGAAGGACGGCAAGGTGCACATCTCCCATGCCTCCACGCGCCAGAACCGTGAGCAAGTCGTACCGGCCGAGGCGACCGACCGCCTCCTTCCCATCGCAAAGTTGTAGTGTTCCCGCGCGCTGCATCATGGCGGTCCGATGTGTCTCACAAAACAGACACTTGGTTCTAGGACTTCTGCGCGCCTCACGACGCCATTCTCATTGCGCACGCGGGCGAAACCATATGCCTCGCCGAAAAGTTCACGATCTCGACACACGCAACGGGTCGCGAACGTTGTAGGGCAGCAGCGACGATGAGAAGGCTAGTCGCAGTCGCCGTGATTTTTGCGATTGCCTTTACGCTGTTCGGCTGCGGCTCGGAGCCCCCGCTCGACGTGGCACCAAACGTCGACCTGTCTCGCTTCCAGGGCAAGTGGTACGAAATCGCTCGGTTGCCGCGCACGACGCAGACCGATTGCCATGGAACGACGGCGTTCTACTCCCAAGCCTCGAACGGCACATTCAGCTTCGTCAATCAGTGCAACGTCGGAAGCGCGACCGGCCCGCTCACGACGGTCTCCATGATTGCGAGTGTGCCCGACCCGTCCGTCGCGGCCAAGCTTGTCCTCGACGTGGGCGGCTATTCGGGCGACTACTGGATTCTCGAGGTCGGCCCCGACTACGACTATGCCGTGGTCGGGCACCCGTCACGGGAATATCTGTGGATTCTCAGCCGCTCGCCGGCGCTCGACGCGACGACGATGCAGGGTGTGGTCGACCGCGCGCAAAGCCGTCAGTTCGACACCTCGCAGCTTCTCTACACGCCCCAACCGCCCGCAGGGGAACGGGCAATGATGGACACGCCCGAGGGCCCCGTTCCGCCGGCCGTCCGCACAGGTTGCGCGGTCTTGCAGGGGCGGCAGGTCGGCGGGGGATCTTCGTGGGGCTTGCTCGTCGCCTCGGCCATGATCCTTGGTGCACGGCGTGTCTCGCGGCGGCCGTAGCTCAGAAGTCACAGAAGACGATTACCGAATCCCATGAGAGAACGGACGTGGAGCCGCTGTACGGATGCCAGGACCCGGGGTCGGCGAGCTTGATGATGGCGCCGCGTCCCATGGGCTGGGCCATCGCTCTGGCCGCGAGCCTCGCGATCTTCCTGATGTCGTCCAGCGCGCAGGCGTATCCGTGGATGATTCGGCACGGTTATACCGGGTGCGTCCCGTGCCACACGGATCCGTCGGGAGGAGCGGGCGCCTTGACCGAATACGGGCGCGCCCAGAGCGATCTGCTGCTGCGCATGCGCTATGGCCAGAGCTCCGAATCCGAGGACGCCGACCGCACATCGGGCTTGCTCTGGGGCCTGATTGCTCCGCTCCCCGAATCGCTCCGCTTCGGAGGCGATTTTCGCGAAGGCTTCTACAGCAACAAGCCGGACGGGGCGCCGCTCGAACAACAGTTCATCACGATGCGCGCCGACCTTTACGGCGACGTCAAGATCGGCCGGTTCCGCGCAGCGGGGAGCATCGGCTACGTCCCGCAAGGGGATTTGCTCGCGTCGCTGACCAACGGTCCGAGCGACAACGTCGTCTCGCGCGAGCACTGGCTCGGGGCCGAACTGGACGACGAGGCAAGCTGGTTGCTGCGCGCAGGGCGGATCACGCTGCCGTTCGGCATCCGGATGGTCGAGCACACGCTTTGGGTGCGCACGCTGACTCGAACCGATCTCGACGACACGCAACAATACGGGGTTTCGCTGGCGTTCGCCCGGGACAAGCTGCGGGGGGAACTGATGGCCATTGCCGGCAACTTCGAAGTCCAGCCCGACGAGTTCCGCGAGCGCGGATACAGTGCGTACGCCGAGTACGCGCCGACGACGACGCTGGCCGTCGGCGGAAGCAGCCTTTTTACGCGAGCCACGCGCGACATCGTCTACGGGGTCACGGACTATCGCTACGCCAATGGCGTCTTCGCGCGCTATGCGCCCCTCCAATCGCTCGTCCTCTTGGGGGAAGCGGACTCGGTGTACCAATCGTTGACGTGGAACGGACACCGCGGCGGTTTCGCCGCGTTCTTGCAAGCTGACTACGAATCGGTCCAAGGATTCCATTTGATGGTCACGGGCGAGGCGATGAACAGCGGTAGCAGCGGCGAGCCCTCGTCGTTCGACGGATGGCTCTCGGCGGTCTGGTTTTGCCTGCCCCACGTGGACCTGCGAATCGACGGCGTTTACGCAAACGTCGGGGTTCCGGGCGTTCTGGGTCAGCCGTCGAGCTACCAGGGGTCGACCACCTGGCTCGCCCAGTTCCACGTGTTCTTGTGAGTTCCTGGTACCGAGCCCCACCGAGCCCCGTTACGCGCGGGTCAAAGCATCGGGTGACTCGGAACCCGAGCGGCGTCGAACGCCGTGCATCCACCGGTGAATGAGGAGCACGCATTGGAAGGATCGGCGTCGGGAGCCTCGCACGAGTTGCACTTGCCGCTGTCCGGCACGCAGCCGTCTCGTATCGTCGCGTCGAGGGAGCCGGCTCCGCTATCCGGAAGTGGGACGGGGAATGTGGTGTCGTCGCCGACGCAAGCGAGCAGTGCGGACGCCACCGCCGCGACGATGACGGCGCCCGCGAGACCCAGGGCGGTTCGGCGCGAGCGCATCACCGAACCTCGCAGTAGCCGTAGCGGCACGTGCCCCCGTTCCCCGTGCAATCTGCGTCGGTGCCGCACGTCGCGCAGAGGGACGTCGTGGCTCCGAGCGCGCTTTCGAAGTAGCAGCCGCACGGGGCGGGGGGCTGATACGAAGCCTCGGCGTCCCCGTCCGTCGCGCGCACGACCTGCATCGCGCACCAGGGGATGAACGATGCGCTCGCGATGGCTTGGGTGAAGCTCTCACCATCAATCACGGGCACCGGCGTCGATGCGTCGTCGTCCGCGTAGACGCCCGCGTCGGCCGCGGCTCCGGGCGCCGGCTCGCTCGGTCCGTTGGCCGCGAGCGCATCGAGAATCGTTCGGAGGAGGGCGCTCGGCTGGCCCGTGCGATCCAGGACGGTGCTCGCCGAATCGACTTGGACGATGAAATGAGTCGGGCCCCAAAGGGCGTAGCGACCTTGGCGTACGTTGATCTTGTCGAAGTGGATCGCGTCGGAGTCAGGCAGAAATCCGCACTCTTGACTCGAGTGCTGATACGCGAGGACCTTGATGCCCGACGTCTGCGACGAAACGGTACCCGGCAGAATTCCAATGGCCGCGCTCGGCGTGGCGTCGGCTTTGAGGGCGCTTGCGAGTGCGCTGGTGCTCGCCAGGGTCGAGGTGGTGGCGCCGAACCATTTGCCGGGCGAGAGACCCACCGTCGCGCCGATCAGATTGAGCGCGCCAGAGAGCGTATTCGGCACGAAGATCGAAGCCGGGTCGCTCCATGGGGCGACCACGTAATTCGCGGCGCCGAAGCCGAAGACAACGTAGGCCGCGTCGGCGCTGATGACCTTCTCCGACGACGACGAAGGCACGATGATGGCCGCAGTCTGGACGGGCCCGATGAAGTCGCGCTCCGCGCTCGTCAGTGGGGCCATGCCCAAGTTCTGCGCACAGGTGACCGGGTACACGTCGGACACCGCAAGATCCGGCGGGGTGGCATCGGCGGTGCACGCCGACGTTCCTCCCGCGGGATTCAAATAGAGTGCAGCGGTGTTGCCAGGAGTTCCCGCAGCCAGGCTCTGCATGGCGCTACAGGGTGGCGTCGGCAAATAAACGATGGACGCCGACCCTGCCACCGCATTTGCCACGATCTGCACGAGGGGCAACACGCCGGAGCCCTCGGTCGTGCTCGGCCCTGCCACATAAAGCACGGGCAGCCGCGGCGACACGACGCCATCGCAGGTCGCCGCCTGGGTCTGCGCGCGCGACTGCGTCTCGCCGGCTAGCAGCGAGGCCGCAACCAGCCCGACACAGGCACCCACGCGGATTTTGCGAATCGACCGGTCGCCCGCCGCATCGCAGGCAAGTCTTTTCAGGGTCCTCACGGGCGGGCGCACGGTAAGCACGACTTTGCACGACCGCGCGTGAACAGTTCGTGACGTTTTCGGTCGCCCATCCTTCGGTTCATCGCTACCGCGTCGCGGGCGGGTCCCCGAACCCACAAAATGCGAAAGGCGCCGATTTCTCGGCGCCCTCGCGTCAACCACTTAGCGAGTCGATGGGACTACTTCAGGCATTGCGTGCAACTGTTTGCGTTCGCGCTGACGATGATCTGGTTCGCGATCCCCGAGGGCTCCGCCTTGTCGCTGAAGTTCTTCAGGATGTCGGTCGAGTCGCTCGGTGCGAAGTGGAAGCCATTCGTCTCGAAGGTCTTGCAGAGACCGTTCGTCGTCGCCCCGTTGTTCGGGCAATTGCTCGGCGAGCCGCCGCCGGAACCGCAGTAGCAATTGTCGACGCCGCCGTTGGTCTGCGCGCAACCGCCGGCGATGGGGGGGCTGGCCGAGGGCTCACCGACCGTGATGCACGTCAGGAGCTGGACGCAGTCGTCGCTGAATGTGTCGGTGTTGCCCGACGTGGACGTGAAGCTACCCGACGTATCTTGGCACTCGTGACCCGTGTCGCCAAACACGGCGTCATCGATTCCGCCGGCATTCCAGAGGCAGTTGTAGCAGCCGTTGGCGGGGTCAGAGAAGTTACTGGGATCGGGGAACGGATCGGGTCCGGGAGCGGTGGCCGTCTTGTTGTTGATGTCGAGCTGAACGAGTACGGCTTCGGTGGCCGAGCAAGGAGCGCCTACGGAGACGCCGTCGCCGTTGCCAAGGCAGCTCACGCAATTCGTGTCGGTGGCCGAGATGCAGGGGTGGAGCGGGCCCGCATCCACGCCGGTGTCGACCACGCCGGTGTCGACCACGCCGCTGTCGACCACGCCGGCGTCGACCACGCCAGTGTCGACCACGCCAGTGTCGACCACGCCAGTGTCGACCACGCCGCTGTCGACGACGGGGACGGTGCCTGACTCAACGGTGATATTGGCCGAAAGCGTCGTGAACGCGATCCCGGTGCACGCGCCGCTACCCGGGAGGGCTACGGTCGCCGTGATCTGGACCACCGAATTCGGTGTGTTGCCGACGAAGGTGGGGCTCGCGACGTTGGCGCTCGGCGAGAACGTGCCGCCGGCGGTCGTCGGGCTGACGCCCGTGACGCTCCACGTGATGGCCGGGGTCGGGCCGATCGTCGATATACTGAGCGCCGCCGGCTGACCGAGCAGCACTTCGGCCGGGTTGATCGAGAAGCTCGAGATGCCCGGGCACGGGGTCGCCGGCGTGGTCGAAGCGTCGAGCGTGACCGTGGCGGTGACGCCGACCGAGCCGGTCGTCACGTCTGCAGCAACCGCCGCATCATTGATCGTGACATCGGCGCAGGTGACGGCCAAGCCCACCTGGACGAGAGCTCCCGCGTTGACCGTGAAAGAACCCGAGGTGCCGCTGCATGTCCCGCCGTTGCTGTCGGTGCCCGAGATGGTCACCGTGTATCCGCTGCCTTTGGTGATTCCCCCGGCGACAAATTCGGCCGACTGGGCATCGCCGATGTTGACGGTCCCCACGAAGGGGATTCCGCCGTTGCCGATCGACCAATTGAGTGCGGTCACGTTCACGCCCGGACCGATGGTCAGCGTGGCGCCGACCGTGCCCGTGTCACCTTGACCACTCGAACCTCCGACGACGCCGGGGCTGATGCCGTCGGTCGTGGAGCGCGTCGAGCCTTGCTCGCTCGAGCACGCCCCAATTGCCATCGCCGCGGCGAGCATGCCGACAGCGAGTGCTTTGCCTTTGAGTTTCATCGCGATTACCTCCAAAAAGAATATCGTTGTCTTGCTGTTCGGCACTCTCGGGACGACCGGGAGTCCTTCCGTGTCTGCCGCTCTCCAAGAAGCAAGCCAGTGATCCCGCGCGACGGTTTGTGTCGGAATCCGCGGCATTCGGCGGACTCAAGCGTCCGTCTCGGACCTTATAACTCCGAATTCCGGAATGAGACCGTTCGATTTTTGGGCAGCTGTGCGATGTTGCAGTCCTGTTGCGCCCTTGTCGCGTTGGGCGGCCGGCGAGACGTGCTAGGTACGAGGCGCCTCGGATCTCGGAGAAGTCATTTGCGCCGCAGTGGAAGCACGCTGTTCCTCCTTTTCTCGAGCGTGAGCGTGCTCTGGGGCCTCGTTTTTTCGGGCTGCGCCCAAGAGCAGTACCCAGCCGCGCTCTGGAGTGCCCAGCACCCCGCGCAGGCATCGGCGGACGGCGGCGCAAGCACGCCGATTGGGCCGCCCCTCTGCAGCCAGGCGCGCGCGGAGTCGCTCCCGGCCCGATTGGTGGCGACGTCGGCCAGCGCCTCTTCGTCGAGCGCAGGCGTCGTGCTCGTGTCCGATCTTTTTCAAAGTTTCAACAGCGTTTGCAATCCGTGCCACACGTCCGCCGCCGATCCGCCCGGCCAGGGCGGCTTTCAGATCGCGCTTGCCGGGGAGTTCGCGTCGAAGATGACCTCGGCCGTTCTGCAGCATGTCCTCGGCGCGGTCTGTCCCAACGCGCCAAATCCGAGCAGCCCCCTGGATCCCATGCCTCCGTGCAGCAGCCCGAGTGGGCAGACCTTTGCGAACCGCTCGGAAGGCGACGCGATTCGCCAGTTCGCCGACCTCGTGCAGGAGTGGATCCAGGCGGGAAGTCCGCCGACGTCGTTTACCCCACCGAGCAGCGCGCCGTCGGCCTCTGCCGGCGATGCCGGCTCGTCCAACCAATTCGCGATGTCGCCGCAAAACGGCAACGCGATGACGAATCTCGGCAACTGCGTCCCGAACTCGGCCCTCATGGCCGCCAGTAGCTCCACGATGACCGCGTTGGACGCGAAATTCGCCGGGCTCGCGGCGCAGTCGAGCGGCACGCCCGTGGACATCATCGGCCTGCCGGAGCACCTGGCCGACACCGATCTCTTCACGTTCGACAGCGCGTTGCTGGCGCAAGAAGGAGTCATCGCGTACGCACCCGGATACCCACTCTGGTCGAACAATGCCGGGAAATTGCGCTATGTCCGCGTGCCAAGCGGGCAGTCGATTCACTTCGACAAGGCGACGCAACAGTTCGAGATCCCGGCCGATACTCGCTTTTACAAGACGTTCATGAAGCAGATCATCGATACCGATGGCAGCTATCGTTATCGAAAGATCGAGACCCGCCTCATCGTCTCGCGCCCCGACCAGAATAATGCCGACGGGACGGTGACGCAGACGGCGCTCTACGGCACGTACTGGTGGAACGCCGACGAGTCGGACGCCGTCCTCATACAAACTCCGCTGAACGATGGAAAGCCCTTCGCCGACACGCTGTTTCTCTACGATAGCGACGAGCCGCTCGCCGCGGACTTGCTGCTCGGCCAGCCGAAGAGCCCCGAAACGCAGCTGCTGCTCAACAACGCCGCGACTCACTACGCAATTCCGTCCAGCCAGCGGTGCGTCCAGTGCCATATGGGCAGCCCGAGCCAATCCTTCGTCTTGGGTTTCACGCCGCTGCAGATCAACCGCCGGCCCATCGGCACCGGCGGGACGATCGAAGAGACCGGCCCCGACGAGCTGACGCAGCTGCAACGCTTGATCGGCGCAGGGGTCATCACCGGCATCACGTCCCCGAGCGACGTGCTGGCTCTCGAGCAGTCGCAAGGCAGCCGAACCCCGCGCAACGGCTACGAGCTCACGGCGCAGGGCTACATGCTCGGAAACTGCGCGCACTGTCACAACCCGCGTGGCTTTCCGACGGTACAAAACCCGGTGCTCAAGGACGTGCTCAACTTTCTTCCGAATGCGGACGACGGCGGAATCTTTCAGTTTCCTCTCGAGCGATACAGTCCCCGCGTGGGGCGGGGGCTCACGGGCTCGACGCCCATCCCCTACATTACCCCGTCACTCGTGGACCTTCCGCGAAGCGATCCCGAGTCGGGCGGTCAAGCCGCAGACCCATTTGTCTCGGCGAATCCGTCGCAAGTCTTCCATGTCATCTATGCGCCGTGGCGGAGCCTCATTTTTCGAAATGTGGAATCGGCTTTCGCCTACACGGACGATTTGGCGCTTTACCCCCACATGCCGATGAACACGCCGGGGTATGATCCGCGCGCCAAGCAAATCCTCGGAGACTGGATGGTCAGCATCCCGTCGGTGCGCAAGCAGCCCGAGCTCGTGGAGTATGCCTATCAGATTGACGGCGCGCCGACGGACAACGTCAACAGTAGCGCCGTCGACTCTTCGCCCCAGCCCTATGTCGAAGTGCTCCCCGGGGCACCGGCCTACAACAAGGCGGTGACCTCCGCCCAGCAGAGGCTCGGCATTTTTCACACGGGGTCGAATCCGGCGGTCTCGCTGGTCTCTGCGGCCGCCGGAGGCGTCACGTACTCCCGGTACGCCGATCGAGGGCAAACCGATGACATTCTCGACCCGGCCGTCATTCAAGATCCCGTATGTCATCCCGTGCCCGTAGGCGACCCCGTCGACAATATCTATCCTTTTGCGGAGCACCCCCACTGGGTCACCACGGACTTGACGCTGCCTCCCCCTCCTTGGTCACCGAGGCAGCCGAATTGGCCCACCGTTCTGGTGGAGCAGGAGCCGCCCCCGGCCAACACCGGATGCACCGGATCCGCTTCCGCGCAGAGCGCCTACAACGACCAGCTGATCGCGGTGAGCTTGTTGCCGGACGCGCTGATCGACGACGTGCGCGACTTCGCGACGACGCCCCAGCCGTTCGGCCTTTGGCAAGCGCAGACCGGATGCGACTTCTCGTCGGTGCCGACGGTGGAATCGTTCACGGGGGCCGCGCGGCCGCATTGGATGGACGTCGCCGATCCCGCGCCGGAGACTCCCGTGTACATGCAAACTCCCGGGGCGACCGTCTTCAAGATGATCTGCATCAATTGCCATGGCCCGAACGCCGACTCGAACGGCCGCCTTGCGCAGAATCTGGCGACGATGACCGGTGGCAACGCGCTCGTCGCCGACTTTCGCGACGGCCTCTTCGGACCCGTCGGCGCGTCCCAGACCGCGAGCAACCGCCACAGCGTTTTCGGGTTGGACGCGATCACCCAACTCCCTGGGTTTGACCAGCTGTCCACCGACGCGCAGGCGAAGTGGACGACGATCGCGACGGACGACGATCGGGCCGCCCGCTACATGGCATGGATGGGCCTCGGCGGAACGTCGATTAACATCCCCGTGGCCATTCTGGAGATCGTCGCCATCACCAAGGTCCTCGACCAGGTGCGAACGATTCCGGCCTCACAGCTCTCGGCGAACATGCTTTCGCAGGCCAAGGCGCTCTGCGCGGGGCTGCTTGGTCCCGGCTATGCCAACTCCCTGGCAGGCTCGTACCTCGATCCGAGGGAGGGTCACGGTTACCTGGATGCCAAGTTGACGAACTTGAACAGCACGCTCATCCCTTCGAACGGGGACGCCGAGTTGTGGCTGAATCTCTGCTCTCTCGCCAACCCACCGCCGGTTCACGTCCTCGCGCCCGATCCTCGCACTGCGGGGCGCCTCGACGTAGGCGCGATTCAGGACAGCTCCTATAACCTCGACATCGACGAATACGGAGGGCTCGTTGCGGCTGCCATCTATCCAGCGGGCATCCGCGTAGGCAACGATCGTGGGGGCATCGACGAAGGGGGCCTTTGCAGCGACACGACGCAATGCGCGACGCCGAATCTTTGGCCATGGTGCGTCGACAACACGGGGGCAACCGCTGCGCAGCAAGCCTGGATTGGCGCCGGCAATCTTCCTCTCTGTCCTCCATCCGTGATTGCGGCCAGCAAGCCGTGCTTGGAGCAGGCTCCGGGCGCGACTTGCTTCGGCAACGACGACGCGAACCGCTGGGCCGTCCGCGGAGCGATCAACGCGGGGATGTCGGTCTTCACCTACGTCGAGTCGATCGAGAACACCGGTCCGCCGCCCGACTACAATCAGTGCAACCTTCTTCCGTGACCGAGCGCCCTCCGTCGCTGCGCGGGAGCAGGCTGCAGAGAGCCGTGCAGCGCGCCATCGTTGCGCTCTGGGTGGGGGTCATTCCGGCGCTCTTTGCCGGACTCGTGCTCCGCGACCTCGTCCCGCCCGCAGGCGACGGCGTGCCGGGGGTCGTGGCGGCGTGGGGGCATCGCTTCGAGCTCTATCTTGGTGTCGGGCTTTTCCTCGTATTTTCGGCCATGGCGAGATACTGGCGATATCGCCTTCCGGGCGGGCGCTACGCGTCGGCCCTGCCGGCGCATCTCGTCGCGGGCGAACGGGACGCGGGCCGGCTCGCGCAATGGGCGGGCGACACTGTGCTCTACGAGCAGCTGCGGTCAGGTCGCACGCGTCGCCGCGTGGAGCGCACGGCCGACGCCGAGAAGCTCGCGGAGTTTGATCGCGGCGTCATCGCTCTTCGCGTCGCCATCGAGGCGGGCGACGGCGATCGAGCGCGCGAGGCCCGCGGTGCCGTGCGATCCATCGCGGCCGCGGCGCTCGAAGCGCAACGCCGGTGGGACGGTCTAAGCCTGATCGCGACGACCGCCGCGGCCGCGGGCGGAGTGCTGGCGCTCCGCGCGCTGTGGGTAGAGCCGTACGAAGTCTTCGGCGAGTCGATGCTCCCCACGTTCGAGCCGGCCGACCGCATCGCTGGCGACAAGCTGGCGTACGGAATGGCCCCTGGGCACTTGCCTCGGCGCGGCGATATCATCGCATTTCGCACTTCGGGCCTCTCGCTGGGGCCGCTCGCCAGCGGCGAGCCTGACATTCTGTTGAAACGAGTCATCGGGCTTCCGGGAGATCGCGTCGAGATGCAAGGCGACACGCCTGTCATCAACGGTTGGCTCGTCCCGAGCTGCGACGCGGGCGAATATATGTACGTGTTCCCGGACGCGTCGGGGCGTAGCGTCCACGGCCATGTGCGCGTCGAGTTCCTCGACGATCGGGCCTACCTGACCGTCCGCGCCTTCGGGACCGCCTTTCCAGACGGCTACCGGGTCACGCCGGGCGAGGTGTTCGTCCTCGGCGACAATCGCGGCAACAGCATCGATTCGCGGGCGTTCAGTGCGGGGCACGGGGGCGGCGTCCCGCTCGCCTCGATCCAGGCGCGCGCCGCCTGGTTTCTCGTGGGAACTCATCGCAGCGGGGAGGCCGACTTCGGGCGCTTTCTAGGGCCGATCGATGGGCTTCAGGTTCGATTGCGACTCGAGGGGCTCGAGACGGATCGGCTCGAGTCGAGAATCGCCCGTTGTTTGACCGATCGACCAAAAGATGCGCGTCCACCCCCCCCCGGCGAGCCGAGCGCCGCGCGCGAACGAGGCCCATGACGACGGCTTCACCGCGAGGGCTCTACGCGACTTTCGCCGTCGCCGTGCTCCTCACGGCGGCCTTGACCGCGCTTCTCCTGAGGCCCGTCGCCGCCCTTGAGCCGCTCCGCGACGCGACGTTCGAGCTGGACGAGCCGCCGGCGGCCAGCGCGTCACCTCCGCAAGGTGGCTCGGCGCGCCCTTGAGCGACGGCGGAAGTGGCGGCGGATCGATGCCGCTGCCAACGTCAGGACCGCAAGCGGTGCCGCCCCGCCGCGTGGCTGGGAAGGCGCGGCGCGCGCCACGGTGCACCCATATCGCGGAGTAGGCAGTCCCGCGCCGCCCGCGTTGGGGTTCATATCCGCCTTTAGCTCCTCGATGTCTGGCACCCCGTCGCCGCCGCTGTCCAGGCCTTCGGCCTCGGCTTGATCGAGTGCATTGACGAGCGATGCCGGATCTTCGGCGACGAGGCCGAGAGCCATCAGCGCGCGGCCGAACGGCTGAACGACGGTTCCAATTCCACCGCCATCGTCGCGGTGGCAAATCGTACAGTCGGGCGTGTAGTTCAACGCCAGCTGCATTTGGATGAGCGCGGGATACGTCGGCGACGCGCGCGCAAGCTGCGGAGCTGCGGAGATTGCCGCGCCGAGTCCCATGGCAACGAAAGTAGCTCCCCGTCCTCGCACCATTTACGTCGCCTCACGGAAACACGTGGAAACTGCGGAGCCCCGCTGCCTGCTCGAGCAGGGAGGGCAGAATTAGAGAAGGTCCAAAAAAAGAGACCCAGCTACTTTCCATCGGGACGCTCTCGCAAGCGTCTTTTGCGTGACGTTTGGGTCACGGAGGACCGGTCGTGTCGAGCCCTCATCGCTTTGCAAAGTATGCCGCCCTCCGATAATCGGAGTCGCTTTCTGGGAGTCGGAGAGCTCGCTTCACGCGCACCGAGACCCCATCGAGCGCCATTCAGCCAATATCCTTGCGCTTCAAGCGGTTGCCCCCACCGTGGACGAGCGAGGGAACGGCGGTCCGATCCTTGGATAGGCGGGCGATGCGCTTTGCGCGGCCGCGGATGGCCGTGTGCAGCGGTGCGAACTTTTAGCAACGCAATCAGGAGGTTTCGTAAATGAGAAAGTCTATCGCGATCGCCGCGGGCTTGGTGGCCGCAGCGAGCTCCACCGCCGCGGGCGCATTGACCGTGCCGAACCCCTATTATGGGTCGGATACCCTTTTCAACGTCACGACCGGGGCGATCGCTGGGGCCGGCCTCACCCCGCCGACGGCGTACGTCGCCGGCGGCTCCGGTACCGGCCAGAGCGCCATGGCGTCCCGCGTGGCGGCCAGCGCTACACAACAGACCGCGCCGATGTCGAAGATGCTGACGAGCGGCGCATGCCAGTTCAATCTTGCGTCGGGAGCCGCAGGGACGAACACGACCAACGCGACCGGGGTCGTCATCGGCATGGACGCCGTCGACGTTCTCTCGTCGACAGCGGGCGGCGCCACCGCCGCGTGCAACGGTGCAGGAGCTGGGCTCGCGTTCAGCAATTCGGCAGTCTTCGGCGCGAGCGGCAACCAGACCGCTCCGGCCCAGAACTGGAAGTACATCTTGGCTTTGGTCTATGGAGGCAAAGACCTCACGACCGGCGTTGTCGACTGCGCCCAGACCGCACGCAAGAACGTCGTCAACAACTGGAGCGCGCTCTTCGAGAACAGCTGCGCGAACGGCACTCCCTCGGTGTGCAGTAGCTCGACGCACACGGCCGCGGGCGACGGCACGCACACGCCCCTCTGGCACGCGTTCCGGCGCGACGAAGCGTCGGGCACGTCCGACGTATTTTCGTCGCTTCTGAGCCTCTCGCCGAGCACGTCCCAGACGGCCAACAACGGCTTCGGCACGAGCCCCTATTGCAACGCGCTGAACTGGGACGCGCAAACGGCCAACGCCAATTGCGCTTTCCCGGTTAGCAGCGATGGGCTCAATCATGACCAGTGGACGGGGCCGGGCGGCATCGTGGACCCGCTCTCGCAATGCAACATCGGCACGGGCGCGTGCGGCGCGCCTGGCACCGGAAACCATCGCCGGCCGCCGTCACACGCATGGGGCGACTTCCCAGACCCCAACGCGACGACCAACAGCGCCGACGTGCTTCCCACCGACATGCAGGACAACGACCCGATCCGGCGTCCGTGCGTCGGCGGCGGCACCGGCAACGCCGCGCGCGCGGCCGAGGAAGTCTGCAATATCGATGGCACCACGAATAACCACGGAAATCTGGGCGTGGTGCTGCCGGTTGCCGCGAGCGACTTCCTCCCCAAGTCGCTGGGTCTCCTGCAGTACCCGACCGCGGCGGCGGGCAACTTCATCGCCGGCCCGGCAGCGAACGTCTTGACGTGCCCGATTCGCAACGGCGGCGTCCACAACGGCCAGTGTCCCAACGGGGACGCGAGCCCCGGCGGTTTGTGCCAAGTTCCCACGACCGCGGCCGGGACGGGAGGAACCACCCAAGTGCTCGCGAGCAACTCCACGGTCGCCGGCATCGTCGTTCGCGACGGAACGGTCGCCCCCACCTCGGTCAACGTCACGCTATCCGACGGACGCCACTACAACGCGCAGTTGCGCAACGGGAGCAACGTCGACGGTGCCGCCGGTTATGTTAAGCAGATCGTCCAGAACGGGACGGCAACTCCGCTCTCCCGTGACTTCGTCGGCGGCTACGGCCGCATTCACACCGTGGCGACCGTCTTGACCGGCGCGGGCGCGCCCGTCGGCTGCCAGATGGTCGATGCGACCGACCAGATCGGATGCCTCGTGGCGGCGGACCCGTGCAGCATCGGGTACGCCGGCGACGGCGGCAAGGGATGGAACACGCGACCGGACGGCACGTTCGCGCCGCGGTCGACGGTCGTGTCTGCGCTCACGGACGCGCTGCTCGTCCAGGCCACCGCCCCGACGGCGGCGACCGTGCAAGCCCTCGGACAGAATGGCGAATACCAGGTCGCGCGCAAGCTTTTCTTCAATTCAATCGTCGGCTTCTCTGCCATCAACGCGGGGGCAGCCGGCCAGACCGACACCGCGACGGGCGAGCTCGCCCTGGCGCAGTTTGAAGCCAACGCCGCGAATATCACGCCGCTTCTGGCGCTCGACAACTACTTCACCGTCGGAACGAATTCCCCCGCCGGCACGAGCGTCGTGAACGGGAACACGGTCGGCAACCCGTTCTGCGAAGACTTCAATCAGCAGTTGGTCTGCGGCGCCACCGCTCCGGCCAACACGAACGCTTGCGCAGGAAACGCGGCGGTGGGCCTTCCCACGGCATCGACGGTCTGCGGCAATGGCATCGTGGATCCGTTCGAAGAATGCGATCCGGGCGCCGCCGCGACCGGCGCGACCGCCACGTGCTCGACGACTTGCCGCTGCGCAGGCATTACGTCGTTCATCAACGGCTCGTGCCAATGAACTTGGCCTAGCTAGTAGTCAGAGACCCGGGTCACACCTGAAGTGTGTGGCCGGAAATGGAGCGCGAGGCGCACCGCCCGTATGGGGGTGCGCCTCTTGCTTTTTGTGTTTCCCGCCCCCCGTCGGGAATCCGAATCGGAGGGGGGCGTTGAATTTCGACCAGCGGCCTCGCCTAATATCGCGTCCATTGTGCTTGCCTTTGTTCGTCTTAGCAGACAAAAGGCGTAGGGCCGACCGGGCGCTTCCGTTTCGGGTGCGTCCTCCGCAGGTTCGGCATGCAATTGGAGGCTCCAACAAATGAGAAAGTCGATCGTGATCGCGGCGGCACTCGCCGCCGGCGCGGGCACCACCGCTGCAAGCGCGCTAACGGTTCCGAGCCCGTATTTCGGCTCGGACGTGCTCTTTAACGTTACCAATGGCGCCATTGCGGGAGCCGGCCTTACGCCGACGAACGCGTACGTGGGCGGAGGCACCTCCACCGGCCAGACGGTGCTTGCGACGCGCGTGGCCGCCAACGCCACACAACAGACAGAGCCGATTGCCAACATTTTCACCAGCCCCATTTGTCAGTTCGGCCTGGCTTCGGGAGCCACAGGGACGAACACGACCAACGCGAGCGGCATCGTGATCGGTCTCGACGCAGTCTCCATTCTTGCCTCGACTGCGAGCGGCGCGAATTCCGCTTGCAACGGCACAGCGGACAACACAGGAACGGGTCTCGCGTACAGTAGTTCGTCGGTCTTCGGCGCGAGCGGCAACCAGACCGCTCCGGCCCAGAACTGGAAGTACATTTTGGCCTTGGTGTACGGTGGCAAAGACCTCACGACCGGCGTCGTCGACTGCACCCAGACCGCGCGCAAGAACCTCGTCAACAGCTGGAGCGCGCTCTTCGAGAACGGCTGCGCGAACGGCTCGGCGGTATGCAATAACTCGACGCACGTCGCCGCCGGCGACGGCACCCACACGCCCCTCTGGCATGCGTTCCGGCGCGACGATGGGGCAGGCGTCAACAGCGTGTTCGCAACGCTGCTCACTCTCTCGCCGAGCCCTTCCCAATCGGCGACCAACGGCTTCGGCACCAGCCCATTCTGCAACGCGCTGAACTGGGACGCGCAAACGGCCAACGCCAATTGCGCTTTCCCGGTCAGCAGCGATGGGCTCGACCATGACCAGTGGACGGGGCCGGGCGGTATCGTGGATCCGCTCTCGCAGTGCAAAATCAGCACGGGCGTGTGCGGCGCGCCTGGCACAGGAAACCATCGCCGGCCGCCGTCGCACGCGTGGGGCGACTTTCCAGACCCCAACGCGACGACCAACAGCGCGGACGTGCTTCCCACCGACATGCAGGACAACGACCCGATCCGGCGTCCCTGCATCGGCGGCGGCACCGGCAACGCCGCGCGCGCAGCCGAGGAAGTCTGCAACATCGACGGCACCACGAATAACCACGGCAATCTCGGCTTGGTCTTGGTCGTTCCGACGACGGTCTTCATTCCGAGGGACCTCGGCCTCCTGCAGTACCCGACCGCGGCGGCGGGCAACTTCATCGCCGGCCCCGCGGCGAACGTCTTCACGTGCCCGATTCGCAACGGCGGCGTCCACAACGGCCAATGCCCCAACGGCGACGCGAGCCCCGGCGGTTTGTGCCAAGTTCCCACGACCGCCGCCGGGACGGGAGGAACCACCCAAGTGCTCGCGAGCAACTCCACGGTCGCCGGCATCGTCGTCCGCGATGGAACGGTCGCCCCCACCTCGGTCAACGTCGCACTCTCCGACGGACGCCATTACAACGCGCAGATGCGCGATGGGACCAACGTCGACGGCACGGCCGCCTACATCAAGCAGAAGGTCCCGAACGGGACGGCGACCCCAATCTCCAGAGACTTCGTCGGCGGCTACGGCCGCATTCATACCGTGGCGACCGTCTTGACCGGCGCGGGGGCGCCCGTGGGTTGCCAATCGCTCGCGGTGGACGACCAGCTCGGCTGCCTTGCTGCGGCAGACCCGTGCAGCATCTCGGTTGCGGGCGACAGCGGTCGGGGATGGAACACGCGACCGGACGGCACGCTCGTGCCGCAGTCGACAGTTCAGAGCGCGCTGACAGACGGTGTACGCCTGCAACAAGTCCAAGCGTCTACGGCAACCGTGCAGAACTTGGGCGTACAAAGCACCGCGGCGGGCTCCGAGTACCAGCTCGCCCGCAAGCTTCTTTTCGGCTCTGTCATCGGCTTCGCGAACATCAACGCGGGCACGTCGGGTCAGCTGGACACGGCGACGGGCGAGCTCGCCCTGGCCGAGTGGGAGTCCGTCGAAAGCAACGTCGCTCCGCTGCTGGCGGCCGATGGCTTCTTCACCGTCGGTCCCCAGAGCGGCGAGTTGGGGGTCAGCCACGGCGGCGGCACGGCGAACACGCCGTTCTGCGAGGATTTCAATCAGACGTTGGTGTGCGGCGCCAGCGCTCCGACGAATGACAACGCATGCGCGCGCAACCCGGCGGGCGTCCCGAATGACCCGAGCGCCGTGGCCGCGAACGCGAGCACGTCTACGGTATGTGGCAACGGTATCCAAGAGGCCTTCGAGGAGTGCGACCCCGGCCCCGTCGCGACGGCGAATTGCAGCAGCGCATGCCGTTGCGCGGGGCTCACATCCTACTTGCCAAACGGCAGTGGGGGCTATTCCTGCCAGTAAGGACGATATGCTTGGGCCGTCGCTTTGGCGGCGCATGATTTGAATGAAAGGCGCACTCCACAATGGGGTGCGCCTTTTTCACTGCTCGGTCCGCCTCCCCTGTTCGGTGCTTTTGTGGTTATGGCGAGAGCGCGTCAGCGGATGGGGGTGGCAGTACCGGCGCCGCTCCGGACGTCGAGCGCCGGCGCGAGAGCATCTTGGCCAACGCGCCCCCGCTGGCCAGAAGAAGCGCGATTCCGGTCAGCACGAGGATCACGTGCCACCCATGCTCTCTCTTCTTCGCCGCAGTGGCTCGGATCATACCGTCGACCGGAACGCCCGCGGCCTGCGCGCGCTGAATGAGCTCCTCGGCGTGGCGGAACTTTCCTTCCAAGAGGGCCAGAGCCCACTGATACGTGATCGTCGCCGGGAGTTCCGGCGAGCGCGCAGCAAGGGCCGCCGTGCACTCGCGGAGCTGCGTGACATTCGAGGTCCGCACCCCGACTTTGCACTCCACTTGGTCCACGGCGGTGTCGGCCGCCGGATCCGTCCTCATGTGCTGAATGACTTGTGCGAGCGCGACGGTCTCCTTACGGCCGAGCGGACCGGGCTTGGAGAGAAGTAGATCGACGAATCGCGCATAGTCCTTGACCGTTGTGCCTTCGAGCAGCAGCGCGTCGCCGCACGTCTGGATGGCCTTCTCGAGGTCCCCCATGGCCTCGTAGTCCTTGCATAACTCTACGAACGCGACCGCCTCGTCGGGTACGGCCATCGCCAAAGCTGAGTAGAACTTCACGGCCGCCGCGTGGTCGCCGCGCTCGCGTGCCCGAGAGGCCTTGAACGCGAGATCTTGCAACCAATAGCCGAATTGCAGCGGGTCCGCGTTTCTCGCTTTTTCGCTTGGGATGTCTTTCTCGGGGTGGTCATCATCAACGTGCCATTGGCTCAGCGGCTCGTCGCTGGAAGTCGTGTCGGCGTGCCCAATCGCGGGTAACGCCCACAGGAGCCCCGCCACAAGGCCCGCGACCGCCCGCCTTCCCAGGAACCGCCGCAAGCGTGTCCGCAACGCGTGACCTATCGTCAGTACGATCGCGGCGACGACGGCGCCCCACCCCATCCAGAACCGCGTGGGCGGGCACCGCGACTGCAGCAGGGTTAGCGCCCGCAGCGTATCGTGGTCGCCCGGAGCGACGCGCTCGAGCTCTTCTGCGCAGTGCTGCAACATCGCTCCATCTCCCAGGCTCTCCGCGATGCTGCACGCCATTGCGACGGGCGTTGGCGCGAGCCCTTTCTCGCGCAAGGACGCGGTCATGGTCAACGCGATGAAGAGGTCATTCGCGCTGGGGGGCACCGGGCCCGCGACCAGCGCACGGACAAGGGCTCGGACGGCGACGTTGGCGTGCCGGTTCATGACCGCGCGCGAGCAGGCCCCCACAGCCTCTCCCCTTCGTCCCAGGGCTGTCAGTGCTTCGCAGTGGCGGCGCCACGGCAGTCCGGCCATCGGGTACTCCGCTTCTGCCGCACGGAAGATGAGAGACGCCTGTTCGAGCGAACCGGCGGCACCGCGCAATTCCCCCTCTTCGATCAGTTCGGCCGCGTGGGGCTTCTCGGTCCGCATCTTCTGCATCTCCACCTCGTCGTCACCGTCTCTCGCGAGCGCGGCGGACGCCGGCGAGGCGACGAGGAGGCCGAACGCCAGAACCGGCGCCGTCTTGCCCATCATCATCACTGAAGGCACTGCAAGCAGCCGTCGCTGTTGGCGCATACGAAGATTTGGTTGGCGACGCCCGAAGGCTCCGTGTTGTCATAGTAGTTCTTCAAGATATCCGTGGAATCGCTCGGCGTGAATTTGAAGCCGTCCGTCTCGGGGCTTTTGCATGCCCCGTTCGTGGCCGGGCCGTTCTTCGGACATTGGCTCGGCGAGCCTCCGCCCGAACCGCAATAGCAGTTGGTGCTGCCGCCGCTCGTCGACGCACAGCCGTCGCCGAGAATGCATTGGAGCGTAGCGAGGCAAAGGGTGCTGTACGCGTCGGTCGTGCCGTCGCCGGAGGCAAAATCTCCGTCCGGCAAGTCGCCGCACTCCTTGTCCACGTCACCGAAGGTCGTGTCGTCGATGCAACCGTTATTGTAAAGGCAGGCGTAGCAGCCGCTGGCGGCCGGGTCGGCGGGGTTATTCGGGTCGTACGGCTCGGCGCCGGCATCGGTCACGCTGCCACGGGCGATGTCGAGTTCTACCAAGAGCGCTTCGGTGGGGGTGCACAGGCCGCCGCTGCCACCGTCGGTAGAGTTGCCCTGGCAGCTGACGCAATCGGTCTGACCCGCCGCCATGCAGGGCACTAGCGAGAAGCCCGCGCCCGCCCCGTCCTGTTGTCCCGCGTCGAGGGTGGCATCGATAGGAGCGGTCACGTCGGGCAGTTCGCGGTCCGCGTATGCGATGGTGACGTCGAATGCCCCGCCATAGAGATCTCCGTCGTCGGTCGCCATCGCATCGACGCTTGCGTCCGCGGCCGCGGGGAGGCCCGCGCCGCCTCCCATAGGCAACCCTTCGCGGCCCGTGGTTCCGCCACAGGAAAACAACGTCGACGCCGCTGCGAGGACCCACGCACGCGGCTTCAGGGAAAGCATTGCATGCAGCTGTTGGCTCTGGCGCATACGAAGATTTGGTTTGCGAGGCCCGACGGCTCCGCCTTGTCGCTGTAGTTTTTGAGAATGTCCGTCGAGTCGTTGGGCATGAATAGAAACCCATTCGTCTCCGCCGTCTTGCAGACGCCGTTCGTGGTCGGACCGTTGTTGGGGCATAGGCTCGGCGAGCCGCCGCCTGGACCGCAATAGCAATTGTCCACACTGCTCGTCGAGTTCGCGCAGTTGGTGGCGACCAAGCATTGGAGCGTGGCGACGCAGTCCGCACTAAACGGGCCGACCATGCCGTCGCCGGCGGTGAAATTGCCCCCAGGCAAATCACCGCATTCGTGGTTCTTGTCGCTGAATGCCGTGTCGTCGATGCAGCCGAAGTTGTAAAGGCACGGGTAACAGCCGCTCGCCGTCGGATCGCTGGGGTTATTGGGATCGAACGGATCGATTCCGGGGGCGGTGACCGTTCCGTTGTCGATATCCAGCTGGACGAATAGGGCTTCCGTGGGTGTGCAAAGACCGCCGTTGTTGCCCGTACCGCTGGCATTTCCGTCGCATTCGACGCAGTCGGTCTGTCCCGCGACGGAGCAAGGGACGAGCCCACCGCCCGCCTCCGAGACATGCTGGCCACCGCCGTCGACGGAGGCCTCCGCGGCGCCGGCATCGACCCCGCTCAAGCCCTCTGCGTCCGGGACCGTCGAGTCGAAGCCCGCTTCGCTCACGCCCGCATCCTCGGCGTTTGCCTCGCCGTCTCCGACCGTCGCGTCAGGCCCGCTGTCGTACATGCCGTCGGCGAGCGTCGAGTCCCGGCCGGCGTCTTCGGCCCGGCCATCCGCGCCACTCGCGTCCCGCGCAATGACCGTATCGGGGACGGGAGTCGTCACCCCGCCATCACCACCCGGAGTCGTTGGCCCCGAGGTCTCGGCTTCGACCGCGGCGTCGACTACGAGGCTTGCGGTGGAATCGCTCGCGGCATCGCCGGCGCCATCGGGGCCGGCCGGGACGGCGGAGCTGTCGCCCACGTCGCTGCAGCCTGAGCAAACCAGCGCCAGACCGAGCAAAGACGCTTGGAGACGCGTCGCAATCGCAACGCTCCGGTGTGGAGCTCCCGCAAGCACTCGCGGCGGAAGCGTCTTGCCGCTCGCGGTCCACATGGTCGGGTGCTTATGCCATCGGGCTCGTGAGCGAAGTGCGACAATTCGGAAACATCGGCCACGAGGAAAATACGGCGCTCAATGGATCATGTAGTCGCGTTTGCTCCAGTTTGCCCCTGGCCGGAGCCCTCCGCACTTCGTTTCCATTCCGTGAGCGGAATGTGACTTACGCGGAGCCGTGGATCGAGAGGCTTGCGAACTGAGGGGCTTTGAGCAACAAGCTCGGCCCAATATCAACTGGAGGGCACGCGATCCGCATGTCAGTTCGGTCGAGCCGTATTCACGATCGCGCGCCGTCCGTCTGGGTTGGCCTAGTGTTGGCAACCCAAGTTTACGGCTTCGCGTCAGGCTGTTCGAGCGACGGCGACACGGTCGCGTCCGACGGTGGCATCCAGGATGAAAGCGCTACTCAAGCGGCAGGCGATGCAACAATCGTCAGCGACGGAGCCACGGTTGGGGAGGCGGCCGGCAAAAGAACCGATGCCGCGACCGGCAGCGTCCCCGACGCGTTTCCCGTCGCGTTTCTCGGCGCAACTGCGGTCGACTTCGGCTCGGTCGGCTGTGGGGGCGCCGCGGCGACGCAGACGCTCAGCGTCACGAACCGCGGCGGTTCGCTGCTTGCCTTATCGGCGACGGAGGTGGGTACGGCCTTCTCCGTCACGCCGACTTCCCTGACGCTCGCCGCGGGGGCGTCAGGCACCCTGACGCTGACCGCAACGGTCCCCTCGGCGGCGACCGCCGGAGCGGCGATCACGGGCTCGCTGTCGCTGTTCACAAACGACCCAGCCCGCGCCAGTATCCTGCTGCTTCTGTCGGCGATGCCCACCGGCGCGACGCTCGTTGGTTCCGCCCAATACGCTTTCGTCTCGACCGAGGTGGGCGTGACGGCGCCACCGGTGACCGTGCAGTTCACCAATGTTGGGAATGCACCCGCGGTCTTCTCCGTCGCCCCCCCGTCCGATCCGAGCATCACGCTTTCGGCGCTCACCGATGGGGGCTTTCTCGCGCTCAATCCAACCGAGACGTGGACGGCGACGGCCCTTTTCACACCCAACGCGCCCCACGTCCAAAGCGCGCTCAACGCAACCTCGTCGATCAACATCGCGAGCGCCACGTGCGGCTCGAGCCTCACGCTAATCGGTTTCAGCGGCAACACGGCGAGCGGCAGTCTGGCCGGTTGGCCGAGCAACAACACCGTCGACTTTGGGGCGGCTCCGTGTGGGGGTAGCGCGCCCCTCCCGCGCGCGATCACGCTGACCAACTCCGGGACGACCCCTGCGCGCTTAACCGCGGTGGATACGGAGCTCGTGGGCCCCTTCACGACCGATGCGGTCGCGGGCGAGGAGATCGCCCCGAACGGCGGTACGCTCACGATTACGTTGACGGCACCTGGAGTGGCGGCGCCGTCGCCGTCCGCTCCGACGGTCTCGCTCAATCCGATTCTTGGAACTCTGGTAATCCACTCCGACGCGGACTTGTCCCCGCAGGGGACATCTATCGGGTTGACCGAAGAGCCTCAAGGAGCGGTCCTCGCCTTCGGCACGTCCGTGACCGCTGGTTGCTCGACTTCGAGCAACCTCGGTGTCTTTGGCAGTTCCAGCATCCTGCTCCAGCCTGTCGCGCCGGAAAATTTCTGCGTGGTCAACAGCGGGAATCTTCCGGCCGACGTCGTCTTGGGCGCGACGGAGAGCGGGAGTTCGGCGGGGACGCCCGATTTTGAGGACGATGCAGGAGTGCCTCCTGCGTTTTCGTTGCTCGTACCGTCATTCATCCTGCCACCATCCACGGGCCCCTCGGCCCCGAGCGTCGAGCAGGATGCGCTGACCTTTGAGCCGGTCCACGCGGGCGCGACGGCCGGCTCGCTGGCCATGTTCGTCGATTCGACAACCACCCTTTGTCAGCTGCTGCCTTCGCCACTTCCTCTGTCGGGGGGTGCAACCGGCGGCCGCCCTGCCGTGACCCCGGCCGCGCTGACTTTTGAGGCCACGTGCGGCGGGGCTGCGCCCGGCGCTCAGACGTTCGTCGTATCGAACTCGGGCACCGTGAACTTGACGTGGACGATGAGCAGCGCGAGCGGACCGGGGAGCGCGCAGTACGCGGTGAGCGCCAGTCCTCCGCCGGGGCTTTTGGCGCCTGGCGCGAGCTCGACCGTGACGGTGACCGCGGCAGCCGTCCCTTCTCCCGCGCCCAATCCGAACCCCGCGGCCCTCGCCGCGCAGGTTACCGTGACAACCGATGTTCCGTTGGACCCTCCCCACGTTGTGACTTTGAGTGAGGTCCCGTTGGGCGATCAGAATCTCGGTTTCGCCTGGCGTATTGCGTTTCGGCCAGGTCCCGCTCCAGATGAGCTTAGGCCAAGCCTTTGCCCTAAACAACAACGCGAACCCCGGCTCACCGGACGCCAACGTCGCCTTGATGCTGACCGGCGCGGGGGCAGCCGCGTACTCGCTTACCCAGCCGACGGTCGGAAGCCTCGCGGCGGGCTCCTCCGTCACGGAAACCGTCACGTTTGCTGCAGCGACCGCGGTAACCGCTTCGGCAAGCGTCTCCTTGACGGCGGTCGATCCCCTTTGCATCGCGTTGCCCGCGCCTCTCGTCCTGACTGGCACGGGGACGGCTGGATCCGTCTCGGTCTCCGCCACATCGTTTGCGTTCGGGCGACCCGGCGATCCAGACGGCCTGGTCAACTGCGGCGCGATCGGCAACCCCCAGACGCTGACCGTCTCGAACGTCGGCAACCAGGCGTTCCAAGTGGTATCGGCCACATTCGGCAAAGGCGCGAGCTCCCCGTTCACGCTCTCCGGCGCGACGACGGTCGCGGTGGGCATCGGTGGCTCGTTGACCCTCACGATCAGTCCCACTCCCATCCCTGCGACGGCGAACCCCAACGATCCGTCGGCCTTCAGCGACACGTTGACGATCGCGACCGACGCCGCGGGCGACGAGCCGCACACCGTGGCCCTGACGATGCAGCCACGCGGTGCCGTGATCGCCGACACTCCGCTGCCCACCGCATGGAGTTTTGGAACGGTTGGACCCGGATCGATCGGCACGTTCACGACGTCGATTTCCAACACGGGAAACGCGCCGGCCACAGTGGCTCTCCAGGGCCTCTCGACAAGGGGCATTTTCGGTTTGCAAGGCAACCCCACCACCGTGCCGGCCGCCGCCGTCACAGCGCTCGTTGGCCAATTCGCTCCGCCGTCGGCGAATGGAAATTGGACCGACAGCGGGGATCTCACGGTAACCGCACCCGACGCGTTCTGCGCACCCCTGCCGAGTTCCTGGGTCAGCCCCACCCTCGAGTTCTCAGGATCATCGAATGCGAACGCCGTCGTGACGCTCTCCGGCGGCCTCGTGTTTCCCACGACCGATTGCAGCAGCGCACCGCCGGCCGGTCAATCCGTGACGCTCGCGAATCTGACCAATCGCGCGCTGACGTACGCGGTGAAGTTCGCCTCCGGCGCGTGGTACACGTTCGCCGATTCGGGCTCAGGATCGCTCGCGGCGAATGGCGTTGCGAGCATTGTGGTCAACCCCAAGACCATCAGCCCCGGCCCGGGAGTCGTGCCCGGGTCGGCGCCGTATGCCGACGACCTCATCATCGCGATCGCGACCTCGCCCGCCACGACGACCTTCACCGCTCCCATTTCTTGGACCCTCAACGGTGCGGTCCTCTCGCTTCCGCAGGGCAGTGGACCGGATTCGGACGGAACCAGCCCGTTCTACGTCGCCGACAGCACCAGCGGCTTCCCTTTGCCGATGGCGAATGGAGGGACGGCGTCGGCGACTGTGAACCTGGCGATCCAGCCGCCTGGCTCATTTTCGCTCGCTCCCGCGCCGGCCCTCCAAGTGCTGCCCAACATCCCATCGCTCAACGAACTTGTCAGCGGGGGGACGGGTCCGGCGTGCCCGGCGACGAGCCCTGCGGCGGCCACCTTCGGATACGCCGGTCCCGTGTGCCAGCCGTTTCCCTTATCGGCCGTGCGGGTCCGCACGTGCACGGGAACGTTCGTCGCCGGCTCCGGCGCGGGCGGAATGTAGTCTGGAGGGCTCGCGCAGCCGCGCCGCCATGACTGCAGACGACTCGAAGTTTGTCGCCTCGGCTCAGTGCGTGCGCGCCATGAGCGCGATCGGGTTCCTGCTCTTGTGGCCGTCGAACGCATGGGCAGACGGCACGGCGGATCAAGCGCGAGCCGAGACTCTCTTCGAGGCCGCAAAGGAACTCCAAGGAGCTGGCCAGGTCTCTGACGCGTGTGCGATGTTCGCAGAAAGTAAGAGGCTTGCTCTGGGCGTGGGCGTCACATTGCACCTGGCGAATTGCTACGAACGCGCCGGACGCCCCGCGAGCGCATGGAGGGAGTTCCAAGACGGAGAGCGGCAGGCGTCCGCGCGCGGTGACGGCAAGCGCGCGAGTCTCGCGCACGCGCGCGCGCAAGCCCTCCTGCCCAAGGTCAATCGCCTCACGGTCGTGGCGTCGCGTGAATTGCAGCGGGCGGGAGCGCAAATTGTTGTCGATGGGGCGGCCCTCCCCGCGGAGCGCTGGAACATTGCGCTCACGGTCGACCCCGGAGACCACGTGGTCACGGTCGAATCGCCCGGGCGACCGGCGCGGAAACTCGTCGTGCACGTGGACGAAGCCAAACTCGTCGCCGAAGTCCAGGCCGACGAGCCCCTCGCCTTGTCACCCTCCGCGACGACCGTCACCCCTCCCGCCTTGTCGCCAACGCAGCAAGCCACCGAGCCGGTCCACTCGACCGTGTCGATGAGCGGCGACGTGACGCCATCCAATGCAAATTCGGCGCGACTGGGGATCGAACTGGGCCTCGTCGGCGCGGGCGTCCTGGGGGCTGGTCTTGGCACGTTCTTCTTAATCCGGAGGAACGTGTTGGCGGGCCACAACTGCTCGTGCGACCCGTCGCTCGAAGGTCAGGCGTCTACCGCGGCGACGATCGCGTTCGCCGCGAGCGGCGCCGCGCTCGCCTCGTCTCTGGCCATGTTTCTCACCGCCCCAGCCGCGTCCAAGCCGCGGATTGGATGGGCCATCGCTCCGGCACCCGTGGCCGGCGGTGCGGGCGCGATCTTTCGCGCGAGCTTTTGATCGGGCGTGGGTTCTGAAATGCGTCGTTCTCTATCGTCTCGCCGCCGCAGAGTAGCCTCGCTTGGCGCTGTCGCACTCACGCTCGCGACGAGACAAGCGCAGGCCTATTGCCGAGAGATCACGGTTAGCCCGCCGGCCGACTACGACCCCGCCACGCAAGGCTGCTTTGCCGGCGCGCTCGACGGAGGGACCCCGCCCTCCGTTTTCTGGAGAAATGAGTGCGTGAGCTACAGCTTGCAGCGAAACGCGAGCAACCAGGTTTCGCTCGCGGATGCGGAGCGTGTCGCTGACCAAGCCTTCGCGGCGTGGAGCACCGTATCGTGCCCCGGGGGAGGAGTGCCGAGCATTTCAGCCACCTCCTTTCCACCGGTTGACTGTGACGACGTACCCTCGCAAGGGCACAATAACGCAATCATTTTCCGAGACACGGTGTGGCCCTACGAGGACAGCGCGAACGCGATCGGATACACCACACTCACCGTGTGGAAGCCCACAGGCGAGATTCTGGGAGCAGATATCGAGATCAACTCGGCCAATTTCGTCATCGTCGCGAACGGTACACCACCCGCCGGAGCGTACGATTTGGCGAGCATCCTCACCCACGAGGCGGGTCACTTTCTGGGCCTCGCGCATTCGCAGGACTCGAGCGCGGTGATGTATGCGTTCTACCATCCGGGCACGACCATCCCCGGCCCTGACGACGCGGTCGGAATCTGTTCGATTTACTCCCCCAACGGCGCGCGCAGTACGCAAGCGGGGCCGATCGCCGCCACGGCCTGTGAGCCCCAGCCGGCGAACGGATTCGAGGATGCGTGCGGATCGTTGAACACCGGGAGCGGTGATGACGACGGAGGGTCCGTTCCGTGCTCGGACAACTTGATCGGTTGTGCGCTCGGCCGCACGCACCGATCGAGCACGGATACTTACGCGGGCACGGGCCTCTTCGCCCTGGCCATGCTCGCTTTGCGCGCGAGACGGTCGCCCAAGCGGACTCGCCTCTTTGCCTTCCTCCTCGGCGCCTCAGTCGCCGTGTGCGGCGCTTGGATCGGCGGGGCTCGGAACGCCTCGGCGAACGTAACGGTCGAGGTGCTCCTCGATGATCTTGTCCAGCACGCAAGCGCCGTTGCGATCGTCGTCGCGGCCGAGGATCAAACCGCCTGGGAAGATGGCCGCATCGCGACGTACACGCACGTGCACGTCGAGCGGCTCGTGGCCGGGCAGCTCGGGGGCGACATCTGGGTGCGTACGCTCGGGGGAACCGTAGGGAATGTCGAACAGATCGTCGAAGGTCAGGCGACGTTTGCGCCAGGAAGTCGTTCGCTTGTCTTCGTTCACCCCCACCACGATCCCGTAACCAGAGCGCCCACGGGCGCATTGGGCGTCGTGGAGGGTGCTCAGGGGCAATTTTCGATCGTGGCGCGTGAGGGGCATCCGCCTCTGCTGGTAGCGACGCCGGGCATGGGTTCGCTCCTACCTCCGCCTTCGAGTGCCCGAACCGCACGGGACTCGCTGCGAGATCGCGGTCTCGAGGACGCCGCACGTGAGATCATCGGGCTTTGGGTGCGCAAGCATCCCAGCCCTCGAGACGGAATGTGATCGAGTTGTGCGGGCTACGGGCGGACGCCTTGTCGCGAATGCGAGTCTTGTCACGAAGACGTCGCATTGGCGAGAGCGTCAGCCATGGTAGACGGCGCGAGGCGTCGCGACCCGGCAGACCATGAAAGCCCTTCACATGGCGATCGCCGCAGCCACCTTCGCGCCCTGGGCGCTCGCGTGCGGGAACGGTGACGACAACGCCAACCCCGTTCCGCTGGCCGGTGACGGCGGCGCCGACGCGTCGGCTCGGGACGCGGCCAAGGACGTCGCGGCGAGTCCAGAAGCCTCCTCGCCACCCGCATTTCTCCGAATCGCGAACTGGTCGCGGGACTCTCCCGCCGTCGACTTGTGCGTCGCGCCCCACGGGACAGGCGGATTCTTGGGTCCACTCATCGCGGCTCTTGCGGCGTCCACGGACGCGGGGCCCAATGGCGTCGGCTTTCCCGTGGTGAGCGCGTACCTGAGCGTGCCTTCGGGCCAGTACGACGCACGCGTCGTCGTGGCCGGCGCAGGCAACTGCGCGGTCGGCATCGGCATGGACGCGACCTCGCTTCCAACGCTTGCGGCGAGCGGTTTCGCGACGTTCGCCCTGGTCGGGGAAGCGCATCCGAGCGGGGGCGATCCCGCGCTCGAGATCGCGGCTTTCTCGGACGACGCGTCGTCCTCGGCTGCGGTCGCCCTGCGCTTCGTCAATGCCTCGCCGGAGCTGCTCGAAGTCGACTTCGGGACGGGAACGCTCATGGCCATGAACTTCGTGCCCGTCTTTCAGGGTGTGAAGTTCGCAAGCGCGAGCATGCCCGCGCTAACGGACGCTTCCGGCCCGAGCATCGACAAGAACGGCTACGAAACGCTCTCGAAGCTCGCGAACGCGACGCTGAGCGCGCACTCGACGGGCGCAACGACGGACAGCGTGGCGACGACCAGCCCGGTGTCCGCTGCCTCGGGGAGCATCCTGACGATCGCGCTGATCGGCGGGACATCGGCGGGGGCCCCGGCCGCGCTGCTCGAATGTGTCGACAACGCGGGCACCGCCAGCCCGCTCGAGAACTGCGCGCTCTTGCCCTAGAGATCCGTGATTTTGTAGTCCTTGATCTTGTAGAGGAGGGCCCTGTGGCTTATTTCCAGGAGGCCCGCTGCGCGCGTGCGATTGCCTTTGGTTTTCTGGAGCGCGCGGCGAATCAGTATCTGCTCGATGGCCGCGGTCGTCGTCTTGATGGAGAGCTCGCCACTCGCGAGGCGGACTTGCACCGGGTCGAGCGCGTCGCGGATGCGCTCCGGGAGGTCGCCGCCTTGCAGGACATCGGTCTCGGCGAGGACCATCGCTCGTTCGATCGTGTTCTCTAGCTCGCGCACGTTGCCCGGCCATGCGTACTCGAGCATCTGTTTACGCGCTTCCGTCGACAGCCCGCGAATGCGGGTCCCGAGCCGCGCGTTGTTGCGCGAGATGAAGTGATCGATGAGAAGATTCACGTCCTCGCGCCGGCTGCGGAGCGGCGGAATGTGAATCGGAAGTACGTTGATGCGATAGAGAAGGTCCTCGCGAAAGCGCTCCGCTTTGACATCGGCCGCGAGATCGCGGTGCGTGGCCGTGATGATCCTGACGTCGACTTTGACATCCTTTGTGTCTCCCAGGCGCCGGATCGTCTCGTCCTGCAGCACGCGGAGGAGTTTGACCTGCAGGGTCATCGGCAGCTCGCCGATCTCGTCGAGGAAGAGGGCGCCCCCGTTGGCCTCCTCGAAGAGGCCGCGCCGATCGGCCCCGGCGTCCGTGAACGCTCCCTTTCTGTGGCCGAAGAGCTCCGATTCGAGGAGATTCTCGGGAATCGCGCCGCAGTTGACGGCCACGAACGGCGCCCCCCGGCGGCTCGATCGAGCATGGATGGCCCTCGCGACGAGCTCCTTGCCGGTGCCGCTCTCGCCCGTGATCAAGACGGTCGTCTTGAAATCGGCAATTTTCGCGATCGTCCGGAAGATCTCCAGCATCTCCCGGCTCTTGGCGAGAATCGACTCGAATTGGTTTTCCTTGTGAATCTGTTCTTTGAGTGCGCGGTTCTCGCGCCGGAGCGTCTCGCGCTCTTCGGCCTTGCGGAGCGCAAGCACGACCTCGTCCGGCTTGAACGGTTTGCTCACGTAATCGTACGCGCCGGCCTTCATGGCCTCGATCGCGAGGTCCACATTTCCATAAGCGCTCATCACGATGACCGTCGCCGTGTGCTGCTTGGCCTTGAGTGCGGCAAGCAAATCCAGGCCTCCCATGCGGGGCATGCGAACATCGGTGAGAATGACGTCCGGATCGAACGCGTCGAGGGCTCGCAGCGCGCCCTCCCCTTCTTCGGCAACTTCCACCTCGTACCCGTGCTTTTTCAGCAACGTGCGCAATACGAGGCGGATATTCTCCTCGTCGTCGACGACCAGGACGCGGCGCATGGTATGAAAACTCTTCAGGCAATTCTAGCCTGAGTTTGGCTCCATGCGAGCTCCCACGGACGCCGCATGCAAGGTTTTCATAGCTCCGATCGTGCGGCGTGCGCGTCGCGCGCGGCGCGCAATCGTCTGCCCGCGTAGCGCCCATCGGGCACCGGCGCAGTCCTCTGTCCGCGTCACGCGAGAGCCCGCATTCTCGCCCTCATGAGGTCGACTCCGCGATAAAATCCCGGGCGCCATGAGAACCGGACTCGATCGGCTCGCTACGCACTCGCGCCTCGGCGCCGAGCTCCGCGCGGCGCGCGTCGGGCTGCTCGCCCACCCGGCCTCCGTGGACCGCAGGCTGGTGCATGTTCGCCACATTCTGGAAGCGCTCGGCGTGCGGGTGAATCTTGCGCTCGGGCCCGAGCACGGTTACGGCGGCGAAGCGCAGGACATGATCGGCGTCGCCGACGCGCGGGACGCCTGGGGCACGCCCATCCGGAGTCTCTACGGGGACCGCATCGAGGACCTGTCCCCTCGCGCCGAGGATCTCCGTCAAATCGACGTGCTCCTCGTCGACCTGCAGGATGTCGGTGCGCGCTACTACACGTTCGTGTGGACGGCAGTCCTCGCGATGCGGGCGTGCGTGAGAAGCGGAGTGCGCGTCATCGTCCTCGATCGGCCCAATCCGATCGGCGCCGATGTCACGCGCATCGAAGGCCGGCGGCAATCGCGCGAGTTTTGCTCGTTCGTCGGGCTCGAGCCGATCCCCATCCGTCACGCACTGACGCTCGGCGAAATCGTGGCGATGTGCGCGGACGGCGACGGGGCCTCGCGCGAAAGCGTCTCCGTCGTGGGTGTGGCGGGCATCGCGCGGGAGGATGACGCGACCCGCTGGGATCGCCCATTTTTCATGCCCTCGCCGAACATGCCCACCTACGAGACCGCGCGTGTCTATCCGGGGGGCTGCCTGATCGAGGGCACGAACCTTTCGGAGGGCCGCGGGACGACCCGCCCGTTCGAGATCGTGGGTGCGCCGTGGATCGATGGTTGCCGGCTCGCCGAGGATCTGCATGCCCTCGGGCTCGCAGGCTTTCGGGCTCGGCCGATTACATTTCAACCGATGTTTCAGAAGCACGCGGGAATCATTTGTGGCGGAGTCCAGATTCACGTGACGGATCCTGCGGCCTTCCGTCCGTTCGCGACCTACCTTGCCCTCGTGGGCCTCGCACGAAGCCAAGACCCCGCAAAGTTTGCGTTTCGAACGACGAAGTACGAATTCAGAGACGACGTCCCCGCGTTTGACCTTCTCACGGGGGACGGCGAAGCGCGCGAGCGCATCCTGAGAGGCGACTGCCCTGGCGACGTGGCCGGCGCCATCGCTTCGGTGGACGGAGGAGACCGCGCCATCGTCGCGCAAGCGATCGACGCAGGCCGCCGGCGCAGACTCTGAAGATGTGGCCCGAAATGGACGTTGGGGGGCTTGGGGGAGAGGATCTCCCCCAAAACCTGGCTCGTGAAAGAGCTGCCCGGCATTTCCGGGCAGCTCTTGAATAGCCCCCACCCGGCTACACGCCGGAATAAACGGAGGTTCCGGCTTGTCGGCTGAACGATCGGCAAAGATCGAAACCCACGTGCGGGTCGTGCGTACAATGCTCGTGGACCGCGTCGCGCGCTGACCCCAACTGCCTCTACTTTGAGGGCTTGCGCAAGCCCCTCCCCCCCGCGCAAGCCCGGGCGCGCCCGGGCGATGAAAAGTCGCCCGGACGCGTTTTTTTTACTTCTTTTCGGTGTCCAGTTCGGCCGCGAGATAGTTCAGGATCACCTCGTCGAGTGACTTGTCGGTCGTGAGATCCTCGCCGAAAATAGACTGATTCTGCGGTCGCGCTTGGCCGAAGGACGAGGTGGGACGCGCCGGCGCCGCGGCCCTCCTGGCCGAAGCAGCCGAAGCGGGGGAACGACCGGAGGTAGACGTTCGCGACGCAGGAGGGCCCGATGAGCTGCGCGCCTCCGCGCGGGACGGCTTGGCCACCCGATACAAACCTTTGGCTGTCTTTTCTCTGAGCAGGTTCGGAGGGGGCGGAGGCAGGTCGCTTGGCGTGTGCCGCACCGACGGCGCGCCGCTCGCGGCCATTGCGGCGCGCTCGACCAAATCGATGTCCAGCCGGTGCGACCCCGAGTGGTCGTCTCGAGACGGCACCGGGGACGGACTGGCCACGGGCATGTTCGACGACCAGGGGGGCGGAATCCCAGCGTCACTCGCGTGGGGCGAAACGGGGCCTGCCGAAGCCACCGGGGCCGACGATGTGGCCCGGGGCGGGGTCGGTACACCTTCCTCGGATGGAGGAGGCAAGGTCGAGGCGTTCGATGCACGCTCGGACATCGGCGGAGGCGGCGCCGATGCGGTCGAGGCGTTGCCCTCCACGAGCCCGTCGAAACTGCCTTCGCGCAGGGCGATCGCCATCGCCTTGTGCTGATGCTTCATCAGGTTGCGGACGATCTCGGCGCGAAGGTCGCTGTCGACGGACTCGGCGTAGCTCGTCTTTACGGTCTTCAGGATCCGCCCGCCGTCCATGAAAAGATGGGTGATGACGTGGGCGTACTTGGCGCCGGAGTCTTCCGTTTGGATGTGGAAGACCCTGCCCTTGTAGCGGACATTGTTGTTGTAGCCGAGCAAGGGCGACGCGAACTTCAGCGACATGGGCGTGGCGGCGCGCGGGGGCGACTCGCTCCCCGAGCGTACCACCGGTGGAGCGCCACGGCGACGACCCTCTGACCCGCCGCGCCACTCCGCTGCCTCGGGCAGGCAAGCACCTCGAGGCCGCAAATGGGCGCACGTTGCGGGGTGCCGTTCAGCCTTGTCCGCCTTCTCCCACGATGCCGTCGAGGCAGGACGCGCGCCGCGCCGACACGTCGCCCAGGCCGACCGACCACGCGGGCAGCGGCGCGACGGCCATCGACAGGATAGGTCCGCCGGTTTGGCCGATCACACGCGACGGCACGCCCGCGGTGGACGCGAGCGCCAGCACCCTCTCCGCCATCTCCGCAGCGACACTGATGACCACGCGGGACGGCGCTTCGCCGAAAAGCGCAGCGAGGGCGTCGAGGGCGTTGGCCTGGTCCGGTAACTCGATGCGGGCGCCCAAACGTGGCGACGGCGCCTTCGCGGGATCGAAGGCGCCCGACGCCGGCCGTTGCTCGCCCGCCAAGTCGCAGCACTCCGCGACGGCCACGGCGACGCCCCCGTCGCTGACGTCGTGCGCGCTGCGCAGTAGACGACCGCGCGATAGGCGGAGCACGAGCCTCTGGAGCCGAACCTCGGCGTCCAAATCAATCGCAGGTCCGTCGCCGGCCACCGGTCCCAACGTGCCCATCTTTCGCACGAGCCACTCGCTTCCGGCCAGGCCGGGAGCGCCCGCCCACGAGGCTCGTCCGAGGAGCAACACGGTGTCCCCGGCGCTTTTGAACGCCGCCGTGACGATGTCCTCTTGGGCCGCGATGAGCCCCACGGCGGCCACGGTGGGCGTGGGCAAGATCGCTCTCGAAACGGGACCCCCATCGCCTGGACTCGCGCCCGTCGCCCCGCTCGGTCGAAGTGCCGTCTCATTGTAGAGGCTCACGTTGCCGCTCACGATCGGAACGTCGAGCGCCGCGCAAGCGGCGGCGATCCCGTCGATCGCACGCGCGAAGGAGTCCATCACCTCGGGTCGCTCGGGGTTCCCGAAGTTGAGGCAATCCGTGATGCCCACGGGTTCGGCACCGCTGCAAACGAGGTTGCGGCACACCTCGGCGATCGCCATCGCGCCGCCCGCAAACGGGTCGAGTTCGCAAAGGCGCGAACTGCAGTCCACGGCGAAGGCGAGAAACTTGTCGATCGTGCGAGGGCTCGCGCCCGGGTCGCCCCCTTCGCACGGCACGCGTACGACGGCCGCGTCGGAGCCGGGACGGACGACGGTGCCGCCTCGAACGATCTGGTCGTATTGCCGGTAGACCCACGCGCGCGACCCGATATTGGGCGAGGCGAGCAATTCGAGCAGTTCGCCGGCGAGGTCACTCGGAATGGGGATCGCGGCCGCCTCCATGGCTTTGGGCGCGAACGCGGGAGGCGCGCGCGGGCGTTCGTAGCAAGGCGCATCGTCGGTCAGCGCGCGCGTCGGGATGTCGCACACGACGACGGGCGCGCGTCGAGACGGCGGGTCGACCCGCGGATCGTAGCCGGGCGTCGCCTTGACGACCCATCGTTTCGTGTCCGTCACCGTCCCGATGACCGCCGCGTCGAGATCCCACAGCGCGCACACTTCGAGCACGCGAGCCTCGCGACCCGGCTTGGCGACGAGAAGCATGCGCTCCTGGGATTCGCTCAGCAGGATCTCGTAAGGGGCCATCGCCTTCGCGCGGCGAGGAACGCGGTCGAGATCGATCTCCACCCCGTTGTCCGCGCGCCCCGCCATCTCGACGCTCGACGAGGTCAAGCCCGCCGCGCCCATGTCCTGAATCCCTTCGAGCACGTCTTCCGAGAAGAGTTGCAAGCACGCCTCGAGCAGGAGCTTGCCCATGAAAGGATCGCCGACTTGCATGGTCGCCCGCATGGTCGGGCGCTTTGCGCCGTTGCCCGCGCCTTCGGCCTCGGCGAACTCGTCGCTTGCCATCGTTGCGCCGTGAATCCCGTCGCGCCCGGTCTTCGCGCCGATGTAGAGGATGCTGTTTCCCACCCCCGACGCCCGTCCGTAGAAGATGCGGTCCGTGCGGGCCACGCCGCAGGTGAATGCGTTCACGAGGATATTGCCGTCGTAGCGCGCATCGAACTGCAGCTCGCCGCCCACGGTGGGCACTCCGATGCAGTTTCCGTAGCCACCGATGCCGGCCACCACGCCGCGCAAGAGCTCCGGGGTGCGCGGGTGGTCGGGTCGGCCAAAGCGCAGCGAATTGAGGCTCGCGATGGGCCGGGCTCCCATCGTGAAAACGTCGCGCAGAATCCCGCCGACCCCGGTCGCCGCGCCCTGGTAGGGCTCGATGAAGCTCGGATGGTTGTGCGACTCCATCTTGAACACGGCGGCGAAGCCGTCTCCGATGTCGACCACGCCCGCGTTCTCTCCGGGGCCTTGGATGACGCGAGGCCCTCGCGTAGGCAGGCGCTTCAAGTGCACGCGACTCGACTTGTACGAGCAATGCTCGCTCCACATGACGCTGAAGACGCCGAGTTCGGCATACGTGGGCTCCCGGCCGAGAGCGGAGAGGAGGGTCCGATACTCGGCGTCGGTCAGCTTGTGCTGCTTGACGAGAGCGGCCGAAAGCGGCGGGTCGTTCGGGAAACTCGATGCGGGCATCTGGGCGTCCCCTCTAAGACGAAACCGTGTCCGCGCCAACGGGGGGGCGCGATTCGATCCATTCGCTTCGTTCGCCGGAGCGCCGTGACATCGTCGTCGCCGGCGGCTCGTCGACATGCTAACCGGGCGCAATGCGCGCGTGCGTCGTTGTCTTTCCTGGATCGAACGCCGACGCCGAGATGATCCATACGCTCCGAGACGTCTGCGGCGCCGAGACGCGAGTCGCATGGCACACAGACGCGGAGCTGCCCGCTCGCACGGATCTCGTCGCCATTCCAGGAGGCTTCAGTTACGGCGACTACCTGCGCACGGGAGCCATCGCGAAAGTGAGCCCCATCTTGCGAGCGATCCGAGGGCATGCCCAGCGCGGCGGCTACGTCCTCGGCGTTTGCAACGGGTTTCAAATCCTGACCGAGTCCGGTCTCTTGCCGGGAGCGCTCACGCGCAACGCGCACCAGCGGTTCGAGTGCGGGGATTGGCACGTCAAGGTCAGCGCCGAGGGCGCCTTCACGCGCTCGCTCGGTGACGTCTGGAAGTTGCCCATCGCGCATGGGGAGGGCCGTTACCAAGCCGACGAAGCGACGCTGGATCGACTCGAAGGCGAGGGGCTCATCGGCCTACGCTACTGCGCGAGCGACGGCGCGGTGGACGAACGCTCCAATCCGAACGGGAGCCTTCGCGCCGTCGCGGGAATCTACGGCGGTCCGCGGCGAAACGTCTTCGGACTGATGCCGCACCCCGAGCGAATGAGCGAGTCGATCCTCGGCGGCGCCGATGGGCGGGCGCTCTTCGAGAGCGTGCTGGCTTCGTAAGCGTTGGACCTGCGTGAACACCAAATGGCGCGCGCCCACCCCGGCCATGGCGTCCGCGAACGGCTGGGCACGTATACGGTCGCCGCTCACGGCCTCCGGTCGAGGCACCACCAGAGGAGCCTGAAGAGCCCCACCAAGAAGGCGATCGGCGCGGCACCGACGAGGGCGACGTAACGCATCCATCGGAGGCGCTTGCGCCACGGCGTGACCTCGATCAAGCGCGCGGCGAGACCCGACACGTGCACGTCCGCGGGACGGTCCAGGTTCGCCTTGAACTCGGCGGCGCTCGCGTAACGGTCCCCTGGGTTGCGCCGCAGGGCGCGGAGCACGATCTCCTCCGTCTCCACGGAGATGACCGGGTTCAGCGCGCGGGGCGCCGTCGGATCTCCGATCTGGCGCGCGCTCGTCACCCAGGACGGATCATCGCCTTCGAACGGAGGATGGCCCGTCAGCATCTCGTACAGAATCGCCCCGATCGCATAAATGTCGACGCTCGCTTGACCCCGCTTGCGGCGAATCTGCTCGGGGGCGGCGTAGTCCGCAGTCCCGATCGGGAGGGCGGGCGCCGCGAACGCAAAGCGTCCCCGCACGAGCACGTGAGCGAGTCCAAAGTCGATCAGCCGCAGTGACCCGTCTTCGCACAGCATGACGTTGGCCGGCTTCAGATCGTAGTGCACGATCTTCTGGCCGTGCAGGTAGTCGACGGCGTCGCACAGGCGGCTCGCGACGCGAAGAGCGTCCGCCTCCGGGAGGCTCCGTCCGTTGCCGATTCGGGCGGCAAGCGTCGTCCCGCGCAGGTATTCGGTCACCACGAGGTTTCGATGAACGCTCGGCGGAAGCGGAATGAAGCGCAAAATGGAAGGGTGCCGCAGCTTGACCCCAATCTCCGCTTCCCGTTGCGACATCGACCAGCTGCCGACGCCGCTCGAAAACTGAGGCAGAGCGACCTTGACGGCGACGAGCTCGCCGCCGCTGCCGAGATCCCTTGCCTTGAATACGGTCGACATCCCGCCGTGCCCGATCTCCTCGAGCAACAAGAATCGAGATTGTAGGGTCTGTCCGGAAACGGCCTTCAGCGGCACTGCCATGGTTTTCGTGACGCACTCGCGTCGCGTCGACGCCCCGTGGTCCGTACACGCCCTATAGCGAACGGGTCGCTAAAATAGTGTTAGGATTTCGGCGTTGCGCTCGGCGACCGAGAAGCTCCGCGTCCGGTCCTGCTTCACGGGGCTCTGGCGCAACGGAATCCAGTGGCGAAATAGCGATCCGTCGGGAAATCGTAATCCCGGTGCGCTGGCACCAAGTAAAAGGCTGCGTTCGAACCGAAGTAGCCGCCCCGCAGCACCCGTTCGGTGGCGGCCGTAAGGTTCGCGCAGTCGGTGCAATCGGTATCCGCGACGGCGTAACTGCTCGCCCACCAGTCCAGATTCCATTGGTTCATGTTGCCCGCGAGGTCGAGCTGGCCCCAAAGACTCTGGCCCTGCGTTGCGGTGCCGACGGCCGCGATGTTCGATATGTCACTGCAACTTTGTGCGCCATTGGGGTACTGACAATTATAGATCGCGTACTCGTTGCCTGTCCCCGGCGCCGCGCTTCCCCATGGGTATTCGCGCTGCTGGCTTCCACCCGCGGCCGCATACTCCCACTCCACCTCACTCGGCAAGAAGCCTCCGTCCCAAATGCAAAATGCGTATGCCTCGTACCAATTGACGCAGTTCATCGGAAGCACGGCCTCGCCGCTCGACGCGTCCGTCCACTCGTCATAACCGCACGACACGAGGTTGTCCGCGGTCGGCTCGATGTTGAGGTCGTCGGTCACGACCCACCCTGTTTCGTAGCTGCCGGGGGCGGCGCTGTTGACAAGGCCGAGCCCCCCGTTGATATGCGTGTGCTTCCCCGAGCCGGCCGCCGGCGCGTAGCCCGAACCCCCATCCCATGCTGCGACGAACTCCCGGAAGCGCCCGACCGTTACGTCGTATTTGTCGAGCCGGAAGTCGCTCACGGCCGCTGCATCGCTCAGCCCCGTTGCGGTCGTTCCGTCATTGGCATACGTGCGGCTGTACGAGCCGCCCGTCACCAGGGGACTCATGCAGCAACTCTCGTGAGCGGCGCCGCAATCGGTGCGGCCAGGGCCCTCCGTTCGACAGCTCGGGGCCGCGAGCGCAACCGTCGTCGCGGCCGACCGCGAAGGGCTCGAGCATCCGAGCGCGAACGCGATCCCCCAAAGTAGCCACGAGCGCTCGACGAGCACCGCGGGCCCGATAGCATGATTGGCAGTGCCCCAACGCAAGACAGCGTAGCCAAGCATCGCGTGCATTTGGGCGCAAGCTCGCCGCCCGCGTCGCTCCGTGCTCCCGATCGGCGCTCGAAACGCGTGCTATCGTTCGGGGGTAGCTTCTCCGCGTTCACCCATTTCGGCATGGCCCAGCGAGCCGCTTTTCGCGCCGTTCTCACGGCGGTCTCTGTCCTCGCGATCCTGGTCGCTGGTTGCGGCGGCCCGCCCGGCTCGGGCGCCGCCGCCGTTTCGAAGAGCGGCCCCGAAGGCAACGTGGACGCGGGTCGCGACGCCTCCGTGGGGGACGGCTGTGCAGGGCCACAATGCGCGAACGCGCCCTGCGGACCCGCCAACTGCGCCGGGTGCTGCGTGGGAATGCAGTGTCTCACCGGCGGCGACGTGGACTCGTGCGGACGGCAGGGAGGCCAATGCACCGACTGCTCGTCGCTCGGTTCGACGTGCGTGTCGGACGGCGGAGTGGGCGGCGCGTGCCGGTCGCCGCAGTGCAGCGCCGTGACGTGCGCCGCGGGCTGCTGCGACGCAAACGGCGTCTGCCAGTCGGGGGCTTCGAATGGCGCGTGCGGTATGCCGGGGACTTCATGCGAGGATTGCACGGCCTCGAGTGCGCAGTGCTTCGGTCAGAAGTGCACGCAGGGAGTCGACGCGGGGGTGTGCAACGCCCAAACATGCGCCTCCGGATGCTGCGCGTCGGGGAGTTGCGAGCAAGGGGTGACGGGGGTGGACTGCGGTGGATTCGGCACCAATTGCCAAAATTGCCTCGCGGTGGACCGGGTTTGTGCCAATCAGGAGTGCGTCGACGGGCCCGACGCGGGGCCCTCGTGCAATGCCAACAACTGCGGCGGTTGCTGCGACGATCGCGGCGATTGTCTCGGCGGCCTCGACGCACCGCAGTGCGGGGCGGGAGGGCGAGCGTGCGTCGATTGCACGGCGGCGGGCAACCAGTGCGTCCTCGGCGTGTGCGCGATGGCCGACGGGGGAGAGCCGTGTTCGCAAGCCTGCGCCGGGTGCTGCGACGCAAACGGCCTGTGTCAACCCGGGTTCACGGACACCCAATGCGGGCAAATCGGGAGCGCGTGCCTCGATTGCACGCGTCTGGAGCCGGCGTCGATCTGCGACGTCAACATCTTACCCAAGACATGCGTGAGCTTGCAGACGGAGTGCCCGGGGATCTACCCGAGCTGCCCTGCAGCCCTCCAGGAGCCGGCGCCCACGAAGCAAAGCGTCTGCTCCACGAGCGACCTCCAAAACGCGGCCGCGGGATGCGCGGGTGGCCCGGACACCGCCGGGTGCAATGCATTTTTCAACTTCGAGGCCACTTCGAACCCGGCATGCGTCAATTGCTTGCAAGCGTTCAGCTACGATTTCGTCGATGGGACCGGGATCCGCTTGTGCGTCGAGCCATTCGTCGATGCGGCGTGCAATCACAATAGCGCGTGCGTCCTCGAGTGCGTCCGGGAGGCCTGCTACGACTGCCCCGATACTCCGTCGACGATCCTGTGCGCCACGCAAGTGCAGTCGGCGGCGTGCGCGCCATACTACGAGGCGGACGTGTGCGTCACGACGGCCCTGAACGGCGCCGGCGCGGTGTGCAACCCGGCGACGTACGCGCAGAACTACAGCGCCTGGTTTCAGGCGGTGGGAGCCACGTACTGCGGCATGTGATCGGTGCCCCTCCGGCGTCGATGATGCGTACGGCCATATCCGGAAAGAGTGAGAACTTCGACCTACGCCACCGCCACTGTCGCTCCACGGAATACCCAAGGGGCTTGCGTGGCTCCCGTGCTTTTCGCCTTTCGATGGAGGCCACCTGGGCAAAGCACTTGCTCTCGATCACATTGGCCCGCATTTCAGAGTCCACTATCGCGCGATAAAGGGCTCGCGGCGCGTGCCCTTCGTTGCATTTCGGTCATATTTTTCTAGTGCCCACCAGGCCCGTAGGAAACGACTTGGCGCGTGCGGCGGCGATCGGCCTCCTGCTTTCTCTTTCGCAATGCACGCTCCTCAGTCTCGATTCTCTGAACGAAGCCGACGAAGCCATCGAAGCCCCGGACGCCGCCGCCATGGCGCTCAGCGACAGCGGTTGGCCGGAGGACCGAACGGCCCCCTCGGGGGTCGACGGGGCTCCGCAAAGCGTGAGCGACGGCGCCGCGAACCCGCCGCTCGACGCCAAGGCGCGAGCAAGCGACGCAAGTGCGCCCACGGGCGCACCCGACGCCTTCGTCGATGCGGGGGGCGCTTGCGATGGCGCGAAGCCCTTCGGCGTACCCGCCCTGCTGACGAGCCTCGTCTCGTCGTCGCGGGAGGCCGGACTGCATCTTTTGCCCGACGAGCTGTCGGGGTTCTTTTGGGAAGGGGTCCTGGGCGCGACGCAGCTTTTCAGCACCTCGCGCGCCGACCGAGCGAGCGCCTTCGGCGATGTGACTCTTCTCAAGAACGTGAACGCCGGCGTCGCGCAATACGATCCCAGTGCGAGCGGTGACGGGCTTTCCCTCGTGTTTCGCGTGAACGCGACCGGAGCCACCAACGGCGACGACCTTTACTGGTCGTCACGAACATCCGCCGGAAGTGATTTCTCCAAAGGCACTCCGCTGTCGAATCTCAACACGTCATTCAGCGAGGTCCAGCCCTTTCTCGTGCCCGACGGCTCGTCGCTTTACTATTCGTCGAACGCCGCAGGCAACTACGACATCTACCGAAGCCAAAGCGCCGGCAACGGCTCGTTCGCGGCCTCGACGCCGGTGGGCGAGGTCAATGACGCGGCTTCCGCGGACCAGAACCCCACGGTCACCGCGGACGATCTCACGATGGTCTTTTCGTCGACGCGCACCGGCGGCCAGAGCGGACAGGACGTTTGGATCACGACGCGCCCCTCACGCGAGTCGTCCTTCGCGGGGCCCACGAACCTGGCCGAGGTAAACTCCAGCGGCAACGATTACCCATCGTGGCTATCGGCCGACGGCTGCCGGCTTTACCTCTATAGCGACCGGAGCGGCACGCTTCACATCTACGAAGCCACGCGTAGTTCTGGGGAGTAACCCGGGTCACCTGGCCCGCGCGGGCTTCTCATCACAGTGGACGCGCGACGCGCACGCGCCGAACGCCCGCCACCGATTCGACTCCTTCGATGATTCTCGTCACGCCGACGGTATCCGCAAACTGCACGTCGAACGTCGCGACGACGCGTTTTTTTCCGTCGTCGAGCCGTCGCTCGTATTCGACCTCCGAGACCGTCGCGCCGAGCTCCGTCAGGACCGACACCACCCGCCCAATTCCCGGCCCGCTCTCTCCCAGGACGACCGACACGCGCCTCTGCATCAAGTGGTCGTTCTTGTCTTCGAATCGCCTCAGGACGGTGAGCGCCACGATGCCCATCCCCGTGACGGCGGTGCTCACGGTGTACATTCCCGCGCCGGCGCACATCCCGATCGACGTAACCAACCATAGACCCGCCGCCGTCGTGAGGCCTTGCACCGAAATGCGCGTCCGCAAAATGGCGCCTCCCGCGAGGAAACCGACGGCCGAGACCACCGACGCGGCGATCCGGGAGGGGTCCACAGCGACGAGATCGTCCTTGCCGTAGTGCTGCCAGTAAATGAAGTGCGTCGAGAGGACGGTAAATGTCGCCGCAGCCATCGCGACGATGAGGTGGGTACGGAGTCCCACCGGCCGGCGATGCCGGTCGCGCTCGTAGCCGATAACCCCGCCGAGCGCGGCCCCCACGGCGATGCGTGTGATGAGCTCGACGTTTCCGTTCATCGCCCTCGCGCCTTTGCCGCACATGGACGTTGACGCACGCGCGGACATAAGGTCCAGTGAAATGCGCGGCCGGTGGGCTCTCAATATGCCAATGATTCATTCCAAAGTGCGGTTCGTCGGCCCGCTGGCGGGGGCCCTCTGGCTCGTCCCTTGCGTGGCGTCGGTTCCGAACGCCTACGCGGCCGAAACGTCTCTCGCGGACTCGTTGCACGGCGCCGCCAAGGAAGCGTATTCGTCGGCGAAGCTGCTCTTCAACAACGCGGACTACGCGGGCGCGCTGACGAAATACGGGCTCGCGTACGATCTCGCGAAAGACCCACGGCTTCTCTACAACATGGGCCTCTGCGAGAAGAACATGCGTCATTACGCACGGATGCAAAGCCTCTTTCTTCGGTACGAGCGCGAATCCGGATCGAAGCTTTCGGCGGAGCGCAAAGCGGCGGTGGACGAGGCCCTCGCCGCGATCCGAAACCTCGTCAGCGGCGTTCACGTGACCGCCAATCTCGAGGGCGCCACCGTCTCGGTGGACGGAGAATCGGTCGGGACGACGCCCCTCGGTGACCCGATCACGCTCGACCTGGGAAAGCACACGATCGTCGTCAGCAAGGCTGGTTTCGAGCCGGTGACGCATGTCCTGGAAATCGCGGGAAGCGACGAGCAATCGGTGGCCGCCACGCTCGTCGTCCAGCAGCACGTGGGCCACCTCGTCGTGGCGGCGGAGTCCGACACCACGATCGCGATCGATGATACCCCGATGGCCACCGGCCGATTCGACAAGAGCTTGCCGGCCGGCACGCACGAAGTGCGCGTCACCTCGCCAGGCAAGATCCCGTTTCGGTCGGAGGTCGAGATCCATGACGGGGAGACCCGAACGCTCGAAGTGTCGCTCTCCAGCGAGGCGCACGGCAGCCCTCCCCTCTGGCCGTGGATCGCCGGGGGGGTAGCGCTCGCCGCAGGGGCCGCGATCGGAGGCTACTTTTTGTTCAAGCCGGCGGACCGCACGGATCCCGTCCCCCCGGGTCCGGGCGATAACCACGTGCAGTTCATGTTTTTCGGAAGCCGTTGACCGGTTGGCGCGTGACCGCCGGGTCCCTTCGCCGCGCAGGCAACGCTACTTCGGGAAACGCATGATCGACGTGGCGTTGGTCCAATAGACCGAGCCAGTGTCCTGCGCGATCGCCGTCGCGCTTTGGCCCGTGGCCACCGGCGTCGCGGTGCCTCCGGCGAGCGGCACTCGCATGATCGTCGCACCCCCCCCGTTGATCCAATAGACGTGGGTCGCGTCGGCCACGAGACCGCCGGGCGACGACGCGCTGGCGATCGCGCTTGCCGCCGCCGACGCGTTGGTTGGCACGCGGGACACGGTGCCTCCCGCGCTGTCCGTATAGTAGAGGAAGGTGCCCTGCACGGCGAGCCCCTGTACGTTCGAAGCACTCGAAAGCGTTACATCGGGCCCGTCAAAAACCGTGGACGTAAAGACTCCGACAGCACCCGCAGTGCCCGGCGGGCTGGCGTTGGCCCAGTAGACCTGCGCCGCGTCTGCCGCCAGCAAGTTTTGGCACCCCCCATTCGCGCTGTAGTCGTCCGTGCCGAATGGGTCGGCGAGCGGTACCGAGAACATGCTGTCGCAAAGCGTTTGATAAAAGAGTGTGCCGAGCGGCAGGTCGGCCACGATCCCAACGATAGGATCGATCAAATCCGTAATAATCGCCGTGGAATTGCCAATATTGCCCACGGGGGCGAACGACATGATCCCCGACCCGGTGTTAGGGTCCATTCCCGCCCAAAAGACACTGACTCCGTCGGTCGCCACCGAGACTGCGCCCGGCACCGAGAAGGGCCCGCTCACGCTTCCGCCGGCCACCGGCACTGCCGCGAGAACCGGTTCGTTCATCACGAGCGACTCGAGAAAGTAGACCCTGACACCATCGGTGGTCAGGGCAAAGGGGGCCGTGGCCGCGCCAATCGAATACGCCTGGCAGACGCCGCTCGAGCACGACTCGCCCTGCGCGCGCCCAGGGCAGGCCGCCCCGCATGCGCCACAGTTGGCCGCGTCCGTCGCCACGTTGGTGCACGTTCCGCCGCACAGCGACGACGCCGCTCCGCTGCAGCCGCACGCGCCGCCCTGGCACGTCTCGCCGCCCGTGCACGAGAAATTCGCGCCGCATCCGCCGCAGTTCGGCGCGTTGGGCGTGGCGTTCGTCGTCTCGTTGATGCACGTGCCGTTGCACGCGGCGAGACCGGGGGGGCACTCCACGGTCACCAACTCGCTGGTGCTGGCGGTGGCGCCCGTCGTCGCGTCGGTGATGGTCACGCTGACCGTGACCGCTCCCGGCGCCGCGTACGTGTGGGTACCGGAGACCGTGAACGTGCCGCCCGAACCCGTGGGAGTCACGCGAGACGTCGCCCCGTCGCCCCAGGTGATCACCGCCGAGAGCACGCTCGCGGCGTCGCCCGTGGCCACGTCCGTCACCGTGGCGATCGCGCCCGAGAAGGCGCTGCCCGCCGCGGGCGCGAACGCGACCGGCGTGGCCGCGAGCTGCACCTTGCAAGCCCCGGCGCCGTTGCACACCATGTTCGTGCCGCACCCCGTTCCGGCGGGGGCGTTCGCCATCGTGTCCACGCACACGCTTTGGCCGGAGGCGCACGAGAGGGTGCCCAGGTGGCACGCGTTCGCCGTCGGCATGCAGGAGCCGCCGCTCGTGCAGGCAGAGCAAACGCCGGCCCTGCACACGCTTCCCGTACCGCACGACGTGCCGTCTTGAACGAACGTGTCCTGGTCAACGCATGTCGAAGCGCCCGTCGCGCACGACGTGAGCCCCTGGTGGCACGCGGCGGCCGGCGTGCACTTGACGTTCGCGGTGCACGCGGCGCAGGCCCCGCTGCTGCACACTTGGTTGGTCCCGCACGACGTGCCGTTGGCCTTCGGCGTCGTCGCATCGGTGCACGTGGCAACGCCGTTCGTGCACGCGGTCACGGTGCCTTGATGGCACTGGTTGGTCGGCGTGCACCCGGCCTTCAGCGTGCACGGACTGCACGTGCCGGTGTAGCAGTACTCCGCCGCGCCGCACGGGGTGTTGTCCGCCGCCAACCCCGCGTCGCCGCAGACCGCCTCACCGGTGCTGCAATCGATGGTCTTTTTCTGGCACGAGCCGGACACCGAGCAATCGCCTCCGGCGCTACAGGCCGTGCAGGACCCGTTGAAGCACACGTTCGACTTCTCTGCCCCCGAGGCGTCGCCGCCCGACCCCGGCACGCCGCACGGCGTCCCGTTCGGCACGGCGCCCGTGGATTGACACGAGAGGCCCCCGTCCACGCAGACGTACGCGCCCAACTCGCACTCGGTGGGCGTGCACGAACCGCCCGGAAGGCACACCGGCCCCGAGTCGACGCCGACGCCGGTGGCGTCGGGGCTAGCGGCGTCGCCGCCGGGGGGAACGGAGGGCATGCTGGCGTCCGCCGTGGTTGTGGATGTGGTGTCCGCCGTAATCATGGACGTGGCGTCCGTGAGTGGGGCCGTGGCGTCGTGCTCGTTCTGCACGCCGCCCGCGCCTCCGTCTCCCGTCACGTCGTTGCCCGAATACGCAGGAAGCTTCGTCACGTCCACGCTCGTCGATGCGCACATGCCCGTGACGGGGCTGCAAGCTTGCGACGCGGGACATCCGGAAGCGATGCCCCCGTCCGGTTCGGTGCTCACTTGCCCAAGGCACTTTCCACTCAGGAAGAGCGACAACACAGCCACGCGGTCGTCTGGGACCTGCACCTCGGTCTCGCTGAACACGACCGGCTGGCCCGCCAGGGAAAGGCCCGTGAGATCGATCAGCGCATCTTGATCGGCGCTGCTCCCCGCCTGGATGGAATATCGCAGCGGAAAGTCCGCCGCGCTCGTGAGCGATGTCGTTTGGTCGAAGTGACGCACCCAGCCCGAGGGAGTCTGCTGGCTAATCACGACGCGAACAGCCGCCATTTCCTGAGGGATCGACAGGTTCGTGCCGACCGTGACCTCCAGACCTCCGGCTTGCGTCACGTTGCCCGAACAGCTGCTCGAAAGAACGAAGAGCGCGAGCGCCAGACCACTCCATGCCGCGCGCCGCACGAGATCAGTGCGATCGGTGTGCGTGTGCAGAAGCATGGTTCGCTCCGCTTGCCTCGCCGCGGGTCCAGATCCCGATTGCCATTCCCATCGACCACGAAGCCAAAGCATTCGCATGGCGCGCCATGTGCCCTTCACAAAGCGGACCCATCCCCAGCCGCCTCACTGCACCAGCTCTAGGCAGTGGCGCATTGAAGTCAAGAGGTATTTGGCGGCCTCGCGGCTAGGATGGCGGAGTGTCTCGTCACATCTTTTGGGAGACTTTCACGGATCCATCCTCGACATAGTAGAGCGCCGTGCACGAAGCGTTCGCATGAACGGAACGCCAGTTTGCGATCTCTTTGGACGCTCCGAACGGCGCGCCGAGCGCGGCGCGATAGAGAGCTCTCGCCGTGGGGGACGGATACTCGTCCAGAATGAACAGCGTAAGGCCATCGCTGGAGAGCGATGTCGGGTGACGCAATTGGGTCGAAGTGCCCGCCTCCGAAGGCGTGGAGACGACCGACAGCGCTTCTCCAGCGAGCGGCGTGCCAACGGGCCACACCTCGGGGCCGGCGTCACTCGGCGTTCGCCGGGACTCGTAGACCGTCACCGAGCCTCCCCATTGGGAGTAGAGAAACGAACGCCCGTCGGCGCCGAACGCGGGATCTCCGACGGTCCCTTGAGCGTCGCGACCCACGCGTTGAGCGACTTGAATTCCGACTCCGCCGGCGTTCCGAAAGGCTCGCTCGCAGAAGTCCGTGTGGCTTCGACGAAGCCACTCTGATCGGGTTTGACCAACGCGAGGGTCAACCCATCTACGCTCAGCGAAATCCCAGGCGGAGTCGCCAGGCCGTCGAGCGCCAGCGTCTGCTCGTTGCCCACGGGGTCGGCGGCGCTCGCGCGCCCCGCGACGCGGTACACGAATGCTCCCGCGTCGTTCGCTTCGACCCAGGCAATCGTGAGCTCGTCCGGCGTCAGCGCCAAGGACTGCGCGCTCCCCTGCTGGGTAAGGCCCAAGACGGCTTGTCCGGGTCCCCATTGCGCGGAGGGATCGCACAAGAACATGGACGCGTCGAAATCCACGAACTCCATGGCTCCGTCGGGCCCCGCCTCTGCCCCTCCGGGTCCCGCCTCTCCTTCGCGTTGCGCCGCCTCTATCGCGCCGCCGTCGCCGTCGCCCGGTTCCGACGGAGCCAGGGGGGCGCCGTCCGGATCCAGGGTGCCGGCGTCGGGCCGTAGACCGTATTCGAGAGCGGCGCCGGGCAAATGGCCTGACCCACAAGCCACCACGAACAGGGAAAAGACGCAAACGACGCGGGGCACGGTGTTTTCCATTCTATTCGGCATCGACACAATCGTAATTAGCGCGCCAGCCCACGAGAGTCGGCGACGCGGAACCGTCCGACGTCGGCTGAAACTTGACCGTGACCCTGAGCACGAGACCGGAGGCGACGGGAGGGGACGCCGACGCCAGCTGCTGACTGACGTCCACGCCGGTCCAGTCGGTGATGGGAGCGCCCGAAACGGTCGCCAGAAGAACGGAACTCGCGCTCGCCACGCTCGTCGTGTCCGTCGCCGTCTGGGCGCTGAAGATCAACGCCGAATCACCGGGAGTGACCGTCTCCCAGTCGAAGAACCGCCACACCGGATGCTGCGGGGGGTTGCACGACGCCGTGTAGTCGCGCGTGAAGCTTTGGCTCGAGTAGTAAATGGGAGTGGTGGGCGCGGTGCAAAGGCCCGATATGCACTTGTTGTTCGGGTATCCGCAGCAATCGGTATCGGCGAGGCATTGCGCGCCGGTCGCGATGCAGACGGGGGGGACGATCGTAGAGCAGTGCTTCGAAAGCGTCGCTTGCTGGACCTTCCCCGAGTGGTCCCACGCGGCGTCTCCGTCACTCAGCGTGAAGGCCATGCCGTCGGCGGTGACGCCGGCGAGACCCACCAGTTCCACGGGAACCTCGAGGCGGAGCCACTGCCCGGTCGTGGGGAGCGGCCCCATGTAATGCCGGGAGACCGTGTTGTCCGATCCCCACCCCACGTTGTCCGCACCCCAGTACGCGCGGTGCTCCCAGCTTCCCTGCGTATCGTGCCACTGAAGCATGATCTCGGTGGGGGTGGCGTTCGGGTCGAGCCAGACATAGGACAAGGCGCTCTCCCCTCCGATGAAGGAGAGCGTCTGGCTCGCGCCGTAGAAATAGTGTTGATGAAGGCCCGCAACGTTCATGTTCTTGTGGGCGGCCACGCCGAAGGGAATGCTCGGAACGTTCGAGATCCAGTCCCACCCGTCTCCGCCGTCCGAAGCCGCCTGCGCGCCGACGGGCAGAGCGTCTTCGACCCACGTGTTGTCCACGCCAGCGACTCCATGGCCCGCGTGATCCCAAGATGCTTGCCCGTCGAAAAGGGTGAACGCCATGCCGTCTGCCGTCACTCCCGCCATGCCCGCGTCCGACGCCGGAACCTCGAGGCGAATCCACTGCCCCGTAATCGGCAGTGACCCCTCGTAGTGCCGGCTGGTCGTGCCGTCGTTTCCCCAGCCGACTCCGTCGCCTCCCCAGTAGGCGCGGTGCTCCCAGCTGCCGCTCGTATCGTGCCACTGAAGCATGACCTCGCTGGGCGGCGTGGACGGGTCCAAGTATACGTACGCATAGAGCGTATCCGACGCGCCGACGGCCATCGTGGTGCTCGCGTCGTAGAAGTAGTGCTGGTGCTCGCCCCCGGCCAGGTTCGACTTCGTCGCCGCGCTGCCAAAAGCGGGGGCCGGAGTTTGCGGGATCCAGACCCAGCTCTCGTTGGTCGTGTCGGCGATCGCGCCCGTGGGAAGCGCGTCCTCGACCCAAATGACGTCGGTATTCGACGAGACGGGCAGATCGATTCGACAGATGGATGTGGGAGGGTTTGCCAAGCCGCCGCAGCACTGTTCGTTCGCCGTGCACGCGCTCGAAGGCCCCGTTCCGGGCGCCTCGCAGGCATCCAGTGACCAATAGCCCCGCTCGTTGTCGTAGACGTTTCCATAGTTGTCGCCGAGCGACTGTCCCGGAAGCCAAAACGGTGGATGGCTCCGATCCGTCGTGGCGCTGACCTGGTCGTCCATGGCGGAGACCCACAGCTGCGTGCTGTACGTCCCGGCCCCGTTCAGCGTGTTTCCATAAAGGCGTCGCGAGGTGAAGACGGCCCAGCGATAGCCGCCGACGGAGACGGGGAGCATCGTCGGCTGGTAGCTTAGGTCGGCGTCGGCTCCGCCGAGGCCCACGTTGATCGCATCGAGCGGCACGGGCGCGTTCGCGGTCTGGGAATCGACCGAATAAAGCTTCCCCGCAATCGTTTCGAATCCCGACGGCAGCATGCCGCCGTAGGTGTTGTCGTCGGCGTTCGTGGGATTCGTTTGAAACATAACGCTGCGCGAATCCGATTCGAAGTTCGGCCAGCGGATGTACTCGTTCGTGCCCGTCGTGTTCACGAACGAACGCTGGTTTGCAAACCGCTGGGTGGCGCTGTTGAAGTCCCACAGGTGCAGGCCTTGCCGCCACGAGGCGCCGAGCGTTCGATCCCCGTCCTCGCCCAGGAGTTTCGTGCCGTCGGGTGAAAAGCTCGGGACGAGCATGGCGGCGTTGTTGAGGCCCCAGGCATCGGTCCCCGATACATCCACGGGAGCGGTTCCGGGGGTGGTCGACAGCCGCCAGATTTGCATCGGCGTCGTCAGGTGATGATCTCCGTAATCCCCGTTCGCGTATTGCCACCCGTCTCCGGTGTTCCCCCACCAGTTCGCGGTCTGGACCGCATAGTTTCCATCGCGCGTGAGCGCCGAGAACGCAAATCCGCGCGAATCGGACCCCCACGTCGAGCTCGGTGAGCTCGCCACGGCGGTTATCGTCCCGTCCGCGTTGATGTTGGACACCCCCCACGGGTTGTACCAATTCGAGGTAATCAGGCGCGTTCCCGTCGCATTGATGGTGTGACATGGGTTATTGCAGCCCGTGCCGGCGCCCGGCGGATACGCGCTGACGTTCGACGCCGTGACCGAGCCGGGCTGGAAGGTGCGAACGTCCCCGTTTCCCGCAAAGTATTGGGTATAGAAGATCCGCCCTCGGAGTCCGAGCGGCGAAAAGTGGATCGTAATGCTCTTTGGATTGTAGAGGACGCCGCCGACGAGCCGCTGCACGCTGAGCTGAATGTCGTTACCGCGCGCGATGTCGTCCAATGCGCTCCATGCATACTGAGGGATCGCGAAGCGCGGCGGGTTCGACTCGCCGACGATCGCCGCCCAATGGTAAAGGGGTGTCCCGGTGGGGGGGTAGGTCAAACTGACTTCCACGGCACTCGCAGCGGCGCTGCCGTTGCTCCATTGGACGAGCGGCGCGCCAATGGCAACGGGATAAACGGTGTTGTCGTACGGATACAAAATGGTGAGATTCGTGTCCGCCGTCGAGCCGGCACCGGAGAACGACGACGCGGTACCGGCGGGTGCGCTCGCCGTTTCCACCGTGTTCACGCTGACGTTCGCCGTCGCGATTCCGCTGAGGCTTCCGACGAACGCAGAGATGTTGATGGTCCCGGCGAGCGGATCGAGAATGCCGAGCGTGGCGGTCGGCGCGGTAGACGGCATGATGGCGCGATCGAATTTGTCGATATTCCACGTCACGCTGTACGGCTGATTGTAACAACCCGCCGGAACGAGCGAGGCCGTATAGCCAATGGTGGCCGGGCTGGTCTGGATGGGAGATATCGACGTGATCGTGACGTCTTGCGTCGCCGGGCTCACCGACAGGCCGGTGCACCTCTGCAGAGCGGGGGGCAGCGACGTGATGAGCGTGATCCCGGAGTCCCCTGTCACGAATCCGGGCCCGGCATCGAGCTGCGAGCCATCGTCCGCGATGACGTTGCAGGAGGGATCGCAAGGATTGTTGGCGCAAACCTGCGAGGCGCCTAGCGTCGCGAGGTGCAGGCCGCTTTGCGGCGAAAGCGCGGTCTTCGTGCTCACGGCGTCACCCACGCACGGTCCCCACTGTCCGCCGACGCACTGTCTGGTTCCGACCGAACACGAGGCGTAGCTCCCCGAGCGACGCAGCACCTCGCCGCACGCGGCGGTCTTTCCCTCGGGGCTACATTGACCGGCGACGTTGGCATCCGCGGAGGCGCCGTTGACGATAAAGGTGCCGTTGTCTGCGGAGGGAGGCGGGTATCCCGTACCGCAGCCGATAGCCCACAGCGCGATTGCGTACAGGGCAAGGCGCGTCGCGCTGAAGGTCCGGCCGAAAGTGGGAGTTGGGAGGCACGCGTGGAGAGGATCTCCCCCCAGCACCTGGCTCGTGAAAGAGCTGCCCGGCATCGAACAGCCCTTGCGTCCGAAGATGCTCTCGCCATCCCGATAAGTCATTCGACGGACGTCTTTCTGTTCGCGCACGGTTCGTTCGGCCCTCCCGGCGGCCCGCCCCCTTTGCGAGCGCGAACGTGACGCCATCGGAGCACTACCCAGGAGCCGAGGTCACGTACCCACCCGAAGCGTAGGCGCTGAGGCGCAAGTGAGGGGGGGGCACGCTACGCAGGGAACGGCACGAACGCGCGCGTAACCTAAGAGGGAAACGAACGGCATCCCTTCGGACCGCGGCCGATCCGATGATCGCCCGGCCGCGGAGCCGGCAGCCCTGGGACCGGTCAGTCGTCGGACCCGTCGGGGCTCTTCTGCTCGGCCAACAATCGAACGAATTCCTTCCGAGCGTGATGGAGCCGCGTCTTTACCGTGTTGACCGGCACATCCAAAATGTTGGAAATTTCGTCGCCTCGGTATCCTTGCACGTCACACACGAACACGGCTCGACGCTTGTCCGACATGCGCGCAAGAATGTCGTTCGACCGCTTCAATTGCTGACCCACTTCCATCGCAGAGAGTGCGCTCGGGCGCTCGTCGAGAAGATCGTCGAAAACGTCTTCGCAGCGGGAGGCCAGCGCTTGAAACCAGAAGTGGCGGCGATGCTGGCGCAGCTGACTGCGCGCGATTCGATAAAGCCATCCCGCCGCGTTGTGGCCGTCGAAGGCTTCGAGCCGGCGCCGGGTCACGAGAAAAACCTCTTGCGCGAGGTCCTCGGCGTCGGCGTGGGGCGCCCCGAGCGCCCTCAACCATCGTACGACTTGATTGAACCAGGCCCGATAGAAGGACGCCAAGTTCGAAGCGTGTTCGCTTTCGGCGAGGGGCGCGGCGAGGGCAGTGACGTCCGTGCCCGCTAACTCGCCGTCGACGGTGGGCGCATGGGGCCTTATGCCAAGGTGCGGCGTCTCCATGTTCCCCAGGTGCAGATGCAGCGTCGTGCGCAACGGCTCACGGAGGGGACCACGAACTCGCTCGGGCGGCCGTTGAGGGAAGAAAAACGGCCAAAGGGGAGGCCGCGCACTATTTTCGCGTCCCCTCGGCCCCCCGTCCTCGAGAAGCCGCGTTTATCAAACCACCCGGATGGCCGTTCTCCTTCGGAGAGCCGTGACCATCGAGAGCGCCCCGCCCGCCGACCGGCCACGCCGCATCCTCATCGTCGACGATGACGACGCCCGGCGGGAGCTCTTTGCCAGAGTCATGATCCACGAAGGCTACGACGTGGACACTCTCGCACATGGGCTCAACTTGATGGCTCAAGTACGCGAGCGCCCTCCGGATCTGATCCTTCTCGACATCATGCTTCCCGAGATCTCCGGTTTCGAATTGTGCGGCGACCTCCGCATGATGGAAGAGACGCGCCTTACGCCAATCATTCTCATTACGTCGGCGTTTCCCGACGAAGAAAGTGTGGTTCGAGGCCTCCTCTCGGGCGCGGACGACTACGTGGTGACTCCCTCGCGCCTCGACGAAATTCGCGCGCGCGTGCGCGTCCAGCTGCGTAACCGCCGAGACCGGGAGGTCCTCCAGTGGGCGAAAGCCCAGCGCTCTTCTCTCAAGACGGCCGCGCTGAGCGACGCGCTCACGGGGCTCGCGAATCGCCGCGCGGCAGACGAGATTCTCGACCGCACGCTCGCGAATGGCGAGCGCGTCCTCGCCGTGCTGCTCGACATCGATCACTTCAAGAAGGTAAACGATACCTTCGGTCACGCGACCGGCGACCTCGTCATTACGCAAGTCGCGCGCGCGATCACGTCGTGCACCCGCAGCGGCGACACGGCCGCACGCTATGGCGGAGAGGAGTTTCTCGTGATCATCCGGGGTGCGTCGCTCGACGCGGCTTCGCGGATCGGAGAGCGTTATCGTCGCGCGGTCGAGCAGATCGAACCACCCGCCGGGTCGGGCGACCCGTCAGCCTTGGATCGGTTGGCGATGAGGGTGACGGTGAGCGTCGGTGTCGCGGCCGCTTCGGGCGAAAAGCTGGCGTCGCCTCGCGCGCTACTCGCTGCGGCCGACGACGCGCTATACAAGGCGAAGGCCTTGGGACGCAATCGGGTCGTTGTCCATCCGCAGGTGGTAGGCGGCATGACGGAGGGCGTTGGCCGCGGCCCCGGTGGACACCCATGACCCAAGGCCTCACCACCCCCGCAGGCCTCTCCGCGCAGCTTCGACGACACCTCGAGCGAGGTACGAGCGATCTGCCCGTCCTTCCGCGGAGCGTGGCCGAAGCGCTTCGCCTGGCGCGAACTGCGGACTTGAACTTCGACGAGCTGGCCCGGGTCGCGGCGGGCGACCCTCCTCTCGCGGCACGGATCATCTCCGTGGCCAATTCATCGGCCTACGCGGGGGGGGGAATGTCGCGTATCGCCTCGGTCAAGCAGGCGGCGGTTCGCCTCGGAACGCAAACGTCGCGCGACGTTCTCTACCAGGTCGCCTACGCGTCCATGTTCGTCGATGCCCGGCGTTACAAGGACCTCATCGAGGCCACGTTCCAGCACGGTGTCCTCGTCGCGCAGCGGGCGCGGATACTCGCGCAAGAACGAGGCCTGGACGCTGACATCGCCTTCTTGGCGGGCTTGCTCCACGACCTCGGGCGGGCCCGGTGCTGGAAGCTGCTCGCGGGGTTTCGCGAGACCCCCGGCGCCGCGGTGCTCGCGCCTCTCGTCGACGAGCTGCATGCCGGCGCAGGCGCCGAGCTGGCGCACGCGTGGCACCTTCCCCACGAAGTCGTGGACGTGTGTCGCTGGCACCACGAGCCGAAGGAGCGTCCCTACCCACGCGTCGTGGCCGCGGCAGACAGCGTCGCCGCACTCCAGGAGGGGCGCATTGCCCCCGAAGCGGCAAGGGCTCGCTTGCTGGACGCCGGCGTTCCGGAAACACGCCTCGACGAAGTCATCGCACTCGCGACGAAAGAGGGTGCAGGGTCTACGCAGTAGACGCCATGCCGTGCACGACGCCCAGCAGAAGCCCAGGGGGAGGCGCACGGTCACTGGCCCTCGCGTGGGCCGCCGCCGCCGTTGTTTCCGCCCGCGATGCCCGGGCGTGGTACTTCCCGGAGCACGTCGTCATCGCCCACGATGGTCTCATGCAGCTTCCTCCCGTGGTGCGCGACGTCATAAGCGGCGCCGTGGATCGTGCCCGGAGCGAGGGGATGGAGCTGTGCGCACGGCCGGACGTGACGCTCGAGGCCGTCGCGCAGCCGAGACCCCTCGAAACGCGCATGATCCGCACCGAAGTTCGCGTCGATTGCGTACCTTACACCGCCCTTCCGGCGCTGGCGGCCGATCATGCGAATAGCGCCGCCGAACTCCGAACGGTGCTCACGACGCCGAAGGGCATCGAGATCACGTCGGCGGTCGCGTATGAATGGGGACGATTCCGAGGTGCGCTGGAGCGTCTGCCGACCGCATCGATCGAGCGCATGTCATTCGTGCACGATCTCGACGTCGCGTTCTACTTCATCGATCCAGGTTACGACGTACGGGCCCAGGCGACGCGCGCCCATTTCGTAGATGCCGGGCGATCCATCGCGGACGTGATGAGATCGGCGGCCGGCGGTGATTTGGACAACTCGCTCGCCCAGTTCCTCGCGCATCACATGCGGTCGCTCGAGCTTGCGTCTCGCGGAGATTCGGCCGAAGCCATCCTCGAGCACGCGTTCGCCATGCACTTTCTCCAAGACGCGTTTGCGGCCGGCCACCTCGTGATGACGGCGGCTGCCTGGAAGCGCGGCAATACGCGGGTCCGCCAACGCCACGACTTCTACAACGCGACGGGCCTGCCCGTGGGCCGTGCGCTGAGCGCCGAACCCTGCACCACTCTCGGCGCATCTTCTCTCGAGCTCTCGGGTCTGACCCCCTGCTGGAGGACGAGCGGCGACGGCTATCTCAGCCCGTCGGTCGACGCGTCGGATCGACTCCACGCGGCGCGCGCCGTGACCAAGGCGGAGCTCGAATTCGCCCTTGCCATCGACCCGACCCGAGTCACGGCGGCCGTGGAGGCGTTGGGCGAACGCGATCAACTGGCCCTCGGACAGCTCGTCGATCCGGTCCCCTGGTGGACGGTCGACGAGACCGAGCGACGCGGTCTTCGCGAGAGTCCATCGCGTACGGTACGCCTCGTGCGAGCCGCCGCCCTCGCAATCGAGCGGTTGGGCACGGCCGCGCGAAGGACCCCCGCGATAGCCGTCGGGGCGCCGGCGCCCCCGGGTCTTTTCGACGCCAACGTTCTCGCGGGCGCGCTCGGTCCTTGCGTGCCCAGGACGGAGACCGACCCCTCATTCGCGGACGAGGGTGATGGCGCCCCCTGCGAACGGGGGCACGCGCTCGCTCTTGCCACGGTGGGAGTGAGTTTGCTTCGCCCCTTGCTCGTCGAATGGCCCGTGGCCCAAACGGACCCCGACACGCTCGAGGGTGAATCGAGGCACGACCTCGGGTGGGCGGCGCAGTTGCTCGCCGCGGCCAATGCGGACGTGCTCTTCGCGCCGGGGGCCCCGGTGGAGTTCTTCGCTCCGGCCATCAGCGTTTCGGCAGGCTTTTCGTATCGATGGGGAACGTACTTGCCCGGACGCGTCGATCGACCGCTCTTCGAGCTGAACGTCGGGATCTCGGCCGCGCTGCAATACGACAGCCACGGCCGCGCCGGAGGCAACCCCCACGTGACGTTTCTCGACGAGGAGCTGCGATGGCCCGTGCTCTGGGAGCTTCTCACGTCGTACCCATTGCCGCTGGACCTTCGCAAAGGGCACGAGGCCGGCCGTGTGCTCTTTTTCAACGGCATACGGGCGCACGAGTTCGTCACCAATCCCACACCCGTCTTGTGGGGCATCGACTTCGAAGCATTGGCCATCGCCCTGTCGCAAGGTCGCGGAGCCTACCCGCTCTACGCCGCATCGCCGGAGCTGCGCCTTTCGGTGGGCCTTGCGAGCCCCAAGGCAGCGCAGCCTTCCTTTGCCGCCGGATGGGGCCCCACGATCGGCATCGAGTTTACGGGAGGCTACGCGACGTTCTTCTAGACTTCGCCGGACGAGAAAGAGAAAGTACAATTCGAGTTCCGACGCGAGCCAGTGCGTGCAAAACCCTCTCCTTTTCGCCGGCGCGATCCTGGCGCTCGGGGTCATCGGGTGCGAAAGGCAAGTTTCTCTCGGAGGCTCGCCGGACGGGAGTGCCCCGTGGAGCAATGCCGATGCGGGAGGCGTCGCTCTCCCCACCGTTCGCCTGTACTTGATGACGGACGTGGCAGGCGCGCTCGAGCCGTGTGGCTGCATCATGGACCAGCGCGGGGGGTTCGATCACCTGGCCGCGTGGATGCAACGCGAGCGCGCTCGCGCCCCGGCTTCGCTGGTCGCGGCGGCGGGGCCCCTGTTCTTCATGGACGATGCGCTTCAACCGGATCGAGCGGCGCAAGATCACGAGAAGGCCGCGGCGATGGCCAGCATCCTCGGCGCACTCCATCTCGATGCGTTCGCGCCCGGGATCAACGATTGGAACGACGGGGAGGCGGGCCTCATCGATCTGGCGCGGAGGTCCGGCGGCGCCATCGTGCCCAGCTCCGCTACGGGCCAAGAGCCACCCTTTGCATCGGCCATCGTCAAGGGCGTGGGCGGGATCAAGGTGGGCTTCGTAGGGTTCGGGCAGGGACCCACGGCGCCTCCCACGGCCGGCGCGACGGACCCCGCAGCGAGCGTTGCGAGGGGCGTGCACCTCGCCGAAGAGCAAGGCGCCAGCGTGCTCGTGGCACTTGTTGCCGTGGGCCGGGACGAGGCCAAGCGCATCGCCGCGGCCGTTCCCGAGCTCACGGCCATTGTCGTCGGAGCCCCCCGCGAAAGCGGCGAGGAAAACACGAGCGCACCGCAGGCAGAGAGGGTCGGCGACGTGCTCCTCGCGCAGGGGGCAAACCACCTTCAAACGCTCGCCGTGCTCGATCTCTACGTGCGCGATCGCGTCACGCCGGGGCAGCTGATCCGGTTCGCCGACGCCACGGGCTTGGAGCGATCGCGCGAGCGCGAGTCCCTCGCGACGCGTGTCGACGATCTGCACGTGAAGATCTCGATTTGGGAGCGTGATCGGACATTGTCAAAGGCAGACCTCGAAGCGCGGAAGGCGGAGCTCTCCGCGCTCGAAGAGGAGCGTGTGAGCCTCGACGTCAAACCCCCGCCGGCGCGAGGAAGCTTCTTTCGCTACTCGCTCGAGGAGGTGCGCCCTTCACTGGGAACGGACCCGAAGATCCGGGCGCAGATGGATGACTATTATCGTGTCGTCAACATGGACAACCAATCCGCCCTCGCGGGTCGAATGCCCGCGCCGCGCGTGGCGGGTCACGCCGGCTACGTCGGCATCGCCGTGTGCGCTCGGTGCCACGCTCCGGCCGCCCGAATGTGGATGCGCACGTGGCACGCGAACGCGTACGGGACGCTTCAAGCGGAGGCTCGAGAGTTCAACCTCGAGTGCGTCGGTTGCCATGTGACAGGGTACGGCCGGCCGGGGGGGAGCACGGTCACGCACGCGGACGCGTTGCACGATGTCCAATGCGAAGTGTGCCACGGCCCGGGCTCCCGTCACGTGGCGGATCCGACCGACGCGACGGCCACCATCGCGAAGCCCGACGCCAAGGGATGCCTCGCTTGCCATCGTCCGCCGCACGTCGAAGACTTCGATCCGATCGCGAAGATGAAGGAGATCGTCGGGCCCGGACACGGAATGCCTTTGAACCAGTGACGCCGTCGGTGGAAACGGCGTGGGCCGAAAAGCCGTGGGCCCCATGCCCATGCAAGGCGGTGTTCTCGCGGCGGCGACTCATCGAATCTCAAGAAGCTCGATGTCGAAGACAAGCATCCCGGCGGGGGCGTCGGGACTCGTCGGACGATCCCCGTAGGCGAGGTACGCTGGAATCCAGAACCGCGCCCGCTCGCCGACGACCATGAGCGTGGCAGCCTCGATCCAGCCCCTGACGAGCGATCCGACCAAAAAGCTGCCCGGTCGATTCCTGAGCAATGAGGAGTCGAACAGCAGTCCGTCGGTGGTCCACCCCGAGTATTGGACGATGATGGTGTCCGTCACGCGGGGGTGCACGCTACCGGTTCCAGCGCGCAGAACGCGGTACGCCAGGCCGGTTGCCGTGACGTTCGCCGACTGCGGCGGTCCGGCCACGTCTTCAGGTCGCTTCGGCGCGTGAATGATCTCGACCAGCTCGATCTCATACGTGAGGTCCCCCGCGGGGTTTCCCCACTTCGGACTGTCACCGTACGCGAGCTTTGCGGGGATCCAGAGTTTGCGCTTTTCCCCCGGGACCATCATCTCCAACGCTTCCGTCCACCCCGGAATCATCTGGGTGAGGGTAAACAGGCCCGGCTCGCCGCGAGGGATCGACGAATCGAAGATCGATCCGTCCTTCCTCCAGCCCGTATAGTGGACCTTCACGCGATCGGAGAGGGCCGGGTGATCCGCACCACTGCCGGGACGCAACACGAGCGTCCGGAGCCCGGACGGCGTCGTTTGCACGCCCCCGGGCAACGGGCCCTCGGGCGAGAGCGCGGGCCGCAGAGGATCCGCGCACGCGGCGCCCCCGTCCTGCTCCGCGCACACCGCGCTCGAAGTCGCGGCTTTCCTACCGCAGGCGACGAAGGCTCCCGTGAGGGCGGCGAGCAACCACGGAGCGGACGGGGATTGGGCGCGAGCGTGAGGAGGCACGAGGAAAGTTTCGATGGATGAGGAAACCTGCACTGCCGGTGGCCCTCTCGGAAAGGAACTTTGAACGAACCTACTCTTTTTTTCCGGCACGCCCTGCCGCCATAGAACCTTTGGCCCGTAGCGACGCCTATTGTCGTTAGGAGATGTACCTCCTTTGGAAGAGGCTCGTATGTTCAAACAAGCTCGGGCTCACGCACGGGGAACCACGCTCTCCTACCTCTTGTTGCTTGGCGTGGTCGGCGCGTCCGCCTGCGTCGGGTCGATTGGCGGGACTTCCGACGGCACCCCGGGTGGTGGGGCCGGAGGCGGCGCACAGACGGGGCCGACGGGGCAACTCGGCGCGAGCGGGGCGTCCGGAACGTCCAGTTCGAGTGCAACCGGGTCGGGTGCAACCTCCGGGTCGGCTGCGACCTCCGGGGCGACCGGTGCAGCACCGCTTACGACGCTGGCCGTGAGCAATGCGGACGTTCTCCTCGCCGACCCGGACCCGACCACGGCGGCCTGCGCGGTGTCGGGGGAGACGCTCGTCCCCTTTCGGGCTCTGACGCGCCTGAACCGCGTCGAATACGACAATACCGCGCGCGATCTGCTCGGCGATACGGCCCACGTCCCCTTGAACATGCTGCCCGCGGATGGCGGCGACGGGGGCTTCGACAACAACGCGGCGGCGCTGCTCATCGACCCGACGCTCGCGCAGACGTACCAACAGGTGGCCGAGACGTTGGCTGCGAACGCCATGGCGGCCGGCTCGCCCGGACGCGCCGTCGTGCTCGTGTGCACCACGACCGACGCGGCCTGCGTGACGCAAATTGCATCGACGTTCGCGACCCGCGCGTGGCGTCGGCCCGCCACCACGGCGGAAGTCACCAACCTCGTCGCCCTCTACAACGCCACCACCGCGGCCGGCTTCTCATCCGACAATGCGGCCCAGATGCTGGTCGAGGGGGCGTTATTGTCACCCAATTTCCTATTTCGGCCGGAAATCGACGCGACACCTGACACGGCGGCCCAGCATCCCGTTTCGCCGTACGAGCTCGCGACCCGACTCTCGTATTACCTCTGGAGCAGCATGCCGGATGCTGCCCTGGAGGCCGCCGCGGCTTCCGGTCAACTCGGGACGCGCGCGGGCATTCTTCAGCAGGAGCAGCGAATGTGGGCCGACCCGAAGGCGAGCGCCTTCGTTTCGCGGTTCCCCGGGGAGTGGCTCAATACGCTGAACATCACGGCCGCGAACCAGCCCGACCCGACGATCTTCCCGAACTTTACGGCGGCGGTTCAGGCCGACATGCAGGCCGAGACAGCCGCGTTCATGGGAGACCTTGTCACGGGCGACGAGAATTTTCTCGACTTCATCGACGCGAAGTTCACGTATCTGAATCAGAACCTCGCCACGTTCTACGGCATTCCGGGTACGTTCGGCACGCAGTTGACCCGCGTCGACTTGACCGGAAACACCCAGCGCGGGGGCATCCTGACGCAGGGGTCGTTCCTGACGGTGACGTCGGTGCCCAACCGGACCTCGCCGGTGGACCGCGGGCAGTGGGTGCTCGCCCGCATGATGGCGAGTCCGCCCCCCGCACCTCCGGCCAACGTTCCTCAGGTCAGCGCCCCCGTGCCCAGCGATGGCGAGACGTTTCGTCAGATCATGGAAATGCACGTCAATACTCCGCAGTGCGCCGTGTGCCACAACTCGATGGATCCGATCGGCTTCGGACTCGAGAACTACGACGGCGTCGGCGAGTGGCGCACGACCGACAACGGCTTGCCCGTCGACGCGGCGTCGGCCCTCGTGCCGAGCGGGCAGAGCTTCAACGGCGCGCTGCAGCTCGAATCCATTCTCAAGACGGATCCCCGTGTCCCGAGCGCGGTCGTGCAGTTCTTGCTGTCCTATGCGCTCGGGCGAGACGCGTCGACCGCCAGCGGCGACTGGGCCAATGATCAATGCTTCGTCGGGGCATTGACCACGGCCTTCCAGACGACGGACAACGGCCGAATGACCGCGCTCGCCTCGCGCGTCGCGGGCACGGACGACATGCGTTTGCGGCGCGAAACCCCATAACGCGACCCCTTCGAGACAAAGCCAACTTTCTCTGGAGCGAACTATGCCAAACAGCACACAACACTGGGCCGACCGCAATCTCTTCCGCATGGGTCGGCGGTGGTTTCTGTCGGCCGCCGGAATCGCGGTTGCGCTGCCCTTTCTCGAGGCGCTGGACCCGAAGAGGGCTTACGCCCAGCTTGCCGCCGGAATTCCGAGACTGTTTCTTTTCCACTCGCCAGCGGGCGTCAACGTCACCAGCTGGGCGCCCACCGGAACGGGCACGAACTTCACGCTCGGGCCGACCCATTCGTCCGTCGTAACGGCGAACCTGCAGTCCCGCGTGATGGTCGTCACGGGCACGAACGCCATCGGCGGCCCGCGCGGGCACACGTGCGGTATCTCGGGCGTGCTCACGGGCACCCAGTGCCAGACGTTGCCGAGCACGAGCAACGCGGAGTCGTTCGATCAGGTGGCCGCGCAGTCCATCGGCGCGAAGTCGCCGTTTCAGAGCATCGAGCTCGGCACGACGCACAACACCGAGAACCCGAACGCGGAGACCGGTTACAGCACGGTGCTCAAGGACAACCTGAACTGGCTCAATGCCACCACGCCGCTCGAGCGGCAGACCGTTCCGCTCACCGCGTTCAATCAGATATTCGGCACGTTGCCGGGAGCGGCTCCCGTGGACGGCGGCGCGGCGGCGCCCTTGAACGTCAAGGACGCAATGCGAAAGAGCGTATTGGATTATACCCTCGCCGAGGGGGCGGCGCTCGGCGCACGATTGGGCACGGCGGACAACGTCCGGCTGCAGCAGTACTTGACGGGGCTTCGTTCCCTGGAAACCGAAATTCAGAATACGCCGACCGTGGGTCAAACGGGCATTTGCACGCCCGGCGCGGTGCCTGCCGCGGGGAATCCGTCGGACATTCAGGTGCACGTCAAGCTCATGCTCGACATGATCGTGACGGCGTTTCAATGTGATTTGACGCGCGTCGCGACGTTTGCCTACGAGCAGACGACGACCGAGATCCAACACACGTTCCTCGGAGTCACGCCGGCCTATCACATCGGGGTCACCCATCACAACAACGTGCCGGCCGCGCTGGCCAACTACACGACGTGTAATCAGTGGTTCGTCAGCCAATACGTGTACGCGCTGCAGCAGATGGATGGCATCAAAGACGGGCCCGGGTCGATGCTGGACAGCTCCGCGTGCATGTATTTCAGCGAGCTCAGCGACGGCAACACGCACAGCAGCGCGAACATGCCCATGCTGATTTCCGGTACGGCGGGGGGAAAGCTTCTCACGGGGCGCGTGGTCGCGGGCAGCGGTCCGAACGAGCAGGTTCACCTGGCGCTTCTTCAAGCCCTCGGCGTCAACGCAACGTCCTTCGGGCGCGCGAAGGCGCCGATGCCCGGAATGCTCGCGTAGGCGCGTCGCTGGTGCTCGTGCGCGCCGCCGTGCCGGTGTAGATCCGTGCGATGGCTGTAAGAGGAGCCTCGAACGTACCGCTGCTGGAGTCGGTCGACAACGAGCTTTCGGCCCTGCTTGCGCCGTTCACGCCAGAGACGTTCGTTCGCGACTATTGGGCGAAGAAACCGCTCTTCGTGAAGGGCTTCCCCGACAAGTACAGGGGCCTCTTCAGCCGTGAGGCGTTCCTCCGGGCGCTGTCGGCACCCGGTCCCGCGCCCGACGACTTTCTGCAAGCGTGCTTCGACAAGGCAGCGGGGGGTCGGGCGTTGGCTGCGTCGAAGGGGAAGGACGAGTGGGCGTCCGTGGCGTTCAAGGCAAGCGCGGAGGAGGCGCCGGGCCTCCTCGCCGCGGGAGCGACGCTCTGCGCTTCGCAGATCGAGACTCGGGTGCCACGCTTGGTGCCGCTCCTCGGCGCCATCAAACGCCAGCTCGGCTACCCCGGGAAGGCCTATTTCAACGCGTATCTGTCGCCTCCGGGGGCCGGGTTCAACTGGCACTTCGATGCACGAATCGCGAGCACACTCCAGATCGAAGGGACCAAACGGTGGCGGTTTTCCAATCGCCCGGCGGCGTCCTGGCCGCGCTCGAACGGCGCGCTTCGGGCCGATGGGATGGGCGAGTACACGGATCCCCTCGTTCAGCAGCTGGAGGCGATGGGATTCTGGCAAACCGGGAAGGCGTACGGCGGGATCCCGTTCGACGAGAAGGACACGACGGAAGTCGTGCTCGAGCCGGGCGATCTACTGATCCTTCCGGCAGGAGTGTGGCATGACGCCTGCGGTGGCACGACGGGCTCGCTGGCCCTCAACCTGTCGTTCGCGGCCCTTTCGTACACGCTACTCGCGCGAACTCTGCTCGATGCAATGCTGACCCCGGACCCGCGATGGCGGGCCGCCTCGCCGATATTGCCCTTGTCTGGCGGCGCTCCCGGAGAGGCTGATTCAAATGGGATCGCCGAGATCGCGACCCAGCTCCGGTCTGCCGCCGACGCGCTGCGGTCGTTGGCGGGCGACAGCGCCGCCGTGATCCGCCTGTGGGGGGCGTTCGTGCAGAATCCGAATCCAGGCTTCCCAGCGCCTCCCTCGCCGCCTGTCTCGGCAACGCCCGTGCTGGCCCATCAGCGGCTGCGAGTTCGCGCAGACGGCAATGTCTACGCGATGCTGGCCGACGGGGGCGCGCGCCTCTGCATTGCCGTGGGAACGAGCGGCGCGGTCGAAATCGTCGATGACGCGATCCCCTTTGTTCAGCGCCTGCTCGCCGAGAAGGAGTTCCTCGCAAGCGACTGCATGGAATGGAGCGACGACGGGGCCCCGCACGCTTGGAGCGACGTCGAGATGATACTCACCAAACTAAAGAGTGACGGATTGATCGAAGATGTCGTCGCGTAGGCGCGCGAGAGCGCGGGCAGCCGGCAATGGCGTCAAGGCCTGCCCATTTCGACCGAGTCGACCGCGAATTCGCTGGCCGCGCATGCCGGGGGTGCGTCGACTGGAGCCGCCGCGCGCGCCTCCGCCATTCGGGCACGCGAGGCTCGCGCGGCAGCCGTCCAACCGCCCCGCTCGACCCGCACGACGAGAATGCCGGCGGAGGCCACGATCTCGAGCAAGATGCCGAGCCAGCCGCCCAGCGCGCCCAGGCCGAGGCCGCGGCCGAGCCCCCAGGCGAGCGGCGGCGTCGAGAACCAGGCGACCCCGACTCCGACCACGGCGGCGAACCGAACGTCGCCCGTGCCGCGCAGCACGCAACGCGCAACGATGTTCATCCCGTCGAACACTCCGAAGAGCGCCGCGACCGCCAAGAGGCGCGTAGCGAGGACGAGCACGGCGGGGTCGGCGGTGAACTGACCGGCCAGAACGCGGCCGCCGGCGACCATCCCGATCGAACACAGACTCGCGTAACCGACCGCCACGGCCGCCGCCCGCCTCGCCATGGGCAACACCAGGTCGTCGCGGTCGGCGCCAACCGCCTGACCCGATAGGACTGCCGCGGCCTCGCCGATCGCGATGCAAGGCATGAACGAGAAATGAGCGATCTGGAGAGCGATCTGGTGGCTTGCCATGTCGACTTCGGAAAAACCCGAGATGGCGAGCGTAAGCATTGCGAACGATCCGAACTCGAGCATGAATTGCAGACCGGTCGGAACGCCGACGCGGGCCAGGTCGATCATGTGCGAACGCCGAAATGCACGAAAGCCGAAGCCCCCCGACGTGAGCTGCACGACCACCAGAATGCCCGCCTCGACACCGTGAGCCACGACCGCCGCAAAGGCCGCCCCCGCGACGCCCCAGCCGAGACCGAAGATGAAGAGGAGCGCGAGCGCGATGTTGACAACATTGGCCCCCACAGTGGCCATCATCGGCGAGCGAGCGTCACCCTGGGCCTGGCGGATCTCCCGTAAAGCGACCTGAACGAGCACGACGGGCGCGGCGAGCGCACGGATTCGCACGTACGTGGTCGCCGCGCGGCCAGCGGCACCGGATGCTGCCAGGTGCCCGACAGCGCCAGCGACGACCTCGCCGAGCCCTGTCGTCACCACGCCGAGAGCAAGTGCCGCGCACACGGCAGCGCCCACGTACGAAAGGAGGGCGCCCCGCTGACCGCCTCCGATGGCCTGCGCCGCGAGCGTCTTTGCGCCCTGAAGGAGGCCGAACGAAAAGCAAAGCAGCACGAACACCGTCGTGCCACCGAGGCCGACGCCCGCCAGTTCAGGCGTGCCGAGGCGGCCGACCAGCAACGTGTCGACGACCGTCATGACGCTGAACGACACGTTCGACACCGCGATGGGCCACGCGAGCCGCAAGAGTGCCCGGAAGGGTCGCGCACTCCAGAAAAGGGGATGCATGGGGCCGCGGTTTCAATGCATGGCTCGCGCTCCAGGCGCAAAGCGCGAAAGCATGTCCGGGAGCCGCCGGATTGTCGAGGTGCGCCTCACGGAGGTCCTCGGAACGCGGGCCGCATCGATCACGCTCGCCGGCTCGCCGGCGCGGCCATCACGGGGCCCGGGTGAGCTCGAGTGGACTCGGCATTCCGGCGGGAGTACCCAAGGCCCCATGCCGACCCGAAGCGCCAAGCTCGCTCATTTCACGGAGTCGACCATCCGTCGGATGACGCGGGTCGCGAACGCGCACGACGCCGTCAATCTGTCGCAGGGCTTCCCCGACTTCGATCCGCCCGAGGCGCTGACGGCCGCCCTCGAACGCGTCGCTCGCCCCGGACCCCATCAGTATGCGGTCACGTGGGGGGCGCCCGATCTTCGGTCCGCGCTCGCCACCAAGCAGTCTCGCCTGATGGGTCTCGCGCTCGATCCGGACCGGAACATCGTGGTCACTTGCGGGGCGACGGAAGCCATGATGGTCGCGCTCCTGACCGTCTGCGATCCGGGAGACAAGGTCGTCGTTTTCTCTCCCTTCTACGAGAACTACGGCGCCGATGCGATTCTATCGGGCGCGGTTCCTCTTTACGTCCACCTGCGCTTTCCCTCGTTCGCGTTCGACCGGCAAGAGCTCGAAGACGCCTTCAAGCAGCGGCCGAAGGCGCTGATTTTATGCAATCCGTCCAATCCCACAGGGAAGGTCTTCACGCGGGCGGAGCTCGAAACCATCGCGGCGCTGGCGCGCGAGTACGACACGTTCGTCATCACGGACGAAGTCTACGAACACATCGTCTATCCGCCGGCGCGCCACGTCTACTTCGCTTCGCTGCCCGGAATGGCCGAGCGCACGATCTCGTGTGGCTCGCTGTCGAAGACGTACGCGATCACGGGCTGGCGGCTGGGGTACCTCGTCGCGTCGGAGGCCCTCGTTGCCGAAGCCCGGAAAGTGCACGACTTTCTCACCGTGGGGGCTCCGGCTCCGTTGCAGCGAGCTGCGGTGACGGCCGTGTCCTTTCCCGATTCGTATTACGATCGATTGGTCGTCGACTATACGGAGCGGCGGGACGTATTTCTGGCCGCGCTCGACGTCGCGGGCCTGCCGTACTCTCGCCCCCAAGGCGCGTACTATGTGCTCGTCGATGTGTCGCGTTACGACGTCCACGACGACGTTACGTTTTGCGAATGGATGGCACGCGATATCGGCGTCGCGGGGGTGCCCGGATCGAGCTTCTTCGCCGAACCGACACATCACCTCGTGCGGTTTCATTTTGCCAAGCGCACAGATACGCTCGTGGAAGCAGGACGGCGGCTCCGCCGGCTCGACGAGCTCGCACGCGGTCGCGGCCGGGCCTCTGGCTAGCGCTAGCCCGGCTTGCCCTACTAGTGCCGTCTGCCATCAGTTCGGCCGGGGTCGACGGCACTAGCAAAGCCGCCGGAGCGGCTTTGGGGGTCCGGGGCGAAGCCCCGGGAAAACAAGATAGTTTCGCCTCGGCGCAGCCGACCGCGCAGCAGCGTCGGAAGTCCGGTAGGACTTCCGACGGGCGGAACTAGGGGACCGTCCCGATTTCATTGGGATCGGGTTGCATCTCGATCGCCCTACGGAACCTCTCGGGCGCACGAAAGAGGCGGTCCAGTTCCGACCACGAAGTTTGCGCGAGAGGACCCCCCTGGCGACCGAGCACGCATTGGAGAAAGAGCGCTTCGCGGAGCAAAGGGGTCAGGTCCGCAGCGCGTCGCGCTTGCCAGGCGGCAGGGTCGACCGCGTCTCTTTTGACGGCGGCCTCGAAGTCCACCATGACGACTTCCAGCGGCGACGGGCAGACGACGAGGTTGTGCAGTTCGGCGTCGCCGTGGGCGAGTCCGGCCTCGTGAAGGGCGGCGTGCTGCCTGAATGCGCTTTCGGCGAATCCCCATAGGCCCGCTGCGGACGCGAGTGACACTTTCTGTGCAACGCGGAGATTGCCCTCCTCCGGCTCGACTCCGAACGGTGAAAGGCGTTGATAAGGGCGGCCCGGAGCGAGGCAACCCCGGATAACCATCGGCGCAAAGCCGATGGGGGGCGGCAGGCCGAGGATGCCGCTCGCCAAGGAAAGGTTGTCGAACTCCTTTGCGGTATCGCCGTGCAGGCGGGCGGCAAAGTACGTCTTGCGAAAGTGAAGCGGATACGTCACCGCAAGGGGAAACTGCGCCCGCGTTTCTCGGCCGGCGACGACGATCTCGGCCGACATGAGCGGCAGACCGTTCGCCTCCCGTCGCGCGATCGTGCGGACGACGTAATCGTTCTGTTGAGGGCGCTCGAGCAGGTCGACGAGCTCGTGGGCGAGCCTCACCGTGTGCTTGGGGGATACCGCGACGAGCCGTTCATCATCCATGAGAGAGATCCCGCGGCCCCCATGCCCCGCGCGCTCGAGCGATAGCGCCCGAGCGGTCGGGCCGCAAGAAGCGCCCAAATGTCGGATGAGTCCCTCATTTACGTTTAATCCGCCCCGGCATCACCGGACAGCTGCAGACATTTCGTCCCGTTGCATCCGGGCGCGGGTGTGCTGCCGCAAATCCAGACGGCGTTTTCGCATGTGGCAGTTCCGGATGGATCCTGACCGCAGCAGAGCTGATCGTCGTTTCACCCCAATTCGTACGCTGCGCACGTCACCGTAGGCGCCGGAAAGCACCCCCCGGTCGCAGCGCACGAGAGGCTCTCCTGGAAACCGCAGATCTCCTTGGGCGAGCAGTCGCTGTCGATCGCGCAAGCGCCAGCGCCCGATCCGCGGTCGCCAGAGCCCGTGACCGTTCCAGAGCTCGATCCGCTGACCGTACCGGAGCCCGACCCCGACCCGGCGCCTGAGCTAGACCCCGCACCGCCTGACCCCACGCCTGAACCCCCGGCGCTCCCCGAGCTTCCGCCAGTATCGGGAGTCTCTGCAAAGAACGCATCGGGAACGCACGCCGCCTGTCCAAGTGCAAAGGACATGAGCAGAAACCGATGAATCGTTCGCATCACACAGCCAAGGGGCCGCCCAACGAAAAAGTAGTAGGTCTAATTGCTTAGTGTCCGAGATAGATCGTGGCGTTTCGCCGCCGAATCGCCCCTTCCATTCCCGGGGGTTGCAGCAGACTATCTCCCAAATCGCCAAGGGCCTACGAAGGGGGCGGCACGAGATCCACATGACATCAGCACTGGTAGACCTAACGTGCCTCTGCGCGACCCAGGTTCACGCGTTTCTGACGCTCGAGGCCGGAGCGCGCTATTGGGACGGCACGTCCGCGTCGCCGCCCTCCGGCGTGTCCGCGCAGCAGCGAAAACCTTGCTGATAAAATGCGAATTCCTCGTCGTGCGCGCGCGTCGCTGCGCGGCAGCGCGCTCGAACGGGTCCCCAATAGCCGCCCTTGAATATCGACGCATACCCCTGGCGCTGGGTCGACCGCGTCCACTCGTCGACATTGCCGGTCATATCGTAGACACCGAAGGGGCTCCGGCACGTGGGTCTCGCACCGGACGCCTCCCCATCCCATAAAAGGTCCACTTCGTCACGGGCAGCCTCGCTACCCGGCACCGCAAAAGCCTGCTCGTCGTACTGTCGCCAGGGCCGATCGATGACGCACGCGGTCTCGTCCCGATCGTAGCCGGTCGGATACGGGAGGGCCTCCTCGCCTTCGCACGCAAACGACCACTCGTCTTCCGTGCAGAGCCGCTCGTTTCGCGCCTCGCAGAGCGCCCCCGCATCGCGCCATGAGACGACGATGAGCGGGTACGCTCCCTTGAGGTTGGGGTACTCGAAGCGGTCGATGCAAAAGTGCAGCGGGGTGGTGGACAAGTCGCGCGAGATCGCGGCCCACCTTTCGGAATCGAAGCGCGCGCACCGAGCCGGAAACTCGCGGTTGATCCACTGCGTGCACGTCGTGTCCTGGAGGGCTTCGACCGGGATGCCGTTGCCGTCGTCCTTCATTTTGCCCCGGACCTCGACCATCCCCGGAGGACAATCGCCGCGGGTTTGTTCCACGTCATCCGTAGTTCGCGGGTCTTCCACGTGGAGGGACGCGATCTGCCAGTGCTTTCCGTCCACGAGACTCCACGCGCGCATCGGGGCGCGCCCGCCCAGAACACCTTCTTCCGTGAGGCCCGCGCGGACGGGCCCGTGAATCGACCAAAAGGACGCGCCTATGGCGAGGGCCCCGAGCACGATGCGGCGGATGGGTGATCGTCTCTCCACGGAGTGTCGCAGTGCTGCAGGGTCACCCGCTCACAACCGCGGAGCCGAGCGCCGCACACACCGACGCGAAGGCGCCGAGAGCCCCCTCTATTTCCGGTCGGTCCACGCACAGCGCAATGCGTATGTACCGATGCGCGCCAAACGCTGACCCTGGCACCACGAGCGTGCGATATTCGGCCAGCCGGTCCGCCAGCTCATCCCCTGCTCGTTCGCCGAATGCGTCGATCCAGCCCTGCGGAACACGCGGGAAAAGAAACAATCCCCCTCGCGGTTCCACGATATCGAAGCCGAGCGCGCGGAGCGGCGCCACGAAAGCCGCCGCGTTCCTCTCGTAAACGCCGGTGTCGACGTGCCCCCCCGGCCGGCCCAGCACGAGCGGCAGAGCGCGCTGCATGATCGCCGGCGCGCTGACGAAACCCAAGACCCGATTCGCGAATGGGAGCGCGCGTTGCAAAAGAAGGCGCCCGCGGGCACGCGGCGAGATGAATGCGAAGCCGATTCGCTCTCCGGCCAACCCGAGGTCTTTCGAGTGGCTGGAAATGTGAATGACGTCGTCATAGTGGCTCAGGATCGAGTTCGCGCGCGCCCCTCCGTAGACGAGATCGCGGTACGGCGAATCTTCGACGACATACACCGGCCGAGCTCGGGAGGCCGAAACACGCTTGAGCAGCTCCGCGAGCCCAGCCAATTCGTCTGCGCCATAGAGAGCGCCGGTAGGATTGTTGGGCGAGTTGATGACCACGACCCGCGTTTCGGGCCGCATCGCGCGCTCTATCGCCCCCAGGTCAAGGCCGAAATCCGCTCGTGTCCGGACGGTGACGAGCGTGGCGCAGGCCGCGCGCGCGTAGTGCTCGTAGTCCGGAAAATACGGAGCGGGGACGATGATCTCGTCGCCCGGGTCGAGCACGGATCGAAGCGTAATCGCCATCCCGCCCGCGGCGCCGACGGTCATGACGACATCGTCGGTGGTGACCGGCACGCCGAACCGCTCGCGCTCGCGACCGGCAACGAACTCGCGGACCCATGGAAACCCGGCGTTGGGCATGTAGCGGTGCTGACCCGGCGGCTCCGTCTGGAGCATGTGAATCACCGCGTCACGCCAAAGCGGAGGAGGCTCGAGATGAGGATTGCCGAGCGAAAGATCGTATACGGGAGCGGCCGATTCCCGGCGAAGCCGCACCCCGAGTTCGAACATCTTGCGCGTCGCGCTGTCCTTCGAGTCGAGCGCCCCCGCCGCGGCCCAGCGAGATATCGTATTTTCGCTCTCCATCGGCCCCATCGTCCCGAATCCCTCCAGCTGGGAGCATCCGCCAGGATCGCGCTAGAAATCGAGCGGCTCGATCACTCCTCGGCGCTGCAGAGGATCGACAACGCCAGAACCTCCATCGCCCGCTCGAGTTCGGCCAGCGTCGGAAATGAGGGCGCGATTCGGATGTTCTGATCGAGGGGATCCTTGCGATAGGGAAATGCGGACCCGGCGGGTGTCAACTTCACCCCTGCGTCTGCCGCCATCTTCACGACGCGCGTCGCACGTCCCGGCTGAGTGTCGAGACTGACGAAGTATCCGCCGTTCGGCTGGGTCCACTTCGCGAGCCCTCCGCCACCCAACTCCCGCTTTAGCACACGCTGCACGAGTTCGAACTTGGGACGCAGAATGGCCGCGTGCTTGCGCATGTGCGCGGCCACCCCGTGCACGTCCTTGAGGAACCGAATATGCCGCAGCTGGTTCAGCTTGTCCGGACCGATCGTCGACTTACTGCGGTGTTTGAGCATCCATTCGGTGTTCTCGCGGCTGCCGCCCATCGCAGCGACACTCGCGCCGGCGAGAGTCACCTTGGAGAACGACGTAAAGACCACGAAGCGATTCGCATTCGACGCGTGCTCCGCCGCCGCATAACCGCCGGCCAGGGCGTCGTGCGAATCCGACAGGTGGTGGACGGCATACGCGTTGTCCCACATGACGCGGAAATCAGGCGCCGCACACTTCATTCGGGCCAGCCCATGGACCGTGCTCGACGGGAGCGTGGTGCCGGTGGGATTGCTGTACTTGGGAACGAGCCACACGCCCTTGACCCGAGCATCGCTCGACGCCAGCTTCGCGATGGCCTCCATGTCCGGCCCATCGGCGGTGAACGCCACGGGAATCATTTCAATCCCGAGATCCTCGCAAATCGCGAAGTGCCGATCATACCCGGGAGACGGACACAAGAATCGCGGCTTTTGCGGACTCCAGGGGCCCGAACCGCCGGGAACGCCGTGCGTCATCGCGAGCGCGAGCGTCTCGTACATGAGCGCAAGACTGGAATTGTCTCCGACGATTACTTGAGGCGCGGGGACCTCCATCAGCTCTCCGAATAGGCTTCGGACCTCCGGTAAGCCCTCGAGGCCGCCGTAGTTTCGGCAGTCCGTCCCATCGAGACTTCGAAAGTCCGACGGCTTCAGGATACCCAGCAAATCCGCCGACAAGTCGAGCTGCTCCGCGCTCGGCTTACCGCGCGTGATGTCGAGCGATACGGGGTTCTTTTTGACGGCGTCGTAACGGGCGCGGGCGCCGTGTGCGGCAATTCGATCGTCGGGCATCGGACCGCGCTTTGATAGCGTGACCCGAAGGGCGACGCAAACGGCGCTGAGGGCCCGCGCACCCACAGCACGTCGCCTTGCATCGCGGTCTCGACTCCCCGGGTGGACCGGGTCCGGTTGGGGGCGGCTCACGCGTCGGAACGCGCCACGGCAATGTCGGTTGGACGTTGCCAATTACATATAATGAGGCATGACCTTTTCGGCGAAGACTCCGAGCGATTCCATGATGAGCTCGTGCGGCACGGTTCCCATCTGAAACACGAGAAGAAGCTCGTCGACCCCGATCTGTACGTACCGGTCTATCGTTTCGCGCGCGCGGGCGGGATCGCCGATGATCGTGGACGGCTCCGATCCCGGGGCGTTGCGAAGCGCCATCGCGTGGTCGAGCCTACCCTCGCGCAAAAAGTCGCGGGGCACGTCCAGAGGCCCGGTGGGGCGGCGTTCCGTGAAATAGTACTGCGCCATGCTCCTGGCGAAAAATCGGGCGCCTCGCATTCCGTAGGCGCTCGCCTTGCGATCGTCGGCCAGCACCAAAGTGGCGGGCGTACATGCAAAACAGTGGGTCACGCCGCGGCCGGCCGGCTCCGCACGCTCCACGGCCCTTCGGTATCCCTCGACCTTCTGGCGCAGCTCGGCGTCGGTGCCGAACGCAAAGTTGAGCGCGCCGAGGCCGAGCCGTCCGGCCAGCGCGGCGGTTTCCGAACTCGAACACGCCATGTACATGGGAGGATGCGGCTTTTGAAGCGGTTTTGGCACGATCTGCGTCGGCGGAATATCGAAAAAACGGCCCTTGTACGAGAATACGTCGCTAGACCACATTCGAGGGATCATCTGTAAAGCCTCGAGCCATTGATCGTGAAGCTCGGGAACGTCGACCTCGAACGCCATCTGCTCGGTCCGGGAAGAAGATTTGCCCGAACCCCAGTTGACGCGGCCACCGGACAGGATGTCGAGCGCTGCGATTCGTTCCGCAACGCGGATCGGGTGATTGTACCGATGCGGTAACAGCGTGACGCCATGGCCGAGTCGAATACGCTGCGTCTTCGCGGCGACGTACGCGAGGAACACCTCGGGCGCGGACGAATGGGAGTATTCTTTCAGGCCGTGGTGCTCCACCGCCCACACGGCGTGATATCCGAGCTCGTCGGCCCGTACGGCCTGCGCCACGCACTCGTGATACGTCCGCGCTTCGACCGTCGGAGACGGATCGGCCGTCTGGATTTCGAGAAAGAGCGAGAACTGCATGCGGGTCGGCCAACGCTTGCACACCCGCTCCACTTCGCGAAGCGGCGGGTCTTGACGCCGTGGCGACGCCTTTCCATACATGGTCGCCTCATGGCACTCTCACTCGGCGTCCGCGCTCTGCTCAATGAAATACAAAATCTCGCAAAGGCCCGCGGCTTCGAGGGCGCGCGCGTCGACTCGAAGGTCAACGGGCGTGGTGAGCTCGTGCTGGCGCTGTTGATCCCCCCGCGGACGCCCGAAGAATGGGGACCCCCGGCCCCCTCCGCCGTGGACCGAGAAGCGAAGAGGCGGGAGCGGGAACGCCGGAGTTGATGAAGCGCCTACGGGCGATCGCCGAAGCGTTCCTCTGACGATTCGACCGCGCGCGAAGGCAAAAGCCGTCGTTGGATTGCGCGACGGCCCGGGTCGTTCTCGCGAATGGCCGGCGTCGTCCTCGCGATGACCGGCCCGCGACGACGCCCATCTTCGGCCCTTCGCACGCCGAATTTTGCTCGTCTTCCAGGGTGCCCTTTGCGACGCTCGGCCTATGCGCCGCCTCGCGGACCGCCTCCGCCCTTTGTACTCGAACACCTCCTTTCGGCGGCTGTTCGTCCTGAACATCTTGCTCGGTTTCTCGACGTCATTCGTCATGCCGTTCATGTCCATGTTCGGCACGATCGAAGCGAAAATGAGCCTGCTGCTCTTCGGCACGTTCATGACGCTGAACGCGCTGGCCGGAATCGTCATCGCGACGGCCCTGGCCCACTACTCCGATACGCATTTCACCCGTCGATCCATGCTTCTTCTAGGTAGCGTCGCGGGGGCTTTCGGCTACGCCGGATACGCATACTTTCGAAGTTTCGCGCCCCTGGTCCTCATAGGCACGTTGGTGATCGGGGTCTCTTCGATCACGTTCTCGCAGCTATTTGCTTACGCTCGGGAGCTCCTCTTGGGGTCGGATATCCCCGCGTCTCAAGGTGCCTTCTACATCAACGTGTTCCGAATGTTCATTGCTCTCGCGTGGACCGTCGGCCCGGCCATAGCGGCGTACATCATGGTGCACTACTCTTACCGGGGGCTTTTCTTGAGCGCGGGGGCCGACTTCGCTCTCTTCGCCGTCGTGGTCTGGTACTCCGTGCCGGCGACGTCGCATCCGACGTCCCTCGCTGCATCGTCGGCCCATTCGGTACTCAAATTGTTGGCGCGAGGAGACTTGCTCGCCCACTTCGGCGCCTTCGTTCTCATTACCGCATCGACGACGATCGGCATGATGGATCTGCCACTTTTCATCACGACGGTTCTCCGCGGCAGCGCTGCGAACGTGGGCCTGGCGTACAGCGTGGCGCCGATTTTCGAATTGCCGTTCATGCTCTATTTCGGCTGGCTGGCCACCAAGTATCCCGTCGAGCGGATCATCCGGGTCGGAATGCTTTTCAGCCTCGCTTACTACCTGTCGCTCGCCTGCGCGGCCGCGCCCTGGCACGTTTACTTTTGCCAGGCGCTCTCGGCGGCGGCCACCGCGGTTGTCTCGGGAGTGGCCATTACGTATTTCCAGAGCCACTTACCTCACCATCCTGCGACCGCCACGAATTTATATTCCAACGCGCAGCGCGTCGGATCCACGCTGGGCTACTTTCTGTTCGTCGGTCTCGCGTGGCGTTTCGGGTACCGGGCCGTCTTCGAAGCGTGTGGTCTCTTCGCAGGGGTCGGACTCGGCTTGATGTTCGTGCCTCTTCACGTACCCGCGGGCGAGGAGTTCCTCGCGCGGTGAGCGCTGGCGCGCGAGCCGGCGGCGGACCGTCCACGCGTTTTCTCTCGTCTCAATGCCAGTCGCTGCCAGAGAAAAACGCCGTCACGCGGAGAGCCAGTGGGGTAGCCGGCCCTTGTAGTCGTGTTGTACCACGTCGACGTCCATACCGACCCCCTCGACGCTAATCGGTTTGAAGAGCTGAATGAGCGCCCAGCCGCACGACGGCTCGCTGACCTGCGAGAACGACTTCCAATAAATGTCGACGTCGAGCGCGAAGAGCTGCTGGCCGTCCAACGGCGTGCCGCCGCCCACGTAGAGGCCGGGATCGAAGCCGGCGGCCCTCACGGCCGCGGCCCACGCGTTGACGTAGGCAATCGTCGCCATAGCACCCCCTGCTTGACCCTCCGAGTCGCACCAAAGCGTGAGGCCCGCGGGAAGATCACTCGCCCTGGCATTGGCCACGGCATTCATCCCGTCCATCGTTCCAAGACGTGCCGACGGCATCCAGTTGGCCGGACGAACGTGCTGAACGGGCATGAGCGCGAGACCGACGTCTAGAACCGTCCCGACTTCGTCAGCGGCCAGATCCCCGGCTTCTGGCTCTCCGATGGACAAATAGCGCAACGCGAACGTCATCCCGCTGTGTCGCAGTGCGGCCGCGGTGGCTCGGGTAAGGCGAATTTCGGTGTCGAAGCCCAGGGCAGGGAATCGTGCCGTAACAACCCGAGCCATCCTTTTGGTTTCCCTCTCCCCGCCATCGTTCCTGCGTTCCTAAGCAGGACCATGAGTAGCGCGCCATTGCAGCCGATTTCAGGTCGCGGCGCGGCAGGTGACCCGCGCTCTACCCAACGGCCCGTCGATGGGTTAGCCGTGAGGCCATGCCCTACGTAAAGACCGAACACCGAAAGGCGCTCGATCCGGCGATCCGTGAGCTCTCCCGCACAATCGCAGAGCTCGCCCAATCGCAGCCCGAAGAAACCGCATTCGCCGGCTTACTCAACTACACGTGCACGTCCATTGCGATGCAAGTCGTCGAGCTCCGATTCGGCCGCGTGCGATATGGAACCATCGCCACCCTCACGGGCATCTTCAAGAACGTCGCGGACGAGTTTTACCGCCGCATTGCCACGCCGTACGAGGACCGGCAAATCGCGGCGAACGGCGACGTGCCCCTCTACGAGGACTACACGAGGCGAATCCGCGAAGCTCCTTGAGCTCCTCGGCGCGCTGACTCGCCGTCGCCGTGAAAGGCGAACCGGCGGCCTCTCGATCGCGCGTCGCCGCCCGGTGGGAGCGTGAACCCGGCGCGCGGCTATGCTGGTCTCGAGAATGCATATCACGATGGTCAAGAAGCGCCTCGCGAACGGCGACGCTTGTCAAAAGTGTGGTCAGGCCGAAGAGCTCCTCCGGAGCCGAGGCCTTTGGGAACGCATCGACGAGGTCGTGTGGGCAAACGAGGGCGAACCGGATTCAGCGGGGATGCTGCTCGGTGCGCGATTTGGAGTCGGCGTCGCGCCTTTCTTCATCGTCCGCGAGGGCGAAGGCAATCTGATCATCTACGAAAGCGTCCTCAAGCTCATCAAGGAGCGCCTCACCGACGCCCCCAGTGCGGAGCCCCACGCGACGCTCACGCAGGCCGATCTTGACATCGCCGTGCGGGAGCTTTCGGGGCGGCCGCCGCCCGAGATCCTTCGCTGGGGCCTCGAACGGTGGGGCAGTTCGCTCGGGATCGCCTTCAGCGGCGCGGAAGACGTGGCCCTCATCCACATGGCGAGCGAACTCGGGTTGCCGTTCTCCACATTCTGCCTCGACACGGGGCGCCTCCATCCCGAGACGTATCGCTTCGTCGATGCGGTCCGAAAGCGCTACGGCGTCGAAATCACCCTGATGTCGCCCGAAGCCCAGAGTCTTCAGGCGCTCGTGAAGAAAAAGGGCCTCTTTAGCTTCTACGACGACGGCCACGAAGAATGCTGCGGCATACGGAAGGTGGAGCCGCTACGGCGTGCGCTCGCGTCGCTCCGCGCATGGGCGACGGGACAACGGCGCGACCAAAGCCCCGCAACGCGAGCGGCGATCGCCCCCGTCGAACGGGATCGCACATTCTCCGGAGTGGCTGGCACCGGAGAAGCGCTCGTCAAACTCAATCCCCTTGCGGAGTGGACGTCCGCCCAGACCTGGCAATTCATCCGCGAAAATGGCGTCCCGTTCAATTCCCTCCATGAGAAAGGCTTCGTCTCCATCGGCTGCGAGCCGTGCACGCGCGCGATTCTGCCGGGTGAGCACGAGCGCGCGGGGCGGTGGTGGTGGGAAGATGCGACGAAGCGCGAATGTGGGCTGCACCTGGGCAACGTGGCCCCCCCCGCTCATCCGCGGGGCGGAGGGCCGAAGGCATCCATCTGAACGCTACGTTGCGTCCGGAGCCGCGCCTCGCTTTAGCCGGTGCCGTACGCGACCAGCGCGAGGAGCGTGACAACCGCCAGGCTGCCGATCGTTCCGAACGTTCCGTGCCGGGTTTTCCACGGTGCGATCTCGGGGGTGGCCGCGTCACCCCGCGCCGCTCGCGCCTTCACGATCTTGCGGGCGTTGAACATTTCAGCGTGCGATAGGCCGAGCAGGACTACAACGCACGCCAGTTTGCCGTGAAGCCAGCCCTGGGTGAGCCACATCGGGCTGAGAATGAGGAACGCGAGCCCCGTGGCCAGCTGCGCGAAAAGCGCGGGAAGCTCGATCGTCGTCACAATCGCTGCGGCGAGCCGTTCGTACTCGTCACGCACGCCCGGCAGAACCCCCTCCGCGGCCGAACGCGCCATGAACTGTTGCTGCGCGAAGCCTGCGCCGAGGTACGCGGCAAAGCCAAACAAATGGATGAAGATGAGCGCCTTGTGAACCATCGGTACCCACCCAGGTACCAGAGGCTGGCGCGAAACGGCCGAAGTATCGACGATCCAGACTGGGATTCGGGGAGCCCACGCGTTCGTGAAGAGCCCTCCGCGGCTCCTTCAGCTTCGACGGCGACCGCCGAAGATCCTCAATAGAAATAGAAACATATTGATGAAGTCGAGATAGAGCGTCAGGGCGCCGATGAGCGGCAGGTTGGCGCTCGCGTTCTGCGACTGAAAGAGCGCCTTCAAGCGTTGCGTGTCGTACGCGGTGAGACCCGCGAAGAGAACGACACCCGCAACGGTAATCAGCCATTCGAGGCCCGTGCTGCGCAAGAACATGTTCGCCACGGAAGCGAGGATGACGCCGAACAAGGCAAACAGCGCAAAGCGCCCAACCGCGCTGAGGTCACGCTTGGTGGCCGCTCCGAAAATCGAGAGGCCTCCAAAGGCGCCCGCCGTCACGAGGAACGTCGACGCGATCGAAGACGCCGTATAAACGAGAAAGAGCACCGAAAAGGTGACTCCGGTCAGCACGGCGTAGCCGAAGAACATCGCCGCTGCAGCCGCGGTGCTCACGCGCGCCGCCATCGCGCTAAAGGCCACGACCAGCCCGATCTGCGCGAACAGCAACCCGTAAAACAAAAGTCGACTCTCGGCCAGGGCAGCGACCGCATCGGGCGAGTGCGCCACCATGAGCGCGACCACGCCCGTCGTCGCAAGGCCGAGCGTCATCCACCGGTAGGTCACCCAGAGCGCGTCACTGGCGCTCTCAGCGGTCGCGACGAGCGCGCCGTGCCTTGCGTAGTTCATGAGGCGGAAGCTTAACCGCTGCCGAGACCAAGGGAAGGGGTGAGGGGGCCAATCAGAATTGGCCGACGGCGCCGAGGCTCTCGGGCGTCACGTAGGGGGCTATCCACGCGGCATTCGAGGCATGCGCGCCGGCCTTTGGCAGGGCAAACCAGAGCACCACGCCCGCCGCGGCGCCCACGCCCGCAACGACGAAGCCCACGGTCGAGACAAGCGCCACCGAATGGTAGCTGTCGATGCTCGACTGCTGGGTCGGTCCGCACGAGCCGTTGCTTGCGCACGCGGTCTGCAAGTCGCTGTGCTTTCCCACGGCGACGATTCCTGCAATCGCGCCCGTGATGAGCCCAGCGCCTCCCACACCAAAGGCGACGAACGAAGGAACGCGGTTCGGCGCTCCGGTCGTTTCCGCTCCACCGGTGCCCGGGGACGCCGCGGCGGGCTCTCCCGGTGGCGGCGGCGCCAACGCGACGGCCGATGGCGAAGCGGGGGCTGCTGCGCCGGGCTGGAGCACGATCGAGAGGGTCTCGCTCTTTCCTTCGCCCACGACGATGCTTCGCGTTTCCGGATTGAACCCGTCCGCGGTCGCCGAAACCGTATGCGACCCGGGGTCGACGAAGAGCGCGATTCCAAGCGCTTCGCTCTTCAGAGAACGCTCATCGAGCGAGACACGGGGCGATTCGCTCCCCGTGACGGCGATGGTCAAGCGAGAACGCCGGCCTTCGACCGCCCCAATCTCCGCTTTGGCATCCCCGAGCGCTTTGGCAAATGCCGGCGACGACGTGACCCCCTCGAGGATGACGCGGTTGTAGTTCTCCCACGCTTCGACGAACTTTCCTTCGGCGGCCTGCGCGCGCGCCATCCCCAGCGAGAGGGTGGGCGCGTGAAAGAGACCGTCCGCGCGCCGAAACGCGTCTTCGCTCCTTTTGTAATCCTTCGCGTCGAACGCCGCTTGTCCCTGCTGGCCCAGCACGCGCGCGGTCGCTCGATTCTCGGCCTCGGATTGGCCGAACGCACTGGCCGGCAACGTGAGTGCAGAGGCGAAGGCGAAGGAAAGCGCAAGACGAATCGTTCGCGTGGACCCGTCTCCCCAACGCTCTTTGCCGGACATTCTGCCAGCGAATATACCCTTGGGGCCCGCCACTCAGAAGCCCACATCGTAGGCGGGCTTGCTGGGCTTGGGCGGTTCGCCCGGCGCCGAACGCGCGGGGGCCGACGGGGGCTTTGGTTGCGGAGGGGCTGGCGCCGTCGCTTTCGCGTTCGGCCGCAACGCGGGAGGAGGGAGACCTACGGGTTCGCCTGATCGCGCGGGCGAGGGGATGACGATCGGGACCGGGGGGAGAACGACCGCTGGAGCCGGGACGGCCGCCACGGTTACCGTCGCGGATGCGAGAGGCGCGGCTGGGCTCGGCTGTGCCGAAGGCGCCCCCGACGCCGGCGCGGCGGCCAGCGTCGTAATCCGAGATCGCCAGAGCGCGACCCCTCCCCCGACGACGACGAGTGCCAACATAATCGCGACGGCCAGACCCAGGAGCGGCCCGGCCGAGCTTTTCGGAACGACGGGATCGACGGTGCGCGCCAGCGGCGACCCCATCCCGCCCGTCGGGGCGACGGGTGCGGCGGCGACCGGGCCGGCCGGCGCTTCAAGGGGAATGCCCGGACTTGTCACACCGCAGACCAAACCCAACGAATCGCTGAAGTCCTTGGCCGACGCGAACCGCCTATGGAGGTCGCGCGCCGCGGCCTTCTGCCACCATTCGTCGAACCCGAGTGGAACGGGCCCGAACTGCGACGGCACGGGCACCGGCGCGACGATGATTCTGACCAACAGGTCACCCAGAGCTTCACTTTCGAAGGGAAGACGCCCGGTGAGTGCCCGAAAGCAGATGACGGCGAGCGCCCAGAGGTCGGTTCGAAAGTCGACCTGCTTTGTCCCCTGGGCTTGCTCCGGACTCATGTAGTATGGTGTGCCCAGCAGCGCGCCGGTCTTCGTGTTGTTCCCCGACAAATCGCTCGATTGGCTCTTTGCGATGCCGAAATCGAGCACCTTGACGATCTCGCGATCGTCGTCTTTGACGAGGAAGATATTGTCGGGCTTCAGGTCGCGATGAACGATGCCCAGCGAATGGGCCTTGGCGAGCGCGCGGCAAACTTGGCTGACGACGAAGTGGAGATCGCGCGGCGATAGGCGCCCGACGCGCGCCAGACGCTTGCCCAGATCTTCGCCCTCCAAGAGCTCCATCGCAATGTAGGGGGTGCCTTCGCACACGCCGTGATCGAGGATCTGCACGACGTGCGGGCTCCGGAGCTGCGCCGCCGCCTTCGCCTCGCGCTCGAAGCGCGATTGCGCTTCGGGCAGTGACGCGAGGTCTCCCTCGATGAACTTGACCGCGCATGGGATCTCGAGGCCGAGATGGGTCGCACGCCACACGGAACCCATCCCACCGCGCCCCAGGAGGCTGCTCAGCCGAAAACGACCGCAATGACCGTGTTCTCCCCGAGATTCATCGTAAGCCTTCACCGACCTCCGTCCGACGCCATCGAATCTAACGTCCATTTCCGGCCACACCTTCAGCCTGACCCGGGCTACTGACTGACCACGGGCCTGCGATGCCGAACGTCATCCCCACACACCATGAAGATGACCTCCTCGGCCACGTTGGTCGCGTGATCGGCGATGCGCTCGAGGTACTTGGCGACTCTCACCACCCGAAGGCCCGCGGCGACGTCATTCGAGTGGGTGGCGATGTAGCCGGTCATCTTTGCGATGATCGCTCCGCAGTGGCCGTCGACCACATCATCGCAGAAGAGAACCCGCTCGGCGGCCTTGGCGTCGCGCTCCACGAAGGCGCGCAATGCGCCGCGTAACATCCCCTGCGTTTCGGCGGCCATGGACTCGAGCTCCTCGTTGACGAGCGATTTGGCGTCGCCGTTCTTGTCAACGGCCCGTTCGGCGATGTTGACGGCCTCGTCGCCAATGCGCTCGAGGTCCGTGATCAATCGCAAGGCGGCGGCCAAGAAGCGCAGATCGTCAGCGACCGGTTGCCGGAGGGCGAGAATCCGAAGGACGAGCGCGTGAATGTCCACCTCGTCCTGATCGACCTGCGCGTCCATGGCCTGAACCTCCGCCAGAAGGTGTGCCGCGCCCTCGCGGAAGGCGTCCAGCGCGACCATCACGGTGCGTTCGCACCGCGCCCCCATCGCGAGAGCGTGTGCGCGGAGTTCGCGGAGCTCGGTCTCGAAATCGCGGCTGGTGTGCGTGAGGGGCATGTACCTACTCGCGCTCAGGGCCCAATCGCCGGCGGGGCTTGCCGTCGTCGCCGCGCCGTACGAATCGCATGAAGTCGGTGAGGTGAGGACACTCGTGCGTCGAGTATGCTCCGGCGCGCGAAGGCCGTCGATAAATTGTGACCCACGCCTACGCCTGCGCCCACGCCCGACTCCATCATTGCGTGGCCTCGGCGGCGCTGTTAGTGTTCCGCTCGTTTGCTGGGCTCGAGCGGACGAATGGGGCAGGAGCACGGAACGACGGGTTAGGCGACAGAACCTCGCTTCCCATGCGCGTCGGCCACGCGAATGAGAACCCAATGGCGATGCCGGAGATATTTGCATGTCCAATATAGCGGGGAAGGCGTACGCCATGAATCTGGTGACCCCCATCCGGGATCATCTCGTCCCGCTCAACAAGTTCTTTTTCTGGCTCGTGGGGACCCGCCTATTTCAGTCCCGGCTCAAAGGCCTCCTCACGCTATCGATGATTCACTACGCGCGGTGGGTCGTGGTTCGCGCCAGCGAATTTCCTCGCGTCGACGCGGCGCGGGACGGCGAAAATACCCTGTACTCATATATGTTTTTCTTCAGTAACTTCAACGGAAGCTGGGAGCAGTACGTGGACTCGTTCTCCGCAGCCATCCCGAGCGGCCTAGACCTCCTCTGGTTCAAGAACGTCGGCTGGCCCACGGCGGTACCGGAGCTCCCTTTCCACGCGTACGTGCAACATAATCAGATAACGACGGACCATTACTACAACGCCTACCCGATGGCCGCTTCGAATGACGTAAAGTCTGCCACGCGCGTCAAGGACTCTTTGCGCGATTTCGTCGCGAAGACCCGCGGGATTTCGCCCGAAGATTTTCTCCAGCAATACAATCGACTTTTGAAGGGACTCCAGAACGACCTGAGCCCCATGGCGCCGAGCCCTATCGTCAGCCTGGCCTCGGAAGCGATCGCGAAAAGACGGCGCGAAGGGGATACGTCCGACCGCGGCGGGACCCGCCCATCGGACCCTCGATCGCAACGCGACAAAGGCGACAATATTCAGCCTTAGTTCCAGTTCGACGTGCAGGAAACCCGGGGCGTGAGCTGCCCGGAAAACCCCAGAGCCGCCACGGCGGATTGTTGGGATCTCGCCATTGGAATCCGGAGCAAACTCCGGCGAGCACAGAGGAGGCGCGGGCGATGCCGAATGAGAGCGGAAAAGCGTACGGCCTCACGACCCTATGTCCCCTCGAGGGAGACGCGGACCAAGACCGGTCCTTCGCCGCCGTCGTGCGCGCGCGCTTGAAAGGCCTCGACCGGAACGAGGAGAGTCCCCTATCCAAGGTGCCAAACCTCTACCTGTGTCGACTCTTCGTCCTCGACGAGGTCACGTACCAGGGCAGCCCCGCGCGACTGGACCGACTCAAGTCCAAATATCTCGTATTCGTGTGCGACCTTCACGGTCCCCTCGAGCCATTTCTGGCGAGCATGTGGGACAACGCGAAAGACATGATCGCATCCGTGTGGGAATTCTGCGTGGGGTTCAAAGGCCGCGTCAACGACCGCGACGGCTTCGTACGCTACATAAAGACCTGCCAAGTCACGACGACGTTCTATTTCAACGGGTCCACGGACGAGCCTTTGGCCGAGCAACTCAAGGCGTTGTATCTCAAACAGGAGCTCGCCAAATTCGCGGCGGACAACCAGGGCAAGAGCGCGGCCGCCCTGCAGGGGGCCTTCGAAGAGTTTGCGAAGCGGGTAGACCCCTCGAACCTGGCCGGTCCCACGTGGCGACCGGGAGCCTCCTCGTTGGATGTCGCCGAGGTCGACGGGCGGAGAACACGGCCGTGAGGTCACGGCCATTTGGTGGGTGGGTGTTCCGATGAGCGGTCTATTGGATCTGCACGATCTTCAGGGCAACATTCTCAAAGCCTACGGGCGCTCGGGGTATCCCAAAGGGCGCTACGTCTTCTTTCGCGTCCACGACGCAGAGCACGGGCGCCGCTTCGTGCAACGGCTGATCCCGAGCATCACGACCTCGGCGCCATGGGCCGGCGTGAAAGGCAGCCGGCCTGCCAAACCTCCGGCCACGACCAATATCGCGTTCACGTACCACGGCCTTCGCGAGCTCGGCGTTCCGCGTGACTCCCTCCAGAGCTTTCCCGACGAATTCGCGATGGGAATGCGAGCGCGAAGGGACATCCTGGGCGACGATGGCGCGAGCTCGCCTTCGTTCTGGGACCCGATCTGGCAACACGGCGAGGTCCACATTTTCGTATGGATCAGCGGGATAACCTCGGCCGCGGTGGAGGCGAAATACGAAGAGATCATCAACCTGCTCGACGCGCGCTCTCGGGCGGGCCTGGAACAAGTGCGCGGCCACCGGGGGCCCGGAGGGGGCAACGACCTCCCTTACCAAGACGCGTCGGCCCTTTTCGACGCCGGCGGCCAACCGACTTCCCGTGAGCACTTCGGGTACACGGACGCGATAAGCAATCCCTTTTTCAAAGGCGTGAGCTCGCACGAAGCGGCGCTCATGGGCGGCGGAAAGGTCACCGCGCACGCCCCCGACACGCGCGAGGGCTGGGAGCCCCTCGAGACCGGGGAGTTCTTGCTCGGTTACAAGGACGAGGCCTCCGAATGCCCCGAAGCGCCCACCCCTACGCTGCTGGCCCGCAACGGAACGTTCATGGTCTACCGCAAGTTGCACCAGAACGTAGGGTCGTTCGATGCATATCTCGAGCGAGTCGGCAAAGAGTTTCCCGGCGGAAAGGAAGCGCTGGCGGCAAAGTTCGCCGGCCGTTGGCGTAACGGCGCCCCCGTCACCGCCTTTCCGACCGAAGCGGACGCCGACCAATTTGCAGCGCAATGGCTAAAGGCCAAAGCGGACGTCGCGTCGGCCCCCGAGGGGGCTCTGCGCGATGGCGCCAAGGAGCGCTTTGCGAAGTTGAACGCTCGGTTCACGGCATTCGATTACCGCGCGGACCTCGAAGGAGGGAGCTGTCCGGTGGGCGCCCACTGCCGGCGAGCCAATCCGCGAGGATCTCTCGAGTTCGGGCAATCGGGAGCCTTCACCACGCCTGGCGCCTTGTCCAATCGGCGCCGGCTTCTCCGACGCGGCCTGCCGTACGGGCAATCGCACACGAACCGAGTCGACGACGGCGATCACGGGATCATTTTCATGGCGCTCAATGCGAGCATTCGGCGTCAGTTCGAGTTCGTCCAGCAGCAATGGATGAACTACGGCAATGATTTCAAACTTTCCAACGACAAGGACCCGCTGACAGGCAATCAGGGCACGGTGGACGGTTCGCCCGACGGCCGGATGGTCATCGGGACGGCGGCGGGCGATCCCGCGCCCCCGTTCTTCTGCAGCCAGCTGCCGCGCTTCGTCGAGACGCGCGGCGGCGACTATTTCTTCGTTCCTAGCTTGACCGCGCTGAGGTTGATAGCAGACGGCGACATCGATCCCACGTGACGGAGCCTCGGCCTCCTTCTGCGAACCGGGCGATCGCAGCCGATAGAAGCCTCGCAGCGGCGCGGCGGAAAGTGGAGAGAGCGATGAAGTGGCTACAAAATCTCGAGAATGAAATCGGCGAATGGCTCACTTCCGCGGACACGCTGCGGGCAGCGTGTGCCGGCCTTCGAAGCGTGATGCCCATCGCCTTCAGCGGCAACCGAGTTTTCGTGTCCCGCTACGACGACGTGCTCGCGATCCTGGCCAACAATCGCGCGTTTGGGGTTACTGAGGTCTACGGCGAGAAGATGGCGAGAACGACGGGGCCGTTCTTCCTCGGAATGGAAGATACTCCGCAGTATCAGCGTGAAGTAGGCATAGCCCGACGCGCGGTGCGAACGGAAGACGCCGGCCGTATCGTCGACATGGTGGAGAGCCATGCTTCGGCGCTTCTCGACCGCGCGCGAGCAGGCGGCGGCGTGTTCGACGCCGTGAGCGAATTCTCGCGTCTCGTTCCCCTTCGACTCGTCGAGCAGTATTTCGGAGTGGCGGGCCCGGACCCCGAGACGATGAAGCGGTGGATGCGGGACATCTTCTGGGACATCTTCCTCAATCCAAACGACGACGCGACCGTGCGCGAGACCGCGCGCGTGGCCAGCCTCGCCCTCAGGCCATACCTGGAAGGACTCCTCGAAGAACGAAAGGACGCGCTCGCTTCAGGGAGAGAAATCCCCGACGACTTCGTGGGCCGCCTCCTTCGCCAACAGCAAGCGGATCCGAGTATCGACGATGACCTCTTGATACGGAACATCGGCGGCGTCATCGTCGGCGCCGTCGACACGCAATCGAAGGCCATCGCGCAGGCCCTCGATCAGCTCCTCCGGCGCCCGGAGGCGCTCGAGTCGGCGCGGCGCGCTTGCACCGCGAACGACGACGCCTTGCTCCGCCGGCACATCTGGGAAGCATTGCGGTTCAATCCGCACAATCCAGCGCTCTTTCGAACCTGCCATTCGGACACCGTGGTCGCCGACGGAACCGCGCGACGAACGGTGATTCGTAAGGGCAGCTCGGTCGTGGCGTTGACGATTTCGGCCATGTTCGACCCGGACGCTCTGGATCAGCCGAGCGAATTTCGCACCGACCGACCGGACCGGGACTACATCCATTTCGGCTACGGACAGCACACGTGCTTCGGATCGCGCATCAATGCGATCGTGCTCCCCGCCGTGTTCAAGTCCCTTTTGTCGCTCGACGGGCTCGCGTATGCCGAAGATGGCAAACGACGCATCGAGTACGACGGCCCGTTCCCCGATCGCATGATGCTGCGGTTCGACGCGCCGGAATGAAATAAGAAAGGTCACGCCCCCAAGTGTCCCGGACCGGCGAAGCCGCGCACGCCCACCGGCCCTCGGCAATCGCGGCGATCGACGCGCGGTCCGCTGCGATCGCACCGGCGCCGCGTCGTCCCTGCTCGCGCACCCCGTCTGCGCCAGGGGTAGGTCAGGTGCGCGCCGGAAAAGGCGGCGGCCATATGCAAAGCCGCCGTCCTCTGATGACGATTAGAGTACCGCGTCCTTCACCGCTTTGACTGGCCTCGCGCGCACACCCTTGCTGGCGGGCTTCGCCGCGAACTTCTGCTTCTCCTTCGTAAATGGATTGATCCCCTCGCGCGCCGGCCGCGCGGGCTTCTTGACGACGACGAACTTCGCGAAGCCTGGCAGGACGAAAATGCCGTTCTTCTTGAGCTCTCGATGACCGACTTCTACGAGCGTCTCGACGACGAGCTTTACGTGCTTGCGCGAGATCTCCTCGCCGATTGCTTCCGTGACTGCCTGAAGGATCGCGCTCTTCGAGAGCGACTTGTTGCTTGTCTTCTTCGCCGGCTTTGCTTTCGCCATGTTGGAACCTCCTGTTCCCCTGGCATGGTTACTGACGTCACGGGCATCCGGGCAAAGAATCGTCATTCTTTGCGTTGAAAACTTGGGCGCCCCGGCGCCGCCGAACGCAATCGCGCGTCTTAAGGAACGCCGAGCGACAGGGCTGCATGAGGCTAACGAACGCGAGAGGCAAGGATTGTCCGCTCTGAACAGATCGGCCGCGATCGCGCGGAAAAGGGGCGCTGTCGCACCCCGGACGAGCCTGCCGCGATGCCCCCCCGCCGCAGGCCCGGAGAACACCGGCGACCACCAGGCGGGTTCACGCGCTGAGAATATGCAGGACAGACCGACGATCTTCCGATACGACGGTCAAGGCTCGCGCGAGCGGCGCGGCCCTCGGAGGCAAAGTGCCTTCGAGTGTGAAAGTAGAGCAGAGTAATGGCAACTGGCACCGTGAAGTGGTTCAACGATTCGAAGGGCTTCGGCTTCATCAAGCAGGACGGCGGGGGTGAAGACGTCTTTTGTCATCAGTCGGCCATCCAGGCGACGGGCTTCCGCTCGCTCGCGGAGGGTCAGCGTGTGGAATTCGACGTCAAGCAGGGTCCGAAGGGCCTGCAGGCAGACAACGTTCGCGTGGTGGCCTGACCGGCGGGGAGCGATGTGCGTCGCGCTCGCGTGCAGGCGCGAGCGCGGCGGCTTCCTTTCGGAGCGGCCGTCACGGGCGCGACGCACGGATGCCAACCGGGGAGCGCCGACAGGCACGCGAACGATTCCAAAATACGCGACGCCGAATTACGCGGGGCCGCACGGAAGCGGGAGGCTCTTAGGCGTCAGCGAGCTGCGGCCGCTTCGAGGCGACACGACCCGAGCCGATCCATTTCCTCGACGAGCTGCTCGCGAAGCCCATCCGCCGCGTCCCCCGAGGCCTCGTGATGGGCGATGGCGTCCGCGAGGGTTCGAACGATGGCGCTCTGCGCGCGCACCGATTGGGGCTCACCTTCGCCCGATGTCTCCTGGTGGGAGGACGGCAGGTTCGAGAAGGAGCGCGTAGACGACATGGCGTGACTCCAGGGCGGGTAGGGAACGGCGATGTGCGTCTCGAGACGTTGTCAGACCTACGGCTGGCCTCTTGCCAACGTTAAGTGACGGTACTGAATTTGCGTCATAGTGCAATAGTTTTGGCGGGCGCGATCTCAAAAGCTCCCCAGAAATGCCGGGCAGCTCTTTCGCGAGCCAGGTTTTGGACCCGCCAAGCGGCCAACCTCCATTTCAAATTCACGGTTTGGGAGAGCGAGGCCCGTTCCGCGACCGCCGGCTCTAGGTGTGGTCAGACTTCAGAGTTGCCCGGAAATGCCGGGCAGCTCTTTCACGAGCCAGGTTTGGGGGGAGATTCTCTCCCCCCAAGCCCCCCAACTTCCATTTCCGGCCACACCTTTCGTCTTCATCCCGTGTGTGCCGGCGGGGGCCACTTGAGCCGTCTCACCAGAACCGTGTCGAGGGACGCGGCGCCCGGTCCAAGGAGGACGATGATCACGAGGACGCACAGGTACGTGAACTCGTCGAACCCGACCAGGTCGAACAAACCATGAAGGTCGCCCAGTTTGGCCGTGAGAATGGCGACGATCATGCTCACGATGAGCGGGATCGCTGCGAGCCGGGTCACGAGGCCGACCACGAGCAAGGTGCCACAAATGAGCTCGCTGTACCCAACGAGAACCGCGTTGAAGGCCGGCGCCGGGATACCGAGGTGCTCGAAGAATCCTGTCACTTTCGCAAGATCATTCACTTTGCCCCAGCCGGTCGACATGAACAGCAATCCGACCGCGAGGCGAGCCACCAGCAGCGCCACCCAACGCGCGCGATCGAGGCCTCTCACCGCGCGAGCGACGATGCCCTCGACCAGGCCGGAAATCGACGCGTTCTTCATTCGGGGATCCCTCTTCTTCTCGTTCTCGCCGGCGTCACCGGCGCCTACGGTTACGAGCGCCGAACCAAGAGGTTACCGCGCCCGGCCTTCGTTGCGTTATTCTCGCTCCCCACGAACTCCACCGCGCAGCGGCTCGCTCCGGCTTCGTTGGCTTCGCTCGCCGGGACCCTCGTGATGACGCTGGCCATCGGTTGCACGCGAGGCGCAACGGCAGCGCCAGCGCCGCACGCGGGCATCGCGCCGGTCGTCACGCCGGTCGTATGGACGTACGACGTCCGTGCGCTGGATCCCGTGGGGGGCACGCTCGCAGTGGTCGCAGATTTCGCTCCGGGAAGCTCCGATTCCTTCGCCATCGACGACGAAGCCGCGGAGTTCGTGCGCGACGTGCAAGTGCGAACCAATGACGGCTATCGTCCCGCGCTCCGCCAAGGGGACGGCTGGACTTTGCCTTGCGACAAGGCCGGCTGTCAGGTTCGGTACGCGTTCTCGCTCCGCGAGGCTGCCGCACGAGTCGATGACGTCGACACCGCGATCGCGACGGGCGGCGTGATCATCGCCCCGCCGTCGACGTGGCTCCTCAGGCCGAGCGAGTACGCCAGCCGTGGGCGCTTCCGGTTCACGGTGCACATGGATGCCGGAGGCCGGTTCGCGTCAGGCGTCTCGGCGGCCCGAGCTGGCGCCGGGGACACCTTCGAAGCCGACACGTCAGAAATGCGATCGGCGAGCTTTTCCGGGTTCGGCCCATTTCGCTTCAAGAGCATTCGCAGCGGCGACGCCAAGGTCGATGTCGCTCTCGCGCCGCGAGGACTCGCGATCGACGCCGATGCGGCGTTCGAATGGATCGCGGCCGCCGTGAAGAACATCGCGGCCTACTACCGCGTTTTCGCGGCGCCCCGAACGCTGGTCATCGTGGTGCCGAGTGCACGAGGCAACGTGGAGGGATTGACGCTCGGCGACGGGGGACCTGCGGTCGTTCTTCGCGCGGGGCCCGGCCTTACGGACGGCACGTCGCGCGATGACTGGGTCGCGACGCACGAGCTTTTGCACGTCACGCTCCCCTCCCTTTCGCGTGATCATTCGTGGCTCTCGGAGGGAGTCGCGACGTATGTCGAACCCATCGTGCGCGCTCGAGCGGGGATCGTGACGCCCGAGCGATTCTGGAGGGACCTCGTCGAGGGGCTCCCGCAAGGCCTGCCCGCTGCAGGCGACGAAGGACTCGAGAAGACCCATACCTGGGGCCGCACGTACTGGGGCGGCGCCCTCTTTTGTTTCGTAGCCGATATGCGCCTGCGCGAACTGACCCGCGGCGGCCGCTCGTTCGACGACGCACTTCGCGGCATCGTGGCGACGGGGGCCGACGTCCAAGACCATTGGGAAATCAATCACTTTATCGAAGTGGGGGACCGCGCCACCGGTACTGCCGTGCTCGCCAATCTGTACCGGGAGATGGGCCTCGGGCCTGGCTCCGTCGATCTGGAGGCCATTTGGTCCAGACTGGGCGTCCGCGTCCGCGACCATCGGGTCACCTTCGACGATGCGGCTCCTCTGGCCCCGCTTCGACGGGCCATCACCCGCGCGACAGCAAACAATTGACGATACCCCCACGAACGAGGCTACCCTCCCCGCCGCTCCGCTGTTTGAAACTGAAGCTCCCTCGGCTGCGTATAGGGATCGCAGCCCCGGGAAAAGCGGGCACGCTCTACACGTCATCTTCGCGAGGTCATCATGAAATTGTCGAATTCGTTGATTGCAGCGGCAGTGGGTGGAATTCTCGGTGGGGCTGCTGCGTGCGGCGGATCCACGCCGCCGGCGCAGGATCCTTCGGCAGCGGCACCCTCGGCCGCGCCGTCGGCCGCTGCCGCCAGCGAACCCGCTGCGGCTCCCGCCAAACACGATTGCAAAGGCCAAAACGCCTGTAAGGGCCAGGGCAACTGCAAGACGGATAAGCATGCGTGCAAGGCACAGAACGATTGCAAAGGCCAGGGCGGCTGCAAGGGCTGACAAGAGGCCGGGATCGGGCATCGCCGGCGAGGGTTTTCGTCGGCGGCCCGACCTGCTGAATCGCCTTGGCCAATCGATTCGGTTTGCCTCGCCTCGGCGTGGGCCTCGGTCTGCGGACCGTCCACTACGCTCGCATCCTCGAGGCGCAGCCCGCCGTCGATTGGTTCGAGATCATCAGCGACAATTTCATGCAGACGGCCGGACGGCCGCTGGACTACTTGGACGCAATCGCCGAACGCTATCCGGTCGTGATGCACGGCGTGTCGCTGTCGATTGGCTCGAGCGATCCTCTCGATCGCGGCTACCTCTCCGAGCTGCGCGCGCTCCGCGATAGAACGGGCGCGCGGTGGGTATCGGACCACCTTTGCTGGACGGGTATCGCCGGCAAGAACACGCACGACCTTCTGCCGATGCCCTACACGGAAGAGGCCCTTCGGCACGTGGCGACGCGCGTGAGGCAGGTGCAAGACGTGCTCGAGGCGCCACTCGCGCTCGAGAATCCATCGACCTACGCCGAGTTTTCGGGTGCTTCGATGCGCGAATGGGAGTTTCTCGCGCGCCTCGCCGAGGAGGCCGACTGCGCGCTTTTGCTGGACGTAAATAACGTCTACGTCTCATCGTATAACCACGGGTTCGATCCTATCGAGTATCTGGATGCGATCCCGTTCGAGCGCGTCGTTCAGCTGCACGTCGCGGGGCACACCCATCACGGAACGCACATCATCGACTCGCACATCGGTCCGGTGATCGACGACGTTTGGCACCTTTTCGGGCACGCGCACCGGCGCTCCGGTGGCGCGTCCGTGCTTCTCGAGTGGGACGCCGAGATTCCTTCGTTCGAGCAAACGCACGCGGAAGCCCTTCGGGCCAAGGAATTCATGGGAGGGTCTGCGTGACGATCCTCGAGCAGACCACCGGCCGCCAAGATGGCCAAAGCGACGTCGTCGCCGAGGCCCCGACGCCGCACGAACGCGCGAGCGCCACTCCGCTCGTACGCGCGCTCTCGGCGCCGCCCGGGCCGCGTGTTTCCGCCCCGAACGAGTCCTTCGTGCTCCCGCTGCGCGCGCCCCTCCGCCTGGCCCAGGCGTGGTTTGCCCAGGCGGTCATGACCCCGGAATCCGAGGCGGCGCCGATCGGCTCGGGCGACGCCGCTCGCATGCTGACCACGGGCCCGCGGCTCGGCGCGCTTGATCGGCTCGAAGTCTACCGGCGCGCCTACCACGCCCGCCTCATCGAGTGCCTCGCCGACGACTACCCGGCGCTCGAGAGCGCGCTCGGGCAAGACGAATTCATCGCCCTGTGCCGCGCCTACATTGATCGCCATCCGTCGGCCGGACCGAACTTGAATTCATTTGGCCGCCACATGGCCGCATTTTGCCGCGAAGCGCCAGCCACATGCAGAGAGCGCGCGTTCGCAGCGGACCTCGCGTCGCTCGAATGGGCCATCGTAGAAGTCATCCACGCTCCGAGCGCCGAGCCTCTCACCCCGGCGGGGCTGGCCGGCGTCGAGGTGGAGCAGTGGGCGGACGCACACCTCATTGCCACTCCCGCCTCTCGGCTGCTCCGGTTCGAATACCCCATCAACGCTTATTTTCAGTCATTTCGCGAGGGAACGAACGCGCGCATTCCTGCCCCCGCAGCGTCCGCAGCTCTCGTTTACCGCAGCGGTCCCACCGTATGGCGAATGAGTCTCACCCATCCGATGTACGAACTTTTGGACGCGATCGCATCCGGGCAGAGCCTCGGCGCGTCCATCGAGCGGGCGGCCGCCGCATTCACGGATGTCGCCGAAGAAGTCGCCGCCGGCCGAGTGATGGTCTGGTTTCGCGACTGGGTAGCCAGCGGATTGTTCTCGGGCATCCGCTTTCCCGGCGGCTGCGCCTGAGAATCGACGCGCCCTGCACGTTCGCACCCGACGAGCCATACCAAGCGCGCGTAACCAATGACCGCGGCTCGCGTACCCATGCGAGGTGGAGCCCCGACGGTCCCGCGGCTCTCATCCCGGGGCGTCGCCGCGGCGACGGAGTTGACGATGTGGGCATGCATCGGAGACAGTACCTTGGCGTCTTCGGTGCGTTCGATGGTCGAGCCGAGCGAAAATGCCATGCGTCGAGCGCCTCCGGCGGCGTCCGACGCGACCCGAACCGCCGGGACCACGCGATCGAGCGACGCGAACGGCCGCGCGCTCACGGCAGTCATGGATCGCTACGCCAACGGTGAGGACGTCGCCTTCGACGAGCTCTACCGCTTGGCGGCTCCCCGCGTCCGAGGTTTCCTCCTGAGACTCTCGGGTGACGTCGCCCTCGCAGACGATTTGACGCAAGAGACGTTTCTACGCGTCCACCGCGCTCGTGGCGCATTCACCGCTGGCGCCGCGGCGGTTCCCTGGCTGCTGGCCATCGCGCGCAACGCCTTGCGTGACAACGCGCGTCGGGCGCAGGCGCGCCCATCGCTCCGGAGCACGACCCCCACGGATGACGAGGGCCCCGTGAACGAGGCCGCGCCCGACGAGCGCGGAGACGAGGTCTTGCTTGCGCGCGAAATGCTCGAGATCGTGCAACGCGCTCTCGGCGCCATGCCCGCGCTGCACCGTGAAGCGTTCGTCCTCATCCGCTTCGAGGGCCTCAGCGTGAGCGAAGCGGCCGCCGTGCTCGGAGCCACCGAGGGAGCGGTCAAAGTGCGTGCATTTCGTGCGTACGAAGCGCTTCGCGGCGCGCTGGGCAGGCGGGGCGGGGCCCCAGAGTAACGCATGAAAAGCGACTTCGACCTCCAACGATTCGTCGATATCCCCGATCCCTTCGCGGATGCTGCCGAATCGATCGCCCCGCCGCCCCGCGAGTTTCCTTCGCGCTACGGCCCGACGCGAAGCGACGTCCGCGCCACGCGCATGGCGGCTCTCGGTGGCGCATTCGCGTACGAGGTGCTGGGACTCATGTTACTCAAGACGCGGCCCGACCTTGTGTCGATGCCGGTGTGGTCCATCGCGGTCGGTTTGATGATCCCCGCGGCGGGCGCCGGGATCGCGCTTGGCGCGGCGACGCGCACGGGCGACGAGGGTCTCGGGGAACCCGTGGGCCGGGTGGCGGCACTCGCCATCGGAGCGCCCGTTCTCTTCGCGGCGGCGACGCTGCTCGTCGCACCGAATTCGCTGGCGTCGTACGCCCGTGACGACGCGTTCTGGCAGCAAGCGCGTTCGTGCATCGTGACGAGCGCGATGCTCGGGGCGGGGCCTTTGCTCCTTGGCGCGTGGGCGGCGCGCCGCGCGTTCGTCGCGGCCGCGAGGTGGCGTGCAGCGGCGCTCGGCATCGCATGCGGTGCGCTCGCGGCCGCCATGCTGAGCCTCGTATGCCCGAACGGAGACGCGTTTCACGTGCTCGTCGGTCACGGCACGATGATGATCGTGATGGGACTGGCGGGCGCACTCGTTGGACGGCGGATCGGCGCCTAGAGGATCTCTTCGATGGACGTGGCCGTTGCGGCTTTGCGGATCCAGGTCTCCAGCTGCGTGATGTCCGCGCACGAGACGATGCGCTCGCGTTGCTCCGACGAGAGCCGGGTGCCCCGCGTATCGAGGAGCACCGTCAGAGCACGGCAGAGCCCTCGGCGCGGCCCCTAGCCTCTCCCTTGGCCTCTCCCGCCGCCTCCCCCTCAGCGCGCCCCTTGGCTTGGTGCTTCTTGGCGAACTCGCTCTGGAACTCGTAGGTGCCGCGGGCCATGATGTCCTCCAATGCGACCCTCGCCGCGTCGGAGAGCGCGGCAAAGACCAGGTCTGAATATAGCAGCTGCCGCGCGTCGGACAGGCAGAGCGTCGCCATCAGTGCCGCGCGCCCGATCCGCTCCGCGTCGGGCTTCCGCCCGTGCGCCATCACCGACAGGACGGCGAGTTCGGGATCGCGCTCTGCGACGGCGAAGTCCTCCACCCTGGGGACAGAAGCCGGGCCGATGACCAACGGCGAGAACGCGCTACCCGGACCGATTTCAACGGGCGCGCTGCACCAATCGGCCACCCCCCTCGCTCGGCGTGACCACCAGCACGCACGCGGGACACGTGAGCCGAGCGCGAAGGCCCGCGACGTAGACGGGCCGTGTGAAACGCTTCCGGTCGTCGCGTTGGAGCTGTACCTCCACCGCGATGCCGAGCACTGGCGTTCCCTCCACGAGCAGCACGACCAGATCGGCCCGATACTCGGCCGGCGTGATGTCCGTCAGCTCCGCCGACTCCAAGCGCGCCTCAGAGTACGCCGGCAAGGCAACGTGCAGCGCATCGCGCAGAAGCTCGGGAGCGAGCTCAGGACGATTGCGAAAGAGAACCAACAGCGCCTCGTGCGACAGCGACGGACATCGTGCCCGCCCACCGTAGCAAAGCCCGCGATCAGAAGTTGAGCGATGGCCTCACGAAAAAAACACTCATCCACAATCGCTTCGCTCGTGATCGGAGGGCAGGTCTTTCAAATCGGCTGAGATCCTCGCGATCCTGCAAGCACGGCTGGACAGCGCAAACGCCGCGCAATCCATCAGGGCCATTAGGTTGAATGCGGTCCAAGCGGATCACAGGGAGCGTGCGAAGACAAAGCGCTCGCCGCAGGAACGTAATCCATAGTTGCCAGTCGACTGAGTCGTGGAACAGTCGTCCACGATTTCGTCGCTCATGATCGTGGGGCAGCCTTTCAAAGCGATGGAGATCCTTACAGCGTTGCAACGACGGCTCGTCGCCGCCAGCGCGGTACGATCCACCAAGTCCTTCTGGTTGGATGCCGTCCGAACGGATCCGGATGACCGTGCGAAGACCAGGCATTCGTCTCCCACCTTCGACGGCAATCGCGGTGGGCGTTTTTTGCCCGTTCGGGCGGTGGCGTCGCGGACCTTGAACGTTTCTCGCGCACGCGCGATCTCCCCGAGGGAGCGAGTCGCGAGGGCCGCCCATACCGAGGCGATGCGGATGGCAATGCACGGGTCGCGGTAGGGACGGCCCTTGCCTTTCGGTTCGGGCCGCCCCCCGCACGGATCCCAGCGAGCGGAATTACCGCACTGGGCTCTTGCCTTGGGTTCTGACGCGAAAGCGCTGTTCGGGCCAGGGATGCTGAATACGTGCGCGTGGGAGCCACCGCTCGACGAGGGTCGACATCCGTCTCCAAGGCAGCCGATGGCGTTGGCTCCGTCGCCGGAGCGAACGTGGTGATCGCCCTCGATGAGCCAGAGCGCGCCGCTCTTGATGCCCAGCGGGTGGGTCCCATCGAGCACGGGCATGCGCGTGGCGTGGAACGCGGTGAAGCTCGAGGACAAGGCGCGCTCGCGGATGTGGCCGACTACCGGGTCGAACAGATCGATCAGCTTGCCGACCGCCGTGGCGAGCGTATTGGCCGCCAGCGGCACGTCCTGCTCGCGGGCGTTTCGCTCCATGCGCTCGAAGCGCACGGCGTTCCTGGTAGTGATCGACCAGCGCCTGCACCAGAAGCTCGTCGCCGAGGATGCCGCGGTCGACGGCTTCGTCGGGGCGTGTCGGCGGTCACGATGTAGTCGCAGCGTGGGCAGGCGCGCGTTTCGACCTGCGTCTGCGCGACGATGAATTCCGAGGGACGTACATCGAGCTTTTCGGCCGTGAACTTGACGGCGACGCGCTTGGTCTGCACGCGGCAATGTGGACAAGCGCACTTGGCGTCGTCGACGAGAAGCACGTTGGGCACGCGCGGCAGGTGGGCGGGCAGCTGGGGTCGGCCGTGAGGCGTCGGCTCCTTGGCGCCGCGCTTCTTGGGCTTCTTGTCCTGGGGCGGTGCAGGCTTGCCGTCATTGGCCGGCGACGTGACCCCACAGGGCAGCTCCATCTGCAGCCGGTGCATCGCCTCATTCGGCGGCCGTTTGCGCGACGCGCTCGCGAGCCTCTTCATCAGCTCCCAGTTGAGATCGCGCATCCTCACCAGCAGCCCGACGATCGCCGCCACCAGCGCGGCGATGGCCCCCTTGGCGATCATCTCCGCGATGAACTTCTTGACGGCTTGCACGTCCGGAGCGAGCGCGCTGGTGATCGGCGGTGGCTTGTCGCGCGCGGCGCTCATCGCGAGTTGCTTTTTGCCAGATCGCAGATATCGATGGGCAGCGAATTCGAACGAGCGATCGCAGATGGATCGTACAAAGTGCGATCTGGTTCACACGCGCTGCGGTGCCGCGACGAGGCGCGAGCGCGGCGACCATCGCGCGCGCCGCGACGAGCCGCGAGCGCGGCGACCATCGCGCGCGCCGCGACGAGCCGCGCAGGTCGATGCCCTCGAGCACGAGCAACAGCTCAGCGGCCTCGATGATCACGCGGCCCTGCGGACCACGGGACACGGTAGGTGACTTTCTCCAAACGTTTTGTAATCAGCACGTAGCCGTCGCGATCGAAGTAGAGCCGCGACCGGCAATCGCACCGGCACGAGCGCCGGGATCGCCGACGTCGCGCCGAGGCGTTTCTTCCAGTAGCGCACCCGCTGGGTCGAGGACCCTCTCGAACGCGCGAACTCGGCCACGCTCTCGCCCGACCGGGCGAAATCCGCCAGCGCCGCCCGGGCCTCTCCTTCCGTCCACTGGCGCCAGCCACCGCGAACCTTCGCCGCCCACGCTCCTCGTCCCATCGCGACCTCCGATCACGCGCGTGCCGCGGTCTTCGGAGCCTCAAAAGAACGTCACTGGCCGATGGGATACAATGCACGCCCTGGCGAGAAGTAGAAGCCGGCGAGCGAGGGCGCGACCTCGCCGGCGATCCCGTCAGCGCTAGCGAGGGGAAAGCACCGGAAAGCGTCTCAATCAAAACAGAAGCCGCCAACGGCTGAGCCGCGTCCCCGGCACGGACCCGCTCCGCGGGCCGTAATGTTCCTGCTTATTCTAGAAGCACAAAAGCGAGGAAAGCGTTTCCGCAGTGTGACGAAGTGCTGTCGGACGCGAGAATCGACCGCCTTTGACGAGCCGGGCGAAAAACCGCGTTTGGTAGCGCTCTGCCCCAAGTGCCCTGGACACGAGGGGTCTTGCCTCGGCCATTAAGAAATCCGGCCGGACGGCCGCTCCACCAAAATGGTGGGTCCCATTTCGCGAAAGAGCGAGGACGTTTGACCTCTGGTGCAGATCGCCATGCAACACCGTCCGATGAAAGGTCGCGTGTCTTGAATGGGAATGACTGAAACATGAACCGAATGAACGCCGATCCCCGCCGCGCAACGGCAAGTCTCTTCGACCTTACCGCTGAGCGACTCCGCCTTTTGGCGCGAACCACCGGACTGCAGGGTCGCGAGGACTCCATCGTCTCCGTTTTCCGGCAGCTTATCGAGCCATGGGGGTACCGGCGCGCCGGACAACGTCCTGAATGGTCATCCTACGTCGGCGACGACCACACTCCAGTTGAGTTCTCGGTTACATTTGGCGACAAGCCTGAGCTGCGCATCCTGCTCGAACCGCTTGGCCGTGTCCCATCGCTGACGTCGAACCGAGATGCGGCTGTCTCTCGACTGCGATTGCTGTCCTCACAGTACTCGATCGACCTCAGCCGCTTCGATCGAATCCAGGATCTATTCTGCCCAGCAGAACCTATGGGGCTGTTCAGCGTCTGGATCGCCGTTGGCTTTTCAGGCAGCCGCCCGCCCGACTTCAAGATCTATCTGAACCCGCGGGCTCAAGGCCCGAGTCTCGCGTCGGCGGTCGTAGAGGAAGCCCTCGCTCGGCTCGGGTTTCCGAAGGCGTGGCCGGTCATTAGCCGGCATCTGCTCCGTCGTGGGCCGGATCTGGACGAGCTCAACTATGTGTCGCTCGATCTTTCCTCATCGTTAGATGCGAGACTCAAGATCTACGCGCGGCACGCGTCCTGCTCACCCGACGATCTCGAGTTGGCGGCGTGCGCAGCTCTCTCCCATCGAGCCGGTGACGTGAAGGAGTTTTTGGGCCTCGTCGCGCCGGATGCAGGGAAAGTCTTCGAAGGCCGTGCTCCGTCCACTTGCTATACGTTCCTGGGTCATGAGGGAAACCTGCCAGTCGCCGCAACGACACACTTTCCGATCAATAGCTATGCGCCGGACGACGGAGTGATTGCCCATCGCGTACTCGCAACCCTCGGCCGATTCGGGATCCCGGCGGAGAGCTACGCCCGCTCGGTCGCAGCCTTCGCCACACGTCCGCTGGACCTCGGGATCGGGATGCATAGCTATGTCTCGTTCAGGCGCTATCGCGGTGATCCACGGTTGACGACCTACCTTGCGGTGGAGGCCCACAAGCCCGGAACGGTGGAGTGCTCGGGGGCCGGCTCCGGCGAAAGTGGAGTCATCGAAGCGGCGGCGCGCACGAATCGCTCCGACGTTATCACCGACCATCCGTTTTGCCGTCGCGTGCGGCGGGAACCACCCGACTCCCAACACCTGGACTTGATCCTTGCCAACATCGCGGTGGCGAATCGCCAGACCGACGCGACGAGCATGCGATCGGGAACGCGCGGGGAAGACGCCTCGATTTGGGCAGTCGTCGATCGCCATGTCTGCACGGCAGGTGAAAGCGTCGTGAAAGAGGCGCGACGCCTGATGGCGCTACTCCCGGAGGCTTCGAGCATGCCGCCCGGCGCGCACGGGCCAAAACAGGGCCAATCGCTGACACCGGGGCACTTGCTTCAACGTCGCGTCGCCACCATCCTGAACGCGCTGGACCCACATGAGGTCACAGGAGCGGCTACCGCCGCAAGCACAATCGGCAAGCGACTAGCAAGACTCGTGGGCGATGCAATGGATGTCCGCTCCGAACCCACCCAAGCCGCGACGGCGGGTGACACCGAGAGCTTTGCATCGGACACGCCTGTCCCGGCGCGCGCGCGCGCCGCGACGTGGAGGGGCGAGAGTGAGGTAGCCCGCGCGGCCTGGCAATTCCTAGACGATCTCTACGCGCTCTGTTACGGCGACGCGTTTCGCCTGGCTTCGCCTAGCTCCGAGACGCCCCACGTGGGAGGCGGCTAGCGCCGCGACTATTTACCGATCGGCAGCCAAGCGATGATTGCAAAATCGGAGTAGCTGGAGGATAAGGAAAGGGTCGTTCGCTACGGCCAACTCCGAATACTTTAGGGAGTCTCCTATGCTTGCAAGGCGCCACTTTCTCGCCGGATTCGCCGCGACCGCGGTCTTGGGGTTCAACCCGGTCGCGCGCAAATGGGTGAGCGTCGCCCGGGCTGACTCGCCCTTCGATGCGGTCCCACGACTCGATGGCGTCTTGTTGACTGACGCCGCTTCGCGCGCCGCAGACGCGGTAGATGTGGGCAACATTGTCCACCTGACGCCCGTCGCCGTGCTGCGACCCGGGTCCGTGGATGACATCATAAAGATGGTGCTGTTCTGTCGCCGCTTTCACATCAAGGTGGCGGCCCGAGGGCAGGGACACACCACGTCGGGCCAGTCACAGGTCGAAAATGGCCTGGTGATTGAAATGAGCTCGCTGAACAAGATCCACTCCATCGGCGCCGATAGCGCGGATGTGGACGCGGGAGTCCTTTGGAAGGATCTCCTTGCCGCCAGCGTAGCGCTCGGACTCACTCCGCCGGCACTGACTGGTTTCATTGGGCTCTCGATCGGCGGGACCCTTTCGGTGGGCGGAATTTCGGCCTCGTATACGCAGGGCGCACAAGTTGACAACGTGCGAGAGCTCGAGGTGATCACTGGCGAAGGCGAGCTGAAATTATGCTCTCCATATCTAAACCCCGATCTCTTCCAGGTTGTGCTCGCTGGCCTTGGTCAGTGCGCCATCATTACGCGCGCGGTCGTCAACCTCGTCCCAGCGAAGCCGCTCGTGCGCGTGTTTCAGATCAACTACACGGACAACGCGACGTTCTTCCGCGACATGCGGACGCTGGTCGATCGCGATGAGCTTCGGGATATCCTTACATTGTGGGCGCCTGACGGCAACGGAGGGTTCGTCTATGGGCTCACCGCCGCTCAGTACTTTGACCCGGCGAGTCCGCCGGACGCAACATTTCTGCTTCGCGGGCTGAGCGTGACCGCCGCGAGCGTCGCTTTCGCGGATGTCCCGTACCAACCCTACGCGCTTCGCGTGGACACCGGGATCGATCAACTGAAAGCGGCCGGGCTCTGGGACGGGGTTCTGCATCCTTGGTTCGACGTATTTCTTCCCGCCGAGTCCGTGGAGGCGTACGTGGGTCAAGTTATCCCGTCCCTAGCCCCAGACGATGTGGGGGCATTTGGATTCATGCTCCTCTTTCCTCACAAGCCACCCCGCGTGCCGCGCTCGTTCCTTCGTTTGCCCGAAGGCGAAACGGTGTTTCTGTTCGATATCCTGACGTCGGCGGCCGCTCCGGGTCCCGAGCCCGCGTTTCAGACGCGAATTCTCAATCGGAACCGCACGTTATTCGAGAAGGCAAGAGACGTCGGTGGCACCCGCTACCCCATAGGCTCAATCCCCTTCGATCACGCCGACTGGATCCGGCAGTATGGCGAAGACTGGCCAGTGTTCGTCGCCCTCAAGCAACGGTTCGATCCCGACGGCATCTTGACGCCGGGCCCCGGGATCTTTCCCCCAGCGTGATAGTGCGGTAGTGAATGGACGTGCCGGGGCGCGCCCCGGCGGGATTTACTATGGCCGATCTGGCAAAGGATTTGTTCGCTCGAACCATTGCAGAACCTTTCAGAACGAAGGTTGTCGAGAGGCTTCGCCTGCCCGAACGCGCTGAGCGCGAGCGGCTCCTCCGGGAGGCCTTTTACTCGCCGGCCTACATTAATTCCGCCGATGTCTGCATCGATCTGGTAACGGACAGCGGAACCGGAGCGATGAGCGATGAGCAGTGGTCAGCGCTCATGCGGGGCGACGAAGCGTACGTGCGGTCGAAGAGTTTCTTGGCGTTCGAGCGCGCGGTCCAGGAGGTTTGCGGCTTCGCACATGTGATTCCGACTCACCAAGGGCGCGGGGCCGAGAACATCGTTATGGAGTTGCTCGTAAAGCCTGGGGACATCGTACTCAGCAATACTCATTTCGATACAACCAAGGCGCACGTCGAGCATAGGCAGGGGACGCCGCTGGATCTCGCCTGCAAGCACCTCTGGCAGTTTCAAGAGCCGTATCCTTTCAAGGGGAACCTCGATCTCGATATTTTGGAGATGGCGCTGGAACGCTACGGCGAGCGCATTGCCTTCATTGTGGTCACGGTGCTCAACAATATGGCTTGTTCGTCTCCAGTCTCGATGGATAACATTCGAGAGACGCGGCGGCTGGCACGGCGGTACGGCAAACCACTATTTTTGGACGCTTGCCGTTTCGCTGAAAACGCATATTTCATCAAGACACGCGAAAGCGGCTATGCGAGCATGAGCATCCGGGAGATCGTTCTAGAGATGATGTCCTATGCCGATGGTTGCTGGATGAGTGCCAAGAAGGACGCGCTCGTCAACATTGGCGGATTCATTGCCACTAATGACCAGGGCTTCGCTCGACGTTGTCAAGAAAAATTGGTCCTCTATGAAGGATTCTACACCTACGGCGGTCTTGCGGGGCGTGATCTTGAAGCAATAGCCGTAGGTCTCCGTGAGGGAATAGAGGAAGAATATTTGGCGCACAGAACCGCGCTAGTCGCCTACCTTGGCGGTCGAATGGAAGACGTCGGCCTCGTCGTAAGCAAGCCGACAGGGGGCTCCGGCGTATTCGTTGATGTTCAGGCCCTGTATCCGCATCTCACTCCGGAGAAGCTACCTGGGATCGCGCTGTTTTCTGACTTCTATCTCGAGGGCGGCATACGGGTCGGAGCGGCTCCCTTCCCCATGCTCACGCTATCGGCACAGGGCGAGATAGCCGAGCGGATCTTTCAGTTCGCGCGATTCGCGGTTCCGCGTAGAGTCTACGGGAAGGCTCACATGGATTATGTCGCAGAAATCGCGGGCGTTGTGAAGGCGAAAGCTTCATCTAACCGAGGGTATCGGCTCGTCGACAAGCCGGCGGTCCTGGGTCACTTCTTCGCCAAATTCGAACCGCTATCTGGATAATGAGGCAGGAATGTCGACTCAAAAGAAAAGCCTCGCCTTCCGGTTCGTCTCAGATACTTTATTGGTCCTTCGCGAAAATTCGAATACACCGCATGATCAAGACTGGGACGATTTTTTGCGGATACTCATCGATAATCGTCAGAACTTCCCTAAGCTAAAGATTCTGGTTCGGACTGATGGCGGGGGCCCGAGCGCCGCGCAGCGCAAGCGACTTCAGCAGGCCCTGGACGGAAGGCCGGTCCGCGTTGCGGTCGTGACAAATAGTGTTCCGGTCCGTTTTATCGTTTCATCGATCGCATTGCTCAACAGAGCCATTCGGTCATTTGCCAATGATGAGATAGACGCGGCCTACGTTCATCTGGGCATGACTGCCGCCGAGAGGAGGCTGGCGGAGAAAGCCGTCGACGATATGTACGATCTGGTCGATTTATAGAGGTGTCATCGCAAACCGCCGATGGGCACTCGTACATGAGGATATAGCTCGCGACGTCCCTCCGTTCTGGTACGCGTTCAGCGTCGGATCGCGACTGACCGCGTCCCTTCACCCCGGCGAAATCATTTCCTCCGGCCGCACGTACCGGTCGAAGTCTTCCGCGTTGACCAGCCCGAGCTCCGCCGCGGCTTGCCGAAGGGTGACGTTCTTCGCGTGCGCCAGCTTGGCCACCTTGGCCGCGTTGTCGTAGCCGATCACTTCGTTCAGCGCCGTCACGAGCATCAGCGTATTTTCCAGGTGGCGCGCGATGACGTCGCGGTTCGGTTCGATACCCGCGACGCAATGGCTTTCGAAGCTCAAGCACGCGTCCGCGAGAAGCCCGCAACTCTCGAGCACGTTGTGCACGATGACGGGCTTGAACACGTTCAGCTCCAAGTGGCCGCTGGCGCCCGCGAACCCCACCGCGGCATCATTTCCCATGACTTGCACGCACACCATCGTCATGGCTTCGGCTTGCGTGGGATTCACTTTGCCGGGCATGATGCTGCTGCCCGGCTCATTTTCGGGCAAATGCAGCTCGCCGATGCCGCAGCGCGGCCCGCTCCCGAGCAAGCGCACGTCGCTGGCGATCTTGAAACACGCCACCGCGAGCGTTCGCATCGCACCGCTCGCGGCCACGAGGGCCTCGTGGCCTGCGAGCGCGGCGAACTTGTTGGGCGCCGTTCGAAACGCAACCCCCGTGAGCTCGGCGATCCGCGCCGCGACGCCGCGGGCCCAGTTCGGATGGCTATTGAGGCCTGTCCCGACCGCCGTTCCTCCGAGCGCGAGTTCGTAGAGGCCGTCGAGGGAGCGCTCGAGGCCTCTGGCGGAGAACGCGAGCTGCGCCGCCCAACCGCTCATCTCTTGGCCGAGCGTGAGCGGCGTGGCGTCCATGAGATGCGTGCGCCCGACTTTGACGATACTTCGGTATTCTTCGCTCTTGCTCTCAATCGCCGATTGGAGCTTGGTCACCGCCGGCAGGAGCCGGTCGCGGATCTCGAGCGCGGCGGCTACGTGCATGACCGTGGGGAACACGTCGTTGGACGACTGCGACCGATTCACATCGTCGTTCGGGTGAATCGGCTTCTTCGATCCCATCGCGCCGCCGGCCAGCTCGATGGCGCGGTTCGCGATCACCTCGTTGGCATTCATGTTCGACTGGGTGCCGCTCCCCGTCTGCCAGACGACGAGCGGAAAGTGCGCGTCCAGAGCGCCCGCGATGACCTCGTCCGACGCCCGCACGATGAGATCGCACTTGACCGCGTCCAGCTTGTCCAAGTCGGCGTTCGCGAGCGCGGCGGCTTTTTTCACGATGCCGAAGGCCCGGATCACGGGCCGCCCGAATCGGTGGCCGCCGATTTTGAAGTTCTGGAGGCTTCGCTGCGTCTGTGCCCCCCAATACTTGTCCGCCGGCACCTCGACTCGACCCATGCTGTCCGACTCAATCCGCGAGCTCATCATGGCGCCCTCCGCTCATAGAGCGCTTCGGCCGCTATTTCCAGGAGGTAACCCGCCACGGCCTTCGACAGCCGGGTCCTGCTTGCGGCCACACGGAGGTGGATGAACGCCCGCGTGGCGGCCGTCTTTTTGCCGTCGCACGGTAGTGAGAGCCCGCCCGTCGCCACGAGCGCAGGCCCCGCGGAGCTCCGATGCGGGTCTGCATCCCCGCGTGGGGGCGTCGGCACCCGTCGACCTTGTTTTTCATGACGAGAGGTCCTTCTGAGCCGACGGGGCTCGTTGACCCCCCTCGTCTCCGGAGTAGTTTGGCGCCATGCAATATGGTTTTAGCCAAAAGGCCATCGCTTTTCTTCTTTCGACCGCGGGAGTGACGGCGCTGGGAACCGGCCTCGTCGCGTGCAGCAGCGGGGGCTCAGCGAGTCCCGGAGGTCCCACCCCGGACGGAAGTACCGCCAACACGGTGCCAGACACGGGGGCCAACAACGACGCGGGCGGAGGTGGCGCAACGGACGACGGCCCCGCGGGTCTCGTCAGCGACGCGTCGGGATCGTGCGCGAACCCGACCGTTCAAATCGACTTTGCGCCGTCGTACTCGGCCTTCATCCCGGGCAGCGCCCTACATATCTTCCAGGTGCCCGCGATCACCGACGATGGCAACGTTGCCACGTGGAGTGTCTCGGATCCGACGCAGGTCCAGCTCACGATGGACTCCTTCAACGGTAGTCCCGGAGTCATGATCACGGTCAGCGGCGTGGGGGACGGATCGGACGGCGGGGAGGGCGCGCTGGGCCAGGTCACCGTGTATGCGACGGAGGCGGACGGCTCGTGCGGTTCGTCCGTTCTCACGATCACGAGCGCCCAAGAGAGCGATTGGACGATCGGGAACACGCGTTACAACAACGACGTCACGCTCACGGTGACCCCCCGGATGGGCATGATGCGCCCACCCGACGGCGGAGTTCCCACGGGCGCGGTCGCCGTCGACGACGCCGGCAGCATTTACGAGCGCGACGGCGGGACCGCCTGCACGAACTGCCACGGACCGACCGCGGACAGCCCCACCAGCCCGTACCACAATGTTTCGCACACGCCCGAACAGACGGGCGGCTTCAGCGACCAGGAGCTCATTGGGATCATCACGCAGGGCATCGTCCCTGACGGCGGCTACTTCGATCCGTCGGTGATCATCCCCACATGCGATGGCGGCGGCGCGCCCATCCCCCTGCCGGACGGCGGAACGAGTACGTGCACGGAGCTGGCCTTCAACACGTGGCACGCCTTCCACCAGTGGGCCGACATTACGCCCGAGCAATACGCGGGGATCGTCGTCTACCTCCGCTCGCTTCAACCTCTGCCGCAGAATGGATCCCCGGCGGCCAACTTCGGGCGCGGGGGGACGCCCCCTGGTCGTCGCGACGGCGGTGTAGGCCCGGGCCGCGGTGGCCGCCCCGACGCCGGGGCGCTCGATGCGGGCGCGCCAGGCACGGGCGCACCCGACGCGACGATTCCTGACGCGGAAACCGAGTAATCGCCCGCACGGAGGGACCCATGAAGCGGATTGCACTCGCGACGTTCGCGCTTGTAGTCGCGTGCGGGGCGGGCGACGACGCGAGTGACGAAAGGACGGAGGGAGACGCATCGACCGATCTCCCTTCCGCTCCGCCCCTGGACGCCGCCACGGAGGACGCGCCTCCGATCGAAGACGCCGGTTCGGACGTAACCACCGATGGCGCGCCGGACCCCTGCGCGGACGCGGGGGTGCCTCCTTCCACCCTGGAGTGCGCGGGGCTCTATTCCGACTTCGCGAGCCAGACGCTCTCGCCGAACGCGAAGGCGTACGCACCGGCGGTGCCGCTTTGGTCGGATGGCGCGACGAAGGAGCGCTGGATTGAACTCCCCCCCGGGCAGACGATCGACGTGAGCAATCCGAACGAGTGGACGTTCCCGGTGGGCACGAAACTCTTCAAGCAGTTCACGTACGGGGGGGTCCGCGTCGAGACGCGCCTCTTCCAGAAGGTCGCGGCCAACGAATGGGTCCGCGCGACGTACGCCTGGAACGCAAGCCAAACGGCCACCACGATTTCGTTCGGCGCCACGGTCCCCGTGAGTGTCGACGGAGGCACCTGGGTCATTCCGACGCCGGACGATTGCGACTCCTGCCACCGGGGCCGGCAGGACCACATCCTCGGATTCGAGCAAGTCTCACTGGGGCTCGAGGGGGCGACGGGGCTGACGCTACTCCAGCTCGTCGTGCAGGGTCTCGTGACTCCCGCGCCCACCCAGGTGAACTTGAAGATCGGCGATGATGGCACGGGCTTCGATGCACCCGCGCTCGCGTGGATCCACATCAACTGCGGAGTCACCTGCCACAACTCGAACGAGACCGCGGAGGGCTATAGCTCCGGCATGTTCTTGAGGCTGGATCCGGCGTGGCTCGACGGGTCGCCCGCGACTTCGAGCTGGGACCCCCTGCGCACGACGATCAACGTTCTCGGTGTTTCGGGGAGCATTGCGGGAGTCCCGCGCATCTTGGCGGGAGATCCCTCCGCGAGCGCCATCGTCCAGTTGATCAGCGAGCGCGGACCGCTCCAGATGCCCCCCGTGGGCACGCGGTACATCGACACGCCGGACGTCGCTTCGGTGGTCAATTGGATCCAGCACATGCCGGTCGCGGACGCGGGGATCCCGGATGCGGGCATCAAGGATTCGGCCGCATCGGGCCTCGAGAGCGGATCGGCTCCCCCCGGCAATGAAGGCGGTGGGGCCCAAGACTCCGGCGCGATCGACGCCACGACCGCCGACGCGACGGGCCTTGGCGCAACTCCCTCCGACGCGACCGTCGCCGACGCGGGCGACGAAAGCGCGCAGACCACCGCGGACGCGCCATCTGGTTCGGATGACGACGCAGCGGCCAACGAACAAGCCGACGCGCCCGTCGAGACCGATGACGCGGGCTCGGATGATTGAAGGGGGGATGACTCTCCCGTAAAGGCCCCCGCTACGGCGCTGGAAGCGTGAAGGAAAACACGCTCCCTTGCCCCGCGCGGCTCTCGGCAACGATGGTTCCTCCGTGGGCCTCCACGAGGCCCCGCGCGATCGGAAGGCCCAAACCGGGGCCATCGCGCGGCGTGCGCCGCGCGTTCGCGGCATGGTCGAAGATGCTCTCCAGACGGTCTGCCGCGATCCCCCTGCCCGTGTCGGAAACGACGATCCGAACGAACGGGGGTCCGCCCTCTGCGCGGACGACCACGCGGCCGCCCGCCGGAGTGAACTTTAGGGCATTGCCCACGAGCTTCGTGACAATCTGAACGAGACGTCCTCGGTCGCAAGAAGCAACGAGCGGAGTTGCGGGAACGTCGAGTTCCAAAGCGACTTGCCGCTCCGAGGCGAGCCCCAGGAGCGGCCCCACGGCTTCACGAAGCAGCGGAATGACGTCGCACGGGTGCGGCTTCACGAGTAACCGATTGACGTCGAGCTTGGCCAGATCGTGAAAGTCGCCCACGACCTGATTCATGCGATCGGCCGACCGGGATATCGCCTCCACGACGCGGCGGGCAGCCGCATCGTGGGCCGCCATCGTTTTCTTCAGAAACCCGGCCCCCATGATAATGGAGGCGAGCGGATCCTTCAGATCGTGGCAGACCACGGAAATCAAATCCCGTTCGGGCTCCTTTCCCTCGAGCAAGGCGAGAGTCTCGTCGAACTCCCGCAGCAACCGCTTCGCCACGGCTTCCTGCCCCGGCTCGGCCGTCGACGCAGCTCCCAGAAGAGCCCGCGCCTCGCGGAGAGAGGCTACGAAACTGCTCGTCATGCGATGATGGCTCCGTCCCCCGTCCGGCCGATGCGTTCGCGGCCACCGGCCACGTGAATCTTGCATCCACCGCGCGCGGGTCAAGCGCCGAGAGTACGAATGGGCTGAGCTAAGTGCCGAACTCGAGCGCGTTCGCTCTGGGAACTCAAACTAAGAGCCAGGTTTTGGGGCGAGATCCTCTCCCCCCAAGCCCCACCCCAAGCCCCCCAACTTCCACTTCCGGCCACACCTTCATCGTTGCCACGTCGCAAATCCGCTGAATGCGCAGGCCGTAGCCGTGTTGCAGGCGAAGGGGTGGCGTCATCGCGGCACCCGCCATAGAGTTGGCGCCGCAGGGCCCACGGCATTGAGGGAGGGCGTCCCCAAGCCTGCAAGCCGAAAACGGTACCGCCCCGAAGCCACCCCGAAGGAGCCCATGGAGCGTCGCATCCTCATCATCGACGACGATCGCAGCATGTGCGACGTTCTCGAAGCGGACCTTCGCCGGCGCGAGTTCGAGGTGACTTCCGTCACCACCCCGCACGACGCCCTCGCTCTTTTCGAGGGGGAGGACTTCGGGCTGGTCATCACCGACATGAACATGTCGGGCATGAGCGGCGTCGAGCTCTGCAAGCGCCTCGTCGCCCGGCGCGAAGACATGCCGGTCATCGTGGTGACCGCGTACGCGAACATGGAAACGGCCGTCGCCGCGATCCGTGCGGGCGCCTATGACTTCGTCACCAAGCCGTTCGACTTCGACGAGCTGGCGCTCACGATCGAACGCGCTCTACGCCATCGGGCGCTGAAGGAAGAGGTCAAGCGATTACGCAGAGCCGTGGACGGCACGCAGCGATTCGACGAGATCCTCGGAAAGAGCGCCGCCATGTTCAAGATGTGCGAGCTCGTCACGCGGGTCGCGGATACGGAGACCACGGTGCTGGTCACGGGCGAGAGCGGAACGGGCAAGGAGCTCGTGGCGCGGGCGCTCCATACGAAGAGCGGGCGTCGCGAGGGCCCTTTCGTGGCCATCAACTGCGCGGCGATGCCGGAGAATCTCCTCGAGAGTGAGCTTTTCGGACACGTCAAGGGCGCCTTCACCGACGCACGCACGGCGAGGGCCGGCCTCTTCATCAAGGCGAGCCGGGGAACGCTCTTTCTCGACGAGATCGGCGAGATGCCGGCCGGCATGCAGGCCAAGTTGCTGCGCGCGCTCCAAGAGCGCACGGTGCGCGCAGTCGGCGGAGACCAAGAGCAGCCGTTCGACGCGCGCATCATCGCGGCCACGAACCGGGACCTCGAGACCGAGGTCGAAGAGAAGCGCTTTCGCGAAGACCTTTTTTACCGCATCAACGTGGTCCGCGTGCACGTCCCGCCTCTCCGGGCTCGCGGCAGCGACATCTTGATGCTTGCGCAGCACTTTCTGGAACGGTATGCGGCGCAGAGCCGGCGGGCCCTCGTCGGAATGAGCAGCGCCGCGGCAGACAAGCTGCTCACCTACCCCTGGCCCGGTAACGTGCGCGAGCTTCAAAACTGCATCGAGCGCGCGGTGGCGCTCGCGCAGTTCGATCAGATCGGGATCGACGATCTGCCAGAAAAGATGAGAGACTACAAAACCGCGCGCATCAGCATCGATTCGAACGACCCATCCGAACTTCTCCCGATGGAAGAAGTGGAACGTCGCTACATTCTCAAGGTGCTCGAGGCGGTCGGCGGAAACAAGACGCTGGCTGCCCAAGTCCTCGGCTTTGACCGACGAACGCTCTATCGCAAGCTGGACCGCGTGCGCGACCCGGCCAACCGCGAGCCGCGCCCGGCAAGCGGAGAGCGAATCCCGGTTGCCCTTCCGCAGCAACCGGACGAAGCGAAAACGTAGCCCGCGGACTTCGGGCCGGATGCGGAGGAAGTCGCGCTACGCGGCGTACCACCGCATCGCCCGTGCGGACCCGTCTCCGTCTACGAGCTCTGCGTGGGAGCGGCGTTCGCGTTGGAGCGCGCTTTGTGCTCGGTGCGGATGCGCGCCCGCATCTGATCGAGCCGCGCGCCGACTCCCTGACGGACTCCTTCCCGCAGGTCGCCCCGCAGGTGGCGCCCCGAGGACGGTGCGAAGATCAACCCTACCCCCGCGCCAACCGCCACCCCCGCGGCGATGAGCCCGAGCGCGGGGAGCACGGCGCCCAAGAACGTGCGCTTGCGTGTGACGCCGACCAGCGCAAGGATGTCGCCCATTTCGTAGCCCATGATTCGTTTCATGAAGACCTCCGTCGTTAGATTGTCAGAGCAGTTGTTTTAGGAACTCGCGGCCCACGTGGCGCGCAGCAGCGACGAGAACGAGGCGGCCCGCTCGGAAGGAGAGCGCGCCCCCGAGCAGGAAACCCCCGCTCGCCGCAACGAGGAGCGACGTCCACGGGCGCCGGCGTATCCGCCGGACCAACGCTTGCGCCACATAGGCAACGCGCGCGCTCGACCCATCGGGCATCGACGCGGAAGCGCGCCGCCGCGGGCGCTCGTCGGGCGCCGGCGACCGGCCCGCGTCGAACTCGGCGGCAAAAGGCGGCGCGCGGGTGTCGGTCGGATTCATTCCGTTCTCCTCGGGCGACGCCTTGTGCGCCGCAATGAGTGGCTGGACCTGCGACGCACGTGCCATCTTGTAGTAAGTCACCCGGGTCACCCTGAGTCTCGCTCACTCTCGTAAGTCACCCGGGTCACCCTGAGTCTCGCTCCGCCTTGCCTCTGGCAAGGCTCCGCTCGACCGAACGGGCTCGCACGTCTCGTCGAGGGGAGCGATGCCGCTCCTCCTCGAGCTCCCCAGCAGGAAAGACGCTCGTTTCGTGCGAAACCTGCGTCTCGCTCCGCCTTGCCTCTGGCAAGGCTCCGCTCGACAGAATGGGCTCGCACGTCTCGTCGAGGGGAGATCGTTTCACCCTTCGGCGACGGATGGGGCGCTAGTCACGCTAGGCGTGTGTCGCTGTGGCGATTTTGCAGGAGAGAGGCTGGTGCGCGCGCCCATTCGCCGAGGTGCATGCCAGCCTCGGCACCAGCGAAGCGGAGAGTGAATCCCGGCACGTGGCGTGCACGCAGTCGCGACGCCCGACCGGTCGGGTCCCTGGGAGCTATCCATCGTGCAAAGGCGCATTCTCGTCATTGATGACGACCGAAGCATTTGTGACGTGCTCGACGCCGAGCTTCGCCGTCGTGACTTTACTCCGACCACGACAACGGGGCCGGAGGAGGCATTACGTCGCTTGGCAGAGGATGACTTCGATCTCGTCCTTACGGACATCAACATGCACTCGATGAGCGGCGTTGATCTGTGCCGACAGATCGCGGAAAGCCGCGAGCATCTGCCGGTGGTGGTCATGACCGCCTACGGAAGCATGGAGGCGGCGATCGCGGCCATCCGGGCTGGAGCGTACGACTTCGTCACCAAGCCCTTCGAGATCGAGGACATGGTGCTGACGATCGAACGGGCGCTCAAGCACCGCGCCCTCGGTGAGGAGGTGAAGCGGCTCAGGCGTGTGGTGATCGACAGCCAGAAGTTCGATGACATCCTTGGAACGAGCCAGGCCATGACCAAGATGCACGATCTGGTCGCGCGCATCGCCGACACCGAGACAACGGTACTCATCACTGGAGAAAGCGGCACCGGCAAGGAGCTCGTCGCCAAGGCAATCCACCAGCTGAGCGGCCGGCGCGATGGGCCCTTCGTTGCCATCAACTGCGCCGCGATGCCGGAGAACTTGCTCGAAAGCGAGCTTTTCGGGCACGTGAAGGGGGCGTTCACGGACGCGCGCAACGCGCGGCCCGGTCTCTTCGTGAAAGCCAGCAAGGGCACGCTCTTTCTGGACGAAATTGGAGAAATGCCCGCGGGGATGCAGGCCAAGCTCTTGCGCGCCCTGCAAGAACGGACGGCCCGCCCGGTCGGCGGGGACCAAGAGCAGCCCTTCGATGCGCGCATCATTGCGGCGACCAACCGCGACCTCGAGACGGAGGTCGAAGAGAAGCGATTTCGCGAGGATCTCTTTTACCGCATCAACGTGGTCCGCGTTCATGTTCCGCCGCTGCGCGCTCGCCACAGCGACGTGCTGCTGCTGGCGCAACACTTCTTGCAGCGATACCAACCCAGCGGCCCGCAGCGCGTCGTTGGCATCAAGAGCGCAGCGGCGGACAAGCTGCTGTCGTACACGTGGCCGGGCAACGTGCGCGAGCTTCAGAACTGCCTCGAGCGCGCGGTGGCGCTTGCGCAATTCGATCACGTCGGGGTGGATGATTTGCCCGAACGCGTTCGCGAATTCAGAAGTTCACGGGTTTCGATTGAAACCGGCAATTCGTCTGCCCTTCTGCCGATGGAAGAAGTCGAGCGGCGTTATATCGTTCGTGTCCTCGAGGCCGTGGGTGGCAATAAGACGCTCGCCGCGCAGGTTCTCGGATTCGACCGACGGACGCTCTACCGCAAACTGGAGCGCTGCCGGGAGCCCGCCCCTGCAAAACGCGAGCATGCGGCGCATCTCTAGGCGGGCAATGAGCAGCCCCCGTCCGCCATGGCGCGAAGGATGCACTCCGGAGCGTGCATGAAGCCCAACGGCGTTCGCGATCAGGGCGACTGCATTCGAGAAACAAAGAGCGGGGCTTCAAAGGCCGCCGCGCTCGTCGAGCGGGCCACCGCGCTGGTTCGCAAAAGGCCTGTCGTCGCCGCGGCGGCAGCTGGGGCGGTGGGAGGCGCGCTAGGCGGCCTCGTGTTCTCCGGGTTCGGAAGGCTCGCGTTCGTGGCGGCGGCTGGTTACCTCACCAACGAGCTTTGGCGGCGCGAAGGCCGAATCGACATCGAAGCACTCGTGGCGTCGTTATCGAGTGAGTAGTCTTGTCTAGTAAGTCACCCGGGTCACCCTGATGAGTCTCGCTCCGCCTTGCCTCCGGCAAGGCAGAGCGAAACAGAATGGGCTCGCACGGCACGTCGAGGGGAGCGATGCCGCTCCTCCACCGCTCCTCCGCGAGCTCCCCAGCAGGAACAAGACGCCAGGGTATCCCCTGAGGCCGAGCGGCGTATCCATTGCGCCGCGCGGCGTATCCATTGCGCTTGAGCGGTATATCCATTGCGCCCAGCGGCCCATCGCTCCGGGCCAGCGTTGCTCGCGTGAGCCCCGCGTGGCATGCCATGCGTCGGGATGCCGTTACGAACTGCGGCCCTTGGGGGCCTGCCCGGAGGCGCCAGATTCCGTAACGGCGGCGCGTGAGCCGCATGGGGGTTCCTCTCGGGTTGGCCGCGTGCTCGTTGGCGCTCGGCCCGGCCGACACGTCATTCTCGCGGCGGCCCGAGGCAGGCATTCACGATGCGCGGGATATTGCAGCCCTGACTGCGTGCGGGGGGCGGCGGGCGCCCCTGCCGGACGCGATTACCGTTTCATTGCACAACGGGGCATTCCCGGAAACGACCTACCCGGACGTCGCCGTTCACGTTCCTCCTGGATTCGACGCAACACGACGACCGGGGCTTGTCCTTTACTTCCATGGCTGGCAAGGGTGTGCCACGGCCGCGTTATCCGAGGAAGACGTACCCTGCGACGGGGGGGGGCCGCTCCGGTCCGCGTCGAACCTCGCGCGCCAGCTGGATGAGGCGCAGGTCAACGCGATCCTCGTCGCGATCGAGCTTCGCGTGGATGCGCCCACCGGCGAACCCGGCCGCCTGGCGATGCCCGCGGGGGCTCGCGAGCTCCTCCAGGAGCTCTTCGCAGAGCATCTGGCCGAGCCCCTCGGATGCGCCCTTGCGGTGGACGCGTTTGACCGCATCGTCGTCGTCGCGCACTCCGGCGGATACCAGGCGGCGGCGGCCGTGATCTCCCAAGGAGATCTCCCGCAAGTGACGGAGGTCATTTTGCTCGATGCCCTCTACGGGGCCAAAGAAGTCTTCGCGCGATGGATCGCGGACGACATCGCCCGATTCGACGCACGCGTGGAGGCCCGATTGCGCTTCGTCGACCTCTACACATGCTGCGGTGGGACATCGGAGCTATCGCGCTCGATGGAGCACGACGTCCAAGAGGCGCTCGAGGAGGCGGGATTGCCGGGGGAGGTCTACGCGGACGACGGAGACGGTGAGTTCGATGCGGCGGCGCTCGCGCGGCCGGTCGTATTCAAGCGGGTACCGCGCCCTCACGGCGCGCTTCCCCGAGAATACGTACGCCGACTTCTCGAGGCGTCCGGTTTTGCCCGCATTCGCCGGCTTCCATGAAGCGCGAAATCCGGCAACGCAGGCGAATCGTCGGGGGGAGTTTGCTCGAAACCTTACCGACGTATTACCAAGCTGGTGCGGTGTCTCTCGCACTCGGTGCGACTCAATGAAGCTCTGCTGCGGCGTTCGTCATGGGCCCGCGCTCTCGAGCACGCTACCGTAAATGAGCGCATCGAATGGGCGCGAGCGGTAGAGCGTGGCAAACCGCCACGCGACCCGCTTTTCGCAAAAGGAACCACGCGCCCGAGCCAGCCGGAACCCGCATGCTTCGAAGCCACGTTCCCACCGCTCTTGCATCTCACCGAGCCCGGCTTCTCGCCATCGCCACATCGGCGATTCTGGCGCTCATCGCGACTCCCTCTCTGGGGCACGCGCCCGTCACACGACGCGACGCGCTGCCGCTCGCCGCCGAGCGCCTCGCGCAGCCGATCTGGCTGCCGCACTGTGGCATGCGAATTCTCGAATGGCGCTCCACGTTGGAGCTGCTTGCCGAAACGTCTCCCGGAGAGCGCGCCTTCGCGGTTCTTGACGACACGTGCCGCGCGGCCTTCGACCGATACAGCGAGTTTCTTCAGGCAAAAAAGCTCCCACGCCTCCGTAACCAGCCGGACGTCCTTCCCACACTCTCGCTGCTTCCCGGCAACATCTTGCTCGACGGAAAGTCCAGTCGCGCCCTCAATGACTTGCCGTCGCGCTTCGACGCGGTAGCCCCCGGCTGTTGCTACTGGGGCCTCTACGTCGACTCCCTGAACCACCTCTTTCTCCGCAACGATCCGCTCATGCGCGATTCGGACGGCAACCTCGAGCCGAATCCACGCTTCATTCGGACGCTGACCCACGAGATATCTCACGTGCTCAGCGCGCGTTTGGGCGTGTGGGACCTCGTGGGGTACGATCGCAAGCGCGACGAGGATCTGGCCGAACAATTCGTCGCGTTCATGGGAATGCACTTTCCCGCCGAGAGTTCCGCCGATGACTTGGCGTTTCATCGAGCAACAGTCCGCGCGCCTTCGCTCCCGAGCGACGGCCCGTACCCACTCGGCAATCGCTCCCGACCCCCGGTGGGCCAAGGGGATCGTTCCGGAGTCGTCGTGAGCCAACAGGACCGCCCGGAGCCACCTGCCTCGGCGACGCAAGCGGTAGGCCCAACGCCAGCGAACGAAGTGCCCCGGAGATCGCCAACGGCTCCTTCGAACCTATCGCCTTCGCCGGCCCGCGCGTGCCCACAACGGCATTCGATGTCGATTGCGCCTCGCGCCGTTCCCGGGCCCACCCAGCCCGCAGCGCCGCGCTGACCTCCGGCTGCAACCGCGCAGGGCGCGGGCAGTTCCGAAGCGACCGGCCCGCGATGCGCCTTCCCCGAGGTGGCCATTTGCACGCCCCCCGGGGCTCGACCCGCGTGCGCAAACTCAATGACAGGTGAGCGAGGGCGCCGCCTCGAGTGCACCCGCGACGTCGCACGAAAGGAGGTTGGCTTCCGCTGCTGCCTGCGCAAGCAGCAAACGGCTGTCGCGGGCGGTTGCGCTACGCAGCGGTGACGCGAGGACGCGTGCCCGCGCGGTAGTTGCCTGGGCATCGATCCATTCTGCGAGGCGCTGGACGCGCTCCGGCGGCGCCAACTCGGCCAGACCGGGAAAGGTGAAGCGAGAGCAAAGATGTTGAAGATCGGTGCGGTACTCGGCTTGCCTCTGGAGCTCTTCGAAGGATTCGGCCAAAGGACACGTGCCGAACGATGCCGCGCGAGCCTCCGCTCGCAGGTCCCTCGCGCGGTCGCCCAAAGGTTCATCGCGCAGCGAGGCAAAAAGCTCTCGGCCCTGTCGAGTCGTCAGGCGACCGCGCACCCATTCGGTGACCTTCGCCATCTCGCGATCGAGGAGAAGCCCGGACGTGATCTCCGCATTGCAGATCGTGGTCACGTCTTCGGCATACGTCGAGGCGAGGAGCTTCCACGAGACGACGCCCCCTACGAGCGCGATGCCAAAGGCCGCCGCGGCGAGCGGAGCCATGAGTTCCCGCCGACCGCGCGCCACGGCGCACCCTAGCACGCACGTCCCGTGCGAAAAGTTGACCCCACGACGCGGTCGCGGCAAGGGTGGGCCCCATGACACAGGTGCTTGGTTCTTCGTGCTGCGTATGTGGAGCTCGCGATGCGCGCTCGCTCGAGGACGTCTTCCTCACCGGCGGTGTCCGCGCGACGCTTTGCGGCTCGCACGCGATCATGCATCGGCGCGCGCGCGCGGACGTGCGGACCACCGCAGAGCTCCGCACTGTGCTTCGTGATCGGCGAGATCGCAGCGATCGGCGGCAGGACGGCGACGAGCTCGGAGCGAGCCTGGCCGCGGCGTTCAGCGGTGGACGCCGGGAAGTGGACCGCCGGCGCGGCTAGAGCACCGAGCGATGGTGGGTCCACGGCGGTCGGGCCGCGCACGCTGCGCGAACGCCACGGCGAGCGCCAGAGCGCGGGTTGATGTATAGGCGTGGAAAGAAGGGGCCTCGCCGGAACCACGCCCGGCGGCAGTGGCTCGTGGCGCCGCAAGACGCCAGCGGTCCACCCTTTTCCAACGTCGGAGAACACATGGCGCTTTACTTGGTCACAGGGGGCGCGGGCTTCATCGGCTCTTCGATTGCGGAGGCCCTCCTCGCTCGCGGGGAAACCGTGCGAATCCTCGACAACTTCTCCAGCGGGCGCCGAGAGAACGTGGACGGCCTTCCGGGACGTTGGGAATTGATCGAAGGATCCGTCGTAGATCCAGCCGCGGTCGCCCGCGCCGTTCGAAACGTCGACGTCGTGTTTCACGAAGCGGCCATCCCGAGCGTCGTGCGCTCGGTCGAGGATCCGCAAACCTCGATGCTGGCGGGCGTGCAGGGGACCACCGTGGTCTTGGACCTGGCGCGACGTGCCGGCGTGCGCCGCGTCGTCTTTGCGGCGAGCTCGGCCGCTTATGGCGACACGGAGGAACTGCCGAAGATAGAGACGATGCCTGCCAAGCCGCTCTCGCCTTATGCCGCCAGCAAGCTCGCCGGAGAGCAACTGATGCGAATATTTTCCGATCTCTACGGCTTGGAAACGCTGAGTCTTCGCTATTTCAATGTCTTCGGCCCACGGCAGGACCCCACGAGCGAGTACGCGGCGGTAGTCCCCAAATTCATCACCGCGGCGCTCAGGAACGAGCGTCCCGTCGTTTTTGGCGACGGCGAGCAGACGCGCGATTTTTGCTATATCGACAATGCCGTCAACGCCAATCTCCTCGCCGCAAATACGTCGCGAAAGCTCGGCGGCGAGGTCGTCAACGTCGGCTGCGGGGAGCGTACGTCGCTCAACCAGCTGCTCGAGTTCATAGGGCAGCTCGCGGGGGCGCCGCTGCTTGCGGAATATCGCCCCGCGCGGCAGGGCGACGTGCGCGACTCGTTCGCCGACGTGCGCGCTGCGAGAGCCCTCCTCGATTACCAGCCTCGCGTGTTCGTGCGTGACGGACTCGCGCGTATGTTCGAAGCCCTCCGAGGCCAAGCCCGTTAGAAAATTGACGCCCCCCCGGGACGGCCTTGGCGGCGCATCGCGAGTCCCGACGCGGCGCTACTGCAGGTCGAGCCCCCGTATGGCATGATGATGTCGATGCAAAAGCGGCGGTTTCAACTGCGTGGCGACGCCGCGGCGCACGAGGACCGCAAAGCGCCGATCGCAGCCTCGGAGGGTCCCTCGCCCTCGCGGCCCGAAGAGATGGCCGAGGAGGGCCCCACGGTGGCGACGCGGGGTTCGGCGACCCATGTCCTCCGAGCCCGCGTCGACGTGCAGCCCAGACTCGCGATCGACATCGAACGCGAATCCGGCCATGGGCACCGGAGCGTCGCACATCAGGGAGACGTGTGCCGTATCGGAACCCACTCGTCCAATGACGTCGTTCTGCGCGACGAGGCGGTGTCGCGCTTTCACTGCAAGCTGACGCGCGGCGTGGACGGCTGGCGCCTCCAGGATAGTGGGTCACGCAACGGAACGAGGCTCGACGGCGTGCGCGTTCGCGACGCGGACGTCGGGAGCGAAGCGACGATCACCCTGGGCGATTCGATCCTTCACATTCGCGTCGCTCAGGGTACCGACGAGATCATTCTGCCGACGGTGCGTTCGTTCGGCGCGCTTCTGGGAAAGAGCGTGGCCATGCGCAAGCTCTTCGGCTCTCTGGAAAGGATCGCCGCGAGCGAGATCAACGTCCTGATCGAGGGAGAACGGGGAACGGGAAAAGAGCTCGTGGCAGCAGAGCTCGTCGCGCACGGTTCACGAAGCGACGGGCCCTTTGCAATCGTCGACTGCGGCGGCCTTTCGGCAAACCTCTTGGCAAGCGAGCTGTTCGGCCACGCGCGGAACGCGTTCGACGGGGCCGTCAAAGACCGAGTGGGCGTGTTCGAAAGCGCCGTCGGCGGAACGGTGTTCCTGGACGAGATCGGGGAATTGCCTCTCGAGCTACAACCCAAGCTCCTTCGCGCGATCGAGGCGCGCGAGATTCGGCGCGTCGGCGAGACTCGCGTACGTAAGATCAACGTGCGGCTCATCGCGGCGACGAACCGCGACCTCGAGCGGGAAGTGAACCACGGGCGCTTCCGCGAAGATCTGTACTTCCGGCTGGCCGTGACGAGCGTTCGCCTGCCGCCGCTGCGCGAGCGCATCGAAGACTTGCCTCTGCTCATTCGTGGCTTTCTGGCGGCGCTCGGCCTCGGCGATCAGCACGATCTCTTCCCCGCTTCGGTGCTCGCCGACCTTGCAGCCCATGATTGGCCCGGCAACGTTCGAGAGCTTCGAAACCACGTCGAGCGAACGATTGCGCTGCGTGAGCCTCTGCCCGCGCCCAACCGCCAGGGCCAGCCTTCGGAAAGCGTAGGCACGCATATGCCGTTCAAGATTGCGAAGGATGCCGTCGTCGACGCGTTCGAGCGCAACTACGTCTCCGAGCTATTGGAGACCGCGGGTGGCAACGTGAGCAGAGCCGCGCGCAGCGGGGGAATGGACCGAATGTACCTCCACCGCCTCATTCAAAAGCACGGTCTTCGCGTTCCGGTGCGCGACGCCGAGAGTGGGCCGTGAGCGACATCCGCGCCGTCAGCCCGTTGACGGATCGAGAGAGCGTCGCCCCCGCGCTGTGATGCCCGACGGCCGCACGCACTGAGGCTCGGTGGCCGCAAAGCGGCTCGATGGGACTCCGCCGTCACTGTCCCCGTGCCGGGGCGGACGGGGTGGAAATTGCCGTAGAAACCCGCCCCTTTGTGGCCGTCCGCACGATGCCTTGACGCGGCCGGCGGCTGCGCTCGTGACGCAAGGGGTTAATAGTCGGGCGCCGCGATCCGATGGCGAGGGTGTCGAATGCATCAATCCAGGCTTCCCACCCTCCGATACGTGGAACGCGAATCTCCGTGCCTCTTGCGAGGAGTGTCGGGTCGATGATCTCCGCGACGCAAGAGTCCGTCAGCGTACCGGAGATTGGAAAATATCATCTCGTCGCCGAGCTTGCTCGGGGCGGCATGGGCAATGTGTATCTCGCTGCCCTCCAGGGCCCGGGGGGCTTCCAGAAGCTCCTCGTCATCAAGGAATTGAAACCGGAGCTATGCAACGACGAAACGTATGTCGCCATGTTTCTCGAAGAGGCCCGGCTCGCGGCGCGCCTGACTCACCCCAACATCGTGCAGACCAACGAGGTCGGCTCCGAGGTGGATCGCCATTACATGGTGATGGAGTTTCTCGACGGTCGATCGCTTCATCGCATCGGGCGGCGCTTTGCACAACAAGGCGGCTTTCCCCTGGGCGCACATCTGCGAGTGATCGTCGAAGCGCTGCGCGGGCTCGACTACGCGCACGACCTGCGCGGCTTCGACGATGAGCCGCTCGGGGTCGTTCATCGCGACATAAGCCCGTTGAACGTGGTCGTGACGTTCGACGGCCAGACGAAGGTACTCGACTTCGGCATCGCGAAGGCAGACGACAGCTCCCTCGAGACGAAGGCTGGAATCCTCAAAGGGCGCGTCGCATACATGGCGCCCGAGCAAGCCTGCGGGACGAGGGTGGACCGGCGCGCGGATGTCTACTCCGCCGGAGTGATGATCTGGGAGGCGGCCGCCGGAAGACGCCTTTGGGCAGGAATGACGGACGTCGAAATCCTTTCGCACGTGCTGCGAGAGGGGGCCCCGCTCTTGCGGACGATTTGCCCCGATGCTTCGCCGGAGCTCGAGTCGATCTGCGCTCGCGCAATGGCTCGACAGGCCGACGATCGCTACCCGAGCGCGGCCGCATTGATGGAAGACCTCGAAGCGCATGTCGCGATGCGCGACGACAAGATGAGCATGCGCGAAATTGGCGCGCTGCTGAGCAGGACGTTCCGAGACGAACGGCAGCAGACGAACGCGGTAATCGAGGAGACGCTCTTGCGCGTGCGCGGGGGCACCCGGTCGGGCGTGATGCCCGCAGTCAAAAAGACGGGACCGGGCCGGGATTCGCGCTCCCTACTCGCGGACGCGAGCGGGCTCTCGGCGCTTTTGACGCATACGCCGAGCGGCGGCGCGGCACCTTCGCCTCGCGACACGTCGTCGCAGGGTGGCGTCGTTGCCGGGCCCGAGCGCCGCCAATTGCTCGGCGCGAGACGTGCCCTCGTGGGAACAGCGCTCGGCGGCGCGCTCATCGCGGGCCTCTTTGCCGTGTCTCTGAGTCGTAAGCCGTCGAGCGCGAGCTTCGCGGCCGCCCCGCGCGTGGACCGGCCGATAGCCGCCGAGCCGGCTCCCGAGCCCGCGCAGGTCCAACTGTCCGTGCACGTGTCGCCGGCGATCGCTCGAAATCTCGATCGACGGAGTGCTCACGGCCGGCAATCCGACCAAAACCCAACTTCCGAAAGACGGAAAGACCCACCACGTGATGGCATTTGCGGACGGCTACGAAACAAAGTCCGAAGACGTGTCGTTTGCAAGCGATGTCTCGCTCGACCTCAGCCTGGAACGTCGCCCGACCACGCCACCGCGCTGGATCCCCTTCGTCGCCCCCCAGGCCCGTCTCCCCAGGTACGCGCCGGAGCCGCAACGGCGAGCCGGGGCGCCGGACGAGCCCGCACCGGCGCCTTCCCCGGCCCCCGCCGCGAAGACCGAATTCGACCCCGCCGGCGGTCACGCTCCACTCCGCCCCATCGTGACCAGTAACCCCTATGGTGCTCAATGAGTACGTCCAGCCGCCTTTGGAGTTCGCTCGCGAGTCTCGCCCTTTCCTCCGCGATGCTCGTCTCGCCCGACGCCACGGCGCAGGATGACGGGGCAGCAAAGGAAGCGGCCAAGCACTTCCAGCGAGGCGTCGCGCTTTACGGGGAAACGGACTACCGCGCGGCGCTCGTCGAGTTCAAGCGAGCCTACGCGACCTCGCCGAACGTCGCGGTTCTCTTCAACGTCGGGGAAGCAGAATACCAACTGCAAGACTACGCGAACGCCCTGGCGACGTTCGGACGGTATCTGACGCAAACGTCCGTGTCCGACAGCCGGCGAGGCGAGGTCGAGAGCACCGTCGAGGTGCTCCGCGCTCGCGTGGGTCGCTTGACCGTCACGACGTCCCCCCCGGGGGCCGACGTTACCATCGACGATCAGCCCGTCGGCAAGACACCCTTGGAAGACGCCGTCCTCGTCAGCGTGGGTCACCGAAAGGTGATGGCGTCTATGCCAGGTCGCCCGTCTGTCACGCGCTACGTCGACGTCGCAGCCGAGGATAGCGTCCCCGTGTCGCTCATCCTCCCGGCTCCGCCCGACCAACCGGCCGTCGCGCCGGCGCCCGCGCGCGCTCTTTCGCCAATCGATCCGGGCGCGCCCTCGCACAACGCCACGGGCTGGCGAACCGCAGGGTGGATAGCGACCGGAACGTTCGCCGCCGGCGCGCTCGGATTCGGCGCGCTGGTGCTCAAATCATCCAATGACCTGAACACGGCCCGCGAGACCTATCCGACGACGAGCGCGACGCTGAGCAAGGACGCGACTCTCGTCAAGACCTACTCGATGATCGCCGACTCGCTCACGGCGGCCGCCGTCGTTGTCGGCGGCATCACGCTGTACGCGACCCTGACTTCTTCGGCCGCGCAACCTCGCCGGGACTCGGCGACGGCCCGCGTCTGGCTGGGACCCGCGTCCGCCCACTTCGACATGACGTTTTGAATTCAGTTATCGACCTTGTGAAAGCGGAGACTCACGATGACGACGAATAGGCGCACGATTGCGGTTGTGTTGGGCCCTATGCTTGCGCTGGCGTGCGCGGCATGCACGCTGCTCGTGAATCCCAATAGCACGCAGTGCCAAACGGACACCGATTGCGCGCAGTTCGGCACCCATCCCGTTTGCCAGAGCGGCGTTTGCGTGTCGTCCGGACTGGGTCCCACGAACTGCTTCGAAGGGAATCCCACCACGCCCAATGATTTTCTCAATCAGTGCAGCGCCGCCGAGTGCCTTTCGTTCGACAATTGCGCGCGCATCGGCATGTGCGCCGACGGCGGCGCGGACGCCGCTTTGCTGACACCCGCGGTCCCCGAAGCGGGAGCTTCGACCCCCGCCCCCCCCCCGAGCATGAACGACGGTGCCGCTCCGCCCACAATGCCGAGCTGCATGGATCCGAACAACGGACGGAGCCAGGTGGTCTACATGACCGGGTCCAGCAACTTTCCGCCGCTGCTCGCGAAGCTCGCGCCGCTGATCGTTTCTGCAGGATACACGCCCGTATTTCAGGTCACGAACTCGTGCACGGGGGTGAGCTCCGTATTCAACACGCAACAAATCAACGACCCGACGCCAGGACCGGGCGCGAAGTACGCGACCTATTTCAATCTGGACGGCACGTCCGCAGCCTGCTTGCTCGGCAGCAACGGCGCCAGCGTGGATGTCGGCGAGTCTGACATCTTCTCGACGACCTGTGGCTTCGGCGCCGCCGCGGATCCCATCGGCGAATACCTCGGCCCCATTCAGGCGATGACGATCGTGGTCCCCGGCAAATCGCGGGAGGTGGCGATCAGCGCGGAGGCCGCGCGCGCCGTCTTCGGCATGGCGGGCGACAACAACGTCGCCGCCCCATGGACGGATCCGTCACTTTACTTCGTGCGCAACGCGAACACGGGTACGCAACAGATGGTCGGTCTGGCGATCAACGTTCCGCCGGCTTCGTTCTGGGGGATCGATCGCGGTTCCGCCGCGAACGTCGACGCGCTGCTTCGGGTGATTTCCGATGACGCGATCGCCGAACAGGCCATCGGCATCATCTCGGCGGACTATTATGACAGCGACCGAGCCAACTTGAAGGCGTTGGCCTTCAAGGCCACCGACCAGGACTGCGCGTACCTCCCAGACTCGACCCCGTTCAAGACGGACAAGCAAAACGTCCGCGATGGGCACTATCCGATCTGGGGGCCACTCCACTTCTTTGCCACGACTTCGAATGGCGTCCCCGTGTCGCCCGCGGCCCAGGCCTTCTTGTCGGTCGTCTCCGTGCCGAATTTGCCCATAACGCTCGTTAACGCCTTCATCGGCTCGAGCCTCGTCCCGAGCTGCGCCATGGGGGTCCAACGAAGCACTGAACTGGGCGCTCTGTCCTCCTATGCGGCGCCGTTTCAGTGCAGCTGTTACTTCGAGTGGAAGGTAAACGGCGTCGCTTCGCCGGGCTGCACGGCCTGCACCGGGGGGACGGAGTGCACGGATCCGAAGCGCCCCGCATGCAATTTGGGATACTGCGAAGTCCAGTAGTTCGAACACGAAGTCAACGTACGCGTCACGCGACGCAATACATTCAAAGGAGAAGAAATGAATTCAATCAATGGAATGGCGGAAAAGTTTCGTGCGATGCTCGCCGGTCCGGACGGGATCGAACTTCCCGGGTGTTACGACGTCCTCAGCGCCATGATCCTTGAACGGGCTGGTTTTCAATCGGTGTTCATGAGCGGATATGGTATCGCCGCGAGCTTGCTCGGAAACCCCGACATCGGCCTGACGACCCTGGACGAAACCGCGTCTCTGACGCGAAACATTTCGCACGCCATCCACGTGCCTCTGATCGTCGATGCCGACAACGGGTACGGCAACGAAGACAACGTCGTCCGAACGGTTCACGAACTCGAGCACGCCGGCGCCGCCGCGATGATCCTGGAAGACCAAGTCTTCCCGAAGCGCTGCGGCCACGCAGCGGGCAAGGCCGTCATTCCTCTGGAGCAATACATGCGCAAGCTCGAGTGCGCGCTCGCGGCACGGAGAACTCCGATGGTGATCGTCGCGCGCACCGACGCGCTCTCCATGGACGAGGGGATCATGCGCGCCAAGCGTTTCCACGCCGCCGGGGCGGACGTGATGCTGATTGACGGCCTGCCTTCCGTCGACGCGCTGAAGCGAATCGGGGACGAGGTGCCCGGGCACAAGATCATCAACTTGATCCACGGCGGCAAGACCCCGCTGCTCCCGTCCGACCAGCTGCACGCGCTCGGGTTCAAGATCGTTCTCTACTCGACGCCGGCCCTCTACACGGCCGCCAACACGATGCTCAAGGCGATGACCCTGCTCCGCGAGTCGCGCGAGCTGGGATCGATCTCGGATCAATCCGTGTCGTTTCGTGATTTTCAGCAATTCATCGAGGCGCAGTACTTCCGACGGCATGGCGGCGAGTCGCTGTCGGCCCAAGGCACGGCGGGTACCGCCCGGGGAGCGTCACCTGACGTGTCCTCGTGGTCGGCCGTCCGCGTAATGCTTCCCGCCGTGTAGCGATTCGCATGCCGACGCGTCGATGACCGGAGAGTCCAATTGGTGCACGTGAGTTTGGCGACGGATGCGCTGCTTTTCGTCGCGGCCGCGATCGGCGGCGCCATCAACTCCGTCGCCGGTGGAGGAAGCTTCGTTGCGTTTCCCGCGCTCCTCCTCGCCGGGATACCCCCAATCCAGGCGAATGCCACGAACACGATCGCTCTCTGGCCGGCAAGCGCGGCGAGCGCGGTGGCCTACCGGCGCGAGATCAGCGATGTTCGGCGTGAAATCCTTCCGCTTGGAATCGCAAGTCTCACCGGAGGGCTCGCCGGGTCCCTACTTCTCCTGAGGACGTCGAATCAAACCTTCGTCCTGCTCATTCCCTGGCTCCTGCTTTTCGCCGCGCTACTATTTTCGTTCGGTGGCACGTTCGTCCGCCGTGTCACCCGCGGGGCCCAGGCGCCGCTCGCCGTGGCCGTGATCGCGCAGGCTGCGATCAGCGTGTACGGGGGCTATTTCGGCGGAGGCATCGGAATCATGATGTTGGCCGTGCTCTCATTGACGGGAATGACCGACATTCATCGGATGAACGGCCTGAAGACGGTTCTCACGACGCTCATCAACGGAGTCGCGGTCGTCACCTTCATCGTTGCGGGCGCCGTGGCTTGGGGTCCCGGCCTCGTGATGGTCGTCGGCGGCATTGCGGGCGGCTACGCCGGCGCATCGGTGGCTCGGCGCGTGAATCCAAAGAATGTTCGGTATCTCGTGTTGATGGTCGCGTGGACGATGACGATATACTTCTTCGTGAAAACGTACTTGCTGAAAAGCTGAGGGTGTGGCCGGAAATGGCAAGGTGGGGGCCGTGGCGAGGGCTTGGGGGGAGAGGATCTCCCCCAGAACCTGGGGTGGCTGTCTCTGGGCCGTCTCGCCCTCTTGAAAAGCGCCCGTGTTACGCGTACAACGCCCCGGCCCATGGAGACAGCCCAAGAGATCGCGCAAAAGCGATTCGACGCGCAGGATCGCAAGTGGACCGGACCGCGATTCATCGTTCTCGCGCTCGTCGTGCTGACGATTGCGCTCTCTGCGATCTATTGGATGTCTACGACGACGGGCTGCTCGCTTCAGATCGTGCCTTGAGTCAGCCGTCCTGCTCGGGACGCGAGGGCGAGTCCGGAGCGAGGGGAGGGAGCCACCGGCGAGTAAGCGACCCCAGGCGGACGTGGCGTGGCGGCCGCGGACGGCTCGAAGCGCGCCTTGCGGGAGCGGCTCTGGCGGGATTTTCTTCTAGGCTCGACGTAGCGGCCAAGGGCGTGGCACACTGCGCTCAGCCAGCCATGACCGACCAAGAGCGCAAGAGCGGTCCGGACATTTCCAAGAGCGACAAACGGAAGCAGAGCCTCTACTTCCCCGAGGCCATGCTGGACGAGATCCAGAAAGAGGCGCAGCGGCTACAGCGCTCGATGTCCTGGGTCGTACAGCGCGCTTGGAAGCACGCCCGGCGTGAGATCAAAGGTATCCCTGGTTCGAACGAGCCCGGGGCCTGAAACGCGCTGCTCCGGCCGCTCGGTTCGATCGACGGCCTGGGCACCGAAATCCTCGGTCGGTCAAGCTGTTCGGTGCTCTAGCGTGGGAGCGATGAAGAAGGGGCCTCGGCGGGCGGCGGCCTGCCGTTGGCGATCCAGAAGGTGGCAAGGACGACCAGAAGGATGGCCCCGAGGACCAGCAGGGCCACAGCCAGCGGATCCGGCGTCGTGCGCTGTGCAAGCGTTCGGAACGCTCGTTTGACGGCGTCATCGTCGCTCGCGCGCTCCAGGAGAGACGCCTGCATTCGCACGCGCGCATAGTCACCACGGCTGAAGTCGTCGACCAGAGCGTCGAGCTCCGGCGTACGAGGAAAGGCGTTCGCAAACGAGGGACGGGCGAGCATCGCTCGCCCCGGTGGTAGCGAAATGCTTGCGGCTTGTCATCTGCCCCGCGCCGAGAGGGCCGGAGGAGCTTTGGGGGACGAGCGCGATCATCCCGCGGAACGTCCCGAGTCACCCCCTCCCGCGTCTCGCGCCAGCCGCAGGCCCGTCATCTGCCACCGTGTGGGAGGCGCAAAGTAGTTCCTATACGTCGCCCGCAGATGGCTTTTGGGTGAGAGGCATGACCCCCCCCGAAGGGTCATTTGCCCGCTCATGAACTTGCCGTTGTATTCTCCCAGCGGGCCGTCCAGCGGTTGGAAGCGGGGATACGAGAGATAGGCGCTCGCGGTCCACTCCCAGGCGTCGCCGAAGACCTGCGCTGGATGGCGTTCGTTCGCCGGCGCAGGCTTGGGCGCGAGCAGTCCGCTCTCGACGAAGTTTCCGTCGACGGGCACGTCCGAAGCGGCGACTTCCCATTCTTCTTCGGTGGGCAAGCGGGCGCCAGCCCAACGCGCATAGGCATCCGCCTCGTAGAAGCTGAGATGAGCCACCGGCGCCTCGGCCTCCAACGCTCGAATCCCGTGGAGCGTAAAGACGCGCCAATCCGCGCTTCGATCGGCCCTCTCCCAATAGAGCGGCGCGACCCAGCGCTGGGCCTTGCTCTCCGCGAAGCCGGCCGCCAGCCACAACTCGGCACGATCGTAGCCGCCTTCTTCGATGAAGCGCGCATACTCGCCGTTCGTCACGAGGCGGGACGCGATGCAGAAGGAGCCCACGAAGGAGCGGTGCGACGGGCGCTCGTTGTCGAAGGAGAAGTCTTCGCCCGCGTGACCCACCCGGGCGATACGCTCTTCGTGGGTGAACCACTGCAATTGCACCTCCGGCTTTGGCGCGCGGTCCGACGGGTCCCGCTCGCTTGACTCGAGGGGCATGTCTCCGGCCGGCGAGCGATAGGAAGGCCGGAGCGGGCTCGCGAAAAATGCGTGCTTCACGTCCGTCAGCATGAGCTCCTGATGCTGCTGCTCGTGATGCGTCCCGAGGAGCGCCACGGCGAGCGCGGCGGGCTCGGCGCGCGCCAAGAACGCGACCATCTTGTCATCGACACGGGCTCGCCAAGCCCGGACCTCGTCGAGCGAAGGCCGCGACAGCAGACCGCGGGCGGGTCGTGCATGACTGGGGCCGACCGACTCGTAGTAAGAATTGAAAAGTACACGCCACCGGCCGTCTTCCCAGGCGTGCCCGGGTACGAACCGAGCGAGCACGAACTCTTCGAAGAACCATGTAGTATGCGCCAGATGCCACTTCGCGGGGCTCGCGTCGGGCATCGACTGAACGAGCATGTCTTCGGCGGAGAGGGGCGCGGCAATCGCGTCGGTCTCCGCCCGCACGGACAGGTAGCGATGGGCGATGGCGTTTCGGTCGAGCACGAAGCGACTTTTCCGGCAGTTCCATCCCGTGCGCAAGCCCGCTCCGATGGCCCGCGCTTGCGGGAGGGGGGGCCTCGGGAGAAGAGCTGGGAAGAGTCGCACGGACGGGGCCGGCAAACGCTAGGCTACGGCCGTCGCCGGTACATCATGGACTCGCACGCTCGCATTGTGATCGTAGGCGCCGGATTCGCAGGTCTCTGCATGGCGATTGCCCTCAAGCGAGCGGGAATCGAAGACTTCGTCCTCCTCGAGCAAGCCGATGAGGTGGGCGGAACATGGCGCGACAACCGGTATCCCGGTGCGGCCTGCGACGTCGAATCGCACTTGTATTCGTTTTCGTTCGAGCCAAACCCTCTCTGGAGCCGCATTTTTGCGTCCCGAGAGGAGATCCTGAAGTACCTAATCGGCTGCGCGAACAAGTTCGACGTGAGGCGCCACATCCGATTCCGGACGACCGCCGTGCGGGCGACCTTCGACGAGGTCGACGCGTCATGGACGCTCGAGACCCGTGACGGGGAAACCCTCCGCGCTCGCATCGTCGTCGCCGCGTGTGGCGGCCTGAGCCGTCCAGCCCACCCGGCCATTGCCGGTCTCGGCACGTTCCGAGGCAAAGCGTTTCATTCCGCAGGATGGGACCCCGCGTGCTCGCTCGCCGGCAAGCGTGTCGCGATCATCGGGACCGGGGCGAGCGCAATTCAGATCGTACCGTCGATCGCAGCCGAGGTGTCGCGCCTCTGCATCTACCAGAGGACGGCCCCATGGATCATGCCGAAGCCGGACCGTCCCATTCGGCCCATCGAACAAAGGATCTTCAGGCGACTGCCCCTCGCCCAGCGGTTGGCACGACTGGCGGTTTACTGGCAAAGGGAAGCGCTCGCGTTCGGGTTCGTCGTCGACCCGCGCATCATGAAGCTCGGCGAGCGTGTGAGCCGCCGTCACCTCGAACGCAGCATTGCGAATCCCGTGCTTCGAGCCACGCTCACCCCGAACTACAGGATGGGGTGCAAGCGCGTCCTCCCGAGCAACGATTACTATCCCGCCCTCTTGCGCGAAAACGTGGAAGTCGTGACCGAACCGATCGACCAGATCCGAGCGCACGCAGTCGCCACGACGGACGGTCGTGAGCGCGCCGCCGACGTCATCGTGTTCGCGACCGGCTTTCAAGCCGCCGATGACGTCGCCCCGTTCGATATTTCCGGACGTGGAGGCCACCGCCTCGCCGACCTGTGGCGCGACGGCGCGGAGGCTTATCTCGGGATGACTGTTTCTGGTTTTCCCAATCTCTTTTTCATCGTGGGTCCCAATTCCGGTTTAGGCCACAGCTCGATGGTGTTCATGATCGAGGCCCAGGTTGCGTACATACGATCCTGCATCGAGACGATGCGCGATCGGAGGCTCGCGCTCGTCGACCTGCGCGAAGACGTGCAGCGCTCGTACAACGAACGACTCCAGGCGCGACTCGGTAAGACCGTTTGGGCCACCGGATGCGACAGCTGGTACCGAGCGCGATCGGGCAAAAACACGACCCTTTGGCCCGGCTTTACCTTCGAGTTCCGCTTGCGCGCTCGCCGATTCGACGAACGCCATTACCGTCTCTCCCATCTATCACCGAAGGATGACGACGCGGCGAGCGGCGGCCTCACCGCCAACCCGCGGGCAGCCCAAACCGGATGACAGCGCGCGCGAACGGCGACGCCGGGACGGCTTGGGCGGCAAAACGGCGCGCGCGAGTCACCCCGTGGATCGCGCGCGCATGCGCCATCGCAGCTTCCGTTCGGGTCGCGGCGCCCGTCGACGCCCGAGCCCAGGCCCCGCCTCCGGCGGAGCGCGCGGGCGTGTATTCGCCGTACGAGGCACAAACGATCGCGCTCGAGCTCGCGGCTCTTCGCACGACGCGCGACGCGCACCCCGAAGGAAAGATCGTCGAGCGCATCGACGTGATCCCGCTCGACGTGATCGAGGCCCGTGACCCGGTGCCCGTGTGGCTCAACGTTTTTCACGCGACCACGCGCCGCTCGGTCATTGGGCGCGAGATGTTGCTTCACGAGGGCGATCGGTATCGCCAGGCTCTCATCGACGAGACCATTCGCAATCTACGCAGACTGCCCGAGCTGTCGCTGATCGTGGTGGCCGCAACGACCGGAACCGCGCCCGATCGCGTGGGGGTCGTCGTCATCACGAAGGACGTGTGGAGCCTGAGAGCGAGTTGGAACGTCGTCGCCACGCCGGGCGGAATCGAGCAGCTGCTCCTCGCCCCCACGGAAACGAACCTTCTCGGAACGCATCAAACGGTGCGCGGTTCCTTCATCTTGGAGCCCTCGGCCTACACGTTCGGCATTGCGTATACGATGCCGCGTATCGACGGTTCGCGCATCGCGGTCGTCGCGTCTGCGGACGCGATGGTCAATCGAGCCAGCGGATCCGTCGAGGGCACCTACGGCTCGCTGGTAGCCGGTCAGCCGCTCGTTTCCGGCCTCAGCGAGTGGGCTTGGGACGCCTCGGTTTCATGGCAAGACGTGATCTTGCGGCGCTACGTCAATGCGCAGCCGAGCCTGTACGTCGATCCCGCCACCGGCGGAAGCGTTCTCAACCAATACCGCTCGCGGGAATACACGACAGCGTACGAGCTGACGCGCTCTTTCGGCTGGGAGAACAAGCAGGACGTGACCCTGGCCGCAGGGATCGACCGAAACGTCGACGAGTTGTCTTTCCCCGGCGCGGACCCGCAGACGGTTGCAGACTACAAGGCCGCGTTCGTTCCGGTGGCGGACACGCGGGTGGGACCGTCCATTCAATACCACGCGTACACCAAGCGCTACGTGCGAGTCATCGACTTCGAGACGCTGGCGCTTCAGGAGGACTTTCATCTAGGCCACGACATCGTGTTGGCCGTGGCTCCGAGCTTTCGGGCCCTCGGAGCCTCGCGCGACGTACTGAGTCTCCAGGCGGCCGCCGAGTATACGGTGGCGGTGCGCGACGGCCTGATGCGAGTTTCGCTTTCGTCGATCACGGAGCCCGAGTTGGGACGGGCCGGGGCCCCCATCACGGATGCATCCATCACGCCGGCGGCTCGTTTCGCGACTCCCTCCGTCCTCGGACTGGGCCGTATCGTCGTCGACGGTACGCTCGTCTACCGCTGGCGGAACTACCTCAACCAAATCACCTACCTGGGCGGAGAGGCCCGGCTCCGCGGGTTTCCCACGAGCTTCTTCGCGGGAAAAGACTGGCTCGCCTACAACGTCGAGCTGCGGTCACGGCCCGTTGAGATCCTCACCTGCCAGCTGGCTGGCGTCGCGTTCTACGACGCCGGCGATGCCTTCAATGGGCTTGCCCACCTCGAACCGTTTCAATCGGTCGGGGTCGGACTGCGCGCTCTTTTCCCCCAGCTCGATCGACTCGTCTTTCGCGCCGACATCGGGTTTCCTGTCAAAAGGCCAATCGACCCGTCCACGGGAGAGCCCATCGCGCCATTCGGTTTTCTCGTGTCGTTCGGCCAAGCGTTCGACGTTCCTACCGTCGCCCCCGCCGCCGTCTTGCCAACGGGGCAATGATTTCGGAAAGGCGACCGCGCAACGCCGACCTGGGACGTCCGAGCGCGCGCGGGGCATCGATGCGCGGAGTTTGCGAGACCGACGGTCCCGCCCTGGGCGATTCCGTGACGGGTCCTCCGTGGCGGCCCAATTTCAGGCCAAGGAGCCAAAGGGGCCTCGCGGCGATGGCGTGGTCCCATTCGGTGATTTTGCGTGGCCGCGGCGCCGCGCTTGCGTGCTCCGCGGTGCGTTGGGTATTGCTGGCCGCCGTGCGAGACGCCAAGACGGGACCCCCCGTCGGACGGCTTTCGAATGTTCGAGTCACGTTTCGACAAGGCGCGCACGAGCGCGCGGAGGACTGCCCATGAGCTCGAGTAGATTGCCTTTCGTATCCTGCGGGCTGACGCTCGCCTGCCTGGTAACCGCGTGCGGTGGTGCCAGTGGCACCGGCGCTGGAGCCGGCGCCCCAAAGGCGTGTCCGGCCGACTACATGATCGACGACATGGAGGACCACCAGAAGAACCAGGTCATCGTTCAGAAGGGACGAAATGGGTACTGGTATACGTTTCTCGACAAACTCGGGACCACCATCACCCCACCGGCCGGGCACACGTTCATCATGTCGCCGGGAGGCGTCAACGGTTCGACCACAGCCGCCCACATGATGGGCAAGACGTCGTCGAGTGGCGACCCGCTTTACGCCGGCATGGGGTTTAGCTTTACCAACCCGAAGGCCCAATATGACGCATCGGCGTACTCCGGCGTGTCCTTCTACGCGAAAGTCGGTCCCGGGTCCGTGAAGTCAGTGAGGCTCAAGGTCCCCGACGTTAACACCGATCCGGACGGAAAGGTCTGTACGGAGTGTTTCAACGACTTTGGGACAGACTTGTCGCTCACCGACCAGTGGACGCAGTACGTGATCCCGTTCTCGCAAATGAGCCAGATGGACGGCTGGGGGTCTCCTTCGAAGCCGGCCATCGACAAGACGAAGCTCTATGGCATGCAGTTTCAAGTCAATCAGCCCGGATCGAGCTTTGACGTCTGGGTGGACGACGTGCAGTTCATTGGCTGCCCCTGATGCCGCCCTCTCAAGAGCTGCCCGGAAATCCCGGGCAGCTCTTTCACGGGCCAGGTTTTGGGGGAGATCCTCTCCCCCCAAGCCCCCCTCCCCCAGCCCCCCAACTTCCATTTCCGGCCACACCTTCAGTCTTCACACACGATCATGGCACCATAAAGTTCGTCGTCCGTGGGGGGCTCGAACAAGCCCTCCATCGCCTCGAACATGACTTCGGTGACCTCGAACACATGGGTTCGCGGCATTCGCGGCGTTCGCGGCGTGGCTTGGCTCCGCTGCAATACCCGCTTGCGGCGCGTCTCCAGACTTACGTCGAGGTAGTGGAGTTTGCTCTCCGCCACCGTTTGCGCGACGCGCATCCGGCATCGATCGCGCTGGTCAAGCGTCGAGAAACCAAAGTCGAGCACGACGTCGACGTCACGCGCGAGGAGCTGCTCCGCTATCGTCCATATTTGCCGTTCGCAACGGTCGATTCGTTGGAGCGCCCAATCCAGACTCGACGGATCGGGACGATCTGCCAAGAACAGGTTGGCCATCCAGTCGTCGATTGAAAACCGAACTCCTCTGATCCGCTCGGAGAGTGCTGCCGCATACGTTGTCTTCCCGGCGCCCGTCGAGCCGCAGATCAGATGCACCCTGGGCATGTCGCTTTTATCTACACGAATTGGCGTCAAAGCGCCCCGGCACCTGGGCGAAATGATAGAGAGTGTCGGGCGATACGGCCGTCTCCGAGCTCAGCGAGGCGGCGGCCCTTCCTAGCTCTTTCGAACCGGCGGGACGATGTATGCGCTCGCGTCGGCGCATGGACGGGGCGTGGGCGGCTCCGCTGCGGCGCCTCGCGCTCTTGATTGTCGCAAACCACGTCGAGCGCGGGAAGCGGTCTGAACGGGCTCATCGGCGCTTCCGCCCCCGCTGCGACAAACATTCATTCCATGGCTGTGACGGAAAACCTGAGATCGGCTTCGCGACGGGGGCGTCGCGCGACCATCAGGGGGACGCGCTGTGAGGAAGGCTGACCCGAAAGCACGCCCCCCGTCCCGGCAGGCTCCACACGGAGAGGTCCGCCCGCATCTGGAGCGCGTACTCCCGGCAAAGCGCGAGGCCCAAGCCTGTACCGCCGTGCCCTCGGCGGGTCGTGAAGAAGGGCTCGAATATCCGCTCTTGCAAATCGAGTGGAATTCCTGGGCCATTGTCCCGCACCGAAACGATGACGCGCGGACCGCCCGAGTATACGTGCAGTCGGATCCGCGGCGCCGAGAGGGACTTGGCCGCGTGCGCCGCATTCGACGTCAGATTGTGGAGTAGGTGGCCGAGAAGCGTTCGGTCCGCAATGGCCACGAGCGGCTCGCCAATCACTTCCACCTCGACCCCACGCAGCTCCTGTATCAACCACTTTCGAATCTCGTGGATCATCGGCAGGAGCTCGATCGGGTCGCGCCGCACTTCGCGGGTGCGTCCGACGAGACCCCGCATCGTGCCGAAGAGGCTCCGGAGGCGCTCGTGTGCGGCCACCGTGTCTTCGATCGCGCCCGCGAGACCTTCCGGCGCCTCGAACGCACGAATGTGATCACGGGCAATCGAGAGCCTCTCCGCGAGCTCTTCCGGCGGGGAGAAGGCGAGCCACTTGAGCGCCTCGATGAGCCGAGCGCACTCCCGGGCGACCGTTTCCATATTCATGGACGCGGCCCCGAGCGGGCTGCTGACTTCATGCGAAAGCCCGGCGCTGATCCGCCCAATGGATGCGAGGTGCGCGTCGAGGTCCAGCTTTCGAGCAAGGTCTGCCGCGTGCACCCGCGCAGCGCGAGAGTCTTGCGCGGCGGTGACGAACCCGAGCAGCTCCTCCTGCACGAGCGGGGCGCGCAAGCAGGCAAACGCGCCTGCCTTGTGCGCCCGCGCCACCGTTTCTCCCGACGCGGTGCCCAACACCATGAGGATCGCCGTGTCGGGCCGAGCGCGGCGTCTTAGGTCTGCGAGTTGTACGTCGATGTCAGCGGCGGCTTCCGCGACCACGAGCGCGGCCTCGGGCACCATGTGGGCGCCCGCGACGGCGAATCCGTGACCCGAGAGCGCTGCCAGCACGGAGGAGCGGAGGCCGACGGTGTCCATGGCGACGGCGATGACGTGGTCTTGCGTGCCGAGATCGACTCGAGAATCCTCGGCGGCGTGGAATCCGGAGGAGAGCGGGCCGCGATACGGCTGCGCCTGGTCAAAATCCGGCCCCGCGAATGCGCTGTCGTGATCCCCGGCTCCGTTTCGGCGCCCGTCAGTTTCCAAGCGATCCGCTCCTCATCGGTTTCGTCCGACCCACGCGTCGCTCGCGCGCGACGATCGGACGTTAGCGGAAGATACGGTCCCCCTTCGGCGCGATTAAGCGCGCGGGCGTCCGTACCGACGGGCGCCAGTCACGGTCCGAACCTTCACTCGCGCAAGTGCAAGAAACCCAACGCGTAGTGGTTGTCGCCGTTCAGCGGCGCGACGAGTACCTCGTCACCCCGGCGCAGGAGCATGCCGCCGGCCACGTCGAGATGGCGAACGGCGAGGCCTCCGCCATTGTTCGCGATGGACACCGCTCCTTTCCAGAGCACGGCACCGCCTCGGCGAAACTCGAGCGAGTACGCATCGTTGTTGTCGAGGCTCACATCGACGCTCGTGACCCGCTGCGAAGACGCGATGGACACGCTCAGTCCGTCTTGCCCGAAGACGAAGTTCGAGGGGTGTGACCAGGGCAGATTCACGGGCTTCGCTCCGGACACGGCGCTCAGGGCGACGGCGACCGGTCGACCCGGCGAAGGGCATTTGAACGACGGCTCATCCTCGGTGCGCTCGAAGATCAGGGCGCGAACGAGCGTCGTGCGGGCCCCGAGGGCCGGCGCGATGGCCACGGCGATCGCCCGCGCACTCTCCAGCTCGATCACCCAGCCGGACGATCCCACGGTGTCCATGGATCGGAGGTCGCATCGAAATCCGACGCTCGCCTGATCGGCTACGGCGGGATCGAGCGTCATTCGCCAACGTCCGGCGGGGACCTCGAACGCGGGCAAGACCCCGAAGTCGTCTTGGCCCACGGCGACCGTGAGGCGCGCTTGCGGGTCCAAACGTGCGACAGCGGCGGACTCCGGCCCCGTGAGGAAGTAGCCCGGCACCTCGATGCGATCGGCGCTCTCCGCGATTCCGAGCTTTCCGCCGTCGCGTCGGACCCATATCTCCGCCTGGGCGCCGTTGCCGCTCTTCGATTCCACGCGGATCCACTGATAGCTTCGTTGAAACGCTGGCATCGCTACGAGCTGGCGGCCCGACAAGAACCTCGGCGCGTGATCGCCACCGGCGTTGTTGAAAGAGATCAGATCGGGAGCGCGGCGAAAAACGTAGCCGCCGTCGCCGAGCTCGTGCCCAATCTCCGCGTGCCCGAAATTCGGAGGTGGATGGTGGGCGAGATACGTATCGTTGAGCCCGAGCATGTCGAGGCTCCGCAGCGTGGACCAATAAGGAAGCGCGCCGGCCGCATCGACGGCATGCAAGGGGTCCTTCTGAGAGAAGGCCTCTTGGAGCATCGTTCCTATGGAGAACCCGCTCCACTCCCACACCTCGTCCAAGACTCGTTGATTCTCCCGATCCTGGCGCTGCACGTCGATGTGAAATGCGGCAATGGCCAATACGACGACGGCGACGGAAGGGGGATTGAACAAGCCCTCGGAGACGACGCGCTCGGCCAGCTCGCCGACCAGGAACGAGAGCGGTACGAATACGAATACGAGCTGCCGCCATGCGGGGAAGATGTCGCCACCGACGAGCAGGAGGTACGCGCTCCAGCCGACGATGGTCGTCGAACAGATGACGACCACGGACCGACTTCGGGAACGAAGGACCATCACAGAAACCAGCGCGATGCCTACGAGGACCCACGCGGCCTGATAACCTCGAGCCAGGTAATCCAGCCCCGAAAGCAACCGGAAGCGATTGAAAGCCACCTTGGCCAAGGCAGTATTCGGCACCCAGACGCCATAATAGGAGCGCCGAAACAAGGATTGCGCGACGAGCGCCATTGCGGGTGCGAGCACGACCGGAGCCCAACGCCGCACCGGCGCCCGAAAGCGCCGTTCGGCGTTGCCCGAGTCGCCGCCCGGTCGCGCAGTCCAGTCCGCGACGAGAGCGCCACCGACCACCAGGGCGGCAAACAGAATTCCGTCGGCTCGAAGCAGAGCCAGCGCTGCAAAGGGGAGCCCGGCCACCCAGCCGGAATGTGGCGCCTCGGACGCCGCACGCCGTGCCACGACGAAGAGCCCAAGGGCGAGGACGCCCGTCATGAAACCGTGCTCGAGGGCGCCATTCGCCCATGCGGCCACGGGAATGCTCGCGGCGAATAGGCCGCCGCCCGCCAGCAAACGGATGGAGGACAAGTGGCCCGTACGCAGCGATCGACCCAACGTGACCACGGCCAGCACGGCGCCCATGTGATCGAGAGCGAGCGCGCTGGAGAGGTAATCTCCATGAAGCCACCCGCACGCCGAAATCAAAATAACCCACAGGAAGTCCGTATAGCCTTCGACACGTTCCCCCGCGGTCCAGGTGAGTCCATGGCCCTCCACGAAACGCCGCGCGTAGCGCAGAGAGATGAACGCATCGTCGGAGACGAAACGCTTGTAGACCAAGGAATGGGCCAGCAAGAGGGCGGCGACGAGGGCCAGAGTCGCCAGCGCAAGCAGGCGTTCGCGCCGCCGCGGCCGTGAGACCCCGTCGTTCGCGCAGGCATCCGAACGCGGCGCGAGGGTCCCGCCGGTCTCCGGGGGTGGTTTACTTTTCATCGAGGGGTCGGTTCGACGGTGACGGCGGCGTGGTGCTGCCAGCTTCTCTCGACCGCCTCGCAGGCGGCCACATTTCCCGCGCCGTCCTCCGCGGGCCATGCGCTCATCGCCGGATTCTGCGCGAGCGACGCGAAGTGTTCCATCTGATGAAGAAAGTGGTTGGCTCCTTGAACTTCGATGACACGCGCGGTTCCGTCACGCCGCCGCAGCGCCACGGGGACCGCTGACCACCCCGGAACGAACGGGCGCGATAGCTCGATGACGCCCTCGTCGCCCACGATCACGAACGATTGATCGAATCCCGCCACGAGCGATGCCGCCACCGAGACCTGGACGCCGCCGGCGAACTCGAGGCACGCTTGGCTCGACGCGTCCACGCCCTCCGGCGTTCGCACATCGGCCATCGCCGTCACCCGCAGTGGCTCGCCTCGCATCACGTAGCGGGCGGCGTTGATGGGGTAGCAGGTCAAGTCCCACAGGGCGCCCCCGCCCATCCTGGCGGACCAGCGGTGGTCGCCCGGCTTGTCGAGGCGAACGCAGAAGGAGCCGCGAACGAGCCGCACCTGTCCGATCGCGCCCTCGTCCAGCAGATCCCGCACGCGCTGCCATTGCGGATGGTGCCTGTACATGAAGCCCTCGACGAGCCGGAGGCCTCGCGACGAGAACGCGGCTCCCATGAGACGGGCTGAGGCGAGGGTGAACGTCAAGCTCTTTTCGCAGAGCACGTGCTTGCCGGCCGCCGCGCAGCGCAGCGCCCACGGCTCGTGTAACCCGTTGGGAAGCCCGATGTAGACGGCGTCAATCTCCGGATCGCGAAGCAGGGCCTCATACGGCGCGTACGCACGCTCCGCTCCCACGTCGCGGGCCTTCTGCTCCGCGTCGCGAATATCGCGGGACGCGACCGCAACGAGGCGCCCATTGTGCGACCACCCGATGGCCGGGGCAATGGATTGCTTCGCGATCCATCCGCAGCCCATGATTCCCCAGCCGACCTTTCGGGCCATTGCGATCGTGTTCATTCTCTCGGGGGCGTGTCGTGGCGGGTGTGAGAGGCGCGAGAGAAGCACTCTATCGTCAGGCGATCCAGAGCAGAGTCACCTTCACGTAGCGGCAAGGTTTACCTCCGTCTCCGTTGGCGCGGCGCGCGTTCTCCTCTCGTCGGCTTGCGCGAAAGGTCCGAGCACGTCGATCGCGACCGCGTGGCGACTCCGCGGTAGAATCCTATCGATGCTGCCGTCGGCGAGCACGACGCCTCGATCGAAGGTGGGCTTGGTGCTCGCAGGAGGTTCGGCACGGGGAGCCTACGAGGTCGGCGTCGTCCGGTACATTTTGGAAGAGGTCGCTCGCTCGCTGGGCCAAGAGATACCGCTCGACGTCATTTCGGGGACCTCGGCGGGAAGCATCAACGCAGCCATGCTCGCGGCGCTCGCCGACCAGCCCATGCGCCGCGGCGCGCTTCTCTCCAACCGGTGGACCACCCTCGAACTTTCGGACGTCATCCGGCCTTCTCCACGCGAGCTCTTGCACCTCGGCGCACGACTGCTCGGGCGCCCGATCCCCGCGAGCGCGAGCCGCCGCGGCGGCGTCTTGGATCCGAGCGGGATCGAACGAATCGTCAAGGGCTCGATTCCATTCGACGCCATCGCCGAGCACATGCGAAAAGGGCGCGTCTCGGCCCTGTCCATCTCCACCACGCACGTGGCGAGCGGCCGCACCGTGGTCTTCGTTCAACGGCGCGAAGGGGGCGTTCCGACCTGGGGCGACGACCCGACCATGGTCCCTCGTGCGGCGACGATCCGCGCCGAACACGCGCTCGCGTCCGCCGCGGTGCCGTTTCTTTTTCCCGCGCTCGCGATAGACGGCAGCTACTACTGCGACGGCGGACTCCGCCAGAACGTGCCGCTGTCTCCGGCGCGGCGCCTCGGCGCGGAGGGGCTCATCGTCATCAATCCTCGGTACATCCGCGAGACCACGCCCACGCCTGCGGTGGCCGAGGCACGCGAGCACGACTATCCCGATCCGCTGTTCGTCGCCGGCAAGGCCATGAACGCGCTCCTTCTCGACCGCATCGAGAACGACATCCACCGGCTGCAAAAGCTCAATGCCGTGCTCGCAGCAGGCTCCCGCCGTTTCGGATCCGGTTTTTCGGCCGCGCTCAACGAGGAGCTCGGCCGGGGTGGCGAGAGCGCCCTGCGTCCGCTCGACGTCGTCTATGTTCGGGCGTCGCAAGACATCGGCGTTCTCGCGGCGGAGTATGTTCGCTCGGCGGAGTTCGCGCGGCGCGTGCGGGGCGTCTTCGGGCGGGTTCTGCGCCGCATTGCGGAAGGCGAACACGAAGCGGACCTGCTCTCGTACGTTCTGTTCGACGGTCCCTTCTCCGGCCGGCTCATCGACATCGGCTGGAGCGACGCCCGCGCGCGCCATGAAGAGTTCGTAGCCTTTTTTGCAAAAAGACTGGCGGCGTGACGATCGCAAGACCGCCCGCCGTCCCGAAGTCCCTCAAGAGCTGCCCGGAAAATGCCGGGCAGCTCTTTCACGAGCCAGGTTTTTTGGGGGAGATCCTCTCCCCCCAAGCCCCCCAACTTCCATTTCCGGCCACACCTTCAGTTCGAAGGAACCGCGCTCGGCGTCACCCCCTCGCCTTTGAGGATGCGGTCCGGATCGCCGAGAAACTCGAAGTGCATCGTATCCTTCAAGACGTCGTGCCCGAGCCAATAAAACCCGTATCGCTCGAACGCGTGCACCCAGCATTCGGGCATCGCCATGTGTCCGTATTCTGATTTCGTCGGGCGTTTGCATGCGGGGGCGTCGTTCCAAGGAGGGACGCATCCGCAGCAGGTGTTGATCGATGGGTCGACGTCGATGGCAATCCCGTAGGCGTGGTTGGTCACTTCGCCGCCTCGGTACGTATTGCGGTAGCGAATGCCGGCGAGCGCGCGCGGCGTGTAGGGGTGTTCCGCGCAGGCGCGGCGAATCTCGTCTTCCACGCACGCGAGGGCCGGGACGACCTTGCTGTGCATCTTTACCCGGAGGCCGAAAAACTTCGTGTCGACCACGAACGCGCTGGGCGAGCGCGCACCCGGGCCGGGGTGGCCGAATCCCTTGAAGTATCCGTACTGATCCGTTCGATACTGAATTGCGCGGAGGTTTCCCGCGGGGCCCTCCTTGAGGAAGTGGCCGCGGACGAGAAACTCCTGGGGCGACTGCTCGTTGCACGCGCTTTGCGATACGGGCTCCTCGGCGTCCCCCGGGCCGGCGTCCAAAGACTCGAGCCTCGCCAAGGCCCCATCGGGCGACCCGTCCCGGTCCTCGATTGTGGGACCGGTCGCGACGGTGGCCACCGTGGGCGGTGGGGCCGGAAGGGGGGACGCAACCGGGGCGGCGCCGGGCATGCCCGTCACGGCCTTGGGACCGGTGGCGACGCACGACGCCGCCATCGCGATCGCGAGTGCCGCGACGACGAGAGGATGGACGCGCATCGAACGGGCACGTTATACGGGACGCAAAGAACAATACAGAAAGCGGAGATGTCCGCCCACGGGCGCGCGCGCGCACGCCGCCGTTGCGCGGGCCGAACCGCCCCGGTGCTGGTGGCGACCGGAAACGACGCTATGCTCGCCGCTGCCGTGACGCCGAAGCAGCATTGGCTCATCAAGAGTGAGCCCCACAAGTATGCGTTCCAAGATCTCGTTCGAGACGGAAGGACGGTCTGGGACGGCATCCGCAGCTTCGAGGCGCGCAACAACTTGCGTGAAATGAAGAAGGGAGATCCGTGTCTCTTCTATCACTCCAACGAGGGGAAGGCCGTCGTCGGGATCGCGCAGGTCGTGCGCGAAGCATTCCCCGATCCGACTACGGCCGATGACTTCAGCGCCATCGAGCTCGTGCCCGTGCGCCCTCTCGCTCGGCCGGTCACGCTCGATGAGATGCGCTCTCACCCGGTCCTCGGCAAGATGATGATCTTTCGGCGCCCGCGGTTGTCCGTGGTCTCCATTTCGAAGAGTGAGTTCTACCTCGTGAAAGGGCTCGGGGCGAAAATCACGGCGAAGTCGGGAACGCCCTGATCCCGAACGGCCCCGGCGGCGCAGACGTTCGCGGGTCGAGTGGATCGTCGGCGTTCAGGCCAACGCGGCCGGGGCGACCGCGCCCGACTCGTGCGCCTCGCGCGGTCGAATCGAGGCTCCCTCCAGGATGGCCAAACATCCATCGAGCGAGTCGCACAGGTTGAGCATCTGACGAAGAGCGGCGGCTCCTGGCAAGCCTTTCAAATAGCCCGCCAGATGCCGCCTCGTACAGTGAACACCGAAGGGCTCGCCCCTCTGGGCCACGTTGGCGATCAGATGCTCCCGGCAGAGCGCCAGCCGTTCCGCGGGGGTGGGGAGGGGGATACTCTTGCCGTGATCGATCAAGGCGCGGACCTCACGAAAGATCCATGGGTGCTCTATCGCCCGCCGACCCACCATGACGGCCGCGCAGCCCGTGTCGTCGATTGCGCGTTTCGCGTCGCTCGCGCTACGAATGTCGCCGTTGACGACGACGGGCACGCCCACGACTTCGCGCGCGCGCGCGGCCCAAGACCAGTCCGCGGCGCCGGAGTGCCCCATCGCTGCCGTGCGGCAGTGCACCGTGATCGCCGCGACTCCCGCGTCCTCGAGGCGGCGTGCGAGGTCGACGATGGGCATGTGGGACTCAGGGCCCAGGCCGATACGCGTTTTCACCGTCACCGGGACGGCCACCCGCGAGACGACGAGAGCCGCCATCGCCACCATGGCGTTGGGGTCCCGCAACCAGCCGGCGCCCGCTCCGCGCCCTGCGATCTTCGGAACCCAACAGCCGCAGTTGATGTCGATGAAAAGCGGCCGCGCCTCGGCCGCCACGGAGGCAGCCTCGGCGAGGCGCTCGGGATCCGAGCCGTAAATCTGAATCCCCGTGAGGCCGTCATCCTCGGCGAGGCCAACCTTTCGACGCGCGTTACGGCATCCGCGCAACAGCCCCTCCACGTTGACGAACTCCGTCATGGCGAGCGTCGCCCCGTGCTTGCGGCAGAGCCGCCGGAAGACGACGTCCGTGACGTCCTCCATCGGCGCCAGAACCGCCGGCTTCTCGGCGTAGAGCGCGCGGAGGTGATCGTGAGGCGCGGGCACGGCGAGCATCCCGTAGCACATCTCGGGGCGACACGGCCGCGGTCCCGGGCAAGCTTGTCAGTCCTCCGGGTCCTCGTTCGTGGTGGCCGCTTCCGAGGGGACCAGAGCAGCGCCGGCGCACGACGCGCCTTGCTTCGCAATCGTGGCATCGTCCGACCCCAGGTCCACGTCGCAGCGACCGAGCATCGACACGAGAGAGCGCTTGGCCCATTCGCGAACGAGGGGGTATTCGCTCAGCAGGCTCCGCGCCACGAGCGGAGCGGCGTCCCGCGCGCCCGCCTCGCCGAGCACGGCGATCGCAACCGCCTGCTCGTGCGGCTTTCCGCGCTCCAGGGTGGTCCTCATCACGTTCGCCTGGAGCGAGCCATAGAGCTCCTCGAGCCGCTGCCTCGGGTAGCGCACCGGCCACCAGGCCTCCATCGCGTCCACGAGCTGGATCACGCTTCGATCGGCATGGCAAAGCGCGCACTCGAGGGGGCGGTCGCCCAGGACGCGGGCCGAGTCCGTGGGTGACCCGATCCGGTGGTAGCGGGTCAGCACTCCATCGAGCCCCATGTTCTTACGCGGCATGTGGCACGCGACGCACGCTCCGCCAGCGCCGTTCGGATCGTGGTGGCAATGGGCGCGCCGCCGCTCGGGATCGGCGAGCGCGGCATGGCAGGTCGTGCACACGGTATTTCCGGCGACCGTGGCGAGAGCGCTCGCCGAACGCCGGGCATCGGGTTCGCTGCCTCCGTGCGGATCGTGGCACGTGCTGCAGGCCATTTCGCCCGAGCATCCCCCGAGCAGAAAGTCCCGCCCCTCGCCCGAGTTGATGTGGCTCCCGCCGGCGCCCTCGTCCCGCCGCCCGCCCTCCCACGTGAACGGGTACCGCGAGAAGAGCACCTGATGGCAACGCGCACACACGCGATTCACGGCTTGGGCCGGGTTTCCCTGGGGCAACGCGACGTCCAGCCAGGGCGCCGAGGGCAGGAACGACGTGCCCACGCGCGGGTCGCGCGCGTGCTCCCGAGCGCCTCCGTGACAGGCCTCGCATCCGATGCCCACCTCGATGAGCGAGCGGCCGTCGAAACGTTCACGCACCACGCCGATCGCTGCGCGTGCAATGCGGGACGGCGGGCCCAGGGCCTGGGGCGAAGTGTCACCGAGCCACGCCATCTCGCCGCCGACCGCCCGCGCGAACGCCGCGTCATCCGTGATCCGCACCCGCTCGCGGCGGTCTTCGGCAAGCCATGGGTCCACCTGTTCGCCTTGATACGCCGGCGAGCGCGGCCCGGCGATCGCACCGAGCAGTCGATCCATCTCGGGGACCGTGTTGTGGCAAAAAATGCAAGTGCGACTCCACACCGGACCCGCACGCAGCCCGTCGCGCTCGTGGACCATGACGGAATATCCCTTGTAGCGGAGCGCGCGGGTCGCAAAGACGTACGAAACCGGCAGGACGAGCTCCTCGTCGCCTCCCCGCACGTCGACGCCGGCAAAGTCCTCGCGGGTGCGTCCGCCGATGACGCGCGTCACGCGATAGGTCTCGGGGTCTCCCAGAGCCGGCTCTACCCGCATGAAGCGGTTCGGCCCACGCTGCTCGAGGACCACGGCATCGCCCTTGAAACGAAAGCGCGTTCCGTCGAACGGCGCGCGGATGTCGGCCGCGATCGCGTCGCGCGTCATGCGGTGCATGGGCGACCGCTCCCACGCCGCGACGACGTCTGCGTGGCAGGGGCCGCAGGCCGCCGAACCAACATAGTCGTCGCGCGTCACGTTGCTCACGTTGCGAAACGTTGGGGTGGCCGATTCACGCACCGCAGCCGCCGGCCCGAGAGGTCCTTTTCGTTGGGCGCAGCTTAGGGTGAGCCCCATGGCGCATGCGGCCGCGAGCGCTGCGGGCCAGCCGGTGACGCGCAATTTCCCGACCTTCACGATGCGGGGATCCTACGCGGGAGCGCGCGAACCGGAAGGCCGCGCGCACTCGCGAGACGAAGGCCTCCTTGACCTCGCCGAGGAGGTAACGCAATCTTTGCCGCTAGGTCTGCGAGTACCATGGAACACGAACAAGGACAGCCGGCACCTCCGACACGAGACGAAAAAGACGAAACAGCGCGTCGCGACATGCTCGACCGGCGGCGCGGTGAATTGCCAATCACCGATCATGTCCTCATGGTCAACGATCTCGCTCGCGGCGAAAAATACTATCAGGCCATGAAGGCCAAGATTCGCCCTGGAGACGTGGTGCTGGAAGTCGGCACGGGAGCGGGACTACTGAGCTGCATTGCGGCGAGCCTCGGAGCAAAGCACGTTTATACCGTCGAGGGCTCCACGGTCATGCATGACGTCGCGCGAAAAGTGTTCGAGGCCAACGGACTGTCGGACAAGATAACGCTGCTGAATGCACACTCGAAGGATCTCGCCTCGCTGGGAGCCATCAAGGAACCGATTGACGTTTTCGTGACGGAGACGATCGGAGTCCTGGGGCTGGAGGAGGGAATCCTCCCGATATTCGAGCACGTGCGGCCGCTCCTCTCTCCGAACGTCAGAATCATTCCCGAAAACGTGACGTTCAAACAGTGTCTGGTCAACATGAGCGGCATCCGTGACCAGTCAGAGATTCTTCGCCCGATTTTCGGGTTCGATTTGAGCGCGCTCAATGGGGAGGTCAAGTCCAACCAGTTTTACTGGATGCACCCCATCGAGCCCTGGCGCGAGGTCTCGACGACGGCGGCGACGTCAACGTACCCGTTGCTCGATTTCCAGGACACGGAGAGCCAGCAGGATATGCAAATAACCGCCGACAATATTTGTGACGGCATGTTGACCTGGGCAGAGTTCAAGCTGGCGGAACATGTCGCTATCGAAACGAGGTACCGTCACTTCGGCGATAGCTGGGCAAACTCCGTTCACTTCATGCCGCGAGGCATGGTTAGGCAAGGTCAATCGTGCGCCTCCCGGTTCCGAATCACCGACGACAAAGTGAGTTGGTTGACCAATTGGGAAATAAGCCCGCGTAACCGTTCCAAGAACACGAGGGCGGCGACCTAACGCCTACGGCGGCATCGTTCTCCCAAAGCCGCGGTGTCACAAGGGCCGGCTCGAGAGACGCGGCGCGACCGCGCGCACGGCGCGGCTGGCGACCAGCAAACTCGTCTCGAGGAGCCGATCGCGCTTGGGCCGCTCGAGACAACGCACGAAGAGCGACGACTCGTCGTGGATCGCCACCCGCAGCGTCTGCGGGGGCGTGGCCGCGCCGGGGACCTCGCGAGACCATCGGAACGCCTGCGGGTCGTCTTTCTGGCGTTCAATTTCGAAGAGCCCCGTGGCGCATTCGATGCGAACTCCGAGAATGGCGCCGGCAGGAACGTCCGCGCGGGGGCGCTGCTCGAAGCGCGCTACGACGCCGCCCAGGGTGGCCTCCGCCCACGTGTCTTCGCGGTGCCACTGCGCGTCCTCCGTGCGGAGCCCGAGGGCGTGGGCCGCCCAGCCGAACAGCAGGCCCGCCTGCGTGCTCGCCACGTCGGCTTCATTTTCGCGGGGAGCAAATTCGATGTGCACGCGCCGGAGCGTGGAAAGGCACGCGCGCGAGCTCTCGTCATCGAAGAAGCGCGCGATGAGCTCTTGCAGGGCTCGCAGGCGCGTCCAGGTGAGATCGCAGAGGGCGTACCGATCGCGCGATCGCGCGGCGATCTCCGCGAGCTTCGCGAGATCGCGCAAATCCATTTCGCCCGAATTGACCACGACGACGTCCGCGCACCCGAGCATTCGCTCGAACAGATTGTCGGCGTCCGGCAGATCGCCGACCCACCAGACGCACACAGGCAAGTCCGCCAGGGCCAGGCGGTCGACGTTCTCCGGAAGCCATGCACGCCCGTCTCCAATCGCTTCGAGAATGATCGCGTCGCCCCTCGCGGCACCGTCCGCGCCGGCATGGTGGAGCGAAACATCGGCCGTGATCTCGGCTACTTCGCCCGGCGTGGCGACCGCGACGATCGTGCGCGCCGGCTGCACCCTCGCGAGATCGGCCACGGTCTTCTTCGCTCGCTCGAGCAGCTCCGGTTCGCTCACGAAGGCCACGACCGTCATCAGCTCGATTCGCGGGGCGGCGGACGTTCTCGCCTCCTCCTCCCACAGCCGCGTAATCGCGCGTTCGACCCCCTCGAGCGGCACTTTCATAGTCGCCTCCATGCGCGCCCGGTTCCTTCGATGAGGTCGAACGCCTGCCGAGGGCCCCACGTGCCGGCAGCGTAGTTCGGGAACGCGCCGGGCGCGGTTTCGTCCCGCGCCCAGGACTGCAGGATCGGGGTGATGAACCGCCACGCGGCGGTCACCTCGTCGGCGCGGGCGAACAGCGTGGGGTCCCCGAGCATCGCGTCGAGGATCAGGCGTTCGTACGCCTCGGGGCCGCTTCCTCCGAAGGCCGACCCGTACCGGAAGTCCATGGTCACCGGCCGGAGGGTCATCGTCGGACCCGGCACTTTGGCGGCGAAGCGCAGAGCGATTCCCTCGTCCGGCTGAATGCGAATGGCGAGCACGTCCGGGTCGATTCGCGAACAATCCTCGACGCGGACGTCCGCGTGGAACGCTTCGTCGTACGACGTACTCTGCGGCGCGAGTACGGAGTGCGGGACATGCTTGAAATGAATACTGATCTCCGTGACCCGGCGCGCGAGTCGTTTGCCGGCGCGAACGAAGATGGGAACCCCGGCGAAGCGCCAGTTGTCGACCTCGAGCTGCATCGCCACGAAGGTATCGATGGTCGACAACGGGCTGACGTTCGCTTCTTGGCGATAGCCCACGCACGCGTGGCCAGCGGTGTTGCCCGGGCCGTATTGCCCTCGCACCGTGAGGCGTGTGACGTCGGCTCCGTGAATTGGCCGGAGCGCCCGCAGAACTTTCACCTTTTCGTCGCGCACTTCGTCGGCGGTGAATGCCACGGGCGGCTCCATGGCCGTAACCATCAGCAGCTGCAAAAGATGGTTCTGGACGATGTCGCGCATCGCCCCAGCCTCTTCGTAAAACTTGCCGCGGCCCTCGACGCCGATGTCCTCGGCCACGGTGATCTGGACGTGGTCGATATGGTTTCTGTTCCAAAGCGGCTCGAAAATCGCGTTTCCAAACCGGAGCGCAACGAGGTTCTGCACCGTCTCCTTGCCCAGGTAGTGATCGATACGAAAGATCTGACGCTCGGCGAAGACCCGGTGTAAATCGGCGCTCAATGCCGTGGCGCTCGCGAGGTCCCGCCCGAACGGCTTCTCGACGATGATGCGCGTATAGCGGCTGGAGTCCTCCGGATCACCGACGAGGCCGGCCTTCGAGAGGTTCTCGTTGACGACACGAATCACGCTGGGCGGGATGGCGAGGTAGAAGATCCGGTTGCCCCGCGTGCCGTTGGTGCGATCGAGCTGTTCGAGGTGTTCGCGCAATCGCACGAAATTCGCGGGGTCCTCGAACTGGCCAGACACGTAGTAGAGCCGGCTCGCAAAGTCCGCCCAGACCGTCTCGTCAATCGGCTTACGGCGCGAGAATTCCGCGACGCCGTCGTGCATGGCCGCGCGAAACTGCGCCTCGCTCATGTCGGGCAGCGCGAAACCCACGATGGACATTCCGGGCGGAACGAGCCTCGATACGGCCAGGTTGTAGAGCGCCGGAACGAGCTTGCGGCGCGTGAGATCTCCGGAAGCGCCGAAAATGACGAAGACGCCGGGCGCGGGCGCCCGCTCGGTTTCGAGCCCTACGCGGAACGGATTCGCCATCGGCTTTCGTCCTCGCCTCGTCCCTTCGGACGACCGCCTACGCTTTTTTCACAGCGTGGCCGCCGAACTGATTCCTCAGCGCTGCGAGAATCTTGGCTCCGTAGGATTCATCCTGTCGCGACCGGAAGCGCGCCTGCAGCGAGAGCGTGATCGCGGGCGCCGGGACGTTCTGATCGATGGACGCCTGCACGGTCCACCGCCCTTCGCCCGAGTCTTCGACCCACCCCTTGATCGACTTGAGGTCGCTGTCCTGGGAGAGCGCGGCCTCGAGTAACTCGAGGAGCCACGAGCGCACGACCGATCCGCGGCCCCAGATGCTCGCGATCTTGTGCAAGTCGAGCGCGAACGGAGCCGTTTTCATGATCTCGAACCCCTCGGCGTACGACTGCATGAGGGCGTACTCGATCCCGTTGTGGACCATCTTGACGTAATGGCCCGCCCCGGCCGGCCCCACGTGGGCGTATCCTTTTTCGGGAGCCAGCGTCTTGAAGATGGGCTCGCAAAGCTTCACGGCCTCCGGCGATCCGCCGACCATGAGGCAGTAGCCGTTCTTCAATCCCCATACGCCCCCGCTCGTTCCCGCGTCGCAAAACTGTATGCCGCTCTTGGCGAGACGCTCGGCACGGGCGCGCGAGTCCTTCCAGTTTGAATTCCCTCCGTCGATGATGACGTCCCCTTTGGAGAGATGGGCGGCCACGTCCTCGATGACCGCGTCGGTCACCTGCGCCGGCACCATGACCCACGCCACCCGGGGACCCGTCAGCTTCGCAACGGCGTCTGCGGCGCCTGAAGCGAAAACGGCGCCCTTTGCGCCGAGCTCGCGAGCGACGTCCGCGTTCTGATCGGTGGCCACCACCTCGTGGCCGCCTCCGATGAGGCGAAGCGTCATGTTGTAGCCCATTTTGCCGAGACCGATCATCGCGAGCCGCATGGGACGTACGACTAGCCCGGCGCGAACTTTATGTCATCTCGAGAGCCGCACGAGGCTTTGGCACGTGACTTTGGCACAAGACCGTGGGCGCGATGGACACCACCGGGCCTCGCGCCCGACGGCCGTCACGCGTTCTGGACGATGCCGGTCTCCTCCTCCGGGATCGGCTGGGGTCCCGGGACGATGCCGGCGATATCCGGGTCCTCGCCGGTGGCGGTCTCGGGCCGCTTGCCGCCTTCCTCTCGGCGTTGCTTACGCTTCTCGGCCTTCGCGCGCTGGTGCTCTTGGCGGTCGCGTTCCTTCTGACGCTTCTGGATGCTCGGATTGCTCATTCAACGACCTCGTAGGTAGACGTCACCTTGGCAGCCTCGGCACGGGCTGCCGTTTCCAGAAGTGCGATGTGCTCTTCGCCGATTCCGTTTGCGATCACGTTGGCGGCCTCGCTCAAATACGAGCACGTATGCTCGCTCGACCACGAAAATGCGCTCGCTCGGTCCCGACGAAAATCACCACCCCTCATAGCCCGCCGGCGGGATGCGCCGATCCGACGCCATTGCCCATCCTGGGCACGCGCCGGGCCTAACGGGCTCGCGCTTCCCGATCACCAGCGATTGCGACGGTCGCCACCGCCTCCACCGCCTCCGCGTCGACGGTCCCCGCCCCCTCCGCCTCCCCCGCCACCGGCCCCGCCCCCTCCGCCACCGAATCCGCCCCGCTGGGGACGCTCCTCGGCTTCGTTCACGCGCAGCGGCCGGCCGTCCAGGGTGGCCCCGTTCATGGCCTCGATCGCCTTCTGCGCCTCCGCTGGTGTGCCCATCGTGACGAACCCAAAGCCCCGCGACTGTCCGGACGTGCGGTCCGTAACGAGGTGGACGTCCGTGACTTCACCGATGCGTGCGAATGCCTCACGTACCGTCTCGTTGGTGGACGAAAACGACAGGTTGCCGACATACAAACGCGTTCCCATAGCTGTCTCTCTTCTCGCTAGCGGCCCCGAAATCGCGCTTGAACGCGCTCACCCAAAACGCCTGTCAACCCATCGGCCGCTGAATCGGGAGGCAGGCCGCGGCGGCGCAATCCACCGCGTCCACACGTTGCGTTGCCGTCGAGCACGAGCCGCCGTCTCTTGCGTCGAGAGAGCGGTCCTTGCCGGGGAAACGTCCGTGAGCTCACCAAACATAACGGAGCGAGCCGGCCGCGCAAGCTCCTTCCCCCCGCCGGCCGGCCCACGGCGGCGTGCTTTCTCTCGCCGGCCCGAGCCGACCACGCGCCTTCACTGCTCATGAGCTGCCCGCAAATGCCGGCAGCTCTTTCACGACTCACGTTTCGGGTGAGGCTCGCCCCGAGGCCACCCCATTTGCCACTTCCAGGCACGTCGTTCCAGCAAGCACCCACGGAGCGCCAGAGCTGCGATGCAAACCCGGCCTTTCAGTGAACCAGCCCCTCAGCGAATTGGCTTGGCAAATTGCGCAACGGCGGGCGCGGGCTCCAACACGTCCATCTTCGTCAGCGCCATCACGCCACCCAAGGGCTCCGCCACCATGTCCGAAACGACGACCTTGGAAACGTTGTACGCGCCCGTCACTCTCACCTTGGCACCCACCGCCGGGAGCGGAAACGGCACCGTGACGTTGAGCATGTCGTCGGTGATCGGCTCTTTCGGTTGGTCTCCTGGCTTGAGCTTCTTATAGGCCGTCATCGCGTCGAAGATTACGGCGAAGTTACGCGCCCACCCCACGACGCGAATCTTCTGGCCTTTGTCGTTGCCCTTATCGTCTGCGATCCAAAAGCTCGGCACTTCGGGACTGCAGTTGTCCGGGTCCTTCTTTCCGGTCTTGTGAACGGCGCAGTCCGGCGCGCGGGGAATGTTGGAATCGACGATGTAACCCACCACCGAGATAGGCTGGGCGGTCACGTCCTTGCCGTGCATCAAGCTGCGCAGCTGGTGAATCGCGCCGTAGATGGTGTAGGCGTCGCCCGTTTTGATTGGCGTGCTCGGAAGCGACGGGGGCGCCGGAAGGTTCGCCGCCTTGCCTGACCATGCCGGCTGAGGCTTGTACGGGTTGTCTTCTTCGCCGCAACCCGTCACCGCGGGTAACGCCAAGGCGCCGGCGAGGCCCGCGAGCAGCGCCACGCGCGCGCGGAAGCCGATCGTAGGCAACGTGTGCGTCGCAAACCTGTGCAACGAGTGCATGATGAGGTCGTCTCCTCGCGCTCGAAACGGCGCGGCCGTGGACGAGTAACATGCTCGAAAGCAGCGAGACAAGAGCACTTTATGGCACACGCGCGGAGAGGGGGGATTCTCGCACCCTTCTCACGCCGAGAGTGGATCTTTCTTGAGGGCCGCCCGCAAACCGGCCTGTCGCGTCCGGGCCAGGGTCCCCAAACGGCCGAGATCCGCGAGGCGCACCGTATCGTGCTCGCAATTGGCGACGAGACATTGGACGACGGCGTTCAGCTCGACCTCGTCGCCCGGGAAGTCGTGTTCTGCAAGGCAGGCATAGGCGGCCGGCTCGATCCCCACCGGGCGGCCCCGAACACGCACCCCTTCGCGGGCCAGGCGGTCGGTCAGAATCGCGCGAAAGTCCTCCGGGCGGTCGCACAGGTGGGGCAGCACGACCGGCGCTTCACTCGCTTCCCCAAAGCACGCGGCGAGCGATCCTTCGAGGCGAATCGCCTGCGGGATGCCGGGGCGGACGTCACCCGGCGCCGCGACGCCGGTCAGTGCGAGCTGCAGGTCGAGCCTTTGCACGCGCTCCCATGGGACGCGCCGTTCGGCGCAGGCGCGAGCGATGAGTTGCTGCACGTCCGTGGGGAGGGCGGCTCCGTCGAGAATCACGAGCATCCCGCCGTCGGCGAGGGCCAGCGGCGACGCGCTCGGATCGAGCCATCGCGCGATGTCTTGCTCGCGTGTGGTCGTGGCGTCGACGAGTACGAGCGGCGCGCGACCGCGGGCGCCCGAGAGATGCGCACGGGCCAGGTAGGGCACCGGATCGACGCCGCTCGGTGCGACCACGACGATGGGCGCGCCGCGCGCCGTACGCCGCTCGAGGGCCTCGAGGGCCATCCGGGATGCGGCTGCATACATGCCCACCGTCGCCGGACGAGCCAACCGCGCCGCGGCGAGCGCGTGCCGCCCCATCTCCACCGCTTGTACCTGCTGCAGCCGTACGAGGGCCTTTTCGGCCGCATCCGCGCGCGCATTGGCTTGCTGGACACGAGCCAGCATTCGGGACGCCACTGCGCGAGCCCGGCACGCAGTGGCCAAGCGATCGCTCACGCCCTTGACGGCAAGCACCTCCTCGAGCGTCACCGGGTCCGCGCGCTGGCCGGCCGGCAGCAGGAGAACGCCCTCGATTTCGCCGTCGGCCGCGATCAGCGTGGCCAGGAGGGCGCCGCGACCCGTCATCCACGCTCGTAACGGACGGAGATCGGGACGCCGAACCTCCAGCGTTTCCAGGACTTGGGTGCGCACGGTTCCCTCGGGCTCGCCGCCGGCGACGAGCGTAAGGTCCTCGGGCAACTCGGCATCGCGTTCGTGGAGGTATCCGGCGGCGTCCACGGTCGCGAGACGAGTGGGCGCAAACGTCCAGAGTTCTGGGGACGGAAGGTCGAGGCCCAGAGGGGCGCGTAAAGCCCGCAACGTTTCGCGAACGGCGTTCTCCGGCTCCGCGCGCATAGCCTCTTTGGAAGCCTGCGCGAACGCCCGCAGCCATACGCCGCCCGCCGGCTGGAGCGGAACGTCGAGCGCGGCGGCCGCCGATCCCACGCCGAGCGCGACGGCCGCCGTGGCGAACATGACCGCCCAGGCGTCCGTGCGACCGGCCGCCGCCACCACGCCCATCACGACGACGGGGCCGCCTGTCACGGCAAGTGTGACGACCCGGCGCGCAACGCGAGCGACTCGCGCCGGGTCCGGGTAGAGCGCGGCGGCCGCTGCCGAGGCTCCACCGAGAGCGAGAACCCACCGCGCGACATCATCGGCCCGAAAGGGTGCGAACAGCGCAACCGCTGCACCGGCGACAAGCAGCATCAGCAGGAGCGATCGTGTGGCCGCCATGCGAGCGGTTACGTCGAGCTCCAATCGTCGCATTCGCAACGTCCGTTCCGTCGACGCCGCGATCATGCACGCGCTGGCGACGACCGCGAACCACGCCCAGGGGCGCGAATGTCCAGCGAGCCATGCGGTGGCGCCGCGCTCAGGCGAAATGTACGCGATGAGCAGCGTCCACCAGATGCTCGCGAGCACCGCAATCCACACCGCGGGCGACCGCCTCTCCAAGGGCACCATCCCTCCCCGGGAGGGCATCCGCGCTGCCGCGACGATCGCTCCGGCGACACAAGCGAAGACCCCGAGCGCACCCCACGCATCGGAAGCCCGGTTCTCGCTCGGCGCACCCGCGGACGCCACGACGACCGCGAGACCCCAACCGACAGCGCGGGCCACGCCGTTCGGGGTGCGCGAGGCACGGAAAGCGAGCACCATGGAGAGGCCTGCCGCCAGCCACGCATTCAGCGCGCGACCGCCACCACTCCCGATCGCCAGCGCGGCCACGCAGACAACGCTCGCAATCGCCGGCAGGCGGCGGGTCCACGGCACGACCGGGAGCGTCACAGGACTCATCGGAAGGGGGGCACTTTCGCACGTAGGTAGGCCCCGGAGCCAACGGACCCCGACCGCGGCAAGCCAACGTTTGGAGCGCTTGGCACCAAGGATGGCCCTTGGAGAAGGCGTGGAGAACGACCCGCGACGCGACGATGGCCAAACGCCGCAGGTCAAAAGAAGGAGATTTTCGGGTCGGGCTGTGGTCTCGTGCTCGCGTGCATGCCTCTCGCGAGCGGCCGCGAGCGTTGGCGCTCGGGATTTGGCTGGCTTCGCGGGGTGGGCTGGTTCTTGTTTCGCTGGTGCTGACTGCGTTGGGGGCTCTGGGGTCTTCGGCGTACGTCCTCGCGGCGCCCGACCGAGCGTTGGCTCACCTGCCCACCACCGCGGCCTTCGCGATGGCCTGGAGTACGGGCATCACCCTCGCGTTCGCAGGCGCGCTTCGTGCCATTTCGCGCGACTGGGAAGAAGGGGTCATCGCGCTGCTGCGCGCGCGCGGCGTGCGGGCACAGACCTACGCTCGGGACCGCGCCGTCGGCCTGGTCATCGTGCTCGCCTCCGCTCTAGGAGGGGCGACGCTTGTCGTGGGCCTGGCCGCAACGTGTGCCACGAGCGATCCCGCGGACACCGCACGCGTGAGTCTCGGGGCGATCGTCTATGCGCTGGGGTTTGCGGCAACCTTGGGCCCCGTCGCGTTGGCAACGCTCGGGGGAGAGTCGAGGACCCGCGGGTATCTCCTCTTAATCGCGGTGCTGGTGGTGCCCGAGCTCGTGGCGCCATGGACGGTCGCGCTCCTGCCTCGAGGGTGGCACGAGCTCACGTCCATCCCGGCGGCGCTCGCTGCGGTGATGGCTGGCGTCGATTCGCCGTCGACGTCCAGCAGGAGCATGGTGCGCGCAGCGCTGGGCCTCTCGGCCGTGATCGCCGTTTCGCTCGCCGCGATACGCGCGCGAGTCCCTCGCGTCTCGCGCACCCCGCGCGGGGACTGCACGTGATCGACATCGAGGCACTGAGCACGCGCAGGTCACCGCTTGCGCTGGCCAACATCACCCTCGCGTGGGGCCCGGGGGTCCACGCTCTTGTCGGAGCACCGGCCGATGGGGGTCGGTTGTTGCTCGCGGTCATCGCGGGGGCAATGCGACCCCGCACCGGGCGAGTCCGGGTACTTGGCGGAGCGCCGACCGACGCGCGCGTCCGCAAGGCAGTCGCCTATGTGCCCGCGGTGCCGCTGCTCCCGGATGCGCTCCGCGTCGACGAAGTGCTGGCCGTCGCGGCGGCTATCCGCAACGGCCCTGTCCGCCCAGCCGCCGAGCGACTCGCGGTACTCGGCGTCGAGGGGTTGGCGAGGCGCGCGGTGCGATCGCTCTCGCGCGCCGAAGTACGCGCGGTCGCGCTATGCGAAGCCCTTGCGTCCTCGCAGGTGAGCGTGTTGCTCATCGATGAACCGCTCATCGCGATTGAGCCCCCGGCCGCCGCGCGCGTGGCCGCCGCGCTCCGCGCCAAAGCGCGAGACGGATGCGCGGTGATCGTGGCCACGGGATCGCTTCGCGACGCGGGGGAGCTGGCCGACGACTTCGTGTTCCTGAAGGCCGGCGCAATCTCTTCACGGACTTCGTCGCTCGACGACCTCGCCGGCTTTGCGCCTCGTGGAGCGCGCCTCACGATCATTTCAGCAGACGCTGCCGGCGCCCGGGCGCTCGTGGCCCATCTTGCACGCGAGGCGGATGTCGACGGCATCGCGTACGACGCGCCACTGCGGGGTTTCGCTCTCGCCGATGGGGCGGGCGTCGTGCGCATCCGAGGACAAAACGGGATCGCGCTCGGGCGAGCGGCCGCACGCGCCGCGATCCAAGCGGGCGTCGACATCCGGCAGATGCGCTTGGACCCGCTGTCGCTCGAGGACGCCCGCAACGCGTCGTCCGCCCTCGCCGACGCCAGGCCCGAGGGCGCGTATACCTCCGTGCAAGCCGCTCCCGCACCGACCGCCCCACCCCCCCCCTTTGGGCCGCCCGGCCCGCCACCCGCCGAGGCGAGGCCGTGATCGTCGCACTGGCAAGACCGCCGATGGCGCGCTTGTTTCGAACGCCGCGCGTCTGGCTCGCGGTGGCCGCGTGGTACGCCCTCGCGATCGGCGTGGCCCGGTCGTCCCCGGGGGCGTCCCATGTCCTTGTGGGGATCTACGCCGGCCTCGCCGTTCCCCTCATGGCCTACGCCGTCGTGGGCACCGTGCTCGGGACGCGTGGAATCACGATCTGCACGCAGTCGCTGGTCACCTTCGGCGCACCCCCCGCGCGCACCGCCGCCGTGGCCATCCTGGTCGCCATGGCCCAATGCGCGCTTGCAGGAGCAGCCCTCGCGGCCGTGGTGGCGGTCGTCGCCCACGGTCCGGGCGATCCCCCGCCGGCCCGCGACGCGCTCGCCAGCGCGTACGCGGGTGCCCTCGGCGGCTCGGCGTATGCCGGGTGGTTCTCTCTCGGCACAGCGTTCGGTCGCCGCGGCGGCGGACGCACTCTTTTGCTCATCGGCGATTGGGTTCTCGGCGCCACGCGCGGCGCGGGCGCTCTCTTCACGCCGCGCGCGCATCTGCGCAACGTATTGGGGGGTGCCCCGCCGATGAACCTCTCCGAGGCGGCGAGCGCGTTCGCGCTCGTTGTTCTGGCCGTCGCTTGCGCGATCGCGGCTACGCAACGGGCGCGGCGCTGAGCGGGCCTCGCGTTACGCGCTTGGTGTATCGTCCGCCATCGCTTGCAGCATCTGCCTTACCTCGCGCGTGGCGTCGATCAGGCGTCCCTCGATCACGAAGTCTCCGTCGGACTGGCGGCGGCAAGAGGACACCTTCACGCACAAAGGCGAGTGCGAAGCGGCGACGGGAGCCCCTTCGATGCGCGACCCGGGGGGGGACGGCACGGTGGAGCACAAGGCGATCCGGTCGCCGTTCACGGACAGGATGGACGCGTGCCCGCGCGATGCCCATCGCACGTGGTGCATCAACGATTGGCCCTTCGCAGCGCAACGCGCGCGTCCCGGTCCGCGTCGCGCTTCGCGATATCAGCCCGCTTGTCGTAGTGCTTCTTGCCAGTCGCGGTCGCAAGCTCCACCTTGACGCGGCCCTTCTTGAAGTAAAGGCGCAGGGGCACCACGGTGTATCCTCCACGGGCGACGGCCTTGTCGATCTCGAGGACTTCCCGCGCGTGCAAGAGGAGCTTTCGCACCCTCCGCGGCTCGTGAGGAAACGTACTCGCTTGCTCGAACGGAGCGATGAACATCTGCCGCAGCCATGCCTCACCGCGCTCGACCGCAACGTATGCGTCCGAAATGTCGACCTTGCCCGCCCGCATCGACTTGACCTCGCTGCCGACCAGCACCAAGCCTGCCTCGAAGCGATCCACGATGGCATAGTCGAACGAGGCGCGACGATTCTTGACGATGAGAGACTCGTCCTTCGTTTGCGGTTTTGCCATGGCCCCTCGTCAGCCGCCGTCCGCCGGGGGCAATTCGTCTCCATCGTAGGGCAGGTGGAATTCATGGTCCGGGCGCGCGAGGCCCAGCCTCTCCTCGAGCGCACCGATGCGTTCGCGAAGCGCCTCATTTTGCTCCGCGAGAGCGCGAATCATGTCCACCACGGGATCGGGCAAACTCGCGTGATCGAGCGCCGCGTCGAAGCGCGCGTGCTTCGGTACGATGACGCGCGCCGGAACGCCCACCACCGTCGCTTCGGGGGGAACGTCCTTGACGACGACGCTACCCGACCCGATCCGCGCTCGGTCGCCCACGCGAATCGCGCCTAATATGCACGCGTTCGAGCCGATGACGACGCCGCGCCCAACCTGGGGGTGACGGACGGTGCGCTCGAGCGACGTCCCCCCGAGCACGATTCCCTTGTAGAGCAAGCAGTCATCGCCGACGGTGGCCGTCTCACCGATCACGATGCCCATTCCGTGATCGATCACCACGCGGCGGCCGATATGCGCGGCAGGGTGAATGTCGATACCCGTCACGAAGCGGTTGCCGAGGGCGAGAACACGCGCCCCGAGCTTCACGTCGTGCGCCCAAAGGGCGTGCGCCGCTCGATGCAGCCAGAGCGCGTGGAGCCCGGGATAAACGAGCGCAACTTCCAACGCCGTCCGCGCCGCAGGGTCATTCCGACAGATGGCGCGAACGTCCTCCGAAAACAAGAGGGCGCCCTTCTTCAGGCCGCCAATCCATCGGGAGAACATCACCATCGGGGGTCGCAAGCTTAGCATCGCCGGGCGCGGGAAATGAGGACCGCCACGCCTCAAGGGCTGCCCGGAGATGCCGGGCAGCTCTTTCACGGGCGAGGGTTTGGGGGGAGATCCTTTCCCCCCAAGCCCCCAACTTCCATTTCCGGCCACATCTTCGGTTTCGGGCGATGTGTCGGCGCCTTCGATTCGAGCGATGCATGGCCGCCACGGGCCGAGCGCCGAACGGGATAACTGCTAATTTGGGCGAACGGATGGGCGCGATGTGGCACGACGCAGAGCAGCTCGCGTCCGAAATCGAGGCGCTGCAGCTGCAAAAGGTCATCGATCTTGCTCGGCGCTTGCTGCCGGGTCTGACGGCCGAAGACATCCGCAATCCCCATGACTTCCCCGAGCTGGGCGATCCGGACTGGCAGTTCGAAGCCGGAGTGTTGACTGGCGTCCAGACGGTGCTCTCCGCCATTCGTGCGACACGACGAGAGCGGGAGAGCCCGCCGTGAGCCGCAAGAAGAAGGAGAAGGGGAAGCGGGTCGCCGGACCCTTCGAGGCGCTACGTCCGCTCCGGGACGAGCTGGCGCAAAAGACGAGGAGCGGCGACGCACCGCAGGCGGCAAAAAAGGCTGCACCCGCCGCGAGAACGCGTGAGGAGCCGCCCGAGCCCGAAGACGACACGCTGCTCTTCCGCCGTCTTTTCGCTGGCGTCGAGCCACTCGATAGGACGCGCGGAAGAATGCCCACGCAGCCCATCGAGCCGTCTCCGACCGCCAAACGCTTCGCCGAGAAAGGCGCCGACGAGGCGCGCGCCGACGCCGAGGCCGTGCACGAGCATTTGCGAGCGCTCGTCGAAGGCCGGGCAAAGTTCGAGGTGAGTGACGACGGCCACCGCGTCGAGGGCAGGCGCATCGACATCCCGAACGATACGCTCCGGCAGTTGCGCCGCGGGCAGTTCCCCATTGATGGTCGCCTCGACATGCACGGGATGACGCTCCACGAAGCGCGCGCGGAGCTCGATCGTTTTCTCCGGACGACGCGCGCCCGCGGCGAGCGCTGCGTGCTCGTCATCCACGGCAAAGGCGCGCACTCGCCGGGGGGCGCGGGCATCCTACGCGGCGAGATCGCCGCATGGTCGTCGCAAGGCTCGGCAAGCGAGCACATCGCCGCGTTTGCGACCGCGCAGGGCGACGACGGGGGCGAGGGCGCCGTCTACGTGATGCTGAGGCGAGTTTCCTAGTTTAGTTTAACACCCCGACCAGCAGTCTGGGATGGGCGCGGCGTGCGGATCCATAGTCACGTAAAGGGGAACCCCTTCCGACACGAGTCCCCCTTCGGTCCAGCGGGGCCAAAGGGACCAAAGGGAACCCCTTCCGACACGAGTCCCCCTTCGGTCCAGCGGAGCCAAAGGCGGAGCGAGACACAGATTCCCGCGACGTTCCGGGCTGGGGAGCTAGAGGGGAGCGGCCCGCTCCCCTCTACGTGTCGTTCTACCCAGGCCCGTCGAGCGGAGCCTTGCCAAAGGCAAGGCGGAGCGAGACACAGCGCGACTCGGGTGACAAACAACAAGAACCTCCCTAGAAACTCACCTTGGGCCGGTCCCTCAAGCACTGTTCGAACTGCGGCTCCAAGTCCTTTGCCGACGGCGGCAGGTGGGGGCGTCCCATGACCGAAGCCCCCTCGCGTGACCAATCCACGCCGTTGTCGCTGACGCTGAGCCAAACGAAGAGGGCGCGGCCGCGGATGTTGTCGAAGGGCACCCCGCCGCCCCTCCCTCCGAACCACATGCGCGAATCGTGGCTGTTGTTCCGATTGTCGCCCATGACCCACACTTCGCCCTTTTTGGCAAAGAACGGACCCTGGTATTCCGCCGACATCCCCGACGCGCGATCATAAAATGTGAGATAAGATTCGTCTCCCAGATATTCCACGTAAAGGTCGCCCTCGTGCCGCGTGGTCGGGGACTCGTAGTCGTTGTAGGTCCAATCGCCAACACGACAACTGGGCACCGGCCAGCCATTGATGATCGGATGGCCGCCTCGGGCCTCGAGCTTGTCACCCTCGATGGCGATAACCCGCTTGATGAAGTCTTGGTCTGGTTGCTCGGGATACGCGAAAACCATCACGTCCCCACGCTTGGGCGGCATGTTCGTCCACACGCGCGCGGACGTGAGGGGGATCGCCGGCCCGTAGCTGAACTTGTTGACGAAAATGTGGTCGCCGACCATCAAGGTCGGGATCATCGAGCCGCTCGGAATCTTGAACGCCTCGATCACGAACGCCCGAAGGGCGAACGCCACGGCAACCGCCATCACGATGGCCTCGACGTATTCACGCACTTCGCTCTTGCGCCACCGGCCGAGCCGCCCGTCGACTTCGCCGTCGGCTCGCGCGTGCGCATCGACGAACGCGGCCTCGTCGAACGGGACGCGATCCATCGCGGCGCGAAGCGCGCTCATGTCCTCGCGCACGCGTTCACGCTCCTTCGCCGTGAGCTCGCGCACGACCCGCTTGTCGTACTTGTTCAGGATCATCTCCGCTTCGTCGAGCAGAGACTGGGCGCGCTCGAACGAAGCACGAAGGTGCGGCGGGACATCCGCGCGGGCCGGCGGGTACGCATGCCTTGCGAACGGCAATGACTGCCGGCACGTCCACACCACGATCTCGAAGAGCGTAAACAGGATGATGCCCACGGGAACGGGCTGCGATCGGACGAGCGACTGCGCCCACGCGAACGCGCCCGACGGCTCACCGCCGCCCGCGGGCGCGAGGAGCCAGATGGCCAGGGACGCGAGCAAAATCGGCAGGGCAGCGAACCAGAGCGCCCAATAAACGAGCCGCAGGAGCCGAGAACGCATGGGCGGCGCGAACCCCTCGTCCGGTCCGAGCACGCCGTTACTTCGGTCCGTGCCGTCCCCGTCTTCGGCCACGGCTTCTCTCGGCAGGCCCGGCGCCACGCCGTTGGACGACGGTGGATCTTTCAGGTTGGGGCGCGTTTGGGCCGAACGGGGCTCTTCCGTCTTCAAGGGGCGTCACCGATCTGGATCGCGTAGTTGAGCACGGCGGGAACGTCTCCCACGACGCCGAAGAGCGGTGCGGGGGGAGACACCGTTCCCGCCGAGGACGAATTGTCGATCACGACATAGTACATACCCGCGGGAACGGGCACTGCACGCTGGTATTCCACGCCGTACTGTACGATATCCGCGAACGGCGGAGGATACGGCAGGGGCCCCGCGGGCCCGTAGTCGTAGTAGAGCTTCAGCGACGCGTCGCCTTGCGTCTTCGGAAGCACGAAAATATCCACGGACGGAGCGCCCTCGAGATGCATTTGCATGAAAAGGGCACGGCCCGATCCGTCCACTTGGATGGGGCCGATGAAGTCCCGCTCGCCCGAGTGCACTTCGGTGCGGAGGTTTTCGTATGTCATTCGATTCGAGCCGTGCGAGGCGCCGCCTGAGCCGACCGGATGGAACGGGCGCTGGCCCACGGGCACGTGGCCCATGCTGAAGTCGATGCTCCCCCCCTCGTCCTCGATCACTGTAAAGCCTTGCGCGAGCTGGCCGGACACCATCTGCTGGCCGACCGCAATCGCGATGGGCGCGATCCAGTTTTGAACGAGGTTTGCCACGGGCTGCTCGATTTGCCCGAGGCGAAAATCGGGCGGCGACACCGTACGGGTATCGAAATACGCATAGATCGAGTTGTCATCCGCGCACTTGAAGTCCTGGTTATATTGAATGGTCGCGGCCGATGTGAAGGTCACTTTTCTCGGAATGTCGAGCCACGCGTAGCCGAATCCGTCGAACTGCACCCACAGATCGCCGTTGTCGAGGACCTGCTGCGCACAATGCTGCGGGAAGAAGCGGCCCGTGACGGGGCCGCCGGGCGTCAACTGCAACGGGGCGTTGTGCGATGTCATTTGCTGGCAGAATTGACCGAGTCCGAAGGCCATGATGCTTCGGCGGAGGGTGCGATTGGAGGGGTCGTTGATGGGGCCGCCCAGCTTGCACACTGCATTCGGCGAGCACGCGCCGCAACCGGTAGCCACGGCGATCACGAGAATGGCAAAGGGCGTGAGCGCACGCGTGGCTGGCCACATCGCGCGCAGCATAGCGCGCCGGCCCTAGAGCGGCGCCGCGTTCGACGCGCCGAGCGACGCGAGCGGGCATCGACGGACCGTCGCGAACGCGGCGAGCGGGGCGAGCGGGGCGACGATGATGCCAAGCGCGCCGCAAGCGGGCGCTGACGCGTGGCGTGGTAACGTCCCTCCATGAAGGCGGCCGTTCTCGGCGCAGGCGCATGGGGGACTGCGCTCGCCAAAGTTCTGGCCGAGAAAGGCGAGAGCGTTTCTCTTTGGGCGCGCCGGCCCGAGCTGTGCGAGGCCATCAACGCCCGCGGCGAAAACGCGCGATACCTCCCTGGCGTGGAGCTCCCGAGCAACGTCTCGTGCACGCACGACACAGGCCTGGCGCTGAGAGGCGCCGACCTCATTGTCCTCGTCGTACCGAGCCACGCCATGCGCGAAGTGGCGCGGGCTGCGGCCCCCCATATGCGGCGCGGGGTTTTGGTGATCAGCGCGACCAAAGGCATCGAGACCGAGTCCCTCATGTTCATGGACGAAATTCTCACGGAGGAGGTGCCGAGCCATTCGCGCGACCACCTCGCCTTTCTGTCCGGTCCGAGCTTCGCGCGGGAGCTCGCCGACCACATGCCGACGGCGGTCGTCATAGCTTCCAGGAACACCGGCGTTTGTGCTGACGTGGTGCAGCGCTTTCGCACGCCTTATTTGCGCGCGTACGCGAGCGATGACGTCGTCGGCGTCGAGTGTGGCGGAGCGCTCAAGAACGTCATCGCGATCGCGTCTGGGGCCGTCCAGGGCATGGGCTTCGGTGACAACACGCGCGCCGCGATTATCACGCGGGGGCTGGCGGAGGTGGCCCGGCTGGCGACGGCGCGGGGCGGATCCGCGCTGACTTTGGCGGGACTGGCCGGAATGGGTGACCTGGTACTTACGTGCACCGGCGATCTGTCGCGCAACCGGACCTTGGGCCACGAGCTCGGGCGTGGCCGGCACCTCGTGGATGTGCTGGCCGGCTTGGGACACGTGGCCGAGGGCGTGACAACCGCCAAAAGCGCGCACGAGCTCTCGAGAAAGCTTGGCGTGGACATGCCCATTACGTCCGAGGTTTACTCCGTGCTCTATCGGGGCAAGCCCGTTCAACAAGCGGTCGAGGATCTGATGGCGCGCGAGTTGGGCTACGAATTCGACGCGCGCGCCCTCGCGCGCCCGACCCTGAAATAAACATCCGTTCTGGAGGCGACATGCGCGCGTGGGCAGCTCTTACGGCATCGCTATCAATGGCCACCTTGACTTCGGCCTCGGCAACGTGGGCCCAGAGCGCTCCGCCCTTGCCGGGTCCGTACGCACAGCCTGGGCCCCCGCCTCAACCGCCGCCCCCGTCGTACGCGCCACCGCCCGCGCAGCCTTTGCCCCCGCAGCCTTATCCATCGCAGGCGCCACCGCAGTATCCCGCGCAGCCGCAGTACCCCGCGCCGCCGCAGTATCCCGCGCCGCCGCAGTATCCCGCGCAGCCGCAGTACCCCGCGCCGCCGCAGTACCCCGCGCCGCCGCAGTACCCCGCGCCGCCGCAGTACCCCGCGCCGCCGCCCGGCTACGCGCAGACCCAGCCGTTGCCGGCCCCATTTCCGCCGCCCCCGCCTGCACTTCAACCCCCCCGGCCACCGCCCAGCCGCTATCGCAGCGCCAACAAGATGGCCTATCTCTATGGTACGAGCGTCGCCTACGGCATCGGGACGGGCGTCTGGATCGACGCGCTGGCCCAAACGAGCGATCCCGGCATCGCGGTCCTGGCGCCCGCCGCGTTCGGTGCTGCCGTTCCGATCGGGTTCTATTTGTGGGATCAGTATGACGAGTTCGACCGCGCCGTACCTTCTACGATCGCGACCGGAATGCTCCTTGGCGCGGTGGAAGGGATCGCGATTGACGGTTTGCAGTGGCAACTGACCGGCAACGGCGGCTCCCAGTCCTGGGACTTTCGGACCAACACTTCGCTTACATTCTTGACCGCAACAGCCGGCGGGGTCGGCGGCTACGCATTCGGCGAGTGGCTGCAGCCCAACCCGCGCAATCTCGCGTTCATCGCCAGCGGCGCCGGATGGGGCTCAATCACGGGCGTGCTCTTCGGTTCAGGCATCGTCGGCGGTGACTGGAAAGACGGCGCCGCCGTTTGGGGATTCCTCGGCTACAACGCCGGCATGGTCGCCACCGGCGCGTTGTCCGCCGCGTATACGCCGTCGTGGCAAACGCTGCGTTACATGTGGCTCGGCGAGGTGCTGGGCACCCTCGCAACCACCCCTGTGTATCTCTTTTACATCGGCAGTGATGCAGACCCGCGCCACGGTATGATTGCCAACGCTGTCGGCGGCTTGGCGGGCCTCGCCTTGGCGGCAGTGTTCACTGCGAACATGACCGACAACCCCGGGAGCGCCTCCTGGACGCCACCTTTCCAAATCGCCGTTGGCCCCACCGCCCACGGCGGCGCCGAGCTCCAAGCGTACGGGAGTTTCTAGCGAGTAACCAAAGTCACCCTGAAGATGTGGCCGTTATTGCGGCTGCACGACCGTCGTCGTCGGTCGGCCTCGCTGTAAGTACGCAAGCAACGCAAGTATTCCTCGCTCGGCCTCCCTAGCTGCCGGTCGTTCGCTCGCAATTCCGGCCACATCTTGAGTCTCGCTCCGCCTTGGGCGCCCCAGGCATAAATGCCGGGGCACCCCTGGAGAGCGGAGCACAAAGCCCGCCGCTGGCGGGCTACGTCGATCCAGTGGGGCATGGTTGGCGACGGTCGACGTGCCTGTCGTTTGTCGTAGCCCGCCAGCGGCGGGCTTCGCGTAATCGCTCTCCGAGTTGCCCCGGCATTCATGCCGGGGATGCGAGAACATGCGGCCCGCACGGACCACGATGTGACGAATGATCAGGCCTCCGGCAAGGCTCCGCTCGACACAGCGCTCCCCCAGCAGGAACAAGATGCTCGTTTCCTGTATCGGCTAGCAGGAGACCAGGTCACAAGCGGAGCGAGACCCCTATCGCCGCGAGCGAACCAAGCCCGTCGAGCGGAGGCGGAGCGAGACCCATATCGCCACGAGCCCGTCGAGCGGAGCCAAAGGCGGAGCGAGACACAGCTCACCGCGACGTTCCTAGCCAGGCCCGTCGAGAGGAGCCTTGCCGAAGGCAAGGCGGAGCGAGACACAGCTCGACTCGGGTGATCTTTAACAAAAAGACCAGCGGGGCTCCCCTTTCCGGGAGCCCCGCTTGGTACACCCTTACTTCTACTTCGCGCTCGCTGCCGGAGCGGCCGAGGACGAATCCATGGGCGCCGCCGATGCGGAGCTTGCGGTCGTGTCGGGGGATGCTGGGGGCGGCGTGCTGCCGCCGCATGCCACAAGTGCGCCTACGGACGCCATGGCCGCGAGAAGCGCGACAACTACGATGTTCTTCATGATCGTTTTCTCCTCCGGTCCCGAGCGAAGTGACAGGACGCGTCGCGCGTTAATGCCTCAGTTCGACAGGGGCCGTCAATCACGCCCCGGTGTCGGAGCGGTTTTTCTCGACGTGCTCCGTCCGCGGGGCCATTTGAGATACAATCTCGATGTCGAGAGCGTTTCCGCTGATTTGCTGCGATGCCCATCCTTAAGTGGTTTCCACCCCAAGGTCCCCCGCGCACCTACGTGCTTCACAAGCCCGTGACGACGATGGGCCGCGCCCTGGGAAATGACGTCGCGGTCCAGAGCGCCGGGCTCGCGGACACCCACGCCCAAGTGCTTTTCGATGGGCGCGATTTCAACCTGGAAGAAGTGGACAAACAGGGCGAGATCCTCATCAACGGCAAGAGGAAGCGCCGCGCTCGCCTCGTTCACGGCGACCGGCTGACGCTCGGGGACGTTGAGCTGTCGTTCGGCATGTTCGACGAACCACGCGGGTTTGTGCGGGCAACCGATCCGGCTGGGGCAAACGAGACGGCGGCGAGCGACACGCAAATGAACGTGACGCAGCAGCAGCTCGCGGGTCTACGAAAGCTCTACGAGTTCAGCGAGAAGCTGATGACGGTGAACGACATCGACCCGCTCCTCGAGGCGATGCTCGACGCCGTGATCGACGTGACCGGCGCCGAAAAAGGCCTCATCTTGCTCAACGACGACGCCTTCGTCGGCGGCGATGGGTCCCGCGAGGACCTCTCGCAAAAGCAGCGCATTCGGGCGTCGCGCAACGTCAAGCGGGAGGCCATCGCCGTGCCGGGCGGCGCGATTAGCGACAGCATCGTGCGCAAAGTGATCGAGACGGGAAGGCCCGTCATCGTGAGCGACGCTCTGACGGACGCGCAATTCAACACGAGCGCGAGCGTCCTCGCGTTACGACTGTCGAGCGTGATGTGCGCGCCGTTGGTGTCCGAAGGGCACGTAGAGGGTGTGCTCTACGTGGGCAACGACCGCGTCAAGGGTCTCTTCGAGCGCAATCAGCTGGACGTTCTCTCGATTTTCGCGGCACAGGCGAGCCTCATCCTGCAAAACGCCCTTCTCTTGAGCGCCCTTCGCGCCGACAAGGAGAAGCTCGTCGCCGAACTGAAGGACAAGCGCTTCGGTGACATCATCGGCGCGTGCCCTTCGATGATGGAAGTCTTCCGCAAGCTGCAGAAAGTGGCCACCACCGACATTTCCGTCCTCATCACCGGAGAAACCGGAACGGGCAAGGAGCTCATCGCGCGCGAGATTCATCGTCGCAGCGGGCGCGCGACCGGTCCTTTCGTCGTCATCAACTGCGGCGCGATCCCGGAAAACCTCATCGAGAGCGAGCTGTTCGGTCACGTTCGAGGCGCGTTCACGGGGGCCGTTGCTTCGCGCCCGGGAAAGTTTCAGGCGGCGAACGGCGGTACTCTTTTTCTAGACGAAATCGGCGAGCTACCCCTCAACCTTCAGGTGAAGCTCCTGAGGGCCCTCCAGGAGCGCGTGGTGTTTCGCGTGGGGGACAGTAAGCCTGAAAAGGTCGACATCCGCGTGGTGGCCGCCACCAATCGCGTTCTGGAAGAAGAGATTCGCGCCGGACGTTTTCGCGAGGACCTCTACTATCGCTTGAACGTCGTCAACATTTTTCTCCCTCCGCTTCGCGAGCGCGGAGACGACATGCTCATCATCGCCAAGGCGCTCCTGTCCAAGCATGTGGAGGAGCTCGGCGCGCACGTCCATGGTTTCGCCCCGCACACGCTTGCGGCGATCAAGAAGAGCCCATGGCCCGGCAACATCCGTCAGCTCGAAAACCGGATAAAGAAGGCGCTGGTCCTCTGCGAGAAGTCCCTCCTCGCCCCGGAGGACCTCGACTTGGGCAAGGAAGAGGACTCCTCGATTTTGCCGTTGGAAAAGGCGAAGGAAGAATTCCAACGCAAATACGTTCTCGAGATCCTCGAGCGCAACAACGGCAACCGGACGCAAACCGCGCGAGACCTCGGTGTCGACCCGCGAACCATCTTCCGTTACTTGGAGCGGGAAGCGAACCCACCGCCGCCGGGGGGCTCGAGAGTCGCCGACGAGTAAGAGCGTAAGAGAGTAAGAGAGTAAGAGAGTAAGAGCGGATGACGCGTGGGATCTCCGGCGCGGTCTGCTCGATTTCCTCGAATCGTGCTGGGACAAACCGGACCAGGGCATTGGGAGATGCGTGGCCCGCCGCGCCAGTTCACCCATTCCAAAGTAATGGCATGGGTCGCGTTCGATCGCGCCGTCCATCACGTGGAGAACGTCGGCTCCGGGGGGCCGCTCGAACGGTGGCGGGCGATGCGCGATCGAATTCACGCCGACGTGTGCGAGCTCGGGTACGATGGCAATCTGCGCTCGTTCGTGCAGTCCTTCGGTTCCCAACAACTCGACGCGAGCCTGCTCATGATTCCGCTGGTCGGCTTCCTGCCGGCGACGGACGCGCGCGTGGTGGGAACGGCGAACGCGATCGAACGGACCCTCCTCGAGGGCGGCCTCGTACGCCGCTACGACAGCGCGTCGGCGGCCGACGCGCTACCGCCCGGCGAGGGGGCGTTTTTGCCCTGCAGCTTCTGGCTGGCCGACAATTGGACTCTCATGGGGCGGCACGCGGACGCGCGATCGCTCTTCGCGCGGCTCGTCGCCCTGTGCAACGACGTCGGCCTGCTCTCGGAGGAGTACGACGCGGCGCGCGGAAGGCTCGTCGGCAATTTCCCGCAAGCCTTCTCTCACGTGTCTCTCGTCAATACCGCGTGTAACCTCGCGTCCGTCGAACGCGGACCCGCGAGCCGTCGCAACACGCGATGAGCGGCGGGTCGTTCTGACGCGCTCGTAGCAATTCGCCTCGCCGGCGAGCCCCCGCGTTGCCCGCGATCAGAGCGCGCGCTTCATCCGGCGCTCGTTGGGTCACGCTTCTGCGCCGAGACCGCGCTTGCCCGGCTTGCGGACCGGTTTGACCCCACTGCCGTTGGGGCGCTCGTTCTTGGCCGAACCGCGGAGAAGGTCGTCCGCGATCTTGGCCGCGCGGTCGGTCTTCTCCCAAGAGAACTCGCTCCGACCGAAGTGGCCGTACGCGGCGGTGCGCTTGTAGATGGGCCCGAGGAGGTCCAGCTCGTCGATGAGCGCCTTAGGACGCATATCGAAGTTCGAAAGGATGTATTTCTCCAGTACCTCGTCGGCCACTTTGCCCGTACCGAACGTATTGACGTGGACACCCACGGGCTGCGCCACGCCGATGGCGTAGGCGATCTGAACTTCGCAACGCTTGGCGAGGCCCGAAGCGACGACGTTTTTCGCGATGTAACGCGCGTAGTAGCACGCGCTGCGGTCGACCTTGCTCGGGTCTTTGCCGCTGAATGCCCCGCCGCCGTGGCGACCCATCCCGCCGTAGGTATCGACGATGATCTTGCGGCCCGTGAGGCCACAATCTCCCTGCGGTCCGCCGACGACGAAGCGCCCCGTGGGGTTTACGTGCAGCTTCGTGCTCTTGTCGATGAGCTTCTTGGGGAGCGACTTCTCGATCACGAGCTCGATGATCGCCTCGCGGAGTTGCTTATACTTGACCTTCTCGTCGTGTTGCGTCGAGACGACGATCGCGTCGATGCGTACCGGCGCGTCGTTCTCGTATTCGAGGGTGACCTGGGTCTTACCGTCGGGGCGCAGGAAGTCTACCTGCTTCTTTTTGCGGACCGCGGCGAGCTGGCGCGCGAGCACGTGCGCGTAGTGAATCGGCGCGGGCATCAGCTCGGGGGTCTCGTCGGTCGCGTACCCGAACATGAGGCCTTGGTCGCCCGCCCCTTGCTCCTTGTGGAGTCCGTCGCCCTCGTTCACGCCCTGCGCAATGTCGGGACTCTGCTGCTCGATCGCCGTGAGAACGGCGCAGGTGTTCCCGTCGAAACCCATGGCTGAGCCGGAGTACCCGATCTCGTTGACCGTATCGCGCACCACCTTGGGAAAGTCGACCCGAGCGGTGGTCGTAATCTCGCCGGCAACCACCACCATTCCGGTCTTCGCGAGCGATTCGCACGCGACCCGCGCCCGCGGATCCTGGGCAAGGATCGCGTCGAGGATGGCGTCGGAGACTTGGTCACAAAGCTTGTCCGGATGTCCCTCGGTAACGGACTCGGATGTGAAGCGGTAACGGGACATGCGGTCTCCTTGGCGTACGTGGCACGCATCTAGTACAGGGTGCTTACCAAATCCACAACGACTCCAGCGTCGAGAACCGTACCACCGGGCTCGGATCGGCGCTGGCCAACGGGCCGGTCCGGAAGTAACGGTACAAGGTCATGCCTGTCTCGATTGACAATCTCGACAAGTTCGCGCGTCGTCACGTGGGCCCGAGCGATGCGCACGTCGCCGAGATGCTCCGCACCGTCGGCGCCCAGTCTCTGGACGAACTCGTCGAGCAGACGGTACCGAGCACGATCCGCCTACGCAGGCCGCTCGCCCTTCCCGCGTCGAGGACCGAGCAAGAGCTCCTTGAGCACCTGCACGCGATTGCGGCAAAAAACGATACTTGGCGGAGTTTCCTCGGAACGGGCTATTCGGATTGCGTCACGCCTCCGGTGATCCAGCGTAACGTGCTCGAAAATCCGGGGTGGTATACGCAATATACTCCCTATCAGGCGGAGCTTGCGCAAGGCCGCCTCGAGGCTCTCCTCAATTTCCAGACGATGGTCAGCGATCTCACCGCGCTCGAGATCGCGAACGCGTCCCTGCTCGACGAGGCCACGGCGGCGGCGGAGGCCATGCACATGATGGAGTCGTTCTCGGCGGCGTCTGGCGACGAACGGCGAGCCGTTTTTCTGTCGAATGCGTGCCACCCGCAAACGATCGAAGTGCTGAAAACGCGGGCGCGGGCCCACCGGATCGACGTCATCGTCGGCGACCCGGGCTCGTTCGACTTCAGCACGCCCGTCTTCGGTGTCGTCCTTCAGTACCCCGGAACGGACGGACGCCTCGAAGACTTTCGCGCCTTGATCGCTCGCGCGCACGCCGAGGGAGCCAAGGTCACGATGGCGTGCGACTTGCTTGGCTTGGCGCTGCTCGTGCCCCCGGGCGAGCTCGGAGCCGACATCGCCGTCGGCAGCGCCCAGCGCTTCGGCGTACCGCTCGGATACGGAGGCCCACACGCCGCGTTCTTCGCGTGCAAGGCGGAGCTCGTGCGCAAGCTGCCCGGGCGCATCATCGGCGTGAGCATCGACGCCCACGGCAAGCGCGCGCTCCGGATGGCCTTGCAGACACGCGAGCAGCACATCCGCCGCGAGAAGGCCACGAGCAACGTCTGCACCGCGCAGGCACTCCTCGCGATCGTCGCGAGCATGTACGCCGTCTATCATGGTCCGGTGGGGCTGCGATCCATCGCCGAGCGCGTGCACGGACTCACGGCGTCGCTCGCGTGCGGCTTGCGCAAGCTCGGCGCAAACGTCGTGCACCGGCGCTTCTTCGATACCCTTCGGATCGAGGGCGACGCCGACGCGGTCGTCGCGTGGGTCGAGACGGCGCGCGAGCGCAAGATGAATCTACGACGGATCGACGAGCGATCCGTGGGCATCTCGCTCGACGAGACGACTTCCCCGGCCGACGTCGACGCGCTCCTCGCGGTCTTCAACCACGGTCGATCACCCGGCTTTACCTGCGCGGAGCTTGCGCTCGAGGCCTCGCCCGCGATGGACGGCCTCGCTCGATCGAGCGCGTATCTTACGCACCCGGTCTTCAATACTCATCACTCCGAGACCGAGATGCTCAGGTACATGCGCACCCTCGAGTCGCGGGATCTGTCCCTCGCGCACTCGATGATTCCGCTCGGCTCATGCACGATGAAGCTGAACGCGACGGCCGAAATGATGCCCGTTACCTGGACGCGCTTTTCGCGCGTGCACCCTTTCGCGCCCATCGAACAAGCGCAAGGCTACCAAGTCATCATCAAGCAACTCGAGGCGATGCTCGAAGAGATCACGGGCTTTCCGGCGGTGAGCTTGCAGCCCAATTCCGGCGCCCAAGGAGAGCTGGCGGGGCTCCTCGTCATCCGCAAGTACCACGAGAGCCGGGGCGAGGCGCAGCGCGACCTTTGCCTCATCCCGGCGAGCGCCCACGGAACGAACCCCGCGTCCGCTGCGATGGCGGGGATGCGCGTTCTGGTCGTGGCCTGTGACGAGAAAGGGTACGTGGATCTTGCCGACTTGGAGAGCAAAGCCCGGGACAACGCGGACCGGCTCGCCGCGCTCATGGTCACGTACCCGTCGACGTACGGCATCTTCGAAGAAGACATCGAACGCATTTGCGCCATCGCCCACGAGAACGGGGGCCAGGTTTACTTGGACGGCGCCAACCTCAACGCGCAAGTGGGACTCTGCCGTCCCGCCGACGTCGGCGCCGACGTTTGCCATGTGAATCTCCACAAGACATTCTGTATACCCCACGGTGGGGGAGGCCCGGGGATGGGCCCGATCGGGGTCGCGAAGCATCTGGCGAAGTTTCTTCCGGGCCATCCATTCGGTCGCGCCGTCGGCGGAGACGAGAGCATCGGGCCTGTATCCGCGGCGCCCTGGGGAAGCGCGAGCATTCTGCTCATCTCTTGGTCTTACATCGCCCTCATGGGGGCCGAGGGGCTCAAGCGCGCCACGGAGGTCGCGATCCTGAGCGCGAACTACGTCGCCGAGCGCATGCACCCGCATTTCCCCGTCTTCTACCGAGGCAAGCGCGGGCGCGTGGCGCACGAGTGCATCCTCGATACGCGCGGCGTCAAACGCACGGCGGGGATCGAAGTGGACGACATCGCCAAGCGATTGGTCGACTTCGGCTTCCACGCGCCCACGATGAGTTTTCCGATTCCGGGCACGCTCATGGTGGAACCCACCGAAAGCGAACCGAAGGCGGAGCTCGACCGCTTCTGCGACGCGATGATCGCCATTCGCGAAGAGATTCGCGCGATCGAAGAGAACCGCCTCCCCCGAGACAACAATCCCCTCAAGCACGCGCCGCACACGGCGGAGGCCTTGGCGTCGAGCGACTGGCCACATCCATATACCCGCGAGCAGGCCGCATTTCCGGCGCCTTGGACGCACGTGCGCAAGTTCTGGCCCCCCGTGGGGCGCATCAACAACGCCCATGGAGACCGCAATCTGATGTGCAGTTGCCCGCCCGTCGAGAGCTATACATAGCGCATCGAGCGGTCGTGGCTTTCTCGATGATGGATTTATCCGGCCGTCATTTTCGTTGACGTAGACCGGCTTGACGCCGCCCGTCCAAAGCGTCATTGAGTCGTCATGACACTCACCGGCGCGCTCGTCCTCCTCGTCATCGCCGGGGTTTGCGGCAGCCTCGGCTCTGCGTTGGCAGGCTATTCGCACATGGGTTGCCTCAGCTCAATCGCGCTGGGCTTCATCGGCGCATGGCTGGGCGTCTGGTTCGCGAGGCAAGTCCACCTTCCCACGCTCTTCGTCTTGCACGTTCAAAACGAGTCGTTTCCGGTGGTCTGGTCCGTGATCGGCGCGGCGCTCTTCGCCGCCGTGATGAGCGTCCTGACGCGCCGCAATCCTTACGGCTTCTGAGAGGCTTTCGACACGCACGTAACGTAAATGGCTCTATCACGGTGTCCTCGCGCACCGAAACCCGATGACGTTGTCGCGATCGGTCGGGTCGTCGACGTAGTCGCGGTCGGCCGCGAGCATGTACAGCGGGGGGCCGCTGTAGTTGCCGCCCCGCGTAACGCGGTCCGACGCCAAGGAAAGATACGCGCAATCCGTGCACGGGTCGACGAACGGCGCGTCCCCATCCAGGATCCACTCGAAGACTTCGCCGGCCATGTCGAGCTGGCCCCAGTCGCCGGCTCCCGACGTCGCCGTTCCCACCGGCGCAATGTTCGCCAGCCCGCAAGACGCCGTGCCGCTCGGGTAATCGCACGCGTAAATCGCGTACAGACTTCCCGACCCCGGATCGGTCGCACCCCACGGATACTCCCGCTCTTGGTTTCCGCCCGCCGCGGCGTATTCCCACTCCGCTTCGCTCGGCAAGAAACCGCCGTCCCAGATGCAGAACGCGTAGGCCTCGTACCATGGCACGCAGTTGATGGGCAGGTTCTCTTGGCTGCCCGCGGCGGTCGTCCACGTGCTGTACGGGTAGCACTCGGAGAGGTTCGCATCCCAGGTGTCCGCCGCGCCCGATCCCGTCGCGATTTGCATGCTCCAGTCGGGCCCGTCCCAGCCGGTCTCGTACGTCCCGGGGCTCCCGCTATTGGCGAGTCCCTGACCGCCATTCAAATGCGTGTGGATGCCGCTCCCGTTCGCGGGGGGCGCCCCCGTGGCACCCGCCAGGTAATTCACGTATTGGCGAAAGCGGCCCACCGTCACGAGGTACTTGTCGAGCCGAAAGCTACTGATCGTGGCGGGGTCTCCAGCGTCCGCCGCCCCGCCTCCGCTGTTCGTGTACGTCCTATCGTACGTGCCGCCGGGCACCGGCGGGCTCGTGCAACAGCTCTCGCTGCTGGCTCCGCACTGGGTCGTCCCCATCGCGCCCGCCGCGCAGCTCGGCGGCTCCACGCAGACCCCCGCCGCGCAGGCCGGCGTCGGCCAATCGCACAGGACCCCGGGTCCCCATTGGCCATTCCCACCGCAGGTCTCCACGCTGTTCCCGGAGCACTGCGTGGACGCAGGCAAGCAGCCCGGCCCGCTACCGCTACCGTCCAACCCGCCATCGCGGCTCTGCACCCCTGCACTTGCATCCTCGCCGCCCGGACTTGCATCGTCCGCCGGGGCGATCACCTCGGTCGGCCCCACGGACGGTGTGCACGCCGCCCCAAGAGCAACGACTAGTGCGATGCAGGTGCGCGTCATCATCGAAACTCCCAGGCACCAAGAGGCTGCTCCCAGCCCCACAACGGGAGCAGTACTCCTGCAAGGGTTAGAAGGGGCCCGAGAGGTGTCGCCTGTTGCAAAATCGCTCCGCCAGCCCCCCACCCGGCGGCGCCGGACACGCGATCCAGGAAAGGAGCGTCTTGTCCTGCTGGGGAGCTCGAGGTGGAGCGGCCTCGCTCCCCTCGACGTGAAGTGCAAGCCAGGCTGCGAGAGCGGAGGCGAGCGAGCGAAGCGAGTCGACCCGGAGCGAAGCGCTCAGGGTGATCCTGGTCTCGCAATAACCGGCATGCCGTGACCCGGCCCGAGGATGTCCTTCATCGCGGCGACGGGATCGAACTGTTCGACGTGCGGCGAACGATGACAGCCGAGGCACTCGGCGGCCTCTGGCTTCGCGATGATAGCCTTTTCGTCCGTTGGATTCGCGACGTGCCACGAGCCGGGTCCGTGGCATGCTTCGCATTGCACGTTTTGCAGCTTGTCGAGGTGAGTCACCGTGCTCCCGGCGGCCTGCTGGTACCCGGTCACGTGGCAACCGACGCACTCTAGGTCGAACTCACGGCCCTCGCCTCTGAGCGTTTCGTACGCGTTCGCATGCCAGGTCTGCCTCCACACCGCGACGGCGGGAGCGTGACAACGCAGACACGCGCTGCCTCCCACGTAACGCGCGTGGCCGGCCACCGCCGGCAAGGGCATTCGACCCGCCAAGGCGCCTTGGTTTTGCGCGTTGACCCCCTGGAAGTAAGCACCCACCTCCGCTTCGATCGACTGCTCGTTTCCCAACGACGGGCGCACCTCTTTGAGCGAGTAGCGAAAGAAGCTGCCTTGCGCGGGGGGCGGCTTGACGTCCAGGCGCTGGCGCTCTTCCTCGAGCTCGACGAGCTCGCGCCTCTTGGCTTCGATATCCGCCTTGGGAAGGATCCGCCCGCGCTCCCAAATGGTGATCTTTTCGTGCAGATCGTCCGTGCGTTTCACGAACTCCTCTCGCTCCTGCGCACGCTCCAGCCCCGTCGCGTCCGCGAACTTGATGAGTTCTCCGGGCGAGACGTGATCGCGCACGTAAAGATCGAGGACGGCCACGGACTGAAGGTGATTTCCCCCCTGCGCGATGAGCACGCCGCCCGCCTGCTCACCCTGGGGCGCCCTCGTGTTCTCCTCGCCCGTCGCCTTGGGCGATCCAACGACGATCGCTGTGAGCTCCGGGACCGCCTCGGCGATCCGCCGAGCTTCATCGCGGCCAACGGCGGTGAGCGCCACCAGCACGTTCGCGCCCTGCCGTTTCGCCAGATCCACGCCTCGCGCGACCACGTCTTTGGGATCCTCGGCGCCCGCGTCGGACGCAGCCGGCGTCAGCGGCCCCTGCCCGAATCCAACGAAGCCCACCTTGATCCCGCCCACGTCCTTAACGATCGCCGTCGCCATCGGCGGCGGCCCAGCGTCGGCGGATCCGGCGATGATCGCGGCGCCCGACGCACGCGCCAGCGCGACCAGGCCGCGCTCGCCGTCGTCCCAGTCGTTGATCCCGGGCGCGAACGCGGCAAGACGGAGCCCTCGAAGGAGACTTGCGATGGTGGTCGCCTTCTGCCGGTCTTGAAAGGTGCGATCGCCCAGGAGTTTGTCATCCATGAAGAACAGCGGTCCGGCGGCGGCGACCAGAGCCGCGGGGCCGTGCGGGCGCTCGCGGTACACCCAGGCGCCGAAATGATCCATCCCCCCGAGTTGGTCCTTGATGCACCCGCATGGCACGAGCGCACCCGCGAGATCCGTGAGCAGGTAGAGGCGCACGGTGGGCGCGGCCGCATTGCCCGCGTCGGCGGCGACGCGAAGCTGCGGACCCTCTCCTGACATCCCGCCGGGTGAACCGCGCGTGTCGCATCCGGTGAGCCCCAGCACGAGGAGCGGCACCGCGAGAAGCGATGGGGACCGGAGCGTCATTTCGAGGCTCTCAGAGTACGCGGCATACGCGCATCATCCAGCGCGTTCCCAGCGATCCGCCAAGGCCTTCGTTGGGGATCGGACGGGTTTGCGTCAGTTCAGCTTGTGCAAACCGACGTCAGAGGCGGGCCAATCCGCAAACCTCGCCGTAGACTCGAGCGACCCCTGGGTCCCCCACCGGCTGCGCCGGACACGCGATACAGGAAACGAGCGTCTTGTCCTGCTGGGGAGCTCGAGGAGGAGCGGCGGAGGAGCGGCATCGCTCCCCTCGACGTGACGTGCGACCCCGTTCTGTCGAGCGGAGCCTTGCCAGAGGCAAGGCGGAGCGAGACTCAGGGTGACCCGGGTGACTCACTACGACAAGCGTTTTGTCCTGCTGGGGAGCTCGAGGAGGAGCGGCATCGCTCCCCTCGACGCGCCGTGCGAGCCCATTCTGTCGAGCGGAGCCTTGCCAGAGGCAAGGCGGAGCAAGACTCCGGGTGCCCCGGGTGACTCACTACGACAAGCGTTTTGTCCTGCTGGGGAGCTCGAGGAGGAGCGGCATCGCTCCCCTCGACGCGCCGTGCGAGCCCATTCTGTCGAGCGGAGCCTTGCCAGAGGCAAGGCGGAGCAAGACTCCGGGTGACCCGGGCGACTCACTACGACAAGCGTTTTGTCCTGCTGGGGAGCTCGAGGAGGAGCGGCATCGCTCCCCTCGACGTGACGTGCGAGCCCATTCTGTCGAGCGGAGCCTTGCCAGAGGCAAGGCGGAGCGAGACTCAGGGTGACCCGGGTGACTCACTAGAAATGAATCGCCGCCCCGATATCGGCATTGAGGAGCTGATCGAGACCGCCGCCCGCGATGTACTGGTCGCCCGGTCGAGGATTGAACGTGGCCCAAACGCGCGTATAGGTGAAGACCAAGCGCGCTTCGATCGCTGAAGTGAGATGGAGCGCGGCTCCCAGTTTCGCGTCGATGCCCGAGATCGATTCGCGCGGAAAGTGGCTCCCGAGATCGCCGGCCCCAAGGATGGGGCGATAGGCGGCGCCGAGCAGGATCGCCGCAGGCCCGAGAGGAACGCGGCCGTCGACCGCGACGCGCAGGTAATGGTAGTCGACCCCGGGCAGCGTGCTTTCCAGCACGGGATCCGGGTTGTGGAACCCGAACGCGAGCTCGCCGCCACCCAGCTCGACGCCAATCACAGGCGACGCGGCCCGCGGCCCAAGCAGTATCCGGCCGCGGAGGTTCAGTTCCCACGAGTGCCAATCCACGTCCGAAACCGCGTTGCCGAGCTTTGCCTGGGCCCAGTTGATTCCGAAGCGACCGCTCACGCCGATGTCGCGGACGATTCCCAAGTCGGTCTTTGCGAGGGGAAAGAATTCGACCGAGGCCGCGATCCCCGGTGTCACCGGAAGGAGCACCCCGTCGGGGAGATCGAACGGACGGAGATTGTCGTTGGTCACCCGCTCGTTGTAATGAAATTGCCGTCCGCCGAAATCCAGTCCCAAAAATCCCGTGAACATCGCGTTCGTGAAGGAGAGAGGCGCGGGCTCGCCCTTCTCCTCGGCCGCCTGTTCGGGCGCTGCGGCGCTCTCGCCATTCTCGTTCGATGTCGCTTCGGCAGTCGCCGTCTTTTCGGGAGCGGCTCCCTTTTCGGCCGGCTCGGCGGCTTTCGCCCCTCCTTGAATCAGGTCGAGCACCGGGCCCAGGGCCTTTTTCCACTGGTCTCCGCGGTCTGCGTCCGATTCGATGGTGACGGTCGTGTCGATCGCCGCATCCTGTTGCGAGGCGGCGACGGCGACGACCACATACTCGCCGGTGGCCTTGCCCTTACGGGCGCGAGCCTCCACCAAGATGACGGCGTCGGCCCCGAGGGCGATCACCGCGCTGTGAACCGCGGCGATGAAGGCCTGGCTGCGTTGGCCTCCTTTTAGCGCCTTGGTCACCGCAACGTGGCGCTGGGTAAGGGCGCTCGTCAAGGCAGCCTTGTCGACGACGTCGGCCGAGGAAGGCAGCGCGGCGACGACCTCCGCGCGGACGGCCTCGGCGCCGGGCCCGACGGCGAGCACCGCGACTGTGGGCTTTGCGGCTGCGTTGGCCGCCGCGCTCCAAAAGAGCGCCGCCACCAGGAGACTCGCCAGCCAAAGTCCGTGCCCTCTACCCCACCCCGGTCTGCGTATGCGGTTTTCGACAACGGGAACCGAGCCGCGAACCGGATGGTCGACCGTGCCACTCATCGATCTTTGGGACATCAAGCGCGCAATCCTCGTTATGCACACCGCACTCGTCAACGCGTTTGAGAGGGGTCGGCGGGTTTTTCGAAAACTGGAGCAAAGACCACATCCGCGTCAATGGCGAATCCTCGATCCGCGATCGAATGCACCACGACGGCTTGCGCGTTGCGCTGAAATTCGGCCCGCGCGGGCGACACCAAAGCCCCTAACGCGCCGCCGGGAGGGTACATACTTGCAGTGCCAGCATATGATCGGCCATCACGGCAACGTCACTCGGAACCAACGCCGCGTGCGCCCGCCGGCAAACGCGATTGCCGAGCCCTCCCCCTTGCTGCTATATCATCGGCTCCGGTGGCAAGGGCAATCCTAACACGGCATCGCATCAAAAAGATCCCGTCCGGCTGTCGGCCGAGCCCATGTTGCGTTTGATTTCGACACCCATGGGGCTTTGCTCGCTCGCGTGAGCGATCCGCTTCGTGAGCCATGAGTGAGCCTCGCCCGGCGCGGGCCAACGCGAGTTCCGCGCATGTGAATAATCGCCGCGGGGTTGGAATTCCGAGGGGCCAAAACTCATACCGTTGTATCGGAGGAGTGTTCCAATGAGGAAGACCACGGACGTTTTCGGACTCAACCGCAGGTGGGGAACGTCCCTTTTGTCTTTTTTGTCTTTGTCGGTCTCAGCGACCGGCACGGGCGTCGCCGGTCTTCCAGGAACACCGAATGTTGTTGCTTCGTAGCCCGCTACGCGCGGTGGTTGCCGTTGCCTCGAGAGCATGGCCGGTTCTTGTCCTGGCCGCGCTCGGGGGCTGCGGAACGAACGCGTCGTCGCCCGGGGCGTCGGGCGCAATGGCGTCGAGCGAGACGGGCCAGTCCGGCGTCACGGGCTCCGGGGTCACGGGGTCCGGGGTCACGGGCTCCGGGGTCACGGGCCAATCCGGCGGGGTCGGTCCGTCGGGGACGGCGGGTTCGTCGAGCGGGTCCAGCGCGTCCGGAGCCGCAGGTCAATCGGGCGGGACGGGGGCGGGCGCGACCGGTGGCCTCGCGGGTTCTGCGGGGCTCTCGGGGAGCGCAGCCGAGCCGCTCGACGCGACCACCGAGCCAGAAGCCTCTTCCGAGATGGACGGAGCCGTCACGTCGACGGGGGAGGATACGGGCCCGGCGGATGCTGGCCCCCCGGCGGTGCGCTTCGTCGCACGGGTGGACCGCACCGACGCGACGGGGCCACGCTTTGCTTGGTCGGGGAGCACGATCCTGGCGCGGTTCACGGGGAGTTCTATCGGCATCAATCTGATGGGACCGACCACGTACTTCGATGTTTCGATCGATGGCACGATGCAAGCCGCGCCGCTGCTCCTCAAGACGGGCACGACGAGTTATCCGCTGGCCACGGGTCTCTCCGCCGGGCCTCATGAGCTGACCGTGTACCGCCGGAACGAGCCGGGGATCAGCACCACCGGAGACACGACCTATCTCGGCCTCATTCTCGATCCGGCGGGGGGAGCGCTGCTCCCTCCGAGCCTGCCTTCCACCCGGCGCATCGAGATCGTCGGCGACTCGGTCACGTCGGGTTACGGCAACGAGAGCGTCGGGGGCCAATGCCCGAACGCGCTTCTATCGCAAAACTACGACGCGGCCTACGGCGCGGTGGCCGCGCGAACGGTGAATGCGGACCTCATCACGATTGCCTGGACCGGCAAGGGCATGTATCGCAATAATCAAGGCGATACGACGCTCACGATGCCCATTCTGTACGGGCGAACCCTTCCCGACATAACGACCAGTACGTGGGACTTCACGTCGTGGATTCCGGATGCGGTCGTCATCTATCTCGGCAATAACGACTTCGGAAAAGGCGACCCCGGCCAACCGTACGTTACGACGTACAATACGTTCATCGCGCGCGTTCGCACGAATTATCCAAAGGCGCTCATCATCTGCACGATCGGGCCGAATCTCTCGGGCACGGACCTCACGGAGGAACGCGCGTACGTGCAGGGCATCGTCACCGCGCAGAACACGGCGGGGGACATGAACGTCGTCTTCCTCGAGATGCCCCAGCCCACGGCCGCCGAAGGCACGGGGTGCGGCGGGCACCCGCTCGCGGTGACGCACGCGCGCATGGGGGCGGCGCTGGCAGCCTTGCTCCAGATGAAGCTTGGCTGGTAGCGCGGGCTGCGGCATCGCGGAAACGATCCCCCAGCCAGAGGGGTCATCACGGACACCCTGGGCGATCCGTCGGAAGCGAGTGTGAACGCGAGCCAAGGAGCAGGCGCGCGCTATTTTTAGCCCGAGCCCACGGAAAGGGCCGACAAAGTGTGGAAAAGGCATCATAGTGCCTACTTATGTCCACGGCGCTACCGCGCGCGCTCGCACTCAAGGAAGGCGCACGCACTGAAAGAACGCGAGGGGTGCGAACGTGGGCCGTTCTCTTTTTTGCATGCTTTGCGCTCGGGACACCGGCGTGCACGACCATTTGGGCCTTCGAGGACTTGACGGTGGCTCAAGACGCCTCGGTCGTGGATCCTTCGCACGACGCAGGGCGGGACGTCGACGCGACCATGGACGCCGGGGAGGGGCCGGACGTGACCGCGATGGACACCTCTCCGGAGGAGGAGAACGCGGAATGCGCAAACGTTTGCAATGGGAAATGCGTCGACTTCATGACGGACCCGAACCACTGCGGTTCGTGCGGCAATCCCTGCGCGAGCGGAGCGTGCCAGAGCGGTCAATGTGTGTGCGCGGGGCCGGGGCAGAAGTTCTGCGGAGGCATCTGCATCAACGAAAAGACCGACCGCAACAACTGCGGCGGATGTAGCAACACGGCGCCGGCGTCGGGCTTCTGCGATGACGGCGGTTACGCGTGCCCGGGAACGCAAACGCAGTGCCCCCCGTCGTTTTGCGCCGACCTCACGTCCGATTCGAACAATTGTGGGACCTGTGGCAATAAGTGCCCACCTGGGGCGAGCTGCCAAAACCGTCATTGCGTCTGCGAGGGAACCGGCTCTCAGCCCTGCGTGGGCGTTTGCGTCAACACGTACTACGACACCACCAATTGCGGCGTCTGCGATAACCCGTGCGAGGCCGGGGTGGGCTGCCAAAACGGAAAATGTGAATGCACCGGTCCCACCACGCTGTGCCTTCTCCACGGAAACGAGACGTGCATCAACCTGTCGGCCGATCCGGGCAATTGTGGCGCTTGCGGTCACGCCTGTCCGGTGGGCGCCCAATGCACGAACGGCACGTGCTCTTGCGCGTCCGCGAAGCCGGACGCGGGCTCCGACGCGGGGGTGTGCGGACCCTTTGAAAACGCCGTATCCCCTTCCTTTTTCGCCTGCGTCAACCTGTCGCTCGACTCGAACCACTGCGGGTCATGCCCGGTCGCGTGCCCTGCGGGGACGCAGTGCCAGGGCGGCCAGTGCGGGTGCGCCACGGGCCTGATGCTTTGCCAGGGACAAACGGGTCCAACGTGCGTCGACATCGCCAACGACAACAACAATTGCGGATCGTGCGGAAAGTCGTGCGCCCCGGGAGTCGCGTGCGTCGCCGGGGCGTGCGCGATGTGATCTTCGATCCGGGGGAGCATCGAGCCGATGAACAACGGCCAGCCCATCGACGCCGATGCAGCGCTCGCCCGGCTGCGCGCTCACCGACGAACGTCCGCCTGGCTCCGAGGGCACTCTCGGAGGCAGAGCGATTGAAGAGGTGGTGGTGGCAGAGGAAGCACCCGGCGTCCACGGACCTCTTCGATGAGGAAATGGCCATCGCCATCGAACAGATCCGAGCGGAAACCCCGAGTCGGCGCGGTCTAAGGTGTAGTCGCTTCGAGTGAGCTCGGGGCGACAGCCCCCCTCGCGGGTACCCGCCATAATGGCCCCTCGACATCGTAATGAGGCTGGCCTTGGACAAGCTGAGGTGTACTCTGGTTGACTGCACTAGGTCCAGACGTCGGGAATCTGGCCAGCTGGAGGCCCGAAGTGCGGGCCATCCCATGAGGAAACCGTGATGCGAAAGTGGTCCCTGCTCCTCGTGTTGGCGTTGGCGCTGTGCGCTTCGGCGTGCGCGGCCCTGTGGGGATTCAAAGACCTGGGAGGCGGCGACGACGCTTCCCTGGAACCCGACGGGGAAGTCCCGCCCGGCAACTCGACCGACGGCTCGGTCCCGTTGGACGCGGGCGAGGCCGCGGCTCCGTCGCTCCCCGAGGCGTGCGCCAATCTATGCGACGCCCAGTGCAGCGACCCGATGACCGACCCCGACAATTGCGGGGGGTGCGGTACTCATTGCCCGAGTGGAAACTGTCAAAACGGGAAGTGCGCATGCCCCGACACGACGCAGCAGATGTGCGGGGGGACGTGCATCGACACCACGACGGATTTTGCCAATTGCGGGATGTGCGGCACGCAATGTCCGATCGGCGCGTCGTGCCAGAGCAGCACGTGCCGTTGCCCGGTCGGGGAGAGCCAGTGCGGCTCGTCGTGCGTCGACCTCCAGAGCGACTCGAACAACTGCGGGGGGTGCGCCACGACCTGCCCTCTTGGCTCGAACTGCGAAAACGGGATGTGCAGTTGCGAAGGCACGGGCGAGGTGGACTGCAACGGCGCGTGCGTCAGCTCGTATTACGATCCCACCAACTGCGGCGCCTGCGGGAAGGCATGCCCATCCGGCGTTGGATGCGAGCCCGAGCCCACAGGCATGTGCGCGTGCACCGGCGCCACCACGATGTGCAGCATCAATGGAGTCCAGACGTGCGTCAACGCGTCGAGCGACCCGAACAACTGCGGCTCGTGCGGCAAGAAATGCCCCCCAGGCGCCGACTGCATCAGCGGCGCCTGCATGTGCGAGAGCACGAACGGCGACAGCGTCATCATGTGCGGCGGCGACGCTGGCGCTCCTGATGCCGGGGGCGGCGCGTCCTGCACGGACGTGACGATCGATTCAAACAACTGCGGCACTTGTGGCAAAAAATGCCCTTCGGGAACGTCTTGCGAGGGCGCGGAGTGCAAATGCCCGGGCACGCTCACGCTCTGCAAGCAAACCACTTGCTTCGACACGACGGACAACAGCAATAACTGCGGGTCCTGCGGCAACGCCTGCCCGACGGGGGCAACGTGCATCAACAGCGTTTGCGTGTGCACTGCCCCGCTGGTGAAGTGCGGAACGGCGTGCGTCAACGAAACGGACGACAACAACAACTGCGGTGCCTGCTCGAACGAGTGCACCGGACACAACGCGTCGTGGCAGTGCTCGAAATCCGCCTGCGCCGTCACGGAATGCAATACGGACTACATTCATTGCGACTCGAAGACCGCCGACGGGTGCGAAGTCCATTGGACCACAGACAGCGCCAACTGCGGGTCTTGCGGCAACGCGTGTCCCGCCGCCGCGACGTGCTCGAACGGCACATGCGCGTGCACGACCGCCGGGGACTCGATCTGCAATAAACAATGCGTCAACGAAAAGACCGATTCGAACAACTGCGGAAAATGCGGAAACGCGTGCTCGACGAATGTGTCGGGGGCGACGTCGACTTGCACGAACGGCACGTGCTCGTCGCCGACGTGCACCACCGCGGGACAGACGCAATGCAGCGGCGGATGCGTCACTCTCAGCACGAACAGCAGCAACTGCGGAAGCTGCGGTAAGGCTTGCGTCGCTCCCAGCGGAGGGAGCACCAGTTGCGTCGGCGGCGTGTGCATGCCGGCTTGCCCGGCGGGCGACACGGATTGCAACGGGGTCTGCGTCAACACGACGACGAGCAGCACCAACTGTGGGGCGTGCGGCACTACATGCGCCGCTCCCACCGGAGGCACGACCAGCTGCGTCGCCAGCAAGTGCGCCCCGGTTTGCCCCACGGGCCAAACGGATTGCAGCGGGGTCTGTGTCAACACGACCACGAGCAGCACCAACTGCGGGGCGTGCGGCACCGCATGCACCGCTCCCACCGGAGGGACGACCAGTTGCGTCGCTAGCAAGTGCACCCCGGTTTGCACGGGCGAGACGGATTGCAGCAACGTCTGCGTCAACACGACCACGAGCACCGCCAACTGCGGATCGTGCGCCAACGCATGCACCGCTCCCACCGGGGGGACCACCAGTTGCGTCGCTAGCAACTGTGCGCCGGCTTGCCCCGCGGGCGACACCGATTGCAGCAACGTCTGCGTCAACACGAGCACAAGCAGCGCTAACTGCGGCTCGTGCGCCAACGCATGCACCGCTCCTTCCGGCGGGACCACCAGTTGTGTCGGCAGCATGTGCAAACCCGCGTGCCCCGCGGGCGACACGGATTGCAGCGGGGTCTGCGTCAACACGACCACGAGCGCCGCCAACTGCGGGACCTGCGGCATGGCATGCGTTGCTCCCTCGGGAGGGACCACCAGTTGCAGCGGCGGCATGTGCGTCCCGGCTTGCCCCGCGGGCGAAACGGATTGCGGCGGCGTCTGCGTCAACACGAGCACGAGCACCGCCAACTGCGGAAGCTGCGGCGTCTCATGCGTTGCCCCCTCGGGAGGGACCGCCAGTTGCAACGGCGGCATGTGCGGCGGTGATTGCACCGCCCCGGGCGCGATGCTTTGCGGGGCAGTCTGCGTCAACACGAACACGAGCACCGCCAATTGCGGGGCCTGCGGCAATGCATGCGTTCCTCCTTCCGGAGGAACGACCAGTTGCGTCGCCGCCACCTGCACACCGGCATGCCCCGCGGGCGACACGGATTGCAGCGGGACCTGCGTGGACACCCTCACGAGCACGACCAACTGCGGGGCTTGCGGCAAAACGTGCTCCGCTCCCTCGGGAGGCAGCGCCAGTTGCGTCGCCGGAGCCTGCGCCTCGGCGTGCACGGACGCGGGCGATATCGTTTGCAGCGCGGCATGCATCAACCCGATGACGAACTCGTCGAACTGCGGAATGTGCGATAACCCATGCACCGGCGGACAGACCTGCACGGGGGGGACGTGCGGCTGCCCCGGTGCAACGCAGGAGTGCAACGGCGCGTGCATCGACGTGACCAGCGACCCGAACAACTGCGGAGGGTGCGGTAACGTTTGCGACAGCGGTTCGTGTTCCGGCGGGAACTGCATGTAGAGGGGCGCTCGCAGGACGCCCCGCGCGTGCCCTCAGGGCCTCGGGTCGATCCGCGCTGGCCGCGTCTCGACGGACGGCCGCGAGGCCGATGAATTCACGGGGCGGCTCGAGGGCGAACCGCCTCCGCGGACGTTAGTTCGCCGACCAGGTGCCGGCGCCGATGTCGATCTTCCAGCTGACCTCGTAGGTCGGCATCGAGATCGCCGTCCCGGTGAAGACGAGGGGCTGAAATACGTACGTCGTCAGGTAATTGTGAACGCCCGGCGCGGTGGTGTCTTGGTCGCCATACCAGTGGTCGCCCCAATACATGTAGACCGTTCCCTGGCTCCCCACGATCGGCTGGACCCACGTGGACTGGGTCATCCACGTCTTCTTGCCGACGGGCGCGACGTAGCCCTGGTACGTCCACGGGCCGGTCATCGCGCTGGCGGTCGAGTAAAAATCGTCGTTGGCTCTCCATCCCGTCTTGTCGGAGCCAATCCAGTAAAGTGTGTTGCCCGCCCGGAACACGGTGGGGGCTTCGAGGCCGCCGGTCGTTCCGTTGACGGACGGAAACTGCTTGGAAGACACCCAGCTGTGGCAGTCGCTCGCCAGCGTATAGACCCACCCGCTCTCCGTGACGACGTACCCGGTGTCCCCGTCCGTGAGCGCGCTCATGTCGCTATGCGCGGCAATCGCCCCGGTGGAGCTCAGCAAGGACCCCTTGAACGAATATACGCCGTTGACCGTTGTGGAAGTCGCATAGACGACCTCCTTGTCCACTTGATAGGTCAGATCGGCGGAGTGCGCATAGAGAACGAACTCCCCCGTGCTCGGGCACTTGATGATGTGCGGCCGCTCGCCCTTTCGGTTGGGGCCGAGCTGGCCGCTGGGCTGCTGGGGCAGAATGAGGCCCTCGTTCTTCCACGTGGCCAGATCCTTGGACGAGTACATCGCGAAGCCGTTGAAGTCGTTGTTCGTCGTGGTGCTGAGGAAGTACTCGCCGTGCAAATAGTACGTGTCGCACACCTTGATGATGCCGCCCCCGTGCGCGTCGACCAGCTTGCCGTCCGTGTCCATGAACGTGATGCCCGGCGGGTTCGGCGGCGAAATGTTGGTCGTCGTGATCGGGTCGGTGAGAGTCCCAATCGTGGATCCCGGCGCCACGACGCAGCTTCCGTTCGCCGCCGCATCCGTGTTCCCGCCCGACCCGCCGGCGTCCTTCGAGGGCCCGACGCTCGCATCGGCGCCCTGCGAGACGCTGGCGTCCAGGGGGACGGCGCCCGCGTCCGCTCCGCCACCGCTTGCAGCCCCGCCGCTGTCGCCCGCGACGCTGCCCGTGGCTCCCGTGACGCCGGTCGCGCCCGTGCCTCCCGTCGCTCCCGTGACGCCGGTCGCGCCCGTGGCTCCCGTGACGCCGGTCGTCCCGGTCGCTCCCGTGACACCGGTCGCTCCCGTGACGCCGGTGGCACTGCCGCCCGTGCCCGTGGTCCCCGCCGCCCCGGAAGCGCCCCCGGCTCCCGTCGATCCTGCCGCTCCCGCATTGGCGGCGCCTGCCGAGCCGCCCTGGCCCGCGGACGAGCCACTTGCGCCCGTCTGCCCCCCGCTGGATCCCGTCCCGAACGATCCGCTGTCTCCCGTATCGCTGCTCCCGCAGCCGGCAGACACACCGCACGTGACGGAAAGCACGCAAGCGAGCGCCAGCTTCTGTCGGTCCATCGGGGGTTTCCTCACTTTTGGCTAAGCACCAGAACTACTTTGGCCCGCTTCATGGGGAAAACCAGCGAACGCGCCTTTTTCCACCAACGGGAAATAACTCGCGTAATTTAGCACGTCTCCGCGCGAGACCATGCTTGCCCGACTCGAACTAGAATCACCTGCCGTGACGCCTTCTCCCCTTCGCCACACTTCCCTCTACGCCGAGCACGTGGCGCGGCACGCTCGCCTGGTCCCGTTTGCCGGATGGGAGATGCCCGTCCTCTACACGGGCATCGTCGACGAACATCAGGCCGTGCGGACGGCGGCAGGGGTCTTCGACGTGAGCCACATGGGCGAGCTTCGCTTGCGCGGCCCCCACGCGGCGGCCGTGGTCGACCACCTCGTGACCAACGACGCCAAGACGATCGCCGACGGGCAGGCCATGTACACGTGCGCTTGCAACGAGGCCGGCACCATTCTGGATGACCTCATCGTCTACAAGCGAGACCGCGAAGATTGGCTCGTCGTCTGCAACGGCGCGAACCGGGACAAGATGAGCGCCCACTTCCGGCGCGCGGCCGAACACCGCTGCGACTTCGCAGACGAGAGCGACGAGACCGCCCTCATCGCGCTGCAAGGGCCGCAGGCCTTCGCGGTCCTGGCGCGGCTGGGGGGCGACGGGACGGCCCTGCGCGGTCTAGCGAGCTTTCACTTCCGTGACGCCCTGCTGGCGGGGATATCGTTGACGGCCGCGCGAACGGGCTACACGGGGGAAGACGGCGTGGAGCTCTTCTGCGCGTGGGACGACGCGCCCGCGCTGTGGCGCGCCATCCTCCATGCCGGCGAGGCGCTCGGGTGCAAACCCGTGGGCCTGGGTGCGCGCGACACGCTGCGCTTGGAGGCGAGGCTGTCTCTCTACGGGAACGACATCGACGAGACCACCAACCCGCTCGAGGCCGGGCTGGGGTGGGTCGTCAAACTCGGCAAGGGCGACTTCGTGGGCGCCGCGGCGCTGAAGGTCATCGCGTCGGAGGCGCTGTCTCGCAAGCTCGTCGCGTTCGAAGTGACCGGGCGCGGCATCGCGCGGCACGGCTACCCGCTGCACGACGCGGACGGACGCGCGGTGGGGGTCTGCACGAGCGGCAGCCCCGGGCCCACGGTTGGCAAGAACATCGGCCTCGGCTATCTCCCCGCCGCGATGTCCGCCGTCGGCTCCCCGTTCTTCGTCGACTGCCGGGGGAAGGACATCGAAGCGGTCGTCGTGAAGGCCCCGTTTTACAAGAGAGCGGCAGGAGCGAATCGATGAGTCAGAACATTCCGGCCGATCTCCGGTACACCCGAGAGCACGAGTGGACGCGAATGACCGGGAACGAAATCACCATCGGCATCACGTCGTTCGCGGTCGAGCAGCTCGGGGACGTGACCCTCGTGAACATCGACGTGAAAGTGGGGGACGTGGTCGGCGCGGGCAAGCCGTTCGGGACCATCGAGAGCGTGAAGACGCTGAGCGATCTGTACATCCCCGTCCCGGGCAAGGTCGTGCGCATCAACGAGGAACTCGCGACCAAGCCCGAACTCGTCAACGAAGACTGTTACGGCAAAGCGTGGATGGTCGTCGTCGCGCCCAACGCGCCGAACGCGCTCGACGCGCTCATGGACCCCACCGCCTACGCGGCGCACGTGTCCCAGAGTCATTAGCGAGGCCCAGCGGGCTCGCGGGCCTCACCAGCGCCGCTCGATGGAACCGGCCGTCCGCGTCCGACGCCCGCTGCGCGGTGGGCCGGGCAGCGTCGACTCGTGGGCCCATACGTTAGTCACTACACACGATGAGAGCGAACGTTTGCCCTCTCAATAAGGCCATGAGGTGGCACGCACCATTAGGTAGGTAGGCAGCCTATTCGTCGATCCAGCGGGTGAATGAGAGCGATGCGCCTCCCCGTCATGCTCATTCGCAGCCGAATCACGACCATGCGGTCTCGAATGTCGGCCCATCGGCCATCCTTTCCCTTGATGCGGGCGCCCATCCACGCGATGCGCCTCCCCTTCTGGCTCGTTCGCAGCCGAAGGACGACCATGCGCTCGCGAATGTCGCCCATGGGTCGCCCCTTTGCGTTGATGCGGGCGCCCATCCACGCGATGCGCCTCCCCGTCATGCTCATTCGCAGCCGAAGGACGACCATGCGGTCGCGAATGTCGCCCATGGGTCGCCCCTTTGCGTTGATGCGGGCGCCCATCCACGCGATGCGCCTCCCCTTCTGGCTCATTCGCAGCCGAAGGACGACCATGCGCTCGCGAATGTCGCCCATGGGTCGCCCCTTTGCGTTGATGCGGGCGCCCATCCGCGGCATGCGCCTCCCCTTCTGGCTCATTCGCAGCCGAAGGACGACGATGCGGTTACGAATGCCAGCCCATGGCGCCCCCCTTTCCGTTGATGCAGACGCCCATCCACGCGACGCGCCTCCCCGACGCGTGAAGTCACTCGTCGATCGACGGGACCGGGGCGCCCGGCGCGATGCCGACTCGGGGCGCGGCGCCTCTTCGTTGCGTGATCACGGCCACAGCCCCGCCCAAAATCAGTCCTCCGCCGATGGTCGTACGCCACCCGAGCGCCTCCCCGAAGACTGCGGCTCCGAGGAGCACGGCGACCAGAGGTTCGATGAGCGTCAGCGTCGACGCGTGGGCGGCAGGCATTCGCCGCAGGCCCCAGAGAAACGCGATCCCGGCGAGCGCACCCGGCCCGATCGAAGCCACCGCTAGAAAGAGCGCCGCATGCGGGTCGACCGCCCCCCACGCCGAGCGTGGCACAAACGCCGCGAGGAGCGGCCCTGCCACGAGAGCGTGCCAAAAGACGGCCTCGCTCGTGGAGAACGCGTCCACGATGAACTTGTTGACGATCACGTTCGACGCGTAGAAGACGGCGCTACCCGCGCCCAGCGCCGCGCTCAGCCAAACCTCGCGTGTCCCCGTCACGCCGGAGCGCGCGAGCATGAGCGCGAGGCCCGAGAGCGACGCGCCGACCGCAATCGCGGTCCGCGACGACAGTCGCTCGCGCAAGACGAGCGGCGCCGCGATGGCGACGAAGACGGGCGTCAAGTAGTGCGCGAGCACGGCGATCGTGATCGTGAGCTTGTAGGCCGCGAAGAACAGCAGAACGTTCATCGCGTCGGACACGCCGAGCCACGCGAGCCACGCCCATTCGCGAACCGTTGCTCGGCGCGGACTTCGGTCGCGCAAGGACAGCGCCCCGGACACGATGGCCATGACCCCCATGAGAACCGACGACTCGAACGCCGCCGGCATCGGCCCGATGGCCTCGGCGTGGCGCAATACGAGCGCCCATGTCCCCCACGAGCAGGCCGAAAGGGAGACCGCGGCGTACGGTACGAGCGAGAGAGCGCGCGACTTGCGCGACGATGCCGGTGCCCTCACGATGCCGTCGTCATGGCCTTGAGGGCCGCGACGAGCTGCAGCGCATCGAGCGGCGTGAGCCGATCGACGTCGACCGCGCGGAGCCGCTCGATCGCCGCGTGGGGCCTGTCGTCCGGCGGCGGACGCCCTTCGAAGAGCTCGAGCTGCGGGCGGCCGGCGCGCGATCGGGCGCGAAGCGACGAAGGAGCCCCCCCCGGCAGGGCGGCGCCGCTTTCGAGCTCTCCCAAGATGGCCGCCGCCCGCGCGAGGACGGGGTCCGGCAAGCCGGCGAGCCGCGCGCACGCCACGCCGTAGCTGCGGGACGCGGCCCCGCGCTGCAGCTTGTGCAGGAACACGATCTCGCCCGCGTGCTCGCGCGCACTGACGCTCCAATTCTCGCAGGTGCCGTCGCGCGTGGCCGCAAGATCGGTCAGCTCGTGGTAATGCGTCGCGAACATCGCGCGGCAGGCAATCGTGTCGTGGAGGTGCTCGGCGACGGCCCACGCGATCGCGAGGCCGTCGTACGTGCTCGTGCCGCGCCCGATCTCGTCGAGCACCACGAGCGACCGCGCGGTCGCCTTACGAAGCACGTTGGCGGTCTCCTTCATCTCCACCATGAACGTGCTCTCGCCGCGGGCAAGGTTGTCGCTGGCGCCCACGCGCGTGAGGACGCGGTCGACCACGCCGATGCGCGCACGCCGCGCCGGAACGAACGCCCCCATCTGGCCGAGGATGACCGCGAGCGCCGTTTGCCTCATGAGCGTCGATTTGCCCGCCATGTTCGGGCCGGTCACCAAGAGCAAGCGCGGGCGGGGGGCCTTCGGGTCTTGCGCGGCGTCGAGCGTGACGTCGTTGGGCACGAAGCGCCCGGCCGCGGCCAGCTTTTCGACGACGGGGTGGCGCGCGTCTTCGAGCGTGAGCTCGAGTGAATCGTCAATCGCGGGGCGAACCCAGTCGTCGCGGTGAGCCACGTCGGCGAGGGCGCTGGCGACGTCCCACTCCGACAGGCGCGCCGCGACCGCGCAGAGACGCTCCTTTTGGCCCGCGAGTCGATGCACGAGCAGGGCCAGGAGCTCCGCTTCCCGCACGGACGCCCGCTCTTCGGCGTGCGCGAGCTTGTCGGCAAGCGAGTCGAGCGCGTCGCACGTGAAGCGCTCGCCGCTCGCGATGGTCTGCTTGCGGCGCCAGCTCGGAGGCGCCTTGTCGAGGTGGCTCCGCGTGACTTCGATGTACCACCCGAAGACCCGCGTGTAGCGGAGCTTCAAGCTCGCGATGGCCGACGACTCGCGGAGCCTGCTCTCCAGCTCGACGATGAGACGCTGTCCGCCTCGCATGAGCTCACGAGCCTCGTCGAGCGCGGCGTCGAATCCGTCGCGAATGACGCCGCCATCGCTCGCGCGCACGGGCGGGTCCTCGGCCAGCGCGCGGATCAAGAGGTCCGACGCTTCGCGGCAGCAGTCGATCCACCCGTCGCCCGCGACGGCATCGCCCGTGTTGGCACCGGCTCCCAGCGCTTCGCGCGCGGAGGGATCGGGGCACATCGCGAGGGCCTGCTCGAGCGCGGGCAGCACCGACAGCGAACGGCGCAATCCGGCGAGATCGCGCGGCCCGGCCCGGTCGAGCGCGAGCTTGATGGCGAGCCGCTCGATGTCGCCCACGTCCGCCAGGCGATCGCGCACCTCTTTTCGAAGCCCGGGGTGCTGCACGAAGAGCTCGACGGCATCGTGGCGTCGACGAATCTCGACGGCACGCGTGAGCGGAGCGAGAAGCCTGCGGCGCAGAAGCCGCGCGCCGGGGGCCGTTCGGGTCGTGTCGAGGATCGAAAGAAGGGAGCCGCGCTCGCTGCCTTCGGCTCCGCGGACAAGCTCCAGATGCGCTTGGGTCGCCTCGTCGAGGAGCAGCGTCTCTCCCAAGGCATACGAGACGAGGCGCGCGATGGGCAGGGGCCGGCCGGCCTCGCACGCGCGCGCCGTGACGACGCACCGGGCTGCGGCGCGCAGCGAAACCTGCGAGCCTCCCCGGGCGCTCGCCTCACGCGGTCCCCACTGGGCTTCGAGGATCGCGTGGGTCTGCATGTCCGTCAGCTCGTCGGGGACATCCCGGACGACGCCTCGCGCTCGGATCGCCGCGAGCGGGGCGGTAACGGAGCCCGCGCCCGGTCCGATGAGCACCTCGCGCGGATCGAGCCGAACGAGCTCGGCGAGCGCGCTCGCTTCGTCTTCCGCGTCGCACGCGAGGAGCTCGCCCGTCGACAAGTCCAGGGCGGCGATGCCGAACGGGCCGATCCGGCCTGCGTCACGCTCGACCGCCACGAGGTAGTGATTCTGTCGCGCGTCGAGACCCGCGTCGTCATACGCAATGCCGGGAGACACGACGCGCACGACCTCACGCGGGACGATGCCCTTCACCTTCGAGGGATCCGCCATTTGTTCGCAGATGGCCACTTTGAACCCCTGCTCGAGCAGCCTCTGGACGTACGCGCTTGCCGCGTGGTGGGGCACGCCGGCCATGGGCACCTCGTCGGCCGCACCTTTGTTGCGGGCCGTGAGCGTGAGATCGAGAGCCCGCGCGGCGACCACCGCGTCTTGGTAAAAGAGCTCGTAAAAGTCCCCCATGCGAAAGAGAAGGAGGGCGTCTGGATACGCCGCCTTCGCGGTCAGGTACTGGCGCATCACGGGCGTTTGCGACGCGTGGCCCTTGGACATCGACTGCGTGGCCGTAGCGCGGCTGGCGCGCGCGGTCCACCGGCGCGCTATGCTCGCGCAAGATGGATCGCACCTCACGCGCGCGCCTCGGGGATGCGCGCAAGGGGGCGGGACGGAGCGAGCCGACGCTCAAGCTGGGGGTGCCCGCACGGCCGCTGACCGATGACCTCTACCACTACGTGATGACCTCCCCCTGGTGGGGTGTCTTTGCGCTCATTCTTGCGATCTACCTGGGTGCGAACGCGGTTTTCGCGCTCTTTTACGTGCTCGCCGGCGGCATCGAGAATGCCCGCCCGGGCAACTTCGAGGACGCGTACTTCTTCAGCGTGCAGACGATGGCGACCATCGGCTACGGCCGCATGGTTCCGCTATCCACGGCCGCCAACGCCGCCGTCGCCGTGGAAGCGCTCTTCGGGCTGGTCGCCCTCGCCTTCGCGACGGGCCTGATGTTCGCGAAGTTCTCGCAGCCGCGCGCGCGCGTCGTCTTCAGCCGCTATGCGGTCGTGAGCGTACGCGACGGGGTGCGATCGCTCATGGTGCGCCTGGCGAACGAGCGAACGACGGGCCTCGTGGAGGCCCAGCTCCGGATCGTCCTCGTCCGCGACGAGACCACGATGGAAGGCGAGCCGGTTCGTCGCTTCCACACGCTGGCGCTCGTCCGTTCGTGGAACGCCGTCTTCGCGCTGTCGTGGACGGCGGTTCACCCCATCGACGCGACCAGCCCTCTCTATGGGGCGACGGCCGAGTCGCTGAAAGCGAGCCGCGCGGAGCTGGTGGCGTCGCTCGGGGGCATCGAAGAGGCCACCGCACAGACGGTGCACGTGCGCTACACGTGGATGGCTGACGAGATTCTCTTCGACCACCGGTTCTCGGACATTCTCGTTGTCACGGCCGAGGGCCAGCGCGCGCTCGACTACGCGCGCTTTCACGACGTGGAGCCGTCGGCCCCCAAGCCTCCTTCGTAGCGCAGCGGCCTCCCCGGCGGCGGAGTCCGCGATCAGAAATACGGGGAATGCGCGAAGGAGAGCGTATTCAAGTCGATCAGAATGAGCCCCTGATACGACCCGTCGACGATTGCCAGCTGCTGGAACGCGGAGGCGAACGCCATCGACTGCGGGACGATCGGCAGATTGGATCCGCCGGAGAGCGAAATACTGAGCGGAGAGAACCCGCCTCGCATCGAGAACCGCCAGCTGAAGTCGCGCGTCGTCGTCGTATGCTGATTGACTTCGAGGGGGGTGCACCCGGCCCAAATCAGGTAAGAGAACATGGGGTTACGCATCGCCAGCACACTGGTGCGGTCGATGGGAGCAAGGGCCCCTGAAGGAGGGGAACACGTGACCGAATCGAAGTACGGGACGTCGAACGCGCGGGCGTTCAGGAGGGCGTCGTGCGGGTCGGTGCTGGGAACGCACCGGCCGGTCGACTCGTCGGCCACGATGTGGTGCAGGAGCCCGAGCCCGTTCTGGCCGAGGGCAACCCACTCGCCCCCCGTTCGCACTTTGAAGCCCGCCTGGTGGTGAAAGCAACACGCGGCAGGCTTGAGAAAGAGCACGTTGCTCGGGTCCTGGCCCACCACCGTGCGGTTGGTCGTCTGCTCCTGCACGCCCGCGCCGTTCGGAAAGCCGAATCGTCCGATGACGAGAGACCCGTCGTACGCTTGGGCGATCGGAAAATCGCGCGCAAGGTGCGAATCGGCTTCGGAGCCATACGGCCCGTACGTGTCCGCGCAGAAATTGTAACGCGCGCCGGCCTGGTCGTCCCCTCCGAGTCCCGTGCCCTCCCAGCAATCGTACCCGGGACCCCCATTGGCCGCCGTGGTGCCGGTGTTCCAATACGCATCGCCGGGGCCCAGGAGGTCGTCGGTCATCTCGACGTAATCGGATGTCCACCGGGGCAGTTGCTGCGCCGGATCCAACGAAGGCACAGGGAGCCCGAGCGCCGTCATCGCGTCGAGCGCAAGGCTCGCGCGGCTCCTTCCCACGTCCCAGTCCTCGATCCCGAGGCCGCAGAAGCGCGCATTGGCCGCGTTCGCGCCGCCATCCGGTGCCGGGCCGCCCACCGTCAGCAGGAGCGACTGGTACCCGTCCGTCGTCTGGATGTTCGCCTCGATGGGCGAGACGCTCGGAAGCGCGCCCTCGTACGTGACCGTCCAGTCCTGATCGATATGGGCGGTGGGATCGTCGAACGAAATGCGAACCCCCGACGTGGCATTCGAGCTGGGCAAGAGAGCCGAGCCCGCGTCGGCAAGGGCGGGGGCCTGCGCGTCGGCGCTCTCGAGAGCCGGAGTCGCGGTGCCATAGTTGTCGTTCGGGTCCGTGGGCGTCACGTAGTACGAGGGATTGACGAAGCCGGGCAGCAGCGCCGTAGGGAGCATCAGCGGCTCGCTCGCCCCCAAGCCGGCGACGGGCGCTCCCGCCGCGCTGAGAAGCTGCGGCGGACCCACGAGGTTCGGCGTGTGTTCGCCGCTCGTCGGGTCGTTGCGAAGGAGAAAGCCGGACCGGATTCGGTTGGGCGCGGACACGGGGAAAAACGTCTCTTGCGTGACCCACGACGCGGCTGCCGCAGGCGGGTGCGCCGTCGGCGCGTGGTAGGGATCGAGGTCGTCGGAGCTCTCGGGCGCCACTTGAGGCAGGGCGAGGACCCCGGTCTGGTGCGTGGCATCCATGGGATCGGGACGGCGGCACGGCGCGTCCCAGTCATCCACGTCGATCGCCACCGCGTTGCCATTGGAAAGGGTCGCGAAAGCGAAGACGCCGCGAAGCCGATCGGGAAAGCCTTGCACCCCCGCCCCCTGAGGCTCGATGACCGCGGCCTGATCCGCGGCATAGTAGGCCCCGTACGAGGCCGGGTCCGTAATCGCCCCGGTGGACGACCGGGTATTCGGATTGGGATTGCAGATGAGGCCGGAATAGCCGATGAGCGCGTTGGTCGCGTTCGGAGGAAACAGCGGCCAGTCGTGACGGACGAACGTGACCGCCGCGACGGGGGCCGAAAAGGCGAGTCGATCGAGCGGGGCGAAGGGGTTGAGCTCGGGGTGCGGGCGCACGAGCGGCGGAGTGAACGGCGCGGGGACGGGGTTGGTTGCGTCGAAGACCATCAACGTCCCGTCATTGACGTCGATCGCATAGAGGTAGCGGACCGCGCGGCCGCTCACGGGGTCGAACTGACTCGTGGGTGGACTGAGCGCGAGCGCGCCCACGGAGACGCGACGGCTCGGCTGCGCTTGGCTCGTGGCGACGAACGAAGACACCTCCACGGGCGCGGAAGGAGTGCTCGCGTCGATGACGTGGATCAGTGGAATGGTGCCGTCGGCCACGTAAAGGATGGGGGCGTCGTCGCGAGCGACCATGAAGGTCGGTTGCGGATCGGCGAGCGGTCCCACCGCGAGGGGTGGCCCGCCGCCGGCCGTTGAACCAACGACCGGCCCCGCATCGCCGGACGCCATGGCATCCGCGGTCGAGCCGTCCGCGCCGCCGCCGTCGGGAAGCGCCGCGGCTTCGGCGTTGGCCTCGTCGCCCGACTCGACGGGACCCACCGAGAGGGCATCGTCGATCGCGCCATCCGTCGCCCCGTCAACACCTGCGTCTGTGCTCGGCGCCGCGCCCGCATCCGGGCCCGCCACCTCTTGCGTCACGGCCGAGGCTGCGGCGGCATCCGCATACACGACGCCATCTGGCCACGACGGGCCGGGCGTCAAGGACGCTCCGCCCAACGCCGCGGCGAAGGGTCCCGTCAGCCCAACGCCGGCGCCCGAACTCGCCCCGGCCGCGACGCACGGAGGCAGAGCCCCAGGGGCCTGCAATCCACAAGTCATCGGCGTCGGGTCGACCATCATGACCTGAGCGGGCAAACCCGCCCCGGCCTGGAGCAGAACGGCGATCGTGTAGTTGGGCTGGCACGTCCCGGGCGTTGCACCGGCCCCCCCTTCGCCGCCCGTGCCCCCGTCGCCTCCCGCTCCGTTCCCATTGGCGGGGGCCGCGACGATCGCGAGCGCGGCCGGCCGTTGCGGCAGAGCGCACGCCATGAGATCGGTGATCTGAAGTGGAGGGGGCGGAGGGGCTCCCGTGGAGTTGCCGAGCAGCCGGTGGTTGTCGATGGCGTAGAGCGCAAAGCTGTTTGGATCGCCGCTGGCAACGTACGTGAACGCCGGCCCGTCCAACGCGGCCACGGGAGCGACGACGACGTCCGTCGGGATGGCCCCGACGGGAATGAAATTGACCCCGGGCGTGGATGTGTCCTCGTCCACGATTCCACCGCCCGTCAGATCGACGACCGCGAGCTCACCGTGCGTCGCCTGCGTGACGAGCGCGTAATAGTGGAAGGCGAGCGTCGAACCGATCACCGTCGGAGCGACCGGCGGACACATCGCCTCCGGAGCGGTCTTGACGGCAGGGAGAGCCACGCCGTTGGCGTCGTTCACGTCCAGGCACGCGAACGCCACCTTCTGCGCGCGATCGAACGTGCGCACGGGCACCGGCGTCGGCGTCGCCGCGCAGCTCGCGCTCGCCGCGGCCACGGCAAACGCGAGGAGCCCCAGCGCGGGGACGACGACGCGCCCGACAATTCGCGAAGCGCGCATCGTCACGAGCCCTTCGGATTCGTCGGCTGCCCGAGCGTAAAGACGACGCGCTCGAACGTGACGTTGCTCGTTGCGGGCAGCGAGTCGTCCAAATCGAGGACCTGAACGAACGATTGCGTGAAGCTCGCGACGTACGCGAAGCGGTACCTTTTCAAGTTCAAGCTCGGATTCTGGCGCGGGTCGGGTGAAACCGGCGCTTGTTGGGCGACGTCATTCATGTCGAAGGGATCGAAGCCCATGGCGAACGGTCCGGGCGCGACGTTGATGACGTTCTCGACCAAGCCAGCCTCGGGGTCGTAGACAAAGATCTGCGCGGCGTCGAAGCAAACGACGAACACGCGGAGCGCGTAGTGGCCGGTGCGGTCTACGATCGGAGCCAGATAAACGCGCGAGCCGCCGTTCGAGATCGGCGTATTGCCCGTGATGACGAGGCGGTCCGGGTCGTATCCGGTGGTCGCCGTGGTCGATGGCTCGCCGATCTCGCCGATGACGAGCGCGGGGGGCGTACGGCTGGCGAAGAAAACGCGGGCAGGGATTTTTGCGCAATCCGCCACGTCCGCCGGCGACCGCTTCTTGCAAGCGTCGCGGGGGGTCGAGTCGATCACGATGTCGCGCGAATCCGTGCCCCCCGTGTTCGCCGAGAGCATGTACGCGGCCTCTCGGACCAGATACGGGCGAGGGAGCGCCACGCCCGAGCCGTCATCGCTGTAGTAACGCAGGAGATCGAGCTCCGCGACGTTGTGACTCGTTTGCAGGAACGCGGGACGCACGCACGGGGTCTGTGAACTAACGAGCTCACACGGCGGAACGGGACCGTCGGGGTCATGCGGCACGGCCACGATCCCGTCGCCCCCCGACGGGACCCCGTCGAGGACGAACTGCATCGAAGGCGCCGTGGACGTGGACGTGGACGTGGACGTGGACGTGGACGTGGACGTGGACGTGGACGTGGACGTGGACGTGGACGTGGACGTGGTGGCACCGGATGCCGCGTCGAGTGTCGCGTCGGCTTCGCCGGCTTCCGATTCCGCCTCGGCTCCTCCCTCTTCCGTCTCGCTTGCCCCAGGCTCTGCATCGCCGGCGTCACCGCCGGTGCCAGCATCGCTTTCGGCGCCGAGGCCGACCGCTTCCGAAAGCACCGGAGGAAGCTCGCTCAGTAGAAGAGACGTTTCCGTTCCGGTCTGGTGAGTGATGGCGATGGCGGTTCCGTCTTGCGTCTGCGCCATCGCGAAGGGCTCGCCGGGAAGCGTCACGCCACGAGAGTCCCGGGCATCGGGGATCGCCCCCGTGTGGTGCGCCGCGTCGCATCGGAGATCGGTTCCGGCGCCACAATAGAGGTCCGCCGGGGTCGTCGGCCCGGGCGAGAGCGACGAACGGGACACGGGGACCCACGCAGACGCGCCCGCGGCCGCGATGCTCGTGGGCGGAGTGGCGTCCGCGGCTGGGACAGAGTCGGGGCTGTCCAGCACGACGTCCGCCCAGGTGAGGGTCCCGTCCCCCCGAATGGGGGCGAAAAGCCGCGAACCGTCTCGCGAAAGCTGCAAGTCCGTCGCGAAGGCTCCGATCGTGGCCGACGTCTGAACGTACGGCTGCGAGTCGACCGGCGGAGCGCAGGCCTGGCCGAGGGGAACGCGCGAACCGTTCGTTTCCGTCAGGGGGTCCTCGACGAGCGATGGGCTCGTGCACCCCGACCGCCATGGGGTGTAGAAGCGGATGTCCTGGTTGAGTTGGCTCTCGAGCGCCTGCTCGGCGGCGGCGTTCGCCGGCACGACGAAGTTTGCGTTGATGAGTTCCGCCGCGTCGTGGCGTATGTGGAAGAGATCGTAGCTCTGCAGCGTGCCGCCGTTCCACTGCAGGTCAAAGTCCGAGTTGACGGCATAAAGAACGTTCCCGCCGCGCGATACAGCCAGGCCGACCGGGAAGTAGAAGGCTGCCGGAGGCGGTGCGGTTCCACCCGCCGCCGAGTAACACCCTGGCGAAAGGACGGTGAGGGCCGACACGCTGACGAGAGCACCGGCGGCCAGGAAAAACCGGCGTGCGGAGCCTCGCGCCGTCATGGGCCGCGCAGCCTAGTCACCAGGCGCGTAGGTGTCGAGCCGCTATCGGTGGCGGACCGACCGGTCGCCTCCGTCCGCCGACGTAGGCCGTCGTCATCGGACCGCTACGCCATCAAGTCAATGATGATGACACCCCGCTCGCCCGGGTCCTCACGGACATGAGGGGGCCGCGGCAGGGGAGGATCCATGGGAACCTCCAGGCGTGGCTGCTCGTAGCGAGCTCGCTCTTGCTCTTCCCGTCGCCGGATCTGCTCGATGATGAACGGAGGTAGCATTTGGGGACCTCCTTTGGAGGACACGGTTCGCACGTGGTCCGCAGGAGCGCACGTAAGGTCCGTAGAGTAAAAAAAGTAGCAACGCGAATGCCAGGGTCAAGACGTGGCGACGAGGGTTATGTCAGGAATGGGCCAGGTTTTGAGGGAGAGGGTCTACCCCGCGCCAGTTTTTGGGGGGAGAGGATCTCCCCCAAGCCTCGCGCCAGGTTTCATTCCTCATTCCTTCGCCCGATCTAAGCCGATGAACGGATCGCTCGCGCCTGGACTTGAGTGGGTACGATGCGCCCAACCCGCGCGCCTTGCGACGCGGCGCGTTGCGGCGACGCTCGCCGCGGTGTCTCTTTCTCTTTCTCTTGCGCTCGTCCTGGCGAGTACCGAAGTCCGCGCAGCGCCGCTCGAGCCGCAGGGCGAGGATTGGGAGGGCCTATCGCAGTTCGTGCGCCTCGCCGCCTCCGAGGTGGGCGCCGCCCGCGTCGTCGTGCGCAACGAGCTCGAGCTCGACGATTTGAAGGCGAACGACGCTATCGTCCTGGTCCATCCCGAGCGGGACGTCGACCCCGAAGAGCTGTCCGTTTTCATGCGGGCGGGAGGCCGCGTCGTGCTGCTCGACGATTACGGCGCGGGCGACAAGCTTCTGGCTCACTTCCGGATCCGGCGCGTGCCGCTTCCGGCGCATCCGGCCGAAATGCTTCGCCAGAATGCGGCGCTCGCCATTGCGGAACCCGCGAGCGAGCACGACGCCGTTCGGGACGTGGAGCGCGTGGTGACCGACCACGCAACGGGACTCTCCGACACGGGCCTCGCCCCGCTGCTGGTGGTGCACGGCAGGAACGAACCCGACGTACTTCTGGCCGTCGCGGGCGTCGTGGGCAAGGGCCGCTTCCTCGTGGTCGGCGACGCATCCATCGCGATGAACGCAATGCTTCGATTTCCCGGCAACCACGCGCTCGCTCGCGCCATCGTGCGCTACGCGACGGAGGCGAGCGAGGCCGACGTGACGGACGACAGAACGGCCGTGGCGCGTGGCGGCGCGGCCGGCACACTCTACGTGCTGGCGAACGACGCCGCGATCACCGGACGATACTCCAATGGGGCGGCCGGACCGATCCGCGATGGGCGGCGCGCTCTTTCCGAAGCGCTCGCATCGCTGCGCAGAGGATTGCCGCCGCTACCGGCTTACATCGGGGCGCTGTTCGTGGGGACCGGGGTCGTTCTGTGGGCGACACGGCGCGCGGGCAGGACGCACAAGCCGTCTCCGCCGCGCTTCGTTCGGCCTTTGGCCGCCACGGAACAAGGAGGCGTTGCCGGGCACGCCGCCATCCTTGCAGGCCCGGGGGCTTCGCCGATCGCCGCGGCCATGGAGCTCCGAAGCGCGGTCGAAGAGCGGATCGCCGCGCGACTCGGACTCGACGGCTCGCTCCCGCACGAGGCGCTGGTTGCCTCGGTTCGCGCGGCGGGGCTCCTCGGAAAGACCGACAGCGCGGCGCTCGCGCGTCTCCTGGCCGAGTTCGCGCACATGGACCCCGACGCGCCGAAGAGGGGCGTGGGCGTCCGGCGTCTCCTCGGACGCGTGCGGCCGAGGCAGCTGGTCTCCATGGCCGGCCGGGCGCGCGACCTGCTCGCGGCAATGGACACCGCACGGCATGGTACGATTGCCGGGCCCACGTGACCGCCGCCGCGAACACGAGCGAAATCGCCGCCGCGCGAGAGCGACTCGATCAGGTTCGGCGCGAGGTCAGCCGCGTGTATGTCGGGTCGTTGCGCCCCGTGGATACAATGCTCGTCGCGATGCTGGCCCGGGGACACGCGCTGCTCGAAGGCGTCCCCGGCGTCGCCAAAACGACGCTCGTCAAAGCCTTCGCCGCCGCGCTCGGATGCAGCGTGCGGCGCATCCAGTTCACGCCGGACCTCTTGCCCGCCGATATCACCGGGACGTACGTCTTGTCCCCGCGCGAAGGCACGTTCGCTCTGCGCCCCGGCCCCATCTTCGCCAACGTCGTGCTGGCGGACGAGATCAACCGGGCGCCCGCCAAGACGCAGAGCGCCTTGCTCGAAGCGATGCAAGAGCGTCAGGTCACCATCGAGGGCGACCGATTCGAGCTGCCGTCGCCGTTCCTCGTGCTCGCGACGCAAAATCCGATCGACCTGGAGGGCACCTACCCCCTGCCCGAGGCACAGATCGATCGATTCCTCGTCCGGGTCCCCATGGGGTACCCCTCGCCGCGCGAGGAAGCGCAGATGCTCAAAGCCCATAGTCTCGAGCCGCCGACGGTGCGCGCGGTCCTCGACGCTCGGGATGTCTTTGCCCTTTCCTCGATCTGCGCGCGCGTGCACGTGGAAGACGATTTGCTCGACTACGCGGTGGGTATCACGAGCTTTACGCGTGCTCATGCGCGCGTCGTGCTCGGAGCGAGTCCGCGCGCCACGCTCGGGCTGATGCAGGCGGCCAAGGCGTGGGCGTTGCTCAGTGGAAGGCCGTTCGTAGCCCCGGACGACATTCGCGCCGTGGCGCCGAGCGTCCTTGTCCATCGCATCCTCGTGACCGCCGACGCGGACGGGGACGCGAAAGCGCGCGAGCGAATCGTCGACGAGGCGCTGTCCACCGTCAGCTACCGGCGCGGCATGCGCGCGGTCTAGTCAGAAACCCGAGCGTCACCCTGAGCGCTTCGCTCCGGCTCGACTCGCTTCGCTCGCTCGTCTCCGCTCTCGCAGCCTTGATTGCGCGGCACGTCGAAGGGAGCGATGCCGCTCCCTTAGAGCATCCCAGCAGGAGAAGACGCCCGTTTCCCACGTTGCGCGTCCGGCGTAGCTGGGTGGGGGGCTAGTAACTAGCGCCGGTCGGACGCATCGCGCGCTGGCTCGAGCGTCTGCCGACTCGACGCGATGTGGTAACGTCTCGCCCGGCTCGCTTCGAGTCCGTCGAGCTCCCGGCCGACCGCAATTCATCGTGCAGCTCTACCCGACGCGCTCGACCTTCCACGTGGCCGTGGCAGGCGTCGGCCTCGTGACGCTCGGGGCCGCCGCGCGCCTGCCGCCGGTGGTGGCCTTCGGCGGTGCGATCCTGCTGGCGGTCGCGGTGGGCCGGGCGCTCGCGCGCATGAACATCACGCGGCTTCGGGCCGCGGGTTTCGAGATGATCTGGACGGAGGGCAGCCGCGTGCACCGCATCGCCCGCGGCGGTTCGATCGAGCTTCGCGGCGAGCTCCGCAACCGCGGGGACGATCGTGTCCGCGCCTCCCGGATCCGACCCATTGCGTCGAGCATGCTCGCCGCGTCGGTCCCCGCCGAAATCGTCGACCTCCCGCCGGGGGCGCGGACCCTCGTGAGCGTGACCGTGAGCGGCAGCCGCGTGGGCCGATGGGGCGTCCACGGACTCGCGCTCGAAGTGGGGGGTACGCCGTTCGGCGCCGAGGGTCTCTATGAAGTGCCTTTACTCTTCGCGAATCCACTCGGCGTGGAAGTGCTGCCGAAAGGCCTCGCCGCGTTGGCGTTGTCTCCGCGGGCAGGGCACCCGCGACGCGCATCCGCCACCGGCCGCACGGGCCACGTGGCCGGGCGAGGCGAAGAGTTACGCGAGCTACGCGACCACGTCGCCGGCGATCCCTTCAAGCGCATCGCATGGAAAGCGAGCGCGCGGCGCGGGCGGCTGCTGGTGCGCGAGATGGACCGCGAAGAGCGAGACATCGTCTGGCTCGTGGTGGACTCGTCGGTGGAGCTCTGGGCGGGGTCGCCCGGGAGCGCGCCGCTCGACCTCGTCGTCGACGACGTGGGATCGCTGGCCGCCCGGCACCTGCGCAGGGGAGACCACGTAGGCCTGGTCGTGACCGCGTCTCGTCTGCGCGCATGGGTCGAGCCCGGGCGTGGCACGGCGCACGCGCTGACCCTCGCCGGCGCCCTGGCCAGCGCGGCGAACGTCGTCGACGCCGACCGATCGGAGAATCGATGAAGGCGAAGTCGCGCGGCTCGTCACCGAACACGCGCGCCCGCTCGACCCGCGAGGGCTGGCCGACATCCCCGCGACGAACCTCGACGCGCTCGCGGCGCGCGCCGAAAAGCTGCGCGCGAGCGCTCCCTTCGCCACCCGCCTGCCGTTCGCGAGGACGCCTCGCGAGCAGACGCTCCGGCACTACCTGGCTTCATTCGGGATCGAGACGCCACCGCGGGTCGAGGGCGAAAGGGCACAAACGGAGGCGATGCTCGCGCGCGTTCTCGACCGGCTATCGAGCGAAAAGCCGCGCGCTCGCGTGGTCCACGTGTGGGGTCCCCCGCCGACGAACGTGCTCGCCATGGCCAAGCCCGTCGCATCCCTGCGCCGGCGAGGGCTCGACGTGCGCTGGACTCTGCCCCGATTCGACGCGGGGATCGGCGGCGAAGGCCCACGTGACTCCGCCATCGCCGGGGTCGTTCGAGAAGCCGTGCGCGGGCGTGCCCGCGCGTCGCGCGAAAAAGGGGAGAGAGTGCTGCGGCGACTCGGCGTCCGCGTCATCGTGCCCCGCGCGTTGGCCGACAGCATGCCGGCGCCCATCGCCCAGGAGCGGCCGTGACGGGGCACGACCCGAGGACATTGCTGAATCATGCGGGCCTGCGCCCGAAGAAGAGCTTCGGGCAGAACTTCCTCGTCGCCGAGCCGATCGCACGCGCGATCGCGAACGCATGCGTCCACGACGACGAGGTCGGGCGCGCGCGCGTCGTGGAGATCGGCGCAGGCACCGGCGCGTTGACGCGGTGGCTCGCCGGACGGGCGCGGCAGCTTTACGCGATCGAGCGCGATCGTGACCTCGTTCCGATCCTTTCGCGCGAAGTTGTCGGCACGTCCGTCGTGGTGCTCGAAGCCGACGCGCAGCAGGTCGATTTCGCCGCTCTGTTGGGCGCCGAAGCCTCGGATTCCCCGCGCATCCTGTGCGGGAATCTCCCGTACGCGATTACGGGTTCGCTCCTGCGCCGTGCGGTCGAGGGCGCTCGCTCGCTGGAGCGCGTGGTCTTCATGGTGCAAGACGAGGTCGCCCAACGACTGATGGCCGCGCCCTCGACCAAAGATCGAGGGGCGCTGACCATCTTCGTTCAAGCCTCGTTCGACGTTCGGCGCCTTCTGCGCGCGTCCGCAGGATCGTTTCATCCTCCGCCCGCCGTCACGAGCGCGGTCGTGGAGCTGACGGCCCTCCGGCCGCCCCGCGCGCGCGAGACGGCATGCTTCCGCGCGCTGGTCCGCGGGGCGTTCCAGGCGCGTCGAAAGACTCTGCGCAACGCATGGGCGAGCGTCGCAAAAGATGCGAACGAACTCGCAGAGGCGGCAAGGCAGGCCGGCGTCGCGCTCGACGCGCGAGGCGAGACGCTCGAAGTCGACGCCTTCGCGCGAATGGCCGCGGCGCTCGACCCCACGAATTCACGTGAACCCAAGTGAAACGCGCGCTGCGCTACCTCACTGTCGTTGCGCTTCCCGACCGTCCCCTGACGCGCCCGCAGCGGAGCATGCAGCGGGTCGCGACTCCTCGAGTTCGCGTCGAAGCCCTGCGATCTCCTTCTCCTGTTCCTGCACCGTCGCTAAAACTATACTGACGTACCCGTACATGTCGACTCTGTCGAATCCCTGCTTGACCGCGGGGCTCCGCGCAAAGGCGTTGTTCGATCTTGCGTTGCCAAGTTCCCGAAGCAAGACGTGCACAAGGCCGGCGGGGGGTGCGGAGAAATCAGAGGATTCTGCCCTGCGTGCTCACTCGCCTCGCGGCGAGCTGCGACATGTATGGATCCGCAAGCCGCGCCCATTCCAGACTGCTGGTCGGGGAGTTACCACCGTGTTGACGAGATCGGGCTTCGTGCCGGCGTTGTGCACAGCGTCGGTATGGCCCCTTTTCATCCCCCGTGGGCGAAGCGAAGCTTCCGGGCCAGACGGCTGCGGAGCTCGAGGTGGAGCGGCATCGCTCCCTTCGACGTTCCGTGCAAGCCAGGCTGCGAGAGCGGACGCGAGCGAAGCGAGTCAAGCCGGAGCGAAGCGCTCAGGCTGACCCGGGTCTCCAATTAGGCGAATGACAGGGGCTTCAACTACGGCAAGCCCACTACGCCTCGGGCACCGGGATCCTGCGTTTGTGCCAGCTGGCACATTCCGCCCCGTTGTTCGAAGCGCGTAAGCCGCTGTATTTCAATGAGTCCGGTGCTTGGCCCCCGGCGTGCACCAAGGGCAACCGGAGAACGCTTCGACCTATGCCTACCCTTCCCTCCACTTCGAATCCGGTTGGCGCTTCCTTCCTTTCCTTGCCCCTTGTCGCCGCGGCGCTTGCGCTCGGCGGATGCAGCGGCGGAGGGGCGGCGCATCTGCCCCTGGCGCACGAAAACCCACCGATCCTGGGCGCCACGGACTTCACCTCGGCGCCTCCCCCGGGTGGCTCCTTCGGGGGCGGCGGCGGGGCCCCGTCGGCCAACCTTGGCGGCCAGACCACCGCCGGCGCCGGGGCGGCGACGCCGCCCGTCAGCGCATCCGTGAGCGGAGCGGCGCCCACGCCACGGACCGTCCAGGAGACGGACCTTTACCGCTTCGACCCCACCACGAACTGGCTTTACTACCTCAATAGCTATCGCGGCTTGATGGTGTTCGACCTCACGGACGTCGACCATCCGAAGCTCCTCGGGCGCTCGCCGATTTTCGGCAGCCCCGTGCAGATGTTCGTTCAAAACAGCGTCGCCGTCGTCGTCGTCGCCGACTGGTATGGAACCCTCGACAACGGCCAACCCTTCCACGGGTCCATCGTGCGAGGACTCGACGCAACCGATCCGACGAACATCAAGGTCCTCGGCGAGGCCAAGCTGGGCGGCTGGATTCAGGACACGCGCATCGTCGGCAACGTCCTCTACGCCGTCAGCGAAGACTATGGATGGACGTACGGCTGGGACAACTACGGAGGCGGGGTGGCGGGGGTCGCCGCACCGAGCAACGCTCCGAGCGTCATCGTGTCCTCGGTCAACTTCACCGGCGGCGTGATCACGGCCGCCGACGCGAAGACGTACGCGGGGTACGGCGGCGTCTTCAACGTGACGCCCAACTCGATTCTCCTCGCGCACCCGACCGCCAACAGCGCGACGAACGCCTACGCAAACTCGACGACGACCGACCTCCAATATCTGGACATCAGCGATCCGGCCGGCGCGATCGTCGAGCGCCAATCGATCACCGTCGCGGGCGACATCCAAGGATGGGGGACCGACAACGGACGGTGGAACCTCGATTTCGCCGACGGTATGACGGCTCATGTCCTCGGCTGTTCGAGCGCCGGATGCGGCGCCGGGTACGTTCTATCGACGGCGGACTTCTCGAACCCGGACCAGCCCGTCCTGGATTCGGAGCTCCCCATCAACTCGGCCGGCTGGACGGCGGCGGCGCGCTTCGACAGCCAGCGGATGTACCTGTCGCCGGGCAGCGGGTACTACGGTAACAGCGGCACGACCCCGCTCCAGATCTACGACCTGTCGAACCCGGCGGCTCCCGTGCTCGCGGGGCAGACGACGATCCCTGGAAACCCGTGGCTCATCTTGCCGTCGGGCAATCAGCTTTTCGCCCTCGGCCAGAACTCGACGAACGACTCGTCGCAGGTCTCCCTGAACTACCTCGACGTCACGGACGACACGAAGCCCACGCTGATCGGCACGTCGAGCTTTGGAGACGGATGGGCGTGGACGCCGGCCGCCGAGACCTTCAAAGCGTTCATCCGCGGGACCACCGTGGATGGTTCGCAGGGGCTCGTCGTCCTGCCGTTCAGCGGATGGAGTAGCACTTCGCAGCAGTACAATAACGGCGTTCAGCTCATCGAATACACGCCCACGAGCATCACGACGGCCGGGGCCGCGCGCGGCCAGGGGTGGGTCGAGCGGGGCATCTTCGCCAACGGCCGTATCATTTCGCTCAGCGACCTCGCGCTGTCGGTCGTCAATTATGCCGACCCGCTCGCGCCTTCGGTCACCGCGCAGCTCACGCTCGCGCGAAATGTCGTCGCCTCCCAGCCCGCAGGGACCACGATCGCCGAAGTCTCGGCGAGCGACTGGTGGGGCAATGACGTCTCGCAGTCGGACGTGCGCGTCCTACCGACGTCCGATGCCGCGGAGATCCTCGACGAATCGGCGGCCCCCGACGTTCCCGTTCCCGGCGTGAACGCGCGCGTCTTCACGAACGGCAACTTCGTTTACGTCGTGAGCGCCGTGTCGCTACCCGTGCCGTGCCCGGTCTATCCGGGACAGACGGGTCCCTACCCGGGCCCGTGCAACGGGTGGCAGGAGCAGGTGCAGGTGGTCGACGTCTCGAACGGCGGCGCCAAAGCGCGCGGTCTGGTCAAGCTGCCGATCGACCCGGGATACTCTTGGTACTGGGGCTGGTACGGCTGCTACTATAACGACTGGTACGACGGGAGCGACATCGCGCAGGTAGACGGCGACGCGCTCGCCTTCCGCCGTTGGAGCCCCAACTACGGTGCGAACGGGGTCTACGTCGACGCGTCGGACGACCTGTTCGTCGCCGATCTCTCGAACCCCGATGCGCCCACGGTCGGAGCGGCCGCCATCACCCAGGACCTCGATGCATGGTGGGGGGACATGAAGGTGGTGGGCGGCACGCTCTATACGACGCACTATGCGTGGCCGTATGGACCTTCGGGTCAGAACCCCAGCGTCAAGTATTACCTCGACAAGATCGACCTCTCCGATCGGGCGCATCCGAAGGTCGCCGCGAGCATCAACGTCCCGGGCGTCCTCGTCGGGGGCTCCGACACCGACCCGTCCATTCTCTACACGATCGATTACCAGTGGCAGGGGGGCTACACCAACGGGATCAATTTCTTCGATGTCCTGGAGGTCGACGCGAGCAACCTTGCCCACCTGCAGAGCACGACGGCGCTCGACGGTTGGGTCGGTAACGTGATCGTGAGAGGAAACACGGCGTACACCACGACCCAGCTCTACACGTACACGAGCTCCGGCCCATCGATGGAGCTCCATCAGCTCGATCTGACCCAACCCACGCAACCGGTCGATCGCGTGGCCAGCGGATCGGGGGGATGGGGATGGCTCCTCGACGTGCAGGGCGATCGCGCGCTCGTGCTGTCCGGGTGGGGGAGCGAAGGGCTCGATATCTATCGCGTGTCGCCGAGCGCAGCGCCGGCCTACGATCAGTTCGTGCGCACGGAGGGGTGGGGCGTGAGCTCGATCGCGCGACAGGACGACACGCTGTTTCTATCGAGCGGAGATTGGGGGGTGCAGGTGGTGAGCTTGCTCTAAGTACTAGCGGAACGTCGACTACGGGCCGTCTCCGGGCGACAGCCTGGAGAGAGCCATCTTCGCGTCCGCGCGGTCCGGCGAGCTCACGGGGGCGACCTCCAGAAAGCGGCGGTAGTGCTCGATCGCGTCCGCCTTGCGCCCCGATGCCCGCAAGCCCTCGGCCGTCAGGAACTCGAGGGGCGCAAGCCAACCGGGTCGAAGCTCCATCTTCTCGGCTGCGCCCACGGCGGCCAGGAGCTGCCCGAGCGCCGCGGGTCGCGCGCCCTTCTCCATTAGCAACTTGCCATACCGGTAGCGCCAATACGGATGGGGCACTTGGCCGTCCGCGTCCGTGGTCGTGCCGTCGCCCGCGATGGCACGCGCCCATTCGGCGAGAGCGGCGGTTTCGTCGTTCTTGTCCTCGTAGCACTCGGCAAGGGTGGCATGCGCTTCGTACCGTGACGGCCGCAGCTCGAGCGCGTGTCTCTCGTCCTTCATCGCGTCCTCGATCGCGCCTTCGACGCGTTCCAGCACCCCGCGCTGCCAGTACGCCTCGGGATTGCCCTTGTCGAGCGCGAGCGCGCGATCCACCTCGTCGCGCGCGAGCTCGAGCTGCGCGGGTGTCGCGTCATTGGCCGCCCGCGCGAGGTACACGTGGAATTCGGCACGGTTTGGGTCGATCTCCACGGCGCGTCGCAGGTAATGGAGGGCGTCGGCTTGCGACGAGGCCCCTTTCTGCATGAGCGCGCGGCCGATGTAGTGATGCGCTTCGGCGCTGGTCGGGCGCTTGTCGAGCACCTTGTGGAGCATCGGCAGCGCGTCATCGGGCCGGTCGATGGAGACATACGCGCTGCCCACCCGGAGTTCGAGATCGGCGTCCTCCGGCGCGCGCGCCAGGGCCACCTTGAATTGTTCGATGGCCTTCTCCACGTCACCCGACTCTTCGAAGAGCAAGCCGCGTTCGAGCAAGAGGCCCGGATAGTCTGGGTCCACGGCGCTCACTCGGTCCAGCTCCGCCGACGCGGCGTCGAATCTTCGAGTGCGCCGCAGGGCGACCGCCAGCCGGAAGTGCGCGGCGAGATCCCCCGGCGTCCTGGCCAGCGCGCTTCGATAGTCGGCGATGGCGGCGTCGTAGTCTCCTTGAAGCTCGCTCACTTCGCCGAAGGCGCGTTCGAGGGCGGCCGAGGGCGGCAGAGTCTTGCCGGCCTCGTGGAGGACCGCGCCCGCCTCGTTCAACCGACCGCGCGCCGACAGCAGCTCCGAGAGCGCAACGTACGGGAGCAACGCGTCTTGCCGCCCGGGGTCGGCGCCGGCGATCGCCGCGCGCAAATCCGCCTCCGCGGCATCGCCGTTGCCAAGACGTTGCTCCACCTTACCGAGCACGAGCAGAATCGGAACGCTCTTCGGGAAGCGCTCGCGCGCCGCCGTCAGCTGTTGCTTTGCGTCCTCGAGCCGCTCGAGGGCGAGCTTGGCCTCGGCGTCGTTGCCAATCGTCTCGGGCGAGGAGGGCGCCGATTTGAGCGCCGTGTCGAACCGCGCGAGCGCCTCGGCGTAACGCCCCTCGTCGAGAAAGAGCCGCCCCTCGCCGTTGAGCGCATCGACATTGCCGGGGTTACGCCTCACCGCCTGCGCGAAGGCCTCTCGGGCGTCACCGGTCGCACCGCGTTCGAGATCCACCCACGCCTTCGCGGCGTATGCGTCCGAGAGCTCGCTCGAAGAGGCCTTCGCTCGCGCGGGCCCATCGAGGACGATCCCTAGATCGGCGAGCGCCTGCTGCGAGTCCACCGCCGCGCTCTTTCGTCGCGCGCGCAGCGTGAGCGCGCCCGGGTGCTGCGGAGACGAGGCCAACGTCGCGTCGATTTCCTTCTTCGCATTCGGCCCGTCGCCGAGCAGATCGTACGCCTTCGCCAAACCGAAGTGCGCGCGAGCGTCATTCGACAACGCCAACGCTCTCTTGAACGCGCCCAGGGCCGCGCCGCCATCTTGCAACGCCAGTTCTACGTCGCCGAGGACGCGGAGGACGTCGAGCTCGACGGGATCGCCGAGCTGGCGCCGGCTCTCCGTCTCGAGCAAAGCGCCGGCCTTCTCGAGGTCACCCGCTTCGGCCGCCTGAGCGGCCAGAGCCACCGTGAGGTATGCGACCTTCCCGGCGCCCGACAGGTCCGCGGTGAGTTGCTTCGCGAGGGGAGCGCGACTTGCGTCGGAGCCGTACCGGACGGTCACCTCGGAGTCCACGAGCGCGGCATACGCTGTGAGCGGCTTCGCTCGCGGCATTCGCACGTGGGAAGCGTAGGCCGCTTCGACGGCCGCCTTGGCGTCGTCGTACGTATCGACGCCGAGCGTCTTCTGGGCCTCGCCGATCGCCGCGGCGGTCGCGGCCGCATAGCTCCCGGCATGGACGACGTCCGCGAGAAGCAGGTACCCAAACGCTCCGTACGGCGTGAGCTGAAGAGAAGCGCCCCCCAGCAGGAGAGCGACGGCGACGCCCATTCCGATCGCACGCCCGATGGATGGTTTGCGGCGCACCGCCGCGACGCGCGCCGCGACCGGCCACCGCGCATGGCCGGCGCCCGCGACGACCGCCCCGTCCGATTCGGCGACGGGACTCCAGGCGGCGTCGCTCGGGCGGCCCGGCGCGTCGACGCGGATCGAAGGGTCGCCTCCTTTGCCCCCGCCCCCTCCCAGATCCACTTCGCCAAAGCTCATGCCGCCGTCTTCCCGGTCGCCGCCCTGGAGCGCGGGCGGGATGCTCGGAGACGCGACTTTTCGCGGCGGAGCCCCGAGGTCGGCAAAGTCGGGTGCCTCGGGGGCGCCGCTCCGCGGGGGTGGCGCGCTCGATGGAGCCTCGCGGGGCAGGTCGATCTCCCCGAAAGCGCCACCCATGATGGGCTCTTGATCTTGGGCAAGCGATGGAAGGTGGCTGTCGCGGCCTGTCATCACGGGGAGCGAGTCCGTCGGTGCCGGGAGGTCAATCTCGCCAAACGCACGAGCCGATGCCGGTGCCACGAAGGTGGGCAGAACCGCCGCAACGACGGGCAACGAGGGGAGCGGGGAGGGCAAGAACGCCGACGACCCCGCGACCGACGCTGGGGCGGCGCGCGGCGGCGATCGGCTCGCGACCGTGGGCAACGGCGCCACGGGTTCTGGCAAGGCACCGTCGAACGCTTTCGCGGAGAGGGCACCCGCTGGGGCCCCGCGTCCAGCCGCGCCTTTGGCCGCGGGCAAGTCGGCGCGGGTGGTCGGCAGCGCAAGCTCCGTGTCCCCGAAAGGCGACCGCTCGTCAGGAGGCGCGGGACGACCCATCGGAGACGTGGTGGTGCGTGCGGTCGTCGGGGCCGTGGGGGTTGCCGCGTTCGGCGGAATCGATGTGGCCCTGGACGCCGGGGCCCCCTTTGCCGAAGGGAGATCCGGCGACACCACGGGAAGGTCGCCCTCGTCGAGGAACCCCAGCGCGGCCGGGAAATCCGACGGAAAGGAGGCCCGGGGCGGTGGACTCACGGTCGGCGCGGCCACGGGAGACCGACCGATCATCGGCTTGCTCGGAGGCGGCGGAGCCGGGCGCGGTGGGGGAGCCGCCTGACGCGGTGGAGGCGGCGCCTGACGCGGCGGCAGGGGCGCCCCGCGCGCGGGGACGACTTGGGGCAGCGCCGCATCGGACGCGCTCGAAGCGAGCCCGCCGGGGTTGGTCACCAGAAACGAGTGCCCGCACTTCGGGCAGCGCATCTTGAGGCCCGCCGGCGGGACGCGCCGCTCATCGACCTGATAGGGCGCCCGGCAGGAGTCGCACTCGACCTTCAACATCCGCGAAACAGCGTACCACAAGCCCGATCGACGGCGCTTCGCGCGGAATGAAAGCGGAAATGAAAGCAGCCGCTCGCCCCCTCTCGCCTGCTGTCGACGCGAAGCGCCCCCGGGAGCCCCATGCTAACGATGGGCTCCCGACCTTGGACCGTCTCGTCGTAGTTGGCGCCAGGCAACACAACCTCAAAAATGTGAGCGTCAGTCTGCCTCGTGGCAAGATCGTGGTGTTCACGGGGCCGAGCGGTTCGGGCAAATCGTCCCTCGCGTTCGATACGATCTATGCCGAGGGACAACGGCGTTACGTCGAGTCCTTGAGCGCGTACGCGCGCCAGTTTCTCGAGCAGCTGGCGAAGCCCGACGTCGAGCGAATCGACGGGCTCAGTCCCGCCATCGCCATCGAGCAGAGGCCGCTTTCCAAGTCCCCCCGTTCCACGGTGGGCACCGTGACCGAGATCGCGGACTACTTGCGCCTCCTCTACGCGCGCGTGGGCGTCCCGCACTGCCCGAATTGCGGCAAAAAGATCGAAGCGCAGACGGTGCAGCAGATCGTGGACCGCTTGCTCGCGATGCCGGAGGGGCTGAGGCTCAGCGTCATGGCCCCCGTGGCTCGCGCCCGCAAAGGCGAGCTAAAACTGGAGCTCGAGCGCCTACGGCGGGACGGGTTCGTACGGGCCCGCATCGACGGATCGGTGGTCGATCTGGGCGACGAGATCGACCTCGACCGAACCCGCGCCCACGATCTCGACGTCGTCGTCGATCGCTTGGTCCTCAAGGAAGGGATGAAGGGCCGGTTGACCGACAGCGTCGAGCTGGCATTGAAGCTTGGCGAAGGGCGCCTACTGGTGCAGGCGGGGGACGACGAACCGTTCTGGATGAGCGAGCGCTTCGCTTGCATCGATTGCGGAATCTCTCTGCCGCCGATCGAGCCGAGGATGTTCTCGTTCAACGGACCCCACGGCGCTTGCCCAACGTGTGACGGTCTCGGTGCGCGCGACGTCGTCGATCCCGAGCGCTGCATCGGCGACGCACGGCAATCGCTTCGCGAGGGAGTGGTGCTCGGCTGGGGTCGCCGCGGCAGCGTGGCGCTGTCGGCCGAGGTCGCGCGGGCGGTCGAGACGCTCGGCGCGAGTCCCGACGTTGCGTGGAGCAAGCTGCCGCAAGAGCAGCGCACGGCAATCCTCTTCGGGGCCAATGGCAGCCGGCCGCCGGAAGCGGGAGCGCGAAAGAGGGAGGGTGGAGGCAAACGCAAGAACTACGAGGGGCTCGTGCCGCGCCTGGAGCGACGCCTCACCGCGCTCGCGGACCCCCGCGCCGAGACCGCGGAGGACGACGATCCGGATGCGAGCGAGGGCGGAATCGCCGACGACGAGCTCGGGCGATTTCTTGTCACGCGCATGTGCGATGCCTGCAAAGGCAAGCGCCTGCGTCCCGAAGCGCTCGCCGTCAAACTGGGTGGCAAGGACGTGGCCCAGGTGGGGGCGCTGCCGCTTCGCCACGTTCGCGCGTTCGTCGAAGCGCTCGCCAGCCAAGGCCCCCGCGAGGCCGGCGAGCCCGCGTTCGGGCCCCGCGAAAGGGCCATCGCCGAACCCCTGCTCAAGGCGGTTTCCGCCCGGCTCGGGTTTCTCATCGACGTGGGCCTGGACTACCTCACCCTCGATCGCAGCGCGCAGACGCTGTCTTCGGGCGAGGGCCAGCGGATACGGCTCGCGACGCAAATCGGAGCGGCGCTGGTCGGCGTTCTCTACGTGCTCGACGAACCGAGCGTCGGCCTGCACGCGCGCGACAACGCCCGGCTCATCGACGCCCAAGTGCGCCTGCGCGACTTAGGCAACACGGTCATCGTCGTCGAGCACGATCGCGAAGCGATTCTTGCCGCCGATCACGTCATCGACATGGGCCCCGGCGCGGGCCGCCACGGGGGCGAAGTCGTCGCCCAGGGCACGCCGCAAGAGATCATGATGTCGCCCACGTCGATCACCGGGCCGTGGCTCAACGGGACGCGTCACCTTCCCGTCCCGAGCAAGCGCCGGGCCCCGGGCAAGGCCTGCGTTCGCGTCGTGGGCGCGCGTGCCCACAATTTGCACGACGTGACGGCGGAGGTGCCCATCGGCCTTCTGACGTGCATTACGGGCGTCAGCGGCAGCGGCAAATCGAGCCTCGTGGTCGATACGTTGTTGCCGGCCGCGCGCGCGAAGCTCTACAACGCAACGGCGCCCGTCGGCGAGTGCGATCGGGTCGAGGGGTTGGAGAACGTCGACAAAGTCGTGTCCATCGATCAGGCCCCGATCGGGCGAACGCCCCGCTCGAATCCGGCGACCTACACGGGAATCTTCGCGCTTCTGCGGGAGCTCTACGCGGCGCTGCCGGACGCGCGGGCCCGCGGATACAAGGCGGGCCGGTTCTCGTTCAACGTCAAAGGAGGTCGGTGCGAAGCCTGCCAGGGGGACGGCGTCCTCCGCGTCGAGATGCACTTTTTGCCCGACGTGTTCGTCACGTGCGATGCATGCGCCGGCCGGCGCTATAACCGCGAGACGCTCGAAGTGAAATACCGCGGAATGTCGATCGCCGACGCGCTCGACGTGACCGTCGAACAGGCGTCCGAGCTCCTCGGCACGGTGCCGCGCATCGCGGACCGCCTCGAGGCCCTCCGGAAGGTGGGGCTCGGATACCTGTCGCTGGGCCAGCCCGCCACGACGCTGTCCGGAGGCGAGGCACAGCGAGTGAAGCTCGCGCGCGAGCTCTCGCGAAGAGCGACCGGGCGGACGCTCTACGTGCTCGACGAGCCAACCACCGGCCTGCATTTCGCAGACATCGAGATTCTCCTCACGGCGCTCCTCGATCTGCGCGATCAGGGAAACACAATCGTGGTCATCGAGCACAACCTCGACGTGGTCGCGTGCGCCGATTGGGTCATCGATCTCGGACCCGAGGGCGGCGACGGCGGCGGGGAAGTCGTCGCCGCAGGGACACCCGAACAGATCACCCAAAGCGCACGCTCGCACACCGCGCGGTATCTGCGCGAGGTGCTGCAGCGCACTGCGTCACCGAAGAAGAAGGCCGCTCAGGGCTAACCAAGATGTGACGTGCGACCCGTTCTGTCGAGCGGAGCTTGCCGGAGCGAGACTCAAGCTCAAGAGCTGCCCGGTACTACCGGGCAGCTCTTTCACGAGCCAGTTTTTGGGGGAATCCTCTCCCCCCAAAGCCCCCCAGCTTCCATTTCCGGCCACACTTTCAGGGTGACGAATGTGGCGCTCAGTTGTCGAGCGATCCGTCAGCCGCATCGGGAGTCGCTACGTCCAGAGCCGCGTCCGGAATCGCTACGTCCGGAGCTGCGTCCGGAATCGCCACGTCCAGAGCCGCGTCCGGAATCGCTACGTCCGGAGCTGCGTCGCTAATCGCCGCATCGAGGCTCCCCGAGTCAATCGTGGCGGCGTCTGCGTCGCCGGCATCGCCCGCGTCGCTTGCGTCGGCGGCGGCATCGGATCCCGCGTCAGTCGCGCCGTCGCTGATCGAACCGTCCCCGGGCGTCGTGGCGTCCGAGCCCCCGTCGGACAGGGGGGGCGGCGCCGACGTCGTGGTGTCATCTCCGCAGCCGAACGCGGCGAGCGAAGAAAGCGAGAGTAAAAGCACTATGTATCTCTTGCGCATGAATCCTCCTGGGCTCGGTTCGCCCTGAAGTTCAGGGTTACAGTGTCGGAGAATTCCGTTCGGCTTCGTTCTGATGACGGCTCAGTAACGCGATGCACGAATTACTCGACGTCCGCCGCTCGAACCCCGCCTTCGAATGTTTCCGAGCGCAATCGGTGGGTGGGGGTCCGAGGGCGCACGCCAGCGCCTTGTCGCAAGCCAGCATCGGCGAAAGTCGATTGACGGGCGCGTTCACGGTGTTTAACGTAGCCGGCCCCTCGTCGGGGACGGGGCTTGTCATCAGACTGCGAACCGACGATCATCCGAGGTCAACTGTGAACAAGGCGACCCTCAAGAAGTTCCGGACGCTTCTCACTGACAAGCGCGACGAAATCCTCAAGAAGGCAAAGCAAACGCTCGAGCAAGACATGGCGCTCGACACGGACGATTTGCCGGACGAAATGGATCTGGCGTCGAGCGAGTACCTGCAATCGTTCACGTTCCGCCTGCGCGGGCGCGAGAAGAGCTTTCTCGACAAGATCGAGAAGGCACTTCGAAAGATTGACGAGGGAACGTTCGGCATCTGCGAGGAGTGCGGCGAAGAGATCCAGGTCAAGCGGCTTGAAGCGCGCCCGGAGACCACGCTGTGCATTCGCTGCAAGGAGGACCAGGAGCGAATGGAGAAGGACTACAGTTAGCCCCCTAGGCCTCCGGCGTTCGCCCGAACCATCGCTCGTCCGTGAACGAGGAGCTGATGGTGTAGACGCATGCGCGGGCTCCCTTGCGAAAGCATTCGCGCTGGGAGATGACGCCCGGGCAACCGACGGCCGCGAGCCCCGCCGAGAGAATGCCTTGCTCCACCACGCAGTGGTGAGGCGTCGTCTTCTCCAGCTCTGCGTGACCCGCTTCGAACCGGAGGACTTTCCAGCCCCCGATGCCGATTCCTCGGTTGGCGTGGTGGTACATGCCGTCGATCCCTTCGATGATGTCCCGTGCGGACGTCGCGACTTGGAGAACGCGTTCCTTGTGCGACATCTCGAAGAGCATTCTTCCCATACGAAGTAGGCCATAATGGCCTACCGCCTTGTCCAGTCGATCCATCAGATCGAGGAGGCGATCAATGGGATACCACCCGTTCGGATCGACATTCTTCAGGCGTTGGCATTCCTCGTCGCCAAGGACTTGCTCGGGCAACTTCAGCACCCGGACGACGGCCAAGATGTCCGAGCCGAGCGTCTCGTGCTGCCGTCCCGAGTAGCCTTTGGGCTTGCGCGACGGATGGTTCACGCTCGGAGGGTACTCCCAAACCCACGCGGGAGAACGCGGTGTTTCACCGTTCGAGCGCTCGCGGGTGGGCTTCAGGGCGTCCTGGCGCAACGGAACCCGTCGATATTGGAATGAACGGCCGGGTCGTACTCGTTGCGGTACTCACGATACCGTCAGGTGACGGCGGGGCCTCGCCACGGCCCACCTTTCGGCGCGGGCCCCCGACCCGCTATTGGCAGCCGACTCGGTTGTCGTCGATGGCAAGGTCGTCGAACCAAACGATGAACGGCGTCGCGATCGCGCCGTTCGACTGGTAATACGTCGCTCCCACCACGACGTCGGTGTAATCCGACATCGTCGACTTCATGTTGCCGGTGAACGCCAGCGCCGTAACCTCCGTCGAATCGGAGAAGAATCGGTAGCTGTAGGTGGCCACGTCGACATACCATTCCGCGCAGTGCCATGCGGCGTCGAAAGTCCAGCTGTAGGCCGAGCTCGTGCAGCATCCGTCGCTCGGTATGTTGAAGAGCCACTGATGCGTATTGCCGTTCGGCGCTTCGACCGTATCGACGATTCGATTTTCGCCGCCGGGCCCGATGAGCGAGACGAAGGTATTGTGGAGGTACGTGTTCGGTTTGGGCGAGGGTGAATCCACTTTGTAAAAGATGCGGCCCCAGTGGTTGGCCGCCGTCGCTCCGATGGCACTGAGGCTTCTCTCGGCCCGGGTCGCGCCCCGCATGAGCGAGTCGCTCTTCAACGACATCTTTCCGGAGTGAAACTCATCGTTGGCGAGGGCGACATCCGTGGGGGAACCTGCGCCGTACCCCTTGAACGACGTCCACCCCGTGGGAAGGGCCCCCACCGTGCCCGTCTCGAAATCTTCGCAAAGCTTGTAACTCGTTCCCGCGCATCCCTGCGCTGCGGCTCCCCCGTCGCCGCTGGCCACCGGTCCCCCATCCCCCGGCCCCGAACCGGATCCGCCGGAGCCCGAGCCGCTCGCGCCCGAGCCGCTCGCCCCCCCGCTGTCCAGTGCTCCAGTGGACGAACCAGCCGTGCCGGAACCCGAGCCGCTGCCGCTTGCGCTCCCGGAGATGCCGGTGCTCGCGCCGGAGCCTGTCCCCGTAGCCCCCGCGCTGCCTGTGGTGTCACCCGAGGTGTCACCGCTGGCGATCCCTGCGGAGGAGCCCGTGCTGACGCCGCCCGTGCCCGAAAACGCACCACTTTCGCCCGCAGTGACGCCGGCGGTTTCCCCGCTCGGCCCGGTGGACCCCGTGGCCGAACCAGCCGAACCAGAGGTGTTGCCTCCCGACGTCGGCGTCCCCGAGCAACCCGCTTGGGTCGCGGAGACTCCGGCCGCGACGGCCAGAGCCGCCAGAGCAGTGCCCATCCGCGAGGTCGACCGTTCAGGGCGATAAGAACCGCTACGGCGGCAAGAAAGCGTAGACATGCGATTGGGCTCCACGAAATAAATGATGTTACCGGGGATGGTGCAAAGGCAGTAGCGGCGGCTCGAAAGATCGGCTCAGGGATCGCGGGCCATCGGCGTCTTCACGTGCGTGCGCGTGTGCGTGTGCGCGCGAGTTGCCTCCACGCAGCACTCCAAAGCCGCGCGTTTGAATTGCCGACGCGCCGGCCTCGATCTCGCCCGGTCGGCGCGCGTGGGCTCCACGGATCAACCGGGCGCGAAATCGTTGACCGATGGCGGAATTCTAGAACGGGCCCGCCCAGCCCACGCCGAACGCCGGCGCCGCTCCGCGCGGAGTCTGGCTCTCGCCGATGATGCCCGCCGTGGGCGCGCCGTTCAACCAGGCTTTGCCCGTCGGTGCAGAGTCGCGCGTGAGCCACCACGCGAGACCTGCGCCGAGGATGCTTCCGCCGATCGTCGTCGAGAGCCATCCTCGGGTGTTGGTCGCGGTGGCGTTTTGGAAGATCAGCGGACTGCCCACGGCCGCACCGAGCAGCGCCCCGCCCCCCACGCCGACGTCGATGAGCAGAACGCGCGACGGAGAGATGGTTACGCGGGTCGCGAGGGCGCCGGCAGCCAAAAGGCCGATGGCGGTGCCGTATCCCATGCCCGTGTTGGGGGTTACCTCGGCGGTCGTCAGCCCTCGGTAGAGAAGCTCGGTCGCGCCGCCGAGCAGCAAGCCCACCGCGCCGCCCGAGTTGGCGAGCATCGCGTCGCCGTCGTCCATCGTCGTGCGGGTGAGCGCGACGGTGGCGAGCGTGACTCCGACCAGGCCGCCGCCGACCCCCCACGCATAGCGGTCGTCGAGCGGCTGAACGTCCCTGCCGGCGGCGATGAGGAAGGCCGACGCGGCGCCCCACCACGCGCCGCCCGAGAGAAACCAGGCGTCGCCGGGCGTGATGTCCCATTCGTCAGCCACGAGGAGCGCGCCGCCCACGCCGATGCCCGCGCCGAGCGCGAGAAGCGGATAGAGCACGCGGGGGTCGCTCGAACCGCTCGCGCGCTGCACGCTGAACGCCGAGAAGCCGCCGAAGAGCCCCGCGTTGACCGCGAGCACTGCGCGCCCTTGCGAGCGCAGCGTGCTCATGATCCCCAGCGACGTTCCTCGCCCGGCCTTTTCGCGCTCTTGTTCGACGGCCGCCAGGGCCGCCGTCGTCGGCGAGAGGAGGTCGCGCAGCATGACCAATCCGCGCACGCTGACCGATTCGGCCGCGACGGTCTCGACCCGCACGCGGAGCTCGCTGCCGCGCGGGGGCACCACGACGATGCGAACCATCTGCTCGCCGCCGCCCGCCCCTTCAATCCGCGGGCTCACGACCCACGTGCCTTCGTCGGCCGACCCGGTCATCGATCCCGCCGCCTGCGCAACGAGATCTCCGTCGCGCGTGTGGCCCGGGGCGGGGCCGTTGTCAGCGACCGAAAGCGTGAAGCCGAGGTCTTGCACCGCGTCGCGGAGGGTGGCGTCGAGCTCTTGCGCCCGTTCGTAGACCTCCTTGTCCGCTCCGGGATCGGGCCGGTGCAGCGGGCTCCCCCCGGGCGCGTCGCCGGCGGGCGTCAGCGTCGGCCACACGATCACGGACGGCTTGGCATCCGCCAAGGCGGCGCTCGCCGCGGCGAGGACACCGAGCGCGGCGCTTACGAGGAGCACGAAGCGCATGACCGACCTTTGGCGCCCAAACCGATGACCCTTCCTTAGAACATCACGACGCCGGTGATCCACAGATCCAGGATCGTCGTGTCGTCGACCGAAAAGCGATGGCCGGGCAAATCGAGGATGTCGCGGTGGTCCGGGTTGGGGATCCCCAAGACCGCGTGCGTCGAACCGTCGACGCAAGGGCCCGCCGCCGCCCGGCTCGTGTTGCCCTGCGTGCACGCCGCCGCGGCGGTCACCAGGTGGGACTGGGCGTAAGTGAATGCGCTGCCGACCGTAAACTTGATGTATTGGCCTGTTTGCCAGGTCGCCGAGGCCGATAGGTCGAAGCTGCCATAGGCTTGCTCTTCGGTGATCCCCGTAAAGTAAACGCTCTCCGAGCTCGGATCGGCCACGCTCGTCCCGCCGGGCCCCGCCACGTAGGCGCCGGGGTTGGGCGTGCGCAGGGACGCCGCTTGGGAGGAGCCGAGGGCATCGAAGAGCTCGGAGTAATCGCGTCCGGGCGAGTGGTAGGTTCCTTTGACGCGGAAGTCCGCGCTCAGCCGTTGAAATTGTTCGAGCTCTTCGTAGGGGGTGACCTCCATTCCCAGCGCAAAAGAGCCCAGGAACGGGGGCGATTTCTGAAGAGGACCGCCCGGATCCCACGGCCCGAAGTCGCTCCCGCTCTGGGGGAACTCGATCTGCCCCCAGAAGCCGGCGTACGGCTCGACGTACCCAAACCGGCGCGACCAGATACTCTTGACGAGGATCGCGTCCATGCCGCGGCTGATGCCGGGATCGCGAGCGACGTTGGGGTTTCCGGGAGTGGGGCACTGGACGGATCCCGAGGTGGCGTTGCACGCGTGGAGCGGCGTTCCCACCGCCAGGTGGCCCTCGATACCGACCACCCAGGTCGGCTTGGTCGCATCGCGTCGCTGATTGAAGATTCCCCAGTCGATGCCCGCCGCGACGTAGTCGATGCCGCTTCGCGTGGGGCTGCCGAAGGGAACGCTGAAGAGCTGTCCCCCGGCCGGATCCGCGAGGCGTTGCGCCGCGTAATTCGACGAACCATCGAGGTCGCCCAGGGACTGGGACCAGCCGAGGATGACGGGCACGCGCAGAATGAGCGCGAGATCCCGATAGAGGCCCACGTCGGTACCGACGAGCAGCGTCGACGTCGTCGACGTGTAGCTGGCGACGTTCTCCGTGGCCGGGATGAACCCGCCCGTCGCGAGGCCCGACAGCTGCGATTCGCGGTGAATGTTGGCGTGCTTCAAGGACTCGGTGAAACCGAGCACCAGGTTCAGATCAAAGGGGTTATCCTTGTCGAACGCGTCGGCGACCGTGGTCACCTCCGCGGTTTCGTCCATCAAGCGCGGCTCGCCGGCGCCGATCGGTTCGTCGGCGCGCGCGGGGGTTACTGCCACGGCGGCCAGCGCGAGCACTCCGACGACGTCCAGCCGAAGAGCCATACGCGCGCTTTGGACGCTAACGGCCGGCCCTCGAGCGTGTCAACACGCGCCGCGCGACGGCGGGTCAAGGGGGTCAAGGAGCAGGTCGTAGACGCCGGTCCCCGTTCGCGCCATTGGGCGGGCTCCTTGTCCCCGCGGCGCTCGCGCGCGCGACGGCGAATTCACGCGTGAAGGATGTCGTTCGACGCAGTCACGCCCGTTCTGAGCAAGTTCGCGAATTGCTGCGGAGGGACCGGCCGGCTGAAATAGTACCCCTGTGCCTCGTCGCACTGGCGAACCCTGAGAAATTCGAGCTGCTCCAGCGTTTCCACTCCTTCCGCCACCACCCGTAACTTGAGACTGCGGGCCATGCTGATCACCGCCGTCACAATGCTCGCGTCGTCTGGGCCCGTGCCGATCCTGCCGACGAAGGACTGGTCGATTTTGAGCGCATCGACCGGAAATTTCTGAAGGTAGCTCAAACTGGAGTAACCGGTGCCGAAGTCATCGACCGCAACTTGCACTCCTCTTTCCCTCACGCTGTGGAGGATGGATGCCGCGGAATCGGCGTGTTTCATGAGAACACTCTCGGTCAGTTCCAGCTCGAGCGCCGTCGGAGGCAGGCCGGTCTCGTCGAGAATCGTGACAAGCCCGCTTAGAAACTTCTCGTGCCGGAACTCCTTCGCCGAGACGTTCACGGCCATGGTCGTTGCCGGCAGACCCGCGTCGATCCAGGCCTGGGCTTGGTCGCACGCTTCACGAAGGACCCAGTTGCCGATGGACAGAATGATGCCGCAGTCTTCCGCGATGGGAATGAACTGCGCCGGAGAGACCAGACCTCGGGTGGGATGCGTCCAGCGCAACAACGCCTCCGCGCCGGTAATCGCGCCCGTCTTGAAGTCGATTTTCGGCTGGTAATGCAGGGCGAATTCGCGGCGCTCCAAGGCGCGCCGCAGACCCTCCTCGATGGATTGTCGCTCCACGGCCCGGTTGTTCATCGCGGGCTCGAAAAACTGAAAGCTGTGACGGCCTGACTCTTTGGCCTGGTACATCGCGGTGTCCGCGTTCTTCAGGAGCGTCTCCGCATCCAGACCGTCGTCGGGATAGACGCCTATGCCGATGCTCGTGGTCACGTGAAGATCGTGCTGGTCGATGCAATGAGGCTCGGCGACCGTTTCCAGCATTCTGCGAGCCGCGATGGCGGCATCTTCCGCCTGTTGAATCTCCGAAAGAAGAATGACGAACTCGTCACCGCCCTGGCGGCTCACAGTGTCCGCGCCGCGTCCACAGTCCACGAGGCGCTGTGCGATCGATTGAATCAGCTTGTCGCCCACCAGGTGCCCCAGAGAATCATTAATGTGCTTGAAGCCGTCCAAATCCAAAAACAGCACCGCCAGTTTTTTCATGTTGCGCTGCGCAGATGCGATCCCCTGCCCGATCCGGTCGCTCAGGAGCGTCCGATTGGGCAAGCCGGTCAGAAAGTCGTGCTCCGCCGAATGGGCCATCTGCAGCGACATCGCGCGGGCCACGCTCACGTCACGAAAGACGACGACCGTTCCGATCGACTGCCCTTCACGGTCGCGAATGGCGGCGATGGAGTCTTCAATCGGGACTTCAACTCCGTCACGCCGCACGAGGCAGCAGTTCGAAACCAGCCGTCCCGTCTCGTTTTGCCCAGCTTGCGCCCCCGTCGGGATCAGGGTGGGTCCGCGACTCGCAGTCTCCAGGATCCGGCACACCTCGGCCATGGCCCGGCCAGTCGCCTCTTGGCACGACCAACCCGTCATTCGTTCCGCGACGACATTCAGGAACGTGACCCTTCCCGAGACATCGGTGCAAATGACGGCGTCGCCGATGCAGTTGAGCGTGACTTGCGCGCGTTCCTTTTCGACGAACAGCGCCTCTTCCATGACTTTCCGCTCGACGGCATAGCGGAGGGCCCGCACGAGTCCGCGCGCGTCGATTTGGCCCTTGACGAGGTAGTCTTGCGCGCCCTCTTGCAACGCCTGCAGGGCCATCGAGTCGTCCTCCAGACCCGTCAGCACCACCAGGGGGACCCGCGGCGCCGCAGAGTGGGCTCGTCGTACGGCCCCCAATCCTTGGGCATCGGGCAATCCAAGGTCGAGCAGAATGACGTCCGTCGCGCGCTCCGCGAGAAATGTCTCTGCATCGTACATGCATTCCACGTGGGTCAATTCGATCCTGTGCGGGCCATGTTCGCCGAACATTTCACGGAGCAACCGGGCGTCGCCACGATTGTCTTCGATCAGGAGAACCGTTTTGAGCCATTTTTGCCTCATTTCTGCCTCATTGGCTCGGGCTCTGGGGCGGCAACTTCGCTCTCGTCAGCCAAAAATCATTGATGCTCTTCACGAGGCTCTCGAACGCGTCCAACTGCACCGGCTTGCTGAGATAGCAATTCGCTTGGAGTTGGTAGCTTTTCACGATGTCGGCTTCCGCCTCGGAAGTGGTCAGAATGATGGTGGGTATCAGTTTCAAACTCGCGTCCGCCTTGACGAGCGCCAGAACTTCGCGACCATCCATCTTGGGGAGATTCAGATCCAGCAAGATGAGATCCGGGCGAGGGGCACGGAGATGCCTCCCCTCCTGCCTCAGAAAGGCCATGGCCTCCACGCCGTCGGTCGCGACGTGCAGGTGAATCGCCCGATTGGCGTCGCGCAAGGCTTCCTGTGTCAGTCGAACGTCACCCGGGCTGTCTTCGACCAAGAGAACTTCTATGGGCGAGCCGCCCGTTCCGATCGCTTTCATCATTTGCTCCCCCCTCCTGCCAACGCAAACCGAAATGTGGAACCCTCGCCGAGTCGTGATTCGACGGAGATGCTCCCCCCGTGCCGCTCGACAATCTTCTTGCAAATGGCCAATCCTATGCCGGTCCCGTCGAACTCTTCGCGTTTATGCAACCGCTGGAACATGCCAAATATTCGTTCGAAGTACTTCGCTTCGATTCCAAGTCCATTGTCCTTCACGGAAAACATCCGCTTCGTCCCACCGTTCCGGGCGACGGAGACGTGGATCCGCGGGGTTCCTGGGCTTTGGTACTTGATGGCGTTGCCGACGAGGTTCTGGAATAGCTGAATGAGTTGCCCCTCGTCCGCCAAGACGATCGGCAGGGGGTCGTGCGTAACCACGGCGCCGCTGTCTTCGATGGCACGCCCGAGGTTCACGATCGCCTGGTTCAATGCCTCTTCGCTGGACGTATCGAGCAGCTCTTTTCCTTTCGTGCCGACGCGCGAATACTCCAGCAAATCTTGGATCAAGCGCTGCATGCGGTTGGCGCCGTCCACCGCGAACGCGATGAACTCGTCGGCGTCGGAGTCGAGCTTTCCCTTGTAACGCTTTGACAGGAGCTGGGTGTAGCTGGCCACCATCCGGAGCGGCTCCTGCAGATCGTGCGAAGCGATGTAAGCAAATTGCCCCAATTCCTCGTTCGACCGGTTGAGCTCCGCCACCGTGTCCAGAAGTTGCGCCTCGGCCTTCTTGCGCGGGGTGATGTCGCGGATCGCCACCGCGAGCAGGGTGCCCTCGCCGGTCTCCAGCGGACTCAGTGTGACCTCGATTGGAAAAATGGCTCCGTCTTTGCGGAGACCCTGGAGCTCAATCGCAATACTGCTCTGCCGCGTGAACGCGTCGTTCGCGCGTTCCACGGACGGCTCCGAAACGAGTCTTGTGGCGCTCAGCCCCACGAGCTCATCGCGGCGGTATCCGAACACTCTTTCCGCCTGAAGGTTCACCAGGACGATTTCGCCGGCCTTGCTCACGAGCACCATCGGATCCGGCGCCGCCTCCAAGAGGCCACGATAACGGCCCTCCATTTGCGCCAGATGTTTCTCGGCCTGCTTTCGCACGCTGATGTCGCGAATCGCCGCCGTCACCAGGACGCCCTGGGCGCTCTCCAACGGGCTCAGCATGATTTCGATGGGAAACGCGCTTCCGTCTTTGCGTCGCCCAGCGAGCTCGATTCCGCTGCCGATCTGCTGCGCCAGCGCCTCTGTGGCGGTTCGAGTACCGTCTGCGATGAGCCGCTCCGCGAAGCCGTCCGGGATGATGTTCTTCACCCGCTGGCCCACGAGCTCGTCGCGGCGGTATCCGAACGCTTTTTCCGCCTGAATATTCAAGAGAACGATCTCCCCATTCTGGTTTACCACCACCATCGCGTCCGGCGCGGCTTCCAAGAGCCCTCTGTACTTCGCCCCCGATTCCTCGCGCTCGCTGAGGTCGTGACTGAACTCGGAGAACCCACGCAGATTCCCGTCCGCGTCCCGCAGTGCCGTGAACGTGAGGCTCGCCATGAATCGAGACCCGTCTTTCCGCACCCGCACGGCTTGTTCCTCGTGCCGGCCGCTTGCCGCGGTGATTCGGAGTACCTCGGCCGGACGGCCCCGCTCGATATCTTCGGCGGGAAAGAAGCAGGAGAAGTTGTGACCGAGGATCTGGTCGGCGCGGTACCCTTTGATACGTTCGGCCCCGGCATTCCAGCTGACGATCGTGCCGTGGGTGTCGATCATGAAGATCGCGTGGTCGTGGACTCCGTCGATGAGCAGGCGAAGCCCTTCTTCGCTCTCCCGGAGCGCCTTCTCCACAAGCAGGCGGGCGCGCTCAATCTCGGCCAGGTGCGTTTCCGCCCTCTTGCGCACGCTGATGTCACGAATCGCCGCCGTCACCAGGATGCCCTCGGTGCTGTCCAGGGGGCTCAGCATGATCTCGATGGGAAACTCGCTTCCGTCTTTCCGTCGCCCGGAGAGCTCGAGCCCGGTCCCCATTTGCTGTGCCAGCGCCTCCTCGGCGGTGCGGGTCCCGTCCGCGATGAGTCGCTCCGCGAACCCCTCCGGAATGATGCGCTTCACCTGCTGGCCCACGAGCTCGTCGCGGCGGTATCCGAACTGTTTTTCCGCTTGAAGATTCAAGAGAGCGATATTTCCGGCCGCGTCGACCACCACCATCGCGTCTGGAGCCGCCTCCAAGAGCCCGCGGTACTTGCCCGCCATTCGCGCCAGATGCTCTTCCCCCTCCCTACGCACGGTGACGTCGTGAGTCGCCGCCTTCATCAGGAGTTCGAGTTGATTACTCTTGCTTTCTAGGCTGCGACGTTGTCGCTCGATCTCGCTGCTATCCGACACAAGGTGTCGATTTTTATTAATCCCGAAATGGATGAACGTCGTAAGAGTGAGAAGACTCGCAATGAGAATGACGCGGTTTATCGAAGGAATCCACACATTCACGAGCTCCGCCCGGTTGACACCCCAAAACTCCGCGGCAACGGTCAGGGCGACCGTCGCGGCCGCCGTGCCCCAGAGCAGCCTCTTGGAGCCTTGCATCGCGCACGCGGCCAGCGGCAAAGTGAATAAAATGGATGCGACGAGCTCTGCGGAAGTGCAGAAATCGAACGTGGCGACGAGCGTGGTGCTCACGATGACAGTGGCTACAACGAGTGTCCGATTCATTCGTCCTCCGGGGCGACCGCCGTCTGACGCGAGAGCCGGCGCAAAGAGGGCCGGGGACCGGCCGCCATCTGCCCCAGATGCCTCCGCATTGTTTGGCCCGCCGATGTCGCGAATCGCAGCGGTCACCGGCCCTCGGAGCGTTCCAACGGCTCAGAATGATCTCGAGGGGAGCTCGCCTTCTCCCCGCCGCCGCGCGGCGAGCTCGATCCCCCTACGGATCGGCCGCGCCGGCGTTTCAGGGGAGAGCCGCCTCAGCAGCGTAAGTAATTTACGACACGCTGGATTCGTTGCGAGTCCCCACCCGGCTACGCGCTTACTGACCAGAAGCTCCGCTCGGTAGGGCCGTCCATGCGTCGTTGGCCTCTCGCAGGGTGCGCTCGAGATCGGCTCGCCCATGGGACGCCGCGAGCGCGCGGACCCGCACGGCCGCCACCGCGCAAGCCGCGCGTGCGAGTTCACGAGTCGACACCTGTTCGGTCACAAGGCTCTCGGCCTCACCCTGGGCCGCCCCGTCGCCAAGTGGGCGCGTAAGCAGCGCGCGCGTGAGCTCTTCGGAGCGCCGGGCAATCGTCGTGCACGGACCGAGGGCCGAGCGCGCAGCGTCCATCGGCGTCGCAACGGCGCTCGAAGCGACGCGCACCACGCCTTCGCCGATCCGTTGCCACGGATCCTCGGCGACCGAAGCGGCGGGCGGCGCGCCGGCGTCCGCGGCGGCCTCGGCGCGTGTTCTTCGTGCATCCGCCGGTACCCAAAGGAGCGCCGTTCCATTCGCCACGTTCACCGTGGTTCGCGTGGGACTGACGTCGACGCGAAGCTTGGCCGAGGCGAATCGGACGACCGCCTGGGGGGTGAGCACCCACTCTTCGGCGCCGGGGGTTTCTCCGGCGCCTCGTTCGCTCTCGAACGCTCCCGACGCAATCCACGATTCTTCCCGGTGCCCCGCGCAGGCGCGCGCTCGCCCGGGCCCGTGAAAGATCGTTTCGCGCGTCGTCCGCGGGTCCTTCGCGACGAGGCGAGCCCCGCGGCCGAGCCGTATCCAGGCGTCTTCCGGCAGCTCTCCCTCGGCCGCAAGGTGTGACGCGATGCCTGCATCGAGCGAATCGGCCTCGGCGCGTACGTCGCCTTGAACGGAGACAGCGCGGCATGGTGCGCGAGGTACGCCGAGAGGCGGAGACGGCCAACGCGACGAAGCCAGACCGCCACTGTCACTACGGCTCGACGACCCGGCGCCGGGACCTGCCGCGTCAGGCAGACCATGGCTCGGCGGGGGGGCTGCGTCCCCTTGGAGCGCGGGCTGCGCATTGCACGCTACCGCCGCGCACGGGGCCGTCGCGAGGAGGGCCAGGAGGCCGATACTGCGGCTCGTCATGGACTCGCGCGCGTCCCTATCGGGCGAGACTCGATGATTCCACGAACTCGACGTCGACGTCGGGAAAGATCTCCTGGATCACGTCCTCGGCGGCTCGCTCGCGCTTCATCTCGTGAAGCTCGCTCGACGTGTGATCGAGCCGGTCGGCCAGGACCCCGAGGAACTGCCACAGCATCTTGACGGCGACCTCGTGCTCTTTACGGAGGATCTCGAAGAAGTCGCCCCGGCGAATCGCGATGAGCTCGGCCGCTCCGACGGCGGTCACCGTGGCCGAGCGGGGAACGCTGCGGATGAGCGCCATTTCCCCAACGTGCTCTCCCGGCCCGAGGAGGGTCAGAGTCTGCTCGCCGCGCGAGACGCGCACGTGGCCTTCGAGCACGATGAACAGTTCGTCGCCCTTGTCCCCCTCGCGAATGACGACGTCTCCGTCCTTGCATTCGCGCACCTGCACGGCCTGCATCACCCGCAGAAGCTCGCGATCGGACAGGCGCGCAAAGAGAGGCATGTTCGCGAGGACGTCGCGTTTGAGAGCCAGACGCTTGGCCTGCGCGGCGTCGACGGCACCTTCTTCGCCGACCTTGACGACGATGGTCGTAATGTTGTCCTTGCCGCCTCGGGAATTCGCGAGGTCGATGAGCGCCTTGGCGCTTGCATCGCCCTCGAGCAGCAGGGGCTCGCGCAGATCGTCCGGCGATTCCAGGTACCCGTGCAGGCCATCGCTCGCGATGACGAGGGTATCGCCTGCGATGAGCTCGATGACGAGAGTGTCCACTTCGACCCGCTCATAGACCCCTACGGCACGGGTGATGGCGCTCTTTTGCTGGACTTTCTCGATTTGTTCGCGCGACAGCTTCCCGCGCTTGATGAGCTCATTGTAGACGGTGTGGTCTTCGGTGACCTGTTGTGGCCTGCCCGCGCGCGCCAAGTAGATGCGGCTGTCGCCCACGTGGGCGATGAAGCCCTGGTCGCCGACGACGAGCAACGCGCTCAGCGTCGTGCCCATCCCACGCTTGTTCGGATCGACCAGCGCCTCCTGATGGATCTTGGAGCACGCGCGCTGCACGGCGTGCTCCACCAACGCAACGACGTCTTTGCGCGTGACTTTGGCCGCTCCTGTTGCGCCGAGGGCGTAGTCGTCGAGCAGCTCCTTTTCGCGCCGGATCTCCTCGTGAACGGTGCGCACGGCGATGGCGCTCGCCACTTCACCCGCTGCATGGCCGCCCATTCCGTCGGCCACGACGAAGAGCGCGAGCTTCTTGTCGACGAGGAAGTTGTCCTCGTTATGGTCGCGCACTTTGCCGACGTCCGTCGCCGCATAGAAGCGGATCGAGTCGCTGAGCTTCATTTCGATCCGAACGATGATGGCACGTGCAGCCGGGCCGCGAAAACAACACAATTGATTCGACCCGCTCGCCCCCCCCGCGACCCCGTGTAGACTTCATGCCACATGACGTCGCCGCCCACGCGCTTGCTCAGGTCGACGTCGCGAGCTCTTTCCACGGTGGCTTTCGCGCTGTCGCTCGCCGGTTGCGGTGCGGCCTCCGCCACGCGGGCGCCGGCGACGCATGGCGAGCGGGCCACGCCGCCCGCGGCCGAAGTGAGCAACGATGCGTTCGCGCAAGCGGTGCATGACTTGCTCCTCACCAAGCCAGGCACCTCCGAGCGCAAGATTCGGCTCGGCGCCGTCCTCGCTCGGCAGATGGCGCGAACGGCCGAGCGGCTCAAGGCGCGAGCGGGCGACCGTGGAATGGCGGCTCTGGCGGGAGCATTGTATCTCGTGCACGCGGGCGAACCGGTGGAGGGAGCGTTGGGTTCGCGCGGGGCCGAAGCGCTGGGCCTCGGCGCCCGCGAGCTCTCGCTTCGGGGCGACGAGGGGCGCGCGCAGGCGTTGTATGACCTCTTGCTGCAAGTGGCCCCGGAGTCCGACCGTCCGGACATTCACGAGCATCTCCAGGCGCTCGACGTGTGGATTCGCTCTGCGACGGACGGCGAGGGCGTGGTGGCGACCGCGGGGACCGTCGAGCGAGTGGCGGTTCGCCGCCGGCTGTTCGAACCCAGCGAGTCGGCGCTGGCCGATGCCGTGCGCGCGACCAGCGATTGGGTGACGCAGTCGATCGCGCTGCGCGACAGGTTTCGCAGGACCCGCGTGCAGCCCCCGCGCGAAGAGAGCGCCGAGGCATGGCGGGCGCTCGAGACCGGCCCGCTCGTGCTCGCTTCTTTGTACCTCCGTGATGGGGACGTCACCGGGGCCGTTGCGGCCCTCGACCGCGCGCAGGCTCGCGAGTTGCTCGACTCGGAGCAGCCACAGTTCGCCGCCGCCCTTGCGGCTGCCGCGCAAGAGCAGACGGTGACGCGGTATGTCGATCTCTTGATCCAGCTGCGCCGCTTTACGGGGCACGAACAGGGACGCGAAGAGGAGGACTTCGACGACGATCGCGATCTCTTCGCGGCGGCCGCGTTTTCGGTCGCGGCGGACTGTTACCGCCTCGACGCGACCGTCCCGCAGGCAGCCCTGTCGCTCGTCGTCGCGCTCGACGATCTGGGCATGGCCGAGGCCTCACCGTCCATTTTGGTCGAGACGTTGCGGGCGCACCCCGAAGCCAGCATCGCGAGCGAAGCGCTCGGCCTCTCGCTGGCGGCGATGGCGAGCGAGGAAGAGGCCGGCGACGCCGACGCGGCCCGCCGAACGTTCGTTGCCGCCGAGCCGCTCCTGGCCATCGCATCGCAGAAGGACCTGGCGGGCAAGGTCCATCCGAGCGCCGCGCGGCTACTCGCCGCGATGGGCGAAATCGAGCTCCGCGAGGGGCGGATCGATGCAGCGCGCGCGCTGCTCAAGAAGTCCGCCGCCGAAGAGAGGTTGGCGAGCGTCCTCTTGCCGCTGGCTCGGATCGAATGGCGAGACGGAGAGACCCAGCCCGCGCTCAACGATCTTCGGGACGCTCTGTCCTCGGAAGATGCGGCGAACGAGCCCGCCCTGCGGGGCGAGATTCTCCTGACGATCAGCGACGTCACCCGAGACAACGGGGACGTTGCGGCCGCCCGCCTGCCGCTGACCGACGCGCTCCGGGACCTGGTTCGCTCGAGGAACATCCAAAACGCCGACGAGCGCGCCCGCGTCGAGCGGGTGCTGGCCCGCGTTCTCGGGCGCTTCGGGGCGGTGCAGCCCGCGCTGCGCGCGCTCGAGAGAGCCTACGCCGCCGCCCCCGGCGACAAGCGCCAGGCTGCGCAGACCGTCGAGCTCCTCGTGGGAGGCGCGTTCGTGCGAGGCGACGTCGTCGCCGCGCGCGATGGGCTCGCGCGCGGCCTTGCGGCCGATCTGGACTCCGATGACCTCCTCTACTTCGCGCTGTGGGTTCGGCTGCTCGAGCGGCAACTGCACGACGTGGAAGACGGATCGCCCGACCGGGTGTTCGCGCTCATTCCGGATGACGGACGCTGGCTCGCCACGCTGGCCCGCTTCGGCGAGGGCCGGATCAAGGGCGACGATCTCATCGCCCGCGCGACGACGCCGGTCCAGAAGTACGAGGCGCTCTTCTATGCGGCGATGGACCGCCGGGCGTCGGGCGACGCGAAGGGTGGAGACGCCCTCTTGCGTCAAGTGGTCGCGGGGACGGCCCTTGCGCTTAGCGAAGTAAGCCTTGCGCGCGACATCCTCGACACGAACCGGGCCCAGGTCGCCGGGCCTTTGCCGCCGGACGTTGCCGTCCCGTGAGTGAGCCGGGTGTCACTCGGGCCGAACCGCGCGCGTCGTGATGGCGGACACCGTTCGGCGCGCCGTCGACTGGGGAGAGCTCGCGCCGCTGCGGCTTCGTGCGCGTGAAGTCGCCGAAGGGCTCTACTCCGGACTGCATCGCAGCTCGCTTCGCGGCGCCGGCGTCGAGTTTGGAGGGTATCGCGAGTACGTCCCCGGCGACGACCTACGATGGCTCGATCGCCGGTCGCTCCTTCGCCACGATCGCCTGTTGATTCGGCAGTTCGAAACGGAGACGGACCGCGCGCTGTGCTTGCTCGTGGATGCCTCGGCGTCGATGGGCTTTCGCGGGCCCTCCGCACCCGCCGCAAAGGTCGCATTCGCCGCGGTGGTCGCCGCGGCGCTCGCGCGCGTTGCGCTCGCCAACGGCGATCCTGTGAGCGTCACGTTCCTGGGCGGCGAGGGCATCACGCCGATCGGTCGAGCAGGGGGACGCGAACAGTTCGAGCGCATTCTCACGGCCTTCGAGTCGATGACTCCCGGCGGCGATGCCTACGCGGACCCGGGGCTCATCGAGCGGGCGCTCGCGTCGCTGGCACGGGGCACACGGCGCGGCGCCATCTTGGTCGTGCTGAGCGATCTGCTCGATTGGCCTGACGGGGCCGCCGACCGCGTGGCGTGGATGGCCTCGAACGGGCGCGTCCTGGTGGTGGTGCAGACGCTCGACCCCGCGGAGGCGACGTTCCCATTCTCCGGCACGGTGCGCCTCTCCGCACTCGAAGGCAACGTCGTCGTCGAAACGGACGCGGACGCGACGCGCGAGCGCTACCTCGAAGCTCTCGCGTCGCTGAGCCGCCGATGGGGCGAGGCGGTCGTGAGCCGAGGGGGCCGTTTCCTGATCGCCGACAGTGCGGAGTCTCCGGTCAGCGTCGTTCGCAACATCGTCAAGGCCATCAGGTAGACGAGGCGCGACGCGCCCGAAAGCGCGCTCCAAGAAACACGGCAAGAAAAACGATCAGCGCGCCCACGGCAATGCCTCCGAGCATCGGCGCGGCTCCCCAGACTCTTCGATTCGCAATGGACGTCGAACCCGCGGTGGAGTCAGCGAGCGCAGCCAGAGCGGTGCTCTGGGTCGAGGTCACCCCGCGCGTGGGACTTTCCGCCGCGGCGGAAGACGCCGCGGGGGCCGAAGGGCCGGGTGGCGCGGGGGGCGCTTCGACCGGATTCGCTTCGGGGCGGGCGGGGGGGCCCGCGTCGTCGGTTACGCCGTTCGAGATTGCGGCGCGGGCCGCGGGCAAAGCGGTCTGGGCAGAGCCCGAAGGAGCGGGCACCACAGCCAGACCCGGGGCAGCATCCGTCTCCGCCTCCGCGCTCGCGAATGCGCTGGCGCCAAACGGGATGGCCTGCGCCGTCGACGCCGCCGCGACTTCGGCGCCGTTCTGAAAGTAAGCGGCGCCGGGTCCCGACGTCGGCACTCCCGTTACGGCAGCCCCATTGGTGAAGTACTCTGCAGCGCGTCGCGCGAGCTCGTCTCGATCGGCTTGCGGCATCGAAGCCTGCTGCTCGGCCTGAAGGCCATAGAGTTGCAGCAGAAGATACGCCGTGGGATTCATGAACCCGCCGCCGGCGGGATCCAGGCCGCCGTCCGGCGCCTGCGCGCTCGCCGTGCCGGGCGCCAGCAGCAGCAGAGCGAGTGCAACGACGACGACGCGCGAAGGCACGCTTCTAGTAGAAGCAATCGGCGCGCCCGCCGCAACTGGAGACTCCCTCTCATGCTACCCGTGGCGGGGTGACGTTCCTCAGCACGCTCGCGCTCGCCGTGGGGCTGCTCGTGATTGTGCCCTACTTGGCGCATCGACTTCGGCGACGGCGCGCCGAAGAGCAGCCGTTCCCCGCCGCGCGTCTCGTGCCCCCGGCCCCCCCGAAGGCACGGCGCCGCTCGCGCATCGAGGAGCGTGCGCTCCTCGGGACCCGGGCCGCGGCGGTCCTGGCCCTTGCCCTGTTGGGCGCCACGCCGTTCGTTCGTTGTTCGCGGCTTTCGCTCCAGCGTGCGGGCGGCGCGTCGATCGCGATGGCCGTCGTGGTCGACGATTCGATGAGCATGCGCGCGGACGCGGGGGGCCGTTCACGCTTCGAGCTCGCGCGGCAAGGCGCACGCGAGCTCTTGTCGTCGGCGCGCGAGGGAGACGCCGTCGCGATCGTTCTCGGCGGCGCCCCCGCGCGGGTCGAGCTTGCGGCCACGACGGACCTCGCCGCCGCCCGCCGGGCGATCGCCGCCCTCGTGCCGAGCGACCGGGGCACGGATCTCGAGGGCGCGATCGGACTTGCCCGCGGGCTCCTGGGGTCCCTTCCCCAACTCGATCGGCGCGTCGTGCTTCTGAGCGATCGGGCCGACGGCCACTCCGAAGGGCCGCCGCTGGGCGAGTCCGCCGGGGTGCCCATTTGGGTCGCGCTTCCGGAGATCGGCGTCGAAAAAGGCGACTGCGGCGTGATGAAGGCCGATCAGCATGGCGCGCGCGTACACGTGGAAATTGCGTGCGGGCCCGGACAAAGCGCGGCGTCGCGCGACATCGTCGCGGAAGACGCGCTGGGCAAGCCGCTCGGTCACGCGAAAGCGGGGGGAGGCGCGAATTCCGACGCCACGGTGGTGCTGACCTCCGGCGACACCCGCGCCGAACGGGTGCACCTGACCGGCGTGGACGCGGTGACGACGGATGATTTCGCCCCGGTCGTGCCCGAGGCCGCACGGAGCGCAGTGGCCGTCGTGGTCGATGCGACGGACGAGGCCGTCGCCACGGGGGGCGCCCCGATCGTGGAGCAGGCGCTCGGGGCGCTCAAACTCGACATCGACACCGTTCCGATCCCCGCCCTGCCCGATCGGGTCGAGGACCTCGCCGGTGACCTCGGCGTGCTGCTCGACGATCCCCCCGGCCTGACGCCCGAACAGCGGCACGCGCTGGGGCAGTTCATCGAGGGGGGGGGCGTGGCGCTCGTGGCGCTGGGGCCCCATGCGGCGGCCGCCCCGCTCGGCGCCACGCTCGAGCCTTTCCTCTCGCGTGCCGTGTCGTGGAGCGAGACGACGGCCCGCGGGGCGGACGTGGCGACCGCCCTCGGCCCGCTTGCCGAATCCGTCGCCGGTCTTTCGGACCTCGCCGCATCACGGCGCGCGCTCCTGTCGCGCGAAGACGCGGGCGCCTTCGAATCGCTGATCGCCTGGACGGACGGAGCCCCGCTCGTTGCGAGACGCGCGATGGGTCGCGGCGAGGTCTGGGTCGTCACTCTTCCGTTCTCCGTCGACGCGAGCGACTTGACGCTGCGTCCAGCGTTCCTCGCGCTGCTCGGCGAGTGGGTGAGTCGCGCGCGCGAGCGTGCGGCTCCGCAGCGAAGCGAGGTGGGCATACCGTGGACGTATGCGGGCGCGCGCGACGTCCGCGCGGTGGGTCCCGACGGGCCCGTGTCCGTGACGTACGTGGAAGGCGCCGCGCGCCTCGTTCCGCTGACCATCGGCGCCTACCGAGTCACGATGGCCGGAACGACGGAGACGCGTGTGGCCGCGCCGGACCCGCGAGAAGTGGATTTGCGTCCGCGGTCCGCTTCGCCCCGCGCCTCCGGCGAGGGCGTGGGAGAGAGGCGTGCGTCCGTCGACGCTAGTGGGCCATTGGCTCTGGCGTTGCTCGGGCTCCTCGCTCTCGAAATGGCCCTCCGTCTTGCGTCGCGTCGTCTCCGCGAGTACGCCGGCGCCGCGTGACGATCGGGACCTCGGCCGCCGGTGGCGCATCCGTCGAGTGCTCGCGGGATCATCGCACTCTTGCGATCCGGGTCGCTTTCGGTTTGATGGACCCATGAACAACGTTGCGAAAGTGGCCATCGCCGTGGCGTTCGCGCTTGCGGGTGGCGGGTGCGGCGGGGCCGGGCCGTACGGGCACGCGCCGCGCTATGCGCCGCTCGACCAAGAGCAGACCATCGTCACGGGCGCACGCGACTACGACCCCGTCATGGTCCAGCGGCAGCCCGAGGAGTGGCGCAAGGGGAACGTGGGCCTCTTCGGGGTGGTGGAGAGCCGCATGGCGGGGCCCGGCGGCCAGGCGCTCCTCAAACTCTCCGTTCGCATTCTGGAACCGCGCAATCTGTGCGAAAACGAGGACGACGACGACTCCTGTCGCGTGACGGTGAGCGACAAGGACTTCGGCGTGGTCTGGGCGCTCGTTTCACTCCGTGGCGAGGATGACGTAGGCCCGCGGTCGGTCTCCCCGCGCTCTTTGCTCCGCGTCGTTGGCGCGATCGGGCAAGACGTGTCCCGAGCGGACGGCGCACCGGTCGTTCACGCAACCTGGTACCGGCATTGGCCCCCCTTCTACTACGTGACGCGCGCGAGCGCGCGCGACCTGCGCCAATGAGAGCACGGCCGGTACCGAAACAAGACAAGCAAGTTAGTCCCCCACCCGCAGCCGGACGCGCAAGGCAGGAAACGAGCTTCTTTCCTGCTGGGAGCTCGAGGTGGAGTGGGGGTGGAGCGGCGTCGCTCCCCTCGGCGTGACATGCGAGCCCGTTCTGTCGAGCGGAGCCTTGCCGGAGGCAGCCGGAGGCAAGGCGGAGCGAGTCGCCCATGGGACGCGTGGGGTCCTACCCCGAGGGATGAAAACGGGGGGCAGCTCTTTCACCAGCCAGGTTTGGGGGGAGATCCTCTCCCCCCAAGCCCCCCCAACTTCCATTTCCGGCCACACCTTCAGGGTGACCCTGGTTTCCTACTGGTCCCCCACCCGGCTGCGCCGGACACGCGATGCCGGAAACGAGCGTCTTGTTCCTGCTGGGGAGCTCGAGGTGGAGCGGCATCGCTCCCCTCGACGTGACGTGCGAGCCCGTTCTGTCGAGCGGAGCCCTTGCCGGAGGCAAGGCGGAGCGAGACTCAGGGTGACCCGGGTTTCGTACTAGGGGACCGCTCGGGCCCGACTTGCGCGCGCCCCGCCGTGCGAGCGATAGTGGGGCGCCGTGCCGTCTGCGTTTAAATTGACGACCCGCTTCGACCCCAAGGGCGACCAGCCCCAGGCCATCGAGCAACTCGTCCGCGGTCTCGAGAGCTCCGAGAAGCACCAAGTTCTTCTGGGGATCACCGGGTCGGGGAAAACCTTCACGATCGCCAACGTCATCGAGCGCTCGGGCAAACCAACGCTCATCTTGGCCCCCAACAAGACGTTGGCCGCACAACTCTATGGCGAGATGCGCGAGCTCTTCCCGGAGAACGCCGTCGAGTACTTCGTGAGCTACTACGATTACTATCAGCCCGAAGCGTACATCCCATCCACGGACACGTTCATCGACAAAGACGCGATCATCAACGACCAGATCGATCGCATGCGGCATTCGGCCACCGTAGCGCTCCTTTCGAGGCCGGACGTCATCATCGTGGCGAGCGTGAGCTGCATCTACGGCATCGGCAGTGCCGAGAGCTATCACGGCCTGGTCATACAGCTGGCGGTCGGCGAGGAGCTTCGCCGCGACACGCTCTTGCGGCAGCTCGTCGACATTCAATACGAACGAAACGACGTCGATTTCCACCGCGGCACGTTTCGCGTTCGTGGGGACGTCGTCGAGATTTTTCCCACCTATGAGCACGACACGGCCATCCGCGTCGAGCTCTTCGGCGACGACATCGAGTCGATCAAAGAGGTGGACCCGTTGCGCGGGCGCGTAAAGGCCAATCTCGACCGATACGCGATTTACCCCGGTTCGCACTACGTCACTCCTCAGGCCCAAATGCGTCGCGCCATCGAGAGCATTCGGGTGGAGCTCCGCGAGAGGCTCGAGTTCTTCGACAAAGAGGGGCGATTCCTGGAGAAGCAACGACTCGAGCAGCGCACTCTTTATGACCTGGAAATGATGGAGCAAATGGGCTTCTGCCAGGGTATCGAGAATTATTCGCGCCATCTGTCCGGGAGAAAGGCCGGCGAGCCGCCTCCCACGTTGCTCGATTATTTCCCGCCTGACTTTCTCCTCGTGCTCGACGAGTCGCATCAGACGGTTCCGCAGGTGGGGGCCATGTATCGGGGCGATCGCGCCCGAAAAGAGACTCTCGTCGAGTACGGGTTTCGGCTTCCGAGCGCGCTCGACAACCGCCCTCTCAAATTCGAAGAATTCGAGGCGCACGTTCGGCACGCGATCTACGTGTCGGCAACGCCCGCGGAATACGAACTGACCAAGGTCGCGGGCGTCGTCGTCGAACAGCTCATACGGCCCACCGGGCTCACCGACCCGGAAGTCGAAGTCCGCCCCGTCTCCGGCCAGGTGGACGACCTCCTCGGCGAGATCAAGGCGCGGGCCAAGCAAAATGAGCGGGTTCTCGTCACGACGCTCACGAAGCGAATGGCCGAGGACTTGACCGACTACTATCGGGAGCTCGGCATCCGCGTTCGGTATCTGCATTCGGATATCGATACGTTGGAGCGAATCGACATCCTTCGCGATCTGCGGCTCGGCGAGTTCGACGTGCTCGTGGGCATCAACCTCTTGCGCGAGGGACTCGATCTGCCTGAAGTATCGCTCGTCGCCATCTTCGACGCAGACAAGGAGGGCTTTTTGCGCAGCGCCCGATCGCTCATCCAAACGATCGGTCGTGCGGCTCGCAACATCAATGGTCGCGTGTTCTTGTATGCCGATTCTGTGACTGCCGCGATGAAGATCGCGATAGGCGAGACGGACCGGCGGCGCGCTCTGCAGGAGGCTTACAACGAGAAGCACGGCATCGTCCCCCAGACGGTGGTGCGCGCGGTGATGAACGTCAACCCGGCCAGTGGAATGCTCGACTACTTCAATATCCCGAAGATGGCCAAAGGCGTGCGTGTGGACAGCGCGAGCGCGGGAACCGAAGTGGATATGGAGGAGAGGCTGTCGGCGATGCGCCTCGAAATGTTCGCCGCGGCTGAGAATCTGGACTTCGAAAAGGCGGCGCGGCTACGCGACGAGCTCAAGAAGTTGGAAGTGATGGCCGGGCTCGACGCGGGCGGCGCCGGCGCGGATGGCACCGTCGTGTTCGATCCCTACGCTTCCAAGGTGAAAGGCAACGCGGGCCCTCGCGCGCGCGCGACCGTTAAAGCGGCGAGCGGGCGCGCAAGGCGAACCAAATCTCGCTAGAAGAGCCGGTGCTTTGCCGAGCCTTCGCGATCCCGGAGGCGAAGAGCCGGTGCTTTTCGCCGAGCCCTTCGCGATCCCGGAGGCGGGGGTCGTCACCGTACAGGAGTTACAGGAGTACGGCTCCTCGCCCCGCCTCCGGCCTCGCTCGGTCTCGGACGAAAATCACCGGCTCTTCTCGTACTCGGGACTCGTACTCGGACTCGTGCTCGTACTCGCGCGGCTTGGGACTAGGTTCTTTCTTTTTCTCCTCTTGCGGTGAGTTCGTTCACCACGAGGCGTACGTCTTGGGCGCGTTCGCGCGGGATGACGAGGACTGCGTCGTCTGTCTCGACGATGACGAGATCGCTTACTCCGACGAGGGCCCAGCGCTTTCGTGCGCCTCCACGGGTGAGATCCCGGACGAGGTTATTGTACGAATCAATGGCGATTGTCTCTTTCGGCAGCGCGTTGCCCTGCGCGTCTCGCGGGGACATCTCCCACGTGACCTGCCAACTGCCGATGTCGTTCCATCCGAAGCTACCCGGCACGACGGCGATGCGCTCGGCCTTCTCCATGAGGCCGTGATCGATGGAGATCGATTGGAGTGTGGGAAAAATTTCGGCCACCGCCCGCGCCTCGTCGCCGCGTGCCGCGGCTTCGTCGATTTGGCGCAGGCCCGCGGCGAGGGCGGGCAGGTATTGGCCAATCGCCGAGAGCATGCGGCTCGCCCGAAAGAAGAACATCCCCGCGTTCCAGAGATGTCGGCCTCCTTCGAGAAACGCCTCGGCACGCTCTCGGTCGGGCTTTTCGACGAAGCGAGCAACGGCATACACGCCTTCGCTGATGCGATCTCCCAGATGGATATAGCCGTATCCGGTCTCCGGTCGCGTGGGCACGATACCGATCGTCGTCAGCCACCCGGCCTCCGCGGCGCCGAGCGCACGCGACAAGACGGCACGGAAACCCGGCTCGTCGGCAATGAAGTGATCCGCGGGAAGCACGGCCACGATCGCGTCGGGGTCGCTTCGCGCGATGGTGGCCGCGGCGAGCCCTATGCATGGAGCCGTGTTGCGTGGGACGGGCTCCGCCAAGATGCGCGACCGATCGACGCTCGGCAGCGCGTTTGCCGTCGCTTCCGTCAGATGGGTGCCCGTTGAAATCCATATCCGATCGGCCGCCACCAGGGGCGCGATGCGGCGAACCGTTGCCGCAATCAACGGCTCGTCCGTGGCCGCGAGCGATAACAATTGCTTGGGCACGAGCCGGCGCGAAGCAGGCCAAAAGCGAGTCCCCGATCCCCCCGCGAGGATTACGGCATGCACGGTGCTCATCGTGGCTGTCTTATTACCACGGTGGCCGGACCCGTGACACGATGGGAGGGCATGGAAATCGTTGGCACAGCGAGCCCCCGGCAGCACGCATGATGGCGCAGGTCGCTTTCGATCTCACGCTCGAACATGGACCGTGCGTCGGTGTTCGGATTCCGGAGGACATCGTCACCGTCGACGCTCTTGCGGCAACCGCGCTCGCACCGGGCGAGAGGGACTTCGCCGCCGATCTCCCTCCCGTGCGCCGGCGCACGTGGGTGGGCGGACGGGTTGCCTTGCGGCTGGCCCTCGCGCGTGCGGGACTCGAAGCGCCCGCCGTGCTGCCCGACGCGCGAGGTGCGCCGAGGCTTCCCGATAAAATAGCGGGATCCATTTCGCACAAAGGCCCCCTTGCGGTGGCGTTGGTTGCAACGGGGGGCGGCCTCGGACATTCGTGCGACGCGGATGGATCGGCCCGCATTGGCGTGGACGTGGAACTGGACGTGGTCGGAAAGATCGACGTCTCGTCGCACGTGCTCGCCGCTGACGAGGCCATCGAGCTGGAAGGGATGGACGCGGAGGCCCGCGCGCGCGAAGTGCTCCTTCGCTTTTCGGCCAAGGAGTCCATCTACAAGGCGCTCGATCCGTTCGTGCGCCGCTACGTCGCGTTTCACGAAGTGAGAGTCACGCCGGAACCGAACGGCCGGGCGCGGGTCACGTCGCGCCTCGGCGCCGGCGAGGGCCCCTTTTCGTTCGACGCGCGGTGGCGGCGCCTGGACGGAGTCGTGCTCACCAGCGCTCGGGTCACGTATGTGGGGGCGCGCTGATCCCGCGCCCTTTTCCGTGGGTGCTTCATGGCGCGTTCGCGAGCAGGAGGGCCAGGTCGATGACGACGGCGGCCGTCGCGAGCAAGCCGATGACGAACGCGATCGTCCGCCATGGCTGCTTGCCCGCCAGGTAAACGGCCGTGTGCGCGAGCCGCGCGGCCGTGAAGATCCCGAACGTAATTTTTGCCATCAGGACCCCGCCGCCCGCGAGCACGAAAACGAGGCCCAAAAACAAGAACGGGTAAATGCTCGCCTGGGCGTTGGTGTGGGCGCGAAGGACGCGGGCAACCTCCGGGGGGTCGGCCTCGGCGAGCCTTGCCGATTGCATCGCCGCGTCTTCCTCGTTGATCGCCGTCCGGGTCTTGGCGCGGACGGCGCCGCTGTAGCCCCAGAGGCCCAGCAGATTGAGGCAGAGGACGACGCACGCAACCGCGTAGACCACGAAGGTCGGGTTGCTCAGCAGATTATCCATTCCCTTTTACTACCAGGGCGAGAACAGGCACGTATCCGTCGTCCGGCCCATCTGGCTGCCGGTAGGCGGGCGGTACTCCCCCGCCGCCCGCCCCCAAGGGCGCCGTGGGCGCAACGTTTGCCCCTCGGCGTGCGTGGTCTCCTCCTCACCCCCGCTTCATCGTTCCGAGTCCTCGTCGGGCGCTCGCCCGGTTCGATCGCGCCCGAACACGCCCCAGCGTCTCGGCCTGCGAGATCTTTGGCCTCTGATCAAAGACGCCGTCACGGATTGGGATGCGCACAACGCGTCCAGGCTCGCCGCGTCGCTGGCTTGCTACACGCTTCTCTCCGTCGCGCCCCTGGTCATTCTCTGGTATCCGTCCGAGATTCCAAGCCTTCGCGTCGTCGCATCCGGGCAGCAGGCGGCATAGGGGCGCCCGCCCGCGGCTGGTCGTGGCGCGAGAGGCTAGACCGCGCGTAGCGCGGGGTCGGAGAGAAGGAGCATGGCGCCACGGCGACCGGTCAGGCCGCGTCGGTAGGTGTGACAACCCTCTCCACGGTGAAGCCGGAGCCGAAAGTCTCCTTCCACCGATGCGGGAGCAGCTCGGCCACGCGATCGGCGGGGTGATCTTGCAGCCGAATGAGCACGTCGGCGAGGTAGACCTCGGGATTGACGTCGTGTCGCTCGCACGTCGCGATGAGCGAGTAGAGCGTCATGAAGCGTCGACCCGCGCGCTCATTTCCAAAGAAGAGCGAATTCTTTCTCATCAGGGCGACGATTCGTAGCGCCGCCTCCGAGGCATTGTTGTGAATCGGAATGAGCGGGTCATCGAGGAAAACGCGCAGACGCGACCACTGGTTATTCAAGTACCGGAGCGCCTCGCCCATGGGGCTCTTCGGCTCGAAGAGCGGCGAAGTTATTTTCATCCAGGTCGCCAGGCGGTTCAAGATCGGCGCGCTCCGACGGCGTCGCAGAGTGAGATGGGCTTCGGTGCCAACGAGGTTCGCGAGCGTGGCACGGCGCTCGACCATGAAGAGGTCGAGGATGATGTCGAGTCCACTGCGCGCCTCTGGCGCGGTCGCCAGAGCGTCGAAAAGGTGTCTGCGCGCATGGCTCCAACATCCCGCGCGTTCACGCCCATCGACGTCGGTGACGATGTTGTAGCCGGTATATCCGTCGATGGTCAGCGAGCCGCGGGTGCCGCCCAAAACGACCTTCGGCGTATCGCCACTTCGCGACGCGCTGAAGACGTAAACGGTGAGCATGTTCGACAGAAACGTCCAGACGAAGGAGCGTTCCTTCCGCGTCTGCGTTCGGACGCTCGTCTCGTCGGCTTGCACGTGCGCGTCCACGCGCACCTCGGCCAAGGCAGCTCGCCAAAGCGGCTCGCAGACATCGGCGGCGACGAGCACCAGGTCGTTCATCGTACTGCGCGAGATCGGGATCCCCGCTCGTCGCATGGCCTTTTCGACGCGATAGATGGGGATCGCATCGGCGCACTTGTCGATCGCCAACTTGGCGAGGAACGCAGGGCCGTAGGTGCATCCCTCCTGGACCCGAGCGGGTGCGGGCCCTCGTGCATAATGCATCTTGCACGGGCAGCGCCCGACTTCGACGACGTGGACCCGTCGTTCAAGTCGGCCCGGGATCCATTCGTACTCCACCGACCGTTCGCCGCTACCGATCGGCTTGATCTCGTCGCCGCAGTGGGGACAGTGCCGCTCGTCGTCCGTCACCGGATGCTGCACGACCGTGGTCGGCAACGACGCGAGCGCCTCGGCGTTCTCTTTGCGTTTCTTCGGGTTGGCGTACCCACCGCGTTCCACCTTCTTGCCTTCGCGCTTCTTCGCCTCTTGCTCGGGCGTCGGCATTCGTTCGGACTTAGGCCCAATGATCTGCTTATTCGCCAAGGCCATCTTGTGCTCGATGTCGTTGACGCGCGCGTTCAGAGCCTCGAGCTGCGCATCCCGTTCGGCGAGCTTCGCTTCGAGCTTCGCCGCCACCGACCGCCATTTGCACTGATGCTTGGGCGTGGCCAACGGCCATCTTTGATCACGATCGCGCAGGCGCGTCGATCGTTTCGTGCAAGCGATCGAGAAGATCCAGCTTTTCGAGTCCGCTTCGCGAGCGACGCTAAGCCCGCGGCGCGACGGCGGCCGGAGGCGTCCACGTCGCCGGCCGATGGACGTAGCGTACGTCGATGCCGTCGAGCAGCATCGCCAGCGTCGTCGCATCCATCTGTACGTGCTTGGCGCCCGACGCGACCTTCGGCATGCGGAATCGGCCCTGCGATAACCGCTTGTAGTAAAGAACGAAGCCGTTGCGATCCCAAACGAGGATCTTCACCCGATCGAGGCGCCGACCTAGAAACACGAAGAGATGTCCGCCGAACGGGTCCAGGCGCCACGCGCCGCGTACGATGGCGACCAGGCCGTCGTGACCGCGACGCAGATCGACGGGCTCGGCCGCAAGGTATACGCGGACGCTCGACGGCAACGTCAGCATCGCGAGCGTATCGCGTCGACCAGCGCGCCGACATACGCGACGTCGGTCCCCGTCTCGACCTGCACTTGCAAACCAGAAACCTGGATCACGATGACTCGGGCAGCCGCGGCGCCGACGCCACTTCCCGACGAAACGGATACGGCAAGAAGGCGAACGTCCTCCGCCCGCGCCGACTTACGCCGCGAAGCGCCGAGCTTCCACTTCCACCAATACAGGGTGGCACGGCGGATCCCCCGGCGCCGGCAGAACGTTTCGACCGACTCGCCCGAAGCCGACAACTCGTCGAATAGGGCGGACCACTGCTCCGAACTCCTGCGCGTGCGCATGCGCGCCAGACCCTCGCCGGGCCATCACCTGACTGGAAGGCCCCTCAGGGCTCGGTATCCCGGACGGATACGTCATTCTCTGCGTGGCCGTCGCCGGATTGGCGTTTGGCGACAAGGCCGCCCGGGGCGAAATCGCCAACGAGATCGGGGCGGTCGTTGGGGCCGAGGCCGCGCATGCCAATCGAGGCCATCGTTCTCAACGCCAAGACTCCCGCGTCGGGCATTCTCGGCACGGCCGTCGGCGTTGCGGTGCTGATCTTCGGCGCCTCCGGCGTCTTTGGCGAGCTTCGGTCCGCTCTCAATACGATCTGGGGTGTGGCGCGCGTCGGGCCGAGGGCCCCGTGCAGCCCACGGAAGGCGCTCTGGCCGTCGAGCCGTCCGCCGCGACAGCGGCTTCCGATGCGCCGCTGGTTCAAGCGCGTCCGTAGTGCCTTTTGTACCGGTTGATGAGCGCATTCGTGGAACCATCGTGGGTGGTCACGGAGCCCTCCTTTTGAAGCTCCGGCTCGATCTTCTTCGCAAGCTGTTTGCCGAGCTCGACACCCCATTGGTCGAAGCTGAAGATCTCCCAGATGATGCCTTGAACGAAGATCTTGTGCTCGTACATCGCGATGAGCATTCCCAGCGTCCGCGGGGTCAGCTTCGTGAACAAGAAAGAGGTCGTCGGCCGATTGCCTGGAAACGTCTTGTGCGGAGCGAGTTCCCGCACGCGCTCCGCAGCCATGTTCTGGGCCTGCAGCTCCGCGCGCGCCTCGTCCTCCGTCTTGCCGCGCATTAGCGCTTCGGTTTGGGCGAAGAAGTTTGCGAGCAAGACTTCGTGGTGCTTGCCGAGCGCGTGGTGCGTTTCGAGCGGCGCGAGAAAATCGCACGAGACAAGGCGCGTCCCCTGGTGCAAAAGCTGGTAAAATGCGTGCTGCCCGTTGGTGCCCGGCTCGCCCCAGACGATGGGCCCCGTCGTGTAGTCGGCGATGAAGACGCCCTCGCGGCTGACGCGCTTGCCGTTGCTCTCCATGTCGCCCTGCTGGAAGTAGGCCGCGAATCGGCTCATCGATTGATCGTACGGCAGGATCGCGTGCGTGGCGGCGCCCAGGAAGTTCGAATACCAAATGCCTAGAAGCCCGAGAATCACCGGGACGTTTTGCTCCAGGGGCGCGGTTCGGAAGTGCCCGTCCATGGCGTGCGCGCCTGCGAGCAACTCTTCGAAACGATCCATGCCGACCACGAGGGCGATGGGCAGGCCGATTGCGCTCCAAAGCGAATAGCGCCCTCCGACCCAGTCCCAGAACTCGAACATGTTGTCTGGGTCGATACCGAACTTCTTGACCTCCTCGGTCGCCGTGGAAACGGCGACGAAGTGCTTTGGCACCGCGCCGTCGCTCCCGAGCTGATCGACGATCCACGCGCGCGCGCTTTGCGCGTTCATGAGGGTCTCTTGGGTCGTGAACGTCTTGCTCTCGATGACGAAGAGCGTCTCGGCGGCCGAGAGCCTGGCGACGGTCTCGGCGAAGTGGGCCCCGTCCACGTTGGACACGAAGTGCGCGCGCATCCCCGGTTGCCAGTACGGCTCGAGGGCGAGGCTCGCCATCGTGGGGCCGAGGTCGCTCCCGCCGATACCGATGTTCACGACGTCGGTGATGCGCTTTCCGGTGTACCCTCTCCACTCGCCGCCGCGAACGACGTCGGTGAATTTCCGCATCTTGGCGAGCACCGCGTTCACGGCCGGCATGACGTCCTTGCCGTCGACGAAAATCGGACGGTTCTCTCGATTTCGTAGCGCGACATGCAAAACCGCGCGGTTCTCCGTGCGGTTGATCTTCTCGCCGGACATCATGCGGTCTCGCCACTCGAAGACGCGCGCCTGTCGCGCCAGGTCGAAGAGAAGGGCCATCGTCTCTTGGGTGACGCGGTTCTTCGAGTAGTCGACGAGGAGGTCTTCGAATTCGAGCGAGAAACGCGAAAAGCGCTGCGGGTCGCTCGCGAAGAGCTCACGAACCTGAAGATCGCGCGAAGCGTCGCGGTGGCGGACGAGAGCTTGCCAGGCGGGGGACTCGGTCAACGTGCTCATAGAGGCCTCCAAGGACGCCGGCGAGGATAGCTGCAAAGCGCCGCTCGGCGTCCGGCTTTCGCCCAGGGCTCCGCTGCACTCGCCGAAGCGGCGCGGGGACCGCGGCAATCACGACGTACAAGAGCGCCTGCCTCTGAATCAGCGCGATCTTCACTCGTTCGCGCCGATCCCTATTCTTGGATCGACGGCGGCGCGCCGCCGTCGTGATGATGGTGCGGATGAACGCACGCCAAGTCGCCGCTCTTGACCTTGCGGCACGTCCCGGCAACGTGACCTCGAGGCGCGTCGAATTCGCAGGCGTCCCCTTCCGTTTTGTCCTTGCACGCGGCCACCGCCTCCGGGCGCGGGCCGTGGTGCTCGTCGTCGCTGGGGCTGGCCTGCGCCGCCGAGAGCGCTGGGACGAGGATCGATGCCGCGGTTATCGCAAGACGTATCAGCTTCAACATGGAGACTCCATGCGAGTGCGGCGCTTGGTGTCGGCGCAAGAGAGGTACCCGCGAGCGAAGGAGTTCAACCCGCGACGCGCATTCGCCTGGATCCAATAGCGTCCTGCGATCTTCCCTGCCCAACGTTTCCGACGAGCCGAGCAAAGGCGACGATCGACCGTAGATGGAGTCACCCGAGCGCTCTGGCTCATGCGAGCACGCAAAGCTGAAGCCCGCGCCACCTTGGGTGACGCAAGTGGCGCCGGCGATGAGGTGGAAGGCGGCAGCGTGAAGAGCTCGCACGGCCACCGGCAATCGGCTACCCCCAGGAGGGTGTCCTCGCTACTTCGCCGGCTCACGACGCGCTTGCCTCTCGCCATCGGCTCCATCGCCGTGTTGTCCCTCGTCCCTCTCCTCGCGTGGGATGCAGCACCGGCCCGCCTTCCGTCCCGCAGTCACGACGTGTTCGGCGCTGGGCCTCTCCTAGCGATCGCGGTCTCATACTTCGCACAGCAGCTCGCACAGAGACCGCCGCTCCTCGGTTGGACGCGGGCCGTGATCGTCGTGGCCGCGTTCGTAGCTTGGGCGGCCAGCCAGTGCTTGCTGGACCGCGGGCTGGCGACGCGCTGGAACGACATCGCGATTGCCCTCTTCGTCATCGACATCTTCCTCTCGATCGCGAAGGCTCCGGGCCCCGTCGTTGCCTGGCCGGTGGAGCGACTGGAATAGATAAGGAGTCCAGAAGTTCCGCGCTCGCGCCGCGTCGCGCTGCCCGCCGCTCGTCGGGCCTGGAACGGCGACGGGCTTCCGCGGAGATGGGCGGTCTCGGCGAGGCGACGGTGGCGGTGGGCGGCCGAACCGGGCAGACTCGCTCGCGGTGAGCGTCACGGAGACTTTCTTCAGCGTCGATGTCGAGGACATGCAGCGGGCCACCGCGTTCTACGTCAACGCGCTAGGCGCCACGGTGGTGTTCTCGTCGGCGGAATGGGCATCGCTCCGTATCGCGGGAGTTCGCGTCGGGCTCGCTCTGACTTCCGAGAACATGGTGAGCAGGGTGGGCCTGCACTTCGCGGTCGACGACCTCACGATCGCGCGCGCCGAGGTGGAACGCGCCGGCGGATGCGTCGTCTCGTCCCCCGTCGAAGTCGCGCCTGGTGTGGTCATCGTCCGATGTGACGACACGGAGGGCAACACGTTCACGTTGACGCAGAATCAGCTTTCCTCCGATCGTGGGTAAACGCGCGGTCGTCAGCGGGGGCGGTCGTCAGGCGCGCAGGCGGCCGGCGATCGCCGTGAGACGGGCCGCGGCGGGGCGTCTCCCTGCGACCGTCGAAGCTCGGCCTCGCCCTCAAGGAGGGCCGCGGCGGCGACGCGCTTGCCGCCCAGGAGGGCGCGCAGCGTCGTTTCATCGAGACGATCGACGTCCGCGCGCCGCCACCCGAGGACTCCTGACAACGTCGCGGCGAGATCGCGTTCGGCTTGCTCGAGCTGTCCGCTCTTCGCGAGGCCCAGAACACGGCGGACGGCCGCTGCCACCTGGGCGATCATTCGCTCGATGTAATCTTGCTGTTGCATTCGGCGCCTCGCTCGCGCGCCGGCCGGACACCGACCCAGCGATTCGCTGCATAGCACGCCTCGCGTGACGACCCGTTCAGCTGCGAAAGACGCGCACTTGGAACGGGTCCAGACTGAGGCTGAAGCCGCCCGTCGTCGGATCGTAGGCCGGCGCTCCGGCGAGCGCCCCCACTTCGGTTAGTGCGGAGGGACCCCACGGCCATGCGGGCAGAACGAACGACGCGAAGGCCTGGGAACAGACGTTCGCGACGACGATGATCTGTCCCACCGAACCGAGAGCGCTCCCGCCGGTTCGGCAATAGGCGAAAATCCACGTACCTCCGTCGGCGTTGAACGTCGGATGAAAGTAGAAGAACTGGATCTCGTTGCGCTGGAGCGCCGGATGACTCGTCCGGAGCTGAATCAATTGCGCCACGCGGGCTTGCAACGCCGCGTTCCCCGGGTAGTTGGCGCGCTGCCATTGGACAGGGTCCTGCTGCTTCGGATCGACAGCGTTGTAGTCGGTATCATGAACATCGCCAAACTCCTCCCCCGCGAGAAACATCGGCACCCCCACGGATGTCATGATGATCGCGAACACGCCGAACACCCTGTCGAGCGCGTCGCTCACCGCCTGTTGGGCGCAGGGGTTGGTCGGCAGGGCGAGCGCCGGCGCGTCCACGACGCTCTTCACATTATCGACGCCGCCGTCGCCGAGCCCGAGCTGCTCCAGGATCGGCCCGAGAATGACGTTCATCATTCGCCGAGCATTGGCCACATCGTGTGAAGTGGCATAGTTGACCGCGCAGGCCAAATCGGCGTAGCCTGCATCGAAGGCCTGATTGTATCCGTTCCAGGGCCCGGCGTTCGAGATGAATTGTTGCACGCGGGCCGATCGCCCCGGCTGGCCCAAGATCGTGGTCAACGTTCCCGTCGCGAGCGCACGAATCTCCCCTTGAAAGCCGAAGTTCCAGATCGCATCGACGAGCTTGCGCCCGTTCAGCGCGCCCGGCCCGGTGATCACGAATTGTCGGTCCGAGTCTTCGGCGACGACGAAGAAGGGCTTCGTGGGGAACGCGGCGTTGCTCGCGGCGGTCGTCCGGTCGTGAAATTCCTGGACGAACTCCCAGTTGTCGATGTCGGGGAAATCATCGATCCGAAACCCGTCGATGTGGTACTCGTTGACCCAGAATTCGCCCATTTCGCAAAGGAATTCGCGCGCGGCGTAGTAGTCGCCATAGGCCGGCGTATCGTAGAGGAAGAGTGTCTGTCCCCAGGGGTTGCGGCCACCGGCCACATAGGGAGTGGAGAACCAGCTGGGCGCGAGCGTTCCGAGCGGGCACGCCGGAGCGAAGAAGGCCATCACCACGTCGAGGATGACGCGAATACTTCGCTCATGGCAGCTCTTGATAAAGAAGCGCGCATCCACGGGGGTGCCGATGTCGATGTCCGGCGCGAAGAAGAACCGGGTCCCGTAGCCCCAATCGAGGGTCTGCGGCGAATCCTCGATCGGCAGAAGCTCGATGCAGTTGACCCCGAGCGCAGCGAGTCCAGCGAGGTGTTCGAAAATGGTCTGGTCGAACGTGCCCAGATCGACCAAAGGGTTGTCGATCGCGCTGGACATCCATTTGAGCGGCATCTCATAGATGACGATGCAGTTGTTCTGGGGTAGCCCGCCCCCCGATTCTACCGCCGGATCCCAGGCGAAGGGTCGCTGCAGGCGGACGCCACCGGCCATATGAAAAACCCCGCGGTAGCCGCCGAAACGCGTGATCTCGTCGGCGTAGGGGTCGGCCACAGGCGTGCCGTTCAGAAGGAATTCGTACTCGTAAGCGCCATCGCCCAGGCCCTGGGCGTCCAAGTCGAACTCCCACCAGCCGGGATTCCCGGCACTCGCGACGAGGGCGGAGGAAGGCCAGGTCGTCGGGTCGAAGACATCGCGGTCGGCCAGCTTCGCAAAACGAATTGAAACGCCCGCGGCGGTGGGTGCCGCAATTCGCATTAGTCCGTAGCGACCGGTGGGATGGACAGCCATGAAAGCACTTCTCCTTGAGGGACTACACTGAAGGACCCGAGCCTCTTCCCGCCCCGCCGATGGAGCGAGGAGATTTAGCGCGAGAACCGAACATGGATCTTGAAGTCCGTGGGAATTGGGTTGCCGTCGTGGTCTCGGGCATCGTATCTCTGCCGCATCGAGCACTGAACGGCTTCGCGCCCGAATCCATGACCAGAATCGGTCAAGACGACGGCGTTGGCCGGTGTCCCGTCGGGTCGGACCCTCACTTTCAGGATCGCATATCCATCATCGATCCCCGCAAGGTCTGCCTCGGGAGGGTATGGGCACGAGCTGAAGCCGCCCTGAAGGTCGGGGCGTTGATCTGATGCGACCGCGCGCCGGTCCACCGGTGATGGCGGGAGCGTCGGTTTGATCAGACAAGCTGTTGCGGGAAGGAAGGCCCGCGCAGCAGCCATGATTCGCATCGCGCGATCCTAACCCAGACCTTCATTCGCTCGCTTGCACCCGCTTGCAGACGACGAACGGCGCCGGCGGAACCGGTTGACGATCGGGGCCCGCGCATGGAACATGCCGCACGTGCCCGGACTGAGAATCCGCCGGGGTGTGGCGGCCGCTGGCGCGCTTGCGTTCACAGCACTTGGGGCGAGCCCCGCGCGCGCCGACGGTGGCGCGGACGCGGATCGCGCGCTCGCCACGGAGCTCTTTCAAGAGAGGCGCGCGCTCCTCGCGGACAGGCGCTATGCGGAGGCCTGCAGCAAGCTCGAAGAGAGTCAACGGCTCGACCCGGGCGGCGGGACGCTTCTGATGCCGTCGAGGCGATCGAGGGGGTATAACCGCCACTTGGGTCCGCCAGGGTCCGCCCTCCCGGGGAAGGGCCGACTTTGGGTGTTGACGCGACGTGCGAGCTTGTTCCGTCGAGCGGAGCCGTGCCGGAGGCAAGGCGGAGCGAGACTCGAGGCTACACTCCCACGCCCGTGCGAACGGGAGCCGCGCCCGAGCCACGGGCACCCACGCCCGTTGCGAAAGGGAGGCGCGCCCGAGCCACGGACGCTCACGCCCGTGCGAAAGGGAGCCGCGCCGCAGCCACGGGCGCCAACCCTCCGACTACACTTCGACCGCCGCTTCGCGGCCGGCTTCGCGGAGCGGCCCTACACTTCTTTTAGGGCCGCTCGCCCCTCTCTCCTCGCTTCGCTCGTCGATTCACCCCCAAAGCCGCTCCCGCGGCTTTGCCTCGTGCCGCGCGACCCACAGGGGGCCGCACTTCCGTACGGCACTACTAGAATACTAGAGACTACCGATCTCCGTGCACTTGAGGTTATCGCCGACCGGTACGCAGCTATAAACGGACCCGAACGTATGAAAAAAACCGTGCTCCGTGCCACGTCAAGCTCATCGCCCAACGTGCGCTCGAACAACGCAACACCGTCGGGCCGAACTGTTCATGCATTTTGGATGAACCGATCGACATTTTTGGACAATCGTAATCAATGCCCGGAGGGGCCATATTCACGTCGCGACCGTCGATGGGTCGCCCACCCGAAAGGACGCCACGATGACCCCGCAAATGGACGTGATTTTCGGATTTGGTCAGGTCGGGCAGGCGCTCGCGCGCGAACTCGTGGGTCGCGGCAGAAAGGTCCGGGTCATCAGCCGGAGCGGTCGGGGTCCTGTTTTGGACGGGGTCGATCACGTGGCAGGCGATGCGACAAGTTCCGCGTTTTGCCGTGCGGTCTGCACAGGGGCCGAGGTCGTCTATCTCTGCCTGAACGCACCGTACGACCGCTGGGCGGAGGAGCTGCCCCCGCTCCAGGACGCCGTGCTCGCGGGTGCGGAGGCCGCGGGGAGCAAGCTCGTGGTGCTGGAGAACCTCTACATGTACGGGCCGCATGAGGGCCCACTCACCGAGTCGCTCCCGCACGCCGCAACCGAGGCGAAAGGCCTGACCCGGTCGAGGATGAGCGAGGCGCTGCTCGCCGCGCACCGCAGCGGCAGGGTGCGTGTCGCCATCGGTCGCGCCAGTGACTTCTTCGGCCCGGGCGTCCTTGCCAGCCAGCTCGGCGATCGCACATTCGTGCCGCTTGTCGCCGGCAAGGCGGTGCAGATGATCGGCGACCCCGATGCGCCGCACAGCTATGCGTACGTCCCCGATGTCGCGCGTGCCCTCGCGACGCTTGGCGAGCACGACGAAGCCGACGGGCGGGTTTGGCACTTGCCCTCGGTGGAGACGCACTCGACCCGCGAGATGCTCCGCCTCGCGGGCCAGATCGTCGGCGTCGAAGCGAGGGTCTCGGCGATACCCCTCGCGGTGCTGGCGCTGCTGGCGCGGGTGAATCCGATGGTCCGCGAGGTGCGGGCGGTCGGCTACCAGCTCTACCGACCGTTCGTCGTCGACTCGAGTGCGTTCGAGAAGACGTTCGGAATGCGGGCCACGCCGCTCCTGGAAGCGCTCACCGCCACCGTCGATTGGTACCGTGCCCGTGCCCGCGAGCCACGTCAGGGGCGTGGTGCAGCGGTAGTCAAAGGATTGAGCATCTTCATTTTCGACAACCTGCTGATCGGGGTTGCGGTGCTCGCGATTCGCTTGCTCGTTCGCGTGATGCCGACGCTCTCGGTGATCGAGATCGGGATCGCAGTCGCCGCGGGTCTTTACTGGCTGCCGCTGTTACGTCGCGCATCGATCGCGCTCGTCCGTCGCGGGCGCCCTCGTCGTGCGCCCTCGTTTGTGCCGCCGCACCTCCGATACCGCGTGTTCGAGGGCCCTTCGACGCAGATCCGAATTCTCGAAACGGCAGCGGAGACCAACGGCGCGCGCTTGCTCTTTGAGCAGACGGTCGCGGTCGGTGGCGGACGACCTCCGCGGCACGTACATCGCAAGCAGACCGAGTCGTTTCGGGTCGTCTCCGGGCGGCTGGGCATCGAAGCGGACGGCGTTGTGTGCGAGATCGGCCCGGGCGAGTCTCGGAGCGTGCCCCCGGGGATCGCGCATACCTTCTGGAACGCGGGCAACGAGCCGTGCCTGCACGAGGTGACGATGGAACCGGCGCTCGACATGGAGCACTTCTTCGAGGGCGTTGTGACGCTGGAAGCCCTCCACCGACTGCCGCCCCACGGCCGCCCCGACCTCCTGCGCATCGCGCTCCTGTTCGGAAAGCACGACAACCTCATCGCGGGTGTCCCGCGGGTCGTGCAGCGCCTCGTCTACGCCCTCGCGAAGTCGCTCGCCTGGGCCACGGGCGCGGTTGTGCCCTCGTGGTCGGAGGTCGCGCGGTGAACGGGTTGCCTCTTCACGTTGTGGCGACAAACGCGACGGTCGCCGCCTTCGTCGTCGCGCCCATTTACGGCGCGGACCGGAGATAGCTCGCGAGCGATCGAACCAGGTGCTCGAAGACCAGCGATACCCGTCGGGATGCCCGCAGGTTCTCGTGCGTCACGACCCAAACGGGCAACTCGAAGGAGAGCTTGGGAAGCACTCGCCGCAAGCGCGGCGGACCCACCGCGAGCGGCACCTGGCAAATGCCGATCCCGAGACCCGCGCGAATGGCGGCGACATGGGCGGGGTCGCTGTCGGTTCGTAGGGCGAAGTCCTGCCGTCTGAGGGTGAGCCCGGCGCTCGCGAGTGCGCCAAGGAACGACGCGTCCCGGTCCCTCCCGATGAGCGCGTGCCCTCGCAAGAGATCGGCGGGCGAGCGAGGAACCGGGTGGTCCGACAAATACGCCTCACTTGCGAAGAGGCCGAGCTTCACGGCGCCGACGCGCTTCGCGACCAGGGCGCTCTGCGTCGGCTGTGCCATGCGCACCGCTACATCGGCGTCTCGCCTCAAGAGATCCTCGGTGGCATTGGAGAGCGACAGCTCGATCTGTAGCTTCGGGTGCGCGCGCCGCAGGTCGGTCAGTATCGGGGGCAAGATCTCGACTCCAGCGATCTCGCTGCACGTGACGCGAACGGTGCCGCGTTCGGAGTCGGAGGGCGCGGACGCCGATCGTACGAGTGCCTCCGCTGCGCCCGCCATTGACTCGACAAAGGGTAACGTCGTCACGGCGGTCTCCGTCGGCGCCAAACCGGTTTGCGATCGAGTGAAGAGCATCGCTCCGAGTGCCTCTTCCAGCGCCTCGATCTGCCGACGGACCGTAGGCTGAGCAACACCCAGGGCACGCGACGCTCCGGAGAGGCTGCCTGTCCGCATCACGGCCAAAAACGCGCCGAGCAAGTCCCAGGAGAGGGCGGCCGAGTCCATCGGAGGGGGGTTCACGTATTTTGTATGAGCTAATGAACATCTTTAGGCAATCGTAATCAACGCCCGACGGAGCCATGTTCTTGTTGCGACCGAACGATGGATCGCCACCAAGAGGAAGCCGCCATGCACGCGACGATGACCCACCAAGCCCTCCCGTCCCTAACGGTTCCGACGGCCGCGAAGGAGGCCGGCGCCGTGTTCGGCGTGCCGCTCACGTTGCTCCGCCTCGAGGGCGCGGCCGCCTTGATGGGGGCGGCGCTCGCTTATTCCACGCTGGGCGGCCGATGGTCCGTGTTCGCCCTGTTCTTTCTTCTCCCCAATCTCTCGATGCTCGGCTACCTCGCGGGCCCCCGCGTCGGCGCTGCTTGCTACAACGGGGCGCACAGCTACCTCGGTCCAGCCGTCCTGGCTGCCCTCGGCGCGGCATTGAATGCGCATGGGTTCTTCTTGGTCGCGTGCATTTGGGGAGCGCACGTCGGCTTCGACCGCGTGCTTGGCTACGGGCTCAAGTACGACACGCGCTTTGGCGACACGCACCTCGGCCGCCGTGGTGGAGGCCAGTCGCGCTGAAGTCGCGTCGCACCGGCACGCGACGTTCTCATCGAGCGGCTCGGCGCTCGCGAACGCAGCATCCGCCGACGCCCGACTGTCCGGTCCGGCGTCCGGGGAGGGTCCTATGCACCCCCGTTGGCTCCTGCAAAGCGAACTGTCACACTCGGGCTGCCCCCCGTTGTCCGACGTGAGTGCGAGGCCAGACCCTGATGCACAGCCCCCTCTCCGAGACCCCCGCCGACCCGCCCGACGAGCAGCTCGTCACCCTCGCGCAGGGTGGAGACCGCCGTGCTCTCGAACAGCTCGTCGCCCGACACGGACCGTGGATCTTCAACGTAGCCGCCCGGATGGTGTGGCGGCGCGACGATGCAGCCGACGTGACGCAACAGGTCCTCGTGAAGGTCATCACGAGGCTCTCGACGTTCCGTGGCGAGAGCGCGTTCCGGACGTGGCTCTATCGGATCGTCGTAAACCACGTGATCAACCTGAAGAAGCGGCAGCCGTTGGAGTCTGCCGCACGGCCGTTCGACTCGTTCGTTGAGGACCTCGATGAAGCCGGCGACGCCCCCACCCCTGACGAGCCCGGAGGAGTCCCCAGCGAGCTGCTCGTCGAGGAGGCGAAGGTCGGCTGCACGCTCGCGATGCTCATGTGCCTCGATCGTCGGCAGCGGGTGGTCTTCGTCCTCGGTGAAATCCTCGGCGTGACCGACCGAGTCGGCGCTGAGGTAACCGAATTGTCGCCCGAGAACTTCCGCCAGGTTCTCGCGCGGGCGCGCCGCGACCTCTACAGCTTCATGCACGACAAGTGCGGGCTCGTGAACAAGGCGAATCCCTGCCGCTGTGCGCGCAAGACCCGCGGGTTCATCGACAAGGGGTACGTCGATCCGAAGCAGCTCCAGTTCGTCTCGGAGCGGCTCGTACAGATTCGAACCGTCACGCCGAGCCGTGTCCGCGAGTTGGACGCTCTGGAGCAGAAGCACGCCGAGCTTTTCCGGGAGCACCCAATGCTCCCGGCGCCGGCCGAAGTACTTTCGCTCCAGCGCCTATTCGATCAGCCGGACGTGCGCGCAGCCTTGAGCGCCGATTTCTAGCGGCCCATTGTCACAGTCTTTCCGTGGAAGCCCGCCCCACGGCGTGAACACCATGCCACTTGGAACGTGCGGCTTTCCGCATCATTGACGCCGACGAAAGTCACGCAGCACCGCGAGCGACCGAGGACACGATCGATGTGTCCGGGACACCTTGGCCGGTGCGCGTTCCGCGGCGAAAGCGCACTCTCCGTCTTCGGGCACGCCGCTCGCTAAAGCGAGTCTCGCTCATGCTCGCCACCGCCCTCAGCGCCACGCTCGTCGGTCTCACGGCCCATCCGGTTCGCGTCGAAGTCGACGCGATGCGCGGTCCGCCGTTTTTCGAGCTGGTCGGTCTCGCCGAGGCGGCGGTCCGCGAGAGCCGGGTTCGGGTCAAGAGCGCGCTCGCGCAAGTGGGCGTACACATCAACGAATGCGGGATCATCGTGAATCTCGCGCCCGCGGACGTGAAGAAGACGGGGAGCGGGTTTGACCTGGCGATCGCCGCGGCGGTCTTGGGCGCGATGGGAGCGGCGCCGCGAGACGCGCTCAAAGGAATTCTCTTCGTCGGCGAGCTGTCGCTCGAAGGCACGGTGCAGCCTTTGCGCGGCGTACTCGCCCAGCTCCTCGGCGCGCGCGCGCGCAAAGTGAAGCGCGCGATTGTCCCGCGCGCGAACGCGGCCGAAGCGGCGCTGGTCGAGGGTCTCGAAGTCTGCGCCGTGGGGTCGCTCGCCGAATTGGTCGACGCGCTTCGAGGCAAGAAGCCCTTGCCGCTCGCCGCGGCGTCGGCCTGTCCGGCGATCGAGCTCCCACAAGAAGATCTCGCGGACGTGCGTGCACAGTCGGGCGCACGCCGTGCGCTCGAAATAGCCGCTGCAGGGGGGCACAACCTCTTGATGATTGGCCCTCCCGGCGCCGGCAAGACAATGCTCGCGCAGCGCTTGCCCGGGCTGCTTCCTCCGCTGTCGACCGAGGAGGCGTTGGAAGTCATGGCCATTCATAGTGTGGCCGGCCTCCTTTCCACGCCGCACGGACTGTCTCGGGTCCGCCCTTTTCGCGCGCCGCATCACACGGTGAGCGAGGTCGGCCTTGTGGGTGGCGGGGAGGGTCCACGGCCAGGGGAAGTCAGCCTCGCGCACCACGGCGTCCTGTTTCTCGACGAGCTCGCAGAGTTCCGTCGCGCCGCACTCGAGGCGCTCCGGCAACCGCTCGAAGCCGGCTGCGTCACAATCTCGCGGGCCTACGCGAAGGCGACGTTTCCGGCTCGCTTGCAGCTCGTCTGCGCCGTTAACCCGTGCGCATGCGGTTACCTCGGGGATGGCAGCGGGCGATGCGCGTGCTCGGCCGAGCGCATCCGCGCCTACCGGGCCAAGATGAGCGGGCCTCTGCTCGACCGAATCGACCTGCACGTCGTGCTACCTCCGGTCGACGTGGTTGCTCTTCAGAGCGCCGCTCACGGTGAGTCGAGCGAGTCTGTGCGCACGCGCGTGCAGCAGGCGCGAAGTGTGCAACAGGCTCGCGCCGCACGAGGCGAAGTTGCTGCGATGACCAACGCGTCGCTCACACCCCGCGACGTCGAACGCATCACGCGGCTGTGCAGCGCCGGGGCGCGCTTGCTCTCTCTGGCGGTTGAAAAGCTTGCTCTCTCCGCGAGGGCCTACGGGAAGGTTCTGCGCGTCGCGCGAACCATCGCAGACCTCGACGGGTCCCCCGACGTTCTGCCGACTCACGTGGCGGAAGCCGTTGGGCTGCGGGTACTCGATCGCCGCGCTGCCGCCGCCTGAGAACCTCCAGCACGAACCCTGGGTTGTCGAAGACATTGCGCGCGCGGGTTCTGCCCTGCGGCGTGCGCGCACACGAGACATGCCGCGGAGCAGTTCACACACGGAAAGGACGATAATGCCATGTTGGAGCAAATTGCAGAGAAGATGCGCGCTCTGAAAAGCGTGATGGTGGCCGTGGAGAAGCAGTTCGGCAAGGGCGCGGTGATGACGTTGGGGGAAGGCGAGGATCCCGATCCTGTGTCCACCATTTCCACGGGCTCGCTCGCGATCGACTTGGCCACGGGAGTGGGCGGCTATCCGCGGGGTCGTATCGTCGAGATCTTTGGCCCCGAGTCGAGCGGAAAGACCACGCTGGCGTTACACGCGATCGCGGAGTCGCAGAGAGCGGGCGGAGTAGCGGCGTTCATCGACGCCGAGCATGCGCTGGACGTCGCCTACGCGCGAGCGGTCGGCGTCGAGACGGAGAAGCTTCTCATCTCGCAGCCGGATACCGGTGAACAGGCTCTCGATATTACCGAAATGCTCGTGCGATCGGGAGCGATCGATCTCGTCGTGATCGACTCGGTGGCGGCATTGACGCCAAAGGCGGAGCTCGACGGTGAAATGGGCGACGCGCACATGGGTCTGCAGGCTCGCTTGATGAGCCAGGCGCTTCGAAAGCTGACGGCGGCGGCATATCGGGGGTCAACGACGCTGATGTTCTTGAACCAGATGCGTCAGAAGATCGGCGTCACGTTCGGTTCTCCGGAGACGACGACCGGTGGGAACGCGCTCAAATTCTACGCATCGATGCGTTTCGACGTTCGGCGCATCGGGCAAGTGAAAGTGGGGGACGAGCCCGTGGGGGGCCGGACGCGCGTGAAGGTCGTGAAGAACAAATGCGCTCCGCCGTTCACGGAGGCGGAATTCGAAATTCGGTGGGGTCATGGGATAGACGCCGTGGGGGAGCTGCTCGACCTCGGCGTCGCTCGGGGCCTCATCGACAAAGCCGGTAATCATATGTCATTCGCGGGCACGGCGCTCGGTAACGGACGCGAGCGCTCGCGCGAGACGGTGGCCGCGAATGGCGACCTCCGGAGCACGCTGCGGCAGGCGATCGTCGCTTCGGGGCCAGTGCGACCGGGACGTCGCGTGGAGGCGGACGCATAATCCGAAGAGCGTTGACCGGCCCGGCGCCCCGCGAGGGGGTGTCGGGTTGCGCCCGCCTCAACCGCAAGCGCGTCGACGCACTCAATCACTTGCGTCGTGGGCGTATCGCGCTCTCGCTGCCTCAGCGACTCGTCTTGGCCGACAAACAGGAGATGGCATTGGATGAACCTCTATCAATCATTCTGAGGGTGTGGCCGGAAATGACTACCACGCCGGCGATCGTCGCGGCGGAGATGCGAGCCCCGTTGAAGTAGCGAACTCGAGCGCCCGCGCATGCTCGTCCGCGGTGCGTCACGGCGACGCGACGATTCGTTTTGGTCGGCGATCAAGTCGAGAAGGGCTTGTCAGTGCGCATGCAGGTGCTTGGGAGGGGCGGCCGGCCCATGGTATCTATGACCTCTATGACCATTGCGCTTAGAAGGTCGATGTATGCCAGTGCCGTTCTACTGCTCGCGAGCGTCGCGGGCTGCAGCGTGACGGCGACGACGGGGACAACGACGGAGGGCGATACCTGTTCGGCGGATCCGACGGTGGCCGGTTGCATCAGCGGCGGGGGATACTCGTGTTCTGGGAGCGCCGCGCCCAATCAGGGCAACCCCGCTCTCTCTTGCGGTAGTGGCATCATGGGCAACGGCGGCTTGGTGCTTTATTGCTGCATCGCCGCGGGGTTCACCCCCAATACGTGCGCTCAGGATTTGACCGTGGGAGGGTGCATCACTCCGTCGATAGGCTTTTCGTGCACGGGGACTGCCCCTCCGCAGCAGTTCGACGCATCGCTAAGCTGCAGCGCGGGCGTCCCGTCGGGTGGGTCTCTCCAATACTGTTGCGACACGGCGGGTGCGGCGCCGATCACGACCGCATGCGCGCCCGATGGGAACGTGCCGTGCGCAACGGCAGGGACCACGGGGTACACGTGTCCAAGCGGTGTCGCGCCGGACACGTCGCTCGACTGCAGTACCGGGACGACGGAGGGCAACGGCGACGTGGGCTACTGCTGTGGGGCTCCCGCGACGACCGTCGTGGCATGCGCCGCGGACGCGACCGTGTCGTGTCCAACCGCCGGAACCACTGGGTATTCCTGTCCAAGCGCGGTCAACCCGGACGCGTCGCTCGACTGCAGCACCGGCACTCCCGCCGCGGGCGGCGGCATGACGTACTGCTGCGGGACCCCCGCGACGACCGTGCCGGCCTGCGCCGCGGACGCGACCGTGTCGTGTCCAACCGCCGGAACGACAGGGTATTCCTGCCCCAGCGGAGCGTCCCCCGACGCGTCGCTTGCCTGCAGCGAAGGAACAGCGGTCGCCAATGGCGGCATGACGTACTGCTGCGGGACGCCCACGACGTCGCCCACGATGACATCCACCTGTGCGGCCGATGCCACGGTCGCATGCGAAATGGGGGCGACGGGGTATTCCTGCACCGGGACGGATACGCCCTGGCAGGGCACGGCGTCTCTCCTGTGCGAGACCACGGTGGTCAACGGGGTCACGGGATACTGCTGCGTCAACAGCGGCAATAGCTGTCTTCAAGCCAGCACCATTACGGATTGCACTCAAGGCGCATTCGGCGTCGCGTGCACGGGCGCAGGCGATTCCATGACCGCCAATTCGTTGCTTGCCTGCGCCGCCGATCCCGGCGCCATGGGATTCTGCTGTACCATATTTTGATAAGAAGGCATCCGCGTTGGGGCCAGTCCGAGACGGGATCGAAGACGGCCCCCTTACCTCGCGGCGATGCCCCTTGCGGCCTCGATCGGGTCGAGCGCCGCGAAGCGGACGGCCCCCGTCGAGAGACCGTTTTCCCCGACCTCGCCGCGCCGCCGCTCGCGTCCGCTTCACACGGAAGCGGACGTTGGTCGGCAATCGCACTACGATCCCGCGATGCATAAGCTCCTGACGCTTTCCGCTTCGTCGATGCTCTCCATTCTTCCAATGACCGGCTGTTACGTGGAGCCCGGACCGCCCCCCCCGGCGCCGCCGGTGGAGGTACAAGCGCCCCCGCCGCCGCCCCCGCAGCAGACATACATCGCGCCGCCGCCCCCGCAGCAGACATACATCGCGCCGCCGCCCCCGCAGCAGACATACATCGCGCCGCCGCCCCCGCAAGAAGAGGTTATCGAGTCCCCACCGCCCCCGCCGCCGCCCGTGATTGATCCCCCGCCGCCGCCGGCGCCCGCCCCCGACGCCGTTTGGGTTGCGGGAAGCTACGAATGGCGTGGCCGCCAGTATGAGTGGCAGCGTGGCCATTATGAGCGCAGGCCGCACGCCGCCGCACGGTACGTTCCGGGCCATTGGGAAGCACGCGCCCGCGGCCGGGCCTGGGTAGGCGGGCATTGGGAATAGCTCTCTGCGAGCGCAGCCACCTGCGACGCCGCGTCGCCGGCACCATCCGAGCCCTTGCTGTAGCCTAAGCTCGCGCGGGGTCGGGCCGATGCCATACTGCTGGTCCGCGTGACCCACCCTCGACGCCCCCACTCCGAGCCACCGCCGCCCGTCCCGTCCTCACCGCAAGCGGAGGCCGGTGCCGAGTCGGATCGCTCGCCCCGGGCTTCGCGCCCGCCGCCGGTGGATAGCATCGTACCGCGGCTCGCGACCCCTCCTGCGCCGCCGGTCGCGCCGCCCGCACCCACGGCACCCGCCAGCATGCCGAAGGCGCCGACCTTTTTTCCGCCGTCTCCCCCCCCGCCGCTCGCTTCACTCACGCAAGAGGACCAGAGCGTGGCCACGGCGCGGCAGCTCATCGAGACAGTCGCCATTCCCAGGCTTTCGCTGAGTGTGGAGCGCGAGTGCGGGAGGGTGGTCGCGCGCGCCGTCTTCTATGACGGCGATCTTTGCCGCATCGGCACGCATTCGTCGAACGACTTGGTCCTCACCGACCCCGCCGTCTCGCGCTTTCACTGCCGGATGATGCGCGAAGACAGCGGTTGGCGCCTGTGCGACTTGGGATCGCGCAACGGCACGAAGCTCGAAGGCGTCCGCATCCGCGACGCGGACGTGCCGCCCGACGCAACGCTTGCCCTCGGCGACTCGACGGTGCGGGTCCGTGCGGTCGATGCCGCCGAGCAGGCCGTCGTGCCGATGGTCCCGGCGTTCGGGCAGATCGCCGGAACGAGCGTGCCGATGCGCAAGCTGTTCGCGCTGCTCGAGAAGGTGGCGCCGAGCGACATCAACGTGCTCATCGCCGGAGAGAGCGGGACGGGCAAGGAGCTCGTGGCCAACGAAATCGTCCAGCGCAGTCCACGCGCTGAAAAGCCGTTCATCGTAGTCGACTGCGGCGCCATCAGTCCGAACCTCGTCGAGAGCGAGCTTTTCGGCCATATGCGCGGGAGCTTCACCGGCGCGGACCGCGATCGCCTTGGGGCGTTCGAGGCCGCGGAGGGCGGCACGGTGTTTCTCGACGAGGTCGCGGAGCTCGCCGTCGAACTCCAGCCCAAGCTTCTCCGCGCCATCGAGGCGCGGGAGGTGCGGCGCGTCGGTGAGAACAGAGCGCGCAAAGTGAACGTGCGCGTCGTCAGCGCGACCAACCGTGATCTCGAAAGGGAGGTCAACCGTGGGCGCTTTCGCGAGGACCTCTATTTCCGCTTGGCGGTGATGACGGTGCACGTGCCCTCGCTGCGCGAACGGCTCGACGACATCGAGATTCTGATCCGCGTATTTCTCCAGGCGCTCGCCGCGGTCGACGAGGAGCGTCTCTTCACGCCGGCCGTGTTGGCGGATATGCGCCGCCACGATTGGCCGGGCAACGTGCGGGAGCTCCGCAACTACGTCGAGCGCACGGTCGTTCTACAGAACGCCGCCCCGGCGTTTCGACGGGGCGCAGGGCCGTGCGGCGCGCCGTCGGCCGACATCGGCGCCCCTTTTCGTATTGCGAAGGACGCGGCGGTGGACGCTTTCGAAGTCTCGTACCTGAGTGCTCTCCTCGCGGCAGCCGGAAACAACATGAGCAAGGCGGCGCGAATGGCCGGTATGGATAGAATGTACCTGCACAGGCTCGTGCAGAAGCACGGGCTCCGGTTGAGATCACCAGGGTCCGGTTAGAAGGAAGTTCGGTGGACTGGCACACTCCGAATGACGAGGCGACCCAACCCGGAGAGTGGAGACTTTGCGGTCAGGATCTCACCGAGCCTCGATCAGCTGGCGCGTTTGCGCCGCAGCGAGCGCAACATCGCGAGGTCGTCCGTGCCGATTTCTCCCGTAAGCACGAGCACGGTCAGGAATGCCAGGCCGACCGCCAACGCGACGACGGGCGTGGCAAGGCGGCCGACGCGCGGCATGACGAAGCCGAGGGCCGCGCAGCCGGCGAGGGCAAGGCCCAGCCTCGCCGCCGTCTTTGCCGAGATGAACGCGCCTGTACGGGCACGGACCATGGCCGCGGCGACGAGAAGCGTCGCCAGGAGGGCCGCTCCGGATGCTTCCGTGGATCGAAGAAGCTGCGCGTGCCCAAACGCGGCGCCGGGAACGGCCCCCGCGCAGGCGAGGGCGACGGCGATTACCGCGCAGAGGGTCACCAGCGCAGCACTGCGCTCGCGCCCGATGCTCGTCAGCACGGTCGTCGCGATTCCCAGCATCGCGAACGCCCCCTGGGCGAGCGCCATCGTCCGAAGCACGTCGGCACCACGGGCTGCATCGGCCGAGCCATACGCGAAGGCGAGCATCGATCCGGGCATCGCCACGATGATCCCCACGAGCAGCGCTCCGAAGATGGCCGCGAGCCTCGCACCGCGGGCGACGTACTCGCGCACGGCGGCAGCGTCATTGTCGGCTTGGGCACGTGCGAGCATCGGAAAGAGCACCAGAGTGACACTGAAGAGAAGCTGGTACGGGAGGAACGCGAACGTCTGGCATTCCTTATAGATGGCCACCCACTCTTTCACGGAGGCGCGCGGCGCCTGCGCGGAGAGGGTCCCCGCGCTTTCGCTCAGGAACCGCCCTAGCAAAGCGATGTCAATCTGCAAAAGCGCGTTCGTGCAAAGCTGCGCGCCCGCGATCGGAAGCAGCAGCGCGAGGTACGCCTTCGTCGTCGGCACGCCCTTCGGTGTCGCGGCGCCGGACGCGCCGCGTCTTCCGAATCCCGTACATCGGATCGCGATGGGAACGATGCACGCGGCGGCGGCGACCCAGCCGAACGTCGTACCCAGCGTGCCCGACAAGCCGCGCAGGACGAACACCCGGCCGAACGCCACGAGCCCCACGGTTCGAAGCGTGGCGAAGATCACGTCGAGCATGGCCTGAAGGCCGAATCGGTTGCGGCCGTTGAGATAGCCGATCAGCGGGGCGTAGATCCCATAGAGAAGGGCGACGAGCGCCATCACCAGGAGCGGCGCCACGACGTCTCGCGCGTGCTCGAACCGGGCGTACATCGGCGCCCCGGCGGCCATCGCCCCGGCGATGACGACGGCCGCCGGCACGTGCACTCGGAGCGCGGACCGCAGCGCTTGCTCTTCGTGGCCTGGGGCGCTCGCCACGACGCGGCTGACCCCTTGGGTGCCACTCGCGACGACCACGCTGTTGACCGTGTTCGCGACGACGAGCGCCTGGGCAAGGGCGCCAAAATCGTTGAGTCCGACGGCGAGGCGGAGCAGCGGCTGCTGCAGAAAGCCGGTGACGAGAAAGAAGACCTTTGCCCCTAGCACCGCGATGCCGCCGCGGCCGGCCGAGCGCGTTGTCGTGGCCGCGGCGGGCTCACGTTGCGCGGGGGTCGATGCGGGCGCGGCGGACGCGGGCTTCACGTGGGGAGGGACGTTCGAGGGCGATCGACGCGGGCGAGCCCCTTCGCTCTAATCCAAGTGGGTGGGATCGGCCAGGCGTCCTTCCGGCGTCAGGCCGACTTGCCGCCATCGTGCCTTCTCGTCGGGCAGGTTCGGCGGCGGCGGGGCTGTCGTGTCCTGGATCTCGACGTGCACGATCCCCGCGGCATTGGACGCATGCAGGCGTAGTTCGCGCGCGGGTTGGCCCGCGACGCTGACGTGCTCGAAGGTTGCCGAAGTCTCGCCTTCGCGCAGGTCACCGCCCTGCAAACGCGAACGAAGGTACTCGACGAACGGGTGCAGGAGCACCGGGCCGCTCGCGTAAACGGCGTCGACGAACCTCGCCTCGACCCGCACGCCGCGGGGCAACGGCAATCCGAACGCCCGCTCGGCCCCTTCGAGTAGCTCGCCGTTCGCCAGATGATCGGTGGGTACCGCCGTATGCACCGAGTTTGCGGCGGCACCGGCAGGCGCATCGCTCGGTGGCGATCGCTGGCATCCGTGCGTCGCGAAGGTCGCGCCGACAACGATCGCGCAAGCGGCGGGGCGGTGCCAGATCATTCGAGCACCGCAGCCCACGAATCGATCACCGTCGGCGACCCGGGCGTCGGCACCGGCAGATTCACCTGGCCGGTCGCCGCCCCGGTCCCGGTTGCGCTCTTGCCTCCGACCTGCGCGAAGAGCGAATACGTTTGGGCTGTCACGTTGCTGAGCGAGCGGTGCGTCCCGCCGGGTACGTAGTTGTCCGTGGTCGCGGCGGAGATGCTCCCGCAGGCCGGGGTGGCTTGGATTGAAACACCCGGAATGACGGCGCCGGCCTGCGCCCCATTGGTCACCGTCGGGTCCACGAAATCGGGAGGCGCTGCCGGCGGGATTTGAAGCTCGCGCACTCCGCCCTGACCGCGGTTGCAGGAGGCGAGCGGGTCGGTGGGCGAGCACGTCGTGTCGAACGGCAGCACGAAATCCCAGCCAAAGAGCCGCGCGCTGCCGCTGCTGCACGACACCGTGCTGGAGCTCGCGGCGGCGTACGTCGCGAAATAGAGCGTCCCATCGAAGACGGTCATCGGCCCGGACACGCGCTCGCCCGGCCGGAGCGCAACCGGGGTCGATTGGGGGCCGAAGTACCAGTTGACGAAGGCGCGCGGTAGAGCGGGAGTGCCTTGTACTTTTTCCGTGACCGAATAAAGATAATTCGTTCCGTTCGTATCGAACGTCTCGGTGGATCCCGTCGCCGCGTTCAAGACCAACTCGCCGGCCGTGTCGAGCGACGCCACCATCGGCACTTGAAACGGCTGGCCGTCCGCCCATGCGGTGGTGCTCGTATCGACCTGCTTGTTGTAGAGGTCGAGATAAAGCTGGCCTGTCCAATTCGCCGGTTCGGTGCTGGAGACGTCGAATCGCCAGATGGTCCCGTCCGCGTCGCCCACGAATATCTTCGTCGCGGCCGCCCCCACGTCGCTTGGGTAGACAATCGGCGTGCCCGTCATCGGCGAATCGAGCGGCGTGTCGCGGATGCGACCAGTCGCCAGCAGCGTGTCGCTAGGAAACGTCAGGACGTCCGCCTTGCGCGCAAACACCTGCAAGATCTCCCCGGTGTCCAGCCGGGCGATCGTCAACGCACGCCCGTTGACGACGTCCGTCGACTTTTGGTGACTGTTCCAGCACCGTACCGCGTCGCGCGCGGGGAAAGTCCCCAGCGGCGCGGAGAGCGAGCTGGTCGCGGCTCGCGCGCAAGACGGCCCGCCGAGAGCGGACGAGGACGGGCCGCCCACGTCGACGCCGCCGGGGAGAATGGCGACGCCGATTTCGCGAGCGACGCCGTCTCCGGGGTCCATGAAGAGCGTGGTGATCGCGGGAATGGCCGATTGGCCCGCAAAGATCGGATAGTTCGTGGCCGGCATCTTCGTGAGCTGCCAACGGAAGACGGGGCCCGGTGGATTCAGCGTGCTGCTGCCCGACACCAAGCCGGACGCGTCGGGGTTCGTGACGTCCACCGCATAGTAGCCGCGCTGGTAAGGCCCGAACCCCGCCACGAGCATCGTATGCCAGGGGTTGGCCACAGTCGTATCCAAGTTGCCTGTCGTTCGCTCCCAGACCACGTCCTTCACGACGGGCGTCCCGTCCAGCAAAAACTGGTGGCTCGACGGGTACGACGAGAGCAAGTTCGGCATCACGGCCGGCGGCAGGAGCGACCACTCCTCGTTGTTCTCCTCTTTGGTCTCGTCGGCCCAGAACGCGTGGAGCAGCCCGTCGTTGGTCGCGACGTAGACGACCGTGTCGCGCGGCTTCGTCGTGCTGCCGTTGGCGACCGCCCCCCGTCCGCTGGTCGCTGGAACCGCGTTCCACGTCGCGCGAAACGCGTCGTACGAAGGATCCCGCAACAGCGCGCCCGGGGGTCCAACGACGACGGGGGAGGCGTGAAAGACGTCGCCGAACGCGTTGGCGCTGCGCGAGACGAACGTGAAGTCACTCGGTCCCACGAACGACGACTGGGCGAACGTGAAGTCGAGCAGCATGTCCCGGCACTGGAGGGGCGTGAGGTAGGCCGGTCCCGGCGCGTTCGAAGGCGTGTACTGGCAACCCGGGTGTGCACCGGTCAGCGGAATGCCCAGCGCGTCGGGCGTAATCTGCGGAAGAACATTGACCGCCTGACCGGCGAGGGCCGTCGCGCTGTACGGCGGGATGGTGTCGCCTACTCCCGTTGCCACGAACGGACGGATGGTTTGGGTGGAGTCACCCGTGGTGGATCCATTCCACGGGCCCGGCTCGAGCGCGAGGAAGGTGCGCGGGCTCGTCCCCGAGTTGAGGTTGTCGGCAAAGTCGTCGCCGAGCGTCGGCGTGATCGTCGGCTGCGGCACGGTAAAGCTCGACGTGCTGGACGAAAAGCTGCACGCGAGGCGTTGCCTCTGCACGTCGCCCGACCACGGCACCCCGGGGGACGGATTGAATGACGCGAGGAAGCTCGATGCGCTCGTCTGAAGCGCGGTGCCCGAGCTCGGTGCGCTCGTGAGGACCGGCGAGAAAGCGGGGGTCGTCCGCGTCGTCGCCTGCTTCGAGATGTCGGCGAGGATGGCGCCGAGGGCCTTTTGCAGGTCCCCCGGAGTATCGGCGAAGTAGGCCTGGTTACTCCCGCCATTGAACGCGATTTGCTGCAGCTTGCAGCAGGCGGCGAGAGCGGGCGACGGATTTTGACCGGCGGCGCTGGTCGGATCGCACAGGCCGGCCGGCAGGCCCCCGGCGCCCTCCACCAACGAGGAGCAGTTGGCCGGTTGCCCCTGGTCCCCCGAAACCGTCGACACGGCGAAACCCACGACGTACGTCTTTACGAACTGCTGCGATCCGACGGCCAGTCCGTTGTTGTAGAGCGAGGCGACGATATCCTCGGGGGGGGCAAAGGGACAGGTGCCGACGCCCGCATCGACCGATGACATGCACCCCGGCCGCATGTCGTCATTCGGCGCGCCGTCCGTGAGCAAAATCATGTACTCGTTGCGGCAGCCCCCCTGCACGTAGGGGTCCGTTTGTGCGGGCCCGGTCGGATCCGCCTGAAAATAGTATTGCGCGCCGGTGAGCATCCCGGCCATCGGCGTCGCCCCGTACGGCCGGCTGGCGACGACGACGCTTCCGATCTGCCCGTTGTTGGTCTCCTGGTCGCTGATCGCGTTGGTCGAAGGAAAGCCCACCATGCGCCCTTCCCACGGGGGCGCGGCGCGGTTTCGCGCTCCGACGGCCATGGGAACCGCGGGCCCGACGCAGCCGGCGGGATTGCCAAAATACGTGCACGCCTGTCCCTTGTCCCATCCGGGGAAGTAGCTCCACATTCCCGTGAAGGCCGGATTGGCCACCGTGAGCGGCGAGCTCGCGGTGACGACCCCGGTGGCCGCGCTCGGATCCTGGTCGAACGTCATGAGACCGAACCGCATGAGGTCCGTCATCGTGTTGACGGCGCCGTTCGAGAGCTGAGTGAATTGGCAGCTATTCGGGGTGGCGCTGAACTGGTTATACGGCCGCGTGATGATCGAGCCCGCAAAGTCCGTCGCGCTGCCGCCCGCGCCCGTGCCCGCGACGCCCACGCCCCCTGGCGTCGCGGCGCCTGGCAACGCGCCGGGAGCGACGACGCAGGGTACGCTGGGTGAGTTCGAGTTGTCCTGCGCCACCATTCGGTGGAACGGCAGGTAGTAGTTCGTGTCGTACGGCAGAATGCCCGCAATCTGGTATTCGCTCGCGAACACGCTGGTCGGCCCCCGCGGCATGGCGACGCAATTGAACCCGTTTTGGAGCGATCCCGTGAGCGCCTGCTGGACGACGTTCCACCGGTTCGGCTGGGGCGCCTGGCTCCAGTTGCACGCCCCGAGCACGGGGTCGCAATTGCACGCGTTGGCGGGGTTGCTCTCGGGGAGCGTGCCGTCGATCATCCGTTCCATCGAGCCGGAGTTGTCGAGCAAGATAAGGACGTTCGGGAGGGGAGGATTCGTGTCGATCTGCTGAGCCCGGGCGAGGCGAGGCGAGAGCAGCAGCGCGGCCGCAGAAACCGAGGCGAACGCGAACGCAAACGCGAAAGTGAATCGATTCTTCATGGTGATGGTGGCGGTCTCCCGGCCGCGTTCGCGTGATCGCGCGCTCACTGGCAATCCGTCGTCGGGCCCACGATGAAGCGCGCCCGCTGCATCTCTTGTCCCTCGGCGATGTACGCGCCGGTCCCGTCGTTGGGCGCCGGATAAACCGGACGCGTAATGCCGACCGCCGTCGCCGTGTACTCGTGGAAGCAAAAGTGAAGACCGAGCGCGTAGCGCGACGGCGCCATCATCTGCGTGGGCGACGTCAGCTCGACGAAGAAGTCAGCCTCCATGGGCGTGGGTCCCATGCTGCCCGGCGGATTGGGTGAATACGGCGTTTGCCCCAGGTAGCCGACCGTCGCCGGCGCGAGCCACCCCGCGACGATGTCGGCCTGCTCGATGCGCCAGCACGAACGCAGCAAAATATCGGCGTTCTGGCTGACGCCCGGAAGCGAAACGCAGGGCCAATCCGGGGCGGTCGCCGTCAAACCGTCGTAAAGGTCGGGCTTTCCCTGGATGTAGTTGGCCGCGCTCAGAATGCCGTACTCGGCGAGATAGTGCGTTTGCGTGTTCTGGCGTTCGTTGCCGCTGGTCCGTATCTCCATCGACGCCGCGGCGAGGGCGTACAAGCCGACGGAGGCGAGCACGGCGAGAATCATCGCCACGACGAAGAGCGCGGCGCCCCCTTCGCTCCGGCGACGCGATGACCGAATCTTGGCCCGTGCGACGGTATCCATCAGTAGAAGTTCCCCGCCTGGTTCGGAAGCGCGACCTCGGTCGTGATGGTCCGCGTGCGCGCCCACTGGAGCGCTCCGGCGGAATTCGCCGCGCAGCCATTCGCCAGGACGCAATATCGGTACGCGAACTCCTGCGTGCCGTAGTTTGTCGGTGCGACCGGGATATTGACGGAGCGATCGGGTACGGCCGTTCGGGTGACCAGGCGGGCGCGGATCGACCGGATTCGCTGGGGGCCCTGGTTGGGGACGGGCGGTATCTTGGGTTGGCCCCAGAGGTTATTGCTGGCCGGGGCGTCGAAGGGGAAGGTTTGAATGTTGGGATTGAGCGCCGTGCCTGTATCCACCGAAAAGGCGAACGAGAGATCCACGGCATACTCGGCGATGATCTCGCTCGTATCCGGCACGATGACTCCATTCGCGTCGACGTACGAACGCATGAGGTCGTACTTGGTGGCCGCGGCCGCCGCTCCGCCGAGCCCGGCGTATTGAGCCGGCTCGGGATCGGTCGCGCCAGCTTGCGCCGTGATTTCCCATTGGACGGTGATGACCGGGTTCACGGTGGACCTCTCGCCAAAACCGCTGATGCCGCAGCTCGTTCCCGCCGCGTTCGCGGTCACGACGGCGGTGTTCGGATCGATGTCGACGTACGGTATGTTGCCGGCGTCCAACCCGGCCACCTGCGCGCTCGTCTTGCACGTCGCCAGGTATTGCGCGCACTGGTTGGTGTCGACCAAACGCACGATGAATTGGTACGTGTTCGTCGGCAGGAGGGACGGAAAGAAGGTGTTGCGCAGCTCCGCCGTATTGAGCGGAGCGACCGTGCCGAGGACTCGAACCATCGCAGGCGAAGTGGGCACGAGAGAAATGCGCGTGCAGCCGGCGGGGCCGGCGGGGTTCACGGAAGCGACATCGAACTCGTCGGCCGACGTCATGTTGCCGGTGATCTGAATGAGATCGGGCGTGAGGGCGATCGGCTGCTGAGCCGAGAGCGCGAGTCCGTTCGCAAGCGAACCCCCCGGCCCGAGCGAAATGGACGTGAGGTTCCGGATGCCCACCGGCGCATTGACGGCGACCCGCGCTCCGCCGAGGGGGAACGCAATGCGAGGGGCCAGCGCGATGCTTCCGGTGCTCATGAAGCCCGCGCGCTGGAGGTCGGCGCGAAGGCGATCGACAGCCGTTCGAAGCGCGGCTTCCGCCGCGGAGCTCCTCGCCTCCTCGTGGAACGTGCTCGTCGCCTCCCTCGAGATCGAAACGATCCCCATCGCCACGATGAGCCCCGCGAGAAGCGCGACCGTCAGCTCGACGAGCGTGAACCCACCGGCGTCGCGGCGCCACCGCGTACGCGATCGCCTTGCCCGATCGGCGATGTGACGCGAAGCGGTCATTGCGGCTGGCTCGCGTTCACGGCGAGCGCCGTCGTCACATAAATCGCGTGGTAGAGGGTGCTCGTCGTGCCCTGGGCGAGACCCTGGTCGATCGTCGTACAGAAGCCTGCGGGGGTCGTGTTGATGCCGCGGGGCCAGAGCACGCGGACGTCCGCCCGCATGAGCGTGGGGGTGAGGCTCGTCAGGAGTACGTTCACGCAAAATGTCGGATTGGCGCTCGGGCCGTTGATATTCACCTGAGCAAGGTCGCGACCGAGAATGTCGAACGCGAAGCTCATCGTCGGTACCGGATCGGTGGCGTTGAAATAGGCGTTGGGGAAAAACCATTGGCCGAAGCCCTGGGTGAGAAGCTGCGCGCTCGCCGCATTGATGACGTTCGCGTTGCCGTTGCCCGGCACCAGCGTCCACTGCATCGAATCGCGCCGCAGCCGCTCGACCCACATCCGTGCGATCGAATTGGCAACGTCCGTCTTTCGCGCGTCGAGGTTGCCTTGAATGCTCGCCTTCTGCATGGTCATTACCGCGGCCGCGCCGATCGCCATGATGGTCATCGCGATGAGCACTTCGATCGCCGTAAAGCCCCTGGTGCAGCGCCGATGACTGGACCCGCCGGACCTGCGATTCGCGCGCGAAGGGGAGCGGGTCATGGGCCGAGCACGTGGGAAAAGATTCGCGCCGTGCCGTTCGGGAGGACGATCACGCTGCGTCCCCCGGTGGTGCTCCCGCCGGCGGCAAAGCGCTGAACGAGCACCTGGATGGGGTTGACGTTTGGCGTGGTCGTGAAGTTCGCCGTTGGCGAAGACGCGTAGGCACGCCCGAGCGGCGTGTAACAGACGTATCCCGGGTTGAACGCGGTTTGCGCGGGGCTATACGTGGTAATCGTCGTCTCGATGTCGGCATCGACTTCAGGGGTTCCGTTGAGATTCACGCCGTCGACGTAGCGTACGGTTTGGCCGGCGTAGGGCGCGCCGGGAACCGGCAGAGTGGCCCACACCGTGGGCGCCTTGCACGAGCTGACCGGGACGGCCGCCACCAACGTCTTGTTGGCCGCGTTCCCCGCCCCGGCCAGGCCCGCGACCGCCTCGTACATCATGAAGGTGCCGCGATTGGCCTGGCCACTGGAGGCCATGGAGATGAGCACCGCCGCGCCGCGCGCGACCGACCGCGTTCGCGCGGCGCGAAAGAGTTGCACGATCTCGCCCGCGTCGTCGTAGGCATGGCGGTCGAACGTGGCGATCCGCATCGACGGAACCGCCAAGGCCGCCATGAGCCCGATAATCACGACGACGACCATCAGCTCGATGAGCGAAAACCCACGCTCTCGCGGCTCTCGCGCCGCTCGGCCCCCGCCGACGCCGGCGCCCACGTCGGGCGACCCCGCCTTGCGACCCGCAGGTAGGGCAAGGGCGTCTACCCTCCGCGGAGCGAGCTCGGGATCCACCACCGGCAATGCATGAGCAAGGTGCGTGCCCTACGCGCTCTTCAGCGACATCGCGGCTCATCGGGCTCGCGGGAGCGCACCCGGTGCCCCCCCCGTCATTTCCCTCGCCTCTCCCTCGCCGACCCGCATTCGGGCACTTTGGCCCGCGAATGGCACGACCCGGCGCCTCGGATCGGGCGACCTTCGCGCGGACATACCGGGAGTGACGGCCGCCGGGTGCCCCCGGTTTGTGGCCGCAGCCCGGGACGGGCGGGCAGCAACGATTTCATCGGCTCCGCAAAAGCTGCAGACTCGGGCCCGCGTCTGCGTGTGCTACCTGTAGTACGATAGCAGGGTCACCCTGAGTCTCGCTCCGCCTTGCCTCCGGCAAGGGCTCCGCTCGACAGAACGGGCTCACACGTCACGTCGAGGGGATCGATGCCGCTCCACCTCGAGCTCCCCAGCAGGAACAAGACGTTTGTTTACTCTAGTCAGAAACCAGGGTCACCCTGAGTCTCGCTCGGCCTTGCCTCCGGCAAGGGCTCCGCTCGACAGAACGGGCTCACACATCACGTCGAGGGGAGCGATGCCGCTCCACCTCGAGCTCCGCGGCGGGAACAAGACGCTCGTTTCGCCGTTCGCGTGTCTGGCTGCGCGTGGGGGGCTACTTGCGCTGGGCGTCTTGCTTTGTTTCTCTTCGGCGGCTTGCAAAAGCGACGACGCGAAGAACGATAGGGCGCCGCCGCCCCCCCCTCCTGCGGTAAGCGCCGCACAGGCAGACGTCTGTGCGGCCGGGGGCGGACAGGACGCGGACCCGATTAGCGGGCCGTTCGTGGCGCGCGTGATCGGCAGCTACTGCCTCGACCCGCAGGGTCAGCCGAAGACGTACGGCGATCAGGGCAAACTCTCCATGGACGAGGTGTGCACGACCGCGTTCGACGGGGAGTGCGAAGTATATAAGCGCTTCGGGCTCGATCGCGTCGTCGTGCTCCGGTACGTCGACGGGACCGGCGCCCCGAACAGCGTGGAAGTGAACCTTTCGCGCTTCAAGACGGCCGATGGAGCGTACGCGATGTTTACGAAGCGAACCGTGGCCGACGGGGACCCGGCGCGCGCGTCGGTCAAGCCGCTGGCCGCCGGCGCGGCCGGGGCGACGAGCAGCAGCAACGCGTACGTGTGGCAGGGCCCGTACCTCGCGGAACTGACGTTCGTCACCGAAGACACGAAGATGACGCCTTCGGCCATGGAGCACGCCAACGAGGTGTCCACGAACGCAATCGCGAAGGACATCGGAAGCAAGCTGCCGGGGCCACCGAACCTCTTGCCGGCCGCTGCGCTCCTGCCCGCAGCGTCCCGCCTTCCGCTCGGCATTGCGTATTATCCAAAGGAGGCACTCGGACTTTCGGGCATTGGACCTCTGGCCGTCGGATATTACAAAGAGGGGACCAAGCGATGGCGAGACGTGGCCATCCTGCGCGCGGACGTGGAGGCGGCGAAGGAGGCGTTTCGTGCCTTCAGGCTCAAGCCGGCGAGCGTGACCATCAAGGGCGTCGGGGACGAGGCCGTTCAGGTCGTGCTGCAGGAAGCGGACGATCGCGCCAAAGCGGAATACGTGGTCTCGCGCAAGGGAACGCGCGTTCTGGCCGTGGGCGACGAGGAGCTCGTGCTCGATCCCGGGGCATCTGCGGAGACGCTCGCCGCGCTCAAGCTCACAAAAGACGAAAAGATGCAAAAGCTCTCGGCGCTATTGGCCCTTTGAGGCTCCGCGAGGGGCCGAGTCCATCAGGGTGCCGGGGCGCGCTCGTTCGATCGCCCCGGGGACTCACGGTTCTCGGCGGCGCACGAGCGCCGCTCGAAGCAATCGTCCGGGAGTCCCCGGCGGCCTCGCGCGATGCGGGTCGCGGCGATGAAGCGCGCCGTTATCGGGTCGTGGTAGCCACTCGCGTTCGGGAGCTCGGGGTCGAGCGCCTTGTGGTAGCGCACGACCCGCGCCATCAAGAGGTCGCGCGCCCACTTACCGACGAGCGACGCCATGCTCACGAGGAGGCACTTGTCATCGGCGTCCCGAACGAAGGCGATGCGGCCGAGGCCGGGGACGGCATATTCGCTTCGCGCGCGCCCTTCCGCGGTCACGGCGTGCAGCCATCCGCTCATCGGGCCAAACGCGGGCCCGTACCGATCGAATCCACCCACTTTGCCGCATGTCGCGATCACGTCATGGTTCGCGCGCTCGCGCCTGTGCAGGGCCAGGCGCTCCATGGCGTGCAAGTCGAGGTGAAAGCGCGTCAGCCCAGCGCGGACCCCGTCGTTGAGCCGGCGGGTGCACGTGACCACGCAGCCCGCGTCGAGGACGTCAATGCCCTGTTGGGCGAGCTTGTCGAGGTCTCGAGCCACCTGAAGCACGAGCTTCTCGTCCGCGATGAAGGCCTCGCCGGTGGGGCTCCAGCACTGGTCCGCGTGGCCTTGGGGGCACGGCGAACGAAGCGTCTCGGCGCTGTCGAGCGAGAGCGCGCGAAAGAGCGCGTCGGGCGCGTCGATCCCGTCGAGGCCCATGCGCAGCGCGATCGCCCGAGCCCACGCTTCCCCCAGCGCCGTGTCGCCGTGGCCAACGAGCTTTTTTGAATCGCCCAGCCGCGCTCGCATGGCTCCGCGCGCCTTGCGATCGACCCGTTCGTTCCCAACACCGGAGGTACGCGCCGACACCGCGGTGACGACGAGCGGACCCAGACGCGGCCCGAGTCCGTTCTCGTCGATGCCCATGCGGAGCGCCGCGTGCCATGTCGCCAAGGTGGTGGCGCAACATAGCATTCTCGGGTGAGAACCGGGGTGATGCCCTCCAGAGGGAGTCACCCGGGCCACCCTGAAGGTTTGGCCGGAAATGGAAGTTGGGGGGCTTGGGGGGAGAGGATCTCCCCCCAAACCTGGCTCGTGAAAGAGCTGCCCGGCATTTCCGGGCGGCTCTTGAGTCTCGCTCCGTCTTGCCTCCGGCGAGGCTCCGCTCGACAGCATGGTGTCCGGCTGCGGGTGGCGGACTCGCAAGCATGGAGGCCATTGTCACCGTGGGCGCGGAGGTGCCACATTCTGTGGCAGCCATGTGCCGCAACATTCGCGTTCTCTACAACTTCGAGCCCCCCACGACCCGCGACGAAATGCGGGCGGCCGCGCTTCAATACGTTCGCAAAGTGAGCGGGCTCGCCAAGCCTGCGGAGGTGGACCGCGCCGTCTTCGAAGCCGCCATCGAAGCCATCAGCGAATCCACCGAACGCCTGGTGACGGGGTTGACGGCGCGCGCCCCCGTACGCACCCGGCAAGGCGAGGTCGACAAGGCCCGAACACGCTGGAAGCTGCGCGAGGCCAGAATCCGAGCCAAGTGAGCCGCTACGGCTGCTGCGAGAGCAGGTGGCGCAGCTCCTCGATCGTGAGCGTCCGGCGCTCTTTGCCGTGGACGCACGCGCTGCAGTCCGCGCGCGGGTCCGACCCTGCGACCGCAGGCCCGCTGAACTTGCCGGAGCCGCCGCACTGCACGCAAACGCGCGTTATCTCGAGCGTCCACTCGCCGTCACTCTTGCCGTCGTCTTGCATGCCGCCATGCTGGCACGACGCGCCATGCGCGCAAGCGGCCCTTCCGTCGACGCGCGTCCGAAAGCCACGCGGTCACCAATGCGAATCACGCGGATGCGGTCACGAGCGCCGGCCCACGGGGGCACCCATTCCGTCGATGCGGTCGCCCATCATCGAAGGGCAAGGCCGTTTCGTCGTCTCCGGTGTCGACACGGACGAAGAGCACCTGCGCTCTGCGCCCGCCCCTCGCCGCGACCCGGCAATGGCAACAGCGAGAACGTCAGTGACAGATCGTCCGCGTACCCGTCGTTGGCGGTTCCTTCTTCGCGCGTCATCGTAAGGACGACGAGCACGCTCCGCGTTCCGGACGGGACGCTGCCAGCGGTGCTCTCCAGAACGAGCGACGTCACGCCTCCGCGATCGGCCGACAGCACCGGGCCGATCGACGCTGTCCCGAGCGCGCCGCCGTCCGCGTTCTCGAAGGTCACCGTCAACGTCGCGTTGTCGTCCTGCCCGTCGTAGCCGCCGAGCCACCCGGACAGCGCGAACGTGACACGGGCTTCGTCGATCGCCGTGGCGTAGCCGCTCACGTCCACGGTCTGGGTAAGCGACGAAAGCGCGTCCATGTAGCCGCCGGCGAAGAAATTCAATCCACGGTCTTCAGGGCCGGGATCCGTCGCGGCGGGATACGCGCCGGCCCCATATTGAACCGCCGTCGCTTCGCCCGACGCTGTCCAACCGGGGGTCGTCACCGGCGTCGCGTCCGCGGATCCCACGGCGCTCTCCGCGTCCCCGTTGACGATCAAGTTCGCCGTAGGCGTCCCACCCCCACCAACGTCTCGACGCCCTCGGCATCGGCGCCCGCGCCGTCGCCTGCGGCGACGCTCGCGTCGGCGCTCGCATCGAGACTGGACGGCCTCTACCGTACGTGACCGAACGGTGACCCTTCGACGAACCGTCGGCCTTAGGTTCGGTCGTGTGGGCGCAGCCACGGCCCAGCACTCTTGCAGCACCCTTTTTCCAAAAGGATGAAGCCATGACGCGGTCGATCGAAGAGATCATGAATCGCGAGCTTTTGGTCGTACTGGCGGAGACGCCGATCGAGGCGATTCGGGGCCTCATGCGAACGTTTGCTATCGGCGCCGTCCCCGTGGTGGATGACGAGCGGCGACCTGTCGGAATCGTGACATCCACCTCCGTGTTCGACGGGAGCGGTACGGCCGGCGCCCGCATGAGCCGTCCGGCGATGTGCGTCGAAGGGTCTGCCGACATTGACGCCACCGCACGACGGCTCGTCGCAGACGACGTTCATCATCTCGTGGTCGTCGACGGGGCGGGTGTGGCCGTGGGGATTGTGTCCGTGCTGGACGTGATGCGAGCGATGCTCGGCCTTCCCGCGCACCACCCTGCGGCTTTCCCGCATTGGAATTCGGCCACGCAGTCGTCATGGACGGATGACTTGCCGCTCGACGCAGAACACGCATCGCAGGCGCCGGACGCTGCCGGAGTCCTCGCGCTGGTGCGTGCCCGCGTCGGGTTGACCGACGTGATCGTGTGGGCCGAGGCCTGCGCCAACGTGCGCGAACGAGTCGTCAGGATGAGCGGCACCTCCCATCCCCGCGAGGGCCCACTCGCGCGCTTGCTCGATCGTCGCGACCTACGCTTTCGTGCGGCCTCGGTTCGTAACGACGAAGACCGCGAGCGCATCGCCGTGGGTATACGAAGCGACATCGAACATCGTCCGCCACCGGGGGCGACGTGATCGCGCGCATGCGGGCTGGCGGGAGCGGGGTCGCACGATGGCTCGAACTCGCGTGGCGACCGCTCACCGCAACGGGCGGCCTCGCGGCTTCGCCACATCCGAGCGACGAACACGACCGCGAGCGAGAGGTCGACGAAGCATCGGAAGAGTCGTTTCCTGCGAGCGATGCGCCATCGTCCACGATGCTCCACGCTGGACCGCCGTCCCGGGCGCCCATGAAATAGGGATGACGCGCAGCGGGTTCGCCAAAACCGCTCTGCGGTGATTGACGGAATCGCGAGGCAACGCGGAGAGAACACAGCCTCCCGCGGTGATCTCCACTAGGGAAAAATCTCCCGCTCGCGATACACCGCGTCGATCCGCTGGAGGGCGATGGCATACGCGGCGACGCGCATGTCCACCTTCTTCTGGCGCGCGAAGTCACTGACTTCGCGGTACGCGCGCTTCATCGCGATCTCGAGCCGCGTGTCGACCTCTTCCTCCGTCCACGTCTCCGAGCGCTTGTTCTGGACCCACTCGTAGTAGCTCACCGTCACGCCGCCCGAGTTGGCGAGAACGTCCGGCAGGACGTCAATTCCCTTCTCGAGCAGGATGCGTTCGCCTGCAGGGCTGCAGGGACCGTTGGCGCCTTCGACCACGAGCTTCACGTCGAGCGATTTGGCCTCGGCTTCACCGACCTGATTCTCGAGCGCGCACGGGGCGAAAAGGTCTGCCTTCGTCGCGAAGAACTCCTCGCGCGTAATCGCTTTGCCGCCCGGATAGCCCGCGATACTCCCATGCGCAGCCACGTGGTCTTGCAGCTTGTGGGCGTTGAATCCCTCGGGGTTATACATGTACCCCGTGTGATCCCCCACGGCGATGGTGGAAACCCCCAGCTTGGCCAGAATGACCGCCGTGTTCGAGCCGACGTTGCCGAACCCCTGCACCAACATCGTGGAGCCTTCGAGAGCGAAGGACTTCTCCCGGGCCCATTCGAGCAGGCAGAAGACCAGCCCTTGCCCTGTGGCCTTCTGGCGGCCGAGAGTGCCCCCGCTCGCGACAGGCTTGCCCGTGACGATGCCCTTGACCATCTGCTTCTGCGCGGACCCCACCATGTTCGAATAGGTGTCCATCATCCAGGCCATGATCTGGCCGTTGGTGCCCACGTCCGGCGCGGGAATGTCGTACTCCGGGCCGATGTTCTCCCCGAGCGCGTGGGTGAATCGCCGGGTTATGCGCTGAAGCTCCTGCCTCGAGACCGAGTGCGGATCGAACTTGATGCCCCCCTTGCCTCCGCCAAACGGCAGGCGCATCAGCGCCGACTTCCACGTCATCATCGCGGCGAGCGCTTTCACGTCGTCGAGAGCGACCTGCGGGTGGTAACGCATGCCGCCTTTGAAGGGGCCGAGGAGGTTGTTGTGCTGCACGCGATAGCCCTTGAAGAGCCGCACTTCGCCGTTGTCCAACCGGACAGGGAAGTTGACGATGATCTCGTTCTTCGGCTGGCTCAGGATCGTGGCAACGTAAGGCTCTATTCTTGCCACGCGGGCCGCGCGATCGAGGTAGTCCTGAACGACTTTGTAAAAGTCGTACTCTTTGGCGGCGGAACCGTGCGTTCTCGAAGGGGGCGGGCTGCTAGACACCATGTCCCTTGGGTTTTGGCGCCTCGGCCCGTTCGGCGCAAGCTCGTCGTTCATCGTGGACTCCAAAAAAGTGAGGCCTTTGGGCCGCGTTTCGTACCTGGGCTTCTTCCGTATCGGTCTGCCGTCCTCTGTCTGGCGTTCTCATAGGGTCTACGGCGCCCAAGTCCACTTTGCGTAAAGAAAAACGATGACCGTCGTGACGATGACCGCGTCGACACGGTCCAGAATGCCGCCGTGGCCCGGAACGATCGCGCCCGAATCCTTGATCCCGGTCGAACGTTTGAGCATCGACTCGGCCAGATCGCCGGCCTGCCCGAGCACCCCCGCCGTCACTCCGAGAAGCACCGCGTGCGCGAGCGGGAGCGTACCGCGCAGGTAGGATAAGGACGCCAGAACAGCCCACACGACGCTTCCGAGGAGCCCACCGACGGCGCCTTCGACCGTCTTCTTGGGCGAAACAACTTCGTAAAGCTTGTGCCTCCCCAGGAAGCGACCGGCAAAGTAGGCCGCCGTGTCGGCAAACCAGGCGAGCCCTAGCGCCAGAAGGGCGGCGCCGGCGCCGGCATATCCGTACGACACGCGCATCACCGCAAGGAGCGTCAGCGGCACGGCGACGAAAAGCGGGGCAAACCCGAGCGCGCACGCGCGGAGTGCGGCCGTCTCGAGCGCGCCGAGCCGGACGAGCGTCACCAGCGGTCCGGCCACGGGGACGACCACGAGCACGGCGAGGAGGACGCGGGGATCGTCAGGGTACGCGTAAACCGCCAACGACGAACCGAGCGCGATGAACACCCCGATGCCCCGACCCACACGGTCGTGCGGGTGCGTCATGCCGAGCAGCTCGTACACACCCACCAGCGCCACGAGCAACACCAACGCGTAGAAGGCCCACGGCGGCGCCAGGTACAACAAGGCAATGATGACGGGCACACCGACGGCGGCCGTGGCCAAGCGGAGCGCTAGATTCGACGCCGTCCCGGCCATCTAGCGCGGCCCGGCAGAAGTCCGCGCGGACTTCGACGGCCGCGAACCATATTCGCGGCTCGTGGCGTTGAGAATCAAGGCCATGGAACGCGTGCGCTAAATGGCAATGCGCGAGATGGGCCCGGGGACTTCGGCGGCCGCCGACTCGAGGGGTGGGCGCACCCCTCCGTTCGCGGCGGCATTCGCGCCGGCGCTCGTGGCCGCCGCTTCGGCGCCGACGAGCCCGAAACGCCGTTCCCGCCGCTGAAAGCTCGCGATGGCGTCGAAGAGATCTTTTTCGGAGAAATCGGGCCAGAGAACGTCGGCGAAGTGAAGCTCTGCGTACGCGAGGCCGTAGAGAAGAAAGTTGGAAATGCGCCGCTCGCCCCCGGTGCGGATCACCAGATCGGGGTCGCCCACGGAGAGGCTGGGGATGTGCGCGCGGAGCGATTCGGGGGTGACGTCCTCCGGACGAATCCGGCCGGCGGCCACGGCCTTCGCGAGCTCGCGCACGGCGTGCACGATTTCTTCGCGACCTCCGTACGAGAGCGCGAGCGTCAACGTCATCTCGTGATTTCCCTCGCTGTCGCTCCGCAGCGGGTCCAACACCGCGCGAACAAGAGCGGGCAGGCGCCCGAGATTGCCAACCGCGTTCAGGCGAATGCCATTGTCGAGAATCTCGTCCCGCTCGCTCAGAAGAAACTCCCGCAGCAGCTGCATCAGCGCGTCCACCTCCACCTCGGGACGCTCCCAGTTCTGTTCGCTGAACGCGTAAAGGGTGAGCGCGCGCAAACCGAGCCGCCGCGCCGCCCGCACGGTTCGGCGGACGGCCGCGGCCCCCTCGCGATGGCCGGCCGCGCGCGGCTCACCGCGCAGCTGCGCCCAACGCCCGTTCCCATCCATGATGATGCCGATGTGCCCGGGCAGATTGCGGGCTTCGACGAAGTCCATGCTGCGTTCGGCAGGTACCACGGAGGGCACGGCCGAGCAATCTCAGCGCGTCGACGCGGGCGCCGAAAACAGAGGCTTACCGTCTGGGCCGTGCGCTTCGGCGAAGATGAGCACGAACGACTTGTCGTCGAAGGGGGCCTCTCGAAAAAGCGTCGTTTTGGATCCGAGCCGCTTGGGATCATAGGCGGCCCACCATGGGAGCGCGCGCCACGCTGCGTCGTCGCCGATGAACTCCGGGACGATGAGGTCGATCGCGACGAAGCGGCCGCCGACGGCTGCGTCGAGCGCCGGAGCGTAGGTCCAGCGCGCCGCCTCGGCCGGGGCATCGGGGCCTTGCGTGAGGTCGTTGTGGAGCGCCCCGCCGTAAATGACGACCATTTTCCCGCGATCTCGGTCTGAGCCGGCGGCGCGATCGAGGAGCTTTTTCGCTTGCGCTATGGTCAAGCGTGCGATCGTTTCGAGCTCGACGCGGACGGCATCCGGCCCGGCGGCATCGATGGCTGCAATGTCCGCGCATGTTGGCCGGAGCGCGTCCGGCACGACGCCGAGCGCCCGCGCGCGTTCGCCCATCGCCACGTATTCGTCCTGAATGGTCTCGGCCTGGCGGGAGACCACGGGCGTCTCCACGGCACGGTGAACCTGCGCCGCCGCATCCCGACAACCGGCCGGCGGGAGCATCAGTTCCACCAGCAGGTCAGACGCACGCGGCGCAAGAAGAGGAAGGAGATCGGCCGTGAAGCGGTGGACGGCGGACGGCACGCGAGCTCCCCTCGGGGCGTGCGCCTCGCCCACCCCTAGCACGAGCGGGCCGCTCGCGATCGTGCGCTCGAACGCGTCGCGAAGGTCGTCGTATTGGGCACACTCGAGCGACCCGCAAGAAAGCGTACGGGCGGACGCAGGCGCAGGTGCGGGCGCGAACGAAGGCGCGGACGCAGGCGCGGACGCACGCGAGGGCGCGGGCGTGGGCTCGTGACAGGCCACGAGGATAACGAGCGCGCTTGGGAGCCGCATCGCGTACGCGCGAGCATACGCCCTGTCGGGCCTCGCGACCCTTCAAAGCGCTCAGGCGACGCGTCGGCCCATCGTGAAGCACCTGCATTTTGCCTCGACTGACCACGCGAAGACGACGGCCTTTTACGAGGCGTACTTCGGCTTCGCGTTCCAGAGGATCTTTGCCCGCGGCGCGGGGCAGCCGTCTGCCACCATCATCCGCGGCCCCGAGCGTTTCCAGATTTTCCTCGAGGCTGTCGCGACCGACCTGGCGCTCCCCGCGTGGTTCCACTTCGGCTTCCTGGTGCCGGATGCCGAATGCCGCCAGCTTCACGCTCGCATGGTCGTAGCCGGTGTCCCGGTCACGCGACCGCTCGTCGAGACCCCGTTCCTCAATTTCTTTTGCAGTGACCCTGACGGGCACGAGGTCCAAGTCTATTCGGATCCGGCGGAGCTCTGATGCTCATACTCTCCGTCCCCATGGGCCCCCCCCAGCCCGCCCCGTAGGAGACGCTCTTTGCCCCCCCTATCCCCCTCGCCGCTCCTGTCGGAAAGCGCCCCCCGGGATCGCGAGCCTCCCGCCGGCCCGGGGCGCACGCGGCGCGCCGAAGACATCTTGCGGGCCATGCGAGAGGCGGCGCGGGCACGGGGCGTGCCCCCGTACGAGGAGCGGATCGCCGCTCTCGATTCCCTCCGCGGCGCCCTTGCGGCTCGAAAAGACGCGTTGGTCGACACGATTGCGCGCGACTTCGGCCATCGCGCCAAACAAGAGACTCTGCTCTGCGATATTTTCGCGGTCCTTTCGGCCATCGAGTACGCGAAGGTCCACCTTCGCGACTGGATGGAGTCCGAGGACCGCGAGACGAGCTGGGTGTTCAAGCCCGCGACGAGCCACGTGGTGTGTCAGCCCCTCGGCGTGGTCGGCATCATTTCGCCCTGGAACTACCCGGTTCAGCTGGCGTTCATTCCGCTCGTGGCCGCGTTGGCCGCAGGAAATCGCGCCATGCTCAAACCGAGCGACGTGGTGCCGCTCACCACGGAGCTCCTGGCGGAGCTCGTGTCGGCCGCGTTCGACGAGGATCACGTGTGCGTCGTCACCGGCGGCCCGGAGGTGGGCGAAGCGTTCGCGCGGCTGCCCTTCGATCATCTGGTCTTCACCGGCTCGACCCGCGTCGGAACGCTCGTGATGCGCGCCGCAAGTGAAAATCTGGTCCCCGTCACGTTGGAGCTGGGGGGCAAGTCCCCGGCGATCGTGGGTACCGATTTCGCGCCGCAGGTCGCGGCGGCCCGGATCATGGCCGGCAAAGCCTTCAATGCGGGACAGACGTGCGTGGCGCCCGACTACGCGATGGTGACTCGCCCCACGCGCGACGCGTTCGTCGATGGGTGCAAAGCGGCGATCGCCACGATGTACCCGGCGATCGCGAGTAACCCGGACTACACGTCGATCGTCAACCTTCACCACTACGCGCGCCTGCGCAAAATCATCGACGACGCGAAAGCGCACGGGGCGGCGGTGATCGAAATGGTGCCGCCCGGCGAGACGGCCGAGGGGCTCTCGCGCGTCCGCAAGATGGCCCCGACGCTCGTTTTGGACCCCACCCGAGAGATGCTCTGCATGACCGAAGAGATCTTCGGGCCGGTTCTTCCGATCGTTGTGTACGAGGGCCTGGGCGACGCGATCGCGTACGTGAACGACCGCCCGCGTCCCCTGGCCCTCTACTACTTCGGTCACACAAAGGCCGACGCCGATCGCGTACTCTCCGAGGCGAGCGCCGGCGGCGTCACCCTCAATGAAACGATGCTCCACGTGTTGCAAGACGATTTGCCCTTCGGCGGCGTCGGCGCGAGCGGAATGGGGCGAACCCATGGGTGGTACGGCTTCGACGCGCTGTCGATCAAGAAGGCCGTGCTGCGACAGCCACGCATCAACACGACGTGGCTCTTGCGGCCGCCCTACGGCGGGGTGACAAACGCGCTCCTGAGGTTTCTGCTTGGCCGTTGACGTCGTCATCGTCGGAGGGGGGCACAACGGCCTCGTGGCCGCCGTCTTCCTCGCGCGGGCGGGCGCCTCGGTGAGAGTGTTCGAAGCAAAGGCCGCCGTCGGCGGCGCATGCCGGACGGAGAAGCCCTTCGCTAGCGCGAAGAACCTCGCGGCGTCCACCGGCGCCTACCTGCTCGGCTTGATGCCCCCCGAGCTCATCGAAAAGCTCGGCGTGGACATCCCCACGGTCCGAAGAGACCCGCACTACTTCTTGCCCACGGCGGGCGAGAAGTACCTGCTCTTCGGCTCCGACCGGGCGTCGATGAAGGCGCAGTTTCTCCGCTTCTTTTCGGAGCGCGACTGGCGCGCGAACGAAGCCCTCCAGGCCGAAATCGCCGATCTCCGGAGCGACCTCGCGGCCACGTGGCTGGAGGACCCGCTGAGCATCGAAGACACGGCCGCGCGGTGCGTGCGGCCTGCGCTGCGCGACGTCTTCATTCGCCTGTGCCGGGGGTCCATCGGCGACCACCTCGCCCGGTTCGACTTCAAGAGCGATCTCGTGCGCGCGATGTACGCCGTCACCGACGGGTTCTCCGGCCTCCATGGAACCTGGAGCACGCCAGGGACCGGCATGAACTTTCTCGTGCACAACATGTGTCGTCTACCCGGCTCGGAGGGCACGTTCATGATCGTGCGCGGCGGGATGGGCACCGTGACCGCGCGGATTGCGCACGCCGCGTGCGACGCGGGAGCGCGTATCGAGACCGAGCGCAAGGTCGAGGGCATCCGGGTCGACGCGGGGCGCGCGCGCGGCGTGGTCCTCGAAGGCGGAGTAGAGATCCGCGCGGACGTCGTCGTGTGCAACGCCGATCCGTTTCGGATGCGCGAGCTGGTCGGCCGGTCCGACTTTCCCGAGGACTACCACCGGCGCATCGACGCGTACCGGCGGGACGGCACCACGATGAAAGTCAACCTCGCGCTCCGGGCGCCCCCGGAGTTCACGTGCCTCGCAAAACAATCCGAGGCGGAGCGCAGAGGCGCGTTCGGGCCCACCATCCACCTCTTGCCCGAAGAAAGCGACGTTCTTGCCTCGCTCGAGCGAAGCTTTGCGGACGCGGAGGCGGGACGGCTTCCCGAGTTTCCGGCGATCGAGTGGTACGTGCACACCACCGTTGACCCTTCGCTGAAGGACGAGCGCGGCCGCCATAGCGGCGCTCTCTTCGTACAGTGGGTGCCGTACCAGCTATCGGGCGGCAAGACATGGGACACCGAGCAGGAGCGGTATGTCCGACATCTCCTCTCGATTTGCGACCGATTCGCCCCAGGGACGAGCGATCGCGTGGTGGATACCTTCACCTTGACGCCTCCCGGCATCGAGCGGCATTTCGGCATCACGCGAGGACACATCCATCATGTCGACAACGGCTTCGGCTTCGCGGACCGTCTGCCGTACCGCACGCCCATCGCGGGCCTCTACTCGTGCAGCGCCGGGACGCACCCAGCTGGCAGCGTCATCGGCTGCGCCGGGCACAATGCCGCCGCGTGCGTGATCCGCGACACCGCGCTGAGCGCGTGAGGGCCGCACGCTTTTGCTATCTTTCGGCCCGTGCCCGTCAAGGTGCTCGGACGCGCGCTGGCCTTCCCGGCGCCCTCGCTCGCGGTAGACGGTCTTGTCGCGGTGGGCGGTGACCTCTCGCCCGAACGGCTCCTGCTCGCGTATCGGCTCGGGATCTTCCCTTGGTACGACGAACGCCTTCCCATCATGTGGCACTCGCCCGATCCACGGTGCGTGCTGCAGGTGGAGCGGGTGCACGTCGGACGCTCGCTCCGGCGCGTGATCGCGCGCGGGGACTATGAAGTGCGCTTCGATACCGCGTTCGGCCGCGTCATCCAAGCCTGCAAGATGACGCCCCGGCCAGGACAAGATGGGACGTGGATCACCAACGAGATGAACGACGCGTACGTGCGCCTTCACCAGCTCGGCTACGCCCATTCCGTAGAGGCATGGGAAAACGGGGAGCTCGCGGGGGGCCTTTACGGGGTGTCGATCGGCCGCGTGTTCTTCGGAGAGTCGATGTTTGCTTGGCGGCCGAACGCGTCGAAAGTGGCTCTCGTGGCTCTCGTCGAAAAAATCGCGCCGTGGGGCTTCCGGCTCATCGATGGCCAGGTGGCCACCCCGCACACGCTCGCCATGGGCGCCGAAGAGTGGCCGCGCGCCCATTTCCTCGATGTGCTGAGCGGCGAACTTGCCCATCCCACACGAAAGGGGCCGTGGACAGGACCGGCCGAGCCGGAGCTCGAGCCGCGATAGCTCCGCTGCGGTCGGGTAGCCCCCTCAGACGTCCGACTCCGCTGGGGGAGACCCCCACCACGGACGCGGCGAACGCCTGGGGATCATGTCCCCTCCCTTCTCTCGAGTACCTTAGGAGGGTCGTAGTTCGCGCTCTTCATGTGCGGAGTCGCGATGCCGGATACCGCGTGAGGCGCGTAACCAGACTCCAACGAGAGGACCTCGTCGGGTGTGAGCGCAATCGCGAGGGCCGCGATCGCGTCCGCCAGGTGCTTCGGCTTCGAAGCGCCGATGATGGGGGCCGTCACGACTGGTTTGGACAGGACCCACGCGAGAGCGATTTGCGACATCGGCACGCCGCGGTTTGCGGCAAGCGACTGTACGGCGGCGATCACCGCGCGATCGGAGGCTTCCGCCGTGGGATAGAGACTTGCGGCAACCTTGTCGCGCATCGCACGCGCGGAGGCGGTCGTCTCATCCGCGGGTCGCGTGAGCTTGCCGCGTGCCATCGGGCTCCACGGGATCACGCCAACGCCGAGGGTCGTGCAGAGCGGGAGCATCTCGCGCTCCTCCTCGCGATAGATGAGATTGTAGTGCGGTTGCATCGACACGAAACGCGTCCAGCCGTTGCGCTCGGCGACGTGTTGCGCTTCGAGAAACTGCCACGCGTACATAGAGGACGCGCCGAGGTAGAGCGCCTTGCCGGCTTTGACGATGTCGTGCAGGGCCTCCATCGTCTCTTCGATCGGGGTGGCGTCGTCCCACCGGTGGATCTGGTAGAGATCGACGTAGTCCATGCCGAGACGGCGAAGACTGTCGTCGACCGCCGCGAAGAGCGCCTTGCGCGAGAGGCCGCCGCCATTGGGACGGTTCTTCCAGGGGAAATAGGCCTTCGTCGCCACGACGATCTCATCGCGCGGCGCCATCTCGTTGAGGGCACGTCCGAGGATGCGCTCGCTCTCGCCCTCGGAGTAGGCGTTCGCGGTGTCGAAGAAGTTGATGCCCTCTTCGAGCGCCTGACGGATGAGCGGCCGACTCTCGGCGTCGCCGATCGACCACGGCTGGTTGCCTTTTCCAGGCGTCCCGTAGGTCATGCAGCCGAGGCAAATTCTCGAGATCTTGAGCCCGGTTCGTCCGAGCGTGGAATAGCGCATTTGGCCTGCCCTTCCTACGAGGAGCGTATCCTAGCGTAGCGAGGGATTGCCCTTGGTTTCGTTCATGGGCTGCCGCGGGGGCGCAAGCCAGCGCGCGGGTGAACGTCGACCATGAGCAGGCCTCACAAGCCGACTTGGCGCCTCGCGTTGTCTACGAGGTTCCGCGAAGGCGAGTTTTTGCGCGTAATCCTGTCCTCCAGAGAGGACCGCCGGTGAGGTCGATCGTCCTCTGCGGATGACGCATCCGAATGGTTTTCGGCCACGTATGCGCGCATTCCAGGAGGTACACGCTTTGCGTAAGCCATGAAGTGCGCCTTCGCGGCCGCCGGCTCGGAGCGGAACCACGATCCATCCATCGCACGCGGATGAATAGGCGCTCGCCTTCAGCATCGGCCATCACCAATCACCCCAGAGGCCATCCATGAAATGGAACCCGCTTGTTTTCCTATCCCTCGTCGTCATCTTGACGGGCTCGCTCCCATCGCTTGCGTGCGGCGGCGACGGCCCAGAACCCACCCCCGAACCCTTCCCGCCACCGGCATCCGCGGCGACTGCCGGCGAAGACGCAGGCCCCCCCCCGCCGGTTTCCTCCGGGCCCCCCGCTCCATCCGCGGCGCCGAGCAAATGATCGAGTGATCCTCTAGTTTCCGCTCAAGAGCACGTAGGCGATCGGGAGCGCGACGCCCGACGCCACGAAGAAGATCCCTCGGCCGAAAAGGCCCTTTTTGCCCGCCAGCATGAACATCCCGGACGTCGCGAGGAAAAGCAGCCCCACGGCGTAGGCGTCGGCGAAGTACTTCCACGCCTTCTTTCCGCGGTTGAGATGCAGCCAGTTGGAAGCCCGGAGAATGAAGCGCGGCTTTTGCTCCTCGTCCACGACGTGGCCCGTGGCCACGCCGACGTGGAGCGTCCGGTGTTCGAACAGAATTTCGAACTCGTCGCCCTCGCGATACGCCTCTTTCGGCACGTCATGAATCGCCAGGCGATTGAGGACGAATTGGCTCGCCGCGCCGTCCTCCTCGGGAAGGGGTGCGCCGAGTTCGTGCACGGACGTGGTGTTGTGGAAATTGGGGTCCCAATCCGCCACATGATTTACGGCCAACCCGCTCAGCGCGTACACGAACGTCAGGCCGACCGCGGCGTATCCAGCGTCGCGATGGACGGCCCGCAAAAGAGCGCGCCATTGGAATCGCTTCCGCGTCCGCGCGGCGCTCTTCGCGGCGACGTGAGCTCCGGCTGGCGCACGAAAGGTGTCGCCCGAAATGGAATTTGGGGGGCTTGCGGGGAGAGGATCTCCCGCCAAAATCGGGCTCGTGGAAGAGCTGCTCGGCACTTCCGGGCCGCTCTTGACCGCGCCGTCAGCCATAGCGCTCCTCTTTCCACGGGTCGGCATGGTTGTGGTAGCCGCGCGTCTCCCAGAACCCCGGGTGGTCCTCCGCGGAGAAGCGAATCCCCGTGAGCCATTTGGCGCTCTTCCAGAAGTAGAGGTCCGGAATGAGGCCGCGGACCGGAGCGCCGTGCGCGCGCGGCAGCGGCGTACCCTCGAGGCGATGCGCAACGAGGACGTTGGGCGCGAGAGCCTCGCGGAGCGGCACGTTCGACGTATAGCCCTCCGCCGCCTCGAAGATGGCATAGTGGGCGTTCGGCTTTACTTTGGCCTTCGCGGCGAGGTCTGCCACGCGCACGCCGGTGAAGTGCGCGTCGAGCACGGTCCACTTGGTGACGCAGTGAACGTCGCACACCTGCTCCACCTGCGGCATGCCGAGCAGGCCGGCGAAGTCCAGCGTGAAGGGGTTCTCGACCTCCCCGTGCACCGAGAGACGAAAGTCCCCTGGGCTCGGGTCGCCCTCTTGACCGCCCATGGGACGCAAGCGCTTGAGCAAGTACTGATCGGGCGGAAGACGCGCCCGGCCGTCTGGCCGGAGGGCTTCGCGCGCTTTGCGCTCCTCGTCGCTGCCGGCGAGCGCGTACGACGCTCCACCCAACGCGATGACGACGGTCCCGCCGGTGAGCGCGCGAACGAACGAGCGCCGATGCATGGACGGGATCATGGGCGTCTGCGGACGCTGGATGGGATTCATGGGGGCGCCTCCACGCCTAGTCTACGCTCTGCGACGCCGTTCGGTTACAGGGCAAGCGGGAGCCGACGGCCGCGGTTGACGCGGCGTGGGTCGAGCGGCGACCCTACCGATTGCATGGTGGACCGCCTCAGCGACCTCCCGGCCAATATCGACATCGGTGTGCTGGGCAAGACGATGCTGGACGCCGCGCACGCGGCGCGCATCGGCGTTTCGATTACCGTCATCGAGCCGGGGGGCCCGCGCCACGTTTACATCAGCGAGGCGGCGGCGGACATCCTCGGATGGTCGGTGCGCGAGCTCATGCAAAAGAACCCGATGGATCTCATCGCGTCCGACGATCAGGGTCATGCGCGCGATCGGTTCCAAAAACGCGCCGGGGGCGAGGGCGGTACCGCATCGTACGAAATGCGCGGCGTCTGCAAGGACGGGCGGCACGTATTCATGGAGGTCACCGCGAGCACGGTCACCCTCGAAGGCCGCCAAGCCGTGTTCGCCTTCATCGTCGACGTCACGGCGCGCCGGGCCGCCGAGCGGGCCCGCCTGCATACCGAGGCGCGCTTTCGAGAGCTCATCGAAAAAGGACCCGAGCCCATCGCGATCATTCGCGGAGGCCACTTCGTCTACGCGAACGCCGCGTTCGCGGCGGTCCTCGGCTACCCGAACACGGAGGAACTGTGCCGCGTGCCGTTGAGCGAGCACATGCAAGACGAGCACATCGCCCTCCTCGAGAACCGAATGCGCATCCTTCTGAACGAGGGCGCCCGTCTCCCCCCACAGATTTATCGATGCAGGCGGCGAAACGGGTCGCCGCTGCTGCTCGAAACGAGCAGCGTCTCGTTCGAGTTCGAAGGGGTCCCGTCGATTTTGACCATGGCGCGCGACGTAACGGAGCGCCGGGCTCTCGAGGCTCGCCTGGAGCAAGCCGACCGCCTCGCCGCTCTGGGCACGATGGCCGCCGGAGTCGCCCACGAGATCAACAATCCGCTCGCGTACCTGATGCTGAATCTGGAATGGATTGCCCGAAAGCTCCCCGAGGCGAGCGATCCCGAGAGCATCGAGCCCCTCACCGAGATGCTCAAAGAGGCGCGCCTGGGCGCCGAACGCGTCGCCACCATCGTTCGCGAGCTACGGAGCTTCTCGCGCGCAGACGCCGACACGAGGCGCCGGGTCGATCTGGAGGGGGTGGTCCGGTCGGCCATCCGCATCGCCGCGCACGCGGTGCGCCACCGCGCGCAAGTCTCCACGTTCTTTTCGGCGATGAAGCCGCTCTGGGCCAACGAGTCACGCGTGGAGCAGGTCGTGCTGAATCTGCTCCTGAATGCCGCGCAGTCGATGCCGGAAGGCCGAATGGAAAACCGTATCCACATTTCTGTGCGGCCGGGCGAGCCTGGGCGAGCGGTTCTGGAGGTGGCGGACAACGGGCAGGGGATGCCACCGGAGGTCCTCGCTCGCATCTTCGACCCGTTCTTCACGACCAAACCGCCCGGCGTAGGAACGGGGCTCGGACTGTCGATCTGCCATGGGATCGTGTCATCGTTGGGCGGGCACATTGCCGTCGATAGCACCCACGGCGAAGGAACGACGTTTCGCGTCGTCCTGCCAACGGCGACCGACGAGGAGACCGCGGCCGCGGGCGAGCCGCCGAGCGAACCAATCTCGGAGCCGAGCGGCAGGCGCGCGCGCGTGCTGGTCGTGGACGACGAGATCCAGATCGCGAACACGTTACGTGAGCTCCTCTCGATCGAACACGACGTGTTCGCCATGACCAGCGGCCGCGAAGCGCTCGAACTCGTGCGCGGAGGTCCCGACTTCGACGTCATCTTCTGCGACCTGATGATGCCCGGGATGAGCGGGATCGAACTGTTCCGGCGCATCCGCGACCAGCGCCGCGGGCTCGAGCGGCGCATCGTATTCATGACGGGAGGGGCTTTCACCACACGCGCCGCGGAGTTTCTGGCGTCCGTGGACAATCGGCGGATCGAAAAGCCGTTCAGCCTCGGGCTCGTCGAGCGAATCGTTCGAGAGATGAGCGGCCTCGGCTAAGAGCTGAACGAAGAGGTTCACTCCGGGGACGGCTCCCTCTACTCTTCGTCGCATGGGCAAACCGATCCGTCGGGCCGCCGTCATCGGCGCGGGCATCATGGGCCACGGCATCGCGGCTCACCTCGCGAACGCGGGAGTGCGAGTCCTCCTCCTGGACATCGTACCCCCCAACCTGACCGACCAAGAGCGCAAGGACCCCGCCGCCCGCAATCGCCTCGCCGCCTCGGGGCTCGAAAAGGCGATGAAGGCGCGGCCCGCGGCTTTCTTCTCGAAGGATCGCGCGCGGCTCGTCACGGTGGGCAATCTCGACGATGACCTGGACAAGCTCGGCGCGTGCGATTTGGTCGTCGAAGCGATCGTCGAACAACTCGAGCCCAAGCGCGCCCTCTTCGCGAGGCTCGAGAAGGTGACCTCCGAAGAGTGCACCGTCGCCTCGAACACGAGCGGCCTTCGGATCGCGCACATGACCGAAGGGCGACCCGAGTCGTTTCGCAAGCGGTTCCTCGTGATGCACTTCTTCAATCCGGTTCGCTACATGAAGCTCCTGGAGCTGGTGGCGGGTCCCGACACCACCCCGGGGACGGTCGAGCGCGCGCGCCGCTTCGCGGAAGACGTCCTCGGCAAGGGTGTGGTCGTCGGAAGAGACACGCCGAACTTCATCGGCAATCGCGTCGGCGTCCACGCGCTGATGCTGGCCATCCACCTCATGCTCGAGGAGGGGCTGACTCCGGAGGACGTGGACGCCATCACCGGAGAACCGCTCGGACGACCTAAGAGCGCTTCGTTTCGAACGGCGGATCTCGTCGGCCTCGATACGTTCGTGCACGTGGCGGACAATTGCGTAGCCTCGCCGGACGAGGATCGCAGCGTCTTCGAGGTTCCGCCTTACATCCGTTCGATGGTCGAGAAGAAGCTCCTCGGCGACAAGACGAAGGGCGGCTTTTATCGAAAGGCCAAAGACAGCGCGGGGGCGATCGAGACGCTGGATCCGAAGACGCTCGAGTATCGCGCGCGCGGAGGCGACAAGGAGATTCGCAGCTTCGTAAAGCGGTTGGTAGAAATCGAAGATCCGGCAGAGCGACTTCGCAAGCTCGTGTTCGCGGATGCCGAGGGCGCGCCCGAGGCGAACGGGGTATCGAAGGCTCGGCGATTTGCGTGGAAGGCCGTGTCGCGCTCGCTCTTGTATGCGGCGCGCCGCGTGGGCGAGATCGCCGACAACGTGACCGCCATCGACGAGGCGATGCGATGGGGATTCAACTGGGAACTCGGCCCCTTCCAGACGTGGGACGCGCTCGGGTTCGAGGCGGTCGCCCAGCGAATGAAAAGCGATGGGCTCGCGCTCCCCCCCTCGATCGAAGCCATGCGCGCCGCGGGCGCGAAGGGCTTCTATGCGCGCACCGCCGGGGCGGGGCGCGTCTTCGATCTCGGCAAGGGCGCCTACAAGGACCTTCTCGAGGATCCGCGCACGGCCGGCCTGTCGGTCCTTCGGAGGGGGGCCGCGCCGGTTCTGAAGAACGACGGAGCCGAGGCCTGGGACTTGGGGGACGGGGTGCTCGGTCTCACATTCAAAACGAAGGCCAACAGCATTGATGCGGACGTGATCGCGCTCCTGCGCGGTGCCGTCGAGAAAGCGGAGAGCGATTTTCGCGCGCTCGTCATCTCGAACGAGGGCGAACACTTTTGCGTGGGCGCCAATCTCTTCCTCGTCGCGATGGCGGCCGGACAGAAGCAGTGGGGCGCACTGCGGGCGATGATCGAGAGCTTTCAGCATGCCTGCCAGCGGATGAAATACGCGAGCGTCCCGGTGATTGCGGCGCCTTATGGAATGACCTTGGGCGGCGGGCTCGAAGTCTGTTTGGGCGCGGGGGCCGTCCAGGCAGCGGCCGAGACGTACGCCGGGCTCGTCGAAGTGGGGGTGGGGCTCATCCCTGGCGGAGGCGGGAACATGAATTTGCTCTGGCGTGCGTTCGAGAGCGTTCCCGAGGGAACGACCGTCGACCCGTATGCCCTCGTCACGCAGGTGTTCAAGAACATCGCCCTCGCGCGGGTGGCGACCAGCGCGGAGGAGGCCAAGGGATTCGGGTACTTGCACCATGAATCCGGAGTCTCGTTCGATCGCGCCCGCCGGCTCGCCGACGCAAAGGCCCGCGCGATTGGGCTCGCCACGAGCGGCTGGCACGCGCCGGCTCCGCGCGCGTACGTCCTGCCGGGCGAGAGTGGAATGGCTACGTTGCAGATGATGATTCGCACGCTGGTAGAGGCGGGCCAAGCGACCGAGCACGACGCGAAAATCGCGACGAGGCTCGCCGGGGTGCTGTGCGGCGGCGTGGCGGGGGCCTCGCACGAGGTCACGGAGAACGAGATGCTCGAGCTCGAGCGCGAAGCCTTCGTGAGCCTATGTGGAGAGCCCAAGAGCCAGGAGCGCATGCAGGCCATGCTCGTAACCCATAAGCCGCTGAGGAATTGACCATGATCGAAAATGTGGTGATCGTGGATGCGGTGCGGTCGGCGGTCGGCCGGGCGCACAAGGGAACTCTGTCGCAGACTCGCCCTGACGAACTCGCAGGCCAGGTCATCGCGGCGCTTCTCGCGCGGGTTCCCCAATGCAAGCCGGACGACGTGGAAGACCTCGTTCTCGGCTGCGCGATGCCCGAGGGCGAGCAAGGGCTCAACGTGGCTCGCGTGGCCGGGCTCCTCGGGGGGCTCCCGATCGAGACGAGCGCGATGACGATCAACCGCTTTTGCTCGAGCGGCCTCCAAGCCATCGCGATCGCCGCCGGGGCCATCGCGATCGGCGTGAATGACGTCGTCGTCGCCGCGGGGGTCGAGTCGATGACGATGGTGCCGATGACGGGCAACAAGCTGAGCGCGTCGCCCGAAGCCATGCGCCGCTGCCCCGACGTGTACACGCCGATGGGCATCACGGCGGAGAATGTGGCGAAGAGGTTCGGCGTGACGCGCGAGGATCAGGATGCGTTTGCGTTGGATAGCCAGCGCAAGGCGTTCGCCGCCCAAAAGGCGGGCGTCTTCGACCGCGAAATCGTTCCCGTGAGGGCGACGCGCTACCAGGACGGAACGCACATCGAGGTCGACTTCCGACGCGATGAGCTCGTCCGCGGGGACACGAGCGCCGAGGGCCTGCGCAATTTGAAGCCCGCATTCGTCACGAACGGCACCGTGACCGCGGGCAACGCCTCCCCGCTATCGGATGGATCCGCGGCCGTGCTCTTGATGAGCCAAGCGAGGGCCGCTGCCCTGGGGATCAAGCCGCTGGGCTACTTCAGGGGCTTCGCGACGGTGGGCGTCGATCCTGCGATCATGGGGATTGGCCCGATACCCGCCGTACGCAAGCTTCTGCGAAAGGCCGGCCTTTCGCTCGGCGACATCGACATCATCGAGCTCAACGAAGCGTTCGCGAGCCAAGCGGTCTACGTCAAACGAACGCTCGAGATCCCCGATGAGAAACTCAATGTGCACGGAGGCGCGATAGCGCTGGGCCATCCCCTCGGATGCACGGGCGCCAAGCTCGCGGCCAGCGCATTGCACGAGCTCCGGCGCCGCGAGGGCCGCTACGCGATCGTGACCATGTGCATCGGCGGGGGTATGGGCGCGGCCGGTCTCTTCGAAGCCGCGTGAATCGTCGAGCCCCAGGTGGACTACCCCCCACCCACAGCCCGGTCTCTTGCAAGACCGGCCCCCCACCCTGGTTTCGTACTACGAGCTAGCCTTCCAGGAAGGCTACGGCGAAGGCGTCGTAGCCGGCGCGAAAGCGGTCGAGATCGCCCGCCAGACCGTGTTCGATTCGCACGCCGAAACCGGCGGGGACGGTCGCGCCGCCATTGGGCCCGAACGGCCGCCTCCAGGCCACGCTGCCGGCGAGGCGAACGCGCCGCTCGGATCGAGGCGTCCACATTTCGAGCCACGCCTCCTGCGCAGGTTCGAGAGGCGCAAGCGTTCGCACGTAAAGACCGCCGCCGCTCACGTTGTACGAAAAGCCTATCTCCCCTTCGTCGCGGCCTGCAGCGCGAAACGCGATGGCGGTGCCATAAAGCAAACGCGGGCTGCCGCGCTTGTCCACCCCGCGCGCCGCCAGAAGTTCGTTGACCAAGAAGAGCACGTTCTCCGGCGGGGCGAAGCCATCCGCCACCGAGGCCCGTCCGAGCTCTTTCATCGCGCGGGTCGCGGCCGCCATTCGTTTCGGCGGCGTCACCCACACGTAGGCCGCGCTCGATCCCCGCGCGCGCGCTTCGGCGAGCGCTTCGAGCGGCCCGCTGGGCCCGAGATCGTCCGAGACCACGACGACGCGCACGCCATCGGCCAGGCATTCGTTGGCCAGATTGTCGGCGCTCATGGCAAAACGAACGGCGAATCCGCCGTTGAAGAGCGATCGCCCAAGAACGGTGCGCCAGGTCGAGTCGGCTCCGGCGACCACGGCGCGGTGCCGTTGGTCGGCCTCGGAATCCACTGCGGGTCGCACCGGCTGGGCCATCAGCGACCGCAGTCGCCGGACCATCGGTTGCGGAGTAGCCGTCTCGACGAGGTCGTCGCCACCCCAGACGAAGAGCTCCGTAAAGCCCAGGTCGTTCAGCTCGGTGGCCACCCCCAGAATGGGAACGGGCGCGAAGCGGGCCTGCCGCCGCACGTGTTCGAACGCCTTGCGAGCCCCCTCCGCTGCCATGGGAAGGACGATGGCAAGCGGGTTCACGCCATCGAGGACGGAGCCAATCTCGGCGAGTCGCGCCCCGCTGACGAAGGGCAGCGCAAGGGACGTCGCCGCCTCTCGGACACTGTCCTCGGAAGCGTCGCGAAGTCCCACGGCCACAACTGGACGATCGGCGTGCGTCACGAAATAGGCCCCCTCCTCAGGAGCGAGGAATACGGCCGCTCGCGCAACCGCCTTAAGCCGTCGCGCGGTAGCTCCCCTGCCGGCTGCTTTGCGGCCTGGCTTACGCCATCGAGGCGTTCACGCCGGCCTCTACGGCGGAAACGGCCGCCGTCTCGAGCTGGAGCTTGCCCCCCCCGGGCGGATCATAAGGAGCCCGGCCCACCTGGCGCGTCCGGAAGCGCTCGCTAAAAGCGCCCAAAAGGTACGCGCGGAAGCAAAAGCCAAAGATGCTGTGCTGCTTGAGAACGGGGTCGATCAGGTGCGCGATCTTCGCGTGGGCCTCGGGCAGCTTGCTCCAGTGAAGGCCCGCGCTCTCGTGGTGAGCGGTGTGGTAACCGTTGTTGAAGACGAACCAGTTGGCGAACTTCGACACGAACGTGCGCGAGTGGTTGTGCTCCGACCACGGATCGGTGTGCACGTGTTGGATGTAGTTGATGAAGATCATCGACCACGCGGCGAAGACGGCCGGGATGAGAAAGCCGAACGCGTACACGAGGAGGCCGCGAGCGGGCCCCCGAAGCGCTATCGCGAGCCCCAGAAGGGCGGCGTGCCCGCCGAAAACGGTGACGTACTGCACGATGATCTGGCGAAAGAGACGCGGGTTGCTCTCGCGCGCCTTACGGATGTACTCGTCGACGGGTTGCTTTTGCCAATAGGCCGAAACGAAGTAATACGTGCTCGCCACGAGCCACGTGTTCTTCTTCGAGTAACGCCACGTGATGGTCGCATCCCCGGCTTTGTTGACGAACTTGTGGTGATTCAAGTTGTGCGTAGGAATCCAAGCGAACGTGGGAAACCCATAGAAGACGCTGAGCCACGCGGAGTAGGCCGCATTGGCGCGCCGGCTCTTGAACATCGGGCAATGGTTCTGGTTGTGGCTGAAGACCCCCGCGCAGAAGCCGAAGTACAGCGTGACGGGCAAAAGCCACGGAATGAGCCGTGGCTCCACGTACGGGGCGAGGCCCACGGCGGGGAAGAATACGAAGGCCCAGAGCGCCGTTCTCCAATCACGGGTGTGGCGGAGCATGAGACAACCTCGATGTAGCGGGGCGGTCAGGCTATATCGGCAAGGGGTTGGGAGCATCACCTTTTGGTCACGTCCCCGTCACGCCGCGCGCGTGCGTGCGCAAAAAACTTCGCAGAGACCGCCGCGACCGCGCGGCTGAAAGGGCTGGGGAGCGCTAGCCCCCCACCCGGCTGCGCCGGACACGTTTCTTGCTAGAACTTCCCGTCGGCCGTTGTCAGCACGCCGTAGAGATCCGCACGCCGGTCGCGAAAGAAGCCCCACGACGCCCTCGCGCGAGCGATGGACTCGACATCGAACGTCGCCGTGATGACTCCCTCCTCCACGCGTCCGAGCTCGGCGCATTTGTCGCCGCGTGGATCGGCGATGAATGAAGAGCCGTAGAACACCTGGCCCCCCTCGTTTCCGGTTCGATTCGCGGCCACGACGGGGACGACGTTCGAAACCGCGTGACCCACCATGGCGCGCTGCCAGGGATCACGCGTATCCAGGGTGGGATCGTGCGGCTCGCTACCGATGGCCGTCGGGTAAAAGAGCGCCTCGGCCCCCAGAAGCATCATCGCCCGCGCCGATTCGGGGAACCATTGGTCCCAGCAGATGCCGACGCCGATGATTCCCCGCTGCGTGTGCCAAACACGAAAGCCCGTGTTGCCGGGGCGAAAATAGTACTTCTCCTCGTAGCCCGGACCGTCCGGGATATGGCTCTTTCGATAGACCCCCAAGAGCGCGCCGTCGGCGTCGATGATCGCGATGCTGTTGTAATGCACCTGTCCGGCGCGCTCGAAGAACGACACGGGAATCACCACGCCGAGCTCGCGCGCGACGTCCCGCATTCGCAGCACGGCCTCGTCGTCTTCGACGCGGCGCGCTTCGTCGAACCAGCGCGCCTGCTCATCGCGACAGAAGTACGGGCCCTCGAAGAGCTCCGGGGGAAGGACGATGCCCGCTCCAGAGGACGCCGCTCTGCGCACGTGATGCTCCACCCGGGCGATATTCTCCACGCGAGGGCCCCCGAGTGGGCATTGAATTGCCGCCACCGTCATCGTGCGCTCGGTCATTGGGTGGCCCCTTGCGGCTCTTGCTGCGTGATGCAATGAAACGCCCCGCCCCCCGTGAGCACGGCGCGCGCGTCGATTCCAATCGGCCGCCGATCGGGAAAGAGCGCCCCGATTCGCTCGACGGCTTCGTCGTCGAACGGCGAGCCGTACGTCGGCACGAGCACGCAGGAGTTCGCGATATAAAAGTTCATGTAGCTCGCCGGCAGAACGCGGCCGCCCGACTCCGTCACGCGGCCTGGCGACGGAATGCGCACTACGTCCAGGCGGCGCCCGTGGGCATCGACCAGCGCGGCTGCGTCGTGCACGATGGCCCGCAGGACGTCACGATTGGGGTCGTCGCTCGCACGCGCCTCCATGGCGACCACGACCCCCGGCCGCACGAAGCGCGCGATCGTATCGACGTGACCGTCCGTGTGGTCATTCTGGAGGCCGTCGCCGAGCCATAGAACCTTTTCGGCCCCGAGTGACTCGAGAACGGCACGCTCGACTTCGCCCGCGCTCATCCCGGGATTTCGATTCGGATTTTGCAGGCACTGGCGCGTCGTCAGAACGCTGCCGTCGCCGTCCACGTCGACGCCGCCTCCTTCGAGGACGAACGGCATGGAGAACGCCGGTCCCACGGCGGCAATCGCGGCGACGCGCTCGGCGACGCGGTCGTCATGCGGGAGTACGTACTTTTCGCCCCAGCCATTGAATCGAAAGCGCACCGTGGCCCGCTCGCCTCGCGAATTCAGAGCGAAGAGCGGCGCGGTGTCGCGAAGCCAGATGTCCCCGAAAGGGACGCGATGGATGCGCACGCGCTCGGGCGCGCGTACGCACGGCAAGGCCGCACGTGCGAACCGCTCGTTCGCCTCGTCCGGGACGAGGACCTCCGCTCGTTCGCCTTCGATGATGGCTCCGACGAGACCGGCGAATGCGATGCGAACCGACGCGAGATTCTCGGCCCAGAGCTCGGGGTGGCTCGGCCACGCGACCCACGTCGCCGCGTGCGGCGCCCATTCGGCGGGCATCCGGAAACCGGCTCTTCGCGGGCTCGTCATGGCGACGCTATAGCGCAGAACTCCCGCGACGACCGGGACCTCGATTCCGTCGAAGCAATCGGGGTCGCCCGACGAAAAGGGGCCGCACTTCTGCCGGACGGCACTACTGCCTTACGACTCTCAGATTGGTTGCGACACTCCTGCCGGTTTGTGGCGGGCCGCGAAGACCGATGGCCAGGCGCGCGGTCGGGGTCACCGGCGCCGCGCACGTTCCGGAGGCTCCCGCGGCCAGGGTCCATGTCACCGCGGAGCCTCTGCGCTCCACGTGCAGGGACGCCGCGACCGGCGGGACGGGCGCCGGAAGCGGGCCGAGACATCCGGCGCCTCCCACTTCGAGCTCGTTGCCCAACGGATCGCGCAAGACGATCAGAGCCGGCTCGCCCGTCGGCGCGTCCACGTCGATGGCCACATCGGCGTACGTTCGGTCGGTGATGAACGCGCTCGCTCCCGGACCCAGAATCAAGCCGAGCGACGGGTCGAACGTCGAGCCCGCCGCTCCGACGAGGCCGTCCGGCGCCGTGTCGTCCGCGTTTTGCACCAGGAGGGCCGGCGCGAGAGGCGAATACTCTCCGCGCACATCGAAACGAAGACCCGTGACCCGCGAAAGGTTGGGGTCGAGCCACATCGCGAGGCCGGGATCGGGCGACGCGACCGCGGTCCCGCTCGGCACCGCGGCCGGCGTCTCGTCGAGCACGCCGAGCGCACCGAACGAGCCGCTCCAGGGCTGCCATCGGAGCCATCGGTCGCCCGTCCACAGGACGGGAGCGCCCCCCGCGCCCCCGAAGAGCACGGGCTGCGCGACCGCGCCGGCGATCGGCAGCGCTGCTTCCAAGGCTCCGTCTGCGCCTATGACCCAAACGTTCTGGAAATTCGCACCCGCGTCGAGGGGCGGCGTGACGACCGCCAAAGCCCCCCCCGACTCGAGAGCGGCATAAGCATGCGCGACCCCCGAGACGAGCTCGGTCGGCCGCTTCGTGGCGGCCGTGACGTCCGGCGAAAACCATTCGATCGTCGATACCGCGTTTCCGTCGGCGTCGACGCCGCCGGCGACCATGACCTCGCCGGACGCGAGGCGCAGAACGTCCGGCGACCGCCGGGCGACCGAGAGGCGCGCGACGTTCTCGGCGCGAACGGTCAGCGTGCTCGGGTCGACGATTTCCATGGAGTCGAGGACGGTCTGCCCGTCTTGCCCGCCGACGCCGCCGACGAGGAGCGTCTCGCCCGTCGCCAGCTGCACCGCCCCGTGATACGCGCGAGGCGCGCTGAGGAAGATGCGGTTCCGTTGGTCGAAGCCGCCAGCCCCATAAATCTCGGCGCTATCGAGCACCGACGCGCCCGAGCCCGGATCGGACCCACCGGCCACCAGCGCGCCCGCGCCGAATGCGGTGACGCTGGCGCCGACCCGCGGCGTCAGGAGATCCGTCTGCACGACGGCCACCGCGCCCGTGTCGAGGTGAGCCACGTACGTCGGCGAGGGTGCGCCGGCGACGCCGGGCGCGACCCCGCCCACCAAGAGGACGGTCTGGTCGCCAATGGGCGCGAGCGTGGATCCCGTGCGGGCGCCCAGCGGCGCGGGCAAAGCGCACGATCGCAGCGAGGGCCATAGGAGCACATCGACGTTACCTTGCGCTGCGACGACGCCGACGCCCGACCAGTTCGCGTCGCTCTCGGTCGCTTCGACGACAAGCATGCGGCAAGCCTCCGCGAGCTCCGGCAGGATCGCGCCGACCTGGCCTATCCGATACCCCTCGGGCTGCGCGCTGGGCGCGTCGAAGTCACCGAGCCCCGAGTACGTCACGTAGGCGCCCCCGTCGAGCTCCGCTGCGCCCGGCGCGCATGGCCCCGGTGAGTGCAGGGTCACCGTCCGGGTGATCACCGGCGAGTCCCCGTGGCATCCGCTGGCCGCCGCAGCCGCAAATAGGAGACCCACCGTGGACGCAGCGACCGCGCGACCCGTGCCCGCCCTGCGAAACCCGGCGTCCAATCCCGGTCCCCTTCTCTCGTCGATGATCTGGCGACGTGCGGCCATCGAGCGCTCCAAGGCACTTTGGCCAGGTTTGCTACGATAATGCGACCCCATCGAGCCTCGAATGTACCCCCAAGTGTTCGGTAAGTACGTTCTCGAGCGCGAGCTGGCGCGCGGCGGGATGGCGCGCGTGATGCTCGCGACGCTGCGCGGCGCCGGGGGTTTCGAAAAGCGACTCGTCGTCAAACAGATACGGGACGAGCTGGCGTGCGACGACGAATTCGTGGCCCGGTTCGTCGAAGAGGCCAAAACGGCGGTGGCTCTGGCACACCCGAACATCGTTCCGGTGTACGAGCTGGGCGTCGAACTCGGCACGTATTTCCTCGCGATGGAACTCGTGGAGGGGGCGAGCCTATCGGAGCTTCTTCGCGCCTCACCGCGCGGGCTTTCGCCGGAGGAGGGAGCCTACGTGGGGGCCGAGGTGTGCAGCGCTCTCGACTACGCCCACCGGCGGATGAACGTCGTGCATCGCGACATCACCCCACGAAACGTGATGGTGGACGAAGAGGGACACGTCAAAGTCATCGACTTCGGAATTGCGGCGCCCGTTGCGACGGCGCCGAGCGGCCACGGCGTCTTCGGATCGCCGGGTCACATGCCCCCCGAGCAGATCGCGGGCGGCGAGCTCACGGCGGCGGCGGACGTCTTCGCCGTGGCCGTCCTTTTGATGGAAGCGTGGAGTGGTAACCCGCCTTTCCGGCGCAAAAGCAGCGAGGCGGTCGCGAATGCGATGCGTGCGCCCCATCCGAGGCCGAGCGATGCGAACATCCGGCTATTGCCTTTGGACGAGATCATCGCGAGCGCGCTTTCTCTCGATTCCAACGCGCGCCCCCAACAAGCAGGGGACCTCGGACGCGTCTTGCGACGATTTCTCGCGGGCGTCGATCTCGGCGATCTCGCGCGCCAGATCGGCGATCGCGTGCGTGCGTTCCGTGCAAACCCTCCGTCGCCGCAGGCTCGCCCGAGGCTCGTCCTTCAACGGCCGCCATCGCGCCCGACGGCGACGCAGGTCGGAACGAAGACATTCGCCGCGCGCGCCGAAGTCCGCTCGCTCCGCCCCGACGCGGACGGCGAGATCTCCACGCGACGGATCGCGTCGAGTGTACCGGATGCGTCATCGCCTGCGTCGCCGGCCGTGCGCGACGGGGAGGGGGGGGCGCTCCCTCCTCTCGCCGCAGATGGGCCCGGGGAGGTGGCCCCGCCACGACGGCGGATGGCGTGGCTTGTTGCCTTCGGGGCTACGGCGATCGGGGGCGCGGTGCTCCTTTCGGGCGGACGCGCGACGAGCCCCCCGGTCATCGCCACGAATGCCGCGCCCAAGAGCGCCGGACCGAACACCGCGGCGGTCGCGCCGGCTGCGATCCCGGACCCCACGACCGCGCCGACGGCCACCGTAAGGCCCCCGGCGGCGGCAGTACCGGCAACAACGGCAGCGGCGCCCCCCGCGGTTCGCGCCGAACGCGCGCGTCTCCTGCTGCTCGGCGACGGAACGCAAGTGCAGGTCGACGGCGTTCCTCGCGGCCGCTGCCCGCAACGCGTGGCCATCGAGCCCGGGACGCACTCGGTCGTTTTCAGCTTCCCGGCGACCGGCGAATGGCGAAGCGAGGCTCTCACGGTCGGGCCGGGCGAGCGCGCGACGCTTCGGGCCGACTTCACCGGAGCTACCCCGACGGTGCGCGTCGAACGCTGAAGGTGCGGCCGGAAATGGACGTTGCGGGTTTGGGGGGAAGGATCTCGCCCAAAACCTGGCTCGTGAAGACCGCTCCGGCCCCACGCACGAACCAGCCCATTAGCCGGTGAAGGTCTCGTCGAGCGCGCCGACCTGACGCAACGCCTCGTACAGCGCGATGCCCACCGCGTTCGCGAGGTTGTGCGATCGAACGGCGCCCAGCGTCGGAATGCCCACGACGCGGTCTGCAAAGCGCTGCAGGAGATCGTCGGAGAGTCCAACGCTCTCCTTGCCGAAGACGAGCGCGTCGCCGGGCGCCGGCGCGGCGTGGAGGTAGCTGGTCTGCGCGATGGCGCTGAAGAGATGAAGCTTGCCCCGGGGCGATTCGATCGCCCATTCGTGCAGAAACTGTTCGAAGTCCGCGTGGACTCGTACGTCGACGAGGTGCCAATAGTCGACGCCCGCCCGCCGCACACTGTGCTCGTCGATCCGAAACCCGAGCCGGCCTACCAGGTGCATCGGCGACCCCGTGGCTGCGCAAAGACGCGCCACGTTGCCCGTATTGGGCGGAATCTCCGGCTCGATCAGCACGACGTGAAAGGGTGTCGCCAGCGGCTTGGCACGGAGGCGCGGGGGCGACGGAGGCTTCGGCGGGGGCATGGTACCGCGCTGGCGCACCCGCTTGACGCTCGGCGCGCCAAAAACGTAGCCTGGTTCGAAGTCGCTCGCCCGCGTGCCGGAGCCCCCCTTGCGCTGCCAACCGAAGGTCGCCCTCGCCATCGTGTCGGCCGCCTTGGTCGCCGCGTCGCCGGCTCGGGCGGCGAGCATGGATCCGACGCCGGACCGCCTTTATCTCGAGCCCGCGGGGCTGCCGGCGCACGTGAGTTGCCAGCAGATCGCACAGAACCCCGAGCAAGTCCTTCAGCCTCCGTTCCCCGCCGGCGCATCGCCCGCCCAGCCCCGGTACGCTTGCCTTCCGAACAACGTGGCGTGGTCGAACCTGATGAGTGAACTGGGGATGGCCGTGGCTCCGACTGCCTTCCATCCCGCGCGCACCACGGGATTCGGCGGCTTTTCGCTGAGCCTCGAAGCCACGTTCACGCATATCAACGCGAACGCCGTCGACAGCACGGGGACCCTTTATTGGCACCAGGGAACGCAGGGAACGGTGGACCCCAACACCCACCAGTTCTCGACGCAAAACACGAATCCAGACTCGTTCATTCAGGTCTATTCGCTCAAGGCGCGGAAAGGCTTGCCCTACGGATTCGAGCTCGCCGGCGTGCTCGGCTACGTCGCCAATACGTCCCTTTGGGTCGGCGGCGGAGACGTTCGCTGGGCTCCATTGGAGGGCTTTCGCACGGGGGCGCTCGGCTACTTCCCGGACCTTTCGCTCGGCGCCGGAGTGCGCACGCTGAGCGGGTCGGCGACGTTCTATTTGACCACGGTCGGACTCGACGCGGAGCTGTCCAAGCCGATCACCCTCGCCGATAGCGCGGTCCTTACGCCGTACGCCGGCGCGCAACGGGTCATCATTTTCGCGGATTCGGCGGCCGTCGATCTCACGCCGAACGTCGACCCGATCGCGCAGTGCGGCTCGCTGGGAGCCAATGTCCCGGGTAACCCTTACGGACAGGCCCCCTTCGACGGATCCACGGTATGCAAAAACAGGCTATCGAACGGCGCGCCGAACGACGGGGATTTCAACAACGATCGCGCATTCGACAGCGCGCGCATCCATCGCTGGCGGGGGATCGTCGGGGTCCAGTACCGCTACGAGGTGCTCGATCTCGCGGCGCAATTCGCAATGGATTTGACGGAGCCGGGCGCGGAGAACACCAATCTCGGAGTGTCTGGCGACAGGCAATGGACCGTCTCGCTCGAAACGGGCGTCTCCTTCTGAAGGTCTGGCCGGAAATGGAAGTTGGGGGGATTGGGGGGAAAGGATCTCCCCCAAAAACCTGGCTCGCGAAAGCGCTGCCCGGCATTTCCGGGCAGCTCTTGAAGGGAGCCCTGGCCGCAGCGATGGTCGCTTGTGGGGCGCCGGGGCTTTCGCCCGTGGGTGTGTCGCCGCCACGCCCGCTCGATCGCGCCGCCGACCTGGATGGCGGCGCGCCCGAGCCTTCGCCCGTGACGGCGGACTTCCGCTCTCGGATGGCCCGCGCCAGCGAGCGCTTTCTTTCTCGCGGCCACGGCGAGAAATTCGACGCGATCATCTGGGCCAACGCACTGGCACAGTCGGCCGCGGACCCGCCATTCAATCTTGCCGACGGCTCGGTCTTGGTCGAAGAAGCGCTCGTTCGCGACACGGGCGGCGATCGGGGGGCCGGGCTGCTCGTGATGACCAAGCGGGGCGACACCTTTCGTTTCGACGCGGTCGAGCCGGACGGAGGCGTCGCGAGTCGCGAACGGGTCGACGCCTGCGTGGCGTGCCACCGCGAAACGACGGGCTCGGTATTCCCGTGGCCACCGCAAGTGGCATCGAGTTCCGGCGAGAATCCTCGTGAGCTCGGCCCGAAAATCCTGGCGAGCTTGCTCCTAAAGAAGAAGCGCCCACACCATCGCCGCGATGACCAGCGCGGCGCCGACGAGGGTAACCGCGATGGCCGCCGCCTGTCCGGCCCGCATCGCCGGCCGCGCCGCGTCGCCGTTCAAGCCGTAGCCGCCGCGGAGAAACGCGCGCGCACTTCGGGCGGGAAGACCCACGCTCGTCGTCACCAGCGAGAGCGCCGCGGACGGGCCCTCACGGACGGCGATGACGAGAGCGCCGAGCGGGCCGATCACGAGATCCCATCCCGCCGCGTAGAACCCGAAGCGCAGCGCTCGATTCGCCGCCCGGCGCACCCCCGACCGGCGCGCGCCACGGTCGAGTGCCCACCCGTGCACCGCGTGGGCCGCGACGAGCAACGCCGCGAGCATGGGCAAGCCCGCCGCGGCGAGCCGGAGCGCGGGCGCCCCTGCGTCTTCGGTCACGTGCGTGAGCCAGGCCGGCGCCAGAAAGGCGACCGGCAGGAGGCCGACCAGAGCCATCGACGTGACGGCGATGAGCTCGCTCAAAATGGCGAAGCGGAGAGCGGGCGCGAGCGGGCCGTCCGGCAAGGACTCGAAGAATCGCTCGGGATCGCGCGTGGTCGCGCGGGCGGTCGCCCATAGGCGCTGCAGAACGGGCGCGCCGAGCCGCTCCCACGCCACGATGGCCACCACCCCCGACAGCGTTTGCTCGAACTGGCACCCGGGGCAGTCCGCGTCCCCGCAACGCGCGCAGACGACGGCGGCGGGCACGTCGGCGTCGACGAGATCGTCGTTGTCCGCTTTTGCCTCGGCCAATCGTATGCGTGAAAGGCGCATCGGCCCTCTCTTGGTCACCGCCGGGTCGCGTCGTCGAGTTGCCGTCGTGCTGGTCGCTCGCAGTGTGGCATGGGGTGCCGGCACGCGCACGCCGCACACGGAATCAGTGCACGAACTCGCCGGCGGAGCTCCCCCGTCGCAGACGAATGTCGTCGACGCGGCCGCCGAAGCATACCCCCGCGGCGACGGCGGCGAGCGACAGCCCAAGTGACGCGTAGAGTCCCATCCCGAACGTGAATCGAACGGCGACCCCATGCGCTCCGTGCGGAGGCCGAAGCAGCAGCACGGCCGACGTGACACCGGGTACGGCCGCGAGAAATGCCGCCGCCACACGGGCGCCGCGCATTTGCATGATGCTGCGGCGCGTGAGGACCGTAGGGACGAGGACGAACCATGCCACGGCCGCGCCCCATGTCCAACCAAGGCGCCGCGCGAGAGTGAACCCGGAATACGACGCGATATCGGGCATGGTCAGCCGAATCCAGGGGAGGAAAAACACCCCCAGACCGAGGATGGCCAACGCCGCAAGGAGTGCCCTGCCCCGCCCGGCATACGTTACTGGCAACGGCCGGTGTTCGGGGGGATCCAACTCCTCCTCGCGCATCGAATCGGGGCAAGGCCCGAGGCGATCGAACGGGACAAGGGCCACTCCGCACACTGCGCAAGCGCTCTCCTCGCGCCGATCGAACATTTCTCGGCAGAACGGGCACGCGACAAGCACGGGACGTCCCCAGCTTACCAGATAGCGGCGGGCGCGGACCGGGCCCAGGGATCGAGCGGCCTATTCTATCTTCGCCTTACCTTCATACGGTCGAGGGAGTAGATACCAACGGTATGACTCGACCAACCAAGTTGGACCTCGCGGCGGTCGACGCATGGATTGCGCAACATCCTGGATGGGAGCGCTCCAGCGCCGGGGCCATTGCCAAACACTACGCGTTTGCCGACTTCGCCTCGGCGCTCGCGTTCGTTGTCCGCATCGGCTGCCTTGCCGAAAAGCGCGACCATCATCCGGACGTGGAGCTCAAATGGGGGAGCGTGCGCACGACGTGGTCCACGCACGACGCGGGGGGGGTGACGCAACATGATCTGAACGCCGCCGAAGCGGCGGACGCCATCGGGGGATGAGCGACGGCGAACGGCTCGCAAGAGCCCGCGACGAGCTCCGCGCGCGCATCGAAGGCCTCGTCGGTCCAGGCCCCATCGCCCGGTACGAGGAGGCGCTCACGCACGCCAGCTTTGCGAACGAAACCGGAGCGCCCGACAACCAGCGCCTGGAATTTCTCGGTGACGCCGTGCTCGGTCTCTGCGTGAGCGAGCTTTTGGCCGGCGCGCACGCGAGCGCAGACGAAGGCAAATTGACGCGCATGAGGAGCGCCCTCGTCAACGCGGAGGCCCTCGCGTCCTGGGCCCGCAGGGTCGACCTCGGCGCATGCATCGCGCTCGGCCGAGGCGCGACGCTCGGGACCGAACGCGAGCAAAGCAACGTCCTCGCGGACACGGCGGAGGCGCTGGTCGCCGCCGTCTACGAGGCCCATGGCCCTGCGGGCGCGCGCGCGCTCGTGAGAGACATCGTGGGCGAGGGGCTTCAGAACGCCGAGTCGCTGGCCACGCCCGACCCGAAGAGCGCCCTGCAAGAGCGGGCACAAGCCGCCGGCATGCGCGCCCCCACATACCGCGTGATTGACGTTCGCGGTGCCGGGCCGGACCAACTGTTCGAAGTGGAAGTGCTCGTCGACGGGCGCCCGATGGCCCGGGCGCACGGGCGGAGCAAGCGGCTCGCCGAGCGCCGAGCCGCCGCAGTCGCGCTGGACGAATGGCCGTGCGAGCCCCCGCGGGCACCGGAGCCAGCGTAGAGCGAAGCGAGCGAGCGCAGCGAGTCGAGCCGGCGCGGAGCCCTCAGGGTGACGCTGGTTTCGTACTCGGGCCAAGCTCGACCGATTCGAGAAGAGTCTCGTTCACGTCGCGAACCTTCGCGGCGCGCAGGCTCGCGAGGAGCTCGTCCGTCTCCGCTTTGACTCGGTTCTTCCAAAGCGCGTCGCGAATCAGCGGAGCGGCGTCCTCCATGCTTTGGCGAACCGGGGCCATGCTCCCGCGGCGCCAAGCCACCGCAAAGTACGGTCCCTCCGACACGGGGGCCGGCACGAGATCGCCGTCGTGAACCGCCTGGACCGCACGCATGACGGCGGGGTCGACCCGCAATCCCGGCTCGCTCGAGGCGCCGTCGGCGGTGACGAAGCCGAGGTTTCCTCCACGCAGAGCCGTGCCCCGGTCTTGGCTATCGTTACGCGCGAGCTCCGAGAACGCTTTCGGCGTCGGGTTGCTCTTGAGTGCAAGCAGCGCGGCCTGCGCGGCCTCCTGCGTTTTGTAAAGAATCCGCCAGATCTGGTAACGCTCCGGAGACTCGAAGCGCGCGCGGTTCTGGTCGTAATAGACTCGGACGTCGTCAGCCGAAATCGCGGTGGCCCTCCCGATCCGAGCGCGAATGGCACGAACGGCGGCGGTCGAGCGCGCCCGCTCGATCGCGTAGGACGCCGGAACCTGTCGTTCGATTCCCTGCGCGTTGGCCGCCAAGGACAAGAGCGCCTGCGGCACCATCACCTCGTTCAGGAAGCGCTGGCGAATCATCGTGGGGGTGTTTCCCCATGCCGCGCGCTGAAATGGCGGCATCTCGCCGAGACGGCTCTCCTCTTGTCCCACCGTGATCTCCAGCGGACCGACGCGCGCCACGATCGCGGCGCGCCGCGCGTCGTCCGCCCCTCCGTCCGCATGGAGGCTTGCGTTCGCAAAAAGCGCCGCGAGAGCGAACGCGCCTGCAGCCAGCCTTCGACCCCTCATCGCCCGCACACCATGCGCCCACCAAAGCCCCAAACGAGGGCCGGCGCCAAGTCGTTTGTGCCGGCGGCTCCCAAACGGGGCTGCGGCGGAGGCGCCGCGAGAGCGAGGATTCCTCGTGCCGGAAACTCCCATGAGGTCCTAGACCCTCGCGCGCGATCGGGCGAAACGCCTGCCCGAGCGGTGCTCGTTCGCGCGGTCCTGTCCGTTGCAATCTCAGGCGCGCGGATCGCCACGGCGTGTTGCTGCGTCACGATCGCATGAGCCTTTTTCGCGGACGCGCTCGCAGGGCTCGTTCGAGGAGGGCGCAGCCGATGTCGAAACGAAGCGAAGCTCCTTCGGCCGCGCGGTCCGCTTGCTCGCTGGCGTCCTTCGTTCGTTCGCCCGCGCGGTACGTTCGTTCGCCGGCGCTCTTCGCTCGCTCGCCCGCGCGGTACGTTCGTTCGCCGGCGCTCTTCGCTCGCTCGCCCGCGCGGTACGTTCGTTCGCCGGCGCTCTTCGCTCGCTCGCCCGCGCGGTACGTTCGTTCGCTGGCGTCCTTCGTTCGTTCGCCCGCGCGGTACGTTCGTTCGCCGGCGCTCTTCGCTCGCTCGCCCGCGCGGTACGTTCGTTCGCCGGCGCTCTTCGCTCGCTCGCCCGCGCGGTACGTTCGTTCGCCGGCGCTCTTCGCTCGCTCGCCCGCGCGGTACGCTCACTCGCTGGCGTCCTTCGTTCGTTCGCCCGCGCGGTACGTTCGTTCGCCGGCGCTCTTCGCTCGCTCGTCCGCGCGGTACGCTCGTTCGTCCGCGCCCTTCGCTCGTTCGTGTGCGCTACGGGTCCGTTCGCGACCCGGCGAGCATGGTTCGGCTTGCCGTGCTCGGCATCCATCGCGTCGAGAATGGCGCTGAGCTCGTCCCTACGAAGTTTTCCGTCGACGCTTCACGCAGGCGGTCGAAGTCCGGACAGGACTTCGGCCGAGCGGCACTAGTCACTAGTGCCGCTCGGCAGAGGTTTTGTCCTCAGTTTGGCATGGCGAGGTGCCAAGACTTTGGACGATAGGACCAACGGAACGGCGGTTTGTCCTGCGCGTTGAACCATAGAAGGTAGCGGTAGATGGCCTCGCGAAGATCGTCGAGAGAGCCGAAGGAGGCCCGTGCGAGAGCTTGTCGGCCGAGGATGGAGAAGGCGCATTCGATCTGGTTGAGCCAAGAGGCATGCTTTGGGGTGAAGTGTGGGGTCCAGCGGGGATGGTCCTCGAACCAGTCGAGGACGTCGTCGGTGTCATGGGCGAAAAGGTTGTCGAAGATCAGGTGGCCGCGTCCGAGCGGGTAGGACTGGTCGACCACATCGAGCAGGTCGACGAACGTCAAGGCAGTGTGATCCTCGGAGAGAAATCCGAAGAGCTTGCGACTGCGGACGTCATAGGCCCCCATCAGGCAGAGCGTTCCATGGCGTATGTACTCGAATTCGCGACGTACGGGCTGCCCGGGCTCCATCGGCAAGTCGGCGACCTTGCGCTCAAGCGCTTGCATGCCGGTCTTTTCATCCAAGCAGACGATGTGCTCGTCGCTCGGTGTGTCGTAGTAGACATGCAGCACGTCGTCGCGCTTCTGACGAAAGTCTTCGTCATGCGACGTCAGGTACATCTTCTGCCGATGGGGCTGCAGATCGGCGCTCGCCAAGATTCGGCCGACGGTGCGATCGCTGGTCTCGATCCCTTCGGCGCGGACATGCGCGCCCAGCAGCGCCGCCGACCAGTGCGTTACCGGAATGCCAACGTCGCCCGGCGGCTTGCACGCATGGCTCTCGATGCGCGCGGCGTCGGCTGCCGAGAGAGAGAGGGCGGCCGTCCCGATCGTGGGGCGTCCGCCAGCGCAGCGACCGAGTCTTGCGCATCCTTGAAGCGTTTGCGCCACCGTCGGACCGTGCGGTCATTGACGTGCAGGGCTTTGGCCGTATCCACAATGCTTAAGCCGTCGGCCATGGCCAGCAGCGCCATGCCGCGCAATACAATGCGTTTCTCCGCGGTCGCCGGGCGAATCGCAGCCTCTACCGCCTCGCGATGCTCCGGCGAGAGGGGCAGCGGCGTCGCCCGAGGACCGCGGTGGGGTCGTGTTACCCACGGTCTCGGATCAATCATGACCTCGCAGCTATCAGGCCCTGATTCCAAGGGCCAAATTTCTGCCGAGCGGCACTAGTTACTGGTGAACGGCCACCTCCGCGTCGTCGAGCGGTCGTGCGCGCCACAACGTGGCGACGAGTGCTGCCGCAGCGAGCCCAGCCCCCGCCCACCACCCGATGGCACCTCCCCAACCGTAGTGTTTCAGCATCCAGGCGGTGACCACGTCGCCGGAGAACGCTCCGACGTGACCCATGAAGTCGACGAAGCCAGCCGCCGCAGCTGTGGCCCCTCGACGGGCGAAATCTTGCGCGGCGGTACCCACGAGGAGGATCTGTGCGCCATAGAGACAGAAACCGACGAGCGCCAAACACGTCACGGTGGGCAGGGTTCCCCACCCGACGACCAGGCGGTAAGCGAGCGTGAGCAGTCCGACGCCCGCAAGAAGGATCGCGCACACGGGCGCTCGACGCGATTGGAAATAGCGGTCCGACAGCCGGCCCGACGAAAGCGCGCCGAGCGCGCCCGCCAGGGGAAACACGGCCGTCTTCAGCGCCGCAGACGCCACGCCCGTCCCGTGCACCTGCGCCAAGTGGCCGGGCGCCCAGTCGAGAAACCCATAGCGCACGGCGTCGAGGCCGAAGAGCCCGAAGGCCAAGACCCAAATGCGACCATTGCCGAGCGTTATCGCGAGCGCCTTGCGGAGCGCCATGCGCGCCGGCCGGACGGAGGGCATTGCGCGAACCCCCACGGCCCCGGCGTCGGGTGGGTACTCACGAAGGCGGAGGGCCATGTGCACGAAGGAGAGAGCGAGCACGAAAGCCGTGATGACGAAGGCCAATCGCCAAGAGCCTCCGGTCAGCTGAAGAAGCGCGCCGACGACCAGGAGCGCGACGGCGGAGCCGATGGTCAAGCTGGTTCCGAGCACCCCCATCGTGCGCCCGCGCGACTCGACGGGGAACCAACGGCCGGCAATCTTCACGCAGGGGGGCCAGCCCGCGGCCTGAAACCAGCCATTGACGAACGCCAAGAGGAGCATCAGCGCGAACGGGCCGCTGGCGGCGATGTGGATACCGACGGCCGCCAGGGACGTCCGGACATCCCGGGCGAGCGCCGCCACGAACCACCCCTCGCGGCCGTCGCGACCCAGCGTGGGGGCGGCCGCGAGCAGAAGGGTCATGGCGCTCGATCCGAGCATCCCCACGCCGAGAATGCGGCGCGCCCCAAGACGCTCGGTGAGTTGGCCGTTGACCAGCTGCCCGAGCGCATAGCCGAGCTTCACGGCCCCCAGCAAAAACCCGATCTCGATGGCCGTGAATCCTAGTTCTTGGCGGATGGATGGGACGGAGGGTCCGAAGTTTACGCGGCAGAAGTAGAACGAGCCGTACGTCGTCCAAAGAACGAAGAGCGTGGTGGCGCGCAGAGACGCGAGCGTGGACGATGGGCGGACCGATGCGGCAACCGTCATTGTCCAGCTCGACGATATCCGACGGAGCGGCGGATCGGGCGGCGCCCGTCGGTGACGTTTGTGAGAACTCGGCCACCGCGAGCACCGGGGGCCCGGGCGACCGGCGCGGGCCGTGGTGCTAAAGCGACCACGGTGCGAATCCGCGTGCTCGGTGCGGCTGCGGGCGGTGGCTTTCCCCAATGGAATTGCGGGTGCTCGAACTGCACCTCCGTCCGGGCCGGGGACGCGCGGCTCCAGGCTCGAACCCAGGACGGCCTCGCCTTTACGTCGACCGGAGAGCACTGGCATCTTCTCAACGCATCGCCGGACATCCTTCGGCAGATCGAGGCCACGCCTTCGCTCTGGCCCCGCGGCGCACGCCATTCCCCCATCCGCTCGATTGTCTTGACGAACGGCGATCTCGACCATGTTTTGGGGCTCTTCTCGCTTCGCGAGTCCTGGCCGCTCGCGCTCTACGCCACGGCCGCCGTTCGCCGCGGGCTCGAAGAGCGCAACGCGATGTTTCGAACGCTCGAGCGGTTCGAGGGGCAAGTGATGTGGAACACCCTGGAACTCGATCGCCCCATCGAAATCGAACCGGGCCTCACGATGACCGCGCGACCGTCACGCGGCAAAGTGCCCGTCCATCTCGACGGGCTCTCGCCGCCGTCGCCCGAAGACAACGTCTCTCTCTGGCTCCACGACGCCACGACTGGCAAGACGGCCGCCTACGTGGGTGCGACGGCGTCGGCGGACGGCGCCCTGGTCGCCCTGCGCGGCATCGACTGCGTGTTCTTCGACGGGACGTTCTGGTCGAACGACGAGCTCGTGGCGCTCGGACTTTCCAAGGCGCGCGCCGAGGACATGGCGCACTTGCCGATTGGCGGATCCGAGGGCAGCCTGTCCTTGCTCGCAGGCATCGCCGTATCCCGCAAAATCTACACGCACATCAATAACTCGAACCCGATTCTCGTGGGCGGCTCGCCCCAAGAGCGCGCCGTTCGGGATGGAGGTTGGGAAATTGCGTACGACGGCATGGAGGTAGCGCTTTGAATCGCATGAGCGCCCGCGACCGGGACGCGTTCGTGGAGCGGCTGCGTGCCTGCGCCGCGGAGCGCTACCACGACGTTCATCCCTTCCATGTGAAGATGCACGCGGGCGCTCTCTCGAAAGCGCAGATTCAGGGATGGGTGCTCAATCGCTACTATTACCAAACGCGAATCCCCATCAAGGATGCGCTGATTCTGTCCAAGTCCGAAGATCCCGCGTTTCGCCGGAAGTGGCTTCGCCGCATCACGGATCATGACGGACAGAGCGACGGCGACGGCGGTCTTTTTCTGTGGCTCAAGCTGGCGGAGGGGGCGGGCCTGGACCGCGGCGAGGTGATGAGCCTCGAGCGCGTTCTTCCTGCGGTACGCTTTGCGTGCGACGCCTACGTCCAGCTCGTGCGCGAGCGGTCTCTGCTCGAGGCCGTGGCCGCGTCGCTGACGGAGTTGTTCGCGCCGGACATCATGTCGGTTCGTTTGGCGGCGTGGGAAAAGCACTACCCGTGGGTCGATCCGGCCGTACAAGACTACTTTCGCGGACGGGTCACGCGCGCACGCAGTGACTCGACCGAGGCCGTCGACTTCGTCGCCGAGCACGCCACGAGCCTGGAGCTACAGAACAAGTGCGTCGATGCGTTCGTGACGAAGTGCAGCATCCTCTGGGCGCTCCTGGACGCGGTGGCCGCCGCGTATCCGTCGTGAACGGGCCTCGTATCGCGCCCAAAGCGCGGCTGAAATGGGATACGCACGACAATCGCTACCTGCTCCTTTACCCCGAGCGCGGTCTCGCGTTGAGTGACTCCGCCGCGGCCATTCTCAAACTATGTGACGGCGTCCGTTCGGTCGACGCCATCGTGTTCGACCTGGTGCAAGACCAGCCCGAAAGCGACCCGTCGACCATTCGCTCCGACGTATTGACCTTTCTTCAGGAGATGCGCCGGCGTGGGCTGGTCGTGGACTGACCGCCGCGGTAGAGAAACCGCTTCACGCCGTCGCCATCGGCCGTGGCGCGCGCATTCTCGACGATTCCGTGATGGGGTGACAACGCGCACGCCGGATCGGCCGCGGCGGCATCGCCCGCAAGCAGAAACGCCTGGCAACGGCAGCCCCCGAAATCGATCGCCTTGCGGCTGCAGTCGCGGCACGGCTCGCGCATCCACGCGTCGCCGCGGAACGCGCTCATCGCCGGCGAGCTCTCCCAGATGTCGGCAAGACCGCGATCCCGCACGCTCTCGAACGCCAGTCCGGCAATCGACTGCGCGGCGTGGCACGGAAGCACCGTCCCGTTCGGAGTCACGTGGACGAAACGGCGCGCCCACCCATCCATGCACGCGCGCGGCCGGTCGGAGTAGTAATCCGGCATCACGTACAAGACGTCCATGCGCCCGCGGAGCCTCTCTCGGGCGTCGTGGGCAATCAGCCGGCCCCGATCGAGCTCCGCGCGGGTCGGCATCAGCGCGCCGCGATTCGCATGCGCAAAGCCCAGGTACTGCGCATTGGCAAGCTCGAGCCGGTGCGCGCCAAGCCGTTCGGCGAGCCCGATGGCCTCTTTCACTTGATGGATATTGCTCCGGTGCAGAACGATGTTGATAGTGAGCGGCAAATCCAGCTCGCGCACCCACGCCGCGACTCGCATCTTCTCGTCGAAACATCGAAAACCGGCAATGGCGTCCGAGGTTTGCGCGTCTGCGCCTTGCACGCTGAGCTGTACGGCGTCGAGACCGGCGCTCTTGAGGGCTGCGAGGCGCTCCCGCGTGAGCGGAACCCCGCTCGTGATGAGATTCGTGAAGAGCTCGAGCTCGTGCGCCCCCTCCACCAACGCCGGAAGGTCACGACGCGCCAGAGGCTCGCCGCCCGTCAGATGAAGCTGGACCACGCCCAGCGCTTCGGCTTGCGTGAAGACGCGCCGCCATTCGTCGGCCGAAAGTTCGGTCGAATCGCGGGCATAGTCGACCGGGTTCGAACAATACGGGCAATGCAGCGGGCAGCGGTAGGTCAGCTCCGCGATCAGCGTGTACGGGCGCGGCACCTCCCCCACCGTTCGTGCTCCATCTGCGGACCTGCCGTCGAACATCGTCGGGCTCGTCCACGGTAGCCCTGTTTGCGCCGTCGCTCCAATGTGCCTACGGAGGACGAGGTCCCAGGCGACTCACGGATAGGCGGCGGCGCGACCTCCCTCTCATTTCTGATCCCTGCGCTCGACGGCCACGTACCGCGACTGGTCGCCGCGCTTCACCCGCAGGAGAATGGGGGCGTCCGCGGGAGCGGCACGGACCTTCGAGGCCAGGTCGCGCGCGTCGACCACCGGCTGATGATCGACCTCTTCCACGACGTCGCCCGATCGCAGCTTCCCATCGGCCGGGCCGTTCGGTAGGACACGGACGACGACGACGCGGCCGTCTTGCTCATCGACGCCGATGCCCAGGCCCGAAGAGCGCTCCTCGGGACCGGCGCTTGGCCCTTGCGGCGCATCGCCTTCGTGCTGGCTATCGTCCTTGAGCGCCGCGAGCGTCAAGTCGACGTCGTGCTCCCTCTTGTCGTGAAGAACCCTGAGCAGGACATGCGTCCCCGGCGCATGACGCGCCACCAAACGGGGCAGCTCTTCGGAACGGGGCACGTCGCGCCCGTCGACCGACAAGATGACGTCCCCCGTCTTGATTCCCGCTTTCTCGGCGGGGCTGCCACCCTCGACGTCCTCCACGAGGGCCCCATGCGCGTGATCCAACCCGACCGCCTTGGCGAGGTCCTCATCCATCCCTTGGATGACGACGCCGAGCCGGCCGCGCGCCACGCGGCCCGTCGCAATGAGTTGCGGCAAGACGTCTCGCACCGCGTCGATGGGAATCGCAAACCCGATCCCCTTGCCTTGCGGATTGATCGCCGTGTCGATACCGACCACTTGGCCTCGCAGGTTGAAGAGCGGGCCTCCGCTGTTTCCGGGGTTAATGCTCGCATCGGTCTGGATGAAGTCGTCATAGGGACCGGCGCCGATCGAACGCCCTTTCGCGCTCACGATCCCCATCGTGACCGTGTTGCCGAGCCCAAAGGGGTTGCCGATGGCGACGACGTACTCGCCGACGCGCGTGACCTCGCTCACGCCGAGAGCCGCCACGGGCAGATCGCGAGGGGGATTTTGGAGCTGGAGGACGGCGACGTCGAGCCGATCGTCTTTACCGACCACCTTCGCCCGAAACTCTCGGTCATCCGCCAGCCTGACTTTCACTTCGTCTGCGTCGTCGACGACGTGGGCGTTCGTGACCACGTGACCTTGCGCGTCGATCAAGAAGCCGGAGCCGAGGGCCTGCTGTTTCATGACCTCGTCCCCTTGGTCGCCGCCGTTGTCGCCCCGGCCGTGATTTCGGCCTCCCTGATTGAAAAAGGGGAAAAGACCGCCAAAGCCAAACTCGCGCTGCGGCATACGCACTTGCTGCACGGTCGTGATGTTGACGACGGATGGCCTGACTTTGGCCACGAGCGTTGCCACATCCGGTGTTCCGGCGAGAACCGGGGGAGTGGCAAAGGGAGCGGGCACTTGGGGCCCGGACTCGGGCGCCGAAGCGGCTTGGGCCGAGTGCTGACAACCCGTGCCGAACGCGAGGGCGAGGGCGATCGGAGCCGTTCTGGAGATGAGCTTTCCGTGGATCATGGGCTTGCTCGTGCTAACCGCGAAGACGGGCCCAGGATTCCTGGTTTGTCTTGTTTAATGATCACCAGGGTCACGCTGTGTCTCGCTCCGCCTTGCCTTCGGCAAGGCTCCTCTCGACGGGCCTGGCTAGAAGGACACGTCGAGGGGAGTGGAACTCCCCTCGAGCTCCCCATCCCGGAACGTCGCGGGGATATGGGTCTCGCTCCGCCCTTTGGGCTCCGCTCGACGACCTCGGCTCGCTCGATTGGTTCGGTTTGATTGGTTCGGTTCGATTGGTTCGGTTTGATTGGTTCGGTTCGATTGGTTCGGTTCGATTGGTTCGGTTTGATTGGTTCGGTTCGATTGGTTCGGTTCGATTGGTTCGGTTCGATTGGTTCGGTTCGATTGGTTCGGTTCGATTGGTTCGGTTCGATTGGTTCGGTTCGATTGGTTCGGCTTGATTGCTTCGGCTTGATTGCCTCAGGGAGCCTTGCTTGCCTTGGCTCTTACCTCTTGTCGGTGGCGTAGACTACGTCGCCTAGGCGGGCTTCGTCTTCTGCGGCCGCCTCGCGCTCAGCGGCTACGGCTTGGGCTTCCGTCTCTAGATCGGCAAATCGCCAATGGGTCTGGCCGTCTGGCTCGATCGCGACATCTCCCCCTAGCGCTACGAGGTCACGATCGAGCCGCTTGGGCTGGGGCTGCGTACCCACAGCGACACGCCAAGCCTCCGCGACGGCGCGGTCCGTTACCGGCTGCTTCGCGCGCACGCTTTCGAGCACCGTGCGGAGCACCGCGAGCCTTCCGCGTTCCTCGCTCGCCTTGCGCATGCGCCACGGGCGCGCAAAAAGCCGCACCGCGGGGACGACGAACAAGAGCGCCGAGAAAACGAGCGGCACGACGCCGAGAACGATGGGAACCCCGGTATCGACGATAGGGTACGGTATGCGGTCGAAGAGATGCGAAACGCGCTCGATGGTCATCCCGTTCTCGACCGCCCACAAGCCCATGAGAAGATTGAATGAATTGAGCGCGACGATGCCGACGTTGACGGCCGCCGAGTTGCCCGTCAGGGGATCGAGGGATTTGATTCGAGTCCAGGCCGCGGGGGGCTCGGGGTCTCGTGCATCCGATGCGGTCTTGCGCATTTCGGGAAAGCGGTAAACGATTCCGCCCTCCTCGCTCACATCCACGTCGCCGTCGTAGTCGAGCATCAGCTTGGCCATAAGCGGATCGGCTCGGTCACGCGAGAACCCCGTAACGCGCATGACGTCGCCGAGGCCGATGCGCCCCTTGCCAGCGCGAATTGCGGCGATCAAACGGCGCTCGCTCTCGAGCGGGTCTTCGGGCGCCGCGTGGGGACCGAAGAAGAACCGGTTCACGCGCTCGTAGAGCGGTATGCGGGGCCCTTCGGGCCGTGGCCTGCGGGCGGCAGCGTAGCCCCACGAGTCGCCGCCCGAATAAGCCGCGTAGCCCGGGTAGACTGAGAACGCGGACCACGGACGAAATGTCCAGAAGAGGGCGTCGCTCACGACTCGCATGAGACCGTACGCGAGCGCTCCGCCCGGCAGGCCGTCATTGCTCCGGCGCGAGTCGTTGCCCTGGCGAGCAAACGTCATCGCCAGGAGAAGCCCTACGAAAACGGCCACATAGCCGACGAGCACGATCGCGACCCACGCGCGTACCACGAAGCGGACGGCGGAGAGGAGCATGTGCCCGGCGCTATCGAGCGCGCGCTGCCAAGCTTCCCGGACTTCCCATGGCTTCGCGAACCCGGTTGGAAACACATGGACGAGCTGCCCTTCGGTCGTTACGCGGAGCTGGCCCCGATAATCTTTCGATAGCCATTTCAGGCCGCTCTCCGCGTCGCGCAAGGCCAGGCCCGCTTTCGCGGCGGCGTCGGCCACCGTCAGCGGGCCGCGAGGATCCACCCGGGAGCGAATGGCTTCCGCCGCCTTCGCAGGGGCCATGAACGTCGGCGCTGAAGGGCCTTGCACGGGCTCCAAGCTAAGCACCAGAGCGCGGTCGGTCGAGCCGGACCGCGTTTCCCCGGGGCGGAGCATGGGCTTATGCTGCGAGCGCCCGTGAACGTCGCCATATTTGGAGGGAGCTACAATCCGCCGCACGTGGGCCACGTGCTCGCGTGCGCACTCGTGGCGGCTGTCGAGGAGGTGGACCGCATTCTCGTCGTTCCGACCTACAAACACCCTTTCGCAAAAGCGCTGGCGCCCTTCGCCGATCGTATGCGCATGTGCTCACTGGCGATGTCCGGGATGGATCGCGTGGAGGTGTCGGCGGTCGAAGAAGAGATTGGCGGCGAGAGCCGCACCCTCCGCACGCTGGAGCATCTCTCGCGGTGCCATACCGACTGGGCGCTCCGTCTCGTGATCGGTGCCGACATCGTTGCCGAAGCCCCGCGCTGGTTCGGGTTCGACGCAATCGCAAAGCTCGCGCCCCCCATCGTGCTTTCCCGCGCGAGGGTCGATGCCCCGGACGCGGGACCGCCGCTTCTACCCGACGTGTCGAGCACCCTGGTGCGCGCCGCCGTCGCCCGAGGCGAATTTGGCGCACTCCGGCATCTCGTGCCACGCGCGGTGCTCGAGTACATCCGTACCCACGGGCTCTACGCCGCGTAGCGAGAACGGCGCCCCGTCCCTAGCGTAACCCGGGTCACCCCAAAGCCCGCCAGGCATCGCGAACGGCGGCCACCTTTCTCGCCGGCCGCTCCGCTACACTGGAGGCCGTGGAAGACCTGCGTCCGAAGACCATTCTCTTCTGCGCCGTTCTTGCGCTGGCCATCGCGCTCAGCGTGCTCCTGCGAGGGCGGCGAGCGGTCCACTGGCTCTTTGCCGCCTTCGCAGCAGACATTGCGCTTTGGTACGGCAGCCAGTCGCTCGCGGGTTTCTTTCGGGCCGACCTGTGGGAACGGGTGACGGGCGTCCTCACGGTGCTCATGCCTCAGTTCGCGGTGCACCTCTTTCAGAACGTCATGCCGCTCGAAGCGGGGAGCGCGACGCCCCGATTGCCTCGCAGCGCGGCGCTCATCGGCTTGCCGATGCTCGTGCTGTCCGTGTCTCCTTATCACGATCGGCCGTTCGCGCTCGGCGCCGTTTACACGTACTTCTTCGGCCTCCTCGCCGCCGCCCTCATCACGCTGGCACGCCGGGGCCAGCGCAGCCCCTCACGCGCCATCCGCGATCGCGTGCGCTTTCTGGTCGCGGTCGGCGCCGCCGCGACCACGTTCTCCCTCGCAGACTTCCTCTCGTACCTCGGCGTGCATCTGCCTCCCATCGGCGCGGTGCTCGCCATCGTGTTTCTCTTCGTCCTGGCCGAGTCGGTCACGCGCCCGCGCCTCGCGGACATTTACGAGCTCGCCGGGCGGCTCATGGTGTCCACGGCGCTGGCCTTCTGCTTGGCCGCGATATTCTACTTCTTCGTCATGGTGCTCGGCGGGTTCGACACCATGTACTTGAACGCGGTCCTCGCCTCGATCGTGTTTCTCGTTCTCTTCGAGCCGCTTCAAACGGAAGTGCAGACGCGCATTCATCAGTTCTTTTTCCGGGAGCGCTACGACTTGGAGACCAGCGTGGCGGACCTTCGCAAGAGGCTCGCCCACGTCCTCGAAGTCGACGAAATGGTGTCAACGCTGATGCAGGGGTTCGACCGGTCGCACCGCGTGACCACCGCGGCGCTCTACTTGCGTGACCAAGACGGCGACGGGTTCGATCTCGTGGGTTCGTTCGGTGCTGCGGTCCCGCGGCGCGTCGAGTCGCTCGGAGCCAGGCCGCTCCTCGATCGGCTCGAGAAGGAAGGCGCGCTGTCGCTCGAAGAAATCGCGCGCGAGGCGAACAAGTCAGACGCCGCGGTGCAGGCCGCGGCCGGCACCCTCGGAGCGCTCCAAAGCGCCGTTACCCTGATCGTACGGGGGGAGGAAGAAGGGGGCGTCGCGCTCCTTTTCGTGGCCGACGATCGCGTACGCGACGCGTTCACGCCCGAAGAGATCTCCCTGCTCGAGACCGTGGCGACGCAGATCGGCGTCGTGGTGGCCAATAGCCGCGTCTATTCGCGGATGAAGGAGCGCGATCGCCTCGCGGCGCTCGGCTCGATGGCCGCAGGACTCGCGCACGAAGTCAAAAATCCCCTCGGGGCGATCAAAGGTGCGGCGCAGCTGCTCGAAGAGGTGGGCACCAATGCGGCCGAAGACCCGACCGCGCGCGAGTTCGTCGGCATCATTCTGGAGGAGGTCAATCGCCTCGATCGCGTCGTTGGAAGCTTTCTCGATTATGCCCGCCCGCACGCAGGCAATCCCATTCCGCTCGATCTGAACGCGGCCGTGCGGCGCACGGTCCAGATCTTGTCGAGCCAAATCACGGACGGATCGGTGGACGTGCGCCAGGAACTGGCGGAGTTGCTTCCCAGGACGCGAATGGATCCAGAGAAGTTTCGTCAGGTGCTGATGAACTTGATGCAGAATGCCATTCAAGCGATGGACGGCCAGGGCAAGATAACGGTCTCCACCTCGGTGCGGCGGTCCGCGCGCGGGCGCGTGGCCCCGCAGGAAGGGTCGGTGCCCATCTCGCGGCGCACACTATCGGACGAAGCCGAGCTCGTCGAAGTGAGCGTGCGGGACACGGGGCCGGGGATCTCGCCCAAGGTCCTGCGCAATCTCTTCATTCCGTTCTTCACCACGAAATCGAAGGGCACGGGGTTGGGCCTCGCGATAAGCCAGAGCATCGTGCAGAACGCGGGTGGAACCATCGAGGTCCATTCGCAGCCTGGCGACGGGACCACGTTTACGATCGTCTTGCCGGCGGCGGACGACGCCGTCGCGACCCCCATTCCCGAGGGGGTGGCCTTTCCGGCAAGCGCATGAACGACGAGAGCCCCGCGCCGAAATAGCGGCGGTTACGTGTATCGGCGCTCGAAAAGGGCTCGCACGGCCGGCATGCCGCGCAGCATCGCCAGCGTGTGTTCCGCGTGGCCGCGGGCAAACCCATTGCCGATGAGGAGGTCTACATCCTTTCCCAGGCCTTCGGCGCCGAGGGCCGCTTTGGTGAAGCTCGTCGACATGGCAAAGAAGTAAACGGCCCCGCGATCGCGAGTGCACAGGACGGCGGACATTTCCGCGTCGGATACGTTGACGCACGAGAAGGCCACGTCCGCTTGCCGTCCGCCCGTCGCGTGGAGTACGGCGTTGCGCACCGACACGGGATTGCGCGCGTCGGCGACCACGACCTCGTCGCATAGCTCGAGCGCGCGAAGCTCCTCGGCGGATTGGGGGGCGGCGTCCACGCCGACGATGCACGCGGACGCGCCTCCCGTGCGACGGGCCTCCGCCGCACAGAGCACACCGCTCTTGCCGGCCGCCCCCAGCACCACCACGACGTTCCCCGGCTTGACCCAACGCGCAACCTGAGGAGCGGCTCCGGCGACGTCAAGCACCGCAAGCGCGAGTCTCGCGGGTAGGTCGGCCGGCAAAATGGCGTAGGGGCCACTTGCGAACAGAACGGCCTCTCCCTCCACATCGATCTGGGCGCTGGAGGGTCGTACCGCGAGCACCCGATCGATCCGTAAGGGCGTGAGCGTCAGAGATGTGAGCGTCGCGACCCGCGCGCCCACCCGGAGGTCCTCTTGACTGCGGCCTGAACCGATCTGCACCACGCGACCCACGAGCATGCCGCCGGAGCCGGTGACGGGGTTGTCCTGCTTGCCGCGCTCAGCCACGGTTCGTAGGAGAGTGTGCGCGACACCATCGAGCACCCACTCCGTCGTCTCCACGCCTGCGGGGTTCGTAGCGGAAGGCGGAGCTTGCTGCAGAAGCGGCGCCGGGGGTCCAGCGGCGCGCACGGCGCCCTCAATCTGCACGAAGCTAGACGCATCGAGGTTCAAGGTGTCCACTGCCAGGAGCACCTCCCCCGTGAAAAGGCGGGAGAAGTCATTGTCGAGACGCCACGCTGGTTGGGGCAATGCCCCCGCCGGCACGATAACTCTGTGCGTTCCATACGGATCCCCGCCCCCGAGAACGGGCCGTGATTCGAATCGCGGTCGCTCGCTCATGTCCTCGCCAGCCCCAAAGCCGCCCTCGCTTGCTGTACGTTGACTTGACCACTCAGGTTCACACCCATTAACCTAATTTTGCTGGCGTTTCACCGCCATCGACACGCCGACCTTCATCGAAGCCCGCACGCCCGCGCAGTCCCTATCTCGCCCCGCTGCTTGTGACGTACCCCGGCATGGCCCAAGAAGTTCCCGCCGAACGAGAAATGCAAGACACGTCACCCAAGGCGTCCGAGACGTCGCCCGCCCCACGTCCGGGCGGAAGGTCGCTCGTGTTGCGCTTCATAAGCGGCAAGTACCAGGGCGGCGAATTTCCGATAGTCGCCGACAAGCAAATTATCGTGGGCCGTTCGAGCGACCTGGACATGGTGCTCGTGGAGGACATGGTATCGCGCAAGCACGCGCGCATCGCGATGCAGTCGGACCAGATCTGGATCGAGGATTTGGGGTCCACGAATGGCACATTCGTCAACGGCGAGAAGATAAAGCGCGCCCGCCTGAAAGAGGGTGACCGTGTCCTCATCGGGACCAGCATCCTGAAAGTCATCTCCAGCGAAGCGCCTCGCGAGGGACTCGACGCGAAGCGCGAACTTGAAAATGTGGCTCAGTCTCGGCGAACGAGCCAGCAGCGAACGATGAGCGGAAGCATCGACGAGGTGCCCCTGCCCGACCTCTTGCAGCTTTTCGGGACGTCGAAAAAGAGCGGCGTGCTCGTCATCCGAACCGATGACGACACGGGCCGCATCTTCCTGAGGAAGGGCGGCATCGTGTACGCGATCATCAATGATCTCGACGAGGTGCAGCCGCTGAAAAGCCTCTACCGCATGCTGACCTGGCAAAAGGGCCTCTTCGATCTCGATCCGCCCGACGAGCGTGCGTTTCCGACGGAGATGAACGTCGGCGTCCAAGAGATCCTGATCGAGGGGATGCGCCAGCTCGACGAGCTAAACCGCATCCGGGAGGGCTTACCGGAACTCTCGGCCCGCATTTCCATGCCTTCTCCGCTCATCCCGCCCCTGCGCGACCTGAAGCCGGAGGAGCTCGACGTGCTGCAGCTGGCGCATAACTACGGCACCTTCGAGACGGTGCTCAACAAGAGCTTGGCGACGGACTTCGAAACGGCGGATATCGTGCTCAAGCTCGTCAAGGGGTCTTACCTCCGCGTCGAATGATCGAGTAAGCAGGGCTCGCGCCCATGAATCCGAGCCCTACTGTCATCGTCACGGGAGCGTCGAGAGGCATCGGCCGTGCGATCGCGTACGCATGGGCGGAGCGGGGCGCCACCGTCGTCGTGAGCGCGCGCGACCGCGCGGAGCTCGACGAGCTCGCACGGGACATAGAAGTCGCGGGCGGCAAGGCGATCGTCCAGGCCGGCGACGTGACCCGCGAAGAGGAGCGCGTCGCCCTCATCGACGCCGCGCGCACCAAGACAGGTCGCCTGGACGTGTTGGTGAACAACGCAGGGAGGGGCTTCTATGGCAGCGTCGCGCGCATCGGCGCGGAGGAGATCGCGTCGCTCTTCGCGCTCAACGTCATCGCCCCTCTGCGCTTGGCCGAGCTGTCCATCGATCCGCTCACGCGCACGGGAGGATGCATCGTGATGATGTCCTCCCTCGCGGGGCTCGTCTCTCCTCCCCGGATGGGCGCTTACTCTGCAAGCAAGTTCGCCCTCGAAGCGCTCTCGATGTCCCTTCGTGCAGAACTCAGCGGAACGGGCATTCGGGTCGTGGTCGTCCGTCCCGGACCGGTTGACACCGCCTTTCGCGCCCATTCGATCACCACGGACGGCCGCCCGAGGAAAAAGCCATTCGGCGCCCAGGTCCAGACGGCCGAAGACGTGGCCGAACAGACCCTGCGCGCGGTCGAGCGCGGCCGCGCGGTCGTCGAGACCACGCCGTTCGTTCGCCTCGGCGCGACGGCCGCGCGTGTGACGCCGGGGGTCATGCGATGGGTGTATTCCCTCATGGCCTCCCGCTCGGACTAGTACCGCCGGCCGGCTGCGCCGGAGCTCTCGAGGTCTCCCTATTCGCTCTTCGCGGCTTTTGCCGCCTTCATTCGGCTCCGCAGGCGCGGCGCGTACCCTTCTCTGTTTTCCTGCTTCACGCGGGCGATCGCGAGCGCGTCCGGGGGCACGTCCCTCGTCACGGTCGTCCCCGTAGCCACATACGCGTTTGCCCCGACCGTTACGGGGGCCACGAGCTGCGAGTCGCTTCCCACGAAGGCGCCGGGACCTATCGTCGTCGTGTGCTTCTGCACCCCGTCGTAGTTGCAGAATATCGTCCCCGCGCCGATGTTCGCCCCGTCGCCGATCACGCCGTCCCCCAGATAGGCAAGATGGTTTGCTTTCGCGCCGCGCCCCAACTTCGTCTTCTTCGTTTCGACGAAGTTGCCCACGTGCGCTTCTTCTCCCAGTTCGCTCTCGGGCCGAAGGTGCGCAAACGGACCCACGTGCGAGCGCGGTCCGATTCGCGAATCCGTTGCGACGGTGTACGGTTTCACGACGGCGCCAGGGCCCACGAACACGTTCGTCAAAACGCATCCCACGTCGACCCGCGAGCCCCGCTCCACGTGCGTCGCGCCGCGGAGCACCGCTCCACTCTCCACTGTGACGTCCGCCTCCAGAACGACGCTCGCCTCCAGGTAGGCCCCGTCGCGAACCGTCGCCCCCAAAAGCCGCCACCGCTTCACGATCCGCGCATGCATCGTCGCGTCCACGTGCGCGAGCTGCTCGCGGTCGTTGACGCCCGCAAGCACGTCTTCGGCGAGGACAACCGCGGAGATCCGTTCGCCCGCCCTGCTGGCGAAGGCGGCAACGTCCGTCAGGTAGAGCTCCCCCTGCGCATTGCTCGGCGCGAGCGTGGCCAGCGCGGCGCGAAAGAGGGAGAGCGGAGCCGCGTAAATGCCGGCGTTAATCTCTTGCACCGCCCGCTCGATATCGTTTCTGAGGTCACTGTGTTCTCGAATCTCCACCACGTGGGCGCCCTGGTCAGGCCCGTCTCGCAGCACGCGGCCATACCCCGCAGGGTTACTGACGAGGCAGGTCGCGATCGCCAGCGCGATCGGCGGCCCGGGCTCGTCGAGCGGTCGCAACACCTTCCGTAGATCGTCGCCACGGACTAGGGGGACATCCCCGTTCAAAATCAGTACGCGGTCGGGGGACTTGCCGTGCTGCGCGAGCGCGCCCAGTCCCACCCGAGCCGCGTCCCCCGTCCCCCGCTGCTCCTCCTGGACGGCCGACCGCACGCGTTCACGCCCGAACGCCCGCCCGAGATAGTCTTCCACGATCTCCCGACCGCTACCGACGACCACGACCACCTCGTCACAGCCGGCGTCGAGCGCCGCTTGAACGACGAAATGGACGATGGGCACCCCGCACACCGGGTGCATGACCTTCGGCAAGGCGCTGCGCATGCGAGTGCCCCGCCCCGCGGCGAGCACGACGGCGCTCGTAGTTCGCATGGCGACCTCTTTAGCGTGTCCTGCGGCGCGCGCCGCAGGGCCGCCGTCCGACGGACCCGTTCGACGCCCGTTATGCCGCGCTATGCCGCGCTGAAAGGGCCTCCCGGGATCTTCGCGGGCACTTCGGCGCGGACGCGGTCCGCTCGGGCAGCGCGCTCGAGCACTTCGAGCCGCTTGTTGGTCTCGGCGCGCATCGCGCCGAGCTCCGCGAGCATCTTCTCGATCCCGATCTCGTTTTTCAGGTTGACCCGAAAGTCCACGTCCGCCTGCGCCCTGTCCTTGGCCGACTGCCTATTTTGGCTCATCACGATGAGCGGGCCCTGAAGCGCCACGAGCACGGCCAAAACGAGATTATAGAGAATGAACGGGTAGGGGTCGAAACCAGTAATCTTGCCACCTTCTCCCGCAGTGGAGAGGCCGAGGTGCGGCGCGACGGAGGGCGCATTCGCAACGCACCAGAGTGCGGTCATTCCGATCAGCATCAGGATGAAAGCCCAGCTGCCGTTCAGTTCGGCCACCCGGTCCGCGAGGCGCTGGCTCCAGCTCAGACTCTCCTCGAACTCGCGAACCACGTCCTTCGCGGCGCGCTGGGTGAGCAGCGCGTTCGTCTCGCGAAGCCGCTCGGCCATCTCCCGGAGGATCGTCATGGCCGCCCGCGTTGATCGCCCGAGATGTTCCCCGAGCTCTTCGCGCGTGAGCTCGAGCAGAACGGTATCGACGAGGGCGCGCACGCTGGCGCTCCGCGGCTTGTCGTCGAAGAGCGCCAGCTCGCCGAAGTACTCCCCCGTGCGCAGCGCTTTGAGCTCGACGTGCGGCGCGTCCTTCTCGGCGCCCGGAAGGTAGACCTGCACGGCACCGGACCGCACCACGTACATCGACGAGCCCGCGTCGCCCTGTGCGAAGACCACGTCCCCCGCTTTCACGCTCTTCTCGGCGAGCCGCGCCGCCAGCGCGTCGCAATCCTCTTCTGCAAGTCCCTGAAAGAGAGGGATCTGGGTCAGTAAATCGGCGGGACGCATCGCCGCGCAATGGTCGCGCGCCCGGGCTGCGCGGGGCAAGCGGTTCGCGCCGTGTCCCGAGACGCGTTCTGCCGAGGGAGTGCTCCTTTCGCAAGCGGGCTTGAGGACCAAGCTCCGCTTCTCTCGAGCTGCGCAACGCCCATTTGCGGCCGCCCTTAGGGCTTGACGCCCACGTACGCCCTTGCCCGCACGCGCCCTTGCTCCCGCAGAGGAACGACCGACGGGCAAAAGCCCGCCTTGCGTAGGCTCGCGAGAAATCCGTCGGCAGGATAGCCGCTCCAGACCGCGAGCATCCCCATGGGCGAAAGCGCACGCGCCGCCCCGGCCAGCCCCGAGGGCGTGTAAAGCCGCCCGTTGGAACGAAAACTAGCCCAGTGCGGCCCATTGTCCACGTCGAGCAAGATGGCGTCGAGGTCTCCCGGGGCACGGGCCAAGACGACCTCGCCCACATCGCCGAACACGACCGTGACGCGGTCGTCATCCAGCGGCCGTCCGGCGATGTGCGCGAGCTCGGATCGCACGAGGTGTTCGACGGCGCGGACCTTCTCGACCACGAGAATACGAGCGTCGCTTCCGACGGTGTCGAGCGCGCCGCGAACCGTCATCCCGAACCCGAGTCCTCCCACGAGAACAGAGCGCGGCCGTCCCGGCGTCGGCGAGTGCAGGCCCGCCGCGAGACGCCCGAACGCCCGCTCCGTCTCGAGCGCTGCGCTCGAGAGGAGAATCACGTTGCCGGAGACCAGCTCGACGATCCCACCGCGTTCACGCAGCACGAGCGTCTCCGACCCGTTTTCGATCGTTCTCGCGTCGCAGCCCACGCGGTATCTACTACTACGCGTTCTTACGAGCCCCCAACCCACCGGCGTGTCCCAAGGACGGCCGCGTCCGTCGCGCGACGGTCTCTTGCGCCACAAATCCGCCGCATTCGACGCGCCTCGACTGGCATGGGCGTTGAAGGACGCGACGCATGCGCATCGTGGCCGTTCTCGCGTTCGCTGCTGTTTCGCTGGGTTCGTGGCCGGCCACGGCCGGCGCAGATCCGTTTCCGGCGCACCCAACGCCGGGCCTCGGCCGGGACGAAGACGCCGAAGAAGACCGGCTCCTCGACGGCGATATCGATGCGGAAGACCGCGTCGCAATGCACCTCGGCGGCTCCCCCGCAACGGCGGACGTGCACGGCGAGAGTTGGATTAGCCTGGTCGGCCTGCAAAGAGAGCTTCTGAGCGGCAAGAACGACTTGGGCGCGATGGTCGTCGTCGGCCTCGCGCTCGATCGGCTCGCGGAGGGTCCCGTTCACCGCCTTGCCGACCCACCGCAGCCCGAGCCGAAACCGGCTGCCGCCCCCACACGAACGCCGGCGCTGCCCCCGGCGCTCGCGCGCGATTGCGTCGCCGCAGCGCTCCGGTCATCGGGTCTCGGTGCGGACGACGAACGGATCGATGCGATCGTGGCGCGCGCCCGATCGAGCGCGCTCCTGCCCGAGACCCGCCTCCGGGCGATGCGCCTTTGGGACGACGCAAATCACACGACCACTCTGTCGACGACGGACGGAACGAACTACTACGATGCCGTCGGGGCCAACCTCGTCCTCGAAGTGCGGCTCACGTGGCGGCTGGATCGATTGGTCTACGCTGGCGACGAACCCACGCTCGAGCGCCTCCGGCTCGAGAGACAAGACGCGCGGTCCCGCCTGGCAACGCGAACGCTCGAGGTGCTCTTCGCGTGGCAGCGGGCCCGCGTGGACCTGCAAGAGGCGCCTGCGGATTCACGGGAGGCGCTTGACGCCGAGCTTCGCATTTCGCAGTCCCGGGCCACGCTAGACGTATTGACCGCGGGCTGGTTCTCCGAATGGATGGAAGGACAGACGGGGGAGACGGCCGAGCCGCACGGAGCGCTCCCCGCCGGGGGGCGGGGCGGGGCGGAGCCGGCGCCGTCGAGGCGGGCGAGGCGGACGGCGCCACCCTGAAGGTGTGGCCGGAAATGGAAGTTGGGGGGCTTGGGGGGAGAGGATCTCCCCCCAAAACCTGGCTCGTGAAAGAGCTGCCCGGCATTTCCGGGCAGCTCCTGAGGCTGAAGGAAGCGAGCGCCCGCTCGCCTTGACCCGAACGGATCCGACCGTTAGACCCTGGGCCAGGGCTCACGGGGGAGCTTCGCCATGCTCACGGAGACACGAGACACGATTGCCGACCTCCAACGGCGCCTCATGGCGCTAAGGGGGCATCTTTGACATCCCGAAGCTGAAAAGCCAAATTCGGGCGCTCGAGCAACAGACGCTCGCGCCCGGCTTCTGGGATGATCAGAAGAAGGCGCAGGCGATCACTCGCAAACGGGCGGCGCTCGAACAGCAGCTCGGGGCCATCGAGAAGCTCACGGGGGACGTGGAGGACGCGGCGCTCCTCTTGGAGCTCGGGGCCTCGGAGAGTGACGAGAAGACGATCGGCGAAGTCACGTCGCAAACGTCCGCGCTAGAGGCGCGCGTGCGCGGCGCGGAGCTCGCGCGAATGCTCGCGGGACCGGTCGACCACGCGAACGCGATCGTGACGATTCACCCGGGCACGGGCGGAAATGACGCGAAGGATTGGGCGCAGATGCTCCTTCGCATGTACCTCCGCTGGTGCGAGCGCCGGGGGTACAAGACCGAAGTCATCGACTACCAAGAGGGCGACGAAGCCGGGATCGACGGGGCGAGCTTCAGCGTCCAGGGGGACCATGCCTTCGGATATTTTCGAAGCGAGAACGGCGTGCACCGCCTCGTGCGGATCTCGCCTTTCGACGCGAACGCCAGGCGCCAAACGGCCTTTGCCGCGGTCGAAGTCACGCCGGACATCGAAGACGAAATCGATATCCAGGTCAAAGACGAGGACCTCGAAATCACCACGATGCGGGCCGGCGGCAAGGGTGGTCAGAACGTCAACAAGGTGGAGACGGCCGTGCGGCTCAAGCATTTTCCGAGCGGCATCATGATCGTTTGCCGGGCCGAGCGCTCGCAGCATCAGAATCGACGCCTCGCGCTGAAGATGCTGAAAGCGAAACTCTACGACGTGGAACAGCAAAAACGCGACGACCAGGCGGCCGCGAACGCCGCGAGCAAGACCCAGATTGCCTGGGGCAATCAGATCCGCAGCTACGTTCTCAACCCGTACCGACTCGTCAAGGATCTCCGGACTTCGCACCAGAACGGGAACGTCGACGCCGTGCTGGACGGCGATCTCGACCAGTTCGTCGAGGCCTACTTGCTCGCGGCGGCGGGTGGCACGCTCCGAAAGGGCGGCGTCACCGACGAAGCCGACGCCTCCGCCCCATGACCACGCCCCTGCACCGCGCGGAGCATGCGCGCCCGTGGGGGCCGCTGGAGACACGACGATGAACGACGACTCGAAGGCGAGAAGTGGTCCTGCCACGCCCCCGCGCGACGCCCAGTCCAGCGAGCAATCGCTCATCGATGCCCGCCGCGTGAAGGCGGAGCGCGTTCGCGCGCGTGGAGACAACCCATTCGCCAACGACGTGGTCCCGCGACTCGGAGGGCGGACCTCGGACATCGCCGTGGCGCGGCGCCACGCCGAGGGCCCTGCGGAAACCGGGCGCGACCCCGCCGGTCGCTACGATGAGGTGCGCGTCCGCGCCGCTGCGGGCGACGGCCTGTGGCACGTGCGAGGACGCGTCATGGCGCTGCGGTCTTCGGGGGGGCTCACGTTCATCCGTCTTCGCGATTGAACAGGGGAGATCCAACTGCTGCTGAGCCAAGCGCACCTCGGCGAGCAATACGCGCGGCTCTCCGAACTCGATGTCGGCGACTTCATCGAAGCGGAGGGCCCTCTGACGGCGAGCAAGCGCGGAGAGCTCTCCATCGACACGAATCGGTACCGACTGCTCACGAAAGCGTACCGCCCGCTTCCCGAGAAGTGGCACGGACTCACCGACGTGGAGCTGCGCTACCGCCAACGCTACGTCGATCTCGTTGCCAATCCGGGTGTCTCGGACGTGTTTCGAGCGCGAAGCCACGTGGTTCGCGCAACGCGGGCCATCCTCGACGAGACCGGCTTTCTCGAGGTGGAGACGCCGACGATGCACACGATGATCGGCGGCGCGGCGGCCAAGCCATTCCGCACGCACCACAATACGCTGGAGCTCCTCCTCTTCATGCGCATCGCTCCCGAACTCTACCTCAAGCGGCTCGTGGTCGGAGGGCTCGAGCGAGTGTACGAGATAGGGCGGTGCTATCGCAACGAAGGAATCAGCACCCGGCACAATCCTGAATTCACGATGCTCGAATTCTATCAGGCCTACGCAACGTACGACGACCTGATGACCTTCACCGAGTCGCTCCTCCGCGGAATCGATGCTCGGCTCGCAGAGGCCATGCCCGGTCCTCACGCTGCGTGGAAAGAGGCGCGGCCGTTCGATCTCGATCACGCCTTCGAGCGCGTGCCCATGGAAGAAGCGGTGTTGGCTGCGGTCGAGCGGACCGCGATCCCCGAATGGATCGCTGCGATTCGGAGCGGAGGCGCCGCCGATCTCCATCGGGTCCTTGGCGAAGGTCTCGCTGAACACATCAAGACCTGGGCGAGAGCTTCGCCGCGCGCCAAGACCATCGATTGGGGCAACTTCCGACGGGGCTTCGGCAAATGCACGAACGACGGCGAGCGCCTATTCGCCGCCTACGAGTTCGTGGCCGAGCCTTTCTTGACAGAGGACTACCGCTCGGGCAGTGGCCTGCACTCGATTCCCGTTTTCATCAAAGATTACCCGTTCGAGACCTCGCCGCTGGCACGCCGTAGCGACGCCCAGCCGGAGCTGACGGACCGGTTCGAGCTCTTCGTGCATGGCCGCGAGCTTTGCAACGCCTTCAGTGAGCTCAACGATCCGGATGACCAGGCCGACCGTTTTCGGGCGCAAGTCGAGAAGAAGGCGCGCGGAGACGAGGAAGCCATGGACTACGACGAAGACTACCTGCGCGCGCTCGAGCACGGAATGCCGCCCACCGCAGGTTTCGGCATGGGCATCGACCGCCTCGTCATGATGCTCACGAATTCCGCGTCCATCCGGGACGTCATCCTCTTTCCACTTCTGCGGCCTGAAAGCGGCCAAGATCGAAGCGACCCGTGAAGCCGCTGCCGTTTGCCGCGCTCGCGATGGCCGCGGTGGGAGTCGTGGGCGCCATTGCGTTCCTCGCGTGGCGCGCTCGAATCGATTTTTCGCGCAAGGAGACCACGCGAGGGGTGCTTCAAACCATCTGCGCCGCGCTGGGAGCGCTCTTTCTAGGACTGACCCGCGCCACCAACCATTTGCCCGTCTTGCGCGGATCGGCGTGGACCGTTCGCGACGCGCTCGTGCGCGCGGGCGCCATCGCGACCGGCGTTCTATTTCTCGTCGGGACGGTCGTCGCTCTCTTGCCCTGGGCGCTTGACCGCCTTGAGCGCGGGCCCTTTCCCTCCTTCATTGCCGCACGACACGTCCGCGCGAAGAAGAGCGCTTTCCTCAGCCTGATCAGTGGGCTGTCGATCTTCGCCGTAGCGCTGGCGTCCTTCTCCCTGTCGGGTGCAATCAGCGTCATGGGGGGATTCAGCGCCGACCTCAAACGAAAGATCCTCGGCAACAATGCCCACATCGTCATCGACACAACGAGCCAATCGGCATGGGCCGATTACGAACCCACGCTCGATCGCGTTCGCGCCGTCCCAGGGGTGATGGGCGCAACGCCGGTCGTCCAGGGAGAGGTCATGATCTCGAGCACGTCGAACCTCGCGGGCGTAGTCGTCCACGGGATCGACCCGACGACCATCGGCGACGTCATCGATCTGCGAAAGAACGTCGAAGCTCCGGTCAAAGTGACGGACAAACTCGCCTACCTCGAAGAGCCCGATCTCCTGCGACGCATCCCGGCCGACGAGGTCATCGGAATCGGAGCCGGCGGCGAAGAGTATACGAAGGGGCCCGAGCTGCCGCTCTTGGGCGACGATCTCGATCCGGCGGTGGAGCAGGCTCTGAACGAAAGTCGCAGACCAGGGCTCGTCGTCGGCCGCGAACTCGCCAAGACTCTCCACGTGTACGTCGGAGACGAAGTGACGCTCGTCTCCCCGCTCGGCGATCTCGGTCCCATGGGCGTGATGCCCAAGACACGGAGGTACCGAATTGCCGCCATTTTCTATAGCGGCATGTACGAGTACGACGCGACCCACGTTTATGTAACGCTGAGCGAAGCGCAAAGCTATTTTGCCGCGCCGGGTCGCATCACCACAATCGAGGTCAAAGTCGAAGACGCCGAGTACGTGGATCGGCTGACTCCCATCGTAGAAGCCGCGGTAGACCGTGAGAATTTGCGCGTGCGCGACTGGCGCGAGATCAACAAGAACCTCTTCAGCGCGCTCAAGCTCGAACGGATCGCCACGTTTCTCATTTTGTCGATCGAGATCATCGTCGCGAGCTTCTGCATCGTCTGCACGCTCCTCTTGATGATGACCGAGAAGGCGAAGGAAATTGCCATTCTCAAGGCGCTCGGCGCAACGGATGGGACCATCCTGCGAACGTTCATCACGGAAGGCGTCATCATCGGAGGGATTGGGACGCTCCTCGGAGTGTCCACGGGCCTCGCGCTGTGCACGGGCCTGGCCTGGTTCGGCCTCCGGCTCGACCCGGACGTCTATTACATCGATCGACTGCCGATCGAAGTGAGCGCCTTCGACTACGGCGCCGTGGCGCTCGCCGCGGTTTCGATCTGCACGATCGCGACCTTGTTCCCCGCCAAGCAAGCCGCCAAGCTCCGGCCAGTGGACGGCCTTCGCTACGAGTGAGGGGCCGCAATCACGGACGCCCTTCGGACATCGACGCTGGACGGCTTGCGGGTCGTCGCTCGGGACCCCCCACCGGGCTGCGCCGGACACGCGACCCTTAGCAAGCCTGTGGCAACACCCTTTAGGTTAGGCGTCCGCGCCGGCTTCGAGAAGAGTCGTCATGTCTTTGGGCAGCGGCACGGTCGCTTCGAACGCCCTTACGGCGCCCTCGCCTCGGAAGGCGACGTACGAGGCATGGAGCGCGTGCCGCCCGAGCGCGCGAATGACCGGCCCTCCGTAGAGCTCGTCGCCCGCGAGAGGGTGGCCAATGGCAGCGAAATGGGCGCGAAGCTGATGACGAAGCGCCTTGCCGACCTTCGCCTCGACGAGCGCCCAGGTCCCCGAACGCTGAATCACGCGGTATCGCGTAGACGCCGGCCGCGGGTCGTATCGCATGACGTCGCGCGGGTGGACGCACGCATACACGCGGCGCTGATCCTTGGGGTGGTTCGTGAGGGGAAACTCGATGGTTCCCTCGTCGCCGAGGCCCTGCTCCGCACAAATGAGGAGATAGTTCTTTTCGAGACGCCCTTCTTTGAGCGAAGACCGTAGCGTTTCGAACACGGCCGCGGTGCGCGCGACGACCACCGCCCCGCTCGTCTCCGTATCGAGGCGATGAATGATGCCGGGCTCGCGCGGCGAGTGCCCGATGTAGACTTCCGTACTGGGGATAAGCTCCGGGTACCGGCCGAGGAGCGCGTTGACCAGCGTACCGAGCTCGCCCGGCCGAAGGGGCGCCGTGGGCTGGCCCGCAGGCTTGTCGAGCACGACGACCTGGCTGCTCTCGAGCACGATCCGGAGCGGCGCGCCGGCGGTCGGCAGAGCGGGCGCATCGGCCACTTGGGCCACATCGATGCGCACGACGTCCCCATTGGCGACGACGCCCCCCTTGGCCATGCGGCGGCCATTGACACGAACGGCGCCGAGCTCGATGGCTCGCTTTACACGCGCGCGGCTGAGCTCCGGGACGAGCTCGGTGACAGCCTTGTCGAGTCGCGCCCCGTCGAGCGATGCCGGGACGACCACCGCCCGTGCATCACCCGCGTTCGAGTCTTGGGGAGTGACGGCGTCGGTCATGTCATCGGGCCCTAGAGCCCCGCATGGTTACCACGCATGCGCGTGGATGGCTTCCTGCCGTGGAGACAATCGAGCTTCGTTTCCTTCGACACATGCTCGGCCGCCGCTCCCGCCGGCCTCACAACAGCCGCAAACGGGGCGCCGCGAACGCCGCTACGGCAGTCGGTCCCGGCAGCAACGAAAGCCCGCTTCGTACGTGCGAAACGTGCCCGGATGCGCACTATTGCGAAATTCGCAGTTCGCCAGCGGCTCGTGGTAACAGCCCGCCCAGTAACACCCCTTGAGCACGTGGTCATAACCTGGACTGGGCGGCGCATCGCTGCGCCGAACCCACTCGGCCACGTTCCCCGTCATGTCGAAGGCGCCTTCCTCGGAGACACATCCGGCGCGGGCCCCGCTCGGATCCGCTTGAAACAAACGCTTGGCCTCCGCCAGCGCCACGGCATCGGGCCACTTCGCGAGCGCCTTCCAGCTCACTTTGAGCCACGCGCGGTCGTCGTTGCAGACCGACGCGACATGCGCGTCGCCGTACGGAAAGCGGCGCCCATGCGGGCCCTCGCACGCCCGTACCCATTCGTCTTCGGAGCAGAGCCGCTTTCCATGTGAGGCGCACCACGCTTCGCCGTCGTAGGCAGTCTGGAGCGCCAATGGCAACGCGCCGCGTACGTTGGGCGCCTCGTAGCGATCGACGCAAAACATGGCTAGAGCGATCATGTCGCCAGGACACGGCGCGGGCGCGGACGCAGGCGCGGACGCAGGCGCGGACGCAGGCGCAGGCGCGGACGCAGGCGTGGCCGCCCCGCTTCGTAGATTGGCCGGACCCGCCGCGCCGCATGCAGCGACCGTCGGAAGCGCGAGGAGCGCGACTCTCACGCCGCGCGCTCCATTTCACCCTCCTCGGCGAGCCGCACGACCACGTCGGCGATCGCCAGCGGCTCGGGCCGATGGGTCACAAGAATCACCGTCCGGCGACCCCGCAGCCGCGCGATCGCCTCGAGCACGACACCCTGCGCCTTCGCGTCGAGGCCGCTCGTGGGCTCGTCCAACAAGAGGACCGGCTGCTGCGTGGCGATCGCGCGCGCCAAAGCGACCCACTGGCGCTCCCCACCCGAGAGAACCCGCCCGCCGGCCCCCAACCGCACCCCGTCGAGCGACGCCGCGAGATGCCCGGCTCCGAGCGGCTCCAGGACGTCCCGAGGGTCGACGCCCGACGCTCCAAGAGTCACGTTCGCCGCGAGGGTGTCCGCGAGGAGCGGCGCCTCCTGCGGCACCCATGCGAAGGGCCGCGCCCGCGGACCCGCGCCCGCGGCCGCGAGCGATTCGCCCGCAAAGACGATGTCCCCGCTCGCGGCCTCCTCAAGCCCGAGCAGCGTTCGGAGCAAGGTCGTCTTGCCGACCGCCGTGGGACCGACCAAAACGGCGATGGCTCCGGCCTCGATGCGCATCGAAACGGCGCCACATCGGCCCCGCGCAAGACGCAGGGCGCGCACCTCCAGCGGCCCCTCGGTCCACGTGCGCGCGGCAGCATGTGCAGGCGTGCTCGGTTCGACATCCACGCATGCCCGCGCTCTCTCGATCACACGGCGCAGATCCTCGAAAGCCCCCTCGGCGCGCGCCATCGCGAGCCGAGCGTCCGCGAGCTCGCGCAGGGGTCGGTAGGCGAGGAAAAACGCGACCGCGAAGGCGAGCATCGTGCCCCGGCTCGCGACCGATCCCAGCCATCCGGCTCGCGATGCCCCCATCGCACCGACCAGGGCCATCGCCGCGAGCACTTCGTTGGCCGCGCTCATCGTGGCCGCACGCGCTTCGAGCCACGCTGAGCCGTGTGTGAGCGCCTCGCCGAGCCTCCGAACGCTCGTCCGCACTTTGCGCTCCGCGCCGTACGTAATCCAGAGATCGGCATGGCGCACCGAATCATCCGCGGCTTCGTGCAACCGTTCGTTTTCCCGCGCGGACCGGGCGCTCGCTTGGCGATACCGGGACCGCAGGCGGCCGAGCGCCCAGCCGAAGGTGGCCAATACGACGGCGGCCGCAGCGGCCATGCGCCCGGAAAGCAGCGCCAGCATGGCAGCGATCGGGATGAGCTGAGCGATGGCACGCACGCTCCCGAGAAGGCCGCGCGCGAGCCCGGCCTCCACGTCTCGAACGCGGTCGGTCAATGCCACGACGGCGCGCGCGGTGGGGGCCGAATCCGACCCCTGATCGTCCTGTCGCGGTTGGCGCGGTTGACGCAACCGGTGAAGACGCAAGAGCGCGTCGAGCAGGTCGAGCCGCAGAGCGCATCCGATGTGTCCTGCCACGCGTACCTGAACGTAGGAGGCGTAAACCCCCGCAACTCCCTTGACGATCACGACCGCCAACCCCACGACCGAAAGGAAGAATGCCGGGTCCGTCCTGGGACTGAAGGCACTGAGCGCCGCTTCGACTCCGGTCGCCGCCCCAGGAGCGCGCCCCGCAATCGCCCCGTGCGCGGCCACCGAGACCGCAAGCGCACTCGCCACCAGCGCCATCAGCGCGTGGCCGATGGCATGCATTAGCGTTGCAGACAGGAAGGTTAGGCACGGACCTAGCCCGTGCAATACCCGCCGAAGCTCCTTAAGATAGTACCGCAAAAGGACCGAAGTACTGGACATGGGCGAGCGCGCCGCGCAGCTAACCCAGAAAGCAGACGGTCACATGGAACCCTTGGGAATGCGTGGCGGTTGCCAATCATCTCACCATGTACAGGGAAAGTTGATGACGGACCGCCGATAAATCATCCATTTCGAAGCGGAGCCGCGATCTCCTCGATGCCGAAGAATGCCCCGCAATTTTTGCAAGCCCGCCCCCGAGCACGGCTCGCCGCCGCAGCGTTCGGCGTGTCTTGGCGTAAGCGGACATGCCAGGTCGCGGTTGTATCCGGGGGGAACGGCCGAGGTGCCGGCCTCGGCGTCTCTCTGGCCTCCCCCCGAAAAAAATCGGCGTCACCGGCTTCGAGGCCGCGCGACTCGAGCCCGCTCGCCGCTCACATCTCCCGCACTTACAGCACAAAGCTATCGACGACTTCGACACCACCCGTTCACCCGCCTACGAGCGAGGGAGCCCCGGCTATGAGCAAGAGCAAGGGTAGCGCAGCCGCCATCCGCTACGAACACCCCTCGGGGGACGCGCGACTCCGTCCTACGGTCAGGCACATCGGGGCGAAGGCGGCGGTACGGAACCCTGACGGCGGGACCAACGCAGAACGCTCGTCGATCGACACGCCCGTGGGCGATGATGACTTCGAAGCCGACGCGCCATCGATCGGTCCGGCCGCTTCGAGCCCCGAAATCGAGGCAGAGGAAGAATTCGATCTCGAAGCTCCGCCTGGCGAGGGCGGCGGGGGCGATGTGCTCGTCGCGCGCAAAGCACCCAGCGACAAGGAAATCGAAGAAGGCGGGGGGACTCCATGCTCGCCCGCTACTTCCGCGAGATGGCGACGCACGCGGTCATGGGCCCGGAAGAAGAGCTGCAGACGGCGATGGAGGTCGAGCGCGCCGAGATGGAGTACTGGTCGGCGATTCTCAGCTTTTACCCCGCTGCGAACTTCGCCCTCGATTCACTCGAAAAGGATCTGCCCACGGGGGAAGAAGCGCTCGACCTGCCCCAGCTGGCCGAGATTCGCAAACTCCTCGACGCCTACGCCAAGCAGACCAAGAAGCCCGGCCCGAGCCAGGAGAAGAAATACCGGGTGTGGTGCTCGTCGCTCGCCAAGGCCATACGCCTCGCGGACAGCGACCGGCTCTGGATCGCCCACGCCGAAGAGGCCGTGCGCAAGCTCGGGCGCGACCCCGACGAGAAGGACCAAGACGCGGCGCTCGAAGAGGACGGCGGCCCACGCGCTTCAACGTCCAGCCCGCACCTGGCCCCGAGCCTGCCGTACAAGAAGTACCTCGACAAGATCGGCGCGGCTTCGGTGCACTCGAGGCGGGTCAAGAACAAATTCGTCAAGGCGAACCTTCGCTTGGTGGTCTCGATCGCTCGCCGTTACAACCGTGGGCGGCTGCCCCTCATCGACCTCATTCAAGAAGGAAATATCGGCCTCATGAAAGCGGTCGAGCGATTCGACCATGCGCGCGGCTACCGCTTTTCGACGTACGCGTCGTGGTGGATTCGGCACGCGATCAGCCGCGCCCTGGCCGACAAGGGACGCGCGGTGCGGATTCCCGTGCACATGCTCGATACGCACAATCGCATCCAGCGCGCGACGCAAGCCGTTCTTGCGCGCACCGGTCGGGATCCGACCCTCGGCGAGCTCGAACACGAGACGGGCATCCCTCAGGAGAAGCTCGACAAGGTGAAGGGCTCTTGGGCAGAGACGCCGTTCTCCCTCGACCGGCCCGTGGGCGACGAAGACGGGCGCAAGTTCATCGATTTTCTCCAGGACGAAAACTCGCTGTCGCCGTACGAGTCTCTGGCAAATCACAAATGGACCGCGGAGGTACGGCGGCTCCTCACCACGTTGACTCCGATCGAGTCGCGCATCATTCGCTGGCGTTTCGGTCTGGATGACGAGGACGAACTCACCCTCAAAGAGATCGGGGACAAGTACAACTTGTCGCGCGAGCGAATACGCCAGCTTCAAGAGCAGGCGTTGGGCAAGATTCGCAAACACATGCGCGACTGACGATCGGCGCGGACCACCGGGGGCGTGGCCAAAGGCTCGCTCAAACTCAATCGCAAGAGCTGCCGGAAATGCCCGGCAGCGCTTTCACGAGGCGGGTTTTGGGGGAGATCCTGGCCGCCCAACGTCCATTTCCGGCCGACCGTCAGGTTCAGTCGCGATACTGTCGCGCGAGCGTCTCGACGAACCTGTCCGCCGCGTGGCGCGCGGCATCTTGTTGTCCCGCCACGCCGTTGAAGAGAATTGAAAAAGCCAGCGGACCGCGTCCTTCGCCCCTCAGGAGATACCCGCTCAGCGCGATGACGTCGTCGAGCGTTCCGGTCTTCGCGCGGACACGGCGGCGCGTCGCCTCGCCGCGGAAGCGCTTGCGGAGCGTCCCGTCCGCCCCGCCGATCGAGAGCTGCGCGACGTACTCGGGCTCGATTTGGGGATCGCGCCACGCCCAACGCAGAAGCTCCACCGTGCTGTAGGCCGTCACGCGGTCCGCGTCGAAAAGCCCCGACCCATTCTTGAACGCGACGCCCGCGTCGCTCGCGCCAATCCGTGCGAGCCATTCGGCCACGAGCTCGGCCGCGTCTGCGCTCTTGGCCGGACGGCTCTTCTCCTCGCCGCCGAGGCTCTTGAAGATCATCTCTGCGTAGAAGTTGTCGCTCTGCTTGCCGAGTCCGTAGAGCAACGTCGAGAGCGGCTCGGAGGCATGCTTGGCGAGCACACGCCCGCCACCCGAACCGAGCTTCACGTCTCCGGAGACTTTTACCTCCGCCTGGTCGAGGAGCGCCTTGAGCGCGTACCCCGCCAAAAGGCGCGGGTCTTCGGCGCGCCGGGTGTAGCGAACGAGTCGCGAGTCCGACGCGATGGCGCCGCTCACGTGCGCGGTCATTCGGGACGCGTTCCCGGCCGGATTTGGGAGGCCCCCGAGAATGAGCTCGACGTTGTCTGCCGTACCGGGATCGGCGGTGCGAACGGCGCCGTCCGCGTCGACGAATCCGGGCGGGTCGAACTCGATGTGCGCGGCGCCTCCGGGGCCCTCCGCCGCGGGCCGTAACGTGATCGCGACACAGTTCTCGTTCAGCGCGACGGCGCTCACCGGCGCGCGAAAGCCGGCCCATTCGTTGGGCTGCTGGTCGAACGCAGGAGGCGTCGTTTGCTCGTCGTAAAACCTCTGGTCCACGAGGACGTCCCCGGCGACGCGTTTGACCCCGTAGCTCTTGAGCTCCTGTACCATGGCCCAAAGGTCCGCCGTGGTCAGCGACGGATCACCGTAGCCGCGGAGCACGAGCGGGCCCCTGACCTCCGCGCCCTCGAGCTTGCCCGAAAGAGTGGTCTCGTAGCGGTGCTCGCCGTGAAGCATCGCGAGCGCCGCGCCCGCCGTGTATAGCTTGGCATTGGATGCAGGATTGAGCGTGAGGTGCTCGTTGACCGCCGCGAGCAGACGACCGGAGTCCACGTCCAGAACGGCGAGACCGAAGGTTGCCCGCTCGACCGCGCGCGAAGACGCGACGGCGCGCGCCGCCGCCTGGAGCTCCGGCGCGACGGCCGGTGCCGAGCCCGTACCGGCGTCGGACAGCGCCGACGCCGGCGGCCTCTCCGAACGCACCTCGGGCGAAACGAAAGCAAGGGTCGAGCTGGCGGCGACGGCCGTGAGCGTACGAAGTCGTCGGTGATGCATGGGAAGCTCGAAAGCTCGGCTACGGCGTCTCGGACGATTTCATAGTTGGAGGAGCGGCACGTGGGAAGCGGGCGCGATCGCGGCGCTGGCGGGGATTGCTGCGTTTGGCCGGCTGGCTTGCACGCCGCGATCGCCGCGCGCGACGAGCGGCCCTTTCGAAATGATGGTCGCCAACGACCCCGAGACACTCGATCCACGCTACGCGACCGACGCCGTAGGCCTGCGTGCCACGCGGCTCGTGCACGCGGGCCTCGTCCGGCTCGACCCGGACACGCTCGAGCCGAGGCCGTACGTGGCGCGCGGGTGGCGGTGGCTCGATCCGTTCACCCTGCAGATCGAACTGCGCGAGGACGTACGATTTCACTCCGGCGCGCCTCTGCGGCCGATCGATGTCGTCGAGACGCTGCGGGCCATTGCGTCGCCGAGGGTGGCATCGCGCCATGCAAGCGTGGTCGACGCCATCGCCGGCGCCCGAGAAGGGGGGCCGCACACCGTCGTCATCGCCCTCGCGCGCCCCCACGCGACGCTCCTCACGGACTTGGAGATCCCCATCCTGCGCGCCGACCAGGCCGCCGCGCCGCCGTCGCCCGAAGGAACGCTCGACGGCCTCGGACCGTACCTCGTGGCGGGAGTGCGGCGGGGCGCCGTTCTACTCGAACCGGCGGACGGCGGCGCGCTGCCGCGGCCGGCCCACGGCGTCACGCTCCGCACGGTGCACGACGAGAACACGCGCGCGCTCCGCCTCGAGGCCGGCCGTTCGGACGTGGCCCTGAACCTGGTGTCGCCCACGCTTCTCCCGGCGCTCGCCGCGCAGGCTGGCCTCTCGATCCGCGCGCGCCCGGGGGCGAACCTCACGTACGTCGTCGTCGACGAGGACCGCGCTTTTCTGGGCGACGTGCGCGTGCGGCGCGCGATTTCACTTTCCATCGACCGCGCGATGCTCTGCAAAACGCTGTTCGATGGCCACGCGCGCCCGGCCTCCGGCCTCATCGCACCCTCGCATTGGGCGCACGCGGAGCTGGCGGAGCTGCCCTTCGATCCCAACGCCGCGCGCGCGCTCTTGGGGGAGGCCGGGGCACAGCATCTCCATTTGACGCTGCTCACGTCGACCGAACGGCTCCGCGGGGACGTGGCGCGCGTCGTGGCGCAAGAGCTCGGCGATGTCGGAGTGGATGTGACGGTGATAGCCCTCGAGCTCGCGACGATGCTTGCACGCCTTTCCGCCGGGGATTTCGACGTGGCGATCCTCCAGCTGCCGGAAATGACCGAGCCCAACGTTTTGCGCCATTTTCTGCATAGCGCGTTCGTACCGCCGGCGGGCGCGAACCGCGGCCGCGTGCGCGACGCGGCGCTCGACGCGGCGCTCGACGACGGCGACCGCGTCGCCGACCCGCAAGCCAGGCGCGCGATCTACGCCGTCGTCGAAGCGCGCGAACGCGAGCAAGTGCACGTCGTTCCGCTTTGGTACGAGGACCAAGTCGCCGTCACGAGCGAGCGCGCGCGCGCGTTCGTTCCGAGCGCGGAGGGACGCTGGCTGGGTCTGGCGGCGCTCGAGTAAGCGGCGAAAAATTGCGCGCCTCGGATGCCGGGAAACCGGACCGATCACGACTGAGAAGGACCTGGAAAGGCGCGTGCCTCGCGGAGGTGCGGCGACTGTGCTAATCGCGAGCCCGAGTACTTACGGAGGGGGAACCGCCATGAGCCGCAAACCCACGAAGTATGTTTTCGTCACCGGCGGCGTCGTCTCCGCCATCGGCAAGGGCCTCGCCAGCGCATGCGTTGGAGCGCTGCTAGAAGCGCGCGGCCTGCGCGTGACGCACGTGAAGCTCGATCCGTACATCAATGTCGATCCGGGAACGATGAGCCCTTACCAGCACGGCGAGGTCTTCGTCACCGATGACGGCGCCGAGACCGACCTTGACCTTGGTCATTACGAGCGCTTCACCACCGCGCGAATGACGCGGCAGAATAACTTCACCACGGGCCGGATCTACGAGAGCGTGATCTCCAAGGAGCGACGGGGTGAGTATCTGGGAGCGACGGTGCAGGTCATCCCGCACATCACCGACGAGATCAAGTCGCGCGTTCGCGACGCCACCGAAGCCGTGGACGTCGCCATCGTCGAGATCGGCGGTACCGCGGGGGACATCGAGTCTCTGCCGTTCCTCGAAGCCGTGCGCCAGATGAAGCTCGAGGCGGGCCCGCAGAACGCGCTCAACATTCACGTGACTCTCGTTCCTTACATTCCCACGGCGGGCGAGCTGAAGACGAAGCCGACGCAGCACTCCGTCAAAGAGATGCGTGAAATCGGTATCCAGCCCGACGTGCTCCTCTGCCGCACGCAGATGCCACTGTCGAGAGCGGTCAAAGAGAAGATCGCGCTCTTCTCGAACGTCGCGGTGGAGGCCGTCATCAGCGCCATGGACGTGGGCTGCATCTACGAGGTGCCCCTCATGTTCAACGCCGAGGGGCTCGACGAGCTCGTGGCGGAGCGCTTGAACATCTGGAGTCGCGCCCCGGACCTGACCACCTGGCAGCGGGTCGTGACGCGGTTCAACAATCCCACGCGCGGTCGCGTCAAGATAGGCATCGTCGGCAAGTACGTTCATCTTAGAGACGCGTACAAGTCGCTGCACGAGGCGCTCGTGCACGGGGGCCTCCACAACGATTGCGGCGTGGAGCTCGAGTACATCGATTCGGAGCAGATCGAGCAGAATGGCCCCGAAGGGCTGCTCATGGCTCTCGACGCGGTGCTCGTACCTGGCGGCTTCGGAGACCGCGGGACCGAGGGGAAAATCGCCGCCATCGGTTACGCGCGAACGAATCGCGTTCCATTCTTCGGCATTTGCCTCGGCATGCAGCTCGGGGTCGTCGAATTCGCGCGCAACGTCGCGGGCCTCGCGGGCGCGAACTCGAGCGAATTCGACAAGGACACGGCCAACGCGGTGATCGACCTCATGCCCGATCAGCGCGGGGTGCGTAACAAGGGCGCGACGATGCGGCTCGGAGCCTACCCTTGCGTTCTGGCCGCGGGTTCGCTCGCGGCGGAAGCCTACGGATCCACGGAGATCAGCGAGCGGCACCGCCATCGCTACGAGTTCGCGAATGACTTCCGCGAGCCCCTCGCCACGGCGGGGTTGGTACTGAGTGGGATGTCGCCCGACAAGCGGCTCGTCGAAATGATCGAGTTGCGCGATCATCCGTTCTTCGTGGGCTGCCAGTTCCATCCGGAGTTCAAGAGCCGGCCCTTGTCCCCTCACCCGCTTTTCGCGCGCTTCGTTCGAGCGGCTCTCGAGCGTCAGGCCGCGCGAGGCAGGACCGACGTGCGAAAGCAAACGGGAACGCAGTCTGCCGTAAACTGAAGACGTGGCCGTTATTGCGGCTGCACGACCGGCATCGTCGGTCGGCCTCGCTCTAAATACGCGAGTATTCCTCGCTCGGCCTCCCTAGCTGCCGGTCGTTCGCTCGCAATTCCCGCCACATCTTGAGCCTCAACTGGGATGTCTCTCGAGACCCTCATGGCGATGGGGGCGACAGGGTGAGGGTCACCCCAATTTTGAATCCCCACACGTGGGAGCTCGCGCCCTGCAGCGGTGTGCCAACGCTCGTGAAGATGCTGATGACGGGCTCGACCCAACGCAGAGCGAGACGGACATTCGGCGAGACGAGGACCGAAGCGCGCGCGCCGTCACTCACGCCGGGGACGTCGATCGCGTACGCCTCGAACGCCTCGAGGCCGAAGGCGACCGAAGGGGTGACCCAGAAGCCGAAGTAGACCCCTGTGGTCGCATACACGCGCCAGTTGGCGAGCGCGCTCGTGGAGAACATGAGGTCGAGCCCCTGCCGAAACTGCGCGACGAACAATCCATCGACGGCGCGCACGTCGACGAACGGACGCACCCCGAACGCGTCGGGGACGAAGAAGCTCACGTCCCAGGGGCGGAGCGTCGCCGCGCGAAGGGCCGCGTCGGCGGCGGGGCTCGCGGCGTCGAAGCTGGCCGCAGGCAACACGAGGCCCATGCCTCCTCCGAACGCGAGACCCGTGGGGGTGGCCCACAGCGTGCGGCCCTGGATCTCGACGTTGCCGCTGACCGCGCGCGATTGGGGTGCGCTACTTTCCGCGAGCTCGTAGTCGGCACCGACGTACCAACGACGAAACCCGAGCGGAATCTCCAGGGACAGCCGCTCGACGTACGCGTGCGTGGTCGCGCCGCCCGCGTTCGGAAGGATGGCGCCCGCCGTGATTTCCACGCTAGCCTCTTTTTCAGCGTGCGTCAGCTCGGGGAGCGTCGGCGGCCGTGGAGCCGTGGGCACCGCGTACGGGTCATCGAACGCGCGCGCGTCGCCCCGCGCCGCGGCCGGCACGAGCAGCACCGCCGGCTCGAAGAGAAGAGCGAAGGCCCGCGCGCGCACTGGCCGCTTGTACCAAGGAGCCGAGCCGCGCGACAGGTGCCGCCCGGGCATTGGCAGAGCGAGGTTCGTTGGTGTGGAACACTCCAATTGCGAAGCGGCCCACCTGGGAAGTAGAGCGACCGCAGAAGGCAGTCGTCCCATCGGCGGTCGCGAGAGGGGCTTCAGGCGAGCGCGAGGATTCCCTCCTCAAGAGCCTGGCGGAACGCGCGCCCGTTGGCGGCGTGGCCGGGCCGAACGACCCGCAGGTATCCTTTCGCCGGGCCTCCGTGAAGGTACAGGTCGCCGATGACGTCGAGCAGCTTGTGGCGCGCGGGCTCGTCGGGCGAAAACAGGGCGCCGGACGAAAGGACAGCCGAGGGCGTAAGAAGGACCACGGCGTCCGGGGTGACGTGGCGCGCAAGCCCTCGGCGGACGAGTTCTTCGATGTGGCGATCGAACGCAAACGTTCGCGCAGGCGCGACACGGTCACGAAAGTCGGTGGCGTCGCCGCTCCACCGCGCTTCGCCGGCAACGCGGGGGTCATCGAAATCGACGCAAACTTCGATGTCGACCCGATCGCCCGGCGCAAACTCGTACGTGCTCTCGCCCACGTGCATGACGGAGGGCCGCGTGACGCAGAGCGGCCGGGGGGACGGACGAACCCCGATGGACGTGAGCGCACGGCACCAGGAGCCCGCGCCGCCGTCAAGGAGCGGCATCTCCGGCCCGTGCACCGCGATCGATAGCCCCTCGTAGACGGACATGCCGGCGAGCGCCGCAAAGGCGTGTTCCACCGTGCGAACGCGAGCTCCGCCGCCGCGCGACTGCACGGTCGTGGCCCAATCCGTCGCGACAATCGACAGCTCATCGATCCGGGCCGAGACCCCGTCGACGACGAGTGTGACCGCGCCGCCGGACCGTGCCTCGAGCTCAACGCGTGCCGGCGCCCCGGTGTGCAATCCGAACCCTTCGACGACTACCGTTCCCATCGGTCATCGGTACGTCGCATCGCATCGCGCGCGAATGAAAGTTGCCGGATCGGAGCCAAATTCGCTAGGTCATCGTATAGTTTGGCGAAGGCCGCAACGCACTATGTCGACGAAAAGGGTCCAAGTCATCATTCGCGGGCGTGTCACGGGCGTGTTCTTTCGCGCTGCGACGCAGAGGGAAGCACGGCGCCTGGGGCTCACCGGCTGGGTCAAAAACCGCCAAGACGGAAGCATTGAACTTCTGGCCGAAGGCGAGGAGGACGCCATCAAAGAGATGATCTCGTGGGCCCAACACGGCCCTTCGGCCGCACGCGTGGACGATGTCGACGTTCGCTGGCGAGGCTACACGGGAGAGTTCTCGGACTTTCGCATCGTCGAGTAACGTCCCGGATCCGTCGCAAGACGCGTCACAGCGAAACCGTCGATACGGTCCCATTGCCGCGACGCGCCGAACGCTCTTCTTACGAGACGGTCGCCGGTTGAGCAGACTCCACAGCCGTGGGAGTTATTGCCTCGACCTTTTTGCCCGTTTCACGAGCCGGTTCGCCCTCTTCCACCAACTCGATGAGCGAGATCGGAGCGTTGTCGCCCCGTCGCGGCCCAAACTTGATGATCCGCGTGTAACCGCCTTGGCGATTGGCGAAACGCCTCGCGAGCTCGATCAGGACCTTCTCCACCAGATCGACGCGCTTCGGCTCGCCGCCTGTCTCGATACGAACCCCGAACCGAGGAACGTACGCGGCAATCACGCGCGCGGCAGCCATGCGCCGCGCGCGATCGGCGGGTGAAAGCTCGGCCTGCGGCGTATACGCCACCGGTCCGAGCCGGCGCGCCTTGGTGATGAGCCGCTCGGCGACGCGTCGCAGCTCCTTCGCCTTCGCGTCGGTTGTCTCAATCCGCTCATGCAAAATGAGATTCGCCGCGAGATTGCGAAACATCGCACGCCGGCTGCTCGTGTTCCGGTCGAACTTTCGACCTGCATTCTTATGGCGCATGTCTGCCTCGTCTATCTCGGTTGCCTCGCCCTGCCTCGTACCCTCGAAGACGCCTAGTTCTGCTGCTGTTGCTGCTTCCAGCGCTCCAGCATCTGTGGCCAGTTGTCTATTTTCATGCCGAGCGACAGCCCCATGTTGGCCAGAATCTCTTTAATCTCTTTGAGGCTCTTCCGGCCGAAGTTCTTGGTCTTGAGCATATCTTGCTCGGTCCGCTGAACCAGCTCGCCAATCAACTGAATGTTCGCGTTCTGGAGGCAGTTCGCGCTGCGCACGCTCAGTTCAAGCTCGTCGACGCTGCGAAAGAGATTCTCATTGAGCGGCTCCTCCTCGGAGCCCGAAGACGCGTATTGCGTCTCTTCCGTCTCTTCGAAGTTGATGAAGATCGACAGCTGCTCTTTGAGAATTTTCGCAGCGTAGGCCACGGCGTCCTGCGGGCGCACGGCGCCATTGGTCCAGACCTCCAGCGTCAGCTTGTCGTAGTCGGTCTGCTGCCCCACGCGCGCGTTCGTGACGGTGTAGTTGACTTTGCGGACCGGCGAGAACAGCGCATCGATGGGAATCGTACCGATCGACATGGCGGGAGTCTTGTTGCGCTCGGCGGGCACATATCCGCGCCCGACGTTGACGGTCAACTCCATCGAGAGAGGGCCCTTCTTGTCCAGCGTCGCGACGACATGCTCCGGATTGAGGACTTGCAGGCCATCGACGAGCTGAATATCGCGGGCGTGGACGGTGCCCGGACCTTCCTTGTCGATCCGGACCGTGTACGTCTTTGCAGTGGCGGCCTTGAGAACAACCTCTTTGAGGTTGAGCACGATGTCGGTAACGTCCTCCACGACGTCCGTGACGGTCGTGAACTCGTGCAGCGCGCCGTCGACGCGCAACGCCGTAATCGCCGCTCCCTGGAGGGATGACAGCAGAATGCGCCGCAGCGAATTGCCGACCGTGATGCCATACCCGCGCTCGAGGGGCTCGGCGGTAAACTTGCCGTAGAACTCCGTGAGGGTCTCACCCTCGACGTGAATTCCGCGCGGACGAATGAGGTCGCGCCAGTTGCGTGTCGTGATGTTCGTTGTGGTCATCCAGCTCTCCATCTCTCCGAGGTTTACGCGGCAATCCCAGCGCGCCTTCGAACCCGCTCTCCGGACGCGCCCGTCACCAGCCCGTCTTGGAAAGCGGAGGTGCTTTTCGCCGATACCTTCGCGATGCCTTCGGCGGGGGTCGTCACCGTACGGGAGTACGGCTCCTCGCCCCTTCTTGGCCTCGCTCGGTCTCGACGAAAATCACCTCCGCTTTCCGCACTGTCGCTACGACTCGGGCTCTTTCGGCTCGACCTTCGGTCTCGCCGAAATGCGCCCTCCGTTCCGCTCTTTTCGGGCTCTTTCGCTCGGCCTTCGGTCTTGCGAAAATCGCCCTCCACTTGCTCTTTCGCTCGACCTTCGGTCTTGCGAAAATCGCCCTCCACTTGCTCTTTCGCTCGACCTTCGGTCTTGCGAAAATCGCCCTCCACTTGCTCTTTCGCTCGACTTTCGGTCTTGCGAAAATCGCCCTCCACTTTGCCTTTAGCGCGAGTAGTACTCGACTACGTACTGCTCGCGAATGGCCGGTTCGTTCATCTCGTCTCGTACTGGCGCGCCCTTGAACGTGCCGGCGAAGTTCGTCTTGTCGAGCTCGAGCCACGAGAGGACAGGACGCTTGTCGACCTGGGCCAGAGAGGCGGCGATCTCTTTGATATCGCGGCTCTTTGGACGAATTTCAATCTTGTCACCGGGGCTCAAGATCACACTCGGGATATCCACCCGCCTTCCGTTGATCAGCACGTGTCCGTGGCGGACCACCTGCCGCGCCTGAGCGCGGGTGAACGCGAAGCCGAGGCGGTGCACGACGTTGTCGAGGCGCGACTCGAGCAAGCCGAGCATCTGCTCGCCCGTTCGGCCTTTCCGCCGTGCTGCGTCGAAATAGTACTTCTGGAACTGGCGCTCGAGCACGCCGTAAACACGCCGGACCTTTTGCTTCTCGCGAAGACGGATCGCGTACTCGCTCAATTTGACGCGGGCCTGCCCGTGCTGCCCCGGGGGATACGGGCGCCGTGTGTACGAGCACTTTTCGCTGTAGCAGCGCTCGCCCTTCAAAAACAGCTTCATCCCCTCGCGGCGACAAAGCTTGCAAACGGGACCATGATATCGCGCCATCGATTTCTCTCTCTCGTCTTTTCCTGGCTCGCTCGCGCCCGCTGCCGGGGCTCGAGGGGGCTCCTTTGAAAAACCGGTTTACGCGCGACGCATCCGGCTCGCGCTTCGTCCCGGACCGGCGCGTCGCGCCGGGAACTATCGTCCCTCGAACATCAGACTCGGCGGCGCTTGGGAGGGCGGCAGCCGTTGTGCGGCACGGGCGTCACGTCGCGGATCAAGGTGACCTTGAAGCCCACCGTTTGCAGGGCACGGAGGGCGCTCTCGCGGCCTGCTCCGGGACCATTCACGAACACGGCGATCGACCGCATTCCGTGCTCCATCGCCTTGCGCGCCGCTTCCTCCGCCGCCAGCTGCGCGGCAAAAGGGGTGCTCTTGCGCGATCCTTTGAAGCCACGGGAGCCCGCGCTCGACCAGGATACGGTGTTGCCGTTCACATCCGTGATCGTCACCACCGTGTTGTTGAACGTCGACTGGATGTGGGCAATTCCAGTCGCAACGTTCTTCTTGACCTTTTTCTTGGCCGATTTCGCTTTGCCGTCGCCGCCTGCCGTCGGCGGCGTACTCGTCTTTGCTTGGGACATGGTGGTTCCTCGGAACGCTCTAGGTCGTCGTCGGCTTGCGCGCGCGGGTCAAGACACCCTTTCGGGGACCCTTTCGCGTTCGGGCGTTGGTGTGCGTGCGCTGCCCATTGACAGGCAATCCCCTTCGGTGCCGGAGTCCACGGTAGCACCCGAGATCCATGAGCCGCTTGATGTTCATCTGGACCTCGCGCCGCAGGTCGCCCTCGACTTTGTAGTCGGCGTCCAACACGTCGCGGATCTTCTTGATGTCCGACTCTGTGAGCTCTTCCGTCGACTTGGTCGGCACGATGCCAGTGTCACGGCAGATACGCCGAGCCGCTGCCTTTCCGATGCCGAAGAGATACGGCAGCGCATACACAATCTGCTTTTGACGGGGGAGGTCGACGCCTGCAATGCGGGCCATGGATTTCTCGCTTCTCGCTCAGCCTTGCCGCTGCTTGTGACGGGGATTCTCGCAAATGATCCGCACGACGCCCTTGCGGCGGACCACCTTGCACTTCTCGCAGATCTTCTTGATGCTCGGTCGGACCTTCATGACGCTCGGCTCACTTGTGTCGGTACGTGATTCGTCCGCGGGTGGGGTCATAGGGGCTCACTTCGGCGGTGACCCGGTCCCCCGGCAGGATGCGGATGTAAAATTGACGCATCCGTCCACTGATAGTCGCGAGCACGACGAGGCCATTGTCGCATTTGACGCGAAACATGGCGTTGGGCAGCGCCTCCTGAACGACGCCGTCGAACTCCAGCTTGTCGCCCTTGGGCTCCTTGTGCTCACGGCGTTCAACCATACAAAGCAAAGTCTCCGGGGATCATTCCTTCGCTCCGAGCGCTTCGAGGATGCGCGCGGTCACCTGCTGTACACTGCCCACTCCATCAACGGATCGCAGCAGGCCGAGCTCGTCATAGTAAGGAAGCAGCTCGGCCGTCATTGCCTCGTAAGTATCGAGGCGCTTCGTAACGATGTCTTCGCGGTCGTCCCCACGATGTTCGAGATCGGCCCCGGGGGGAGGAGGGCTATACTTCAAGTGGTAAATCTGTCCAGTGCGTTTGTCGGTCCTTCGGAGGACTGCTCGTTCGAGCAGGAGCTCTCGAGGGACCATGAGCGCCAAGACGGCATCCAGCGTTTCGCCACGAGCTCTCAGCGTCCCGTCCAGGGCTTTCGCCTGAGGCACCGTGCGCGGAAACCCGTCCAACAAGAAACCGGACGCGCAATCAGCGTCACGGGTCCGCTCGTCAATCAAGCCGATGACCACGTCGTCCGGTACGAGCGCGCCCGCGGCCATCCGGCCGATCAGGTCTGCCGGAAGCTTCCCGGCCGCCTTCGCCGCGCGGAGCATTTCTCCCGTGGAGATCTGAGGAATACCGTACTTGACGCAAACCACCTGGGCCTGCGTCCCCTTTCCCGACGCGGGGGGGCCTACGAACACGAGCCGCATGGGACTAGTCCTTTCGAACACGGATACGCGAGGTGCGCGCGCCGCCGCCCGATAGACCCTCGTAGTTGCGCGTAATGAGGTGAGCCTCAATCTGATTGACCGTGTCGAGCGCGACGCCCACCACGATCATGATCGAAGTCCCTCCCCAGCGGAACGGCACGTGAAACTGCTGGCTTATGATGCTCGGCACGATGCAGACGACCGCCACGTAGAGCGACCCGCCGAAGGTGATTCGGGTCAGTACGTAGTCGATGTAATCCGCCGTTTGCTTTCCCTGGCGAACGCTCGGAATGAAGGCTTGCTGCTTCTTGAGATTGTCGGCCACGTCGACCGGCTGGAACGTAACCGCCGTGTAGAAGTGACAGAAAAAAATGATGAGTATGACGTAGAAGGTGTTGAACGCCCAATCCCCGCGCGTCAGCATCGACTGCAGCTGGGCCATTCCGGGCACCTTGAAGTTGGCGAGCGTCGCCGGGAACATCAGCAAGGATGACGCGAAAATCGGCGGGATCGTTCCACTCGTGTTCACCCGCAAAGGCAAGTGCGCCGTCTGTCCGCCGTAGATGCGCCGGCCCACGGTCCTCCGCGCGTAGTAGATGGGAATCTGCCGTTGCGCCCTCTCGAAGAAGACGATGGTGGCCACGGTCGCGAGAACGATGGCGACGACCGCCGCCAAGTTGAGCGGCTGGATATTCCCCTTGTTGGTGGCGAAGTAGCCAGCAACGCCGTCCGGGATGCCGTCCACGATGCCGGCAAAAATCAGGAGCGAAATCCCGTTGCCGATTCCGCGCTCCGTGATTTGCTCGCCGACCCACATCATGAATGCGGTACCGGTGGTCAGCGTGAGCACCGTCATCAACCGAAAGCCCCAGCCCGCGTGCGTGACCACGTCACCGACGGCGGCCGAATCGGACAGGTCCCCGTTATTCAGGGCCTCCAGGCTCATCGCGATGCCGAAGCCCTGAACCAGAGAAAGCACGATGGTGCCGTAGCGGGTGTACTGGTTTATCTTCCGCTGCCCTTGTTCGCCCTCTTTGCGGAGCTCGTCGAGGGGCTTGAAGACCATCGTCAAGAGCTGCAGAATGATGCTCGCACTGACGTACGGCATGATGCCGAGCGCAAAGATCGAGAGATTGCCGAGCGCTCCCCCGCTGAACATGTTGAAGAGCCCGAGGAGCCCGCCTCCCTGCTTGTGGATCACGGCGTTCATAACCGTGCGGTCCACCCCCGGAATCGTGACGAATACGCCGATCCGGTAGACGGCCAAGAGCACCATCGTGAACAGGATCCGTCGGCGAAGTTCGGGAACTTTGCCGATGTTGGCGAAAGCAGAGAGGGCGGACATGGGACGGCTCTAGGGCTGCGCGATTCCGACCAGGACGATCTTGCCGCCCGCCCTTTGAATCTTCTCCGCCGCAGATTTGGAAAACGCGTGGGCCGAAACGGTGACCGCTTTGGTCAGCTCGCCGTCGCCCAAAACTTTGATGCGATCGAAGCGGCCCTTCACGAGTCCACGACCGATGAGGGCTCCCTCGTCGACGTTGGCGCCGGCTTCGAATACATCGAGATCACCGACGTTCACCGCCGCGGTGATGGTCGGAAACGGATTGCGAAAGCCGCGCTTGGGCAGACGCCGTTGAATGGGCGTCTGGCCGCCCTCGAAATGCGGTTTGAAGCCGCGTGTGCGAGCGTACTGACCCTTCTGGCCACGCCCGGATGTCTTGCCGAGGCCCGATCCGGTTCCTCGCCCGAGGCGCGTCTTCGTTCGTGTTGCGCCCGCGGGCTTCGCGAGCTTGCTCAACGTGTCAGCCATGGTCCACCTCCTCGACGCGCACGAGGTGAAGCACCTTCTTTACGGCGCCGCGAAACGAAGGAGTATTGCCGACGACGACCGAACTCCCCAGACCCCGCAAACCGAGGCCGTGGATGGTGGCCCTCATGGCGTGCTGCTGTCCGATGGTGCTCTTGATCTGAGTGACGCGCAGGTTCGACTTCATGGCCGGCCCCTCTCAGCCTTGCGCCGCAGCTTGCGGCGGCAGGCTCGCTTTGCGCTCGATGACGTCTTCCGTCTGCTTTCCGCGCTTATGGGCAAACTGCTCGAGGCTCCGCAGAGACTTGAGCGCCGAGATCGTCGCGCGCACCACGTTGTGCGGATTGGAGCTCCCCAGGCACTTCGTGAGGATGTCGTGGATGCCGGCGCTCTCCACGACCGCACGTACCGCGCCTCCGGCGATGACTCCCGTTCCCGCGGACGCCGGCTTGAGAAACACACGCCCGGCGCCGAAGTGGCCCAGCACCTCGTGCGGAATGGTGACCCCATCGAGCGGCACGCGAAATACGTTCTTCCGCGCCTGATCGTTCCCCTTGCGAATCGCTTCGGGAACTTCGTTCGCCTTGCCCAGACCAACGCCCACGTGCCCGGACTCGTCGCCCACGACGACCAGTGCGCTGAAGCTGAAGCGACGGCCGCCTTTGACGACCTTGGCGACGCGATTGATGTAGATGACCCGCTCCTTGAGCTTCTCTTCATCGAGCTGGAGATGGTCGGGCGCCCCGGCGCCTACACTTCTGGAAAAATCTGCGGGCATGATGACTCCAATCAGAACTTCAAACCAGCAGCGCGCGCCGCGTCCGCCAGCGCACGAATGCGCCCGTGATAAAGGTAGCCGTTTCGGTCGAAAACCACCTTGTCGATCCCTTTGGCCAGGAGGAGCTTCGCGATCGCTTGGCCCACCTTCTTCGCAGCGTCGAGCTTGTTCACCTCCGTGACTTCGGTGCGAACATCGCGCGATAAGGTCGACGAGTGGGCGAGCGTCGTGCCGGCCGCGTCGTCCACGACCTGCGCGTAGATGTGCTTCGCACTACGAAAGACACTGAGGCGCGGCCGCTCGACCGTTCCTTCGATTCTCCGGCGGATGCGCAGCTTTCTACGCTCTCGTCCAACGATTCGCATCGCCATGGGTCACTTGCCTCCGGCCTTCGCCGCCTTGCCGGCCTTTTCGCGTACTTTCTCGCCCTGGTAGCGCACGCCTTTGCCGCCGTACGGCTCGGGCGGGCGAAACGCTCGAATCTTTGCCGCGGTCTGGCCCATCACTTCTTTGTCCGAACCCGTCAGAATCAAGAGCGTTCCCTTGGATTCCACCGGGATTTCGCACTTGACGCCCTTGGGCAGCGGAAATGCGATCGGGTGAGAGAACCCCAGACTCAAGTTGAGCACCTGGCCCTTGACCTCTGCGCGGTACCCAGTCCCAACCAGCTGCAACGTGCGTGTGTAGCCGTCGGCAACGCCCGCAACCATGCCGGCGAGCAGAGCGCGCGTAAGGCCCTGAAAGCGAGCGCCGTCGCGGCCCGGCACGGTCGGCATGACCGCGATGTGGCCCCCGTCGATCTTGACGCTCACGTTCAATGGCACGTCGCGCGCCAAAGTGCCCTTCGGTCCCTTGACCTCGAACGCCCGGTCCTTGATGGTGGCCGTCACGCCCTTCGGTAGGGCGATAGGGCGCTTGCCAGTGCGCGACTGGCGAAGCCCCTCCCGCGTTTGCACTTGAGTCGTCATGGGATTTACCACACCTCGCAGAGGAGCTCGCCGCCCACGCGCTGCCGCTTGGCCTCGCGGTCAGTCATCACGCCCCGGCTCGTACTGAGGATCGAGATGCCCATCCCCGAGCACACTCTCGCGATTCGATCGTGGCGAACGTAGACCCGCCGGCCCGGCGTCGACACGCGACGCAACCCGTCGATCGCCGACTGCCGGTCGCGGCCATAGCGGAGCACGACCGTGAGCATTTTGGGCTCTTCGCCCTCGCTCACGCGCACGTCGTCCACGTATCCCTCGGCCTTCAGCACGGTCGCCACGTGCTCCTTCAGGTTGGAGTGCGGCATCTCAACGCGCTCGTGCCGCGCCATCGAGCCGTTACGAATTCGCGTGAGCATGTCCGCGATCGGATCGGTCATCATGGGGTCACCAGCTCGCCTTGATCACGCCGGGAACTTCGCCGCGGAGCGCGAGAAGTCGTAGGCATATCCTGCACAGCTCGAACTTACGATAGTAACCCCGCGCTCGACCGCACACCTTGCAGCGGTTGCGGTGACGCACGGTAAACTTAGGCCTGCGATTGAGTTTCGCGAACTGAGAAGCACGCGCCATGTTCTTTCCTCTGCCAAATCAGGTGGCGCGAAACGGCATGCCGAGCTGGGCGAGCAGCGCGCGCCCCTCCTCGTCCGTCTTCGCCGTCGTCACGAAGCTGATGTTCAAACCCTTGATCGCGTCGATTCTGTCGTAGTTGATCTCGGGAAAAACGATCTGCTCGCGCAGACCGAGCGTGTAGTTGCCTTTGCCGTCGAAGGCCTTGCGCGAGATGCCCTTGAAGTCCCTCATGCGAGGCAGAGCGACCGCCACCACGCGGTCCAAGAACTCCCACATCCGCGAGCTTCGAAGCGTGACCATGGCGCCGATAGGGATGCCGGCCCGAAGCTTGAAGTTGGCGATGGCTTTCCTGGAGCGGGTCACCACCGGCTTCTGCCCGCTGATCGCCTTCAACTCCTCGACCGCCGTGTCGATGATCTTCGGGTTGGCCACGGCCGCGCCCAGCCCCATGTTGATGACGATCTTCTCGAGGCGAGGCACCTGCATCGGGTTCTTGTACTTGAACTGCTTGGCCAGCGCCGGAATCACTTCTCGCCGATATTTGTCGAGCAGCCGCGGGGCGACGCCTTCGGTCGTGGACGTAACCGCAACCGCGTCGGAGCCACGCGAAGCTCCTCCTTCTGCGCCCCGGCCTTTCTTCCCGCCCTTCGCGCCCTTGTCACCGCTCTTGGTCGATTTCTCGGCCTTCGGCTTGGGTTCGCCCTTGGGTTTCTTTTCGTCCGCCATGGTCGATTACTCCGCCGGCACGGGGATTTCTTCCCCGCTCTGGACCGCAACACGAATTTTGGTCCCGCTCTCGAGCGTCTTGAAGCGGACGCGCGTTCCCTTCCCCGTCTTCGGATCCACGGGCATCACCTTGCAGCTATGGATCGCTTGCTCGCGCTCCACGATCCCTCCCGACGGACTGCGCGGCGTGGGACGCGTGTGGCGCTTGACCACGTTGATCCCCTCCACCACGACGCGCCCCTCTTCGCGGAGAACGCGCAAGACTTTGCCTTTTTTTCCTGCGTCATCGCCGCTGATGACGACGACCGTGTCCCCTTTGCGGATGCGCGCCGCCATCACAGCACCTCCGGGGCCAAAGAGATAATCTTCATGAATTTCTTGCCGCGGAGCTCACGAGCGACCGGTCCGAAGATGCGCGTGCCGATCGGCTCTCGCTCCTTGTTGACCAGGACCGCGCTGTTCTCGTCGAAGCGGATGTAGCTACCGTCCGGCCGCTGCGTCTGCGTGCGCATTCGAACGACGACGGCTTGCGCCACCTCGCCCTTCTTTACCTTCATGCCCGGCAGCGCTTCCTTGATGGAAACGACGATCACGTCGCCGAGCACGGCATAACGGCGTCGAGATCCGCCGAGGACCTTGATGCACTGCACGCGCTTGGCGCCGGAGTTGTCCGCGACCTCCAGTATCGTTCGCATCTGGATCATGGGCCGCTCATTCCTCTACGTACTTCTTGACGAGGCGCGTAACGAGCCAGCGCTTGTCCCGGCTGAGGGGACGGTGCTCCTGGATCTCGACTTGATCGCCCGCCTTGAATTGGTTGTTCTCGTCGTGCGCCTTGTAGCGAGCGCGCGAGCGTACGTATTTGCCGTAAAGGGGATCCCGGCGGTGAGTGACCACCTCCACGACCACGGTCTTTTTCATCTTCGCGCTGACAACGCGCCCGGTCATCGTGCGGCGGGAGCTATGGCGCTCCTCGGTCTTCGCGCCTTCGTCCACGCGCGCCGCCGTCGGCCCGTCCTGGCTCGTCATGACTTCGCCTCGCTCCTCTTGGAGCCCTTCGTGGAGCTCTTCTTCGTCGTGGGGCTCTTCTTCGTCGCTTGGGTCGGCGGCGCCGCGTCGGCGGCTTTCGTCTCGACTACGTCCGCGCCCGCTCCGCCGGAGGTGCCTTGCGCAACGTTCGCCGCATTCGCGGCGAACGCCGGCGGCGCCGCACGCTCGCGCAGCAACGTGACGACGCGGGCGAGGTCGCGACGGGTCTTGCGAATCACGCTCGTGTCGTCGAGGCGATTGGTGAAGTTCTTGAGCCGATTCTGGAAAATATCACGGGCGAGCGCCTTCTGGAGCTCCACGAGGTCATCCAGCGTCTTTTCGCGCAGGTGGGCGGCTTTCATGCGATTTCTCCGCGCGTGAGAAACTTGTATCCCACCGGAAGCTTGTGGCCCGCGAGGCGAAACGCTTCCCGCGCGGTCACCTCGTCGACCCCGGCCAGTTCGTACATCACACGGCCCGGAAGAACGTGCGCGGCCCATTCTTCGACCGCACCCTTGCCGCCGCCCATGCGGACTTCGAGGGGCTTCTTCGTGACGGGCATGTCCGGAAAAACGCGGATCCAGAGCTTGCCCGCACGCTTCACGTGACGGGTTATCGCCATGCGTGCCGCTTCGATCTGGCGCGCGGTGACGCGGCCCGGTTCGACGGCCTGCATGGCGAAGTCTCCGAAGGAAACATCGCTCCCGCGGTACGCCGTGCCCCGATTGTTCCCCTTTTGGGCTTTCCGATATCTCGTGCGTTTGGGCGAAAGCATGGCTTCACGCTCCTGCGATCTGCGGGCGGCGGTTACGGCGCTGAAGGACTTCGCCCTTGAAGACCCAAACCTTGACGCCGATGATTCCGTACTTCGTGCGGGCTTCCGCGGTGCCGAACTCGATGTCGGCTCGCAACGTATGGAGCGGCACGCGGCCCTCGCGATACGTCTCGACGCGGCTCATCTCGCTGCCCCCCAAGCGCCCCGAGCAGCGTACGCGAATTCCCTTGGCTCCGAACTTCATGGCGGTCGAAAGCGCCTTCTTCATCGCGCGCCGGAAGGCCACCCGCCGCTCGAGCTGCGTCGCGATGTTCTCGGCCACCAGCTGCGCGGCCGTTTCGGCCTTTCGCACCTCCTGCACGTCGATGAAGACTTCGTTCTCGGTGAACGACTGCACGCCCGGAAATACCGTCTCCCCTTTGGCGGCCGTCTTCACGTTACCCGTCTTCAGGGTTTCGATCCCTTTGCCACCCTTGCCGATCACCATGCCGGGGCGCGCCGTAAAGACGATGACCTTGCACTTGTTGGCCGCGCGCTCGATCTCGACGCCCGCGATGCCGGCGTTCTGCAAATACTCTTTGACCGCGCGCTTGACGCGGATGTCTTCGTGGAGCCACTTCGCGTAGCTCTTGTCCTCGAACCACTTGGAGTTCCACGTCTTGATGACGCCGAGGCGGAAGCCGTAAGGGTGGACTTTCTGACCCATGAAATGCGTCCTTTATCGCTCGCCGAGAACGATGGTGATGTGGCTCAAGCCCTTTTGAACCCGGGTTGCCCGGCCCATGGCGCGGGGCCGCCAGCGTCGCATGTGCTTGTTCGGGGCCTTGTCGACGAACGCGGTCTCCACGAAGAGCGCGTCGACGTCGACGCTGGGGCTGTGGGTCTTGGCGTTTGCGACCGCGCTCTCGATGAGCTTCTTGACGATGGGCGCCGCCGACTTCCGCGTGAACTCGAGCAGCTGCAACGCCTCGCCCGCTTGGCGCCCACGCACGAGATCAATGACGACTCGGGCTTTGCGCGGACTAATCCGCGTAAACCGGGCAATTGCCTTGCTGACCATAATCGAATCCTCTGGGCCACCGTCGTACCCACGGGCATCGAGCCAAATTGCTCGCGGCACGGGCCGTTACGGACGCCAATTGCTTGGCAGAGTCGTTCAGGAAGAGCCCCCGCGCCGTGGGGCGCGCAGGGACGCGTAATGTAGTAGTAAACTGACGATAAGCAAGGAAAATGGAAACGGGCGCATTCGGCCCGCGAAGCCGGCGCTGAGCTCGCAAGAAATGAAGCCGAGCGTCTACGACGCTCCACCCCCTGCGCATGCGTGCGCAGCACCGGCGGCGCTTCGCCGAGAGGGGCGCGCCGGAGAGCGTTTACTTCTTGGCGGCACCAGCCCCCGAACGAGGCGCGCCGGCCGCACCCGCTGGAGCTCCGCCCGAAGCGACCTTCGCCTTTTTGTCGCCCGAGTGCCCGTGAAACGTGCGGGTCGGAGCAAACTCACCGAGCTTGTGACCCACCATATTCTCCGTCACGAAGACCGGGACAAACTTGCGTCCGTTATGGACGGCGAAGGTCAGCCCGACGGCATCGGGCGTGATCGTGCTTCTGCGAGACCAGGTCTTGATGACCTTTTTGCTTTGGGCGGCCTGTGCCGCCGCAATCTTCTCGGAGAGGTGACCGTCGACAAACGGACCCTTCTTGACCGAACGAGCCATGCGTTACCTCTTGTTTTCCCTGAGCCTCAGGCGCCGTGCGGCGACGTTAGCCCTTCTCTCCACGGCGCTTGATGATCATGCCGTCGGTCCGCTTGTTGTTACGCGTCTTGAGACCCTTCGACAGCTGGCCCCATGGTGAACACGGATGCCTGCCGCCCGAAGTACGTCCCTCGCCGCCACCCATCGGGTGATCGACGGGGTTCATGGTGACGCCGCGCTGGTGCGGTCGCCTGCCCAACCATCGCGATCGCCCCGCCTTGCCGAGCGAGATATTGGCGTGCTCGATGTTCGACACCTGGCCGATGGTCGCGTGGCAATCCAGATGCACCATGCGCACTTCGCTGGAGGGCAAGCGCACCTGGGCATAATCGCCGTCCTTGGCCATGAGCGCCGCAGACGCACCCGCGGCACGAACGAGCTGGGCGCCTTTGCCCTTCTTGAGCTCGATGTTGTGGATCATCGTGCCGAGCGGAATATGCCGGAGTGTCATCGAGTTGCCCGGCTTTATGTCGGCGTGCCGGCTCGAAACGATCTTGTCGCCGACTTTCATCCCGTCGGGCGCCAGGATATAGCGCTTCTCTCCGTCGACGTAATTGAGGAGCGCTATGCGCGCCGTACGATTCGGATCGTACTCAATCGTCGCCACGAGCGCCGGGACGCCGATCTTGTCGCGCCGCCAGTCGATGATTCGGTAACGCTGCTTGTGACCACCGCCTCGAAAGCGAGACGTAATCCGCCCGTAGTGATTGCGGCCGCCGGTCCGGGTCTGGTGATCCAGGAGCTTGCGGAACGGCTTGGTGTCCTTCGTGAGCTCTTGAAAATCCGATACGGAATAGTAACGCCGGGCGGGCGAGGTCGGTTTGAAGTTCTTGATGGCCATGATTCACACCTTTTCGCGCGCGGGCTTCGATTGCGAGAGACACAGAGCCCGCGAAGCGCCCGCTCCTGTCGCAAGGCTCTTCACTGGGGGTTCGTCTCGGTCGCTTCGGAGAAGAAGTCTATCGAATCGCCCGGCTTGAGGGTCACGATCGCCTTCTTCCAGTTCTGGGTTCGCGCGTAGCCCCGCCCCATCCGGCGGTCCTTGCCGCGCATGAGCATCGTGTTGACGTCCGTCACGTGGACGTTGAAGAGTCGCTGCACGGCGTCCTTGATCTGGACTTTGTTCGCGGCGCGAGCCACCTCAAACACGACCTGGTTACACTTGTCACGAAGCAGGTTCGCTTTCTCCGTGAGGACAATCGGCCGGACGATGATCTTTTCGTGGATCACGAAGCACCTCCGTCCGCGCGATCGCTTCGTGCTGCGGCCTGCTTGAGGCACCGCTCCTCGAGCGCCTTCGCGGCTTCTTGCGAAAGAATGAGCGTGTCGTGCCGCAGAAGGTCGTAGACGTTGACCCCCTCGGGCGGCAAAAACTGATGACCCTTGCAGTTGCGGATCGAGAGCTTCAGCTTCTCGTTGCCGACGACGTCGACCACGAGGGTCTTGGCTTGGGCCTTCAGCGTCTCAAGGGCTTCGATGAGCTTCTTCGTCTTGATCCCCTCGAGTTCGAAGTGATCGATCACGAGAAGGCGGCCCTCTTTGCCGAACTTGGACAAGGCGCTCGTGAGCGCGAGCGCCCGAACGCGCCGGGGCGGCTCATAGCTCCAATCGCGGGGACGCGGCGGATGCGCTTGACCGCCGCCCACGAAGATCGGGGCTCGGATCGACCCGTGGCGGGCGCGCCCGGTTCCCTTCTGCTTGTAGAGCTTCTTCGTGCTCCCGCTCACGGCCGACCGGTTCTTCGCGCACTGCGTCCCTTGACGCTTGGACGCGAGCTGCGCCTTCACGACCTCGTAGAAGAGATGCTCTCTTACGTCGGTCCCGAAGACCTCGTCCGCCAGATCGATCGAACCGACCTTCTCGCGCTTCATGTTGAAGACGTCGAATGTTGCCATGACAGCCTCCGGCCTCAGCTCTTGATCTCGACGTCGACGCCAGCGGACAGATCGAGCTTCATGAGAGCATCGAGCGTCTGCTGGGTCGGATCGAGGATGTCGAGGAGCCGCTTGTGCGTGCGGATCTCGAATTGCTCGCGCGATTTCTTGTCGACGTGCGGCCCACGGAGCACCGTGTAGCGCGCGATATGGGTGGGGAGCGGGATGGGACCCGCCACGCGCGCACCCGTTCGCTTGGCCGTCTCGACGATGTCGTTGGCGGACTTGTCGAGAAGCTGATGATCGAATGCTTTTAGGCGAATACGTATTTTCGTCGTGGCGGCCATGCTGAAGCTCCTCCAAATCTTGCGAATTTACTGAAGGATCTTGGTGACGATCCCAGCGCCGACGGTGCGGCCGCCTTCGCGGATGGCGAAGCGCTGTTGTTCTTCGAGCGCCACCGGAGTGATAAGCTCGATGGTCATCTTCGTGTTGTCTCCGGGCATCACCATCTTGGTGCCTTCCGGAAGCGCCACCGTACCCGTCACGTCCGTCGTGCGCATGTAAAACTGCGGCCGGTAGTTGGTGAAGAACGGCGTGTGACGGCCCCCCTCCTCCTTCTTCAACACGTACACTTCGCCCTCGAACTTCGTGTGCGGTGTCACCGACCCCGGCTTGGCCAGAATCTGCCCCCGCTCGATCTCGTCCTTCTCGATGCCGCGCAGAAGAACCCCCACGTTGTCGCCCGCCTGACCCTGGTCCAGGAGCTTCCGGAACATCTCCACGCCCGTCACGATCAGCTTGCGCGTATCGGCGAAACCGATCAGCTCCACTTCCTCCTGAACCTTCACGATCCCCCGCTCCACTCGCCCCGTCGCCACCGTCCCCCGACCCTTGATCGAGAACACGTCCTCCACCGCCATCAAAAACGGCTTGTCGATGTCCCGCACCGGGTCCGGGATCCGAGTGTCCAACGCCCCGATCAGCTCGTCGATCGACTTCTCCCACTTCGCGTCCCCGTTGAGCGCCGGTAGCGCCGCCCCTCGGATCACTTGCGCCGTGTCCCCGTCGAACTTGTACTTGTTCAGCAGCTCCCGAACCTCCATCTCCACCAGGTCCAGCATCTCCGGGTCGTCCACCGCGTCGCACTTGTTCAAAAACACCACGATGTGGGATAACCCCACCTGGCGCGCCAAAAGCACGTGCTCGCGCGTCTGCGGCATCACGCTGTCCAACGCGCTCACCACAAGGATCGCGCCGTCCATCTGCGCCGCCCCCGTGATCATGTTCTTGATGTAGTCCGCGTGTCCCGGGCAATCGACGTGCGCGTAGTGACGCTTGTCGCTCTCGTACTCCACGTGCGCCACCGCGATCGTCACCGTCTTCGTGTCGTCCCGAACCGTCCCCCCCTTCGCGATGTCCTTGTAGCTGATGACCTTCGCCAAACCCTTCTTCGACTGCACCTTCACCAGCGCCGCCGTCAGCGTCGTCTTGCCATGGTCGATGTGACCGATCGTCCCCACGTTCACGTGCGGCTTGTTGCGTAAGAACTTCTCCTTGGCCATGACGTGTTCTCTCTCCTTCGCTCCGAACGGATGGTCCTATTAGATCCCCTTCACCTTGGCCACGATCTCCGTTTGGATCGCGGGAGGCACAGGCGAGTAGTTGGCAAACTGCATGGTCGAGGTCCCGCGCCCTTGGGTCATCGACCGCAAATCCGTGACATAGCCGAACATGGTGGCCAGCGGCACCTCGGCGTCGATGACCTGCGCGTTACCGCGCTGAGACATCCCGAAGATCCGGCCTCGCCGCGAGTTGAGGTCCCCGATCACGTCCCCCATGTACTGCTCGGGGACCACGACTTCCATCTTCATGATGGGTTCGAGCAGCGTGAGCCCGGCGCGCTTGGCGCCCTCCTGGAAGCACAGCGACGCGGCCACCTCGAAGGCCTGCGCGCTCGAGTCGACCTCGTGATAGCTCCCGTCGTAGAGGCGGCACTGCATGTCGACGAGCGGAAAGCCGGCGAGCACGCCGCGACCCATGGCCTCGCGTACGCCCTTCTCGATCGCAGGGATGAACTCCTTCGGGATGACGCCGCCAACGACGTCGTTCTCGAAGACGAATCCGGAGCCGCGCTCCCCCGGCTCGATCTCCATGAGCACGTGACCGAACTGGCCCCGTCCCCCGGACTGCTTCGCGTACTTGTACTCGCAGTCCTGCTTTTTCGTGATTGCTTCCCGGAATGCGACCTCGGGTTTGCCGACGTTCGATTCCACTTTGAATTCGCGCTTCAGCCGATCGACGATGATCTCGAGGTGGAGCTCGCCCATGCCGCTGATGATGGTCTGGCCCGACTCTTCGTCGGTGTGCGTGCGAAAAGACGGATCCTCCTGGGCGAGCTTGGCGAGGCTCATGCCGAGCTTTTCCACGTCCACTTGGGTCTTGGGCTCGATGGCGATCGAGATGACGGGCGTCGGGAAGATCATCTGCTCGAGAAGAATCGCGTTCTTCTCGTCGCAGAGGGTATCCCCGGTGCGCGTGTCCTTCAGGCCCACCGCCGCATAGATGTTGCCCGCGTCCGCCTCCTGAACCTCTTCGCGTTTGTTCGCGTGCATGCGCAAAATGCGGCCAATGCGCTCGCGCTTGTCGCGCGTCGAATTGAGCACCATCGTGCCGCTCGCGACCTTTCCCGAGTACACGCGAAAGAAGGTCAAGTTCCCGTGCGGGTCGTTGAGGATCTTGAAAGCCAGCGCACTGAAGGGCTCGTTGTCCGATGCCTTGCGCGTGAGCGCCGGCTTGTCCTTTTTCGTCGGGTCGAGGCCGGTCACGGGCGGAATGTCGACCGGTGACGGGAGGTAGTTGACCACCGCATCCAAGAGCATCTGCACGCCCTTGTTCTTGAAGGCCGACCCGCAGATCACCGGCACGAGCTTGAAATTGATGGTTCCGTAGCGAAGGGCGCGATGAATCATCACGTCCGTGACCTTCTCGGGGTGACCGCCGAGATAGAGGGTCATGATCTCTTCGTCGGCGTCAGCGCACGATTCAATGAGCTTGTCGCGCCATTCCTGGCAGGTCGCCCTCAGGTCGGCCGGAATATCGAACCATTCGTACTTTTGGCCCTTCGACTCGTCGTCGAAGAGGGCCGCCTTCATCTTGATGAGATCGATGATGCCGCGATGGCGATCCTCTTCTCCGAGAGGCCACTGAATCGGCACGGGATTGGTGCCGAGGCGCTCCTTCATGCTGTTTACGCACATGAGAAAGTCGGCCCCGACCTTGTCCATCTTGTTCATGAAGGCGACGCGAGGCACTTTGTACTTGTCGGCCTGCCGCCACACGGTCTCGCTCTGCGGCTCTACCCCGTTGCCCCCGTCGAACACCGCGACCGCGCCGTCCAGCACGCGAAGCGAGCGCTCGACCTCAATGGTGAAATCCACGTGCCCGGGCGTGTCGATGATGTTGATCCGATGGGTCGCCCCCGGCCACGGGCCTTCGAGTGGTTGCCAAAAGCAGTTCGTGGCCGCCGACGTGATCGTGATCCCGCGCTCCTGCTCCTGGACCATGTAGTCCATGGTCGCGGCGCCCTCGTGAACCTCGCCAATCTTGTAGTTTACCCCCGTGTAGTAAAGGACACGCTCGGTCGTCGTGGTCTTACCCGCATCAATGTGGGCCATGATGCCGATATTGCGCGTCCTTTCTAGCGGGTACTCACGAGCCACGGAACGTCTCCTTCAATTCGTCGGTCTTCGTCTGCTGCGGTTCGCGGCAGTGGAAGGTCGCGTCGTCCGAAGCGACGTGGGCCACGGACGATGCACGAAACCCCCTCTGGCCTGCTCACCCGCGTTGTGGGTGAGCGCCGCTCGCGCGGCTGATCCAGAGAGGGTCTCGGGGCACGGCGATTACTTCTCGCGTGACCCGATCCTTATGTCGGCTTGGTCATGATCAGTCGGTCGAGCTCCTCGCCATCTCTTCTATCGTCCCGGCGTCGTGCTGGGCGCGTATCGAACGTCCACCGGCCCCACCTCTCGCCCACCCGTCGCCCGCCCGTGCGTGTTACCAGCGATAGTGGGCGAAGGCCTTGTTGGCCTCCGCCATCTTGTGCGTGTCGTCCTTCTTCTTCACCGCGTTCCCCCGCCCGTTGGCCGCGTCGACAAACTCAGCGGCCAATCGCTCGCGCATCGTTTTTTCCCCCCGGTCGCGTGAATAGGCGACGAGCCAACGCATCGCGAGCGTCACGCGCCGCTCGGGGCGCACCTCGACGGGAACCTGGTAGGTCGCACCGCCGACGCGCCGGCTCTTCACTTCGAGCTTCGGCTTCACGTTGTCGAGCGCTTTGCGGAAGACCTCGAGCGGGTCCTCCTTGAAGCGATCCCGAATCACGTCGAGCGCGCCGTAGAGGATACCCTCCGCCGTCGACTTCTTGCCCTCGAGCATGAGGGTATTCGTGAACTTCGTGACGAGCTTGTCTTTGAACTTCGGGTCCGGAATGATTCGGCGCTTGGGAACTTCGCGGCGGCGGGGCATGGGGGTTCTCGCGTACTCGAGGCTACGACTTGGGCCGCTTCACGCCGTACTTCGAGCGTTTACGGTTGCGATTGACCTTATTGGTCGAAGACGGACCGATGGCGCCGGACGCGTCCAGCGTTCCGCGAACTACGTGGTAACGAACCCCCGGCAGATCCTTCACGCGGCCCCCGCGAATGAGCACGACGGAGTGTTCTTGAAGGTTGTGGCCTTCACCCGGGATATAGGACGTGACCTCCATCCCGTTCGTGAGGCGAACGCGACAGACCTTGCGCAGGGCCGAGTTGGGCTTCTTCGGAGTCGTCGTGTAAACACGCACACAGACGCCGCGCTTCTGCGGGCACGCACGGAGCGCGGGCGATGCGGTCTTGACTCGCGCCGCAAGCCGGCCGTGACGTATGAGTTGGTTGATCGTGGGCATCGGTAGCTTTGGCACGCGTAACGAAAGGCCGACGATAGACGCACGTCCACACGGCCCGGCACGCGGGGGAGGCGCACTTTACTTGTGCGCAGACCTCTGTCAAGGCCATTGCCATGCCGCTCGAGAGGCCCATCGACGCATCCCCCGAGACGGTCCGCGAGGCCCTCGCGCCGCTACGCAACGACTTCTCGGTAGCGCTCGTCGGCCCTGGCAACGCCTTTGCCGTGGGGGCGGTCATCCGGGTGGCGCACAGCTTTCTGGCTCGCGAGATCTTCGTCGTCGGCGACGCGGATTGGTACGCCAAGGCTTCCATGGGGATGCACAAGTACGAGACCGTCGTGAAGGTAGCGGGAACCGACGAGCTCTTGCGAGCGGCGCGGGGCCGTCCGATCTGGGCGATCGAAAAGGATGGGGCCCGGCGATCTCTCTATTCCGTGGGGCAGTTTCCGGCGGGCGTGGTCTTCGTGTTCGGAAGCGAACGCTTCGGTCTGCCCCCCGAATTGGCAGAATCCGCCGACGAGGTGCTCGCCATTCCCATTTACGGCATCGACCACTCGCTTCCCGTGGCGGTCGCGGCGGGAATCGTCATGCACGAATGGGCTCGCCGACGGTACGCGGACGGGCGGGTTGTGTAGATGACCGAACGGTACACGTGGCCACCTCCGGTTCCGACCTTGCGTGCCCGTGCCCGTGCCCCAGGAGTTTGGCCTTGGTCGGCGATGAAACCTACCATCGCGCACATGGTGTACGACCTCAGCGCTCTGCCATCGGACTGTACGGAGTTTCCTGCCGATACGGATGGGTTGCCTTCGGACCGCAGCGGCTGCCGTGGGGCGGTCGAGGAGGCGGACGACGACGACGGCGCGACGATTGATATCGTCGACGACGACTATTTCAGCGGCGCCTTCGACGACGCCATCGACGAGCCGGCATCCCCCGCCGGCGGGGACATCTTCGCGATGTTTGCTTCACTCCTCGAGCGCGCGGCGCACTCGATGGGGGCCGACGAAGCGGATCCGCCTCTCGTCCGCGCGCTGCTCGGCCTCGAACGGGCGGCTTCGACGGTGCCGCCGGAGCCCGTCGTCGACGCGCTGCAGGCCGGTGACATCGTCCAGCGCGACGCGAGAGGGATGGCGCGCACGGAGCGATTCTCCCGCCAAGTGCAGGGATGGCGGGGCATCCTTCGCGGCGAGAGCGACGATTTCAGCCAATGCGGCGCCGCGACGCTCGACGAATGGGCGTCCGATCTTCTAGCGCGATCCTTGGGCAACGCCGGACGCGCGCCGGCCATTCGGCGTGAGCTGAGGAAGCTCGGCATCGCCGCCTTCGGTCTCGTGACGAAAGCCGCTTAGAAGCTCCGTCTTCGAAGGCGACTGTGGCGTGCGCCTGCGTCACCCCACTGGGAACCAGCGTCTGACCGGGCAAGGTCATTGCCTCTGATACGTGACGGAAGTTGTCTCTTGACACAGCGCATCAGAAATCAGCGTGGCCGAAGCCTGGAGCGCGAGAGTCTTCATGTCCCTACTCAGCGTCAAGCTATGCATGTCGGATGTGACAACGCCGGAAGTGAAAAGTCCGCCGTCGTCTAGGGGGCTATTGGGGATAGTGCAAAAAGTGCTTTGCTCGAAAGCTTCGTTGCCTTCAATCCCGTAATTTGTAGTGCACTGAACGGGCGTCGTGCCGGAAATGTAATCCGTGGAGGAGGCTGAAATGGAACCGCCGGAGTATTGACTCACACCGCCGTCGGCGGGAGGCGAGAGCAAGGAAATTGCCATGGTGCCGGTGACGGGTGACGAGGACGGCGTACCGGAAATGCCGGGTCGGCTTATCGCTACAATGGTGCCCGAGGGATTGCCCCAAGTTCCAACGTAATTATACGCATTCCAGCCTGCCCATGGTGGAGAACTGGCGCTGTCACTCGGCTCTGCGGACTCGCTGGATGGCGGGATGTCGCCACCGCAACTCGACGCCACTAACGAGGATAAACCCGTCAGTATTGGAAACGACGCTAACATTATAATGCCGCCGATCGTGGCGACGGCTTTCCGCGTCATGGCTGATCCTTCGAATCGAATGGGAGCATCACTTTGGAACTTTCATGACCATGCCGTCCCCCGTGTCGCCCCAATAGACGTATTGCGTGTCGACCGCCACGCTGACCGGGCCCGATAGGCCCGTTGCGAGCGTGACCACGGCGCCGCCGGTTTTCGCGATCGTAGCAATCGAGCCCAGGCCCGGGCATGCCCCGCTCGCACACCCTTCGTTGGCCCAATAGAGGTTGGTCGCGTCTTGCGCGATGCCCGCGGGGGACGCTTGGCCGGAAGCCAACGTCTGCGGCGTAAGAGATGCGACCCCAATGTCCGCGAAAGGCATTTTCATGACCGAGCCGCCTTTCCCGTTGGTAATGTACATATTCGCGCTGTCCACGGTTATATCCACCGGGTCATTCAGGCCTGTGGCGATGCTGCGGCCGATGTCGTGGGTGTCGCCCATCGGTTGGTCCAAGACTTCCCCTTGCCCGGAGGAGACCCAATAGACGGTCGTCCCGTCGGACGCGATGCCATTGGGATTGGTACCGCCGTAGGCGGAGGCCGCGAAATAGAGAGCCAAAGGCGTCCCGCCTCCCTTGGTCACCTGGTAGACGTTACCGTCCGTCCAACTGGTCCAGTAAACGTTGGTGTTGTCGATCGCGATTCCCTGCGGATGCCCGGTCGTCGACGCGAGCTGGTTTATCATCCCGGTGGCGATGGTCGCTTGGAAGACCGCGCTCTGATTGTAGCTGGTCCAATAGACGTTGGTGCCGTCGCTTCGTATGAAGTCGTTTCCTCCGGCGGACGCGACGAGCAGTGCGGGGGTTCCCCCCGCAAGCGGCACGCTCATGACGCCTTGTTCGACGGTCCAATAGACATTCGTCGGGTCGACGGCGATGCCCTTCGGATTGCTCTGGTTGGTCGCGAGGATGGCCACACCGGTGCCCATCGGGCCGGGTTTTCCCCCGTCGGCCGCGATCGACCCCCCCCCTCCGTCGGTCAACGAGCTCGATAGACCGCAGGCGGGGGCGCTCGGTAGCTGGCACACGCCGCCGACGCAGGTGGCGGGAACAAGACACGTCGGGCCGGTGGTCGTATTGCACGCGACGCCATCGACTGCCGCGGCGATGCATATGCCGTTCTCGCATGTGGCCGAATCCGCGCACCCCGTTCCCGAGGGACAGGCTTCACCCGGGTTAGCGATTCCGATCTCCTCACATACATCCACCGTCGTGTTGCAATACGCACCATGGAGCAAGTCGCAGCTCTGGACGGCGCACCCCGCGCCCACTTCCACCAATGGCTCGCACAAGCCGCTCGTCGTACAGCCGAGCGTTGCTAGGCAGGGCTGGTAGGCGCCGCATACTGCGCCCTCGCCCCCGGGCAGAGCGCACAATCCGGTGGTCTGGCCCGTCGGTATCTCGCAAACGAGCCCCGCCTGACAGGCGGCGGTCTCGTTGCAAGGATTGCCGGCCGCGCCAAGCGGAGCGCACACACCGCAGGTTTGGCCCGTGGCCACGCTGCAGTACGCCGTCGATTCGTCGCACTGCGAGTCGACGCTGCAGCTGCCTCCGATCGCCACCGGTCCGACGGTGAGACACGCGCTGAGCGACGTGTTGCCGAAGAACTGATCGCAGCTTTCCGCCGAAATCGCGCTCACGCAGGCCGCAGGAACGCCCCCCGAAGAGGTGCTGCAACCGAACGTCTCTCGGGCGATGCACGTCGCAAGAGTGCCCCATAGGAGCGATACATACACCGGACCGCACGTGTCGAATTGAGCGCAGACGGCGTTCGCCCATGCCGCGCAAGAGGCTATCGCGACGCCCTGGCTCGAGTCGGCCGAGGAACTCGCGTCCGCGCCCGGCGACGGCGACCCACCGCCGGCGTCCGAGGAACTCGCGTCCGCGCCCGGCGACGGCGACCCACCGCCGGCGTCCGAGGAACTCGCGTCCGCGCCCGGCGACGGCGACCCACCGTCTGTCGTGTAATCGGCCGTCCCGACGAGGAGCATGCAGCCCGGCAGGCCGACGAGCGCGATCGCGACCCCGCCGGCGCGCACGCTCCGATCGGTCGAGGTCGGAGCGATCGCGCGAGCCCGTGTGAACCCCGCTCGCCGCGCTCGTTCTTTCATAGGAAGGTCCCCGCGATGCCCACCGATCGAGGCGTGATCAGCGGCCTTATAGTCAGTCGACCCGATGCGGTCGGCTTGTCGCTACGCGTCGTGAGCCAGAAGTACGTTCCGACCGCGGCTCCCACGAACCCGACGCCCAAACCGACGGTTGAAACGACCGGGTCCGTATGGAAGGCGTCGATGTCGCCCTGCGAGGACGTGGGGCAAACCGTGCCCTGGCACGCCGAATCGAGACGCGATTTCGCTTGAAGGGCCAGGACGCCGTACACCGAGCCGATGAGAAGGCCCGCCCCGCCGATGCCCAGTGCGACGTAGGCCGGCACGCGACTCCGCGCCGAGCCCACCTCGGCGTGCGCGACGGCGCCGACTACTTCGTCGCCCCCGAAGGCGGATGCATCCGGTGCCGCCATGCCGCTCGCTTGCGGGACGTCGAGCCGCAACGAGACGCGCTGCGACTGCCCATCCGCCAGGGTAACGTCGGTCTCGGCCGGCGCGAAGCCCGATGCTCTCGCCGTCACATGGTGTTTTCCAGGATCGATCGGCCGGTCTGCATCGAGGAACGTGGAAAGCACCGCCTCGCCGTCGATGGTAATCTCGGTGTCGGATGCCACGCCCGCGTCGACTGCACGTTCGACATGGATCCGAAGCTTCGCGATGCGCGATTGCGCCGTCGCGAGCAGCGCGGGAGCTTGGCTGCGCGCGTCCGTCCACGACTTCGGCGCGGTCGGCGGGGGTGCTTCGCGGAGCACGCGGGTCAGCATGTCGGCCGCGGTGACGGGCTTGCCCAAGGTCATTTCGCACTGCGCCAGCGGTACCGCGGTGGTGGGCGCGTGCACCAACGCTTCGGCCCGGGTGAGCTTGTCAACGGCGCGGACGCAGTCGCCCGCGATCGCCGCGTTGAGCCCCTCGGTCGCCAGGAGCCGTGCGGCGGCCTTCTGCTCGTCGGCGACCGACGCCGACGGACCGCCCGCTCCGGCGTCCGCCCCTGCGCCCGAGGCCCGCAGGGGGAACACCGCGACGACGAACTGGCCCTTTTCGGCCTCTCGGATCACCGCCTCTTTTTCCACGGGGCTCGCATTCGCCATCGTGAACGTGAATCGATGCTTTCCGGGATCAACGACGATCGGGGTCCCATCCAGGTGATCGACGAGGGCCGTGTCGTCCATGACGACGCGCACCGCGGTGAGCGAAATCCCGGCGCCATCCTTGGCGTCGAGGATGATGGACGGCGTGGCCTTGGTGACTTCGGCGAGCCGTTCGGTACAGTCATCGCGCACGGGCGCAGGACAGCTGCTGTCGAGGCAGACCTGAAGTTGCTGCCTCGCTGCACGAAGCTTTGCGTTCTGCCGCAGCGCCTGCGCGTTCTCGTCGGCGCTCGCGCATTCATCCGCCGTGGGCGCCTTACTTCCAAGGTGAAGACTGGACAGCGTCTCGCAGCCGCCGCCGCCTACTATCGCGCAAGCGATGCCGATCGAAACAGGCCGGCGAAAGGCTCGCTGCGCTCCGCGAGGGATCACTGTGACAGGCAGTTTCGTTTCCATCTCTTGATCCCGTTGACCATCTCGTAGGGCGGGTTGCAGCCTGGCTTGCCGGCAGGCCCCGGCACGGCGTTCATGGTCGCCGTGGGAGGCGAAGTCGAGAGAGGCGCGGTCGAGGGATGACTCGTCGCGACTGGCTGCAGGAGCAAGGGCGCTCCGCCGCCGGTCGACGCGGCGACCGGTCCGACCTTCGGCGCGATCGCCGGCGACGCGGACGGGCGAACCGACGACGCGGCAATCGCCTCCGGGGGTAAGCTCGGGTCGCTCCTGTCTCCGACGCCGTTCGGACTGCCGACGGCCCCCGTCGCGCTGCCGGGCGGCGATGCCGTCGTCGTCGCCTTCGTCGGCCGGAGCCACGAGACGGCGATCGCCAGGGCAGCCGCGAGGATGACGGAACCCAGCGACCCGAGGATCACCATCCACCGGGTGTTGGCGCCCTCGAGCACGGCTCCGGGCGCCCACGTCCTCGACACGGGTTGGGCCGTGACGAGCTCGGGGCCATGCCGGTGGCTACTGCCTCCAAGGGTTGCAGGCGCCGAGGGTAGGGCGGCCACGGGGGAGACCGTGCGGCCTGCGACCGCGGCGGTCGGTCCCTGAGACCCGTGCCGCGGCTGGGCAAGCAGAGTCGCCGCGACCTCGCCCTGCTCCGCCAGCGACCGCTCTAGGCCTGCCGGTCCGCACAAGGTCGCCGATGCCTCGATCAACGCGTCGCGCATGGCCGCCGCGCTCGGCCATCGCTCGTCCTTCGCAAAACGAAGGGAGCGGTCCAAAACCGCGCACAAGACAGGAGGGGCGTCCGCAACGACACTCGCCATAAGAGGCGCCGGCGTAGTCGCCGCGCGAATCATCATCTCTTGCACCGTGTCGGCCTCGTGTACCAGGCGGCCCGAAAGCAGCGTGAACATCGTCGCGCCAACGGCCCACACGTCGGTCTGCCCGTCGATCTCACTCGTCTTTCCCATCACTTGCTCGGGCGCCATGAATGCGGGAGTGCCCATCATCATTCCGCTCTGGTGCCGCTCGGCAGAAATTTGGCCCTTGGAATCAGGGCCTGATAGCTGCGAGGTCATGATTGATCCGAGACCGTGGGTAACACGACCCCACCGCGGTCCTCGGGCGACGCCGCTGCCCCTCTCGCCGGAGCATCGCGAGGCGGTAGAGGCTGCGATTCGCCCGGCGACCGCGGAGAAACGCATTGTATTGCGCGGCATGGCGCTGCTGGCCATGGCCGACGGCTTAAGCATTGTGGATACGGCCAAAGCCCTGCACGTCAATGACCGCACGGTCCGACGGTGGCGCAAACGCTTCAAGGATGCGCAAGACTCGGTCGCTGCGCTGGCGGACGCCCCACGATCGGGACGGCCGCCCTCTCTCTCTCGGCAGCCGACGCCGCGCGCATCGAGAGCCATGCGTGCAAGCCGCCGGGCGACGTTGGCATTCCGGTAACGCACTGGTCGGCGGCGCTGCTGGGCGCGCATGTCCGCGCCGAAGGGATCGAGACCAGCGATCGCACCGTCGGCCGAATCTTGGCGAGCGCCGATCTGCAGCCCCATCGGCAGAAGATGTACCTGACGTCGCATGACGAAGACTTTCGTCAGAAGCGCGACGACGTGCTGCATGTCTACTACGACACACCGAGCGACGAGCACATCGTCTGCTTGGATGAAAAGACCGGCATGCAAGCGCTTGAGCGCAAGGTCGCCGACTTGCCGATGGAGCCCGGGCAGCCCGTACGTCGCGAATTCGAGTACATACGCCATGGAACGCTCTGCCTGATGGGGGCCTATGACGTCCGCAGTCGCAAGCTCTTCGGCTTTCTCTCCGAGGATCACACTGCCTTGACGTTCGTCGACCTGCTCGATGTGGTCGACCAGTCCTACCCGCTCGGACGCGGCCACCTGATCTTCGACAACCTTTTCGCCCATGACACCGACGACGTCCTCGACTGGTTCGAGGACCATCCCCGCTGGACCCCACACTTCACCCCAAAGCATGCCTCTTGGCTCAACCAGATCGAATGCGCCTTCTCCATCCTCGGCCGACAAGCTCTCGCACGGGCCTCCTTCGGCTCTCTCGACGATCTTCGCGAGGCCATCTACCGCTACCTTCTATGGTTCAACGCGCAGGACAAACCGCCGTTCCGTTGGTCCTATCGTCCAAAGTCTTGGCACCTCGCCATGCCAAACTGAGGACAAAACCTCTGCCGAGCGGCACTAGAAGCTCCCCACGACCCCCACGCCGCCGCCACCGCGCACGGTCCACCCGGTCGGACGCACCCGCAGTCTGCTCGCGGCGAGCGCCGGCTCGCTCGAGGGGACGTCGTACCTACCCGGGTTGCCGCCCGTTGCCACCAGAGCGAAGCCGAGAGCGACCGCCGCTCCGCCGACGCCAATCGCGGCCCATCCTGCATAGTCGCGCGTGTTCGCGTCGTTGACCTGCGAGCCCGCCGCATTGGCGGGGTTGGCGCACGTCTGCTGGAACGACTCGGATCCCGGATCGCACACCTGCCCCAATGCGTTCTGCGCGAGGAGGGCGTTACGGGCCGTGTATCCGTCGCTCCGTTGGCCCGCGTCATAGACGAGCAAACCGGCGCCCGCCGCCGCGAGCGCCACGCCCCCCACGACGCTGACGATCCCCCAGGTGCGCGCGGCCTGCGCGTGCGCGACGTAGCGCGCGCGATAGTCGGGCGTGGGCTCGAACACCACACGCACGACCGTTCCATGGCTCCCGGGTGAGACCACCACGTCGCGCTCGACGGGCTCGAAGTCTCCGCGTTCGACGAGCAGGTGGTGCGGACCGCCGGGGAGACGCAGCGGACCCGTGTAGACGCCCAGCGTTCGTCCGTCGACCGTCACGACGGGGGCCGTCTCGCTCGCGTCGAGTGCCAGCTGCCCGCCGCCCCAGGCGAGCGCGTCCGGGTCTTGCTCGGGCTCGAGCGTCATCTCGCCGCTGGCCCCGTCGTCGAGCGCGACCTCGGCCCGAGCGGTCCGGTAGCCCTCCCGGCGAAGCTCGATTCGATGCTTGCCCGGCGCGAGCGCAATCGAGGCCAAAAGAGGCGTCCTCGCAACTCGATGGTCGTCGGCGAACACGTCGGCGCCGGGCAAGTGTGTCTTGACAGCGAGATGGGCGAGTCGACCTTGCATGGCGACGAGATCGAGCGCGAGCGACTGCGTCTCGCGACCCGCAATCGTGATCTCCTTGCGCGCCGGCTCGAAGCCCGAAGCAATCGCGCCAATCACGTGCGCGCCGCTCGTCACGTGGAGCGGCGCCGCGAGGGGCGTCTTGGCGACCTCCACCCCGTCGACCTCCACCGACGCGCCCTCCACGCTCACCGAGAGCGCGATCTCGGCGACGCTTGCGGCCAGTTCGTCCCGCCGCCTCCGCGCCAGCGCCAGGCGCGCGGGCGAGAGCGAGCCGGGCGACGCGAGGACACGGGAGAGCACTTCGGTGGCCTCCACCGCGCGGCCCATCTCGGCGTACACCAGCCCCTGATTGTAGAGGGCGACGACGCTCCCGCTAAGCTCGAACGCGCGCTTGAACTCGGCCAGCGCGCCGGGGTCGTCGCCCGCGTTGAAGAGGCGGAGGCCGCGGTCGAACCGTTGACGGGCTTCGTCGCTCGCTTGAACGCTCGGCGCCGCGACCTGCGAGAGAGAGAGAGATGGAACCATGAGCGTCGCGATCGCGACGAGCGCCGCAAATCGCCCGCGCCTCATCGCTGAAAATTCTCCTCGAGGCCCGTCTTTCGAACTCGGCTGCTGGGTGTCGCGACGGGCGTCGTGTTGGCCGGGGGCAACGAGGGCGGCTGCGAGCTCGATCGGACGCCCGAAGCGACCGCGCGGACGGGTTGTGGCGAGCGCGCAAGAATCGGAGGGGACGACGATGCCGTCCCGCTGGCGATGGAAGCCGGCGACGCATCGGGAAATGCCGGGACTTGCGTACTCGCCTCGGCGGGCACGCTCGTGCGAGGGGCGGGCGCGTCGACCCGTTCATGGGGAGCGCTGGCGTGGCCCACCGGCGTGGAATCGGCCTTGCGGTCGCTACGCAGAGCAGCGAAAATGCCCCCCGTTCCGATCGCCAGTCCGAGCGCCCCGGCCGCGATGACGACCACCCTGCGCGCGCTCTTCGTTCGCGCAGGCGCGTCGAGACATCGCGCTTCGCGGGCGCTCCTGGGGCTTGTCACCGACGGCGATCCCGGAGAAGCGCTCATGCTTCCGGGGGGATGCGGGATCGCCGGAGCCGGCACATGGCCCCCGGCCAGCGTCTTGGCCATGGCCTCGGAGGTCTCGGCGCGGGCGTCTGCGTCGGCCGGGCGAATCGAGCCCGACCGCGCCGGCACGGGGCTGTGCCCGCGGCTGCCGAGAAGCCGGGCGACGACTTGGCCGCTGCGTGGGTCGGCGAACGGAGTCAAGGCCTGGGCCATCTCGAGGGCGGACCCGAACCGCGCTTCCGGCTCCCGGTGAAGGGCGCGATGGACCGCGTCTGCGAGGGCGTCGGAAAGGTCAGGGCAGTGGGCCTTGAGGGAATCCGGTTCAGCCATGAAGACCTGATAAAGAATGTTGTCGCCACCGTCCGTCGTGTAGGGCGTCCGTCCCGAGAGCATCTCGTAGAGAACGGCCCCGACCGAATACAGATCCGTCCGCAGGTCGACGTCGCGCGAGGATCGCGCTTGCTCGGGCGACATGTAGTGCGGAGTTCCAAAGATGATGTTCGTGCCCGTGAGCGACGACCGGGCCCCCGCGTCATCCTCGAAGACGCGGATCTTGCTCAGCCCGAAGTCGACGACTTTGACGAAGTCTCGCTCGCCCTCTTTGTCGACGACGAAGCAGTTGGACGGCTTCATGTCGCGGTGGATGATGCCCACCCCGTGAGCCATTTGAAGGGCTCGCAGAATCTGCAGCGCCAGGTGGATGGCGCGCGCGGTCTCGAGCTTGGGCCCATCGCGATCGAGCAAGGTCCCGAGGTCGTAGCCCTCGAGAAATTCCATGACGAGGTAGGGCGCTCCGCCCGGCAGTCGCGCGACGTCGAAGATTTTGACGACGTGGTCGCTGTCAATCCGCGATGCGGCGACGGCCTCGTTGACGAAGCGCTCGTCCGCACCCGGGTGATTCCGAGCCCCCGCGCTCATGAACTTGAGCGCCACGGGCGCGCGCCGCAAGAGGTGAGTCGCCTTGGCGACCGCCCCCATCCCTCCTTCGGCCAGAAGGCGCTCGATCCGGTACTTTCCGTCGATGACTTCGCCGCGCTGGGGATAGCGATGGGCTCTACCCGAGGACGGTTGCATGGCAGGCTTGGCCTAGTATTGGCCTAGTAAGAGAGACCCTCGCAAGGGCACAAGGGCACAAGATAGCGAGGAATTCGCGTCTTTGCCTAGAGCACCGTGAGCCGAGGCCGGGAAGTCGCGGGGAGCCAATCCAGAGCCCTACGCGCTCGGTGCCTTCGAATACCCGTCCACCGGCCATCGTGAGATATGGTGGGCGGCGTGACCCAGGGCATCGATCCCAACGACGCGGCGCGGTTGCGGCTCGAGCGGGATCTGTTCTTGCGTCTTCTCGAGCTCGGCGCGGCCGACGACGTGTTGCCGTTTCTGGAGGCCGCGCTGGCGCTTGTGGTCGGGGTGACGCAAGCCCGCAAGGGGTACATCGAGCTCTATGGCGACGAGCGCAGCGGCGCCGCGCGCTTCTCGATCGCAAGCGGCTTGTCGCCCGAGGAGCTCCAGGAGGTCCGCCGGTCCTTTTCGAGTGGAATCATCGGCGAAGCGCTGGCGACCGGGCGCACTGTGTCGACCGCGAGCGCCGTCGATGACCATCGATTCAAGGGCCACACGAGCGTGCGAGCGCAGGGAATTCGCGCCGTACTTTGTGCCCCGATCGGAGCGCCGTCGATCGGCGTCCTTTACTTGACCGATCGGCCGCGCGCCGGTCCGTTCACCAAGGACGACGTAACGTACGCGGAGCTCTTCGCGCGCCACGTGTCGCCCTTGGCCGAGCGGCTCCTCGTGCGAGAAGAGGCCGCGACCGAATCGGATCATACGGGCGTTTTGCGCGCAAAGCTGGAGGTACGGCCGCTTGCGGGCAGGAGCCGCGCGCTCGCCGAGGTCTTTCGGATGCTCACGGTGGCGAAGGACGTTACCCTCCCCGTGCTCTTCACAGGCGAGAGCGGCACGGGAAAATCGGCGTTCGCGCGGGCCCTGCACGAGAGCTCCCCCCGCTCGCGGCAGCCGTTCGTCGAGGTGAACTGCGCCGCGGTGCCCGAGGGCCTCTTCGAGAGCGAACTGTTCGGCGCGGAGAAGGGAGCCCACAGCACCGCCGTCCGCCGCATGGAAGGAAAGATCGACGCCGCGAACGGCGGCACGCTCTTTCTCGACGAGGTGGGCGACATGCCTGTTGCCGTTCAGGGCAAGCTTCTCTTATTTCTGCAGTCTCGCCGCTACTACCGGCTCGGCAGCACGACGCCGATCGATGCCGACGTACGCATCGTCGCGGCCACCAACTTGGATCCGGAGGAGCTCATTCGGGCCAAGCGACTGCGGGAGGATCTTTACTATCGCCTCAACGTGCTCGGCGTGCACATCCCCCCTCTGCGCGATCGGCGCGAGGACATTGAGTCCATCGCGGAAGCGATCGTGCGCACTGTCGGCGAGGACGACGGCAAAGCGATCCCCCTCACTCGGGCCGCCCGCATCGCCTTGGCGGAGGGAGAGTGGCCGGGCAACGTGCGGCAACTGGAGAATACGTTGCAGCGCGGGTGGGCCGTCGCGGTGAGCGAGGGGGCGATCGCGATCGAGCCGCGCCACCTGTTTCCCGAGAAGCCGCAGCAGGCCGCGCCGAGCGCCGACGATACGTACGAGGACGCTACGCGCCGATTTCAGCGCGCGTTTCTTGAGCAAGCGCTAGCTCGCCATAGCTGGAACGTGAGCGAGACCGCGCGTCGCATCGGGATCGCGCGGTCCCATCTCAACGACCTGGTCCGAGCGCACGGGCTGGTTCGAGCGCGCACGTGACAAAGGTGCGGGCGCAGACGCGCGCGGGTACTGGTTGGGTTTGAAGCGACGCAACCCAATCGTGAACGCGTGCCCCAAGATTCTCCATGGGGTATCGATCGGCAAGCAGCACGATTCGTCCGCGACGGACCGGTCCACCGCAGGCATCGAGTTCTTAGCACGGGGGCCGCCCTGCCGTAGGATGTGCGTCGGGCCAGGTTTGCGATGAAGACGGCGACCCGAATCGATCCTCCGCTCTTCGATGGCGCTCGCACGCTGGCGGCCGGCAATCTCCGTGCCGTCATGCTGCCGAGTCGGGGGATGCTGTGCGCCTCGTTGCGCCACCGCGGAGTCGAGACTCTGCGGCGCCTCGAAGACCTGGAAGGCGCCGGGGCAGCAGGAAAAACGGCCGGAGTCCCGCTCCTGTATCCATGGGCCAATCGACTTTCGAGCATGCATTACACGGCGGCCGGACGCGACGTGGTCCTCGACCCCGCGTCGCGGCTCTTGCACCTGGACGATCATGGTTTACCGATGCACGGGGTACCGTGGTCTCGTCTCGCGTGGGACGTCACGGAGGCGACGCCCGATTGCCTCGTCGCCGGCCTCGACTGGACGCACCCGGACCTCTTGGCGGTATTTCCATTTCCGCATCGCGTCGAGCTCAAAAGCACATTGCGTTCCGACGGCCTGACCTTCGAAGCGACGCTCGTGGCCGCTGCGCGAGGGCCTGTCCCCGTGAGCTTCGGCTTCCACCCGTACATCGGCCTTCCAGGGCTCGATCGATCGGAGTGGCGGTTGACGCTGCCGGCGATGCGCAAGCTCGCTCTCGATTCACGTGGGATCCCGTCGGGCGCGGACGAACCGTTCGCCGGCTTCGACGGCCCGCTCGGCGACGCCGAATTCGACGACGGGTTTGCGATCCTCGGCGAACAGGCCTCGATGTCGATCGGTGCCTCCTATGGACGGATTACCGTCGACCTCTTGGAGGGCTTCCCGCACACTCAAGTCTTCGCTCCGAGGGGGAAAGCCTTCGTGGCCCTCGAGCCGATGACTGCGCCCACGGACGCGCTGACGAGCGGGATGGGCCTCCGATTCGTGGAACCCAATCAATCGTTTCGGGCGGTCTTTCGTATTCGCGTCGACGTAACGGCCGCCTAGATCGCGCCGCGCGCCCACCAGAACCAACCTCACCCCGCGGGCGATCGGGGCACGCAAAACGCGCTCCCAGTCGCGATCCAGCTTTCCTCGGCTAGGCCGCCGAGTGTTCCGACGACTTAGTTCCGCCCGCTGCGCGGTCGGCTGCGCCGAGGCGAAACTATCCTGTTTTCCCGGGGCTTCGCCCCGGACCCCCAAAGCCGCTCCCGCGGCTTTGCTAGTGCCGTCGACTCCGGCCGAACTTACGGCGGACGGCACTTGCTACTAGCGTCCCTCCTACACACCCACGGCACCGGGGGAGAACGGGGGAAAGGCTGATACGGTAACGCCGTGAACAGTCCGACCGTGAGGGCCGATCTGACGGCGGTGCGTGTGGCCCTGTGGCGGGCGCTGCACGTCCGAGCGGATCCGCCGCCGCACGTCCTCGAAGACGAGGTTGGTCTTCGGTTGGCTGCCCCTGACGAGGGGTGGCGCGACCGCCCTGACATGAACCCAGACTTCACTCGCCCGTTCCGCGCTTCCATCGTGGCGCGGACGCGGTTCGTGGAAGACCTCGTGGCAGAGCAGGCTGGGCAAGGAGTCCGCCAATACGTCATTCTCGGAGCCGGGCTCGACACCTTCGCCCAGCGAAGACCAGAGATCGCCTCGCTCCTGCGGGTGTTCGAAATCGACAAGCCCGGTCCTCAAGCCTGGAAGCGCCAGCGCCTCGTCGATCTTGGCTTCGGCATCCCCGACTGGCTAAGGTTCGTGCCGGTCGATTTCGAGGCGGAAGCCTCGTGGTGGGAAAACCTGATAGCCGGCGGCTTCGACGCGAGCCAGCCGGCGGTCGTCGCTTCCACCGGAGTGAGCATGTACCTCACCCGGGACGCGATAGTGGCCACCTTGCGTCAGGTGGCCGCACTCACCGCGGGGTCCACGCTCGTCATGACGTTCTTGCTGCCGATCGAGCTTGCGGATCCCGGGGTGCGTCCGGGACTGGAAATCGCGGCGAAGGGCGCGCGAGCGAGCGGAACGCCGTTCATCAGTTTCTTCACGCCATCCGAGATTCTGGGGCTCGCGGAAGAGGCGGGCTTCCGGGATGCCCGCCACGTGTCGGCCGCAAGTCTCGCGGAGCGCTACTTCGCGGGAAGGACGGATGGCCTCCGCCCGCCCAACAACTCGGAAGAGCTGCTCGTGGCTGCCACGTAGCCACCGCACCTCCGAGAAGAGGTGCTTCGACGAGCTTCGCCCGCGTCGTCCGCGCGATGCGCTAACGCACGGGCCGCACGTCGACCCGGCCATAGTCGAAAATGAGCTCCCGAAAGAAGAGCCCGTGCGCGTCGGCTCCGCGCACGCGTACGCGCCGGTCGCGGCTCTCCACGAGGACCACTTCGGGAATCTCTCGCCCCGTGTCGATCTGCGCCAGCGTTGGCGTGTGCGGCCCCGCCGTGCGCGCCACGCCGAGAGCGCAGCGTGCGCTGGGATCGTGGCCCACGCATCCTCCTGCCAGCGACAGCTCCACGTTCGCGGCCGGCCGCCACGTCCACGCGCGCGCAACGGAGCATGGTGACGGTGCCGCCGGGGGGCCGCATGCGACGCCGCCCAGCGCGTCGAGCGGCGGCGACGCGAGCGTCGCGTGCGCGGTGCGCTCGAAGGGGAGGCCTTTCGTGACGTCAAGCGCGACTTGCACCTCGTTGCGGGGGCCCGCGCAGCAGCGAAACCCGATCGTGGACGACCGCTCGCCCGGCGCCAACGCCCGCGCGAAGGCGCATCGGGTTGCGAGCTCTCCGGCCACGTCACTTCCTCCCCTTACGACGCCGAGATCGCGCGACGTCCCGCGCCCCCAGTGCGAGTCGGTCCACTCCGAGGCGCCCCCGTGCATGTCGCGGACCCCCAGCGCGCTCCGGCACGCTGGCCGTTGGGCGCTCGGCCTCTGGGCTGCGGTGTCGGCCGAGACGCCCGCTTCGCACGCGCGCGCATCGTACGTCGATCCATATTCGAAAGGAGCGTTGTTCGGTCCTTTGCAAGCGCGCTCCCATTCGAGCTCCGAGCAGAGCCGCTTTCCCTTGTCCTCGCAAAGGCGCGTCGCCTCGTCGCGCGTCACGTTCGTAGTCGGAATGGCGCCCGATTCATTCGGCCACGGCAAAATGTCGATGTAGAAGCCGCTCATCGGAAGATCGACCCCCGGTAGCTCCGCTTCGGCGACGCGGGGCGCCTCGTCGATCTCGCTGCCGGCGTGCAGAATGCCGGCGGGGACCCAGGCCATGCGAGGGCGAGGCACGGCGATGGCTTCGGAGCTCGGCGCGCTGACCACCACGCCGCCGTCCTGCGAATCGCGCTCGACCCCCGGCAATCTTCCACAGGCGACGACGAGCGTCGTCATCACGAATGCGGCGGCCCCGGTGGTCCGCATTTCGATCGCCATCTCAGTCGGCCTTTTCGCCGGACCCCTCACGCAATCCCAGCTCCTTCATCTTGAGTTGGAGGCCTTTGCGCGAAATCTTGAGAAGGCGTGCGGCGTGGGTGACGTTCGCGTTGGTCTGCGAAAGCGCCCTGCTGACGAGCTCCCGCTCGAGGCGACTCATCGCCACCTTGACGTGCTCCTTCAGGCCCCCCTCGCTCGCGAGCGCCGCGTGAAGATCGGCGTCCGTCACGGGAACGTTGGAGAGCGCGGCGATCCCCCGCACCTCGGGCGAAAGGTCGCTCGCGTTGAGCGCGTGCGTGTCGCAGAAGAGCACAGATCGCTCGACGACATTCTCGAGCTCGCGAATATTGCCTGGCCATGGATACTGGACCAGCAGATCCATTGCGTCGCGCTCGACCCCGTCGACCCTCTTCTTCAGACGCTCGTTGAATTTGACGAGAAAGTGCTCGACGAGTAGCGGGATGTCCCCCGTACGTTCTCGCAGCGCGGGGAGGCGAATCGGCACGACGTTGAGCCGGTAAAAGAGGTCTTCGCGAAAGCTCCCCGACGCGATGAGCTTCTTCAGGTCGCGGTTGGTGGCCGCAACCAGCCGAACGTCGACGCGGATGGTCTTGATGCCGCCCACCCGCTCGAATTCGCTTTCCTGCAGCGCGCGGAGGAGCTTGACCTGCATTTCAATCGGGATTTCTCCAATCTCGTCGAGAAAGAGCGTTCCGCCGTTCGCGAGCTCGAAGCGGCCGGGCTTGCTCGCGACCGCGCCCGTGAACGCGCCGCGCTCGTACCCAAAGAGTTCGCTCTCGATGAGTTCTTTCGGAATGGCGGCGCAATTGACCTTGATGAACGGCTTGTCCTTTCGGCTCGAGTGCTCGTGCAGCGCGCGCGCCACGAGCTCCTTGCCCGTCCCGCTCTCGCCGGTGATGAGAACGGTGGTCGGCGTGTCCGCAACGCGCTCGAGGATCGCATAGAGTTCGGCGATACCCGGCGATGTGCCGATGATGCCGAAGCGCGCCCCGCGCGACGTCGGTGTCGACGTCGCGTCGGCGCCGCGCAGCTCCCGCGTCTTGAGCGCCTTGGCCACGATCTGGCGAACCTCGTCCTTGTCGAACGGCTTGGTGACGAAGTCGAACGCTCCGCTCTTGAGCGCCTCGACGGCCGTGTCGATGGTTCCGTGGGCCGTGACGAGCACGATGGGAAGCTCCGGATCCTCCTCGAGCGCCTTCTTCAGGAGCGTCATCCCGTCGACCTTCGGCATCTTCAGGTCGGTGATGACGAGGTCAATGTGGTGCTCGCGCAGGAGCTGCAGCCCTTGCTCGCCGTCCTCGGCGGTCAGGACGTCATATCCGTCGCGCGTGAGCTGCGCCGAAAGGATTTTCCGCAGGTTCGGTTCGTCGTCGACGATGAGGACCTGTTTGCGCTCGGGAAGCATGCGTCGCCGAGCTTACCAAGCTTGGCGGCCCGACGGGTGTTCCCGTCGCCGGAAGTCGGCCGGTGCCGGCGTCATCGCCACGGTTCAGTGGATCGAATCGAGGCGATCGCCGAGCAGCTTTTCGAGCGACACCATAGCTTTCGTGAATCCCTGGATGCCCTCATCGAGCTTATCGCTCGCCATCCGGTCGGCCTGGTGCATCGCCCGGAACTTCGTTTCGTCCATCGGGAGCCGTTCGATGGTCATCGACCTCGCTTTTTCCGGGTCGAGCTTGCGGGGAAGAGGACCCTGGGTCTTCGTCAGGTCTTCCAGGTAATTGGGCGCGATCGTGAGGAGATCGCAACCGGCCAGCTCGGTAATCTCCCCCAGGCTCCGGAAACTCGCCCCCATGACTTGGGTCTTGTAACCGAAGCGCTTGAAGTAATTGTAGATGCGCGCGACCGACTGGACCCCCGGATCCTCGGCCGGCTCGTACGTCTTGCCCGTGGACTTTTTGTACCAGTCGAGAATTCGACCGACGAACGGCGAGATGAGCGTGACGCCCGCTTCGGCCGCCGCCACGGCTTGATGGAGCCCGAAGAGCAGCGTCATGTTGCAGTGGATTCCCTCCCGCTCCAGCACCTCGGCCGCCTTGATTCCTTCCCAGGTGGACGCAAGCTTGATGAGCACGCGCTCGCGGCTCATCCCGGCCGCTTCGTACTGCTTGATGAGAGACCGGGCCTTCTCGATGCTCGCGTGCGTATCGAGCGAGATGCGGGCGTCCACCTCGGTCGAAACGCGGCCCTCGATGATCTCGAGGATGCGCAACCCGAACTCGACGCTTAGCCGATCGATGGCGCGGCGGAGAATGGCTTCTTTGCCTCCGGCCGCCCCCACCTGCTTTTTGGACCAGGCCAAGCTCTGGTCGATGAGCGGCGCGTACTCCGCCATCTGCGAGGCTGCCATGATCAGGGACGGGTTGGTCGTCGAGTCGCGCGGCTTGAACTTGCGGATGGCGTTGATGTCCCCGGTGTCGGAGACGATGGTGGTCATCTGCGAAAGTTGCTCGAGGTAGGACTGCGACATGGTGTCCAAGAGCATAGAGAGCCGATCGGCGGCCGCGCAAGGGTGGGGCTGCAGAAATTGCGTCCCTTCCGCGGAACCGACCCGGGCAATGGTGGCCGGCCCGTGCCGGCCCGATCGTCAGCCTCCGGGACTACGGGTACCCGACCGATTTCTCACGTAGCGAACAGCGCCGTGGTCGCTCTCGAGGACACGGCCGCGCCGCCGGGTCGCGAGCACCAGGCGCTGGTCTTGATCGCAGGGACCCACGGGCGCGACGAGCATTCCGCCTTCTGGGAGGGCGCGCAGCCATTCCGGCGGCAGCGATTCGACGGCGAACGTGACGGCCACCCGCTTGGCGCCGCCCCACTGCAAGGCGCTCTTCATGGCGTCGCACTGGACGACCGTGACGTTACCGAACGGCTCGTCACGGAGCGAGCGACGGGCCCAGGTGGCGAGGCCGCTGTCAATCTCGAATGAGATCACGCGGCCGCAGGGCCCCACGATGTACGCGGCCAGCGCGGCTCCGTATCCCGACCCGCTGCCGAGCTCGATCAAGGTGTCGCCAGGGGCGAGCCGCAACAGCCGATACGAAAGGAGGTATGCGTGGGGGGCGCTGATGGTCGCGAACCCCCCGTCATCGAGCGGAAGCGGGGCGTCCTCGGTGCTCCGCACGATCTCTTCCGCGCGCACGAAGCGCTCTCGGCCTACCTCGAGCAACGCGCGCAGGTGGTGGTCGTCAAACGGGCCGAGTTGCTTCTCGATCGTCTCTACCAGCCGCAGCCGACATCCTCGCGCAACTTCACGTAGCTCCTGCGAAAGGACGGAATCCTCGCGAGCCTCGGGGGACCGAAGTGCAAAGGCCAACGAGGAAAGCCACTCCTGTCGCTGGTCCTGAGACAGCTCCGCCATCTTGCGCCGAAACTCAACCGTGAAGAGGACGGGACGTGCGCTCATCGCGCAGCCTCCAGCAACGAACGAGCGAAACTCACGAAGAACCAGTGTTCTATTAAGTCCGGGCCTTTGACCTGTCGACTGCTCTCCGCCGCGAAAGCGAACCAAGGCGCCTTCCGCGGTCGAGAGCTGCCCGGAAGTACCGGGCAGCTCTTTCACGAGCCAGGTTTTGGGGGAGATCCTCTCCCCCCAAGCCCCACACCCCAGGCCCCCGACGTCCATTTCCGGCCACACTTTCAGAATTCAGAGACCCGAGGCAGCCCTCGACGCGAGGCAGCCTGGGGGGCTAGCGTGCCGGCGGGCGTCATGGCGATCGTTCGCGTGCTCTACTTTGCCGGCCTGCGTGAGGCCGTGGGCCTCTCCGAAGAAGAACTCGATCTCCCGCCCGGAGTGGGCACCGTGGGGGAGCTTTGCGCCCTCTTGGCGTCCCGTCACAGCGTGTACGCGGAGCACCGCGCGCACGTTCGAGTCGCACGCAACGAGGCGTTTGCCGATGAGCGAGAGCGGCTCGTCGATGGCGACGTCCTCGCACTGATTCCGCCCGTGGCAGGAGGATGACGATGGCCGAGCGCCCCCTGCGGGTCGCCGCCGTGACGGTGAGCGACACGCGCACGGCGGCGGACGACGCATCGGGCGCCACGCTTCGCGAGCGCCTCAGCGCGGCGGGATTCGTCGTCTCGATGCACGCGATCGTGCGCGACGAGCCAAGCGGGGTCCGCGCCGTCATCACGCGCATTTGCGACGAAGACTTGGCGGACGCCATCGTCACGACGGGGGGCACGGGGGTCGCGCCGCGAGACGGAACCTACGAAGCCATCGAAGCGCTGCTCGAAAAGAAGCTCGACGGGTTCGGCGAGGCATTCCGTCGTCTTTCCTGGGACCAAATCGGAGCGCGCGCGGTCCTCTCGCGTGCCGTGGCCGGAGTGCACCGAGGGCGTGTGGTGGCGGCACTTCCTGGAAGCCCCAAGGCCGTCGCGCTCGGGGTCGACAGGATTCTCGCGCCCCTCTTGCCGCACGCCGCGGCGCTGGCGCGCGGCGAGAAGCACGGGCATTGACGTGCTCTCGGTGGAGCAAGCCCGCGCGCGCATTCTGTCGAGCGTGGTGCGCCTTTCGACCGAGCGTGTGGCGCTCTCCGAGAGCGCGTTTCGCACGCTCGCCGAGGATTTGGTGGCCGAGAGCGCGCTGCCCCCGTTCGATTGCAGCGCAATGGACGGATACGCGGTGGCCGCCGCGGACGCCCGAGGGGCCCCGCCCTTTACGCTCGCCGTGGCCGGCGAAGCCACCGCGGGGACCACGCCGCCACCTCTGGAGCCGGGGACCGCATGCCGCATCTTCACCGGGGCTCCGCTTCCGCTCGGCGCGAACGCCGTCATCATGCAGGAACGCGTCATGCGAAGCGCAAACGCCATCCAGATCGACGTGGCTCCCGTGCCCGGACAGCACGTGCGCCGTGCCGGCGAAGATTTGGCGCGCGGAGCGATCGCGCTTTCGGCGGGCTCTCGGCTATCGCCGGGTGCGCTCGCGCTCGCGGCCATGCTCGATCGAGCGCAGGTCATCGTCGCGCGGCGGCCGAGGGTAACCATCTTGTGCTCGGGGGACGAGCTTCGCGCGCCGGGCGACCCGCCACGCCCGGGATCCATTCCGGAGTCCAACAGCGCCTCGCTCGCCGCGCTGGCCCGGCAGGCCGGGGCCTCCCCGCGCATCGCCCCGATTGCACGCGATGAGCCTACCGCTACGCAGCGTGCGATCGAAGAGGCGCTCGACGGAACGGACGTGCTCATCACGGTCGGCGGAGTCAGCGTGGGGGATCGCGATCTTGTGCGTCCCGCGCTCGAGCGAGCGGGCGTCGCGTTGGATTTCTGGCGCGTGGCCATCCGTCCTGGCAAGCCGCTTGCCGTCGGCACGCAAGGAGCGGCGCGCGTACTCGGACTGCCGGGCAATCCCGCGAGCGCGCTCGTCACGTGGGCGCTATTCGGCATGCCGCTATTGCGCGCGCTTCAAGGCGATGCGCGCCCGCTGCCCATCGCACTCCGCCTGCGTCTGGTGGGCCCCCTCAAGCGCTCGCCCGACCGAACCGAATTTCTACGGGCCTCCTTGGAGGCGGACCAGGGGTCGATGTTCGCACGCGCGCACGACAACCAGGGGTCCGGCGCCGCGACGAACCTCGCACGTTCCGACGGGCTCGCGGTGGTCCCTGCGGGCGAAGGCGCGCGCGACCCGGAAGCGCTCGTGGATTTCTTGCCGTGGAACGCCTTGTGACCCCCCCGGGGCTATTGCTCCCGTCGATCGAACGGGACCAGCCCCCAAGGCCCGCGGCTTGCGTCGCGGTGCGCTTGCAGCCACGTCCAGAACGCGTCCGCCCATCGCGCCCCGCCAGCGTGGTTCGGGTGTATCCGATCGCGTTGCCGCTCCTTGACCGAGAGCGCTCCCATCACCGCGTCACTGTCGAAGAAGAGGCACGGCGCGCAATGGTCGTGGATGACTTGCAGAATGCCCGTATCCGGCTTCCAGAGAGGAGGCGTGGTCCAGACACAAGAAGCGCCGGCCGAAGCGATCTTGCGCGCGATCGCCGCGATGGCCTTGGCGTGCTCCTGCGGAGCCGAGATGTCCATCTCGTTGGCACCGAGGGTCACCACCACCATCGAGGGGCGGCGCGCCAGCCATTCATCCAGCTCGGGTTTGCGAGCCCAGCTGGTCGTGTACGTCGCGGTGATCGCTCTCGAGACATAGGCCGTACCGGCGTCCCGAAAGCGAGGGCGCAAGTTCTGCTGAAAGGAGGCATCGACGAACGAATCGCCGATGTGGAGCACCCACGTATCTCTCGGCACCGAGATCGCGAGTGGGACGGGCGGCGATGTCCCGGCAGGCGCGGCGCAGACGCCGGCCCAGTCGCCGGCGATCGTCGCGGACGCGCGCGATTCGCGGGCGTGGGGCGGCGCCACGCGACAGCGGGTGGCCACGAGCGCCGTGAGAACCAGTAGCTTCGGGGAAGTCCACCCGGAGCGTGTCGTCATTCTTGCGGCGCGGCGTCTGCGTCGCTCTCTGCGGTTTTCGTGGGCTCGGTGCCCGCGAGAAACACTTCGTCGAGAACGTCGGCGTCGTCCAAGGAGGGCAGTTGGCCCGTCCGGCGGTCGATCGTCACGTTGACGAGCCCCGGCGGCCTGGGGAAGTCCGCGCGAGGCTTGCCCTCGTGGGCGGCCTTCATGAAAGTCATCCACGCCGGTAGCGCCGTCACGGCCCCCTGCTCCGCACTTCCGAGCAGGTGCCCGTCGTCATAACCAACCCACGTGACGGCTGCGATGTCGGTCGAGTACCCGGCGAACCATGTGTCCCGGGGACCGTTGGAGGTCCCCGTTTTGCCCGCGAGCGGGCGCTCCAGAGTGCGCGCGCGCGCGCCGGTCCCGTGGTCGATCACGCTCGCGAGCAGGTTGGTCACGAGATAGGCCTCGGCCTCGTCCATGACCCGGCGAGGCGGGACCGGCGGCGGCAACGTGACGTCCTTGCCGTCCGGGCCCACGATGCGGACGATGAGCGACGGCTCCTCGTAGAGACCCCCTGCTGCGAACGTTGCGTATGCGCCGGCCAGCTCGATCGGGCGCAGCTCGTAGCTGCCGAGAGCGAGCGACAGATCGGGCTTCATGACCGATTCGATGCCCAAGGAGTGCGCCCACGCAACGACATTTTCGGGCCCGGCGTCGTGGAGCACCCGCACCGCCGCGACGTTTACGCTGCTAGCCAGGGCTTCTCGGAGCCGAAGCGGATCGCGCCCCTGCCATCCCTCGAAGTTGCTCGGACGATACGCGCCCGGCAAGCCGTCGGGCGTCGGGTCAATCAACGTAGCGGCGGTGACGAGTCGCGCGTGGAGCGCATACGAATACACGATGGGCTTGAACGTGGACCCGGGCTGTCGCCGCGATTGCGTCACCCGGTCGAGGGCTGCGGCTTGGCCCTCGTAGCTGCCGACGAGCGCTAGAATTTGCCGCGTTCGTACGTCGACCGCGACGAGCGCTCCTTCCGGTCCCAGCTCGAGCCGCAGCGGGACTTTCGCGGCCGTGTCCGATACCGGCGCAAGCAGGCTCACACGCACGCGCGCCCCCACCGGGGCGTACGCGCTCGGGGCCAGCTTTTCCGGATTGTAGCGCTCGAACTCGGCCAGATGCACCGTCCCCCTCACGGTACCCAGGCGGACGTCGAACGTGTCCGCCGCGTCATCGGCCGCATCCACGACCCCCACGAGCACCTTGTGTTGCTCGAAGCTCGGCGTGCCTTCGAACGTCGCGACCGCCTCGCGCGGGGACGCCGTTTTGCCCTTCTTGTTGGCCACCGGGCCAGCGAGCTTGAGAGGGCCCCCCACCCCGTGACGCTTGTCGTACGCCACGAGGCCCTCGCGCACGCTTTGTCGCGCGGCCGCTTGAAGCTTCGGGTCGATCGACGTCATGATGGTGAATCCGCCGAGGCGCGCTTGCTCCGGCACGAGCCGCGAAAGCTCCGTTCGGGCAAGGTCCACCGCCTCCGGGGCGAGGGTGCCCAACGCATCGGCCAGAGGCGCGAGTACCACCCCCTCCGCTTTGCTCGCGGCCCACTGCGCATCGCTCAAGAACCCCTTGTCATGCATCTGATCGAGCACGTACGAGCGGCGAGCGACCGCGGCGGCCATGCTCGTGCGCGGATGATACTCGCGTGGATTGGCGATTCGCCCGGCGATGAGTGCAGCCTCTGCGATGCTCAGATCCTTCGCGCTCTTGCCGAAGTCGTCCCGAGCGGCTTCCTCGATGCCGTAACGGCCGCGGCCGAAGAAAATGTTGTTGATGTAAAGCTCGAGAATATTGTCTTTGGTCAGATCTCGCTCGAGGCGCCGCGCGAGCAGCGCCTCACGAATTTTTCGCGACAGCGTCCGCTCGCGGGAATTCAGGAGCAGATTTTTGACGACCTGTTGCGTGATCGTCGAGCCGCCTTGCCGCGTTCCGTGGCTCTTGAGATTGACGACGAGAGCGCGGGCGATGCCGAGGTAGTTGAGCCCCTCGTGTTCATAGAATCCCGCATCTTCGGCGGCGAGGATTGCGAGCTTGACGTGCGCCGGCAGGGACCCGATGGGCACGACCGTGCGCCTTTCGGTAAAGACTTCGGCGAGAACGGAGCCATCACGGGCCAGCACGCGCGTAACCTGAGGCGCCCGGTAGTCATTGAGCTCCGCGACGTTCGGCAGACCGTTTTCGTAGTGGCGCACCACCGCCCACGACACCAGAGCGCCGCTGAGGCAGAGCAAACCCATGACGAGGCCCGCGCGTTTCTCCCGGGCCCAGCGTCCTTCGCGCCGCCTGGGTGCAGGCGCCCGCGCGGCGGCGCTCGTGCGAGTGTCCGGGGACTCGCGCCGGGACCGCTCAGCGGATTCCGTTTGCCGCGTTTGCATGGCTCGTGGCGAAACCCTCGGTGCACGGCGCTGCGTTCACCTTTCGTGGTGTACCGACAAGCGCGAAGGTGCGCTAGTAGCTAGTGCCGTCCGGCAGAAGCGCGACCCCCTGTGGGTCGGGCGGCACTAGGCAAAGCCGCGGGAGCGGCTTTGGGGTGAATCGACGAGCGGAGCGAGGAGAGAGGGGCGAGAGGCCCTAAAAGAAGTCTAGGGCCGCTCCGGCGAAGTCGCGAAGCGGCGGTCGAAGTCCGGACAGGACTTCGGCCGAGCGGCACGAATCGAATCATCGTCGGGGCGCGGCGCTCCCGGGGTTTGGGTCACGGACCGCGAGCGTCGGCCGGCGTGGTACATTCGAACGGGCGTCATGTTTGGTCTTAGCCACGGCGAGCTCGCGATCGTCACCTTCATCTTCGTGCTCGTTTGGGGGGCGGGCCAGCTGCCCCGCGTCGCCGAACGCATCGCGGCGGACTTGGCTTCGAAGCGAACGCGCGGCTCTGGCAAAGGTCCGTGACTCTTGGCCGGCGGAACGACGGCCCCGCAGGGCGGCGCCCACAGCGAACCGTTGGCTACGCTCTTCGTGAGCGATCCGACGGCCGAGGCCGACGCGGTGACATCTGCGCTGCGAGCCCACGGGTACAATGTCGTCGACGTCCCGCTTTCCATGCTCGTAGCGCGTGTCGCCGCGCAGGCGCCGCGCATCGTTCTGGTCGACGCGGATAGCCATGGGGCGTTCGAGGTCGTAGCTCGCGTGCGCGAGCTGCCCCACGGTGACGACATTCCCGTGCTCTTCATCGCCGCAAGAGGCGGGGCCATCGCGAGTCCTGAAGAGGCGCTTGCGCACGAAGGCAGCGGGCTCTTCGTGCGACCGATCGACCTGGCCGCGCTCGTGCGCGAAGTGGATGCTCTCACCAGCGACGCTCGCTCCCGGGAGCACGCGTCGGCAACGACGGTTCCGCCGGCCGCCGTCCCCGCCGCCCTCAATCTGCCCGGCGCGCCGAGCTTACGCTCCGACGCCGGTTCGCCCGGCGTGGAAAACGTCCGGACCCCATTTTGGTCCGCTCGCGTACCCCACGCGGAGACCTTTTCTTCCGAGCCGCCGACCTCGCCTTCCTGGATACCCCCTGCGCGTTCGGCCCTCGTTCCGCCCGTGAGCCCTGACTTGCAGCGACTTCTCGCGGAAGCGGAGCAAAGTGTCCATGTCACGTCCGACGAGGTCTGGGCGTCCGCGGCCTCCTCGCCCGAGCAAGAAGTCGAAGCGATGCTTCCTTCGGAGCTCCTGGCGGCGCTCGACGAACCGCTCGACGAAGACGAGCGGGACTTCGACGGCGTGCCGGGACACTCGCCGTCGAGCGTGCTCTGGGCACGCGAACGCACCCATGACGGGGGGGGGCATCGTACGACGGGCACGTCCGCGACGGCCAGCGGCGACACGCCCAACGCGACCCACGCGACCGGTCCGGGAACCGGACGCGAGCCTCTCGCTCCGCCGCACGCCCGAGGCAGCGAGGGGCTCTCGGACGGGTCGACGGACCCGCGCCTAGACCCCCCCCTAGACCCACGGGCAGCGGTTCCCCCGCCAGTCCAACACGACGCACCGATCGCGGGGGTGGGGCCGGGGAACGCGATGCGCGTCGTCGCACGCTCCGTCGCGGCGCGCGCGTCGGGCTCTCTATGCCTCGTATCCGCCGGGATCGAGCGTCGCGTGGTCCTTCACGAAGGCGACATCGTTACGTGTGCGTCCTCCGCGGAGGACGAGTCACTTCTCTCTTTTCTAGGCGTCCGGGGCGAGCTCCCGCGCGAGACGGTCCGCCACCTGGGCGTCCGGTTTCCTCCGTTTGGTCGGCACGCGGGGGCGGCGTTGGTCGCGCGCGGATACCTTGGCCAGGATCAAATGTGGCCCACGCTGCGGGCGCACGCGGAGTGGCTCTTGGGACGCATTCTCCAGCTCGCGGAGTCGCGCGCGTTCATGGAGGCGCACCCTCCCGGCCGCCTCGCCGGCGAGCCGAGCGTCTTCGGCGGCGACGCGGGCGCGGCAGCGTTCGTGGAGGTCGTGCGGCGCGTGGTGGCCCCCACCGAAGCCGTCGAACGACTCGGCGGGGGCCGGTCGCGCCTCGGCCACGGGGACGCGGCGGCCCTCCTGCGCGAGTGCGGCTTGGCCGAGATCGAGATCGATCTCGTGGAGGACGCTTCCGGACGGACCCTTCGTGAAGTGCTCGAATCCGCACCCGACGGGGATTTCGCGACGGTCATTCTTGCGCTGACCGAGCTGGGAGTCACCGAGGTTCTCCGGGCGGTCGAGGCCGACCAAGCCGGGCCGGACGCGGGTACGGGCGCGGGGTCGGCGCTCGACGCAGAAGCGATCCGAGAGCGCGTGCGCGCGCGCCTCCAGCTCGTCGAAGATGGAGACTACTTTTCGTTGCTCGGGGTGCCCCGCGACGCCACGGGTTACGAGGTGCGCCGCGCGTTCCTCGAGCTTCGTCGCGCGTTCGAGCCCTCCCGCCTGCTCTTGCCGGAGCTCTTGGATCTCTCGGACGCCGTCCGAGACATCGCGACGGTCCTGGAAGAGGCCTACGAGATCCTGAAGGACGGGCCCCGCCGCGAACGATACAGGCGCGCAATCGAAGGCATTCCGGGCGCATAGGAGCGCGGCGAGGCAACTGCTCACTTGACCAGGACCGGCCGTGCGCCCGGGCCCGCCGTCGAGGGGTGCTCTCGACGCGCTGAGGCGGGCGGGCTAGGTGTGCGGGCACCGTGAGCGATCTCACCATCCAGCCGAACACGCATGTCACGATCGACTATGAGCTACGCGACGACGAAGGCGACCTGCTCGACGCGAGCGAGAGCGAAGACGGCGAACCGATTCGCTACGTTCATGGGTACGGAATGCTGGTGCCGGGCCTGGAGGCGGCGCTGGTCGGTCTCGCCGTGGGCGACGAGCGCGACGTCGTCGTTCCCGCAGAGGCGGGCTACGGACAATACGATGAGAGCCTCGTGCTCGACGTCGAACGCGGGCAGCTCCCCGACCCCAAAGGCGTCGAAGTCGGTGACGAGTTCGTGGCCGAATCCCCCGACGGCGACGAAGTCGCGATGTGCGTCCTCGAGGTATACGATGACCGCGTCGTCGTCGACGCCAACCATCCACTCGCGGGCATGACCCTCCGATACCTCGTTAAGGTGCGAGAGGTCAGGGCAGCCACGACCGACGAGATCGAGAGCGCTGCCGCGGATCTGGACGACGCGCACGAGCACGTGCACGGTACGGACTGCGACCACGACCACGAACCCGTGCGAATCGCGGGTCGTGAAGTAAACTAACCGCGCGGGACGCTTGCGAGAAAGAAGCCACAATGGCCAATGCCAACAGTAAGCCGATCAATGCTTGGGAGTGGGATATTCGTGTGCGCGAGCGCAACGTAAGGAAGGGCATTTTCGACGAAAAGGACATCGAGAAGCACCTGGCGCAGCTTCCGGACGTGGGCGACACCGGCGAGACCATCGGAACCGCGCAGCCGGCTCTCGGCGGACGCGGGGACTGAAGAGCCGGACCCAACTCGCCCCCCTTTCGAAGAGCCGAGCGGCCAGGAGGTTCATGATCGTGAGTGACGAGAGCCATGGGCCCGACGACGAGTCGCTTCCCAGTATCGATTTCTCGACGTTCGTTCTCTCCCTGAGCCATTCGGCCTTGATGCACCTCGGCGAAGCTCCGCACCCCGAGACAGGCGCGGTCGACAGGGACGTGGCCATGGCACGCCAGACCATCGACCTCATCGGAATGCTCGAGGAAAAGACGAAGGGCAATTTGACCGGAGTCGAGGAGCGCCTCATCGCGCAGATTCTCTACGATCTGCGGATGCGGTACGTGGAGCGGCTGAAGACGAAGTGATGATCCGCGCCCACGCGATCATCCTTGTGGGGGCCTTGTTCGCCGCTGGCTGTAATGGCCGCCTGCGTGATTTCGCGCCGGACGACTCGAAGGACGTCCCCATCCCCCACCCGATCGCTTCCCTTCCTCCGGGCGCGACTGTCGTGGGCCAGGATCCCGCCGCGCCCACCACTCACACCTCGATGCCGATCGCGACGGTGGCCGTGCGAACCGAGCCGGTCAGCTTCGCGCCGATAGCCCATTCCGCGGACGCGAGTGTCGTTACCATCAACACGGTGACCGAAGAAGAAGTGGATGTATCGCCCTTCTCGCATCGGCGACGGCGCCGCGAGATGAGCGGCCTCGGCAGCGGCTTCATCATCGACAAGAGCGGTATCGTCCTCACCAACAATCATGTGGTCAACGGCGCTCAGGCGATTGCCGTCAAACTGTCCGACGATCGCGAGTTCCCGGGCAAGGTCGTCGGCACCGACGCGGCGACCGACATCGCGGTGGTACGCATCGAGACCAAGGATTTCCATGCGTTGCCGCTCGGTGACTCGGACGCCATGGACGTGGGCGACTGGGTCGTCGCCATCGGCAACCCGTTCGGACTGTCTCACACGGTGAGCGCCGGCATCATCAGCGCCCGGGGCCGCACGCGCGAAGACGTGCCGCTCGACCCTTCTGGCTATTACGACTTTCTTCAAACGGACGCGTCGATCAACCCGGGTAATTCCGGGGGCCCGTTGCTCAACTTGAGGGGCGAGGTCGTGGGCATCAACACCGCGATCCGAGGGGGGGAGCGCAGGGAATTGGGTTTGCCATCCCAATCAACATGGTCAAGCAGCTTCTCCCAATGTTGCTTCGCGACGGCCACGTGACGCGGAGTGCGCTCGGGATCCGGATCATGGATGCGCGACTGCTGACGGCCGAAGACCGCACCACGCTCGGGCTATCCGAGGGCTCCGCCCCCACCGGGGCTGTCATCGAGTACGTCGTTCATGGGGGACCGGCGGATCGCGCGGGCCTTATGCCGGGCGACGTCATCCTCGCGTTCGAGGGGCAACCCATCGAACGATCCACGCAACTGCAATGGCTCGCGAGCACCGCAGGCGTGGGGCGTTCGGTGACGCTACGCGTGCTGCGCGCGAACAAGCAATTCGAAATCAAGCTTGCGCTCATCCAGCTCGCGGATGAACCGGCGTCCATTCCGCCTCGCTAATCCGCGAACTTGCGAGGCTCGGTACCGTGCGCCCTCAGCCGTCAGCCAAGCGCGCGACTTCGGCGCTTTTCACGGCCTCTCTCGCGACGGCTGCCGCCGTGGGAACACGAGGCGTGAATACGCGCCTCTCCGGTGCGTCCAAAGGCAAGGAGGCCAAAGAGCAGAGAGAAGCGGACGCGGCGGAAGATCGTGCACTCATCGCCATGGCGCAAGCGGGCGACATGCGCGCGTTCGGACAATTGGTCGAGCGTCATCAAAGAAGGGGCTTTGCTTTGGCCTTGGCCCTCGTGCGTGACGAGAGCGACGCGCGCGAGCTCGTGCAAGACGCCTTTCTGCGCGTCTTCAAGAGTTTGCCGACATTCCAGGGCGACTCCACCTTTTATACTTGGTTTTATCGCATCGTTACGAACCTCGGAATCGATCTGCTCCGTAAGCCCGGCCGCAACACGGCGCAGCTCGACGAGGAGCACGTTGCGGGCGCAGAAGGGGACGCGTTGGATGTCTCGTTCGTCGGCCGCTTCGAGGGTCAAAGCGCTCTCGACGTCGTGCGCCGGCGGGAGATCGCGGCGCGCCTGCAAGCCGCGCTCGATGCGCTGCCGAGCTACCACCGCGCCGTCATCGTTCTTCGCGAGGTCGACGGCCTGAGCTACGAGGAGATGGCCGAGGTCATGGGCGTATCGAAGGGAACGATCATGAGCCGTCTCTTTCACGCGCGGCAGAAGCTCCAGCGGGCACTCGCCGACTGCTACGAGGAGCAGGTGGGCGCTCGTCCTTCCGTCGAGGCCCCCACGACCGAAAGCGGAGGCGAGCCATGAGCTTGCCGCGCGAAACGATGATGGAGCTCATGGCGCTCGCGGACGGCGAGCTCGACGGCGACGCGAAGGCGCACGCCGAGTTGCTCGCGAGCGTCAATCCCGAAGCGCGCCGCTTCGTTCTGTCGATCGAGCACGACGAAGTGGGCGCTTTTCTTGCGAGCGCGTTCGCAGAACGGGCCGGCGCATGCCAGGTGGACACCATCGCCGAGACCGTACTCGCGCGCATTCGCTCGCTGGCGAATCGCGGCGCCGACGGAGCTCTGATCGAGGGCTTGCGCGAACGGCCTTTGCTCGCGGACGGCGCCGTCTCGCTCTGCCCGCGTCCCGACGAGCCGGATGGAACGCGAGGCGGGAGCGAGATCGTGGAAGTTCTCGCCGCGGAGGCGAACGGCCGCCGTGTGCGGCGCGCTCGCGTTGGCCGCCGGCCTTGCGTTTTATGCGGGCCAGCGGCCGCGCACGGACGAAACGTCCCCGGAGGCAACGAATCTCGACCTCGCCCTCTCGGCGACCTCAACGACCTTGGCCGGGCAAGCATCGATGCAAGGCGTGGAGGTGGACGAGATCGACTCGCCGGTCCACGACATTTCGGTCTTCGAGATTACGGGGAGTGCAGCCGCGGCTGCCGCCAATCCCTCGCGACCATCGAGCGTCGTCATTTGGGTCGAGGAGGAGCCGGGTGCCAAATGAGTGTCGGAACGCACGCGGGTGGAACCCTGGCGCTATGTGCGATCGCCGTGCTTGCCTTCACTGGCGGGCCAGCGCGGGCGGCCGGCCCGGATCGATCCACCGTCGAGGTGAGCGTGATTCACGCGACCCGGACCGACGGCGGAGCCGCGATCGATCCTCGCCTGCGCGACCTTCCGCAGCTAACCCGCGAGCAACCATTCCTCAGGTACAACGTCTATGCGCTCTTGGAACGAAAAGACCTCCCGTTGGAGACGGGAAAGGCGGCGACCGACGCCCTGGTCAACGGACGCGTCCTCGAGCTCGCGCTGCTCGACGTGATCGAGCGCGACGGCCAAAAGCGATTCCACCTGCGCGCCACCATCGACGAGCCGGGCCACAAGCCCCTGATCCTCGAAGTAACCGCGGGAAAAAACGAGCCCTTCTTCGTTGCCGGCCAAAGCTACAAAGGCGGAACGCTCTTTCTCGAGTTGGTGGTCCTGTAGGCTTCTCGTCGAGCGGAGCCTTGCCGCCCCCCCAACTTCCATTTCCGGCCACACCTTCTAAGCCCCCAAGTCCTCGCCGGCTTCATTCTCGTCTTCGAGAGCGGCACCGTGGCACTTCTTGAACTTCTGTCCGCTGCCGCACGGACACGGGTCATTGCGGCCGACCTTGGGCCCATCGCGGCGCACGGGCTGCACCGTAACGCGCGGTTGCGGCCGCGGGGCGGGCCGCGGGGGAGCCTCGTCCTCACCTGCGGCGCTCTCGGAACCGTGGCGCATCTGCATCGCGCGCTGCTGCTCGGCGTGCTTCTCGGCATCCTCGCGCTCGATGCGCTCGATTTCATTCTCGCGGCGCACCTGGACCTTGAAGAGCTTCGAGCAGACGTTGCTGCTCGTCGCCGCCATCATGGTCATGAAAATGTCGTAACCCTCCTTCTTGTACTCCTGCTTCGGATCGCGCTGCCCATAGCCCCGGAGGCCGATGCCGTCGCGTAGGTGCTCCATGTTGGTCAAATGGTCGACCCACTGGCGATCGATTTCTTCGAGGTAGAAATGGCGGAAGACGCGAAGCAGGAGCTCCGTTCCTGTCTCCTTCTCTTTCTCCTGCAAGGTCGCGTCGGCCGCATCGAAGAGCGCCTTCGCGATCTGCTCGGCGTCGTGCAAGTGCTCCACTTCGGGCGACTTGGCGGCGAAGTGCTCGGCGAAACCGCCCTTGATCCCCTTCCAGTCCCAGTCCTCCGGGGGTTTGTTCGCTGGACAGCACTCCTCGACGATCGCGCCCACGATGTTGTCGAGCAGATCCAAGAGCTGCTCGCGCTGCTCGGTCAGACTCCGAGGGACCTCGGAGAGCAGGCGCTCGTACACCGCGTGCGGCTTTTTTCCCTCCCCGTCCCGGAAGTCGAACCGATACCCCCAGAACTGGTAGACGTCCTGCTGGAGCGACGCCATCGAGTAAATCTCTTCGACGTCCTCGGCCGTCTTGGGCGGGCGCTTGTCCGGCCCAATGGGGGTCCCGTGATGAAGCACGATGTCGAGAACGGCCTTCTTCACGTCCTCGACGATGCGAGGTTCCGTCGCGATTTCGCGCATCTTGCCGGTCAGCTTGCCGTCTTCGTCGACCTTCTCTGGCTTGTAGATCCCGAGCAAGAGCTGCTGGCGGAGTTTGTAGACCGTCTTGCGCTGCTCGTTCATCACGTCGTCGTATTCGAGCAAGTGCTTTCGCATGTCGAAGTTGCGCTCCTCGACTTTGCGCTGCGCGTCTTGAATGCTGCTCGTCACCCAGGGGTGGACGATCGGCTCGTTGTCCGGCATCCCCATGCGCTCCATGAGCGCCTTCACGCGATCGCCCGCGAAGATGCGCATCAGGTCGTCCTCGAGCGACAAATAAAAGCGGCTCGAACCCGGATCGCCCTGCCTGCCCGCACGACCGCGCAGTTGGTTGTCGATGCGGCGCGACTCGTGGCGCTCCGTTCCCAGGATGTGCAACCCGCCGAGCTTGCGAACTTCCTCGCCTTCGACCCTGCACGCCTCGTCGTGCTTCGCGACGAGCTCCGCGAAAGCCTCCTTTTCCTTGTCCGCGTCGCGCCCGCGCTCGCGGAACTCGAGCTTGGCGATCATTTCCGGGTTGCCGCCCAGCACGATGTCCGTGCCGCGGCCCGCCATGTTCGTGCTGACGGTGATGGCGCCCCGCCGGCCGGCCTGCGCCACGACGAAAGCCTCCCGTTCGTGATGCTTGGCGTTGAGCACCGCGTGCGGGATCTTCTTCTTTTTGAGTAGCATCGCGATCGCGTTGCTCTTCTCGACGCTGGTCGTTCCGACGAGCACCGGCTGCCCGTTCTCGTGGCACTCGAGGATCTCCGCGATCGCCGCCGTGAACTTCTCGCGCTCGGTCTTGTAGACGACGTCCTGATGATCCGCCCGGATCATGGGCTTGTTGGTGGGCGTCTGAATGACGTTGAGCTTGTAGGTCTCGTGAAACTCGGTGGCCTCCGTGTCGGCCGTGCCGGTCATACCGCCCAGCTTCTTGTAGAGGCGAAATAGGTTCTGAAACGTGATCGTGGCCATCGTGCGCGTTTCCTCTTGAATGCGCACGTTCTCCTTGGCTTCGACGGCCTGGTGCAGCCCGTCGCTCCAGCGGCGGCCGGGCAGAACGCGCCCGGTGAACTCGTCGATGATGAGAACCTTTCCGTCCTCGGCGACGAGGTAGCTCACATCCCGCTTGTAGAGCGAATGGGCGCGCAGGCACTGGTTGAGGATGTGCAGGCTCTCGAGGTTGATCGGATCATACAGATTGCCGATGCCCATGAGCCTCTGCGCGAGTTCGACGCCGTCGTCGGTCAGCGTCACCGAGTGGGCCTTCTCGTCCACGGCGTAGTGCTCGTCCTTCAGGAGGCGGGGGAGGACCTCGTTGATCTGTCGATACTTGTGGCTCGAAGGCTCGCCCTGGCCGCTGATGATGAGCGGCGTGCGGGCTTCGTCGATGAGGATGGAGTCGACTTCGTCGACAATCGCATAGTTGAGATCGCGCTGAACGTATTCGAGCGCGCTAAACTTCATGTTGTCGCGCAAATAGTCGAAGCCGAACTCGTTGTTCTGGCCGTACGTGATGTCCGACCGGTAGGCGATCTTCTTTTCCTGCTCGCCTTGCGAGTGGACGACGACCCCCACGCTCATTCCGAGAAAATTGTAGAGCTTGCCCATCCATTCGGAGTCGCGGCGGGCGAGGTAGTCATTGACCGTGACGACGTGCACGCCCCGACCGTCGAGCGCGTTCAGGTAGCAAGGGAGGGTGGCGACGAGGGTCTTGCCCTCGCCCGTGCGCATCTCGGCGATGGCTCCCTTGTGGAGCACCATGCCGCCGATGAGCTGCACGTCGTAGTGCCGCATCTTCAGGACGCGTTTGCCGGCCTCGCGGGTCACCGCAAACGCTTCGTGCAACAGATCTTCGACCGTGGCTCCCTGGTCGAGCTTCTGTTTGAACTCCGCCGTTTTGGCCTTGAGCTCGTCGTCGGAGAGCTTCGCGAACCTCGGCTCGAGGGCGTTGATGGCCTCGACGCGCGGCCGCAGCCGCCGAATCTCGCGGTCATGAGAGGTACCGAAGACCTTTTTCAGCGCCCAAGCAAACATCAGATTCGAGAGGTCCTTTCACGCGCGCCGGCCGCGCGCGCAGAGTCGCCCAAAGTAGTGCCCCGTTCGAAGTCGCGCCAGTTTGGCCGGCCCTTTGCTCACCGGGGGTCCGGGACTCGTTCAACCGTCTCGTCGGGACGAACGGCGACGTCGGCATCTGGCACGAGACCTATCGCGTGCGGCCCGGTGACTACGAGAGCGTGTACGTGAACCTGATGCCCTTCGGGCTAGGCAAGGCGGGTGAGCTCGTCGATGTGCACGGCCCGCGCGAGAACGCCGAGGGCTGACTCGCCGCAGAGATCACCGAGGCCGATCCCAAGAGTCAATCGCCCGCCCCATAATCCTTCACTACGCCCCGCCCTGGTTTCTCACGGGGCCCCCTACCCGCGGCCGGACACGCGAAGGGTGAAAAGGGGCGTCGTTCCACATAAATCGCTGCCCGCACGCCAATTTCTTGCCATGCTGGGAGCGCCATGCCCGAGCCCATTCACGCCTCCGAGGAGGCAGCCTCTACCTTTGATCCGGCCATCGGTCTCGCCACGTTGGACGACGGCGCCTCGACCAACGGACACATGAATCAGGGGTTCGAGCGGGACCTTTTGGTCGCTCTCCTCCGCTTCAAAGACGGCGACTTCTCGGCTCGCCTCGCGTCGGATTTCACTGGCATCGAGGGAAAGATCGCGGACACGTTCAACGCGATTCTCGGGGTCAGCGCGCGACGCTCGGACGAGATCGCGCGCGTGTGCCGCGTCGTCGGCAAGGAAGGAAAACTGAAGCAGCGAATGAACGTCCCCGGCGCCGTCGGCGGATGGTCCGACGAGGTCGTGTCGCTCAATACGCTCATCGACGACCTGGTCTGGCCGACCACGGAGGTGACGCGCGCCATCGGTGCCGTGGCGAAGGGGGACCTGACGCAGGCCATGGCACTCGAGGTCGACGGCCGTCCGCTCGAGGGCGAATTCCTTCGCTCGTCGCAGCTGGTCAACCGGATGATCGACCAGCTCTCGGTCTTCACCTCCGAAGTGACGCGCGTGGCGCGCGAGGTCGGCACCGAAGGCAAGCTCGGTGGGCAAGCGCAGGTCAAAGGCGTCTCGGGGGTCTGGAAGGATCTGACCGAGTCAGTCAACCAAATGGCCGGCAATCTGACCGCGCAGGTGCGAAACATCGCGGAGGTCACGATCGCCGTCGCGAGCGGCGATCTGTCCAAGAAGATCACGGTCGACGTCCGTGGCGAGATTCTCCAGCTGAAGGAGGCCATCAACACCATGGTCGAACAGCTTCGCTCGTTTGCGTCGGAGGTGACGCGCGTCGCTCGTGAGGTCGGGACGGAGGGCAAGCTCGGGGGGCAGGCGGTCGTCCCGGGCGTCGCGGGCACGTGGAAGGATCTCACGGACAACGTCAACTCGATGGCGTCGAACCTTACGGGTCAGGTGCGCAATATCGCCGAGGTCACGACGGCGGTCGCGCGCGGTGACCTTTCGCGCAAGATCACGGTCGACGTCAAGGGCGAGATCCTGGAGCTCAAGAACACGATCAACACGATGCTCGATCAGCTCAATGGATTCGCGTCGGAAGTCTCTCGTGTCGCTCGTGAGGTCGGGACGGAAGGCAAGCTTGGTGGGCAAGCCCAGGTGCCGGGAGTTGCGGGCACCTGGAAAGATCTGACCGACAACGTGAATTCGATGGCCTCGAATTTGACCAACCAAGTGCGAAATATCGCGGAGGTGACGACGGCGGTCGCCCGTGGCGACCTTTCGCGCAAGATCACCGTGGACGTCAAGGGCGAGATCCTTCAGTTGAAGGACACCATCAACACGATGGTCGATCAGCTCAATGGATTCGCCTCCGAGGTGAGCCGCGTCGCGCGCGAGGTCGGCACCGAAGGCAAGCTCGGGGGGCAGGCGCTCGTCCCGGGGGTCGCCGGCACCTGGAAGGACCTGACCGACAATGTCAACTCGATGGCGTCGAACCTGACCGGCCAGGTTCGCAACATCGCCGAGGTCACGACGGCCGTGGCCAAGGGCGACCTGTCGCGCAAGATCACGGTCGACGTCAAGGGCGAGATCCTCGAGCTGAAGAACACGATCAATACGATGGTCGATCAGCTCAACGGCTTCGCGTCGGAGGTCTCACGCGTCGCTCGCGAAGTCGGGACCGAGGGCAAGCTGGGAGGCCAGGCGCAGGTGCCGGGCGTTGCGGGCACGTGGAAGGATCTCACGGATAACGTCAACGCGATGGCGTCCAACCTCACGGGCCAGGTACGCAACATCGCGGACGTCGCGACCGCCATCGCCAACGGCGATCTGTCGCGCAAGATTACCGTGGACGTCAAAGGCGAGATCCTCGAGCTGAAGAACACGATCAATCGGATGGTCGATCAGCTGAACGCCTTCGCATCCGAGGTCACGCGTGTCGCGAAGGAGGTCGGCACCGAGGGCAAGCTCGGCGGCCAAGCCGAGGTCGAGGGCGTGGCCGGCGTCTGGAAGAACCTCACCGAGAACGTCAATTCGATGGCCTCGAACCTGACGGGGCAGGTTCGAAACATCGCCGAGGTCGCGACGGCGGTCGCCCGCGGCGACCTGTCGCGCAAGATCACGGTCGACGTGAAGGGGGAAATCCTCGCCCTCAAGAACACCATCAACACGATGGTCGATCAGCTGAACGCGTTCGCATCGGAGGTTTCGCGCGTCGCGCGTGAAGTGGGCACCGAGGGAAAGCTCGGCGGGCAGGCCCAGGTCGGCGGCGTCGCGGGAACGTGGAAGGACCTGACCGACAACGTCAACTCGATGGCGTCCAACCTGACCAACCAGGTGCGCAACATCGCGGAGGTGACCACCGCGGTCGCCAGGGGCGACCTGTCCCGCAAGATCACCGTCGATGTGAAAGGGGAGATCCTCGAGCTCAAAAACACGATCAACACGATGGTCGATCAGCTGAACGGCTTCGCGTCGGAAGTCTCCCGCGTCGCGCGTGAGGTGGGCACCGAAGGCAAGCTCGGAGGCCAAGCGCAAGTCCCGGGCGTCGCCGGCACGTGGAAGGATCTGACGGACAACGTCAACTCGATGGCGTCCAACTTGACCAACCAGGTGCGTAACATCGCCGATGTCACCATCGCGGTCGCGAAGGGGGATCTGTCCAAGAAAATCACGGTGGATGTCCGCGGCGAAATTCTCCAGCTGAAGGACACCATCAACACGATGGTCGATCAGCTCAACGGCTTCGCCTCGGAGGTATCGCGCGTCGCGCGCGAAGTCGGGACCGAGGGAAAGCTCGGCGGGCAGGCCCAGGTACCGGGGGTCGCCGGCACGTGGAAGGACCTCACGGACAACGTGAACGCGATGGCGTCGAACCTGACCGGGCAGGTTCGAAACATCGCCGACGTGGCGACGGCGATTGCGCGAGGCGACCTGTCCCGCAAGATCACCGTCGACGTCAAGGGTGAGATTCTCGAGCTGAAGAACACGCTCAACACGATGGTCGATCAGCTCAACGCCTTTGCGTCGGAGGTCTCCCGCGTGGCCCGCGAGGTCGGCACCGAAGGAAAGCTCGGAGGCCAGGCGCTGGTTCCGGGCGTCGCCGGGACCTGGAAGGACCTCACGGACAACGTGAACTCGATGGCGTCCAACTTGACCAATCAGGTGCGTAACATCGCCGACGTCACCATCGCCGTCGCCAATGGGGATCTCTCGCGGAAGATCACGGTCGATGTTCGCGGCGAGATCCTGCAACTCAAAGAGGCCATCAACACGATGGTCGAGCAGCTTCGCTCCTTCGCCTCGGAGGTCACGCGCGTGGCACGCGAGGTCGGCACCGAAGGCCGCCTCGGTGTGCAGGCGGTCGTCCCCGGCGTCGCCGGCACGTGGAAGGATCTCACCGATTCCGTGAACGCCATGGGGACGAACCTCACGGCGCAGGTGCGCAACATCGCCGAGGTGACCACGGCCGTCGCCCGGGGCGACCTGTCGCGCAAAATCACCGTCGACGTGAAGGGCGAGATCCTCGAGCTGAAGAACACGATCAACACGATGGTCGATCAGCTGCGGTCGTTCGCGTCGGAGGTTACGCGCGTGGCACGCGAGGTCGGCACCGAAGGAAAGCTGGGCGGCCAGGCGGACGTGCCCGGGGTCGCAGGCACGTGGAAGGATCTCACCGATTCGGTGAATTTCATGGCCGCGAACCTCACCAACCAGGTGCGGGGGATCGTGAGGGTCGTCACCGCCGTGGCCAACGGCAACCTCCGCCAGAAGCTGACCGTGGAGGCGAAGGGGGAGGTCGCGGCCCTCGCCGAGACGATCAACAACATGACCGACACGCTCGCAACGTTCGCCGAGCAAGTGACCAACGTAGCGCGCGAGGTGGGCGTCGAAGGCCGCCTGGGCGGCCAGGCGAACGTGCCGGGTGCCGCTGGAACGTGGAAGGACCTCACCGGCAACGTAAACCTCCTGGCGGCCAACTTGACGAACCAGGTGCGGGCGATTGCCGACGTGGCCACCGCGGTGACGAAGGGCGACCTGACCCGGTCCATCCGGGTGGAGGCCCGAGGCGAGGTCGCGGAGCTCAAAGACAACATCAATACGATGATCGACAACCTGCGCGGCACCACGGATCGGAACCAAGAACAGGATTGGCTGAAGACGAACCTCGCCAAGTTCACCCGGATGCTCCAGGGACAGCGCGATCTCGTCACCGTGGGCAGGACGCTCCTGTCGGAGCTCGCCCCCCTCGTCGACGCGCAGCAGGGCACGATTTACCAGATGGAGCGAAGCGACTCCGGGGAGATGCTCGACCCGTTGGCGAAGACCGTTCGTCTCCTCGCGGGCTATGCGCAGCGCGCGGATCAACCGATTCGCATCCCGCTCGGCGTCGGCCTCGTCGGTCAGGCCGCCGCGGAGAAGCAGCGCATCCTGCTCCACGACGTGCCGCCGAACTACACGACCATTCAGTCGAGTCTCGGGTCGGCGGCCCCCACCAGCGTCATCGTGCTTCCCGTGCTGTTCGAGGGCGAGACGATGGCGGTGATCGAACTGGCCGCGCTGCGGCCGTTCACCAATACCCATCTTCAGTTCCTCGACCAGCTCACCCAATCGATCGGCGTCGTGCTCAACACGATCGAAGCCACGATGCGTACGGAAAACTTGTTGCAGCAGTCGCAGCAGCTGACCACCGAGCTGCAGACGCGCCAGATCGAGCTCCAGCAAACGAACGAGGAGCTGGCCTCGAAGGCCAAGCAGTTGGCGGAGCAGAACGCGGAGGTCGAGCGCAAGAATAAGGAGGTCGAGCAAGCCCGCCGGGCGCTCGAGGAAAAGGCCGCCGAGCTGGCGCTCACCTCCAAGTACAAGTCGGAGTTTCTCGCGAACATGTCGCACGAGCTTCGCACTCCGTTGAATTCGATACTCATCCTCGGCCAACAATTGGCGGAAAACTTCGGCGGCAATCTCACCGGCAAGCAGATCGATTTCGCCAAGAATATCCACTCCGCGGGGACCGACCTGCTCACGCTCATCAATGACATCCTCGATCTGTCCAAGATCGAGTCGGGCACGGTCACCGTCGAACCGGAAGAGATCACGTTCGCGAACGTGCGCGAGACGGTCCAACGGATGTTTCATCACATGGCCGAGACCAAGGGGCTTTCCTTCATCGTGGACATCGATCCGTCGCTGCCTCGTTCCCTCGTGAGCGACTCGAAGCGCCTGCAGCAGATCCTGAAGAACCTGCTCTCGAACGCGTTCAAGTTCACGGCGCAGGGCTCGGTGGCCATGTCGGTCCGTTTGATGACTTCGGGCTGGAATACGGACCATCCGGTCCTCGGTGCGGCCCCCTCGGCCATCGCCTTCGTCGTCACCGACACGGGGATCGGCATCGCCCCCGAGAAACAGAAGTTGATCTTCGAGGCGTTCCAGCAGGCCGACGCCGGCACGAGCCGCAAGTACGGCGGCACCGGCCTCGGCCTCGCGATCAGCCGCGAACTCGCCAACCTGCTCGGCGGCGAGATTCGGCTCCAGAGCAAACCCGGAACCGGCAGCACCTTCACGCTGTACTTGCCCGCGTCCTATGCCGGACCGACCCACGGTCCCGTCCCCACGGCCGGATTGGCGGCCGCGACCGTGCCGGCCTCGTCGATCGCCACGAGCGAGGAGAGCGTCGGGGACGATCGCGAGGACATTCACGAGGGCGACACCGTTCTCTTGATCATCGAAGACGACCCTCACTACGCGCGCATTCTCCTGGGGATCGCGCGCACGAAGGGATTCAAGGTGGTCGTCGCAAACCGCGGCCAGCAGGCGCTCTCGCTCGCCAGCGAGTACCTGCCGGCCGCGATCACCCTGGATGTGTTCTTGCCGGACATGCTCGGCTGGACCGTGCTCAACAACCTCAAGCTCGATCCGCGAACCCGCCACATCCCCGTGCAGATGCTTTCCGTCGAGGAAGAGCGCCAGCACGGCCTCTCGCACGGCGCATTCACCTACCTGGTCAAGCCGGCGACGACGGGCGAGCTCGAGAACGCCTTCGACAAGCTCAGAGCCTATGTGCAACCACACACCAAGCGGCTCCTCGTCATCGAAGACAACGGCATCGAACGCGCGAGCATCGTCGAGCTTCTCGGCCACGATGACATCGAGATCGCCGCGGTGGGCACGGGCAGCGACGCCCTAGAGGCCCTCCGTCAACGCCGCTACGATTGTTGCGTCGTCGACCTGCGCCTGCCGGACATGAGCGGCTTCGATCTGCTCGACAAGCTGCGGGCCGAGCCCGAGCTTCGAGACATTCCCATCGTGGTGTTCACGGGCAAGGAGCTCTCCGAGCAGGAAGAGGCGCAGCTTCACACGATCGCGAAGAGCGTCGTGCTGAAAGACGTGCAGTCGCCCGAACGGCTCCTCGACGAGACCGCGCTCTTCTTGCATCGCGTCGTCTCGGCGCTGCCCGAAGGCAAGAGGAAGATGATTGAGGGGCTCCACGGCTCCGCGGAAGCGCTACGGGGTCGCAAAGTCCTCATCGTCGACGATGACGCGCGCAACATCTTCGCGCTCACGACCGTTCTGGAGAATCAGGAGATGGAAGTGGTCAGCGCGACGAACGGGCGGCAAGCGATAGAGTCGATCGAGACGGCGCTGGACTTCAGTGTCGTTCTGATGGACATCATGATGCCGGAAATGGACGGATACGAAACGATGCGCCAAATCCGCAAGAACGCGCGGTTCCGCACCCTCCCGATCCTGGCACTCACCGCCAAGGCGATGAAGGGCGACCGAGAGAAGTGCCTTCAGGCCGGCGCCTCGGACTATATCGCCAAACCCGTCAACACGGACCAACTCCTCTCCTTGCTGCGTGTCTGGCTGTACCGTTAGGCAACTCGATGCTGGACACGATCAACATTCTCCTCGTCGACGACGAGTCACGGAACCTCGACGCGTTGCAGGCGATTCTCGAGAGTGCCACGTATCGCCTTCTTCGCGCGGACAACGCCGAAAAGGCGCTGCATCTCCTGCTCGAGAATGACGTGGCGGCGATCGTTCTCGACATCAAGATGCCCGGGGTCAGCGGCTTCGAGCTGGCGCAGCTCATCAAGGGGACCAAGAAATTTCGTCAGGTCCCGATTCTCTTTCTGACCGCATATCTGATCGACGATCAAGATGTCCTCACGGGTTATGGAGCTGGCGCGGTCGATTACCTGACGAAACCGGTGAACCCCGAGATTCTACGGCACAAGGTGGCCGTTTTTGCCGACCTATTCCGAAAGACGCGCGCTCTCGAAGAGCTCAACGAGCATCTCGAGGCGAGGGTGCGCGAGCGCACTTCGAAGCTCGAACAATCGGAGGCCGCGCTCCGTGCGGCCAGCGAGCAAAAGGACCAGTTTCTCGCGACGCTCGCGCACGAACTCCGCAATCCGCTCGCTCCGTTGCGCACGGGTCTTGACGTCCTTTTGCACCAAGCGGAGCCGACGCCGCTGGCGACGCGCACGCTCTCGGCGATGAACCGGCAGGTGGACCACCTGGTTCGTCTCGTCGACGACCTCCTCGATGTGTCGCGCATCACCCGTGGAACACTCGAAATGCGCAAGGAGGCTTCGGAAATCTCGGCCGTCATCGAGCACGCATTGGAGATGACGCGTCCTTTTTTTGCGCGGCGCAATCAGTCGATCCGAATGGAGCATGAGACCCCGGTGTGGGCCTTCGTGGATCCCACCCGCATCGCGCAAATCATCGGCAACCTGCTCAACAACGCGTCGAAGCATTCCCCTTCGGGCACCCAAGTCCGCGTGGATCTCAGACGCGAAGACGGGATGGTCATTGTCCGTGTCATCGACGACGGTGCGGGAATTCCTCCGAGTCAGCTCGAACGGGTTTTCGAAATGTTCGCGACGATTGCCCGTTCGACGCAGGTTCGGAGTGATGGACTCGGCATCGGGCTGGCGCTGTCGCGGCAGCTCGCCGAGCTTCACGGCGGGACGCTCACCGCGGAGAGCGCGGGGGAAGGTAAGGGGGCGACGTTCATTCTGTCGGTGCCCGCGGGAAACCCACGAATCGACGCGGTGACCGCGAGGAAAGAGCCCTTGCGACCTAGGTCCGCCGCCGGTCCGCTCAGCATCGTGGTGGTCGAAGACAACGCGGATTCGGCGGACATGATGTCCGCATGGCTCGAGCACCTCGGCCACACGGTGCAGGTCGCGCGCACCGGCCCCGACGGACTGGCGCTCGTGCTCGCCGCGCAGCCCGACGTCGTTCTGTGCGATTTGGGGCTTCCCGAAATGGACGGGGCAGACGTGTGCCGCCAGATCATTCTGAGGATGGCGTCGCCGCCGGTGATGATCGCTCTCACCGGGTGGGGGATGGATCAAGACCGCAGGCGCACCGTCGAGGCTGGGTTTCGCCATCATCTCGTGAAACCGGTCGAGCCCGACAGTCTCCGCACGGTCCTCGAATCGATCGGCCGCAGCGGCCAAAGCACGTGACACGTTCGGGGCCGATGACGCGCCGGCGCTGCGAACCGCGGCCGGGGGGCCGAACGCTCACAGCCAGCCGTTGTCGCGGTACCAGCGCACGGCCCGGACGACGCCATCGGGCCAGCTCACTTTGGGCTCCCAGCCGAGCTCCCGGCGCGTGGCCTGAGATGAACATACCCAGTTGAGAAGCAGACTGCCGGCCTTCTCACGAGTGAGCATTACGGGTCGATTCGCCATTCGCCCGAACACTTCCATTCCACGCGCGACCGCCATCAAGGCAGGAACGGGCAGACTGAAACGAATTCGTGCGCGACGGCCGAGCGCCGTCTCGATGTCGGCCAACATTTGCCGCTGCTCGATCGGACCGTGTCCGTCGTCGACGAAATACGCCCGTCCGCTCGGAACATCCGCCTCGATAGCCCGGATGCACGCGTCGGCGCAGTCGGTCGCGTAGATCCACACGCCCTTCGCGTGACCCCCGTCGACGAGGGGGAGGAGGCCGCGCTGGATCGATTTGAATGCCTCGAAGATCTCGACGTCGCGCGGCCCGTAAATGGCGCCGGGCCGCAGAATCGTGACGGGCATCTCGTCTTTCGCCGCGAGCACGACCTTCTCGGCCGAGAGCTTGCTTTGGCCGTACGTGTCCGCGGGGCTCTCCTGATCGGCAGGGACCGGGAGTCCATCGTGCGAAGGACCGCACGCCATGAGGCTCGAGACGTAGACGAAGCGTTTGAGGGCGCCGTCGCGTGCGCGGCCGCGGGCGGCTTGAACCAAGTTCGAGGTGCCACCCACGTTCACGGCGAAGAACTCGTCGATGCTGCGCGCCTTGACCAGACCGGCGCAGTGGACGATGGCGTCGACGCCGTCCACCGCTTCGCGCACGCGGTCGACCTGTTCGATGCTTCCCTCGAAGAGCTCGATGTTGGGGAGCTTCTCGAGGTGGCGCCGGTTGGACGTCGCCCGAACGAGAGCGCGGACGTGATCCCCCCGTTCGCTCAGACGCTCCGCCACGTGACCGCCCAGCAGTCCGCTCGCTCCTGTGACAAGGACGTTCATGCCGCCGCGCCGTTCGTTAGGATTTTCTCGTAGACGCGGTAACGCTTGTAAATCGTCGCGCCCATCAGTCGGATGCCCGCGTTGATGGCACCGTTGTCCTCCAGAGTCCACCCCAGTTCTCCGTCGCGGATGCCCAGCTTTCGACCGCCCTCGTTCATCTTCGCGTACATGAAAGCGCTCAAGCCCGCGTACTTTCGCACATTGCGCCACTTTTTCCGGATGCCGAGGAGGATCAGCCGCGCCGAGCGTGGGCCGCGGACCCGCAAGCGCCAGAGCAGCTTGGGCAGACCCACCGGCAGGAGGCTGCCGTGCAAGTCCGCTATCATCTCGTTCAAGTTGGGCAGAGCCAGGGCCACGGCCGCGGGTTCACCGTCGATCGACACGATGCAGGTGATTTCCGGCATGAGAAGCAGCCGGAAGTCAGACGCCATCTTTTGCACTTCCTTGCGACTGAGGGGCACCGATCCCCAATTTTGCGCGAGGACGTCGTTGTAGACGTCCGCAAAGAGCTCCACGTCCTGCTGCAGGTTCTTGAGCGAAACGCCGCGATGGGACACCTCGGGCAGAGACTTGATCTCGTCGTGACCCCGCATGACGCGCGCGTTGGGTTCGCCAACCTTGTAGCGCCATGCGTAAAGGTCTTTCACTTTCTGGTAGCCGGCCTTCTCGATGAGACGTCCCTGGTACGGCCTGTGGTGGGGCATCAGCAAATACGGCGGCGTATCGAAGCCGTCCACGAGACAGCCCATCTCTTCGTTGATGTTGAGCGAGAGGGGGCCCCGCACCCGCGTCATCCCCCGGCTCCGCAGCCAGCTCTCCGCTCGGCGCAAGAGCGCGTGCGCCACTTGGCCGTCTTCGATCGTATCGATGAAGCCGAAAAAGCCCACCCCGTCATCGTGGCGTTCGAGATGTGCACGGTCTATTTGAGCCGTGACGCGACCGACGCAGCACCCGCTGACGTACGCGCAAAAGACGACCCCCTCGCCGTGCTCGAAAAATGGATTTTTGCGAGGATTGAGGCGATCTCTGAGCTCGACGTCGAGCGGGCGGACGTACGCGGAGTCGCCACGGTAGACGAGGTCGACGACGTTCAGAAAGTCGTCGACTGGACGGCCCATGGGGATTTGCCGGATGACGACCATAGCGATGACCCGTTAGCCGATCCGGCGGGTCCATCCAAGAACCATCACCGCGCCGCCTACTTCTTGATCGCCGTATAGAAGTAACCGTCGCCGCGCTTGACCCGCAAAAGGAGGGCCCCTGTGCGCGCGACGTCGGCGACTTGCGCGGACGTCGGCTCGGAAACGCCGTTCGCCTCCACGATGACGTCCCCGACGCGCAGCCCCGCCCGATCGGAAGGTGACCCCGGCGCCACTTGGGTGAGGACGGGAAGCGGTTTGGCGGTCAGGTTCATCTCCGCCGCTTGCTGCGGCGTGAGATCGCGCACTACGAGGCCCATCCCCTGGTGGCGCGAGGGCGGCTCCTGCGCGGGCACGGGCGCGACGGGCGCCTCGGGGCGCTCGGAGAGCGTCGCCGTCGCCGCATAATGGCGTCCCGCCCGAACGATCTCGAGCGCGACCGGCTGGCCTACTTCATGCGCGATCGTTTCGCGAATAAGGTCGTGCGCGTCCCGGACGGGATGCGCCGCGACGGAGGCGATGACGTCGCCCGGGCGAAGATTGGCCTTGTACGCGGGCCCGTCGCTCGCGACGTTGTTAACGAGAGCACCCGAGCCGGACGGCACTTGCATCGCGGCCGCCAACTCCGGAGTGACATCTTGCACGGACACGCCGAGCCAAGCCCGCGAAACGTGACCGGAAGCGAGAATCTGTTCGGCCACGCGCTGAGCCATGTTGCTCGGAACCGCGAAGCCGATGCCCTGGCCGCGGCCGACGATCATCGTGTTGATGCCCAAGACTTCGCCCTGCATGTTGCAGAGGGGGCCGCCTGAATTGCCCGGGTTGATGCTCGCGTCGGTCTGCAGGTAGTCCTCGATCGCGTTCATCCCCAGGCCCCCGCGGCCCTTGGCCGACAGCACGCCGGCCGTGACGGAATACCCGAGGCCGAAGGGGGAACCGATCGCCACCACGGACTCACCGACTCGCGCGGCCTCCGAATCGGCGAACTTCGCCGGCGTGAGTCCGGTTGCCTCGACCTTTACGACCGCGAGGTCCGTGGCGGGATCGCGGCCGATGAGGCGTGCCGGCAGCGTGCGGCCGTCGCGCATGCGAACGTTGATCGTCAGCGCGGATTCCACCACGTGATTGTTGGTCAATACGGCCCCATCCGGGGTGAAGACGACGCCCGAGCCCGTGCCGCGGGCGATGGGCTCGTCACTCGCCGAATGCCCGAAGAACCGCGACAAGAGGTCTGCCTTGTCATCGCGGGCCGTAATGTCAATTTGGACCACGCTTGGACTCGCGCGTTCGGCGACCGCGACGAATCCTTCCGACATACGCTTGGCTTCGGCGGTCGAGGCTTGGACCTGCGCGGGGCTGGGCACCGCCACCGGGGCAGGAGCCACCGCAAGGTGAGGCGAAGCAGGGGGGTCGGCAAGCGCCGGAGCGGCAAGCGCGGCGAGAGCAACGACGAGCAAAAGCGCAAACGGTCGAGCAACCATGGGCATGGCGGGGGGGAGCGTAATCGCCCCCGCGCGACGTGACCACTTCGAGCGACCCTCGATTGAACGAAACGGCCCTCGTGCAGTCGCTCGAGCCTTTGTGTGAGGCCCCTTCGAAGGCACGCCGGGCGACAAGGCGTACTCCCGCGCCGTTCGGTATGTGCGGAGTTCGTCCCGCCACGCCGCGGGCGCCTGCACGGCGCGACGCGGCGTCGCGGAAACTCGTCACTCTTCGTTGACGACTGCTGTGAGCGCGGGCTCCACGAGCCGCGGCGCCGGGGCCACGAAGCGATCCTCGTCGCCCTCCACCACGAGCTTCAGATGCTTGTACGCCGTGAGACCCGTTCCGGCGGGGATGAGCCGGCCCATGATCACGTTCTCCTTCAGGCCGCGCAAGTAGTCCACCTTGCCGCAAACGGCGGCTTCGGTGAGCACCTTCGTGGTCTCCTGGAAGGAGCTCGCGCTGATGAACGATTCGGTCGAAAGACTGGCCTTCGTGATGCCGAGAAGAAGCGGCTCGGCGACGGCCGGGCGTCCGCCACGCTCGATCACCCGCTGGTTCTCACGCTCGAACAGATACTTCTCCACCTGCTCGTCGATGAGGAAATTCGTATCGCCGACGTCCTTGATGCGGACGCGCCGCAGCATCTGGCGAACGATGACTTCGATGTGCTTGTCGTTGATGGCGACGCCCTGCAGGCGGTAAACCTGCTGGATCTCGTTCACGAGATACGCGGCCAGTTCCTTTTCGCCCTTCACCCGCAGAATGTCGTGCGGATTGGCCGGCCCGTCCATGAGCGGCTCGCCAGCGCGAACGCGGTCTCCAGGCTGCACCTGAATGTGCTTGCCCTTCGGAATCAGGTACTCGCGCGCTTGGTCGGTCAAGGGCGCCCCGTCCTGCGCGAACGGGGTGATGAGAACCTTGCGCTTGCCCTTGGTGTCCTTGCCGAAGCTCACCTCGCCGTCGATCTCGGCGATGATCGCGTGATCCTTGGGTTTGCGCGCCTCGAACAGCTCCGCCACGCGGGGCAGACCGCCCGTGATGTCCTGCGTCTTCGTCGTCTCGCGCGGGATCTTGGCGAGAACGTCGCCCGCGCTGATCTCGTCGCCATCTTGCACGACGATGTTTGCACCGACCGGAAGGAGATACCGCGCATCGAGCGTACTTCCCGGCAGTTTCAGCGTCTCGCCGGACTGCGGGCCCTTCATCGAAATGCGCGGGCGCAGATCCGCCGCGCGAGACTCGATGATGACCTTGCGCGAGAGGCCGGTGACCTCGTCGAGCTTCTCCGTCATCGTGACGCCCTCGACGATGTCGCCGAATTTCACGATGCCACCCACCTCGCTCAGAATCGGCACGGCGAACGCGTCCCACTCCGCCAGGAGCTGGCCCGCCTTCACCTTGTCGCCCTCGTTGACCTTGAGCAGCGCCCCGTACACCAGGCGGTGATGCTCGCGCTCGCGACCCGTATCGTCCACGAGGACGATCTCGCCGTGACGGTTCATGACGATCGTACCGTCCTGCTTCTTTGCCACGTTGGCGTTCCGAATGCGGACGTGGCCCTCGTTGCGTGCCTCGAGCGAACTCTGTTCGATCTTGCCACGGGCCGCGGCTCCGCCGATGTGGAACGTGCGCATCGTGAGCTGGGTCCCCGGCTCGCCGATCGATTGGCTGGCGATGATGCCGATCGACTCCCCGATGTTGACCTTGTAGCCGCGGGCCAAGTCGCGCCCGTAGCATTTGGCGCACACGCCCCGCTTCGTCTGGCAGGTGAGCACCGAGCGGATGACCACCTCTTCGATGCCCGCTTCTTCGATCACGTGAACGAGCGCTTCTTCGAGCTCGGTGTTCGCCGGAACGAGCACCTCGCCGGTGAGCGGGTCGACGATGTCCTCCAGCGCCACGCGGCCGAGAATGCGGTCGCCCAACGGCTGGATGACTTCGCCCGCGTCCTCGAGCTTCGTGACCCGGATGCCGTCGAGCGTCCCGCAGTCGAACTCCGCGATGACTGCGTCTTGGGCGACGTCGACGAGCCGCCTGGTGAGATAGCCGGAGTTGGCCGTCTTGAGCGCCGTGTCCGCGAGGCCTTTGCGCGCGCCGTGCGTCGAGATGAAGTACTCGAGCACGGTCAGCCCTTCGCGGAAGTTCGCCGTGATGGGATTCTCGATGATCTCGCCCGACGGTTTGGCCATCAGGCCGCGCATGGCGGCAAGCTGCCGGATCTGCTGCGTCGAGCCGCGCGCTCCAGAGTCGGCCATGATGTAGATGGGGTTGAAGCTCGGCTCGATGAGCTCCTTGCCCGTCTCCGGATCGACGATCTTTTCCTTGCCGATCTCGTTCATCATCTCTTGCGTCACCTTGTCGGCGACGCCGGCCCAAATGTCGACGATCTTGTTGTAACGCTCGCCGTCCGTGATGAGACCTTCTTGGTACTGGTCGATGACGCGCTGGACTTCCGCCTGCGCTTCGCCCAGGAGCGCGGCCTTCGCCTGCGGGATGACCATGTGGTCCATGCAGATCGAGACGCCGGCGCGCGTGGCATAATCGAAGCCGAGCGTGCGGAGCCGGTCAGCCAAGAGCACCGTGGCCTTGTTGCGGTGCAGGCGGTAGCAAGCGTCGATCAGGGCCGACAGCGCTTTCTTGTCGAGCGTCTTGTTGACGAGGTCGAAGGGAATGCCGTCCGGTAGGATCTCCGCGATGAGGCAGCGGCCCACCGTCGTGTTCAAGATGCGTGTCTTTCCCTCCGGAGCGGCCACGCGCACGCGAACGCCCGAGTGAAGCGTCGCCTCGCCGTGATCATAGGCCATTCGGACTTCATCGACGTTGGAGAAGACCCCCCGCAAGTAGCCCTCTGCGTGGCCTTTCTTGTCGACGGTGAGCGAGCCCTCCCGGTAGCAACCCTTGGCGAACTTGCGCTCGCGGGTCGCGTAATAAAGGCCGAGAACGATGTCTTGCGTCGGGTTGATGATCGGGCGGCCGTTGGCCGGCGACAAGATGTTGTTCGTGCTCATCATGAGCACGCGGGCCTCCATTTGGGCCTCGACCGACAGAGGGATGTGCACGGCCATCTGGTCGCCGTCGAAGTCCGCGTTGAACGCGGCGCACACGAGCGGGTGAAGCTGAATCGCCTTGCCCTCGATGAGAACGGGCTCGAAGGCTTGGATCCCGAGGCGGTGAAGCGTCGGGGCACGATTGAGCAGCACCGGGTGCTCCGTGATGACCTCTTCGAGGATGTCCCAAACCTCGGGACGCTCCTTCTCCACCATCTTCTTGGCGCTCTTGATCGTGTTGACGTAACCGCGCTCTTCGAGCTTGTTGTAGATGAACGGCTTGAAGAGCTCGATCGCCATCTGCTTCGGCAACCCGCACTGGTGCAGCTTGAGCGTGGGTCCCACCACGATGACCGATCGACCCGAATAGTCGACGCGTTTGCCGAGCAGATTCTGGCGGAATCGGCCCTGTTTGCCCTTGAGCATGTCGCTCAAGCTCTTGAGCGGACGCTTGTTCGGCCCGGTTATGGTCTTGCCGCGACGGCCGTTGTCGAAGAGCGCGTCGACAGCCTCCTGGAGCATTCGCCGTTCGTTGCGAATGATGATCTCGGGAGCGTTCAGCTCGAGGAGGCGCTTCAGCCGATTGTTGCGGTTGATGACGCGCCGGTAGAGGTCGTTCAGATCGCTCGTTGCGAAGCGACCGCCGTCGAGTGGGACGAGCGGACGGAGATCCGGCGGCAGGACCGGAATCACGGTGAGCATCATCCACTCAGGGCGATTGCCGCTCTCCCGAAACGCCTCGCACACCTTCAGTCGCTTGACGATTTTCTTGCGCTTGGCCTCACTGGTCGCCGTGCGCATGTCCGAGCGGAGCTGCTCGCTCAAGGTGTGGACGTCCACCTGCTTGAGCATCTCGAGAATCGCTTCACCCCCCATGCCGGCGGAGAACTTATCGTCCCCATACTCCTCGACGAGCTGCATGTAACGCTCTTCCGAGAGTAGCTCCGCCTTACCGAGTCCCGTCTCCTTCGGGTCGATGACGATGTAGCTCTCGCAGTAGAGAACCTTCTCCAGGTCCTTCAGCGAAATGTCGAGGATGTTGCCGATGCGGCTCGGCAGCGACTTCAAGAACCATATGTGGGCGACGGGGGTCGCGAGGTTGATGTGGCCGAGTCGTTCGCGCCGCACCTTGGACTGAATGACTTCGACGCCGCATTTCTCGCAGACGATGCCGCGGTGCTTCATGCGCTTGTACTTGCCGCAATTGCATTCGTAGTCCTTGACCGGGCCGAAGATCTTCGCGCAGAAAAGGCCGTCCCGTTCGGGCTTGAACGTTCGGTAGTTGATGGTCTCGGGTTTCTTGACTTCGCCGTGCGACCACTCGCGAATCTTTTCCGGCGACGCGAGCGAAATACGAATCGCGCTGAACGAAAGCGGATCCTTGGGCTTCTCGAAGAAGCTGAAGATGTCGCGCATCGGGCTATTCCTTTTCCTAACTGCCTACAAGCGATAACGTTGAGATTCTTCGAAGAGGAAAACTCACGGCTCCGAGAGCTCGAGAGGGCAGAGGCCCTCCCGCCTCCCGTGACGTCCTCTACTCTTCCGCTGCGTGCTCGACGCGCTGGGCTCCGCCCGGCGCATCGATGAGCTCGACGTTCAGGCACAGCGCCTGAAGCTCCTTGATGAGAACGTTGAAGCTCTCCGGCAGACCGGGCTCGAGGTTGTACTCGCCTTTGACGATGGCTTCGTACATTCGCGTTCGGCCTTGGACGTCGTCGCTCTTGACCGTGAGAAACTCCTGGAGCGCGTATGCGGTGCCGTACGCCTCCATGGCCCAAACCTCCATCTCGCCCAGGCGCTGTCCACCGAACTGCGCCTTGCCGCCGAGGGGCTGCTGCGTGACGAGCGAATACGGTCCGATCGACCGCGCGTGGATCTTGTCGTCGACCAAGTGGTGGAGCTTGAGCATGTACATCACGCCCACGGTCACCTCTTGGTCGAATGCGTCGCCGGTGCGCCCGTCGAAAAGCACCGTCTGCCCGCTCGTGGGCAAGCCAGCCAGAGCCAGAGTGCTCTTAATCTGCATTTCTTGCGCGCCGTCGAAGACGGGGCTGGCGTAGTGCACTCCGCGCCGAAGCTTCAGCGCGAGCTGCTTCACGTCGTCGTCCGACAGCTTCGACAGGAGCTTGGCGATGTCTTCGTCGCCGTCGAAGATCTTCCTCACGTGCTCGCGCATCGGCCCCATGCTGAATTTCTCGTCGAGCATGTACCGCAGCTGGGCGCCGAGAACGCGAGCGCCCCAGCCCAGATGCGTCTCGAGAATCTGGCCGACGTTCATCCGGCTCGGCACCCCGAGCGGATTGAGGACGATGTCCACCGGCGTGCCGTCCTGCAGGTACGGCATGTCCTCTTCGGGCAGAATGCGCGAGATGACGCCCTTGTTGCCGTGGCGTCCGGCCATCTTGTCGCCGACTTGCAGCTTGCGCTTGATCGCGATGTAGACCTTCACCATCTTGATCACGCCCGGGGGCAGCTCGTCGCCCTTCGAGAGGCGGTCGATCTTGTCCTTGAAGTGATCTTCGCGAACCTGCACGATCTCTTCGAGCTCGCGGACCTTCTGCGCGATGTCTTCCACGCCTTCGACGGGCAGCTCAGCGAAGTACTTTCGCGGAATCGCTTCGATCGTTTCGGCGTCGATCACGGCGCCCTTCTGCAGAAGAACCTTGCCCTTGTCGTCGACGAGCTTTCCGGTCGTCGTCGTCTTGGTCAGCTGGTTTTTGATCTGGCGATAGAACGAATCCCGAAGGATCTTGATCTCCTCGTCCCGAATCTTCTCGAGGCGAATGCGCTCTTGATCTTCGATGTCCTTCGAACGCTCGTCCTTCTCGGTCCCCTTGCGGGAGAAGACGCGGGCATTGATCACGATGCCGGCGACGCCGGGGGGCACGCGCAAGCTGCTGTCGCGGACGTCCCCCGCCTTTTCGCCGAAGATCGCGCGTAGAAGCTTCTCCTCGGGGCTGAGTTGCGTCTCGCCCTTCGGCGTGATCTTGCCGACGAGGATGTCGCCCGGCTTCACCTCGGCGCCGATGCGCACGATGCCCGATTCGTCGAGGTCCTTCAGAGCCTCTTCGCCGACGTTCGGGATGTCGCGCGTCACCTCTTCTTTGCCGAGCTTCGTGTCGCGCGCGACGCACTCGAACTCCTCGATGTGAATCGAGGTGAAGACGTCGTCTTTGGCAATCCGCTCCGAAACGAGAATCGAGTCCTCGAAGTTGAAGCCTTGCCAGGGCATGAAGGCGACGAGCACGTTTTGACCGAGCGCGAGCTCGCCCATGTCACAGCTCGGACCGTCCACGAGGACATCGCCCGCCTTCACGCGATCTCCCGCGCGGACGATCGGTGCTTGGTTGTAACAGGTCGATTGGTTGGAGCGCTGAAACTTCATCAGCGGATAAATGTCCGGAATCTCCGGCTTGTCGCTGTCGGGGCGCACGACGATCCGCGTGGCGTCGACGCTCTCGACGAAGCCGTCGCGACGCGCGAGCGCGCAGACCCCGGAGTCACGGGCGAGCTTGCCCTCCATACCGGTGCCGACGAGCGGCGCGTGGCTGCGGATGAGCGGCACCGCCTGCCGTTGCATGTTGGCGCCCATGAGCGCGCGGTTCGCGTCGTCGTGCTCGAGGAACGGCACGAGGGCCGCGGCCACGCTCACCATCTGGTTGGGGGCCACGTCCAAGAGCTGGATCATGTCCGGCGTCACCATGTGGAAGTCGCCGTTGAGGCGCGCGCTGACGAGCGACTCCTTGAACTTGTTACGCTCGTCGAACGAAGCCGAGGCTTGGGCGATGTACTTTCCCTCCTCTTCCAGGGCCGAGTACCACGCCACTTCATCCGTGATCCGGCCCTCCGCGACGCGCCGATACGGCGTCTCGACGAACCCGTACTCGTTGACGCGCGCATAGGTCGAAAGGGACGCGATGAGGCCGATGTTCGGCCCCTCCGGCGTCTCGATCGGGCAGATGCGGCCGTAGTGGGTCGGGTGAACGTCGCGCACTTCGAAGCCGGCGCGCTCGCGCGTGAGACCGCCCGGGCCAAGGGCGCTGAGGCGCCTCTTGTGAGTGACCTCGCTCAGCGGGTTCGTCTGGTCCATGAATTGCGACAGCTGCGAGCTGCCGAAGTACTCCTTGACGACCGCGCTCACCGGCTTCGCGTTGATGAGATCGTGGGGCATGAGCGTGTCGATCTCTTGCGACATGCTCATCCGCTCCTTGATCGCGCGCTCCATGCGAACGAGCCCGATGCGATACTGATTTTCCATCAGCTCGCCGACGGCGCGCACCCGGCGATTGCCGAGGTGATCGATGTCGTCCACCGATCCGCGACCATTCTTGAGCTCGATGAGGTGCCGAACGGTTTCGAGAATGTCCTGTGGAGTGAGAACCGCCGTGTCGAGCGTCGGCCGCTGATCCTCCGCCAGGTCGCGGTAAAACTTGTAGTTCAACTTCAATCGGCCGACCTTCGACAGATCGTAACGCTCCGGGTTGAAGAACAGATTGTGAAAGAGCGTCTTGGCCGTCTCGAGCGTCGGCGGATCTCCCGGCCGGAGGCGCCGGTAGATCTCCATGATGGAGTCTTCGGTCGTCTTGACCTTCTCGGCGAGCAAGGTGTCGCGGAGATACGACCCCACGTTGAGCCCGTCGATGAAGAGGATCTTGAACTGCTCGATGCTCGCCTCACGGAGCTTCTCGAGCTTGGCTTCCGTCACTTCTTCGTTGACCTCGAGGACGACTTCGCCCGTCTCCTTGTCCACGACGTCGTGCGCCGCGACCTTGCCCGCGAGCTCTTCGACGTCGACGGGGAGGCGATCGAGCTTCGAGTCACGGAGCTTCTTGATCGCCGCTTTGGTGAATTTGGTATTTTTCTTGACGATGACCTCGCTGCCGACCTTGATGTCGCGCGTCGCGCGCTGGCCGGGGAGAAGATCGAACTCGACGCTCTTGGAGTACTTGCCGCCCTTTTCTACGAACACCTCCTCCGTGCTGTAGAAGTAGTTGAGCAAATCCTGCGTCGAATAGCCCAGCGCCCGTAGGAGGACGGTCGCGTGCATCTTCCGGCGGCGGTCGATGCGGACATACATGATGTCCTTCGGGTCGAACTCGAAGTCCAGCCAGGAGCCGCGGTACGGAATGATCCGAGCGCTGTAGAGAACCTTGCCGCTCGAGTGCGTCTTGCCCTTGTCGTGATCGAAGAAGACGCCGGGGCTCCGATGGAGTTGGCTCACGACGACCCGCTCGGTCCCGTTGATGATGAACGTACCGGTGTCCGTCATCAGCGGGATCTCGCCGAAGTAGACTTCTTGCTCTTTGATGTCGCGGACGATCCGCTCGCCCCCCTCTCGGGTGTCGTAAATCATCAACTGCGTCGTCACCTTGATCGGCGCGGCGTACGTCATGCCCCGCTGACGGCATTCTTCGACGTCGTATTTCGGCTTTTCGAGGTTGTAGCTGACGAAGACGAGCTCACTCGTTCCGTTGAAATCCTTGATCGGAAAAACGCTCCGGAAGACCGCCTGGAGCCCGACCTCCGCGCGCTCGTTCGGCGAGACGGTCGTCTGAAGAAACTTGTCGTACGACGTTTTCTGAATGTCGATGAGGTTGGGAACCTCAATGACCTTTCGAACACGTCCCAGATGCTTGCGGATGCGGAAGTTGGACTGGATGACGCTCGCCATCGGTGCTCCTGACGTTTCGTTCGGCGGACGTTTCCCGCGGGCTGCGAACCCTCGGAACACTGCGGCCGATCACCGCGGAACGAAACTCTTACAAAGGGGGCCGGGCATGCGCGATTGCCCGGGATGAGACCTGCGCGCCGACGTGGACCTTAGACAGAAACTGAGTGGGTAAGGCAAAAGGCACGCCGCCGCGGGAGCGGTAGCCTACCTTGCCGAAAAAATTGTGCAAACACCGTTTGCCTCGCACTGCCTTCGCCTTGCCGAGCGAGCGTTGACGCATCGCGTCGGACGCATTCCGCCGCCGAAGGCAGCACGAGACCTGCAGAACGAAACGTCCGGATCGAGAGGGCGACCCCGGGTGCATTGGCCCTCGCGTCACGCGATGTGCGTGCTCCAGGAGGGGTCGGGACGCCGGAGTTGCGCGTGCCGCAAAGTCCGCCGTCCCTCGAAACCGGGGTCTTCCAAGAACGCGTCCGACAATCCGCGCCTACTTGAGCTCGACTTTGGCGCCTGCGTCCTCGAGCTTCTTCTTCATCTCTTCGGCATCCGCCTTCGAGACGCTCTCCTTCACGGTCTTGGGCGCGCCTTCGACCAAATCCTTGGCCTCCTTGAGGCCGAGGCCCGTGATCTCACGGACTACCTTGATGACGGCGATCTTGTTGCCGCCCGTCTCCTTCAACTCGACGTTGAATTCCGTCTTCTCTTCCACCGCCGCGGCCGCCGGAGCCGCGCCGACGGCCGGACCGGCCGCAACCGCGACGGGAGCTGCCTTGACGCCCCACTTGTCTTCGAGCGTCTTGATGAGCTCCGCGAGCTGGATAACGGGCAAGTTCGAAAGGTAGTCGACGATCTGCTCACGATTGATGTCTGCCATTGTCAATTCTCCGTAATCTCTCAAAAAATCATGAAAATTTGGGACTACTTACCCTCGCGCTCTTTGGCCGCCAGGAGGTAGACGAAGTTCTGCGAGGGGGCCGAAAGCAGAGCGACGAAGCTCTGGAGCGGCGCCTGAAGCGTCGCCAAGAGCGTGGCGCGTAGCTCATTCTTGCCTGGCATCGCGGCGAGCTGGGTCTCGACGCTGCTCGCATCGAGAACGGAGCCCTCGATGAGGCCCGCCTTGATTTGGAGCTTCTCGCCCGCGGGATCCTTGCGAAACGCTTTGACGACCTTCGCGGCCGCGCTCGGATCCTCGTAGCTCCATGCGATGCCCGTCGGCCCGGCAAGCACGTCGTCCAGCTTGGACACGAAGGCAGAGTCCTTCAGGGCATGCTTGACGAGCGTGTTCTTGCAGACCTTGTACTCCACTCCCGCCTTGCGAAATTCGGCGCGGAGCTTGGTCACGTGTTCGACGGTCATTCCTTTGAAATCGAGGAAGACGGCCGCCGTCATCTTGTCGAATCGAGTCCGGATCTCGACGATCTGAGTCTCTTTTACCGTTCGCTGCATGGCGCTACGCCTCTTCGCCCGCCGCCAGGAACTGCGCGGGGTCGATCTTGATGCCGGGACCCATGGTCGAGCTGACCGTAATGCTCCTCAAGTAGCTCCCCTTGGCCGTCGAAGGCTTCTGCCGAACCAGAGCGCCGATGAGCGCCTTCGCGTTGTCCGTCAAGGCCTGCTCGGTAAACGAGACTTTGCCGATTCGGGCGTGCACGATGCCCGCCTTCTCGACGCGGTACTCGATCTTGCCCCCTTTGGCGTCGCGAACGGCGTTCGCGAGGTCGAACGTGACGGTTCCAACCTTCGGGTTGGGCATCAAGCCGCGCGGCCCGAGCACTCGACCGAGCTTTCCGACCGACCCCATCATGTCCGGCGTCGCAATGACGCGGTCGAAATCGAGGAACCCCTCGGACACCTTGGCCACGAGGTCATCACTTCCGGCGAAGTCCGCGCCGGCGTCTCGGGCTTCACGTTCTTTTTCACCTTTGGCGAAGACGAGTACGCGAACGTTCGTGCCCGTCCCGTGCGGCAGCACGATGGCCCCCCGCACCATCTGATCGGCATGCTTCGGATTGACTCCGAGGCGGATTGCCAGATCGACCGTCTCGTCGAATTTGGCGTACTGCGCCTTCTTTACGAGCGCGCACGCCTCTTCGACACTGTATTTCCGCGTCTGGTCCACCATTACGGTAACCGCCGCGCGCTTCTTGGCGATGCTCATCGTCCTCCTTTTTCGGCTTCTTTTTGCCTCCCACCGTGACCCGCAAACGACGCGGGGCGGTGGTGTTCATCCTTCCACGACGTCGATACCCATCGAGCGAGCGGTCCCCATCACGGTTCTTACGGCGGCCTCGATGTCCGTGCAGTTCATGTCCGGCATTTTCAGTTCGGCAAGCTCTCGGACCTGCTTCACCGTCACATTTCCGACTTTCGCCTTGTTCGGCTCTTTCGACCCGGAGCCGGGCTTCTTGCTGGTGGCGAGGCCTGCGGCCTTCTTTAGGAGGACGCTCGTAGGCGGCGTCTTCAGCAACATACTGAAGCTGCGGTCCGAATAGACCGTCAAGACCACGGGAATGATCATGTCGCTCCCCTGCGTCTTGGCGTTGAACTCCTTGCAGAAGGCCATGATGTTGATGCCGTGCGGGCCGAGCGCCGGTCCGACGGGAGGCGCAGGGCTGGCTTTGCCGGCCGCGAGCTGAAGCTTCACCATCCCCGATACTTTTTTCGCCATGACGATTCCTCTGCTCCTACGGCCTCTTCGGAAAATGCGCGGTCTACGGACGAGCGGCGCTCACCGCGCCCCTTCTTTCAGACGACCCTCTTCTCGACCTGACTGAAATCGAGCTCGACTGGGGTGGCGCGGCCGAAAATCGACACTTTGACGCGCAGCTTCTGCTTGTCGGGTTTGACCTCTTCGACCGTCCCCGAGAAGTTCGCGAAGGCTCCGTCGATCACGCGGATCTCGTCACCCGGCTCGAAGCTGACGCGCGGCTTCGGCTTCACGGCGCCCTCGACGATGCTCTTGCGCAGGTCATCGATCTGCGGCGGAGTCACCTCCTGCGGCCTTTGGTTGCCGATGAAGCCGGTAACCTTCGGCGTGTCCTTGACGATGTGCCAGACGTCCTCGCTCATGTCCATTTCGACGAAAATGTACCCGGGAAAGCTCGTCTTCTGGCGCTGGCGACTCTTGCCGCCGGCACGCTGTTCCGTGACCGTCTCCGTGGGGATGAGCACCTCGCCGAAACGATCTTCGATGTGGTGCTCTTTGATGCGCTGGAGAAGCGCTTCTTTGACCTTTGCTTCGTATCCAGAGTAGGCCTGGATGACGTACCACTTCTTGCCCATGATGCTTCAGGTCCCCCCGTACACGAGGTTGGTGACGAACCCCCAGAACTTGTCCATCAGCGCGAAGAAAACGGTCGACACGAGCGTGGTCACGATGACGACGACCGTTCCGTTCGTTACTTCCGTGCGGGTCGGCCACGTGACCTTCGACATCTCCGTGGCCACCTCTTCGGCCAGCTGACGAGCCCGAGTCCGGTTCCAGAAGTAGACCGCGACGAGCGCTCCGATGATCGCAGAGAGCCCCATCACGATCTCGTCGCGGGGCTCTCCAATCGACGGCTTGTAGCTCTGCAACTTGAACCAGGCCAGGTCGATCACCTTCGAAAGGAGAAACGCAATGGCGATCGCGCCCGCGAAGTACCCTGCATAGACGAACCGGCGGGTTCCGAGCTGCGCCGGTGCGACGGAGCCGTCCGTTCCGTTCGCAACAGCATCGAGCGGTTGCGCCACGTTATCGTCCTGCCGTTGGGAGACGGAAGACGACAGTGCGCTCTCCTCGGGAGCCGGAGCGATTCTCTCGCTCGGCTTGCCCGGTTGCGCGCTCTTTTCTTTTGCGTCTTCCTCGACGGCCATTGTGATCGTTCTCGACGGCGTTGAAAGCTCGAGCAGGGGCTGGGGGGCTCGAACCCACGACCTGCGGATTTGGAATCCGCTGCTCTACCAACTGAGCTAAACCCCTATTCCTTGGTTTCGGGCCGCGGTTTCTCGCCGTTTGCCCGAACCACCCTAACCTCTACTTTGACTCCTTGTGGACCGTGTGCCGTTTGCAAGTGGGGCAGAATTTCTTGAGGGAAAGCTGGCCCCTCTGTTCAAGCTTGCGCGTGGTCCGGTAATTTCTCGCCTCGCATTCCGTACAAGCAAGCGACACCGTCACTCGCTCCGCCACAGGACTATTGGAGGATCTTGGTGACGATCCCAGCGCCGACGGTGCGGCCGCCTTCGCGGATGGCGAAGCGCTGTTGTTCTTCGAGCGCCACCGGAGTGATAAGCTCGATGGTCATCTTCGTGTTGTCTCCGGGCATCACCATCTTGGTGCCTTCCGGAAGCGCCACCGTACCCGTCACGTCCGTCGTGCGCATGTAAAACTGCGGCCGGTAGTTGGTGAAGAACGGCGTGTGACGGCCCCCCTCCTCCTTCTTCAACACGTACACTTCGCCCTCGAACTTCGTGTGCGGTGTCACCGACCCCGGCTTGGCCAGAATCTGCCCCCGCTCGATCTCGTCCTTCTCGATGCCGCGCAGAAGAACCCCCACGTTGTCGCCCGCCTGACCCTGGTCCAGGAGCTTCCGGAACATCTCCACGCCCGTCACGATCAGCTTGCGCGTATCGGCGAAACCGATCAGCTCCACTTCCTCCTGAACCTTCACGATCCCCCGCTCCACTCGCCCCGTCGCCACCGTCCCCCGACCCTTGATCGAGAACACGTCCTCCACCGCCATCAAAAACGGCTTGTCGATGTCCCGCACCGGGTCCGGGATCCGAGTGTCCAACGCCCCGATCAGCTCGTCGATCGACTTCTCCCACTTCGCGTCCCCGTTGAGCGCCGGTAGCGCCGCCCCTCGGATCACTTGCGCCGTGTCCCCGTCGAACTTGTACTTGTTCAGCAGCTCCCGAACCTCCATCTCCACCAGGTCCAGCATCTCCGGGTCGTCCACCGCGTCGCACTTGTTCAAAAACACCACGATGTGGGATAACCCCACCTGGCGCGCCAAAAGCACGTGCTCGCGCGTCTGCGGCATCACGCTGTCCAACGCGCTCACCACAAGGATCGCGCCGTCCATCTGCGCCGCCCCCGTGATCATGTTCTTGATGTAGTCCGCGTGTCCCGGGCAATCGACGTGCGCGTAGTGACGCTTGTCGCTCTCGTACTCCACGTGCGCCACCGCGATCGTCACCGTCTTCGTGTCGTCCCGAACCGTCCCCCCCTTCGCGATGTCCTTGTAGCTGATGACCTTCGCCAAACCCTTCTTCGACTGCACCTTCACCAGCGCCGCCGTCAGCGTCGTCTTGCCATGGTCGATGTGACCGATCGTCCCCACGTTCACGTGCGGCTTGTTGCGTAAGAACTTCTCCTTGGCCATGGCTAAAGTCTCCTGCGGACGTGTCGAAAATGGGAAAGGCGGCGACGGGTCGAGCCCACCACGGGGCTTGAACCCGTGACCTCTTCCTTACCAAGGAAGTGCTCTACCACTGAGCTAGGTGGGCGGTCTTGGGGGCCGATTCCTGGCCGGGTCGATGCGCAGGCTCTGGCGGCAAGCGCAGAACCTATTCACTCCAGCGTCGGACACGGCCGTCAGGTGCCTCGGGAACGAGAGGCACTTTGTGACGACCGAGGGGGCGGCCTGTCTATGAGGGCGTTCTAAGGGAGGACTCCGTTCAGCGATACTTTGCAGAGGAAACGACTAGACGAAGTGCGGGGCGGCGTGAGCGTTCTTTGAGCGGGAGAACCTGAGCGTTCTTTTGAGCGGGAGACCGGGTTCGAACCGGCGACGTTCAGCTTGGAAGGCTGACGCTCTACCAACTGAGCTACTCCCGCGAGACCTTCGGGAACTTCCTCGACCGTGGAGGGTGATGGATTCGAACCATCGAAGGCATAGCCGGCAGATTTACAGTCTGCTCCCTTTGGCCACTCGGGTAACCCTCCGTTATCTTTACTATTTATTGACCTACCTGGCCTTCGATGGGCCGCTGATCCTTGGGCAAGCGAGCTAGCGAGGGGACTTGAACCCCTAACCACCTGTTTACAAAACAGGTGCTCTACCATTGAGCTACGCCAGCCCTCGCGGCGGGCAGTCCCCCGCCATGGGGGCGCGAAGACTACTTCCCAGCGCGCCAGAGAGCAAGCAACAAGGGAGCCATTGGCGGACGATTTTTTCTCGATGGGTTGTGACGAGCCAGGTTTTCGGGGGAGACCCCCTCAGGCAGGTGTTGGGGGGAGACCCTCTCCCCCTCAGCCAGGCTTTGGGGGGAGACCCTCTCCCCCTCAGCCAGGCTTTGGGGGGAGACCCTCTCCCCCTCAGCCAGGCTTTGGGGGGAGACCCTCTCCCCCCAAACCCCCCAGAAAAACCCCCAAGAAGCCAGAGACCCGCTTCCCCCAAGCCCCCGCGAGCCAGGTTTTGGGGGATACCCCTCCCCCCCAACCCCCGGGCGTCCATTCCGGTCAGATTTCAGACCTTCACTTCGGATTTGCGACCGAGCGCGCGGGGCCCGGACCGGCTGCCGCTGCGGCGAGCGTCCTTTTCTGCAGCAGATCGAGCGCCTTTTTGACCTCCGTCTCGGTAAAGGGCATCGCCTCGATCTGGGCCTGCTCCGCCGTCAAGTCCGCTTGCATTTCGTCCTTCGCGTCGCGGGCGCGCTGGATCCAGGCCGATGAGTCACGGATCCGTTCGCCCAGGGCGATCGTTTGCTCGATCTCGCGCAGACCCTTCTCGAGGAGCACGCGGTAGCGAACGTGCATGAACGCATAGAAAATCTTCTTCTGCCGATCCGTCTTGGAGCGCGCCGGGGGCGGGATCTTCATCAGGTCCCGATGCAGCTCGCGATACATCGCCCCGACGCGATAACCGGCCATGGCCGCCCAATGCGGATCAATCGACCGAACCGCCAGCCCGTAGGCTTCCTGCGCTTGCAGCATGCCCGCGCAGCGCGCATCGAGGTCGTCGAGAAACTCGGCCGGGAGCGGATCGAATCGAATGCGCTCCGAGCGAATACGCCGGAGTTCGCCCAACGCGAAACGAAGCTGGGCGATCGCCACCGGCAGCACGTCCCTCTGTCCGTAGTGCAGCTGATCGCCGAGCTCGAGACCGTCGAGGATGTCACGCGAGGCGTTCGCGTCGTCGCCACGCTCGACCCGAGCCAATCCCCGCGCCCCGAGAGCAACGATGCGATCGACGTCGTCGATGTCACGGCGGACGAGCAGCGCGTCGCCGATGCTCTCCAGCGCCGCCCAATCTTCGAGGTAAGCGTCCAAGGTGGCCGCGCGAACCAGGGCCGCGCGCGCCTTGGGCCCGTCGGGAAAGCGGTGCGACAGATCGAGGAACGCGTCGCGCGCTTGCCCCCGTTCTTGTGCTCCCTCCAGCGCGAGACCCAGGTCGAACAGATACTCGGACGCGCGAGGGCCCCCGGGATCCGCGGAGACCAACGTCCGGTACGCGGTCGCGGCGTCCACCCAACGCTGCTCGAGTAGGGCCCGCTCACCGCGTTCGGCGAGCTCCGCCTCCGTCGTCACCTCGTCGGCCGTCACGATGCGGGGCCGCACCGTGATGGCGACCGGCTGGCCAACCGAACGGTTGGCCGCGGAGGGCCCTGCGCACGCTCCGGCCGCAATGCAGCCCGCGAGCCCCCACGCCAGCCATGCTCCCCTCACCGTGCTTGGAGCGTAACAGCCTGGGCACACGATGCCGGGAATGCCGCCAGCACGCGCGGTGCTTCAGCCAGCAAGAGCGCAGCAGGGCATACTGAACATACGCGTCGGTTGACGCTCGCGGTCGCAAGAGCTTGCAATCCATTCCCACGGGTGAGATCACCGCCACCGCCGAGGAGGTACTGTCCGATGAAGCACGTCGAAGTCTTCGAGCTCGAACTCCGCCGCCGCACGCTGGATGACGAGATTCACAGGCTCGATCGCAGGGGGTTACACATGACCCCCGCAGATCGCGTTCGTGCGGCGGAACTGAAGAAGCGCCGCCTCGCCACCAAGGACCAACTCTTCTCGCTTCGGGGCCGCTAAGAGGCTGCTCAACCGGCTGCCGCGCGATTCGATGCCGGCGTTGGGCGCTGCGCTCCGGGCTCAAAGCCGAAAAAGAGCATTCCGCGCGGTACCCGCGCCCGCCTTGGCCTCAGTCGCTCGCAACGCCTGTCGGACACCTGCTAACGCGATGGCCCCGGAGCCGCCTCGGGTTCCGAGGGGTCCTCGTCGGAAGCTTCTTCTCCCGCGTCGCTCGCTGGAGGGGCCAGAGGAGCGTTCGACAAGGACGCGACTCCCTCGGTGTAAACTCGCTCGTTGAGCTCGCCGAGCGCCTCCGCAAGGCGCCTCTCCCTATCGTCCGACAGAGAGCCGGGCATCTGATTTTCGGTCTCGGCCGCGATGGCCAGCCAATGCCTCGCCTCGGCGCGGTAACCCATCCGATAGTCGGTCATCCCACGCAAGTATCCGTAGCGAGCGCGATCGGGCACCGACAAGTGCTCGAGATTGGGCTCCAGGGATCGAAAAATCGCGAGCGCGCGGTCATGCTCGTCCTGTTCGAACGCCCGCTGGCCGCGCGCCAGGCTGTCAGCGTACGTCGCGCACGCGCTAGCGACGAGAACCCACGAAAGCAGCCCCGCGGCAAAGAGCGGACGCATCGCGAGCAGCGTAGCGGCGGCCGCAGACGATGATCAACCGGCAAACCCGCGCCGAAGTGAAACCCTTCTGACCAGCGCGACGAGCGCGACGAGCGCGAGCGCGCCCACGACGGGGGCCAAGCTCGCCCGAGCGCTGCAGGAGGCCCCCTCGAGCGAGCATCCGCATCGGGGAGAGGACGCCGGGGGCGAGGGCACGACCGCGGAGACCGTCTCGCGCGGTGGCGCCGCGGGGGAAGGGTCGCAATCCCACGGGGCTCCCTTGCGAAAACCGCAGCGGTCGAGGATCGTTCCGTCGACGCGCCGCGCGACAATCCGGAGAGCGTCCGCGGTCGCCGTAACCTCGACGAAGTGATATGCCGCCTCGGCTTTGCGTGTGGCGGGGCCCTTCGCGAGCACGCGATAGAGAGGTGCGCCGCCTCCGCCCGACACGATGTACTTGAGTCCGTCCCCGTCTCCGCGCTCGTAAATGTGGTCATGGCCGCCGAACAGGAGATCGACGTGATGCGCGAGGAGGAGCTGCGGGACGCGCGCCGCCACCAGGTTTGGGCTCGGACCGTGAGGCCCGGATGACCACGGCGCCTGATGAGTCACGGCGATACGCCACGTAACACCGGCTTCTCCGTCGGCCTGTTCGAGCTCGCGCTCGAGCCAGTCGCGCTCCTCGCCCGAAGCCCAGTCGTGCATCGCGTTGAGGAAAAAGATGCGCGCGCACCCAATCCGGACGCTGCCGAAGAGACTCGGCGAGCCCGAAGGGCCGATGAAGCCAAAGTATTTGGCAAAGTTGCTTCCAGCGGCGTCGTCGTAAAGCTCATGGTTGCCGATCGTCACGAAGAGCGCGCGGTCGCGCAACATCGGCGCCTCGACGTCGAAGAACGACTGCCAATCGGCGCTGCTCGCACCGTCCGCGACGAGATCGCCCGTACTCACGAGAAAGTCGGACGGCACATCCATCATCGCGCGCACCACCGCGGCATGCGCGGCGACGTCCGTCCGGTCGTCGCCATAGACGAGAAACGTGACGGGCACTCCGCCGTCCGGAGGGGGCGCCGTCGTAAAGCCACCGCTTCCGATCACGGCGCGCCCGGCACGAACGGCGTAGGCGTAGCGCGTGGCGGGCAAAAGTCCCGTGACTCGCACGAGGCGCAGTTCGGAGGGCCCGAGGCTGTCGAGAACGAGACTCCGGGAAGACGCATCCTCGACGCCCGCGTCGCGCGAGACGGTCAAGCTCGCGAGCATCGAATGGTCCAGCTCGAAACGAACGTCCACGCCCGTGTCGGAGAGGTTCGTCAGATACGGTCCTTTGACGAGACCCGCGTCCGCCGAAGCGGCCGGCGAACGCGCGAGAGCCCCGGCAAGAGCCAGAGCGGCAAGCCACCGCGAACCTCGTTTCCCGCGGAGCCCCATGGATCCAAGCTATTTACAATGGAATGCCGCCGGCTCGCGAGCCGCCCCCACTCATCGGGCTCCGGCGCGCCGCCAGCGTAGCCGGTAGACCGGCAAGCCGTCCGCGATGGCCCGTCGCTCGCGCGGGCTCCGCGCACCGTACGGATTCTCTGCGAGACGGGGCGACTCTGCCCGGTCGCCCTGTGGCAGAAAGGCCGGATTGAACGCGACGATCTGCTCATAGCCGATCGCGCGCTCTTCCACGTCGGTCTGCACGAAGAGTTCGCCTCCCGGCTCGAGGAGGCGCGCCACCTCGTCGACGAATCGATCGCGCACCACGAGCCGCTTCCGATGGCGCTTTTTCCACCAAGGATCCGGAAAGTGGACGAAGACGCGGCGCACCGATCCGCCGGGCGCGAGGCGGGGCAGCGCGATCGACGCATCCTCCGCGAAGACGCGAGCCCGTCCCGCGAGCCCCCGCTCGGCCAGACGGGCGTCGACAATCGACGCCCACTTGCGCCGGACCTCGAGCCCGACGAGCAAGGCTCGCGGTTCGACCAGCGCGCGTTCCACGAGAAACCAGCCCCGGCCGGGACCGATCTCGATCTCCAGCCATTCGCCGCGCGAGAGGCCGAGCGAGACGCCTAGAGCGAGGGGGTGTTGCAGGTCGACACGACCCGCTTCGGGCAGTCGTGGCGCGTCTTCGTAGGGGCGAGCCATCGCCGAGACCTAGTTCCGCCCGTCGGAAGTCCTACCGGACTTCCGACGCCGTTGCGCGGTCGGCTGCGCCGAGGCGAAACTATCTTGTTTTCCCGGGGCTTCGCCCCGGACCCCCAAAGCCGCTCCCGCGGCTTTGCTAGTGCCGTCGACTCCGGCCGAACTTATGGCGGACGGCACTAGTGCCGCTCGGCCGAAGTCCTGTCCGGACTTCGACCGCCGCTTTGCGGCCGGCTTCGCCGGAGCGGCCCTAGATTGCTTTCTTAGGGGCTTTCGCCCCTCTCTCCTCGCTTCGCTCGTCGATTCACCCCCAAAGCCGCTCCCGCGGCTTTGCCTAGTGCCGCCCGAGAAACCAATGGCCAAACTTCTGCCGGGCGGCACTAGTGCACCGCCGTCGATGTGGCATCAAACATCGCAAGGGGCGATCGTCTCATCCCGACGATCACGCGCACGTCAGGCGGAGAGGCGTCATGGGCTTTCCGCGTCGAGCACGGCGCGAACCTTGCGCGCCAACGCATCGGGGGTGATTGGCTTCGCCAGGAAGGCGACGCCGGCGTCGAGGATCCCGTGGTGGACCACAGAGCTTTCGGTATAGCCCGAGACATAGAGGATGCTCATTTCCGGTCGAACGGGAGCGAGCCGTTCTGCGAGCTGTCTCCCACTCATTCGCGGCATCACGACGTCGGTGAGCAGCAAATGGATTTTGGCGGTGTATTGCTCGCAGATGAGAAAGGCTTCTCCGCCATTTTGCGCCTCGAGAACGTTGTACCCGCACCGGCGAAGCACGGCGCGCATGGCGGCGCGCACTTGGTCCTCGTCTTCCACGAGCAGGATCGTCTCGGTACCGTTGAGTGTGCTCGGCGCAGGTGGCCGAGCGGACCGGGTGATTGTGCCGCTCGTGCGCGGCAAATAGATTCGAAAGGTCGTGCCGCGCCCCGGTTCACTATAGACCCAGACGTGACCGCCGCTCTGTCTCACGATCCCGAAGACCGTGGAAAGTCCGAGCCCGGTGCCCTTGCCCTTCTCCTTGGTCGTGAAGAACGGCTCGAAGATTCGGACTTGCGTGGCCGCGTCCATCCCCGCGCCGGTGTCGCTCACGGCCAAAAGCACGTACGGGCCCGGAGTGACGTCGTGGTGCGCCTCCGCATAGGCGGCGTCGAGCTCCACGTTGGCCGTTTCGATGGCGACTTTGCCCCCGCCCGGCATCGCGTCGCGGGCGTTGACGACGAGGTTCATCAGGATCTGTTCGATTTGTCCCGGGTCCGCGAACGTGGTGCCGAGCGTGTGCGACGTGAGCAGCGAGAGCTCGATTTCTTCGCCGACGAGACGTCGCAACATTCTCTCCATTCCGGCGACGACCTGATTGAGGTCCAACGTCGTGGGTTCGAGCATCTGCTGCCGGCTAAAGGCGAGCAGTTGCCGCGTGAGCTCTCCGGCCCGCTCCCCGGCCTTCCGGACTTCTTCCAGGTCTTGCCGGATCGGGTCCCCCGGCTTCAGCGAGCTCAACACCATGACCGTATAACTGAGCACGACCGACAATAGATTATTGAAGTCGTGGGCCACGCCGCCGGCGAGGCTCCCGATGGCCTCCATCTTCTGGGCCTGGCGGAGTTGCTCCTCGAGGCGCTTTCTCTGGGTAATGTCCATCAACATCGCGAGGACGCCGTGGTACCGATCCATCGCGTCTCGGATCGGGGTCGCCTCCAGCAGCGCCCACAGTTCCGACCCGTCTTTGCGCTTGAACCTCATTTCCGTCTGGCCCGTCTGCGTCGTGACGCGTCGGTCCAAATTGCGCCAGGTCCCCGCGCGTGAGTCTTCGTGGACGAAGTCCAAGACGGGGCGACCCACCATCTCGTGCGCGTCGTGGCCGAGCATCGAGCCTAGGCGACGATTGACGAAGGTCGTGTTCAAGTCGACATCGAGCATCCATACGCCTTCGTTGGCGGTCTCGATGATGCGGCGATACCGCTCTTCGCTCTCGCGAAGCGCGCGCTCGGCCTGGCGATGCGATTCGCGCCCGCGCTGGTCGCGCATGCCGCGCTCGATTGCGGGGATCAACCGGGCAAGTTTGCTTTTGAGAAGAAAGTCCCCCGCGCCCGCCTGGAGCGCGGAGACCGCCGTCTCTTCGCCCACGGTGCCCGATACGATGATGAATGGGATGTCCAGCCCGACCTCATTGAGCGTCCCGAGGGCGGCAATCGCGTCGAACTCGGGCAACGAAAAGTCCGACAGGACAACGTCCCAATGGGCGTCGGAGAGAACCCTCTTCATCTCGTCCGCCGTCGTCACCCGTCGGTGCACGACGTCGTATCCACCGCGGCGGACCTCGCGCAAGAGCAGCTCGGCATCCGCCTCGGAATCTTCGACTATCAGGACGCTCAGCGGAGTTGCCATTCAATCCTTCTCAGCGGTCATGTCCGGCGGCCAAACCGGCCACGTCGATTGCGTCGGCACCTGTTCGCCCAGGCAGCAGCGCTCCGATGGGGTGAGCCGGCGCCCAGCGGCGCCGAGGGGAGCGTCGCTGACGGAGGCCTACGGACCGCGCCCGCTGAGGCTTTAGTCTACGTGATTCGGAGAAGGATGCTCGCCACGGAAATGCCGGAGCCGGCGCCCGATGGCGAGACCGGGCGGGTGGGATACTTTGCTGTCGAACTCGTCCGTGGGCTCGCAGAGGAGCATCATTGGGAGTTAGCGTGGGCTCTCGATGCTCCATCGCCTCTATTTTTCGCCCGGAATGTTCGGCTTCGGCCGGCTCGCGTCCTACGACTATTTTGCCCATCTCGAGCGAAGCCTGTCCGAGAGGCTCCGCGCCGCAGGCGACGACGTCGAGACCTACGTGGCGCAGGTGTCCCCTACCGCGTCGATTCGCCGGCGAGCGAGCAAGCTCGCGGAGCTCGTCGCGAGCACGGGCGACATTCAGAACCCGCGCGGTGGCCCGATTCATCTCATTGGACATTCCACCGGCGGCCTCGATGCGCGGCTCGTCGCGTCGCCGAGCGTTTCTCTGGCTGTGCCGCCGGAGGCCTTGGCATGGCGGGGGCGTCTCGCGAGCGTCACGACAATCAACACTCCCCACTTCGGCACGCCACTGGCTTCCTTTTTCGCCACGGCGAGCGGCGAACGCGTGCTGCGGGCTCTCAGTGCGCTCACGTTCATAGCGCTCTCACTGGGCGCCCCTCCCCTCTCGGCAGTCAGCTCTCTCGTGGTCGCCTTCGGCCGCTTCGACCGGACCATCGGGTTCGATCTCGCCTTACTCGACCGCGCGACGGACACCTTGCTTCGCGCGCTCGACGGCGCTCGCAGCCGGGAGGTGCGCGAGTACATCGATGCCATCAAGAGAGACCAGGGAGCGATGGTCCAGCTGATGCCGGAGGCGATGGATCTCTTCGCGGCGGGGATCGAAGATCGTCCCGGCATTCTCTGCCAGTCGACCGCTTCGATGGCGCCCCCTCCCGGGCCGCGAATGTTCGCAAAGGCGATCACGCGTCCGTGGAGCGCGATCAGCGGAATCATCTTCACCACGCTTCATCGCATCTCCGCGCGCCATGACTCCTGCTATCCGTGCGCTTCCCCGACCGTCTCCGCGGACGACGAGAGAACGCTCTCGCGCGCGTTCGGCTCCTCGCCGGACGTGCGCGCGAACGACGGCGTGGTGCCAATTCATTCCCAGCTCTGGGGCAAGCTCGTGTGGGCCGGGTATGCCGATCACCTCGACGTCCTCGGGCACTTTCGCGACACCGCGCCCGCCGCGGTGCGCATGCTCTCGCGCGAGGCGCCGCCCCACGTCGATTGGCTTTACAGCGGCAGCACGTTCGACCGCGCGCGATTCGCGTCGCTCTCGCGCGCGATCGCCGAGGGTCTCGTGGCGAGCGCAAAGCCTCTCCGCACCGCGGCGTGACGTCCGGCGAGCGCCCGCAGCGGGGCCAAACTCGGTGGCTTTGCGACCGCCCAATGCTACGCCTCGGGCTGGAGCGCGGAAACAGAACGCTCGAGAGGACTGCGCGGCGATGACGAACGGGAAGGCTACCGCGATCGCGGCGCTCGAGGCGGCGGTCCGCCACCACAACCAGCTCTACTGGGACGAGGACCGGCCGGAGATCCGCGACACGGAGTATGACGCGCTCGTGACCCGCCTGAAGGAGGTCGCGCCCGACTCCGAAGTGCTCCGCGAGATGGGGCCGACGCGGCCGAGCGGCCGGCTCGGATCGGCGTTCGTCCACCAGGAGCGAATGCTGTCGCTCGACAAGTGCTACTCCCCCGAGGATCTCGCCTCGTGGGCGAACTCGTTCGTCGGCGACGTGGTGGCCATGCCGAAGTTCGACGGCATCGCCTGCGCGCTGCACTACGGCCCCACCGGCAGACTCGTCGTCGCGGCCACCCGCGGCGACGGTCGCGTGGGCGACGACATCACGGTCAATGCTCTGGAGATCGAAGACATTCCGGCGCGCATCCGCGGCCCGGGCACCAAGCTCGAGGTGCGAGGCGAGATCTACATGCGACTCTCGGTCTTCGAGCGCTTCAAGGCAGAAGGAATGGCCAATCCTCGCAATCTCACCGCCGGAGCGATCAAGCAAAAGAACAAGACCAAGTCGGCTGGATACAACCTGTCTTTCGCGGCGTACGACCTCCTCGGTGTGGACGACGAAACGCAGGAGCTCGAGCTCGAGCGGCTCGTCGTCCTGGGTTTTCCGAAAGTGGACTATCGGGTCCTGCCCAGGGACGGACTCTATGCGGGGTTCGAAGAGTTCTCGCGGCTCCGGCCCACGCTCGATTACGAGATCGACGGCGTCGTCTTCAAGGTCAATTCGCTCCGAGAGCAGCGGCGTCTCGGCGAGACGTCCCATCATCCGCGCCATTCGATCGCGTACAAGTTCCAGGGCGATTCGGGGCTGTCCACGCTCAGGGCCGTCGAGTGGTCCGTGGCGCGTACGGGGGCGATCACGCCCATCGCCGTCGTCGATCCCGTCACGCTCTCCGGAGTGACCGTTACGCGCGCTTCGCTCCACAACGCAGGGTTCATCGGCAAGCTCGGTCTCACGATGGGCGCGACCGTCACGCTCCTGCGCCGGGGCGGGGTGATCCCCAACGTCGAGGGCGTGGTCGTGCCGGGCACCGAGCCTATCGCGATTCCAAATCATTGTCCGAGCTGCGGCCACGTGACGATTCGCGAAAAGGATTTCCTCTTTTGCACCACGCCCGAAACGTGCCGCCGGGCGGTCATCGGTCAGCTCGCCCACTTTGCGGCGACATGCGACATGATCGGCTTCGGAGACTCGATCCTCGAGCAGTGCTACGACGCGGGGCTCCTGCGCGAGCCGGCGGACTTCTACGCGCTCAAAGCGGAAGACCTGGCGCGGCTCGATCGCAGCGGCGAGAAGATCGCGAAGAAACTCGTGGCCGAAGTGGACAAGAAGCGCAGCCTCGAGCTGTCGGTCTTCTTGCGCGCTCTCGGGATCGCCGAGCTCGGAAAGCACGTTTCGGCCATCCTGGCCGATCGGTATCCCACGCTCGACGCGGTGCTCGGGCTGACGGAGGCCGACCTCTCCAGCACGCACGGCATCGGCGAAACCATTGCCCGAAGCGTGGTCGCCGGCCTTGCCGAAGCGCGACCCCGGATCGATGCGCTACGCCGCCACGTGACGATCGCGGAGGCGAGGCGCGAAGCGGGGGGGGTCATCCGGCCGCTCTCCGGCAAGTCCTTCGTTTTCACTGGAAAGCTCCAAACGTTCTCGCGGAGCGAGGCCGAGCAGCGCGTTCGTTTGCTGGGGGCAGCCGTGCTCAGCGCCGTGAACGCGAACACCACCCATCTGGTCCTGGGCGCGGAGAAAGACGGTGCAAAATCGAGCAAGCAAAAGGCCGCCGAGCGTCTCGTGGAGCAGGGCACCCCGATCGCCATCTTGTCCGAGCCAGAGCTCGTCGCGTTGCTCGCGGAGATGCAAGACCCGCCCCCGTAACTCCCTTGCTCCCGGCGCCCGCTCGGAGATAGCGTCTCGGCCGGCGAAAAAACGATGGCAAACAAGATCGTACACTTACCGGTCGCCCCGCTCGCGGGAACGCTCCGGCGCGACGCGTGGTGGGCGGGGCCGACCGCGACCGTTCTCGTGCTCTCCGGTTTCATCGTGTACGCGACATTTCGCGCCTTCGAGGGAAGTGGCTATGCCTGGGGCGCTTACCTCTCGCCGTTCTATTCGCCGTTCTTCGACGTCGGATGGGCGCGGGCGTGGGGCCTCGGCTTTCTCACGCCGGCGATGTTGATCTTGCCCGGTCCCGCGAGCTTCCGGTTCACTTGCTACTACTACCGCAAGGCCTATTACCGCGCGTTCGCGTGGGACCCGCCGGCGTGCGCCGTCGGCGAGCGAGCCCCGGCGAAGTACGACGGCGAGACCAAGCTTCTGCTCTTCCAGAACCTGCACCGATACGCCATGTACGTGGCCGTCGTGTTCCTGCTGATTCTCTGGAAGGATGCGATTTCGGCCCTGGTGGGGTGGAAAGACGGCGTGCATCTGGGCCTCGGAACCCTCGTGATGCTCGCCAACGTCACCCTCCTGAGCGGTTACACGTTCGGCTGCCACAGCTTTCGTCACCTGATCGGTGGCGGCGTGAATAGCTACTCTACCGCCGCGCTCGGGGCCGCGCGCCACTCGCTGTGGAAGCTCGTCACGGTCCTCAACGAACGGCACATGGCCTTCGCGTGGATGAGCCTTTTCTCCGTCGCGCTGACCGATCTTTACATTCGCATGGTTTCCTCCGGGCAACTCACGGATGTCCGGATTTTTTAGAGTGCGCGCGACAAGCGCGTGCGGCCGCCCTTTGACGTGCCGATCATCGAAGCAAAACGGGCGAACTCGCCCGTCCAGGTCCCACGAGAGGTTTTAGGATGGTGCTGTCGGAGGCTGCCAAGTTCGAAACGCATGAGCACGACGTGCTCGTCATCGGCGCCGGGGGCGCCGGATTGCGAGCCGCGATTGAGGCGAGCGCCGAGGGGACCCGCGTAGGTCTCGTGTGCAAGTCGCTGCTCGGCAAGGCCCACACGGTCATGGCCGAGGGCGGCGTGGCGGCGGCGCTCGGCTACGTCGAGCCGAAGGACAACTGGAAGGTCCACTTCCGCGACACGATGAAGGGCGGCCGGTATCTCAACCAGTGGCGAATGGCGCAGCTTCACGCCATGGAAGCCCCCGACCGCGTCAAGGAGCTCGAAGAGTGGGGCGCCCTCTTCGACCGCACGGCCGACGGGCGCATTCTGCAGCGCAACTTCGGAGGCCACAAATACCCGCGCCTCGCGCACGTGGGAGACCGGACCGGACTCGAGATGATTCGCACCCTCCAGCAGCACGGCATCCACTGCGGGATGCAGGTGTACATGGAGTGCACGATCACGCGCCTCCTGACTGACGGGCGAAAGGATCCGCGGCGCGTTCGGTTATTGGCGCGAGACAGCGGCCGATTCGTGCGTCTTCCGGGCGAAGGCCGTCGTACTCGCGACCGGCGGAATCGGGCGTTGCTTTCGGATCAACTCGAACTCGTGGGAGTGCACGGGGGACGGCCAGGCGCTGGCGTACCAGGCCGGCGCGGAGCTGATGGACATGGAGTTCATGCAGTTTCACCCGACCGGCATGGTGTGGCCGCCCAGCGTGCGCGGCACGCTCATCACGGAGGGCGTCCGCGGGGAAGGCGGAACCCTGCGCAACAGCGCCGGCAAGCGCATCATGTTCGACTACATCCCCGAGCTCTACGCGAACGAAACGGCCGACACCGAGGTCGAGGCCGATCAGTGGCTGCGCGAGAGTACGTCGGGTGCGTCGTGCACGGCGCGCCGAACGCCGGACCTCTTGCCGCGCGACATCGTTGCCCGCGCCATTCACAGCGAGGTCAAGGCGGGCCGAGGCAGCCCGCACGGAGGCGTGTTTCTCGACATCCATTCGCGGCGAAGCGCCGAGGACATCAAGCGAAAGCTGCCGGCGATGTATCACCAGTTCAAAGAGCTGGGCGACATCGACATCACCAAAGAATCCGATGGAGGTCGGGCCGACGGCTCACTACACGATGGGAGGCATTCGGGTCGACCCCGAGACGCAAGAGTCGCGCATCAAGGGCCTCTTCGCGGCGGGCGAGTGCGCCGCCGGCATGCACGGCGCCAATCGCCTGGGCGGTAACTCGCTTTCGGACTTGCTGGTATTCGGGCGCATCGCGGGCAAATACGCCGCGAGCTACGCGAAGGCCGGTGACCTGGCCGCACTCGATGACGGCGAGATCGAGCAGGCGGAGCGGTCCGCGCTCGCTCCCTTCGATCGCGTCGCAGGGTCCCAACCCGTTTCTCTTGCACGAGGACCTGAAGGACAAGATGCAAACCCACGTGGGCATCATCCGGACCGAAGAGGATCTGAAGGCCGGCATCGACCACATCGAGCGGTTGAAGGACGAGTCCTCGCAAGTGAAAGTGGAAGGCAATCGGCACTACAACGCGTCGTGGCACCAGGCGATGGACATGCGCAACATGCTCGTCGTGAGCGAGGCGATGGCGCGCGCCGCGCTCGCCCGCCGAGAGAGCCGGGGCGGGCACGCGCGTGAGGATTTCCCTCGAAATGGACGCGCGCCTCGCGAAGGTGAACGTCGTCATCCGAAAGGCGAGCCTCGGGATGCAGATCGAAGAGGCCGACCACCCTGACCCGCCGCCCGAGATCCAACAGATCCTGGAGGAATCGTGACCATGAACGCGAAGGCGACGCTCCGGGTGTTCCGCGGCGACGCCGGCGGAGGTGAGCTCATACCTTACGAAGTGGAGACCTATCCCGGGATGGTGGTGCTCGACGCCATCCACGACATCCAGGCCAAGCAGGAGCCCACGCTCGCCGTGCGCTGGAATTGCAAGGCCGGGCGATGCGGATCGTGCAGCGCCGAAGTGAACGGCAAACCGCGCCTCATGTGCATGACGCGGATGTCCCACTTTCCCGAGGGCCAGCCCATCGCGGTAACGCCGATGCGCGCCTTCCCGATCATCAAGGACTTGGTGACGGACGTGTCCCACAACTTCGAGATGGCCAAGAAGATTCCGCCGTTCAAGCCGCGGCCTCGCGATGCAGACGGGACCTGGCGGATGCAGCAGAAGGACATCGATCGAATCCAAGAATTTCGGTAAATGCATCGAGTGTTTCCTTTGCCAGGACGTGTGCCACGTCATCCGCGACCACCAGAAGCCCAGCTTCGCGGGGCCCCGTTTTCTGATTCATCTCGCGACGCTCGACATGCATCCCCTCGACACGCTGGATCGCCGGGAGCTCATCAAGGACGAGTTCAAGATAGGTCTTTGCAACATCACGAAGTGCTGCACGGAGGTGTGCCCCGAGCACATCCACATCACCGACAACGGGATCATTCCGTTGAAGGAGCGGATCGCCGACGATTACTTCGATCCCATACGCTGGGCGGTGAGCAAGCTCACGGGCGGAGAGAAGAAGGAGAAAGCGCGGCTGCCCATGGCTCCGGAGGACTCTGCCGCGCCGGCCTCCATCGCTTCGCCGGGCGAGACGACGAGTGACGAGTGACGCGTAAGGAGACACGAAGATGGCCTTCGAGCTCAAACGGTTGCCGCGGGCGAGTCTGGATGCCGCAATGGAAAAAGCGGCGCACTACCGCGATCTGAATCAGCCGCAGGAAGCCGAGAGCATCTGCCGGGACGTGCTCGACGTGGACGAGCGCCATCAGAGGGCGCTCAAGCTGCTCGGTCTCGCACTGACCGACCGCTTCGGCGAAGGGCGCGCAGGGTTGGTGGAGGATGCGCTCGCCGTGTTCGAGAGGTTGGTGGACCCGTACGAACGCACATACCACCGGGGGGTGGCGTGGGAGCGGGCGGCAAAGGCCCACTTGGAGCGAAACGAGGCGCACAGCGCGTTGGCCGCGTTCGAACATGCGCTGCGGAGCTACGAGGAAGCGGAAGGAATGCGGCCCGATTCGCCGGACCCTCTTCTTCGATGGAACCGATGCGTGCGCCTGCTGGCGCAGCCGTCTCTTCGCGCCGCCATGCAGGCCCCGCCGGAGACCCACCGGCATCTGGGGGACTGAAGGTGTGGCCGTCATGAGAACCGTCTAATGCGCGGCCATTAGTTGCCAGTAAACGCTATCCGCCAGATGGTCCCGTTGCCGTCCTCGCCGACGAGGAGCGCACCATCATGGGCCACCGCGATCCCTACGGGGCGAGCCCAAACTTCGTCGTCGTCCACGACGAAGCCGGTCATGAAGTCCTCGTACTCGCCGGTCGGAACGCCGTCCTGCACCGGCACCGCGATCACCTTGGGGCCTGTGCGCTTGCCGCGGTTCCACGAGCCGTGAAGGGAGGCGAATGCGGCGCCTCGGTACTTCGGTGGGAAGACGCTCGAGTCGTAGAACGTCATCTGCAAGGACGCCGAGTGCGCCTGAAGCAGGACGTCGGGCACGGTCACCGTGCTCGCGAGCTCGGGTCTCTCGCCCGCGTGGCGCGGGTCTTGGTGGTCACCGAGGTAGAACCACGGCCAGCCAAAGAATCCGCCGCGACGCACGCGCGTGATGTAGTCGGGGACGAGATCGTCGCCGAGCCCGTCCCGCTCGTTCGTTGAGCACCAGAGGTCACCGGTTACGGCGTGCACGGCGAGCCCCACGCAGTTCCGGATGCCGCTGGCGAAGACCTGCCTGCCCCGGCCCTCGGGATCGAACACCAGCACGTCTGCGCGGTCGTGCTCGTCGGAGTCGCCCTCGGCCACGTTGGAGCCGGAGCCGACGGACACGAACATGTGCTGGCCGTCGAGGGAGAACGCCACGTCCCGCGTCCAGTGCCCTCCCTGTCCGTTGGTGAGCGATGGGACGATCGTTTGCGCTTCTCCGCGAGTAGTCAGATCGCCGTTCGAATACGGAAAGCGGACTACCGCGTTCGTCTCGGCGACGTAGACCCACTTCGGGTCGGGGCCAGGCGGATAGAACGCGATTCCGAACGGCCGCTCGAGACCCGACGCGAAGATCGAGTCCCTCTCTTCGGCGAGAGCGCCATCTCCAGCGCGTAGCAAGCGCACCCTACCGGCTTGGCTCTCGGCGACAAACAGATCACCCGAGGGCGAAACGCGAAGCAGACGCGGTCCCAAGAGGTCGTGCGCGAAGACGTCTACACGGAAGCCCGGAGGCACGTAGGGGTGTGCGCCGGGAGGCGGCGCGACAACGTTGGGGCCGTTCTGGGCCGAGGGGGTCGAGTAGGGCCTCGGCAGGTCCGCGGTCGTGATGTGGCGTCGTACTCCCGGTCCATCACCCCGGTAGTCACCGAACGCGGCGTATCCCGTGCGCAGGCCAGGGGCCGCCGGAGGGGAGTCCACGGGCGTCTCGGCCACGGGGGCCGAGGCGTCGCTGGCAGCCAGCGTCGCCAGATATTCGATGACGGCATGGCGTTCGACGTCGTCCGGGACCGCCATCGGCATCGTCGTCCCCACGACCCGCTGGCCCGGGGCAGCCAGGAAGCGATCGAGCGTCACGCGGTTCCAAGTGAGCCCCGCCTCGCGCAGAGCGCGCGAGTACCCGAAAGGCATCGACGCCGCCTTCCGCCCGAGGACGCCGCCGAGCCCGGGACCCTGTGCGGCACGCTCTCCGGTCGTATGGCATAGGGCGCAGCGCTGCTCGAAGATCCGGCGGCCCGACTGCACGGTATCCTGCTCGGACCGCGACGGAAGACGAAAGAAGCTCGCGGACGCCAAGATTGTTGCACCGAGGACGGCGAAGCACACGAGCGGCGCGCGGCGGTGCATTACGGCACCACTGCGGCACGAGCCTCGAGCGCACCGCTCTTGCCGCCCTCGGTTTGCACTCCGGAGCCGCTCCTCTGCGTCCCGAGTCGTCGTTTGTTGAGTGTCATGGCTTCTCCTCTTTGCAACGTTCGATGCCCAAAGGTCGCAACGGCTATGCCCAAAGGACTCGTCTCGCCTATCCGTCCTCCCCGCAACCGCAAACGAAATGGCGTCACGCCGACTCCTGAGGCGCGCCGCAGCGTGGGAGCCGTTCGACCGTCCCCAGCACTCGAGGATCCTGGTGCGTCCGGGCAGCATAACGAGGCTGGGCTGGTTGAGCGGTGCCGAGTCACTGCCGATTTTGCACGACTTCAGCTGCTAGAAGCGCAGCTCGATCCGACCGAGCGCGTCCAGGAGCTTGGCGGCGCGTCCGTCCCGTTCCTCGATGCGCAGAACGTGGTACTCGGGCGTGATTGTGATCTTGAGCGATGCACCGAGCTTCGACACCGTGTCACGCGACTTCTCGAGCCGCTTGATCGCGGCATCAAGCGCATAAGGCCGCATGGTTTGCACAATGTTGTCGGCTTCGTTGTTGTAAGACCGCAGCATCAGTTTGCTGAGGTCCTTCACCATCTTTGCGCCCTCCGCCGCCGAGCCGTTGATGGCCCAGCCGACTCCGCTCTGAACCGCCTTTCCGTCCCGCTTGACCATGTCGCGAATACGCCCGAGGAGCTCGGGAGTTGAACCCTTACGCCTTGCGGCGGCGGAACCTAAGTCCGCCTATCCGCCGTCTCCCTCGTGGGGTGCACCACCGCCACCCCCGTTGGGAGGGACGCCGCTCGACGGGCCGGCGACGAGAAGCCCGACATCAGGGGTCGGCGCTAACGGACCAAAGTGAAGGCTGTCCGACGTCGTGCCATCGAGGAGTATCGTGTCGGCAGCGCCGCCCGGATAGGCGCTTGCGCCGTAAGACGCCGAGGGGTTGGGCGGATTCCCCGGACCCGCCGCATTCGGTCCTGTCGTCTGCTCGCGTCCGAGAGGCGTGATCGCAAAGCTCGTTACGGAGCCCGTGCAGGTGCCGGGGGTCGTGAGGGCGGCCGCTGACGCGCAGACCGTCTGTGCAGCGCCACACGTCCCCATGTCGTCCGACCCGACCGCATAGATGTCGGTTCCGTCGGACTTGAGTTGAGCCCCGCAGACTCCAAAGCCAAGGCCCGCCGTCGCCAGTTCGAACGAGGAGGTCTGCTCGTTGGCCGTGATCTCGATGACTCCGTAGGAGCAATCGTCGAACGCGACGATGCCTCCCGCGGGGCACGCAGCGGACAGGCCGGCGTTCGAATAGCCAATGCCTACCCAGGCCTGTACGGAATAGAGGGGCGCTCCCCCGTCGGCGCTCGCTGTGCCCGCGATCGGAGTGACGATCGCGGCGACCTGCTCCGGGCCCCCACTCCCCTGCGTCATATACACGTAGATCGAACCGTTATGGGTTCCGAACTGGGTGAAGCCAGGCGTCGGAGTGTCGAGGTAACACTGCGCATAGAAGGTCGTGCCCGCCGCAAACTGAGTGAGGGTGTACGCCACGGCGGGCTGCGTGAGACACGGGCTCGTCGAGGTCGATGAGGCATCATTGATCTGTCCGATGATGGTGTCGACCGCGTCGAGGATTCCGAAGACATCCGTGGGGCCCCCCGTGAAGAATCGTGACTGCAGGTCGGACACGCTGAACGCGGTCGACACGGTACCCCCATCGGGCAGGATTCCCCCGCCGCCTCCCGGGCCCATCGTCCCCCCATCGGGCAGGATTCCCCCGCCGCCTCCCGGGCCCATCGTCCCCCCATCGGGCAGGATTCCCCCGCCGCCTCCCGGGCCCATCGTCCCCCCATCGGGCAGGATTCCCCCGCCGCCTCCCGGGCCCATCGTCCCCCCATCGGGCAGGATTCCCCCGCCGCCTCCCGGGCCCATCGTCCCCCCATCGGGCAGGATCCCCCCGCCGTCCACGAGCGAAGAAGGGAGCGGCGCGCCCCCACCGGCACCCCCGCCGGCGCTCACCGCACCGGCTCCAGCCTCGTCGTCGGGGGCCGGGGCAGGTCCGGTCCCCCTGTCACCGGCATCCTCGGAGCCCCCTTCCCCTGCGTCCTCGCCCGTGTCCATGGAGATATCGAACGCCGGCCGCGTGCGCAGGCGTGCCTTCGCATGCGTCGCGGTTCCACCCAACGATGGCGGGAGCGACGCTGCCACGGGGGGCTCGACCAGCGGCAGGTCTGGCCCATGGTTTCCAGCGCTCGGCGAATGGGTAGAGGACGACGAGCACGCGATGATCGCCGTGCAAAGCCCAACGGCACCGACGCTCGATGCACCGAGTTTTCGCATATTTGCCTCTATTGTCGGAGTCTATGACGCTCCGACGAGCGACCAACGAGCAGATGCTGAGGTGGTGGCTCCGGGATACGGAGAGCCCGTCGGCTCGATTAAGGCTGTCCCACATCCCGGCGCCGACGGACACCCTCCGGCTTCCGTCGAGATTGTCGTCATAGGCCCCCGGTTCTCCCTCCGCGCGCTTACCCCTATTTCAGAGTCAGTCTCGCCGGCCGTAATGGGTCCGCCGTTTCAGCGACCTTGGATGGCCCTCCAAACGCCCTTTCCCTCGACTTCCCGGGGCTCCCGTCCGCACAATCGCCCAGCGGGTCATCGCTCACGCTCAGCGGGCCGTCCTTCACGCTCAGCGGGCCGTCCTTCACGCTCAGCGGCCCATCGCTCACGCTCAGCGGGCCGTCCTTCACGCTCAGCGGCCCATCGCTCACGCTCAGCGGGCCATCGCTCACGCTCAGCGGGCCATCGCTCACGCTCAGCGGGCCATCGCTTACGCTCAGCGGGCCATCGCTTACGCTCAGCGGCCCATCGTTCACGCTCAGCGGCCCCATCGCTCACGCTCAGCCGTCATCGCTCACGCTCGGCGGGCGATCGCTTACGCTCGGCGGCGTGTCCCTTGACCCCAACAAGGCGTTCTTTGACCTGAGCGGCCTATCGCTCGGGGCCAGCGAGGCATCGCTGAAGCTTTAGGGCCACCCTTCGAGGCCAAGCGGTTCATCGCTCCACGCAACCGGTGCATCGCTGGAAGCCAGGGAGTCACCCTTGAGGCCACACGGCGCCTCGCTTGAGGCCAAGGTCGTGGGACAGGCGTTGAAGGATCATTCGATCCCGCGCTAGGAAAGAACGGTTTGCCTAGGCAAGCTGCATGGTGACGAGGATGAGCTCTGGCTCACGCGTCACGAAGGTCTCATCCCGCGGCAGCCACACATCCGTCGCGTACGTACTCCGCCACGACCGGCTCGCTTCCAGCCAGCCGGCGAACGTGCGCCGACGCTCGAGCCAAACGGCGTTTGGCGGTGGCGAGTGAAACGCCCAGCGTATCCGCAACCTCCGTGAGCTCATCGCCTCGCACGAAGCGCAGTTCGAGCAGGTGGCAGCTGTCTGGTTTGAGCCTCCTCAAGAGCGCGCGGATTCGCGACACCACGAGCTGCAGATCCATGTCATCCGATGCCGCCGCGTCCGGGAGCTCGCCCGTCGCCGTCACCGCGGCCCAGGAACGCACGCGGCGGCGCCGGCATTCCAGGAGCGCGACCCTCAACGTAATCCCGATGAGGAAGCTGCGGAGCGCCGCGGGGTCACGAAGGCGCGGCAACTGTTCGAAGCATCGCGCGAATACCTCCTGAACGTGGTCCTCCAGGTCGGCCCCGTCGAAGTACGCGCCGAGCCGCCGCCGGACGACGGGCACGTACCGCCTCCATATCGCGGGCGCCGCCGCCGCATTCCCCCGCAGCACCGCCTGCACCAGATCCGCATCCATCGCTGCCGCCGAACGGCGTCCGCTATCCCTGAGGCGAGTGGCCGCAGGCCCCGAGGTGACGGCGCTTGCGGACGCATCGCCCGCGGCGGACGGCGTTCGAGGATCACGATGCGGTTCCAACAGCGTCATGGATTCGAGACTCGAGAGGCCCACTGCCTGTGGATTGGGTCGACCCCAAGCACCCGTCACCGAATCGACTCGCGCTCGATGAGGAATGATTCGGTCGTTCCTTGACCGTGCCGGATCTCTACGCTAAAGGCTCTTTCATGGCGCTCGTCCGGTATAGTCGCATGACGCTCGCATTCTCCCTTTCGTCTCCGCCCGTCGCACGGACGCGCGGCCGCGCGAAGGCGAATAGTGCGGTCAAGCGCATTGCGAATTGGCGCACCGTCGCCCGGGTCTAGGCCAACTTTTCCCTCAATCGGCACCGCGAAGGCCGCCCGGGGAGACCCGAGGCGGCCTTCTTCGTTTGGCTCTCCGAGCGCGAAGAAGCCCTGCGATGGCTCGGCGCAGCGGTCTCGGGATGTCGCGGTGCGGATCGTCAACTGGGCCTGCAAGGCCATTGGCACTCGCGCGGAAAACGCGCTGTCTGAAAGTCGTGGGAGTGATGGAAATGAGAACCACCGAAAAAACGGCGTTCGGAGTGCTGGTGTCGATCGGATTCTGTCATCTCATCAATGACATGCTTCAATCGCTCTTGCCGGCTATCTATCCAAACCTCAAGAGCGCGTACCACCTCGACTTCGCGCAAATCGGCCTCGTGACGCTCGCGTACCAGCTGACCGCGTCCCTCCTTCAGCCGGCGGTGGGCCTCTATGCCGACCACCGCCCTACGCCGTTCTCGCTGCCGGCCGGCACGCTCTTCACGTTCGCAGGCATCCTGGTGCTGGCGACGGCCCAGAGCTATCCCCTCCTGCTCGCGGGCGCCTGCATTCTGGGAATGGGCTCGTCGGTATTCCATCCCGAGTCGTCGCGGGTGGCCCGCATGGCGTCGGGAGGCCGGCCGGGCCTGGCGCAGTCCTTCTTTCAGGTCGGCGGCAACATAGGGTCCGCGCTCGGCCCTCTCGCGGCGGCGATCGTGGTGCTTCGATGGGGCCAGCGAAGCCTCGCCATCTTCTCGTGGCTGGCCCTCGTATCCACCGCGGTCCTCACGCGCGTCGGCATTTGGTACAAGCGCCACGGGCTCTCGCGCCTCGCCGCGGGCTCGCGACGCCAAGGCGCCGAGGTCCCCAAAGAGCGCGTGGGGTCGTCGCTCGCCGTCCTTCTCGTGCTCATCTTTTCGAAGCACATCTACCTCGTGAGCCTCACGAGCTATTACACATTTTATCTCATCATCCGCTTCAACATGTCGGTACGAAACGCCCAGCTGCATCTCTTCGCGTTCTTGGCGGCCGCCGCCGCCGGAACGCTGGCCGGAGGGCCCCTCGGCGACCGGTTCGGACGCAAATACGTAATCTGGTTTTCGATCTTGGGCGTGCTCCCGTTCTCGGCGGCTTTGCCGCACGCGAACCTGTTCTGGACGGGCGTCCTCAGCGTCATCATCGGCTTCGTCATCTCGTCCGCGTTCGCCGCAATCGTGGTCTATGGCCAGGAGCTCATTCCGGGGAGGGTCGGGATGGTCTCGGGGCTCTTCTTCGGCTTCGCGTTCGGGGTTGCGGGCCTGGGCGCGGCGCTGCTCGGGACCATCGCGGACCGCACCGGCATTGAGTTCGTGTATCGCCTTTGCGCGTATTTGCCCGCGCTGGGGCTATTGACCGCGCTTCTTCCCAACCTCGAGGGCGGCCGGCGGCGCCCCCTGCTGGCGTCATCTCAGGCGTGAAACCGGCGAACGATTGGCCATCCGTCAGGCGTCGCGAAGGCTCAGCGTTCCGAGATAGTCACGCTTGCCCACGTTGACACCGCCATGGCGGAGGATCGCGTACGCGTGGGTCAGGTGGAAGAAGAAGTTCGGCACCGCATGCTCGAGGAAGTAGTCCGAACCGCGCATGACTTTTCCCTCCCAGCGGGGTTGCGTCACGACGCGGTCTTCGACACCGTCGAAGTCTTTCGAGGAGAACCCGTCGAGATACGCAATGACGGAGGCTACCCGGGCCCGAAGCTCGTCGATCGTTTGCTCCGTGTCGGGGTGCTTCGGCGCTTCCTTTCCGGAGAGGCGGGCGGCCGCCAGCTTGGCCGTGTCACACGCGGACTGCACTTGGCGGGCGAACGCAAACTGGTCCGGCGCAAGACGAAGGGTGAGAAAAACGTTGGGGTCGAAGGATCGCGTCTGCGCGTACGCCGCGGCGCTGACCAGCCACTTGTCGAGCTGGGCGAGCATCTTCTTCATTTGGTTGAGCTGGCGAAATGTTGCGTTGTCCATGCGGCGCATCGTACGCCGATCGACGCGCCGGTGTTATGATCTCTCCGAGGGTCATGGCCGCAGCGTTCTCCCTCTTCGATACGGCGATCGGTCGATGCGCCGTCGCATGGGGCGACCGCGGCATCGCGTGCGTGACGTTGCCCGAGGCGCGGGAAAGGGACACGCGCGCAGGGATGCTCGCGCGGTTTCCAAACGCGCTCGAAGCCCCACCGCCAGCCAACGTGCAGCGCGCGACCGAGTCCATCGCCGCCCTCCTTCGCGGCGAGGCGAGCGATCTATCGACCATTGCGATCGACATGGAGGGCGTGCCGCCGTTTTATCGGCGCGTCTACGAGGTCGCGCGCACGATCCCGCCGGGCGGGACGCTTGCGTACGGCGAGATTGCCGCGCGACTCGGCGCCCCCAAGGCCGCGCGTGCCGTGGGGCAGGCGCTCGGACGAAACCCGTTCGCCATCGTCGTACCGTGTCATCGTGTCCTCGCGGCGGCGGGTCGGGTCGGCGGTTTTTCGGCGAAGGGAGGCATCACGACGAAGCTCCACCTTCTTTCGATCGAGCACGCCGGCGGCAACGATGGCGCCGAGCCGGCCGACCGAGAGGGCCCATGGCCATTCGACCCGGACTGTGCCGTGCGTCATTTGCGCGACGCGGACGGGACCCTCGCGCGCCTCATGGACACCGTCGGCCCGTTTCGCATGCGCCTCGCGAAGACGCCGAGCGTCTTCGTCGCGCTCGCACGGGCCATCGTGTATCAGCAGCTCAACGGCAACGCGGCTGCGACGATCTTCGCTCGCGTGCGCGCACTCTTTCCACGTGCCGCGGAAGGCCCGACGCCCGCACAGATTCTCCGCGCGTCGGACGAAAGGCTCCTCGGGGCCGGCCTCTCGCGCGCCAAGCTCCTCTCGGTACGCGATCTCGCGCGCAAGGTGGCGGACGGCACGGTTCCCTCGCTCGCCGAGCTCCGTCGAATGGACAACGAAGCGATCATCGAGAAGCTGACCGAAGTGCGGGGCATCGGCCGGTGGACCGTGGAGATGTTCCTGATGTTTCGCCTCGGGCGGCCGGACGTGTTGCCCGTGGACGACTACGGAATCCGCAAAGGCTTCGCCGTCGCCTTCGGGAAACGCGCGCTTGCGAGCCGCGCCGCTCTGGAAAGGCGGGGGCCGCGATGGAAGCCCTACCGCACGGTGGCTAGCTGGTATTTGTGGCGTGCCACCGAACTCGCGAAATAAGCGCGCGCTACCCCCTTTGGCGAGCCTGAAGGTGTGGCCGGAAATGACCCACCCCAGCCCTTATCGCAGCATGGATAGACGCGCATCTTTGATTAAGTAGGGTCCGACGCTAGCCGTACAATTGCGTCGAAGGCTCGTCTCGAGCGCCCGGAGGAACAATGAACCACACGATGCACACCTATCGGGTAAGAGGCGCGCTTGCGCTCGTATGCGGGGTCGGAGTCGGTTGCGGGAGTTCGACGAACGCACCGTCCGTGAGCTCGGGTAGCGTGTCAGAAAGCGCAAGCGGCGAGGTGGCTTCTACCAGCGGCGCGGCGGGTTCGAGCGGTGAGAACGCGGCGACCGCTTCGAGCGGCTCCGCCGAGACAGGGGCATCGACCGGTTCGAGCGGCGCGGGCGCTACGGGAATGTCGGGAACGGCGGGCACGTCGGCGGGATCGAGCGACACACCGTCGCCGTCCGGGAGCCCGAGCGCGTGCTCTCTCGCACAGGCCTTGCGAGGTGGAACGACGTGCCACTTCCTGTTCGGAACGGGCAACGATCTGGCGAGCGACCACGACCAGGATGGTGCCTACACGCTGGGGACCACGGTCGACCTGCACTATGCGTATCTCGTTGGACTTCCCACGATGGGGGGCTGGCCCGATTGGAATACCAATGGCGGATTCGTCGATATCATGGCCGACACGGCCGACTCCCACGGAGTGACACCCATGTTCACGCTCTACGCCATGGCGTCCGAGGGCGATGGCAACTTCGCGATGACGATGGACGACGCCGCGATGAACTTGTACTGGCAGGGCGCACGGCTCCTCTTCCAGCGGCTCGGGGCCTTCGGCAAACCCGCCGTGGTTCATCTAGAGCCTGACTTCTGGGGGTACGCGATGCAGAAGTCGGGCGATGGCACGGCCAAGGTCATCGTGTCGGAGCACGCCACGGAATGCGCGAGCCAACCGGACAACCTCATTGGGATGGCGGGCTGCCTGGTCACTCTTGCGCGCATGTACGCGCCCAAGGCGGCCGTCGGCTTCCACGCAAGCTCGTGGGGGGGCACCCAAGCCCAGGTCATTTCGTTCTTCCAGGCCATCCACGCCAACCAGACGGATTTCATCGCCACCGATGTGATCGACCGCGACGCGGGCTGCTACGAGGCCGGAACGGACCCCAACTGCATGGGCGGCGGGGGCGGCCCCCCGTGGTACTGGGACGAAACCAACCAGACGAGTCCGAACTTTCACGACAATCTGGCTTGGGTGAAAGGCGTTCACGACGCCCTGAATGTGCCGTTCATGTGGTGGCAACTCCCGCTCGGCGTACCGAGCAGTACACCGGGGGGCACCGCGGGCCACTATCGCGACAACCGCGTTCACTACATTTTTCAACACGTAGACGAGTATGCAGCGGCCGGCGGCGTGGGCGCCGTGTTCGGAACGGGAGCAGGCAATCAAACAGACCTCACCACAGATGGGGGTCAGTTCAAGACCGCCGTTGCAAGCTACTTCGCGAACCCTTTGGCGATTCCCTAGTTGGAGACCCGGGTCACCCTGAGCGCTTCGCTCCGGCTCGACTCGCTTCGCTCGCTCGCCTCCGCTCTCGCAGCCTTTGGTTGCACGGCACGTCGAGGGGAGCGATGCCGCTCCGCCTCGAGCTCCCCAGCAGGACAAGACGCTCGGTTCCTACGTTGCGTGTCCGGCGTGGCCGGGTGGGGGGCCAGCAAGAGACCCCCTCGCCATGATGGCCTATCGCCTGCCCTTCGATACCCCATGGACGCGCAGATAGCCCTGTCCGAGAAAATCGTAGATCCCGTCGACGACCTGCTCCTCGGAATACGGAGCCTCCCGATGCACTACTTGGTACAGAATCTCCTTTATCGCGCCCAAAATGAGGTACGCGAAGATCCGAGCGTCGCCGGGGGCGACTACGCCGAGCTCTTGCCCCTCGCGTAGACTCTCCACGAGAAGGTTCTCGACGACTTCGTAAAACGACTGCAACTTGCGATCGAAGGCGGGGTCGAGGCCGACGGCGGCCGTGAGGAGAATCTTGGTCGTCGCCCGGTCTTCGAGGAGTGCACGCACGATTCGGCGAATGTTCTCGTGCACCTGGTCGGCGACGGTCCGTCCGGTGTCGTTGGGGTCGACGCGCACGATGGCCATGCCGATCTTCGTGAAGGCTCTGTCGACGATTTCCTCGAAGACCGCACGCTTGTCCTTGAAATACAAATAGAACGTGCCGCGTGCGATCGCCGCGGCGGCCACGATGTCCTCGATCTTGGCGTCGTGGTAGCCCGAGCGTGCGAAGACGTCCCGAGCGTGGTTCAGGATCTTCTGCCGTCGCTCGACCTTGCCCATCCGTTCTCGCCGTCGAACGCTACCATGCCCTGCAACTGACACGCGTGTCAGTCATCCGCTCTTCGAGGCGGAGGGAGGCAGCGCGCGCGTCCCATAGGACCGAGGCATGCGTAGGCGAGCCCTTCTGGGGGATTTCGGCCCGACACACCACGCCCGACCGCCGCGGAAGTACCTCTTCCCATGAGAGGCCATTCGCGTTACGACTCTCTGACTGACACGCCAGTCTAGCGCTTTGGAGGTCATGGTATGGGAACGACCGGGCGAACGCAGCTTGCGATTGGGATGGACGTCGGCAGCACGACCGTGAAGGCCGTCGTCGTCGACCCGGCGACCAAGACCATTCTCTGGAGCGATTACCAGCGGCACAACACCAAGCAGCCCGAGTACGTGCTGTCGATGTTGCAGACGATCCTGAGCGCCTTCCCGGGTCACCCCGGGGGGGGATGGCGAATGTTCCTGACGGGATCGGGCGCCGCGCCGCTCTGCGGGCCGACGGGCGGAAAGTTCGTGCAAGAGGTCAACGCGGTCACGCTCGCCGTCGAGCATCTTCACCCCGACGTGGGATCGGTGATCGAGCTCGGAGGCCAAGACGCCAAGATCATCATGTTCAAGAAGGACGAGAAGTCCGGAGAAAAGACGCCGACCGCGTCCATGAACGACAAGTGTGCGTCCGGTACCGGGGCGACGATCGACAAGTGCTTCCTCAAGGTCAACGCTCCCCCGGAGCTCGTCACGTCGCTGCACTTCGATTCCACCAAGCTCCATCACGTCGCCGCCAAGTGCGGAGTCTTCGCCGAGACGGACATCGTCAACTTGATAAAGAGCGGAATCCCTTCCAACGAGGTTCTTTGCTCCCTGGCCGACGCGATCGTCCTCCAGAACCTCAGCGTGCTCACGCGCGGTGGCACGCTGAAGCACCGGGTGCTGCTCCTCGGCGGGCCGAACACGTATCTTCCTTTCCTGCAAGAGTGCTGGCGGCTACGCATCCCGCAGACGTGGGACGAACGGGGCTACGAGTGGCCGAAGGATCGGCCCATCGAAGAGACCATCTTCGTCCCCGAGAACGCGCAGTACTATGCGGCGCTCGGCGCCGTCCTCTACGGGCTCCACGAAGAAGCGCACATCGGCGTCTTCACGTCGGTGGACCCGCTGAACGAGTACATCACCACGGGCCGCAAGGCCCGGCTCGGTGAGAGCGCCGGTCCGCCGCTTTCGAAGACGGAGCTCGAACTCAACGAGTTTCGCGACCTCTACCGCATTCCGAAGTTCGCGCCGAAGACCTTCTCGGAAGGTGAAACGGTTCGAGCGGTCGTCGGTCTCGATGGCGGTTCCACGTCCTCCAAGGCCGTTCTGGTCGACTACGAGGACGGCAAAATTCTGTGCAAGGCGTACCAGCTCTCGAAGGGCAATCCCATTCAGGACACCAAGGAGCTGCTCGCCCAGCTCCGGGCGTACGTGGAAGTAGACCAGAAGGCCAAGCTCGAAATCATGGGCTTCGGGGCGACGGGCTACGCGGCTGACGTGCTGCAGGAGTGCGTCCGCGCGGACGTGAACATCGTCGAGACGGTGGCGCACATGTTGAGCGCGGTCCACTTCTTCGGCGAGGTCGACGTCATTTGCGATATCGGCGGCCAGGACATCAAAGTCCTCTTCATGAAGAATGGAGACATCGCCAACTTCCGGCTGTCGAACAGCTGTTCGGCGGGAAACGGGATGCTGCTGCAGGCCACGGCGGACTCCTTCGGAGTCAAGGTCACCGACTTCGCAGACGTGGCCTTCAAGGCGGAGCTCGCGCCCAAGTTCTCGTACGGGTGCGCGGTGTTCCTCGATACCGATCGGGTCAACTTCCAGAAGGAAGGCTTCTCCAAAGAGGAAATGCTCGCCGGGCTCGCGCAGGTCCTGCCCAAGAACGTCTGGCAGTACGTCGTGCAGATCCCTCGCCTCGCGGCGCTCGGCACGAAATACGTTCTACAGGGGGGCACGCAATACAACCTGGCGGCCGTCAAGGCGCAGGTCGACTACATCAAGGAGCGGGTGCCGGACGCGCAGGTCTTCGTGCACCCGCATACGGGTGAGGCGGGGGCGATCGGGGCGGCGATGGAGACGCTCCGCGTCGTAAAGCGCAAGGGGGCGTCCACCTTCATCGGCATCGACGCAGCGATTCGGCTCGAATACACCTCGAAGAACGACGTCGAGACCGTTTGCCACTTCTGCCCCAACGAGTGCAAGCGCACGTTCATCGACACGAGGCGACCGGACGGGAGCTCGAGCCGCTACATAGCGGGATTCAGCTGCGAGAAGGGCACCGTCGAGTCCAAAGAAGCGATGCTCGCCCTGGTCGCCGATCGGAAGAAGATCGCGCAAGAATTCCCCAACATGGTCGACTACGAGTCGAAGAAGGCGTTCATGCACTTCTACGACGCGGCGCCGATGCCGGAGCAGGGCTCGCCGGTCAAGGACATTGAACTGAAGAAGGGCATCTTCGGCGTGCGGCGAACGGCGATCACGCGGCCCTTCAGGCGCTCTTCGGCAGAGAGCTGGGCGGCGCGCAAGAAGGTGCGCATAGGCATTCCCCGGGTGCTCAACCTGTATTCGACGGCGCCCTGGTTCCGAACGTACTTCGAGGCCGTCGGAATTCCCAAGCAGGGCGTCGTCTTCAGCGAAGCGACCACAGAGGAGATGTGGGTCGAGGGTGGCAAGTACGGTTCGATCGACCCCTGCTACCCCAGCAAAGTCGCGCAGGCGCATATTCATCATTTGCTCTTCCACGCGCACGCGCCCGAGGACAAGAAGCCGCTCAAGTACATTTTTTTTCCGATCCTCACGCACGTGAACAACTTCGTGAGCGACACGATGGACAACGCCAGTTGTCCGATCGTTGCGGGAGCGCCGGACGTCATGAAGGCAGCGTTCACCAAAGAGGTGGACTTCTTCGCGACTCGGGGGATCGAGTTTCTCGACCCGGCCGTGTCTTTCGTCGAGCCGACGCTGATGGCCAAGCGCATGTTCGACACGTTCGGTCCGCGTCTGGGGATCACCGAAGACGAGAACGACTTTGCCTGCAAAGAAGCGTGGAAGGCGCAGGCGATCTTCGACAAGGACGTCGAATCCAAGGGGCGCGCGATCCTCGAGACGGTCGAAGCGGAAGACCGGGTCGCGATTTTGATGATCGGGCGCCCCTATCACTCCGACCCGGGGCTCAACCATGGAATTCCCGAGGAATTTCAGGTGCTCGGATACCCGATCCTCTCGGTGCGCTCGATTCCGAAGGACCGCGAATATCTCGATCGCTACTACAAAGAAGAGCTCGAAAAGGGAGTCATCAAGAGCCCGCTCGAACTCAACCATGTGTGGCCTGAAAACTACTCGGTCAACAGCGCCCAGAAGGTGTGGGCGGCGAGCTTCGCGGCCCACCACCCGAACGTCGTGGTGCTCGATCTTTCGTCGTTCAAATGCGGTCATGACGCGCCGACCTACGGGCTCATCGAGTCCATCATCGAAAGGAGCAAGACGCCCTACGCCGCGCTCCACGATATCGACGCGAACAAGCCCTCGGGCTCGATAAAGATCCGCGTCAAGACCTACGCGCACGCGCTCAAGCTCCACGAGGAGCGACTGGAGGACGCGGGCAAACGGACGCGGGCCCTCATGAACGCCCTCGACCAAAAGCGCGTCGAACTCCTGTCGCTTCGGAGAGAGCAGCTCGACGCCCGCAACCAGCATGATCCGGCGATTGAAGCGCAGCTCGAGGAGCTTCGGTCTCGCCTGAGGGCGTACGAAGCCCCCGTCACCCCCCCGGAGCCCCGTTCGGCCTCGAACGGCGGCGTCATCAAACTAGGAAGAAAGACGCCGGAAGGCGTAGTCCGAGTCCAAGCCTCTTAGACCTGGGAGATTGAGAAAAATGTCCACATACGGCAGCGTTATCGGTCCGAGCAAGACGTCACTCCCGCTCATCGACATGGACGCGGAGCTGAAGCGATTCGAACAGGAGGAGCGCAAGCGCCTCGGCCTCGACACGAAAACCGAACAATGGATTGAGGACATGGCGGGTCTAACCTTCACGAAGAAGGAGAAGGCCAAGATCACGATGCTCGTCGGCGGCCTCACGATGGCGCACGACTACTTCGTCGAAGCCGGCTTGAGCGGAGCCGGATACAACGTGCAAATGCTCGAGTGCCCCACCAACGAGGGGCTTCAAGTCGGCAAGGAGTTCGGCAACCGCGGACAGTGTAACCCCACGTATTTTACCGTGGGGAATCTGGTCAAGTACCTGATTACCCTTCGCGACAAGCACGGCATGAGTGCCAAGGAGATAGTCGAGAAGTACGTCTTTCTGACCGCCGGCGCTTGCGGCCCGTGCCGCTTCGGCATGTACGTCACGGAATATCGAAAGGCGCTCCGCGACGCAGGGTTCGACGGATTCAAGGTCGTGCTCTTCCAGCAGACGGGCGGCCTGAAGCAGGCGACGGGCGAGGAGTCCGGCCTCGATCTGAATCCGGCCTTCTTCTGGGCCATCGTCAAGGCGATCGTCGCAGGGGACGTGCTTAACGCCTTGGGCTACCGGATTCGGCCTTACGAGGTCACCGCGGGTGACACCGACCGGGCGATCGAGCGATGCAAGAAGATCATTTATGACGCGCTCCAAAAGAAGACGAACATCATGTTCGCGCTTTGGCGGTGCAAGCCCATTCTCGCGAGCGTGAGGGTCGACAAAACGTTGGCCAAACCGAAGGTGAGCATCATCGGCGAGTTCTGGGCGATGACGACCGAGGGCGACGGCAACTACCAACTGCAGCGCTTTCTCGAGAGCGAAGGCGCGGAGGCCGACGTTCAGTTGGTGACCGCGTGGCTGCTCTACACGGTGTGGGAAGGAACGCACGATACGAAGGATCGCGCGGATCTGCGGGGGGCAGACACGGCGAAGTACGGCCTGGGCGGGATTTCGGACGATTCGTTCGGCGTGGCCAAGAAGCTTCTGGGGCTCACGGGCGCCGGCATCGCCATTCGCGCGCTCTTCCAGACGTTCGCGCACACGATGGGTCTATACGGCTACAAGCTGCCGAACATGGACGACATCGCGAGCATCAGCCACGAGTACTACAACAACGATCTCCGTGGCGGTGAAGGCCATATGGAAGTCGGCAAGCTCATCATGAACACGATCTACTCGAAGGCGCATATGACGCTGAGCGTGAAGCCCTTTGGCTGCATGCCGAGCGCCGGGGTGTCCGATGGGGTGCAATCGGCCATCAGCGAGAAGTTCCCAGGGACAATTTTCTGCCCCGTGGAGACGAGCGGCGACGGGCGCGTGAATTTCTACTCGCGTGTGCAAATGTACCTTTTCAAGGCCAAACAGGTGGCTGTGGCCGAGTACGAGCGGGCGCTCGAATCGCACGGTGTCACGCGCGAGCAGGTCAAAGCGTTCCTCGAGACGAGCCCGGGCTTCGCCAGCCCGCTCTACAAGGCGGCGCACGCCTATGCGGGCTGCTCGGCGGACACGGTGGCCGCCGTGGCTCCTTACATCACGAAGACGCGGGCCCAGAGGTGGAAGGACCGTATCACCGGAGCGGGAAAGAAGTCTGCGGAGCTTGCCCAGGAGGCGCCGCACATGGTCGTGAAGGTCGTCCGGGGCGCCGTGGAGGCCGCCCCAGACGTCGTCGAGCGCGTGAAGCTGGACGCAAAGCTATTCACCGAGACACGCAAAGCCGCGAAGGCCAAGAAGGTCGCCGTCGCGACGATGTCGTCCGCGGCGGAGTGATCGAACAATCCACGTAGGCGGGAAAGCCGCCGAGGCTATCCGCCCTCCACGTCTGGGGGCGGGCCTCGGCGGCTCTTTTTTTTGGCCCGGCCGAGGTCGTCGAGGATAGCCATCAACGTCTGCTCGTCGCTTCGAATCAAGCGTTGGTCTCATTGCCACCGAGGCGGATCGGCCGTCCCCTTCCGAAGGGGCGCCGCGCTTCTATGCATAGCGCAATTTACGTTTTGAGCGCCCGTGTGGTATGCGAGTCGCCCATGTCCAATCTACGTTCACGTCTGTCCGATCTCGCGTCCTCGTTCGCCGACTCCGTGGTTGAAGCTATTCGAAGCAGCTCGCTCGAGGAGCTCCTCAGCGAATCGGGGTCGCGGCCCCGCGCTCAAACCGCAGAAAGACTGCCGAAGGCCGGCGCAAAGGCGGCCGCGCCGAAGGCCCCGCGCTCCTCGTCCGGCCGACTCCCCCGCCGCTCGGCGGACGACATCGCCGCTGAACTGGCCAAGATCGTGGCGCTCGTTCAGAAGCACAGGGACGGCTTGCGGGCCGAACAGATCCGGGCCGAATTGGGGTTGCAGGCCAAGGAACTTCCGCGCGTTCTCAAGGAAGGGCTCGCGAGCCGAGCGCTTCGGAGCAAAGGTCAGAAGAGGGCGACCACCTACTTCGCCAAGTAGGCCGCGATCTGCTTCGCGTGAATGCCCGCAATTACACGATCTTTTCGTCGGGGTTCTGGATCTTGCGCAGCACGTCGTAGCGTTCCGAGCGCACGCGCAGCGGATATCGCGCTTGGGTGGCGCCCCAGTTGGGGTCGTCGATGCTCTCGAACGCCTCCCGCAGGCGTTGGGCCCACGAGTCGCGGATCATCGAAAAATACGGATTGGCCTCGTCAATGCACACCATCTCGTCGCTCCGGAGCGCCCCCGTCTGGTAGACGACCAGATCGATGGGGAGGCCGACCGAGAGATTGGACTTGAGAGTCGAGTCGATGGACACGAGAACGCACTTCGTTGCGTCCGCCAGGGGCGTGTTCGGAAGCAGCATTCGGTCTAGCACCGGCTTTCCGTACTTCGCTTCGCCAATCTGGAAGTAGCAGGTCTCGGCGGTCGCCTCGATGAAGTTGCCGGTCGAGTAGACGAGAAAGAGGCGCATCGCCTCTCCGCGAATCTGGCCTCCGAAGATCAGGGTGCAGCCGTAGTCGATCCCGGCGGACCGGAGCGCGGGCCCGTCCTTTTCGTACACGCGCCGCATGGCATGCGAGAGCACGCGCGCGGCGTCGAACATGCTGGTCGCGTTCCAGATCGTGGTCTCGTCCCGGTTGTCGTCGCTCAAACGTTCCACCTGCAAGACTTCGCGTACCGACTGCGAGATCGACAGGTTGCCCGACGAGAGGAGAACCATGAAGCGATCGCCGGCCCGCTCGTACACGACCATCTTGCGAAACGTGCTGATCTGATCGAACCCTGCGTTGGTGCGCGAATCGGACGCGAACACCATGCCAGCCGCGACCTTGAGAGCAACGCAGTACGTCACGACGGCAGCCCGAGCGGTGAGAGCCTACTCATGCCACGTTCATACCCCGCAGAACGGCGGCTCGGCCAGCGGGTCGCCGGAGGCTCGCCAGGCGATGCGGACGTACTGGACCCCTTTTGCGTGCAACACCCCGAACTCGCGGCGGCGGCGAGCGCCTTCTCGGCCGCGGAATCCATCGCCGCATTGGCACTCGCCCGCAACCTTTTGTCTGTACCCTGGGGCCATGTCCTACGTGGCTCCCCTCACCCTTCTTTCCGCAGCGGTGGTTTTGGATACGTCGCTCGAAGGATGGTCTCTGCTCGAAGTGTCGGCCGACACGGACCGTATTTTTCGTTACGACGTGATCTTCAGCCGATCGTTCGTCGCACCGCCGCTCGTTCACGTCGGGATCGTCGGCCTCGATGTGAGCAAGGAGGACAATGTTCGAGTGCGCGTGCGCGCGCGCGACATCACCGGGGCGGGATTTACGCTCCAAGCCGAGACCTGGCTCAATACCAAGATTTGGTCCGTCGAAGTCTCGTGGCTGGCCATCGGCACCTGACCCGCACCGGCGCCGAGTTCGGAGCGCACCTGCGCGACCACGCAGCGCCGACGTTGCTACGCAGTCAGGCATGCGCGGGCTGACGAATTCATGGCCATCGACGCTTGCGTCGGTCGCATCCGCCCTGGCGTTCGCATGCGCGGGCCACCCTTCCTGCCGCGTGCATTCGGGAGGCGATCCGGGCGCCACGGCGTCGGGAACGACGACCCGTGCGGCACCGGCGGCGAGCGGTCCGGTCGGGATGCAGGGCCCAAGTCCCGGCGTGGCCACCCGCAGGGTGGAGTTGAGCCTAAACCGAGAGTGGAAGTTCGCGCTGGGGGATTTTGCGGGCGCCGAAACACCCGGTTTCGGGGACGAAACGTGGAACACCGTGGGGCTTCCGCACTCGTTCAGCGAGCCGTACTTTCAATCCTCCGACTTTTACACGGGATACGGCTGGTACCGTAAGCATCTGACGGTTCCGCGCGCGTGGCGAGGGAAGCGAGTCTTTCTCGAATTCGACGGGGTGTTTCAAGTCGCCGAAGTTTTCGTGAATGGCCGGGACGTCGGCTCGCACCAGGGCGGATACACCGGTTTTTCCGTCGACATCACCGAGTCCGTTCGTTCGGGCGACAACGTGCTGGCCGTGCGCGTCAACAACCTGTGGAACCCAGAAATCGCGCCGCGCGCCGGCGAGCACGTTTTCTCCGGGGGCATCTATCGCAACGTGCGCCTCGTGGTCACCGAGCCCTTGCACGTGACGTGGTATGGCACCTTCGTCACCACGCCGAAGGTTTCCGCGAAGTCGGCTGCGGTGAACGTCAAAACGGAGATCCGAAATGACGCGGCCGAGACCAAGAGGTGCACGCTGGAATCGGACATCGTGGACGGCAAGGGTCGGGTCGTGGCGACGGCAAGAACCGCGCAAGTCGCCCCGCCGGGAGCTTTGGTGACGTTCGACCAGAACATTCCGGACGTTGCGAGCCCCGCGCTCTGGTCTCCGGCCCGTCCGAATCTGTATACGGTGGTAACACGAGTCTTCGACGAAAATGCCGAGGTGGATACGTACGTCACCTCCTTTGGCTTCCGCTGGTTCCAATGGACCGCGGATCGAGGGTTCTTTCTGAACGGCGAACACCTTTACTTCAAAGGCGTGAATGCGCACCAGGACCATGCGGGCTGGGGTGACGCAGTGACGGACGCCGGTCTCGAACGCGACATAAGGCTCATCAAAGATGCCGGGTTCGACTTCGTTCGCGGATCGCATTACCCGCATGCTCCCGCCTTTTCGGCGGCGTGCGACCGCTCCGGCTTGCTTTTGTGGTCCGAGAACTGCTTTTGGGGCACCGCCCCTTTCAAGGACCCTTGGGGTGCAAGCGCCTATCCCCCTGAGCAGAGCCACGAGGCAGGCTTCGAGGAAAGCGTCAAAGCCAGCCTCCGGGACGAGATACGCATCCATCGCAATCATCCCAGCATCGTCGCCTGGAGCCTGGGCAACGAGGTCTTCTTTACCGAACCAAGCACCATGCCCAAAGTGCGCAGGTTTCTCGAAGACTTGGTCGAGCTGGCGCACCAGTTGGACCCGACACGGCCCGCGGCCATCGGCGGCGCGCAACGAGGCGGCGTCGACCAACTCGGCGACGTGGCGGGTTACAACGGCGACGGTGCGCGCCTGTTTTTGAATCCCGGAATGCCCAACGTGGTGAGCGAGTATGGTTCCACCGTTTGCGACCGGCCCGGCCGTTACGAGCCGGGTTGGGGGGATTTGCAGACGGAAGAATTCGGATGGCGGAGCGGGCAGGTGCTCTGGTGCGCCTTCGATCACGGCAGCATTGCCGGACACTTCGGTAGCATGGGAATGATCGACTACTTCCGGCTACCCAAGCGTCAATGGTATTGGTACCGCAATGAATACCGCCACATTCCGCCGCCGGCGTGGCCCGCTCCCGGAACACCGGCCAGGTTGCGATTGAGCGCGGACAAGGCGGTCATTCACGGCACCGATTCGCTCGACGATGCGCAAATCGTCGTCACGGTGCTCGACGCTAGCGGCCAGCCGATCAGCACCTCGCCGGAGGTCACGCTGACCGTCGAGCGCGGTCCAGGCGAATTTCCGACGGGTCCGACCATCACGTTCGCGCCCGACAGCGACATCGTCATACGGGATGGCGAGGCCGCCATCGAATTCCGATCCTATTATGCGGGCACGACCGTCCTCCGCGCCCGCTCTTCCGGCTTGGAGGACGCCACCCTGACCCTCGTTACCGAAGGCTCGCCGCGATTCGTTCCCGGCAAGACCCCGCCGGTCGCAGCGCGGCCCTATGTGCGTTTCGCGAGAGCCGGGCAGTCCGTCGCCGGGCTGACACTCGGTAAAGATGCGCCGGCGCGGGCCTCGGGTGAAGCTCTCGATCATCCCGCGCGGCTAGCCAATGATGGCCAAAGCGACACATTTTGGTCCGCCCCCCGCGGTGCGACGGGCGCTTGGTGGGAAGTCGATCTCGAGCGCCTGTGTGTCATGGCAGAAGCGAAACTCACCTTCCCCTCCACTGGAAATTATCGTTATAAAATCGAGACCTCCGATGACCGCGTGACGTGGCGGCTCGCCGCGGATGAATCACGAACGCTCGACACGAGCCGAACGCGGAGCGACTCGTGCGCGCCCGGAAGCGGCGGCCGTTTTGTCAGAATCACGTTCGCCGGCGCGCCGCCGAATACACCAGCCCGCATCAGTGAAGTGCGCATCATCGGCAATGTTCGTCCAGAGTGACCGGCGCCGTACGGGCGCAGCCCGCGTCCAATCCGAGGACCGCCGTCGGCCGCAGAGGGCAGGGTATGGTCGGGCGCGCAGGCTTGCAGGCGTGGGCGTGCTTTTCGCGTTCCTCGGGCCGTGGGTCGCACCCCGAAGCACCGCCGCGGACTCCGCGACGCCGCCGTGTGACGCGTGGGAGATTGAATATGCATTGTCGGGGAGGCTCGCGCTCAGCGATACACCGATGAATCAGGCCGATGGCGTCTATCCCGTGGGCCCGGGCACGCTGGTGCTGCGCATGGACGATCGCGAGGGCAAGGCGGGCGGGCGCGTGAAGATGCTCTCCTATGAGATGAGGCAAAACTTCACGGTCGTATCCAAGGCGCTCTTCTTTACGACAACCGTCGTAACGAACACCACGACACGCGCGGCTCCGGACGCGTGCGGAGTCGCCGCGGAGGGGATCCTTAGCGGGGGAACCCTGCTGTGGGACGGTCCCGTGCACCGCGTGCGGAGCGACGGCACCCTGAGTTGTGACGGCTCGCTTTGCGGCAAGTTCGGCGCCCCTCCGCCCGGCCCAAGCGCGCTCCACATCGGGCCGAGTGAGATCCTGTTTCAACCATTCCAGTTCGGCGCGGGCCTACAAACGTTCACGATGGCAAGGACGTTCGTCTCGCGAACCGAAAATCCCCGCCAAACGGCGCACCTGGCCATCGCGGGCCGCGAAACGCGGCGCGCGTGCGTGCAGGTGAAGCCCTGCCCCTAGCGACCGCGCCGCTCACGACTTCTGCGCCACGTTCTGCCAACGGCAGAGCGTCACTTCAAATACGCGGCCAAAGGGCTCTTGATCGTGGCCAGTTCTTGGGAGGCAAGAAGGGCCATCTCGGTCGCTCCTGCCTTGTCGAAATGGGCCTTGTCCCCGTTGAATGTCAGGGCCGCCGCCGCGGTTTGGCCGATCATGGTGTAATAGGCGACGCCGAGCGCGTTCAGGTTGTCGACAGGCAAGCCTTTCGTCATCCCGAGCGCGATGGTCGCGTCCACGTACGGCTGGAGGCGCGTGTTGGTCTCCATGCCGCCCACCCACACCTGCAGCGGCGAGGACGTCGTCGGAATGAACGTCGCCTGCTTTGCAGCGACTTCATCCGCCATGACCCCCATCTCCGTCTGGAAGGCTGCGGGAGCGACGGGCCCGTGCGTCGTCCCGCTGTCGTTGATCCCGAACGCCGCCATCACGTAGTCGCCGGCCTTGACGTTGGCGATCAACGTCTTCCATCGACCTGCATAGAAGGTGTCGATGTTCGCACCGGGTTGGGCCTGGTTGTCGACCGTTACTTTGCTGATGAAGTATTGGCCGAGCTCTTGGCCCCAACCCTCTTGGGTGGTCGCGGCCGTGTAATTGCTCATCGTGGAGTCACCCGCCAAATGGAGGGTGATGGCCGGCAGCGCGCTTTGATCCGGCGGGGTGCCGCTGGTGGCGTCGCCGAGGCTCCCGCCGCCGTCAATCGCGCTTCCGCTGGCGCTCGCCGCGTCGTCTTGCGGGGAGCCGCCACCACCGCTCGCGCTGCCGGACGCCATCGCGCTGCCGCTGCCGGTGCCACTCTCGGAGCCGCCCTCCGGCGGCGTCATCTGACCGTCGCCCGACGAGCTTCCGGTCACTCCCGTGTTGCCGGATCCGGAATTGACGCTCTCCCCCGAATTGGCGGCCCCGCTTTGCCCCGACGCGGGCGCGCCGCCGGCACCGCTGCCCGAGCTGCCCGAGCTCGGGCCTGTGGTGCCGCCGGCGCCGCTGCCGCTCGAGGCGATGGTGCCGCTGGTCTCCACGCCACTCGACCCGGTCTCCGCGACGGCGGCGGACGACGGCGTGCTGCTGCCGCAGCCGGTCGGCCCGAGCACGACTAGGGGTGAGAAAGCGCCAACCACCCAGAGCCCGCATCGTAGGTGAGCTATTGGCTTCCGCAGAATGCACCGCGCGCGCGTCGAAAGAACACCCATAGAATCCGACAACGTTGAACGTTCCGGAGAGCTCGGTCAAGCGGGACTCCGAAGACAACGAAGTGCTCTTCACGTGAAGGGCGTGAAATTGCGTTGGACGCTATTTATTTCCACCGTGGCGGCCCGGGCTTGCCCTCACTGCTCACTGGAAGACTTGCGTGCTGTCGGCAACGCCCGGGGTTTCCGTGCTGTCCAAGCCTGCCGACGCATCGAGACCGCCGGTAGCCGGTCCACCCGAACTCGAGCCCGAGCCCGAAGAAGCGCTACCGCTCACTCCGGACGCTCCCGCGCCCGATGGCCACGTGTAGACGGCCACGCGGAGCGCATCACGGCGTTCGGGCGCAACGGAAGCCAAAATTGCCGTCGCGGTGCGTCGGCGCAAGGTGCGATCGGATGGACGGCGTGAGCACGGTGTCGTCGTAACCGAAGGCGCCGCCGCGGCGCACGCGGTCGGACAGCGTGGCCGACAGGGACGCGCAATCCTTGCAGGGATCCACGTAGTCCGCGTACGTGTCGAGAATCCACTGATAAACCTCGCCGGTCAGATCGAGCTGACCCCAGAGCCCCGCACCGAGGGGCGCCGTTCCTACGGGTGCGATGTTGACGGGCGTCTGCTGGCAAGCCCCCGAGCCGTCGGGGTAGTAGCAGCCGTAAATCGCGTATTGGCTGGCGGTTCCTGGCGGCGCGTTGCCCCATGGGAATTCGCGCTGTTGGCTGCCCCCCGCGGCCGCATATTCCCACTCGGCCTCGCTCGGGAGAAAGCCGCCGTCCCAAATGCAGAACGCGTACGCTTCGTACCAGTTGGCGCACGTGATCGGCAGACCCTCGTTGCCTCCAGCCTGGTCGGTCCACGTGGCGTCCGCCGGGTCGCAGTCGAGGTTGGTGGTGGTCGGCGCGAGGTTGGCGTCGTCGGCGGGCGCCCACCCCGTTTCAAACGTCCCCGCCATGGCGACGTTTGCGAGGCCCTTTCCGCCGTTTAGATGCGTGTGCTGGCCCGACCCCGCCCGCGGCGTAAATCCCGCCGTCCAGGCGCTCGTGAAGAGACGGAATCGCCCGACGGTCACGTCGTACTTGTCCAATCGAAACTCACTCAATGTCGCGGGGTTAGCCAACCCGGTGGCTCCGTTCCCGGCGTTCGTGTAAACGCGGTCGAACGTGCCGGCGTGCACGTCGATGCTCGTGCAGCAACTCTCGCCGGCGGCGCCGCAGGCGATCGTCCCCGGCGCCGACCCGTTGCAGCTGGGGGGACCCCCGTCGTTGGTCGCTCCGCCATCGTCTTGGGGAGGGGCGGCTTCCAACGGTTCTGCCGCGTCGTTGGTCGGCCCCTCCGCGGCGTCCACGTCCTGGCTCGTTGCGTCCGGAACGGTGTTGGCGAGCCCCAGTACCAGGCCGTCGGTCTCGCACCCCACGAGCAGCAGGAGGAGCCAGGATCCACACGCAAGTTTCCTGGCCCACGGCGGAGTACTCATGAAGGTGCCCATCGATGGATTCGCACGCGGGGGCCATTCTACTGGGCCAGCACGCGGCGCGCCCGAACGACAGCAGCGACGATGCTCGCCCGACGGGACCGGATGTGGACGTCCCATCGCTTCGTCACGAGTCGGCAGCGCGTCGCACGGAAGGCGACGAATGCGCGCCAGCCCAGGAAAAGGGCTGCCATGAAGTAGATGCTTGTTCTCGGCGCGCGATGACCTGCGTCACGAAGATCCGGCCGTGCTGCACGCCGCCGCCCGCGTCAGGAGCAGCTCTCGCTCCCTGGCGTTCTGCGCGAGCGCCGCCGCGCGCACGAGCTCCTTGCGGGCCTCGTCGAGTCGACCAAGCTTCATGAGGAAGTCTGCGCGCACGCCCGGCAGCAGGTGGTACGACGCGAGCGCCGGCTCGTTCACGAGCGCGTCGACGAGTTCGAGCCCCGCGGCGGCCCCGAAGGCCATCGACACGGCCACGGCCCGGTTCAGCTCGACCACGGGTGACTGCGTGAGCTGGGCGAGCGCGTCGTAAAGCGCGACGATGGCCGCCCAGTCCGTCTCTGCGGCGGTCCGGGCGCGCGCGTGGCAGCCGGCAATCGCGGCCTGCAGCGCGTAGGGGCCGAGCGGCTGCTTGAGGGCCTCGGCGCGGACCAGCGCCGCGAGCCCCCGGTGGAGCAGGAGCTGGTCCCAACGCGAGCGGTCCTGATCGAGCAGCAGGATGGGCTCTCCGGACGGACCGACGCGCGCGTGAAGACGCGACGCATGGATCTCCATCAAGGCGACGAGCCCGTGGACCTCGGCTTCCCCGGGCACGAGCTGCGCGAGAATGCGTCCGAGGCGCAGCGCCTCCTCGCACACGTCCGGGCGCGTCCAGTCATCGCCCTTGGTCGCCGCGTAGCCTTCGTTGAAGACGAGGTAGATCGCCTCGAGCGCCGAGGGCAGCCGCGCCGACAGCTCCGCGCCGCGCGGTACTTCGAAGGGGACGCGCGCCTCGCCGAGCGTTCGCTTCGCCCGCACGATGCGCTGCGCGATCGTCGGTTCGGGCACGAGGAACGCCCGCGCTATCTCGTCGGTCGTGAGCCCGCCGAGGAGGCGCAGCGTGAGCGCCACACGAGCCTCCGCCGATAGGATCGGGTGACACGTGATGAGCACGAGCCGGAGCAGGTCGTCACCCACGTTGTCGTCGAGGACCGTCTCGAGGTCGGGGCCGGCGGGCGGCGGCCGCGAGGTCTCTTCGTCGATCCCGTCGTGCTTGCGCTCCTGCATCTGGCGCCGCCGGTGGAGATCGATCGCGCGATTCTTCGCCGTGGCCATGAGCCACGCGCCGGGGTTCTCCGGGATGCCCGTCTCCGGCCATCGCTCGAGGGCGGTGACGAGGGCCTCCTGGGCGAGATCCTCCGCGAGGCCCACGTCGCGCACCACGGCGACGAGGCCGCCGATCAGCCTGGCGGACTCGATCCGCCAGACTATCTCGACGGCCTTTCGGGTGGCCCCGTCCCAGTCACCGCCCACGCCACGCCTCGCCTGCGATCACGAGCCGCGCTGGCGCGCGACCTCGGCGCGGAGCCTCTCTTCCTTGGCGCGCAGCTCCGGCGAAAGCTCCTTCCCGAAGTCCGCGGGATCGAAGATGGGCCTCAGCGTCACCTCGACACCGCCGTCGAACGGCGCGCGCTTGAGCCACTCGACCGCCTCCTCGATCGATTTGACCTGCCAGATCCAGTAGCCGGCAATGAGCTCCTTGGTCTCGGCGAACGGCCCGTCGAGGACCGTTCGCTGCGAGCCCGAGAAGCGCACGCGCTTGGCCTTCGACGTCGGCGTGAGGCCGTCGCCCGCCAGCATGACGCCCGCCTTCACGAGCTCCTCGTTGAACTTCATCATCCTGCCGACCAGCTCGGGGCTGGGCATCGTCCCCGCTTCCGAGTTGGCATCTCCCGGTACGAACACCATCACGCGCATTGGTCTTCTCCTCTTTCCTCAGGGGCCCATGCCCGGATCGAACATCGGACGCACCTCGGACTCGCCCTCGAAGCCCGGCCAATGCGTACGGTGCAGCTCCATGAACTCGGTGGCCACGCGCATCACGTCCGCCTTCGACGGGCCCTGCAGGATGGCCCAACCGCCGATGACCTCCTTGCTCTCGCTGAAGGGGCCGTCGGTCACGGTGAGGTTGCCGCTGGAGACCCGGATGCGGGCGCCGTCCTTGCTGGGCAACAGGCCGCCGGTATCGACAAGGCTGCCGTCCTTGCGGCACCTCTGCACGAACTGCCCCATCACCTCCATGAAGCCGGGCGGCGGCGGGGACTGGCGAATCGACTCGGGATGACGGACGAATGCGAGATATTTCATGACTCCTCCTTGGGTTCGATCAGGCGACGAACGAGCCCGGCCCGGATCGACATGCGAGCCCTTCTTTTCTTCTGAAGGTGTGGCCGGAAATGGACGTTGGGGGGCTTGGGGGAGAGGATCTCCCCCCAAAACCTGGCTCGTGAGACGGCGACCGGCGGAATCCTAGTCGGCGAGGGTGGGAGTCTCCAAGCCGCTCCCCCGCGGAATGAGGCTTCCGATCTCCCGCTCGCCCAACTCGACGATCTTCCCGCCGGCCCGAAAGTCGCTGTATCGCGCCCACGTCGGCCGGACCCGAACGTACGCGATGTCCTTCCATGCCTGGCGCTCCACCCCGTCAGGCCACGCCGCGAAATAGACGAGCTTGAGCCGGTCAAGTTCAGCGCCCTGCGGCTCGTCCACCGTTCCCTCGATCTGAACGGTCTGCTCGTCGTCCCACCCGATGACGAGCGCGATGTGACCGTTGTGGCGCACGTTCTGCACCTTCCGCGTTGTCCCGATCGTGTCGAACACGATCTCAAGTTCGTCGCTGACGGCGAAGCCAACTACCGCGGCCTGCGGCGCTCCGCGGGAGGAGACGGACGCCTGGACGCAGAGCCGGTGACGGCGGAGGAAGGCGAGGAGCTCGGCGCGGACCACGATGCAGCGGTAGCAGCAAGCCGCGCCGCGGAGAAGGGATCATCGAGTAGGCTGCTTGCCGATGAAAGGACCCGGCCGTCACATTTCCGCGAAGAAGCCGTCGAGGTCCCGCTCGCCGAAGTCGCGAGGAGCCAGCGTCCGGTCGCAACCGCTGATTGCCGTACGAGATGTTCGGGCGAGCAGTCGATGACCAGACGCGAGTGAGCGAGGCAGAGGAAAGACGAGGAGGCAACGGCATGGCGAGGGTGACAGGGGTTGGGGGCGTGTTCCTGAGGAGCGCGGATCCGAAGGCGCTCGGAGCCTGGTACGCGAAGCACCTGGGCCTCGAGGTCGGCGACTACGGGGCGACCTTCTGGTGGAAGGACGAAGTGCCGAAGGGGACGGGCATGACGGCCTGGAATCCCTTCCCGAAGGACACGACCTATTTCGGTGAGGGCAATCAGGCGGCGATGATCAACTACCGCGTCGACGACCTCGACGCGCTCCTGGTGGATCTCGCCGCCGCTGGCGTCTGGATCGATCCGAAGCGCCAGAACGAGAGCTATGGTCGCTTCGCCTGGATCAAGGACTGCGACGGGAACAGAGTGGAGCTCTGGCAGCCGCTTGAGACGTAGCGTGGCTCCGGGCGTCCCTCGCCACGGGTCCTTTCAGCCGAACGGCTTCTAACTACACTATAATCACACTGTGTTTTCCCTCTTTCCCTATCTTCGAGATGCTGATCTCTATCGGTACATTCCAGGTCCGCCGCCGGTAATCCGCAAAGGCCTTGGCCACGGAGTTTCGCCTGCTCGCTGCCGGCAGCAAGCACAGCGCGCAAGCTTTGGCTGAACTGGGTTTCGTTCGACGAGCAACGCCCGGTGGGCACGTTGGGAGACCGACCCAAAGCCAAACACCCGTTGCGTACCCCGTCCCCTTTGTACGCGGGGTCGAGACTGCAGAGCACGCAGTGCAACGCCCAATTTGAAAGTGGAGTAGCGCCCGAAGAGAGTGGTTCGTAATCCGGTTCGAATGTTTTCGAGCGCGTCGGTCGCTATCGGGCCGCCTGTTGCTACAGTCCAAGGCGTCGCCCAGAAGGCGCGGGCCTGGAGGGGGACATTCGAGATGCGTCCGTCGGAGCGCGACACGGAGAAGCGTCGACTCTCGGAAGGACGCCTCCGCGTTCTTTCCGAAGCGATGCGCACGTTCGCCGAAGCGACGACCGAATGGCAATACCTACTCGACACTGTGGCACGCCGAGTCGCCGAGGTAATCAAGGGCTACTGCGTCGTTACGCTCCTCTCGGAGGATGGACAGATGTTGACGCCCGCCTCCGTGTTCGACCCGGACCCGGAAGCTCTTCGCCGAATGCGCGATGTGCTTCTGGAGCCCCTCGTTCTCGGCGCGCACCCCGTAACGCGCCACGTTCTCGAAAGCGCGGAGCCCTTGTTCGCGCCCGTGCTCGATCTCGAACAGCTGCGCCCTCCTCGGACCACTGCACGCTACTTCGACTTCGTGCAGCAGATGGGACTGCACAGCATGTTGATGGTGCCGCTCCGAGTCTACGATCGGTCCATCGGTCTGCTTTTCTTGGCTCGCTTCCGTCGAGACAGTCCGCCTTTTGACGAGCAGGATCTCGAGTTGGCGCAGAACTTGGCGAGCCACGCGGCCCTCGCCATCTCCAACGGGCGCCTTCTCGCCGAGGCCCGACGCGAGTCCGGCGAGAGAATGCGCGTAACCGAGCGCCTCCGCGCCCTTGCAGAGGCCTCCCGCGAGTTCGCGGTGGCGACGTACGACTACGACGGTCTCCTCCAGGTGGTGGCTCACCGCCTCGGTGACCTTCTCGGAGACATGTGCGCGATCAGGCCGATCACCGAGGACGGAGAGTGGCTCGAATCAGCGGGAGCGGTTTACCACCGAGACCCCGAACTGTTGGCGGCAACGCGGGAGGTCATGTTGTCTTCGCGGCAGCGTGTCGGCGAGGGCATCTCGGGACGCGTGGCGGCGACGGGAGTACCGCTTCTCACCACCAAGATAGACATCGCTGATTACGTTGCCTCGAGCGAACCTAGATACCGACCGTTTCTCGAACGGCTCGGAGCTGCGAGTTCGATCACTGTTCCTCTCCTGTGCCGAGGGAAAGTCGTCGGCATCGCAAACCTGATCCGCAGCAGGCCCGACGACCCGTATACCGAGGACGATCTCCAGTGGGTGCAGACCATCGCCGACCACGCGGCTCTCGCCATAGGAAACGCCCGCTCGTACGCCGCAGAGCGAACGGCGCGCGCTACGGCGGAGAAAGCGACGAATGCCCTCCGGCAAGCGGAAGCTCGGTTCGTTTGCCTCTCGGAGTCGGGGCTCATCGGTATCGTCGTCAGCGACCTGAGCGGCCGCGTGAGCGAAATCGACGATGCCCTCCTCGCACTGCTGGGGTACTCCCGAGAAGAGATCCTTTCCGGGCGCGTCGTTTGGGCAGACCTCACCCCGCCCGAGTGGCGCAAGGTGGATGCCCACGCGATCGAGCAACTCACAACCTCGGGGATCGGAGGTCTTCGCGAGAAGGAGTACATCCGGAAAGACGGCAGACGCGTCCCGGTCCTCATCGGTTCGGCCGTGCTCGACGGCGGGACCCTCGAGTCCAGGAAATTCATCTCGTTCGTCCTCGATCTCACGGAGCGCAAGGCGGCACAGGCCGCCATCGAGCGCCTGCACGAAGAGCGAACGGCGGACGCCAAGTTCCGAGGCCTGCTCGAAGCTGGGCCGGACGCCGTCGTCATCGTCGAGGACGATGGCAAGATCGTGTTCGTCAACGGTCAACTGGAGAGGCTCTTTGGGTACGCCCGGGCGGAGCTCATCACACGGCCCCTGGAGATTCTCCTCCCTGACCGCTTTCAGCGCACCCATCCGTTGAACCGCGCGGGCTACTTTCGGGCTCCGAGCATCCGCCCGATGGGTGCAGGGCGGGACCTCTACGGGCGACGCAAGGACGGAACCGAGTTTCCCATCGAGGTCAGCTTGAGCCCCCTGGAGACGGAGGACGGCTTGCTCGTCTCGGGTGCGATTCGCGACATCACCGACCGCAAGAACGCTGACCAGCAAAGAGCCCATCTTGCGGCCATCGTGGAGTTTTCGGAGGACGCGATCATTGGCAAGACCCTCGACGGCGTGATCACGAGCTGGAACCGCGGCGCTCACCACATCTTCGGCTATTCGGCGGACGAGGCCGTCGGCAAGGCCATCTCCCTCATCCTCCCGCCGGGGCACGAAACCGAGGAGTCCATAGTTCTGGAGCATCTCGCGAAGGGCAAAGTCGAACGGTTTGATACGGTTCGGCGCCGCAAAGACGGCCGCGACATCGATGTCTCCGTCACGATATCCCCCGTGCGCGACGCCAGGGATCGAGTTGTGGGCATCTCGAAGGTTGCGCGTGACATCACAGATCGGAAGCTAGCGGAGGGCGCCCTGGCGCGCGCCAAAGACGCGGCCGAGGCCGCGAGCCGCGAGCTCGAGGCATTCAGCTACTCCGTGGCCCACGATCTTCGCGCACCTCTCCGCGGGATGAACGGTTTCGCGCAAGTGCTTCTCGAAGATTACGCGGAGAAGTTTGACGCGGAGGGACGGGATTTCCTCCAAGAAATCCGCACCAATGCGCAGAAGATGGGCAATCTCATCGATGCCCTCCTCTCTCTCTCGCGCGTCGCGAGGAGTGACTGGAAACCTGAACGTGTTGATCTTTCCGCACTGTTTCGTGCGACCGCCGCGCAATTGGCCGCCGCCGAGCCTGCGCGCAAGGTGAGCATCATCGTCCAGGAGCATCTCTTCGCCGACGTGGATCTCCCGCTCACCCGTGCGCTCTTCGACAACCTTCTCGGCAACGCGTGGAAGTTCACCGCCCACGCGCACAACGCGCGGATCGAATTCGGAGCCACCGAACACAGTGGCACCCGCATGCTGTTCATTCGGGACAATGGGGCCGGGTTCGACATGGCGTACGCGACGCAGCTCTTTGCGCCATTCCAGAGGCTTCACACCGACGCGGAGTTTCCCGGCACGGGCATCGGCCTCGCCACCGTGCAGCGAATCGTTCATCGCCATCGAGGCCGCATTTGGGCCGAAGGTAAGGTCGGCGATGGAGCCATCTTCTACTTCACGCTGCCGGGCCTCGTGCCGGCACTTCCGTGAAGCCCGGCACGTCGCACCTCGACGGGCTGGGCCTGTGGCTCGCCCTCGGAACGCTCTGCGGCGTACTCGAGCCGTTCTGGCTAGGGAGAATGCGCTCCAAGCTTCTTTTGCCTCTCCGGAGCATTGGGCTGGCTTCGGCGATACGGATCGTTCAGCGTCACGGCGGCCGCATTTGGGCGGACGGACACGTGGGCGGGGGCGCGGCCTTCTATTTCACCATGAACCCGAAAGGGCTCCGGGGGACGATATGAGCAAGGTACTTCTATTGGTGGAAGACAATTCTACCGACGAGAAGCTGACGATTCGTGCATTCAAAAAGGCGGGCGTCGTCAACGAGGTCATCGTCGTTCGCGACGGCGCCGAAGCGCTCGACTACCTCTTTGCAACTGGCAAGTATGGGGGCCGTGACGCGGGTGATCTCCCGGCCGTGGTGTTGCTCGACCTGAAACTGCCGCGCATCGATGGGCTCGAGGTTCTTCGCCGAATCCGAGCGGACCCCGGTGCGAAGTGCGTTCCGGTCGTAATTCTCACGGCCTCCAAAGAAACGGAAGATATCTCGCGCCGATACGCCCTCGGGGCGAACGCGTATGTGAGAAAGCCGGTCGATTTCGCTGAGTTTGCCATCGCGACAAGGACGCTCGGCCTCTTCTGGCTTCTTTTGAACGAGTCGCCGCCAAGAAGAACGGCCGCGTCGTGAGTGGCGCGCTGCGCGTTCTCCTCGTCGAGGACTCGGCGACCGACGCGAAGCTGATTGTCAGTGCGCTCCGACAAGCTGGCCGGACTCCCGCATTCGAGTGCGTCGAGACTGCAGAGGCAATGCGCGGTGCCCTCGAACGGGATTGGGATGTCGTGGTCTCGGATTGGTCGATGCCGAAATTCAGCGCTCCCGCAGCACTCCGGATTCTCAAAGAAATGCGGCTCGACATTCCGTTCATCATCGTGTCGGGGACGATCGGTGAAGAGGCCGCTGTAGAGGCGATGCGCGCCGGCGCACACGACTTCGTTCTCAAAAACAAACTCGCTCGATTGAAGCCGGCGGTCGAGCGCGCGCTTCGCGAATGCACCGAGCGCTCAGCGCGGCGCCGGGCCGAAAGCGCACTCCGAGAGAGCGAAGCCCGTTTCGGGCGGCTCGCCGAGTCCGGGATCATCGGCATCATTACCGCCGATGCGCGTGGCAAAATCCTCGACGCCAATGACGCGTACATCAAGATGGTCGGCTATTCGCGGGAGGAGCTTGCGCAGGGTGCCCTCCGATGGGGCGACTTGACAGCACCCGAGTTCCGTCCCCTGATCCTCCAATGCGTCGAACAGCTGAAAGGGTCCGGCGTTGCGGCACCGTTCGAGATGGAATCGCTTCGCAAGGACGGGACGCGCGTTCCAACCCTCGTGGGCGCGGCGATGCTGGAGTACCCAAGGTGGATCGCATTTACGGCGGACCTCACGGAACGTAAGCAAGCCGAGCAGGGACGTGTGCGCGCCGAGAACGCCCTTCGCCAGAGCGAGCACCAGCTGCGGCAAGCGCAGAAGATGGAAGCCGTCGGCAGATTGGCTGGAGGCGTGGCACACGACTTCAGCAACGTGCTGTCCGTCATCCTGAGCTACGGAGAGCTCATCCTGGGGGACCTGAAACCGACGGATCCCCTGCGAGCAGACATCGAGGAGATCCGAAAGGCGGCCCGCCGAGCGGCGGGGCTCACTCGCCAGCTCCTCTTGTTCAGCCGTCACCAAGCGGTGGCCCCGAAGGTGATTGAGATCCACGATGTGCTCACGAGCATGAACAACATGCTCCAGCGCATTCTCGGCGAAGACGTGGAGCTGGTTTTGCTAGCGCCGAAGTCCGGTGGACGGGTCAAAGTCGACCCGAGCCATATTGAGCAGGTCATTCTGAACCTCGTCGTGAACGCGCGCGATGCAATGCCTACGGGCGGAAAGCTCACCATTGAAACCGAGAGCGTCGTTCTGGACGAAGACCATGCGCTGAGCCATCTGCAAGCGAAAGTTGGCCCGTACGTGATGTTGGTCGTGAGCGATACGGGCACCGGGATGGACCGCGAGACGCAAGGGCGTATCTTCGAACCCTTCTTCACAACCAAGGCGGTCGGGAGAGGCACTGGTCTCGGACTGTCTACGGTGTTTGGGATCGTCCAGCAGAGTAGCGGGCACATCGAGGTCCACAGCGAGCCGGGCAAGGGAGCGACTTTCAAGGTCTATCTACCGAAAATAGATGCCCCTGTGGACGTGCTCCGAGCGTCGGTGCGCCCCGCGACGCTTCGCGGCGCGGAGACCATTCTGCTCGTCGAAGACGAGGAGCAGGTGCGCATGATCGTTCTGAACATTCTTCGGCGGCAAGGGTATTGCGTCGTTCCGGCTCAGCACGCGGCGGAAGCCTTGCTCCTCAGCGAGCAGCACACGGGGCGTATCGACCTGCTCCTCACGGACGTCGTGATGCCGCAGATGAGCGGTCCCGAAGTGGCCAAGCAGCTTGTGGCGAAGCGGCCGGAAATGAAGGTTCTGTGCATGTCCGGATATACGGATGACAGCATCGTCCGCCATGGTGTTGTCGCGTCGCATATTGCTTTCATCGAGAAGCCAATCACGCCCTCGTCGCTCGCGACGAAGGTCCGTGAGGTTCTCGACTATCGCCCGAGCGGAGTGCAAATCAAGTGAGAGACAAAATGATCACTGCGAGCAAGGGGCCGCCCGGGATGTAAATGGGCTATTCTTTGGAGGGCCCTTAAGCTAATCGTGCGCGCTGCCGCAATGTATCGTGCGCGCCGCCGCAGTGATCGCAACCGACGCAAGTGTGCTTGTGTGGGAGGGAGGCGTGTTCTTATGGACTCTGCGACGAGAGGGTGCTTGATGGCTCAGTTCAGTCGATCGACGGATGACCAGATTCGCGATATGGATCCGAGCCGACGAGACGAAAGCCCGCTCGTGCTTCTCGTGGATGACGACGAGGAGTTGCTGAGCGCACATACGCGGCTCCTGGCGAATCAGGGATACAGGGTCGAGTCGGCGAAGAACGCGGAGACGGCTCTTATCGCGCTCCGGCGCAAGGCATTCGACGTGCTCGTGAGCGACATTGTGATGCCACACGTAAGCGGTATTGAACTGCTTGAGCGGATTCGCGGGGATGGCAATGACATCCCCGTAATCCTCATCACGGCCGAGCCGCGTCTGGATACCGCGATCGGTGCGATCGAGCAGGGGGTGATCCGCTATCTCGAAAAGCCGCTCCAAGCGGGCGAGCTTGTAAGGGTTGTGGGCCACGCCCTGCGGCTTCACGGAATCGTGGCAAATCGCCTGACCTTGGACCGCAGCACGATGGGGACCCTGATCCAGGAGTTGAATGCGGCCAAGATTGCAGCCGAGACTGCACGTCGGACCAACGGCGAATTTCTCGCGAAGATGAGTTACGAACTTCGCGCTCCCGTGCACACGATCATGCGCATGACAGAACTCGTACTCGATACCGAAATGACGACCGAACAGCGCGAGTACCTGGCGACCGTCCTCGTCTCGACGGCCTCGCTTCGTGGCATCATCCTCGACACGTGCGCACCGCCGGCAAGAGTCGACGCCATCGCCATCGTCTTGGCCGACCTCCTCGGCGCCGCCGAGCTTCGCGGCGGCCCTGCGTTCCCCGCCGACGAACGCCCGAGATCGTCAAGCGCGCGCCAATAGATTCGCGGGGCTGGTGGCCGGAAGAGCTCGAGCTCACCGCGCCTGGGAGCGCATGACGCCGCTGCGTTGGCGAGCCGCCCGCAGATGAGAGGATTCCGCGGCTTCGGTCTCGAAACCACGGGCGTGATTGCCGCCGCCGGTGCAGACGTGATCGTGCCGGCGCGCGACATCGCGAAGGCGACCGCTCTTTCCACCGAATTCGAGGATGGCCGAATGATGGACGAGGTGGTCGATGGCGCGCACGAGCCAAATGACGTGACGGTAGGGCGATCGACGAGCAGTATGGTTTCCGTGCCGTGCACCGTGCCCGAGGGTGCCGGCAACTGGGGCGCATCGGCCTCGGCGTCGACCCTGGGCAGGTAGATCTTGAAGCTCGACCCCTTGCCCGGCTCGCTGTAGACCCAGACGCTACCGCCGCTCTAGCGGCGGCCTTGTGGATCTCGTCCATGTCGGCCCGCAGCGGGTCCGATGGCTTCAAGTCTCCCAGGGCCATCTCCGAGTAGCTCATGATGACGGACAGGACGTTGTTGAAGTCGTGGGCTACGCCGCCTGCGAGTCTCCCGACCGCCTCCATCTTCTGGGCCTGTCGAAGCTGGTTTTCCGTCTCGCGCAGCATCGCCTCGGCCTTCTTGCGCTCGCGCTCCGTGAGTTCGACGAAGAAATGGATGTTGTTCGGAGGCTCGAGCGCCGCGATGCCCACCAGGACGGGGACACGGCTCCCATCTTTGCGGAAGTACTCCTTCTCGAAAGGGACTGCGACCCCGGAGCGGGCCAATTGCTCGGTCGCTTGTACGATCGTGAACTTCCATTCAGCCGGGATGAGCAAAGAACGGCTGGCCGCTTTCGTGAACGCGGCGTCCCACCGGGTGATCCGCGAGGAGAAAGGGCGCCGAGAAGACGTCGCGTAGCTCGCGGAGGGTCTCGGGGTCGCGGTCGAAGGCCGCAGCCAGTCTCAGCGCCCGCCCGTCGTCCGAGGCGAGCAGTACCACACATAGATCCGTGACGACCTCGGCGACCCGCCGCGCCACGGTGTCGAGGAGACGCTGCGGATCGTCCGTGGCTTCGGCAAACGCGAGCATCGCCTCCGAGAGAACGCGCAGTCGCTGCTCCAGGCCCTGATGCTCCACTTCGTCGCGCGACGAGCTGACCTCCAAATCTGCCCCCTCACCGAGCCGGAGGCGCTCGACAGGGGCGATCTCTTCGTCGTTTCGTCTAGTTGTTCTTGGGTCAGCCCGCGCGCTGCCCGCTGAAAACGAGAGCGCCGCCCACCATGCGAGCTAGTTGTTCTTGGGTCAGCCAGAACCTTCGCCCTGTCTCCCGCCAAGGGCCTGAGCACGTCGGACACTTGCCAGAGCGCGGTAACTCATGAGTTACTTCTGGTCAAGAGACGACAGCGGGCCAACTCGCGACGTGCTGGTCGGCCTCGAACTGCCACGCCGGCCAGCCGGAACCGCGCAGCTTGGGACTGCTCTTCAGGACTTGCAAATCAACGAACTCGCCGCGGCGCCCGTGGCCTCCTCGCCGGGCGGCACGGCCTCATTCGCGCGCTCCTCGGCCCCATTCGCGCGCCCGTCGACCGGCGTGCATGCTCGCGCACGCGCCGCCTCGATCGCACCGACCAGTCGCGCCGGCTCAGAGCTCATGACGCGAACCGTACGGAGTCGTGTTCCGTGGCGATACTTGATTTGTAGGTAGTCTTTCAGGAGACGTGGGACGCTGTACGTGACAATCCCCTTGAGGCCGAAGCGAATGCCCCAACCGCCCATGCCAGCCGCCGCCCCTCGCACCACTTCGGCTTTCTCGATATCGCCGATGTCGATCTTTGGACCGAAGAAACCAAGCTGCACATGGACGTGCGAAGCCGTCACGGCCGTCCGCAGTGTCATGAAGACAAGCCACAATAACGGCACGGAGACGAGGCCCGCGAACTCGAGGGCTCGATGCTCCAAGAACGCAGCGCGGGCGACGAGGACCAGTGCGAGCGCGAAGATCGCGTGGCCCCACCACGCCATGGTCACGCGCTCGCGAGCCAGAGCTTCATCGACATGCATGTACCTCCGCTCGTACGCATCCGGCTCGGTCGCACTCGGCATCGCCGCCTCCGCCGCGAAGACTTTAGCCTCTTGGGCAGCTCGACGCTCGAAGATCGCCGGCCCGCGGCGAGTTGCGCAACCGATGAACTGGCCGGCGCTGCTTCTGTCGGCATCGGCCACGGTACAAGGCGCCTGCGCCTCGCACCAGAACGCGCGAATGACTTCTGTGGAGAGCCGCATGGACAGGCCATCCGACCGCGGGCACGCGACGCGCGAGTCTACCGGTGCGTCGGCACCAGAAGACGTCGAAGCGAAGACGCAGCATCTCCTCGTCGCCGCGTCCGCGCGCGACTTCGGACTCGCCTCGCGCGATTTCGGCGAAGTCATGCAACACGCCCTGCCGCCGACCAAGTTCGCGGACATGTGGCGGTCGGTCGAACGCCAACTCGGCGGCTGGCGAGCCGTCGAAACGATCGAGCGACAGTCCGAAGGCGGACTGTCGATCTCGCTCGCGACTTCGCGATTCGAGCACGGCCGCGCGATCGTCAAAGTCGTGTACGACACGAGCAACCGCATTGTCGGTCTCTTCGTCCTTCCCATTTCGCCGGCGTGGCAAGCGCCTGCGTATGCCCGACCCGACCTCTTCGAGGAACGGGAAGTCAGAGTGGGAGCGGCTCCCGCTCTTCATGGCGTTCTGACTTTACCGAAGGCCTCCGGAACCATGCCCGCGGTGGTGCTCGTTCACGGCTCCGGACCGAGCGATGAAGACGAAAGCATTGGAGCCCTGAGACCCTTCAAGGACCTGGCGTGGGGCCTCGCGAGCAGGGGCATTGCCGTCTTGCGCTACGTGAAGCGCAGTCGTCAAGCGCCAGACGGAATCCTGACCCAGAAAGAAGAGGTTCTCGACGCAGCGCACGACGCCCTCGAACTGCTGCAGCGCACCCCACGCATTGACCCGCGCCGACTTTTTGTCGTGGGCCACAGCCAGGGCGGCGAGCTGGCCCCTCGAATCGCGCAGCAGGCTCCCGGACTGGCCGGCATCATCGTGCTCGCGGGGCCCACGGAGCCTGTGCAAGATCTGCTGGTCGATCAATATGTTTACCTTCTGTCGCTCGACCCCAAGAACGATTCGGTGGCGAGGAAGCTCGAGGCGGCCCGTCGCCTCAAGCAGACCGTGGACGACGTTCGCTTACGGGCGGACGACGACGTCGCGATCCCCACGGGAGGAACGCTGAAGGGTGCATACTTTCTCGATTCGAGGGGGTACGCCGCACCCGCCGCGGCGAGCGCCCTGGCGTGCCGGATTTTAGTGTTGCAGGGAGAGCGAGACTACCAGGTCCCGATGCGTGACTTCAAAGCCTGGAAGCGAGCGCTGGCGGGCAAGAAAGGCGCATCGCTCAGGAGCTATCCACTGTTGAATCACATGTTCATGGGCGGCGTCGGACCCTCGCGCCCGGAGGAATACGAACGACAGGACCATGTCGACGAAGGGGTCCTGCGCGATATCGCGGAGTGGATCCTGCAAGCGGGCGACTAACGGCTCGCACAATGCTGGCCGATCGTGAGGTTCAATTTGATGGCCTCGACGGGCAGGACTCGAAATGGCCAGAAGTGCTGCAATCATACGGACTTACTGGCGACTCGCGTACGGACGACCCCACGCGAGTTGACGTAAGTGCGCGGGAGCTGGTCGCGTTTGGGCCAAGTGAATCGGCGGGCGTCGACAGCGTGGATCAGGCCCTCGCGTTCGCTCTCGCAGAAGCCGCAAAGGCTGGTCGATGGGAGGTCGTCGTTCAGCTCGCGCGAGAGCTCGAGGCGCGCAGGCTTGCTATGAGCACGAGCACTAGCCTCTCTGGAGATTGAAAGACGACCTGTCAAGCATCACGGACACTCGACGCGCTGGGATCCCCTACCCCGCTCGCCCCGACCCGCCTCCCCAGCGATCGTGCTACCCTTTTTCTATGGCCGCGCCGCGCTCCCCTGCTAAGGCTGCTCCCGTTCCGTCGTCGAAGGGACCCGGGCGGGAGCAGACTGCCCTCGAGCGGGAGAACGCTCGCGCACGCAAGCGCGAGGCGCTTGAGCGCTTCGTCGACAAGAACGCGAAGGTACTGGCCGAGCTCGCAAAGTAGGTTACCCGGGTCACGAACGGGCCCGGTATGCGTCTCGACGAGATTCTCTTTCTCGACGTCGATGACGTGCTGGATGCCCATGCCGTCGGGATTGCTCGCTTCGGCGGGTCGGACGGGCTTCGCGATCGAGGCTTGCTTGAATCGGCTGTTATGGCGGCGCGGTCCGGCTACTACGGCAGCCTGGGCGAGCTGGCGGCCGTTTACGCGCACGGCATCGCCAAGAACCATCCGTTCGTGGACGGAAATAAGCGCGCGGCGCTCAGCGCGGCCGGCATGTTTCTCAACGCTCATGGCTTTGATCTGCAACTCGGCACCCCGTGGGTGAAGCACATGGAGAACGTTGCCAGCGGCGAGCTTTCGCGCGCCGATCTCGTTCCGATCTTCACGGCAGCGATGGGGAAAGATATCTCCATAGACCCCTGAGTCGGCCGCTCATCGGAAGCTCGCATCACACCAAGCGCAGGAACGATCCAGCGGAGCGCGACGAGGAGCCCCGCCAGCTCGTATGCCGCTAGCCAAGCGGTTAGGCAACGGTTTGCAAAACCGTCGTACGTGGGTTCAAATCCCATCCGCACCTCCCGTTGAGATCAGCGGGATTACCCGTAAGAAGCGCTGAAAAACAAGGCGCGACAGCGGCTGTTGGACTCGACGCCGAAAGGCCCGTAACGGGATGCGAAGGGACAGGTTTGGACGCCTGCCGTGCCAACAGGGTGCCACGCTTCCGTCTCCTTCGTCATGCGCGCCAGCTTGCCCATGAATCGAGGCCCGCGGAAGAACGCCTCTCTATGCAGCGGTTACGTCGCGAGAGCCGAGCACCTTCCCCGAGAGCTGCTTGACGCGAGCGGACGGAGGGTCCGAACGGCGGTGCGCCGTTCGCAGCACTCGGCCGGTGCGCCAGTGCCTGCACGCGAGGCCGCGCACGCGGATGACGCCTTCGCGCTCCCTCGGGCGACTGGACCCCGTTGACAGGGCCTTCGGAGTGCGCGACCGTGCGTTCGACGGCGGTACCGACGCCGACCCCCGAGGAGCCTGCCCGCAGGCTCCCACCAAGGGGCAAAGGGGAGCAAATCCTCCGGCTGGATGTGGTGAACGTCTTTGTTGCCGCGACCACGAGCGGGCTACGGTCGCGCAGCCGAGGAGAGCCATGACCGCAAGCAAGGACTTGAAGAAACGAATCCGCGAGCGCCGGGCGAAGAACGCCGAGAGCTACACGACGGCACGCATGCACGTGCTAGGCGAGCGGATGGAGGTCCTCGCCCCGCTGGCGTCCGAACCTGGCCACTATGAGGCCGTCGTGTTCAAGGTGAACCAGAACTCGGCGCGCGTCCGCATCATGGGCGAAGAGGCGCAGGTGACGTTCCGGTCTGGTGACGTGAACGGCATCGAACCGGTCGTGCCGGGACACGTCGTAACGCTGCTCGTCGAGAAACGCTGGACATGGCGCGGCGACGCTTACGCGAGCGGCAAAGTCCAGAGGGTTAGCGTCGATATCCCGCGGCTTGGGCTCTCGCCGCTTCCTCTCGATGGCGGAGAGCTCGAGGATCTTCGGGATTATTCCGAGCCGCTTCGGGGGAGGGACGAATACTCGAAGCTCTGGAGAAAACTGACGGCCAAGCCGCGGCCCTCTTACGAGTTCGACGCACTCGCCTGGGGGTCTTTTCCAGATGATGACCCTGAGGACAATCCAACGTGTGAGGCCGCCGAGCTCCGTGAAGTCGGCCGGGTTGCCGAGGCACAGGCCCTCCTGATGGATACTCTCGGGCGCGACCTACGCGTTCTCGATGCGCATGCAGGGTTAGGAAACATCGCGTTCGATCGGTCGCCGAAACGGGCGATCGTCCACTATGAGATTGGCGTTCGCATCGGCGAGCTCTCGTTGCCCGCCAATTTCGACGGCCTCCTCGTCTGGGCCCGATTGTACAATCGCGCGTTCCTTCGCTGCATGCACGGCTACGGGCTCTGTCTCTGGAGGCTGGGGGACTTCTCGGGCGCGAAAGCGGCATTCGAGCGGGTCCTGTCGTTCAACCCGAACGACAACCAAGGCGTTCGCTTCTGTTGGGACGACGTCCGGCGCGGACGTTCATGGGAGGCGATGCAGGAGACGGAAGCGAGGTCCAGCACCCGAGACGCCGTACAAGGTGATGCGTGACCGAGCGCACGAGGACGTCAGTGCGGCCGCGCAAACGCGCCGGGACCGCCCGGCTTGCGGCCATGATCGAGGAGGCGACGGTCGACGCCTACGACGAGTCCGAGCAGGCCACAGGCTGGTTTACGATGTTCGAGAATTACCTTGAGCTTCCGTTTGAAACCGAGGTGCTCGGGGTGCTCGTCAGCGTGGTGGCCATCGCGCTGCGCGATGACAATGGGATCGTCGCCGTTTGCAAACGTGGCAAGGCGAAGCTCCCGGTCGGCATCGTAGACCTGCCGCTGCCCACGCGGAGGCCGGAGGGCGCGGAGTGGATCGAAGCGTATCGTCGCTGGCTGGCTCCGCGATGAAGGGATTTGTAAAGGCAGCGCTGGTCTCGCGTCGGGACACTTTCCCCGCGAGCTGGCCTTGCACGCGGAAGCGCAATCCCTCGTAGACCATACCGTCGCCTTCGATGGTGGGGTGCTCGCGATCAGGCTCGATCGCGAAGGCCAGGAAGTCTCCGAGGTCGAGGCGGCCTGCGGCCCGTAGCTCGGCGAGGAGGCCGTCGCTCGGCCCACGAAGGTGGATGTCCACGTCGCGGGTGGTTCGCGCTCGTTCGAGGCGAAGCTCGAGGACGACGCCGCCCTCGCTTGGCCGGGAGGGCGTCGGAGAGATCGTGGAGCATCAGGGCCGTCTCGTGGCTGAAGATTCCCTCCTCGCCCGACCAGAGCCAGACGACGACCAGGTCTTCGTGGTCGCTCGGGGGAAAGTGGACCAAACGAAGGAGGCCACGACCGACGCGCTCCAGCCGCCCGTCGTGGACGTAGTACTGCACGAGCTGCGGGGAGTAGCCCGCCTCGCCAGCCTGCGTTTGGGTCACGTACCCGGCCTGGGCCGCCGCGCTCTCGTAGAGCCGGTCCCAGGTGGGGGCCCCCGAAATGGCGCGACGAGGCATGCACGATAGTGCAAATTTACTTTATGTTCGTGCAAGGCCATGGACGCGGGCGAATTCGAGCGCGCTGCGGCGCTCTGCGAGGTTGCCAGGCGCTTGCTACGTGCCGGGGTCGCCGAGAGCGACTCGACCTAGTCTAGGCCGCACTCGTTCTGACCCTCGGGCCCGGCCCACGAACAGCCGCCTGATATGTTCTTCAATGTGCCCGTAGCAAGCGTCGTGTAGCCGTTGCTCCCGACCTGGAGCTGCGGCGCGCGCCCCGTTGCGCGCGTGCAGCGTGACGGCATGCCCCTCGTTCGCGAGGAGCTTCGCTGCCATCATGCCGAGGCCCTCCGTCGATCCTGTAATGAGGACGCGAGACCGACTCATTGCTCGCCTCGTTTCTCCGCGACGAGCTCCGCGGCGACATCATCGAATCGAATCCAACCGCGCCGGAGCTCGCGCCCCTCGAAGTCGGCCCACCCAGAATTGAACGCGTCGAGCATCTCGACGCGCGGCTCGGGCCACGGTGTACCTCGGGACTCGAAGAGCGACGCCCAACGTTCGTGAGCGACCGGCTTCGCTACCACGTCTCGACCCAGAGCGCGCCCCAGCACTTCGGCGATGTCCCTTGGCGAGATGCGGTCCGGCCCCTCCAATTCCACGATGCGTCGCCCCGTCCATTCCTCCAGCAAGAGCTCGGCGGCGACACGCCCCACGTCCGCGGTTGCGACCATCGGCACGGGACGCTCGACGGGCTGGAGAAAGCTCTCAAACTCCCCACGCTGTCTCGCCGGCTCCAGGTCCCACGCCGCGTTCTCCATGAACCAGCCGGGGCGCAGGAACGCGCACGACATGGAGAGCTGCCCGAGCTCACGCTCGAGCACGTACAATTTCTGAAGTAGGCCGATACCGTGGTCGTGCTGCGCCCCGATGGAGGAGAGGCAGACGATCTTCGGCGGCGTAACCTCGGCCAACGCGCTTCGGATGGCGCCCACGATCGCGGTGCTCTCCGGGAAACCCGGCGAAGGTGCGAACTCCGGCGGCGTCATAACGAAGACGCCGGCGACGCCCCGGAAGGCCTGCGCGAGTGCCGGCGTATCGAGCGAGTCGGCGACCGCGACCTCGGCCCCTCGCTCTGCCCAAGAACTTGCCTTGGAAGAGCTCCTCACGATGGCTCGAATCCTGTTCCCCTTCGCCAGAAGAGTGGCCGCGACCGCTCCGCCGACGCGCCCCGTGATCCCCATGATCGCATACATGACAGCCTCCTTGGTGGCGGCCCCGCGAGGCTCGCTCACGAGAAGGAGAATGTGTCGTCCGCGGCGGCTCCGCGAACGCATACGAGTCAGCTCAAGGATGCCGTGCAGTCATGCTCGCGGGGAACGCCGCTCGAACGAACGGTTTCAGCCGGCTATCGCGATCACGAAGTCGACGAACGCCCTCACCTTCGCCGGAGGTAGCAGCCGTGACGGGTAGTAGACGTAGAGCGGATACCGTTCTTCCGACCAGCTCGGGAACAGCTCGACGAGACCGAGCTCGCCGTGGCCTCGGAGCTCCAGCTCGAGAGGCTGCGCGATTCCTTGCCCGGCCACGCACGCGGCGAGCTGGGCGGCGCTGTCGTTGACCGTGAAACGCCCCGTGACCTTGACCGAGAGCGACTTTGCTCCGCGCTGGAAGACCCACTCGAAAGGCCGCTTCGTGCGAGGATCGGGAAACAGGATGCACTCGTGGTTGGTGAGCTCACGGGGACTCTTGGGGCGGCCCCGGCGCTTCAGGTAGTCCGGCGATGCGCACGTCAGAACCCGAGTCTCAAGGAGCTTGCGCGTGATCAGGGAGGAAGGCTCGGGCTCGCCGAAGCGGACCGCGACGTCGAAGCCCTCTGCGACCATGTCCCCGAGACGATCGCGCACGATGACGTCGAGCGACATGGACGAGTTCTCGGACAGGAACCTCGTGACTCGCGGGCCGATGAAGATGCGCGCAACCAGCGGATCGACCACGACGCGGAGGTGCCCGCGGGGCTTCTCCGAAGCACCGGTCGCTTCGCTTGCCGCTTCCTCGAGCCCGGTGATGAGCGGTATCACGCGCTCGTAGAACCTGCGTCCCTCCTCCGTGAGCGCGACGGCGCGCGAGTTGCGCTGAAAGAGCCGCACGCCAACCCGCTCCTCGAGCTTGGCTATGGCGCGACTCACGCCCGACTGGGTGAGTCCGAGCGCCCGTCCGGCGTGGACGAAAGACCCAGCATCGACGACCGCGGCGAGCACGCCGATGCCGCTCAGCATTCTTGCGTCGAAGTTCAAGGTGTTCCTCCCATGCGGGCGTAGGGAAGCACGCCTCGATGCGCAAGCCCCACCGGAGCCGGCCCGCGAGGCCGACACCACCGCCTCCACTTCGAGCAATGCACGATCCCGCGGTCGAAGACGTCGATACCCCCCGATACCCCAGGTGCTCGCAATCCCGCCCGGGCGCGCGCCGTTCCAGCGTGCGTTCAACACGGCGCTCGCGGGCGCGGGCGTCAACGTTCAGCAGGCGATGCACCTCGCGGGGCACTCGGACGCGAAGACGCACATGCGGTACGTGATGCAGTCGCCCGCGATGCGCGCGATCCCTGCCGCCGCGTTGCCGCGATTGACCGTCTCGGCCGCTCGAATCGTCACGGGCCGTGACGATTCAAATGGGAGTGAAATCAAAACCTCAATGATTTCCGCGCGCCCGGCAGGACTCGAACCTGCGACCCGCGGCTTAGAAGGCCGCTGCTCTATCCAACTGAGCTACGGGCGCATACGTAGGCGAACGGCTTATCGCATGCCTCGCGCTGCGTCCACGGGCTCGCCTGGTCGCGGCGAAACCGCGTCTCCAGCGGCGCGCTTCGCCCCTCACTCGCCGCCGTGGACCACAGCCTCGACGTCGTGCCCATCGGGACCGAGGACGAAGAAGCCATAGTACGTGGATGATAGTGCCCCCCCATTACGCGCGCCGCGCTACGCCGCGCTAGGCTCGCGTCCAGCGCATGCCACTCCCGTCTTCCGATCCCCTCGGCCGCGCCCTCGACGAGGCCATCGCCGGGCGCCCGACGCCGCTCTTCGCGCTCCTCGAGCGAGGCTCTAGGCTTCCGGGTCCCCGCGCCAACGACGCGCTCGCAGACGCCTTCGCGCTGGCGTGCCGCGCGCGCCATCCCAGGGCCGACGCGCTCGCCCTCTCGATGGCACGCCTCACGGCCGACGAAGCGCCGGGGGCCGGCCCGCGCGAGTTTCTTCCCATGTGTGGTTTGCTCGCGCTCGGAGCACGGGCGGCCGAAGACGCCGGGCTCCGAGCCGCGTTCGTCACCGAGCTTCACGCGCACGCCGATGATTTGCGCTTCCGGGTGCGTGAAGCCGTCATCGACGCTCTCGCACGCATCGGCGCGGCGTCGGGCGACGCGCTCGTGCACGAAGTCCGCCTCTGGATGGACGGGTACTTCCACGCCGCCGCGATCGTCTTCGGGCTTGCGCGCGAAAACTGGCTCGGTCAACTTCACGCGGCCCTGCCCGTCATTGCGCTCCTCGACGACGCGTTCGTGCTCGCGCGCGACGCGCCTCGCGCTGCCGCCCGCTATCCGGGACGCAAGGCGTTGATCGACGCCCTCACGCGCACCCCGGCCGTCCTGGCCGTACGCTTCGGGGTACCGGTGTTCGACATGCTCGTTCGCTGGGCCGCCGTCTCGGATCCAGAGCTGCGCGGGATGCTCGCCGAAACCTTGGCCGACAAGCGCCTCGGCACACGCTTCGGCCCTGAGATCCTGCGCGTTCGCGGCGCGCTCGAAGCGACCGAGCCGCCCGTGCGTAACCCTGACCACGACTTCGGCCCCTCACGGGACCGCAGCGGCACCCGCCGCCGAGCCCGGCGACCGCGCTGAGACTCCGCTACCACGCTAGGAGCGCGCGGCGCGTTTCGCGTTCGCCGCCGGCAATCGGTCGATCACCACGCGGCCGTCATCGTCGACGTCGACGAGCGCCACGTCGCCGTGCTCGAGTTCGCCTTTGAGCACCATCTCCGCAAGGGGGGCCTCCACGAGGCGCCCGATCGCCCGCCGCATCGGACGCGCGCCGAGCTCTTCATCGAAGCCTCCGCTTTCCAAGAGCGCGGTCACGGCGCCATCGCTCACGTCCAGATGGACGCCCCGCGCGGCCTCCAGTTCGTCCCCGAGCCCGCGGAGCATCCGGCGGGCCACCTCCGCGACATCCGCCTTGCCGAGCGGAGCGAAGGCGATGACTTCGTCGATTCGGTTGTAGATCTCCGGGGCGAGCGCCGATCGTGCCGCCGCACAGACCGCGTCCGCGTAGACGCTGACGTCATCCTCTCCGCGCGCTCCGAAGCCGATGCGACCCCGAACCGTCGGGCGCGCCACGTCGGCCCCGAGGTTCGAGGTCATCACGATGACGACGTTGGTGAAGTCGACCACGCGGCCGCGCCCATCGGTCATGCGCCCCTCGTCGAAGACCTGCAGGAACGCCTCGAGCACGTCGCGATCGCACTTCTCGATCTCATCGAGGAGAAGCACTTGATACGGCCTTTTCCGAACCGACTCGGTCAGCTGCCCGCCGGCTTCGTGGCCCACGTACCCTGGGGGCGCTCCGACGAGCCGTGCGATGGCGTGGGCCTCGGCGTATTCCGACAGATCGAGCCGAGTCATCGCGTGCGGCGAGTGAAACAGGCACTCGGCGATGGCCTTCGCGGTCTCCGTTTTTCCAACCCCCGTCGGGCCGAGCAAGAGAAACGAACCGATGGGCCTTCGCGATCGAAACCCGCCGGCGTTGCGCCGAAGGACGCGCGCAATGCGCGCGAGTGCGTCCGTGTGCCCGACGATCCGCTCTGCCATCGCTTGCTCGAGACGGAGCATGCGCGATCCGTCGGTCTCGAGGAGGCGCTCGATCGGCACCCCGGTCGTCTCGCTGACGACGGTCGCCACTTGGTCGCACCCGACTTCGCGATCGCCACGCCGGCGAGCGCGCGCGCCGGCCAGGTCGAGGATGCTCACGGCTTTGTCCGGTAGCGCGCGCTCCGGCACGTAGCGCGTGGTCCACGCGACCGCGGCCGCGATCGCGTCGGGCGCGAAGCGCACGCCGTGGTGCCGCTCGAAGGCCGGGGCCACCCGCTCGAGCGCCAGGATCGCCTCGTCCGGCGAAAGCTCGACGACTTCGATCACGGTGAGCCGGCGGGCGAGAGCCGGATCGGCCAGGATGACGCGCTTGAAGTCCTCCGGGGTGGTCGCCCCGATGCACGCAAGCTCTCCGCGCCCGAGCGCGACGCGGAGCTCCGCCGCCGCTTCGTCGTCTCCCGTGAGGACCGCGTGCATCTCATCGAAGAAGAGAATGACGCGTCCGTTCGATTGCTTGGCCTCCACCTTGATCTGCGCCATTCGCTCGCCGAGCGCCCCACGCACGCCCGTGCCCGAGAGCAGACTCGCCGCATCGATTTCTATGACGATGCGATCGTCGAGCGAGGCGCCTTGCCCGCCTCCCGCGATCCGCTGAGCCAGCCCGCGCACGATGCTGGTCTTGCCGACCCCTAGAGGCCCGACGAGACAAGGGCAATTGGCCTGACGCTTGGCCAGGACATCGAGCGTGCGCTCGATTTCCACCTCCCGGCCGAGCACCGGATCCAGCTCGCCGCGTGCGGCCGCGAGCGTCAGGTTGCGGCCCAGCGACGCGAGAATCGGGGCGCGCTTCGGGTCGAGTTCGAATCGGGAGAGCGCTTCGGGCGATGCGCCGCTGCATGGCGCGGGCTGCCGTGCGCGCTTCGGCCGGCTCGCGTTCCCTGCGATCGGAGCGAGTCGTGCCGGCGAGGCGATGGGCTCCCGCGCGGGAGCCGGCCGCGGCGCCTGCCGTGATGCGGGCGACGGCGCGGGAGCCACGGGCGGCAGCGCAAGCTGCGCGCAGGCTGGGATTCGCCTGGGGGCCGCGATACCCATCGCGATCTGCATCGCGGCCGTGCGAAGCTTGCCCACGTCCGAGCCGCACTGGGCGATCGCGCGATACGCCGCCGTCTCGCGCTCCTGACAAAGCGCGAACAGCAGGTGCACTGCGCCCGCCTCGCGCGTCGGCGATCGCGCCGCGAGCTCGCGCGCGCGCTGGACGGCGCGTGACACGGCGTCTGCGTGATCGTCGAGCAGGACGCGGGCCGCCTTCAGAAGAACCTCGGCGGAGAGGCGCCGCTCGCGAAGCAGAGCGCAAGCGTCGCCTTCGTTCGACGCAATGGCGGCCAGAAGATGCCCCGTGGTCGTCCGCTCCCCTCGCCCCTTGGCGAGTTCGTCGGCCAGCCTGCGTAGCAAAGGCAGGTCCGATTCGCGGATGCCGGTCATCGAACGACGGCTCGCACGAGCGCGGCGTCGGGGCCAAGAAAGCGTCAACCCGCGGGGGGCGAATCGACCCGGTAGACAATCGTCCTGCGCGCGGCGCCCGTAAGCGGCCAAGTGTACGCATATTCCGCATCGATGACGGCACGTGGATGGTTCGGCGCGCGGTCTTTGGCGAGCAGGACCCACACCTTTCCCCCCGGGGCGGCGAGGGTCACCCCGAGCTCCAGCCACGCGGGTGCCGCCCAGGTCGCGCGCGACATGGCCACGTCCCATGCGGCCCGTCCGGCGAACGCCTCGCCCCGCGCCCGCTCGACGCCTACGTTCGTGCATCCCAAGACGCCCACCATGGTGCGAAGGAAGCTCGCGCGCTTTCCCCGCGGCTCGACCAGCGTCACGTGAACGTCGTCCCGCAAGAGCCCGATGGCAAGCCCGGGAGCCCCCGCGCCGGTGCCCACGTCGATGACGCGCGCGCCGCGCGCGACGGTCGGCGCGAGCCGAATCGCGTCGGCCACCATCAAGTCGACGAGCTCCTCCGGCGAGCGCGCCGCCGTAAGATCCATGCGTTCATTCCACTCCCCGAGACGCTCGAGCCAAGTCTCGATGGCGGCTCGGGCAATCGGCGGAACGCTCTCGCCGAGTCCGGCCGCGGCGCGGTCAACCATGGATCCGAGCTTGGCTGCCACCAAGCGCCAGTGGTACCTCTCGGGCGCTCGCGCCGCGAGCCCTCACACGCATGACCCTCGCCCCGCCGCCGACGCCAATCGATAGGAACCCGGATTTCGCCCCGCTCGGGCCGCTTCTCGCGTCGGCCTTTCCCTCGTGCGGCGGGGCCTTCGAATGCGAGCCCATGGCCGGGGGAGGAGGAACACGTCGCTATTTCCGGCTTCGCACGAAGCACGGGACCGCGGTCGCGATGTTCGTGCCAGACGGCGCAAAGCCCGAAGAAATCGCGAAAGCCGACGTGGCGCCCGCTCGCTGGCCATTTCTGGAGGTCCGCAACTTGCTCTCGTCGCGCGGAATCGACGTGCCCGAAGTCTACGGCGAGAACACTTCGCAGGGTTGGGTTCTGCTCGAGGACCTGGGCGACGCGACCCTCGCGGCGTTCCTCGGCGAGCACCCGGAAGCGAAAGAGGAGCTCTATGTGCGCGCCGTGCGCGATCTGGCCCGTGCGCAGGCGCTCTTGGCCGAACTACCGAACGACAGCGTCGTCCGGTCGCGGGCCTTCGACGAGGAGCTGCTCCTTTGGGAGATTCACCATTTTCGCGAGTGGGCGCTCGAGGCGCGAGGCATCCGCCTCTCGGCGTCGGACCGCGCAGAGTTCGACGGGATCGCGCGGCGCGTCTCGGCCGCCATTGCGAGTTGGCCTCGGGCCTTCGTGCACCGTGATTTCCAGTCCCGTAACCTCATGGTGCGCCCGGGCGGTTCCCTTTGCTGGATCGACTTCCAAGATGCGCTCCTCGGTCCACGCGTCTACGACCTGGTCGCGCTTCTCAACGACAGCTACCAATCGTTCGATCGCGCTTTCGTCGAGGCGCGCCTCGACGACTACGCGTCTGCCGCGGCGCTCGGACCGCAGGAGCGAGCCATGCTTGGCCGCGAGTTCGACGTTGTAACGGTCCAGCGCAAGCTCAAGGACGCCGGCCGGTTCGTCTTCTTCGATCGCGCCAAAGGAAACGGCTCATTTTTGAAGTTCGTGAAACCAACGATTGCGAAGGCTCGCGCGAGCCTGGCTCGCCTGGGCGATGACGCCGACATGCGGGCGCTGGCGGAACTGTTCGCGCGCGTCGATCCAGGGTGAAACGCGTGCCCCGACGCCGCGCCCATCCTCTGGCTCTCTCGTCCGCGCCGGCTCGCGTGCGCCTCTGCGCGCAGGGTCTCGACCTCGGCGACGGAGAAATTCTGCCGCTGTGGGCCGGAGCGATGCACTACTGGCGCCACCCGCCGAGCGAATGGCGCGCGTGTCTCGAGGCGATGCGCGCGATGGGTCTGCGCCTGGTCGACACGTACGTGCCGTGGGGTGTGCACGAGACGGCGTCCGGCGACTTCGACTTCGGGCAGCGTGATCCGCGCCTCGACGTACGCCTCTTTCTCGAGATAGCCCATGAAGTCGGCCTCCGGTGCGTCTTGCGGCCCGGGCCGCACATCAACGCGGAGCTCACGTACTTCGGCTTGCCAGAGCGCGTCGTCTGGGACCCGGAGTGCCAAGCGCGTACACCCGGCGGCCATCCGGTGATGTTGCCGATTGTCCCCGTGGCCTTCCCGGTCCCGAGCTATGCGAGCGATGCCTTTCTCGAAGAGACGGCGCGCTGGTACCGCGCCGTGGGCCAGCGCTTGTCCCACTTGTGCTGGCCTTCGGGCCCCATCGTGCTCGTTCAGGTCGACAACGAGGGGGCCCTCTACTTTCGGGACGGGCAGTACGACCAAGACTACCACCCGGACGCGATCGCCGCGTTTCGCGAGTTTCTCCGGATGAAATATCGCCGCAGCGTTCGCGGCCTAAGGAGCGCATGGGACGATGAGTCCCTCAGCTTCAAGGACGTACAACCGCCGAAGCGATTCGACGCGCGGGAGACGAAGCAGCTCGTGCGTCACGTCGATTGGGCGGAGTTTCACGAAGAGCTCCTGTCGAGCGCGATGGACCGCATGGCCGTAGCGCTCCTCGACGCGGGGTTCGAGGGGTTGCCGACGACCCACAACCTGCCGCTCGGGGAGAGCGCGACGCCGCTCAATACCGCACGGCTCACGGCGATCGATCTGGTCGGCTTGGACTACTACCATCGCGCCACGCCCACCGATCATTGGGCCATCCTTCGCCGCACGACCGAGCTCGCATGCCGGTGCGAAGGGCGGAAGCGACCGGCGTTCGGCGCCGAAGTGGGCGCCGGCTTTCCGCCGTTCTTCGCCCCCCTCGACGAGCACGACTCGATGTACGCCCTCATGTGCGCGCTGGCGTACGGCCTGCGCGGCTTCAATCTCTACATGGCGGTCGAGCGGGATCGGTGGATCGGCGCTCCGATCGATTCGCACGGTCGGCCTCGACCCGCGGCGGCGCACTACGCTCGGCTCTTGTCGGCGCTGGAGCGCACGGCCCTGCACACGCGCCGGCGGAGCGCGCCGGTCCGCCTCGTCGTACCGCGCGCGCTCCGCCGGCTCGCACGCGTAACCCACGCATTCGGCCCACTCACTCCCGCGCTCTTTCACGTGGCGGGCGCCGGCTGGCGGGAGACGGTTCTCGAGCGCGACTTCGGGCTCGACGCGCCGCCGGTGATGGCGGCCGAGGGCTACCTGCGCGCGTTCGAGCGCGCGTTGCACGCTCGCGGGGTTCCCTTCGCGTACGCGGGGGGCGAGACCGTGGAATCGTCGACGATCGGGGCCAAGTGGATCGTATGCGCGAGCGCCGGCGGTCTAAAGCCGCATCTGGTCGATAGCCTGCATTTGGCGCGAGACCTCGGCCGCATCGTGACCGTCGGGCCACGCGTGCCGGAGCTCGACGGGGCGATGCAGCCACTGCGCCACCCGGTCGACGTCACCGGCTTGGAGATCGAGCCGCTGGACGATCTTGCGCGGGCGGACGCGCTGGTGGCCCGCCGGATCGACGAGCTCTCCTTGCCGACGTGGCCCGTCGATCCCATCGACGCCTACGTGGCGGTGCACGAAGACGAAGCAGGCGCGCCCCAGGTGGTCTTCGTGATGAATCCCACCGAGCACGAGATCGTCGCCCGCGTTTCGCTCGCCGGCGTCGGCGCTTTGGTCGACGCCCTCGGCGAGGGTCGCGTCGCCCGCACCGGCGGTTGCCTCGAAGTGAGCGTACCGGCGCGCGTCGTCCGGATGATGGCCGTCGAAGCGTCATGAGATGCTCTTCAATAGCCCCCTTTACGGATGCTTTCTCGTGGCCACGTGGGCCGCGTTCTGGGCCTTGCGAGGCGGAGGCCGCGCGCGCGCTCTCCTGTTGGTCATCGCCAGCTATGCCTTCTATTTCTACGGCACGTGGGACGCGGCACGGGACCAGGCCGTACCCGTATCCGCGACGGCGTGGGCGGTGCTCTGCCTCGGCATCATCTTCCTCGGCAGCACGATCGACTTCTTCGTAGCGCTGGCGCTCGGCCGCGTGAAGGGACGCGCGCCGCGGAACGCCCTCCTGTGCGCGTCGATGGTCTACTACTTGGGTGTCCTCGGAGTCTTCAAATATTGGAACTTCGCGGCCGACGCATTCACATCGCTCTTTGCCGCAGCCGGGCTCTACGTCGAGCCCACGCACCTCCGCCTCGTCTTGCCCTTCGGAATCTCTTTTTTCACGTTCGAGACCATGAGCTACACGATCGACGTCTGGCGCGGCGAGATCGCGGCCACGCGAAGATATCTCGATTACCTACTCTTCGTTTGCTTCTTTCCCCACTTGGTGGCGGGCCCGATCGTGCGCCCTCGGGAAATACTCCCGCAGTTCGCCGCCCCGCCCCGCGCCGACCCGGCCATGCAGGCGAGGGCCTTGTGGCGAATCGGAACCGGGCTCGCAAAAAAGATCGTCATCGGTGACTACCTCGCGCAGGCGCTGGTCGATCGGGTTTTTGCCACGCCGGAACGCTTTACCGCCCTCGAAGTCCTCTTGGCCGTTTACGGCTATGCCGCCCAGATTTACGCTGATTTCTCCGGCTACAGCGACATCGCCATCGGGAGCGCCGCGCTTTTCGGTTACGAGCTTCCGGAGAACTTCGCCGCGCCGTACCTGGCCCGTAACCTCCAGGAGTTCTGGCACCGCTGGCACATTTCTCTCAGCACCTGGCTACGCGACTACCTGTACAAACCGCTCGGCGGTTCACGTGGCGGAGCCGTCAAGACGTATCGCAATCTGATGATCACCATGGTTCTCGGCGGCCTTTGGCATGGGGCTTCGTGGACGTTCGTCGCCTGGGGAACGATCCATGGCGGCGCCCTGGTCGCGACGCGCTTTTGGCAGGGTGCCCGTGGCGTGCCCGCCCGCACGCCGGCGCCTTCTGCGCTGGGCCGCGCCGCGAACTTGACGTCGTCGCTCGCGACCTTCCACTTCGTCTGCTTCGCATGGATCTTCTTTCGCGCGCCGACGTTGAGCCACGCGGCCCTCGCCCTCTCGCAACTCGCGCGCGGGCGCTTCGTCCTCGAGCACGTGACTCCCCGCGTGGGCCTGGTCATTGCGGTGGCGGGGCTCACGCACGTGGCGCCGCGCGGATGGGAGCTCCGGGTGCGCGAGCGTTTCGTGCGCACGCCCGCGCTCGTGCAAGGGCTCGTGCTCGCCGCGCTGGCGCTGGGGCTCCACGTGGCCGCGGGCGCCAGGGCGGAGCCTTTCGTGTACGGGCAGTTCTGAACCGCCGGACCCGCGGGGCATCGCCAATCGACGCACGGCCTGTCAGACTGCCCCTCACGTCATGCGCACACGGCGGCCGTTGCCCTTCTTGGCCTTCTCGGGCGCCCTCGCGGTCGCCGCGTGCGCGCGCCCATCCTCGCCGGCCAGGACGCCCGTGCCTCCCTCCGTCGTCGCCGCGGCCCCGACGCTTCCTTCGACGGCCCCTCCGGCTTCCGCGGCGCCCTCGGCCGCCATTTCCCCGACGCTGTCGCCTGCCGACATCGCCGCGCGTGCCCTGCCTGCGGTGGTCACGATTCGCACGGCCGGATCGCTCGGCACGGGCTTCGTCGTTCGCGAGGACGGGTGGATCGCCACCAACATGCACGTCATCGTCGGCGGGCCGCGGGTCAAAGTAACCCTGCACGGAGACGACAAGGAAGTCGATGTGGTCGAGCTCCTCGCGGCGAGCCCGGAATACGACTTGGCGCTGGTGCGCGTCGAGGCGCACGCGCTGCCCTTTCTTTTGCTGGGCGACAGCGACGCGATGCGGCCGGGCGATCCGGTCGTGACCATCGGCAATCCGCTCGGGCTCGAAAACACTGTGTCGAACGGCCTCATCAGCGCACGCCGCAAGGTGCAGGGCGGCGAGGTGCTGCAAATCTCGGCGCCGATCGCGCCCGGCTCGTCGGGGGGGCCCATCTTCAACGATCGCGGGGAGGTCATCGGCATCGCCACTGCGATCGTGCAAGGCGGTCAGAACATCAATTTCGGCGTACCGGTGCGTTATCTGGCGCCCATGATCAAAGAGCCAGCGCCCATGCCCTTTTCGGATTTCGCCGCGCTGATCCTCCGCCTCCGGCAGGCCGGCGCGCCGAAGATCGAGCGCAAAGTTCCCCATTATTCGCCCGCCATGCTCAACGGATGCACGGCCGACACGCAAAGCCTCATCGTCCAGATGCTCGGCGACGCGATCGACACGGGCGCCCCGCTCTACAACGCGCACAAACCCGAGGCCTGCTACCACATCTACGACGGCGCGGCGGCCGACCTTCTTCGCAAGCTGTCGCCCGGATGCCGTGGACCGGCGCGATCCCTGGCGGACGCGCAAAGACACGCGGCGGCCCTCGGGAACGCGAGCGCGCAGGCGTGGGCGCTTCGCGACGCATTCGATGCTCTCGTCGACGTCGTCGTTCGAAAGCGACATGGCGCGGTGGAGTAGCGAGTCCCGGGCACGCGCCGGACACGCAACGTAGGAAACGAGCGCCTTGCCCGGTGACCCGGGTGACCTACCAGGCCAAGCTCCACTTCCGTCGAGAGCGCACTCCGTGGTACTCCGCTCGCGTCTCATGCTCTCGCGTCGCGCGGCAATCGTCTTTGCAATCGTGGATTTGTCGACCGGCGCGCTCCTCGGCAGTGGGGTCTTTTTCGGCCTTCCGGACCGCTGGATGGTCGTGGATGCACCCGCCGCCGCTCTGACGCTCCTGCAGGTGTCCGCCGGAGGAGCCCTTCTCGCGGGAGCGCCGTGGGCCGCCCGCCTGGCGTCGGCCGCCTCCCTCGTCACGCTCGTGGGGGGGCTCGGCCTCGTGACCATTCTCGCGTTGACGGCCAGCTGGTTGTCCGGAGTCTACGGACCGGTGGGGCGCGGAGGCGGAATCATTCTCGCGCTCGTCGCGCTCTTGGCGTTGCCCTACCTCGTCGTTCTTCCCGCGGTGCAGCTTTTCTGGTTGCGCCTCAAAGACTCGGCGCCGCAATGAAGGCTCGCCCGCTCGTGTGGGCGCTCGTCGTGTGGGCCGTCGCCGTCGCCATCGCGTGCGTTGCCGTACACCGCGCGTTCACGCTCTCCGCCGGCGGCGCGGGGCCCGTCGTAGCGAGCGTCTGGAGCGGCGGGCGGATGGTCGAGCGGGCCGTTCTTGCCCGGGCCGGCGATCACGACGCGTCCCTCGACGGCGCGCTCGCGGCGCACCCTGGCGCCACGCTCGTGTACGAAAGCGTGGTCGGCGAAGGGCCGGTGCTCTTGCGACCGACCGCTGCGTTCTGCCTTTCGCTCGTCCCGGGCCGCGATGGTCTTGTCGCCACGTTTGACGGCAAAACCGCCTACCTGACGCCGGACGAACTTCTCGCCCGCCAAGCCTACGACCGAGGAGTCGACTTGCCCGGTGGACTCGGTGTTCAAGCGGGCGTGGACGCCCCCATGACCCTGGGCATGCTCGCTGATCGTCTCGGGACGACCGCGCGGGATCTGGTGGACAAGGGCCGAATTCGCCGAGTGCGCGTCGTACGGACCCTCCCGCCCGGGTCAGCCGCCGCCGCCACCGATCGCACGACTCTTGTCCGCGCGCAAACCATGACGAACGACGACGTCCGCGACGGGGCCATCGCGGCCGGGCGCTTTCTCGCGCGCGGCGTCGACGCGGAGGGCCGCTTCCGTTATCTGGTCGACGCGCCCACCAACCGCACGCTGCCCGGGTATGACTGGCCGCGCCACGCGGGGGCCACGTACTTTCTGGCCCAAGTCGCGGAGACTTCGCGCGACCCGCAGATTTCATGGGCCGCGCTCCGCGCTGCGAGCTGGCTCCGCGACCACGCGATGGTCGATTGCGGTGACAGCCGGTGCATCGGCTCGGACCCCGTCGTGGACGTCGGCTCCGCGGCGCTCACGGTCATCGCCTTCGTGGAGGTTGCGCGGACGGGCCTCGACCCTGGCTACGCCCTGCTCGTGCCGGGTCTCACCGCATTTCTGCGTGCACAGCAGCGTCCGGACGGCGAATTCATGCACGAATACGATAGGCAAGGACGCCACCCGGTCGACGTGCAACTTCTCTATTACAGCGGCGAGGCCGCGCTGGCGCTATCGCGCGCGCACACGCTCCTCGGGGACGCGCGCGATTTGGACGGAGCGACGCGCGCGGTGGCCTATCTCGTGGGACCGGGGTGGAGTTTCTTCGGAAGCCGCTATTACTTCGGCGAAGAGCACTGGACCTGCCAGGCGATGGACGACCTGTGGGCTCGGGCGCCGAGTCGACCCGCGCTCGACTTCTGCATGCGGTGGCTGGCCTATGGTCGTAAGCTTCAATATGGGTCGGGCGACACGGCCTACGATGCCGATGGCGCGTACGGCTTCGGCCCTGTGATCACGCCGCGGCTGACCCCCGCCGGAAGCCGCTCGGAAGCGGGAATCGCCGTTCTCGACGCGGGCCGGAGGGCCGGCCTGCCGCGGGAAGGACTGTCGGAGCTCGAGACGCAGTTGCGAAGATCGCTGGCGATGCTCTTGCGTCACCAATTTCGGCCCGGCCCTCGCCATCTCATGGCGAACCCCGACGCGGTCGACGGAGCGATTCCCGGGAGCGAGGTCGACTGGCAGCTGCGCATCGACTATGCGCAGCACGCCGGGAGCGCGTTCCTTCGCTGGCTAGAGACAGAGCGACCGCCGATCTGATCGACACCCTTGTGCGGTCGCTCGACTCCCCAGGTTGGTCGCCGGGGTCGGGTCGCTTCGTCGTTCGAGCGTTACAGTCCAACGAACGTCGCCTCTTGCGCCGGCAATCACGGTGCCCGGGAATGCGCGCGGCTCGTTTTTTGGGGTTGAGGGGCCTCGCGGGAAGGTGCGGCTTTGTCTCGCGCAACACTCCGGACACCGTGCGCGAATCGCACGGTTCACATTCGCCGTCGATTTGCTAAGAAAACGTTGGTTGCGCTCCGGTCCTGAGGCTAGCTTAATAAGTGCCGCGGCGGTCCATCCGCCCCGGGCGAGGAGAATGACCGATTCTCTGATCCGAAAGGCGAGTGTGGTGGGTCGGCGCGAGGGGCGCCGCAGCCTTTCGGCCTACGGGTCCCATGCGCGGGGAATTCGGCTTCTGGGCAATGCCGAGCGCCCGCGACGGGACGGCCACGTCGCCCAGCGAGGCGGTAGCGCGGACGGCCGCACCTCCACGGCCGAGGGCGGCTTCGACGGGGACTGGTCGGCGGCCGCGGCTCTGGCGCTCATCTATCCGCTAGCGAGATGCGTGCGTCGCGCAATGGGCATACGCCTTCGCGGCGCGTTGGGTGCACGTGAGCGAAGTGAAACAGCCGAGCCGCAGCCGAGCGGCAGCGAAGGGGCACCGGGCATGAAGAGAAAGCCGAGCATCAGGAGCCTCGATACGGTCTTGTTGGACGAGGCCGTGGCGTATCTGGACTATGCGAATGGCGACGAGCTAAGCGCGGCTTACGCGCTCGCTTGGGACCGAAACCGCTTGGACGGCTCCAATGCGCCGCCGGACGACACCGAGGTCCACCACGCGCTCTTTCTCTTGTGCCGAACGCGAGGAAACCACGCGCCGAGCTTCGACGAGATGCGGGTCGAGTTGCGTCGGCGGCACGCTGCGTAGGCAGGATCACCTCACGGGGCCGCGCGGCTTTACTCCTACAACCCTGGAACGTGAGTAGGCTTTTCACGCCGCCTTGCAGGCGGCCGTGGCCCGAGCTCCCGAACGGCCATCTCCGACCCGATTCGACGCTCGGCCGGGCGCCCTACTTTGCGGTGCCGGGCGGCGCGCTCGGATGGGGCGGTTCGCTTTGGGTGGAGCCGGCGCGCTCGTGCCAGGCGAAAAGGCCTAGGGCGCCCACCATCATGGCGATGCCCAGCACGAGGCCCGCCAGGAGCGCCGTACGAGGGGACATGGCACTGGGGTTGGGTAGATCATCCACGCTCTCGTCCGCTTGCGGTCGCATGACGTACTGGATTTGGTCCTCGTCGAGCGTCGCCATCCGCATCCGCCCCATTCCGCAGACACCCGCAAGGGCCTGTGCGAGTTCGTCCGCGTTGCGGAATCTCCGCGCGGGATCGCGCGAGCACGCGCGCGCGAACCATGCATCGAATCCCGAAGGAAGGCCCGGCTTCACTTTCGACGGGACCGGCATGGGCGCGGCGCACACCTTCAGCACGATGTCGCCGAGCACATCGCCCTCGAAGGGAAGCCGCGCCGTGAGTGCCGCAAACGTACACGCCCCCAGCGACCAGAGATCGGTCAGCGCCCCCGGTGCGCCTCCGAGGGCAAGCTGCTCGGGGGCCATGAAGTTGGGCGTTCCGATGACAGTCCCCTCGCGCGTGGGGCCACCCATGACGGACGACGGGCCCGATCCGCCGCGCCACGCGGGGCTGCCGGGCGCTTCGTCGAGAATCTTCGCGATGCCGAAGTCGACGAGCTTCACCACGTACCCGAGGCCCTCCACCGGCTCGTCCGTCCGGGCCAGAAAGATGTTGTCCGGCTTCAGGTCGCGGTGAACGATCCCCGCGGAATGGGCCTTCGCGAGGGCACGCGCCGCTTGGACGATAATCTGCACGACCTCCGTCGGCGGCAAAGGGCCACGCCCAATGATGGCGTCCGAGAGGGACTCGCCCTCCAGAAACTCCATGACGATGTAGGGAAGCCCGTCCTCGCTGAGGCCGTAATCGAAGACGTGAACGGCATGGGCCGATTGGAGCCTCGCCGCAGCGCGCGCCTCGATCGCGAACCGAGCGCGCGCTTCCGGCTGTTCGGCGAACTGGGGCCGAATGAACTTCACGGCGACGCGCGTGCCCAAGGCGACATGCACCCCTTGCCACACGGTCCCCATGCCGCCCGATCCGATGAGGTGGAGCACGCGGTACTTGCCCGCGATGACCGAGCCGGCAAGCGAGGGCGTATCGAACGAGGCCGCTTCGCTCATGAGGCGTTCGCTTGAAGCCTACCGAGCGCAAGCCAGCCGCGCCAATGAGCGGCAGGATTTGCGACACCGGCGCGGTTTGAGCGACGATACCGCCGCAATGCCCTCGCCCATGGCCCTCTCGATCGCTGCGCTCGCTGTGGTCCTTTTCCTCGCCTCTTGCGACAAGGGCGCCACAGCGGTGACCGATGGTCCCGCGCAGGCCGCTGCGCTCCCTCCGCCTGCCCCAACGGCTCCCGAGGTACGCGACGAGGCTCCCGAGATCATCGTCGACCACGCTACCGTCGCCGTGGGCAAGGACCGCGTGCCGGTGGCCGAGGCCGGGCTCGGTGATCGCGTCGCGGCCCTCGTCGCAGGCCGGCCGGGGGTGGAGGGGCGCGCGGTGGACTTGGTCGTCATGCGCAACGTGAAGCCATCGTATGTCGCCGCCGTCCTTCAGGCCTTGCGCAGCGCAAAGGCCCGCGGGGCGACGGTCAAATCGGAAGCGCGCGACGGTACCACCCAGGCCGCAGCGGTGTCCTTCGCGCTCGCCGTTCCAGATTGCGCGACGGTCGCGTGGATCGCCAAGGATGCAGCGATCGACGTCTGGCCGGCCGGGGGCGGCACGGTGAAGCGAGTCGTCCGGGGGCTCGCAGGTCCCGACATGACGCTCGGCCTCGCCGCCGTGCGCGAACGCTGGGAAGGGTGCAGCGCGCCTGAAATCGTCGTCGGTGGAGACGACGCGATGACGTGGGGCGTCGTCTTCGACTTGACCGAGAGCGCGCTGACCGCTCCCGGCGCCCGCGTGAGTGCGGCGATCGTGGTGACCGCTGCGGCCCCCGGCCACAAGGTATCGCTCCCGTAGCAAGCTCGGTGTCCTTCCAAACGAGGTGCACCTTGGAGTGCGGCATCCGGTGCAAGATCTCGAACGGCCCGGTGAGGTCGAGTTGCGTGAGGTCAGGGAACAAGAGCATTCCTATGTGGATGGTCATGAGCACCGTCCTGAACTTTCATCGGAGCGCGGCCACCTCGGCAGTCACCTTCGCGACGGATACGGGAGTCGGCGTCTTGAGCTCCGGTGCGAACACCGCAACCCGCAGCTCCTCGAATGACCACCGAAGGAGCCGCGCGGTCTCCCGGTCGCGTGCGGTCGTTTGCTTTGCCGCGAACGCGGCCCAGAGAGGGGTAACTTGCGCGAGCTTTTCCGAGTCCTTGCGGGGGTCCGCGATCGCCCGTCCGAGCCGCGCCTGCGCCGCGCGCAAGTAACGCGGAAAGTGCTCGAGGCGATTCAGCGGTATCCACGACAGCAGATCCGCGGGAAACAGGAGCTCGAGCTGCGCGCGGATTTCGGCTGCGGCGACTTTCGCGCCGGGGTGTTTCGCCGCGCTCCGAAGCGCCTGCAGCGTGCCTTCGAGCTCCGTCGAAGTGCGCTTGATGACGTCCCCGACGAGACGGAACGTATCGGCGATTCGCGGGGTGCCGGTTTCCAGGAGATCGTCGAAGGCGCGCTGGGTGCGCGGCAGCGGCGCGCCGCCGCCCAGACGAAACGCGTCGAGGACGACGCGTTCCACCACGAGCGCCTGGAACGCATCCTTTTCGGCGCGCGACGGTGCGGCGCCGTCCGCGCGCACGAAGCACGGTGGGATCCGCGGCGACGAGACGGCAATGACCCCCCGACTCGCGAGAGCCAGGAGCCGGCACACGCCGCCGCGCGTCGCCGCTTCCGCGGCGGCCGAAGACTCGAGCAGAGCGAGCTCCACGGAGGTGAGGCGATCGACGAGAGCGGGGTACGTGCGGATCTCCGTGCCCGCCACCCGCCGAGCGACGAACGGCTCGAGGTCGCCGAAATCCCACTTCGTAATGCCCGTGCGCGCCCATCGCGGGGCGGGCGCGGCCTCTTGCCAGACCGCCCGGGCGTGCGTCCCATGCTCCCTCCATAGGTTGGCGATGTCCTTGCCCTCGGCGACGACGCGGCCGCCCTCGCCGACGATGCGGCACGTAAGGCGCAAGTAATGGGCCACCGCATCGGGACGAAACGATTCCTCCGGCACGGAAACGCCGCGTGCTCTCGCGATAGCTTCTGCGAGGGCTGGAATCATTCGACCCACGAACGGCACGAGATCGGCAGCGAGCGCCTCGGAGAGCTCGCGTATCGCGCCAAGCTCGCGCCGAATGGACCGTGGGAGCTCCCCGAGCAGCGCGGCGATCTTCTCCCGATGCCAGCCGCGGATCGTCCAATCGAGCTCGCCCGGATCGAGCTGCGGCATGAGCACGAGCGGCACGGATACCGTGATTCCGTCGTTCTCGGCCGAAGGGTCGAAGAGATAGGCCACCGGCAAGTCCACTCCATGAAGCGTGATCACGTCGGGGTAGTCGCCCGGCGTCAGGTCCGGCTCTCCGGCGAGGACGTCGTCCATCGAGAGGAGAAGGACGCCGGGGTCCCCCCTTTCGGCGCTCTCACGCCATATCTCGAAGGTTTTCCCGTTCACCACGTGCTCGGGAATGCGCCGGTCGAAGACCGCGAGAAGCGCACCGTCGTCCGCCATCATGTCGCTGCGTCGTGCCTTGTCGCGGAGGCGCGCCACTTGCGCGAGGAGGTCGCCGTTTTTTTCCTGAAAAGAGCCGCGCGTGCGGTACTCGCCGCGAACGAGCGCATGGTCCAGAAATATGCGCCTGGCTTCGGCGGGCGCCACGGTGGCGTAATCCACGCTGCGATCCCGAAGGACGGACAGCCCGTACAGCGTGGCGTGCTCCTTGACCGACGCCCGCGCCGCTCTCTCGGACCAGTGCGGGTCTTCGTAGCCGAGCTTGAGAAGATGCGGCGCGGCTTCGAGGAGCCACTCGGGCTCGATCTTCGCGGCGGTGCGCGCGAAGAGGTGGGTCGTCTCGACGAGCTCGAATGCCATGATCCACGCGGGCGGCTTGCGCGCGAGCGACGACGACGGATGAATGGCGAAGCGAGTTTGCTTCGGCCCCAGATAGACGCGCTTCTCGGGATTCCATTGGCCTATCTTGGAGGCGAGGCCGGTGAGGAGCGCGAGGTGAAACGCGTCGGGGGGATCCGTGGTCGGCGGACCGAGTAGCGTGCCCGGCGACCGCGCGGTCGTGGACGCCCCGGCACCCGCGAGCCCGAGCTCCTGGACCACGTCTTCCAATTGCCGGTGCACGTCGCCCCACTCACGAATGCGAACGAAAGAAAGAAAGTTCTCTTTACAGACCCGCCGCAGGTGGGACGATCCCTTGCTCTCGGCCTCACGAACAAATGCCCAAAGTCGCAGCAAGCCGACGAAGTCGGACCGCTCGTCGCGAAACCTTCCGTGGAGCTCGTCGGCCCGCTGCTGGGCCTCGCGGGGACGTTCACGCGGGTCCTGCACGTTGAGGGCCGCGGCGATCACGAGCACTTCCCGGAGACAGCCGCGGTCGGCCCCGGCGAGAATCATCCGGCCGATCCGGGGGTCGACGGGCAATCGCGCCAAGCGTTCGCCGACCGGTGTGAGCTCGCGCGCCGCGTCCAGGGCCGCGAGCTCGTCGAGCACGCGGTAACCCTCGGTAATCGAGCGCGCGTGCGGCGGATCGAGGAACGGAAAGTCTTCGACGGCGCCGAGGCCCAGAGACTTCATGCGCAGGATGACGCCGGCCAGGCCCGTGCGCTTGATCTCGGGATCGGTAAATGCCAGCCGGGCGGCGAAGCTCGGCTCGTCGTACAAGCGCACGCAGATGCCGTCGCGAACGCGCCCGCACCGCCCTTTCCTTTGGTCCGCACTGGCCTGTGAGATGGCCTCGATTTGCAGGCGGGTCGTGCCCGAGCGAGGGTCATACCGCGACAGGCGAGCGACGCCCGTATCGACCACGTAGACGATCCCCGGAATCGTGAGGGACGTCTCGGCGACGTTCGTCGCGAGGATGACGCGCCTTTGCGAAATGGTCGCGAATACCTTCGCCTGGTCGGCGCCGGCGAGCCGCGCGTAAAGAGGTGCAATCACCGTGTGGCGAAGGCCGCGCGCGTGGAGCTCGCTCTCCGTCTCGCGAATTTCGCGCTCCCCGGGCAAGAAAACGAGAATGTCGCCGCGGGGGTCGAGCGAGGTCACGTTGACGATAGCGTTCGCGACCGCCTCGGGCATATCCATGTCGCTCGCCGGCGGCTCGTACAGGACGTCCACCGGGTACGTGCGGCCAACGACCTCTATGATGGGAGCTCCGCCGAAGAACTGCGAGAAGCGCTCGGTCTCGAGCGTCGCCGAGCTCACGACCACTTTGAGATCCGGCCGATCGGGAAGTAGGCGTTTCAACCATCCGAGGAGAAAGTCGATCGTCAGACTTCGCTCGTGCGCCTCGTCGATGATGAGCGTGTCGTACCGACGCAGCAACCGGTCGCCCTGGATCTCCGCGAGGAGGATCCCGTCGGTCATGAACTTCACGTACGTGCCGGGGGAGGTTCGGTCGTCGAAGCGAACCTGGTAGCCCACCTCGGTACCGACGGGGGTTCCTATCTCGCTCGCCACGCGCGCGGCCACGCTCGTGGCGGCGATGCGGCGCGGCTGGGTGACCCCTATCATCTTCTTGACCCCGCGACCCATCGCGAGCGCGATCTTGGGTAGCTGGGTGGTCTTTCCGGATCCCGTGGCCCCCGCCACGATCACCACGGGGTGCTCGTCGATCGCAGCGGCGATATCCCGAAGGCGCGCCGAAATAGGCAATTCGGGCGGGAAGTGGAGCGGTGAGCTCGGCGCTCCAGGCAAAGGTGCGTCGCCAGCCATCCCGCGTCGTGCAATAGCACCGGGGTGGGGGCAGGGCGCGCGACTTGCGAGCAACCCTTGAAGCACGGTAGGAGAGAGGCATGTCGCTCGGCCAGGGCGTCCGCGTACAACGCGACCCCGCATGGGGATGGTGTGTCGCCAGACATCGGCCGATCTTCACCTGATTCAGGAAAGGACGCGGCCGCACGGTCGCCTCCTCGCGTGATTCGCACGTCGTCGGGCGGTCCGCGCAGTCCGCGAATCGCGCGATGACGAATCGATACACATTTGGAGACAATCCTCGCGCCGGCGATCGGCTGGAGCTTCTCGCGGTCGTCTTCGAGCCGAGCAGCGCCGAGCTCCTCCGCCGCGCCGCCCTCACCGGAGCGACGCGCGCGCTCGATCTCGGGTGCGGCCCCGGGTACACGACCGATTTGCTCCGCCGCGCGGTCGGAGCCGGCGAAACGTGGGGACTAGACGCGTCGAGGGCGCTGATCGACCGTGCCCGGTCCCGATTCACACCGGGCAGCGTCTTCGCTGTCCATGACGTGACGAAGTCGCCCTTTCCCGCGGCGCCCGTGGACATCGCGTATGCACGTTACGTTTTGACGCACTTGCGGGATCCCGGCGCGGCGCTCGCCGCTGTCGCCGGGGCGGTCCGACCCGGCGGCTACCTCGTACTCGAAGAAAACTGCGCCCTCCGTTCGGAGCACGCGCTCTTTGCGGACTACTACCGCTGCGTCGAAGCACTGCAGCAGCACTACGGTCAAGACCCCTACCCGGGCGAGCGTCTTCCATCCCTCGCAGCGCACGCATCGTGGAGCGTGGACTCGTTCGAACGCGCCCGCTTGCAACTCGACGCCCCGGCCATGGCAAGGCTCCACGCGCTGAACATTCGCACGTGGGGGCTCGATCCCTTCGCCGTATCGTCGTTCGGGCCGGACGCGATCGCGACGATGACCGAGGCGCTCGACGCGGTGGCGGGAGGGGAGGTAACCGCGCCCCCCGTGACCTGCGTGATGGGCCAGGCGATTCTGCGCAGATGAGGCGACGACCAGGAAACTCACGGCGGACGCGGGCACGGAAACGTTGTGCTTCGTCAGTTGGACCCGAGCGCGACGATCGATAGGATCGCGCGCCCGTACTTCTCCAGAAGGGCCGGACCAATCCCCGATACTTCGAGGAGCTCCGCCTCATCGTTGGGGCTCGCGGACGCGATGCCGATGAGCGTCCTGTCGGTAAGAATGCGAAACGCCGGCAAGCCGCGCTTCTTGGCTTCCTTCGTACGCCAAGCCCGGAGCGCGCGTTCGAGCGACGGCGTTTCGCCGTCCGCCGCAGCACTCGTCCCGCTGGACGGACTCCGGGCGCGCCGCTCGGTGCCTTTGGCGCCGCGCTTGCTTCTCTTGCCCCGCGAGGGAGACGATCGCTGCGGCGTTTGCGCGATGCCCAGAGTGACGGCCCGCCGGGTTTCCTTCTTGCGCGCGTCGGCCGTGAGGTAGACCCGCGCGAAGGCAATCGTCTTGCCCTCCTTCACGAACTCGTCGGCGACGACGCGAACCTCGGAGGCGCGCGCGAGCGCCTCGAGAATGTGATCGAGCGTCCGCCGATCGATGGGCCCGTCCCCGAAGAGCTCCCGGTGCATCTGTCCGACGGCGCGACCATCCCTCTGTCGAAGCGCGTCGAGGACTTGCTTCGCGGCCGCCTGCTCGCTTTCGGTCGCGGTTCGAAAGACCTGCGCCACGCAATCGTTCGGCGCGCAGACGTCGCAGAGCCCGCACGCAGCGCCCGAGTCGTTCTGGTCGCCGAAGTGGGCGATGAGCTCCAGCATGCGGCACCCGGGGCGCTCCGCGTAGCGACGCATCTTGTCGAGTTGTTCGCGCCGATGGCTCCGCTGCCGCTCATAGGCGGCGCGCCAATCGGACACCCCGCGGCGAACGGTGTCGTCCGGGTCCACGAGCGCGCCTCCGTGCACCCAAAGCTTTTCGAGCGCCTTCTCGAAAACGGGCGCGGGCACCTGGGATCGCGCGGCCACGTCCGAAGCGGGCCGCCCATCGGCCGACAGCGCGCCGTGAATTCGCGCGAGGAGCTCCGCGTCGGGGTAGTCGCGCTCGAGAAAGAACTCGTGCGTTTTGACGTCGACGAACGAATGAAGAAGCAAGGCGCGGCTCGGCGCCCCATCGCGACCGGCGCGGCCGATCTCTTGGTAGTAGCCCTCGACGGTCGCCGGCAACGCCGTGTGAATCACCGTGCGGACATTCGCCTTGTCGATCCCCATTCCGAACGCGGTCGTCGCAACGACCACCTCGAGCTTACCGGCGAGAAAGTCGGACTGGACGTCATCGCGCACGGCGGAGCGCAGGCCGGCGTGATAGGCGGCCGCTCGGATGCGTGGCGCGAGTTCGCTCGCGAGCAGCTCCGCTTCTTTGCGGGTCGGCGCGTAGACGATCGCCGGCCTCCGCGCCGGGTCATCGAGGAGGCGAGCGACAATGGGACCCCGAGCGCCCGGGCTCCGCTCGACGACCTCCACGCCGATATTGGTCCGGCGGAAACCGTGGATGAAGCGCACGGGCGAATCGAGGCGGAGCTCCGAGACGATGTCGTCCTGCACGGCGGGCGTCGCCGTCGCTGTGAGCGCGATGACGGGAGCGGGACGAAGCAGGGGCAGCCGGTCGCCCAGCATCCGGTAGTCGGGGCGGAAGTCGTGCCCCCACTGCGAGATGCAATGGGCCTCGTCGATCGCGACGAGCGTGGGCTTGCGACGCGCCAGCATAGCGGGAAATCCCGGCACTTTGAGGCGCTCGGGCGCGATGAACAAAAAGTCGAGAGCGCCGTCGAGATACGCCTTGCACACCGCGCGCGACTCGGCGCGATCGCGGCCCGAATGGATCCGTTCGGCGGCGAAGCCGCGGCGGGCGAGCTGCGCGACTTGGTCTTCCATGAGCGCGATGAGCGGGCTCACGACGAGCGTGGTCCCTCCGCGCGCCACGCCCGGCAGCTGGTAGCAAAGGGACTTGCCGGCCCCCGTGGGCATCACCAGAAGTACGTCTTTGCCGGCGGCCGCGGACAGACACACGTCTTCCTGATAGGGACGGAACGACGAAAAGCCGAACGACGTACGGAGCAAGACCCCTAGATCGCGGGGGCGCGCGACCCTCGACGGGAGCGTTGGGACCGTGCCGGACCCCTGGGCGAGGGCGGTGGACGCGGCCCCCGGCGACGCGCCGCCGCCCGTCGTGACGCTTGCCACGACTTCGCGCACGTAGCCCTCGATCTCGCGCATGAACGTATCGAGGTGTCCCTCTCCGCGCTCGATGCGCGCAAGCTTCGCCTCCCACTCGCCGGTCATGGCGGGGCTCTTGACGTGCCCGTGCACCATCGCGATGAGCGCGACTCCCTTGTCCGTCGGTTGGAGCGTCTTGCCCTCCCGAACGACGTACTCACGCCGCAGAAGCGTCTCGAGAATCGCCGCGCGCGTCGCCGGAGTCCCCAGGCCGCACTCGCGCATGGCCTCCATGGCCTCTTTCTCGTCGAGCGTTCGGCCCGCGGTCTCCATCGCCGTGAGGAGTGTGCCGTCCGTGAAGCGCGGCGGCGCCTTGGTCCTTCGGGCGACGGCCTTCGCATCGATCACGCTCCGGGGTGAACCGGCCTCGAGGCCGCCCGGAAGCGTCGGCTCGGCGGCAGCCCGCGCTCTCTCGTTGGCGTCGGTCGCGGCGCCCCCGGGCCGCGGATCGAGCACCTTCCACCCCATGGCCTCGACGCTACTGCCGGCGCTTGCGTACTGATCGCGCGTGTCGTTCCAGCGGACGGCGGTGACGACCGTCGTCACCGCGAGGACGTGATCGGCGTGCCAGGCCGCGAGCAGCCGCCGGCAGACCAGATCGTAAATCGCGCGCTCGTCGGGGTGCAGGTCCGTAGAAGGCTTGCCCTCGGTCGGGATAATCGCATGATGGTCCGACACGCGCGCGTCGTTGACGAACCGCGGCCCGAGCGGCCGTTGGCCCGTTCCCTCCGCGACGAGCGCTCGGTAAGGGTCGGCGATGGCACGAATGACGGCCGGGAGCGTGGCGGCGACGGCGGCCGAGAGATACCGACTGTCGGTTCGGGGATAGCTGAGGAGCTTTCGTCTCTCGTAGAGGCTTTGCGCGAGTTCCAATGTCCGTTGAGCGGTGAATCCATAGAGCCGATTGGCGTGTCGCTGCAACTCGGTGAGATCGTAGAGCAGCGGGGGCGGCATTCGTCGTGATTGCCGGTCGACCGACTCGACGCGCGCGAGCCCGCGCTTCGCCCGCGAAACGATGGCCGCCGCCTCCTTGCCGTCGGGGGGCAGTCGTTTCGCATCGCGCGCGGGCACGCCCGCGCGCACGTAGGTGCCCTCATACGGCCTGTCTTCAGCGGGGGTGGCGCCGGCCATGCCCCGGTCGTCCGGGACGGGCGGGGGCCCAAAGGTCGCGACGACTTCCAGATAGTCCTCCGGCACGAAGGCCCGGATCTCGAGCTCGCGCGCCACCATCATCGCCAACGTGGGCGTCTGCACGCGTCCGACGGAGAGATTGTCGTCGTGCAGAACGCTGTACGCGCGCGAGAGGTTCATCCCGACGAGCCAGTCGGCGCGACTCCGCGCGCGGGCCGCGTCCCCGAGACGGTCAAAGTCCTTGCTGTCACGCAGACTTCGAAAGCCTTCCGCGATCGCCTCGGGCGTGAGGGATGAGATCCACAGGCGGCGAACCGGCTTTTTCGCCCCCGCGGCCTCGTAAATGTATCGAAAAATGAGCTCTCCTTCGCGGCCGGCGTCCGTCGCGCAGACGATGGCGCGAACCTGGTCTGCCACGAGCAGCCGCCGCACCACGTCGAACTGCGCGCGCGTGGCCTCCGCGACGACGAGCGGCCAGGCCGCGGGAAGAATCGGCAGGTCTTGGAGGCGCCACCTCTTCCACGCAGGATTCATCTCGTGCGGCTCGGCGAGCGCGACGAGGTGACCGATCGCCCAGGTCACGACATGCTCGGCACCGCGGAAATACCCTTCGGCCCGGGTGCGCGCGCCGAGCACTTCGGCGATGTCACGCGCGACGCTCGGCTTTTCGGCGACGACGAGTAAAGTCATGGATCGGCGGGAAGATTGTCGTCCAATGGTGGCCACTCTACGCGGCGGTGTCGAGCGGGATGCACGCACCGTGCGCGCCGCGATACGTCGGCTCGCGGCAACTTGCTACCCATCCCGAGGGAGGTGGGCGGGGCACAGCCGCGGCGACCGAGGAGGCCGCGGTGACCGAGGAGCCCACGGTGAATGAATCGCCCGAAGACGAGCTGCCGGCGTGTCTTGCCTGCGGCGCGTGCTGCTTTTCGCAGATGCCGACCTACGTGCGAGTGACGGGCGACGACTATGCGCGGCTGGGCGCCCAGGCCGAGCGCCTCGTTTGGTTCGACGGCAATCGGGCGTACATGCGAATGCAGGGCGGCCACTGCGCCGCGCTTCGCATCGTGCCGAGCGTCCAGGCGCGCTCGGCCCGGTTCGTCTGCACCGCCTACGACGTCCGGCCCGCGATATGCCGTGACCTCGGCCGCGGGTCCCCCGCGTGCCACGGCGAGCGGGCCAAGAAGGCCGAGCGGCCCCGCGACGCGATCGAGCGGCGGCTCGCCGAGGCCGGCGACGCCGCGGCGATTCCCGTCGGAGGCGATGTCCCGCCAGGTCCTCGTTGGCCTCGGGGCCAACGGCGCGATGGACGCGGCGCTCCTTGACACCGTGTACGCGTTCCTGCAGGACAGCGGTGTGGGTTGCGATCGAGGGCATACGCGCGATGGGAGCCGCGCTCGTTGACGATAAAGGGAGAGACGTATGAAGCGGGCGGTTGTGGTGACGCACGAAGAATTCGAGGGCCCCGCTCGAATCGCCGACGTAGTCGCCAGCGCGGGGTACTCGCTTGATCTGCGGGCGCTTCACCGGGGACACGCGTTGCCGTCCGAACTGGCGCACGACGATCTGCTCATCGTGATGGGAGGGCCGATGGGCGTGGGGGACCTCGGGCGGCCCGCGTTTCCGTTCTTGCAGAAAGAGGTCGACCTACTGCGGCGGCGGGTCACCGAGGACGCGCCCGTGCTCGGCATTTGCCTCGGGGCGCAGCTTTTGGCGCATGCCGCCGGAGCCGCCGTAGGTCCGATGATGACCGCAGACGGGCGGAGCCGGCTCTACGAAGTGGGCTGGGGACCCGTGCAATTTCACGGGGAGCCCGGCGAGGGGGTTCTGGAGGGGATCGCGGCCGAAGCGGTGATGCTTCATTGGCACGGCGACACGTTCGACTTGCCCGCCGGCGCGCGCCTGTTCGCCTCCACCGAGGTCTGCAGAAATCAGGGCTTTCAGCTTGGGCGGAGGCTCTTCGGGCTCCAATTTCACTGTGAAACCTCGTCGGAAGACATCGAGGCATTTCTCCGCGAAGACGGGGAGTTCGTCGCCAAGGCCCACGGACAGGGCGGGGTCGACCGGGTACGTCGAGAGACGGCGCGTCACATCGACGCGTTTCGGCAAGTCGGTGACCGGCTGCTGCAGAACATCGTGCGGGAGATGAGCAGCACCTGAGGTCAGCGGGGCTTCGAAGAGCGCGCCGACCGGCGACTGGCCAAAACGCACCCCCCGATCGATCATGAGGGGCACCGATGCCGCGTCCCTGGCAAGAAGCGAACAAGTACAGGCGTGTGATCAATCATCAATTGATTGAAGTCCACAATACCGAAAGGGGCCGCGGCATCTTCTCCACGGTCGATCACGCGAAGGGCGCACCGGTCGCCGCCTTCGTCGGCCAACCCATCGCCATTCCTCTATTTCGCACGAAAGAAGAGGCGGATGCGTTCGAGCAATCCGAAGATGGGGAGTACGCCGTGACGTACGCCTGGGACGCCGCGAAAAGCGTCTATCGGGCGATTCGCCCGGATCCCGCCAAGATCGGGGGGCATCTCGCCAACCATTCGTGTAATCCCAATGCCAAGATCACCGAGTCGTATCGAGGTGCTCTCCTGATGCACGCCGCCCGACCCATCCAGGCAGGGGATGAAATCACGATCGACTATCACTGGCAGAGGCCCGCGCCCATCCCCTGCTCGTGCGGCTCCGATCCGTGTACGGGCAATATCGGTCTGACGTATACCCTCGTCGAGGTCCCCACCGCGAATGACGCGATAAACACCTATCTGAACTTCGATCGCGCGCAAGTGATCAAGCTCTTGCAGGTGGCCGACGCCCATCACAACATTGACGCCTTGCGCGTCTTGCGAATTCGGGATCAATGGATCGCCAAAGACGCGTTGCTGAAGTTTCTTCACGATGCCTTCGGGAGCGGTCTACGAGACACGTGGTTGGCGCAGAACTTTCACCGGCTTGCGCGAAGCCCCCTGCCCGGCGCCGACGATTGAAGACCCGTGGTCGCCAATGAAGCGTGCCTCACCCCGGGGACCGGCCGGGCAGGTCATTCGGCGAAGGGCGTTCTTGGTGCAGTCCGCGTGGCCGCGACCCGCTCTACGGGACAACAAAAGCAGCGCGCCAGCGTCTCCGAGAGGAGGCGCCGGCGCGTTCACTGCGGTCTTGTAATGCTGTTTGTCCGGACTCTGCCCCTACGCCATGAGCTCGGCAAGCGGGCCTGAAGGCCCATACTCCGTGGCCGTACCCGACTGCCCGAACGTCGTCGACGGAAGGCCGTGGGCTTGCATAATGGTCGCGTGGACTTGAGCCGTCGACTGATTCGGGTTTCGCGGGCCGACGAGGGCCGACGACGTTCGCGGCAGCGCCAGTTCGGCGGACGTGTAGTAATTGATGTGCCGACCGTCGATCTTCATGTTCCCACTCGCACCGCCCGCGACGAGCACCGGCATATCCCAGTGGTTATGCGATGCCCCATCACCGATGTCGCAGGAGGTGTAGAACGTCGTGTTGTCCAGCACCGTCGTGCCATCCGGCTCCATCACGCTGTCGAGCGCTTTCAGCACCGTCGCGATCCACGTGATTTCCTGCGTATTGACCTGCGTCAGCTGAGCCAGCTTGGTGGGGTCTCCGCCGTGATGGGAATTGCCGTGGTGTGGGAACGAGGCACCAACGAGGTACTGGTAGTCGAGGTTGCTCGTTCCGTTGCCCAGCATGAACGTGACCGCCCGCGTGATGTCGCACGTGAACGCTAGGGACAGGAACTGCAGCATGTAAGGCATATTCGTCGTGATGAACGAGCTCGGGATGACGGCGTGACTCCCGCCCGTCGCCGCCGTGGGGCCGAGCCCCGCCGGGGGTTCCGTCGGCTTGGTGCACGTGAGGGGAGCAGCGGTCGACGCGTTCAGCAATGACGTTTCGAGGTCGCGTACGGACGTCTGGTACTGCTGCAGCATGATGTTGTCGGCTGGACTAAGCTTCGTCGACAGCGAATTCGACTCGGCCAGAACCGCATCGAGAATGCTCTTCTGTTGCTGGTAGCGCAGAGCCGCGGCAGCGGTGGACGCCGGCGTCGGCGCGCCGGTCGTGGGTGACGATCCGAACAATAGCAGAAAGATCTGCTGCGGATCGTAGGTGTTGGGCATCGCCGCGCCCTTGTTCCACGAGATCATGCGCGAGAAGTTGCAGTTCGTGTTGTCGCAGATGTCGTTGTTGCCCTGGAGGCCAAGCTGCAGTCCCGTGGGCAGCAGCGGCGTTCCGCCGGCATTGAGGACGGGCAGGAGGAGCTGGTCAAGGCTGGTGCGAAGCGGGCTTGTCGATTCGCAGTTGACCCCCATCATGTTGAGGAAGCAGCCCGTTCCCGAACCGTGACCGCCCGGCACAGTGTCCGTGGAGCATGCGGGGGTCGGTATGGCGATATTTTGGTGGTCGAGACCGGTGATGATCAGCGTCTTCTTCTGAACACCGGCGGCAACGAGCGGACTCAGGATCGAAGCGGCCCCCACGTTCGACGCCGTGAACGTTGCCGAACTGGAGGAGGCGAGCGGCGTCCCCGCGGTGGAGGTCCATTGCGCTCCGTCCGCCGCGGCCGGCGTCCAGTTTGGCATGACCATTCCGTTCGGGTTAAACCAGCCCATGAAGCGCCGCGTAGGACCCGCCGCCGCAGTCGGCGCCGCAGCCGCCCGCCGCGACCAGAGCGCCGAGGGGAGGAACGGCAAAACGAGCGTGACTCCGGCAGCGGATAGGAACACCCGGCGCGACTTGTTAACTCCTGTGCTGCTGCTCATCTGACTTCTCCGCCTTTCACACTGTTCGAGATCATTGGCCACCCCGCGTTGTCAGGAAGGCTTGGCTTTGGGCGACCGCCTGCAGAGCGCTGCCCCACGTTCCGCCGTTCTGCAGCGGTTGCGCGACCGTTTCGACGTAAGCGAGCCCGTCAGGCTGGTCAAAGGTTCGCCCGATTCCGTACGTCATCGCCTGCTTCACGATGCACTGCGCGAACCGGGGGTCCGCCGCGATGGCCTGCGCCATCGCCTGCGCGCCGTTGACCGTTGCGCCGGTGATGCCATAGAGGCTGCCGCTCGCGTCAATCGCCGCGCCGTTGTCCGTCGTTCGGTACGCGCCCGTCGCGTCGAAGTTCTCGAACGTAAAGCCGATGGGGTCGATCGCGTTGTGGCAGCCCGAGCATCCAGGGGTGTTCGCGTGCTGGTTGAGCGCCGCTCGCACGGTGAGACCGGGGGTAATCGTCGGAAATGCTGGTATGATGGCCGGCGGCGGCTGCGGCGGGCTGCAAACCAGCTGATCCATTACGTACACGCCGCGGTGGACCGGCGACGTTCGCGTAGCAAACGACGTCGTCGTCAGGAACGTCTCTTGCGTGAGGAGGCCCCCCAATCGCTGGGTGCCCGCGAGACTCACCTTGGTGAATGTCGTCTGCGCCGCGGGGACCCCTGTAAGTCCGTAGAATTGCGCGAGCCGACCATTCACGAACGTGTAATTCGCGGTCAGGAGCTCCGTCAGCGGCGCATTCGTGGTGATGAGATTGCTGACAAAGGCCTCCGTTTCCGGCTGGATCGAGGCGCTCCACGCCAAGTCTGCGTTCGGGAACATCGTCGAATCGGGCGCGACATTCGGTCCAATGTTGGTGACTTGGGTCCACTGGTCCGTGAAGCCGGCCATGAAGCCCGCGAACTTCGGATCCGCGGCCATGCGGGTTATCTGCGCAGGAATGCCCGTGCCGCTCGCGAGCTGACCGGCTGCGGCCGCCGCGGTCAGTGCCGCATCCGGCATACTCGACCAGAGGAAGTACGACAGGCGGTTCGCCACCTCGTAGTCGCTCAACGGGGTCACAGCCGACGACGAGGGTACGATCGCCGGGCTTCCGAGCTCGATGTGATAGAGGAAGTCGGGCGACGTGAGGACGTATTGAAGAGCGGAGCTCACTGCCGTCGTCGCCGGATCGGCCCCGCCCGTGGCTGTGGAAGCCTGTGCGGCCGTCAGGATTGCCGTCCCCACCGCGGCCGCCGTCGTCACTTCGGCCGTCGTCACGGGTCGCCGCCAGGCCTTCGGCATAAAGGCGGTGAGGATCTGGGGCAAGCAGGTGGCCATGTTCGCGGCGGTGGGATCGCATACGAACACGGCGGTTCGCAGCGGGTCCGTCGCCGTCCGCGCCATGAGCTCCGTGACCAGGCTGCCCGCCGCCGCAAACTGCTGCTTAAGGAGCAAGTCAGAATAGCTGAGCGCCGTTCCGACCGTGTCGAACCCGTCGTCACTGCCATCGCTGGGGAAGGTGCTGCCCGCCGGCGTTAGCGCGGTCCCCAGCAGGTCCCGCACGGTGTCGTCGTATTCCCGGTCGTTCAGACGGCGGAGCGTGACGCGCCCGCTGTCGAGCGGGCCGGGCGGTACGCTACCGAGACCGGTGGTCTGCGTCGCCCCCGTTGTGGGGGCGCCCGTCCCTCCGCTCGCTGCGGTCGAGCCCGAGCCGCTTGCGGTCGCTGAGCCACTCGAGCCGGGACTGGTCCCGCTTCCGCCAGTGGCCGATGTGGAGCCTCCCGCGCCGCCGCCGGGGCTCTCGCCCCCTCCCCCAGAGGGAAGGCTCGCCACGCCAGTGCAGCCGGAAACCACCAACACGGCAGTCGCCCACAGTTCGCGATGCCCTAAACTGAGCTTGTTCTTCCTCATGGAAAATTCCTCCGATGATGAGGCTGCGTTTGCGAGCCCCGCGCATCCTCTGGGCATCCGATCCCGCGGTAATTGTTGGCTGCTATCAAAACCTAGTAGAAAGCATTCGAAGGGACGGCTGGTGTCTTGCGAACCTATCTTAGTACGTACGTGCACAGGTCCAAGATCTAGAGCTCAGGAAATCGACCGAATAAGTCACTCGCTCACTGGCTGACCCCCGAGCGACGCGCCCCGCTACGTCAAAGCCTTCTCCGTAGCTCGTCAGTGTGTTCACCGGCACCGTTCACTCGGGCCCCAAAGATCCGGCGAGGCTGGAGTGCCGCCATGTTTGGTTGCTCGGTGGGGTTCGAGCGAGTTTGCGTCCGTCATCTTAGCGCGTTGTGCGCCGATTGTTAAAGGGGGGACGAGTCGCGCACTGTTTTGTAATTCGTAGCGTCAACGATCTCAAACAAGTTTCACTGGAACTTGGCAGTATGGACGGACGATGCGCCGAGGTTCATCGGGCGCCCGCGTTGGGGCGTACCCTCTCGGCGGCGAACAACCGGCGTTTCTGCTTAGGGCGCGGCACGCCGGGGCGGCGAACATCCCGCGCATCGTGAACGCTCCCTTTCGTTCGGTCAATATCGAAGTATGCCGAAATGGGTCGGGTGAAGGAATGACTCGATGGGTGCGTTGCGGGGCGATCCGCCGATAGCGGCGAATAGGGGCGCGACTGAACATCGCACGCGTCAACGGCGCCCGCCCCCGGGTAACAGGCCGAGAGAACGAGCGCAGACAGAGCGCTCTCCTCCAGAGCTGAACAAGCGAGGAACCCGCGGGCCTGCGCGACCTACGCGCGTCAGTATGACGCGGCGGGACCGAAGAGCTCCCCCCTTTGAAGAGCGCCTCCCCCTAAGAAGGTGCCAGGACGTCTCTCTCGTTAGCGGATATACCGCTGGACGATCGCGCGGACGCCCTGCGGGTCAAACGGCTTCTCGATACGCTCGTTGGCAACCCGATCGAGAAACGCGTTCGTCCTGGGCGTGAAGGCGCCGCCCGAGACGAAGACGATGCGCCCGGCAACGCCTGGAAAACGCCGCGTAACCTCATCATAGAAGTCCATGCCGGACATCTCGGGCATCATCAGGTCCGTGAGGACGACGTCGAAGCGCTTGCCGGATTCAAGAAGGGCGAGACCCTGCTTTGCGGTCGTCACGACGGTGACCTCGTGGTCGCTGAGGACGCGCCGAAGGACCTTCCCGATAGCGGGCTCGTCGTCGATCACCAGAACGGCAGCGCAGACGACGGCAGCCTGCGCTGGGCTCGCCGCGGCAACCGCGTCCTCTCGCACCGCCACAGCCGCTGGAAGCACGATGCGGAAGGTCGTCCCGTGTCCTTCTGCGCTCGTGACCGTGATCTCTCCACCGAGGCCACTCACGATGTTATGGCAGATCGAGAGCCCGAGTCCCGTGCCGATACCGGCAGGCTTCGTCGTAAAGAATGGGTCAAAGATGCGCCCGACCAACCCAGCCGGAATCCCCCCTCCGGTATCGCGGACCTCGATCACCGCTCGTCCTGCCGCGTCGGTCGACGTCACGATACGGATTTCGTTGGTCGCGCTAGCCCCTTCAGGGATTGCTTGGGAGGCGTTGACGAGGAGGTTGATGAACACCTGCCCCAGGCGCGCCTCGTCCCCTTCGACCAAGGGGATCTTCCCGTAGTCTTTGACGAGTCGCGCTCGGTGGCGAATCTCGTTGAATGCCATGTTGATGGACAGTTCCAAGAGCGGCCTCACGTCGATGACGGTGCGGCGTTCCTCCTCAGCGCGCGAAAACGTCTTGAGTCCACGAACGATCGTCCGTATGCGCTCGGCTCCAGCTTGAATGTCGAGGGCGATCTCGCTCAATTCGGAAAACTGCTCTGAGGGAGACGCGACCTGACGCGTCCGGAGGGCCTCGATCATCAGAACGATGTTCGCCGTCACGTAGGCAAGTGGGTTATTGATCTCGTGGGCGACACCGGCGGCCAAGGTCCCTATGGACGCCATGCGATCTGCAAAAATGAGCCGGCGGTGCAGAATCTCCTGTACCTTCCTGGCCTCGCCGAGGCGCTCCTCGGCCCGCTTTTGTTCGGTGATGTCGCGCGCCGCCGCGTAGACGAGCCCTCGATCCACGTGCGCAACCGACCTCCATTCGAACCATCGGTACGTGCCGTCCTTGCACAAGTACCGGTTGGCGAGGTTCTCCAGCGTTGCCCCGCTTCGCAGCCGTTCGCGGCCCGCCATCGTCACGCTCCGGTCGTCCGGGTGGACGAATTCGATCGAAGGCTTCGCCATGAGCTCTTCGGCGGTCCATCCGAGTGTCCGCGTCCAGGACGGATTGATTCGCTTGAAATACCCGTCGAGGCCGGCGACACAGACATTGTCGAGCGACATCTCGAAGAACTCACTCGTGTGGCGCTCATCGACATCCACGCAGCTCCCGATGTAGCCCGCGAATGCCCCCGCGGCGTCGGTGTAGGGGCTGCCGCGATCGAGGACGTATCGGTAGACGCCGTCGAACCGGCGAAGGCGGTACTCCGTCTCGAATGGTTGACGCCGTTCGAAGTGGTCACGAAAGATTGCGAGGCGAGTCTTCGCGTCATCCGCATACACTCCTTGCTCCCATCCGTCACCGACTTCTTGCTCCAGCAAGCGTCCGGTGAAAGCGAGCCACGTCGCATTGAAGTAGTCATGCTCGGCGTCGGCCCTCGCTCTCCAGACCATCGTCGGCGCGTGCTCGACGAGGGCCCGATATTGCTCGACATCCACGGGCGCCATTCGACGGAGCTTCCCCTACTGCCTATAGCGATGCAAATGTGTCGCCGCGAAGATTGCATCAGACCGCTCGAACGAGCGCCCCGAAACCTGGGTTTCGGATCGCACCGGCCACGACCGGGACGTTGATTCGATGGCGCCGCAAAGCCCGCACGTGGAACTCGGGCGATTGAAAGCCCGGCACGAGCTCATCCCGGAGCTGTCGGAGACTGAATTTTCGGCTAGAATCACACTTCATTGCCACTTAAACTCCCCGCACGGGTGGCGAAACTGGCAGACGCAGCGGATTTAGGTTCCGCCGCCGCAAGGCGTAAGGGTTCAACTCCCTTCCCGTGCACTTTCATGGACTTAACCACTCGGTGGGCAATCGTTCTGCTTGGCTCGTCGGGCAATCGTCGGGCAATCGTTTGAAATTTAGCGAGCTCAGGAAGGGCCTCGATCAGCGAAACGAGGTCACCCTGCTTCTGCGCGATCCACGTCGCCGCAGTGCGACGGTACTTCGGCTTCATCGCGTCGCCGTGCCCGGTGCGCTGCTGGCACCACTCCACGTCCGGCCGCTGGCGAGCGAAACGGTGATGAAGAAGTCCGCCCGATTGGGGGCAGCCGATCGCGCAACGTCGACGTGCGCACCCTCTTCGCCACCCACGCCGACCTCCGGCCCGCCTTGAACCAAGGACGCTTCCGCGAAGATCTCTACTTCCGCATCGCCAAAGTCACCGTCGAAATCCCCCCGCTCCGAAAACGGCTCGAGGACCTCGGACTTCTTGTGCAGACGATCCTCGAAGACCTCGGCCGCCCCGACGCCAAAGTCGACGAAGCGGGCATGGCGATGCTCAGGGCCCGCAGTTGGCCCGGCAACGTGCGCGAACTCCGCAATCTCGTGGAAGTCGCCCTCGTGGGCGCCATCGGCGACACCCTCGCGATCGAAGAGGCCTGGCCCGCCCTCCACCACAAAGAGCCCATCACCTACGGCCAAGGCCTCTACGACACCGCCAAGAGAGACTTCGAGCGCCGCTTCTACACAGGCCTCTACGCCGCCTGCCGCGGCAACCTCACCCACATCGCCACAGTCTCCGGCCGGCAACGCGCCACCGTCCGCGAAGCCCTCCGCGACCTCGGCCTGTACGTCGCACCCGAGCCCCACGCCCGGGACGCCGAGCTCTCGTCTCCCAAGCTCTTGCAATCCCCTCCCGCTCCCTCTCGGAGGAATGACAAGTGAACTCCAAAGGCACGACGTGCATCGCCAAGCGTGAGCTGCGTCTCCTCCTCGCCCTAACCGCGTTGATCGCGGGCGTAGGCGCCTCCAGCTGCACCGTCATCGACACGTGCGAAGGCGACGGCACGTGCCCAGAGGCCGACGCCGACGCCGCCACCGCGAGCGACACCCGGTCGGGCGATGCGTTCGACTCGGCCCTCGAAGATGCGTCGATCACGGAAGCCGCCCCGGACGCATTCGTGGACGGCGACGCCTCTGAGGGCCCCGTGGCCCCTCCCGAGGGAGGGACGGACGCTACGGACGCCGGGCCGCCTCCCGATGCCAGCCCCGCCACGCCATTTCTCGGAAGCTGGACACTCACCGGAACCGAAACGTTCCTCTGCTCCACCGATTCTCCCGACGCTCCCGAGACCGCGGATCCCGGATCGATTACCGTCACCTTCAGTGCAGGACCCGGCCCCACGTACGCAGGCCAGGTCGACCTCGTGTTCGACGACGGCGCCCAGTGCGCGCTGACCCTCTTCGTCGACCGAGGCGTCGCCAGACTCGTATCCGCACCGCAGACCTGCAATCTGGACGGCCGAAACGTCTATCGCCAATTCACGTCAGTGCAAGTCACGAGCGCAACGGGCCCACTCCCAATCCGCGAAACATTCACCGACCGCACCGCCTGCCAATACCAGATCGACGGCGTTCTTAGGCGATGAGGTCAAAAATGCGCATGCAGTGAGCCTCGAGTACAGCGATGTCTTGCCGGTGGCCGTCCGGCCAAGTGACCTTGCCCCGATACCGGATCGCGCGAGAGGGCCAGCGGCGCGGGGCGCCGGTTTTGTCCTTGGGGACCCAGATCGATCCGGCGGGGGCGCGGGAGGTCGCGGGCGAAGGCGAGCCGGGTCGGGCATGGATTGGTGTTCTTTGGAAGCTAGGGGATCGACGGTCTTGTGCGGGTCATTGAAGGGGGGCGGGATCGGGTCCTGAGCGTGCGCGAAGTGGCGGGCCGTGGGGCTCTGCACGGCGACCGTGTACGAGATCATCGAGAAGGGGCAGCTCGCGCATATTCGGATTTGCGAATGCGATTCGGGTGGCGCCGGCGGACCTCGATGCGTTCGTCGCCGAGCGGCGCAAGAAGGGGGGGCGGTGATGCTTTCCGGCCCCTCGCGCTCGACCAAGCCGTAGAGGCCCTAAAGCGTGACCCGACGCACACGGTCCGCGCGCGGGTTGCCGACCTGACCGTCGGGCTTCGTGACGTCCCCGACACGGTGCTGCCCGTGGAGCGGTCAGCGGCCGATGCCATGCGCGAAATTTGGCGCTGGGAAGGCGAGACCTACGAGGAGCTCGTCGCGCTGGTCGACGAGCGCCAGGGGTAGCGCCAACGTCGGAAACAGCTTGCTGGGTCCGTTCGCCCGCGAGTCCGACGTCGTGGACGAAGCCATGGGACACTTCCGCGCACCGCGAGCGCGGAGAGTGAGTGAGCCCACGTCACCTTCATGCAGAATTCGCCGTAGACTGGCGTGGTGCCGGCCTTCGAGGACACGATCGAGATCGACGGCTTCACCTTCACGTGGAGTCGCGCCAAGGCGGCGACGAACCGCCGCAAGCACGGCGTGACCTTCGAGGAAGCCGCAACCGTTGTCGCGGACCCACTCGCCAAGGTCCGCGAAGACCTCAGCAAGGCTCAAGGCGAGCGGCGCATGCACATCATGGGCTACTCTGTCTTTGGACGACTTCTGCTCGTCGTCAACGTTGAGGTTCGCGATGAAACGACGATCCGCATCATCTCTGCCCGCCGCCTCGACGCCAAAGAACGTCGGCAGCTCGAACGCGAGTAGCTGGCGCCCCAACCCCTACGCGAAGCACATCTCGGCCAAGGCGAGCCGCATTCTGACGATCCGAGCGCTCGCCGCCGAACTGGGACCGGAGCTCGCCATTCTCGCGCCCGACCTGGCCAAGGCGTTCCCTGATTCGGAGGCTGTCAACGCGGCGCTTCGCGCCGTACTCGAGGCGTCGAAGACCGTGCACAGGCCTGCGGCGAAGAAGCGGCGAAGCGCCGCCTGAGCAAGTCCAGCTACACGTTGTCCCTCTCCCGCCGCGCTGCGTCGAAGCGCACCACATTCCCCGCCCGAGCCAACCACCGAGCCTCGAGCTCCCTCGCAAGCTGCGCCATGACCCGTATGCGGTGCGTGCGATGATCACCCCGCATGATCGTGGCGAGCGCGCGGGTCACGGATCTGGATCGGCGGCTCCGCTCGGAAAAGCGGCGATCGACATCGTGACCGACGCCTCGCGTTCCACTGGTTCCACTGGCGTTTCGATGCCGGCGGGCCTCGGCGCTTCTGCCGGCTCCTGCTCTCGCTCCGCGGGTGCGCCCTGCGCGTCCGCCTGCGTTTCGTCCGCCTGGATCTGACCTTCCGCGCCCGCATCGGGGGCGTGCCGGGTGGCGCGGTGGAGCGCGAGCGGCGGCTGCAAAGGCAAAGCCTCGCGCGCGCGGGAAAAGAACGTGAGCGCCGCGTCGATGTCTTCGTCGGTCAGTCCGTGCCCGCCGGCCCGGGCATAGCTGTCGTGCGCCCAGTGTTCGCGCGTGAGCTCGTCGTCGAAACGGATCATCTCGTCCTGGGCGACGTCATCGTCGGCCGACAGAAGCAAGAGCGGCGGGGTGCCGCGAAACGCGTGGACCGGCTCCACGGGTCCCCCATGGGCGACGACCAGCGCGTCGAACGCGAGCAAGCCGCGCGATGCCAAGAGTCCAGCGAAGTAGCCGCCGTTGGAGAAGCCGAGGAGAAAACGCCGTCGTGACCCGGTACGCTCCTGGGCCGCCGCAAGAGCGGGCGTCCACGAATCGACTAAACTAACTCCGGTCCGGCGTCCGCGTTGGTCTCGTTACTCGGCCAGCAGTACCACTCTGCGAGTTCCGGCGCCGTGCACGTCCCGAGGCGACCGCGCAGCGCGATCACGGCGAAGCCGAGAGCAGTCGCGCGCGCGGCGAGGCGTCGCTGCCGGTCGACTTCTTCGCTCGCCGCGTCGCGCGCATAACGGCCGTGCAGATACACGACGAGCGACGCCGATGGCTTTCCGCTCACGGATGCGAGGCAGGCGTCCCCGTGAATCGGCTCGAAGCCCGGCGCGCACCAGTCGGCCAGCGGGTCTTCCAGTCCTGCCTCCGTCGCGATCGGTGCCGCGGCTATGGGCGGAACCGGATGGAAGGGGCACACAGCCGCGTTTTTCTCGACGGGCAGAAGAGCCGCTCCAGCGCCGCGCTCGCGTCTTTCGGGTACCCCTTGGCGGAGTTGTAGAGCGCGCAGCCTACCTGCCCGTCGTTCGAGCGCAGTCCCCAGCGAAACAAGGACGTGCGGATTGAGCGTGTGAAGTAATCCGGGATCATGTTTCATCGCATCGAGCTCCCGGATAGCGAGAACCGAGTGAACCTGCTCCCGAGCACGATTTCCCTCCGGACTGCGTCGAGCGATGAGCGCGGAGTCCTCGACAACCTCGTGCAGCTCTATTGTCACGATTGGAGCGAACTGGTGCCGCTCGACGTGGGCCTAGACGGCCGCTTCGGCGGCCTCGCGCTCGACCCCTACTGGTCGGACAACTGGCGCCGCCCTTGCCTCATCCAGGTGGCCGAGACGCTTGCTGGCTTCGCCCTGATCGAGGAGCGCAGCCGCCTGACCGGAGTCCAAGGGGTATTCGACATGGCGGAGTTCTTCGTTCTGAGGAGGTACAGGCGGCAGGGCGTGGGCCATGCGGCTGCGGTCGCCGCATTCGATCGCTTCAAGGGCCCATGGGAGATCCGGCAGCGAGACGAGAACCCCGCGGCCACCGCGTTCTGGCGCCGGGTGATCGCCGACTACACCGGAGGTCGGTATGAGGAGGCGCGACCCATCTCCGGGTGGAAAGGGTTGGTGCAAACCTTCTCCTCGGCCCGAGGACCGTCGGTGCGCCGCCCCTAATTGATAGGCCGTGGCAACCCACGCCGGTGTGGGGGCAGCGCACCGTCCCGGCAGCATTTTCATAGGCGGATCACGCGACGTCATCAATGGAGGCTCGCGAACGCCTCGCAATCCGCGGCGGGGCCTTCGGGCGCGCGTACATCCGCTCCCTGTAGCCGCGCAGGCGAGGCAGGTTTTTCAGCAGGCTGCCCCCCTTCTGCTGGGTCGAGGACGCTAAGCAAGAGACGACCCGGGAACGGCGCATTCGCCGAACCCACGAGGAACTAGTGCCGCTCGGCAGAGGTTTTGTCCTCAGTTTGGCATGGCGAGGTGCCAAGACTTTGGACGATAGGATCAACGGAACGGCGGTTTGTCCTGCGCGTTGAACCATAGAAGGTAGCGGTAGATGGCCTCGCGAAGATCGTCGAGAGAGCCGAAGGAGGCCCGTGCGAGAGCTTGTCGGCCGAGGATGGAGAAGGCGCATTCGATCTGGTTGAGCCAAGAGGCATGCTTTGGGGTGAAGTGTGGGGTCCAGCGGGGATGGTCCTCGAACCAGTCGAGGACGTCGTCGGTGTCATGGGCGAAAAGGTTGTCGAAGATCAGGTGGCCGCGTCCGAGCGGGTAGGACTGGTCGACCACATCGAGCAGGTCGACGAACGTCAAGGCAGTGTGATCCTCGGAGAGAAATCCGAAGAGCTTGCGACTGCGGACGTCATAGGCCCCCATCAGGCAGAGCGTTCCATGGCGTATGTACTCGAATTCGCGACGTACGGGCTGCCCGGGCTCCATCGGCAAGTCGGCGACCTTGCGCTCAAGCGCTTGCATGCCGGTCTTTTCATCCAAGCAGACGATGTGCTCGTCGCTCGGTGTGTCGTAGTAGACATGCAGCACGTCGTCGCGCTTCTGACGAAAGTCTTCGTCATGCGACGTCAGGTACATCTTCTGCCGATGGGGCTGCAGATCGGCGCTCGCCAAGATTCGGCCGACGGTGCGATCGCTGGTCTCGATCCCTTCGGCGCGGACATGCGCGCCCAGCAGCGCCGCCGACCAGTGCGTTACCGGAATGCCAACGTCGCCCGGCGGCTTGCACGCATGGCTCTCGATGCGCGCGGCGTCGGCTGCCGAGAGAGAGAGGGCGGCCGTCCCGATCGTGGGGCGTCCGCCAGCGCAGCGACCGAGTCTTGCGCATCCTTGAAGCGTTTGCGCCACCGTCGGACCGTGCGGTCATTGACGTGCAGGGCTTTGGCCGTATCCACAATGCTTAAGCCGTCGGCCATGGCCAGCAGCGCCATGCCGCGCAATACAATGCGTTTCTCCGCGGTCGCCGGGCGAATCGCAGCCTCTACCGCCTCGCGATGCTCCGGCGAGAGGGGCAGCGGCGTCGCCCGAGGACCGCGGTGGGGTCGTGTTACCCACGGTCTCGGATCAATCATGACCTCGCAGCTATCAGGCCCTGATTCCAAGGGCCAAATTTCTGCCGAGCGGCACTAGCAAAGCCGCGGGAGCGGCTTTGGGGGTCCGGGGCCTCGGGAAAACAAGATAGTTTCGACTCGGCGCAGCCGACCGCGCAGCGGCGTCGGAAGTCCGGTAGGACTTCCGACGGGCGGAACTAGAAACTAGAACTAGAGGAAGGCCAGCGTAGGCCCTGCTGTTGGCCGGGGTGCAGCCACGTGCACGCACCGGCAAGTAGCGATGGGGCTTCGATCAGTCGTCGATCGCCTCGACGCCAAGCTGCTTGCGCCGTTCAAGACCGGCTTTCATCGCTTGGATCGCTTCCGGCGCGTGGCCCCGCCAATCCGTGACCTCCCTCGTGATCCGCAGCGGTTCGCGTGAGCGGAACGATTTGGTCGGATTCCCCCGAAATCTCTTGTTCGTGAGGTTCGGGTCGTCTTCGAAGGGCCCGGTCGGCTCCACGATGTAGATACGTCCGCGTCCTTCGCCCACGGCAAGCTCCGCCCCCCACGTGGCGGCGTCGAGCGTGCGAGTGAAGTAGATGTGGTTCGCCGTTCTGGCGGTCGCGCCGAAGTTCGAGATGTGGCCTGGCCTGATCAGGTCGCCGGTTTGGAGGTCGGCGCGAGTGCCGTGGTAAAGGAGCCACTCAGTGACCTCACCCATGACGCGCAGTGACTCGCGGGAGCACCAGGACATGGAGGGATGGCGTGGCGGCTCATAGCCGGGCTGTCGCGAGACTCGTGCGATCGGGCCCAGCGGTTCCACGACGTAGACTCTTGCTGGGGCGTTGCCCGTGGCGAGTTCGGCTGACCAGATGGCTTCGTCGAGATTCGATGTCAGAAGAACGTGGGCGCTAGCCGGGTCGTGATCGTCGGCGGCCGACGTGGTGGCGGGAGCGATCAAGTCGCGGAGCGAAAGCTCGGTGCGAGTGCCGTGGTAGTAGCAATTCGTCATTCGGGCCTCGGTGGCGAGAAAGGCATCGTACCTCGCGCGGACCGCGGGTCTCTGCGCCGCGTTAGGCATTGCGTCTCGCTCGGTCGTCGGAACCGTGGACGACGCCCGCGCGCGGGCGACGACGGTTGGCCGCGTCGCTCCGAGAGCGAAGGAGATTTCCCACCGTCTACTCGGCGTAGAATGAGCGTCATGGGGCTCTTGACCTTCACACTCAACGTGACCTTGGACGGGTGCAACGACCATCGCGAGGGGATCGCGGACGACGAGATGCTCGACTACTTCACGCATCTGATGGACGAAGCCGGAGCGATGCTGTTTGGGCGAACCACCTACGAACTCATGGAGAGCGCGTGGCCGGCGGTAGCGCGCGACGAGAAGGCGCCACGTGCGATGCGAGAGTGGGCGGTTAAGCTGGAGGCCAAGCCGAAGTACGTGGTGTCGGCCTCGCGCCGCGCCTTCCCTTGGGTCAACACCGTCCGCGTCGATGGGGATTTGTACGACGCTGTGAAGCAGCTCAAAGAGGAGACCCCGCGAGGCATACTCGTGGGCTCCCCCAAGCTCTCAGCCGCGCTCGAGCAGCGGGGGCTGATCGACGAGTACCGTATCGTCATCCACCCGGTCCTCGCCGGGCACGGGCCGACCTTGTTTCAGGGTTTGGAGCGCGTGCGGCGTCTCGAGCTCATCTCGACGACGCGCCTGAAGTCCGGAGTGTTGACGACACACTACCGCCGCAAGGAAGGGTGATGCATTTCACGGCACTGAAATGAGCGACCGGTCGTGCGCCCCCCCGGGGGCTCTAGCGTCGACAGGCCAAGACCAGATGCAACTGGGGCGCATCTCCCCGCGGCGTCAGCCGCCCGCGGGCGGGGCCTCGCGACCGAGCGAGCCGGTCATTGACTCGGGATAGCGGAGGCCGGCGGTGATCGGAAGGAGATCGCGCTCCGGGTCGCGCTGCAAGAGCGAGTATTCGGTCTGAAGCGCGGCGATCGGATGGGTCGCGTGCGCGCGAGCACGAGCCCGCCGAACGTCTCGACACCGTCCGTTCTTGCCCTATGTTTCGACCATGGCGGGTCGGCTGGGCACAGGACGGCGCCGTGCAAGATCAGATCGACGCGACGGTCGACAGCGCTGTCAAACGGGCGCGGAGCCGGCTCGCGCAGGGAGAGAGCCTCCTCGCCTGCGAGGACTGCGACGATCCGATCCCCGAAGCGCGGCGCCAAGCAGTGCCGGACGTCCGGAGGTGCGTTCCGTGCCAATCCGAGGCGGACCGGCTCGACGTGCACCAGAGCCTCTATAACCGCCGAGGCAGCAAAGACAGTCAGTTGAGGTAGTGCGCTGCTTGCCCCCGCCCGCTCGTCGAGCACCCAGGAAAGCCGCCGAACATGAGCTCTTTGGGGTCCCTCCGTCGTGCCGCCGAGCTCCTCGCCTCGGGGGACTGGGAGGGGGCGCATGCAATCGTGCAGGACGATTCATCGCCTCTCGCGGCGTGGATGCACGGGATCGTCCACCTGCTCGAAGGCGACGTGTCGAATGCGCGGTACTGGTACGGGTGTGCGGGGCGCGCCCTTCTCGCGGACAATACGCTCGCGCGATACTGCCGCGCACAATGAGACCTCGGCGGGCGGCTAGCGCGCGACCAGCTCCGCGCACGAGACCGAACGCAAAAGGGGCTGTGCCTGCCAAACGGCTACGCGACTGAGCTCGCCGATCGACGAGGCTTTGGGAGGCTCTCCTCGACCCGACGACTCCGAAGTATGGTCGGATTCCGGAGAGGCCGGCTATGGGCGGTCGGCGAACCACCTCGCCGCCGAGCGTATGACCGCCTCGGGGTCCGGGGTCGTAGCGGTCGCCCAGGCCACGAACCCGTCAGGGCGGACCAGGAGCGCGCTCAGCCCGAGGCGGTCTTTGGCGTCGCTCGCCACGTGGCGCACGCGGTCACCCCAACGACCATCCAGCGCTTTCAGCGACGCTTGCGGGTCGAAGTCGAGAAGCACACCGTTTCCATCGCGAAGGAGACCCCCGAGCCTCCGTCCGTCCTCCAGCTCAAAGTCCGGTGCGCTTCGCCCCACGAGCTGGTGCTCACTTCCAAGGTCGTAGCGGAGGGCTACGTTCCACACGCGCTCAGCGAAGTACGTCGCTCCGTCGCGCGTGGCGATCAGGTCGCGGACTATGGCGGCAAGAGCGCGCGTTTTCGGATCCGGCTTCATGAGCGTGACCTGCGCCCGCGTCCAATCGAGGATGCGCGCGCCGATCGGGTGGCGCTCGGCGGTGTAGCTGTCGAGGAGGCCCTCCGGGGCGTCGCCGCGAACGGTTGCCGCGAGCTTCCACCCGAGGTTCATCGCATCCCCGAGACCGAGATTCAGCCCCTGGCCACCGAGTGGAGAATGAATGTGTGCGGCGTCGCCCGCAAGGAGCACGCGGCCCCTGCGATAGGTGGTCGCCTGGTACGAGCGGTCGGTCCACGTCGAGGCGAGCGTCAACGCCTTGAGGGTCACGTCGGTGCACGAGACGCGGCGCAGGACCTCTTGCAGGTGCTCGCGCGTAACCTCGCGGCTACGATGAAACGCGCCGCCATCGAAGTCGATGAGCGAAATCACGCCGGGCTGCCATTGGGTGAACATCCCGGTCGCGGTGTGGTGACGGCCCATCGGGAGCGCCGACGGATCGGCCAGTTCGGCCAGGATCGCGTATCCGGTGACATCGGGCTCGGTCCCCACGAACTCGAAGCCCGCCTTCTTGCGCACGGCGCTTCGGCCACCGTCGCACCCCACAAGCCACCGGGCATGGAAGCGCTCGCTGCGGGCGTTCACGACGACCTCGTCCTTCGAGGTCTCGACGGCTTCTACGCCGTGACCCCGCCGGATCTCGACGCCTGCGGCGAGCGCGTGCGCGGACAGTACCCGTTCGATGTGCTCCATCTCGACACCCAGTTGGGCATCCGCCGGGCCCGCGAGGCGGTACGTCCACCGCGACGCTTCGACGTTGATGTAGTCGAACTGGATGCCCGCGAAGTGGCCGCCCGGGCCAGGGTGTTGCGACGCGGACGCGATGGAGGAGGGTCGCGGCAGTCCGGCAGTCTTGGTGTTGTTCGGTTGCGCAGCGACCTCCTGGAGGAGGCCGCGCCGATAGAAGGCGTCGATGCTCGGGCCCCACAGCCCACGCAGCCCGAAAGGGAGCCGTTTCAGCGGAGAGTCCGGGTCCGCGAGCTGTTCGAGTACGAGCACGGAGAGCCTCGCAAGGCGAAGCTCGCAGGCGAGGAACAACCCGACCGGGCCGGCCCCTGCGATGATCACGTCGTAACCCATGCCAGCAACATACGGTCGGGCGTCGTTGACCGCATTCTTCGATCCCGACAAAGTATTTCGCAAAACGGACATGGCCACGAAACGCCGACCCTCGAAGGGGAGTCCGCCAGTGACGACGGGCTCGCCGTTCCGCGGCGACGTCCCGACCGCAAGCGATACTCCCGGCCAACCGGTGCCGCGCGAAGCGTTGGCGCGACACTTCGTGCTCGATGCGAGCGGGTCACGAGCTTCTCGTCGTCCAACATCATGAGAAACTGGATCGCGAAGAAGGGATTGCCACCCGTCCTCTCGTGCACCCGCCGCGCGAGAGGCTCCGCGCGCTCCACCTCGCAGTGGAGAGCGTCGGCGACGAGCCGGCCGACCTCGGCCAGGCTAAGGGGCGCAAGCACGATGCCGTGCACGGGGGCCCCGGCTTCGCGAATCGCGGTCAGCGTCCGCATGAGCGGGTGAGAGGGACTGATCTCGTTGTCCCGATACGCGCCGACCAACAGGAGCGAGCCCACCTCTGGCCGTGTGACCAGATCTGCGAGCTGCGGCAACCGGCGTCGCGCCGCAACAAAGCTGGGCATCGGGCTTCGAAACCTCTACGAGAAACTGAAACGATACGACCTCCACGAAGGTACCTGACGGGGGCGCGCAGGCCTCAACGGGTTTGCGAACGGATGGTCAGTTCGGTCCGCCGTTCTCGTGCGAACGGACGAATGTCCGAATTTGAACGTCATGTCGAATGCGGTGCGCGGCGCGACGCGAGCTCTGCGAAGCGCGGTTCGTACTCGTCGGCTACTCTCGGCGACGACTGATGCTACGAAACCACGTCAAACCGAAGCGGCCCGTGGTCTTGCCCTTCAGCGCCGTCAGCACGGTATCGCCGAGCCCCTCGCTACCACACACGGGGCTTGCGCTCTCCACGGTCGCGTTCTTCGCTATCGCCGGATGCAGAACTTCCACGACCGGCGCGCCGACCAGCGGCGCCTCCACCAGAGGGGCCGCGACCGGCGTCTCCACCGGCGGGGCCGCGGACGCAGGGGGCGTTGGAGACGGAAACGCGGACGCCTCGAGCCGCACCGGATCCAGCGGCAGCTCGAGCGATTCCGGGTCGAGCGGGAACTCCGACGGCGGAGACGTCACGGGGCCCTGTGACATCTATGCAGCGAGCGCCACGCCATGCGTCGCCGCGCACAGTACGGTGCGGGCTCTCTACGGCGCTTACGACGCAAACCTGTACCAGGTCAAGCGCGCCTCCGACGGGACCACCCGGAACATCGGCGTCCTGAGCCCCGGCGGCTTTGCCAACTCGGCCGCAGAGGACTCCTTCTGCTCCGGCACCACATGCACCATCTCGATCATCTTTGACCAATCCCCGAACGCCAATGACCTCACGAGCGCGCCGGCGGGCGGGTACAAGAACACTCCCGACAACGAAGCAAGCGCCACTTCTCAAAAGCTGACGATCAGCGGCCATCCCGTCTACGCGGTCGTGGTGAATCAAGGCATCGGCTATCGAATCGATAAGACTTCGGGCGTCGCAACCGGCGACCTGCCCGAGGGCGAGTACATGGTGACGAGCGGAAAGCACTTCAACGCGGGGTGCTGCTTCGACTACGGGAACGCAGAGACCAATAACTTGGACGACGGCAACGGCACCATGGAAGCGGTTTACTTCGGCAGCGAAACCGCTTGGGGCAGGGGTGCCGGCGCCGGCCCATGGGTTATGGCGGACCTCGAAAACGGCCTCTATGCCGGGCAGAGCTTTGCGGCCAATGCCGCCGACACGCCCCTCACCATGGACTTCGTCACGGCGATGGTGAAGGGCCGAGCGGGAGGGTTTGCGCTCAAAGCCGGCAATGCGCAATCCGGCGCCCTCAAGACCATTTACGACGGAGCGCGACCCTCGGCCGCGGGCTATAACCCCATGAAGAAGCAGGGTGCCATCATTTTGGGGATCGGCGGGGATAACGGCAACAGCGCCGTCGGCACGTTCTTCGAGGGGTGCATGACATCCGGCGATCCGCCGGATGTCGCCGACGACGCCGTCGAGGCAAACATCGTCGCTGCGGGGTACGCGCTGTAAGCCGGTGGACGTCCCGCTCGGGGTCGCCCCGGAGTCGGACCGCATGCTAAAGAGCGGCGGCCGTGACTGATCGATTGAGTTCCGATCTCGCGTCGCTCCGCATCGACCGAGAATCCAAGGGCGGCGTACAGGGTAAACGGTCGGTCCTCGTCGCTCTCGCCGTCGCTCTCGCCGTCGGCGCTGTCTGGGCCGTGTACCCGCGCGCCAAGGCCGCGATCTACAAGACCGAGGTGTCCGTCACTGAAGTGACGATGCTCTCGCCAGTCCAGTCGTCCATCCTGGTCTCGGCGACCGGGTACATCGTTCCGCAGATCACGTCGAAGGTCGGGCCGCACGACACCGGGCGCGTCGCGCACATGTTCGTCAAAGAGGGCGACACGGTGAAAGCCGGGCAAGTGCTGGCGGATCTGGAGACCCGCGACCAGAAAAGCGCGCTCGCAGCGTCGGCGTCGAAGGTCGCGGTCGCCGAGGCGCACGTAGAGACCGCGAAGGCGACGCTGGCCGAGACCCACGTTAAGATCGCGCGCGAGACGCCGCTCGTAGAGCACGGGGCGGAGAGCAAGAGTATCCTCGACGATCTCGTGGCGCAGCAAGCGTCGCTCACGCAGCAGGTGAAGGCCGCCCAGGCGGAGGTCGCTTCGGCCGAAGCCGATCGCGCGACCCTAGGCGTGAACCTCTACCAACGCACGATCGTCGCCCCGATCGACGGCGTGGTCGTCTCGAAGCCGGCGATGCCCGGCTACATCGCGACGCCCGCCGACACGAGCCCGCTCGTGGAGCTGGTCGACTTCGACTCGCTCCTCGCCGAGGTCGACGTTCCCGAGGCGCGCCTCGGGCTCGTCAAGATCGGCGGCCCGGTGGAGCTCGCGCTCGACGCGTACCCCGATCATCGCTACCGCGGCGAGGTCGCGGAGCTCGGCAGGAAGGTCGATCGCTCGAAGGCGACGATCGTGGTGAAGGTAAAGTTCACCGACGATATGAGCGGCGTCCTGCCCGACATGAGCGTGCGCGCCAGCTTTCTCAGCGCCCCGATCACGGACGACGCGTTGAAGGCGCCGCCGAAGAAGGTGGTCGCCGCAAACGCGGTCGTTGACCGCGGGGGCCGAAGAGTGGTGCTCGTGGTCGACGGGGATGTGGTGCGCGCAAGCCCGGTGACGGTGGGTGCATCGATTGGCACGACCGTCGAGCTTCTCGACGGGCCTCCGAGTGGAGCGCACGTGGTGTCGGCCCCGGCGGCCGAAATCGAAGACGGTTCCAAGGTCAAAGCGAAGGAAAGCCCATGAGCGCGATCGTCGAGATGAGCAACGTATCGAAGACGTTCTATCGCGGAAAAGAGGCGGTGAACGTGCTCGAGAACCTGAACCTCGAAGTCGCCGAAGGAGCCTACGAGGCGTTGATGGGACCGAGCGGCTCCGGCAAGTCCACGCTCCTCAACCTGATCGCGGGCCTCGACAAGCCGACGTCCGGATCGACGAAGGTCGCGGGCGAAGAGCTGTCGAAACTGAGCGATGGGGCGCTCGCGAAGTTTCGGTCGTCGAAGATCGGGTTCATCTTCCAGGCCTACAACTTGTTGCCGGTGCTCACGGCGCTCGAGAACGTCGAGCTCCCGCTGCTTCTCACGAACCTCGGCTCGGCCGATCGGAAGAAGCGCGCGACCACCGCGCTCCGCGTCGTCGGCCTCGAAGAGCGAATGCACCACTACCCGCGCCAGCTCTCCGGTGGACAGGAACAGCGCGTCGCGATCGCACGCGCGATCGTGAACGACCCGACGATTCTGGTGTGCGACGAGCCCACAGGCGATCTCGATCGCAAAGCGGCCGACGAGATTCTCGCTCTCCTGGAGAAGCTGAACCAGGAGTTCAAAAAAACGATCCTCATGGTCACGCACGATCCCGCAGCGGCCGCGCGCGCGGGGACGATCCGCAACTTGAACAAGGGCCAGCTCCAGTGACGCTCTGGTCCGTCGCGGCGCGCAACACGCTGCGAAACAAGTTCAGGACGACGATGACCGTGCTCGGCGGGGCCGTGGCCATCATCGCCTTCGTGATGCTGCGTACCGTGCTCGTGGCGTGGAATGCCGGGGTCGAGTTCGCGGCGAAGGATCGCCTGGCGACGCGAAACAAGGTGTCGTTCGTGATCACGCTGCCGAAGAAATACATCGACGAAGTTCGCGCGGTACAGGGCGTCAACGCGGCCACGTGGATGAACTGGTTCGGTGGCAAGCTCGCCGCGTATCCAGACGAGTTCTTCGCCAACATGGCCGTCGCCGACAACGCATTCGACGTCTACGACGAGATGAAGGTCGACCCCCAAGGGTTGGCCGCGTGGAAGGCCGACAAGACCGGAGCTGTCGTGGGTGACTCGCTGGCGAGCAAGTTCCACTGGAAGGTGGGCGACAAAGTCGTGCTCCAGGGGACCATCTTCCCGGGCGACTGGTCCTTCACCGTCGACGCGATTTACTCGGTGCCGAAGGAATCCGCCGTCCCACGCACGAATTTCTGGTTTCACTGGGACTACTTGAACGACGGCTTGCCCGCGCGGCAGAAGGACAAGATCGGCTGGATCGTGGCGCGCATCGCCGACCCCTCGGCCAGCGCCGACATCTGTGCCCGCATCGACAAGCTGTTCGACGACAGCGACGTGCAGACCGAGACGATGAGCGAGCAAGCGTTGAATAACTCGTTTTTGGGCGGAATCAGCGCGATTCTCGACGCGCTCAACATCGTGTCGCTCATCATTCTCCTCATCATGATGCTCATCCTCGGCAACACGATTGCCATGGGGGTCCGCGAGCGCACGACCGAGTACGGCGTTCTGCGCGCGCTCGGGTTTCGGCCGGCGCACATTCGCACGTTCATCGTGGGCGAGGCGCTGACGCTCTCGCTCATCGCTGCGGGCGCGGGCCTTCTGCTCTCGGTGCCGCTCGTGGCCGGGCTCGGTGGCTTCCTCGAAGAGAACATGGGCCAGTTCTTTCCTCACTTCCGACTGAGCCCGCTCACGGCCGTCGCTGCGGTGACGCTGACGCTGGGCCTCGGCGCGGTCGCGTCGCTGATCCCCGCGATTCGCGCAGGCCGCATGCCCGTGACCGACGCCCTCCGGAGGATCGCGTGATTCCGATCGCCTACAACATTCGCAGCCTGATCGTGCGCCGGACCACGACGCTCGCGGCCGCGCTCGGCCTCGCGCTCGTGGTCTTCATCTTCGCGTCGGTGATGATGATGAGCAACGGGATCCAGCAGGTGTCCGCCCGCGCGGCGGAGCCGGACGTGGCCATCGTGCTCCGCAAAGGCTCGGACGTGGAGCTGTCGAGCGGCATCGACGAAACGAACGTGTCGCTCATCGCGAGCACCCCCGGCGTGGCCAAGACGGAGAACGGTAGGCCCCTCGCCGTCGGCGAGCTCGTGGTAGTGCTTCTCCTCGGCAAGACCACCGGCGGTTTTTCGAACGTGACTTTGCGCGGCGTCCCGGACGGCGTGCTGACGTTCCGCCCGACGGTGAAGATCATCGAGGGCCGCGCGGCCATGCCCGGCACCGATGAAGCGATCGTCGGCAGCGCCGTCCGCGGGCGCTTCCAGGGGCTGGAGGTGGGCCAGTCGATCGAGATGCGAAAGAACCGGCCCCTCAAGATCGTCGGCGTCTTCGAAGACAACGGTTCGGCGTTCGAGTCCGAAGTCTGGGGCGACATGAACGTGATCCGGGCGACGTTCGGGCGTCAGGGGATCGTGTCGAGCGTTCGCGTGAGGCTCGAGTCACCCGCTATGTTCGACGCCTTCAAGACGGCGGTCGAGACCAATCGCCAGCTCAATGTCACCGTGATGCGTGACACCGAGTTCTACGAGAAGTCCTCCCACGGGACGGCGCTGTTTCTTTCCGTGCTCGGGTTCATCATCGCGTTCTTCTTTTCCATCGGCGCCATCATCGGCGCGATGATCACGATGCACGCCACGGTGGCGCAGCGCCAGCGCGAAATCGGCACTTTGCGCGCGCTCGGGTTCTCGCGTCTCCAGATCTTGTCTTCGTTCCTGCTCGAGTCGATCGCGCTGGCGCTCCTCGGCGGAGTGATCGGCGCGGCGGCGTCGCTCCTCATGGGGCTGAAGCGCATCACGCTGATGAACAACGCGACGTGGTCGGAGTTGTCGTTCCGCTTCGAGCCCACCCCTCGGATCCTGATCACTGCGATCGTCATCGCCGCTGTCATGGGCATTCTCGGGGGGCTCTTCCCCGCGATTCGCGCCGCGCGGATCAACCCCGTCCAGGCGATGCGCGGCGGTTAAGCCCATCGCGGGACGGGACTCGCCGACACCAACCCGCAGAGCGCCTCGTCGGCCGCCTCGAAGACCTAGGCTAGCAGCTAGCTAGGCCTCAAGGTCACCGTCTCCCAGGCGGCGTAAGTGGCGCAGCCTTCCTGGCTTCGAGGCGTGGCGTCCCTACGCGGACGAATTTTTAGAACCGCGCTGGTCGAGCCCGGTGCGGATCCACTGCGTCATAGGCCCGGCTCCTCGGCGTCGTGGGCGTGACTGACGGCTCGTTGAAGGTCCGGAGAGAGTTTCTTGTAATCGAGGATGACCTTGTTCGCATGCACGGACGCCACCGCGGAGAGTGGCACCACGAAATCTCCGGCATTCTCGACGTAGATCTCGAGTTCGGGACGCCCGAAGGGCGCGACTTGGCGGACGGCGCCCAGCTCTTGACCGCCGTCCGAGACGAAGACCTGGAATCCGACCTGAATGTTCGACGATTTCATCGTTGTTCTTTTCATATTAGGCCACACACGAACGGACGTCCTTCTGCAGCTGCCGAGGACGGTGCGGAGCGCAACTGGTTCAGTTCGCCGTCACGCTTCCGAGGGCGCGTGTTCGCTCACGGGCCTACCCCGCCGCGACGGCCGGTGCAGCCGTGGGAGGCCCTCACGAGTGACGATGTCCGTGATCACTGTCCGGCCTGATCGCAGGCCAAGGAGCGCGTTTGCTGGGCTTGCCGCCAACCCCGTCGTCCTGTCCGACTTCGCCGGTGCGCGAGCGCCCGCGCGGCGGCCCGTGCTAGAGAGGCCGCCTCATGCGCCAACGGCGGTTCATCGCTTGCCTCGCAGTTTGCTTTCTCGTCGCCCCTGCCTGCGCGAAGGACCGTTCGAGCGGCTCCGCGTCGATGGTCGTGGAGGCCTCCGCTCCATTGGCCAGCGTCGCCGCCTCCGCCAGCGCAGGCGGGATTCCCGCGCCGCCGGACGTGGGAGCGCCGCCGGCGGACGCCACCACGGAAACCTCAGGCCTGGCCTCGAAAGTGCTGACCGCAGGCACCGGCACCGACCATCCTACGGCGACCGATAGAGTCAAAGTGCACTACACGGGCTGGACCAAGAGCGGACGGATGTTCGACAGCTCGGTCGCGCGGGGTCAACCGATCACCTTCTCGCTGGCCAATGTCATTGCGGGTTGGACCGAGGGGGTGGCTCTCATGGTGGTGGGCGAGAAGCGCCGCCTTTGGATTCCCGCGGCCTTGGCGTATGGCGACCACCCGCGGCCCGGCGCGCCCTCGGGCGACCTCGTATTCGACGTCGAGCTCCTCGACATCATCCCCACTCCGAAGCCCCCGCCCGTACCCTCAGACGTGAAAGCCGCGCCGGGGAACGCGAAGAAAACGGCGTCGGGTCTTGCATTTCGCGTGCTCGCTCCAGGCACGGGCACCGTTCACCCCACGCCGTCGAGCAACGTGGTCGTGAATTACTCGGGCTGGACGCCGGACGGAAAAATGTTCGATAGCTCGATCCCGCGGGGCCAGCCGGCGCGGTTTCCTCTCAATAACGTCATCAAAGGATGGACCGAGGGCGTCCAACTCATGACGAAAGGCGAGAAGGCAAGATTTTGGATTCCCGGCGCCCTCGCTTACGGCGACAAGCCGACCCGGCCCGGCGCGCCCGCCGGAATGCTGGTTTTCGACATCGAGCTCATCGACTTCAAGTGATAACAAGCCTTCGATGAGGGCTCCCGACCCCCCCCCACGCCCCACCCAAGCCCCCCACTTGCCATTTCCGGCCGCAGCTTCAATAGGCGCAAACGCGGCTCCCGGGCTTGCGGGTCTTCATTCTCACGAGCGTATTGGCAATCACCTCTTGCACCTGCTCCTGCCCGATGGATTGAAGGAATTGCCCATACTCCCCGAGCCTCTCGCGAATGACGTCGTCCATCGTGACGGTATTGTCGTCGAGGATCTCGACGTGCTTGGCGTCGTCGTCGGTCAGATCGAAGTTGATGAACCCCCGACACCGGGGCGACCCACAATGGCATGGGTCGCGCTCCGGTTCGTTGTGGGTGACCCAGCCGTAAAAGATGGTGATCTCTTCGCCCGGCGCAATGGCTCGCGTGCACTGGACGCGCCCTTCGCCGTCGGAGAAGATCGCCGCGTTCGGTGAGCAGCTGTGGTTGCAGAGCCACCCGCCGGGGACGCTCGTATCCGGAATGATGACCGCCCCGCCCTCCGAGAGGAGCGTGAGCTTCGTTTCGGCCGCAGCGACGGCGCGCGGGTCTCGCACGTCGACCTTGCTCTGCTTTGGAGCGTACGCCACGACGCGGTCGCCCGGCGCGAAATGGCGACGGGCGAAGACTCCTCTCCCCGCAATGGTGCTGTCCCGGAACTCCACGGGCCGAAGGCTGAACATCGACTTGACGGGGTGACGATTCGGCATGGGGCGCGCCTGCGATGCATTAGAGCGAAGGGGCTGTTGCTTCGTCCAGTGGGTCATGACGCCCCGGCTGTCGCTCAAACCCGTCACCAGGCGCTGCCCGGCGGTGGCGAGAAGAAGGGCGCGGGGAAGTCCACACGGATCAACCTCGTGACCCAGAGTTCATCCGCGTCAAGGTGGACGTCGAGGGTTCAAATCCCTTCTCCCGCTCAACTTTTTACGCATCACACATCTGCATGCGCGCGAGCCGATCGTGAAGCCGTCGCTCGAGCAGGCGTTTCTCGCCCTCATTCATCGCGAGCGAGATCGCCTTCTCCAGGTCGGGCCGCGGATCGCCTCCCGTACGTTCGAGCATGCCTGCACGCGCCGCGTAGAAAAGGTGGTAGTCCGAGAGCGGTCGCTCGAGCGCCGTGAGCGCGGCGAGACCCGCGGAGGGCCCGGCGTGCATCGACACCGCGACCGCTCGGTTCAGCGCCACCACGGGTGAAGGCGAGACCTCCGCAAGCTCATCGTACGCAGCCACGATCGTCGCCCAGTCGGTGCTCTCCCATTTCGGCGCCATCACGTGCGCCGCCGCGATTTCGGCTTGCAAGACGTACGGACCTCGGCCTCTGAGCGAGCGCGCGCGTCGCAGCGCCATCAACCCTTCGCGGAGCAGCTCCCGATTCCATCGCGATCGATCCTGCGCGGCGAGCAGAATCGGTAGCCCCTCATCGTCGACGCGCGTGTGCGCGCGCGCGGCGCCAAAAGCCATGATCGCCAGGGCCCCAAACGCCTCGGGCTCGCTCGGCACGAGGTCGCAGAGCAGCCGTGCGAGCCGCAGCGCCTCCGCCTGGAGGTCGAGCCGCATGAGCGGGCCGCTCCGCCCGGTGTGCCCCTCGTTGAACATCGCGTAAAGGACCGCCAGCGCCGCCCCAACGCGCTCCGCGAGGTCCGTGCGCTCCGGCATCGCGTATCCGAGGCTCTTGTCCTCGATCGTCTGCTTCGCGCGCAAGATTCGCTGCGAGACCGTGGCCTCCGAGCAGACGAACGCGCGCGCGATCTCCTCGGTCGAGAACCCTGCGACCACCTTCAGCGTGAGGGCGATCTGGTTGTCGGTCGAAAGCTCGGGATGACAGCACGTGAAGATGAGTCTGAGATAGTCGTCGCTCACCGTGTCAATCGTGTCTCGCGTGTCCATTTCGTCCTCGACAAGAAGCGGCGCCTTCGCTTCCGCAACCACTCGCCGGCGTCGCGCATCCTTCGCTCTGTTCTTCGCGGCCGTCATCAGCCATGCGCCGGGGTTCGAGGGGACCTCTTCGCGCCACGCTTGCACCGCGGCGAGGGCCGCCTCCTGGAATGCCTCCTCCGCAGCGTCGAGGCTCCGGCTCATGCGCAGGAGGCCCCCGACGATGCGCCCCCGCTCGGCGCGCACCGTGTCGTCGACGATCGCCGTCAGGTCCGCCACAGCCCGCGGATCTCCAGTGCGCCGTGGACGACGAAGGGTGTCTCGGCGGCCCACCGCACCGCGTCTTCGATGCTTGTCAGGCGCAGGAATAACAGTCCGCCGATGACCTCCTTGCTCTCGAGGAACGGCCCGTCAAAGGTCGCGCGCTTCTCGCCGCGGGTCACGATGCGCCGCCCGCTCCTCGGTGGCTCGAGGCGAAGGCCTCCGAGGAACGACTCTTCGGGGAGGCGACCGCGCGTTTCCTCGTCGATCCGGTCCATCACTTCGACCCACGCCTCTTCGGTCTTCGTGCTCCCGAGCACCGCGCAGGCGAAGATTTTGCCCGGTTTCGCCTCCTTGTCCTTCGGGCAAAGGCCCTTCATCACCGGGCGTACGTCGATCTCGTCGGTCGGGAGCACGGGAGCCTTCGCCGCGAGCTCCGCCGCCTCGTCGAAGCTGCTCGCCTGGACCCAGTAGTAGCCGCCGAGGGCCTTGCCCTCCTCGGCGAAGGGCCCGTCGCGAATCTCGACGCGGTCGCCCTCGCGACGAACGCGCTTGCCCTCCTTGCTGGGGCGAAGACGTCCGCTGTCCTTGAGCCGCCCCGCGTGGCGCAGCTCGTCGGCGTAGGCGGCGCTCTTTTCGATGAGCTCCGACATCGCCTTCGGGGGCTGCGACGCGTGGGCGCTGTACTCGTCCTCCCGCGTCATCACCAGGTACTCACTCACTGGTTCACCTCCGCGAGTCGTGCGCGCGCCGCTCGCTGCTGCTGCCCTTCGCCAGCCCCAGGCGACGCTCGTCCGGGTTGGGCTGCCCTTTGCCCTTCGCGATGAGATCGCGAAGGCTCTCGTTCACGTAGAAGCCCCACGCACCCGAGCAGCCATCGTAGCACTCGATGGTAGGCACCAGGCCGACGTGCGTGAAGCGGACCTCGGTCTTTTCGCCCTTCTTCGCGATTTCGAACACGATCTCGGTGCCGTCCCACTCGCTCTTGTCGCGGACGAAGTTGATCTGGCTGTCCGTGACATGCCACACGATCTTCTTGCCCGGCACGAGCTCGGTGATCTTCTGGGTGGTGCGATGGACCTTCTTGTAGCTGTACGTCCACTCGGCGCCGAGTGCGTCAGTGCGTCCGTCGATCTCTCCGGACCACCAGCCGCGAACGTCGTTGATGGCGTCGAAAGCTTCCTGCGGTGTCTGATCGACCAGGATGGTGGTCGTGAAATTCTTCGTCTTCATGATCGTCTCCTTTCGGTGCTCCGTCCTCGCGCTATTCACATGCTTCCGAATGCGCGCTCGTACTCCTTGGGGTTCTTGCTGAAGAGCGCGCCCATCTGCTGCGCCATGGGGTCCGGGAAGATGTCCTCCTCGCCACGCGCGACCCCGGCGAGCACGGCGCTCGCGACGTCGGCCGGGCTCGTCTTCGGAATCGGCAGGTTCTTGACCATGTCGGTGTCGATCGGGCCCGGGAACGCCGCGAGGATCTCGATGTTCTTGCCCCGGAACTCCGGTCGGAGCGCCTGGGTGATCGAGTACGACGCCGCCTTCGACGCCGAGTAGCCGCCCAGCGCAGGAAAGCTCCCGAGCGACGCGAGCGACAGGACGTTCACGATCGTCGCACCGCCGCTCGCGCGCTCGAGCACGGGCAGGAAGCCCTTGATCACCGCGAGCGTGCCGAAGACGTTGGTGCGGAAATCGGTTTCCATCGCCGCCTGGCTCGCTGTGAGGACGTTCGCCGACGTGGAGACACCCGCGTTGTTGACGAGGAGCGTCACGTCACCCGCCGCGATGGCGGCCGCCGCGATCTGCTCGGGATTCGACGTATCGAGCGCGAGCGGCACGACGCGCGGATCGTCCACGGCGACCGTCCGCACATTGCGAGCTGCCGCGTAGACCTTGGCCGCGCCGGCCTTCAAGAGCGCGGAAACAAGGGCCTTTCCCAGCCCACGATTGGAACCTGTGACGAGAGCAATACTTCCTTGGATCTTCATGACGTACCTGCCTTTCATTGACGCGACGTTTCGGCCGACTGGGATCCGACATTCGCCGCCTCGCGATCGACGAAAAAGAGCGAGGTTGGTCGGCCGCATTGATGAGTCTCGATACCCAAGGCGATTGGAGCGCGTAGGCCATCCCCCCCACGGGGTCCCTGGTTGCACGGCTCAGAAGCTCGCGAACGCGCGCTCGTACTCCTTGTGGTTCTTGTTCCAGAGGATGCCCATCTGCTGCGACTGAGGGTCGGGGAAGATCTCCTCTTCACCGCGCGCGATCCCCGCGACCAGACCCTTCGCGACCTCGGCGGAGCTTGTCTTCGGCGCCGGGAGGGCCCTGACCATGTCTGTGTCGATGAGGCCCGGAAGGGCAGCAAGGACGTCGATGTGCTTCGCCTTCAGCTGCGAGCGCAAGGCTTGGGTGATCGAGTAGGCCGCGGCCTTCGACGCCGAGTACCCACCGAGGGCCGGGAAGCTCGCGAGGGACACGAGGGACAGGACGTTCACGATCGTCGCGCGTCCGCGGGCGCGCTCCAACACCGACACGAACGCCTTGATCACGCCGAGCGTCCCGTGAACGTTCGTGCGGAAATCGGCGTCCATCTCTTCGGGACTGGTCGTCAGTATGTCGTACGAGGTCAGCACGCCGGCGTTGTTGATGAGGAGCGTGACGTCGCCGGCCTTCTTCGCGGCGGCTGCGACTTGCCCTGGTTTCGTGATGTCGAGCGTGAGGGGCACGACACGTGAGGCCGCCGAGACCTTCCTTTCGTCTCGCGCGGCGGCGCAGACCTTGCCCGCTCCCGCCTCGACGAGCGCTGCAACGATCGCCTTGCCGAGTCCTCGGTTCGCACCTGTAACGCGAGCAACGGATCCTTCGAGCTTCATGAGACACCTCTCTTCCTTCTTGGTCGTTGGGAACCCTCTGACGCCTCTAGAACGGCGCGAGAGGCCACATTTCATCGGGCGGCTCAGTGGCGTGAGACCGGCGGGGTCTGAGCCCTTACGTGCGCATGCGAGATATCGAGCGCCCGCAGTCTGCGCACGTCCTTACCTCGACGACGACGTGCGCCGGCCACGAAGACACGATGGGAACCCTTCTCCCGTTCCATCAAGCTAGAAGCGGATCGTTTTCGATGGCCTCGTGGTCGAGGGGCCGCGTCATTGACCACCCGTTGCCCATCGGGCGCCCAATGGAGGCCTCACCTCGTCCAGCTCGGGTCGATCAGCGTAGTTGTCCACGGGAGGTGCCGTTATGCGAACACGCCATTGAACGCAGACGTCGTGAGCGGTAGGATAAAAGTATGAGCTCTGCGAAGGTCGCCCTGAGCATGCCGGCGGACGTGCTGCGCCTAGCCAAGAAGGAGGTCGCGGCGGGCCGCGCCAAGTCCCTGAGCTCGTTCGTGAGTGAAGCGGTCGACGAGAAACTTCGTCGGGACGAGCTCAGCGCCATTCTCGACGCCATGGATGCGGAACACGGCAAGCCGAACAAGGCCGCGATGGCATGGGCAAGACGAGTCCTCAAACGGTCGTCCTAGATACCGGTGCGCTCATCGCGTTCGAGCGGGGCGATGGGAAGATGCGTGCTCTCGTCCGTGAGGCGCTAAAGACCAGAGCGCGGCTTGTGATCCCTGCCGGAGTCCTGGGCCAGGCATGGCGCGGGGCGGAACGTCAAGTACCGCTCCGAGCGCTCGTGAAGATGCCCACGACGATCGTCCCCTCGCTCGACCAAGTATTGGCCGAGGCGGCGGGGGTCCTTTGCGGGCGTGCCGGAAGCTCGGATGTCATCGACGCCTCGGTCGTTCTCGTGGCCAGGCGGGAGCGCGCGGTCGTCGTGACCAGCGACGTTGGGGACCTGCGACGATTGGACTCCGGTGTTCCAATCGAGCGGATCTAAGGCACCTCCATCCCTAGCCGCGTTCCTTGGCGTAAGCGATGCAACCCTTGCGTCAGGAGATGGACCGGTCGGCCTCGAAGGGTGGTTCCTTGGCGTAAGCGATGCACCGCTTGCGTCAGGAGATAGGCCGCTCGGCCTCGAAGGGTGGTTCCTCGGCTTCAGCGATGCAACCCTTGCGTCAGGAGATGGACCGGTCGGCCTCGAAGGGTGGTTCCTTGGCGTAAGCGATGCACCGCTTGCGTCAGGAGATAGGCCGCTCGGCCTCGAAGGGTGGTTCCTCGGCTTCAGCGATGCACCGCTGGCCCGGAGCGACGGGCCGCTGAGCGCAATGGATACACCGCTGAGCGCAATGGATACACCGCTGAGCGCAATGGATACACCGCTGAGCGCAATGGATACACCGCTGAGCGCAATGGATACACCGCTGAGCGCAATGGATACACCGCTGAGCGCAATGGATACACCGCTGAGCGCAATGGATACACCGCTCGGCCCCAAGGGATGCACCGCTAAACGCAATGGATACACCGCTCGGCCCCAAGGGATGCACCGCTAAACGCAATGGATACACGGCTCGGCCCCAAGGGATACCCTGCTGGGCGCAAGCGACGTCCCCCCTGCGCGTAAGAATGGACCGCTGGGCGCAAAGGAGGTCCGCTTTGCCTGCAATAGCGAGTTGATCGAGCTCCTACCGGTCCCCCCACCGGCAGCCGAACACGCGAAGAATGAAACGAGCGTCTCCTCCTGCTAGGGAGCTCGAGGAGGAGCGGTGGTGGAGCGGCATCGCTCCCCCCTCGACGTGACGCACGCGCAATGCTGCGAGAGCGGAGGCGAGCGAAGCGAGTCGAGCCGGAGCGAAGCGCCCAGGGTGACAAGGGCCTCTACCTAGGCCAACCTAGGCCAAGCTAACCCATGCTCGGCGGACGGAAAGACGAAGCGATCGAGCTCGAGTGCCCGGTGTGCGGGGCGCGAACCAAGACGACGACCGAAGCGGCCGAGAAGGGAACGGTTCGCTGTCCCCGAGGCCACGACTTCGCGGTCATGGGAATGCTCGGCGGAAAGGATGGCCCGCAATAGGGCGACGTTCAGGTAGGGCGCGGTCGCGAGCCGGCGCGGAAGTGACCCCGAGGCATAAAGCGCTAGAGTGCGTGTCCCCGAATGGAGAATTCGCGCGCCGTGGTGGTCCCGTTCGGCGTTCCGAGCGAGGGACGGGGATTGGGGCTCGGCCTGGCGGCGCTGGTGCACTCATTCGCCCAAGTCGATGGAAGCGGGGTCGCCATCGCGCAGCTGCAGGCACGCGAACGTGGACAAGGCACCGTGTACTCGCCGGTCGAGGCGTTTCTCTCGCCCTCGGCCTGGCGCGACATCGCCGGGCGCGGCGACGGGCCCGCCGGCGTCGGCATGGTTCTGACCGGCGCGTTCGAACCCCCCAGCGGCGGTCAGGGAACGATTCAGCTCCTCGCGTTCGACCCGCGAGACGGGCGAACGCGCGCAAAGATGGATGTGCCGCTCGACGAACAGCGCGCAGGCGCGTCGATTGTCGAGGCGCTCGACGAGTTGTGGACGTCCGTCGGTGGGGGGATCGGCGCTCTCACCGCGTTGCGCGACCTCGAATGGGACTCGCTCGAAAGCGTGCTCCGCGCCGAGCGATGTGCCCTCCATGACCCCGCGCGGGGCGGCCGCCACGATCGACTGGCGGCGATGCTGCACCTGGGACGCGCCATCGGCGATGCGCCTTCCGCGCGCTACCCCGCCGAGCGGCTGGCTTCCATTGCACTCGAAACGGCGGTGGGTCCGGCTCTGGACCCGAAGCTCGCTTCCGCCGCGGTGCGCGCGCTCGAGCGCGCCGTGACGGACGCCTCGACGCACGTGGAATTGGTGGAGGCCCTCGCTGCGCTGCTGCTTCGATTGGGGCAGCCGCGGGAGGCCGAGCGGCGGATGAACACCGTCATTGCCATCGCGCCGACCCGGCCGCGCCCTTACGCGCTTCTGGCGCAATCCCTTCGTGCCCAGGGCCGTCTCGACGACGCCCAAGCCGCGCTCGTGGCGGGCGCCGCGGCGTCGAGCGGCGATGTCCTGCTGACCATCGAGCGAGGGATGGTCCTCACGGCCATGGGCGATCTCCGAGGCGCGGGTGCAGCGTGGCGTGAGGTGCTCGCGCGCGATCCAGCCAATCATGTGGCGTTCGGGCGGCTCGGGGCGATGGCGCTCGTCACCCATGACACGGCCACGGCGCAATCGCTCGTCGATGCGGCGCTGGGTGCCCGGGATGCCCATCCGGACGTATTCCGCGGCGCGGTGCGGCTGGCGCTCGATTCGGAGGCCGACGGGCTGGCCCGGGCCTCTCGCATCCAGCGTCTCTGCCAGCGGCTCATCGAACAGGTGCCCGACGATGCGGCGGGGCTCCTGGCGCTTGCGCGGGCGCTCGTCGTGCTCGGCGAGCGAAGCAGTGCGCGCGTCCGCCTGGCGCAGATCGAGCGCGTAGCACCCCAATCGGCCCCAGCCGCCGAGGCGCAGCTCGTTCGGCTCGCGCTCGACTCCCCCAATGCCAATCTGGAGGTTGGCAGCGTGCTCCGCGCTGCCCGATCCGCCGCAACGGGGGATCTCGCCGATGTTGCCGCTCGCGGCCGCCGTTTGGCGACCGCACATGGCGCGTGGATGGGCTGGCTCGCGGCGGGAGTTGCGGAACGTCGGCGGGGCCGGTGGGAGGCGGCGCGTGGCGCGCTCGAGCTCGCGCTTGAAATCGCGCCCGGGGCGGTCGCCGTGCGCCTCGAGATGGCCGATGCACTCCAGGCTCTAGAGGACACCGCGGGCGCCGTTTCGAACGCCGAGGCGCTGGTCACCCTCGAGGGGCCAACGCCGAAGTCGCTGGGCCTCTTGGCGCGCGCGCAAGCCGCGGCGGGACGGGACGCGGAGGCCGTCGAAACTGCCCGCCGCGCGCTGTCGATGCAACCCGAGGACCAAGACGTTGTGGCGCTCCTGCGGCGCCTTCGCCGACGGCGCGAAGCCACCTGGAGCCATCGGCTCGCGCGGCTCTGGAAACGGTGGAGCTCCTAGCTGACCCGTCGTCATCGCCCACGAGGCGCACGCCGTGATTCACCAGAGCGCAAGGACGAGGCCGGAGCGAAGCGCCCAGGGTGACCCTCGTCTCGTACTACTCGTACTACCCGCGATACGAGCGTCTTGTCCTGCTGGGGAGCTCGAGGAGGAGCGGCAGCGCTCCCCTCGACGTAACGTGCGAGCCCGTTCTGTCGAGCGGAGCCTTGCCGAAGGCAAGGCGGAACGAGACTCAGGGTGACCCTGGTTTCGTACTCGGCCTCCTCCAGTTTCTAGATTGTTTCTGAGGCTTTGCCGCTCATAGCCGAACAATTCCGCTGGCGCCGCGGGTCACCCCACTTATACTCCAGCGCACTATGCCGTTGCCGCCTGCGCGTGGGCTCTATGACCCCTCGCTCGAGCGGGACGCGTGCGGGCTGGGATTCGTCGCGGACCTGCACCGTCCTGCCTCGCACGACGTGGTCGCCAAGGGGGTCGAGATCCTCCGCCGGTTGGCGCACCGGGGCGCCGCCGGGTGCGACCCTTGCACGGGCGATGGGGCGGGAATTCTCCTTCATATTCCGCATGCCTATTACGAGCGCGTCCTCGGGCGCGCAGGGGTTGAGCTACCCAACGTCGGTGATTACGGCGTCGGGCAATGCTTTCTTTCGCGCAATCCTTCGGTCCGCGCCACGGAAGTGCGGACGATCGAAGAGGCGATCCGCCATCACAACCAAAAGGTGATCGGCTGGCGTGACGTTCCGGTGGACGCGACGGTTCTCGGCCCGATCGCCCGGGCGTCCATGCCGGTCTTCCGCCAGGTCTTCATCGGCCGCATGTGCCCGGTGCCCGCGTTCGAGCGCACGCTCTTCATGATTCGCAAGCGCGCATCGAGCCGGGCGACCCAGGCGGGGCTGAACACCTGTTACATCGCAAGTCTCTCGTCGCGAACCGTGGTCTACAAGGGCCTTCCGCTCCCCGAACGCCTCGGCGCTTTCTATACGGATCTACGCGCGGACGACACGCGGAGCAAGCTCGCGCTCGTGCACTCGCGGTTCAGCACGAACACGTTTCCCACGTGGGAGCGCGCGCACCCGTACCGGCGCATCGCTCACAACGGAGAGATCAACACCCTTCGCGGAAACCAGACGTGGATGCACGCGCGCGAAGCGTTGCTCGCGAGCGAGGCGTTCGGCGAGCACATCGCCGACTTCAAGCCCATCATCCGTCCGGGCGGCAGCGATTCGGCCTCGCTGGACAACGTCGTGGATTTTCTCGTGGCGAGCGGGAGAAGCTTGCCCCACGTGATGATGATGCTGGTGCCCGAAGCATGGGAAGGGCAGCCGGAGATGCCCCCCGACAGGCGCGCGTTCTACGAGTACCACGCCTCGCTCGTCGAGCCGTGGGACGGGCCGGCGGCCCTGCTCTTCACGGACGGGGTGCGCATCGGAGCGATGCTCGATCGCAACGGACTTCGGCCGCTGAAGTACGTCGTGACCGCGAGCGGGTACGTCGTGGCTGCCAGCGAGTTCGGTGTCCTCGATTTCGACCCGGAGGACGTCGTCGAAAAAGGCCGCCTTCAGCCCGGCCGGATGCTTCTGGTCGATTTCGCGCAGGGTCGCATCATCGGCGACGACGAGATCAAGCACGAAGTCGCAACCCAGAAGCCCTATGTCCAGTGGCTCGAGAGCAACAAGATCGATCTCCGCACGCTGCCCGAGGGATCTCCGCCTCCGGCCATGAACGCGCTGGAGCGGCGGCGTTTGCTTCGGACCTTCGGCTACACGCGCGAGGACACGCATTTGCTGCTCGCCCCCATGGCGGCCCAAGGCGAAGAGCCGACCGGCAGCATGGGGACCGACGCGCCGCTCGCCGTCCTGAGCGAGCGTCCCAATCCGCTCTTCCGCTACTTCAAGCAGCAGTTCGCGCAGGTCACCAACCCGCCCATCGACCCGATTCGCGAGAAGCTCGTGATGACGCTCGTGAGCTGCCTCGGAGGCGAGGGGAACCTTCTCGTCGAGACCCCCAAGCAGTGCAGACTGCTCGAGCTCGAGCAGCCCGTGCTGACCAACGAGGAGCTCGCGAAGATCGTCGCCGAGCCTCTTCATGATTTTCGCGTCGCCGTGCTTCCCATGCTGTTCGACGCGCAAGGGGCCGAGCCGGGGGCGGCGCTCGAGGGCGCGCTGGAGGACCTCTGCCAAGCGGCGGAGACGGCGGTCGACCACCACGCGAGCCTGATCGTACTGAGCGATCGCGGGGTGGATGCGCAGCATGCCCCGATCCCCAGCCTTCTGGCGACCAGCGCCGTTCATCATTCGCTGGCGAGGGCCGGAAAACGCATGCGCGTGGGGCTCGTCGTGGAGACGGGAGAGGCGCGCGAGGTGGCCGACGTCGCGCTTCTCGTGGGCTACGGGGCGGGCGCGGTGAATCCGTATCTGGCGTTCGAAGCGATCGCGGCCGCCGAGCTCGATGCGCCCGCGGACGAGAGGGCGGACCACTACGTTCACGCGCTCGACAAGGGCCTGCTCAAAGTGATGAGCAAGATGGGGATCTCGTGCCTGTCGAGCTACCAAGGCGCGCAGATTTTCGAAGCGATCGGCATCGGCCGGGAGACCATCGCCCGCTGGTTTCCCGGCACCGCGTCCCGGATCGGCGGCATCGGCCTCGCGGAAATCGCAACGGAATCGCTGATGCGTCACTCGGTGGCGTTCGCCCCGTCGTTCGCGGCCGTCGCAAGCGACGACGACGCCGTGGACGTCGGGGGCGATTACGCCTGGCGCGTGAACGGCGAGCGCCACCTCTGGAGCCCCACCACGGTGGCCAGCTTGCAGAAGGCCGTGCGGCTCTCCGACGGGCCATCGTACGAGCAGTACGCGCGGACGATCAACGAGCAGGGGGAGCATCCCTTCACGCTGAGGGGCTGCTGGGACTTCAGGTCGTCGCGGCCCCCCGTGCCCATCGAGGACGTCGAGCCGGCCGTGTCGATCGTGCGCCGCTTTGCCACGGGCGCGATGAGCTTCGGCAGCATCAGCCGCGAGGCGCACGAGAACTTGGCGATCGCGATGAACCGCATCGGCGGCCGGTCGAACAGCGGCGAGGGCGGGGAGGACGAGGCCCGGTTTATCCCTCTCCCGAACGGCGACAGCAAGCGAAGCGCGATAAAGCAGGTCGCGAGCGCGCGCTTCGGCGTGACGGCGTACTACCTCGTCAACGCGGACGAGCTACAGATCAAGATCGCCCAAGGGGCCAAGCCGGGGGAAGGGGGCCAGCTCCCCGGCCACAAGGTGGACGACGCGATTGCGAGGGTCCGCCATTCGGTGCCCGGCGTGACGCTGATCTCGCCGCCACCGCATCACGATATCTATTCCATCGAGGATCTGGCGCAGCTCATCTACGATTTGAAGGCGGTCAATTCGCGCGCGCGCGTCAGCGTCAAGCTGGTGAGTGAGACGGGGGTTGGCACGATCGCGGCGGGAGTGGCGAAGGCCAAAGCGGACACGGTTCAGATTGCGGGCCACGACGGCGGAACGGGTGCGTCGCCGCTCTCGTCGATCCACCACGCCGGAACGCCCTGGGAATTGGGCCTCGCCGAGACGCATCAAGTGCTGTCCATAAACGGGCTGCGCGCTCGCGTGCGAATTCAGGCCGACGGTCAGCTCAAGACGGGGCGTGACGTCGCCTTTGCCGCGCTGCTCGGGGCGGACGAATTTGGCTTCGCGACGGCGCCGCTCGTCGCGAGCGGTTGCATCATGATGCGGAAGTGCCACCTCAACACGTGCCCCGTCGGCGTCGCCACGCAGGACCCGGTGCTGCGCGCGCGCTTTCAGGGCACTCCCGAACACGTCATCAACTTCTTCTTCTTCGTCGCGGAGGAATTGCGCGCGATCATGGCGCGTCTCGGGTTCTCCACGCTGAGCGACATGGTGGGCCACACCGATTGCATCACGCCGCGCGAGCTCTCGCATTCCAAGGCGCGCCATCTGGACTTCGGCGATCTGCTTCGGCGCATCACCCCGGAAGACTCGCTCCTGCCGAAAGAGTCCATGGATGCGCAGGCGGCGCCAGACCTCTTGTCCCAATCGCGGCCGACGGACGAGGCCCTGCTGGAAGGGACGCGCCTCAGCCTGAAATACGGCGAACCGACCACGATGCAGATCCACTTGACCAACGCCGATCGCGCGTTCGGCGCCCGGCTCGCCGGCGAGCTCGCGCGCAAATATGGCGCGGAGGGCCTCCGCGACGGGACCATCGTCATCGAGGCCACCGGGACGGCCGGCCAGAGCTTCGGGGCTTTTGCGACACGCGGAATGCTCCTCGTGCTGGAGGGCGATGCCAACGATTACGTCGGCAAGAGTCTTTCGGGGGGAGTCCTCGCGGTTCGCCCCCCGGCGCGGTCGGGCTTCAAGGCGCACGAGAACGTCATCGTGGGCAATACCTGCCTCTATGGCGCGACCACGGGCAAAGCCTTTTTCGCGGGGCGTGCCGGCGAGCGGTTTGCGGTTCGAAACAGCGGGGCAGAGACCGTCGTGGAGGGGGTCGGCGATCACGGATGCGAGTACATGACGGGTGGCACCGTCGTCGTGCTCGGTCCCACGGGCCGGAACTTCGCCGCGGGGATGAGCGGCGGCCTCGCGTTCGTGCTCGACGACGATCGCACGCTGGCCGGTCGTGTCAGCAAGGCGATGGTCGACCTGGAGGCCCTCACTCCGGAGGACGAGGAGCTCGTGCGAAACCTCGTCAAAGAGCATGAAGAGCACACGCGGAGCGCCCGCGCGAGGTACGTGCTGTCGACGTGGTCGAAGCGACGGTTCGTCAAAGTGATGCCGCACGAGTGGCGGCGCGTTCTTCAGATGCGCGCGGTGCAGGGCGCAGGAAAAGTGGCCAGCGGTCATGGGTGATCCGAAGGGCTTTTTGAAGGTCCCACGCGTCGAGGAGGACGAGCGGCCCGTCGAAGAACGCATTCTCGACTGGCACGAAATCACCCAACACGCGACCGACGAGGACGTGCGGACCCAAGCGTCTCGCTGCATGGACTGCGGGATTCCGTTCTGCCATCAGGGATGCCCGCTCGGGAACCTGATCCCGGAGTGGAACGACCTCGTCCACAAGGGCAAGCTCGAAGAAGCGACCCGGCGACTCTTGGCGACCAACAATTTCCCCGAAGTGACGGGCCGCGTGTGTCCGGCTCCGTGCGAAGCGTCGTGCGTCCTCAATTTGCGCGGCGAGCCGGTCACCATCAAGACCATCGAGCGAACCATCGCGGACCATGTCTTCGGCGACGGTCCGCTCGTCCCCCGTCCAGCCGCGGTTCGCACCGGCAAGCGGGTGGCCGTCGTCGGGTCGGGGCCGGCAGGGCTTGCGGCGTCGCAGCAGCTCGCACGCGCGGGTCACGACGTCGTGCTCTTCGAGCGCGATGAACGATTGGGCGGTTTGCTTCGCTTCGGGATTCCCGACTTCAAAATGGAGAAGGGAATCATCGACGCGCGCCTAAAGCAGATGGAGGCCGAAGGCGTCACGTTCCGCCCGGGCACCGCCGTGGGGACCGACCCGAGCGGCGAGGAGCTTTTGCGGGAGTTCGACGCGGTGGTGCTCTCGATTGGCTCGCGCACACCGAGGGACCTTCCCATCGCGGGACGAGAGCTCGGCGGCGTGCACTTTGCCATGGAGTTCCTGACGCAGCAGAACGAACGCGTCTTCGGTCGCGAGGTCGATGCATCGCGCGCGATCCTGGCGACGGGCAAGCACGTCGTCGTCATCGGGGGGGGCGACACGGGCTCGGACTGCGTGGGGACCTCGCTTCGTCAGGGCGCCGCGAGCGTGACGCAGGTCGAGCTGATGCCCAAGCCGAGCTTGGTCCGTTTGCCCACCAATCCCTGGCCGGAATGGCCGCTCATACTCCGCACCTCGAGCTCCCAAGAGGAAGGCGCGGAGCGCGATTGGGCCATCTCGACGCGCGGCTTCCGCGCCGAGGCCGGTCGCGTCGTCGGACTCGAGGCGCACAGGGTCGCCTTCGAGGGTGGAAAGATGGTGGTCATCCCCGGCACGGAGGTGCTCATTCCGTGCGAGCTCGTCTTGCTCGCCATGGGCTTCATCGGGCCCGAGCGAGCCGGCATTGTCGAGCAGCTGGGGCTTTCGCTGGATCCGCGGGGCAATGTCCGAACGACCGCAAGCGGCGCAACAAACGTGCCGGGCGTCTTCGCCGCGGGGGATTCGGCGCGTGGCCAGTCACTGGTCGTGTGGGCCATTGCCGACGGCCGGCGGGTTGCTGCGGGTGTCGACGCGTGGCTCCAGAGGGCCCCCTTGGCTCGCGCGGTGAACGCGTAATCGGCGCACATCGCACGCGCCCGAACGAGACGCCGCGGGACGCCGCGAGACAATCGTCCCGCTGAATGATGTACCTTGATGGCGATGGCTTTCGCCGTCGGCATCGACCTGGGCACAACGAACACGGCCGTGGCGGCGGTTCGCGATGGCGTCGCGATGACCCTCGCGGATGGGCAGGGCGATCGGCTCCTCGCGTCCGTGGTCTCGATGACGCCGTCCGGCTCGGTCCTCGTCGGTCGCCCCGCGCTGGACCGTCGACTCACGGACGCAGAGAACACGGTCTTCTCCATCAAGCGCCTCATCGGCCGCTCGTGGGATGCGCCCGATGTGCAAAAGGCCCGGGCAACGTTCCCGTTCAAGCTCGAAGAGGGGCCGAAGGGGTCCGTGCACGTGGCTGTACGAGGCGAGACGTTCTCGCTCTCCGAGATCAGCGCGTTCGTGTTGCGGCAAGCCAAGGCGGTGGCGGAAGCGGCGCTCGGAGCGCCCGTCGAGCGAGCGGTCATTACGGTCCCCGCAAACTTCAACGATCTGCAGCGAGCCGCCACGAAGACGGCCGGGCGTCTCGCGGGCCTCGAAGTGCTCCGGATCCTCAACGAGCCGACGGCCGCGGCCCTGGCGTACGGCCCGCAAGGCGCCTCGCGGGAGCGCGTGGCGGTCTATGATCTGGGCGGGGGCACTTTCGACATTACCGTGCTCGACCTCGTCGACAACGTGTTCGAAGTCATTGCGACGGCAGGGGACACGGCACTCGGCGGCGATGACATCGACCTCGTCGTGGCCAATCGCATGGCCGATGATCTGCAGAAGCGGTATCGGTTCGATGCGCGCAGCACTCCCACCGAACTGTCCCGTCTGCGCATCATCGCCGAGGAAATGAAACGCGCGCTCTCGACCCGAGCCGAGCATACCGTCTCCTCGGACGATTTGGCGCGTGCCGATGGGGGCGCTCCGTCGACGTGGCGCTTCCGCATGACGCGTCCCGAGCTTGAGTGGGCCTCGCTTGCGCTCATCGATCGCACGCTCGCGGTTTGCCAGCAGGCGCTCGACGCAGCCGGCGCCACGCCTGCCGAGATCGATCGTGTCGTCCTCGTGGGGGGGGTCACCCGCATGCCCATGGTCGCGCGCAAAGTCGAACAATTCTTCGGCCGCGCGCCCGTGGTGAAGATCAACCCGGACGAAGTGGTCGCGCTGGGGGCCGCAATCCAGGCCGAGCTGCTCGACCGCACACGCGCGCGGAGGGCTGGCGATCAGGTTCATCCGCAGATCTCGCCCGAATCCGTCGTGGAGCCGATTCCCGCCGAAGGCGTATCCACGGCCGGCCCCGCCGACGTTCCCAATTTGCCAGTCATTCTCCCGAAGCGCCGCCCGCCGGTTCCGGTCTCGGTCGCCCCGCGAGAGGCTCCGCCGTCACCCCTCAAGACGGAGTTTCTCCCCGGCCGAAACGCGCGAGCCCTCGTCTTCGACGTTCCCGAACCCAAGGACGCGCTTCCCTTCGAGATCGAGCTGGAGACGTTGGTCCGTGCGCCGCGGCCACCACCCGCGCCCTCCCTGCCGCCGCCGGCGGCGATGCGGCCCGCGTCATCCGTCGGGCCGCCGGTCCCTCCTTCCCGCGCCGCTCCGCCGGCTCACCGACCACCGGTCCTTCCGTCACGCGCGGCTCCGCCGCCCGATGTGTCGCCGGTCTCCGTTGCGCCGGCCCCGTCACCCCCGATCAGCCGGCCCGCCGAGGCTCCGCCGACGCGGCGCGCGCCGCTTCTCATCGACGTCACGCCGCTCAGTCTGAACGTCGAAACCGTCGGCGGCTTCTGCGATGTGTTGATTGACGCCAACACCCCCGTGCCGTGTGACCGGACCCGTTCGTTCGCGACCGCGAGCGATGGGCAGACCACGGTGCGCGTTCGGGTCGCGCAGGGCGAGAGCCGCCGTTTCGACGACAATACGTTCCTGGGCGAGGTCGAGCTCTCGGGAGTGCCCGCGGCTCCGCGGGGGGAAGCGCCGATCGCCGTCACGTTCGAGATCGACGCCGACGGAATCCTCAACGTGCGAGCGCGCGAAATGAAAACCGGGCGCGAGACCGCGGCGCAGATTGCGCTGGTGGGAGCCGAGACGAATCCCGCCGACATCCAAGCGATGCGCGATCGCCAGGTGAAGCATCCGCTCGTCGACCCGCGCTGATCTCGCCATGCCAACGCAGCAAGCCCTGGCGGTGTTTTTACAGTCGCTCGATAGAAAGAGCTATTACGACATTCTCCGGGTGCCCGTCGACGCATCCCCCGCCGACATCAAGCACGCGTTCCACGACTTCTCGCTGCTCTATCATCCGGACCGGCATGTCGACGCGCCGCAAGGCGCCGGGCGGGTCGCGACGGCGATCTTCAAGCGCGGCGTCGAGGCGTATCGCTGTCTCTCGAAAGCCACGATCCGGACGCGTTACGACGACGGGCTCGCGCGAGGCCGGTTGCGGCTCGACGTGGCTGTCGGGTCGATCCCTCCGGAGGCCCTTCCCGTGCGCACGCTCGAAACGATTGCGAGCACCCCCCGCGCCAAACAATTCGCGCTGAGGGCCGACCGCTTCCTCGCAATCGGTAGCCTCGAGGAGGCGCGCGTGCAGCTCGTGAGCGCGTGCCAATGCGAGCCCTACAACGAAGAGCTTTCCGAACGTTTGCAGCTTCTGTACGAAGCCCTGGCTCTCGAATGAAAAGCCCAGGGCGATGGAGCGAAACGCCCGAGCGAAACGTCCGAGCAACGCGCGCCGCGCGAGGTCGCGGCCACGCTCATTCGTCCCAGCCGCGATCGAGCTCGCTGATTGGCAGTGATTCCTTGGGGTCTTGGGGTTCTGCGGCGCTCTTCGGTGCAACGGCCTCTGCGCGTGCTTCGATCGCGGGCTCGAGATGGGCGGGCACGGTGGACCGGGGCCCCACGATGGGCAAAGGGGGATCCGAGAGATCGTAGGCCACGTCGTTCGGGCCATCCGGCGAGAGGCCCCGCAGAAACATGCTCTCCACGGAAATGGTGAAAGGAGGGGGCGGGACGGTGGTGCGGCGAACCTGATCCGTGGCCGAGAGTTGAATGCGCGTGGGAGTCCCGGCCCGCATCCCGAGCGGCGCGATCACGTGAGGCGCCCGGCCTATCGAACGGGCAAACTCGGCGAGGGGGGCGCGAAACAGCATCGGGGCGAAGAGGCGCTCACGCGAGCCACCCCCAAGCTCGGTAAACGCTTGGATCGACGTGACGTCGACTTCGCCGACGAGGTCGACGCATAAGTCTCCGTCAATCCACTCGCAGGCGGTCGTGGCCATGCGCGCGTACACCAGGAGAGCTTTGGCGCATCCCGTGTCGGGCGCGGACACGGCGGACAAGCGGCTGAGGAGCGCCCTCGTTGCGTCCCGAGAGACGATCGCCTCGGCGATGTGATCGTCGCGAAGATCGAGTCCGCACGCGATGAGCGCGAGATTGCCGCTCATGAGCCCGCGTTACTCTACGCCCGTACGGCGCCACGCGCCAATGGGTCCGCCTCGACGGGGGGAGCCGAGGCGCTCAGCGCTCGCGAATGAAGCTGCGCGCAGCATCTCGGTCACGAAGGCCTTTGCGCGATTCGAGCCGTCGTTCCGCGACTTCACGCCGTCATGAGAGGGGGACGAACGGGGGTTGCGCGCCCGAGGCGTCGAATGAAGCGTGGGTCGCAGTGTCGATGCACGCCGGGCCTTCCGCGGGTCTCGCCGCGCTCACAGCGCTCGAGCGACCGCTCGCTACCCTTGTGATTCCACCAACGCATTCATCAAGCTTCGCGCGCTCTCCAGGCCCGGATCCTCCGTCACCGCGCGCCGGAGGAGCGTGAGAGCTCTCCTCGAATCGCCCTGCTTTTGGGCGATATCACCGAGGTGTTGATAGGCGAGCGCTCTGCTCATGGGGCCCGGAGTTTTGAGCATCGTTATGGCTCGAAGGGCTCGCGTGGCAAGCTCGCGCTCGTCGAGCTCGAGGGCACGCAAGGCGACGCTTGCGCACACGTCTCCGTTTTGCGAGTCGGAATCGACGGCCAGCGCAAGCGCTCGCATCTCGCCTGCAAGGTCGGCCTGCTCACGCGCGACGCGCGCGACCCGCCAATAGAGCGGCGAGAGCTCTCGCGAGCGGCGGCCCTTCTCCGGAGCCATGACCGTTTCGAGCAGCGCCGCGGCCTCCGACACGCGCGTGGACATGAGATAGGCATCGACCAGCAAGGCCACGCACTCCGGGTCCGCGGGGCGCAACGCGAGGGCCTCCTTCAGCGCACCCTCGGCCCGAGCGGGATCCTCGCCCCGCCTGAGTAGCCATGCGCCTGCGCGGACGAGCAATGCGAAGCGTTCCTCGACGTCCGTCGCCCTTTGCGCGTCTTCGAGCGCCATTCGGGCGAGCTCGTGCCATGCTCCCATGCCCTCGTAGACCCGCTCCAGGGATTCGCGGACCGCGCGATCGTGTGGCGCCGTCAGCCGAGCGCGCTCCAACGCGCCGCGTGCATCGGCGGGCCGGCCCGCCCGCGCGCACACGTCGGCCAGAGCGAGCACCGCATCGAGGGCGGCTTGCCCCGCTTCCACCCCAACGAGGCGCTTCCATACGGCGCCCGCGGTTTCCCACCTCTCGCGGGACATCTCCAGGGCCGCAAGCGCGCGCAGAGCGTCTCGGTCCTTCGGCTCTTGCCTGACCATGTTGACCAGGACCCGCCGGGCCGAATCGTCATCGCCCAGGGCGATGAGCACGTTCGCATGCCGCAAGCGCCGTGCGTGGCTCGTCGCGCGGTCCCCCGCTGCGTCCGACGATTCGATGGCGCTCTGCAGCTCGGCGACGAGGCGCGCGCCATACGAGGCCCCGTCCAGCACGAACGCGGCCTCCAGATCGTCGAGAGCCCCGGCGGCGTCCGAGGCCGCTTGCCGGAGGGTTGCCCGAACGGCCAGGAGCTCGGCGCGGCGCGGGTCGGCCGGGGGCAGCTCGCCCATCGTACGGTTCAGCACCGCGGTGGCCGCCGCGGGATCGCCCGCCTCGACCCACAGGTCGATCTCGTCGCGCAGCAAGGCCGCATCGAGAGGCGCCGAGGTTCGCGCGAGCCGCAGCACCGCCGCCGCCTCGCGCGCGTCCGAGAGCTCTGTTCGATAGATCGCCGCCGCCTCGCGCAAGCGAGCGACGCGCTCGCCCGCGTCGTCTCGTAAGCCGGCGTCGATCACGCAAAGCTCCGCGAGCCGGCGAAACTCCCCGCGCGATCGATAGAGGTCCGACAGGCGGACCCGCAGCGTCTCGCTTGCAGGGTGCGCTCGGTATCCCATATCCAGCGCGCGCGCGGCCGCGCTCGCGTCCCCCGCGTCGGTGCGCAGCGCGAAGAGCGCGAGAGCCATCGGCTCCGCTCCCGGGCCTTGTTCCAAAGCCAGACGGCGCTCGAGAACGTCGGCGCGCTCGGCGGCGTCTTCGTCACCCGACAGGAGCCGCAAGAGAGCGTCGAGAAGATCGCGATTGGTGGGCTCCCAATCGAGACCGGCGTAATAGACGTTGCGTGCTTGGACCCGATCGGTCGGCTCGAGCAGAGCGCCGAGCCTTCCTGTGAGCGAGGCGATCGAGGGCGCGTCGCCGCGATCTTTGGCCGAATCGACCTGCCGCGCGAGGAGCTCCGCCAGTTCGTCGCGCTTGCCGGCTCGCTCCAGAATCTTTGCGAGCATGAGGGCCGCTTCGACCTGGCTCGGGTCATCGTCGAGAATCTCGCGAAGCTTCGGCTCCGCCTCGGCGTCGCCGAGGTCGAGGCGATCGATCATGGTTCGTACGCGCTCGAGGCGCATTCGCGTGCGCTCTCGCAGATCGTCCACGTAGTCGACCACGGACCCGAGCATGGCGACGAGCTTGTCGGCGTCGCCGCGCCGCCGGTAGACCTCGGCGAGCGGCTCCCATGCTTCGCGATCGGACGGATCCGCCTGATGGATCGCCTCTAGAGCTTCGGCCGCCAGGTCCAAGTCGTCCAAGTCTCCCGCCGCGATCCGTGCGATCTCGAAGTGGAGCCGGCGCGCCACCTCCGGATCGGCCGCTTGCGCAGCTCTTCGCTTCTGCTCGACGGCGCCGCGAAGATCGCCGGCGGCTTGCCGGAGGTTCGCAAGCGACCCGAGGGCCCACGCCAGGCTGGCGCCGTCCGCGACCGTCGTCGCCTGCGCCGCGAAGCCCGTAAGGAGGGACTCGGCCAGCGCCGAATGGCCCGCCCGCGACGCCGCAGAGACCGCCTCGCGGACGACGTCGGCGCCGGCCCCGCCGAGCCGCGCGCGCAAACTGAGCGCCTCCACGAGGGCCGTCTCTTGCCCCGGGGCGCGCCCGACGCGCTCATAAAGCGCCAATACTCCCGCGTGGGTCGGATCGATCGCGGCGGCTCGCCGCAGCGCGCGTTCGGCGACTTCGAACTTGGGGTCGAGGTCTAGCGCGCGACCCAACATCTGCGCACCCTCGTCGAGCGTGCGGGCGGACGCGAGCCTCAGGGTCGCGAGCTTGTAGAGGGCCTCACTCGCCGCGCCGAGCCTTCCTCCGGCGGTCTCCATCTCCACACGCATCGCGAGCACTCGGGCCTGATCGTCGCTTTCGCCGAGACGTTCGTAGACCCGATCGAGCGCGCGGAGGACCTCCGGCGACGGGCCGCCGAGCGAAACGGCCCGCTCGCACAGCGCCGCCGCCCGCCGGCTATCGCCGAGGTCCGTCTCGGCCACCGCGGCGAGCCGCACGAGTAGATCGCACGCGAGAGGTCCGTCGCCGTTCGCGACCGCGGCTTCGACGAGCCCGCTCGCGCCCGTGAAGTACGCTTCGACGTGACCGAGGGCGCGCGCGAGCGCGAGCGCAGCGGCGTGCACACTGTCCGAACGGGGGTCCGCGGCGACGGCCCGGACCCGCACATCGAGCGCTTGCCCAGGGCGGTCGAGTCGGTCCACGAGGACGTCGGCCAGCTCGCTCAACGTGTGGGCCGCCTCCGGGGCATCTCCCAACCGCGCGAGCCGGAGCTCCAGGGCCCGAACGAGCGTCGCGTGGGCGCCCCGCTCTCGCAGACGGTTCTCCAGACGCTCGCGCTCGAACTCGCTCTCCGCGGCAGCTTCGAAGGCGCTCTCGAGGATCTCCCTTGCGCGTTCGCTCTCGCCGCGCTGTTCGGCGATGAGACTCAGTTCGAGGAGGACCTCGCCCCGCGCGTACGAACTCCCGCCGGCCGTATCGCGTCCGCCGTTCGGGCTCGCGGGCGACCGCCGGAGAATGACGAGCAGCGCGCGGTAGCTCTTTTCCGCCCGCTCGAGCTGCCCGTCGTCCCGCGCAAGCTGCGCCAGCGTGCCGAGAATCTCTGGGTTTTGGGGGTCGACGCGAGCGGCCGTGTCGAGCTCCATGAGCGCGCGCGCACGATTGTCCGCAGCGAGCTCCAGGCGCGCCATCTGGTAGTGCACCGGCGCCCTTTCGCGGGGCCGGCGCCCGCCAAAGGCGTCGATGAGCGAACGAAGAATGGCGCGTGCATCGTCGTGCCTGCCGGCCTGCGCGAGCGCGTTGGCGAGGCTCAGGCGGACGGTCTGGTCCTCGGGCGATAGCTCGCTCGCTTGCTCGAGCAAGGGCACCGCTCGCTCGGGTTGTCCGCAGCTTCCCGCGAAGAGCTCCGCGGCGAGAAGCAGCTTCTCCATGCGCGTCGACTTGTCCGGTGCGTGCACCGCCGCTTCCGCCGTTGCGCGCGCGAGCTTCGGAAGGTCACCCTGCGCTCGATAGATCGCGGCAAGCCGGGCGCGCAACGGTTCGGACGCGGGCGCTTCCACCAGGGACTGTTCGAGGCGCTCGGCGGCGCGCTCGGACTGTCCCGCGAAGATGAGCGCCTCGGCGAGCCGGAGCGTCGCGCCGACCCGCTGCTCGGGCTCGACCTCGAGCCACTTCTCGAGCCATGACGCCGCGGCGACGTGATCTCCCTTGTCTTGCGCCAGGCGCGCCAGCGCCTCGAGCGACGCGGCTCTCTTTGCAACGGCCACGACGCGCGCGTGATACCCCGCGGCGGCTTCTGGCTGGCCGAGCAGATCTTCGGCGGCGCTCGCGGCTCGGCCCCACAAATCGGCCGCACGGACGGAGTTGCCCGCCCGCTCGGCATACTCCGCTTGCGATGCGAGGAGATCGCGCAATTCTTCGTTTCGCGCGGCAAGAGCCAGGGTCGCCGCCAACTTCTCGACCGTCGCCGCGTGCCCGGGATCGTCCTCGAAATTTGCGCGCAACATCTCCACGGCGCGCGCGCCTTCGCCCAGCTCCCCGAGCAGTCGGCCGGCCTCGAGGCGAAGGGCGACGCGTTCGCTCGCTTGCTCCGCGACCTCGATCTGGCGCGTCCGCATCCGCAGGAGGTCGCCGGTGCGACCCTTCGCGGTGTAAACCGTGGCGAGGCGTTCGACCGCCTCCGTGTCGCGCGGATCGTGGTCGAAGAGAGGCCAATAGAGCGCTATCGCCCGGTCGGCGTCGTTCAACCGATCGAGGGCCGTACGCGCGGCGCGTCTCCGCATGCCGTGACGCACCGACAGGTCGAAAGGAAGCGCCTCGCCGAGCGTGAGCACGTCGAGCACCGCCTGCGCGTCGCCCCCATGGTCATGAAGGCGCGCGAGCGTCTCGATGGCCCACTCGGCGGCCGCCCGCGGATCGTCCTTGCCGTCTCCTCCCTCGGGTTCGGCGTGTTCGCGGCCGGCGCCCCAGAAGCAAGCCCGCGCGAGATCGAGCGTCTTGCCGGCCAGCTCGAGAGCCAGCGCGCGGTCGCCCACGTTGCTCGACGCGACCTCCGACGCCTCCCGCAGGAGCGAAAGACTCCCACCCGCCGTGCCCGACAGGGCAACCAACGTTTCGACCAAGCGCCGGTCGGGCCTTCGCCGCCGCAATTGCGCGAGGGAGGAGAGTAGAGCGACATTCGAATCGTCGTGCAAAAGGGCGCGCTCGAGGGCCGCCTCGGCGGCGTTCTCGTCGGCGCGCTTTTCGAGATGCCACCGCGCGACGCGGGCGGCGATGTCGCGCGCGGCCGGCCCGCGCAGGTCCCCCGACGATACGGCCTCGGTGAGGGCGCGGGTGGCCTCGTCCCATGCGGACGCGCTCGCGGACGCGCGCTCGAGTTCGTCGAGGCCTTGGCCCGGCGCGCTTCCCACGGCCCGCGCCCAATCCACGAGCACGCGAGCCGCCACATCCCACTGGCCCAATCCGGCGGCGACTCGCGCCGCCGCGAGCATCGTATCGGCGTCCGTCGTCCCGGCGATCACACGGAGGTACGCGTCGAGCGCGCCTTTCGGGTCGTTCAGACGGAGCTCACGCGTCGCGCCGATCGTACGCCACAGCTGGGCGCAGAGTTGCGCGTCCTCTCGCGCGGCTCCGTCGATCGCCTCGCCGTGAGCCGCGACGACTTCGGCCCAACTGCCCGCCGCTTCGGCCAGACGCATGACCTCGGCCTGAAGGCCCGCGTCGCCCGGCGCCATGATGAACGCGCGGCGCATGGCGTCGAACGCTCGCGTGACATCGCCGGCGCGCTCCTCGGCGATCTTCGCGGCAGAGCGCAAAATGGAGAGCTTGTCGCTCGTATCATGAGCCGAAAGAAGCCGCTGCGGAGTAAGCGCCAAGATGGAGCGCCAATCGTCGCTCTCGCCGAGCGCCGCCAAGAGCACGCTGATCGCCTCGGCACGCTGCGCGTCGTCATTCGTGAGGGAAAGAAGGCCCGCGCGCGCCGGTCCGTGCCCCGCGTCTTCCGCGAGGGCGGCCGCATACGCGGCAATCGCGGCCCGCGGATCGCGCAAGCGCTCCCGCCGAACGTCACCGAGCTGGCTCAATCGGTCCGCCCGTTCGGTCGCTTGCGCGGATCTGTGGGCGCTCCGTTCGAGCAGCTCGGCGAGCTCTTGCCAGCGCTCGGTGGCCCGAAAGAGCGCCGCGAGGGCGGAGGTCGCGTCGTCCGCTTCGCCGAACTCCGCTTCAATCGCCCGCCAAGCGTCGACCGCGCGCGCGGGGCGATCGAGCACATCGCTGAGGACTGCCGCGACCCGCACCAAGTCGCTCCTCCTTGCTGCGGCGGCGGTGGCGACGCGAGCGCGATTGTCGAGCACCTCGACGAGCCGCTCGTATTGAGTCTCCCGGCCAAGCAGATCGATCAAGCTGTCCAGCGCGTCGGCGTCTCGATCGTTCATCGCCAGGGCGGCCTCCCAGAGCGCGATCGCCCGCGCGTCTTGGCCTATTTCGACCGCCAGGCCCGCCGCCCGTCCGAGCGCGTCTCGCCGCGCTTGGGGTTCGCGCGTGACGGCGGCGATGCGTTCGACCACGGCAAGCCGCTCTTCGACGCGACCTGCCGCTTCTAGAAGAGGCTCGAGCTGTCCGGCGGCCGCCAGCGCATCTTCGTCCGAAACGCTACGATCGGTGAGCAGCGGAGACAGCAGCACGATGGCTCCCGGCGCATCGCCGAGCCGTTCGGCTCGCAGCGAGGCCGCCTCGAGGGTGAGCAGCGCGCAGAGCGAAGCCGTTTCGGCGACCGACGCCGCGGCGGCCATCACCTCGGCGAGCCGTTCGACGAGGCCGGAGCGTTCCGCCAGGTCCGAAAGACGCGACCGGAGCGCGTCATCACCCGGGGCTGCGATGACGGCGAGACTCGTTTGGACGAACGCATTCGGAAGGTCGCCCACGCGCTCGAAGAGCTCCGCGACCTGAACGTGGCGGCGGACGCGATCCTTGGGCCGCGACATCGTCTCGAGCTCGACCAAGAGCATGCGCGCGAGGTCCGAATCGCTTTCAGCCGCGGCGTAGTGCTCGCGTAGCCACGCCGCGGCGCGCTGGCGCACCGACCGATGCAGCGGCGGCGGTTCGGACGTGCGTCCGCGCCGAGGACGCCCGGGGTCGCTCGCCGGCGGCGGCACGCTCTCGGTCGGCGCGCCTTTGGGCGACTGGGCGAGGATTCGCTCGAGAAGCAGGACGGTCTCGGCGGCGAGCCGATTGTTCGCAAGCGTTTCGCGCTCGAGCAGCGGTTCGAGGACATCGAGCGCGGGGCCCGGGTCGAAGAGCGCGTCGAGCCATAGCGTCGCCACCCGCGTTCTGGCCCTCCGGCTCTCTTCGGCGTCGAGAGTCGGCAGCCGCGCGGTCAGCAGAAAGACGAGCTCTCGGTGCTTGCCCTCCCGCTCGTAGAGGCGCTCGAGCGCATTGCCCAGTTTGCCGTCGCTCGGCCGCAAAACGCGGAGCTGCTCAAGGTATCCGATGGCGCGTTCCGGCCGATCCGCGAAGTCCTTCGCCGTCTGCGCGGCATCCTCCAGAAGCCGGGATCGCTCTTCCCCCGTCGCCGCCCCGAGTGCGCGATCGTAGGCCGCGAAGAGGTCGTCCCATCGCTCGGCCGCATCCAGCAAAAGCTTGAGCCGATCGAACGCCCAGCCCGCGGCCGGATCGACGTCGAGCACGCGGTCGAGGATGCGGACGAGGTGGCCCGCGTCTTCGAACCACTCTTCGTAGAACTGCACGGCGCGCTCGCCGATCGCGACGGTGTGCTCTCGGCCAAGGGGACGCGCAAGCACTTCCTCGTAGAGCGCGGCCACTTCGTCCGGGCGCGAAAGGTCACGCGCAAGAGCCTCCGCTCTATCCCACGAGGCCGGGGCGTTCGGGGTCTCTCGCGCGGCCCGAAGGGCCGTGGCGAGCGCGGCATCGAGGAGGCCACAACCGCGCTGCAGCGTGCAGAGGCGCTCGAACCAGCCGGCCCGCAAGGCCCATGGCTCCTCGAGGGGCGGCCCGGACGTGGCGTCCAGGAGCGCCGTCAGAATGCGGGTCCGCGCGCCTTCATCTTCGGTCGCGTCGCACGCCCGCTCGAGCAATGCGCACGCTTCGGCCCGGGTTTCCGGATGGGCGAGCAATCGCGACGAGAGCGCGAGCGCTTCTGGGTCGCTCGGGGCGTCGGCGAGTACGGCTCGTAAGGACGGCAAGGCCTCTGCGTAGCGAAGATCGTGGGTGGCGAGAACCCGCGCAATCTCGCGCTCGATGGCCACCCTCGACGCCCCTTCCGACCGATCGCGAAGCGACGACAGCGCCGAAAGCGCGTCGTCCGTCTTGCCCGTGGCGAGCGCGAGCCGCGCGAGGGACGACAGCGCTTCGTAGCATCCTGGTTCGACGCCGAGGACCCGAACGTAGAGCGCGATGGCCCGGTCGGCGTCCATGAACGTGGTCTCCTCTTCGCGCGCCCACGCCAGCCATCGCCGAACACGCTCCTGGTCGGGGGCGTGACGAGCGTGCCAATCGAGAAGCCACCGCCGATCCGCGCGGCGCCGATCGGAATCGCCGCGTCCCGAGAGGAGCGACTCGAACATCTCGAGAGCCTCCGGCCGGTACGCTGCGAAGCGGTCGTCATCGAGGATCGCGCGGTACGCCTCCGACGCATCGTCAGCCCCGGACGCGTCGGACGCCAGCATTCGGGCGCGAGAGAGAAGAATGCGCGCGTGCGCGTCGGTGCCCAGATTCGAGGGCGCGTCTGGACGCGAAAGGACACCCGTCACCGTGCGCTCGAACGACTCCATCCCGCCGGCGGCCAAGCTGAGCCGCTCGAACACGGCAAGAACGTCCGCCCGCCCCGGAGCGAGCTCGAACGCGCGCCCCGCGGAACGCGCCGCCGAGCGGACGTCGTTCAGCCGCTCGGATTGCACTTCGGCCGCGCGAAGCGCCAGATTGACCCGCTCTTCGTCGTCCCCACTTTGATTGGCGAGCGCGACATAAAGTCGCGGCAGCTCTTCCCACAGCGCGGCGCGCTCGCAGAGCGACGTCAGACGGGCCGTCACCTCCACGTCCTCCGGCGCGGCTTTGCGCGAAAGTGCGTAGAGTCGCCGGGCCCCACTTTCGTCGCCCATGGCCTCCGCGAGGCCGGCGGCGCGCTTCCAGCTCGCGGCGGCGGACGCCGAGTCGCCGCGACGCTTTTGGTCGAGGACGCCGAGCTTGTCCAGCCATGCGATCTGTTCACTCGGCGAAGCGGCCATGTCGGCCCGCCGCTTCAGCGAGGCTCCCAGCAGGTCCGCGTCCGCGAGCTTTTCGGCCGCTCGCTCGACGGCGCGGAGGTGCTCCGGGGTGAGATCGGGATCGGCCAAGAGATGCTCGCAATGCCTGCGCGCCGTGTCGACGTCTCCCTGATCGGCGCCCAGCTTCGCGAGCTTGACCCGAACCGCGCGGGCGGCGTCACCCTGCAGGCGCAGAATTTTGCCTTCGAGCAGCGCGCACAAGTCGGAAAAGCGCCCCGCTTGGACGTAGAGCTCTTCGAGCGCGTCGCGCGCGGCCGCGTCGTCCGGGTTGTTGTCGAGGGCGGCGTGATACGTCTCGATTGCCGCCGCGGCGTCGCCCAGGTCGCCGCGCTCGAGGGATCCGATGCGGTGCAAGAGCTCCTGCCGCCGCGCGTGATCGCCCTTCTCGGGCAGAGCGCGAAGCGCTGCGCGATGCAGCGCGATGCGCTCGCTCGGACTGCCTTGGTCTCGGAGCAAATCGTCGATGTGCAAGAGCAGCACGGTCGAGTGCGGCTCGAATGCGAGCGCGCGACGATAGAGCGCGATCGCGGCCCGCCCGTCGCCGGCTTCCGCAAGGGCCCCCGCGGCGCGTTTGGCCAGGGCGCTCAGCTCTACGGTGGTGACTTCGCGGTCGCCGAGCGCGCCGGCCAGAACCGCGGCGCGTCGCGCCGAGTCAATCCCGGGACGGGCGACGCGGTCGAGCCGTTCGAGCCATTCGCCCGTGGGCTTCATGCTCCCTACGGCTTCGGCGAAGCCACGCGCGACGAGGTCGAGCGCGCGCGCCGTATCGCCTCCCGTGGCCGCGACCTCGGAGGCTGAAAGGTCGGCCGACTCGCGAAGGGCCGCCAGGCGGTCATCCGGATCGGCCGCGAGCGATCCTCGTAGATCGAGGACACGAAGGAGCGGCGCCCGCGCTCCTTCGCGACGATAAAAGGGCTCGAGCGCGCGCGCCGCGGCCAGACGATGTTCGCCCGCCGCCGCGAGCTTCTCGAGGGTGGCGCGAGCGGTCTTGTCGCTCGGGTCGCACGCAAGCGCTTCGTTCATCGCCTCGATCGCGCCCTGCGCGTCGTGAAGGCGCGAAAGCTTCACGAGTCCCATGCGCGCAAGGACGCGCGCGCGCGCCGCGCTCCGACTCTTGCTCGCGTCATCGGCGGGAGCGCCGTCGTCTTCGCTGCGGCCCCTGTAGAGCGACGCCTCCGCGAACAAGGCGGAGGCCAGGTCTCCCCACCGTCGCTGCGCCTCGAGGAGCGGCGTCAAGAGCGCGAGTACGTCGTGCGCGGGTCCGAAGCGCTGGATCAAGCTTTCACACGTCGCGATGGCCAGCGCGACGTCCTTCGCCTCGTTGGCGCGGATTTGGGCCGCCTTCATCAAAAGAGAACGCGCTTCGACCGCATCGCCCGCCTCGTTCGCCTGGTCTTCGAGGAGCCCCGCGTGCTTGAGGGTGGCGCCCGTGGCTTGGTAGAGAGGGCCCAGCGCTTGCCGCGCCATCGCGCGCGAGCTCGTCCCGAGCAACCGCTCGAACGCCGGTATGGCCCGCTGCACGTCGTTGAGCTTCGTGGCCAGCTCCGACAGGCGCTCGTCCACCCGGCGGCGCTTCTCGAGATCCGGTTCGATCGAAGCGATGCGCTCGAGCACTTCGCAAAGCCAGCGCGCGTCGTTCTCGACCTCGAGGATCTCCCAGAGGACGTACGCGGCAGAGAGCACGGCCTCGTCCGGCGCGCCGGCGGCGGAAAGAACCGCGATGAGCGGAGCTTTGGCGCGCTTGGTTTCACCGTTGCGCCGCAGAACCTTCCCCAGGTCGGCGCCCGTTTTCGCGCGCACCGCGGAGTCTTTGACTCCGGCGAGGAGGCGCGCGAGGGTCTTGGCAGCGTCCGCGTCGCGGCGTAGCAAGCCGGCGAGCGCCACGTAGCGCGTTCGCACGTCGTCGTCCGCGTCCATCGCGAGGGCCTGTTCGAACGTTTCGAAAGCCCCGATCGCGTCGCCGAGGTGATCTTGTTTCAATCGTCCTAGGCGTGCAAGAAGCTGCGCCCGTTTCGTTCCGCGCGTGCTCTCGAGCTCGAGCGCGAGGTACTGCGCGACTTGATCGGAATCGCCCGTGGCCTCGTGCGCCGTGGCGAGCGCTGCCGCCGCCCTTCCGGCCAACCCCCTCACCGCGATGAGCCTCCGCGCCACGGCGCGCGCCACGGCGTGTGCGGGGTCGAGGACCAAGAGTTGCTCGATGTAGGGCAGCGCTCGCTCCGGCTCCCGCAACTTTTCCGCATAGAGCTCGACGATCCGCGCCAAGAGCCGCGTGCGTGTCTCGGCGTTCGGCGCCGGGTCGCTCGCAAGCGCTTGCTCGTCGAGCCGGACGACGTCCCGGAAACGGTTCGCTTTGAGGAAGAGCGACTCGAGCAGCGATTGAGACGGCCCGTCGCCCGGCTCGAGGCGAAGCACCTGCTGGAGTAGCTCGATGAGCTTGTCATCGGGACCGCTGGCGAGAACGAGTAGTTCCACCGCGTGTCGCAAGAACGGGGCTTGGTCCCCACGGGGCTGCTGCTGCGCCGCGGCGACGTAGAGGTCGGCGAGCTTCTTGTATTGTTGCGATTTGTCGAGGAGCTCTTCGAGCTTCGAGAAGGACGCGGCATGCGCGGGGGCCAGCGCCAGCGCGCGCTGAAGGTAGGAAATCGCGCCAAGCTCGTCTCTCATGACGTGGCCGAAGAATCTCGCCGCTTGGAACAGGAACTCCGCGGCGAGAGCGGGCGGCGCGGTTTTCAGCCTCTTGCCTTGCGACACGCTCTCGAACGCGAACGCCAGCTCGCTGGTTCGGTCGCTGCGTCGCGCTGCAGCGTGCAATTCGTCCCACGCCTCGGCCGCGATCGCACCTCGAGCGAGCGCCGCAAGCATGGCGTCGAGCCGTTGTTCCTCGCTGTCGACGTTCGCCTCGGCCGGTGAGCCGGGTTCTTTCGGGCCCGACGCGCCTCGCTGCCGAGGCCCTTGCGTTTGCATTGGCGGCAATTCCTCGGTTGCGGACCGCAAAGACCTCCTGCGACCCGCGCGCCAAGACTAGCCCGGAGCCGCTCGCGAAAGCGCGAAGAAAGTCTCCTTCGGGCCTTACCGCCAGAGCTCAATTCTTCAAAGTCGAGCGAACGGAGGGGCGCAAGCCCCCAATCGGGCCCCCCGGCCAAAATCGAGCCGGGGGGTTCTCGAGCCGAGCGAGCCGGCGCCAGTGTCTGCGCCGGCCGGAATCGACGGCCCTTCGGTCCCGCGAGCGTTGGGCCGACGCTACTCGGGTCGGCGGCTCGCCGTGGCGTCGTGATAGAAGCGCGTGATCTCCCCCTCATCCAAAAAGCCGACGATCCGTCCGCTTTCGCCGACGACGACGATCTCGCGGAGGCCATGCTCCAGGATAACTTCCACGGCGCGTTGCAGGTCGTCCGTGTCGCTTACACTGACGGGCGGCACCATCAGGTCATGAGCGATGGCAAACTGGCCGAGGTCGGGATTGGCGGCGATGGTCCGCAAGATGTCACTGACGACGATGCCCACGAGCTTTCCACCCTCATCGAGGACCGGAAACACGTCTTGCCACGCATTCTGTGCCGCCGTCTGGATCACTTCTCCGACCGGCGTTCGCGTCGTGAACGTCGCGTAAGGGCGGTCTCTCACGATGACGTCCGTCACGCGAATGCCCGTGAGCACGTCGAAAATCAAATCGTCCCGGTGCGCGGGAGAGTCGCGTTTCGTGGCCACCTGCGCGTGGTAAAGGCTTCGGTGGCGCAAGGCCACGAACGCGATGCCTTCGGCGAGCATCAGCGGCACGAGAAGATCATAGCTTCCCGCCAGCTCGCACGTCATGACGAGGGACGCGATGGGCACGTGCGCGAGCCCGCCGTAAAAGGTGCCCATTCCCACGAGCGCGAAGGCTCCAGGATCGATGCGCGGGTCGTGAAGCAAGAGCTGCGCGGCGCGCCCGAAGGCGCCCCCGAGGATTCCGCCGACCACGAGCGACGGGCCGAAGTCGCCCGCGCTACCCCCGCTACCGACCGTCAAGCACGTGGCCACGGTTTTGACGGCGGCCAGGAGGGCCAGTAGCTCCACCCCACGCCAGCCGAGCGGAAACCACTCGGCGCCGGTGATCGCGAGCTGCGCCGCCCCATAGCCGCCGCCCAGGATGCCGAGTCCCTGCCCCGCCTGTCCCAAGTGCGGCCCGATGAGCACGATGATGGGCGTTGCGAAGACGCCCAGCGCGAGCCCGCCGACGCCGGCCTTCGACCACTCCGGAAGGGGCAGTGTCCGCGTCGTGTCCTGGACCCAGTGGAGGGTCGATAGAAACGCGCTGGCCCCCACCGAGATGACGACCGCCAGAAGAGCGTAGAGCGGAAGGTGGCTCGGGACGAACGGATAACTCGGGGCATGCGTGAAAAGGGTTTGCTCGCCGAAGAATGCGATGAACACCGAGTAACTGACGACGCTTGCGAGGACGCTCGGCACGAGGGCGTCGGCTTCGAAGTCGTCCCGATGAAGGATCTCGACCGCGAGGAGAGCGGCGCCAAGCGGAGTGCGGAACACGGCCGCCATTCCGGCGCCGGTTCCGGCGACGAGAAGAATTCGTCGCTCGCGGTCTGTGGCGCGCAGCACCTGCGCGACGAGCGACCCGAGCGCTCCCCCCATCTGCATCGTGGGGCCTTCGCGACCACCCGAGCCGCCGGTGCCGAGCGTGAGGATCGACACGACCGCCTTCACGAACGCCACGCGCTTTCGCACGAAGCCGCTCTTTTGATGAAAGGCCTCGATGATCGTATCGGCGCCCCCGCCGCGCGTCTCGGGGGCGAGCCATGTGGAGATCGCGCCGGCGAGCAACGCCCCGGAGGCCGGAAGGACGAGCAAGAGCCACGGGTGAAACGGCGTCTTCTTGGAGAACTCGCCGAGAATCCGTTCGCCGCCGGCCCGAAGGGGCGCGTACCCCGCCCATGCTTCGAGCAAGAGGCGCTGGGCCGCCTCGACGCCCGCGAAGAAGAGAGACCCGAGCAGCCCCGCCGCGGCGCCCACGAGCGCGGATTGAAGGAGCATGCGCCCGAGGATCTGGAATTCGATCGGCGCCCGCCCGGCGTCCAGAAGGCGGCCGAACGCCCGCAGTCTTCGAAGTGTGGGACGCGCGAGCCGCGACGGCTGGACCTGCTCCATGGGTTTCGTGTGCGCCCGGGCTGGCGAAGGTTAGCGCGCCGCGTGGCTTGCGTCGGGCACGACGCGCATGACGGCAACTCCCGTGCTCGGGTCCCCTGCGTCTTGCCCGGCGCGGAAGACGACGTCGCCGGCGGGCTCGTGGCCGCGCAGCTTGCGGCTCCAGGTGGCCACATAGGCGACGCCGGTCGCCTGCGCCGCGCCCGCGACGCGATCCCAGGTATGCGGGTCGTCGATCCAGTGCCGATCGAAGCGGCGTCGGTCGAGACCGCTGAGAATTTCCATCGTTGCGTCGTCGCAGAAAATCGGGGGCCGTCCAGGGAGGGACCGGAGATACGCCCCGAGGGCGGAGCGCTCGGGCCACCCGCGCTCGATGGATCCTCGCCAGAATCCCATCCAAATATCGAGCTCGACACCCAACCCCACCAGTACCGCCATCGATAGCCCGCCCGCGAGCCATCGTCCCAGGGCGGCCGCGCGCTCGCCGCGTACGAATCGCCTCGCGAGCTGCATCGCTCCGCCGGCGATCGAGGCGGCGCCCTGCGCCGCGAACGTTGCATAGAGGGGGACGACGACGACGAAATGGCGGTCCAGCCCGAGCGACGATCGCATGATCCATGTGAGCGAAATGAAGCCGAGGCAAGCGGCGAGGATTAGAACGAACCGAGAGCCTTGCTCGCGGACGGTGCGCGCGATGCCGAATGGGACGAGCCCCATCACGGGTCCCAGGACCCGAAACGGAACGACGACCGGATAGTAGAGCGTGTCATGCAGCAGCCCGGTGGCGCCCCCGTCGAGCGCGGTCTGCGCGTGGGTGGCGCCCGTCGCGAACTCGCGCGTTTGCCCGAGGAAACCGAACCAGCGGCCGTCTACGGGGCGGCGAAGCGCGGCCCACCCGACGATGAGCGCGACGGGAACGGCGACGACCCAAAGGGCCTCGCGGCTCGCGGTTGGCCCGGGTGCGCCCCGGCGGCGCCGCCTCAAGGCTTCGAGGCGCTCTAGGAGAAGAATCCCGCAGGCTACGGCGAGGGACGCCCACGCCTCGTAACGCAGAAGGACCGCGGCGCCGAGCATCGCGGCGGCGGAACGGTACTGGCACTTTTGGAACGCGACGGCGACGCCGAGCATGAGGAGGGCGAAAAGCGGCTCGGGCTGCGCCGTCGTTCCCATCTGCATGACGATGGGGCAAGCCGCGGCAAAGAGGGCTGCGAGAAATGCCGTGGTCGCGGGAGTCCACGCGGGACCGGGTTTGGCCGTCGCGCGAACGTATTTGAAGAGGATCCAGGGGACCCAAGCCGCGAGGACGACGTTCGCCCAGCGAACCGCGTTCATCGTTCCGCCCAGAGCGACCAGCGGGACTTGCAGATAGTGGAAGAGCGGCAGCCAAACCCAATGCACGCCGAGGTCGCGAGGATCGGCGAGAATGGCGCGCGCGATCATATGATGCGCATACGCGTCCGTATCGATGTCCGGACCGGCAAGGACGCAAGCGGCGCGCCAAGCGCCGAGCGCGAATAGCGCGAAGGTTATTCGCGTTGTTATTCTCGCAGTCACCGGGGTCGGGCTTCTCGTAGTCACCAGGGTCACGCTGTGTCTCTCTCCGCCTTGCCTTTGGCAAGGCTCCGTTCGACCGGCCTGGCTAGCACGACACGTCGAGGGGAGTGGAACTCCCCTCGACGCTCCCCATCCCGGAACGTCGCGGGGAGCTGTGTCTCGCTCCGCCTTCGGCTCCGCTCGACGGTCCCTTTGGACGCAGCGTCACCCGGGTGACTACGAGACACGTGACCCGGGTAACTACGAGAACTAAGACTCCCCTCATGTCCGCCGAACCTCGGAAACACCGTCTCGTTGGCTTGCTACGGCGCACCGCGAAAGAGACGCGCGAAAGCGGCGAGCGGGCGACGGCGGATGATGGATCGCTTTGGGGCGCACACGAGCGAGCCCTGGTCCGTGCTCGCGACGCCGGTTCCGCCGCTCAGCGAATCGCGTCCACGGCGGCTAGGCAACGCGGGGCGATGGACGCGGTGGCCGACCGTACCCGCGCGCTTTCCGCCCGGGCCGCCGAGTTGCAAGCGGGAACGGCGCGCGCGCTCGATGCGTTCGAGCGGCTCGGCCTCGTCGCGCTCAATGCGGGCCTCGAAGCGGCGCGGCGCGGCGAGAGCGAGGGCCGGTCTCTCGCGCTGGTGAGCGAGGAGGTGCGCTCCCAATCGCTGCGCGGAAGCGACTCGGCGCGCGAGCTCGGAGCAAGCCTCGTGCACCTCGGGGCCGAGCTGGGTCAGCTGGATGCCCAGGTCGGCCAGGCGCATGCGGTCCTGACGGAAGTCACGCAGGACTCGGCGCGCGCCGCGGGCGCCGCGAGCGACGCCGAAGCCGCGTTGGTCGACATGGGCGAGCGAGTGAAGAAGCTGACCGGGAGCGACCCCGAAGCCGTGCGAGCCGTGGCCGAGGCGGGCGAACGGGCGCGCGGTCTCGTGAGCTCGCTCGCAGCGCTGAGCGGACGGGTGCCACGCGATTTGCTGGTCAGCGCACTTTTCCCGATGCTCGAACCTTTGATGCGCCTTCTCTCCGAAGAGGATGGCGATGATTCCGAGCCTCCCCCGGGCGCATGACGCGCGCCGATCCCGAGCTCGTTCGACTTCTCATCCAGGAGCTCGAACGACACCTCATGAAGCTGGAAGCCGCGCCGAGCGACGTCGTCGAGGCGAAGCGCTCGCTGCATGCGCTTCGGGGAAGCGCGGGCCTCGCGGGCGAGCGCGAGTTGGCCGCGACGCTCGAGCGCTTGCATCGCCGCATTCGCGAGGGGGACGAAGCCGCGCTGAACGAAGCCGCACTCATCGTGCGAACGGCCGTCGCACGCCTCGCGGCGGGCGAGCGCGCCGTGGCGACGAGCTGGCCCGTCCCTCCCGAAGATCTGGTTGCCTTACCCATCGATCCGCTCGCGCGATCGCAGTACGCCGCCGAAGTTGCGGACCGTCTCGCGCGGATCGACGACGCGCTCGCCACGAGCGGCGACCCCGTGGACGCCGTGCGCGCGCTCTATCGTCACGTGCACACGATGAAAGGCGCGGCCAGCGCCGTCGGCGACGAGCCGATGACCTGGTTTTGCCATGGCCTCGAAGAGAAGATACGGGGTGCCGACGTCGCCGCCGTTGCGCACGAGGCCATGCAGGAAGTGGCGCAATGGCGGGCCATATTGGGCGCTCTTCTGGACGAGCCCGAGACCACTCTCGCCACGCTGGGCGGAAGGCGCAGCCACACCCCGCCTTCGGCATCGCGGGTGAGCAGAGCTCCCCTGTCGGAGCCCGAGCCGGGCCCGCGAACCTCGGGCCTCGACGAAGAGACGGCGACGATCCGCGTTCGCGCTGCCGACGTCGATCGGCTCATCGAGCGGCTCGACGTCATCGAACGCGCGCGAGAGCGCATCGCTTCGAGAGCCCATCGGGGGCACGACGCGGCCGTTTCGGCGCGCGGCCTCCGCGCGTCGCTCGTGGAAGCGCTTCGCCTCATCGGCCCGGCTCGCCCTTGGGGGGCTCCGGCCGCGGCCCTGCTCGAGATCGAGCGTGCCGCCGCGGCTCTCGCGGCGTTCGGTGACGAGTTCGACGCCGCATCGGCGGAGCTACGCACCACGGAGCAAGCGCTGCGCGAAGGCGTCGTCGACGCGAAGAAGCAACTCTCTGCGATGCGGCAGTCCACGGTTGGCCGCATCTTCGCTCGGCTCACGACCGCGATCGAATCGGAGGCGCGGCGCAGCGGCTTCACCGTCATCGTGAGCACCCGCGGGGCCGACGAAACGATCGATCGCCGCATCGCCGATCATCTCATGGAGCCGTGCTTGCAGCTCGTGCGCAACGCCGTGGCTCACGGGATCGAGGCGCCTGAGGTGCGAACCGCGCTCGGCAAGCCCGCGAGCGGCACGATTGCCCTCTCCGCGCGAAAGATCGGCAACCGCTTGCGCATCACGATCGCAGACGACGGTGCCGGGGTGGACGTGGCCGACGTCCGCGCGCGCGCGGTGCAGGCGGGGCTCGTCACCGCCGCGATCGCCGATGCGGCCGACGACGATACGCTCCTCTCGCTCCTTTTTCTTCCGGGCTTCTCGACGCGCGAATCGAGCGATTTGCTCGCAGGGCGCGGGATCGGACTCGACATTACGCGTGCGTGGGTCAAGCGCATGGGCGGCGCCATTCGCCTGTCGAGCCGCGCGGGGAAAGGGTTCACGTCACGGGTCGACGTACCCATCGAAAGCGGCTTCGTCACCGTCCTTTGGGTCCGCGCAGGCGCGGATGAATTCGCCCTCACCGCGGCCAGCGCGCGCCGCGTGGAAAAAAACTGGCCCCCGCGCGATCTTCGGGTGCCGCATTTGCTGACGTGCCTCGACGCGGCGGGTGGCGGCGAAGCCAAGTACGCGATCGACCTCGGGCTGCCTTCCGACGACGCGCCCGAACCTCCCGCATGGGTGGGCGTGGACGCGGTTGGGCACACCGAAGAGCTCCTCGTTCGGCCGCTCGGGCCGCTCGTTCTAGGCCTCGGGCCCTATGCGGGCGCCATCGTGCGCGGGGATGGATCGGTTCGGCTTGCGATCGACGCCTGGGCCGTCGCGCCGCGGGCCCGGGCTCTCGGCGCGGCGGTGCTCGGGGCAACGCTTTCGCAGGCGCCCCCCGGGCCCTCCACGCTGGCGCCTCCGCGACCGCCGAGCCGGTAATCGCCCGTGGGTATGCCTCTTCGGATCGGCCGAATGAACGAAGGCGACCTCGCCGAGGTGGCCGCACTGGAGGCGCCCGGCCCCGCGCGCGACGAAGAGCTGCGCGCCGAACTTCTGCGCCCGTGGTCGCGCCTCTGGGTTGCGCGAGATGATGGCCTCGGGGTGGTCGGCGTTCTCGTCGCGTGGCACGTCGCCGACGAGATCCACGTTCTAAACCTCGTGACGCGCGCCGACCTACGGAGGCGGGGTATCGCCCGCGCGCTGATGAGCGAGGCGATCGAGTATGCGCGTCACGCGCGCGTGGCCCGGCTTCTGCTGGAAGTGCGCCCGTCGAATCGGGCGGCCATCCTGCTTTACCGAAGCGTGGGCTTCTACGCATTCGGCGTTCGCGCGCGCTATTATCCCGATGACGAGGACGCCATCGAGATGGGTTTAACGTTCGACCCCGCGACGGGCCGCATCGAGTCCCGTCCCGATGAGGTGCGCGTTTCCTCGCGGATGAGGGACGGCGGATGAGATCGCGCCTGCAAGGCGCGTTTGGCGAGCGGGTGTAGGATCCATGGCAGGCCATGAAGCCCGTGTACTTCTTGCTCTGTGTCGCGCTTTGCGGGAGCGCCCTCGCGCACCCGTCCGAGACGCGCGCCGCGCCCGCGCCTCCGCTCGCCCCCACGCCCCCGCCTAGCGGCCCTTTCGCCACCGCTCTCGAGGCGGCGCGCGCCTCGGACTACGACGTGGCAGAAAAGGCCCTGCGATCCATCGCGGGCGCCTCGCGTCCCGCCGCTCTCGTGGCCCTCTCGCGCCTGCTTTTGGATCAGGGCCGCTTCGACGAAGCGAAGCGTTACGACGAGCAAGCGTTGGCCAATCCAGCCGAAAGGCTCACCGCCGAGGCGCTCGGCGGCGAGATTCTCGCCGCCCGAGGAAAGGTCGACGAGGCCATCGCACGGCTCTACCCGGACAAGGACGGCCCCGGGACCGGGGGGCGACGTGTGCGGCTCACGCTGGGCGAACTCCTGATTCGTGCCGGACGCCGAGCCGACGCCGAGCCGATTCTTCTCGAGTTTGCCGATGAATACGGAAGCGACGCGGTCGCTTCGACGGACGCAGAAGGGCTCGCGATGGTCGGCCGCGCCATGCACCTCCTGAGGCACGCGAAGGACGCCAACCGTGCGTACAACGAAAGCGAGCGCGCGGAGCGAGGGCGCGTCGAGACGCTCCTTTGGCGCGCGGGCCTGTTCATCGACAAATACGATCCCGGGCACGCCGAGGAGGTATTGACGGAGGCTTTGAAGATCGCGCCGCACCGCGCTGACGCGAAGGTCATGCTTGCGCGTGTGAAGCTCGAAGAAGCCTTCGACTTCGACGCGGCCGATGCGCTCGTTCGGGACGCGCTCGCGACCAACCCGAACTTACCGGCCGCCTATGCGGTGCGCGCGGGGATCGCTCTTCGCGACGGCGATTCGGGTCGGGCCGCCGCCGCCATCGATGCAGGGCTTGCCGTCGATCCGGGCGACCTAGAGCTCTTGAGCCTCCGCGCGGCGGCTCGCTTCTTGGCGGATGACGCCCCCGGCTACGAGGCCGCCAAGCGCGAGGTTTTCTCCCGCAACCCGGAATTTGCCGAGTTCTACGGGATCGTCGGGGAGTTCGCCGAGTGGGAGCACCGCTACGCCGATGTCGTCGCCATGATGAAAGAAGCCGTCGCGCTCGATCCCAACGACATGAAGGCGTGGGCCGAGCTCGGCCTGATGCAGACCCGGGCGGGGGACGAAGCCGCAGGGGTCAAGTCTCTGGAAGAGGCATGGAAGGGAGACCACTTCAACGTCCGCGTCTACAACACGCTCGAGCTCCTTTATGGCCGGTGGATTCCGCAGCAATACGAGAGCGCGCGCGAAGGGCTTTTCGACGTTCGCTATCCCAAAGACGAGCGGGCCGTGCTTGAGCGCTACGTGCCGCGGATGCTCACGCGAGCCTGGGGGGTCATGAAGACTCACTACGCGTTTACCCCCGCGGGGCCCGTCGCCGTCGAGATGTACCGCGAGCGAGAACACTTCAGCGTTCGCACCAGCGGACTGCCCAACATCGGCATCCAGGGGGTGTGCTTCGGGCACGTCGTCGCGGCGATGAGCCCGAACAGCGAACCGTTCAACTGGGGCAACGTCCTCTGGCACGAACTCGCCCACGTCTTCGCGATCCAGATCTCCAAGAGCCACGTTCCCCGTTGGTTTACCGAGGGCCTTTCGGAGTACGAGACGATGATTGCCCGCCCGGAGTGGCAGCGAGAGCTCGATCCGGAGCTCTATCTAGCGCTCAAGCGCAATCAGCTGCCGGGGGCGGTCGAGATGAACGCAGCGTTCACCCACGCGGACGGCGACGTGGACGTCACCGTCGCGTACTACGCGGCGAGCCAGATGCTGGCGTTCACCGCCGAGCGCTTCGGATTTTCGCGAATTGCGCGAGCGCTCGCCCTGTGGGGTCAAGGCAAGAGCACGAAGGACGTGCTCTCCGAAGCGTTCGGCGCGTCGCCGTCCGAGTACGACGCGGCTTTTCGCGCCTGGGCCCTGGCGCGCCTCGCCCGCTACGACGGGCAGTACATGTTCGATCCGCGGCCGCTCGCGCTGGAGGACGCGCAAGCGCTCGCGGGCAAGGCGCCAGGGAGCTCGCAAGCGCACGTGGCCTATGCCGTGGCGCTCCTACGCGCCCACAAGGTGGACGAAGCGCGACGCGAGATCGACCAGGCCCAGAAGATCGCCCCGGACGACGAGGACGCCCATTTCTTGCTTTCGAAGCTGGCGTCGTCGGACAAGAATTTCGACGAACAGGAGAAGCAGCTTTCGGCGATCAAGAACGCGGGGGGCGACGGATACACGATCGAGATGGCGCTTGCGGAGGTGGCCGGAGCGCGGCACGACGCGGCGCGGGAGAGGGTGGCGCTCGAGGCGGCTCGGCGATTCGATCCGACGCAAGTCGAAGCGCTCCGCGGGCTCTACGACCTGGCGAGCGAAGAGAAGCGTGACGCGGACGCGCTCGACGCCCTGCGCGCCGTCGCGCGGGTCGACCAACACGACCGGCGGGTTTGGCGGCTTCTGTTGGACCGGCTCGTCGCCGCCAGGCAATGGGACGAGGCAAGAAAGGTCGGCGAGGCGGCGCTCTACGTGGACGTCGAGAGCGCCGCCATGCACGTGGACTACGCGCGTGCACTCTCGGCGACGGGCGAACACGTCATGGCGGCGTTCGAGCTCGAAAGCGCCCTTCTCTGCGAGGCGACACCCGACGAAAAGGCCGAAGCGCATGCGCTCCTGGCCCGAGAGCGCCTCTCGCTCGGCGACGCCAAAGGCGCGCGGCAACATCGGGAAGAGGCGCTTAGGCTGGATCCGCAGAACGCCGACGCGCGCGCGCCGAAGCGGTGACCGCCGCAGGGCGCCCAACGGACGGCCGGTACGTCAAATCCCCAGGGCCAAGCCGCCGTCGCGGCGCGGCTCGGCGGCGCCTTCCCAGAGCGCGCCGGCCGTGCGATCGGCCCCGCCGACGCGACCTACCGCGGGCGCGTCCGCGAGGTGCTCGACGTCTTTCAGCGAATGGCCCATGGTCTCGAGCGCACGACGCACGGCGTCGGGCAGTGCGTGCGGTTCGAGAAAAAGCAGGTCCGGCAAGTCCTGCTGGTGAAACCGCGGCGCGCGCACCGCGTCGCCCACACTCATCCCGAAGTCGAGGACGTTCGAGAGCTCCTCGAACACCGTCGAGATGATTCGCGACCCGCCCGCCGCGCCCAGAACAAGCTCCACCTGGCCCTCCGGCCCGACGACGATCGTCGGCGACATGGATGAGAGCATGCGTTTTCCCGGGGCGATCGCGTTCGGTTCCTTCTGCACGAGTCCGAACATGTTTGCCGCACCCGGAACGGTTGCGAAGTCGTCCATCTCGTCGTTCAACACGAAACCGAGGCCGGGCACCGCGGCGGCGCTGCCGTACCAGGCGTTGAGCGTGGTCGTCATGGCCACCGCATTGCCGTCCGTGTCGACGACACATAGGTGCGTCGTGTGCGGTCCCTCGTGCCCGGGGGATTCGGCGTTCGGAAGGAGCTCTTTGGTTGGCGTCGCCCGATCCATCCGGATCGTGGCGCCTTGCGCCTGCGCCCAGGCCGCCGACATGAGCTCGTCGAGGGGGTTTTTGACGAAGTCGGGGTCGCCGAGATCGGCGTTGCGTGCCGCAAATGCCCGCCGCATCGCCTCGGCGGCAAGATGGATCTGCGGCGCCGTGTGCCAGCCCAGGGAGTGCAGGTCATACGCCGAAAGCAGATGCGCGATGAGCGCCATGGTGACGCCGCCTGACGACGGGGGCGGCATTCCGATGATCTTTCGCCCTCGATACTCGTATTCGAAAGGAGCTCGCCACTTGGCTCGATACGCCCGCAGGTCATCCGTGGTGATAAGGCCCCCCCCCGCCTTGGCCGCCCGCGCCAGCGCCTCCGCCGCCGCTCCCTCGTAAAAGGCCGCCGGGCCCTCGTTCGCGATGCGCCGGAGGAGAAATCCCAGGTCCGGATCACGCCACGTCGTTCCCGGCAGTGGGGGCGCGCCGCCGGGTAAGAACAGCGCGGCCGACGCCGGGAACCTTGCGAGGCGCTCTTGCACGAGCGCGACCGTCTTCGCGAACGCGCCATCCACGGGAAAGCCCCGGTCGGCCAAGTCGATGGCGGGAGCCAGCAGTTGCGCCCACGTCCTCCGCTTCGATCCCAGCGTCTGGTAGGCCTGCCAAAGACCCGCGACGCTCCCCGGCACCCCCGCCGATCGCCAGCCCTCCCTGGAATCGTGCGTCGGCTCGCCGTCGGGTCCGAGGTACATGTCGCGGGTCGACCCCGCGGGCGCGGTCTCGCGAAAGTCGAGTGCGTAGGACGCCCCGCCGATACGTGCGACGAGAAACCCGCCTCCGCCAACATTGCCCGCCGTAGGAAAAACGACGGCGAGCGCGAAGGCGGCGGCCACGGCCGCATCGGCGGCATTGCCGCCGCTCGCGAGAACGTCCGCGCCGACTTTCGTGGCGAGCGCGGCGTCCGTTGCGATCATGCCGTGCTCGGACCGTGGCGAGGGGGCCCCTTCGGCGAAGGGCCAATCCGCCGGAAAGCGGCGCGCGGAGGCCGGCGGCAGCGGCGGTGACGAGAGCCCCGAGGACACCGCGGGAGCGGCCCAAACGAGAGCTGGCCGGCCCCCGCCGCAAGCGGCTGCGAACAAGGACGCGACGGCGAGCGCGCGCGCAAGTCCGAGATGAGCGTTGGAGGGAGACGCTCCGCCTCGCGAAGCTGGCCCGAGCGCAGGAGGAAGGGTCACGCGCGCCATTGTGGTCCGCATGGTATATTCCGTCATGCACCAAACGCAGCAGGCGGCAACCGTTTCCCTCGAGGACATCGAGAAGCTGCCGAAGACGGACCTGCACGTTCATCTCGACGGGTCGTTAAGGCTGGCCACCATCCTCGAACTCGCCGAGCGGCAACGCGTCGAATTGCCGGCACGAGACGCCGACGGGCTGCGAACGTTCATGAACTTGGGCCAAAACTGCGGCACGCTCGTCGAGTATTTGAAAGCCTTCGACGTCACCCTTCGCGTGATGCAGACCGAAGAGTCTCTCCGGCGAATTGCCTTCGAGCTCGCCGAAGACGCAGCGCGCGAAAACGTCCGCTACATGGAAGTGCGCTATGCGCCGATGCTCCACACCCGTCGTGGCCTGAAATTGACGACGGTCGTCGAGAGCGTTCTCGAAGGGTTACGCCACGCGCAGGAAAGCCACGGCATCGAATCGAATGTCATCATTTGCGGCATCCGTAACGTCTCGGCGGCGACTTCGCTCGAGATGGCGGAGCTGGCCGTCGCTTACAAGGGCCGCGGAGTCGTCGGGTTCGACCTGGCCGGCGCCGAGTACGACCATCCTGCAAAGCATCACAAAGCGGCGTTTCAGCTCGTGCGAGACAACAACATCAACGTGACGATCCACGCGGGTGAGGCTTATGGCCCCGAGTCGATTGCGCAGGCAATCCACGTCTGCGGGGCCCATCGCATCGGCCACGGGTGCAGACTGCGCGAGAACGGCGATTTGCTCCATTACGTCAATGATCACCGTATTCCCCTCGAGTGCTGCCCGTCATCGAACGTCCAGACCGGCGCTATCCGCGAGTTGGCCAGTCACCCACTCAAGCTCTATAAGGATTTGGGACTTCGCGTGACCGTCAACACGGATAACCGCCTGATTACGGATACGACCGTCAGCCGGGAACTGTGGCTGTGTCACACGCAGATGGGCCTCACGCTCGGAGACATCAAGCAAATCATCTTGAGCGGGTTCAAGAGCGCGTTTCTTCCCTTCCACGTAAAGCAGCAATACTTGCGCAAGGTGAGCGACGAGCTCGGCGAGCCGATCGCCGAGAGCTCCGCGCAAAGAAATGCAAAGGAGGCGCGGACGACCGAGCCTCCCCCGGCCGGGGAGCCCGGCTCGAGCGATCGGCGCCGTGTCGTCGCGCCGATCGACGGCGCGTGATATGAGCGCACGTTCCATGTCCGAGCTCGACCGGCTGTCCCCCGTGACGCCCCTGCCTCGCGTCGACGGCGTTTTCAATGTCCTAGAGGCTGCCGCAGAGGCCGCCGAAGGACGCCCCGTGCACGAGGTCCCGGACCCCATCGGCATGGAGGACTTCCGCGCCGCAGCCAAGCTCGACCCGCGAGCCGTTCGCGCGTGCCTCGACCGCGTCGTCATGGGCGAGGATCCGGAGCGCGGACTCGACGAACTGCTCGGTGGGGGCGCTCTCGCCGCCATCTTTCCCGAAGTGCACGCGATGGTCGGCTTCGGCGATGGGGAGTGGCGCCACAAGGACGTGTGGAAGCACACGAAACAAGTCGTGCGCCAGTCCGTCCCGCGGCTCGAAGTTCGCTGGGCCGCGCTATTTCACGACATCGGCAAAGTGAAGACGCGTTCGATCGCGCCGGACGGCAAGGTCCACTTCCTGGGGCACGCGGAGGTCGGAACGCGCATGTTCGACAAGCTCGACAAGCGTATGGGCCTCTTCGGGAGCGAGATTGCGCTCAAGGATACGGTCCGCTTTCTGATTTTGCACCACTTGCGGGCCAACCAGTATTCTCCGGGTTGGACCGATAGCGCGGTGCGCCGCTTCGCGCGCGAGCTCGGCGAACACTTGGATGACCTCCTCTGCCTGGCCCGTGCCGATATCACGACCAAGCGGCCCGAGAAGAAGCGCCGCGGCCTTCAGCAGATCGAAGAGCTGCAGCAGCGCATCGGGCAACTCGCAGCGGAAGATGCTCTCTCGCCGCCGCTTCCCAGCGGAATCGGCGACGCCATCATGAAGTCGTTCGGCTTGCCGCCGTCGCGCAAAGTGGGCGAGGTGAAACGCGCGCTCGAGCAGGCGGTGGAGGCAGGCGATATCGCGTCCCATCAGCCGATCGACGCGTATCTAGAATTTCTGCACGCGAACCGGGAAAGGTTTCTCTTGTAATCACCCGTGTCACGCTGTGTCTCTCTCCGCCGCCTCCGGCAAGGCTCCGTTGGACGGGCCTGGCTAGAACGACGAGTGAGGAGAGTGGAACTCCCGTCGAGCTCCCCATCCCGGAACGTCGCGGGGAGCTGTGTCTTGCTCCGCCTTTGGCTCCTCGACGGCATCGTTGGGGCCCGACTCTGATTGACCCTGGGGTGACCGTACGGCTTGCAGGCCGTGCTCCCTCCCGGACGTCCGTCTGCTCGGGATGGGTGTCCGGGCCGTGCTCGGCTTAGCTCGACGCGACGTCTGCCGCTGAGCGTTCAGCGGCACCGAGCACCGCGCTTCACGGCGCTTTGCTGGCTCGATTCTTGGATGGCGTTCGTCGCCTCCGAGAGCAGCGCGTCACGGCGCATGCAGGGGTAACAGTCGCCCGCGGCGAGAAATCCGCATCCTCGCGTTGCCTGGAGTTGTTGCAACGTGGGGAGCAGGCGCGCGTCACCCTGGTCGCGCGCGGCGGCGAGCAGCGCGTGCTTTCCGTCGCATGACTTCGCGTCCCGCAATTGGAACACGAGCGCCAGGGCGGGGCTTGCGGCTCCCCGCACTTCCTCCGTCGAGAGCGATCGCTTCGCGCGCTGCGCGGCTTGCGGATAAGAGCGAGCGGGCGAGCCGTAGGCGACGTCGAAGAGAATGTCGATTCCGCGCGACCCCATCTTCGATTCGAGGAGCGATAGGGCATCTTCCTGCGACTCCTTGAGCAGCGCCGCGTTGCGAATGTCCTCCTGCAGCTTCAGGTCTGCCGCTGCGTTCGCGTCCAGCGAAAGCAAGAGGCGCGCTTCGCGCATGGCCTCGCGCGCATTTCGAACGCCGGTATAGGCCCGCTCGAGCAGCGCGTGTACGTCGGCGCGATCGGGGCGCGACGTCTCGACTCCGCGGAGCTCGTCGACCGCCGTGGCGAAGTCGCCCTTCTCTATGTTCGCTCGGGCTCCGCCTACGATCGAGTCGTCGCTCGTATCGCGTGCGGCCGGCGCCTCGGCGCGCGCCTCTGCCCCGGCGGTCGGCCGAACTGGCGGCGAGTGGTACGCCGGGCGGCCCCGCGCGAGCGCCCCCGCGACGACGAGCGCGACCAAAGCCAACCCCGCGCACGCGGTGAGAAGGGTGCGCGGCGATGCCGATGCCGTCCACGCCAGCGCGGTTCGGCCTGCTCTCCCGAACGAAACTCGCGCGGCGTCGGCGAGCGAAATCGCTCGGAGTCCGCGATGTCCTGCAGACCGCGCGAGACGGGCCGAAACCGGGATTGCCGAGGCGGCCGCGGCGAGGCGCGCGCCGCTTGCGCGCTGGGGATGCCCGAACGACGATGGCGGCCGCGCGGGCTCCAGGATGCGTCCCTGCGCCGCGAGCTCGGCGGTCACGGAATCGATCGTGTCGCCGAGCGCCTTGGCGTCTTCGAAGCGGTCTGCCGCGTCCTTCGCCAGGAGGCGCGTAACGAGCGCGTCCACTTCGGGAGGTACGTTTGCCTCTGGAGCTCGCTGGCCCGCGTGGGGTATTGGCGCGGTCACGTGCATCCCGAGCAACGTAACTTTGCTCTCGTGCTCGTAAGGACGGGTTCCCGCGATCATTTCGAACAGCATGACGCCCAGCCCGTAGAGATCCGCGCGGGCATCGACGGGCTGGCCGAGCGCCTGCTCGGGCGCCATGTACTCCGGCGTTCCGTAGACCATGCCGAGCTGCGTCAGCGCGAGCCCCGGAACTCTCGAGTCGCTTCCGAGCTCGCCCACGGGAACCTTGGCGATTCCAAAGTCGAGCACTTTGACGAAATCCGCCTCGCCGTCGCGCGTCACGAGCATGATGTTTTCGGGCTTCAAGTCTCGATGGACGATCCCGATGGAATGAGCGCGCCCAAGCGCACGCGCCATTTGCCGTGCGATATGAAGAGCGCGGCCCAGGTCGAGGCGCCCCTCGGCAATCGCGTCGCGCAGGCTTTTCCCCTCGACGTACTCGAGCACCAGAAAGAACGAGCCGTCTTCGAGTTTGCCGAAGTCGGTCGCGGCGGCCACGTTCGGATGGTCGATGTGCGCCGCGGCCATCGCCTCGCGTTCAAAGCGGGCCACGACCTCAGGCAGCCGGCTCATCTCCGCGTGCAGCACCTTGACCGCAAGGCGCTTGCGCATATGCGTGTGCTCGGCTTGGTAAACGGCGCCCATGCCGCCTTGCCCGATCAGCCGCTCGATGAGATAGCGCCCGCTCAGCACCACGCCGACGAGCGATTGCGGTCCCCCCGGACGCGCGCTCGGCCGCTCGCCTTTGCGCTCACCACGCGCGATGGCTCCCCGGGAGCCTTCGGCTGCGGTGGCCGGGTCGTGGTCGGAAGGGGTGCTCATCGCCAAGCCAAGCGTGCCGCTTCGTGTGCTGCGACGCTACTGGTCAAAGCTTAGCCCGACGCTCAACGCCGCGGCGAGCGAGTCTCTTCCAACATACCGGTCGCCGCAGAGGCATTGCTCGCGTTGGTACATGGCCCCTGCGAAGAAGAGTCCGACGCGGCCCCCAATCTCCGCGAAGAGCCACCACGGTCCACGTAGCTTGAGTCCGATCCCGAGCCCGAAAGGCAAATCCAGGACGCCGCCGCCAACGCCTGGCACGCGCTGCGCGGGTTCGCTGGGCGCCATTGCGGTCCCCTGCGTCGGACCCACGTAGCTGGGCGCGTAGGTCCTCGCGTAGCCAAGGCCCACGAACGTCCAGAGGCGCCACGGCGATCGGACGATTGGCGGCGTGAACTTCAGCCTCAAACCGCCTTCCGTCATTTGCCGCGCGGTGGCCCCGGAGACGGGCGAAATGTCCTGGGTCACGTAGACTCCCGCGCGCAGCGTCGGAACGATGGCCACGTGGGCGCGGAGTTCGCCCACCGGCCCGAGCAGAGGGCTCTTGGCGCCCGGCTCGCCCCCGGTCGTTACGCGCTGCATGACACCCGCTGCGAGCCCAGCATCCCAGCGCGCTTGCGCGGCCGAGCGGCGCGGACCGAAGAGCGCCATGAAGACCAACGCGGTGGCCAACGAGCGGCGCATTCTCCCGGAGCCGTTCCCCTCAATTCAGAACGCTGGCCTTTGCGCGCAGCTCTTCGAGCTGCTTACGAATCGACCCTGCGTCGGGGCCTTGAGGAGCCAGCTCGAGGAGGCGCGAAAGGTCGGCTCGCGCGGCTTCCATGGATCCAAGGCGAGCCGCCAAAAGCCCGCGCTCGCGGAGAGCGGCGACCGAGTCTGGCGTGAGCGAGATGATTCGATCGAGCGCCAAGAGCGCCCGCGCGAACTCGCCCCGCGTCGCGTGGACCCACTTTAGATTGATGAGCATTCGGACGAGCATCGTCCGCGCGGAAGCCGGCACCGAATGCTCTCGGACGGACAGCTTTTGCGTGGAAGATGCGCGCTCGAGAAGCTTTTGCAAAGACGAGGGGTAAAGCCTTCGCCCGCCGAAGAACGGGTCCACCATGACGGGGGAATCGTCTCGACCGGCGGGGTCGATCCGGACGAGGAAGTGGCCGGGAAAGCTGACCCCTCGCGCCCGCACACCCGCGCGGCGGGCCACTTCGCAATAGATGAGCGCGAGCGTAATGGGAATGCCGAGCTTTCGGTCCAGCACGTCCGGTAAGAGGCTGTTCTTGGGGTCGTAATAGTCTTGTTCGTTGCCACGGAATCCGAGCTGATCGAAGATATAGTGGGACACCGCGTCCGCTTGATCTTCCGGCGCGAGCAACGGCAGCGCGCGCGCGGCGAGCGGGGCAGACATCTCGTCCATGCGACGGAGAAGGCGGCCCACATCGAGCGTCGCGTACGTATCGCGCGCAATGAGCGCGGCGCCGACGGCAACGTCGATGCATTCGTCGGGTAGAGCGGCGAGTTGCTCGAACGTAGCCGGGGGCTCGGCCGCAGGCGGCTCGACGAAGGAGCCGCGGAGCGGCAGGAGCGTCGTCATCGAGCCCATGGAAATGCACCCTTTCTCGCGCGGCTGCAAGCGCCGCTTGACGGCTGGATGCCTCCAATGATTCCTCAGGCGCATAACCATGCCGAAGAAGACTCTCAGCGGCGCCTCGCTGCGCCGTCATTTCGAGCTGTCGCGCGATGTACGGCCGAGCGCGATCACGGGCAAAGAGTCACCGGGCGAAATCTTGATGCAGCGGTTTCCAGCTTACGTGGGCCGCCAGGAACGAACCGCCTACGAACTCATGCGCCGAAGTATCGAGCAAGACTGCGCCGTCTTTCTCACGTTCAGCGGCGCGATGACGCCCGCCGGGCTTCACCAGTCGTGCCTCATCCCCCTCATCGAGCGCGGGCTGGTCGATTGTGTGACGACGACGGGCGCGAATCTCTATCACGACGCACACCGAATCATCGGACACCGCATCCGCGAAATCGACCCCACCGCCGGAGACTTGCAATACAGGCTCGCCCGAATCATTCGCATCTACGATCTAGGGTTTTGGGAAGAGACCCTGCTCGAGACCGACAAGCTCTTCTCTGCGCTGCTCCGCGGAAGCGAGTTTCAGCGGAAGATGACCACGACCGAGCTTCACTACCTCTTGGGCGAGCGCATTGGAGAAATAGAAAAGGCGCTCGGGGTCAAGGAGCCGTCGCTCCTTTCCACCGCGCACGCGTACGGCGTTCCCATTTTCGTCGGCGCCGTGCAGGACGGCTCCATCTTTCTCAACATCGTGAAGCTCAAGCGGGTTCTCGGTGACGCCTTCAAGCTCGAAATCGACATCAACGACGACGTCTTCGAAATGGGCGCCATGCAGCACCATTGCTTTGGCACGTTGAAGAGGCCCTTGTCCGTTTGGATCCTCGGCGGCGGCGTTCCCAAAAACTACACGCTGCAGGGCGAGCCTCTTCTTGACCAGATCCTCGGCGTGCCCACGCACGGATTCGATATCGACGTCCAAATCTGCGTCGACCCTGTGGACAACGGCGCTCTCAGCTCGTGCCCGGCCGGCGAAGGCCATACGTGGGGCAAAGTGTCGGCCGAGAGCGTTGCGAGCGGTAGCGTTTATGTACACGCCGACGTAACCGCCGTGTTCCCGTGGCTCACCTATGCGCTCCTCAGCGATCAAAGACTCCAGCGCAAGCCCCGGCGGCTCTTCGACGCTCGCCGAGATGCGGTGAAGAGCCTCCAGCGTGAGGTTGACAACCGCCGGAGCAAGCTCTTGGAAACGCTCGCCTATCCCGTCGTCGTGATGGCGGAGGCGGGCCCTCGGGGGGGAAGGCGGGGCAAGACAAAAGCGACCCGGTAGTGCACGCGCTCGACGATCGAAGCGCCTCGCTTGTGGCGGTCCGCGCACTGCCATGTGTCACCCCGAACGGCGCTTGCCGCGCCGGCTCTCATTCGTAAGCGAGCGCGAGGATGAGCTCATAGAGGGCGAGAACCGCCCGGGCACTTTCGTGCTCGAACGCAAGCCCGACGCGGCGGACGGCCTCGTCGGTCCTCACCCACGCGACGCGCCCGCGAATCACCAACGGGTCCCAAGTGGCAGGCGCCATGAACGAAAGGGCCAGAATGTCCTCGGACGAAACGTATTGCCCTATGATTAGGCAAGCTCCGCCGAGTCCGATGTTCTCCACGAGGGTCTCGCATTGCCACGGGGGGTCCCTATGCTCGACGGAGGCGCGAAGGCGCGCGGGGCGGCGCGCGTGGGACCGGCCGCAATGAGCGAGCGCCGGATTCTGCGTCCGAAGGCGCCCGGTCGCCAGCGTCCGGCGGATCGTTCGCGGTCGAGCCCAAGACGGGTGGTGGCTATGCTACCACGCCGAGAGCTCTTGCCGGCACTGGCACGGGCGTCTGTTTACGGTCGCGAGGCGTAGGTCCAAGCGGGTCCCTCGCGGTTGGATTTTTCGTGTCATGGCGGGCTACGATGGCCCGAGTTACGAAGGGACCCGAAAGGCGGGAGCCGCGAGCGATGACCCAGGACACCCGCAAAGATCGCCGCGTGAAAATAGTGAGTCTGAACGTGCGCTACAAGAGCGCAACGGTCGACGAGTTCATCGAGAACCACGCTCACGACGTCAGCCGCGGAGGCATCTACATCAAGACGGCCAACCCATTTGCTGCGGGCACGCTTCTCAAGTTCGAGATCCGCCTTGCGAGCGACCAGGCGGTGATCACCGGCGTCGGCCGCGTCGTGTGGAAGCGCGACGGCCTCCAAGGCAGTCACGGTGGCGTCGAGCGGCCCTCTGGCATGGGGGTCAAGTTCATCAAGGTCGATGAGTCTTCCAAGGCCGTGATCGACAAGCTCGTAAGCACGAAGAGCGACGCAGGACGCGCGTTCGAATCCGAACCCGACGCCACGTTGCCTAGGGCTGCTGGCGCGCAGGTCCGTCCGGGCACCCAGCCGCCGCCGCGCCCGGCCCCGGGCCTCACGCCCTCGGTTATGCCTTCGCGCAAGGCCACGAACGCGGGCCTCGGGGCCGTGAACCCGACCAGTGGGCCGCCGCCCGCTCTGCCGGTGAACCCGCGCCCCCCATCCATTCCGCCCCCTGGGCCCCCGCGTCCATCCCCACATGTGCCACGGCCGGGGCCCATCGGTGGCATGTTCCCCAACCGCAAGGCGAATTCCGAGGCCCCCGCGGAGGGACAGACGATCATCAGGCAAGCGGCGGAGCTCCTCGAGGAAGCGCTGCGCGAAGCGGGCGGATCCATGGAAGAGGTTGGGCACAATCCGCTGTTCTCGCCCGCGGGCGGATTCGCGAACGCGCCGGTCAGCCCCATGGCCGATGAGACAGCGCCCGCCAAGGCCCGCTCATCCTCTCCTCCTGCTCTTCCTGCGGCGAAGAGCGAGGATGCCCCGATCTCGAGGGCCGATGCGGTAGCCGGCCCGAGTTCGGGGCGGGCGTCCGTGGCGATGGCGATCGTCCCCACGGTAGTCGCACAGACAAAAAAGAAGGCGGAGCCAGGCAAGTGGCTGCTGTTCGCCGCCGTCGTGGCCACGGCGGGTACCGTGGCGCTTTATCGAACCCAGATCTTCGGCGCGGGCGTGGCGGCCGAACCGGCGGCTTCTTCTGCAGCGGCGGTGAGCTCTCCCACGCCTCCCGCCAGCGTCGCGGTTGCGGGTCTTCCAGAGGCTCCCACGGCACACGAAACGGCAGTGGCCGATGCGGGCCCGTCTGCAATCGGGAGCGTGGCGCTCGGCGCAAAGGCGCTGGCGGCTTCCGCGACCGCATCAGGGGCGCCTGTCCCCCATCCGGCTTGGCACCCGCCCGCCGGAGGGCAAGCGAGACCGCGTCCAGTGACGGTGACAACGGCGCCGTCCCAGGACGAGCCCGCCGCTACGATCGCGCCGACGGCAACCCCGACTGGCACGGAGCCTGCGCTCACCGCGACGGCGGGCGCACCTCCAATGCCCGCTCCCACGGCGCCGACGCCCAGGCCCACAGCCACGGCGAGCGCCACGACCGAGCCCAGCGCCACGACCGCGCCGACCCCCACCGAAGCCCCTTCTGGAAAACCCCGAGGCGGATCCAAGGTCCCGGACGACAATCCCTATTGAATTGAAGAATTGAATCTGCACCGAAGCGGCGCGCGGCGTTCGCCTACCCCGGCATGACGGCGATTTACACTCCAGCTCCGCCCACGCAGACCGAGTCCCGACCTGCGCCTACGGGCCGCCCCCGCAGCGCGGATCGCTGGGATCGCCGCGCCGCGCGCATCCTATGCCTTTTGCTCGCGTTCGTGGGGACGTGGCCTTTGATCGCGGTATCGCTCGTTCGATCGCCGTGGATCCTCCGGTGGGTTGCCCAAGAGACCCAACAGCTGCTGCGACAGCAGGGGATCACGGCGACGTACGCGCCCTCGCTCCGCTTGTGGCCACTCGCGGTCGCGCTCGACGGAGTACGCGTCGACGCCAGTGACAAGGGCCCAGCGGTGCTCGAGTGCAAGCGGGTTCTCGTACGGCCGAAGCTCTTCGGCCTGCTGGCGGGAAAGCTTGCCATCGACGAAATCGATCTCGACGAACCGCACATTCGCGCCGTGATCCGGAACGGGCGAGTTGCCAATCTCAACTTGCCGGAGGCCCAGAGCGCAAGCGCTGGCCGCCCTGTCATCCGCGCTCCGTTCGACGTCTTTTCCGTCACGGAAGGCTTCGTCGATCTCGACATCGACGGAGTTCGCTTCGACGCGCGATCGATCGACATCGACGCGACGGCCGATGACGACCCCCTACGCGGCTCGACGTTCGAAGTCGCAGTCCGCACGGGCCGGGCGGATCTCCATCGCGCACGCCTGCGCGCCGACGGCTCGATCTCCCACGACGACGACGCGCTTTGCTCGCTCGAGGCTCGCGTTCGCGTGGAGCCCGACGCCATCCTCGTGCGCCGCCTCGATGCGTCCGGCATGGCCGACGTGGACGCCTCTGCGAATACGACGCCGCCGTGCGGCGCCGACCCGGCGGACAGCCGGCGCGTCAAACTATCCGTCGGTCACTTGCACATCGGACTCCCCCAGGATCCCGCTTCGCAGCCTTCGATCGACGGACATGTGCGCGCGCGCGTTCCCGTTCGTCTGGCCGCGCGCGCGGCTAATTTACCGCCCACGGAGGGGTGGACGGGGTTCGATGCCGACGTTCGCTACGCGAAGGACACGCTTCTTCCCGACCTCAGCGGCACCTTCGAGGCGCACGACGTGAAAGTCGCGCAGTATGCGTTGGCCGATCTCCACAGCGAGATCATCATTCGGCGCAACGTCATTCGCAGCCCGAGAACCACGCTCCAGCTCGCGAACGGCACTGTAACCCTATCGGATACCCTCGTCGATCCTCTCACGGGCGGCGGAAAACTCAGCACCCGCCTCGACGCCGTGGACGTGGATTTCACCGCGCTCATGCGCGACCTCGGCGTCCATCCGAACTCTTGGGTCGGATGGGACGTTCGCGAACTGCATGTCCCCCTCCTTTCGGGGGGCTTGGGCCCGCTCAAGCTCGACGGCGATTTCACGGCCAAAACCTATTCATTTGGAGTCTACGACCGCCCTGCCGCCTCTCCGGCGCGCGAGCGCTTGTTCGGCTTCTCCGACGCACAGCTTGCCGGCCGCGTGCACGTTCGGGCGGACGCTCTCAACTTCGTCGACGTGCAAGCCAAGCTTCCTCGGTCACGCATCGACGGGGCATCGGTCTCGATCGGCTTCCACAACGATTTGCGCGTCGACGTTCCTCACGTGCAAGCAAACCTGGACGACCTGTCCCCGATCGGCACCGTCCCCATCCACGGCTCGCTGGAGGCGAGCGCGCGCGTAGGCGGAAAGTTCAACCATCCCGAACCGGAGGGAGACATCCAGGCGGTTCTCGGGTTCGTCGTGGCGGACGTTGCCTTTGGCGACGTCAGCGCGGGCCACGTGACCGTAGACACTACCAAGACCGAAGTGGCGCTGACGGGACTGCGCGTGAAGCGCAAGGACAGCGCGTACGAAGTCCCGAGCGCCAAGTTGCGCTTTGGCGGGACGCGAGGCTTCGAGGTCGACGCCGTGGGGGCGAGTGAAGCGTTCCGCCTACGAGACATTCTCTCGATGTTTGCGCTGGACGACGATCCTCGCTTCGAAGGGCTCGACGCGACAATCGCGACCCGCGCGGACGTCCACGTGGCCCTCGGGGGGCCCGAAGACGCCTGCGGGGGCGGTTACATAGCCATCAGCACGAAGGCGCACTTGAGAGACGTGGCCATTTTCGGTGAGCGTTTTGCCCAAGGGGATGCCGATATGTCGCTCCGCTGGTTCGACCGCCAGCGCGGGCTTCCGGGGGCCGAGCTGGAGGTGCGCTCATTCCTCCTCGACAAAGTAGCCCCTGCGGCGGGGGCTCGCGCGAGCGAGACCGGCACGGTGCTCGGTTCCGCTTCCCTCAAGCCCGGTGGCGTGATTGCTGCCAATGTGCTCTTGCAGAACATTCCGCTCTCACGCATCGATGCCCTGGGGAGACTTGCCACGCAAATGGACGGGCGCATCTCCGGGGTTGCGCACGTTACCGGCGATCTCGACGATTTTCAGCCCGAGCCGGGCTTGGTCACGCGCGCCGAGATCGACGTGACGAGCACTCGGGCGCGCGGCGTCGTCTTGCCGAGTTCGCACTTGGACGTGCGGATGACGCATACGGTGCCTTGGCAACGACGGAGCTTCGGCCGCACCAAGTGCGGCGCCCCCATCGGGCCGCCTTTCGACAAGCAGAGTTACGCGTCTGACACGGCCGCGCATGGCGAATGGGACGTCAGCGGCGATCTCCTTGGGGATACGGTGCATCTGCGCAACGTCGTCCTGACGCGCTCTCGATCGCCGCACGTTTCGGGGCGCGCCCTGCTCAGAGGGTTGGACCTCGGGCCGTTCGCGCGCATTCTGGGATTGGATGGCGCCGAAGGAGAGGACGCCGCTCGGGCGCCCGCTGCCGGCCCAATCGCCGGCCAGATCTGGGGTGAGCTCATCGTCGATGACCTGCCGGTGACTCGTCCGTCCCAAGCGCGCGCAAGTCTTTTCCTCGGGCCCACCATCATGTCCCGCGGCGCCCAAAAACTCACGCTTGCGCCCCCAAGCGAGCCGGTTGTACTTACGGGCGACACCCTCACGATGCCTGCGCTCGCGGTGACGCTCGACAGCCCGGATGGCTTCAGCGGGCGCTTCGTTCTGACAGGCGGTGCAACGCGGGTCTCGAGCGATCCGACCATCGACCTTCAAGCGCGGCTCGATCCGGTGGACCTCGCCATTCTCAGGCACCTCGTGCCGAGGGTGGATCGGGCCAGCGGACGTCTCGAGGGGAGTCTGCGTATCAAGGGGAGGGCCGCTTCGCCGCTGGTCACGGGCGAGCTTCATGTCTCGGGCGATGATGTGGAAATCCGCGGGGCGCCGAGCGCCATCACGGACGTCCGGGTCGACGTGAACGCGAGCGAGAACGAGGTTACGGCCACAGGCAAAGGCAACTTCGCGGGAGGTCTGGTCTCGTTCGAAGGTTCCGCGCCCGTCCGCGGGTTCGAGTTGGGAGCGCTGGCGTCTCGCATCACGGTTCGGGGCGTTCATATGGTGCCGGCGGAGGGGGTCTCGGCGACGTTCGATGCGGACCTGGAACTGGCGTACGACCGCAAGGCCCAGGGAGGCGTTGCCCCCGCGCTGCCGCGCATGACGGGCAACCTGACGATCGGGACGCTCGCTTACACGCGCCCGATCACGTTCAACTTCGATCTGGCCTCGACCCGCGCCAAGCGCACGGAGGTGAACGCGTATGACCCGGCGCTCGACTTCGTGGTCTTCGACGTCGCCGTGCGGTCCCGCGCGCCTATCCAGATACGGAACAATCTCGTCGAGGTGCAACTTGGAGTGGATTCCGGCACCGTGGAGGTTACGGGTACCAACCAGCGGGTCGGGCTTCGGGGGGTACTCCGAACGATTCCCGGCGGCCGGTTTCACTTCCAAGCGAATGACTTCGAAGTGCAGACCGGGGTCATCCGCTTCGAGGACCCGACGCGCATCGCGCCCAACGTGGACGTGACCGCCGTAACGGAATATCGGCGATATACTGACACGAGCGCGGGCGCAGCCGCCGGTGCCGCATCGGGCGGAGGCGCCGCGGCGACGGGGTCGACGCGCGGCGGATCGCTGTGGCGCATCATGCTGCACGCCTACGGAGATGCCGACGACGTGCGAATCGAAATGACGAGTGAGCCGGCCCTGTCCCAAGAAGACATTGCGCTGCTTTTGCTGGTCGGTATGACGCGCGCCGAGCTCGATCAGCTTCAGGCGGGCGGCATCGGCGAGAGCGTCGCACTCAACGTCCTCGGCGCTGCGAGCGGCGCCGATCGAGCCGTGAAGCAGGCACTCCCTATCATCGACGATTTCCGCTTCGGCAGCGCCTACTCGACCGTAACGGGCAAGACCGAGCCCCAGCTCACGGTGGGCAAGCGACTGACCAATGACGTGCGCGCCAGCGTAACCGCGGGCCTGAGCGAGGATCGCGAACTCCGGTCGAACATCGAATGGCGCTTGAACAATCGGCTCAGCCTGCAAGGTTCATACGACAACATCAACGACGTTTCGTCGTCCGCGCTGGGCAATCTCGGCGTGGATCTTCGCTGGAGGCTCGAGTTCGAGTAGCAGTCGTTGGATTCAATGCGCTTCGGAGCCCTGCTCTTCGCCGCGTTGGTCGGCATCGCACCCCGAGCCGCGCGCGCAGAGCCGGCCCCCACTGTGGTCCGGATGGCGCCGGCATGTCAGGCCACGGAGTCCGCGGCGATGCCCCCGCTCGACCCACCGCCCGACCTCTCGGAGTTCGCCGGCAAGGCAATAGCGGCCGTCAACGTCGTGCTCGAGGGTAACGTTTGGGATGACGTGGCGGTACCGCGCGTCGCGAGCATCAAGCCGGGCGAATCGTTTTCGCCGGGCGCGGCGCGGCGTGCGCTCGACGCCCTCCTTGGCTCGGGCGGCTTCGCCAGAGGCCGCGTTACGGCGCGCTCCGAAGCAAGCGGGGTTGTCGTCTCGCTCTATCTCGTACCGCGCAAGCTCGTCCGGGGCCTGAAGCTCGATCTGCACGAGTCGCGTCTCGACCGCGATGAGCTGCTCCGCGAGGCGGACTTGTCCGAAGGGGGCGAAATCATCGGTGCGGACCTTTCCGCCATGAAGTGCCGCATCGAAGGCTATCTGTCCATGCACGGGTACCCTCGAGCGGAGGTCGCCATCACGATGCGCGACACGGACGACCCCGCCCGCGCGTCCGTCCTGGTCGACGTGACGCCCGGTCATCCACGCGTCGTGGACGGGCGCTACTTCTACGTCTTCGACGCGAGCCCGGATCAGGTGCTTCCAATTGCGAACGGGTACGCGGTTCGCAGCGGCGATCGGGCGGACGGGCCGGCTCTGGATCAGGCCGACGCTGCGCTCGCGCAAACGCTTCACGCCCGGGGATGGTATCGGGCGGTCGTTTCGCACGATGTCGTCGAAAACCCCGCCGCCCCTCCGGGCGCCGCGTCGGCCCCCCCGTTCGTCGGCCTCCGAGTTCGCATCGACTCTGGGCCGCTCTTCGTCGCCCGCTTCGAAGGTAACGAGCACTTCGACACCGAAGTCCTCGCTGGTGTCCTCGGGATCGAGACCGAGACGGATCGCTCGCCACTCCACCTCGCCGACAAGCTACGGGTATTTTACGTCAAGCGAGGATTTCTCGACGTCGAGGTGCGGGCTTTCGGCGAAAGCGCCGCAAAAGACCTCGTACAGGTCGTGGTCTTTCGCATCAGCGAGCATTCGCGCGTGCGCGTCGTCGGTCGAAGCTACCCCTGCCTCAAGCTCGACGCGATCACGCGCCTTCGCGATGGCGGCCCGCGCTCCCCCGCCGCCATCGGCACCGAGGTGGACAGCTATCTCGACGAAGAGCTACCGGGTGCCGACCTGTTCGTGGACCCCGACCCAAACGGCGTCAGCGCGACGATCGGCGGCGCTGGCGCGGGTCAGCTGGCAAGCGGGGCACGGGCCGTGCCCCTCGACTTGCGTCCGGAAGCGACCTATGCCGCCGATACCTACGAGCGCGCCGCACTCCACGTGCAAGAGCTCTATCGAAACGAAGGCTTCTTGCACGCCGAGGTGGGTCCTGTTCGAGCCATACGCGCCCGGTGCGACCCGCGCTCGCCTCCCAAGCAGTGCGTTCCAATGCCGCTGCCGCCGATGCCGGAGTACAACTGCGGCTACGATCGGTCCGGGCTTCCGGCCGCCGATTCGCTCGCCGCGCTCGATCCGGTCCGCTCCTGCGTGCCCGATCCGTTGCATGGAGTGACCTGCGCGGAGACGATGCAAGTCGTCATACCCGTGAGGCTCGGTCCACGCACGAGCTTGTGGGACGTGGCGTTCACGGGCGTGAAGAGCGCGAGCGAGCGGGAGGTCGCCGAGGCGGCGCGCGTGCCTCTGGGCGACGCCGCGAGCACCACGAAACTCGACGATGCGCGGCGCCGCATCGTCGATTGGTACAAGGAGGCCGGCTACTACTACGTCGACGTGAAATACGCGCTCGAACCCTCGGCCGACAACACACGCGCGCGGGTGCGGTTCGACGTCACGGAGGGCGATCAAGTCATCGTACGCGCCATCGTCATTCGCGGCCTGGAAAACACCAACGAGGACATCGTGCGCCGGCGCGTGACGCTATCGGTGGGAAGGCCGTTCGGCGCGAGCGACGTGCGAAAGACGCAAGAGCGTATCGCGACGCTGGGCGTCTTCTCGAGCGTCACGATCGCGCTGAGCGACCCGTACATTCCGCAGCCCATCAAGGACGTCGTGATCGACGTGGTCGAGCGGCCGCCGCAGTACGTCGAAGTCAGGCCGGGATTCTCCACGGGCGAGGGCGTTCGCGGCGTGCTCGAGTACGGGCATCGCGACCTGCTCGGATACGCCTGGGCGCTCACGATCCATCTGCAGGCGTCCTACTTGCCGGACTTCTTGATCCTGGACCCGCAAGTGGCGGCCAACTACGGCGGTCTCCCGACCGCCGATCGCATTGCGACGCGCAACACGGTGACGATGTCGTGGCCGGAGGTCGGGCTCGGACCGAACATCCGCGCCCAGATCGACGGCGTCTACGTGCGCGACCTGGAGCGCGACTTCACCTTGTTCAAAGTCTCGGTTCTCGGAACGCTCCTCTGGCGCCCCGTCCGCGAGGTGCAGGTCACCGGCGGCCCGGACTACGAACACAACGACATTCATCTATTCTCGTACAGCACGATAGCCGCCTACCTGATGCAGAATCCGGGCAACAGCGACCTGGACCGGCTCCTTCGCGTTCCGGACGGCGACAGCGACGTCGTCGCCGGCCGCATCGCGATCAGTTGGGATCGTCGCGACAACGCTTTCAACGCCCATCGCGGGACGTACGTAGCCGCCGGCGTGGAGCAGGTGAACTCCTACCCCGTACGCGGCACCGCACCCGACGCGTCGCAGCAGTTCCAGGGCCACTTCCTCCGGCTGACCCAAACGCTTGCCGGCTACTTGCCCATCACGAACGCAATCACGTTCGCGGCCGAGCTGCGTGTGGGAGAGATTGCCAACATATTGCCCTGTACGCGTCCTTTCTATCCCTCCGGCACGGTCGCTGCGCCATCCTATTGCACGTACCCCGATCGCCTATTTTTCATGGGTGGCGTGGACTCGATGAGGGGCTGGCTCCAAGACACCTTCATCCCTCAGGAGTACGCGGATCAAATCGCGGCCACCGCAAAGCAGATGGTTCCGTTCACGGTCAACCAGATTCCGCTACGGGGAGGGAACCTGATGATCAATCCGCGCTTCGAGCTTCGCTTTCCAGTCCGTGGACCCGTCGACGGAGCTCTCTTCGGCGACTTCGGCAATCTCTGGAACGACCCCAACTACGTCTTCGTTCACGGGCTGACTCTGCGGGCCGATGCCGGCGCCGGAATTCGCGTGCAGACACCGGTGGGCCCGCTCGTTTTTGACTACGGCATCAACGTGACGAGGCGTTCTTACGAAGACTTCGGCGCATTCCACTTCGCGATTGGCTTGTTCTGAATCGAACGAGCCCCCACCCGCCTGCGCCGGACACGCAAAGAACGAAACTGAGTGTCTTTCCTGCTGGGGAGCTCGAGGAGGAGCGGTGAGGAGCGGCATCGCTCCCCTCGACGTGACGTGCGAGCCCCTTCTGTCGAGCGGAGACCTTGCCGGAGGCAAGGCGGAGCGAGACTCAGGGTGACCCGGGTGACTCACTAGGGGACCCTTTATCGCAAGCGACCCTGGCACCCGCAGTACAAGCCACGCGGTAAAGCACCTGCGCTTTGGTTCGGTCCAGGGCAACGCCGCGGCCGAACTCGAGCATGATGGCCATGTTGTAGCAACCGGCCGCCCAGCCGAGTTCACACGCCCGTTCGTAAAGGCGCGCGGCGCGCGCGTCGTCCTTCGGGACCCCGTGCGCGTACTCGTGCATTTGCCCTGCGAAGACGCACGCGGACGGCTCCTTCATGTCGCAGGCATGCTCGTAGAGCCCCAACGCCCGGGGCTCGTCGCGTTCGACTCCGCTGCCGAGAGCGTACGTCGCCGCGAGACGGCGACACCGTTCGGCCGAACCGGCGTCGCACTCGTTTTCGCAGGCGGGAACGTCGGCGCACGTGCCGATGCTCACGTCGATGATCACCGCGGTAGGCGCCGGCGATTGCCTCTGCTCCTCGGGCGAGACGTTGCGACCGTTGCACGCCGAAAAGAAACCGGTGAAAAGACAGACGCCCGCCCCGCAAACGCGAGTCATTCGCGCCCGTCGGCGAGCTCCGACCACGCGCTTGCCAGCGCGAGGACCACGTGCTCCTGCTCCGCGGAGGTCAGCGTGGGAAACATCGGTAGACTAATCGTGCGCTCGCCGATCTCCTCCGCAACGGGAAGCGCCCCGCGTGGAACTCCGAGCGTCTCGGCGAAGTACGTGAGAGTGTGCAGCGCACGGTAGTTGACGGCCGTGCCGACACCCCGCTCGCCGAGCTTCGCGAGGAGCGCGTCGCGTTCGCCGAACCGCGCGTGCACCGTGAACAGGTGGTGACTGCCCAGGCCGCGGCTCGCCATGAGCCAGGGCACTCCGTGGACGCCGGGAGACGGGGAACCAAAAGCGGCCACGAGGTCCCCTAGCCTCGAACGGTATCGGCGGGCGATCTGCGCGCGCAGGGAGCGCCTGTCTTCCACGTGCTCAAGCTGCGGCCGGAGGAGCGCGGCGTCGAGGTCGGTCATGTTCGCCTTGTACCCGAGCTCGACGACGTCCCAATGTTGATAGGCGCCCCCGTGCCGATCCGTGGCCGCTTTCGTCGTCCCATGATTGCGAAGGCGCCTCAAGCGATCGAACATTCTGTCGTCGCGCGTTACGACGGCGCCTCCGTCGCCGCACGTCATGTTCTTCGTCGCGTAAAACGAAAATACCGCAGCATTCGACAGATCGCCGGGGCGCACTCCGTCGCGCTCCATTTCAACCCCGTGCGCCGAGTCTTCTACGATGAAGAGACCATGGTGGTCGGCGATTTCGCGTAGAGCCCGCATGTCGGCCAACTGCCCGTAAAGGTGAACGGGGAGAATGCCGACCGTGCGCGGTCCGACGCTCGAGCGTACGGCAGCTGGATCGATGAGCCCGGTGGTGGCCTCGACATCGACGAGCTTCGGCTTCGCTCCGAGATGGAGGATAGCGTTGGCGGTCGCCGCGAAGGTCATCGGCGTCGTGATCACCTCGTCACCGGGGGCCACGTCGAGAGCGCGGAGCGCGAGGAGAATCCCCATCGAGCAAGAGCTCGTTCCGACGACGAAGGGTAGCTTCGCTCCGTCCCGACCTCGCATGAGGAATCGGCCGAGCTCCTCCTCGAACGCGGCCACTTGGGGGCCAAGGGTTAGAAACAGTGTCGAGAGCACGCGCCGCCACGACGCTGCCTCCTCTTCGCCAAGCTGGTGACGATAGAACTCGACTTTCGTCGTCATGACGAGGCCGTCAGAATGCCGCCGTCGATCGAGAGCTCTCTGTGCGCTCGCTCCGCGTCGCGCAGGAAGACGTATTGCCTCATCGTGTACCATCGGCGATCGTCGGGGTCGACCGTGCCGTTGCGAAGGGCGGAGAGTACCTCGCGAATCCCATCGTCGAGACTTTTGCCGGCGCGGAAGTCGAGGACCCGGTGCACCTTGTCGAACGACACGTTGTAATCGCGTAAATCCGGGTCGGTGGGCGCGTGGACGACCTCCGTCGCGGGTATGGCGTCGCGAACGCGAAAAGCCAGGTTCAAGATTTGAACGTTGTTCGCGTCGGACCCAACGTTGAAGATCTCTCCGGCGACCTTCGCCCCGGGGCTCGTCAGCGCGAGTTCGAACGCCTGGGCCACGTCGCTCACGTGAACGAAAGGACGCCATTGCCTGCCGCCACCGTCGACCGTGATGCGCCGGTTCACGTACGCGTTTTTTGTCATCACGTTTATGGCAAGATCGAACCGCATGCGGGGGCTGAGGCCGAACACGGTCGCCAGGCGCAGGCATGTCACCTCCATGCCGCCGCGCGCCGGTCTCCCCTGGCCGAGCAAGAGGTCTTCGACTTCCGCTTTCGCACGCGCATAAAGCGACACCGGACGCCGCGGGCTCGTCTCGGTCAAACCAAGGCCCTCGCCGTGACCGTAGACGGAGCAAGACGATGAAAACACGTACCGCTTGACGCCGCGCTCGCGAGCCGCTGTGGCGAGGCGCCTCGCACCATCGACATTTACGCTGCGTGTGAGCTCCGGCTCGAGCTCGCACGACGGGTCGTTCGATATGCCCGACAAGTCCACCACCGCATCCACCGAGTCCAAGAGCTCCTGCGAGAAACTTCGCACGTCGCCCTTCACGATGCGGAGCTGGTCTCCGAAACTGGCTCGCGAGCCGGCGAGGGTGTCGCCGAAATAGAGCCGGTCCAGGACGGTCACTCGGTCTCCACGGCCGAGGAGCGCGGCCACGAGAACGCTGCCGATGTACCCTGCCCCGCCGGCGACGAAAACATGCATCGGTCGCGCGCTTACCATGAAACCTACGGGTGGGACAGACGGCCGGTACGGATTCGAGCGAAGCCGTTGGAGTGGAACACTCCAACGACGAATCGACCCAACCGGGCTCGAACTGGAGTTAGAGCGACAAAGCCGCTCCCGCGGCTTTGGGGGTGAATCGACGAGCGAAGCGAGGAGAGAGGGGCGAGAGGCCCTAAAGAAGTCTAGGGCCGCTCCGGCGAAGCCGGCCGCGAAGCGGCGGCACTCGATGATCCCGCCTCGAGATTGCGTCTACTCGGAGCAATATCGGGCCACGTCGTCTCGCTCCCCCCGGGCTTCCCGTAGCTTCGTCTCTACGACGGCCGTGGTCCCGTCCGGAGCCGAAGGGTCCCCCTGCAGCACGAGCGTACTCGAAAGCACGGCCAAGGTGGCGATCGCGTTCTTCGAATACTCGCGCAACGGCACGTCCTGGAACGAAGCTGCGCTGAGCGCATCGTGCATTCGGCCTACGGCCTCGGCGGTCGGTGGAGCTTGGTCGAGCGGCTTGAAAGTGGACAGAAGCTTCTGACATTCCTGCTGGCGTTCCGCATTGCACGCGGTGAACACACCCATTGCGGCGGAGAGCACGACGGCGCAGACAACGATCGCGCGCACGGGGTTGAGAGCCCCCCATTGCCGCCATTTCATTGCCGGACCTCCAGGACGGCGGCCAGGGCTGCCATGAGGTTCGCCCGATCGAAGGGCTTCTGGAGACGCGGGTTCTTGACCGATCGCAGGAAGTCTTCCGCTCGTCGGGTGAATGCGCCGCCCGTCAAGAAGACGAACCTGTCCAGGCTCGCGGGGTGCAGCTCCGCAACGCGTTCGTAGACGTCCATACCGGTGACCTCCGGCATCATGAGATCACATAGAATGGCGTCGTAACGTTCGCCAGCGGAGATCCCCTCGAGAGCGTCGCGTCCGCTCGCGAAGACCTTGATGTCGAAGGTCTCGCGCAGGATTCTCGAAACGACCCGTCCGATGGCGGCATCATCATCGACGAGAAGCACGCGCGCTCGCATCGACGCGTTCGGCGCTGACCCGGCTCGATCCAACGATTCGCCTGACATTGGCCTTTCCGCCCGTTTTTTTGCCGCCGCCGTTCCCTTCCGGCCCGCATCCACCTTGGCTACTGACAGCCGCGTGCGGTAAACGCCTTGACCGAACGTGGCCATCGTACCGCAAGGCGACCGCCGGGGGGATTCTCCGTGGCGGAACGATGGCGCGGCCGGTCCTGCGGCCCCGCACGGAGCACTTTCTCTCCGAAGCCCCCCGCGCAGGAACGACTTGCGGCGGATCGACCTCCTGCAGCTGGAATCGCCGAGGTCGACGCTTCTCTACTGGGGCGGCGTCGGCTTGGTCATTTCCGGCCTGTTCGCGACGCAGCTCTTGCCCTGCGTGGACTATCCCCAGCACCTCGCCCTTGGCGACATTGCCCGGCGCCTTCAGGATCCGAACGCTCCGGAACACGCCGAATATGGCCTCAACTTCTTCACTTACAACGGACTCTTCCACTTTCTAGTCGCGGGACTGTCGTCGCTCGTACCGATCGAGCTTGCGGGCCGACTGGTCGTGGCGACGTCATTGCTCGCGATGGCTGCCGCCGTGATCGCGCTCGTGCGAAGCCTTCAGCGTCCGCCTTTTCACGCCGCGCTTTTCACACCGATTCTATTTTCGTTTTCACTCGGGTGGGGATTCGTCAACTACGTGCTGGCGACGGCCGTGGCCGCATGGGCACTCTTCTTCGTGGCGCGCACGGCACTGCGGCCAAAGGCGAGCTCAGTCATGATCGTGGCGGCGCTCGGCCTGCTTTGCGCGTTCGCTCACGTTCTGGCCATGCTCATTTTGTGCGCGCTCGGCGCGGCGATCGCCCTCGAGCTCGGATGGCGCGCCACACCGCCGTCGATGAGGTTTTCCCGCCGGGCGGGTCGCTCGCTCCTCAGGGCCTCCGCCGCGGTGCTCCCGCTTCTGATTGGGTGCGCCTACTGCTTCGAGGTGTACCGGCGCCAATACAGATGGGATCCGGCCATGTACCGGGATCCCACGATGGAAGGGAGCGCGCCGCCCGTCTGGCAAAAACTCGTCTTCTTCAGCGCGTTTGCCTCGGATCTATTTGGTGACGCCACCGACCAGGTGGTCCTCTGGCTGGCGCTCGGTCTCATGGGGTGGTCGGCGCTGAGAGCCTGGAAGGATACGCGTGCACGCCAACGCCTACCGGAGGACCCACCGCCGATCGTGGCTCCATTCGTGGTGATCACGCTGGCTTACTTCACGACGCCGATGGTCCTCATCGGCACGCACCTGATTTTTCCGCGCCTCGGTCAGTGGACGGTCTTTGGTGCCGTGCTCGCGACGCCCCGCTTTCCAAGCCGCCTGGAAGCGCGGGCGAGGGAGTACGTCCTGCGCCTCGGGGTCGTGGCGGGCTTGAGTCTGTTCCTCCATTGCGCGCTCTTCGGGTGGGAGACGCGCGACGCCTCGGAACTGATCGACGACCTACCACCCGGCCGCGCCGCGACGGCGGTCATCTGGGAACCGGGGACGATTGCGTTCCGCAACGGAACGCTCACGCACCTTGCTGCCTACTACGCGGCTCGTAAGCACGGACAATGGGCATTCGCCTTCGCGCGCTACTTGAGCGTACCGGTTCGATTTCGGCCGGGCTCGCAGCCGGCTTGGCCCGCGCTCGGCTGGGAATTCAGCGGAGAAGACTACGACCCACGCTGCAAGTACGCGCGCGCGTTTCCGTTGGTGATCATCAAGGCGCCTGCGGAGGTACCCACCGACGCGAGCGCCGAGCCGCGCGTTCGCCAGCTGGTCTTCAAGAAGGACGGCCCGAGTGTGAAGCTCCTTTCTCATCACGGGCATTTCTGGGCTTTCGACACCAACGGACTCCCGGAGGACGGCACGCTCTAGTTACTGGTTACTAGCCCGGTTTCATGTCGGCGTCGGAGATCGGCTCGTTGACGGCGAGAGTTCCGAACTCGATCGTCGTTCGGTCGTTACGTGTTTCGATGAGAAGGGCTCTCGTCGGTCGGACGAGGTCGGGTGCCAGCGCGAACCGCATCTGGCGGACGCTTGGAGACGAGGGATCGCGCGCCGTGGCTTCGAGCTCGGCGCCGCTCGCGTCATCCCGCAGGATGCGGAGTGACCAGCGCTCCGTCAGCCGATGCAGATCGCCGCCGAGCAGCGTTCGCATGTCGTCGAGCGCCGCCTCGATACGGATGCCCGCATCGGGCAGCTTGCCGTGACCGTGCGCGCTGCGATACGCGAGGCCGTCAGGACCGACCCAAAACGTGACGTCGTCCGGGGGGTCCAGCCGCCAGCGAAGTCGGTCGGGGCGCACGAGGTCCATGATCCCATGCGAGTGAATGTCCGTGTCGAGAAGGCCGATTGTCCGAGTCTGCGTGAAGGGCCCGTGGAGCGTTCGGACGCGCGCCCGGGCCCTCGCGATTCGAGCCAGCAGGTCTCCCCCCGACTCTTGCGCTCGCGCCGTATAGGACGCGCTCCACGCCAGCAGAACGAACGAGCCGGCCAGAAGAGCGCGCCGCGAAAGCGTTGGAGGCGCCTCGCGAAGGGGTGCACAAGTGCGCATCACGGCTGTCCTTGGTCGCGCATCCGCAACTCCACGGCCGTTCGCGCGATTGTGCTCACGATGCGCACGGGATCGAGCACGCGGCGAAAGTGCGTCGTCTGCTGCTCGCCGGGCGGGTAACGCACGGCGATCCGCACCTCTACGATAGGCACGTGCGCGGCGATGGCGCGCAGCACGACTTCGCTCTCGAACGCGTAGCCCGCGGCGCGCGCGCCGAGCTCGAGCGTGTCGCGGATCGGGTACCGTCGCAATCCGCACTGGGTGTCCTGGAGCTTGCGCCCCGCAAATTGGGACAAGAAGAAATTCGATACCCCGTTGCCAAACCGGTTGCTCGCAGGCGCCCCGTCGCGGACGAGGTCGCGGACGCCGAGCACGAGCGCGAGGGGGTCCTGCGTCGCGCGGAGCACCGTGAGCGCGGACGATGCGGGGTGCTGACCGTCGGCATCCACGGTTAGGGCGACGCGAAAGCCTCGCCGGGCCGCCTCGGCGAGGCCCGTACGTAGCGCGGCGCCCTTTCCGAGGTTCGATTCGTGATGCACCACAACTGCGCCGTGGTCGCGCGCGACGGCCCCCGTTCCATCCGCGCTCCCGTCGTCCACTGCAATCAGGGGCACTCCGATGCATCGACTCAGATCGTCGAGGACGTTCCCAACCGTCTCCGCAGCGTTGAACGCAGGTACGATCGCGCAGGCACCGAGCAAGGCTTCTCCTTTACACCGCCAGCGAGCGGGCGTAATGCCGCTCCACGTTGACGTTGACGATTCTCGATCGACCGCAACTCCCGAGATTCGGTCAGCCCGGCCTCGATGCGCGGTCCCGCAAGACAGTGGCGCGGCCGAGGTCATCGGTGAGGGCGAGTACGAGATGGCCATCCGGCTCGCGATAGAGGGAGGCCCTCATCCCGGAGTCTCTCGCACGGAAGTGGCTCGTCGCGCGCGTGCCATGCTCGACGCGGTTCATCTCGAGCGCGCCGAGCTCTCCGTCTTGCTCACAGGCGACGCCGAGATTCAGAAGTTGAACCGGACATATCGAAAGAAGAATCGTCCGACCGACGTTCTTGCGTTCGCGCAGCGCGAGGTCGAGTGGGGCGAAAAAGCGGGGCGAATCTTGGGGGATGTCGTGGTGAGCGTTCCAACGGCCCGACGGCAGGCAGAGGCCCGCGGGCTCGGGGTCATGTCGGAGTTGACGATGTTGCTTGCGCACGGCCTCTTACACCTTCTCGGTTGGGACCATGACACGGCGGCCAAGGATCGGCGCATGCGCCGCGAGACGGACCGCCTCTGCGTGGCCGCCCACACCGCTAGCCTCGCCGCACGCGACTGGCGCACTGCGTCGGGCAGGCGGCGCGCGCCTGCAGAGACGCCTCGCGCACGCGAGAATGCCAATTCCACGGTGCGAGGTGCGTCGTGCAGACCGCGGCCGGCGTAGGGACTTTTGCGCGTCAGGGGGAGGGGCCCGCGAGGTTCCGGCAGCCGGGGCGCGTGGCGAATTCGCAAAACAGGCTGTTTTTCCCTTGCGCCACGCGAAATCACGGTGCTAGTCGTTTCGCGTTGACGCTGCCACGCCGGCGCCCTCGCATGCCTTCTAAGGGTATTTTGCCCGACCGAGAGAACCTCGAGGCGGTCGACGAACGGCGAAACTTTCGTGAGCGGAGTCCACAGGAGGAAGGCCAAATGTCTGCAAAGCGTTTGACGAAGGCCCAGGTCATAACTGAGATCGCAGAGGCTTCGGAGCTGGACAAGAAAAGCGTCAGTCGCATGTTCGACGAACTCACGGAGCTCATAAAAAAGGAGCTGCGCAAGCCGAATGGGGAGTTCGTGATTCCCGGACTGCTCAAGCTTCGCGCGATTAAGAAGCCCGCGACGAAGGACCGTCCCGGGACCAACCCTTTTACGAAGCAACCTATCGTAATCAAGGGTAAGCCCGCACAGAAGAAGGTGCGCGCGACGGCGCTCAAGGCCCTCAAGGATCTCATCCAGTAGGTCTTGGTCTTCACTCGTCCGCCCTGGGTTTTCCGCGACGTGGAGATCTCGGGGCGAACGCGTGTTTCTTGCGTCTTCGGCAGGCGCTCTCGCACCCACGAGCCGCACCGTCAGGGGCGTGCTCAACAGGGTGTTGCGGGCGATTTTCGGCCAGGCGGGCGCGAGCGCCGCGCGGAATCGGCCGTTTTCGGCTTTGACGGTGGGGCAACTCCCTCTCAGGTTGGCCCGTTCCCGCTGCCGACGGAGGACTCCGGGGTCGCTGACGCAGGGTCGCCGTACATCTTCTCGGCAATCGCGAACGTCATGGCTTCGAGCTTCTGATAGGCGTCGCGAATTCGGCCAAGGTCGTTCTGCCCTTCGAGGAGAACGCGAAGGTCTTTGGCCAGCGCGCGCGTGTCGTTGAGCACCTTCGGTTCGACTAGGTTTGAATACCCATCGAGAGCCGCATCCGTCGTGTAAAGGAGAGTCTCGGCGCTATTGCGCACTTCCGCCAACTGACGCCGCGACGCGTCCGTGTCGACGAATCTCTCTGCGTCGCGCACCAGCGCGTCGACCTCATCCTGAGAGAGGCCGCTCGCGGGTTTCACGCGAACCGATTGCGCCTTGCCTGTGCCCAGATCCTTGGCCTCGACGCTCACGATGCCGTCCGCGTCGAGTCGAAATGTGACCTGGATTTTCGGCAGGCCCCGTGGCGCGGGTGGAATCCCGGTCAATTCGAAGCGCGCGAGGCTCCGATTGTCTGCAGCCATCTGCCGCTCGCCCTGAAGGACGTGGACGGGAACGAAGGACTGGTTGTCGACGCTGGTCGTGAATATTTCGCCCTTCTCGGTGGGAATCGTCGTGTTGCGCGGGATGAGGACGGTGAAGAGACCGCCGCCTGTCTCGACGCCCAGCGAGAGCGGCGTGACGTCGAGGAGCAGAATCTCGACCTTTTCGTCTCCGAGCGCCGCCCCCTGTAGCGCGGCGCCCGCGGCGACGACCTCGTCCGGGTTCACGCCCTTGTGCGGCTCTTTGCCGAAGAACTCTCTCACGAGCTTCTGAACGGCGGGCATCCGCGTCATCCCTCCGACCAAGATGACGTTGTGAATATCGGCCGGTGTTAGCTTTGCGTCGGAAAGTGCCAATCGGCACGGCTGGAGCGTTCGCTCGACGAGGTCGAACGTGAGCATCTCGAGCTCGCTGCGCGTCATCGTCTTCACGATGTGCAGCGGTTCTCCCCCCAAGGATTGCCCGATAAAGGGCAAGTTGATGTCCGTTTCCAAGGACGATGACAGTTCGTGCTTGGCCCTTTCCGCTGCCTCCTTGAGCCGTTGAAGCGCCGTTCTATCCTTGCGGAGATCGACCTTGTGATCGCGTTCGAACGTCTCGGCCAAGCTGTCGACGATCTGCCGATCGAAATCTTCTCCGCCAAGATGCGTGTCACCGTTGGTCGATTTGACACTGAAGACGCCGCTACGAATTTCGAGGATGGAGATATCGAAGGTCCCGCCGCCGAGGTCGTATACGGCGACCCGCTCCGTATCCCGCCGGTCGAGTCCGTACGCGAGCGCGGCCGCCGTGGGCTCGTTGATGATTCGCTTCACGTCCAGGCCCGCGATCTTCCCGGCGTCCTTCGTCGCCTGCCGCTGCGCGTCGTCGAAGTACGCGGGCACCGTCACGACGGCTTCGGTTACTTTCTCCCCGAGGAACGCCTCCGCAACCTCGCGCATCTTCGCGAGGATGATCGCGCTCACCTCCGGTGGCGACATGTCGCGACCGGCCACTTGAATCCAGGCATCCTCGTTCGGAGCGCCGAAGATCTTGTATGGAACGGCGTCCTTCTGCATTTGTACGACAGGATGGCCAAATTTCTGGCCCATGAGTCGCTTGACGGCGTAGACCGTGCTCGACGCGTTCGTGATCGCCTGCCTCTTGGCCGGCTGCCCGACGAGTCGCTCTCCGCTGGCTGCGAACGCAACCACCGACGGCGTCGTTCGTGCTCCCTCCGCGTTGGGGATGATGCGAACGTCGATTTTTCCTTGGGGGGTGATCTCGGCGACCGCGACGCAGGAGTTGGTTGTGCCCAGATCGATCCCGATGACCTTGCCCATTCGCCCCCTCGCAGCTCAATTCGCCGTATCGCTAGAATCTGCCTTCGCTTCCGCGTCGGGAGCTTTGCGCCGTGCAACCACCACCATGGCAGCGCGAAGCAAGCGCTCCCCCTGAAGGTAGCCGGGCTGCACCTCCGCGATGACTGTACCGGGCGCATGGTCGTCGGTCTCGACCTGCTGAATCGCCTCGTGGAGGCTCGGGTCGAACGATTGGCCGACGGTCGGCACCCGCCCGATCCCTTCGCGTCCCAGCGCGTCTGCGAACTGACGTTGGACCATCGACAGACCGTCCGCCATGGCCTTCACGTCAGCCGAGCGCTGGGCGCTCTGGAGCGCGCGTTCGAGGTTGTCGAAAACCGGAAGCAGCGTCCGTATGAGCTCCTCTCGGCCGCTCCGGCGCGCCTCTTCGATCTCGCGCTTGGTTCGCTTGCGGAAATTGTCGTAGTCCGCCGCCGTCCGAAGCCACGCTTCTTTCATCCGCGCCGTCTCGGTCTGTGCCTGTGCCTCGGGGGTTTGGGTCGGCGGCGTCCCGCGTTCTGCGGTGGGCGTCTCGGCCGATTGCGTTGCGCTCTCCGTGGCGGCGGTCTCGTCACGACGCTCGCTCGTTCCTTTCGAATCTCCGGACATTGCGCTCCAATATAAATCGTTCGGGCCGGAACACTAGCGCGGCGCCTGTGTTGGCGCGCTCTCCCTTGCTGTCGGCTCGGTCCCACCATCCTGGGCGATCTCGTGCGCAAACGCATTTCCGTGTCTGCACCTCCGTCCGACCATCATCTCCCATTGCGAAGGCCATTGGCTCCCCTTGATGCAGTTCGTGGCGAGCCTCCCAGCCGCAACGCGCCCGTCCGTGACGGAGCAAGATGTCCCCGGACAGGGGGGAGCCCGCCGAGCTCGGCGAAGGCTGCAGACTTTCGCAGGCAGTGGTGGACCTGGCGGTCAGGTGCTCAGCGGCATGACTTCTGCTCCCCGGCACTTTGGCTGTCCCTCGGGGGGGCCGAGCCGAAGACCCGTTGATGCGCTGGGCAAGAGAATCAATCGACATGTGGCTGCTGTCCGGCGTGGCGCTCGCTGCGGGAGCTCTAGCCATCGTCGCACCCTGGGAGGTGCTCTGCGGCGCCGTCCTCCTCGTCGCTCTCGCGAGAAGGTGGGGACGTATGTCGGGGGCCGCCGTGCTGGTCGCCACCCTCGGGATCCTCGTCGGAGCAGCTCGCGCGCAGCGGACCGTGAATCAGCACGAAGCCGACGCCAGACGAGCCGACGGTGCCATCGCGCAGCCGGTCCGCTGCAGTGCTCGTGCTCGCGTACAGTCATCGCCCGTGGTCGTCCGCGACTCGCTGCGGTGGGACGCGGCCCTCTCGCAGGCCAGCTGCGAGGGGGGCTCTCCGGACTCCGGCGTCGCCGCAACGTGGTCGGGAGCGGCTACCCTCTACGGCGGTCCGCCAGATCTCGCGCGTGGAGACGAGGTCGAGGTCGTGGCGACCCTCGCGGCCCCGCAGCGATTGTGGAATTCGTCGGGCGGTGATCCACGACCCGCGCAAGCGCACCGCAGCGTGTTGCGCACGGGAGGAACGCTCGATGTCCGCATCCTGCACAGGAGCCGTAGTGTGCTCGCCCGCATCGATCGCATGCGCGCAGCGGTGAGGCGCCGAATCGAGGCGACGTTCGTTGGGGAGCTCGCCCCGATGGCCCGCGCCCTCGTTCTCGGAGAGAGCGACCTCAACGCAGAAGATGACCGCAGTTTTCGAGCGAGCGGTCTGTCCCATCTTTTGGCCGTATCGGGAATGCATCTCGTCTTGGTCCTAGCCGTAGCCATGCGGACTCTCGAAGGAGCGCTTGCGCGCGTAGAGGGGATTGCGGCCCGGTTCGAAGTCGGTCGTCTCGCCGCGGCCGTTGGCGTGCCGGTGGCGTGGGCATATGCACAATTCGCGGGGGCAGGTGGATCGACCGAACGCGCGGCGTGGATGGCAACCGCGGCGCTGGTCGCGAGGGCGATCGGTAGGCGCACGGATGCGGTGAGGACCTTCGGCATCTCGGTCTGCGCCATGATCGCGACCGATCCGCTCGTTGCGTTCGACCTTTCGTTTGCTCTATCGGCGGGGGCCACGGCCGGTCTTCTGGCGTTTGGTCGGCCACTCGGTGACCGCTTTGCGTCCGTCGTTCCCGAGCGAATGGCGTTTGTCGCGCGCGCGGTCGCGACGACGGTCGCCGCGTCGCTGCCGTGTGTCCCGTTGGTCGCGCGCTTTGCGCCGACGGTGCCCCTCGGAGGCGTCTTGGCGAACGTCTTCGCGGTACCCGTCGGGGAGTGCGCAGCGCTCCCGCTATGCCTCGTGCACGCTCTCTTGCCATGGTGGCCTGCCGCGGAGCGCGGATGCGCGAACCTCGCGTCCGGCGCGCTCATCGTGGTCCGGGCAATCGCGCGGATCGCTGCGTCGCCGGCTGCCACGACGAGCGTTCCACAACCGACATCCTGGCAGCTCGCCGCGCTCACCGTGACGCTCGGGGCGATCAGGCTGCGCCCCTCCGCGCGCGGGGCAACTCTCGCTCTCGGCACCGTGGTGCTGCTCGCGCTCGAGGTTGCCGCTCGTCGCTCGGGAGCCCCGCGCGGGGTCCTTCGCGCGACGTTCTTGGATGTGGGCCAAGGTGACGCGGCGCTCATCGATTTGCCCAACGGCGAGGCCATCGTGATCGACGGAGGCGGCCTCGTGGGAAGTCCGATTGACGTGGGCCAGCGCGTCCTCGCTCCCGAGCTCCGCGCGCGGCGTCGGACGGAGCTCGCGGCAGCCATCTTGACGCATCCTCACCCTGACCATTTCGGCGGTCTCGTCACGGGATTGGACGCCGTTCGGGTGGGCGCCTTCTGGGACACCGGACAGGGGCAGACCGAGGGGGTCTCCGGCGGCTATGCCACGCTTCTCGAAGCGGAACGCGCGCGCGGGGTGCCGGTCCTCCGGCCCGACCGCCTCTGCGGCGAACACTTCCTGGGCGGGGCACGCATCGAAGTGCTCGCGCCGTGTCCCTCCTTCTCGTCCGACCTGGGCCCCAACGACAACTCCTTCGTCCTCCGCATCTCGTTTGGCGCTCGTGCGCTCCTTCTGGTGGGCGACGCGGAACACGAAGAAGAGGCCATCCTTCTGGGGGCGGCGCGTGACAAGCTCCGAGCCGACGTACTCAAAGTCGGCCACCACGGAAGCCGCACGTCCTCGTCGGCGGAATTCTTGGCGGCCGTGGGCGCCGAGCAGGCGATCATCTCGGTGGGCCAGCGCAACCGCTTCGGGCACCCGCACGCCGCGACGCTAGCGGCTTTGGCCCGAGCGGGCGCCCGCATATGGCGTACCGACCGGGACGGAGCCATCATCGTCACGACGGACGGGCAAAGCCTCGAGGTCGAAGCTCTGGGAGGTTCGCATTGACCGGCCCCGCGGCCGGTCCGCACGACGCATCGCCTGGTGACGCGACGCTTCACGCCGATCGGAGCTGCCGACCAGCTCCCTGCGGCTATCCGCGCTACTCTTCGCCTTACGATGCGGGAGGCCCCTTCCACGATGTTCTCCGCGGAGCAAATAGGCATTCGGGTGCGCGAGCTCGGCGCCCAGATCACGCGTGACTACGCGGATCGCAGTCTCGCCCTCGTCTGCGTGCTGAAGGGAAGCTTCGTCTTTGCGGCAGACCTCGCGCGCGCGATCGACCTCCCGCTCCGCGTGGACTTCCTCGGGGTCCGCTCTTACGGCGCCGGAACGGAGACGAGCGGCGTAGTGCAAATTACGCAGGACCTCTCTTACCCGATCGCGAACGAGCACATCCTTCTGGTCGAGGACATCATCGATTCGGGGCTTACCATCGCTCATCTGATGGACCTCTTTCGCACGCGCGCTCCGGCGAGCGTTCGGGTATGCGCTTTGCTCCACAAACCGGTCCGCTCGCGCGTGACCGTGGCGATCGACTACCTCGGCTTCACCATCGAAGATCGCTTCGTCGTCGGATACGGGCTCGACTGCGCCGAGCGCTATAGAAACCTTCCGTACATCGGAATCATCGACGGGTCGTGACGCGCGCGCTTGTCGGGCCTACGCTCTGCGACGGTGCCGAGCCCGTACGCCGACGAGAATTTCCTTCGCGCCCTCCTTTCGAAAGCTATCGGCGGCAAGGCCAGCGACGTTCACCTGAAAGTCGGTCAGCCCCCTGGCGCGCGCATCCACGGCGAGATGGTGTACTTTCGCACGGACAAAATCGCGCCAGAAGACACGCAGGCGGTGGCGCGCTGGGTGATCGGAAACCCGGACGTCATCGCTTCTCTTGGAACCCTCAAGGAGTACGACACGGCGTACTCCGCTCCAGGCATCGGCCGTTTTCGAGTCAACGTGTATCGCCAGCGCGGGACGCTCGCGGTGGTGATGCGCTTCATCCCGACGGAGATCCCCACGGTGCAGTCGCTCGGGCTACCGATGCCGGTGACGCTGGAGTTGGCCGAGCGGCACAACGGCCTGGTTCTGGTCGTCGGAGCGGCGGGCAACGGCAAAAGCACATCGATCGCGGCGATGATAGGGCATCTGAACTCGACCCGTGCGCACCACATGGTCACGATCGAGGACCCAATCGAGTTTTTGCATCGAGACCACTTGTCAAGTATCAGCCAGCGCGAGGTCGGCCCGGACACTGCGAGCTTCGGCGCCGCACTTCGGGCCGCCCTGCGTCAGGATCCCGACGTCATCTTCCTCGGCGAAATCCGCGACGAGGAGACGATGGAGATCTCGCTCAAGGCCGCCGAGACCGGCCATCTGGTGCTATCGACGCTTCACACGACCGACACGATCCGCACGGTCAGTCGGATGCTCGCCCTCATGCACGGGGACGCGACCGAGAGTCGAGTGCGCATCGCGAGCTGCCTACAAGGGATCATTGCACAGCGGCTCTTGCCGCGCGCGGACGGCACGGGCGTGGTGCTCGCAGCCGAAGTCCTCGTGGCCTCGCAGTCAGTCAAGGACAGCATCCGAAAGCCCGAGAATAACCCTACTCTCAAGTTGCTCATGGAGAAGGGGAGCCACCCCTACGGGATGCAGACGTTTCCGGCGGCCATTGCGCGGCTCCGCGCGGAGGGGATAATCGACGATGCTACCGCGAGCGCGGCTGCCGGCGGGTGACCTTCGGCTCGTGATTCCGTGCCGGAGCTCGTGCTATTGGCCGGAGGATGAGCAAGCGGTTGGAGTTTCTCCTGAAGCTTACCGCGTCGGGCGGCACCGGCAGCGAGGATCCCTTCGCGTGGTACGGACTCGCGATGGAGTATCGCAGCTTGTCGCGGTTCGAAGAGTCGCTGGCGACCTTCGAGCAACTCCGCACGCGCACACCGGCCTATGTGCCTATGTATTTGATGTGCGGGCAAATGCTCGAATCGCTCGGTCGGATCGAAGAGGCTCGCACATGGCTCACGGACGGAGTCGAAGCCGCAAAAGGCAAAGGGGACAGCCACGCCCTCACCGAGCTTGCTGCCGCGCTCGCGGCGGTGGGCTAACGCTTTGCGCGCACGGCCGATCAGTGGCCTGGTCCGCCCGATCCGCGTGCGCTCCGCGTGGCCCGAATGGCGGCAAGGCGCTCGGCGATGCGAGCTTCCTCGCCGCGGCTCGTCGGTTGGTAGAGGACGGCTTCGCAAAGATCGTCGGGCAAGTAGGTCTCGCCTGGCACCACGGCGTCCTCGAAGTCGTGGACATACCGGTATCCTTCGCCATACCCGTGCTCGCGCATGAGCGGCGTGACGGCGTTACGGAGCTTTTTCGGAACGGGAAGGGCTCCGTGCCGCTCGACGAGCTCTTTGGCTCGCTGCCACGCCAAGGTCGACGCGTTCGACTTCGGAGCCGTGGCCAGGTACACGCACGCTTGGGCAAGCGCGTAGAGGCTCTCGGGCATCCCCACGCGGCGCAGCGTCGCGTCGGCCGCGACGGCGACGAGCAGAGCGTTGGAGTCGGCGTTCCCGACATCCTCACTCGCGAAGACGAGCATCCGCCGGGAGACGAACAAGGGCTCGTCACCCGCCTCGAGCATGCGCATCATCCAATAAATGGCCGCATCGGGGTCGCTACCGCGCAGCGACTTGATGAATGCGCTGACGACGTTGTAGTGCTCCTCGCCGGCCCTGTCGTAGAGTAGGGGCCGGTGCGTTTCGGCGGCTGCGACCGCGCCCGCAGAGATGTTTCGTTCGCCCTTTGCCTCGAGCCAGTCTGCAACAAGCTCGAGCGTTGAAAGGGCGCGCCGCGCATCGCCCGAGGAGGCCGCGGCAATGGCGCGTAATCCACCCTCGTCGTCGGTGAGGCCCTTGGCCCCGAGGCCGTGATCGCGATCCTCGAGCGCGCGTCGCAGGAGCACCACGAGGTCATCCTCCGAGATCGCTTCGAGGCGCAGGACCTTGCATCGAGAAAGAAGCGCGGCATTTACAGCGAAGCTGGGGTTCTCGGTGGTCGCCCCGACGAGGACGACCGTTCCGTCCTCCACGTGCGGCAAGAAGGCGTCCTGTTGGGCCTTATTGAATCGATGGATCTCATCGACGAAGAGGATGGTGCGCTGGCCGTGGAACGCGAGTCTGTCGCGCGCCGCCGTCACGATTTCCCGCAGCTCTGCCACGCTTCCGAGCACGGCGCTGAACGGAACGAAATGCGAGCGCGCGCTCTCGGCGATGATCCCCGCGAGGGTGGTCTTTCCGCTCCCGGGCGGCCCCCAAAGGATCATCGAGCGAACGCGGTCGGTCGCGATGGCCTGGCCGAGCAGAGCGTGCTCGCCGACGAGGTGTCGTTGTCCGACGAGATCGGACAACGCATGCGGGCGCATGCGATCCGCGAGCGGCGCGCCGAGTTTAGCGCCCTTTTTGGCGACCGCGCCGAAGAGAGTAGTGCCGGGATCCGGCGGGAGCCGTCGCGAACGCGTTCCCATCGCCCTTAGGCTAGCGCGAAAGGCGAGACGAGAGGGACCGTCCCACACGACCCACACGGCCGACCTTCATCGCAGATACCGCATCAGCAGCATCGCCAGGCCCACCCCCAGCAAGAGAAACGCGATCGCGACGACGACGAGGAGCACCACGTTGGCCCCGCTTCCGCGCGTCGTCGCGCTCCGGCTGGGCCGCGCGAACGGTGCGCGCGAGACCGCCGATCCCGCCAACGGGACGCCTGGAGTCAACGGGTTCGATCGCTGTCGGGGAGTGGGAGCGGTCGCCGGTGCGGACGAACTCGCACCGCGACCGGCGACGTCTGGATTTGCACCCACGGCGGGGGCCTCCGTCAAGGGGGCGGCGCGCGATGCGATGTGGGCCGGAAGCTCTTCGCAACCAGCGAGTATCGCCTGCAACGCGGACGCGAAGTGCTCCGCGCTCACAAAGCGGTCCTCGGGCCGCTTGGAAAGCGCTCGCGCAATGACGGCTTCGAGCAGAATTGGGAACGTGCGGTCCGGCGCGCGTTGATTCAGCGGTATCGGCGTGCCCGTGACGTGAAGCTGAATGAAGTCCATTGCGCTTTTTGCGTCGAACGGCAATTTGCCTGTCAGGATCTCGTACAGGATGACGGCGAGCGAATACACGTCGCTCACCGCCGTGAGGGCTTTGCCCTGCGCTTGCTCGGGACTCATGAACTCGGGTGTTCCGAAGACCATCCCCTCTTGCGTCAAAATGACCGAGCCCGGGCGCATTTGATTGTCGCCGATCTTCGCCAGTCCAAAGTCGAGTAACTTCGGAAAGTCGCGCAGCGTCCCGCTTTGCACGAGAAAGATATTTTCGGGCTTGAGATCGCGATGGATGATGCCGGCCCGATGAGCCTCTTCCAGGGCTCCTGACGCTTGGATGAGGATGGGCAGCGCTCGTTCGATGGAAAACGGCCCATCCGTACGCAATGTTTGGTTGAGGTTCTTGCCTTCAAGAAACTCCATGACGATGTAAAGGGGCCCGTCGTCGAATTCGCCGTAAAGAAACACTTTCGCGGTATTTGGGTGCGTGAGCTGGCTCATTGCGCGCGCCTCGCGCCGGAACCGCGTGACGAGGTCCTTTCGATTCGCCAGCTTGGGGTGGAGGATCTTGACCCCGACCATTCGATTCATCTCGGGCTGGAGCGCCTTGTAGACGGCGCCCATGCCGCCAGAGCCAACCTTTTGCAGGATCTGGAACTGACCGTTCAGGATGTCGCGTCCAATAAACGGGTCCTCGGGTCGCATTGGTTGGACGTTGGGACGGTACCACGTGGTGCCACGGCCCTGCTCGAGGCATCATCACGGCGATGGCCATCCTACGATCCGCCCTGCTACACGACGCGGGCTTCGCTCACGCGATTCCCGAGATGGGTGTATCCGCCGCCGATCTCGCTGCTGCCCTCGGGGTTTTGCGCATCGTAGAGGTCAGGCAGGTCCACGGTTGCCGCGCCGTCTCTGCGCAAAGCGCGCCCGGCCAAGAGGCGGACGCCATCGTCGCGCGCGCCGAGGACGGGCTAGTCGCGGTGGGCGTTCGCGTTGCCGACTGCGTTCCCGTGCTCGTCGCGGACGAGGCGAGCGGCGACGTCGCTGGTGATCCACGCGGGCTGGCGCGGCGTCGTCGCAGGAGTCATACGAAGCGCGATCGAGCGGCTGAACGGGCGAGCCCTCCTCGCGGCCATCGGGCCCTGCATTGGCGCATGTTGTTTCGAAGTCGGACGCGACGTCGCCGACGCGATCGCGCGAGCGAGCCCCGGCGCGAACGTGATCGTTGGCGCGGCGCAGCAGCGCGACAAAGCCTTTGCCGATCTGCGCGCCGCCGTGAGAGGCCAGCTTTGTGCGCTGGCCCCAGGCTGCCGGGTTGAAGACGTCGCCGGTTGTACCAAGCACGAGCCGCGCCGATTTCACTCTTTCCGGCGTGACGGCGTGAACAGCGGGCGCATGCTTGCCGCGATCGCCACGAGGACGCCCCGGTAGTGCGAGGCCCTACGATCGAACTTCGCCCCTCGTGATGGCAGCGCCCTTTCCCTTGCCATGATCGCGGTCGGCCCGTATCGGTGCGGATACCCCAATGATGCAAGGAGCCATCGAGGATATCGGCAAGGCCGTCGGCAATACGCCCATCGTTCGGTTGAGCCGCGTCGCTGCAGGCCTTCCCATCGAGATTTACGTCAAGTGCGAATTTCTCAATCCCGGTGGGAGTCACAAGGATCGGCTTGCGGCCAACATGCTTCGTCGCGCCGAAGAGGGCGGCCTCAAACCCGGCGGGACGATCGTGGAGGCCACGAGCGGCAATACGGGAGCTTCGCTCGCGCTCCTGGCTGCGCTGCGAGGCTATCGGTGCGTCTTCGTCATGCCCGACAAGATGAGTCAGGAGAAGATCAGCCACCTGCGCGCGTTCGGAGCCCGCGTCGTGGTCTGCCCGACCGCGGTCGAACCGGAAGACCCGCGAAGTTACTATCAAGTGGCGCAGCGCATCGCGCGCGAAACGCCGAATTGCTTCTACGCCAACCAGTATCACAATCCTGCGAACCCGGAGGCGCACTATCTCTCGACGGGGCCAGAGATTTGGGCGCAAACCGGAGGAGACTTCGAAGTGCTTTGCGCGGGCATGGGGACCGGTGGGACGCTGACCGGTACGGGCAACTTTCTTCGCGAGAAGAAGCCGGGCATCAAGATTGTCGGAGTCGACCCGGTGGGGTCTCTTTATTACGACTTCGTCAAAACGGGGCGTGTCACGAAGCCCTTCTCTTACAAGGTCGAGGGGATTGGCGAAGACTTTTTCCCCACGACGATGAATCTCGCCATTTTGGACGACGTCATCCGAGTGGACGACAAGGAGTGTTTTCTGATGACGCGCGACTTGACTCGCCTCGAGGGCCTATTCGTCGGCGGATCGGGAGGTGCCGCCGTGGCCGGCGCCCTGAAGCTCGCTCATTCGATGGTCGTCCGGGGTGAGTCCAGCGCCGGCCGAAGGCCCTCGCGAATTCTCGTCCTCCTTGCGGACGCCGGGCACAAATATCTGTCGAAGATCTTCAACGACGACTGGATGCGCGACAACGGCTTCCTCGATGACTCGCCGGGCCTCGGAACGGTTCGCGACGTCCTCGCATCCCGCGAGCACCGGCCGCTCGTCACGGCGCGCCCGAGCGCGACGTTGCGCGACGTCATCGCACAGATGAAAGCGCTCGGAATCAGTCAGCTTCCCGTGGTCGATGGCGGCAAGCTCCGCGGAATCGTCGCCGAGGTGGATCTCCTGCGCGTGCTGCTGTCGGGGGCCAAAACGCTCGATTCCACCGTCGGCGAGCTGGTGGAAAGCGAGTACGCCACGGTCACGCCGAACACGAAGATCGAGCTCTTGCAGGGGGTATTGGCGGACTCGAAGGTTGCGATCGTCGAAGACGAGGACCAAGTGCTGGGAATCGTGACGCAGATCGATCTCATCGACTTCCTGGCGAAGCGCGTGGTCCAGTCGCCGTCGGTGCCTCCGGGAGCCTGAAGGTTCACGCGCCAGGGCAAAAGCGTCGATGGCGGGAAGGGCTCTTGGTGTGTGACGGGATAGCGTGACGGGAAGACGTCGCCGCGGGGGGGCGCGGGGTCTATGATCTGTCTCCTTGCCCCAGGACGCCGACGAACCGGATGTCGAGCTCGAAGCGCACGAACAGCCCAAAGCTGCGTCCGCCGTACCAGAAGCCTCGTTGGTGGTGGACCTCACGCGCGTCGAGGCTCAACTCCTGCTCGCGGATCGCATGGCCGCAATGGGCACGCTCGCAGCGGGAGCGGCGCAAGAAGTCACGAGTCCCCTCGGCTACACAATCGCCAACTTGGGGTTTGCCCTCGAGGAGCTCGCGGCGGTGGGGACCGAGCTCGCCGCGGCCGACGGCGAGAATGAGGCGCAACTGGCGGGGCGATTGGCTCGCTCGCGCGTGGCCGTGCAGGCCGTCGTGGACGCGCTTCAGGAGGCGCGGCAGGGGGCCGACCGCGTCCGTCACCTCGTCCGCGACCTGCGCACATTCTCGCGCCCCGATGATGATCGCAACGGGCTACTCGACGTACGCCGCGTCCTCGAGTCGGCGATCAATGTGGCTTATAGCCAGATCAGTCACCGCGCGCGCGTGGCCAAGGATTACGGGGCCACGCCCCCCGTGGAGGGTAACGAGGCACGGCTCGGCCAAGTGTTCGTCAATTTGCTTCTCAACGCGGCAGAAGCGATCCCGGAGGGCAACGTCGAACGGCACGTCGTACGCGTTGTCACCCGAACGGATGGCGACGGGCGATGCGTCGTCGAGGTGTCCGACACGGGCCAAGGCATTCCGGCAACCAATCTAGCTCGGATCTTCGAACCGTTCTTTACGACCAAAGACCTGCGGGGCACCGGGCTCGGCTTGAGCGTCTGCCAGTATATCGTGGCGGCAATGGGGGGGCGACTGAGCGTCGAGAGCCGCGAGGGGAAAGGCTCGACGTTCCGTTTGGTGCTCCCGGGGGCCAGCGGAGGCCCCACCATGCGACAAACGTCGGCGCCACCTCCGAGTAAGCCCCCCAAGGCGGGTCCAGCGCGCGGTCGTGTTCTGGTCGTCGACGACGAGCCTATGATGGTGCGCGCCATTCAACGGCTACTTGAAGGCGAGCACGAGGTCTTTTCAACCACCGATCCGGTGGACGCGGTCGCGCAGGTACGGGCAGGCGGCCGTTTCGACGCAATTCTGTGCGACTTGATGATGCCCGCGATGTCGGGGATGGACGTCTTCGAGGCGATTCGCCAAATCGCGCCCGACCAGGCGCGCCGCATCGTCTTCGTGACCGGCGGCGCCTTCACGCCGAGGGTCCAGGAGTTTCTCGATTCGGTCGACAACGCACGCATCGAAAAGCCGATAGAGCGTGCGACCCTTCGGGCCGCCATACGCGCCCAGCTGATCTCATGACTTCACCCAGCGTTGCATCTCGGCGTCAAAGCCACCCATATCGATGGTACGCGACCAGTCGAGCGCGAGCCCGGCGCGAAGACCGCTCGCGCGGGCGCGGGCCGGCCACGGCGCGATCCAAACCAGCCGACCTCCGCGCGCCAGCACCGTTGCCGCGTGACCGACGAAGCGGTCGAGTCGTGCGGCGAGCCCGGGAGCGCGGGCTGCGCGCCGTCCCATGGGAGGATTCGTGACGATGAGCGTTATGCCGTCAGGGGCCCGGGAAAACGCGTCGGCCACCTCGAGGCGGGCATCGACACGAGCGGCCGCAAGGTTCTCGCGCGCCGCTTCGAGGGCGCGCTCGTCGACGTCGCTCCCGAGCAGGGCGCGGTAGGGCCCCAGAAAAGCCCGCTCGATGAGCTCCGTCCCAGAGCCGACGAAAGGATCCCACACGACATCATCGGCGCGCGCTCCCGCGACACGGGCCAGCGCCGCCGCAATGGTCGGATGGGACGCCGCAGGCACATCGCGTCGGCGCCACGCGAAGCGGGGATCGTCGAGTCCGCGTGGCACGATCGAGACGTCGACGAAACCGGGCCGCGTCCCGACGAGCAGCTCCCAAAGCGTCGCAGTCGGGTCGTTCACCCATTCGGGAGCCCGACGCCCGATGGCGGCTGCAGTGTCCCATGTCTCCGCACGCCTGTGCCCCCCTCCGGCCCAGGCGATGCGATAGCGCACCGGTCCGAGCGTGAAGGCGTCCAGAACCGCGCGCGCCGTGTCCCCGATCATCGCACGTGCGATGGCGTCGGCTACGGGCTGTCCTTCGCAGACAGGCTCGGGTGGCAAGGGCAATCGAAACGCGACCATGGTGCGCGCGGCGAAGAGCGCGTTCAGAGGCCCAGTCAGCCGCAGACAGACCCGGCCGGGCCCATCGAGCTCGGGGTTCGATACCCCCGAGATGCGCGAGAGCTCGCCCTTCAACAGCTCCTCCAGGCCGCGGCGTGCGACCGCGATCGCATCGATCGGACGGGACGGCGATAGGGTGCCGTCGATTCGTCCGCGTCCCGCGCGCGAATCGGTCCTCTCGACCATCAGGATCGCGCGTTGCCCGATGCGCGCCATCTCCGGCTCGTCCGCGTTCGCGGCCGCACGCAGAAGCTCCAGACATTGAGCGCTCCCGACTTTGCCCAACGCCGCGGCGAGCGAGCGCCGCATTTCAGGACGCGGGTCAGTCTCCCACGCCGCGAGAAGGGCGCTTTCGACCCCCACGGCCCGCACGTGCCCGAGCGCAATGGCCGCGTTGCGCCGCGTCTTCGGGTCGGCGTCCCGGAGGGCGGCAATCAGCAGGGGGACGCCCACTCGATCCGGTTCGCCCTCGTGTTCGCCACGGGAAAGCCGCCCGATGACGCGCACGATTCGCGCCCGAAGTGGAGGCGCGGCTCGTTCGAAGCGCGACAATACGACGTCCAGAGCCGCCCCGCCCGCCCGGCCGATTGCGCGCTCGGCGGCTTTGGCGTGGGTCTCTTCGGCGAGGAGGTCCACGAGAGCGTCCACGTCGCGACGGCTCGGCGTGAAACCCGGATCCCGGACCCGGTCGTTGAGTGCTCGCCGGTCCGGACTCGTGGCCGTCCCGACCGCCGTCGAAGACGGGACTGGCGCCTTCGTATTGCCCGACCTTGCCGGCACGCCGACACCGTACCTTGCGGAGCGGAGCCTCTCACGTAAAGTCGCGCCCGGGACCCCAATGGAAGATTTCGATGTTCGCGTCTTCCTCGCCGTCTACGGCGGAAGCCGGGGACCATGGGGCCCGGAGATGGTGGTGCTCACGATGCTGGGCGGAGGTTGGGCGGCCGTCGCGCTGCTCCCCCTGGCGCTTTGGGTCCGGACCCGGCGTCTCGCGCTGGGGCTGTCTGCGGCCATCGTTATGCAGGCGGCCGTGGTCTGGCTCCTAAAGCTCGCCATTGGCCGCGTCCGCCCCTGGCTCGCTCTCGGCCTTCCCGCTCCTCTCGGCACCCCGCGCGACGGTTCGTTCCCCAGTGGGCACGCGGCGGGAAGCTTTTGCGTTGCTGCGTTCTTCGTCGTCGCGTTGCCCGGACTCGCGCGCGTCTCGTCCTTTCGCGCACGTCTCGCGTCGCTCGTCGCAGTTCTCGGAGCCGCCCTCGTCGGCCTCTCTCGCGTGTACCTGGGCGCGCACTTCCCGAGCGACGTGGTCGCGGGCGCGTTGATTGGCGCGCTCGTCGGAGCCCGCGCGGGGAGCCGCTACGGCTCGTGCGCCTCCGGCTCCCGCCTCATGAGAGTGGACGCGAGCTTGGAATCGGCGGCATGGGCGCGCGAGGCGCGCGGCGCGCGCGGGGCAAGAGAAGTGGAATGCCCGTCGAAAAGGAGGTAGACGTGCTGTCGTCTTGCGGACAGTGTTACCGGTCGCCTGCTTGCTTACGTTCGGCGCGTTCGGCGGCAGCCTCATGGGTGTAGCCGGCTGCCGCGACTCGAGCGCGAGCGGCTCATCGAGCGGACCCGCGACCTCCGCGGAGGTGACCGCCCCTGTCGCGGACGTCGTGCTCCCGGGGGTCGACACGAGCGCGATGACCCCTCGAGAGCGTCACGCGTGGAGCGCGCTGGCGACCGAGGTGCTCGCGCCTTGTCCCGACGTTCCTCTGTCCGTTGCGCAGTGCGTGCTCGAGAAGCGCATGTGCGGAATGTGCACGCAAGCGGCCAAGTGGATTGCCGGCGCAGTTCGCAACGGGGCGTCCGAAGATCAGATTCAGCGTGCCTACAAGGCGAGGTTCGATCCTGCGGCGGTCAAGGCGCTGCCCATCGATGGATCTCCAACGAGGGGGCCAGCCGACGCGCCGGTGACGGTCGTCGAGTTTGCCGACTTCGAGTGCCCCCACTGCCGCGAAGCCGTTCCCGTGGTGGACGCCGTACTCGAGGCCCACCCGGACCGCGTACGCCTAATCTACAAGAGCTACACTCTGCCGTTTCACGTCCACGGCGGCCCGGCGGCGCGCGCGGCATTTTCCGCCGGGTTACAGGGGAAGTTCTGGGAGATGGAACACCTGCTCTTCGAGCGCCAGCAGAATCTCGAGGCAGGCGATCTCGAACGCTACGCCCAGGTGCTGAAGCTCGACATGGCCAAGTGGAAAGCAGACCTGGACTCGCCCGAGGTAAGCGCCCGCATCGCCCATGACCACGAGCTGGGCGAATCCCTGAAGCTCAAAGGCACCCCCACGATTTACGTGAACGGCCGCGAGCTCGATGCGGAACAAGAGGAGCCGCTGGAGGGCCGCGTCGCGGCCGAGCTGGGTGAGCCGTTGGGGCCGCCCTCGGAAGAGTCGCCGTCGGCGCCGAAGCGTCCTTAGGTTCGGCCGTGGCATCCCCTTCGTCTGGGAAGTCGGCGACCCGCGCGCTTTGGCTCCTCCTCGTGTCGCCGTTCCTCTTGGCGCTTGCGCTGCCGCTGACCGCTTGTCGGGGTGAGGCGGCGCGGGATCCGAACTCGGCCGCGCCGGCGGAGGTAGAGCTACCGGGAGTCGACACGCGCGATTTTACACCTCGGGAAAAGCGCGAATTGTCGCGTTACGTGTCGGAGTTTCCGTCGCCCTGTCCCGAGGTCGCCCTGCCGGTCGCGCAGTGCGTGCTCGAAAAGCGGCCGTGCCCCGCCTGTCTGCCGGCGGCGGCCATGATCGCAAAGGCAGTACGCGATGGCATGGCCCCCGAGCAGGTCCGCGACTTGTATAGAGAGCGCTACGACGCCGCGGCGACCAAGACGATACCGCTGGACGGATCCCCCGCGCGCGGGCCGGAATCGGCCGCCGTCACGCTCGTCGAGTTTGCGGACTTCGAGTGTCCCTTCTGCCAACGGCTCGCCCCCGAACTCGACGCCCTATGGGAGAAGAGAAAAGACGCGGTGCGCTTCGTCTACAAATTCATGCCGTTGGCTATGCATCCTCACGGGGAGATAGCGGCCCGCGCGGCCATTGCGGCGTACGCGCAAGGCAAGTTTTGGGAAATGCACCATCAACTCTTCGCGAACGGCGAGCGTCTGGACCCGACGGACCTCGACGAGTACGCAAAGGCCATCGGCCTCGACGTGGGCCGCTTCCGCCAGGACATGCAGTCGCCGGCTACGTCGGCCCGGATCGACGCGGACCGCAAACTCGCCGACGCGTTGGGCGTCAAAGGGACGCCGACCCTCTATATCGATGGACGCGAGTACGACACAAAGCTCGACATGAGCGACTGGATTGACGCCGAGATCGCAGCGCGACAAACGGCCGAGCCAGGTAAGTAGTTCAAAAAGGCGCGCCGCCGTGGTACGGCCAAAGACGGATGAGGGCCGGGTCGCTCGAAGCGTGCGGATGCTTCCCAACCGGGCGGCACTATGCGGGCATCGCTCATCTACTCCGCGCCGCGGTCCGCGGGCTCGTGGACGGGCTCGCGGCCGAGGCGAACTGGCGGGAGCTGCCGATCGCCCTCATCGACGTCGAGACCACGGGGCGCGATGCATCCGTCGATCGGGTGGTTGAAGTAGGCATCGCAATCGCGCGGGGCGGCGAGATCGTTGAACGCAAGAACTGGCTCATCAACCCGGGCCGACCCATTCCCAAAGAAGCGAGCGACATCCACAAGATCACGGACGAGCACGTGGCCAACGCGCCGCCGTTTTCTGCGGTGGCCGGAGAGATCGCCGCCGCCCTGCTGGATTGCGTTCCGGCGGCGTACAACGCGGCCTTCGATCGCGCCTTCCTCACCAATGAAATCGCGCGGGCGGGAGCGGGAGGCGAACGCACGGCCCCCGCGCTGCGAAGAGACGTCGAATGGCTCGACCCCTTGGTGTGGGCCCGCGAGCTTCAGCAAGAGGAGAGGTCCCGAGCCCTCGGTGATGTCGCGGCAAGGTTGGGAATCGCCCTCGAGAACGCCCATCGCGCGAGCGACGACGCGGAGGCCGCCTTGCGTGTGCTGCTCATTTTGGGGGCGGATTCGCGCGTGCCGCAGACGTATTCCGCGCTCGTTCAAGAACAGCGCCGCTTCGCCTTGGATCAGGCAGACGAGCGCCGGCTTCGATGGCGCGGAGGGATCGCGTGAGCGTTCTCTCGAAGGGACACATTTACGCACTGCGCCAACGAGCGTTTTAACATATAGTGCTCGCACGCTTGCCGCAGCGGAGGATCCTGTGACGGACAAGGCCATCATCACGCTGGGGGACACGAAGTTCGAGGCGCCCGTTGTCGTCGGTACCGAAGGCGAGCGCGCGATCGACATCGGACAGCTTCGCGCCAAAACGGGGTGCGTAACGCTCGATCCCGCGTTCATGAACACGGCGTCCACCAAGAGCGCGATTACGTTCATCGATGGCGACGCAGGAATTTTGCGTTATCGTGGCATCCCGATCGAGCAGCTTGCCGACAACTCGACGTTCGTGGAGACGGCGTATCTCCTGATCTACGGCAACTTGCCGACGGAGGTTCAGCTCACCGAGTGGAGCGAAAAGCTCACCCGACACTCGCTCTTGCACGAGGACATGAAGCACTTCTTCGAGGGCTTCTCGCCGACCGCGCACCCGATGGCGATCCTGAGCGCGATGGTCGCGGCCTTGTCGAGCTACTATCCGGACGCACTCGACGCGGACAACGTCGAGCACCGCGATCTGACGATCGCGCGGCTCGTGTCCAAAGTGCGCACGATCGCCGCCTTCGCGTACAAGAAGTCGATCGGCCAGCCATTCGTCTACCCGAAGAACTCGCTCACGTACTGCGCGAATTTTCTCAACATGATGTTCTCGGTTCCTGCCGAAGAGTACGAAGTCGACCCCGAACTGATCAAGGTCATGAATTTGCTTCTGATCCTGCATGCGGATCACGAGCAGAATTGCTCCACGAGCACCGTTCGAGTCGTTGGGTCGAGCAAGGCCAATCTGTTCGCGTCCATCAGCGCGGGTATATGCGCGCTCTGGGGCCCACTTCACGGAGGGGCCAACCAGGAAGTCCTGGAGATGCTGACCGCGATCCACGCCGACGGTGGCGACGTGAAGAAGTACATCGCGTTCGCAAAAGACAAGAACAGCCACTTCAAGCTCATGGGCTTCGGTCATCGGGTCTACAAGAACTTCGACCCCCGCGCGAAGATCATAAAGCTGGCGGCGGATAAAGTCCTCGGCAAACTCGGCAAGCCGGATCCGCTGCTCGACATTGCCAAGCATTTGGAAGAGGCCGCGCTCAAGGACAGCTATTTCGTCGAGCGTAAACTGTACCCAAACGTTGATTTCTATTCCGGTATTATTTATCGCGCGATGGGCTTTCCCACGAACATGTTCACCGTGCTCTTTGCGCTGGGTCGGTTGCCGGGGTGGATCGCGCACTGGAAAGAGATGATCGCGGAGCCGGGCACCAAGATCGCGCGACCGCGCCAGATCTACACGGGCCCCAACGCGCGAGACTACGTTCCGGTGGACGATCGGTAGAACCATCGAGGATCGCTAGGCCCCGAGCCACGATACCCGCGCCTGGATCCAGTCACCGGCGAGCATCCACTCGAGCGTGGCCAGGCAGAGAAACGGGCCGAATGGCATGCGTGCAGCCATGAAGCCATGCTCCGGTTCCAGAGCGAGCGGGTCCTCCTCCAGGGCTTGCTTGGCCTCTTCGTCTCCTTCGGCCGCCGCGCGACGCAGGGCTTCGCGATCGGTCCGCACGGCCTCGGGCTCCTCGATTTTTCCCCGCACGAGCAGAATGCAGATCGCTGCCAGAGTCGCCTGAAGGGCGGCCGCAAAGACCACGAAGAGAGCACCGCGCCATCCGAACCACGCGCCCGAAAGCATGACGAGCTTCGCGTCGCCGAGGCCCATCCCAGCGCGACCGCGGAGGGTCTTGTAGGCAACGACGAAGAGCAGCCAGACGCCACCAAAGCCGGCGGCGGCCCCGAAAAGCCCGTCCATCCACGAGAGGTCGCGCAAGCCGGGCGTGGCAAGGCCAAAGAGCGTCCCGCCGAGCGTGATCGCATCGGGCAAGTACATGTGCTGGGCGTCGATGAAAGCGGCCGCGACGAGGGCCATGGCCAGCGCAAAGTCGGCCAGAAAAATCGCCGCAGTGTGGACGGTTACGCCCGTCCCGGGGCTCGCCTGAAATGCAAGCTCGGCGATCGCGACGGCGAGGATTCCGCCGGCCAGCTCGATAACGGCGTACCGCGGCGAGATGCGCGCTCCGCAGCAGCGTGCCCGCCCCCGCAGAAGCACCCACGAGAGCACCGGCACGTTATCCAGGGGTCGAATGGGCGCGCCGCAGCCGGGGCAGTGCGATGCCGGGAAGACGACGCTCATCGCGCGAGGAGCGCGATAGACGACCACGTTGACGAAGCTCCCCCAAAGACAGCCCCAAACGAGCGCGAACGAGCGGACGATCCACGGCGAAAGTCCCAGGTCGGACAGCGTCATTCGCGGGGAGCCTAGCAGCGGATGCGGCGATGGAGCGTGACGCGCGCCGCCGTTCAGGTTATCGGCGCGCGGCTCGATGCTGCTCGCCATCAATACGCAACACCCCGAGCCGCGCAAGGTGCGTCGTGCGGTCGAGGTGCTCAATGACGGCGGCGTCATCGCCTACCCGACGGATACCGTCTACGGCCTCGGCTGCGATCTGACGAACAAGCATGCCATCGAACGTCTCTACGCGATCAAGCGGATGGACCGCGCGCACCCGCTCGCGTTCGTCTGCCCTGACCTCGCGGACATCGCTCGGTACGCGATCGTCGACAACCAGGTCTATCGGGTGCTGAGGCGTTTCTTGCCGGGCCCCTACACGTTCGTCCTGGCGGCGACGCGCGAGGTTCCGAAGCTCGTTCAAATGCGGCGCAAGACGGTGGGCATTCGCGTGCCGGCGTGCGAAGCGACGCGCGCGCTCGCGCGCGAGCTGGGCCGCCCCATCATTTCGTCGACCGCGGCGCGGCCCGGAGAAGCTCCCCTCGTCGACCCGCACGAGATCGATGCGACCTTCCGAGGGCTCGCTCTCGTGCTCGACGCGGGCGCAGGGGGAATGATCCCCACCACGGTCATCGACCTCACCACATCGCCCCCCACGATAGTCCGCGAGGGCGCGGGCTCGGTCGAAGAGTTTCGATAGGGCGATCGCCACGGCGCCGACGACAAAGGCCGACGAGACGACAAGCTCCTTCGACGTGGCTGAGCGTCCGAAGTGTGCCGCCGTTGGCGGGCGCCCTCGATGTAAGTCACGCGCACCCGAGAATCGCGAGCGGCGGCTCAAAGACATGGCGGCATTTCTCCCTTACCGCGCGAGCACGGCGAGCCGTTCGCTATCTACGTGGAGGCTCCTTCATGAGCGCCGCGTCGGCACCCAGCTCGCCGCCCGGCTCCGAGACACGTTGCGCCGTTCGTCCGCGCATCCTCGTTGTGGATGACGACGAGATGCTCGTGAGGTCGTACGCGCGAATGCTCACGGCCGAAGGCTACGATGTGGAAATCCAGCTGGACGGCGAGGCGGCGGTCAACGCGGTGAAAGCGCGGCCGCTCGACGTCGTCCTGAGCGACATCGACATGCCGCGCCTCGGCGGCGTCGCGTTGCTGGAGCGCATACGGGCGCACGATCTGGACATCCCCGTCGTGCTCATCACGGGCAGCCCATCGCTCGAGACGGCGATGGCGGCGGTGGAGCACGGCGCGCTTCGTTATCTCACCAAGCCAGTCAACGCTGCGCAGCTTCGCGCCGTCACCGCGGATGCGGTTCGCTTGCATCGGCTTGCCCGAGCCAAACGCGCCGCGCTCGATCTCGCCGGCGGCGTGGACCGTCTCGTGGGCGATCGCGCCGGCCTAGTGGCCAGCTTCGGACATGCCCTCGACACGCTTTGGATGGCCTACCAGCCCATCATCTCGTGGTCGCGCCGCGCGGTCTTCGGATACGAAGCCCTCCTGCGATCGCGCGAACCGTTGCTTCCACATCCTGGTGCCGTCCTGGACGCGGCCGAGCGCTTGGATCGCCTCCCGGACCTCGGCCGTGTGATCCGCGCAAAATCGTCCGAGCCGAGCGGCCACCTGCCGGACGGCGCGCTCTTGTTCGTCAACCTGCACACGCACGATCTGCTCGACGATGACCTCTTCGACCCCGATCGCCCGCTCGCGCGCATCGCCGGCCAAGTCGTGCTCGAGATTACCGAGCGCGCTAGTCTTCACGATATCCGTGACGTGCAAGCGCGACTCATCCGCCTGCGGGCCATGGGGTTTCGCATCGCGGTAGACGATCTGGGCGCGGGGTATGCCGGCCTGACGAGCTTTGCGCATCTGGAGCCGGAGGTCGTGAAGCTCGACATGTCCTTGGTTCGCAACGTTCACGCGCAGCCCACGAAGCAAACGCTCGTGCGCACGATGATCGCGATGTGCCATGAGCTCGGAATGCAGGTCGTGGCGGAAGGCATCGAGACGCCTGAGGAGCGAGACGCCATCATCGAAGCGGGGTGCGATTTGATGCAAGGCTATCTCTTCGCCAAGCCCGGTCCGGGCTTTCCCGTTCCCGCGTTCTGAGCCCCTTCACGGCGTCCCGACGGCAGGTCTGCGACGCACCTCGGCGTCATCGCGCGCGCGGAGCGACGCTACGGTCCGAGCGTCATCGGCTCGAGGGTCGAATGCTCCCGGCTCCTCTGCCTCTCCCTGAGCCTCCCCTTCGGGGGCATGCCCTGCGTCTCGAAAGAAGTCCAGCAAATCGTCCTTGCGTGCCCGCGCGTCCGCGCGTCCCATCTCGATGAGACGGCGACAGAACGGGCCGTCAAATAGCAAGTAGCTCGCGAGGTCCGCTTCGCTCTCGCCGCCCATGTCGAGCATGTTGAAAAGACGACGCGTGAGGATGGGGTCGCCCCGCAGCCCGCCGCGCTTCAGGTGCTCGTTGGCCAGCCGGCCGATGTCCTCGCTCGGTCGCACCCTCAAACAGTTGACGTGCCGGTAGGCCGGGGCGCCGTTTCTCCGTGCCTCTCCGCTCAGCGTCTCGGCGAAAGCGGGGCCGTAAGCGCGCGTTCCGTCGACAAGCACGCCGTTGATCCGGGTAAGGAGCTCGATGTCGACGTCGATGTGATCGAGCAGGAAGGCATTCAGTATCTTGCCCAAGAGGAAGGCCGCGCCCGGAGCCCGAATCGGCTCCTGATGACCCGCTTCACGAACGACCCGACCCTGGATTTCACGGGAGCTGCCGATGGCGAAGATATGCGTCGCGCCGAGCCGAAGCGCCGGCGCGATGGGTGTATTTTGGCGAAGACCTCCGTCGAGGTAGAGCTCGTCCTCGATGCGCACGGAAGGAAACAACATGGGAATTGCGGCGCTGGCGAGCGCATGGCGCGGACCGATACGGTCAGCTCGAAACAGCGTTCGGGGCGGCGCGCTCGTGGGAATGGTCAGGTCCGGAGCGAGCTGCATGAAAACGACGGTACGACCCGTCGCCACCTCCGTGCACGACACCGTGAGCGCGCGCAGCTTTCGCCGCCAGAGACAGCGCGACACCGCGCGCCAGCTGATCTCGCGCTGGACCAGCTCCGCCATGGGTCGAACGTCGAAGAGCCCGTAGCCGTTGCCTCCCCCGAGGAGCACCCGGGGCAGAGTCAGAACCTGCCTCACGCTGAACCCGAGCACGCGGGGCAACTCCAATTCGGTCCATAGCTCGACGAGGCGCTGCAGGCCGAGCACCGGATCGCCCAAGTGGGCGGCAAGGTAGCAGGCGTTGATCGCCCCGACGCTTGTGCCGCACAAAATGTCCACCTGCGGCGGCGCTCCGAGAATGCGCGTGAGCTCGTCGAACACGTACCACAGGACGCCCACCTCATACGCGCCGCGCGCTCCTCCCCCCGAGAGGATCATCGCAAGACGGCGCGGCCCCGCGCTTGTCGCCGCCGCGTTCATGGCGACTCGGGGATCTCTACGGAGGACGCGCCGGGATGGCTCGGGGCCGCGGCGCGCATCGAGCCCAAGAGCGCCAAGTTGATGCGGCGTTCGGCGAACAGGCGACGTAAGCGCGGGTCGCGAACGGTCCGCATGAGAGCGCTCGCGTAGGCCACCGCGCGCCGCCGGGCCAGAGGTGCCTCGGGGGACCTCGCGCGATCGAGCGCGTCGGCGCAGAGCACGCGAATCTCGAGGCCGTATTCGCAGCCTTCAAGGTTCTCGACAGCCCCGAGCGCCGTCGTGGCGAGCAAGGTCGCCGCGTGCATTTCGCCGAGATCGACGCGCGCCGCCGCTTCGATGGCCATGGCATAGAAGTGGACCGCCACGAGGGCCATCCGTTCGGCGCCGCGGCGCGCGAGCACCGCGTGGTTCACGGCCACCTCGGGCTCCTGCCGTGCGCGTCCCAGCACCGCGCGCACGACGCTCTCACGCGTCTTGTCGTATGCGTTCTCGGTGACCGCCGTGAGCGCGCTCGCGTTTTGCACGAACACGTCCGCCCCGTCGAGGTCACCGACCTCCGTAGCAAGCAGGCCGCTCACGAGAAGCGTCTCGGCCCAACCGTTTTGGTCCCCATACCGCTCGTGCATTTCGCGCGCCCGGTTGAGGTAGGCCGAGGCGCGTGGCATGTCGCCGAGATGGAAGTACGCGTGCCCCACGTTGGTGAGCGCGCGCGCAATCTGGAACCTCACCCCGATCGACAAATCGATCTGGACCGACTCGAGCGCGAGGGCGATCGCGTCTTCGTAGCGTCCTTGTACGAACATCGAATAGGACAGCGCACTCTTGGCTCGTGCTTCGAGGCGCCGGCCACCGCATCTCTTCAAAATGGCGATGGCGTCTACGTAGGTATCCACGGCCTCGCGCACGCGCCCGGCGCGCAGCAGCAGCGTCCCTCGCAGGCGCAGGACCTCACCTCGCTGGCGGGGCGGAACCTGGTCACCCTCGCCCGGGCCGAACGCGCCGAGGGCTCGGTCGCACGCCGCCAGGGCCCCTTGCACGTCGCCGAGCTCGCGCAAAAACTCGCTCACGCGCGCCTCGGCCTCCATCTCGAAGACAGGCAGCCTCGCCATCCGAGCGATTCGCGCGGCCTGCTTCGCGACGACCACTCCGCGCGCGAGCCGGCCTTCGTCGAACTCGAAGCGCGCACTCCGCAGGAGGCCCAGGCACGCGGCCTTCGGAGTCCCCAGGTGCCGGGCGATTGCCCGGAGCTCCTTGAGATGACGCAGCCGCTCTTTTCGCCTCCCCAGCATGCGGTAGGCGCTCTCGAGCGCCTCGTGTGCGTGAAGGCGCCGCTTGTCGTAGGGCCCGAGGTAAGCCGCCGCTCGACGGAAATAGCGGATCGCGAGCTGCGTCTGGTAGCTGGCGCGCGCGGCCGTCCCCGCCTCGAAGTAAAACACCGTCGCCCGTTCATAGCTGTGACCGCGCGCGAGGTGTCGGGCCACGATCGCCGCCGACAGGCCGCGCGCGAGCGACGTCCCCGCCAAGTGCTCGCCCAGCGCTCTGTGCATGCGGACTCGCTCGCCCGCTTCGAGCGCTGAATGCGCCACCTCCCTCGTGATGGGATGACGGAAGTCGATGAGCTCGCCCTTCCTATCGCAAACGCCGCGCGCGCACAGGCGCACGAGCGCCTCCTCATCGCGTGCCGACGTCAGCTTGAGGATGTCCGCCGCCGGCAACGGCCCCCCCGCGATGGCGAGCCAGTCGACCACCCCGTGCTCGGGCCCGGGTAGCTCGCGGAGTCGATCCCCGAGGAGCTGCTCCAGCGTCGATGGCAGCGCCGAGAACTCCGCATCCTCCCTACCCGTTCGCACCAAGGTCGGGACGCGATCGCCGTGGTCCCCTATCTTTTCCACGATCTCGAGCGCGCCTCGCTCCAGCAACGCGTCGATCATCTCGAGCAGGAAGAACGGGTTATCGCCTACCTTGGGAAGGAGATCGGCGCACACCTGGCGCGCCCCGTCGCGCACGCCAAGGCGCGTTTCCACCAAGCGCACCTGCTCGTCGGGCGTGAGACCGTGCAGTTCGAGACGCACCACCCCTTCGGTCGCCCGTGCGATCCGCTCGTCCGGACGCGAGACCATCAGGACGAAGAGCGGCAGCGGATCGGACCCTCGAACGATTTCGCCGAGCACGTCCAGGCTCGCCGCATCTCCCCAGTGCAGGCCTTCGACGATCAGCACGAGCGCTTCGGAGCGGGCGATTGCGGCCAACAGATTGCGGACCCCCACAACAATCTGTTTCCTGCGGGCGTGCGCGTCGTCACCCCCGCTGGCTTCCGCTCGGCGATTGGTCGCAAGCTCCGAAAGGCGCGCCACGACCGGGTGACTCGGGTCGTCGCCCGCCGCCAGACCGCCGGCTCTCGCGATGAGGCCCGCGACTTGATCGAACGGCTCCTCGCCGGTTGTACCGACCGCTTGCCGGACGAGCTCAGCGATCGCCGCATACGGAACTTCCATCGCCACGGGCGTGCACTCGACGTGAAGCCGCCGCGCGTTGGGGGGCAGCTCGCCGAGGAACGTCGCCACCAAGGCCGTTTTGCCGATGCCCATCTCGCCGATGACCGCGCGGCAGACGAGCTGTCCGCTGTCGGCGGGCCCTCCCACCGCTTGGTGAAACGCGGCGTGTAGGTCGCCCTTCTCGGCGCCCCGCCCGACGAGATCGGTCGCGCCGCCCTGGATGTCCAGGCGCTCCACGCGCGACAAACTGCGTTCGAGCGCGTAGACGCGCATGACCGCGGGCGCGACTCGCTCCGGGGCGGCGTCCAGCTTCATCGCCGGCGCGTCCCCCCACAGGAAGTCTCGTCGGACGAGGCGATACACCCCCCCCGCGACCCACGTCTTTGCGAGAGGGGCGGCGCGACTGAGCACGTCGGCGAGATGGGCCGCCGGGTCGTGCAGCGCGTAGGACACCAGGTGCCCTCGGGCGTCGCGCGTGCCGCTCGCGAGGCCCCGGGCGATGCCGATCGAAGCCGCGACGGGGCTCGGCAGGTCCTCCTTGAAACCCGCGATCGTCTCGTGAACATCGAGGGCGAGCTGAGACGCGTCGCTGGCAGCACGCGTCGGGTTCGCGGCCAGACCGGCGATGGCGCTCGCGGACAGGGTCGACGTCGTGGGGGAAGGGTCCGCCGAAGTCGACCAGATCCATCGGACGCCCCGCTTGAAGGCAAGGTCATCCAGCATGCCGCGGAGCCGATCGAGCGTGCGACGCGGCATGGCCTGCGCGTCGAACCCGTGCAGGCGAAGGCTCAGGACGGCGACGTGACGCACCTCCCGGCGCGTGCCCCCGGACGCGAGCGGGTTTGCGCGCGCTCCCCGCATCGATCTCAACGGGGTTGCGTTTTCCGTGTTCGTCGCGCTTGCCCCGGCGTCGGCCAGGCTGCTTCGCGCGAGCGGGACGGCCGCTTGCGTACGTGCGTCGTCCGGCCGTCGGCCGTCCTCGGAATCCGGCTCGCACCGGGCAGGCCGAGGCTCGCGACCGACGATCTGCGCGAGCGTCGCCTCGAGGGTCGCGGCATCGATGAGCTCTCCCTGTTTGACGATGGCGCGCCCGATAGCCGCAGCCATCTCGCGACCCGTAGCGAAGCGCTCGCCTCGCGTGGGGCAGAGCGCCGTGAGCGCGACGGCTTCGAGCTCCGGGGGAATGTCGGCGTAGACGGAGACGGGCTCCACGATCCCGGATCGCACGATGTCGAGGAGCGCCTCGCCACCCAAACCACCGTGCATGGAACGGCCGGCGAGGATCTCCCAGAAAACAACGCCGAGCGCGTAGATATCGCTGCGCCGATCGACGACTTCTCCGCGCGCTTGCTCTGGCGACATGTACCCGAATTTGCCTTTGAGAACTCCCTGTTCCTCGGCAAAAAGGCGCGCGCTCGCGATTCCGAAGTCCGCTATTTTCACCGTTCCTTCGAACGACAGAAGAATGTTTTGCGGGCTAACGTCACGGTGGACGATCTCGAGCGGCTGCCCGGCCTCGTCCCTCTTTTCGTGCGCATAATGAAGCCCTTTGCCGGCTTCGGCGATGATCCAGGCCGCGACCCACGGAGGGACGCGCACCCCCTTCGCTTTCGCGGCGCTCATCAAGTGGCCGAGATCGCAGCCCTCCACGTACTCCATCGCCAAGAGAAGGCCATCGTCACCAAATGCCTGAAATTCATAAACTTGAACGACGTTCGGATGATTCAGACGCGCGGCGAGCCGCGCCTCCTCGATGAACATGGATCGAAAGCGCCGCGAGCCGCCGTGAGCGGGCAAGATTCGCTTGAGGACCAGGACCTTGTGCGTCCCTTCCGCCCCCATCTTCTTTGCTAGGAACACTTCGGCCATTCCGCCGGCCCCAAGCCGACGAACGAGCTCGAATTGCGCGATTTCTTTGGGGGGCGGCGACGCGAACGTTTTGGACATCAGGCCGGCACGGACACGGTCAGTCTATATCGACCGGGACCCCCTCGCGCGAGGAGCCGGGCCGGGCTAGTCTCCTACATCTGCTCTGCAACATGAGCGATATCCCCGCGAACCGACCCCCGGCCGCTGCGAGCGGGACGCTTGCCAAGACGCCGGCGATCCACCTTTTGCTTTACGCGCTCGACAAGGGTCTCGCGGGAACGGTCGAGTTCACGGCAGCCGGGGGTTCAGGCGGCCCGAGCGCGTCCTTGCTCTTCGTCCAAGGGCACCCGGCCAAAGCGCGCACCACCGAGCCGGTCTCGCATCTGGGCCGCGTACTCCTCGAGCTAGGATACATTTCGGAGACGGAGCTCACGCGCTCCCTCACGGAGCTAGCGCGAGCCAAGAGTGCCGGGCTCGCATTGCACGGGCAGCTGCTGCTGGCTGCGCGCGCGATCGATCATGAAAAGCTGCATGCAGGACTGGGCGAGCAGCTTGCTCGCACACTGCGCCACGTGGCTTCGCTGCCCCCCGAGACAACGTTTTCGTACTTCGACGGCTTCGATGCCCTCGCCAACTGGGGACCTTCGGCGCCCCAAGGTTTCGACCCCCTCCCCATGATATGGGGAATGCTTCGTGCCAACCCGCCGAATGCGCATATCGGCGCGGCGCTCGATCACGTGACGTCTTCGCGCCTGCGGCTCGTGCGCGATGTCGACCTGTCGCGCCTGGGGCTCGCGGCCGAACATCGCTGTATCGCGGAGCTCCTGACCGTCCCGATGCGGGTCGCGGAAGTGATCGCGGCGAGCGCCTTGGGCGAGACTGAGACGCGTCTCCTCATCTACCTGCTTCTCGTGACCAAACAGGTCGATTTGCTTCGACCGGCGGAAGCGAGAGCTTCTTCGGTCGTGGCGCCTCCTGCGCCTTCCTCGGTACGAGCACGCGTGGCTTCGACTCCGGCGCCTTCCTCGACGCCCGCACCCCGCCGGAGCCCGACGCCCATTGCCGGACCAAGGCCATCGGGCAGCACTTCGAGCTCCAAGATGGCACCCGCGTCAGCGCGCCCGCCGCCACCAGGGCTTTCGCCCGAGCTTGCGGAGCGGTGGAGCGAGATCCTCGATCGCGCTGCGACGATCGATCGGACGGACTACTTCGCGATGCTCGACCTGTCGCGCGAGGCGGCCACGGAAGACGTCGAGTCCGCCTTTTTTGCCCTCGCGAAAAAGTGGCATCCCGACCGGCTTTCCCCGGAGCTCGGCCTGGTACGGGCGGAATGCTCCCGCGTCTTTTCGCGCATGAGCGAGGCGCATGCGACCCTTTCGGACGCCGGATCGCGCCGTAAGTACATGGAGCTCTTGGCCGAAGGGAGCGGCTCGCCGGACGTGCGGGAGAGCGTCCTCAAAGTCGTCGAGGCGGCCACGGACTTCCAGAAGGCTGAAGTCTGCTTGCGGCGCGGGGACCTCGTTCAAGCGGAATCCCTTTGCCGGCGGGCGCTCGAAGCGGATCCGACCCAATCCGACTATTCGGCGATGCTCGCTTGGCTCCTGGCGCTCAAGCCGGAGAACCAGTCCCCCGAGAAGACGAAAGAATCGGTCCAGATTCTCGACCACGCCATTTCCATGAACGGCCGGTCCGAAAAGGCTCACTTCTGGCGCGGGATGCTGAACAAGCGGCTGGGAAAGGCCGACACGGCGTTTCGAGACTTCAAGACCGCCGTCGAGTTGAATCCACGAAATATCGATGCCGCCCGCGAAGTGCGCCTTCATCGGATGCGGCGAGGCAGCCGTTCGAGCTCCCCTCCGCCGGGACCCCGGAGCGGGCCTCCATCTGGATCCGCGCGGCCCGCATCGAACTCCGTCAAGCCTGAAGATGGCAAGCCCGGCCTGCTCGGTCGCCTGTTCAAGAAACCGTAGTGGCGTTCCGAGCGGGTCGCTCCGGAATTCCCCGACACGCGAAGGGTGAACCGAGCGTCTTTCCTGCTGGGGACTAAAGCGCCGGCGTCATCGGAGGCGCGGCGATCGAAGGAACGGGTTCGCGGTCCGCGAGATAGCCGAGCTCCTCGCGAAAGCGCTCCGGGCTCGTGTGGGCTGCCGCGGCGAGCTTCGCGAGCTCTTGCCGGTCCTCGAAATCATTGCGCTTGAGGCGAAGCATGTACGCGTACGCGATTCGGTATTGATCGCTGTGAATGTCGACCATACGCACGCGCATGCGACCCGTTTGGGGGTCCATGATCTTGTCGAACGGGACGGGCGTAAAGCGCCCTTGCTGTATCGACACCAGCGCGTTCGTGCCCCCTTCGACGACGTACTTGGCGGCGCAATACCCGAGGTCCCGGGTGTATTCGAGATCGAACGGAATCGGGTCGGCGCACCGCACTTCGTAGCCGATGTTCTTGTCCACGATGGTCGCTTTGACGCCCATCTCGGCGAGCCTCGCCTTCACGCGCGCCTTGCAGACGTCGCCGAAGTTGATTTCCTCGAGACGGACGTGACCGTGCTCGTCTCGCTCGGCGGTCGCCAGCTCGGCGATGTCCTCCTGCGGCACCACTTCGGCGAGCCCTTCGGCGAGGACCACCACCCCGTCCTCGCGCCCGTCCGCAAGTCGCTTCAATATCGACCCCACGACGGTGTCCACGATGGTCCGGAGCCGCACGTTGCGACCGTGGAACTCCTCCGGGATCAGAGTGAGCGTCGCCCCCGCGGCCTTGCCGATGCCGAGCGCCAAGTGCCCGGCTTTTCGTCCCATGGCCACCACGAAGTACCAGCGGCCCGTGGTCTTCGCGTCGACCATCAGGTTGTGAACGATCTCGACCCCGATCGATCGCGCCGTCTGGTAGCCGAACGTACAAATATCGTGCGGCAGATCGAGGTCGTTGTCGATCGTCTTGGGCACGTGGACGACGCGCAGGGCTCCGCCCGCCGCTTGGGAAAGCCGGTGCGCGGTGTATGCGGTGTCATCGCCGCCGATTGTGACGAGCATGCCCACGTCGAGCCGCTGCAGCGCATCCAGAACGGCGCGCATATGCTCCGGACTCTTCGTGGGGTTAGCGCGTGAAATCCCGAGCATGGAGCCGCCACGGAAGTGGATACGGCTCGTGTCGGCGATGGTCAGCGGGACCACGCGGGATGCGTCGCCCAACATAAGCCAGCGGAAACCCTCCTGAATGCCCACCACCTCCACGCTCGAGAGGCGCGCTCGGATGGTGGTTGCGCCGATGACGCTGTTAATGCCGGGGGCCGGACCGCCAGCGACAACGATGGCCAGTTTGCTGCGGGTACTCATTCCCTCCATTCTACTCATGGCGCGCTGGGGGGCGCAGCGACATCTGGCGGAAACACGTGGCGTTGCCGGCTGGCGGGTCACGGGCCCATCGCCCCGGACGGCGCAAAATGGAAGCAGTTGCATATGTTTACAGCCGGATTGCCCGCTCGCGGCAACGGTCGCTTTTTTGGCTCCGATGCCCCATCTCATGTGCAGCCTTGGGAAAGCCGTGACAAAGGGAGTCCATGGCCGCTGTCGAGATGCCCAAACGGAAGCCGGGCGAACCGCCCGCGCTGGCCCTCGGCGCGATGAACTTCGGCAAACGGACCCCGGCGGACGAGAGCGAGCGAATCGTGCGCCGGGCGCTCGAGCGCGGCGTCCGGGTGTTCGACACCGCAAACTCGTACAACGCCGGCGAATCCGAGCGCGTTCTTGGACGCGCGCTCGGGCGCAACCGGTCCGACGTGACCCTCTCCACGAAGGCGGGCTTGGGCCTCTCCCCCGGCAAACCGGAAGGCCTCTCGCCGCACGCCATGCGCAGCGCCCTCGAGGAATCGCTCGAGCGGCTCGGGACCGACTACGTCGACATCTTCTACCTGCACGTGCCCGACCGTTCGACGCCGCTCGATGAGACGGTGCTCGCGATGGGAGAGCTCATGGCCAAAGGGCGCGTGCGCGCGTGGGGGGCATCCAACTACGCGGCGTGGGAGATGCTCGAGATGGCCCACGTCGCCGACGCGTACCGATTGGCCCGGCCCGTGGTCGCGCAGGCTCTCTACAACGTGCTGCACCGGCAACTCGAGGTCGAATACTTTGCGTTTGCGCGGCGCTACGCGATTCACACGACCGCCTACAACGCCCTCGCCGGAGGCCTGCTCACGGGCCGCCATCGCTTCGACGAGACGCCGGAGAAGGGAACACGCTTCGACGGCAACCGGATGTACCAGCGGCGTTACTGGACGCGCACGATGTTCGACCGACAGGCGCAGATCGAGGCGGTGGCGCAAGCGGAAGGGTGTTCGCTCGTCGAGCTTGCGTATGCGTGGCTTGCGTCGCGCGCCGACGTCGATTCAATCCTGGTGGGGGCTGCGACGGTCGAGCAGCTCGATGCCGCGTTCGATGCCGTCGGCCGAACGTTGTCGGACTCGGCGCGCGCGCGCATCGACGAGCTTGCCCGCGAGTGGCTCGGGACCGACACGAACTACGTCCGGTGATGCTTTCGCCGGCCGCAGAGCGGGTCGACGTCGACGCAGCGCTGGCCCACTGGCGCGCGCACGGGTGGGCGCGGCTGGGCGTCGTCGCGAGCGACGCGACGCTCTCTTCGCTGCGCCGGCGCGCGGACGACATCATGCTGGGACGTGTTCCCACGGCCAGTCTGTTTTTTCAACATGACGGCGAGACCGGCCGTTACGAGGATCTCGTCTTCGGCCGCGGCTGGGAGGGGCCCAGCCTCGACTACCGGAAAATCGAGAAGCTCGAAAGCGATTCTCTTTATCGTGGATGGCTGGAAAACGCTCTCTTCGAGCGGGTGGTGCGTGCGGCGGTCGGCGCGGACGTCGCGATCTACCGCGCCACGCTCTTCGCCAAGGGCGCACGCGGGGGCACCGAGCTTCCCTGGCACCAAGACGGGGGAAGTTTTTGGGGACTTACGCGCGATCCAGAGCTCCAGATTTGGACCGCGCTCGACGACGCCCCTCCGGAAGCGGGTTGCGTGGAGGTCGTGGACGCCAGCCACACAGCGGGATTGTCGAGGCCCCTCGGGGGTATGGTCCCGCGCAATCTTTGCGAGACCGCCCGGGCGGACGAGCGCAGTCTCGCTCTGCCGGCGCGCGCCGGAGAGGTTCTCCTCATTCACAACTACGTGTGGCATCGCTCGGGGAGGAACACCTCCGGCACCCCCCGGCGGGCTTTTTCGGTCGCCTATATGCCGGCGTCGACTCGTTGCCTCCGGCAAAAGCGCGCGCCCCGCTCGTTCGTGAGGGTATTCGAGCGCGCCGCGCGGTAAGACCGAACGCGATGCGCATCCCCGACGGGCTCTTCGCCACCAAGTCGATCGACGCGTTGCGAGAGCACGCAGCGGGCGAGCACGGCCTCAAGCGCTCGCTCACGTCGCTCGACCTCGTGATGCTCGGCATCGGGGCCATCATCGGAACCGGCATCTTCGTCCTCACCGGTCGCGCGGCTGCCGCCAACGCAGGCCCGGCGGTGGCTCTGTCGTTCGTCGTGGCGGGCATCGCGTCCATGTTCGCCGGCATTTGCTACTCCGAGATGGCGTCGATGATCCCCATTTCCGGCAGCGCGTACACCTACGCGTACGCCACAATGGGAGAACTCGTCGCCTGGATCATCGGCTGGGACCTGATTCTCGAGTATCTCGTGTCCGCCGCCGCGGTGAGCGTAGGCTGGTCGGGCTACGTGGTGGCCTTCGCGCACGACGCGTTTGGAGTCGATTTGCCGCGGGTTTGGACGAACGCTCCCACGGTCTGGAAAGAAGACCATTTCCAATCGACCGGCGCGTACCTCAATCTTCCCGCGGCGCTCATCGTGCTTGCGGTGACCGCGATGCTCGTGCGCGGAATCAAGGAATCCGCGCGGGTCAACACGGTCATCGTGGTCGTGAAGGTCGCCGTCGTGCTCCTGTTCATCGCCTTTGCCGCCCCGTTCGTGCATACCGAAAATTGGCATCCCTTCGTTCCCCCGAACGAAGGGGTCTTCGGCCGATTCGGCGTTTCGGGCGTCCTGCAGGGCGCTACGATGGTGTTCTTCGCATACATCGGATTCGACGCCGTTTCGACGGCTGCGCAAGAGTGTCGCAGTCCGCAAAGAGACTTGCCGCGAGGCATTCTCGGGTCGCTTGCCATTTGCACGGTCCTCTACATCGCGGTGTCGCTGATACTCACGGGCGTCGTTTCGTACAAGAAGCTGAGCGTGCCGCATCCCATCGCCGTCGGTGTCGAAGCCACGGGCCAGGTGTGGCTTGCCACGGCCGTCGAGATCGGCGCGATCGCGGGCCTATCTTCGGTCATGCTCGTGATGCTGCTCGGCCAGCCGCGGATCTTCTTCGCCATGGCGCAGGACGGCCTCTTTCCCAAAGCGGCCGCGAAGATTCATCCGCGCTTCGGGACGCCCTATATCACGACCATCCTCAGTGGCGCCGTGTGCGCCGTGGCGGGCGGCGTCTTGCCGATCGACATACTCGCCGAGCTAACGAGCATCGGAACGCTCTTCGCGTTCGTCCTCGTCAGCCTTGGGGTCATGATTCTCCGCCTCAAGCGGCCGGACATTCCGCGCGCTTTCAAGGCCCCCGGAGGTCCGTTCGTCGTGCCCATCCTCGGCGCGCTCACGTCGGGCGTTCTCATGTACACGGCCACCACGGCGACCATCATCCGCCTCTTCTTGTGGATGGCGATCGGGCTCGGGGTCTATGCGGCGTACGGCCGCAAGCACTCGAAGCTCCGTGCCCTCGCGCGCCGTGCAGGCGGCGCAAGCGGTGCAAGCGGAGGAGCGCCCCACGGCAATCCTTCGGCCTGAAATTCCGCCCCCCTCGCTTGCGCCGGCGGCCAAAGCTCGTAAAGAAGCTACCTCTCTATTGATCTCCCTCACGCTGCGCGATCGCATTCGTCGGCGACTGGCCGACGAAACCGGACGAATCGCCAAACAGGCGCCGTTCACGGTGGGGCTTTGTTACCCGTCGCCCTACCGCGTCGGGATGAGCTCTCTCGGCTATCAGCGGATCTACCGCGCCTTCATGGAGGCGCCCGGCATCGCTTGCGAGCGCGCATTTCTCGACGACGAGTGCGAGAGCGACGCGGCCAAAGTGCCCGAGCGGCCCGTGACGTACGAGTCGCTTCGTGGAATAGACCAGCTGCCCGTGCTCGCGTTCAGCGTCGCGTACGAGCTCGAAGTCGCCGGCGTCGTCCGCATGCTCCAGGCCGCCGGCATCCCCGCTCGGCGCGACGCGCGCGACGGCCGCCACCCGCTCGTCATCGCAGGAGGCCCCCTCACGTTTTCCAATCCGCTGCCACTCGCCGCAATCGTCGACGCCATCGTCGTGGGCGAGGCCGACGCGCGCGTCATCGACGTCATTCGCGCCGTCGAACAGGGCCCCCGCGCCGCGCAGCTCGACGCCCTGGCCAAGCTCCCGCACGTCTTCGTTCCGACCCACCACGCTGTGCTACCGCCCGTGGGCGCGGAGCACGACGCGCTCCTTCCCGCGTATTCGGCGATCGTGACGCCGAACACGGAACTGTCGAACATGTTCCTCATCGAAACGGAACGCGGCTGTTCGCGCGGCTGTAGCTATTGCGTGATGCGCCGGTCGACCAACGGCGGCATGCGCATCGTCCCGGCCGACGTGGTGCTGGGTGCGATTCCGGAGGGCACGCGTCGGGTCGGCCTCGTGGGCGCGGCCGTGAGCGACCATCCCAAGATTGTCTCCATGCTCAACGCATTGGCCGACCGCGAGTGTGAAGTCGGCCTGTCCTCCCTCCGCCCGGACCGCCTGGCGGCCCACGATGACTTCGTGCAAGCCCTCGCGCGCGTCGGCTACCGCACGCTAACCACGGCGATGGACGGAACGAGCGAGCGCGTGCGCGACACGCTCGACCGCCGGGCGCGCCCGAAGCAGCTCCGCAAGTGCGCCGAGCTCGCGAAGAAGTACGGCATGGATCGCCTGAAGCTTTACTTGATGGTCGGCACCCCCGGCGAGACGGACGCCGACGTCGACGAATGCATCGCCTTTACCACCGAGCTGTCGCGCATCGTCCCCACCGTTCTCGGAGTTGCGCCATTTTGCCCGAAGCGCAATACGCCGCTCGACAGCGCCCCCTTCGCGGGAATCGACGTGGTGGACGACCGGCTCGATCGATTGCGCCGCGGGCTCCGCGGCCGGGCGGAGGTGCGGTCGACGAGCGCGCGATGGGCATGGGTCGAGTACGTGCTTGCCCAGGGCGGCGAGCCCGAAGGCCTCGCCGTGGTCGAGGCCGTCAACGCGGGGGGATCCTTTCGCGCCTACCAGCGCGCGCTTTCGCGCCTCGAGCGCCGCCCGCGACGCGCTCTGCAAGTGGCGGCCGGATAAGCCCGCAGGCGATATGGCCGCGAGGCGGGCGCGGCACGGACGAAGGCAGCCGCTTCAGCGGCGCGCGGTGACCCTCGCGCGGAGGCCGTCGCTCGGCTCCGGCGTGAGCTGCGACCAATTGTACTCGAGGTGTTGCTCCGGGAGTTCGACCTCGTACCCGCGCACCATGACGACCGCAAAGGTCCTCGCGAGCTGGGAAGCGTAGTCGGTTCCGGCGCAGTGGTGGCTCGTCTCCGGCTTGCCGGGACCGTGGGGTACGAACGCGTGCGGATGCGCCTCGTGCTCCCGCCGCCCTTCGCCGAAGCGATCGGGCTCGAACCGCTCGGGATGAGGAAAGGCGTCGCCGTCGACGAGCGATTCGCGCAGCCCGAACATGATCATCCACCCGCGGGGGATCGTACGGCCCAAGACGGGAATATCGGTCTTGGCGCGCCCGAACATCGCGGGTACGACAGGGCTCGTTCGCTTGACCTCCCAGAGCACCTCCGTCAGGTATTTCATCGCGTGGAGCTTCTCGATGCTCACGGGTCCGTCCGGGGCGACCCCCTCGACTTCGGCGCGGACTCGTTCGCGCACGTCGGGGTGCGCTGCAAGCTCCATCACGAACGTCAGAAGGTGCGCGTAGACGACGCGCCCGGCGATGATCAGGTGGTGGAGCTCGCGCGCGGCATCATCGTCCCCAATCGTAGTGCCGCCCGGGGTCGTGAACGCCAGAATGCGCGAGAGCCCGTCACGCGACGGGGTCTCGCGGTGCGCGCGGATCTTGCGCCGGAAGAAGGCGAGCACCGCGTCGACCGCCTTGAGGCCGCGCGAGTACTTCGTTCCCGGAATCGGAATGGGAAGCCCCGTGAAGGCCGCCCCGATGTCGGCGTACCAGGCATGGAGCCGCGCCAGGTCGCCCGCTCCGGTGATTCCCAGCATGTCTTGGGCCACGGCCTCGAGCGCGAGCCGCTTGGTTTCATCGACGAGTACGACCTCCGGCCGGGACGTCCACTGGGCGAAGTGTTTGTCCACGAGCGCCTGCATTCCCGGCAGGTACGCCGTGAGCGCGTCGCGCGTGAACGCCTGAAGGAGGATCTTCTTTCGCTCGGCATGGGCCGTCCCATCGAGATGGGGGACGCTGGGTCCGGCGAAGAGACGGAAGACCGGATGGGGCTGAGAACCGTGGCGCTCGACGAGCGCGGGATCAATGAAGCGGGTCGCCGCCTCGGCGCCGATGACGACCGCCGTCTTGTGGCCGAAGAGGCTCGTGCTGAAAATGGCGCCGTGCTTGCTCGACCGATCCTGAACGAACGCGTACGGGTTCTTGAGGAAGCTCAGTGTCTCGCCGAGGCCGGGTAGGCCCATCGAGCCGGGGGGGGTAGTCCTGGGCGATACGGGCGGCACGCCGCCGAGATTACGCGAGTTCGTCGAGGACGTGCAGTCCGTCGGGCCGTGAAGCCGCGGTGAAGTAGCCGCGAGGGCAGCGAGGGCTCGGAGTTCGCCAAGGAAAGCATCGTGCCGGCCAGTGCACGAACCGATCCCGCGAGGGTCTCCGCGAAGATCTACCTCTCATCAAAAAAAATGGTCACAGTCGTCCTCGCTAGCGCCACTAATGACGAGGAGGGCTCATGACGGACCCCACAGACTTGGCCGACCACCTGGCGCGCGCGGCGGTGCGCGGAGACCGCTCCGCCCTCGAAAGGCTCGTCGACCTGTTGAAAGACGACGTCTACCGGCTGGCGCTGCGGATGCTCGGCCACCCCGAGGACGCGGAGGACGCCGCGCAGGAAGTGCTCATCCAGATCATGACGAGCCTCTCGTCATTCCGCCACGAAAGTTCGGTTCGGACGTGGGCCTTCCGCGTGGCGAGCCGCCATTACATGCGGTTTCGCGTCGGAAAGTACGAGCGCATGGTCGATGGCTTCGATTCGATCGATCAGGTGATGGCGCTCCACGACAAGGTTCCGCCCGTCTCCCTGACCGACACCGAGACGAAGGTTCTCGCCGAGCAAGTCATGAGCAACTGCGTGAGCGCGATCCTTCTCGCGCTCAATCGCGACGAGCGCCTCGCCTACTCGCTGGCCGAGGTTTTCGGCTTCTCGGGCCCGGAGTGTGCGGAAATCCTCGACGTGGATCCCGGCACCTTCCGAAAGCGACTGCAGCGCGGGCGCCAGAGCCTCGAGGACTACATGAAGCGCTCGTGCGGGCTCGTGAATGCGGACAATGCGTGTCGGTGCGCGCGCCAAATCCCCGTGCACGTTGCCTACGGCTTCATTCGTCTGGAAGACGTGCTGGCTCGGCGCCGAGAGCGCGCGTCCAAGAGCACCGTGGATCCGGCGCGTTTGCGCGATATGGCCGGAATCGAGCGGGTGGCGTGCCTCTTTCGCGATGACATCGAGGACGTACCGGAAACACTCATCGCGAAGATGCGCGATTTCATCGCCCGGGGAGGGCTTGCTGCGCTGGATTGATGGCGAAAGGAGAAGAAGACCGTGACCGCCCACAAAAGCAACGGCGAACAGAGCGAGAACAAGGCGATCGCTCGGCGCGAGATCGAGGACTACGAGGGCAAGGGCGACGCCGACGCGGGCAAAGAGCTGTTCGCGCCCGACTACCTGCTGCATTTTTCCGGGTTTCCCCCGTTGGACCGATCGGGACACGAGAAGATTTTAGGTGGCTTCCGCGAGGCGTTCCCTGATCTTCGTATCGAGGTCGCGGAGCAGGTGGCCGCCGGCGATCGCGTCGCGAATCACTGGCGCGGCCGCGGCACGCATCGCGGCGCGTTCCAAGGGATCCCGGCCACCGGAAAGGCCGTCACGATCACGGGCAACAACGTCATGCGCATCGAGAGGGGGACTGTCCGCGAGCTCTGGGGTCAGGTCGACGCCGTCGGACTTCTCGCGCAGCTTGGCGTCTTTCCGGGACCGCGGTCGGAGACCGTGCCGGAGCCCTCGTCGATGGGGAGCGACGGCGTTGGCGGCGCCGACATCATCCGGCGCTTCGTGACCAAGTTCAACGAGGGGCGTCTCGACGTCATCGCCGACGAATACGACGAAGAGTACGTGCTCGACTTCCCCGGCGGCCCCACCGGCCGCGGCAAAGACGGGATCCGCCGCGCCACGGCCGAGTTTCGCGCGGCCTTTCCCGATCTCCGCTTCACGACCGATGACCTGTTCGAGGAGCGCGATCGGGTCGCGTGGCGGTGGACGATGACCGGCACGCACGAAGGGCCCCTGGGTCCCTTTGCAGCGAGCGGACGGTCCGTCACGCTCTTGGGCATCAGCCTCCTTCGCGTCCGCGGAGGGCGCGTCACGTACGACCGCGTGCGCGCCGACATGGCGGGCCTGTTGATGCAAATCGGAGCGATCCCCGCTTCGCACTAGTGCCGCGAAGCGTTACCCTGGCCGCTCGTCCCTGGTCAACTGCACGCGTGGCGACCCAACGCCCCGGGCGTGCGAGGCATACGTGAAGCGCAAACTCTTTCAGGACTGGAACCTTTACATCGAACAATCCGGATCCGACTCCGCGGATCCGTCGGGCGACATTGTCTCCTTCGACTCACGTTCGCTCGGAGCGGTCGTGACCGTCGAGGACTCCCTCGCGCACCAGCCGGACGGAGTGCGTAGCGTCTCGGTGGCCGCAGGGATCAAGTACGAGGACGTGCTCGACTTCACCGTGGTCAAGCTCGACGCGAAAGGCGCCGCCGCGGGCGTGTTCACGACGAATCTCTGCCCCGGGTCCGCCGTCACGTTCGATCGCGAGGTGCTCGCCGACGGGTGCGCGCAGGCGCTCGGCGTGGTCAGCAAGAACGCAAACGTGTTCACCCCCCACGGCGAAGAAGACACGCGCACGATCGCGAGCATGCTCGCCGAGGAGCTCGGCGTTGCCGCCCACGACGTCGTTCTCTCGTTCACGGGCGTCATCGGCGTGCCGTTGCCCATGACCAAAGTCCGGGCGGCCATCCCGGGGATCTCGCAAAGGCTTCGTCCGGGCGGACTCGACGACGTCGCCCGGGCGATCCTCACCACGGATCGCGGACCCAAGGTGTGCTCGGTGCGCATCGGCGACGTGGTCATCTCCGCGATGGCCAAGGGCGCGGGAATGCTCGAGCCGAACATGGCGACGATGCTCGTCTACTTCTTCACGAACGCCGACATCGACGGGGCGGGCCTTCGCGCGATCCTGGTCGACGCCGTGGACCGAACGTTCAATAGCTTGAGCGTCGACTCGGACACGAGCACCAGCGACACGGTGGTGCTCTTCTCGACCCGGCGCGCCCCTCTCGATCCGGCAACGCGCGCGGATTTCGTCGACGCGATCCGGGCGATGTCGTTGAAGCTCGCGCGTGAGGTCGTTGCGCAGGCGGAAGGGTCCACCAAGCTCATCGAGTGCACCGTGCGCCTCGACACGTCGGCGCGCGACGCCAAAATCATGGGCAAGAAGGTCGTGAACTCACCGCTGGTGAAGACTGCGGTTCACGGGGGCGACCCGAACTGGGGCCGTCTGGTGATGGCGATCGGCAAACCGGACGAGCGCCTCGCGCTTAGAGCCATTGCCCCGAAAGACGTGACCGTGTCGTTGATGGGTCACGTGGTCTTCTTGCGAGGCGAGGCGATCGCCCTCGATCTGCCGGCGCTCTCGCGGAGCATCAAGGCGTCGCGCCGCGTCGCCGTCGACATATGCATCGGCGAGGGGCGCCACACGGGCACAGTGTGGGGCTGCGACTTGAGCCATCGCTACGTCGATATCAATGCGGAGTACATGACGTAGCGGGTCCTGGTGAGGCGACGCGTCGGACAACCTTCTGTGGGCCGGGGACGGCGGGTCCGTTGAGTAGCGTGCTCGTGCTCGACTCGTACGTGTAGGTGAGGCTCGTGGCAGGTGCTTCGCCGTCCAAGCGTGCCCGCGGGACAATCGAGCGGGCTGCGGGGGGCAGGGCGCGGCGTCCTCGTTCCGGCGATATCGCTCTCCCTCGAGGCGTGAGGGACGACGGCCGCGAAACGTCGGCGACACCGGATGTCACTGTCATGAAGATGACGACTCGCTTGACTTGCACGAGATAAGGGTGACCCTTCCTCGGATGGCTTCGCGGGCAAGAACGAAGAGGCCGCTCATGGTGCGCTTTGGCCCCCTTCGAGGGGTCGTTGCTCACGAATCTCACTTGTCATTAATGTCTAGGGGGTTCTGCGATGACAGGTTTGATGCGATGCACCGTGTGCGGCGGAGGCGATCTCTTCGCCGACGAATACGTCACGAGTTCGACGGTCCGGGCGCCCGCGTTGCGTTGTGGCCGGTGCGAAGCGGTCTATCTCGATGAAGCCGTAGCCCGCTCCCCCGAGGAACGCGAGGCCGTCCGCTTGGCCAAGGCGGAACGCGCGGCGGCGCGCAGGGGCGCCTCGGCCCCCGAACCGGCGGCGACGCAAGATGCGCTTCAATCGTCGCCGGCCTCCTCTCGTTCTCTAGTGGCCGCGGTTGACCTCCTCGGCCACGTGGCGGGCCGGGCGTTGCTCGTCGACGACGAGGACGCCGTGCGTGCGGGTCATGCGCAGATCCTCAGAAAGGCAGGTTGGCTCGTGGTCGACGAGGCCGATCCGAAGCGTGCCAGGAAGCGAATGGCGGTCGAGAAGTTCGACGTCATCGTGACGGATCTGGTGATGCCCGGGATGAATGGCCTGGAGCTTCTGCGGGCCGCGCGGGAATACGATCTCGACGTTCCGGTGGTCCTGCTCACGGGCCAGCCCGACGTGGACACCGCGATGCGCGCGATCCAGTACGGCGCGTTCCGCTACATCGCCAAGCCCGTCACGCGCGAGACGCTGCTCGATGTCGTGAAGAGCGCGCGCAGCCTCCATCTGATGGCGCGATTCAAGCGGGAAGCGCTGGCCCTCCTCGCGCTTCCGAATCGAGCCCTGGGGGACCGCGCGGGCCTCGAGGCGCGGCTGGCGAGCGCTTTGGACTCGCTGTGGGTTGCCTACCAGCCAATTGTTGCCGTTGGACAGCGACGCGTCATTGCCTACGAAGCCCTCGTCCGCACCGACGAGCCGACGCTGGCCAGCCCTCTGGATCTCTTCGCCGCCGCCGGCCGGTTGGGGAGACTGCACGAAGTGGGGCGAACGATACGGTCACGAGTGGCCGCCGACGCGAAAGACCTGCCCGAAGGCTTGCTTTTGTTCGTCAACGCCCATCCGGAAGACCTGAATGACGCCGATCTTTTTTCCGCGGCCGCGCCTCTCGGCGAGATAGCCCACCGCGTCGTCATCGAGTTGACCGAGAGGGCGCCGCTGGATCAGGTGGAAGGGCTGCAAGAACGGATCCGGCAGCTTCGGGATCTCGGCTTTCGGATCGCGCTCGATGACCTGGGCGCGGGGTACGCCGGGCTGTCGAGCTTCACGCTTTTGGAGCCGGACTACGTCAAACTCGACGCGTCCTTGATCCGATCCATCGACTCGTCGTCCCAAAAGCGAAGCATCGTTCGAGCCATGTTGCAGCTGGCAACCAACGACCTCGGGTTGATCGTCATTTCGGAAGCCGTCGAAACGCCCGCGGAGCGCGACACCCTCGTCGCGCTCGGCGCCGAGATGTTGCAGGGCTACCTATTCGCTCGACCGAGCCGGGGCTTCGTGCAGCCCGTGTGGTAGCCGAGCGGTTGCGAGCAGGCTGCGGAGCACGTTCTCGGAGCAATCGACCGAAATGCACAGCCGGGCGATCCGATCGCCGTGTCCTCGGTGCCGAACCACTCGGTGCTCGGCGATTCGTCCATTCTTGAACGTGAACCGGTGCACGCCCGTCATTGCTGCGTGATGACGACCCATGGCCCTCCGAGATTAGCGAGCGATGCGCCGATGAGCGTGGGGCGATGCTCATGCCAAGGACTCCGATCTGCCGGTCGATTGCCGCAGATAGAGCCATGCTTGCGCGGATGGGCGAACGAATGTCCGTCATTTGGGGGCGCTCGCCTAGATCGGCGAGCCCATCGACGGGAATGGGGTCCGGCAAGCACGTCATGGGTGACCGCCTGCCCATGATGCGGCCACGGATGTGCCTCATTCGGACGCGCTTCACGTGGATGGGCCAGCCCATCCACGCAATGGCGTCCCGAAAGCACGTCTTTCGGTCACCGCATCCCCCATGTCGCGGCCACGACTGTGCCTCATTCGGACGCGCTTCACGCGGATGGGCCAGCCCATCCACGCAATGGCGTCCCGAAAGCACGTCTTTCGGTCACCGCATCCCCATGATGCGGCCACGACTGTGCCTCATTCGGACGCGCTTCACGCGGATGGGCCAGCCCATCCACGCAATGGCGTCCCGAAAGCACGTCTTTCGGTCACCGCATCCCCATGTCGCGGCCACGACTGTGCCTCATTCGGACGCGCTTCACGTGGATGGGCCAGCCCATCCACGCAATGGCGTCCCGAAAGCACGTCTTTCGGTCACCGCATCCCCGCCGATAAGCGGCATCGTCTTCCAGGCCACCGCCGGGGCGATGCCGAACACGCCGTAGAGGGGCAAAACCAGCCGGCCTTGGTGATTATCCCCCACGCGCCATGGCCGATGAAGCACATGGCGCATCCGATCCTGAGCAGCCCATGGATCGCCCGCTCGGGGTAGCTCGAGGCTCCATCGACGTGGCCGACTGCGACCTGAAACGGAAAGGTCCTTCTAAGGTTGCCGTCCGTGGCCCGTGTCATCGCCGTAGAGCCCGTAAAGATCCCGCCGCGCCAAGAGGGTGCGCTCCAGGTTGAAGGGAGAAGCCGGGGAATCGGGGACCCTCAAGCCCCTTGCCGCAGGGTCACTCGAGTGAAGAATGGCGTCGGCGACCTCCAGGCCGATGAGCTGCCCCTGGAAGTTATCGTGCCCATAGTGCACGCCGAGATACAGTCGGCTCGCCCCGGTCTCGAGCTGCAGTTGGGTGAAGGTGGAGACCGACCGCGTCGTCACGTTGTTCGTCCCATTGAGCCACGGTAGCGATCCCAAGGTGATGGGGGCTCCGTCGGGCCTGATCTTGTCACCGAAGTAGGCCCGGAGAATCTCGGCGCCCGACGCGCCCGTCGAGCTGTGTCCGGACGTGTTGGAGGGGTGGGAGGGCGTGGCCGCGAGCGGATGGAACACGACGTAGTTGTTGGTCACGCTTCCGTCGGGGTCGGCGTTGAGCGAGGTGATCGGTCGCCAGAACTTCTGCTCGTACTTCGAAGTCCAGGCACCGATTCGCGCGTCCGCCACCGCGTTGGCGAGCAGGGCGAAGAGAGGGGCGTTTTGGTCGAGATTGAGTCCACGTGCCGCCGACGCGATCCGTGCCCCCTCGTTCACGAAGATTTCCGCGTCCTGCTTGTAGAACAAAGCGTGGGCCGTTTGATCCGGTGTAGAGTCCGTGACCGCATCGGCAAACGCGGACGACGCCGTCGGGGTCAAGGCGGCCGCGACGAGCATTGCGAGCCTCTTGGGATGAGGCCCCGATGTGTGATGTCGTGGAACTTGCCTACGAGCGGCCTTCTGCCCGTCGACGAACCTGATAACCGAGAGCTTCATGATGCAAAACCTCCAGCTGGGGACAGCGCCGCGACCGTCTCGCTGGATTCAAGGGAAAGGTTCCACTCGTGGTGTTCATCAGACCTCCTATTGCACGACTCCCCGTCGTCTCCGGGCCCATCAGTGCAGCACCCCGGTAGTCCAACAAGACACATTGTCCTTGCGAGAGGACATTCCCTCGAGCTTCCTCAAGTGGCACAGCCTTCGGGCGCGCCTTACTGGAAGAGAGCCATCCGCCGGTGCCCGCGTCCGCCACTACACCGGACGACTTACTTTCACATCAACGCGACGGGTCCTGCGCACACCATGGGCTCGCCCGGGGAGGCAGGTGGGTGTAGGATGCCGGCCCATGAAGACCAAGCGATCGTTAGGGGTAGGTTGGCTTGCTGTCGCCGCCACGGTGACGCTTCTCGGCTGCGGGGGCGACGATAGCGGGAACGCGACCAGTGGTACCGGCGGGACCAGCGGGACGGCGAGCGGGACCAGTGGTGCGAGCGGGACCAGTGGGACGTACACCGGGAGCACGGGCACCACGACCGGGACCACGGGTACCGCGACCACGGGCACCACGACCGGGACCACGGGTACCGCGACCACGGGTACCGCGACCACGGGCACCACGACCGGGACCACGGGCACCGCGACCACGGGCGCCACGACCGGGACTACGGGGACGACGACCGGGACCACGGAAATGCCCGACGCGGGCGAGGGCGATGGGGGCGAGGCGGAAGCGGGACACGCGGACGCCGGTTTGACGGAAGGTGGCGGCGAGGACGCGAGTGAGCCGGATGCGACGGTGAGCGACGCGGGCCACGAGGACGCCGGGGAAGACGCCGGGAAGGAGGACGCGACCGTCAGCGACGCGGGCCACGAGGACGCGGGCACCCTGGAGGATGCAAGCAGCCATGACGATGCGACCTTCGCCGACGCGGCTCACGACGCGGAGGCTCCCGTGGACGCGGGCCATGAAGACGCCGCCGTAGACGCGGGTCCGGCGACCTTCACGATGATCTACACCACGATTCTCAACGATGCCGCGACGGCGGACTGCAAGTCCTGCCACAATGGAGTGCTCGACCGCGGCGGTCTCGACATGGGTACCACGCAGGAGGATGCGTACTTGAGCCTGGTCAGCGTGGAGGCGACCGGCGAGTGCTTCGCACCGGGGCGGCTTCGGGTGGCTCCCGGCGACGCGATGGCGAGCCTGTTTTACAACAAGGTGGCGAGCAAGGCCCCGAACGGTCCCGCCGTTGTGTGCGGCAAGTCCATGCCGCTCGATCCCCCGAACCCCTATGTGTTGACGGCGGTCCAGCTCGAAATGATCGCCTCCTGGATCAACGCGGGCGCTTTGGACAACTGAAGGTGTGGCATGCCGCACTACAGCTCTGGGTCGCAGGCCTCTGCATGGTCGCTTGCGGTGGTTCCGTCGCGACCCTTACGGAGGCGCCCCGCGGCGATGCCATGACCGGCCTTCTTGACGCGAGCGACCGCAGCCCACCGAGCGACGGAGCAAGCGTCGCGTTGGTGAAGGATTCGGGGCAGGATTCGGGGCCGAACGTCATCGCAACCGCAGCAGTCGCGTCCAGCTGTTCGAATGCCGACGCGGCTTGCGTGACCGGAGGCATCTTCTCGGTGAGTCAAGCGACCGCCCCGTCGGAGGGCGGGGTTCTGCCCACGGGCGCCCTCGTCACGGACGACGGCTTCGAGTTGGGCGGCACATCCTGCAACGCCCCCGGGATGATCTGCGTGACTGGAGGGATTGGACCATGACCACGCTGCCCAAGCTCTGGACGGCTGCCGGGCTCGTGACCCTCGGAGCGTTCGGGAGTCTCGCGATACGGGCCTTCGCCGAGGGAATTCCGTCGCCGAACCCTCTTTACTACGCGGGAACGCTCACGGAGAGCGGAGTCCTCGTCAACGGGACCCGGGCGATCACGGTCAACTTGTGGCCCGATGCCATCTCGGCCGGAACGCCCCTCTGCGCCACGGTCGCCGCGAGCGTTAGCGTAGACAATGGTCGGTTTCGGGTGCCGCTCGCGAGCACGTGCAAGAGCGCCATCAATCAGAACCCCAATGCGTGGGTCGAAGTGGTGGACGGCACGATGAGCGTGGGGCGAAGCCCCGTAGGAGCAGTTCCGTATGCGGTCGAGGCGGATCATGCCGTCAACGCGACCAACGCGGTAACGGCGGCCACCGCGATCGCCGCGGGAGGGAGCCTGGCAACGGCGCTGTCGACGCTTCAAGGTCAACTGCATCCCGCGTCCGCGTTTCGTGCGAGCCTCAAGACGCCGGTGCCGGTCGCCTCGGGAGCGCTCACGCCGGTCCCCTTCGACGGGGTCAATTTCGACTTGAATATGGAATACGATGTTACGACGGGGGTGTTCACTCCAAAAAATGCGGGCGTGTACATGGTTTTCTGTGAGTTCCAGTACGCGATGTCCACGTCCACATCCGCATGCAGCGCGACCATCGTACGGAACGGCGTCGAGTTGACTGCCGTCGATGACCCGACGCTCCCGCCCATTACGGGCGGCCTTCCTCATTGCGTGGCGATGGTAACGACAATGGTGCAAGCCGCCGTCGGCGACACGATCGCGTGCAGCGCATACCAGTTTTCAACCGCCGACGGCGCCGCTTCATTGGATTCGACCACCACGCGCAATTCGTTCGGGGCTGCCCGTCTCTATTGACGCAGCGTCCGCGGAGCCGGCACGGGGTGGGCCCCGTTCGCATCACTGCCCTTCGGAGCGCGGCGCACGGCCATGGATTGGCCGGGGGCATTCCGGTAGATAGAGCCACGCCGAATGAAACCACTCCGGATCGCCATCGTGGCCGTCGCCGTCACGGCGGCCTTGACCGTGTACGCGGTCATGAGCGCCCGACCTGGGCCGCTCGTGCTCACCGGCATCGTGACCAGCCAAGGGGTGATTGTCAGTCCGCAGATTGCCGGGCAAGTGAGCCGCCTTCTCGTGGCCGAGGGCGACACCGTCGTGCGCGATCAGCTCATCGCCGTCATCGCGCCCGACGAGCTCAAGGCGGACCAAGCCTACTACGCGCACAGCGCCGAGGGACTCGCCGTGCAGGTGCAAGAGGATGAGGCGGCGCTCCGCTATCAGCAGCAGGAGACGGAGCAACAGATTCTCCAGGCGAGGGCGACGCTCGCGGCGACCCAGGCGCAACGCGTCGAAGCCTCGGCCGACTTCGACAACACCAAGGTCGAGTACGACCGGGTGCAGGCGCTGGCCAAGACCGGCGCCGTGTCCAATCAGGACGTCGACCGAGAACGAACGGCCTACGAAATGAGCCGAGCCAAGCTCGACGCGATGGAACGGCAGCTCGACGCGCAGCGAGCGACGCTTGCTCTGGCACGCGCGGCCGAAGACCAGGTGGCCATGAAGCGCAGCGCGCTCGACGCGGCAAAGCAGGGGCGAGCGGCCGCTGCCGCGCAAACCGAGAAGGCGACCGTGAGGGTCGGCTACAGCGAGATTCGTTCGCCGTCGAACGGGATCGTGGACGTTCGGGCGGTGCGGCAGGGCGAGGTCGTGGCGCCCGGGCAGCCGATCGTCACGCTCATCGATCCGGACGACTTGTGGGTCAGGGCGGACGTGGAAGAAAGCTACATCGACCGCGTTCGCATCGGGGATTCGCTCACCGTTCGGCTCCCGTCAAGCGAAACGCGGACCGGCGTCGTCTTCTATCGCGGCGCCGACGCCGGGTTCGCGACGCAGCGCGACGTGAGCCGCACCAAGCGTGACGTCAAGACGTTCGAGATTCGTCTTCGCGTGGACAACCGCGACCGGCGCCTCGCCGTCGGTATGACGGCCTACGTTCTTCTCCCGGCCTCGTGAGGGCGCCATGGAGAAGGCGATAGACGTCCGGCAGATCGTCAAGCGCTTCGGCGATTTCACCGCCGTGGACGCGATCTCTTTTGCCGTCGAAAAGGGGGAGATTTTCGGGCTTCTCGGACCCAACGGTGCGGGCAAGTCCACGCTCATCCGAATGCTCACCACGCTCATCTCGCCCACCTCGGGAACCGCCCTGGTGGGCGGAGTGGACGTCAAGTCGAACCCGGACGGCGTGCGCAAGCTCATCGGCGTCATTCCCCAGGCGCTGACGAGCGACCTCGAGCTGAGCGCGCGGGAGAACCTTCTCATTTTCGCGAAGCTCTACGGCGTGCCGCGGGCGCGGCGCGATCGGCTCATCGCCGAGCTGCTCGAAGCGGTCGAGCTCACTCCGTGGGCCGACAAGCCGGTGAAGAACCTGTCCGGCGGCATGCGGCGGCGGGTCGAGATCGCGCGCGGGCTCGTGCACGAGCCCCACATCTTCTTTCTCGACGAGCCGACGACGGGGCTCGATCCCGTGTCGCGCGCCGCCGTGTGGGAGATGCTCCGGCGCATCAAAGAGAAGCACGATCTCACGGTGCTCTTGACCACCCACTACATGGACGAAGCGGACAAACTCTGCGACCGCATCGCGATCGTGGATCACGGCCGTCTGATGGCGCTCGATTCGCCCTTGCGGCTCAAGGCGTCGGTGCCCGGAACGAACATGATCGAAGCGAGCTTTGCGGACGCGCCGCCGGACTGGGAGCGGCGTCTCGCGGCGCTTGCCGGCGTCGAACGCGTCACCGGAGACGCGAACGTGGCGCGAATCGCCACGAGCAGCGGGCCGGCCACGACGACCGCGCTCGTGACCGAAGCCACGGCGGCGGGCGTGCGCGTTCTCTCGCTGGCCGTGCAAAGCACGACGCTGGACGACGTGTTCGTGCATTACACGGGCCGCCAGCTGCGCGACGCGCTGCAAGAGCCCGCGCCGGCGGATCGCTCGGTCATGATCAACCGCAACCGCTGAGGAGGGCGCATGCAACGAATGTGGGCCATTGTCGAGCGCGAGCTGCGCCGGTTTCGCCGCAGCCCGGCGCTCATCGTCATGTCGCTGCTCATGCCGATCGTACAGCTCGTGGTCCTCGGCTACGCCTTCGGTGGGCAGGTCAAACATCTCAAGGTGGGGCTGGTCGACCAGGACCGTGGCCTCCCTGCGGTGCGGCTCCACGAGCTCTCGAACGCCGTGATGGCGAACGCCGATACCTTCGAGACACGGGAGTATCCGGACATGGGCGCCGCACTCGGCGACCTGCGCGAGGGTCAGCTGAACGGCGTGGTCGCCATCCCTCCCGGCTTCTCGCGCCGCACCCTCACGGCGAACGATCCGCGGGTGGCGCTCATCGAGGACAATACGGATTCGTTCGTGAGCAGCAGCCTCGCGGCGACGGTCACCGGTCTCGTCGACGCCTACAATCAGCCAACGCTGAGCGCCAAGCGCCTCTCGAACGAGACGTCTCTCGATGTCGTCGAGGTGTACCCGTACGTCCCGTACATCCAGTACCTCTTGCCCGGATCCATCGTCATGTCGATCTTCATGATGGTGATGATCGGCGGCGGGATCATCTTCGTCGACGACAAGGCCCGCGGGCTCCACGAGGGTTATCTGGTCACCCCGATCACGCGGCTGGAGCTCATTCTCGGCTTCAATCTGTCGGGGGCGATCAAGGCGGTCATCGCGGGGTTCGTGCTCATGACCATCGGGTCGCTGATCGCCGGGGTTCCCAACCCGTTCGATCCGCTTCGCCTCGCGCGCCTCTTCGTCGTCATCGTCGTGACGGCGTTCGCCCTCGTGAGCATGATGTTCTTACTCATGGTGCGGGTGAACAATCCCCTCGTGCCGCGCGCGACGTTCGGCGTGCTGAACACGTTCTTGTACTTCCCGAGCGGTGCCGTGTATCCGCAGCAGGCGTTTCCCGGGTGGATGCGCGCGATCGCGAAGGTCGACCCGTTCACCTACGCCGTGCACGCCCTCAAGAACCTGCTCCTCAAGAACACGGGGTTCGGCGCCATCGGGCTCGATCTGCTCTATCTCGCCGTGTTCTCCGTCGTCACGATGACCGCGGCCACGCTTCTCTTTCGACGGACGCTGTGAACGCGCTCTGAAGGGGGGGAGTTCCTCGCCCCCAAGGCCCCCCACTTCCATTTCCGGCCACGCCTTCAGATTCAGACCTCGGCGGCGGCGAAATGCCAGACTCTGGCTGAACCGGTGCTGAGCCGCAGTGCCGATCCCGTGACGATCGGGAGGACATGTTTACCGTCGCTGCAGCGAACCATTTGCCTGCCGACTCGGCGCCTGGGGTACTGAGGGGGGATAGACGCACCCGAGGGACAACCGAAAATGGCTCCGCGTACGCGAAACGAAATTTCCGTTGCCGCACGCACCCAGCGGGAGCTCGGCCAACCCGCGGGTGGCCGTTTCCGTGCGCGTGCCCGCAAGGGGCCGCCGTGGTGGGTGCCGATCGGCCTTCTTGCCGGCCTCGTTGCCACGCCCCTAACCGGGTGCGGGACGAACCCGAACAGCGAGTTCCACGGCTCCGGCGGTGTACCGGTCCCGAGCGTCGGATCGCACGGCGGGACGGGGAGCTCGATGGCCGGAGGGGGCGCAAGCCCTGGAACCGGAGTCACTCTTGGCGCGGGGCCCTCGGGTTCCTCCGCGTCGTCGGGGTCATCGGACGCGTCGGCCTCGTCGGTGCCCCCGCCCGTCTGCGACGACGCGGGCCATTGCGCCTGCGCGGATGGCAATACGACCACGATTACCGGATACGTCTACGATCCTGCAGGCAAAAATCCTCTTTACAACGTCTCGGTCTACGTTCCTTCCCCGAGTTCTCCACTCCCCGACCTCGATACCGTCCCCCTGTCGTGCGGTTGTGGCCAGCTCTTCCCTGCCACGGTTTTGGCCACAGGATTGCCCACGGACGCGACCGGGCGATTCGAGATCCCGTGCGCGCCGAGCGGCACGGTGAGCCTGGTCGTGCAAACGGGCAAGTGGCGCATGCGCTACGACGGGATCGCGATCACCGCGAATCAGACGAACACGGTCCCGAACATGCGGTTGCCGACGAGCACGGCCGAGGGATCGCTCCCCAATATCGCGATCTCGACGGGCGGCTCCGACTCGCTCGAATGCCTGCCGCTTCGCATCGGCGTCGCGGCAAGCGAGTACGTCGCTGGGCCGGCTGCCGGCGGCCATATCCATATTTACACGGGCTACCGCGGCGCGGCCATGGCGGCGGGCGCCGTGGAGTCGTCCCAGTCCCTCTGGGATCAACAGAGCGACCTCGACGCCCATGATGTCGTCCTCCTCTCGTGCGAAGGCCACGAGACCACGGGGGGCAACCCGGGCGCTCCATTGACCCCCGCCACGCAGACGTTCTTGATGAACTACGCCAACGCCGGCGGCCGCGTGTTTGCATCGCATTACCACTATGCCTGGTTCAATACGGGACCGTTCGCCACGGGCGCAAGTACCGTGGCCACGTGGACCCCGGGCGGACAGACGATCGACGACACGCAGTCGTTCCCTGGCGACGTCGATACCACCCTTGCGAGCGGCGCGGCCTTCCCCGAGGGCGCGGCCCTTCAACAGTGGCTCGGCCTGGTCGGCGCTCTGACGGCCAACCAGCTTCCGATATGGTTTGCGCGCCAAAATGTGCAAGCGCTCATCCAACCCGCGTCGACCGAATGGATCCACCTCGACAACAGCGTCACGGCGGCCCCCAACGCAACCCAGTACTTTTCCGTCGACACGCCCATTGGCGCGCCCAGCTCCGGGGTGTGCGGCCGCGTGGTCTACAGCGATCTGCACGTGAGCGGAGGGCCGGGGACGAACGCGCCCGGTGTTCTCGCGGATTACGCGATGGCCGGGGGGGGAAGGAGGGGCGGCGGCGGCCAAATGAACGTCGTTCCGACGCAATGCGCGATGCATCCGCTGACGCCGCAAGAGGAGGCTCTGGAGTTCATGTTGTTCGACCTCTCGTCGTGCCTCGTTCCGATCGGCCAGACGACGGCGCCACCGCCCACCGGCATTCCTAGGTAAGGCGGCGATGGGTGGCGCCTCTAGTCAGAAACCCGGGTCACCCTGAGTCTCGCTCCGCCTTGCCTCCGGCAAGGGCTCCGCTCGACAGAACGGGCTCACACGTCACGTCGAGGGGAGCGATGCCGCTCCACCTCGAGCTCCCCAGCAGACGCCCGTTCCCTGCATCGCGTGTCCGGCGCAGCCCGGTCGGGGGCTTCATCGATCGCCCGAAGCGGCAGACAGACCAGCACCCGTGGACGCTCGACGTCCCCAGGCACAAGCGCTGGCAGCCCACCGGCGACCGTGGACTAAAACTCCTCGAACGGCTCGTTCGGCAGCGTGGCTGGATGCTCACGCCCATCGACTAATCCGGACCGAACCTCCGGGCGTCGGGCGTCCGGACTCATCCAGACCGACGAGGTCGGCGATGCGCTGCTGCGCGAGAATGGCTTCCTCATCCAGCGGGCGGGCGTCGAAAGGTGTGCGTGCGAGTGCGGCCTCGATCGCGGGTTGGGGAAGTTCGACCTGAGGCGCAAGGAGGCGCGCCGCAAGCTCACGGCTGTCGTTGGCCCATCGACCGACGGCCCCCACTTGGCCGATGAACACCTCGACGATTTCGGGCTGCGCGTCGGCGAACGCCTGGCGGCCCACGTAGAACGCGCGGTTGCTCGCGAGACCGCGCGCGTCTCGAAGCACGCGTGCTGGCAGCGAATGGTCAACTGCGGCGAGAATTGGATTCCAAATGGCCCAGGCGTCGACCTCGCGGCGAACGAACGCGGCACGGGCGTCGACGGGTGAGAGGGGCCGGACGGTGATATCTCCCCACGTGAGACCTGCCTCTTCGATCGCCCTCGCGACGAAATAGACAACGTTCGCCCCACGGCTGACGGCGAGCGACCGGCCGCGCAGATCGCTCAATGAACGAATCTGCGAGGGCTCGAGCACGACGATGGCTTCGCCTTCGGGCGCAGGAGGCTCCGCGGCGAGGTACACCACCGGCGCGCGCGAAGCCTGCGCGAAAACGGGCGCCGCCTCACCCACGACCCCGATGTCGAGAGCTCCCGCCGCGATGGCGTCGATGACTTGCATGCCCGTGGCGTGGTTGGTCCACTCCACGGTGACCCCGCGAGCGCCAAGAGCCTCCTCCAACGCCCCGGTCGCCTTCAAGAGGGATAGTACACGTCCTTCACGGACGGCTTGCGATTCAACGCCATCATTTCGGGGTAATGGTAGACGTCCGATTTCGCTGGCGTGTTCAGTGACGTCGCGATCATCGCCTTCGCGATCTGCTCGACGGCGATCGATTTGTATTTCGCGGGCGTCACGAACGAGAACGCAGGAAGCACTTTCTCGAGCAGCCACGGTGTGTGTTGCGATCCGATGATCATCGCCGGGCGGAAGATGCTCACGACAGCCGGGCCACTCTCTTTCACTGCCTCCTCGGCCTCGCCTTTCACACGAGCGTAGCGCGCCATTCCCGCGGCGCCTGATCCGGTCGCCGCCGCGGTGGGATCAGCGCCGGCGGCAGACATGAACGCCAGGTGCTTCACTCGCCCCGATGCCTTCAGCCCTCGCGCAAAGGCCGCATTCAATTGCACGTCGACCGCGCGATGCTCGTCGATCGTGAGCTTCGCGGTGCCGGCCCCGACGCCCAACACACTCAACCCGACGACGTCGCCTTCGAGCGAACGAATGGCCTCCGTCGTCGCAGTGTTCCAGACCGGCTGGATCCATTGCGGGAACGAGCGTCTCGCGCAGTTCGACACCCGCAGCACGTGCCATCGCGACCTGATCGGGCTGCGAACGACGCACAAGGGTCACGATGGGTTTGAACGATCCATTGCGAATCAGTTCCTTGATCAGCGCATTGCCGACCGATCCCGATGCACCGAGAACCACAGCCGCTTGCGTGCTCGACATGAAGTCCTGACGTGGCGAGGAGGGTCCCCATCCGGGGCGCGTTGGGAAGGTGGCAAAGCCCAGTGCCCTCACGATGCGCGAGCGCGGGCATCACGTCCAGGGGCTCGTCAGCAAACTATGCTCCGGAGCAGGCGGACTGTGCTACGCCCAGAGACTTCCCCCCGGCGCGAACGTCGAGGTGCAGCTCTTCGAGTGGGACGCGAAGAGCCTCGCGATCACCCGACACGACGATAGGCTGCCGCTCACAAGCTGCACATATCCAAAATGCGCACGAGAGTTCTCGTTCAAACTCGAGGTATCCGGGCGAGTGGCGCTCGCCCTCGCTACCGCGACTCGCGCATCAACGTCCAATTGCCGCTCTCGCTCTTGTTCGGGTCATAGGTTCCGTCGTTCGAATCGCGATAAGAGCCGTCGCCGTCGGTCCGGTGGTATTGAGCATTGGCGTCGCGCTGCGTCGTGCCAGTATTCGGGTCGTCGAGCGTTGTCACTCCGCGGAAGTAGTCATCCATTGTCCACCATGTCGTCGTTCATCCTCCGATGCAAACGCGGCACGGCGTGATTACCCACACCCGCCTGATGGCTGCAGTTGACGCCCATTGTCCCGCGGCGGTCAAGAGCGGCCGACCTGCCTTTAGATGCAGGCGCTCTTGTTGGGCCGCCGAAGAGCGCGTCTACTCGGTCCCATGTGTGACAACGATTCCTTCGATGACATGGTCGCATACCGCCTGCACTCCGAGCTCCTGTCGCGGCGAGGCTTCGGCGCCCTCTCGCTCGGCGCAGGCCTCGCGTCGCTCCTGCCCATCGGGTGCAAATCAGCAGATCCGGCGCCGGGTCCGGTGCCCGCACCGACGGCGGCGGCATCGGGAACGCTGATCACGCCGACAGCCAGCGCGGTGGCGACGACCGAGTCGGAGGTCAGCATCACGACGCAGGACGGCGCGTGCGATGCCTACTTCGTGCATCCAACCAACGCTACAGCCCCGGCGGTCCTCATCTGGCCGGACATCTTCGGTCTCCGTCCGGCGTTCCGTCGAATGGGAAAGCGGCTCGCCGAGTCGGGATACGCGGTGCTTGTGGTGAATCCCTTCTACCGGACGAAAAAGGCGCCGACGTCGTCTCCGAATGCGGACTTCGAAGATTCGGCGACGCGTGAATCGCTGATGGGGCTGGCGCATTCGCTCACGCCGGAGACCGAGGTCACCGACGCGAAGGCGCTGACGGCGTGGCTCGACCAGCAGCCGTCCGTCGACAAGTCTCGCAAGATGGGGACGACCGGCTACTGCATGGGCGGGCCGCTGGTCATGCGCACGGCGGCGACGAATCCGGATCGCATCGGAGCCGCCGCGACGTTTCACGGCGGGGGCCTGGTGACGGACAAGCTGGACAGCCCGCACCTTCTGATTCCGAAGATGAAGGCGCGTTTCCTCATTGCGATCGCCGCCAACGACGACGCGAAGCAACCGGATGCGAAGGGGATGCTCAAAGCTGCGTTCGCCCAAGCGTCTCTTTCAGCGAAGGTCGAAGTGTACGAAGGGACGATGCATGGCTGGTGCCCGCCGGATTCGCACGTGTATAATCGCGACGCGGCGGAGAAGGCGTGGGGCGAGCTCCTCGAGCTGTTCAAGAGCGCGCTCGGGTGACCTCGGTTGGCGCCGCTGTCGCGGCGCTTATTTGACGGGCATGTTGCAGGTGCACACCTCGCACCCGCGCGAGTCGGATTCGCAGACTGGAACGCTATTGCCGATGCAAGCGACGGGTTCATACCCGTGGCAGGTCCCCGCGCTCGCTGGTGGAAGCGGCGTGCAACCCGAGAGCGCGGCGAATGCGATTGCAGTCAAGACGACGATGGTCTTCGAGGCGGAACGAAACGTGGGCTCCTTCATCAATTATTCTCCTGGAAGCCATGGGGGCAAGACCGAGACCACGCGCCGAGAACGCATTGGATGCGCGAACTCCGCGCTCTTTCGTACACCGCCCGCGAGAAGGGAGACACGGGTGACGACCAGTGGTCGTCATGCGCGCCCCTTCGCGCGGCGGCCTAGCGAAGCTTCACCACGAAAAGCTCGCTCGGCGCCGAGCTTTCTCGGAAAACGGAGCGGCCCGACAGCGAGTGCGCGACGCTGTCGCCGCCTCTGTCGATAGCCGCTCGATTCTATGTGCACGCTGCGGCCGGCGTTGTAGATCGTTCCCGTGCGAGCGTGTGTGATCGGCTGCTCCGGTGCGGGCAAAACCACTTTCGGAAAGCGCCTCGCGGCGCAACTTGGCTGCCCGTTTGTCGAGCTGGACTCGATTTACCACCAGCCCAACTGGACCCGCCTTTCGGACGATGTCTTTTGCGCGCGCGTCGAGGCGGCACTCTCGGGCAATAAGTGGGTCTGCGACGGCAACTATCCGGCCGTGCACCCGATCGTTCGCGCGCGCGCGACTGACGTCGTATGGCTGGATCCGCCGAAGGCCGTCGTGATGGCGCAGGTCGTGTGGCGCTCGGTCGTTCGCGCGGCGAAGCAGGCCGAGCTCTGGAACGGCAACCGCGAGAGCGTGGCGCGCTGGCTCGACCCCGAGCACCCCATTCGTTGGGCGTGGTCGACGTTCGAGAAGAAGCGGGTCAACTACGAGGTTCGCATGACGCAGCCCGAGTACGCTCACCTGCGTTTCCACCGCCTGCAGACCCGACCCGCGATGCGCGCGTTTATTCAAGCCTCGACGCCTTAGGCCGACGCGAGCGCCGCTCCGCTTAGAGAACCCCCAGCTCGATGGCGCGGAGCACCGCGCGGGTCCGGTCACGTACCCCGAGCTTGCTAAAGATGCTCGACGCTTGATTCTTCACCGTCGCTTCGGCGGTGCCGAGTGCCACCGAGATCTCCCTGTTGCTCTGTCCTGCGGCGATGAGTCGCAGGACGTCGAGCTCGCGCTTGGTGAGCGCGACAGGGATGGGCGAGGCGGGGACGCTGGTCGCGAGGCGGGCGAGGCCGCGAACGACGCGCTCGGTGACGGCAGGGTTGATGAGCGTTCCTCCCGCCGCGACGGTGCGCACGGCCTCGGCGAGTTGTTCGAGCGAGACGTCTTTGAGGAGGAAGCCGCGAGCACCGAGCTTTAGCGCTTCGATCGCGACTGCGTCGTCGTCGAACGTCGTGAGGAGGATGCAGGGCGGGCGTGACGCCATTCGTGCGAGCGCGGCGAGAAGCTCGACACCGGTCTTGTGTGGCATACGGACGTCGAGGAGCGCAACATCGACGGCAATCGTCGTCAGGATCCGGAGCCCCTCGTCTCCGTCGGACGCCTCCGCGACGACGCGAATGTCCGAGGTGAGCTCGAGGAGGCCCTTGATACCCTTCCGGACGAGCGTCTGGTCATCCGCGAGCGCGACGCGGATCACGGAGCGCCCGCCCGCGCGGGGAGGAGCGCGCGCAGAGTGAGACCCACACCCGCTTGCGCCTCGACCTCAATCTTGCCGCCCATCCCTTCGATCCTCTCCCTCAGTCCCACCAGGCCGTGCCCCACCCTCAACTCCGCCGCGCCTCGCCCGTCGTCCCTCACGGTCACCGCGACGGTATCGTCCTTCGTCTCGATGGTCAGAAAGACGTTCTCCGCCCCGGCGTGGCGCACCGCATTTGTGAGCGCCTCCTGGACGCAGCGAAAGATGGTATGGGCGAGGGCCGCCTCGACCCGGAGGTCGTTCTCGAAATCGAGATGCACGCGCGGGTGCGGGATGCCGGCGACCAAGGTCTGCAGGGCGCCCCAGAGATTGAGCGGCACCTCCTCGCGCATCGCGCTCACGACGCTCCGGAGCTCGACGAGGAGCTCCTTGGTGAGGGCGTGCGCGTGGTCGACCGGTTCCTTGGTTTGCCCGTCGGCGATGTTTCGGGCGAGCTCGAGCTGAAGGTTCAGGGCGGTCAGGTGGTGGCCGAGCGCGTCGTGAAGCTCACGTGCAATGCGCAGCCGCTCGGCGGTGCGGGTGCTGTCGGCGAAGAGCTCGCGCGTCGCAAGGAGCTCGGCGTGCACGCGTCCAAGCTCTGCACGTGCTTGCGCCTCGCGTACGACGAGGCGCGACGCGCCGAAAGCGAACAGTTGAAAGCCGGTATACGCAAACGCCGAAAGGTGAGTCGCTCGACTGCGGTAAGGGCTCATCAGGTCGACCGCCACCATCGCCGCGGTCTGGGCGATCACCCAGACGAATCCGGTTTTCTCGCCCACCACGAGCGGGCTCTCGCCCGCGACGACGCAGAGGAGCGCCCCCTCGAACCCGGTGCTGCCGATCGCGAGCGCGACGAGGGCCGCCACGCTCTGCGCAGCGAGCACCGCCGCGCGCCACGCGCCGCGCCGCACCGTCCACGCCGCGAGGTAGAAGGCGATCGCGAACGATCCATAGACCACGCACCAAACGACAGAACGTTGCTCGAAGAAAGCTCGCCCTGACGCCCAAGCCGCCATCTGGGGCACGCCCGCGGCCATCCAGACGACGAACCCGGCCCCGACGAGTGGACGCGCCGAATGGGCTCGAATCATCGCCTCGACCAGCGTACGAGCCTTGCCGCGCGCCCGCCATGGGCCGAAAGTCACAAGCAGAATCGACACCCCGGCAAGACGAACGGCTCATGTGCGATCGCCGGTGAGGGCGCACGATGGGGGGCCATGGCGCTCCTGTTCCAGAGTGTGCTCGCCGTTCACATCGCTGCGGGAGCGGTGGCGCTCTTGGTCTTCTGGGTCCCGCTGGTCACGAAGAAGGGCGGCCGAACGCACCGCCGCGCCGGATGGGTCTACGTCGCCGCCGCGGCGACGCTTGCGACGACTGGCTTCTTGTCATGCATCCCGCTCGTGAGCGACGGCAGCCCATTGCGGTGGCGCGCGGGCATCTTCCTCGCGTATGTCAGTGTCCTCGCGGGCGCTAACGCTCTATTCGGCGTGCGCGCGCTCCAGACGAAGGGACGCGCCGGCGTGTCGCGAGGCGCGATCGACGTTGCCGCGCCGCTTCTCCTCGTCGCAGGCGGGGTCGCGCTGGCGGCGTTCGGCATCGGGCAGTCGAGGGTCCTCTTCGTCCTCTTCGCGGCGCTCGGCGTCGTAATCGGTGTGACGCACCTCCTCTTCTGGCTCACCCGTCCTGCGCACGAGCGCGCGTGGTTCTTCGCGCACACGAATGGGATGGGGACGTCCTGCATCACGACCATCACTGCCTCGGCAACATCATCTCCTTTCCAGAGCATGCGCGTCCGGCCGCCCGGTGCCATCGGCCGCCGCGAACGGCTTGGAGGATTGCTCAGATATTATGAACGTATCGCCGCCTGAGCCGGGCGGATCGAGTATTGGGACAGAACGCGCTTTTGGCGCTGTTCAGGCGCTGCAACGACATCGCTTCAAACTGCCCTTCGGCTTTGCGCCGCTCATCAGCGCGAATAAGTTCGTCATGCCGATCCCCTTCCATGGACCGCCCCTCACACACACCGTCACCACACGACGGTCATGCCCGCATTGACGAAATTCACGATCTGTTGGGGAGTTATCACGCCGACGGTCACCGTTGGATCCGTGGCGCTTGCTACCCCGCGATCGTACCATGTGTGCTGTGCACGAAAGTATTCCAGCGCGAAATGGACCGGCTCCGTCGTGTGGTAGATGCCAATGGTCATCCCCAGATTCTCCTTGATCAGCTGGGGGTTCGTAGGACTTCCGGTGGCGCTCGTGAAGCCGGCCTCGTCCTTGTTCTTGTCGAGGTGCCAGACCCCCAGGCCGCCCGCTATCTTCAACCGTGGGCCGGCAATCAGGACGCTACCCAGCCCAAAAGCCCCGCGTGAATTGCGCAGAACTCCACTGCTGTCCGCGGACAGTTGACTCTGGGCGGCGATTGGACTGTAGCCGGTGCCGGCGAATGCCGCGCCGCCTACCGAGATGGATCCGAACGACACCATCCCGCCTGCCTGAGCGCCCCACGCATCGGTGTGGAGATCCTTCTCCTCCTGCATCCCCGTCGCAGCGTTTGTTTCCTGTACCGTACCTTCTACAACCTGCCAAAAGCCACTGGTAAATACATGGGCGACTTTTTTGAAGTCGAACTTCACTTCGCCTTCGAATCGAGGCAACGGGGTGCGATCCAGTTGGGCGTCGTCGATGGTCGCAGGATCGTAGGCTCCAAGGGAAAATTGGAGGCCACCCAGACGCGGTGTCGAATAGATGAAGCCCGGATTGTACCAGGGAAATGGCGCACCGAATCCCGCCATCCCGCATGCGCTACCTGAGGCATCCCGGACGCTGCACGGATATCCGAGGCCGTACTCGTGGGCGAGCTTCATATCGACGAGGAGGCCTCCTCGAGATAGGTCGTTATCGCTGCCTGCCAGGAGACTTGCGGAAGGCGATGCGCTTCCCGACGGGGAGCCCTCGATTCCCCCGGCGGGCACGATCGATACCAACGATTCCACGCGACCGTCGGTAGTCAGGTGCCAGCCATGGTATTGCGCCAACGGTATTTCCGCCGTGGCCGGGCTCGATCCGAGGAGCACCGCGGCTAGAGCCAGGCCGGCCATCGCGCGTCGACTTCGCTCCACGCCGGGTTCGCGACCTCCAGCAACGTGGCGCCAGTGGCACGAGTCACGCTGCTCCCACGGAGGCAGGATCCAGCCCTGCAGGGCCCCTCCCTCCCCACGTCGCTCAAGACTCGACCCCGAGCGGACCCGCACGGAGCGCATCACGGTGTTCGGGCGCAAGGGAAGCCAAAATTGCAATCGCGGTGCGTCGGCGCAAGCTGCAATCGGATGGACGGCGTGAGCACGGTGTCGTCGTAACCGAAGGCGCCGCCGCGGCGCACGCGGTCGGACAGCGTGGCCGACGGGGACGCGCAATCCTTGCAGGGATCCACGTAGTCCGCGTACGTGTCGAGAATCCACTGATAAACCTCGCCGGTCCGATCGAGCTGACCCCAGAGCCCCGCACCGAGGGGCGCCGTTCCTACGGGTGCGATGTTGACGGGCCTTTGCTGGCAAGCTCCCGCTTGCGCACGAAACGCGGATAGCGCGACGCCAAGTAAGTCGATTCCTTCCGTTGGGAGCTTCGCTCGTCGCGCATCTTGCTCGGCCAACAGCAACGCGCGTGCCACGGCATTTTTTGGCCACGCCACCGGACGCGAGGTCGCCCCGATTTGCGCGAGATGGCGTGGACAGCACCTCTGTCGCCCAGAGCCTGCCAACCGACGATGAAATCGTCGGTTCGTGTTTGCTCCGGGCGGATTTGCCTCGACCCGTCGGACACCCTGGCCAAAACGGTCCCAACCCCCCATTGGACGAATGGCAGGATGCCTGTCAGTCGAAGCCGGGCCGGAGGCGGCCGTACGCGACGCTCCACCATTTTTTCCTTCCCACGCGGCCCGCCGGGTCACGACACCACGCCGCAGGCACCCGCGGCTGGCGCCACGCCGCTCACTTGGGTCCGCCCCTCCGTATCCGGGCGGACGAAAGGCCGACATTGAGCGTTATGGTTCGCTGTCGCCAGTCACACGGATCCGTAGAAATCGACACGAGCTTCGGGATGACCCGCGGCAACCTGGTGGTCGCCGCAGGCGTCCTCCCGGTGTGCGGCTGTCGATGACGAGGATTTCCAAGGAGCGTTGACGGTCTCGTCGAGGCGATCCGTTGGCTGAGGCGGGTGAATCGGGCAGACTCGCTCTCCGTGAGCGTCACGGAGACCTTCTTCAGCGTCGACGTCGAGGACATGGGGCGGGCCACCGCGTTCTACGTCCGCGCGCTAGGCGCACTGTGGTGTTCTCCTCGGCGCGTTGGTCATCGCTCCGTATCGCGGGAGTTCGCGTGGGGCTCGCTCTGAGTCCCGAGCACGTGGCGAGCAGAGTGGGCCTTCACCATGTTTCGGACCACGGATGGCAGCAGTTAAGGTGGAGCCTGCGTCTTCTTCTTCTGTATCCTACATATAATAAAATATCGGTAGTCTCTTCTTCGTCACACCCATACAGTCGTCGAGTACAGCGACCACGTTGCAGCACGCCACGAGGGGGAGACTGGCAACTTGGGGACGAGGCTGTGGACGAGGACCGAGGTCATGCCGCCCTCCGGGCGCCGCGGTAAAAGGCGGCGGGCGTCTGGTAGCCGAGGGCCTGGTGCGGGCGCTGCTCGTTGTAGAAAGCAACGTAGCGACCGATACCAGCACGCGCTTCGGCCACGGTGTCGTAGGCGTGCAGGTAGACCTCTTCGTACTTGAGCGAGCGCCACAGCCGCTCGACGAATACGTTGTCGAGGCAGCGGCCCTTGCCGTCCATGCTGATCGCGATGCCGCGGTCGCGAAGCGGCTTGGTGAACGCGTCCGCCGTGAATTGGGCCCCTTGGTCCGTGTTGAAGATCTCCGGCTGCCCGAAGCGTTCGAAGGCCTCTTGCAGCGCCTCGATGCAAAAGCTCGAGTCGCGCGTGGTCGATAGCCTCCACGACAGGACGCGCCGCGAGTACCAGTCCATGATCGCCACCAGGTACACGAAGCCGGACTTCCTCGGGATGTACGTGATGTCCGTGGCCCAAACGTGATTCACCCTGGAAATCGAGAGGCCCCGAAGCAAATACGGAAAGACAACGTGTTCGGGGTGAGGCTCGCTCGTGTTGGGTTTCGGCGCCATCGCCTCGAGCCCCATCAAGCGCATGAGCCGCTGGATGCGCTTGCGATTGGCGTCGCGGCCTTCGTTTCGCAGTTCCAGCGAAAGCTTGCGGCTCCCGTAGAACGGATACTTCAGATGAACCTCGTCGATTCGGCGCATGAGCGCCAGTTCGTCCGGACTCTAGCGAGCGGGTCACCCGATCGATCGCGGCCGTCAACGTCGTGGCGTCGACGGGGGGTGCAAACGGCCGCTGTCGCTCTCGCCGGTGGGCCACCTCCTGCTCGCTAACCTCTTGTTTTTCCTTGCGGAGAGAGAGGGATTCGAACCCTAGCAAGCGGCATTTCGCAAGTTGGTGATGCCGCTCGTCTTTCGTCGCTAGGGTTCGGGAATCCCAAAGTTTTCAGGTCGAATCGGTGTCCTCTGGAGTCCCGCTCAGTCTCCTCGAATCGACCCGATTCGTGGAGAGATTTTGGAGACGAGCGGTCGTGCGATGATCGCGCCAGGGCGACCTCAGGTCTCCATGGTTATGTCCCGCACCATCGCTGTCGCGAAGAGCACAACGAGATCGCCGCGCGAAAGCTTGCCGGCAGCAACGTTCTCCATGTGCTCGACCCACGCCGTGCTGAGTGCAGATCGAAGCCACAAGCGTTCAGAAACAGTCCCGCCGCGCTGAGCTCCGCGCGCTTGTTGCCGTCTACGAACGGATGGTTCTTCGCGATGCCTTGTGCGTACACGGCTGCGAGCTCGGCCAGGCTTCCGTAGTAGCGGGACCGTGCCGCCATGACCGCCGATTCGAGCAAACCTCGATCGCGCAGCCCGGGCATCCCACCGAAGCGTGCAATCCCGATGGCATCGGCCTTGAGCACGTCGTCAACGTCGAGGAAGAGGATCTCGTCTAGACGCGGGGGCTCTCCCGCTCGGGGACGGGCTGCTCGCGATCCGGCCGTTTCGACGACGGAGCCGGGGTGGGCTTGGGGGGGGAGCGCGGAGCGGGCATCAACAGAAGGCTAGCACGCTGCGCTGAGCAGACTAGCTTAGCTAAGGTATGCGAGTCGGGGCGAGAGGATTTGTCCGGGCCCTTTTCAAGGCGCGGTCAATCACGCGCGACCGTGGAAAAACAAGGGGTTCGGCAGTCCGCGCCCCGACAGGAGGGAACGGGAAGTGACACAAAGTGACGTGGCGTTGGGCAACTAGCGGGAAACGGGGAAGGTGCATGCTGGGCTTCCGTCCTGCGACGAACACGGCTCGTCAAGACGCGGCAAAGCGCGGCGCCCTGCTACAGGATACCCTGGGCAACAAGGCAGGCGCGCCGTATGCTTGAAGCATGGCGAACAGCACGCCACCCCCCGAAACGGTCGCGCTCGGCCCCGGTGGGCAGCTCCATCTCTCTGACGCGCTGTTGCGCCGTCTCGGCTGGCATGAGGGCGACCGCGTCGTACTCTCCGTTGACGAAAGTGGTGGTCTCCGAGCGCTCACGATTCGTGAAGCGGTTTCCGCGCTCCGCGGCATGTTGAAGCCATACGGTGACGGCCGGAGTGTAGCGGACGAGCTGATCGAGGAGCGACGGCGAGAAGCCGAGCGTGAGTAGTGTCGTCCTCGACGCGTCAGCGGTGCTGGCGCTGCTCTTCGACGAACCCGGCGCGGATGTCGTCGAGCAAGCGATCCGCTCGTATTCAGCGGTACTCGGGGCGACCAACCTCGCCGAAGTTCTGACGAAGGCCGTCGATAAAGGGATCGCGGCGGCGGCGCTCGAGGAACGACTCGCGAGGATTGACCCCCTCGGCGCGGTTCTGCGGATCGAGCCGCTCACGGAAGCGGACGCCGTTGCGATCGCAGGCTTGCGCCCGGCGACGCGGGCTGCGGGACTCGGGCTCGGCGATCGGGCATGCCTGGCGCTCGCGAAACGGCTCGGGGCGAAGTGCCTGACGACAGATCGCGCCTGGAAAAGCGTCGCGCAAGCAATCGGTGTCGAGGTGGTCGTCGCGCGATAGGGCACGCCAGCCCGAGCAGGTGGCCCCTCGGAAAACTTGGTGATGCCTGGAGGTACCCATGGATCCATAAGGTGAACGTCCTGAAGCGGCAGAAGATCGAAGCCGCATAGCTTGGGTGGCGCCGGCGTGGGAGATCCCGGCGGCGAAGCCCACCGACAAAGCCCCGCAAGGCGGGGTGAGCGAGCGCGCGGGCCGCAACGACGAGTAAACGTCCGGTTGAGACCTCGTGAAGAGCAACCCGGGTGTCGAACCGTCCAAGTTTCGGCGAAGACAGTAGGTGCTCCCGAATTCGATCTGCGGAAGCGCTACCCGGCGGGGCGGAGCCCCCGGAACGGACGCGGAGACGTTCGAGACGATCGAGGCGCGCGGCCGAGACGAATTCCTTCGGGAGCTCGCCGCGGAGTTGCACGCAGGGACGTACGGCCCCCGGCCGTATCGACGAAGAGAGATTCCGAAGGAGGGCGGCAAGGTCCGCGTGATCTCGATCCCAGCGATTCGAGATCGGGTGGCCCAAGGCGCACTTCGTCTGATTCTGGAACCGATCTTCGAAGCCGATTTCTCGGACAGCTCCTACGGAGCACGTCCGGGACGCTCAGCACACAAGGCGATCGAGAAGGTGCGATTCGGACTGCTCCAACGAAAGCACCGAGTCGTTGACATCGACCTGTCCCGCTACTTTGACGACATCCGGCACGATCGGGTGTTGGCGAAGGTCGCGCGCAGGGTGGTCGACGGCAAGGTGCTTGCGATGGTCAAACAGTTCCTGAAGAGCACAGGCGACAGAGGAATCCCGCAAGGATCTCCGTTGTCGCCGCTCCTCGCAAACCTCGCGTTGAACGACCTCGATCACGTTCTGGATCGAGGCAAAGGCTTCATCACCTACGTCCGCTACCTCGACGACATGGTCGTGCTCGCGCCCGACTCCGAAAGGGGAAGAGCATGGGCCGACCGAGCGCTCGAACGCGTCCGCTGCGAGGCAGATGCGATCGGCGTGTCGCTCAACACGGAGAAAACGCGCGTAGTCGGCATGACGACCCCGCGCGCGGTCTTCGCGTTCCTGGGATTCGAGTTTCGGTGGGTACCGAGCGAGAGGACCGGGCGATGGTACGCGTGCCGAACCCCGCGACCGAAAAAGCTCGCCTCTGTCCTTCGGCAGATAAGGGACACACTTCGCGCGAACCGACATTTGCCCATAAGGGCGGCGGTGGCGAAAGTGAACCTGATTCTCCGTGGATGGGCGAACTACTTTCGCGTCGGAAACTCGGGGAGTGCGTTCGCCAAGTTGCAGTACCACGTCGAACGCAAGGTGAGGCGATTTGCGGCGAAACAGCGCAAACGCGCAGGATTTGGCTGGAAGCGGTGGAGTAGCGAAATCGTTTACGGGTCGTGGGGTCGCTACCGAGACTACCGCCTCTCGTACCCGACCGCGAAAGCGCGCGCCGGCCAAAACGACCCATAACCCCTTTGGATGACGCCTTCGCGGTGAGCTGGATGCGGGAAATCCGCCCGTCCAGTTCGATGCCGCGGGGGCCGGAGACGGAGTGATGGAGAGGCTCGTGAGGCACCGTCAACCGAAAGGGACGGAAACAGATAGGCCCTCCTGAACACCACCGCGCCGGCCCCCGACCCTACTTCAAAGTCGTTCCGAGGGGGTTGCCTCCGAGTTGTCGAGACAAGGAGGCGCATATGTTCGGCGCATTTGAGTTGGGAATCGAGTTTTTTGACTCTGTACCGGCGCTTTAGTCAACGCGGTGGCGGGGACTTTCTTTCTTTTCGAGTTTTTCTTGGAGGTGGTCGGAGTGAGGCGCGTGATCGTCGGCATAGATCTCTCCTGTGGCGACGCAAGGTCGCTTTGGGTGAAGCAGGGGCCTGGTGGGCGATGACTACGAGCTACCTCTCGATTGACTCTTCGCGTTCATCGGACGGCCGATCGGCTTGCGACGCTCGGCTACCGAACGCCGAACGAATTTGAACAAATGAAATTGGACGAAGAGTCAAAGAAACGGCAATCTGCGTAGCAACAATCGTCCACAAAATCGGGGCAGGCTCACAGTGCTGCGCGACGTGGCCCGGGGGAAGATTGTCCATGCGGGCGGAAGGTAGCCACGCTCAGAGTGCCCGTCACATGACGCAGCGCGGCAGAGGATTTCAAAACCGACCAGTACCCTCAGTTGCAGCCGGACGCCGCGATCTGCGTCGCCACCCCGCCCATAGCAGGCGGTAGGCCGCCCGACCGCGTCACGACGAAGCTACCGTTGAAGTTCGTCAGCGAGATCTGCGACGAGCCGTCATGCGTGCCGGTTCCGAAAACGGTGATCGGTCCGTCGAACGTGACTCCATCGGCATGCACGTAAGCGAAGCTCGTGCCGCTGGTGGTCATCAAGGCCAGGCCGACTCCACCGGCCCCTCCGGTTCCAACGCCGTCGCTGATGGCCCGCATTCTGTTCGACGTGCCCACCGGAATGGTATACGTCGGGAACGCGCCGGCGTCCGCCAATCCGCTGGCCGTGGTCGGGATGAACACCCCTGTGGTGGTCAGCCCGTTTGCTTCTGGGGAGTGGACGAGCACGAAGCCATTTGCGGTGGCCGCGAGCGTGGCGTAGTCGGCCATCGGGGCCACGTACGCGAAGCCACCCACTTGATGGCCGAGCGTGTCATAGACGGTGATCCCGAGCTGTGTGCGCCACCGAATACGAACTCGACATCGATCGTCTCCCGCGAGGCGTGCTCGTAGGTACCGTCGAGATAGTCGGTTGCCGTCCGCTCATAGTCAGGGACAGCCGCGCGGCCGCCTTCCGTGTGTCGGAAGAGTCGACATCCTTTGCGTGGCTTCTGGCATCTCCGAAGCGAGCAACGCATTTGATCAAGCCGGCAAGGCATCCGCAGCCGATCTTCTTCAGACCGTTTTGACTCGACGAGTTGAGCCACGCGGTCGTCCCTCAAGCCAGAGCTTTGGCTGTGGGCGCCAGTTTCCTCCGAGTGCGCTTCACAGCGCCTAGCTGGTCAGGCGAGAGCGAAAGCTCTTCGGGAGGGCTCTCGATCCAGCGCCTCAACGTATCGATCGCGCGCGGATGATAGTTTACGATCTTGTTCCTGCCCCCGCGTCGGACAATGACCGCGCAGTCGCCGTTCTCGTTGAGTTTGAAGGCCCGCACGAGGACAGACACATCTGTTGCGTTGGGCAAGCCGAGCGCCTTGGCGAGGTCCACCTGCGACAACGTGTACCCGGCACCGATTGGATCGGCGACGACCACCGTGGAGGCAAGATCGCGGCCCTCGCCGTCGCGGGCGACGCGTACGGCCGCGGGTACGGTTCCTGCGAGCGTCGGGGCGACCGCCTGGACGAGGATGTGGAGCGTCTCCTGAATACGCGCCAGCGTGGACGTCTGGTGCCGAAGTACGTCCATCATCTCGATGAAACGATCGCGGTACGCGTCCGCGATCTCGGCCTGGATGTCTTTCAGCGCTGACGCAACGGGTGGCGAAAGTTGAAGGTCATCAATGGCCTTACCGGCCGCGCTAAGAAGACCGCCGGCCCCCGACTTTTCGTTGGCGCGAGGCGTTCCCTTAGGAGGCATGCCGGCGCTTGGACGCCCCGATGCCTGCGTCCGCCGCACAGAGGTTGTCCAGCAAGGCAGCAACGCGCCCGACGCGGCCTCCTTCGCTTGCGAGGGCACCGACCATGTGCTGAGCGGCACGTGCGGCCTGGGCGGAAACGCCGGGCCGGGGTACCGCGGAGGCTAGGACGTTGACTTCCAAAGGTCCGTCCGCTTCGACCGCAGCGATCAGCGCTTCGAACCGCCCGCCTTTCTTAGTCCTGCCGCCGTTCATGAAACGCCTCCTGTAGCGAACGTAAATCGTTCTCGACGAACTCGTAAGGTAGCAGGCCTCGGGGGGCTATCCATCCCTCTGCGAGGCGCTGTTTTCCGCCCGTTCTGTCGTAGAGCTTACGCGCCTCGACGACTGATGCGAGCACCAGCTTCCGTGCACCGCATTCTAGAGCTCTGGCAGCCGCAGCCGCGAGGGTGAAGACGCCGACCTCGGCGCCTCGGAATGCCGGACCCACCTCGATGAAGTCGAGGCGGTAAGCGGGGCCTCCCGGCAGACGTAAAAGGCGGGGAGCGGTGGAACAGAAAAGGGCGACGGGGGCATCGTCAGCAACGCGAAGGACCGCGAACATATCGCGTGACTCGGCGAGCAGGTCATGCCAGCGCCAATCGACGTCGGTAGGCCGACGCCGCGGAATCCAGGTTCGATCTGCGACGTCGATCACGTCGACCGCCGGGTTCCATTTGCACCTGACTTCGAGGTCTTCGGAGAGCAGAAAGCTCCCTGCGCTCAGACTCGTCGAAGCGTACGCTGAGGGAGCGCGCCGCGGCATCGGATGCGCGCGACCATAGCGGAGCGGAAGGCTTCGGGCCCGAGCTAGCGGTCCCGCTCGCGACTCATCCAGCAGGCCCGATACGCCCTTTCCGGTGGCGAGCTCGCAAACGTGAGGGGCGCCGCTGGACCGCGCGCCGCGTCCGCGCCGAGGTTTGGCGCCCGCGGTTGGGCACTAGGGGTCACTCGGATCTGCCTGGCCAAGCGCGACCAGCCACCAATTCGTTCGGCAGCCGCTGGTCGCGCAAAAATAGGCAAATCGCGGGGATCGCTCAGGATGGGATCCAACTTTTGCTTCGTTACTTCAAAAACATACGCGGGTTGTGGATCCATAATGGGTACTGGTGGATCCAGCTTTTGCTCAATCTCTTCATCGAACTACGCTCTGCGAGGATCCACGTCTTTATCTTGCCCTACGCTTTCGCTTCGGGTCCATGCCTCTCCCGATCATCGTCTCGATCGGTAGTGGAGCGGTCCGAAGATCCGTCGAACGATCGACCACGCGGCCTGCAATGGGCTCGCCTTCGCGCATGGCCTCGGCGCGTAGAAGAACAAGATGGAATCACTCCCTACGCAGGGCGCCGCGTCGCTCTAAACTCATTCGGATATAGGTACGAAAATTAAAATCGTCTTTCGACCCGTTGACGTCTTTGTCTTCAGGCCATACGAAAACAATCACTAGTCGGCGCTCACGCTCTCACCCCAATCCGGCTAGGGCCACGAGGTACCGCGCTTGTCGCGGCGTGTCGGGGGGAAGTTGGCGTGTGCGGGCGTCCGGGCGTCGGGATTGTGCTGGTGTCGCAGTCCACCATCTCGTGACTCACGAAACCGAAAGGACACCCTCGTTATGACTACCAGCAAGAGCACCAACATTGCGCTTTCACAAATCGCTATCCTCGAGCAGGCCCTCGACGAAGCACCGTCTCGGAATGCAACCGAGGTCGGTAAGGCCAAAGCCATCGGCATGCTCGCACCGAAGATCCATGCGCTACGGGCCAAGGGCTACGCCTGGCGTGAGGTTGCGGCTTGGCTCACCGAACACGGTATTGCCGTGACGGTGCCTGCCCTTCAACGGCACTTGCGCGGTGCGAAAACTATCGAAAATAACCGAGACAAGGCCGGCGCCAAGAGCCGACGCGCCAGCAGTTCATCCGCCGTCACGCATGAATCGGCCATTGCCCAACCACTGCCGGCCTCGCAACGGCAAGAACCGAAGGGTGCCTCACCCGCCGCGCCATCCCCCACTCCCACTGCACGAACTCCCGCTCGATCGACGTATGGATCCTTTGTTCCACGCCCAGACACGAAGAACATCTGACGCGGTCTCATTCGATTGACGAGCATCGCACCCCATGGGCGACCCAATAGGGGCAGGCCGACCGCTGACGAACCTGAGCGAGGTTTGACGCAGAATCGCTGCCGTGCGATTTGCCGGCTACACCCCGCCGTCGTGCGCGGTATGAGGATCGTCGAGGTGGCAGGGACGTGAGGCCAACTCCCGACACATGACTGCAGGGCACACAACCCCAACCCCTGTGCTCGAACGGTATCGAGGATGCATTCTCGGTCTAGCGATCGGCGATGCCCTGGGCCATCCGACGGAATTTGTTCCCAGCCTGCCAGCCATCCGCTCGCGATGGGGTCCGCGTGGAGTGACGACATTCGAACGTACGGAGGATCATCCAGCGGGAACATTCACTGATGACACGCAAATGGCCATTGCGGTGGCCCGCGCTCTCATCCGCGCGGGACGAAGCGACCTCGACACGATGATGGAGGTACTTGGCGTGGAGTTCGTGGCGTGGTCACGATCCGCGGAGAATGACCGCGCCCCCGGTGGGTCGTGCATGGCGGGCTGCAGTGCTCTGTCGTCGGGTGCTGCCTGGCGGCAAGCCGGCGTTGCGCAGTCAAAGGGTTGCGGCGCCGCGATGCGCGCCGCGCCGTTCGGTCGTGGATGCCGCAATCCGCGCCGGTAGCTTCGCCCAGGTTGCGGCGCCGCGATGCGCGCCGCGCCGTTCGGTCTCTACTTCGCGGACGACGTACCCGCCATGGTTCGGACGTCGGCAGCCCAAAGCGTCCTCACCCATCGGCATCCGACGGGAATTGCAAGCGCGGTCGCTGCAGCGGCAGCGGTGGCGCACGCTTGCAGGGGCGAGGATCTGGCGACGCTCATGGACTTCGTGCGTGCCGCGGTCAAACGGCTCGATGCACAGTTTCTGGTTGATCTCGGTTGCCCATCTGGGCTCGCACACTCCACGGGTAACGGTGAAATGCTTGCGTCGCTTTCTCGTCTTGTGGTCGTGCAGGACGTTGAGAGCGACGACGTCTGCTCACTGCTCGGTCAGGGATGGGTAGGCGAGGAAGCGGTCACCGCCGCCATCTGGTGCGTCCTACGGGCTCAGGGGGCGTTCCGAGATTCGGTTCTACGGGGCGCCAACTCATCGGGCGATAGCGATTCGATTGCCTGCATCGCGGGGGCGCTCGGTGGTGTCTCGGCAATCGATCCAGTCTGGATTTCCAGCGTCGAGAAGACTCACACGCTGGACCTCTTGGCGTGCACGTTGTACCGAGCAAAACAAGGGGAGCACATCGGCAGGACCGAAGCGTCGCTCGATCTCTTCGGTGCGGATCGTGACTATCGCCCAGCGTGACATGGTTGGTTGACCAGTCTTGTGGCGGGATCCTGCGAAGGCCGGCGTACGCGGCGCCGCTGCCCGGCCAAGCAGAAATCGACCGTTGCCGTCATTATTTTGGCAAGAGACTCATGGTGCCGACCGAGTAGGCAGCGCCGTTTTGAGCGCGTGGCAGATGCACAGTCGGCCGTGCAGCCAGGCAGTCGTCGGAACGGCTCTCATGCTCAATAGCGTGAAAGCACCCGTTTTTCTGACCGAGCGCGGGCTGGCGGCTGCCCGAGCCGAACGGAAAGTGGGTCGCTCGCCAAATAGTCTGCAAGTTGCGTCCGCATTCATCCGAGAGATCGTGAAAGGAGCAGCACGTGAAACACGATCATCTGGACGGATCCTGCGAGAACGAAGAGGACGCGCGGCTATGGACCGCAAAGGACGTGGCAGAGTTTCTGCGCGTCAGCCGCAGTTGGGTCTATCACCGCGCGTCGGCGGGCGAGCTTCCCTGTCTTCAGGTCGGGCCGCTCATTCGCTTTGAGCCCTCCAAAATCAAGGCGTATGCGCGGGGCGAGAGGAGTGTTCCAGCCACGGTCGTGGCGATCCGCGGGCGTTAGTGCTCCATTAGGAGGCCAGCATGGCATCGGTGGCATTCCGAAAAAACCGTTGGTACGTGAAGTATCGGGACCATCGCGGGCGGTGGATTCGCAAGACTTCTACCGCGCGCACCAAGACGGAAGCGCGCAGGCTTGCCGATGACCTCGAACGTCGGTGCGAGCGCCAGCGTCTCGGCCTCGAGCCTTTGCCCGACGCTGACGGCGGCGGCACGCTCGTGGAGCTGCTGGAATGGTGGCTCGACACCTATTCCGTCAAGCTCGCGTCGCATGAGCGGAACAAGCTGAGCGTGCGTAAGCACCTGCTCGGGTCAAATCTTGCGAAGCTAAGGCTCGTCGAAGTCACCCCTGGGGCGATCGAGCAATTGCGTGTAGCGGGTCGTAGCGCCGTCCGTGGATCAAGCGGGGCAAAGGTCCATGGCGTGTCACGAGCCCTCCGGTATGTGACAAGCGGTGGACCTCATTGAGCGCAGGCGACGTTACGACCGAACCGATCCCCCGCTGCCCGAGGAAAGTCTCCTGATGGCGGCGTCCCCGACGATGGCGCGCATGGTCGAGGCGATCAAGAACCGGAGGGGTGGCCGCCGCTCCTGACGGTGAGCGAGGTCGCGGTCGTCCTGCGAACGTCGCGCAAGGCGGTCTACGCGATGGCCGACATCCGATTCACATACCCGGACGGTGCGCCGCTGCGGCAGCGCATCAAAGCGCCGGTCGAATCGAAGTCGGCCGCGAAGCGATGGGGCGAGGCCAGGGAGCGCGAGCTTCTGATGCGGCCGTCGCTTGTCTTCCTGCTGAGCAGGCAGGAGGAGCAAACAAAGGAGGTGCCAACGCTCGAAAAGTTCGCGTCGAGGTTCATCGACGGCTACGCGAAGGCCAACCAGCAGAAGGCGTCCACGGTGTTCACGAAGGAGCGCATCCTTCACGTCCACCTCGTTCCAGCTCTGGGGAGCAAGAGGCTCGACGCCATCACGAACGAGGACGTTGCGCACCTAAAGGCGAGCCTCGGGAGCTACAACCCGAAGACCGTCAACAACGTGATCAACGTCCTGAGCAAGATGCTCAACGTGGCCGTCGAATGGGGCGTCATCGAGCGCTTGCCGTGCCGGATCAAGCTGCTCAAGACGGTGACCCCCGTCATGGCTTTCTACGAGGACGATCAGTTCGCGCGCCTCTTGGAGGCTGCGAAGAAGGTCGACGCTCGTGTGCAGCTCATGGTTCTGCTCGGAGGCGATGCGGGGCTGCGACGCGGCGAGATCGTCTCGCTGCGCCAGTGCGACGTCGATCTGCGTCGCCGCCAGCTCCACGTCCATTTCGCCACCTGGCGCGGCATCGAGGACTCTCCGAAGGGCGGACGTGTGATCGACGTCAACTATTTCTGCAGGTCGGCGACAACTATTCTTGCAGGGTGCCTCCAGGTGGATGATCACACCGCCCCGGATGGGCGGATGGGTCGAAACGGTTCGAGTAATCGTCGTTGGATGGGTGAGGTAATTGTCGTCGAGTGGGTAATTGTGGTTGGGTAGTCGTCGTTCAGGGATGCGGTTCCTCCTGGGCGGGGCGTGATCGTTTTTCGGCCTCATCGGCACGCTTGCTCTTGCCGCCGAATTCGAGGATGGCCGAATGGTGGACGAGGCGGTCGATGGCGGCGGCGGTGGTCATGGGGTTTTTGAAGATCCGGTCCCACTCGCTGAAGGTCAGGTTGCTCGTGATGAGCAGCGAGCGGCGCTCGTAGCGTTCGGCCATGAGGGTGAAGAGCACCTCGACCTCCTCGGCGCTCTGCTGGACGTATCCGATGTCATCGAGAATCAAGAGCTCGAACGCGTCGAGACGTTGAAGCGCGCGTGGCAAGGCGAGATCGCGTTTGGCGGCGAGCAGCTCCTGCACGAGTCGGAAGGTGGGCGTGAAGAGAACGGCGTGTCCGCGCGCCACCAGCGCGTGTCCGAGCGCGGCGGCGGCGTGGGTTTTCCCGCGTCCAGGCAATCCGAAGCAAAGGACGTTGTCGGCTCGCTCGAGGAATTCGCCCGTGGCGAGCTCGTCGATTTTGGCGAGGACGGGGCGCGGGCTTGTCCGGCGCGGCCAGCGCCCGAACAGCGGCGAAGTCCGGACGCTCGCCACGTCCCAGGAGTTGCTCGAGCACGTCCTCGACACGCGCCTGCATCGTGCTGGCCGCCAGGTGCAAGATGCGCACGTATTCGACGTCGGCTCGCTCGCCGCGTGCATCGCGGAGCGCGTCATACGCGCGCCGGAACACCAGCGATGGGAATAGCTCCTCGCGATAGCGGTAGCGGGCAAACGCTCCCGGCTTGCGCACGAGCGACCAAATGACATGACGGTAATCGATGCGGTGGTATTGCTCGCCGCGCAGCCGTGGCATCGTTTCGGTGCGTTTGCTGCGGTACCAGACCTCGACGGTATCGGGGTATTGTCGCACTTCGACCTCGCAGCCCATCAGGCGCGAGGGCACCGAATACACTCTCTTGGCGAAGTGAATCGTGCTCCAGGGCCGGACGATGGCCGTGTACGTGGTGTGCTCGGGCAATCGTGTCGACGGCAAGGGCAGAAGGCGCTCTTTCTCCTCGGCCAGCCGTGCGGTCGGTTTGCCCTCGTTGAGTTTGTCGCGAATCACGCCGACGAAATCCATGTACGCGTCGACCGACGAGAACTCGCGGCTGCCTCGAACGATCAAGGCTTGCGTGAGTGCGGACTTGAGTACGTGGTGAGCCTTTTCCGCGATCCCATTTTGATGCGATTCGCCCGGCTCGATTCGCGTCGACGATGCGCCGTAGTGCTCGAGCATCGCGGCGAAACGACGATTGAGCTCACGTCCGCCTCCGGGGAGCTGGTGCGTGGCCGCCGACAGGTTGTCGCTACGCCAAACGGGCGGCGCGCCCCCGATGGCGCCCAGCGCGTCCTGCAGCCCGTGGAGCAGGGCCTCGAACGTCTCCGAGAACGCCAGGCCCACCCATCGCCACTTGCTGAAGCTCAGAACGAATTGAAATAACAGGTGCGCGAAGGCTTGGCCTGCGACGGTGACCGCAAGCTCGGTGGCGTCGGTGAAATCGAAGGCCCCCTCGCGGCCGGCCTCGTGCCTCTGCTCGAACATTACCTCGTGGCCAGGACCGTGGAGCGCGCGCCATTCCTGCATGCGTCGTTGCAGGGTCCGAAGTTGCCCGGGCCCGTACGCGTCGCCGTGCTGCCTCCGCAGCTCGTCGACCACCGTCGTCGCCTCGAGTGCGTTGCTCGTGTCGGCCGCGAGCAACGGAACAACCTCGGCGTCCCAGACGGTCGCGAACGGATCGGGACGCGTGCGCCAACTGCGCCGCTCCTTGGTCTCACTCGGCAGCCGACCCTGTTTCCAGGCGTGCGCGCTGCGTTCGCTCATTCCGGCGGCCGCTGCGGCGGTCGCTATCGTCTTTTCCTCTGCCATTTTCTTTCTCAACAACCTGACCTGCGCGTCCTTGACCATCGGGGCTCCGGGAGTCCCGGGACCCGCCCGGAGCTCCGGCGGCCAGCCTCGCACGCGCTGTCAGTACGGCGGTCAACCTGCAGAAGTAGTTGTCGTCCGACTGCAAATCTAATTGTCGTCCATCAGACGTGGCCGCATCATTCCGATGACGGAGGCGCTTGCCTCCGCCCTCACGGCCAACCGCCATCTTCGGGGACCCCGCGTTCTGCACCAGGACGATGGCAAGCCGGTCGACGACAACCTGCTTCAGCTCTGGATGGAGCGTGCGACGGCTCGAGCAGGTCTCGAGCCCACCCGCTCGCTCCACATCCTGCGCCACACCTTCTGCTCGCGGCTCGCGATGAAGGGGGCACCGGCGAAGGCCATCCAGGAGCTTGCAGGCCACCAGAACCTCGGCACGACGCTCCGCTACATGCACCTGAGCCCGGCCGCACGCGAGAGCGCCATCCAGCTGCTCGACGACCCCGCAAAGAGGGGCATCCGTGGAGATATTGTGGAGACGGCCCCCGTCTCCCCATCGAAACACTAGAAAACAAGGGGGGCCGGGGTTCCGGCGCAGGGATTCGAACCCCGATAAGCGGATCCAAAATCCGCTGTCCTGCCATTAGACGACGCCGGAAGGGCGCGCGGCACGCGGCCGCGAGCGCCGCAGCCTACGAAATCGGACCGCAAACGCAACCGGCCACAATCGAGGAAACTTCCGGCCCTCGCGCGCGGTCAGCCTTTCGATGGCGCGACAGTCGGGCCACGACGAAGCGGCCCGGCAACGTTTTGCGCCCGCGAGCGCCGATCGGGCACCATGGGGGAACGTGACCGTCCCCAACGACGCCGAAGCGGGGCTGATCCAGCGCCTCGTCGCCCGGGACGAGCAGGCCTTCAACGCCCTGGTACGGGCGTACGAGCGGCGCGTCTTCGCTCTGCTTCTCCGGATGATCGGCAACGGTGCCGAGGCGGAAGACCTGGCCCAAGAAGTCTTCGTTCAGGTCTTCAAGGCGATCGGCACGTTCCGCGGGGACTCCAAGCTCTCGACCTGGATCTATCGGATCGCCATCAACCTTTCGAAAAATCGGAGCAAGTACCTTCGCGTCCGGCGCGCCGGCGAAACGGACCCGCTTGACGCGCTGCAGGAGCACCTTCCCATGGGCGAGGCGGGCAAGCGGGCCACGGTGGCCTACGTCGCTCGCCCCGACGACATGATCGCCGGCAAACAAATGGAGCGCATCGTGCGGCAAGGTATTCTGGAGCTCGAGCCGAGCTTTCGGGAGTGCCTCGTTCTGCGTGACGTGGAGGACCTGAGCTACGAAGAAATTGGTTCGATCACCGGACTCCCCGAGGGCACGGTCAAGAGCCGCATTCACCGGGCACGAGGCCAACTGAGAGAGATCGTCGAACGCGCGCTGGGAGAGAAGCTCCGATGACCGACTCGCCGAACAACCCGTCCGAGCCCGAGGGCGACGACGACGCGAGCGACGCGATGCGTGACTGGGTCAAGCGTTCGCTCGCCGAAAGCGCGATGAGCACCAAAGCGCCCGATTTGCTCGCCGGCGTGCAGCGGCGTATCCGCAATCGCTCGCGAGGCAAGTTCTTCGCGGACGGCTGGAGCACCACGCAGGCCCGCGCCAGCTACGCGCTCGTGGGCGTCATCACACTTCTGATGGTGGCCCTTGCCTGCTATGTGCTGGCCCCGTGGTACGGCCGATAGATCGCGAAAGGGCCCGCGCCAAACACCCTAGAGCCAGCGCGCCAGGACCACCGTGATGTTGTCCGGGCCGCCGTTTTCGTTCGCCCTCGCGATGAGGCGCGACGCCGCGGTTTTCAGATCGGTGGTCCCCACCAGGATGTCCAGCATGTCGAGATCGGACAACGGTCCCGACAGACCGTCGGAACAGAGCAAGTAGAGATCGCCCGCGCGCGGCTGCTCGAGTCGCGTGTCCACTTTGACCGTGTCTTTCATGCCGAGCGCCCGAACGATGACGTTCTTGTGCGGAAAGTTCGCGATCTCCTCCGGAGTAAGCCGCTTCATCTTGATGTAATCGTTGAGCAGCGAGTGGTCTTCGGTCAGCTGTTCGAGCTTGCTTTCGCGCATCCGGTAGACCCGCGAATCGCCCACGTGCGCCAGATAGACGCCGTCCTCCACGGCGAATAGGGCCACGATCGTCGTGCCCATGCCGCGCTGGCGGGGGTCGTGTTGGGCGCTCTCGTAGATTCGCAAGTTGGCGAGCTTGATGCCCGTGACGAGCCGGTTCTCCTCGTAGCCCTTGGACCGATCCATTTTGTAGGGCCACGTTCGCTCGGGATCGTTGGCGGTCAGCGCGAAGAACTCGCGCATCGCGTCCACCGCCATCTTGCTTGCGATCTCCCCGGACGCGTGCCCTCCCATGCCGTCCGCGACGATGTACAGGCCGCTTTCTTCGACAATCGAGAAATTGTCCTCGTTGTGCGTGCGCTTCATGCCGACGTTGGTCTCGCCGGCAACCTCGATACGGAGCGGTCCTCCCACGGTGGATGATCGTCGCAAGGACGCACGCGCGGTGTCAACGCCGACGCGCGTTTGCGTGCCGACTATCTTTGGGGCGCGCCGTCCGGCGCCGGCCTCAAAATGGCTGCGACTTCGCGAAACTTGCCCCCGCCGAAAACGAGGAGCTTTACGGAATCGCCTATGGCGTGCTTGCCAATGGACTCGCCCAACGCTTCGGGCCGTTCGATGGGGCGGCCATCTACGGCCACGATGACGTCCGCCGCCGGCTTCAATCCTGCCTTTTCCGCTGGGCTCGCCGGAGCCACATCAACGACCCGAACGCCGTGCAGCCCCCCGGCATCCTCGGGTTCTCCGCGGATTCCCAGCCATGGCGCCGAGGAAACGGGTGCGTCCGCTGGCGTCGACGCGTGGGCGAGAAAGGAACGGACCGCGGAAACCGGCGCCCCCACCACGACCGGCTGGCATTCGCTGTCGCGCAAATTCGGGCTTCTGTCGGAGCGTAGGCCCGGATTCGGTGAGCTCGGCCACGCGCCCGGCGACGCGGAGGGATCCACCCGCGCCGGGCCCTTGCAGGCGCGGACAAGCACGGCAACCACACCTCCCGCGGGATCCAAGAGCGGAGCGCCCGCGACGGGAGTCCCCTGCACATCGACGTTCCACATCCGGAGCACCGCGCCGCCCCCGTGCGCGTGCGCGTCCGCACGCCCCGTGAAGCCGGCTCGTGCGGGACCAAGATGCGCACCCTTTCCCGGCAGCATCGCACGAACTTGCGTGTCCGTCGGATCCGCTTCGCTTGCGCTCAGACCCTCCGTACGGCGGCCTGAATCCGGCGTGAGGAGGGCCAAGTCGAGCGCGCGGTCGCTGTAACCCAACGTGGCGTGAACACCGGTTCCGTCGGCATAGCGAACGTCGGCATCCTCCGAGCCGCCCAACCCGGACAGCGCCGTCAGAACGCGCCCGTCTCCCGCAAGGACCGTACCAATCGCGGTCGGTGCGCCATCTCGCTCGATGACGACCACGCCCCGACGCACGTGCTCGTAGAGTTCGCGCGGTGTGAGTGGCGCCGGAGAGGCCGGATCCGCGGAATCCCGGGCGGAGTTATTGGCCATTTGACCGGGCACGGACACGGCGTTGTCGTCCGCGCTATCCCCGAGCGAGAGCTCAGGGACGCTCGACGAGCGCGATGGCGGTTGGGCGGCTGCAGGCAACGCCGCAAACACGCAAGCAAGGCCGAACGCGGCGGCGAGCGGCAAAAACCTTAGCGTCGCCAGCGCCCCCCGCGTGGGCGGACACGCGAAGGGTGAACCGAGCGTCTTTCCTGCTGGGGAGCTCGAGGTAGAGCGGCGTCGCTCCAAGAGCGTCTTGTTCCTGCTGGGGAGCTCGAGGAGGAGCGGCATCGCTCCCCTCGACGTGACGTGCGAGCCCGTTCTGTCGAGCGGAGCCCTTGCCGGAGGCAAGGCGGAGCGAGACTCAGGGTGACCCGGGTGACTCACTAGGTAGGAACCGAGCGTCTTTCCTGCTGGGGAGCTCGAGGTAGAGCGGCGTCGCTCCAAGAGCGTCTTGTTCCTGCTGGGGAGCTCGAGGAGGAGCGGCATCGCTCCCCTCGACGTGACGTGCGAGCCCGTTCTGTCGAGCGGAGCCCTTGCCGGAGGCAAGGCGGAGCGAGACTCAGGGTGACCCGGGTGACTCACTAGGTAGGAACCGAGCGTCTTTCCTGCTGGGGAGCTCGAGGTAGACCGGCGTCGCTCCAAGAGCGTCTTGTTCCTGCTGGGGAGCTCGAGGAGGAGCGGCATCGCTCCCCTCGACGTGACGTGCGAGCCCGTTCTGTCGAGCGGAGCCCTTGCCGGAGGCAAGGCGGAGCGAGACTCAGGGTGACCCGGGTGACTCACTAGGTAGGAACCGAGCGTCTTTCCTGCTGGGGAGCTCGAGGTAGACCGGCGTCGCTCCCCTCGACGTGACGGGCGAGCCCGTTCCGTCGAGCGGAGCCTTGCCGGAGGCAAGGCGGAGCGAGACTCAGGGTGACCCAGGTGACTCACTAGGGCAACTAGCATCCCGGTCCCCCGCTTGACATGCCGTTCGTTCAAGGTGACAAGCGTGCCCGCGCGCATGAGCGACCTCCATAGTCCTGTCCGGCCCGACGACGACGAGCCGCGCACCCCACTATGGCTCCCCGCGTTGGGGGCCGCTCTTTTTATCGCCATCGGCGTCGCGTGGGCCGTGTCGCGGGCGCAGGCGGGGCCGCCTTCCCCAGCGGGCTCGGCCGGCTCGGAGCCGAGCGCCGCTGCGGCACCCACCCATTCGTGACCGCTGCGCCGGGCCCCACGTGCGCTAGATCGCGACGCCGGATGACCCGACTGCGAGCCGGAGGGCGAACTGGCGATGGTGGGCGTGGCCCGTGAGGACTCCCCGAGGCTTTTCGTTCGCGGGGATCAATTGCGGGATCAAGGTTGCGCGCAAGGATCTCGCGCTCGTGTACAGCGAAGCGCCGTGCGCCGCGGCGGGATGTTTCACGGTCAACGCGTCGCGGGCGGCGCCCGTGCGCGACGCTGCGGCGCGGCTTCCCGCGGACGGAATTCGCGCCATCGTCGCGAACAGCGGAAACGCCAACGCGCTCGTGGGGCCCGACGGCGAGCGGGACGTCAGACAGGTGTGCGCGGCCGTCGCGGCAGCGTTGGACGTGCCGGCCACAAGCGTGCTGGCCGCGTCGACGGGAGTCATCGGCGTCCGGCTTCCCGTGCGCAAGCTGGTCACAGCGGCGCCTGCACTCGCGGCCGCTCGCGGCGCCGCGATCGAGCTCGCGGCGCAAGCGGTGATGACGACTGATACGCGCGTGAAGCTTGCGAACCGGAGCTTGCGCGCGGGGGGCGTCGAGGCCACGCTCGCCGCCTTTGCAAAGGGCAGTGGCATGATCGCGCCCGAGTTCGCGACGGTGCTCGCCTTCATCACGACCGATCTGGCCATCGCCCCTCTCGCGCTGCAATCGGCCCTTTCGCGCGCCATGCAGACGAGCTTCGAGATGCTCGCCATCGACGGCGACATGAGCACCAACGATGCGGTGTTCGCCCTCGCCAACGGCATGGCGGGGAACGCCCCGATCCTAGAGGGCACGGCCGAGCATGCGGCGCTCTCGGAAGCGCTCGAAGGGATCTGCATCGATCTTGCGCGGGCCGTCGCGGAGGACGGCGATGGGGCGACGAAGACCATCGAGGTGCGCATCACCGGCGCGCCCGAGGTGAGCATGGCGCGGGAGCTCGCACGCGCCGTCGTGGGCTCCAACCTCGTCAAGGCGTCCGTCTTCGGCGCCGACCCGAATTGGGGACGCGTGCTGTCCACCATCGGTGCGAGGGCGGGTTCGAGAAGATGGCCCATCGACCCCGCGCGCGCCGTCGTCCACGTGCAGGGAACGTGCGTCTATGACGGGCGCATGCCCACGGGGGTCGACCCGCTCGCGCTGCGCGCCAAGATGCGCGAGCCCCTGGTTACCCTCGAAGTGCGCCTCGCCGAGGGCAACTTCGAGGCGACCGCGTGGGGATGCGACCTCAGTTACGACTACGTGAAGATCAACGCGGACTACACCAGCCTGACGCACGCGTCGGCCGACGGAACCGTCGCCCGCGACGATCGACTCACGAACTACACGCCGGGCTTCAAGCGGGCGCTGCTCGTCGAAGCGCTGAGCTATATCGCGCGATTTTCGAATACGCGAGCCGTCATCAAATACGGCGGCGCCGCGATGGTGAAAGACTCGCTCAAAGCGAGCTTCGCGAATGACATCAACCTGCTTCGCAGCGCCGGGCTCCTTCCCGTGGTCGTTCACGGGGGCGGTGCGGAGATCACCCATACCCTCGAGGAGCTGGGTCTCGGGGGAGGCGAGTACGGCGACACCATTCGAGGCACAGGCCGGGAAGAGCTCAAAGTCGTGGAGATGGTCCTGACAGGCAAGATCAACACCGAGCTCGTGTCGCTGCTCAACCAGTCGAGCGCGCATGCCGTCGGCGTCTCGGGCAAGGATGCGGGGCTCCTCCGCGCGCGCAAGCTCGTGGGCGAGGGCGGGATTGACCTCGGAATGGTGGGCGAAGTCACGAGCGTGAACCGCGAGCTGCTCGACGTGCTGCTCGAGAGGCGGTACGTGCCCGTCGTATCTCCCGTCGGGCTGGGCGAGGACGGGGACGGCTACAACATCAACGCTGACGCGGCCGCCGCCGAGATCGCGATCGCGATCAAAGCCGAAAAGCTCATTTACTTAACCGACGCGGCCGGCATCCTCGAAAATGGCGAACTCGTGAGCGAGCTTTCCGCGTCCCAGATGAGGCGCAAGATCGCGGACGGCACGATCCAAGGAGGAATGGTCGCCAAGGCCAAGAGCGTCCTCCGAGCGATCGAGGGGGGCGTGCCCAGCGTGCATATCCTCGACGGCCGCTCGCCTCATTCGGTGATCGCCGAGCTCTTCACCGATCGCGGCGTCGGAACGCTCGTTCGCGGCGAGTGAGCGCGTTGAGCCTGAGGGCCGCGGAGATTCGTCCGGGAGCGCAGATCGTTTCGCCACGGCGCACGTTGAATGGCCATGCGCCGACCTCTCCTCGCCATCTCCGCCCTCGCCGCTCTTCTTGTTACGGGCCCTCACTGCGCCTACGCGGGTCCGCAGGCCCCCAGTGCGTGTCCCACCCACGCCTTCCGTGACCGTTGCTCTCCGGTGTCCCCGGAGCCGAGCGTCGAGATCGTCGACGACGCCAGGCGAAAGCTCCCGACGTTCGCGCACGACGGTCACGCGTACGTGCTCGGCGATTTGGCCCGACGCTATTGGATTCACGTCGTCAACCCTACGCCCGCCCGGATCGAGGCGGTCATTTCGGTCGACGGGCTCGACGCCGTCGATGGGCGCCCCGCGAGCTTCGACAAGCGCGGCTACATCGTCCCGGCCTTCGGTGACGTGACGATCGACGGATGGCGCACTTCGCTCGACACCGTTGCGGCGTTCCGCTTTTCGAGCGTTCCTGACTCCTACGCCGGCCGCACGGGCCAAGAACGCAACGTGGGCGTCATTGGCGCCGCATTCTTTCGGGAACGCGCTCGTCCGCGCGTCGCCCATTCGCCGCAGCCGATGCTCGCACCCCCGTCCACCGTTCCATCGCCGAGCGGAGACGGCGCACGAGGATCCGCCGAAGCAAGCGCGCCTTCCCCCGCCGCGGCCGCGGATGCGCCCAGCCGAAGTGAACTCAAAAGCGAGGCTGCGCCCGCCGCACGCAGGGGCCTGGGCACCGAGTTCGGCGAGGCCCAATCTTCCAGCGTCGTAGAGACACGATTCGTTCGCGCCGACGCGCAGCCCGCGGCCATCGCCGAGCTCCGTTATGACGATCGCGACGGTCTGCTCGCGCGGGGAATCCGGCTTTTGCCGGAGCCGGCGCCTGCAAACGCGGAAAACGAATTGCGCGATAGCGCAGACCCATTTCCGGCGTCGCGTTTTGCGCAGGCACCTCGGTAGCGCTGATCTTGACACCCTCGCAGAAACCAAATAATACGCCATCGGAAGGCGCGAGCCGTCAAGGGACGGCAGTCATGCCCGTGGTGTGCGTCGTCTGGAAGCGTTAGACTCCCGACTTGTCTCGAGGGCTGCATGTCGACCAAAGACCGCGCTACGTTGTTGGATTTGCTGTCGCGTTACTCCTACGCGTTCAGCCCTGCCGGGTTCACGCTGGCCTCAGGGAAAATCAGCAACGAGTACCTCGATTGCAAGTTGGCGCTGAGCCAGGCCGACGCATTGCGCCCGCTCGGCGATCTCCTCTTGTCCTTCGTCGATGAGCGCGCGGTCGCCGTCGGGGGCCTCACGATGGGGGCCGATCCCATCGCGATGCACGTGGCGAGGTCGAGCGCCGACACGGGGCGAAACCTCCGGTGGTTTGCCGTTCGAAAGGACGCCAAGGACCACGGCAAGAAAAAGACGATCGAGGGGTCGGTGGCGCCCGGTGAAGAGGTCGTGGTCGTCGATGACGTTGTCACGTCGGGCGGTTCGACGATCCAAGCCATTCAGAAGTGCCGAGACTTCGGATTGAAAGTCGTGCAAGTGCTCTTGCTCGTCGATCGAGAAGAGCAAGACGGCATGCAAAAGATCAGGGAAGTCGCAGGACCGGGCGTGTCGGTCTCTGCGATATTCACCAAGGGCGAGGTGGCCAAGGAATGGCGCGCCCGACAAGGCGAACCGACCTTAGAGGGTGTTCAACGGGTGTTGCGAGCGATTTAGGCCAAGGCGGGCGCGAGCACCGCGCGGAATAGCCTTTTTCGGCTTTGAGCACGGAGCGTAGCGCCCAACGCCGGCATCGAATCGCGTAGCAGCCTGTGGCAACACCCTCGTGCGCGCCACCGCGTAGAGGAGCGTGGAGCCTCGTGACGTGACACCGCTCACGGCGTGAAGGCCACCACAGCCCGATCGGCGGCGACGATCTCCGCACGCCGCGGCCGAGACCACCGCGGCGAAAGCGACTCCCGTTCGCCACGACGGCCGTGCGGCGTCATCCTCCTGCGTCCCCGCCCGTGTGGGCAATGGCCCCGTCGGCTCCGGCGTCCTGGAATGCAGCGTCGGCTTCCGTGTCCACGGGTTCGGCCTTGGCACTCCCATCGTCATCCCCTTCTTCGAGGAGCGGGGGGCAAATCGGGCAACCGCCGTCGTCCGGTGCCACGAGGCCCCGATCGAGCTGCACGAGGAGCTCGCATCCCGTCCCCGCGGCGCCGAGAGAGCCGAGGCCTACAGCGAGGACGACCTTACGAATCGTGAGGTTCATCGTCGTGCTCTTCAAAATCGAAAAAGGGCGCCCGCACCCGCGCCATGGGGTCCGACCATCGGGGACGGCAAGAAGGCGATGCCCTTCTTTGGGGCGGGCTCGACGGGACCGTCGTTCGTGGATTCGCTCGTTAGAAACAGTACGAGGCTCGTGACGCCGGCGGCCAGCGCGAGCGCAATCCCACCGTCGGCATACGCCGCATCGTTGTTGCCGTCGTCGCTTCGGGCATCCGTTGCGCCCTCTTGAAAATCGCTTTTGTTTTGCAATGCGAGCCCGCCAAAGATTGCCGCTGCGCCCGCACCGGCCACGGCGAGACCCGCTGCAACGAAGGCGACCGTACGGCGGCTCACAGCCGACGGGGGCGCCGGCGCCGGCGCGACGGTCTCCGCATTGCCGGAGGCGGCGCTCGTGGAGGACGCCGGCGCCGGCTCCGCCAAGGCCTGCCGGGGCATCGCAAACAAAAGCGCAGAGGCGACAATCCCGGACACAAGGCGAGCATTCACCGTTTTCATTGTCACGTTTGGACCTCCAAGCTCACCAGTAGACGGCCGCGTGCGTCATCAGCGTGCGCGGAATGCCGGGCGTAAAGCTAATGCCCGCGGGCGGGTTGGCCCCCTCGTTCGGCAGGCGGGAGTTGACCTCGAACTCACCCTCACGCCATGCCACGTCGCCGACGTTCAAAAGATCGGCGACGAGCTCTAGGTTCTTCCAGCGCACGCCGGCTTCGGCGTGGACCACGGTCCACCCCTTCTCGATCAGCGGATTCGGTCCCGGATCGCCGAAGCGGTCGGACAGCGACCGCACGGTCACCGATCCGATGAGCGTGACCGGCCCGACGGGCTGCCGACCGCCCACGCTGGCGCTGAACGTTCGGATCGGGGCATCGGGCAGGAGCACGGAGCCCGCCGCGACGTCCGCGGCATCGGTGAAGCGACCGTGGGCCGCCGTAAACGCAAAGTCCGCATAGATGCGCTTGTCGAAGTTGTAGCGACCCGTCAGCTCGAGCCCGTAGCGGCGAGTTGGTCCCGAGGGGCTCGTCGATGCGGTGTCGCCGTCAATCGTGAGCTCCGAGGTCAGATCGATGAGAAAGCCGACCGCAGAGACCGCGAGGCCTTCGGTAGGTCGCACCGTCGTTCCCACTTCGTATCCCGTCGCCGGGGCGATGAGGGTCGTCGCCTGGCCGAGAAACAGCGTGCGCGCGTCGTTCGTGTGAAAGCCTCGCCCGTAGTTCGCAAACACGTCCCACGCGTCGATCGGCGATATCACCGCCGTGGCTTTCGGCGAGAACTGCGACTGTCCCGCGTATCCCGACGTCTTGTCGACGGCGGTCTGGCTCTCGTTGTTGGTGGCCGCGTCGACGCGGTCGGCCCGTGCCGCAAGGACGAAGCGCAGCCACCGCGCGGGCCGGACTTCTTCCTCCGCGTATGCGCCGGTCTCCGTCTCGTTCGTGCGCCCGTCGTAGATCGGCCCCGGAATATTCGCGTCGACGCCGTCGAGACGGACGCGGCCTTTCGTGCGATGCAGCTGGGCCTCGATGTCGTCGTTACGGATCTGAAGGCCCACGGTGGTTCGCATCGCCATTCCGCCGAGCGTGATGCGGTCCGTGAGCCGAAGGTTCGCGCCGGACTCCGTGCGCGTGTCGTCCTGCTCGACTTGCGAACCGTACAGGATGCCATCGGGCTGAAATGACGCGGCGATGCCATCGTTCGGGAAGAGTTGCAGGTTCGAGTGAAGCGTAAAGGCGGTCGCCTGCGCATCCCAATGGCTGTCGAATTGGCGCCGGTATTGCGTCCACGCCATCACGCGTTGGCTGGCTCCGCCCTGCGACGGGTCGACCGAATCGAAGCGATTGATGCAGTTGGACCCCGCGTAGGCGGCGGGCGTCGGCGTGCCGTCGCCTTCGCCGCAGACCGCCCTTGCCGGCAAGACGCCCGACATGCTCCACGAACCGCTGTAGGCCATCAGCATGAATGACAGCTCGCTGCGTTCATCGAGCACGCGGGTGGCCTTCGCATACGCGTTGAGGCGCTCGAAATTCTCCGGGTGGATGAACGGTCCATTCTCGTGAAAGGCTTCGACCGCCACCGCCGTGCGCCATCGGTCGCCGAAATCAGGGGACTCGAGCACCACGAAACGCTCGTGCCCGGTCGTTGGTGCGAGTTCCAGCTTGGCTACGCTCTCGTCCGCATGATCCGCCATGCGAAACGTCACGGAACCAGCGGTTGCAAAGTCGCCCACGTCGGCGGCATAAGTGCCCTTGGTGGAGTCGACGTTGGCGACGGTCTCCGGGATGAGAAAGTGCAGGTCGACGTAGCCCTGCCCGTGCGCGTGACTCACCGCGTTGACCGGCGCCCCGTCGACGAAGACGGCGAGGTCCGTTCCGTGATCGAGGTTGAAACCCCGCTCGAAGTCTTGCTGCGCCTTGCCTCCACCCGCGTGCTGCACGGAAAAAAGGCCTGGAACCACTTCGAGCAACCCCTCGGCGCGCAATCGCGGGCGCAAAGAAAGTTCGTTCTGATTGGTGCTCGAATCGGACGCCGCGTTGCGCTCCGGTGGCGCGCCGATGGGCACGATCGGCCGATCCGCGAGCACCAGCGTCGATTGGTCGGCCCCTTGCTGCGTCCGGAGCGGCGTGCCAACGAACGGCGCCGGGGACGGCGCGATGGGAGGAGGCGGAGCGGCCGATGGCGAGGGAGGGTGAAACTCGTAGGCGAGCTGCACCGTCGACCGGATCGCCGTCCCATTCCGTCGCGCCGGCTCGAACACGAAGTCTTGCGCTGCTGCGAGGGCGGCTTCGTCGAACCCGTGCCCGGCGGGCGCGATCACCCGAGCGCCAGCAACCTTGCCGTTTTCGTCGACCACGAGCTCGAGTCCAACGACGCCTTCGAGATGGCCTTGCAACGCTTCGGCCGGGTACGTCGCCTGCGCCCGGTGCGTGAGCGTCGGCGGTGTAAGGGCGTCCGCTTCGGACGACGCGGGGTGCAACGACGAGGGCGCACCGGCATCCGCACCGGAGCCCGCGTTCGGCCCCGCGCGTGCGAGTTGCACGCATGTCATCAAGACCACCGCCGCGGCCGGGCAGCCGGCGGGCAAGCGAATGACCCTGCGCGGCGGGGTGAATCGTCTCGGCGCCATCCGAAGGTGTCGAGGCGAGTAGCACGAATATGACATTAGATGCTACGACAATCGAAGGCGTGGCAAGTGGCGACGCCGATGACCACGCCGCGATCGTCGAGGCTCGGGCGCGCAAGACAACCGCAAGATTCGTCAGCCTCCTATGGAACCGAGTCACGCGGTTCGTGCGTACGGTATCCGACGACTTGAAAAGCACGCGCTGGCGCGCGTCGCCGTCCGCTTGATTGCACACCTGTGTTGGAGGGTTCATATGCGCGTTGCACGTCTCCTGCTGATAACAAGTCTCGCGAATTTTCCGCTCGCCGCATTCGCCGTTGGTTGCGACGACGACACAAGCGGGAGTACCGCCTCCGTACCGGACAGTTCCGTGGGTACGGAGGGGGGAGGGACGGCAACCTCCGTCGACGCGGGCACCGACGCGGGCTCGCTTTACGAACAGCTCGGCGAGCACGCAGGCATCCGTTCAGCGCTTGACGCGATTGTCGGCCAGGAGCTCATGGATCCCGAGATTGCCTCGTACTTCTTCAACCAGGTGGCGAGTCCGATTCCAGCGGGACATCCGACGACGGACCAGCTTACCGAGTGCTTCACCGATCTGCTGAGCCAGGTTGCGGGTGGTCCTGAGACGTATCCCACGACCGTGACGGACGACGCTGGAAGCTTCACTTGCCGCGATATGACGACGATCCACCAGAGCCTGAACATATCGGGTGGGACGTTCGACAAATTCGTGATGATTGCGGCCGCAGAGCTTGGGACGCTGAAGGTATCGTCGGCCAACATCACCGCGATCGGCAACGCGCTCAATGATACGAAGGGTGCAATCGTGTCGGCTCCGCTGGCGGATGCTGGCGCGATTGCTTACAGCCCGTACAGCGCAAGCAACGGCGACGGAGGGCTCCAGCCGGAGGCCGGCACGCTTTATCTCCGGCTCGGTCAGCACACCGGCATTCGCGCCGCGATCGACGCAATCGTCGGGCAAGAGCTAACCGACCCGCAGATTGCCTCCTACTTCTTCAATCAAGTGGCAAGTCCGGTTCCAACCGGGCACCCCACGGTCGATCAGTTGGAGGAATGCTTTACGTCGCTGTTGGGTAACGCAGCGGGTGGTCCGGAAGACTATCCGTTGGCCGTTGTCGATGACGCTGGAAGCTTCACATGCCGAGACATGACGGCGATCCACGCGCCGCTGCACATCTCAGGCGGCACGTTCGACGCGTTCGTGATGATTGCCGCGATGGAGCTCTCGTCGCTTGGCGTATCGCCGGCTGACGTCAACACCGTGGGTACCGTGCTCAATGGAACCAAGCCCGCGATCGTACAATCCGACATCGCGGATGCAGGAGAGCTCCCCTATGACGCCGCTCGCCAGTAATCGCGCTGATCGGCCTCGTCGCCGTGTTCGGCGTTGGCTATGGGGAACCGTCGGCGCCATCGCGTTGGCGACCCTGGCAATTGGTGCGATCCATATGCCATTCGCACGGTCATTCGTGATGCGCCTCGGAGGCTGCCCGATGGCAGGGGCGCACATGACGGCCGCGCAGACCGATGCTGCACGTCACATGGGCCTCGCCACGAATCCCGTCCCGAGTCCGCTTGTTGGCGGTGCACCCGCGCGGCCGGCCCTGGGGTTCCAACTCGATGTCACCACGTTCGCGGATGTTCATGCGTGGGCGTCGCGGGCCCACGCCGACTGCGATGACATTCGAGACGGAGTCGTAAGATGCACCGACGTGTCGCCGAGTGCAGTTTCCCGCTCGGCGACCGAGGGGCGCATCGACGAACTCGTCCTCGCGTTCAACCCTCACGGCCGCCTCGTCAACGTGACAACGTTACGCTCGCATTTGAAGCCCGGCACTGCGGCGCGGGCGGCTCAGGAAATCGCCTCCGCGCTCGCAAGCAAACTTGGCACGGCGAAATCCGACGGCGGCTTCGACGCCGGACGCCTGGCGAAAGCAGGCGCGGAGAGTCTCGGGGTCGTATCCTACCGCTTCAGCGACTACGTGGCGGACGTCACCGCGATGAATCTGCCGGCCTCGGGGCCGTCGGTCCGCGAGCACTACATGTCCGCCAACGACTAGAAGATGTCGACGCGGGCACGTTCCTGGTCGTAGCACGATTACGACAAGTCGTGCGACGGTCGGCCTCGGGGTCTCGCGCCGTGTCTACGCGCCGTCAGCGCGAAAGTCGATCTTCGCATGCGTGCCATCGCAATACGGCTTGTTCTTCGAGCCGCCGCACCGGCAAAAGGCCCCTTGTGTCATGCGGCCGATGACCCGACCGGTACCCGCGCACACTTCGAGGTTGCCGCGCAAGACGAGCGGCCCGTCTTTGCGGGGGGTCACCACGAGCGCTCCGCTGCGCCGTGGCAACGGGTCCGTAGTACCGATCGGCGGCTCGCCGGTCGCGACGAATCCCGCGCCTACGTGAGAACCGTCGCAGAAGGGCTTATTCTGGGACGCGCCGCAACGGCAAAAAGTGGCACGAAACGTCGCGCCGTGGCCCGCGAGTTCGATTGCAGCTTTCACCGCAAGGGGGCCGTTCTCGCGAATGCGGGTGACGTTCACGGGCGGCGCGGACTCTTCGGGGCCTCCGTCGTGGCGCTCGTATCGGATCGCGCCGGACGGGCACGCGTGGGCGACGCCGACGAGCGTCTCCACCGACGCCGCGTCCGGAAAGATCCATTCGCCGGGCGTGTTCGCCAGAAACACGGCGGGAGCGTCGAGCACGCAGTGACGCGAGTGGATGCACCGCTTTCCTTCGAATAGGACCGTCAAGGATTTGCCGTGGGCGATCTCCACGCCCGAAGACGAACCGGACGGTGACGACGCGGCAGGTGCGTGCGCGGGCGGAGTGCCGAGGGGCTGGATTTCCGGTTCGGCTGCTTCGATTGGGCTACGCGGGTCGGTCATCGTCGGTCCTCGCGCAGGGCATTCTGCCCGGTCGTCCGGAAAATGTCTCCCGCGAGCCGTCGCGCGCACGGGAGCCGCCGAGCTCGCGCGGGCCCGGTGCGGATGCCTCGTCGCGCTCGTCGCCGCTGGTTGACACTCCGGCGCCGGCCATGGGATGGAGGACGAAGCAGCATGGGAGGGTAGTCGATGCGACGTAATCGTGTTTGGACGGCAGCTGTCGCCACTGTCGCTCCCTGCGCCGCCGCCCTCGTGTTTGCGCCCGCCTGTGGCAATAACCCGCTTGCGGACCTCGCCCAGAATTGCTCCCTCAACAGCGATTGCGACTCGCCGCTCGTATGCGTCTTCTCGCGATGTCACAACGCCTGCAAGAGCCCGACGGACTGCCCACTCGGAGAACGCTGCGTGCCAAGCGGTACCGGTACGGACAACGTTTGCCAGTTGACCGCAGAGAGCACATGCGCGGGCGCCGTTTGCGAAGGAACCCAGGTATGCGGCGCGGGCCAGCAGTGCCGCCAGCCGTGTGCCGCGTCCAGCGATTGCACCGTGGGCGCGCGGTGCGAGTCGATCGACGGCACGTCCACGTCCTGTTATGATACGACGAACTCGATCGACGTGAGCTTGCTCGTTGCGGCGGGCGTCTCGGTCGAGCCAGGCGACGCGGCGAATCTCACGACGGGGGGCGACGCGGCCGTGAGCGATGGCCCGGGCGTTTCCATGGCTCCGCCCGACGCGGCGAGTTTGGAGGCCAGCGGCGAGGCGGCCGCGGGCGAGGCCAACGAGGCAAGCGTCTCCGACGGGGCCGCGGAGAGGGACGCAACGGTCGCGGATGGCGCGGCGACCGCCGATGCGCCGTTCGTGGCGAATCCCGACGCGGGGTTGCTGGGCTTCGCGCCGTCCAACGTCGACCTCGCGAGCATCGACGCTGGCGCGCTCGCGAGCGCCAAAGGCCCCTTTGGTAACGCGCCGGACGTGACCGTCACGGCCAACGAATCCTGCATGACGGGGGCGGCATGTGGCGGATCCCCGAGCCTCACGATCACGCTGAGTGATGGGAACTTCGCCGATCTGTTCATTCTGAACAGCTTGACGGTGCCTGACACCGCCTCACTCACGTTCGCCAACACGAACCCGGTGATCCTCGCGGTCCTCACCACCGTCAGCATCCAGGGGACGCTCTACGTCAACGACGGGAACGCGGGCGGCTTCCCCGTGAACGCGCCGGGCCCCGGCGCAGGACACGGTGGAACGGGGTTTTCGCCGACGAGCGGATGGGGGGGTGGCTCGTTTTGCGGAGTGGGCGGACAGGGAGGTTCGTCGGCGCCTCCCGTTCCCGGGGGCGGATCCACCTACGGGACGGCGAACCTCATTCCGCTGGTCGCCGGCTCGAATGGATTCACGGCCCTCGGCGACAACTATTTCCTCTTTGGCAGCAAAGGCGGTGGCGCGCTCGAGATTGTCGCCGGCCAGAGCATTACGGTTGGACTCTTCGGTCGCATCCACGCGGGTGGGCAAGGCGGCACCTACGTAACTGCAAGCGGCGGAAGCGGCGGAGCCATACTGCTCGAGGCGCCCACCGTCGTCATCCGTGGAATCCTGGCGGCCAACGGCGGCGGCGGCATCGGCAGCACGGCGAGCGGCTGGAGCAACGGCGCCGACGGAAATCCCAGCGCCCAACCCGCGCTCGGTGGCCTAGACGCCGTGGACGGAGGAACCGCGACGGGCGGAATGGGCAGCGCGGGGACCACCGTCAACGGCGGCAATGGCGGCCCTCCAGATCCCGACGGCAATGGTGCGGGAAGCGGCGGCGGTGGCGCCGGTCGCATTCGCATCAACACGGCGAGCGGGAGCGCGACAATCGACGACGGCGACGGGGGCACCTCGAACGTCAGCCCCGCGCTCTCCACCCCATGCGCGACACAAGGGACGCTCGGGCCGTAGCTTCGAGCGGCGCGCGCCTATCGCCCTCTAGTGCCGACGGCGCCGCTATGGGCAAGCGTCGGAGCCGCATGCAAGGCCGGAAGTGACCGGCGCACCTAGCCCCTCGGCCCACGCTCGCTCGAATGCCGCCTCGAGCACGGCGGGCGGCTGCGCACCCGACACGGCCAGGCGGCCCGCGAGGACGAAGAACGGCACGCCCGAGATGCCGAGTTCGTGCGCGAGCTTCTCGTCGGCGCGGACCTCTTCGGAATGGAGGCCGCTCGCGAGCATGTCGTGGACGGTCGCGCCGGGGATCCCGATTTCTTCGCCGAGCCGCACGAGAACGCTCGGATCACCGATCGCGAGTCCATCCGTGAAGTACGCACGCATCAACCGTTCCTTGGCCGCGCCCTCGAGGCCGCCGGCTCGCGCCAACGCAATCAGACGGTGCGCGTCGAACGTGTTGCCGGAGCGAATACGGTCAAATCGCAGCTCCAGTCCTTCGGCGGCCGCGACCTCCGTGAGCTGCCGGAGGCGCTGCTCGGCTTGCGCGGTCGACATACGGTATTTCTTCGCGAGCCGCTCCGCGTACGGTCCTGTCGCTTCTCGAACCGCCGGAGCCGTCGGGTCGAGTTCGAACGCCCGCCAGCGAACGATCACCGCGTCGCCATGCGAAAAGGCGGCAAGCGCGGTCTCCAACCGACGCTTGCCGACGTAGCACCAGGGGCAGGCGATGTCCGACCACACCTGCACTTCAAGCGGCGTCATGGTCCCCGAAATCTAAGTCTTCGAACCTGCCGGCGCGAGGGGGGGGTCCGGGCGCGGCTCGCCGCTACTTCAAAGGTATCAGTTCGCCTGATAGCCCTGCCACAGCCAGATCAAGCCATCCGGCATGACCTCGTTTCTCGCCTGATCGTCGCAGTGCCCCGCCCCCTGCGCAAAGATGAAGCGATAGTGGTTGCCTTTGGCCTGGAGTGCGGCAGCCATGTTCTGATTCGCGATCACCCAATTGGAGTCCGAGGTCGCAGGGGTGGTGTACCCGTTGTCGTGCTCACCCACCTCGAGAAACACCCGCAAGTCAGGTCGCAAGGGTGCGGCCGCGATGAGTTGTGGGTACTCCCACGCACCCTCCGGGTAGGCGGCGGTCTTCTGAATAGCGACGTAGGAACCCGAGAACGAGAACACGCGGTTGAAGTCTCCGAACCAAGCCAGGCCCATTACGGCCGGTCCGCCCGAGCTGCAGCCATAGCCTCCCCGTCCGTTGGGGTCGCTCGTGAGCATGAAGTTCGGAAACTTGGCTTTGAGGTCGGCATTCGCCAGGACCGCGGGGATGACCTCTTTCGTGACGAACGTCCAGTAGCGGTCCGACACAGTGTCGTACTCGAGACTCCGCTCACTGTTCGGATGAACGTCCGGGCCGTTTTGAATGCCAATGATGACCAGCGGGGGCACGCTGTGGCCGGGAGTCGGGTCACCCGCCAGGTTTTGAACGACGGTCTGAAGGCCCTGGTAAAACCCGTCCGATGACACCATGAACGGCGACGCGGTGCCGTCGACGTACTGTTGGGGCACGAAGATCTTGATCTGACGCGAGAACGTGAGAGGAGGCGTGAAGTCCGATCCGTTGTAGATGGTGCTCATCGCCGACGTCATGGTGAAACTGGCCGTGAACCCCGCCGGGGCGCCGGCCTTCAACGTCAGGTCGGGCGAGGGCGTATAGGTCGGCCCGACCATGAACTCGCCGTCGCCGGCATCACCGGGGTCCGGCTCGGCGCCGCCATCGTAATCCGAGGCCACGCCGCTCCCACTATCCGGAACGGCATAATTGCCCGAGGCTCCGCTCGTCTGCCCACTCCCGCCATCGGCAACCCCGGTTCCGGAGTCCCCCGTGGCTCCGGCTCCTGCGGTTCCCGCCGTTCCCGTGGTCCCCGTCCCCGTAGTGCCCGCCGTTCCCGCGGTCGCTGTCCCCGTAGTGCCGCCGCTACCACTGGTGTCCCCGCTTCCCGTGATGCCTCCCGTTCCTGACGACGAACCTCCGGCGCCGGTGGTTCCTCCGCTTGTTGCCGTTCCCGCTGCGCCCGTCGATTGACCGCCCGCTGTGGCGCCGGGGGTCGACGTGGAAGAAGAGCAAGCACTCGCGGCGAGTGTACCGAGCACGCAGGCCCGAAGAAAAACCAATCGGCCCATGGTCACTGCTCCTCCGCGTGAATACGGCGTCGTGCTGGGCGGGAGGCCCATATTGCGAGTTACGACCAGAGTCTACCACCGCGCGGACTACGGTCCCGTACGTTTTCGCCTTGACGCAACTTCGCGCGACGCCAATTTTTGCCAGTGTGGACGAAAAACCTCGCCGCCAATTCCCGTTGGAGTTCGAAGCCGTCCCAGCGGGCGCGGACGCGCGGCGTAAACGGTGCATCGGAGGTGCCGTGGAGGATGCGCGGCGTGCGTTCGCAATGGCGTTTCGTCACTTCCGCGCCGGCTGACTCGCGATTGTCGAATAGCGGTCCATCTTCAAGTGGGGAGTGACGACGCGGCTTACTCGAATCACGCGAGTTCACGCGAAATGCGCCCGGGCTCTCCGCGTTTCCCGTTTGCGTTGGCTCGCCGGTCCAGCCGGCAAACCCGAGAGCGCATCTACTCTTTGTTCTTGTTCCACTCCGCGGCCATCGCTTCACCGCCACGCCGCATCTCCTCGGGCGATAGGTCTTTCGTGCGCTGGGCGAGGTTCCAGCGGTTGCCCCAGCGGTCTGCCACGCTGCAGAGCCGGTCGCCCCAGAACATGTCGGCGAGCGGCATCGCCACCACTGCGCCAGCGTCTACCGCCCGCTTGAACGCGCCGTCAACGTCCTCCGAATAGACCCAGAGGCTAGCAGGACCAGGCACCGGGCCCATCTCCGGGAAGGTGTCATTGAGGAAGATCGCGGAGTCTCCGATTCGGACTTGGGCGTGCCAGATTTTCTTACCGCTCGGATCCGGCACGCGGCTTTCTTCGACCGCACCCAACGCCTTCTTGTAGAACTCAATCGCTTCCGCGCAGCCGTCGATCGCCAGCGCGGGAGTCACTGTGCGTAGCCCCTCAGGTATCGCCTTGGTCATGTGTGTCTCCTACGCGGCGATCTTTGCGACTTATCGTCGGGCGATCAAGCTGCGGGGACGCGCGACCCCTCCAGCGTATCGCCGATCGCGTTCTCCACTTCATCGCTTGGGTGCCGCCCACGGCCCATTCGATGACCGCCCCCCATCGTGGGCCCTATCGCGCCTGCTCCTGAGCCCACATTGCGACTTGCTTGGGGGTCATTGATCCTTCGGTGCACCAGGGACAGGAGAGGCTGCACGTTCCGTATTGTGTGCGGTATTCGCGACTCCATTTCCCTGCGCAAACGACGCAGACCACGAGGGTGGGCGGTTCGTCGGGTGGGAAGGTTTCAGGCTCGGGAGAATCGCTCGGCATCGACGCCCTCTCTCAACCCAGGATAACGCCGCAATCCGCGCCTCGCACGTCACAAAAGAACCGGCGGGTACTCGGCCCCAGCGCCCATCTCGTCGGGCCGGACGTTGGCCGCTCGGCTGGAGGTCCGGCAGCTCCGCCTGCAGCCGCGCGTTCTGCAAAGCGTCAATCAGCCAACGTCGGGCCCAACGTGGCCGTCGAGCGGAGCGCGCAGAGCTTCGCAATCCCACGGCATTCCGCGCACGGGGAGCTCGACGTGTCGTGCTAGCCAGGCCTGGCGAGAGCGGAGCGAGACACAGCCTCACCTGGGTGATCTACGACAAGAGTGATCCTAAGGCGCGAAGGACTTCCCGATTGTCGAGCAGACCGAGCGACTGCATTTCCAGCGCCCCGATGCGATCCTCGGGGGTAAAGGCGCTCGCGGTTCGCTCCATGGACAGCTTGTCGGGCTCGTAGGCGCTCCGCACTGCCTTCGTATCGAGGATCGTGTAGTCATCGCCGCGCCGAAGCTCCAGCGTCACAGTTCCGGACACCGCGGGCGCGACCCATCGCGTGAGCGCCTCCTTCAACACGAGCGCCTCGGGATCGAACCAACGGCCTTCGTAAAGGAAGCGACCCAAGCGCCTGCCGAGGGAGCAATAGAGGTCCGTCGTGTTCTCGTTGTGCACCGCGCTGAACAAGCGCTCATACACGATGTGCAGCAAGGCCATGCCGGGCGCCTCGTAGACCCCTCGGCTCTTGGCGTCGATCACGCGATTCTCGATCTGGTCACTCATCCCTATGCCGTGGCGGCCGCCGGCGGCGTTGAGCGCGCGAAAGCTCTCGAACGTCGAGCCGAAACGCTCGCCGTTGATCGCCACGGGAACTCCACGCGCGAGCTCCACCGTTAGCTCTTCGGCGGCCACAGCCACGTCGCTGCGAAAATGGGCGACGCCCATGATCGGTTGAACGATGTGCAGGCTCCGATCGAGCCGCTCCAGGTCCTTGGCTTCGTGCGTCGCGCCGAGCACATTGGCGTCCGTCGAGTACGCTTTCTCGGTGGCCATCGTGTAGGGAAGACCGAGCGACACGAGGTATTCGCTCATCTCCTTTCGGCCGCCGAACGCGTCGACGAACGCGCGGTCGAGCCAAGGCTTGTAAATCTCGAGTGACGGGTTGACGAGGACGCCGTACCGAAAGAAGCGCTGAATGTCGTTGCCCTTGTGGGTGCTGCCGTCCGAGAAGATGTTGACCTCGTCTTGCCGCATGGCCTCGATGATGGCCGTCGTGGTGACGGCGCGGCCGAGGGGCGTCGTGTTGAAGTACTTCTTGCCCCCGCTGGAGAGGTGAAAGGCGCCGCACTGAACGGCGACGACGCCCTGGAGCACGAGCGCCTCCCGGCAATCGACGAGCCGCGCCACCTTGGCTCCGTGTCCGGTCGCGAGAGGGGGAATGTCCGCCACGTTTGTCTCGTCCGGTTGGGCGAGGTCGGCGGTGTACGCAAAGACGTCGAGGCCCTGGCGTGACATCCAGGCAACCGCGCAGCGCGTGTCGAGGCCGCCAGAGAAGGCGATGCCGATGCGGGTGCCGGGAGGCGGGAGCTTGCGGTGAATACGGCTCATGGGGGTCAGATACACGCGCTCGCGCGCGGACGGTAGAGGCTCCCGCATCGAAGCGCATCGAAGGCCAAGGGCCGCGACGCGTCTTTCTGCTGGTGAGGGTCTTTCCTGCTGGGGAGGTCGAGGTGGAGCGGCTTCGCTCCCCTCGACGTGACGTGCGAGCCCGTTCTGTTTCGCTCTGCCTTGCAATCACTAGACTAGAGAGCGCTTTCGCTCAGCGCGCGATGCACGAGCTGGATGCAAATCGAACCTTCGCCGACGGCGGAGGCCACCCGTTTCACATTGGCGGCGCGCACATCGCCCGCGGCGAAGACGGCCGGAAGGCTCGTCTCCAGCAAAAGCGGGCCCCGCGCCAACGGCCACCCGCGGGCCGACAGCTCCGCGGCGGAGAGATCCGTTCCCGTCCTGATGAATCCCTTGTCGTCAAGCACCACGCAGCCCGACAGCCAATCGGTGTTCGGTTTGGCGCCGGTCATCAGAAACAGGTGACGTACCTCGCGCTCGACGCGCTCGCCCGTTCGGTCGTGACGCCACACCACCCGCTCGAGGTGGTCGCCGCCTTCGAGCGATTCCAGCTGCGTCCGGGTGTAGAGTGTAATGTTCGGCGTCTCTTCGATGCGACGAATCAGGTACCGGGACATGCTGTCGGCGAGGCCCTCGCCGCGAACAACGATGTGAACGTGGCGAACGCGGCCCGCGAGGAACACGGCCGCTTGTCCCGCTGAATTTCCTCCCCCCACGATGGCGACTTCTTCCCCGTCGCACCGCGTGGCTTCCACGTGGGTGGCGCCGTAGTAGACGCCGTTGCCTTCGAAGCGCGCGAGCCCATCGATCCCGGGCTTCCGGTAGGCGGCCCCGGTGGCGATGATGACAGCCCGCGCCTGGACCGAACCCCCGTCTTCGAGATCGATCGAATAGGGCCGTCGGTCGCAGCGAAGGCGAACGGCGGTCTTCGCGACGACGACCTCCGCCCCGAACTTTTCGGCCTGCGTGAGGGCGCGGCCTGCGAGCGCACCCCCGGAGATGCCCGTGGGAAACCCAAGATAGTTTTCGATCTTCGAGCTCGACCCGGCCTGGCCGCCCGGCGCCTCGGATTCGATGACGAGGACGTCGAGCCCTTCGGACGCGGCATAAACAGCCGCCGCGAGACCGCTCGGGCCGGCGCCGATCACGACCAGATCCCGCACGACGTTCGCGTCGAGCACGGGGTTAAAACCGAGGCATTCGGCGACCTCGGGATTCGTGGGATTCTTGAGGACTCGCTCGCCCCGGCAAATGATGACGGGGACGTCGTCGATCCGGACGTGAAATGCGTCGAGCAGCTCCTGCACGTGCGCGTCGGCGTCGACGTCGACGTACGCGAAAGGGTGATAGTTGCGCGTCAGAAACTCCTGGAGGCGAAGAGTGCCCGCCGAATGGCGCGATCCGACGAGGACCACGTCCCCCTGCCCGTGCGCCACCATTCCCATGCGGCGGAGAATGAACGCGCGCAAAAGGAGCTCGCTCAGCTCGGCGTCCGTCTGCACGAGGGCCCGCAGCCGCGCCCGCGCGATCGCCAGCAGAAGGGAAGCGCCCCGCGCGCGTCCGCGCACGATGCTCCGCCGATCCGAGAGCAAGTCGATCTCTCCGGTGAATTCTCCCGGCTCGTGGACGGTGAGAATCTCTTCGCCGGTCGCCAAGGGATGAGCGATCTCGATGGCGCCGGACAGAACGACGAAGAAGGGGACGTCCGCCTGGCCCTGATCGAAGAGAAGCTCACCGTCTGCGGCCGCGCGCTCGTGGCCGAAAGGGCGCATGCGCGCCAGCTGGTCGGCCGATACCTTGGGAAACATCTGGGCGCGTCGCGCGTACGGGTCGTCGCGCGGTGGGAGGGTGATCGCGATCGGGAACTCGGTGGTGGTCACGACGAGAGGACCCGCTCGTCTTCGTAACACCACGCCCACGTCTCGCCGATCTCCGCCGACGTCACGATGGGATGGGCCGTGGCCGCGTGGTGCGCGCTGGCGTGGCGGTGCGGCGACGAGTCGCAGCAGGCGACGTGCCCGCAGGTGAGGCATACGCGAAGGTGCAGCCATCGGCCGCCGATCTTGAGGCAATCCTCGCAGCCTTTCGCGGGCCGGTGCACGTGTCGAATCGTCGTTTGCGCGACGTGATCGCAGGGCGACGAGAGGTCGATATCTTGAGAGTGCATGAGGTTCCTTCCCGGTCCGGCAGGGGTGGTCCGCGCGTTCGTGGATAGCGCACGGTACAACTCTCCCGCGAACGGAGAAGGGCTGTTTCACGCGCTCGTCAGAACGCAAGGGCCCCGTGAATCGAAAGGCATGTCGGGGGGACCTAACAGGCCGTCGAGCGGAGCCCCCAGGGCTTCGCAAATGCCCATCCCCGCCACGTTCCGGTCTGGGGAGCTACGAAGGCGAGGCGCAGCGAGACTCAAGGTAAGCCGGTGAGCGGCATCGCTCCCCCTCGATGAGCCCTGACTTCGAGCACGATGTCCGGGATCTCCCCGTCCTTCATCAGGGTTCCAACGCGCCAGCATTCGTCCGGTTCCACCGCGCGCTCTCGCGCTTCACTACGGAACGTGGTCGACCCATAGCGGACCAGCGGCAACCGCAGCAGGAAGGCATACACTTCGCCGTGCCCACGCGCTGGTGGATTGGCTTACAGCTCAATCCCGAGGCGCGCGGCCTCGGCCCAGGGGAGACGCGACAGGTGCTCCGCGAAGCGCCGCACGACCTCGCGCTCGCGGGCCGACGCGCGCGTTTGCGCGGTGACCTCGGCGAGCGCGGCGTCGAAGCGCTGACGAAGGGGCCCGAGCTCCGAGGCGATGTCGACGGGCGCGAGGACCAGGGCCGCCGACCGGCTCGAGGGCGTCGCCAGGCTCTCGTACGCCGCGCGCAGACGCCGGAACGCATTCGCATCCGCGTGCGGAGGGTGGCGCTGTACGGCAGCGAAGTAAGCGCGCCGGATCGCGGACGGATCGACTGTCGGGGCGATGCCGAGCACGTCGAACGGATTGTCAGTCGTCTCCACGGGCAACTCCTTTTAGCTCGAGTTGCGTGCCGGCCCCCCGTGCGTCCCGAGCGCCCGCCCGCGGGCGTCGGCTCTCGCCCGTCGATTCCGGGGGAGCTGCGCTTTGCGCAGGCGATGACGTTTTTCGCCGGCGACGCGGCGGCCCACTCTCCGTCCTTGCGCCCGCGCGCTCCAGACGCACGAGCAGTCGGCGCGCGAGCTCTGTGGCCTCGGCCGCGTGCGGCGGCATGGATCCCGAGGCGGCGTCCGCAGCGGTCACGAGAGCGCGCGCAAGCGGAACGAGAATGTCGACACGAGGGATGTCCCGGCACGCAGCCGTGAACGCGCTCGAAAGCTCTTGCGCGTCCGAGTGGAAGCGGGCGACAAACTGTTCCAGCAAGAGGCGCGGCGCCTTGCGGAGGCGATGCTCGCGCGCCGCCGCGATGGCGTCGATCCAGTCGCTCCCGGATTTGGCGTGCGCCGCGAATCCATCGAGCGCGCTTTTCCGTGCCGCCGGACTCGGCGCGCGCTGTAGCGCGAGGCGCAGACCCCAGGGTGACAAGCCCACCACGGCGTCCTCGATACGCAGCCACACGCCCTTTCCCGCGTCGGATAGCTCGTCGTACGTCGGATTTTCCGCTTCGTGCGCGAAACCACAGGACGCGCAGTATCGGGACGTGAGGCGGCCCACGAGCGCTTCGGCGCACTTTCCCACGTCGGCCCGTACGCGTTCGTCTTGGAGATTCGCAGCGGCGACGATCACGCGCGCGGCCGCCTGCGCAGGAGCGGACCACGAAACGAAATCGAGCAGGGCGCGGCGGGAACGGACGTCGGCGCGCGAGAGCCAGGCGGCCACGTCTTGGCCGTCGCCGATCATCGATTCGGCTTTGGCATCGAGCCACGAAGGAAGCACCGCCGACCGCCTGTGTCCTCGTTCCCGGCGACGCGATGCGAGTACGGCACCGGCTGCCCACAGCGCCGCGCCCGCCGTACGCTGGGCCCTCGCCGCTTCGGTCAAGACGGGCGCCCCCTCGGCCCCTGCCCGCGATGCGGAGCCCGGACCGCGCTCGCTTGCGTCGCCGGCTGCGCCGAGAACCGCGTCCGGCAGGCATTCCACCGCGGCTCCAAGAGCCGCGATGACAGGCTCGGAGGCATCCGCCCGTAGGTTCGGGTCGGCGGCCAGCGTGGCGAGCGCGTCGCAGACGACCGGCGCCAGGCTCGCGTCCCGCATGCAGCCGCGGACCAACGAAACGAGCACCCCGGGGCTTGCGCGCGGCGCCGCCGCGTCCCGTATGCCCCGCAGCGCCAGACGCAGGGCCACGAGCGAGCGGGCCCCTTCCACGAAGCGGCCCTCCGCTGACCGGGCGACGAGGGTGAGCGGGGCCAGGGGATCGCGTGCCCCCGTCTCGAGCCTCACCAGAGTGTCGCGCAGCGCGAGCGCGGATGCCACTTCTCCGACGGCGCACGCCGTGGGCACGTCGGCCTCGCTCATGGTGCGAATCGCCCACGCTTCGAAGCCCTCGGGGCCTAGAGCGCCGCGGGCGCCGATCGCCGCCGCCTCGGCATCCTGAGGGTTCGACGGACGCGGCAGCTCGGCGACGCGGCTGCGCGGCGCGATCGATTCGACCCCGAGGCGAGCGTCGGGCGCGGGCGCGGCGAAGCGGGCTGCCAGTGGGGGGGGCGGCGAGGGTTGCCCTTTGGCCGCGATCCACGACTCCATCGCAAACGCGAGTGAGGCGGAGCCTGCCCCGATCTCCCTCCAGAGCCTCTCCGCACGCACCCATTCACCGGAAAAGGCACATCCCCAAACGAGCGCCCAGCGAAGCTCGTTCGCGGCTGCTTCGCCGAGCGCTGTCGCCAGGCGTGGTTCGAGCTCGACACGCTTGGCCCACGGCACGAGACGGCTCCACGCTCCGTGAGCGCGAGCGTCAGCGATTTCCGCGGAGACGAGCGCCGCCGCCGCGTGCAGGTGCGGTTCGCGCGCCGTCCTGTCGAGCGCGAGCAAGCCCGTGGAGGCGAGTTCCGCGTCGCGGCGGCCGAGCCCGCGACGCAAGTCTTCGAGCGCGCGCTTGCGCTGCTTTTCGACGGAGCTCGCCACGCTCATCCCTCGCCTTCGCCGTCGTCCCCTTCGGCGGGCTCTTGATCGATGACGAAGTCGAGCAGAGCGTCTTCGGCCGCCCCGCGCTCGGCCGCCGGCGCTGCCCGCAATCGCTCGAGCCGGCGGCGTAGCTCGTCGCGAGGGCTTCCCTCGAGCGTTTCGAGCATGACCGCTGCTCGCCGCTCGATGGCGGTCTCGACGTGGGCCGCGTCGGCCATTGACAACGCGACGGTCTTCACGCGGGCGTGTCCCGGCTGCGAGACGCTCACGCGCACGACGCCGTTCAGGTCATAAGAGAACTCGACTCGTAGGGGTGAGTGTTCAGGCGCCGGCTCCAAGTCGCACATGAACTCGCCTACGCGGACATTCTCCGAGGCGCGCGCCCGCTCGCCTTGCAGCACCTCGACGCGCAGCTTTTCCTGGTCCGCGACCTCCGTGTAGAACTCCTCTGCGCGAGAGGCAGGTAGCGCGGTGTTGCGCGACAGAATCGGAGCGAAGGTATCGGCCTCGCCGAAATGCTCGTCGGCGTCGCCGAGCACGCGAATCCCGAGCGAGTGGGCCGCGACGTCGACGAGGACGCGATCCACCGGTTCGCCGCGGAGCATCGCGGCCTGCACCGCCGCTCCCAGGCCGACGGCGAGATCCGGATCGATCTCCTCGTGAACCGGCGCGTCGAGCGCTTCGCGCAAGAGGCGCCGCACCATGGGAATGCGCGTCGATCCACCGACGAGGCACACCCGCGACAAGCCGCCCGGCTCGACATTCGCGTCGGCGAGCGCCCGGCGTGCGAGCGCGATGGTCGACTCGAGCATGGGCCCTACCATCGCTTCGAAGTCCCTTCTCGTCACCTCGAGCTCGAAGTGCACGGGGTGGCCGGAAGCACCCGTGAGAAACTCTTCACGGACGGTTACTCGCGTATCGGTGGACAGCTTGATTTTGGTCTCTTCCGCGATGCGCAGTAGCCGCACCATCGCGCGCGGGTCTTGGCGAGGATCGACGCCGTGCACCCGCTCGACGTGCTCGATGAACCGAGCGACGAGCTTCGCGTCGAAGTCGTCGCCACCGAGCCGCGTATCGCCGGCGGTCGCCCGCACTTCGCGTACCCCTTCGAACACCTCGAGAATGGATACGTCGAATGTGCCTCCGCCGAGATCATAGATGAGCACGATCTCCGCTTCGCCCGCGAGGGCGCCGGTTTGCTGGTAGCAGAGCGAGGCGCTGGTCGGCTCGTTGAGAAGCCGCAAGACGCGTAGTCCCGCGAGCTCGCCCGCGCGCAGCGTGGCCCTGCGCTGCGCGTCGTCGAAGTATGCGGGCACGGTGATGACGACGTCGTCGACCGGTTCGCCGAGCTGCTCCGACGCAGCGACGCACAGGGCGCGCAGAATCTCCGCGGAGACCTCCTCGGGCGTGAGCGTCCGATCGCCCACCACGAAGCGGTGCTGGCTGCCCATTCTGCGCTTGACCGACCGGATCGTCTTTTCCGGGTACAAGAGCTCCAGGTTGCGCGCTTGCCGTCCTGCGACGACGCGATCTCCGTCGAACAGGACGATCGAGGGGAAAATCGGGCTCCCGTCGATGGGGAGCGCGACGGGCTTGCCGCGCTCGATGCGCGACAAAACCGAATTGGTTGTTCCAAGATCGATCCCGATGCTGCTCACTGAGCACTCCTTCGGTTGACGAACACTTCGCCCTCGCGCACGACGCGCCCGCGCGCGAGAGCGGCCGCGCGCACGACGCGCGTCACGACCCCTTCGGGCAAGTCTGGATGATCTTCCGTGCCGACGACGCGCAGGACCCTCGGGTCGACGGGAGCTCCCCGTTCGCCCACGCGTTCGATGGTTACCCGGGCGAGCGCGCGCTGGAGCCGGCCCGCGACGGCGCGGAGCCCGTCCACGTACGCGGAATCCGCGGCGGCGGACGACACCACGTGCTCGAGCGTGTCGAGGGCGTCGAGCACGTCGCTCCAGCCAGTCAGCGTGTCCGGCGGCGAAGCCGAGGCGTTGGTTGCGGCGGCCGCCCGCTGCTCGGCAAAGCCCGCTTGCAGGGCGGACTCGAGCGCATCGAGTTTGGCGGCGACCCGCACGTATCCGCGGGCGGACTTGCGGACCAAATCGGCGATCTCGTCGAGCAATCGCTCGCGCGACGTCTCCGTGGCACCGGCCGTCGATGATGCGCCCGGAGCGGCATCGGTTCGCCGGCCGAACCAGCGCGAGAGGCGAGCGACCACCATACCTACCGGTTAGCCCCATGCAACCGATCCGCACAAGCCCGGACAGTCGAGCCGCGCGCGCATTTCGCGTCTCCGACGTCTATCCTCCGTCGCTCGACACGTTATCCACAGACTTTCATGCCTCGGCGCGCCGCAGGCTCGCCACGGCGGGCTCCCTCCACGCATCCAACGCGGTGCTCGAAAAGAGAACCCAACCACTCATGACCAGTTCAACCGATCAGACCGAACCGATCGTTCTGAAGAGCGGGACGTTTCGCATCGGGAACGACCTTCCGATCCACCGGCTTGGCTACGGCGCCATGCAGCTCGCGGGAAAAGGCATCTGGGGGCCGCCTCGTGATCGCGCTGAGGCGCTCCGCGTGTTACGGCGGTCCGTCGAGCTGGGAGTTGATTTCATCGACACGGCCGACTCCTACGGGCCGTACGTTTCCGAGGAGCTCATCGCCGAAGCGCTGCACCCCTACCCTAAGCACCTGCTCATCGCCACCAAGGCGGGGCTTGCGCGCACCGGGCCCGGAGAGTGGCACCCGCTGGGCCGCCCCGAGTATCTACGCCAGGAATGCGAGATGAGTCTGCGGCGTCTCAAGCTCGACAGGATTGACCTCTTCCAGTTGCACCGCATCGATCCGGAGGTCGCCGCCGACGAGCAATTCGGTCTGCTGCGTGACCTCCAGCGCGAAGGAAAAGTTCGCCACGTGGGCCTCTCGGAAGTCGACGTGCGCGCGATCAAATCTGCGCGCCGGATCGTGCCGATCGCCACCGTACAGAATATGTACAATCTGCAAGCTCGCAAAGCGGAAGCGGTCGTCGACTACTGCGAGCAAGAGGCCATAGGATTTATCCCCTGGTTTCCGATCGCGAGCGGCAAGCTCGTCGCGCCAGGCGGGGTGGTCTCCAAGGTAGCCAAGGCCCTCGAAGCGACACCCGCGCAGATTGCGCTCGCGTGGCTTCTGCGCCGATCAAAAATCATCTTGCCCATTCCGGGCACGTCCTCGGTCGCGCACCTCGAAGAGAACTGCGGCGCCGCCGGGGTGGAGCTCTCGGAAGCGCAGTTCAAAGAACTCGCGGCCGTCGCGGCGTCGCCGGCAAGCCGGTAGAGCACCGAACGGAGTCGGCGCCCTGCCACTGGCGCGTCGCCAGCTGACGCACTAAACGCACGCCATGGCAGGGATTGCTCGCACCCGCGCAACGGGCGCAGAAGGCATGCTCCCCGAGCTTCTCGCGTGGTCATCGTCGTTCGAGCACGACCGGGCGCTCGTTCGCGAAGATCTCGTGGGAAGCGCGGCGCACGTGACGATGCTGGCGCGCACTCGAATCATCTCGGTGGACGATGCTCGCGTCTTGCGCAATGCCCTTCAGGCTCTCTACGCCGAGGCGTGCGCGGGTGAGTTACAGCTACCCGAAGACGAAGAAGACGTGCACATGGCCGTCGAGGCGGAGCTCGGCAAGCGCGTGGGCGCAGTTGCCGCGCGGTTGCACACGGCGCGCTCGCGCAACGACCAGGTCGCCCTCGATTTGCGGCTTCACGTGCGCGACCAGGGCACGACGCTCGTGCGCGACGTCGCCGCGCTCGTCGCCGCCCTCGCGCAACGGGCGGCACGCGAGACCCACGTGCTCTTGCCGGCATACACCCATCGGCAGCGCGCGCAGCCCGTGAGCGGCGCGTTCCTCGTGGCCTCGTGGGCGGTGGGACTGGCGCGCGCAGTGGACTCTGTCACGTTCGCGCTCGGGAGGCTCGAGATGCCGCTCGGCAGCGGGGCCTGTTCGGGCACTTCGCTCCCGATTGACCGTGACCTGGTGGCGAGGCTCTTCGCACCGTGGACGCCGTCGCGCAATGCGCTCCACACGGTCGGCGATCGGGACTTCGCCCTCGACTGGGCTTGGGGCGCGGCGCGCGTCGTGATCGCACTCGGGCGGATCGCGAGCGACGTCGTGGACTTCTCGACGAGCGAGTTCGGGCTAGTGCGTATGGACAGCGCGATCGCGGCCGGCTCGAGCATGATGCCGCAGAAAAAGAACCCGGACGTCTTCGAGCTCGTGCGGGGCAAGAGCGCACGCGCAATCGGCAACGTGGTCTCGCTCCTCACGCTCATGAAGGGTCTCGCCAGCGGTTACAACCGCGATCAGCAGGAGGACCGTTTGCCGCTGCTCGAGTCCGGCCCGCTCGCCCGCGGCTGCACCCGGGTCGTGCTGCTTTCGCTGCCCCACGTGCGCTTCGACCGGGAGCAAGGCCTACGCGCGCTCGACGAGGGATTCACCCAGGCGACGGACTTGGCCGAAGCCCTCGTTCGCCGCGGCATTCCGTTTCGCGAGGCGTACAAGGCCGTCGGAGCGCTCGTGGCGATGGCCGTCGAGGAACGCGTACCCCTTCGATCAATTGACGTCGCTCGCGCACGGACCGTGCACCCCGCTCTTGATGCCGCGGCGCTGGGGGCTCTGGACCCGGTCGCTGCGGTAGCCGCCAAAGAGAGCGGCGGCGGAACCGGCCCGCGCTCGGTGGGGGCGCAGCTCGCCTGGCTGCATGAACGCGCGACGGAGATCGCGGCGCAGGCGGACGCGCACGGCTCGCTCCACGACCTTGCGCAGCGAGTCTTCGCGGAGCCGCTGGAGCTTTGAATGACGACGACGAGTAAACGCGACTTCCTGAAGCTCACGGATCTCACTCTCGCCGAAGCGCGTGAAGTGCTCGCGCTCGCGGCGCGGCTCAAGCGTGAGCCGAAGGGGGGGCGAACGCGGCTTCTGAATGGCCTGGCCGTCGCCATCGTGCTTGAAAAGGCGAGCACACGGACCCGGGTTTCGTTCGAAGTGGGGTGCGCGCAACTCGGCGCGCATCCCGTCGTGCTCGGCGTTCAAGGAAGCCAGCTCGGACGGGGCGAGCCGATCCGCGACACCGCGCGCGTGCTGGCGCGTTACTGCGACGCCATCGTCTACAGAACGTCGGCCGAGGCGAAGCTCTTCGAGATGGCGACGGCGAGCGTCCCGGTCATCAACGCGCTCACCGACGACGGCCATCCGGTACAGATCCTTTGCGACATTTTCACGATCGAAGAGCACCTGCCGGGCGGCATTGCCGGAAAGCGCGTGGCGTTTGTCGGAGACTGCAGTTGCAACATGGCGCGATCGTGGGTCGAGGCCGCTGCGCTATTCGACTTCGAGCTCGTCCTTGCGGGTCCCTCCGCCTACGCACCTCCCGAGAGCGAACTCGCCGCGGCAGGAACGCACGTCACGCGCGTTCATGACCCCAAGAACGCGGTGGCGGGCTGCGACGTCGTCAACACGGACGTCTGGACGAGCATGGGCCAAGAATCCGAAAGCGACGAGCGCGCCGACGCTTTCGCAGGATGGACCGTAAACGAAGACATGATGCGCGTGGCAAAGCCCGAGGCCATCGTGCTGCATTGTCTTCCGGCACATCGAGGCGAAGAGATCGACACCCCGACGCTCGAGGGGCCTCGCTCGCGCGTCTGGGATCAGGCGGAAAATAGGCTTCACGTTCAGAAGGCGCTCCTTGCGTGGCTGCTCGGCACGACGGGCTTACGGGCCTGACGCCACCGCCGAAGCCCGTGTCGATTTTGCCGCGGACGCGCTTCGCCCCCTCCCCCACCGGCGATCTACACCTGGGTGGCGCGTGGACGGCTCTGGCTTCCTGGGTCGTGGCGCGACTTGGCGGCGGCGTTTCGGTCTTGCGGGTCGAAGATCTCGACACGCCGCGGGTCGTCACCGGCTCGCAGGAGCGGATCGAGGATGACCTTCTTTGGCTGGGTTTGGCCTGGGACGAAGGGCCGGCCAAGCAAAGCGAGCGCTCGTCGCTCTACGACCGGGCGGTGGAGAGACTCGCCGAGCGCGGCCTTGTATACCCGTGCGATTGTTCCCGCGCCGAAATCGCCCGAGCGGCGAGCGCACCACACGCAGGGCAAGAGGGCCCGGAGACCCTCTATCCGGGCACCTGCCGCGATCGCGATCCGTCGCGCCCCATGAGACGGCCGCCCGCCCTCCGCTTCAGGGTGGCGAACGAACGGGTCTCGTACGAGGACGGGATCCAAGGGCCCATCGCGCAGCAGCTCGATCGTGATGTCGGCGACTTCGTTCTGAAGCGCGGGGACGGGCTTTTTGCCTACCAGCTCGCGGTCGTCGTCGATGACCTTGCCATGGATATCACCCACGTCGTGCGCGGCGCGGACCTAGCTCCATCGACCCCCCGTCAGATCGCGCTCGCGCGAGCGCTCGGGGCCTCGGCCCCGGTGTACGCACACGTACCACTCGTCGTGGGCAACGACGGGGCAAGGCTCGAAAAGCGCACCCCGGGCGGGACGGTCCGCCAGCTGCGCGATGCCGGCGTCCCGGCCGAACGCCTGGTGGGCGCGCTAGCATGGGGTCTCGGGCTCACGCAAACGAACGCGCCGATTTCGCCGTCCCAGATCGTCCAGATGAACGGGGGGCGAAAAGTGACCTGGCGGCGCGACCCGTGGAGGATCCCGTCCTCGTGGTGACCTCTCGCGACCCGTTTCGCCGCGTACATGTCTCAGGTCATGTGGCGGTCAACGACGCTCGCACGCAGCAATGATCTTCGGCGAGAGACGAACCGGATCGAGCACGGCGGCGGGGTCAATCGATCGCCACGCGGCGCACGCCGCCGCGGCCGCCGCGCGCGCGTCAATGGCGACGTAGGCTTCGAGGAGCCCTCGATGGATCACCGCCAGCTGGGGACGGGTGAGGGCGCCGCCTCCGAGAATCCGGTTACCACGCGCCACGGCCTCCGCATATCGGCCGTACCGCACGTCGGCGAGGAGTTGCGGGAGGTCGGCGTCGGCTCTGCGCTGTTGATCGAGGGCCAGCCCGCCCGTGGCCCCTTCGCGCTCCGCGACGGCCCGCGCTTCGGCCTTTCCGAACGCGGTGAGTTTGAGCTCGGGCATCGGCACGAGCACCACCTCGCCACGCTTCACCGGGATCCCTTCGCGGCGATTGTACGTATTGAGTTCCCACCCTCGCAGTGGGTCGGCCCAAAACCGCGCGGCGATCGAGTTGATCGTCTCGCCGTCTCCCGCGATGTACGTGATAACCGGGGGAATCTCTATTTCCTGCCCTTCCGTTGGAGGCACCCAAGGGACTCCCTTGTTCGCGTGGGCGAGAAGTTCCGAACGCGCGGCGTCGTTCGTGCCGAGCCAGAAGAGCGCGAGATCCGCCCATGTCTCGCCGGCGATGACCGCGTGGTGATTTGGAGCGGGCACCTCGAGCCGCATTCCGGCAGCGATGACGGTGCCACCCTGCACATCGAGCGCATTTGCGCCCACGAGAACGAACTCGAGCTTCGAGTCGCCGTACACTCGTTCGGCGATTTGCGCCAGTGTCTCCCCCGGCTTCACGATGTGACTGAAAGCCTGCGCGTCGCTCGCCGCCAGGAACACGCACAAGACGGCCCTCACGATGAGCCTCATCGCGTCCGTTCCTTTTCGGTGGAGGGTTGGTGCGCTCTGGCTTCGTCGCGGGGGACAATCTCGGGCACGGCCATGACGGCATCGATCGTCCGCGTCTCGCCGGGAGCCAACGTCACGACGCGCTTGTCGACCGGTGCGCGGGGATGCATGAGGGTCACATAGTGGGTGCCCGCTTGAAGGGGAATGGCCCGCGCGAAGGGGGTTACGTCAACTCGCTGTCCATCGACCCAAACCTCTGCCCAAGGCGTGGCCAGCACACGGAGGAAGCCGGGGGACGCGGGTGCGAGTTCGAGCGGCGTGCCCGCCTCGGCCTCTCCTTTCCGACTCGCCGTCGCTTGAAGCACTACCCCGATCCCAACAGCAGCGCTTCCGAGGACAAGGAGACCCAAGAGAGCAGGGCGCTGCGACGATCGCTTTCGCCGTCGGGGCGCCGCCGTCTGCCCTGCGTCGGGCAAACTCACGACACCTGCGTTTTCGAGGGCGCGCATCACGAGGCGGTCGCCGTGGAGCCCTGACCCCGGGCTGGAGAGCTCTTCGAGCTCAACGGCCATTGCTTCCGTGCTCGGGTAGCGATCTCCAGGAAGCTTCTCGATCGCCCGCATGATGACGCGCTCCAGCGCGGGCGGCACATCGGGGGCACGGCGGTGAAGCGGAATCGGCGGATCGCGACGGATGCGGTGCGCGGCAGGTCGCCCGTCGGCCTCGTCGCGTTCGAAGGGGCGCGCTCCGCAGACGAGCTGGTAGAGGACGACCCCGAGAGAGAAGATGTCGCTTCGCCCGTCGAGACTCTCGCCCAGAATCTGTTCCGGGGACATGTACGCCGGCGTGCCGAACGCCACCACGTCCTCGAGTCGCAACGCCGAGAGCGCGATGACGGGAGCGGATTCGCGTGCGCCTCGCGTTCGCTGGGCGATACCGAAGTCGAACACCTTCACCTCGCCTCTACGACTCACGAGAATCGTTGCAGGCTTTACGTCACGATGGATGATGCCTCGGTCGTGCGCGTGCGAAAGGCCGCGGCTCACTGCGGCGCCGATGGCCGCCACGGATTCGTGTGGCATCGTGGCTCTCTTTTTGAGCAAAGTCGCCAGGCTGAATCCGTCCACGAACTCGAGAACGAGGTGCATCCGCGTCTGCGTTTTCGAGAACGCGTGCAACGACCCGATATTGGGATGGCAGAGCTCCGCAAGAACGCGGGCTTCGCGCTCGAGTTGCGCCGCGAAAGGAGAGCTCGGGGGTATCGTGCTCTTTAGAACCTTGAGCGCAACCGTCCGGCCAAGGGGCTCTTCGACGGCCGCATAGACGGACGAGAGAGAGCCCGAGCCGAGCTCTTCGAGGATGGAGAAGCCCTCGATTGTCGGCAGATCCGCCACGTACGCTCCTCGCGGGCTACGCGCGCGAGAGGAGCGTGTGACCCGTCATTTGCGCCGGCTGCGGGAGCCCGAGCAGGGCAAGCATCGTCGGTGCGATATCGCACAAGCGACCGCCGTAACGAACGCGGGCATGCAAGTCAGCGTCGTTCACATAAACGAGCGGGACGGGATTCAGGGTATGCGACGTATGGGGCTTTCCCGATCCGGGGTCTTTCATGAGCTCGCAGTTGCCATGATCGGCCGTAATCAGCACCGCCCCGCCCATCGCTCGCGAAGCGTCGACGATCTTGCCAATACCGACGTCCACGACTTCGACGGCATGAATAGCGGCATCCAAGACACCAGTGTGGCCCACCATGTCCGGGTTGGCGAAATTGACGAGGACGAAGTCGTACTTGCCGCTTCGAATGGCTTCTTCCGTTGCCTCTGCGACTGCGGCGGCTGACATTTCTGGCTTCTGGTCATAAGTCGCTACGTCCTTGGGAGAGGCGAGCATCTTTCGCTCCTCGCCGTCGAACGGTTGCTCCCTGCCGCCGTTGAAGAAATACGTGACGTGGGCATACTTCTCGGTTTCCGCGCAGCGGAATTGCCGTAGCCCCGCACGCGCGACGACCTCGGGGAAGATGTTCGGGTACGACTCTTTCGGAAAGGCGATGGGAAGCCCGAACGAGCCGTCGTAAAGCGTCATGCACGCGTAACGGCCTTCGAAAGGCGCGGTCCGGTCCTTTCGGGCGAACGCGTCGAACTTTGCAATTGCCACCGCCGCCGTCAGTTCGCGCGCGCGATCGGGTCGGAAATTGAAATGCAGGGCAGAGTCGGAGGGCTTGACGCCGTCGTAATCGCCGACGACGAACGGCTCGACGAATTCGTCGGTCTTTCCCACGCCGTAGCTGTTCTCGATGCCGTGCTGCGCGGAGTCGAAGCGAACCCCTGAAGCCTCGACGATCGCGCGATAGCTCTTCTCGACCCGATCCCAACGGTTATCGCGATCCATGCCCCAAAAGCGACCCGCCACCGTGCCAATCCGGCCGGCCCCACCGGTCAACTTGCGCTCGACCTCGGCAATGTAGCGTGGCGCTGTACCCGGTTGTACGTCGCGCCCGTCCAAGAACGCGTGCACCACGACCGGCACCCCCGCGGCTGCCGCAACGTCGATGAGTGCGGCCAAGTGGACGAGCGAAGAGTGGACGCCGCCGTCGCTGACGAGGCCCAGAAGGTGCAGCCGTCCCCCCGCCGCTTTGGCCTTGTCTACGATTGACGCGATCACTTCGTTGCTCGCCAAGGACCCGTCATGCACGCCGTTGTCGATTCGTGAAATGTCCATCATCGCGATCCGCCCGGCCCCCAAGTTGAGGTGACCCACCTCGCTATTGCCCATCTGGCCCGGCGGCAGCCCGACATCGGGACCGCTCGTACCCACCAGCCCGTGGGGGTACCGTGCTTCGAGCGACGAAAGGACGGGGGTTCGTGCGAGCCGAACGGCGTTGTCGGCGCGCTCCTCACGCTCGCCGAAGCCATCGAGGACGACAAGCACGATCGGGCGCGGTCGGGCGGTAGTGGAGGTCATGGCGTGGCCGCAAGATAGCATCTGCCGGTGTTCGTCGGCAGCCTTGTCGGGCCGGGTCGTGGTAAAGGCGACGAGATGCCCTGGATTGAAGCCCTGCTGCGAGGTCAGCGCGTTCTCGCCCGCGCTCAGCCGAACGGAGCGCTGGCGTCGGAGGGAGGTCGGGTTGAGATCCGGTACCGCGCGAACGACGGTCGAGCGTACCGAGCGGCGGCCAGCAATCTGGAAGTGATTTCGGGCGCGCCTCTCCTCGCGGAAGACGCGGTCGGCCCGCCGCAACCGGGGCGTCCCGCAGCGCGGAGCGGAGCTCGTGAGGTCCCAGCTGCCCCTATCGACGCATGGGTCGCGTATACCGATGGCGCCTGCTCGGGTAATCCGGGACCGGCGGGGTGCGGCGTGGTCCTCGTGTCCCCGGGCGGGACCGTGCACGAGGGCTTCGACTACCTCGGGCACGCCACCAACAACGTCGCGGAGCTTACGGCGATCCTTCGCGCAGTGGAATGGAGTCCGAAACGATCAAACGCGCTCGTCGTGCATACCGACAGCCAATACGCGATCGGCGTGCTGCAAAGGGGATGGAAGGCGAAAGTCAACCAGGAGCTCGTCGGCCTGGCGCGCGACGCTGTGAAGGCGCGAGGGGCGCGCCTCGTCTACGTGCCCGGGCACAGCGGCGTGCTCCTCAACGAACGGGCCGATGAGCTGGCGCGCGAGGCCGTGCAGACCCGCGGTAGCCACCCCGTTTCGTTTGCCAAGTTGGCGGAGCACAAGTAACGGAGCTCGGCTGACGGCCGCCTACGCGAGTGCCCTCACGGCGATTCGGGGGGCGACGTGGCGGCGGCAATCTCACGCACCCACTTGCGAGCGAGCGCGCAATTGCCGGTGCTTCTCCACTCGGCGGTCGTAGTGCGCGCGGGGCCGAGGACGAACACGAGGTCCGTGCCAACACGGGCCATGGCCATCGGCCCGCGGTCGCTGCGCTCGCGGCAAGCGAACGTCGCCTCGCTCGATTGCGCGGGGCCGAGGACGCGATCGAGCGCGCGCGCAATGGCCGCGTAAGCGCGAACCGCCCGCTCGTCTTTCGTCTTGCCCGGGTCATAGCGTAGCCGCCACGCGAAGGCCGATTGCTCGGAGTTCGTAAGAAGAATCCCCCGGTCCCCCCCCCATCCGTCGCTGGTCTCTGCCGCCGCGGCGGGATCCATCCATTCTTCGAACGCGATGCGGGCGCCCACCTCTCCTTCGGAGTCCTCATCGGCCACGCGCCAACCCGAGCCGAGCGCCGCGAAGGTTGGAGCGGTCACGGCGATCGCCGGCTCGTGGGCGAGCCACTTGTCGACGTGAAGAATCTGTTCGCTCGTTGTCGGGGGATCTTCCCACGCCCGATCCACGGCCGTCCACCCACCTTTCCGGCGAAGCGCATTGACGAACAGAGTGCCATAAATGTACGGCGCCGAGAGGGACGAACGCATGACGTGGGGCGCGCTTGCGCCGGGACCTTGGCTCATCGCGTCCCGAATCTGGGAAACGAACGCGTCGTCGGATAGGTCGAGAGCCGTCCTCCCGCTCGATGGCGCGGCGATAGTGATCATGACGTCGAACATGGCGCTCGTTGCATCGCCCTCCGCGAGCGCGCTCACCGCCTCGGACCGATCCCCATCACCGGCTCTGTACTTCGCCCGCAGCTCGAGGTTCCAGTACTGGTCCTGGAGCGCGTGGACTAGCTCATGCGCGAGCGTCGCGGTGGCCTCTTCGTCGCCGAGATCGCGAGCAAGATACATGGTACCGTCGGCAGGCTCATAGTAGCCCGCCAGCTGGTCCTCGAGGAGCCGATATTCCGCGGCTTCGTAGTCGAACTGGGTCGGCACGAAGCCGAAGAGAGCGAGCGCAAGGCCTTCGTCGCGGATGGCTTCCGGTGGCAGCTCGCGCGACACATGCGCTTTTACGCGCGCGATCAACTCCGAGCGTTCGAGTCGCACCCCTGGAACGGGCTTTCTTGTTGCGAGTCCCCGAGCGGCTTCGACGCGGCGAAGCATTCGCTCGACCAGACGGCTCTCGCGGTCCGCGGACTGGGGTTCGGACCCAAGATTCGCCCGGCCAGGGGCCTGCGCGGACGGGAAAGGGAAGCCGGGCGCTTGCGAAACGCGAGGTGGCGCGCCGGGTTCTGCGAGCGTCGTCGAACACGAAGCGAGGGCGAGCGCAAAAGCACGCCATGCTTGCCACCTCATGCCACTGTCCCGAGGCCGCGGGCGGCTCCCTGGCGAAGGCTCGAAATCGCCGTTGCGTAGCTTTTTTGGGTGAATACGGCGCTGCCGGCGACGAGAACGCGCGCTCCGGCGGCGACCGCGCGCGCAGCCGTATCGGGTGCGATACCACCATCGATCTCGAGCGATATAGGGCGGCCCGAGCCGTCGATCATTGCGCGAATCGCCTTCACTTTGCGAAGAACCCCGGGAAGAAAAGCCTGGCCCCCGAAGCCGGGATTGACGCTCATGACGAGAACCAGATCCACGTCGTCGATCACGTACCGGATCGCGTCCTCACTGGTGGATGGGTTCAAGACCACCCCGGCGCGCTTTCCGAGCTGGTGAACGTGCTGGATCGTTCGGTTCAAATGGGGACACGTTTCGACGTGCACGCTCAACTGGTCAGCGCCGGCCCGAGCGAAGTCCTCGAGGTATTTTTCCGGCTCCACGATCATGAGATGCACGTCGAGGGGAAGCTTCGTCGCCGCCCGGATCGCCTTGACGACGGGCGGTCCGATCGTGATGTTCGGCACGAAGCGGCCGTCCATGACGTCCACGTGGATCCAGTCGGCCCCGGCAGCTTCCACCGCGCGGATCTCTTCCGCGAGGCGGCCGAAATCGGCGGAGAGAATGGACGGCGCCACGAGAACTTCTTCACCTGCGGTAGTCACCCGTGCACACGTGACGGAAGGTGCGGCGCCCGTCAAGCGCTCCTTTGAGTCCATGCCGCGGCGGTTGCACGCCTCATCAAAAGGGACAACCCTTGTGGAGCATGAACGTACGCCGCATGACGAAGGGTGACTTCGACCGAATCGTCGAGGTCATTGATCATTGGTGGGGCGGCCCCATCAGCACCTTCGCTCATCCAATCTTCTTCTACGAACTCGGCGATGAGGCGTTGGTCGTCGATCAAGGTTCGGACGTAATCGGGTTTCTCTTCGGTTTTGGGGTTTCCGGAGTCGATCGGACACGGCGAACGGGCTCAGATGCGGGGAAGACGGGCTACGTGCATCTCGTGGGGATTCACCCCGATTATCGGCGACGAGGCGTCGGTCGGCTCCTTTACGATCGCTTCGCACAAGAATGTCGAGAGGCCCACTGCGTGCGGCTGAAGGCCATCACCACCCCGGGAAACGAAGGGTCGATCCGTTTTCACGTGGCGCTCGGTTGGCGGATGCAAGAGATCGACGACTACGCCGGACCCGGCCGGCGCCGCATTGTGTTCACCAAGCCGCTCGATTGAGTGCGGGCCTCCGCGTGGAGCGGGACGTATACTGGCCGAGAAATGACGTCGAACGCCTCGAAGTCCCTGCCGCGCGAGATGCACGAGCCTGCGGTCACGATCGCGACGTTGCGCGAGATCGCCCTGTTCGGCGCGCTCAGCGACGAAGTCGTAGACCGCCTAGTGCGCACCCTCAGAACGCGACGCGTCGTCCCGGGCGAGACGATCTTTCGCGAGGGGGACGGAGAAGCCCGGGAGATGTACGTGGTGTTGGACGGCGAGATGGAGGTTTCCAAACGCAGCCGTCGCGGTCGCGACGTGCGGGTGGCGATCCTCGGCCCCAGCGACTGCTTTGGCGAAATGTCGATGATTGACATGCAGACGCGATCGGCAACCGTTCGGGCGTTGGCTCCGTCACGCCTTTTGACCGTCACCAGCGAAGACATGGACGCGCTCTATCGATCGGACCTCAAGTCGTACGCGCTCATCGTTCTGAACATCGCGCGTGATCTGTCGCGGCGTCTCCGCGTGACGGACGGGATCCTGGCGGACTTTACGGTCAACGTGCTCGATGAGTACGTCGCCGCAAAGCGAGCATGAGGGTAGCGCGCCGTCGCCGTGAAGTGGACGTGCCGGGTCACGGCCCACCTCCGTCCGCCGCGTCTGCGTCAAGCCCCTCGGAGTCTCTCTCGGTACGCCCGTTAGCGTCCGAGGCCCCGTCGGGTGATGCGCCGTCGGAAGCCGACTCTGAACTCGCATCTGTAAGTGCGGCGACCGGAGCGCTCAGAGCCGCGTCTGCCGAAGCGCCGCCGTCGCCGGCGGACGTCGACTGCCCAAGGGCCGGGGCAAGGGCGGCGGAGCCGTCGGCCTGATTCGCCGAAACGCCCGCGTCGCCAGACGCCGCGGGACGCTGTTTGCCGGCGCTGCCATCGCCCGATGGGGTACCCGAACTCTCGGTGCTGGACTCACCGGGAGGCATCGGCTGCGGATTCAGGCCGCACGCCGAAACAAGCGCAAGGATCATCAACGCGAGACGATGCTTGGCGAAGAGCGTCATTTTCGCTCGTTTTCGCGGGCGTCCTCGCTGTTCGCGTCCGTCGTCCGGACGTCGGCAGCGTCCTGACCCGAGTCGATCGAGCGGTCCTCCCCATCGGCGTCAGCTTTGCTGGCGTCACCACCCTCAATTGCCTCGCTCGTTTCGGTCACCTCCCCGTCTTGGACACGTGCGGCATCAAGCGAAGCGACCGCGTCAGCTGAGCCGCCATCGAGTTCTTGGGCAGCATCAGCTCCGCCGTTCTCTGCGGAGCCGGTACCTGGCCCGGGGGGTTGAGCGGTCACGCCGCTTGTTGTGCCGGCTGTCCCCCCACTCGGGGTACCTACGTAGGACGTTCCGGTCGTGGAGGCTCCGGTCCCGCCGACGCCGACGGCGGAGCCGGACGATGCCCCCGTGTTGGCGTTTCCCCCCATGCCAGCGCCGGTGCTGCCCGAAACCCCGCTTGCGCCGCCAGTCACTTCGAGGCCCCCGGGAGGCAACGGTTGGGGGTTGAGATCGCATGCGCCGACCCAAGCGACCGCGGAAAGGACGATCGCCGTCGAGCGCCACACTTTCCATCGCGTCGAGGCGGAACCCATGGACCCGCAAATTTCAGTGCACAGATAGTGCCACGCGGGGAATCTGCAGAACGCTGAGCGTGTTCATCGAACGTGTGCTTCAAGCGGGACACCGGGGGCACGCCTCGGCTCAAACTGGCACAAGCCGAAGAGCGGCCCAAGCTTGAGACACCAAGTTGGTCATGGTAGCCAACGCGGCCATGGTGCCGAACAACGCGGGATCAGAGCGAGGAAATTCCGCTCGGCTCGAGAGAACGCTCGAACTCGTCTACGCCGTGGAGGGCGTCGTCGCCGCGCGCCTTTGGCAATGGGCCGGTCGTGTCGCAATCGGCGTACGAGGCGGGTCAACGACGATTCCTACCGCCCTGATCGGTCATGTCGAGAGCGCTGTCGCGGGGTTACGTGAACCCGGAGAAGTCTGGGAGTTCGGGATTCTCGAAGAGGCCACCACTTGACCGCGTGAACGCGCGCGCACCTCTGCTTCGAGAGCCCGCCGTCGTGCCGTCGGACGCCCGTCGTGCTGCGTTTCTACGGAGGGGACGGGCAAGGACCGCGCATTTTGATCCGGGCGTCTTGGGTGATGAAGCGCCATCGCACCTGGCGGCAAGATGCTGGGACTTCGAGGCGTCCAGTCGTTGCTTCAACTCGTCTAGCCCTACTTTCGCAGATTGGCGCGTGTGGGGGGGGTGGATGGGCGAGGGATTTGGCGCAAATGAAGGGGAACGGGCTTTCCATTCGGCCTGGGATGCGCTAGCAGAAGGATGTGTACTTCAGCGAGAAGGTTGTGGGTGCTCGGCGGTACCGAGTCGCGGCGCAGGCGGTGTGGGATGCGAAGGCTGGGCAAGCGTATTCGCGGCAAGCGGTTCTGGGGCCCGCGGACCCGCCGCCGAGAGTGGAGCTGCGTGACACGCGGACGATCGGTCGACGTCGGGTGGGCGACGTGGGCGCGCTCGTCTGGGTGGCCGAGCAGTTGGACATGGTGGGGGTGATCAATCGCGCATGCGGTTGGAGCGGAGGCCCCAAAAGCGTGTCGTTGGGGGAGGTCGTGCTCGCGGTGGCCGTGCAGCGAGCGTGCGCTCCGGCCGGCAAGTGTCACTTGAGCGCGTTTCTCGGAGAAGCGATTCCGCGCGTGTCGTGTCTGCCCGCCGCGGCATTTACCGGGCAGGAGTTTCATCGGCTGGCGATGACGGTCGACGATGCTCAGCTGGAGAGTGCCCAGCTGGAGCTTGCTCGCGCGGCGGTATCGCGATTCGAACTCGGCACGGATGTCCTCGCGTTTGACACGACGAACTTCGATACGCACATCGCGACGATGACGCCGGGCGAGCTGGCGCGTCGGGGACACGCCAAGAGCAAGCGCTCCGATCTGCGCGTCGTCGGTCTCGGTGTTCTCGTGAGCGAGACGGGGCACGTCCCGCTGTTTCATCGAACCTACGCTGGCAATGCGTCGGACCATCGAGTGCTGGAGGATTGTCTGGGGGGTCTCGGGCGTTTGCATGACGCGCTCGACGCGGGCGAGGGACGCAAGCGGCCCGGCGAACGGACGCTCGTGCGCGACGGCGGCTCGTGGGGCGAGCAGATGGAACTCAACCTCGACGTCGCGGGCTACTACACGATCACGTCGCTGCCGCTAGGCACCAAGGCCGCCGAGGAAGCCCTGATTCATGCGGCGAGCCGAGGCGCGATGACGCTGCTGACCGGCAAGCTCGGAGGCGTGCGCGCGGCGCGGCTGCGTACATCGGTCGGCGACCTCGATCGGACTCTCGTCGTTGTCGAGAGCGATGAACTTCTCGAAGGTCAGAAGCGCGGCATTGCTGTGGCCCTGCGCAAAGCCAAGGGGGAGCTCACGAAGCTCGAACGACGGGTCGCAAGGGGTCGTATCCGGCGAGAAGCTCTTGTACGTCGCATCGCGAAGGCACTTCGACGTGAGCACTTGGCGTCCTTCGTCAACACGACAGTGGGTGGCAGCGAGGAGGCACCCACGTTTCAATGGCAGGTCGACGCAGGCAAGCGCCGGGAGCTGGAACGCACACGTCTCGGCAAGCGCGTCCTTTGTACTGATCGGCATAGCTGGTCGACCGAGCGCTTGGTGACGGCGCTGCGTGGCCAGTGGAACGTGGAGGAAATCTTCCGGCGCTCGAAGAAAGGTGGAGTCGTCCCGTGGGGACCGTCCCACCAGCGGGCCGATGCGTCGTTACGTGTGCATACCTTCGCGACGGTGCTCGGCCTGATGCTCGTCAGCCTTGTACGGCTTGCTCTCGGCACCAAGAAGTCCGCACGGACAATGATGCGGACGCTTGCTGAGATCGAGGCGACCCAAGTGAGAACGAATGGCGGCGGAATGGGTCGCCGGCCGACCTGGCTGCTCGCGCCGGACATCACGCCCTGGCACAAGCGAGCCATCGACACTTTCGAGCTTGGCCGCTGGATGCCTGAGCTTCTTTCCGCTAGGCCGGTCCGACGCAAGCGACCGGAGAATCATGCCGTTTTGTAGCGCTCACCCAGTCGAATCTGCGAAAGTAGGGCTAGCGCGAGGCGTTGAGCCGACGATGAGCCGATCGCTCGTTAGCGATAGCGCATAGTTCGCCCGACCTTCAAGCGGACAGCTGCATGCGTTCTGCACCAGCCTGGCCTACGAGGCGGTCGAAGTCCGGACAGGACTTCGGCCGAGCGGCACTAGTTCGAAACGAAGATTGACTCGATCTCGGTCTTGACTTGGTCTTCCGTCTGCTTCCGCGCAATCGCGATTTCCTTTACGATCAGCGAACGTGCGGTGTCGAGCATCCGCCGTTCTCCAAAACTCAGTTGCTTGTCGGTCTTCAAACGGTAGAGATCGCGAAGCACCTCCGCCACGTCGTAGATCGAACCGGTTTTGATCTTGTCCATAAAACCGCGGTACCTTCGATTCCACGTTTGGTTGTCGAATGCGATGGTTCTCTCGCGCAATATATCGAAGATCTCGCGAATTTCTTGCTCGCTGATCACCTCACGCAGCCCAACGGCCCCCGCATTCGCGACCGGGACCAAAATTTTCGATCGGTGTCGAGGATCCGCAGCACGTAGAATTTCTGCCGGCTGCCCGCGATGTCCTTCTCCTCGATGCGGATGACTTCCGCGACCCCTTGCGCAGGGTACACGGCCTTGTCGCCCACCTTGAATTTGACGTCGGTAGCAGCTTGCATAGTGTCTCCTTGCGTGATACTTGCGAACAATCGTCGTTCTACGCACCGCGACTCGAAAGGGAACGACGGAACGAGGATGTTGGCGATCCGTGCGCCCTCTTATCAGCTGCGGTGAGAAGCCTGCGACTCGCGACGGCCACACTTCCGCTGAGGTTGGACACCGTCGCACGGTCTTACGAAAACAGGCACGCGTACTGTAGTTGCTTTTGTCCCTATTTGTCAACTTATTTGTAACCTTCTTGAGTCTGGGTAGGCTTAGCCATCGCCGACTTGGCGCACCAACCAGCAAGAATACTCGGGCGAAGCCGAAGGCGACTCAAGACTCGGCCAGCTCCTCGGCGAGTCCCCAACGAACGCCCCGATCAGAAACAAGGACGCTGCCCGCCTCCCAGTGGTCGAGCAAGGCTACGGCAATATAGCCTCCGGCGACAATAACGTCCGCCCGTCTTGGATCTATGCCGGGAACGTTTCGTCGGTCTTTCAGCTCAAGCGAGGCAAGCGCCGCCACCACCTCGCGGACCTCTTCACGACTCATACGTTGACCGTGCACACGCCCACCATCGTATGGATGGATCCCGAGGCTCACGGCGGCGAGCGTGGTCATCGTTCCTGCGACGCCCAGTGGAGTCATGGCTGCTCCAAGTTGCGGCACTAGTGCGAACGCATGGAGAGCCGCGCGCGCTAGCGTCTCGCACTCCCCCACGGTGGGGGGATCGTGCGTAACGTGGCGCTCGGTCATTCGGACGCTGCCAAGATCAAAGCTCTGTGTGTATGACAGTGCTGCGAGACGGTTGCACGTGCGTCCGAGCGCTATCTCGGTGCTCCCTCCCCCAATGTCGAAGACGGCAAGTTCGTGCTCCTTCAGATTCAGCCCACTAGTCGCGCCGCGAAACGTGAGCCGCGCTTCCTCCGCGCCCGACAAAACGCGTGTCTCGACACCGAACGTTTCCCAAATAAATGCGACAAGGACGTCCCCGCCCGCGGCGTCGCGCATTGCGCTCGTCCCCACGATGACGAGTCGATCGGCCCCAAGCTCGGTGACTAGATTCGCATAACCTTCCAAACACGCGCACGTTCGCTCCAGGGCCTCAGGCGCCAGTTTTCGATTACGATCCACTCCGGCGCCGAGACGTGTGATGGTGGCCTTCTCGATCACGGATACGAGTGAACCGTCCGGCTTAGACTCCGCCACCAGCAGCAAAACGGTATTCGTTCCGATATCAATCGTCGCGACACGCATGAGTTCCGGTATTTTCGGCACGCTGAGGGGAGGCGTGTGAGTACATCCGCAGCGTTCCAACGCGAGCCACTGTCGACCCATAGTTCGGACCAGAACGCCATTCGGTGCCTCGCACACGGCCCCGAACGCTAATGTCACGAGGAGCGCCTGGTGGGTTGACGACGGAGCGCGAACGAATCTCCACGGAATTCCTAATTCGCCATGTCCTTCAAATTGAGCATCTCTTCGACATTTGGCTGAAGAACGAGCTCCACGCGGCGATTCTTGGCCTCCTCCTCGCGCGTTTGCTGCTCGACCAATCCAGCGACGGGGTCCATTTGGCCGTATCCCGCAGCCGCCCAGTGAATCGGGTCCAGGCCACCGCCGGTCGGCAGGCCCTTTCCGTCGACCTTGTCAACGGACACTAGGAACGTGAGTACCTGGCGGGCGCGCATGAGGCTTAGACCCCAGTTGTCAAAGTATTGCCCCGCATACGGCTCCTTGTCGGTGTGCCCCGCCACCTGGAAATTGCGGCTGCTGAGGGTCGCATCGCCCTTAACCACATCGGCCACCTGCTTGAGTATCTTCTTGCCGTCAGGCTTCAAGCTATCCTTGCCCGAGTCAAAGAGGATGTCTCCAGGCAGTTGAATCACCATCCGATTGTTTCGAACGACCACCTTCAGCCCAACACTGGTGAGCTTGTCGAGCCGCGCCTTTAGGTCGCGAAACCGGGCCTTCATGTCGTCGAGCTGCTTGAGGCGAGCCTCATACTCGGCCATCGCTTGCTTCAATTTCGATTTTTCTTCCTCCGACCGCGACAAGCCGAGACCGACGTCCTTGAGCTTTGCCTTAAGATCTTCAATTTGTTGCTGCGCCGCGCTGTACTTCTGGTCGTCGTCGGCATGGCGCTTGTTCGCGGCATCAAGGTCCGCCTTCAGCTTCGCGATGTCGCGTTGGGATTGCTGCCACTCGTCCTCGCTGTGGCCGCAGCCGGCAAGAACAAAATACGCAAAGAACGCGACGAGTAACATGCCAACGCGGAGCTTCACTTTGTGCATCGGTGACCTCGCTATGATTCCTAGAGCGCAGCGACGGTATCTACCGAGATAACCAGGGTCAAGGAAAGGCCGCGCTCCCCCCGCGCCGCCGCGGGTGCTGGCACGTCAACTTTTTGATTGACACCTAACGTAGGTGACCATATACGTCATCTCAGACACCTCAACCCAGGAGGGACCCGAGATGGCTGCAAAGAAGGGCGCGAAGAAGGCAAAAAAGAGCGCCGGAAAAAAGACCAAGACCACGAAGAAGGCTGCGAAAACCGCAAAGAAGCCGGCAAAGCGAAAGCCTGCAAAAAAGCCAGCCAAGCGGGCAGCCGCCAAAAGGCCCGTGAAAAAGGCGGCGCCTCGGTCAGCAGGGAAGACCCCCGCGACGGCGTCCAAGGCCGTCCCGAAGTCCACTCCGCCGGCCGGCGTGCCGTCAATGCTGGGCGGTGCTCCGACATCGAGCCATGGGGCTGACGACGGAGACGAATAGGCCGCTTTCGTTTACTTAGGGTCTTGGTCCGTACCGGACCTCGTCCGTGGTCCGCGGCGGTAGGGCTTATGTGATGGGCGCCTCGATTATAGAGGCGCCCATCGCGTTTTGTGGGGAAAACTAGATGGCTTTCACGTCGTGAGCTGCAATGCCGCGAGGCTCGCGGCGACGGAAGCACCCTCCCACACGATCGCGTGGAGCATTTCGAGAAGCGGGAGCGGGGTTACGCCGCGTTCTCGCGCGAAGCGCATGGCCGACGCGATTGCCTGGTATCCCTCCGTCAGTTCCCCCGCCGCGCCCATTTGAGCCGCGACTTCGCGAGGTGGCGTTCCCCGCCCCACGCGCTCGCCGAACGCACGATTGCGGCCCGCCGCCGCTGTCACGTGAAGATCACCGACACCCGCGGGACCGTAGACCGTTTCGGCTTGCCCGCCCGCGGCGATGACCAACGTTTTCATCTCGCCGATTGCTTGCGTGAAGCACGCCGCGCGCGCATCGTGAGCGCCGGCACCGACGTAACCGTCCCACAAGCCAAGGCCCGTTGCGTATGCGTTCTTGAGTGCCGAACAGAGCTCGGCGCCTGCTATGTCGCTGCTCGTGCTCACGACAAGACCGTCCCCTTCGAGGGCGCGCGCGCAAAGCATGGCATCCTCCGTCGGCCCGGCGAACTGCATCCACGTGAGAACCCGTCGTGCGATTTCCATCGCTTTGGCGGGGCCGCCCGCGTGGACGAAACGCAACGGTGCAGGTAGCGAGCGCAGAGTACCCAGATGCTCGGCGAGCGTCACGTCGATACGCTCCATTAGGCCGGTCCGAGGCGACTCGAGCAGGCCTTTGGTTACGCTAAGAACGGGAACCCCCGGCATGTACGCTGCCGCCTTCGTCATCACGGGGAGGGCTCCGTCGGAATTTGCGGCGTGGATCACGAGCTCGGCGCCGTCGAGGGCCGCCGCCAGGCTCGTAGCCCGGAAAATGGAGATACCTTCCAGCACCAGCTTGAGACGCGGATGGGGCTGGCCGCCGAGGCACACGTCAAGAAGGGCATCATCAAGCGACGTACCCCAGAGTCGGACATCGTGTCCGCGCCGGCGCGCGACGGTCGCCATAGCGCTGCCCATATAGCCCGCTCCAAGAACCGTGACTCGCATGCCCAGCACGATAGCCTATGGCTCGTGCGGTCGGCCGCAGTGAAGGCCTTCGCCGCGATATATGCTGAGCATGCAAGGGCACGGCGTGAAGCGCGTTCGGGGAGGCCAACCAGCGAGGAGTCACTGCGACGCGCCCGCGCGCGAGGATGGTTGCAGAAGGCTGTCGTCCGTCGCCGCAATCGTTGCGGCGCTTGTGGCGCGGGAGCCCGCGGCCTCCGCCCAAACCCTCGCTCCGGTCGACGCTAGCACGTGGCGTCCGTCCATCGATCCGCGCGCCAGCCTCGCTACGGAACCCGTGACCACGCCCGGACCCGGGCAGTGGAATCTCGGCGCTTCGCTGCAGTACGCCCAGGATCCCGTGGTGATCCAGGGAGGGACCGGCCCCTTACGTCTCATCGAGCATCAACTCGCCGGTGCCCTGATCGCCGGGATTGGCCTCGGTGATCGCGTGGCCGTTGGTCTCGACGTGCCTTTCTTTCTCTGGCAAGACGGGGAGCCGACGCGTGCACCGTCGGCACTGGAGCCCTCGTCACCCGCGCCAACGACCGGCCTCGGCGACGTTGCGTTGGCCGGGAAAGTAACTCTTATCTCCAACGATCGCAAAGGCGTTAACGTTGGCTTCGGTCTCGCGGGGACAAGCAGCGTCAGCCTGCCGACCGGTAACACGGCGAGCTATATGGGCGACGATGACGTCACGGCCTCCGTCGAGGCGCTCGGAGAATACGCTCTTGGTGCGGCGGCAGGGCGCGTCAGCCTAGGTTACTTCGACCGAACCGCTGCGAAGTCATGGGGGACCTACCCGCCCGCCGCGGGGAACGATCGCCGCATTATTTTTGGGGATTCCGTGACCTGGGCCGCGGGCTTCATGCTGCGCCCCAAGGCCCTCGCGCCTTCGCTCGATGGCGGCGATCGGCAGACTTGGGAGCTCGCGGCTCACGGCGCGATCCCCGCGGGCCCCGTCTCGCCATTTGGTCTGGGTGGAGGGCTGGCGTCAGCCGTGTCGCCCGTGCTCCTGACGCTCGACGACCGCATTGGGCTAGGCCACTATCGCGACGCCTTCGTGCTCCTAGGTGCCGAGATCGGGCTGAGCGACGCTATCGGCGTTCCGGCCTTCCGCGGTGTGGTCTCGTTCGGTTGGGCGCCACGCAACCATGATCGCGACGGCGACGGCGTGCTCGACGACACCGACCAGTGTCCGGATTTGCCGGAAGACCGGGATGGCGTTCAGGACGAAGACGGCTGCCCGGAGGATGACGCCGACGGAGACGGGATTCTCGACGACCGGGATGCGTGTCCACTCGCGCCCGGAGTGGCATCCAGTGATGCCAGCAGAAATGGATGCCCCCGTCCCATGACCGGGCCTGCCGCTACGGGCGCATCGACCCGTGAGGGCGGGCTACACCGGTGAAGGCAACGACCGAAGGACTCGTCCTCGCGCTCTTCGTTGCTACGGCGTCCCCGGCGAGTGCGCAATCTTCGGGGGCAGTCTCGACATCCCGCAGGGACGCCGTTTCTGCGGGCGCGGATGCCGTCGTCCCTACTCGAACGCGCACGACGGACGGCTTGCTTGCACGCGTGGGGCTGGGCATGGCGATTCCGCTGATGCGATCGGCTGACCCGGACGAGCGACTGCGCGGTCTCGAGCGCGTCGCCGCGATGCGGACGCCGGAGAGCCTCTATTCCTTGGTGCGCGCCGCGCAGAACCCCGGAGTAAACCTCGACCCTCGCTTGCCAGCGGAAGGGATGGCCCGTACCGATCCGCGCTCGCTCTTGGTCGCGGTGCGCGCTCTGGCAACGTGGATCGAGCGGGACACCGCCCGAGCGGCGCTCGCCGCGATTGTCGCAGCCCCCCAGGCAACCTTCTCGACGCGGGCTCCGCCGCTCAGTCGCGATCCGGCCGAAGATGAGATCGAGGCCGCGGCACGTGTTCGGCTCGCCCGCGGCGAGGCCGCGCTGGCGCTGGCGAGCTCCGGCGATGAGCTCGCGGTCGAAGCGCTGCTCACGCTCGCCCGGAGCGGCGGCCCCGGACAGGGACCCGCGCTCGAGGCTCTGGAGGCCGTGCCGCCGGTCGCGCCGAGCGCGTTCGCGGGGGCTTCGCTTACAACGCCGTCGATGATCGGGTTGGCGGTGCGGGTCGTCGACTTGCGAGCGCTCGATGTGCTGTTGGGCGCGCCGCGTTCGAGCGATCCATCAATGCGAGCCGCCGCCCTTTCCGCGCTTGGCGCGTTCGGCGACGCGCGCGCAATCGACGCCGCGCGCTCGGCGCTTCACGACAGCGATCCGCGCGTACGGGTCGCGGCCACCGATGCACTCGTGCACCTGGGCGCGCCCGGCGCCGCGAGAGCCGTGGAGGCGCTGGTGGCGAACGAGAAGACGGCTTCGGGCGGTCTCGCGTTAGCCGAGCTCCTGTCGGACGACGGCATCGCGAAGGCTGCCGCCGCGTGCGCGCTGGCGTCGGCAGACATGGGGCTTCGCCGGGAGGCGGTGGCCGCCCTCGGCCGACAAATGGGGCCTCTCGCCACCACTGCGCTTTCGGCGCTCGCGTCGGATCCCGCGCTCGAACCAAGCGTCGCGGCCGCTCTCGCTCGCTCGCCGAGCCGCGCGGCGATGGGCGCCATCGAAGCCCTCGCCCGAACCCCGGCCTCTCGTCGCGTGGCCGCTCGATCGTACGTCGTCCGTCGCTACACGCGAGGCGAACGCAGCACGATACTCGATGCGCTCCTCGCGGCGCTCGCGGCTTCGTCCAACCCGACCGACCGCTCTGTGGCAATCGAAGCCCAGGTGGCGCTCGGAGAGACGCCCGCTTCGCGCGGCCTCTCCGACCCCGATCCGCGCGTCCGTCGTGCGGCGGCCATGGGAGCCATGGGGCCGGCACGGACGACGGAGGGCCGCGGCGCCGACCCCCACGCGGTTCTGCTGCGTCGCGTCGCGATGGAGCCGGACGCGCCCACGCGTGTCATCCTCTGTGCGGGCCTCGTGGACGGGGACCAATCGGCCACCCTCTCCACGTCGAACCTGATCGATCGCGCCGAGGGTGGTGGCGCCGACGCACCCCTGGCAGCGCTTGCGGTGTCCCGCCGCGTCGAGGAGGCGCCCTCGTCCGTCGTCGACAATCTGCTGGCTTCGCGCGACCCGGTCTTGCGGGCGCACGCTGCGCTCGGGTTGGGCGAAAGCGGCGCGCCCGATGCCCTCGCGCGCGTTGCTCGTGCGTACCTTTGGGAGGCCGACGCCGACGTGCGGCGAGCCATCGTCCGGGCGCTCGGCTACGCCGCAGCTCTTGCCTCCCGCGAAGGCCGCGAGACGCTGGCTCTGGCCGCCTCGTTGGATCCCGACGCGATCACGCGTGCGGCTGCGCGCCGGGCGCTCTCCGGCGCCCCAGACTCGACACCGCTGCCCGTCCACGAGGTCGCATGGATCAAGCTCAGCCCCGCCGAGTCGGCGGCACTGCCACGAAACGAGACCGCGCTACTCATCCGGAGTGATGGCCTCGCCGTACCCATTGCGTTCGATGATGACGGGTACGCGCTGGTCTTTGGGGTCCCACCCGGAGATTTGCGCCTGCGACTTGCGCCTCGACTGCCCACGTACTCTCCTCCATCGCCATGAACCAACGCACGCCGATTCCTTCTCCCCCTGACTCGCGCCCGGCGCTCGCGCCTTCCGCCTCTGCAGAAGCGCCGCCTTTCGAAACGGCCATCAAACGGCTCACGGAGATCGTTCAGATGCTGGAGCGCGGTGAGCTACCCCTGGAGGAGTCGCTGCGACTGTTCGAGGAAGGGATCAAACTCTCTCGGGCATCACAACAGCGGCTCGATGCCGCGGAGAAGCGAGTCGAGCAGCTTCTCGCCGTCGACGAGCAGGGGCAGGTGCGGACCTCTCCGTTCGCGACCGAATCGAACGGAGAAGACGAGTCGTCGCGGCTTTGAGGCGGGGCGCCGCTCGTTTATCGACCGATAGCGCCGCGGTAGACCCATCCCTCGCTGACAAATCCGTCACCGTATTTGATCGGATACCAGCCATCCTTGACGGTCCCCACCCGCAACGCGGTACCGCGCGGCAAGCGCGCGACAATGTTGCCGGTCTTCGGCTCGTCGCGCACAATCGCTGCTTCCCACTCCACCGCTGCGGTCTGCGGAGAGACATCGTGCACAGCCAGGGGACTCGCGGGCGCCGATTCCGTCCCCGCGGCGACGGGCCCGGGCAACGCGGCAGCAGCGTCGACCGGTGCATCCGAGGGGCCGAAGGCAACCGAGTACGCAACGCTATAGCGGGACTCATCGTGGTGCGTGAGACCCGCGACGCTGATTCCGGCCATCATCGTTTTGGCGCACGTGAGCAGCGCTTCGGGCGGCGAGGTGCCACGCGCACGGCCAAAGTCCACGGAGCCTCCATGATCGAAATCGACGCGGGCAACGAAGTGAACCGTGCCGTTCACTCCGGCCGCCGCGGGGCAGTCACCCAGTTTACGCAGACGGGCCATCACGATTCGGTCCAGCCCGGGTAGCCCGCCGCAATCGCTGGCGTGAAGGGATGCGCCGTCCGCCGACCTGCATGCGAACACGCTCCCGTGCGACGGCATCGCAATCACGACCGCGGGCGCGGGAATCAGCGGCGCGGCCACCGTTTGGGATGGGGCCGCCGCCAGCGCGGCGGCGGGCGCCGGGGGAACCGTGTTTGGCATGCCAGTACCGGCGTTGCTTCCGGCCGCCGACGGGGCTTCCGGGACCGATGGTCCCAGGCGCACGCCGGCAAGGCGCGGCCAGGCTACACCGATGGTGAAACCGATGGCCGCCATGACGCCCACCTTCGTCCAGGAGGGCCGATCCGCCGAAGAAGACGGGACCTCCACAGTGGGCGAACTGCCCGCGTTCCGCAGGTCCATGCGCGACGAGTATCACACGGAGTCCGAAGGAGGCGAATGCGCGGCATACATAGGGAGGTCCGCGAGTGACAGCCGACTCCCGGAAGCAATCCGGGCCACGTCGCGGCGGCACTCAACGCGCACCGTAACCGTGCGCGCAGCCCATCAGTGGGGACGGACCACGGCGTCAATGAATACGGCGGCGGCCAGAGTTCGAGATCGCGACAGGAGGGTCGACTCCGCCCAGGCGACCGCATTGCCCGCCACGAGCAAACGATTCATGAGTCCCGCTCCTCCCGGCGCACGTTGCCGATCGGCGTTGTAGTAAACGTTATCCTTCCACCAGAAATTACGGAGCCAGCGCATCTTCGCAGCGGCGAAGAACGTGGCATCCATGAAGTGTCCGAGCGCGTGGTACGCGTAACGAATCTCGCGTAGGTCGAATTGCTCGCCGACGAGCGCTCGGAGGCCGTGATGGGTGAACGCGCTCACATGTTCTTTGGTGAGAGCGTACGTGTCATCGCCCAGAATACGCCTGTAGAGCGAATACATGCTGTGGGGCTCCCCTTCGATCGGAACGCACGCCACGAGATGACCGCCGGGAGCCAAAACACGAGCCGCTTCGGCCAAGAGGCGTCCGGGATCTGCGACGTGTTCCAACACATCGACGAAAAGCACCACTTCCATGGACCCGTCCGGAAGGGGAATCGCGTTCGTCATCTTGTGGAAGGTGAACCCGTCGGCGCGGACCTCTGGAGTGCGGACGTCACAGCCGTGAAGTTCGAGGCCCGGGCGGTGCTGGGCCAGCGTTCGCAACACCTTTCCTTCGCCCGACCCGATCTCGACGACCCGTCCCGAACGCGGGACGTGCGACAAGACGAACCCGACTTTCAGTGCCGGAAGGTTCCATTCGCGAAGATTCACCGCGGTCGATCCCCAATGGGGCGTGGTTTCTATCGTGGTCACGAGGTTACCCTGGCGTCCCTCTCCGTTTGGCTCCTACGCGGCTTCGCGTGGCTAGCACGACGCGACGTGCCCGCTCTCAACGTTTGCGCGGAAATGCACGTCGGGCCGCCTTGCCTGAGCCACCTCCTGCCCACGCGGCGCTACTTGCGCCACGAACCACTTCGGCGGTAAGGCATTGGTCTTCATGAGTGGTCTCGGGCGCGTGCGGGACGGGCGTCCTGACGAAGACAACCTGATTGCCGCACACTTTTCGGCCATGTGGCGAGACAACGGTATCGCGCCGGACCGCATCTACGGCGATTCGGAGCGCCGAGTCCTCGCGTTCGTCGCCGCCGCGCGCAAAGGCCTCGCCTATCGTGCATTCGTCGCCGAGGCCGAGGATGGGCGCGTGATTGGCTCCGCGAGTTGTCAACTCTTTGCCGGGCTCTATCCGGATGTTCTCGAGCGCGCGCAACGCCGGTACGGATACGTCTGGGGTGTATACGTCGAGCCCGAAGAACGCCGCAGAGGGACCGCGCGCCGGCTGACAGAGGCGGCGACCGGGTATCTTCAGGCGATAGGGTGCACGCACGTTCTGCTTCATGCGTCGCCGTCGGGACGCCGCGTCTACGCGGGTCTCGGTTTCGAGCCCACCAACGAAATGCGTCTTTGCGTCGCAAAGTAAGGCGCCCGAACCTGCGCTATCGCGGGGGAGCGACGAGAGTCTGGCAGCCCAACTGAATGTCGATTTGGGCGGCCACGTCGGTGGTAACCATCGTGCAACTCGCCGGGCATAACGTGATCGTAGTCGGCGCGGCACGATTGTCGTAAAACCACCCACCGGCCGCCGGATCGCACGAACTCGCATTCGGAACCTGAAGGAAACTCCGCGGCGCTCCCCCGTCGGCGGGGCTGTCGACGACGTTTACCTTTCCGAAGTCCACCGCACCCCCATCGCTCGTGGGAATCGAGAGCACACAAGGAACGCTCGTTGATGTGCGGATCTCATTCATCGCCGCCAAGAACTGCGCGGCCACGTCTTGCCCGGTGCTCACGATGAGAGCCGCCGAAGTTCCGCCGGCGTCTGCAATTTGATTTAGCGACTTGAGGCTATCGCCGACGCCGATCACGTACGTCGGAACCGGCGGCACGCCGGTTGCCGCCATTTGCGCGACGGCAGCGGCCACGTCTACCGTGTTGTTGGTACAACCGTGCGGGTCCCCGTCGGTCGCGAAAACGACGATGACCTTGTGCGTGGGATTCTGCGTGGCCCAACCCTCGGCGTATTGAAGAGCCCCTGAGAGCGCGGCGACGGTCGGCGTCTGCCCCCCAGGGGTGTGCGCGCTCAAGGAGTTAACGATGGCTGCCGCGTTTCCCGGCAGCGGCGCGATGGCCACTCCCACGCCGCTCGGCGGTGCGTTCGGATCGTTGGGCACAGCGTACGTCCCGGCGTCGCAAGACGAATCATCGATGTTCGGAATTGGAAAATACTGGATCCCGATGCCGATTCCTGCGGAGGCCGGGTCCTCTACGAACGAAGTGAAAGCTTGTTTCAGAAAATCCCACTTCATGCCCATGGTGCCATTGGGCCCCGTCACTTCGTCCGTCATCGACCCGGACTGGTCCATCATGATGAAGATGTCGACGGGAAGGGTCTGACCTTTGCGAGACTCACTGGCGCAGGCGACAGGCGTCGATGGCCCTGCGCCGGACCCACCGCCCAGAGCGCCTGCGCCGGCGCCGAGCGAGCCGGAGCCGGAGCCGCTGGACGCCGCGATGGATCCAGCGCTCGACGAGCTGCCGGTGGCTCCCGACAACGTGCCGCTGCCTCCCGCCCCTGGGACCTGTCCGGAGCTGAATCCCGAATTGCCCTTGCCGACGCCGCTCGTACCGCACGCAACGCTCATTAGCGCCCCCGCGGCGACCCCGGCCGCAAAACCATACCGCACGCTGAAACTGAAGGTGCGGCCGGAAATGGAAGTTGGCGGGCCCTTGAGGTTTCGAAGGCTTGGGGAACGGCAGTTCATCGAAGGTCCTTCATGCGGGTCTCTCGGCGCTCGCGGGCATCGGGTTCACGAGCGAACGCGCCGACGTCGACAGCAGCATCATGGGTTAATGCCCACCACCGTCCAACCTCCTTCGTGATCGGCGACTGAGACGCGATTGTGCCGCTGTTGCCAAGAGGCCCACCTCGCGCGGAGCCGCGGAGCCGCGGAGCCGCGGAGCCGTGGGTGGCCGTCGCCGATCTCGCCGCGGCTGGAAAGAGCTTCTTGTGAAGGCCGACAAAGAGCGTTAGACTGGTGTGCCTGTGCCCGCGCCGGATCCGAAGACGCGCTTCACGGTTCGGGTGAACGATTATGTTCGGTTTCGTCCTGGCTACCCGTCGGCGCTCCTCGACGAGCTGACTCGCGTCGGTCGGCTCGGTCCCGGGTGTGTCGTCGCGGACGTTGGATCGGGGACCGGAATATTTACACGATTGCTGCTGGACAGAGGCGCTCGCGTATTGGCCATTGAGCCCAATGCGGCAATGCGCAAGGCGGCCGAGGCTGCCTTATCGCGTGAGTCCGGGTTCATGAGCCTCGACGCGTCGGCGGAAGCCACGACGCTTGCCGACCGGTCCGTCGACATCGTCACTGTCGCGCAGGCGTTTCACTGGTTTGAAGCGGGCAGCGCCCGAAACGAGCTGGCCCGAATTCTAAGAACCGAAGGGTATCTCGCGCTCATCTGGAACCAGCGCAGGGACACGCCCTTCAACCGGGACTACGAATCCATGCTCGAACGCATGGCGCCCGACTATGCAAACGTGCGCGAGAAGGACCGCGCGGCGGAATCGACGATCCGGGCATTCTTCGCGCCGTCCGACGTGGCCTTCGCGCGGTTCGACAATCAGCAGCTCTTGGACGAAGCCAGCCTACGGGGCCGTCTCGCGTCATCATCTTATGTGCCGCGTCCCGGAGAGGCTCGCCACGCGGAGATGCTCGTGGAGGTCGCCGCGATCTTTGCTCGTCACCAGCATAAGGGCCAGGTCGCCATTCTTTACGACACCGTGCTCTGGTACGGACACCTTTCTCCACCCCCTCGGCGATCACGAAACGTCTGACGGCCAATGATGGGCTGGCGCATGGCAAAGCCCCAATGCGTTCGCGGGCACGAACGTGTACCATCTCGCGCCATGAAAGCTCGGGCATGGCTGTGCGGTCTTGGTATGGCGCTGACGGTCCTGTGGATGGGCCTCGCGCTCGGAGCTTGCGGAGCAAGCGCGGCGAAGTTTCCCGTGACGGTAAGCCAGATGCCTTCCGGGCAGACGTGGGACGGCGTGTATTACAACCCGGTTTATGGGTACCTCCACATGGTCGAGCAGGGAGGCAATATCGTTGGCCGGTGGAAACGGACGGACTCGAGCCACTGGGGAGAGCTGAGCGGCACCGTCGAGGGCAACGTGCTCCGTTTCACGTGGAAGGAGCACGGTATTGGCACGATCGGGCCGAGCGGCGAGACGCACGGTTCGGGCGTCTTCGCGTACCGGCTTCCGAAGGATAGCGACATTGCGGAGCTCGACGGGCAGTATGCCGTGGATGACTCGGATTCGGTCGGTCAGTGGCACTGCGTAAAGCAGAACAACGTCAAAGCGGATCTGAACTCGATCAACGGCGACAACCCAGATTCGCCCGTCGTACCGCACGAGGGGTGGCAGTGATCGCGCAAACATGATGACAGACCCGGCCATCGCGGGTCCTCTTGGCGGCCTTTGGCTCTCGGCCGTGCGCACGGATGCGCCCATTGTCACCATGCGCGCGGCCAGCTGGTGGCGGGACCTCGGACGGCTGGGGGTCCGTGCGCCGTTCTTCGTCGTACACGACCTGGGCTTGCTCTACGCGGTGCCTCGCGACCAGGTCGTCATCGGCGGCCGCCCCGGATTGGACGCCCATTTGGCGCGATCGACGCGATCGGCCCAGTCGCCCGGGCTTGGCGAGCTCGTAAAAGCGTACCGCGGGCTCATCATGGAGCTGGCCGCCGGCGAGATGTCTCGATCCGCGGCCACAATGAAGCTCGGCGACGAGCTCGTGGTCGTCCTGCTTGCACGGGTCTTGGCGTCTCTCCCCATGCCGGCGATGCCGGTTGCCGACCTGCCGGGCGCGCCGAGGTCGATTCCCCTCGACCCAAACCTGTTCGGAGACCTTGACCCCCAGCTGCCACGCCTCTTCGATGCCGTGCCGCGCGACCCCGAGAGGGCATTTCTCGAGGCCCTCGTGCGCGCACGCTTGCGGGTGCTGACGATGGTCGACGCGCTCGACGTCGACACCGTTCGTCTGCTCGGAATGTTCGGCGAGGACGCGTCCGGCACGGGTGCCCTGGCTCATGTCGAATTGCTCGCCGCTTTGTCGAGTCCCATGGCCGACGACGTCGTCAACTTCTCGCTCGAGCTCCTCCCGAGTGTGCTCGAGACGCGCCGCGCGCGCGCCGTGGGAACGCATGCGGAGCACGGGTACGGCGGCGTGGGCCGACAGGGCACGATCGATTCGATGGTGCTGACGGAGCTGGCTTGGGATGACGACGAATTCGCCCGGCGGTCGCTGGGCGGCGAGCTGCTGTACTTCACGCGCGAGCGGGCGCCGGACGAAGCGCAGAGGCTGCACTACGTGGTAATCGACGCGTCAGCGTCGATGCGCGGAGATCGCGAGGTGTTCGCGCGCGGTCTCGCGATGGCTCTTTGCAAGAAGCTGCAGCTTGAGGGCGAGGAGGTGTGGCTGCGGTTTTTCGATTCGCGGCTTTATGAAGTCCAACGCCCTCGCCGCCGCGGGCGGCTTCCGGCGGCATGGCTCCTCGGCTTCAAGGGGGAACGGGGCAGAAACCCGGCGCGGGTCTTCGCGCAGTTGGCCACCGAACTCGCCCTCCTCCGCGCGCGCGACGCGCGCGAGCCGGTAGTGCACGTGATCACCCATGCCGCGCTTCACGTGCCGCGAGCCCTCGTCCAAGAGGTTCGGCGGCACGCGCACCTCTTCGGTGTCTTCATCTTGCCAAGCGGCGGAGTTCTCGATCTCGAATGGCTCGACCTGCTCGAAGGCCACGCCGTGGTCGACCATTTGATGCTGCAGCGACGCGCGCGCAAAGAGGCCGGGACGAAGATCGTGGACGACATGGCCCGCGCGACCGGACCGCTCCGCGCCGGATCAAACTGAAGGTCCGGCCGGAATGGAAACTTGGGGGAAAGAGGATCTCCCCCAAAACCTGGCCCGTGAACGAGGTGCCCGGCATTTCCCGGGCGGCTCTTGAGTGGAAATCGCGAGCCAGATCACCGATACGCAAGGAGTCGTTGCAACTTCATCGCGAGCATGGTGTTGCCGGCCATCTTCAGCTTGCCGCTAAAGAAGAGCTGTACCCCGCTCGCTTGCGGGTTCTCGTAAAGCTTCTGGAAGTCTTCGTCTGCGATCGTGATCGTGCAGTCGGCGGGCCCCGTGCCCGGCTTGCAAGACGGGCCGGAATCGCTCACGTCGATGTTCCATTGGCCGCCCGTGGGCCCGTCGATGTTCATCTGGTACTTGGCCCCGATGGTCTTGGCGTCGGCCGCATTCTTCGCGAGCGCGGCGGGGAAGTCTTCGTTGAAGAGCTTGCGGATGTCGACGGCCATGAGGCTTGCCTCCTCGAGCGGGCGCGCGGAGTGAATCGCGGTTCAGCGATCTCGTCAAGCGGGGTCGTTCGCCGCGCGGCCGCCGCGAACGCGGTTTCGCCCCGCCGTTTTCGCTTGGTAGAGGCGCTCGTCGGCAAGGCGCATGAGGCTCTCCGCCGTGCGGGTCCCATCGGCGATTTCGTCGACCGATGCATAGCCGACGCTGATCGTGACTTGTATGACGGCCCCCTCCGACGCAATCTCGAGGCGCTCTACCGACGAGCGGAGTCGTTCGGAGAATAGGCCCGCGTTGGCGTGTTCGATCCCGCGTGCGAGGACCACGAACTCCTCGCCGCCGAATCGGGCGAACACATCCTCGACGCGGATCAGCCGCGAGACGAGCGCGGAGATTTCACGCAGCACATCGTCACCCGCAAGGTGACCATAGGTATCGTTGACGCGCTTGAAAAAGTCGATGTCGAATAGGATGAGTGCAAGGCGCGTCATGTGCCTCTTCGCATAGGCAATCTCGCTCGACAGTCGCTCGACGAGGTAACGGCGATTGTGTGCCTTGGTGAGGGCGTCGCGTACGGCGGACTCATAGAGCTGGTGTGCCATCACCTCGGCCTGCGCGTCGATGATGGCGAAAGACACGATCACGTTGGGCCCTATGTTGATCCGGTCACCGCTCGCAAGGTCCGTGCGTGCCTCGATGCGTCGATTGCCGACGAACGTTCCGTTCGTCGACCCCATGTCTTCGAGACTGTAGCGGCCTTCCTCGATGGCGCGGATGCGCGCATGAATTCGACTCACACCTCCGTCATCCAGGCGAACATGGGTTTCTCTGCCCCTCCCGATCAGTGTCTCCTCGTCCCGAACGGAATAGGCGCGTCCCGCGCTGGGCCCCGAAATTACCGTCAAGACGGCGCGCGTGTTTTGCGTAGACGCACCTAGCGGGGGGAACGCGATGGTCGAGTCCGTGAGTCGCGTACTCGACTCTTCGTCGGCCCACTCGGGCACGTACGGCGTTCGGGACGTGGACGGGTGCTCGTCGGGGTATGGGCTCGCCGCGGAGTCCGCCGCCCGCGTCGGACCCTTGACGGTTTGCTTCGGATCGTCGCTCATTGGATGTTGGGTCTCGGAAGCAATTCGCCTCGCAGCGTACCACCCTCCGCTACCCTCCGCCCGAGATGTCCCGAACCCTGGACGGTGCGGGGTTCCGCCGCTAAACCCACGGCTCGGCATGGGACTCCTGAGCGGCAAGGTGGTCATCGTCACAGGCGCCGGCGGCGGAATCGGGCGCTCGCACGCCATGCTCTTTGCGCGCGAAGGTGCGAACGTCGTCGTGAACGACGTGGCCGCGGCGCTCGAAGGCGCGAGCGATGTCCGCTCCGCCGAGCAGGTGACCCGAGAGTTGACTGAAATCGGCGCTTCCGCCGTCGCAAACTTCGACGACGTGGCGACGGCCCGGGGGGCTGCCAACCTGATTGGGGCGGCCGTGAGCGCCTTCGGTCGTGTCGATGTGCTTGTCAACAACGCGGGCATTCTGCGTGACAAGAGCTTTCTGAAGATGGACGAAGCGATGTGGGACGCTGTCGTTGCCGTCCATCTCAAAGGAGCGTTTCTTTGTTCGCAGGCATTCGCAAGGCGAGTCGTCGCGCAGGGCGACGGGGGACGCATCGTCAACACCACGAGCGTGAGCGGTATGCTGGGCAATTTCGGCCAAGCCAACTACGCGGCGGCGAAGGCGGGAATTTATGGTTTGACGCGCACGATGTCGATCGAGCTCCAAAAGCATCGAATCACGGTCAACGCGATAGCTCCCATTGCCAAGACGCGGATGACGGAAGACTTGCCCATGTTTCAGGGTGTGGACACGCTCACCGCGGATCATATCGCCCCGGCGGCGCTCTTTCTCGGGAGCGCCTTGTGCGGTGAGCGAACGGGCCACGTCCTCGCGATTGCGGGGGCGCGCGTCTACGCGTTCAAAGTGGTGGAGACCTCCGGTCGTTTCAAGGAGACGGACAACGGACTCTGGACCGCGCAAGAGATCGCCGATAGTTGGGACGCGATCGTCAAAGCATAGGCGTCTTGCTTGGCCGGCCCCGTCGGGAGAGTCGGCATGCGGCCAGAAGAGTCGGCCCGGCGCGTGTCTGCGACGCCTGCGCCGCGGTGAAATGCTAGCGTCCCGGCTCCGATGCTCGACGCGCGCGCCCTGCTGAACGCCACCGTAGACTACGTGCGGAAGAATCCCGACGAGCTCGTGAGGGCCGTGGTGAATGCTGCCGGCCTGCGTTTCGGGGTGCCGATTGCCGCGGTCCGGTGGCTGTCCTCGCAGGCCAAGCTTTCTCGCAAGGCGCCGAGGGACATCGACATTGGGAGTGCTCCGCCGGCCCTTCGCGTAACCCTGTCACTCGAAGCGATGGGAACGCCGGTCCGCGCCAGCGCGGCCATCCGGGTCGATGCGATCGACTTGTCGCCCGACGCGATGCGGATCGGGCTGCGTCTGAGCGAGGTGAACGTGGCCCTCATCGGCGCGAGCGATTCGCCCGTTGCGATGCTCATCAAGTCGGGCGCGCTCGATCTTTCCAAGCCGGGTAACTTGTTAAAGTTTCTTCCGAAGCGGCCCGCGGCAATCGTCGACGCCGATGGGGATCGCGTCGTCATCGATTTGATGAGGATTCCGGCGGTGGCCAATAGCCCTGGTTTGCGCTGGGCGCTGGCGGTGGTAACGCCGGTCGTCAGCGTGCGCGCCATCGAGACGGACCGTGACCACATTTATGTTGCCTTGCGCACCAGCGCCCGGGGGTTGCCGCGGGCGCTGGCGGCTCTTCGTGGGGGATGACCCGCGAGGCGGTCGCGCGAGTGCAGCGTTCGCGGCCGTGCTAAGCAAGGCGTGTCGGACGCAGATCCATCCGGGGAGTCGCACAGTCCGGTAGTGCACGAGCTTTGGGTGCTCGTCGTCGCGGGTTCAAATCCCGCCTCCCCGACCCCACTTTACACGGCGAATTCGGGCGTTTCTATGCGGAAGCGGGAACCGATCCCGCCTCCGCGTTGCACTTCGCAGCGGGAAGCCGCTGGTGTCTCCACAATCTCTCCACGCGCCGCGGCGGACGAGCGACGCCGGCCGCGTTCTTCCGGGCGCGGGGCCCGCACGCGTTGCGAGCCCCTCAAATCCCGCCTCCCCCACCAATTTGACGCCTTTTTCCTCTCGTGCACAAGGCCGGTGGTCGCCGTCGGGAACGGAAGTAGGGGACCGACAATGGCGCTCGTCGCGGCCGCAGGAAGATTTCGCCGACCGACCGCTGTTCGCTTCGAGCATCATCGGCATCCCCGATGCACCCTCCGGCCGCTTCAACACGATGCCCTGAGTCGATACGGTCTCATCCAACAGAACATCTGTGGGTAACGTAAACGGTCCGCGGAACACGGCGCCGCGTGGTTCCCTCTGTTGCCTTCGCATCGACGCTCGTAGCGTAGTCAGCAAGACCCCGAGGTTAAGCATGTCCACCGTTCTCGATTCAGCCGAGGTCGCAGGCCTCGAAGTCCGGCTTGAAGAGGCCACGCGATCGTCTCAAGAGGGCGTTCGGCGCTTCATTGAGCCCGCGGCTGGAACCCTTACTCGGGCGACCTCTCGCACGCATCACCTCATCTTCGGCCGTAGAGGATCTGGCAAATCTAGTGCCGCCCGGCAGAAGTTTGGCCATTGGTTTCTCGGGCGGCACTAGGCAAAGCCGCGGGAGCGGCTTTGGGGGTGAATCGACGAGCGAAGCGAGGAGAGAGGGGCGAAAGCCCCTAAGAAAGCAATCTAGCTAGGGCCGCTCCGGCGAAGCCGGCCGCAAAGCGGCGGTCGAAGTCCGGACAGGACTTCGGCCGAGCGGCACTAGTAACTAGTAACTAGTGCCGCTCGGCAGAGGTTTTGTCCTCAGTTTGGCATGGCGAGGTGCCAAGACTTTGGACGATAGGACCAACGGAACGGCGGTTTGTCCTGCGCGTTGAACCATAGAAGGTAGCGGTAGATGGCCTCGCGAAGATCGTCGAGAGAGCCGAAGGAGGCCCGTGCGAGAGCTTGTCGGCCGAGGATGGAGAAGGCGCATTCGATCTGGTTGAGCCAAGAGGCATGCTTTGGGGTGAAGTGTGGGGTCCAGCGGGGATGGTCCTCGAACCAGTCGAGGACGTCGTCGGTGTCATGGGCGAAAAGGTTGTCGAAGATCAGGTGGCCGCGTCCGAGCGGGTAGGACTGGTCGACCACATCGAGCAGGTCGACGAACGTCAAGGCAGTGTGATCCTCGGAGAGAAAGCCGAAGAGCTTGCGACTGCGGACGTCATAGGCCCCCATCAGGCAGAGCGTTCCATGGCGTATGTACTCGAATTCGCGACGTACGGGCTGCCCGGGCTCCATCGGCAAGTCGGCGACCTTGCGCTCAAGCGCTTGCATGCCGGTCTTTTCATCCAAGCAGACGATGTGCTCGTCGCTCGGTGTGTCGTAGTAGACATGCAGCACGTCGTCGCGCTTCTGACGAAAGTCTTCGTCATGCGACGTCAGGTACATCTTCTGCCGATGGGGCTGCAGATCGGCGCTCGCCAAGATTCGGCCGACGGTGCGATCGCTGGTCTCGATCCCTTCGGCGCGGACATGCGCGCCCAGCAGCGCCGCCGACCAGTGCGTTACCGGAATGCCAACGTCGCCCGGCGGCTTGCACGCATGGCTCTCGATGCGCGCGGCGTCGGCTGCCGAGAGAGAGAGGGCGGCCGTCCCGATCGTGGGGCGTCCGCCAGCGCAGCGACCGAGTCTTGCGCATCCTTGAAGCGTTTGCGCCACCGTCGGACCGTGCGGTCATTGACGTGCAGGGCTTTGGCCGTATCCACAATGCTTAAGCCGTCGGCCATGGCCAGCAGCGCCATGCCGCGCAATACAATGCGTTTCTCCGCGGTCGCCGGGCGAATCGCAGCCTCTACCGCCTCGCGATGCTCCGGCGAGAGGGGCAGCGGCGTCGCCCGAGGACCGCGGTGGGGTCGTGTTACCCACGGTCTCGGATCAATCATGACCTCGCAGCTATCAGGCCCTGATTCCAAGGGCCAAATTTCTGCCGAGCGGCACTAGTCTTCTGCGCAAGGCAGCTCAAGATTTGACCGTAGACCGCAGACCAATCGCGTTCGTTGACTTAGAGTCATTCAAAGGACATGAATATCCGGACGTATTAATCAGCATACTTATTGAAACATTTAGCCGCTTTGCTGAATGGCTCGAAACGGCTGCAATCGCCCCCGCAAGCAAAACGTCTTTCTGGATGCGCTTATTCGGCCGAAAGCCGACTCGTGGACCGTTCGACAAGGAAATCGCAAAAACGCTCTCAAGCGATCTTCGTCGCTCCCTGAACGAACTCAGAGAGCTCCTATTTTCGGAAGATGAAGTCGACGTTGAAGAGGTCAAATCCGAAAAAGCCACCAAAACGGAGGGGGCCTCGGCAAAGCTCAGCGCAGAGATGCTGGGCGTTGGGATTGGTGTAGACGGCCGCTCAAACAATGCGGCCGAAGCCGCGCAACGCGCCACAGTTCGCTACACAAAGAGCAAGCTCACACATCTTCACCGCCACATAATGGACTATCAGGCGGTGTTCCGACGTATGGCACAGCTGTCCGGCGGTGACGCCTACCTGTTCCTCGACGATTTATACCACATTCCCCGCCGGAATCAGGCTCAAGTACTGGATTACTTTCATCGAATAGGTAAGGGCAACAGTCTTTGGCTAAAGGTGGGCACGATTCGGCACAGAACCCAGTGGTACGTCCACGGGGACCCTCCGGTCGGCGTCAAGATCGGTGACGACATCTCAGAAATCGATCTTGACCTCACACTCGAAAAATACAAAATTACTGCCGACTTTCTCGAGAAGGTTCTCGACAACTTCCTCCAGGAGAGCACCGTTCGGCGGAACGACTTTCTTGTCCGGGGTGCATTCGACAGGTTAGTCCTCGCGAGCGGCGGCGTCGCACGTGACTTTCTCGGCCTTCTCCGGCGCTCAATACTTATCGCTCGCGAGCGTGGAGACACGGCTCGGGGCGAAAAGGTGGGGGTTGAGGACATCAACGGAGCGGCTGGAGAGTACGACTCGTCAAAACGTGAAGAGCTCACACGTGATACGCTAGATGAGCGCCAAGCTCTCGAGGATGAATTCGCGGCTATTGGCGCTTTTGTAAATAACTATTCAAAGGCAAACGTCTTCCTAATGGACAAGAGTCTGGCGGACGCCATACTGGCTCCAATTGAGGAACTGGTGGACCTTCGCTTGGTTCACCGCGTCAAGAGCCGGGTGACTGTAGCCGACAGACCTGGGAAGACCTTTGAAGCCTTCATGCTCGATGTGAGTCAATACACCGCGTCACGCAAAAAGCGTGAGCTTGAGATTATCGAGTTCTGGCGCGAGGATGCCGCCGATTCCATCCGTAGGCCGGGTCTTATCTACAAAGAGATGGACGGAAACACTATCGTCGTAAAGAAAGTGGAATAATCAAGTCCGTCATTACAGCGGCTGAACGAAGCTGCGCAGGGAAGAGTTCTCGAATGCTCTCCTCTTCCGTTGGAAGGTCAGGGCCACGTGATGAGATTTGTTGGCATTATTGCAGGAACGTCGAGCGCCCACGTGAAAGTGCAGCAACGTCCGTCATCGCCATCCGCTGTTGGCGGGGCGAACGCTTGGCGTAAACGCGGATCAGCGTGTCACCATCGCCAGTCCGCATGCCGGCGACCTTGGAGCGTAGGCGCTTCTCGTTCACCATGATGATCTCAGGCTCTTCCTTGCCGTCGGTCTCCAGCTCGATCCAGCTCGACGCCCGCGTAAGGTGAACGCCAACGAGCTTCCCATCAATCGCTCGTTCCCCTGGACGGGCTTCCCGAAGCGCCGGCGTCGCGGCGGCCTTTCGCAGCTCTTGGCGATGCGATGGCTCGAACACGAGCGCCGGTACGCGAACCTTCCACGACGGCGCGGAGCAAGCAACGGTAGCCACGTCCTCGCCGTCAGGCGCGATCTCGCTGAAGCCATCGATAAACGCGCTCGCGTACTGCGCGTCGCCGATCTCGGCGCGAATCGCATCCGCTCCATTCGCGGCCGCTTGGGCGAGGGCGAGGAACCGCTCGACGACGCGCGATGGCGCCACCTTCTGTTCGCTTGAGAAATTTTGCTGTGCGCCCGTCGCGACGTAGAGGCGCACGCCGTAGCTCGCAGCGATGGCCGGGACCTCCAGAAGCTGAATCTGATCGCGCCGCTCCAGCTCCGACTCGCCGCGATCACGGTATTCGACGTGAGCCTCGAGCTCCCACGTCCGCCGGAGGAGCGACGCGAGCGTGTCCCGCCGCTTGCGTGCGACCGCTTCTGGCGCAACGCCTACACCGACTCGCCCTCCCTCAAGTTTGAGCTCGACGGGCACCATCAGCGGATCGTTCGTGAGGCGGGACAGCTCGGCTTCGCGCGCGCATCGCTCGACCAATCGCTCGAGATCCTCGCGCCCTTGCTCCGTCAGGCCGTCGTCTTGGCCGAGAAAGAAGTGTCCGAGCCGCCTGGCGCGCAGGAGATCATCGGCGCGATTCCAGAGGGCCACTGCGGCGATCGCTAGCGCGCTTCGGGCGCGCGGCATCGATGCCGGAGCATCGCGCGCCACAGCCTCCTCGATAGCCGCGGCCTCGCCGAAGAGCTCGCGCGCTTGCTGCGGCTGGGCGTTCGCCCAAGCACGCTCGGCCTCGAGCGTGAGCTTCTCGCTGTCCTTGCGTCGTGGATCGCTCAGTGGATTACGCGACGCCAACGTCATCGCTCCGTCAGCTCCGAGACCAGTACGCGGACAAGCTCGAACCCGACGACGGCCGCGATGCCCGGCTCGGAGGCTTTACCCCTTTGGAGCTGAGCGATTTTGCCGTTGAGGCGCGTGCGCAGTGCGCTGGTCGCCGCCGCGTCCGCGCCTTCTGCCAGACCGCTCACCTCGAGGCGCACTTGCTCGTCGGGGTCGTCCTCGGGTCGCGCCATCCAGACGTCCGCGCCGGATTCTGTTGGCGTACGCGCGATGATGCGCCAGCCATCGAGCGCATGGACGGCGAGGCTCGCGACCGCGTATGCACCTTCTTCCGTCGCGTCCGTCGTGTTGGCGTGCGAGCGCTTCATGCGGTCGTCGGGCTTGGGCCACGCGAGAGCGCACGCGACGTCCGGCCTTCCCGTCGGGGAGATCGCGCCATCCTTCGGCGACGTGGCGCCATGAACGCGGTCCAGTGTCACGGCTGCTGCCTCACACCACGCCGTCCATCGCGCCTCCGTGAGATCGTGAGCGTCCGTCGGACGAGCTAGGTCGAGACGATGAGACGCCGGCCTCTGCTCTCCCTTCCTTGGTCCACGGGCGCGCTTCACGGGCGTTCAGCCTACCAGGCTGCGGGGAAACGCGCCGAGAGTACGACGATCTCGGGCATTCGATTACGGCCCGGCAGCAGGTGGGGGAGCGGGCCGGCCAAAGGGCTCCCTCCGGCGGTTCGGGGCCGTCTCCAAAATCTCTCCACGGACGATGGGTGAAACGGGGGGATGGATGGCTACGCGGGGTGACTCCTGGCGAAAGGTCCGGAGACGGAAAAGGAGACGGGATCCAAGCCATTGGACGAAAAGACCAGCGACCGCGCCTGGTTAGAGGGTGCCTGCTCTTCAGGGTTCAAATCCCGCCTCCCCGACTATTACGTCGCGCGGGTCCGCGGAAAACCGCGGAGACCCGCGCGGAGCCCGAGAAAGACGCGGTCTCGGCGCACGCGGGACGTAAGACGAGATCGGGTGACGCGCGAGGGCGGTGGGTAACGGGGAGGAAACGACCCGTCCGAACCCTCCAACCCGTGGCGGGAACCCGGCTGCGTCACCATGCTAAGTTCGGCTCGCCTGACGCCGATGACGACGCTTCACCTCTGCACAACCTGCCCGAACTTGGTCCCCGTGGAGGGGTTCGACAGCAGTGACGGTGTCGGCCGCTGTCTTCAGTGCGTCGCGGAGGGGAAGACCGTGTCGTGGCCCGGCGTCTGGGTCGGGTCCGAGGAGTTTCAGTCGCGCCCCTTGCAGGAGCGCTTGGTCGAGCTGGCGCGTGGTTACCTGAAGTCCGCGATGACGCTCTGTGAGGAGCTGGGAGAACATCCGGACCGCCTCGACTGGCCGAGGGCGAGCGTCGTCTACTTCCTCATCCATCACGCGGCGGAGCTGTTCCTCAAAGGCTGCATCCTTCTCCGGGCCCCGTCCGGTGAGAAACTCCATCATGACGTAAGCAAGTTGCAGGACCGCTACTGCGAACTCTTCCCCGAACTGAAGGACGCGTTCCACATCGAGACACCGATGCAACGGCTTCGGGGCCAACTCGGACATTGCGAGGTTGTCTGCGGGCTTCCGTACGGTGGCAAACTCCATGAATACGCCTATGATCTGTTTGCTCAGCAGGCTTCGTCGATAGCACTGTTGGATGTGCAGGCGATCGGGCTTCGCAAATTTACCGCCGCTTGCCGTGCTGGACTACCGGTCCGTATCTAGATTTGCAAATCGAGATAAATATGCGCTGGAGGTAATCGGCTCGAAGAAGCTTTTCGTGGGAACAGGCTCGAGGACCGTTTCAATAGGGAACATAAGCGGAAACAATGCTCACGAGATTGTTATCAACCTCGCGGCCGGCGCAAGCGCTGCCGATGTTGATGCGGCATGCGAAGCGTTCGGCAAATATGCACGACCGGTCATGTTCTCGGGCGCAAACTCGGGGACCCTCGAAGCGGTGCTGGTAGATGCGGGCGTGTCGAAGGACGTTGTTGCCAGAGGCGGGTGGAGCGAGGCTCTGATGAGAGCCACCACAAATTCTCAATGTGCAGCCGGCAATGGTAGTATTTGTCCCCGTCCCAGCTGCCTCGGGGCCGGCCCAGGGGGGAGTCACCCCTTAGAACGGCGTCCCGGCAGGCAGTAGATCGGCCGGGGTTTCGTCATGGGAGGTACTGCCTCACGGGGTTGACTTGGGAAGCCCTGCACGAACGCGTTGTCGGAAGATGGGTCTTTCGCGCCTAATGCATCACGCTCCTCCACCGTCTCCAAGATCTCTCCACGGACGGCGGGTGATCGGCGGCTACGGCTGTCCACCGGTGGCATCTCGTGGCGATACCTCCGGCAGTCGAAAAGGAGACGGGATCCGCGCCCTTGGACGAAAAGATCAGCAACCGCGCGTGGTTATAGGGTGCCTGCTCTTAGGGTTCAAATCCCGCCTCCCCGACTATTGCCGATGGAGCCGTTCGGGCTCCAAGGCCACTCGACCCGAGTTATCACGGCGATTTTAGGCGTTTCCGTTCGGAAGCGGTTACAAATCCCGCCTCCTCTGCCTGTTTCCTCGCGGAAAGACGCTGCCGTCTCCATAATCTCTCCACGCATCCGCCTCGACGAGCAGGCCGGCGGCGGCGGGAACGGCACTGCAACGCCGCTCCTGCGTTCTCGGCCGCGACGATCCCCCAGTCGTTGGCCGGGCACGGCCTCACGTGTCGCATCTACGGATGACCTCCGATCGGCGCATTGGCCTCTGAGCGCTGCTTCATTCGGGCGCGAGGCGCTGCGCCGGCCCGGGAGAAAGCCACCGCAAGGATCACGGCGATGCTCGCCACGATCGCGAAGGGCACAGCGCTCCACATGCTGGCGCCAGAGACCGCGGAGGCCCATGCGACCATCGCCGCCAGGGCGGTACCCATGCACACGGCGTCGATGAGCATGATCGCGGCGATGAGGTCACCCGCGGCTCGACGCCGGATGAGCATCAAACTCGCTGCGAGAGCGAGCCGCACGTGGAGGCCGAGGTCGAGTGCATGCACGACGTGACCGACCGCGTCTTCGCCGCTCGGCCATCCGAACGCCGCCGCCAATGCCCGATGCGCGATCCCTTTGAGCCAAGCGAGCCCCAGGAGCGTCGCAAAGACGAAGGAAAATACCGCGACGGTCCCGCGCGGCGCTCGGTCGCCAAACGCTCGGGGTCCTCGCATGACGCAAGATGCCCTGCCAGGCCTACGAGTTGCGTTCGGTAGGCACGATGCTCGAGCACCTTGTTCCCACTCCGAGGAAGGTCGAGGTCAACACCGTCGACCTCGCGACGACGCCGCGCGGAGTTACCAGTACAAAGAAAGAGCACCCGCTTCCGCCGCGTTTCGATGTTGGTCATGTTCGCCCCTCTTCGCCCGGGTTCGCAGCCCCGCCTATTTTACGAGTTGCCCCAGCCCTCCTCGCGCAGCAGCTCCGCCACGCGCCGGCGGACGTCGTCGCGAATCTCACGCACACGCTCGATCGGCTTGCCCTTGGGGTCCTCGAGCGGCCAATCGTCGCGCTTGAGCCCCGGGACGACAGGGCATTGCTCGCCGCAGCCCATGGTGACGAGCATCTGCGCACCGCGCGCGAGATCGTCGGTGAGCTTTTGCGGCGTCCGGTCGGCGAGGTCTATCCCGACCTCGCGCATCGCCGCAAGCACCTCCGGGTGCACGCGTGGCCCGGGCTCGGTCCCTGCGGAAACCGCGCGCGCCTTCGTTGCGTCGGCCAGCGCGTTGAACCAGGCAGCCGCCATCTGCGATCGGCCGGCGTTGTGGATGCACGCAAAGATCACGGTTTTCATTGAGACGTCCTCCTCGACAAACAGTCGAGTCAAAGCTCGATCCCGCGCGATTCGATCTCGGCGCTCGTGCGGTGCGCGAGGCTCTCCCACCGCGCAGTCTCGCCGCTTAGAAAGAACGGGAGCCCGCAGATGCTGAAGTTTGGGAATGCGTCGGCGCAGACGAGGGTCACATGCCACCTCGCGTCGACCTCACGGGCGCGCAGCGCGGCGCTGATGCACGCGTCGCTTCCGCCGATGACGACGATGTGTCTCACGCTATCTTCTCGGGCGCTTCGGGGTGGGGCGCGGGCTCCCGGTCGATGACCCGCTCGGCGTACTGGGGAAGCGTGGGAACGAGCCAGCGAAACAGCGCCGTCGATGCGGCCGCACCGAGGAGCTGAGCGGCGATGAAGCCGGGAGCATCCGCGGGGCGGATGCCGGCGAACGTGTCGCTCGCGGCGCGAGCGGCCGTCACCGCGGGGTTTGCGAACGAGGTCGACGACGTGAACCAGTAAGCGGCAGTGATGTACGCGCCCACGGCGAATGGCACGGAGTCCGGCCGTCGCCGGACACATCCCCAGATGACCGAAAGTAGGCCGAATGTCGCAACGAATTCGCTGACCAGTTGCGACATGCCGGAGCGCTCGTGTTGCGAAGCGAAGAACAATGCCGGCTCCTTGAACATGACGTGTGCGACCGCGACGCCGACGAAGGCACCTGCGAACTGCGCCAGCAGGTAGCCAGGCACCTCGCGCCACGGAAGGCCCCCTTGGCTCGCATCGGCAAGCGTCACTGCCGGGTTGAAATGGGCGCCGGAAATCGGCCCGAAAGTCAGGATCAGAGCCACCAAACCCGCGCCCGTCGCGATCGTGTTGGCCAGCAGCGCGATCGCGACGTTTCCGCCAGCCAGCCGCTCGCCCATGATCCCGGAGCCGACGACGACCGCCAGCAGCAGGGCGGTGCCGAGCGCCTCGGCGGTGAGCTTTTTCAGCAACATCCGCTCTTCTTCCCGAGCTGCACCGGCCTGTCCGGCGACGGCAGCGCGGAGGGCGCGCAGCAGGCGGCGGCCGTCTTTTCAGGAGCCTCGTGCATCGTCGGGGCGTCGCCCTTGACGACGAAGACCTCCCACATGTTGCCGTCCGGGTCCTCGACCCAGACCTTGTCCTGCATCGCGTAGCAGCAGGTGGTGTTTTCCTCGGTGAACGTCTTGAGGCCGGAGACCTGGAACCGGGACCAGGCAGCCGCGACGTCCTCTGTGCTTGCGACCTGCACGCCAAAGTGGCTGGCGTTGACGCCCGATCGCGGCGCCTCCTGCATCGTGAGATTGAGCGAGGGCTCCTGCAGATCGAACTTTGCGTAGCCGGGCCGACGCTTGCTTGCGGCCACGCCGAAGACCTTCTCGTAGAAGGCGACGGACGCGTCGATGTTGGAGATATTCAGCGAGACGTGCGGCTTCAGAACATGCATGGTGGCTTCTCCTTGTTCTTCCAATAAACTCGAATATTCGACCCCAAAAAAAGACCCAATCAGCAGCACGTGCCCTTGCTGCCGTTCTTGCAACAGTCCTCCCAGAGGTAGGCGCTCACCTTGCGGAGCGCCTCGTAGTCCGCTGAGTAGTAGTGGAACGTCCCTTCGCCACGGGTCCACATCACGCCTGCATCGACGAGCCGCTTGAGGTGATGGCTCAGGGTCGACGCGGGCAGATCGACGTGCGCCTGGATCGCACCGGCCGTCGCGCCCTCTGGGCCGGCTTGCACCGCGAAGCGCAGGATTGCCAGGCGCACCGGATGCCCCAGCGCGCCCAGCTGCTCGGCATGGTGCTCCAACTTCGAGGGCATGGATTACTTCTATCTTTATCGAAGTAAGTCGTCAAGTGCCGAGAGACGCCGAGCCGGTCCGCGCGTCGAAGCGGTGGCCCGGTTGGACGGCGCTGCGCGACCGTTCATGTGCCCGCGAACACCGAGCCGGACCTCGCCATCGTTTCGCCGGGCGACTACCTGAGCGAAGCACCCGGGCCGCGCGTTTCTGCTGATCGAGGTCGCCGACTCGTCGCTCCAGGACGACCGACGGATCAAGGGCCCCTCTACGCGGCGGCCGGCGTGCCCAAATACTGGAACGTGGACGTCGCCGGCGGAGCCGTTGAGGTTCACCGGGATCCTCGGGCCGAGGGCTACGCGAGCGTCACGCGCTTCGCTCGCGAGGCGGTCCTTACGGTACCGGGGTTCGAGGACGTCTTGGTGCCTGTGGGCGAGATCGTGCCGCCGCAGGGAGGGTGAGCGCCAACGCACGCACGTCCTGCGTCTCGATGCGAGATTTGCAGAATGCGAGAAGCTTGCCGGGGCATTTGGCACTTTTGCACCCGAAGCTTCGCAACATGCGATCGATGGCGTGCTCGTGGCGGACCGACGCCGAATGAAGATATCGGCGCATTCTGGACCGCGATGGCGAATCGGCGCAGGCTGGTGCGCTCGGTGCAGGGGCTCCCCCGCACGGGAGGCCTGCCATGCTTCGATCCATGTCGATCGCCGTTGCGGCGATAACAAGCACCTTTCTGCTAACTGCCCTAGGCGGTTGCACGGGACCCACGGGCCCCGACGGCGCCACCGGTCCCGAAGGGCCTGGCGGGGACGCCGGACCGCCAGGAGCCACGGGGCCTGAGGGGCCACCGGGAGACGCCGGACCGCCGGGTCTCCCGGGACTCGGCGCGGACGCTGGAGCAATCGTGACGTCGTGTCTCACGCCGTGCCACGGCTTCAACGGCGTGGTCGCGCAATACCAGACGAGCCAGCACTACGTCACCTACGTGACGGAGCTCGGCTCCGAGACGGCCGCGGAATGGACCACCCCTGGAGCTGCGTGTGGCAATTGCCATGCGATCGACGCTCTGCAGAACCGCGTGACGGGCAACGTGCTGACCGAGGGCGACGCGGGCGTCGCAAACCTCGGGAGCGGCGAGCTTCAATACCTCGATTCAGTCACGAATAACCCCAACTACGCCGACTACACCGGCACGGCCACGGTCGCGCAAGTGTATTGCACGACGTGCCATGCGGTGACGCCGCAGAACGATCCCCACGTGACGGGGATCAACTGGACGCCCGGATCCTTTCCGCTCGTCGTCTCGCCCGACGCCGGCTCGATCTTCGTCGAGAAGAGCCCCACAGCCGGCGCCGTCACCGGCACGGACGCGGGGTTCTTCGGTCCCGGCGACACGTGCATGTTCTGTCACCGGTCGCGCGTCGATATCACCAACTACATCACCGCCGCCGGCAACAAGATCACAAGCGTGTATTGGGGGCCGCACGAAGGGCCGCAAGCTGACCTGTTCACCGGGGTGGGCGGCTACCACTATGCGGGGAAGACCTATAAACAGTCGACCCACGAGCAGAAACTCGTCTGCATCGATTGTCACATGGTCCCCGTGGCGGCGAACTCGAACGTTCCCGATCACTCCTTCAATCCGCAGATCGCGGCGTGCCGAAACTGCCACGCGGGCATCACGACGTTCGACGTCACCGGCTTCCAGACGACGATCCAGTCGGAGCTCACGCAGGTCGAGACGTATCTCAATGGGCTCGGGATGCTCACGCGCGCCACCACCGCTCCCTATTCCCCGTTGGCGGCCTCTGAACTCGGCGACGGCAACTGGTTTCAGGACGAACCAGTGCCGGGAAGCAGTCTCGATGGTGGGCTCCTCACCCAAGACCAAGCGGGCGCTCTTTACAACTACATCCTCGTCGCGAGGGGTAGCGCGTACGGCGTGCACAATCCGGCGTACGTCGGCGAGATCCTCTTCGATTCGGCGACGGCGCTGGGCCTGATCCCGCAGTACGCGCGGCCGTAGCGTGCGCGTTCGGGCGACGGTCCTTCTCGTCACGAGCGCGGCGATCGTCGTGTCGTGCGCGGAGGATCGGCCGTCCGCGCGGCTGGCCCCTGTCTTCGCCACCGACGTTGCGCCCATCCTCCAGCAACACTGCGTCTCGTGCCACGGCGCTTCGACGCCCGCCGCCGGATGGAGCACGACGACGTATCTTTCGACGATCGCCTGCGTCGAGCCGTCCGGCGCTCCGGCGACTTTGCCGGCCACCGAGTCGGCTCCGCTCCTCGCGGCGCTCGACACGCCTCCGCACGGCGGGCTTTTGTCGAGTGCGGAGCGTTCGGTCCTCGCGGGGTGGGTGGCCGCCGGTACCCCCGACTTCCCTAACGGCGTGCATGATCCCGGGATCGCCGATCCGCGATCGAGTGCCTTTCACGGGACCACGCTGCGCGCGACGCGCTGGGCCGCGATGCTCGACCCGACCGATCCGAACGCGTGCGGGCGCTGTCACGCGGGCGCACCGGCGACACCCGCGGGGATCACGTTGCCGGCGCCGGGCGTGCCGGCGTGCACGAGTTGCCATGACCAGCCGGGCGGAGCGCTCGCGTGCAGCACTTGCCACGGCTCGGGCGCGGTGGCCTATCCACCCCGCGACCCGTGCTTCTTCCCCGGGGACGCGCCGAACGCCGGGGCGCATGCCGCGCACCTGCAGCCCTCGGCGGCGCTTCCGGCAGGAGTCGCGTGCTCGACGTGCCATCCGGTGCCAGGCAATCCGGTCATCGGCGGACTTCACGGCGACGGTACGGTCGAGGTCATTTTCCGATCCGACCGTGGTCGTCGGCGAGGCGAGCTACGACCCCTCGACGCAAACGTGCGCGGTCTACTGCCATGACCAGGGCGGTGCGCGGCCCCGTCCCGCCTGGAGCGAAACGACGCCGATGGCCTGCGGCGACTGCCACGGCTCACCACCCGCCGGCCACTTTCCCGGGGCTTGCAGCAACTGCCATGCAGAGGCGAACGCGACGGGGACCGCGCTCACCGGCGGCCCCTTGCACTTGAACGGGAACGTCGATCTAGGCAACGGCAGCGGCTTGTGTGGCGCGTGCCACGGCAGCGGAGACAGCCCGTGGCCGAACACCGGAGCGCACGCCGCGCACCAGAATCCGACGCTCACAGGGCCGCTCGATTGCAGCAACTGCCATGTCGTGCCGACGACGATCCTGGATCCCGTGCACCTCGACGGCACGGTGCACGTCACGTTTGCGGGCCTCGCGACCGCGCGTGGATCGCTCCCTGCGTGGGACGGCACCCAGTGCACGAACGTCGCGTGCCACGGGGCCAACTTGGCCGATCCTGCCGCCGTGCCGGCGTGGAACGATACTTCCGGCGCCCAGGCCCAATGCGGGGCGTGCCACGGGATTCCGCCGACGCAGCACACGGTGTCCACGGAGTGCAGCCGCGCGGACTGCCACGGCGCGGAGGTCTCCAACGCGGTGCCCAGCGCTCCCTCCATTACTCCCGCGGGCCTGGCGCTGCACGTCGACGGCGTCATCGAGTCGGCGCGGTGAGCGGGGCGAGCTTCTACCGCCGGAACACGTGGCATCCGTTGCATTCGGTGGCTTGGGGCTGATGGTTGCGCTTGTCGGCGTGGCAACTTCCCGTGCACGTGACGCGGTCGGCACGCGGCGGGGCGTGGGGCGCCGCGTGGCAGTTCGCACAGTCCGCATGTCCGGCCACGGCGTGCAGCGCGGGCAGACTCGAGCCCGCGTGGCACGTCGTGCACGACGGGGGCGCCGAGACGCCGTCCGGCCCGTGCGGGCGATGACACGTCGCGCAGCCGCCCGGCACCGACTGGTGCGGGCCGGTCGCTTCGCTCTTGTGACAGGTGGCGCACACCGGGGTCGGGAGCCCGGCGTGCGGATCGTGGCACTCTTGGCATTTCTGGTGTCCGCGCGGCGCGCTGGCTTGCTCGGGGGCATGGCAGGTCCCGCACGCAGGAGCCTTGGCGGGAGCGTGCGCGAGGGACGGGCCATGGCACGAGGCGCAGTCCTGGTGTCCAGCGTTGGTCCTGACGAGAGATGTTTCGCCTGCGTGGCACGTCGCACAGAGCGCCTTGGGGTCCTGGAGCGCGAATCCGTGGGGCTTGTGGCACCCTGCGCAGGCCACGCCGCCCGCGTGCGCACCGGTATCGAGCGTGGCGACGTTCGTGTGGCAGCTCGTGCACGCCGCGGCGATGAGCCGCGAGTCCTCGGCGTGCGGCGCGTGGCAGTCGACGCACGCTCCCTTCGTTCCGTGCGCGACGTGCACGGTAGCGTGGCACCCCACGCACGATGCGGCCGCGTCGGCCGGCGCGTGGGGGGTGTGGCAATTCGTGCAGACTGCATGTGCGGGGGTACCCTCCGCCACGAGGGTCGTCTTCTGCCCGTGGCAACGGATGCACGCGCGCTCGCCTCCGGCGACAAAGTCGTGCGGTTGATGGCAACCGACGCATGAATCATGACCCGCGGGGCGCGGACCGGCCGGCTCGGCATGGCAGGAAGAGCACACGGTGAGGGCGGCGGTGGGCGCTACGTGGGCGCGGTGGCAATCGAGACAGCCCTTGGAACCCGGATGCTCGCCGTGCGAGGCTGCGCGCTCTACGTGGCAGCTCGTGCAGTCGGCCGAGACGATCGACGGCGACTCGTGAACGCGGTGGCACTTGGCGCAGTCGATCGTCGCATGCTGCGCGATGGCGGCCGACTCGCCGTGCCGCTCGGCGTGGCAGCCGATGCACGTGGGCAGAGGTCGATCCGGAGCGAAGGCGTGACACGTCAAGCACCCGGTGCCCTCGCTGCCGGCGCCTCCGCGGTGGGCGACCTCCGTCTCTTTGGCGTGGCAGTTCTTGCACACTCCGGTTCCAGGGTTTTTGAAGCCCTCGCGTTGGAAATCGTGGCACGCGGCGCAATCGAGGTTGAGGCGGCCTACGTGCTCCTGGTGCCCGGGGCTCGCGCGGTATTGGACCCACGCGGCGGGGACGAGGCTGGGGGGCACGCCCGGGGGCGAGCGAGGCCACCATTGAACGATCGCCGCGGTCGCCGCGGCAAGCACGATGACGGCGGCCGCGATCGTCGACGCCAAGCGACGTCGGAACCTGGTCACGGTCCGACTCCGTGGCAAAGTCGGCAGGGTACATCGTGATGCTCGTCTTTACGGCTCGAGAAGCCGGCGCCGTGGGGGTTGCCTCCGGGGCCGCCGACGCGATGGCATCCCACGCAGAGCTGCTCGCCTGCACCCCCGTGGCAGCCCGCGCACGACGCGGGATCGATCCGCGCTTGCATCCCATGGTCGCCTCCGTTCGTCGTCAACCAGCCCGGCGGATGAGGGCTCGCGGTCGTTGGGCCGGGCGCCACGCCCTGACGGGTGTGGCAGTCGATGCACGAGCTCTCGGTGTGACAGGTCGTGCAAATGCCGGGATCGGCCCGGGCTTCGTCCGAATGGCGCGCCACGAAGCCCGCGCGGTGCAGACCGGAAAGACGGACGTCGTCGAAGGCAAGCCTCGCAGGCAGCGCCGGCACGGTGCCCTCGCCATGGCACGACGCGCATTCGCGCTCGGAGTGACAGCTCGTGCAGAGGTCGGGCGCACTTGCCGCGCGCGTTCCGTGCTCGCGCACCCAGTCGCCTTCGTGCACCACGTGATCGTCGGGGAGCGTGCCGTCATCGCGAAGATCGACGTGGCACCCGTCGCAGTCGCGCAGCGTCCATTGATCGCGGTGCTCATGGCAGCCAAAGCAGGTCGCCATCTTCGGCAAGACTGCGTCGGGCCGCGTCTCGGTCACCTCCATGTGGCAGCGCACGCAGTCGCCGTTGGCCGCGCGCATGTGGCGGCGGTGGTCGAATCGGAGCTGCCCGCGCGCGAGCTCGACGGCGTCGCGCACGTACATCTCGCCGTGACAGCCCGAACAAGACCGCTCGTCGTGAGGCTTTTCATGGCAACGCCGGCACACCGAATCGGAGGGAAAGTGCAGCGGGCCCACCTCTCCGGCCGCCGCTACGCCTTCATGGCACTCGACGCAATTGATCCCCTTGAGCACGTGCGCGCGGTGCTCGAACGGATGCGACGGCGGCTCGCGGCGGATCCCGAGCACCCCCGCGCATGCCGCCAGGAGGACCGACAGCAGCATGAACGCGGTGAGGCTCGCCTTCATGGCGTCCCGGGGCTGGGACCGCGGCCCGGCGCGCGCGAAGGTGGCGCGTCGAAGGATCGCGACAAGCGCACGAGCGCATCGGCTTCGTAGCGGCGACGCGGCGACGAGGAAGCCTCCACCGCGGCAGCCGCCTCCCACCCCTCCCGTGACCGCCACGAAAGCGCGGAAAGTCCCCACGGCCAGGCGGGGCCGCGGCCGTCGGGGAAGTCCGGCACGACGATCTCGAGCTCGGAGGAGCAACGGAAGCCTTTGCCGAGGGGCAGCGCCGCAATGACGCGGACGCCCGTCCACTGCGCGCCAGGAAGATCGACGCGTCGCACCTCCGTGCCAAGATTGCCCTCGCCGCGGTCATCGAGCTTGAGCGCCGCGCGCACCCAGCCGTTGCCGCCAAGCGCGTCGCCGACGTCCTGCGCGGCACCGCTCGCCAGCAGGTCCAAGCGCGGCGCGGCACGCCAGCGCAGCGTGGCTCCGAGGGTCTGCGACGGCATGTCGCCGAGCACCGAAAAGAGCGACGTCGCCGGGAGGAGCCGACCCGGCGAGAGCTGAGACGCAAAAATCTCGAAGCGCCAATCCTGCCACCGCGCGGCGGCCGACGCCCGCGCCTCGGTGATCCCCGGGTTCACCAGGTCGTACGAACCGAACGCCGCCATGTCGAGCCAGCGTGCGGGTGCCACGGCGAGATCGCCGCCGAGCTCCTCGTCGTCGAGCTCGCCATCGGTGCGGCGCTGGACGTACGAGACACCCAGCGTGGCCGCCGACGCGACGCTCTGTGCGAGGCGTCCGCCAGCAATCCAGTCGTACGCGCGCGGCCCGAACCTCGGCACCACCGGCGCTCCCCCGAATAGCTCCACCCGGCCGCCCCAGGGCGCACGCCCGACGGCGTCCACTCCGTCGATCTGCACCGGCCGCACGGCGCCCGTCGCGACGACAAATCGACCCGCACGCACTTCGCCGTAGCCGTGCGGCTCGCGGAGGCGCACCATCAAGACAAGGACATCCCCGGTCACCGATGGTTTCGCGCCCGCCCACACGAGTGCCTCGGCGTCGATCGAAAGTCGCGTGGCCTGCATCGCGTCTTGGCCTTGCAGCACGACGAGGCCAGCCGGAGCCGAAGCACCTTGCGTTTCGGCGAGAGCGTCCCCCCGCAGACGCAGAGGGTCGGCGCGTGCGTCGAGAGCAACCCAGGAACCCGCACTTGCGGCAGCCAGCGCGACGAAGCTCCGCACGAACCGGCCCGGAGGTCCCGTGAGCTTCCCCACGTCACCCCTGGCCGTGGTCGCGCTGGGCTTCGCAGTGCTTTCGGCGATCATCCTGCTCGCCTACCTGATCGTGCGCCCGCCGCTCGTCCGCGCGACGAAGCTGTGGCTGCTTCTCGGCTTGGGCATACTACCCATCGGCACTGCATTTGCTGGGAATGTTCAGGGCTTCGAGGCGACAAAGGAGCGGGCCTTCTGTGGCTCGTGTCATCTGATGACGCTCCACGAGCAAGACTCTGACGACCTGGCCAGCCTCTCGCTCGCGTCACGCCACGCGCGCAACCCGATGTTTGGCGGCGAGAACTGTTACACGTGCCATGCCAATTACGGCATGTTCGGCACCATCGTCACGAAGGCCGGGGGCATGCGGCACGTCTGGATGAACCTCACCGCCTACCGCGGCGTCTCGCTCGACGAAGGCAAGAAGACCATTCACCTACGCGACCCGTGGGAAATGAATGGCAATTGCATGCAGTGCCATTCGACGCTCGACCCACTCTGGCTCAAAGTGCCCGACCACAAGTCCGTCGTCGATGACGCTCGCGCCGCACGCGTGAGTTGTGCCAGCGCGGGCTGCCACGGGTTGGCCCACCCGTTTTTCGTCCCGCCGGCCGAGGCGCACGAATGATGGCGCCCCGTCAGGCTCCCCGAGCGCTCGTCGCGGCGTGCGTCTGCGCACTCGCAGCGCTCGCTCTCATGACGTGGCAGCTCTTCGACCCACGCGTGTTCCCGATCATCATCGCCATGTCGGTGGGACAGATTTTGGGAACGGCCTCCTTCGCAGTTTACCTATACGTCGTAGTTGCCGATCTTCGAACGCACTGGCGGGGCGAAAAAAAGACCCTGGAAGATTAGCGAGGGGTAACGCTCGCCAGGAGCTTGTCGAACGATCCCCGCGCGGACTTGATGGCTGGGGCCGGCCCGATCAACTTGAAGAAATACGGAGACCCCGTCGCCTCGACAATCGCGCCCAGCAGCGCCCATCCGGGATGCGCCTGCGGCGGGGCGCCAGCCACCATCATCGGCGACGGCGCATACGTCCCCGCCACTTGCACGAGGGTGACGTGCAGTCCGCGGATCGTTCGCTCTTCGCGCGTGTCGGCGCCCGCATTGTCAAATTGCGAAAGCCAGCGCTGAATGTTGGCTTCCGTCGAGCCGCCGGCCCGGGCCACACTCATCTCGGCCCCACCCGGAACGTGGTAGGTCGCAAGGCGAAGGCGGCTCGGGCTTGGCGCTTCGTGCCAATCGGCCGGCATCGTCCAGCCGAGGGTGGCGGGTTCGTCCAAGGGAGCGGGCATGGCACCGTGCGCCGAATCGCCGCCGATCGGCGGGTGGTTCGGCGGCAACGCCATTTCTTGAGTCATCGGCGAGCCGTTTCCGATGGGCGGATGATCCGGGGGAAGCGTCGTACCTTCCGCCGTCGTCATGAGCGAGGCTACGGGCGCCTCCCCCGACGGTGCACTCGGCGCAGGATCGCGGCCGATCCCGAGCCACGCGAGTGTCGCCGCAACGCCGAGAACCGCCGCAATGACGAGAGGAGCCAATCGATTGAACACGGCAGTCTCCGGCGGGATTGTTCCGCAGTACCCTTGGCACGGGCCCTGCTCAGCAGAACCTTTGTGGACCCCACTATGCCTGCCCACCACGTTCCCCACAAAGTCTTCGATCAGCTAATCGAAGCATGCCGAGTCATGGGGCCGATCGCGATGGCGATCGTCGCACCGACGACCGCGGTCGCCATCGCTGGCGTGATTGCCGCGGCGAACGAGCGGCTCATCGACCCAGTGCTCGTCGGAGAAGGCGCCGTCATTCGACGGGTGGCTCAGACCATGGGCGTCGATCTGTCCTCGTTCCTGCTCGTGGACGCGGGCGACGATTTGGATGCGGCCCGCAAGAGCGTTGCTTTGTGTCGTTCGGGCCGCGTGCACGCCCTCATGAAGGGAAGCCTTCACACCGACACGTTGATGCGCGCCGTGTTGGAGCACGAGGTGGGGTTGCGGACTTCGCGACGGGTGAGCCACGTCTTCATTCTGGACGCCCCCGCCTACCCGCGACCCTTGCTGATCACCGACGCGGCAATCAATATCTATCCGACTCTCGAGGATAAGGTCGATATTGTTCGCAACGCCATCGATCTGGCGCATGCGTTGGGAATCGACGTGCCCAACGTCGCCATATTATCGGCCGCCGAGACCGTCAATCCGAAGATTATCTCGACGTTGGACGCGGCCGCTTTATGCAAAATGGCCGACCGAAAGCAAATCACGGGGGCGGTGGTGGATGGTCCGCTTGCGTTCGACACGGCCGTGAGTGCAGAGGCCGCGCACATCAAGGGCCTGATCTCCCCGGTCGCAGGCGTGGCCGACATTCTCGTGGTGCCCGATCTTGAGTCCGGCAACATGCTCGCGAAGCAGCTCGAGTATCTGGGCGGCGCCGAGCTCGCAGGCGTCGTCGTGGGGGCGCGCGTCCCCATCGTGCTGACGAGCCGGGCAGATGCATCGCGAGCAAGGCTCGCATCGTGCGCCGTGGCCGCCGCGTGCGTTCGGGCGGCGGCAAGCGAGCCGGAGGGGATCGCCTGACACCGGCAGCCAGCCCGCGGTGAAGGTGAACAATTTCGGCTTCGATTCCGCGGGCATACAATCGGATGGGCGCGTCGATTTCTTACTGACCGGCGAGAGCGCGTTTCGCGATATGCTTGGCGGGCCGGTGCGGGCGGTTGGGGGGAGGCGTGGATGACGGAAGGGGTTGACGGAGGAGGCCAGTGCACCACCGTTGCCCGGTGCTGCGCGCGGCGTGAGCTCGTCCTCCGGGGCCCCGATCAATGACCGGTCCCGGGAACGACTGCGTCATCACGTGCGGCGCGATGGAGATGACCTTGCGTCCTGCGTCTCACCTCGTCGTGCTGCGCTTCGTGACCGACACGGGCCTCACCGGAGAGCACGGCGTTGCTCTCGTCGATGCAATGAGGGCGGTGATCGGCGGCCATGGCGAGCGCTTCGCTCTCTTGGCCGACTGCAAGGGCGCTCACTCGACCGACGCCGACTACCGAGCCTCGACCGGAGATTTTTTCCGGCTTCACCGTGACACGGCGCGCATCGCGCTTTTCAACCTGGGTCCCATCATCCGCGTCGTGGCGGAAATGTTCCGCGTCGGGATCGGTCTTCAGTTGAAGACCTTCACCGAACACGCTGCGGCTCGCTCCTGGTTATGCCAACAGGGCATCAGCGCATGACGCAAGCGCCATCCCTCGAGGACATCTTCGCCGTGATGTCGGCGGTATCGTTCGGGCGGGCCGCCGAACGGGTGGCGATCCCGGAGGATCCCTCGCTCGATGACGTCCCGACTCGGTTTGCGATCGCGCTCAACGTGCTTCTCGATGATCTCGCGGTTCGCACCGGCGCCCTGCGGCGCCGCGAGGAGGAGCTTGCCAGCAGCCAGGCACGACTCACGGCGTTGTACGAAGCCGGCATCCTCGGCATCATCGTGGGGACACTCGACGGTCGCGTAATCGAGATCAACGACGCGCTTCTCGACGCAGTCGGTTACACCCGCGAAGAGATCCTCTCGGGGAAAGTGCCATGGGAGTCGCTGACCCCTCCCGAATGGGCCGACCGGGACCGACGTGCCGCTCAGGAGCTGAAGGCCACGGGCGCCACTGCGCAGCGTGAGAAGGAGTATCTGCACAAGAACGGCACCCGTGTCCCCGTCATGGTCGGTTCGACCCTTCTGGGGACGAATGACGAAACGATTTCGTTCGTGCTCGATCTGACGAGCAACAAGCAAGCGGCACTCGCCGTGGCGCACCTCCGACTGCTCGGGGCGTCGGAGGCACGTTTCCGTGGCTTGCTCGAGGCCGCTCCGGATGCGGTCGTGATCGCCGGCAGCGACGGCAAGATGGTGCTGGTCAACGGACAAACAGAGCGACTGTTCGGCTATTCGCGGCAGGATCTCGTCGGTCAGCCCGTCGAGATGCTCGTACCCGAGGGATTCGGGGGCATGCGCTCCGCCCACCGGGAAGGTGACGTCGCCGGCCCCGAGACCCGCGGAGCGGGATCGGGCCTCGAGCTCTCCGGCAGACGAAAGGACGGTACCGAGTTTCCCATCGAGATCCGTCTGAGCCCTCTGGATACCGAAGAAGGAATGCTTGTTTCAGCCGCCATCCGTGACATCAGCGAACGGTACAAGGCGGAAGAGCATCGATTCCGACTGGCCGCCATCGTGGAGTCGTCGGGTGACGCGATCATCGGAAAGACCCTCGACGGCGTCATCACGAGCTGGAACGAGAGCGCCCATCGCATCTTCGGGTACACATCCAACGAAGTCGTCGGCAAGCACGTCTCCGTGCTGATTCCATCCGACCGTTGGCACGAGGAGACCGAGATCCTCAGGTCCCTGACCCGGGGCGAGCGTGTCGAACAGTTCGATACCGTACGGAAGCGGAAGGACGGCAGTGCGATTCACGTTTCCCTGACCAGTTCGCCGGTGCGAGATTCGAGCGGACGGCTCACCGCCGCCTCGAAGATCGTGCGGGACATCACGGAGCGTAGACGTGCGGAGGAGGCGCTGGCGCGCGCGAAAGACCGAGCCGACGCGGCGAGCCGCGAGCTGGAAGCTTTCAGTTACTCGGTGGCGCACGACCTGCGAGCACCCCTCCGCGGAATGAACGGCTTCGCTCAGGTTCTCCTCAATACCTACCAGGACAAGCTCGATGCGGAGGGGCAGGATTGGCTTCGCGAGATCGTCCTCAACGCCAAGAAAATGGGGGAACTCATCGACGGTCTCCTTTCTCTTGCGCGGATGACGCGGAGCGAACTGAGACGCGAGGACGTCAATCTTTCAGCCGTCGTTCGTGAGGTCGCCGCTCAGGTGGCCGCGACGGACCCGCAACGCATTCTAGAAGTTCGCGTCCAGGAGGAGCTGCACGCGCTCGTGGATTCTCGATTGGCACGCGCACTCGTGGAGAACCTCGTCGGAAACGCCTGGAAGTTCACGAGCAAGGTGGCCTCCGCTCGCATCGAGTTCGGCGCGACCGAAAAGGACGGGACGTCTGCGTTCTTTGTCCGCGACAACGGCGCCGGGTTCGACATGACCTTCGCCAACAAGCTGTTTGCGCCCTTCCAAAGGCTTCACACGCCGGCCGAGTTTCCGGGAACCGGAATCGGTCTTGCAACCGTACAACGCATCGTCCACCGCCACGGGGGCCGGATCTGGGCCGACGCAACGGTGGACGGCGGCGCAACTTTCTATTTCACGCTTCCGGTACGACCCGCGGAGACGACGCCGTGAACAAAGTGATCCTGTTGGTCGAGGACAATGGGAGCGACGAGAAGCTGACTCTCCTCGCGTTCAGGACTTGCGGCGTGGCGAACGAGGTGGTCGTTGTGCAGGATGGTGCCGATGCGCTCGACTACCTCTTCGCGACCGGCAAACACTCGGGTCGAGATCCCAGCATTCTCCCTTCTGTGGTTCTGCTGGACTTGAACCTGCCGAAGATCGACGGACTCGAGGTCTTGCGCCGTCTTCGCGCCGACGAGCGTACGAACCTTCTGCCGGTTGTCGTTCTCACGGCGTCCAAGGAAGACGAGGACATCCTGCAAAGCTATTCGTTGGGAGCGAATGCCTACGTCAGAAAGCCTGTCGCGTTCGCCGAGTTTGCGGAGGCCGCCAAGACGCTTGGCCTCTTTTGGCTGCTCTTGAACCAGCCCGTACCGACCGCACGAGGTATCCCATGACGGACTCCATGCCCCTTCGAGTGCTCATGGTCGAGGACTCGGCGACCGATGCAAAGTTGGTCGTCCAAGCGCTCCGCGCCTCGGGTCGGCCAGTGGCGTTCGAGCGGGTGGAGGATGCCGAATCGATGCGGGCCGCCCTCGAAACCCAATCGTGGGACCTCGTTCTGAGCGACTGGTCGATGCCCAAGTTCAGCGCGATGGGTGCGCTCGACACCCTGAGGAAGACGGGGCTCGACCTTCCGTTCATCATCGTCTCGGGCACGGTCGGGGAAGAGTCGGCCGTCGACGCCATGCACGCCGGAGCCCACGACTACGTTCTCAAGGACAAGCTCGCGCGCTTGATCCCCGCCGTCGAGCGCGAGCTTCGTGAGTGCCGGGAGCGCGCTGCCCTCCGCCAGAGCGAGATCCGAAGCGCGGCCATTGTCCGATGCGCCCTCGACGCGATCGTCGCCACGGACCACACGGGGAGAGTCATCGAGTTCAACCCGGCGGCCGAGAAATGCTTCGGGTATTCACGCGCAGAGGCGCTCGGGCAATTTCTCGCCGACCTTGTCGTCCCCGCGCGGTTCCAGGAGCCGTTTCGTGCCCGGCTCGCGGCGCACGCTGCCGGGGCCCAAGGAGCGGTCTTCGAGAAGCCGACGGAACTGACTGCGAGACGAAAGGACGGCTCCGAGTTCCCGATAGAGCGCAGGACCACCCGTCTGGACACCCGATCACCGCCGATCATCATGGGGTTCATCCGGGACCTCTCCGAGCGGGTGAAGGCGGAGGCGGCGCTACGAGAAGCGCAGGCGCGCTTCACGCGGCTCGCCGAATCCGGACTGGTCGGGATCATGATCGGAGACGACACGGGAAGGATCGTGGACGCCAACGACGCCTTTCTGATCATGGTCGGCTACTCGCGGGACGACTTGGCCACGGGCTTGGTGAGCTGGGCGAAGATGACGCCTCCCGAATGGGTCTCCATGAACATCGCGGCGACCGAGCAGCTCGCCATCCATGGCGTCGCCGGACCGTGGGAGAAGGAATACCTGCGCAAGGACGGTAGCCGCGTCCCTGTCCTGGTCGGCGTGGCGACGCTCGAAGGAAACAGAAACGTCTCGCTCTCGATCGATCTCACGGCGCGCAAGCAAGCCGAGGCGGGCCGGACCCGCGCCGAGGAGGCCCTCCGCAAGAGCGAAGAGCAGCTCCGGCAAGCGCAAAAAATGGAGGCGGTCGGCAGGTTGGCCGGAGGCGTGGCGCACGACTTCAACAACGTATTGTCGATCATCCTGAGTTACAGCGACCTCATTCTGGGTGACATGAAGCCTGCCGACCCGCTGCGGGCCGACATCGAAGAGATCCGCAAGGCGGCTTCGCGGGCGGCCGGGCTCACGCGCCAACTGCTCCTCTTCAGCCGGCAGCAGGTCGTCGAGCCGAGGGTGATCGACCTCTACGAGGTGCTCGCGAGCATGGACAAGATGCTCCAGCGTATCCTTGGCGAGGACGTGGACCTTGTCCTGATAGCGCCGAAGTCGAGCGGGCGGGTCAAGGTCGATCCGAGCCACGTCGAGCAGGTCATCCTGAACCTGGTCGTGAACGCGCGGGATGCCATGCCTACCGGCGGGAAGCTCACCGTCGAGACGGCCAACATCGTCCTGGACGAGCACTACGCCACAACCCACGTCCCCTCAAAGCCCGGTCAATACGTGATGATGGCGGTGAGCGACACGGGGACCGGGATGGATCGTGAAACGCGCGCTCGCATTTTTGAGCCGTTCTTCACGACCAAGGAGATAGGAAAAGGCACCGGGCTAGGGCTCTCCACCGTATTCGGGATCGTCCAGCAGAGCGGTGGGAACATCTGGGTTTATAGCGAGCCGGGCAAAGGCACGACATTCAAGATCTATCTACCGAGAGTCGATGCTGAACTGGACGTGCTCACGCCGGCCGTCGCTCCAACGACGCTTCAGGGAAACGAGACGATCCTCCTTGTGGAGGACGAGGAGCAGGTCCGCACGGTGGTCCTCGGCATTCTGCGCCGACAGGGTTACGACATGATCGCCGCTCGGAACGCGGAGGAGGCCCTGCTGCTCTGCCAGAAGCATCCTGGAAAAATCGATCTGTTGCTGACGGATGTGGTGATGCCTCAAATGAGCGGCCCCGACCTCGCGAGACGTGTGGCGTCGATGCGACCGGACACACGGGTCCTTTGCATGTCGGGGTATACGGACGACAGCATTGTTCGTCACGGCGTGCTGGAGAGCGGTGCGGCGTTCATCCAAAAACCCATCACGCCCGCTTTGCTCACGAGAAAGGTCCGCGAGGTACTCGACGCCGACCCAAGCGCGACGAAGGCCATGTTCCCGCCGGAACGGGGAGGTCCGTGAGGGTGTGCGCTGCGGCGCGTTCGGCGGTTGGTGCTAACGCTCTCCGGCCGTTCTCCAATCGGCGGCGATTGCCCGCTGCGCCTCGTCGATCGTCATCGCCCCGGAGCAGACGCGCGCGTGCAGCGTGTTCTCCACCTGGTCCTTCGCGTGAAAGCCGGGCGCCGCCTCGGGCCAGAGGTTCGCGATCGCGTTGCTCCCCCCGAGCTCGAGGGGGACCAGATGATCCATCTCGTACGCACCGGGTGGCTGGCGCGGCGCGATGCCGTAGGCCACGAAGACACGGCGGCGCGCGTCGCGGGCCACCAGGCGGCGGCCGCGCGTCGAGCTGTGGCAGATCGTGTCCAGGTTCGTCGTCGCGACCGCCCCGGGCGTGCATGCACGGTCGGGAAGCAGTCCGTCCACGTGGCAGCCTCCCACCTTCGTCGGCGCGGGCGGAGTCCACGCGAGCGAGACGACCGCCAGGAACAGAACGGCGCTCCACTTCACGGCGAGTCGTGGCCAGGGCGGGGGGCCGCCGGCGCTTGCTCGTCGCGCCCTCATAGTGCCGAAATGATCTTCGCCTTGATCGCCTCATACTCCGCGTCGGTGATGAGGCCCTTCATCAGCATGTCCTTCGCGCGTTGCAAGCGGTCCGTGGGATCGTCCGACACGCCGGGCCCGGGGAGCGCTCCGGCGACGCCACCGCCGATTTGGAACCCTCCCGCCCTCGCCCGCATCTCCTCGAGGTCTCTGATCCGGCGCTTCTCGCGCCAGGCCTGATCGTGCGCTTGGCAAAGGCGATAAACGTCCTGTGCCTGCGCCGACCGAAGGCCTGGGACCGTGAGCCATCGCACGGATCGGTTCGCGCTGGTGAGGTCGGTGCCGTCGAGGTACCCGACGGCAACGTCGGTCCCGAACAAGCCGACTTTTATCCGAGTGGTGCTGAGGTCCTGCCATCGAACGTCCGTCATGCCGTACCCCGCGAACAGCTTGCGCGTGAAGACGAGGAGCCGCCCGGTCGTTGCGATGGCCAGAGCGCGGCGACGCGTGAGGGCAAATAGCCGGCGCTGAATCGCCCAGGCTTCAATCCGCTCGCCGGGCACGAGGAGCCCGGAGACGTGGGCCAAGAAGGCCACGAGGCGAGGATCTTCACGCGATGGTTGCGGCCCTTGGATTGCTCGATTGCTCATGCCTTCGTCTTCCCGAACCTCACGAGGGTACCCGTCGCCCGGACCTGGCAAAGTCATGGGCGTCCAATTACGGACCGAGTTGGGGAGGGACTTTCACCCAGGCCATTTGCGCAGCGTAGATCAGCTCGAGCGATTCGGCCTTGCGAGCGGCGCGATGGCGTCGAATCGCACCCACGGCGCTCGCTCGCTCGACGGAGAACGTGGCTCCCTCACGCGTCCCCTACGTACGGAAACGCACGAACGACGCTCGCTTGCCGGAGAACGTGGCTCCCTCACGCGTCCCCTACGTACGGAAACGCACGAACGACGCTCGCTCGCCACAGAACGTGGCTTCCTCACGCGTGCCCTACGTACGGAAACGCACGAGCGACGCTCGCTCGCCACAGAACGTGGCTTCCTCACGCGTGCCCTACGCACGGGAACACACGAGCGACGCTCGCTCGCCCGTGAACGTGGCTTCCCCACGCGTGCGCTACGTACGGGAACGCACGAACGACGCTCGCTCGCCGGAGAACGTGGCTCCCTCACGCGTCCCCTACGTACGGAAACGCACGAACGACGCTCGCTTGCCGGAGAACGTGGCTCCCTCACGCGTCCCCTACGTACGGAAACGCACGAACGACGCTCGCTCGGCTGGAGACATCGCTCGCCGCGGCGCGCGGCACGGAAGCGTGCGGCCTTCGCGTGGAAGCGGACGAACGAGGCTCTCGCGCCGCGCCGCGCCGCTCCATTCTCGACCCCCCACGGTCGCTTGCTCGAGATGCCCTGGACCTGGCCACGTCCTCGCTGGACCGCTTCGCCGCTCGGGTCTCGAAATCCAGCTAGGGCAGCGCCTTCGTTTCCTCTTTGCGCACGCGTTCGCGTGCATCCGGGTCGAGTCCGAGCGCCTTCAGGATCGTCGGCGCGACTCCGGTCGTGGTGACGCGGTCGTCGACCGTGCGATGCGGAGCAAACCAAGAGAGAGGAGTGGCAAAGTCTTTCGAGGCGAAAGCGCAACGGGCCTCCTGCGCCGTGGGGGAAAGTAGGACGGCGCGGTACGTCATCTACATCGACGTTTCGGCGAGACGCGTTTTGACGACTCCGTCATTGCTGCAGAGTTTTCGCTGCGTCATAGTCTTTCGACCGCCAATGCGCGCGGGACGTGCGATCGAGCCAACGAACGGGCGACGCCGAGTTTCAAGGACGGAGATGCAATTGGGTACTTTTGGTCGCCTGCTTTTCAGCGTTGTCGCGGCCGGCATCACGGGCATGGCCGCCGCCGGCTGCGGCTCCTCCAGCAGCGTCTTCGGTAACCCTACGCCGGACGCGTCCGAGCTCTTTGATGGATCGGGGTCGGTGCTGGTGTCCAGCGACGCGAGCCTCCTGCCCACCGCGTGCGTTGCAAAAACCTGCGCGCAATTGGGGTATACCTGCGGTTCGAACGGCGACGGCTGCAACGGCGTAATCAACTGCGGAACGTGCACGTCCCCGGCATTTTGCGGAGGCGGCGGCTATAGCCAGTGCGGCACGAGCGCGGCGGCCGGGGCTCAAGAGGGGGGAACGACCGAAGCCGGCACGTCGTGCGTACCCAAGACATGCGCCGATCTCGGATATACGTGCGGTTCCAACAACAACGGCTGTAACAACATCATCGACTGCGGAACGTGCACGTCGCCTTCGTTTTGCGGCGGCGGCGGCTACAGCCAGTGTGGCACGAACGCTTCTGCGGGCTCCGACGCGGGCCCGGGCGCGATCGATGGCGGCTCGCAGTGCGTACCCCAGACGTGCGCCGGGCTCGGGTATAACTGCGGCTTCGCCGGCGATGGCTGCGGCAATCAGCTCGATTGCGGCGGCCCTTCGGCCTGCGCCACGCCGGAATACTGCGGCGGCGGCGGCCCCCAGCAGTGCGGCGGCAACGTCTTCGTCGCGCCCGACGGGGGAGCCGTCGCCTTGTGCACTCCCACCACGTGCGCCGAGCTCGGATACGACTGCGGCTTCGCGGGCGATGGCTGCGGCAATCAGCTCGATTGCGGCGGCGCTTCGGCCTGCACCACGCCCGAATACTGCGGCGGAGGGGGCCCGAACCAGTGCGGCGGCGTCGCCTCCGTCTCCCCAGACGGTGGGACCATCAGCCTGTGCACCCCCGCCACCTGCGCCGACCGAGGCTACAACTGCGGCGCGGCGGGAGACGGTTGCGGCAATCTTCTGAACTGCGGCGCGACCTGTGCCTCACCCGAGTATTGCGGCGGTGGGGGGCCGAACGTCTGCGGCGGGAGCGTCTTTGTCGCGGCCGACGGCGGCGCGGTCAATCTTTGCACGCCCAAGACCTGCGCCGACCTCGGCTACAACTGCGGCGCGGCGGGAGACGGTTGCGGCAATCTTCTGAACTGCGGCACGACCTGTCCGGGCACCGAGTACTGCGGCGGGGCGGGGCCCAACGTGTGCGGCGGCAACGTCTTCGTCGCGGCCGACGGCGGCGCGGTCAATCTTTGCACGCCCAAGACCTGCGCCGACCTCGGCTACAACTGCGGCCCCGCCGGAGACGGTTGCGGCAATCTTCTGAACTGCGGCGCGACCTGTCCGGGCACCGAGTACTGCGGCGGGGCGGGGCCCAACGTGTGCGGCGGCAACGTCTTCGTCGCGGCCGACGGCGGCGCGGTCAATCTTTGCACGCCCAAGACCTGCGCCGACCTCGGCTACAACTGCGGCCCCGCCGGAGACGGTTGCGGCAATCTTCTGAACTGCGGCGCGACCTGCCCCGGCGCCGAGTACTGCGGCGGAGGGGGGCCGAACGTGTGCGGCGGCAACGTCTTCGTCGCGCCGGATGGCGGAGCGGTCAACCTGTGCACGCCCCAGACCTGCGCCACGCTCGGATACGACTGCGGCCAGGCGGGAGACGGGTGCGGCAATCTTCTGAACTGCGGGGGGACGTGCCCGGGCACCGAATACTGCGGAGGTGGGGGTCCCAACGTGTGCGGGGGCAACGTCTTCGTCGGCCCCGACGGGGGCACGGTCAACCTGTGCACGCCGAAGACGTGCGGCGAGCTCGGATACAACTGCGGCCCTGCGGCCGACGGATGCGGGAATCTACTGCAATGCGGCGCCTGCCTGGGCGCCGACACGTGCGGGGGTGGCGGGACGGCGGGCGTCTGCGGACACACCTGCGGGGGCCTCTGCCAATATCAAGCGAACTGCACGAGCGGGCCCCCCACCACCATCACAGGGCGGGTTCTGGCCGGTCAATCCGCGTGGACCGGGCTCACGCCGGATCCCGTGCCCAACGTTCTCGTGTTCGTGCCGAATGGGACGGTGACGGCTCTGAGCCAGGGTTTCACGGTCGGATCGTGCCCCCAATGCGGCGCCGATGTCTCGGGCAGCCCGCTCGTGTCGACCTACACCAACTTCGACGGAACGTTCACCCTCACGAACGTCCCGAGCCCGCCTGCCGGCCAGACGTTGCCTCTCGTCATTCAGCTCGGTCGTTGGCGTCGCGAATTCCAGATCGCCGCTCCGTCCGCCTGCGCGGCGACGTCGATAGGCGACCTCAATTTCCCGCGCAACCAGGCTGAAGGAGGCATTCCGCTCACGGCGATTTCGACGGGCGCCGTCGACGCCCTCGAGTGCGTGTTGCTGAAGATGGGCGTGGATCAAGCCGAGTTCACGTCGAGCACGGCGAACCCGAACGGGCGCATTCACGTCTACGCGGGTGGGCCCGGAAGCAACGGAGGGAACCCGGGCGCGACCGTGCCCAACGCCCATCCGGAAACGACCCTCATGGCCGCGGGAGGGACGTATTTGAATTACGACCAGATCCTGTTTCCGTGCTGGGGGGCTGCCGCCACCAAGTCGGCTCCAGAGCTCGCGAATCTGATCTCCTACGCCGACAACGGCGGTCACTTCTTCGCGACGCACTACAGCTACTCGTGGCTCGTCCAGAACGGCGAATTCAACAACGTCGCTACCTGGAACCCCAACTTCAACAATCCCGGGGCCGTTACCTGGACGCTCGACGTGAGCAAGGTCCCGCCCGTCGTACCCGCGCCGATTCACTCGGGGATCTTCTGGCAGTGGCTGAATCTGCAGAACGCTCTCTCCAACTCGAACGTCGCGACTCCGCCGGCCAATCCGCAGGTGGCCATCACCAACCCACGTCACGATGCCAACGCCGTCGCCAACGGATCGATCGATTGGATTGACGGAACCGACCCTGTGAAAAATGACGCCTTGGTCGAGCACTTTACGTTCGACACCCCGGTCGGCAAGGCAAGCCAGTGCGGCCACGCCATCTTCAGCGACTTCCACGTGAGCGGCGTAGCGAACGCCAACAACGTGCCGTTTCCGACCGAGTGCTCCAAGACCTTCAGCGCGCAAGAGAAGATCCTCGAATACATGATCTTCGATCTCGCGTCCTGCGTGACGCCGCCGGCGTCTTCTTGCACGCCGCTGTCCTGCGCCAGCCAAGGCCTGTCGTGCGGCCCCGCGGGCGACGGCTGCGGAAATACGATTCAATGCGGAACCTGCGTTGCGCCGCTGACGTGCGGCGGCGCCGGCGTGCTGGGCCAATGCGGCGAGCCCGACGGCGGAGCGTGCGCGTCCGCGTCGTGCACGCAGCAAGGAATCGCTTGCGGTCCGGCGGGCGACGGCTGCGGCAATGTCATTCAATGCGGCGCGTGCCCGACCGGACAGACGTGCGGCGGCGGCGGTGTTCGGGGGCACTGCGGGGCGCCCGACGGGGGAACCTGCTCTCCCATATCGTGCGCGAGCCAGGCCCTAACCTGCGGGCCGGCCGGCGACGGCTGCGGAGGCATCATCCTGTGCGGCGCCTGCCCGAGCGGACAGACGTGCGGCGGCGGCGGCGCCTCCGGGCAATGCGGCGCGCCCGACGGTGGTGCGTGTTCCCCACGATCCTGCAGCGTCCAGAACATTCAATGCGGCCCGGCCGGCGACGGCTGCGGCAACGCAATCGACTGCGGCAGTTGTCCCACGGGACAGACATGCGGCGGGGGCGGGACCCCCGCGCAATGCGGGGCCCCTGCCGGCGGGGCGTGCTCGCCTCGATCATGCGCCATTCAAGGTATCGGCTGCGGGCCCGCCGGCGACGGCTGCGGCAACGCGATCAGCTGCGGCGCCTGCCCATCGGGGCAGACGTGCGGGGGTGGCGGCGTCTCCGGTCAATGCGGGGCGCCGGACGGAGGGGCTTGCACTCCTGCGTCGTGCGCGACGCAAAACATCGGCTGCGGGGCCGCCGGTGACGGCTGCGGCAACGCGATCGACTGCGGCAGTTGTCCGGCCGGGGAGACCTGCGGCGGCGCCGGTATCCGGGGGCAGTGCGGAGTTCCCGACGGCGGCACGTGCGCGCCCACGTCGTGCGCGTCCCAAGGCATCGGGTGCGGGCCCGCCGGCGACGGCTGCGGCAACCCGATCAGCTGCGGCGCGTGCCCGACCGGACAGACGTGCGGGGGCGGCGGCGTTCTCAACCAGTGCGGTGCGCCGGACGGCGGGGCTTGCACGCCCGTGTCCTGCGAGACGCAAAACATCGGCTGCGGGCCCGCCGGCGACGGCTGCGGCAACGCGCTCAACTGCGGCACGTGCGCGGCGGGGCAGACGTGCGGCGGGGGCGGCGTGCCGGGGCGATGCGGTGCCCCCGACGCGGGCTCGTGCGCTCCGCTGAGCTGCGCACAGCAGCAAATCAGCTGCGGCCCGGCCGGTGACGGCTGCGGCGGAGCGCTCCAGTGCGGCGCGTGCGCGGCGCCCAAGACATGCGGCGGGGGCGGGTCGTACGGTCAGTGCGGTGGCGGCCAGTGCACTCCCTTCACGTGCGCCCAGCTCGGTTACGGCTGTGGCCCCGCCGGTGACGGCTGCGGCAACATCATCGAATGCGGCACCTGCACGGCCCCCGAGACGTGCGGGGGCGGCGGTACTCCGGCGCAGTGCGGGGTGTCGGCCGCGCCGCGCTGAGAATCGGTGGGGAGCTTCCGGACCTTGGGGTCGCTCCCTTTTCGCCGGTCGGCGCCGGCACGGCGACGGCACGCGGCGGAGGCACCGGCGCATCGCACACCGCCGGCGCTCACACGGACACGGGGAACTCCCGGGCCGGCATTGCGCGGATTTCGCGCACCCTTCGTTCGAAATCCTCTTTGGACGCCTCGCTCAACACTGCGCCACCGAATCGCGTCTCGAGATAGACGTGCGTGAGCGAGAGCACTTCGTCCGCCAGGGGGTGGTGGCTGGCCTCGAGCTGCTCGGCATGACGCAGCGGAGGCATCGACGGGGCTCGCGAGATTCCGCGATGCGCAAGCGCGGCTTCGAGCGCACGAAATAGCGTCACGATGGCCTCCGAACGCGCGTCCTTCCCGAATTGACCGGGCCCCGTCCGTGACCCGTCGCCCGGGTGCCGGCGTTGCCTCCAGAGCACATAGCCCAGGCCAAGCGCGGCCAGCACGAGCCCCGCCACCACCGGACCGCGCGTCAGGCGGCTGAGGGGGCCCTTGTCGATGCCCGCGCGCGAACGGAGCCGTTCGTACCTCGTGCTCACGTCGTCGAAGAGGCGCACTTGCTTGTGCAGGTCGTAACCGACGACGTACGTATTCCAGCGTTGCGACAGCGCTTCGACCAGGTCTCTTGCGTAGTAGTACGCGCCCGTCGGCGGTTCGACGGGCTGGGCGCCGCTCGCCGGCGTCGGGTCGAACGTTCGCCACGTCGGGTGCACCGGATCGTCGATGTAGGCCTCCACCCAGGAGTGGGCATCGCCCTGCCGAACGGCGTAGTAATGCCCAAAGCGGTTCCATGTCCCGCCGACGAAGCCGGTGACGTTGCGCGAAGGAATGCCCACGGCGCGGAGCATGAGGGCCATGGCCGTCGAGAAGAACTCGCAGTGTCCGCGCCGCGACTCGAAGAGGAAATGATCGACCGGCTGCGGTGTGCCCGAGGAGGGCGAGTGCAGATCGTAGGCGAACTCCCGGCGCAGATGGCGTTCGATGGCGGAGGCCTTCGCCTCCGGAGTGTGCGCGCCGTCCGCCCATTGATGCGCGAGGTCGGAGATCCGAGCGGAGAGCCCACCGGGGAGCGCCAGGTAGCGGCTGCGGTCCGCCGCAAGCAAGCCCTCCGAGAGGGTCTCGGTATCGGCCGCGAGGTACACTTCGTAGCCAAGGCCGCGCGTGTCCGATCCCGCGTAACGAAGCTCGCCCTCCGAGCCGCGTTGAATCGACACCGGCTCGCCGAGGAGCATCGCGCTGGGCGCGCGGAGACGAATGGCCACGGCGCGCGGTGGAATGAAGACGACCGGGGGGTCGATCGGCTCCAAGTCGAACGAGACGCTGCGATCGCGCTTGGGGTCGGGAGCCCGGAAGAGAGGGTACGTATCGCCCGTATCCGGCCCGCGTTCCGCGGGGCGGCTCGCGTCGCGCAACGTTCGCGCCCATGCGTGGCCGTCGTACGCGTCGAAGGCCGTTCCGCGCAGGCGCAGCGTGAGCCTCATGGGCGGTGGATCGGGCAAATCGTGCACCTCGAAGCGAAGAGCGATGGTCGGATCGTCGCGCAGGACGCCGACATCCCCCAGATCGACGTGTTCCGAGAACCCGATCATCCGGCCCGCACGCGGATGGCTGATGAGGAGCAGGGAAAGACCGATGCGCGGAAAGAGGATGAAGAGCGCCGTCGTGAAGATGAGAATGGGAACGGACAGAAGGCACGTGGCTCCGAGAAATCCCCGGCCGACGACGCGTCGGCTTCGGAGTATGCGCGGCACGTCTACCGGCAAGCCCGTGCGATCGCGGGCCCCCTGGCGATAATTGCCTTCGACCTCGCGTCGCAGATGGCTGAGAACGAGGGCGCCCGGCGCAACGACGAGGAAACCGAAGAAGCAAAGCCCATACGTCAGCCCGCCACCCAGCACGGTACCCGCCACGAAATGAAGGAGGGCCAATACGATGATCTGTTGATCGTGCACGGCGCCGCGGCGCGTGGCGAGCCTGACAATCTGCAATAAGGCGGCAAACTCGACGGCGATGTCGAGCGGCGAACGGCCCACGAGGAGGCGTACGCCCTGAACCAGCAGGAGGGCGAGCGGGGCCAGCGTCGCGAAGTGGCGGAGCGCCGGGCGGCCTTGCCACCGGTCCGGAATCGCGAGCGACGCGGCGAGACCCACGAGCAGAAGCGCGTTGCTCCAGGGGCTGAGCGACGCCGTGCTCACCACGGCGAGCAAGCCGAGCGTCGCCAGCGCGTCGGTCATGATTCGATGGACGAGACCGAATCTCATTCGGCGGCTCGTATGGCCGGCAGAGGACGCACCACGGGCTCGAGCAATGCGAGATACCGCAGGACCGGGTCCGCCCCCACGCCCCGGTCGGCGCGAATGACGCCTCCGGCGGTCGTATGGATGGCCACCCGATCCCCTCTCTTCAAGTGGGCGAGCGCGCGCGAAGCCACCTCACGAATCCGGCGCTCGAAGCCCGCGGCCCACTCCTCGCTCACTTTCTCGGCGCGCAACGTGTCGAGCACCAACTTGATGTCGGGCTGGCTCTCCGTGGCGCGCTCTCGCATGACCATTTGGCCGAGCGCCGCGGTTTTTCGCCAATGGACGTCTCGCGGGTCCTCTCCGGGTCGCATTAGCTTCAGCCCGAGGAACTCGTCGCCGTGGCCGCGGCCCACGATGTGGCTCGTCCCGGCGGAGCGCCCGGCGAGCGCGGGCGGCAATTGCACGGGGTCGACCGCGGGATAGATGATCAGCTCTCCCGAAGCCAGGACTTCGCGCGATTTCTCGAATAGGCCAAATGGGAATCGGGTCGCGATTCGAAATCCCACGTGAATGTCTCGTCCGCGCCGAACGGGAGTTCGCCTGTAGGCGGCAACCTGCGCCGATTTGGGGCTGATCTTCAAAAAGAAGCAGCGCTTGTCGGCCGGCTGTCCCGCTCGCAGGTCTTCCACCTCGATGGCATAGGAGGGGACACGACGCTTGTGATTGAACACTTCGATTTCGACGAGATGAGCTCTCCCCACTTGCGCGCGCAACGGAAGCCGGCGGACCACGGTCAGAGCGCGGAGCGATAGCTCGCTCATGATGCCGCTTACGACGATTAGTGCCAAGAGCATGCCGAGAAGCAAATACAGAAGATTGTTCGCGGTATTGATTGCCGCAAAACCGACGCCGAGAGTAATCCCCACGAAGAACTTCCCTTCGCGAGTGAACTTGAGACGTCGAGGCATTCGCACGCCGCGCCGCCAGGCCGCGAGGGCCTTCGAGCCGATCGTCGGGAGCGGCATCTTCACGACTCCGTCAGAGAGGAACGGGGATGCGTCCAGTCACGTCGCGCACCGCCGACTCGGCTTCGTCGCGGCTGGGAACGAAGCCGTCGGCCTGCGTGGTCAGTCGGACGCGATGGGAGAGCACGGGAACCGCCAGGTCGTGAATATCGTCCGCGATGCAGTAATGGCGGCCCCGCAGGAGTGCGCGTGCGCGTGCCGCGTGGCCGAGCGCCATGGCCGCCCGGGTGGAGGCCCCGAGGGAAAGGAGCGGCGTGGTCCGCGTGGCCACGATGAGCGCGTGGAGGTAGTTTGCGAGGGATGCGTCAATCGTCACGCGCTCCACCTCGCGCTGAAGGGCCACGAGACGGCCGGGGTCGAGTACGGGCATGACGTCGCGGGCGGTGTCCGTGTTGCCGTCCAAAACGAGCCGCATTTCGACCTGTGGCGGCGGATAGCCGATGCGAACGCGGAGGAGGAAGCGATCGAGCTGAGACTCCGGCAGGGGAAAGGTCCCGGCAAACTCCTGCGGGTTCTGCGTGGCAATCACGAAAAAGGGATCGGGCAACGGGAGCGTTTGGCCGTCGAGCGAAACCTGGCCCTCGTTCATGGCCTCCAGGAGCGCCGATTGGGTCCGGGGACTCGCACGGTTGATCTCGTCGGCCAAGAGAATGTTGGCGAAGATGGGCCCATGACGGAGGACGAACTCGCCCCGGCGCTGGTCGTAAACGCTCACGCCGAGCACGTCGCTCGGCAAAAGGTCGCTCGTAAACTGAACCCTGCGCAGTTCTCCGCCGACGGCCTTCGCGAGGGCGCGAGCCAGCGTCGTTTTGCCCACGCCGGGAACGTCTTCGATCAGCAGGTGGCCGCGCGCCAGGAGGGCGACAAGTGCGAGCTCGACGGAGTGCTGCTTGCCTTCGAGGGCAGCCTCGACGGCCTGGCGCAACGTTTGGAGCGCGGGAAGCTCCTGTGCGAGGCGGGCGGCGACAGCCGTCATGGGGGCAAGATAGCACGCGGTCGGCCCGGCGGGGCTCGGTCATTGGGCGCGGGACAGGGGGGGGATCAAGGGTAGGATCGTCCAGGCCGTCCCGCGTCAAGAGCCGACGGGAACGTGCGGGAAAGTGCCGCCAGGGCCGCAGCTCTCTGCCTCGCTGCCCGCGCGACTTGCCCAATGGAGAACTCGGAGGGATGAAGGAGAACGTGCTCGGCGCGATTCAGTTGACGAATGTGACCAAGACGTATGGTCCTGTGCGCGCGCTGGTCGGCTTGTCGTGCCGCCTCGAACTGGGACGAATCACGACCATTCGCGGACCCAACGGATCGGGCAAATCGACGCTCCTGTCGATTCTGGGGATGCTGACGCGCCCGACGTCCGGGCGGGTGGATCTCGGGGACATCGGGCGGACACGCGCGCAAGTGCGGCGGACGCTCGGCTGGTTGGGGCACGATTCGCTCTGTTATCCCGATTTGAGCGGTCGCGAGAATATCGAATTGGCCGCGCGACTCCACGGATGCGATCCCCAGGCCGCATTCGCGCATGCCGCGGCTCGGTTTGATCTGGGAGCGTTTGCGGGACGGCCGGTTCGAACGTACTCGCGCGGTCAGAAGCAGCGCGTTGCGCTCGCTCGCGCGCTGGTCCACGGTCCGCGATTGTTGTTGCTCGACGAACCAACAAGCGGGCTCGATGCGACCGCGACGGAGCGACTCGCGGCGGTCGTTCGTGCGGAAGCGGATGCGGGCGCGACGGTGGCGGTGGTTACGCACGATCCGACGTTCGCCGCGTCGATTGGGGGCAACGTCATCGTGCTGGAGCGCGGACGGAGCGTGGCCCCTGCGTCGTCGCGGTCTTTGGGGTAGAGCGCGCGCTCCGAATCGCCTTCCTGTCGCTCACGACGTGGCGACGCGGGCTGCAATTTGTCGAACTGCGTCGTCCGCGGCGAGCTCGTGAACCGTCTTGCGGGCGACGGCGGCGACGAAAGGAAAGGTCGCCAGGCGACGTAGCTCCTGCGCATTCCGCCCCGTCGACGGGTCGGGTACCTCGGGGGCGATCAGGACGACGCCGTCGATGCGCACGGGGAGCGTGGACGCGGCTCGCGCCGTGGAGAGCACATCGTGGAGAACCCCCAGGCGGTCGGGCGCGACGAGCAGCGTCGTGGTGGGCGCGAGGTCGCGCGTCAAATCCGCGTTGAGCAGAGCGTCGGTCAACGGAGTGAAGAGCCCGCCGGCAAGCTCCACGAGGGCCACATCGACCTGCGCCCGAGCTGCGTGCACGAGGTCGCGGATGACATCGAGTCGGATCGGAGGCACGTGGGCCTCGCGCGTTGCGAGATGGGGGGAAAGCGGGGCAGCAAGGGTGTAGCCGGACCGTTTCACGTGAAACGTTGCCTCGGCATCAAGGCGTGCCGCGTCCGAGCCCATTGCCTCGGTCACGCCCGTCTCGACGGGCTTCAGGCCAGCCGTCCGCAATCCGCGCGCCGCAAGGGCACGGAGCAACGCCTGGGCGAAATGCGTCTTGCCAATCCCCGTCCCCGTGCCCGCAACGACGACCACGCGGCCCTCGCCGCCGTCCACCGCCCGCATCGCCCCGCCCGTCTTGGGGAGCTCCTGGGCCATCGCCGTCGCGACGGCCGCGACAGCGCGATCCACGTCCACAACACCCAGGGCTGCCGTAACCGTGAAGCGAAGACGCGCCGTGCCCTCCGGCACCGACGGAGGCCGGATCGCCCGAATCTCGATGCCCGCGCCGCGGAGCGCCTCCGCAAGACGCAGAGCCTTCCGCGTATCGCCCAGGACCCAGGGCACGATATGGCCAAAGCCCGAAGGACGAACCCCGACGTCGCGTAGAGCGCGACGAAAGTACGTGGAAAGCTCCAGGACGCGCGCGCGGCGCTGCGGTTCATCTTGCGCTGCGTGCAGAGAAGCCCGCGCCGCGGCCGCAATCGCGGGACTGAGTCCCGTCGAAAAAACAAACGAGCGGGCGCGGTTCCAGAGCCATGTGGTCAGGGCGGGACAACCCGCGACGAACGCCCCGGCCGCACCAAACGCCTTGCCGTAGGTTCCCACGATCACGTCACTGCGCACTCCGGATTCGGCACAAAGGCCCCGGCCGTCCGGTCCCAGAACCCCCAGCGCATGCGCCTCGTCCACGATGAGCGCCGCGCGGTGGGTGTCACACATCGCGCGGAGAACGCGAAGGTCGGGGCCGTCGGCGTCCATGCTGAAATAGGACTCGGTGACCACGAAGGCGTGACCCGAGCGCGGCTGCGCAAGCGCCCGCTCGACCGCTCCGGTATCGAGATGAGGGACGACGACGACCCGCGCGCGCGAAAGGCGACAGCCATCGATGAGAGAGGCATGATTCAGGGCGTCGCTGACGATCACGTCGTCCGGCCCTGCGAGCGCGCCGATCAGGCCGACGTTCGCAGCGTACCCGCTGGTAAACGCCAGGGCGGACGGCAGCCCGACGAGTTCGGCCGACGCGGCCTCGAGCTCGGCGTGCTCGACTCTCTCGCCTGCCACCAGGCGCGATGCCCCCGCGCCGGAAGGACGGCTCGGGGGCGGCCGCGCCGCAAGACCCAAGTAGTCGTTGGAACAGAAAGACGGCGAGCGGTACGAACCCGGGACCGGGCGCGCGCGCAGGAGTTCCCGCTGCTCCGCGGTCGCGATGGCCTGGTCCAGAAACGCAAGCGCGGGGGGCGTGTCCTGTTTCACGTGAAACATCTATACCTGGGCACGCTACCTGGGCACGACCGACTTGAGGGTCATTGACGGTCTTGCCTCAACGAGCCAGATTTTGGGGGGAGATCCTCTCCCCCCCAACTTCCATTTCCGGCCACATCTTCAGCCCATTAACTCCCCTCCACCGGCGTTTCCTCCTCGGGTGCTTCCGTGCCACGGGCCTCCAGCGCGTCATCGATTCGCCGGAGCGTCCTTCGCAGCAGTTCCTCCGTGCGCCGTTGGAGCTCCTCACGCTCCCCGCGTTCGGATTCGACCTGGTGTGCAAGCGACATGGCGGCAAGCAAGAGCGCCTGCGGATGGGCGGCCCGGCCCTTTGGACCGACTTCCGCCAGCTTCGCGTTCACCACGGCCGCCAGGCGGCGTACCTCGTCCTCGGGAGCAGAGCTCACGACGCGATAGTTCTGCCCAGCGACACGCACCTCGACGGCTCGACCCATCCGCCGCGCAACTTAACATGCGGCGCCGCCGTTCTCCGCGCCAAGCGTCCGCTTTTTTCGCGCGCTCGAGCCGCCCGGTCTTTCCTTCCGCGACGGGCTTCAGAGGGTGTTGCCACCGCCGTTGCGAGCGCTCGGCGGCCAAGACGGACGCAAGCACCGCACGGAATGGCCTCTTTCGGCTTTGAGCACGGAGCGCAGCGCCCAACGCCGGCATCGAGTCGCGCCGAGGTCCGGCGACACCCCCTCAGCCTCCGCCCGCCGCATCCACGATCCCCGCATCGAGGACGGCGGCGGGTACGGCCCCGTGACAATCGGGAATGGCCTGGCACTCGGAGCAGTCGACCGTGCTGTCCTGACCGGGAACGCACGGGGTCGACTCGGTCGCGGTTGTCCCGCTGCCGGAACCGACGCAATTCGGGGCCGCGAACAGCGGACTAATGTCCTGCGGCGAAAATCCGATGAGGCACCCCCGGCATACGTCGACGGGGAATTCGAACTCGTTCGACGTGACCGAAAGGCCACCGAGCGTCTTGCCGAAAAAGCTCACGTACGTAATCAGGCGCACAATCTCGCCGCCCGTCTCGACCGCAGGATAGACCGCAGCGCCTCCGACCGTCGCGTCGTCGAGAATCGTCACGCCGATCGACGCGTAACTCGGGGTCGTCCCGACGGCCGGTGGGATGGTTGTTCCCGTGAGTGTCGTGTACGAATTGAGCGGGTTCCCGAGCGCGTCCGTGATGCGAACGACCGCACCCTGGATCTCGACGAACGATGTCTCGGTCGCCGGCGTGCTGGGGTTTGCCTCGGGAACGAGCTGATTGCCGACCAGAAACTCCGCTACGTACGTGTGTCGAAAATCGACGTCCAGCACCCCGGACGTGATGAATGCCTGCGAGGGATCGCTCGTGAAAACGCACTGCTGGCCGGCCGCGACGGGCATTGCCGCGAGCACATCGCGAACGAAGATTGTCGTGTCATCGTGCGCACACGCCGGAGCGACGACCCCGCCGAAGCCTACGACCATAAGCCCGACAAAGACCCTGCCGCGGACGCGCTTCATCGCCATTTCTCCCTTTGCTTCGCTTCGCGCACTGGCAACCTCTCTGCCCATTCGCAGTGAGCTCCCGGACGCTCCGCAACAAAGCGTACCCCTCGCCCACGGAAAGCGCCAAAAACGTGCGCTTCGCTTGCCGAGCGGCCGACGTCCACGTCCACGTCCACGTCAACGACGGCGGCCTCCGCCTGCCGAAGGCGCTCAGCCCTGGCGAATTGAGTGACAGGCTCTTCTAGCCCGAAGCAAAGACGGCGTCGCGAAGCTCTGCGATCGGGACTCGCCGGACATGCGCGTGCCCCGCCGCCGTGACCACCGGAAGCGCCAACGAATCCCCGCCTCGCTTTTTGTCGCTCGCCACGAATCGCCACGCGCCCGCGACCTCCGCGGGGTCCACGAGCGACGGCAGACCGAGCGACGCAAACACGGCGGCCCCACGCCGCACGAGCTCTGGAGGGGTCCACCCCAGCGCCGCGGTGGCGCGCATCTCCAGCACGGTACCGAGCGCAACCGCCTCGCCGTGGAGCCATCCGCCAAATCCCCCATGCGCCTCCAACGCATGCCCAATCGTGTGACCCAAGTTCAAGAGCGCGCGACGCCCGGTCTCGCGCTCGTCATCGCGAACGACACGGATCTTCGCAAGGACCGCTGCGCGAACGATTGGCAGAATCGTGGCCAAATCCCCGCGCGCCAACGCCTCGGCTTGGCTCTCGATTCGATCGAGCAAGCCCTCGTCGGTCGCCAACGCGATCTTGACCGCTTCAGCGAGCCCCGCCGCGCGCTCCCTCGCGTTCAGCGTCGTCAGATGCGCCACGTCGGCCACGACCGCGCTCGGCTGATGAAACGCGCCGATCAAGTTCTTGCCGGCCGCGTGGTCGAAGCCTGTCTTGCCGCCCACCGAAGAGTCGACCATCGCGAGCAACGTCGTGGGCACCTGAATAAACCGGATCCCGCGGAGCAGACAGGCCGCCGCGAAGCCGGCCAAATCACCCACGACGCCTCCGCCCGCGGCAACGATGACGCTGCCCCGGTCCACGTGGGCGGCGAGCGCCGCATCCCAGATGCTCGCGACCGCATTGAGATTCTTGTGGATCTCCCCGGGCTCCAATACGACGCGCGCGACGCGCACGCCGAGCGGCGCGAGAGCCTTCGCAACGGCGGCGCCTCGGGCCGCTTGGACGTTGGAGTCCGTGACCACGACAAGCGACGACGGAGCGTGCCTCTGGATCGCCTGCGTGAGACGGTCCGGCTCGTCAACGCAGACGTCAATCGTGTAACTCCGCTCTCCCAGCGGAACAACCAGCGGATCTCGCCGAACCAGCGCCGCCACGGCGTCCGCGACCCCGTCTTCGTCAAGGGTGTCCGTGCACACCGTCAAGTGGCACTCGGCATAAGCGCCTGCGCGGACCGCCAAGAGCTCGCGGGCCCGGCGGACCGGATCGGCCCCCGCGAGCTTCGGGCGTGTGGCCACGTCCGGCAGGCGCGTCGAGATTGAATCCGGAGAGGCTGTGAGCGTGACAACAAGTCCTGCATCGATCGCGAGCCGACGCACGCCGGGCGCCGTCACCGCGCCCCCCCCCACCGCAATGACTCGCGCAACCCCGTCGGCCAGGAGTCGCTCGAGCAGCGCCCCTTCGCGTGCCCGAAACGAGGCTTCGCCGTCGCGGCGCCAGAGCTCCGCAATCGACTGCCCTGCCGCGCGCTCGATCTCGGCGTCGGTGTCGACGAACTCGACGTTCAAGCGTCGCGCGACCCGTGGACCGGAGGTGCTCTTCCCGGTCCCCATGAACCCGCTCAGAATGACGGGGCGCATCGTCCTCAATAATCCGCCAACTGCCCGCGGTAGCCGTCGACGTTACGGAGGAGTTCGCGCATCGAATCGCCCCCGAACTTCTCGATCAGAGCGTCCGCGAGAACGATGCAGACCATCGCTTCGCCGACAACGCTCGCGGCGGCGACGGCGCACACGTCGCTCCGCTCGAAGGCCGCCTCATACGCCTCTTTCGTGCGCACGTCCACGCTCGCGAGCGCCTTCTTCAGCGTCGCGATCGGTTTCATCGCCACGCGGCACACCACGGGCTCGCCGTTGGTGATCCCCCCTTCGAGGCCGCCGGCGCGGTTGCTCGGCCGCACGAAACGGCGCTCCTCCGTCACGTAGTGAATGGGGTCGTGCACCTCGGATCCGGGCGTCCGAGCCGCCGCGAAGCCGGCGCCGATTTCGACGCCCTTCATGGCCTGAATGCTCATGAGGGCCTGGGCGAGACGCCCATCGAGCTTGCGGTCCCATTGGACGTGACTGCCGAGGCCCGCGAAGACGCCCGTGGCGATGACTTCGAAGACGCCACCGAGCGTGTCACCCTGGTGAGACGTATCGCGGATCGCCTCTTTCATGCGTGGCTCGGCGTTCGGGTCCGCGCAGGCGAGCTCGCTCGCGCGCGCACGAGCGCGAATCTCCTCGGGAGCCACATCCTCCAGGGCGGTCGCTTGCACCGGGCCGATGGCCACGACGTGGGCGAAAACGTCTATCCCCACGGCGCCGAGCAGCTTGCGGCACACGGCGCCGACGGCGGTGCGCGACGCCGTCTCGCGTGCGCTCGCGCGCTCCAGCACGTCGCGCAGGTCGTGCCGGTCATGCTTCAGGCCTCCCGCGAGATCCGCGTGGCCGGGACGCGGGCGGGTGAGCGGTTCAGGAGCTGTGGTCATGGGAGCCGGCGACATGCGGTCGAGCCAGTTCGCGTGGTCGCGGTTCGGGATCGACATGGCGATCGGAGAGCCGAGCGTCTCGCCGCCCCGAACTCCGGCGACGAACTCGACGCGGTCGGTTTCGATCTTCATTCGACCGCCGCGGCCGTAGCCCTTCTGGCGGCGCGCCAGGTCCCCGTCGATGTCTTCGGCGAGCAACGGCAGCCCTGCGGGCATGCCTTCGACGATGGCCGTGAGGCGGGGACCATGCGATTCCCCCGCGGTAATCCAGCGCAGGCGCGACATTTGGCGGCGTACGCTAGCAGCTAGCGGAGATGAGCGCCCGAGAGCGCTCCGCGGCGCTTGCCGCCCGCAGAGCCCAAAACGGAGCCCGCGGCGCGAGCTCCCTTCGGAAAGCGTCAAAGCGGTCGCGTGCTAGGCCCTCCCTTCGAGATGGCCGCGGCGCTCGCCTTTCGCAAATACCAGGGCTTGGGTAACGACTTCCTCGTCATCGACGCAACCGACGAGAACTGCGTGCCGGCCGAGCGGGCCGCCGCGCTTTGCAACCGGCGTTTCGGCGTGGGCGCCGACGGCGTACTTCTCGTCCTTGCCCCGCGAACGGCGGGCAATGACGCCACCATGCGCGTGATCAATGCCGATGGGTCCGTCCCCGAAATGTGCGGCAATGGCGTGCGCTGCGTCGCGCTCGACATTGCGCGCGCGCGCGGCCTGCAAAACGCCGCACTCCGGATCGACACGGACGCGGGCGTGCGAACGTGCGGCGTCGAGGACGCCGAGGGAGCGCCGCGGATCACAGTGGACATGGGCGTCGTCCGGGTGCTCGACGAACGCGTCTTTCGCATCGCGGACGAGTCCATCACCGCGCGCATCGCCGACGCGGGCAATCCGCACGCCGTGCTCTTCGGGGCGTTCGACGCGGGCGACGTGCACCGGCTCGGCCCCCGCCTGGCGACACACCCCGACTTTGCCCGTGGCACCAACGTGGAGTTTGCGCGCGTGGCGAACGACGGCATCGATCTCGTCGTTTGGGAGCGGGGGGTCGGCGTCACCCTCGCGTGTGGCACGGGCGCATGCGCCACCGTGGCCGTCGCCTGCGCGACCGATCGCGCCCGTCGCGGGGTTCCCGTTGCAGTGCGCTTGCCCGGGGGCCGGCTCGACGTGACGATCGCACCGGACGGCCACGCCACGATGCGTGGGCCCGCCGTGTTCGTCTTTGCCGGCGTTACGGAGATCTGATTTCCGGCCACACCTTCAGCCTTCGACGATCGTCCCGATCTGTTCGCCGAGCACAACACGCTTGATGTTGCCACGCGTCGCCATCTTGAAGACGCGGATGGACATGTCATTGTCCCGGCAAAGCGTCACCGCCGTGGAGTCCATGACGCCGATGCGCTCGTGCAAGAAGCGGTCGAACGTCATCCGCGGATACATCTCCGCGTTCGGGTCGTGCACCGGATCGCGCGCGTAGATGCCCTCGACCTTCGTCGCCTTGCAAAGACAGTCGGCGTGGATCTCCATGGCCCGCAGGGCCGCCGCCGTGTCCGTAGAAAAGTAGGGGTTTCCAATGCCGGCCGCGAAGATGACCACGCGCCCCTTTTCCAGGTGCCGGATCGCCCGACGCCGGATGTACGGCTCCGCCACTTGCCGTATTTCGAGCGCCGTCATGACGCGCGTTGGGACACCGGCCTTCTCGAGCGAATCCTGCATGGCGAGCGCGTTGATGACGGTCGCCAGCATCCCCATGAAGTCGCCCTGAGAGCGATCCATCCCGGTGCTCGCGCCCTTCAAGCCGCGGAAAATGTTCCCCCCTCCCACCACGATGCCGATCTGAACGCCGAGGGCATGCACCTCGGCCAACTCGGCTGCGGTCGCCCGGATGACCTCCCCGTCGATCCCGAAGCCGCCGTCCCGGCCGCACAGGGCCTCACCGCTCAGCTTCAGAACGATACGTCGATAGCGAATCCCCGGATCCAAGGGCGGCGGGGCGACCGTCTCGTCGTCGCGCTCGTCGCGCGGGCCAAATCCCGGATCCAGGGGAGGCGGGGCGACCGTCTTGTCGTCGCGCTCGTCGGTGGGGCGCATTCGGGCGAGGGGACGATTACTCTCGCCGCTCCGGGTGCGCAATGGCCAAAAGCCGCTCTTCGAGCTTGTCGACCAGACGCTCCGCGCCCTGAGCGCGTGCGACGAGCGCCGCGAGCCGCGCCTGGGCTTCGGCCAGCGGAGGCCATGCTTGCCCTTCGTCGTCCGTCGCGCCGTCGAGGTCGAACCAGACGCGGAGCCATGTCGCGTACATGCGCTCTTCATCATCCTCCGCAGCATCGAGCTCGCCCGCGAGGCGTGCAGCCACCTCGGCGGCGCCCTGTCCGAGCACGGCTTTCACCAGGACGTGAACGACGTAGAGATCCGCCTCGCGGTGGCCGAACCGCTCCGTGGCGCGAAGCTGCACGATGCAGCGCTCCAGGCTGGCCGGCGCCCCGGACGCGCGCTCGAGATCCGCGTCCACCACCGCACGGAGGCGCTGGATGCGCCCCCCCTGCATCAGCGGTGACGTCGACCCCAGCGCTCCCAGCGCCGCCGTTCGGTCGCCGTCGGCGAGAAATACGGCAGCCGCGCCGATCTGCGTCGAGAAGAGCCGTCCCAAGATCGGCAGTTGTTGGCGCCGGCGCGTCAGAAGTGCGCGAATGACCGCCGTTCCCGTGCGCGCCGTCCGGAGCTCGCGCGTGAGGCGCGCTTCTTCCGCGCGGAGGATGGCCCAAACGAGCAGAGCCTCCGCGCCGCATACGGGCGCGATCCGCCATGCAAGCGATCCGAGTGTCCTCCCTCCGTGAGACAGCGTCACGTACGCGTCGATGACTGCGATGAACGCGACGGCGAGGACGCCCGCGCAGCTCGCGGCGCGCATCCACGTCGCCACGATCGGGACGCCGCGCGGCAGCGGCCGGGCCGTGGCTTCTGCATCGGGCATGGGGTCTCCGCGTTCTTACCATGCAGCGCGTGCTGGCGCGGCCGGCGGCTGTCGTAGTACTCGGAAACGAATGCGCGACGCGTACTCGGCCTTGCCCCTCGTGCTGGCGATGGCCGCGAGCGCCAGCGGAGCCGCGGCGTGCAAGCCGCCGCCCTCCAGCGCGGCGGGGTCTTCGGACGGCGCCGCCGCCGGTCCCGCCACCCACGTCGAAGGCCCGGGAGACTCGGCGCAAGTGCTCGCACGGGTCGGCGAGCGAACGATCACCCTGGGAGACTACGTCGCCGCGCTCGAGCACATGGACCAGTTCGACCGGCTGCGGTACCAGGCTCCCGAGCGCCGCAAGGATTTGCTGCGGGAAATGATCGACGTAATGCTTCTGGCCGACGAGGCGCGCGACCGGGGCTACGACAAGGATCCCGTCACAGAGCAAGAGGTGCGCGAGATCGTCCGCGACGCCGTGTTGAAGAAGGCGCGGCAAGCGGCGCCGGCCCCCAACGACATCGCGGCCGACGAGGTCTCCGCCTACTACGAGCACCACAAAGCCGATTTTCATGACCCCGAGCGGCGGCGCGTCTCCGCCATCGTGCTGCCGAACGCATCGGCGGCGGCCTCCGCGCTCGATGCCGCGCAGAAGGTCGTCGACGGGGGAAGCACGGGTTCATGGGGCGACCTCGTGCGAACCCGCTCGATCGAGTCGCAGGCGAAGGCCAACGTTCCCCTCGACCTGGCGGGCGACCTCGGATTCGTGAATCCGCCGGACGATGCGCACGGCGTCAACGCGCGCGTTCCCGACGAAGTGCGCGCGGCGGTCTTCGAGGTGACGCACGTCGGCGATGTGTTGTCCCGGGTGGTGAAGGCCGCTTCGCCCGACGGGGGCGCGCAATTTTATGTCGTCAAACTCGCCGCCAGGGTCGACGGGCACGATCGAACTCTACAGGAGGCGGAGCGATCCATTCGCGTGAAGCTCGCCCAAGACAAGGCAAACGCAAGCGAAGCGCAACTCATCGACGATCTCCGAAAGCAGTATCCCGTCATCGTGGACGAGGCGGCGCTCGCACGCGTCAGAGTCGACGCAGCGGGCCTGGACGCGAGTTCCCCGTGAGCACGGCCGCCCGGCGGTCCTCGGCGACGAACGCGGATTCGCCCGCGAGACGCGCGGGTGCCCGTCCCGTCGCTCGCGTCGCTTCGTGTACGGCGGCCCGGCGCGTGCTATCGCCCGCATCATGTCCCAGGTCATCGCGCCATCGTCGCTCCGCAAAGGCGGCGACGACTGGAACGATTGGCGCTGGCAACTACGCGGCGCCATCGGCTCGGTCGACGCGCTCACTCGGGCGCTGGCGCTGACGGAGAGCGAGATCGAGGGGGCCCGTCTCGCCGAGACGCGCGGCCTGCCGCTCCGCATCACGCCTTACTATCTCGGCCTCATCGACCCGAACGACGCGGCCTGTCCAATCCGCCGGCAATGCGTTCCGGATGCGCGTGAGAATGACGACGCCCCCGGCGATCTCGTCGATCCTCTGGGCGAGGTCGCCCACGAAGTGGCTCCCCATCTGGTGCAGCGGTACCCGGACCGCGTGCTCCTCTTGGCGACCGACCGCTGCGCGGTCTACTGCCGTTTCTGCACGCGTTCGCGCATGGTCGGCGGGGGCGAAGGGGCCGTCTCGCTGGAGGCCCTCGAGCCGGCGTTCGCGTGGCTGCGACAGCACGCGGAGGTCCGCGACGTGATCATCAGCGGGGGCGACCCGCTCGCGATGGCCACGGAGCGAATCGCGCGCGTCGTGGAGGCGGTGCGCGCCGTGGCTAGCGTCGACACGATCCGCCTCGCCACGCGCGTTCCCGTGACGCTGCCCATGCGCATCACGGGCGAGCTGCTCCGCGCGCTCAAGCCGTTTCACCCCCTCTGGGTGATGACGCACTTCAACCATCCCAAGGAGGTGACCCCCGCCGCCGCCGCGGCGTGCGAGCGGCTCGCGGATGCCGGATTTCCGGTAATGAACCAAACCGTGTTGCTCGCCGGCGTCAATGACGACGAGCGCGTTCTCGAGACGCTGTTCCGAAGCCTCGTCCGATCGCGGGTAAGACCGTATTATCTGCTGCAAGCCGATCCCGTGCGCGGGACGGCGCACCTTCGCACGCCCCTCGCTCGTGGGGTGCAATTGATGGAGAAGCTTCAGGGCCGCCTGTCCGGAATCGCGCTGCCCAAGCTCATTTGCGACACCCCGGGAGGCCTCGGCAAAGTGCCGCTCGGGCCGGACTACATCGTCGCCCGAGGGGTCGGGACCACCACGCTGCGGACCTTTCGCGGAGAAATAGCGGAATACGTGGACCCGCCGGGCGGATTGGATTGACGGCATCCAAGCCCATTCCTTAGCCTGCGAAGCTCATCTTGGGCGCCCACCGCCGTCGTGTCATCGTCGTCATGCTCGCCGTCGCCACGGCGTCGTCCGGATTTGCGGCAGCGGATGCCGCGGGGCCGCCTGCGGCGGACGTGGCGGAACTCGCTGCCGCGGACGCCGCCGTTCGTGCAAAGGACTGGGCCGCGGCGCTGACGCACTTCCAGGCCGCCCTGAAAGCGGCGCCCAGCGCCCCGGCGGCGCTCGGGACGGCGGACGCGCTTTATCGGCTGGGGCGACTGGGCGAGGCCTACGAGGCGTACACCGACGTGCAGCGCACGTACGGCGGCAAGCTCGCCAGCGCGGATCGATCGCTGGCGACGTCGCGGCTTGTCGAGCTGGCGGCCAAGACCGGGTGGCTCTCGATACGGGTCAGCGAGCCCGGCGCCGACGTGACCGTCGACGGCAAGCCCTTCGGGACGTCCCCCGTGCCGGCGCTCGTCCGCGTCGGCGTCGGCCCGCACGACGTCGGAGTCACGAAGCCGGGATTCATCGCCTTTGCGGGGCGCGCCGAAGTCGCCGCCGATGGCAAAGCCGTGGTCGACGTCGACCTTGCCATTGCGCCCTCGCAGGGTCACCTCGTCGTGCGCACGCTCGGAGCCGAGCCTCTTCGCGTGCTCATCGACGGCGTGGACGTCGGCGCAACACCGTGGGAGGGAGACGTTGCCCCAGGCGTTCATCAGGTGACCGGGCGGAGCTCGAAAGCCGCCGCCGCATCGCAGGCCGTCAACTTGATGGCCGGCGGCAATCTCGCGATCGATCTCGCTCCATCGAGCACCGCGGCTCATCTTCAGGTTCGTACGAGCGACGGACAGGGTCTCATCACGGTTGACGGGGCGGTCGCCGGCGAGGGTGCATTCGCGGGGGACTTGTCGCCAGGAGGGCACACGTTCTCCGTGACGCGTGACGGCTACCAGCCGTTGAGCAAATCGCTGACCCTCGGGACCAACGAAACGTGGGCCGAGACTGTCACGCTCCAGCCGATTTCAGCGACGGTGACCGACAGGCGAAGCGCGGAGCGCTCTTTCGAGGGTGTCTACGGCGGCTTCGGGCTGGCCGGCGCATTGGGGGTCGGCGGGCAAGGGACAGAGCTCGAGACGAACTGCGACACGCTCGGCGCGTCGTCGTGCGATACCCCGTCGCCGTTCGGGGGAGCCGTGTTCGGGTACCTGGGGTGGACGTTCAACCCGGTGGGGTTCGAGGTCATGCTGGCTGGCGCCGCTGACCAAACGCAACAGACGGCGCACTTCAACGGGACGGGGGGGAGCTCGGGGGCCTTGCCATTCTCCGACCCGGCGCGCGACGAGAAGTTCACGTTCGCTCGCGTGGGCGGCCTTGCGGCCTTGCGCGTGCGCGCCTCGACCGAGGGGCGCGCGCTGCGGGCCACCGTCGCGGGTGGCGTAGGGCTCTCCTATAAGCAGATGTTCATGGTTCGAACGGCGACGGCGCTCGACACGACCAATCGCCGGGATGCGTATTCGCCCGACAGCGTGGGCTATGTCTCGCCGGCGGTGACCGTCGAAGGCGCTCTCCAGATTCGGCTGACGCCGACGATAGCCCTGGCCGTAGGACTCGAGATGTGGGCCGACAACGCGAGTATCGCGGGGAGCAATGCGTCGCCGCCCAGCCCTGGCCGGGCCTTGGTCGCCGCCGGTCAAACCCCGGCGCCCATCCCGACGCCGCAGTATCACTTTGCGACCGGACCGCAGGTCTTCCTGCTGCCATTTTTGGGCATGCAGTTCGGACCGTAGACCCTCTTAGTCTTCGGGCCCCGCTTCGGCCGCGTCCTCGGAGATAGAAGCGTCGCCCGACGGGGTCATCGTTGCATCGACGCCGCTCGCGTCGGTGCCCGCCGCCTCGGGTTGGCTCGTCGAACCTCCATCCGTTGCCGCGGGACTCGGTGCGCCGGCGTCTGCCCCCACGCCGCACAGAAGAGCGGCGTTGACGGGCACATCCGGGACCGCAACGTTATTGCTGAGGGCCGTCGCGCCCGCCAAGAGAATCGCGTTGCGCAAGTCCGTGCATGCCGGTCCGCAAATGCGGAGCCTCTCGTTCTCGTCGATGTTCCAGCCGTTGGCCGTGTTTTGCGACGCCGCGTTGCACGTCGGATCGACGGCAACCACCGTCGCTGGAAAGCCCGGCGGCGCGCCTGGAATGCTGTACGTGACCTGCGCCTGCGCGGGGCTCGTAATGCCAGCCGGCAGCTCATAGAGGCAGGTGCCCAGCTGGGTGACAACCGTCGTGAAATTCGCCAGCACTTGGTCAGGCATCGAAGACGTCGCGTCGATCGTGGTCACCGCCTGCGGCAGATCCGTCTGCAATTGCTCGTAAAAGGGAACCGCGACCGTCGGGCCGTCTTTCGCGTCGTCATCGAGCACGACGAAGAACGTGCGCAACGTGGACGCCCCGGCAAAGGCCGCCTGCGCCTCGGTTTCCAGCGCTTGGCGCGCGGCTTCGGTGGGCGTCAGGGGGCTGAAGTTGGCGATGGGACAGTCGTTGCCCGTCAGCGGAGTCGGGTCCGGGATGCGGTTCACGAAGAACATGACACCGGCGACATCGGGGGCTTGGCCGAGTTGCTGCAGAAAGGTCAGGACTTCGTCGTACGCGCCCGGCAGGCGCATGGCGGCCAGGAGATCGAGATGCCTCGGGGCGGCGATGGTGTCTCCAAGCGGGGCCACCCAGTCCTCCAGCTTCGGCGCAATGGCCGGCTGCGCCTGCGCGGCCAGTTGGAAGCCGACATCGGGCGTCGCAAAGGACGTGGTGAGGCCCGTGCAGTCGCTGTCGAGATGCGGCAGAAATTTGAAGCCCGCGTAGGTTCGTTTGAAAATCGGATCCGTGAGCGACAAGTTGATCGCCGTTGCGTAGCCCGCCATCCCGAACGCAGCGTGCATCACGACCGAGTCGTCCATGACCATGTAGAGGGCGCTGGGGGCCGGAACGAGCGGCAGCGCCACGTTGCAAGTCCCGTCCGTGGTGGTGCCGCCGTCAGGCAAGTTGGGGGTCACTCCACCATCGGCAAGGGTCACGGGCAAATTGCGCTGCCCCGCGCAAATGGGCAGAAGAGAAGCCTTGGGGGCGCAAGCGCTGGCGGCGTGCACACCGCTGATCGTGTGGTAAACGAGCGTGCCGCTGGCGGGCTGAGGCGGGGGCGTCGTAGCCGCCTTCACGAGATCGCACAGGCCGGGCGCAAGAGTAAAATGCTGGGGATTATCCGGCGAGACGGTGAACCCTTCGACGGGATCCTCGTTGAGGATCTCGACCTCTCCGGCGTTCTTGCTCACCGTTTCGTAGGTGTGGGTGACGGCGTCCATCTGCCAGGCAAAATCTTGGTAGAAGACTTTGACGTTGAGCCCCGAACCCGGCGGAGGCGTCTCGAATTCGTACGTGCAATCGCCCGCGCCGCCCGCTTGCGCCGAGCTTGCATCCGCGTCGTTCGCGAAGACCGCCGGCTGCTCGTCTGCAAAGCAAAGAGCGGGGCTGAAGCAAACGTCCGTTCCGTCGACGAGCGACGGTGTGTAATCCACGAGCTTCGCGGCCGCCGCCTTCGGGTCTTGTCCGCTCAAGTCGACGCAACGCGACGCCGCGCACGTCGTCGTATCCGCGCTCGCGGAGGCGGTCGAACTGGCGGCCGACGTGCAGTCCGTGTTGAAGCAGGAGTAGCTCAGCGGCATCGGAAGAAATAGCGTGTGCTGGCCGACGAACGTCTGGATCGAGCGCCGGAGCACCTGCGGGCCGCCCGGCGCCCCCACGGCGACGCCGTCGATGCAGCCGCCGAAGTTCGGGTTGTTCATCGACTGGCTAAAGCCGCGGATCGTGACGGTGACGATGGTCTGCACCGACTCCCCGGAGACCACCCCGAGGGTGCGCGGCAGCTCCACCTGCCCGTCGTATACGGACGCGCTCGCGCAGAACTTCACGACGCCGTTGGCCTTCACTTCGAGCTCGATGCCGTCGAGATCGCGCGGCACCTGAACCTGCGACAACGCCCCCGGCACGAGCTCCGTGGGCTTGTCGTTCGAGCAACCGGTCGCGCCCGCGAAGAAGGCCGCCAGCGCCACGCCGGCGCTCCACACGATCGCTTTTGGCCCGAGCGTACGCATCGCGTCCTCCATCAAAAGTGGAGCCCGTGGTTGGCCGTCGTGAGCCCCGAGCCCAAGTCGCCGACGAACGGGCTCGCGGTCGCCGGCTTGAACACGAAGTACCCGGCCACGATGCCCCCAGTAACGACGGCGAGCGTGCCGATGCTCCACGCCACCCAGTTGGTGCTGACCTCGCGGTTCAGAGGCACGTTCACGTCACGCGTCTGATCGTCGGCCACGAACACCTCCGTCGAGTACGTCTGGTAACCGGGTTTGCGAACGACGAGCTGGTGGCCGCCGCTGCTCGACACGACGCCTTCCCATGTGCCCGCCCCGACCGTGTGGGCATCCAAGGCGATGTCGGCCCCCTCCGGCGCGACGACGCGAAGACGCCCGATGTGCCGCTCGGGCGACAGCGTGAGGACCAGGCTCATGGGCTGCCGGTATTGCACGTCCACCGTCTCGCCCACCGAGAGATACCCCGGGGATCGCGCCTCGATCGTGTGGCGATCGGCGCTGAGCGCCCCCTTGAAAGGTGCGGGGCCCACGTCCCTTCCGTCAATGAACACGGTGGCGCTCGCGGCGCCCCCCACCGAGACCGTGACCAGGGCGGTCCTGTTCGTTGGATCGAGTTTGATCGACACCGGGGTGCTCGTGCCGGACGCGACGTCGATCGTCTGGATGGCGTCGACGAACCCCTCCTTCGACAGCTTGAGCACGTGCTTGCCGACGTCGATCCGCACGGGCGCGGCAAAAGGGGTTTTGCCCACGGGGTAGTCATCGACCGAAAGGGTCGCGTCGGGCTCGTTCGCCGTGACGTCTATCGTGGCGACGAACTGCTGCACGATTCCGACCGCGTTCTTGAGCTCCTGGATCTCCGCGGGCGACAGTCTGCTTGCCCCCTCGTGGAGCTCCTTGTCCCACGCGTCGACAGCACGCGCATAGTGGGTGAGAAGCTTCTCCGTCACGCCGACATTGTAGAGGACGCGCGGATTGTGCGAGATCTCGTAGGCCCGCTGAAACTCGACGAGCGCGCCCTTGTAGTCGCTCGCGCCGGCAAGCTGTTTTGCCGCGTCCCAGGCGCGCCGAGCCGGCTCCGGGAGCTCCGCGCGCAAGTCGGCGGGGGGCGCATCGGCACGTGCGGTCGATACCGCGAAGATGGCAGCGAAGGCGAGTGGCCATGATCGAGAGATGCGTTTCATCGGCGGAGCCCCTGAGGCGGTCCGGGCCGCCCAACTATGTCTCACTATCGCAGTTTTTCCCGCCGGTCCCGACCCTTCCGCCGGCACCCCGATTCCGTCGGTTCGAGGTACGTCCGGAAGTTACCACATCGAGTCCGATCCACGTCGTTTCGCCGGCTAGCGCTAGCCCCCCACCACCCCTCCACCCGAGCCGGACACGCGAAGGATAGAGCGAGACCCTAGCGAGCCAAGCCCGTCGAGCGGAGCCGAAGGCGGAGCGAGACCCATGTCGCCACGACGTTCCGGGCTGGGGAGCTAGAGGGGAGCGGCCCGCTCCCCTCCACGTGAAGTGCTACCCAGGCCTGTCGAGCGGAGCCTTGCCGGAGGCAAGGCGGAGCGAGACTCAGGGTGACCCGGGTGACTCACTAAACTAGTGCCGCTCGGCAGAAATTTGGCCCTTGGAATCAGGGCCTGATAGCTGCGAGGTCATGATTGATCCGAGACCGTGGGTAACACGACCCCACCGCGGTCCTCGGGCGACGCCGCTGCCCCTCTCGCCGGAGCATCGCGAGGCGGTAGAGGCTGCGATTCGCCCGGCGACCGCGGAGAAACGCATTGTATTGCGCGGCATGGCGCTGCTGGCCATGGCCGACGGCTTAAGCATTGTGGATACGGCCAAAGCCCTGCACGTCAATGACCGCACGGTCCGACGGTGGCGCAAACGCTTCAAGGATGCGCAAGACTCGGTCGCTGCGCTGGCGGACGCCCCACGATCGGGACGGCCGCCCTCTCTCTCTCGGCAGCCGACGCCGCGCGCATCGAGAGCCATGCGTGCAAGCCGCCGGGCGACGTTGGCATTCCGGTAACGCACTGGTCGGCGGCGCTGCTGGGCGCGCATGTCCGCGCCGAAGGGATCGAGACCAGCGATCGCACCGTCGGCCGAATCTTGGCGAGCGCCGATCTGCAGCCCCATCGGCAGAAGATGTACCTGACGTCGCATGACGAAGACTTTCGTCAGAAGCGCGACGACGTGCTGCATGTCTACTACGACACACCGAGCGACGAGCACATCGTCTGCTTGGATGAAAAGACCGGCATGCAAGCGCTTGAGCGCAAGGTCGCCGACTTGCCGATGGAGCCCGGGCAGCCCGTACGTCGCGAATTCGAGTACATACGCCATGGAACGCTCTGCCTGATGGGGGCCTATGACGTCCGCAGTCGCAAGCTCTTCGGCTTTCTCTCCGAGGATCACACTGCCTTGACGTTCGTCGACCTGCTCGATGTGGTCGACCAGTCCTACCCGCTCGGACGCGGCCACCTGATCTTCGACAACCTTTTCGCCCATGACACCGACGACGTCCTCGACTGGTTCGAGGACCATCCCCGCTGGACCCCACACTTCACCCCAAAGCATGCCTCTTGGCTCAACCAGATCGAATGCGCCTTCTCCATCCTCGGCCGACAAGCTCTCGCACGGGCCTCCTTCGGCTCTCTCGACGATCTTCGCGAGGCCATCTACCGCTACCTTCTATGGTTCAACGCGCAGGACAAACCGCCGTTCCGTTGGTCCTATCGTCCAAAGTCTTGGCACCTCGCCATGCCAAACTGAGGACAAAACCTCTGCCGAGCGGCACTAG
>CAWHQT010000016.1:0-620426 GCA_963831555.1 uncultured delta proteobacterium
ACCGGCGCCCCGCCCGCGAGTAGGCTGAAGTGCAAGAGGAATCCGCCCAAGGGGAAAAGCCAGTAGGAAAGCGCATTCAGGCGCGGAAACGCCATATCGCGCGCGCCGATCATGAGCGGGACGAAATAGTTCGCGAAGCCGACGAGCACCGGCATCACGACGAGAAAGATCATCGTCGTGCCGTGCATCGTGAAAAGCTGGTTGAACGCCGACGGGGATAGAAAGTGGTTGTTCGGGCGAACGAGCTGGAGGCGCAGCAAGAGGGCCTCGGTGCCTCCCACGGCGAAGAAGAAGAGCGCCGTCACGAGGTAGAGAATGCCCACCCGCTTGTGGTCGACCGTGGCGATCCACGCGTAGACGCTCCCGGCGTCTTCGCCCCCCCGGGCCTGCGACTCGAACGGCGACGTCGCGGCGCTCATCGCAGGGTCTCGAGGTACGACGCAAGATCGTCGGCCTGCGCGTCCGTCAGCTGCAGGCTGGGCATGTGGCTCTCCGGCTTGAACCGTTGCGGATCTTCGAGCCACAGGACCAGGTGCTCGGGGTCGTTGGCGAGCACGCCGGCCGCGAGCGTCTTTCGGTCGGCGAGGTGCGTGAGGTCCGGCGCGGCGTGCGATGCGCCGGAGGCTCCGTCGACGCCCGCGATGCGGTGACAGCCCACGCACGTGGACCGCCGGAAGGTCATGGCTCCCCGAACGGCGGCGGCGTTCGACGGAGCCGGGGCGGGCTCGCGGATGTGGCGCTCCCAGGCGTCGAAATCGGCGGCCGGCTCCGCCACGACGGCTATCCGCATCCACGCGTGCTCGTCGCCGCAGTACTCGGCGCAAGCGCCCGCGTACGTCCCCGGCTCGTCGGCCTGCATCCAAACGTGCGCCGGGTGCCCGGGGATCGCGTCGATCTTGCGACCGAGCTGGGGCACCCAGAAGTCGTGAATCACGTCGGCCGATTCGACCGCCACGAGCAGATTGCGCCCGACCGGCACGTGAATCTCGTTGGCGGTCACGGCGCCGGATCGGTAGCGCGCTTCCCACCACCATTGATGCGCGACGATCGTGAGATCCGGTTCGCGATCCGCCGGCGGATCCGTGGCCGCCATGGTCTGCGCGGTCCGCACGAGGAGCAGAGAGACCACCAGCAACGGCCCGACGGTCCACGCCACTTCGAGCCCCCGATGACCGAGCGTCTGGGCCGGCTCCGCGGCGTGCTCTCGCGCCCGGAAGCGGACGACGCAAATGGCGACGAACGCCGCCACCACGAAGAACACCGCGCCCGAAACGGCGAGCGTCTCTTCGAAGACGCGCGCGATGGATCGTGCCTGCGGCGAGTGCGCCGCGAACGTGACGAGCGCGCCATCGGGCAACACGTCCCCAGGCTAAAGCGCTTCGCAGCGGAATGATACCGTGCGAAAGCTATCTTCATGGTGAGTCTCCGCGTGAAATAGTATCGACATCCTGTCGACGCGCAGGGGCTCCCCTGCGGAGTGCGGGCGAAGAGCGCAGCCGAACGAGCCTCCTGGGCGCGAGTACGAGCCTCGGGTACGCGCGACTTTCGCTCGGGCACCCGCGTACGAGCCTCGGGCACCCGCGTACGTGCCTCCGGCACCCGCGACCTCCGCTCCGGCACCCGCGTACGTGCCTCCGGCACCCGCGACCTCCGCTCCGGCACCCGCGTACGTGCCTCCGGCACCCGCGTACGTGCCTCGGGCACCCGCGACCTCCGCTCGGGCACCCGCGACCTCCGCTCCGGCACCCGCGTACGTGCCTCCGGCACCCGCGTACGTGCCTCGGGCACCCGCGTACGTGCCTCGGGCACCCGCGTACGTGCCTCCGGCACCCGCGTACGTGCCTCCGGCACCCGCGTACGTGCCTCGGGCACGCGCGACCTCCGCTCGGGCACCCGCGTACGTGCCTCCGGCACCCGCATACGTGCCTCCGGCACGCGCGACCGCCGCTCGGGCACTCGCGTACGTGCCCCCGGCGCACGCGTCCGAGCGAAGAGCCCGCGAGTCCGGCGACGAGCGCACGCGCGCCCGCCTCGGGCATTCGCGACCTCCGCTTGGCCCACAGCGGAGGCAGCCGAGGGGCGGGCGCCTCTGTGGTATCGTCCGGCCAATGGTTTCTTTGAACGTCCGTGTCGCCGTCACGGCCTTTCTGATCGCGGGTTCGGGGAGCGCATGCGCTTCTACGGGGAACGCCCCCGACGGGGGCGGCAGCGCATCGGGCGGCTCCGGCAGCGGTCCGTCCGGCACGGCCGGATCAGGGACGTCGGGCGCGTCGACGGGAGGCGCGTCGGGCACGGCGAGCACCGGCGCCTCTGGAGCCGCAAGTACCGGCGCCTCTGGAGCCGCAAGCTCCGGCGCCTCCGGAGCCGCAAGCTCCGGCGCCTCCGGAGCCGCAAGCTCCGGCGCCGCGGTGCCCGAGGCCGGAGGCGGGAACGTCGCCGACGCCGGGGACACCGGCGCAGACGCCGCGTCACCGGGGTGGACGTGCCCCACGGGCCTCATCGGAAAAGTACCGACGCTCGCGGGAGCGACGCCGACGAGAATCGTCGGAGTGCCGCCCGCGGACATCGACGGATCCATCAATGGAATGGGCAATTCCTATTCAACGATCGAGGGTCCGGTTTGGATTGGAAGCACCCTCTACGTGTCTGAATTCGGTAGCATGGTGTCGCCGCCGCCATCACGGATACTGGAAATCGTGGGTTCCAACGTGACCGTTGCGGGACCCGCGGGGTGGAATCCCGGGACGAACGGGTTGGCGGTCGATCGCTCGGGGACAATGTTCGGCGCCGTCCATGCCGACGGATCGATCTCTCGCATCGACGTCGTTTCGGGTACGCGCACGCCCGTGGCGTCGATGTACAACGGGGCACGGTTCAGCTCACCGAACGATCTCGCGATCCGAAGCGACGGGACGATCTATTTCTCCGATCCATCCGGATTTCAATCCGCGAATCCGCCTGCCCAGAGCGTGCAGCGCGTCTACCGCATCGCTCCCGGAACGAACGCGGTCTCCGTCGTGGATCCGGCCCCCAACGCCACACCTCTCAATCAACCGAACGGGGTCACGCTCTCGCTCGACGAGGACACCCTCTATGTCTCGTCGAACAGCGCCATCTACGCGTTTCCCGTGATGGCGGACGGCAGCACGGGCCCGCGTCCGGCGACGCCATTTTCGACCATGAACATCGACGGCATGGTCATCGACTGTGCGGGGAATCTTTACGGGGCCGTGATTGGAGGGGGGACGGTTCAGGTCTTTAGCCCCTCGGGAACCTCGATAGGCACCCTTACGGTCTCGGGCGTCGCATCGGTGACGAACGTCGCGTTCGGCGGTGCGGACCACAAGACCCTCTTCATCACCGCGCAGGGCTCGAGCGGCCAGCAGGGTGTTTTCCAGGTGACTCTGGACCTCCCCGGGCTCCCGTACTGATTCGCACGGGTCGAACGGCGCGCGACGCGCGCTACTCCGCGGGCGCGGGCGGCGCGAAGGCTCCGCGTAGCCGCGCGTAGAGATCGCGATAGCGCGCGATGGCCTCGCGATAGCCCTCGGACAGCGCGGAATCCGGCGCGATCGAGCGGACGACCGCGGGAGCGCGGCACACGGCGTCGACGCCTTCCCCCGTGACGGCGATTCGTGCGAGCCGAGCGGCTCCGAACGCGGGCCCGAGCTCGGCGCGCTCGCGCACGAGCAACGTTTCGCCCACGGCGCTCGCGATGATGCGCGCCCACAGGGCACTGCGCGACCCTCCGCCGATGACGGTGATGTCCTGCGGTGCCCCCCCGCCGTCCCGCAGCGCTTGCATCCCGTCCGCGAACGCGAACGCGACACCCTCGAGGACCGCGCGCGCGAGCTCGGCGCGGGTGGTCTCGTGGGTCAGGCCGAAGAAAACGCCGCGCGCGCCCGGGTCGTTGTGCGGCGTTCGCTCCCCCGAAAGATACGGGAGGAACATGGCGCGCGCGGGTCGGGGCGCCTCGGCCTCCACTTCCGCGAGCAGGGCGGCCTCGTCCCGCGCGCCCACGACCGCCGTGATCCACGAGAGGCAGCTCGCGGCGCTCAGGGTGACCGACATCTGATGCCACACCCCCGGAATGCAATGGCAGAACGCGTGCACGCCCCGCGCGGGGCTCGGGGAAAATCGATCCGTGACGAGAAAGACGACGCCCGAGGTGCCGAGGGAGAGGAGGGCTTGCCCCGGCTTGATGACGCCCGCGCCGGCCGCCCCCGCGGCGTTGTCTCCGCCGCCCGCCGCAATGACGGTCTTCGGCGATAGCCCCCACGTCGCCGCAAGCTCGGGGTGGAGCGTGCCTGTCGGCTGCGATCCTTCATGCACGCGCGGCATCGCGCCCGGCGGCAGTCCGCAGGCGGCGAGCATGTCGGCGGACCACGCGCGGCGACCCACGTCGAGCCAGAGCGTGCCCGAAGCGTCGGACGCGTCGGTCGCGAGATCGCCCGAGAGCCTGAGCCGCAGCCAATCCTTCGGAAGAAGAACGTGGGCCGTTCGCGCGAAGACGTCCGGCTCGTGGTGCGCGACCCACAGCAGCTTGGGCGCCGTGAATCCCGCCATCGCCGCGTTGCCCGTGATGTCCCGCGAGCGCGGCTCGCGCGCCTCGAGCTCGGCGCACTCGGCGCCGCTGCGCCCGTCGTTCCACAGAATGGCGGGACGGAGAACGCGAAACGCGGAGTCGAGGAGGGTGGCGCCGTGCATTTGGCCCGACAGACCCAGTGCCCGGACCGCACTGAACGCGGCGGGCGCTTCGCTCCGCAAGCGGGCGACGGCGTCGGACGTCGCGCTCCACCAGCGGTCCGGCGATTGCTCGGACCAAAGCGGTCGCGGCCTCTCCACGGTGAGCGGTTCGCTCGCTTCGGCCAGGATCCGCTGCTCGTCGTCCACGAGCAACGCCTTGACGCTCGAAGTGCCCAGATCGATCCCGAGGTACATGCGCTTCGATGGCTACGGCGCCATCGCCGTGCCGTCAACCGGGTCACCCTCCATGGCGAGCAACACGGCGCCGCGGAGCATGATGTCGTCCCCCACGGTCGACGGCACGATGGGAATCCCGTCCCCGCGCATCGCGTGCTCCGTGACGGAAGCTCGCACGGGGTCGAGCAGGTGGTCTCCCGCGTGAATGACCCGGCCGCCGAGGACGACCATCTCCGGGTTGAAGAGATTGAGCAGGTACGAGATCCCCATGCCGAGGTACTCGCCCGCCCGAGCCAGAATGCGACGCGCCTGCGCGTCTCCGGCGCTCGCGGCGATCGCGACCGCGTGCGCGTCGATCTCGCGGGGGTTGCCCGCCCCGGGCACCGCGACCCCGGGAACGCTGGCCCGCGCGGCGGCTTCGATCGCCGTGCCCGAAGCGACCGTTTCGATGCATCCCGTCCTGCCGCAGCCGCACGGAGCGGGGTTGCCGTTCACGGCGCAGTGGCCGAGTTCTCCGCTAAAGCCGTTCTTCCCATAGAGCACGCGCCCGTCGACCACGAGCGCGGCGCCGACGCCGGTGCCCACGTAGACCCAAGCGAATGAGCGAACGCCTCGCGCGGCTCCGAGGCGTCCCTCGGCGACGGCGGCCGCCTGCGTGATGTTTCGCACGGTGAGGGGCGCTTTCAGGGCGCGCGAGAGCTCCGCGCGAACGGGTACGTCGTACCAGCGAAGGTTGGGCGCGAGCACGCACGTGCCAGTCGCCTGATCGACGAGGCCCGGGATGGCCACACCCACGCCGGCAAGCCGCGAGCGGGGAAGCTTCGCATCGCGGAGCGCGGCGATCACGAGCGACGGTACGATCCGGATCGCTTGGCCGGGCTGCCCGCGAAAGGAGCGGTGGGTGGTCATCGCCCGAATCTGCCCGCGCGCATCGGCGACCGCGACCGCCGTCTGGCGCACGCCGAAGTGGATTCCCGCGAACGCCACGGCGGAGTCGTTCAGCTCGAGGAGCCTCGACCGCCGCCCTTTTCTCGAGGGCGATACGCCGAAGCCGACCTCCCGGACGATGCCCTCCACCAAGAGCCGATCGACGATGGCTGAAACCGTGGGCTTGGTGAGCGCCGAGCGGCGGGCCAGATCGGTGCGCGACACCGTCTGCGTTCGTCGAATCATGTCGAGCAGGAGCGCGCGATTCATCTCCCGCATCATTCGACTATCGACTTTGGCGAGCACGTTGCGACGACTGTAACAGGCGCGTCTCCGGAGCGGCAATCGTGCGGCGGGCGTATGGCAACGCCGCTCGCCAAGCGACGGGGGGATTCGTTCCCGGAGACCTCGCGTGGAATGCTCGAGAACTATTTCCGCCACGTCATCCGGTCAGGGTGCGACCACTTCGAGGCGCGCCTTTTTCACGTCGGCCGAGCTTCCTCCCACCATCACCTCGAACGTCCCGGGCTCGACGATTCGGTGCATCGTCTCGTCGTAGAACGAGAGCTCCTCGGGACCCAGGGCCATCTCGACGCGCTTGGTTTCGCCCGGTTCCAGCCGGATCCGGCGGAAGCCCTTCAGCTCCTGCACCGGACGGGTCACCGAACTCACGAGGTCGTGGATGTAGAGCTGGACGATCTCGTCGGAGGCCCGCGCGCCCGCGTTCGTCACGGTCACGCTCACGGTCGCGTGCCCGTCCGGAGCCATCCGGTCCGGCGTCACCGTCGGAGTGCCGTACTGGAAGCTCGTGTACGAGAGGCCGTAGCCAAACGGCCATAGAGGTCCCGGCTCCTCGAAGAGATACAAGCGCCGGGCCGACGGCTTGTAGTTGTAATAGGCCGGTATCGAGCCGACCGACCGGGGCACGCTCACCGGAAGACGGCCGGCGGGGCTCACGTCGCCGAAGAGCACGGCCGCCACGGCGGTACCGGTCTCCTCGCCGAGATAAAAACCGTCCACGATCGCCGGAGCCGTCCGCGCGAGCTCGGGGATCGTGAGCGGGCTGCCGTGAATGAGCACCACGATGGTCGGGCGACCGCGCGCGAGGACGGCACGCGCGAGGTCCATTTGGCGCCCCACGAGGTCCAGGCTCGTTCGGTCGCCGCGATGGGTGTCCGCCCAGCCTTCGCGCGAGAGCTGCTCGTCCTGCCCCAACACCAGCACCGTGACGTCGGCGGCGGCCGCCAGCTTCGTCGCTTCCGCCACGAGACGGGCGTCTTCCGCGGGGTCCGTGAGCTCGACCGCGTCGTCGATCCAGCCGCGATTGCCCTTGGTGAGCCCGCAGCCCTCGGCCGACACGACTTTCACGTGACTTCCCAGGCGGGCTTTGATTCCGTCGACGACGCTGACCGAGTGGTCCGGCGTTCCGCTGTAGCCGCCCAGACGGCACGTCGCGGCGTTGGGGCCGATGACGGCGATCGATTTCAGGCGCGCCGCGTCGAGCGGCAAGAGATGGCCGTCGTTCTTGAGGAGGACCACGGCTTCCTCGGCCGCGCGGAGCGCCAACGCCCGATCGGCGGGCCGTTCGGGCTCGGGCGGCACGTCGACGTAAGGACGTTCGAAGAGCCCCAGCATGAACTTGGCGTGCAGGATGCGCTGCACCGCCTGGTCGAGCGTCGTTTGCGCCACCTTTCCGCCGGTCACGTCCTCGGCGAGCGTCGAGAAGCCTTCCGCTTCGGGGAGCTCGAGATCGACGCCGGAATCGAGCGCTTTGCGGCCCGCGAGACGCAAATCGGAGACGACGTGGTGTTTTCGCTCCAACTCCGCGACTCCGAAGTAGTCCGAAACGACGAGCCCACGGAATCCCCATTCCCCGCGGAGTACGTCACGGAGCAGAAACCGATTGGCGTGCGACGGCACCCCGTCGACCTCGTTGTAACTTGCCATGACCGTCGCGACGCCGGCTTCCCGCACGGCGGCTTCGAACGGCGGCAAGAAGACTTCGCGAAGCACGTGCATGGAGTAGTTCCCAGGGCCCGTGTTGCGACCGCCCTCCGGCTGGCCGTGCCCTGTGAAATGCTTTGCCGTGGCCATGACGTGATCGGCGTCGAGAGGGCTGCCGGCCGGCCGTCGTCCCTGGAATCCTTCAATCGCGGCGACGCCCATCCGGGCGGCCAAGTACGGATCCTCGCCGTACGTCTCTTCGATGCGCCCCCAGCGGGGATCCCGCGCCACGTCGAGCACCGGCGCGAGGACGTGCTGAACCCCGCGACCCCGCGCCTGGCGCGCCGCAACGGTGAACACCTGTTCGAGGAGCGAGGGGTCGAACGTCGCCGCGAGCGCGATGGCTTGCGGGAAGCTCGTCCCCCCCGGGGCGACGAACCCGTGGAGCGCCTCCTCGTGAAAGAGAGCGGGTATCCCCAAGCGCGTCCTTTCGAGGAGGTACTTTTGCACGGCGTTCGCGAACTCCGCGGCCGTCCGCGCGTCGTGACGATCGCTCGGACGCGTCACCTCGCCGATGCCATTCGGCATGAGGCGCCCGGCCTCGTCGGCGGAGAACGCGTGGCCTGGCCCGTCGTCGATCCGTGTGTGTTCCCAATTGACGGATTCGAGCTGAGCGACCTTTTCCGCCAGCGTCATCCGCGACAGCAGATCGGATGCTCGGTCATCGGCGGAGAGCCGCGCATCACGGTATCGCGCGCGGCCCGGATCGGCGGGCGCCGGCGCAGACGCGGCGGAGGCTGCGCTCGTCGGAAGCGCTGGACCACCCAGAGGCGCCGCGGCCGTGGACGCGGGTCGGCAGCCGGCCATCGCGCCAAAGGCCGACAGCAAGACCCAACCCCCCCATCCCACGGCTCTTGCTCCCACGAGGGCGGCCCTCGGCGGCGCGGGCCGCGACGTTTTGGCAGAGGGCAACAGACGCGGTTGCGTTCTCCCCTCCAATGCGGAATCGAAAAGGCTCGGCTTGGTCAAGTGGACACCCCACGGGAGAGAACGTGTCGACGCTTATCACTTCACCTTCGCGGAATGGGAATCGATTGCGCGTTGTCGGCCGTCAGACCCCCGGAGGGCAGTTCTTGGCCCTGCACCGAGAGCATGAAGCCGACGACGGCCGCATAGTCTTCGTCGTCGAAGGGACGCGTCCGCGGTTTGTGCACGTGCGTCTTTAGAAACGCATAGAGGTCCCCGGCATTGCGAAAAGGCCCTCTGCGCGCCAAGCCCGTGTGCTGCGTCTGGCTGTCGATTTCCATTTGCTCGGGGTCCCGGAGACCGGGCGCACCCGCGAGGGCCGTCTCGCGGGGGTATTCCGGCAGCGCCCCGGCTCCCAGGATCGCCGGGACGCCGGCGAGCCCTTCGCCGCGGCTGCCGTGACAGCGGGCACACTCGAGGCCGAACGAGCGAGCCCCCGGAGCGGCGTTCGCGCGCGCCCTCGCGAAGTCCGCCTCCGTGATGACGGCGCCCCCCGCCGCCGCCCCCGTCCCCGCGCACGAAAGCCACGCCGGCGAGAGCCAAAGGACGGCCCACGCAACGGCCCCATACGCGCCAAGCGGGACGGATGCGTTCATCGCGCGCTTGACGGTCCGGTCGACTCGAGCACGCACGAGGAAACCCCTTGCGCCAGCCACTCTAACAGGGTTCGTTGCTCCCGCAATTGGGTCTTGGCCGAGCGAGGCGGTCCCTTGCCATCGGGACCCGCCGTTGGTAAAACCTGTTCGCCAAATTGGCCCGCGCACGACGCGCGCATGGCCAAACCCTAACGAAGGGTCACCGGATCCCATGTCCAAGCCAGCGTTCCCCGATATCGAACCGGTTCGCTTTCACGGTCCAAGCGGTCAGGCGTCGCTCGGGTACCGATACTACGACAAGGATCGCGTCGTCCGCGGCAAGCGCATGGAAGACCATTTGCGCCTCGCGGTCTGCTACTGGCACACGTTCTGCGGGGACGGATCCGACGTCTTCGGGGCGGGAACATTCCAGCGGCCGTGGCAAGGACCCGGGCCGGCGGTGGGCCTCGCGGAAGCCAAGGCCTCGGCCGCGTTCGAGCTCTTCGAGAAGCTTCAGGTCCCGTACTTTTGCTTTCACGATCGCGACGTCGCCCCGGAAGGCGCGAGCCTGTCGGAGTCGAACGCGATTCTCGATCACATGGCGGACGTGCTCGCCGGTCACATGGATCGCACGGGGGTCAAGTTGCTCTGGGGCACGGCGAACCTGTTCAGCCACCCGCGCTTCATGGCGGGAGCGGCGACCAATCCGGACCCCCAGGTGTTCGCCTACGCCGCGGCGCAGGTCACGAAGGCGCTGGACATCACGAAGCGGCTCGGCGGCCAGAACTACGTCCTATGGGGCGGACGCGAAGGGTACGAGACGCTGCTGAATACCGATATGAAGCGCGAGCTCGACCAGCTCGGGCGCTTCATGGCGCTCGTGGCGGAGCACAAACACAAGATTGGCTTCAAGGGCCCGCTTCTCATCGAGCCCAAGCCGAGAGAGCCGACGAAACACCAATACGATTTCGACGGGGCTTCCGTGTATGCGTTTTTGCAACGCTACGGGTTGAGCCGCGATGACTTCCGGCTCAACATCGAATCCAACCATGCCATTCTCGCGGGCCACTCGTTCGAGCACGAGATCGCGTACGCGATCGCCAACGACGTCCTGGGGAGCGTCGACATCAATCGAGGGGATCCGCTCCTGGGGTGGGACACCGATCAATTTCCGAACGACCCCCTCGAGCTCTCGCTCGTCCTCCGTCGCATCCTTCTGGCCGGCGGCCTCAAGACGGGAGGCTTCAACTTCGACGCAAAAGTGCGCCGCCCGAGCAGCGATTTGATCGATCTCTTCCACGGGCACGTCGGGGGGATCGACACGCTCGCGCGCGCGCTCCTCATCGCCGACCGAATGCTCGAGGACGGAAAACTCCAGGCCGTGATCGATGACCGGTACGCGGGGTGGAACGAGTCCTTCGGCAAAGACATCCTCGCGGGAAAACTGTCGCTCGAAGAGCTGCAGAAACACGTCTTGACGCAAAGGGTCGATCCCAAGCCCCGCTCCGGTCGGCAGGAGATGCTGGAAAACCTCGTGAGCCGCTACTGGGTTTAGGCCTGCGCGCGCGGCTCCCGTCGCACCGATTTGGGGCGCTCTGGTTCGTCGTCGTCCTCGACGCGTGCATCGTCATGCCTGCCGCCGAGGAGGCGAAGGGCCGTTCGGCGGCCAGCGCGCGCGAAGGCACGACGACGCTCCGCGAAGCCGCGGCGCGGACGCACCGGCATGTGGGCACGGCGCTCGCCACGGAGTACCTCGGTGAAGCGAGCTACGGACCCACGGCGGCGCGCGAGTTCGATTCGCTGACGCCGGAGAACCAGATGAAATGGGAGGCGATAGAGCCTCGAAAAGGCGTGTTCGCGTTCGACGGGGGCGACGAGCTCGCGGCGTTCGCCCTTCAGAACGGGATGCGCGTGAGGGGACACACGCTCGTCTGGCACTCGCAGCTGGCGCCGTGGGTCCGTGCGCTCTCCGGCGAGGCGCTTCACGCCGCGATGGTCGATCACGTCCGCGCCGTGGCGGGCCATTTCCGGGGCCGGATTGCCGAGTGGGATGTCGTCAACGAAGCGCTGGCCGACGGACCGACGGGCGAGCTCCGGGGGGATTCCCCGTTCACGGCCCTCGGGCCGACGTTCATCGACGACGCGTTCCGGGCAGCCCACGAAGCCGATCCCGGCGCGCTTCTCTTCTACAACGACTACGAAATCGAGAACCCCGGGGCGCCCAAGACGGAGGCCGCGTTACGCCTGGTTGCGCGGCTCCGGGACGCCGGCGTTCCCATCGGCGGGATTGGATTCCAGATGCACGTGGATCCGCGGCATTGGCCGAGCGCCGACGCGATCCGCCAAAACTTCGAGCGCTTTGCGGCGCTCGGCGTCGCCGTCGAGATCACCGAGATGGACGTCCCCGTGGGGGCCATCCCCGGCTCGATCGAGGAGAAGTTCGCGCGCCAGAAGGCGATCGCGCGCGACGTGGTGGCCGCCTGCGTCGCGGTGGCTCGGTGCACGGGAATCACGGTGTGGGGATTCACCGACGCGCATACCTGGTTGAACGACCCGCACTGGGGTGCGCTCCGCGGCCCCCTACCCCATGATCCCCTCCCGTTCGACGATGAGTGCCGTCCCAAGCCGATGTACTTCGGAATGCTCGACGCGCTGGCCGGTCCGCGCATGCCGCCGACTTCGCCCGCCAGCGCGTTCTGACGCCCGCCGCGCCCGCGAGGATCAGGACGCGGAGCGTGGATCGTTCGCGCGGCGCCGTCGCCCGCGAGCCCGCACGAACGCCGTCAGCGCCGCCAGAGCGCTCGCTCCGATCGCAGCCGCCGTTCCTTCCCCGTCCGAGCCGCGCCCGATCGTGGAGCACGCGAGCCCGCAACCGTCGTTGCCGACGGCGGGGGCGCTCGTGGCAAGGCCTCCGGCGCCGGCCGTGGCGCCGGTGCCGGCCTCCGGAACGATGGGCGGCCCCGGCCCCACGATCTCACCCACGAGCGTTGTGACGCTATGGGGCGCCAGCGTGTACGTGACTTCGCTGCTGGTGCTGGTGTTCGAAACGGAGTCACCCGGCATGAGATCGAGCGAGTCCGACGTCACCCACGATTGCCAGAATCCGGTCGCGACGCCGCTGAAATCGAACGTTTGAGGTACGGCAACCGTTGAGTCGTTGATGGCGATCATGACAAGCTGGTGTGTGCTCGTCCCATCGCACGGAGATCCATCGCAGTACGCGCTGACGAAGACCTGTCCACCGCCTCCATCGACCGTGAAATGCTGCGCGGCCGGCGCTGACTCGACCCGATAGAAGCCCGGCCGAACGAAGCGGCTGAAATTGCCCATCACGTACAATCGCTTCGCGGGCTGCAGGCCCGCGTCCGAGAGATTGTAGAGGCCCGAATTGTCTTGCGACTGCGGACGAATCCACCAGAAATGCCACGCATTGACGTTCGCTAGCGTGAGCGCGTTGTGCATTTCTTCGGCCATCCACAAGGCCGTGGGCATTCCCGGATCGGTGGCCGCCCCTTGCTCGTAGATCTCCGTCTCCCAAAAACGGCGCGGGGTTCCCGCGTCGAGGCTTCCACCGTCGAACATGATGGGGCCCGCGCTCCCGTATTCGTGCGTGGCCACGACTCCCACGTACGACGACGCGGCAGGATCGCCGAGGATGGCGCTCGCGAAATCAGGAAACACACTCCAGCCTTGCGTCTCCGGGGCGACGATCTGCAATGGCGGCATCAAGCCTGCTTCGACTAGGGCCGGCCCGAGATGCTGCCCGATGAATGCCGTCAGTTGGAGCGCCGTGTAGACACACGATTCGTAGCCGGCGGCGGGCGTCGTCGGTTCGTTCTGCGCCGACAAGCCGGCGATGTGGACGCCCGCGTCAGCCATGTTCTGGAGAAAGAGAACGAGGCGGGCGGCCCACGCGTCGTATTGCGCGGGGTCGAGCGAGCCGCCGTTGCCCGCGTCGTTTGTACCGTCCTTCCACTCGGGAGGAGGCGACCAGGGCGTCGCCCAGACTTTGGCGCCCCGTGCTTGCGCCTGCTGCGCCGTCTGCACTTCGAGCGATGTCCCGTCCGGCGCCGCGCGAATCCGGAGGAGCGACATCCCGATTCCCGGGGCCCCGCCGTCGGGGTTCGGTGCCGAGAACAAGAAGTCGGCATCCGAATCGCTGAGGGACTGCGTGGTCCACGCCGAGGACGCACCGAATCCGTCGATGGCCTGATGCGTCACCGCGGGGCTGACGACGACGTCCGCCCCAGAAGCCGGCCCGGCGCCGGCCGCGATCGCGATCCCCACGGAGCCCGCAGCCCAAGAGCGCGCCCGCGCCCGCGATCGATTCCCGCGAACCGCGGCCGTTTCCCTGCTGTCCGCACCACGCCGCGGCATCATCGTCATCGTACCCCTACCCTACCCCGCCGCTGCGGCGGCTGGCGGCGGCTAATTCGCAACGGCTAATTAAGGTGCCTTAACTAAAAGCGCGTCCAGCGCACGAAACCGCCCGCAAACCGCTTGGTCTCCCCTCCAGGGTGGGCCTATCGTGGCGCGCGATGAAGCGACGGTCGACCGCGGGATGGGCGTGCCTCGCGATCGTCGTCGCGGGCTGCATCCAACGCAAGCTCTACTGCCCTCCGGGGGGCGGGTCGGGCTCGCCGGACGCGGTCGTCGGAACGGGAGAAAACCTCGTCGGCTCCAAGGGACTCCACGCCTTCGTGCTCGAAGGCGACGTCGACAAAGTGGCGCTCACTTCCGTCCCGGTCACGGGAGAACCCTTCGCCGAGGCCCTCCGCGCCGAGGTCAAGAAGCCCTCGGGAACCGAGTACTCCGTTCAAATTCAAGCGCCCACCGTCGGGCCCGTGAACGAGGGGGACGTGCTGCTCGCCACGTTCTACGTCCGGGCCGACGCGCTCATCGAGGACGCCGGCGAGGCCGAGACGCAGTTCGTCTTCGAGCAGTCGAAGGACCCGTACGAGAAGTCGACGACGTATGACGTGCAGATGGGCGTCGAGTGGCGCGAAGTGCATGTGCCGTTCGTCGCCAAGCGCACGTTCGCGCCGGGCGAAGCGCATATGGTCTTCCGGCTCGGGTACGACCCGGAGACGATCGAGATCGGCGGTGTCACGGTGGATAACTTCGCCCAGACCCTTCGGCGCGCCGCGCTGCCGACCACGCGGCCGTGGCACCGTCCACCGAGCGCGGAGGTCGCCGCGGCCGAGCCGATCGACGGCGGAATCTTGGCGTTCGATCTGGACCCCGCCGAGAAGATCGGTCCGATTAGCCCCTACGTCTACGGCGTCAATTCACAGCCGATCGCGGGCTTGGGCGTGACCGTGCGGCGGATGGGGGGTAACCGGCAGACGGCGTACAACTGGGAGATCAACGCCTCGAACGCCGGGGGGGACTACCGGCACGTGAGCGACGATTGGCCCTGCACGACGCTGGGATACTCGAACTGCAACGAGCCGGCGGCCCAGTTTCTCGACTTCGCCGCGGACAACAAGCGGCTCGGGGCCGAGACGCTGGCGACCATTCCCCTCGTCGACTTCGTCGCGGCGGACAAGAACCACGAAGTCTCCGAGGCGGAGAAGGCGCCGAGCCGGCGGTGGGATCGATCCGCGCTTCGTGAGACCGGGCCCTATCCGGCGATGCCGGACCTAGGGGATGGCGTGGTCTACGAAGACGAGTTCGTCGATTTCATGGTCCGCAAGCTCGGGACGGCCGACAAAGGCGGAATCAAGTTTTACTCCCTGGACAACGAGCCGGCCCTTTGGCCGTCCGAGCACCCGCGCATTCATCCCGAGAAGACGACGTACCGCGAAATGGTGGCACGCACCGAAGCGGTGGCGTCGGTGGTCACCGCGATCGATCCGTCCGCGGTCCTGCTCGGCGGCGTCATGTACGGGTGGGCCGAGTATCTGTCGCTGGCGGACGCGCCGGACTCGAAGGAATTCAACGCTCGATACGAGACGTACGCCGACTACTACCTGGCGTCGATGAAAGACCTCGAGCAGAAATACCACCGGCGCCTGGTGCACGTGCTCGACTTCCACTGGTATCCCGAGGCCCGCGGCACCAAGCGCGTCACCGAGGACGACGTCTTGCCGAAGACGGTCGAGGCCCGCCTCCAAGCCCCGCGCGCGCTGTGGGACCCGACGTACCGCGAAAAGAGCTGGATCGATGACGCGTGGGGCAAGTCGATTCGACTCATTCCGTGGCTGCGCGAGAAGGTCGCCAAGCGATACCCCGGCACGAAGTTGTCGATGACCGAATACAATTTCGGGGCCGGAGCGCACGTTTCCGGGGGTCTCGCGCAAGCCGACGTGCTCGGCATTCTCGGGCGCGAGGGAGTCTTCCTCGCGAACTATTGGGGCAACGGCGCGGGGAACGGCGAGCTGCCGAGCTACGTGGCGGCGGCGTTCGCGCTCTATCGCAACTTCGACGGCAAAGGGCAGACCTACGGCGACACGGCCGTCACGACGAAGATTGCCGACGTGGCAAAGGGCTCCGTCTACGCGGCGACGGACTCGCGAAGGCCGGGGCTCTTGACGGTGATCGCGATCAACAAGAGCCAAAAGGCGAAGTACACGGCGAACGTCGTCATCCACGGCGCGGCCACGTACACGGTGACGCAGGTTTACCGCCTCGACCGGACGTCACCGACCGTGCATGTCGTACCCGACAAGGCGGAGATCCACGGCAATCGAATCGAATACGCGTTGCCGCCGCTCTCGGCGACGCTCTTCGTCTGCGAGAAGCGATAGGCGCGCTTAGGGGTCATGCGAATGAACACCACGAGAGTGGCTTTCGGGCTCGTCATGGGGGTTGGCGCCCTCTTCGCGGGCGCAATTGTAATTGCGGGCGAGGCCACCGGATGCAACCGCGCGGGCGTCATCGCTGAATCGGATGCGTCCGAAGGCGACGGGGGATGCCCCTTGTGCCCGCCGGATCCGAACCGCGCGGTCACGGCGGATTGCACGCAAGCGGGAGGCATCGACACGCTTCGGATTGAAACGTTCAATTACTTGACGGTGGGAAACTACTTATCCGCGCAAGATCTCTATTCCTATACAGACGGAACGGCCAATCTCTACTTCGAAACCTTTCTCCATGATGTGACGTACACGATCGGTTTCGAGCCCCCGGTGGTGGGCGGGGACCTGTGCACGCCGCCGCAGTTGGGCAACGGCGTTCTCCACATGTTCGGGGGTCCCTTTTTGAGCTGGGGCGGGGGGATCGGCGTTGCCATGCAGAAGCTCAATGGCCGCGATCCCGGCAACGACGGATTCAACGTCGACCTCGCCCCCATGACGGACCCCGCGGCTCCCAAGGGTTACTGCTGCAGTGGCGCTATCCCGTCCGCGACATCGCCGTGCGAGATAACCACCGATCCGAAGCTCGCCGCGACGTGCCCTCCGGCCGACGAATTCGCTGTCTACGTGGGCGCCATCGACGTTAGCCAGTACGTGGGAGTGAGCTTCTGGGCGCGTCGAGGGTATACCGGCCAGGCGGGGGTTCGCGTCAACGTCGGTGACAAGTATACGGACGACGATCTCAACTATCTGGCCCAGCGCCAGCAAATGGATACGGGCCAACCGCAGCCGCTCCACTGTAAGCGCGCTCGTGAATGTGCGTGCCGAAACCATCAAGATTGTTTGCCGTTCATCGGCGCGGCGGCATTCGCACCGGCCACCAATGTTCCGCAGAACCTGGAGAACTATGGCGGGTTCTTTTGCGGAACCGCCGTGCCTGCCGGGAATTTGAGCGGGGGTTGTATAGGGCTCAACGGAGGCCCCAGCCTGTGCTGCGCCGCCACCGCGTGCGACGCCCCCTATCCCGCCTATCCCAACGATCTCATCGCTGACGCCGGTCTCGTTCCGGGCCGGCCTCCACCGTGGGGAGGGAATGGGGGACCGGGGGGCGCTGGAGATCCTCAGTTCTACGGCCGTCCCTGCACCCCTTATGCGTACGAGAACGGCGTCGACAGCTTGTTTTGCTACGATCCCGCACGAGATCCCGCCCCGGCGCTTCCCACGGAGCAGTGTGGGGACCACTGGATCTCCGTCGTCACGCTGGACACGGGTTGGCAATTTTACAAAGTGCCATTTACCGATCTGCACCAACAGGGATTCGCACAAAAGTCAGAACAGCTCGACTTGCACTCCGTCTCCGTAGTCCGGTTCACCTGGGATGTCGGATACGTCGATGACTGGTTCGATGACGTCAGCTTCTACCGGTGACTCTGCGCCCTGCTCGACGACAAGGACCGCCGCCGAGAAGATCACTTGCAGTCGAGAAAGTGCACGTCGTCGATCCACACGTCGAACGCTTGTCCGGGCCCCACGGACCAATTGAGCGCGAAAAGTTTGGACGGAACGACGGCAGGGTACGGATCACCCCATCCCGCCTCCTGTTTCATTTCGGCGAAGGAGATCTTGTACTCTTTCCAATCCGGCGTCAGAGCGATGTCCTTGCCGAAGTGGTTCCAACAGTTCTTACAGACCCCGCCGTCGGGATGCGTGTTGATGTCGGCCACTTTGAAGCGAACTCGATTCGTCGACGCGCCACCCATCTTGGCTTTGAACGCGATCCCCGCGTACATCGACGCGTCATAGACGCCGTCGCCCACGAGATTGGCCCCCCAGAGAGCGCCCCAGGCGCCCGAGCCGCTGGCGGTTTGACCGCTCAAGTGAAGCGCCTTGCTCGATCCGTCCGCGCCGCCGTCGGCCGGCTTGAGGGGCGCGGGATCGATGGTCGATCCGCCTGGATCGGCGCTGGTAAACCAGTAGCCGCTTCGATCGGCCACCTTGGCGACTTGCGTGTCATTGTCTTCGAAATCGTCAATCAGCCCATCATCCGCCGGCCGCGTGCCGGCGGATGAGCAGACTTTGGCCCTCTGGCCCGGCGGTACGGGGCACATGGCCACCTTCGTCGTGTCGACGCAACTCGACAGGACGAACCCAGCAAGAGCGGAGGGCGCCCCCCATGCACGAGCCATCCGTCTGAGGCCGTTCACTTGGCTCATGGGGATACGAAGGGGAGCCTCCAGGAATCTCTCTGTCCGGTCCAACCCCGCCGATCAATAGAACGCGGCGTCATCGATCCAAACATCGAAGCTCACGACGTTCGTTATCCCCGAATCGGCTGGCGGCGTGTACGACGAGAATTCGAACTCGATCTTTTCGAGGTTCTGCGGATCGAACATGTCCGTCGCGACAGGGGGAACCGCCTCGTACCCATCCCGCTTCAGCCCCGCGAATGGCAACATGCATTCGGTCCACGTATCGTTTTGTATTGGACAGTAAGCCCCGAACTCGTCGCCGCTCCGGACAGTCGACGTGACGAACTTGATGTGAACGAAGTTGTTGCCCAGCGCGTAGCCGGCTTGACGGGTTCCCGTCGTGGTTCCCTTTAGCCAGACCTGAAACCCTGTGTACGGGCCGCCGGCGTCAGCCGCCAGCGGTGCGGCGGTCATGCCCGTCGTGTTCAGCGTGAAGCCGACGCCGGCACCATAGCCGGTGAAACCGCCCGCGGCCGCGTGATACGCGCAAGCGCCCGAGCCGCAACCACCCATCGCCGTTGTATGCACCCACGTGCCCCCGTCCAACGTGCCATCGTCGTACGGAAACCAGCTTTGGTTGTTGTAGTCGATGCCCGTGGGGCATAACGGGGCCAGAATTCCGCCTGTATATAAGACCAATCCCGGAGGAACCGCGGGCAGCGAGCATATTCCCCCCGCATCTTCGTTGGTCGTGCCGGTCGTGCCGGTGCCTGTTGCGCCGGTCGTGCCGGTGCCCGTCGCACCGCTCGTACCGGTCGTGCCGCTGCCCGTGGTTCCCGTACCCGTGGCTCCCGTGCCGGTCGCGCCCGTACCCGTGGCTCCCGTGCCGGTCGCGCCCGTACCCGTGGCTCCCGTGCCGGTCGTACCGCTGCCCGTCGCACCGGTGCCGCTACTGCCCGTCGTTCCGCCGGGCCGGCTGCCGTTGTCGCTCGAGCACCCATACATATCCGCCGCGGCGGCCCCCACGAGAAGCCCGAATGCCGCAAATGGGAAAACCGTCGAAGCAAGTTTCGCTGCCATGGTCCACCTCCGTCCACGTAGTCTTTCAGCTGGGAGACTTTACCAAATCATTTCTCTTGGGTCGCGCTTATTTGCCGCCTGCCGGCGAGCGGATTCGTCCGCGCGTTCACCGTTTTCGGCAACGTCGCCTCCTCACCACCACATGCTCGCCGAGAGCGAGAGCATGTCCACGTCGGGTACGACTGCGGGATTGTCGACGGGGGGCTCGCCGGCCCTCACGGTGGTGAGCGACCCGTTGAACCAGTGAGAATACTGGAGCACCAGTTGGTCCGTGGCCAGCCACGACGAACGCAAAATGATGCGAGGCGATATCACCGTGAAGGAGTACTCGTTCGCATCGACGTTGGGCGCGACGTAGTCGTAGCGAAGCGACGCCGCGAGCCACGACAACACGCTGTACGTGGCTTCGACGCCAAACTTGAGCTTCGTGACATCATCGCCGTACACGCGATTCACGGGCGCAGGAGCGGCGCCCGGAGGCGGGGCGGCCGGCGTGAGCTCTACGGCGCTCGTGACGTGGGCCGCCACCGCAAAGAGGCTGACGAAAAGGTCACGGCCTTGACCGGTGAACTGCCGCGGGAAATTGACGAGTCGCCCGACGCTCAGGTCGTACTGGCCTCCGACAATCGTGAGCGTCCCTGTGCCATCTCCGCCGAACGACTCCGGCCCGAGGTAGTTGGCCTCGAGCCCCGGTCCCCCCGGCGCGTTGAGCACGTCGATGATGCGGCTGACGGTTCGCGCATGCGAAGCGCTCGCGTACGAGAGAGCCGTGTAGAAGTGACCGTAACGTCCCATCGTAAGGCGGACGTCCGCCGCGGCGATGGTGAGAGCCCCGTCCGGCAAGAGGGTCCCCGTGGCGTGGTCATCGTGGCTCTGGGCATTGATGAAGTGGGCCCCCACGGTGGCCAGCGAGCGATACCCGAGGCCCGCATGGAAGTGATTGACGAACGTCGTGCCCTCTTCGGGGTTCGCGAAATCATTCCATACGTCGGGGGTGACGCTCGCGCTCGCCGTGTTCGTTTGACCTTGAAGTCCTTGCTCCAATAGAAGCGTATAGCGGCCAAGGCGCAACTTGACCGTGGTCAACTCACCGGCCCCGTTGATCCGCGCGATGAGCGGCGTTCCATAGCGCCCCTCGTCGTACTCCCCCGTCGAGCCGTAGCGACTCGTGAACGCGCCGACCAGCACGCGCATGCGCGCTCGATGCCCCAGGTTTGCGTCGTACCGCAGGTACGCATCCGTGATCCCGAGCTGCGACGACGGCTCGAGGAACGACTCCGACACGTTGGCCTGGCGTGCCAGAATGCTCGCGTTGGCCGAGACGACGCCGTTACCATCCGAGAAATTGAGTTGGGCGTACGTCGTCGGCACCACGCCCGTATGCGAGAAGGTCTCGAGATCGTCCGGCACGACGGGCGGCGCGTGCAGCACGGTCGTGCTCTGGCCGGGCCGCGCGTTGGGGCGCGAGTTGAAGCCCACGTTGAGCGGGGCGGTCAGAAAGCCGTGGAAATCGAAGCGCCAATCTTGGCTATTCTGAGGCAAAGTCCCGAAGGCCGGCGTCATTCCGCCCGGGAGCACGGTCGCTTGCGGCGCCGTCGGATCGAGCCCAATCGCAGGGCCAACGCCGAGCAAATCGGACGACTCGCTACCTGCCGCCGTGTCGCCCTGCGCGTCGCTCCCCGGGGCCGGGCCCGTGGGAGCCGCCACGGTGGTGTTCTGCGCGCGAGCGTACGGCGACACGGCCAGGATCGCCGTCGATCCGACGCTCGCGGCGACTGCGCAATGTGCAAGGCGACGGGCGAGTCGATGGGGCGGGTGCCGCCGCCCCCACGCCATTGACGCCGTCGAGGCCCGGCGAAACGAGTTCATCATGACCGACTCCACTGGGCTTTGCACCATGGCGCTGCTCACCAGTACATTTGAGCGTTGAGGGCGAAGAGCTGGTCATCCAGCCGATCGCCCGGGGTAACCGAACTCGCTTCGGGGTGCGTATGGGGTCCATAAAACCACTTGCCGTACTGCAACGTGACGGTGTCGCGGCTGCTCCAATCGCTCTTGAAGACGAGGCGGGGCGCCACGACGACGAACGTTTCTTCGGCATCGTGCGAATTCGGCACGACGACGTCGGCCCGGAATCCGACGCCCATGAATGGCAAGAACGTGTAGAGCAAGTCCGCGCCGTATTTGAAGCGCGCGCGCGCTTCGAAAGGCTGAAACTGGGTCCAGGACTCGGCGAAGATCAGGCCCGTGTTCAACGTCAGATCAGGCCCGTCGGCGTTGAACGCAACGGGAAAGCTGACGATTTGTCCGATGCTCGCGCTGTAGTTGATGCCCGCGGCGAAGAGGTCGCCCGTGCCGCCCGAGTTCTGCCCCCACCAACGGTTCGTGAGCGACTGCCCGTCGCCTCCGAAGGTGTTCAGCCCCGTAACGGGATAAGCGTTGCTTCCGTGCGTGTACGAGGCGGCCGCGCCCACGTAACCCCATAACGACGACGCGATCGCCGCGTCGGCCCCGTAGACGGTGATGCGGCCGTCTTTCACGTACGACTCGTCGATCTGGCGCGTCTGCTGATTGTCGACGCCGACCTGCACGCGATCGTCCTGGGCCCAATTCGAGAGCAGATGCAGCCGCGCGCGAAGCGTCAATTGCCCCCGCGTCTCGATTCCCAAGTGCAAGTGATGCACCCACGCCGACGGAAATATCTGCGGGCTCGCGCCGTTCTGAGGACTGGGCACGATGTTGATCGCCCCCATGCCGTTGCGATTGCCCATCACCCCGTCCTCCACGGTCACGGTGGTATCGTCGTCCACGTAATATTCCGCGAACAGATCTTCCCCCACGCCGTGGACGCCCCCGACGAGCGGGCTCGTGTAAATTCCGAGGCCGGATTGCCCGACGGCGCCGTATCCATTGTAAAAGTAGCCGGCCAGGGCGTGCAGATGCACCGGGCCGATGGGCGCGGGGCTATAAGCGAGGTAAAAATTATTGACGAATTGCTGACTGCCAATTTGATAAAATGTGGTCGGATCGGTCGGGTTCCACGTCGTGATGGACAGGTTGGCGCTCACGTACCGGTTGCCGTAGACGAAGTTCAGTTGCGCCCACTGGCCGGGCACGGTGCTCGTACCCACGAAGGAGCCGTATTCGTCTATGGTCTGCGGTGGCGTGTGAAAAACGAGCTGGCTTTGCCCGGGCGCGGGCAGGACGCGCTGGTTGGAGCTCGTCTGCAACGAGGCGGTCAGAAAGCCCGTCCAGCGAAATGTCCATTGCGTCGCGGGCATGGGCGCCGCGTAACCGGGCGTCATGCCCCCCGGCAAACCTCCGACGCGAGGCACGTTGGGCGAGAGACCGAGCGTTCGGTCGAGGCGATAGCCAGGGATGTACGCGGGCCTCGACAGGACATCGCGCGCCGCGCCAGCACTCGGAACCTCGGAACCCGCGATCGGAGCGCCGGGGGCCGCCGCGGGAGGGGGGCTCTGGAGCCCCTCCGCCGGGGCGCCATTGGGGGCCGCGGGAGGCCCGGCCTGCGGAGCCGGCGCCGGCGCTACGTCGGGAATAGGAACCCCCACCGCAGGAGGCAGCCCCGCCGTGGCGTTCGGATCTCCGGTGGCCGGCACCTGGGCGTGCGCCGCGGCGGGCAGCAAGAGGATCGCGGCGACGGCGACCGTCCCCACGCGGGCGGTTCTTGCCCGCACGCTAGCCCCGCGCCTTCGCGACGTCGCGATCGGGAAGCCCCATCCGCATAAAGTTAAGCCCCTTTACCATGACGATCCTGCCGAGCAAAATGCGATTCTGCGCATCACCGTATCCGTTGCCGTGATCGTCGAGTGGTGGCGCTGCCAGCGTGGCCCACTCGCGCGACTACGACATCGAGCCCCTGGGGACCGATCTCGCGAAGCTGGCGGGACAGGCTCTCGCGCGCTCGCGGGCAGGACCGGGTTCGGTGGACGCCGTCGTGATGGCGTCTGCTGCGAGCCGCGGTGACGTCGTGCTGACCAGCTACGTCGAAGACCTCGAAGCGCTTCGCGTCTTCTTTCTCGCCGTGCGCGTTCTCGGGGTATGAATCAGGCCGCGCTGGCCGACCGTCAAAGCCCCCCCGAATCTGGCGATAGCAGCGAACCGTATTCCAGAGCACGTCCAACCAGTTTTGAAATCGCCGAGCTCTGCCGCGAAGACGACAAGAGCAAGAGAAAGAGCAAGAGAAAGCTCTCCTTGTCCGTCTTTTGGAGGGCGGCGGAGCTTCGCTCCATGCCACAGTCCGAGCCTAGCGGCATTTTCGAGGAGCGTCGCCAGTGGCATGATGGTGTACATGCCGTTGGTGGGCGGGCCGAGCCCCCACAACGTTCAAGCGGTTGGCGCAGGCGTGTGTCAGGACCATTGGCGCAATGGGCACGATCCTGCTCAACTGCCATGCTCGGGACTTTCGCTACCAGCCCGGCCGGTCCGTGACGCGTGACACTGTAGAGGCGCCGGGAATCGCCGCACAGCGGCAAAAATGGAATTTTACATGATTAGCCAGATTCAGGCCGAGGCCGTCCTTTGCCGCGGGGGACGCACTTGCGGTCCGGCGACTCCGGCCTCGGATCCTTGTGCCCTCGGGCGGCCCAGTGCGTTTTAGGGGGCTTGCGCTGGCCGCGGCGATCGCGGGCTGCAGCGGGGCGAATGGCCCTTCTCTCGAGCCCACCGCGTCGTCGACCAGCTTCATTCAAGGGGGAACGGCCGACACCACGCACGACTTCGTGGTCGCCGTGGTGCAGCAGGGATCGGGGCAAAGTTTCGCGGAGTGCTCGGGATCGCTGCTCGGACCGAATCTGGTCGCGACGGCTCGCCATTGCGTCGCTTCGGTGTCCTCCCGGATCGTCGACTGCACAGTCACGACGTTTGGAAGCGTCGCGCCGGCGAACACGATCGCCGTGACACCCGACGCCGTTCTTTCCAGCGCCTCCAATTTCTACGGCGTAGAGAAGGTCATCGTGCCGTCGGGCGCCGGCGAGACGTCGTTCTGCGGCAACGATCTCGCGCTCCTCATCCTCACGCGGCCCATTGGCCTGCCCGAGTACGTGACCCCCGTCATCGATCCGCCGATGACGGACCACAGCGTCTACTCGACGACGATTACGGCCATCGGATATGGCGTCACGTCGCCGACCGACACGACCGGGCAGTCCGCCGGCACGCGTCGAATTCGAGAAGATATCGATCTGGAGTGCATTCCCAACGACAAGACGATTGCCAACTGCCTGGCGGACCCGAGCGCGGCCGAGTTTTTGTCGGTGAACGAGTTCGAGGCCAGTGGCGGGACATGTGATGGGGATTCGGGATCCGGGGCCTTCGCGCAAAGAGATTTCAATGCGGGCAGCTGGGTGAGCTTCGGAGTGCTTTCGCGCGGCGCCACGGACGCCGACACCGCGACCTGCGTCAGCTCCGTGTATACGCGCTTCGACGCGTGGGGCAGTCTGCTCGCCACCACAGCCGCGGAGGCCGCGCAGCTCGGCGGATACCCGACACCCGCGTGGGCCGCCGTCTCGGGAGCCGAAGCGGGGATCGCCGAGGCCGCGAGCCCTGCCGCCGAAGGGGGTCCGCCGGAAGCCTCGTCCTGCCTCCCGTTGGCCGCCCCGTGTGGCACGGACGTCGACTGCTGCTCGGTCAATTGCCTTTCGCACGATGGCACCACCTATTTGTGCACCCGTTGCAATGACGACAATCCGTGCAACGGCGGGTACCAATGCGCCGACGGGACGTGTATGCCCTCCGGTCCGAGCGCAGATGCAAGCCCAACCGTAGATCACTCGTCGCCGCCTTCGAGCAAGGGATGCAGCGCCGCGCCGAGCTCCACGCAGGACCCCGCAGCACGGCTCGCGGCCATCGCGGGCTGCTTGGCCCTGGGGGGTTGGCTCCGTCGCCGATTGCCGCGACGCGTCTTGCGTCCCGGTCGCAGGCGAATCGCTCGCGAGGTCTGGTAACGCTGGCGCAATAAAGCAGGTATAGAGTTTGGCCGGCCGGATGGCCCGTCCAACGGGCGGCTCCCCGGACTTAGTAACCTGCCAACTGGAGGATCCAAATGCACGCCTCGTCGACAAGCGCTCGCGCGACTCTCGTCTCTACCGCATTGACTTGCGCCGCGATGCTCATCGGGTGCGGGGGTGGGGGCGGGGGCGGCGGGGGATCGCCCTCGATGGACGCCGGCGGTGACGGCCCGGTCGTCTTTCATCGCGATGCCAGCAGCGCAAGCACGAGTGACGGCGCCGCCGGCGCGGCGAGCGCGGAAGCGGGCGCTCCGATGCCTTACGATGGAACGGTGGGAATGGTGTGCCAATCCGACATCGACTGCCAGCCCGCCGGAGGGCCGGGCCTCAACACCTGCTCGACGACGGAGTTTACGGAGCCTCTCTACTCGACTCCGGTCTGCATACAGCGCGGGTGCGATCCGGGGACCGACGGCCTGACTCACTTCTGCGACGGGCCGGACAACGCCGGCTCGCCCGGCATCTGCCTCTCCACGCCCTCGGGAGGGCTATGCCTCCCCACTTGCCTGTTCGCCGCGGACGGGACGGCCGCCCTCGGATGCCAACCCAACGACGCGTGCGTGCTCACCGATTACGGCTCGGTGATGGCCTCGCCCGACGGCGGCACCGATAACCTGACGAATGAGCTCATCGGCATCGGCTATTGCTTCGGCGGGTGCACCAAGAACGCCGATTGCCCGACGGGCAGCGTGTGCCAGGTCAACGAGGGATTCTGCGTCAAGGCCACAGCCGCGCCGACGAAGGCGCTCGGCGCGGCGTGCACCAACGCAGACACGTCGACGACGCCGGCCGCGTGCGATTGCTTCCTGAACACGGTGACGAACGCCGGCTATTGCTCGCAGTTTTGCACCGTCGGGACGGCCGGCGCCTGCCCGGCCGGATACATTTGTGATGCGCGCGAGCCGACTGAATTGATCGACGACACGACCGACGCCGCGGTCCCGGGATTCCCGCTGCAGAACGTCGGCCTCTCCGGCTCGTGTCTCATCGCGTGTGCGACGCCGGGCGACGCCGGCGCGTGCCCGTCGAAGACCACCTGCGGCACCGGAAGTGCAGCGGGGCCGGACTGCGTGCCGTGAGTTTGCGGTGGCGAGGAGGCGCTTGGCTCGTTGCGGCAGCCGCTTTCGCGGCCGATGCCCGCGCCGAACCATTCTCGCACGTGGAGGAGGATTCGCGCGGTCGCGAACACGTCCCGTCTGGCGACGAGGACCCCCTCCGCGGGTCGACCTTCGTCTTCGACCAGAGCATGTCCTTGCAGACGGTCCACATCGACCCCTCGGCGCCCCTCTCGTACATTCCCTACTACGGTTGGTGGCTCTCTTTTCGGCCCCGGTGGAACTTCAACGATAGCGTCCGGCTCCAAGCCCGATTCGACTATTATAAGGAGTTCACGAACAGCCAGGACACGACGTACTATCGGGAGGATGTCTTCGGCGATATCTGGACCGACCTGGTCTACTCTGACCGAATCGCGCGCCATGGCGCCTGGAAAAACACGAAGTTCACGCTGGGTCTCCGCGCGCTCTGGCCAACGTCCAAACAGAGCCAGGGGTCCGGCATCTACGTGACGCTCGGAGGGTTTACGGGCCTCTCGCAAAAGATCCCCATTCGGGGGGACGACGCGAGGGCGCTCAACTCGGCGCGCGTCGGCTTGAGCTTCGTGTATCTCCATCCGTTTTCGAACGCGACGACGGCGACGGACTACGGAAACTTCGCCGCGATCTCGCAGAGCGACTCGGGCACGCCGATCTCCAGCGACCAGCTGACGGGACTGACCCTCTCGAACCACGTCCTCTTCGCCATCGCCGACGCGAGCCTCCAGATCACGCCGAAGATCGACATCGCCGCCAGCGCAATCTGGATCGACCAGTGGCACTATGCGCCCCCCACGGCCACGGTCAGCACGCTGACGGGCAACGTGACCGTACCGCGGTTCAACGACGAGCAGTTCACGCAGTTCTTCTGGCTCGTGGCCGCGCTCGACTACGAAATCTTCGACGAAGTGTCGCTGGGCGCCGGGTACTACAACCTCGCCAACGTCATTGGGTTGAACGGTGCGCTCCGCTCGCCGTTTCTCGGCGGAGAAGACAACGCATTCTGGAGCCCGGACGCGGCCTTTTTCTTCGACGTGACGGCCAATCTGGACAAGATCTGGGAGCGCGCGTCGGGTAAGTCCAACGGACCGGGGCGCGCGGGCGACACGGCGAGCGCCGCCCGGAGTGCGCGAGAAGCTCGTCTCTTGGGTGCGCCGCTCCGCTAGGTGCGGCCTTTTCGCTGGTTTTGAAAGAGGATCACAGTCATGCACTCGACGTTCTTGCGATGGCTCGGCTTATTCGCGGTGACGGTCGTCCTGGGCGTAGTGTCGACGGGCTGCGCGGAGTCGCGGCCGCCGATCAATCGTGTTCAGGCGGGCGCGCTCGACAAGAGCTTCTTCGTCGGAGCGAACCTGAGCGACACGTCGGACGACCCGGAGTTTTACATGGGGACCCGGATCATCGACGAGCCGGAGGGCGTGGGGCAAGGGTTCTGGATGTACCAGTCCACGGGATCGCTCGCGCGCATCAAATGGGAAATTCAAGAGACGCTGCTCGTGGCACGCCTGACGTACGAGAGGATTCAAAATAGCGACTACCATGGCGCGGCGAATACGGACACGGGCCAGATTGTCGCGGAGTTTACCATCGAGAGCCACTTCGACATCATCCACGATTACAACCTGCAGACCGGAGAACAGCTCAACGTCATCGTCGAAAATACGACGGACCGGCCTTGGTACGAGCGTCAATATTTTCGCGTCGACTGGTCGAAGAACCTCGTCACCGACGCGTACGACTTCGACCTCTTCGCCCTCGGGGCCGCCATCGACGGCCTGAAATACGACCCGGGCACGTACTATGTGGAGGACCCGAGCGATCCGAACGCGCCCGTCTTCAGCCCGCAGGATGGTTACTTCGACGTAACGACCAATCTCACCGCTACGCCACAGACCATCAGCACGCCCTACGGCAACATTCCCCTTTGCTATCTCTTCGGCAATTACCCGGCCATAACCTGCGATCCGGCCGAGGTGACGATTCGCCTCTCGTTCAAGAAGGTGGTCGACGACGACTACGAGCCGGAGGACTGGACCGGGACCAAGATGAACGCCTTCGGGTGGTTCTCCGTCGACCGGTTCGGGTACGACCGCAACTACGGAATTCTCGACCAGAACTGGCATCGCTTCGCCACGCGGTACAACATCTGGCAGAAGAGCCACGTCGACGGGACGCAGTGCGCGATCGACGCGTGGCGCGACGCGAACGGCAACGTCCAGAACTACCAGGTCGACGGCGCCGGCAACTTCGTCTTCGACCCCCAGACGGGGTTGCCGATCCCGGATCCTGCCGGCAAGCCCTTCACGAAGAGCGCGGCGGGCAGCGACGTGCACCGCGACGTCGACGCCGACGGGACCGAGGACGAGTGCCAATTCACCGATTCGAGCGGCGACGTGGTCAATCCAGGATCCCGTTGCGACGAGTTCAAGAACAAGTGCGACATTCCGCTCTACGCCCGCACGACGAAGACGACGCCGCTCTACTACGGTCCGACATCGGACCCCGATCTCTTCGCGACGACGGCGCAGGCGCTCAACTCGTGGAACATCGCCGTGAAGCGCGCGGTGCAGCTCGGGCGCGTGGTGGAGGCAAACCGCGCCGGGGTGCCCGCCGGCCAGGCGCAGCTTCTGACGAGCGAGGCGGACTTGCTGGCGGACCAGCAGCACGGATTGACGGTGCCCGACATCTTCGTCCTTTGCCATAATCCAGTGGCCACGGGCGACAGCCCCGCCTGCGGCGCGGTGGGCTTGAACGTCCGCCTCGGGGACTTGCGCTACAGCGTGGTCAATCTCATTCAGGATCCGCAGCTTCCGTCGGCGTGGGGAATCATGACGGACTTCGATGACCCGCTGACCGGCGAGAAGGTGCAAGGGAGCATCAACGAATGGATCGCCGTGCTCGACATCGCGTCGCAAAGCGTGGAAGACCTCCTTCGCTGGATCAACGGCGAAATCACCAACCAGCAGATCGCCAACGGCCAGTACTTGAGCCAGTGGGTGGCGGGGAGCAAGCTGGGACTGGCCGAGTACACCCCTTCGGTGCTGACGACGAACGAGATCCAGTCCCGTATCAATTCCATCGATACGTCGGTGGCCCAATTGAACGGGCTGTCGACTCCCGCCACGGCGCCCGCGCATGCGATCGGGGGAGGGGCGAACGCCGCGGCATTGCGCGTTCTCGCGGCGACGGCAAAGGGATCCACCGTTCCCCTCCCCGTCCTGCGCCAGCTGGCCGCCAACAACCTGAGCCAGACCCTCGGCCCGTCGCTCGACACCAACCTCGAGGCGACGCGCCAGCAGATGCTCGGAACGCCGTGGGAAGCCGACCTGGTGACCCCCAACGTTCTCCAATGGGGCGGCTTCAATCCGCAGCAGCCGTTGGCGGGCGATCCCACGACGCTGTCGCTCTCCTCCCCCCTCCAAGGTCTCGATCCGAAGCTCCGCAAGTGGGGGAGCGGCATCATCAATAACGCCCTGATCTACAAGGACATGTGCGTGCTGGAGGACGTCCCCGAGCCGGACTCGCTCGTCGGCCTCGCGCGACAGGCCCAGCAGCTCTATCCGCTGCCGAACGCGGCCGATCCGAATTACACCGCCGAGATCGACCAGCGCGACGCGCAGCTGCACGAATGGATACGCCAGCAGCTGCATCTCTCCGTGATCGCGCACGAGATGGGCCACTCGATGGGGCTCCGCCACAACTTCGCGGGGAGCTTCGACGCCCTCAACTACAATACGGAGTACTGGCAGCTCCGCACCCGAAACGGCGCCGAGCACTACTGTGGTTACCCCGGTGCCCTCGACGCGACGACGCCCCACACCAACGGGACCGACTGCGTCGGGCCGCGATGGGTGGATCCCGTCACGGACCAGGAGACCAACGACTTCATCTGGCAATGGGGTTCGACCACTGTGATGGATTATCCGGGGGACCCGACGCAGGACAGGAACGATATCGGCACGTACGACAAGGCGGCGATGCGATTCGGATATGCCGACATCGTCGACGTCGAGAAAAACATGACGTACTCCGAGGTCGGCGGAAGCGCCCTGGGCGGCCACGGCGGCCTCGACTACATCGGGGCTCTCGACGGGTTCGGCGGGATCTTCGGGAGTTCAATCGGCGGCAATCACTACAGCACGTATGCCGACAAGTATCCGATCCTCGGAACCTGCACCGCGAGGCCGGGGTGGATGGGCGATCCCAGCGACCCTCTGGCCATGCAGTGCAGTGGACCCGATCTCGACTACGTGGCGGAGCGGGACATGCTCACGGTCGACAAGTTCTCGGCGAGTGTGACCGCCGTGCGCCCCGATCTCGTCGCCAACTTCGCCGTGGACAGCGGCCTTCCGAGCTGGCGGCAGCAACAGGACCCGTCGTTTCACGGGCGGGTGCGCCACCCGTACATGTTCGGATCGGACGAGTTCGCGGACATCGGAAACATTCCCGTGTTTCGGTTCGACGCGGGCGCGGACTCGTACGAACAGATGCAATTTCTCGTTTCGACCTACGAGAACCGATACATATTCAATAACTTTCGCCGTGATCAGGTGCTCTTCAATACAGGCGCCGTCGTCACCCGCATCGAGGACCGGTACTTCGACAAGATTCAATCGTTGACCAAGAGCCTCGCTCTGGGGGTGGAATTGAGTCCGGCCTCTGCGACGAGCGATCCCGGGCAGCTGATGCCTCTGGCCATGGCCTCCGATGACGGCTTGGCCATGTTCGTCCGCGCCATGACGCGGCCCGCTCCCGGGAGCTACGTGGTGACGCCGGCAGCAACACCCGGCGGACCGCCGAACACGTGGGGCGGGGCGTGGCAACTCGGCGACGCCAACTCCGATTCACCGCCGGCGAGCACCGTGAACGTGGCGCTCGGCGACGGCGAGGGCCGCTACCTCCAAAACGACTACGACTACACGCAAGGGTACTGGTGGTCCGAGTACCAGACGCAAGTCGGGAGCTATTACGAAAAGGTGCTGGCTCCGATCTACCTGACCGAGGCGTATAACCAGTTCGTTTCCAACTCCGAGGACGACTACGTCGACGGCCGCTACAAGAACGTGAGTTACTCCACGATCTATCCGAACCAGATCCGCCGTCTGTTCGCGAACATGATGGCCACCCAGAGCGCGACGCAAGTGATGTCGTCCGGCACGGTGGCGCAAATCTTCACGTTTGCGCCCTATACGATGCCGACGGCAACCACCGGGAACACCCTGACGCCCGTGCAATACCTGCCGTGGGACAAGTACGATCCGACCGATGCGACCACGACCCAGCTCACGTACCCGGTAGGCTCCGTTCTCTTGGATCCGCTCGTGGGGTGGGAGCAGCAGTATCCCGCGCTCATCAGTCTCTTCTGGTTCGGGCCCACGTCGTTGACGATGGATCTCGTCGATCAGATGCGCATCTTCTCCCCGGGGGACGCCGCGAGCCTGTCCTTGCCGGTGGCCGAGGAGGTCAGCTTTCGGGATCCGCTGACCGCAATCGAGTACGTGGCGAAGAACTATGGGACCGAAGTCGTGAATCCCAACATCGGCTTCGACGTCGCGAAGAACGTCGGCGCGCGCATGATTCAGCACGCCAACTACCTTGCACAGATTGCCTACCAGACCGTCGGGGCCCCCGACCCCGTGTCGGGCGAGTTGACGTACGCCGCGGACGCGCAAGGCAACTCCCTGGTCAACGCCGGACAAGCGGCGCAAGACGCCGCGGCGATGCTCAAGGGGTACGCTTCGAATCTCGACGTGGTGCGCCAGCTCACGCTGTTCTTCGGGTACGGGCCTGTCGGCCATTGACCGTCCGCTGACCTCGAGCGCAGCTTTCGTAGCCTTGCCGGGCGGAGCGCCGGTCCTCGGTCTGCGCTAGAGTCTTGGTGTGAACGGTCCGGCTTCTGGCGGCTCGCGCCTGGCTTTGCCCGCCCCCGGCGAGATCATTGCGGCCAAGTACGAGGTCATTCGTGTTCTCGGCGCAGGAGGGATGGGCGTCGTCGTCCTTGCCCGTCACATCCAGCTTGGCCAGCACGTGGCGCTCAAGTTCATGCACGGCCTCGTCGCTCCCGATTCGACGGCCGTCGAACGGTTTCTGCGCGAGGCGCGCGCGGTGGTCGCGCTGTCGAGCGAACATGTCGCGCGTGTGGTCGACGTGGGGACTCTCGATTCGGGGGCGCCCTACATGGTCATGGAGTATCTCGCCGGTCGCGACTTCGGCGAGGTCCTGCAAGAGGGCGGGGCGATGGCGATCTCCGACGCGGCCGACGCGGTGTTGCAGGCGTGCGATGCGCTCGCCGAGGCGCACGCCCTCGGCATCGTCCATCGCGACCTGAAGCCCTCGAACCTGTTCGTGACCACCCGACGCGACGGCACCCCGCTCGTCAAGGTCCTCGACTTCGGGATATCGAAATCGACGGAGCTCGTGTCGGGCGCCGCCGGCAATGGGCTGACGTCGAGCGGCACGGTCATGGGATCGCCGGGCTACATGTCGCCAGAACAGGTGAGGAGCACCAAGTCGGTCGACCCAAGGAGTGACGTCTGGTCGCTCGGCGTCATTCTCTACGAGTTTCTTTCGGGCGTGAGTCCTTTCGCGGGCGACACGATCGGGGAGACGTTCGCGCGCATCCTTTCAGAGCCTCCGGCGTCGCTTCGGAAGCGTCGACCCGACGTGCCGCCCGCTCTCGAGGCGCTGATTTTGCGCTGCCTCCAGCGTGATCTCGCTCGACGCGTGCAGAGCGTCGGCGAACTCGCTCGACTGCTCGTACCGTTCGGGTCGCGCGACGCGGCCGTGACCGCCGAGCGCATTTTGCGCATGGCCGCGGCGCGCCCGCCGATGCGCAGCGAAACCGTGATCGCCCCCGGGGTGGACGGCACCGCGTTTCCGCCGCGGCTGGACACGGCACCGGAGTGGCTCCAATCCGGCCCCGCCCCACGCGTCTCGGCGCGCACTTGGGTGCAGGCGTTGGTCTTCGGCGCAGCCGTCGTCCTCGCTGCCGCCGGCTTCCTGGCCTTTCGGGGAGCCAAGAGCACGACGAGCGGCGCGACCAGCGCTCGTGCGCAACCATCGTCGATCGATTCGCCCGATCCATCGCGGACGGTCCCTTCGATCGCGGAGGCTGTCCCGTTGAAGGCGCCCGTCAGACCGGCCGCCGAGGCGGTGACGAGCCCCGCCGCCGAGGGCCTGGCCTTACCCTCGTTGCCCTCGTTGACCGCGAGCGCCGAACCGCCGGTGCCCGCAGAGACGTTGCCCGCGCGTCCCAAGCCGCATGTCCCACCGAAGACGCACGCGCCGGGCACAAGCCCGAGCGGGACGCAAGGACCGGTAAGTGTGCCGGATTTCGGCTACTAAGAGCAACCGCCGCGGACGTGACAGCCTCGCGCGGTCGCTCTACTCCCCCCGGCTGCGATACAGGAAACGAGCGTCTTGTTCCCGGTGGGATGCTCGAAGGGAGCGGCATCGCTCCCTTCGACGTGCCGTGCCTTCACGGCTGCGAGAGCGGAGGCGAGCGAGCGAGTCGAGCCGGAGCGAAGCGCTCAGGCTGACCCGGGTCTCCAGCTAGGGGTAGGCTGGTTGACCACCTCCTCGTCCTATGCTGTTGTCCGCGCGCTTCTCGAGGAGGTTCGCCGAATGCCGATTGCCACCGAGTGGCGCTTGCATCGTCCGATTGGAGGGCTGGGCGAGCGCTCCTCCTCTCCGGCCAGCGCGGTCTTGTACCTGGGCATCGGGCTATCGCTCGCCATCACACTTCTCGCCCCCGCGTTCGCCCCGCCAAGCGAGGCATCGGCCCCCGAGCCGGACCACGCCGTGCGCACGGACGCGGTCGGGCCGCTCCTTTCCGGGGGCGATCCGGTCACCGGGCTGCAAGCTCGGGTCGGAACGGACGGCGTCTCGGTCTCCCCCGCTACCGGCGGATGGCACATGCAGCTGACAACCTCCCGCTACGGCTGCTCGGACGCCGCGGTTGCCGTGACGCATTCCCCTGCCCCCCGCGCGACGGCGCCCAACCGTGCCGACTACATCGCGCGCGCAGGGGCGGCCACCTTCAGCGAGTGGTTCGTCCGCCGGCCGCTCGGCCTCGAACACGGCATGACCCTCGACCAGAGCCCCTGCCCTGGCGGCGAAGTCGAGATCGACGTGGGAATGAACGGATTGACGCCAGAGCTCCGGCGCGACGAGCGCGGAGTCGACCTCCGGGACGAGGCGGGCGTCGTCCGACTGCACTACACCGATCTTTACGCGGAGGACGCGACGCACGTCGCTTTGCCTTCTCGCATGGCGGTGACCCCGCGCGGCGTGGTCTTGCGGGTCGACGCGCGCGGCGCCACGTTTCCTGTCACCGTCGACCCTCTGACGTGGGCGGCGCCGCAGAAGATCTCCGCGGGGGGCGCATTCGCTACGTTCGGAGCCGCGACGGCCATTTCCGGCACGACCCTGATCGTCGGGGCGCCCGGCGTGAACAGCGAACAGGGGGGGGCGTACGTGTCGACGCAGCAACCCAGCGGCGCCTGGTCGCAGCCGCCGACCGCGCTGACCGCCGCGGACGGCATGTCGACCGACGAGTTTGGTGACTCGGTGGCCATCTCCGGCGGCGTTGCCGTCGTCGGCGCCCCGGGCGCGAACTCGTCGCAAGGCAAAGCGTACGTCTTCGCGCTTCAAGCCAACGGAACGTGGACGCCGCAAGGAGCCGCCTTCACGGACCCCGACGGCGCGGCCTTCGACAACTTCGGGGCGGCGGTCGGGATTTCATCGAGCGGCGCACTTCTCGTCGGCGCGCCCAACGCGACCGCGACTTTCATGGGCCTGACCATGGCGGGCAAGGTCTACGTCTTTACGCACCAGCCGGGCGGAGGCTACGCGAACACGCAAACGCTGACGGCGCCGGACGCATTCACCAACTACGTCTTCGGCAGCTCCATTTCCATGTCGGGAAGCGTGGCCTTGATCGGGTCTCCGGGCGGAAGCGGCGGCAACGGCGAGGCGTACGTGTTCACGGGTCAGCCGGACGGAAGCTTCACTCCGTCCGCCACGATCGTCGCGCCGGACGGAATGAACGGCGACTCCTTCGGTGCGTCGGTCGGTCTCTCCGGGGGCCTCGCGATCGTGGGCGCACCGTCGGCCACCGTTACGGGCGTCGGCTTGCAAGGAAAGGCGTACGTATTTGAGCAAGTCGGGACCGGTTGGACCCAAGAGGGGGCCGACTTGCTGGCCCACTCGACGTTTTTCATGTTCGGCTTCGGGACGTCCGTCGCCATCTCGGGCACCACCGCCGTGGTGGGCGCGCCCGGAGCCTCCATTCCTTCGTTCGCCGTGCAGGGGGCGGCGTACGTCTTCACCCAGGCAGGGGCGGCCTTTACGCAGCCGGCTTCGCTGCAGCTCGCCGCGAGCGATGGGTTCGTGGGGGACAACTTTGGCCACTCGGTGGCCATCGGGGCCAGCACCGTCGCCGTGGGAGCTCCCTCGGAGCTCTTCGGCGGCCAAACGCAGGGGGCCGCTTACGTGGCGCCCGTCCTTCTGAGCGTGGGCTCGGCTTGCTCCACCAACGCGCAGTGCGTCGGCAACGACTGCGTAACGGGCCATTGCTGCTCTTCTGCGTGCGCCGGCCCATGCAAGACGTGCACGACGGGCACGTGCGCCTCCATTACGAGCGCCGACGATCCGAACGGCTGCACCGGAACGTCGACCTGCAGCGCGTCCGGAGTGTGTGGATTGAAGAACGGCCAGCCGGCGAGCTCCGCGGCCTCGTGCGCGAGCGGCAGCGTGGCCGACGGGGTTTGCTGCGCGAGCGCGTGTAGCGCCGCGTGCGACGTTTGCTCCGTCGCCAAGGGATCGCCAGCGGACGGGACGTGCGCGCCCGCGCCGCTCGGGTCGCCGGGCAATCCCGCGTGCGGATCGGGCGTCGCTTGCAACGGCGCGATCGCAAGCTGTCCCGGCGCGTCGTGCGCCAGCGACACGGCGTGCGTCACGGGGTTTTACTGCGGCGCCTCCGGGACATGCCAGCCACAGAAGGCCGTAGGGGCCACGTGCAACGTGGCCGCTGGCGCGAGCGGTGACTGCCTGCAGGGCGAATGCCGCGAATGCGCAGGAACGGCGTCGTGTGTCGACGGCGTCTGCTGCACGAGCTCTGCGTGCCCCGCGTGCCAGGCGTGCTCGGCCCCGCTGCAAGCGCCGGGCGGAGCGAACGGCACATGCGCGGCGGTTCTCCAGGGGAGCACTCCGCACGGTGAATGTTCGAGCACCTCGACGTGCAACGGCGCAGGCGCTTGCCGCCTGAAGAACGGTCAGCCGTCCACGACGCCGAGCACCTGCGCGACAGGCTTCGCCGTGGACGGCGTCTGCTGCGATGAGGCGTGCACGGGGGCGTGCGCCGTATGCAGCACAGCGGCGGGAGCGACAACGGACGGCGTTTGCGCCACGGCGCCCGCGTGCGGCGCAGCGGACGCGGGACCAGAAGCGGATGCCGCGAGCGCAACGGATGCCGCGAGCGCAACGGATGCCGCGAACGCAACGGACGCCGAGCGCCAAGAGACGGGAGCCCGGGACGCGTCGGCGGACGGAGCGCCGAACCCCGTCTCGGCGGACGCAGCGAGCAGCCCGGACGCGGAGGGCCAAGGATTCGTGGCACGCGATGCGTCGACGGAGGACGCGTCGAGGCTCAGCGTCCCGGACTCCGGCGGCCGCGACGGCCAGGCGGCCGTGGAGGACGGGGCCGTCGAACCGAACGACGGGGCCATCGAAGAGGACCATGGGGACTCCGCGGCGGGAGAGTTTCCGCGCACCCACCCGAGTTGCTCGTGCCGCGCCGCGGGCGCCGAGACGGCGGCGGGGCAGGCGTGGGGCGGATTGGCGCTCGTCGTCCTGCTTGCCCTCGGCCTCCGGCGCGGGCGTGACCGTCGCCGAAATCGGGCCGATGCGCGGCGGGGTGTGGCGGCCCTTCTCGCGCTCGCGGTTCTTTTTGCCCTCGCGCCGTCGGCGAACGCGCAGGGGTCGAGCGACGACCAGCGGGCCGCCGCGCGGGCCGCTGCCACCGAAGGATACCAGGCGATGAGCGAGCAGCGTTGGGCCGATGCGGTCGATCGCTTCACGCGCGCCGAGTCCCTCGTGCACGCCCCGGCTCACCTTCTCTATCTCGGCCGCGCGCTGGTGCATCTCGGCAAGTACGTGGCTGCCCGCGAAGCGTATCTGAAGCTCGCGCGAGAGGTCTTGCCGCCGCAAGCCCCCGCCGCAGCAGAGCGCGCCAAAGCCGACGGGGCGAAGGATCTGCAGGCCCTCGAGCCGAAGATGGCGTCGCTCGTCATTAGCGTTCGGCCGGCGTCGGCGCCCGTGGTGCTGACGATGGACGGGGTCGCCGTGCCGGCCGCCATGATCGGCATCGCGATCCCGGCGGATCCCGGAAAACACGCCCTGGTGGCCAAGGCGGAGGGCTACCAGCCCGCCGACCAGACCACGACCGTGAGCGCGGGCGCGCAAAGCGCCGTGACGTTCGACCTGCAGCGCGCGCCATCGCCTCCGCCGGTGCCCGCGAGGGTGCCCGCAACGCCCGCGGAGAGCGTGCACGACGCGCCGGAGCAGGGCGCGTCGACCTCGCCGGGGGCTCCTCTACGGATCGGCGGATATGCGTCTCTGGTGGTGGCCGGTGCGGCCCTGGGAGCCGGTATCGTCTTGGCCGTCGAATCGCAGGACAAGGTCACGGACGGGGATAATCTCTGCCCCCAGGGAATCTGTAAGGCCGCGTCGAGCCAGGCGATCGATTCTCTCAACCGCGACGCGACGCTCTTCGGCGAGCTCTCGACGGGCGCCTTCATTCTTTCCGGAGTGGCGGCTGCAACCGGAGTGACCGCCATCGTGCTTTCCCATGGCTCGCGGCCGAGCGGCCCGGCCACGGCGACGCTGCGTGTCGCGCCGGGCGGGCTCGACGTCACTGGAACCTTTTGACGCACGCTGGCACTCTTCGCGCGGGCCGCGCTGGCCGCACGGGCCGCGCTGGCCGCCATCGCTGAGCTCCCGGCAACAGGACCCTCGCTTCACTCCGGGCTTCGCGGGGCAGTATGCAACTTCGGCCTCTCGGCACTCGGTGATAACGAGAGAGCCATGCGAATCGCCGTCGCGCTCGTCGTGCTCTGCGCTGGCTCCTCCTTCCTCGCGCGTGCGGCGCAAGCGGCCCCGGCCGGCGCGGCCTCGGCCAATCCTCTCGCGATGCCCCCCCCGCCCGTCGTGAATGACGCGATGCTGGCGCCGGTTGCGCGGCCGCCGCGCGTCGTGGCCACGTGGGACGAGGTGCTCGACTATCTGCGCGCCCGGTCGACGGACCTGAAGATGGCGATTGATCAGGTGCTCCAGGCCGAAGGCATGACCCGGCAGGCGCTCGCCCAGTACCTGCCGACCATCACGGGCTCCGGCTCGTACACGCACAACCTCATCACGCGCTCCGTGATCGAGTCCACGCTGGTGCCCGGGGTCGTCCAGACCTCGCGCGTTCCCACCCCCGACACCGAAGCCGGCGGCATTCAACTGCAGCAGGACGTCATCAACGTGCAGGAGTTCGACGAGATCAGCATCAACGAACTCGGCGAGGACGCTGCCAGGCTTTCGGTCGAAGACGAGAAGCGCACGCTCGCGCTGAGCGTCTCCAACCAGATCGTCTCGGTCGTGACGGCCGAGCGCGAGGCCGAGATCAACCGCGTCGGGCTCCGGGTCGCCCTCGAGCAGCTGGAGATTGCGTCACGCAAGAAAGACCTCGGCGCGGCCAACGGACTGGACGTCGTCCGGGCGGAACAAAATGCCGCCAACGCGCGGGCCACGCTCGTCACGGGCGACGAGTCGCTGCGAGAGACGCGCGAGGCGCTCGGCTTGGCGCTCGGCGTCCCGGAGGAAACGGGCGTCGCGCCCGACATCAACATCGACGCGCTGGCCAAGAGCACCATGGCTTCGTGCCGGACCGTGACGACCGTGGACGAGCGCGCCGACGTTGCCGCCGCCCGCGTCAAGCTCGACGTGGCCAAGCGCAATCTCAGAAATGTCTATTATCAATTCTTGCCCACAATCGGTCTGCAGAGCACGCTGTCGGCGACCTCCGTCGCGCCAACCGGCTACCCAAACCCCACCTGGAACGTGCAGGGGATTCTCCAGGTACCGATCTGGGACGGCGGCAACCGGTACGGGCTGCTCCGCGAGGCGCGATCGGCCGAGGACATCGCTGTGCAGCAGCTCGAAGCGCTCCGGCGCCAGGCGGTCATCCAGGTCGAACAGGCGCGGCGCCAGCTCGAGGTCGCCCACACGTCGGACCAAGTCGCCCGCGAGCAGAGAGACCTCGCGGCGCTCAACGACCAGATGACGCAGACCGCGTACTCCGTCGGCCAGGGCACGAGCCTCGAGCTCGTCACGGCGTCCGAGGCGCACCGGCAAGCGGAGCTCAACCTCGCCCTCGAAGATTTTGGCGTCGTCAAGGCCCGGATTCTCGCGATCTTGGCGCTCGCCACCTGTCCCTGGTGAGCGGAGCCTTGCCGAAAGGCCTGATCATTGGTCACATCTCGGGCGCCCCCGGCATAAATGCCGGGGCACCCCTGGAGAGCGGAGCACAAAGCCCGCCGCTGGCGGGCTACGTCGATCCAGTGAGGCATGGTGGCGACGGTCGAACGTGCCTGTCGTTTGTCGTAGCCCGCCAGCGGCGGGCTTCGCGTAATCGCTGTCCGAGTTGCCCCGGCATTCATGCCGGGGATGCGAGAACATGCGGCCCCACGGACGAAGATGTGACGAATGATCAGGCCGAAGGCAAGGCGGAGCGAGACACAGCCCTCCCCGAGGGCGGCCCGCGCGCGCGAGCGGCGCGGCGCCTCTACCGATCGGTCGGGGCGGCCGCGTCCCACCCGCTCGCGAGCGCAAGGCTGCTCATCGTCACGTTGTAGTCCATCAACGCATAAAGATGCTGCACGCGCGCGTTGCCATAAACCCGCAGGGGCTCCAGCAGCGATCGCTCGTCCCCACTCCCGAGATCGATGTTGTCCTGCACCGTGACAATCCAGCGCTTCGCCGTGTGTTCGGCTTTGTCCCAGGCCTCCTCGCGGCCCTTGGCTTCGATGACGTCGGCGTACGCTTTCTCGACCTCGTAAATCGCGTTGCCCTGCGCGAGCCGCTCGAGCGCGCGCGTCTCCTCGAGCTGCGACTCGGCCTGCTCGGTCCGAGCGACTTGAGGCAAAAAGTCCAGCGACCACTTCATGCCGAAGCTGAAGTAATAACCGAAGTGGTTATATGGATCGCTGGCGTACAAGTCGACCTGCTGGGTGGCGTTCGGCGTCGAGATGAAGTCCGCGCCGATCCCAAGCCCAAAGTCCGGAAATAGGCGCGCCCGGCCGTAGCTGACCATCGCCTTGCGGGCGACGACGCCCGCGCGCGCCATGTTGATGTCGGGTCGGAGCAGCCGCGCCGCCTCCATGTATTGCACGAGGCTCACCAGAGGCCGGTCGGGCCGGCGCAGCGGCTCTTCGGGAATGTCGAAGCTCGTTTCGACGCCCGTCATGAAGCGGAGCGCCGCGATGGCGTATGCCTCCCCTTTGGGCGCCTGAAGAGACTGCGCCAACACTTCTTGCCGGTAGGCTTCGAGGCGAAACCTGTCGACGTCCGTGACGTTCGGATCGCCCTTGGCGATCTTGTCCTTCACGCCTCGCACGGCCTTGTCGAGTCGATCGGCCGCGTCGTCGATCACGTCGCGCGCGTCGCGGGCGAGCTTCAGCCCGAAGTACGCGCGGCGGACGTCCATGCGCATCGCCTGGCGCCACTTTTCCATGTCCCACTCGGCGACGCGCACGCCGGCTTCGGCCGCTTGGCTCGTCGATTCTATTTTACCGAACGTGTAGAGCGGCACGACGCCGCTGATGCCGAACGCAAAGTACGGCTGCAATCCGTCGAGCCCGACGATGTTGCGCGACGCGAGGGTGCTTTGGGGATAGATCACGCTTCCCAGCAGCGGGGGCGTTACCCCCAAGGACGATTGCGCCGACCACTGGAACCATGGAGTCCACTTGGCCTCGTCGACCTGCGCGTGCGCGTACGCGAGGCGCGCGCGAGCGGCCCAAAGGTTGGGAAAGTTGCGATCGGCGAGGGCGAGGCACTCTTCGAGCGGATACATGTGCGGTCGGATCGTCGCCGGCGCGGCGGACACGCCGAACGCCTCCAGCGGAGGACTCGGCGGGACGTCCGCGGCGCCGGCCGGCGTGGCGGCGCCTTGGGTCTCGCCACCGTCGTCGGCGCGAGCGAGAGGCGCCAGCGGCACGACGGCGGCGAGGAGGGAGATCTGCCAGCGCCGATGCATCGCGTGCGGCCGCCCTTATAATGCCGGCGCAGTTGGGCTTCCACCGACGCCGAGCGGATTCACGGCTCGTCGCGGCGGCGCTTGATGAGGCGACGGAAATTGGACCGGTCGAGGCCCGCCCGCCGCGCCGCTTCGGACATGTTGCCGTGCGCCCGGCGCAGAAGCTCGCGGGTGTACGAGTCGTCGAACTGCGCCAAAAGGCGCCGCTTGGCCTCCGCGTACGGGAGCTCGGCGAGCTCCCCCTGGGCGCCACGACCGGGGTCGAACGTGGCCATAACGACCTGTCGGTCCTCCGGCTCGAGCCGGCGTAACGAGGCGATGCTGCCGGGCGAACTGGGTGCCTCGCGAGAGTGCAGGGCATGGCGCACGAACGGAAGATCGCTGGCGAGGATGACTTCCTTCTGGGCGAGCACCATCGCGTGCTCGATGGCGTGTTCGAGCTCTCGCACGTTGCCCGGCCATTGATACTCCCGGAGGGCGCGAATCGCGTCCGCGCTGAGACGCTTTTCATCCCGCTGCATGCTCCGCGCGAACTTCTGCAGGTAATGGTTTGCGAGCAAGAGGACGTCATCGCCGCGATCGCGCAGCGCCGGAAGCTCGACCGCGATGACGTTGAGCCGGTAGTAAAGGTCGTGGCGAAAATTGCCGGCGTGGATGCGGCTCAAGAGGTCGACGTTCGTCGCCGCCAAGACTCGCACGTCGACCGTGCGCCTCTCGTCCGCGCCGACGCGCTTGATCTCCCCGTCCTGCAGGACGCGAAGGAGCTTCACCTGCGCCGCGAGCGGCAAATCGCCGACTTCATCGAGCAAGATGGTGCCGCCGTCCGCCGTTTCGAACAGCCCCGCGCGCGATGTCTGCGCGCCCGTGAACGCGCCGCGAACGTGCCCGAAGAGCTCCGACTCGACCAGCTCCTTGGGGATTGCGCCGCAATTGATCGCGACGAACGGCTTCTTTGCGCGCGGGCTTTGCTGGTGGATCGCGCGCGCGGCCAGCTCTTTGCCCGTGCCACTCTCGCCCAAGATCAGGACCGTCGACGACGTGGGACCCACGCCTTCGATGAGGCGGTATACGTCCAGCATTCGGGGCGAATCCCCTATGATTTCGCCGAAGCGCTCCTTGGAGAGAAGAACCTGTTCGAGCTGGTGCGCGCGATCGGCCAGGCGCCTGTGCTCGGCCGCGCGAGACACCGCGTGGACCACGGCGTCGTTGGAATGAAACGGCTTGGTCAGGAAATGGTACGCGCCCGCCCTCATCGCCGAGACGGCGGAATCCACGTCGGCAAAGGCGGTCATCAGAATGACCTCGACCGCGACCGCCCTCGCCTTGATCTGCGCGAGAAGCTCGAGCCCCCCGAGGCCGGGCATCATCATGTCCACGAGGGCCACGTCGGGAGCCGTGCGCTCGATGTACGTCAGGGCGTGCTCTCCGTCCTCCGCCGTCCCCACCGTCATTCCACGCGCTTCGAGCACGCGCGCCAGGCTCCGGCGGAGCGACGGCTCGTCATCGACGACCAAAACGTGAATCGCGCCCGCGTCCTCCGCGAGGGGCGGCGGCGCTGCGCTAATCGTGAGGACGGGCGAAGGCCCGGATCCGGAGGCGGTCACTTGATTTCATAGGGTACGCCCCGAGGGCCGACGTTGGCCACTTTGAGTATTTTCCGCGTCAGAGAAGCCTGGGCGCGCTCCTGGACCTTCGGCCAGGCGACGGTCTCGACGGCGTCGTACTCCTCGCCCGGAGCCGCGCGACGTCGACGCGACCCGAGCGCCCCGCGCAGCACGTCGACCTGCAGGATTCGGTGTGAGAGGATGTGCACGACTCGACCGGCCGGCTCGAGATCGGCCACCCGAACGCCCAGCCGCGCCGCAAGATCGGCGATCTCGCCTGTCGTGCTCGGCGGCTCCCAGAGGCCCCCGAACAACACGTCGCCCCGACGCCGAGCCAGCAGCACACCGCGCTCCGAGGCCAGAACGATGGTGCCGCGGGCCATGATCGACGGCGCGCGCTTTGCCGCTTTGCGAGGCAAGTCCGCCGCGATGCCGCGCGCCCGCCCCGCGCAATGCTCACGTACGGGGCATGCCTCGCACCCCGGCTGGCGCGGCACGCAAACCGTTGCGCCGAGTTCCATCAACGCCTGGTTCCAGTCGCCAGGTTCGTCCGCACCCTGCTCCACCAGGTCTTCCGCGAGGCGCCACACACGGGCGTTACCGCGCGCGGCGTTCACGTCCTCCTCGATGGCGAAAAGCCGCGCCATGACCCGCAAGACGTTCCCGTCGACGACCGCGGCGCGCTTTCCGTACGCAATGCTGGCGATCGCGCCCGCCGTGTAGGCGCCGACCCCTTCGAGAGCGCGCAGCGCCCCCGCGTCGCGGGGAATGGCTCCGCCGTGATCGCCCGCCACGCGTTTCGCCGCCGCGTGGAGCATGCGCGCGCGGCGGTAGTAGCCAAGCCCGCTCCACAGCGAGAGCACCTTTTCTTCGCTCGCCTCGGCGAGGGAGGCCACCGTGGGCAGCTCACGGAGAAAGCGCTCGTAGTAAGGCACGACGGTCTCGACACGGGTCTGTTGGAGCATGGTCTCGCTGATCCACACGGCATACGGATCACGCGTCCGGCGCCAGGGTAGATCGCGGCGAGCGCCGGCGTACCAGGAGAGGAGGCTCGACTTGAACCGAGCGATCTCGGAAGACGCGAGAGCGTCGAGCCGATCCGTGCGCCGGTCAATGCACCGGTCAACGGACAACGCTGTACTCGATCGTGAACGGGCCCTGGTCCTTGGGAGAGCGCCCGTCGACGATGACCCAGTAGGTGCCGGGTTCCAGCGCGCGCTCTAGAGGTGTGCCGGCGACGTTCCGTTGGCACGCCAGCTCGGGCAGCCGGCCGCCCACCGGATCCGCGCACGCCATCCGAAGCTCGACTTCGGCGTCGAAGCCCGCGGCGTCGACCGCGACACGAACGGTCGCGCGCTCCGCCAGGACGATCTTGAAGACGCGGTCCGGACCGGTCATCGCGATGCCGTTTTCGGCGCACGAGGTGTCGAACCCGTCCGCCGCCCCCAGGGTCGATCCGGCGGTGCGCCGCCCTTGCACCAGCGTCGGCGCGAAGGCGCACGCGCGGTCCTGCTCCGTGAGGTCGCGCAGCGCCCAGCGAAGCGAAAATCGCCCGAACGCATCGGCCGACGCGCCGTCGACCGCAACGAAGTAGGTCCCGGGCGACAGAACCTCGTGCAGCGTCGGACCGCACGCCACTTCGGTGGATCGATCCGCGCAGCGCCGCCGCACGATCAATAGATGACGAGCCTCCTCCCGGTCGAACCACGCGGCGAAGCGCGATCGGCGCGGCACCTCGAGGCGATAGACGACGTCGGCGGCTCCCGCGCCGCCGCAGCTTCCCGCGACGTCATCGCGGGCGGCGAACGTGTCCCCCTCGATGTGGCCGGCGGCCCCCGCCGCGAGCGGCTCGGGGGCGCTGCACGCATCGGACGCGAACGCCGTCCCAAAGGGAGGCGCCGTCTCGAGGGCCATCGTATAGCGTCCCTCCGTGTCGCGGTCATGCGCGTCGGCGAAGACGGTGTAGTCGCCGGCGTCGAGCGTCGCCGTAACCGTCGCGTCCCCGGGGGTTTCGCCGGAATCGGCGCACTCCATTTCGCTCCGCGCGTCCGCGCAGACACGCCGAACGTAGACGACCGGCGCCATGTCGTCAGAATGCTCCACGATCCGTACGCGCGATCGGGAGCCGAGGTCGACACGCCACGCCGCCTCCGCGCCCTCGGCGCCGCCGCCGCACGTGGCCCCGGCGTCGTCGGCCAATCCCACCGTGGTGGCCGATTGTCCGGTACCCGCCGCGAGGCGCGGGGCCGCCCGACAGAGATCCGACAGCGCCAGCACCTCCTTGGCGCTGACGGTCATCTTGAACGTACCGGCTTGCTCGCCGTACCCATCGACGAAGACGAAGTATCTCCCCGGGTCGAGCACCCGCTCGACTCGCGAGTGCGTGCGGTCGGGTGCGTCGTCGCTGCAGGCGATCTCGGCGCCTTCGTCGGTGCAATCGTCCTTGCGAACGTAGAGGACCGAGTCGAAGCGCGCCTCGACGTCGATGCTCACCCGTTCGCGCTCTGCCACGTCGAGCTCGTAGACGAGCTCGCGTGAATCGCTCGGCCCGCACGAGCCGGCATTCTCGTGTTCTCCGTGCGTCGTCGAACCGGCGACCGTGCCGACGGCCAGCGGGATCGGCGCACCGCAGGTGCCGTTGGCCTCTGGCAACATCGGCGTACGGGCGACGCTCGCAGGCCCTGCCGCACCCAGCCCGCCCGCCCAGGCAGCGGCAACCCAAGACCCCTGGCCGGAAGCCGCTTTGACCACGAGAACGTAGGTGTCCTCGATCTCGAGGCACGGCCGGAGGACCGCTTCGGGGTCCGTGGTCGTGTCATGCGCGAGCGCCTTGCCGCGCGGATCGAGCAAGGTCGCGTCGAGGTCGCGCACGCCATCCCCCCCGAGCGCGACGATGGCAACGCAGCCCGCGGGGAGAGGCCAGAGGGAACGCGCTTCGCTCCCCGCCCGGAGCGACCCTTGCTGTATGGGACCGATTTGCGAAAGGCCCATCGCCGAGAGCGCGTTGTGAACCGCAACGAAGCGCGCGTCGAGCGGCCCCACGTTCGCCTCCCGCGAGGATCCGCATCCCGCGCCCGAAACGAGGCCGACGCACACGGCCATTTCGCCGATGGCGAGCGCGCGGCCAAGGGGGCGGAGGAGCATCGCGGACAGGCCGGCCACGGCAGGCTCGCCCGATCAGGCCATCTCGAGCAGCAAGCGCTCTGGGCGCTCGAGGTAACCGATGACCTCGTACGCGAACGCCGCACCGACGTGCCCGTCCACGATCCGGTGGTCGAAGGAGAGCGACAAGAGCATCACGTCACCGATGACGATCTGTCCGTCTTTCACCACCGGTTTGGTCTTCATTTGATGCACGCCGAGAATGGCGACCTCTGGAAAATTGATGATGGGCGTTGCCAAGAGCCCTGACTTGGCGCCGAGGGACGTGATGGTGAACGTCGATCCGGTCAAATCCTCGTGCTTCGCCTTGCCCGAACGCGCGTCTTCGGCGAGCCGTTCGACTTCGCGCGCAATCTCGAGAATGCTGAGCCTATCCGCGTGGCGGAGGACGGGGACGAGAAGCCCTGCGTCCGTCGCCGCGGCGATTCCGATGTTGTAGTACTTTCGAAAGACGATCTCGTTCGTGGTCTCGTCGAGGGCCGTGTTGAGCATCGGGTGCTTCTTCAGGGCGGAGACGACGGCTTTCACGATGAAGGGCAAGAAGCTCAGCTTGGTGCCCTTGGCGAGCGCCGCGTCCTTCAGGCGCGACCGGAGCAACTTTAGTTCCGTGGCGTCGCACTCCTCGACGAACGTGAAGTGCGCGGCGGTGGCCGTCGAACGCGCCATTTTCTGTGCGATGCGGCGGCGGAGACCGGCGAGCGGAATGCGCTCCTCCGTCGAGGCGGGCGCGTCGACCGGACCGAGATCGCGCCCGGGCGGACTACCGGGTGTGCCACCGGAAGGAACACGAGCGTCGGGCGCTTCGCGGTCGATGCGCACCGGCGCGCCGGGGTCCAGGAGTGCCGCCGCATCGACGTTGGACGCGCCCGCGAAAGATTCGACATCCACCTTCAGGACGCGCCCCTGAGGACCGGTCGGTGGAACCCGGCGAAGATCCACGTCGATGTCGCGCGCAAATTTGCGCGTATGGGGGGTCGCCAGAGGCTTGCTGTTGAAGTACGCGAGCGCGCCCGGAAGCGGATGCGGCGGGAACGGCGGGGACTTCATTCCGGGAAGGTTCTCTCCGATTTCTCCTACGGCCAGCGCGGCGACCCCGGAGGCGGGCGGGGGGTGCGCGCTCGTACCATTCGTCCGTAGAGGCGCACTGAAGGTCTGGCCGGAAATGGATGTTGGGGCGCTTGGGGGGAGAGGATCTCCCCCCAAAACCTGGCTCGTGAAAGAGCTGCCCGGCATTTCCGGGCCGCTCCTGAGCGCAACCGGGAGCGACGCCGGAAGGGAGGGCAGCTCGAAAACGACGAGCACGGCGTGCACCGGTATCGTCTCGCCGACCTTGCCGCGCGTCTCGACCACGACCCCCGCCTTTGGCGCGGTGATCGTCACTGTGGCCTTGTCCGTCATCACCTCGACGATGGGCTGGTCCTCGGTGACGGCGTCGCCGGGCCGAATGTGCCAGCCGACAATCTCGCCCTCGGTGACCCCCTCGCCAATGTCCGGCAGCTTGAATTCATAGCGGGCCATCGCTCTTCGCCTCCAGCGTACCCAAGATGCCGGCTTTTCCTAGACCACCGAACAGCCTGACTCCCCTTGGCTTTCTGCGGCTTTGGCCCGCCTCGCAGCGTGGCTCCTCCTCGCAATCCCCGAGGAGGGGTCGTCGTCACGCCTCGCGATGCGGGCAAAGCCCTGAAATCCTCGGTCCGTCAAGCTGTTCGGGGCTCTAGAACTTCGCCGTTTCGAGGAGCGCGGGCAGAATCCGGCGCGCAAGCGGTAGGTAGTCCATCTCGAGGGCGTAGGGAAAGGGCGTGTCGAACCCGCAGACCCGCGCGGGGGGGGCTTCGAGGTAAACGAAGGCTCTTTCGTTCACGAGCGCCACGAGCTCGGCTCCGAACCCGCACGTTTTGGGGGCTTCGTGCACCACGACGACGCGGCCCGTCTTTTTCACGCTCGCGACGATCGCGTCGGCGTCGAGGGGCCAGAGGGTTCGCAGGTCGATCACTTCACATTCGACGCCCTGCGTGCTCGCCTCGGCCACGGCCGCGAGCGCTTCGTAGAGCATGGCCCCCCACACGAGAACGGTCACGTCACGGCCGGCCCTCACCACCGCGGCGCTCGCCAGCGGAACCGTGTAGTCCCCGTCGGGGACGTCACCGCGCGCGGCGCGATAGATGCGCTTGGGCTCGAAGAAAAGAATGGGGTCCGGGTCGCGGAGCGACGCGAGGAGAAGCCCTTTGGCGTCATAGGGGTTGGAGGGGCAAACCACTTTGAGCCCCGCCACGTGGACAAAAAGGGATTCGGGCGACTGCGAATGGTAGAGACCTCCTCGAACGCCGCCGCCGAAAGGCGCTCGTATCACCACCTTGGCCGGGTATTCACCGCCGGAGCGCCAGCGCAGCTTGGCGAGCTCGCTTACGATCTGATCGAACGCGGGGTAGATGAAATCGGCGAACTGAATCTCGGGCACCGGCAAGAGCCCATAGAGGGCCATGCCGATGGCGGCTCCGACGATTCCACTCTCGGAGAGAGGCGTGTCGACCACCCGATCTTCGCCAAACTCTTCCCACAGCCCCTGCGTGACACGAAAGACCCCTCCCACTTTGCCCACGTCCTCGCCGAGAATCACGATGCGATCGTCGCGCCGCATCTCGTGGCGGAGGGCATCGTTGATTGCCTGAACCATCGTTCGTTGGGTCATACAGGCGCCCCTCCGGGCAAAGACGCGTCGACCTTCCCCGGGCCCGCGGGGCAAGTCAACTCCGGCCAACACGGGCGCCGACCCGGCACCCACCGGCAAGAGGCGCAAGCCGCAAGCAGGGCAAGTGGCCACGACGGCGCCCCGCGCCCCTCTTTTCGTGCGATCCAAGACGAACGCCGAACCTTGGGCTAGAGTACGTTTAGCCATGGCGCGGCGCGCGTTCGTACCGCCCCCAACCTTCATCCCCGAGGCGCCGCGTGCGGGCCGATCGGTGGGGCCCCCGAAGTCGATGGCTCCTTTGGGGCTGCGCACGAGCAACGCGCCTCCGCGTGCGTCCGCGATGCCCCCAGCGCCGGGGTCTGCGAGCGTTCTCGATCCCCGCCGCTCCGTGGCGCCCTCCGTTCCGGGCGCGGAGGGCATTTCCACCGCGGCGTGCGCCCAACTGCTGGATCGGCTGGCGGCGGCCGATCAGGCGCCCTTCATCGCGGGGTGGATCGAGAGCGTCATGTCGGCGCGCACTCGGACCGACCCGACCCTCGCCGTCCGCCTTTTGCGCGCGTACCGCGAAGCGGGCCGCATCGACCGGGCTCGCGACCTGGCCGCGTCGCTGCCGAGCGCTCCAACCTCTTGGCAGCCTCTCGAGGCAGCACGGCTCGCGATCGAGCGAGCCACTCTCGCCACGATCGACGGAAGGCCAGACCACGCGGAAGCGGAGCTGCGTCTCGCGTCGAGGACCCTCGGGACGGCTCCAAAGGGTTCGGGGCTGCGCGAGCAGCTCGATCTGCACCTCGCGCAGGCCCAGCTCGAGGTCAAGCTCGACCGCATCCCGGCGGCGATGCAGGCCCTGCGTCTCACCGAACACGTGGCGGAGCGCATCGAGGATGGCGCGTGGCGAGCGCCCGTGGCCATGACGCTGGGCCATCTCTCTATGCGCCTTTCGGACCCTCGGTCGGCCGCAAAGCACTACGCGGCCGCCCTCGTTCGCGCCCCGCCGCGAGGTGCATTGGCGATGGCGGCGCACGGCAATCTCGCGATCGCGCTCGGGAGCATCGGCCGCTTCGAAGAAGGGCGTCATCACGCGACGCAGGCCATCGGCGTCGCACGAGACATGGCTCCCGGCTGGCGACATGCCGACGCGCACGACGTCCTGGCGATTGTCGAGATCGCGGCCGACCAGCCGCAGGCGGCGATCGCGGCCATCGACGAAGCGCTCGTCCTGCTCGGCGACATCGATCACCCGATGCTGCGCTACCAGCTCACCGAACACCGAACCTGGGCGCTCGCGATGCTGGGACGCACCCAGGCGGCGCGCCAATGGCTCGCAAAGGCGGAGAAGTTGCGGCTCGAGCTCGGGACGATGGACGTCGTCGCCGATCAGGACCTCGTGTCCACGAGGGCCCGAACCATCGAGGCGTGCGGCGAGCCGCGCGAAGCGATGGACCTGGCGCTCTCGCACCTGGAACAACTGCCGGAAGCGTTCGTGACCGGTTCCCTCAACCTCGTCGTCGGGCGCTGCGCGCTCTCGTTGGGGGACGAAGTCACCGCGCGCGCGGCGGTCGAGCGCGCGGCGCTCTCGGGCGAGAGGCACGGGTGGGTCTTTCCCGATCGTGAGCCCTCCCTCCCTGTCTGGCAGCTCGCGCTCAAGTGCGGCGACAGTCGCGTCGTCCGCTACGCGGAGCACATGATCGCGTTCGTTCATGAGCCGCACTCCGCGCTCCTTTCGATCCCCTCACCGACCGCGCTTCCGTCCGTCACGCGTCTCACGGTTCCTCCTTCGACCGACGACCTCGAGGCGGCCGCCGATGCGGCGCAAAGCGAGACGTTGATCTACGTGACGACGCCCCAGGGCGTCGTGCGAATCCCCCTTTCGGATCTGGCGAAGGGAACCGAAGGCGCGACGCTCGTGGTCGACACGCTGGCGCACGCGCTGCGAGTCGACGACCGCGAAGTGTCCCTCGAGCGCCGCCGCGCGCTCGAGCCCCTCGTGGTGGCGCTGCTCCGCCGCGCACGCGAGGGCCTCAGCGCCGAAGAGATACTTCGAGCCGCGGGGGGACCGGGGCCCGAGAGCGCCGACGCAGAGCACCGCGTCCGCGTGCTCATCTCGCGGGTGCGCGACCTCCTCGGCGATCCCGCGGCGATCGAGCGCGTCCGCGATGCGGGCGAGCACGGCAAGACGCGCTACCGGCTCGCGGCCAACGTGCGATTCGCGCTGGTCGAGCCTTTGTTTAGTGGTCTCTAGCTTTTGTGATCACCAGAGTGACGCTGTGTCTCGCTCCGCCTTGCCTTCGGCAAGGCTCTCTCTCGTGTCACCAGAGTCACGCTGTGTCTCGCTCCGCCTTGCCTCCGGCAAGGCTCCGCTCGACGGGCCTGGCTAGAACGACACGTCGAGGGGAGTGGAACTCCCCTCGAGCTCCCCATCCCGGAACGTCGAGGGGAGCTGTGTCTCGCTCCGCCCTTCGGGCTCCGCTCGACGGCTCGTGGGTCCCTTACGGGACCGCTCGTGCGTCCCTTACGGGACCGCTCGTGCGTCCCTTACGGGACCGCTCGTGCGTCCCTTACGGGACCGCTCGTGCGTCCCTTACGGGACCGCTCGTGTGTCCCTTACGGGACCGCTCGTGCGTCCCTTACGGGACCGCTCGTGTGTCCCTTACGGGACCGCTCGTGCGTCCCTTACGGGACCGCTCGTGCGTCCCTTACGGGACGGCTCGTGTGTCCCTTACGGGACCGCTCGTGTGTCCCTTACGGGACCGCTCGTGTGTCCCTTACGGGGCGGCTAGTGCGTCCCTTACGGGACGGCTTTGGCGGTCCTCGCGGGACGATGACGCGTGTGGCAACATTCCCAGCCCGACGCGGGAGTCGAGCGGAGCCCGAAGGGCGGAGCGAGACACATATCGCCGCGACGTTCCGGGATGGGGAGCTCGAGGGGAGTTCCACTCCCCTCGACGTGTCGTTCTAGCCAGGCCCGTCGAACGGAGCCTTGCCGGAGGCAAGGCGGAGAGAGACACAGCGTGACTCTGGTGATCATAAGAAAGCGAGACACAGCGTGACTTTGGTGACACGAGACTAACGCATGTGTGCGGGCACGCCCCGCTTGACCACGGTGTCGCGCGCGAGCTTCGCGTCGGACGCGGGATAGTCTCTCGTGAAGTGCAGCCCGCGGCTTTCTTTGCGGCTCGACGCGCATTCGACGATGAGCTGAGCCACGGTGGCGATGTTCCGGAGCTCGAGCAAGTCCCTCGTGACGAAGTACTTCCAATAGTATTCGGCGATCTCCTGCTGCAATAGAGCGATCCGCCGTGCCGCGCGCCGCAGGCGGGAGTCGGAACGCACGATGCCCACGTAGTTCCACATGAGGCGGCGGAGCTCGTCCCAATTATGGGTGATGACGACCGCCTCGTCGCTCGACACCGCGCCACCGACCTCCCACTCTGGGACGTCCGGCCATGGGGAGCTCCGATCGATCGACGCGGCGAGCGCCCGCGCGGCGCGGTGACCGAAGACGAGGCCCTCGAGGAGCGAGTTCGACGCAAGCCGGTTGGCGCCGTGCAGGCCCGTGCAAGCGCACTCGCCGATGGCCCACAGGCCCGGGATCGTCGTGCGCCCGTCGAGGTTCGTCGTGACCCCGCCGCACATGAAGTGGGCCGCGGGCACCACCGGCACGGGCTGCCGGGTAATGTCGATGTTCCACCTCATGCATTCTTCGTAGATGTTGGGAAAGCGGTCCGTGACGAAGCCTGCGGGCTTGGCCGTGATGTCGAGGAGCACGTGCTCGGCGCCGCTTCGCTTCATCTCGAAGTCGATCGCCCGGGCCACCACGTCGCGGGGCGCGAGATCGCCGCGAGGGTCGTGATCGAGCATGAACGGCGAGCCGTCCAACCGCCGGAGCACGGCGCCCTCGCCCCGCAACGCTTCGGTGATGAGAAAGCGCCGCGCTTGCGGGTGATAAAGGCACGTAGGATGGAACTGATAGAATTCCATGTTCGCGATCTCCGCGCCTGCGCGGTAGGCCATGGCAACGCCGTCGCCCGTCGCGACGTCGGGATTCGACGTATAGAGATAAACCTTCCCGGCGCCGCCGGTCGCCAGGACGACGGCGCGCGCGAGGATGGTCTCGACTTTGCCGGTCGCCTCATCGAGGACGTATGCGCCGGCGCAGACCTCCGGGCCGCCGTACTTCGCAAGAGTGATGAGATCCACGGCGGTGTGCCCTTCGAGCAGGGTCACGCGCGGCGCTCGCGCGATCCCTTCGAGCAGTGCCCGCTCCACTTCACGGCCCGTCATATCTGCAGAATGCGCGACGCGGCGCGCGCTGTGGCCCCCCTCCAAGTGCAAGTCCAGGTCCGCGTTGTCCGTGGCCCCGTGCGCCTTGTCGAACCGGGCGCCGAGCACTTGGAGGCCGCGAATCCGGGCCGGCCCCTCCTTGACGCAGACTTCGACCGCGCGATCGTGGCACAGACCCGCCCCCGCCGAAATCGTGTCGAGAATGTGCGCCTCGAACGAATCGTCCGCTCCGAGCACCGCGGCAATGCCGCCTTGGGCGTACTTGGTGTTCGACTCGTCGGCGCTGCGCTTCGTGAGCACCAGCACGTCGCCGCTCGCGGAAGCCTCGAGCGCAAACGACAGTCCGGCAACGCCGCTCCCGATGACGAGAAAGTCCGTGCAGCGCGGCATCGGCGGCAACGTTAGCCCGCCTTAGCTCGGTTGACACGACCGCCCTATCCTTCTATCGAGCTATCGACCCGCCGCTCCGCCGTCATTTCACTCTGGAGGCAGCGCTTGAAGATCCTCGTGGCCGTCAAACGGGTGGCCGATCCGGACAACCTGAACAAGATCAAACTCTCGACCGCCGGCGAAATCGACGCCACGGGGTTGGAGCCGAAGGCAAGCCCGTACGACGAATACGCGCTCGAGACCGCGCTGCGTTTGACCGAGAACGGATCGAACACCAAGCAACGGCTGGGCGAGGTCATCGTCGTGACCTTCGGGCCGAAGACGTCGGAGCCGATGCTGCGCGCGATGATGGGGACCGGCGCCGACCGCGCGATTCGCGTCGACACCACGGACGGCGAGTTGGACGGCGATCTCGTGGCCCGCGGCCTCGCGGCGCTCGTCGACAAGGAAAAGCCGGACCTCGTGCTCCTCGGGTACCAGCAGTCCGAGCACGAATCGAACGAGGTCGCTCAGATGCTCGGCGCCCACCTCGACTGGCCCCAAGCGACGTTCGCCGGAAGCGTCCGGAGCGAGGACGACAAGGCCCTGGTGGTCGGCCGCGAAGTCGAGGGCGGGACCGCCGAAGTGCGGGTCAGGCTTCCCGCGGTCGTCGCCGTCCTCGACAAGATCGTGCACCCGAAGAGCGTCAAGTCCAAGCACACGGACGCCGCGCACGCGTACCCCGATGGCGTCCGCTTCGCCGCCTTGATGGCCATCATGGCGGCGAAGAAAAAGCCGCTGGTCGAGTTCAAGCTCTCCGACCTGGTGGCCGACAGGGCTCTCAAAGTGAGGTATCACGCCGCCGAGCTCCCGCCGCGAAGAGCCGCCGGCGTAAAGGTCAAAGACGTGAAGGAACTCGTCATGAAGCTCAAGTCGGAAGCGAAGGTGGTGTGATGGCCGGCACCCTCGTCGTGGCGGAGCTGGCGGGCGACGCCCTTCGTAAGTCGACGCTGAGTGCGATCACGTTTGCCAAAGAGGTGGGCGCGCCCTTTGCGATCCTGGTTGTCGGCGCCTCCACCGCGGCTGCCGCTGGAGAACTGCGCGGCTTCGGGGCGCAGAAGCTCCTGGTGGTCGAAGACGCGTCCCTCAAGGACTATGTCTGCGAGCGCTTCGCGCCGGCCATCGCCAAAGTGGTCGTGGACGGCGGGTGGGACACCGTCGTCGTGACGGCGAGCTCGTTCGGCAAAGATCTGGCCCCGCGCCTTGCCGCCATGCTCGGGGCCGGCTACGCGCCCGACATCAATCGCGTCAAGGTGGACGGGCCAAAGCGGCTCTACCGCCGTCCGATGTACGCGGGCAATGCGTTCGCCTGGCTCGAGATCGCCACGCCGATCCACGTGGTCAGCGTGCGGCAAACGGAGTTTGCCCCGGCCGAGCCCGCGGCGGCCATGGCCCCCATCGAAAGCGCTCCGTTTGCGGGCGGCAGCCCGAGCGCCTCGCGCGTCGAGTTCCTCACGCTCCGGGCGGCCACGAGCGAGCGGCCCGATCTCGGCGAGGCGCGCGTCGTCGTGTCGGGCGGTCGAGCGCTCAAGGAGCAGTTCAATCAAGTCCTCGAGCCTCTCGCCGACGCGCTCGGCGCGGCGCTGGGAGCGAGCCGCGCGGCGTGCGACGCAGGCTATGCTGCGGCGGAGCTGCAGGTCGGACAGACCGGCCGTACCGTGGCGCCGGAGCTCTACCTGGCGATCGGCATTTCGGGCGCCATTCAACACATCGCGGGAATGAAGGGGTCGAAAGTGATCGTCGCGATCAACAAGGATGCGGACGCCCCAATTTTCCAGATTGCGGACTACGGCCTCGTGCAAGACTTGTTCGTCGCCGTGCCGGCGCTCGTGAGGGAGCTCAAGGGCTGAAGGCGTGCATCGACGGCGAGGCGCTGCGCCGAACCCGCGACTTGCTCCGCGGGACACCCATCCTTCGCTTCGCCGGCGTCGAGCGCCGGAACGGACGGAAACTCGCGTCGAGGGCGCGCACTCTCGCATTCGGGACGCGCGCGTTGTAAGCGCATGGCCGTGAGCTACCTCGTTCTCGCCCGCAAGTATCGCCCGCAGACGTTCGAGGATCTCGTCGGGCAGAACCACGTCGCGCGCACGCTCGCGAACGCGATCGCCACCGGACGCATCGCGCACGCGTTTCTCTTCACGGGGGTCCGCGGTGTCGGCAAGACCACCAGCGCACGCTTGCTCGCGAAATGCCTGAACTGCGTCGGCCCCGACGGGAAAGGCGCGAGCGCTACGGCGACCCCTTGTAACGTCTGCGCGCCGTGCCGCGAAATCACGGCGGGACAAGATCTCGACGTGCAGGAAATCGACGGAGCGAGCTACAACGGCGTCGACGAAGTGCGCCGCCTTCAGGAGGGCATGAGCTTTCGTCCCGCGCGGGACCGCTTCAAGACGTACATCGTGGACGAGGTGCAGATGCTCTCGACCGCGGCGTGGAACGCCTTTCTGAAAACGTTGGAAGAACCTCCGCCGCACGTGAAGTTCATCTTCGCGACCACCGAAGCGCACAAGGTGCCGGTGACGATCCTGTCGCGGTGCCAGCGGTACGATTTCAAGCTGATCGCGACGCAGACCATCGCGCACCGGCTGCAAACCGTACTCGCACAAGAAAAGATCGAGGCCGACGACGTCGCGGTGCAGGTGATCGCCCGAGAGGCCGCCGGTTCGATGCGCGACGCGATGAGTCTTCTGGACCAAGTGATCGCGTTCAGTGGGGCCAATCTGTCCGGCGAGGACGTCGCCCACGTTCTCGGCGTCGCGGACCGCAAGATTCTGCACGACCTGGCGGCGGCGCTCGTGGGGGGCGATGCGGCGGCGTGCCTCGAAGTCGTCGACGGCGTCGCCAAGCAGGGATTCGACCTCGCCCACGTGGCGAGAGACCTGCTGCGCCACTTGCGCAACCTCGTCATCGCCCGAGTGTGCGCCGGACAGACCTCCGCGGCTCCCTCGCTCCGCGAGTTGCTCGATCTCGCGGACGAGGAGGCGCGCGACGTGGTCGCCCTCGCGGCGCGGACCGACGTCGACGATCTCGCGCGCCTGTTCCACGGATTTTCCCAGGCGTTCGACGACATCGTCCGGAGCGGCCAGCCGCGCATGGCGCTCGAGATGGCCCTCGTGCGGATGGCGCGACGGCCACCCCTCTTGCCGCTCGACGAGCTGCTCGCCCGCGTCGGTGACCTGGAGCGACGGCTCGGCGGCTCGAACCCGCCCGCGGGGCCGGGGCCGTCCGCCCGCGGCGGTGGCGGCGGCGGCGGGCGCGGGAGCGCCCACCTTGCGTCGACGTCGAAAGGTCCGCCACCCGCGCCGCTCGATCCCGGCCCCTCCCGCACCCACGGCGCGCTCGCTCTCGCGAACTCCATACCCAGCGCGGGCCCATCGCCTGCGCCCGTGGCAACCGCGCGCCCGATGGAGTGGGCGGAACCGGCCGTCGTCCCGGCGATCGCGGCCATATCCGCGATCGATCTGGACGTCTGGCGCGCCGTGCTCGGTCGGGTGAGGGCCACCCGGCCGGACCGCGCCTCCGTCCTGGAGCACGCCGTCGTGATGGAAATGAGCGCCGCTCGCGTCGTACTCGGCTTCGACCCCGCCTCGGCGTTCCTCGCGGCGCGCGCGAGCGACCCGGAGGCGCTCGATGCGCTCACCCTGGCGGTCCGCACGCATTTCGGGGCACCGACGACGATCGTCATCGACGCGGCGGCGAAGCTCCCGAGCGGTGGCGGCACACGAACGATCGCGTCTCTCGACGCGGAGCGGCGCGAACGGGATCTGGCGAACGCCCGAGCCGCGGTGGAGGCCCACCCCATCGTGAAGGAGGCCCTGCGCATTTTCGACGCGCGGGTCAAGGACGTGAAGCTGCCGAGCGGCGAGGGATAAGCTACAGAGCGGTATGCAATTTCGCGGCGGGATGAATGAGCTGATGCGCCAAGCGGCGCGCATGCAGCGCAAAATCGACCAGGCCAAAGGCGATCTCAAGGAGCGCGAGCTGACCGTGGAGGGAATGGGGGGCAAGGTGAAAGTCGTCCTCACCCTGGGGCGGAGCGTGAGACGCATCGAGGTCGACAAGACCCTTCTGCTGTCCGAAGACCACGATTTGGTCCTGGACGGCCTGTGCGCCGCAATCAACCAGGGGATCGAGCAGGCGGACAAGCAGATGGAGGCCGAACTCGACAAGGTGACTGGGGGCGTGAAGATCCCCGGGGTCGTTTGATTCGGAAGACCACGTGAGCCCGAAGATTCGTGCCCTCACCAAGCTTCTTTCCCGCTTGCCGGGGGTGGGTGAGAAAACGGCGCAGCGGTACGTCTTGTGGCTCCTCACGGCCGACGAGCAGCTCTCTCGCACCCTCGGGGCGGAGCTATCGACGCTCCGCGACGCCTTCGGACCATGCGAACGGTGCGGCAACGTGGCGGAGCTCTCGGACGGGCGCGCGATCTGCGACGTGTGCACCGACGGCAAGCGAGACGGGCGCGTGCTTTGCGTGGTGGCCCGCGTGCACGACCTCTTGGCCATCGAGCGGGCGGGGGCGATGCGCGGCCGCTATTTCGTCTTGGGTAGGCTTCTCTCGCCGCTAGAGGGAATCGGGCCGGAGGACTTGCCGATCGCCCGGCTCGTCGATCGCATCCGCGCCGACGGCGTGACCGAGATCATCGTGGCGACGCCGCCGAGCGTCGACGGCGAGGCGACCGGGCTCCTTCTCAAACGTGAGCTGGCCCCGCTCGGGGTCGCGGTGACACGAATCGCGAGCGGCGTGCCTCACGGCGGCGACTTGGAATTTGCCGACCCAATCACGATGGGCCGCGCCCTCTCCGGCCGGCGAGCGATGTAGACTCGAAGCATGAAGCAAGCCCTCTCGACGAGCGACGCGCCCGCGGCCGTCGGCCCTTACTCGCAAGCCGTTCGCGCCGGAGGCTTCGTGTTCGTGAGCGGTCAGATCCCGCTCGACCCAAAGACCGGGACACTCGTCGCGGGCGGAATCGACGCACAAACGGAGCGCGTACTCGACAACCTCGACGCGGTCCTGCGAGCCGCCGGCTCGAGCTTCGCCGATGTGGTCCGCACCACGATTTATCTCGTGGACCTCGGCCACTTCGCCGCGGTCAACGCGATCTACGCTCATCGCTTCGAGGCGCCCTACCCCGCTCGAGCCACCGTGCAAGTGGCCGCGCTCCCGCGGGGCGCCCAGATCGAAATCGACGCGATCGCGGTGGTGCGCGTCTGAAGCGCGCGAACGTCAGCGCACGAGCCATGGACAAGCGCGCGCCGAGTACCAAGAGCGCTTGCTGGATCTCGTCGCGGACGTTGCGAGCCGGCTCCGGTTCGATCGGACGGCCCAACGCGACGTCGACGCGCGTGAATGGCCACGCGAGCGCATAGCGATCCCACGCGCGCCGCAGGACAATCCCGTGCCGCACGGCTCCCGCCATCGGGACGACGACGGCGCCCGTGGCTCGCGCTGCCACGATCGCACCGCTCTTGACCACCTCGCGCGGGCCGCGCGGTCCGTCCACGGCGAAGGCTGCATCGGCGCGTTCGCGCCGCATGGCGCAGACCAGCGCGGCGAGACCGCGCGCGCCCCCCCGCGAGCTCGAGCCGCGCACGACGCAGAAGCCCTGCACCCACAGCGCGCGCGCCTGAAGGGCACCGTCGCGCGACCAGCTCACCATGACGACCGTGCGCCTGCGGCGCCGCCATGCGAGCAGCGGCCACTGGGCGCCGTGCCAGAACGCCAGCACCCAGGGGCGATCGGCCACAGCTTCCAAGGACGGATCGGCGATGACCCGAACGCGCAGCGTCGAAAGCCAAATGCGGGCAAGGACTCCAAGGAGCAGGCCGAGCACGGCGTTGGCCGCGTCTCGTATCACCCCTTGAGCTCGACCAGCTTGGAACGCGCGCGCTCGAGGGCGGGATCGTTTTCGATCGCGCGCTCGAACATCTGAAGGGCTTTCGCGCGATCGCCCTGCTTGGCGCTGATTTCGCCGAGATAGTAGAACACCTCGCCCTTGGAGATCCCCGAGGCCGGATCGAGCCTTTGGAGGAGAAGCGCACGAAACGTCTTTTGGGCCCGATCGAGGTCATTGACCTCGAAGGCCAAGACACCCAGATCGCGCAGAACCCCTACGGAGCCGGGGTCGATCTTGAACGCCATGTCGAGCTGGCTGAGGGCGACGTCGCGGTCCCCCAACTGAGCGAGAGCGCGTCCGAGCCTGTGGTGGTAGAGGCCGAGCTCCTTGGTGCGGCGAGTGCCGAACGACGCGATCACTTTCTCGAGCACCTGCGCCGCCTCCCGACCGCGCTTCGCTGCGTTGTACGCGTCGCAGAGCGAGAGCAAGAGCGCGCGATCCTCAGGGACGAGCCGCGCGGCGCGTTCGAGGATGGGGATCGCCAGCTCTGGAGACCCCTGCCGCACGAGGCGGATCTCGGCGGCCGCTTTGAGGAGCTTGACCTGCTCGGCGATCGGACCGGGGACGGCAGGCGGTGGAACCATGGAACCACCCGCGACCCGGCCGGCGGACGGCCCGCCCGGCATAGGGTGCGGGTCCGAGGGAGCGCCCAGATTCGCGGCAGCAATCATCTCGGCGTCACCGACGAGCAGATCGGCCAACTCGGCCCACCGCTCGCCCCGCTCCCACCGCACGCGCAGCAGCGCTCGCAGGCCCGCGTTCGACGGGTCGAGCCTTAGCCCGCGGGCAAGGGCGTCCTCCATCCCCGCGGCGTCTCCCATCTTTTCGCGGGCCTCGGCGAGGCGCAGCGCCGCCGCGACACCCCCGGTGTCCGTCGAGATGTCCACGAGCTTCGAAAGCGCCGCGGCCGCGCGCTCCCAATCCGCTCGGCGCTCCGCGATTCGCGCGATCGCTTCGAGGGCCGCCCCATGCTCGGGATCATAAACGAGCACCTGCTCGTAGGTCTCCTGCGCCGCGGTCACGTCGCCCAGGCGGCCTTCCTGGACCTCGCCGAGACGCACGAGGAGCAGAACGCTCGCGCCCCCGTCGCCGCGGTCACGCGCGCTCTCGAGCTGCGACATGAGCAAATCCGCTAGCTCGGCGTCGCGCCCCGTCTGTTCGTACATTTGGGACAACGTGAGAACGGCGTCCGCGTGGGTCGGCTCTTCGTCGAGGATCGCGCGAAGCGTTTCGATGGCATCGGCGGGGGCCCGGAAGCGGTCGGCCTGGAGCCTGGCGAGCTCGAGACGGAGCTCCGCGCGTTGCGTCTGGCTCGCTGCCACGTCGACCAGACGGAAAAGAAGCTTCGCGAGATCCTTGTCCCGACCGGCGCGTCCGTAGAGGCCACGGAGCGCGCTCGTGGCGCGCGCGTCCTCGGGATCCGCATCGACGATCTCTTCGTAGAGTGCCGTCGCACGGACCTCGTCGTGCAGCTTGTCCACCAGAACGGCCGCGGCGTCATGCCGGAGCGCAAGCGCGGCCGGGGCGTCCGTGAGGAGTTCCGCGCGCTGCAGCAGCAACTTCACGACCTCGGCGTCATCGCCCGCGGCGGCCCGAAGCGTCGTCAACTCGGCCAGCGCCCACAGGTCGCCCTCGTCTTCCGCCACGAGGTCGCGAAGCGTCGCCTCCGCCAGGGCGTGATCGCCCACGGGGTTGTCTGCCAGGGCCCGAGCCTCGCGTAAGAGCTCGCGCTTGGTGGCGAGGCTGCTCTCCAATCGAGCGCGCGTGCGCAGCGTATCGACGAGCTCGCGCTCCCGTCCCGGCGCTCGACGGATGTCCTCGATCGCGCGGAGCACGTCGAGCTTGTCGGGATCCATCGCCAGGGCCCGCGAGAACGCGTCCTCGGCGCCGCGCGTGTCCGCGAGGCGGTCTCGGCTCCACTCGGCCAGCCGAACCCACAACTCGGTCCGCGTCCGGGCCGGGAGGTCGGGCGTCGATTCCAGCGCCGCGCGGAGTGTCTCCGCGGCTTTTTGCCAAGCGCCGTTCGCTTCCGCGAGCCGCTCGAGTCTCGCGAGGCCTTCGTCGTCCCCCGGATCCTCGGCGACGGCCGCCTCAACCGCGCGTTGCGCCGAAACCGGGTCCCCCACCGTGTCGGTCAAGATCGCGGCGAGATCGAGGCGTGCTCTCGTTCGGTCGCGCGTCGTCTGCGCCCTCGCGACGCGCCTCTCGTAGAGCGCCCCCACGTCCGATCGACGCCCGAGGGCGCGATACACGACCTCGAGCGCTTCGAACGCGTCGTCGAACAGCGCGTCCTCTTCGAGAAGTGACACCAGAGCGTCGCGGCTCTCGGCATGATCGGGCGCGGACTCGAGCGCATGCCGGAACGTGGCGAGCCCCTCGGCCTTCTGGCCGAAGACGCCCGCCTGGATGCGTCCGAGCCGATACAGAAGGTCGGCGCGGACTCTCGGATCCGCCTCGACGGCCACCCGGCGCTCGATGACCTCGGCCAAATGGCGCGTGTCGCCGAGCCGCACGAACAGGCGATCGAGAGAGCGCAGCACCGAGGGCTCGTCTCCGATTCGTTCCACGACGGCCGAATAGGCCCTCGCGGCGCGCGCCGGTTCGTCGAGCTTTTCTTCGCTCACCCGCCCGAGCCGGCCGAACAGGTCGGCCGCGACGGCCGCGTCGAAAATCGCCACCGCGCGCTCTTGCAGCGCGTCGGCGTAGCGCCGCCATCCCACCTCCCCAACGCTCGAAGCGAGCCGTTCCACCTCGGCGTGGAGGCCCGGATCGTGCGGCTCCTCGGCGAGCGCGCGGATCAGCGCCGACTCCGCGCGATCCAGGTCCGCGAGCTCCGTCTCCGCGATGGTCGCCAGAGCACGGAGCGTGCGTGCTCGGTCTTCCGGGGCCGCCTCGGCGCGCAGCTTCATCTCGAGAACCGCGGCGACGTCCGCGTACTTGCCCGCGGCCCGCAAGATCGGCTCCAGCGCGTCGGCGGCACTCGCCCGAAGATCGTCGCGCGACTCCCCAATGCTCCGGATCGCGGCCGCGGATTCCTCGTCGAATCCGCCGGCGAGCACGTCGCGGTACGCCTCCAGCGCCGAATGGGGATCCGAGAGCTCCACGACGTAAAGCGCGGCGATGCGCTTCTGCAGCGCGAGACGCACCCTGGGGTCCGATGCTCCCTCCGCCTGGGCTTTCAGATTGTCGAGCAGCTCCGGCCAGAGGCGCTCCTGCGTATAGAGCGCGTCGAGGCGGCGCAGGACTTGCGGCTCACCGGGCCGGACGAGCAGCGCTTGCATGAGGCATTCGATCGCATCGCGCCGGTTCGAGAGATCGCGCTCGAACCGGACCGACGCGTCCACGAGAAGCTGGAACCGAAGCGCGTCCTCCTCGTCCCCGCAGAGCTCGACCCGTCGCCGGTAGAGATCCACGAGGCGCGACGCATCCCTCTTGTGCTCGTAGAGCGACAGCAAGTAGTCGATCGTCAGCGTGCTGGCGGGCTCGATTTCCAGCGCGCGTTCGTACGCGTCGATGGCGCCCTCGGGATCGTCCAACATGTCCCGTTTGGCTTCCCCCACCCGCCGCCACGTCGATGCGCGGGTTTCGTCGTCCGTGACGAGCTCCGCTTTCTTCATCAGGACGCGCACCAGCGTGGGCCAGTCGCTGAGAAGCGTGGCCAGCGCGTCCATTTCGTCGAGCGGATCGATGTCCGTCTCGTCGAGCGCGTAGAGCCGGTCCCACGCGTCGAGCGCGCGCCGCGGATCGTCGCGGCGCCGATCGTGCAGCTGGGCCAGCGCCGACAACAGGTCGCGCCGGGTCAGCCCGTGGGCGGTCGTGATCGCCCCTTCGTACGCGTCGGCCAGGTCGTCCCATCGTCCCGTCACCGCCGCGAGGCGGTCGAGCTCGGCGCGTGCGTCCGCGTCCTCGGGGTCGAACGTCCACGCCGCGCGAACTGCGTCGAACGCACGCCTGGCATCGCCGCCACGTTCTTCCCAAAGCGAGGCCGACTCGCGCCAAATGGCAATTTTTTCCCCGTTGTCGATCGCGACGGCGAGGCGTTCGTCGTTCAGGGCGACGAGACGCCGCCAGTCGTCTGCGCGCTCGTAGATGGGCCGCAGAATGTCCACGACGCGCGCCTTGTGCGCCGGCAAGCGGAGCAGGCGTTCGAGGGTCTCCACCGCCTCGGCGCCCGGCCCCCGAGCCGCGGGGGGCGCCAGCTCGACGACGGCCTGCAGCTCGTCGATGCCCGACGCAATCTCGCCCAAGCGGTCCACGAGGAGCCTCGCCAGATCCATTCGAAAGCGCGCTTCGTCCTCCGGCAGCGCGCTCTGATCGGCGCGACGCCGCGTGAGCTCCGCCAAATCGCTCCAGCGCTCCGCCCGAGCATAGAGCCGCGACAGGGCGTCGAGCGCGCGGAGGTCGCCCTCGTCGACGTCCAGCGCCGCGCGATAGGTTTCGGCGGCCCCCTCCGCGTCGGACAACTCCGACTCCTGGAGATGCGCGATGCTGTGGAGGGCGGCGAGCCGCTGCGTCGGATCGTTCTTGTAATCGAGCGAGTCGCGATAGAGCCGCACGCGCTCACCCGGACGCCCGGCCTCCTTCAACAGCCGGTCGATCGCTTCGAAGCCGCCGTCGGCCGCGGCGGGGTCGAACGCGTGCGACCGCCGATAGAACTGAAGCGCACGGTCGGTGTTCTTCTGGGCTTCGAAGAGCTCTCCCGCGCGCCGCGCGAGGCGGGCGGTGGCCGGTTCGTCGACCGCCACTTTTTCGAGCTCTCGCGCGAATACTTCGGCCAAGCGGGCTTCGGCGTTGGCCACGCGCGCGAGCCGCTCGAGCTCGGCCCAGGTGCTTTCGTCGGTCAAGTCCTCTTCGAGAAGCTGCGCCGTGGTCTCGAGCGCCGCCGAGTAATTTTCCTCCTGCTCCTCGTGCAGCTTGGAGAGGCGTCGCAAAAGCTGGCGCCTTTCGTCGGGGTCTTCGCTCACCGACAGGCGCGCATCGAGGGTGGCCATGACGCGCCGCCAATCGAGCCGGGCCAGGTAAACCGGCTCCAGCATCGACGACGCGCGGCTCGCGTATTCTCGATGCGACATCAACGCCTCGAGCGAGGCGACCGTCTGCGGATGCTTCGAGTCGATGGCGAGCGCCGCGGCGTACTCGAAGAACGCGCGATCGACGTCGCGGATGCGAGTCTCCAGCACGTTGCCGAGCGCGTGATGCAGAGCCGCCCTGCGTTCGTTCGTCGTTCCTGCGGACGCGATCTGCCTCTCGTACAGGGAGACCGCGTCGTCCCATCGTTCGCTCCGCGCGTAGAGCCGCTCGAGCGCTTCGATCGCCTGCGGGTCCAGCCCCATCTCGAGGATTTGCTCGTAGACGGCGATCGCGGCTCGGGCATCCGCGAGCTTCTCGTCGCATAGGCGGGCTTGCTTGAAGAGGAACTTCTTGCGCTCCGCGGCGTCTTCCGCGACCTCCGCGCGGCGCTTCAGGATCTCGAGCAGAGCGCCGTTGTCGCCGATCTCTTCGTACAGCGAGTCGAGCGCCAAGAGCGCGCGCCGGTCGTCTCCTCGGAGCTCCAGGGCGCGCACGTAGTACTCGCGCGCGAGGGTCAGGTCGCGGAGCCGCGACCGTGCGACGTCCGCGATACGAAGCGTGACTTCGAGCTGGAGATCGCCGTCGAGAATTTCGGGGGCGGCGGAGCGAAGGAGCTCGACGAGATCCGCGTGCCGTCCGGTGGCCGACGCGAGACGCTCGGCCCGTTCGATCCATTGCGGCAGCTCCGGCTCGCCGACCGCCTCTCGGAGCCCGCGCGCGGCGTAGGAGAGCGCGCGGACGGGGTCGCCGAGCGGCCGCTCCGCCACCTGCGCGGCTTGCGCGATCATGGCCAGTTTCTGCGAGACGGAATCGGCATACTCGGCCTGGATCTCGAGCACCCGGAGCAATCGGTCATGCAGACCGTCCGCTTCGTAGAGCGGGCGCAAGATCGCGGCGGCATCGCGCCGCGCGGCGGGATCGTCGAGCAGGGCTTCGAGCGCGCTCCGGCACCGGGAGTGGCCCGGATCGAGCGCGAGAGCGTGACGGTACGCGTCGATGGCCGCCGCGACGTCCCCCAGCTTGGATTGGCGCACGTCGCCGAGCCGGGCCAAAATGGCGAGCTTGTCGCTGGCCGAATCCGCGAGTCCCAGATCCGCTTCGAGCGTATCGCCGAGATCCCGCCAGCGGCCGGCCGTCTCGTAGAGACTCGCCAGCGAAGCGAGCGCGCTCCGGTCCGGCCCGAATTCGTCGACCACGGCTCGGTACGCGACGATGGCTTGCTCCACGTCGGCCAACTTTTCCGCGAGGATCTTCGCGATCCGCACGAGCAGGACGCGGCGGGTCGCCCTGTCGTCGCAGAGGCGCTCGCGGGCGTGCAGCACTTCCACGAGGTCGCGATAGCGGCCCGTGCGCTCGTAGAGCCGGTCGAGCGCCGCGAGCGCTTGCGTGTCGCCCCCGTCGTCCTCGACGCGCGCGTGCCATGCCTCGATCGCACCGCTCGGGTCGTCGAGTATCGTCTCGCACAGCTCGCCCAGGCGCCCGCGAAGCTCGCGCCGGGCCGGCCCATCGTCTTCGAGAGCGACCTCGATCCGCAGAATGTCCCGGAGCTCCGCGCTACGGCCCCCGGAGTAGATCGCTTCGAGCGCGCGGCATGCCGGCAGCGCAATGGCCGCGTCGCCGGGTGCGAGCTGCAGGACCTGGCGATAGCCGGCCTCCGCGCGCGCAAGGTCACCCAGCTGGGTCTCGTAGAGGCGCGCGACGTCCATCAAGATCTCGGCGCGCGGAAGGGGGGCGGCGGCGGCCGCCGCCGTGGCCATCAGGACGCCGGCGGCTCGCTCCTGCGAACCGGTGCGCCGCGCCACCTCGAGCATCCGGCTCCGCGCCCGGGTGTCGTCGGGGTCGAGGGGAAGGAGGCGGGCGAACGCGTCGAGAGCGCCCGCGTCGTCGCGCAGCCGCTCGTCGCGCAGCTGCGCGACCCGGCGCAAGAGGTCCCGCCGTTCGTCGACGGCGGTCGCGAACTCCAGGTGGATCTCGAGGACACGGACCAGATCGCCGACTTCGTCGCGATCCGTATAGACCGCCTCCAGCACGATCGCGGCGCGCGAACGAAGGTCCGGCGCGTCGAGGATTTTCTCCACGAGCTGCCGCGCATCGGCCGCGCCCGGGCGCTCGCGCAGCACTTGCTCCAAGTAGGAGAGGGCGCCCGAAGCGTCGCCCAGGCGCACGAACAAGAGCGTCCCGAGCCGCTGTTGCAAATCCAGCCGCGCGTCGCTCTTGCTTCCCTGCAGGCGGCGCTCGAGCAGCCTCGCGAGCTTGTCCCACTGCTGCTCGGCCGCGTAGAGCGAATCGAGCGACCGGATGGCTTGCTCGTGGCCCGGGTTGATCTCGAGGATGCGCTCGTAATACGAGATCGCCTTCGGCCGATCCCCCGTGATCTCCTCGGCGACGAGCGCGACCTCCGTCAGAAGCTCGGCCTGCCGCATCGGGTCCACGGTCGCCGAGACCACGCGCTCGTAGAGGCTCCCGAGCTCGCCCCATTGCTCGTGGGTCGTGAGGATCTGCTTCAGCCGCAGAAAGGCGTGCTCGTTACTCGGCTGGAGGGCGAGCGTGCGCTCCAGGTAGGGGCGGGCGCGCTCGACGTCGTCGAGTTTTTCGTCGAAAAGTGTCGCGATCTGCTGCGACAGGTCCAGCTCCACCGCCTCCGGCAGCCCGGTGCTGCCTTGCGGCGGTACGACGGCCACGAGAGCGTCGACGAGCCCTTCGGCGCGGCCGGTCGTCACCGAGAGCTTTGCCAGACGGTCCCAGAGCGCGATTTCGGTCGGATACTCACCCGCCGCGCGGGCCACGACGGCGAAGGCGGCGTCCGAATCGTCGAGTTTTCGGACGAGAACGTCGGTCAGGCGTTCGTAGAGCGCCAATCGGTCGTCGCGCGCGGCCGACGTCGCGATGAGCACTTCGAGCACTTCGGCCTGACGTTTGGCGACGCCGGTCTCGTCGTACGCGCGCTCGAGAATGGCGGCCGCACGAGCGCGGGTCTCGCCCACGGAAAGCAACTGCTCGACCACGCCGAGCGCCCGGGCGTCGTTGGGCACGAGCCGGAGCGCGCGCTCGCAGGCCGCCAGGGCTTCGATGGGCTTGCCCAGCGGCTCGAGGTAAAGCTTGGCGAGCTCAATCTCGCGGACCGCCCGCTCTGCGCCCTCGCGCTGATCGCGATCGATGGCGATGACTTCCGCGGCTCCCTCGGCGTCTCCGCCGGCCCGCAAGAGACGCGCGAGCGCGCGGAGCGCCCCGCCATGATGCGGCAGCACTTTCAACATGCGCCGATAGATGGCCACGGCGAGCGAAGGGGACCCGAACGCCTCTTCTTCCAGAAGAGCCCACTCGGCGAGCAGATCGATTTTCAGAGCGGTGTTCGCGCGCTCGACACGAACCTCGAAGAGCCAGCGCAGATCGTCCTGCCGGTCGGTCTCGCGCAAGATGTGATCGAGCGTCTGCACGACGGCATCGTCGCCCTCGTCTTCTTCGACGAGCGCCCGGTACGCTTCCACGGCCTCGGGGACGCGGCCCAATTCGCGGGCGTAGATCTCGGCGACTTTGGATCGCAGAATCCGGCGCTCTTCGCTGCGCAAAGAGCTCCCGTTCTCGGGCTCTTTCCTTCGTTTGCGCCTGGACCGCGTTCCGCCCGCGGCGCCGACGCCGACGCCGACGCCGACACCGACGCCGACCAAGGAGGTCTCGAGCACCGCGAGACGCGCCACCAGGGTATCGACGAAGCCCTTCCACTCCGATGCCGCCCGGGCGGCTCGCTCGAAGGCCTCGAGCGCGAGGGGGCGCTCCGGCATGAGCTCATAGGCTTTGGTCGCCCACCCCATGGCGGCCGCCCGGTCCTGGAGCTGTTGGCTCAGGACTTTGACGAGACGGTCGAGCCAAAGGAGCGACTCCTCGGCGCTCTGCGCGTGCCCCAGGAGAATTTCGTACAGCGCCGGAAGCCGGCCCCACTTTTCGTCGGCTTCGTAGAGAGGCACGAGGGCCGAAGCCGCCCGCGCGTCGTCGGGGCGCACGGACAGGACGCGCTCGTAGGCGCGAAAAGCCCGGTCCGGCGCCTTCAGTCGGTCCGCATAGATCTCCGCGCACCGGAAGCTGAGATCCACCTTCACATCGGCGTCGACCGCTCTGTCGGCGGCGCCGGAGAGCACTTCGACGAGCCCCTCCCAGTCCCCATTCTGGGAGTAGAGATTCACCAGGCCGTCGTAATCTCCCATCGCGAGGTAATTGTCGCGTAGGACGCGAAGGGCCTTCGCGTGCCCCGGCGTGATCGCGAGGACCCGTCGCCAGGCGGTCATCGCTCTCGCGGGGTCGTTCAGCCGCTCGGAATAGACCCCGCCAAGCTTCTGGAGCACCGCCAGGCGCGACGCCGCGTCCGTGGAGGCCACTGTCCGTCTCTCCAGCGCTTCGGCCACCGTGACGAAGTCCTTGTCTCGTTCGGCCTGCTTCTCGAGCGCGTCGAGCGCCGCAGCGGCCGACGGGTCTTCTGCGAGCACGCGCTTGTAGAGCGAAACGGCCTCGGGCCCGTTGTCCAGACGCTCGGCGGCGAGCTTCGCCATCTCCATCCAAACGTCGCGCCGGGCGGCGCCCTCGGGCATCGCCTCGGCCTGCTGGCGGAGCAGTTCGAAGAGAGGCTTGTATCCGCGGCGCTTCGTGTAGAGCTCTTTCAGGCGATCGATGGCCTCGGGGTCCTTCGGCTCGAGGGCATGCAGCTTCTCGTACGCTTCGACGGCATTTTGAACGTTCGAGAACTGGTCGAGCCAGCGGCGGGCGATCGTGCGAAGTAACTCCGCTTTGACCGAAACGTCAGGCTCGAGGTCCGCCTGACGGGCCTGCATCGCCAGCAGATCGCGCCAGCGCTGCAGGGCTTCGTACACGCGAACCAGCTCCCGGACCGCGCCCAGGTCGTCCGGAGCAAGCTGCACCACCTGGGTGAGCACGGTGACGAGCGCGGAATCGCTCTTGATGTGGTCTCGATACACCGTGGCCGTCTCGCGGAGCGCCGCAAGCCTCCCCGCGCCGTCTTCGGGAGCAAGCTTCTCGATCTCTTGCCGGAGCAGATCCGCCAGCGCGTTCCACGACGCGGTGTTCCGGTAAAGACGCTTGAGGGCGTCGCGCGCCTCTTTGCTCCGCGGGTCCTGCCTCAGGAGCGCCCGCCAGTGCTCGATCGCCTTTTGCGCGTTGGCTCCCTCCTCGGCGAGCCGGGCAATCTCGGCGACGAGCCCCGTCCGCTCCGGCCCATCCGGGAGCGCCCGTTGCGCCTCGCTGAGTATGGCCGCGAGCCTGCCGGCTTCTCCGCGCGCCGAGCACCATTCACGGAAGAACGAGAGCATCCCCGGGTGGGCCGGCTCGATCTTGCGAGCCCTCTCGAACCACGGTTCCGCGGCGTCGAGCCTGCCGCGCATGCGCCAGTGAACCATCGCGATCTGAAGTGTCGCCCCGAACTCCCCTTCCCTGCCCCGGAGCGCCCCGGCGGAGAGCTGCTCCTCGTAGAGCGCAACGAGGTGTTCCCACATGGCTTGCGACGTGAAATAGTCGGACAGAAAATTCACGGCTTCCGCTTGCCCTGGCGCCAGATCGATCACGCGCTCGTAGGCGGCGGCCGCCCGCTCGCGCGACCCGACCTTCTTGGATAACGCCCGCGCCAGTCGAAGCCACGCCGCGATCTTCTCGTCCTTGTTGGTCGCCTCGATCGCGAATCGCTCGACCGCCGGGACGTACTCGTCCCAACGGCCCGCCTCGCGGAGGACCCGCTCGAAGAGCATTTCCGCGCGGCGATTCTTTGCGTCGAAACCGAGCGCTTCGCGGAGCAGCGCGACGATGCGTTCGGCGGACTCCGGCGCCTCCGGGCCGCGCCCGTACCGATGAATGGTCTCGGCCGCGCTGACGAGAAGCGAGCTGCGGAAGACCGCGTCGGCCGTGTGGGCGGCCTCGTGCGTGTAGCGCTCCACAAGCTCGTGCCACTTCGCGCGCTTTGCTTCGCTGCGCTCGCGCGCTTCGGCTGCCTCGCTGTCGTTGGGACGCAGCGCATGCAGTCGTTCGTACGCGGATCGGGCGCGATCGTCGTCGAGCAACTCTTCGTTCTGCACGCGGGCGAGTTCGGCGAGCAGCTCCGGCTCCAGAGACGAACCGCGTGCGGCGGCGGCTTCCACCTCGAGCAGACCCGCGACGGCCTCGTATTCCCGCCGGGCCTCGTGCGCCTTGCGGGCCGCTTCGAGCAGCTGAGCAAGCTCGGCGAGGGGCATACCATGGTCGGCGGCGACCTCGCGGCTGAGTTCTTGCCAGGCGTTGGCGTTGTCCGGATCGTCCTGCAGCAGCCCGAGGGCGCTTTTGATGCTCTTCGCGCTCATCCTAGTTGTCACCACTATCACCCTGAGTCTCGCTCCGCCTCGCCTTTGGCGAGGCTCCGCTCGACAGGCCTGGCTAGAACGGCACGTAGAGGGGAGCGGGCCGCTCCCCTCTAGCTCCCCAGCCCGGAACGTCGCGGCGATATGGGTCTCGCTCCGCCTTTGGCTCCGCTCGACGGGCTCGTTGGGCCCGACTTTTGCTCCTCGTGCGCATCGGGCCTTTGGCCCTCGCGCGCCTCGGGGGCCGCGATGGCTTGCGTGCGACCCGGGCCTTTGGCCCTGGCGCGCCGGGGGGCCGCGACGGCTTGCGTGCGACCCGGGCCTTTGGCCCTGGCGCGCCGGGGGGCCGCGACGGCTTGCGTGCGACCCGGGCCTTTGGCCCTGGCGCGCCGGGGGGCCGCGACGGCTTGCGTGCGACCCGGGCCTTTGGCCCTGGCGCGCCGGGGGGCCGCGATGGCTTGCGTGCGACCCGGGCCTTTGGCCCTGGCGCGCCGGGGGGCCGCGATGGACGTCCTTCCGACTTGGACACGACCCCGTCTCGTCGCGACGGACATAACGCTGTCGCATCGCGATCGACGTCTGGCTGACTTAGACACCATGCCGTCTCGTCGCGACGGACGCGTGTCCGACTTGGACGTGACCCCGTCTCGTCGCGACGGACGCGTGTCCGACTTGGACATGACCTCGTCTCGTCGCGACGGACGGCTGGCTGACTTGGACACGACCCCGTCTCGTCGCGACGGACGCGTGTCCGACTTGGACATGACCTCGTCTCGTCGCGACGGACGGCTGGCTGACTTGGACACGACCCCGTCTCGTCGCGACGGACGGCTGGCTGACCTGGACACCATCCCGCCTCACGCGACGGCCTCCTCTTGTTCGCCCGCGAGTGCGCCGGCGTAGGCGCGGGCGTGGGTCATCGCGCGATGTAGGGCGCGGGGTCCACGTGCACCGTATGCAGCGTCGCGACCTTGTCGTCGAAGGCCGCTTTCATGGGCGCGTACAGGGCCCGGTTGCGCGACAGCTCGTTCAGCTCGCCCGGGTCATGCGCGAGGTCGAAAAGAAAAAAGACCGGCCCCCCCTCCGACATCAACTTCATGCCGGGCGTCGCGCCTCGAATCAGGGCGCGGTGTTGAGACACCTCGGGGCCGGCCGGCATATCGATGTAGATATCGCGCTCCTCCATCGACGCATCGCTCGGCGCGATGATCGACGGCGCCATGCTCTCGCCGGAAAGCTCGCCCGGCCCGGGGGCCGGCAGATCCATGAGGTCCAAGAGCGTCGGGACCAGGTCCACCAAACTCCGCTTGACCGGCACGCGGTGCGGTTTTACGCCGGGCACGTAAATCACGAGCGGTACCCGGACGAGGGGCTCCCACAGATCCACCCCGTGCCAGCTCATTCCGTGCTCCTCGAACGCCTCGCCGTGGTCGGCCGTGACGGCGATCGCCGTTCTCGCGCCCCACGGCTGCCCCTCGATGAAATCGAGGAGCCGGCCCAGGTGGTGGTCCGTAAACCACACTTCGCCGTCATACAAGGGCTTGGACCACGACTTCGCGCCCACCCGGAAATCGGGGGCCTCCGGATGCGCCACGTAGTTTGCGTGCGGGTCGAAATAATGGACCCACAGAAAGAACCGGTGCGCGACGCTCTTCGGGTCCGACAAGAGCCCGATCGCGGCATCGGTAAGATTGGCGCTCGTGACCGACGAGTCCGCGTCACGCCCGTATTCGGCCGGGATGGCCGACGTGTCCCAGGTGTCCATTCCCTGGGTCAACCCGTATTTCGGTTTGAAGTACCAGTGTGACGCGGCGCCCATCGTGTGAAAGCCCGCGTCTCGAAGACGCTCCGCCAAGAGCGTGTTCTCCGGAAAGTACGTGTCGAAGTGCGCCCCGTCGCGAAAGCACTCGCTCGGATATTTGCCGATCAACGTGGGGCCCACGCTCTTACCCGTGTACGACGCCATTGAATAGGCGCGCTCGAAGACGGTGGATCGCGCAGCGAGCGCGTCGAGGTTCGGCGAAACGGGTCGCGGGTAGCCCATGAATCCCAGGTCGATCCGCAGCGTGTCGATCGTGACGAGCACGAGGTTGAGGTCTCGCTGGAACGCGGGCCGCGGCGCGTGCGGCGGCACCTTGGCCCCAGTCGTCGCCTTCGCCGCGGGCGCCCCCGCGCGAGCGAGGGGCTGGTCGGCGCCCGAGCAGTCTTCGTCGATGCCATTGCCGGGGATGTCGATGGCGTTCGGCGATCGCCGCGGATCCGCGTCATCGCAATCGCCCCCGCCGAAGAAGGGCGACGCCCCGTCGTGATCGCCGTCGGTCGCCCAGCGCGCCAGCGCGAGCCCGATGCGTCCGAGCGGAGCGGTCGTTTCGATCCCGCGCGCTACGCGCGGGTCGTCATTGAGCGCATAGGCTTGCCTTACCACCAGCCCCCACGCCATCGCGATCACGGCCACGGCGAGGCCGACGCGGATATAGCCCCCCGGCGCCTCGGACTTCTTCGACGCGCGTTCGCCGAACGCCGCACACGCCGCGATGAACAGGGCCGCAAGGACGGGCGAGAGATCGAGCTCGGGGCGCGTCAGAACCCCCAGAATCGCCAGGGGGGTCGGCCCTTCGCCGCTCGCATTGCCCAGCCGAATGCCGACGGCGCCGACGGCAAGGGCATACGTCACGCCGCACGCTACCGCGAGCCACGGGGTCACCACCCCCTCCACCGCGAGCGCCACGGCGGGCACCACCCACACCACCGCCGCGCACGTGAAGACGAGGCCTGCCACGGCCAGAACCGCGGCTTCGGCGCCGGAGGCCGCCGGGGACCCCTGGCCGAAGGCATCGCGCGCCCCGTACGCCGCGAAGGAGACCCACACGAGCAGCGCGGCGGGCACGACCAGCGCGATCGCCGCGGCCTTCCCCCCCCGTTCGCCGCGAAGCGCCGCGAAAGCCGCCATCCAACGGCGGACGCCGAAATCGCGGCTCGGATCGAACCAGACTGCGGCGGCGGCCACGACGGCGCCGACGGCCGTCGCCAAGGGCACGAGGACGGCCGCGTCGCCGAGCGCCATGTCTCCGAGCGGCGCCGGCCACACGCGCGCCCCGTTCGCGGCCTCCACCAGAGCGACGGCGCCCGCGCCCGCCACCGCCCCGGCAATCGCTAGCGCCGCGCGTGCAGCGCGACCCAACCAGGCCCGTACGAGCGTCATGCGAGGGAGATTACGGGAGCGCGGTTCACGGAAGCGCCACCGTGTCCGGCTTGACGTCGATCTCCCGCAGCGTGGCGCGCTTGGCCCCGAACGCCTCGAGCATCGGGGCCATCCGGCCCGCGTCGCTGGAGAGGTCGTCGCTTTCGCCTGGATCGTCCGCCAGGTCGTAAAGCTGGTATTGCCGGCCGCCGAAGTGGATAAGCTTCATTCCGGGGGTGACGCCGTGGATCAGCCCTCGACGCATGTGGGTATAAGGACCGTCCGGCATATCCATGTACACGTCCCGCTCTTCGTACGAAGCGCCGGGCGCGGCGACAAGGTCTGCGGCCAGGCTCCGGCCCGAGAGCTCACCGGCAGCGGGACGCCCGATACGCATCACGTCGAGCAGCGTCGGCACGATGTCGATCGCGCTGCGCTTGACCGGCACGTGATGCGGCCGAACACCGGGCACACGCATCACGAGCGGAACGCGCATCAGAGGCTCCCATATTTCGAAGCCGTGTTGGAACGCAATTCCGTGCTCGTTCATGGATTCGCCGTGATCGCTGGTCACGACGACCACCGTGTCCTTGCCCCAGGGCTGGCTGTCCACGAACTCCAGCAGGCGCCCGATGGCCTTGTCCGTGAACCATACTTCTCCGTCGTACAACGCGCGCATTCGGAAACCAGCGGGCTTCGCCGGGTCGGTGAAATCGGGCGCCTCGGGATGGGGAACGTATTGCTCGTGCGGGTCGAAATAGTGGACCCACAGGAAAAAGCGTTGCGAGCCCGCGTGAGCGCCCAGAAGCTTCATGGCCGCGTCCGTCAGCTGCGGACTCGTGACGCTGGTATCCGTCTCCCCTTGCCCGGACTTGGGCATCGCGGAGAGATCGAACGTGTCAAACCCCTGCGTTAGGCCCCAACTGTCTCGAAAGTACCAGTGGGACGCCGCGCCCATCGTGTAGACGCCGGCAGCGCGCAGGCGCTCGGCCAGGAACGTGTTCGCCGCGAAATACTTATTGAAATGCCCCCCGTCGCGAACCGTTTCGCTCGGGTACTTGCCGATGAGCATGGGGGCCAACGCCTTGCCTGTGTACGACGCCATGGCGTACGCGCGATCGAAGACCACGGCGCCGGCCGCGAGGGCGTCGAGGTTGGGCGTCGTGGGCTTGTCGTACCCGAGAAAGCCTGTCTCGGCGGCGCGCAGCGTGTCAATCGTGATCAGAATCAGGTTCAATCCGCGTCCGACCGCGGCGTTCGCCAGGAAGGGCGTGGGCCCGGCGTTCCCGTGCGGATCCGGCGGTTCGGGCAGGGGCGCATCCGCGCCGGAGCAATCTTCGTCGATCCCGTTTCCTGGAATGTCGACCGCCAGGGGCGAGATTCTCGGATTGCGATCGTCGCAATCCCCTCCGCCAAAGAGCGGCGACACGCCGTCGTGGTCACGATCGGTGGCCCTGCGAACCGCGGCGAGGCCGATGCGCCCGAGTGGCGCATGGCTCTCGACGGCGCGCGCCACGGCAGGGGCTCGATTGAGCGCGCGGGCTTCGACCACGGTGACGGCGAGGGCCCCCGCGACGAAGAGAACGGCCGCGAACGCGGTAAGCTGGGCCCAAATCCGCGCCCCTCGCGGCCTGAGGAGCACGGGCCCGAGCCAAGCGCATGCGCCAAGAAGCGCCAGATAGGCCACGGGCCGCAAGTCCAGCTCGCTGCGCCGGAGCACGCCGAAGATCGCGAGCGGCGTCGGCCCTTCCCCCCCCGAATCGCCGAGTCCCGCGCCGAGAGCGAGGAGCAGGATCGCGATCGCGAGGCCGAGGCCGCCGGTCGTCACCGGATCGACGGCGCGCGGCCAGGTGGGCGCCGCGGCCGCCAGCGTGCGACGCAATCGCGGCAGCAGCGCGAGGCCGAGCGCACCCGACCCGAGGAGCGTCGCGGTGGACGTCACGGCGAGGACAACCCCCGCGGCCATGGGGGCGCTGCGCGCCAGAGCTCCCCTGGCCAACTGCGCCGTGACGACCATCCAGACCACAGCGCCCATGAGCGCGAGCGGAAGCAGAGCCGCCGTATGACAGCGGGCGAGAACGGGCTCCGCCCGCGCGCGGGCCATCCGCTCCGCGAGCCCGACCGGCCGCCCGGGCTCGAGAAAGAGCGACGCGACAGAGACCGCGGCGCCCACGAGCAGCGCGAGCGGCGCAAGGACGCCCAGGTCCGCGAGGGCGAGCGCCCCGACCGGCGGAGCGTGGGCGGAGGCACCGGCGAGAGTGGCTTCGCGCGCCTCGGCCAGCGACACGAGTCCCGCGCCAAACACAGCGCCCGCCAGCGCAAAGAGGAACCTTTCTCGGATCGCCATCGCAGGCGGGGCGGGCCTCGTGGACCGGGCGGGATTCGGGGTCTGTGGGCTCACCGGCGTTTCCCTGGTCTCGCTCCGCTCTTGCTCCGCACCCGCAACGACTCGGGCCGATGGCGTGAGGTAGCACGACCATCCGAGGAAAAGATGCCTTTCCTGGGCCCTCGGACCGCCCATCGCGCCGGCGCCCGAACCGCCCCGACGGGACACGCGGTTAACGAACGTGCGGCGCGTGGCCCGAACCGTGCTGCACCCGTCACCCCCGAATGGATTGCGCCTCGGAAGACGACATGGCCCGCTGGCGACGACAAGCCGAACGCCGACGCGGCCTCTTACGGCGAGAATATCCCGTACGTGACCTACTTCGAGACCTCCGTGCAAGGGCTCTCGCGCGGGGCGCCCGTGCAGCTCTTCGGTGTGCAGGTGGGCACCGTCAGCGACGTGAAACTCGTCCTCGACCCGGACACACGGCGCATGGTGGCGCGGGTAGCGTTCGATCTTCAGCCGGAGCGCGTCCTCGGCAAGGACGAAGCGGGCCCGGGCGACCTGCCCGCCCGGGTGCGACAGGCATTCGCCGGGACGGGGCTCCGCGTCGTCCTCGAGTCGAGCAGCTTTCTCACGGGAGCCAAGGATCTGTCGATCATTTACGCGCCCGCCGAGCGAATGCAAAACCAGCCCAAGGAGGGGGACGCGATCGTCCTGCCGAGCCAGGGCGGCGGCATGGACAGTCTGACGGCATCGCTCAGCGACGTAGCGGCCAAGATCGACAAGATCCCGTTCGAACGAATCGGGCAGAACGCGAACGCGGCGTTGGAGACGGTGCAGCACCTCGCGGAGCAGATGGATACGAACCTGACGCCGACGCTGGCGCAGCTTCCTTCGATCGCCGAGCAGCTTTCCGAAGCCGCACGAAAGGCCAACGGAGCGCTGGGACCGCAAGGATACGGACAGAATTCCGAATTTCAGCGTGGCGTCGAGCGCCTGATGGATCACCTGACCGACACGGCGCGAAGCGTTCGGGTGCTCGCCGATTATCTCGACAGACACCCCGAGGCCTTCATTCGCGGCCGCGCGGCCCAGACAGGCGTGCGATGAAGGCAGGCGCGATCACGGTGCTCGCGAGAGCCACGTTTTGCGTCGGCGTGATGACGCGCTGCAGCGCGTCGCCCGAGCCGACGTTCTACGCCCTCGCGCCCACCCACGGTGCCTCGCAGCCTGCGGCGCCGCGCACGATTCGCGTTAGTCGCCCGGGGTTGGCCGGGTATCTCGACCGGCCCGAGATCGTCCGGCGCATCGTCGACTTCCGCCTCGGGGTCGCGTCGAACGAGCGCTGGGGCGAGCCCCTCGACGCCATGCTGGGCCGCGTTCTCGCCGAGGACGTGGAGCAAAGGCTGCCCGGAAGCAGCGTCTACACGGAAGACGGCGCCATCACGGCCGCCCCGGAAGCCACGGTCGAAGTCGACGTGCGCGAGTTCGACCTGGGCGACGAAGGACAAGCGCACATCTGGGCCGAAGTGGCGGTGGAGCGAGGCGACAACCACACAGCGCGCCCCGCGCGCTCGATCCGACTCGGCGCGACGCCGCAGGCCGCGACGACGGCCGCGCTCGTCGCCACGATGAGCGATCTGCTGGGCCAACTCGCCGACCAAATCGCGGCGATGCTCCGCAGCGGGTGAATCCACTATCTCAACGCGGCAATCACGCGAACCATCACGTCCCGCCCGTGTCATCCGGCGAAGCCCCGAAAGGGGCATCCGCCAACGGAGCCTCCACCCGCTCGGGCGAGCCCCTATCGCCGAGCGGAGCCCCGCAAGGGGCGGAGCAAGGCACAGCCTCCCCCGACGTTCCGGGCTGGGGACCTGCCAGCTCCCCTCGACGTGACGAGCGCTCCTCTACCGTCGAGCGGAGCCTTGCCAAAGGCAAGGCGGAGCGAGACACAGCCTCCCCCGACGTTCCGGGCTGGGGAGCTCGAGGTGGAGCTGCCAGCTCCCCTCGACGTGACGAGCGCTCCTCTACCGTCGAGCGGAGCCTTGCCAAAGGCAAGGCGGAGCGAGACACAGCCTCCCCCGGGTGACTCAAAAGAGAGCGCGACATAGCCTCCCCCTGGTGACTCAAGAGAGCAAGAGGAAAACTCTGGTCATAAACGCGCATCAAGTGATCCATCGAAACGTGCGCATATCTCTGCGTGGTCGATAGCGACGCGTGGCCGAGGAGCTCTTGGATCGCTCGCAAGTCGGCGCCCCCCTCGAGCATGTGCGTCGCGCACGTGTGTCGCAGCGCGTGCGGATGCAAATCGGCGCGACCGGCGCCCGCCTCCCCTTGCGCGTGCACCAGCTTGCCCACCGCGCGCACGTAGAGCCGCGCGCCGCGCGTGGTGAGAAAGAGCGCCCGGGGATCCTGGGTCTGGAGAGCCGGGTGAACCATGGCGGGCCGCGCACCGAGCCATCGTGCGAGCGCGTGCACGCACTTGCTCCCTAGCGGCACGATCCGCTCTTTCTGTCCCTTGCCGACGACACGCGCGCTCGCCGACGCGAGATCGACGGCGTCGAGGTCGAGCGCGCAGAGTTCGCTGACACGGAGCCCCGAGCCGTAGAGAAGCTCGAGGACCGCCCGATCGCGCACACCCACGGCCGTATCGGCGGACGGTGCTTCCACCACCTCCTTCGCGGCGTCCACACTCAAAAGCGTGGGCAGACCCCGGCGGACCTTCGGGGTCGCGAGCTCGTCGGCCGGGCAGGTGGCGTGCATGCCTCGGCGTCGCAGAAAGCGCATCCAGGTTCGAACGGCCGCGACTTTGCGCGCGATCGAGCTCGCCACGTGCTTGCGCGACAGCCACCCGAGCCACGCCCGCAAGAGATGCACGTCCACCGCGCGCACGTCGAGCCAAGCCGGGGACTCGCGCTCCCGGGCGAAGTCCGCGAGCCCGGCGATGTCGCGCCCGTACTCGGTCACCGTGCGCGGCGACGCGTTTCGCTCCGCGCGCAGGTAGAGCAGGAACGCCGCGAGCGATTCTTCGAGCGTCACGCCGTCGCCAACGGTCACGAGCGACCGTAGGGCGTTGCGAGTCGAGCGGCCAAGTTTGCGAAAATCGGAGCGCTCCGTTCGAGGTCGTTCGCGTGCGCATGTTCGCGTGGCATGGGAGAAAGCACCGCGCGGCCTGTCCGGCCGATGTGGGTCCGTGTGCAACGCTCGCGCCTGGTGGCGAGCACCACATAACACTAAGCTTGGTGGGCTGTGCAACGCGCAACGACCCTCCGCGCGTGGCGTTACCTCCGAGGTCTCGCGCGCAGCCTCTGGGAGCGAGCCAAGCGAGAGCCCTCCACCCCGAGGCAGGTGGGGCTCTCGGTGGCCCTTGGCGCGTTCATCGCCTGCACGCCGCTCCTCGGCTTTCACCTCTGGATCGCGCTGGGACTTGCGAGTCTGCTACGCCTCAACCGCGTCTGGGCAATGATTGCGTCGCGTCTCTCGGCGACGCCCATTTTGCTCGCGACCACATTCGGCGAGATCGAGATCGCGCACCGTCTTCGCGTGGGCGCGTGGGTCGCCATGAACTGGCACGACGCGTTCGCGCAGGCGCGCGAGCTCGTGGCCGATTGGATCCTCGGGACGTTGCTCGTCGGCGGACCGATCGCCGCGTGCGCGGGCTTGGGCGCGTTCGCCCTCGCGCAACGTTGGCAGCGCCTCAAGAGCCGCGCGGAGGGTCCCGCCGACACGCCGGCGAGACCTTCGACCCCCGCGCCCGTCCGGCTGCCGGACACCCCTCCGCCCAATCGATCCCATGGCGCGCAAGGCCGTTCGATCCGGCCGACGGCGAACGGCGATCACGCGCTCAGCCCGCGCAGGCCCGAAGCACGTCGTCGACTCTCTTCGGAATTTCCGCCGTGAAGACCTCCGGGCAAAGCTCCGTTACCTGGACGTCGTCTTCGATGCGCACGCCGATCCCGCGCCACTCGGCGGCCACGGTGCCGTCGTTGGGCGCGATGTAGATCCCCGGTTCAACGGTCAGCACCATGCCGGGCTCGAGGGGCCGCGGCTTGCCATCGACGAAATACCCGCCCACGTCGTGCACATCCATGCCGAGCCAGTGGCTGGTGCGGTGCATGAAAAAGCGCTTGTAGCCATTGGTTTCGATGACCTTGTCGGCCTCCCCGGCGATGACGCCCAGTTTCACGAGACCGCGGGCGATCACCTCGACGCTCCGCGCGTGAATCGCGTCGAGCGTGGCCCCCGGCCGAACGGCGGCGATGCCTTCGAGCTGCGCTTCGAGCACGAGCTCGTAAATCGCTTGTTGCTCCCGGGAGAAGCCTCGCCCGACGGGAAACGTGCGCGTCACGTCGCTGGCGTAGTATCCGTATTCGCAGCCCGCATCGATGAGCAACAGATCCCCCTCCTGGATGCGGCGATCGTTCTTGCGGTAGTGGAGCACGCACGCGTTGGGACCCGAGCCCACGATGCTCCCGTACGCGGGCCGCTCCGAGCCTCGACGGCGAAAGGTATCCAGCAGGAGCGCTTCGACCTCGTATTCGTGCATCCCCGGGCGCGCGCGCCGCATGCAGAGCTCGTGGGCCTCTTTGGTGATGCCGGCGGCGCGGCGCATCGTCATGACTTCTTCAGGCCCTTTGCGAAGGCGCATCTCGTGCAAGATGGGCCCCGGATCGACGATCTCGGTCGGAGCGAACACGCCGGTGCGGGCGCGTGCGCGCACGCGTTCGATGGCGGCGAGCAGGCGGTCATCGAACTTGCGGTGCACGCCCAGGCGGTAGTAGACGCGCCTCCGGTTCTGGAGCAAATCAACGAGCTTGTCGTCGAGCGTCGCGATGACCTCGGCGTCGTCGGCCGCGTACGTCGCCTTGGCTCCGTCGACCCCGGCGCGCGGACCATCCCACACTTCGCGATCGGGATCGCGCGGGCGAACGAAGAGCGTCAGCTTTCGGTCCGGCCCGTCGAGGACGAGAGCGCTCTCCGGTTCGTCGAAGCCCGTGAGATAGAAGAAATCCGAATCTTGCCGGTACTCGTGCTCGACGTCGTTGTTTCGCACGAACACGGGCGCGGAGGGCACCAAGGCAACCGACGGCGAGCCGGTGGCGGACATGGCATCGAGGAGCGCGCTCCGACGCCGGGCATGAACATCGCTCACGACTTCGCTCATGGGGTGTACTCGAGTATAGGCGATACGCGTTCTTCACGCGGCTGGATGCCGGGCTCGGGCGGCACGACCTCGAACGACCCGTCAAAAGTTGGCCCCCCCTGCCCGTGCGCGAAACACTTCGCGCATGACGTTGGCTGAAGACCGCCGCAGAAAGCGCAGCAATGACCCGCTCGTTGCCCTCCACTACCAGCTGTCGCACGCTCGGATCGAAGGGGGCCTGGAGGCGATTGTCGTCGCGGACGATGAGGGGCTCGTTGTCGCGGCCGCCGGAGCATGGGCTGCATGTGAAGAGCTCGCGGCCTACGCGCCGCTTCTCGCGCAAGGCGGGAGCGAGCCGGGGGTCGTAGCCGCCTCGCGCGTAGACGAGATGCGCGCCGAGGTCGATGTTCGAGCCGTCGATATCGACGGGCAGACCGTCTTGCTGTGCACCCGAGGGGCCGGCCGGTCCCATGCCGCCGCGATGGCCAAAACCGCCCAGGGCGTGGCGCGAATCCTGAGCAAAGCAGCGTAGCTCCGGCAGAGTCAGCCGCCAAGGATCTCCCGCGCTCGCTCCACATCGCTCGGCTTGACTTGAACGCGTACTCCGCCGGTCGAGCTCGTCAGATAGGGCATGGCGCCTGCGGTTTGGGCGCCGATGACGAACGCCCGGATTCCCTCGAGCTCCAAGCGTTCGCGCGCAAGCTCCGCTTCGGCCACGTCGGAAAATGAAGCGGCGGTCGCGAGCGTCGAGTCGTCCATTGGCTCCACTTTAGCGAGCCGATTACGCCCTCGCCACGAGGCAAAAGCGAGCGGAGCCGTGCCGAAGGCAAGGCGGAGCGAGACACAGCCTCCCCTCGACGTGTCGTTCTAGCCAGGCCTGTCGAGCGGAGCCGTGCCGAAGGCAAGGCGGAGCGAGACACAGCCTCCCCTCGACGTGTCGTTCTAGCCAGGCCTGTCGAGCGGAGCCGTGCCGAAGGCAAGGCGGAGCGAGACACAGCGTGACCCGACGTTCCGGGATGGGGAGCTCGAGGGGAGTTCCCACTCCCCTCGACGTGTCGTTCTAGCCAGGCCTGTCGAGCGGAGCCGTGCCGAAGGCAAGGCGGAGCGAGACCCAGCGTGACCCGGGTGATAACTAGGACAAGCGAGACCCAGCGTGACCCGGGTGACAACCAGGACAAGCGTGACGCGAGTGACGACTACGAGTACTATGTGCTCCACCCGTTGACCGCCCTGGCCGCGCGCGGTACCAAGTGCGGTCGAGGCCATGAGCGATAAGGACTCCGGCCGTCGCCGCCTCGAGAGCGTCATTCCGGAGCTTCTCAAGCGTGCGATGGAAATTGGCGTCGAAAAAGCGGCCGAGGCCCCGGACAATTTGAAAGAGTTCGTCGGGGGAATGCGCGTCCCCCGCGACATGGCCCATTACATTCTCGCCCAGGTCGAAGAAACGAAGAACGGCCTTTTTCGCGTGGTCGGAAAGGAAGTTCGAGAGTTTCTCGAGCACACCCATCTGTCCGGCGAAATGCAGAAAATGCTAACGACCGTCCAGTTCGAGATCAACACCACGATTCGTTTCAAACCGAACGACAGCGGCGACGGCGAAGGAACCGACACGAGTCGAGTCCCCAAGCCAGAAGTACGGTCGGACGTGCAGATGAAGCGCGTACCGCGGGCCGGCGAACGGGGCGACAGCAGCTCTGGCGCGACGAGCGGCGACGATCGACCGCGCGACCGGCGCCGAAGCCGCGAGTAGGCCGGAGGAACCCAACACACGATACCCATGCGAACGAGAACCCGCGCGAGCGGCGAGACCGAGCGAGATACCGAATAAGACATGCCGAAGACCTTAAGCGTCGCCGGGGAGGTGGACAGCTGGTGTACACGCTGCCGCCTTACCCTCGACCACCGCATCGTTTCGATGAAGGCCAGCAAGCCGCACCAAGTGGAGTGCTTGACGTGCCGATCCACGCATTTGTGGCGTCCCAAACCCCCCGGCGAGAAGCCGGGTGCAGCACCAGGGGGAAGCGAGCGGCCCCGGGCCTCGTCCGGCCCGCCTCGTCTCACCCGCGCGGCCGCCGCGTTGGTTCGCCACGAGCAGAGCTGGGAGCAAGCCATTGCCACCCGGGGAATCCGGGAGTTCAAGTCGTACAGCGTGGGGGAGACGTTCGAAGAGGGCGATTTCGTGCGCCACAAGAAGTTCGGTGACGGAGTCGTGGCGCGCGTCATCGATGCGCACAAAGTGGAAGTGCTGTTTCGCGACGAGGCGCGCACGCTCGCGCAAGCGATGGCGTAACGTAGATCGCGCGCGCTCGGGCGCTGCGGGCCGACCCGAGATCGGCGGCCCGCCGCGGGCAAGTGAATCAATGCAATCGGCGGGTGCGAACGGTACGATTGCTCGCGCGTGAACGGCAAGCAACGTTGGCCATGGTACAGCGCGGGCGCCTTTGCGGTGCTCTTGGCGGCATGCGCCGGCGCCGTGCGTGCCCGCCTCGCGGTGAACCCGGCGGCCATCGGCGCGAGCGTCTGGCCGGCTCCCATTGCGACGAACGTTCCGCCCGCCACGCCTTCGACCGCGGGCGAGCGAGACGCCGCCATCGAGCCCGCTCCGGTATCGGCCCAAGAGCCTGACCCGGCCGGAGCGCGTATCGGCTTCGGGCCTGACGGAACGATCGGGGCCTGGCTCGTCGCGGGTCCCTTCGATCGCGCACGATTGCCGGATGAATTTCGCCTGTCTCCCCGGCTCGGCGAACCCGTAGGCGACGCAACGGGCCCGCGCTGGCACCTCGCGTCCTCGGGCGACGGCGTCATCGATCTGGCTTCGCTCGATCCGGCAGCCCACGCGGGCGTCATGTACGCAGGCGGCACCCTGCATCTCGAACGCGGCGGCCATCACGTGCTCCTCGTGGGGGTCGACGACGCCGTGACCGTGCGGGTCGACGGCCACGCGATATTCAGCAGCGATCGGGTCCGGCCGCGTCGGGATGACGATGACTTGATCCCCGTCGATCTCGCTGCCGGCGATCACTCCGTCGTCCTCGTGCTCCGTTCTCTTGCCCGCGCGGCCCCCGCATGGGGCATGCATGTGCGGTTTCTCGACACGCAGCTCGCGACGCCGAACGGAGGGTTCTGGAGGCTCGACGGCACCACCGGGGACGACGCGCGCGCGCTTTGCGGGGGCATGTCTCGGGTCGCTCTCGATCGCGCCGTGGGCACGGACGGATACCGTCCGGTGCTGACGGTGCGCTTTCGCGGCGGGGCGCCCATGGGAACGCCTTTCGCCCTTCGCGCGCGGTTGCAGCGCGCAGCCTCCGGCGCCAACCTCGACCCGCTCTTCGACGTCGATGCCGACGCCGCGGGCTTTGACGCCACGGGCGTGCACGAGCGCGTCGTGGCGCTCGGCGAGGTCCCGGCCGGCGCGGTGGAGGACGAGGACTGGACATTTCACGTCGAGGTGGGGGAACGGCACATCGATTTGCCCTTTCATCCGCGCCGGGCCGTGCGCGAGGCGATCGCGCACGCGGCGCGAGCGCTGGAAGGGGCGCGCGCAGACGGAGGGGCCGGCTTCGCCAAGGAATCGCTCGACACGGTGGAGTATCTACGCCACCGCCTCCTCGGCTTCGTGGCCGGCGGCGACGCGGACACGGATGCCGAGATCGTCGACGCGCGCGAGCTCGACGAGCTCGCCGCGTCGCTCGAGCAAGGCAAAGACCCGTACGACGCCCGCGCGAGCACTCCGCGGACGGGCCCGATGCGCCGCGCCTATGTTTCCCCGGCAGACGGGCACTTCTCGGAGTTTGCGGTCTACCTGCCGCCCCGGTTCGACGCCGCCAAGACGTACCCTCTCATCGTGGCCCTCCATGGAATGAACGGCCATCCGATGCAAATGCTCATGTGGCTCTTCGGCCACGACGATCCCGCGCGCGACGGCGTGTGGGAAGATCGGCATCCGCGGCGCGACCTCGAGCCGCTCGAATCCATCGTGGTGGCCCCCGGCGGGCACTTCAACGCGATGTACCGGGACGTCGGCGAGGATGACGTCATGCGGGTCGTCGACTGGGCCCTGACGAGCTACCCCATCGATCCGGCCCGCGTGACGATCACCGGACCGTCGATGGGCGGGATCGGCGCGGCCGCCTGCGCGCTCCACCACCCGGACCGTTTCGCGGCCGCCGAGCCGCTCTGCGGTTACCACAGCTACTTCGTTCGGAGCGACATCGGCGGGAGGGCGCTACGGCCGTGGGAGCGCTTCATCGCCGAGCAACGCTCGAACGTCGAGTGGGCGGAGAACGGCCTCCACATCCCGCTCTATGTCGTGCACGGCACCAAGGATCTGCCCGAAGAAAATAGCGGAGTCTTGATCGACCGCTACGAAGAGCTTCACTACGACGTTACGCAAGAGCACCCGGACCTCGGCCACAACGTCTGGCAGACGACGTACGAAGATCTGAAGGGTGCCCTGTGGCTCTTGCCACACCGGCGGCCCGTGCACCCGCGCGAGCTGCGCTTCAAGACGCCGAGCACGCGGTGGGCCGACGACGCGTGGCTGCACGTGCGAGAGCTCTCGTCTTGCGACGGATGGGGAGAAGTGATTGCGCGTATCGACGGGCGCGAGGCGATTTACGTGGCGACCCGCGGCGTGGCGGCGCTGGCGCTCGACCGCGACGCCGAGCGCGTCGACGACGCGACCCCGGTCACCGTGAGCATCGACGGGACCAAGGTCGTCTTCCAGGCCGGTGAACCCATCGAGCTGCATGCCGCGCCCTCTCGGGATTCCCCCAACGGCCGCCGGACGGCATGGATCGCCGGCCCGGCCACGCACCTCGGGCTGTTCAAGCACGGCGCGGTGACAGGCCCAATTCGCGACGTGTTCCACGAATCGGTGCTGTTCGTCTACGGGGCGAGCGATCCCGCGCAGGCGCGCGCCAACGAAGAAGTGGCGCGGCAATGGGCGCGCGTCCAAGCGGGCGTTCGCATCGACTATCCCGTCCTGAGCGACGCCGAATTCTATTCCCAGGGCCAAGCCGTCGGAAACGACAAGGCGCTCTTTCTGGTGGGAAACGCCAAGTCGAATCTCGTGGTCCGCGAGCTCGAGCCCGACCTGCCCATCCGCATCGATGGGGACGCCGTCCTCGTGGGCACGACGCGAATCGCCTCGCTGGAAGGCAGCGCCGATCGTTGCCAACTCGGCGCGGCGTTCATTCGCCCCAACCCGCGCCGCCCGGATCGCTACGTGGTCGTGGTCGAGGGGGTCGGGGCGTTGGGCACGTGGCGATCGCTGTCGCTACCGGACATGCTCCCGGACTACGTGGTCTTCGACGGCGGCGTCGCGGCGGCTCGGGGACAGCTGGCGCTCGGAGCTGCCGCCGTGCGCGCGGCGGGTTTCTTCGCCCAAGACTGGTCTATGGCTTCGGGCGACGCGGGCCCCTGAGCTTGCTCCGTGCCGGCCGCGCCTCCGGGGCGGCCTGTGACGCGGGACTGGAGCGCCCGCGTCGCTCTTGTCCGTGTCCCGCCCGCTGCGGCGCACGGGGGTGCCAAGGCCCCTCTTGCGCGCGCCCCGCAGGTTGCGGGGGACCCGAGCGCTCGTGTCGCCGTTGGCCGCGTCCCGCCGGCTGCGGCGCGCCGGGGCGCCCAGGCCCCGCTTGCCCGCGTCCTTCGCGACGCGGCGAGCCGTGCCGCGGTTCCTCGTGGCCGCGTCCCCCGCGCCCGCGAAGTCGTCCTCCGGGCTTCGCGTCGCCCCCCGCATGCTCGCCGCGCCGACGGGGCGACCGCGATCCGGGCCCCGCGCCCACCCCCTCGCCGCCGCCCGAGTCGCTCCGCGAAGGGCCTGTGGGCTCCGCAGGAAGTTGCCTTCCGTGCGCGTCGATCATGCGCGGAGGCGGCCGCCGCGCGGCATTCTTGGGCGGCGCCGGCGGCGACACGACGCGCTTGGGCACTCCGTACTCTTTCTTCAGGTCCTTGAGCTCGTCCGCCGTCAGATACCGCCAGCGTCCGGGCGCGAGGGCCTCGGAGCGAATCCCGGCGAACGCCGTGCGGGCGAGCCTCATCACGCGAAAGCGAGTCGCGTCGCCCATGCGGCGCACCTGTTGGTTTCGCCCCTCCGTAATGGTCAGCTCGAGCCAGCTCTTGTCGCCCTCGTGGCGCAGAAGCTTGACCTTGGCAGGCAGGGTCTTGCCGTCGTCGAGCTCAACGCCCCGACGCCAGGTCTCCAGATCGCGGGGGCCCATGACTCCCTGCACTTTGACCACATAGGTCTTTGGAACAGCGCGTCGTGGGTGCAAAAGGACGTCGGTGAACTCGCCATCGTTGGTCGCGAGCAGGACGCCGCTCGTGTTGAAGTCGAGCCTACCGACCGGAAACACACGCGCGGGCACCTCCGTGAGAAGCTGCCGCACGCTCGGCCGGCCTTCGGGATCGTGCATCGTCGACACAACCCCGCGCGGCTTGTGCAGAGCCACGTAAATAGGCTCCTCCCGCACCACCCGTGTCCCGTCGACCTCGACGCGACTGTCCCTCGCTTCGACTTTCGTTCCCATCTGCGTGACGATGCGCCCGTCGACACGAACCCGGCCCGACGCGATGAGCTCTTCGGCCGCCCGCCGGGACGCCACACCGGCTCGCGCGAGGATCTTTTGCAATCGAATCGTGGCCATGAGCGAGCGTGATAGCGTAAAGTTATTGGCTATGCGACGCGTGAGCAAACCCTGGGGCTACGAGCTCGTGTGGGCCGAGACCGAGCGCTACGTCGGCAAGGTCTTGCACATCGCGGCGGGCCAGCGCCTTTCGCGGCAGTATCACGTTAAGAAAGACGAGACGTTTCTCGTCGAGTCGGGCGAGATGGACCTCGAAGTCGGGGACGGCGCGGACCGAAGGATCATCCGCATGAATCCGCGAGACTCATTTCATTGCCCGCCCGGGACCATCCATCGCATGGTCGCCGTGACCGACGTTGACGTGGTGGAAGTTTCAACTCCGGAGCTCGACGACGTCGTCCGGCTGGAAGACGCGTACGGGCGGCAAGGGACGAGCGAAGCGTAGGCTTGCTCTTGTTTAGAGATCCTTGTCACCCTGAGCGCTTCGCTCCGGCTCGACTCGCTTCGCTCGCTCGCCTCCGCTCTCGCAGCCTTGATTGCACGGCACGTCGAAGGGAGCGATGCCGCTCCCTTCGAGCATCCCAGCAGGACGAGACGCTCGTTTCCTACGTCGAGTGTTGGGGGACTCGCTTGGCTAGCGGCGCTTCTTCTTGTTCTTGCCCGCGTCGGCTCCGGCGTCCGTCGCGTCGCTCGACTCCGAAGCGGGCACACTGGCTCCCGCGTCGTCTTGCGCCGCCTGAATCTTCTCCTGCGCCGCGTCCTCAGCGGCCAGCAACTGCGCGTCGCGATCCCATCGATCGACGTGGCCATCGCACGTGCTGTCGTTGCCGACGCGCTCGAGCCGGTCGCCGTAATAAATCTCCCACACGTCCGGATGGCCGCTCGCGCAATGCGTATTTCGGCGCACGCGAGAGAGGGCGCCGTCAACATAGAATTTCCACACGTTGGGCCGCCCCGCCATGAACGTGGTGTCGACGTCCTCTTCTTCGATGCGGCCGTCCGCGAAGTTGAGCCACACGTCGATCTTGCCGTCGAAGTTGGTGTCCGCTTCCTCGTGCAAAGGCTCGCCCTTCTCTGTGAAGGTGCGTACGAGGTCCTTGACACCGTCCAGGTTCGAGTCGATCTCGCGGCAGAGCAGCACCGTGTGACGGTTGTCCCGCTCGCCGACCACCTTGAACACGCGGCGGACGTTGGGCCGGAACGAGCCGGGCCCCGTGGTCTCGCTGGCCTCGAGCTCGGGGTTGCTACGCCAATGAACGAAGCGGTCGCAAAGTGAACGGTCATCCGCCGGCCAGTTGCCTTGGTTGCTCGACCCTCCCGGAGCCGTCGTTTCGCTGACCGGAGCCCCGCCGCACCTCACCAACAAGAACGACCCCACGAAAAGCCCGCAGGCAGCTGCCCATCGCCCGGCCCCCATCATGGATTGCCTCCGTCCGCAACACTACCGCCCGGCGAGCTCGGCGCGGTAGGCCCACCGGCATCCGTGGAGGGCGGCCCGTCCACGCCGCTCGTCCCCGACGCCGAACTGCTTGGCCCGCCGAGAGTCATTGTCGCATCCGGATCCGGCTTGCCGTCTCCCGTGCGGTCCACCGCGATGGTCACCTTGTCTGCGTTCCATGTCCACCACTGATCGACGCGCCCGTTGCCCGTGGTGTCGCGCTCGCGCCGCACCGGATGCGCGGGGCGGCCCGTCTTCGCGTCCGTGGGCGCATTCGGATCGAACCAGTCCCAGGTGTCGATTCGATGTTGGCCGCTGACGTCATACTCGCGCTTGGCAAGCTTTCCGCCCTCATAGGTCTCTATGGCGTTTACCGCTCCGGTATCGTCGTAGCAAAACTCGCGACGACGAACGGCACCGCTCGCGTCGAAGTACTCGTAGAGGTCGGGTTTTCCATCGTGATTGAGGTCGACGATGCGGCATTGCTCGTGGCCGGCGCCGTCGAGCACGCGGTCGATATCGGGCTTTCCGTCGCCGTTGGTGTCGAGCGCTTCCGTGTGCGCGCCCGCGCATGGTTCGTGCGTAATCCCCTCCTCGGTCGCGACCGCCGAAGTCTTTGGGGCCACGCCTCCCTCGGCGCCGCCGCATCCGCTGTACGCGAGCAAGAGCACCCCGACCGCGACCCCTCCAAAGAGCCGCAGACAAGGCCGAGAGCAATCAAAGCGCGCGTCGATCATCGTCCCATCCCATCGTGGTGCAAATCGTCGTGCGTTGCCGCAGGTCCGAGCGACAATACCCGTGCCGACAGCTCAGGAGCAAGGCGGGGGTAATCGGGCCGGGCGGTTCGCCGGAAGGACGCCGACGTCGACCCAGGACCTGAGGAGCCTCCCACCCAGTTGCGCCGGACACATGACGAAGGAAACAAGCGTCTTTTCCTGCTGGGGAGCTCGGCATCGCTCCCTCGACGTGACGTGCGACCCCGTTCTGTCGAGCGGAGCCGTGCCGGAGGCCTGATCATTCGTCACATCTCGGGCGCCCCCGGCATAAATGCCGGGGCACCCCTGGAGAGCGGAGCACAAAGCCCGCCGCTGGCGGGCTACGTCGATCCAGTGAGGCATGGTCGGCGACGGTCGACGTGCCTGTCGTTTGTCGTAGCCCGCCAGTGGCGGGCTTCGCGTAATCGCTGTCCCAGTTGCCCCGGCATTCATGCCGGGGATGCGAGAACAATGCGGCCCGCACGGACCAAGATGTGACGAATGATCAGGCCGGAGGCAAGGCGGAGCGAGACTCAGGGTGACCCGGGTGACTCACTACAAGAGCGTCTTTTCCTGCTGGGGAGCTCGAGGTGGAGCGGCATCGCTCCCCTCGACGTGACGTGCGACCCCCTTCTGTCGAGCAGAGCCTTGCCGCAGGCAAGGCGGAGCGAGACTCAGGGTGACCCGGGTGACTCACTACTAGAGCAGCACATATGTTCACGTAGTGTAGGTTGGGTCTGGATGCTTGCCCTAGCCAGAGTGCTCGGCGTCGGCTAGATGCGTTCGTCCCCGAGCGGCGCTCGGGCGAGACGTAAATCCTCGGCATCACGGAGCTTCACCTTTTTCGCCCCTGCAGCCCGGCAGTCAATGTCACGAAAGAAGATCTCCACCACGATCTACGTGACCCCCGAGCAAAGCGAGCGCCTGCGTCTGCTGCACGAGCGCACGAAGGTGCCCGTGGCCGTCTATATTCGCGAAGGAATCGATCTGGTCTTGCGACAATATGGTCACCTCCTTCCCGGTCAGCTGCCGTTGGAGCGGGCCTCGGAGGCCCCGGTACAACCGCCGCCCGCAGAGGCTCGGCCGTCGGCACCGCGTCCAGAGCGCGGCGAACGTGTCGGCACCGTCGATGCCGTTCCTGAGCGCGCCGCAGGCAGCTCCGTAAGCAAAGGCTAAGCCGAGCTCTGATGCCGACCGCGCAGGACTCGATCCGCAATTTCTCGATCATTGCGCACATCGATCACGGCAAATCGACGCTGGCCGATCGAATTCTCGAGATCACGGGCGCGCTCACCGAGCGGGAGATGCGCTCCCAGTTCCTCGACAAGATGGACCTCGAACGCGAGCGCGGAATCACCATCAAAGCGCAGACCGTTCGTCTCGGATTTACCGCATCGGACGGAAAGACGTACGAACTCCATCTCATCGACACGCCCGGCCACGTGGACTTCAACTACGAGGTCTCGCGGAGCCTCGCGGCGTGCGAGGGGGCCCTACTCATCGTCGATTCGACCCAGGGCGTGGAAGCCCAGACGCTGGCGAACGTCTACCTAGCGATCGATCAAGGTCTCGAGATCCTGCCCATTCTCAACAAGATCGATTTGCCGAGCTCCGACGTCGAGCGGACCAAGGAACAGATCGAGCAAATCGTCGGCCTCGATTGCTCGGAAGCCATCTCGGCGAGCGGGAAAACGGGCCTGGGCGTTCGCGACATCCTCGAGCAAATCGTACGAAAAGTCCCGGCTCCCAAAGGCAAGCTCGACGCTCCGCTGCGCGCGCTCGTCTTCGACTCTTGGTACGACGCGTACCGGGGCGCCGTCGCCATGGTTCGAGTCATCGATGGCGTCCTCAAGAAGGGCGACAAGGTGCGATTTCTCGCGGCCGGCACGGATCACGAGGTCACGGAGTTGGGGGTGTTCCGGCCGTTCACGGCGCCGCTGGACGAGCTCGGGCCGGGCGAGGTTGGCTTTCTTGCCGGCAACATCAAGAGCGTCCACGACGTAAAGCTCGGCGACACGGTGACCCACGCGGTGAGCGCGCCCGGGCGCGGACCGCATCACATGGGTCCGACCACCGAGCCGCTCGCCGGTTTCAAAGACGTCAAGCCGATGGTCTTCGCCGGAGTCTACCCGACCGACAGCGCCGACTACCCGCAGCTCCGTGACGCCATGGAGAAGCTGCATCTGAACGACGCCGCGTTTTCGTTCGAGCCCGATTCGAGCGAAGCGCTGGGCTTCGGCTTCCGCTGCGGCTTTCTTGGGCTCTTGCACATGGAGATCATCCAGGAGCGCCTCGAGCGCGAGTTCGACCTGGACCTCATTACGACGGCCCCGAGCGTCGTTTATAGCGTGTACTTGACGACCGGCGAAAAAGTACGGGTAGAGAACCCCGCGAAACTGCCGCCTCTGACACGCATCGATCGCATCGAAGAACCCCTCGTGACCATGGCAATCCACGTGCCGACGGAGTTCGTCGGGCCCGTGCTCGCGCTGTGCCAGGAGAGGCGCGGGACGCAGAAGGGAATGCAGTACGCGGCCGCGGACCGCGTCATCGTCACCTACGAGCTCCCGTTCGCCGAAATACTCTTCGACTTCCATGACAAGTTGAAGAGCATCTCGCGAGGGTATGCGTCGATGGACTACGTGGTCATCGGCTACAGGGCAGACGAGCTCGTCAAAGTCGACATTCTCGTCAACGGCGAACCGCTGGATGCGCTCTCCATCATCGTGCACAAGGAGAAAAGCTACGCTCGGGGGCGCTCGTTGGCCGAGAAGCTGAAAGAGTTCGTGCCGCGCCAGCAATACGAAGTCGCGATCCAGGCCTCGATTGGGAGCAAGATCATCGCCCGGGAGACCGTGAAGGCCCTCCGCAAGGACGTCACGGCCAAGTGCTACGGGGGCGACATCTCCCGCAAACGAAAGCTTCTCGAAAAGCAAAAAGAGGGTAAGAAGCGGATGAAACAGGTGGGCACCGTGGAGATTCCGCAGCAGGCCTTTCTCGCGATCCTGAAGGTGGACTGAAGGCCTGGCGGGAAATTGAAGTTGTGGGGCTTTGGTGGGAGACAACCGTCCATCCAGACGTTGAAGTTGCCTGGCGTGCGTCGGCCCTGCCCGCGAATTTCCGCAGCGGCGCCGCGCAGATTCACTTGCTGCAAGCACCGAGTCGAACTTAACCTCGGGCTACGAGGAGCGTGGTCATGCGAGTCACGTCGATGAATTCTTGGTCGGTCTTCACGGTTTTTGCCTGCCTGTCCGCGGCGTGTGGCTCGGTGCTGCCGCCACCGAACGGCGAGTACGAGGCGGCGCAGCAGGACGTGGGCCGCGCCGAAGCCGGAGGCGCGCCCGCCGTACCCGACGCGAGGCTTCATCTGCAGCTCGCACAGGAGGATCTCCAAAAATCGAAAGACCTGAGCAACCAAGACGGCAAGCGCGCCGCCAGCTTGCTCTATCTTGCGCGCACGGAGGCCCAGTTGGCGCTCAGTCTCGCCAAGGCGTCCCAGGCGCAGGACGTTGCCCAAAAAGCGGCGCAAGACCTACAAAAAGCGAAGGCAGGGAACTGACCGTGGAGCGGAGGAACGTCATGAAGTGCAATCGGGTTCTCGTCGTGGCTGCCCCCGTTGTCGCGCTTGCGGCGCTGGCGTTTGCCTCGCTGCAGGCATGCGGGGGCGAACGTTTGCCACCCAGAGCGCTGGTCGACGCGCGAAATGAGTTCACCAAGGCGAAGGGCGGCATTGCGATCCAGCTCGATCCGACCGACGTGCACGCCGCCGACCTGGCCATGCAGCAGGCCGAACAAGCATGGAACGACAGTCCGGACGATCCGAACACGATCGACCTGGCGATCGTCGCGCAGCGCAAGTCCGAGATCGCCGAAGCCGAGGCGATGTCGATGAAGGCCCAGCGGGACGCCGATTCGGCCAAGCAGCAGCTCCAGGCCGTGATGTCTTCGCAGCTCCAGGCGACGCGCGGTCAGCTCGATCAGACGAAACAGGCGCTCAACAAGTCCCAGGAGCAGCTCCAGGCCGAGGAAGCGGCCGCCGCCGAGCAGCGCCAAAAGCTCCAAGATCTGGAGACCAAGCTCAAAGATGCGCGCGATACGATCGCGAAGATCGCGGCGGTCAAGGACGACGATCGAGGCATGGTCATCACTCTCTCGGGCGAAGTCCTCTTTCAGACGGGAAAGTGGGATCTCAAAGCCGGCGCCATGGCGAAGCTCGACCAGATCGCGGAAGCGCTCCGTGGCAAGGAGCAGCCGATGGTCGTCTTCGGCTTCACCGACAACGTCGGCACGCGCGACATGAATCTGGATCTGTCACAGAAGCGCGCGAACTCGGTGCGAGACTATCTCGTCAGCAAGGGTATTCCTCAGGATCTGATCACGGCGCAGGGCAAGGGGCCCGACAATCCCATCTCGGACAACGGTTCGCTCGAGGGTCGCGCGACCAATCGCCGCGTCGAGATCGTCGTTCAGCCCAAGAAGGCCTGAAGAGGGCGTTGCCACAGCCGTTGCGAGCGATTTAGGCCAAGGCGGGCAGCGAGCACCGCGCGCAATAGCCCGTTTCGGCTTTGCGCACGGAGACCAACGCCGGCATCGAATCGCGCAGTAGCCCGTGGCAACACGCTCTGAAGAGGCCGCAAAGGCCGAAAAGAGCGCGGGCGCTTGGGCGACTGGTGCTAGAGCCTTGGGTCCGATGGGGACACGAGGCAAAGTTCTCGATCCGGCCGCAGGCCGGCGCGAGTGGGCGGAGGCGGCCAACGCGAGCGCGCCGAATGACGGTGCCCGCATGGAATACGAGGGGGCGATCGCCTTTGGCGGGGACACGCTTCAACGATGGCGTCTCGGCAACGGGCTCACGGTGCTCGTGCTCGTCGACACGGCCGCTCCCGTCGTCGCGTACCACACATGGTTCAGCGTGGGCTCGAGGCACGAGCGCCCTGGCAAGACGGGACTGGCTCACCTCTTCGAGCACTTGATGTTCGGCGAGACCGAGAACCTTGCCGCCGGCGCGTTCGACCGCAAGCTGGAAGAGAGCGGAGCAGAGACCAACGCAGCCACGTGGGTGGACTGGACGTACTACCACGAGCTCTTGCCTGCCGATCGGGTCAAGCTCGCGGTGAAGCTCGAAGCGGAGCGCATGCACCGGCTCGTTTTGCGTGACCCTCAAGTCGCCAGCGAGAAGGAAGTCGTCGCCAACGAGCGGCGCTACCGCGTGGAGGATGACGTCGAAGGGCTCGCGAACGAGCTCTTGTACAAGACAGCGTTCGATCAACATCCTTACCGTTGGCCGACCATCGGCTGGATGCAGGACATCGAAGGCTTTACGGCGGACGACTGCACCGCATTTTATCGCGCATACTACGCGCCAAACAACGCAACGGTCGTCGTCGTGGGGGACGTGCGCGAGCGCCATCTGTTGGTCGCGATTCGAGACGCGTATGGATCGATTGCCGCGCAGCCGGTGCCACCCGAGGACGTCATCCCCGAGCCCCCGCAGATCCAGGAGCGGAACATCGAGCTGCGCAAACCAAGCGCGAGCGAGAAACTGCTCATGGCTTTCAAGGGACCCGCCGTCGGCGATTCCGATCACGCGGCGCTGACCGTACTGAGCGAAGTGCTCTTCGGCGGCCGAGCGTCGCGCTTGTACCGAAACCTCGTGGTCGAACGGGAGCTCGCCGTCGACGTGCGGGGGTGGGTGTCGACGTTTCGAGACCCCGGACTTTACGAGTGCTGGGTGACCGCGCGCGGATCGCACACGGCGAGCGAGATTCAGCCGCTTCTCGACGAGGCGTTCGCCCTCGTGCGCGCGGAGGTCGTCGCCGAAGAAGAGCTTGCGCGGGCGAAGGCGCGCCTGGAGCTCGGATCCCTCCAGCAGCTAGAGACCGCCTCTGGAAAGGCGGAGCAGGTGGGCTTTTTCGAGGTCGTCCTGGGGGACCCGGCGCACGCTTTCCGGCGCGTCGAAGCCTTCCGCCGAACGACCGGCAGTGACCTGCGGCGTGTGGCGCGCCGCTACTTGCAGAGCTCCGCCAGGACAGTCCTGCGCGTGGTGCCGGAGAGCACGACGGTGACCGTGGCGGCGACGCACTGATGGCTCGCGCGCGCCTGACCGAGCCCTTGCGGTTCACCGTCGAGGGAGGGACCCTCGCCTTCCTCGAGCCGTCGCACGACGTGCCTCTCGTATCCATCGTCATCGCCTTGCGGTGCGGATCGGCGGTGGACCCTCCGGACCGAAGCGGCCTCGCGCGGATCGCCGTCCGGATGCTGCGCCGAGGCTGCGAGGGCCTCACGTCCGAACAGATCGACTTCCGGATCGACGCGCTGGGTGCCGAGATGGCGGTCGACACGGCCTCGTCGACCGTCGGCATTCACGCCCAGGTCATTGCGCGGAACGTCGACGCGTTCGTGGATCTGCTGGCGAAACTCCTCGCCACGCCCACCTTTCCAGAGGACGAACTGGAACGGCTGAAGCGTGAGAGTATCGCCGAGATCGTCGAAGCGCGCGACAACGACCGCGTCATCGCCCAGAAGGCGATGCAAAGAACCCTCTTCGAGGGTCATCCGTATGGACGCAACGCAGGCGGAACCACGCAAAGCATTGCGCAAATCCGGCGCGACGACGTGGTCGCGTTCTACAAGCGCCACGTGGTTCGAGCGAACCTCGTCGTCGGCATTGCGGGCGACATGACGCCCTCCGTGGCGCCCCTCGTTGCGCGCCGCCTCGTTTCCGGCTTGCCGGCGGGTGAGCCGATGCCCGACGACGTCATCGAACCGACGATGCGTCCGGGCCGGAGGCTCCTCGTCATGGACAAGCCGGAGCGCACGCAGACCCAGATCCTGGTGGGGACGATGGGGACGTCCCCGCACGACGGGGACCATGTTCCGCTGGTCGTCGCGAATGCCATCTTTGGAGGGACGTTCACGTCGCGGTTGATGCGTGAAATTCGCTCGAAGCGCGGGTGGTCCTATGGTGCCAGCGCACGGGCCTCTGTCGATCGGCACCGTCAGAACTGGGTTCTCTGGACCTTCCCTGCCGCCGGGGACGCCGGACCCTGCCTAAAACTCTCCCTCGACTTGCTCTTTGCATGGGTGGCAGGCGGCGTTACGCCGCGCGAAATGAGTTTCATCCAGCGCTATCTCGTGCGATCGCACGCGTTCGACGTGGACACGGCCGGTAAGCGCCTCCACCAGGCGCTGGACGTCGAACTGCTCGGGTTGCCGGGCGACTACTTCAATGGCTGGATCGACCACGTGCGGGCGGTTACGCCCGAGTCCGCGAGCCGAGCGGTAAGGGACCGCATCATCCCGGATGATTTGCTCTGCGTCGTTGTCGGTACCGCATCCCAGGTGCTCGACCCACTGCGATCGGCCGTACCCGATCTGGCGGAGGCCAGCGTGGTGCCCTTCGACGCCGAGTAGCGGCTACTGCGGCCGCGAGGGGGGGGCGGAGCTGACGTGCCGGGCTTTCTCGTTGAGAGAACGCCGCACCAGCGCGACGACGTCATCGAGGACCACAGGCTTCACGAGAAGGCGGTCCGCTCCTTGCGCCGCGAGTTGCCGCCATTCCTCGGCGCCTCCCGAAGCGGTCAATACGATGATTGGAATCGCCGAGTGAGGGTCTCGCTCTCGGAAGAGAGTCGTCAGTTCCAAGCCGTCGAGCCCCGGCATTCGAAGGTCCAGAATCACGACGGAGGGCCGCTTGCGGTCGAAGGCTTCCAGCGCCTCTTGCCCATCGGCCACGCACTCCAGATCGGCTCCGGCAAACTCGGCCGCCAGCACGATCTTGAGCGCGTCCCGGAAGTCCTCGTTGTCCTCCGCCACCAAAATTCGCACCGGCTCCCGGTTTCCACGGCATCCGGCGATGAGGTCGCGGCGGAACCCTTCGGCCGTGGGAGTGCGCTCGGCCGGACTTTTCGCGAGGCCCCGCAGGACGGCTTCGCACAGCTCGGCGGGCAAGCCGCCGCGCTCGCTGCTGAGGGGGGGTACGGGGTCGGTCGCGTGCTGGAGCAAGAGCCCCAGATTGGTTTCGGAAACGAAGGGCGGTCGCCCGGTGAAGAGCTCGTACGCGATGCAGGCGAGCGAATACACGTCGACGCGTTCACGGAGGGCGGGGTCGAGCCGGCCAAACGCGATCTCGGGAGCCATGTACGCCGGCGTCCCCACGAGCTCGGCCTTCGATGGCTTGTCCTCCCGGGAGAGAACGGCGAGCCCCAGATCCGCGACCCGCGGCCGCAGCTCCGCGTCGAGCAAAATGTTGCTCGGCTTCAGATCGCGGTGAAGCGCGTCGGCTTCGTGAATCGCGGAGACGCCTTGACAAATCCCTTCGAGAATCTCCAGCGCGATATCCAGCGGGGGCGGCCGGTCCACGGTGGCCAGCCACGCTTCTAGCGTGAGACCGTCCACGAATTCCATGACGAAGTAAGGAGCGCCCCCATGCTCTCCGAAGGCATGAATTTGCAGTACGTTCGGGTGGCTGACCCGCGCCATCGCCCTCGCCTCGGCCATGAAGCGGTCTCGGAAGCCGCCGTCGTTCAGATTGTCATTGACGAATTTGATGGCGACGCGTCGATCAAGCGTCGCGTCGTACGCGAGAAGAACAGTCCCCATGGCGCCACTGCCGAGGTGCTCGACCACGCGGTATACGCCCCCGATGACGGTTCCGACCGCGAGTCGGATGCCGCTTTCGGAGGGCTCTCGGGCCGATGGGACCGTCGAATCGCAAGGCGGCGCCGCGCCGCTAACAAATCGAAGAGTATTGGACAACATGGCTGGGCTCGGTTGCTAGTGCCGTCCGCAAGGGGATTACGGGGTGAAACCTCCGGCGAGCGGCACTAGCGGAGGTCGTTGACGGTCGCCTTCAGACCGTCCCATTCCTTGTCCAGGTTGGCCTTCGCCGCGTCCCAGCTGGCGCCCGTGGCCGTGTCGAGCGACTGCATATCCTGAACGAAAGCGGCGCGCTTTGCGCGAATCGTCGGAAGGACGGCGTCGAGATCCGCTTTTGTCTTGCCCGTGGCCGTTTGATCTTTGGCCTGCAAATCGGCCACCTTTTTGTCCAGATCGGCCAAATCGTTCCAGCGGTCGTGCCGGTAGCTCTCACGCGCCTTCGCAAAATCGCTTTGGGCATTGGCAATATCCTTGTCAGCCTGTGCCTGAGCGCCGATTTCCTTTTGCTGTGCTTCGTTCTTCGCGGTGGCAGCGTTGTCGCTCGCCTTCATCTCTTTTTGCTCTTCCGTGGCACCCGGCTTGTCGCAAGCGAAGGCCGATGCGGAAAGAGCGACGACCAGCGTCCACGGTGCGATGTAGCGATTCATTGGATCTTACCTCCTTCTCCATCGCCCGGAGTCCGCTCGGCTCCCTCGTCGCTACGGTGCGACGACGCCGGCCAGCCCCAGGGCGTTGCGAGTGCCCGACCGCTAGTGCAACTCGCGAGCCATCCGCGCGCCGGGTATCGAGCGCTTCTGCAGTTCACCCTCGGGTGAAAGGCAGCAACGACACGCCTCTTCTGAAGGCAGGCAAAACGGCGCCCTCCGCGAAAAAAGCCCAGAGCGGACTCCGTCGATGAAGCCCCGGCGCTTAGGCGGACGCGCGCCAGTCCGCCGCACGCACACGCGAATACGGCTGTGACTCCAGCGCCCATCAGAGGCGAGAGTGCGCGCTCGACGGTCGAACTCGGTTCGTTCGCGGATAGGCTCCGCCGAGCGAGCGCGCTTTCGCGGGCCGCGGGGCGGGTCCGTTCCGACCGCTTCCTGCGCGTCACCCATCGAGGCACCCTGCGATCATGCTCGCCGTTAGCCATCGGGAGGCGATCGATGAAGCGGGTCAAACGCCAGACGGCCACCGCCGTGCGTCGTTCAGGCTTCGACGTATTCGTCCGACGTCGCTTCGCGGGACTCCGGTCCGCCACTTCGGCCGCCGCGGAACCATCGGTGCGCGACGACCAGCAGGGGAGGCTGCACTATACGCGCCACGACCGCCAGCATGATCGAACCGCCAATCACCACGATGGCGAGCGGTTTCTGTGTCTGCGCGCCAATCCCATTGGAAACAGCCGCGGGCAGCAGCCCGATCATGGCGACCAGCGTCGTCATCAGGCAGGGGCGCAGGCGCTTCTCCGCCGCTTCCTTTGCGGCCTGCTCGATCGTGTGCCCCTCGGTCTCGCGTAACCGCTGGAAGTACGTGACCACCAGGATTGAGTCCTGAATCGCGATACCGAAGATGGAAATAAAGCCCATTGCCGCGGACACCGAGAAGTTCACGTGCGTGAGCAAGAGCGCGAGCACGCCGCCCGTACATGCTACCGGAATGTTCGTGAGCACGAGCACGGTGTCGACCCACGTCTTGACGGCGCTATACGTCAGGAACGTAATGAGGAGAATGGTCATCGGAATGATGACTCGAAGGCGCCCTTCCGCCTCGTGAAGCTCGTTGATCTCTCCACCCCACTCGAGCCGCGTGTCGTAGGGGCGACAGACCTTTGCACTGGTCGCCTTGTCACAACGCGGAATCTCCCGGTCAATCGCGGCCTCCGCGTCCGCGATGGTGCTCGCGAGGTCGCGACCGCGAACGCTGAACTTGACCGGCGAATAGCGAACCGCGTCCTCCCGATAAATGATGGCGGGGCCGTCGACGATCTGAACGTCGGCGAGTTGTCCGAGCGGCAGTTGCGCGCCCTCGGCCGTCGAGACCGTAATCTCGCGAATGGCCTCGAGGCTCATTCGGTACTGCGCCTTCCAGCGTACGGTCAGGTCGAAGTGCTTCTCGCCCTCGTATACCTGAACCACGGCTTGGCCGCCAATGGCGGCCTGGATGACGGCGTCAACGTCACCGGTGTTGAGCCCGTAGCGCGCGCACAATTCGCGATTGGGAGTGATCCGGATATTGGGCTGGCCCATCGACTCGAAGTGACCGAGATCCTTGATGCCCGGAACCTTCGCCATCACGTCGACCATCGCATCGGCTATTTTCTCGTTGCTTTCGAGGCTGTTGCCGAACACCTTCACCGAATTTTCGCCTTTGACGCCGCTGACCGCCTCCTCCACATTGTCGCTTATCATCTGCGAGAAATTGAACACGACGCCAGGGAAAGCCTCCGAAAGCTCTTTGTTCAATTCGTCGGTCAGCTTGTCTTTGGTTACTCCACGCGGCCACTCGTCGAACGGAGCCAGCGGCGCGAAGAGCTCGATGTTGTAAAACCCGGAAACGTCCGTACCATCGTCCGGGCGACCGAGCTGGGAGACCACCGTTAGAACCTCGGGATGTTGCCGATGCGCCTCGTCGCACGCTTGCGCGGGGTCTATGGGGCAGCCCCTCAGAATGGACCGTATGCGTCCGACGTACTTGGCCGACTGATCGAGCGAGATCGACATGGGGAGCGTCGCGCGGATCCAAAAATTGCCCTCCTCGAGTTTTGGCATGAACTCGCGCCCCAGCGCAGGGAAGAGCACGATGGTCGCGAGGATCGGAACGAGCGTCAGCGGAGCGGCGATGTTTGCGCGCCTCACGCCCCAGTCGAACATGGGGTTGTAGAGGCGCCCGAGCACGCGCATCGCGACGCTATCCTTCTCTTCGCTCTTGGCGGGGATGAGCTTCGACGAGAGCACGGGCGTCAGCGTGAGCGCGAGACAGATCGCGCCGCCGATGGCAAAAGCGTACGTACGGGCCATGGGGGCGAAGATCACCCCCGAAACCCCCGGCATCGTGAAGAGCGGCAAGAAGGCCACGCCGATGATGAGCGTGGAAAAGGTCATTGGCGTGGCGACTTCGCGAGCGCTCTGCTCGATGCGCTCGATCATGGTCCCCTTCCCGTGCGGGCCCACGTGATGAAAGATGTTCTCCATCATGATGACGGTCGAATCGACGACGATTCCAAAGTCGACGGCGCCGAGCGATATCAAGTTGGCCGAGGTGTGCGTCGCCACCAGGCCGCAAAAGGCGATGAGAAGCGCCATCGGAATATTGATGGCCGTGATGAGAGCCGCGCGCGTGTGCCCGAGAAATATGAGCAGAATGGTCGTCACGAGCCCCATTCCGACGAGTAGATTCTCGATCACCGTGTGCGTGGTGACCTTCACGAGCGCCCCGCGGTCGTAGTATGGCTCTATGTCCATGCCCGGCGGCAAGATATGGTTTTGCCGAATGTAATCCACGCGCGCGTGGATCCCTTCGAGCGTCGAAGGAGTTTCGCCGCCATAGCGCATCAGCACGATTCCCTGCACTACGTCCGGATCGTCGTTGTAGCCCACGATGCCGAGGCGCGGCGCGTGCCCGATGTCGACATCGGCGACGTCGCGAATGCGCACCGGCGTCCCCTTCTGCTCGGCGACGACGATGTTCTCGATGTCGTGCACGGGTGGATTGCTCGACCCGAGGAGGCCAATTCCGCGCACGTCATAGCTCTGCTCTCCCATGAAGAGACGCTGGCCGCCGACGTTTTGATTCGCGTTCTGAATCGCCGCGATCACGCCGCCGAGGGCCACGGCGTGGCCCCGCAGCCGGTACGGATCGACTTCGACGTGGTACTCCTTCGACTCACCACCGAAGCTCGTGACGTCGATAACGCCAGGAACCTGTTTGAATTGACGCTCGAGGATCCAATCTTCGGCCGTCTTCAGATCTTTGGCGGTATATCCTTTGCCGACGATTCGATATCGATAAAGTTCACCTATCGCATTCCAAGGCGAGAGCCCCGCCTGCATGCCGGGCGGTAATGATACGAACTGAATTCGATTGATGACTTCTTGCCGCGCGTCTTGGTAGGACGTGTCCCACGAGAAGTAGCATTTGACGTCGCTCAGGCCGAAGAGCGACTGCGAGCGGATGTGTTCGAGCCCGTGAATGCCGAAAAGGCCGATCTCGAGCGGGACCGTAACGTATCGCTCCGTCTCCTCCGCGCTCCACCCGTTCGGCTGCGTGATCACTTCCACCATGGGGGGAACCGGATTGGGGTACGCCTCGATGTCGAGCTCTCGGTATGCGGCGAGCCCGACGACGACGATGATGATCGCTACCGCAAAGACAATGAGCGGCATGCGCAGAGCGCCGGCGACGATTCGTTGGATCATGGATCTCTGGGTATATATATGAGGACACGCGCTTCTTTGGACGCGCCGTCAGAGCATCGACGAGAGAAGGATCGCGCCGCCGACGACGACCTTCTGTCCCGATTGCAGACCGCGCTTCACTTCGAGCCATGGGCTCGACTCTCCCTCGTCGACGTCCACCGAGACGCGGGCAAATTTCACGCGCCCGTTCGAGTCTCCCACTTGCGTGAAGACCACCTTGTCCTCGCCGAGACGCAGCAAGGCGTTGCGCGGAATGGCGATTGCCTCTTTCTGATCCACCGAGACTTGAACCGTTGCATACATCATTGGTCGGAGGAGCCTATCGAGGTTGTCGAACGTGCAGCGGACCGTCGCGGTGCGCGTGTTCGGATCGAGGGCGCCGCTCACCCAGTCAACGCGCCCCGGGAAGGTCTTGTTGGGATAGGCGACGACCGTCACGGACGCGGGTGTGCCAACGTGCACGCGCGCCAGATCCATTTCGTAGACGTTGGCCAGGACCCAGACCCGAGAAAGTTCACCCACCGTGAAGAGCTCCTGAGCCACGCCGCCCGCGTATTGACCCTGCACCTCGATGCCGGGATTGATGTTGCGCATCAGGACTTCGCCGTCGATCGGCGACGTCAGCGTAAACGTCTGCGTGACCGCGTCGACGTTACCGAGATGAAGCAGCGATTCCTTCTGGGCAGCGCGCTCGAGCTCGGCCTTCGCGCGCCGGTACGTGTCTTCTGCCGCTTCCAGGTCCGATGCCGTGCCGGCTTTCTGCTCATACAGGCCCTTCTTGCGCTTGAAGTCGTGCTGCGCGGCAATCGAATCGGCCTCCGCTTTGCGAACGTCACTCACGGCGCTGCCGATGTCGGGAGACTCGATCGTCGCGAGAGCGTCTCCCTTTTTCACGCGCTGCCCGGGCTCCGCCGCGATCTGCAGAACGCGGCCGGTCACCGGCGACATGACGTGAGCGGTGCGCTGATCGTCGAGAGTCACCGTGCCGCTCGTCAGTATCGTGTCGTCGACGTCCTGCGGCCCGATCGTCACGACCTCAATCTTGGCGTCTCGCACTTGCGCTGGCGTGAGCCACACTTCTCCGGGGGGCGGATCGGGTGCCGCGGGCGCGGACGGCGGCTCGCCGCGGCAAGAGAAAATGACCGGGCCAGCGAGCGCCGCGATGATGCAGGCCTGGAGCGGCCTCGTGACAGCAACCGGCAAGCGCGGCATCTTCTTCATTGTGTCCATTCCGCGCTTCGGTCTCAGAGCTTCTGCGACAAGAACGGCGCTCCGGTGGTGACGACCTTCTGTCCCGCGTCGAGACCGTGCTTGACCTCAAGCCACGGACTGGCTTCGCGTTCGTCCACGTCTACGGGGAGGCGCTCGAAGCTGACGTGTCCGTCGGACTCTCCGAGCTCCACGAAGACCACGGTGTATTCGCCGAGTCGAACCAAGGCGTCGCGCGCGATTGCCAGTGCGCGCTTCTGATCGACGGACACCCTTACCGTCGCGTACATCTGTGGACGGAGAAGCTTGGCCGGATTGTCGAACGTGCAACGCACCTTCGCCGTGCGGGTGTTCGGGTCGAGTGTACCGCTCACCCAGTCGACGCTGCCCTTGAATTCCTTGTCGGGGTACGCGGGGACCGTGACAACGGCGGACGCGCCGACGTGCACGCGTGCGATATCTACCTCGTAAACGTCAGCCAGCACCCAAACTTTGTCGAGCTCGCCAATCGTGAACAGTTCCTGCGTCGCGCCGCCGCTGTATTGACCCTGCACCTCGGCGCCGGGCCCGATGTTGCGCATCAGGACTTCCCCGTCGACGGGCGACGTCAAGGCGTACGTCTGGGTCACCGTGTCGACGTTACCGACATGAAGAAGGTACTGCTTCTGGCGCGCGCGCTCCATCTCCGCCCTCGCTGTTCGATAGCTGTCCTCCGACGCTTCGACGTCCGCCGCAGAAGCGGCCTGCTGGTCGAAGAGATCCTTCTTGCGCCTGAGATCATGCTGCGCGGCAATGAGGTTGGCCTCCGCCTTGTGAGAATCGCTCACGACGCTTCCGATGTCCGGCGACTCGATGACGGCGAGGGCGTGCCCCTTCGCAACGTGCTCACCGAGCTCCGCAGCGATCTTCACGACGCGACCGCTCACCGGCGAGAACACGTGCCCTGTAAGCTGGTCTTCGAGGGTTATCGTGCCGCTCGTCAAAATCGTGTCATCGACGTCCTGCTCGCTGACGGTCTGCACCGCGATCTTCGCGTCTTTGACCTCGGCGGGAGTCAACCACACTTGTCCGGGCGGCGGCGCAGGCGCCGTGGGCTCCGAGGCGGCGTGCGACGGCCGGCATCCCGCCTCGAGCGCGATGGCGAGGCCTGCGACAAGCACAAGAACACGTGCGGTCATGATCAATGCAACTCCACGCCGACGGCCTGCTCGACTTGAAAGACGGCCGTCCAATAGTTTGTGAGGTCGCCGAAGTACTCGACGTTCGTGGCGATGTACGTGCGCTGCGCGTCGAGAAAGTCCGTCAGACTGGCGGCGCCCTTCTCGTATTGAAGGCGCGTGACGTCGCGCGCCGTTTTCGCGCTGCTCAAGAGACCCCCCAGCTCCATCCGCTGCACCAACCGGCGCGAAGTGACATAAACCGAATAGGCGGATGCAACGTCACTCACGACCTCTGCGGTCGCCTTTGCCTGGGTGAGAGAGTTGGTCTCGTACTGAGCTTGCGCCTGACGCCGCTCGCCTTGCAGCTGATAGAAGATCGGGAGCGGCGCGGAGATGCCGAAGGTGATCGTGGGAGGTGACAGCGCTCCACCGTTCTCTGTAGCTCCCGTCCCGAGCTGCGAGTAGTTGATCGCGAAGGATAGGTCCGGAAACTCCTGGCGTTTCGTAAGCGCGACCTGCGCTTCCGCGGACGCCCGCTGGTACGCCGCTGCGATCAGGTCGGGCCGACGATCGAACGCAACGCGCAAAAGGCCTTCTTCCGTTGCGTCGGCCAGCGGAGCGGGCTGTACGAAGTCGAGAACTTTCACGTCGACGTCGAAGTCCGACACTTCGCCCCGCACGCCAATCAAGAAGGCAAGCGCAACGCGGGCTTGACGCAAGGCCTGGGTCGATTGGTCCAAGGCCTGGTCCGACTCGAGCTTCTGGGTCTGGACGCGGGCCACGTCCCCCTCGTTGATGGCGCCGCTACGGAACCTGGTTTGAATTACGTCCAAAGTTCTCTCGTTGGTGGCCGCGACTTCCTTTGCAAACTTGTACCCGAGTACGGCCTGCGCGACCTGGAGGTAAGCCGACTTGACTTGAAACGCCAAGGTCCGCTCCGCGTCGGCACGCGACATCTTCGCCGCCGCAAGCGCGTTTCGGGCGACTTTGAGGCGGAGATCGCGCTTGCCCGACACGCTGTCTTCGATGGCCGCTGAGTCCGACAGCCCGGCCGCCCAATAATCCGTCGAGCATTGCTGGCAATTGCCGGGATCGTAGTTGATCGTGTGGCCCCATGTTCCGGATACGACGGGATTGGGAATGGCGCCCGCGATGTTCACCTGGCCCTCGGCGCTCTTTACGCTGGCCTGGGCGATCAAGAGGTCGAGCCCGCGGGCTCGAAAGATCCTTAGAGCTTCATCCAAAGTCAGCTTCTCTGGCAACTCCGTCGCAGGTGGCACCACACCGTCGGCATGCGCGCTTCGCGCAGAAAGGCCCCCCCATGCCATGCATCCCAAGAGCAGAACGGATCGAAGCCGCATCGGACGCGTCCGGCTAGCAACAGTTGCACCACTTGGCAACCCGGTCTTTCGCTGCCCGCGGACGCGTCGAGCCGCGTGATGCGTTGCAGCCGCCCTGGGACAGCATGCCCCCGGTGAAGGCGCCTTGTAGGGCGGAGTTTCCCCCACGACCCGGTGGATGCGGATGGCTTCGGAGAAAGCCGTATCTAAAAAAGAAATAAATACGAGCTCTGCACCGGTCCTCATCAGTTACGCCTTCTCTTGAGTCCCTGGCGGATCCTCTATTGGGGCGCTCAGGGTCACTGCAGGGCTCTCACCGCGGCGTGATGACCCGCGCTTCTTTTCCGTGAGGGCATGCCTCCAGCGAGGGACCACCCACGCGTTCGCGCCAGGCAGCTTCGTGGCCGGGACAGCCGCCGTCCGTCCCGCATGTCCAGACGCTGGTCGTGTCGCGGTCGACGGTCGCGATGAGACCCGCGACGAGAGCGCCAACAGAAACGAGACCCGCCTACGGCGCGATTGCGGAGCCCTCGACGAACCTAGCACGGACCTTGCCAAGAGGACGCGGCAACGGTCGCAATGAAGGGCTTGCCAAAAGGGGACGTCGCGCGACCGGAGGGGCCACACCTTCAGGTATGCCCTTTTTTAGAACCACTGCTATTGGGGAGTGAATCGATGAAACTCCATTGGACGATCGCGCTTGCTATCGGCGCGTCGAGTGCCGCCTGCTCGAGCGACTCGGTCGGACCGCCGCCGGCCCCACCCGTCAATTGGCAATCCTTCCGCGCCCACCCGAGCCCCGATGCCGGGCCCTCCGCGCCCACCGAGCACGAGCGCGCGGTCGCCGAACGGTATGTAGCCGCGCTCGAGTCGCCCGGTTTCGGCGCACTCGGCGGTGAACTCGATGACGACGTGCAATTCCGCTTTCCGGGGACCGACGACGTACGGGGCCGTACTCGCGCTGTGGACGCGTACGATGCGTTGCTCGGCGCGTTTGATGGGCGCCGTGTGGCTGCGAGCCGCATCTTCCGTTCGAGCAGCGAGCAGACCGTCGAGTGGACCCTCACGGGATCGCAGTCGCGAGACTGGATGGGCGTCGCCGCGACGCACAAGCCCGTATCGATACGAGGGCTCACGCTGCTCTTTACGAAAGACGATGGGGCCATCTTGGACATGCACGTCTACTTCGACGTCGCGGCCGTGAAGGCGGAGCTGGGCGTGGGTCCCAAGGACCTTCTGGCCACCGCGCCCAAGCCCCAGGGGCTTGCCGCCGGCGCACCCATGGCGCCGGAGGTGTACGAACAGGCGGGTACGGCGGACGAGAAAGGCAACGTCACGGCGGCGCGCGCCGCGCTCGACGCGCTCGAAGGCGACAAACTGGACGCATACGAGGCCGCGTTCGCGGACGACCTCGAAGTATTCACGAGCGAACGCACGCTTCCGTGGAGCGGCAAGGCTGACCTCGGCGCCTACTTCAGGGCAATGCGGAGGGCGATCGGCCAGCTGGACACCACCGTCACGGACGGATGGGGAGTCGGGCGCTTTGCCGTCGTCGAGTATACCATCGACGGAGAACAACGTGCCCCGTTGGGATGGATTCCGGCGCAGCACGACAAGACGATCCGGTTGCACATCGTCGACGTCGTCGAGATTCGGGACGCCAAGATCGCGCGCGTTTGGCGATACGACGACCCCGGCGAGGTCGTCGCCCTATCCCCGGGGAACGCTCATTGAAGATAGTCGTTGTCACGCAATTTTTTGGGGATGTATTCGTCCGTGATGAACGAAATGCTTTTCGTGAGTAGCGAATCCACTTCCATTTTGAAGCCGTTGTCCACGATGCCCTGGATTTCGCGCTGCCACTTCTTCTCTTTGAACCATGGGTACGCCTTCATCTGCTCGGCGCGCGTGATGTCCTCTTTGGTCAGCTTGATCTCCGCCGCCTTCGGCATCGTGAACTTCTTGTAGTCGAAGGCGCTCATGCCCAAAAACCGCACGTGCGGGACGGCCATTCGCATCGACTCGTAAGCAAGATTGATGCTTCCCTGTTTGAGGACCGAATAAATGTAAAGGCCCCAAGGGTCGTTATCGACGAGCACGTAGATGGGAAGCTTCAACTCGACGGCCATGCGCTGCAAGAGCCGGCGCGCCCCTCTCGCGGCCTGACCTTCGCTCGTCATCAGGATGCAATTGTGTTTTTCCCAGAATCGATCCTCGTTGAGGCGATGCCACACCGCCTGCTTCTCGACGCACAAGATGAATTCGGCGGAGTTTTTGACGAAGCTGAGAGCGTCGGGTTCGCAGATGCTCGGGATGCCCCATCCGCCTCGTCCCATTCTGGCGAGGTCGATCGTGTCGCCGAAGTCGTTGACGGTCAGCTTGCCTACGACGAGGCCGCGTTTGTTCGCGAAGAGGTGAAGCTCCTCCCGGAGCGCGTCGATGCCCACTTCGAGGTCTTCGATGATGGGGTCGCTCTCGCTCTGATCTTCGAACGTATTTTCGCTCGTTCCCGGAAGTGTGTGCTTGGTCATGTAGAACATCTGGCGGATGCTGACCGTCTTTCCCTCGTCGAGCAGCGTCTTGCAACCGCTGGCGACAAGGAGCGTCTGCATGAACTTGCGCGCCATCGCGGTGTTGAAAAATTCACGCGACTGGGTCCGGTCCCCGAGCTCGATGATCTTTCGCTTTTGATTGAAGGCCACGTTCGAAAGCGTGCGGGTGCGAATCTCCACGGCGGGATTGCTGCCGTTGCTCACTTGGCCGAGGAGGTCGCGCGCGAGCTTCTCGATCTTGGTCAGCGTCTGTTCGTCCCGCGCGGTCTTCTCGGCGCCCCTGGCGGCGTTTTTATTGGCGGTCGTTACGATGTTCTTCTTGGCGGCCATCGTCCTACTCCACCAGCGTCATCTGCCGATCGCCTGGCTTCTTGGGGTCTCGGGCAGCCGTCTGACGCGGCGAACGCCCCGTGGATTTTGCTTCGGATGACGGAGTCCCTCTGCGGCCCTTTGTCGCGGCGGCGCTGGGGATCGGTCCGACCGGGGCGGCCGCAAGCGGCGGGCTGCCGCCGGCGGGCGGCGCTCCGCCTGTGTCCTTGTCCCCGCCGGCCCCCACGAAACTGGGGAGCGTGGCGTAGAATGGCTTCTCGACCGTCCCCTTGGGGATTCCCAAAATCTCCGAGATGGCTCCGGCCACTTCGGGGATGTAGCGCTCGAAGAGGCTCCGCCGTTTGAGCTCCCGGTCCGCGTGCGCGCTCGCGCGGATGTGCGCGGCGAGCTTTCGGCCGCATTCCTGAATGGCCAGCTTCATTTCCCGCAGGAGGTCGTCGTAATGCGCAACAGCCTCCTTTGCCTCGCTCGTGAAGGGCACCCACACGCTGGCGAGGTGCACCGCGATGACCATAGGGGCCAGAGGCAAGCTTCCCTTGGACTGCGCGAGCTCGTAGCCCCGCCAGTTCGTTTGATAGACCGCCTCGCTGATCGCGCACGCTTTGGGCTGGTATTGGAGCGGAACGCGATTCGCGAAGCGCATGATCTCCGCGAGCTCGTCCAGCGGAAGCTCTCCCCCGTAGGCGAGGCCCGCCTCGACCACGAACGGGTTACCTCGGTAGACCGACGGCGGCCTCGTCGTCGAGATGTAATAGTCGGCGCGAGGAAATCGCCTCTTCAACCCCTCGATGAGAAGCGCCTCGCCGATCGGCACCACGGCCGTTGCGGGGGGCGCCATGACCTTGACCTCGCCGAGGGCCCTGTGCAGTCGCTCGAGATCGTCACCCAGGACCCTGTCCGCGGGCGTCTTTGCGTTGACCTTGGCGCGAGCGCAAATCTCTTGTGCGACCGCCGGCGACACGCGAGAAAAATCGTCAATCAAGACTTGCTTGACCGTCTTCTCCGGCGAGTCGGCGAGCATCGTGTGCAGCATCCCCAGCTCCACTCCGTGCGGATGCGGTTTGATTTCCTGCGCTTCGCGAGGGAGCTCGCTCGTCACGCGGGCAAACTCCGATCTCTCCCCCCTCGGCGAGACGTACGTGAGGGCAAGGTGCGGATTCGCGACGGCGGTTTGCTCCAAGTACTCTTGGACGCCCGTGCGGCCCCCGCGGTACGCGGCGACGAGCTCCAGCTCCACCCGCGTCCCGTGGTCCTGGTTCCATTCCACGGTTTCTTCGCTCACGACGTCCGGCTGGTTGCGCTTGGTGTCGATGCGAAGATGAATCCGAAACGCGGGACGCCCCTTTCCCGTCTTGCTCGTGATGACCATCGGCTTGCCCGTGGTAAGCTGGCCGTAGAGACCCGCGGCGCTGATGCCGATCCCTTGTTGTCCGCGCGACTGCTTGAGTCGGTGAAACTTCGAGCCATAAAGGAGCTTCGCGAAGATTTTCGGGATTTGCGGCTTGATGATCCCCGGACCGTTGTCTTCGACGATGACGCGGAAGCGGGTGGCCGCGGACGGCGCGCGCTCCATCGCGTCGCGTTCCTTGCCCTCCGCGCCTTCGTTGCCCTTGGCTCCAACTTTCGAATGCGCGGCCGCCGGGCCCTTGCCGCGGCCGGAGGCGGTGACCAAAACCTCGCGAATCTCGACGAGGATGGCGGGAAGAATCCCTGCCTCCTCGCACGCATCGAGCGAGTTGTCGACGGCTTCCTTGACCGTTGTCAGAAGCGCCTTGGCGGGATTGTCGAAGCCGAGAAGGTGCCTGTTTTTGGTAAAGAACTCGCTAACCGAAATTTCGCGCTGCCGCGTCGCCATCGACTCGGCGGTCGCACGCCGCTTGGGCAAGAAGTCGCCCTCGGAGTGCTCACCTTCCGTCTTCGACTTTGGCATTGCGAGTTCTCCGAATCCGTAGCGCCGAAGCGAGGGAGGTCGTGCGACCGAAGGGCTCCTAGCCGCTCGGGTGAACGGGTGTCAAGCGAAGCGTCCCCCGCGGTCTTTCGCGGCAAGCGGCGTATAGAGTCGAAACACCGTGTGCCGCAGCATCCGCAACCCGAAGCTCATTCTCGCGCTCCTGACGGGGCTCAACCTGTTCAATTATCTCGACCGATACGTGCTTTCGGCCGTCGTGACCCCGCTCCAGACCGAGCTGCATCTCTCGAACTTCGTCGCCGGACTCCTTCCCTCGGTCTTTCTAATCGGCTACTTCGCCACCAGCCCAATTTTCGGCGCGCTGGGCGACCGCTACAGCGGACGCAATACGAAAGCGGCCACGCGCGCGCGCAACGGCCTGCTCGCCGCGGGCATTGGGGTCTGGAGCGCGGCCACGCTGGGGTCCGGACTCGCTCGAGGCGCGGCGTCGATGATCGCGTCGCGCGCGATGGTCGGCGTCGGCGAGGCGAGCTACGCCACGCTCGCGCCGGCGCTCATTGACAACGTCGCGCCGACGACGCGCAAGAGCGCGTGGATGGCGATTTTCTGCGCGGCGACTCCCATCGGCTCCGCCCTCGGCTACTTGGTCGGTGGCGCGGCCATGCACGCGCACGGATGGCGTTCGGCGTTTCTTGTTGCAGGGGCGCCCGGGCTTCTTGCCGCCCTTCTCTGTCTTCTGATCGCCGCCGATTCCACGCAACGCGTTCAGGGTCCTGGACCCCGGACCGCGCGGGCAGCGGCAACGCTAGCGCAGATCGGCCTTTACAGAAACGCCGTGCTTGGATACTGCGCGTACACCTTTGCCATTGGAGGTCTCGCCTACTGGGCTCCCAAGTACCTGCATGATCGCTACTCCCTTGACGCAGCGCGCGCGAGCGTCGAGTTTGGTACGCTCACGGTCGTCGGAGGGGCTGTGGGGACTCTTCTGGGCGGCTTTCTCGCTGACCGCGCGGTGCGCCGGCGACACCGTCCGACGATCGGCCCCCCGGGAGGGACGGGCGAGCGGGCCGACGACGACACGGTGGCGCGCGCAAACATCGTCGTCTGCGCGGGCGCATGTGCCGCGGGCGCGCCTCTGGCCCTTGCCGCGATCTGCGCGCCGAGCGCCGCGGGCTTTTTTGCGTTGGCATTGCCCTGCCAGGTCGCCTTGTTCGCCCTCAGCGGCCCGGTCAACGTTGCGCTGCTACGGTCTGCGCCCCCCGCACTCCGCGCGAGCGCGATGGCCGTATGCATTTTCGTGATCCACGCCTTCGGAGACCTTTGGTCCAACCCTCTCATCGGGCTCCTGGCCGACCACGGCCCGATGCAGCTCGCCATGTACGCGGTGCCGGCCGCGTTTGCGGTCGCGGCATTCGTCTGGTGGCGGACCGCTCGCGTGTCCGCCCGGTTGACCTAGGCCGCACGCGTGCGCTAGGGAGCGATGACTTTTTTCGCGCCCGCGACGAAGCTCGCCGGCGCGCGACCCCGATGCGAACCGCACGCTTGCTCGCCGCCTTGGCCGCAGTGCTCTTCGCGCTGCTGAACGTGCGAACGGCACGCGCCGCAGCGGCGGATGGCGGCGGCGCCACCCCGCCGCCGGCCGCTCCCGTCGCGGACAGTGACGCCGGGCCCGCTGCAACCCCGGCGCCCACGTCCGACGCGGTCCCGGCAACCATGGGGACGCCGTCGGAACCGATCGTCCATTTGCCGCCGACGGTCGCCGAGCAGTCGGAAGGGCAACCCATCGCGACCGTCGAGGTCGTAGGAAATAGACGCGTCGCGCGCGAGGACGTCATTTCGTATATGCGGGAGAAGCCGGGACATCTGTTCAAGGTCGAGAACCTCACGGCCGATGTGCACGCGCTTTGGGACTCAGGTTTCTTCGAGGACGTGCAGGTAGACCTCGTGGCCAACGATCGCGGGGTCGTCTTGCGCTTTATCGTGCGCGAACGGCCCAACATCAAGGACGTCGAGTACGAAGGCAACGACGAGATCGAGAGCGACAAGCTGGGCGAAGCCGTCGAGCTCAAGCCGAACACGATTCTGAGCCTCCCTGCGGTTCGGCGCAGCGTACAAAAGATCAAAGACGCGTACTCCGAGAAAGGCTTCTTTCTCGCAGACGTTCAGTACGAGCTGGAAGCGCAGCGCGAGAACGAGGTCATCGTCAAGTTTCGCATCACGGAGCACCAGCCGGTGACCGTTCGTGCCGTAACGTTCATCGGCAACGCCCACGTGAGCGGCGCCGAATTGCGCGACCAGATGCAAACGGGCAACGGCGGCTTTTTCGCCTTCGGATCGGGGGGACCCTATCGTCAAGACGTCTTCGAGCGCGACGTCTTGATGCTCAGCGCGCTCTACTATGACCGCGGCTACCTGAGCGTACAGATTGGCACGCCCCGCGTGATGTTGACGCAGGATCGCCAGGGGATCGACATCGCGCTCGTCATCCACGAGGGGCCTCGCTACAAGATCCGGCAGCTACGAATCTACGAACGCGACAACGATGGCCGCGAGGTACAGCCGCTCGGAGGCCGGCGGGTGATCGCGCAGATGCTTCACGCGCATTCGGGCGACTATTTCAATCGCGCGGAGCTCATCAAGGACCTACAGGCCGTCCGCACGCTCTACCGAGACGCGGGATTCGCAAACGTGGAAGCCGAGCCCGAGACGGAACTCGACCCCGTCCACGAGCAGGTCGACATCGTCGTCCCGATACGGCGTGGACCGCCGGTTCTCATCGAGCGCATCGAGATCAAGGGCAACACCAAAACGCGCGACAAGGTCATCCGGCGCGAGATGGAGATTCAGGAGGGCCAGCTCTTCAGCGAAACGGGCATCGAGAGCAGCAAGCGGCGCATTACGGCGCTCGGCTTCTTCGACCGAGTCGATCTGTCCACCGAGCAAGGTTCCACGCCGGATCGGGTTCGGGTCAACATCGAGGTCACCGAGAAGGCAACCGGAACGTTCCAGGTTGGAGCTGGATTCAGCTCGATCGAGAGCTTCATCGCGACCGCGCAGGTGCAGCAAGCCAACCTCTTTGGCAACGGCCAAGCGCTCGCGCTGCAGGCCCAAGTGTCCGCGCTGCGGCAGCTCGTCACGCTGCGCTTTTTCGAACCGTATTTCCTCGACAGCGACTGGAACGCGAGCCTCGAGCTTTACGACACGCTTTACGTCTTTCCGAACTTCGCCCGCAGGTCCGTGGGCGGGTCGGTTACCTTCGGCTACGCCCTGGTGCAACCCTGGCTGCGCCTGTCGCTCACGGCGACGACCGAATGGGACTCCGTTGACACATCGGCGACGACCACCGTATTCGGCACGTCGACCCCGGGCTTCACGAGCGCCTTTCAGCAGCTCCCTCTCGCCAACCTGTTCAACTCGGGGCGCGTCTTCTCGCTCCGCCCGAGCATTACGTACGACACGCGCGACAATCGTCTTTTCCCGTCGTCCGGGGTGTACTTGCAGGCCTCCACCGAGCTCGCGTCAGAAGCGTTCGGCAGCGAGTTCAACTACTTGCGCCATCGATTCACGGGACGCTTCTATTATCCCCTCGGGGGCGCCACGCCCGGCCAGCCCGGCTCGGGGTTCGTCTTGAAGCTGAACACCGAGTGGGGCCTCATCACGAGCCCCGATCCGCAGGGCGTTCCAATCTTCCAGCGATACTTTTTGGGCGGCATCCTCGACGTGCGCGGCTTTTACCTGCGCAGCATCGGTCCGAGGTTGCCGCTCACGTCCACGCTCGATCCCAACTCGCCACCCATTCCAAACGGGGCCAACATCGGCGGCAACATGGAGGCGTACGAGAACCTCGAGCTCGAATTCCCCATCCTGGACAAAGTGGGCATCCGTGGCGTCGTCTTCTTCGACGCCGGTAACTCGTGGAACTTGGAAGACCAGTTCTGCAAGACGACGCCCGCGCCGCAATTCGATAAGGTCGTCCAACCGTGCTTTTCGTTCCCTAACAGCATCGCGTACCTGCGAACGTCGACCGGCTTCGGGATCCGCTGGTTCTCTCCACTCGGACCTCTGCGTTTCGAGTGGGGCTTCCCGCTTTCGCCCTTGCCTTACGAGAACGCGAGCGACTTCGAATTCACCATCGGAAACTTCTTTTAGCCGTCGGGGTCTCGTCGGTCGCGTCGGCATCGAAAAGCCAAGCCCGAACGGAGGCGTCCGCGCAGAGCGGTGTCGTTCACGGGAGCGCTGGCGACATCGGCGAAATCGGAGCGGCACGCATCGTGCTGACGTCGGAGCGCGGCGGCGCCGCGACCTGACGGAACGAGCGATGAATACCGACGAACGATCGCGCGGGCCGTCGCAATGGCTCCCGCGGGTGTTGAAATGCGGGGCTGCCACGTGCGCCGCGGGGTTGGCTCTTTACCTCGTGGCGATGAACGTCTTTCTCGAAACGAGAATATTTCGCAATCTCATCAGCTTCGATCCCGAGCATTTCCGCCTGGAATACGCGCGCGCGTACTCGCTGGTCCCGGGAAGCCTCCATGTCGATGGGTTGGTCATTCGCGGCCGGGACGGCTCGATAGAGTGGATCCTCAACCTGGACCGCTGCGACTTTCGCGTTTCGTTCTTCGACCTTACCCGCCGGAAATTCCACGCGAGCCACGTGCGCGGACACGGGCTCTCCTTTCGCGTTCGCCTTCGTGTCGACACGGCGACCCCCGCGCACCTCGCCGCCCTGCCTCCCGTGCCTGGATTCGCATTCCCACCCTATAAGGACCAAGGCCCCCCGGTCGCTCCACCCACGGACGCGGAATACAAGCTCTGGGGTGTACAGCTCGACGACGTCGATGCGGACCCGGTGAGGGAGCTATGGATCGATACGATTCGGTACGAGGGCGACTTGCGCGTCCGCGGACGATGGCTGTTTCATCCGGTTCGCTGGCTCGATGTGGGTCCCGCGGTGATCGACGCGAGGACGCTCGCCATCTCGTACGGCGCGCGGCCCCTGATCACCGATTCGCACGGCGTCATCGACGCCACGGTGCATCCTTTTGACGTTCGCCTTCCCCAGGGCCTGGAGATTCTCGACCACGTCTCGGCCCATGTTGACCTTCACGGGTTCCTTCGGACGGCAAACGCTCTTCAGATTCTCGTGCCTCAGGAGATCATCCGGTTCGCGCAAGGACAAGGCCCGCTCGACGTGGCCCTTACGGTGGACCACGGCGTGCTCGTGCCCGCGGCCCACGTCACGACGCAGGCGTCCGATATGGAGGCGAGCGCGGCGGGACTTGCCCTTCACGGGGCGGTGCGGTCCGCGTTCGACGTCACCCGCGATGCCGACGGCGCGCCGACGGCGGTGGCCGCGGTGACGGCCTCCGACCTCGTCGCGTCTCGCCGCGAGGGTGCGCCGGCGCGTGCGGCGTCGGTCTCGTTGGCGGTCACGAGCCGGCAGCTCAAGCTCTCCCATGCGTTCGGCGACGCGGCGTTCCGCTTAGACGTCGAGAACGCCAAGACACAATCGCTACAGCCGTGGCTTTCACGCCCGCCCCAGACGGACGTCCAATCCGGGCCTGCAACGGCAAGCGGGCTCGTGGAGGGGTCGTTCGCCGAAGAACGGGCCCATGGCCATGTCACGTTCTCGATTGAAAAGCTCAGGGTGAGCGACGGTTCTACGCAGGCGTCGGCAAACCTGACCGGCGTCGTCGCCGTCAAAGAGGCGTCCCTTCGGGGCCGCTTCCTGGCGCTCGATACGAGCCACGCGGAGGTACGCGACGCCTTCGCGCGATGGCGCGACGGGACAGTCGCCGCTCGAGTCCTGGCCGTCGACGGCCACGGGGTCGCATCGCTATCCGACGAAACGCTGAGCGGCCAAGCCACGATCGACGCCACGGGCGTGTCGGCGCACCGCCAACAAACGGAGGCCAGCGCCGCGATGTCGGCGCACCTGGGAGGCGTCTACACCTGGCGCGATGGCAAGATGAATCTGACGGAAAGCGAGGTCGTCCTCAAAGACGCGAGTGTCCGCGTTGGGGGCGCGGACCTGCGGGCGCCAGCCGTACGCGTTTTCAGTACCGGTCTGTCCGGCGCGAACGGGAACATGCTCGGGGGCGTCGCCGTGGAGGTTCCGCGCATGACGATCGACAATCTTGCCGCCGTCCGACAGCTCGCCGTTCTCCCGAAAGACGTCGCCATCGAGCAAGGAACGGCGGCCGCAACGCTTCGACTCACGGTGGAACTGCCTTCGGGTGCCGCCTCCGGGCAGGCGGATGTCGACGTGCATGCATTGCGCGGTCACCTTGCCTCCAAAGATCTCTTCGGAAATCTATCGATCCATCTGCGCGCTCGAAAGGACCGAGACGCGACTGTCCTTTCGGGCAGCACCTTCGCGTTCGACAGCATCGTCACCGTGCCCGCTGGCGTGCGCGACGAAGGTTGGTGGGGACACGCGGAACTACCCCTTGCCGAGCTTCGTGCGGCGGACGGGCCGACCTTTCATGCGCGCCTGCATCTCAGCGCAAGCGACGCTTCACCGATATGGGCGCTCGTCGCAAGCCAAACTCCCGTTCCCAGGTGGCTCCTGGCGACCCTACCCATGAACCATCTGGAGATGACCGGCGAGCTTCTGGCAAATCCAGGGACCCTCGATATCCGATCGCTATCCGCCCAAGGCGGCAGCGACCGAATCGAGTTGGAGTACAGTTCGCAAAACAAGCGGACCGAATGGGCGTTGCTCGCCGAAGCAGGCACGATCGGGACGAGCTTTCACATGCAGAGCGGTCACATGGACTTCGTCCTCGTGAACGCGCGCGCCTGGTATGAGGAGCGCGTAGCCACGCTTCGCAAGTCCAGCCTCCGATGACTCTGCGAAAGCCACATCCCCCGTCCTCGGCGAAACGAACGGGAATACCGAAGGCGAGCGCTGTCCGGTCGCGCCAAGCATGGTCGTTGGCGGTCGCAACGCTGTTCACCTCGGCGGAGGCGAAGGAGGCGCACGCCGCCGATCCGTTGAACTCGAGCGACAAGGCCGTCGTCGCGCGCAACGCCGACAAGCCCGATGAGGACGAGAAGAACGAGTTCAACCTCCTTCCGGTCGGGGGCGGCACCACGGACATCGGCGTTGGAGGCGGCTATTTCGCCAACTTTGCCCACGTGAAACGCGGGTACGATCCGTACATCTGGGACATCGAATCGGCCGGCCTCGTCACGTTCAAGGTCGCCGACGGCGCCATCATCTTGCCGTATCAAGACGTCTACGCAAAGCTCACTATCCCGAGAGTCTTCGGCCTTCCGGTGCGCCTCGAAGTTCGCCCGGAGTACAGCTGGGAAACGACGCTCGGTTATTACGGGGTGGGCAACGCGTCTTCGGCGGCCATTCCCGCGGGAGCGCCGAGCAAGTACTTCGAATACGGCCGCCTCCACCCCGAGATACTGGTCAACTTCCGCTGGCGAATCGTCGATCACGTGGGCGGCCGAGCCGGGGCGTCGTACGTACAAAGTTGGAACCAGATAGCGGGCAACTCCAAGCTCGCCGAGGATCTGCTCACGGGAAGCGCGGAGACCAAGAGCCTGCTCGGATCGACCGCCGCGAGCGGCGTCTTGGCCGCCACGGCCGGGATCCAGTGGGACAATCGCGACAACGAAGTATCGACTCACCGCGGGTCGTACGACACCATCGATTTGAAGTTTAGCCCGGGCGGGGCCGGGCCTTTTCCCTACCGATACGAACAGGCCACTGCGATAGCGCGGTTCTACGTTCCCATCTTCACTCCCCGCATCGTGCTCGCGACGCGATTCGTCGGCGAAGTACTCTACGGCTCGCCGCCGTTCTACGAGCTTTCGCGCTTCGACAACACCTATGCGTTGGGCGGCCAGGATGGTGTCCGAGGCATCCCCGGCCAAAGGTACTACGGGAAAGTGAAGGTTTTCGGGAATATCGAGCTTCGTACGGAGCTCGTGTCATTTCACGCGATGGGAAAGCCGCTCATCTTCGGCGCGGTGGCATTTTTCGACGGCGGCAGGCTTTGGGCCGATACGACGCCCCAACCCGCCCTCGACGGCAGGGGCCTCGAGCTCCGGTACGGAGTGGGAGGCGGCCTCCGTCTGCAGTCCGGCTCGGCGTTCGTGCTGCGGGGTGACGTGGCGTGGTCCCCGGACGCCACCCCCGTGGGCGCGTACTTCGCCGCGGGACAGTTGTTCTAGCGCGGGTGCGCTCTGGTGACCGCTGGGCCAACACGCTAGACATCCCGCCCGATGCCCCAGGTCCCGCCCACCCCGCCTACGCCAAGCTCGCCGCAGCAGAAGGTCCCCATCTCGATCCAGGAGGAAATGCGCACCTCCTACTTGGACTACGCGATGAGCGTCATCATCGGACGCGCGATCCCGGACGTGCGCGACGGGCTCAAACCGGTGCACCGGCGGATTCTGTTTAGCGCGTACGAGCAGGGGCTCTTGCCGACGTCCGGATACCGCAAGAGCGCGACCATCGTCGGTGACGTGCTCGGCAAATACCACCCCCACGGCGACGCCGCGGTGTACGACGCGATGGTGCGGCTCGCGCAGAGCTTCTCCATGCGCTACCCGCTCATTGACGGGCAAGGCAACTACGGTTCCATCGACGGTGATCCCGCCGCCGCCTACCGCTACACGGAAGCGCGCCTCACCAAGCTGGCGATCGAGCTCTTGTCGGACCTCGACAAGGAATGCGTCGACTTCGCGTCCAATTTCGACGACCGGCTCAAAGAGCCCGTCGTCATGCCCGCGCGCGTACCGAATCTCCTCGTCAACGGCACCAACGGAATCGCGGTGGGCATGGCCACCAACATTCCGCCACACAACCTCGGTGAAATCCTCGACGCGACGGTTCACCTCGTCCGCAATCCCGACGCGAGCATCGACGACGTGATCCGCTTCGTCCCAGGACCCGATTTCCCGACGGCAGGGCTCATCTATGGCCGAGCCGGGATCGAGTCGGCCTATCGAACCGGGCGCGGATCGATCATCATGCGCGCGCGTCTCTTCGTGGAGAAGTCGCCCGGACGAGGGGAAAAAGAGCAAATCGTCGTCACGGAGATTCCGTATCAGGTCAACAAGGCGCGCGTCGCCGCCCGAATTTCGGAGCTCGTTCGCGACAAGAAGCTCGACGGCGTGGGGGAGGTGCGGGACGAAAGTGATCGTGAGGGGATCCGGCTCGTCATCGAGCTGAAGAAGGACGTGATTCCTCAAGTCGTCATCAACCATCTGTATCGGCAGACGGATCTCCAGACGAGCTACGGGGTCATCAATCTGGCCATTTCGCACGGCCGGCCGGCGATACTGAACCTCAAAGAGACCCTCCAGGCGTTCATCGCGCACCGCCGGGACGTCGTCGGCCGGCGCACGCGCTACGAGCTTCGGCAAGCCGAGAACCAGCTCGCCATCGTGGAGGGCCTCGGCGTCGCCGTTTCGGATGTTGACCTCGTCGTGAAGACGATCCGCGCCTCGGCCGATCCGGAGGCCGCTCGAGCCGCGTTGATGGCCCTGCCGCTCGCCGGACTCGAGGCGTTCGTACGCCGTGCCGGGCGACCGGAGAGTGAAATCGAAGAGGCCAAGGCGAAGCACCCGTACACCCTTTCGGAGCGGCAGGCGAAGGCCATTCTCGAGATGCGCCTTTCCCGGCTCACGGGGCTCGAGCAAGAGAAGCTCGCAAATGAGTACGCCGAGCTCTGCGATGCGATTGCGCGACATCGCGCAATTCTCGCAAGTCCCCCTCTTTTGGACGACGTGATCGTCATCGAGCTGGAGGAGATTCGATCGAAATACGCGGACAAGCGCCGCACCGAAATCGTGGATAGCGAAGCCGACATTCAGGACGAAGACCTAATCCAAGAAGAGGACATGGTCGTCACGATTTCGCACGCCGGATACATCAAACGGACGAGCCCGAAGGACTACCGCGCTCAGAAGCGCGGCGGCAAGGGCCGAATCGGAATGGAGGCGAGGGAAGAAGACTGGGTCACCCAGCTCTTCGTCGCCTCGACCCACGCCTACGTGTTCTTCTTCAGTGACAAGGGCAAAGTCTACGTCAAGAAGGTCTACGAAATTCCGCTCGCAGCGCGCACGAGCAAGGGCCGGGCAATCGTCAACTTCATCGGAATGGAAACGGACGAGAAGATTGCCGCAATCGTCGAAATTCCAAAGATTGAAAAGGGGAAATTCGTGGTCACGTTGACGACCAAAGGACAAATCAAGAAGACCGAACTCGACGAGTACGAGAACTTCCGGGAGAAGGGAATTATAGGCGTCAAAGTGGACGAGGGGGACCGGCTCCTCTATGCGGCCCTCACAGACGGGACGCGCGACGTGCTCATCGCGACTCGCACGGGGCAGAGCATCCGATTTCCCGAGGAGCAGGTGCGCCCGATGGGCCGGGCGACCCACGGCGTCAAAGGGATCGACCTCGGCGAAGGCGACGACGTCGTGGGCATCGTGGTGAGCGACGCGGGGCGGCCTCAGGTCTTGGCGGTCTGCGCGCAGGGGTACGGCAAGCGAACGAACATCGAAGAATTTCGAACCCAGAACCGCGGCGGCAAGGGCATCATTCTGATCGATGCAAGCGAGCGCAATGGGCCCGTCGTTGGCGTCAAGCTCGTAAAGGACGGCGACGAGCTGATGCTCATCACCGACCGCGGGCAAACGATACGCACTCCCGTCGATCAGATCCGCGAGACCGGCCGCAACGCACAGGGCGTGAAGCTGATGACGCTGGGAGAGGGCGAACGCATCGTCGCTGTCGAGAGGCTCGCCGAAGCGAACGACGCGGAGGTCGGCGGGGGATCCTTGGTCCCGCCGGTGAACGGCGAGACGTTGCCGCCCAGCGAGCTCAATTGACGGCGGTCACGATCGGGGCAGTCTCGGCCAAAGAGAGGCGGGAACGCCGCAAGCGCGCACCGCGCTTGGCGCTCGAGACGCTCCGCCGCTTGGCGGAGCAACACCCGAGTGCCCACTGCGAACTGGATCATCGCTCTCCGTTCGAACTCATCGTGTCGGTCGTTCTCTCGGCGCAGACGACCGACGTCGGCGTAAACAAGGCCACACCGAAGCTCTTTGCGCGGTTCCCGGACGCCGCATCCTTGGCCGCCGCAGAGCCCGCGCAGGTCGAGCCGTTCGTATCGACATTGGGATTCTTTCGCGCAAAGTCCAAATCGATCGTCGGGCTCGCGCGCGCTCTCGTCGCAAACCATGGCGGTGAAGTGCCCGCGACGATGGGAGAGCTCCTGAGGCTGCCCGGCGTCGGCCGCAAAACTGCAAACGTCGTCCTCGGCGTCCTCTGGAACATCCCCGAGGGCGTCGTGGTCGACACGCACGTTCAACGCCTGAGTCAACGCCTCGGCTGGACCGCGAACGACGACCCTACGAAGATCGAGGTAGACCTCTGCGCCCTTCTTCCGAGGGAAGAGTGGGATCACACGGGCCACGTCCTCATCTTTCACGGCCGCCGATGCTGCTACGCACGCAAGCCTGACTGCGAGGCTTGCACCGTGAACGACACGTGCCCCTCCGCGTTCGACGCCGAGCGCGTCGGACGCAAGCCGCCACGCACCCGCGCGCGTCTCCAAGATACGGCTTCGCCGCGCGGCGTGGCGCGAACAGCCGCCCATGCCACCGCTCGGCGACCACGCGGCGAGGGGTCGGGGGCCGAGCGGCCATTGGCAAAGGGCGCCGCCAAAGAAGGGCCCAAAGACCGCACGAAAAAAGCAAGACCGAAGACCCGAGCGAAGCGACCGGCGTAGGACGCGTGCGAAGGCCGCCTTGGGCTCGGGCAAACTTGCCCCGCCGCTACTCTCTCGCTCGGAACGCCGCCACGAGTCGTTCCGTGGCCGTATAGGGATCGAGCGCTCGTCCCTCGACCGCGAGCACCATTTCGTCCAGGCGGTCACCGAAGTCTTGCGTCGCAGCGTCGATGAGTGCCTCCCGCAGCGCGTCGCGGACTTCGTCCCGGAGTTGATCGCGGCGGCGCGCCTTTCCCGCCTCGGTTTCCTCGAGCCACGCGCGGTGCCGAGCCAACGCCGCGGTCAACGGGTCGATTCCCTCACCCCGCGTGGCCACGCACTTCACGATGGTCGGGGTCCACTTTTCGATCCCGGCCAATGGAGAGCTCGGGGCCGGCGCACTCCGATCGGAGCTTTCGTGCCTGTCGGCGGGCCCGTGACGCCGATGCCTTCGCGCCGTCGAGAGACCACGAGTACTCTCGTCGCCAAGGGCAATCATCAGTTCGAGATCGCGAACCGCGCCCTCGGCGCCATCCCGGTCCGCCTTGTTCACGGCGAGTACGTCAGCGCATTCGAGAAGACCGGCCTTGATGGCCTGAACTTCGTCTCCGAGCCCCGGCGCCGTGACGACGAGCGTCGAGTGGGCCGTGCGGGTAACCTCGAGTTCGTCTTGCCCCACCCCGACCGTCTCGACGATCACTACGCCATACCCGGCCGCGTCGAGCACGCGCACGACGTCCCGCGCGCTGCGCGACAAGCCTCCAAGGTGACCGCGTGTGGCCAGCGAACGGATGAAGACCCCTTCGTCCGTCGTGTGTCGCCCCATGCGAATGCGGTCGCCGAGGATGGCGCCGCCGGTGTATGGACTCGACGGATCCACAGCGACCACACCCACCCGCTCGCCCAGCCGGCGGTATTTCTCGACGAGTCGATCGCAGAGGGTCGACTTACCGGCCCCCGGGTTGCCCGTAACGCCCAACACCCACGCTCTACCGGTCCGCGGCCATAGCGCCCTGAGCAAGCTGTGGGCGCCCGGCGCGCGATCGTCGACGACGCGCATCGCGCGAGCGATCGCGCGCGGCTCGCTTGCCATCACGCGCGCCGCGAGCTCGAGAGAAGCGGAATCGGACAATGGCGAAGAGGACGTCAGCGCGCGACCTCGTTCCCTCGCCACGTTGCTTCGGCTGCGGTCCACGAGAGACTCATTGCGCGGCGATTCTCCTCTTTAGCAAGTCCCGATCGACGGGGCCTGACGTCGTCGCGATCGCCTTTTGATAGGCCTCGCGGGCGGCCGCCTTCTCGCCCTGCCCCACGAGCGCGTCGCCCAATGCGACCCAAGCCGGTCCCCACGATGGGAACTCCTGCGTGGCCCTGACGCCGAACGCACGCGCGCTCGTGTCGCGTCCGGCCGCGTGACACGCCGTGCTGGCGTTCACCAGCGGCGCCGGGTTCGAATGATCGAGCCCCCACGCGGCCTGGTATGCCTCCAGCGCCAAATCGATTTCTCCTTTTCTTGCATTGCCGTCCCCAACGAGCAGCTCGGCGGCCGCATTGTTGGCGACGACCTTCAGAACAGCATGCCCTTCTTCGATAGCTTCCTCCGTGTGGCCCTCGGCGAGAGCGATCTGGCCGAGGAGCACGCGCGCATGCATGTCGTTCGGATCGGTGCGCGCCGCCTGGGCCGCCGCTTGCCCCGCTTCGCTCGCGTGACCCGACGCGAGTTCTTGAACGCCGATGGAGAGCCACGCCTCGGAAAACGCGGGCCGCTCTCGCACCGCTCGCTGCAGAAGGTCGACACTCTCGGGACACGCGCCGAGTGCCTCGGCCAGCTCGAAGAGTACGTCGGGCCCGAGGGGATCGAGGGCAGCGGCCTTGCGAAGTTCGGCAAGCGCCTCGTCGTGCCGGTTTTCCTTCGAGAGAACGCGACCCAACGCCACGTGCGCTCGCGCCTCGCCGTCGTCGATCGCGATGGCCTGGCGAAGCGCTGCCTCGGCCCTGGTCGTATCGAGCTCGAGCTCGTACGCGCGGGCTTGCGCGAGTATCGCGTCGTAACACCGGGGGTCCAGGGCGAGGGCCGCCGCGGTCTCCACAAGGGCCTCGGTGGCCCGCTGCCGGATGAACTGCGCCTCGGCCGCGCAGGCGTGCGCTTCGGCGGAAGCTCCTCGGACGTGGTCAATCCGTTCGCATGCGGCCATCGACCCGGCAAAGTCCCTGGTATCCGCGTAAACGCGCGCCAGCTCCTCGTAGAGCGCAGCCGTGGTGGGAGGGGCCGGCCCGGCCCCGAGCGCGCGCCGCAACTCCGCGGCGGCCTCCTTGGGGCGGCCTGCGCGGCGAAGCGCGTGCCCGAGCGACAGCGCCGCCGCGGGGTCGGACGGGTGAGCCCGTGTCACCGCGGCAAGACCGGTGATCTGAGACTCCTGACCCCGCGCGGTAGTGGGCAAAAATCCTTGGCCGAGGACAACTGCAAAGACCAGTGCGAAAACGTCTGCCCGCATGGCGCCCAAGTCTACGCACTTCCAGAGCACCGAACAGCTTGACGGACCGAGGATTTCAAGGTCTTTGCCCGCATCGCAAGGCCCTACGACGACCCGTACTCGGGTATTGCGAGGAGGAGCAACGCCGCGAAGCCAAAGCCGCAGAAAGCCGACGGGAGTCAAGCGGTTCGGTGCTCTAGCACATCGTTCTCCCTCGCGGCTCGGATCCGAGACGCACAGGCGCCCTCCCCCGGCTTCGCCGACCACGAGAGGCGCATGCGTTTTTGGCAAAATGCGAATTCCCCTGGCGCAAGCGCAATGCGGCTCCCACAGCCAACGCGCCAACGCGCCAACGCAAGCATTGCGCGGCCGGCGCGGACTGACTATATGCGCCATCGACAGGTCACAATCGCCATGTGGCAGTCGCATCCTTGTTGAACCGAGGCGCGCCTTGTGGTCCCTTGCCGGCCACGCGTCTCCAACGTTTGGCGCGATTGGAGAAGGCCAGTGAAAAAGCTAACCGACCTCGTAACGTTCAACGACGCCACGCTATCGGCGAAGTATGCGGACGGCAGGATTCCGATGACCACCCTCTTCGAGGCTTATCTCGACGGCGCGGTGGACATTCCGGACATGGACGCCTTCCTCGACGCTCGCCGTGATCTCGTCGACTACTCGCTGACGAAGCACCACTTCGAGTTTCTGTTCACCCGGCTCATTCCCGAGGTGGCGATCCATTCGAAGGAGCAGGACAAGCGCATCGTCCGCGAGCACTACGACCGCGGGAACGACTTTTTCAACGCCTTCCTTGGCGAGCGCATGGTCTACACGAGCGCTTTTTTCCGTGACGAGCAGGACTCGCTGGAAGCCGCTCAAGACAACAAGCTCGATCTCGTCTGCCGCAAGCTCATGGTGGCCCCCGGCAACGAGCTGCTCGACATCGGGTGCGGCTGGGGCACCCTCGCGATGCACGCTGCAAAGAACTACGGGGCAAACGCGACCGGCATCACCATCAGCAAGAATCAGACGGAATTCGGCAACAATCGGATCTCGAGCGCCGGGTTGTCGGACCGCGCTCGCATCGAGTGTCTGGATTATCGCGATATCCCGCGGAGACAGTACGACCGAATCTCCAGTCTCGAGATGGTGGAGCACGTAGGAGTCAAGAATTTCGGCAAGTTCTGCCGACTCGCCTACGATCTGCTCAAGGACGACGGACTATTCTTGCTCCAGTGGACCGGACTGCGCCGGGGAGGCAATCTAGGCTTGCCCGTCATCGGCCTGCGGCCCGAAGATCTCATTTGGGGCCTCTTCATGAGCAAGTACATTTTCCCAGGCGCCGACGCATCGCTGCCGCTGAGTGACGTGGTCAGAGGGCTGGAGAAGACGGGGTTCGAGATCCACTCCGCCGAGAACGTGAGCGTTCATTACGGGCTGACCATCGAGCGATGGCACCAGAACTGGCAACGGCACGAGGCCGTCATCCTAAAGTCCTACGGACAGCGATGGTACCGTCTCTGGCACCTCTTTTTGGCGTGGTCTTGGCGCATCGCCATGCAAGGCAACGCGGCTTGCTTTCAGGTCGTCGCGCACAAGAACCTCGACAGCTTCAACCGGCGCATATTCATCGGCCACTCGTCGCTTGGGGGAGTTCGCGCCCCGGAACGAGAGAAGGATCGCCTGCCGTTGCCGTCACAAAACGGCGCGGCGCACGCCGAATAGACCAGGGAATGCGCCCGAACCCGGCGCGCTCGCCGTCGGCGATCGCCCGAGTTCATCGAAGCGGCCGTTCCAATTGAACCAGCGCCCAGAGGGCGGCGTCGCGTACGATCGCGCTTTCGTGCCCTTGCGCAGCTCGCTCCAACGCGGGACGCGCCCCCGAGTGACGGCGATTGCCCAGAACAATCGCCGCGTTGCGGGCCATTCCCAAACGGCCGGCGCGCTTGAGCGGAGTCCCTTCCGCAAGAACGCTCCACTCGCGTTCGTCCAGCATCAGCAGGTCTTCCACTTGCACGCGCGACCACCGCTCGAGCGGGGCGAAAGGTTCGCCGTCGCGCGGGCTCAGCGGCGCCCGTGTCGCGACACCCGCGTTGAACGGACACACCGTCTGGCAGTCATCGCAGCCGAAGAGATGCGAACCGATACCCTCTCGCAACGGCGCCGGGATGCCGGTGCGGTGCTCGATGGTGAGGTAGGACACACATCGGCGCGCATCAAGCACGAACGGGGCTGAGAACGCGTCCGTCGGGCACGCGTCGAGGCAGCGCGTGCATGCGCCGCACCGATGGGTCATCGGTGTGGACGTCTCCAACGCGAGCGTCGTCACGACCTCGCCAAGGAGCAAGAACGACCCCGCGCCCGGCACAATCAATAGGCCGTTCTTCCCCACGAAGCCGAGGCCCGCACGCGCCGCCCACGCGCGCTCGAGGAGCGGGGCGTCGTCGCAAATCGGGCGCGCCCGCACGGGGCACTCCTCGGACCCGAGCGAGCGCAGATAGGTAGCGAGGCGGCGCAGACGCCGGCGCAGAAAGCGGTGATAGTCCCTACCGCGTGCGTAACGAGCAATGGCTCGGGCCGTCTCGGGGTCCTGCGATTCCGACTCGGGCGGCCGTTGATACCGTCGTGCCACACAGAGAACACTCCGCGCGCCTTGAAGAATCTCTTCGCCGTCGACCCGCGACCTCGCGCTACGGTGACGAGCCAGCCAATCCATTTCCCCGTGCATTCCGGCGGCCACGAAGGCGTCATAGTGCGCGATGTCCGCTTGGAGGTCGACGTCCGCCCGGGCGATTCCCACCGCATCGAACCCGAGCTCTCGGGCCACGGCGCAAACGCGATCGCCGAGAGGCACAGTTCCGTCGCATCCGTCGCTCATCGGGTCCCGATCAGAAATTGAGACGCGAGGTGCTGCCATGCCCTCCCCTTCTTCCGGTATCGTGCTTCGCAGCCGGCGCGGAGGTGATACTTCGAGCACGGCGCGCGGCGCGGGAAATCGGCAGTCATGGCAACCCTTATCGGCGGAGCTCTCAGCGACGCTAGCCTGGTTCATCTGGCCCAGGCGACTGAGGACGCACTCTTTGGCGGAAGCGTCGTGCTTTTTCAGCCGCCCCGGGGAGCGGGATACCGCACCAGCGTGGACGCGCTCCTCCTTGCCGGATTCGCGGCGGCACAGTTCCCGCCCGCGGGTGAGCTCGCGGGTCGCCTTGCGGCGAGGCCTACGCCCGCTTCAGTTGCCTATGACCTCGGTGCCGGCGTCGGCGCCGTGGGGCTCGCGCTCCTTCGGCTGGGCGCGGCACGTCACGTCGTGTTCGTTGAGATCGAGGACGCACCCGCCGCATTGGCGCGTCGCAACCTCGATGCCAATGGATGGACCCACCTCGGGGAAGTGGTCCGCGGAGACGTGCGCGAGGTATCCCGTGCGCGCCGAGGGGACGCCGGACTCGTGGTCTGCAACCCGCCGTACATTGCGCCGGGACGGGGACGTGCTTCGCCCGCCGAGGCGTGCGCGCGTGTGGGCGAGCTGGGGATTTTCGTGGAGGCCGCGCGCCAGGTGGCGGGAAAACGCGCGCGCGTGTGCTTCGTGTACCCGGCCGCTGAGCTCACCTCGCTTCTCTCCGAGCTTGCCGCCGAGGGGTTGCACGCCAAGCGAATGAGGCTCGTGCACGGCACCGCGAAGGCGCCCGCCCGCCTCGCCCTCGTGGAAGCTCGCGCGGGTCAAAGCGGCGGGCTCCTCGTGATGCCGCCGCTCGTAGAGCGCGAAGCCGGGGCCTACACGCCCGAAATGGCGAGGCTTCTGGCCAACGATTGAGGCCTTCTCGAAGCCGGCGAGTCTCGCGAACCCGCTCAGCGCTCGCCCAGGAGCCGATCCATCGCGATAGCACATGCCGCGCGAACGCTGAGGTGATTGTAGCCATCGCCACGATCGGCCCGAATGGGCGCGAGGCGTTCGTCGGCCGCGTCGATGACCCCGGACGCGAGCCCCCAGCCCGTACCGAACACGATGAGTATGGGGGCGCCGTCTCCTTGCACCCGCTCGCGGCCGTCGGCGAAGGTCATGGCGGTGCCTGCCTCCCGCGCCGCCGCCGCCGTCACCCACACTTCGACCTGCTCGCGACCTCCCATGGCGTCGATCGTGGCCTCGAGCGAAGGGGTGACGCGAAGCACCGAGAGCGCTTCGCGGCGGTCCGGGATCCGGCGTCCGCTCGAGCCCGTCGTCCAGTGCTCGAGGATGCGCCCGACAAGCTCTCGCTGGGCGGCGATGGGATGCACGATGAAGTAGTCTTGCGCGCCGTACGTTCGCGCCGTGCGCGCAAGGTCGTGAACGTCGAGATTGGTCACGGCGGTCGTGACGATCGTGCCCTGTCCGTCCAGAACGGGGTAATGGAGCAGAGCTAAGGAAACGCGCCTCACGCGTCTTCGTCCTGTCGACCGTCGCGGCAGAAACGCTCCCACAGATCCGGCCGGCGCGCGCGCGTTCGTGCCACAGCCTGCGCGCGACGCCACTTGGCAATCTCGCCGTGGTTGCCGCCCTGAAGAATGTCCGGAACGCGAGACCCGCGAAACTCTACGGGACGCGTGTAATGCGGATACTCGAGCAGGCCCCCTGTGTCGGGGCTGTGGGACTCGTCGATTGCGGACGCCTCGTTGCCGAGCACTCCAGGTTGCAGTCGCGAGCACGCATCGACAACGGCCATGGCGGCCACTTCTCCCCCGGTCATGACGAAGTCGCCGAGGGACACTTCTTCGTCCACGTACGCGCGAACGCGGTCGTCGAACCCCTCGTAGCGTCCGCACACGAGCATGACGGCATCGCGTGCGGCGAGGTCCAGCACCCGGCGCTGGTCGAGAACGCGACCTTGCGGGGTCAAAAGGACGCGACGGGCGCGCGCAGCCGACGGCGCGTCGGCATCGAGCGACTCCATCGTCGCGACGAGCACGTCGACCCGAATCACCATCCCGCTTCCGCCGCCGTACGGGGAGTCATCGACGCTTCGGTGACGGCCGAGACCGAAGTCCCGAGGGCTTCGAAAGCGAATGGTAACCTTGCCGCTCTCGACGGCCCGCCCGACGAAGCTCGTCGAGAGCAGACCTGTGAACAGCTCTGGAAAAAGAGTCACGATATCAAAGCGCACGGCGATGCTCGATCCATCATCCTCTCTCTACGCCGACCATCGTAGCGAGCGTGACGAGATTGGCCTCCACGTCGACGCTGCGAACGACGGCGTCGACGAGCGGCACTTCCCACGGCTCACCGCCATCCGCCGCGTCGACCACGAATACGTCGACGGTTGGATACGTTCGCAGAGTGCGCACCCGCCCCAGCTCCGTGGAAGAGCCATCCGTGAGGCTCTCGCTTGCGGCGACGACAACCAGCGCACCTTCCACATCGCACGCGTAGAACTCGCCCGCGCCCAGGGCCGGGAAATCCCCTCGCCGCGCACAGACGAGAGCGCCGCGAAGGTTCTCGGCACGATCGCGATCGTCCACCGAGAAGAGCCTCATCAGGATGGCGTCGTTTGCGCGTCGCGCGGCGTCGACGCTGACCTCCTGCTCCTCGCCGTCGGGAAATCGGAGGAGCACCTCGTCCAGTGCGAGCAAGAGATCGCTGTCGCGATTGAAAGGACTCAGACGCAGTTCGCCCCGGACGCCGTGCGGCCGCGCCACCGCGGCGAGCGGCACCCAAGTGTCGGCCCCAAGCATGACCCGCGTCTCCGCAGTCAGAACTTGCTCACCGAACAGCTGACCATGCTCTCAGTCAACGATGTCGAGGTTCGCACGCCGCCCGAGCTTGGCGGACACCGCCGTGAGGAGCGTCCGCATCGACTGCGCCGTGCGACCCTCTTTGCCGATCACTTTGCCGATGTCGTCCCTCGCTACGCGGAGCTCCAGCAGCGTTCCCTGATCCCCGGGAACCTCCACCACCTCGACCTGATCGGGATGGTCTACCAATTCGACGGCAATCGACCGGATGAGCTCTTTGAGGGGCATTCAGTGACTCCACCCAACAAGCGCGGGCGTGAGACTTATTTGGATTCAGGCTCGGCGGGTACGGAGGCGGCGCGTCCCTGGCGCTTGATCAAACGGTCGAGAGTCGCCGAGGGCAAGGCGCCTTTGCTCCGCCAGTACGTCAGCCGCTCGAGATTGATGACGAAGCGTCCAGAGTCCGCGATGGGATCGTACGTCCCGAGGTTCTCGAGAAAGCGGCCTCCCCGCGGGCTCCGGTGGTCGGTCACGACGATGCGGTAAAATGGCCGCTTCTTGGCGCCGGCGCGAGAAAGACGAATGTGTACGGCCATCGGGAGTAGACCTCGGTAATGAACGGCGAGCGGCGCGAAACGTACGGGCCGCCTGCTCGCCCGTCAAGCACGTTGGGTCAAGAGCTGCCCAGAAATCCGGGCAGCTCTTTTTCACGAGCGTCGTGGTGGCTCATCCGTTGACGCTCATGACGCGGCCCAGCTTCGCGAGGAGCGGCACGTGGAAGGTCAGCCCGTGAATGTGGAGCCTGCCCCTCCCGAGCGCACCAAAAACGGTCTGCACCGCGGACGTGGCTTCACGGTCCTTCGGGTGCGGGATAGGCAACCCGAGCGGCGTCGAAAGGGGCATGTTCGAGAGCGCCATGATGGCCTCCGACGGGCCCCGGATGGTCACGTCCGGAACGCCGGCGATGCCGTCGTGCACCGTGAGCTTTCCTCCACGTTCGAACACGAGCGTGAGCGCGACGTCCACGTCCTCCGCGACGATCGCTATTTTGCCGTGAAGCGCAGCGAAGTCCGCCTTCTTGTGCGGCTTGGCTTCGATGTTCTCGCGAACCAACGCGGCAAGCATGTTGGCCAGGCCGTTGTCACGGGCGTCGGGGGCAAGCTCTACATCGGGTTGCATCGTCGATTGCGAACTACTTGATCACGTTTCCTTCGAAGTCTCGAATCTGCGGCGCCGGCAGCCCTAGCTTGTCGATCAACGGCTGGACCCGCGCGCGCGGTCCGACGACAACGAGAATGGCGTCCGCCGGATCGTAAAATTGCTTGGCGAGCGCATCGAGCTCGGGCTTTTGCGCGGCGTCGCGCTTCTCGCTGGTCATGGCCTCCCAATTCGCGGGCAGCCCGAGCGCGGCGTCAGCGGCCAGGTGCCCAGCGACGGTCTCGACGGCGTCGTAGGCGCTCACGATCTCGCCTCGCGCCTGGGAGCGCGAACGTGCAATCTCGTCTTCGGTGACGCCGCCGTCCGCGAATTTACGGAGGTCATCGATCAACGCGCCGAGGGCATCCCCCGTCTTGTCCGTGACGACGTTGGCCCACGAGACCACCTGGCCCGGTCCCCGTGAAACCGAGTAGCGTGACCGAGCGCCATAAGTATATCCGTGGGCTTCGCGCAGATCCTGATTGAGGCGCGACGAGAAGCTTCCCCCAATCGCGTCATTCACGCGCCAGAGGGCCGCACTCGCGGGATTCGACGCGGCGACCCCCGGCTTGAGAGCCGCGATGACGGATTGCGGCGCGTCGGGACGATCCACCATGACGAGCTTGGGCCAGGGCCCCGTCGGCGCCGGCGGAGAGACCACGGCGGGGGATGGCGCGGCCGGCGCTTTCCACGGGCCAAAGGCCGCGTCCATGAGCCGAGCGAGCTCCGGCTTCGTCACGTCGCCCGCGCAGACGAGTATCGCTCGGTCCGGCCGCCACGCGGACGCGTAGAAGCGCTTCACGTCCTCGAGCGCGATAGCCTTTGCGCTGCTCGGCGTTCCGTCCCACGGATGACCGTACGGGTGGTCGGGGCCGAAGAGGGCGGCGCGGTAGACAACGCGCGCGGTCGCGTCCGGATCTTTTGATCGCGAAACGAGCTCGTTGTGCCAGAGCTCTCGAACGCGGCCAAACTCGGCCGCTTCGAAGCGAGGGCGCGAGACGATGTCCGCGAAGATCGAAAACCCCGGTTCCAGATTGCGCTTGAGCACCGAGAGGGAGACGAAGCTCGCGTCGGCGTTGGCATCCGTCGACACCCGTGCGCCCAGGTCGTCGATCGCGCGTGACAGTTCGATCGCGCCGCGCTTGCCCGCTCCTTCGTTGAGCATGGTCGCAGTTGCGTACGCCAGACCGCCCTTGCCTTTCGGGTCGCTGGACGCTCCCGTGGGCACCGTCAGCTCGCACGAAACGAGAGGCACCTGGTGGCGCTCGAGCAGCCAGACTGTGATCCCGCCGGTGCCGGTGAACACGTCGGGCGTAGGAGGGAGGAACGGCGGAGGCGCCGGCGTCTCGGGCTTCGGCCCGAGCGGGTCAACCGCGACGATGGGCGCGGGCGGCGGAGCGCTCGCTGCCGACGCGGGGTGGGACGGAGCCGACACCGCCGCCGGAGTATTGGCGCCGCACGCTCCGGACGCGACCGCAAAAAGACACACCCCGATCGGCAGTCGAGACCCAGCCGCGATGCGGACGGACGGGCCCCACCGTCCACACGACGCACTCCGCGCTCGAGCGAGGAAACGCATCATCGCTGCGCCTCTTTCTTCGGAACGATGGTCAGCACCACGACGGCGTCCGGCAAGAGAACGCGCTTGGCATACGCGAGGACTCCGGGTGGCTTTGCCGCGCGGTAGCGATCCAGGTCGTGCTGCGCGTACCCGGGATCGCCCACCTCCGCCTGATACATGTTGAGGAGCGAGGCCCGCTCGGCGACGTCCTGGAGCCGATCGACGAACTCCATCTCATACCCGTTGCGAGCCCGATCCAGCTCTTCGGCCGAAACCTCCTTGTCGCGAACGTTGGCGAGCTCCGCCCAAAGCGCCTTCTCCACTTTGGCAGGATCGACCCCCGGCCGGACGAGCGCGTCGACGATGAACTGAGACCCGAGCACGCGCGACTCTTGGCGCGCCGAGACTTCTTGCGCGATCTTCTGCTCGTAAACGAGGGCCTTGTAAAGACGACTGGCCTTGCCCTGCGCCAACACGCTCGCGAGCAAATCGAGTTCCGCATCGCCGGGCGAAAAATGCCGGGGCGACTGCCATGCGAGCGTGATCTTCGTGAGCTCGACGGTGTCGGGAACGGTCTCGCGCACGACGCCCGTCAGCGTCGACTTGTCGTCGCTGAAACCAGGGGCGCCGGGATCCTGCGGTTTGCCGTGGCTCGGCGCCGAACCGAAGAGCCGGTCGATGGCCGATCGCGCTTGCTGCGGATCGAAATCGCCCGCGACCACGAGCGACGCATTGGCAGGGTCGTACCAGGTCGTGAAAAATTCCCTTACGTCCGCAACGTTCGCCGCGTCGATATCCTCGTGCGATCCGATGACGGGATGACTGTATGGGTGGTCCTTCGGCCAAAGAAGCTTCGGCAGCTCGAGCTCCTCGACTCCGTAGGGCCGATTTTCAATGCTCTGGCGGCGTTCGTTGAGGACCACCTCGCGCTGCAGACCGAGCTTTGATTGATCGATTAGCGGGCCGAGATCGCGCATGCGATCGGCTTCGAGCCACAGCAAGAGCGGCAGGGCAGGCGACGGTGCGATGTCGAAATAATCCGTGCGATCCTCGGCCGTCCACGCGTTGTTCCGGCCGCCCGCACCTTCCATCAACGCGTCGAACGCCTTGGTCGGCGCGCGCTGCGTCCCCATGAACATCAAGTGCTCGAACAAATGGGCAAAACCGGTGCGACCGGGCCGCTCCATGCGGGAACCCACCGTGTACGACGTGTTGACGACCACCTGAGGGACCGCATGGTCCTCGCTCAGAATGACGACCATGCCGTTGGAGAGCACGGCCTTGGTGAAGGGAATATTCACGTTCTGAGCGTTCGCTGGAGCTGCCACCAAGAGCGATGAAGCGAGCGAAGCAAACGTCAGAGTTGGCGCAATGACACGCATGGGCAAGCACGTACTACTCGGGCGCGCGCCGCATTTCCAGAACCTGCGGCACGTTTGACTCGGATGCCGGGGCGCCGGGCGCTCGTCTCCGGCGCCATCGAAGCGCCACGGCGCTATCCTCGGCCGCGATTGCTCTTGCCTCCTCATCGTTCGCGCCGGCACCTGGCTGCCCCCCTCGGCTCCGCGTCGCGTGGACACGCGGACGACGTCCGCGAAGGCGGTCGATGGCGTTTCCCGCAGCGGTCGAAAAACGACGCGCTCTGGGCGCTCGCAACGGCGGCGCTCTGGGCGGCCGATCCGCTGCCCCTCACCGCGCTTCGCTTTATCGGGCGGGTCCTCGGGCGCGGCGCGCATCTCTTCGCGGCCGAGGCACGGCGAACGGCCCTATCCAACGTTGCGCGCGTGATGCCCGGACTCGACGCCGACACGCGACGGGCGCTCGTCCGCCGCTGCTTCATCACAATGGGCGAGTTTCTCGCCGAGACGGTCGCGCTCCTGCGAACACACGACGCGCCGGGACCGCTCCCGTTCACCCCGGAAGGACGCCAGACCCTGGCGGCGGCACGTTCGGAGGGCCGTGGCGTCCTCTTCGCGTCCGCGCACCTGGGTCCCTGGGAGCGCGTTGCCGCATCGCTGGTCGACGCCGGCGTGCCTTTGGTCACGCTCGCCCGCGAAAGCTACGATCCGCGGTTCTCGCGGCTGTACGAACGGCTGCGACAGCGCACTGGGGTGGGTGTCGTCTGGCGAGCGAGCCCCCTCGCCGCGTTTGGGATTTTGCGAACGCTCCGCCGGGGCGCCGTCCTCGGTGTGCCCATGGATCTGCGCTCGCGAGTCCCCTCGGTCGACGCTCTCTTTCTCGGACAGCCTGCGCCGACGGCGGTTGGGCCCGCTCGCATTGCGCTGAAGACGCGCGCCGCGGTCGTCGTCGGCACCGCGGCGCCCAATCCTGCGGGTCGCGCTCAAGGGGCGGGCGACGGATCGCTCGTGGTCACTGCAACGCGGATTGCGACCGCGGACCTCGAACCGGACGAGGCGGGGGCTATCGAATTGACCGGGCGCATCAACGCCGAGATCTCGCGCCGCATTCTTGCCCTCCCGCACGCGTGGGTGTGGATGCATCCACGGTGGCCGCGACTCCTCCAGCGTCAGGAAGCCACCCCCAGGGACCACCAAAATGGCACCTCGACCGCGAGCGACCGCGCACGCTCGCGCTAGCTGACTCGAGCGTCCGCCCGAACCGCGCACCTGCGCCGCTCGCGGCCATCCTGGTTACGAGCCGCTATCCTTTGCTCTATAACGATGAGAGCTTTGGCGCACGGAGCGCACGGGCACACGGAACCCACGGAAGGGAGCGTTCTCGTGTCAGAGGAGCGCGCGCGCAGCACGAAACCGTTGATCTCTCCGGGACCATCGCAGGTCGTGAAGGCGCCGTCGATCGGTCCAGCCGCGCCGAACGCCGCGGGCGTCGGGGTTACGCCGGCGCCGCCGCCCGCCGTCGACCCGCCTTCGAATAGCGCGCTCACCGAAGACGTGGACCTCGGCATGGATCTCAAGCAGCGCTTGATCTCCATGGAAAGTAGCGAGATCGATCACTACACGATGCTCGGCGTCCATCCCGGCGCGGACAAGAAAGAGATAAAGCGCGCCTACTACGAGTTGGCCGCCAAGTTTCATCCGGACAGGCACTTCCGTAAGAAGCTCGGGTCCTTCAAGCTACGACTGGAAGTCTTCTTCTCTCGGTTGACCATTGCGCACGAGACGTTGGGAAACCAGGCCGCTCGCGCCGAATACGACGAGTACTTGGATGTGCAGCGTCGATCGCGCGGGATCGAACAGCAGCTTGCGGATGCAGCGCTGGAAGCTCGGCGCGTCGAAGAGACCGTCGAGCGCGACGTCCGCGCGGAGGAACGGCCCGCCTCCAAACCATCCCCTTCCGGGCCGACGACGAGCCGCGCCACCCCGCGGCCGCCGAGCGCTCCGCCGCTCGCGGTAGGCATGGCGGCCCGTCGGGATGCGTTTGCGCGCCGCCTGCTCGGAGCGCGCGGCCCCGCGACGTCGCACGTTCCCCCTTCGCATTCGAGCCCCGCGCAACCGACAGCCATGACCGCCGCGGACGCGATGAACGCCCTGCGCCGGCGCTACGAGGAGCGGGTCGTGCTCGCAAAGGCGGCCGAGGCGCGCAAGTGCTCGGCCCGAGGGGAGCAAGCGCTCGCGTCGGGTGACGTCATCAAGGCGGCCAATGCATTCCGGGTCGCAGCGGGGCTCGCCCCGGGAGATGCCGATCTCCAGCGCAAGTCGAGCGAGTGCCAGGCGAAGGCGGACCACATGCTGGCCGAGACTTATGCGCGCCAGGCCGAATACGAAGAGAAAAGCAACAATTGGACGGCGGCGGCTCGCTCGTGGGTCCGCGTTTGCCAGGTGCGTTCGAACGACCCGCACGCACATGGCCGTGCTGCGAATGCGCTGGTCAAGGCGGGGGGTGACCTGCACCAGGCCGCGCGACTCGCCCAACGAGCGTGCGAGCTCGAGCCTGCTACAGCCGGCGCTCGCATCACCCTTGCCACCGTTTACATGGCGGCCGAGCTCATGCAAAACGCCCGGCGCGAGCTCGAGACGGCGGTCAAGCTGGGCGCTCACGATGGAATCGTCGACGCGATGCTAAAAAGACTGGCCGGCCCCACCTGAATGGTTCAGCCGAAATGGCCGCATCCTCAGAGTCTCGACCACATCGGTGGCGAGCGAATCGCGCGGGGACATTGGGCTCGAGAGGAGAGGAGGCTAGAGGCGGATGGAGAAAGTGATCGGCATCGACCTGGGGACCACCAACTCGTGCGTAGCCATCGTCGAGAATGGAGTTCCCACGGTGATCCCCAACCGCGGTGGCTACAAGACGACACCGTCGATGGTGGCGGTAACGGAAGCCGGAAAGCGCCTCGTCGGACACATCGCCAAACGACAGGCAATAACCAACGCCGAAAACACCGTGTATGCCGCAAAGCGCCTCATCGGGCGCAAGTGGAATTCGCCGCAAGTGAAGAACGCCGTGGCCACGTCGAGCTACCGCATCGTCGCGGGCCCCCACAATGACGTTCGAATCGTCCTCCGAGACAAGGAGTACAGCGTACCCGAAGTGAGCGCGATGGTGCTTCAGGAGATGAAGCTCATCGCCGAAGACCACCTCGGGGAGCCTGCCGTCAAGGCCGTCATCACCGTGCCGGCGTACTTCAACGACAATCAACGGCAAGCCACGAAGGACGCCGGCGAAATCGCGGGCCTGGACGTCATCCGCATCATCAACGAGCCCACCGCGGCCGCGCTGTCGTACGGCTTTGGCAAGAACGTCGAGAAGACGATCGCCGTGTACGACTTCGGCGGCGGTACGTTCGACATCTCGATCCTCGAAATTGGCTCGAGCGGCGTCTTCAAAGTGATTGCGACCGCCGGCGACACGTTCCTGGGGGGCGAGGACGTAGACGCGCGGGTCATCGACTGGCTGGTCCAAGGTTTCCGCGAAGAACACGGGATCGATCTGCGGCAAGACCGGATGGCGCTGCAGCGCCTGAAGGACGCGGCCGAGAAGGCCAAGTGCGAGCTTTCGAGTGTGCGAGAGACGGAGATCAATCTGCCGTTCATCATCTCGAGCGGCCGCAACGAGGCGCTCCATCTGCAGCGCACCATCGATCGGAAGACGTTGGAAGAGCTGTCGGCCGATCTCATCGAGAGGACCGTGGACATATGCCGCCAGACTCTCTCCGATGCGCGCCTCGACAAAGAAGACATCGAGGAGGTCATCCTCGTGGGTGGGATGACGCGCATGCCGAAGATTCAAAATGCCGTGGCCGAGTTCTTCGAGCGTGAACCTTGCAAAGGCGTTCATCCCGACGAGAGCGTCGCGCTCGGAGCAGGGATCCAGGGGTCGGCGCTGATTGACGACAAACACGAGATGGTGTTGCTCGACGTCACGCCGCACGCGCTCGGCATCATGACGCAAGGAGGCTACTTCGAGGCGCTCATCCCCCAAAACACCACCGTTCCGACGCATCGGACGAAGATTTTCACGACCAGCCGTGACAGCCAGACTGCCGTAAAAATCGTGGTCATGCAGGGCGAGAGCGAGCGCGCAGAGCAGAACGAACTTCTCGGCGAATTCATCCTGACCGGCCTTCGGCGCGCGCCGAAGGGAAGCGTCGAGATCGACGTCACCTTCGAGATCAACGCGGACGGAATCGTGAGCGTCCACGCGAAGGATCTCGAGACCGGAACGGAGCAGTCGATCGACGTCACCGCTTCGAGCGGACTGACGCGCGAGGAAATTCAGAACATGATGGACGGCGCGAAGGACTACATGGTCGAGCGACGATCGACCGAGGAGTTCGAGGCTGCAAAGCAGGAGGCGGAGCGCATCGTCGGCGAAATCGAGCGGCTATTGCCGCAGGTCGAACAGATCGTCGCCGCAAGCGACTTTGGCCGGGATGCCATCGAAAAGGCACGCGCGATCGTCGGCAAGACGCGCAACGCGATCACGAAACGAGACGTCGGTTCGCTCAAGAGCGAAATCGATGGCCTCTCACGGACCCACCGTATGTTCAAGGGAGTCGTCTCCAAGACCCACTAGCACCGGATTCTCGAAGCAACACACTGGCCGCCTCGCCCAACATTCGACCCTATTTTGCCGCGGAAAGCCCACGACGGAAGACGATACGCCCGTGATGGATGAAACCTCCCCGAAGAAGCGCAGCGCTGCACTCGCAGACGCCGGCGATCCAAACGACGAAAATGAGCGGGTTACGATCACCCCGCCGTTCGACATCGAAGCGTTCGCGCGAGCGGCCACTGCCGCGGAGCCCGATACGTCGACCCACCCGCCGCCGGCGGCGAAGGACGTGCGGCCCGCTTCGAAAGGAGCCGTGGGGAGCGAAGCCGAGGTCCAGCGCGTCGAGTCCATCTCGGGGCTCAAGATTCCGCATGCACGCTCGCCCAGCGCATTGTGGATGGTGAACGCGCTCGTTCCGAGCGTGCCCCCGCAGGGCGACGACGCGGACGTCGCTCCAGAGACCCAGCGCGGAACATCGATCGATCGCGACGACATGGCCACGGCGGAGAGCCCGGAACGCGTCGTGGATGATCCCGTCGCCGAGATGCGCGAGCGCGCGTCGCTGGGAGACTACACAGGCGCCCTCCAGATGGCCGAACTCGTCCTGGCACAACATCCCGGTGACGTCGAGGCGGCGGCGTGCGTGGAAACGTGCCGCACCGTGCTCGAAAAGATGTATTCGGCGAAGCTCGGCCCGCTCGACCGCGCCCCCTTCGTCGTCGTCCCGCGCGCGCAGCTGCGCTGGCTCTCGATCGATCATCGCGCGGGCTTCATCTTGTCGCTCATCGATGGCGTGTCGCCCATCGAGATGATCATCGACGTTTCGGGCATGCCCATGCTGGACGCGTTGCGCATCCTCCACGAGCTGGTTCAAAAGCGGATCGTCTCATTCAAGACCTGAAGACTGCGCGCGCCCTCCCTCCTCGAGACCCTCGGGCAGCAAAAGTCGGGGGGGGTGGGACCCGCGGAGCGGGCAACGCGCCCGTTTTGCGCATTGCGCGGGGTCCCCGCGGCAGCTACACCGTGAAGAAGCGGATGGAAGCCCGTCCCCAAGAAGCGCACGAGCTCCAGCGTCAGATTGAATGGACGCTTGCGCGCGCGATCGACCCTAGCGACGTGCTGCCGATGCTTCATCGCCTCGCGCGCCTCGCGGAGGAAGGCTCAGCGGAGAGCTTGTTCGCGAATCTGCACCTCGCGGACCTGCTGGTCGAGCGCGATCCGTGGCGCGCCGCCCTGTGCGCGCGTCGCCTTTTGGCGCACCGTCCCGATGACGACCGCGCCTGGGCCACTCTGGCGCTCTGCCAAACGCTGCTCGGCCACTACCGATTCGCCGCAAGCGCGTACCATCGCGCGCTCGCGAGCGCGCCGAAGAACCCCTCTTACGCGCACAATCTCGGGCACCTTTTGGACGTGGCGCTGGGCCGGTCGGCCGAGGCCATTGGTTGGCTGAAACGCGCCTACGACAGCGCGTCTTACAGCGGAGAGGTCGCGGCGAGCTACGCCCACGCGCTCGCGCGAGGAGGACGCCTGGCAGAGGCCCGCAAAGTGCTGGCGCGAGCGATGAAACGGAGTCCTTCGCGCGAGCACGCGGCGCTTCTCAAGTGGTTCGAACAGGGCGCGCCGGCCAACAAGGATCATCCGCTCCCGCGGCCTCCGCCCGCCTGCTGCATCGCGATCGGCCCGGAGGACGCCACCAAGAACAAGCTTGCTCGACGCACACGGACGGCGCGCGGGCGCCACAAGGAAGCCGGTGCGAGCGACGTCCCCCTTCAACGTTCGAGCCGGTCCCCGGTTGCCGCGGAACTCGAGGCGGTCCTCGTGCGCGGTCTCTCGAGGCTCCCGCTGGACGGACGGCAACGCGCGAGGGCCAAGGCGCTCGCACGTGAAGCCGCCGCGTACTTCGACGAGTCCCCGTCAGCGCGCCCGCCGAGGGCGCTCCCGATTGTCGACGCCGTCGCGGCCGCAGTTGCTTATGCTATCGTTTATGTGGACCACGTGCCGCTGACGCAATCAGAAGTCGCGGCCTGTTTCCGCGTCGGAGTCGCGAGCTTGCGCGCGCGGTTTGGTGAGCTCCGTGCGCACCTGGATCTGACCCCGGGCGACGCGCGTTACGCGAGCCGTTAGATCCCGCGTGTTTTGAGGCTCCCACTCAACGTTGGCGCTCAAGCGAATTCACACGGTTCTCGGGGAGAACGGCGCGGGTAAGTTCCACACGGGTGAATCTCGTCAAGCCAGAGTTCATCCGCGTCAACATGCCGGCTTCCGTCGGCAAGCCGTCTTTGCTGGGTCCTGCTTGGATGACCCCGCAACGATGTCCGAAGACCTTGGCCTCAAAGGATGCAGCGCTCGACCTCAAAGGGTGGCCGGCCTGCTCCAAGGGATACACCGCTTGCGTCGAGAGATGACCCGCTCGGCCTCGAAGGGTGGTTCCTTGGCTTCAGCGAGGCACCGCTTGCGTCGAGAGATGACCCGCTCGGCCTCGAAGGGTGGTTCCTTGGCTTCAGCGAGGCACCGCTTGCGTCAAGAGGTCACCCGCTCGGCCTCGAAGGGCCGTTCCTTGGCTTCAGCGAGGCACCGCTTGCGTCGAGAGATGACCCGCTCGGCCTCGAAGGGCGGTTCCTTGGCTTCAGCGAGGCACCGCTGGCCCCGAGCGATCGGCCGCTTGGCGCAATGGATACGCCGCTCGGCGCCATGGATACACCGCTGGGCGCAATGGATACACCGCTGGGCGCAATGGATACGCCGCTCGGCGCAATGGATACACCGCTGGCCTCCAGGGATACCCTCCTGGGCGCAAGCGACGTCCCGCTGGGCGCAAAAAATGGACCGCTAGGCGCTCACTCTGATCATTCGTCACATCTTGGTCCGTGCTGGCCGCATGTTCTCGCATCCCCGGCATGAATGCCGGGGCAACTCGGACAGCGATTACGCGAAGCCCGCCGCTGGCGGGCTACGACAAACGACAGGCACGTCGACCGTCGCCAACCATTCCTCACTTCATCGACGTAGCCCGCCAGCGGCGGGCTTTGTGCTCCGCTCTCCAGGGGTGCCCCGGCATTTATGCCGGGGGCGCCCGAGATGTGACGAATGATGAGAGGCGCTCACTAGCCCCCCACCCGGCTGCGCCGGACACGCGATACAGGAAACGAGCGTCTTGTTCCTGCTGGGGAGTTCGAGGAGGAGCGGCATCGCTCCCCTCGACGTGACGTGCGACCCCCTTCTGTCGAGCGGAGCCTTGCCGGAGGCCTGATCATTCGTCACATCTTGGTCCGTGGGGGCTGCATGTTCTCGCATCCCCGGCATGAATGCCGGGGCAACTCGGACAGCGATTACGCGAAGCCCGCCGCTGGCGGGCTACGACAAACGACAGGCACGTTCGACCGTCGCCAACCATGCCTCACTGGATCGACGGAGCCCGCCAGCGGCGGGCTTTGTGCTCCGCTCTCCACGGGTGCCCCGGCATTTATGCCGGGGGCGCCCGAGATGTGACGAATGATCAGGCCGGAGGCAAGGGGGAGCGCCGGACACGCGATACAGGAAACCAGCATCTTGTTCCTGCTCGGGAGCTCGAGGTGGAGCGGCACCGCTCCCCTCGACGTGACGCGCAAGCCAGGCTGCGAGAGCGGAGGCGAGCGAGCGAAGCGAGTCGAGCACTCAGGCTGACCCCGGTCTCCAACTAGGGAAATGACCCGGGTTACTTGCTTAGGGCAAGCCTAGAAGTCCAATCCGCCCCCGCCGCTGTCGCCGCCTCCGCCGTCGAAGCCGCCTCCGCCCCCTGAACCGCCGCCCCCGTCGTCCCAGCTCGAACCGCCGCCCCCCGCGTCGAAGTTCCCGCCTCCATCGTTGCCCAAGCCAGCGCGGTCGTCAGGCTCACGGCCTCGCTCGCGCTCCCCCTCGTATTTGCCGAGCTCGTATCCCGCGAGGCCTCCGAGGCCTGCACCGATGATTCCGCCGCCCAGAGGACCGACGCCACTCTGGGGTGGCATGGGATAACCCTGCCCATAAGGCGAAGAAACGCCATACCCTGGGCCACCCACCGACCCGTACGAGGACCGCCGGCGCGCCAGATAGAGCGCGATTCCTAGGCCGCCGACCAAGAGCAAGAGGAGGAGGCCGGGCCCAAAGAGGGAGGGGCTTGCTTGGACATCGGGCGCCGCAGCGTGCGCCGCGGGGCTCATGGCCGCGCGTGACGCGGCCTGGAAAATGGCCGACGCCCCGCCGGCCCAATCGGAGCGGTGGAACGCGTCGTTGCCGGCCCGCTCGATGTCCGGCCATTCCGACCGCGGAACGCGATCGCCGTTGCCGAAATGGACTTGAACATGCCGGTGTTGCGGGTCGAGGCCGACCACGACGAGATTCGGTTCGGTAACCAGCGAACCCACGTAGCGCGACAGGTCTTGCGTATCCGGATATTCGCTCGTGACGACGAAGCGGCCGTCGAACGGAGCGGAAGTCAATGTCAGACGCAGCCGAGCCGAATCGTCCGCCGAGAGCACATGCTCTGTGTCGCGAATTTGGAGCACGCCCGCGCGCGCGGGAAGCGCAAACGCGACCGTGGCGACGGCGAGCAGAGCCGACGCGGCCAGAAATACCCGAATGCGAAGGTTCACGTTCATGGTCCGCGGGTAAAGTAAGAACACCTACAACAAAGCGCCAGCTCCAGGGAGGGCGCGATCGAGCACGATCTTTGACTCTAGCGAGTCACCAGGGTCACCCTGAAGAAGGCGCACGCGAGGACCGGACGAGGCCAACTCGCCTGCCGAGGTCGGACGTGAAGACATCGTGGGGATCGTACTTCGCCTTCGTCTCGAGCCAGCGATCGATGTCTGGGTACATGGCGCGAAATGTGGCAGCGTCGAGGTAAGAATCCTTGCCCAGGTAAACGCGGCCGCCCGCGTCGAGCACCATCGCGTCGAGCCGCCTCAGCAGCGCCACGGTGTTCTTCCGAATCGGAAAGTCGATCGCAAACGTGTACCCGTCGCGCGGGAACGAGAGCACCCCGCCGCTCGCGCTGCCGAGGCGTTTGAGGATATTGAGAAAAGGCAGCTCACCGGCCGACAGAACAGCTCCCAGAATCTCGCGCATGCGCCGCTCGCCGTCGGCAATCGGGATGACGAATTGATACTGTGTAAATCCGCGCTTGCCGTATCCTCGATTCCAGTGGGCCAACCCGTCCAGCGGGTACACGAATTCATCGTAATGGCCAAAGGCCGACGCGCGGGTCTGCAGCTGCGCGATGACCGCGTTCAAGAGACGGACGCTCAGCGGATTGAGAGTAAGCTCCGGCAAATCGAACGGGACGGATAGCCACGGCGACCCGGACAATCGCAGGGGTTTTGCTGCCAATCGGGGCGGCAGCTCGTCCCTGGCCGCGTGATCGCCGACCACGACGACGCCCCGGCCGAGCCGCGGGCCGGTCGCGAAGACGTCCAGGGTCGCGACGGAATAGGGAAACGCCTGATCGTACTCGTCGAAGACGGCCAACATCGCTCCGAGATCGTCGACCCGGATTGCTTTCCGGCGAAAATACGTCGTCTCGATTCTACGAAGGCGAATCGTCGCGGTGAGGACGACCCCGAGCAAACCCATGCCGCCCAACGTCGCCCAGAAGAGGTCGGGGCTCTCCGTCCGGCTTGCCGCCACGATTTCGCCACTCGCGAGCAGCACCGTCATTCTCTCGACACAACGGCTGAAGCTACCCTGCGCGTGGTGCCCCTTTCCGTGCACGTCATTGGCGATGCAGCCGCCGATGGTCACGAACTTCGTTCCGGGGGTGATCATCGGAAACCACCCCCGCGGCGCGAAGTGCCGGATGATCTGCTCGAGGCTCACGCCTGCCTCGCACGTCAACGTCCCGGTGGCGGCGTCGAAGGCGAGGTAGCGAGCGAACCGGGTCGTCAGGAGAACTTGTCCGCCCGCGTTGACGGCAGCATCGCCATAGCTACGTCCGAGACCGCGCGCGATCGTGCCGCCACGATCGAGCCACGCCACAATTTGTGCCTCGTTCTCAGGCTCGATCACGGAGCAATCGGCGTAAAGGTTACCGCCCCAACCCGACAGGCGGCTCGTGGCGGCGGCTCCCCGTCTGGCGAGGCCCCCTCGCGGCTCCCGCAGGCTGACGAGCTCCGTGCGATCCATTCGATCCAGCCTGACAAGCGTAACCGCCCCGCTCGAAGGTCTGCAAGACCGCAGGCGCCGCCCTCCTGCGACCCGCATGGACGTTGGGGGCTCCGGCGGAGCTGCCCGGCGTTTCCGGGCGGCTCTCTGCGCGTCAGCGAACAACGGTTCCTCGTACGATGGTCAAGTCCACCATCTCGCCGGTCTCTGGCCGCTGCGCCGAGACGCCCACGCTCGTTCCGGGTTCGCCTCGTATGCGCTGGAGCGCGTCGGCCATGGACATTCCCTCTGTGGGCTCGCCATCGATGCGAACGATACGATCGCCCGCGCGAAGCCCTGCGCGCGAAGCCGGATCGTCAGCGAACACATTTTGAAATACGAGTCCCGCCGGCGTCTGCACGAGCCCGGCGCCGATGCCGCCGAATTCCATGGTCGCGCCCCCGTCGAGGGCGACGAGCGTGAACTCTTGCCAAAGGGTCTTGCCGGGCTCGACGCGAAGCCCGGAGACGAGCTTGATTCGATATCCATCCAAATGCAGGCGCACCGTGAAGGGGCCGTCCGGCGCTCCCTCCAGACGGTATTGGCCGCTAGGATCGGTTTGCGCCGAGGCCTTGCTGTCAGCAATTCGACTGACCGAATCGAAATGCAGGTCAACGCCGGCCAGCGGCGCGTGCGATCCATCGTAGACACGGCCCATCAGCACGCCGCCCGGGGCGAGCACGATGCGCACGCCCCGCGTGACGGCTCCCCCCTTCACGTCGATCGATCCGGAGCGAGCGGGCGGCCTTCCCGGCGCCGACGCCGTCAGCACGTAGCTCCCTGGCGCGAGTTTGTCCCAATGAAACGCGCCATCCCGATCCTCGAAACTCCGGAGGCCACCCCGCCCCGTGTCCCTCCCCCGCGCGGGCGCGAACGACTCGATGCCGAGCGTGAACGGCGATACCGGCGCCCCCCGCTCGTCGATCACCACCCCCTCGATCGCCCCTCCCGCCTTCAGGCGCAGGACGAGGTGGCCTCCTTCCACGACCTGCGATGCATCGCTCGCCGAGTACTCCGGATGCTCGGCGACCGCGTCGCAGCCGATGGTGGAAGCCGGCAGCTCGAAGGTGCCGTCCGCCGCGCTCTCTACCCGCGCTTCCGACGCCTGCTCCTCGCACGCCACGACGCTGGCGCTCGCAGGGTTTCCTTCGTCGTCGCGCACTTGCCCGTCCACCGGCTTCGCGGCCGCGAGGACCACGCGAACGACAACCTCCGTCTGGGGGTCTCTCGCCCCGAGCGAGGCGCGGGCGCTGCGGTATCCCCGGGCCACCGCGACGAGTGACGTGGCCTCGTCCGGCACGGTGGTGAGGCGGAAGGCGCCCGCCGCGTCGCTCGTCGCGCTGACGATCCAGGGCACCCCCTCGACCGAGACCACTGCCCCCCCCACCGGGCGGTCTTGCGTGTCGACGACCGTCCCTCGAACCGCCCCGGAGGCGGAAAGTACGAGGGTGAGTTCCCTCGTTTGCCCTTCCGTGACGTAGAGCACGGCGCTTGTGACAACCCCATCGGCGCCGTGATCCGCCACGACGCGCGCCCGCCACGGACCGACGTGCGCGAACGAGAACGCCCCCGCCCGGTCGGTTACGGCATCGCGGTAGACGCCGTAGGGGGGGCTCGTCGAGACCAGGCGTACGGTCGCCCCGTCGACGCTGTTCCCATCGGCATCGAGAATATGCCCGCGGATCTCGGGGGTTCGATCTTCGGCAAGGGGGGTCTCCTGCGGCGCGGGTGCCGGGAGTGGGGGCGAGGACCGGAGGTGCCGATCACGCGAAAAAGAAAGCTCCACGGCCGCCAGCGCGGTCGCGGCGAGCAGGAAAGCGCCCACCAGGATCCGCCTGGTGTCCATTTGGAAAAGGCTAGGTTCGCACGTCGGATCTGTCACGCTGCGCCAAAGTCAAGCCAACTGACCCGGGCTGTCGAAGGCCTCGATTCGCCTCAACCGTTTCGTAGCCGAATCCTTAATGTCACACTATCGACACGAAGCTCGCCTGGAGTGTCGCCGATGCCGACCGCGGACGGGGCCTTCCAGCAAGTGTTCCGGCACCTCTTTGTCTACAATATTCTCTGGGAAGACACCGAGGTCGATGAGCGATTTCTCGACGTCGGGCCGAACTCTCGCGTGCTCGGCATCTCGGGCGCGGGATGCGGCATCGCTAACCACATGAGTCGGCAACCGCGGAGCATCGATGCCGTCGACATCAACGCGCGGCACCTGGCCATCACGGCCCTGAAGGCGAGCGCGGCGCGCGAGTTGCACAGTTACGAGGAGTTCTACGGGCTCTGGGGCCGAGGCGCGCATTCGGACTCCGCGCGCATGGTTGGCAAGCTCACCGAGCGCCAGCCCCGTTGGGTGCAGCGTCACTGGCGCAAGAACCATGGCATCTTCGCGCACTCATTTCACCGCCGGGGACTGACTGCGCAGCTCCTCAGTGCGCTCCGGCGGCTGGCGGGGGTTGACGCCACGTGGCTTCGCTCCTTGGTCGCGACGCCCTTGGCGGAGCGGCGGCGTCTCATCATCGATCGATTCGCCCCGGTGTTCCGGATCCCTTGGGTCGCCGCCGCGTTGCGGTCGCCTTTGCACCTCGTCGCGCTCGGCGTCAATTACGCGCAGTGTGACCGCATGCTTCGCGCCGAAGGCGTCAGTGACGTCATCGACTTCCTCCTCTTGCACCTGGGTCGCGTGGCGGAGACGGATCTCGAGCGCAACTGGTTTGTCTGGTACGCGGTCGCGGGGCATTTCAACCATGATCGAACTGACGCCGTCCCTCCCTTCATGCGCCGCGATCACCACGAAGCCGCCCTCGGTGCGAAGACGGAGCTCCGCCTACACCACCGCAACATCTTCGACGTACTCGGCGATGCGGGGCCGAAATCCTGGACGCACTACACCTTGTGCGACGCGCCCGACTGGATGCCCCACGCCGCGCAAGGAAAGCTCCTGCGCGAGATTTTCCGCACCAGCGCGGATGGGGCCGTCGTGCTTCATCGCTCCGTCGAAGAAGGCTCACTCCCCGAGCGCCACGGCCTCGAGCGACACTTCCAGCCGATGGTCGAGGCGACCGACCTCGCCACCCGACTCGACCGGACGCGGCAGTTCCGGCGCGTAGCCTTTTACCGAGTGGCGCATTGACCGACGCGCGCGCCGAACACCGCGCGTTCCTCAATCGATACTACGGTGTGTCGCGCTTTTTTTACGACGCCACCCGCAAGTACTATCTCTTCGGCCGAGACACCGTCCTCCGCGACCTGGCGGCCGATCGCGGTTGGAGACGCCTCGTCGAGGTGGGGCCCGGCACGGGGCGCAATCTCGTGCGCCTCGCTCGCGCGCGCCCCGACGCGCGGCTCGGAGGCATCGAGGCCTCCGACGCGATGCTCGCGCACGCGCGAAAGCGGTGCCCGTGGGCAAAGCTCGATCACGGCTTCGCGGAGAACGCGCCGCTCGCCGATCTGCTCGGCGATCGCCCCGACCGAATCTTATTCTCGTATTGCCTATCGATGGTCCGCGATCGGGCGGCGGCCATCGCCAACGCGCGGAGCGCGCTCGTCCCGGAGGGTGAGGTGATCGTGGTGGACTTCGCCGACTTCGGCGGGTTGCCGGTCGGCGCCGCGAGCGCGTTTCGCGAGTACCTTCGCGCGTTCCATGTGGAGCCGCTGGACCCCGCGGCCCTCGCGGACGCGAAGTCCCTACGCTTCGGTCCTGCGCGCTATTACGTCATCGCGCATTTTGCCGCGAACGCTTGATCCGCTCGCCGCTGCAGGGCTCGCGAAGGGGCACGTCACGTCTCACCGAGCGACGCGAGCTCCATCTCGACGGCCTCCCACTCCGAGGTCCATTGCGCGATCTTCGCGGCAAGGTCTCCGTCTTCGCGTTCGAGCTTCTGGACCTGCTCGGCAGGCGTCCGCGCGAAGAAATTTTCGGTCGCATAGAGCTCGAGGATCGCCTTCCTCCGTGCCTCGCCGGCCGCTATCGCTTCGAGGATCTTGTCGCGCCGTGCCGGTAGCGCGCCGAGGCGATTGCGTCGCCGCTTTTGGTCTTCCCATGACGCTCCCTCCGTGGCCCGGGGCCCCGCGCCCGACCCTACCGGCGGCCTTTCGCCCTTGGCTTTGAGCACGACCGTGTCCGCGTCGAGGTGGTCGTCGCCGCATCGGGCGAGGTATTCGGCGTAGGTACCCGTGAAATCGCGGAAGCCGTTCGGCGTCACTTCGAGGATCCGGGTCGCGACCTCGGACACGAACGAGCGATCGTGCGACACGAAGAGTACGGTTCCTTGGAACGCCTTGAGGCCCACGGCGAGCGCGCCGATGGCTTCGAGATCGAGGTGGTTGGTGGGCTCGTCGAGCACGAGCACGTTGGGCTTCTCGGTGACGATGCGACAGAAGATCAGGCGTGCCGCTTCGCCTCCCGAGAGCGACGCGATGGACTTGTTCGCGTCTTCGCCCGAGAGAAGGACGCGCCCGAGCTGGCCGCGGACGTACGCCGTGGCCTCGTCGGGGCATGCCTGCCAAACGTACTCGAGGGGGGTCGATGGCCCATCGGGCAAGAGCTCGTTGTGATCCTGAGCGAAGTAACCCGCTCGAACTTCGTGGCCGAATCGAACCGTTCCGCCGTCACACTCGAGGCGACCCATCACGATCTTGAGCAGGGTCGATTTGCCGAGGCCGTTGGGGCCGATGACGGCGACCCTCTCGCCGCGCCGAATCGTCAGGGAAACGTCGCGCAAGACCTGCTTGTCGCCGTACGCCTTCGAGACGGACACGACGTCGAGCACGTCACGGCCGCTCGCGCGTGCGGGCTCGAAACGAAATGACGGGGCGCGTCGAGAGCTGGTTCGAAGCTCCTCGACTTCGATCTTCTCGATCTGCTTCAGGCGGCTCTGGGCCTGCTTCGCTTTCGTTGCCTTGGCGCCGAAGCGGTCCACGAACGCCCTCTTTTCGGCGATGATTTTCTCGGCCCGCGCGACCTCCGCGAGCGCGCGCGAACGCGCCCCCTGTTTCTCGGTCACGAACGGACCGTACCCTCCCGTGTACGCGGTGATCGTTTGGTAATCCACGTCGAGAATGTGCGTCGCCACGTTGTCCAAGAAGCGCTGATCGTGCGAAATCACGACCGCGACGCCGCGATAGGCCGCGAGAAACTTTTCGAGCCACCTTATCGAGAGAATGTCGAGATGATTGGTGGGCTCGTCGAGCAAGAGAACGTCCGGGCCGCCGATGAGAACCTGCGCGAGCAAGACGCGCAGCTGAAAGCCGCCCGAGAGCGTGGCCAAGGGCATCCGGTGCGACGCCTTCCGGATCCCCAGCCCTTCGAGGATCGCGGTTGCGCGCGCTTCGAGCGTGTAGCCTCCCGAGACTCGCAGCATGTCCTCCAAATCGCCGATGCGGCTCGCGTCCCCCACGCCGTGATCGATGATGGCCTCCCGCTCCTTCAGCGCGCGCCAAACGTCGCCATCGCCCATCATCGCGAGGCTCAGGATGACCTCGCCGTCATCGAGGAATCGATCCTGACGAAGCACTCCGACACGCGCGCGGCTCGCGATCGCGGCGGTACCGTCGGTCGCGGGCTCGTCGCCGGCGAGGATCTTGAGAAAGGTCGTTTTCCCCGAGCCGTTGGCCCCGACCAGTCCGTACCGGGAACCCGGATTGAGCTGCAGGGATACGCCCTCGAAAAGCGTGCGACCGCCGTACGACTTTCCAAGTCGCGAGGTGCTGATCACGGTTGCCTCTGGAAGTAACGAGCTGCGGCGACCACGCCCTCCAGCCGCGTGAAAGCGCGCTCCGGCCGCGGGCGACCGCCCACGTGCTCCCCGACCCGGCTTGCAAACTCGCTCGGCGAGCCCGCAGAGCCGCGGACGAAGAGGCGAGCGGCGGCCCGCAAGTCCACCCTGTCGCTCGGCACGTGACCCCCGATGGCAGCAAGGAGCGCGGGGACATAAGGTCCCCATGAACAGAGAATAGCCCTATCGCCGACGAACGCGCGCCACGCCGCGCGAAACGCGGCGGGGGTGGCGCCGCCCGCAAGGGCCGCGGACGACAGCCCGCAATGAGCCACGGTGCCGGCGGACAGCGGATTGCGCGGCGCGACGATCATCGCGAAGGTTTCGTCCGTGCTCGAACGCCGGGCGACCCAATGCACCAACTCGTCCGAATGCCCCTCGCGCCGCTCGCGCGAGCCGTACGGCCACGCGTTGGCCTCGCCTGCGACGCAGACGACGTCACCGGCGCGATCGCGCAGGCACACGGGGAAGCGCGCCGGCGAGGGTGCAGACTTTGGCTTTCGGGCATGCCGTACGCGCGCACCTTGATAGCGCGCCTCACACGCGATTTGCGAGTCCACCATGGCGCGAAAGGGGGCGAGGAGCCCCTGGAAGCGTCGCGCATCGCCTTCGATCGCCCCGAGAACGTGAGCGAGCGCCTCGATTGTGGAGACGCACTCGGCGCTGGGCTCCTTGCGGATGCGATATTCGCTCGGCGATGGAGGGGTGAACGCGTAGCGCGGCAGGGCGGCGAGGGCGGGGTTCTGGCGCAAGACTTTCTTCGCTTGCGCCCACGTGCCGTCGACGACGACGAGCGTCACCGGGGTGCGCGGCGGATTACGCAGAACGTCGATGGCGCCTTCGCCCGGATAGAGGAGCGCCGCGGTCCGCTCGGGGTCGCCGAGTGCACGCGCGACGGCAGCGGAAGATCGCCATTCGAGGCCGACATGGATCTCCGAGTTCGGCAGGCAAAGGCTCGCCATCCGCGCCGTGCCGATCGCCACGTGCCGCTCGCGAGGATGCTGCAAGAGTACAACGCGGGTCTTCGTGTCGAGCACCGTGACGTGGCGGCAGTAGCACACGCTTTCCGGCCTCCGGCACGCCACGCACGTGGTGCGCGGCGTCTTGTCCGTGATGCCCGGATCCATCACGCGGTGCCCTGGAGGCCGCTTGCGAGCAGGAACGGGTCGATCAAGGGCGCCGAGTGTAGCCCAGCCGCGAAGGATGCCCATTTTCGACGCTGCGGCGCGCAGACGCTCGCCACCGCGCGCGCCGGACGCCGGGCGAACAGCCCTCGTTCAGACGGCCCGTGTGATGGCGGCCGCCATGTCGTCGAGCGCCACCGTCCGGTCACTGAGGCCCGCTTCGTAGACCGCGCGCGGCATTCCATAGACCACGCACGAAGCGGCCGCCTCCGAAAACACCATGCCGCCGGCGGCGCGGATCGCGCGCGCGCCCTCCAGGCCGTCTTGTCCCATTCCCGTGAGCACGATCCCGAGCAGCTGCGGCCCGTACACGCGCGCGGCCGATTCGAAGAGAACGTCGACCGAAGGACGATGGGGAGTGCCGGATGGCGCCATGTCGAGGCGCAGGCGCGAAACCGCCCCCTGGCGCTCGATCTTGATGTGCACTCCGCCCCGGCCCAACACGGCAAGCCCGGGTCGCATCACGATCCCGTCGTATGCCTCGGCGACGTCGATTGAGCAGAGATCATCGAGGCGCTTGGCAAGCGCCTCGGTGTACCCGGCTGGAATATGGAGCACGATGGCGACCGGCACCGACAGGTCGCGCGGCAGCTGGACCAAAAGCTGCGCGAGGGCTTGGGGCCCGCCGGTCGACGTTCCAATGACGACGGCGCGGACCTGCGACGCAGGCCGCTCGTTGCCCGTTGCCTCATGGCCCGCCTCCGTCGCGGCGGGGTCACGATGAGCGGACCGCGCCGCGAACGCCGCCTTGACCTTGAAGACGATCTCCGAAGAGAGGTCATAGAGGCGATCGGTGGCGAGCGCCGTCGGCTTGTGTACGAGATCCACGGCTCCAGCCTCCAGCGCCTTGATCGCGAGCTCGCTTTGCTCGTCGCTGGTGCTCACCACGATGCAGCGCGGACCCGGACGGCCCGTGAGCGCGCGGAGGACGCCGAGCCCGTCGAGGTTCGGCATCAGCAAATCCAGGGTGACTACGTCTGGGCGGAGCGCCGCAATCATCTCGAGCGCGTCGAGGCCGTCGCGCGCGATCCCGACGACCTCGATCGCCTCGTCGGCCGAAAGAACTTCGCGCACGACTTTGCGTGCGAATGCCGAGTCGTCCACGACGAGCACGCGGATCCGCGCGACGGTCATTGGAGCGGTTTTCGGTAAAAGAATGCCCCGCCGCGTTCCTCGCAAACGAAGGTCGTTCCAAAACGCAGCAAGGACTCGGCCGCGCCGACGAGCAAGGCGCCTCCAGGCCGCAGGGCGTCGCCCAGGGCGTTCGCGATTTTCACCACGGTCGCGTCGGCAAAGTAGATGAGAACGTTTCGGCAAAGCACGATGTCGAAGAGGCCCTGCGCGCGCACGCTTTCGGCGTCGACGAGATTCAACCGCCTCCAGACGATGTCCGCGCGGAGCCGATCGGACACGCGTCCGGCGGCCGCCGTCTCGTCGAGCAAGCGACGCAGGGTCGCGTCGTCCGGCATTCGGCGCAGCGATCGCGGTCCGTAGACTCCGGCGCGAGCGCGATCGAGGGCCCGCTCGCTGACGTCCGTCGCGAGCATCTCGACGCGGCTCTTAAGCCCCGCCGCAGCGAGCATCATGGCCAGCGTGTGGGGCTCTTCGCCCGTCGCACACGCAGCCGACCAGAGCCGCAGTGTCTCCCTGCGAGTGAGCATTTCGGGAATGATCGAGTTCACGAGCACGACGAGCGGCTCCGGTTCGCGGAAGAAGTACGTCTCGTGAACGACGAGCGTTTCGACGAGCCTCTGGAGCTCCTGGCCGCCGCGCTCGTCATAGCGAAGGAAATCGTAGTAATCGAGCAACGAATCGAACCCGAGCTCGATCGCCCGCGGGCTGACCTTCTCCGCCAGCAGTTCGCGATCGGCCTCGCGGTAGTGAAGCCCGAACCGCTCTTCGATGAAGTGGCTGGTAATCGAGAAAACCTGCGGCGACATCGCGAGCGTCATCCGCTCCCGAGATACGCCGCGGCGACCCTCCTGACGCGGGCGTCCGGGTCATTGGCCGCAGCGGCGTCGAGGAGCTTTCGCGACGAAGCCTCTCCCAACGCCATGAGCGCCTGGGCCGCGCCGCAGCGAGCGAACACGTTGTCGAAAGTGAACGCCTCCTCGAGCGCCGCCAGCGCATCCGGCCGCCGCGCCCGGGCGAGCGCCGAAACGAGGTGCTGCGCGCGCTCGAAGTCGGCGGCTCGAAGTGCAACGAGAATCGCGACCACGCGCCCCTCCGCGGGCTGCGAGAGCGCGCGGACGACGCGCTCGCGAAGCGCGGGATCCGCGAGACGCTCGATGAGCGCGTTCGTGGCCTGGGGCCCGGGTCTCATCGCGAGCAAGGCGATCGCAGCGCCCCGTACCCCCTCGTCCGGATCGATCATGGCGGACGCCATGCTGCTCACCGGTTGCTGGCCGTCAAACTCGGAAAGCGCCGAGATCGCCACGAGACGCGTCGCTGCATCGGGCGACTGAACGCCCGCCTGCAGGTAGGGCAGCGACGACCGGTTCTTGACGCTGCCGAGACCGAGCAGCGCGGCGCGGCGAACGTCGCAGTCGGGCGAACCGGCCGCCGCGTGCAACGCATCGAGAGCCCTCTCGCCGCGAAGACGAGCGAGGGCCTCGATGACGGCGACGCGGACGTGACCTGCGGGGTCGTCAATGAGATCGGCAATCGCGGGGGCGGACGCCTCGTCCTTAAGGCGACTCAGCGCCTGGCAGGCGTAGTAGCGGACCCACCCATCGACGTCTCCGAGCGCCTGGCGTACGCAGTCGCGGACCGCGCCGTCGTTCCGCGTGTAGCCCAATGCCCGAATGGCGGCGGCGCGCGTGCGGGGCGAAGCATGATGCGCGCCGGCAACGAGCGCCCCCATGGATCGCTCGTCATCGATCGCGGCGAGGCCGATGGCCGCGAGATCGCGGATCCTCTCGTCGGCATCGTCCATGCCCCCCAGGAACGTGTCGAGCGCAGACCGCCAGCCAAAGTAGGAAAGGATGCGGAGACCCGAGCGCCGCTCGCGAGCATCGGTCGAGGCGGCGGCCGCTAGGGCAAGCTTCTCCGTTTCGGTGCCGCCAAGCGTCTGAATGGCCGCAACGGCCGCCTGTGAGACCCGCGCGTCGCTATCGCGCAGAAGTCCAAACAGGGCTCCGACGGCGTCCGTGTCACCCAGCTTGGCGACCGCGTCGCAAGCGAGCGCGCGCACTCCCGAATTGTCGTCGCGCAAACAGGAGAGCACCTCCTGCCTGGCCGAAGGACGACGCCCCAGGATCGGGAGCAGCAAAAGCCGCCGCTCGCTGGTGCTGTCGCGGAGAGCCGAGACCAGGTAGGGCTCGGCGTCGCGGGAAAGCGACGACAGAACCGCCGCCGCGGCCTGCGCTGCTTCGGGCTCCGCGTCGAGCAACGCAACGAGGGTCGGAACGGCGCTTGGTCGTCCCAAGAAGCCGAGAACGCGGCAGAGCGCGGTTCGCTCCGAGGCATTCGCCTCCAAAAGAGCGTGCGAAACCCGCCGGCTCGCCAACGCCGCGTCGATAGCGGCCATTCCGTCACCGACGATGCGATTGGGTCCGAAGCGCTCTGTGTAGCGATCGCCGATCTCCGCAAGAGCGGCGGCGGCCACTCGAACCTCCGCGTCGTTGGGCCGGACCAACAGCGCGCTCAACGGCGGTACGGCGAGCGGCTGGCCGCTCGACCCGAGCGCACGGGCCGCTTCGGTCGCATAACGGGGATCGCCAAGGAGGGCCGCGAGCGGGGCCACTGCGCGTGGATCGCCGGTCCGCCCTAGGACGTCAATCGCGGGAAACGCACGGAAGAAACTCCCGCTTTGGATCGCCGCAATGAGCAGTTCGACCGCACCCTCTCCCCCGATGCGCCCGATGGCTTCAATTGCGGCCATTGCAACGTTGTCGTCAGACCCGTTGGCGAGGTGCGCCAGATGGGGCAGCGCGGCGATGCACCGGCGACGTCCGAGGATTTGGGCGCCGTCACTTGCAACGGCGGCTTCAGGCGACTCGACGAGCGCGAACGCCGCGGGCTCGACGTGGCCAAGCGAGCCGACCAAGGCATCCACGGCCGCCGCAATGCGCCCTTCGTGGTCACGGTGGCTCGTCAAGACATCGCACAGCGAGTCGACCGCGTCGTCACCAAGCCGAGCCAGGGCGGAAACAACGGCGCGCCGAACGGCCCAGCTTGGATCATCGAGCCGATCGATCAGCCCTTGCGTCGACCGGGCATGGAATAGCGCGTCCACCTCGTCGCGCCGGCGCCGCTCGTTCGCGGAAACGGTCAACGCTGCGTTCACGCGCGCTCCGCGGAGCCCTGCAATGTGCGCTCGACGGCGGCGGACATTGCGGACAAGGATGCAAGTTGCTCGCCGTTGGCTTTTGCGATCCGTGCTGCACGAGACTCCGCCTCGGCCGTGTACATCCCCGCCGCAGCGACCAGTTCGTTCTGCAGGGCGACCGTCTTGACCACTTCGCGGGCTCGAAGCCGCACGCCCTCTGCGCCGCGCGCAATCCGCTCGATCGACGCGCCCTGCTCCGTGATGGCCTTGATCACCGAAGCGGTGCTCGACGTCGCCTTCCCGGCAACGCTCGCGATGGCCCCGATGCCCTCGCTTTGCTCTTCCACGGCGCGCGCGGTCTGCTTTGCGATGCGCCGCACCTGGGCCGCGGATCGGGCCAGCGAGGCGGTGGCGTCGGCCTGCTCGCTCATGGCCCTGGTGACTTGGGCCGCGAGCTCGGACGTTCTCCGCGATGCGATATCGAGCTGCTTGATGCCGCGGGCCTGCTCTGCGACCGCTTTGGCCGTCATCGAGCTCTGCTTTCGCGCATCCTCCATGGCCTTGGCCACCTCGGCCGCGCCGCGCGCTTGCTCCGAGAGACCTGCGATGGCACGCCCCGTGGCCGCACTCACTTCTTCGGCCTGCGACCCGATCGTGCCCACCGCTCGACTCTGCTCGGAGATCGCGCCCGAGGTTTGCTGAATCGATGAGCGCATGACCACAACCGCCTTGGCGAGCTGCGACGTGGCGGCGGCCTGATCTTGGCAAGCGCGGGCGACCTGCTCTGCGCTCGTGTTGAGTTCGCCGTTCGAACGCACGATATCTCTCATGGCCCGGGCCTGTTCCGCGGTCGCCTGGGACGTCTGCTTCGCCATCTTGCGCATCTCGGCGCTGCCCTGGACGAGCGACTGCACGGCCGCCGTCTGCTGGGCCGTCGCGACACCAATGAGGCGCGTCTGCTCGCTCACTTTGGCGATCCCGTGCGCCACGGCTCGACTGGCGTCGACTTGTTCCGTGGTCGCGTGAGCGGCGTCCCGCACGGACGCGCCCAACTCTTCGACCCCGACGACAATCGAGGTCAGGGCGCGCTCCGCGTCCGCCGCGAGGGCGGAGCCGTCGTCCGCGACACGCAGCCCGTCCACCGAGGCACTTACGGCGTCTCGCGCCGAGGACTGGAGACCGCGGAGAATTTTTGCGATTTCGGAGCTCGCGGCTGCGGCGCGGTCCGACAAGGCCCGGATCTCTTCGGCGACGACCGCGAAGCCTCGGCCATGCTCGCCGGCCCGCGCCGCTTCGATGCTGGCGTTGAGCGAGAGGAGATTCGTTCTGTCCGCGATGAGATTGATGGTCTGAACGATGTCGCCGATTTCTTCGGCGCGCTTGCCCATCTCCTTCATGACCCCGGCCGAGTCGGCCATCGCGTGACGAATCTTGGTGAACCCGGCTATCGATCGCCCGACGGTCGTCGCCCCGTCGCGCGCAATCGAGGTGACGCGGTCGCCCACGATGCGAGCCCCTTCGCTCAACTTGGCGATGTGACGCGCGCCGGACTCCAGTTGGGACGCCGCGCCGGCGGTCGACGTTGCCGACTCTACGATGGTCTCCACGTTCTTCGAGACCGATTGCGCGGTGCGCATGAGTTCTTCGAGCGCCACGGCGGCGGCGTCGATCGTCGCGGCGTTCTTCTCCGACGTGGCGGCCACCTCCTCCACGGACGCCGCCATCTCGGTCGCGGCGGACGAGGTCGACTTGGCCACGGACTCGAGCTGCTTTGCGTGCTCGGCGACACCGCGAACGGACCGCACGAGCTCTTCGGTCGTGGTGGCCGTCTCTTCGACGGAGTTGGCCATTTCCGCGGCGGAGCCTGCAACCGACGACAGCACCTTTCCGATCGAGACGACGGAGGTGGCCACGAGACCCACCCGCTCGCTGACGCCCTGCGCATCGGTGGCGAGCCGGAGGATTCCCTCCGACATGTGCTCGACGGTGGCGGCCACCTCCTCGATAGAGGCTGCATTCGCTTGCCCGCGGGTCGCCATCTCGGCCGTATTGGCGGCCGCCTGCGTGCTCGTCGCAACGAGCTCTTCGCTGCCCGCGGCGAGGTCTTCGGCGCTCTGGCTCACGCTCTTGATCGAGCGCGCGACCTCCTCGATCGTTCCCGCCGTTGCCTCCGAGAGGCTTGCAAGCTCTGTCGCGTCTTTGCGTATCGTGCCGACGGTAGCGGAGACCTCCGTGAGCGACGCGGCGTTCGAATCGGCTCCGTGCGCAAGGGCTCGCACGGCCTCGACCACGACCTGGTGGGTCCGAACCAGCTCCTGCACCGAGGCGTTGGTCTCGTCGGCACCGCTCACGAGCGCGTCGCTTGTGGCCCGTGTCTGCTCGGGTGCGACGCGCCCATGGTCTCCGGCCGAAAACCGGCGCGCTCCCTCCTCGATGCCCGCCACCAGCACCGTCGCTTCTCGGAGAGCCCGCTCGAAAACGTCCAGGTGGCCACGCACGCCATCCGGCGCGCCCGCGCCATTTCGCTTAGTTGACATGGACCGGTTCCTCTCCGATGACTTTGCCAAAATCGACCAGCATCAGCAGGCGCTGGCCCAGGTGGGCGACCGCCTTTACGAAGCCGGCCCCCCCATCGCCGACCATTTGCGGAGTCGGCTTGATCTGTTCGGGCGAGAGCTTGATGACCTCTCGCGCACTGTCCACCAGCAGTCCAACCGTGCGATCCCCGAGCTCCACGACGACGACACGCGTGTCGAGCGTGGGCACCGCAGGCGTGAGCCCGAATCGGGCCCGCAGGTCCACCACCGGGACCACGCGGCCCCGCACTTGGATGACGCCAGCCACGAAAGGGAGTGCACCGGGGACGCGCGTCGCGCCGGTGTAGGACTCCATCTGGAGAACGTCGGCCGCGGCCACGACGTACTCCGAATCGGCAACTTTGAATACGACGTGGAGAGCGCTCATGCGGCCCCCAATCTTTGGTCCGCGGCCGATGGATCCGGAGCACCGAGTGCCGGCAGCTTTGGGGCGCGGGGCGGCCTGTGAGCCGCGAGCGCGACGAGATCGAGCACGAGCGTGGGGCGACCATCGCCCAGATCCGTAGCGGCCGGAATTCCCGCAATCACGATGAGCGGGTCGACGAGAGGCCGAACGACCGCTTCCTGCTGGCCGACGATCCGCCCGAGCACGAATCCCACGGGCTGCCCTGCGCGACGAACGACGAGGGCCCGTCGCTGGGGAGGCCCGCCGGGCGGCAGGCCGAGGAGCGCCGCGAGATCATAAAGAAGGAGCGATTCGCCGCGACGCTGCATCAGGCCCACGGGCTTCACGAGAGCTCCCGAGCTCACGCCGGGCACCCCGATCGACTCGGTGCCGAGTTCGAGGATTTCTTCGATCATCGAGACTGGAACGACGAATCGTTCCGAAGCGCATTCGACGACGAACGCGTCGACGATGGCAACGGTGAGGGGAATCTTCACCGTGAACGTCGTGCCACGGCCGACTTCGGTTTGCACCGTCAGCTCGCCCCCCAAGTCGGTGACGATGATGCGCCGCGCGATGTCCATCCCCATCCCGCGGCCGCTGGTCGTCGTCGCCTTGTCGCGCGTCGACAACCCGGGCTGGCAGAGGAGCTCCAGCAACGCGGCGTCCGAACCAGGCACGCCGACACCCGCCCGGCCGGCCAAAGCGGCGCGGTCGATTCCGCGGCCGTCGTCTCGCACGACGAGCTCGAGCCGGCTGTTGGAACGGGCGCTGGACGTGATCCGAACGGCGCCCTCCGCGGGCTTTCCCGCGAGCGCACGTTCGTGGGGAGTCTCGATTCCATGATCGACCGCATTTCGAACGAGGTGAACGATGGCCGGGAAGACCCGCTCCGCAACCGCCTTGTCGAGCTCGGCGCCTCCGGTCTCCACTTCGAGGCGAACCTGGCGCCCACTCGCACGGGTCAGCGCCCGAAGCAAAAGGGGAATACGGTCAACGAGCTCGGTGACCGGCACCATCCGAACTTGGAGGATGGATGCGCGGAGGTCGCGGAGGCATCGGGAGTTCTCATTCACGATTTGGGTGAGCTCGCGCACGTCGGCGCCTGCACCCGCGACCTTCGCGATGGCGTAGACAAGGCGCGAACGGATCACGAGCAGAGAGGCGAGCCGTTCCATCGCGTCGTCGACGCGGCCCACCTCGACGCGGAGCAAGTTGCGGCGCGGGGCCTCGGGCTCATGGTCGGACACGGCCGCGTCGGCAGCGGGGAGCCGCGGCGCCGCGGGCGGCTCGTTGACCTCGGCGATCGAATGAATCGCCGCCGTATCGACGCCGGTGGCCGCCGCAAGGACGTCGTCCGTCGTCGACGTCAGAAGAAGGAGCGCAAACGATATGCCCGCGGGCGCGCCTTCAGCCGACGGCACGGAGAGCGGCACGACGCGGACGATCTCGGCAAAAGCGCTGACCCGATCGCGCACGCTGCTGATCGTGTGACCGTGCGCCGCACGTTCCGGACTGGGAGCAAAGTCGAGCCTGAGCGCGCGGCGCCCGTCCCTCGCGCCCTTCAACAAGAGATCCCGCTCGAAGGCGTCGAGCTTGCGCTCGATGGCGGGGTCGAGCCGCAGGCCGGCGATCCGGGGCGGGGAGGCCATCGGGTCGGGGCCGGCGACGAGGGCCTCGATGGCCGACAGGAGCGCGCTCGGAGGCTCGGGCGCCGGGGCGCCTTTCTCGACCGCCCGAACGCACGTATTCATCGCATGCACGGCCTGAAGCAGGAGATCACTCGCCCCAGGGCCCAGAACTCCGCTGCCGCGCTCGGCGTCGCGAAGCACGGTCTCCACTGAATGGGCCATGAGCACGATGGGCTCGACGCCCACCATGGCAGAGAGTCCCTTGATGGTGTGCATCGCGCGGAAGAGGTCGCGAAGCGCGCGGGGGTCGCGCTCGGCTTTCCGCGCCGAGGCTTCCAGCGCCAAGAGCTTCGCGCCGGCGAACGTGAGTTGCTCGTCGGCTTCCGCAACGAAGGCCGACAGGAACTCGGCGAGATCGAACTTCGCGGTCACCCCGGCTCCGAGGGAGCCGCCAAGAGCTCCTGCGCCTCACGAAGAATGGCTTCAGGGGTAAAGGGCTTGGTCATGAACCGCGAGGCCCCGGCGGAAAGAGCGCGCGCCCGCGACGAGTCATCGCCGCGGGTCGTCACGACGACGATGGGAAGGGCGCGCAGCGTGTCTTGGCCACGAACGAACTCGACGACTTCGATACCCCCGATGTCCGGCATGTTGAGGTCGAGCACCAGAAGGTCGAACGTCTTGAGCGAGAGCCGTTCGATCGCTTCGAGGCCGCTCGACGCATGCGTGAACACGAAATCGGCGCGCGGCCTGAGGCACGCGACAATCATGTCGCGCATCACTTTGCTGTCATCGACTACGAGTATGTCGGTCACGGCGATCGGTTGCAGGCCCGGTGGAGGGGGCGAAACCTTGCCTCCGTTTTAGTATAGCTACCCGAACGACAGGGCATGTCACGCGTGTTTGGGGCGGTTTTCGTGCGCCCGCCGAGCCCGCTCGCGCGGGGACCCGCGGTCCCTCGCCGCGCGCGCGTATCCGCCGTTTGGACCGTTCTGCTACGGCTTGCGAGGACACCGGTCGAACGGACCGTCTCCCACTGTCGGGGTTGACGGATCGGGCACCCGCTACCACTATCGGCCCCTCCGGCTGATGGTCGATCCGATACCCCAAGCATCGCGCCTTCCGATCGTTTGGATTGTCGACGACAGCCCGCTGGAAGCCGAGCTCGTTCGGCGGTCGCTCGTGAGTCTTTATCACGTCGAGGTCTTCACGGACGGCGCCTCGGTCATCGAACAGTTTGCCAATAGCCCGCCTCCCGACGCGGTCATTCTCGATTGGCAGATGCCGGGAATCAGCGGGCTCGAGATATGCCGGTTTCTACGGTCGCGCCCGTCGACCCTCTCGCTACCGGTCCTGATTCTCACCGTCCACAGCGAGACGGCCGATCTCGTGCGGTGTCTCGCGGCCGGTGCAGACGATTTTCTGTCCAAGCCCTACAACGCCGCGGAGCTCTCCGCCCGCATCGCAGCGCTCGTTCGCACCAAGCGCATGCACGAGCGACTCGAATCCGCAGAGCGCGCCGTCCGCGCGCTTCTCATGCAGCTTCCCGAAGCGGTGATCAGCGTCGACTCGGGGGGGCGCGTCACGTTCGTGAACCTGGAAGCACAGCGCATGCTGTCGGCGGCGCCCTCGGCTCTGATCGGCCGCGCACTTGCGGACGTCCTGCCGGAGTTCTCGTTCGATCGCGAGTCGCCCGTGGACGAGCACCCGAGGCCGCTGCCGGACGTCATCGTCGGCGATCGCATTTTCGCGCCGGCCGTCCGCCGATACGCGGGGGTGGATGCGACGGACGCGACGCTGTCCTTCCGCGACGTCACGAGCGACCGGAGGCACGAAGAGGAGCGCGGGCGTCTGCTCGCCTCCGAGCGCGAGGCTCGCGCCCAGGCCGAGGAAGCGAGCCGCGCAAAGGACATGTTCCTCGCCACCGTGTCGCACGAGCTGCGCACGCCGTTGAACGCGATCCTCGGCTGGACGCGGTTGGTCCGGGAGGGGGTCTTCGACGACGCGAAGCGCGACCGCGCGTTGGAGAGCGTCGAGCGCAATGCGTTGGCCCAGCAGAAGCTGATCGAGGACATCCTGGATGTGAGCCGCATCATCTCGGGCAAGTTGCGCCTGCGGTCGTCGAGCGTCGATGTTCCCGCGACGATCCGCGCCGCGGCGGACTCTGTGCGGCCGGCCGCGGACTCGAAGGCGATCCGGGTCGAAATGAGGCTGGACGGCGCCATCCCGAGCGTCCTGGGGGACGAGGATCGCCTGCAGCAGATTGTGTGGAATCTGCTGAGCAATGCGGTGAAATTCACGCCACGCGGAGGATCGATCGCCGTGGACGCCGGCGTCGACGGGGACGCGATCGTCGTACGCGTGTCGGATACGGGGGAGGGCATCGCGCCGGATTTCCTTCCGCACATTTTCGAGCGCTTTCGGCAGGCGGACAACAGCACGACGCGCGTTCACGGCGGCCTCGGGCTGGGGCTCTCGATCGTCCGCCACCTCGTCGAGCTGCACGGCGGCACGATTCAGGTGGAGAGCGCCGGGCGGGGACAGGGGGCAACGTTCACGCTCCGGCTGCCGGGTCGCCTCTCGGCACATGCCGACCCCGATCCCGCCGAGAGCGAAGCACCTCATCGAGACCCATGGTTGCCGGAGTTGCCGGAGGACCGCTCGCCGCGATAGCGGGCGATCGCTGGCGATGCTTCCGCACGACCTTCTCGGCCGCCAGTTCGCCCTGGCCCTAAGGCGGTTTGGGCCGCCCGGGGCATTTCTTGAGGTTGACCCGGAAGATACGCGCCCCGACGCCCCCGTGCTCCTTCTGCCCGGGGCCGAGGTGCCTCGCGACGCGAAGGAGGGTGACGTAATCGACGTGTTCGTTTACCTCGACTCCGCCGGACGCCCCATCGCGACCACGCGAACGCCCAAGGTCCTGCTCGGTCAAGTGGCGTTTCTCACGGTCACCTCCTGTACGAACTTCGGCGCGTTCGTAGACTGGGGTCTACCGAAGGAACTGCTCGTGCCCTTTGCCGAGCAAACGGTGGACGAGCTTCGCGCCGGTGATCGGCACCCCATCGGTCTCTACGTGGACAAGACCGGTCGCATGGCCGGCACGATGCGCGTCCGGGAGATGCTCGGGGTTGGGAAGAACCATTTCCAGCGCGACGCGTGGGTGGCGGGAGAGGCGTGGCGTAGCGACCCCGAGATTGGCCTCTTCGTCATCGTCGAGCGTTCGGCGGTGGGCCTCGTGCCCGTGAGCGAGCCGCATCACCTCGCCCGGGGAGAGGCGTGCCGCTTCCGCGTGACGAGCATCCTCCCGGACGGCAAGATCGAACTGTCCCTGCGGGGTCACGCGCATGAAGAGCTCGAAACGGACGCAGAGCGAATCCTCGAGGCGCTCTCTCGGGCAAAAGCGCCTCGCGTGGGAGATCGTTCGAGCCCCGAAGAAATCCGCGCGCTCTTTGGCTTGAGCAAAAAGGCCTTCAAGCGCGCCGTGGGGTGTCTCTTGAGGAAAGGCGCCGTCGACCTGGACGACGAGGGGTTCATCGTGCGGATTTAGAGCGACGATCGGACGGCCTGCGGGGTGCCTGTCTCCTCGTCAATGAATCCAGTGCATCCTGCGCAGAACGAAGTACACGATCGCGGCGATCAGCAGCAGCGTGGAGCTTGGAAACGGTCGCGACGTCTTGACGACCTTGTCCTGCTTCACCGTCGTGGGCAGCGGGCGCGCTTCGTTCCGCGACGCCGACGCATCGATCGGGGAAGTGGCCTCGACTGGAGCGGAATCGAATTCGTCCCCCGTCTTGGGTGAGGCCACCTCCGCCGCGGCGACCGAGGGCGTGGCGGGAGCCAGCGAGGATTGCGGCTCGGCGAGCATCGCGGGCGCCGGGGCCAGCGCCGGCCCGGGGTCAACGACCGGCGTCTCGGACGCAGCCGGGAGCACGGACGCAGTCCCCGAGACGCTCGCGGGCACTTCCTGCGCGCCGTTGGCGGCGATCGGCGCTTCGGGCGGCGGCGGCGCCGCGGCGAGCGGAGCCTCCGGCGACGCCCAGGCGTCCTCGCGAGGTCCCCCCGTCACCATCCACATCGGTTGCTCGGGGAGCTGCAACGTCTTGCCTCCAACCTGCACTTCGAGCGCCGCACGTGCCTCGCGACGCGCCTCGCCGTAGAGAGGCACGCTCACCCGCACCAGCGAGGTGCTCGTCGCGGCGGCGAGCGCATCCACGATTTTGCCCGCCAGCGATTCCCACGGGCCAGACTGCAGAGCGAGTTGCCGCGCGCTCGCATCGAACGCCTCGAGATTCGTCCCCTCGAGCCCCGTCCCGTCGCGCGACAGCCGCGGCAATGAGTCGGCCAGCTCCACGTCGAGGTCAGAAATCATGCCGTCCGACAGGGCGAGGAGTAGCCGCTCGATCAGGCCCTCCAAGAGCGCCTCAATCTCCGCGTTGGTCGTGGCCGGCGTGAGCGCGGGGGCGAGCATCTCCACGAGGTTGCCTTGCACGCGCACCGGTTCGCGGGCGCCGCCTTCGGCGAAATAGTAAAAGCCCGCCGAGACGCGGTCGACGCCGACCGTGTACACCCGCGCGCCCTGACTTCGCGCCTCGGCCACCAGATTGCTCGAAATGGCAAGGATCGGACTGGCCATCGCGGCGCGCGCGGCCATCGCGAACCTCTTCGGCGCGATCTGCTCGTGCGGAAGGGTGCCGCGCAGCGCGGCGGCAAGTTCGGCCGTGGCGTCCGCGCGAACCAGGAAGGACAGCTCCCTCTCCCATCCCATGAGGCCTTGCGCAACCATCCAGCCCGCGGAAGGGCCGACGCGCACGCGCTTCTTGCCGGATGCTACGGGGCTCACGGAGATGACCCCGGGCACCGCAAGGGTTTGATCTTCGTTCTCTTGGATGTCGGATTCGTCGGGCATGGGCGGAGGGGTACGCTTTGAGGGGCGGAGCGTAGTGCATCGAGTCCATCGAAGCGACGGGAACTTGGATACCCAGGCCGCACCACGCAGCGCCTGGACCGAGCGCGCGCTCGTCGTCCTTTCGGTCGTACTCGTGCATGGTGCCTCGATCGCGTTCGGCGCGTTCGGCTTTACCGACCTCGATGACCGGGACTTGCTCCTCGATGACCACGCGTTTCTCGCACGCCCTGTGAACCTACTGCGGATTTTTACGCGCGCGTATATGCATGTGGTCGATGTTCAGCACGCGTATTTCCGCCCCGTGGTCACCGCATCCTACATGCTCGATGCGCAATGGAGCGGCGTCGCGCCGTGGGGATACCACGTCACCAACGTCGTGCTACACGCGATCGCGAGCGTTCTCCTTCTCTCCCTGCTCCGCGGCTTTGCCCTCGGCCGTGCGGCAACCCTGGGAGCGCTGGTCTTCGCGGTGCATCCCGCGCTGGTGGCCAATGTCGCCTGGATCCCGGGCCGCAACGATTCGCTCTTGGCCCTCTTCGTCCTGGCAGCTTGGCTGCTTTTGCCCACCGCTTCGCGGCGCGCCGGCTGCGGTCGATGGCTCGGACATTGGGCATTCTTCGCGCTTTCGCTGCTTGCGAAAGAGACCGCGATGGCAGCGCCGCTCGTGTGGTCCGTGCACCTTGCGCTATTCGAGCGCATCTCGCCGGAGGCGCGCCGGGAGCAGTACGCCGCAAGGGCCACCCTCGTGGCGAGCTGGGGCGTCGCCGTCGCCGCGCGGCTCGCGCTGCGGCCTACGGATATCGCCATATCGGGTGGCGCGGTGGCCCATGACGTCATGGTCAACGTTCCGGTCGTCGCCGCGAGCGTCGGAGAGTTGGTCTTTCCCGTGAATCCATCGCTCCTCAACGCCACGGAGGATTTGCCGTTCTGGCCGGGAATCCTCGCGCTCGGCCTGGGGGCGGCCGCGGCGACCCTCGTACCCGGCGTGCGCATGCGCGTCGTCGCCCTGGGCGCCGCCACGTTCGCTCTCTCTTTGGCCCCCGCCCTCGCGGCGGGGACGACGCTCGTCTTGAACAGCCGACTCTACTTGCCCGCGTGCGGCGCCATCCTCGCGGCCGCCGAAATCGCCCGCGCGCTCGGTCTCGCTCTCGAGCGCCGTGACGCGGCCCCGCTCTCCATGGCATTTTCGACCGCAAGTTTGCTGGCCCTGGCCTTCGTTGCCTTGGGCTACGAGAGCACGTTCAAAGACCCGCGGACCTTCGCCGAGGGCGCCGTGGAGGCCTCGCCGCACTCGGCCTTGGCGCATTTCTGCCTGGGAAAGTCCTACCAGACCGACGGCGATGGAGGGCGCGCGCTCGCCGAGTACCGTCTCGCGCTTGCCCTCGGCTCGCGCGAGGTCGTCCACAACAATATCGCGGTGATCTACATGGCCGGGGCCGATTGGACCGAGGCCGAGCGGGAGCTCCGAAGCGAGTTGGCCGTCCATCCTCGCTATGGCCGCGCGTATCGAAATCTGGGCATCGTGCTGCGGCGAGAGGGTCGAACGGAGGAAGGACGGATCGCCGAAGAGCGCGCGGACGCCCTCGAAAGCGACACGCAAGCGCCGTGAATTGGGGTGTCACGCGGCCGCGCTACGGCAGATCCGCGGCCACCCACGCCGCGCTCCGCTCCCACAGGCGCCGCGCGAGATCCGCGTCGTGCGCCAAAGCGCTGGGCTCCTTCGTCCGGCACTCGTCGTAGTAGAGCCCATCGTCGCTCTGGACTTCGGGCGCCGTCGCGCAATAGATCGTGGTCTTTGCCCCTTCTTCGTTCGAGAGCATACCGCGCTTGATGAGCGGCCGAATGGGCCAGGGCACGCGGCGCCACGCGTCCGAAGCGACGACGCCCGGGTGAAGCGCGTAACTATGAACGCCGCTCGGCCCGATTCGGCGGGCGAGTTCGCGGGTAAATAAGACGTTTGCAAGCTTGGAGACCGCGTATTCGCGAAGGCCGGTGATGGACCGGGTGGACCGGCAAACAGCGTCGAAGTCGATGCCGCGAGCGTCATAGTGGGCTTGGCTCGACACGTTCACGACGCGCGCGCGACCGGCGGCTCGAAGGCTGGGGAGGAGGAGCATCGTCAAGAGGAAGTGTCCAAGATGGTTCGTTCCAAAGGCGAGTTCGAATCCATGCTTAGTGACTCCGCGATGGCCGGCCAAACCCGCGTTGTTGATGAGCCGATCCACCGGACGCGCGAGGCCCGCGATCCGCGCGCCGCATGCGCGGACCGAAGCGAAGTCGCCCAGATCGAGCTCGATGAAGTCGGCGTGCCCGGCGCCCTGGGTGCGAATGGCATCGAGTATCGGCCGCGTCCGTTCTTCCGATCGGCATGCCAGGACGAGATCGGCTCCGCGGCGAGCGAGCTCCGCGGCGGCGGCGCGCCCGATACCGGTATTCGCGCCGGTAATGACGAAAAAGAGCCCCGCGAGATCGCGGTTCGTGGTGGTCATCGTGCCTCTTACTCGCCCCGCTCGAGCCACACGCGAAACGTCCCCTCTTCGGCGTTCGGTTCCACATGAACGACGCGAGGACGGCAGCAGACCGCGCAATCCTCGGTGTATTGTTGCGACAGTCCTCCCCCGAGGTCGATGTAGAGTTCGTCCGTTTCGCCACAGAACGGACAGGACACGGACGTCGATCGCTTCCTTCGCGCTTTCTGTCGCCGCTTCACGGTCTCATCCTATCGCGTTTGCGTACATGTCACCCCACGCGGCGGCACCCGACCCCAACCCGCCGCGCCTGCGATGGCGACCGGCGCGAGCCAAGCCCGTCCGCCAGCAACGCTCGACATGAAGCCGTAGCGCTCCGCCGTCGCGAAAAGCACGTAAGGTGCACGGCAAGGGACGACGCTTCCATGGCCAATCAAAACGAAGATGTCGCGACGCTGCTCGTCTCTTGCCCGGATCGGAAGGGAATCGTCGCGGCGCTGGCCCAGCTGCTCTACGGCCATGGAGCCAATATTCTGGACGCCGATCAGCACACCGACTCGCTCGCGGGCTCTTTCTTCCAACGAATTCGCTTTGACCTCTCGGAGATGCGCACCGACCGCATCGCGATCGAGAGGGCCATTGCCGAAGTCGCCGGGCGGCTCGGGATGACGTACCGGCTCGCATACGCAAACCGCCCAAAGCGCGTGGCGGTATTCGTTTCGCGTTACGGTCATTGTCTAATTGATTTGCTATGGAGGCGCCGCCTCGGTGAGCTCGACTGCGAGATTGCCCTCGTCATCGCCAATCACGCCGACCTGGAAGATGTCGCGAGCCAATTCGGCGTCCCATTTCACGTGATCCCCGTCGTCCAGGACGAAAAAGCGACGGCCGAAGCCGAACAACGACGACTCCTGGAGTCCAACGAAGTCGACTTGGTCGTATTCGCGCGATACATGCAAGTCGTTTCCGACGCTTTCGTGGCCCACTACCCCAATAGGATCATCAACATTCATCACTCGTTTCTTCCCGCGTTCATTGGCCAGAAACCGTACCATCAGGCCCATCGACGGGGCGTCAAACTCATCGGCGCGACTGCGCACTACGCCACGGCGGCCCTCGACGAGGGGCCTATCATCGAACAAGACGTCGCACGAATATCCCACAAGGACAGCGTGGAAGACCTCATCCGGAGAGGGCGTGACCTCGAGAAGGCCGTCCTCGCACGCGCGCTCCGGTTGCACCTCGAAGATCGCGTGCTCGTCTATGGCAACAAAACCGTCGTGTTCGACTGAAGGGTGCAGCGAGAATGGAGGTTCATGGATAGGTCCGTCCCGCGGCACGCCGACGCACCGCGAAGGCGTGGTACACGGCGACGAGCGTGAAAGCCCCAAGGAGGGACATGACGAAACCGGCCGGCTCCCCTTCCCGATAAAGACCTGCGACGCGCCCGAAGAAGCCGCCCAGCATGCAGCCGGCCACTCCCATGGCCATGGAGACCACCCATCCGCCGCTTCCGCCGCCGGGCACGAGCATGCGGGCAAGGACGCCGATGAGGAGCCCGAACAGGAGAAACCCAATGATGTGAATCATCATTCCGGCGGCCGAAGAGCCTTACCTGCTGCGGGGAGCCGCGAGACCTTCACGCTGCAGCGAGACGGGCGCGAACGCGCCCTGGCTGCGCCTTTGCGGCGCTGTTGTTTCACTCGATGCATCGAATTTCTTGTCGCACCCGCGCCGGTTAAGGACCCTCGCTCTTCGCGGGACAGCGGGCCGAACCACCGAACATAACCACCCTGCCGGGGGTTTGCTTGTATTTCTTGGGACGGTGGACGAGCCCGCCGCGCGATCGCGCGCAAAACGCGGCTCGCATGCCGGAACTCACGAGCCAGGTTTTGGGGGGGAGATCCTCTCCCCACCGCTCCCCCCAAGCCCCCAACTTCCATTTCCGGCCACACCTTCACATTCACGGAGCCAGGTTTGTGGGGAGTTTCCAAGCCACACCTTCACGGCTCGAACATGCGCTTCAGCCGACCGATGGTCGCCGGCAGGCCCCGGACCTGCAAACGCGTGCCTTGATCCTCGAAGTTCTCCCCGATGACGCGCGCCGTCTCGTAGACTTGACCCAGGAGCCCCTGTTTCGGGTAGGGAACGACGATCTCCGCATCCACCATTGCGGCCTCGAAGAACGCAATGATCGTCTCGCGCAAGCCAGCCACGTCCACGGGATCGTGCGCGGAAATGACCAGCGGCTCTTCGCCTTGGTACCTTTGACGGAGCGCCTCCCGCGCGCTCGCGTCCAGCCGATCCGCTTTATTGAGAACGAGCCGGCTCGGCACGGCGCCGGCGCCTATGTCGCGAAGCACCGTCCGCGTCACCTCGAGCTGCGCGGCATGCATCGGATCGGCGGCGTCGACCACATAGAGCAAGAGCGCCGCTTCGAGCGCCTCGTCGAGCGTCGATCGAAACGAGGCGACCAGGTCGTGCGGGAGCTTCTTGATGAAGCCGACCGTGTCGGAGAGCAGGATGCGAGGCTTCGTCTCCGGCTGCAGGGCGCGCACGGTGGTGTCCAGCGTCGCGAAGAGTTTGTCTTCCACGAGGACGTGGCTCCCCGTCAACGCGCGCATTAGCGATGATTTCCCTGCGTTCGTGTACCCTACGAGCGCGACGCGAGGCTGTTCGCGGCGGGCACGGCGCCTCTGGTCCTGCTCTTTCTGAACGACCACGAGTTGGGTGCGGAGCTCCGCGATGCGATCGCGGATCTTTCGGCGATCGAGTTCGATGGCGGCCTCGCCGGATCCCTTGCCGCGCTGGCGCTCCTTGCGGCCGGCCGACTCGCGCATCCGAGGCGCCACGTAGTTCAGGCGTGCGATCTCGACCTCCAGCTGCGCCTGGCGGCTCCGCGCGTGCCGATGAAAAATGTCGACGATGACCCCCGTGCGATCGAGGACCCGTGCTCCCGTTGCCCGCTCGAGGTTGCGAGACTGGCTCGGCGAGATCTCGTGGTCGACGACGACGACCGTCGCCACCGGCTCCTCACGTGCGCCGCCGGTCGCCGCGCCGCTGCCGGCCGTGTCGCCGTCCCCTTCTCGCCCCTCTGCTCGTTCTCGTCCTCGCCCTCCCTCGTCGTCGTCCTTGGCGGCCTCCCATTTTGCGCGAGCCTTCGTCTTGACCGGCGCGGCGCCCGTCGGCACCACGCCCCGCCCTCCGGTCAGCGCGGAGAGCTCCTTCAGCTTACCGTCCCCGAGCACCGCGGCAGCCGCCAGCGCCTCTCGTCGTTGCGTGACCGTGGCGAGAACCTCGAAGCCCAGGGTCTGCACGAGACGTCGGAGCTCGGCAAGATCCGCGGCATGGTCCTCATCGGAGACTCCGGGCAGCTGGATTCCCACCAGCACCGCCAGAGGACGAGGTCCCGCGCCGGGAAGCTCGGACGCCGTGGAACCCGAACTTGAAGACATCGCGGAGACGTCGTAGCACGCAACGGAGCGACGCCCGAAAGGCGCCGCGCGAACGGCGATGCGTCCAAACGCCGCATGGTGCAACTGGCCACTTCGCTTAGAGTTAGAGAACGGGAGTCCCGCTCGCACTTGCGACGCGCGAGCGCGGAGCCAATGCTACCCTGGCGCGTACGCTGGCCGAGTCCGCCGAAACCCACGCTCACGCGCGGTCGTCCTCGTGGAAGCTCGCGCTCCCCGCGCTCGGCGTCGTTTACGGCGATATTGGTACGAGCCCGCTCTATACCCTGGCCGAGTGTTTCCACGGGGATCACGCGGTCGCGCCGACCCCTCCGAACATACTCGGTGTCCTCTCGCTCGTATTCTGGGCGCTCACGTTCACCGTTACGATCAAGTATCTCGTCTTCATTCTTCGCGCCGACAACGAGGGAGAGGGCGGCATTCTGGCCCTCTTGGCCCTCGCGTTGCCCCGCAAGGCTCCAAGCGGGCCTCCGCCCAGCGGCCCCGTGTCGAACGCGAGCCCGCGCGGCAAGCGGGCCATGGGATTTCTCATCCTTCTTGTGCTCTTCGGCGCCGCGCTCCTCTATGGCGATGGGGTCATTACGCCAGCGATCTCGGTGCTGTCGGCCATCGAAGGGCTCGAGGTCGCCACCACGGCGCTCAAGCCGGCGATTCTTCCGCTGACCGTGGCCACGCTGCTGGCCCTATTCCTCGTGCAGCGCAGAGGAACGGCCGGCATCGGTCGCGTCTTCGGGCCGGTCATGCTGGTCTGGTTCGGAACGATCGGCGCCCTTGGAGCCTTGCAGCTCGCACACGATCCCCGCGCGCTCTATGCCATCGATCCGGGCCGCGCCATGCACTTCTTCGTCCAGAACCGGCTCCACGGGTTCGTCGTGCTCGGCGGAGTCGTGCTCGCCATCACGGGCGCCGAAGCGCTCTACGCAGACATGGGACACTTTGGGCCCGGGCCGATCCGTCGCTCCTGGTTCATCGTGGTATTGCCGTCGCTGTTCCTCAGTTACTTCGGTCAGGGTTCTCTTCTTCTGGGACATCCAGAGCTTGCGGCCAACCCGTTTTATGCCCTCGTTCCGTCGTGGGCTCTCTACCCGATGGTCGTTCTGGCGACGGCCGCTACGGTCGTGGCATCGCAAGCCCTCATTTCGGGAGCGTACTCGCTCACGCAGCAGGCGGTGCAGCTCGGGTACTTTCCCCGCATTACTATCATTCATACGTCGAAAGAAACGGAGGGGCAGATCTATATCCCCGAGATCAATACTCTTCTGCTATGCGCGTGCGTAGGTCTCGTGCTTTCGTTCAAGAGCTCCAGCGCACTTGCCGCGGCCTACGGAATCGCAGTCACCGGCACGATGGCGATCACGACGATCACGTATTATTTCGTCGTGACGCGGACGTGGAGGTGGCCCGTGTGGCAGGCCGCGCCGCTCAGCGCGGCGTTCCTGGTGGTCGACCTGGCCTTCTTCGCGGCCACCTCGACCAAACTCCTCGAGGGGGGATGGTTTCCACTCCTTCTCGCGTCAGGCGTGTTCGTCGTCATGACAACCTGGCAAACGGGGCGGCGCTACCTCGCGCAAAGTATGGCCGACGCGTCATTCCCGATGGACCTTTTCCTCAAGGACCTCGCGGACCACAAGCCGATTCGTGTGAAGGGAACGGCGGTATTCATGGCGTCGAATGCCCAGGGCGTTCCTCCCGTCCTCTTGCACTACTTGAAGCACAGCCAAACTCTTCACGACCAGGTGGTCCTCCTCACCGTGATCGGCCTCCACGTCCCGGAGGCGCGCGCGGAGGAGCGAGTGCGCGCCGAGGCGCTGGGCGAGAACTTCTACCGGGTCACGGTGCGATACGGCTTCATGGAGACGCCCGACATCCCGCGCGCAATCGCGGATTGTAGTCTTCATGGCGTCCCGATCTCCGTCGATCGGGTGAGCTACTTTCTCGGTCGAGAAACGCTGCTGCCCTCGGGTGACGCACGAATGCAGCCGTGGCGGAAGCGCCTCTTCTCGTTCATCGCGCGCAACGCCGTGCCGGCCACGGCCTACTTCGGATTGCCGCCGGGGCGCGTGGTGGAGCTCGGAATGCAGATCCGGCTCTGAAACAATATCGCGTATCGGTGCTCCATGTGGGCCCGCGGCGCGTGATAGCGGTTCGGGCTTGCGGCGAAGACGCTCTTCGGGCAGTGAAAGAGCCAACGGCGCTGCGAGGAAAAACGTTGAGGTACCTAGAGACATTGAAAAAAACCGGCACCGCAGAGACCATGTCTCGTCGCGGCGCATCCGAATCCCCAATGTCGGTCGGCGCCGCTTCGTCATCGAACGCGGGGCGCGTTCGTTCGCTTCCGGACCGCGCTTCGCTCGCCTTCGCCGAGGCCCTCATGCCCGGTTCGCCCGACACTCCTGCGGCTGACGAGCAGACCGTCGAGCGCGTCGAAGGCCTCGTCCGAGAGCTTCATCCCAAGCTCGTCCACGCATGGCGGCTGGCGCAGCGGGTCCTCGACGCCGCTGCCATCACGCGAACGGGGCGACGATTTCACAGGCTTTCGGCGGACGCGCAGGACGCGTTGCTCGAACGGTGGGAGCGCGACCCCGTCCTCGGCAAACCGCTTGGCTTCATCTCGCTCGTCTACAAAATGGTTCACTTCAATCGCGCGCCCGCCCGCTCGGGAGTCGCCTCGCTGGACGTCATTCGGTCCGTCGAGGAGCCCAAGTGGTTGCGGCAGGTGCAACGGGGCGAGCAGTGGGAGGGAGGCGACATCGAGTGCGACGCGGTCGTCGTCGGCTCCGGCGCGGGGGGGGCGGTCTTCGGTCGCGAGCTTGCCGAACGTGGCCATGCCGTCGTCTTCCTCGAAGAGGGAGACTTCCATCGGCGCGACGCGTTCGACGGGAGCTCGGTGCGGGCGCACCAGCGCTTTTACCGCGCCGCGTTTTCGGTCGGCAACGTCGTGATGCCCATTTTCGCCGGGCGGCTCGTCGGCGGTTCCACCGCGATCAATGGCGGCACGTGCTTCCGGCCGCCGCCGTGGGTGCTCGATAGGTGGTGCGAAGAGCTGAAGACGGAGGATTTTGCCCCGGAGACCATGCGCCGGCATTTCGAGCGCGTCGAAAGGGTGCTCGACGTGCAGCCCGCTCGAAAAGAACACATCGGTCCCATAGGAGACGTCATGGCGCGGGGTTGCGACGCCCTCGGATGGAGTCACTTTCCGATCCAGCGCAACGCGCCGGACTGCGACGGGTCGGGGTTCTGCGATTTCGGGTGCCGGCGCGAAGCGCGCCGAGGAACGCAGATCGCATATCTTCCACCGGCGCTCGAAAAGGGCGCGTTGCTTCTCGTAGGAGCCAAGGCCGAGCGAGTCGTGTTCGAAGGGGGGCGGGCGGTCGGCATCGAGGCCGAGGCGAAGGACGGCCGGCGTGTGACAGTGCGTGCGCGCGCGGTCGTGCTCGCAGGGGGAGCCATCCCTACGCCCCTCTTGCTTCTTCGGCAGGGCCTCGGCAATCGCAGCGGACAGGTCGGGCGCAACTTGACGCTACACCCGAGTTGCGGCTTCTCGGCGTTGTTCGATGAGGGGATCAACGCCCACCGACACATTCCGCAGGGCTACGGGTGCGACCAATTTCTCCGCGACGGAATCCTGATTACCGCGGCCCAGCCTTCGCACAACATCGCGCCGCTGCTCTTCCCGTTCACCGGACGGAGGCTGATGGAAACGCTCGGCGAGATCGATCATCTGGCCTCGTTTGGGCTTCTCATCCGGGACTCGAAAGCGAACGGACGCGTGTGGAGGGATGTTGGCGGCCTGCCCCTCGTCACGTACGACATTTCGAACGAGGACGTGGCGCGCATGCACGAGGCGATGGTCCGTGCCGGCGAGTTCTGTCTCGCGGCGGGAGCCAAAAAGCTCTACCCCGTCACTCCACGCATGCCGGTTCTCGAGGGGGCACGCGAACTCTCCGCGTTCCGCGAGACATCGCTGCGGCCGTCGGACTTCGTTTGGCTGAGCTATCACCCGCTCGGCACTTGCAAAATGGGACGCGATCCGTCCGCTAGCGTCGTCGGGCTCGATCATCAAGTCCACGATGCTCCGGGGCTCTACGTGGTCGACGGCAGCACGGTGCCCGGCCCGCTCGGCGTGAACCCGCAGCTAACGATCATGGCGATGGCCACGCGGGCCGCCGAGGTCGTCGCACAGACGCTCTGAGACCCCTTCGTGCTTGCCCCCGCCCGGCTACGCCGGACACGCAACGAAGGAAACGAGCGTCGAGCGTCTCTTCCTGCCCTGAAAACGTCTTCGGCGTGGGGGCACACGTCAGCCACGGCGCAAAGGCGCGTTGTTCGATCTTGCGTTGCCAAGTTCCCGAAGCAAGAGGTGCACAAGGCCGGTGAGGCTGACGGAAAAATTAGAGCATCCTGCCCTGCGTGCTCACTCGCCTCGCGGCGAGCTGCGACATGTATGGATCCGCACGCCGCGCCCATCCCAGACTGCTGGTCGGGGTGTTACCACCGCTGAGGAAATCGGGCTTCGTGCCGGCCTTGTACAGGGCCTCAGTATGGCCCGTTTTCATCCCCAATGGGAGGAAGCGAAGCTTCCGGCCAGGACTGCTGGGGAGCTCGAGGAGGAGCGGCATCGCTCCCCTCGACGTGACGTGCGAGCCCATCTGTCGAACGGAGCCCTTGCCGGAGGCAAGGCGGAGCGAGACTCAGGGTGACCCGGGTGACTCGCTACTCTACGGTGACCCAGGTGACTCACTACACAAAAAATTCACGCACGGCACGAAGACGGCGCCTCACGAGGAAGGGCAGCCTCCACGATCGAGCGAGCTGCGCGAGCTGCACCTCGGCGAGGATCTCACCGAACTGCTGAAGCCTGTCGTCGTACGGCATCCAGTACGGATCGGGGCCGGTCGATTCGTCTATGGCGGTAACACGGGGTCGTACGAATGTGGATAGAGCGTAACGACTGTTCGCCACACCGAATCCGGTCTCGCGTGTACCGCTCCACGGAAGGGTCGGTATGGCGCCCGTGAAGGCATGACAATTGATGCTCGCCACGCCGACCTCCAGTCGCGCCGCCAGCCGCTCTCCGCGTGCGCGGTCCCCCGTCCATATCGACGCTCCCAAGCCGTACCGCGAGCGATTCACCGCACCAATCGCGTCGGCGGCCCCCGCGACGCGAACGATCGCGAGGACGGGCCCGAACGTTTCATCCGTTACGGCCGCCATGCGTTCATCGCATCGATCGAGGAGCGTGGGCGGGTACCACAAGCCGTCGCCCCGGGGCGATCCGCCGCACACGACGTTGGCGCCCTTCGCGCGAGCGTCATCCACGTGCGACACGACGATCTCGAACTGCCTTTGGTTGGCGAGCGGGCCCACGGACGTTTCGTCGAGCCGGGTCCACGCGCGCCGCATCGTCTCGACGAACGAGTCCGCGATTCGATCATCGACGTAGACGACTTCGATCGCGCCGCACGCCTGCCCCGCGTTGCTAAGCGACCAATGGGTGATCCCCGCCGCAGTGCGCGCGAGGTCGCAATCGGCGAGCACGATGGCGGCGTCCTTGCCGCCCATCTCGATGCTGGAAGCAATCCCGTGTTCGGCGCACCGCACCCGCACGACGCGTCCGGTACGCGGCGAGCCTGTAAAGACGCACGCGTCGATCCCCGCGTCGATGAGCGACATCCCCACCTTCCCGTCGCCGGCAAGAACGGCCACGATTCCGCTGGGCAGCTCTTCCGCGAGCCGGTCGACAAACCAGGCCGCGGACCGCGGCGTGTATTCGGACGGCTTGAGCACGACCCCGTTACCGGTCATCAGCGCGGGCAAGACCGAACGGTACAGGCCCGCGACGGGAAAATTCCAGGGCGCGATCACTCCCACGACACCCCGCGGAACGAAGTCGACGAACGCTCTCTTGCCCGCAAAGCTCATCGGGTTGAGGCGCACACGATGCCGCCGCGTCGATGCTTCTACAATGCGGCCCCACGAGGAGACCTGATCGAGCGGACCAAGCGCTTCGTTGAACAGCGCCTCCGCCTTCACTTTGCCCATCTCTTCGCGAGCCAGCGCGATGACCTCGGCGCGGCGGCGAAGCATGGTCTTGGCGGCCCTCGCGATCGCGGCGATCCGCACCGCCGTCGGTTCTAGATGCCAATAAACCTGAGCGGCACGCGCCTTATCGACGGCCCGCTGCGCCTCGCTCGGCTCCGACTGAACCCGGATGGATCCATTGGATCCATGCCCGTTGGTGACAAGCTCACTCATCTGCCCACGCTCCTCTTAGGTTAGGGCCATGCAAGCGGCGGTGTCGACGGAACCATATGCCCGGGTCGAAGCACCTTGCTCCGTTTGCTCCACCGAAGGTCTGCGCGGGCTCACAGAAACTCACAGAGGTATGCCGCAGCATCCCTCACGCGAATGTCGTACCCGCTCTTGCCGGGAATCTCGAACGCCGCACCCGCGGCGTACGTTCGCCACCCGTTGGAGACCTTGGCGTCGACTTCCCCACTGACGACGGTCATCCGTTCAGGAGCATCCGTACCGAAATGGTACTCGCCCGGCGCGATGACGCCGACCGTCATTCGGCGACCGAGACGCTCGTAGCCGATACTCTGGACTTTGCCCTCGAAATACGCATTGTGTTTGAGCATGGGATCAGCAACGAATGCTACCCTACTCCAAACCCAGTTCGAGCGGCGCGAGGCGCGACCGCCCGCTAGCATCCCGTGGCACGAGACGCAGGGGGAGCCGGAGACGATGGCATGAGCCGCAGGAAGTCGAATAGCGGAGCGGCACTCGACGTGGGCGTGGCCCACGCGGTCGCTCGTTCCGCTGCAGGCACGCAATTCGAGCCGAGCTTCGCTCGGATATCCGGAGTGCGGCGCGCACCGCGGCCCCCCACCTGGCCGCCGCCGTTGCCCGCGGATCGAGTTCCGGTTCCGCCCCCGAAGGGCGGAGTCGCGACTCGCACGTTGCAGCAGCCAGCGCCTTCGCCCTCGGCGCCGCCCCCACCCCTCGCTCCCCGAGCGGTCCCCGCGCCGGCGCCCGTGTCCGCGCGGCCCGCCCCTTCGTCTGCGATCGCGTGGCCTGCGCCCGCGGTTTCGTCGCAAGTTTCCGGTTACCCCAATCCGACCGCACGACGCACCGAAAGATCGTCGCCCGCGCCTCCAGCTCCGTTGCAGGCTTCCGCCTACGCACTTCCATTACGGGCGAGGGGGTCTCCCGCTTCAGCAAGGGGGCCTCTCGCCGCGCCGTTGGTGCCGGGCGAGGGGGTCCCAAGGCTTCGACCGCGAGTCGCCTGGATGTTGTTGCTGGCGTTGTTGTCTGCGGCGGCCGGCGCCGTGCTGCGGGACCGACTTCCGGCGTACGCAATTGACGCGGTGCGTGCCACGCTCGCCCACCCGAGCGCTTGGATCTACGCCCACGTCGCGGCGATGGGCGCGGCACCGACCGGACATCCCTTGCCCGCTCGGCCCGAGTCCTTGCCGCCGCCGGCGGTCACGGCGGGGGTTGCTCCCTCGAGCGATCCGAGCGCAGCTCCCCCAGCGAGCCCGGAGCCGCCAGAGGTATCCGTTTCCTCGCTGCCTCTCGCGTCGACCAAACCCCGGGCGGCGCCCGCCCCCGCACGGACTGCCGCATTCGCTCCGTCCATTCCACGTACGCGAGTTGCCGCGCACCCGGCCCAGCCCACCGCCGCGATGGAGGAAAGCACGGCGACGGGGCCAAAGGCGCGTCTGTCACGGACGCCGGCGAGGGTCCCACCTCCCGCCGTGAATAAGGCGCCGGCGCCCGTGCCAGGATCGCTCGACGATCTGATCCGCAAAGAAGTCGAAAAGGATCAAAAGAAGCACTGACGTGTGTGGCCGAGTTGCCCGGCATTGCCGGGACACAGGGCGATCCTATCGACTGACGATTTCGGTCCCAATGCCCTGATCGGTGAAGATCTCGAGGAGTACGGCATGCTTCGTTCGTCCGTCCAGCATGTGAACCTTCTTGACCCCACCCGACAGCGCGTCGAGGCCACACCGCACTTTGGGGATCATCCCCGAGTGGATGACTCCCCGCTTGATGAGATCCCCAGCCTCGGCGGAGGTGAGAGAGCGAATCAACTCCCCTGTCGCGCTGCGCACGGCTTCGACGTCCGTCAGCAGAATCAACTTCTCGGCTTTCAATGCCTCGGCGACCTTGCCAGCGGCGGTATCCGCGTTGATGTTGAGGGAGCGCCCCTCCCGATCGACGCCGATCGGCGAGATGACGGGAACGAAGCCGGCCCGCACGAGCTGGTCGACCACGTCCGGCACTATCTCGATGACCTCCCCAACGCGACCGGGGTCCACGATCACATCCGCCCCGTGGTCATCTTTGGCATGAACGCCCGTCAGCTTCCGAGCTTGGATGAACGCGTCATCCTTACCCGAGAGGCCCACGGCCCGACCACCATGCAGGCAGATGAGGCTCACGATCTCCTGGTTGATCTGCCCGGCGAGGACCATCTCCACGATGTCCATGGTTTGGTCATCCGTGATGCGCAAGCCCGAGACGAAGTTGGAGCCCACGCCCATCCTCCCGAGGGCGGCATTGATTTGCGGGCCGCCGCCATGCACCACGACGACGTGGATGCCGACGTAACGAAGAAGGCATATGTCTTTGGCGAAGCTGGTCTTCAGATCGACGTCGATCATCGCGTGGCCGCCGTATTTCACGACGAACGTTCGCCCGTGAAAGCGCCGTATGTACGGCAGCGCTTCGTGTAGCACCGACGCCTTCTCGATGACATTTTGCATGGGGGCTTTTATCCGTGGGGCGAGAGTGGCGTCCACTTGCGCGCCAGGGGCCCGCGTGCGCGGCGCCGGTCCTCAGAAGTTCGACAGTTGCAGCGCGTTGTCCCAGACGTAGTCATTGCCACTCACCTGCTCATGGCAGCCGTTGCAATCCCCAATAGGCTGTCCGGCGTAGCTCTCGGCCGCCGGGGGTGCGGCGCTCCAAAGAAGCGTGACGCTGCAATCGGGGTTCTGTTTGAGCGAAAACCATTCCCAGTTGACGGCACCGCTCGCATTGTAGCCCCCGCCCACCTTGGCCATCGCAAAGAGGGTCCGCATCGTGGGATCGGTCTCCTCGGTCTCCTTGAGAATGAGGGTCCCGACCGGAAACGCCTTTGAACCGTGCGGCGGCGATTGGTTCCAATAGACCCTCAAGGGACCGAGGCCATGGACGCCGTCGGACGCGTCGTTGGCGGCGGTCGCGTCCGCGGAGGACCACGAACAGAAATTCGTGAAGCTCGCCGCGTAGGCGGGGGTGTACGTGCTCGAGGTTGCGGCCGGCTGGCCAGCGCTCGAGCACGCCAACGAAAGTAGACCGAGGACCGCGCTCATGCTCCAGCAACGCCCGCGCAAGGAAGCCATGGTCGTAGTCTTACTGAAAGTGAAAGTGGCTTGCAATAGAGCTTGACCTCGAACTTGAAAACCATCATCAATATGTCCCATGCGCGCGGGACGACCGGCTGCCGTCGCCTTTCTTCTTCTGGCTTCGTGCGACAGCAGCAGACCGAGCCACGTTCCGGCCTCTTCCGCAAACACGGAGCCGCCCTTGCAGACATTGGCGTTGCACGTCGCCGCCGTGGACACGACGTTTGCCACGCGGGACCACTTCATGGCTGCGGTCGAGATGCAGATCTCCGGCGAGCCATTCGCGGAAGCCATGGGGCGCGACCTCGCGGGTTACAGCCGGGACTACAGCTGCCAGAGTGACTACTGCGACCCGAGTTCGTACTTCGACCCGGCCTTGAATGGCGGGGTGGCTGGAGGACCGATCGGCCGGCAAGACCTCGCCGGCTTCTCGAGCGCCGTCGAGTCGTACGAATACTCGAAACAGCCGATGAACAACATCGCCTTCGAATCCGGGGCGGGAACTTCATTGCTCTTCGGACCCGTCGTCAATCCGACGGGGACGACGGGCGCCGCGGCTTTGCAAGGCCTCCGCAACTGGGTGCAGCACATGGGGGGCGCCAGCAACGCCGCGAGCCGCTTCGTGCACGCGGACGTGACGGCAGGCAATCCGCTCGGATGGCCCGGCCTCTGGCCAACGCTCCAGCCGTTCTCGACGTGGGACCCGTCGATCCAGCCGACGAACGCCTCCACGGGGTGTTCGATCAGCTCCGACGATGACCCCGGAGCCTCCGGGTCGCTCACCTGCGACGACTACGAGTGCGACTACAACGGCTTGCACCTGCCGAACCGCGCGGGCCAAGTGACGATGACCATCGACCCCGGATCTTCGGGATGGGCAGGGTGGAAAGAGGCCCTCTGGACGCTCAACTACCTGCAGGTCATGCATGACTCGGCCGAAAATCCGGTGAACACGGTGCCCGGCGATCAGCTCTCGCGGGTGGGCACTCCGGGCAACTCGATCGTGGGCAACGGCGGTCCGGGCAGTCCCACCGTCGCGGGCACGTTTCTCGGGTCGAGTGACATCGAGGGCTTCCAAGCGGGGAATTTCATTCAGATCCTCGACAACCAGGCCGCGCAATGGCTCTCGGAGCTGACGACCGCCGACGGATCGACGCTCGGGGGCTTCGCGAGCCTACCCCGCGCGCTCGCCTACAGCGCCGCGGACCCTCTGCGCTGGTTTCCAGGGTCGATTCGCGTGACCGAGACCGCGGACGATAGCGGCTTTCCCCGCGCCACCGGCTTTTCGATCGCCTCGCCGGACAGCCACCTGCTCGACTTGGCGGGGCTTCTTGGGGCTTTCTCCAGCATCTACTCGCTCACCGACCAGTCGAACGTGGCGGTCGGAGGCAGCCAATCGGCCCTCGCTTACTTCGACGGAGATCCGTTTCCACTTCAGAATCAAACGCCGGACGGCGAGCCGACGCTGCATGACCGCGCGCTGGCGATGATGCGCGTGCTGGTCGTCAACATCGACCGCCTGCACGTCGATCCGAGCACCCACCTCTTCGTCGACGACGTCGCGCTTGCGAATGGGACCGTGACGCGCGCAACGACGCTCTCCAGCGACGTGGCCGCATATACCCTGCTCGCGCTGCGAACCGCGCGGCGGGCTCTGGATTCGGAGCTCACGCTTTACAGCAACACCAAGCCCGATTCCGAGGGTGTTCCGAGCGCACTGGATGCGTTTCCCCTCGCGTCCGGGCCGACGTACGGAGCTCGCCTCGACCAGCTCATCGACGCGCTTTCGAACATTTTCTATGACCAGCTCACGGTCGGCGACGGGCACGCATTCGCCGCCTGGGATGTGCTGGATGCAAACCCGAGCGACGATGGCTCCTCCCTCGACGCCCACACTGCGGCGATCCGTGGCCTCCTCGTGGCCTATCTGGCGACGGGGCAGACGAAGTTTCGCGAGCGCGCGCAGGCTGTGTTTCAGCGGTTGGAAGATGCGTTCTACGACCCGAGCGCGCGGGTCTATCGAACCATCGCGGGCGATCGCTCGTCGCAGTTGACCTTCACCGCGCGACGCTTTGGGCTGCTCCAAGGGTCGCTGCGCGACACCTACGAACTCATCGCGTTGCTCCCCGGCAACGAAGCGATGGCCGCGCTCATCGAGGATCGGGTTGCGCGCCTGAACAAGCTCGTCCTGAATGGATGGGACGACAGAGACAACGACGGAACCATCTACTGGCCGAGTGAGTGTGCCCACTTGAGGCTCGCAACCGATGGAGGCCCGCCGCTCGTTCTGGGCGGCCTGCAGATGGCCGAGCGCGTGCTCTCGGGCGAGTCCGGTTCCGTGAGCGACACGTTCGACGCGGGATCGCGCGTGGTGACCGACGATCGCGAACACGATTGCGTTCCCGAGATATCGGCGGTCGGCCTTCCGGCGGCGCTTGCCAGTTCGATCACGTTCACGCTGAAGCCGTGGTCAATCGCGCAAGAGGGAGTGCCTCAATGAACCGCGGAGGCTCGTCGATATTCGGGCTGCTGGTCGTCGCCGCGTGCGGCAATGCCGATCATGTCGCCGCGGCGCCCGTGCAACAGAGCCACTCGAGTTCTCTGGCCGTCAGCTCCGATGGCTCCCATTTGTATGTAGCGCAGCCCGACGCCGACAGCGTGAGCTTCATTGATCTCGCGAGCCGCACGATAGAGCACGAAGTGTTGCTCGGGACCGCTACTCCGGCACCGGATCCTACGACGCATCGCTTCGACCCGGCGGTCGGACCCCGAGCGCTCGCGCTCGATTCGCGAGGCCGAACGCTCTATGTGACGGGCCAGCGCTCCGGGCAACTCTATGCCGTCGATACGGCATCTGCGGCGGTCACTGCGACGGTCAGCGCGTGCTCCGAGCCGATCGGCGTCCTGGTGAGCTCCGATGACGCCCACGTCTTCGTGGCATGCGCGCAGGACGACAAGATCGTCGAGATCCGCGCGGCCGATCTTGCCCCCGTGACGAGCGCCGCGTGTGCGCGAAAGCCCTGGGCTCTCGCCTGGGCCGCGGACGGCAAGACGCTGCTCGCGACGCACTTGCTCGGGCCGGGGATCACCGCCCTGGCGACCGAGCCCCTGGGCGTCATCCAATCGTGGCCGGTCGCCGATCTGGCAGCCACCGGCGACCCCACCGAACCCCACGGTCAGGTCCGCGGGATTTACGACGCGGCGGTGCGACCCGGGACGTCGGAGCTGTGGGTCGCTCATTTGATGTTGGGGACGGACACTCCGCAGCCCAGTCTCGATTTTCAGGAGACGGTGTTTCCGGCGCTATCCATCCTCGATCAAGAAGGCGGCCAGCTCGCTCGTCTCTCGGTAGCTACCAACCCAGGTGACAACGGCGCGTTCGGCGACGTCGTATCTGGGCCCCGGGCGTTGACCTTCTCGGGCGACGGACGGTTCGCGTTCATCGCCGACGCCGACAGCGAAGACGTGCTCGTCGTCGACGCCGCCCAGCGGATCGAGGCGCAGCTCATTCGCCCGTTGCCCGGGCACTTGCCAGAGGGCATCGTGTGGGCGGGCGGCGAGCTCTACGTTCAGGAGCGCAACAGTGAGGACATCGCCGTGTTCCAGGTGGACACGACGGACGCAGGCATTGCGGTCGTGGCCGACGGGGCGCCGTTCGCGAGCCTTGCAGCCGACCCGATGCCTGCGAATTTGCGGCTCGGGCAAAAGCTCTTCTATTCGGCCAATAGTGACGACGTTCCCCTGACGCAGAATCACTGGGTGGCCTGCGCCACCTGCCATCTCGAAGGGCGCAGCGACGCCGTGACGTGGCTATTCGCGCAGGGGCCCCGCGACACGCCGACGAACGCGGGCGGCATGCTCGACACCGGCTTTCTGTTCCGCACTGCGGACCGAAACCAGGTTCAGGACTATTGGAAGACGATCAACGTCGAGCAAGGGGGCAACTTCAGTCCGGATGCTCCTTTGCAGAAGCCCCTTCTCCAAGCCATCGCGGACTACGTAAATTATGCCATTCCAGTCCCTGTCCCCCCCCAGACCGATCCTCTCTTGCGCGCTCGCGGAGAGATCATCTTCAATCAGGTCGGCTGCGCGAATTGCCACACGGGACCCGCAAAAACGGACTCGGGAATGGATAATACCGCCCTGGATCTCTCTGGGGCGCTCGTCTCGGTGGCGACGCCGGGCGGCGTTCTTCTCCATGACGTGGGCACCTGCGTGACGAGCGGTCCGTGGCCGGACGTCACCCACGAAGACATCGACTCGCATGCGAGACCCGCGTGCGCGTTCGACACGCCGGCGCTGCGCGGATTGTGGGACTCCGCGCCGTACCTGCATGACGGGAGCGCCGCCACGCTGGATGCCCTCGTCCCGCTGATGCTCCGCGCGGGAGCGCCCGCGGGGACCACCGCTCCGACTCTCGCGTCGGCCGACGAACTCGCACTGGTCGAATACCTCAAGAGCCTCTGAGCCCCCATGAAAAAACTCGTCGTCGTCGCCGGGCTGCTGCTTTTTCCTGCGGCCGCCGCGGCTACGCCGCAACCGCTTCCGTTCACCTATGTCTACGAGACGCTGCCCAAAGGCAGTCTCGAGGTGGAGCAGTACGCCGACTACACACCCGCCAAGGCGCTCTCGACGAGGAACGCACCCGTCTTCTATGGCGCAACGCAATTTCAAACCGAATTTGAATACGGCATTACCGATCGTCTGGAGCTGGGCCTCTACGTCACGTTCGAACCGAATCCCGGGGACGCCTTCGCGGTCGTGCCCCGGCTGACCGAGGGCAACGGCCTCAAGGAACGTCTGCGCTTGCGGCTCGCCGAGGAAGGCCGGTGGCCGGTCGACGTGGGTCTCTACGGAGAGCTCGTGGAGAACGAGCAAGAGATCGAGCTCGAAGCCAAAATCATCCTGCAGCGCCGAGTCGGTAATCTTCGTGTCGTCGCCAACCTCTGGGGCGAACGGGAATACAACTACGCGCCCGCGGTCCCCACCGGTTCTGTTTTCAGCCAGGCCGACTGGGTCGTAAACCCGACGCTGGGAGCCACATACCAGGTAACTCCAAGCTTTCACCCGGGCGTGGAGGGCTGGCTTCGGGCCGAGTTCCCCTCCCCCGCGCCGGTAACTCGCGCATTCAATCTGGGGCCGGTGGTCTACGTCGGACCGACGGCCATGTTCAACTTTGGTAACTTCTGGTGGTCGACGGGCGTATACCTTCGCGCGTCCAACTTTGGGCGATCGCTCCGGGCCGACGACCCTTCCGGCGCCGACGCTTTCGGCAGCGTATGGGCGCGAATGATCATCGGTCTCAGCTTTTGACGTCCGATGCGAACCCTTCGTCAGTCGGCTGCTGCTACCGGACTCTTTGGCGTGCTCGCTCTCGAACCAGGGTGCAGCAGTAGTACTTCACATTCTGACACGCCGGACGCGGGCGCGACCATCGCAGGCGATGCGGGTGGACAGTCGTTCCGCGACGCGGCGCCGTCCCTGGCCGACGCTTCCACCGACGACGGCACCAACAACGCCGCGGCGGCGCTCGCACCCCAAGCGAGCTTTCGTATCGCCGACCTGTCCCCCGATGCGCCGCCAATCGACGTGTGCGTTGCCCCTCACGGGACGGCGGCGTTCCAGGGCCCGTTCATCCAGGCGCTCGTCGGCGTCGCAGATGCCTCCGAGGGGGGCGCGGCACCCGGCCTGACGTATCCGCAAGTCAGCGCGTATTTTTCGGTGCCCGCGGGACAATACGACGTGCGAATCGTCGCCGCAGGAACACCGTCGTGCGATGTGCCCTTGGCGCTCGACGGGGGCGCGGCGCTCGACGCCACCGCCATTCCGGCGCTGGGGCCGAGTTCGTTCACGACGCTTTTGGCCGTGGGAGAGGTTTCTCCATCGGGAGGGGACCAACCCTTCGGCGTGACGGCGATCGTCGACGACGCGGTGCTCGTGAGCGGCGCGGCAGCCCTGCGCGCGGTGAACGCCCTGCCGGATGCGCTCGCACAAGACTTCGGCCTGGGCTCGTTCACCGGCGGTTGGCTGCCGCTCCTCACCCACGTGGACTACGGCGAGGCCGGCGCGCAAGCGGCACCGGACCAAGCGGCCGTCGATTCGAACGGCTACCTTCCGATCGCTCCCCTCGCCGAGGCGACGGTGAGCGTGCGACCCTCGATCGCCGCGTCGAGCGACACGGCCGTCTCCAATTCCGTATCGGTTGACGACGGTTCGGTTGCAACGATCATCGCCATCGGCGGCGACGCGGCGGGCGCGCGGCGTTTTCAGCTCCTGCTTTGCATCGACAACGAGCCTTCGGGCGGCGTGCTCTCGGACTGCAGTATCACCCAATAGCCGCGTCCCCACCCCGCTCGCGCCACTCGTCTTCGCCCGAGGTGCCCGAGGGCCTGTTCTTCCGTGGGCCCCTCTGGCTAAACTCGCCTCGTGCTCCGGACCGCAAGAGTTTCACGCCTGCTCCGTTCGCTGGCCGGAGCGGCCGGGGTGGCGTCATGCCTGTCGGGGGGTTGCACGAATAACCCCTATCCGAGCAGCGACGCGGATCGAAAGGTGCTGTACCTGCCCTTCATCGAGGCCCCCAAGTCGCTGGACCCCGCGATCGCCTACGACACGTCCTCCCACGAGATTACCGCCAACGTGTATGACACGCTTCTCGAGTATCACTACCTCGACCGGCCGTATCGTTTGATCGCGGGACTCGCCCGCGAGGTCCCGGAGGGACAGGCGCAGCCGGACGGCTCCGTGCGATATCGCTTCGCGATGCGAGAGGACCTGTGGTTTCAGGACGACCCTTGCTTCGCCTCATCGAACGGCGGACGAACCTCGCGACCCGTCGACGCCGCAGACTTCGTATTCGAACTGATGCGTATTGGTGACCCCGCGGTAAACTCGCCCGTGGTCGAGCCGTTCTCGAACTTGCGTGGCTTTGAAGACTTCGGTCGACGATTGACGGCCCGCCGGAAACAGGACCCGGCGTTCAAGCAACTGCCTGTGCGCGAGCAGTACGCACAGGCCGGAGGATTCGACGGTGCGCGCGCCATTGGCCATGACGCGATCGAGATTGTGCTCGAGCACCCCTATCCTCAGCTTCTTTACTGGTTCGCCATGCCGTTCACCACACCGGTTCCGTGGGAGGCCGTCGGCTACTACGACGGGAACGCGGATCGTCCTCATTTCGCAGACCATCCCGTCGGAACGGGGCCGTTCCGGCTCGTCCGCTACGCCAAGGAGAATCGGATGGTGCTCGAGCAGAATTCGCGCTGGTACGGGCGGCGTCACCCGGAGTGGAAGGCCCCCGGCGCCACCTACCCGGAGCACGGCGACGCAGGCGACGTGGCTGCGGGACGAGTGGCCGAAGAGTACGTGGGCAAGCCGTTGCCGTTCCTCGATCGCATCGAATTCCGGCGAGAGAAGGAGCGAATTCCCGCCTTCAACAAGTTCCTGCAGGGTTATTACGACGCATCCGGCATCATTCGCGAGAGCTTCGACAAGGTGGTCAAGGACGATCGACTTTCACCCGAGATGCGCAAGCTCGGCGTACAACTGGACAAGTCCGTGACGGCCGCCGTTTACTATATCGGCTTCAACATGGACGACAGCATCGTGGGCGCCAAAGGAGGGAATTCCGCCAAGAAACTTCGACAGGCGTTGAGCCTCGCCACCGACTCCGCCGAGTATTGCCGCGTGTTCATGAACGGGCGCGGGGTACCCGCACAATCCGTGCTGCCACCCGGCATCTTCGGCTACGAACCCGAGTACCGCAATCCCTATCGCAACGTCGACTACGAGCGCGCGAAGGTTCTGTTGGCCGAAGCCGGATATCCCGGCGGCGTCGATCCCAAGACGGACCTTCCGCTGCACCTCACCTTCGACGTGGGCGACACGAGCGCCGACGGGCGACTCCGGTATCAATTTTGGACTCAGAACTGGCGCCGTATCGGCGTGGACGTCGAAGTCGCTTCGACGAACAACAACAAGTTTCAAGAAAAGATTCGCGACGGCGCGTACCAGATATTCCAATGGGGTTGGGTCGCAGACTACCCGGACGCGGAGAACTTCTTGTTCTTGCTCTGGTCTCAGATGGCCGCTTCCAAGAACAACGGTCCGAACAGCGCGAACTTCGCGGATCCTCGATTCGACGACCTATTTCTCCAGATCAAAACACGCGCGGACGACGCACGAAAGCTCGCCCTGATACGCGAGGCGCGGACGATTCTCGAGGAAGAGCGGCCGTGGATCGAACTCTTCCACCCCGAGGACTACACCCTCTACCACGGGTGGCTGGCCAACGTAAAATCGTCCGGGCTCAGCAATCCCACTCTCAAATATTACGATGTCGCCCCGGGGGTCCGAAGAAGCGCGCAACGCGCCTGGAATCGGCCGATTCTCTGGCCCGGGTTTGCCTTGGCGCTCGTGCTCTCGGCGGTGCTTGTGCCCGGCATTCGGACGTACCTCAAGGAGCGCCGCTGATGCTTGCCTACCTGCTTCGGCGCTTGGCGTACGGCTTTCTAGTCGTGCTGGGCGTGCTCCTCTTTCTCTATTTCCTCTTTTTCCTCGTCACGAAGCCCGACGACATCGCGCGGCGAGCGCTCGGGGAAAAGGCGATGCCTGCCGTGCTCGCGCAGTGGAAGATCAATCATGGCTATGACCGGCCGCTCTACCCGGTGCCGGGGCACTTGGCCGACAACCTCTTCGTCGATCACTTCCGGCGGATGCTCACGTTCGATTTCGGTCGCAGCGACGCGGACGACAGCCCCATTCTCCCGCGCATCGCGCGCGGCGCGGGCCCGAGTCTCCGCCTGACCGTGCCGGTTTTCTTTCTCGGGCTCACGTTCGGCATTCTGCTCGCCCTCTCGGTGGCTCTTTTTCGAGAAACGTACATCGACCGAGTCGGCGTCATTCTCAGCGTGCTCGGGCTGAGTTTACCGAGCCTCATCTACATCATCGGGGGCCAATTTCTAATCGGGAAGCTCCTCAAGTGGGCGCCCGTCTCGGGATTCGATCCGGATCCGCGGGTGATCGCACGCTTCTATGCCCTCCCGGTCGCGGTGGGCGTGCTCGCGGGCCTCGGATCCCAAGTGCGCTTCTACCGGACCGTCTTCATCGAGGAGATGCATCGAGACTACGTTCGCACTGCATGGGCCAAGGGCGCTGGGGAGGCGCGCGTCATGATAGCCCACGTGCTGCGCAACGCTCTCGTGCCCATTCTGACCGACGTGGTCATCGAAATCCCGTTCTTGTTCACGGGCGCGCTGCTCACGGAGGCGTTCTTCGGCATCCCCGGGCTTGGCTCGCTCACGGTCGACGCGATCTTCGCCAACGACTTCTCGGTTCTTCGAACGATGGTTTACATTGGCTCACTGCTCTTCATTCTCGGTCAGATCCTCACGGACGTGGGCTATACCCTCGTCGACCCGCGAATTCGGCTCGAGTAGCCAATGACGCCGCACGCGGTCTCGAACCTCATCGTCGTGGGTCTCGTCGCGGGCGCGGTCTACGTCCTGCGAGCGGTAATGACGGACGACCTCAGCCGAGCGCACCTTCGCGAACTCCTGCGGCGGCGCCCCGTGGCATTCTCGATTCTCGGCCTCTATACGGCGGTCGCACTGGCCGACTCGATAGCGTGGACGGGGGGCGACGGCCGGGACGCCATCATGATCCATGAGCCGCGGTCGGTGGTCGATCGAGCGTTCGCGAACCTACAGGAAAAGAGTTACTCCTCGCCGCTGGCGTCGACCGAATTCTACCGCCCGGCGTCGCTGGCTCATCCCGGTCGTCATCTGTTCGGAACCGATATCCTCGGGCGCGACGTCCTGTACGTCACGCTGAAGGGCGCGCGCGTTGCTCTCTTGATCGGTGGTCTGACGAGTCTAATCGCGATTCCGCTCGCTCTCTTGTTCGGCGTGGTCGCCGGGTATCTCGGCAAGTGGATAGACGATGTCGTGTTCTTCGTGATGACCGTGCTCGCCTCCATCCCCAGCATACTGCTCCTCGTTGCGCTGATTCTGGTGCTGTCGCGAGGGACCGTTTCTGTTTGCGTGGCGCTCGGAGTCACGAGTTGGGTGGGATTCTGCAGGCTCTCGCGGGGCGAGACGTTGAAGCTGCGCGAGCTCGACTACGTGGCCGCCGCGCGTACCCTCGGCGTGTCGGAGGTCCGCATCGTGATGCGTCACGTACTGCCGAACCTCATGCATCTCGTCGTGATCGCCTTCGTGCTCATGTTCTCGAACCAAGTCATCGCGGAGAGCGTCCTCAGCTGGCTAGGCATCGGCGTCGACGGCAGCTGGGGTCAAATGATCGCGCAAGCGAAGGACGAGCTTTCCCGGGATCCGGTGATCTGGTGGAACTTGGGCGCTGCGGTCGTCGCGCTCTTCGGCTTGCTTCTCGCGGTGAATCTCATCGGCGACGCGGTCCGCGACGTGCTGGACCCGAGAACGCTGCGGGAACACGAGTGACCGCCCTCCTCGCCGTCGACAGCCTGACGACTACGTTTCCCGTAGGAAAGAAGCGCGTCCCAGTCGTCGACGCCGTCTCGTTCACCATCGCCGAGGGCGACGTCTTCGCGTTGGTCGGCGAGTCCGGCTCGGGAAAATCCCAAACCGCGCTGTCGCTCTTGCGCTTGGTGCCGAAGCCCGGCCGGATCGACGGCGGAAGGGTTTGCTTGGCGGGCGTCGATCTCTCCGCGCTCCCTATCCCCGCCATGCGGCGCGTACGCGGCCGGGATCTCGCGATGATCTTTCAAGAGCCGATGACGAGCCTGAACCCCGTCGTGCGCGTCGGCGTCCAAGTCGTAGAGGCCATTCGGATCCATGAGTCCGTGAGCCGGCTGGCGGCGCGCGATCGCGCGCTTCAATTGTTCAAGAAGGTGCAGATACCCGACGCGTCCTCTCGTCTGGACGCCTATCCCCACGAGCTCTCCGGCGGCCTCAAGCAGCGCGTGATGATCGCGATGGCGCTCGCGACGCGCCCTCGCGTCCTCATCGCGGACGAGCCAACGACGGCGCTGGACGTCACGATTCAAGCCCAAATTCTGGAGCTGCTCCGGGAGATCCGCAGAGAGTTTCGTATGTCGATGCTGCTCATTACCCACGATTTCGGCATCGTCAACGAGCTCGCCGATCACATCGGTGTGATGTACGCCGGCCGAATCGTAGAGCAAGGACCTCGCGAAGCCATCTTGGCCGCGCCGCGTCACCCGTATACTCAGGGGCTTCTTGCGGCCATGCCGGCTCGCGCACGGCGCGGCGAACCTCTCCGCGAAATCGAGGGCGTGGTCCCGCCACTTTCCGCGTGGCCTCCAGGCTGCCGGTTCTGCACCCGTTGCCCCAGGGTCATGTCGATTTGCGAAGCCAGCTGGCCCGTCGCCCTAGAGGTAGGACCCACCCACACCGTGCACTGCCACGCCGTGGAGCGGGACGTCATCCAATGACGGAAAGTCTTGCGGCCCGCGGTGAAGCCCTACTCGACATACGAGGCCTCCGTACATGGTTTCCGATCCGCAAGGGACTGTTGCGCCGCACCGTCGGGCATATTCGCGCCGTGGACGGCGTGGATCTCGTCGTGCGGCGCGGCACGACCCACGCGCTCGTCGGCGAATCCGGCTGCGGTAAGACGACCGTTGGCCGTTCGATTTTGCGCCTGGTCGAGCCGGCCGAAGGCGAGATTCGCTTCGCCGGGCGCAATCTCGTGATGCTGTCGGCCCGGGAACTCAGACCGCTCCGACGCCACATCCAGATGATCTTCCAGGATCCGATGACCGCGCTGGATCCTCGCTTTCGTGTGCGCGACTTGATCGCCGAAGGCATGGAGTCGTTCGGGATCGGAAGCAACGCGGGCGAGCGGACAGAGCGCGTCGCCGCGCTTCTGCGCCGAGTGAAGCTCGAACCGGATCACATGTGGCGCTACCCGCATGAATTCTCAGGGGGCCAGCGCCAACGAATCGGCATCGCTCGCGCTCTGGCCGTCGAGCCGGACCTCGTGATCTGCGACGAAGCCGTTTCGGCGTTGGACGTGTCTATTCAGGCACAGATACTGAACTTGCTCGGAGAGCTGCGCGACGAACTCGGTCTTACCTATCTATTCATTACACATGATCTGTCCGTCGTACGCTATCTCGCAGATGACGTCAGCGTGATGTATCTAGGACAGGTCGTCGAGCAAGGTCCGGCCGAGGTTCTCTTGGATCAACCGCGACATCCGTATACGGAGGGACTCTTGGCCGCCATTCCGTCCGTGGATCCGCGGCGGCGTCGCGTGCGCCCCGAAGTGATGGGGGACCTGCCCTCGCCCGCGAATCCTCCGCCCGGCTGTCGCTTTCATACGCGCTGTTCGAAGCGTTTCGAGCCGTGTGACCAGCACGAACCTCCTCTTTTTGCTCTCCAGCGCGGCGGAGCCAGCCGTTGCTTTCTCGCCAGTCCGTCGAACGGTGCGGCCGAAGCGACAGGCGAAGACCGCTGACGCACGCGTTTCCGTGGCATCATTCGCAACGTGACAAGCAGCCGCGCAAACGTCGACGCCGTTCTGTCTCGTGGAGCCGCGCTTTACCGGAGGGCCGACTGTTTCGTGCGGGGGAAGCTGAGGCCCCGGCGTCCGTGGAACAGCGACCCCGCGTTCCGCTCGGTCTACGACGGGGTGAAGCGACGCACGCTCGTCGACTGCCCTCGCTGCTACATCCTTTGGCAGTGCGCGCGACAGGCCCGCGCTGTCGAGGGAGACGCGGCGGAGCTCGGTGTCTACCGAGGAGGCACCGCGCGCCTGCTCGCCAACGCCTTCGCGGACACAAAAAAACCGCTGCACCTGTTCGACACCTTCGAAGGCATGCCGAAGGTGGACGCCGCCCGCGATCGTCACGCCCAAGGCGACTTCGCGCGCACCTCGCTGGAGTCGGTCCGCTCGTTCATCAAAGACTTCGGCGCTGTGCGGTTCCACGCCGGGCTATTTCCAGAAACGGCGGCGGACGTAGCGACCCATCGGTTCGCTTTCGTCCACGTCGACGCGGACATTTATCGCTCCGTTCTCGACGCGTGCGAGTTTTTCTATCCACGGCTTTCGCCGGGCGGGATCATGGTATTCGATGACTACGGCTTCGCAACCTGCCCCGGCGCGACGCGAGCCGTTGACGAGTTCTTCGCCCGCGCGCCCGAGGTTCCGCTTTACCTCCCGACCGGGCAGTGTCTCCTCGCAAAACTTCCAAACGGAAACGCCGGCCCGACGTGACCGGGAGCGACCGCACAAGAGTGTCACATCCGATCGGGGGTCGCTCTAGAATGGTGGAGATGGCATCGTCAATGCGCTTCGCCTTTGTGTGGTTCCGTGATTCGCGCTGGCTCGTCGCGGCGGCGATGCTCATCGGGGCCTGTCTTTCGGGGAATGCGACGAGCGTCGATCCCCCCGCGACGTGTGCCAAGGCCGGTAACGCGTGCACCTTCGCGCCGGGCAAGTTGGGCTTGTGCGTGGAGTCCGTTGGGGCCGGGCCCGCGCTGATTTGCCAGTCGCAGCATTGACTCGGAAAGACTTCGTGGGGCCATCCCGCGGTCCCGAGCGGAGGGTCCCAACGACTTGCTATCCTCGCTTGCTCGGAGGGCTCGGTTCGTAAGCCCGTCTTGGGCCTGCCCCCCCCCGCACACTCGTGCGCCGGAGGCGCGGTCGCTATTCGTCGTCGTCGCTCAGGTATGTATATTTGCCGAGGCTTTCCTCGTAGTGACGCATGAGAAGGCGCATTTGCTGGAGCGTAATCTGGTTGGATCGGAGCGCCTTCTCGGCCTGCCCGCGCACGCGCTCGACCATGTTCTCCGGCGAGTACTGCACGTAATGGAGGACCTCGGCGACGGAGTCACCCTTGACCACGTGGGCAACGTGGTACCCCTCTTGCTCGCCCAGTCGCACGTGCACTGCGTTCGTGTCACCAAAGAGGTTGTGCAAATCGCCGAGGATTTCCTGATACGCGCCGTTCAAGAAGAGCCCCATGAAGTAGGACTCGCTCGGGCGGTACCGATGCACTTCGAGGACCTTCTTCACGTCCTCGCGGTCTATGAAATGATCGATGGCCCCGTCGCTGTCACAGGTCAGGTCGGCGAGGGTCGCCCGAACCGTCGGCTCCTCCTCGAGCCGGTGAATCGGTAGGATGGGGAAGAGCTGATCGATAGCCCAAGTATCCGGAGCGGACTGGAAAATCGAAAAGTTGCAATAGTAGATGGCGGCGAGCACGCGCTCGAGGCTCTGTAGCTCCTCGGGGACATATTTCATCTTGCGCACGTGGCCCAGAATTTTCTCGCAGCAGCTCCAGTACATGCGCTCGGCGTGGGCCCGATCGCGGAGCCCGAGGTAGCCGAACTTGAAGAGACTTTGCGCCTCTTCTTTTCCCTGCGTCGCGTCGTGATACGCCTCCTGCACGTTCTTTGGGACGACGCTTTTCCACGTGTCGTAGAGCCCCCGAATCACGGGATGCGAACCGGCCTTCGGTTCCTCGGGCTCGCCGAACCTCACCTCGTTGGTGCCGACGATCTCGAAGACGAGCACGGACTGGTGCGCCGTCACCGCGCGGCCCGCCTCGGTCACGATCGTGGGCATAGGGATATTCGACTTGGTGCATGCATCCATGATGCTGGTGACGACGTCGTTCGCGTACTCCTGCACGTTGTAGTTTTTCGAAGCATGGAAATCGGTCTTTGATCCGTCGTAGTCTACGGCGAGACCTCCGCCCACGTCGAGATAACGCATGTTCGCCCCCATCTTGGCCAAGTCGGTGAAGATGTTCGCAGCCTCGGCCATGGCGTTCTTGATGGGGATAATGCTCGAGACCTGGCTTCCGATATGAAAGTGGAGGAGCTGTAGACTGGATAGAATATTACGCTCCGCGAGCTTGTCGACGACTTCGACGATCTCCGAAGATGTCAGTCCGAATTTCGCGCGATCGCCCGCCGAATCGGCCCACCGTCCAACGCCCTTGGCGGTGAGCTTCGCGCGAACGCCGATCACGGGCGCGATCCCGAGCTTTTCGCTCGCCTTGAGGATCATCGCGAGTTCCTCGATGCGTTCGAGGACGACGAACACGGTCTTGTCGAACCGTTGGGCCAGCAGCGCGGTCTCGATGTACTTCTCGTCCTTGTAGCCATTGCAGAGGATGAGTCCCCCGCTCTCTTGAGCGTTGGCCAGGGCGATGAGCAATTCGGGCTTCGAGCCCGCCTCGAGCCCGTAGCTCCAGGGCGCGCCGAATTCGACGACTTCTTCCACGATATGGCGCTGCTGGTTCACCTTGACCGGGTAAACGCCGCGGTACACCCCCTGGTATCCGTACTCGGCGATGGCTTTCGCGAAGCATTCGTTCAACCGGCGGATGCGATCGTGCAAGATGTCGGAAAAGCGTATGAGCAAGGGGAGCGCGAGGCCCCTCGCTTTCAGCTCCTTTGCCAGCGCGAACAGGTCGATCGCGCGATCACGAGACGGGTCCGGGCGCACCTCGACACAGCCGTTTTCGCCGATCCGGAAATAGGGCTCGCCCCATCCTCGAATCTGGTAGAGCTCCGCGCTCTTTTCGACGGACCACGTAGGGGTGACCCCCTCGTCCGCGCCACCTTGAGAGGGCGCGTCGCTCGCGCCGTGCAGGCTATTTGAGTACACCGTTTGGACCTGGGCCACAGCACCCTCCGAATTCAGGATCGCTCGATACCCGATCTCGTCGGAAATTGTCGGCCTCTTCGTCCGCTCGGCGATCACTTTTTGGGTCGCTCCCACAGTCGCTTCCGCGTGGGCCGACCGCCGGACCGTCCGTAGAGCCATCACGCAACCGCGCGAGATCCGGCGCGAAGCGCGGTACGGGCGCCGGCAGGCGGCACGGGGACCGGTCGCCTCGAGAGCGACACGGCGCAGTCTCGACTTCGACTTGGAACTGGGCCGGGAAGCCCATCGTGTAGCGCGCGTTGATCTCGCTCCGCGGCTGAAGACGGAGCACGCCCACGCGGTCTCGGTAGGTGTACGCGTCGACCCCGAAGGGACCGAAGAAACCCGCGTCGAAGAGCGCGCGGGCCACGAAGCGCCCCTCGTCTGCAATTCGGTTGGAGACATCGCCGACCGACTCGGCGGGTGAAACGAGGGGCGCCGTTGCTGCCTCCGTCGCTGTCCATGCGCCGCGTGCGTTGCAGCGCTGGCGCACCACCGCGCCGATGCGATACGAGCCGTCCTCCGCGATGACGCCGTGAACGGCGTACTCGTCTTCGACCGCAACGTTCGGTTCGATCTGCACGCCGCCCTGAGCGATTCCGCTCCTCACGAAGGCCCTGTCGTCCCCGTCCAACGACGAGGCGGCCACGATACGTTGATTTCGCCCGGCCATACCGAACGCGTGTTTCACGCGCCACGCATGACCGATGGGCGGCTCGCCTCGCAGCAACGTCTCGGCAAGGTCGAGCGTGCGCACGAACGTGGCGGACGCGAGGGTGGTTCCCAGGGAGCTCGCAAAAGCACGCGAATTTACGCGCCGGAGGATTTCGACAGATGGGTGCGGTTCAGGATGAGCGCCCACGCGCCGGAGCACGCGAAGCGCGAGCGGCGTCGGACAAAACGCCCTGCCCGTTCGCCCGCGGGCGGCAAGCGCCGGGGTCCCTTCGTCGACGACGATGTCGTTCGGCCCGAGAAGCCGCACGGCCAGAGCGTCGGCGTGGGCCCGCATGGCTCTGCGGACGCTCCTCTTCGGCCGGTATCCGGCGCAAGCGCCGAGTTCCAGATCGGCGTCGAGGTTCAGAACCCAGGCGAGATCGGTTGCCATCGTTCTAGACCGTCGAGAAAGTCGGGGGAGAATCCCGCCCGTAGCCGCGCATCGTGCGCAAGGGGACGGCCGCGCATGAGCATGGGGGAGAGGGGTATTGGAAGGGACCGCCGCCACATTTCGAAATCGAGGCTACCCTCGAATTCAACGAACCAGCGCGCCCCGAAACGCACGTGCGCGATCTCGTCTTCGCCCACGACTCCGAGGACACGCGCCGCCTCCTCGTCACCGGCCTCGCGAAAGCGTGCCGCAAAAGAGGCCGAATGCTCCAGGTTCGCGCTCTCGAAGCCGAGCCCCATCGCCGCGACGAAGGACGCAGGTGTTAGGCAACTAGGAACGCGCTGCCAAAACCAGTCTCGCACCGCGAAGGTTCCCACGCGATGACCGAGACGCTCAATCTGCCGGGCGTAAAGACCCATATGCCGCACTTCGTCCAACGCGATGCGAACCAATCCCTGTCGGAAACTCCGGGCGGCAAAGGGAAACGCGAGGATCGCCCAGGCCATCAGCTCCGCAGCTTGAAGCTCGTGATGGAGGAACGTATGCAGCGCTCGGGCTCGGCCGGTAGGCGACAGGAGACCCCGGGTCTTGACGGCTTTCGTGACGAGGCGGAGCTCCGCCGGTCTGCCCGGTTGGCTCACTCGCCGCACCCGTGGGCCTTGCTCCCACCGGTCGGGCACGGGCGACGGCGCGAGCTTTCGCTCGAGCGACGTGGTCGCCACGAAGTCCCAGGCCCAGCGTTCCACGGTGCCAGGTTCCGGTTCGCCCATGACCGAACTTTAGTCCGTCGACGGCATCGACGCGATTGGCGCACGATTCGTTGGCGTTTCTCGACCTCCCGGCCATCCCGAGGGCCGCTTGGTCTGAATGGTCGTCGGCCGGCTTTTCGTGTTGCCGCGTTCCGTCTACTTTGATGGCCGTAAGCGAGAATCGATGGAGTAGGCCTTTTGATCCTCGGTGTGCCATTGTGGCCACGATCTTGTTAGGCCACTGGGATGCCGCGAGCCGCGCCGAGCGAGCGCTGGCAGAGTCGCCCTCCACGGGGAGCGAATGCCGCTCTCCTCGCGGTTTTTGCTGCCGGAGGCAACGTTGACTTCACCCATCATTCAGCCGACCGATGCGCCTTCGAACCGAACGTGGCCGAGCGCGTGGCCGGCCAAATCGCGTCGCCTTCGCGATGAGGCGACCGGTCTCAAGATTGTCGACATAACCGAATTCTATTCAGATCGGGGCGGCGGCATCCGAAGCCATTTGACGGCGCGGAGTCAACTGCTCGCCGAACAAGGGCACACCCACACGGTCATCGCCTCGGGTCCGCGTGATGAGGACGCTCTGGCGAGTGCGCTCCAGGCACCGGGCGCGTCGCGGCTCGTGCGGCTCGCAGGGCCGACGCTCCCTTACGACCGCACCTACCACCTCCTGCATCGCATCGACAAGATTCGCCAGCGGGTTCGCGCCGAGCGTCCGGACGTGCTGGAAGCCCATTCGCCATACCTCGCCACCGCCGCGATCATGGCGTGCGGACGGAGCGCCGCGCGCCTCCGAACCGCGTTTTGGCATTCGGATCACATCGGCGCTTACCTCGAACCCGCCCTGACCAAACGCGTCGGGGAGCGGGCAGCGCGCGCTGCAGCCTCCCCGCTGCGGCACGGCATGCGGGCCCTCTTGGCTCCCTTCGATGCCACGTTTGCGGCGGGCCGCCAGCAGGTCCAAAAGCTCCGCGCGGCGGGGGTGCCGCGCGTGATTCACGCGCCCTTCGGCGTCGACACGCGCATCTTTCACCCCGCGGCACGCAGTCACGAAGGGCGGCGCGAGTGGCTGGGCGACGCGGACGAGGGCGCCCTGCTCCTCGTGGGATCCGGGCGTTTTGCCATGGAAAAGCGGTGGGACGTGGTACTCGAAGCCTTTGGGAGGCTCAGCGGACGTCGCAGCGCGGTGCTCGTGCTCTTTGGCGATGGACCCGAGCGCTCGGCGCTCGAACGAAGGGCACCACGCGGCGTCCGCTTCGCCGGGTTCGAACGCGATCGCGCCCGCTTGGCCGCCGCGTTGGCAAGCGCCGACGCGTTGGTGCACGGTTCGCCTTGCGAGACCTTCGGTCTCGGCATCGCAGAAGCGATTGCGTGCGGGCTTCCCATCGTTGTGCCGGATGCGGGAGCCGCGGCCGAGCGCGCCGATTCCGCCTGTGGCGAGACGTATCGCAGTCTCGACTCCACCGCCTGCGCCGCCGCCATCGAGAGGCTCATCGACCGCGCTCCGGCGGCGGACCTACGCGCCCGCGCGCTCGCGGCGGCCGGCCGAGCGCTGACTGTCGAGCAGCACTGCCGGCAGGTCACCGCGGCCTACGAGGACTTGTTCGCAGGCCTCGGCCGCTAAAGTGCTTCGCTAGTAGTCTAGTGCTTGTGCGCCGCGGCCGCTTCGACGGCCATCTTCACGTCTTCATACTTCGGCTCGTCCGCGGGCACGGTGCTCACCCAAGCCCAGGAGACGTTTCCGTGCGGCTCGACCACGAAGACCGAGCGCACCGCCGCCGTCAATCCGAGGTTTGCCAAGTTATCCAGGACGACGCCGTACGCTTTGATCGCCGCGTGCTTGTGGTCAGACAGGAGGGAAAAGGGAAGATTCTGTTGCTTCTTGTACTCCGCGAGGGCGAAGGGCGAGTCGACACTGATTCCGTACACGGTGGCATGGAGATTCTTGTACTCGGCAATCGCATCGCGAAACGTGCAGAGCTCCTTGGTGCACACGCTGGTGAACGCCGCCGGAAAGAACGCGAGAACGGTAACGTGACCGTGCTCGGGAAAGGTAACCGCTTTGCGCTCGGTGTCGAACAACGTGACGTGGGGGGCGTGGGTTCCGACCTTGACAGCCATGGGGGCTCACTCCTTCTTGACGGCGACGCATGTGCGACGGGTTATGGCGCATGTTGCCTCCCCCGAGGGCCCGGCCGCAAGCGTCCGAGCGCGCAATACGGGCCGCCGGACGCCTTTAGCCTACGCCCTTCCTCAGCCGCTTCGCACCTCCCGTCGCGTGGCGACCGCTAGAGCAATGGCGCCGACCAGCACGGAGCTCCCAAGTGCCGTGCACGAGGGGCCAAGGCCGCCGATGACCGTGGCCGCGAAGAAATCGCCGAGCGGGCGGACCCCCATGAGGAGAAGCGTGTTCAGGCTCATCACGCGCCCGCGCATATCCCGAGGCACGCGTGTCTGGAGAAGCGCGATGCACGTCGCGCCTACGCCCACTTGCGACGCGCCCACGAAGACGAGGGCCGGGAGGGCGGGCCCGAATGACCGCGCCGAAGCGAAGCTGGCAAGCGCCAACGCCCAGGCGAGCGCCGCACCCACGACGACACGAGCCTTGTGCGAAACATCGCCCCGAGACGCGAGGCCCAGCCCGCCAAGTACGGTGCCCACGCCTGACGCCGCGAAGAGAATCCCCAGGTGAACCGCGTCCAAATGCAGCACGCGCGCGGACATCACCGGCAGAAGCAACGCCGGTGACGGCCCGAAGAACAGCATCGCCCCATACAGCAAGAGAAGCCATGGCAGCACCGTGTCGGCGGCCACCGCCGCGAGACCCTCTCGGATTGCGCGAAGGCTCGGAGTGCGGGCCGGGACCTTTTGGAGCGGCGGATGTATGGCGAGAAGGGCACCGAGAACCGCCAGATAGCTGAGGCCGTTCGCGAAAAAAATCCCCGCGTAGCCGATGCTCGCGATGCTGAGCCCGGCAATCGCTGGCCCGACCGTGGACGCGCCTGTGAAGACGATCGATTGCAGCGACACCGCGTTGAGGAGATCCTCTTTGGGCACGAGCTCCGAGACGAGGGCCGCGCGCGTCGGCTGATCGAAGCTCAGCGCCGCTCCCTGCAAGAACGCCAGGACCACGATCATCCAGACCGTCACGACGTGGAGCGCGGTGATCACCCCCAGGAGGGCCGCGAAGATCATGCAGAGCGTTTGCGTCGCCAGCAGCAAGCGCCGCTTGTCGACCCGATCGCCGAGCGCACCCCCGAAGAGAGAGAAGCAGAAGAACGCGAGCGCCTGAGCAAGTGAAACGGCGCCGAGCGCGAAGGCCGAGCCGCGGCTGATCTGGAGGACAAGGAGCGCCTGCGCGACGATCTGCATCCACGTGCCGATCGCCGAGCCGAGCAGACCCCACCAGAGAAGCCTGAAATCCCGGTGCCGGAGCGCTCGAAACGTGCCGGTGCCACGCGGCGCGCCGTGGGAGGGGCGCCCCGCGTGCTCGACGCTACCCAAGCCGGCCGTCCGACGCCCATTGCATGAGCCGCTCCGGCGTGCACGCGTTCGCGACGCGATCGGGTTCGATCCACGCGCGCTCCGCGTTCAAAGCGGCATACCGCACCCTCTCGAGCTCACTCGCGTGATGTGCATCGCTCGTGAGCACGAACGTCACGTCGCGCGAACGTGCCCGCCGCAACGCTTCGACCGACATGTCGAGGCGCGGCAGCGCCCCATTGACCTCGAGCGCCGTCCCGGTTTTCTCCGCCGCCTCGAAGACCGCATCGAGGTCCAGGTCGATCGGCGGCCTGCCGCCGATCATCCGCGCCGACAGGTGACCTATCATGCGCACCGACGGATCCTGCATGGCCGTGACGACGCGCTTCGTCTGGCCCGCGCGATCGAGCTCGAAATGATCGTGCACGGAAGCGAGGCAGAACCCGAACGTGCGGCGAAACGCCGGGTCGTAGTCGAGCTCGCCGTTCGGCCCGATGTTCAGCTCGACGCCGTGGAGGAGCATCATGCCGTCTCCCAGCGCGGATTGGATGGCCGCAATTTGCGCGCGCTGTTCGAGGAGCGCCTCGCGCCCGACGCCGGAGAGCGTCCCCTCGGCGTGATCGGTGATCGCGATCGCGCGATATCCGCGCGCTTTGGCGGCGAGGACCACGTCTTCGAGCGAGGAACGGCCATCGCCCGACAAGGACGTGTGCACGTGAAAGTCGCCCGTTATCCGTCCCATCGGTTTGGCGAGCGCGCCCTTCTCCGCGGCTTCGATCTCACCGGCGTCTTCCCGTAGCGTCGGCGCGATCCAAGGAAGGCCGAGGGCAGCATAAATCTCTTCCTCGGTCGCGCTCGCGACGACGCGGCCGCCTTCGATCTCGGAGAGCGCATACTCGTTGAGCGTCCACCCGCGAAGCAGAGCGCGCTGGCGGAGCTTGATATTGTGGCCCTTGGACCCCGTGAAATACAGTCGCGCAGCGCCGAGCTCGCTCGCCGCTACCACCCGCAAGTCCACCTGCGTTCCCCGGTGGGTCACGATGCTCGTCTTCGTCGCGCCGCGCGCGAGTACACGCTCGACGAAGCTCATCGCCACGAGCGCCTCCATCACCGGTTCGGCGGCCGTCGCCGCCACCACGACGTCGACGTCGCCGATGGTCTCCGCGAAGCGGCGCAGCGACCCGCAATACGACGCGTGGGAGACGCCCGGCACCTCCAGCATTCGTAGGACGATCCGCTCGGCGAGAGGCAGCCCCACCGAAATCGGCGTTCGTTCAACCGCGCCTTGCGCGTCCAGCCGGGCAAGCGCCTGCGCGATTTTCTCTTCCGACTTCGCGCCGAATCCTTTGAGCTCGCGCACTTTGTGCTCGCCGATGGCCTTGCGAAGATCGTCGATCGATTGCACGCCGAGCTCGGCGCGGAGTTTGGTCACCGCTTTGGGCCCCATCCCTTGAATCCGAAGAAGCGCCACCACGCTGCGCGGGTGCTTCTGCCGCAGCGCTTCGAGCTTGCCCACCTTCCCGGTATCGAGAAGTTCGCGAATTTTGTCCGCCGTGCTCTTTCCGATCCCTTGGATCTTCTGGAGCTCGCGCACGGTGAGCTTGCCGAGATCGGTCGCTTGGGCCCCGATGGCCTGGGCCGCGCTCTCGTAGGCGCGCACGCGAAAGGACTGCGGGTCACCCTCGTCCAGCAGCGTGAGCTCGGCCAGGTCGGCAAGCATGTCGAGCACGTCTTGCTTCGTATCCATAATGCTGGTGATAGCCTCTGAGCGGTGGGCGAGAAAGAGGACGCCGAGGTGCTGTCGATCGATGGGCACGAAATCCGCATCACCCATCCGAACAAGCCGTATTTTACGAAATCCGCGAGGCTGACGAAGTTGGAGATCGTCCGCTATTACTTGGCGGTGGCGCCGGCGGCGATCCGAGGCATCGCCTCGCGTCCGATCGTCCTCAAACGCTTCGTGGACGGGGCCGACGGCGAGGCGTTCTACCAAAAGCGCGCGCCGGCTTCCCGGCCCGCCTTTCTTCGTACGGTGGTCCTGTCCTTTCCCTCGGGGCGCACGGCCGAGGAGATCGTCGTCGAGAACGCGGCCGGCCTCGCCTGGATCGTGAACTTGGGCTGCCTCGAACTTCACCCGCACCCAGTGCGAGCGGCGGATCTCGAGCACCCCGACGAGCTGCGCATCGATCTGGATCCGGGGCCCGGGGTGGTCTGGGACGACGTGCGCCGGGTTGCCCTCGAGGTCAACGCGCTTCTTACGTCGCTCGGGCTTACCGGGTGGCCCAAGACCAGCGGCTCGCGAGGAATGCACGTCAACGTGCGCATCCATCCGCGGTGGACGTTCGGCGACGTGCGCCGAGCGGCCCTCGCGCTCTCGCGCGAGATCGAGCGGCGCGCCCCGACGATCGCCACGTCCAAGTGGTGGAAGGAGGAGCGGCGCGGGGTCTTCCTCGACTATAACCAGAACGCCAAGGACCGAACGACATGCTCGGCGTACTCGGTGCGACCCGTGCCCGACGCACGCGTGTCGACGCCGCTGGACTGGAGCGAAGTAGCCGATTGCGATCCCGCACAATTCACGGTGCTGACCGTCCCCGAACGACTGGCGCGCCTGGGCGATCCGCACGCCGGCATCGATGAAGCACCGGGCTCGCTCGAGGGACTTCTCGCGCTCGCCGCGCGCGACGAACGTGCTGGCCTGGGCGATGCCCCGTGGCCACCGCATTTTCGCAAGGCCGACGGGGAGGCGCCGCGCGTGGCACCATCGCGCGCGAGGGGAGCGAAGCCGGCGGTCCAAAAGGAACCGCGCGCCAAGCCGCCGCTGGTCGTCGTGGCCAACTCGCCGAGCAAGGAGGCGGCGCTGGCCGGCCTCGAACGATGGAAACACAAGCACGCGGAGGCGGCGGCTCACGTCGCGATCGAGGACATCCTGGTCGACTCGATGCGCGGGCGCTCATCGACGTGGACGCGGGTTCGCGTAAATTTGCGGCACGTGCCTGAGGCGATGCGCCCGCCCGAAGAGGCGCCCGATCCGGACGACGACCCAACCCGAGCATGGCGAATCGCGGCGCGCCGATCGAAGGGCGGGTAAAGACCCGGGCGGGGGCGCGTTGGCCGCACGCTCACGTGGAGACACGTCCGCCGAAGATGGCCCCGAGCTCCTGCGGCGCCACGACGTCGAGCTCGGCGAAGGTGCAATCGCGGGGCGCCTTGTCGAGGCGCCACCGCCGAAACTGCGCTGTGTGGCGAAAGCGTCGCCCTTGCATGTGGTCGTAGGCCACTTGCGCCACGAGCTCGGGGCGAAGCGGCTCCCACGACAAGTCCTTGCCCTGACTCCACCGGCTCTTGGCCCCCGGCACGCGATGGGCCTCGTGTTGCGCTTGCCCCTCGTCTTGCGGCTCGTCCTCTGCCTCGCGGTCGCCGCCCGCCCAATGCCTCCACGGGTGCGCTCGGAGCGCGGCCTCGCGATATGGGGCCACGTGCGCCACAAGGGCGCGCCGCTTCTCCGCGGTAAAGCTCGCCGTTACCCCCACGTGATGGAGCAGGCCTCCCACGTCGTAGAGCCCGAGCAAGAGCGAACCGACCTCCGTTCCGGCGCCCCGCTTGTGCCAGCGAAAACCAGCCACCACGCAATCGCAGTCGCGTTCGTGTTTCACCTTGAGCATGGATCGCTTGTTCGCCTCGTAGGTCCCGGACGCCGCTTTCGCCATGACGCCGTCGAGTCCTGCTCCTTCGAAGCGGCCGAACCAATCGACCGCGACGCCCCGATCGCGGGTCGCCGGCGTCAGATGGATCGGCGGCCTCGCGTTCGCGAGAAGACCTTCGAGCTCCCGGCGCCGAGCGTGAAACGGCAGCCCCCGCAAGTCTCGCTCCCCGGCGCACAGGAGATCCCAGAAAACGATGGACGCCGGACTCTCTTTCGCCAGAAGCTTCACCCGGGACGCCGCCGGATGCACGCGAAGCTGCAACGCCTCGAAGTCAAGACCGGCTTCGTTTGCGATGACGATCTCGCCGTCAAGGACACACTGGTCAGCCGGTAGGGTTAGGAGCGGGCCGTCGAGCTCTGGAAAATAGCGATTGAGTTTTTTCCCATCGCGACTCTGAATCGTGAGCTCCTCGTGATCGCGAAAGACCAACGCGCGAAAGCCATCCCATTTGGGCTCGAAGATCCATCCATCCCCCTCCGGCATGGTGTCGACACGTTTGGCGAGCATGGGGAGCACGGGCGGCGGAACGACGAGCACGGGAAACATTGTACTCGCCCTCCAGCGACCGCGGCCGTGTCTTCGAGACGGTGCGAACGTGAAGGTGTGGCCGGAAATGGAAGTTGGGGGGCTTGGGGCGGGGGCTTGGGGGAAAGGATCTCCCACAAACCTGGCTCGTAAAGAAAAGAGCCGCCCGGCATTTCCGGGGCAGCGCTGGAGCGCTCATCGGCACCGAATGTCCACGGCCCAAACGGACTCATGGGTCTCGATCGATCGAGTCCCAACGCGCATGTGGGACCTTTGGAGAGAGGTTCCTCGGCGACTTGCGTTCTTTGCGGCCGACGCTCTTGCCACGGCGCTGATTGTGGTGCTCCATGTTCGTGGGGGGCCACATTGTCCTCAACCCACAAGAGAGATGGGGGCCACTTGCCGGAGGCTCCTCAAAAGGTTGCACATGATGGTCGGGCCGGCGGCAAGCCGTTGCGCTTGCTCTTGGTCGAAGACTCGGAAGAAGACGAGATTCTCCTCCTTCGCGAGCTCCGGCGGGGCGGATATGAGCCGCAGTGCCACCGCGTCGAGAGCCAGACTTCGTTCAAAGCCGCGCTCAAGACCGGCGGTTGGGACATCGTCATTTCCGATCACTCGCTCCCCGCATACAGCGGGTTGACGGCGCTCGCGGACTTGCGCTCGACGCGGTCGAGCACACCTTTCATCCTCATCTCGGGCACCATCGGGGAAGCCGTAGCGGTCACGGCCATGAAAGCGGGCGCCCAGGACTACGTATTGAAGGGTGACTTGACCCGCCTGCCCGCCGCCGTGGAGAGAGAGCTGCGGGAGGCGGTCGTGCGGGTCGAGCAAACCAAAATGCGCGAGCGACTCATGATCTCCGAGCGCATGGCGTCCGCAGGCATGTTGGCGGCCGGCGTCGCCCACGAGATCAACAATCCGCTCGCCATCGCCGCCCTCAACCTGGACATGAACAGCGAGGCGCTCGCCCGAGCGATCGCGCGAGCCAACGAGATGAAGGCTCGCGGCAGCGGCGCAGCCGCCCTCTTGAGCCAGGAGCTCGTCGATTTGGACGCGCCGCTGCAGGACGCGCGCGAGGCGTTGAAGCGCATCCGCGACATCGTTCGCGACGTGAAGCTCTTCTCGCGCCAAGACGACGAGCTGGTGACCACGGTCGACCTTCGACGGGTCGTCGATTCGTCCGCTCGAATGGCGTGGAATGAAATCCGTCACCGCGCGCGGCTCGTTAAGGCGTACGGCGACGTGCCGCTCGTGCGGGCGAATGAATCACGCCTCGGGCAAGTGCTTCTCAATCTGCTGGTGAATGCCGCGCAGGCGATGCCCGAGAGTCAAGCGAGCCGCCATGAGATCCGAGTGACGACGCGGACCGCGGAGGACGGACAGGCGATCGTCGAAGTGTCCGACACGGGCTCAGGAATTCCGAAAGAAAACATGGAGCGCATCTTCGATGCCTTTTTCACCACCAAGCCGCTCGGCGTGGGGACGGGCTTGGGCCTCGCCATCTGCCGTGGGATCGTCATGGATCTGGGCGGGCACATCGAAGTCGAAAGCGAGATCGGCAAGGGGACGCTCTTTCGCCTGGTGCTGCCTGCCGGCTGCGAGAGTGCAACTGTGGTGAAAGCCGCGCGGGTGGACCCGGGTGGCATTCGGGCCCGCGTGCTCGTCGTCGACGACGAAGTAGCGCTCGGTCGCGCCCTTTCGCGCAACCTCTCGGTCCGTCACGACGTGACGGTGCTGACGGGGGGAGCCGAGGCGGTCGCTTGCCTAGCGAGCGGCGCACGCTTCGACGTGATCCTGCTGGACGTGATGATGCCCGACATGAGCGGCATGCGGGTTCACCAGGAGCTCCAGCGCATCGCCCCCGATCAGGCGGCGCGGATCATCTTTCTGACGGGCGGGGCGTTCTCCGTCGGGGCGCGCGAATTCCTCGATCACGTCCCGAATCCGCGACTCGAAAAGCCGGTGGAGACAACGACTCTTCTCGCCCTCATCGACGCCCTTGCGACGCAAGAGAGCGCCGGCGAAGTCGAACGTTAGAGCCGGAAGCGACCCTCGCTCCCGCAGCCGACGCGGGCCTCTTTTCCTGGCCACACCTTCAGCTTCAGCTTCAGTTCACGGGGCTTGGACCAACGCACGCTGGGTGACATTCTTCCACTCGCCGACGGGCGACTCGGACAGCGGTCAGCGCTTCCTCGGTGAAACCGTCGCGTGTACTGTCCCATGCGACGGCACGAGCATTACGAGGCTCCGACGAGTTGCTGAAAATAACTTCAGCGTGGCGATCGTCCTCTGCAGCCATGCGCTCGACAATGACCCGTTGTCGCCGTGCAATTCAAGACTGCCCGAGCCGGCTACAGCGGAGCCAGTTGGGAGAAACGCTCACGAGCCGATCCACGCCGCCCAGCGGCGCGCCATCGCCCTTGACCGGCACGGCACTCGCGACGAAGGGGTATCCTCTTTGGCTTTTGTCCAAAGGGCTTGACGCCCATGAGTACTCCGGTGAGACGCAGCGGGGTGCAAGCACGGCGAAACGGGTTGACCCCGTGCCCAAGCGGGCAACGGACGCGGCGCAGAACCGTGTCAGTTGCTCACGGCGGTTCTCGGACGTAGTGGAAGGACTCGGTCTCTCCGCACGAGCGGTCCGCGGCCGACGCGCAGAAGACGGTCTGCGTGACGAATCACGCCGCCGCTCGGGCGGAGAATACGGTCCGCTCGCCCAAGCGACGCACCGCTGGGCCGCAGAACCGGGCCGGCGAGCCGGAGAGAGACGTGGCTTGCACTCGCCGGGAGGTCTCTCACGCAAAGCGGTGCGTCGCTGCGTCGAAGAACCCCCTCGGCGCAACGCAGCGGACCGTGGCTCACGCGGAGGGGCGTGCCTCCCGGCCTCAGCGGGCGCCCTCTCCGCGTGAGAGACGAGTCGCTCCGTCGCGGCGAGGCGCCGCTCAGGCGAAGAGGGTCGTCTCCCACCGCGAGCGGCGTTCCGCTGCGTCGAATGAACCTCCCTTCGGGCCTCGTGAACGCTCGCTCGTTCATGATCGTCAGACGCTCGGTCCCCTTTTCGAACCCACCCGGCTACGCCGGACACGCGATACAGGAAACGAGCGTCTTGTTCCTGCTGGGGAGCTCGAGGTGGAGCGGCATCGCTCCCCTCGACGTGACGCGCGAGCCCGTTCTGTCGAGCGGAGCCTTGCCGGAGGCAAGGCGGGGCGAGACTCAGGGTGACCCGGGTGACGCACTAGGGCGATTCCCCCGCCTTGTGGGTGCCTGGAGCCTTCTGGAGCGCATCGAGGCGAGCGAGTAGATCGGCATTCATCTGATCGAACTTGTCGTGCAAGTGCGCAATCTCGAGCTCCGCCTTCAAATTCACCGAATACTCGATGTCGTTGCGAACGCGATCGCGCGTCACCTGGCGATTCTGGCTCAAAAGAACGAAGACGGAAAGAATGATCGCCTCCAGCGACACCACCATGGTGAGAAGCCCGAACGGATAGGGATCGAACCCGCCGAGGCGCGTGTCGCTCAGTGGTCTCACGTTGAGCACGATCCAGACGAAGAAGATCCCGAGGTGAATGAAGAGAAAAAGGAGACTGCCCGAGAAATTGCTGATCCAGTCGGCAATCTGCATCACCCGCGTTCGCTTGTCCGCCTCCTCCTCGTTGATATCGCGGGACGCGGCGTGCCGTAAGAGGTTCGTCGTCTCCCGCAAACGTCGGCCGGTGGCGGCAAGAAAGTCGAGCGCCGCCGCCGGGCGCGTATGCAGGAACTCGTCGAGATCGCCCCGATCGATCACGAGCGCTTCCAGGTCTTCCTTGACGAGCGCGGAGGCCGTACGCGGGCCCCCGTCCAGAAGGGAAATGTCGCCGAAAAAGTCCCCCGCGCGGGCCGTCTCGAGGACCAACCGCTCGCCCGTGTCGTTCTTGAACCACATCTCGACCACTCCCCTACGGACGACGTAGAGGGTGTCGCCCGGATCGCCGCGGTTAAAGATGCAATGGCCCGCGGGGAACGTCACGACCTCCAGACGTTCGGCGAGGGCGGCACGCTCTTGATCGTCGAGCAGCGCGAATAGCGGCACGTCGGCCAGCATTTCGGAATGGGTCGGCACAGCGGGGAGCCATCGTAGTCCGAGATCCACGCCGTGTGGGATCATCGCCCCACGGGGCCGCGCGGAGGCCTCACAATTGAGGTCCGCGCGCCGTCATCGCGCTCCCGCCGGCGTCCAAATGACGACGACCGTGCCCCCGGGGAAGGAGGGGCACGGTCGATCGAACGGCAATCGCTCTGTGGGTTCACACGTCGCTCACATCGCGGGCCGACCGCGGAGGTTCAGCAGCCCGAGCCTGGACTACCACAGAGGTTGAACTTGTACTTCGTCTGCCCGAAGAGCGTCACAGGCGTGGTGAACGTCCCGTACTGCGAATACGGGTTCATCGCGTATTGGCTAGCATGGTCCGGGGAGCCGTAGAGCGAACTCGGGTCGAGCGTGAACGGATTGGGCTGCGGGCCCACCTGAATGCCGGAGGTATTGTAGTACTGCCCGGGCGTCGCGTACGGAACGGGGTCGACGACGAGCGACGACGTACAGCTCAGGTTCTGGCACTGCGACGGCGCGACTTGCTGGCGGGCTCCGATGGGAGCCCCATTCAGGCTCATGACGAGATATGGGTTGCTGAGCGCCCCTCCCGGCCCATTGAAGGGCGAGCAGGGGTTCGAGGAGCCGCCATGGTACTTGTTGGCGACGGCCGTGGTGTTCGAATAGAGATCGAAGAACTGCGTCGTGGTCAGCAGGCCGAACGCCATGTCCTTTCCGCTCACCTGGCTTTCGTTGAGTGTGATCGTCTCGCTGCCGTTGGCGGTGCCGCCGAGGATCGTGAACTTGTCGACCCCCGCGTCGCCCCACGCGTCTGTGCTGACCTCCGTGGTGACGGTCTTCGTCGAGAACGTGTAGCCCTTGAGAGGCGCCGCGTTGAAGCTGTACACGAGCATGGACCCCGCGTCGAGAAAGCAGCTGGTGAGACCCGCCGTGAGATAGCTGGCAACGGACGGATCCTCCTGCGCGAACGCGAGTTCGGCCTTCGCCTGATTCGGGATGAATTTGTAACCCGGCACGTTCGCGTCGAAGGCGATCTGGTTATTGCTTATGACGTAAGACTGCGACGCCCAGATGAGCCCATCATAAATGCTGTAGTCCGCGTCCCCGTCGTTTGCGATTTTGTTCCTTTCGTAGGCAAGCGCCACTTCGAACGCGGCGGTCGCCGCCGCGCGGGAGATGTGATCGACATGGTCGGCGACGGTGCCCGCCGTGCCATTGGCCACGCCGTCGACGGCGGCGATGGTCGGTGCGTAATGGCTTCCCGTCTTGACGCCCTGGAAGCTGAACGTGACTTCGCCGCCGGCCTTGAGGACGCTCGCGGAGCCGTTCGGGGTGAATACTTCGTTGCCGCCGATCGCGTACGCCGACGCGCCGGAAAGGCCGTTGTTGTTCTCCGCCATCGTCGAATCGTTAAGCTTGAGAGCGACTTGCCAGTTGTACGCGGGAGCGGTGCCGTTATTCTTGACGGCAACGGTCGAGGTGTAATTTGAGCCGCTGAGGCTCGTGCTAATCGATGCGGTGATGCCGCCCGTACTGGACGCCTGCCCGGTCTCTCCGAGGGCTTCCTGCGATGAGGAGCTGGGCGCAGAACATGCTGCGACGGATGCCAGGGCGATGATCGAGATAAGGCCGGTTTTTTTCATAAATGTTCCTTCAACGTGTGGCGACGTTCGCGACACTCTTCGCGATACGTAGTGCACCCGCCGTGCCGCGCGTCGGTGCGACGCCACCACGAACAAATCACGGCGATTCGTCGCGAAGCGAAACGGTGCGATACGCGCGCATCTGTGGGAACGTATTGAAACACACCGGAAACGATGCCGGCCGCGCCACAAGCGCGGGCCACATGTGGCGCGCGGCGCATCAGGGGCGGACCAGGGCACCACGCGCGTACGGACGATGGCCGTCCGACAGCGTGCTTTCCTCCGGCACATGCAGAACGGCGATTCGTTAAAGACGAACGACCGTGCCCCCGGGAACAAGGGGGACACGGTCGAGCGTGGAATGACTACGTAGTAGAATGTCTCTTACATCGCGCGGGCCACCGCTGGACCTAGCAGCCGGAGCCTGAGCTGCCGCAGAGATTGAACTTGTACCTGGTCTGCCCCAGGAGCGTCACGGGCGTGGTGAACGTCCCGTATTGCGCGTACGGGTTCATCGCGTATTGGCTCGCATGATCCGGCGTCCCGTAGAGCGAGCTGGGATCGAGAGTGAACGGGTTGGGCTGCGGGCCCACGACGCCGGCCGTGTCGTAGTACGCGCCGGGCGTGGCGTAGGGAACGGGGTCCACGACGAGCGAAGAGGTGCAGCCGAGGTTCTGGCACTCCGCGGGACTGACCACCTGCCGGGCTCCGAGCGACGATCCGTTCAGGCTCATGACCAGGTACGGGTTGGCGAGCGCGCCGCCCGGCCCGTTGAACGGCGAGCACGGGTTCGCGCCGCCGTGGAACTTGTTGGCAGCGGCCGTGGTGTTCGAAAAGTCCCAGAACGACGTGGTCGTCAGCAAGCCGAACGCCATGTCTTTTCCGCTCACTTGCGATTCCGTGAGGCTGATCGTCTCGCTGCCGTTGGCGGTGCCGCCGAGGATCGTGAAGTTGTCGACGCCCGGGTCGCCCCACGCGTCCTCGCTGATGTTCTTGCTGACGGCCTTGGTCGAGAACGTGTAGCCCGCGAGAGGCGCCGCGTTGAAGTTATAGACGTACTGCGCCGCCGTATCGATGAAACAGCTCGTGAGGCCCGCGACGAGATAGCTCGCAACCGACGGGTCCTCCTGCGCGAACGCGAGCTCGGCCTTCGCTTGATTCGGAATGAAGTTATAGCCGGGGACGTTCGAATCGAAGACAATCTGCATGCCGTACGAGCTGCATGCGTCGCACGAAGTCACGACGTACGACTGCGGCGACCAAATCAGCCCATCGTAGCTACTGTACATCGGGTCCGCCGGAGACGTGTTTTTGATCTTGTTCGTCTCGTACGCGAGCGCGACTTCGAGCGCGGCAGTCGCCGCGGCGCGTGACGTGTGATCGATCTTGTCGGCGATGCTGCCCGCGGTGCCGTTGGCCACGCCGTCGACCGTGGCGATCGTCGGAGCGTAGTTGCTTCCCGTCTTGACGCCCTGGAAGCTGAACGTGACCTGGGCGCCTGCGTTGAGCACGGAGGCCGAGGTATTGGGCGTAAAGACTTCCGTGCTTCCGATCGCGTAGGCGGACGCTCCCGAAAGACCGTTGTTGTTCTGCGCCATCGTCGAGTCGTTAAGCTTGAGAGCAACTTGCCAGTTGTACGCGGGAGCGGTGCCCTCATTTTTGACGGTCACCGTCGAGGTGTAATTGGACCCGCTAAGGCTCGTGCTGATCGAAGCGGTGATGCCGCCAGTGCTGGACGCCTGCTCGGTCTCCCCGAGAGCCTCCTGCGATGACGATGTGGGCGCAGTGCACGCTGCGAGCGATGCCAGGGCGATGATTGAGATGATTCCGGTTTTCATGATGTTCCCCTTACGGACTGAGACGTTCGAGAGACAGATTGCAGCGGCTGTGCCAGTCATCGCGTTGACGTTCGCCCCCGCGGAATCTGCGGAATACAGGGGAAACGAACGCGTGCGACACGCGCGCCGCTGTGAGCAACGACCTGAAACACGACCGAAACGCGTCCCCAGGCCGTCCACTTGTGGTGCGTCAAGCACTTGACGTGGCGTCGGCGGCCACTGTGCGGATTGCCACGACGTCCCGAGCGACGCCACGCGGCGCATGCGTGCAACGCAGTCCTTTCGGCGCTCTCCGGGATACGCGGTACGATAGCCGTTCATCGCCGCCGCCGCCGCGCGAGCCACAGTGCCATCGCGACCATCGTGACACCGACGTTCCACGCGTCTCCGCCGGTACTTCCCCCTCGCGCGACAATGCACGACGACCCTGACGCGCCGTGCACGGAGGGCCGTTGGGTGTCCGCGTCCGCAGTGGGGCTAGAAGCGTCGTTCTCCGCGCGAGCGTCGTCCGCACGGGCGTCGTCCACAGGGGCATTCTCGTTCGCGTTGGCGTCGTCCGCGGTGGCCTCGGGCTCCACATCGGTGTCCGCGGCCGAATCGGAAGCCGGCGCCGCGGCATCCACGCCGGCGTCAGGTTGCGGGTACTCCAGAGTGGGATTGTCGCCGCTCGCGGCGAAGGCCTGCGCCGCCAGCGCGCCGTATTCCGCGAGGCGCGGTCCCGTCGTGTTCGAATCCGCGCTGTAGCTGCAATACGGTCCCGATGGGCTTGCCTGCACTCCCAGGGAGATGACGGCGATCAATGCCCCCGTCGCTTGCGAAAAGACCGGACCTCCGCTGTCTCCGTTGCACGTCCACGTGCCGGGCCCTACCCGCACCGCGCGCAGAGGCGCGGGCTGCTCCAGCGCGACGGGCGTGCTCGGCCCCACGGCGATGACTTGCGCGCCGTCGTGCGCGCGGAGGGCGATGGCCGCGCCCGATTCCTCCGTGAGTCCGTACCCCCAAAGCGAAACCAGCTCGCCGTCCGCCGTCGGCGCGGTGAGCCGTACGGGCGCAGGCACGACACCCGGAATGACGCGGTCGATCACGACGAACGCGATGTCGTCACGGCACGCGTTCGGCGAACCGGTGGAGAACGTCTGCATGCCCACCGCGTCGGGTATGCCGCCGCCGACGCCGGCGGTCGCACGAGCGGCGAGAAAGAACGTAAGCTGAGATGGGTTGAAGTCAGGGCCCAGCTGACCGCCGGGACTGTTGGGGCTCAGGTCGCCCTCGGGGGTGCACGAGACGCTCCCCTCGGTCAGCGGCGCGACGCAGTGGCGCGCCGTGGCGACGACCCGCGGGCCAACGAGCGTGGCCGAACACAGCGCTCCCGGCGCACTCAGGAAGAGCACCGGCGAGTTCGGCGCGTCGACTTCGGTCCCCTCGATGATCGCCGACGAAACATGGCCGAGCCCCTGTCCGTCCCGCGGCCCCCCGCCGCAGGCGGCGCTCGCGAGCCCGGCGACCAGCGCGACGGCGTGCGGCCCCCGAGCCCGCGTCACAAACCCGGCGCGCATGACGTGGCTCCGGTGAGAACCGGCGCGCCACCGTCGGACGACGGGGTCAACCGAAGGGCGTCGAAGGCGAACGTCGTCGACGCTGGACCGGCGTCGCTCGCCGGGTTGATCGTGACGCAATAGACGTCCCCCTGCCCGACGCGCGCGCCCGTTTGGGTATTGAAGACGGGCGAGCCCAAGGCCCCCGTGAGGCTAATCGCGTTGGTGTTCGTGGCGTCGAGCGTCGCGAAGATGTTCCCCATGTCCGCGGGGCCCATGCTGTAAGGCGTCCCGGCGGGCGCGATCAAACGCAGCATGCCGCCTCCGAGGTCCGTCCCGTTGAGCGATCCCGCGTGGGTCACCGAGCTCGCCGCGCCGACGAGCGAATCGATCGCGAAGTACATCGCGTCGTAGTAGTTCTCCGACCCGAGCGCGCTCGCCGGATTTCCGGCCTGCACGAAGCGGGTCTCGTAGGCGTTCAGCACGGTCGTTTGCGTCGTGGATGCGAAGTCGATCCCGACCACGCGACGCCGATTGGCCTCGATGTTGCGCACCCACCCGAGAAGCGTGGTCGAATCCGAGTTGTACGCGCTGACCACGTAAAGCGGCGGCGGCCCGTAGGACCCGCCATCGGGCCGGCCCGATCCCCATTCCAAGTCCAGCGTCTGAAGAAGCGTGATGAATTCGTCGCTCGCGAAGGAGATCACCACCTGCGGCTGGAACGCGAGCAGATCGCTCACGGCGGTCGTCACGTCGATGCTGCTCAGCGGGGTGCCGTTCAGCGTCGAACCGAGGAGGTATTCCGGGTCGAACGACGCGGTCTGGCTCGACGCAAATTGCCCGTTGCCGTTGTTCCACGTGATCGCTTGCGTCGCCACGGCCCCCGCGAGGTCCGTCAAGACGGTCGCTTGCGCGGTCACCGTCGCGATGCGTAGCGGGTTCGTCGGCCCCAGGCTCCACGGTGGCGTATTGCGAATGTAGGCCTCGATCCGCGGGATGAGCGCGCTGTATGCCGTGGCGAGATCGTTCGGAGTTCCAAGCATGTGCCAGAGCTGCGCACCTCGGGGTAGCGCGGTCAACGTGGAGTCGGCCCCGAACGGATTGACGACGAACAGGTTGGGGGTCGTGTTGAATCCATAGTTGCTGAAGGTGGCCTTCACGTCCGCCGAGTCGAGGGCGGTGACGACGGCCGGGACGTGCACGTCGGCGACGAGGTGATTCATGGCGGTGGTGACTTGCGCCGTGTCGTCGTTACAGAGCACCGCGACCGGCATGCGAAGCGTATTGCCCGGGCCCGCCGGGATCCCCGCCTGGCTGGTGAACTCGCTGATGGCCAGCGCGTAATTCCGGTAGCTCGGATGGTCCGTGGGGTTCGCCGGAAACGTCGCGAACGCGCCGATGACGATGGGAGCAATTTGTTTGCTGTATTTGTAGTCGCCCAGAGCATACGGACACTCGTCCGTGGTGAGCTGAATGCACGTGTGCGTGTCGGGGCTGCAGGTGACCTCCGGATGGTTGCCCATGATGGGTACGGGGCAGTCGGCAGACGTCGTGCACATGGGCCCTGCGTCGATTCCCGCCTCGGCAGCGTCCGGCCCCGCCTCGACGCCCCCGCCCACGGACGTGTCCGGCCCGGCGTCGGACCCAACCATGGACGCGTCCGCCGTCGTTCCGCCGGCGTCCTCGACCACACAGGTTCCCGCCATGCACACGGCGCCGGCAAAGGCGCCGCCGCGCGCGGTGCAGTCGGCCGTGGTGGCGCACTGGTCGGCGTCGATGTGGAACAGGACCGAACAACCGCCGCTGAGCACGGCGGTCGCCGTCGCCGCAAGAAGTCCGGCGCCCCCGAGCCAGAGCGAACCGGGCCGCGCAGAGTTGGGCATGGGAGAATCAGCCGCCGTCGTCCGGAGCGTCGAGCCCCGCGTCCGCCGGGCACGAATTGTACGTGTACGTACTAGAGGTCACCTTGTTTGAGAAGGTCGCACCGAGGGCATTGATTTTCGCCTGAATCCCACTCAGCTGCTCTTCCGTGAGCGCCGGCATTGTGGGGAAATTCGGTGTATCGTTGGCCGGGCCCAACGTCCCATCATTTGGCGGACACGGACCGCCGCACTGCAGCGTCTCCGTGACGGCGGTTACATAGTGGGCGGAGAGCAGCGCGATATCGGCGGTACTGAAGACGTGCTCCGCCAACATGCTGTCGACGGTGATGGGTCCGTAGGTCTGCGCGCCCGCATCGCTCGACCCCGCGCATCCCATGAATGGAATCGTAAATGTTGTTATCTCGTTAGAATACATGAACGGATCCATGTTCGCGACGTCGTTGAACATGGCGCTGATCAAACAGTCGTTGGTGAGGTCAAACGTAAAGTTGAGACCGATCGCGTAGCCCCACCACTGCGTCCGGTCATATGTCGCTTGCGACGCGGACGCGTCCGACTCGCTCAACTGGAAGTCCGTGTCCCAGAGGGCACATAGCTGCAACTGCCCGGGCGACGCGGCGCCATCCGCGTCGGGAGCCGCGGCGTCCCCGGAGTCTTGCGCGGCAGATGCTTCGGCTGCCGATGATGCTTCGAGCGACGATGCCTCCGGCGGCGGCGATGCGTCCGACGATGCGTCGGGCATCGATGCGTCCGGAGACGACGCGTCCGGCGGCGACGATGCGTCCGACGATGCGTCAGGCGTCGATGACGCCTCCGTCGACGTGGTCGCGTCATGGACGGCCGAGTCCGGCGAGGATCCATCCAGCGGCAAGACGTTCCCCGCTTCCATCTCCGCAGCGTCCGAGCCGCCGGGGCTGGTGGAGTCGTCCCCGCATGCCACGATCCCCGCCACCGCGACAATGGCGCATACAGCCGCCCCCTGCAGTCTAAACTTGCGCTGTTTCATTCTGGGCCCTCTCTCGACCATTAAAGATAATCAATGCTGCGATCCCACGGTTTACCGCAAACGCCAGGAAAGGCGGATTCGCCATACCGCATTGAGACGCTACGGCTGACGGAATCGTTGGATTAAGGGGCAGACTCCGGCGTCACGGCGACCAGGTGGGAGGCTGGGGACCAAGGTCACCGCACGCACCTCACGAACCCCTCGGTGAAGTAGTTCCAAGGGGCCGTGCAGGGGGTCCCGGCGCTCGTGCACGTCGCCGTGTTGTATCCCGTGTATCCGTCGCAAAAATTGATTCCCCAGAATTGAGCGGCATTACCGCTCCACGCTTCGCTCGCCAGAAACCATGTCTGTGAGCCGCACGAGGGCGTTTTCACGGTTCCCGCCGTCACGCCCGTGAAGGGCGGGGCCACCGCGGGCGACACGTTGGCCTCGTTGACGAGCGTCGCCAGCTCGTTAAGACTAGGAACCCGCCAGGCCTGACCATTGAGGGCAAGGCCCGCGCAGTACGCGGCGGCCTGCGACCACGGCATGATCGCAGGCAAATGAGGCCGGTGTAGGTGTCTGTCACTTCGAAGCCACTTGCGGAGTAGTGATTGGCCGGCTCTGTGGCCTCGGCCATGAGACCTTCGCCGCGCCGTTGCCCCGGACGCAGCGCACGCTGGCCGTGCTCGTCTGGGCGTATGCGTTGCTCGTGAGGCCGCTGCCCATGTTGTAGATCCACGCGAAGGTCGACCCGTTGATCCCCGCGATCGTCTCGTACCAGAGCGACGACGTCCGGTAATACCCGTGGGCCTCCGCGGTGGGGCTCTTGAAGATCGGGTTGACGGCGTCACCGCTCATCTGCGTATCGTCGACGAGCGACGCGAGCTCGATGCGCGTCGGCACGCGCCAGTCATCGAAGCCGGCATACGCGGCGGTCGCGAGCCCGGCGCAGTAGTTCATGTTGTCGGTCATCGTCCCCGGGAACGCCGCCGCGACCGTGCTCGCATCAGGAACGTTGGTTGACGCATCGCCGGTCCGTGATGGCAGCAAAGAGCGAAGGATCCTTCGATGGTCTCCCGAAATGTAGAGTCCCATGGCTGGGTGTCTCCCTTTGCGCCGTGCGACCTCAGCTTGTCCGTCGTCACCCGCTGAGCGCACTCGGCTCGAGAGGCCGTCAACCGTTTGCCACCAGGGAACGCAACTCGCCTGCGCGCGATCGGCACCATGCCCACCGTAGCGCCGCGCGGTCGGCGGCCTCTCGAACCGGAGTGCCAAACCACTCCTCGACCGGAGGATGCGCCGCTCCGGGGGGGAAGGTAGTAAAATTAGCATTAATTCTGTTGTCTTCGCGTGCGCGCTGCGGGCCCAACGAGCCTGAGCGCGTTCAGCAACGGACCGACCGTGATGCCCTGGAGCACGATGGACAACAGCACGACCCCGAAGGTCATGTTGACGATGAGCTGCCGGAAGGGAAATTCCGCGGGAATGGCCAGAGCCAGCACCATCGAGAGCGCGCCGCGCAATCCGCCCCACGTGAGCACGAGGCTCCACTGCCAAGGAATCGCCTCCGGCGTGCGACGGAGAAGGGCGGCCACGAGAAAGACCACGAGCGCGCGACCGGCCGAAACGGCGGCGAACGCGAGGAGTATGGGGCGCCACTGCGCGAGCAGAAAGCCAACATGCACTTCGATCCCCACGAGCAGAAAAACGAGAGAGTTGAGCGCGAAGGCGACGTACTCCCAGAATGACTCCACGGCCACGCGCGTGGCAGGGCTCATCCCCCGGGGGGCGGCGAAGTTGCCGCAAACCACCCCGGCGGTGACCGTGGCTATCACGCCGGAAAAGTGAAGCTCTTCGGCCGCGACGAAGGAGCCGTAGGCCGCGATCGTAGTGAGTGTAATTTCGATCATGGGTTCGTCGATCCGCCGGATGACATGCGACGCCGCGAAGGCGACCGCCGCGCCCGTCGCGAATCCCATGCCCATGACGCCCGCGAATTGGAGAGCCCCGGCCATGACGCCGAGGTGGCCGCCCGTGGCGGACGCGTACACGATCGTGAAGAGCACGACCGCCGTGCCGTCGTTGACCAAGCTTTCGCCCTCGATGAGCACGGCGAGCCGCTGGGGAGCTCCGAGGCTCTTGAAGAGGGACACGACCGCGATCGGATCGGTGGCCGCAATCAGTGCGGCGAAGACGCATGCGTGCGACCAGCCGAAGCCGCGCGCAAGGTCCGCGGCTTGGGCGCTCTTGATGACCAGGATCGCCGTCGCACCGACGGCCACGACCACTCCCGGCACCGCGAGGGCCAGGATGGTTCGCGCGTTGTCCCGAAGCGCGGAGACGGGAAGATGATAGGCGGCCTCGAAGAGGAGCCCGGGAAGAAACGCAGAGTAGAGCAACTCCTTGGTGAGATGCACTCCGTCGACCGCGTGCGTTGCGCCGAGACCGAGCCCCGCGAGGACGAGCGCCACGGTGTACGGGATCTTCACGCGGCGCGCGGCGATCGCCACGGCGCTCGCGACGACGAACAGCACGATGAGCGCCACGTCGGGATGCATCGTGCCCCCCAGGCTAGAGCACCGAACCGCTTCATCGAGTCGAATCGGCGGCAAATGCAAAGGCCGTGTCTCCGTACGCTGGGTCGCCCGGGGAGAGGACTATGTTCGGGGGGCGCCGGCATTGCCGCGGAGCACCAGCGCGTTACCGACCAGAACGAGGGCCATCCCGGAGCGCGCGAGAACGGACCCGTGATACCCTTCGAATGCGGTCGATATCGCCATCGCCAGCACGGGAACGAGGACCGTCACGTAGCCGGCGCGCCCGGCGCCGATCCGCGCGAGCAGCGTGAGAAACGCGATGAACGCGATGACGGAGCCGAAGACTGCGAGGTAGGCAAGCGAGGCAAGGTACGATACGCGACGATCGACCGCGAACGGAATCCGGCGCGCCGCGCAATAGATTGCGACGCCGACCGTGGCGTAGAGCATGGCCCACGCCGTGGTCGACACGATCGCCGCGCCGCGCGCATGGATTCTCTGCGAGCACAAGTTGCCTGCGGAGACGGAGAGAGTCCCCGCAATGGCCAGCGCGATGCCCGCTCCTTGGCCCGATGCGCTGCGGACGCGCGAGAGCTCGGGCCAGAAGACGAACGCGACGCCCGCCATCCCGATGCCCGCGCCGGCCAGGACGGACGGGGACAGCGAAGCGCCGAACAAGACGCGCGTCCCCACGAGATTCCAGACCACGACCAGGACGTAGACGACGGCGACGAGCCCCGAGGTCAGGTGCTCCTCGCTCTGGTACAAGAGGACATAGTTAATCGCATATTGCAGCAAACCGACGAGCGCGAAGCTCGTGTGCGCGCGCAAACCGAAACGCTGTGGTGCGCGGCGCGCCGCGCACCACGCGAAGAGGACGAGCGACGCAAGACCAAACCGGTAGACGACGGAGACCTCCGGCGCGACGACGCCGAGCTGAAACTTGATCGTCAGCCACGTGGTCCCCCAGATGAACGCGGGGACGAGGAACAACACCCAGTTGGGTAACATCCGGTCGGGGGCGAGCCTCTCGTGCATGTTCGCGGCCGAGCGTACGCTTCCCACGGCCCGTCCCGCGCTTCCTCTCATCACCCTCGCGCCCAAATTTCTGTTGCCGTTGAAGACTTGATCGCCAATACGCAAATCCAGCTCACGTGGCCCGTCGCCCCCGTGGGGGGTATAAGCAAGCGATGTTCAAGACGGGTGCGCGGCGCGTCCTGCAGGCTTCGGGGTCGACCAACTCGTTCGTGATCGCGCCTTCCCGGCTTCCGCTGGCGGGGGCGATCCTGGCCATGACCGCCGCGTGCAGCTGTGGAAGCGGCTCGGCAGCAGGGGGCGGCTCCGCGAGCGGAGGGTCGTCCGGCACCGGCGGCGGCACGACCGCGGGCCCCGCTTCGGGTGCCGGCGGACAAGCATCGGGCAGCGGAGTCGGAAGCGGCAGCAACAGCGAGAGCGGCGCGGCAGGCGGCAACGCGAGCGGCGGTACGTCGGGCACCGGCAGCGCGGGAGCGAGTGCCAGCGGCGATGCAGCGACGGGGGCGACGAGCGGCGGCGGGACGACCGGCACGGCCAGCAGCGGTGCGGCTACCGGCGCAAGCGGCGTCGCCAGCAGCGGTGCGACGACGAGCGGCAGCAGCGGCGCGGCAAGCGGCAGCGCGGCCGGCGGCAGCGGGGCGGGGACCCGCGGCGTCACGGGCAATTCGGGAGGGTCCGGCGCGGCCGATGGCGGTGGCGGCGCTCTTCCCGATTCGGGCGGCACCGGACCGAATTCCGGGGGCCCGAGCTATCCCTACGTCTTCGCAGTGTTCGACGACTCGGCTCCCGTCTCCGATCTGCGGATTTACACGTCCAACGATGCGCTGAATTTCACGTTGCTCTACGACACCGGATACACCGGCCCCACGGGATTCCTGCGTGACCCGAGCATCATGAAAGCGAATGGCAAGTTCTACGTGGCGTTTACCACGCCGCCCACCCTCGGTTGCTGCGGCCCCGAGACCAGTTTCGCCATCGGTTCCAGCACCGATCTGAAGAACTGGACCACCATCGCAACGGTGCCTTGCGGCGTTCCCGGGACGAAGAACACCTGGGCGCCGGAATGGTTCAAGGACGTGGACGGGAGCGTGTACGCCATCGTCAACGTGGACGGCAAGACGTACAGCTACAAGGCGATGGACGACACATTTACGACGTTCGCCGCGCCCACGTGGATCGGCATCGGTCCCGGGTACATCGACACGTTCATCCTCACGATTGGCCCCACGTATCACGCCTTCACCAAGAGTGACGCCACGTACGTCGAGCACGCCACGGCGACGAGCCTTTCGGGCCCCTGGACGTTCGTCGGCACCAACAATTGGGCGGGCTGGGGTACGCACAAAGAAGCACCTGCCCTGATTTTGCTGCCCACCGGGACGTGGCGCTTCTACACCGACGCGGGTTCGACCGGTCACGAGATGTACAGCGACAGCGCCGACGTGTTCCAGACGTGGACCCCCCCTCAGACGTTGCCCACGGTCGGAAACGACATCAGCCATGGCACGGTCATCAAGGGAAATTAGAGAGGAAGAGGAGAAGACCACCCCGGCCGCCATCGCTCTCGGCTGGTGGCTCGCGAAGCCGACCGTCACGTCGATCATCTGCGGTGCACGCTCGGTCTCGCAACTCGACGAAAACCTCAAGGCCGGACGTGAACCTTTCGCCCGAACACGTGCAACAGCGCGATGACGTGAGCGCGTTCGACCTCGGGTATCCTTACAAGTTCATCGCGAATATCCAGAAGCGCCGGTGAACCCTCGACGCGGCGAGTGCTCGTTGAGCCGCATGAAACTCGAAATCGTTGCGAAACACCGGCTGCGCTACGAGAGCGTATGAGGCCGAGGCGGGCGAACGATCGCAGGAGGGTCCACATAATGAAGGTTCAAGTGCGGCATCGCGCTGGGTATCTCTCGAGGTTTGTTTTGGCCGCGCTGGCGATCGCCGGGGCCGTCGCGTGCAAAAGCCAGGACAGCACGGCCCCCGCCGGTCCGGCGGCCACCGCGTCCGGCGCGGCCCCCGCCGCCGACAAGACGCTTACGGTGGGCTTCGTGTACGTCGGCCCGAAGGACGACTACGGCTATAACCAGGCGCACCACGAAGGGGCGATGGTCATCGCCAAGCTGCCGGGCGTCAAAGTCCGCGAAGAAGAGAACGTCCCCGAGACCGACGCGGTCCAGAAGACGATGGAGAGTATGATCAGCCTCGATGGGGCGCAGCTGCTCTTCCCGACGTCGTTCGGTTACTTCGATCCGCACATCCTCGTGGAGGCGAAGAAATTCCCGGACGTCACGTTCTTTCACTGCGGCGGCCTTTACGACGCAACCAAGCATCCGGGCAACGTCGGCAGCTATTTTGGATACATCGACGAGGCCCAGTACGTCTCCGGGATCGTCGCGGGGATGACCACGAAGACGAACAAGCTCGGCTTCATCGCGGCCAAACCGATCCCGCAGGTTCTCCGAAACATCAACGCGTTCACGCTCGGGGCACGGTCGGTCAACCCGAAGGTGACGACCGCAGTGGTCTTCACCGGCGACTGGTCGATGCCGTCGAAGGAAGCCGACGCCACCAACAGCCTGGCCGATCAGGGTGTCGACGTCATCACCATGCACGTCGACTCACCGAAGATCATCGTCGAGCAGGCGGAGAAACGCGGCATCTTTGTAACGGGCTACCACGCCAGCCAAGCGCCGCTCGCCCCCAAAGGGTACCTGACGGGCGCCGAGTGGAATTGGGGCGAGGTCTACAAGCAATACGTGGCGGCGGTGCAGACCGGCAAGCCCTTCGATCACGTTGCGCACCTCCTACGCGGCGGCTTCAAGGAAGGGTTCATCAAGATGTCTCCCTATGGCGTGGCCGTCTCCGACGACGCCAAAAGCAAAGCGGACGCAGCGAAGGCCGCTCTCACGGACGGATCGCTCGTCATCTTCAAGGGGCCGCTCAAGGACAACGCAGGCAAGCAGATCATCGCGCCGGGGGCTTCGCTCATTCAGACCGACGTTTCACTCGAGAAGATGGCGTACCTCGTGGAGGGGGTGAAAGGGTCGATTCCGTGAATCGGGCGGCCGCCGAGGTCCTGCTCATCCGGGTGGGGGCCCTGGCCGCGTCGCTGGTCCTCTTCGGGGCGTTCGTGGCGCTGGCGGGCGCCAACCCGTTCGACGTCTTCTATCAGATGTACCGTGGCTCGTTCGGCACGTCGTTCTCGGTGCAAAATACGCTGCTCCGCGCGGCTCCGCTGATGCTCACCGCGCTCTGCACGGCGGTGCCCGCGCGGCTGGGCCTCATGATCATCGGGGGCGAAGGCGCCATGGTCATCGGGGGCCTCGCGGCAATCTCCGCCGGCCTCGCGCTCGCCCCATCGATGCCCGCCATCGTCGTGACGGCGGCGATGGCCGTCGTCGGGTTCGCGGTCGGCGCGGCATGGGTCGGCCTCTCCGGGGCCATGCGTGCCTACCGGGGCGTCAATGAGACGATCAGCAGCCTCCTGCTCAATTACATCGCGATCGCTCTCTTGAACCACTTCGTCGAGGGGCCGATGCGCGACCCATTGAGCCTGAACAAGCCGTCGACGCGGGCGATACCGGCGGACGACATGCTCCACTCGATCCCCGGGCTCGAGGTGCATTGGGGGCTCGTTTTCGGCGTCGTGGCGTGCGTGGTCGCGCACGTGCTGATGATGCGGTCCGTCTTCGGCTTCGGGGCGGCGATCGCAGGAGGCAATCTGCGCGCGGGAATGCTGTGCGGTCTTCCCGTGCGCCGGATGATGATCATCGCGTGCGCTCTCGGGGGCGGCGCGGCGGGGCTTGCCGGGATGGCCGAGGTCGCGGCGGTACACGGCCGCGCGAACGCGTCGCTCGTCACCGGCTACGGGTACACCGGCATCCTGGTCGCGTTCATGGCGCGCCACGAGCCGCTCGCGATCATCCCGGTCGCGTTGCTCTTCGGCGGCATCGGCGCGAGCAACGGGCTGCTTCAGCGGGTGGACAACTTGCCCGACGCGACCGTTGCCGTACTGCAGGGCATCCTCTTCGTCGTCATCCTTGCGAGCGAGACGCTCTATGGGCGCTTTGCCTTCTTCCGGCCGCGCGAAGAAAAAGTCATCCCCCGGCCGCTCGTCGGCCCAGCCTCCGAGGTGACGTGATGGCTCCGCCCAGCGACGTGACGGGGATCGGTCTCTGGGGGGTCCCGCTCGAGGTGGCCGCGGGCGCGGTGCGCATCGGCACGCCTTTCCTCTACGTGAGCCTGGGCGAATGCCTGACGGAAAAGGGCGGCCGGGTCAACCTGGGCCTCGAGGGCACGCTCGTGATGGGCGCCATGAGCGCGTACGCCATTTCCTACTACAGCGGTTCGGCCTGGCTGGGCGTTCTGGTCGCGGGTCTGGTCGGCGCGGTGCTCGGCGGCCTTCACGGCTGGCTATGCAGCTTGCCGCGGGTCAACGACGTAGCGATCGGAATCGCCCTCATCTCGTTCGGAACGGGCCTCGCCTTCTTCTTGGGCAAGCCCTTCATTCAACCGAGCGCGCCGAAGCTCCCGGCCATCGATCTCGGCTTCTGGTCCAATTCGCCGGAGGTCCGGTCGGCGCTGCAGATCAACGCGCTCTTCGTCCTCGGCCTCCTCCTGGCCCCCGCGCTCGGGTTCATGCTCAAGCGAACGCGCTGGGGGCTCGTGCTTCGAACCGTAGGCGAGAGCGCCGACGCGGCCCGTGCCATGGGATACAGCGTCAACGGCGTGCGCGCGATCGCGACGGTCGCGGGCGGGTTCTTCGCCGGCGTCGCGGGGTCGTTTCTGTCGCTGTTCTACCCCGGGAGTTGGAACGAGCGCCTTTCGAGCGGGCAAGGCCTCATGGCCGTGGCCCTCGTCATCTTCGCGCATTGGAGCCCGACGCGCTGCCTCTGGGCGGCTCTGCTCTTCGGCGCCTCGAGCGCGCTCGGTCCGGCGCTCCAGTCGGTGGGGGTCAGCTCCGGCTACCAGCTCTTCAACGCCGTGCCCTATGCGCTGACCCTCGGGATCATGGTCGCCACGAGCTCCGCGAATCGCAGACTCCCTGGCCAGCCCGCGGAGTTGACGGTGGCCCGATGATCGCTCCGGCAGTCGTTCCCGTGGCTCGCGACAGCAGGCCGGCTCCGATCGGTAGCGCCAAGAAACCTCCGCCAGAGCTGAGCGCGGAGGGAATCGCCAAGCGCTTCGGTTCGCTCGTGGTCCTCGAAGACGTATCGCTCACGCTGCCCCCGGGGCGGTTTCATGCGCTCCTCGGCGAGAATGGCGCCGGCAAGAGCACGCTCGTCAAATGCATCATGGGCTATCAGCCCGCGGACGCCGGACGCATCCTCGTCGACGGAGTGCCCGTCAAAATCGCCTCGACGCGCGCGGCCCAGGCCCTCGGTATCGGGATGGTCTACCAGCACTTCACGCTGGTCCCGAACATGACCGTCGCCGAAAACCTCGTGCTCGCGCGCGCGAAGCTGCCGCTCATCATCGACTGGGCCAAGGAGCGCGAGGCGCTGCGCGCGTTCATGAAGGGAATGCCGTTCCAGATCGACCCGGCGCGCATCGTGCGCTCGCTCGCGGCTGGGGAGCGACAGAAGCTCGAAATCCTCAAGCAGCTCTATCTGGGCAATCGCATCCTCATCCTCGACGAGCCCACCAGCGTGCTCACGCCGTCGGAGGCCGACGAGGTGCTCGGCATGCTGGGCGCGATGGCGAGAGCCGTAGAAATCAGCATCCTGATGATCACCCACAAATTTCGCGAGGTGACGAGCTTCGCGGACGAGGTGACCATCCTGCGGCGGGGGCGCGTTTCGGGGCGGGGCCGGGTGAAGGACCTGACCACCGCGGAGATGGCGTCGATGATGGTGGGCGGCGAAGTGCCCCGCGTGTCGTCCGCGCGCACGGAGCGCGACGCCGGGGACGTCATGCTCTCGCTCCGCGATGTGCGCGCGGTCGACGATCGCGGCATCGGAGTGCTCGACGGGATCACCCTCGATGTCAGGGGCGGAGAAATCGTGGGGGTGGCAGGGGTTTCAGGCAACGGGCAAGACGAGCTCCTCGAGGTCATAGGCGGGCAGCGACAACTGTCCGGCGGGACCATGCGCGCCAACGGGGTCGAGTACCGGGCCACACGCGCCGAGGCGCGAGCCGCGCGGATGCGGTGCTTGCCGGAGGAGCCGTTGCGCAACGCGTGCGTGCCGGCCATGAGCGTGGCCGAGAACATCGGGTTCCGGGGCTACGACCGACCGCCCTTCACGCTCGGCGGGTGGCTGGTCCGGCGCAAAGAGCTGAGGCGCCACGCGACCGAGTGCGTCGGCGCGTACAAGATCAAGACGCCGACCGTGGACACGGCGATGTCGCGCCTCTCGGGCGGCAACGTGCAGCGATCGGTTCTCGCGCGCGAACTGCAAGGCGAGCCTCGCGTCCTCGTCGTGGCCAACCCGTGTTTCGGGCTGGACTTCGCGGCGGTGGCCTTCATTCGGACCAAGCTGCTCGAAGCGCGAAACGGAGGCGTTGCCGTGCTGCTCATCAGCGCGGATCTCGACGAGATCTTCGCACTTGCGGATCGTATCCTGGTCATCAGCGGCGGTCGCATGGTCTACGAAACCCCCATCGCAAAGGCCGAGGTTGCGGTGATCGGCACGCACATGGCCGGCCACGGCGAACATTAGCTACTAGAAGCTAGTGCCGCTCTTTTAGGCGGCTACCTGCCCGCCGGGGCGAACTCGAGTCGACCGAGCGGCCCGCGCACGCTCCATGCGTAAAATCCATCCGCCCGTTTCGATTGTTTGATCTTCGCGTCGGCGAGCTCGAAGAGCGCCGGAGCGGAGCTCCCCGGCGCGCCGAATAAGCTCTTCGTGAGGTCGTTCTTCGCGCGGTAAATGTCGTTGATCCGGAAGCGGACTTGCGCGTCGCAAAGAGCGTCGATGAAAAGGTCGCGCATCGTGATGCGCCCGTCTCCCTGGAGCTCCAAGTCCTTACCGCCCGCAACGAACTTCGTGACTTTCATCACGCCGTCCTTGGCATCGGCGGCGAAGGTGACCGTTCCGACCTCCAACCGGGGTAGAGCGAGCGCACCTTTGAGTTTCGCCTTCCCGTCGCCGACCGCGGTGCCTTTGGACTCGAGAGAAACCTGCCCCGTCCCCTTCGACGCTTTCCCGTCCGGCATCGTCAGATGCGCCACGCCGCCCAACTTCCCCTCGATGGGAACGCCGAGGAGCTGAACGAGCGGCTCCACTTGACCGAGATCGATCGCGTCGAGCGTCACCTCGACCGACTTGTCGTTGCCCTGCTGCACGAATGAGCCGTTGACTTCACCTCCGAACACGTTCGCATCGAAGTTGAGATCGCGACCGCCGACGAGCATGGGCAGCATGGCGTAACGAATCGTCGCTTCGTCGATCGAAATCCTCGACGGCGGCTTACCCGGCTCCGTCGACGCGGTGAGGAGGCTGACGCCTTTCATTCGAACGCCGCTGAGCCAGTAGCCGCTCAAGTCTTCGATCTGGAGCTCCTGGGTAGCTCCGCTCGCTCGTTGGTCGGCGTTGAACGACACGACGATACGCTCCTTCAGTTTGTCGTATGGGAACGTGAGCGAAGCAAAGACCGCAAGGCACGCGACATAAAACGCCGGATAGCCGATCATGCCTCCGTATTTGGCAAGGCGCTCGTTCCAGAACTTGACTAGCCGCTCCTTCATGGCTTTGCGCTTTCGGTGGGAGCGGGCGCCGGCGACGCCTCGGCGCGATCGTACGAGGAGACCCCGACCTCCACGTCGAACGAATCGTTTTCGCCGCTTCGCTTTCGAATGTTCAAACGCGTCAGGGCGATCGCGTAGCCGCTCTTTTCAATCGACTCGAGGAAGCGCGCAACCGGGAGCATTCCGGATTTTTTCAGGCGAATGTTCGTCCCGTGCTCCTCGTAGCGCTTGCCGTGCGGGACGTCCGGGAGCGGAGTGGAATCGGTGACCTCGAGCTTCTGCAAACGCGCCGACTGCTCCAGATAGCCGGCCAGTGAAGGTGCCTTGTGGGCGTAGCGCGCTGCGATGGCGTCCTTCTTCGCCTGGCGCTCTCGGATGCGCCCGCGCGCGTCTTGAACGTCCGTCAACGCTTGACGCAGATCGTCGCTGTCCGCCCGTTGGAACCGGATGATGGCCTCGAGGCCGAACGGTAGCGAGAGCAGGAGCAGGAGTGCGCCCGCGAACCCGAGCACCCCCACGAGCTTGCGCTCGCGCGCGTTCATCTGCAGCAAGGCGCCCGCCATGTCACTTACCTCCCGAGGAGGCGGCCGCCGTCGGAGATGGTTCGCCCCTCTTCTTCGGGGGGGCCTTGATGTCCTCGGGACACTTTACTTCGAACTCCATGACGTACTTCTGCCGGTCACTGCCGATGGCCTGGGTGGTGCTCTTGATTTTGACGTCCGCCAAGCAGGGGTCCTCCGACAAGCTGGACGCGATCGCTTGAGCATCGGGAATTGACCCCACGACGCCTCGCACGAGGACGTGTCCCTTCTGAACGTCCAGCTCCTCGATATCGTGAATCATCGACGCGGGAACGGCTTCCGACAGGCGTACCATGACGTCAAAGGCGTCCGCATGCGGCATGGGATCCTCGTCCGTGAGAGCCACTTCTTTCGCGAGAAGATCTTGCGCCTCCTGCGCCGACGTTGCCTCCGTGCCGAGCACTTCCTTGGTCACCACGGCGAGCGCGGCCTCGAGCGCGAGGCGGTCCTTGTGCACGGCGTAGAGGCGCGCCCAGGCCGTAAAGACGAAGCTCACGAGAATGACGGCGGCAAGACCCGCAAGGAGCGGGATCCGCTCGCGAACCCACGAGAAGCCACGCTCGAACGAGAGCGGTCCACGCCGCAAGTTCATTCCGGAACCGCGGCCGGCCAGCGTGAGCGCGAGCGCGACGGCCTTCGCGTAGCGAGGAAGCTCGCGCGCCGTATCGCCACCGGCCAAGGTGGCGTCGAGCGAGGGCTCCGGGAGAAGTTCGACGGGGATCTCCAGCTCCCCGGAGAGAAAGCCCTCGGCCCCCGACACGAACGCGCCGCCCCCGCAGAGGTAAACGCGCGACGGCGCGCCGCCCCCCTGGGCGCGGTGGGCCCCGAAGCTCACGCGAATGTCGCGCGCCAGGCGCGACGCCGTGGCCGGCAAGCCGTCCGTCCCCATCGAGAGCGTCCGCGCGAACACGGCCTCGCCGTGCTCGATGATGAGCACGTCGCTCCCCTTGGCCCCGAGATCGACGATCGCTACGGCCTCGTCCTCCGCGAGGCCCGACACGTAGGGAACCAGCGCCCCAAGGACCAGCGCCCCCACGCCGACGCGCTCGGGCTCCTGCGCGATTGCCTGCTTTACGACGTCGATGCGGGCGCGCACGTCCTCGATGCGCGCCACCGCCGCGACTAGGGCGAGCTGTCCATCGACCCCTTCGCGGTCGAGCAAGCGCCAGTCGAACAGCGCTTCGGCCATGTCGAAGGGCACTTGCGCCTCCAGCTCGTACGTTAAAACATCCGCGAGTTGCTTCTGGGCCGCCGCGGGCAGAGTCAATCGGTGGATCGCCGCTCGACTCCCATCGAGCGCAACGGCCACCGCGTCCGCACTCTGCTTTTCCCCATCCATCGCTTTTCCCACCGCCTCTCGCACGGCGGCGACGACGCTCCCGCTCCCCGCGACGTCCGAAGACGCGACGCGCAGCAGCACGGTCTTGCGGTACGCCGAGCGAACCACGGCCACTTTCACGCTCGCGCTTCCTATATCGATGCCCAGCCACGTCGGCATGTCCCGTTATGCCTTTCACTCGATGCTGAAATAGAGGATCTGCCCACCCACGCTTGGCTGCAACGCGTTGGTGAGCGCGTTGGGATCCGGTTGACCCGACGATTGGCCGGGCGTGGACGCGCTCGCGCTCGGCGCAGGCGCCCCGGTGAGGTTGGCGAGCGTGGGCGCCTGACGAAAGTCTACCACGGCATGGACTTGCACTCGCGTCTCGCGCCTGTACCCCTTGACTACGCCGACGGCATACATGGAAAATACCTTGCTCTCGGTCGATATGCTCTTGGCGAAATCGCCCTCGGACTGAAATGTAATCGGCTTCATCCCGAGCGTCGTCAGGAGCGGTCCGAGATTTCCGAGACCCTTCATGGTGGCGATGAAGTCGCCCGGTGCGCCGAAGAGGGGCGCCCCCATCGAGATTCCCTGCGCCATCATGACCCCCATGACGAAGAGCTGCATTTGCGACGGATCGGTGCAGAGCGGTGCCGTCGGCGCCCCCGAGCAAACGATCGCGAACAGCGTCAAAGCGTTGGCCGTATTGACGTTGATCGTGCCCTGCCCCCAAACGGTCATTTCCCGCTTTTTCGGGTTCGAGGGATCGGGGTCGACGAACGTGTCCCAAAAGTCGTCCGTTACGCCGCGCACCATGTGAAGCTCCTCTAGCGAATCGTAGGGCGCGTTCTTGCGCCGGTACGGTTTGGCCAAGAGCTGGTACCAGCCGTCCTCGACCGCATTGGACGAGGGAGCGGACGTCTGATCGCACGAATAGAGCTGCTGATCGGAGTCCGCCCAGTCGATGATCGCCGAGCACGTTGCTAGGCGGTCGCTGTAGTTGCCCGTCGAATCGCGCTGTTCGAAGAGCGGGTTATACTGGATCGGGGCCATCCGGCTCATGAGCTCTTTCGCCAGACGCAAGTGGGCAATCTCGTTGGAGGCGCCCATGTTGACGTTGATTTTCGAGTCCTCGTCGACGATGACGACCTCGAAGCGGCCGCCCTTGAGGCCCAGGTTCTTGCCTTGCGAAGGGTCGAGCCCGGACAGTCCGAAGAAGTCCTGCCCCGCCTCCTTGTCGTTGAATGCCCCCAAGATGCGATCGGCATACTCCCACACCGGGAGCTGGGGAGGCGTGCGCCGCATGAGCATGAAGAGCGGCTTTATCGCGGCCCGCATCGTGGGCTCGGCGGCGACCAGAAGGCGAGAGAGGTTGACCGCGCTGCGCGCAAAGTACTCGGCCTGGACGCTGTCGCGCGACGCCGTGGCGGCTGCGAACTCCGCGCCGGCTTCATCCTGGAATTCGGTGAGCATCACGATCATGATGGCAATCGCACCGAGCACCATGACGAGGGCCACGCCGCGCTCGCCCCCCTTCCTGCGCGACCGCCGCGACCGGCAGGCGGCGCGTTCTTGGTGCGGCACGCCGCTCATTGGCGCGGAATTCCGAACGATAGGGGATCTTGAATCGGCAGAAACTCCTTGGTCATGTACGAATACGCGGGCCCGTCGCCGACGCCCTTGAGCACGAGCCGAACACTCACCGCGAGGGGCAAGCGATTCGGCTGGCCGCTAATCTGCATCGAATCCCACGCTTCGACCCATTGATCCGTCAAAGGGTCCAGAAAGCGGACCTCGAACTCCGACACGTTCTCCGCGACGACGTTGACGACGCCGCCCTTGAGCGGGTCCGTGTCGATCGGCGTCTGCTCGCGGCGGACCAGATCCATCTTTTCCGGTACGTCCGGATCGGGGAGGACGAAGTAGCCGACCTCCGCTTGATCGGATTCGGGCGCGTCGCGCTCGGTGCGCCTGTGAGCGAACGCGGTGAAGTCCACGCGGGCGAACGGCACGCCGTTGCGGCCGACGAACGCCGTTCGTTCGGTGATGAGAGCGGTGACCGCCGGGACGTGCAGCGAGAGGTAGGCGGACGACAGGTCGCGGAGCATTCGCCCGATCGCCTCGCGTCCTTCGTGAGCACGCTCGGTCCGCAGGGCTTCGCCCTTCTTGCCGCGCGACAGCGAGTCGATCACGCCATGAATCAACGCGGCCACCATGGCGAGAATCCCGATGGCGACCACCACCTCGAGCAGCGTCATTCCCCGCGCACGGATTCTCGCGCGAGCCCTCATTTGAGCCCCGGAAACATCGATCCCAGGCCTCCCAAACCACCGCTGATGCCACCATCCGTGACGAGGCCGCCGTCCCCCAGACTCGCGATGAGGCCCGCCCGCGACGGGTTGGTCACGTACTGAGTCAAGGTGAAATCGCGCTTGATGGCGCCCTCCTTCCAGGAGACCACGACCGTGATCCGGCGTATGGCGGCCTCGAGCAGCGGCTTGAGGGACGGATACACGAGGGAGAAGACCATCGACAAGAGCCCCTGGGCCCCCATGCCTCCCGTCTGCTGCTGCAACAGGGAGCTGCCGAGGTTCTGGAGCCCGGCGTCGAAGTCGAGCTGGGCGCCCCCGAGTGGATTACTGAGCACCGGGCCGGCGGGACTGGCAAGGTTCGACGACACGTCCGAACCGATTCCCCCTTCGACTCCGAGCCCCAGCCCCCCGCCGAACAATGACGACGATCCCCCGTCCCCCCCGAGCGCGGTGACCTCCGGAAGAGTGACTCGCTCCACACGCCATTCGCAGGAAAATCCCGAGACCTCCCTGTCCATGCAGCAGGCAAGGCTCGAATCTTTCTCTTCGATCTCGGGAAATCCGAGCTTCAGTTGTTCCTCCTCGAGCTCGCTCATCCGGCAGCGTGCCAGATCCATCGCTTGGCCCATGTTGGCGGCGGTCCGGTTGCCGGAGACCAACCCGGCCTGCGCCGACAGAATGAACGTGACCACGGCGCCGAACAGCGCCACGGCGAAGAGCACTTCGAGAAGAGAAAAGGCGCGGCGAGCGTGCATGGCTCAAAATCCGGTATCGGTCCGATCGGACTTTTGATCGTCGTCTTGCGGCGTGGGCAGATCGACCGCGCCCGCCTTGATGTCGACCTTGCCCGTGAGCGGCGCGACGAGCAGGGTCAGCGTGGGACCGTCGTCCGTGCCGTCCCCGATGCGCAACTGGATCGATGCCCGCTCGGTGAGGCCGCCCGGCCAGAAGTAGAGATAGGCCCTGCCGCTCGTCCTCACTGCGTCATCGTGGGCGGTCTGCACCGCACGAAATGCGATCCCCCTCTGCAGCGGCTTTCCTCCGTGACCTTCCTCCACGTCGCCGAAACCGTACGTCGCGATCGTGTGAAAGCGGGGCCTTGGCACGGCAGGCCCTTTGAGAAGCTTCTCGCCCGCGCTCACCGCGGCCATTTCCGCGTCGGTCACGGGATCCGCTCCGCCCGTCGAACCCTCGTCCTTGGACTGAACGAGCATCGGCCTGTCGCTCTCTTCGAGCCAGATCCTTTTCCCGTCCAGATCCATGACGAGGCGAATGTCGCGCGACGTCGCGGTCGCCCTCGTGTAGGCAACCTTGACGGCGCTCGTGAGCATGGTCGCGGTCCGGCGTAGACGCGCCGACGGCAGCTCCATGGTTCCGCCGATGGCCACGCCGGTGACGACGGCCACGAGCGCGAGGACGACGAGCACTTCGATCAGCGTGAATCCGGTCGAGGAAACGAAACGACGGCGCGCCCGCGGGCCACCGGAGCCCGCGCGCCCGGGGCCGAGTTGGGGTCCGATGCAGGCCGCGAGTACCACGGGCTACTTGTTGGCGGGCGCGATGTCCGCCTGTGGAACGTGGATGTCGTCATCGGTCCCCTCTTTCTTGTCGGGCCCCGGTGACGTGCAGGTGATCTCGTCCGCGTCGCACGCGACCTTGTACGCGCCTCCCCACGGATCGCGCGCGCTAAAGCCCGTATCGAGGTCTTTCTCGATCTTGAGTTGGTCCACCGTGGGACAGTCCAGGCCAGGGTGCACCGCCATCCACTGCATGGTCGCTTGGCGGACCGTATTGCACGCCGTCTTCGCGGCCCCCATGTTCGCCCTTTTTTGCGCCTGCAAGACACCAATCGAGATCGCCGCCGTCAGGACGCCGATGATCGTGATGACGATGACCAGCTCGACGAGCGTCAAGCCGCGCGCACGAGCACGACCCGCTCCACGAGAGACGCGCCAAGCCGCGCGCCGAATAATGATTTTCGTTCGCAACGATTGCATTTCGTCCTCCTTGTCGTGAGGTTCTTCACGTTCACTCCACCCGGTCGAGCCCGGACGGCTGGCCGTCTGGACCGTCGCTCGAGACATCGAACGCGCGCCCGGCGCTGCGACCGGGGCAGGCCACGCGGAGCGCCTGCCCCCACGCATCGCGCGGCAGCTCCGACAAGTAGCCCCCCGACACGAGGTCCGCGAGCGAGGGAGGACAGCGCGCGTCGTGATCCGCGCGCCATGCGGCCAGGGCATTGATCGCGGTCGTGATGGTTGCACGCGTTGCGCGTACCTCGGACGCCCGCTGCTCGCGCTGGCGCACGAACACGAAGGCGGCGAGACCCAGAACGACGAGAAGCGCCTGACGACCGCGGGCGCGTCGTAGGACGGAGCGTAAGCCACGACGCCTCTCCCACGGAAAGAAGACCTTCGGATCGTTCCGATGAATGGACATCGCGTTACGGCCCTCATTGCTGCACGAACTCGTTCATTTGAATGAGCGGCATCAAAATCGCAAACGCGATGAACCCGACGCCGCCGCCCATGACCACGATCATCAGGGGCTCGAGCAGGCTCGTGAGCGCCTGCACGCGCGTCTCGACCTGAGTGTCGTATGCGCGCGCGACGTTCTCGAGCATCTGCTCGAGCTGCCCGCTTCGTTCGCCGACGGCGATCATGTGCGTCACGATGGGCGGGAAGTCGCCGCTGCGCTTGAGCGGTCCTGCGATTGACTCGCCCTCGCGAATGCTGCCGGCGGCCGTCTCGATGACCTTCTCGAGCTTCGCGTTGTCCAGCACGTTCCTCACGATCTCCATCGCCTTGAGGAGCGGTACGCCGCTGCGCAGGAGCGTCGCCAACGTTCGGGCAAAGCGCGACACCGCGAGCATGCGCAGAAGCGACCCCACCACGGGGAGGCGGAGCAGAAAGCTGTCCTTGGAGATGCGCCCCTCGGGCGTGGCCAGCCACGCCATGAGCCAGGCCGCCCCCAAGCCGACGACGACCCCCGCCGCAATCCCAATGGCGTATTCCGCAAACGAATCGACCGCGAACGCCGCCAAAACGAGCAGGCCGCCCATCCCCAAGGCAAGCGACGCGTAGATCCGTTGCTGGGCTCGTTCGCTCTCCTTGTAGTCGCGGAGAGCCGTGCGCGTCAGAGTGAAAGTGCACGCGGAAAGAAGGAACCCGAGCATGGCGCTCGACGCGAGGAAATGCGATGTTCCGATGAGCACCTGCGTGTACCAGGGGAGCGCCTGATCCATGCTGTCGAAGATGGCCGTGACCTTGGGAACGACGACGACCATCATCACGGTGATGAGGCCACTTCCAATGACCATCATCAGCGCGGGGTAGGCGAGCGCCGCACCCACCTTGCCGCGCAGCTTCGACTGGGACTCGAGAAAATCAGCGAGGCGCTCTAAGACCCCCTCCAACGTACCGGAGGCCTCGCCCGCTGCGACCATGCTTGCGTAGAGCTTGGAGAAAACCTTGGGATGAGCCTCGAGGGCCGTCGCGAGCGAACTGCCTTCGTTGAGGCGGTCCACGATCTGCGTCAATACGCGCTTGAGCTCCAGCTTATCCATCTGCTCGATGAGGGCGCCCACGGCTTCGACCAGCGGAATGCCGGCCGCGACCAGCGTCGCGAGCTGACGGGTCATCATCGAGACGTCGGCCGGACTGACGCGCCGGAACAGCGACCCGCCGGATTGCGCTGCGCCGCGCGCTCCCGGCCGCGCTCCCTTTTCTTCGCGCGCGCTAGTGAGAAGGATGCCCTCGCGCTTGAGCACCGCGCGGAGAGTTCGCCCGTTGTCCGCATCCCGAACGCCGCGCACGTGCTTGCCCGACGCGGAGAGGATGCCTCGATATTCGAAGACGGCCATGGGGCTACCGCGTTCCGAACTTCACGGGCCAGAACGCCCCGACGACGGCGGCCATCACGCGGCTCCCGCCGACGCGTCGCGCAGGGGTGCCGCGGGCACGGCTGGTTCGGCGTCGATATCCTCCTGCGTCGCGGCGAGGACCTCTTCGACCGACGTCATCCCGGATATCACCTTGCGGGCCCCGTCATCGCGCAAGGTGTTCATCCCCTGCTCCCAAGCGACGCGCTTGATCGTTTGCGCATCCGCCCTCCGCAGAATGAGCGGACCGACCGCGTCGTCCACGAGCATCAACTCGTAGATGCCGCGCCGCCCCATGAACCCCGTGCTCGTGCACTGATCGCAGCCCCGCGCCTTGTGGAACATCGGACGATTGCGTAGATCGAACACCTCCATGGGGTCGGGCTCCTTCACCGTGCGCGGGAAATAGCGAGACGCCTGGTTCTCCCTGCGGGCGAGGCGGGCGCGCACGCGCTCCTCGGTGAGCCCGAGTTGTTCGAGTTCGAAGTCCTCCGCGGGGTACGGGTACTTGCAATGCGAGCACAGAACGCGGACGAGCCGCTGCGCCAGAATTCCGATGACGCTCGAGCGGAGCAAGAAGGGCTCTGCGCCCATGTCGATCGTTCGCGTGATCGCACCTGCCGCGTCGTTCGTGTGGATGGTCGACAACACCAGGTGGCCCGTGAGCGACGCATTGATCGCTATCTCCAGCGTCTCGTGATCGCGGATCTCGCCGACCATGACGATGTCCGGATCTTGTCGGAGAAAGGCGCGTAGGGCGCCCGCGAACGTAAGGCCGATTTTCGGCTGGACGTGGACCTGGTGGATCCCCTGAATCTCGTACTCTACGGGATCCTCGGCCGTCAGAATGTTGAGATTTGGTTGATTGATCCGGTTGATGCAAGCGTACAGCGTCGTCGTCTTCCCGCTCCCTGTCGGCCCCGTCACCAGGATGATGCCGTCGGGGCGGCGGATGAGAGAGTCCATCAGCGCGTATTCGCGAGGGCTGAAGCCGAGATCCGGTAAGTCGAGCAATACGCTCGACTTATTGAGAAGGCGCATGACGATGCGCTCGTACCCGCGGCTCGTCGGAATCGTGCTGACGCGAATGTCGAAACCCTTACCCGCGACCCGCTTGGTGATGCGGCCGTCTTGCGGAAGGCGCTTCTCGGCGATGTTCAACGAACTCTCGATCTTGATGCGGCTGATGATGCTGTTCATGAACGCCCTCGGCGCCCGCCGGGCGACGTAGAGCTCCCCGTCGATCCGATACCGAACGATGACTTCCTTCTCCTCCGGCTCGATGTGAATGTCGCTCGCCCGCTCCTTCATCGCCTGGAGGAACAGCGAATTGACCCATCGAATGACGGGCGCGTCGTCGTCCGAGTCGAGAATGTCGCTCGCCGCCTCTTCGTCGACGTTCGAATGATCGCTCTCGAGCTGCTCTTCTCCCGCCTGCCTCTCGTAGACGCGGTTAATCGCGTCTTCGATGCGTTCGCGACCCCCCACCGCCGCGTCCACCGGCTTACCGAAGATGACTCGCAAGTCGTCCAGCGCCTGGGTGTCGAAGGGATCACCGCAAACGACGTGCACGGCCGCTTCGTCCTCCCGAAGGACCAGAAGCTTGTGGGCCTTGGCGAAGGCAATCGGAACTCGCGTAGCCAGCAGCGTGGGAATGTCGGCGAGATCGATGCGCTCGACGAGAGACAGCTGCGCCTCCTCGGCAAGAGCCCGCGCCACGACCATCTCGTCGGCGACACTGGTGTGGACGATGAGATCGAGTAGATCCGTCCCGCGCTCGCGTTGCACCGCCCAGAGGCCCTCGAGCTTGTCGAGCGGGACGACGCCGCGCCGCGCCAGGAGCTCCCCGAGAAAGCGCTGCTCGGCGGGCATCGATTATCTCTCCATCCTCTCGATGCTGCGGGGAGGCGGCACGACGTTGAGCGTCGGCGGAGGCGGCGGAGGCAAGTTCGGCGGCGCGGGCACCGCGGCGTTGGGCGGTGGCGCCCCGGTCGGAGGAGTCGCCGTGGGCGACGCGGCGTCCGCGGCGTCCGAGGTATCGATCGGCTCGGGGAGGTCGAGCGGCTGTCCAGGTTCGTGCGTGCGGAGCTCGCGGGGGCGCGTGAGCTCCTCGAAGTGCCGCTGCTCGTCGACTTCCATGTACGATTGACGAATGTCCTCGAGTAGGCCGTTGGTCCGCGAATAGTCCTTCGGCGGCTCGTACTCGGTCTCTTCGCTGAAGACGAAGTAGTGGTCCAACACCTCTTGGCGCTCTTGCATCTTGCGCTCGAAGACCGTGCGCAGGTCCGACTGTTCGCGAATGATGTAGGGGGTGAGGATGAGGATCAGGTTCGACTTTTGAACCGACGTGCTGCGCGTACGAAACAGCGCGCCCAGCACGGGTATGTCGCCGAGCAGGGGGATCTTCGTGTCCGCTCGGGCGATACGATTGCGCATCAGGCCCCCGATGACCGCGGTCTGTTGGTCTTTGACGACGAGCTGCGTCTGCGCGGTTCGCTTCGAGAACGGGACGGCGCCGAGGTTTCCCACCGGGGCTTGACCGGTGACGTCGCTGATCTCTTCGGTCACTTCGAGGCGTACTTCGTCCGAGTCATTCAGGTGCGGCACGATCTTGATCTTGGTTCCGATGTCCTGCCGCGGCGCCGTGCCGAAGCCGCCCAGCCCCAGCGCGCCGAGTCCGCCGAGCGCACCCGCGGCCGCTCCGGGGAGAGCACCGACGCCGCCGACGTTCGTCTGCAGCGGGATGTTCGAGCCGACGTTGATTTCGGCCGGGATGTTGTCCGTCGCCAGAATGTGCGGCGTCGAAAGAATGTCGGCGTCGTTCGTGGACGCCATCGCGTTGATGATCGTGCCGAAGGCGGGAATCGAAAAGCCGGTCCCGAGGAGGTTCTCCGTGCCGGGCAGCCCCGGGCCGCGAACGCCCAGCGCGAACGCATTGAGCGACTGTGCGGTGGGGAGGGTTATCGAGTTGAGCGGATTGAGACCGCCGTAAATCAGAGTTTGACCCCCCGCCGTTGGTCCGTTTTCGACATCGGCCGCATGGAACGACACGCCCAGCGTGTTCTCGCGATCCACGGTGAGATCCATGATGACCGCCTCGATGAAGACCTGCCGCCGCGGTTGGTCGAGTTGGTCGATGACCGTGCGGAGATTGGCAAAGTCGCGCAGGCTCGACGTCACCACGATCGAGTTCGTGGCCTTGTCGGCGCTCACCTTGACGCCCGACTCGAAGATGGTGAGCGGCGTCGCCCCCGGCTTGCCCGCGGGAGCGCCGGCGGAGGCCGCACCGGTGACGATGTCCGTCAGCGTTTTTGCGAGCTCTACGGCGTCCGCGTGCTGCAGCGCGAGAACGTGGATCTCGCCTTCCCCGTTGTGCGGAACATCGAGCCGCTTGATGAATTCCAGAATTCGCAGATACGCCCGCTCCGTGCCGATGACGACGACCGAATTGCTGCGGTCGTCCGAAAGGACCTTGGTGATGTGTACGTCCCCCCCGACGGTGGAGGGTCGGTCGCCGGGCTTTGGCGCCGTCCCCCCCTTTATGTCGAACACCTCGTTGAGCCTCGCCGCGACGTCCGCCGCAATGCCGTAGTGGATGGGTTCGATCCAAATCTGGTCGCCCACGCCACCGACGTCGACGTCCTCCAAAATGCGCATCATGCGCTCAATGTTCGCGCCGGTATCGGTGATGATGAGAAGGTTGCCCGGCGCATAGACGGTGATGTCCCCGTCCTTCGACTTGAAATGCCCGAGCACCGTCGCGATCTCGTCGGCGTTCGCGTTGCGCAGGCGGTGGATGCGCGTGATGTAGCGGTCTTCACCGGTCCCCGCCTGACCCGCAACGTACACGGGGACTCCGCTCTTGGCGTCCGGCGAGTCCACGATCTTGTAGAAGCGGCCATGGGGAACGACTGTGAGGCCGTTGGCCTCCAAAATGGACAGAAACGCCTGGTACGCCTCGGCTACCGTCACCTTCTGCGGTGAGAAGACCGTCGCCTTTATGCTTCGAACCTTGCCTCCAAAAATGAATCGCTTGCCCGTGAGCTCGCCGATCACGCGAACGAGCTCGGGAAGGTCCGCGTCCTCCAACGAGAACGATACCCGGTCGCCCCCGTTGCGCGGGGCGTATTGGACCCCAGCCTCGAACTGGGACAAGCCCTGCATGTCGGGCGCCGACTTGTCCGGCTTGGCCGAGGGCGCACCTCCGGCTGGATCGGGGACCGTCCCTGCGTCGATTCCGATCGGGGATGTCACGTTCAGGTGGTTTGGACGCATCCGCGGCTGCGCGTAGACGGCCCCTCCGCCCGCAGCCAAGGCCGCGTTGCAGAGCAAAAGCGCGCGGATCGAAAACAGATTGGCTCGCATCGGCTTCTCGTCGGAGCTCACTTCGCCTGGGCTCGGTCTCACTTCGGTGTCGGCTTCACGAACGGCATCGCGGACTTGAACCCAGGCGCTCCTGGGATCGGGGGCCTGACCGCCGCGGAGGCGGCATCCACGGCGGGCGCTCGGCCCAGGTCCGGCGGATTGACCGCGTGTCCCGCAATGCTCGAGGCGACGAGTGTCAATGTCCCGACGAGGGCGACGCACGCCCCCACCATGGCTCCCGCGGTGACCAGCGTGCGCCGCAGAAGCGCGCGATTGTCGATGATTGAATCGGGCATAGGCAAATCTCTTTTATTTGATGTTGTAATCCACGTTCGTCTCCTGTCCGCGCCTGTTGAGCGACACGGTCAGGTGGTCGGCCGTACGAAGGCGGGCATACGCTTCCAGGGCGCTCTCGGGGCTCGTCATGTCAAACCCATTGATCTTTTCGAGTCGGTCGCCGTTCTCCATTCCGAGGGTGCCGAGCAGCGTGTCGGGCCGTACGCCGAAGAGGCGAATGCCGACGACCTTTCCGTTTTCTTGCTCCGGAACGATGCGCGCCTGGCGCATCAGTTCCGCCTGATTCTCGAGGATCTTGTCGACCACTCCACGGTCGACCTTGAACTCGTTGGCCCCGAGCTTCTGGATCCCGTTCTTGATCTCGTCGGCGACGGCCGACGGGCCGCCTGCGGGAGGAGGAGCTGGTGGGGGCACCGCCGCCGACGCGCTGGCGGTGGCGGGCGGCTTGAACATTTGCGACTGGCAAAGCTGGTTTCCGTTGATCATCCACACGCGGTCCCACGAGATGAACTCAACGGTCTTTCCGCCCACGTCTCCGCCGCGGCGCCGCAGCACGCTCTTGCCCTTGTCCTGCTGCGACTCGAGCGCCGCAAAAGACCAGTCCGGGTCGGCCGATGCGGCGATCACGAGGACCTGCACGCCGTCACAGTCGGGCGCGTTCAGCGGATCGCTCATGTCGAGAGGAGGGGGAGCCGCGTCGACGGTTTCGTCCGGCACCGGAAGGGCGTTGAGCGGCCCGGTCACGGAGTCGAATGGATTGCGTGAGATAATCGGATCGGCGTCCGTCGCATGCGGGCTTGCCGTCGCGGACGCGAGAGGTATCCGCGCGCTCATCGGGGCGAGCGCGAGCTCTTTCTCGTCCGCGCCGAGGCTCGTACCCACGATCTGCATGATTCCTTGTGCATCGAGGAATGCGGCCATCGCGACGAGCGCGAGGATGACCGCCCAGAAGTGGCGCTTGAGCAGTTTGTCGAGGGCCATGGAGCGTCGTAAGGACGGCATCAAGCCGCCCCGGGGGGGACCTTCTGCGAGGCACGTGCCATGGGTAAAGCACACGGACTTGCAGGATGTTTCCCGCGCAGCACCCCTCGAACTTCGACAGGTTGGCGGCGCCTGAGGGGCGAAGCCGCGAGGCGCGACAAAGTGTCAACGGCGATTACGGCTCACGGCTCGTCCGCCGGTTCGCTTCCCATTCGTTCATCCGGGACGCCGTCGAGCTTGCGGTAGATCGTGCGCGTCGAAATTCCCAAGAGCTGCGCGGCCACCGACTTGTCGCCCTTGGTGTGACGGAGCGTCTCGCGAATGACGCGGAGCTCGATCTCGTCGAGGGGGACGCCTATCTCGAACGTGAGCTCCGTCCTCGCGCTCGGGGCGGCCGTGGCCAGGTGATCGGGAAGGTCACTCTCCGCGAGCAGATCGCTCCGCGACAGGACCACCGCGCGCTCGATCACGTTCTCGAGTTCACGCACGTTGCCCGGCCACGCGTAGTCCATGAGCCGATCGAGCACACCGCGCGTCGGCTGGAGGCGCGGGCGGCCGTTTTTTGCGCAGTAAAGGCCCAAGAAGTGATCGACGAGCAACGGAATGTCCTCGCGGCGTACCCGCAGGGGCGGAGCCGTGATCGCGATGACGTCGAGGCGATAGTAGAGGTCCTCGCGAAACCGCCCCGCCGCCACTTCCGCAACAAGATCGCGGTTGGTGGCGGCGACGATCCGCACGTCAGCCTTGGTGGTGTTGCCGCCGACCGGCTCGTATTCCCCTTCCTGAATCACGCGCAAGAGCTTCACTTGGACACTTGGCGAGAGCTCGCCAATCTCGTCGAGAAAGAGCGTTCCCCCGGAGGCCTTCGCGAAGCGGCCGTCTCTCTTGCCCATGGCTCCGGTGAAGGCCCCACGCTCATGACCAAAGAGCTCGCTCTCGAGGATCGTCTCCGGGATCGCCGCGCAGTTGACCGCGACAAACGGTCCGCGCGCGCGCGCGGAGCGCTCGTGGATGTACCGCGCGAGCAGCTCTTTGCCGGTGCCGCTTTCGCCGAGGATCAGCACCGTCGCTTGGCTCGGCGCCGCTTGGGTCGCAACATCCATGACGCGGCGAAGCGCCGACGAGCTACCGATGATCTCGCGATGCGCGAGCCGCTTGATCTCGTCTTTCAGCGACTGGTTCTCGGCGACGAGCTTCTGCTTCTCCGCCGCTTTGCGAACGCTTTTGACGATCGAAATGCGCTTGAGGGGCTTCTCGACGAAGTCGTACGCACCGTCACGCATGGCGTTGACGGCCCCCTCGACCGATCCATAGGCCGTCATCAAGACGACTTCCACGTCCGGAGCGACCTGCTTTAGAGCGCGCAAGAGCTCGAGGCCGGTGGTGCCCGGCATCATGAGGTCGGTCAGCACCACGTGGACCCGATGGGTGCGGACGAGCTCGAGCGCCCGCTTCGCGTCGGAAGCCGAAAGAACGCGCATTCCCTCCCGAAGAAAGATCTTTTCCAGCGACTCGATGTTCGAGCGCTCGTCGTCGACCACGAGCACGGTCACGGCGTCCGGGGACGGGTCGGGCACCGGGACGTCCAACGACGCGATCGGCGCTTTGGTCGCTCCCGGATAGCGCGACGACTCGCCCGGCGGTAACCGCCCTTCCGCCGGCCCGCGTCCGGGCAAGACCGACGAAGAAGCCGCGGGGAAGCTCGGCACTTTGGGAAGCACCACGACAATATGTCCGACGAGCGACAGAACGTCAAAGGGCCGCCCACAAGGGCGCAACACGCGCCGTCGATTCCGTGAGGACCTTCTCCCTGTGGGGCGCGGGCCTTTCGGCGTGACAACTTGACGAGCGGCGACCCGGTGAGCCACGTTCTGGAAAGACGCATGCCCTTCCGTCATCGGTACCTTTTTGTGTGCACCAACCGGCGCGAGGACGAAAACCCCAAGGGCTCGTGCGCGCAAAAAGGTTCCGAGGAAGTGATCGCGGCTCTGAAAGCAGCGCTCGCGCGCCGCGGCGTGGCCAAGGACGTCGTCCGCGCCTGTGCTTCGGGCTGCCTCGATTTATGCGAATCCGGGATCGCCGTACTGCAGGAACCCGAGCACGTTGCCTACGGTTCCGTCACCCGCCATGACGTCGATGACATCGCCGACGCGGCGGCGCGCGGCGCCGTAGTCGATCGACTCGTGGCCTACGGCGCACCCGTGAAGGACCGGCAGTAGGGTTCGCGCGCGACGTCCTCAAGAGGCTCATGAAGCTGCCCGGTCTGTCTTTCTCGGAGGCCTTGTCGGGGAATTACTGGCGCCTCGACGCTCCGGTCGAGGAGCGCGCCATCGCTTTGCATCTCACCGGATCGATCTCCGACGCCGGCAGTTTTCTACGAGACAAGACGTTGCGCCTAACGGGGACGATTGACGCCGAGCACCTCGCTTCCGCGCAAAAGATCGAGGGCACAGTCCACTTCAAGCTGTTCGAGGAACGAAGGCTTCCCTACCGGTGCACGTTCCGCGGCGACGACGGCCGGCGCTACGAGCTCTTCGGCGAAAAGGAATGGAACGGACTATCGCCGGTGGAATCGATCACACTCCTCGCCGCCAGCCTCTATGACGACCATGGGGACGAGATCGCCCGCGCCACTCTTCGGTTCGACATGCGGGCGGATTGGTCACGCTGGCTCATGAGCTTGAGACTCTTTCTCCCGCAATAGCGGTGCACCCTCTCAGGTGGACCCGGGTGACAGCATCATCGCGGCGCCCTTGCGCGGCCGCTCAGCAGGGAGCGGGGGCAGCTTGTCGTCCGTCGCCTCTTCGGCCGGCGTGACTGAGCGTGGCTTGTCGTCGGCCACTTCGCCTCCGGGCGCACCGAGCGGCTGCCGCGATCGTGACGCGTAGCGGGGGGCCTCGCCCGGGTGGCTCGTGTCGACCCAAGCCACGTGGCCCGTGCCCGGATCGCGCACATCCATGTGGACGAACACGCTGTTTGGGTAGTATCCGCAACCGGTATCGGGAAGCGTCTTGCAGAAGGCGACGAGCGCATCGTTGGACACGCCTTCGATGCGAAAGTCCAACGCGCGTCCCGCGGCGTGGTAGCCGCCGGAGCTACGGGGTCGGTATCCCGAGACAAGAACTACGTGCGCCGGCTCTCCATCCTTACGGAAGTGATCGACGGCAAGTTGAAGGTGCTCGACAAGGCGGGTGTCGACACGGCGGATGCCGGGCGCGAGTTCGGACCCACGTGCTTTGCCGAGCGAGGCAAGGGGCTCGGTGGGCTTGGGGGCGCTGCCCGGGCGGGCGAGCACCGACAGTTGGTCCACGCCTGCGGGGCTGGCCCTCCCGTCGCACTTGGAAAGGGAAAAGGTGGCCGACTCCGCGCCCGCAAGCACCACGATGGGGGGCTTGTCGCACGGATGGACCTTGGTCACTCGCGCGATGCGCGGCGTCTTGTGCGCCTGGGGCGAGGCGTTGGCGGCCGTGGGGACGAAAAGAGCGGCCAACGCCGCGAAGGAGAACGCCGAGAACGTGAAGGACGAGCGGTGCATTGAAAGCCTCCGTGTCCTACATTGGGTCACACATCTCGCAACCGGCCAACAAACCCGCGATCCGCTTGACCCCGCCGAGCCCCATCGCGACCCTGGCGCACGATGGCTGACGTTCTTTCGATGACCGGCGCGCAATTCGAAGCCTCCCTGCGAAACCTCCAGGCTGGCGCGCATCGTGGCAAAGGCAACGTGGGCTGCATCGCGTGCGAGGGATGCCAGCGGTGCGATCAATGCACGTTTTGCGTGGAATCACGCGGGCTTCTACGTTGCCACCACTGCACGGGGTGCGAGGACTGCACCGGGTGCGCGAACTGCTTCGGCTGCCGTTTGTGCCTTGCTTGTCAGCACTGCGTGCAAAGCGAGCGCTGCATCGGCAGCGCTTACCTCGTGCGGTCGACCGATTGCACCGGCTCGACCTATTGCTTCGGCTGCGTCGGCCTCGCCAATCACGACTTTTGCGTTCTCAATGAGCAATACGATCGCGCCACCTACTTCGAGGCCGTCGCGCGCTTGTCGCGCGAGCTGGGGATAGCCGTACGGTGAGGGCAATGGTCGCGCGAGGCGTGCGAGGGGTGGGAGGGGTGCGAGGGGGAGAAGACGGCGCGCGAGCGCAGAGGGGGCCCGAGGTTGAGGACCCGACGGCCGATCCCGTGCTGGATGCATTGTGGAGCCGCGCCGTCGATACCTGGGACGACGAGCGCGCCCACACGGCTCTCCTCGAACACGCACTGCGCGTCCAGGCTCTGCCCGACCTCGCGCGGCGCTATCGGGCGCTCGTCGATGACGAACGGAGAGGGCCGCACGCGAAGAAAATGATCGATGCCATCGTGCTCGCCGCCACGAACATGTTGTGGTCGACGAAAATGCCCGTAAGAGCCAGAGTGCCGCTATCGATCACGCTGAGCGCCGTGGGCGTCGCGGTGCTCCTGCTCTCGTGGCTCGCGTGGGCGCTTTGGCCCCAGCGCGGATGATGGGACTCGAGCGTGTCAGAGGCGCGAGGCAAGACGGATCGCGGCGCGCATCCCGCGCGCATCGGCAGTCCACGTCCCCGCGCGGTCATAAGCCGTGCCGTGATCGACGCTCGTCCGGATGATCGGCAGACCCAGCGATACGTTTACGGCGTCCCCGAATCCGGAGAGCTTCATCGGGATTGTCGCTTGGTCATGGTACATCGCGACCACCCCGTCCCACCGTCGGTCGATCGCCAACCGGAACGCGCTCTCCGCGGCGATCGGCCCCTCGATCGTCGCAACGATTCCGGACGCCTGCAGACGCCTTCGCGCGCGTGCGATGCCGGGCGCGATGTTCGCGCGCTCTTCGCGGCCCAAGAGCCCGCCCTCCCCCGCGTGCGGATTGAGCGCGGCTACGGCCACACGGGGAGCCCCCTTCGAGACGCGCGCAAGCAGCCAGGCGAGCCAATACGCGGCGCGGGCGACCACCGCCGGCGTAACCGCCTTGGAGACGCGGGCGAGCGGGACGTGCGTCGTGGCGAGGGACGTGACCAGTGTCGGCGACCAGAACGCCATGACCACCTCGCGCGCGCCGAGTCTCTGTTGGAGGTGCTCCGTGTGCCCCAGGAAGGCCGCAGAGCCGGGAGCCCCGGAGCGGACGATCGCTTCTTTGCTGACCGGCCCAGTGACGAGCGCGTCGGCGTCGCCGGACGCCACGCGATCGCACGCAGCGTCCACCCACGTAAGCTGAGCGGCCCCCGACACGGGGGTCGGCGCGCCCGCTTTTCGATGGCGCGCGGAGAGGTCGCGCGTCGGTTGCCAGACGGCAATTTGCCCGCGGGCGAGGGCAAAACCGTCGGCCGGCGTCGCGACGCGCGTGATGCGCGCGCGATCGATGCCGCGATGCGACGCGGCAAGGGCCGCCACGCCCAGGTCCCCCACGAGAACGAGACGCGCTCTGCGCTCCCCTGCCGCGGCGACCACGCTGACTTCGGGCCCGATTCCGCACGGGCAACCCATGGTGACCAGCGCGCGAAACGCCGTCACCGCGATTTTCCGACGTCGCTCGGCGCGCGAAGCTTGTAGCCCGCGCCGCGCAGCGTCTCGAGCGGCAGCGCGTCCCCGAGCTTCGCACGAAGGCGGCGCACGTGGATATCGACGGTCCGAGCACCGCCCTCGTAGCGGCTTCCCCAGACCCGCGCGAGGAGCGTTTCCCGCGAGAAGACCCGTCCCCGATTGGACGCCAGAAACCCGAGCAACGCGAATTCCTTGGCCGTGAGCGTGACGCGACGCCCGTCCACGCTGACTTCATGCGCCGCGCGGTCGACGACGAGAGCGCCTATCTTCAGCCGCTCCTCGGTGGCAAACTCGCTGCGGCTCCATTCGAGGGCACGAATTCGCGCGTAAAGCTCCGCGGGAACGCACGGCATCACGATGAAGTCGTCAAACCCACTCGCCGGGTCAAAGCTCGTTATCTGGCGGGGTGGCAACGTCAGAATGGTCGCCGTCTCGCCGAGCTCGGGGACCTTTCGTGCAGCGCGCAGCGCCGCCGACGCCAGATCGGGTCGCTCGCCGGCCTCGAACACCATCGCCCGCACGTCGCCTCCCACCCGCGTCTCTTCGACGATGGATACGAAGTCGTCCCAGAGATCGAGCGTTCGCACCTCGGACCCGAGTTGGCGGAGCATGGCTGCGGCCCCTTCCGAGCCGTCCACCAAAGCCCGGTGGCCGACAACCAGCACGAATGACCCAGTTTTTCCCACAGGAACCCGCCTTGCATATCGTGAGCGCCGCTTTGCGTCGAGCCCTCATCCGCGGGGACGCAGCGATTGATCTCGAAAGCCACCCCACAAGGCAACCCCTTTGGCCCATCACTCCTGGGCGAGTCTCGCCCCGACGAATCGCGCAGAAGCCCGTTGAACACCCTCTTAGGCGACGCGGGTGCCCCCAACGGTTATCGCGGCAATCTTGATCGTCGGGCACCCAACCCCCACCGGAACGCTCTGCCCGTCCTTGCCGCATGTCCAAATGCCGTCGCTCACTTCGACGTCATCGCCCAGCATCGTTACGCGGCGCAGAACGTCCGGCCCGTTGCCGATTAAATTGACGCCCTTGAGGGGCGCCGTAATTTTTCCGTCCTCCACGAGATAACTCTCGGTGAGCGAGAACACGAAGTCCCCGTTCGCGATGTCCACCTGTCCGCCGCCGAATTTCTTCGCGTAGACCCCGCGCTTCACGCTCCTCAGAATCTCCTCGGGATCGTGCGGCCCGGCGAGCAGAATCGTGTTGGTCATGCGCGGCATCGGCGCGCAGGCAAAGCTCTCGCGACGCCCGTTGCCGCTGGGCGCGAGGCCGAAATGGCGGGCGCTCAAGCGGTCGTGCAAGTAACCCACGAGCTGTCCGTTCTCGATGAGCACCGAGCGCCGCGGCTCGTTGCCTTCGTCGTCGACGTTGATGGTCCCTCGGCTCTGAACGAGCGTCGCGTCGTCGACGACCGTGCACAGGCCGCTCGCGACTTCCGTCCCGATCTTGCCCGCGTAGTTGCTCGTGCCCTTTCGGTTGAAGTCAGCCTCGAGGCCGTGCCCAACCGCCTCGTGAAGGAGAATTCCGCTATCCCCTGGAGCCAGGACGACCTCCATTTGCCCGGCGGGAGCTTCCTCCGCGTCGAGCATCACGATGGCCTGTCGCGCCGCTTCGCGCGCGTGCCATTCGGGACTCTTTCCCTCGAAGTAGGCGATGCTCGTTCGACCGCCACCCCCGCTCGACCCTTCCTGGCGCTTTCCGTTCTTTTCGGCGATGGCGCGCACCCCGAACCGGAGAAGCGGCTGCGTGTCGCGGGTCATCGTTCCGTCGCTCGTCACCACGAGAATCTCGCGAATTTCCTCGGACAGACTGGCTTCGACCTTCACGATGAGCGGGTCGAACGCATGGGCCGCCGCCGCGGCTCGTTCGAGGAGGCTTCGCTTCTCGATGCCCGGCACGTCCAGCGTGACTCGCTCTAGTTCGTACCGCCGAGGCGACTCGACGAAGCGCGCTCGAATGGGGACCTTGGCGCCACCTCCGCTCGCGATTTGGGCGGCCGTATCGGCCGCTCGCTCCATCGCGTCCCAATCGAGCCGCTCGACGTACGCATACCCGGTCGCGTCCCCCTTCTGGACCCGCACCCCCAGGCCCATCGAAACGCCCCGCGAGGCGCTCTTCAAGATGCCCTCGTCGTACACGAACCCCGCCGCCGCTCGGTATTCGAAGAAGAGATCGGCGTAGTCCCCGCCGCGGGCGAGCGCCACCGCAAGGAGTCGCTCCGACAGGACGCCATCCACCGCGGCGGGACCGTTACCCGCGAAGGGCGCGCGGTACAGACTCGATTGGGTGACCGAAGGCGAGGACCCGGCGGGCGAAGCGGACGACACCATGTTCTTGGCTGCAACCTAGGTGCTGCACCGGGGAACGTCGAGGGGTGCCCAACGCGAGCGGCCGCCTACATTGGCAGCGGTTCTGGGCAAGTGGGCGGGGCTGGACCCGAGTGACTCCACGCCGTGCGGATACGCGCCCTCGCCCGAGCCTGACGTGCTAGTTTCCAACCGAGACCCGAGCTGGAGGAGCATTCTGCACCGTGGCGATCGACCGCGAGAGAATACTCGTCGCCGCCCAAAAGTACGTCGAGAAGAAGAGGTACGACCGGGCGGCGGTCGAGTATCAAAAGATACTCCAGGAGGACCCGAGCGATGCGCGGATTCTCCTGAAGCTTGGAGACCTCCAGTCCAAGATGGAGGCCTACGCCGAGGCGGTCGCCACGTACGACCGCGTGGGGCAGTTTTATGCCGGCCAGGGGTTCTCCCTGAAGGCGATCGCGGTCTTCAAACAGATCCGCGAGATCATCACCAAGCACGTTCCGCAGCTCGACGAGAAGTACGGGCACATCACTCCGAAGCTCGCAGAGCTCTACCAGCAGCTGGGCCTCACGAGCGATGCGCTCGCCGCGCTCGACGACGTGGCAACGCGGCTGCAGCGGCAAAATAGGGATCCGGAGGCCATCGACGTTTTTCGGCGAATCGTGGAGCTGGATCCAACCAACCCACTTCCTCACCTCCGCCTTGCGGAGGCCTTCTCGCGCGTGAAGGACCTGGACGCCGCCGTCGTCGAGTTCGGGACGGCCGCGGGTCAACTTCTCAAGCTCGGGCGCCGTGACGATGCGCTCAAGGTCATCGACCGGCTTCTGGGGCTTCGTCCCGATCCCGCGCACGCGCGCCTGGCCGCGGAGCTCTACTTGGCTCGTGGCAGCGCGGCGGACGGAATGCAGGCTCTGGCCAAGCTGCAAATCTGTTTTCAAGCCAACCCGCGGGACCTCGAGACGCTCGCGCTGCTTGCGCACGCGTTCACGCAGATCGGGCAGGCGGCCAAGGCCATCGAGGTGCAAAAGGAGATGGCGCGCATCGCGCGCGACGGCGGGAAGGCAGACCTCTTTCGCGAGCTGGTTGCGAAGCTGGCGAAGCTCGCCCCCAACGACGACGGCGTCCGGGATCTCGTCGCCGGCGCGGCCCAGGCGGTTGCTCCGCCGAAGTCTCGGGCGTCGCACAGCGTGTCGTCTTCGCACGACGGCGCCGAAGAGGACGCGTACGAGGACGTGGGCGACGGGGACATCGAGTCCGAAGAGGCGTCCACGGACGACCTGGCCCAGCATGCCGCCGACGCGAGCACCGACGTGGCGTTCGAAAGCAACGCCGAGGCCGTGCGCGACGCTTCGCCGTACACGTCGCCCGACGGCAGCGGCGACCTCGGAGCCATCTCGAGAACTCTGGCCGAAGCCGCCGTCCACAGGCGAGCACGACGGCTCGACGAAGCGCTCCGCACGCTGCGCGCCGGCCTTCGGAGCGCCCCCAAGGCGCTGGAGCTTCACGAGATGCTCCGAGAGGTTCTGCTCGACGCAGGACAGACGTCCGAAGCGGTCATCACCATGATTCATGTGGCCGAGCTTCTCGTCGAGGCGCTCGATGGGGACTCGGCCGCCCGCAGCTTGCAGGACGCGCTTGCGATCGATCCGGAGAACCCGACGGCCGGCCGCATGCTGCACGACCTGGGCTACGAGCTCGTGGAGGAAGGGCAAGCCCCGAGCGAGCCGGCGCAAGAAGTCGCCGAGACGGCGTTCGGAACGCGCGCGCGACACGCCAGCTACGATCCAGAGGCGCCGCTGCCTTCGTACGATCTCGAGGAGATCGGGCCGGATCACGTTGCGTTGCGCTCCTACGCCGAAGGAAGCGAACGAGCGCTCGCCGTGGCGAAGGCGGTGGCCCTCCAGGCGAACATCGATTCCATCGATGATCCGTTTCTCGACTCTCCGCTCCCGAGCTTTCCGCTCGACCCCACGGAGGCCGCCGTCGCGATGGGGGCGCACATCGCGGAGCGCGGGGGGCGGCTCAATGTGTCTGCGAGCACTCCGCGCGGAGTCCCCGAGCTCGAAGCCGCGCTCGAGGAGGCCGACTTCTTCGCTTCGAGAGGGCTCTTCGACGACGCGCGGACAATCATCGAGGAGCAGCTCGTCCGCCTCCCCAATCATCCCCTTCTTCGCGATCGGCTGACGGAGCTCGACGCGCAGGAGGGCATCGTGGGAGGGGGTTCGGGCACTCGACCCTCGCCGGCGGCGGCGGCCGCCGAAGATCGGGACATTGCCAATTCTCTGGACGCCCTCGAGATGGATCCTCTGAGCGGGCGGCCGAAGACGGGCGCCTCGGGTCCCACCGAGCAGGTGGACGTCGAAGAGGTATTCGCGAAATTCAAGGCGGGAGTTGCCGCACAAATCGGAGCGGATGACGCCCAGAGCCACTATGACCTCGGCCTAGCTTACAAGGAGATGGCGTTGCTCGACGACGCGGTCCGCGAGTTCGAGGTGGCGGCGCGCGACGCAAAGCGCGAATGCGTCTGCCACTCCATGATCGGAATGATCCAGATCGAGCGCGGACACCTCAATGAGGCCATCGAAGCGTTCTTGCGGGGCCTCGCCGCGCCGGAGCGAACGAAGGACCAAGAGGCCGCGCTGAGCTACGAGGTGGGTGCCGCGTACGAAGCGAAGAAGCTGAGCAAGCAGGCACTCGAGTATTTCCAGCGAACCGCCCGCCTCGCGCCCACGTTCCGTGACGTCCAGGAACGAATTCGCCGGCTCGCACGACCTGAGCCGAAGCCGCAACCGCAGCCCGCACGCGCGGTGGGCGCGGACGACGAGTTCGACCGCGCGTTCAACGACATCCTCGGCGACGACAAGAGGGTCTAGTGCCGAGCGCTCGCAGGCCCTGCGAAAAGACCCTACGAAACGACCTCGCGTTGTCGCCATCGGTTGCGCGCTCCTTGGCTCCAGATCTGAGTCGTGGACGTGGAGTGGGGCGCAGCGGTCCGGAGCGAATCGTTTCGATGCTGACCCGACTGGCGCGGGGATGCGAGACGCCGTCCACGTCCACGACGGCGGTCTCGGCCTGCCGAAGCCGCTCAGCGCTGGCGAATCTGAATCAAGGCACAGGGTCTGGCGCGATCAGCCCTCATTGCATGAGCTCCATCAGGCTATCGATCTCGTGGTGCGGCGCTGAGGTGGCCTTTCGCGTGCGTTGGCGCGCGTACTCCGGGGTGTCTTGCGACGTCATCTCCCAGGTGCCCCCCGTCCCCAGGCATTGCCCGCGGTACACGTCATCCCCTTCGATCGTGGCCAAATCGTAGTAATACGCGTTCCCGCGAGTGGGCGGCCGGGCGTCGTCGTCTTGATCGGAACGGGTGCACGAGGCCAGCGGGAGCATGCCCGAAAAGGTCTCCTTGCAGGTCGCTTTTAGAACGACGAAGCCCCTCCCCTGCAGCTTCTCGATGGCAATCTCCTTGTGCCCCGAGAAGGTCACGTCGGCGCAATTGTCCAGAGCCCCCGCGTCGGAGAGCTTCGCAATCGAAATGGCCGTGTTGGGCGGAGTCGCAGAGGAAACCTGCGCCTGCGGTCGGCCATTTCTAGCGCCGAGGATGCGAACGAGACCACCGACGCCGAAGACCACCACGAGAAGGGCGAGGAGAGCCAGGATCACGTTTGTCGCGCTGGGCTTCGCGCTCGGCTTCGCGCTGGACATCGTGTCGCGAGTGTACGCCAGAAATCGGCGGCGGGGCCCTTCATGGGACGCACCCGAAGACATCGCGGCGCGTATTGGCTAGCATGGAGCAGATGTCAACCGCCACGCCGCGGGCCCAATCGGATCCGGATCGGCGCCGGTCGCTGCCGCTCGCGGGCTCGAAGGGACCCGAGCCGGAGACAGCGCGCATATCGCTCACCGATCGATGTGATCTCGCCTGCGTCTATTGTAGGCCATCGCGCTCCGACGGATATTTTGAGCAACGCCTTTCTGACGAGGCGTGGCAAACGATGGTGCGCGGGCTTGTCGCCGCCGGGGTCAAGCGGGTGCGCATCACCGGGGGCGAGCCGCTCCTGCATCCTCGCGTCGTCGACCTCGTGGCGTTCGTGGCATCCCTCGGAGTGGACGACCTGGCCCTTACCACCAACGGGACTCGCCTCGACAAGCTCGCGGGTCCGCTCCGGGGTGCGGGGCTCCAGAGGCTCACGGTATCCCTCGACTCGCTCCGTGCCGAACGCTTCTGGCGGATCACGCGCGGCGGCCACCTCGAGCGCGTTCTCGCTGGAGTCGACGCCGCGCTGACCGCCGGGTTTGACGAGCTGAAGACGAATACCGTCGTTCTTCGAGGCGACAACGACGACGAGCTCGCCGAGATCGCAACGTGGGCGTGGGCGCGCGGCATCACGCCGCGATTCATCGAGCTCATGCGCGTGGGCGAAGGCGCCCACTTGCCGCGCGAAAAGCTGTTCGGCGCGGACGAGATGCGCGCCCGACTCGCCCACCTGCTGCGCGAAGACGCGGGCGTTCGCCGGCCCGACCGAGGGCCCGCGAAATACGTGCGCTCTCGCGAGGACGCGAACAAGAGCGCTGGCTTCATCACGGGCAGTACGGACACCTATTGCCAGACGTGCGACCGGCTCCGCGTCGCGTCCGACGGGACTCTGCGCCCGTGTTTGGCGACCAACGACGGCGTTGCCGCGATGACGCCGGCGAGCGCCGGCGACGTGCAAGCCATCGTGCAGGCCATCGGCGAGGCCTGGGCCTTGAAGCCGGACGGACGCACGTGGAAAGGTTGCACCGAAGCCACCGCAGCCGACGTGTCGATGCGCGCCATCGGCGGTTGATACGCACGAATGAGCGACGGGCGCGAGCGAACGAGCCACGGGCGCGCGCGAACGAGCGTGTGCGGACGGGAGCCCCTGTTACACTTGTGCCGGGAGCATGGGTGACACTGGGTGCGTCTTCGACCCTTCATTCCGACACCTTCAGCGACGGAGTCCGGGGTCTTGGAAACCAACGGATCCGGCGGGTCGGGGGACGCGGTTGTCTTGGCGGTCTCGATTCTCCTTTCTCGGCTCTCGCTTTGCGGGAGCTCGATGCCGCTGAAAGAGATGTCCGGAAATCGAAGTTGGGGGGCTTGGGGGAGAGGATCTCCCCCAAACTGCCCCACGCCGCGCATTTTTGAGGCCGCGACGCGCGAAGTCCACCCGTAGCTCGCGGCGGGCGCGTAGATCGGTAGACTCGCGCTCCGATGAGCCATGTCCTCCGTGCCGCCGCGAACGCCGTCTGGCCCTGGGTCCGCGATTTCAACGCACGGTTCGAGCGTCCCTCGCCCCAGCCGAATTGGGCGCCGGCTCCCCTCCTCAAGCGTCGCGAGCGGACGTTTCCGCCGCTCGGATGGCCTCGCGAGACCGACTCGCTTTGCCCTCAATGCGTCAAGGAAGCGCGCTCCGCCATCCTCGACGGACGCGCCGACGTGCGCCTCCTGGTCGAAGGCCGACCCGGTGAGATTCGCGCGCGCATTCACGAGGAAGGCGGCGAGCTCGTGATGACCAAAACATGCCCCGTGCACGGCCGCGTCCAAGACGTAATCTCGACGGACCCGGCCTTCACCGCGCGGATCGAGCGGCTGTTTCCCGGACGAGACTTTGCGTCCCCGCCGACCAAGCTCCGCGACCACGGGACGTCGAGCATCAAGTACGGCCGCGGCTCGGTCCTCACGGTCGATCTCACCAACCGATGCAACATGATGTGCGATCCGTGCTTCATGGACGCCAATCAAGTCGGATTCGTCCACGAGCTCGAGTGGGAAGAGGTGAAGAAGATTCTCGACGACTCGCTCCACATCAAGCCGCGGCGCCAGATGAGCGTTCAGTTTTCCGGGGGAGAACCCACGCTTTCGCCCCACTTCCTCCGTGCAATCCGGTACGCGAAGGACGTGGGGTACTTTTGCGTGCAATGCGCCACCAACGGCGTTCGCTTTGCCCAAGAACGAGCGTTTGCCGAGGAGGCCAAAGAAGCCGGCCTGCGCCTGGCATACCTGCAGTTCGACGGCATCGGCGAGGAGGCCAACGCGCATAGGAAGGTGGGTAACCTCTTCGAGGTCAAGCTCCGCGCCATCGAAAACCTACACGCCGCGGGCGTCGACGTCGTGCTCGTGGTGACGGTGATCCGCGGAGTCAACGACGATCAGGTCGGCCGCGTGGTGCGTTTTGCCATCGAGAACGCGGACAAGATCACGGTCGTATCGTTCCAGCCCGTCAGCTTCACCGGCCGCGACGAAGACGTCTCCGACGACGAGCGGCGGGCGAAGCGCTACACGCTCTCGCAGTTGGCTCACGATCTCCACGATCAGCTGGGCGCGACGGAACCAATGCGGGATTGGTTTCCCCTATCGGCGCTCGGCCCGTTCGGCGACCTGACGGACATGATGCTGGCCGAGACGGCGGACTGGGGCGCGCTGAAGTGCGGCTGCCACCCGAACTGTGGCATCGGGACCGCCCTGCTCGTCAACAAACGTACGCGGCAGATGATACCTCTCGCCCAGGTGATCGACGTGCAAGGGCTGCTGTCCGACATCCAAGAGATTACCGATGCAGCGCAGCCTCGGGCAATCACCCTCGTAGAGCTCGCGCTTGCCCTTTGCCGCCGATTCGACGCTAGCCACGCACCGGCGGGTTTCGGACTTCGAACGCTGTTGCGCCAATTTCTCAGCCAAACAGGCGCCCGCGGCAACAAGGTCGGGGCGCACGCGAGCGACGCCCGAGAGTTCGAGTGGCGCGTGCTCTTCGTTGCCGGCATGTGGTTTCAAGACCTTTTCAATTACGACTTTCGGCGTACCGAGATGTGCATCATTCCCTATGGTACCCAGGAGGGCGAGATTAGCTTTTGCGCCTACAACACGGGCGTAGGGTGGAGGCAGGTGGTCGAGAAGATGCACGCGTCGGCGACGGTCGCGGAATGGAACCGCGCGCGTGGCCGTCATCCTGTGTATGCCAAAAACCAGAGCCTGCCGCTCGCCCCCCCCCGTGGCACGGTGCGACTCCCGATCGTGGGTTGAACCTACCTCCTGCTGAGCACCGTGTTGGCCCGCTTCCCCCCCCCGCTTTGCGCGCTCGCCGCGCTCTTCGTGGCCGCCGTCTCGAATGCCGACGTGAGCGAACCCGCAGCGAGGGGGGAAGCGAACCGGCTCCGATGGACCGACGAGACCCCCGACGCGATGATCGACGACGCGACCGCGCGCGCGCTCGCGGCGACGTCGACGCCACGCGAGCAGCTGTGCGCGCTTGCCACGATCTTCGCTCTCGCGAACCGCGCGGAGGCCGGGAACGCAAGGCGCGCGCTGGAGCGCATCGCCGGCGCAACCCCGGGCGCAGCGGGCGGGACGAGCGAACCGGACATCCATGGCGACGCGGGCCTGCTGGCCCGTGCTCTGTCCCCCGACGACGGCACCGTCGCGGGAGCCTCGCGCGACGAGGCGCTCGGCGTGGTCGACGCGCTCTCGCTTCTCGGACCGTTCCGCGACACCGGCGGCGGCCTGGATTCTCGCGACGGGCCCGAGGGTCCTGGACAAAGCTTCGCGAACACCCACGCCCGTTACTCCTGGGGAAGCTACGAGGTCGTCTGGCGTACCGTCCCCCCCCTGTTCGCGTCCGCCCAAGGCGTCCCGCTCGACGTCTTCGTGTTCCCGCGCAAGGAAAGCTGCACGTGGGTCGCCACGAAGCTCACGGTCGATCGGGCGCAGAAGCTCGTCGTTCGCCTGGCGTCGTCCGGCCAGGCACGCCTCGTATTCGACGGGGTCGACCTCGCGCGCGACCAAGCGGTGCACCCGGCTGCCCGCTTCGATCGACTCGCGGGCCGTGTCCTGGCCACAGCGGGAACGCACCTCGTGGCGGCAAAAATTTGTTCTGGCGCCCTCGACGACGAGGGGCGGGTAAGGCTCCGCGTGACCGACGAAGCGGGAATCCGACCTGCCGGAGTGACGGCGAGCGCGGACCTCGCGGGCACTCCTGCGATCGGGCCGCGGGAGCCCAACGTCGCCATCTCGCGCATCACGACCCCCGCGACGAGCGCACTCACCGATGCGTCCAAGGGGCCCGAAGCGCTGCTCGACGTGGCGATCCTGCGCACGCTGGGCGGCGAGGACGACCTGCGAAGCCCTCGCGCGCCGGGAATCTTGGCTTCGCTGGCGGACGCGCCCATTGATGCCGATCGCCTCGCGATGGCGGCATGGATCGCCCCGAGCGGCGCCAACCGGAGCGCTTGGCTCGTGCGCGCGCGAGGCGACGCGGCCGCGGATGGGCGCACGGTGGCGTTCGTCGATCGGCGGCTCGTGGAGCGTCACCTCGAAGCAGGTCTCTCCGACTGGGCGATGGCGGTGATTCGCGGCGCCAAGATCGACACCGCCGGCGACGGCGAGGCGAACTTGCTGACCTCCCAGGTCGAGACCGCGCTGGGGACCGATGCGCTGCGCCTGTCGGCCATGCGCCGGCTGGCCGCCGTGGCCCGCAGACGGACCACGGCGCCCGACGCGTTGCTTCTGGAGCTCGCCGAAATCGCTTCGTCTTTCGATCCGGCGGCCGCGGCCCTCGTGCGCGACCGGCTCGCTGCGCGCGGCAACGTCGATTCCGCGTGGGTCTCTTCCCTCCTGTCGCGCGGTCGGGACGCTGTCGTCGCAGCCGCACGTCGAGCGTTTGCGGGAGGCATCGCCGGGGCCGACGAGGGCCTGGCCGTGGCGCAAGCGGTCGCCGGAACGGGGGCTCACGAGGACGCGCTGGCTTTCTACGAAGAGCTCTCGCGCTGGGCGCCGAACCGCGCCGGGGTCTGGGCGGATCTGGCGCATCAAACCGCCGCCGTGCCCTCGGATGCGACGCGCGACCAAGCCGTTGTCGCCGCGCTGCGCCGCGCGCGCGAGCTCGATCCCGGCGAGGCGAGATACCGCGCCGAGTTGGCGCTCCGGGCCCGGGCCTCTTCTCAGGGGGAATCCCACGACGACGAGAAGTACCTCGTCTCCTCCCAGACGATCCTGGCCCGGCGCCGAGGTGCACGACCCGCCGTGCTCGCGGACGCGAGGAGCGCCACCTCGCTCGGCTTCCCGAGCTCCACGGCGCCGCCGATCGATGTCCCCGCGGGGACCGACCGTGCACCCGACGTCGCGGACCGCGAGCTGCATTGGCTTCGCGCCGTCGTCATGCATCCGGACCGCCGCGTTTCCGAGCTCGTTCACTACGCACGCGAGATCGTGATCCCGCCGCGCACCGAGGACGAGCTCTACGAAGAAATTCCCTCCGAAGGGGACCTGACCGAAATCGTGCGCGCTCGCGTCCATCGAAAGGACGGGGGCACCGCGTTCCCGGTGGAAGAGGCCAGCGACAACGCGCACCCCCGCATACGGTGGCCCGAGCTCGCGGCGGGCGACGTCGTCGAGGTCGCGTTCCGATCGTGGACCGCCGGACCCGTCGGCGGTCGGGGCGACCCCCCATTTTATCGCCTCGATTACGCGGGAGCGCTTTCGACGCACCCCGTGCTCTACAACGAAGTGGACGTCGAATCGCCCTCGGATCGGCCGATTTACCTCGACGTGGTGAACGGACGACCGGACCGCCGCGAAGAGAAAGACGAAAACGGCCGCCACATCGTGCGCCTCGTCTGGGACAAGCCGGCGAACGTTGCCGACGAGCCCCTCGCGCCGCCGCTGAGCGAGGTCATTGCCACGGTGGTGCTCTCGACGTTCAAGGATTGGGGCGCGTTCCGCGGCTGGTACGGCGAGGCCGTCCGCGGCTTCACCGAACCTGACGCCCAGGTTCGGGAACTTGCCGCGAAGCTCACGGCGGGCAAGCCCACGCGGGAGAGCAAGCTACGGGCGCTTTTCGACTTCGTCGCCGACGACATTCGTTACGTGAACTACGTGAGCGGCGAGTGGTGGCTGCCCAATCGACCGCAGCAGCTGCTCGCGCGGCGCGAGGGCGACTGCGACGACAAGGCGCTGCTGCTCATCACGCTCTTGAAGGCTGTCGGGATCGACGCGCAAGAGGTGCTCGTGCAAACCCGACTCACCGGGCAACCCTCGATCTTGCGCGCCCCGGGCGCGGCCATTCCTCTCTTCGACCATGGGATTGCGTTCCTGCCGGGTCCCTCGGGCGGTACGTATCTCGACGCGACGAGCCCGCAATCGCGCCTGGGTCCCTTACCCTCGATGGACGCGCGGGCCGTCGCGCTTCGCATGGACGGGCCGGCCGAAATCGTCGAGCTCCCGTCGAGCGGTCCCTCGGATCATGGCGTCGACTCGACCTGGACCATCGCCCTGGGCGCCGACGGCAGCGCCGAGCTTCAAGGCGAGGAGCGCGCGACGGGCGACGACGCATTCTGGATGCGGACCTACCTGACGGAGCCGGGCGCCCGGGCGTCTTGGGTCGAGGAACACCTGGTGGGCAATTGGTTTTCGACGGTCGAAGTGGACAAGAAGGTGGACTTCATTCGCGACCTTCCACGAGGAGCCGCGATCGCCTCTTGGCGCGCCCGATCGAGCGGGCTCGCACGCCGCGAAGGCGATGAATGGGTGCTGCCGCTGTCACCGTCCCAGACCATCGCCTCGCAAATTGCGCCTCTCGTCGTGCGCACGCTGCCCGTCTGGCTGCCGCCGAACCTCGCACCCCGCAGGGAGTCGCGAACGATTCGTGTGGTCGCGCCGGACGGGTGGTCGTTCGAGGCGTTGCCGCCGGGGGGCGATGAGAACGGGGGAGCGTTCGGCCACGCGCACCTCGACGTGACGCGCGATCCGCGTGACGCGCGGGCGATTGTCGTCAAGCGCACGGTCGACTTCGATCGAAGCGCGATTTCGGTAGACGAGTATCCCCGGTGGCGTGCCTGGGTCCAGCACGTCGATGCGCTGATGCACCGTAGCGTTCGCCTGATGCCCGCTTCCGGAGCGGCTCGATGAGGGCCGCGAGACGATCAATCGAAGCGCTGCTCGCGCTCCTCGGGCCCGCGGTTCTTTCGGCCGCCTGCGCAGGGCCCGGCGCGCGCGCGCCCTCGGGCCCGCGGCCGGCGCTGCCATCGGCCTTCGTACAGGCGTTTCGCGACGACGCGGTGGGCGACCCGAACGACGCCGTGAAGGCGTACCTCGACGTCGTGCGGGTGGCGGCGCAAGCCGGCACGGACCCGTGGCAAGTCGCGGCTCTGCAAGCGGCTCTCGATGCCCTCGCGGACCGCTCGATGCCCTCGCTCGACGACGCGGCCGATGACGCGGCGCTCACCTACCGCACCAACCAAGGGCCCGCCATCGCAGCCGAGCTCGCGCGGGTGGCGGGCGATGCGAAGGGAGCGTTTGCTCGCGGACTCATCGAACGCGCGCTCGCCTCGATGGCCGAGCACGACGGCGACGCCGCCGGCGCCGCGCGCCACCGCGCCGCCGCCGGGTGCCTTCGCGACGCGCTCGTGGTGGGTCCGGTCGCCTGGGCCGCCGTCACGGGAGTGAACGACGTCGGGCCGCTCGATCAACCGGAGGCGCGCATCGAGGGCGCGTACCCGTCGGCGACTGCGTTCGACACACCGGTGCATCCCATCGCGGTACGCAGCCAGGGTTGCGCCATCGATCTGTCCGCCGAGAGCACGCGGGCGGGCGTTCGCGCGGTCATCGCCGACGTCACCGTACCGCGCACGCAATCGATTGGGCTGGTCCTTCGCGCTCACGGCGCGGCCACGCTTCGCGCGGGGGGCACCGTCGTGCTGCAGCGGCCGTTCGAACTCGGCGACGGACAAGCCGCTCGCTTCGTTCGCGTGGTTGCGTCGCCGGGCACGCTCCGGCTCGTGGCGCGCGTCGGAACGGCGAAGGAAGACGACGTGGTCGAGATCGACGCCTTCGACGAAACCGGCGCGCCGCTCGCGGCGGAGACTCCCCGGGTGGGCTCGAGGTCACCGGGCCGGGTGCTCCGCGTAGAACCCGCCCTCCCGCCGCCCGCGTCGAACGAGGACGAAGCCGTCCTGTCCGCCGCGGCGTCCCTGGCCGCGGGCGACCCGCACGACGCCGAGCAGGCCCTTTGGGCCACGGCCACACGCGCCACGGTTCGGCCCGATCTGGCGATGCTGTACGGACGCGCGGTGGAGAAGACGCGCGACCTATCGGCGACCACGCGGGCCGAACGCGCCCGCAGCGCCTACGAGCACGTGCTCGAAGCGTGGCCCGAAAGCTGGGAAGCGCGCATCGCGCACGCCGTCCTGGCGGGCGTCCGGCGCGGGCGCGACGAAGCCGGGATCGAAGAGCTGTCGGACCTGGACACTCTTGCCGCGAAGTCCAAGGTGGCGGTGCCGGCTTTCGTGGACGCCTTCGAAGCGATGGTCGCCGGGCGCGAAGAGCTCTTCGATCGCGCGGATGCAGCGCTCTCGCGCGCCCGCAACGCCCTCGGGAAGACGGCATTTTTCTCGGACGCCGAGGACGCGGCACGGCGCCGGGTCGGCGCGGAACGGGCGGCCTCGGCGTGTGCCCAGGGCCGCCCGAAGGCGCACGACACGCTCGATTGCCTCGACGCGCTGCACCAGATGGGTGACCACGCCGGGCAAGCGCGCGAGCTCGCGCGGCTACGCGATCTGCTGGGCGCGCCGAACGCATTCCTGGCCGTCGAGCTGCGCGAAGCGCTCGCCGCGCGGGACACGGTGACCGCAAGGCGCGCATTCGGCGCGATGCTCCCCGGGCATCGAACGATGAGCGCGCTGGCGATGCTCGCCGGACCCGGCGATCTGGGCCCCCTTCTTTTGCAGATGGCGCCGACCGCGGACGATGCCCCCGCCGCGATTGCGCCGCTGCTCCGCGTCGCGGGTGAGCAGGCCGCCCACGACGAGACCGGCGCTCTCGACGAGCTCGCCGAGAAGCTCGCGGCGCAGGACCGCGCCAAATCCACCTTGCCCAACGCCGGCACCGCCGTCCTGCTGCACACCGAGCGCTACGACGTGTCGGCGGACGGCCTCGTGCACTGGCTGCTGTTCGACGTCCGCCGCGTGAACGGGACGACCGACGTCGAAGACAACGCGCAGGCCGCCGCCCCGGACATCTGGGGCCGCGCGACCATGCGGGCGCTGCGACGGCGCATCCTGAAGAAGGACGGGCGCATCATCGAACCGGATCACACCCCGCGCGCGTCCCAAGCCCATGCCGACCTTTCCCAGCTCGAACAAGGCGACGCGGTGGAGGCCGTCTACGAGGGTTATGCCCTGCCGGGAGACACCGGCGACATCGGTGTCGACACGCCGGACCTCTTGCCGGCGCGTACCGCCGTCCACGAAGCGACCATCGAATTGCGTGTACCGAGAGCGCTTCACGGAAGCCTGTGGAGCCACACCGCGCTGGGCCACGCCGCCGAACACGTGGAAGGCGAGAGCCGCGTGATGACGTGGCACATCGTCGACAAGCCGGCGCGGCGCGAGGAAGACGGCGTGCCCAAGATGGACCGGAACGTCGGCGTGAGCTTCTCGACCGCTCGATGGGCGGGCATCTCGCGCGCCTTGCACGAGACGGTCGCCGCGCTGGACGAACACGATCCGGAGATCGCCGCATGGGCCCACGACGCCACGGCGGATGCGGGCACGTCTCCCCGGGCGATCGTCGATGCGCTGGTGACCGCCTCGGGCAAAGCCCTGCGCGAGGCCGACGCCGACACGCTGAGCGATCTGGGGGGAGGCATCGAGCCCGTGCAGTCGCAGACGGCGCGGACGTTCTTGGCGTCCCACGCCGGGAGCCGCACGTGGCTCGTGTTGCGGAGCTTGCGCGAGCTCGGCATCGCGTGTGACCTCGTTGTCGCCGAAAACGAACCCTACAGCGCCGATCCCTCGTTTCCACCGCACTTCGGTCGTTTCGTTCACCCCCTTCTCGTGGCGCACGTGCCCGCGGGTTCCGGCGCCAAGGCCGACGCCCAAGACGTCTGGGTGGATGCCGACGTGTCCGGGCCGCCGCTTCCCGCGGGCCGCATTTCACCGGAGCTGCGCGGGCGGCTCGCTCTCGGCCCCGACGGATCGATCGCGCCTCTGCCCGTGGTCGGCTCCCGCCAGGACGAGCGCGACGAGATCGACGTGCGGCTCGCCCTCGATTCGCAGGGCACGGCGCACGGAACGTTCGCCGTTCTTCTACGCGGTCGCGACGCGCAGCAGTTGGCCGAAGCGCTCTTTCGCATCGTCGGCGCCGATCGGCAGCGGGCTCTGCGCGACGTCGTCCTCGCCTGGCTCCCGTGGGCCAACGTCGACGACGTCGAGCTCGCGTCGACGGAGGGCAGCTGGCAAGTGAGCCTGCGCGCCGCCGTGAGCGTCAATGGGTACGCGCAAGCCGAGGGAGACAAGACGTGGCTCCTTCCGGGGCTGGACGCCCTGCACTGGGCTTGGCCGCGCGCACGGGTTTCCAGCCTGTCGGCCACCTTCGCGTCACGCGCCGGACGCGAGAGCGCGCTCGCGGTCAGTTCTGCGGTGCAGTACCACGTCCATCGGCGCGTCGATTTGCCTCCGGACACGGTGGTCTCGCGAGTTCCGGGGCCGTTGGACGTGAAGTCGAAGCTCCTGGAGGCGTCACGAGCGATGACGGTCGCGGATGGCGTCGTGGAAGACGACTTCGTTCTGGGTGTCGCGACGGGCACCGTTTCGGCCAGCGACTACGAAAGCTTCGTCCAAGCGGCTCACGCTGCCGATGACGGGTTCTTGGCGAGCACGCGCCTGCGGCCTGCGCCCACGGCAAGCGGTCCGGTGGACGCCTATCCCGCGGAACGGCATTCTCCATAGTCGTCGGGCCCCCGCGAGCGCATTCCTCAGGGGGGTGTTGCCACAGGCGTTGCGAGCGATGGGAGGCCAAGTCATCGAATCGCGCAGCAGCCTGGTGAACACCCTCTCAGCGCACGCAGCGGACGTAGCTCGTATCCGTCACCATGTTGCCGTAACTAAAGCCGTAATAAAAATGGACCGACCACGCGCTGCCGGGAAGTCCGGAGTACTGCGTCGCAGACCAAAAGTAGTCCTGGGGCGTCCCCGGAAACGCTACGGAGTCGATGGTGGGGCCGGGCGGGGCCACGGAAAGGTCCACGATCGTCATGAGCTCTCTCATCGTGGGGAGGCGCCACGCGGCGCCGTTCAGGCCGAGGGTCGAGCAGTAGGTCGTCGCGTCGCCCTGCGAGTACATGGCGGACGAAATGGCTTGCTGCCACGTGAGCTTCGTCTTCGTGTCGTAGACCGTACCGTTGGCGATCGCGTAGCGGCCGGGCGGCGCAGACGCCCGACCCGCGACCACGACGCCGAGGCCGACGGCGAAAATCGCACCCCCGACGAGGCGGGAAAGAGGACGCTGCATGGGATTTTCTCTCGCTCTCCTCTCAGCGCACGCAGCGAACGGAGTACGCAATCGACGCGTCGTTGTAGTCCGAATAGCCGTTGTTGAAGTAAACCCCCCACATGCTGCCGACGTCGCCGGCAAATTGCGTCGAAGACCAGTAGAAACCGACGGCCGACGTGCCCGGAAAGAACGTGGAGTCGATGCTCGGATTGTAGGTGCCCGTATCGACGATCGACACGAGCTCGACGACGGACGGAAGGCGCCAATCCGTGTAACCGGCCAGTCGTAACCCCGCGCAATACGCGAGAGCCTCCGGCTCGGTATAATTCAGCGGGGGCGTCAGTTGCTGCCACACGAGCTCGGTCACGTTATCGGTCACTGTGCCGTCGGTGTTGTCCGTGTAGCCCTCGAGGTTCGGAGCGCCTGCCGTCACTTCGACCTGAGCATTGGGCATCGGCCACTCGGCCCAACTCGGGTCGACGCACGCGGGGCCGCCGTAGCGATCGCAGATCATGCCGGAAGCGCAAGCCGTTGCGCTCCCCGCCGGGCAACCGGCTTCGGAACGATCCCCTCCCGAATCCGTGGTCATCGAGCTTCCCGAAGCGCCGCCCTCTGCCGGAGCGCTCGATCCCCCGCCGCTTTCCGTGGGGCCGGCGTCCGAGCCATTGCCTGCCGAGCGGTTGTCCGCGGTGCCCGCCGCGCCACATCCGAACGCGAAGAGCACCCAAAGAGCAGGCAACCGCCACGCCCCCACGCCCCCGCGCATCACCGCCCACCGAACGCCGGAAGCTTCACGCTCCTGAAGCGATCTTGCGCGCGCCCGTCGCGGCAGCACGTGGCCGTGCACATACCCAAACCACAGCGCCGGAGGCCATGCTTGTCAACTTCGCCCCTAGAAGCGTGGCGCTTTTCGCCGATCCCTTCGCGATCCCGCGGTCGGGGGTCGTCACCGTACGGGAGTAACGCTTGTTTGAGGCTCGTTTCCTGGGCCTTGAAGATTGGCTAGGCTTTCATTAGGCTTCCGCCCCTTGCCGGAGCGGCCACACATTCGGCGACAGCAGGCGGTGTTCGAATCATGAGCGGCCATTCGAAATGGGCCACCATCAAGCACAAGAAGGGGGCAGCCGACGCCAAGCGCGGCAAACTCTTCACGAAGCTCATCAAGGAGATCACGGTCGCCGCGCGCATGGGCGGCGGAGATCTCGCCGGCAACCCACGCCTGCGCAAATCCGTTGCGGACGCCAAAGGGCAATCCATGCCCAACGATTTGATCCAGCGGGCCATCAAGCGCGGCACCGGCGAGATCGAAGGCGTCTCGTACGAGGAGATCCTCTACGAAGGAACCGGCCCTGCGGGCACACTTTTCCTCGTCGAAGCGATGACGGACAATCGGAACCGAACGGTGGCCGAGATTCGCAAGATCTTCGAGAAGCACAACGGCGTGCTCGGGGCGGGGGGTACGGCGGGATGGGCGTTCGACCGCAAAGGTTTGCTCACGGTTGCAAAAGAGGCGACCGAGGATCAACTGATGGAGGTGGCAGTCGCCGCGGGCGCGGATGACTACCAGAACGCCGGCGAAGAATGGACGTTGACGACGGCGCCGGACGTGCTCAGCACGGTAGCGGAGGCCCTCGAGAAGGCGGGGCTCAAGCCAAAGACGAGCGGCCTCGGGTTCTTGCCCAAGGCGAAGAAACCGCTCGCGGGGAGAGATGCGCAGGTGGCGCTGAACCTCGCCGAAGCGCTCGACGATCACGATGACGTGCAAAACGTGTATGCCGACTTCGACGTGTCCGATGAGGAGCTCGCGAGCCTCGAGGGCGCGGGGTAGCCACGGTCGCCATCGCGACCCGAGTGCTCGGGCTCGATCCGGGCACGCGCCACTTCGGGTGGGGCGTCGTCGATCGGCGCGGGACGCGCTTGGTGCACGTGGCGCATGGCATCGTCCACACGGACGAGCGCATCGCAATTGCGGCCCGCCTCGTGGCCATCGAGAGCGCGTTGATCGAAGTGCTCGCCGCCCACGCCCCGGACGAGACCAGCGTCGAGTCCATCTTCTTTGCCAAAGATCCTCAAGCCGCCTGCAAGCTCGGCCACGCGCGAGGCGTGGCCCTGCTCGTCTGCGCGCGGGCCGGGCTTTCGGTCTATGAATACGCGCCCGCGCTCGTCAAACGCGCGGTGGCGGGAAGCGGCCGGGCGGAGAAAGCGCAAGTCGCGCAAATGGTTCGCGTCGTATTGGGGCTGCCCATGGCTCCTCCGTCAGACGCCGCAGATGCCCTGGCGACCGCCATCACGCACTTGCAGCGCGTTCCCCTCCTCGTTTCCACCCGCCGCGACGTTCGCCGTGGCTGAGGATGTGGCTGGAAATGGAAGTTGGGGGGCTTGGGGGGAGAGGATCGCCCCCCAAAACCTGGCTCGTGAAAGATCTGCCCGGCGTTTCCGGGCAGCTCTTGAGATCGAGCGTCATGCAATAACGGGAGCTTGTCGCACGTCCAAGGGATGCGTAGACCCCTCGTGACGCCGAGAGTTCGCTCCACGAAACGCCCCCCGCCGAGGCCCGTCATGCGCCGTCCCTGGCTTTCCCCGCTCGCATTGGCCCTTCCCTTCGCTGCGGCCGCGCCGCTCGTGGCTCTGCTGCTGACGATTGCGCCGCCGCTTCGTGCCGACGCGGCCGATGCCGCCGGCGCGCAAACGGCTGCGCTCCCGGGCGACGTGAGCCGCGCCGTGACGGACGTGCAATCGTTTTACGACAAGTCGACCACCTTCAAGAGCGACTTCGAGCAAAAATTCTGGGTCAAGGCCTATAACCAAGAAAAGACTTCCCGCGGACACGTGACGTTCGCGAAGCCGGGCAAGATGGATTGGGTTTACGACGACCCGAAAGACAACCGCGTGGTGTCGGACGGCGCCCTCATCCGAATCTACGAGGCCGCCAATCGGCAAATGTACGAACAGGCCATGGACAAGTCCCAGTACCCGGCGGCCCTGTCGTTCTTGACGGGCACGGGCAAACTTTCGGATTCGTTCGACTTCGACATTTTTCCAGGCGAACAAATGAAGTTCTCGGGGGGCTACGTGCTCGTGGGAACCCCAAAGCAGCCGACGCCCGCGTATTCCAAGGTTCTCTTCTACGTCGACGGGCCCACGTCGCAGGTGCGGCGCGTCATGGTCATCGACGGACAAGGCAATCGAAACCGATTCGACTTCATCAATCCCAAGGTCAATGAGCCCGTCGCCAAGACGCAGTTCAAGTTCACGCCGCCCGAGGGCACGTCAATCGTTCGCCCCTGAGACGAACGCGACCCCGAGCCTCTCGCCCCATGAAGCAACGCCGCTCGCTCACCCACGTGGGAGGCGCCGTCGAGACCGCCGGCGACGGCCGCGTCGCCGCGGCGCTCGCGCAGGCGCTCGACGTTCCCGCCCCCGACGAAGCGGGTGCTCGGGGGTCCGCAGGGGACGAGGCCGATCGCACGCACGTCCATGGCTTTCACACGTATCCGGCGCGGATGCACCCCGTCACCGCGGAGCGCCTGGTGCGCGCGCTGTGCTCGGAGCGCGGGACGGTGCTCGACCCATTCTGCGGATCGGGGACCGTGCTGGTCGAAGCCATGCTCGCCGGCAGGCGCGCGGTGGGTACGGACCTCAATCCCCTCGCCGTTCGCCTCTCTCGGCTCAAGACCGCGCGTTGGGACGCGCCCACGCGCGACGCCATCGCGGCCCAAGCGCGACACGTGGCGGGCCTGGCGGACGCGCGACGCACGCGTCGAGCGGGAGCGACGCAACGCTATCCCAAAGAAGACGTCGAGATTTTCGACCCCCACGTGCTGCTCGAGCTGGACTCGATTCGTGCCGGGATTCGCGAACTGCGAGCGCCCCCTTCCGAGTCGAGCAGCCGCGTACGCGATGCCCTCGAACTCGTGCTCAGCTCCATTCTCGTCAAGCTGAGCCGACGCACCTCGGATACCTCGAGCACGACCTCTCCTCGCCGAATCGCGGCTGGCTTTGCTGCGCGTCTGTTCGCGAAAAAGGCCGACGAGCTCTCCCACCGTCTCGCGGCGCTGGGCCAAAGGGTGCCCCAAGACGCTCCGCCGGCACGCGTCGAGCTGGACGACGCAACGCGCCTGCGCACATTGCCAGCGAGCACCGTCGACGCCGTCATCGGCTCGCCGCCTTACGTGGCGACCTACGACTACCTCGCGCACCACGCTCTGCGCATGCGTTGGCTCGAGCTCGACACGCGCGCGCTGTCCGCCCGCGAAATGGGCGCGCGGAGGCGCTACTCGCAACTCGACGCGACGGCGGCCCGACAGGCATGGTCGCGCGAGCTTGCCGCGGTACTCGCGTCGCTATCGCGCCTCTGTCGGACGGGGTCCACCGTAACATTCCTGCTGGCCGACTCGGCCGTCGGTGACGAAGCGCTCCGCGCGGACGCGATTCTCGCGTCGGTCGCACGCGACGGTGGCTTTTCGTTCTTGGCGCGCGCATCCCAAAAGCGCCCCCACTTCCATGGGCCCACGGCGCTCGCCTTCCGCCACGCGCCACGCGCCGAGCACGCGATTGTGCTCCAAAAGCAATAACTCCCAAGTGCCCGTCGTCGTTCTCCTTGACTGCCCGGACGTACCGCTTCGAGCGGTCGAGGCCCCCGACGGAAGCCGCATTCTCGACATCTGCGACGCGGCGGCCGCAGACGTGCCATTTTCTTGCCGAAGCGCGAGTTGTGGGACGTGCCGGGTCTCGATCATCGAGGGGGCGGAGTTGCTGGAGCCTCCGGCCGAGGACGAGATCGAGTTGCTCGACATCTTCGGCGACGATCCCCGCGCGGTAAGGCTCGCCTGCCAGGCCCGTTTGCGGGTGGGCGGCGGCGGACGTCTCCGGCTCAAAGTGGTGCCCATCGACGAGTGACAGCCCATCCGTCCAAGCGCTGAGCGGGCCGGGCCGCGCGCCCCAGCGTGGCAAATATGCGTGCACCCGCACACCGCGCGCGGCACGCAGTCTCCCGGCAATCTCCTTATTTCAGAGTCCTGGGTCATTGGCGCGGGGCTTGCTGAAGCAGAGGGTGCGGCCGGAAATGGAAGTTGGGGGCTTCGGGGGGCAGAAGATCTCCCCCAAAAACCTGGCTCGTGAAACGGCTGCTCGGGATTTCCGGGCCGCTCTCGACTCCGCGTTGCACGTCATCAGGAGGTTTTCCCCATGTCGATCATCGGATGGATCTTGCTCGGCCTCGTCTCGGGCTTCATCGCAAGCAAAATTGTAAATAGGACGGGTGAAGGCACGCTGCTGGATATCGTCCTCGGGATCGTCGGCGCGGTCGTGGGAGGTTTCCTCTTCAACGTCATCGGCGCTGCAGGCGTAACGGGATTCAATATCTGGAGCATGTTCGTCGCCGTCATCGGCGCGGTGGTCGTGCTCGTCGTGAAGCACGCGCTCGTCGGGCGCGGTCCCGCGCACGTGTAACGGCGGCAGCGCACTAGCCCGCGCGGGCGATGATCCAGTCGGCAAACATGTCCGCGACGGCGCGCCAGTCGGGATCGTTCAGGACTTCGTGGAATGCGTCGGCGCGCACGTCCAGCGTCTTGTCCGCGCTGGCCGCCGCCACGAAGAACGCGCGCGTGCCGGTGATGTCCGCCAGCCTATCCTTCGTGCCCGCGGCGACGATGAAGAGGGGCACCCTCAATTGTGGCGCCCTTTCGAGGGCGCTCGCTTGTGCCCGTTGCACCTCCGTGAACCAGCGCGCGTTGGCCCTCTGAAATACGAGCGGATCGTGGTCGTAGGCGCGTGCTCGCACCAGGTCCCGCGTCACGTCGGCCCCTTGGAGCCCGCTCGGCAGGGACAGCGACGGCCACACGCGGGACGCGAGCTTTCCCACGGCGAGCTTGAGCCGCGGCACCTTGATGGCCGACGCGAAGTAAGGCGAACTGAGGGCGAGTCCGCGCCACGACCATGGATCCGCCAGGACGTACGACGTCGCGACGAGCCCGCCGAAGCTGTGCCCGAAGAGGAACGCGGGCACCCCTGGAGCGCGCTCGACGAGAAGTCGACGCAGTTCCGACGCATCGTCGATGTATTCTTCGAATCGACGACAAACGCCACGTTCGCCCTTGGCTTGGCCATGACCGCGAAGGTCGATTGCAACCGAAGCGACACCGCGCTCGGCCCAGGCGTCCATGACGTGCGCGTAACGCGCGCCATAGTCGGCGTACCCGTGAACAACCCCCACCACGGCGCGCACCGGGGCCGGCGGGAAGGTGCAGTAGAAGTAGAGGGAGGGGACCTTCGACACCCCCACGCGTCTCCCGAGCGCGCCCTCCTCGTGCTGCATGCGCGACCCCCGCGACGTGGATATGCTCGTGACCATGCCGGCGCGAGAGTACCTCGGCGCACCCTAACCTCTACCCTCATTTCAGACGAAACGAGGCTCTAGAACTTCAACGAGGCGTCCGCGAACGCGAACTGGGACACGTGCGGAGCCTGCGCGCCCAGGATTGCACGGGCGCCGTCCCCCAAGACAAGCGCCGAGTAGCCGGCGACCAGGTGGACGGGGACCCACGGCGACCATCCCAGGACTGCGTCGACTTCATGTCCCAACTCCGCCGGGCCGCCGACCTGCCCTTCGCCAATCGTCGTCAGGTATCCACTCGACCAGGCGCCCCCGGCTTGCGCGAGACGCGCGTAGCGGTATTCGACCGAGGCCTCGCCGTCGACAAAAGGCACGATGGCGGCGCGCGCATTGACTTCTTCCTCGTTCGACCACGCGAAGACATCCATCGCCCCATGCCAGACGTGCGTATCGGGCAAAAGCGGGTCGAAAGCGCGGTACGCTCCGCCGCTCGCTCTTCCCTTGTCCCCACTTGCGTACGAAAGACCGAATCGCAACGTGGGCGTCGACATCACGTGATCGAACTTGCGCGCAAGATGACCCGCGAGGGCCCACGCCGCACGGTTGGCGGAGACCACGTCGGCCCGGCCGATCTCGTAGGCCACCTCGGCGCCCCACGTCCATGCCTGCCCGTCCCCCCAAAGACGCAGGGCGCCAGCGTAGGTCTGTCCTCGCGCGGATCCGCCGAGGTCCGCGGTGGGGTTCGCCGGCCCGGCGGGAGTGGCCTGCGCAATGCGCGCGAGGGCAACCGCCTCCGCGGAGAAAAGCGGGTCGAAGGCCCACTCGGCGCGCACGCCAAAGAGCTCCCCGTACGCGGTCGGCGCCGTGACTCCGGTGGCCGGCGTATCTTCCAAGAGCGCCGCGAGCCCCTCGACCGCTCCCTCCCCCAGAGTCAGGCAGCCGCGAATCGCGTCGAGGGACCGGCCCGCGATCGACCAGTCTGCGTTTCCCAGCAGGCGCCCTTCTCCCCAGACGATGGGCTGCCGGCCGACGCGCAGGAAGCTCGGACGCAACGACGCGTCGTGGGCCTCCACCCACCCTTCGTACGCGCCCGTCACAGCCTCCGCTGGGGGGCCCTCCACGAAGTTGGTGCCGGCCGCCAGAGTGAGCGCCCGGGCGTCCTGCAAGACGACGCGCGCTTCCAACACCCCCTGCTCGGCCTCGATCCCGACGCGAACGCGCTCGAGAACCATCGCCCGATCCTGGCCATCCAAGTCATGCCGAACCTCGCCGCGCGTGCGCACCTCGAAGAGGGGAGCGACCTGCCACTCGCCGACGGCGATCGACGCGGGTGCGGACGGAGCCACCTGCGCGGTCGCGCGCCAAGCGAAGAGGAGCGTGGGGACCAGAGCCAGCGCCCTAACGCCTCGGATCACGGGGCGCGACGGTACCATTGGAATCTCCAACCCCCTACTACCCGTTGGCCATTTCGCCGGCTTTCTCGAGAAGCGCACTTCGTTCGTTGAGGCACGGGTCGCTCGTGACGGCTTCGAGCAGCGCGTCGAGAATCTGGCCGATGACGGGGCCCGGCTTGATGCCCAAGTCGCGTATCAGGTCGTGCCCGTTGATCTTCAGATCGCGCGTCGACAGCGCCGCGCCCGCCGCCAGAACGCGGGCCACGTGGGCTTTGAGCTGCGCGAGCGCGTCGATGTCCGCGGTAAAGTCGCGCCCCTTCGCGCGCGCGTCGGCCGCGTTGAGGACGTAGAGATCGTCGACCCGGTCGGGTCCCACGCGCCGGATCCAACGCCGCACGGCGGCGTCCGTCCACGCGTCCGAATAGTGAAAAAGGTGATGGCGCACCAGCGAGACGATGCGTGCGCGCTCATCATTCGAGAAGCGCAGGCGCGCGGCAATGGGCTCGGCGATCTCCGCGCCCACGCGGTCATGGTCGTAAAAAGTGTAATCACCGGTCTTGTCGGACCACGCGCGCGTCTTGGGCTTTCCGACGTCATGGAGCAGCGCGGCGATGCGCAGCACGGGATCGCCGGCGCACGCGTCGACACACTCCATGCCGTGCCGCCATACGTCGAAGGCGTGCCACTGGTTTTGCTCCATGCCGACGCCTTCGAGGAGCTCCGGGCACGTCACCGCGAGGATCCCCGTGCGCCGCATCACTTCGAAGGCCCGCGACGGCGAACGCGCTTTCATCGTCTTCATCCATTCGTCACGCACGCGCTCGGCGGCGACTTTGCGGTACGTGTCGAGCGTCGGCTCGATCGCGGCCTCCGTCGCGGGGTCGAGCGTGAACTCGAGCGTGGCCGCGAACCGGGCCGCGCGAAGGACGCGCAGTCCATCTTCTGCAAAGCGTTCCCTCGGATCGCCCACCGCGCGCAGAACCCGCCCGCCGAGATCGCCACGTCCTCCGAACGGGTCGATGAGCGCGCCGCTGCGCGGATCGACCGCGACGGCATTGACGGTGAAGTCCCTACGGGCGAGGTCCGCCGTGATGTCGTCGACGAACTCCACCCAGTCCGGACGCCGGCCGTCCGTGTAGGTGCCCTCCCCTCGCAGCGTGGTGACTTCGTAGTGCCGGCCCGAAGCAATCACCGTCACGGTGCCGTGCTCGATTCCCGTCGGGATGGCGCGCGGGAAAATGCGGATTAGCTCGTTTGGGCGCGCATCGGTGGCGATGTCCCAGTCGCTCGCGGCCCGTCCGAGCAGCAGATCGCGCACGCATCCACCCACGATCCACGCGCGCTTTCCGCGCGAGCGGAGCCGCTCGCAAAGATCGAGGACGTCGTTTGGAATCGTGGCGAGATCGACGGGATCCGAGTCCACGGCGTTCCTTACCACGTCGCTGGTCCCTCGTCGGGCCGAGCGGCCCGGTGGGCAAATCGCGGGACGAAGCGCACCGCCGATGGCAAGAGGGACGCGCGTAACGGACCGCGCGCATCTTGCATCGAAAAGAGCACCGTCAAAGTCCTTGCCCCGGAGATACGATGGCGACCGCCGCCCCCATGGTCCAAACCTCCCAGCCCGCCCCCAGCGTCGCCGCCGCCCCCGCAGCGACCCAGTCCCCCTCCTCGTCGCGCAAGCTTCTCATCGGCCTCGGCGTCGCGGTCGCGGCGGCCGCCGCCGGGACCGCGTACTGGGTGCACGCCAACCGGTTCGAAGAGACCGACGACGCGCAGATCGACGGGACCATAAGCAATGTCAGCCCGCGCGTCAGCGGCAGCATCAGCGCCGCCTACGTGACGGAGAATCAGGTCGTCAAGAAGGGCGACCTGATTGCCGAGATTGACCCCACGGACCTCCAGATTCTGGTGGACGAGGCCAAGGCGCAGGTGGCCCAGGCCGACGCGCAGCTCGAAGCGGAAGACCCGAGCATCCCCATAACCCAGGCATCGAACGTCAGCGCCCTGGCCTCCGCGCAGTCGGACCTGGCGGGCGCGCAGGCGGGCCTTTCGGCGGCGCGAAAGGAAGCCGCCCAGCTCACCGCGCAGATCGCACAAGCCGAGGCGAACGACCGCACCGCGCAGCTCGAGAGAGCGCGGTCCGAGAAGCTCGTCGCGCAAGGCGCCGTGGCGCAGTCGGACTTCGACACGCGCTCGAACGCCGCGGCCGCGTCGACCGCGAATGTCAATGCGTTGCGGCAGTCCTTGGCCGCCGCCAACGACCGCGTCGCCCAACAGAGCGCGCTGCTCGGGGCGCTCCAGAGCCATCTCGTGGAGGTCAAGACGAACGCGCCGCGGCAGGTCGCCACACGAAGGGCTTCCGTGGTCTGGCGCCAGGCGTCGCTGGATCTCGCGCGGGCCGAGCTGGCGCAAGCCGAAAAGAACCTCTCCTACACCAAGATTGTCGCCCCGGCCGCGGGGATCATCGCGAAGAAGTCATTTGCCGTGGGCGACCACGTGGCACCCGGGCAGCAGCTCGTCGCCCTCTCGGAGACCGAATCGCTCTACGTCACGGCCAACTACCGTGAAACGCAGCTCGAGCGCATACGGCCCGGACAGAGTGCGTCGGTGCACGTCGATGCGCTGGGGATCGATTTCCACGGCTCGCTGGAGAGCGTGGGCGGCGCGACGGGTTCGCGGCTCAGCGTCCTGCCTCCCGAGAACGCGTCGGGCAACTACGTGAAAGTCGTCCAGCGGATTCCGGTCCGAATTCGCCTCGACCCGGGCCAGACGGAGCTCGACCGGCTTCGCATCGGCATGAGCGCGGAGCCGGAAATTTCGGTGCAATGAGCGCCGCATCCCCGGCGCCGGGCGAGCACGCCACGCCGGCGTATTTTGCGACGGGATGGACGGGCGGGCGCAATCCCTGGATCATCGCGCTCGTGGTCACCATGGCGACGTTCATGGAGGTGCTCGACACGAGCATCGCGAACGTCTCGCTACCGCACATCGCGGGCAATCTGAGCGTGAGCCAAGACGAGAGCACGTGGGTGCTCACGAGCTACCTCGTGTCGAACGCGGTCGTTTTGCCGATCAGCGGCTGGATATCGAGCAGGATCGGGCGCAAGCGATTTTACATGACGTGCGTCGGGATCTTCACGGTCTCATCGTTTCTATGCGGTATTGCGCCCACGCTCGGATCGCTCATCTTTTTTCGCGTGCTCCAAGGGGCCGGCGGCGGCGGCCTCGGGCCGAGCGAACAGGCGATCCTCGCCGACACGTTCCCCCCCGCGAAGAGGGGAATGGCCATGGCCGTCTACGGCATGGCCGTGGTCCTTGCGCCGGCCATCGGCCCCACCCTCGGGGGCTTCATCACGGACAATTTCTCCTGGCGTTGGGTGTTCTTCATCAACATTCCCGTCGGCATCGCCTCGCTCCTTCTGTCGAGCCGCATCGTGACGGACCCCCCCCACCTGAAGTGGGCGCGCGAGCGATCGTCCGGCGGAGTCGACTGGCTGGGCCTCGGATTGATCGCGACGGGCCTCGGCGCCCTCGAGGTGGTCCTCGACAAGGGGCAAGAAGACGACTGGTTTCACTCCGGGGTGATCACCGGCTTTACGATCGTGGCCGCGGTGTCGCTCGTGTCTTTCGTCTTCTGGGAGTTGAACCATGACACCCCCATCGTCGACATACGGATGTTCAAGCGGAGGAGCTTCGCCGTAGCCAACGTCTTGATGCTGATGCTCGGGGTGGCGCTCTTCGGGTCCACCGTGCTCTTGCCGCAGTACCTCCAGGTGTTGATGGGCTACACAGCGCAGCAATCGGGAATGGCGTTGTCCCCGGGCGGGGTTCTCATCATCTTGCTCTTGCCGTTCGTCGGCCGTCTCGTCGGCAAAGCGGACACGCGGATTCTCGTGGGGTTCGGCTTCCTGGTGCTCAGCGCCTCCTTATTTTACATGGCGCGCAAAGTCGACATGCAGATGGACTTCATGACGGCGGTGGAGCTCCGCGCGTTTCAAGCCGTTGGAATGGCGTTTCTCTTCGTTCCGATTCAGACGATCTCGTATTCTGGCGTGCCGGTGCAGAAGTATAACCAGGTGAGCGGCATCATGAATCTCTCGCGCAACATGGGGGCGGACGTGGGCATCGCGTTCGTGACCACGCTCGTCGCGCGGCGATCGCAGATGCACCAGGCCAACCTCGCCTCGCAGACCACCGCGTACAATCCTGCGTACCAGGCCAAAGTCGACGGGATCGCCCGGGCGCTCGAGCACTCCGGGGCCACTTCGATCGCCGCCGCGAAGCAAGCCACCGCCGTCGTGTACCGCCAGCTGGCGCAGCAGGCGACGCAGCTCGCCTACCTGGACGCGCTCTGGATCCTCGGCGTGGCCACGGCGATCATGATCCCGATCGCATGGATCGCGAAACGCCCGCGGCAAGGCGCGGCGCCGGCCGGGCACTGATCCATGGCCACGACGGTCGCGACGCGCGAACGCTGCGGATGGGTGGGTGACGATGCCGGGATGATCGAGTACCACGACCGTGAGTGGGCGGTCCCCGTGCACGACGAGCGCCGTCTCTTCGAGATGTTGACGCTCGAGGGAGCGCAGGCCGGCTTGTCGTGGCGCACGGTCCTGCGAAAGCGCGCGGCGTACCGCGCCGCGTTCGCCGAGTTCGACCCGCGCATCGTGGCTCGCTTCGGCGCGCATGACGTCACGCGCTTGATGAGCGACGCGGGCATCGTGCGAAACCGACTCAAGGTCGAGTCGGCGATTGCCAACGCGCAGGCGATCTTGACGGCAAAAAAGGAGCTCGGTTCGTTCGACGCGCTCGTGTGGAGCTTCGCCCGAGGGCGCGGGACGCGAAAGCGGCCGCGTACGCTCGACGAGATCCCCGCGACCACGCCGGCAGCGGACGCCATGAGCAAGGCGCTTCGGGCGCGGGGCTTTCGCTTCGTGGGGCCGACGATCTGCTACGCCTTCATGCAGGCTTGCGGGCTCGTGGATGACCACGTGGCGACGTGCTTTCGGGCGATATCGCGCAGGGGCCGGCGCGCGGGGCCGGCGCCGTCCTCGTAGCGAGCGCGCTCGTCGCGTCGGCTCGTTCAGTGAGGCCCCTCCAAAGCGCGTCACTTTGCGCCTTGGCTCCACCCGATCTCCCGCGCCGTCGCGGGCCCGACGGCCAACTCGTCCAGGCTCTCCGGGGGCGACTCGATCCCTGGCGCTACGGGGCGATTGCGCGCCATCACTTCCGCGAACGCTTGCGGCCAGAGCGGCACGCGCAGAGGTTCGGCGAGTCCGCCGGGGACGAGCGTGCGTCCCTTGGCGTCGTATTTGTCGCTCGCACCCAGCGTGTGGAAAAGCTCGTGGGCCGCGACGAAGAGCGCAAAGTCCGCCATCGACGCGTCGAGCTCCACCTCGACGACGCCGACGCGCCCCCCTTCTTCGCTCTCGCCCTCGACCATTTCGCGCTCGGCGCTCTGAGGCGGCCTCGCGGCGACGTACACGCGCGAATCGTAAGGGCCCGGATCGAATCCGGCGGCGCGGTCGACGCGCGATGTCCATCGCCATAACGCCCAGGTCTGCCGCGCGGCGTCGAGGAGCCCATCGCCGGTCGGTGCGGGAGGGTCCTCGGCCACGTCCACCGGCCCGACGAACGTGATCGCGAACGGGCGCATCGCAGAAGAACGATAACGATGAAACTCGCCGGCAAGCTGGGCCGCGAGCGCTGGAATTCGGCTGCGCAAGTTCTCGACCGCGGCGTCCTCCACCCGTCCGCGGCGCACGAGCACGAAGGCCACCGACAGGGGTCTTAGCCACGCGTTGCGCTCACGCCGGCTGCGCACGTCGCGCCACGCCCAGACGAGGACGCCCGCGAGGATCACGAGCAACACGAAGACGCGGATGCGGAAGAACGCGCGCGCTGCTTGCCGTTCGCGTCGCATCGTCGCCTTCGGGGACGAGCATATACCGGTGGCGCGGGGACGATCGGCAACCGCTCCCAAAGGCCCGGAAAGCGACCTGCGCGGCGGCGGTGACCTCTTGACATATCGGGACGACCTATCTAAAGATATATCTATATAGGACGGAGGTTTCGATGCATGGACCATGGGATCCGTATTTTCGGGGCGCGATGGGGGGACACGGCGGGCGGAGTCGGTTCCCTCCGGGGGACGGGCGAGGCGGGTGGGGCGATTTGTGGCGAGGGCCCGCGCCGCGCGCCGAACGCGGCGTCGTCCGATGGCTCGTGCTCGACGCGATCGCGGCGCAGCCGCGTCACGGGTATGAGGTCATCCAGGCCATAGGCGACAAGAGCGGGGGCGCCTACCGGCCGAGCCCCGGCGTCGTGTACCCGACGCTGCAGATGCTGGATGAGCTGGCCCACGTCCGAACGGCGCCGCGAGGCGAGCGGAAGGTGTACGAAATCACGGACGAGGGCAGGCGCGAGCTCGCGTTGCACGCCGAGGACGTCAAAGAGTTCTACGAAGGCCAGAGCGACGCTACGTGGGATCATCACGCAGAAGACGTGGCTCACGTCATGAAGCGAATCGGGCGGGTCGTCAGGCTTTTCAAGCGCGCGATGCACAGGGGCGGTCTGCGCCCGACCACGATGCGCAAGGCGCGAGGCATCCTGGATGACACGCTGGAGAAGCTGGAGGAGTTGCTTTCCCCGGAGGATCCGTGAGCGCCGCGCCCTGGACCGTGGCGCCCCGCGCTTCGTCTCCGCCCTGGTCGAAGACGTGCGGGGTGTGCCGCCGTGCGTACGCAGCCCTCGAGTGGAGAGCGCTCACGGTGGTCACCCGGCTCCCGGCCGATGGAGTGCAGATTCACCTCAGCGTGCCGGCCGCGTGGTGCGTGGAACTGCGAAGCTGCCGGTGCGGCGCCGTGCTCGCGACGCTCTCTTCTAGTGAGTCACCCGGGTCACCCTGAGTCTCGCTCCGCCTTGCCTCCGGCAAGGCTCCGCCCGACAGAAGGGGCTTGCACGTCACGTCGAGGGGAGCGATGCCGCTCCACCACCGCTCCACCTCGAGCTCCCCAGCAGTCCTGGCCGGAAGCTTCGCTTCCTCCCATTGGGGATGAAAACGGGCCATACTGACGCCGTGTACAAGGAACTCCCGCCCGCCCTCATCCCCTCGTCGGCTGGCGAGCGTGGGACCCTCGCCCGCCTATTCCCTCACGTAGGCTATCGTCCTTATCACTTCGACGAGGCGTTCTCTGTCGTCCGGGTGAAGGTTGATGAAGCGCACCCCCATGCCGGGGTTCGGGTTGTCGCCGTTGGGGCGGACGGCGTTGATCCAGGCAACCTCCCCTTCGAGCTTGAAGGATTCACAACCCGGCGGCTCGAACGACATCAGGAGGCGTGTGCCCAGGGCGAGGGGGTCCGTCGTTTTCACGAAGATTCCCATCGCGCTGATGTTCGTGATCGCCGCGTACAAGAACGTGTCCTCGGCGACGCAGTCCACCTCCCATTCCACGTCGAACCGATCGTGGCTTCGCCGATCGTCGCGCTCGCTCGCCGCTGCCACGGCACCGTTTGGACTCTTGATCATGATCGCCATTCGTCGCCTCCCACCCTTGACGACGGACGCCTCGCGCGCTCTCACTGTACGCGCAGGTGACCGCCGTTGATCCGATTGTCGCCGTCATTGGGTCCGCTGAGGACCTTCATTCGCGTATCACCCACGAACAAGCCAAAGTAAATGTCATACGTACCGGGCGTGAAGTTTGGCTCGAGCTTGAACTCGTGGTCGTCGACCAGGACGTCACCCGGGAGCCAGAGCGACATGGGGTACTTACCGTTCATCGGCTTGTGGTCGCCGTTGTGCCGCCGGTGAAAGCCGTCAATGTGAATGAAGGCTTCCCACTCCGTCGTGAGCGGGGCGAGGACCCGGTAGTACGTCTTGAGAAAATACGTGCGGCCGGCGCTCACAGAGTCGACCAGATGGCCCCCGTCGTCCACGACGTCGATGCCCAATACCTGCAGCTTGTCCTCCAGGTTCACGTCGAGCGCCCGCCAAGGATGCGGGGGCGCCGCGAGCACGAGCGCGCCGAGCGGATTGTCGTTCTTGGCGCCTGGTTCGAGCGAGGAAGCCGCGAGGAGAATCTGGCTCGACCGCGCGTCGACGATGGGCAGGTTCGTGCGCGGCTCGGGGCTGTGTTGTCGCCAGAGCTGGTTGATTTTCGGTAGCTCTTCGGCCTTGAGCGCGAGGCACCGGCGTTGCCCGCTTCCGGCCATCAGCCACTGGTATGCGCCCGTCGGGTCGGTGAGCGTTTGCGGCTGGCCTCCAGCGTAGTACGCCGACGTTCGCCCGCCCACGCCCAGTAGCGCCAGCGGCCCGTCAGGGCACGCGTGCCGATACCCTTCGAATACTTCCTTCGGCGAAAGCTGATTGGCAAGGGCCGGGTAATAAAAAAAACAAAGAACGAAACCGACCACCCCGCCCCCGAGCGCGAGGCCCGCCGCGCGATGGCGCAGGAGGTCCCCTACGACTCCCATCACGAGGAAAAAAACCAGACCGCACGGCACCGCGAGAAGCCCGGCAACGTATCCCTTCATTCCAAACGACCACCCGATCGCGAACGCGAGCCCCGGAATGGCCAGCAGCAGGAGCGGCGCAACCACGAGCGCGTTGATCCAGACCTCCTCTTGATCGGATTGATCGCCTTCGCCGGCCGCTGGCTCTCCCTCTTTCGTCCGCAGGTTGGCGAACAGCTCTTCGAAAGGCTCGAAGCCTCGCGAGAACGACTGCGCGGAAAGCGGCCGCGACCGTCCGAACGTCCAGAGCCAGATGTCGCAGAGAAAGAGCAGCCCGAAGATCGCGCCGAAGGGAGCGAAAGCGATAACCCACCAGGCGTTCAGAACGTAGTCGCGGATGGCCCCGGAAATCTGCGGAAGAAAGCGCGAGTGCGTCTTCATCCCGATGAAGACCACCAAGCCTGCCAGCGACGCCCCCGCGATCGCCGCGACATAAATGAAAGCAAGGACGCCGTCGTAAACTTCGCGCAGGGTCCGGAAGACTCGCGCGTAGCCGGCCGCCGCGAACGGCGTGCGCTCCGCGTCTCGCTCCACCCAGGTGAGAAACGCGCAAAGCGCAAACCCGCCGAGCACGACCCACCACAGGTCGAGCGCCGCGTTCTTGAATCCCTCCGGGAACGTCGCCGACGCGATGCCGAACGCTTCGTACGCCTTCTCCGGAAGCTCGTGGAAATCATGATGAATGACCGCCGCCAACACGAGCGTTCCGATTCCCACGGCGATCGAGGCGCGGGCCCCGCGCTCAAAGTCGCGGATGGCGACGGCGCAGGCCACGGCACATAGGGCGGGAGCGCTGAACGCGATGAGGTCTGTCCGGGCGACGAGATACGCGTGCGCGGCGAAGGCGACGGTCGCGCCCACCAAAATGGCGACGCGACCCGAGCTCTCGCGTTGCACCGTGGAGGCGCCGAGCGAGGACCCGGCCACCGGTACGACGGGCGTCAGCAAAAGCCGCCCGAACGCGAACGGAACGAACGCGCTCCAGGGGGCGAGGGCGTGGCCGATCGCGCCGATGTAATAGTCGAACGTGGGGTACTTCGAAGGCAGGTGCGCAGTCGCGCCCACCCAAAGGTCCATGTCTTTGCCCGCGTCTGCGGCGGCCCGTAGCGCGATGGTCGCGATGATCAAACCACCACCCAGCGAGACCGCGCCGACCGCATCGCCGATCGGATCGGGCCACGTCCGCCGCGACGAGACGCGGACCGTGCCCCACGCGAGACCCACGCCGAGCAGGGGCACCGCGAGCCCGAGCAGCCCTCCGCGGCTCTCGAAACCCACGACGAGCCCCGCGGCGGCCATCAGAAGCCAAGGCGCCCGCTGGCGCAGCGAAGTCGGCCGCGCGGCGTCACCGGTGGTTGCCGCGGCCGTGACGGCGGGTCCCGGCGCGGTCGTGGCGGGCAGGAGCGGCTGCCGATCGAAGGCGCCGACCGCCAGACCCCCGAACGCGAGCGCGAAACCGGCCATGGTGCAGATGTCGCCCATCATCGATCGCGCTTGGACGAAATAGAGCGGCATCGACGAAAGAACGACGGAGGCGTAAACCCCCGTGCGCCGGTCGAAGAGGCGCGCGACGAACGCGTACGTTCCGAGCACGCCGACGAGTCCCCACAACGCGAGGGGAAGACGACCCGCCCATTCGTGCAACCCGAACAGTTTGAAGCCGAGCGCGATCGACGAAAACGGCAGCTGCGGGCGGCCGAGATCGTTCAGATGCGGCAGCGTGTTGTCGGTCCCCTCGAGCGCCAGGCCGCTGGCGCCGTAGAGATTGAGCGCCACGCGCCGCGCGAGGTCCGCCACGTTGAGCTCGTAGGGATCCCAAAGGCCGCTTTTGTTCAGCGGCGGGAGAACGAAGAAAAGCAGCGTCGGAACCGCCGCGGCGACGGCGAGCGGTACGGCAGAGGCGAAGCGCGCGTGCCACGGCGCCGCGGGGGGCGTCGGAGCGAAAGAAGGTGCGATAGGCGTGTCGTCGGGCATGAGAAGAGCGGCTTATCGAGCGTTTTCGGGTAGGAGCGGCCGGCGGGCGAGAGCTGAGCCTGAAGCGGGGGCGGCAAGGAACGCGCGATCGCGGAACCCCCGCAGAGCGCCGCGGACACTACTTCCAAGGGTAAGTGCGACGCAACCGCCGCATGCTACAAGGCCCGCGGCGGATTTCCCCGCGCTCCGCCCGAGATGAAGCCATCCCCTTCTGCCTGCCGAAATGCGGGCCGCAACGGCCGGCAAGCGGAGCAAGGTGTCGCGCCGCCCGAAATGAAGCCATCCCATTCTGCCGAGACGACGCGCGCCGGGCGCGTGGCGCTGGTCGGACGCCCGAACGTCGGCAAGAGCACGCTCCTCAATTCGTTGTTGGGGGAGGCGATTGCCATCATCAGCCCGCACCCGCAGACCACGCGCGAGACGGTCCGCGGCGTGCTGACGAAGGGGCCGACGCAATACGTGCTTCTGGACACCCCCGGCCTGCACGCGCCGCGCACCCAGCTAGGCAAGCGCATGAACGCCGCCGCGCGGCAGGCCGCCCGCGACGCGGACGTGGTCGTGTTCCTGGTGGAAGCGCCGCGCGATGGCCAGGGCGCGCAGTCGTACGAGGCCGATCGGACGGTCATGGCCGAACTGCCGCGGCGGCCCACCGTGCTCGCCATCAACAAGGTGGATCGACTGAAGGACAAGGCGAACCTGCTTCCGATGATGGCTGCGTTCAGCGAGGGCCACGAGTTTGCCGCGACGATTCCGCTCAGCGCGAAGCGTTTGGACGGGGTGTCGCAGCTGCTCGACGAAGTGCGCGCGCTCCTGCCCGAGCAGCCCTTGCTCTTCGACGCGGATACGCTGTCGGATCAACCGGTACGATTTTTCGTCGCCGAGTTCGTGCGCGAGCAGGTGCTGCGCCACGTGAAGCAGGAAGTGCCGCACGGGGTGGCCGTCATCGTCGAGCGGTTCGACGAGAGCGGCGACAAGCCCCGCATCGAAGTGGCGATTCACGTGGCCCGCGAAGCCCACAAGAAGATCGTCATCGGCGCGGGCGGACAGATGCTCAAGAGCATCGGATCTGCGGCGCGGGCGCGGGTCGAAGAGATGTTGGAGCGCAAGGTGCATCTGCAAATTTGGGTTCGCGCGACTCCGGGATGGATGGATGACCCTGCGCGCTTGCGCGACCTCGGGTTCGGCGAAGGACAGGATTCATGACGAAACACTTTCCATCGTCGGGCCGCCCATCCCGACTGCGGACGCTCCCCGGCGGAGCCGGCGGCACGCCCATCGTGGCTATCGTGGGCAGGCCGAACGTGGGCAAGTCGACGTTGTTCAACCGGCTCGCCCGCGCGAGGCTCGCCATCGTGCACGATGAGCCGGGCGTCACCCGCGACCGCAAATACGCAGACACGAGCGCTTACGGCAAGGCGTACACGGTCGTGGACACCGGCGGATTCGATCCCGAGGACGACGACCCGATGAAGGCGGGCATCGCGTTGCACGTCCGCGCGGCCATCGAAGAGGCGGACGCGATCATCTTCGTGACCGACGCGACGTCGGCGTTGGGCGAAGCGGATCGGGCCGCCGTCGCGCTTCTTCGCAAGAGCCAGAAGACGGTGCTTTACGCGGCCAACAAAGCCGACTCGCCCAGGGTGGACGCAGAAGCGTTCGAGCTCTACCGCCTTGGCGTCGGTACGGTGCACCCCGTGAGCGCCCTGCATGGGCGGGGGATCGGCGAGCTGGAGGCCGCGCTCGTCGAAGCGTTGCCCGAAACGGAGCCCGCAGCCGAGGACGAGGCGAACGCGCCGCCACGCATCGCGCTCATCGGCAAGCCCAACGCCGGCAAGAGCAGCTTGCTGAATCGGATCCTGGGGGAAGACCGCGCGCTCGTGGACGCCCGCCCGGGGACCACGCGGGACGCCATCGACGCGCTCTTCGAGCGCGACGGCAAATCCTATGTATTGATCGATACGGCGGGCATCCGGAGAAAGGGAAAAGTTGCCAAGGAAGGCAGCGCCGTGGAGTCGCTCAGCGTGCTCTCGGCCATCCGGAGCGTGGAGCGAGCGCACGTCGTGGTGCTGCTCTGCGATGCGAGCGAAGGCGTCGCAGAACAGGACGCGAAGATCCTCGGACTGGCCGAGGAACGCGGGCGCGCGATGATCGTCGCCCTCAACAAGAGCGATCTGATCGAGCGGGGCGACTTCGCGAAGATCGAGGAGACCGCGCGTGAAAAGTTGGCGTTCGTACCGTACGTGCCCATCGTGAGGACAAGCGCCAAGACCGGACGGGGAGTCGGCGAGCTCTTTGCGACGATCGATCGGGTCTACGAGGCCTTCTCGAAGCGCGTGACGACGGGCGAACTCAATCGATTCTTCGAGCAAGTCATCGAGACGAAGCCCCCGCCGACGATGGGCGCGCGCGCCCCGCGGATCTACTACGTCACCCAGGCCGCGATCGCGCCGCCCACGTTCATCGCGATGACCAACGCTCCCAATTCGATTCATTTCTCGTACCAGCGATTCGTCGTCAACCAGCTGCGCAAGCAGTTCGGCTTCGACGGAGTCCCGGTGCGCGTGCACTACAAACCGCGACGACGCCGCGGGGACGGCACCGACGGAGAGAAGCGGAAGTAACGCTACGCGCTGCCGCGCATGAGAAGCGCGGCGATCTCGCCCAGGCTCCGGAGGTCGCGCACGTCGCCTGCCAGCTCGGGCACGATGACGATCGGGACGGTCGCCTTGGCGCGCTCGACGAGCGCTCGAACGTGCAGGTCGTCGAGCGCCGCCAGACGTACGGCGTCGGCGTAGGCCTGGACGACCCGCGACGGCGCGTCCGGCAGGAGGTCCAGACCCCGGGCGGCGATCGCGTCTCTTGCCTCGGCCACGGTCGGAGGGGTCTTCCCCCCGAACGGTGGCACGCGATAGCGGTTCACGACGAACGCTCCCCGCGGCAACTTCGCTTGCTCGAGCCGGTCGTTGAAGAAGAGCACTTCTTGAATGCTCATGGGGGCCGGACTCGTGACGAGCACGAACGTGACGGCGGGACTCCGGAGCGCCGTCTCGACCTCCTTCGCGCGTTCCCTGAAGCCGCCGAAGAGGTCGTTCAGCTCCGTGAGGAACTCCGCCATCGCCTCCAGGAATCCCCCCCCGGTGATCCGCGCGAGGCCTCGAAGGACCAGCGCCGCAGAGCGGGCCAGCAAGTTCAGACTCACCTTGCCCGTCGACTGGAACGCCTGCACAAACCAGCGCATGGTCGGCGAGTCGAGCGCTTCGACGAGCCGCTCGGGCGCGTCGAGGAAGTCGAGCGCGTTTGCGGTCGGTGGCGTGTCGAGGACGATGAGGTCGAAGCGGCGGTCCCGATCCACCGCGACGAGCTTCTCCATGGCCATGTATTCCTGCGTCCCGGCGAGCGACGTGGACACGTACTTGTAGAGTCGATTGTCCAGGAGCCTTCTCGCGCGCTCTGGGGTCGTCGAGTATTTGACGACGAGGTCGTCGAACGTCCGCTTCGTATCGAGCATCATGGCCGTCAGCGACCCGCTCACCGCGAGGCCCGCATTGGCGAAGCGCCCGGCGTCGACGATCTGCTCCTCGCTAGACATCCGCTCGAGACCGAGGGCCTCCGCTAGCCTCCGCGCCGGGTCTATCGTGAGGCAAAGCACGCGCCGCCCTCGCATCGCCGCGGCCACGCCGAGCGCCGCGGCGGTCGTCGTCTTGCCGACGCCGCCGGCCCCCACGGCAACGACCACGCGGCGAGACATCACGAGCTCCGCGAGGGTCTCCGAGGCCATGGATCGAGGTTCTCCCGTCGCGCCTTTGACACTCGTCACGCGGCTTGCCTTCTCGGCGACTCGCTCTCGCGCGGGCACGTCATCGGGGGGCTGCGTCCTCGTATTCTCCATCCGCGAGATCTTCGAAGCGCGTATACGTCAGATCGAAACGAACTCTCACCGTATCTGTAGGACCGTTGCGCTGCTTGGCGATGATGAGCTCCGCGATGTTCCGGTCCGCCGTCTCCTTGTTGTAGTAGTCGTCGCGGTAAATGAAGCAGATGTTGTCGGCATCTTGCTCGATTGCGCCCGATTCGCGCAAATCCGAGAGCTGGGGCCGCTTGCTCTTTTCGCCGCGCGTCTCCACGGCGCGGTTCAATTGGCTGAGCGCGATCACCGGGAGGTTCAGCTCCTTGGAGAGCTGCTTTAGCCCGCGCGATATCTCGCTGATCTCCTGCTCGCGCGATTGGGCGTTTTCGCGACCCCTCATGAGCTGCAAGTAGTCGACGACGACGAGGCCGAGACGCTGCTTCTTTTCGCCCGTCTTTGGGTCCGTGCGATCGAACTCGGCCTGAAGGCGGCGCACCTTCGAACGCAGCTCCAGGATCGAGAGCGCCGGGGTGTCGTCGACCCAGATGCTCAAGTTGGCCAGGTGGGACGCCGCTTGCGTCAGTTTGCTCCAGTCGCTGGGGGTCAGCATGCCCGTCCGCACGCGGCTCACGTCGACCCGCGCTTCGGAGCAGAGCATGCGATTGACGATCTGTTCGCGTGGCATCTCGAGCGAAAAGACCACGACCCCATATCCCGGCTCTTCCCATCGATCGTTCGGGTCGTTGGCCCCCTCGAGCTGCTGCGGGCTCGCCACGTTGACGGCCATGTTCATGACGAGGCTCGTCTTTCCCATGCCGGGGCGAGCCGCAATGATCGTTAGCTCCCCGTCATGAAGGCCGCTCGTTATGCGGTCATAGCGATCGAAGCCCGTGGAGATCCCGATGATCCGTGCTCCGCGCTCCGTGGCTTTGGTGATGCGGCGGAACGTCTCCTGCATGACGTCGCGGAGCGTGTGCACGCTGCTCGACTCGCGCGTTCGCGCAATGTCGTAGACCGCCTGCTCGGCCGAGTCGATGAACTGCTGGGCCTCGCCGTACCCGGCGTACCCCTGCGCCATCACGCGCTGGCACGCGAGAATGAGGCTCCTGATGCGCCACTTTTCGTGGATGGTCTGGCCGTAGGCGCCGACGTTGGCCACCGCGGGGGCCGCGTTGAGCACTTCCGTCAAGTAAGCCATGCCGCCGACTTGGGCGAGCCTCTCGCGGTCGCGCAGCCACGTCGCGACTTGCACGACGTCGACGGGCTTACCCGAGCTACTGAGCTCGACCGCCGCTTCGAAGATGCGCCGATGAGCCTCCGAGTAGAAGTGCTCGGGGCGCAGAAGGTCGCTCACCTTGTCGAAAGCGAGCGGATCGACCATCACGGCCGACAGCACGGCGGCCTCGGCGTCCAAGTCGTGCGGAGGCACACGACTTTCGACACTGCCATGCTCCGTCGATTGCCCACCGGCCGCTCGCAGCTTCTCCACAGGACCTCCAAATGACGAACGCCCCGACCTGATGGAGGTCGGGGCGCCGTTCGAGAACGGACCGCGGTTTAGAGCAGGAGTCTTTCCAATGGAACATCCAAAAGACGGGTGCGACACACACAACGTCCAAAGCGACCGCGTAAGGCGTTCCGTTCAATCGACGGTCGCTCAAGAGCACTTTTCGGCGAGGGTTTGTCGGGCCCGTCTCGGCGCGCTCGTCCTCGCCAGCCGCGTACGGCGGCGGGCATCATCACTTCGCGACGACCTCCACCTTCACGGTCGCCGCGACGTCCGAGACGAAGAGGACGCGCACTTCGTAGCTGCCGACGCTCTTGATCGGCTCTGCGAGCTCGATCTTGCGCCGATCGATCATGAAGCCCTGGGACCGAAGAGCGACTTCGATGTCCTTGGTGGTTACCGAGCCGAAAAGACGCCCATCTTCGCCGGCCTTCTGTGCGATCTTCAACGAGATCGCGCTCATGCGGCCGGCCAGCTCGCGCGCCTCTTTCTTGCTCTTCTCGGCGCGGGCGACAAGCACGGCCCTCTCGTGTTCGATCCTGTGCACGGCCGCTTGCGTGGCGGGCACGGCGAGCTGTCGCGGGAGCAAGAAGTTACGTGCAAAACCGGGACGGACCCGAATGAGCTCGCCGCTGTGGCCGACTTTGTCGACGTCCTGCTGAAGAATGACTTGGATGTTGGCAGGCATGGCAAATCTCCCGTGCCTTCAGTGGGTCACGGTGAAGGGCAAGAGCGCAACATTGCGCGCCCGCTTGACCGCCAGTTGCACCTTGCGTTGATGGCGCGCGCAGTTGCCGCTGATTCGGCGCGGAACGATTTTGCCGCGATCACTCACGAAATACTTGAGCGCCTGCGGGTCTTTGTAGTCGATGACCAGCGCCTTGTCCGCGCAATAACGGCAGATCCGCTTCTTGCCGCCACGCCGCCGACCGATCTCTGCGTTGAGGTCCGGGCCTCGGGTGATGTCCCTGTCGTCGTCCATCATGGCCATGGCTCAGCTCTCCTCCTCTTTGGCCCCTTCGGGACCTTCCTCGGGCTCGAATTCCTCTATTTCGTCGCGGCGCGGCTTCGGCGCCTCGGGACCAAGCTCGATGAGGCCCAGCTGCTTCTCGCGGGACTCTTTCTCTTCCTCCTCGGGCAAAAGCTCGAGTTTGCCAAGCTTGGTCTCTTCGGGGTCAATCTGGAGCGCGGCGACATCAACGTCCTGCGCCGTCTGAACGGTCATGAACTTGATGACCGAATCCTGCAGCTTGAGGTTCCGCTCGACCTCCTGAACGAGACCACCGCCCCCCGCGTACTTGAGATACACGTAGACGCCCTTACGCTGCTTTCCCACCGGATACGCCAGCTTACGGCGGCCCCAGGCCTCCACCTTCACGAGCTTGCCGTGTTCGCGCTCGAGCGCATCGGCCACGCGCGCTTGCACGCGCTCGGCGGCGTCCGCGTCCACGTCGGACCTTAGGATGTAAATCGTTTCATACTCTTTGGCCTGCGCGCGGGCCCCTTGCGGGCGCGCCAGGGCCGCCGGATTCGTATCGCTCAATTGCATCTCCTGGGCTCGTCCCGACTTGTTTCCTCGGTCGCCTGGTCAAGCCAAGAGCCGAGCGGGGGGACGCGGGCCCGTGGAACGTGTGTGTCCACGAGCAAGAAGGCGCGTCTTTAGCACAAGGATTCTCTCGGAACAACGAGGGTCCGCACGTCAGGGGCCACCGGACCGACGCCTCGGCTTCGAGGCGCCGGGCGCAGGCGCAGGCGCAGACGCGGCCGCGCCTGGGGGTTTGAGCGGGCCTCTTCGCGTGTTGACTTGCCCCATCGCGGCACCCAGTCCGTCCTTCACGACCGCGCGCACGGCCGCCATTGCGACCTCGAGAACGTCGGGCAGCTCCGCACGCTCAGCGAGGTCGAAGCCTGAGAGCACCCAATCCGCGCCGCTCCCGCGGAAGCCTGGCGGGGGCTTGCCGACACCCACCCGGACGCGAATGAAATCTGCGGTGCCCATTCGCTCGATGATGCTGCGGACTCCATTATTGCCGGCGTGCCCTCCCCCGACCTTCAAACGGACGTCACGCCACGCGAGGTCCAGCTCGTCGTGCACGACGATGACGTTCTGCGGCGGCACTTTGAGGAACGCCGCTGCGGGCTGAACGCTTTCGCCCGATAGGTTCATGTACGTCTGCGGCTCGAGGAGGGTTACGGGTATCCCCCCGAGCTCGCCTCGAGTCCAGAAGCCGGAGAACTTGGGCTTGAAGTCCGGCCACCCCTCCGTGCGGCGAAGAGCGTCGGCCACCATGAAGCCGACGTTGTGGCGATTGCCTTGATGCTCACGGCCCGGATTGCCCAGGCCGGCGACGAGAAACATAGGCTACTTCTTTTTGTCGTCCTTCTTGTCGTCCTTCTTTGCGTCGGCCGCGGGGGCCACGCTCGCGCCCGCCGGGGCGGTCGCAGCCACCGCTGCGCCCGGCACGGGCACTTCTTCGACTTCCTTCTCAGGCGCGACGACGGACACAAGCGTCTGCGTGGCCGGCATGCGGACGGTCACCCCGTCGGGGAGCTTGAGATCCTGCGTTGCGATGTGCTGCCCGAGTTCGAGGGTCGTGACATCCGTCTCGATCTTCACGGGAATGCGGTCCGGCAGGCACCGAACCGGAACGAGACGGTGGACCACGCGGAGGACCCCGCCTTTGGTCACGCCAACGGCCTTCCCGATCGCGATGAGGGGCACCTGCACGTCCACGGGACGATCGAGCTTCACTTCCACGAAGTCGACGTGCTCCAGGTACCTCTGCACCGGGTGAAGGGCGAAGTCGCGAATCATGGCAAGGAGCTTCTTGCCGTCGAGAACAAGCTCGATGACTGTGTTTTTGCCGAGTTCGCTCTTCAAGACCGCGGCCACCTCCTTGGGTGGCACGGCAATCGGCGTCGACGGCAGTCCGGGCCCGTACGCGATGGCGGGGACGAGACCGGTGCGGCGCAAGCGTCGCACCTCGCCTTTGCCTCCGACCGCGCGCGGCTTGGCCTGGAGAGAGGGCATATGGCTGGGAGCAATCATGGCAAGGAGTCCTATCACCTGTCCGCTCGATACCCGTGGGGCGCGAGCTTGGGGGTCACGATGGGCGCGCACACGTAGCAGACCCGCGCCGCCCGCGCCATCCGCCGAGAGACCGGAGGAGACGCGCGTGGCGGTTCGCGCGTCGCGGGTGGCCTCGCGGCCAGCGTACGCAGCCTACGCGAAGAGCGAGCTTACGCTGTCCGAGCTATGGATCCGCTTGATGGCTTCGCCGAGCAAGCGCGCGATGGAAAGCTGGCGAATCTTCGCGGACGCAGCCGCCGCCTCCGGGAGACGGATCGAGTCGCTCACGACCACTTCCGTTAGCGTCGACTCTTCGATGCGCTGAACGGCGGGTCCCGAAAGAACGCCGTGGGTGGCGACGGCGACCACCGTTCTGGCGCCCTTTTCGGAGAGGGCGCGCGCGGCGCCGCAAAGCGTTCCGGCGGTGTCGATGATGTCATCGATGATGATGCAGTCCTTGCCGCGGACTTCGCCGATGAGATTCACCACCTCGGAGACGTTCGCCCGTTCGCGCCGCTTGTCGACGATAGCCAGGCTGGCGCCGAGCCGTTTGGAATACGCGCGCGTGCGCTCCACGCCTCCTGCGTCTGGCGACACGAAGACGGCCGACGAGTCGAATCGTTTCCTCAGATAATCCTCGAGAAATACGGGCATCGCGTAAAGATGATCGAACGGGATATTGAAGAAGCCTTGGATCTGCCCGGCGTGAAGGTCCACCGCCACGACGCGATTGACGCCCGACGTTTGGATGAGGTCTGCCACGAGCTTGGACGTGATGGGAGTGCGCGGGGCGACTTTTCGATCCTGCCGGCCGTAGCCATAGTAGGGAATCACGGCGGTGATGGACCCCGCCGAGGCGCGGCGGAGCGCGTCCGTCATGATGAGCAGCTCCATGACGTTGTCGTTCGTGGGACTGCTCGTGGGCTGGATCACGAACGCGTCGACCCCGCGCACGTTCTCGCCGATCTCGACGAAGCTCTCCCCATCGCTGAAGCGCACGACTTTGCACTTGCCGAGGGGTGCCTCGAGATACTGCGCAATGGCCACCGCGAGCGGAGGATTCGCGTTGCCGGAGAAGAGGCAGACCTTCTTGAACACGCGGACCTCCTCGTGCGCTGCCCCGCCACCAGGCCGCGGCGCGGTTCGTACCCGGACCGTCACCCACTGTCAACGTAACGTCAACGTAACGTCAACGTAACCGAGTCAACGGTAACCGAACCTCAACGCAGCATGGCACCGCACTCACTCTTTGGGCCCCGCTTTCCTTGCGCAAGGCAGGCCTTGTAACAGCGCCGCGCTTCGGCCATGTCGCCCTTTTGCTGGTACGCCGCTCCGAGAATCAGCCATGCCTCGCCGTCTGTGGGATCCAGGCTGACCGAGCGCTCGCCGGCGACAATCGCGTCGCGCGCGCGGCCACGGCCGAGCTCCGTGCGAGCGCTTTCCCTCGCGCCCAGTGCCTCCTTCGCGGTGGCCGCTGGATCGAGCGCCGGCGCCGCAGCCGGATCCCGTGCATGCGCACCCTCGGCAGCCGCTGTCGGGGGGGCCACTGCAGTGGCCGCCGCCGAAACCTCCGGCCCCGAGGCGGCGGGGGGCGCCACTCGGTCGGACGGCGCCACCGGAGGAGTCTCCGGAAGCGCGACCGGGCCGACGGGCTGTGACGCGACAGGGGACGGCGCCTCCGATGGGGGCGCGGCCATCGTTGCCGGAGGCGTCGGATCCGCCGAGGCTACCTGCTGCACAGCAGGCGGTGGAGTCGCTGAAGCCATAGTCTGCACGGCGGGCATGAAAGTCACCGTGGTCATCGTCTGCACCGCCGGCGCCGACGTGTGCCCTCCGCCTTCCTCGTACGCGCGGCTCACGGATGCCTTCACCAACGCGGCAACACACAGAGCCAGGCTCACCCCCACGGCGCCGATGACGTACCGCGCGAAGTGCGCGCGGCGACGCTGAGCGGCCGCCGACCTCACCGCCATGAGACGTGGATTGCGAACTTCCGGCTCAGCCGCAAAGGGGGACGCAGATTCAAAAAAATGTGCGTCGAGATCGCCCATGGGGGGAACGCTCGCGTCATCGCTTTGACGGCTCCATTCGACTTCCATCACCGATTCGGGCGCACCGCCCGAGGCCGACGGAGCCAATCGCTGCACGAGCGATCCCATGGCCGACTCCGCAGCCGCTGACCCGGGCTCTCCCCCCGCGGCCATGTGGTCAGCACCTCGCGCGCGCGCAGCCGGATTCACGGACGAGGGGTCCCCCTGCCTTCCGGGAGCGACTTCCGAACGCGCCGCGACCGGCCGCACCTTCCGCGCTTTCGTCTGGCGTCCTTGTTTAGCCATGATTCGCCGCACCTCCTCGACTGTAGCGCACGCGGAAACTCGGCCGCTCAGGGCGGGCTGAGCCGACTATGCAAATGATGCCTGGCGTCCCCGTTTGACGCCCAGAAGGATAGCGTCAAAAAGTGGCAATTCACGCGGGACGCAAAAGAAACGTCGCACCGTCTGCACCGTTGGATACCGCTCCCAACGCATCGCGGACCGCTTAGCCGGCATTGCCCGCGTTTGACCGCCGCGGAAAGCGTGGGCCGCGTCCACTCCGAAGCTTTGCATGGGGGGGGCTTGCCGCGAGTTCGCCGCATTCACGAGACGTCCTTGAGGCGAAAGGCGATGGGGATTACAAGCGCCCCAAAGAATGCTGCGTAATGCCGTCCGCGAGGTGGCCCTGCGGCAACGGGCGGCGGCCGATTCGCTTCTCCGGGGGCACCCTTGGGTGTGGGCCCAAGCCGTCGCGCGCGGGCTCGACGGCGCGGCGGCAGGCGAGGAAGTCCAGGTGCTGGCGCCGGACGGGTCCCCGGTTGGGCGGGGCCTTGCCGATCCGGCATCCCCGATCGCGGTCCGCATGTGGACCCATGGCCGCGACCCGATCGATCCATCGTTGTGGCGCTCCCGAACGCGACGCGCCTGGCAGATTCGCGCGTTGCTCTTCGAGGGCACGGGCACCGACGCCTACCGACTTTTGCATGGCGAAGGCGATCGCATGCCCGGGTTCGTCGTGGACCGGTACGGCACCGTCGGGGTCGTGAGGACAGACGGAGATGCGGCGAGCGCTCGGGTCGCCGACCTCGCCGAACCGCTGTGGTCTCTGGGCCAGGCGTTCGGCCTGCGAACGCTCGTTCATCGCATCGGCGCCAGAGGGCAAGTGCCTCGCCTCGACGTTCTTCGCGGCGCGCCCGCGCCGGCAACGCTTCGCGTCGAAGAGCGCGGCGTCGCGTTCGTCGTCGACGTGGCCCATGGGCAGAAGACCGGGGCCTTTCTGGACCAACGAGACAATCGCCGCCGAGTGGGAGAGCTGGCGCGCGGACGGCGCGTTCTAAACCTGTTCTCTTATGCGGGCGGCTTTTCCCTCCACGCCGTGCTCGGGGGTGCAAACCGCGTGACCAGCGTCGACGTGGCCGCGGCGGCCCACGCGACCGCGCAAGCGAGCTTCCGGGCGGCTGGGGCGGACCCGACGGCCCATGCGTTCGTCACGGCCGACGTTCATAGCTATCTCGAGGGCGCACGGCGGCGCGGCGAGCTTTGGGATCTCATCGTCAGCGATCCGCCGAGCTTCGCGGCGAACGAGCGCGGAGTGTCACGGGCGCTGACCGCCTACCGAGCGCTCCACCGCGCCTGCGCCGAAGTGCTTGCCCCCGAGGGCATTCTATGCGCTGCTTCGTGCTCCTCCCACGTGAACGCGACCGATTTCCTGAGTACGCTCGATGACGTCGCCTTGGGCGGCCGCGCGCTCTCGGTGTTGGAACTTCGCGGGGCGGGGCCGGACCATCCTCTCCTCGCAGCCTTCCCCGAAGGACGATATTTGAAGTTCGCCGTGCTCGCCTGAAATCGAGGGCCCGCGAAGGCGCGGCCCTCAGGCCCCCCGCTTCGCGCGCAGGACGGGCCTCCCGCGCTCCAACTCGTAGAAAACCGCATCGCCGCCCGTTACGTGATGAAGGCCGCAGCCGAGCGGGTCGAAGCGACGCCGCAGCGCGCGCCGGTAGAAGCTTGCGGGACGCGCCAAGACACGAACGTCCGTACGCGAGCGATCGCACACCTCGCGGAGATCGCGGGCCGTGACCGCCTCGACGTAGAGAAAGCCCCGGCACATCGCCGCCATGTTCGCTATCGCACGGACGCATTCGGCGTCGGCCAGATACGGCAAGACACCCTGGCAAATGACGAGATCGAACTTGCGACGCCCGCGCCAAGCCGAAATGTCGCGAAGCTCGTGGCCGAACGTCTTGCAAGCGTATTCGCTTGCGTCGATCGAATAATAGTCTGCGTCGGGCATATTGGCGCGAAACCAGGAGCGCCACAGGCCAGTTCCCGCCCCCACGTCGAGAACCCGGCCGATCTCCACGCCAAACCATCGAACGAAGCCCGTCACGCCACGCGCGAGGTGGTCGATCTGTTCGCTCCCGTAGACGCGCGAGCGTCGCGACTCGTAGTAACGGCGGAAGTACGACGCGTCGAAGGACACGGTCATGCGGGCCGGGCCTTCACCCGTCGACGATCGAACGAAGCCGTTTGGCGCGCGTCGGAAGGCGGAGCTTGCGGAGCGCCTGGGTCTCGATTTGGCGGATTCGCTCGCGAGTCAGCGCGAAGGATTCGCCGATTTCGGCGAGCGTCTGCTCGGCACCGCCGTCGAGCCCAAAACGCATACGTATGACCTGCGCCTCGCGCGCCGTGAGCGTTGCGAGCAGCTCGCGAGTCCCTTCCACGAATCGCTTTTGCACGAGCGAGTCGAGTGCGCTGTCCGCGTCTCGGTCGGCGACGAAGTCAGCCAAGCGTGCATTGCCATCCTCCCCCGCGGGGGCCTCGAGGCTCAGTGGCTCGCGTCTCGCCGCAAGCGCCATCTGCGCCTTCGCAGGAGGCAACCCCACCTCGGCCGCAAGCTCTTCGAGGGACGGCTCGCGGCCGCGTGCTTGTGCGAGCCGACCGCGCGCACTTGCGAGGCGGTTCCCCGTTTCGACCATGTGAACGGGGGTACGAATCGTTCGGCCCTGGTCGGCGATCGAGCGGGTGATGGATTGCCGGATCCACCAGGTGGCATACGTAGAGAATTTGAAGCCACGTTTGTAGTCGAATTTGTCGACGGCGCGCATGAGGCCGATATTGCCCTCCTGGATCAGGTCGGCGAGCAAGAGTCCCTGGCCAGTATGCTTCTTTGCTATCGAGACGACGAGCCGGAGGTTCGCTTCGATGAGTTCGCCCTTGGCGCGATCCGCTTCCTGCTCGCCGCGGCGCACGGCCGACAGCGCCGCATTCAGTGATCGAGCGTCGAGTCCCGTGGCGGGAGCGCGCATCGAACCAACGACGCGCACCAGCAAGGCTCGCGTCAGGCGCATCTCCTGGAGCGCGGCACCGGCCTCTCGGCGGCGCGCGCCAAGAAGCCTCTCCCCACGGCCGCAAGCCTCGTCCAGATCGTCCACCGAGGCGAAAAGGTCGAGCAGCCGGCCCCGCGCGGCGGCCTCGTCCTCCTCGTCGGCCGGGTTTCGAGTGATGTCGCGCGCGCGAAGCCTGCGCGCGCGAAGCTCGCCGGCCACCCGCGTGAGCTCGTGCACGGCGGCCGGGGCCGCCACGAGCGCCCTAACAATCTGCATCTCTGCGTCTTCGATGCGGCGCGCGAGCGAGACTTCCCCCGCGCGTGTAAGGAGGGGAACCCGTCCCAATTTCCCGTAATATGCACGAACCGAATCTTCGTCCGCCGGGGGCTTCTCGCCCGACGCTATCGCCAACGACGTCTTCAAGGTTGCTTCTCGATTGCGATGGTATTTTCGAACTGCGCCGTTCTGGCCCCCCGCACGGCCTCTTCATTCCAAGGGATACTCACGTCGTCCAGCCCGAGCGAACCTGGACTCGAACAATCGATACGACGGCATGCGCTCGCTGGATACACGCTATTACGTGTGCGCCGTGGTCGCGATCGCCGAAAAGAACGGTGGCAGTGCACACGGACTCGTCACTCGCCCGCCGCAAGCGCTTCGACGCAGATGGCGCGTACGTCGTCGTCCGAGAGCTCCCGCTTTCTGTCCGCCAACGCCTGGAAGGCGCGGAAGGCGCGCGAAGAAGCTGTCCCTTGAAGATCGATACCGAGGGCACGGCAGCGCGACGCGAATCCGGCATTGCCGGATAGCTTCCCGAGCACGATCTCGGTACCGGTCGCATGCCCGATTTGGGAGGGGTCAATGCACTCGAAATTTTGTCGATGCTTGAGCACTCCGTCCTGGTGAATGCCTGAAGCGTGACGGAAGGCGTTGCGCCCCACGATGCCCTTGTTCGGGGGAACGGCGATGCCGCTGCGCTCCTCGACCAACTTCGACAGCGGGCAAATCCCCGTCGTGTCGACGTTCGTGTATACCCCAAGACTCGGCCCGTGCACCGCCAGCGCCATGACCACCTCCTCGAACGAAGTGTTGCCCGCCCGTTCTCCGATCCCGTTGACGCAAAGCTCGACCTGTCGAGCCCCAGCCACGACCGCCGCGATGGCGTTCGCAGAAGCCATGCCGAGGTCGTTCTGGCCGTGAAACGAGAGGACGGCCCCCTCGAGCTCGGGGACGGCCCTACGCAGCCATTGAAATAGGTCACCGACGTGCTGCGGGAGGGCGTAGCCGACGGTATCGGGAATGTTGATGGTGCGGGCGCCGGCGCACACCGCAGCGCGCACGAGATCGGCCAGAAACGGCCGATCCGCGCGGGTCGCGTCCATCGGAGAGAATTCGACTTCGTCTACCGCCTGCCGAGCGCGCGTAACCATCGCCGACGCGAGCTCCAAGGCTTCGGCGCGGCTGCGGCGCAACTGGTGCTCGAGCTGCACGTCGCTCGCGTTCAGGAACAAGTGGATCCGAGGCCGCGCCGCGCCGGCCAATGCCTCGGCGGCCGCGTCGACGTCGCGGGGAACGCACCGAGCGAGGGCGCACACGCCCGTGCTCCGCACGTGCTTCGCGACGGCATGGACGGCCCGCAATTCCGCCGGCGACGCTGCGGGAAAACCGGCCTCAATGACGTCGACGCGCATGGCCGCAAGCCGCTCGGCGATATCCAACTTGTCACGCTCCGTGAAGAGCACGCCCGCAGACTGTTCACCGTCACGTAGCGTGGTGTCGAAAACAACGACTCGATCGGACATGGAGGCTCCTGTTGCCGGCGCGACGGGAGACTCGAGGGACCACTCACCAACCCTCTCCGCCGTGCTCGGCGAGAGAGGTGGGGGTTCTTCAGCGCGCGAACCGTCCCTCTCTCGCCTCGGTAAGAAGCAGAGTGAGGGCCGGGAGGACGCCGCGTTCAAACGTCACGCAGGAAGGCCTATCGCGGCTCGGTTCCGGTGTCAAATTCCGTAGCCCTCCGGGACCGTCGTGCGCGCGCGGGCGTTGCGTGCGACAGATTCCGGCATCCCCGAGCGCTCCACGACCCGTGCGGGGCCAGAGAGAAGAAGCCGCGACCGGCGGCCTTCCCACCGCCAATCCGAGGGCCTCCGTCAGATCGAATTCAAGAAATCCACCAGATCCCGGAGCGGACGGCGCATCAAACGCGCTCGTCAAACGCGCATACGGAGCGCCCGCGGAACCAGCTCCACGTCAATGGGCAGTCCGCCGAGAGGCTCGCCGTCCACGTCCACCAAGAAAACGCCCCGCGCCGCCTCGTGCTGAAGGTCGAGCCTCACGCGATCGCATTGGACGTGGCTCACTCCCTCGGTCGACAAATGGCAACCGTCGTAGATGCGCCGCGAATATGCCGCGAACGCGAGTTTGCTTGGCGCGTCTATCGAGACCATGTCGAAGCGACCGTCATCGGGCTTTGCCATCGGCGCGACGTGCATCCCCCCACCGAAGTAGCGCCCGTTGCAAATGGCAATCACGTATGCGTCGACCACACGTGTCTCACGTGTAGTCCCAAGAACCATTTCGCACGCGATCCTGCCGCGCCGGCATTCGACGAGCGCGCGCACGCTGGCCAGAAGGTACGCCGCCTTCCCACCGAGCGCTTTCGTCGTGTCGGCGACATGACGATCGACGAGGCCCCCCATTCCGGCCGACACGATATTGACAAACCAGCGGGAGCGGACCCCTCCGCCGGGCGCGCAGTAGGACACTCGTCCTACATCGAGCAAGCGTTCCTCCCCCCGCGCGATCGAGTCGACGTATCGGTCCAGCCGGTGTGCGATCCCCAGCGTGCGCGCGAAATCCCCGCCCGTGCCAAGACCGATGTACCCGACGCTCGCTTGACCGCCGGCGTCGAGCACGCCGTTGACCACTTCATGGAGCGTGCCGTCTCCCCCCGCAGCGACGACCACGGTCCGCCCTTCGCGCGATCCGTCGCGGGCAAGGTCGATCGCATGGCCGCCGTGCGTCGTGAGGGCCGCGTCGATGGGTCCGAGCCGGCGCTCCAGAACTTCGCGCACCTGGGCGAATGTTCGCCCCGCGCGCCCGCCGCCCGCGCGCGGATTGACGACGACGAGGGGCCTCACGATCGCGAGAATGCGTCGCGTGGCCAAACGACGCCTCGGGCGCGGAGGTCGAGGACCGTGTGATGGAGCGTTACGTTCGGATCCCGCGCGTGAAAGCCGAGCTCGCGCTCGGCCTTGCCCGCGTCGACATACCAGTACAACTGGGCCATGTCGGCCGACACGGGATCCACCGGAGACGGCAACCCAACGCGCCGCATCGCACCGTCCAGCCACGATGCCCCGATGCGAGCGACCTCGCGCGAGCGCGGTGCAGGGATCCAGGGGCCGCGAATCCCGGCGATGCGTGAGAGCCTACCCAAGAACTCGCGCACCGTAATGTTGCAGCCGCCCACCAGATAACGCTCGCCCGACCGGCCGTGCGTCATCGCAGAGCGCATAGCCTCGGCGGCGTCGCGCACGTCGACGAACGAGAAGCCGCCCGCGGGGATGGCGTGGACGCGCCCTTCGAGAAACGTGCGCACGTCAGCGGTGGAAGACTCGTTTCTATCCCCCGGACCCAGCAGCAGGCTCGGGCTGACACAGACGACCTCCAGAGCGCCGCCGCTACGGGCGCGCGCAAGCGCCGCCTGCTCGGCGAAGACCTTGGCGCGGTAATAGGGCCAGCGGCCCAGAATTCCGATGGGGCAAGGGCCGTTCTCGGTCGCCACGTAGCTGGGATCCTCGCTGACGGCGACCGTACCGCTCGACGACGCGACGACGGCGCGGCGCACGCCCGCCGCGGCGCACGCATCGAGCACGACTTTCGTACCCTCGACGTGAACCCGATAGAGCTCTTCGGCGTCCTCCGGCTTGCGCGAGACCTTCCCCGCGCAATGGAAGGCCCCGTCGCACCCCGCAGCCGCAGCTCGAACGCGGTCGCCGTCGAGCACATCGCCCCCCGCCGATCGAGAAAACGGCACGGCGCAGTGTCCATGCGCTTGCAGGGTCGCCACGAGGTGCGCCCCCAAGAATCCAGTCGCCCCCGTGACGAGATACTTCATGACGCCTGTTCGAGCTGAAATACCCACTGAAATGTCAATAGCAGGGCAACGTCGTTGGATTTGACGGCTCCGGAGAGGAAGTCGGCCGGGCTCGGCACGTACGACTCTCGGACGATCTTCGCAAAGATCTCCGGACTCGTCTTCAGTACGCAATCGGCCTGTCCGCCGTCCGGCTTACCGGGCCGAACGTCACAAGCTCGGGCGTCGATCCGGACGGTCCACTTGGAGAGCTCCCCCGCGCCGAGCGTCACGTAATAGCTGAGGGCCCTCTCCACTTCGCCGGCGCGGAACTTTGCCTCGAGCTCCGCGAAGAGCGAGACGATCGGATGGCCGCGCCCGCCACTCTCGTCCTCCACTCGATGCACCCGTGCGAGATCCAATACGCGCTCATCGCGCAGCGAAAGCACCGCCCCCTTTGCGATGCGCGCCACTTCACGCGAAGCCGCGGCGGGCGTCATGCCGGCGGTCAGCCGCCGCAAGTCGACGACGCGGAGCGGGCAGCCGATGCGCGCGACGATTTCGCGGCGCGACGGCAAGCGAGCGCCCTTCGCCATCGCCGCATGGGTGCCTCCGAGGAAAATCGGCAAAATGTCGACTCCGTGTGAAAGCGCCAAATGGCCTACGAGCGGTTTGAAGTCCTGAATGGCACCGGTCGCGCTGCGCGTCCCCTCAGGGAAAATGAGCACGGTCTTTCCGCTCTCGATGACGTCGCCCGCCTGTCGAATCGACTGGCGCAGGGAAGCGCGGCGGTCGATCGCCTTGAGGTTCGTCAAGTTGGCGAAGAATGCCCGCTTGATGCCGCTTTCGAAGAAATAATCCTGCGCGGCGAGTGAAACGATGTCTTCGCCGTACTTACCGAGCGCGTACCGAATGAAGCCCATGTCGAGGTGGCTCGCGTGGTTGGCCACCACGATTACGTTCCTGTTGTGCGGGATATGGTCGCGTCCCAAAACGCGCGGTCTCATCACGTCGCCATAGAAAACGTCGAGAACTTTGCCGAGAATCGCTTTGCCGACCTCTTGCACGGGCTCGGGCAGAGTCATCGGCGCGTCGTGAATCGCGACTCGATTCGCCGGCGGCTCCTCGCGCGGGGGAGACACTGGCGCGAACGTATCGAGCTGCTCGGTGGGCCCCACGGTCGCCGCTTCCGTCATGCCTTGGCCGTGCGTCAGAGCGATCCCCAGGCCGGCGAATATCTCTTTCGTTTCGCGCGAGAGGGGCGCGCCGCCGGAGAGGAGCCACCGAACATTTCCGCCAAGCTCCGCGTGCACGGAGCCAAAGAGAGCGCGCCCGGTGTCGATGCCGACGTTGGCCGAAAGCCATCGGTTCACGTCCAGGGCTGCGCCCATCACGGCGCGCGCGAACGGCCCGCGCGCGTCCGACTCTTTGAAAATATGGCGCTCGAGCGACTGCCAGACCGCCGGCACTCCGACCATCGCCGCCGCCTTCGAAGCGCGCAAGGCGCCCGCAATCCGATCGGTCGTTGGATCGCGGACGTAGACGACACGAGCTCCTCGCGACAGCGGAAGAACGAGCCCGCACGTAAACTCGAACGTGTGATGCAGAGGCAACACGCTGACCACCGCATCCCCGCTCGAAAGCGGGAACAGGGGCGCGAGAGACGCCACGAGCGACGTGAAGTTCGCGTGCGTGAGGGCAACCCCTTTGGGTCGCCCGGCCGAACGGCTCGTAAAGACGATGCTCGCGACGTCATCGGGCTCCGGATAGAGTGCCGGCGGACCCGGAGCGTCTTCCTCGGAAACGGCGTCGTGAAGATCGAGCCCGTGCACGATCCCGGCGCGCCGAACGGCATCACGCATCTTCACCGCGTCGTCCCAAAGCACGGTCCTGGCCCCGCTCTCGGCAAGAATGGCCTGCCATTCGAGAAAATCGAGCGCGGGGTCAATCGGCACGACCGTCGCTCCCGCGCGCACGATCCCGAAGTATGCGATGGGCCAGTCGGGTTGGTTGCCCGCGCTGAGCACGATCCGATCTCCGCGTTTGACTCCCCGGGAGGCAAGCCGGCCGGCAAGGGCTTCCGCGCCCCGCTTGATGTCTGCGAAGGTCACCCGGGAAAGGCCTTCGTCGGTCGACATCTGCAGCGCGAGGGCCATGTCGTGCCGATGGGCCATCTCGTCGACGAGCGACGCAAGCGTTGCGTGCGGTGCGAGCGGCCTCGGCCCCCTCTTGAGCTTGCGGTCCATCTCCGGGACGATTCGGTTTTCCATCGCGGGCATGTGGACGTTCATCATCCAGTCGGCCCAATCGATCTCCTCGGGCGCCCACACGAGTTTGTTCTTGTCTTCCTCGGACAGGCGCGCGTACCCGGCGCGAACGTTGGAGCAATCGAAGGGGCCGTTCATCTTGGCCGCGAACGGCTCGAAGAGGCGCTGCACTTCGGCAACCTTCTCCTCGCGTCTCGCGACGTCTTCGAAGGCCGCCGCGAGCGAGCCGAGCGCCGGGAGCCGCTTTCGCACCACCGACGCTATTTCACGGGTGACGTTGGCCACGATGGGCGCCCCGGTCGCCTCGAACCGCGCTCGATCCACGAAGGACGGCTCGAACCGCGCCTGAAGGGCGTTCAGGAGCGGATTGCCGGCGGCCTTGCGGCGATAGTACGTGCGCTTGTAAATGCCGACAAGCTCACCGAACCGCTGCGCGGTGCAAGGATTCACGTCGCTCGCCCCAAACTGGTAGACCGGCGCCGCGGTGCCCTCGAGAAGCTCGGCCAGCGCCACAATCATGCCTGCAACGACGTAGTCGGTCGGTATGAGATCGAGCGGGACGTGCTGCGCGAGAACTCGAAATTGCCCCTTCATCATCAAGTAGATGAGCGGCGCGCTCGTATTGCCTCCCTCGTTGTAGGCCGGCATCGGAAACGCGACGCACGATTCGCAGCACGCCGGTCTCGCGATCGTAAATTCCAACCCGCTCCTCGCGACGATCTGTTCGCCAATGGCCTTGGTGTATAGATAGATGTTCGGCCAACCCCAGTGGGTCGCGCGGTCGAGACCGGCCGCGATGAGCTGCTCTCGGACGAAGCGTCGCTTGACGCGCGCGAGTTCGCGGTCCCAAGCCTCGCCGTGCAACGGCTCGCCTCGTTCGATGAGCCGCGAACGTGCGCTCTCCGCGAACTCGCTCTGCCGAAACGCATCGCCCGCGCGATGCTCTCCCTGCGCGACCAGGTCTAGGCACTCTTGGATCTCGCGCTCGGGATCCCACAAGTCCGCTCCGAGCTCGTCGGCCCGGGGGAAAGGCTGCGCGCAAGGGTCCTCCTCGCGAATCGGCCCGGCCCGGGTTCCGGCTACATAGCAGGTGCTCGTGTGGAGCACGCGGGCGTCGCCGAGGGCGCGCGCCAGCCCCACCACGTTCTTCGCGCCGAACGCGTTCGCCTCGAGCGCGTCGTCCAGCGACGGATTGAAATCGACGACCCCGGCGACGTTAACCACGACGTCAATCGTGCCGCGCAGCTCGCGTAAGAGCTCGTCGCCGAGCCCGCAGAGCGGTTGACCCATATCGCCCGCGATCGCGACGACCTTTTCGCGCAGAAACGACTCGAAGCCCGCGCCGTGCACCTCTCGTAACGGCGCGAGGGCCTCACTCGTGGCCACTTCCGTCCAGAAGCGTTCCTCTGGCGTTTGTTCGGCTTTGGACCGAACCACGAGAAAGACGCGGCCAATGTCCGGGTAGCGGTCGAGCAGCATCGACCACAGAATCTTGCCCAAGAACCCCGTGCCGCCGATGACCACGATGCGGGCGCCGTCGAGCACGCGACCCACGTGCAGCGTGCCCATGGGCATCACCTCCTCACACCGCCACGTCCGCCATGACGAGCGGCGGCACGTGGAGCATTGTGATTTCGGGTTCGCGTTTGCCGTTGCTCGCCATCATGATGGCCTCGGTGACGCTGCGTGCCGTTTCCCATCCGAGAAGCTTCGGGATGTAGTCGTTGTCTGCACCGACGACGATAATCCGACCCACGTGCTGTCGGGCCGCTTCGCCCCAATACCACATGAAGAATGGATGAGCCGGATGATACGCGTGGCCCTTTCGGTACATCTCGATATACGAAGGGTTCGCCACGAACTTCCGTTCGAAATGAGCGTGCATCGCGACTGCATCGCGAGTTTGCGGAAGCACGTCGTGAACGAATTCGATGTACGGCGCGTGCTGCTCCTTGTCGAAATAGTCGGTACACGGGTGAAACACGATCATGGCGCCCCCTTGGCGGACGATCGGCGATCCTCGGTACATGTTGAACAAGTAGCCCTGAACCATGACCTGCACGAGCAGTGGATTTAGGAATGCGTTGACGTTGTAGGGACTGATGTACGGCACCCCGCAGACCAGAATGTCCGCTTGGCCGCGCAACGGCACGAGGTACTGGGCGTCGCAGCGATCGAGGGTTTGCTCGTGCACGGCTTCGCATTCGCCGGCGAACACCCCCGTGAGCCCGTACGGCGACGGGACCCGAGCGAAGATCGCTTCCCGGGCTTGCCGCGGCAGTTTCGACAGGCCAAGTGAGAGCCCCTTGAACGCCGCGCGCTCGGTCCTGGTCCAATCGTCCTCATTCCTATGCAAGAAGTGGAGCGGCCGATCGAACATACGGTTATTGACCGTCGTCTCGATGTGGAACACGTTGAGCGCCTTCTCCGCGAGCCGCCCCATTCGGTCCACGCTCGTAGCGAGTTCGCTCGCCTTCGGGTCCATGTAAGACCAGCACGCGCGCATCACGCTCGGATTGTGATGAGCGCGAAGGCTCCTGTAGCCGCACAGGCCCACGGTCACGGACTTGTGCCCGCCGCTCATGGGAACCAAGTTGAGATTGACATAAATGAGTAGCTCGGATTCCACGGCCTTGCGATTCAGCTCGACGACCTCCCCGCGATCCGTGGTGCCGACGACCTTCATGCCGCCAGGATCCTCCGCGTCGTGATTATAGAGACGATCGGGCCAGTAGCCCTGGAAGATCCGTTCGCCGACGATGTGACGCACTTCCGCGGCCGTCATACGACGATGCACGGAAGTGGCAATGATGATCTCGACGTCGTCGACACCGTGATCGGCGAGCAACTGCAGAACGACCGTGAGAACGCGTTCGCGCGGGTCAGGCTTGCGCATCGGCGGCAGCGGGACCGACACGTCGTCGATGGCGATGACGACTTTCATGCCGGGTCGGAGCCGCGCGTGGAGCGGATCGGACCCCGACGGATGGTTCAAGGCATAGCGAATCGCCGCGTCCGCGTCCTTGAGCGCTTCGATGGGCGCACGTGGGTAGACCACGCGCGTCCCCCGAGGCAGATCAACTTCCATCAGCTGATCGCCGCTGAATAGGACGCGGGGGGGGCTCTTCCGGTCGAGGGTCACGACGAGCGGGTGATCGCAGCGGGATCTCGCACTTCCGCCCGAGTCGACGGCGGGCACCGAAGATGGACGCGTCGACGCCAGACGCTCTGAAGAATCCGGCGCGATCGGGGGCACCGAGGAATCGGAGGAGACCGGGGTCTTCATGGGATGCGCTCCAAGAGCCCGGCGAGCGCCGGCCGTTTGCCGAGGTAAATGACGGGCCATGCGTAGGTCCGCGCGAGTTTGGCAAGCCGCAGCCCCGGGTTGACGGCGCACGGATGGCCCACGACCGAAAGCATCGGGACGTCCGAGTAGCTGTCGGTGTAACCGAAGCATTCTGCCAGGTCGTATCCGTGGTCGCGCGCCCACTCGCGCACCAGCCGGGCCTTTTCGGGACCGGCGACGATTGGGCGCACGAGTTTGCCGGTCGCATATCCGTCCTTGAATTCGAGGCGGTTGGCGATCGACGCCGAGGCTCCCAAGTATTTTGCGAGCCGATCCACGAGAAAATCCGGCGCCCCCGACACGAGCACGACGTCGTGCCCCTCGGCGATGCAGCGTTGCACGAGATCACGGGCGCCCGGGTAAACGGCGCCCCTCAGCACTCGGTCGAAGACTTCGGCCGCCAGGAGCAGAAGACGATCTTGCGACAAACCCTGGTACGTGGCGAAAAGGAGCTCGTTGAACCGGCGGCGGTCCAAGACCTCGGCCAGCGCCATCCGGGGTGCAGAAGCCGCCGCGCGCGCCAGCGCGCCGAGGCTTCGTGCAGGGTTGGGCTGATTGGCGAGGTAGAAGACCGTTGGGTGGATCAAGTTGGTGCGAACGAGCGTGCCGTCGACGTCGAAGAAACTGGCGGGCACCGGGCGTGGCTAGCTCTAGAATGACACCACTGTCAACGCCTCCGACGGCCACTGCGGGCGGCGGGCCGCCGGGCGCCTTCGCGAACTTGAGTGCGCCTCCCGTCCCCTTGCCGTGCTTGACGTGCCCATGATGCCCTCCCCCCAAACCGACCGTTCGAGACCTCGCGGCGCCGAGCGGAGCCTCCTCGAGGCGGGAGCGTCGTTGCTCACCCCCCTCGAGCGCCTTCACATTCACCTCGTGCGCGCCACGTTGAGGCCCGGACCGATCGACGACGCAATCCGTCGGCTTCAGCGCTCGGTGGGCCAACGATGGATACGCGCGGCCACATCGCGCCTGCGCCGGGTGCATGGGCTCGACCGCATTGCGCCGTGGAATCCCTCCGAGAGCGTGATCCTGGTGGCAAACCACCGGTCCTTTTTCGACCTTTACGTGACGGCGGCCGAGCTCGTGGCTCATGGGCTCCCCCAACGCATCCTTTTCCCCGTCCGCTCCAACTTTTTTTACGACCACCCGCTCGGCCCCGTCGTCAACGGGGCGATGAGCTTCTTTGCCATGTACCCGCCCATCTTCCGCGATCGCAAACGGGCCGCGCTAAACGTGGCGAGCCTTAACGAAATCGCGGCGCTTTTGCGCCGAGGGGGCTTCTTCGTCGGCCTGCACCCGGAAGGGACCCGAAAGAAAGACGGCGATCCGTACACTTTTCTGCCCGCGCAGAGCGGAATCGGGCGCGTTATTCATCGCGCCCGGGTCAAGGTCGTGCCGGCGTTCGTCAACGGCCTCGGAAACGACTTTGGCCGGCAAGTGGCGAACGCCGTAACCGGCCGCGGCAGCCCAATTACTCTGGTGTTCGGTGCTCCCATCGCGTTTGGCACGCTTCTCGACGCTCCGGGGGGGCCAAGGACCTACAAGCGCATCGCCGCGACCTGCCTCGAGGCGATCGGAACCCTCGGGCAGGAAGAACGCGCCCTCCGCGAGCGCTCTTGACGCGGGCGCAGACCAGCGTCACACGGGCTCCGTGAAGCAGTACTTGGACCTCGTCCGAACGGTGCTCGCCGAAGGCACGCGCAAGCCCAGCCGCACGGGCGTCGATACGCTCTCGACGTTCAACAAAAACTACGAAGTGGACCTGCGCGAGGGCTTTCCGCTGCTGACGACGAAAGAGATGTCCTGGAAAAACATCGTCGTCGAGAATCTTTGGTTTCTCAGCGGCGAGACCCACATCGGCCTCCTCAAGAAGCACGGGTGCAAGTTCTGGGATCCTTGGGCCGACGAGGGCGGACGGGTGCCCAGCGCCTATGGCAATTTTTGGCGACATTTTCCCGTCATCGACGGAGAAGGGCGGCCCGCGCACAACGACCAGCTCCGCTGGGTGGAGGACGAACTCAAGCGAAATCCCATGAGCCGGCGACTGGTCGTTACGGCGTGGGCGCCGGGCAACGCCCAATCGAGCCGCCTGCCGCCGTGTCATCTCCTCTTCATGTTCAACGTGCAGCTCGATGCCCGTGGCGAGCCTATGCTCTGCCTGCACCTCACGCAACGCAGCGCCGACGTGGCGCTTGGCGTGCCCTACAACATCGCCGGATACGCCCTTCTCCTGGAGCTATTTTCGCGATTCAGCGGCGTTCACGCGGGGATCTTCGGGCATACGCTTGTGGATGCGCACGTGTACACGCGCAAAGCCGACGGAGCGATGGCTGAGTACGATCACGTTCCGGGCCTACATACCCAGCTCGGACGAGAGCCACGGCCGCTGCCACGGCTTACCATCGATCCGGCGATTCGATCCTTGCACGACCTCCGTCCATTGCTCGAGGCGGATACAGATACGGTGATGAAGCACTTTGTGTTGACGGGCTACGACCCGCACCCGCCGCTCGCGTTCAAGGTCGCGGTGTGAAGCGTGCGCGGAATCATTTACGCGGTGACCGCGGAAGGCGTCATGGGCCATGGCGGCAAGATCCCGTGGCACTACCCGGGAGACTTGAGACGTTTCAAACGCGTCACCGAAGGATCGACGGTCATCATGGGCCGTCGTACGTTCGAGTCGATCGGAAAGCCGCTCGGCGGAAGGCGGAACATCGTCGTGACAAGCCGCCCACTGGACGGCCCCGGAATCGAGTGCGTCCGCAGCCTGCCTCAAGCGGTGGCGCTCGCCGGCGATGCCGACACCTGGTTCATCGGCGGCGCACGTATCTATCAGGAGGCGATGACCTACGCCGACCGGATCGACGTGACGTACGTTCCGGATCGCATCGATGCTCCCGACGCGGTGCGCGCTCCTCCGATCGATGAGGTAGCGTTTGCTGCGGGGCCGCTCTTGCCCCACGAGGACCAACCGGTGCTCTCACGTCGCCTCTACCTTCGAAGAGTGCCCTAACGCCTGCGGATGGTTCGTCCAGAGGCGAGAGCCATCGCGGTCCCAAGCGCGTCTCTTTCGCCGCCGCGCGATCGAGTCGTCGAGCCGCCGCATGTACCTCCCGTAACGCCACGAGGGACCGCGAGCGTTACGTTTGCGAGCCCTCTAGAGCTCGCATGTGCGCGTCGCCGCATGTTGCGAAAGGTCCGAATCATGGTCGATGCAAATCGTTGGCGGGGGTCGTTTTTTGGGGCGGCGCTGTCGGTTTTGGCCATGGGCGCGGGCTCGAGCTGCGCAAAAGGCAACGGTCCGAACGCATTTGGCGCGAGTGGGGCGGCCCCGGCGACTACCGGGAATTCGGGATCTCTTTCGGGATCGGGTTCCACACTCGAACCAACCCTTGGGATTGATGCCTCCCCAGGGGACGAAGGGGCAAGCAGCTGTAGCCCGGTCACCTGCCAACCGCTTGGGGGACAATATTGCGGGACGGTTGGTGACGGCTGCGGAGGCGAGATCGCGTGTCCTTCCTGTCCTTCCGGCTGGACGTGCGCGAGTGGACTCTGCGTTGGAGACGCCACGTGCGCGCCGGCAACGTGCACTTCCGGTACCACCACGTTTTGCGGCGCCGTGGGGGACGGTTGCGGTCATTCTCTCGATTGTGGCACGTGCGCAAGCGGCGAAACGTGCGCGGCGGGGGTATGCGTTGCCCCCCACTGCACGCGATTGACGTGCGGCAACGCAGGTAGCGCTTTTTGCGGAATGGTGGGTGACGGGTGTGGCGGCACGCTGCCCTGTGGCGACTGCCCGACCGGGAGCGTGTGCGGGGGCGGCGGCGTCAATCACGTGTGCGCGCCGGCGAATTGCACGAAGATTTCATGCACCGCCGCGAACGGCGCCGCCTATTGCGGAGTCATCGGCGACGGGTGCGGAGGTTCTCTCGACTGCGGGATGGCGTGCCCGAACGCCCAGACCTGCGGGGGCGGAGGCCAACCGAACGTATGCCCGGGGTCGGGAGGAGCCTGCACGGGAATCCAATGCAACGTGGCAATGTGCCCGAATGGCGCGATGACGACGCTGAGCGGAACGGTGACCGACCCGGCGGGAGTCAATCCCATCTATAACGCGCTCGTCTACGTTCCCAATGCGCCGCTCGACCCGGTCCCTACGGGCGCATCGTGCGATCTCTGCAACGCGACCGCATCGGGGAGCCCGATCACGAGCGCCCTGACCGACACGACAGGGCACTTCCAACTCCTCAATGTACCGAACGGGGTGAACGTCCCGCTCGTCATTCAAGTGGGTAAGTGGCGTCGCGAAGTGAGCATTGCCACCGTGACGAGCTGCGTGGACAATCCAATTGCCGACCCCGACTTGACGCGCCTGCCGCGCACCCAGGCGGAGGGCAACATACCGCTCATCGCGCTCACCACCGGCAACGCGGATGCGCTCGAGTGCCTCCTCAGGCGCATCGGCATTGCGGACACGGAGTTCACGACGGACACGGGCGCGGGGCGCGTCCACCTCTATTATGGCGGTGACCTGACGAGCCCTACGGGGAACGGCGTCGGCACCAATAGCTTCAGCGGAGGGGCGGCGTTCGCTTCGGCCGGGACGCTGTGGTCGAGCCTCGCGAAGCTAAGCGGTTACGACATCATGATGCTCTCTTGCGAGGGCGGCCAGTTCGGACCCGCCAAGCAGCCCTATATCGCCAACCCCGAGGCGTATCTGAATGCCGGCGGACGCGTTTTCTTCGATCATGACCATTTCTATTGGCTGAGGAGCGGGTCGGCCGCGTTCCAGGGCACCGCGACGTATATCGGCAATGGCGCGAAGATGCCCGAACCCATCACCGGTTACGTCAATACCACCTTTCCCAAAGGCAACGCGCTGGCCGACTGGCTCGTCAACGTGGCGGCCACGCCGACGCGAACGCAGCTCGGCATTTACCAAGGACAACACTCCGTGTCCGCCGTCAACGCGCCCACGCAGGCGTGGATCACCGTACCGATGAACCCCAATGACGCCATGATGCGTCCATCGATTCAGTACATGACGTTCAATACTCCCGTTGGGGCTGCGCAGGACGCGCAGTGTGGGCGCGCGGTCTTCACTGATCTGCATATGAACGCCGCGGTGAACGGAGCGGGCGGAGACAACTCCGATCCGACCAAGCCGTTCCCGACAGAATGCAAAACCAACGGGATGACCCCGCAGGCGAAGGCCCTGGAATTCATGTTCTTCGATTTATCGTCGTGCGTGCAGCCCGACACGGGTACGCCGACGCCACCGCCACCCCCACCGTCGGTCATGCCCCCTCCGACTTCGGAAGCTCCGCCTCCACCCCCACCGCCACCGCCTCCCCCACCCCCTCCGCCGCCGCGCTGAGCTTCTCGCCTCACCTTTCGCGGAGGGCTGCTGGGGAGCTCGATGAGGAGCGCCTCGACGTGATGCGTGAGCCCGTGATCTTTCACGAGCCGGGTTTTGGAGGGAGATCCTCTCCCCCCAAGCCCCCCAACGTCCTTCCATTTCCGGCCACACCTTCAGGCTGACCCCCCGGGTTTCTCACCCAGGAACGACAACCGTACCCCGCGCAGGTCAGCGCACCTTCTTCTTCGAGGAAAGCGTGAGCGCGCTCTCCAACGCACGCGCCACGTCACCCGCTGCGAGACCGCCACGGCTCCATTGATCCGCCTTCAGCAGATTGGTGTTCGCGGCACGCGCAAGCTTGCTGCGCCGATGACGCGAGAGGGCACGAAACGCCTTCTGCGGGTCAGTGACTTCGGGACGTACGGCTGGACTCTGGAAGCCTCGCATGGGCAGTCCTCATACCTCGCTGGCAGCCGCCAACCAAGCGCCTCGAACGCGGCGCCGAATTAGCTCCCGCAATCCGTCGAGGTCGATAGGCTTTTCGAGCACGGTATTGGCGACATGGTCCAGCATGGCGCGCACCTCGGGGACGATGAGGCCGCCCGTGATGAAAACGATGCGCGCGGCTTGCTCAGGAACCATCTCGTGGATGCGATCTCGTAAGTCGACACCGCTCAGCCCCGGCATCATGACGTCGCAAAGGATGACGTCATAGGACTGGCCGGCGGCAATCCACGCCAGCGCTTGCTCTGGATGCGTGGTCCCGGCTACGTCGAATGCGCCGGACAAGACCAGCTGGAGAGACTGGACGACGAGGAGTTCGTCATCAACGACAAGAACGCGCGGAACGCACGGTCTTACGCCCGATGAGGTACGCGGAACGCTTCGGCCAGAAACCATGTTCCCCCCTTGATGAGCACCTCTCGTGCCGCCTGCGAGGCACCACGAACTGAGGGAACTCTAACCGCTTTTGACTTGACTCATATCGATTTCTACATTTTCCACCCCCGCCCAAGGAGCCGCTGTGCCCCGTGGCAAAATGCGACGATGGGGCGGCCCGGGCCGCTTTGGGAGGTACGATGTCTCACCATGAGGCGCCCGCGCGTCGCGCCGTTGGGCGGCCGTTCAGTGCATCCAAAGCGAACCGAGCCGTCGACGGAGCAACGTGGCATCGGCCGTGAGCGCAAAGCGGACGAGGTCACCTCCCAAGGAATGATTCAAAATCGCGGAGAGGCATCCGGGTCCAGGCGATTCGACGGCCTGCCGAACCGCCTCTTCGTGAAGCCCGAGCTCGTCGACCACCGACAGAAGGTCACCCGTGACCAAAAAGGCGGCTCGGACTTCGCCCCGCGTGAGCGCGTCGAGAAAGTCCGCGATCACCGGCGGCCCCGCCTTGACGGGTGCGAGGTGTGGAGCGAGCTCTTCGAGTAGCTTTCGATGCCGGCGCGACAACGCGCGGGTCAGCGCGGGCTCGTAGCGCGCAATGGCCTTGAGATCGGATCGGCCATCGCCGTAGCGAGGCGCCACCTGACGGGCCGCTGCGATCAGCAACGCTTCAACTTGCGCCGGAGGCATTTCCCCAACCCAGGGCACGCCGTATGCGATGCGGGCTACCGCCCGGGCGAGGCTCGCCATCTGAAGCGGCTCCGGTTTATCGGCGAGCCACTGCGGTACGACGATCCAAGGCGCGTCCTGGACGATGATTCGCACGCCCTTGCCTTTTGGCGCGACAACGAGCTCGACTTCGCCCGCCCCGAGTTGCTTCGCGACGCGATCGAGAAGGGCCCGCATCGGGTGCCCGCCCCGCGCGGGGATGCGATCGCGCGGCGAAATGCCGAGGTCGTTCAACTCGGTTCGCAGGATTTTTGCCTCGACCCCGGCGATCGCGGCGGCCACTTCGAGGAGCACGTGCCTCGCTGCGCTGGGCAAAACGTGAGTCACCAAAGTTCGCCGATCGAGAGCACCCGCCGGAGCCTCGGGCGGACCCAACCGGCGTGCCAGCAGCCAGACTCGCCGTCGGTCGTCGACATTGCCTGCCAAGGCCCGGAGCTCGCTGACCACGACGGCCTCCTCGGCGCGGCCCTCGGCTGTCAGCGTCTCTTCGAGAAGGGCAAGCGCTTCTTGGGGCTCCGCGAGCGCAAGCAACGGGTGTGGCGTTGGCGCAATCATTCCGAGAAGCGTTCGAGACGCGTCCACGTTCTCTTTCGCCCGCGCGCATGCTGCCGCTAGCTCGAAGCGTGTCGCGTAGAGCGTGGGATCGATTTCGACCGCGCGCCGCAGGTGGCCAATGCCCTCCGCCAAAGTCGATGCCGATTCGGCCTCGATACGCCCGAGCGTCGCGAACCACCGCGCGTCGGTCCGGCCCGTCTTCTCCCCGAACCCGATGAGGGCTGTCAGCGCGCGCGCGTGGCCCGCGTAATCCACGCGCTCGGCGCCGCGGAAGAGCGCCGTCAGCCTCGCGAACGCACGCGCGTTCAATGGGGAGGCCAGAACCGCCTGGACGAGCGCTTGCTCGGCTCCGGTGGTGTCGTCCGACCCAAGCTTCACCTCAGATAGCTCGAGCAAGAGGGCCGTCTTCTGATCTGCGTCGGTCTCGACTTCCGCTAGCCGCGCGAGGAGGTCCCCGATCTCCGTCCGCCGCGCGGTCGCCGAGGACTCGTCGCGCGGTGTGGGCTCGGCGGTCACCCGGCGGACGAGGGCACGCAGCGCACGGGCATTGACGGGATCGATCGCCAACGCCGTGCGCAGCACACGATCCACGTCGGCGCGGCGATGGAGTACCTTTTCGTAGATGCTCGCGAGGGCGAAGAGGGCCGTCAGCTTCGGCGGCGCCTCGCGGCTAGTAGCGACGACGGCCTCAAGCGCGTCAACCGCTTCGGGCCACACCCGCTGCGCGATGCACAGCTCCGCGAGACTGAGCAGCGAGGGGACATGCTGCGGCGCTGCGGCGCGCACGCGTCGCATGGCGTCGATCGCAACGGGAAGGTCCGACAGCTCCGTTCGCGCGACGCGAGCGATTTCGGAGCCGAACATGACGATTGCGTCGGGCGACCGAGCCTGCCCGATGGCAGCGCGAAATGCGCTGACCAGGCGTTCTGCCTGGCGTGCTTCCAGCAAGACGGTGGCGAGGCGGCCGGCCGCCGGGATCGAATCCGGGTCCGCTTCGAGTGCCCGCTCCAAGATGGACGCCGCTCGCGTTTGCCGCTCTGCGCGTTCCCCCAAGCGTGGATCCTCGTCCGGCCCGAGCAATATCTCCGCGCCGTCGAGCAGACACCGAGCCCGCGTCCGCGGATCCTCGGAGACCTGCGCGAGAGACTGCGTCGCGGCAAGAGCCGCAACCCCGTCGCCGAGACGCGTGGCCAGCCGCGCCAGGCCCGTCGAGGCCGTGACGGACTGGTCGTCGAGCGCCAACGCGTCGCCGTAGCGATCGAGCGCCTCCAGCGACAACGTTCGGGCAACCGCCGAGTCCAGCGAATCGGCTGCGGCCGACTCCAGCATCAGGGCGAGCCGTAGCTGGAGCGACAGGCGCATGTCGTCATTGGGCGCGAACGGGACCAGCGCGCGCAGCGCCGCGATGACACTGGCGCGCGCTCTAGGCTCGCCGCGACGAGCGTCAGCCCGGTCACGCCGTAGGGTCGCCTCGAGGGCGGCAGGGTCTTGCGGATCGATCTCGAGGATGGCGCGGTACGTCGGCGTCGGATCGCTCCCCGGCAGTACCCATTCCTCCAGCGCGGCGAGGTTCCAGAGCGCGCCGAGCCGCGCGCGCGGATCTTTGAAAGCCTCTGCCTCACGCGCGAGCAAGCGCGCGAGCGAGCCCACGTCCACCGCGGCGCGCCGGCGCAACCATTCGAGCGTGCGCAGCGCGGGAAGATGGTCGCTCTGTTCCGAGAGCACCGATTCGAGAAGGGCCGCGGCTCGCATCGGCTCCTGTCCGCTCTCCACGAGGCTCCACGCGAGCGCGAAAGACAGCCCGCGCGCCGCGGCAGGCGGGGCCCGCTCGATCCGCTTTCCGAGAAGCGTGGGGAGCTCCGCGGGCTCGCCCGCGGTGCGCTGGCGCGCGCGACGCGCGAGCGTCCGCGAGAGCCGCTCGGCGACCGCTTCGTCGTCCGGGTTCTCCGCGAACGCCCGCTGGTAGGTTCGAGTCGCGCCCGCATCGTCGCCGAGACGCAGCTCGTCGATCTCCGCCGCTCGTGCGAGCTGCAGGGCGCGTTCCTCCGCCGTGGGGGCGGTCGCGGCCAGCCGCTCGACCGCGTCCCGCAGTGCCCGCGCGTCGCCGTGATCCTCTAGCATTCGCACGGTTTCGTCGCGCGCGGCCGGATGCGATGGGTCGAGCGCCCGCGCCCTATCCAACGACGCGAGGGCGTCGAGCGGAGCATGCAAGCGCACGTGCTGAACTTGCGCGAGCGAAAGCCAGAGCGCGACCTTCTCGGAGGCCGCAGGCACGACGTCGATTCGCGCGCGCAAGGACCGCGCGACCAGCTCCCAGCGACCCGCTTCTTCGTAGAGCCGAGTCTCGAGCGAGCGAGCCGCGGCGTGCGTTCCGTCGTGCTCGAGCACTTCGCGCACGAGAGCGATCGCGCGCGCCGGATCCGCCTTTCCCAAGGCCGCCGCGGCGCGCGCACGGAGCGTGAGCTGCGCGCCACGGTCGGGCGTCACGCGAGCTTCGTCGAGCAGGGCGCGTGCCAGCGTCCTCGCGTCCGATGCCCGCGCCGCCACGCGGCCAAGACCAATGATCGCGCCACGCCGATCGGGATCGATCGCCAGAACCTGCTCGTAGGCCCTCGCTGCCCGCGCGGGATCGCCGAGCACATCCTCCCACAGGAGCGCGATCTTCTCGATGTACGCGACTTTCCGGCCGACATCGCGTGATTGCTCGGCGGCGTCCGAATAGAGTTCGACAAGCGACCGCACGGCACCATCTCGCGGCTCCGCCAGCGCGGGCGCGAGCAGACGGGCGAGCGCGTCAAGAACTTCACCGTCGCCCGGAGCCGCGACCCACGCCGAACGCAGGTGCCGGACGGCATCCTCGCGCCGGCCCGTCTCTTCGCAAATTCGCGCCGCGCGGGTCAATGCACGCGCCCGGCGGACTGGGTCCTCTGCCCGAGCGGACTCCTGCAGCCATGTTGCGATTCGCTGTTCTTGCTTGCCCGTTGCCGAAAGGAGCCGATCGAGCGTCTCGACCGCAGATGGGTCGGCCGCGTCCAGCGCCAGCGCACGCTGAATGTCCAAAACCGCTGTCTCCATGTCCCCTTGCCGCTCCGCCGCGGCCGCGAGCGCGCGCAACTCGTAGGCCATTACGCTCGGGTCGGTCACGAAGCGCAAGCGCGCGCGGCGCGCGCGGGCTGCGTCGGCCCAACGGCCTTCGCCCTCGTTCAGTCGTACGAGCTCGTCGAGGACGCGGCAATCCACGCTCGCGACGGTTGGTGCGCGGGCGGCGGCCCGCTCGAGAAGCGCGCACGCGCGCGACGGCTCGCCGAGGCGGAAAGTGGCCGTCGTGGCCGCGTCGAGCTCGAAACGGGCGGAGCGCGCGCCATTCGTTTCGAGCAACGCTTCCTCGTCGAGAAGGCGGACCAGAGCTGCCCAATCCCCGTGCACCCCGACATGCCGGACGAACGCGTCGCGGACGGGGCCCAAGCTCGGGTCGAGCTCGAGCGCTCGCTCAAGGGCGCTCCGCGCGGCGCCCACTCGCTCGAGCTTGCGCTCAAGAATGCGGGCGCGCTCCACGTGCAGCCAGGCAGCGAGAGGCGGCTGCGTCGCGTATGCGTCCGCCATCCGCCCTAGGTGGTTCGCAAGAGCCTCCCAATCGGCCGGCGACCCACTCGCGAGCGCGCGCACCACGAGCTCCGCCTCGAGCCCTTTTAGCGCCGCAGGATGGTCCGGACGATGGGCGAGAGCCTGTTCCCAGGTGGCTCGAACTTCGCGTCCTCGCCCGCCCATGGCCTCGAGAAAACGGGCCTTCTCAACGAGCAAGTCGACGCGGTGGGCCTCTGACGCCGCCGCCAAAAGCTCCTGGTCGAGGTGCTCGAGCAGCGCGCCAAGGGCGCTCCGTGCATGCTTGGCTCGGCGCAAAAACCCGTGCGCGGCAGCGGTGCCCTGGTGCACGCGGAGCGCGGCCTCCGCGTGGCCCCGCGCCCGGCCGTCATCGCCGAGGATCGTCTCGCTCGCCAGCGCCAATTCTACATGCGCCCGCGCAAGTCCCACCTTGTCGCCGCGAGCCTCCAGCGTCGCGACGCGAGCTTGCAACAAGTCGATGAGCCCGTCGGGCGCCAGGAGGTCAGCCAGCATCCGAACCGGCGCCGGAGCCGGAGAGCGGGCAGGCGCCGGCGCGACCCGTGAGGCCGCACGGCGAGGAAGCGGCGGCGGCCCCTTGGAGCGGAGCGCGGGTTTCGCGACACTGGAAGCCTCACCCGAAACGGGGCTTTCGTCGGCCGAAAGGCGCGTCGACTCCGCCGCTTGATGGAGCGTCCGCGCCTGCGACTCCGCGTCCCATCCAGAATCGGTGTGCCCGAGCAAACTCGTGAGCGAGCCGAGGTCCTCGTCAGGATCGGCTTCGAGATCCGCGTCCTCGATCGGCCGCTCGGGCAATTTTTCGGCTTCGCTCCCCCCGCCTTTGCCGGCGTCTTGCGCCATCGTCGCATGGTCGCACGGAAGCGGGTGGCGGAGCCGTACTTTCCTCCCGAGTGAGAAACCCGGGTCACCCTGAGTCTCGCTCCGCCTTTGGCTCTGGCAAGGCGCCGCTCGACAGAACCGACCCGCCCTTCACGTCGAGGAGAGCGATGCTGCTCCACCCTCGAGCTCCCCAGGCGGAACAAGACACTCGTTTACTGCATTTACTGCATCGGTGTCCGGCTGCGGATGGGGGGGCTTGTCAGAGAGCCTCGATCGGGACGGCGTACGCCGCGAACGCGTCCCCCGTCGACGCCGCGAACGTGGCGACCACATTGTGGCCGTCCGCTGTCGCAACGCTCAGCGAACCACTCACGTCGGCGTCCGCAGGCGAGATGGCGACCGGCGCTCCGCGCGGCGAGCCGTCGCTGGCATTGAACGCTTGGGCCATGACCCGATACCCCTGTTCGGGGTCCCCGCTCTTCCAGCAAACGACGAAGCGTCCGCCGTCAAGCACGACGCGCTGGGGACGTCCCCCCCACGAGGATGAACGGTCGACCGGCGCTGCGGTTTTCGAGATCGTTTGCAGTGAAACCGGGTCCAGCCGCTCGATCTCACCCGTACGGCGGCCGGGGTGCGCGAACCGAACGACCAAGGCATCGCCCTCGGCGGTGACGCGTACGCCGGCCGAGGGGTTGACGCGCGGGTCGAGCAACCGGGTCTCCCCGACACGGACGGACGACGGCTGGCTTGCGGACTCGGGCTGCATCGAAGCCACCCCCTCGCTCACCGAAGCGCATCCCGTCAGACCTACGATGCCGACAACGCCCAAGATTACCATCGTGTTCATGATTGCCGTCTCCTCGCGACCACTCTCGTTGGCCGTGATGGCACCCATCGCAAGTTGGGGACCAAGGCCGCCGGCGCGAGCGCAGATTGCTCACTGCGGCCTCTCTGCGGCCGAAAAGCGCCTATTTTCGCTCCCTGACGGCGGCGCGGCCCCGGCCCGCCGAGCCGGAGAGTGACCGGCCTTCGTCGCCACCTCGACGAGCCGCGGTCACCGCGAACGCGCGGGGCCGGCGCGCGCCGTTTCCAATGCTCGACGGCGCGCTCGCGAGGTCATTGCAGAACGTGACGACCCCTGGTCAGCCGGCGACGAGGAGTCGTCGAGGCAAGTGACCGGCTGCGTCACCTACCGCAATTTACCGCTTCTTTCTGCCCGTCCCTCGAAACCCGAGGCGCGGCCTCGCACTTGCTCTTGTCCACGGCACGAAGAAGCGCGGGCAAGACCGCGCGCCGCTCGACTGAAGGAGAGAAGCCATGAGAGCAACGTTCGTGTGGATGGCAGCAGCGGTGGGCGCATTGGCGGCAGTCGGGTGCGGCGCCCCCGCCGGGCAGCCACTCGCGATGGAGTGCACGAACGCGCCCGACGGCCATCCCGTCGACCTCGCGTGCACGGGCCTCTACTCCGATTTCGCGACCGGGACGATCGCGGACGACGTGGACATCTTCGATCCCTCGATCGAACTCTGGAGCGACGGCGCCCAGAAGCGGCGGTTCATTCGGTTACCGCCCGGGACAGCCATCGACACGAGCGACATGGACAATTGGGTGTTCCCGGTCGGAACGAAGCTCTGGAAGGAGTTCTCGATAGGCGGCCGTCGCATCGAGACGCGGCATCTCGCAAAACGGGCCGACGGTACATGGTTCCGAACGACGTACGCGTGGTCGGCTGACCAGACCCAGGCCACGGAGCTCACGGCCGGCGCCCCGAACGTCGCGGGCACCGGTTTCGACATCCCGGCGCAAAGCGAGTGCGCAACGTGCCACGATGGCGCGCCCGACGGCGTTCTAGGCTTCGAGGCTATCGGGCTGTCGACTCCAAACGCGTCCGGTCTGACGATGAGCGAGCTCGTTCGACGGGGTCTCGTAACGGTCCCGCCGGCGTCGCCGCTTACCATCCCGGGAACGCCGACGGAGGTCGCCGCGCTCGGCTGGCTGCACGCCAACTGCGGCAACGCATGCCACAATCGGTCGCCCGGCGCCTACGCGCAGTGGACGGGGATGTTTCTTCGACTCACGACGGGCGGCCTCAGCTCGGTGCAGTCCACCGACACGTACACGACGGCTGTGGGCGTCCCGTCCGGCTTTCAGCCGGCACCGGGCGCGGGTTTCCTTCGGATCACGCCGGGCGACAGCGCCCACAGCGCGATACCCTACCGCGATCTCGCGCGCGACACCGCGAGCCAAACAGGAGTGCAAATGCCGCCGATCGCGACTCACGTGCCCGACGTGGCCGGCGTGACTATGGTCACGACATGGATCGACGGGATGCCAATTTCGCACTGAAAATGTGGCCGCACCCGTTCCTCATTTGCATCGAGACGCATGCACTCATAGAATGCGGCCTTGCTTGAGGTCGACACTTCCCGATCGCCGCGGTGGGAGCTCTACCGCGTTCTGGCGGAACCGATGCGCCTGCGCCTTTTGGCGTTGGCCGCGGAAGAAGAGCTCGGAATCGGCGAGCTCGCCGAACTGCTCGGGGAAAATCAGTCCAACGTGTCGCGGCACGCCGCCGCGCTCCGCCAAGCGGGTCTGCTCCGGGATCGTAAGGAAGGGACGCGAACGCTCGTGTCGGTGGCGCCGCGACTGGTCAAGGACGCGGTCATCGCCGACGCCCTCGCGAGCGGGAGAGCCCTCTGCGAAAAGGAGGGAAGTCTGGACCGAATCCCCGACGTCCTGCGAGCGCGCGAAGCCGCCGCACACGAATTCTTCGCCCGTCCGCCCAAAAGCCGAGACATCGCTCCGTCGGAGGCGGGGGCCTATCTGGCGGCGCTCGGGCAGCTCATGCCCCGCCGGGCACTCGCACTTGACGCCGGAACGGGCGACGGCCGGCTTCTCGACGTGCTCTCCCCCGTATTCGAGCGGGTGGTCGGCGTGGATCGGGCCGAGGTGCAGCTCGCGCGGGCGCGCGACCGCGTGGCCGCCCGTGGCTTCACGAACGTTACTCTCGTCGAGGGCGAGCTCGGCTCGAGCGAGCTCCGAAAAGCGCTCGGGGTGTCCGTGGAGCGGGGCGCCCCGGTACCGGGGGCTGACGCGGTGTTCGCGTCACGGCTCCTGCACCATGCTCCGCAGCCCGTCAAGGTGGTCGCCCAACTGGCAAACCTTTGCGCGCCGGGCGGAGCGGTGGTCATTCTGGACTATGCGCGCCACGACGACGAATCGATGCGCACGCAGGCGGACGCATGGCTCGGGTTCGAGCCCGCCGAGCTCCGGCGATTCGCCCGGGCGGCCGGCCTGGAAGACTCGCGCGTGACCAGGATTGCCGCCTCGTTGTGTGGGGACGGCGCGGATGCGCACCTGCCGTGGCAGGTTCTCGTGGCGAGAAGACCGAAAAGCACGAAGGGAAAGAATCATGGCTGACAACTACAAGGTCAAAGACATCGCGGAAGCCGATTGGGGACGCAAGGAAATCGGAATCGCCGAGAGCGAGATGCCTGGTTTGATGTCGCTTCGGAAGGAGTTCGGACCGAGCAAACCGCTCAAGGGGGCGCGCATCGCCGGTTGTCTGCACATGACCATCCAGACAGCCGTGCTCATTGAGACGCTGCTCGAGCTCGGAGCGGAGGTCACATGGACGAGCTGCAATATCTTTTCGACGCAGGATCACGCGGCGGCGGCGATTGCCAAGAAGGGCATTCCCGTTTTTGCCTGGAAGGGCGAGACGGAGCCTGAATACTACGATTGCATCGAGAGGCAGCTGCGCGCGTTCCCGGGGGGCAAGGGGCCGAACATGATACTCGACGACGGCGGCGACCTCACCGCGGTCATCCACGAGAAGCATGCCGCATTTTTCGCCGGCTCCGACCCGCTCCGCGGTCTCTCCGAAGAGACGACGACGGGCGTTCATCGCCTCTATGAGATGGCGAAGAAAGGAACGCTCAAGGTGCCGGCGATGAACGTGAACGACAGCGTCACGAAGTCGAAGTTCGACAACCTGTACGGCTGCCGTGAGTCACTCGGAGACGGATTGAAGCGGGCGACAGGCGTGATGTTCGCGGGCAAAGTCGCTGTGGTCGCCGGTTACGGGGACGTGGGCAAAGGCTGCGCGCAATCGCTGCGGGGCTTGGGCGCACGGGTCATAATCACCGAGATAGATCCCATTTGCGCGCTGCAGGCCGCAATGGAAGGCTACCAGGTAGCGACGATGGAAGAAGTGGCGTCCTCCGCCGACATCTTCGTCACGGCCACCGGGTGTCTCAGCGTCATTCGGCAAGAGCACATGCGCGCGATGAAGGACCAGGCCATCTTGTGCAACATTGGGCACTTCGATTGCGAGATCGACGTGGCCTGGCTCGAGAAGAATCCGGAGATCGACGAGGTCAACATTAAGCCCCAAGTTGATCAGTTCGTGTTTCCTGACGGCAAGAAGCTGACGCTGCTCGCGCGGGGCCGACTCGTGAATCTCGGATGTGCCAACGGGCACCCGTCTTTCGTGATGTCGACGAGCTTCTCCAACCAGACGCTCGCACAGATCGAACTGTGGCAGAATTTCGCGCAGTACGAGCGTAAGGTGTACACCCTGCCGAAGAAGCTCGATGAGAAGGTCGCGGCGCTGCATCTCTCGAAGCTCGGCGTGAAGCTCACGAAGCTCACCAAAGAGCAGTCGGACTATCTGGGCGTGGGGACCGAAGGGCCGTTCAAGCCGGAGCATTATCGGTATTGACGGCACCCGCGTCTCGCTGGGCCTGGCCAGAACGTCACGTCGAAAGGGAGGCGTTTTGGGGCGGGCCCTCGAGGGCGAATTGCCTTAGAGTGCCAGCGTGCGCGTACTTGCAGTTCGCATGGGGATGATGGTCGGCGTGTCCGCGGTGGCTCTTGCCGGATGCGCGGGGCTCCTTGGCATAGAAGATCGGACGGCCGACGAGTCGGATGGCTCGGTCGATGCCGCAGGGGGCCTCCTCGATCACGGGTCTGGGGAACCCGATGGTGCCGTCGTGCTCTCCGTGGAAACGGGAGCCGGGCTCGAGAGCGGGGCCCTCAATGCTCCCGAGACGAGCGCGCCGGAACCCGACGCGGCCGCAGGTGGAAGCGACGCCTACGGAGCGAGTGATACCCAAGGCGCTTATGATGTGCAGACTGTGCCCGAAGCGACCGCGCCGGGGGAAGCGGGAAGCTGCGCCGATCCATGCCCGCTCAAAACAGGGCTCAATAACCCATGGGCCATGGCGAGCGACGCCAATCGCGTTTACTGGGTCGAGTACGGGTCGGACCAGGGTACGGCGGACGGAGTGGCTGCGTCGTGTCCGGTTTCGGGTTGCGATTCAGGTCTCGTCGTCTACACGTCGACGGAGACCAATCCAAAAGGGATCGCGGTCGACGACCAGAACGTTTACTGGGGCTCGGTGTCGCCGAGCGACACCAATACGGGGGCGATTTGGTCGTGTCCAATTGCGGGCTGTGCGGCCGGGCACCCGACAAAGCTCGCGATCGCCATATCTCCCTGGGGGATCGCCCTGGATTCTTCCTACGTGTACTGGGTCGACAACGACGACAACAGCGTACACCGTGTTCCCAAGACGAGCGGCGCGGGAGGCGTACTCGCGGAGAACAGCGTTCTTTACGACGGCGTAAGTGGCGACACCGTCGAGCCGCAGCAGTGTGCCGTCGACGCGACGTCCGTGTACTTCACGGACGTCAACGGAAGCGTTTACCAAATACCCATCACCGGGGGAACGCCCGTGGTCATTGGTTCGGGTCCGCGCGGAAGTGTCAACTTCGGCCTGGCGCTCGATTCGACGTCCCTTTACTACGCCGAGCCCGACGCGATTTTCGCCGAAAGGAAGACCGCAACCAACGGCGGCTCGACGATCGTCACGGATGTGCACTGGGCGCAGGGCCTCACCATCGATCCTGCGACTGGAATCCTTTACTGGGCGAACTCCGGAAGCGGCGACGTGGGAGTCACCGATGGCACGGTGGGTCGCGTGGGCGTAGACGGAACAGGGGAGACGGTCCTCGCCAGTCGATTGGTGGCGCCCTTTGGCGTTACCGTCAGCGGCAACAACGTGTTCTGGATCAACTTGGGCAACGCGAGCAACGCGAACAATGCCACCGGGACAACCCCGAACACCGGCTCGCTCTGGCGTACGGCGAAATAGGGCGTCGGCTCAGATCCGGACTGGCACCGTTTTGCGCGCTCCCCCGACCCGTGTCTGCGGTCGGCTCGACGGAATTAAACGGGTGAATCGAGCCTGGCCGCGGCGGCCAGCTCGTGCGCCCAAGCGCGAATGCGTTCTTCGCGCGGACCTTCGAGCATGATGCGCAACTTGGGTTCCGTTCCGCTCCAGCGCACGAGCACGCGCCCATCGTCACCCAGGGCCGCGGCGATCTTTCGGGTCAGCTCGTCGAGGCGGCGCATGTGGTGGAGCGGCCGCCGGGCGGGCAGCGTGACGTTCTCGAGCACCTGGGGAACGCGCTGCATCTGGTTCGCGAGCTCACTGACCGGTTTTCCCGTGCGCAGCATGAGCGCGAGCACTTGGAGCGCACCAAGGATGCCATCCCCCGTCGACGCGTGATCGAGAAAGACGAGGTGGCCCGACTGCTCGCCGCCCAAGTTGAAGCCGCCCGCCCGCATCGCCGCGACGACGTGCCGGTCGCCCACTTGGGTTCGGACGAGCGTCACGCCCACGCGCGCCAGGGCGTGCTCCAGCCCCAGATTGGACATCACCGTTGCGACGACCGTCCGCGCGCGAAGCTCCCCCGCGTCGAGCATACGGGACGCGCACATGGCGAGCACCTGGTCGCCGTCGACGATTTGGCCTTTCTCGTCGACGATGATGACCCGGTCCGCATCCCCATCCAACGCGATTCCGATCGCCGCGCCACGCTTCAACACCTCAGCGCAAACGTGCTCGGGGTGTAGAGCGCCGGCGTCCTTGTTGATGTTCACCCCGTTGGGCTTCACATGGATCGCCGTGACGAGCGCCCCGAGCTCCTGGAGCACGAGCGGCGCGACGCGATACGCCGCGCCGTGCGCCGCGTCGACCACGACGCGGACGCCATCCAGGGATACGTCCCGCGGGAACGTTTGCTTGAGAAAGACCACGTACCGGCCGCGGGCGTCCTCGAGCTTTTCCGCGCGGCCGATGGCCGGCCCTGTGGAGCGCTTACCGAGCAGACGATCGTCGGCCACCAGATGCTCTATTTCGCACTCGGCCTCGTCGGGGAGCTTGAATCCGTCACCGCCGAAAATCTTGATGCCGTTGTCCTGATACGGATTGTGACTCGCGCTGATGACGATTCCCGCGTCGGCGCGCATGCTCACCGTGAGGTGCGCGATAGCAGGGGTGGGCATCGGACCGCAGAGGATCGCGCGGCCTCCCATCGCGCACACGCCGCTCGCCATCGCCTGTTCGAGCATGTATCCGGACAAGCGCGTGTCTTTGCCGATGAGCACGCGGGGTACGTGGGTCTTGCCGCGCCCTGCCACGAAGGCGACCGCGCGTCCCAGCTGGAGCGCGAGCTCCGGCGTCATCGGGTGCTCGTTGGCGATGCCGCGAATGCCGTCCGTTCCGAATAGCTTTTGCGTCGCGGGCGCGTGCCCCCGCGCGCCGCGAGCCCGCTTCTTCTCTACGATTTTCTTCATGGTAAGCGTAAGGATGGGCTGGGCGCATCGACCATGACGGTCGGGCGATCACCGCCCACGCGTCAGTCTCTGAAGTTGACGAACTGAAGCTCGATTCCGAAATCGTGCTGCTTTACGGCCGAAATCGCGGACTGCAGGTCGTCCCTGTTTTTCCCTGTCACGCGGACCTGCGTCTCCTGAATCGACGCCTGGACCTTGATCTTGCTTTCCTTCAAAAGGAGGATGATGGCTTTGCCCTTCTCGACTTCGATTCCCTCTTTGATTTTCGCGACGATGCGAGCGCCGCCTTTGCTCGTTGGCTCAGGTTTGCCCACGTCGATGAAACGCAGCGAGACCTTGCGCTTCACGAGCTTGTCCTGAAGGACCGTGAGCGCAGCCTTCGCGCGGTCTTCGCTCCCCGACCGGATCGTGAGCGCGTCGGGGGCCTTCTCGATCGTCGTCTCCGTGTCTTTAAAGTCGAACCGCTGCACGATCTCTTTTTGCGCTTGGTTATACGCATTGTCGACCTCGTTCAGCTGCGCTTTGGAGACGATGTCGAAGCTCGGCATGGCGGGCGGATCGTCATGCTAGCCTTGGGTCATCCCTCGTTCAAAGCGGGACGAGCGGATCGCACGGCAGAGCGAGCACGGAAGCGCGAACACGGCCAACCAGCATCATTGATCCGGCCACGACGATCAGCTCACCGTCGGCGAGTGCGAGGGCCTCGGACACGGTAGAGGCGATCCGTCCCGGGACGAACGCCGCCATCTCGCGCGGGTCCACGGCCGGGCGGGACGCGGGAACGGCCGGAGCGAGATAAACGCGCGCCCCGGCCAGCGGCGCCAAAATCGACAACATGGGTTTCCAGTCCTTGTCCGACAGCGCGCCGAAGACCAGGGTGGTGCGTTCAGGCGGGACGGAAAGCGCACCCACGTATCGCGCGAGCGCGACGGCTCCATCCGGGTTGTGGGCCGCGTCGAGCAAGTACGGGCCGATGCGCTCCAGACGCCCAGGCCAGCGCACGCTCGCGAGACCGCGCGAGATGGCATCCGGTAAGACCCCCAGCCGCTCGCCAAGGGCCGCTGCAACGCGCGCATTGTCGACTTGGTGCTCGCCCGGTAGCCCCAGCATTTCGCCATTGAGCGGGTACGATCGGTCCGCCGCCGAGCTCGTCGTGGCGCCCCGCAAACGCGCGACGTCGTCGATTGCCGCGCGCACGTCGCGTGGCATCGGCCCGAGCACGATGTCGAGCCCCGGCTTGGCGATGCCTGCCTTCTCGCGCGCGATGTCAAGAAGCGTCGGTCCAAGCCGGTCGGTATGGTCGAGCGCTATCCGTGTTATGGCGGCGGCGCGTGGGAGCGGAAGGACGTTCGTCGCATCGAGGCGCCCGCCGAGCCCTACTTCGACGATCGCCACGTCGACCGCGGCGTCCCGAAAGGCCAGAAAGGCCGTGAGCGTCGCCGCTTCGAAGAACGACAGATCGGCGGAATCGGCGAGTGCACGGACAAGCAGCTCGGACAACTTCGCGTCTTCGATGGGGGCTCCGTTGATGCAGATCCGTTCGGCGAACCGGCATAAATGCGGCGACGTGTAAAGGCCCGTCGCGAGCCCGGCTTCGCGGGCAATCGCTTCGACCATCGCGCACACGCTGCCTTTACCGTTCGTTCCGGCCACGTGCACCGCGGTAAGCGCGCGCTCCGGATTTCCGAAGCGAGCGCACGCCGCACGCATCGGCTCGAGCCCCAGGCGCATGCCCAAGGGAATTCTCTCGTAGAGCTTGGAAAGAGCCAGCTCGAGCGAAGGGCCGCTCGTCATCGTTCGGATGTCGACGCGCGCGTGCCTGCGGCCTGCCCGACCGGCGGTGACGCAGCCCCGCCCAGCATCACTCACGGACCCCGTGCGCGGCCACCCCGTTGGGCCGCAGGAGCGGCGCGGCAGGCCCGAGCAAGTGTCCGAGTACGGTGGCGATTTCGTCCTTCATGGCAAGACGGTTCACGATGCGATCGACCATTCCGTGGGTGAGAAGAAACTCGCTTCGTTGAAAGCCCTCCGGCAGCTTTTGGCGAATGGTGCTCTCCACCACGCGAGGACCCGCGAATCCAATGAGCGCCCCTGGCTCCGCGAGGTTGACGTCTCCGAGAAGCGCGAAGCTCGCCGTCACGCCGCCGGTGGTCGGATCCAAAAGTACGCTGACGAATGGAAGCCCGGCGTCCTTCAACCGCTCCAGCGCCCCGACCGTTTTGGCCATTTGCATCAGGCTGAGAATACCTTCTTGCATTCGTGCGCCCCCAGACGATTGCAGAAGCACCGCGGGGATCCTATCGCTCCGGGCCCTCTCGAAGAGGCGCGTGATCTTTTCGCCGACCACGCTTCCCATGGATCCCCCCATGAAGCCGAAAAGGAAGGCGCCCCACGCGATGGCGCGCCCCCGAATCCGTCCTATCCCTATTTCGATGGCCTCCTTTGCATGAGTTGCGCGCTGCGCACTGGCGACGCGCTCGGGGTACGTCCGCACGTCGACGAACTCGATAGGATCGGCCGGTGCGAGATGCGCGTCCCATTCTTCGAGCGCGCCGTCGTCTAGCAAGAGCTTACGCCAACCCGGCGCCCCGAGTTTGTGGTGCCGCCCGCATTGGGGACAGACTTCGAAATTGGCCGCAAACGAATCGGACGCGAGCGTCTCGCCGCACCCGTCGCACTTGCGAAAGACTCCTTTGCCGATCGTTTTTTTCTCGGCGGCGTCTCCCTCGGGGAGCTTTTTTTCGGGCCAGTGCATTCTGCGCACCCGTGCTTTAGCCGAAAGGGTTCCCGCGAGCGAGCGCGGAAGGCCGGAGTCACGAACGCGCGCGAGCTCGGTCGCGGTGCGTCAAAGCCGACGCCAAAGGTCGGGTTACTATGGCCGAACCGTCTGAGAGATTGCTCGCAAGGCCTGTGGTAACGCCCTCTGCGCTTGACGAGTCAAGGCCGCATCGTGACGAGCGACGGCGACACTTTGAGCGTGGGTTCGGTTCGCTCTTGAACCTCACGCGCGCTCACCCCGGGGGCGACTTCCTGCAGGAGGAGCCCGTGGGGCGTAACATCCATCGTCGCGAGCTCAGTGATGATTCGGTGCACCACGCGCCGACCGGTCAGCGGCAAGCCGCATTCGCGAAGAATCTTCGGGCTTCCATCCTTCGCCGCGTGCTCCATGATCACTACCACGCGCTTGGCGCTCGCCACCAGGTCCATGGCCCCGCCCATCCCCTTGACCATCTTGCCGGGGATCATCCAATTGGCGAGGTCACCGTGCTCGCTCACTTGCATTGCGCCGAGAATGGCCAAATCGACGTGGCCTCCGCGAATCATCGCGAAGCTTTCGGCGCTCGAGAATACCGCGCTGCCGGGCAGCATGGTCACCGTTTCCTTGCCGGCATTGATGACGTCTGGGTCGAGCGCCCCTTCGTCGGGATACGGGCCGACCCCCAGCAAGCCGTTCTCGCTCTGCAGCACCACTTCGACGCCTTTGGTAATGAAGTTGGACACCAACGTGGGCATTCCAATGCCGAGATTCACGTAGTACCCATCGCGCACCTCTCGAGCGGCTCGCCGGGCGATCTGATCACGCCGCGCCGCTTCTGCTCCGGCCGCCGGATCTCGCGAGTGCGTCGTCATGCCTAGCTCGTCCTCGCGCGTGTGGTCGGCCGCTCGATGCGCTTTTCGTAGTCTCGCCCGCGGAAGACCCGGTGAACGTAGATCCCCGGCGTGTGAACGTGGTCCGGGTCGAGGTCACCCACGTCCACAAGCTCTTCGACTTCCGCAATCGTCACGTTGGCCGCAGCGGCCATCATGGGGTTGAAATTCATCGCTGTGTGCCGATACATGAGGTTTCCGAAGCGATCGCCCTTCCACGCTTTGACGATGGCGAAGTCGCCGCGAATGGCGGATTCGAGGACGTACGCGCGTCCGTGGAATTCTCGCGTCTCTTTTTTGTCGGAGTATTTCGCTACGCTCCCATCGGGTCCGTAGCGCATGGGCAGCCCCCCGTCGCTCACGGCGGTGCCCGCGCCGGTCGGTGTATAGAACGCAGCGATTCCCGCGCCGCCCGCGCGAAGCCGTTCCGCGAGCGTGCCTTGCGGCAAGAGCTCTAGCTCCAGCTCTCCCGAGAGGTATTGGCGTTCGAACTCTCTGTTCTCGCCTACGTAGCTCGAAATCATTTTCACGATTTGGCCATTGCGGAGCAGAATGCCCAGACCGAAGTCGTCGACCCCGCAGTTGTTCGAGACGACCGTTAGCCCTCCGGTTCCGAGTTCCCGAAGGGCGCGAATGCAGTTCTCCGGAATGCCGCAAAGGCCGAAGCCGCCGGCGAGGATGGTCGCGCCGCCCGGGATATCCTTCACCGCCTGCGCCGCCGATTGCACGACCTTGTTCACGTTTGCCTCATGGGTGTCGCGGCCGTCTCGTACACACGGTAGCGCCCCCCTTGTCAGGGCGTCATCCGTCGACGTCGTCGAGGGGCGTGGTCATGAGCGCCGGGGGCGCGGGGTCCTCGTGCGGGTTCGGGTCAGGTTCGGTGACGGATCCTCGATCCGGCCGGGGTGCGGCTGGGGGGGCGCGAGTCGGCGCGGGCGTCACCAAGGCCCGGCCGACGAGATTGGACGGGGTGCCCCGGCGACCGCGGGTCACCGCGGGTTCCACAGGGCGCCCGCGCAGAGCGGGGTTTTCTACACACCCGCTCATGCGGGAAGGACAGCCGATGCGAACATGGAAGTGATCGTCGTGCGGGAGCGCTCCATGCGGCTGCTGCATGACCTCGGCGGCCCTCAGTCGCAAATTCGGGCTGAGGCCGCTCTTCTCCGCGTAGGCGAGGAGGCGGGCGCGCAGCGGCGCGGCGACGAAAATGTGTGTTACGTGAGCTTGCGGATCGCCGAGCATCGCCGCGACGAGGGCCCAATTTTTGGCGTCGTCGAAGTAAGCCCCCGGCCAAGACGGCGCGGTCCCGTCGGCTAGGAATGGGACGAAATGCGGCTCCAAGAGTTGCCTTCCAGAGGCAGTACGAACGAAAAAACCGACGTCGGCGTCGCGACCGCTCTCGTGCGAACGGTGCTGTTCGATCTCCCCTCCCCCTTCCCGCGACAGGTGACCCACGGACGTGACAGCCTGCGGGAATTGACCGCGGACCGCGCGTGCGGCGCGCTCCAGCATCGTAACCAGCGGCTCGAGCCCCCAGCGCACATCTCCCGCCGTATCGGCCGGAACGATGCGCACGTAAGGGGCTTCGTCGAGGTGCATTCCACCCAGCAAATGCCCTTGGGTCGGCGAGCCGACGCTACGTCCGAAGCGCAGCGCCGCCGGACCCAGGGTGGCGTGAGCGGTCGACGAGTGACGCGAAGTCGCCCTCGGAAGTGCCCCCGTTGAAGACATGAGCGTCGCGACAAGCGCCGCGACGGCGATTGGAGCAAAGGCCACGCTGTGCACAAGGCAAGGGAGAGCAGATCCGAAGACCAAAGGTCAAATTCGTGGCCCGAAAGGCACCGGGCCGCGCCTAGGCTATCCTCAGCGCCGCGTGGCAACCGAAAGTCTGTTTCCGTTCCGCTTCTCGGCCAGCGAGCGTCGGGCCGTTCTCGTTGGACGAGCGACGGAAATGCGCGAGCTCGAGCGCGCCTACGCCCTCTCGCGCGATCGGAAAGAGGCGCGCACGGTGACGGTGCTCGGAACCACCGGGATGGGCAAGACGCGCCTCGTTCGCGACTTCCTCGTGAGGATGCGCGAGCGCGGCGACCACGCGCCCCGCATTTACCGCGGCGCAACACGCGACGGAGGCCCCGCGTACGAGGTCTTCGCGCGTGTCTTGCGCGGGCGGTTCGGCATCGTGGAGGCCATGGACGCGGAAGCCGCAAAGGCGCAGGTGCGCGCTCAACTCGCGGCGGTGCTCGAAGACCGTAAAGTCGGCGACGTCGCGTATTTTCTTGGGCAGCTGCTCGACCTCGGCTTTCAGGACTCGCCTCTCATCCGCGCCGTGGAAGGCGATTCGGCGCAGATCCGGTCGATGCGGCGCGCAGTCATCAAGAACTTCCTCGAGACCGACGCCGGTAAGGGGAGCGACCCGCTCGTTCTCGTCTTCGACGATTTGCAATGGGCGCACGACGACTCGCTCGAACTTCTTGCGTATCTCGTCGAGAGCTTGCGAGGACCGATTCTGCTCGTGTGCATGACGCGCCCCGAAATGCTCGCGCGCCGCGACGGGTGGCGGCGGTACGGCAACGACAGGCACATCACGATGGAGCTCGGTCCCCTTTCCGACGATGACGCGGGGGCCGTCGTCCGCGACCTCCTTTCCCCTTGCGGCAACGCCGCTGGCGTCGACGAGCTTGTCAATACTGCCGTGAACTTGTCGGATGGAAACCCCGCGCTCGCGGAACAGATTGTGAGAATTTACCACGAGACAGGCGTTCTCGTGGCCACGGACGACTTCGACGACGAACACTGGACCATCGTCGCCGAGAAACTCGCCCACGTGAGGCTTCCCCTCACGGTGCAAGACGCCGTTCAGGCGCGCATTGCGGCGCTCGTGTCCGACGATAGGGAGCTGCTCGAGCGTGCGGCCGTGATGGGGGGCGTCTTTTGGCTCGGAGGGCTCGTGGCGATGGACCGGCAGACGCACTCGCCTCCGGACGTATGGGAGGGCGGCGAGGCCGATGACGTCGCGGGCCTGCGGCAGCGGCTCTCCGACCTGGTCGAGCGCGATTACGTGCTCCGCCTTCCGGACAGCACGTTCGCGGGCGACGAGGAGTACGTTTTCAAACACAATCTCGAACGTGAGGCTCTCTTGCGGCTGACGCCGCCGGCGTCGGCGCGGAGGTTCCATCGCGCGATCGCCGAGTGGCTGAGCTTTCGGACCACGGTCGAGACGAGCGAAGAATACCTGGAAATGCTCGCCCGTCACCGCGAAAAGGCAGGGGCAACTGCTCTCGCGGCGACCTCGTACGTGCGAGCCGGCGAAGTGGCGCGCCTCCGGTCTGCGAATGCCAAGGCCGCCGAGCTCTATGCCAAGGGCCTGAAGCTGCTGGACCAATGCGACCACGCCGACGAGGACCTCCGGCTCAAGTCGATGCATCACTACGGGGACGTCCTCTACGCGCTAGGTCGAAACGACGCCGCCCACCGCACGTTCGTCGAGATGTTGGCGCGGGCTTGGAGGCTCGACCTCCGACATATGGGTGGGACCGCGCACGCGCGCATCGGCCGGCTGCTGCGCGAAATGGGCCGCCTCGCGGAAGCGAGCCGTCAGCTCACCGCCGCACTTGCGCTCTTCGGGCAGGCCCAGGACGACCGAGGCACGGCCAGCGTGCTCGACGGGATCGGCAAGCTCCACCGCCTCAAGGGTGACCAGCCGCTGGCGCTCGAGTATACGCTCCGCTCGCTCGCGCTTCGGCGAAAGGTGGGCGACCGCCCGACCATCGCGGTGAGCCTGCATCGGCTCGGATCGATTCAGCACGACGCAGGAAACTATCGCGCCGCGGTGGACGCGTTCGACCAGGCACTCCGAATCCGGCGGGAGAGCGGCGATCTGGTCGGCGCCAGCGCAACGCTGAGCGGCATGGGCCTCGTCGCGCGCGACGTTCGCGACGACAAGCGGGCGGCAGCTCTCTTCCAACAGGCGTACGAAGCCGCCCGAGAAACGGGGGACCGCAATCGCACGGCTCTCATCGTCGCAAACTTGGGCGCCACGCACGATCGGCTTGGACGCGCCGCGAGCGCGAGCGCCTTGTTGCATCAGGCCGAGGAGCTGACCGACGAGCTCGGAGACTTGCCTTCGCTTGCGGCGGCGCTCCGCGGTTTAGGTCGCGCTTACTTCGAACGCCGGGACTATGCGAAAGCGCGCGGCTTCATGGACAGAGCGGCCAAAGTCTTTTCCGAGGTACAGAGCACGGTCGAGCTCGGAGTTACCCTGCGCTCCCTCGCGGAAGCGATCGCTGCGCAAACGGGCGGCGCCACGCAGGATGCCGTCGAAGCCGTCCGGCGATCGATTGCCATCTTCGAACAGGTCGGCAACGATATGGAGCTTGGCAAGAGCTGCCGAACGTACGCCACGCTCTTGCGGCTCTCGCCGGAGGGCGCCGAGGAGGCGCGCATGTTCGAAGCGCGGGCAGACGATATCGCATCGAAGGCGCGCGCGATCTCCGTCAGCCCGGGGGGAACCGACGGGGGGAGCTCGGCCGTATTCGCGCGTCGAGTCGACGCCGATTAGGAAACGATCCACCCGCGCCAAAAGAACACTCGATGGACCGGTAATGCCATGACAGAATCTCGCCCCGATCCCCTCGCCGAGCTCGACGCCGTTTTCGACGAGCTGGACACGCTTCTCAAGGACGCCGAAGTGGGCGCCGAGCTGGCCGACAAGGGCGTCAACGTGAGCTTGGCGATCACGCTCGCCGAGGGCGTCCGCGCCTATGTGCACGGCGACAAGGAAAGCGCGCTTCTGGAGCTGAGCACCGCCACAGACGAAATCGCCGCACGCATGGCGAGAGCCCGCGGCGGTGCGCTCTCGTGAGCTTGCCGCATCCAGAGCCGCTCAGCGGCGCCGCGTACTCGGCCGTCGAGCTCATGCCAGGCGACCGCGCCGTGGTCCTGCTCGACCAGCGCGACCTTCCTTTGGTCGAGCGCTACGAGACGTTGACGCGCGTTGAGGCGATCGCCGAGGCGATTGAGATGCTCATGGTGCGCGGTGCGCCTGCCATCGGCATTACGGCCGCTTATGGAATCGTCATCGCCGCCGGAGCAGAGAGCGGGGGCGCAGAAGCGTTCGTCCGCGCCGTGCGTGAGGCCGAAAGGCGACTGGGCCGAACGAGGCCGACCGCCGTCAATCTTGCTTGGGCGCTCGCGCGAATGGGGGCCGTCGCGCGCGCAATCGCGTCCGAAGGGCCGGCCGAGCGCGTCGCCGAGCTCGCGGCGGAAGCACGCGCGATTCATCATCAAGACGTCCTCGCGTGCAGGGCGATGGGCCGCCTAGGGGCCGATCATGTCCCCGACGGGGCCACCATCCTCACCCATTGCAACGCCGGCGCGCTTGCCACGGGGGGGTACGGGACGGCGCTCGGGGTCGTTCGGGCGGCGCGCGAGTCTGGCAAGCGCGTACGGGTCGTGGCGTGCGAAACCCGCCCGGTGCTCCAGGGGGCTCGGCTGACGGCGTGGGAGCTGTACAAGGACGGATTCGACGTAACCCTCGTGACCGACTCCATGGTGGGAGCACTCATGGCTCGCGGCGCCGTCGACCTGACCGTCGTCGGCGCCGATCGAATCGCACGCTCGGGGGACGTGGCCAACAAGATCGGAACGTACGGCGTCGCCTGCCTCGCGCACGCCCACGGGATTCCCTTCTACGTGGCCGCGCCCTGGAGCACGGTAGACCTCGCGTGCCCCAACGGGGCCGCCATTCCCATCGAGCGCCGCAAGAGCGACGAGCTCTTCACCTTCGCGGGCACTCGCACGGCTCCCGAGGGTGTAAACGCGGACAATCCCGCCTTCGACGTTACCCCAGCCCGCCTGATCAGCGCGATCTTCACCGAACGGGGCAAGGCCAGTCCTCCCGGGGAGCGCGCGCTACTGGCGCTCGACCCTGCCGGGCGAAGCTCCGCGGCGTGCTAGCGTGCTAGAGCAAGTCATCGCGATGGCCGAAAACTCCAGCGCCGGGCTCGCGCGCTTCGCGCCCAAACCCCCGTGGCTCAAAGTCCGCGCACCCGGCGGAACGCAATACGCGGAACTCAAGGAAGCGTTTCGGAGCCTCGACCTCCACACGGTCTGCGAAGAAGCCCGCTGCCCGAACATCGGCGAGTGCTGGAGCGAAGGCACAGCTACCGTCATGCTCCTCGGGGACACGTGCACGCGGGGATGCCGCTTCTGCGCGGTCACCACGGGCCACCCCCGCGGCGCGGTCGACGGGCGTGAGCCGGAGCACGTGGCCCGCGCGCTTTCGCGCATGCCACTCCAATATGTGGTGATGACGATGGTGGACCGGGATGATTTGCTCGACGGCGGCGCGGGGCACGTCGCCAAGACGGTCCGGAGGCTGAAGGAGCTTCGGCCGGACATGCTCGTCGAAACGCTCCTGGGCGACTTCGGCGGCCATCATGATGACGTGGATACCACGGTCGACGCGGGCCCGGACGTGTGGGCACACAACATCGAGGTCGTGCGTAGGCTCACCCGCACGATCCGCGACGTGCGTTGCAGTTACGACCAGTCACTCAGCGTGCTCCGGCGGGTCAAAGCGCGGGCACCCGCGTGCATCACCAAGAGCTCCATCATGGTCGGCATCGGAGAGACGGACGAAGAGATCGTCGACACGATGCGTGATTTGCGTTCAGCCGGTGTCGACGTGCTCACGATCGGACAGTACTTGCGGCCGACGCCCAAGCACGCCGCGGTCGACCGCTACGTCGAGCCGGCGGCGTTCGAGGCATTCGCGAAGCAAGGGCGAGCGATGGGCTTCGCATTCGTCGCGTCGGGTCCGCTGGTCCGAAGCTCGTACCGAGCGGCCGAGGTCTTCGTCCACGGCGTCCTGCATCCGCGCGATCCGGAAGCGGCCCAGGCTATGCTTCATCATCGCATGACGACCGCGCGCGCACGGGGGCCGGAGCTCGACACAGGCGAACTCGCGGCGGCGGCGCTTCTGCCGGCGCGTGCGCTCGTGCGGCGCGCGCCCGGCGGGTGACCGTCGCGCCGCGATCTCGAGCGAGGCGACGGGTACCCCTACGTGATGGCAACCCGGCGGCCCACCAGTTTGGCAATGAGATGAAACGCATCGAAGCTGTCATTCGCCCCTCCAAGCTCGACGAAGTGAAGGAGGCGCTCGCAGAGGTGGGCATTGTCGGAATGACAATGACCGAAGTGAAAGGTTTCGGCCGGACGGGCGGGCGCAAAGAAGTCTATCGAGGAGCGGCGTACTCGGTCGACTTCGTTCCCAAGGTGCACTTGGACATCGTTGTGCCCGACAGTTCCGTGAGTGCGGTGATCGACGCCATCGAGAAGGCGAGCAAAACGGGCCAGCTCGGAGACGGAAAGATCTTCGTGTCGGAGATTGTCGAGGTTGTCCGGATTCGAACCGGCGAGCGGGGTGTCGACGCCATTTAGCCACGCGCGTTCTCTCGCGCTGTCTCAACGGACCTTCCGATCGCGACGGTGGCTCACCCGTTGCGACTGACAAACTCCTTCATGAAGGACCCGAGCGCGCTCACCCATTCCGGCTCCACGGCGTTGTAAAGCGACGCGCGGACCCCGCCGGCGCTGCGATGTCCTTTGAGGCCCATCATCCCGCTGCGTTGGGCGCCATCCAAGAATCGCTTTTCGAGATCCACGCTGGGTAGGCGAAAGATGACGTTCATCACCGATCGGCTGTCCGAGGCTACGGGGCATCGATAGAAGCCCGCGTACGAGTCGATCACGCCGTAGAGCTCGGCGGCCTTTGCGCGGTTGCGCCGCTCGATGACCGAGAGCCCACCTAGCCCTTCGATCCACGAAAGGACGTTGCGCATCAGGTAAATGCCGAACGTTGGCGGCGTGTTGAGGAGCGAGTTGGCCTCTGCATACGCCCGGTATTGAAGAATGGTGGGCAGATCCTTGCGGCCGGATTGGATGAAGTCGCGGCGGCCGACCACGACGGTGACGCCACTGGGACCGATGTTCTTTTGTGCGCCCGCGTAGATCAGGGAAAACGGCGCGACGTCGATCTTGCGCCAGAGAATGTCGCTCGACATGTCACATATCTGGGGCGCCTCTCCGAAGCGCGGCAGATCGAGGTACTGCACGCCGTGGATCGTCTCGTTGCTCGTGAAATGCACGTATGCGGCGCGCGCGTCGAGCTTTGCTTCGTCCGGCCGAGCGACGCGAGTGAAAGCCGAGTCTCTCGTCGACGCGGCAACGCGCGCCGATCCCCCCACCATGCCCGCCCATGCGGCCGCCTCGGAGTGCGCCTTTTCGCTCCACGCGCCGGTGACGATATGGTCCGCAGCGCCCCCGGGGGGCAGGAAGTTTGCGGCAATGGTTGCAAACTGCATAGACGCTCCGCCCTGGAGCAGCAGCACGTCATAACCAGGGGGCAGACCGAGCAACCGGGCGAGCAGCGCGATGGCCTCGTTGTGTACGGCCTCGTATTCCTTGCCGCGGTGCGAGTGCTCCATGACGGAGATCCCGGTTCCCGCAAAATCGAGCAGCTCGTCCCGGGCGCGCTCCAGAGCGGCCAACGGCAGGGTGGCAGGTCCGGGATTGAAGTTCATGGGGCGGGGCGCGTCGTGAGCCATCGCCTCCACGATAGCGAATTTTGGCGGAGGGTTCCGGGTGATAGCGTTCGACCCGAGAGCGCGTCGCTCGGTTCTTGCTCCTGAAGAAGATGATCAAAGATCGCCCCCGAGCGTTGTTCTTCGGTTCGCCGCCGTTCGCGGTTCCGTCGCTCGTCGCGCTCGCCTCCTTCGCCGACGTCGTCGCCGTCGTGAGCCAGCCGGACAAGCCCACGGGCCGGAGGCTCGAAACGACTGCGCCCGCCGTGAAAGTCTGTGCGGAGGGCCTCGGCATCGACGTCGCGCAGCCCGTGAAGCTCCGGACGGGCGAGTTCGCCGAATGGGCCCGCAAGCAAAGAGCCGACGTTGCGCTGGTGGTCGCGTACGGACGAATCTTGCCCAAGGACGTTCTCGATGCGCCGCAATTCGGCTGCGTGAACGTGCACGCGTCCCTTTTGCCGAAGTACCGCGGCGCAGCGCCGATAGCCTGGGCCGTCGTGCGGGGAGAGACCGAGACCGGCATCACGCTCATGAAGCTCGACGAGGGGATGGACACGGGCCCCACGTTCGCGCGCATCGCAACGCCAATCGAACCCGAGGAGACCGCCGGCGCACTCGCGTCCCGTCTCGCCCGAATCGGGGCCGAGGCCGTCTCCACCTGGCTTCCGCGGTATATCGACGGCTGCCCCCTCATCGCGCAAGACGATGCGGCCGCGACCTTCGCGCCCATGCTCACGAAGGAGCACGGGCGCATCGACTGGACCGCTCCCGCCGCGCGGGTTAGCGATCACGTGCGCGGAATGAATCCTTGGCCGGGCGCGTTCACGACCGCCCGGGGGCGCACGCTCAAGGTGCACTCTGCACGCGTCGTCGAGGGCGTTCGCCCGCCCGCGCCCGCGGGCACCGTGGTTCTCGCCGACAAGTCTCGCGTGCTCCTGGCGTGCGGAGAGGGCACCGTGGAGCTTGGCATCGTTCAACTCGAAGGGCGAAAGTCGATGCCTGCCGCCGATTGGCTCATGGGCCGCGGCGTCGCCGAAGGCGACCGGCTCGGATGAGGCCCGTGACAAAACCCGGCGGGACGGTCGCGTTGCGCGCCGCGACCGCTACGGCTTCAGCGCGTAGAGTTGCGTGTCCCCGGCGACGATGACCCGACCGTTGACGACGATCGGCGTCGCGAAGTGGTGCACGTTCGACAGCGTGTCGGAGCCGGTGACGACCAAGGCGCCGCTCTCGAGATCCCACGCGTGCATCTGGTTGGTGCCGGCGGTCTCGTCGTTGCGCTGGCTCGTTCCGATGATCCATACGAGCGCGTCATTGCTGCCGTCACTCGTGGTGATGATGGGCGAGCCCCCGCCCTGCGGGTCGGCGCACCACGCCGTGGCGATGGGGTTCGTCGCGTTCTTCGGATCGAGGGTCGCCACGAGGAGCTCGCCGCTCGTTGCATTCGGGCATGCGTGGCCTCCGCTTCCGGCGTTGTTTCCGACCATCGCCACGAAGGTTCCCGTCGGGAGCACCGCCGACGCAGGACCGCACGTGATTTCGTCGTCCATTAGCTGGGTGCTGGCGAGCGGAGACATACTTCCCCCGAGGCTCTTGGTCCGATCGAGCAAGTAGCCGAACCCGTCTTTCCCCAGCTGAACGACCAGCGATGAGCCGGCCGGGTCGACGATGAGCGGCCCGGAACCGCCGAGATCTTCGTCGCCGTTGTCGTTGACCGCGAGCCAATAGTCCGTGGTGGCGCCAGAAAACACGGGCCCGGACTGCATGCGAAGGACCGAAAACGCGCCACCCCAGTTGCCATTAAACAGATCGCCGTTTCCGGTGGCCACGTAGACGTTCGTTCCATCGCTCGAGGCGCCACCGGGAGCCCATATCCCCGATTCCGCGGACGGGGTCGCGTACGCCTTGACCTTCGTGGGATCGGAGAGCGCAACGCCGACCACCCACCCGTGGTACGTCCCGCAATCGCCGTAGTAGCCCCCGTAGGTCACGTAGGCCACGCCCTCGACGATGAGCACGGCGCCGCGTTGGTTCTCGTCCGTCGGCGAGAAGGCGCCTACGACCGGATCCGTCACGGTGGAGACATCCAGGCTCCACTTCGTGGACAGGTCCGTGAGCGAAAGACCATAAATGGTATGCTTCAAGAGAGAGGCGCCCGTGCCGGTGGCTGCATCCAGGACGATGACGCCTGTCGCCAGATCAATTGCCGGCGTACCTCGAATGCCGACGGTGTGGTTCTGGCCGCACGGCTCTCGGGTGAGGCCCCTCCCGAGGTTTCGCATCGGCGTGGTCGGCTGGCCCGTAACCGCGTCGAACGCGTAGACGTTGTTGCTCTCCGTGACCACGTAAAACGTGCCACCCCCGAGGTCGTTCTCCACGTAGAGAGGCGAAGCACGAACCTCGCCCGCTATCCCCGTACCGGCGAAGGTGGGGTCGATGTGGAGCGTCGCCCCGTCGAGGGCCGGTTTCGTCAGCGCACCATCGACGTAGAAACCGTCGCGGTTGATATGGTTATGGTACTGCAGGACCGACGCCCCCAGAGGGCCGCCGTTGTCGGGGGAGCCGCTCGCGCCGTTGTCGGGGGAGCCGCTCGCGCTGACGCCGCGGGTCCGGCTTGCCGCGCCATCCCCGCACATGACGTTGCCCAAGGCCAGAACGGCGAGCGCGAAACCGGAGCACGTGCTGGCAACACGGCCGCGACGAGGGGGACGACGCATTGACGCAAGTCTAGACTGCATCGTCCCTTCCGAGAACCCGACCTCACCCCCACGCGCCCCAGCAACGGCCCCCTTTGTCGACGACAAACGTGCACCACACGAAGATCCCCGCGGCCGCGGCGATGAGGAGCGCCTGGAGGATGATGACCGCGCGGGCGAAGCCGAAGAGCAGGCGCATTTGGCCGACCGCCTCCATGAGGTACCCCATGTCTCCCCCGCGCGTGCGAACCAGTGCGGACAGTGAGCGACCCGCCGACATCGTCCACCACGCGGCCGGAGCGTACGCCGCGGCGACTGCAACGATCGCGGCGCCGTTCACGGCAAACCCTGAGTAAACGGCGCCAAGCGCGAAGACGCCGAGAAGCACCCCGAAAAGCATGAGGCAAACGCCCACGAAGCTCATCGAAGCCGCCAGTGCGCGAAAGCTGTCCTTCTGTTCCTCGGAGAACTCAGGCCCGCGGTCATGCGTGCCCGAAGTCGAGGGTAACGGGCCGCCGCTCATGACAGCGACAAGTTAGCGCGCATTGGCCCGAATCGAGAAATCTGCCGCCCTCTGGAGAAGCCGGCCGTCGGTGGCTGACCCTGCCGTGGCGCAAATGCGATAAGCGCATCAAGCATCCCGAGCGCCGTGTCCCCTTCCCCCCTCGACCTGTTCCTGCCGCCCGTCGCTGCGTGGTTTCGTTCGGCGCTCGGTGAGCCGACGCGAGCCCAAGCGCTTGGCTGGCCGCCCATCGCACGCGGACAATCGGCCCTTTTGCTCGCGCCGACCGGCTCTGGAAAGACGCTAGCGGCGTTCCTGGTGGCCATCGACCACTTGATGCGAAAGCCTCCCGACGCTCGGCGCACTGGCAGTATCGGCGGCCCGCGTGTTCTTTACGTGTCACCCCACAAGGCTCTCGCGGTCGACGTCGAGCGCAACCTGCAGCGACCGCTCGCCGGGATCGCCGACGAGGCGTCGCGCCAGGGCATCGCGCTCTACGCGCCGACGGTCGATGTCCGAACGGGCGATACCCCCGCCAAAGATCGGGCCCGCATGCGCCGCACTCCCGCGGACGTGCTCATCACGACACCGGAGTCGCTCTACTTACTCCTGACCTCGGCGGCGCGCGAAGTACTTACCGCCGTGGAGGCGGTCATCGTCGACGAGATCCACGCTCTCGTGCCCACCAAGCGCGGGGCGCACCTCGCGCTCTCGCTCGAACGACTCGCAGCGCTGCAGCGCGATCGCGCGCGGCGCCTGCAACGCATCGGCCTCAGCGCAACACAACGGCCGCTCGACGAGGTCGCGCGGCTGCTCGGCGGATTCGAGAGCGGCGTCGCCCGCCCGGTCACCCTGATCGACGCGGGCGCGCGCAAGCACCTCGATCTCACGGTGGAAGCGGCTGGCGTCGACGCCCTGCGCGACAGTGCCTCCGATCCCGGCGCGCCCGACGCCGTTGCCCCCCGGCGTGAAGGCGTGTGGCCGGCGATCCACGCGCGAATCGTCGAGCTCGTGCGCGCCCACCGAGCGACGATCGTGTTCGTCAACAGCCGCCGCCTGGCCGAACGGCTCGCCGCGGCCGTCAACGACGTGGCCCAGGCGGAGCTCGCGCTAGCGCACCATGGATCGCTCGCGCGCGAAAAGCGCGCGGCCATCGAAGAGCGCCTCAAGCGCGGCGAGCTATCCGCCATCGTGGCGACCTCATCGCTCGAGCTCGGTATCGACATGGGCGCGGTCGATCTCGTCATTCAGGTCGAGTCCCCGCCGAGCATTTCTTCAGGCCTTCAGCGCATAGGCCGCGCGTCCCATGGCGTGCGGGGCGTCCCCCGCGGCGTCCTCCTACCCAAGCACCGCCACGACCTCGTCGCCTGCGCGGCCGCCGCCGCAAGCATGCGCGCTGGGGACGTCGAGCAGACCTTCTACCCCAAGAATCCGCTCGACGTTCTTGCCCAGCAAATCGTCGCTATGGTGGCGATGGATCCGCTCTCGGAGAGCGACCTCTTCGAACGAGTTCGGGGCGCGGCGCCCTTCGCCGAGCTCCCGCGCGGCGCGTTCGAAAGCGTGCTCGACATGCTGAGCGGTCACTATCCATCGGACGACTTCGCCGAGCTCCGCGCGCGCATTACCTGGGACCGCACGCGCGGGCGGCTCGAGCCGCGCGTGGGCGCGCACAGGCTCGCCGTGACCAACGGCGGCACGATCCCGGACCGGGGCCTCTACGGGGTCTTCACCGCCGCAAGCGCGACCCCGAACGGCGAAGCTCGAGCGGGCCGCCGCGTGGGCGAACTCGACGAAGAGATGGTCTTCGAGCTTCGCCTCGGCGACGTGTTCATGCTGGGCGCGTCGTCGTGGCGCGCCGACTCGATCACGTTCGATCGCGTGGTGGTGTCCGCAGCCCCCGGCGAGCCGGGCAAGATGCCGTTCTGGCACGGGGACCGCCCGGGCCGCACCCGCGCGTTCGGCGCGACGATCGGAGCTCTCGTGCGGCAAGTCGCCAAGGGCCGCGCCGGCCTCAAAGAGCTATGCGAGGTGCACGCCCTCAACCCCGCCGCCGCCGAGGCCCTCGTGCGGTACGTGCACGCGCAGGTCGAGGCCACGGGCGAAGTGCCGAGCGACCGTGCCGTCGTTGTCGAGCGCTTCGTCGATGAAATCGGCGACTGGCGTGTGGTCGTCATGTCTCCTCTGGGCACGCGCGTCATCGCGCCCTGGGCGATCGCCGTCGCGGCGAAACTTCGCGAGACGTATGTCGACGTCGACGTGCACTACACGGACGACGGGATGGCGCTTCGCATTCCCGCGTGTGAAGCGCCGCCCCCGCTCGAAGCGTTTCTGCCGGCGCCGGATGCCATCGAAGCCATGGTGACGCAGGCGCTCCGCGATACACCTCTCTTCGCCGCGCGCTTCCGGGAATGCGCCGCGCGCGCTCTTCTTTTGCCCCGTCGCGACCCGCGCCTAAGGACGCCGCTATGGGCCCAACGCAAGCGCGCGGCCGACCTTCTCTCCGTGGCCTCTCGGCATCCGACCTTCCCCATCGTGCTCGAGACCTATCGCGAATGCCTGCGCGACGCGTTCGACGTGCCGGGTCTCGTAGCGCTCATGCGCGACATCGCCGAGCGACGCGTCCGGGCTACGGCCGTCGACACGCGCGGACCGTCGCCCTTCGCCGCGAGCGTCCTCTTCGCTTTCGTAGCCAACTTCATTTACGAGGACGACGCGCCGCCGGCCGAGCGGCGCGCCCAGGCCCTCACGATCGATTTCGAACGGCTGCGAGAGCTCCTCGGCGACGCCGAACTGCGACAACTGCTGGATCCGCCGACGGTGGAACAGCACGAGCGGTGGCTCCAGCGTCTGTCCCGGCCCGTGACGAGCGCCGATGCCTTGCATGATCTCCTGCGCGCCGTCGGCGACCTATCTCGTCGCGAGGTCTTGGACCGTACGTCGTCGCCGGAAGGCCCGGATGGCGCGACCGAATGGATCCAAGAGCTCGTGCGCGCGCGCCGGGTCATCGCCGTACGCATCGCCGGCGAAGAGAGGTTCGCGGCCGCCGAAGACGCGGGCAAATTGCGGGACGGTCTGGGGGTGACATTGCCCGCCGGCTTGCCCGCGGCGTTTCTCACGGCCGCGACGCCGCCCGCAGATCCCGTGCGAGACCTCGTCGCGCGCTACGCACGAACGCACAGCCCGTTCGCCGCGAGCGCCGTCGAGGATCGGTTCGAGCTCGACGCGCCGACGGTCAACCGCGCCGTCGAAACGTTGCTCGGCGAAAGGCAGCTCGTTCGCGGCGCCTTTCTGGTCGGAGGAGGCCAGCACGAGCTCTGCAACACGGAGGTCCTCGACGCGATTCGGCGCAAATCGCTCGCCAAACTCCGGCGCGCGGTCGAGCCGGTGCATCCCCGCGCCGTCGCGCGCTTTTTGCCCGAATGGAGCGGTGTACCGCGGCGTCGTCGCGGGCGCGATGCCCTCGTCGCGATCGTCGCCGAGCTCGCGGGCTGTCCGCTGGTCGCCTCCAGCTTGGACGCGGAGATCTTGCCGGCGCGCCTCGAGGCCTACGGCGCATGGGACCTCGACGCGCTCTGCGCTTCGGGGCAAGTCGTCTGGGCCGGCATCGAGCCTCTTGGCGCGACGGACGGGCGCATCGCGCTCTACCCCGCCGATCGAGAAGCGCTGCTCGCGCGGCCGGGCGTCCCCGTGGTCGGGGCGCTCGCCGCACGCGTGCGCGGGACGCTCGCGAAGCGAGGTGCCGTCTTTTTCTCCAATCTCGCGCGGGAAGTGGGCGGCTTTCCCGCCGAGACGCTCGACGCTCTGTGGCAGATGGTTTGGTCAGGCGAAGTCACAAACGACACCCTGGAGCCGCTCCGCAGCCGAATGCGCGCCCTCCGACAGGAAGCACGGAGCCGGCGTCGCCCCGAACGGCCGTCCGGCGTCGCGTCCGGCCCCCGAGCCGGGCCCCCGGGTAGCGAGGGGCGATGGTCCCTCCGGGCGTCGCGGTGGCTCACGCCCCCGAGCGATACGGAGCGGCGCACCGCGCTCGCTCGCGCCCTGCTCGATCGGTACGGCGTGGTGACCCGCGAAGCGGCGCGTGCCGAAGGCATCGCCGGCGGATTCGCCGCGGTGTATGACGTTCTCAAGGCGCTCGAGGAGCAGGGCCGCGTGCGGCGGGGCTACTTCGTGGAGGGCCGCGGAGGCGCGCAGTTCGCGCTGCCCGGCGCCGACGAGCGCTTGCGCTACCTACGCGATGCGCGCGAAGGCGTGACTCCCATCGTCCTCGCGGCAACCAATCCCGCCAATGCCTGGGGAGCCCTTGTCGATTGGCCTTCGGGAGCCTGCCAAGGGAGCCCGTTGCGGCCGCAAAGAGCCGCCGGCGCGCTTGTCGTGCTCCGCGACGGCGCGCTCCTCGGATGGCTCGGACGCGGCAAGCGCCCCCTGCAAACCTTTCTGCCGGACGGGACCGACAGCGGGTCAGCGCGCACAGACGCCTCCGTCGCGCTGGTGCAAGCGCTGGCGGGGCTCGTTGATGGCGTGCGCCGGCGCGCGCTCCTCGTCTCCACGGTTGACGGCACTCCCGCCGCCCAGAGCCCGCTCGCACCCATCTTCGTTCAAGCCGGGTTTGTCGCGACGGCGCGGGGCCTACTCAAGCGCTCTCCAGGAGTAGGCGTTTAGCCGGTGCGCGCCTAACCGGTGCGCCTAAGCCGTCTGTATGTGGACCTCGTGGCATTTGCCCGACGTGCGAGGGGGTGTCATGCTGGAGCGGATAGTCGCCACCAGCCATCCGCGCGTGCGTCATGAGCCCTTGCTCGCGGACATCGTGCGCGAGTTCCCAGACTTCGCCATTCGCCGAAAGCGCACGAGTGCGCTGCAACGCACGATTGCAGCGGCCCTCTGCTTCGTGACATTGGGCGGTCAGCGCCGTTATCTGTCGGCGTACCATACGGTCCTCTTCGGCAAGTTGTACGTCTCGGACGCCTGGGACGCGATGGACGATGCCGCCCGCTACATTCTGCTTCGCCACGAGCGCGTGCACCTCCGGCAGCGACGGCGGATGGGAGACCTGACCCTTGCCCTGGTATATTTGCTGCCCGTATTCCCGGTGGGACTTGCCTGGGGTCGCGCCCGCATCGAGTGGGAAGCGTATGTCGAAACGATACGAGCGACAGCTGAGGTGTACGGCCTTTCGGTGGCACGCGCTCTGGAGGGGGAAATCGTGCGCCGCTATGTGGGGCCAGACTACGCGTGGATGTGGCCCTTTGCGGGGGCCGTTCGCCGTTGGTTTCGCGAAGCCATTACCGACATTGAAGCGGAGGCCGCTTCACCCAACGGAGATTAGGATGTGGTAAGCCCGAAGGTGATGCCGGCGGTCGGGATTGACCTGGGGACGACGAACTCGGTCGTCGCCTGCGCGCGAGGTGGACGGGTCCACGTTCTGGCCGATGAGCAAGGCCGACACTTGCTACCGAGCGTGGTGTCGTTTCCTCCGAACGGCGAGGTCCTTGTTGGCTACCCGGCGAAAGAACGCCGGGTCACCGATGGGCGCAACACGATTGCCAGCGTGAAGCGAATGATCGGGCGCGCGTGGGACAGCCAAGAAATCAAGCGCGCGCGCAGCCGCTTTGCGTTCGAAATGAGAGAAGGGCTCGGTCAGGGGCCTCTCGTCGTCGCCCGCGCGCAAGCGTATACGCTGCCCGAGATTAGCGCGTTCGTCCTCCAGCGCATGAAGCAGATTGCCGAGAAGGCGCTTGGCGAAGCCGTGGTGCGAGCGGTGATCACGGTCCCGGCCAACTTCAACGAACTGCAGCGTGCGGCCACAAAGGTAGCGGGGCGAATCGCCGGTCTCGACGTGATCCGCATCATCAACGAGCCCACGGCCGCCGCGCTGGCCTACGGATATGGCCGCGCCACGAAAGAGCGGATTTGCATCTACGATTTTGGAGGCGGCACCTTCGATTGCACGCTCCTCGAGCTCTCAGGCAACGTGTTCGAAGTGTTGGCGACGGCCGGCGACACCTTCTTGGGGGGCGACGATCTCGATCTCGCCATCGCCGATCGAATGGCTGACGCGTTCGTGCGCGTGCACCGCTCCGACCCGCGCGCCAATCCCCAGGCTTTCGAGCGGCTACGCGCGGCCGCGGAAGCCATGAAAATAGAGCTGTCGACGAACGATGACGCCCACGTGAAGCTTCACGAAGTCTCCCTGGGATTGACGGGTACGCCGCTTGGCCTCGACTTCGCGATGACGAGCGCCGAGCTCGACGTACTCGCGGCGCCGTTCGTCGAGCGCACCTTCACGGTATGCCAAGAAGCCCTCACCGTCGCTCGATTGCCGGTCACCGCGTTCGACAAGGTCATCCTCGTGGGCGGCTCGACGCGCAATCGCTTCGTGCGCCGCCGCGTGGAGCAATTCTTCGGGTCTCCTCCTCTCAATCGTGTCAATCCCGTTGAGGTCGTCGCCATCGGCGCCGCTATTCAGGCGGCGGCACTCACGGAGGTCGCTCGCGTCCGGAGCATTCCGGCCCCGCCGACTCCTGGGACCCGACAGAGTCTCCCCGACGTCGAAGACGAAATAGAAGAAATCACGCGAACGACGCAAATCTCGTCGCAACTGGCGGCCCTGCAGAGAGGTCGCGCCGACGTAGCGAACCTGACAGGATCGCCGGATGCGCAGCGATTCAGTCGCTCGACGCCGACCGCCGTCCCGATCGATCGTGTTTCGTCCCCCGTTCTAGTCGACGTCACGCCGCGCGCGCTGGTGGTCCAAACCGTGGGAGGCTGGTGCGACGTCATCGTCCAAAGGAATGCGAAGATTCCCTGCGAGCGCACGCGGGCGTTCACGACGTCGAGCGACATGCAGACGAAGGTTCGTGTTCGCGTCGCCCAAGGTGAGGACCCGCTCTTCGACAACAACACGTTCCTCGGAGAAGTCGACCTGACGGGGCTCCGTGCGGGACCGCGGGGCACCGTGACGGTCCAGGTGAAATTCGAGGTCGACGAGAGCGGAACGCTCAAGGTGTTCGCGACGGACGTCGCCACGGGCCGGCAAGCGCATGCTCTCTTGCAGTTGGTCGGCATCGCGGGCGCGCAGAGCGTCTCCGCGATGCAGGTTCGGCACGCCGCGTCGCGGGTTCGCTAGCGAGGAACGCCGGCAATAGGACCGCGCCGCAAGCACGCACGGAAGTCAAACGGAGGTCGAACAGCGATGTCGAAGTCGGGAGAATTCATCTTTTCGTGGCTGCAAGTGCTCGACCAGCTCACTTACTACGAGCTCTTCGGCGTTGAAGACGCCGCGAGCGTCGACGACGTCCGAGCGGCCTTTCACAGGTTTTGCGATACGTTTCACCCCGACCGGCACTGGGCTCGCCCGCAGGACGAGCGTGAGGCGCTGTGCTCGATTTTCAAGCGCGGCACAGAGGCGCACTTGGTCCTTTCGGACGGGTCGCTCCGCGAGCAATACGATCGGGACGTCCGCGCGCGCTCGACCGCCCGCCCTCCACGCATCAGCTATTCGCCCCGGTCGCGGCCCCCGCCGAGCCAAGCGCCTGGGGCGTTCAAGCTCGAGGACGCCGTTCGGTCACCATCTTCCCGGCCCTTCGCACGGCGCGCCGACGAGCTGATTCAAGCCGGCGATCTGCGCCAGGCGAAGCTCCAGCTCGTCATGGCCAACCATCTCGAACCCCAGAATGAAAAGCTCGAGGCCGCGCTGCGCGACGTCGACGAGAAGCTCTTCGACCGAAACTGGTAGCGCCCGACCTGGAAATTGCCGTCCAGTGATGCCACACCGGCGCGCGTGGGCGCGCGCGGGTTGAAGGCCCGTCGGCGTGCCACTAACGTTCAGGGCCATGTCGCGCACAGAGCCCCGTCCGCTGGACAAGCTCTTCTATGGACTCGTGGTGCTCACGGCGATCTCGTTCGTTGTGGAGATCTTCTTCGTCTTTCTCAAAGCGCCCGTGGAAGCGCGAATGGGAATCGTTCAAAAGATTTTCTACTTCCACGTTCCGAGCGCCTACTCGATGTATATCGGCGCTACGGCGTGTTTCGTGGGGTCCATCGCCTACCTCGTTCGGCCCACCGATGCCCGTGACGCGCTCGGGCGCGCTGGAGCCGAAGCGGCGGTAACCTTCGGGGCCATCATGCTCACAACGGGGCCTCTTTGGGGCGCCAAAGCATGGGGCGCGTTCTGGACGTGGGATCCGAGGCTCACGACAGCGCTCCTCAGCGTCCTCATTTACGTGGCTTACCTGGTCTTGCGTTCGTTCGCGGGAGACGGAGACGGCGAGCGACGGTTCGCGGCGGCCCTCGGCGTCATCGGCGCCGCCAATCTGCCGATTATCCATTACAGCGTCCAAAAGTGGGGAGGGCAGCACCCCACAGTGATCACCGGACGGGGCGGTGGGCTCGCACACCCCGATATGAAGTTTGCCCTCGCCCTGGGTTTTTTTTCGTTCACGATGCTGGCAATCCTGCTTCTATGGTCTCGCTCTCGCGTCGAGATCATCAGTAGTCGGCTCCGTCGGGCCGAAGAGGATGCGATCGATTTGGGCCTGGACACACGGACCGAAGCATGAGCGACCCCACCGCGGACTCCGCATCGCCGGGCGATCGCGCGACGACGTTTCAACCGATGCAAGGCCCCCAGGCCGAGCATTATAGCGGCGAAGTCCTCCTCGTCAGCGCGTACGCCGTTCTCTGGGTCATCCTCCTTTCTTGGGTCGCCCTCGTCTGGCGAAAGCAGAGTGCGATGGGCGCCCGATTGGCCGACCTCGAACGCGAGATCGACAAAGCGGCCGCCGCCAGTAAGCCAGAGAGGTAGGCGTCGTTCATGAACACGCCGGGTCCCGAGCATTTCATCTTCATCCCCGGGGTGCTCCTCATCGGAATCGTCTTCGGATACATCATGGGAGCACGCACCGCGAAAACCGAGATCGATCGCCGCCGCAGACGCGCGCGCGAGTGACGGTCTCTCTTCAGGGCACTGCATGTTCGATTTCGAGCCCACCGAGGAGCAGCATGCCCTCATCGAAACGGCGAGGCGCTTTGCCCGAGAGCGCATCGTTCCGATCGCCGCAGAGTGCGATCGCGACGCAAAGTTTCCCAAGCACGTGTTCGAAGAAGCGCACTCCATCGGCCTCGTGAACCCCACCCTTCCGACCGAATACGGGGGCGCCGGCCTGGGCGACGTAGAAGGGACTCTCATCACGGAGGAGCTAGCCTACGGCTGCACCGGAATTCAGACGAGCATGCTGGCCAATACGCTGGGCCTCACGCCCATCAAGCTCGCGGGCAGCGAGGGGCAACGGCGAAAGTACCTGGGTTGGCTGGCCTCCGAGCCGGTAATGGTCGCCTACGCGACCAGTGAGCCCTCCATGGGAAGCGACGTGGCCGGAATGCAGTGTCGCGCGACCCGAGACTCTGGCGGCGGATTCGTGCTTAACGGCACGAAGCAATGGATCACCAACGCGACGCTCGCAAGCTTCTATGTCGTCTTCGCCACCGAAGACGCCGCGCTGCGGCACGGAGGCATTTGCGCCTTCATCGTCGAGCGGGCACAGGCAGGCGTGAAGCCCGGCCGTCATGAGGACAAGCTCGGGCAGCGGGCGAGCGATACGGCACCGCTCGTACTCGAAGACGTCCACGTGCCGGCCGATCAAGTCCTTGCCGCGCCGGGACATGGATTCAAACTGGCGATGGAGACGTTCAACGAGACCCGGCCCGACATCGGCGCGAGCGCGCTCGGCCTGATGCGACGTTGCCTGGACGAATGCGTAACGTACGCGCGGGAGCGAAAGTCGTTCGGCGTGCGCATCGCCGAGCACCAGCTCGTCGCCGCGATGCTCGCCGAGATGAAGATTCGCATTGAAGCCACGAGTTTGCTCGTGCGCAAGGCGGCGTGGAACCTGGACAAGGGCCACCGTGATCCGGTGATCTCGTCGTGCGCCAAGGCCTATGGCGCCGACGCCGCGATGGCGACGGCGACTGACGCCGTGCAGGTCTTCGGCGGATACGGGTACGTCAAGGACTACCCCGTCGAAAAGCTCATGCGCGATGCGAAGATTTTGCAGATCTACGAGGGCACCGCGCAAATACAACGGCTCGTCATTGCGCGAAGCGTCCTTGGGTAGAAGGGGCCTGTAGTAACCACCCGGATCGCGCGATGGCCCGCTCTCACCGGCGGGTCATGCCATCATCACCACGCGATGGTCACGCGCCCGGATAACGCCGCTCGCGCAAACATCCATGCCGAAATGATACTCGCACCGCCATGACGCTGCGCCTCCCGCCCGCGCTTCTTCTGGGCTCCGCCTTCGCCTGCACCCCCGACGGCGAAGCCGCACGCGACGCCGTCCCGCCCTCGCGGGATGTCGTGGTCAGCCGAGGAGCACCGGCCCGGGCGGAGGCCTACGACTACATCGCACGAAGGCCGCTTGCGGCCGTCGCGCTCGCCGAGGCGCGCGGGATCGCCCCCGCCGTCATCCAGGCCGCAATCGACCACTTGGCCGATTCCCTCGCATCCTGCGTTGCCGAGCACGGACACGGAGGGGCGCCGCCGGAGGGCGCCGCGCGCATTGTTGCGCAAGTCGACCCGAGCGGAGGCGTCGCAGCGGCCACCCTGCGCGTCGACCCGGGCCACGGCGCGGCTGAGATTGCGGTTCTTTGCCTCGCCGCACCGGTCAAGGGTCTCGCCTTCGCGCCCGTCGACGCGGGGGCGCGGGGCTTTGCGATCGAAGCCCTTTGGGGTCACGTTCCTGATTCGCGCTGAAACGGAAACTGAAGGTGTGGCGGGAAATGGATTCACTCTCTTCCTGCAAGCTGACCACACGCGGCCGCGACGTCGGCGCCGCCGCTGTAGCGAAGGTGAGGGCGCAGGCCCAAAGCAACGAGGCGCCCGATGAAGAGGGTTACGTCACCGCGCGAAAAAGGATCCCGCCCGAGTTCGTCGATCGCGTTGTAGGGCACGACGCTTATGCGCGGGCGGACTCCCGTGCGTGCGGTGAATCGTCGCGCCAGGTCGACGAGCGCTTGCGCATCCTGCTCTGTGTCGTTCACCCCGGCAAGCGGCGTCACCGCCCACATCGGCGAAAGCGCCGTGATTCGAGCGTGCTCTTCGACCGCGTCGATGACCTCATCGAGCGCGTACGTGTCGTCGATGGGCATCAGCCGCCGTCTCACCAGGCGCCGGGCGCTTCCGATCGAGACCCCTAGGCGCACCTTCGGAAGCTCGCGCGCGAGCCGCCGGATGCCCGCGGGAAGGCCGGACGTGCACACCGTTATGGCCCGCGAATCGATGGCCAGTGCGCTCGGATCGTTCATCACGCTGATCGCTTCGATGACGCGATCGACGTTGGCGAGCGGCTCGCCCATCCCCTGAAACACCACCCCGCGGATGCGCTCGCCGCGCTCCAACGTGCTCCGCAGCGTGCGGACTTGCTCTACGATTTCCCAGGTCGCCAGGTTGCGAGCGAGCCCGAGACGGCCGGTCGCGCAGAAGGTACAACCGAGCGCGCAACCGGCCTGCGAGCTGACGCACGCGCTGAAGCGCCCGGTACGCTCGAGAGGAATCCGCACCGCCTCGATCACCTGTCCGTCGGACGTGGCCAACACGACTTTGACGAACGGATCGACAGCGCTGCGGAGAACCCTTCGAACCTCGAGCTTCGGGAGGTGGCCTCCGAAACGCGCCGCATCGATGGCGACGCGACGAACCCCCGCGAGTTGGACCGAGGGCGAGCACCCGGGAGGCCGGGTCTCGAAGCGCGGCTTCATGCCGGCATCGCCCGGCGGAGGAGACGACCATTCGCCCCGATGCACGGAAGCGACGATCTTGCGAGCTTCGCCGGGAGCGATTCCCAACGCCGCGGCGAGCGTTCCGGGCGTCACGGCCTGAAGGGCGAGCACGCCCTGCGTTACCACGAGCCGTGCTACGCTGCAGCTCGTGTTTGGCTTGGGATTCGGCGAGTTTCTGGTGCTCCTACTCGTGGCCATGGTCGTCTTGGGCCCGCGGGAACTGCCGCGCTACTTGCGCAAAGCGGGTCAATTCGCCGGCAAGATGCGGCGGCTCGCCTCGGAGATGCGCGAGAAGAGCGGCATCGACGAGGTGCTTCGCAGCGAGGGTCTCGACCGGGACATCGCGGAGATACGCAAGCTCACCCGTGGAGAGCTCGCGGGGCTCTCGACGGTCCTGCGCGGCGTGGGGTCCTTCGCGTCGGCCCCGGCGGGGGTGAACCCGAACGGGTACGCGCCCGCGCCGGCGCTCAGCACGCCTGCATGGCAAAGAGGCGGGGCCACGCCATTCGTGCCGGCGCTCATCCCCATCGATCGCACCCACGAGTATCCCTCGGAAGGGGCCGACGCTTACGGCGCGCTGCCCGACACCGCGGTCGTCAACCAAGAAGGGCCGCTGCCCCTGTCGCTCCTCGCCGAAGATCCCTTGTATGCCCGCGGTGAAGAAGTGCCCGCGCAGCCAGCGCAAGAGGCAAGTTCATGAGCGCGGCCGCTCCGTCCCCTGAACCCGGAGTGGACGTGCCGAACGAGGCGGCGCCCGAGGGCGAAGCGCGAATGACGATTTGGGAGCACTTGGACGAGCTCCGGCGGCGCGTCATCAGAGCCGCGATTGGCGTCACCGTGACGACCATACTCGGCTGGGCCTTTCGTGAGCGGCTTCTCGCCTGGCTCGTTGCCCCGTATCAGCACACATGGATGATGCGCTTCAACAAACCGCTCGTCCTGCAGACCCTGGCGCCCGCGGATGCGTTCCTCGGCTATCTCGAGCTCTCGATAACTGCGGGCATCGTTGGGGCCGCGCCGATCATTTTCTATCAGCTGTGGGCGTTCATCTCGCCCGGCCTGTACGGCAAAGAGAAGCGGCTCATCGTCCCCTTCGTTCTCTTTTCCACCACCCTTTTCTTGGGCGGCGTGGCGTTCGCCTACTACGTCGCGTTTCCCTTTACGTTCAATTACTTCCTCTCGCTGCTCGGGCCCGTCGGAAACGGCACCGAGCTCACGCAAATCGTCACTCTCGATGGCTTTCTCGATTTCACCACGCGATTTCTCCTCGCCTTCGGTGCCGTTTTCGAGCTTCCCCTCTTCATCGCCTTTCTCGTCCTGGCGAACATCGTTACGCCCAAACAGCTCCTTAAATTTGGTCGCTGGGCCATCGTGCTCGCGTTTGCCGTGGGTGCCGTGGTCACCCCGGGACCCGAAGTGACGAGCCAGCTTGCCGTGAGCCTGGCGCTCATCGGCCTCTACTTCATGTCCATTCCTATCGCGTACTTGCTCAAGCCGCGTCAAAAGCCCGAGCTCGTCGCCACCAACGGCGCCACACACGGCACAAAGGGTGACGAAAGACCCAACCCGTGAGCGCGCTCTCGGCACCGTAGGGGTCGATGACGAGCGCAAGCGCCCGGCGGAAGCTGGACTTCGAGGGGCTACCTGAGAACCCTGGTCGACCGCGCTGCCGGTTTCACTCCGGCGAAGGCGTTACCGGAACCGGAAGGCGCAGCGCGTCGAGCCAGAGTCCCTCGATATCGTAGAGCTGGCGCGTGTCGTGCTGAAAGACGTGGACGACCACGTCCCCGAAGTCCATCAGGATCCACGTGCCGTGAGGAAGGCCCTCCACCGAGGCCGCCCGCACTCCCTTTTTCTTCAAATCCTCTTCGATCCCCTGGGCGATCGCTTGCGCATGGCGGTCGCTCCGTCCGGTCATCACCACCAAGAAATCCGCATAATCGACCTTGCCGGCGACATCGAGGATCTCGACCCCCATCGCCTTCTTGTCGAGCGCCGCGACGGCCACCGCAGTGGCCGCGTCCCGCGCCGAATCGCTCGCGGTGCTCCAGATGCCCTTCTCGTCGGAGGGCGCGTCGCGAACACGAACCCGCTTTACGGGCTTTGCGCGCTGCGGACTGGTCACGGCACGCCGTGGCGCCCGCACCGCCTTGACTCGCTCGTGCGAGCTCTTGATCCTGGGCCGGACAATTTCTTCGGATTCGCCCGACCCCTTTTTTCGCGTCGCCATGTTGATGCTCGTCACTCCTTCAAAAGCCGACCGAAAAGCCGGGCAGGTCTCTCACAGCCACCGCGCGAGCTCGGCGTTCCGTTCCATGTTGTCCGCGGGAAACGCCCTCCCCGAACCCGCCAACCGCGAAGGGGCGTCACTCCCTTACTTGCCCGTCCCCATCGAGCACCCATTGGAAGGTCGTCAGGCCCTGAAGTCCCATGGTCCCGCGCCAATGGAGCTTCGTGGTCGCCGTCCCCATTTCGGCGCCAAGGCCGAGGGCTCCGCCGTCATGAAGCCGGGTGCTGGCGTTCACGGCGACGCATGCGGAGTCGACTTCATGCCGAAAGCGCTCGGCGTGGGCCGGATCACGGGTGCAGATCGCCTCCGTGTGACCCGATCCGTACCGGGCGATGTGGTCGAGCGCACCATCCATTCCGTCGACGATCCGGACGGCCAAGATGCGATCCAAGTACTCGTGCCCCCAATCGTCCGCCGTCGCCGCCTTCGCTTCGGGCACGAGGGCGATCGTCCGCTCGCACCCGCGAATCTCGCAGCCACCGTCAAGCAAGACCCGCGCGATCGGCGGAAGGAGCCGCGCCGCGTCGCGCGAATCCACGAGCAGGCACTCGAGCGTATTGCACGTCCCCGGGCGCTGCAGCTTGGCGTTTTGCGCCAGACGCACGGCCATGTCCACGTCGGCCCCCGCGTCGACGAACATGTGGCAGACGCCTTTCGCATGGGCGATGACGGGAACCCGCGCATTTTCTTGGACGAAGCGAATCAGGGCCTCGCCGCCGCGCGGGATGGCCAGGTCGACCGTGGAAGTTTGCTGCAAGAGTTCGCGTATGGCGTCGCGGTCGCCCGGCGGCAGGCTCACGACCGCGTCCGGAGGCAATCCGGTCTGCTCGAGGGCGTCGCGAATCACGTTCAGAATGGCCGCATTCGAGCGCGCCGCGTCCGATCCGCCGCGAAGAACGACCGCGTTGCCCGCCTTGAGGCAGAGCGCGCTCGCGTCGACGGTCACGTTGGGACGTGACTCGTAGACGATCGCGATGACGCCGATCGGAACGGTCAGCCGCCTCACACGCAGACCGTTCGGGCGGATCGATTCCGACAGAACGAGGCCGACGGGATCCTCCAGCGCGGCAATCTGTTCGACCGCCTCGGCCATCTGGGCCACTCTCGAAGGGCTGATCGCCAACCGATCGAGCAGCGCCTCGCTCGTTCCCCGGGCACGAGCCTCCTCGACGTCTCGCGCATTGGCCGACACGAGGTCCGCCGTCGCCGCGCGAAGACCGGCGGCGATCGCGTGCAAGGCCGCGTCCTTGGCGGCTCGGCCGCGCGGCAAGAGCTCGCGGGCAGCGACGCGCGCGCGGCGGCAGATCGAAGCGACTTCGGACATGGCTGCTCTCCGTGCCTAGCACGATGGCCCGTTCTTCGGGAGGTGGCGAAAGTGCCTCGCCCCACCCCGCTCGACCATCGGCGCGGGAAGGGCGACTGCTATGCTTCGCTATCATGGCTCGCTATCGCGCGGTCTTCCGCTGCTTCGCCGGGTGCGCGGGGGAATATCCGCTGACCCAGCCCATCTACCGCTGCCCCCTTTGCGACGGGCTCCTCGAGGTGTCCCACGACATCGAAGCGCTGCGCGAGCGAAGCGCTTCGTCGTGGATGAAGCTCTTCGACGATCGCTGGATGCGCACGCAGTGGCCCTACGGGTCGGGCGTTTGGGGCAAGCGCGAATGGGTAGCGCCGGAGCTGCCGGACGAGTGCATCGTTTCCACGGGGGAGGGGGGCACGAACATGTTTTGGGCCGAGCGCCTGGGCCGCGAGATCGGGATTGCCGATCTCTGGGTCAAGCTCTGCGGCAACTCGCACACCGGCAGCTTCAAAGACCTCGGAATGACCGTGCTCGTCAGCGTGGTCCGTCAAGCGGTGATGGCCGGCCAAATTGCGGCCCGCGTGCTTTGCTGCGCGAGCACGGGCGACACGAGCGCCTCGCTCGCGGCTTACGGCGCGGCCGCGGGTCTGCCGGTCGCCGTCCTCCTTCCGCGCGGGAGGGTGTCCAATGCCCAACTCGTGCAACCGCTTGCCCACGGGGCGCGAGTCTTCGCGCTCGAGACGGATTTCGACGGGTGCATGGCGGTGGTCAAAGAGCTGGCGCGCCGCGGCCTGGTGTACCTGGCAAACTCGATGAATCCGCTGCGCATCGAGGGACAGAAAACGGTGTCGCTCGAGATCGTGCAACAGTTCGACTGGGAATCACCCGATTGGGTCATTCTGCCGAGCGGCAACCTTGGCAACGCCGCGGCGCTTTACGCCGGCTTCCGCATGATGCTCGACCTCGGTCTCATCGCGCGCATACCTCGCCTTTGCGTGGCCCAGGCCGAGCGCGCCAATCCGATGTACCGAGCGTTCATGGCCGGCAAAGAGGTCGTCGAACCGATTCACGCCGAGCCGACGATGGCGAGCGCGATTCAGATCGGCAACCCGGTGAGCGCGCCCCGCGCCATGGCCGCGCTGCGGGCAATGAATGGTGTCGTCGAGCAGGCCACCGAGGAAGAACTGGCGGACGCGTGCGCCCGCGCGGATCTCACGGGCCTCTACACCTGCCCCCACACGGGGGTCGCCTTGGCGTGCCTCTTCAAACTACGCGCGCGAGGGCTCATTGAGCGGGGCGAGAGGGTCGTCGTGGTGTCGACGGCGAACGGGCTGAAATTCACGGAGTTCAAGCTCGCCTACCACGAAAGGCGAATCCCAGGCGTCGACGCCAAGCGCGCGAATGACCCGATCTTCATGGAACCAGACATCGAACGCGTGGCGGCAGCCATCCAACGAATGAGCGAACCGTCGCAGAGGGCGTAACGGAAATTCGATCGAGTGCCGCTCGGCCGAAGTCCTGTCCGGACTTCGACCGCCGCTTCGCGGCCGGCCTCGCCGGATTGTCCCTGGACTTCTTTTAGGGCCTCTCGCCCCTGTCGCTTCGCTCGTCGATTCACCCCAAAGCCGCTCCCGCGGCTTTGCCTCGTGCCGCCCGACGAACAGGAGGCCGCACTTCTGCCGGACGGCACTAGCTACTAGCCCCCGTCGTCGGTTGCGTCGGATTGCGCCGCGTCGCTCGCGGCGCCGTCGGTCGTTGCGTCGCCGCTGATTGCACCGTCAGTCGCTGCGCCGTCGCTCGTCGCGCCGTCCCCGGCGGTGCTCCCCTCGTCTCCTCCGTCGGTCGGGCCGTCTTGGCTCGGGGCATCCGCGGAACCGCCGTCGACCGATGCGTCGAGGTCCACCGTTGCGTCGACCCCGCTGTCGGCAACGTCGCTCCCGTCGGGCACGTTTGCGTCGAGTGAAGCTCCGTCCGGCAACGCGCCGTTGACGAGTCCCGAGTCGCCGTTCGGAATCTTCGTTCGGTCGAAGTCAACCAAGAGCTCGCAGCCGGGGGTCGTCGCCAGGACCCCGCCCGCGGCCACGAGCCCCAGTAGCCAATCTTTCATGAAGCGCTTCGTATGCATCGTAATCCTCTTGATCCCCACGGCGGCCGGGCCGCCGAATTTACCGGTCCACCGAAGCGGCGGGAAGGTCGGCGCGCCCCGCGCATGAGGGCGGCGACGCGTCGAACCTCATCTTCTTTTTTTTTCGACGAAGCGCCCGGCCTTCTGGACGTGCACCGATTCCAGTGCTTCTTCGCACTAGAACCGCACCAGAAAGCCGCCGCCCCCCAAATGGGGCCCGACGATGGGGCTCGCCACGAAGACCGGCGCGTCTTTCCTCTTCGGTGTCGAACGGGTCGCCATACGGGCTTCTCCGACGGACGACGCGGACGATGCCGTCGCGTCATCCTTGGTGAGAAATAGTACGGCGCTGGTGACGCCAAACGTGAGCCCGATACCGAAGGCCATGTCGGCAATGAGCGAATGGGTATCGCCGTCATCCGCCTTCTGCGTCGTTGGGTTCTTGTCGAAATCGCTCTTGTCGTTCAGGGCGATGATCCCGAAAACGGTGCCCACGCCCGCCGCAGCGATGGCGATACCGCCGGTAATGTAGGCCGGTACAGGACTTCCCGCTTCGGGTGGAGGTGGAGGCGGCACGGGTGGCGAGGCCGGAGCGACGACCGCCGGGGCGGGCACGGGTGGAGGGGGCACCGGGTCGAGAGCGGCGGTGACGGTCTCTGCGGCAGCAAAAGTCACGTCGACTTGCTTTTCCAACGAAAGCCGCCCTGGGGCGCTCAAGACGATCTGGTGCGATCCCGGGGGCAAGTCGATGTCCATGGGCGTCGACCCGACGGCGGGCTTGCCGTCAACCGTGACGCTGGCACCTGGGGGAGTGGAATCGACGTGGACTTTGCCGGGCATGGCTTTGATGTCGACCTCTCGCTTTTTCAGCTCCTCCGCTGCCAGGGCCATCTTTTCGGGGACATGCGCGAGAAACTTTTCGTACCAGTCGGCCGCGACCGCGTAGTGACCGAGGGCGTCCTCGCAAAGGCCTATGTAGCGCTCGGCCTGCGGTGTTGCCTTGACATCGTTGGCCAGAGTGAACGCAGCCAGCGCACCTTCAAAGTCGCCCGCCTTGTATTTGCTTTCCCCTTCGGAATAGTGCTTTTTCGCCGCCGCAAGGTCTGCGGGCGTGGCGACCGGTGCGCGCGCACCGGCGTCCTCCGCCCGGGCGGCGGACGACATCGACGCAGCGAGCGTGACGGCCGCGAGGCCCACGACGATTCTGCACCCCAAAATCGGCCTTTTGTTCAAGACGCCGCTCCTCTCCCCTTACGTTGCCAGAGCGGTGAGAATACTTGGGCGCGCGCCGTTCGGCTAGCCGGGCCAAAGCCCGTGGCCATCTCCATCCGCCACAGGCGCTCGGTCCCTACCACGTCCGGGGTCTCTTTCGTGCGAGCCCGAACCGGGCGTTCAATTTCACCTGGCCTTATGGGCAAACGGGGATTACTCCAGACGCGTCGAAGAAATTGCTTCGATCGCGCACGAAGACATCCAAGGCCACAGATAGGCCCCGGCGCGCGGCGACGCCATGGACGAGCGCCCCCTTCTTCCCTACCACCCCAATCCGGTTTTGGCCGGAATCTACCGGCGTTTCTTCGATCGCATCGAAGTGGACGATGCGTGGCTACGCGCCGTGCGCGCCGCGATGGCTCGCGGCACGGTCGTATACGTTCTGCGAAACCTCTCGCTCGTCGATTTCCTCGCCCTCGACTATCTCACGAAGCGCCACGACCTCCCTCAGATCCGGTTTGCCAACGATCTCGGACTCTGGCTATTCGAACCGATACGGCCCACGCGCGGATGGGGCAACATTCTCCGGCCACGCAAGGCCGAGGACGACGTAACCAACCTGGTGCACGCCGTGACGACCGGAGCGAGCGCGGCACTTTTCCTCAAGCGCCCTGCGCATTTGTTCGAGGCGAGCGCCCGAGGTCAAATCGAGGGCGACCACCTCGTTCGAGCGCTGATGGATGTGCAGCGGCGCGGCGCGGGCCGTCTCTTGCTCGTGCCCCAGGTCTTCGTGTGGTCGCGGAGCGCGGGGACACGCAGCGGAAACCTCGCGAGCGCCATTTTTGGCTCGAGCGAGTGGCCGGGGAACGTCCGTTCCATCGCCCAGTTTCTCACCAACAGGCGACACGCGACGCTTCGCGCCGGCGAGCCCATCGATCTTTCTGAATTCCTGGAACGCGAGGGCCGCGGAGGGGACGACGAGATTCTCGTCCGCCGGCTCACCTACGCGCTCCTGCGGCGCCTGGAGCGCGAGCGCCGCGCGATTCTCGGTCCGACGCGCAAGCCGGCTGACCGCTTGGGGGAGGCCGTCATTCGCAGTCCAAAGCTCCAAAAGGTCATCGCCGATATGGCCGGCGAAGGCACGAGGGAGCGCGCGGTCATCACGTCGCGCGCGCGAGCCATGCTTCACGAACTTCAAGCCGAGCTCGACATGAATGCCGTTGCCGCGCTGGACCAAGTCGTTTCGCGCGCGGCGGGGCGGATGTTCTCGGCGGTCGAGGTCGATGAAGCGGGCATCGATCGGCTCCGCGAACTCGCCAAAGAGGGCACGCTCGTCCTTCTCCCTTCGCACAAGTCGCACATCGACTATGTCGTGCTCGCCTGGATCCTCTATCGGCGGCGCCTCGCCCTTCCACTCATCGCCGCAGGCGACAACCTCAATTTTTTCCCGATCGGAGCCATCTTCCGGCGCGCGGGGGCCTTCTACATTCGGCGGACATTCGGCGGCGACAGGCTCTATGCCGCCGTGGTCGACGCGTACGTTCGTCGGATGCTCAAGGAGGGCTCGGCGCTGGAGTTCTTTCTTGAAGGAGGCCGATCGCGCACCGGCAAGCTGCTTCCGCCAAAGCTCGGATTGCTGTCGCTGGTGGTCGACGCGGCGCTCAGCGTGCCCACTCGCACGACCTGGTTTTGCCCCGTGAGCATCGGGTACGAGCGGTTCGTCGAGGAGAAAGCGTTCGTTCACGAGCTCAGCGGCGGCGAAAAGGAGAAAGAGAACGTCCGCGGATTGCTCAAGTCGTTCGACGTGATGGTCGGTCACTACGGGCGACTGAACGTCCAGTTCGGTGAGCCGCTCAGCCTGGGCGAAGTCCTCGGCGAGATCGAGGCGCGCGCGACGCCGGACAGCCTGAACACCATGACGCCCGCGCGGCGCCGGGCGGTCATCACACGGCTCGCGTATCGCGTGATGAACGAAATCAATGCAGCCACGGCGGTCACTCCGGGTTCGCTGGTGGCCACGGCGCTTCTCTCTCACCACGGGCGGGGTCTGCCTCACGCGGAGCTGCTCGGGACCTGCGAGCGGCTCGCGCGCATGCTGCGGCGCGAAGGCGCCCGCTTCAGTCCATCGCTCTCGGATCGCGGTGGCGGGGGGAACATCCGTGCTGTCGCTCTTCGCGAAGCCGCCGAGCTTTTCGTGCGCGCCGGCAACGTAAAGGTACAGCGCAATGCCGCAAACGTCGTCTACGTCGTCCCGGACGAAGCGCGGATGTCACTCGACCTCGCGAAGAACGGCATCGTCCACTTTTTCGCCGCCCGGGCGATCATCGCCACAGCGTTGATCGCCCCCCCGGGGCCGCCTCTTTCGCTCGCGTCGCTCCGCGAACGCGTGCTCGCGCTCTCGCGCCTCTTCAAGTACGAATTTACATTCCGCGCCGACGCGCCTTTCGAAAGAATTTTCGACGAAGAGGTCAGCGCGATGGAAAGAGACGGGGAACTCGCGCGCATCCCGCTTGCGGGCGAGGAGGCGGCCGGCGCCGCGCCAAAGGGCGACGACGGGCGCCATCAGATTGCCCTCTATGCGCGCTTGCTCGACAATTTCGTCGAAGGCTATCGCGTGGCTGCACGGGGCCTTTCGGCATTCCTTCGCGGTCCTCTCACGACCAAGGACGCCGTCCGCCGCGCGATCACCGCGGGGGAGCGCATGTTCATGACGGGCGAAATCCGGCTCCGCGAGTCGATAAGTCGGCCCATGCTCGAGAATGCGTACACGAGCTTCGTCGATCAGGGTTACCTTGCCCGGGCTGAAGGCAAGCTCGCGCTGACCGCGTCTTACGCAACGGCGGGCGCCGTCACGACCATCGAGGCGCGCGTCGCCGGAATGGGGCTCGCCTCGCGGTCCCGCGGTCCGGCCGCCGAGCCGCCCGCATAGGAATCCCGTCGTCCAAACCGACGCGCAAATAGACGCGCAAATGGACGAGGTGCTATCGCCCATGGGCGAACACGGTGTTTTCTGCACGTCTCGTCCCACCCTTCGCTTTCGCCGCGGCCCTCGCCGCATGCTCAAGACACGCCACGCCAGCGCCGGTCGCGTCGGTCGCCACGGCGGCCGCGGGCGCCCCGGACGCCGCCGAGCGCGATCGCATGGCGGACGACGACCCGCGCTTTCCCTCCCGCATCGTGGCGCTCGCGTGGGAGGTCAAAGTTCATCAGCTGGCGAACCTCCAGAGTCCCATGGTGGGCTATCTGCGCGCGGGCGCTGTCGTGCCCGCAAGCCCTGAGCGGGTGCCGGGAGACGGCTGCGCGGGGGAGTGGCATGCCATCGCCCCGTTCGGTTTCGTTTGCGTCGAAGCGAATGTCGCAACGCTGGACCCAAACAACGCGATGGCGCAGGCCCTGTCGCGTCGTCCCGACTTGAGCGTTCGCTTTCCCTATATGTACGGGCTCGTTCGCCAGCACTCGGCCATCTATTCGCGCCTTCCGACGCTCGCCGAGGCCGCCCACGCCGAGTACTCCCTGCGCGCGCACGTCGAGCACTGGCTGCGTGCAAAGGACGGCGCCGGCTTTCGCGCCGACTACTGGGTGCGCGACAAGAAAGAACCCCCGCCCGATCCGCGGGAGCTCTGGAGCAATCGAACCACCGAAGAAGTCCCACCTTGGCTCCAAGGAGGCGCCATGCCGCCGGGCAACCTGTCCGGCTTGATCGTCGGCCGCCGTCTTGTCGTGGGGCGAACGCTCGAGCACCAAGGGTTTGCGTTCATCGACACGGCCGTCAGCGAGGGGCGCCGCTACGCCGTTACGACCGATTTGCTGGTGGTTCCGGTCGACCGGCTCCGTCCTATTGAAGGGTCGGACTACCATGGCGTGAAGATCCCCGACGAGATCGACGTACCGTTCGCGCTTGTGAGGCGCGAGGGCGCGTTTCTCTACGAGCTACGCGGCGACGCGATGGTCCGGCGCGGACCCGTGGCCCGACGGACCGCCCTCAAGCTCACGGGCAAAGAGCAGGTCGTCGACACCCGCCGATACTTCGAAACGACGGCGGGCACATGGCTCTCCTCGGCGCAGGCCTCCCGCATCGACGGCGTGAAGCGACCGATTCCGAAGTGGGCGCAGGACGGCGAGCGCTGGCTCGACGTGAGCATCGCCAACCAAACACTGACCGCGTTCGAGGGAACCAAGCCGGTCTACGCGACGCTCGTCTCCACCGGCGAAGCGGGCCTCGACAATCCCGAGACGACCAAGTCGACCGTGCTGGGGGAGTTTCGCATCTTCTCCAAACACGTGACAACGACGATGAGCTCGGAGGTCGTGGGCGAAGAGTTCCAACTCAAAGACATTCCGTACGTGCAGTATTTCCAAGAAGGGTATGCGCTTCATGCCGCGTATTGGCATGACGACTTTGGCACTCCACGGAGCCACGGATGCATCAATCTCGCGCCGGATGACGCCAAATGGGTCTTTTCGTGGACCGCGCCTCAGGTCCCCGCGGCTTGGCACGGCGCTCGCGCCACAAATACCGGTAGCGTCGTGGACGTGCATCCTTAGGCTAGTGAGTCACCCGGGTCACCCTGAGTCTCGCTCCGCCTTGCCTCCGGCAAGGCTCCGCTCGACAACAGGGGCTCGCACGGCTCGTCGAGGGGAGCGATGCCGCTCCTCCTCGAGCTCCCCAGCAGGAGGACACGCTCGTCCTAGTACCTCGTGAGTCACCCGGGTCACCCTGAGTCTCGCTCCGCCTTGCCTCCGGCAAGGCTCCGCTCGACAACAGGGGCTCGCACGGCTCGTCGAGGGGAGCGATGCCGCTCCTCCTCGAGCTCCCCAGCAGGAGGACACGCTCGTCCTAGTACCTCGTGAGTCACCCGGGTCACCCTGAGTCTCGCTCCGCCTTGCCTCCGGCAAGGCTCCGCTCGACAACAGGGGCTCGCACGGCTCGTCGAGGGGAGCGATGCCGCTCCTCCTCGAGCTCCCCAGCAGGAGGACACGCTCGTTTCATTCTTCGCGTGTTCGGCTGCGCTTGGGGGGAGACTGGCAAGCTCGATCAACTCGCTATCGCATGCAAAGCGGGCCTCCTTTGCGCCCGGCGGTCCATTCTTACGCGCAGGGGGACGTCGCTTGCGCCCAGGGGCGTATCCCTTGAGGCCGGCGGTGTATCCATTGCGCCCAGCCGTGTATCCATTGCGCCCAGCCGTGTATCCATTGCGCTTAGCGGCCCATCGCTCGGGGTCAGCGGTGCCTCGCTGAAGCCAAGGAACCACCCTTCGAGGCCGAGCGGTCTATCTCTTCACGCAAGCGGTGCCTCGCTGAAGCCAAGGAACCACCCTTCGAGGCCGAGCGGTCTATCTCTTCACGCAAGCGGTGCCTCGCTGAAGCCAAGGAACCACCCTTCGAGGCCGAGCGGTCTATCTCTTCACGCAAGCGGTGCCTCGCTGAAGCCAAGGAACCACCCTTCGAGGCCGAGCGGTCTATCTCTTCACGCAAGCGGTGCCTCGCTGAAGCCAAGGAACCACCCTTCGAGGCCGAGCGGTCTATCTCTTCACGCAAGCGGTGGATCCCTTGACGCAAGCGGCGCATCCTTCGAGGCCGAGCGTCACATCCTGTGAGGCCAAGGTCGTCGGACAGCGTTGAAGGGCCATGCAATCACGACCCAGCGAGGAACGGCTTGCCGACGGAAGCCGGCATGTTAGCGCGGATGAACTCTCGCTTACGAGCTTAACCCGTGCTTTTCCTGCTGGCTCGAGGTGGAGCGGCATCGCTCCCCACGTCGAGCTCCCCAGCTCCCCAGCATGACAAGACGCCCGTTTCACCTTCGGGCGTGCGGCCATGGGTGGGGGGGCTTGCTTCTGGCTGCATTTGCGCGACGGGTCAATCGCGCATGAAATGGCACGTGTACCCGCCGGGGTTCTTCTGCAGATAGTCCTGATGGTAATCTTCGGCCGGGGTGAAGGAGCCTGCGGCGACGATCTCCGTCACGATCGGACGCGGCCATTTGCCGCTTTTGGTGAGGCGAGCCTTCACCTCCTCGGCCGTGACCCGCTGCTCTTCTGACGTGTAGAAGATCGCCGATCGGTATTGCGACCCCACGTCGTTGCCTTGCCGGTTTCGCGTCGTCGGGTCGTGAATGCGGAAGAACCACTTCTCCAACAGATCGCCGTAGGAGACCACCGTCGGGTCGAACACGACCCGAATCGACTCTGCGTGCCCCGTGCTGCCTGTTTTCACTTCCGAGTACCGCGGGTTGGCTGTGGCTCCCCCCGTATAGCCGACTTCCGTCTCGAGCACGCCGGGCACGCCGCGGAGCAACTCTTCCATACCCCAAAAGCAACCTCCGGAAAAAACGGCCGTCTCCAGCGTGGCTTCGCACCCCGGCGCGGTTCCGGGCGCCGGCACGGCGCACGCGTTCGCGCTGGACGGAGCGAGAGGACCGGATGCACCGCCGTTCGCGAAGAGCGCGGCGTATTCGCCGTACCCGTCGGCCTCGATCCGGTCCTCCGGAACGAAGCGAAGCGCCGCGGAGTTGATGCAGTAACGCAGCCCCGTGGGCTCGGGGCCATCTTCGAACACATGGCCGAGATGAGAGTCGCCGGACGACGACCGAACCTCAATCCTATGCCTGCCGTGGCTGTCGTCCGCCTTGCGGGTGACGCGACTCTCGTCGAGCGGGCGCGAAAAGCTCGGCCAGCCGGTGCCCGAGTCGAACTTGTCGAACGAACCGAAGAGCGGCTCGCCGGTGGCGACCTCCACGTAGAGACCGCGCGCGTGGTGATCCCAGAACTCGTTCTGGAACGGGGGCTCGGTCGCGTCTTGCTGGGTCACCTTGTATTGGAGGGGGGTGAGCGTGCGCCGGAGCTCGTCCTGCGATCGCTTCGAATAGGTGCGGTGGGCCACGGGAGGGTCTCCTTGGAGGGGCACTGCGTTGCCGCGGGGTTTCGAACTCAAAAAGAGCATAGCCACGACGCCGGGGTTTGCAGTGCTCGCAAGACGCGTGGCGTGAGGGGACGAATTTGCCCCTCCTTTTCGCGTCTAGGCCTGCATCTCGTCGACGCCGCGCGCGCGCCCTTCATTTTCGCCCGAGACCGCTTTCATCGCTTGCGATGGGTCGGCACGCGCGATATTGCCCCTGAAAGGAGCGGTTTGCCATCCGCGAACCCTGACCGGTCCATCGCATCGCAACTCCCGAAGGAGAAACAATCATGCCGAGCAAACCCGACGCGTTCGTTCTCGACGTCACCGAGCTGCGCCGACGCGCGCGCGAAAACCTCGCCGGCGGGGCGGTCACGGAGAGCTACCAGGGGGACGTCGACACCGCCGTCAGCCTCCTCAACGGCGCCCTCGCGACGGAGATCGTCTGCGTACTTCGCTACAAGTACCATGCGGTGGTCGCGAGCGGCATTTCGAGCGAAAGCGTCAAGACCGAGTTCATGGAGCACGCAGCGGAAGAGGCTGACCACGCAAACCGCCTCGCCGAACGCATCAACCAGCTCGGCGGCAAGCCCAATTTCAATCCCGAAGGCCTCCTGACCCGATCGCATAGCCAGTATGTCGAGGGGAGCAATTTGGTCGACATGATCAAGGAGAACCTCGTCGCAGAGCGCATCGCCATCGACAGCTACCGCGCCATGGTGCGTTACTTCGCCGATCGCGATCCGACGACCCGGCGCTTGATCGAAGACATCCTCGCGAAGGAAGAGGAGCACGCCAACGACATGCATGATCTGCTGGTCGCCCACCAAGGCACCCCCATGCTGTCGAAGTAAAGGTCACGATCCGCCGGTAGAACGGCGAGCGTGGATGGGGCGGCGCCGCTGTCGCCCGCGCCCGCATGCGAATCGCGACCCTCGCCGCGGGAGCGACGGTTTTTTTCAAGATTTGGCAACGCCGGCCGTTCCTCGATGCAGGGGGAGGATCGTGGCCAGCCATTACAGAACGGTTCGAGCACTCGCTCTTCGCCTTTTGCTCGGCGAAGTCATCGAGCAGGTCGACAGTCACGGACAGACGCTGCGGGCGACGGGAACGAAGCTGGTCCTCGTGCAACCCGACCATGGCGGGGTGGATCGTGTCGTGGAGGGCGACGCGTTCGACGTCGCCGTGGTCTTCGCCGACATGGCGAATCTCGGGCCGGTGGCAGCCGGCGTGGGGGACGATTGATAAACAGATGGGGCCGTTGACGTTCGGGCTCGCCACATGCACTATCGCTCGTGGTCCCCTATGTCCTCCTGTGCACTCTGCCGGAAACCGGTCGTCGTCGATCCCGACGTTCTGTCCGACGGTCGACTCGTTCACGCGGAGTGCAAGAACCAGAGAATCGGGCGCGGCGCTCGGCCGCGAGGACCGGAAGATTATCCGAAGTCCGGGTCGAGGATCCGCGTGGCGCGCCCCTCGCGACGTGCCGGCTGAACGCTGGCGCCCGAGAGCTTTCCAGCGGGGCGGCTATTTTTTTCACAATTGGGTCGATCGCGTCACGTGCGCGAGCCCGTCAAGCCATTTCGCTTTTCCTCGGCGTAACGCGCGCTAGCCTAAGCTACCCCTGTTCGGGAGCCGCGTGAGGACGCTGACATGGACATGAAGAATACTATTCGCTTTCTTGCGCTTGGCGCGGTCGGCGTCGCGGTCGCTTGTGCTAGCAGCCAATCGGGAGGCAATGCCTTCCTCACGGGAGGCGGATCCGGATCGCTCGGGGGGGGTGCCGGTACCTCCGGCGCTTCCGGCTCGGGCATCACCCTCAACCCGATGATCGGGAGCGACGCGACACTGGGTCAGAATGCGTCCGAGCCGGATGACGCCAGCGACGGTCCGTCCTCCTCTTCGTTCTACGACACGGCCGGGTTCTCCCTCGGGGCGGACGGCTCTGTCGTCGGCACGTGCGTCGTAGGACGCAGCTGCGACCCAACTTGCGACCAGCTGGTCGAGAACGGAATGCACGAATACACCGAGATGGCCCCGGACGACGGGTCCCAGCTTCCGCCGACCAACGTAGCCACGCTCTTCACCGGTACCGTGGCCACTGCAGCGACCGCGGGGGGGCCGCCCTGCGTTACCGAGCCGCAGGACGGATCGCTCTTTCCGAACAACTGGCTCCGCCCCCGTATCGCGTTTACCGCGCCGGCGGGGGAGGTGTACTTCCAGATTCGTATCCACGCCGATCGGCAACAGAATGACCTGGTCGTTTACACCGGGAGCAAGACCTGGAAGATCCCGCAGGACATCTGGACCGCGCTCGCGGCGTCGACGTGGGGCGAAGACATTACCGTCACGGTTAGTGCCGTGGGGGCAGCGGGCGGGCTGCCGGCGACGGCGGCGCCCATCAAGTTCCAAATTGCCCCCGCGAACGCGAACGGGTCGATGATTTATTGGGCGGCGGTCGGCGACGAGAACGGGGGATTCTCGTGGCTCGAAGGCTTCCGCGTTGGCGACGACAACGTTTCGCGGGTACTCACGCTACCCGAGGTGCAGGAGAAAATGTCGCGCGACGTCGGCGGCAACCTCACCACCAGTTATACGGGCCCTCCGCTCACGGGCGCGCTGCCGAACGGCGTGGGTTCGAGCCAGTGCATCGGGTGCCACGTGGCCGTCCCTGACGGGATGAGCGTGGCCTTTCACGATTTTTATCCATGGCCCGGCGTAGCGTCCACCGTCGCAACCGGCGGCGGCGGCGTGGCCGGTACCGTGCCAAGCTGGTTCACACCGGGGGGCCAAGAGGCGCTCGGCCTACCATGGCTCGGGATGATGAGCTTCTCGTCCACGGCATGGCAGGGAGGCCAACACTGGGTCGTCGCGGGGCTGCAGGTCGGCCCGAAAGACATCCCATGGCAAGGGGGCGGAACGGCTGCGCCCTCGAACCTCGTGTGGATCGATTTGTCGACGACCCAACCGCTCACCTTTGCGGCTCCGGACGGCGGTCCGGAGGGCAATCTCATGGGGATGAACGCCACGTTCGTCACCAATAACCTCAACAAGAGCTACGGCTACATCACGCGAACGGGCGACCCCGGTGCCGGCGCGTCGTGCCCGACGTGGAGCCACGACGGGCAGAACGTCGTCTACGTATCGAACAATGCCGCACAGGATGGCCGATTGGCGGTAGGCAAAGCGGACCTCTATACCGTGCCGTTCAACAATGGAGCGGGAGGCGCCGCCAAGGCCCTCACCGGAGCGGCCGACCCAACCGTCAACGAGTACTATCCGTGGTATTCGCCGGATGACAAGTACGTCGCATTCGACCGCGCGCCGAGCACGGCGAGCATGTACTACAATCCGGACGCGGAGGTTTACGTGGTGCCCTCGGGCGGCGGCACGGCGACGCGGCTCGTGGCCAATGATCCCCCTGCTTGCTCGGGGGCGACGAGTCCGGGAGTCACGAACAGCTGGCCAAGGTGGTCGCCGGAATTTCCGACATGCAACGGGAAGACCTATTATTGGCTGGTGTTCTCGTCATCCCGCATGAAAGTCCCGTTTGACAGTACGAAGTTCAAAGCAGGCACTCTCTATACGAACGAGCCCACGTCACAGCTTTATCTCACTGCGCTCGTGGATACAGGCTCGGGTTCTCCGACGTCGTATCCCGGAATCTACGTCTGGAACCAGCCCACCAGCTCATCGAACTTCCCCGGCGCCGGGACCAAGGCTTCCCCGCAGAGCAACCACACGCCCGCGTGGGACGTGGTCGAGGTCGCGCCGCCTCCCCCGCCCCCGCCGCCCCCGCCGCCTCCCCCTCCCCCGCCGCCTCCCCCGCCTCCCCGGTAACGAGCGGCCTCTGGGCATCACCTAGCCGCGCGGGGCGCTGGCCGCGCGGAGGGATGACGAATGGTCCACGCAGGTCTTTGCGATCACTGCCGGCACTCGAAAGTGGTTTCGTCGGCCCGCGGCTCGGCGTTTCGCCTATGCCTCATGCACGAGCGCGATCGGCGCTTCGCGAAATATCCGCAACTGCCGGTGCTGCAATGTCCGGCGTTTGCCGAGGCTCCCGATCCGTGACGGGCTGACGCCGCCTTCGTGCCATCGCCGAAAACGTGGCGCGCGTCAGGTTCTATATTCGGCGACCGCGTCGAAGCGAAGCACGCGAAGGCACGAGCTCGGGCCGAGCGACCCGCGGCACTCGTCCTCGCCGTGGAACGACGTCTCGTGGGCGCGAAGAGCCCGCATGACGGGGAAGGTCAAGTCATGCTCGCCATCGACGCAGCGGGCGTCCCCGCAGGCGACGAGAAATAGCGCAGGCGCACGGTCGATGACGACGTGCCGCGTATGGGTGTTGCCTCCGACGCTCGTTCGGTCCTCTATGTCGAGCTTGAGGCTGACGAGGCCCGGCACCTGTTCCTGAAGCCTGGGCGCATCGTCTTCGCGCCTCCGCCTCTCGGCAAATCGCTGCGCTTGTACGCTATTCTTGCGGGAGTTCATCAGCACGGACAGAACGTAACCACTCCCAAGGGCCGGCGCTGCAGGTTCCATGCACGGCAGCTTCCCAGCCGTCGCGCGGGAATGGAAAAGCGGCTGCGGCCGGCGCGCCTTCTGTGCCGACGTCAGCGGCGACCGCCGGTCGTCGGGCAAACATCTACGACTGAGACACCGAGTTTCTACGCTTTCGACCGGATGCGGACGCTTTCGCGGATTCGAGTTTCAGCAAGGTCTCGATTGCGCGAACGCAGGCTTTGAGCTCGCTCGCCGGCAGATAGAGGGCCATGCGCTCTTGCAGCGCCGGTAGCGCCCGTCCGTAATCCTCCAGCGTGGCGAGGCTCGGGGACGTGACGCCGACGGACTGGAGCGCGCGCTGCACGGTTCCGGGGCCGATGAATGACGCCAATCCAGAGCACGTGACAACGTCCTCGAAGAGATGGATAGCGTCCGTCATGTCGTCTCGGCGACAAAGCCTCTGTGAGTTCCGGAAAATCTGGCCCGATCCGTTCCGGAAAATCTGACCCCTCACTGCAGAGGTCAGAAGATGATTAAGTCGACGAGCAACATGGCGCGGCAGCCTCACGACTCAGAGATGCTGTCGTTGCTGGAGCGGCACAAGATCCAGGTTCTTCTCGAAGCGGGGCATGCTCAGCGGGACGTCGCGGAGCGGACGGGCGCCTCGCTAAAAACGGTACGTCGAGTGGCGCAGGAGGACGCCGTCGCCCACGTCGACGAGTCGCGGGAAGCGAGGCGGCGACGAATCGGTCGACCCTCGAGCACCGTGCCCGTCGCCGACGAGGTCCGTGCCTGGCTGGCGAGCGAGCCCCAGGCGGCCACGCAGGAGCTGCTTCGGCGCGCCAAGGCGAAGGGCTATGCGGGAGCGAAGTCGGCGTTTTACGCGATGGTGGCCGCGCTTCGACCGAAGGTCGCCCCGCCCGTCGTGCTCTTTGACGGCCTGCCGGGTGAGTTCTCTCAGCATGACTTCGGCGAAGTCGAAGTGAGATTCGAGCGCGGCAGCGTCGAGCGCGTGCAGTTCTTCGCCTCCCGGCTCAAGTACTCACGCTTCGCGCAGATCACGATCGTCGACGATCAGCGGGCAGAGACGCTGATCCGCTGCCTCTGCCGGCACTTCCAGGCCTTCGGCGGAGTGCCGCTGCTGGCTGTTTTCGATCGCCCCAGGACCGTCGTGCTCGAGGGGCGAGGCCTGTCGCGCGACGTGCGGCGGTTCAACTCGACCTTCGCGCAAGCCGTGCTCGAGATGGGCGTCGGCATCGAGATGTGCGCCCCCCGCAGCGGCAACCAGAAGGGCACCGTCGAAGCGATCGTGAAGTGGGTGAAGAATTCGTTCTTCAAGGGCCGTGTCTTCCGCGACCGCGACGACCTGGACGAGCAGCTGGGAGCATGGCTGCATGAGACCAACACGGTGCGGCCCAATCGGGCCACTCAGGTTATTCCGGAAACGCGTCGGCGGGAGGAGCTCACGCGCCTGCGCCCTCTCGGAGTGCTTCCGGAAAATCTGGCCGTGCGCGTTCCCGCGAGCGTAGGCCCCTCCGGACACATCGTGTTCGAGGGGGCGCGGTACATGGTCGCCCCGGAGGCGACGCACTGCCCGGCGACCCTGTTCGTGTTCGAGGACCGCATCCGTATCGAGGCCGGGCGCTTCACGACGACCCAGCGCCGACGCGCTAAAAACGAGCCTATGGAGGCTCCGCCCGAGCACCGCGCGGCGCGGGTGGCTTCCGTGTTCGGCAAACGCGGCAAGCTGTACGAGCAGCGCCAGCAGCTCTTGGAGCTTGGCCCCGTGGCCCTCGAGTTCTTCACCGAGGTCGTTCACCGGCGCACGCGCGATTGGCCCTCCGTCGTCGAGCGACTCCACACGCTGTTGGTCGACCACGGGGAAGACATGATGCGCGAGGCGCTCGCCTCGGCCTCGAAGGACCAGTCGTTCACCGCCTCCGCCGTCGAGCGTCAGCTCGAGCAACAATTGCGCGCACCGCAGCAGCCGCGCCCGCAGGACGCGGCGCGAGGAGCGCACGCGCGCGGCCAACTCGTGCTCTTTCCGCGAGGCGCTGCCCGCGCGCGCCGGCGAGGGGGTGCATCGTGACCGAAGCCTCCGCGCCCTCGCTGGACCCGGGCTTGAAACGATTGCACCTGGCCAACGCCCGCCGCATCTGGCGAGACCTCGTCGCGCGTGCCGAGCAAGAGCAGCTTGGGTACGAGACCTTCCTGCGCGTCCTGATCGAAGAGGAGGTCGCGCATCGCAAGGGAACGCGCCTGCGCCGCGCGACGCACGCGGCGAAATTCCCGTTCCTCAAGACCATCGACGAGTTCGACTTCACCTTCCAGTCGACCCTACGGCTCACCACCATGGGCTCGTTCTTGTCGCCCGACTTCGTGACCGAGGGGCGCTCGCTCATCCTCTTCGGCAAGCCGGGTCGGGGAAAGACGCACCTGGCTATCGCCCTCGCGTACCGCGCGATCCAGAACGGCTTCGACGCGGCGTTCGTGACGGCCGCGGCGCTCATCGATGCCCTCTCCGCCGCCAGCCGCGAGGGCAGATTGCGTCGTGCGCTCGCCGACTTCGTTCGCCCCCACGTCTTGGTCGTCGATGAAGTCGGCTATCTCGCCTACGGCGACGACGCTGCCAATTCGCTCTTCCACGTCGTCAACGAGCGCCACATTCGCAAGCGCGCCATGATCTTCACCACCAACAAAGACCCCGACCGATGGGGCCAGGTCCTCCACGATGACGACCTCGCCGCCGCCATCGTCGACCGCATCCTCGAGCGCGGACGACTCCTTCGCCTCGACGGTCCCTCCGCTCGAACTCGCCACCTGCCACCCGAAGAACGCCCGGCTGAAGCGCCGGCCCCAGAGGTCATATTTTCTGGAAAAAAGCGGCCAGAGTTTCTGGAACCTACACCTCGCAGACGGAACATCGCATCGTACTTCGCACGCGGCTCGTCGTGGCGCACGAGCTCGTTCGCTTGCGCGGCCCTCTCGAACTGGCTCCCCATCGAATGACGATACGACGCATGGTTAGTTTCAATTCCTACTTTGTACGGACGACCCCGGTGGCTCACCAAGAAAAGGCCGCGGTCCGCTCGGAAATGGCTCCGTCCGAGACATAGCGTGGGGGGGACCTGACGCGCCTGCGCTATCGCAGGAGCCACCACGTGCTTTTGGGCACGGATGCGCCTCACGCGGCGACGGGGTGACGGGGTGACGGTGCGACCCGGGCGGCGCACTTGCGCGCGCCGCAGTATAGACCGGACATGCGAACGAAGCTGACGCGTCTCTTGCTTTTGCTCGCAACCGCCTCGGGGTGCAGTTTCGAGGCAGGACTCGCGAATGCCCCTTCGGCCGAGCGACAGACCCGTCCGCGACGGCAGCATGACGTGATCTCCAACGGGCAGGACTCGTGCCCGCGGACGGCGCAGGATACCGACCCGTTGCCGAACCGCGTACCGCCCTGCAACGAAGCCCTTCCGGACAACCGACTCGCGGCCGACGGCGGAATTGGCCTCTAGCCGGGGACTCGCCGCGGGCGTCGAACGCCGCGAAATCGCGACCGTGTGCTTCTCAAGGGTGTTGCCACAGGCGTTGCGAGCGATTTGAGGCCAAGGTGGGCGCGAGCACCGCGCGGCATAGCCTTCTTCGGCTTTGAGCACGGAGCGCAGCGCCCAACGCCGGCATCGAATCGCGCAGCAGCCTGTGGCAACACCCTCTCAGGGGCCGTCTTCGTGGAGCCATTTGCCGACAGCGCCGGCAAGGACCGCCCCCGCCATGGGCGCGACCCAGAAGAGCCACAGCTGTTGGAGCGCCCAACCTCCGACGAAGAGTGCCGGTCCGGTGCTGCGCGCGGGGTTCACGGACACGTTCGTGATCGGGATGCCCACCAAGTGGACCAGAGTGAGCGTAAGACCAATTGGGATTCCAGCGAACCCGACCACCGCCTTCTTCGAAGTAGCGCCGAGGATTACGGTTACGAAGATGAATGTGAGCACGACCTCCGCGAGGAGCGCGGAGGTCATTGCATAATGGCCGGGTGAGTGGTCGGCGAACCCATTGGCAGCCAGGCCGCCCACCGACGGCTCGTAGCCCTGCGGCTGGCCCTTCAAAAGCACGACCAGCGCAGCCGACGCGACGACGGCGCCCCCCAGCTGCGCGACCACGTACCCGGGCGCGTCCCGCCACGCGAAGCGCCCGGCGGTGCATAGGCCCACGGTGACGGCGGGATTGAGGTGACAACCCGACACCGCGCCGAAGGCATACGCGGAGCTCAACACGGTAAAGCCGAAAGCGATGGACACGCCGAGAAGGCCAATCCCCACCGACGGAAATGCCGCCGAGAAGACCGCAGCTCCACAGCCGCCAAAAACCAGGATGAAGGTTCCAATGAATTCGGCCACGAGCCTTCGCATGGACATCCCCTTTTGCGTCAATCACCCCGCGGGGCGCGCGCAAGGTACCCGGTCACCGCCGCGGACGCGAGTCGCATTTGGCTCGGTGCCGTTCGATGCTCCGGTGGGTCGCTTCGCCTACGCGATCACGGCGATCACGGCCGCTTGCGCGCGAACGATCCCGCACCCGAGGTCCGCAAGCAAGTCGCCCTCGCGCAGGAGCCTTCCGGCGCCGCCCTAGTTCCGCCCGTCGGAAGTCCTACCGGACTTCCGACGCCGCTGCGCGGTCGGCTGCGCCGAGGCGAAACTATCTCGTTTTCCCGGGGCTTCGCCCCGGACCCCCAAAGCCGCTCCCGCGGCTTTGCTAGTGCCGTCGACTCCGGCCGAACCTATGGCGGACGGCACTAGTTACTAGTGCCGCTCGGCCGAAGTCCTGTCCGGACTTCGACCGCCGCTTTGCGGCCGGCTTCGCCGGAGCGGCCCTAGCCCTACTTTCGCAGATTGGCGCGTGTGGGGGGGGTGGATGGGCGAGGGATTTGGCGCAAATGAAGGGGAACGGGCTTTCCATTCGGCCTGGGATGCGCTAGCAGAAGGATGTGTACTTCAGCGAGAAGGTTGTGGGTGCTCGGCGGTACCGAGTCGCGGCGCAGGCGGTGTGGGATGCGAAGGCTGGGCAAGCGTATTCGCGGCAAGCGGTTCTGGGGCCCGCGGACCCGCCGCCGAGAGTGGAGCTGCGTGACACGCGGACGATCGGTCGACGTCGGGTGGGCGACGTGGGCGCGCTCGTCTGGGTGGCCGAGCAGTTGGACATGGTGGGGGTGATCAATCGCGCATGCGGTTGGAGCGGAGGCCCCAAAAGCGTGTCGTTGGGGGAGGTCGTGCTCGCGGTGGCCGTGCAGCGAGCGTGCGCTCCGGCCGGCAAGTGTCACTTGAGCGCGTTTCTCGGAGAAGCGATTCCGCGCGTGTCGTGTCTGCCCGCCGCGGCATTTACCGGGCAGGAGTTTCATCGGCTGGCGATGACGGTCGACGATGCTCAGCTGGAGAGTGCCCAGCTGGAGCTTGCTCGCGCGGCGGTATCGCGATTCGAACTCGGCACGGATGTCCTCGCGTTTGACACGACGAACTTCGATACGCACATCGCGACGATGACGCCGGGCGAGCTGGCGCGTCGGGGACACGCCAAGAGCAAGCGCTCCGATCTGCGCGTCGTCGGTCTCGGTGTTCTCGTGAGCGAGACGGGGCACGTCCCGCTGTTTCATCGAACCTACGCTGGCAATGCGTCGGACCATCGAGTGCTGGAGGATTGTCTGGGGGGTCTCGGGCGTTTGCATGACGCGCTCGACGCGGGCGAGGGACGCAAGCGGCCCGGCGAACGGACGCTCGTGCGCGACGGCGGCTCGTGGGGCGAGCAGATGGAACTCAACCTCGACGTCGCGGGCTACTACACGATCACGTCGCTGCCGCTAGGCACCAAGGCCGCCGAGGAAGCCCTGATTCATGCGGCGAGCCGAGGCGCGATGACGCTGCTGACCGGCAAGCTCGGAGGCGTGCGCGCGGCGCGGCTGCGTACATCGGTCGGCGACCTCAATCGGACTCTCGTCGTTGTCGAGAGCGATGAACTTCTCGAAGGTCAGAAGCGCGGCATTGCTGTGGCCCTGCGCAAAGCCAAGGGGGAGCTCACGAAGCTCGAACGACGGGTCGCAAGGGGTCGTATCCGGCGAGAAGCTCTTGTACGTCGCATCGCGAAGGCACTTCGACGTGAGCACTTGGCGTCCTTCGTCAACACGACAGTGGGTGGCAGCGAGGAGGCACCCACGTTTCAATGGCAGGTCGACGCAGGCAAGCGCCGGGAGCTGGAACGCACACGTCTCGGCAAGCGCGTCCTTTGTACTGATCGGCATAGCTGGTCGACCGAGCGCTTGGTGACGGCGCTGCGTGGCCAGTGGAACGTGGAGGAAATCTTCCGGCGCTCGAAGAAAGGTGGAGTCGTCCCGTGGGGACCGTCCCACCAGCGGGCCGATGCGTCGTTACGTGTGCATACCTTCGCGACGGTGCTCGGCCTGATGCTCGTCAGCCTTGTACGGCTTGCTCTCGGCACCAAGAAGTCCGCACGGACAATGATGCGGACGCTTGCTGAGATCGAGGCGACCCAAGTGAGAACGAATGGCGGCGGAATGGGTCGCCGGCCGACCTGGCTGCTCGCGCCGGACATCACGCCCTGGCACAAGCGAGCCATCGACACTTTCGAGCTTGGCCGCTGGATGCCTGAGCTTCTTTCCGCTAGGCCGGTCCGACGCAAGCGACCGGAGAATCATGCCGTTTTGTAGCGCTCACCCAGTCGAATCTGCGAAAGTAGGGCTAGATTGCTTTCTTAGGGGCTTTCGCCCCTCTCTCCTCGCTTCGCTCGTCGATTCACCCCCAAAGCCGCTCCCGCGGCTTTGCCTAGTGCCGCCCGAGAAACCAATGGCCAAACTTCTGCCGGGCGGCACTAGTCGCTCACCTCGCGCTCACCGCCTCCGTACGGGCCCCCGGGGTCACCCCCGACGGCCGTAGGAGCGCGCCATAAATCTCGAACCATCGCGCGTACGAGCGCAGCGAAGGCTCGCGTCGCGCCGCCATCTCTACGGACGCCGCCTCGATCCGCTTCGGCAGATCCGCAACGAGCGTCCCCATCGACACCGTGAGCTCCGCGCTTAGCCAGAGAACGTCCAGCTGCTCTCTGTCGCTCACTCCCCCCGCCCGCGTCCGGAGGTCATCCACGCGCGCGAGCGCTCGACGGAGCCATTCCCCCGTCGCCGCGGCGTCGTGCCGCTGGCTCGCGTTCAACGCGAGCTGGGCCTCTGCGAGCATCTCCTCGCGTTCGATCTCGACGCGGTTCGTCTCCCCGAGCTGTTCCTCGAGGATCGCGCGCCGCGTGCTCATGGCTTGCGCTTGCGCGTCGAGACGACCGAGCTCTCCGTTCGCGTTGGCGCGCAGACCGCTCGCGATGAGCCGGTACGCGCGGGCCACGTGCGCCGCGGTCGCGTGGGGCCACATGAGGCGCGCGACGGTCTGAGGGTCGCCGAGGCCCCTGTCCACGTAGTCGAGATCGGCGAGCGCGCGAGAAGGCTCCTTCGCGCCGACCGCCGCCGCCGCCCGCGAGAGGCGCGTCGCGATCCGATTGCGCTCGGCCAGAGGCGAGCGCGACGCGTCGAGGAGCGGGATCTCCTGGTCGTACAGCGCAAGAGCATGCGCGAAGTGACCCGCGGCGAGATTGTCCACCGCGGCCCAGTCGAGCGCGAGGAGCCGATACGGGGCGAGCGCCGTGTTGCGAACGATCATCGCGAGCGCGGCGTCGCCGGCGGCCGCCGCTTCGGTCTCTCGCCCCACGTGCAGAAGCGCCTCCGCCTTCGACAAGAGGACATCCAGGCCCTCCGCGTTGTCGGTGTACGGGAGCTCGTCGCGCGAAAGCAGGTATCCGAGGGCGATTCGGTAGTTTCCCACGTCCGTGTGCATCAGCCCCAGCTCACCCAGGATCATCGCGCGAAAGCGTGGGTTGTCGCCCACGAGCTCGAGCGCGATCAGATAGTGCACGTTCGCCCGCTCGGCCGTCCCGAGGTCCCCGGTCTGGAGGTACTCCTCGTGCAGGAGGGCGCCGAAGAGGGCTTGCGCGACGCGCTCCTCCTTGAGCTCTGACCACGAAGCGTCGAGCGCCGCGAGCGCCGCGGCCGCCGCCTGGGCGTGGGCCTGTCCCTCGAGCTTCGGGAGTTGTCGGGCGACGAGGTAGGCCTTCGCGAAGTGGGCGTGCTCCGGCGGGATCCCACGCCGGTCGTACCGCGCCGCGATCGCCTCGGGGCGCTCACCCAGCTTGAGGCCCATGTCGATCGCTCCCACGACCGCTTCGAGCGATCCCGTCTGCTCGGCCACGGCGTCGAAGTCGTCGCGCGCGTCGCCGTAGCGCTTTGCCGCGGCGCGCTCGTACGCGCGCGCCAGAATGAGGCGCTCGTAGACATCCTCCGTCTCCCCCCGCTCATGCGTCCCCCGCTTCACGTCGCGGATGTCCCGCTGCACCAGGGCGTCCAGCACGTCGTCGGCGCCGACGTCGTCCGCCCGCTGCACCGCGTCGACGACGAGCACCCGGCGGCGACCGGGGCGGACCTGCGCCGCGTAGAGCGCGAGGAGCGCGTCGCCGGCCGCCTTCGGCGCGTGCGCGTCGCGGATCGCGAGCACGGCGCGAGCGAGGTCGATCGCGAAGACCAGCTCCGACTCGCGAGCGGTCGCCGCGGCCCGCGCGCTCGCGAGGCGCGCGTCGGCGTCGCCATAAGCGAGCCCGCGCACCATCGCGCGCACCGCGGCGCGCGCGTAGCGAAGCTGGTCGTCGGGTCGCAACGCGCTGTTGACGGAGAGGTCCCGGCAGACGGTGACGAGCGCCTCGCGGTCGTCGAGCTGGCGATACAACGCGTCGGCGCGCAGGTAGTAGGCTTCGACGAGCGGCGCGGGGGTGGTCTCGTCGACCGTGACCGCCTCGAGCTCGCTCCGGGCGTGGGCTATATCGCCCACGGAGTCGAAGATCTCGCTCCGTGCGAGGTGCGTCGAGATCCTCCGCCATGGGGCTGCCGGCCTTGTCGGCCTGCAGCGCGTCGAGCCGATCCTGCGCCCCTTGGCGAAACCCCTCCATCAAGCGACCCTGCTCGCGGCGGCGCTCGTCGCGCCGTTGCGCGACGAGCATCCGTAACGGCAGCGAGATGCCCGCCGTCGCCTCGTCGCGCAGCGTGTCCACCTGCTCGGCGTAGTACTCGGCGGCCCGAAATTCTTCGAGCTCGAGGTGCTCCATCGTCAGAGCCAGCATCGCGCGCCGTCGGCCGCCGGGGCCCGTCTCGCGAGCGAGACGCCGGCTCATGAGGAGCTGCTCCTCGACCCGCGTGTCCGCGTCGTCGATCGCGTTCACGAGCATCGGCATCGTCCATTCCGCGGGGACTTCGCCGTCCAGCGGCAACGAGTACACGTCGAGGCTCGCGTCCTGCGAACACGTCGCGATCAAGCGATCGACGAAAGGCGCCGGGTACTCGCAGTTCCACGACGTCTCGGTGAGCTGCTCGGGGGGGCCGGCGACCGGCGTCCCCCCGGTGAACGCGATCGGCACGCGAAAGAGGACGCCGTGATCGCTCGCGTCGATCGTACCATCGTGATTGGTGTCCGTGAAAAACTGCACGACAAAGAGCGAGCGGCCGTCTCGCGCGAACACCGGCTGGCCCGTCTGTCCGGGGAGCTGGAGGACGATCTTCGCCGGCACGGCCGACGACGCCGACGCCAGCGGGATCGCCTCGAGCGTCGGGCCCGCGTGGGCGGCGAATGCCGGACCCACGGTCTGCTCGGTCCGGGCAATCGGGACGTACACGAGCCAGCGCCCGTCGGGCGAGACCGCCGGGCTGGTCATGTTCCGATCGAGCAGCGCCCGCGCCGAAAGGGTGCCGCCGACGGTCACCTCCCGAAGACGAAGGTCCCCTTGGATCGACTGGCGTCCGAGGAGCACGATCCGGCCCGGGTCGATCCATTCGGCCTGCAAGGCGGCGGACGCATCCTGGAGGCATTGGCGCCCATCGCCGTCCGGCAGCCGGCGGACGCAGAGCTGCCCCGAGGCACTGTCGCGAAACGAGATGTAGAGCAGTGACCGCCCATTCGGACTCACTCTCGGCCACGTCACGTCCGCGCCCTCGTCGAAGAGCTGCCGCGCGCGGCCGTCGACCATGCTCTGGGCGAAGAGCTGATGGGTCGTGTCGCGGTTCGACACGAAGTAGAGCGTCTTGCCGTCGGGCCCCAGCTGGCCGAGCAGGTCGTCGGCTATGCCCACGGTCAAGCGCTGGGGCTCCCGGAGATCGTCGTCATCCACGTTGTCGGCCGATGCGCGCCCGCACGCGAGCGATACCGCCAGCGCGAGAGCCGCCCCCGGCCAGAGCCGCGGTTTCAGCATGACTTGCCCTGCCACTTTCCGTCGCTGCCTTCGATCCATCCCCCGCAGACCACGTTGCGCAGGTGGTTTTCGCGCCACGCTCGCTGAAGATCCGCTTCCGACGCGTCCGCTCGCTGCTCGCTCATCCAGCGCCAAAGCTGGCGACGGGCGCGGTTCACCCGCTCGATCAGGGTCTGGACCTCCTCGGCGTCGGCCGCACCTCTGCAGGCGTCGCGCGTGTCGACGACGAGCGCGTCCTTCCCCTCTCCGATGCAGTGCTGGGCGAGCAGCCCGTCGAGCCGGTCGGCGTCCGTGAGGTCGCTCTCGTCGACGAGCGGCGCAGGACGGATGCCCAGCGCCCCGAGCTGCTGGGGGGTGAGCGGGACGGGCCGCGGTTCGATGCCCGCGCGATCCAGCTTCAGCTCGATGTCATCGAACGAACCGGCCGCCTGCTGCTCGAGCGCCGTCGCGCGATCGACCATGACGATCTCCGGCGGCTTGAAGCACCCGGCGAGTCCGGGCAGAACGATCAACACGGCGAGGGCGAGGAGAGAGGCGCGTGGGTTCATGGCGTTTCCTTCGGGTCGAGCCCTTCGAGTAGGGGAGCGAGCATCTTGTCGACGATGGGCCCCATGGGAATTCCGCGAAGCTCGCCGATGCTGACGAACCGCGCGAGGCCCCCGAGCTGAAGATGCGCGCTCGCGAAGCCGTGGTCGAAGACGAGGTGCAGGCTGTCGGGGTAGCCGAAGGCGAGCGCAGTGCGGATGCGGTTCACGGCCGGATCGAGGTGGAGCGGATCCTGCAAATCCAGCAGATCGAGCAGGTGGCGCTCGCCGATGCGTAAGATCTCGGCGCGCCCATCGATGGTGCGATCGGCGGCGGAGACGACGACCGCGATGTTCCCGTCGAACGGCTCTCCGTGGGACGACTGCACGCCGCTCGCCCGCACGTGGAGTTCGAGCGTCGACTTCGGGCCATCCCAGGCCAGGGCGCACTGGCCCGTGATGGTCCCGCCCCGCACTCCAATTTCGAATTGGCGGAGCGAGAGCACGTTCTGCTCGATCGCGAGATTTCCGACGAGCGGAGCGATCTCCACGAACGGCGTCTTCAGGCGCGCGATCGAGAGAAATCCGCTGCGGGTGAGGAGCGGGTGTTGGTCGGCGAAGCGGAGCATCGAGTACGGGCTACGCCCCTCGCTCCGCTGGAGCACGAGTCCATTCTTGGAAACCTCGAGCGCCGCCGTGATCGGCACCTCGCCGTTCGCCGTCTCCACATCGACCCCCGCGCGGGGCAGCGTCGCGGTCACGTCTTGTGCCTTCACCGCGGCCCGAACGGTGTAATGCGCGAGGTCCGGCGACGTGACGTTCGCCTCCATCGCCACCCTCCCCCGGCCCTTGAAATGCTCGGGAAGGGTAGAAAGCGGCGCGAGCTCCTGCGTGAGAGACGAAGTGACCGAGAGGGTGCGGCGCCCCTCGCCCAAGTCGACGTTGCCGCTGACCGTGAGCGCCGAGCCGCCCAAGCCGTTCGCGAATCGCAAGTCCGAGACGTGCACCACCCCCTCGGGTCCCCGCTCGGCCGAGAGCGCGAACGCAAGGTCGCCAAGCGGATACTCGGGGACGACGCTCTGCTCGACGGCGTGGACCGAGAGGTGCTGGGTGAGCTCGATTTGCGGGCCGGTCAGGTTCCCGATCACCGCAACGCTGGACTCGTCGCGAATGCCATTCAGCTCGACGTCGTCGCGGCCCAGATCGAGCTGCAACGTGGCCACCTCCACGCGGCTGTCGAGCGTCCGCCTCGCCCCGACGCTGCGCATGTCGCCGTGCCACGCCAGCGCGGGCGTCACGATCGCCGTCTGCCCCTGCGACCAGCGGAAGTGCGCGATCTGAACGTCCGTCGTGCCTTCGACCGCGGCGGTCCGCGCGGGGCTCGGTTCGAGCGTGATCGCCCCGTCGGGCGAAACTCCCGCGACGACCCCGAGGAGCGCGCCGCGGGCGGAGAGACCCACCTCCAGCTGCGACAGATCGAAGCCGTCGAGCCCGTGCACCTTTGCCGCGAACGGCGCGAGGGCCGCGAGCCTTGCCACGTGTCCGTCGATTTCGTAAGGGACCGATCGCCGTGACCGATCGAATGACAGCGATCCCGAGAGATTCGCGGCCGCCCGACCCTCGGTGGCAACCTGGAACCGAAGCGCCGGACGCTCGCGGTCCAAGGTGGCGGAGAGCGTAACGTGCTCGTCACGCGCGATGCCGCCATCGAACGCGAGATCGCGCACGCGCAAGTCCACGTCCGCCTGGTGCTGGAGCGCAGTCCCGTGCGATTGAACCGTGAGCGCGAGCGACCGCGCCGCAGCGTTCTCGAAGGCGGGGCGCTCGACGTCGACCTCGGTCGTCTGCAAAACCGTGGGAGTCCCCGCGAGGAGGTCGACGCGACCGCCCAATCGCACGGAGACCGCCATTCGATCCCAGGGGGCCTCGCGGGCCAGCGCCGGCGGAAGGAACGGGCGCACGGCCTTCAGGCTCGGCGCCGCGGCGCGAAGCGCAAAGTCGACCGCGCCGGCGCCCTTGGTCGCGTCGAGCGACGCGTGGATCGTACCCATCTCGACGGCGACGTGGAGGCCGCCGCGACTCGCCGCCGGATGGGCGATGTCCGGCTGGACGTCCTGCGCCCTGCCCTCGACGCGCACGGGAGCGTCCACGAGAAGAGCCCCATCGCGCCCGATCAGGCGAAGCCGAGACGCCGGCGCTTCGAGCTCGACCGCGTAGGGAGCGTGCCCATCGAGCGCCGTGTGCGCGCGCATCGCAAGCCCGTCCAGGATCGCGCGCGTTCCAGCGAAACGCAGGTCGAGCGACGCGAGATCGAGCGTCGCGACGAGATCCCCTCGCGTGGCCAGGGGCTCGTCGGCGTCCGGCGTTAGCCCCTGGACACGGAGCTCGACGTGGCCGTCGCGGGCAACGAAGGACCGCGCCCCCCCGCGCTCGACGCGGGCGAAGCGCGCTCCGACGCGGCCGGCCAGCACTCCGTCGGCTTGTTGGGTCCCGTCGAAATCGATGGTGAGGTCGTCCGCGGCGAGACGTTGCTCGTCGGACCCGAGCGACGTCCGGGTAAGCTCGAGGCCCCCGCTGACCGCCACGCCTCCGGCCCCCACCGGCTGGGCGCGCACCGAGAGCTGCCCGGCGCCGATTTGGAACGGCCCGAACGGCGCGCCGACCGCCACATTCGAAACGTCGGCAGCGACGGCGACCGCTCCCCCTTCGGACAAATGGGCGACAGGCCACGCGACGACGGAATCGACCTTGTAGCGCAACCGCGCCCGCTCGGCAGTGACGGGGACAAGGCCGGGCGGGATCCACCCGAGCAGCCGCGCAAGGTCGATGTCTCCCCGGGCGTCGCGCAGGATCACGGCCCCTCGGTCGGAGATCTCCACGAACGCTTCGGCGGTCGCGGCCCCATCGGCCGCCTCGGCGTGGTCGAGTTTGACTTCGGTCCGCCCCGCGGTCGGGTCGAAACGAGCGCTGGCTTCGATGTGGAGCCAATGGCGGGCGGCAATGCTCGCCGCGAGGTTCTGCTCGATCATGCGCAAATCGACGGCCGCGGTCAGCGCCGCCGGGGTCGCGCCCACCGTGATCCAGAGCGCGGCCCGCGCGGCGACCTCCTTTCCCGCCGCATCCGCGCGCGCGAGCCGAAGCTCGAGAGGCATCGCGGGCGAACCGAGCCCCACGTCCGCACGCCAGCCTTTCGCGGCCGGCTCGGCCAAGCTCGTGGCCAGTGTGACCGAGAGGCCACGCAACTCCGTGCGATCGAAGATCGCTCCGTGGTCGGTCCGAAGCAGGGCCAGCGTGACGTGATCGACGTCCAGCTGCGCGACGGGAGGCGCTGACCCCAGGAACGTCGAGGCCTGGCGGGACAGCGGCACGGGGGGGCCGTGGGGGGAGGACGGCGAGAGGGCGTCGAAGGACGTCCTTCCCTGTTCGTCGACGACGACGGTGAGCGTAACGTCCGACACCGCCAGCCGCCGGATGATCGGACCGATGCGAAAGAGAAATGACCGCCAAGACCAGCGGACATCCAGGTGGCCGATGCGAACGAGATCCGGCGCGAACGAACGAACTTCCGTCGGGGACTGCACGACCAGGTCCTCGATTTCGGCGCCGGAGAGCCACTCGATCCGCGCTTTGCGGTAGTCGATCGCGAGGCCCGCCGACGTGCGCGCGAGGCTCTGGACCCAGCGCTTGACCGGAGCTCGATCGAGGGAATGCACGAGAATGAGCGCCGCGACGATCACGAGGCCGAAGGACCCCACGAAACCCGCCGCGCAAACCGACGCGCGCGTCCGCCAGCGCCCGTGCTGCCGCAGTCCTGCGCTCGCGCGTGCTGGCCACGGGAAACGAAGAAAGCGCATGGCGACTACGTCTCCGCCCGATTTTTCCGTCGATTACTATATTTCTGCAAGACGACTACTCTATCCCTGCGAGAGCCAACCGGCGGGAGGCGTTCGTACGGCGCGCCGATCCGGCGAGGTCGGCGAGGTTGCGAGGTCGGTCGATGGCGACCCTTCAAGCAAAGACGAGCGGGTGGACGGCGACGGGAGCATGACGGAGTGTGCGGGACATATTCGAGAGCGCCGGAGGCCGATGAGCGCGGTAGAGAGACTTCGATTGGGCGTGCCCATTTTGGCACTCGCCTTGGTGGCCTGCAGCTCCAATCAGGCCGCGGCGCCCAGCGCAACCGGGGCCAACTCGGGGAGTGCGTCCGTGAGCGGGTCGAGCGCCTCCTCGGGGAGCGCCGGCGCGAGCACCGCCGTGTCCAACGGCAGCTCGGGCACGGCAAGCTCCGGCGGCGCGAACGATAGCGACGGGGCGAGCGGTTCCCCGGCGAGCGGAAGCACGGGCGCCAGCGGTGGAGACGCCGATGGGCAAGCGTCGAGCGGAGCGAGCAGCGGCACGAGCGGAGCGAGCAGCGGAAACGATGGCAGCGGCGACGCCTCTAGCGGTACGAGCGGCGGGGGAGGAAACGACGGCGACGGCGACGCCTCCAGCAGCAGCGGAGACGCCTCGCGCAGCGAAGATGCGAGCGCGAGTGGCGGCGCGCCGTTCACCTGCAACCTGCTCGTGGGTCCGTCTCCCATGTACCAATGGTTCAACGGGGGGTTTTTGACGTATCCGGGAATCGACCCCACTCGATGGGAGCTAATCATGGTCGCCCATCACTACACCAACGCTTGGGCCGTCCCGGGCGACTCCGCGTGGGACACGCCGGTGAGTCACCCGTGCGCCCAGAACGCGGCGACGCCCGATCGAATCGCCTTCATGGCAACCCAATGGTCCGAGAACACCGCGGCCGAGTGGGAGGCTGATTTCGTCGGCATCATAAAGAACATCCAGACCAAGTGGCCCATGGTCAAGCGAATCGAGCTCATGCCGTCGACGTGCGCTCCCGGGGACATGCTGTGCCCCGGCGCGGTGACCGCCTCCGAGACGATCATTCCGTCGTATGGCTATACGGCTATCGACGCGATGCCCGCCATGTACCCCGGCCTGGTCTTTTCAACCCCGCATTTCGCGGTACCGAACTGCAGTGACTTCATCGGCAACGGGACCGCGCCGCAGTACGCGCCCAATGCCAACGCGACGACGGGGCCCGCCGTGACGGATGTCGTCGGCGTTTTCGGCGCCTACTACGCGGCGCACCCGTAGGGGTGGAGAAGCGGCGACCGCACGAAAGAGCGCGACGACGCATTCGAGGGAGCCCGGGACCTTCGTCACAGACGCTTCGGTGGGCGTGAACTTCTCTTTCTCGATGTCAGCCGTGCAAAGGCCTCAATCGAGGACAGGACTTCCTGTCTCACCGCGCCACGGCGTGACGGGCTCACGGGCGAACCATCGCCTTCGACGAGGGTGAAGTGATCGAATACGCGCCCGTTTCGCGATGCGACGTCCGAGGCGACGATCTGCACACCCGACCGGAAGAGCGCGTGCGTGATCGCCACGAGGACGCCGGGCCGATCGATGGTCTCCACGGTCAAAAGGCAGGGCCCCTCCGCAGGGCCCGCCGAGAAGGTGACGACAGTGGACTCGCCGGGCGCAACGCGAGGGGGAAGGCGAGCCTTGCGGAGCACCGACTCGACGGTGGCTTCGCCCGAGACGAGCGCCGTCAGCACATCACCGATCCGCGTGATATCTGCCTGCGTAAATGGCAGACCCGCCGCGGCCACCCGCTTCACCCAAAGAAAGTCTACGGCTTCGGCGCGGCGCGTATCGGGATGGGTCCGGGTGTAAGCCTTCACGGCCCGGATATCGACGTCATGCGCGACCAACGACGCGCTGATGAGGGAGAGAAGCCCCGGCTGATCGCTCGCTACGATGCACAGGACCACCCCGCCATCCGCTGAGCGCTGCCATATCTCGATGTGGACCAGCCCCGCGCGCCGGGCGACGATCGCGGCATGCTCGCGGACAGCCGCTTCGTCGAATGCGGCCCGGTAGCGCTGGGGCATCGAGGCTTCGAAGAGCGACATCGCCGATCCGCGACGCTAGCGTGCTACGCCGCCCGCATTGTTTCTAACGCATGTCTTCACGGAATCGACGACGAGACTCACAAGCTAGGTTCTTGGGCGAGATCCTCTCCCCCCAACCCCCCTCCCCGACGCCCCCTCCCCAAGCCCCCCAACTTCCATCTCCGGCCACACGTTCAGTTTCAGTCGCACGTACCCGAGCACGGGACGAACGGGCCGGCCGTCGCCGTCACCGTGGCGGTGGCGCTCGTGAGGCCCGCAGCCGTCGCCGTCACCGTAATCGTGCCCGCGCCGCTGGCTTGAACGAGGGCATAGGCAAAACCCAGGTACGCATTGCGCGCATTTCCGCGGAAGGTCTCCTGCGTCATGCTGCCGCTGTCGACGGCAACGATGGTGCCCGGACCCGTGATCGCGAAGGTCACCGCCGTGGCGGCTGTGGTTACCACGGCGCCCGACGCGTCGGAAATCGCGGCTCGGACGAACGAGATATCGCTCGGGTCGGCCATCACCGTGGCGTGGTCCGCCGTGAGGACGATCTTGGACGCCGTCGTTCCGGCCGCCGGCTTCGGCGTCGCGGCCACCCCCCAGGTGCTCTGCCACGAATAGCCAGTCGAGTAGGGATTCCCTAGCTCGTCTTGCAGGGCGCCCCCTTCGTCCACCGGCGGGTTGTCCCCGGCGTTTCCCACGATGGGCCACGATTGATTGGCTTCACCCAGGTAGTCGACGCCCGTCCAGATGAATTCACCGGTCAACCCGGCATTGGCCTTCACTTGCGCCCAGTCGCCCGTTTTGCTGCTGTCTTCCGTGATTATGCCCGACTTGGTCGGGGCGCTCGCGAGCGCCGTCAAACAACTCGCGACATTGTAGTTATTGCCCCAGACGTCCAGAAGGCTATTGGTTGCGCCGCCCACGTCGCCGCTCGTGGCGGGGTCGAGAAGTGCCTGCGTGACATCGCGCGAGGGATCGAGGTTGTGGCTGAGCGCCACCATCTTGGTCAGGATGGGGGTCCGTGTGGCGATCGAGTCGTGGATCTCGTTGCCCATGCTGTAGAGAAGAACGCTCGGGTGGTTGCGATCCCGCATGATCCAGCCGGTGAGATCGACCTGCCACCACGTGGCGCCCGTATTCGTGACGCCGGTCACGCCCGCCGGGATCGCGGGCATTCCCGTCGGCTGCGTGGCGGCCGTATTGAAGTACGCCGCGTAATCGCCGACATCGGTGTATTTGTGCTCGGTCCAAACATCCGTGAACTCATCGAGCACGAGAAAGCCCATCCGATCCGTCAAATCGAGGAAATCGGGGTTGGGCGGGTTGTGCGCCGTGCGGATGGCGTTGGCTCCGAGGGCCTTGAGTTGCGCGAGGCGGCGCTGCTCGGCTCGCTGCGGCGCGGCGACGCCGAGGCCGTGGTAGTCCTGGTGAATGGCAACGCCTTGCAATTTGATGCTCTTGCCGTTGAGCGTCAGACCCCCGTTGAAGAGGAGTTCCCGAATGCCAAATGGCGTGACGTCATCGTCCACGGTGGCCCCACCGACTTGGACGTTCGTCAAGAGCTGATACAAGTTCGGTGTCTCGAGATCCCATAGCTGGGGATTGGCCACGGGCACCGTGAACGTGAACGTTGCCGACGCGCCCGCGGCGATCATCTGGGCTGCCGTGGAGACGGCAGGCAGGGCGGCGCCGCTTGCCGGGGAGACGACGCCCTGCACGGTCACGCTTTGAGGGGTCGTGCCGCTGTTGACGACCGACGTGGTCACGTGAACGGTCGCCGCTGCGGCCGTGGGAGCGGGCGTCGTGACAAACGTGGCGTACTGATCGACGTGAACGGGATTGGTCGCGATCAGGCGAACGTGGCGGTAGATGCCTGCACCCGCGTAGAAGCGCTCGGCGGGCTGCGTCGTCGTATTGGTCTCGACGGCGATCACGTTGTCCGCGGTCCCGAAATGGACGCCCGACGTGATGTCGTATCGAAAGCTCACCCAGCCGTACGGGTGATGTCCGAGGTGCGTTCCGTTGATGTAAACGTCACTATTTTCCATCACGCCGTCGAACTCGATGAAGACCGCATCGCCGGAGTCGGCCTGGGGGAGCGTGAAGTGTTTCCGGTACCAGGAAATTCCCGAAGCGACGTAGCCCCCGCGGCCAATCGTTGCCGCGTTCTGCGAGAACGGGTTGGCGGGCGGGTTGGCCCCCTCGATGGCCCAGTCGTGCGGGACGTTCAGCGTACGCCATCCCGTATCGGCGAACGTCGCCCCGTCCGCACCCGTCGCGTCGCCGAAGTTGAACAGCCAGCCCGTGTCGAACGGGATGACGTTCCGCACGCGGCCGGTCAGAGGCTGAAGGGGGGTCGTGACGGAGCCGCTCGCACCGCTCCCGGAGGATCCGCCGTCCGCGGTTCCCGAGGCCGACTCGCCGGTCATCGAACTGCCCGAAGTTCCTGTGCCACCCGAGGTCGCCGAGGTGCCCGCAGTCCCGGAGCCGCCCGCAGTCCCAGCGGTGCCCGCGCCGCCCGCAGTCCCGGAGCCGCCCGCAGTCCCAGCGCTGCCCGCAGCGCCCGAGCCGGTCTCGCTCCCCGAGCTACCGGTGGTCGACGAACTCCCGCTCGAGGCGGCGCCCGCGGTGGATCCGCTCGCCCCGGTGGTGTTCGCACCGGAGGCGCTGTTGTTGGCCGGTCCGGGGGTGCCCTGGCTGCCGCATGCGGCGAGCAAAAATATCGTTACTAACGCGGCAGTACGTTTCGGGGTCTTCATTTTTCGTTCTCGAACACGGTTGGCGTTTCGGCGGTGAATCCAGGGGCTCAACAGGTCCGCCGCGGCGCGCCTCGTCAGCCGCCAAATGCGGGCCCCGGAGCGAGCATCGCGCTCGGAAAGATCGCCCGGAAGAGGGCGTCTAGAGTTTGACGGTACCCGTGAACGATTGCAACCGCCTTTGGATTTGCCGTCTTGATGGGAAATGTTCACCGGAACGATGCTCGGCAGTGCGACTTCTCGGCCCCGGCCCTTGCCGCGAGCTCGAGCTCGAGCTCGAACGCGAGGATGTCGCAACGACACATGACGGCCGCCGAAGGAAACCGGCGTCGTGCCCGTGCCCCAGTGATAGTGCGTGCGCCCTTCGACGTGCTTGCCCTTCGGGCCGGCGATCCGCGCGGCCTCCGCCGCGAGCAACTCGGAAAGCACGACCATCCCCATCTGCTGCACGAACGACAGCAACCCCTTCTTCGTTGCGCCCATCGCCAGCAGCAGCGGCAGCATCCGCTGCTGCATCGCCACGCTCATCGCGATGGGATGAAACGGTGGAAATGAGCCAACTATCCGTGGGCGCAGAGGGATTCGGACCCCCGACTTCGTCCGTGTGAAGGACGCACTCTACCGCTGAGTTATGCGCCCGGGTCCTGCGTTGCCTGTCACCTACAGCACAACGACCATGCCCGCAAGACCCGTACGCGGACCTGAAGCCTGGCGCACCGCAGGCCCGCGCGGCCGCTACAACACCGCCGCGCGAATGCGGTCCCATAGCTCTTCTCTCCCTTCGCCCGTGACCGCGCTGAAGCCGAGGACGCGCGTGCCCGTCTGGCGACGTATCGCTTCGAGCGCGGGCTTGCGCGCCGCCGAATTCAACTTGTCGACTTTGGTCGCCGTCATCACGACCTCGAGCGGCTTGCGCTCGCTCACGGGACGCGGAGCGTGCAGAAAGTCCATGAGCTGCCGCTCTTCTTCCTCGACGCCGCGACGCACGTCGACGAGCAGCACGACGGCGCGCAAGCTTGCGCGGTGCAAGAGGTAGCCCTCGATCATGGTTTGCCACTGCGTGCGCTCGGCTTTCGACCTGCGCGCCCAGCCGTAACCCGGCAGATCGACGAAATGCAGTCGCAAGCCGTCGGCGCACCGGACCTCGAAGATGTTGAGCTGGCGCGTGCACCCGGGCGTTTTGCTCGTGCGCACCAAGCCGCGCCGCTCCATCATCGTGTTGAGCAGGCTCGATTTGCCCACGTTCGATCGGCCCGCAAACGCGACCTCGGCGAGCGCCGGCGCCGGCAGCGTGCTCGCCTCCACGGCCCCCGCGACGAAGGCGGCCTCCACCACGCGCGTCTCGCTCGACTCTTTCATCGGGTCCTCGTCGCTTTGCGTCCGAATCGCTGCCGGACCGCGTTCGCTATTTCGTCCAACTCCGGGGCGCCGGCGCCCCACGCCACTGCGCCGAAGACCGCCACGAAGGCGGCGGTCCCCCCCAAACCGGGGATCGCACGGGCAAGGGCACCGGCGCCCGGCGGCGGCGAAAGCCAGCGTGCGAGTCCCCAACCCGCGACCGATGCCACGAGGGACGCGGTGGCCGTGCGCGCGATCGACCGCAGGATGGCCGCGCCGCCCAGGCTCGGCAAACGCCACCGGAGGCCCGCGAGCAAGAACACCATCTGCACCGCGCTCGACCCCGCCACGGCCGCACTGATGCCGGCGTGACCCAAGGGGCCGCGGAGCGCCGTCGCGAGCGCGAGGAATGCGCAGAGATCGATTCCGCTCACGATGACCGGCGTGCGCGTATCGCCGAGGGCATAAAACGCCGGCACCGTTTGCCGCACCGCGGCCACGGTCCATAAGGCGCCCCCTTGCCAAAGGAGCGCTCGCGCCGTCTCGTGCGCCGCGCGCTGGTCGAACGCGCCTCGTTGAAAAAGGGTCACGACGATGGGCTCGGCCAAGACCACCAGCAGAGCGCTGGCCGGAATCGCCACGAACATCGCCAGGCAGAGCCCGTGGGCCCACGTCGTCGCCAGCTCGCGGTGCGCGCCGCGCGCCGCCAGAATCGAAAGAGAAGGAAGCGCCGCGGTCGACAGCGCCATGACGAAAATGCCCTGCGGAAAGTCACAGAGCCTCATGGCCCACGAGAAGTAGCTCTGCGCGCCCGGCCCGAGTCCGGAGAGAAAGCGGCGCGAGATGACCAGATCGATCGAGTAGATCCCGATGCCGAGCGTAAGGGGCGCGATGCGGGCAAGCACCCGCTTCACGTCCGCGTCGAAGACCAGGCGCGGGCGGTCCGCAAAGCCGATGGCGGCGAGCGCAGGCCATTGGACGACGACCTGAAGCCCGCCGCCCACCAGCGCGCCGATCGCGAGGGCGAGGGCGGCGTCATGACCGTGGGCGGAGAGCACGGCGGGAAGCGTGAACGTGGCCGCCAGAAGCGCGACGTTGAGCAACCCCGGGGCGAAGGCCGCCACGGCGAACCGCTTTTTGGCGTTCAGGGCCGCCATGCCCAAAGCGGCCGTTCCCATGAAGGCGATGTACGGGAAAACGGCGCGGGTCAACGCCACGGTGCGCTCGAGTTCGCCCGGACGATCCCGGTACCCGCCGGCGAAGAGCTCCGCGAGCGGCCGCGCGCAGCCGACGCCAAGCGCCGTGACCGCAAGGAGCGCGACGAGGGACGCTCCACGAACCCGCGCGAAGAATCGACGGGCGGAGGCGTCGCCCTCCTTGGCGAGCTTCTCCGAGAGCAGCGGCACCACGGCGCTCGAAACGGCGCCCTCGCCGAGCAGCTGGCGCAGGGCGTTCGGGATCGTGAAGGCGACCCACCAGGCGTCGGTCGCGTCGCGGTCGAAGACCGCGGCGAGCGCCATGTCGCGAACGAGCCCGAGCAGCCGCGACGCGAGGGTCCCCGCGCCCACCACGCCCGCGCGCGCCAAAAGGCGCCCCCGTTCGGTCGCCGCTTCTTGCTCGACGGTCATGGCAAGGCGGGGCCGTTTCAGAGGCGAGGCATCGCGCCGTGTTCGGGCGCGCGGCATGCGCTGCATTGGCAAAGAGCGCGCAAGTAGCGAAAAGAGTAGATGCCGCTCGCGTGCCCGTCGAACCAATGCAGGGCCAACGCGTAGCTTCCTACCGGCTCGAATCTCGTCGAGCTCGCGCTGGGCATCGGTGGTCTCGAGGAATCGGATTTCGCCCGAGTGGCCTTGGCATCCCGCGCACGGACAATAGCCACGGAGCACCTCGTGCGGGTATTCGCCCTTGTGACCGTCGGCCCAGTCGATCGCCGTCATCCGGCCGCCGCGCGGCGATCGGATGGCCGCGGGCTTGAAACGCAGGTCTTTGGTCAAACGGCTCTCCTCCGCACGGCTTCGATGGCGGCACGCGCGCGCCCCAGATTCACCAGCCCCGCGACCGCGCCGGGCCGCGACACGGCTTTTTTCCCCATGATGTGGCCCACGCGCAACGCGGCGCGCCACACGGTCGCGTCGGACCAAGCGGCGCGACCCGGCGCGGCCCCCGCCGCGACCAGCGTCGCCAGAGCGCCCGCGAGAAAGGCGTCCCCTGCGCCCGTGGCGTCGACGCATCGCCCGCGCAGCGCCGGCGCGCGGACCTCGCCGTGGGCGCCGACCGCGCTCGCGACGCCGCCTCCTCGAGTCAAGAGCCAGGCGGCGCGCGGCGCGAACCGTTCGAGCCACCGCGTACCCGCGCCCCCGACGGCGCGCAGGTCCGCGTCGCTCGCCTTGACGAGCGTGGCGCGCGCGACGAGGCCCTCGATGGCGCGCTGCATCGCGGCCCGGCTCGGCCACAGGTGCGCGCGCACGTTCAGATCGACGACCACGCCGGCGCCGGCCCGCTCGGCGACTTCGAGGAAGCGCTCCGTCGCCCGCGCCAGTTTCCGCGTCATCGATGTGCTCGTCCCCACGAGGACCCATCGCGCGCGCCCCATCGCCGGCTTCACCTGGCGGGCGCGAAGTCCGAGATCCGCCGAATCGTGACGATAGAAGAGGAAATCCGGTTCGCCGCGCGCGTCGCGAATCACGAACGTGAGCCCCGTCCGGGCGGCAAGCCGTTGCACGAAGCGCTCGCCCACGCCGTCGACCCGCAGGTGAGCCAGGAGGGCGTCGCCCAAGCGGTCACGGCCGACGCCTGCGACGAGGGCGGTTCTTGCGCCGAGCCGCGCCATGGCGGTGGCCACGTTCGCCGGAGCGCCTCCGAGCTCTCGCTGGAACGTCCACGCGAGGGCCGTTTTTTGACGCCCGCGCGGCCCGCGGTCCGCTTCGAACAGGTCCCACAGGATCTCACCGAAACAAACGACGTCCAGCATGCGGCCTCAGCGCTCGAAGCCCGTGTGGGCGGCCATCGCGCGTTCGACCAAGTCGAGCACGCCCTGTGCGAGGCGGTCATCCAACGCGGCCGGACCCCCCGCCGACAGGGCGCGCGCGGCCGCGCGGACCTCCGCCGTAAGTACGCTGTGCGAGCCTCCGCAGGCTCGACAGACGAGCCCCCCGCGCGCCGGATCGATGAAGGCCGCCCGGCCCTCCGGGCACACGCGCCCGCAAACGACGCACTGGCCGAACTCCAGCGCGTAACCGACGGCCGCGAGCATGGCGAGGCCTGCGCGCGCGAGCTCGCTCCGAGGCGGCGGACGCTCGGCGGAGGCCCCCGGGCCGTCGGTCTCGTCCAGCCAATCCAGCAAGTCGACCAGAACGCGCCATCCCGCGGGCTCCACCGTGCGTGGCGGAAAGAGGTGCCGCGCCCACCGCAGCGCGACCCCCGCGGCGTCCAGGGCGTCGAGATTCGCGACCACCGCCGAGCGCAGCCGAACGATGCGCGCCTCTTTCAACGTACAGAGCTCGGCGCCCTTGTCCTCGAAGAGCACGCCGATCGTGTGCACCGGCTCGAGAGCCCCGCCGACCCGACGCGAGCCCCTTCGCGCCCCTCGAACGACGAGGCTCACCTTCCCGGCCTGCTCGGTCACGAGGGTCGCGACGACGTCGGTTTCGCCCACCTCGACCGTGCGGACGACCAGCGCCTCGCTCTCGATCAACGTCACGCGGGCATCATAAGCACGTGATGCCGCGCGATCCGTTCTGTGACAGCTCCGAGGGCATGTCGTGCCCCCGCGGTTTGAGGACGATGGATAGCGCCAGCGACAACAAGATGAGGAGGAGAACGAACGCGATCGCGACCCCGAACCGGCGCCCCTGGGCTTCCCGGGGCGCCTGCAACGGAGTCTGCAGCGGCAACGGCGTAACGAACGCAACGCGCCGGCTCGAGGTGTAGCGAGCCAGAATCTCGGCCGGCAAGAGGCGCACCGCTTGGGCGTAGGCCCGGAGAAATCCACGAACGAAGACCTCCCCCGGGAGCTCGTCGAAGCGGTCCGCCTCGATCGCCGCGAGCGAGGCCATCGGGATGCGGGTAATGCGAGCCAGCTCCGGCACGCTCATCCCGCGCCGCTCACGCTGTTGGCGCAGGTGGCCTCCGAGGCTCTCGCTTCCGATGCTCGGAGCCTCGACGAGCCGAGCGAGGTCAGAGACTCTCTTCTCGGGGGCGGGGCCGGGGGCGGGGTCCGTGGGGCGTGCTTGCCCGGCGGAATCGCGGGACCCGGTCCCGCTCTGGCTGTCGGTCGGCTGCGTCGTGGTCATTGGATCCTCGCAAGCCCCTCCGCACACGTCCTCCCGGCCACCGTCTCGGTGGAGAGATCACTGCACTTCTCGTAGTCCGCGCGGGCGTCCGGACGCTTTCCGAGCCGGACGCGGACCCGCCCGCGGGCCGCCCAAGCGTCTTGTAGATTTTTGCATTCGGGCGCCTCGACCGAAAGCGCGTTCGTGAGGCTTTGCTCGGCCGCCGCCAAGTCCCCCTTCTTCTCGTAGGCGACCCCCAGCCGGTAGTGGCCAACGCAGAAACGCGGCTCCGTGATCGAGTTCTTCAACGATTCGATTCCTTCATCGATATGCCCCCCCAACACCTGGGCCCAGCCGAGGTTCCCCCAAGCGAGGTAGCTCGACTCGAAGGACGGGTCCCGGGTGAGCGGCGCCAGAACGGCGATGGCTTCCGGGTACTGGCCTTCCAGAATGAGGATCTGTCCGAGCGTGTTTTTCGCCTCGCGAAAGGTGTCGTCCACATTCAACGCACGGCGGACGTAAACTTCCGCGTCGTGCAAGCGGCAATCGGGGTCCCGCAGCTCCAACTTGCCGGAGCAAAAAAAGAGGTGAATCGTGGAAGCGAAGTAGAGGGCCTTGGCGTTCTCGTCGTCGAACGCGACAGCCTTGCGGCAGTGATCTAGGGCGAGCCTCGGCTGGCCTTTGAAGAAGTAGTCACGGGCGACGTCATACTCGGCTTCGCTTTGTCGCCTCGGGTTCAGTCCGGGTGCGTCGGCACCGCGGGAACTGCATCCAGCCCCCGCGCCCCAAATGGACGCGAGGATCAAGCAAGTCGTACCGACACGTTGCAAAAACGCCACATGCTCCAGAGGCCTGGGGAATTACCCCACAATTAGCCGTCTCGTCAACGACGACCATCGGCCTCCTCCCGCGGGATCGCCTTTCGGTGCTCATCCGCTCAGGCATTGGGGCGGCTCGCGCGAACCCCGGGGGTCGAGTTGGCCCGCCGCGGCCGCGCGCGCGATACTCGCTGCGCAATGGCCCGCTCGGCGCACGTCTCGCGCAAGACCAAAGAGACGAACATCGACGTGACGCTCGAATTGGACGGAACGGGGCAGGCCGACATTGCGACGCCGCTCCCGTTTCTGACGCACATGGTCGACCAGCTCGCCCGGCACGGCCTTATGGACCTGACCGTGCGCGCCACGGGGGACGTCGAGATCGACGGCCATCACACCACCGAGGACCTCGGCCTGGTCATCGGACAGGCCGTCGCGAAGGCGCTCGGCGACAAGATGGGCCTCGTTCGTTACGGGTGGGCCACGCTTCCAATGGACGAAGCGCGCGCCACCTGCACGCTCGACCTCTCCGGGCGCGCCCACTTCGTCTGGGAGGTCCCCCTGCCCCACGGCTCCAAGCTCGGCACCTGGGATGTCGAGCTCGCCCCGGTGTTCTTCGAGGCGTTCGCTCGCGGGGCGCAATGCAATCTGCACGTCGTGCTCCACCGCGGCGAGATTTTGCACCACATCGTCGAAGTGAGCTTCAAGGCCCTCGCGAGGGCGCTGCGCGAGGCGATCCGCATCGAGCCGCGCGCCGCGGGCGTCCCCTCCACCAAGGGGAGCCTGGTGGACTGAACCGGCGCGCGTGGGCGGGGAAGTGCCCAAAAGTGGGCCCGCGCCGAGAGGGCGTGGCACCGTCCGATCCATGTTCGAACGCCGCCAAAAACGAAGCGCCGATCGGGTCGAAGCGTTGCAATTGCTGGTCGAGACCGTCGCGGACCGGAGCGGCGTGCGGGCGCTCATCCTCGTGGATGACGGCGGCCGAATCGTCGCCGGCATGGGCCCCGCCGGAGAGCTCTTGGGACTCGCGCGAACCGCGCGCGACGTGGCCTGGGGACGCGCGCGCCCGATGGACCTCGAGTCGGTCGTCCGCGGCTCGGACGTCACCGCGCGGAGCGTGGCGACCCCCGACGGGATGCTCTATTTCGCCGCGCTGGGCGATCGCATGGCGGGCGTCGGCGACGCCGTCCGCGCCGTTCAGCGCATCTTGCACGAAACAGCCCCCTCCTGAAGCTCACTGGAGCACGATCCGCCCGCCAACGTCTCCGTCGCCCCATGCCGCGCAAACGGTGGGGCCTTCCTTGGGCCGATCGCAACGACGGAGGCGCAGGCCGACCGTCTCGCCCGGCTCTCCACGCATCCCGAACGCGTCGAACGGGAGCGCCATTTCGACCCTCCACTCTTCGTCGGTGTCCTTCGGGTCGTCGAGCGTCCCGTCCCGCTCGAACGCCACGTGGGCGCCGCTCGCCCACGCGCGAGGCGGTGCGTCCGGGCCTGCGCGCATCGATTCGCGTTCGACGCCCCGCGGCGAAACGTCCATGACGTACCGCGCCTCGCCGCGGGACAGCGTCAGACGAAACGCATCCCCGCAATCGCCCTCCGGCGACGCGTCCGAGCCTTCGCCGCCGCACGAGCGGATGTCTTCGTCGGCCGCGTAGAGGGCAACAAAGAGATACGGGCCCTTCCACACCAGACGCGCCTCCGAATACGGGCGTGCCGGTGCCCCGTTCGAGAGCGCGAAGGGGCCCGTGCGCGCGGGATCCGGCGGACCGCCCCACCCGGGATCGTCGGTGTCGCCGTCGATCGCGATGCCGCCGGACGCCCGGGGGACGGCGAGCGTCGTGGACTCGGGCGCATACGCGGGCAAGGTCACCGGGGGGAGGGCCGGCCGCGACGGCGCGCGGAGCACGCCGAAGGATGCCGCGGCGGCGGCGATCGCCGAGGCCGCACCCCACGGTGCCCCGCGCAGGGCGCGCGGCCACGGACCCACGAACGCGGCCGCCGCGTCACTCCGCCGGTCGAGCGGGCGCACGGCTCACGGTCCGTCCGGCGCGGCGGCGTCCCAGCCGCTGGCGAGCGCCAAGCTGCTCATGGCCACGTTGTAGTCCATGAGCGCGTAGAGGTGGCGCACCCGGGCGCTCCCGTACGCGCGCAACGGTTCGAGCAGCGCGCCTTCGTCCACGGTGCCCAGGTCTACCTGGTCCTCCACGATGGCCACCCACTGCTTGGCGTCGTGTTCGGCGTCGCTGAGAATCGCCTCGCGGCCCCTGGCTTCGCGGGCGTCGGCGTACGCTTTCTCCACCTCCGCAAGGGCCGTCCCGAGAGAACCCTCTTGCAGCGCGAGAGACTCTTCGAGCTGCGACTCGGCCTGCGCGGCGCGCGCGGCTTTCGGCAAGAGGTCCAACCCCCACTGGACGCCGAGCCCAGCCGAATAGAAAAACTGGTTGAACGAATCGCTCGTCCACACGTTCCGTTGAGACGGCGCGCCCGGCGTGGTCTGGAAGACCGCCGACAGCGCGAGACCGAGGTCCGGAAAGAGCTTGGCGCGGCTGTAGTCCACGCTCGCGGTGCGGCCCGCGACCGTCGCGCGGGCCATGTTCACGTCGGGCCGCAAGAGACGCGCGGCCGCCAAGTACTGCACGATGGCCACGAGGGGCCGGTCGGGCCGGGCGAGCGGCTCATCGACGAGATCGAAGCCGTCGTCCACGCCCGTGATGAAGCGCAGCGCGCCCAGGCCGTACGCCTCGCCCTTCGGGGCCTGAAGCGCTTGGGCGCCGATCTCCTGCCGGTACGCCTCCAGGCGCAAGCGGTCCACCTCGCTGACGTTCGGAGCGCCACGCGCGAGCTTGTCTTTCGTGGCCTGGATGGCCCGGTCCAGCTGACCGAGCGCGCTGTCGACGACGTACTTCGCGTCGCGCGCGAGCTGAACGCCGTAATAAGCGCGCCGCACGTCGAGGCGCATGCTCTGGCGCTGCTTTTCCAGGTCCCACTCGCTGGCGCGCACGTTGGCTTCGGCGGCCTCCCCCGCCGCTTCGAGTTTGCCGAACGTATAGAGAGGGATCGACCCGCTCACGCTGAACTGCAAGAAGGGCACGTCCTGGAGGCTGCTCAGATTGAGCGAGCTTTGCGTGCTCTGGGTGTACATGATCGTGCCGGATAGGATCGGGCTGGGCCCGAATGCAGAGGTGGCCGACCACTGGAACCATGGCGTCCACGTCGCCTCGTCGAGCTGCGCATGCGTCATCGCAAGGCGGGCGCGCGCGGCCCACAGGTTGGCGAAGTTGCGATCCGCGAGGGCCAGGCACTCGCGCAATGTGTAGGCATGCGCCGGCGCGGGCGGCTCGCGAGCGGGCGCCTCGTGCGCGCTCTCGGGCTCCGCGCCCGCGCTGGGCGCGAGGGCTTCGAGGACTCCCCCTAGGGTAACCGCGAGGAGCCGCCGGCAACGCATCTCGAGGACGAGCGTATACCCACGCCGAGGCCCGCCGAACCGGGGACTTCCGTCCCGCGACAATATGGCTCCCGCGGCGGCGAACCTCGATAAAGCCGTTGACCGCGAGGATGGCACACATCGTCGCGACCGGAGAGGACGCGGAGTCTACCCAACCGCGACCTCGAGCCGCGTCACGAACACCTCGGTGCGGAGCCGACTCTGGAGCTCCTTAGGGTCTGCGCTCTCGAAGAAGAGCTCGAGCGCCTCCACAAGATTTTGGCGAGCCGACTCGACCGTATCCCCCTGGCTCGCGATGTCGAGCTCGGGGCAGAGCGCCACGTACCCATCGCCCTCGCGCTCGATAATGCCGGTGAGCTGCTGCGTGCGTTTCATCGGTTGGCTTTCCACGAATCAGTATCGTCGGGCGCGGGCAAATCGGCAGCCGCCCGAAGATCCTTGAACGAACTACACCATGGCGACGTTCCTTGACTGTATCTCCATCGATTCAACGGTCTATCAGCGGAGCACCCGACGATTCGAGGGAGCCGACATGAAGCTCAGAAAGATTGAACATGTGCAGCTCGCCATGCCCGCGGGGCAGGAGGACCGCGCACGCGCCTTCTACTCCGGCTTGCTCGGTCTTACGGAGGTTCCCAAGCCGCCGAACCTGGCCAAGAGGGGCGGAGCTTGGTTCGAGGCCGCCGGGCTCAAAGTCCATCTCGGGGTCGACAAGGACTTCCGTCCCGCCACGAAAGCCCACGTGGCGTTCGAGGTCGAGGGGCTGAGTGACCTCATCGGAGCTTGCCGCGAGGCGGGCTACGAGGCCGTGGATGACGAGCCGCTCGAAGGATATTTCCGCGTCTTCATTTACGACCCGTTCGGCAATCGTCTCGAGTTCATGGAGCCCCGTCCAGCGGGGTGAAACCCTCCCCTCGGGCTCAAGCCCGAATGGCGCTCGCTCGCATGGTCGCATCGCACGCTACGGTAAGTAGGTCGCACGCGGTCACGTGTTCTTCGTTCGCTCTCGTGCGCGCGTCGTTCGGGAACGGGTTTCCTTCCCTCGTCCGAGGGCGACCGAGCGTAGGTCGAATGGAAGCGAAGCTCACTCGCCCGCGACCGAGCGGAGGGCCATCGGAAGCGAAGCTCACTCGCCCGCGACCGAGCGGAGGTCGATAGGAAGCGAAGCTCACTCGCCGGCGACCGAGCGTAGGTCGATAGGAAGCGAAGCTCGCTCGCCCGCGACCGAGCGGAGGTCGATAGGAAACGAAGCTCACTCGCCGGCGACCGAGCGGAGGGCCATCGGAAGCGAAGCTCACTCGCCGGCGACCGAGCGGAGGGCCATCGGAAGCGAAGCTCACTCGCCGGCGCTCTGCCTTCGTTCGCCGGCGCCGCGCGTTCGTTCGCCAGCGCCGCGCGCTCGCAAGCGCGCGAACGACGTTCGGCCGTCCTCCCGCGCGTGGCGCTCCCGGAGGGTCAACGCGCGTTCGGTCGTGGGCCATGTCCCCCCATGGACATAGGCCAGCTGCGGGCGCCCGAGGCGCGCTCGTTCGTGCGCGAACCTCAATTGCGAATCGACGGGACAAGAAGCGACGCGCGATCTCGGCGCTCGTCATCACGGCTGGAAGAGATCCGCACGCGAACGAGCTGGTTCGTTCGTCAGGACCGATCCTCGAGCATTCGACGGGATCGCTTCAGGAACTCGCGCTCGATGGCGTTGCTGCTCCGCGCAATCGCGGCGTCGTACGCGTCGGCAGCCTCTCCGAACCGCCCGAGACGGCGCAGGAGGTCCGCTCGCACCGCGTGAAAGAGGTGGTACTCGCCGAGAGGCAAGACCTCGACGAGCGCGAATGCCGCCGCGGGACCCTTCACCTCGGCGACGGCAACGGCGCGGTTGAGCGCGACGACGGGCGTCGGCGCGAAGAGCCACAACTGGTCGTAGAGCTGCACGATCTGAGCCCAGTCCGTCGCTTCGGCAGTCGATGCGTCGCTGTGGGCGGCCTGTATCGCGGCCTGGATCTGGTAGGGGCCGGGCTCGTTTCGCTGCAGGCACGCGCGCACGAGGGACTGCCCTTCGGCGATGAGGTCGCGGTCCCAGAGGGCGCGGTCCTGGTGGGTGAGCAGAACGAGCCCACCGTCCGGCGTACTTCGTGCGCTCCTTCGCGATTGGATCAGGAGCAAGAGAGCCAAGAGCCCTTTCGCCTCGGACGCCTCGGGCAGGAGTTCCGTGAGCAGGCGCGCAAGGCGGATGGCGTCGGCGCACAGGCCTTCACGACCGAGTCGTTCGCCGGACGTGGCCGTGTGGCCTTCGTTGAAGATCAGATAGACGACCGCGAGGACCGCACGAAGCCGGCTCGGGAGTTCGCCTTCCTCCGGGACTCGGTAAGGGATGCCCGCATCCCGAATCTTGCCCTTTGCACGGACGATCCTCTGGCCCATGGTCGGCTCGGGGACGAGGAAGGCTCGCGCGATCTCGGCGGTGGTGAGGCCGCCGAGCAATCGCAAGGTCAGTGCGACCTGCGCGCCGAGGTTGAGCGCGGGGTGGCAGCAGGTGAAAATCAGACGAAGTTGGTCGTCACGCATCGTGGCCTCGCCTTCGGCATCGTGGCCCGGGAGGAGCAGTGCAGCCTGAGCGTGTCTCTCCGGGCGCCGCGTCTCTCGTCGCAATCGGTCGATGGCGCGGTTGCGCGCGGTGGTGATGATCCAGCCGGCCGGGCTCGGAGTGGGGCCGCCGGATGGCCAACGCGTGGTGGCCTCGACGAAGGCGTCCTGGACGCTCTCCTCGGCGAGGTCGATGTCACCCAGCATGCGCACGAGGACCGCCACCGCGCGCCCGTACTGCTCGCGGAACACTTGCTCGACGCCCGATGCGTCAATCGCCGGCACGATTAGTCCTCGACCTCGCCTTGGAACGGTCGGACCTCGATGGGGAGTGTAGTCGCCTTGGCCGCCTTGCGAGCCCACACGAGCGCCGCATCGAGATCGGGAGCCTGGATGATCACGATGCCGCCGATGTGCTCTTTCCCCTCGGCGAATGGCCCGTCGATCGTCAGGACTTCGCCCTCGGAGGCGCGCACGACGGTCGCCGTGCTCGGTGGATGAAGGCCGCCCGAGAAGACCCAGGCGCCCGCTCCTCGCATCTCGTCCTGGAGCGCCTTGACGTTGCGCAGAATCGGTTCGAGCACCGGGAGTGGCGGGGGCGGGCCGTCCGGCTGAACGATGCTGAGTAGATATTGTTTCATCGGGCTTCTCCTCCCCGCAAGCCGGGAAGCCGGCGGTAGGCGGGGTCGGTGCGTTTCAAGGTCATGGGATGGATGACTACGATGCGCATGAGCAGGGTCCTCTCCGGTGCCGAGCACCGCTTTCGACCCCTAAACGAAGAGCGTGTCGCGACTTCGACAACGGCGGCCGCTTTCTCTCCGACTCTGGGCAGCATGGCGGGCGCGCCGTAGGCTTCGACCATGGCGAAGAGATGCCGCTCCCGCAAGCGATCGTCTCCCGGCTCGGCGGGCAGAAGGGGGACAGCCTGGTCGTCACGACGGACGAATCGGGCGAGCTGAAAAAGATGTCCGCCCGGTGCACGCCCGGTCGTCTTTCAGAGGAAGGGAGCAACAACCCATGAGTGAATTCGTTTTTCTGTACCGCGGTGGAGTCATGTACAAGACGCCCGGCGAGCCCGAGCGTTCGCCCGAGGAGATGCAGGCGCAGCTCGGCAAGTGGCGCGCCTGGATGCAGGAGCTTGGCGCCAAGGGCTACATCAAGACGCTCGGGGCCCCGCTCGAGCAGGCCTCGAAGGTGGTGAGCGGCCCCAAGAAGGCGGTCACGGACGGACCCTTTGCCGAGAAGGATCTCGTCAGCGGCTTCACCATCGTCGAGGCGAAGGACCATGCGCACGCCGTCGAGCTCGCGATGGGGTGCCCGGTGTTCGCGATCGGGGGGTCCGTCGAGGTCCGCCCGGTCATGAAGATGCAGATGTAGGGGTGTGGAGCCCGAACCGGGTTTCTTCCGTCGGCAGTCGGGGCGGCTCGTCTCCGCCCTGACGCGCATCTTCGGCGTCCGAAACGTGGCGCTGGCAGAGGACGTCGCGCAGGACGCCCTCTGCCGGGCGCTGTCTGTCTGGCAGTTCTCGGGCGTCCCCGACGATCCGGCCGCCTGGCTCATGGCCGTGGCGCGCAACCGAGCGATCGACATTCTGCGGCGCGACCGCAACGCGCGTCGCTTCGCCCCCGATCTCGGCTTTCTTCTGGACAGCGAGTGGACGCTCGCGCCCACGGTAATCGACCTGTTCGAACCACGCGCCGTGACCGACGGCGAGCTGCGCATGATGTTCTCGTGCTCGGCTCCAGGCCTCCCCGAAGAAGCGCAGGTCACGCTTATCCTCCACATCCTGTGCGGCTTCTCGAACGCCGAGGTCGCCGGGGCACTGCTCAGCAGCGTCGCGGCGAGCGAGAAGCGCATCACGCGCGCGAAGAAGACGCTCGCATCGAGCGGGCGGCTCTTCGAGCTCCACGACGACGCCGAGCTCCAGAAGCGCCTGCCCGCGGTGCAGCGGGCGCTCTATCTTCTCTTCAACGAGGGATACCACGGCGCTTCGCCGGAGGCCTCCGTGCGCGTCAGCCTGTGCCGCGAGGCGCTGCACCTCGCCCGGATGCTCCTCGAGCATCCGGCGTGCGCCGTCCCGAGCACGCGCGCTCTCGTCGCGGTGATGTGCCTGCACGCGGCGCGGATGCCTGCGCGGCTCGACACCGCCGGCGACCTCGTCCCCCTCCGGCAGCAGGACCGCACCCTCTGGGATGCCGCTCTCACGGCCGAGGGGATTTCTTTCCTCGACGCATCGGCGAGCGGCGCCACCCTCAGCGAGTATCACATCGAGGCTGCCGTCGCGGCCCTGCATGCGAACGCGAAGACCGCGGACGAGACCCCGTGGGCGGAGGTCGTCGGGCTCTACGACATGCTCATGGCGCTGCGTCCCTCGCCCGTCGTCGCGCTCAGCCGGGCAATCGCGATCGGGGAGAGAGACGGGCCCGAGGCCGGCCTGCTCGCCGCGCGTGCCATCGAGCACGACGGCCGGCTAGCGCGGACCCCCTTTTACGAAGCCGCCCTGGGCGATCTGGAGTGGCGGGCCGGGCGGACCGAAGCGGCGAGGACGCACCTGGGCGCTGCGCTCGAGAGGGCGCGCAATCCGATGGAGCGGCGGTTCTTCGAGGGACGGTTGCGCGCGCTCGTCCCCCGGTGATTGACCCGGCTACTTCGCATCACGACTGCGGCCAACTCTTGTCGTAACGATATCGCGGCCGGGTTGCTCCTGACGCGCGAGCAGCTCGAGCACGAGCTCCTCCTTCCGCCACCCGCGCCTAACGCCGGAGGCGAATCGGTTCGGGAAGGGGATCGTGCCCGATCTCGAGATCGTTCGAGTCGAACCCCACGAGCGGGATCGGGACCTAATCCTTTCGCAGCGGCGGCAGACCTTGGCCGCACGGCGCTCGTTGAGCAGCGCGATCATGTGATCGGCAATCTCGTTCGCGAACGAGCTCTCGGCTTCCTCGGTCGGAAGGTCGCCGAGCTCTCGGGAGAGATCGACGAGGCGCGCCTTCGCGAGTTTCCGAAGAACGGTCTTTGCGGTGGGCGGGACCAAATCGAATGTGGCGGCCACACAGCACGAACGGCGACGTCGGACTCGCCCAACACCCCCTACGAGTGAAATATCGCCATAGCTTCGGTGAATAAGTAGCCTATCGGATCATGTGGAAATGGCAGCCGCGTGGCCAATAGCGCGGTGCAACTCGGATGCAGGTGACGACGTACGGCCCGCGCGCCTCATCGGGGACTCGGCTTTTCGTCCCCGAGTGCTCCTCGGCGATAGCGTGAGGGCCTCGCTAAAGTCGGCGGTTTCGGCCGTGGGCGCCGCCGAATTCCTCAAACACGCGAACCCCCGTCTACGAAGCCGCCGTGGTCGTCGCGGACGGCCGTCGGCAACAAAGGCATGCGATCCGAACAGGATCGTGACCGCTTCCCGCAGCCACCCCGACCAACCGCTGTCCGTGGTAATGCCGCTGCCGGCGGTGGTGCCGCAAGCCGTCAGGGCCGCGAGAAGAGAGACGAAGAACGCAATTCACGTGACTAAAGCCTCTAGAGTGTAACCAAGAACGCATCCAAGCAAGTGGACGGACAACCCTGCACCGCCGTCACCTTGCGCGATGAAGGAGCGCTCCATCACGACCGGACCTTGTCCAGCATCGCCGCGGCAAATGGCTGGCCGTCCTCGGCGACCGCGTGGATCGACGCGGTGCCGGTGCACGTGCCGTTGGTGACATTGAAGTAGCCCGTAAGGACCGTGGGAGCGGTGCCGCCAGGCGAGCCCGTCGTCGTCCAGGTCCAGTCGGCAAACGTCGAAGGAGACCGTGCTGCTCGAGAAGTACCCCTCCCGTTGCCGATGGCTCCCCGGACGCATGCTCGCGCACGGGGAGGCCATACTCCGTGCGGTCACGGCGGCGGCTTCATCGGAAGGATCGGAGCCGAGCCGCCGGGGAGTCGCGCGGCCAATGCGGCGGCAGAGCCTACGAATCCGACCGGGAGAAGCGCGAAATCTTCTGCGATTCCAACCAGTCGGGGCGACTGGATTCGAACCAGCGACCCCTTGACCCCCAGTCAAGTGCGCTAACCAGGCTGCGCTACGCCCCGTACCCTGCCGTGCGCCCTGAAGGCGCCGACGACAGGGGGCGCAGAGTAGTCGAGTCGCTCACGCACGCAAGGCCAAGGCGAGCCCTTCTCGGCATCGGCCGGGGACGGGGGCGAATCGCCGACGGCCGCAGGCCGCACTATTTGCCGGCCTCTGCGACCCTCCCGAGCGCGTCGCCTTTGCCGCTCGCGTCGATCCATACGGGGCCTGTCATGGCCCATGGCCGGATCGGCGCGATGTCGGCGTCGGTGTCGGCCCCGCGACTGCCGCCGGCGGCGCCCACCGGGGCAAGCACGGGGATCATCGGCGCTTGGCCGGAGGCGACAACGACGAACGCGTCGTCCGCCGCCGCGGGCACCGTGAACGACACGTCGGCCCCGATGGCCCCGCTCGTCAAGGGCGTCTCCCGAAGGGGTACGTCTGGGCCTTCCCCGCTCCCCCGCGCGGACGCACGCAGCAGCTGGACGCGATCCACGACCACCCACGGCGCGCTCTCGACGTGCACCTGGACGCGCACGACACGGCCGCGCGCCACGCCTCCGATGGGGGCCCCATTGGCCGTCACGCGAAGCATCGGGCCATTCGTGAGCACGACGTCGCGCAGCGTTTTGACCCCGCGGACCACGTCTTCGGTGCGCGCCGCGTCCCACGCCTCGAGGTGCCCGTCGTCCGCGACGCGAACGTAGGTCCGGGGGTATCCCGCCTCTTGGCCGACGATGCCGTGCGTGTCCGTGTCGGCCGTGGGGGTCACCGGATGGCGGGTCCAGAGCAGGGCCAAAAAGTCTTGCAGAACCTTCGCGCGGGCTTCGACGTTGCGCCCGTTCCAGACTTCGATGGCATCGAACCGCGCGTCGTAGTCCGGGTCCGTTCCGCTCCCTTGGTCGGCGCGAAACGCGAGGAGGTCGAAGTATCCGTTCGCCGCCGAGCGCGGGTGGTTGATCTGGAAGACGAAGTCCGCGGGCTCGCTGCGACGCAGCTCGTCGAGGATGGCGCGCGGAGGGACGTCGCGCACCGGCGGCGCGCCCCCGCGGTCCTTGCCGGCGTCGAACGCCATGGGCCACGCGTTGGCGTGACCCCAGGCGTGCCGGCTCGCGTCGCTCGTGAGCTCGTCGCCCGGGATGGAGACGAGGTCGCGTTCGAGGTGCAACGCCCGCACGATCGGCTCGAAGTCGGCGACCACGTTGTGTTCGGTCGCGACGGCCACCTCCACGCCCTCGGCCGCGTTCGCGATCACGCGGTCGCGCGCCGCCACGGGCGCGTCGGCGCTGAGGTGCGTGTGCTGGTGGAAGTCGCACGCGAGGTACCCTCTCGTATCGACGACCCGGCGCGGCGAGAGGCGCAGTTCGCCGCGATCGCCGGCCGCGAGCGTCAGAGCGGCCTGCGCGAGGGTGTACTCGGGTCCGCGAGAGGCCGTGACCTCGTACGTCCCCTGCGCGAGCGCCACATCGACGATGCCGTCCGCCGTCGTGACCTGATCAAGCGCGGGGCCGGCCACGTAGCCCGGCCCGAAGTCGGGACGCGGGCCGCCGTCACGGCGCTCGAACGTGACCTTGCACGGCATGCCCGAGCCGTCCTCCGCGGCGCAGACCACGTGCGCCGCGGCGCCGGGCGTCACCGCAAGCCGCGCGCGCGCCTCCGCGTCGGGCGTGACCTCGACGGAGACCGCGGGCCCTCCCGTGCGTCCGCCGCCGGTCGCATAGGCGAGCTCCCATCGGCCGGCCGGCAGCTCCGCGCGCAGCTCCGGGGGGTGCCCATCGGCGTGAATCGTGAGCGCGTCGGCGCCGGCGGCATCCCGCACGAGGAGGCGCGCGTCAGGCGGTACGTCCACGGACCGATCCCCGGTCGTCGATTCCAGCTCGACGCGCACCGCCCCCACGCGCTGGCCCGCCGCCCTGGCCAGCGCGGAGACCAGACTCGCGGAGTCCGGCCGCGCGCCGACCACGAAGGCGCGAGTGTATTTCGCGGTCGCGCCAGGATCGAGCTTCACGGTTTTGCGAACGGTGGTGTCGGTCCACGACGCTCCGCTCGTGGCCTCGATGGCGCCTTCGGTCGAGGTCATCGCGTAGCTCGCGAACCGGCCGACGCCGCCCACGTACGGCCCGCTCGATCGGCCCTTGAAACCGAGCGGCTCTCCGGGCGCGACCTTTTCGGCCCCGCCCCACTGGATGGCGTCCCCCAGCGCCGGGACGACCACCGGCGCGCCTCCGCCGTTGGCCACCGAGGTCTCCAAACGCAGCGCGCGATCGGAGGCCGCAAGCGTGTACCGCGTGCTCACGACGAGGTCCGCCTCGTAAAGCTCGCGGCCCGTCACTTCGATCCATGCGCTCCCGTCGGCCGCCGTTCCGGTCGCGAGCTTGTCGTACACGCCCTGGCGCGGGAAGACACCGAAGTACGTGAACATCTGGCCCAGCTCGTCTTTGCGCGCGCCCGCGTCGGCGGCGTCCACCAGGTTGCCCCCGCTCTCGGCGAAGCCCGTACTCGACCCGAGGCGATCGATGACGAACACGACCTGGTCATTCTCGAGGATCCAGTCACCCGGCCGCCCGATCGCGTTCGGGCCGCCGAGCTCTTCGCCTTCGCGCATCGCGTGGACGCGCGCCGGCCCCCGTGCGGAGGCATCCGCGCCCGCCGCGGGAGGGAACAGCGTGGCCCAGAGTGCCGTGGCGCCTTCCGGAGGACGGCACGCCAACACCCCGAGGCCCGCGAGGGCGAGCGCCGCGTGGCGCGCCCGCGTCACCGCGCTCCAGCGTACGCAGGCGGCCGTTGAGCGAGCAGGCGCGCCAGGGCCTGCGCCTTCGGAACGAGCGACGCGAGCTCGATGCGTTCTTCCGTCGTGTGAAAGCCCGTTCCCCGCGGACCCAAGCCATCGATCGCCGCGATGCCCAGCGCGCTCGCTGTGCTCGCGTCGCTGCCTCCGCCGATGAGCACCGCCTCTTCGGCCCCGAGGCCGTGCGCGCGCGCGCAGGCTCCATACTCCGCCGCGAGCGCGGCGCTGGCCGCGGTCCGCTCGAGCGGCAAACGCCCGATGCCCCCGGGCAGGTCGAACCGCGTGCCTGGAACCGAAGCGGCCGCGTCGTCCGCCACGCTGCGCAGCGACGCGACCAGCCGCTCGCCGTCTTCGCGCGTGCAAAAGCGCAGGTCGACCTGGGCCTCGGCGCGATCGGGAACGGTGTTCTTGCTGTGCCCCCCCGACACGCGGCCCACGTTCACCGTGACTCCGCGGCGGGAGTCGGTGAGGCGCTGCGCGGCGTCGATGAACCGCGCCAGCGCCCAGATGGCGTTCGCCCCGTCGGCCAGGGCGTTGCCGGCGTGGGCGGCCCGTCCATGGGCGACGGCCGTCACCGCGCCCGTGCCCTTGCGCATCGTCACGATCGCATCGCGCGCGCGACCCGCTTCGAAGACGAGGCACGCGCTCGACCCCGCAATGGCGGCGGCGATCACGCCCTGCCCCTCCGGCGAACCGACCTCCTCGTCGCTCACGACGACGACTCGCACGGGCACGACCGCGTCGAGGCCGCCGGTGACAGCGAGCGCTTTCAACGCGAACGCCATCACCACGAGGCCGCCTTTCATGTCGAGCACGCCCGGACCGAAGCCGAAGGCGGCGTCATTTCGGTACCCCTCGAAGGTGCCCGGGGCGAAAACGGTGTCGAGATGACCGACGAGCGCGACCGCGTTCGTGTTGGGCTGGTCGGCCCGGCTGCGAAAGACCCAATGGTCGGCGAAGCGATCGCTCGGCCGCAGCGTGGCGTGGACGCCCGGGATCGCGAAGAGCTCGGCGACGAGCGAGCCCGTTTTGCGACCGCCTTCGCGGTTCTCGGTGTAGGAGTTGACGTCGACGAGCGGCGCCAGAGCCCGCTCCATGGCGCGCTGCTTGTCCGACAGCCAGGCCGTGGCTTGGTCCGCGTGCAGAGTCATCGCGCGCGATCGTAGAGCAAACGTCACCGCGGAGGAACGCGCTTCGACGGCCGCGGCGGCGACCGAGACGCGCGCGAGCGCTCGGCGCATGCACTAAGCTGGCCGCATGGCCAGCAAGCGCTTTCGAGCGGCGGTGATCGGCGGAAGCGGGTACGGAGCGGCGGAGCTCATTCGGCGCCTCCTCGCGCATCCCGCGGTCGAACTCGCTCGCGTCGCGTCCATCGACTTCATCGGCGAGCCGCTGTCCGCCGTGCACCCGAACCTCGAGGGCCAGACGGAGCTCACGTTCGAAGGGCTTACGCCGGCGGAGGCCTCGCGGGGAATGGACGTCGTCCTGCTCGGCCTGCCGCACAAAGTCAGCGCGCAGAGCGCCGTCGAAATCATGGCGACGGGCGCTCGCGTGATCGACCTGTCGGGGGACTTTCGCCTTCGCGATCCGGCGGCCTACGAGAAATACTACGGCGGCAAGCACCCCTGCCCGGACCTCCTCGTGGAGGGCCGCTTCGTTTACGGCCTTCCCGAGCTCCATCGCGAGGCCATCCGCAAGAGCCGCTACGTCGCGTCGCCCGGTTGTTTCGCGACCACGATCGAGCTCGCGCTCTTGCCGCTCGCGCGCGGGGGCCTGCTCGCGGGCGGCATCGAGATCGTCGCGATCACCGGCTCGAGCGGCAGCGGCGCGCTGCCTACGGCGACCACCCATCACGCGGTCCGCGCCAACAATCTTCGGACGTACAAACCCCTCGAGCACCAGCACGTGCCGGAGATCGCGCAAGCGCTCGCCCAGGCTGGCGCGCCGGACACGACGCTTCGCTTCGTTCCCGTGAGCGCGCCGCTTTCGCGCGGCATCTTCGCGGCGTGCTTCGCGCACGTGGATGCGGCCGTGCCGGAGCGTGAGGTCGAGAACCTCTGGGCGAAAACGTATGCCGGCGAGCCGTTCGTGCGCGTTCCGCGCAAGCGCCTGCCCGAGGTGGTGGCCGTCAAAGGAACGAACTACGCGGAGGTGGGCGTCGCCCTCGGCGACGTGCGCGACGGCCTTCGCACGGTCACGTGCTTTGCCGCCGCCGACAATCTGATCAAGGGCGGCGCGGGCCAGGCCATCCAATCGATGAACCTGATGCTCGGTCTCGACGAGCGCCTCACGCTGGAAGACCCCGGCGGCTGGCCGTGAGCGCCGCGTCGAACCGAAGCGGCAAGACGGCGACGCGCCCGCTCGGAGAACGATGAGCGACTACGTCGTGATCAAGCTGGGCGGCGAAGTCGTCGCGTCCACGGCCATGACGGCGATCGCGGCCGACGTCGCCGCGATGCGCGCGCAAGGCCAGCGCGTGGTGGTCGTGCACGGCGGCGGCCCACAAGCCACCGCGTTGCAGAAGAAGCTCGGGCAGACGCCGCGAATCGTGGCGGGCAGGCGCATCACCGACGAGGCCGCGCTCGAAGTCGTCACCATGGTCATCGCCGGCAAGATGAACGTCGCCGCCTGCGCCGCCCTTCTGGCTGCGGGGGCGATGCCCGTCGGGCTTCACGGAGCGAGCGCGTTCGCGGTTCGCGCGGAGAAGAGACCGCCTCGCATCGTGAGCGGTGGAGGGCCCGAGCCGATCGACTTCGGCCACGTGGGCGATGTCACGAGCGTCAACCGAGAGCTCATCGCCCTTTTGTCGGACGCCGGTTACGTCCCGGTCATCGCGTGCCTCGGGGCCGACGAGCGAGGCCGCATCTTCAACATCAACGCGGACGCGGTCGCCAATCGTTTGGCCATCGCGGTCGACGCGCGCGCGCTCGTGCTGGTCAGCGATGTGGCGGGCGTGCTCCGCGACGTGCGGGACCCGTCGTCGCGCATCGCGCGTCTGACCGTCGCCGAGGGCCGCGCGGCCATCGCGAGCGGCGTCGTGACGAAAGGCATGATCCCCAAGCTCGAAGAGTCCTTCGCGGCGCTACGCGAAGGCGTGAAAGCCGTTCACATCGTCGGCAACCTTGCCCTCGGGGAGCTCGCGCGCGAAGTGCAGGCGCCGGGAAGCGTCGGGAGCGTATTGGAGCCCTGAGACCGAGCGCACAAAAGCCGCCGAGGTGGCCGCGGATTGCTCCGCGTGCCACCCCGGCGCACCACGAATCGCGTACCGATCAGCCGGACTTGGCGCTCCCACTGGCCGACGCGCTCGCCTGCACGCTGACCGACACGCTGACGCTTGCCTTGATGTTCGCGGCCGCATCGAGCGCGCCTTTGAAGGGCGCCGAAACGCATGCGGTGAGGCGCGCCGTGGTCATCGGATCCCCGGCGGTCTGAACGGCCGCCTGGGCTCCCTCCACGACGGTGCTCACCTCGCCCACCACATGCTCGGCCGCCTTGCCCGTGCCAAGCGCGACCTTCAGCACGGCCCCCAGGTCCTTCTCGAGCGTCAGGCGAAACGCGTCCGCGGCCTTCGCGTCGGTGCTCCCGGAGACCAAAAGGGCGACGTGCGGCGGCGTGCATTCGGCCTTCGCCTCGACGTGCGCGTCACACTTGGCCTTGCACTCGGCGGACATTTTCGGCGGCTCGATGTCGCCGGCGCACTTGGGCTCCTTCATCTCGACGGAGCACGAACCGCTGCAGGTCCCTTTGCACTCGGCCTGCGCGCTCATCTTGCAGTCGCCGCCGCACTTGCCCTTGCAATCGGCCTTGACGTTGCCGTCGCACTTGCCGTCGCACGTACCGTCGCACTTGCCGCCGGCGCTCGCGGGCATCGCCTTGCCGTCGCACTTGCCAGAGCACTTGCCCGAACACGCGCCCTTGATTTCGGCATCACAGGTGCCGTTGCACTCCCCCGTGCACACCGCGGAGGCGCTGGTCTCGCACGAGCCCTGGCATTTGCCGCTGCATTCGCCTTGAAGCTTGCCGCCCTCGCACTTGATCTCGGCCTTGCCGGGGGTCACCGTCGCGTCGCAGTGGGCGGCGCAGTCGGCGTAGACGTTCACGTCGAGTCCGCAGTGCGGCTCGCTCACATCGAGCGCAACTTTGACGCTTGCGCCGAGCTTCGCCTTGGCGTCCCCAATCGCCCTCACCGCCGCCTTGCAGGCGTCTTGGCCGTCCTTGTAGTCTCCCGCCGCGCCGAGGTCATGGGCCAGATTGCCGCACGCGACTTTGAGGTCCCCGTCGATCTTGTCGGCAAACGCGCTCATCTCGGACGCCGCGCCCACGCCGGCCTTGATCTTGGCGGCGACTTCCGGCTTGAGTTTGAATTCCTTTTCGAAGTCGAACGACTCGATCGCGTCGGCCTTCGTCATATCGGGACAGTTGCCTGCAGCGCCGCCGGGCACGCCCGGAAGGCTCGAGCCACCCGGCATGCCGGGCATCCCCCCGCCGCAGTTCGCGATGAACGGGGCGCAGAGGCCCGCGAAAAGAACCGGCCAACTGACTTGTCGCCAAAGTTTGCGAGTCATTGTTACTTTCCTCCTCCAGACGCTTTTTGCGCCCAATCCGAGTCGTCGTGCTCGTTTCGCCCCCGGCAGAGGTATCTCGACGCCAAAAGCGCGCTGGGCAATCGATTCCGTCGTTCGGTGACGGCGGATTACCACGCCTGCCGTCCGGGAATCCAGGTTCGTTTTTTCTCGCCAGCGCGGGCGGCGCCGGCGTGATAAGCGCACAGCGTGCGTATCGTCGTTTGCGACGCCGGTCTCGGAAATCTTCGGAGCGTCGAGCGAGCGCTCATCGAAGCGGGGCGTGGTCGGGCCGACCACATTGAAGTATCGAGTGACCCTTCGCATATTGCCAAAGCCGACAAGCTCGTTATGCCAGGCCAGGGCGGCTTTCGTGACGGCGCGAAAGCCCTCTCGGGAGATCTGGGGAATGCCGTGCGAGCGCACCTGGCCGCCGAACGCCCGTATCTGGGTATCTGTCTCGGATTGCAGCTTCTTTTCGCTTCGAGCGAAGAGGCGCCCCAATCCACGGGCCTCGGGGTACTCGCCGGCGAAGTGGTGCGCCTTCACGAGGGGGTGGATTCGACCACCGGCGCCGCGCTCAAGATCCCTCACGTGGGCTGGAACGTGGCCCAACGGCGCAGCCACGCGGGCTCGCTCGCGATGCTGACCGGCGCCGAGCACTTCTATTTCACGCACAGCTACGCGGTGGCCCCACGCGACCCACGCGTCGTGGCGGCCGTGACGGAATACGGCGACGCCTTCGTGAGCGCGGTGGCGTACGGCAACGTCTTCGCCTGTCAGTTTCATCCGGAGAAGAGCCAGCGCGCCGGGCTCGCGCTGCTCGAGAGATTTCTCGCGTCGTGAGGATCATACCGGCCATCGATCTGCTGGGGGGCAAGGCCGTACGCCTTCACCAGGGCCGCTACGACGCGGTCACTGTGTATGACGACGATCCGCCGGCGCGGGCGCGGGCGTGGCGCGGCATCGTCCCGTGGCTCCACGTCGTCGATCTGGAGGGAGCGCGCGAGGGAAGACCGGTGCAGCGCGGGGTCGTCGAAGCGATCGTGGAGGCCTTTGGGCCCGGCGTCCAAGTCGGCGGAGGCGTTCGCACGCGCGCGAGCTTCGACGACTACCGGACCCTCGGGGCCGAACGGGTCGTGCTCGGCTCGGCCGCCGTCAAGGACGCGGCGCTCGTTCGCGCGCTGGCCACGGAGAACCCGGGGGTCGTGATTCTGGCCGTGGACGCGCGCGACGGCTTCGTCGCGGTGGACGGGTGGACCCAACCGACGCGCGTCTCGGCGGTCGACTTGGTGCGCTCATTTGCCGACGCGCCGCTCGCCGCGGTGCTTTATACGGACGTCGCCCGGGACGGCACGCGCGGAGGCGCAAATGTCGAAGCGACCGCGGAGCTCGCAAAACACACGCGCGCGTTGGTCATCGCGTCGGGCGGAGTGGGCACCCTCGATGACCTGCGCGCGCTCGCGGCGCAGGGCATCGAAGCCGTCATCGTGGGCCGAGCGCTCTACGAGCGAGTGTTCACGCTGGAAGAGGGAATAAGGTGTTTGGCGTCGTCACCCGCGTTGCGCGGGTGACGACGATAAAAAACTAAGTTCCCGGCTTCGGCGCGGTCGCTTCGACTTTGGCGCGCTTGCGACGCCGGCGGGCGGCTTCTGCCTGCTTCTTGCGCCTCTTGACGCTCGGCTTCATGTAGTGCCGCCGCATCTTCAACTCGCGAAGCACGCCTTCGGATGCAAGCTTTCGCTTGAGCATCTTGATGGCGCGTTCGATTCCCCTGTCGCTGACAACGACCTCGAGGGGCTTACACTGGATGGCTTCGCTGGGCATTTCGTCTCCGAGAGTGTACCGCCGCGCCCTGACGTCGCAAGGGGCGCGCCATCTAACACGGTGAGGCCGCCGGCGCCAAGGCCGCTCTCGCGCCGGGCCGCGAGACGACTCGTGCGACCAGGTCCGGCACGGCGCACCTCCGGTGGCCTCGCCGTCGCTATCGCCGAACTTGCCGCCTCGGCCACCACGCCTGAGCGTCAGGGCAAACCGGTTGACCCCAACGGCGACGACAGTGTAACGACGCCGGCAGCACGCAACAAAAGCCGAAGTGGCGGAATGGCAGACGCAGCGGACTCAAAATCCGCCGTCCGAAAGGGCGTGAGGGTTCGAGTCCCTCCTTCGGTACCTTCGTCCCCAATCGCCCTGTCCCCAAAGGAGACGCCGTTATTCGAACAGGCCCCCGCCGTGCGACGATCGGAGAACTCATGCCCTTCCCCCGTGCCACGTTTCCCGGGCTCGTCGGCCTGCTGGCGTTGATGGCTTTGCCCGGCTGCAAGGACCCAGCAAAAGAGAGCGCCGCGTTCGCTGCGCGTGACGTCGCCCAACTGGCCGCGCTGGTGGACAAGGACGTCGCCGAGATCGAGCGCGGGCTTCCCGAAGGCGCGCTGAAGCTCGCGCCGCTCGTGGCGAACGGCGCCGATCCCCGGCAAGACGTCGCTGGCGTCCGCAAGGCGCTCATGCGGATGCGGCGCGACGTCGGCGACCTGAACGCCGCGAAGTCGACGTTCTTCGCGCTCGCCGACGCGAACGGCGTCGCCATTCGCAACGATCTCGAGGAGGACGTCATGGCCGGACAGAACCTTACGGCCATCTTTCCGGCCCTCGCGGGCGCGGCCTCGGGCGTGGTCACCACGACGGGGGCCTTTCCGAACACCACGACGAAGAACGGACCGGACGAAGACTGGATCGCGGGCGTCGCCGTCAAGCGCGAAGGCGGCACCACCGGGGCGCTCCTCGTGACAGGCTGGTCGTATCGCTACTTTGCGCGGCACCTTCAGGAGGCACTTAAGACGCGCCTCTTGGACGAAGCGAAGGCGGCGGGTAACGAGGGAAAGCTGCCCGTGTACTACGTGGCCGTTTTCGACCGGAGGGGCGTCTATTCGGCGCCGACCACGCCCGCGGTCGACGACAAGGCCCTCGCCGAACAAGACCTCGTCGCAAAGAGTGCATCGGGCGCGTACGAAGGCACCGCGTCGATCACCAATCGCGGCTTCGGTGTCGCCGCCCAGAGAACGCCAACGCTCGCCTCCGACACGGGCGTCGTCGTGCTTCGCAGCGACTTTTAGGGCCGCTCGCGCCTCTTGGGGGCCCGCGCTCATCCGTCGCGCCCGAGACGATGAATCCCCCACGCCAAGAGCGCCCACCCCGCGACGACGAAGACCCCGCCGGTCACCTGTCCCACTTGCCCGCCCGCTGTGGCGACCGGGGCGGTGCCGGAGAGAGCGAGCCCGAGCGCGCAAAGCCCCGCGCCGATCGCCATGCAACGCCGCGGTGTCATGCTTTCACGACGAGCCGCGAGTTCCTCGACGACGGCGCCGATGCGGCTCCCGGCCGCTTCGCGCGGGGCGCGATCACTGAGGCCGCGACGGCGCACGAGAAAATCGTCGCGGGCGGCGCGGGCACGGTCCCAAACGCTAGCCGATCGGGCCGTCTTGCCGCTAGTTTCTGCGGATGCCGCGTTTCGCCGCCATCGACGTGGGCTCCAACGCGTTACGCCTTCGCGTCATCGAGGCGATGGCCCCCTCCCCCGCAGCCAAAGCGCGCGGCGCGTCGTCGCCGCCGCTGTCGACGCTCCCCCTCTTGCCGGACGCGCAGTGGCGCGATCTGGCCACCGTGCGCGCGCCCGTTCGCCTCGGAGCCGAGGTGTTTCTCTCGGGCCGCCTCGCGCCGACGTCAATCGGTCAGGCCTGCGATGCCCTCCGCGAATTCCGCGGCGAGATGGACCGCTGGAAGGTCGACGCCTACCGCGCGGTCGCCACGAGCGCCGTGCGCGAGGCCAAGAACGGCGGAACGCTCATCGAGCGCGCCCGGCGCGAGGCGGGCATCGAGCTCGAAGCGATCGAGGGCATCGAGGAAGCCCGGCTCATTCAGCTCGCCGTCACCCGGCGCGTTCCGCTGGCCGAACGCCGCGCGCTGCTCGTCGACGTGGGTGGGGGCTCGACCGAGCTCTCGCTCCTCGACCGCGGAGAGACGATCTTTTCGATCTCGCTGCCGCTGGGCACCGTGCGAATGCTCGAGGCCTACCTCAAGGGGATCAAGATCGTGGACCGCGGGCGCGAGCGCTTGCTCGAGGAGGCGATCGATCGGGCCCTCGGCGAAGCGCTGCCCCAGCTCGGCAGCGTGGACTGGCTGGTCGGCACCGGAGGCAACGTCGACACGCTGGCGGACCTTTGCCCTGCGAAGCCGGGGGCCCGGGGCGTCGACGTGGCCGCCTCGCGCTCTCTCTTCAAGAAGTTGTGCGCGATGACCCCGAGCGAACGCCGGGACGCCTATCAACTCCGGCCGGACCGCGCGGACACCATCATCCCGGCCACCGCAATCTTCTTGCGCCTCGCCCACGTGCTGAAGCTCACGACCATTCTGGCCCCGAACGTGGGCCTGGCCACGGGCCTGCTCGAGGAACTCGTCGACAAGTTCTTTCACGTCTGGGACGCCGCGGGCGAGGCCGAACGGGTGCTCGACGCGTGCGCGCGTCTCGGACGCCGCTATCACTTCGACGAGGCCCACGCGCGCCATGTCTGTCGCTTCGCGGCGCAGCTCTTCGACGACCTGCATCGCGTCCATGCGTTCGGCGAACGAGACCGCTTGCTTTTGCGCGTCGCGGCCACGCTGCACGACATTGGCGACTACGTTCACTACAGCGGCCATCACAAGCACAGCCAGTATTTGATTCAGCACGCGGACATCATGGGCGTCACGCCCGACGAGCGCGCCATCGTCGCGAACATCGCGCGCTACCACCGCAAGGGCCCCCCAGACACGAGCCACCCCGTCTACCGCGAGCTGAGCAAAGAGGCGCGCGGCAAGGTGCGGGGCCTCGCGGCCATCTTGCGAATCGCCGATGCGCTCGACCGCGAGCACAAGCAAAAGATCGTGAGCGCGCGCGCCGCGGTGGATCGCGGCCTCGGACACGTGACGCTCTTTCTGCGCAGCGATGACGACCGCGAGCTCGAAGAGTGGGCCGTCCACGCCAAGGCATCGCTGTGGCGCGAGGAATACGATCTCGACGTGGTGGTCGCCCGGGCCGAGGTGGGAACGTGACGAGCGCGCGCTCGCGCGGCGGCCGCGGGGCGCGCCGCCGGCGCGTTCTTGCCGGGCGAAGCGAGGCGCTCGCGCTTTCGCTCCTTGCGGCAGGATGCGCGGCGCGTTCGGTTCCCGACCCGCGGGATGCGGCGCGGGTCTATGCGCGGGCGGCGGCGCGCGGGGACACCGACGCGCTTTACGGCATGATGACGGCGGCGTCGCGGCACCTTCGAACGGAGGCTGAGCTCCAGGCGATCGTGGCCTCCGAACGCGCGGATCTGGCCGAGCAAGGCCACGCGCTGGCTGCGCCCGATGTCCGTGTGGAGGCCACTGCGCGCCTGCGCTACGCCGACGGCGAGGAAGCCGCGCTGGACCTCTACGATGGCCGCTACTGGGTGACCGCGGCGGGGGCCTTGCCGGGGGGCGGCCGGACGCCGGAAGAGGCCCTCGACCAGCTCCGCCGCGTGCTCGCTCGCCGGAGCTACGACGGCTTGATGCGTATCCTGTCGCCGGCCACGCGCACCGCGGTGGAAAACGACGTCCGCGGCCTGGTCGACGGCCTCGACGAACCGGGCGAGCTTGCCGTCAAAGTCAGCGGCGACGCCGCGGTCGTGGGCGTGCGCGGCGGCCACCAGGTGAAACTCAAGCGGGAAGACGGGGTCTGGCGCGTGGAGGACTTCGACTGAAATGAAGAGCCACGAGCGCTACACGGGCGCGCCGAAACGCGCGGGAGCCGGTTGCCCTCGTTGGAAGAGAGAGGCTAAAGGTGATCGGATGCGCACCGGCTTTCTCTGGCGAGCGCTCGCGTCATTGGGCGCAGCGCTCGCGCTCGTGGCCGGCTCTGCCGTGCTCGCGCCGAAGGCCGCGCGCGCGTTCGGCGACGTCGGCGCGTTCGACCCGCGCATCCTGCTCACAGGATCCCAAACGGGTGCGGCGCGCCCGACGGCGCCCGCCCGCTGGGCATGGGAGCTCGTTCAGCGCACCAGCGCTCCTTCGCGTTTGCACCCGAGCGTCGTTCGTGCCGATGATCTCGCCGTCGTCGACGACCCTTTCCTCTACTGGAGCGGCGACGCCGAAGTGGCGCCTTTGACGCCGTCCGAATTGGCCGGCTTACGCCGCTTCTTCGGCCTCGGGGGCATCCTTCTCGTGGACGACGCGGCCCCGGGCGAGCGCGGCGAGCCGAGCGCGTTCGGACGAAGCGCGAGACGCGAGATCGCGCGCGTGCTGACCGACAGCGCGCCCATCGCCCTCGGCGCCGATCACGTCATCTTCCGCACGTTTTACTTGCTCAATCGGGCGGAGGGACGCGTCTTGGGTCCAGCCTCGCTCGACGCCATCGTCCGCGGAGGACAGGTCCAAGTGATCTTCAGCGAGCACGATCTGGGAGGGGCGCTGGCCCGCGGGCCCTCCGGGATCTGGGAGCAGACCGTGGTCCCGGGCGGCGAGGTGCAGCGCGAGCATGCGGTCCGCCTCGCCGTGAACATCGCGATGTACGTTCTTTGCTCGAACTACAAGGACGACCAGGTCCACGCGCCCTATCTGATGCGCCGCCGCGCGATGGCGACGCCGTAGAATCGCTTTCCAATGCTCTCGACTCACCTTGGCCCCAGCGCGGACATGCCGGCGTGGGCCGTCGTCTTGGCCTGCGGGTTGGCGCTCGCGAGCTTGACAATGCTCGCCTTCGAAATGCGACGGCGCGAGCGCGGGGGTCCGTGGATCGCGGTGACGGGGCTCTTGGCGGTGGCGGCTCTGCTGGCGGCCGTCCTGCGGCCCGCGCGGGTTTCGGCGCGCGAGAGTACGCTCGGGGCGCGCGTCGTCGTGCTCGCCGATACCTCCCGGTCGATGGCGCTGCCCGGCAACGACGGGCGACCTCGCCGGGTGGCCCGCGACGAAGCGATCGCGCGCCTCAAGAGCCATGCAAACGGCGCGCGGCTCGTCGTGCTCGGCTTCGGTGACGGCCCGCCGACGCCGTTGGGGGAGGTGGGGTCGGATGACGGCGCGTCGGCGCGCGCACCTCGCAGCGACCTCGGGGCGGCGCTGCGAGGGCTCGCGGCCTCCCCGGACGAGCGGCCATCCGCCATCGTGGTCGTCAGCGACGGCCGCCTGGATGACCCGCCCGAGGACGCCAGCGAGGCCACGCTACGGGCCGTGGGCGGCCCGCTCGGCATCCCCATCGATGCGATCGCCACGACGATGGACGCTCCCGCGGATCTCAGCGTGAGGCGGGTGAACGCCGCCGGAGCGGCCGTGGCCCACGTGCCCTTGCCGCTTCGCGTCGAAGTGGGGTGCGGAGGGGGTCTGCTCTGCGATGACATCACCGTGACGGCGCGGGAGCTTCGTGACGACGGTCCCCCCACGCTCCTCGCGGCGGGGGTCCTCCCCGTCAAAGACGGCAAAGGCACGATCGACATGACCATTACCCTCGAGCGAGCCGGCCCTCGGATCGTCGAGGTGACGGCGTCTCTCCCTGCGGGCGCCGGCGCGGGCGATACGATCCCAGAAAACAACCGGCGTCTCCTGACGTTCGATGTCGCGCGCGAGCGTGTCCGGGTGCTCCACGTCGCGGGCCGACCGACCGACGACGTCCGGGCTCTGCGCCAATGGCTCAAGGGCGATGCCTCGGTCGACGTCGTGGCCTTTTTCATCTTGCGCACGCCGACGGACGACGCACACGCCACCCAGAACGAACTCGCGCTGATTCCCTTTCCGGTCGACGAACTCTTCACCGAGCACCTCCCGAGCTTCGACGCCGTCGTTCTCCAGGACTTCGACGCGCAGCCGTACGGCCTGGAGAAGTACCTGCGCAACATTCAGCGGTACGTCCTCGGAGGGGGGGACTCGTGATGGTGGGCGGACAGAATTCGTTCGTCGCGGGCGGCTATGCGGGGACCCCGCTCGCGGAAGTCCTGCCCATCGACCTCGACGGATCGTCGAGCGCGACGAGCGCCGATACGTCTCCCTTCGTGCCTCAATGGACTCCGGAGGGACGCGCGGCCCCGCTTCTCGCGCGGCTCCGCGACGTCGTCGGAAATGACCTTCCGGAAATGCCGGGCACCAACGTCCTCGGCGACGTGCGCCCATCGGGCATCGTCTTGTGGTCGCACCCGACGCGCGTGACGGCGCGCGGCGCGCCGATGCCGGTGCTCGCCATCGGCGAAGAAGGAGACGGTCGCACGATCGCACTCGGTCTGGACGGCGCCTGGGAACTCAAGTTCTCCCAGCTCGGAGCCAGGACCGCAGGGCGCGGGCATGGAGCTCTTTGGGATGGCCTGCTCGGGTGGCTGATGCGCGATCCACGCTTCGAGACCGCGCAAATGGACATCGTGGGCGGCTGCACTGCAGGGCTGCCCTCGACGATCCGGGCGCAGCTCTTGCCCGTTCCAGAGCCGGCGGCGCCATCCACGCCGGCAGCTCCCGAGGAGGCGATCACGCTCGATGTAACACGCATCGATCAATCGCAGGCGCCCATCCACGTGCGACGCCCTCGCGCGCGCGACACGACGTCGGTGGATCTGCCGCTCGGGCCCCTCGAGGCGGGGGCCTACGCCGCACGCTTGCTCATCGCCGGGGGCGCGACGGCGCGGCGCGACTTCGCATGCGAGGCGGGAGGTGACGAGTGGGCCGATTCGCGACCGGACGTCAAGCGGCTAAGGGATCTGGCCGAAGCCAACGGCGGCGCGTTCGCATCGGCCGCCGATGCCGGCGCACTCGAGCTGCCGAGGCCAACGGTCGTGAGCGCCGAACGACACGTCACGCCGCTCGCGCCGCCTTGGACGTGGTCTCTCGCGGCCGCCGCGTTACTCGGTATGCACTGGGTGACTCGGCGGCGCGGCGGCCTGCCGTGAGGAAGGGGGCGGCGCGAATGACGCGTAGGCGAACCGGACCCGCGCGGCGGGCCCGCGGCGGCCTTCTGCGTCTTCCCTCGTGCATCGCGATCCTCCTCTGCATTTGCACTTCGGCGCCAGCGTCCCAGGCGCTCGTGTGGCCGGACGTCGCGGTCCGCGTCGAGCGGGACCTCTCCGCGGCGGACCCGGCGACCCGGTTGGCGGCCGCACGCGAGCTCGTGTCGATTGGCGCGGCGCGCGGAGCCGCCCTAGCGATCACCGCCCTCGGCGATGACGACGACGACGTGAGACTCGCCGCCGCGGACGCCGCGATCCGTCTCCATGCGCCCGGAGCCACGGACGGCGTCGTCGGCTGGCTCAACGCCCCCGACGCGCGATTGCGCCGCGAAGCCTGCGAAGTGGCTCGTGCGCTACCGGACCCGCGCGCCGTCGCTCCCCTCGCGCGCACCCTGGGCGACCCGAGCGCGGACGTGCGAAGCGCCGCAGCCGAAGCCCTCGGCAACCAAGCGGTTCCCGATGCCGTGCCCCCCTTGCTCGGACGGCTCGACGATTCGACACCCGCTGTCCGGGTCGCGATCGTGGCGGCGCTTGCCAGGCTCTCGGATCCGCGCGCGGTCGTGCCTCTCGTGGGCAAGGCGGGGGACTCGTCGCCCGACGTGCGCCAAGCGGTTGCGCGCGCCCTCGGCGACCTGGGCGACCCCCGAGCGGCCGCCGCCCTGGTTCCCGCGCTCCGTGATCAAAGCGCCGATGTGCGCCGCGAAGCGCTGATCGCTCTCGGACGGCTGCGCGCCGATGACGCCGTCGACGCGATCGCGCCATTCGCCGCGGACCACACGGCGTCCTTGCAGCTGGCGGCGCTGGAGGCGCTCGGTCGCATCGCGACACCGGAGGCGCTGCGAGTGCTCGTCGGAGCGCTGAGCACCGCCGACGAAGCGTCGCCGCCGCTCGAGGCAACTCCGGCGCGTTCCGCGCTCGTCGCCGCCGGTGCGGCCGCCGTGCCCGTGCTTCGTGCCCTTCTCGCCGGGTCCCCCTCGGCGACGGCGGCCGCCGGAGCCGCGTGGGTGCTCGGCGAATTGCACGCGCAGGGCGAGGCATCCACTCTCACGGCGGCCCTGCGGCGCGGCGTCCTGCCCCCGGCCATCGCCCTTCACGCGCTCGCCGGAGCCGGAACGGCCTCGGAGGTCCCCGTCGTGCTCGAGTTCGTGACCGATCCGAGCCCTCTCGTCCGCGGTGAGGCACTCGACGCAACGACCGCGTTGCTCGATCCGCACGACCCCGACGGGCGCGCCGTCGAGCCGCTTGCAGCGGCGCTCCGCGACGGGCGCCCATCACCCCGGGAACGAGCGCGCATCACAACGCTCATCGGCCGAACCGGGGCTGCGCGCGCCGCACCCCTCCTCGTTCCGCTCGTCCAAGCACACGACCGCGAGATTCAAATCGCCGCCATCGACGCGCTCGGAATGCTCGGTCCGGCCGGAGCCGACGAGGGACTGCTGGATGGCCTCGCCTCGCCGGACGCCGAAATCCGCCTCCACGCGGCGATGGCGTTGTCCGAGGCCGGTGGACCGACCGCGCGCGACGCGCTTCTGGCCAAGCTCGCAGGCGACGACGAAGTCGACCGTCCAGCCTTGCTCACGGCGCTGGGAGGCATCTTGACCCGTGTGCCCACCGCCGGCGCCGTCTCCGCACTCAACGAGGCGCTGAGCGTTGCCTCGGCGCCCGCGCGCGATGCCATCCTCGAGGCGCTGGGCCGCGCACCGATCGCGGCGGTCGTACGCTCGCTGGCCGGTGCGGCGCGCTCGGAGGAGCCCGGCGATCGAAGCGCCGCGGCGACGCTTTGCGCCGCGCACCGCGGGGATTCCGCCGCCACCGCTCTTGCGCGAACCCTGATGGCGGACCCCGACCCGGAGGTCCGTGCGCAAGCGGCGTGGTCGCTCGGCACCCTGGGAGACGGCTCGGACCTTCCACGACTCGAAGCGATAACGCGCGCGCCCGGCGCGGACGGGGCGTTTGCCGCCACGAACGCCGCCGCCGCGATGGGTCGTATTGCCGCTCACCTCAAGCAACCAGACGCCGCGGCGCAGGGATTGTGTCCACTCGTCAGCGACCCTCGCGTTTACGTTCGGGCCAACGCCCTGGTGGGCCTTGCCCTCGGCCATGCCCGATGCCCGGGGACCACCGCCGAGCGGGTCGCACTGCAGCAGGACCCTCGCGAAGAAGTCCGCACGGCGGCCGCGCTCCTCTTGACGGAAAGCCCGAACCCCGAAGATCTGCGCGCGCTCGATCGGTGCGCGCACACGGACGCGTCCGTCCGGGTCGCGGCGCAGTGTCGGTCCCACCCCGCGTTCCCCGTTCGCACTCATCCGGTGCTCGTCTATGTCGTCTCGGAAGGGGCGACCCCGCCACGACCCGGGGCCGCGTACGCGCTTCTCATGGCCGACGGCACGGTGCGGATGGGGTCCACCGATCGCCGCGGCGGGGTCTTCGACCCGGTCGCCCCCGAGGGCGTCGTGCGGCTATTGCCGCCGTTCTAAGCGCAACTCAGGCCGGTGCGAGCGCGTAGCCCGGCGCTGGCCACTCGGACGCTCCTCCTGTAGCGTTCCGGGCCGGTGCGGCGCTCCTCCCGGAAGAAGCTCTTCGCGCCGGAGGCCGTGGACAAGATCCTCGACCGCGCCGGAGAGAATCGCTTCGCCCGCGCGCGGCCGCCGATCAGCGCATCCATTTGGCGGGAGGCGGTGGGGGCTCGCATCGCCGAACGAGCGCAGCCGGTTTCGCTGTGGAGCGGGATTCTGGTGCTGCGCACCGCCACCAGCGTTTGGGCGCACGAGTTGTCGTACCTGACCGACGACATCTGTGGCCGGCTTCGCGAGCGCGGGGTCGAAGTGCACCAGCTACGATTTCATGTGGGCCCGGTGAGCCCGGTCGACCGGCCCGCGGAGCGGCGCATCGCGCGAACGGTTCCGAAGGTGCACGCGCTCCCGACCGACCTCGCGTGCCTCCTCGCAAACCTGAGCGACACGGCCCTTCGCGCGACGATCGCTCGCGCGGCTGAATCGAACCTCGCGTGGCAGTCCGTCGTGCGGCCGGCGACCGGTCCCGTCACAGAAGGGCAGCGAGCCGTTCGAGCCCCTCGATTCGTTGAAGCAGAAAACGCTCCGCCGGCCCGAACGCCGCCTGCTTTTCGTGCAGGAGCGCCAAGTACGTCCTCAGGCGGACGAGATCGATCGCGCTGACTCGCCGTAGCGCGTTATTGAGCTCGTCCACCACAGACGCGGGAAAGGGACGCGCCTGCATCTGGTAAATCTCGACGATGTAGTCGACCCAGAAGCCTTTCGCGGTCGCCGTGGCGAGTTTTGCCGCAAAGCGAGATATCGTATCGACGAGCGATGCCGACAAGCGGCGCCCCGCGCGGTTGGCCTCCAAGAGCTCCATGAGCGGCGCCGAGAGGAGCCGCTCGGCCTCCTCCGCGCGTCCCATCACCAAGGCTTTCTCGGCCACTCCGCCCAAAAGATTGAACGCGTGAGCGCGCCGCACCGTGCTGGCCTCCACGTCCAGCAGTTCTCCGTGAGGGTGAAATGTCGTCACAGCCTCTGGGTCGCCGACACGGATTCCGACCGCGGGCATTCGCGTCAGCGTTCCCGTGCTCATCGCAGGGTCGGGCGCGCTCGGCGGATACGTGTTCGGCGCAACGAGCGTGAGATCCTGCGACCCGATGAGAATGCGATCACCGGGGCTCAGCACCACTTTCTGCGCGATGCGGTGACCGTTTACGAGCACGCCGTTGCGGCTCGCCCGGTCTTCTACCGTTACCCGATCATCGCCGACGAAAAACACCGCGTGGAGACGCGACACCAGCGGGTCATCGAGCGAGAGGTTGCAGGTCGAACTCCGCCCGACCACGAATTGTCCTTCGCCAAGCTCGAGGTCGTGATGCATGTAGCGCAGGCGGTAGCCCATGACTATCGGCTCAGGCTTCTCGAAACGACGTCGATCCGGTGCACGTCCTCCCCCCCCAACATCTTCTTAGCTTTCGCGCCTGGCTTTGCGCAAGCTCCGGGCAATGGCTCGAAGCCTCATCCCGCCCACACGCCCCCAGGGTCGAGGCACGGGAACTTGGCATTGTGCCTTACCGCGCGAAGTGCCCGCAAGACACGTCATCCCCGCCGACCCTCGAGCCCTCGCAACCGCGCAAGCGCGGTGAGCTCGGGCCCCGAAGCGACCAACTCCGCGAGTTGCAGCCTTTGGAGCAGATGGCCGACCGCCGCACACACCAGGTCCGGATACCGGGCCGCAACCTCGACGAGCTTCTCCACGACGCCGAGGGGGGGGATTGTTTCGCACGCGGCGAAAATATCGAGCGCCCACAGCGCCCAGGTTGGATCGTTGCCCGCGAGCGTCGTTGCCGCCGCCTGCGTTGCGAGCGCTGCCAGCATGTCATCATCCACGTTGCGGCCGGCTGCGATGAGCTCCTCCACTTGCCCTGTCGCCCTCCTTACGAGCCGCTCGGCATCGGCGACGCGACCCAGGCGCAGGGCCCGCTCGATCGCCTCGACGAAAAGCTGCACGGTCCACCGCTGCGATTCGCCGGGACTCCCGCCCACGGCGGTCACCGTGTCGTCCTCCGTCTGCTCGGTGGCTTCGCACGTCGGGCAGGCAACCATCTCGCGTGGATACGGCTGCCGGCAATTGGCGCAAAGGCGCAACTGTCCGGTGATTCGCGCGTGAGGCCGGCCGGCCTCGTCGACCCGACTGAAAAGTAACTCCTGCGTGCCGATTCGTAAGCGGTCTCCACTGCAAAGCGGTGTAGCCCGCACGATGGTCGCCCCATTGACCTTCACGCCGTTGCGGCTACCGAGATCCTCGATTTGGACGGCGTCCTCCCCCACCACCAGTTGGGCATGCCGGCGCGACACGAGCGCGTCCTCGATGGTGACGTGGCAGTCGAGGCTGCGCCCGATGATCGTGACGCCGCGAGGTAAGTCGACCTCTTGAAGCACGAACCTTAGCCGGTACCGCGCCAAATTATACCACCCTCGTCCGATGCGTCCGGCGCGTCCACGTGAAGCCGCGCGCAACGCTGCCCGAGATGGACTATAACGCACGCTACGGAAAACGGGCGCCGCGATGGTCGGGCTTCTCGCTTTCAAAGCGCAACTGCCAAAAGTAGCCAGCCAATCAGGCGCACACCCACGTGGACGATCGGACAAAGGAGCAGGTCGAGCGAATTTGCCGCGAGGTCCTCGCCCCTCTCGTCGCGACCGACGGCGGCGAGCTGGAGGTCCTCCGTTTTGACGGGGACGACATCTACATCCATCTGTCGGGGGCCTGCGCGGGTTGCCCCGGGGCTCCGCTTACGGGAGACAAGATCATCCTCCCCGCGCTACGTTCCGCGGCGCCCAAAATACGTCTCATCCTCACCACGGGGACCACGGGCGTACACAGGTAATCGGGTCAGAGAGGCCGCCCGGAGGAAACGAGCCTCTCCGCCTGCTGGGGAACTCGAGGTGGAGCGGACACCGCTCCCCTCGACGTGACGTGCGAGCCCATTCTGTCGAGCGGAGCCTTGCCGGAGGCCTGATCATTCGTCACATCTCGGGCGCCCCCGGCATGAATGCCGGGGCACCCCTGGAGAGCGGAGCACAAGGCCCGCCGCTGGCGGGCTACGTCGAATCCAGTGGGGCATGGTTGGCGACGGTCGAACGTGCCTGTCGTTTGTCGTAGCCCGCCAGCGGCGGGCTTCGCGTAATCGCTGTCCGAGTTGCCCCGGCATTCATGCCGGGGATGCGAGAACATGCGGCCCGCACGGACCAAGATGTGACGAATGATCAGGCCGCAGGCAAGGCGGAGCGAGACTCAAGATGCGAGGCCGACCGACGATGCCGGTCGTGCAGCCGCAATAGCGGCCACATCTTCAGGGTGACCCGGGTGACTCACTACTCGCCTAATGCTTCTTGTGCTTGGGGGCTCCGGCGTCCGGGTCCTGCGCGCGGGCCGCGTTTGGATCGCTGATGCCGTGCCGCGTGAGAGCCGCTATCGACGGATCCAGGGCAAACGGGTCTTGCGGCTTATTGGAACGAAGCGACGCGAGATTCGACAGCGTGCGTTTGTCCTCGAACACAATACCGATGAGATGCTCGCCAGAGCGATCGATCGCGCGGAGGTGAGTGGCATTGTCTTGCCAGTCGGTGGTGGGCCTGTCGACCCCTCGAGACGGGTCCGCCGCGCGAACTCGACCCGGAGCGCCCAGGGACGCCCCCAGCTTGGCGACGGCGTCTTTGTACGATCCTCCCAGGGGCCCATCGGCCTTGAGCGGAACTTCGTCGTAGATCTTCCAGAGATGGTCTTTGATATAGAAAAAGTAGCGATTGCGGCCATCCTTGAAGAGATGCTGAATGGCTTCCTCGTTCTTGTACGAGTACTCGCCATGCAACGGCCCGATGTCGTAGCCCGTGGGCGAGTCCACAAACTCCGTGTAGCTGCGCTCGAAATTGACCTTGCGACTGTCCCGGTCCGCCTGGAGCTCATCCATCTCCGAACCCGGCTGCAACCGCGCCATTTGCGGCGCGTACTCGCGATCGAAAAGGCCGGTCGGCTTGTTGTACGCGGTCGTCACTTCCGAGTGTGCCATCCCCCAGCGGATCTCCTTCTGCATGAGAGACGCGAGCGACGGAACGGCTGGCGCGTCCCCCGCCGGTGGCAATCCGGCAAGGCTGGCGACGGCGAGCATGACGCCCACGGCGAGAGCGGAGGCGGCGAGGAAGGCGCGTTTCATGGTCGTCTTTTCCTGGTGTTTGGGGCGGCATCCGGTCGCACGACTCGTTTCGGCCATACGCCCTCGAGCAAGAGCCACCGGCCGGGCAACCGCCGGCAACCTAGCACGTGAGCGCGCGTCGATTCATTGGCATTCAAGGCAATTGCCGCCAAACCGTTGGACGGGGCCCGACGCGCCGCGATAGAACGCCCGTCGTGTCGGCAGCCATCCGCCCGAGAGGCATCGGGGCGGCACTGCTTCTTCTCTTCCTACTCCCGGGCGGCGCGTCGTGCGCCGAAACCCCTGTCGGCGCGCAAGGACCCGCGCGCACCGCAACCTCCTATACGGGGCGCGCGACCGAACTCTTCGACGACGCTATCGACCCGGCCTCCGTCGGCTACGCGGCAAACGATGTGACGGGACACGACGCCGATCGCGTGCTGCGCGAGCGAACCCAAGCGGCCGACGGGGTCGTGAGAGCGCGCATCGTCACGCTGACCTCCCGTGAGTCTGAAAGCGGTTGGCTCTTGGGCTTGCGGCCCGTGGAAACTCTGGCGGGCACGCCTCCGGCGGGCGGCGATGTCACGTTGCAGATTCAATCGACGGATCGCGCGGCGGGCGTGCTTCGTGCCATGGAGGGGCACTTGGTGGGGATGACCGTCGTCGCTTTCCTTCGAGCGTTTGCCCGCGATGTGGACACCCGAGAACTCCACTTCCATATCGCGCCAGACAATCGAAATCAGGTCGACGCGGTGCGTGCATCCGCTCTCTTGGAAGAGGTCCATTGACGCGCCGGCGAGCGCCGGTGCACGATCGATGCTACTTGGTTTTTTTCGTGAGGAAGAGCCGTGCCGATTGACATCAAGAGCCCGAAAGAAGTCGAACTGATGCGCGCGGTGTGCGCGCTCGCCGCCGAAACGCTGCTTCTCGTGGGCGACAAGATCCGCGTGGGGATGACCACGGCGGAGATCGATCAAATCGTCCACGAGGACACCCTCCGGCAAGGCGCGCGGCCGGCGCCGCTGAATTACAAGGGGTTTCCGAAGAGCGTATGCACGAGCGTCAACGACGTCGTTTGCCACGGCATTCCGGACGGCACGGTCCTGAAGAACGGGGACATCGTCAACGTGGACGTGACACACGTGCGCGAAGGATTTCACGGGGACACGAGCGCCACGTTTTACATCGGGACCGTCAGCGCCCAAGCGCGGCACGTGGTCGAGGTGGCCCGGCGCGCGCTCGACGTCGGTATCGAGCAAGTTCGTGAAGGCGCCCGGCTGGGGGATATCGGCGCGGCCATCCAGGGCTATGTCGAGGAACAACGCTGCAGCGTCGTGCGCGATTTCGTGGGCCACGGCATCGGCCGTAAGTTTCACGAAGAGCCGCAGGTCAAGCACTACGGCAAGATGGGAACAGGCGACCGTCTACGCGCGGGGATGACGTTCACCATCGAGCCAATGGTCAACGTCGGCGGGTGGGAAGTGGAAGTGAACCCGCAAGACAAATGGACCGTGCGCACCGCAGATGGAACGTTGAGCGCGCAGTTCGAGCACACGCTCCTGGTCACGCGCACCGGTTGTGAGGTCCTCACGGCGCGCGCGCGATCCCTCCGTAGCAGCGAGAACATCGCCACTCTGTTCGTTGCGTAGCTTTTTCCGTTCTTTCGCTGAAAACACAAATATGAAGTGTGCCTGCATGTCCGCCGTCCGGCGGTATCGCATAGCTCGTGGCAGGTCGGGACCGCGGGCAGGCGCGACGGCCCGTCTTGTGGGATGATGCCGCATGCGCCGGACGTTCTATTTCCTGGGCGTGTCGGTCGCCGCGATCGCCGCGGCCTGCGGCACTTCGAGCGACGACCTCCACGATTCGCTCGGGGCGGTCGACGCCGCGACCGGGGCAAGCAGTGGGGCAAGCGGAGGTGCGAGCGGGGGCACGAGTAGCGGCAACCCGACGGGCGCCAGCCTGAGCCCGGACATCGGCGACGGTGCAGCCCCGTTCCTCCAAAGTGAAGCGTCGACCCTCTCGCCGACGACGACGACCGATCCGCAAACGTGCGCCGACGCAGCGCTGGCGCGAAGCTACGTCGGCTGCGACTACTGGCCGACCGTCGTCGCGAACAACGTATGGAAGATCTTCGACTTCGCCGTCGTCGTGGCGAACGCCGGCACGACCACGGCGAACGTCACGGTCACCGGTCCGATGAACACGAATCAAACCGCCACCGTCCAACCCGGGCAATTGGTGAAGATCTATTTGCCTTGGGTTCCTTCGCTCAAAGGGTCGGACGGAGATAACTGCGGCGTCGCACAACCGCTGACGTCGAGCGTCCTCGCGGCGGGCGGCGCGTTCCACTTGGTCTCGACCGTCCCCGTGACGGTGTACCAATTCAACGCGCTCGAATACCAAGGCGTTGGCGGCCCGCCCGGCAAGAACTGGAGTTCGTGTCCCGGCTTTACGGTGTGCACCGACCCGCAGGTCGATACGGCCGTCGGATGTTTCTCGTTCTCGAACGACGCCTCTTTGCTCCTGCCCAGCACCGCGATGACGGGCAACTACCGCGTCGCCGGCCACGAGGGCGTGACGATTCGTGATCCCGCCACGGGCCAGACACAGGCGAACGGCGGTTACATGGCGATCACCGCGACCGCCGACGCGACGACGGTCGCCGTGGTCGTTTCGAGCACCGGCCAGATCGCGGCGGGGGCAGGCATCGCCGCAACGAACGCCGGGGCGACGCTGACGTTGATGCTGAACGCGGGCGACGTTGCGGAACTCCTTGGGCCCGGGGGAACGGACGTGAGCGGTTCGATCGTGCAGGCGAGCGCCCCGGTGCAAGTCATAACCGGGCACCCTTGCTACGAGAATCCGCCCAACACGCTCGCGTGCGATCACATGGAGGAATCGGTATTTCCTGCGGAAACGCTCGGCAAAGACTACGTCGTGACTCGACCCGCGGGGCCGACGGGGGAAGTCGTGGCGCAGCAGGTCCGGCTCTACGGCAACTTCAACAACACGCACCTGACGTACAACCCCGCGGCCCCCGCGGGATGCCCGGCGACCCTCAACGCCGGCCAGGTGGTCGAATGCGGCGTCGGCGGCGCGTGCCCGACGACAGTCGATCTGACGCAGACTTACACCTGCGGAATCACGAATCAAGATTTCGAAGTAACCGGGGATCAGCCGTTCGCCGTGGACACCTTCACGCTCGGCGCGACGCTCGTCGACCCGAACATGATCGAAGGGGATCCGGCGCAAAGCGCGGTGGTCGCGGTGGAGCAATACCGGTCAAACTACGTATTTCTCGCGCCGGACGATTACACCGCCAACTTCGTCGACATCGTGGCGAGGCCGGCCGCGACGATGACGATCGACGGCCAGACCGTGCTCGCGATTGCGCAGGCCATCGGGTCCTCGCAATACGCGGCGTACCGAGTGAATCTCGGACTCGGTAAGGCGGGCGCTCATGTCCTCGTCGCGTCCGAGCCCGTGGGTCTTCAGGTGGTGGGCTATGGGGACTACACGAGCTACCGGTATCCGGGTGGGCTGAACCTCGCCCAAATCGCGCCGCCCCCGCCGCGGTAGTTCGTAATCACGGGACTCTTTACTCGGCGCAATCCTTGGCGCCGACGGAGGCGAGCCAAGCCCCAAAGTTCGCGTAGACAGTCGGGGCCCAGAAGGCCGCCGGCCGGCTTCGCGGGGCGATCAGCTTTTCGAGCCGAGCAGCTCGACCGCCGCTCGGCGAGCCGCGTCACCCACTTTGATGCCGCCGATCATTCGCGCGATCTCGTCGACTCGCTCCCCGGCCGACATCCGGCGCACAGTGGCGTGCGTGCGCCCGCGCGATTCGCTTTTTTCGACCACGAAGTGGGCGTCCGCGAGGGCGGCGATCTGCGGAAGGTGGGTAATGCAACAGACCTGGCGATGCCTCGCGATATCGTCGATCGCGCGGCCGATGACCTCGGCGATGGCTCCGCCGACGCCGGCATCGACTTCGTCGAAAACGTAGGTCCCCGCCGGGCCTTGGTCCGCGAGCACGCGCTTGAGCGCGAGCAGCGCGCGCGACAGTTCGCCGCCGCTCGCGATCTTCCGGAGCGGCCGAGGGTCTTCGCCACGATTGGGCGCGATGAGAAATTCGACCCGATCGATTCCCGTGCGCGTCAGCCTTGCGCCGTCGACCAGCGGCGCGTCGGCCAACGCGGTACTCGGAGTCACTTCGACGACGACACGCGCGCGCCCCATCCCAAGTTGCGACAACTCGACACCGATTGCGTCGGCAAGCGCGTCGGCGGCATCCCGCCGCTTACGCGACAGAGCCCGCGCGGTCACCGCGACCTGACCACTCAGGCGGGCCTTTTCGGTCTCGAGCTCCGCGAGGCGGCCGGATGCCCCCGCCAGGGATTCCAAGTCGCGCGCCAGGCCCGCTCGGTAGGAAAGCAGGTCGCCCGTCGTGGGGCCATACTTCCGCAAAAGCTTCTGAAGCCGAAATGCCCGATCTTCGACCTCGAGGAGCCGCTCCGGCCCCGCCTCGACGCCTTCGGCATAGCGCCCGAAAGCACGCGCGGCGTCCGCGAGTTCAGCGCGCGCCACTTCGACGACGCGAGCGTGAACCGCGAGCGAGCCGTCGATCGCCGCCACCTGTTCGAGCTCTGCAGCGAGCCGGGCCAATGAGTCGCAGATGGCGCCCTCGGCTTCGTAGAGCTGTTCGGCCGCCCTCTGGGTCGTACCCTTGAGGCGTTCGGCGTGCCGCAGGCGGGCGCGTTCCTGTTCGAGCTCGATTTCCTCGCCTTCGCGGGGTTCGACTTCATCGATCTCGCGCACCTGCCATCGGAGATAATCTTCGCGTTCGGTGCGTCCTCGCTCCTTGGCCGTCAGCGCGTCGAGCTCGCGCGAAACGCCGGCAAGCGCTTCGACCTGCTGAGAAACACGCTCACGATCCGTCTCGAGGCGGCCGAACGCGTCCAAGTAATCCACGTGAGTGGACGGATCGGTCAGAGAGACGCTCTCGTGCTGGGACGCAATATCGCAAAGTTCCGTGGCGATCTCGGCAAGTTGGGACGCCGTGCAGAGTCGTCCGTTGACGTATGCCCGGCTACGCGTTTCGACGCGGCCGCTGGCCCCGCCCCCCGCTTGCACGACGCGACGCACAACGAGCTCACCGTCGCCCGGGATGCCCGCTGCCTCGAGCTTCGCCGCCGCGCGCGAACCAGGCGCGATTTCGAAAAGGGCTTCGACCTCGGCTTCGTCCGTGCCATTCCGCAGGAGCTCCGGGCGCGCACGGCCCCCGAGCACGAGGTTCAGCGCGTCCACCAGCATCGATTTCCCCGCCCCCGTCTCTCCGGTGATGACGTTGAACCCTGCCGCGAACTCGACGACCAGCCGTTCGATCAAGACGATGTTGCGGATGCTTAGCTGGACCAGCACGGGTGGGCTCTCCTATGTACCGCATGTACCGCATGTACCGCATGTACGGCCTGCATGGCGCGACGCCGCGGCGGCAAGCACGACGCAAACACGCACAGGGGCTTGACGTGTTCGCCTTGATTTCATTAGCCTGATACCCGCATCCTGCCTTCTCTGCGCGCCAGGAAAAACGAGCCTTTCCGCGAAAAGCGAACTTCTTATGGCCACCACAGGGGCGATGCCGTCTCGAACTTCTTCAAAAAAAAAGTCTGCGACACCCGCGCCGGAACCCGCGAAGGTTCAATCCGTCGAAGAGCGGACCGCGTACCTGGAAGAGCGGCTGAAGGGCGCGCCCCCGGGGGTCCAAGCGAAGTACCGCGACGATCTCGACATGAGCTGGATCGCGCACGACAGCGCGCTCGAGGGCGTCGTCTACACCGTCTCGGAACTTCATTCGGCCATCGGCGGCGAGGTGGGGGCAACGGCGGACTCCAGCATGCAGCCCGTGGTGGAGGAGATTCGGCGGCACCGGGAGGCGCTGAACTTCATTCGAGAGCAAGCGACCAAACGGCGAGTGCCCGTCTCGGTCGATACGGTCAAGCGCATCTATTGCGTTCTCCATCCGGAGGAGGGGGACGTCAAGACGGTCAAATATCGTAAGGATATTCCCCAACATCGCCTTTATTTCCACGAGTACGCACCGCCCGACAAGATCGCGTACAAGCTACGGCAGGTCATTGATTGGATAAACGATCCCGAGCTGCGTCGATCGCGTACGCCGGTACGTCTCGCCGCCCGGGCGCAGTACGATCTCGTTCGGATCTTTCCGTTCACAACGGACAGCGGAAAGGTGGCGCGGCTCCTCATGAATCTGCTGCTTCTTCGCAGTGGCTACCCTCCGGCCATCATCCACTCGACCGAGCGGCAGCGCTACTATGAGGCCCTCAAGGGATCGAGCGCCGTCATGAACTCCATCGTGCAGGACGCGATTGACAATAGTCTCGCGTCCATCGAAAAGTTGCTCGACGGATATTGACGTTGGCCCACGTTGGGGAGCCCGCAGGGAGGCTTGGGTAGAGCGACTGCAAAAGGCGGCCGCGTTGGAGCGGCGGTCGCGCTAGAGCACCGAACCGCTTGCCGGACCGAGGATGTCAAGGGTTTTGCCTGCATCGCAAGGCACGACGACGACCCGTGCTCGGGTCTTGCGGGGAAGAGCAACGCCGCGAGGCGCCTGGCCCGTACCATTTCGGACTCGGCAGCTCCGAAACACTGGAAAACGCGGCAAGTTTCGCCGATCGTGCGGCCGCGCCGAGAGGTCACGACACATTGCCGAAAGGCGGAAGAAATCCGGCGGATGTGGTGCGACTGCGAAGTTCGGCGTGTGAGCACTCTAACAAGTTCCGCATCGTCCCCCGCGTACGCGCCGAAGCACGGCGCGATGGCTGCCGCGACCCACCGTCCCCCGCGGGAAGACCCGGAGCAATTCCGGCGCGATCTGCTCGACCATCTTCTCTACACGTGCGTCAAGGAGCCGCAGGACGCCGGGCCGGTCGATCTGTGCAGGGCCATGGCGCACAGCGTGCGCGATCGACTCGTGGAACGGTGGCTCGCGACGCAGCGCACGTACGTCGAGCACGACGTCAAACGCCTTCATTACTTGTCCGCTGAGTTCTTGACGGGCCGAAGCTTGGGTCTCTGTCTCATCAATCTCGGCCTTTATGCCGTGGCCGAAGAGGTCGCCGCAGGGATCGGGCACAACCTCGCGGAGGTCCTCGAGGCGGAGGGCGATCCGGGGTTGGGCAACGGCGGCCTTGGGCGACTCGCCGCGTGCTTCATGGACTCGCTGGCGACTCTCGAGTTGCCCGCGGTGGGTTACGGCATTCGCTACGAACACGGCATCTTCGAGCAACGGATCGAAGGCGGCCAGCAAGTGGAGCATACGGACAACTGGCTCCAATACGGCAATCCATGGGAGCTCCCCCGCCACGACCGCACGCAAGTGGTCCGGTTCTACGGCTCGACGGAGATCCGCAAAGACGCGCACGGGCGAATGGTGGTCGATTGGATCGACGCCCGCTCGGTGCTCGGCGTGCCCTACGATTCGTTCATCGTCGGCCACGAGACGGACAACGTGAATACCCTTCGTCTCTGGTCCGCTCGTGCGTCCCGGGACTTTGACTTGCGGCTTTTCAACGAGGGCGATTATCTGCGCGCGGTCGAGGAGAAGGTCGAGGTGGAGAACATCTCAAAGGTCCTCTATCCGAACGACCAGACGGAGCACGGCAAAGAGCTGCGGCTGAAACAGCAATACTTCTTCGTCGCCTGTTCCATTGCAGACATCGTTTCCGAATTCAAGCGCGCCGGGCACGCGGATTTGCGCCTTTTGCCCGATCGCGCGGCTATCCAGCTCAACGACACGCACCCGGCGATTGCCGTCGCGGAACTCATGCGCGTCCTGGTCGACGAAGAGGGCCTCGACTGGGAAACCGCCTGGGACATCACGCAGCGTTCGATCGCGTACACCAACCATACGCTCATGCCCGAGGCGCTCGAGCGGTGGCCGGCATGGATGCTCCGGCGCGTGCTGCCGCGGCATCTCATGATAATTTACGAGATAAACCATCGGTTCATGCGCCAGGTGACCACGCGCTGGCCCTCGGATCCGTCGCGCATGACGCGCATGTCGATCCTCGAAGAGGGGCCCGTTCAACACGTCCGCATGGCGCACCTCGCCGCGCTCGGCTCTCACAGCGTGAACGGAGTGGCCAAGTTGCACAGTGAGCTCATCAAGCGCGACCTATTCCCGGACTTTTACGAGCTGTTTCCCGAGCGCTTCAACAACAAAACCAACGGCGTCACCCCGCGACGGTGGTTTCTCTACTCCAATCCGGCCCTCGCGCGCCTTCTGTCGGACCGCTTCGGCCCCCGCTGGATCGACCGCGTGGGCGACCACGCCGCGCTCTTGCAAGCCCACGCGGACGACGTCACTCTCCTTGATCGCCTTTCGACCATCAAACGGGACAACAAGCGCTCGCTCGCGGCGGTGCTGCTTCGCCTGACCGGGATCCAGGTGGATCCGGACGCCATGTTCATCGCCCAGATCAAGCGGATCCACGAGTACAAGCGCCAGCTGCTCGCTTGCCTGGAGGCCATATCGCACTACCTGCACATCAAGACCTCGCCCCCGGACGCGAACGCAACGGAGACGCCGCGCGTCTACATTTTCGCGGGCAAGGCGGCGGCCGGGTACGCGACCGCGAAATTGCACATTCGATTGATCAACGACGTCGCGGCCGTCATCAACTCCGATCCCGACACGCGCGATTTGCTGAAGATTGTATTCATTCCCAATTACGGGGTTTCGCTCGCGCAGGCGATCATTCCCGCGGTGGACGTCTCCCTCCAGATTTCGCAGGCAGGCAAGGAGGCCTCCGGGACCAGCAACATGAAGCTCGCGTTGAACGGTGCGCTCACGGTGGGCACTCTCGATGGAGCGAACGTCGAAATCCGCGAAGCGGTGGGGCCCGAGAATTTCTTCTTGTGCGGCAACACACTCGAAGAGGTCCAGAACCTCTGGGGGGCGGGCTACGATCCGCGTCGCTTCATCGCGCGGAGCCCGGCGCTCGCAAAAGCCCTTGCCCTGCTGGAGACCGGATTTTTCTCCCTCGGCGACGAAGCCCGCTACATGCCAGTGGTCGATTACCTTCGGGACAGCGACCCGTACATGGTCTGCGCCGACTTCGATTCCTACGCGGCCGAGATGCGCGCGGCGGCCACGCTGTATCGGTCACCTCGCCAATGGGCACGGCGATCGCTGTTCAATATCGTCGGCGGGAGTACGTTCTCCAGCGACACCACGATCCGCGCCTACGCTCGCGAGATTTGGGGAATCGTTCCGGTCAAGGCGGAGATGACCACGGAGACAAGGAAGGGTGCTGGCGCCGTCTCGCCGGTGTAGGGACGTGTGCCTCGCCACACCCGGGGCGCCCGTCGTCGGCCAAAGCGCGCCCGTTCCGACGACAACGCATGACCGAGGTGACCACCTGAGCTAAGCCTCCGTCCATGCTCGCGAAGCGCGTCATTCCGTGCTTGGACGTGCAGAACGGACGTGTGGTCAAAGGGGTTCGCTTCCTCGGACTCCGCGACGCGGGGGACCCCGTGGAGTGCGCGCGCCGCTATGACGCCGAGGGGGCGGACGAGATTACGTTTCTCGATATCACGGCTTCGCACGAGGGCCGCGGGACGCTGCTCGACACGGTGGCGCGAACCGCGGACGCGATCTTCGTGCCTCTGACGGTCGGCGGGGGCGTTCGGAGCGAGGATGACGTTCGCGCTCTGCTCGCCGCGGGGGCAGACAAAGTGAGCTTCAACACCGCCGCCGTGAAGACGCCGGACGTGGTTCAACGTTGCAGCGACGCGTGGGGTTGCCAGGCGATCGTCGTCGCGATCGACGCGAAGAGGCGTCCGGACGGGCGTGCGTGGGAAGTGTTCCTTCACGGAGGGCGCACCGCGACGGGGCTCGATGCGGTGGCCTGGGCCGCGCGCGCCGCTCGCTTGGGTGCGGGCGAAATTCTGCTGACGAGCATGGACCGTGACGGCACTCTTTCCGGCTATGACCTCGAACTGACCCGCGCCGTGTCCGATGCCGTTCCGATTCCGGTCATCGCGAGCGGCGGAGTTGGTTCGGCCGAGCACCTCTTGGCGGGACTCGTGTCCGGACGGGCGAGCGCGGTGCTTGCCGCTTCGATCTTTCACGACGGTACGTGCTCCATCGGCGCGGCAAAACGGCTCCTGGCGGCGGCCGGGGTTCCGGTGCGTCTGCCTGGAGGTCCGGAGAGGGCCGAATGAGCGCCGGCGGCGTGATCGAATCGTCGGTTACCCTCGACGAGGTGTTCACGGTCCTCGGCGCGAAGCGGGTCCCGCTCGCCCCCGAGCTCGCCGGCTACCTTGTGCTCGAGATTGCGGAGCACGCCGATCCGACCGGCGGCGACGTCGATCCGAGAACCGTGTTCGTCGGCGAAGAGGGCACGGTCGCGCTCGTGAAACCGCTGAAGCCGCGACGCGATCCCGCGGGGGGCGACGTGGAAGCTTCCGTACGCGCCGTGCTCGCGCGGCTCCTCGACGCGAGCGGATCGCAGACGCCGGCGCTCGCGGCTGCGAGCAAGCGCAAGAGCGGCGGCGGTCTGCCAGCCCTTGCCGCGGAGCTCGAAACGGCGCTCATTCCCGTGAACCGCGCCGCCGGGCGGCGGGCGCTTGCGCGACTCGCCCGGGAGGTTCGGCGCATCCTGCTCGGCGTCGGGCGCAACGCGCTTCCGTCTTCGAGCGACAGCGGACCCCCACGACGGCCGCTGCCACCCGCGCGCGGTCCCTCCAGCGAGCCCGCCCGGTCCACCGCGCCGCTGGCGTCGACGTTCGCCCGGGACGAGGAGCCAACGACCACGCGCCAGGCGCTGCCCAGCGAGCTGCTCCCCAAGGCGGCTTCCTCCGAATGGCCGGATTTGCCGACGACGCAGTTCGAAGTCACCGGCCGCGATCCGTCCCCTTCGCAGGCCGACGTGGACGCGCTCATCGATCAGTTCGGCGTAACCACCGAGAGCGACCACCAGCAGGCGCGCGCTCTCAAAGCCATAGCCGGCCTCGAACCCACGCCGCCGCCCCCCGTGGCCGACGAGGCCCCCACGCCTCACCGAACGCCTCCCCTTCGAGCGGAGACGCTTGCCGAGGACGCCGCGCAAGTCGAATCGCTCCTGGCGATGCCGAGTTCGTCCCCGGAGAAGCGCTCCGTTCCCGCGGAACGATCGCCGGAGACGCGGCAGCTGCCTACACAGCCATCGCTCCGCAGGTCACGCTCCAGGGTCCCGAGCGATCCCGCCGTCTCCGCCAAGAAGCGCTCCGGCCTTGCCCCACTGTTCGGCCTGGTGGCGATCGCCGTAGGGAGCTTCGCCGCGTGGGAATTGCGCCCGAGCGCGGTGGCACGCAGTCCGGCTCCCGCGGGCGCCCCCATCGAAGGGCAAGCCGCGCCGGGGCCCGTTTGCAACGCCACGCTGGTGATCACGAATGTTCCTCCGCACGCCGAAGTGCTACTTCGCGAAGGGCAGGCCCCCGTCGACGTGGAAAAGATGCCGGTGGGCGCGCGTCTCGAGTTCGTCGCGACGGCCGAGGGCTACGCGCCAAAAAGGGTGGTGGTCCCCGCCGGCGGCGGTTGGGACTCGGGCCCGGACGGCAAGCCCCGCTTCGAAGCGGCCGTCCAGCTCGACAAGTCCACCGTGAAGTCCCTGGTCGACACATGGCCTTTCGGCGAACCGGGGGCCGAAGTGGGCGGTCAAGGCCCTCCGGGCACGGTCCACGTCGTGGCCACTCCGAGGGGGGCCGAGATTCTGGATGCTGGCGGGGATCGGCCCCGAAGCCCGCGTCGAGCAACTCCGGTGCGACCATGATTTGGATGTGCTCGTGGCGGGCCCCACCACATTTCGCAAGCGAATGCACATCGCCGAAAGCGAGTTCGTCGTCGAAGATGCGCCCGGAGCGTCGCGCCCCACGGTCGTTACGCGGATTGCGCGGGTGAGCGCAAAGTAATGGGCTCCAAGACCCGGCGAAGAGACGTCGAATACCGAATAATGACGACGCCCGCGAGCGGCTCGACGCGGGGGCCTCTGCGCGCCAGACCACACCCGCACCTGCACCTCCGATGAGACCGCGGACGCCGGCCGCGAATGAGTAGCACCAGAGTCATCACCGTGGCGATCGGCGTCGTCTCGGTCGTCGCGGTCGCAGTCGGCCTTTCCGAGGGCGGGTCAATCCCGCTTCTGACGCACGCCTGGGAAACCGCCGCATCGTCCCTGTCCGCTTGGCTGCCGCCCTCGGCCACACCCCCACCGGGGTTGGCCGACGCCGGCGCTCCCAACGGGGACGCGGCCGCGCCGCCGCACCACCAAACAGCACCCCTTTCGAGCGCGCAGCTCGGAGCTCCCTTGATTCACGGCACGTTCGTCAGCGCGTGCGGAGCTCCCGATGCCATGAAGGTCGTGGTCAAGGCGACCGTCAAAATGGGACGCGCCATCGACGTCACGGTCAAGACCGACCCGCCGAGCTCGGCCGTCGCCTCCTGCGTCGAACGCGCCACGCGGGACATGCAGTGGGACGTGAGCCCCAAGACGGATCACGTGACCGTCACGTATTGATTCGTTCCCAACCCCGGCCGGTAGACGCGCGAAGATGGTCGTCTCGGTGCGGAGATGCGACACTTCGGCGGTGGACTCGTCGCTCGAAAAGCTACTGGTGCAATGCGCCACTCTGCCGAGCCTCCCGGCGGTCGCAGTCGAGATCTTGGCCGAGTGCCGCAAGGATGACATCAATCTCGATCGCATTTGCGAATTGCTGGAGCGTGACCCCGCCTTGGCCACCAAAATTCTCAGTGTGGCCAACTCGTCGGTCTATCGACGGGGGACATCCGTAACGACGATCCGTCGGGCGACCGTGGCGCTGGGAGCCAACGCGGTGACGGCCCTTGCGCTCAGTTTCTCGCTCTGCAGTCAGCGGTCTGGAAAGGGGTCATTCGACTTTTCACGATTTTGGCGACGGGCCCTCTTGAGCGCAATTTGCGCCCGGGTCCTCGCGCGGTGGGCGCAAGTCGATCCGGACGAGGCGTTGCTCGGGGGCCTGCTCCAAGATATCGGCGTTCTCGCTCTGCAGACGGCGGTACCCAACTACGACATTCTTCTGCACGATAGCGAGGGCAACCACCAACGGCTCGAGGCGCTCGAACGCGAGCGCCTCGGGGCGGGACATCCTGAGGTCGGCGCGTGGCTCGCCACGCGATTGCGGCTGCCCGCTCCGCTGGCTCGCGCGGTCTCCGGCAGCCACGGACCTCCGCCGTCGGGAGACCCTTCCACCCACCTTCTGGGTCGCTGCGTCGCAGTGTCCGGCCACATGGCCGAGACATGGTCGGCCGATCCTTCGGATACGACGGCGCACGCCGCCGCGGCGGTGGCTTCGTCGTGGCTGGCGCTGGACGCCGCCGCGTTCGACGCGCTCTTGGCGGAAGTCGCAACCGGCGCCCAGAGCTTCGCCGAACCGTTCGAAGTGGCGCTTCCAAGCCCCGAACATATGCAAGCCCTCCTCCAGGAAGCGCGCCAAACGCTCGTGCGCGTCCCCGTCGCCTCGGCAAAAGGCCCCCCGCGCGCCACGGCCCCCGAAGCCCCGGCGCCACGTCGTGGCGAGCCAAAACGCCGGTAGATCCCTCAAAGCACCGGATGCGTTTCCGCTCGATCGTCGGTCGCGCTCTTGCCCTCAGAGGCTGAGCATGTTCTGGGTTGACACCGCCTAACCTCGGCGAAGCCCCGAACCTCGCACCTGGTGTTCGAGATCGCGAAATCGCTGGGCCAGCGCGCGGACCAACGCCCCCGTCCAGCCTCCAAGGCCCAGCCCCTCCGTCATCGTGCTCTTGCTCAGCACGAGAACCGTGACGTAGTCGATCGCCTCCACGCTGGCGGCACGCGGCTCGTCGAGCAATAGCGCCATCTCGCCGAAGACGTCGCCCCCGCCCATGATCGCGAGGGTCTCCTGGCCCTCGCCGACGGCGCGGTAGGCCCGGCACCGTCCACTCACGATCATGTACGCGGCGTCTCCGGCGTCCCCCTCCCGAATGATGACCGCGCCGGGCGCGAAGAGCCTCCGGGGCAAGTGCTGGCCGCCGCGCAAAAACGCGACGACTTCGCCCTGCAAGGTGACGACGTCCGGGTGGCGGTCCTCGGGGTGGGGCGCCGTTGCCCGCGCGACGATCGCGCGCAGGCGCTTCGAGACGCCGGTTCCGGCCAGCGCCTCGTCGATCGGAACGATGGCCCCCGCCCTCGCCTTGCGAAGGGCAATCTCGGGGTCTTCGTGGTCACTGTACGGCGTCTTGCCGCTCACGATCTCGTAGAGAACGGCGCCGAGACCAAAGACGTCCGAGCGCTCGTCCATCTCCGAGGGATTTCCGCGTGCCTGCTCGGGCGCCATGTACCCCGGGGTCCCGACGGCTCCCGGCGCTTCCATCTGGGACGCGTGGCCGGACGCCGGCCTGGTTCTCGAAAGGCGCGCGAGGCCCCAGTCCATCACGTACACTTGGCCAAAGGCCGCCACCATGACGTTCTCGGGTTTGAGGTCGCGGTGGATGACGCCGCGGTGATGCGCGTAGGCGACGGCGTCGCAAACCTTCACGAATATCTCGAGCCCTTGCTCGAGACGCTCGCTCGAGCCGACGGGACGGCCGGGATCGCGTAGCCAGCGAAGAAGGGAGACGCCCTGGACGAGCTTCATCGTAAAGTACGGAACGCCGCGATCGTCGATTGCGAGCTCGTGGACGGGTACGATGTTGGGGTGCTCGAGTTGGCCGGTGATCTGCGCTTCGGCCACGAATCCATCGCGGTAAAAAGGCTCTTTCGCGAGCTCCTTGTCGAGCCTCTTGAGGGCGACATGCCGCAGGAGATTCCGATCGGTGGCGGGATGAATGCGTCCCATGCCGCCGCGCGCGAGCTCGGCGTAAATGCGCAAATGAGGCGCTAGAGGAATACCTTCCCGCTTGATCTCCGCCGGCGAAACTTCGTTGTCGCCCCCGACGGGAATCGACTCAATGACGTAAACGGACTCGGGGTTCGGGGCTTCGTTCATGGCCGGGCGCCTCTGCTCCTGCCGGCCCGTCGCTCGCGAAGAGTACGCGGCCAGCTTGCCCAACGCCTAGCACGAAGCGGGGCGCGATTGGCCGTCCTTGACCTCGGCGGCCCCACGCGTCAACGGCGAATCGTCACTGCGATGACCTTCAAGGTATGCTCCGGCGACGAGAGGACGGGGGCCCGGGTCGAGGGACGAGCCTCGATGCGGCGCATCCGCCTCTCGAACGAGGATCCTCCGATGGCACGACGTTCGCGTTTCACGACCCAGGGTTTGGCGGCCTCGGGCCCGTTCGCGTCGACGTTCGGTCGTCGCTTCCGCCTTCTTTGGAGCCACCTGACGGTGGCGTGCGCGCTGGGTCTTGCCGCGCCCGCTCTTCTGGCTGGTTGCAAGTCGCACGCAGGCGACACTTGCACGGTGGGCCAAGCGACGTGCCTGGACAGGACGTCGGGGCTATTTTGCGCGAACCGCAAATACGCCGCCATGACCTGCAGCGGAGGGTGCGGCATCAGCGGGCGCGACGTCACGTGCAACAACTCGTCGGCCGCGGAGAACGACGGGTGCGCCGAGGTGGGGGACGTCGCTTGCGCCAAGGATCGCAAGAACGCGCTCGAGTGCACGAAAGACAACAAGTTTGCGGTGGGCGAAACCTGCAAGGGTCCGCGCGGCTGCGTGGTCAACGGCAATTCGATCGACTGCGACAACGACATGAGTGACATCGGCGATCCCTGCCATACCGCGGGCGACTTTGCGTGCACGAGCGACAAGGGGCTCCTCCTGCGGTGCGATGACCACAAGATGACGCCGCTCAATGCCTGCCGCGGACCCAAAGCATGCCGCATCTTCGAAATGCCGCAGGAGAAAAAGATCGACTTCGTGTGCGACGACTCCGTCGCGGAAGAAAACGATCCGTGCGACACGAACGGCGAGGAGGCGTGCACGATGGACAAGAAGGCGATGTACGTCTGCCGCGCGAACAAGTTCGTTTCGTACAAGGTCTGCCCGGGGATTTTGGGTTGCGTGTACGAAGAGAAAACGGATCGCTACACGTGCGACGAAGGCGTCCACGAGGTCATGGCGGCAGCGGCACCGGCCGCAAAGCCCGCCTCGGCCACGTCGTCGACCGCGAATCACAAGAAAAAGACCAAATAGACGCGTGAGCACGTTCGTCGAGCGCGTGCAGGGCGGCGAACAGCGTTGGCGCCGCGGGGCCCTCGCTCACGCGCTCTGCTGGGCCGGCACGGCTCCACCGTCGTCGCCCGGGGATGACGCCGCGGGCCCCCGATCGGCGGCAACGAAGGCCCCATCGTGAAAGACGAGCCATGCCCCACGGGGCGAGGTCGCGCGCGGCCCGGGCGTGAGAATCCCGACGAGATTCAGCGGGTCGCACGCGCGAATGCGGACGATTCCGCGTTCGCCCCGCTCGCCCCGCTCGCGCCGTTCGCGTCGCGCTGCGCGGAGGGCGTCGACGGCTTGCGGCTCGGCATATTGTTCGCCAACGAATCCCGCGACGAAGCGGCCGCCCCGCAGGAGGCCGCGGGCTTCGCGCCGCCGAAGCGCTCGTAGCACTTCGCGCCAGGGGACGGCGAAGCTCTCGCGAGAAATGACCTCGCGGAAGACGACGCCGTAACGCGCCAAAAGTTGGCCAGCCACGCGGTCGGCCAGCTCGTCAACCGCGGTCGGCGCACGATGCTCGTGGTCGGGCGGTGGCGCAAGGCCGCGCCTTCCCTCCGCGACGAGTGACCAGCGGCCCTGCGCGGTTCGCGCGCGGCGTCGCGCCATGCGGCCCGACGCCATCAAATCACGCAGCGGCTGAAACCCGTCACTCGTCACGAGCCCCCGTCCCACGAGGTCCCAGAGCGCGTCGGTCAGGAGCGGCGCCGGCAGATTCGCGTCGGTCGTCAAATCGTCGAAAAAGAGTGCGCCTCGCGTGCGGAGCGCGTCCAGCGCGGCGCGTGACGTGTCGGACGCCGGGCCCTCCGGAAACGTCTCCCCGCGCACCGCTTCGAGCAGCCAGCCCGTGTCGCGCCGTAACGCCAACGTGAGGGGTGTGACCCGCGACGTGGACCCCATCGCGCCGGACGTGGAGCGCCGCGACGAAAGCCGGGCCCACGCGATTTCACCCGCGAAGCAAAGCTCGTCCAACCATTGCGCGCGGTACCCCGCGACCCGCGGCGCGAGCACGTCCCGTTCCCAGGAGACCGCGGCGACCTCGAAGCCCTGGAGCATCCGAATGGCGTCCCGGAGCGCGGCACGCCCCCCGACGCGTGACCGGGCCGTCAAGTGGTGGCGTTCGAAGAGATACACCATCAGATCTTGCGCGCTCACCGGTTCGATCTGCCGCCTGAGCCCGTCCATCGTTGCGCGGTGGATGCGAGCCAGCAGGCGTCGATCGCACGCCTGCTCTGCATCGGCCCCTGGAGTGAATCGGCCCCGCAAAACGAGCCCCAACGCTTCCAATTGCGCGACCGCGCACGCGATCTCCAACGGGTCGAGTCCGAGTCGATCGGCCAACACCGTGGGGGTGAAAGGACCCACGACCTCGGCGTGCCCCCGCACGATCGCGAGCACGGCCTCGTCGCGCGACAGCGGAGGGCCCCCATGGTGCGCGGCCGCCGCGATGTTGGGCGCCGGCTTCGCGCCCGGAAAAAGCGCCTCGATCGCGCGCGCGTGCTCGACCGCGAAGGCGAGGCGGCCCGCGCTCGTGGTGACGACGGCTGCGCGACCGGCCCGCGCGAGATCCTCGAGCCATGTCCGCCACGCTGCGTCCGGGGGCGCCGCAACGAGCCCCAGCAACGCGTCGTGCAACTCGTCGGCGTCGCGCGGGGCGGGCCACGCTTGCGCGATCACGCGTGCGATCGCGCTCGCGTCCAGAGCCCCGAGGTCTCGCTGGTGCTCCGGCAGCGTGCGGCGCAACGAAAGCGCGCGCGCGCGACGCTCCTCGAGCGGTGCATCGTCGAGGTAGGCGTACGGTTTCGCGTTCAACACTTCGTGCGAAAAGGGTGACGGCTCGGTCGTGTCGCGCGCGTGGAGCCGAATTTCGCCGTTCTTCATCCTCCGCAGGATGCCCTCGAGTCGTCGGGCGTCCATCGCCTCGAACAGGCAGTCGCGAATCGTCTGCCGGACGAGCGGATGATCGGGAATCGATAGGGGCCCGGTCGCGTTCTCCTGGCAGGCCACTTGCGCCGGAAAAACCGCGGCGAGAAGGTCATCGGCGCGCATGCGCTGCAGGAACGGAGGAACCTTCTTGCCATTGTCGCGCCGGAGCACGGCGAGGGCGCGCGAGGCGTTCCATCGCCACCGCGTCGCGAACATCGGCGCGACGAGCACGGCCTGCTCGAGAGTGTGCTCGAGGCTTTCCGCGCGCACGAACTCGAACGCGTCGCGCAAGGGGAAGCTCTGCGCCGCGCCCATGGACAAGACGATGGCGTCGTCGGTCGCCGCGGCCTGCAACTCGAAGTCGAACGACGCGCAGAATCGCTTTCGAAGGGCGAGACCGAACGCCCGGTTGACCCTCCCCCCGAAGGGCGCGTGAACGACGAGCTGCATACCCCCGGCTTCGTCGAAGAACCGCTCGAACACGACGTCGTCCATCGTAGGCACGAGACCGAGTGCGTCTCGCTGGGCCCCGAGGTAGTCCACCAGCTGGTTTGCACCCGCGACGTCGACGGCGCACGAAGCCGAAATCCAAGACGACAGCGCGGGGCGGCCCCCGTCCATCTTCGACGCGATGTCGGCTCGCAAACGGCTCACCTCCTCGGAAAGCGCCCACGTTCGCGGAGGGGCCTCTCCGAGCCAGAAGGGTACGTTCGGTGACTGCCCCTGCGCGTCGACCACGCGCACGACGCCGCTGCGCGACTCGACGCGTCGGATTCGCCACGAGTGGGACCCCAGGACGAAGACGTCGCCCGCCATGCTTTCGATCGCCCAATCCTCGTTCACGGAGCCGACGAGCGTCTCGTCCGGGTCGAGCACGACGCGGTAATCGGCGACCTCCGGGATGGCGCCCCCATTGGTCAGCGCAACCAGACGGGAGGCGCGCCGGCCCCGAATGGTTGCGGCCACCCGGTCGCGGTGCAAGAGCGCGCCGCGGCGGCCCAGCCGAGGCGCGATGCCTTCCGCGAGGCTCCCGACGACGTCGTCGAACGCCGAGCGCGCAAGGCTGCGATAGGGCGCTGCCTCCCGAACCATATCGAAAAGCGCATCCTCACGCCACTCCCGAGCCGAGCATTCGGCAACGACGTGCTGCGCGAGCACATCGAGGGGCGCGCAAGGGGGCTCCACGCAGTCGAGCCTTCCTGCGGCCACCGCGCGCACGAGCGCGGCGCACTCGACGAGTTCGTCCCTGGAGGTCGCGAACAAGCGGCCCCGCGCCGTTCGCCCGAGCGCGTGCCCCGAGCGCCCGATGCGCTGCAAGAGCGTCGTGATCGCGCGCGGCGACCCCACCTGGCAGACGAGGTCCACCGACCCGACGTCGATCCCGAGCTCGAGCGACGCCGTCGCGACGAGTGCGCGCATTTCGCCGGCCTTCAGCCGGTGCTCCAGCCCGAGCCGCCGTTCCTTCGCGAGACTGCCGTGGTGCGCGCCCACGCTGGCCTCGCCCAGGCGCTCGCCCAGGTGCTGGGCAACCCGCTCGGCCATCCGCCTCGTATTGACGAAAACGAGCGTGGTCCGGTGCTCGCGCACGAGCGCGGCGATGCGGTCGTAAATCTCGCCCCACTGCTCCTGGCTCGGTACGGCTTGCAGATCGGTCCCGGGCAGCTCGATCGTCAGGTCAAGATCGCGCCGGTGCCCCACGTCGACGATCGCACACGGACGACCGGTTCCCGCCAGGAAGCCCGCGGCGTCTTCGATGGGGGCAATCGTGGCGGAGAGCCCGATGCGCTGGAGCCTGCGCTCGGCCAGCGCATCGAGGCGCGCGAGCGACAGGGCCAGATGGCTGCCGCGCTTGTCGCGCATGAGGGCGTGGATCTCGTCGACGATGACCGTGCGCGCTCCCCGCAAGAGCGCCCTCGGGCGCTCGGCGGTCAACATGAGATAAAGCGACTCGGGCGTCGTGATGAGGACGTGCGGCGCATTTCGGAGGAGCGCCGCGCGGGCCCGAGGCGTCGTGTCCCCCGTGCGGAGGGCAACGCGGATCGCCGCCGGCGCGAGGCCCAGGTCCTCGGCGGCGGCACGAATGCCGGCGAGGGGCACGGCGAGGTTCTTCTCCACGTCGGCGCCAAGAGCCTTGAGCGGCGAGACGTAGACGACGGCAATTCCCTCGCGGAGGTCACCCGCCTCGGCGCGATGCACGAGCGCGTCGATACTTGCAAGAAATGCCGCGAGGGTCTTCCCGGATCCCGTGGGCGCGGCGATGAGCGTGTCGCGACCGGCCAGAATCTCCGCCCAACCTCTCTCTTGCGCTGCTGTGGGAGCCTGGAAGGTGCGCTCGAACCATGTGCGAACCGCGATGTGAAAGGACGGGGGCAAAGGCATGTGGAGCGCCGAGAGGCAAGAGTAAGGCGTCAGAGTACCCGTGCGTCAGCGTTCGCGCCTCTGACGCATCGCGCCAGCTCGAAGCGAGACCGAACACATCGATCTCAATGAAAAACTTGACTTAAAGTCGCCTTCCGCGGGTCCTCGAACACTTTTACTGACGCTTTGCCGACCCATTGCGGGAGCGTTTCCCCCTCACGACCTCGTGGGCGTTTCGAGGGGCCGCCACGGACACTGTTAAACTTGGGGCTTGGCGGCTGGCCGCGCGCCGCGGGCGGTGTATGGTTCTCTCGCCCGGTGCGCACACGTGGTCGACCTCTTCACGGGCGGACTTTTCACGCGCGGACTTAGGACATGACAGACGGTGGAGAAGTTCTGCCGAAGGAGCCAGAGCCGACCGAAGGGCCGGCGAGCGAGCGTCCCGATCAGCTTCAACAGCGGGCGCGAGCCCGCTTGGGCACGATGCTGAACGATAAATGGCGGCTCGACCGCGTACTCGGCGTCGGCGGAATGGCGGCGGTCTATGCGGCCACCCATCGCAACGGCAGCCGCGCCGCAGTCAAGATTCTGCATTCGGAATTGTCGCTCGATCCGCACGTGCGTCAGCGGTTCCTCTGGGAGGGTCGCGTTGCCAACGCCGTGGGACACGAGGCGGTCGTCAGAGTTCTCGATGACGACACCGCCCAAGATGGATCGCTCTTTCTCGTCACCGAGCTGCTCGAGGGCGAAACGCTGGAGCAGTATCGCCAGCGCCGCGGCGGCCGCCTCGATCAGGGCGAGGTCTTGCGGATACTCAACCGCCTACTCGACGCGCTCGTTGCCGTGCACGCGCAGCAGATCGTGCACCGCGACCTCAAACCGGAAAATGTATTTCTGACCACCGATGGGCGAATCAAACTCCTCGATTTCGGTATTGCGCGGCTGCGCGAGCTTTCGACAGCGAGCAGCATGACGCAAGCGGGTCTGACGGTGGGGACGCCGGCATTCATGGCCCCCGAGCAGGCTCGCGGGCTCTCGAACGACGTCGACGCCTTGAGCGACATTTGGGCGTGCGGAGCGTTGATGTTCCACTTGCTCTCCGGCCACTACGTGCACGAGGGGCGCTCGCTCAACGAGCAGCTCATGCATGCCATGACCAAGCCCGCGCAGCGCCTGGCGGCAACGGCCGCGTACGTCGCCCCTCCGATCCGGCGCATCGTCGATCGCGCGCTTGCGTTCGCGAAGAACGCGCGCTGGCAGGACGCCCGCAGCATGCAGGAAGCGGTTCAGCAGGCGTACGAGGAGATCTATGGCACTTCGATGACCACCGACCGGATCGTCATCGGGGACGACGATCTCGGCAGCACTCCGCGCAAACTGTCACCCGCCCCATCCCACGCCGAGTTCAGCACCCACCCGCCGGTTGAGCGATCGCGGAGCGTCAGAATGCTCCTTCGCCGTCCATGGCCGGCCGCAGCCGTGGGCGCCGCACTGGTTACGGTGGCCGTCTTTCTCTTCTTATCAGGCCCGAGGCGGCATCCGGCGGTCACCCCAGCGAGCGCGCAGGCGCCCGTCGCAGCTGCCCCGTTGCCGAAAGCCGCGATCGCTCCGGTGCCCGAGACACCTCCCAGCGCCGTTCCGCCCGAAGTTGCGGCAACGGATTTGCCCCTCGCCGCGCGGCCGCCGCCCGTTGCGGAGTCGTCCACGGCCAAGACGTTCGTCCCGACGCCACCGCCACCGCCACCGCCGCCGACGTCGCTGTCGACAGGAAAGACCGATTGTCATCCGCCGTATATCGTTGATGCGTCAACTGGAAAAAAACACTGGAAGTTGGAATGTCTGTGATCTCCCATGACTCCGATACCTCGAATGGCGAGTACGTCTTGAGATCACCGCTTCGAGCGAAGTCGTCGCGAGGCGAGACGGGAAGCGATCCCCATCGAGGGAATCGGCGGATCCGGGTGGCCACGCTGCTCGTGGGCGTGGCCGGGATGGCGTTCGCGTCATCGTCGGCTCACGCCACAGAGCCGACGAAGAAGGATTGCGTGGCCGCCAACGAGAGCGGTCAGGATCTTCGCCAGTCCGGCAAGCTTCGCGAAGCCCGGGCCGCGCTCTCCGTCTGCATGGCGGCGCAGTGTCCGCGGCCCGTCCGGGAGGACTGCGCGCAGAGGCTCTCGGATATCGAAGCCGCCCTCCCTACGCTCGTATTCGTCGCGAAGGACGCGCAAGGAAACGATGTCAGCGACGCGCGCGTGAGCATGGATGGTGCGCGGCTCGCAGGTTCGGACGGAACAGCCGTCGCGATCGACCCAGGCGAGCACAAGTTCACCTTCGAAAAGGAGGGGCTGCCGGCGGTCGAAACCGCGGTGGTCGTGCGAGAGGGCGACAAGAACCGCCGCATCCAAGTCACCCTCGAGGCCACCTCTCCACCGGCCACGACGGGAGGGCTGCCCGCAGCCGAAACTCCGGCCACTTCCCAACCACGCTCCGCGATCATCGGCCCCAAGACGCAGCGCGCTATCGGGATCGTCGTCGGCGGCGCGGGCGGCGCGGGGATCGTCCTTGGCGCGATCCTCGGTCTCGCCGCGAAATCGACCTACGATCATGCCTTTAGCGCGGAATGCCCTGGAGGACCCAACAATTGCACGCCGCAAGGCGCGAGTGACGGGCAGCAAGCTCACTCTGAGGCCACCGTCTCCACGGTTGCGTTCATCGCCGGGGGCGCTCTTCTCGCGGGCGGCGCAGCCATCTACTTTCTTACGCCGTCCGCCAGCGTGACCCTGAGTCCGACTCTCGCGTATCACGGCGGGGGAATCGGCGTCGGCGGGAGATTCTAGATTAGGGCATATCCCTAGTGAGTCACCCGGGTCACCCTGAGTCTCGCTCCGCCTTGCCTCCGGCAAGGGCTCCGCTCGACAGAACGGGCTCGCACGTCACGTCGAGGGGAGCGATGCCGCTCCTCCTCGAGCTCCCCAGCAGGACAAGACGCGCGTTGCCTACGTCGCGTGTCCGGCGCCGCCGGGTGGGGGGGCTAGCGCTAGACAGACTCCGCGCGTGTGGGGGGTTCGACCCCTGGACTGAAAGTCAGACTGAAGAGACCGCCGGCCGACTCAGGGTGACCGGGTGACTCAATAGTTACGAGCGTCCTTCCTGCTGGCCTGCTGAGGCCTGCTGGGGAGCTCGAGGAGGAGCGGCATCGCTCCCCTCGACGTGCCGTGCGAGCCCCTGTTGTCGAGCGGAGCCTGGCCGGAGGCAAGGCGGAGCGAGACTCAGGGTGACCCGGGTGACTCACCAAAACCAGCGGAGCCTGGCCGGAGGCAAGGCGGAGCGAGACTCAGGGTGACCCGGGTGACTCACCAAAACCAGCGGAGCCTGGCCGGAGGCAAGGCGGAGCGAGACTCAGGGTGACCCGGGTGACTCACCAAAACCAGCGGAGCCTTGCCGGAGGCAAGGCGGTGCGAGACTCAGGGTGAGCCGGTGACTAACTAAAGAAAGTTTCGCGAACGTTGCGCGGTCATTGCGAGGACAGACCCCGATCAATTCAAAAAAATACCTCGACGCGCGTCTTCCCCGCGATGGATTTCTAATCTCTAATCAAGACCGTGATCGTGCAGACGAGGGCCTCGCGTTGATCTCCAAAACGCCGAGGAGCATTCCTCCTACGTCGCTCCGAAGTCCCGCTTTGCGCGACGCTGTTGAACGTCATCGATCCAGCTTGCTCGAACGGCTCTCGGCCGGCGAAGACGGAATGGCCCTGGGACGCGCGAACGCGCGCTTTCTCAACGCCTGCTTCAAGCTGCTCTTCGAAGGCGCGCAGCATGACGTCGGACTCCCCACGGGGTTTGCCCTGGCCGCGGCAGGCAGCTTCGGCCGGGGTGCGGTGGCCGTGCGCAGCGACGCGGACGTGGTCCTCGTTGTCGACTCGCAGGTGGTCGCTGCGAAGGAAGCGTCGAAACTCGTGGAGGCGCTTTTGTACCCGCTTTGGGACGCGACGCTCGTCGTGGGTCACCAGGTTCTCAGCACGGCGGACACGGTCCCTCTGGCCAAGAAGGACCTATCGACAGCAACCGAGCTCCTCGATCTACGTCTCTTGGCGGGCGACGAGGCCGTCCTTCGAACGCTCGTGGCCAACGCGGGTGAAGGACTCTTCGGAGAGCAAGACCTCGGAGCGTTCATCGATCGTCTCGACGCAGAAGCGACCGCGCGGCACGGGCGCTTCGGCGGATCGGTCTATCTGCTCGAGCCGGACGTGAAGAACGGCGCCGGGGGGCTGCGCGATCTGGACGGGGTACGCTGGGCGGCTCGGGCTCGTTACCGCATCGATCTCGCCGCGGGCGACGCGAGGCTCGGGGCCTGGGGAGAACTGGTTCGGCTCGGCGTCCTCGTTTCGCGCGAAGCAAAAGACATCGCGGATGCCGAAGAGTGCCTCTGGCGCATTCGCAACCGCTTGCATGCGCGCGCGGGCCGAAAGGCGGATCGACTGGGCTTCGAAGACCAAGAGGCGCTCGCGGTATCGATGGGCTACGGCAATGACCGCGCCCGTGCCGCCGAAGGGTTGATGCAGGTTTACTATTTGAATGCGCGCGCGATCACCCGCGCGCGAGAGAGCCTTCTCGAGCGCTTCAGGCCACCCAAGAGGCGGGGGCGCCCGTCCATGCCGATCGACCTGGGCGGCGGCGTTCAAATGTTCGACGGTCAGGTGACGATCGGCGGTCCGGCGGCGCTTCAGGAGGACCCCGCGCGCGCGCTGCGCGCCTTCGCGCATTGCATCCGGCAAAAGGCGCCCATGCTCTCCTTCGCCCGTGACGCGATCGCAGAGGCCGCCGCCGATCCCTCGTGGTGCGAGAGGCTGCGAGAAACCGCGGAGGCCGCGGTGATCTTCGTCGAGCTCGTTTGTACCGTGCCCGAAACGCTCACTCGACGAGGGTCCATCGTCGGCGAGCTACACGACGCGGGCCTTCTCTTGGCCATGCTGCCCGAGTTTCGGCCCGTGACCGGCCGCGTTCATCACGACGTCTATCACGTGTATACGGTCGACGTTCACTCCGTGGCGGCCGTGGATCGGCTACGTCAATTGGCGCGCGGCGAACTCACGCGCGAGTTTCCCCTCGCGTCTCGCCTCGCAGCCGAAATAGCGCGCCCGAGGCCCCTCTTTCTCGCCACACTCCTGCACGACGTGGGTAAAGGATGGGCGGACGCGAGCGGTTCGCGAACGAATCACTCCAAGGCCGGAGCCGAGTTGTGCGAAGTCATCTTGCCGCGGCTCGGACTCTCCGAAGACGAAGTCGACGAAGCTCGGCAGCTCGTGCTCGACCATCTGGTCATGTACCACGTCGCCACGCGGCGCGACCTCGACGACGCCGAGACCGTGGCCGAGTTTTGTCGCAACCTCCGCGGGCGGGAGGGCCTGCGCGATCTCTACCTTCTCACCGTGGCCGACGTGAGCACGACTTCGCCAACCGCGCTGACGTCCTGGAAGGCCCGGATGATCGATGAGCTGTACTTCGCCGCCGAAGCCTACCTTGCAGGCCTTCCGAAGGGTGCCGATGCGGAGCGCATCGGGCGCGTCTCCGAAGCGGTCCGCGCGCTCTGGGAGGGACCGAGCGACATGCTTGAAGCGCTTCTCGCCTGTTTGCCCGAGCGATATCTGTTGGCGAACCGTCCGGAGTCGATCGTTCAGCACGCGCGCGCCGTGTCCGAGCGGGCGGGTCGCTCGGCTCACGTGGTACAGGTGTCGTCTCGCCACCCGGAGGCCGCCGAGCTCTGCATCGTGGCCGACGACCGCCCCGGTCTGCTCGAGAGCATCGCGGCGGCGATTACGGCGAGCCGGCTCGAGGTTCTCACCGCAGAGGTCTACTCGCATCCCGTGGGCGCGGAGCGCGAGGCGCTGGACATCTTCTGGGTGCGCGATCGGGATGGAGGCACGGAAGGCGTCGAGCAGGCCCTGCCGCGCCTCGCGCGCGATTTGGAGGACGTTTGCTCCGGACAAATCGCTCCGGCGGAGCTTCTCCGTACGCGCACCGGCTCGGACTCGCCTTGGCGCGAGCGGCCGAGCCCCGCGGTGCCCACCGAGATTCTTTTTGACAATCGCGCATCGCCCCGGCACACCGTGGTCGAGGTTTTCACCAAGGATCGGCCCGGCCTTCTCTACACGCTCGCGCACGCCCTGCACGAGCTCCGCCTCTCGATTGCGATATCGAAGATCAATACGGAAGGGACGCGCATCGCGGACGTGTTCTACGTGCGCGAGCTCGACGGGGCGAAGGTCGCCCCCGGCGCGAGGCACCAGGAGATCCGCGAGGCACTCGTCCGCGCCACCGCGGCGTAACGAGTGCGATCACAACGCCCGCTTGCTGAAGTTGCGTACGCTCAACGTGACCATGGCGACGCTGATGGCAACGAGAGCCGCCACGTTGGGCCATAGCTCGATCGGGCCGGCCCCCCGCAAGACGACTCCTCGCACGATCTCGATCATGTGCGTCGCGGGCAGGAGCCGCCCGATCCAGCGCAGCGCGAACGGCAGTCCCGGCGCCGGAAAGATGTATCCCGAGAGGAAGATCGACGGCAAGAGAAACATCTGCGCCATTTGCTGCGCCTGGGCCTGCGTTCGCGCGCGGGTGCTGATCGCGAGGCCGATCGAGAGAAGCGCGAACAAGTAGACGAGCGCCATGCTGAAGAGAAAAATGAGGCTGCCCCGGATGGGGACATCGAAGCCAAATCGCATGGCCAGCAGAATCATGGCCATCTCGAGGAGCCCGACGAAGAGATACGGCGCGAGCTTGCCGAGCATCAGGCCGAGGGGATCGATGGGCGTCACCAGGAGCTGCTCGAGCGTGCCTTTCTCACGCTCGCGCACGATTGAGATGGCCGTGAGGACGATCGCCACGATTTGAAGGAGAATCGCGATCAAGCCGGGAATGATGAAGTTGGCGGTGCGTCCGTCCGGATTGAACAAGATGATCGGCTGCACGCTCAGCGCGTTTTCGGGCCGGGTTACGCCCACCTGGAGCTTGTCGGTGACCGCCCGCAGGTTCTCGTCCGCGGCCACGCCGTTGACCGACGCAAGGGCTTGCGCGCTCACGTTCGCGTCGCCTCCATCGATGAGGACGAGAATCTTGGCGGCCTCGCTCCGGGCGCGCGCGTCGTGATAGTCGGGCGGAATGATGACGGCGACGCGAGCCCGTCCGGCGATGATGTCGTCACGCGCCGCGTGGGGATCCGGCGTGACGCGCTTGATCGCGAAGGTGCGGGTGGCCCGCAGCTTGTCCATGAGCTCGCGCGCGTAGTGCGTCCCGTCCTGATCGACGACCACGGTGGGAAGATTCGAGACGGTCTGGTCGATGAAGCCGAAGAGGACGAGCTGAAAAATCGGGATGGTCAGGGCGATCGTAAGCGTCGCGCGGTCCCGCCGAATGTGGACGAACTCCTTCGAAAACACGGCGAGAAATGAACTGATGAATCCCGAGCGCATCGCTCAGTGCTCCCGGGCGGCGGGCGCGGACTCGCCGCGCGCAAGAGCCGCCTGTTCGGTGAGAGTGACGAAGACGTCTTCCAGGGACGGCTCGATCTCGCGAACGCTGGCGCGCGCGAAGCCCGCGTCCTGCATCCGGCTCAAGAGCTCGTCGTCGGACACGTTCGACGCAACCACCGCGTGCACCGATTGGCCGAAAAGCGTGGCGCCCGCGACATGGCTTTGAGAGCGCATCCAGAGAAGGGCACGAGCGGGGTCCACGTGGGTCTCCACTTCGATGCGCCGCATGCCCGCCTTGTTGACCGACGGCAAGCGCTTCAGAGCGTCGGGCGTACCGTTTACGATCATGCGCGCGAGGTACAAATAGCCGACTTCACCGCAGCGCTCGGCCTCGTCCATGTAGTGCGTCGTGACCAAGAGAGAGATCCCCTCCGCGGCCAGACGAAAGAGCAAATCCCAGAGCTCCCGCCGCGCGACCGGGTCAATCCCCGCGGTCGGTTCGTCCAAAAAAACGACGCGCGGCTCGTGCAGGAGCGCCGCGCCGAGCGCGAGCCGCTGCTTCCAGCCTCCCGACAGGACCCCGGCGCGGCGAGCCATGTAGGGGCCGATTCGCGTTAGCTCGACGGCCGCCTCGCGCCGTTCACGGAGCCTTGCCCCCGAAAGTCCGTAGACGCGGGCGTAAAAGTCCAAGTTCTCGCGGACGGTCAAGTCTTCGTAGAGCGAGAACTTCTGGCTCATGTAGCCGATGCGCCTTCGAATGGCCTCGCCCTGGGTGACAACGTCCAAGCCCAGAACGCTGGCCGAGCCCGAGGAGGGGGCGAGCAGTCCGCAGAGAATTCGAATGAGCGTCGACTTGCCCGAGCCGTTCGGGCCCAAGAGCCCGTAAATCGTCCCCGTTCGAACCGACAGATCGACCTCGTCGAGTGCCTTGAAGTTTCCGAAGAGTCGGGTGACCCGCCGCACCCGGATGGCCAGCTTGGCTTCGTCTTCGGACAGGGCTCCCATGGCAGCCGGTTACTTTGGAACGCGGATGAACGCGGCCATGCCGGCGCGCAGCTCACTCTGTCCTTCGTGAAGACCGACGCGAGCCGCGAAAACCTGGTCGGCCCGCTCGTCGGCCGTTTGCAGGTTGCGAGGCGAGTACTCGCCGACCGCGTTGATGTGTTCGACCTCCGCGCGAAACGTGCGATTCGGAAACGAGTCCACGGCGACCGCGACTTCCTGTCCGGGACGGATGTACCCGAGCTGCGTCTCGGGGACGTAAATGCGGACGTAGAGCTGGTCATCCTCGACGAGCGACGCAGCGGCGGCGTTTGGGGCCAGGATATCGCCGGGGCGCAGATCGAGCGCCTCCACCCGAGCCGCGCGCGGGGCGGTGACGACGAGTTCGCCCAGCGCGACATCGATCTGGGCGACCTTGCCTTGCGCCGCTTCGACGGCGGCTTGCGCCGCCTCGATGTCCTCGACTCGCGATCCCGCTTCCACGAGCCGCGCGCTCGCGCGCGCTTCGGCCGCGCGCGCCGCCGCTTGCGCGATGTCCTCGCGCCGCGAGCCGTTCTTCAGCTCTTCGAGCTCCTGATTGGCCGCGTCACGCTGCGCCATCGCGCTCCGTCGCACGGCATCGGCGTCGTCAACCTGGCCTTGCGCGACGGCTTGGGTCGCGTAGAGCTTGTGCGCGCGATCCGAATCGAGCACCGCCTTGTCGGCCGCCGATTGTGCGGCCAGAAGACGCGCCTCGGCCGCCGCCACTTGTTCGGACCGCGCCCCGGCCCGCGTCTCCTGTAACGCTGCCGCCGCCGTCTGCGCGCGGGCCTTGGCCTGGTCAATCTCCTCCGGACGCGCTCCGCGTTTGAGCCTTTCCAAGTTCGCCGCCGCTTCGTCCAGCTCGGCCTTGGCCATGAGACGCTGCGCGGGCCAGTCCGACGCTTCGAGCTCGACGAGCGGCTGGCCCTCTTGGACGCTCGCTCCCTCTTTGGCGCGTACCGCCTTGACGCGTCCTCCGACGCGCGAGCCCACGGTTATCGTGCGCGCCTCCACCGTGCCGCTCCACTCGAGAGGGCGCGAACGCTGCCATGCCTGCCAGGCCAGATACGCGCCGACGGCCAGCAAGAACACGACGGCGAGCACGACCGGACGCGCGGGCGCTTTGCGGCGCGCGGGCGCGGTATCGTCGGGCGTGGTCACTGGGCCTGCATCAAGGGTCACGTACTCTCCATGGCAAGGCGTCGTGGGCTCGGGCGATGTCGAAGGACCCGAGTAGTAGAGCAGGAGTCTTTTGAATGGAACATTCGAAAGACGTATGCGGCCCACACAAAGTCGAGAGCGACCGCACAGGGTGTTCCGTTCAATCGACGATCGCTCTGGATCTGGAGCGAAGCTCGTTCGAGCGGAGCACTCCAACGACGAAGCGACCCAAACGTAGGAACCGCCGGGCCTACGCAGCGTTGCCCCGCCCTCGCTCCCCGGTTACTCGGCGTCGACCTCGACGAGCGCGAAACCGGTGGGCCCGGGCGCCACGTAGTACAGCCGCGAGCACGCGGTGTTCGCCTGCACGGAAAAGAACGGACCGTACGCCTTCGTAAAAGCGCCGAACTGGTCCGTGGCGACGTTGCGAAACACCGCATACGCGGTGTTCGATGCTTCGTCCCAGTAAAAGAGCGTGAGGCGGTCGGCGGAAAGACTCGTCGGCCGCATTCTCGTTCCGGCGGTTATCGCGAGCGATACAGCCGACTGCGGGCTACCCGGCGGCCACGCGTTCGTCCCGAACTGAAACGATTCGTAAATGGTTACGCCCGCGCTCTGACCGTAAAGAGAATACACCAGATCGTCGCCGTCGGCCGACAGCACCGGGTCTCCTAGGCGCTGGCCCGGCATGAGCACGTTGCCGAGCGACTCGTAGCGCGTCGGGAGCGCGACGGCCGAGAAGGCCGCGCCGCGTTCGTCGCGGAGGAACTGCGCCATTTGCAACCCGGACACCGACACCCCCACCATCGTGAGCCCGTCCGACCCCAGCGCCACGCGATCGAACGCGAAGTAGGGGCTCTCCGGTTGCGCGCCGTCGGGCGCGGGCGCCGCGTCCGTGCCGGCATCGTCCGCTCCCCCGCCGCTCGACACGAGCTGGGCGCTCCCGAATGCATCCGCCGTCGACGCTCTATCCGCCACGAAGACGCTCGCGCCGCCGCCAGTGCCGAGAACCCAGGCCACCGTGAGCTCGTCGCTGGTCATCGCGACGAAAGGCTGGGTAGCAAAGGCGGGGATGCCCGGAACCGAAGCGGGCGACGACCACGTCGCCGAGAGTTTGCAAGAGGGTTCGGCCATGGGCGCGGGGCTCCCCGGCTGCACGGGCGACGCCTCCGCCGGTCCGTCCGCGGCCGCGTCGGAGCCTGCCCCCGCGTCCGCGTCCGAGCCTGTCCCCGCGGCCGCGTCGGGTGAACGCGCGTCTACGGCGCCCGCCGCGTCGGCGATAGGCGCCGGCGATCCACTGTCGAAGGCGCCGATGGGGGCCGGCGGCGGCGGGCGATCGGCGTTCGATGCCGTGCACGCGGACGTCGCCAGAACGAGGCATCCCCAGCAGCGTAGAGCGACCGCCGATCGGACCTGACGGCGGTGTGCGGGCACTCGACTCCCCAGGCTGGGTGGTTGGCGGCGTCTCATTTTTTACTCCGCCGCCACGCAGTCGAATTGTTGGCGCCAAGCGGTCAGCGTCGGCCCGGCCGTATGGTCGGACGTCGGCTGAAAGTCCGCGAACACCCGGAGATACGAGAGCGACGGTGATTGCCGCGCCGCCACCAGGGCGGCGCCCACGTCGGCTCCGGTATAGACCGTGATGGGCGCCCCCGACGCCGTCCCGATCGGGACGACCGACGGATCGGACTGCGCGACCGGCAGGCCCGCTGACGTCGTCGACGTTCCCGCGGAGAATTTGATGTCGGAGTTTCCCGGCGTGAGGGTCTCCCAATCGAAAAATCGCCAGACGGGCACGTTCGGCGCCGCGCACGAGGCGACGTAGTCACGCGTGAAGACAAGGTCCGAGTACGAGAACGGCGGGGGTGGCACCGCGCAGACGCCGGCCGTGCACGTGTTGCTCGGGAACCCGCAGCAATCGGAGTCCGAAGTGCACGAAGACCCGATTGGCACGCACGAGTTCGAGGCGAGGAGCACGCAGTGGCGCACCACGGGGCTCGTGACAGGAACGTCGACGCGACACGAGGCGGTCGCCGGGTTGGTCAGCGCGCCACAGCAGTCCTGGTCATCTTGGCAGACCGAGGCCGGGCGGGGATCCGGCGGGGCGAAGGTGCCGAACGCGACGTGGTCGAAGACAGCGGTCGTCGTCAACCCGTTGTTGTGCGCGGTCGACGCGAGGCCGACGTACGCGTTGACGCCAATCGCCGGAGTCTGGGTGGCGACGTTCGTCCACGTCACGCCGTCCGGCGAGATGTCGCCGGCGACGGTCGTCCCCGAACGCGTGAGGCGAACCCAATACGGAAACGCCTCGCCCGGCCCCTGGGTCCAGTCGCTGGAGGCGCCCGCCGACAAGCGCCATTGCAGGCCCGTGAGCGCGCCCGAATTGATCATCATGTAGGCGTGCGCTGAGCCGGACGAGAGGTCGTTCCGAAGCATCACGCCGGCCTTCGACCAGTAGTCGGCGGGGGCGAGCGACGTCACGCGCGCCATGAGTTGAAAGTCACCCGAAATGGGCATGTACGCGTAGTGAAAGGCGTCGTTCGAATTCCAGATGTCATCGCCGCCCGCCACGATCGTGAAGACGCCGTTGGAGGTCGAGAGAGACCCCGGCAGGCCCACGCTGCCGATGTCCATATCCGATGGGGCGAACGCCGGCGGCGCGCCCGTGGTGGGCGGATTCACGTTCACGAGCGAAGGTTTGCATGCGTCGAGAACCCAGTACGCCCGCTCGTTTCGAATGCGGCCGCCGTTGTCTCCGAGGACCTGATTCGGGAGCCAGAACGGCGGATGGCTGCGGTCCGCTCCGGCGCTCACCGTGTCGTCGATGGCGGCGACCCATAGTTGGGTGGTGGGCGTCACTCCTGCGGCAGGCACGTTCTGGATGTCGCCGTACTGTCTGTCGCTCGTGAAGACGGACCATCGGTAGCCCCCGGCCGACGTCGGCAGGACCGAAGCCTGGTAGTTCCGATTTTGATTGCTCCCGCCGAGACCATAGTTGGCCGAGCTGAGCGACACCGGCGGGTGACCCACGGGGTCGTTCGCGTCGACGGACCAGAGCTGGCCGGGGATGCTGCTGTAACCCGATGGGAGCATTCCGCCGTATTGCGAGTAGCTCCCGATGTCGTCCTGGCTCGTCGGGTTGGTCTGGTAGATGACCGAGCGAGAATCACTCTCGACCGTGGGCCACCGAATGACGTTGCCGGCAGCCACCGTGTTGACGATGTTGCGCCGATTGGCGAACGTCCGGGCCGCCTCGTTGAAATCGAAGACCGAGAGCCCCTGTCGCCACGAGGCTCCTCCCGAGGTGTCCCCGTCGACGAAGACCAGCTTGCTCGCATCGGGTGAAAACGCCGGGACCATCATCGCCGTCGTCCCGAGACCCCATGCGTTCGGCGTCAGGCCGGATACGTCGACGGGGGAGGTATTGACGATCGACGGAACCGAGATAATCGAATACGGAATTCCGGTCCCGCGGTCGCCCCCGGAATGAAACCCGGTGGCAAAGCCTCCGAGGCCCTGATCGCCGGTGGGCACGAGGTTTTGCGCCGGTATCACCTGGGCCTGAGCCCCCACGCACGAAGCCATCCATTCGAGCTCTGCGACCGAGCCCCCCCCGCCCTGGAAGTAGTCCATCTTCAGGTCGTGCCAGCTGCCCGCCGTTTCCGCGATCGGGCTGCCGCTCGTGCTGTTGCAGTACGACGTGGGCCCCTGGTAGTTCCACCCGTCGTCCACGAGAACGCCGTCGACCCAGAGCCTGACTCCGTCGTCGCCGACGACGCACCACTCGTAGTTGTCCGTACACGGGATCTGGACCCGCCCCGTCCATTCGGCCGAGAGATTGCTCCCGCTCGACCCGCTCACGGGCGAGCCCCCGTTCCAATTGAAGTTGACCGTGGGGTCCACTTCGGAGATCGCGCTCCCGCTAAAGTCGATGTTGCTGTAGTACGTCCCGAAGAGGCCATTCGTCGGCGCCGGTTCCGCCGGCGGCGTGAGGTCGCTCTCCGGAATGATCCCGCTCCCCGCGCAGGACGAGTTCCATGAAAGCTGCGCGACCGAGCCTCCGCCCCCCTGGAAGTAGTCCATCTTGACGGAGTGCAGCGCGCCGCCCGTCTCGGCGATCGCGCTGCTGCAATACTGCGTCGGCCCTTGATACGTCCATCCATTGGCCACGAGTGCGCCGTCGACCCACAACCTGACGCCGTCGTCTCCCGTCACACACCACTGGTAGGTGCCCGTGCAGGGGGTGGTCGCCTGACCGATCCATTCGGCGGACCAGTTACTCCCGCTCCAGCCGGCAACCGGGGTGCCCCCATTCCAGTTGAAGTTGACCGTCGGATCGACGCGCCCCTCGGTCGGGCCGGTCAAGTCGATGTTGCCGTAGTACGTCCCGTAGAGGCCGTTCGTGACCGCCGCGGGATAGAGCTGCGTCTCGTTGATGACTTCGTAGGGCTGGTGGGCGCTGCTCCAGCGCAAGTGCACCTGGGCCAGGTTCGAAACGTTCTCGTACGTCAACGTAATGGGAACCTTGGCCCCCGCGGTGAGCGCGATCGTACCCGTCCACTTGGTGTCCGATTGAGGGGTCCAATGGTTCACGAGAGACTGCCCGTTCACCGAGAGGACGACCCCGTCGCTCGACTCCGTTTCGAACGTGTAGGTTTCGCTGAAAATGGGCTGAACGAAGCCCGTCCAGGTGATCGAGTAAGCGGTTCCCGCCGCGATCCCCGAGCCCGGCGACGCGGATCCCCACGTGAAGTCCACCGTGGGGTCCGTTTCCGCGAAGGCGACCGCGCCGCTGGCGCTCGAGTTCGCGTAGTACGTGCCGGTGAGGCCGGATCCGTTTCCGTGTGGCCGCGACGACACGAGCTGCGACGGGCTCGTCTCGAGCGTGTTCCCCCACCAGTTCGAGCCCTGCAGAGCGTACGCGCCGTCCGGTGAAATGGCCGAGTAGGCGAATCCCCGTGAATCCTGGCCCCCGGTCGCGTTCCACATGTTGGCAATGCCTGTCAGCGTCCCGTCGGCATTGACCTTCGCCACGCTCGTGTTGGTGTTACCCCAGTTCGACGTGACCAGCGTGGAGCCGTTCGCAGCCACCGAATGGCAAGGGTTACACCCGGAATTGGGGAGGGCTATCTGCGAGGGCGTCGTCCCGTAAGGCTTCGCGCTCTTGATGGTCGCCGTCCATGCGTTGACGTCGTATTCCGTGTAAAAGATGTTGCCGCGAAGCGGCTGTGTTCCGAAGTGAATGACCTCCGAGACGGGCTGTCGCAAAACCCCGCCGACCACGCGCTGAATCGAGAGGAGCGCGTCCTGGCCCGCAGCGGTCTGGTCCAGATAACCCCACGCGTCTTGGTTGAGGGCCGCCTGCGGAGGCGACGACTCGGCCAGCAGAACGGAGACCGAGAAGGTTGGAGTTCCCGTGGCCGGATACGCGATGGTGACCTTCACGGCGTCGGCCTGTATCCCCCCATTGCTCCACTGCACGATGGGAGCGGCGACCGCGCGCGGGAACACGGTATTGGCATAGGGGTACAAGAAGGCAAGGGCGTCGGGTTGCGTGGCAGCTCCGCCGAACAGCTGCGCGACCGGCGCGGTCACCTGGCTGGCGTCGACCACGTTCGTGGTCACGTTCACTTGCGCCGAGGCTTGAAATCCCGCCGAATAAGCGGACACCCCGATGGGGCCCGCAACCGCGCTGACCAAGGTCATGACGCCGCCGGTGATCGCGGCGAAGCCCGCCTTGTCGACCGACCACGACGCATTGGCGAGACCGCTGAAGCAGTTCGCCGGGGAGTACGACGCGTTCAAATCCAGCGTCGACGGCGACGTGGCCAGGGGCGAAAGACCGGTGACGACCACGTTGACCACGGACGGGTTGATGGTCAGGCCGGTGCAGCGAGCCCCCCCGTCTCCCTGGACGATGGGAAGTGGGGTTAACCCGGCATCGGTGATCGTAAACCCGCTATCCGGACCGGCGTCGAGCCCGGCCGGAGTGTCCACCTCTTGGGTGCATGAAGGGTCACACGGATCACTGACGCACGCGGAGGCAGCTCCGAGGTCTTCGAGACGAATGCCGCTGCGGGACGGCATTTGCTGTGTGGTCGTTCGATCCCCGATGCATGCACCCCACCGTCCTCCGGAGCAGGTCATCGTACCCATCGAGCACGTCACGTAGCTTCCCGAAATGCGATCGACACTGCCGCAATCCGCCGATGCACCCGCGAGCGCGCACGGGCATCCCGCGGCGGGACCCACGCACGACGTCGCGTACGGCGCGGCGGGGACATTGCTGGACACGTCCGCCTGACCGGCGGAATTCGCGCTCGAGCCGCAGGCGGCAGCCCCGAGGCCCACCAGCACGGTGCACACTAGCCGATAGCGAACGTGCCACATCATTGGTTTCGTCCGCGAGATGAGTTGATCTCCGGACAACACGATCCAACGGGCCACTCCACTTCGAACTTAATGAGGAGACGTCGAGAGCTCCTGTCGTGTGCGTGGTGTGCGTCGCGTGCGCGCAAGCGCGCCGGCTACTCGAGCAGCGCAAGGAGATCTTCTCGCGTAACCGCGCTGGCTTGGGTGCCCGCGGCCCCAAGCGCAACGTTCGCGAGGCCTCGCTTCTTCTCCTGCAGAGCGAAGATGCGCTCTTCGACGGTATCTTTGGCCACCATTCGATACACCATCACGGGGCGGTCCTGCCCGATGCGATGCGCGCGGTCGGCCGCCTGATCCTCGACGGCGGGGTTCCACCACGGGTCCAGGAGAAACACGTGATCGGCCGCGGTGAGATTCAATCCAGTCCCGCCAGCCTTGAGCGACACGAGCATCACGGGCGGTCCAGCTTCGCTCTGAAAAAGCGTCACGACGCTCGCTCGATCGCGCGTGGAGCCGTCGAGCCGCGTAAATGGGATATTGGCGCTTTGCAGGTGCGGTTCGACCAAGTCGAGAAACCCCGTCCACTGCGAGAAGACCAGGGCCTTGTGTCCGTCTGCGGTCGCCTCTCCGAGCGCTTCCAGGAGGCGCTCGATCTTGGACGACGTCGGCGCGTCTTGCCCGGGAACGAGCGCGGGATGGCAGGCGGCTTGGCGCAATCGCAAGAGCGCCTCGAGGGCCGCGAGGACGCCGCCGCCTTGCGCGAGCTTCGCGACGAGCTCCTTCTTCGTCGCCGCACGCACCGCGTCGTAAACGGCGCGCTCGGAGTCGTCGAGCTCGACGTGCAGAACGGCCTCGGTGCGCGGCGGCAGCTCGGGGAGCACCTCGCGCTTCATTCGGCGAAGCACGAAGGGCCGGATCTTGGCCCGCAGGCGCGCTCCCGCATCCGGATCCCCGCTCGCGATCGGCCCGGCATAGCGCTCGTAGAAGTCGGTGCGGCCCCCGAGCAGGCCGGGGTTCGCGAAGTGCATCAAGCTCCACAACTCTTCGAGGCGGTTCTCGATCGGCGTGCCGCTCAGCGCGACGCGAAACGTGCCGCGCAGCCCGAATGCGGCGCGCGCGGTTTGGCTCGTCTCGTTCTTGATGGCTTGGGCCTCGTCGAGGACGACGACGTCCCACGCTTCCGACGCCAGCCGCTCCGCGTCGAGACGCAGGACGGCGTACGTCGTCAACGTCACGTCGGCGGACGGATCGAGCTCGCGGCGGGGCCCGTGGTAAATCGCCGAACGGAGTCCCGGGCGAAAGCGCGCTATCTCCTCGGCCCAGTTGTAGACGACGCTCTTTGGACAGATGACGAGCGCCCGCCCGCGGAGCGCACAAATGGTCTGGAGCGTCTTTCCGAGGCCCATGTCGTCGGCGAGGATCGCGCCGAGCTCCGCGTCCCGAAGGAACGCGAGCCAATCGTAGCCGTGCTCTTGATACGTTCGGAGGCTCGCGTTGAGCCCGTCCGGGCGCTCGGCTCTGGGGATTCCCTCGAATCCGCGCGCGAGCGGGGCGAGCTTGCCGATCGCCAGCGGCTTGGGCGTGTCGAGCGCCTCCCACAACGTACTGAGCTCGGGAAGGGCGGCCCGGTGAAGCTTGCCCTGTTCGTCGCGCGCGGCGAGGAGATCGGCCACGCGGTGACCATGGCGCGCGAGCCAATCCAGCGGCAAAGGCGCCCATCCTCCGCCTTGGAGTGGAACGAGATCCAGCCCGTCGCGCCAGGCGCGCATGACGGTCTCCGCGTCGGCGCGCTTGGCCGGCTCCGGCCCTTTCGGACCCTCCGCTTCGCATTCGAACAGCACGTCGAAGACCCCGTCCTCGAAATCGAGACGCACCGCGAGCGGCCGAGACTCGAAGACCGCGGCGTGCCTCTCGTCGCCGGTGCTTAGCTGCCATTTGCGAAGTCTCGCCGCGAAGCGAATCGCCTCGGACCCGTCCAGGTCGACCCGCCGGCCGGGCACGAGGTTGAGCTCATCGCGCAGGTGCTGCAATACCGTCCGCTCCTCTTCGGCCAGGCGAACCGGGACGTCCGGACCGAGGAGGATGATCTCGTCTCCGTCGACCCGCGCCATGGGCGGGTCGCCGTATACGAGGGTCGGCAGCACGGACAGGGTGTGACCTTGATACGAGAGATCCATCGCGATGCGCGGACGAGCGCCGATCTTCTTTCGCGGGAGGCGTTTCGTCGCGACGATGACCGACAATTTGTTCTCGAGCTTGGGCAGGACGCTCGTCACGAGCTCCGTCTCGTGCGCCTTCGCGAACGTCCGCGACAGCGGCAGGCGCTCCAGAAATTCGCCCGTGGTCGACGTCTCGCCGAGGGGCCTCAAGGTCTCGCCGCAGCGGGCGACGCCCATCGCGATCACTTCGGTGACGCAAGGATCGCGCTCGATACGGAGCTCGAATCCGCTGCCCGGTGCGTCCTCGACGATCGCGCGCGGCATGACGGGGTCGCTCGAGACGCGGACCCTCTCCCCGTTATACGTGACCTCCGCCTCCGCCATGGCACCGAACACGTCCGCTAGGCGCGCGAGCGGGACGATATCGCGCGCGGGTGCGCCCAGAATGCGATCGACGTGCAGATCGGCGTGCGTGGGGGCGAGCCCGTCCGGCGCGCGGGCGCCCGCAATCTGCGACGAGAGCGAAACCCCGAGCCGCTCTTCACGGGCGTCGCCATAGACGATGTACCTCGCCAACGTGAGCACCCGCCCTTTCGTGGCGAGTCGGTACACGAGGCGGCAGGGGGCCACGGGCGCCGCCGCGGCGAGGGCGCCGCCACCGGTCTCCGAAGCGGCGGCCGCGATCGCCGACGCCGCGACGTGCGCGCACGGATCGGCTTTGCCCCCGCAGTCGCACGACCACTCCAGTTCCTGGACATAGAGCGTGACCGTGGGCGCGATGGCGTGACCGGGGGACCGGACACGAAGCGTTACCTCCTGCGGTCCGCCGGCCGCGCGAAGGACGGACCCTTCACGCGCAAGCTTCACGCCCTGCGACCAGACTCCCGGCAAGCTCGCCTTCCGAACCGCATCGAGAAGTTGCTGCATCGCCGATCACTTCGCCGTTCGAGACCTCAGCAGGTCCCCGAACGTGCCCAAGGTCGGCGCGACGACGGCCTTCTCGGCCGCGCGAAAGCCGTCGAACTGGGCCCGCTCTTCATCGTCCTTCAGCGCCCGGAAGGATAACCGAATCTTGCCCTCGCTCATCTCGACCACCTTGGCCTTGACCTTCGTGCCGAGCGGAAAGGCTTTGCGTAGATCCGTGCCGCGCGGGACTCCGAGCTCCACCGTGGGAGCCAGGCCTCGCCCCGCGCGCCCCGTCGTCCCGTCGATTTGCACGAAGAGGCCGTAGAGCTCGACGCGATGGACCGATCCGGAGACCTGCTGCCCGAGCGCAATCTTGACCGAGTCGGCTTCCGCTTTGCCTCCGACTTCGACGCTCGCGCCGACGGCCACTGCGGCTTCGGCCGTCGGGACGAGCCGGATTCCCTCCTCGGCATCGACTTGAACGACACGTGCCCGAACCGTGCTGCCCACGGTGACTTTGAGCGTCCCGTCCGGCGTTCGCAGCTCGACGGCCTCGATGAACGCCTGCCGGTGCCCGTCGAGCTCCACGAAGACCGCGTCCTTGCCGACCTGCACGACGAGCGCATCGACCGTTTCGCCGATCCGGGCCGCCCGTTTGCGGGGCGTCCGGTCGTTCGTTTTCTCGAAGAGTGCCGCGAATGATTCCTCGGGGGTACCGGAGCTCATGATGACCGCATAGCGTAACACGCCGCCGGAGTCCGATGGGCCGAGCTTCAGCCCGCGGAGAGCGGCGCGGAGCCCGGAGAGAGCGCCTCTTCGACGGCGCGCTTGACCTCCGCGCTGGCCGGCTCGACCTGAGGCTCGAAGCGAGCCAGGATTTTCCCGTCTTTTCCGATGAGAAACTTGTTGAAGTTCCATTTGATGTCGCCGAAAAGGGCCGGATTGGTCTCCTTGCGGGTGAGGTAGTCGAAGAGCGGGTCAATCCCCTCCCCCTTCACTTTCACTTTGGCGAACATGTCGAACTTCACGCCGTAGCGGGTCGCGCAGAACTCTTTGATCTGATCGTCTGAGCCCGGTTCTTGGGCCCCGAATTCGTTCGCGGGAAAGGCGAGGACCGCGAGCCCCCGGTCGCCGTACGTTTCGTGGAGCTCTTCGAGCCCCGCGTATTGCGGCGTGAGCCCGCACTTGGACGCGACGTTCACGACCAGGAGCACTTTGCCGCGGTAGTCGGCGAGGCTCTTCCGTGTTCCGTCGATGGTCTTCATCGAGAAATCGTAAATGCTTTGGGTCATGGGGGTCCCGCCAGGGTAGCGCACCGAACTTGACTGACCGAGGATTTCAAGGCCTTGCGCCGCGCCTCCCGGCGGCCGAAAGACGCGCACCTCGATGCGGGCGTTGGCCCGTCTCTGCACTCTTCGCCTACTCGAGCGGCACCGAGTTCTCTTGGATGACTCGCTTGTACCAGAGCGCCGAGTCCTTGAGGACGCGCGCCTGCGTCTCGTAATCGATCCACGCAATGCCGAAACGCTGCGTGTAGCCGTGATCCCACTCGTAGTTATCCATGAGGGACCAGAGAAAGTAGCCCTCGAGGGGAACGCCCAAATCGATGGCGCGACGGGCCGCCAGGAGGTGTTCACGGAGGAATCGAATTCGCTGGGTGTCTGCGATTCGCCCGTGGGAGTCCGGCCCGACGGAATAGGCCGCACCGTTTTCGGTGACGAGCATCTTCGCGGGCCGGTACTCCAGGTGAACGCGCATGAGCACCTCGAACATCCCTTCGGGATAGACCTCCCATCCGATGTCCGTGTGCTCGGCGGCCGGCGCCAGCGCCACGGTGCGCGGCAGGTTGTCCTTTTCGGCAATCCGGTCGCTCCGGGCCACGTGCCGATTGTAGTAATTGACGCCGAGAAAGTCCGTCGGCGCCGCGATCTGCGCCAGATCGCCGGGACGGACCAGCGACGACCAGTCGCGCGGCAAGTAGCCGAGCGCCGCGTAGTCGGAGACCATGTCGCCGGGGTATTGACCCCGAAAGACCGGGTCGAGGAACCAGCGGTTCATGTAGCCGTCGTGATGACGGGCGGCCTGCGCGTCCTGCCAGCTCTTGGAGGCGGGGACCGAAGGCGAGAGATTCAACGTGATGCCGACCTCCGCCCCGGGGCTGCCGTTCCGGATGATGGGAACCGAAAGGCCGTGCGAGAGCATCAGGTGGTGGCTCGCGGCGAGCGCGGCGCTCCAGTCGCAAAGACCGGGCGCATGATGTCCTTTTGCGTGCCCGACAAGGGCAGCGCACCACGGCTCGTTGTGCGTGATCCAATGCTTGACCCGATCGCCGAGCCGGCGGCTGACCGCGTCCGCGTAGTCGGCGAATCGCTCGGCCGTGGCCCGGTTCATCCAGCCGCCTCGGTCTTGCAGGGCTTGTGGAAGATCCCAGTGATAAAGGGTTACGTACGGGGCGATGCCACGTTCGAGCAGGCGATCCACGAGGCGCGCGTAAAAATCGAGCCCGCGCTCATTCGCAGGACCGCTACCGGTCGGAAAGATGCGCGGCCAGGCGACCGAGAACCGGTACGCCGCGAGGCCCAGCTCTTTCATGAGGTCGATGTCTTCCGGCCACCGATGATAGTGATCGCACGCGACGTCGCCGTTCGACCCATCCTTGATGCGCCCGCTGGTCTTCGCGAAGCGGTCCCAGATCGACTCCCCGCGCCCGTCCTCGTACGCGGCGCCCTCTATCTGGTAGGAAGACGTGGCCGCGCCCCACAGAAAGCCCTTTGGAAACGTAACGCGACTCGTCATCTCGATTTTTCTCCTGCTCGCCCTGCACCGGCGTCTCGCGAGCGGCGCCCCGGACGCTCCGACGTAGCGAAACATGGCGCTCTCGTCCATCGTCCGGGCGGTATGCGCACGCCCGCGGCTCGAATTTTCGAGCGAAGCCCTCGCCGCCGCCCTTCCTGCGAGGACGCGCTTGCATGTATGCTCGCGCCCGTTTTCTCGAGAAGCGTTGCTTCTCCGCACCCCCCCGCTGAGGCCAGGTTATGCGATTCGGCCACTTCGACGACGCCCGCCGTGAATACGTGATCACCACGCCGGAAACCCCCTACCCCTGGATCAACTACCTGGGCAGCGAGAGCTTCTTCTCGCTCGTTTCCCATCAGGCGGGCGGCTACTGCTTCTATCGCGACGCGCGCCTGCGCCGCCTGACCCGCTACCGGTACAACAACGCGCCGACGGACGTGGGCGGCCGCTATTTCTACGTGAACGACGGGGGGGACTTTTGGTCTCCCTCGTATATGCCGGTCAAGAGGAAGCTCGATTTTTTCGAGTGCCGCCACGGCCTCGGGTACACGCAGATCACGGGAGAGCGCAACGGCGTTCGCGTCGCCACCACGTTCTTCGTTCCGCTGGGCCACACCGCCGAGATTCATCGAGTCACGGTGAAAAATACGGGGAAGGACCCGAAGAGCGTGAAGCTCTTTTCGTACATCGAGTTTTGCCTGTGGAATGCCTATGACGACATGACCAACTACCAGCGCAACTTCAGCACGGGGGAGGTCGAAGTCGTCGGCAGCACGATTTACCACAAGACGGAGTATCGCGAGCGCCGCAACCATTTCGCATTTTATCACGTGAACGCGCCCGTCTCGGGCTTCGACACGGATCGCGAATCGTTCATGGGCCTCTACAATGGGATGCACGAGCCCCAGGTCGTGAGCGGCGGCCAGTCGCGAAACTCGGTCGCGAGCGGCTGGGCGCCGGTCGCTTCGCACGGTCTCTCGGTCGATCTCCGCCCGGGTGAAGAGAAGACGTTCGTCTTCGTCCTCGGGTACGTCGAGAATCCCCAGGAGGAGAAGTGGGAGCGCCCGACGGTCATCAACAAGACGCGCGCGCTCGCGCTCATCGAGCAGTTCTCGACTCCGGTGCAGGTCGACGCCGCGCTCGGCAAGCTCGCCGACCACTGGACGCGGCTCTTGTCGAACTATCAGGTCTCGTCGCCGGACGAGAAGTTGAATCGAACGGCGAACATCTGGAATCCCTACCAGTGCATGGTCACGTTCAACATGTCCCGGTCGGCCTCCTATTTCGAAACCGGCATCGGACGCGGAATGGGGTTTCGCGATTCGAATCAAGACCTGCTCGGCTTCGTGCACCTCGTGCCCGCCCGCGCGCGCGAGCGGATCATCGACATCGCCTCCACGCAGTTCGCCGACGGGAGCGCGTATCACCAGTACCAACCGCTCACGAAGCGCGGCAACAACGACGTCGGCAGCGGGTTCAACGACGATCCCCTCTGGCTCATCTTCGGGGTCGCCGCGTACATCAAAGAGACGGGCGATTTCGACATACTGAGAGAGCGCGTTCCGTTCGACAACGATCCGAAGAACGTGGGTTCGCTGTTCGAACACCTCAAGCGCTCCTTCCATCACGTCCTCGAGAACCTGGGCCCCCACGGGCTGCCGCTCATCGGGCGGGCCGACTGGAACGACTGCCTGAACTTGAACTGCTTCTCGGAGACGCCCGACGAGCCGTACCAGACGACGGGCAATCGCACGGGCCGCACGGCCGAGTCGGTCTTCATCGCCGGCATGTTCGTGGGCGTCGCGCCCGATTACGCCTATCTGTCCGAGCGCATGGGCCAGGGCGAAGAAGCGAAGCTCGCCCGCGCCGAATCCACCAAGATGGAGGGCGCCGTCCTGACCCATGGATGGGACGGTGAGTGGTTTCTCCGCGCGTACGACTTCTTCGGCGGCAAGGTCGGCAGCAAGGACTGCGACGAGGGCAAGATCTTCATCGAGCCGCAGGGCTTCTGCGTCATGGCCGGCATCGGCAAGGACACGGGGCACGCGAAGAAAGCGCTGGACTCGACCAAAGAGCGATTGGACACGAAGTACGGAATCGTCCTCAATAACCCCGCCTACACGCGCTACCACGTAGAGCTCGGCGAGATCTCTTCGTACCCCCCTGGTTACAAGGAGAATGCGGGGATCTTCTGCCACAATAACCCGTGGGTCGTCATCGCCGAGACGGTGATCGGACGCGGCGATCGCGCGTTCGACTATTGGAAGAAGATCGCTCCGGCGTATCTCGAAGAGATCAGCGAAGTTCATCGCCTCGAGCCGTACGTCTATGCGCAGATGATCGCGGGCAAAGACGCGGTGCGCCATGGAGAAGCGAAGAACTCGTGGCTCACGGGGACCGCGGCGTGGAACTTCGTGGCGCTGTCGCAGTATTTGCTGGGCGTGAGGCCCGACTACGAAGGGCTCCGGATTCGCCCGGTCATCTCCAAGGAGATCGGCGCGTTCACGGTGACCCGGAAGTGCCGCGACGCCGAGTACGTCGTTCGGGTCAAGAACACGGGGGCGGGCTCGAAGGCGCCCAAGCTGACGGTCGACGGCAAGCCGATTGAAGGCGATCTCGTGGCGTTCGCGCCCAAGGGAGCGCGCGTCGTCATCGATTGCGAGGTCTGAACGAGCGCGGCGCGATCGGAAGGTATCGAAGGGAAGACCGCGAGGCATCCAGAATGGCATCGTCGGGGCAACGAACGCACGCGCTCGCGTTCGACGACATTTCCTTCGAAGTGGACCCCCACGCGGGAGGGCGGATCACCTCGTTCCGCCTCGGCGACGTGGAGATGCTCGCGGGACGCGACGTGGATCCGAGCAACTACGGGTCCACTCTTTGGACGAGTCCACAGAGCGACTGGGGGTGGCCGCCTCCCGCGGAGTTCGACGGGTGCGCGTATTCCGTCGTGACCGAGGGCGACGCCATCACGCTCACGGGGCCTCCGATCGCCGCACTCGGCGTACGCCTCGAGAAGCGGTTCGCGATCGATCGCGCGAAGGCCGCCATCGCGATCGAGTACACGCTCCGCAACGTCAGCGCGTCGCCGCGGGTCTACTCGGCGTGGGAAGTCACGCGGGTGCACCCCGGCGGTCTCACGTTCTTCCCGACGGGGGACCGGCAAACGGGCCCGCTCCCCGTCGAACTTCGCGGCGGCACGACGTGGTACGCGCACGCGCCCGAGACGCTGGACCCAACGGGTCAAAAGCACGCGGCCGATGGAAGACAGGGGTACGTCGCGCACGCCGCGCGGGGGCTTCTTTACGTAAAGAGCTTCGCCGATCTCACGCCCGAGATGCAGGCGCCCGGCGAGGGGGAGGTGGAGGTCTACGCCAATTGCCGGTACGTGGAGGTCGAGGCCCAAGGCCCGTACGCGCCGATCGCCCCGGGCGCCGCTGCGCGCTGGGCCGTGACCTGGTACTTGCGCAAGCTCGATGGTCGCGCCGCCGCGGCCGTCGGGAGCTCGGCGCTGCGAGAGGCTTTGGAAGGGCAAGTGGCGGCCATTCTGGAACCCGAGCGCCCGTAGCGCGGCTAGGCCATGGATCGACCCTTTCGCATCCTCGGAGTTCAACAGATCGCCGTCGGCGCGTTGGACCGCAGCGCGTTGCGGCGTCTTTGGGTCGATCTGCTCGGCCTGCCTCTCGTGGGGACATTCCGAAACGACGCCGAGAACGTCGAGGAGGACATCCTGGCCGCGGGGGTGGGACCGCTGGCGGTGGAGATTGATCTGATGCAACCGCTCGACGCCGCGGCGAGGCCCCGAGTTCACGAACCGGCGCTCAACCACGTTGGCCTCTGGGTCGACGACCTGCCCGCGGCCGTCCGATGGCTCGCCGAACAGGGAGTGCGGTTCGCACCGGGCGGCATTCGCAAGGGAGCGGCCGGTCACGACGTTTGCTTCATTCATCCCAAGTCGGCCGCGGAGGCACCGATCGGGGGCGAGGGAGTCTTGATCGAGCTCGTTCAGGCGCCCCCCGGGATCGTCGGGGCCTACGAGCGGGCCGGCCCATCCCCCGCGTGACGGGGACGGGGAACACGGGGGTTCCACCACCCGCTCGGCGTGAGAACCACGCTCCTTCGACGCAGCGGTGACCCGCTCCGCGTGAGAACCATGCCTCCTCGACGCAGCGGTGACCCGCTCCGCGTGAGAACCATGCCTCCTCGACGCAGCGGTGACCCGCTCCGCGTGAGAACCATGCCTCCTCGACGCAGCGGTGACCCGCTCCGCGTGAGAACCATGCCTCCTCGACGCAGCGGTGACCCGCTCCGCGTGAGAACCATGCCTCCTCGACGCAGCGGTGACCCGCTCCGCGTGAGAACCATGCCTCCTCGACGCAGCGGTGACCCGCTCCGCGTGAGAACCATGCCCCTTCGCTGCGGCGGTGATCCGCTCGCGCGAAGGCGCACCGCTCTCCGGCGCGTCGATGATCCCTTCGGCCCGAGACGCACGGTCCTCCGGCGCGTCCGTGATCCGTTCGGCCCGAGACGCACGGTCCTCCGGCGCGTCCGTGATCCATTCGCCCCAAGGCACACGTCCCACCCACTTGGGCGCTCGCGCTCGCCTCGTCTCGCGTTACCCCCGAGTTGACGCGCGCCCGGCCCTCACGGAGACTTCGCCCATCATGGACCTTGCGAACGCCCGCGTCACGGCGCAGAAGTGGCTCATTCGCGGCGGCGTCGGAGGCTTCGCGGCGCTCGTCTTGGGCCTCGGGATCTACACCGTGGCCACCCTCAACTATGCGTATTCGGCCGGCGAACGTGTCGGCTTCGTTCAGAAGATTTCCGAGCGCGGATGGGTGTGCAAGACCTACGAAGGGGATCTTGCGATGGTCAATCTGGCCGGTCAGACGGCGCAGATGTTCTCGTTTACCGTTCGGGACGCGAAGGTCGTCCAACAGATCGAGGCCCTCGCGGGGCATCGAGTCTCGCTCCAGTACGAGGAGCACCGGGGAATCCCGTCGAGCTGCTTCGGCGATACGTCGTACTTCGTCGTGGGCGTGCAGAAGGCGGAGTAGGCGAGGGCGGCGCGAGCCGAGTCCTCCTCCTACGACTCCTGTACCCCGCTTGGCCGAATCGATTCGGCCCGTTGACGCACGAGCCGCGCCACGTCGCCAAGGTCGCGAATTCGTACCACGCCGGCAACGAGGGCGAGGACGACATACAAGACCCCTTCGAGCGCCAGGCGCACCGGGCCCAAAAATCGAAGGTAACGGTCGAGAATCAGAATAAGAGCGCCGAGCGCGATGCTCTTGCCGAAGGCCGCGAGGTTGCGCGCGTCCAGAGGAAATGTCCGAAAGCGCGTGAGCATCCCGACCAGCACGCACGCCTCGCTCCCAATCACCGCAGACGCGGCTCCCGCGCACTCGCCGCCTTCGCCGATGAGATGGCGGCCGAGGGGAACGCACAGGAACATCAACGCCGCCGTGATGAAGACCGAGCTGATGGAGATGACCGTCACCGACCAGCCCCGACGCAGGATGATCAGATTCATCGCGAGCATCATGTTCATGTAGGTCATGATGAAAACGAGCGACAGAATCGAAAGACCCGTGTGCGCGGGCGCGTACTTCACGCCGAAGGCCAGACGGACCAGGACGTCCGAGCCCGCGGAGAGGAGCACGGTGAGCGGCACGATGGCCACGACGATGCCCTCGAGACACCGCCGGAAGACAGCCATTCCCTCTTCTTCGGATCGCGCTTGTGCACGCGAGAGGAGCGGCATGACCACCCAGAAGAGCAGGGGGCTCAGCAGCATGCACAGGTAACTCAGATTCTGAACCGCCGCGAACCACCCCACTTCCCGCTCGTCGACGCGGATGAACTCGAGGACGGACATTCCAAGGCTACCGAGAATGCCCAGCGCGAGCGCGTTGACGAAGTAAGGAACGCTTTCGATCAACGCGAGGCGCAACGCCGGGATGTCGACGCGATATCGAAGATTGGCCCCGCGGGTGGTGGCTGGCAACAGGATGGCCGTCCGGCACGCCTCGCCGACGAAGGCCGGCAGCGCGAGGACGCCGAGCGGCGCTTCGTAATGCAGTCCTATCAGCAGGCCGCCGCCCCAAATGACTTTGGTGACGATATTCGCGACGACCGCCGGACCCACGCGCGAGACCGCTTGGAGCACGGCGCCGAGGGTGCCGTTGACCGCCATCAAGACGTTGCTCCCGCCGAAGACGAGCGCCGCCACGAGGATGTCGTTGGAGCGACCCGTGAGCCATAGCGTCGCGCCCATTGCCGCGAAAAGAATCACGCTCAGGAGCGCCCGCACCACGAATACGCCCCCCACGACGTCAGATGCGTACTGGGGACGAACGGCCACTTCCTTGATGATGTGCGTGTCGACGCCGAGCCCGAGCATGGCGAAGAACATGGTCGCGAAGCTCTCGGCGAACCCGAAGTGGCCTTGGCGGATGGGCCCGAGGTGCGCTGGAACGTGCAACTTCACGATCATCGCCACCGACCAGGTGATGACGAGCGAGCCGCCCATCTTGATGCCGTTGCGCAGCGCGACGCCCATCTCGCGCGAGCGGACGTTGTCCTCCGCCGTGGATCCCTTGGAAAAAGCGGGTGCGCCGTCGGCAACGAGCGCGGCCGTATCCGCAGGTTGCACCGCTACGACCGGCTGGACCGCCGGGGTTCGGCCGGCGTCGTTGATCCCTTCGGCGTGCGCCAATTCACGTCCAGGTCCAGGTTCTTCCCGCGCATCCGATCTCATGACGTGGACCGAGAAGTGCTCCCTGCGGGCGGGCTCGACGCGTCCCACGCCACGCACGGTGTGGACGAGCAAACGCTCCTTTTGCGCCCGGCGACGCGCACAGCGACGCGCACAAGGGACGCAGCCCGCGGCGGAGCGTTTGCTGGAGAACGACGCCGACGTGCGAGCATATTCGCCGCGAACTCTAGCGGAGACGCGGGACGAATCCCAATGCTCCCGCGGGACGAGCCGAGACGAATCCCAAGACTCCCGCGAGCCACGAGGTTCGAGCGTTTGCTGCTTTTCCCGGATTTGTTTCGAAACGGAAAAGAACCACCGCGTCGCCAAAGAAGCGCAGGCGCGCACGCGCGCGACTCCCACCCTGCGACTCGCGAGTTCGGACCAGGCGTGCGGAGACCGCCGAGCGACCCCATCCGAGCGAGCGTCGTTGCCAGCGGCACCGAGATGCTGAGGAGCCAGAGGCCGTACTCGCCGAATGCATCCACGAGCCGTCAATGGGCGATCGCGATCGGCAAGAACGCGGTCACCGAGACCGCTCACTATTTGGGTTATTCCATACACAGGTTACATCCCTATGGCGGTCCAATACGGGTAGCCAAAGTCGGCGCGCCGCCGCGTACCCGCTCGTCGCAATTGCAAGGACAAGCAGAATCGGACCGCAGATCCGGACCCGCGGGGCCGAACCAAGGAAACCGAGATCGCTGTCGCCGAGGGAGGGCGGAGACACACCCGAGGAGCACGACGTCGCCCGTGGCCATGCCGACTTGCCCTCTCCGGCCCACCTGGCCCGACCGGCGCTCGTGGAGTAAGCCGCCATCCCCCGCAGTAACCCGCCGCGCGCGGTAACGACCTTATTCGACGGCGCGTGCGCTCCGCTCCTATCGAGGATATCATTGCCCTCGAATGCTTGCGGCGACATCGGCCGGATGCTGGCGAGGCACGGCAATGGGCGGCGATGCCGCGGGATCCGTCACAGGCCGCATGAAACTGGACCACGCCCGCGAAGCTGCGGGTCATCACCTCACGAGGCTGACATGAGACTCGAAGTATTTGGGCTTTTGGCGGTTGGCGCGTGCGGGGCGTGCGGGGGCGGAGGGACGCAAGAGCGAGCGGGGACTCCAACCGCCGTCGCCGGCGACGGCACCGCGCCGGCCATGGGGGCACCGACAGCTCCGGCCTTGGTGGGGGGGCCAGAGGCCGGCGCGCCCCTTTCGGCTATGCGGCAATCAACAGGGGGGCAAGATGCTGCGGTCGTAGCGCAACCACCTGCGCCTCCCCCGACACCGCCCCCGGATCCCTGCATCGCGGCGAATAATTGCGCTCCGGGCGTGTGGGTCAACGTGACGCCCCCCAATGTCAACCTGACCACCGGAGCGTGCGGCAACTACGGCACCGAGACCGTGCAGGTGGATCCGCAGCGACCCGAAGACCTGTACACGCTATTCATGTGCCAAGGAATCTGGAAGTCGACCGACTACGGCGAAACGTGGAATGGCCCAATCAACACGGGAACGAACGGGGCCGCAGTGGGTGACTGCGCGGGGGGCATCACGATTCCTCCGGCAAGCACCGCCTCCCCGCCGATCATCTATGAATCGTGCATCCGCGGCAACGGGAACGGCTTCTGGAGGTCGCTCGACGGCGGCGTCAACTGGACGAACTACAACGTTGCGCCGGGCGGAGCGCGACAGGACTTCTACCCGGCTTCGGTCGATCCGTACGACGCGACGCATCTCATCATGGCAGGCCACGAGATGAACGTTCTCGTTCAGAGTACGGACGGGGGACAGACGTGGACCGCGATATCCACCGTCTCGGGAATGAATGAAAACGGCGGGACGGCCGCCATCAACTTCATCGACACGGGAAACGCCGGTACGACTCGCAAGACCTGGCTTTGGATTGCGCAGGCTTCCGGGGGAATATATGGCACGTGGCGCACCTCGGATGGGGGGTCCACCTGGACGCAAGTCGACACCAATGAGCACATCCACGGCTCCTCCCAAATCTACCAACCGGCGCCGGGGCCCATCGTCTATATGGCCGGTGCCTACTCGGCCTACGGTTGGGGCGTCGTCCGAAGCGCCGATTACGGCGTGACGTGGGCGCACGAGGGAATGGGGGAAGCGCAGACCATCGTCGTCGGGACGCCGAAGTTCGTGTATTCGATGCACGGCGGGGCCGCCGGGGTCGGCCAGATGGTGGATCCGACGCTCGAGATGGCGCCGCAACCGGGGACCGGAACGTGGACGGCTCCGGGCACGCCCATGGACATGACACAAGGACCCGCGCAAGCTGCCGTGACGAGTGACAAGACACACGAGATCATCGTGACGGCCAGCTGGAACGCCGGCCTCTGGCGCTACCTCGAACCCACAAACTGAACGCGTCGCGAGCGGCATCGGCGCGCCCCACGTGCCGCTCACGCGAATCCGCGTACCTTACGGATGCATATCCGCAATCGTCGGCGCCGTGGGAGTGAAGATCTTTGCCAGCACCGGGATGTCGACGATCATCAGGACCGCCACGACTGCACTGCAAATCAAGACAGCGGACATGAGCGCCGGCTCCTTGTACAGGCCTTCGGGTCGCTGGACGGCACTGTTCTTCTTGAACGCGAGGAACAGATACATCGCCATGACGAAGGCGACGAAGGGGAACGATAGAATCAGCTCCAGGCGATAGCGCATGATGAAGGCGCCGAGGAACAGCATCGCCGCCGAGCCATAGAACATGATGGAAACGAGAAGGCGCTCTTCCGTGTAAAACGAGAACGACCGCCGGTAAGCGGCAGCCCGGGCGGGGTCGCCGATGTCTCGAAACTCCGCATACCGCTTCATCGCCATGAAATAGCAGCCCACCATCCAGTAGCTGAGCAAGAGAGACGCCGGGGCTATCGAGGTGGTGCCCACCAGAAACCAGCCCGCCAGCAGCCGAAGAGGGTTGTTGACGGACTCGGACAGGACATCGACGTAGGGCAAGTCCTTGCTGCGGAACGGAGGGATATTGTAGAGGCACCCCATCACCCACAGGACAATCATCGTCGCGGCGAAGCGCGACGAGACTTGGTATCCCAACCACACGCCCAGCACCATGAGTGAGATCCACTGGAAGTACGCGAGCGGAACGCTGACCAACCCCGACGGGACCGGGCGAGCGTACTTCACCGGATGCGCGAGATCGGACGGAGCGTCGAGGACTTCGTTTATCACGTAGTTGCTCGACGCGACCAGGCACACCGAGAGCATGCCCACGACGATGCGCTCGACGATATTCGGCGCGACGTGGAAGCGATCGACGCCAATGGCGGCGATGATACCCGGTATGATGAAGACGTTTTTGAACCAGTGGTCGATTCGTGCGATTGCGATATGACCGCGCAACGTCGGGCGCGCCTTGACCGAGACCGGCCGGACCGCGGGCTCTTCGGACATTTTCATGGGTTCGGCTCGTTCGTGACCGGGAATAAGATGTCGTGGAGTTCCCTATAGTCGGACACTGATGTCCACCCGTCGGACGCGGCCTTTGCGCCGCGCTTTCCCACAATGATACATGGAACGCCGGCCGCCCGTGAGACCCCTCCGTCCACGTCGTGGCGGTCGCCGATGTAGAGCGATCGTTCGGGCGGCGAACCCAGACGGCGCAGCACTTCGATAAGCCCGGACGGATGCGGCTTGAATTGATTGACGGAAGGATCTTGCGCGGCCAGGACGACGTCGAAAAATCGGGCCAATCCCATGGCTTCCAGCTTTGCGGCGGCCGGATAATCTGAAAATACTCCCATGCGCAGCCCGCGCCGCTGCGCGGCCTCCAAGACCGTTTGAACCGAGGGGAAGACGAACCGCTCGAGTAACCCGAGGGGCTCCTTCTCCATCCATCGGCCCACCACCCGGGCCACGACATCCTCAGATCGGCCGGACCGCTCGCTTGCGAGCCGGAGCTGGGCGGAGTCCAACGAGCCCTCCACCGCCGTGCCCCGCAGAAGCTCCTGCGCGTGCCGATACGCCTGAAGGACGCGCAATGTTGTGAAGGCCGAGCCGGGTCGCACGAACATTTCCCGGAGCAGCTTCAATAGCATCGCGCGCCGCAAAGCATCCTGCCGGTAGAGGGTACCGTCGACGTCGAAGACGATGGCAGTCAGGCGTCCCGGATCCAATTCAAGGCCTTGCACGACTTGCTTCCGGCGTCCATCGCTTCACAGGGGCCAACGCGAACTATAATTTGGAACGCCGCACGAGGGAATAACCTTGCCGAGCGTCACGGCGACGGCGGCACCCTCGGAGTGAGAGAGGCGTTCTCGGGAAGGACGGCGACAGTTTCCGCCGAGTGTACGCGAAAGCGTGAAACGGACGCGAAAAGGACGATAAGGCGACGCTGCGTCGCCACGCAATCTTGCGTCCACGCGTATCGCGAAGTACCGTGAAGCTCGTGAACGGGGCCCAAGTGCAAAGTGGCCTGAGAAGGCCGCACTGAATGCGTGGGACGATAAGGCCGAGGGGCCCGGACCGCGAACCCTCGCAGAGCTCGTGGGACTGGAACAGGGGCCGCCGGCGAGACTTCGATCCGGCTTTTTGATCTCCGCAGAGGTCGCACCGACGCATGGTAACGGCAACCGAATCTCTTCCACTATCGTCCGCGAAGACCCGAATCGCGTGGCTCCTCTTCGGACTTGGCTTCGCGACTTCGCTGCTGATGATTTTCGTGGGATGGCGGGCGCAACGCTTCGTCGCCAATTCCGGGGACCCGTACGGTTACGTCGCGATGGCGCGCAGCCTGCTAAACGGCGAGGGTTTTGCGCCCTACGGCTCCGTTCTGAACCGGCGGGGGCCGCTCTATCCCGCGTTGATTGCGCTCGTGTATGCGATTACGGGCGATCACCCCGTCATCATGCAGCTGATTCAGGGGGCCATGCTCGGGGGCGTGTGCGCCCTCGTCTTCGCGATCGGGCGCAGGCTCTACAACACGCGGACGGGCGTGATCGCTGCGGTCATCTGCGCGATCCATCCGGCGCTGCTGCGCTACGTCGCCGACTTTCACATCGAGACGTTTCTGACGTTGCTCTCGACCCTGGCGATCTGGCGCAGCGTCTTGCTGCTCGAGAAGCCCACGGCGAAGAACGGGGCGCTCTTCGGCATTTGCGCGGCGCTGGGCGCGCTGGCGAAGCCCGTCTTGTTGCTCTACCCCGTCGTCTTTGCGGCATGGTGGGTGGTCATCGCCCGGGGGGCCGGTGTCCGCCGCGAGGCGCACCGCCCGGACCGTCCGGCCGAAGGTGGGGCCGGGCGGATGTGGCTCTTCGCGCGCTGGGTTCCGGTGTCGGCGATATTCGTCGCCATGGCGATGGTCATCCTGCCATGGACGTACCGAAACTATCGATCGAGTGGCCACATCGTATTGATTACGACGGGCTTCGGGGATGCGTTCTTACGGGGCTACATCTTTTCCCAGACGGACTACGCACTTCTTCGACGGCCTCCGTACACGGACGCCGAGAACGAAAGCAACGCAACGTTCCGAGCGCTCTGCAGCGACGCGGGCACGGTCTGGCAGCGCAACGACGTCGAGTCGGAGCAAATCCTGTCGCGCGCGGCGAAAGCCAAGTTACGAAGCGATCCTGCGGCCTTCGCGCGCAAGTTCGTCGTTCAACTCTTCACGTTCTGGTACGAGATGACGAGTCTCGTCAATTCGCTCGTTGCCGGAATAGCCGCTCTCGCACTGTGGATGATGGCCTTGATCGGATGGAGACGGTCGCGCGCGGAGGGGCACGTTGCTTGGCCCTTGCTTCTTCCCATCCTCTGCTTGAACATTGCCCTGGCGGTCCTCTTGGCATTGGGCCGGTACTCGGTGCCCGTCCTGCCGGCTTTGGTGATACTGGCGGCCTTCGGTGTCGATACGCTCCTCGCAAGGCGAGAGTCGTCATCCGCTGCGGCACGACGGTCATAGCGAACACGTGCACGACCCCCATCGCGCCGGCGCGATAGAACTTCGATGCGTCCGGACGTATAGTTTGTTACCGAGTCGACCGATGGCACCGTCACGGAGACACGTCCACGCCAGGCGAGCGCTCTTTGGATTGTATTGGGTGTTCGTCCCGGGGTGCGTGATCCCGCTGTCATCGACGGAGGAAACCGGTCCGGGCGACGCTGGTTCGACAGCGCAAGTGGGCGCCGATGGGGCGGCCGTCGGCGCCGATGGGGCGGCCGTCGGCGCCGATGGGGCGGCCGTCGGCGCCGATGGGGCGGCCCCGAACACGGATGGCGCCGACGGGGGAGCCATGCCACCGCCGGCGGGTTCTTGGACGAACGTTACGGCCAATCTCGCAGGCCTCGCCTCCCAATGCGGGAACATGATGGGCCTGTTCTCGAAGCCGGGGGAAGACCTCCTGATTGCCGGCATCGCGCTCGACGGACTTTGGGCAAGCAGCGACGGCGCGGCGTCCTGGCAGCCTCTCGGGACGGGACCTGGGTCGGCGGTCATCACGAACCGGCCGATGTCAATCCTGGTCGACCCGGACAATGCCATGCGATACTGGGAGACGGGCATTCACAACGGGGCAGCCGTCTACGAAACGATGGATGACGGCCTGACCTTCGTTCAGCTGGGCGACGTGACGAGCAGCGATCTCGTCAGCGTGGATTTCTCCGATCCAAATCGCCAAACGCTCGTCGCGGGCGACCACGAGAACGTGGGGGCGACGGTCCTCCATCGGTCGACGGACGGCGGCATGACGTGGACCGACATCGGGAGCGCGCTACCGACCGGCGCGAACTGCACCACTCCGCTCGTGATTGATTCGCAAACATTTCTCGTGGGCTGCAACGGTTTTGGGGGCGGACCCACCGGGGTCTACGGGTCCGCAGACAGCGGCATGACGTGGACCCTGGCCACCGCATCGGGCGGGGGTTCCGCCCCTCTGCGCGCGACGTCCGACTCGTCGATTTACTGGGTGAGTCCCCTTGGAAATGGAGTCACCCGAAGCACGGACAACGGGCAACACTGGACGGACGTCGTCGGACCTGGCTCTGTGGCGAGCTACGCCCCGGTGGAACTCCCGGATGGGAGGTTGGCGGCCATCGGACCCGAGTACGGAACACAATACATCCAGGTCTCCGCCGATCACGGCGCGACCTGGCATCCCGAGACGGCTGCCCTGCCCTATAGCAACGCCATCGGCGTCGTGTACTCGGCGGCGAGAAAGGAGTTCTACGTTTGGCACTTCACCTGCGGCGACGGCCTCGACCCCGTTCCGGCGGATGCAATCATGAGCTTCCCTTTCGACTACCAGACGCAATAGCAAAAACGGAACCGCAACGAGCGTCGAGAGCCGACGGTGCCCACCGACGACGATCCGATCAGGGTACCGCCGCGATCACGGTGGCCCACTGCTGCCGCAAGAACTCCTGGCCCGCGCTATTCGGGTGCACGTCATCGGCCGGAATCAGATCCGTCCGATTGGTAAAGGCCGCCCAGAGGTCGGGACCGGGAAGAATTTCGGGGTATTTGGCATAGAGCGCGTCGATCGCTTGATTGATGAGCGGCCCGTTGGTCTGAATGTTCGGCTCGGCCGACCATGGCATGTGCGGCACCACAGGAACTTTGCCAATCGCGATCACTTTTTGAACGAGTGTTTCCATGGCGAAGGTATCGGGGTGATCGTTCGTGCCATACGCCAGAATTACGAAGCGACCGGGAAAGCCGGCGATCGTCTCGTCGAACGCGGCGACTCCGTTGACCGTGCTCGTCCCGCCGATGGCGGCGTTGATGACCGCCGGCCACCGGTCGGACCTCGCCGCGTGCACGAGCTGGGGGACATCGGACCAGACGTAGCTCATCGTGATGTAGCTGATCGAATCGCCCATGAACATCCATGAATCGGTGGCCCCGTTCGGCGTGCTGAACACGTCGAGATCGATCGAGACCGCGGAATCCGTAGCTCCCGTGATGCTCATCCGCACCCAGTTCCCACCGGCGAGCGAAACGGGATGCTCGACCGTGTTCAGGAGGTTATGGGTCACTGCCACGGCCTGAACCCAGCCGGTAGTAGGAGGTGCCGGCGTCCCCCCCGGAGCCGCGTTGGTCTCTATCGTGTAGTCCGTCGGCATGTATGCCATCGCGGGGGGCGACGCGTTTAGGTACGTCCCCGCGTCGCGAGCGTTCCAAACGACCAGGACGTTCTGGCGCTCGGCGGCGGGCACTTGCGACAGAATCGTACGCTATCCACGCCGGTAGGCCCGTCGGCATCCACGACGTTTGCATGTCGTCGTCGTTCGCGCTCGCTGCGACCAGTTGAGAGCCCGCGCTGCTCGAGGCGAACGCGGGCACTCCCCCGCTTATCCGCGGCATCGCGACGGTCGTGACGGCGGGGGCACCGCCCTCCGAAAAATCAATCGATCCGGCCTCGTTCGCCGGAGCGGAAACGGAGGAAGCGTCGGGCGTCGTCATGCCTGCCTCGAGCGCGGACGCCCCATCGGTGCCGACCGCGGACGCCACATTGGGCCCTTTGGAGTCGCTTGCGCCACAAGCGGCCAAGAGCGCGACGACGGCGAACACGAAGACGTTCGATGATTTCATTTTTTTACGGTTTCCTCTGGAGATCGGCCGCCGGCCCCGGCCCTTGCATCGTGCCGAGGAAGGCCACCAGGTCTTGCTCGTCCTGCGCGCTCAACGCGAGAGGCGAGATTTCGCTGGTCCCCGAGTATCCAAAGGAGTCCCCGCCCCTCGCGAAGAACGCCACGACTTGACCGAGCGATGACAGCTGACCCGTGTGCATGAACGTGGGCCTCAGCCCGTCGCACCGAAGAATCGGAGTGCGGAAGGATCCGTTCATATTCGCGCCGACCGTCGCCGGGAGTCGGCCGTCATCGCCATCGCTGAACTTTCCGCGAACGTTGAGCGGGTCGGCGACCGCGCTCGCGAGTCCGGCGCTGGCGCCGGGGTCGTCCGCGTCGATGAAGACCACCGCCACCACCTGCGGCTGGAGGCCCACGTTGTGGAACTGTTGGTCCGAAAGGAACGGGCCCGAGTGGCACGACACGCAGTTGCCCCGTCCGATGAAGATCTGCGCGCCCCGCTGTTCGGAAGCCGAGAGCGCGTCCGCCTGCCCGTGCATCCATTGGTCGAAACGGCCCGGCCCACACGCGAGAAGCCTCTCGTAAGCGCCAATCGCTTTGCCCATGTTCGCGACGACCTGGGTGACCGCATCCTGATCGGCGGGGGCGAGCCCATCGAATTCCGCCCGGTCGCCCGGTAGCCCGTGCTCGGTTCCGTTGCACGTGGCCGCCGGATCGACCGTCGAAGGCTGACAGCCTGTCTGTGCAGCGCTGATAGGGGGAAAGCGGGTCACGTCGTCGAACGGGGGCATCGCCCCGAAGATCGCCTCGTACTCCGCGCGATAGAGCGCGAACACCTGCTCGGCCGCGTAGAGCCGTGAGCTATTCATCTCGACGAGATTCTCAAGCGGCCCGAATGGTTGATTGAATAAGGCGTCGTGCCGGCCATCCCACATGACGAGCTTCGCCTGGCCTACGTCGAGGAGCGACGGGGCTCGGCGCCTGCCCCAACCAGCGGCGAGCGAGATCTGGTTTCCCAGGGTTCGGTTGTCCAGAAATCCGGCGGTCGGGACGTGACACCCAGCGCACGCGACCTTGCCCGTCTGTCCCTTGACGCCGAGCGTGGTCGAGCTGCCGTCGTCATCCCCGTCGAGAAGCGCGCCGGAGAACGCGGTCTCGAAGAATAGCTCTTGTCCAAACGTAGCTGCCGCGGGGTCGTCCGCGAAGCGATTGCTCACGTCGACCGGGGGAGGAGGGAGCGACGCGGGAGAAAGTGTGCCTAGAATGGCCAGCTCGTCCTCGGTGAACGACGGCGCGGCGCTCGTTACGTCGCCCCCAAGCCCTGCCTCACCGCCCAGCCCTCCGTCGGCTCCAAACGCTCCACCGTCGGGCGCGCTGACGCGATCGCTCGACGGAGCGTCCCCGCCGCACCCCCACGAGACAACGCTCGCCAGCGCTATAGCGAAATAGGCGCGGCGCATGGCAGTGTCGTTTCGTCCCACGGAGGCGCCGGCACTCCGCTCGAAAAGCCGAGATTGTCGAAATGCCTTCGCGTATCGATTTGCAAATGGTCCTGGTGGAAAGCAAACGTGTGGTCAACCGCCGAGTGGTAGAGCACGTCGCCCCAGGTCACAGTGACCGGACCGCTCGGTGGACCGACGGACGGCAAGTCTGCGCATGCATAGGGCTTCCCCTCCAGAAAGAGATACGTCCGTTGCGTCGACGTGTAGACGTCGAAGAGCACGCGGTGGTCGACGCTGGTGTGCTCTCCCACTTCGTCGTGAGGGCCGAGGTGAGCGATGTTCCCGCTCGAGTCGAGCAGGTGATCGAGGTCGTAAACCGGGCACTGGTTATTGACGTCCCACGTCCGAAGATTGCAAATCTGAAGCTGGTACGAGATTGGATAGTCGACCCACTCCGTCTCTTCGCCTCGCGTCTGGACGATGAGGGTGTGGCCCTGGTCGAGCGTGTACTGGATGGGGGCCTCCTGGTCGCTGATCAGAATCTGTGGATAGCGCCGGGCAGTAGAGAACGCGTCCACTTCCATGGTCACGTGCAAAAATGTCGATGAATCCAAGTTCGCCTTTTGAAGCGCGGTGAGGCGGAACTTGCCGTTCGTGTCGGCGGCCAAATCGGCATACGTGACCCATAGCTCGCCCATGACGGGGCCAAACCCGAAGAGGCCTTGGTCCGGCGTCTGCGCGCTCTCGACGGAGAGGAAGGTGGCGTCGAACGTGGGAGATTGCATATGCCACTTATTGCCGCAATTTTGGTCGGGGGACCCGCAGTTCACGTCGGCGAACACCTCGGGCGGGGTGCTGGGCGAAAAGTCGGCGAAGAAGTCCATTTTCGGGTGCGGCAGCGGCGCCACGTTGACGAACGAGCGCGCGATCGCCTTGGGCAACGGCCCAGTCGCGCCACCGTCTTCCGGCGCGCTCGGCGCCCCGCCGTCGGCGCCGCCTTCCCAGAGCCATGCGGGGCCCATCTGCCCATTGATGAACACCTCGCCCGTCGCCGACGCCGCGCGCGCCTGGTCCAGGGTCACGTACGGTTGATGGACCAACGGCATCGATCCAAAAAACGCGGTAATGCTCGGAATTGCGGTGGGCGAGAGGTTGCCTTGATATGGACAGACTTGGTCGAGAGCTTCCACCACGAGCGTGGTCGGCGCGGTAATGCCCGTCCAGAGAAGGGACCACCAGGGCAGCTTGTCCCCCTGTTTGTAGATGCGATTGAACCGCTCCTGACCGACGGCGAGCTCGTCGTGCGACCAGCCACACGAATTGGAGTAGAAGACACGCATCAGAGGTTCGGTATTGGGGGCCTGACTGGACAATACGGCGAACGCTGGCTGCTTGCCCGTATGTACGGCCGCTTCGGGCCCGTCTCCGAAGTAGTAACGCGACATAAATTTCGTGCCGACCTGATCCTCGTCGAAGTAAATGGCCTTCGTCGTGGCGTCCGCCGTGGTCGGCACATAGAAAGCGATTCCGTCGTCGCGAGATAGGGCGGCCAAAAGGGACGTCCGTTCGGTCTCCGACGTCGTGTACTTCTTGACCCGCGACGCCGCCCAACGCGCAAAGTAGCAGCTGTCGTCCGCGCTCGGGTCGGCATCTCCGAGTGCGTACACCGGTGTCAGACCCGGGCCGGGCTGCGTGTACACGTACCCCAGCGTGGCGTCGGAGATCGTCCGCGTGTAGCCTCCGACTTGCTCCTGATCAACTTCGGTGTTGATCCACGAGCCCATCGACATGGCGGTATCCACGTTGGGGGTCGGCGTCTCTCGATTGCCGGCACACCGATACGTGCCGTTGTGGACGACCACGCTCCCATCCGAGGCCACGCTGATGTCGCCGTCGCTCGGAAGCGGGTACACGCGGTAGTCGAGCGCACCATCGACGGGATCGAACTCGATCGAGGCGCTGTCGTCATTCAACGTCGCCACCACGTTGGTCAACTGTGCGAGCGGCGGGAGCTTGCTTTGCAGCCCGCCCTCCAGCTGACTAACCGCGACGCCGGCGTCCACCGAGGACGAAGGCACTGGACTCGCGAGGCCGGCCCCGGTGGAACCATCGCCCGAAGGACCGCCGTCGCCGGCAGTTGCCGACGTGGAACCCGACTTGCTACTGCCACACCCTGCGGACACCCCCACGACCGCCGTCGCAGCGAGAACGGCTGCGACCGAAATGCACCACCCACCCATCTCCCCATTCTAAGCAGCAGCCACGGGCGGCGCAACGCCCGGCGAGACTACGGCCTATTGGCGAGTTGGGCTCTGTGCTACTCCTGCTTACCGGTCGCTCGTGCCACAGCTTGTCAGCTTTCTCCTCTTCTTGGTGTTCGTGCAAGACGCGGGATGCGCGTACTCAACGCACCTCGGTGCACCGCTCGGATGGGTGTACGACCTTCTGCTCAAGCCAACTCCGCTGGAGCTTCGCCCGTTCGACTTGATCATGCTCGTGATCCTCGCCGTCTCTTCGTCCAAGAAGCGAAGAGAGGGCGCATACGTCCGCCCGATGAAGAATGCGCTCCTCGTGGTGTTGGCGACCACGATGGTCTGGTTCGGCTTCGGTCTCGCCAAAGGCGGCGAAGTCCGCTTCGCGAGCTGGCAAACGTATCTCATCCTGAGCTGCGTCCTCGTCGCCTTCACGGTGGCTTCAACGTTTCGCTCGGTGGCGGACTTTCAAAGGCTCGGAAAATGGCTGATCGTGGCGTCGCTGTACCGCGGTCTCATGTGCTGGATCTCGTATTTTACGTGGGGAAGGCTTTTGGTGGGCGAGAGCGGAGCGTTTCTCACGAGCCACGACGACACGATCTGCTGGGTGGTCGCAATCCTCGTGCTGACGATCGGCGCGATCGACAAGAGATCGGTTGGCGTCACGATACGTAACCTTGCGATAATTGCTTTTCTCCTCGGCGCGATCCAGTTCAACAGTCGAAGGCTCGCTTGGGTGTCCCTCTCGATGGGTTTCGTGGTGCTGTACGCGCTTCTTCCAAAGGGCGTCGCGAAACGCACGATGAACCGAGCGCTGCTGACCGTCGTGCCCATGGTCCTCATTTACGCCGCCGTCGGATGGGGCCGTGGCAACCCGATCTTTCTTCCCCTCCGTGCTCTCAGCAGCGTCACGACCCAGGAGGACGGATCGACGCTCGCCCGCAACGCGGAGAACCTGGGCCTCATCGCGACGGCCAATTATTCACACTTTTTTCTAGGGACTGGTTGGGGGCGACCGTACGTGTTTCTTACGCTCAAGTACGATATTTCGGGGTTCGAGCTCTGGCGCTACATCCCGCACAACAGCATCCTCGGCCTTCTCGCCTTCACGGGCGTTCTTGGGTTCGCGGGCTTCTGGCTTCCCATTCCGACGGCGGTCTTCTTGAACGCGCGCGCGGCCCGCCTGGCGTCCGACCCGAGAATCCGAAACATCGCCCTCGTCGGCGCCGCGCAGTTGATCGTTTCGGCCAATCAGCTTTACGGCGACATGGGGTTATTCTCGCTCGAAGCCATGTACGTTATGGGGGTGAGCTACGGGATCGCGCTTCGCTTGCCACTCCTGGCGGGCGTCTGGAACGCATCGACCCCCAAAGCGGCGCGAGCGCGATAATTTCGAGAGCCCGTGGCAAAGCTCATCATCTTGTCCGTCGTTTTCATGAGTTTTGGCGTGCCGGTGTGGCTCTCGACGTCTCTGAAACCCCGACGGGCCCTGCGTCGCGTGCAGGCGATCATTGTCATTTATATCCTCATTTGGGCTTTGATGTGTTTGCAGTGGTACCCCGCCATCGTTCCGCTGAAGTAGCGTTGGCCACCAAGCTCGCCGGAGCGTCTGTGGAAGTGAATACCCCGCGAGCGCTCGTTATCGGCGGATCGACGACCCCTAGTCTTAGGCTAGAGGTCGGCGTCTTGGACGTGGGCTCGGCGCCCGGTCACGCTGGCACCCCCTTTGCGGACCGGATATAGAGGCAAAATGGCCGTCGTCGCGGTGCCACCCTCTTTTGATTCACCCGCGGCGGTCGTTTCTGGCCGGCGCGCTCCGTTCCACATTCCGTCTCTCGACGGCCTGCGCGCCATTTCGTTCTTCATCGTATTCGCTGCGCACGCGGGGCTCGATCGCGTGGTGCCCGGCGGGTTCGGCGTGACGGTGTTCTTCTTTCTGAGTGGGTACCTCATTACGACGCTCATGCGCGTCGAGGCGACCAAGACGGGTCACGTCAGCCTGAGAAACTTCTATCTGCGGCGTGCGTTGCGGATCTTGCCCCCCTTCTACATCGTTCTTCTGGCGGCGACGGCGCTCGCGGAGGTTGGTTTTCTGCGGGGTGATGCACCGCCGCGATGGATGGCGGTGGCCTCCCAGCTTTTGCATGTTTCAAACTTCTGGATCGCCACACACGGATGGAGTGGCGTTGCGATGGGCACAGGCGTCTACTGGTCGCTCGCCGTCGAGGAGCACTTTTATCTGATTTTCCCGGCGGTCTTCGTGGCCTTGAGCCGTATGCGCCTCACGGGCCGGCAGATGGCTCTATGCTTCTGGGGGTCGTGCGCGTTCGTCCTCGCGTGGCGTTGCGTCCTCGTGTTCTGGTTGCACGCTGGCGCGGACCGGACGTACTTGTGCTCGGACACGCGCGTCGATTCGATTGCGTTCGGTTGCGCCCTTGCCACGTGGAACAACCCCGTTCTCGACGAAACCCGCGCGACGCCCTGGGAATCGAAGATCTGGGCCTTCGTTCTGTTTCCCGCTGGACTCGCTCTCCTTCTCGTGACGTTCCTCGTACGAGCTCCCGCCTTCCGAGAAACGCTTCGTTACACGTTGCAAGGAGTCGCGCTCACGCCGGTCTTCATCGCGGCCGTGCGGTGGCCTCGATGGCCCGTCTTCCGTTTGCTCGGCACGCGGCCGATGCGCTTCGTGGGGACGCTTTCTTACTCGCTTTACCTCGTGCATCAGGTCGTGCTCGGCGCGTTCGCGCAGCACAGTCACGCGAGGCCGGTGGCCAGAGCGCTGGCGGCCCTCGGCATATCCATCCTGCTCGCGTGGACGATGTATCTTTTCGTTGAAAAGCCGTGCGCGAAACTACGGCGGAAATTCTCGGCAGCCGGTTGACGCCACCCTGCTCGAGGCTTCGGACTTGCGCCTCATCGGGTCGCGAAGTACGTTCAGACACGTGAGGCGGTGTCGTATGCGCCTGCGGCCCGCCTCGCTCCGGGCAACATGGCCGTAACGATCGGTGGCCTTCGCTCGATTGTCAGACGGTACGCCCGACCGCTCGTTGCCTCCCTCGCCATTGGGGGATGCTTCCTCGTGGTCATGCGGGCCGGAGCGCTCCCGGTGTTGCCGCCGCCCGGAGCCATGGCGCGGCTTCCAGCGCTGCGAGTGGCGGGTTTCGTTCTTGCGCTGCTCGTGAGCATGCTCGCCAAGTATGCACGGTATTACTTTCTTATCGCACCCATTGCTCGCATACCGATGCGTCGCATCATGAGTATCTCGTGTATCGCGATGGCCTTGATCACGCTCCTTCCTCTCCGGCTAGGAGAAATGGCGCGGCCGGCCATGCTCCGGGAGCGCGGACGGTTGTCGGGCTGGGCAGTGACCGCCACCGTGGCGGCGGAGCGGATCATCGACGGAGTCGTGTTCGGGGTGGCGTTGCTCGCCGGCCTAGCGCTCGCGCCGCCCCACGAGCCGGTTCCGGACCACATCGGCGGCTTGCCGATTCCCGCGGCGATGGTTCCTCGGGCGGCCGTCACCGCGACGGGCGTGTTCGGCGCGGCGCTCGTCGTGATGACTCTTTTCTTCTTGCGCCGCAATCTCGCCCGGTCGTGGACGGAGCGCTTGGTGGGGGTCTTCTCGCGCCGGCTCGCGAGTGTGCTCGCCGGCGTCATGGAGCGCACGAGCGACGGGCTCCGCTTTCTCACAGATCTCAAGCACACCATCCCGTATCTGGCCGTTACCCTGTTCTCCGTCGCCGCCAATGTCTGGGCCGTCGAGCTTCTTGCAACGGCGGTGGGCTTGCCCGGTGTCGGCATCGCGCAGTCGTCCGTCGTTCTCGGCGTGCTGGCCATCGGCTTCGCCCTGCCCAACGCGCCGGGCTTCTTCGGCGCCGTCCAGCTCTCGCTTTACGCGGGGCTCGCGTTGTACGCCGCGCCCCAGATGATTCCGCGCGAAGGAGCGACCTTCGTTTTCATCTACTACGTTGCCTACCTGGGCGTCGTCGGCCTGCTGGCCCTGGGTGCGCTCATTCTGAGCTACGCCTTTCGTGAGGCACCGGCGAGGTTAGCCTGTTTCCTCCTTTAGCGATCCACCGTGCGGCCCAAGGCCCGACGGTCCTCGCGCGAGGGTGGACGAGTCGTTCGAACCGCCGTCCTCGAGACCCGCCGGGCGATCCTGGAGTTGTTCCGGGTCCGCTCAAAGTGGCGCACGAGGTCGGCCAACATGCTACCGCTTTTCGTGCTTTAGGAGGGATGCCCTGTGCGAAGACTACCATCCGTCACGCTGGCTTTGGTTGGGGCGGCGGCAGGTACGAGCGCGGCTGCTGTAATCATGGATGCCGGCTGCACGTCCAGCGCGACAGGCTCTTCCGGTTCGGACACGACCAAGGATTCGGGCACGGGAGGGCGCGACGCAACCTCCGTCGCGCCGGGCAGTTCGACGGACGCCCCTCCGACCGACGGCGCGAGCACCGAGGGCCCTCAGGCCGACGGTGCGAATACCCAAGACGATGCGGGCGACGGTTCGCTTACGGACGGCATGAGTCCCGACTGCGATGCGAACAGTGAATCGGACAGCTGCGCCCGCACGTGCCCCGAGGCGGGCGTCGCTTGCACGGTCAAGTTCGCCACTTTCAGCTGCGAGCTGGCAGCGTTTGCAGACGCGTCCGCGATCGTCGCTTGCGGGCAGACCGCCACGGTCGGCACGGCATGTTGCGGCGGATGCGGGTGCGTTGCGGTTGAAGTTTACTACGACGGCCGGGAGTGCTGGGAGGGGATTCCGGACTGCCCCGATAGCGCGGTCGCGGGGTTTGCCGGGAGATGGTTCGATCCGCACACCCCGTGAGCTCCCGGCGCATCGTAAGGCTTCCTAATGGCAGCTCCGGACGGCGAAGGTGTTGCCGGAACTGGAAGTTTGGGGCTTTGGGGAGGGGATCTCCCCCTCAAAACTGGGTCGTGAAAGAGCTGCCCGGCATTTCCGCGCAGCTCTTGAGCATCAGGAAGCGGCGAGCGAGGCCGCATCGGTATCCTTCCCCGCCGTCGGCGCCTCCCGAGGGTGGCCGCTCGCATGAGGGACATCGACGCCGAAGAGACCGGCCACACGCTGCGCATAGTGCGTCACCGTCATCTCTTCCTCGGCCCAGCGGCGGTTATGCTGCCCCATTTGCTCCGTCATTACCGGATCCGCCCACAAGCGTTCGATGGCCTCCCGCAGGGCTCGGGCATCCCCCACGGGGACGACGAGGCCGGAAACACCATGTTTCACGTAATCGGCGACGCCGGGAGACGCGCTTACGATGACGGCCTTGCCCATCGCCATGGCTTCGCACATTCCCGTGACGCCGGCCGCGTAGTCGACTTTGTCGAGCGGAAATACCGTGAACCGCGCCCGGGCATACGCGTCGCGAAGGGCAGCGAACGACAGGCCCCGCTCGACCACGACATTGGACGCCGACTCGATGTTCTTTGCCTGGCGAACCCCCGCATGGGCCGCCCAACCGGATGCGACGATTCGGAATGGGATTGGCAATCCCGAAGCCGCCTCGAGGAGCGTCGGGTAATCGCGGCTGTCACGCCCGCAACTGAAGACGTACTCGCCCGAGGAGCCATCCGACGGCAATTTTCGAAAGAACGTCTCGTCGATGCCTTGGCGGAAAGGATGCACCTTGTGGCCCGGGAGCCCCACGTCGTTCACGAGAACGTCCCGCTGTCGCTCGCTCACGCAGATCACGTTTCGCCAAACTCGATGTCCCAATGCCCGCAGCGCGACCCGGCGCTTGGGCGTTCCGCCATGGTGGATCAGCACCGTCGTCTTGCCGTAGGCGCCCGTCGCGTGGAGGAGCACGGCGAGCGGCATTCCCAGGTCTTCGCCCGTTACGTAGATGTTGTCGAACTCGTGCCGGTGAAGAACGCCGAGCATGGCCAGCCCCCAATACGGCCCACGGCTACGCGCGAGTTTGACGAGAGGATGGGTGGATCGCGCAGAATCGTTGAAATTGAGGAGTTTGGCGTCCAGGATGCGAATCATCTCGCTCACGTCACTGCGAGGAAGCACCTCGGCGTCTGCCTTGTCGGGGGTCCCTTCCGCGGGGGCTTTGGCCAAAAGTATCAGCGTTCTACCCGTGGACATCGCCGCGATCATAGGCGTCCTCGCCACGCCGAATCAAGGGCCGACTCCTTCAGCGGCCCCCGGCGGAGACTCGATCCTGCTCGGCTTCGACCATTCGTTTCACGACCTCGTGCATCTTCAATGTCGCACGCCAATCCAGCACCGTCGCGGCCTTCGTGGGGTTGCCCCGGCTCACGCGGATCTCGCTCGGCCGCATGAGCGTCTCGTTGCTCTCGACGTGGTCGCGCCATTGCAGCCCCACGCATTCGAAGGCCGCGGCGACGAACGACTCGAGGCTATTCGTTTGGCCCGTTGCGATCACGAAGTCTTGTGGCGTGTCGAGCTGGAGCATGCGCCACATGGCTTCCACGTATTCCGGCGCCCAACCCCAATCGCGCTGAACGGAGAGATCCCCGAGCCGGAGCCGCTCTCCGCCGCCGCGTGCAATCCGCACGGCGGAAGCCACGATTTTCTTCGTCACGAAGCGCTCTCGGCGAATGGGCGATTCGTGGTTGAAAAGAATGCCCGAGCACGCAAAGAGATCGTAAGCCTCGCGGTAATTGGCGACCTCCCAGTGCGCCGCCGCTTTGGCGACCGCGTAGGGGCTGCGAGGACGAAACGCGGTCGTCTCGTCGGCTTCCGCGTCCGGGGGTACGTCCCCGAAGCATTCGCTCGATCCCGCGTTGTAGAGGCGCACGGGACGCGCCCGGAAACGGATCGCTTCAAGGAGATTCAACGTGCCCGTGGCGAAGCTCTCCAGCGTCTCCACGGGCTGCTGAAAGGACAACCCCACGGAGCTCTGGCCGGCCAGATTGTAGACCTCGTCGGGCTCGAACTTCGCCAGGACCTGAAGCACGCTGCGAAAATCGGTGAGCGCCATCGACTCCAACTGGACGTCTCCGGCGACGTTGAGTTCGTGCAAGCCCCCGAAGGATGACACTTGCGCGTCGCGGGACGTACCGCACACCGAGTAGCCCTTCTTGAGAAGCGAGGCCGCGAGGTAAGCCCCATCTTGTCCGGAGATGCCGCAGATCAGGGCTCGCCTTGACATTGAAACCTCAGCGACCGGTGGCGGTCGTCCCCACGGGCATGAACGGGACGAGTCGAGTGATCGCTCGAGAGCTTCATTCTTCCGGCCCGCGCGCAATCGGATCGTGGCCCGCTTCTCGAAGCGTCCTCTCCTGCTTCGCAATCTCGAGATCGTGATCGACCATCATCGTCGCGAGCTCGCGGAAGCCGACCCGCGGCTTCCAGTCCAGCGCCTTTCTCGCCTTGCTCGCGTTGCCGCACAGGTGATCGACTTCCGACGGCCGGAAGTACCGAGGGTCGACGTCCACACGGTCCTTCGACTCGAGCCCCACGTGTGCAAACGCGACCTCGACGAGCTCCCGAACCGTGTGGGCCTCTCCGGTCGCCACGACGTAGTCGCCCGGACTCTCCACTTGAAGCATGCGCCACATCGCGTCGACATAATCGCCCGCAAATCCCCAGTCGCGCTTCGCTTCGAGATTGCCGAGATAGAGCTTCTTCTGCAAGCCCACCTTGATCCGCGCGACCGCGCGCGTAATTTTTCGCGTGACGAACGTTTCACCGCGCCGGGGCGACTCGTGGTTGAACAAGATGCCGTTCGAGATGAATAGACCGTACGCTTCCCGATAGTTGATCGCGTACCAGTGCGCCGCGACCTTGCTGACGGCATACGGACTCCGCGGATGAAACGGCGTCGATTCGTCTTGCGGGGGAGGGGCCGCACCGAACATCTCGGACGAACCGGCCTGATAGATTCGCACGGGGCGGCCCGAGAGGGCGCTGTAATCGCGCAATGCCTCGAGAAGGCGGAGAGTGCCCGTCGCCACGGCGTCTGCCGTGTATTCCGGCTGATCGAAGGATACGCGGACGTGCGATTGCGCAGCGAGGTTATAGACCTCGTCCGGGCGAACCTTTTCGAGGATCCTTCGTAGGCCCGTCCCGTCCCCGACGTCTCCGTAGTGCAGCAACAGGCGCGCGTCCGAATCGTGCGGGTCGCGGTACAAATGCTGGAGGCGCTCGGTGTTGAATGTGCTGGCCCGACGGACAACGCCGTGCACTTCGTATCCTTTGCCAAGGAGCAACTCGGACAAGTACGAGCCATCCTGGCCGGTGATGCCGGTGATGAGGGCGCGCTTCATGCTTGCTGTCGTACCAGAAGACGGCGCCGCTGTTCACAAATGTGCGAGGTGGAGCGGCATCGCTCCCCTCGACGTGACGTATGAGCCCGTTCTGTCGAGCGGAGCCCTTGCCGGAGGCCTGATCATTCATCACATCTTGGTCCGTGGGGGCCGCATGTTCTCGCATCCCCGGCATGAATGCCGGGGCAACTCGGACAGCGATTACGCGAAGCCCGCCGCTGGCGGGCTACGACAAACGACAGGCACGTTCGACCGTCGCCAACCATGCCTCACTGGATCGACGTAGCCCGCCAGCGGCGGGCTTTGTGCTCCGCTCTCCAGGGGTGCCCCGGCATTTATGCCGGGGGCGCCCGAGATGTGACCAATGATCAGGCCGGAGGCAAGGCGGAGCGAGACTCAGGGTGACCCGGGCGACTGACCAGCCCCCCACCCGGCCACGCCGGACACGCGGGAAACGAGCGTCTTGTTCCTGCTGGGGAGCTCGAGGTGGAGCGGCATCGCTCCCCTCGACGTGACGTATGAGCCCGTTCTGTCGAGCGGAGCCCTTGCCGGAGGCAAGGCGGAGCGAGACTCAGGGTGACCCGGGTGACTGACTAAGAGGACAAGCCCTGGTGACTCACTAAGACCCCGGTGTACGGTACCGGCGTCTTGAAAGTGCTTTTTCTTTCCCTCGATTTCGTTTTTCCGGCCGACAGCGGCCTTCGCGTGAGGAGCCTCGCGCAGCTGCGCGTCCTCGCATCCATCGACGCCGTCGAGCAAATCACCCTCTTGTCGCTTTCCGAAGTCGAAGTGGGGGCGGACCGCCTTCGGGCTTTGGAGGCCGAGATCCCCAAAGTTCGAGCCGAGCCTCCCGTCGTCCAGCCAACGCACATGCGCCGCTCGCCCGCGCACCTGCCGCGCCTTCTTCGACTGCGCCTCCAGGGAGTGCCGTACCTGATCGCGAAATGCGACACGCCGGCCATGCACGCGCTCGTCGGGCGCCACCTCGAAGCGGACGAATACACGATTGTCTACGTGGGCCACCTGGGCATGGCGGCCTATTTGCCCGCGGTCCGACGCCTCGCTCCGCGGGCCCGCGTCATTTTGGAAGAGCACAACGTCGAGTGGGAGATATTTCACCGTCTCGCCCCGACGTTTCGCATCCCGCTCCGCCAAGCCGCGAGCCTGGAGGCCCGCGCCCTACGTCGCTACGAACGCCGCGCCCTTCGCGAGGTGGACGCCGTCATCGCCATTTCGGACGCCGACCGTGCAGCGCTCGCGCAGCTTGCAGGGGTCGCCCCCGTCGTGGTTCCGACTTTCATCGCCCCCGCCCCGGCTCGCATCGAGGAAACCCAAACTCCCGCGCTGTCGTACGTAGGCCTCTTGGCATGGCAGCCCAACGCCCAGGGGCTCGATTGGTTCTGCGAGAACGTCTGGCGGCTCATTCGCGACCGAATGCCCGAGGCCACGCTCACGATTGCGGGCCCCGGTCTACGGCGGAGCGCGACCAACGCTCTGGAAGTCCCGCCCCTGTGGGTGCGTCCGGGGATCGTCACGGTCGGGTACGTCACGGATCTCGAAGACGTCTATCGAACATCGATCGCGATGATTGCGCCGATCCTAGGGGGATCCGGGGTGCGAATGAAGCTCCTGGAGTCGATGCGCGCCGGCATGCCCACGGTGACCACCCGCGACGGCGCGGCTGGACTCGCCGTCGTCGACGGCATCGAAATGTCGATCGCCGACGAGCCGCAAGCCTTCGCGGACGCGGTGATACGCCTCCTCTCGGACAAGGACCTTCGCGACCGTTTTCGGGTCGCCGGATATGCCTACTTGGAGGCCAACCATTCGCTTCGAACCGGGCGCGCCTGCCTCGAGCCGGCCCTCGGACTCGGTTCGTTGCCCCTTTCACCCGTGCAGCGCGAGTGATCCGCCACGCGCCGCCGCCGGCCCGTCGAGGGAAGCGTCGATGGCTCCCTTCACGTCACGGGTGAACTTCTCGAGGGTGTGATGCCTCTCCGCGTATGCCCGAGCGGCTCGCCCCATTTCGCTCGCTCGCGCCGGGTCGTTCCAAAGGCGAAGCATCGCGTCGCGCAGGGCGTCGGCGTCGCCCACCGGAACGAAAATGCCTGTCACGCCGTCCTCGATCGCGTCCACTTGCCCTTGGGTTCGTGAGCAGATGACCGGCTTGCCCATCGCCATCGCTTCGAGAATCACGGTAATCCCATTGTCGGTATCCGACGCTTCGAGCGGCACGACCACGAACCGGCTTTTTGCATAGAGCTCCCGGAGCTCCGTCGGCGGCATCCTCCCGATCGTGACGTTCGGCCCCCGCATGTCCGAGAAGGCACTCATCTCGATTCGGCGCGCCAAGCCGAATCGATCCACGCGCACGTGGTCGGCCGCGATGTGGCAGCGCAGACCGGTCCCGCGCAGTGCCTTCAGCAGCGTCGGGTAGTCGCGCATCTCGGCGCCGGCCGCGCAAATCATCTCGCTTTGCGTCTCGCGGGGGCTCCAGAACAGCTGATCCACGTAGTGTTTGACGAGATAGAGCTTCTCCGGGGCGATGCCGAGCCGCTCGATCGCGAAGTCGCGCTGCACCGAGCTCCAGGTGACGATCGCGTGCAGGCTCGCCCCGAAGGTACGCATGGGAATCTGCGACGAATGCCGCGAAAACCAATACATCATTGCCACGTGGGGTTTGCCCGGCGACAAGCGCTGGAGGGCCATGAGCGCAAACGTGACTCGCTCACCCCAGCTCAAGACGACGTCGTATTCAGCCCTTCGGCGCTGCACCTCCAGCGCCAGGCGAGCCCACGCGGGGAGCCCCCACCGGGAGCGAGCGACCGGCAGGACGGAGTCGTCGTATCGCTTCGCGAAAATGTCGTCGAACACGTAGCCCCTCGGCGCGCTGGCGCCGGTCGGATCGCGCACGGAGTTGCCCGGCAAACCCGCCACGGCCAAGGCCATGCGTCGTGTCATCGTCAGGATCCCATTCGAAAGGCGCTCACTATGGCACGGTGGCGTGGTTTTCATCAAGAGCGCGGCCGGACGCTCGACACCCGCGGACGCGAGCGGACGCGAACATCGAGACGGCATCAAAGGGCGATACGCGCTTTCCCGCGGTTGCGTCGGCGAGCCCCGGGGACTAAAGGAGGTTAACATGTGGTCGATGCGGGCCGCCCTCGAAGCGGCAGTTGCTCTGGCGTTGGTATGCTTGATTCCACCAGGCTGCGCCGGCTCGGGTGAATACGTCTGGTTTCAACAGATGCCGCTTGAAATGAGCGCAGCGACTCACGACTACCTCATTGAAGTCGGTGACGTCGTGAGCATTAGAGTGCTCGGGCACGACGAAATGACCCTCAAACAGCTCGTGCGGTCCGACGGTCGTTTGGCTCTTCTGCTGATCGGCGAGGTCGAGGCCAAAGGCAAACGGCCGAGCGCGCTCAAGGCCGAATTGGAAGGGCGCCTAAAAGATTATATCGTTTCGCCGAGCGTCGCGGTCAACATCGACCAAGGGGCCCCCGTGACCGTACTTCTCATGGGGGAGCTCACGCGATCCGGAGCGTATCCTCTCGATCAGGATCCGAGCCTGGCGCACGCGCTCGCCTTGGGCGGCGGGCTCACGGACTATGCGTCGCGGAGCAGCATCTTCGTCGTACGGAGAGAGCCGAAGCCGCTTCGCATCCGCTTCACGTACGGAGAGGTTTCGCGCAATATCGGGGGTGCGGGGGACTTCCAGCTGCACAATGGCGACGTCGTGGAGGTCGAGTAAGAGGGTGCTCAACAGGCTGCTGCGCGGTTCGATGCAGGCGTTGGGATCGCGTTTCCAATGATCGCAATCGCAGTTCTTGCCGCTCAGTACGCGGGCACGCTCGATCTGCTCGGCACAGCCCGAGTCGACGCACGCGTGAGCGATCCTCTAAACCTCGTGGACGTTTCGAATCGAACCGAGCAGATCGTGATTGCGGGGGACGCGTTCCTCACCGCCACGGGCCGCCTTCACGTGAGCGATCGCCGGTGGGACTATACGCTGACGTACTCGCCGTCGTTCACCGCGCCGGATCTCGAACTGGAGTTCGACAGTGTTCCTCCCGGTACGACGACGCCGACGTCCATCCAGGCCGCCACTGCGAGCATTGCGTGGCACGACCGCTTCGCGTCGGTGATCGTCTCGGAGTCGGCGAGCTACGGAGCGCTTAGCACTGCGCTTCCCTACCAGGCGCAGGGGACGGCTGCGGGCCAGACGGCGACGGCTGCCCAAGCGATGACCCCCGGCCAGACCATGAGCGCCGGCCAGACGGCCGCTACAGGCCAGACCGCTCTCTTATCCGTCGAGAAGACTGTGCCTTTCGGGTCGTCGAACACGAGCGCGACATTGACTCTTCGTCCCGAACGGCGGACGACCGTGACGGTGACCGGAGGATACGTGTCGAGCGGGGGCCTGGACCCCGACGCGCGCAAGGTTCTTCCAGAGCAATTTGGCCCCTCGGCGAGCGCGTCCTTGGGATATGCTACGTCGCCAGCGGACAGGCTCTTTACCGTCGCCAGCGCGCAAGATACCACCACCATCGGGCCCTGCCCTCCGCCGCTATTCGGCCCGGCGCCGCCGGGTGCGCCGTTTTGCCGGACCGAGACGCCGATAGCCCAGATTGAAGAGACGCTTCGGCACCAGCTGTCATCCGCTGCAACCCTCTCCGTGGGGGCCGGACTCGCCGTGTCCGTCGTGCAAACGCTGGTCACGCCCACGCAAGTGGAAGACCGAAACCTTGCGATTCTGCCGGTCGCGGGCGTGATCTACTCGCTGCAATTGAATCCAACCGGAACGCACTCTCTCCTCCTATCCAGCCAACTCAGCCCGAACGTCGACCTCTTCACGGGACTCCTCAGCGAGCGTCTTCAGACCCTCGCGGCGCTCACTGACCAGGTCGCTCCGAGGGTTACCCTCGCTCTCACGGCCGGCGTGCTTCGCTCGCTTCCTTTCCCGACGACCAGCTACGCGCTGACCACCGTGAGCGGGGGGGCCGAGGCCAGGATCTACTTGACCCAACAGATCGACCTTCTCTTGGGAGAGCAGAACGTTTGGCAGGAGGAGGCGGGCTATGCTTCACAGCCCGTCTCGTTGGTCGGCTACGCGGGCGTGACAGCGCGCGCGCCGACGCTACACTTCTAGCCCGACGCGTTCCGCGCGGCCGCCCACCATGGTCGAACAATCTCCTCACGCCGCGCTGGGTCGGGGCCCCGAACAAGAAGACGAGTCCGCCGGCATCGATCTGGAAGGCGTTCGCGAGATCGTCAGCTTCGTGCTCCGCGCGCCTCGGCGAAGGCCCAAAGTGGCGATGGCGACGTTCGGTGTGATCGCCGCGCTGGGGGTCACGATCGCGGTCACGATGCCCCGTACGTATTCCTCCCAGGTCAAGTTACTGGCGCAGCGCTCTGCCGTTCACGTTCTCACAGGGCAGAACACGCAGATGGAGGACAATCCGACCAAGAACGTCGCCGCGATGATTATGCGTCGAGACAACCTCGTGGCGCTGGCCAAGGAGGCCGATCTCCCCAAACGCTTCGAAGAGACGCGCTCGGCCCCGCTCCGATTCAAAGACCGCGTGATGGCGCAGCTTTACGGCCCCCTCTCGGACCAGGACAAGCTGGACATCATGGTGCATACGCTGGAAACGAAATTGGACGTCACCATTGCGGATGATTCGACCGTAACGATCAAGGTCGATTGGTCGAACGCGCAACTCGCCTACGATCTCGTGACGCTGGTCCAAAAGAATTTCCTCGAAGCGAGGTACGACAGCGACGTCGCCGTGATCAACGACAGCATTGCGATCCTCGAAGAGCACGCCAAGAGCGAGCTCGCGCACGTCGATACGGAGCTCGACGAGTATCAGAAGATACTGACCGCAAGGTCGCCCAAGACATCGGTCGTCGCTGAGGTCGCACCGCTCCGCGTGGGCGGAAGTCCGGATGCGCGGCCCCGAGCATGGCAGCCCGAGCCGGCCGCCAGCGCGCCCATGGTTGACCCTGACGTGACGAAGGCGCTCGAAGAAAAGCGCCTCCAGATCCGCGCGTTGGAAGACGCCCGGCAACACACGATCGACAGTTTGACCCAGAAACTGTCGGAGGCGCAGCTCACGCTGACCCCCATGCACCCCACGGTGATCGCGCTGCAACAACAGCTCGCCTCGCTCAGCGAGCCGCCTCCGGAGCTCGCACAGCTCCGCAGCGAGGAGCGCGCGCTCATGGCCCAAGCGGCGCCCCCGCCCACGCCGGCGAATGCCGCCGTGCGTCCGCTCGCGCACGGGCCACCGCCTACTCTGGCCCAGAGTATCGCGCCCGCGGCGGATGCAGGGGCTTCTCCGGTCGATGCCGTGGCTTTGCCCATGGCGCAGCTCGATCGGGACGGGCCCTTGCAGCTCGCCCAATCCCAACTCGCGCTGGCTATACGAGCCTATCAGGACGCGTTGGTCCGCCTCGACGCAACGAGGGTTGAACTCGATATCACCGGCGCCGCGTACAAGCATCAATACACCGTTGTCACTCCCGCCGAGTTGCCAAAAAGCCCGAAGAAGGCGACGGCGCAGATCGTGGCGGCGGCCGCGGTGCTCGGCGGCGCTCTCTTGGCCATTTTGCTCTCGGCGGGCTTGGACGTACTCGCCGGGTTGATCCTCGAACCGTGGCAGATACGAAAGCGGCTCATGATCGAGGTCCTGGGTGAACTCGATCGCCCGTGACCCGGCGGGTCGCCGGACCCCGGATTGTCCAACGTCATGGTCCAACGTCAGGCCGACGTCTCCGATGCTCGACGAATGCCAACGGGCCATGTAAGAGTCGTGAAGCAGGCGGGCGTGCCAAAAGGCCAAGAGCAAGACGATCGTGACGAGGTTCGTTTGAATCCTGATCGGGCTCCGTCGACCGCCATAGCGGCGGTCGCCGCGCGAGATGTACCCAACGTTTGGGACGATCTTCGCCTGCAGAAGCTGTGGCTTGCGGCGGAGCGTCGACCATGGCGATCGCTTGCGGTGGTCGCCGCCAGCGAGTCGGTGCAGACGATCCAGATCGCCGAGCTCCTCGCTCAGCTCGCGTGGCGCTATCGCGGTCAGCCGTCGAGCGTCTGCGATCTGCGCGATCTCAGCATGCGCCTCATCGACTATCACGTCGAAGAGATCAGGGCGCAGGTCGAAGCGGGAACGCGGCTCGTCATCGCGCTCCAGTCGATTTTCGAGAACCCGACGACGGCGCCAATCGCAAAACAGACGGACGCGGTCGTGTTGTGCATCGCCATCGGGGCGACGCGCTTCAAGGACGCGGAGGAAACCATCGCGGCCGTCGGGCGCGACCGCGTCATCGGATCCATTGTCCTGCGCCCTCGCGCCCGCAAGAGCTCTTCGCCTATCGATGGTCGATGACCATGGAGGTCGCCACGATGCGCCCCCGCAGTACGCACGCCCGCCGGCAGGCCGTCTGGGCTTCTCTCACGCTGCTATGCGCGGCGTGTCCGGGGTCGACGACGAGAAAGCTGGACGCCGCACCGCAAGCGAGTTCCCCAGACGTCGGAGAGATCGCGGAATCGATTTTCGACGGCGGATTGGCGGGGGCCTGGCAAGAAACCGGTACGGCGGTGCGGGAGCTAAGCGCCGGAGCGCCCGCAAAGGTCCGCTTCGGCTTCGCGAATCAATGGATTCTCGCCCGACCGGGCCTCGAACAGCGCTACGGCGGCCTTCTCTTTCGGGTGAAAGAACCGACGGGCGAAGGGGAGTTTCTCGAGATTCGTCTCGAGTCGAACGATCAACACACCTTCCCCGGCGTAAAGCTCAAACCCGATCACCGGACGGAGGCGGGTGACGGCTGGACGCAAGTCTTCGTCCCGATGACGGAGCTGGATCCGGACGGGTCTCGATTCGATCGCATCGTTTTTCGGCCCTTCCGCCCATTCGGGGACGAGTGGATCCTGTTCGACCGAATCGCCCTCGCCAAGGGTACCGCCTCGCCGGCCACCGCCCAATCAGGGAGCGGTCTCGCGAACGGCAAGCCGGCCGGTGCCCGCATCCAATGCGACGCGAAGCTCATCAAGATCAGCCCGTACATTTACGGCGTCTCTTACGGAGATGACACGTGGCACACTCTGGGCGCCCCGGTTCGGCGATGGGGCGGCAACCCTTCGACGCGGTACAACTGGGAATCGAGCTTCGTCAACAAGGGGCAAGATTGGTTTTTCGAAAATCATGCCGACATTCCGTATACCAAGTACTTGACAGATAACGCCGCGAATCAAGCGCTGACCGCCCTCACAGTCCCGATGCTTGGATGGGTAGCGAAAGACGGCGAGTCCTATTCCTTTCCGGTGTCGGCGTTCGGACCGCAAAGCAAGACGGACCCCTGGCATCCCGACGCCGGCAATGGGGTCGGTCCTGACGGCAAGAACATTTCACCCGGGCCGCCGGCACGAACGAGCGTCGAAGCGCCGCCGGAGTGGGTCAAGCGCTGGGTGTCGACCATTCGCGCGAGCGACGCCAAAAACGGCAAGCGGAGTATCTACGAGTACATCCTCGACAACGAGCCGATGATATGGAACGCGACGCACCGCGACGTTCACCCCGACCCGCTGGGGTACGATGAATTGCTCGACCGGACGATCCGGTACGGCACCGCGGTCCGCGAAGCCGACCCGGAGGGACTCATCGCCGGCCCCGCGGAATGGGGGTGGTCGAACTATTTCTACTCCGCCAAGGACTTGGCCGGTGTGGGTATCCACACCGATCGGCTCGCGCACGGCAACGTGCCTCTCCAGGAATGGTACCTTCGAAAACTGAGCGAGCACGAACACGAGACGGGCACGCGGCTGCTCGACATTTTTGATTTGCATTACTACCCGCAAGCCAACAACGTCTACGGCGGCGGTACCGGCGGAAGCGACACGGAAACGCAGCTCTTGCGCCTGCGGTCGACCCGAAGCCTCTGGGATCCGACCTACGTCGACGAGTCGTGGATCAAGGACACCATACGTCTTTTGCCGCGCATGAAGGAATGGGTCGACAAGAACTACCCCGGACGCGGAATCTCCGTGGGCGAGTGGAACTTCGGCGGAGACAAGGACATCACCGGAGCTCTGGCAACCGCGGAAGTGCTCGGACGCTTCGCACAGTTCGGGGTGACCTCCGCGTATTACTGGACGGCACCGACCCAAGGGTCGAGCTCGAGTTTCGCGTTCCTCGCGTACCGCAACTTCGACGGCCGAGGCGGTCGATTTCTCGACTGGTATGTTCCGTCGACCTCGACCGGCGATGCCTCGTTTTTTGCTTCGCGCGCCGAAGACGGCACGCACATGGTGATCGTGGCCATCAACATGACGCCCGACACGGCGCTCGCTGCCAATCTGGACGTCAGCACCTGCGGTAGTGTCACGTCGCAGGATGCGTACGTCTATTCTCGGAACACGACGGGATTGGCCTCGTCGGCGCAGGCTACGCCGGCCTCGGCGACCGTGGTCGAGCGGCTTCTGCCCCCCTGGTCGATCACCGTCCTCGACCTGCGACTCCGAGCACCGGTCCCCGCGAACTCTCGATAAGCGAGGGCGTTGCCCTCACGGACCCTCCCGGGTCGAAGGTCGTCCAACGGGCCGAGCCGATCACTCCATCGTCCCGAGCAGGCCCCGCAATTGCCCCACGTTTCGCGCGCCGACGAGCGCCACCGAAACCCCGTCGACCGCCGCCACATAATCGAGCGCGATGCGCGCCAGCGACCGGCCCTCGTCGGCCGCCTGCTTGCGGAATTTCGTGAGCTGCTCTTCGCGCAATCGTCGCTCGTCGGGGGACTGAACGTAGGCTGCAAGGTCGATCTCGTCCGCCCTCTTTGCCAAAATGCCGTTCGCTAGACACTCCCGCGCGATGACCGCCACGCCGCTCGTTCGGGCCCTGGGCAGGAGAACCTCGAGGGGGCGCCGCTCCAGCAGGTTGAGCGCCACTTGGAGCGACGAGACTCCCGGATATCGCAATGCGGCCAAACCCGCTTCAACGGTATCGCATGAAATCCCGTAATACCGAATCTTGCCGGACTGCTTCAGCGCCTCGAGCGCGGGCTCCCACTCGCCGCGCTCCACCACGTCTGCCGGAGGGCTGTGCAACTGAAACAGATCCAGATAGTCCGTGCGCAGGCGGCGAAGACTGCCTTCGACCGCCTTTCGCAGATATGCGGGCGAAAAATCCTGCGACAGCGCGCCACGCGCTCCGGCCGGCAAACGACTCCGTTGAATTTTGAGAGCCTGGATGATCGGCCGGAGCAACGGCTTCAAGTATGCGGCGACCCTCCGGCGATCCGGCAAGCGGTAGCCCGCTTTGCTCGTGATGATGACCTTGCCACGACGGCCGCCGAACGCCCGACCGAGCAGCACTTCGCTCTCTCCCTGAGAGTACATGTCGGCCGTGTCGAAGAAATTGATGCCCGCATCGAAGGCAGCCGACAGCAGATCCAGAAATCCCGGCGTGTCGTGCTGGAATATTCCGCCGATCCGCGCACACCCTAACCCAAACGGAGAGACCTGGAGGTCGGTCTTGCCAAACGCGCGGAGCTCCACGGTCGCAGTATCTGCCATCCGAACGCCCCTCGCGAAGCGAAATTCCGCGCCTTTCGAGACGTGCGCCAGGTCGTGTATGGTGCTCGCGTGACGGAAAGCAGGCGCGTCATCGTAATCGGCAGCGGCCCTGCGGGCGCTTGCGCGGCCGAATTCCTCTGCCGGGCGGGCGCTGAAGTCCTCCTCCTGGAGGCGGGGTCGGAGCGGGATGCAAACGGATTAACCGTTCGTTTTCGTGGGTTTACAATACTCAAGCGTCGGCGACCCCTGCAACAGCGTGCCGGCTTCGAAGCCACGGGGGATCCCAAAACGGAGCTCTTCGAGGAGATCGCGCCCGGGGGCCTCACCAACCACTGGAGCTGCGCCGTTCCTCGCTTCTCCGCGGAGGACTTCGCCGACGCGACCCGCGCGGGGGAGGGCGCGGCGTGGCCGATTGGGTACGACGACATTGCGCCCTGGTACGATCGCGTCGAGCCTCTACTGCACATAGCGGCTGGAACGGCGGACCACGCGCAGCTGCCCGCCGGGATCGTTCGCCACGAAAAACACCTCGGCGGTGACTGGGCGCCGCTCGCGGCCGAAGCGCTCCACTGCGGACGGTCTCTCGCCCCGATGCCCTACGCGTACGGTGCAGAGACCACCGCCACGCCGAGCGGAACGGTCTTCAACTCGTTCGTGAGGCTCATCAAGCCCCACCTTCGCGCGGGCCGACTCGCCATGCGATTCGATGCGCGCGTCGTAAGCCTGGAGTGGTCACCGCGTGCGAAGCGGGTCGAGGCCGTCATGGTGCGCGACGCGCGGACCCAAGCCGAGAGCCGTTTGCCGTGTCGAGCCGTGGTCGTTGCCGCCGGCGCGATTCGCACGCCGGAGATTCTCCTGGCGTCCGCGAGCGCAGAGTTCCCGCACGGCCTCGGCAACGCGCACGACGTGCTCGGCCATTACTTGCATGACCATCCGTTGGGCAAACTCATCATCGATCTCGGCCGGGCCATGTCGGTGCACCCGCCCTGCTACATGACCCGGCAAACGATCGACCGGGCGCCGCCCCTTTATGCGGCCGCATGCATGCAATGGACCGGCACGGACATGCTCGCGCGCAGCCTGCTTCGCGGCACGCCCGGGAGGCTTCCGTGGATCGGCTTCAGCGTCTTCGGCACGATGGCGCCCATCCGGGACAATTGGGTCGCGCTCGATTCGCAGCATTCGGGCGCCGATCGGGCGCCGACGCTGCGGCTCAATATCACGCACCCGCCCGAAGCCCGGGCCGCGCTGGACAAGGCGCGTGACGATATGACGGACGCCCTGGGCCGGGCTGGCTTGGAGCCCCGCGTGCGAGTCTGGCACATCGACCCCGCCGGCGAATCGAAGCACTACGGCGGGACGTGCCGCATGCACGCGTCGCCGCGTTTCGGAATGCTCGACGGCTGGAACCGGATGCATGCCGTTTCCAACGTGGCCGTGGTCGACTCTTCGGCGTTCACCACGGGGCCCGAGAAGAATCCCGTGTTGACCGCCATGGCCATCGCTGCACGCGCCGGGCATCACCTTGCGGAGGACCTCAAGGCGGGCGACCTCTGATGCGACCCAAGATCAATGTCTTGTTTCTGCATTCGCAAGACAATTTCGGCGCGGACTCTGCGATCCATGGCCACTTGATGCGCTACCTGGATCGGGAGCGGTTTTCAGTGCATCTGGCGTGCAGCAAGGGGGACGGCCGCCGCTCGCCTGCGGCACTCGCAAAGTTCCAAGACATCCCAGAACTGCGCATTCGGCCGACCCAGTTTGCGCCCGGGTTCCGGCACCGCGCTCGAGCCGAGATGCTCGATCAGCTCCGCGTGGCGTCGGCATTTCCAATCGATTTTTTCGCGCTTCGACGGTACGTGAAAGACCAAGGAATCCACGTCATCCACGGAACGGACCGCCCGCGCGACGCGGTCTATGCGGTGACTTTGGGCAAGGTCACCGGCGCAAAGTCCGTGGTCCACGTTCACGTTGCGTGGGCGGTCAACTACAACCTCCCGGCTCGCTGGGGCGTGCGGAACGCCGACGCCGTATTCGCAATTTCACGCTTCGTGAAGGCCACCGTGCTCGCGAGCGGCACCCGGCGCGAGCGAATTCACACGATCCTGAACAGCGTGGACCCGGCAGGATGGGATCCGCGGGTGGACGGGAGCTCTGTCCGCCGCGAGTTCGACATCCCCGACCATGCACCTCTGCTCGTGTCGGTGTCGAGGTTGTTTGGACAAAAGGGACAGCGGGAGCTTCTTCGCGCGGTGGCCCTCGTGCGCCAGAGCGTCCCCGACGTGCGGCTGCTCGTCGTCGGTGCCGACGCGCTCGAAGTCCACGGGAGCTCGTTCACCGCCGAACTGAAGACGCTGGCGCGCGAGCTCGGAATTGCCGACCGTGTGGTCTTTGCCGGCGAGCGCTCCGACATCCCTCGAATCATGGCTGCGTGCGATGTCTTCACCTTGGCGAGCGGAGAAGAGCCGTTCGGGCTCGTCTTTCTGGAGGCCATGGCGATGCAGAAGCCCGTCGTCGCCCTGAACGACGGGGGCACGCCGGAGGTCGTCGAACACGGCCGATCGGGACTCCTGTCGGCCCCGCAAGACGTCCACGCCATGGCGGCCAATATCGCTACGCTGCTCCGGGACCGCGACCTCCGCGACCGCATGGGCTCCTACGGTCGCACGCGCGTCCTCGACTATTTCAACGCCCAAAGGATGGCTCGCGACGCGGGCGCGGCGTATGAAGCCATCATCAACCAATGACGTCCGGCTCTGACGCCGCGGCAGGCCGTGGATTGCCCGCGTCCCCACACGTCCGCGGACAGGGCGTCACCGTCATGCGAATTGCGATTTACGTTCTCCTCGCGCTCTCGATCGGCCTCAACGCCTTTCTGGTTCACGAAGCGCTGGGATATTTCCAGACCGGACTCGCCATTCGACTCGACCCCGCCGGCCTCAAGACGTACGCCGCAGATCGCGCGAAGCCCCCCGCGGGCGGGGCGTCGCTCGTCTTCTTCGGGGACTCCCGCGCGGCCATGTGGCCTCCGCCAGCCACGCCCGCGGGATACCGGATCACGAATCATGGAATCGGCAATCAAACCACGGCGCAGATCCTGCTGCGGGTGGACGATGACGTGGTCAACCTTCATCCCACGGTCGTCGTCCTCGAAGCAGGCGTCAATGATCTCAAGTCCATCGCGGATTTCCCGGCGCGGCGCGCCGAAATTGTCGCCGATTGCGAGGCCAACATCGCCCGCATCGTCGAACGATGCCGGCAGATCGGAGCCGAAGTCGTGCTCGTCAGCGTGTTCGACGTGGGAGACGTATCGGTTTGGAAGCGGCCTTTCTGGTCGAGCGATGTCGAGACCGCCGTTCAAGAAGTGAACGCGTTTTTGGCGAGCCTCGCGGGCCCGCAGGTCATCCTGTTCGATGCCAATCCGATACTCACGGAGGGGCACGGCCACATCGAGAGCGAGTACGAGATGGATTACCTCCACTTGTCTCCTTCCGGATATGCGGCGCTCAATCGTAAGCTCGTGCCCCTCCTCGCGTCGCTTGCGAAATGAACCCGCCCCTGGCGGCTACGGCGTGCCGTAGCCCTTCTTGCTGACGAGCGAACTGACGAACCGGTACGCCGAATAGGTGATCGGAGCCGTGACGAAGGTTCGCTCCCGCAATCGACCCAAGAAGTCCGGTCGAAACCAGTTCGGATAAAAAGATATTTTCCCATCGTTGATCCGAAACGGATCCTCTTGGGTCGCCGGGACGTCGCCGAAGGTCATCGCCATCATCGGACGGGGCACGGACGCTCGATTCGGCATGCCCCGATGCCAGAGGTTCGACGAGCGCACGAGCACGTCCCCCTGGCTCATCGGAATGCGAGTGCTCCGTCGATGGGCCCGTTCGACCGCGAATCGCCAGTACGGATAATGCTTCTTCTGGGTCCCCGGAAGAACGTCGATCGCGCCGTTGACCCGATCGGTGTCCACGACGGCAACGTTGATGATCATGAACTCTTTGGTAAATACGCTATCGGCGTGGTAATGCTGCTCCACGCTACCCGGAAGGTTGAGGTTCAATCCAACCCTTGGTTCGTCGGACGAACGGACGCAGGCCGTCTTGATCAAGTCCAGAATGCCGGCCGCCCGAACCGTCTCGTAGGCAAAGCGCGACCCCTCACCGGGAAAGCAATTGAGGTGGCCGCTGATGAGGCCTCCGCCGGCAAACAGACTTCCCGACCTTTTCGAGCGCTCGAATTCATCGATGATCGCGTTCCGAAGCTGAGATAGCTTCTCCTTCGAAACGAGGCCCGGGAAGACGACGTAGCCCTTCTCGGCAAGCTCGCGGAGCCTCTCCTGCTTGTCTTGCAGAACGGCGGATGCAGCGAAACCGTTCTGGGAGGTGAGGTGATTGGGGGGTTGCATCGGCGTACCTTTTGCGACGTGGCTCAATGGGGTGGATCGGGTCGTTCAGGCGATGTCGGCCGCGCGGCGAGCGCGGGCTCCGCCACCGCGTGGATCTACGATGCGGGCGGCCTTCCGCGACGTCTGTGTTCGCGCACTTCGCGTCCCACGATCAGCAGAAACTTCGGGTCGCGCAGCAGATACCGCCGCCACAGGCGCCCCGGTTCGCGCGTAAGGCGAAATACCCACTCGAGCCCCGAGTCGGACATCCACTTCGGTGACCGCGGCATGGTCCCCGCGATGAAGTCGAGCGAGGCCCCGACGGCAAACATGACCGCCGGGCGGAGCGCGGCCCGGATCGAATCGATCAGGAGCTCTTGTTTCGGAGCGCCGAGCGCGACGAGCACGATGTGCGGATTCGCCTCTCGAATTCGCGCGATCAACGGTTCGCGGAGCACCGCGGGCTCGTCGACGTCAATCCGAGGCGCTTCGACTCCCACCACATGAAGGCTCGGAAGCGCCGTGCGCAACTTGTCGCGCGCCAGCGCCGCCACACCCGGAGCCCCCCCCAGAAAGTAGACACGCCAGCCCCGCGCGGCGGCCCGCTCGAGCACCATGGGAACGAAGTCCGAACCGGAGACCTTCTCGGGCAACGGATCGTCCAAGAGGCGTGAGGCCCAAACGAGCGGCATTCCATCTGCGATCGAGAGGCTGGCGCGAGAGTACGCGGCGCGCATGCGCGCGTTCTCGCTGGCAAGGACGACGTGGTCGACGTTGGGGGTGAAGACCGCGCCTCCCTCACCCAGAGCGACGAGACGCTCCACGACGTCGAGCGCCTGGTGGCGCGTGACCGCGTCGACGGGTACGGGGCCCATGATGAGTCTCCGCGGCGCGACCGCGCCCGAACCCACGTCGAAGGTCGCGGTCACGACGGCACCTCGTCACGCGAGCGCCGCGCGGCGGGCGCGGACCGGACCGAGACCGTAGGAGCGGAGGCCTCGACGAGGGAATCGGCCGGCACCGAGGTCCGCACGAAGCAGTTGGCGGTGACCTTCGAGCGAGCCCCCAGCGTTATGGGCCCGACCAACGTGCTGCCGGCGCCGACGTGGACGTCTCGCTCGACGAGCGGCGCGCCGACGGTGCGGCTCACGGGGTCCGTTCCGAGACCCAACGTGACATGTTGGAAGAGAATCACGCCTCGCTCGACCCGCGCGGCCCGACTGATCGCGATGCCCATACCATGAACGACGACGATTCCCGGGGCGAGCTCGGCCTCCCAGTGGATGTCCGACCCGTACACGTGCCGGATCATGCGCGACACGACGCGTGGAGCCAAGGGGATTTCGGCGTCCACGCAGAAACGCATGAGCCGACAGGCGCCGAGCATCTGAAACCCGATCCGCGTGACGAGGTCGCGCGCGAGGCTCGCGCTCCCATCACGAACGTCGGCCGCGTACTTCGCGTCGTAGTGGTGGAGCACCGCATGATCTTCGCGCACGGCGCCGACCATCGCGCGAAACGCGCGACCCACCTTGGACCATGGTTCCGGCACGGCACTCACCGCTTTTCTCCTTCGCGCGCGGTTCGAACCCACTCGCGTTCGCGTGTCGCCGAGGCGCGGATCGCCAGGGCCACTTTCCAGACCATGTAGACGGGCGCCCAGGCCAAATCCAAGATCGCGCGCGGACCGACCCGCGCGAGCCACACGCCCCGCGCGACGTACGCGAAAAGTCCGACCCAGGCCGCAAACCAGGGGGCGCCGGCCCAAAGAGCACCATGGCCGAGGGCAACCCACGCCACAGAGGCCGCCATTCCGGCGAGCGTGGCCAACGCAACGTACGTGAGCGGGGGGACGAGGAGGTCGAGCGCGAGGTCCACGAGGACGAGATTGCGCCTGCGAATGCCCTCCGCGAGCAAGGCCCCGCCGTGACGCCGGGCCAGAGCGAGGCGGCCGCCCTCCCATCGACTCCGTTGGCTGCGCGAAGCCACCTCGGAGGAGACCATCTCGCCGAACACCTTCGCGTCACCGGCGTAGTGAACGCGATGGCCCGCCCACCCGAGGCGGATACCGTATTCGACGTCCTCGACGAGCGAGAACGCATCGTGGGGTACCTGCCGCAGCACGGGCACGGCAAACGCCATCCCATTGCCGCGGAGGCCCGCGGACACCTCGAGCCGCTCGCGCGCGCGAGACCGAACATCGTGAAAGAGCGTGAACCCAATGTGCATCAAACGCGTCCGCCACGACGCTTGGGGGTTTGCCACGCAGTACTCCGCCTGCACGGCGGACGCGCCGCGCCGAAGGCGAACGTCGAACGCGTGCAAGAGGTTCGGTGTCACCTTCGTATCGGCATCGACCACCACCACCGCGTCCGCGACACCGCCGGCAATCGAGCGCTCGAACGCGTACGCGAGCGCGTAGCCCTTGCCGCGGAGGACCGCATCGGAGCGCTCGAGCACATCGGCACCCGCGGCCCTCGCTCGCGCCGCCGTCGCGTCGGTGCAGTTGTCGGCCACCACGACGACGCGGCGCAAGTCAGCCGGGTAGTCTACGGCGAGGAGGTTCGTGACGGTGGCCTCGATCCCGAGCTCTTCGTCGTGTGCGGGTACGATGACGTCGAACTTCGTGAGCGGACCCGTCCTGCCAGCGACCCTCTCGTTGGCGCCCGAGAGCACGGCGAGAGCGGCCAGGTAACCCGTCCATGCGAGCACCGGCAGCGCGAGCGCGAAAAGCGCGACATTCACGAGCATGAGCGTGTCCCGTTCAGGGCACGTCGCTCCGCCGAAGCCTTCGTATGCTGGGCCGGCTCGCGTGCGGCCCGTCCAGCAACGCGACGACGTATTTGATGAGCTTGTCGCGCGTGAACGGCTTCTTCAGAAACGCGTTGGCACCCACGTGCTCGGCGTGCGCCATGTCCTCGGGCGTGGAGCGATCACTCACGACCATGACGGGCACGAACCGCAGCCGCTCGTCTTCGCGTATGTATTCGCAGAGCTCGAAGCCCGATTCCCTCGGGAGCGTGAGGTCCAGACAGATCAAGTGCGGTACGAGCCTGGACAGGTAATTGACCGCACCAAGGTAATCGACCGCCGTTTCGACGTGAAAGCCTTGACCCACGAGCGCTCGCCGGATCATCTCGCGCTCGGGAGGATGATCTTCGACTAGGAGCACCGTCCGTTTGGTTTCAATTTCCATGCGCTCCCAGGGCTTGACAGGAACTAGCTCGCTCCGCGACCGGTGAGGACCACGGGGACCGTCTTCAGGATCAGTTGAAAGTCGTGCGCCAACGTCCAGTGATCGATGTATTGCATATCCAAGTACATCCACTCTTCGAAGGATATCTGGTTTCTTCCGCTCACTTGCCAAACGCAGGTCAGCCCCGGACGCACGGAGAGGCGCCGCCTTTGCCATGCCTCGTATTTGGCCACCTCCGACGGAATCGGCGGGCGAGGACCCACGATGCTCATCTCGCCGCGTAGCACGTTGATCAGTTGCGGCAGCTCGTCGATGCTGAACTTTCGGATGATGGCTCCGACGGTGGTGATTCGTGGATCGCGCGCCATCTTGAACACGGGGCCGGCCTGCTCGTTGCGCGCCATGAGCTTCGCTTTCAGCTCCTCCGCGTTGCCCACCATCGAGCGGAACTTGAGCATGTTGAAACGATGTCCGTGCTGGCCCACGCGAACCTGCTTGAAGAGAATGGGCCCCCGGGACGAGACCTTCACCAGCACCGCCACCGCGATCATGAGCGGCGACAGGATCAAAAGGGCGAAGGCCGAGGCCGCGATGTCAAAGAGCCGCTTGATTGCAAACTGAAACGGACGATGGCGCACGCTCAAGTAGTGAATGTACCCGTCCGCCAGCGCCTTCTCGTACTCCGGGCGGGCCCGCCCGAAGCGAAAGCCGCAAGCCGGGAGCGCGAAGGGGATGCCGAACCGTTCGAGCACGTGGATGGCAGCCTGCATCTCGACGCGCTGGGAGTCGTTGTTGCCCGCGATGAACACTTCGCTGACGACACGCCTCTTGAGAACCTCCTCGAGGTCGCTCGCCGTGCCAACGAGCTCGGCGGGAAGACGATCGTGAACGGCCTCGTCGGCAAACCGCAGATACCCACTGAGTCTACGATGATCCTCGCGATCGATGATCTCGAGGCCGGTGTGGCGACCGAGGGGGCCAATGCCGAGGATCAGGATCGGTTGAACGCCGAGCTCGCGTCGCCCAAGCCAGCTCGTCGTCAACCGAAGCCAAAGAATGGCCGGCGATGCAACGACGACGAAGCGGAGAAGATCGCTGCCGGCGGCATAGCGGGGCACAAACCAGCGCAGAACAGCCATCGCCGTGAGCGTGGCGGTCATGAGTAGCGCGGTGAGCGCCACATCTCCGCCCGTGCCGCGGCCGTTCCACACGTCGTAGTGACGAAGCGCCCGTCCGCCCGCCAACCAAACGAACATGGACCCCGCGGACATGCCGAGAAACACCACCCAGTGCCAGCCGGGAAGCAGCCACGGGACTTTCGTTGCGGCCGCTGAAGCGATGACCAGGATGGCGCAATCGCCGATCACGTTCAGGTTTTGAGCGGTCTGCTTGTGCATTGGGAGACAGGACGAATAATGCCGACGCCCGTACTAAGCCGTTTTCCTCCCCCGCCGCAGCGAGGTAGGAGCAGTCTACGCGAACCATCAAACCAATTACCACGCACCGCAGCAGTGTCCAGACTGTCAGGTCCTAGTACGAAAGCCGGGTCACGGAAGTTAAGACCCGCGTCGAGTTACGTCGAGGGGAGCGGATGCCGCTCCTCCTCGAGCTCCCCAGCAGGAGGGAGCTCCCCAGCAGGAGGAGCAGCGATCACATCGAGGGGAGCGGATGCCGCTCCTCCTCGAGCTCCCCAGCAGGACGGAGCTCCCCAGCAGGAGGAGCAGCGATCACATCGAGGGAGCGATGCCGCTCCTCCTCGAGCTCCCCCGCAGGAGGAGCAGTGCTCGCCTCCGAAGCGCTAAAGATAGAGACGCAACTCGCGAAAGACGGAGGCGCAATGCGCGAAAGACGAAGACGCATTGGCCAGGAGTTTGCCGGCAGGCGCTATTGCCTCGCCCGCCTCGCCTCCGTTGCCAGCCCGGGGACGTCTCGACCCTTGTCACGCCGCACGTTGTCGTCACGCGGGCCGGGGCAACGCCCTTCATTCCTCCGGCGGGCCCAGCACCTGGAGGAGCAGCTTGAGAGCGTCCGGCTCAAGCTGAATGAACTTGAGGCCGACGTCGAACCGAGCGTCGGCGCCGGCAGGGAGCGCCTCCACCCATACCACCTCGGCGGTGTACGTCACGGGCGGGACGTCCTGCAGAAAAAACTCCATCTTCAAGAGACCTCCTACCTTCAGCTCTTCGTCGCTGAAGATGCGAACGCCTCCGAGACTGATGTCGACGGGCTCACGCTGCCTCGCCAAAAACTGCATTCCCGCGGGGCGGCAGTAGAGCGCGACACGGATGCGTCTATACTTGCGGCGATCCGCCGGGGAGGCCGGTGGCCGCGAAGAGCGAGCGGGGCCCATTTTGACCATTATCTGACGCAAAAGGCCGGCGTCGGCAAGCACGAAGTTCTGGCCGCGCGGCGCGGGGCCTCTCCGGAGTCTCGGGACGCGTCCGCCAGCACCCAAAAGGAGCGCCCGGAAATGGGCAGTACGACGCGCAAGAGAGTAGACTCGTCCACCTCGAAGGTCGCGCACTCTCACGAGGCCTTCGCGGCGGACGCGGTGATTCCCTCCCAAAAAGTCAAAAGGAACGGCCGAAACACCCCTCCTAGGGCCTCTTCGCGGCGATTTTTGCACCAGCCTTCTCCGCGGCCCTCAAACGCTCCGCGGAAATGCCGGGCAGCTCTTTCACGAGCCAGAGGTGGGGGGGGATCCTCTCGCCCAAAGCCCCCCAAGTTCCACTTCGGTCCAGACCTTCAGCGTCCTTCCGCCCCGGACCGCTCCTCTTGCCGTGGCCCAACCTGCGGGCAAGGTTCACGCCCCCATGACGGCAATGCGCGTATCGTCCACCGCACTGCGCGTGCTCACGAGCCTCCGCCTCGGCGAGCGAGTGCTCGTTCGTTCGGATGACGGGCTCCTTGCCGCTGAATACGCCCTGTTCGACGTTACCGACATCGTTCTCCGAGCGTCCGATCCCGTCTCGGTTCGCGAAGCGGGGTACATGACCACAGCGCACGAGGCGCTGGCCCGCCTGGCGCGTGCCGGGATCACACCGGGCCTCGCCAGCGAAGCTGCTTCTGCGTTGAGCCCAGAGGTGGCGGCGTCCTTTGCGCGAGGGGCCGCAACGCGGGACGTCGTACCCCAACTCAGCGCGTACGAGCTTTTCGAGGGTTCCGTATTCAGCGCCGCCGCCCAGCACTACGAGGGGGCTTGGCTGGACGTAGCCGCCCTCGCGCAAGCGCTCGGTCTGCCGGGAGCACCGATTCTCCTTCAGGTCTTGCACCTGGCCGCGGCGATGGCGGAGGTGGCCCCCTCGACGCCCGTTCACCTGTCGACCGCAGCAGCAACGCGCGACCGGCGTCCAGGCGAGCGGACCCATGTGCGATTGGACTTAGAGGGGGCTCGCGCGCTACCCGATGCGCTGCGCAGGCTTTATGTCCAATCGAACCCGATCGTACTCGACCCGCGCAGCGAGAGGCACGTTCGGCAGGCAATGCTCGTCCGGTTGCGCGAGCGTGCCGCCTCGGACAGTTCGCCGCGACTGCGCGCCCATCTCACGGCATTGGAGGAGGCGCTTGCCATGCGGACGATAAGGCTCGGCGCGATGGCCGACGGGGAGCTTCGCGCTATCGAGCGGCAGCTGGCCGGCGGCAGCGCGCACGGCATCGAAGAACAACTCGATCAACTCGAGCACGATCGAGGACGGCTCCCGGGAATTCGTTACTTGCGCGCCCGTGCGGCCCTTCTCCGAGGCGACGAGGCTCCACGAAGCGTCGCACTGCTTCTCTCCGAGCTCGCGGAGGAAGAACAAGGATTTCATGAGGCCGAGCTCGGCGCCGCGCGAACGTGGCTCGCCGCCGGCGAGGATGCCAACGCTCGATTTTTTGCCTACAAGCTGACCAATAACCCTTCGGCGCCGGAGAGCGAGCGGCTGTTGGCGCAGGAGATCCTCGACGAGACTGCGGCCACGGCGCCGTCCCAGGCCCCGCCCCAAGTGACTCTGCGCTTGCCGGGGTCGAGTCTTCTCCAGCATGCGCGCGTCCCCCGATTTCCGTCGCTGGGAGAGATGCCTCCTCCGCAGGCCATCCCTCACATGCCGTCGCTCTTACCCCCGGCGACGTCATGGTCGCCACCCGCGCAAACCTCATGGCCGCCGCCCGCGGAGACCTCTTGGACGCCACCGCCCGACGGGGGCCCCGGCCCTGCCGACGCACGTCGCCGCCCGTCACGAAACGTGCGCTACGAACCGGAACTCGTCGAGTCGCTGGCGCTCCCTTTCGGCGCGAGTGAGTCGGCGTTCGGCGTGAACGAATTACCGAGGACGCCGCAGCAGGCGCGCATCGCGATGACGCGCCTCGCGCGCGATCTCGCGCGCGACTACCGCATCTGGTACGGCAAATCGCTGCGCTGCAACGTGCTTGCCGTCGACGCCATGCAACAGCACCTTTCTCATCGTTTCGTGGGATCGCCGATCAGCGACGAGAACGTCGCGTGGGAGCTGCGACGCCACGGTTCATTGCTCAGCGAAATCCTGGCCCGCGCCCTGGGCGGCGTGTGGGTCGACATCGGGCCGAGCGAACCGGGTTACTGGGCGATGACCGTGCCCCCGTCCACGCGAGTCTGGCCCATCGGGCGGGTCTACCGCTTCGTCGCGCTGGGCAATCGCGAACGCGACTTGGTGAGCTACTACGTCGACCTGGAGACGCGCGTGCGCAAGGCCCTCGCATGACCTCGCGACGCGCGTCGATTCGAGCGAATCGATGGCCGCGTCCCGCGCGCCCGTGGCGACGCTGACGGTGCCGCGTGCCCGAACTGCCCGACGTCGAGCTCTACGTCACGCACCTGCGCCGCCGCGTCGTGGGCCACGAGCTCCAGGGCGTGCGCATTGCGAGCCCGTTCCTCGTGCGCTCGTTCGACCCTCCCCTTCGTGACGCCGAGGGCCGTCGCGTGCTCGGGATACGGCGGATCGGCAAGCGAATCGTGTTCGATCTCGAGTCGGACCTGCACATCGTAGTGCACTTGATGATCGCGGGGCGTCTGCATTGGAAGCCTGGGGGCGCAAAGGTGCCGGCAAAGGTCGGACTTGCGGCCTTCGACTTTCCCCCCGGGACGCTGCTCCTCACGGAGGCTTCGACGAGAAAGCGGGCATCACTCCATTTCGCACGCGGCGAGGCGGGGGTGGCCGCGCAAGACCCCGGGGGACTTGAGCCACTCGAGGCGGACGAGGCATCGTTTCGCGAAGCGATTCGGCGCGAGAACCACACCATCAAGCGCACACTGACCGATCCGCACGTTCTCTCCGGCATCGGCAATGCCTACTCCGACGAGATCCTCTGGCGCGCGCGGATCTCGCCCGTGCGCCTGACCCGCGCGATGACCGACGAAGAAATCTCGCACCTCTACGAGGCAACCCGGGTCACGCTCCGTGATTGGCTCGATCGGCTCGCGCGCGAGGCGGGCGACGATTTTCCCAAACAGGTGACGGCGTTTCGGGAGGCCATGGCCGTCCACGGACGGTACAAGAAGCCGTGTCCGGCGTGCGGCGGCCCCGTGCAGCGCATTGCGTACGCGCAGAACGAGGCGAACTACTGCCCTGGCTGCCAGACGGGCGGCAAGCTTCTCCGAGACCGCGCGCTGTCGCGCCTCTTGCGCGGTGACTGGCCCAAGACGCTCGAAGAGCTCGAACAGCGCAAGCGCGCCGCGGGCCGGTGACCAAGGCGCACGCCGCCTCCAAGGCTATGGCCCGGTGGCCTCGCACCGCGCGATGAAGTCGGAGAGCCAGGCGCGGCGGCCCCCGGCGCTTGCAGCGAAAGGCGAATCGGGACCTTCGATCAAGCGTGTCACGCGCGCAAGACCGTCGACGTCGCCCAGCGCGCACGCACAAATGGCGCGCGTGCGCAAAAGCTCGCGACCGACGCGAGGCGTCGGAGCCCCCGCCTCGATCGCCTGATCCAGAATCGCCGCCGAGCGCGCAAAGGCCTCGTGGATGGCCAGGTTCTTACCCACAAGATAGGCCGCCAAAGGCGAGTCCTCGGCGCTCCCGAGCCACTCTCCCATCGAAAGCGCGCCGAGCCATGCGTCCGCCGGGCGGCCTGGTTCTCCGATCAGCAAGTCGACCACCGCGCGACGCGCGCGATGAGAGAGTCCGTCCGTGCTGCCGAGCGCCTTGACCTCGAGCGTCCTCGCGGCGTCCTCGTCGAGCGTGCGCGCGGCGATGGCCCGATACCCCTCGCGCGCCTGCTCCGCGCGGTCGTGCACGAGATCGTCATCCGCGATGGCCTCTTGTGCCCTATCGCGCCAGGTGCGGGGCGCGGCTTCGTCGTCCGCGATGCGCTTCAGATCCTCGCGGCCGCGCGCCTCGTCGCGATAGCGAACCTCCACCCAGGCCCGGCCTTGGCGCGCATGCCAGTCCTGCGAGTCGCGGGACAGCGCGCGGTCGTAAAGCGCGACCGCGCGGTCGAATCGATGCTCATCGCGGCACTGGTCGGCCGCCCGATTGAGCGCGTCGACCACGTGCGGACAACGCCGTGCCCAGACGCTGGGGCGCTCGAACTTCGCGCGGGCGTAGGCCATCGCTTGTGGAGGCATCGCCACGGCGCGGAGCCACTCGCGAAATGTGCCGTCGATGGCTTCCCAGCGTTGCCCCGTGACGTTCTCGATCGACGCGCCCCCGTACCAGGCGCGAATCGCCGCCGCACCCCAGCGATCGCGCGCCCACGCCACGAAGGCGCCCGCCACCGTGTAACTCTTGGAGGCGTTCTGCCCGAAGAAATCCAACGAGAAGAGCTCGCGCAGGGGGGGCAGGATCCCGAGATCGAGCATCGCGCGAGCCCACTGCGCGCCCGCGAGCTCGTCATCGTCGGGGGACGTGGCGACCGCAAGGCCTTCGATGAGGCCCGGATTGGGCCACAGGCCGCCTCCGACGTGAAAAGGTCCACCGGCGAAGCTACCCGCCACGACGTGCGCGATCTCGTGTCCCAGGATCGGATGAGGATACGCGGCGAGCTGGACGTAAACTTCGCGTCGCCACGGTTTGGCAATCGACGTGTCGGCCGCTCCCATGAGTCGGCGCTTCTGATCGGCGTCGGCGAACTCGTAGGCCGTGAGGCGCCCGGACAGATGCGCGCCGAGCCGGACCTCGTCCGCCGCGAGTTCTTCTTCGCAGTCGCGCACGAGCAAGCGTGCTTGGTCGGGCAGGAGCGACTCGGGGTAGACCACGTCGCAGTGCGCCCCCGACGCGCGTCCCCCGAGCGCGCTCGCGATGGTCGCGGCCGATTGCCAGTGCCCGAGGGACGGTCCTTCGATGAAGACGCCGAGACTGAGCGAAAGCGCGGCCAGGCCTCCCCCGAAGCTCGTGCGGGCCCGCCGGGACGTGCGGAGCGCGCTTGCCGCGAGCCGTCCCTGGTCCGTGCGGCCGAGCGCGGCGGCGATGAACACGACGCCCAAGAGCGTCGCGACCGACCCTCCCCGGTACGTCCAGAGCTCCATGCGGACATCCACAACGGTGTCGTAGAGAGCGCCGCTGAAATAGCCGAAGAAGGGGTCGTACGCGAAGATCATCGGCGACGCGTAGAACCGCCCCACGCTGATCGCGATGCCGGCCACGGGCGCGGCGACCGCGAGCAGGACGCAAGCGAGTCTGCGCCGCCTGAGGCGGCGGCACACCTCCGCCACGACGGCGCCCCATGTGCCTCCGAGCACCCCACCGAAGCCCGCCGTGAGCACGAAGAGCGCGGTGCCGCCCCAGAAATCACACATGCCGACGCGCAGCCCATGAAGCATCGCCGTCGCAAAGGCGACGGCCGCGAGGGCCGCCCCCGACTGGAGGCCGCGCGCCGCGCACGCGAGCGGAGAGAGCGACGCCGCGTTCGCGACGGCCGAGAGCTCCAACGCCGTGGCGATGGCGGCGACCGACGGGACGAGCACGCCGCTCGCCACGGCGTGCTCGTATCCCGGGCCTCCGAAGAGCGGCACGAAGCCCACGGCACCCAGCGCCGCGAAGAGGACGAGCGCCGCCACGCGCTGCGCGCGCGATTCGTAGAGAGGCCGCAAGGGGCCAGCGCGTCGATTCATCGCGAGGGCGGCAAGCTCCCCTTCAGAGAGACGTAGGCTGCCGCTCGGGATCCGGGTAAGCCGGCGGAGGTGCGGACGGAGTGGGCGGAACGGCCGGGGCGGACGAAGCTGCCTCGAGCACGAGCGGCAGTACCTCGTCGACTCGCTTGATCAGATGGATTTTCAGTTCGGCGCGCACATCGCTCGGGACATCCTCGAGGTCCGGCTCGTTGCGCGCCGGGACGAGCACTTCGCGAATGCCGGCCCTGTGCGCGGCCAGAAGCTTCTCCTTGATACCGCCCACGGCGAGCACGCTTCCGCGCAGCGTGATCTCGCCCGTCATCGCCACGTCTCGGCGCACCGGACAGTTCAACAGGAGCGACGCGACCGCGCTGAACATCGTTACCCCCGCGCTCGGCCCGTCTTTGGGAGTGCCGCCTTTCGGAACGTGCAGGTGCAGATCGGTCAGTCGGAGAAACTCCGGGTCGAGACCGAGATCCTTCGCCCGGCTCCGGACGAACGAGACGGCCGTGGCCGCGCTCTCGCTCATGACGCTCTTGAGATTGCCGGTGACCATCACTTCGCCCCGACCGGGCATCCGCGTGGCCTCGATGAACAGAATGTCACCCCCGCTGGGGGTCCACGCGAGGCCCGTCGCCACGCCGGGCGTGCTCGTACGCTCGGCGAGATCCGGCAAGTACCGGGGGGCCCCGAGCAGCTGCTCGACGACCACGCCGTCGGCCACGAGACGAAGCGCCGTTTCGCCCTCGGCGATCCGCATGGCGACGTGACGGCACACGGCTCCGATCTCTCGTTCGAGGGCGCGCACCCCCGCTTCACGCGTGTACGAATCGACGACACGCTCGAGACCGTCTCGCGCGAACTCGATGCGCTCGTCGGTCATTCCATGGGCCGATAGCTGCTTGGGGCAGAGAAAGTCCGTGGCGATGTGCAGCTTCTCGGAGCGCGTGTACCCGGGACATTCGATGACCTCCATGCGGTCCATCAGCGCCGGCGGGATCGTGTCCGGATTGTTGGCTGTGCAGAGGAAGGTCACCTGCGACAGGTCGAACGGCACGTCGAGATAGTGGTCTTGAAACGTCGAATTCTGTTCGGGGTCGAGCACCTCGAGCAGCGCGGCGGCGGGGTCCCCCAACACGTCGACCCCCATCTTGTCGACTTCGTCGAGGACGATGACCGGATTTCGGACGGCCACCTTCTTCATTCCCTGAATGATCCGGCCCGGCAACGCGCCCACATAGGTACGGCGGTGACCACGAATCTCGGCTTCGTCCCGGACGCCACCGAGCGCAATGCGGTGGTAGCGACGTCCCATCGAGCGCGCGATGGACCGGCCGAGCGACGTCTTGCCCACGCCCGGTGGACCGATGAAGCAGAGTATCGGAGCCTTCTTGGACCCGGCCAGTTTACGCACGGCGACGTATTCGATGATTCGCTTTTTGATCTTCTCGAGCCCGTAGTGATCTTCGTCGAGACAGCGGCGCGTCTCTTCGACGTCGAGCTTGTCGGAGGGCGTCTTGCTCCACGGCAGGTCGCTTATCCATTCGAGGTAGGTACGCGTCACGTTGTACTCGGCGGATTGGGGCTGCATGGCCGCCATCCTTCCGAGCTGCTTGCGCGCCACTTTTTGGACCTCGTCGGGCAACCCGGCGGCGCGCAGGCGCGTACGAAGCTCTTCGACCTCGTCTTCTTCGCCGCCCTCGCCGAGCTCCTCCTTGATGGTGCGCATCTGTTGGCGGAGGATCTGCTCGCGCTGCGCTTTGCCCTCGTCCGCGATCATCGAGCTGACTTCTTTTTTCACGCGAAGGAGCTCGAGCTGCCTCCTCACGATGCCCAAGACGGCGCGGACACGCGCTTTGGGATCGAAGGTCGCCAGGATGCGCTGCTTGTCCGATACGCTGGCCTGCTCCGGCGCCAGGTTGGACGCGATGAGGTCGGCAAGCGCCCCGCTTTCGCGCACGTTGTCGAGAATGCCGGCGGTCTCTCGCGGCAGGTTGGGCACGATGGCGAGCAGGTGGCGCATCCCCTCGCGAAGGCTGGCCCCGAGCGCATCGAGCTCCACGTCGCGCTCCAGATCTTCCGCGATGCGGCGAACCCGGGCGCGCATGTACGGCTCGAGCGTGGCCTGCTGCACGATCTGGAAGCGCGCCAAGCCGTGCAGCACGACGGAGTAGTTGTTCGGCCCGAGCCGCAAGACCTTCACGACGCGCGCAATGGTCCCCACGTCGTAGAGCTCTTGGAAGCGGGGCTCGTCGACGTCCGCGTCGCGCTGGCTCACGATGCCGACGACGGCCCGTTCGAGGCCCGCGAGATCTTCCACCAGGCGAACGCTCCGCGGACGGCCGACGTTAATCGGTACGACGCTGGCGGGGAATACGACGCTATTTCGTAGCGGCAAGATCGGAAGCAGCTCGGCATCCGACGGCGAACGCGAATCGCTCATCAACCATGGCTATAACGCGAAATCGCAAAATAGCCGAATCGCCGCGATGGGATCGCGACCGCCCGCGTCTCGCGCCTCTACACTGACTGTCACGCGGCCGGCGCTCTTTGCCCCCTACCCCGCGGCCGGCCGGCCGGGCGGGCAGCCGGCCGGGTCCGCGGCCGCGCCCGTGAGTCGTCCGTATGCTAAAGCACGCCGCGCATGCGCTCGCGGTTTTCCGGCGGACCGCTCCTTTCCCGCCTCATCCAGCAGGGGGGACTCGTCATGAGTCTTGGTGCGGGCGCGTGGGCGTGCTCGGGGGGGCGGTATGCGGCCGACCCCGAGACCGTTCTGCACGCCTACGCTCGCGCGCTCGAGGACGGCCGCGCCGAAACCGCTTATCGCATGCTGTCGGACGAAGCGCGACGGGGCACGTCATTCGATGCATTCCGCCGCATGGTCAAGGATGATCCCGAAGGCGTGCGCGAGATCGGGCGGGCACTCGAGCGTCCCACGGCCGCGCCGATCGTGACGGCCACCGTTTCAAGCCCGACCGGACAAGAGCTGCATCTGGTGCTCGAGGATGGATCGTGGCGGGTGGATGGGGCGACGCTGGACCTCTACGCCCAAGACACCCCTCGCCACGCGATCCAGGGCTTCATCCGCGCGGTCGAACGAAAGCGCTACGACATCGTGATGCGGTACGTTCCGGAGTCCCACATCGAGGGGCTCGACGCGTCGAAGCTCCGTGGCGCGTGGGAGGGTCACGAACGGGAAGAGATCGCGCAAGTCGTCGGAGCGCTCCGGCAGGCGTTGGCGGGGGCGACGATTGAAGAGACCGCAGAACGGGCGACGATGCCGTACGGGGCCGGCACCATCCAGCTGGTCCGCGAACACGGGCTCTGGAAGATTGAAAACTTTGATTAGCGTGTAGTCCCGAGGTCCCGAGGGACTCTCGGCATTACGTCAGCTCCAACGTGGCGACCACGGGCGCGTGATCGCTCGTTCCGCAATCGGAGAGGACACGGCACTCGACGGCGTGGAGTCCCCGGCCCGCGCTCGCAAGGACGTAGTCGATACGCCAGCCCTGGTTCTTCTGCCGCATCCCGCGCCACGGAGGCCACCATGTGTAAATCGCCTCGCCGGTGGGGTCGAGGGCCCGCGCGACATCTTCGAGATCGCACGCGAGCAACCCCTCGAAGAGCGCGCGCTCATCGGACCGCTGGCCCATGGCGCCCGGCTTCCGTTCCTTCGGGTGGACGTCGATATCCGCGCGGGCCACGTTCATGTCGCCACACAGAATCAGCCGACCTCCTGCCGCGTGGACTGCGCCCACATAGCCGCGCATGGCCTCGAGAAAGCGCAGCTTGGCGGGATAGTCTTTGCCGCCGTTGGGCACATAGACGCTCGCCACGACGAGACCGGAGGGCAGCCGGGCGTGGACGGCCCGGAATTCCAGGTCGAACTCGGGATGGCCGAACTCCGGGCGCCCAGGTGCGGCAAAGGCGTCCTTGCGAATGTGGATCGAAACGCCGCTATAGCCCTTTGGGCCGCCGTGCCAATAGTTGAAATACTCGGGCAGAAGCGTGAGCGTCTCTCCCAGCTGCTCAGGGGTCGCCTTGAGTTCCTGCAAACACACCACGTCCGGGCGGTCGCTCCGCACCCACTCGACGAACTGCCGTTCGCGGGCGCGAATGCCGTTGACGTTCCACGTGGCGATCTTCACCGTGGGACCCGTTCGTCGGGGGCTGGCGGGGGGGGCGGCACACGTTTGGGCATCGTGATCTCCGGGGGGCGAACGTAGACCGGCTCGAGCGCGTCGGCATTCTCTCGCGCCCGCTCGCGGTCCACCGGCGGCGAGGCCAACGCGATTTGTCCCACGCTCGATGCGCGCGGCAAATCGTGCGGGGCTTCCGACCGAAGGACCGCTCGCCCCTCGAGCGAAGACCAGTCCACGTCGCCGGACGCTTCGCCCGCCACAATCACGCGCCCCGCGCCCGCAAGACTGGCCACGAACGCCGCGATATCGGATAGCCGCAAGTGACGCGGCGCGACCACGACGCTCCCTGCCCGTCTCGCTTGCGCGAAGAGCTCCCCCTTGCCCGCCGCAACGAGGCTGACGACGAGATCGTCCTCCGGCAACCCGTGCGCAACGGCGTCCAGTGACGTGACTCCGAGGAGTTCGGCCCCCGTGGCCAAAACGATGCCCTTGGCGGTGGCCACGCCGATGCGGACCCCGGTGAAGCTCCCCGGCCCAACCCCCACCGCCCACCGGTGAATGTCGGACGGGACCCAACCGACGCTCTCGAAGAGGGAGTGCATCACGGGCATGAGCGACTCGCCGTGGGCGTTCGAGACGCGCTGAGCGCGCTCCGCGACGATTCGCCCGTCGCAAAAAAGGGCGATCGTGCCCAACGCGGTGCTCGTATCGAAGGCTGCGAGACGCAAGATGACGGAGTTCTAGCAGGAACGCGCCCGCGTCTGCGCCCGCGTCCGAGCCTACGTCCGCACCTCGCTCAAATCCCGAATCGCCCACTCCGGAACGCCGCGTCGAGGAGCTGGTCCACGCGCGCCAAGAGCTCGAGCGAGCGCGGATCGGCCGATGACGCGAGGGCCGTTTTCGCTTCGCTGAGCGCCCGCAATTGACTGAAAAGTTGAACGTCGCTCACGCCACCCGGTCCCGTGAGCACCTGGCGAACGCGCTCGATTTCTGCCCCGAGCGCCTCGATACCGACCCCCACGGCGCCGACGCGGCGTGCGCCAGGGTGCTCGCGATAGTGAGCCTCCAGCACAGGCGTCACGAGCGCGTCGAGAATGGGCGCCTGGTCCTCGCCATTCCACACATGCTTCAGAATGAAGAGATCGCCCGCGTTCGGCTCTTCACGCCCGTCCAGGAACGCGCTGGCCGCAAAGAGCTTCAGGAGCTTTACGACGCGCCGATCGCTGAGAGTGACCCCCTCCGCGCGCACTTGGAAGACGAGCCCCTTGTACGTCGAGAAGAACTCTTCGCGAAAGCGGGTCCGCTCGAGAAGAGTCAACTGCAAGTGCGCGAGTTCGTGCGCCGTGACGAGCGGCTCCACGTGCGCGTCCGCCCGTTGGAGTCCTTCGTGCTCGAGGCCCTTCTGGAGCAGATCCTGGAAGTGATACGCGTCGAGGTTGTCGCTCCGGATCCGCAGGATGAAGCGGTCATAGATCGCCGTCAGCGCTTCGTCGGTCGGCACTTCGTTGGCGGCGCCGAACGCGCTGATGAGGGGCGACGTCAGAACGCGACCCCCGCTCGTGAAGCGCCGTTCGTTCAAGAGCGTCAGGAGCGCGTTGAGAATGGCCGAGTTGGACTTGAAGACTTCGTCGAGAAAGACGAGCTCGGCCTCCGGCAACATCCCTTCGGTTCGCCGTTCGTAGCGCCCCTCGCGAAAGGCCGCGATGTCCACCGGGCCGAAGATCTCGTTCGGCTCGGTAAAGCGAGTCAGCAAGTATTCGAAGTAGCGAGCGCGCAACAGGCGCGCGAACGTCCGAATGAGGGCGCTCTTGGCGGTTCCCGGGGGGCCGATGAGCACGGCGTGCTCGCCCGCAATCGCGGCGACGAGCAGAAGCCGAATGACTTCGTCTTTGCCGAGGAAGCGTTTCTCGAGCGTTCGAGCCAGCTCGGCCAGGCGCGCCGCGAGCGAATCGCTGTGCACCTCGTGCGGTGCTACGGCCATCGTCGCCAAAGCGTAGCGGATGCTAGAACCGCACGATCGGTTTTTTCGACCCCCACGGACGAGGAGACGCGCTCGGAAACGACTGCGCGCATAAGCGGGCGCCACCACGATTCGTCTTGCGCTTTCTTTTCGCTCCCACGACCCTTAGGCGCATGAAGAGCATTCCCACTTTCTTGATCGGCGCGCTCATCGCCGCGAGCTCGCTTTCCTTCGTGAACCGCGCATGGGCACTTGGCCCGGTCGACCTGGAAGTCGCTGCCAAGGCGGGCGCGGGGACGGGGCTCGTGTCGGGCGGCGGCCCGGATCCGCTGGGGTTCGGGATCGGCGGGCGCGCCGGAGTTTCGCTGTTCAGCACGTTCTACGCAGGCGTGGCCGGCATGTACTACTTCGGATCGTCCCAGAATTCCGCCGGAGGCACGATCTCCGACCACACGGTGCAGTACGGCGTCGAGGCGGGGTACAACATCTATCTTTTGAAGCTGATCGGCCTCACGCCGGATCTCGTCGGCAAGCTGCTCACGCTCCGGCCCCAGGTCGGCGTGGGGAATCTTACGGTGACCGTCCAACAGAAAAACGTGCCCGGCGTTCCCGACTCGTCCAACGACGCGAGCAATCTCTACCTCGAGCCCGGACTCACCGCCCTCGTGACCTTGGGGCCTTTGCTTGCCGGGCTCGACGTGAACGCGCTTTGGGTGCCGAACCTCACGGACTCGAAGGTGGCCCTTACGGCCCACGCGCAGCTGGGGCTTAAGTTCTGACGCAATCTTCGTCGAAAACCAGTGACGCTCGCCAAACCGAGCTACGCTGTCGACACAATGTCCGCCGGCGCAAGGCCAGGGTCTACGCGGCTCGCGATCGTCGAGCAGGCCCTCGTCGACACTCTCGAGAGACTGCGCGACGTGCCCCCGAACGCCCGCGTCCGTGAGCTTCGCGCGAAGGCCGAAGGCTACGAGCGAGCCCTGCACGCGTGGTCCACGCGGCCCCCCACGGAGGAGCAGAGGGCGGCGCTCTTGCGGCTCGTGCTCGAGCTCAACGTGGAAGTGATCGCGCTCGGCCGTACCGTCAGCTAACCGTCTCCCGATGCGCTCGATCGCGAATTCGATCGCCTTCGTCGCCCTCGGAGCCGTCACCTGGGTCACGATTTCCGCCTGCGCTAGCCGCCCGCCCCCCGCACGGGTCGCGTCCGCCCGCGCCGCAGCGGCCCGCCACGATGCGCTCGCCCCCCCGCCTCGCGACGACGGACGCCTTCCGAGCACGGCGACGCCGCAGGGCTACACGGTAACGCTCACGATCGATCCGGCCAAGCCTCGCTTCTCCGGCGTCACCACCATCCTCGTCGACGTGCCGAAAGCCACGCCGTTCGTGGTCCTCCACGGGCGCGATCTCCATGTGACGCGCGCGGAGGCCCGGGCCGGCACGACGGACTTCCCGGCCACGGTCACGAGCCGTGTGACCCACGGAGGGATGGACCCGGAGGAGCTCGTTCTTGCCTTCGAAAGCCCGATTCCGGCCGGCCCCGCGCGCATCGAGCTCACGTACGACGCGCCCTTTGCAACCGATCTCACGGGCCTCTACCGGGTGAAGGAAGACGGGCGCGACTATGCGTTCACACAATTCGAGGCGACCGACGCGCGCCGAGCCTTTCCGTGTTTCGACGAGCCCGGATTCAAGACCCCGTTCGACATCGCGATCACCGCCCCGGGCGCGATGACCGCGCTGGCCAACAGCGCGGAAGACTCTCACGCCGACGCGGCCGATGGCATGGTGACCCACGCGTTTCGGACCACGGCCCCACTGCCGACGTATCTCGTGGCCTTCGCCGTCGGAACGTTCGACATCCTGCAGGGCCCTACCGACCCGGTCCCGATCCGCCTGGTGACCACGCACGGAAGCGCAGCACACGCCGCGCTCGGCCGGACGGCGCTCGACGTGGCCAGTGCGCTGCTGGCCAAGCTCAGCGAATATTTTGGCATGAAGTACCCGTACGCGAAGCTCGATCTCGTTGCGGTGCCCGACTTTGACGCCGGCGCGATGGAGAACCCGGGCCTCGTCACGTTCCGCGACACGTTCCTTCTGCTCGACCCACAGCACGCGACGACCGGCGCGCGCCGCGGGCAGGCCGAGGTCATCGCCCATGAGCTCGCGCACCAGTGGCTCGGCGACTTGGTCACGATGCGGTGGTGGGACGATCTATGGCTCAACGAGGGATTCGCGACGTGGGCCGAGGCCAAGGTCGTCGACGCATGGCAGCCGTCGTTCGGGGCCACCCTCGAACAAATCGCGGGTATGGACCACGTGATGGATGCCGACGCGCTCATTTCAGCCCGCGCTGTGCGGCAACCGGTGCGGTCGACCGGCGAAGCCAAGGAGGCGTTCGACGGCCTTACGTACGAGAAGGGCGCTGCGGTCCTCCGAATGCTCGAAGGCTGGCTCGGGCCGGACACGTTCCGTCGCGGCATTCACCGCTACTTGCAGGACAACGCCTGGAAGAACGCGGGCGCGGAGGACCTTTTCAAAGCGCTCGACTACGTGTCGACGCAAAAGGTCGGCGCGCTCGCGAACGGCTTTCTCGATCAGGCGGGCGTTCCCGAGGTGGTCGCGAGCTGGAACTGCAACCGTGGCACGCTCGACCTCCACGAAGAAGAGTGGCGGCCGTTGGGAGAACCGGCGAGCCCGACGCCCCATCGATGGACGCTCCCCGTGTGCATCGCCAGCGACTTGCAGAAGAGCAAGAGCTGCTTCACGCTGGCCAGCGAACCCATCACGCGAACGTTGGGAGGGCGGTGCCCGGCGTGGGTGTACCCGAACGCGGGGCTCGGGGGGTACTACCGCTTCTTGCTCGATCGCCCGAAGCTGCTCGCCCTGGCGCGCACGGCGCGCTCTCTCGATACGGTCGACCGGTTCGGACTCGTGTCCAACGCGTGGGCGGCCGTTCGGCAAGGGGCGGTGACGCCGGGGCTCGTGCTCGATCTGCTCCCGACGTTCGACGGGGAGAGCAACCGCTACGTGGTGGACCAAGTCATGGGCGTCCTCGATGCGTTCGATCACGCCCTGGTCGAGGAAGACGTCCGTCCCGCGTTCCAGCGCTACGTCGCGTCGCGGCTCGGCGCGCGCAAACGCGCGCTCGGGTGGGAGGCACCGTCTTCGGGAGCGCCGGAGGATGACGATCGCAAACTCGAGCGGCGCAGCGTGCTGTGGGCGATGGGCGAGCTCGCCGGCGATCCGGCGACGCTGGACGAAGCGGAGGCGTACGCCGTGCGATGGCTGGGGGATGCCTCGAGCGTGCCGAACGACATCGCCGCGATCGCGGTGCCGCTCGCGTCGATTCACCAGGGAGCCGCACGCCTTCTCGAGCTTCGAACGGCGGCGAGAAGCGCGAAGCTGCCGCAGAACCGCACGCTGGCGCTCCGCGCGATGGGCATGTTCGACGACCCCGCGATCCTCCGCGCCGCGCTCGACCTCACGCTGACCGACGAGGTCAAGCTCTCCGAACTCAACTACGTGATCGGCGCCGCCGAAGGGAGCCGGGAACGGCGCGCGTCGCTCTACGCGTGGGCGAAAGACCGATGGCCCGCGCTCCGCGCGCGATTTCCCGGCTCTCTCAGCCGCGGCTTCGTGGGCATCGCGAGCTCGGCGTGTACGCCGGCCGAGCGCGACGACACCCGCGCGTTCTTCGCGTCGTCAATGCAGGGGGTCGAGGGCATGAAGCGCCCGCTCGACGAGGCCTTCGAAGGAGCGGCTCTGTGCGTCGCCCTCCGCGAGCACGGCGCGACGGACGTCACGTCGTGGCTTACGGCTTGGCGAAAGGCTCACCCGGAGTGAACGGCGGTCGCCCGGACGCTGCCCCGGCTTCGACGCGCTCGGCCAACGCGAGAACGAGCGGCCCCATTTTCGGCTGGGCGGGCATGACGTGCGGCGGGACGCCGAGCTCGCCCAGAACACGCGCGCACGTGGGCCCCACGGCTGCGACGATCACCGGACCGCGCAAGGCCTCCCCCAGTTGCTTTTCGGCGCCCATCGACGTGGCCACCTCGAAAAGATGCTTGGCCTGCACTTGCGTCGTGATGACCAGCGCGTCGACCCCGCCGGTGAGGATGACCCGTACGAGTTCCCGGAGCGGCTCGACGTCTTCGGGAAGCGCCCACGCGTAGGGCGCGATGGCCAAAACGCGGGCCCCCCGGCGCACGAGGGACAACGGGACCGTCTCCGCCCCGCCGCCATCATGCACGTAGATCACGTCACGCCCTCGAACATCGACCGACTCGAGCGCCGCGAGGAGCTCCGTGGTCGTGTGAGGCGTTTCGGCGCGGACATGCGCCGGCAGGCCTTCGCGCTTGAGAACGGCGACGGGCTTGGGCCCTCGGCATACGACGGTGGAGGCCTCGAGGCCCCGGCGCAAGACGTCTCCCTTGCCGAGACCGGCGGCCACTGCCAGCCAGCGCGCCAGTCCGACCCCCGTGGCCAACACGACGACCGCGCCGCCGCGTGACACGACCTCGACGGCCCGCAGAGATTCCGCCGCGACGTCGCGTTCGACTTCGCGGAGCGCGGGCACGCAAAGCGGCACGCCGCCGTGGCGCCGCACGAGCGAGCTCAGTTCGCTCTCCATCCGCGCTTCGAGCAGGGCGACGCGGGCATTCCGGAGCGACGGGTTCAACCGCTTTCCTCGATTCCCCTCGGCTTCATGCACGTGCCTCATTTCACACGCGGGGTCTGCATGACGCCGCGGACGAAGGTTCTTTATTCGGCTACGGACGGAACAGCGCGGCCGCGACCGCCTGCCCCGCACGAAACAAGATTGAAACAGTATCTGGGGCGTCCCTGCTCGAATTCGTCAAAAAGGCTGCCTTCGAGCCCCACTTGACATTGAAGGGAAACAATTCACGTGACAGGGTTATTCCGTAACGAACACCCGACGCGGGAGGCGAGTATGTTGCAGGCACCGGCAAACGGGCGTCGCATCACGATGAAGCCCCCCTCCGAACGTCCGGAGAGCGGCGTTCGCGTGGAGGACGCAGGCGCGATTCGCAAGCTTATCCTGGACCGGCCGAGCAAGAAGAACGCGATCACGCGCGCGATGTACGGGACTCTCACGGAGGCGCTGTTCGAAGCGACCCACAGCGCGACCACCGACGTCGTTCTCCTCACGTCCGCCGGCGGCGCCTTTTCGGTCGGTACCGACTACGGCGATTTCGGCGAGGGCGAGCCAAACAGCCCCGAGGGGCAGGACTTCGCCCGCACCGCGGGGGCGTTTTTCCGGGCTCTCGCGTCTTTCCCCAAGCCGATTGTCGCGGCCGTGGGCGGCGCCGCTGTGGGATCGGGCGCGACGCTCCTCTTGCATTGCGACCTGATCGTGGCCGCCCGGACCGCCGTGTTCGAGTTTCCGTTCACGAAGGCCGGAATCGTGCCGGACGGCGGGGCGAGCGTGCTCCTCGCGGCGCGCGTCGGGTTCGCGCGAGCGTCCGAATGGCTCCTTTATAACGATCGGATCGATGTCGACACCGCCCTTCGGCTGGGACTCGTCAATGCCATCGCGCATCGGGAGGAGCTCGAAGGCGTGGCCCTGGCGCGCGCTGAAGCCTTGGCGAAGCTGCCCCAACGCGCCGTGCGCGAGACCAAGCGCCTTCTGCGCGAGCCGCATCGAATCGCGGTCGACGAGGCGATCACGCGCGAGCTGGATGCGATTTCGCCCCATTTGCCGCTGCCGGAAGTCGCGGTCGTGTCGTCGGGATTCTTTCCGCGCTCCTGGTGACCGGCCGCCGGACGCCCTTCACGAGACGTCGCCTCACGAGAGGTCCACGTGCGTGACGCAAATTCCAAGGCGTCCGTGTCTTCTCGAACGCTCGCCCACTACGAGGCGAACGCCGCGGACTTCTGGGCGGGGACACGGACGCACGACGTGTCGCAGAATTACGCGGCGTTTCTCTCGAACATCGGAGGTCGCGGTCCCTTTCGGCTTCTCGACGTGGGCTGCGGCCCGGGGCGGGACTTGGCTCACTTTCAATCGCTGGGTCACGAAGCGGTCGGCGTGGAAGGCTGCCGGTCCTTCTGCGCGATGGCGCGTGAACACTCGGGGTGCGAGGTGCTCGAGCAGGACATGCTCTGCCTGGTGCTTCCCGACGCGCACTTCGATGGCGTCTTTGCCAATGCCTCCCTCTTTCACGTGCCGAGCGCCGAATTGCTCCGGGTGCTCGGCGAGCTCTACGCGTGCCTGAAGCCCGGTGGGGTTCTCTTCAGCTCGAACCCGCGCGGGAGCAACGAAGAAGGATGGCACGGAGAGCGATACGGTTGCTATTGGGACCTCGAACGATGGAGTGAAAGAGTTCGCGCGGCGGGCTTTCAGGAGCTGGCGCACTACTACCGCCCCGAAGGCAAGCCACGCGAGCAGCAACCGTGGCTCGCGACGGTGTGGCGCAAGGTCAGCACCCGCAACGGGGACGCCGTCGAGGAGCGAGCCCCCTGAGAGGGTGTTCAACAGGCGTTTCGCGACGCGAGCCCGATCGAGCCACGCAACCCGCCTCCCGTCGCGGCGGGTCCGTCGCGCGGCCTTCGCCGCGAGCGGAACGTACGCAGCTGACGGACGCAAGGTGGTGTACGCTCACGGCCGAGCGCGGCGGGAGGGGGCCGGAGAAGCCATGTTGAAGGTCGGTGACGTGGCTCCTGCGTTCTCGGAGCGAACGTCCGACGGGCGCGTCGTGGCGCTATCCGCGCTCCTGGGTGCCCCCGTCATCCTCTACTTTTTCCCGAAGGCCTTCACGAGCCACTGCACGGTCGAAACGAAGGGCTTCCGCGACAACTACCACGACCTCCGCGAACTCGGTTTCGAAGTCATCGGCATTTCCACCGATTCCCCGGAGGAGCAATGCCGGTTTGCCCAGCAGCTCGGCGTCGCGTACCCGATGATCGGCGACCGCCAGGGTCACGTGGCGAGGGCTTACGGCGTCCTTTGGCCGATCATCCCGTTGGCGCGTCGAATCACGTACGTGCTGGACGAGCGGCACGTCGTCGCAGGGGTCTTTCATCACGAGTTTCAGGTGAGCCGGCACCTGGACGAAGTGCTCCGATTCTGCAAGCACTGGCCGAGTCGCCCGCCGCCCCATTCGCCGGTTCGCCCACCGGCCGGCGGGTGACATCCGCGTGACGCTGGGCGGTCGATTCCGGAAATACCGAATGGAGGCCCCGAGTCGGCGGAGGGCCCCCCGAGGATGGGGGCCAACGGCCACTCGCCCGTTTCGAGTCGCGCGAAGATTTGGGACTCGAACCCTGCAACGCTTGTTGATAGACGGAGTGCCGTGTTTTCGTGAGCGTCTTTCGATCCACCGCCGGCCGCCCGGTCGTCGACAGCGCGCGCATCGCCTCCGCCGGCTTGGCGATCCGGATCCTGTTGGCCTCGGCCCCGGCGAACGCGCAAGCCGCGCCGCCCGCGGGGCACGAAGACGCGGCGTTCGACGTGATGAACCTGCTGGCCCACAACGGGCTGCACGACATCGATGAAGAGAGCTGGAACGCCTACGGACAGTCCACGTACATCTCGAGCTGGAAGCTGCCTTTCTACGCGCCATACACGAACCCGGACTATTCGCTCACGCCCGACGCGGAGCAAAGCTTCACGGCCTCCTTCACGCTCTTTTTTGGCCTACGACTCTGGCGCGGGGCCGAGGCGTATCTCGTTCCCGAAGTGATCGCCGAGCGGCCTCTCTCGGGTCTTCACGGCATCGGGGGCGCCATCCAGAATTTCGAGCTTCAAAAGAACGGCTCCGTGACGCCCCAGCTCTATCGATCCCGCACCTACCTCCAGCAGACGATCGGGTTCGGAGGCACCCGCGCCGAAAAGACATCGGACCCCATGCAGCTGGCGACCGTGGCCGACAGCCGGCGGCTCGTTCTCACCGCCGGCAACTTCACGATCCTCGACGTCTTCGACCGAAACTCCGTCACGTGGGATCCCCGTCAAACGTTCTTCAACATGGCCTTCATGACGCACGCGTCCTGGGACTTCCCGTCCGATGCACGAGGGTACTCCTGGGGCGCCACGGCGGAGCTCTATTGGGATGATTGGGCATTGCGGGTAGGCAGGATTACCCCTCCACAGAATCCAAACCAGCTGCAAGTGGACTTCAGAATCTGGAAATATTACGGTGATCAGATCGAACTGGAACACGACCACGTATGGCACGGACAAGCCGGCGCCGTCCGTATTCTCGGGTATCGAAATCAGGTCGATGTGGGGAGCTTCGACGACGCCATCGCGGCGTTCCGGGCCAATCCGTCGGAGTTCAACGCCGCGGCGGCCTCTCGGCTCGTTTCAACCAATTCGGACGTGGCCGCGTGCCCCAACAACTACGGTTCGCTCAATGCCGCCGCGCCGGATCTCTGCTGGGTACGCAAGCCGAACACCAAGGTGGGAATCGGCATCAACCTCGAGCAGCACGTGACCGACGATATTGGCCTGTTCCTTCGAGCGATGTACTCCGACGGGCGGACGGAAGTCGACGCGTACAATTCGGCCGACCGGTCTATTTCCTTCGGAAGCGTGGCGAAGGGCACGTCCTGGCACCGGCCGTTCGACGTGACCGGCGCAGCCTTCGGCATGAGCTGGATCTCGGACGCGCACGCCCAGTACCTGGCGATGGGGGGCGTTGACGGCTTCGTGGGAGACGGCAGGCTCCGGCAGGCCGGCGAAGGCATCGTCGAGGCGTTCTACAGCGTGAACCTCTTGAAGGCGATCTGGCTCTCGGGTGACTACCAGTTTCTCTGGAATCCGGCGTTCAACGCGGACCGCGGTCCCGTTCACATTCTCGGCGGGAGGGTTCATGCCGAGTTCTAACGAGCACCGCACGATCGTCTTCGCGGCCGCGCTTCTCGCGGCGATCGTGTTCGAGTGGCGTGCGGAGGCCCAACCGCAGCCACGGCAACCCCAGGGATTCGCCGTCGAACGCTTCTATCCTTCGGCGCCGGGGGGTGGCTGGTGGGTGATGGACGACCTCGACATGCGCGGCGGTTTGGGTGGCGCGGTTTCGCTGACCACAGGATACGCGGGCACTCCGTTTCAAGTGACGGACTCGCTGCACCATTTCGCCGTGGTCTCGGATCAGGCATTCGCTGCCTTCGCTTTCGCGGCCACGTACGACCGCTGGCGCCTTTACTTCAATCTCGACGCGCCGCTCGTCATGGAGGGCCAGAGCGGCGTCGTCGGCGGCTACCAGTTCACGGCCCCCTCGGTCGACCCCGGGACCCATCCCGACACGTTCGCGGACCCGCGCGTCGGCGCGGACGCGCGCCTGCTCGGGCAGGCCACGAGCCCCTTCCGCCTCGGCGTCAGCGCGCAGCTCATCGTCCCCAACGGCAACCGCGCAGACTACGAGACCGACGGGACGTACCGCGCCATGGGTCGCCTCCTCTTCGCGGGAAATGCGGGCCTCTTTGCCTATGCAGGACAGGTGGGGGTGCACGTCCGCCCGCTCGACGACTGGCCGGCGCCCGGGAGCCCCCAAGGAAGCGAGTGGCTCTTCGGTGTGGCCGGCGGCGCGCGGGTTCCGGTCCGCGGCCGCCATCCGAGGGCGTTCATCGTCGGGCCAGAGATTTACGGAGCCTCGGCATTTCGGTCCTTCTTGTCCACCACGGCCACCGCGCTCGAAGGCCTGCTCACGGGCCGGCTCGAGGGAACGGCGGACGACGGGCCGCAACTGCGGATCAAGGTCGGCGCCGGGGCCGGTCTCAGCCAGCATTTCGGGGCGCCCGAGTGGAGACTTCTCTTCGCCATCGAGCTTTTCGATCACAACGGCGATCGCGACAAAGACGGGATCTCCGACAGCAAAGACGCGTGTCCCGACTCCCCAGGCCCGCGAACCACCGATCCCAAGACCAACGGCTGCCCGCCTGACGTCCGTGGTCCGTGAGCGAATGGCGCAATGCGCCGGGCGACGCATTCCCGTACACTCAGGAACATGCGCGCGCGCAGAGGGCCTCGGGCGTCGGCTTGGCTGCTGGCCGTGGCCGGTCCCGCCCTTGCCGCGTGCGATCTCACGCAACTCGATGCAATCGCGGAGGCGCCGGGAGGATCCGCTGCGGATATCCAGGGCAATCCGAGCCCCCAAGACGCGGGCAATGCCGGGGACGCCGCCGGTGTCGCCGACGGCGCAAGCGTTGCTGACGCGCCCGGCGAGTCGCCGCTGGAGGCGGGGCCGCTATCGTCGCCGTGCGCGAGCGACGTCACCGCCCTCGCGGAATGGACATTCGATTCGACCGTGGAAGGATGGTTTGCATTCTCCGACACGGGAGGCGAAGCGACGCTCGGTTGGAACGGCTCGTTGGGCGACCCGTCGCCCGGTGCACTCGAAGCGGACGTCACTCCGAAGCCCAATGACGCGGGGGTCATCAGCGGCGCGGAAGTGGCGTACGACCTGCCGTCGCCCACGGACCTGAGCCTTCGCACCATTGCGGCGTGGGTCCGCCTCGAGAGCGGAGCGCCCCCGCACCTGAAAACGATGGTCCAAACGGGCGCCCAGTACGCTTGGGCCGACAACGGCACGACGTACCTGACTCTTGGCGCGTGGACCTGCGTGTCGCTCGACGTCTCGACCCCGTCGTACTCTCAACCGCAGTACGACCCGACGCAAGTCATACGGCTCGGCTTCGAGATGCTCGGAACGACGCCCTTCGTGCTCACCATCGACGACGTCCACTACTACTGACGGATGCGGCTCCGGACCCCTACGGTTCGAACGACCCCGACCCGCACTCGCGCGTCACATCCACGCGGCGAGCGTGAGGGTTCCGAGAAGCGACGGGCCTCCCAATCGCGCCGCGTCGGAGTCGATGAAGCGGACCGCAATCCCGGGCACGGCCACGATGACGTGGGCTTCCAAGACCACCTCGACGTGCCCGCCAAGCGGCAACGCGACGCCGAGCCCACCGGTGAACGCCCCCGAGAGCGAGGAGCTCTGTGTTCCCGTGCGCGGCGGGACGGCGTCTCCGGTGACAGCGACGGCGTAGACGCCCAGGCCCAGGGACGCGGACGGGCGAATCCAGCGTGTCTCGCAGCACCGCACGCTCGCGTCGAGAAACGCTATGGCCTGGTCGATTCGCGCCGTCCCGGTCGGGGCCGTCACGGATGGTTGGGTCCCTAGCCACGCGCCGGTCGCGCGGACACGCACGGCCCGGCCGAGGGCGAGGCCCACGCGAATCACAGGGAGCGCCGCCGGGCCGACCCCGCCGAGGCCACCCAGCACGCCCAATCCGCCTTCGGCTTGCACGCGCGTCGTCTGAGGCGAATCGCGGGGAGGCATCGGCGGACGCGCGAGTACCGGCGCAACGCTTGGCTTGGAGACCGCGGCGCGCAAGCTGTCGACGACGAAGTCCAGAAGACTTGCGCGAAGCAGGTCCACGCTCCGGCGAGCGAGCACCTCCAGCGCCGGCTCCGTGGCGCCCGCCGGCCGTTCGAGCCGTTGGACGGCGACCCTGGCGCTCAGCGCGTCGACGAGGCAAAGCTCGATGCTCTCGGCGTCGTCGACGAAGAGCCCTGCGATGATCGCCGCGCCCGCGTTCTGGCCGGCTCGGGTGAGAAGCTCGACACGGTCGACGTCCGTCACGGGGTCGAGAAGGAGAACGCGGAAATCCATCCGCCACGAGTTCGCCCCGGACGCGATTGAACAGCTCTTCCGCCCGCGGGTCCGCCGAACCCGACCCCGCGAGAGACACCAGCGTCGACTCGGCCCGCGCCGATCGGAGCGCGGTGAGAGTTGCGAGCAGGACGAGGACGGCGAGCGCAGCGCCCCGCGCTCGAAGCGCGCTCACGGTCCGGAGACGAGCGTTCGCGCCCTTGCCGCGTACGTCCCCTGCGCAAAGCGAGCCAGGTATTGCGTCGCCAGGGGCCGGGCCGCGTCGTCTCCGTCGGCTTGCGCCGTCAACAGCATCCGACGACCCAGCGCTTCGGACGCATAGGCACCGTTCTCGTTCTCTCCGAGATAGCGCTCGTACCATGCGAGGGCGCCGCGAGAATCGTGCCTCGTCTCTTCGATTCGCCCGAGGAGAAACGCCGCGTCCTCCGCGGCTCCCGAGGCGGGAAAGCGGCGTCGCTGCGCGAGCAGGGTCCGCACGGCAATCGCGTCGTGCCTGCTGTAGCGAGCCGCGTCGGCCAGGACGGCCAGGTCTGGGCTGCTCGCCGACGCGAGACACTTCTCCAGGTCTCTCTGCTCGGCTTGGCTCACGATCGTCTCGAAGTTGCCATTGGCCAGAAGGCTGCCCCAGGCCCCGCGGTCGTTGTCCGGGGCGGAGCGAGGGCGAACGCTCGCCGGACCTCCGAACGCCTTGTCCGCCGGGGCTCGGCCCGATGCGCCGCCGGGATCCGGCGTGGCGAGCCCGACGCCGGCCGGAGTCGAATCGGCCGGAGCAGGGTCGAGGTCGCGAATAACCGTCTCCCGTTCGCGCACCCGCACCGTCAGGTGTTGCCCGGAACGCAGCGTGATGGCACCGTCCGACAGGGGTCCGCTGACCTCCACCGTGCCCCGTTCCATGGCGACGTCGAGGCGCTCCTCGGCGCCCGTCCAGCCAAACGTGAACGCCGTGCCCGTCACCGTAATGAGGAACGGGCCGGCGTCGAAGAGCCACCGCGCGTTCGCCCGATGCATCACGTCCGCGTGCCCACTCCCCTCTTTCAACGACAGGCGCGCGCCGTGATCGTCGACTGAACGAAGCACGGCAAGGGACTTGCTCGTGAAAGCCACCTCGCTCCCGTCGGAAAAACGGACCTTTGGGTCCGCAGCGGGGTCCGATTCGATCGCCCCACCGCGCGACACGTTCCCGCGGTCCACCACGTACGAGAGCGCGTGCGTGGCGTGTCGCTGCACCCTCGCCGTGGTTACGGCCACGACCGCGACGACCGCCAGCGCGGCGCCCAGCATTCGTCCTTTGGGGGGCAGCCACCGCCACGCCGGCCTCGCCCGTGCGGTGACGGCCACGGCCCCTTCGATCCGTTGGGTTGCGGACAGGTGCCCCCGCTGCGTGTGGATCAGCTCGATGAGAGCGGCGGTTGGCGTCTCCAGCGCGTCTTTCCAATCACTAGGAATCATCGGAGCTCCCCGCGTGCGCAAAGTACTGGGCCAAGTCCGGGTCCGCCTTCGCGAGATTCGCCATGTGCAGTGACGCGCGGCGGATCCGCCGCTTCACGGTGGCCAAGGATGCTCCCGTCGCCATCACGATCTCCTCCAACCTCAGCTCCTCGACGTGCCGAAGAACGAACGCCGTGCGATCGTTGGCGCTGAGTGTATCGAGCAGCCGGTAGAAACGCCGCAGCAACTCGCGGCCCTCGCTGTCTTGCGGAGGCGAACTGGCTTCCGGCAGCGTACCGGAGTCCGACAGCATGAACAGGCGCCGGGTGCGCTTGGTGCGCAGGTGCCAGCGAAGCATGCGAATCGCCGCCGAATAGATGAAGCTTCGCAGCGCGCTCGGGTTTCGGAGCGTATGGATGGCCGCGAACACACGCAAGAAGACCTCTTGCGTGAGCTCCTCGCTCTCTGCCGTCGAGCCGAGGGCGCGATCGAGAACGCCGTACACGAGCGGGGCATACCGGGACCAGGCGACCCGCGAGGCCCAGTCTTCTCGCGCCACGAGCCCCCGAACAAGGCTTGCGTCGTCGGCCGCAGCGGCATCCGGCTGCACCACCAGGCGCAGCGGCGCACGAAGAGGAGCAGCGGTCGACCGTTTGAACATCGTGAACGCGAGCGCTCCTTACCTAAGCAGAAGCCGATTCCCCTCGGAGTGGCTCACGCCTCGGCTCTTTTAGCGTAGACGAAATCTACAAGCCGTTGGTGTCGGCGGGGGGCCGTACCGCTTTGGGCGGCTGCTCGGAGGATCGCACGGCCACGGGAGTCGCCACCTCGGGCTGCGCCGGCCCTGCGCCCACCTCCAGCTTGCATTCGCCGAAGACGACTTGCATCTTGCCGTCGGCCGAAGCGAGCTTCACTTCCAGGGACTTGGCACGAATCACCGTGTTGTCTTTCACGGTGCCCGAGAGCTGCACCACGTCCGCGTCGAATTCGCCCGCGAGCTCACCCTGCGAGTGCATCTCGCCGACCTTCACTCGCCCGTGCACCGCGCCGCTCGCGCTCACGGCGAGCGCCGGGGCCGTCAGGTCACCCTCGATTCGCCCTTTCACTTCGATGGGACAATTGGACGAGAGCGATCCCTTGAAGTGCGTTCCCTCTTCCACCAGCGTCTTGCGGGCCTGCACGGCCCTTGTCGATTCGCTCATTGCGGCCTCCCAGCTTTCGGAGCTCGGTCCTTTTTCGCCTGTTGAATCGTCACGCGCAGAATGCACCCCGGCTCGAACGCAAATCGGGTCATCGCGGGCGGTTGTTCGACCGTACCCACCAACGAGCCGCCCGCACTGACGACGAGCTGCGTCGCGCCGACGATGCTGGGGCTTTCTTGCTCGATGAATTTGCCGTGAATGGCGATTCGCCCGGCGCCCATGATCTGGCAGCCCGAGAGCGTCCCGCCCTTGCCGACGATGAGATCCGTCCCATCGCCGATGGCGATCGTGCACCGCTCGAAGAGGCTTTCGATCTCGACGACCGCGCCCGAATCGAACTCCAGATGCGCGTTGCGAAGCACGTCCCCGCGGCCGAAGTAGCGCTTGTGCGCCGGCAGCGGCGCCGCGGTGCCCGAGAGCAGAGCGAGGGCGTCCGCACCTGTCACGCGGCTCGCGCCGTTGGCCTCCACGCTGTCGTCGAGCCAATCGGCCCGAACCCCCGTGACGGGCGCCCCCGTGCCGACGAGCCCGTAGACGCGGGCCCCCGAGAACGTGGCTCCGTCGACCTTCGCGCCCACCATTCTGGCGCGGCGCAAGTCCGCACCGGAGAAGTCCGCACGAACGAGCGTCGCGCCTTCGAGCTGCGCATCCCCGAGATTGGCACGGACGAGGCTCGCTTCTTCGAGGTTCGCGTCACTCAGATCGGTATTGGTGAGGTCCGCCCCGTCGAGCTTGGCCGCCGACAAGTCCGTGTCCGCAAGACCGGCGTGCCCGAGCTCCGCCCCGATGAGACGCGCGCCGCCGAGGAGCGCGGCCTCGAGCTGGGCATACGTGAGTCGCGCCCCGGACAAGTCCGCTCCTTGAAGATTCGCGCCCTCCAGATTGGCGCGATTCAGGTTGGCTCCCATGAGCTTGGCGCCTTGGAGGTTGGCGCCTTCGAGGTCCGCGCTCTCGAGGTTGCACTCCCGCATGTCCGCGTTCGCGAGGAAGGCCTCGCGCAAGCTTGCATTCTTGAAGAGCGCCTTCGCGAGGCGCGCGCCCTCGAGGTTCGCCCCGTCCAGGTCGCACCGACGGAAGCTTGCCCCCTCGAGGACCGCCTGGGTCAGGACCAAGCCGCGCAAGTCCGCGCGGTCGACCTTCTCGCCGGTTTTGATCTTCCTCAGGAGGACATCGGCCGTAAGCTCGGGCATCGCGCGCCTTTCTTCAGATCTCCGTTAGAGCTCTGCCAACTACTTGTCTGTTCGCTTCTTGGAGAAATACGTCGAGCTGCGCCAGCTTGCCTTCGAACGGTAGCCGGTCGAGCCGCGCAAGGCGCTCCACCTCGCCCATTCGCGCAAGCTCCACCTGAATGTCCAGCAGCGCCTGCGCCCGCGCTCTTCGGTGCTCCTTCTTCTTTTCCGCCGCGTCGCGCGACCACGATTCTCCCGCGCGCTCGTAGGCGTCGTGTTCACGGCGAAGGCGGGACGTGAGCGCCGCAATGCGTTCCCGGAGGCGGTCCACGTCGGGCGCGGTCGCTCTGACTTGCTCGTGATACGCGCGGAAGCGCGCCACGATGCGCTCGGCGACCGCCTCGGCGATGCCGGTCGTCGCCGCGATGTCGGCGGGCGTGGCCAGCATCATGGCATCGAGGGTCGACAGGCCCGCGGCGTACATCTTGTCGAGCGTGATTTTCTTCACGTCCGCCACCTGCAATAAGAGAGACTGCAGGATGACCCCCTCGCGCTGCGTTCGATCCAGATCGAGCGCGAACGCCTGGGGCATCTGTTGGGCGAGCTCTTCGTAACTCGCGAGAAGCGAAGCGCGAAGATCGCCGCCAATCGTCCGCGCCTCGCTCGACTGCGCCGCTGCGAGCGCCGCGGAGAACCCATCGAGGGCGCTGCACAGCGCCGGCAACTCGAGCTTGTCCGCCGCACGCCGCAGCGACCGGAGCGCGGGTTCGCAGATGGGAAGCCAGTCGACCGTGGCGTCGCACCAGCGCAAATCGATCATGAAGTCGCGCACCGGGCGCACGTGGTTGGACGCCAGCTCGGCGAAGAGCGCTCGCACTTCGGCAAAGTCCGTCAGGGCGGCGGCCGGGCTCGGGCCCGAGAACGACGACGCCGACGGCGCGCGTTCGAGCGAAGCGAAGCCGGCGTCGAGATCGGACCCCAGGAGCCGGTCGAACGTGTCTGCGATCGACGCAGGGGTGCCGTTGGGGGCTCCGTTGGGCTTGGTCATCTCCGGGGCGGGCGGCCGAACGGACGACGGGGGCGTCTCGTTTCCTTGTGGCTTGGCGCCTTCCGGCGACGCTAGCCTTGCCGCCGGCCCCACCGCAACGGCACCGGCAAGACTCGGGGGCGCGTGAACGGCGGGCGTCGGTCCCGCGGGCGGCGCGGGCTGGGCGGCTGGCTGGGTAGGCGCGCCGATCGCGTTGGCAGGCATCGGCGGCCGGACGCGCGGCGCCGAGCCCGGACCGATGTCGATCGCGCGTGTCACGACGACCGCCGGGCCCGCGGGGGTCGGCGGCACCGGAGCGGCCACACCGGCCCGCGCTGGCGCCGCACCCGGAGCGGCCGGTGCCATTGCCCCACGCAGCGCGGCGGACGCCGACAGCAGCGATGGCGGGGAAGGCGGCCCTGCCGAGGCCTGTCCACTCGCCGGCAGGCGCGTCGAAGACGGCGAAAGAGCCTGCGTACGCGAACCCTGCCGCTGCGTGATGGGCCCGGTCGTGAGAGCGCTCGTGGCCGGAGCTGTCGTGGCCGGAGCTGTCGTGGCCGGAGCTGTCGTGGCCGGAGCTGTCGTGGCCGGAGCTGTCGTGGCCGGAGCTGTCGTGGCCGGGGCTGCCGTGGCCGGGGCTGCCGTGGCCGGGGCTGCCGTGGCCTGAGCTGCCGTGGCCGGAGCTGTCGTGGCCGGAGCTGTCGTGGCCGGAGCTGTCGTAGCCGGAGCCGTCGTGGCCGGGGCCTTCGTGGCGGTTGCGTCTGGAGCCGTGGCGGGAACGGCCGTCATGGGGTTCACGACCGCACCGCCTGCGACGCCCGGCTTCTGCGGCGTCGTCTCGGGCCGCACGGGAGTTCCCGGAGGTCGCCCCTCGTTCGGCGGTCGTTTCATCGATGGGCCCTCCTCGCCTTCGCCGTTCGCGGACGGCGATGACGCGTCGCCTTCGCCCTTGCCTGCCCCAGGGAAGAGCTTCGAAAAGATGCTCATCGCCGCACGTCAAGGATAAACAAAGGGAGCCCCATCAGCCCGAAAATGAGGGCCCGAGACGTCGATAGAGCCTACATGGCAGGCGACGTACGAGAAGCCCCGGAGCTCAGAACCCGCCCTACGTCTTCATGGCCCCATCTTGAGGGCATTGGCCACAACCGTTCCGGGACCGTTCGGCGTGTAATTGCTGTCCGCAAGAAGCGACGGAAACTTGCAGTCGCTGTTGTAAAACGCCCATGCCGTCCACGACATTTCGTTCGCCGGATTGTTTCCGGACGCCTGGCCGTTCGCGTACTCCGTAAAGGTGGTGTCAAACGTGGCGTTGCACCCGGTGGCCTGGGTGGGCGTGGTGTCCCCGAACTCCGTAGCGATCACGGGATACGTCGCCGTGAGCGACCCGAAGTACTGCGACCATCCACTGGGGTTCGAGTTGCTGCTGCTCAAGTACGGGTGCGTGTTGTAAATGATGCCGGTCCCATTCACCGTGTGGGAAGGAACGCCGCTCAAATCATACGCCCACGCGAGGCCTCCGATGATGACCAGATTGTTCGCGCCGGTCGCCCGCACCGTCGTGTAGAGCTCCTGCATTCCGTGCACGGCAAAGCCGCTCGACGTTCCCCCGTTGAGCCAGGTGTTCCAGTCCCCTGTGGCGGGCATGTAGCCGCCGACCTTCGGCTCGTTGTAGAGCTCGAAAAGAATGCTCGGATTGTTGGCGTACTTCGTCGCCAGCTGCTGCCAGAAGAGAACGGAATGCGCGTCGGCCATGTCCTGCTGGCAGTTGCCGGTTCCAATCGGCTGGCACGCTGCGCCCACACTGTAGTTTCCCTGGTCAGACCAATGCAGGTCCAGGATGACGTCAAGCCCGGCCGCGATGGCGGCCTGGACCTGCCCGTCAACGATGCTCTCGTACGTGTCCGGCAGTGTAAGGCCGTAATCGTGGGTGGGGTTCGCCGGGTCATTGAGCCAGCAGTCCTGATTGAGCGACAACCGCAAGACGTTCGGCCCGTTCGTCGCGGCCCATGGCGGGCTCGTCATCGCCTGGTACTCGTCGGTCTTGATGTCCCCCGAGCACGACCACTCCAAGGAGGGCCGATCGAGTCCGCGGAACAGGTGGGGGTGCCCGTTCTTGTCGAGAATCTTCGGCCCGCTGACCGTGTAAGGACCCGCCGGCGGCCCGGCCAGCGAAGCGGGCGCAGAGCTACCCGACCCCGAGCCTGCGGCCGTGCCACTCGTGCCCGAGCTGCCGCTCGCGCCGGACGAGGCGCCGCCTCCCGCGCCGGACGAGGCGCCGCCTCCCGCGCCGGACGAGGCGCCGCCTCCCGCGCCGGACGAGGCGCCGCCTCCCGCGCCGGACGAGGCGCCGCCTCCCGCGCCGCTGCCGCTCGTGCCGGACGCCGAACTCCCGCTCTTGCCCGAGGTGCCCGACGGCGAACTGCCGCTCGCGGAGCCAGCCCCGCCTGAAAATCCTCCGGACGCAGGCGTGGCGCTGCTGCACCCGACGGCGGCTCCGAGTAGGGAAAGACAAGCCAATACCGAGAGGGAAACGCAAAGACGCATCAATTATTTTCTCCAAAGATCCCGGGATATATCGCGCTCGCGCGCACCCCCGCGGGAGTCGAGCGATGCGCCGGAGCTTCGTTAGTACCGCGAGTCGCCCCGCGGAGCTCACGAAATGGTCATCGACCTGGCCCGACACCTGGCCAACAAGTACCCATCCTGAGCGAAGACTCCTGCGCGCGCAAATGGCCGTTCGACGGACTACGTCACTTCTGTGAGCCGCCGAAGCGCGCTACGTATACTATTCGCGCAAGCTACATTGGGGGCGCCCGGGCGTATCAGGCCTTCCTCATCCGCTTTGGGCACGGACTTTCTCCACGAACCGACAGATTGAGGTGCGCTCTTGAAGAAGCAGATGGTTCGCTTAAGCGTAACGATGGGAGTGCTCGCCTGCGGAGCCGTTTCCGGCGCGGTGGGCTGTTTCAGCTCCTCCAACGGCGGCAGTAGCGGCACGAACACCGGCGGGACCGTGAGCGGAAGCTCCGGGACGGCGACCGGGACGAGTGGGAACGGGACCCTCGGGAGCGGGACCTCCGGGACCGCGAGCGGAACAAGCACGCCCGGCGCCGACGGCGGTTATTCCACCGTGGGCACGCCCGCCGCGGGGGAGGTCGTCCTCGACGACATGACCAAGCAGCAGTCGGCGACGCTCGGGTCCTGGTACACGTATTCGGACCGAACGATCCCCAACTCGGAGCCGCCAATCCCCACGCCGGGTGCAACCGCTCCCCCAGGGAGCGTGACTCCGGTGGAGGGCGCCTCCTTTTTTGCCGTCACGGATGCCCGCGGCCCGACGCTTTCCCCCGCGGGTGGCAATGGTCCGATGCTCATGCCGTACCGCGAGTCGTCGGGAGGCGGAGAAATGACCTGGGGCGCCGGATTCGGAATGGACATCACGAGCGCGGTCCCGGACGGAGGCCCTGTCGCGTTCAACTCGTGCCCCAATCCGGCCGCGGATGCGGGACATTCCATGATCTTCGACACGTCGGGAGCGAGCACCAACGTGGGCATCCCGGTCCCGTTCGACGCGATCACGAACAAATACACCGGGATCGCGTTCTACGGGATTTCGTTTCTCACCACGTCCTCTTCGGTGAACGTGCAGCTCGACGACGAGCGCACCAGCCCCTGGGGCGGCTCGTGCGTCGTGTGCCAGAACGGCGGCAAGTGCGCGCTCGGAGCGGATGGCGGCAAAGAGTGCCCGTGCTCGGACAGCTACATCATTTCGGAGCTCTTCCCCGCCGGCGAGTGGAAGCGGTTCTCGTTCCACTTCACGGACATGACGCTTGCGACGGCCAACTGGTCTACGCAAGGCCTGCCGAAAGGCGGCATCGACGCGACGTCGCTCTACAATCTGCATTTTCAGCTGAGCACCTCGGCGGGCAAAGCCCTGCCAGCGTTCGACGTGGGCGTCGCCTACGTCACGTGGCTCACGGACTGACGGAAACGCGCAGCGCGGCGCGCACGCGCCCGCAGGCGACGCCAAACCGAAATCGGTAGCTCGCGGCGAAACATGCCGGACATGATCCGGCGTGCTAGCTTGTCGAATATCGAACGCTCGCCGTCCCACGATGTCGCCTTCTCTCCCAAGGGAGGTGCACAAGTGGCTACAACGGGCGAGCGTCGGTCTTATGGTTGACCCTCTCAGAGCACTTCGCTCTCCGCCGTTCGAATCGGAAAGCGTCCGCGGATGGGGTTCCCCTCCGCCGCCCGCGTCGCTCGCACCTCCCCCGGCGTCCGGCGTCCGGATGGGGTACACCCCGCGGCGCGACGGCCAGCCGGACGATGAGGACCTCGTTCGCGCCGTTCTCGCGGGCGACGAGGCCGCGCAAATGGCCCTATGGCGGCGCTATGTCCCCCTGGTGCGCTCGAGGCTCGGTCGATCCATCGGAGGGCAAGACGTCGACAATCTCGTCCAAGAGGTCTTCCTTCGCTTGTTCGAGTACCTGTCGCAGCTGCGTGACCCGGCCGCGCTCCGCAGCTTTCTCATCGGCATCACGCTGCGAATCGCGGGCACGGAGCTACGCCGCCGCCGCTGTCGCTGGTGGCTCACGCTGTCGGCCACGGGCGAGCTGCCGGAGCCCTGCACGTTCGACGACGAAAGCGAAACGAGGCAGGTGGTCTCGAAGCTACAGGCGATTCTGGGCAAACTGACGCCGCACAGTTATCGATTCTTCGAGCTGCGCTTCGTGGAGGAACGCGAGCTCGCCGACGTCGCCGACAAGATGAACGTCTCGCTGGCCACCGCAAAGCGCCATCTCGCTCGCGTGTCGGCCCGCGTGTACGCCATGGCGGACCGCGAGTTCATGGTGGTGTCGAGTAGATCACCAACGTCACGCTGTGTCTCGCTCCGCCTTGCCTCCGGCAAGGCTCCTCTCGACGGGCCTGGCTAGAAGGACACGTCGAGGGGAGTGGAACTCCCCTCGAGCTCCCCATCCGGAACGTCGTGGGGATATGGGTCTCGCGCCGCCCTTCGGGCTCCGCTCGACCGGCAGGGTTGCGCGCTCGCTCCCGCCTTGCCTTCGGCAAGGCTCCGGAACGTCGTGGGGATATGGGTATTGCGAAGCCCTTCGGGCTCCGCTCGACGGGCGGGGCTTAGGGGCCCCGGCGGGTCCCTCTAGAGCCCCCCGTTCTTCACTAGCTCGATGAAATAACTCTGAAACCACTCCCCCGCGTGCGGCGCGCCTTGCGCGCTGTCCTTGTCGTCCGGCCCGCAGTTCTTGTCGAACCCCGGCTTGGAGGGATCGGAACCGCCGTCGGATTCCCCCGGCGGCTTGATCCAGTAATACGCGTCCACGAACGGCGCCGGCGACGCCTGCGGGCGCTCGCCCAGACCGGCGCCCTTGATGTTGCACCAGTTGCCCGAGTTCGTCCGGATCCCCGCGCGGCCGTTGCGGCTCGTGTCGATGATGAACGCTTTGCCCGTGATGCCCGCGCGCGTCAGCGATTCGTCGAGCTGTTGCACGTACGTCAGCTCGTCCGGGCACGGGTCGGACGGTTGGAGCTTGGCGAGGTCACCCCCCTTGAGCGAATCGTAGTTGGATACGTTCGTGGCGAAGCCGCGAATCTTGTCGGCCCCGCCCGCCTCGGCCAGAACGTCGGCGTAGATCTTCACGATCTTCGTGCGATTGCCCGACCATCCGAGCCACCCGGCGTGGGCGGCGTCGAGATAGAGCGCCACGTTGGGCATCGCGAGCTCGCGCACCGCGGTCGCGATCGAATGCCGGTAAATCGGCTCCGCGGCCGCGCACTTCGCCAGGTTCAGATTCGTGGCGACGTTCGCGAGGGAATCCGGCTCGACGACAGCCACGATGCGCTGCTTGGGGTGCGCCTTGAACGCCGCCGCGATCTTGGCGATGTACTCCTTCGCGTACCGCTTCTCGCCGTCTTTCGCCGCGGTGAGCTCGCCATCCGACGCCACAGCGGCGCAGTCACGCTCGGGCAAATCGTACACGACGAAGACCGTGACGAGCGGCTGTCCCGCCTTTTTCTCTTTGGCGGCCGCATCGTCCAGCACTTTGGAGGCGGTGCCGGCCAGCGCGATCGAACTGAGCCACACGGCCGTGGGAAACGCTTCGACCTTCTTCAGAAGAGCTGCGTCGGCCGGAGAGGCTTTCGCTGCGGCCTCCACCTTTTTTACGTGGCCCGGATCGACGTAGAACCCCGCCCCCGCGAAGAGGTTGCCCTCGGCGGAGGGCGGCGTGACCGTCACCGGCGCAATGGCGTCTTGTGCCGCCACAGGCGGCGGCAAGCCGCCGCTCACCGGGCCGGCAGCCGCGGGGGCAGGCGCAGCCGCGTCCGGCGAAGCCGCGGGCGGCGCCGCGTTCGCGGGAGCCGCCACGGGGCTCTGCCCGCCTCCGCAGCCCGCGGTCCCGAGTGCACAAAGGCCCCACACCACACCTACGAGAGAGCTCTGGCGAATCATGGGTATCTTTCCTGGCAGATAGGCCGCCGCGACGTTGCGGACTTTTTATCAGTCACGTGAGACGCCTCTCACCACCACATCGTGCACTTGATGCCGTACACGTCCGGGTCGTTCGGGTACGCGGGGACCGCGAACTTCGCGTTGATATTCTTCGTTCCGACGAGCGCGAGGTATTGCTGCGCGAGCACGTCCTGACCGTCCCAATAGTGGGAATATTGCATCGTGATCTCTTCGTGCGTGATGAACTTCGAGTGGATCATGATGCGCGGCGAAATCACCCCGAAGGACTCGGACGTGTCCGTCGAATCGGGCTGAACGTAGTCGGCCCGAACGCCGAACCCCATCCAGGGCAGAACGCTGGCCACGAGATCGGCGCCGTACTTGAGCTTTTTCGACCCGTTGCTCGGCTGGAGCGAGAACGGATTGATGCTGACCGTGTTGTCGGCGGCGGGCATCCCGGAAACGGCCGAGTACATCCCGAACACCGAGAGCCTCACGTCCGCCCCGTCGCCCCAGAAATGCGCGTTCGGGTTTTGCAGCTTGCGCCACAGGTAACCGAAGCTGAAGTCATAACCGATTTGCACGTTGTCGATCTGGCCGGTTCCCTGGCCAAGGCCGTTGAAGAAGTTTTCGTAAATGCCGTTGCCCGCGTTGTGCCCGCCTCCGCCGGACGAGTGCATGACTTCGATCGCGGGCCCCACTTGCGTGACGTTCGTTGCATCGATGTGCGAGTACGCGCCGTAGAGCTCCCCGAAGACGCCGCCCAAAACGCGGGCCTCGGCCCCGTACACGGCGAGCGAACCGTCGGGGGCGGACGGGTTCGTCCCCGTGACCTGCTCGCGATCGTCTTGCGACCACGCCATCAGGTAGTGGGCGTTGACGTCGACGATCTTCTTCCAGCTCACACCGATGTGCGCGTGATCGACCAGCGTGAAGCCCGGGGAACCCCCGAGGGGGGGCAACGTCCCCGCCGTGTTCGAGATGGCCGCCTGCGCGGAGGAGCTACCATTGACGGGAATTCCAGCGGGCACCATCTCGAGGTGGGCGCCGATTCCGTGCTCGGCCTTTAGCGTGAAATCGCCCACGTCATACTGAACCGAGACGGACTCGCCAATCTGGTGCGTGCGGCCGAACATGTACGTGTCGTAATGGCCGCCGTCATACTTCCCGGCGCCGCCGAACTTCTCCCAGAAGGCGCCCACTTTCCAGTTGAGGCGAAGGCCGTCCACCGGCAGGTCCGGCGTGAGCGAGACCCACGCCTGCGCAATCCCGAACTGCGCCGGGTCCGCGGCGTTGCCGAGAAGGCTCGCGTCCGTGAAATCGTATCCCTGGACACTGACGGTACCGACGACCCACTTATTGCCGTAGCTGAGGAAGATCTCGGCCCAGGCCTGTTCCCACTGGCGATCGAACGTCCACGACAAGTACTGGTCATCCGGGATGTACGGAGTGTGGAACACGTTCGTGCTCTGCCCCGGCGCCGCGCACGTCGCCTGCGAATACGGCGACAGCTGCATCGGGACTTCGGCCGGCGTCGTCGCCGTCGCCGGATTGCACGGCCGCCGATGGCCCTCGCCGATGCGAAGCGGCGCGCGCAAATAACCGTTCCAGCTGAACTTCCAGTCGTTGGGCGATGTGGCGACGGCGGCCGCGGCGACCGGCGTGGCCGTGGCAGCCCCCGAGCCGGCCGTCATGTTCGGGGACGGCGGAGGCAGTACGTCCGTGGGCGCTTCGGCGGTCGGCTTGCCCGCGGCTTGGCCGCTGTCGGTCGCGGGACCGGTGGCGCCCGTGGTGCCGGTTCCGGCGGCGGGATCCTGCGCGTACGCGGTGCTGGAGCCGACGCTTAGTGCTGCAACGATGAAGATTCCGAAACTGGTCGCGCGCATGAACTTGTGCCTCGGCGAGCCGTATCCCTCTCGGGAAAGACGGGTCGCAATGAGTCCCCGTATGGCCCGCCCGGTGCCCAAAATGCACACGGGGAGGCACTTCTGGTGCGCATAGTTGCACCGAAGCACCCCGACGGCTCAAGCAAAAAGAATGAGGGCCCGCTGCGAAGGCGACTACACGCGGCGTCCGCCGAGGTCCGCGATCCCGGTGAGAAGTGAGAAGAGCGTGGAGAGAGTGGCCGAGAGTGGAGAGAAACGTGCGCTCGCGTCATGGCCGCCCGTTTCGCGCGCATTCACGCGCGGCGCTCCCTCATCTACCGTTCGGAGCTACACTCTTTTGGCGGACGGGGCGCACGCGCATCCCAGCCGCGAAATGGAAAAGGTGCCCGTGAGGCCTCGCCGCCTGTCGCTTTCGATGTGCCTTTCGGCCGTGGGGTTCGCCGCACTCGCCGCCGGCTGCGAGCTCGTGGCGGGCATTCAGGACATCGTCCTGACGGGCGCCGTGACGGACGGAGGCGGGATCCTGCCGTCCGACGAGGCGCCCTACCTCCAAGAGCCTGACGCCTCGGTGATGCCGGGCAACGGCGGGGACGAGGGGGCAAGCGAACCGGATGCCGACGCGACGGTCCCGGCCGAGGCGAGCGGCGCATCGCCGGACGCCGACGCGCAGGCTGCCGACGGAGCGACCGCGGACACCGGGACGCCGGACGCCAATGGCGCGACGGACGCGAACGGCACGGCCGGCCCTTCCGACGCGAGCTCGCTCGTTGGATCGGACGGGGGGACCCTCGTGCTCGAGTTGATCGACGACATGGAACACAATGACCCGTCGCAAGGTTGGCTCGACGGGCCTTCCGTGAACGGGACCTGGTTTACGTTCGACGACGGGAGCGACGGGGGCGTCCTCGCTCCGCCCCCAGGCCCGAGCGCTGCCCCGATCATCAGCGTGCTCGAAGCGACGCACGTGACCTATGACGGCATCGTGAGCACGCGCGCGGCGCACGTCACCGCCAATAACGCCTTTACGATTTACGGCGACGGGATGGGGTTCAACGTGAACATCGCCGCCGGCGGCGTGCCGAATACGTTCGACGCGTCGGCGTATCGGGGATTCGTGTTCTGGGCCCGCGCGCTCGGCGCAGGAGCCGCGCCCGGAACGCGCTTCAACGTGATGGATGTCAACACGGCCCCGAAGGGGTCGGGCGGCATTTGTGACGGCGGCGTATGCAACGGCTACTTCGGCTTCGACTTCGGCAAGAACGGAGTGCCTGCGCTGACGAGCGCGTGGCAGAAGTACATCGTCTATTTCGCCGATTTGGCGCGACCCAGCTGGGCGGCGCCCGACGCCATCGTCTTCACGCCGACACAGATGATCGGCTGCCAAGTACAATTGGCGGTAGGCCTCGCCGCGGATCTTTGGGTGGACGACATTTATTTTATTCGCAAGTGACCCGGGTGGCCCTAGTTAAGATCACCCGGGTCACCCTGAGTCTCGCTCCGCCTTGCTTGCCCTAGTTAAGATCACCCGGGTCACCCTGAGTCTCGCTCTGCCTTGCCTCCGGCAAGGCTCCGCTCGACAAGCCTGGATAGCACTTCACGTAGAGGGGAGCTGGCAGCTCCCCTCTCGCTCCCCAGCCCGGAACGTCGTGGGGAGCTGTGCCTTGCTTCGCCGCTTTGCGGCTCCGCGCGGCTGCCCTGTACGCGAGTGCGATCGGATCGTGCGGACTCGTCGCTTCGCGACTTGACCTTTGATCGAGACGTCGATCGCCCCGGCGCTTCGGTGGCCGGATACACGCGAAGCGTGAACCGAGTGTCTTTCCTGCTGGAGAGCTCGAGGTGGAGCGGCATCGCTCCCCTCGACGTGACGTGCAAGCTTACGCTGGGAGAGCCTGCGAGAGCGGAGGCGAGCGAGCGAAGCGAGTCGAGCCGGAGCGAACCGCTCAGGGTGACGCGGTCTTTTAACTAGGAAGGCGGAGCGAGACTCGGGGTGACCCTGGTGACTCACTACAGACAAGCCAAGCATAATTTGCTGTTCTGAACACGCGAGATCCAGCGTAGGGGCGGGTGTTCACGGCGCGGTCGCCGATATCCAATCGCCCGCGCGTCTGTTTCGACAGTGTCTCATTCAGGACTCGTTAAGCCCTCGTTGAATAAAGTTGGACCGCGCCCCTTTCGCGGATGCCATCCAACTTGTTAAGTTACTGACCGTGGTGCCGCTCCCGCAGCCGGAGGTGCGCGTCCTCGGACGCTACGCTCTGTATGATGAAATCGCCGCCGGAGGTATGGCGACGGTGCACATCGGGCGTTTGCTCGGCCCAGTAGGTTTTTCTCGCACGGTTGCCATCAAGCGCCTGCATGCGCAGTTCGCGAAGGATCCCGAGTTCGTCTCGATGTTCCTCGACGAGGCGCGCCTGGCAGCGCGCATTCGCCATCCAAACGTGATTGGCACATTGGACGTCGTCGCCATCGAGGGCGAGCTCTTCCTGGTGATGGAATACGTTCCTGGCGATTCGTTCGCGAGGCTGTGGCGCGCGGCGCGCGAGACGGGGCAACCCATCCCGTTGCCCGTCGTCTCGGCGGTGCTCGTCGGCGTGCTCGAAGGCCTGCACGCCGCTCACGAAGCAACCAACGATCGGGGTGACCCCCTCGGAATCGTGCACCGCGACATCTCGCCGCACAATGTCATCGTGGGAACCGATGGGATCGCGCGCGTCCTGGATTTCGGTGTTGCCAAAGCCGCCGGTCGCCTGCAAACAACGCGCGAAGGGCAGTTAAAGGGCAAGATCAGTTACATGGCGCCGGAGCAAGTCCAGGGCACGGTGGACCGAACCACGGACATCTACGCGGCTTCGGTCATTCTCTGGGAGGCGCTGACGGGACGACGCCTGTTTTTCGCGGAGAACGAAGCGCGCACTCTCGCGAACGTTCTCTACCCTCGCGTGGAGCAGCCGAGCCGTCACGCGCGCGGGATCCCGCCGAGGCTCGACGCGGTCGTCCTGCGGGGCCTCGACCCGAACCCTGCGGGGCGCTTTCCGACGGCGCGCGAGATGGCGCGGGCCCTCCAGCTCGCGGTTCCCCCTGCGCCAGCGTGCGACGTGGGCGATTGGGTGCAGTCCACGGCCGGCGCCACGCTGAGCATGCGCGCGCGACGCGTGGCAACCATCGAGCGATCGACGACCACGGATTCGGATTTCCGCCCGGTGCAGGAGCACCAAACGCCCGTCCGGGTCTCGCAGTTCGTGTTGCGCATGCCGATCGCGAACGATCATCTGGGTCCGCCGGCCGAGTTCCCGAGCCCGAGCGGGTCTCTGCCCGCGCCGGCGGTCGAGCCGGCGGCTCCCGGGCGTGGGCGGCTGGCCTACGGAATCGTGCTCGTCCTTTCGGTGGCGCTCGCTGTGTTTTTCACGCGCGCGCTGGCGCGGCCGCCGGTGATGCATGCCGCTTCCGGCGCTTCGCCCGTTGCGATAGGCGCCCCGCACGCGACGGCGCCCGCCTCGCTGCCACCCGCCCCATCGGCGTTTGCGGCGTCCGTGAAGACGACCGCGCCCACCCAGGACGCGACCCCCACGAGCGCTCCCATCCGGCCAAGCGCACCGGCGGTGGCCCAAGCCGCCCCATCCGTCTCGCCGACCCCGCGCCCCGCGGCGCGCCCTGCCGTGGCCCCGATGAAGCACCCCGACGTCGAGTTCGACCATGTCCTGGATTCGCGCAAGTAGGGTCAAGGGCGCGTTCGCGTTGGCGTTCGCATCGGCGACCCTCGCCGGAACGGCAGCGGCGGACCCTCCGTCCAAGGACGCGGCCATGGCGGAGACACTCTTCGCCGACGCGAGAAAGCGCATGGCCAGCGGAGACTATGAGGGTGCGTGTCCCAAGCTCGCCGAGAGCTATCGCCTCGATCCGGGGGGCGGCACGCTCACGGCGCTCGCCCTCTGCCACGAGCAGACCGGCAAAACGGCGACCGCGTGGGCCGAGTTTCACGAAGTGATGGCCGAAGCGCAACAAAGCGGTCGCGCGGACCGCGAGAAATACGCCCGCCAGCACATTGGCGCGCTCGAACCCGCGCTTTCGCGACTCACTATCAACGTCGCGGCCGAGACGGCGCAACTGCCCGAACTGGCCGTGCACCGCGACAAGGTCGCCATCGGGTCGGCGGCGTGGGGCGTCGCGTCGCCCGTGGACCCGGGCGACCACGTGGTGGAGGCGGTCGCGCCGGGCAAAGTAACCTGGTCGGCCCACGTCGTCGTGAACGCCAACGGCGACGCCAAGTCGATCGACGTCCCGGCCCTCAGTGACCAAGCGCCGGCGACTGACACCGTCGCAGCGGCCGATGAAAAGGCGCCGCCGTTGGGCCAGTTGTCCCCCGACACGACCGCGCCCGAGGTGGACACAGCGCCGGCGACGCACGGCACAAGCCACCAGCGCACGATTGGCCTGGTGGTAGGCGCCGCAGGGCTCGCGCTCATCGGAGTCGGTTCGTATTTCGGCGTCCAGGCGATCTCCAACAGCAACGACGCAAAAAAAGCCTGCTCTCCATCCAACTGCACCGACCCAAACGCCGTGCAAACCAACAATGACGCCAAGACGGACGCGGTGGTCACCGATGTGTTGGTGGGAACCGGCATCGCGGCCGTCGTCGCCGGGGTCATCGTGTTCCTTTCGGCGCCGAGTGGCGGCGGCCCAGCCGCACCGGTCGTCGCGCCGGAGGCCAACGCGAATCCGCGCGGGCTGCGAGACGTGCGCGTTCTGCCGGCGCTCGGGCGGCGCGAAGGCGGAGTCGTCCTCCGCGCGGCGTGGTAGCCATGCGCCATCCCATGCGTTATGAGCGAACGATTTTGTGAGCCAATCCGCCGCCCGTCCGCGTCTATATCGGCCCGGACGCCCGCTACGCCCTCGTGGTCGCGTGCGACCCAAGAACCGATGACCCAGGAGTCTCCAGTGCTTATCCAACGTCTCGCCGCCGGTATCGCCACTTTTGCCGGCATTTCCGGCGTCGTCGTTTCCGTGTGCGCCGCCGGTGCGCTCGCAGGCGCGTGCGCCGCCCAAGGGGGCGGCACCGATGACGGAGGAGGCGGCAGCGGCTCGAACAACAGCGGTTCGAACAACAGCGGTTCGAACAACAGCGGCTCGAACAACAGCGGCTCGAACAACAGCGGCTCGAACAACAGCGGTTCGAATAGCGGAACCTTCGTGAACTCGGGCAACAGCGGCTCGAACAGCGGGAGCAACTCAGGCACCAGCGGTTCGAACACTAGCGGGAGCAACTCCGGCACCAGCGGGACGGCAGCCTCTGGAACCGCGAGCGGCAGCGCAACCTCCGGGACCGCCAGCGGCACCGGGACGAGCGGCACGGGAGCCACCAGCGGCACGGGGACGAGCGGCACCGCCGCCACCAGCGGCACCGCCGCCACCAGCGGCACCGCGTCCGGGACGGCGACCGGAACGTGCGTCGTCACATCGACCGGCGGGCTGCCCCTCAGTTCGAGCTATTTGGCTTCGGGAGCCGGCGGAGACCCGGGGATGGGCGGGTACGCGTACGCGTATGACGACGGGCTGGGAAGCGTCACGTGCCTCGAGAGCACCGCCTTCTGCGGGTCCGGCAATATTGCTGCCCAGAACCCGCCCAGCTACACGATCTACGGAGGCGGCCTCGGGGTGAACTTGAACCAGCCCGCGGCAACCTCCGCCGTGCCACCCCCCAAGATGACGTTGGCGGCCACGGGGAGCGGTGTGAGCTACACGGTCACAAGCGTACCGACTTTGGGTCTTCGCATTGCCATCGACCAAGCGGGGACCGACTATTGCGCCGCCGTCAAGACGGCGAGCGGCACCGTCCCGTGGGCGATGTTCAACACCAAGTGTTACGACGCAACGCCGGATGGGGTCGCGCTCGCCGGCCCCCCCTCGATGGCGACTCACATCCAGTTCGAGGTCCCCTCCGGCCCAGCCCCGGGCACATTCGACTTCTGCGTCACAGCCGTAGGCTTCGCTCCGTAATTGTTCTTGTAGACCTTCTCCTCTCCTCTTCTAAAGAAGGAGCGGAGGCCAAAGCCACGTAAAAGAGGGCCGATTTTCGTCGAGCCCGAGCGAGGCCGCCGGCGGGATGAGGAGCCGTACTCCCGTACGGTGACGATTCCCGACCGCGGGATCGCGAAGGGATCGGCGAAAAGCGACCCTCTTTTACTACCCCGCGGTCATCAGCCCCGCCGCGATCCCGTTGATCGTCACGAACAAAGCTCGCCGCAAAAGCTCTCGCTCATCGGGCGACGAGGCCGCCCGCATCCGGCGCATCAGCTCGATTTGCGCGTGGTTGAGCACATCGACCAGGGGATTGCGCCTCGCCACGTTGCGCGCGAGCGTGGGCGACGCGGCGAGCAGCGCGTCCGTCTGGGTCACCTCGAGGACGCGCGCGACGGTGCGATCGTATTCCTCGCGGATGAGCGTGAACACTTCGCGCCCTTCGGCTTCGCCCAGTCGCGCGTAGTGCTCCGCGACGTCCATGTCCGCCCGCACGAGCGCGAGCTGCGCGTTGTCGATGAGTACGCGAAAGAACGGCCAAACCACGTAGATCGAGCGCAGGTACTCGACACCCCGCTCGGCGACCATCGCGTCGAGCGCCGAGCCGAGCCCAAACCAGCCGGGAATGCCGTGGCGGCATTGGTTCCAGGAGAAGACCCACGGAATCGCGCGGAGCTCGTCGAGCGTGAGCGTTGCTTTGCGCGCCGCGGGGCGCGATGCGATGGGAAGCTCCGAGATTTCGCGAATGGGGGTGACGGCCACCGTGTACCGCGCCAGGCGATCCCGGTCGCCGACCAGGTTCGAATAGGCCGCCCCGGCCGTACGGGCGGCCACCTCGAGCACAGCTTCTCGCGCCCGGCGCTCTTCGGCGCCTGGCAACGCCCCGCTCGATCCGAGCGACGCCACGAGAACGGCGTTGACCACCTGCTCGAGCTCGCGACGCGCGATTTCGACCTGCCCGTAGCGGGCGGAGATGGTCTCGCCTTGCTCCGTGACGCGGAGCCGGCCGCGAAGCGCTTGCCGCGGTTGCGCGCGGATCGCGTAGTTCGCCGGTCCGCCGCCTCGCCCCACGGCCCCGCCCCGTCCGTGAAAGACGGTCAGCGTCACGCCGGCTTCGTCGGCCACGCGCGCCAGATTGGCCTGCGCCGCCCGGAGCGCGATCGTGCTCGACACGTACCCGACTTGCTTGCCGCTGTCGGAGTAACCGATCATCACTTCGAGCTCGCCGCGGAGCGCCGCGCGCAGGGGTGCGAGGGAAAGCATGCTGCGCGCGATGGGCTCGGCGCGCTCCAGATCTTGCAATTGCTCGAGCAGCGGCGTCGGCCGGAGCTCGTCCGGTGCAAGCCGCGCAGCGCGCGCGAGAAATAGCACTTCGAGCAAATCGCTCGGCGTGCTCGTGAAGCTGACGATGTACCGCTCGCACGCCTCCGGGCCCTGATCGCGTCGCGCCCGGCCGACGACGTCGAGCATGGAAAGGAGGTCCCGCGTCACGGGAGAGAGGCCCTGCCGGTCGCGCGGGGCCGCCACGTCCGCGCGCTCCAGAAGGCCGCAGAGGAGCGTCACGCGCTCGGCCTCGCCCAAGCTCGCGTACCCGTTCACTCCGCCGGCCATGAGCAGCTCGTCGACGCAGGCCTCGTGCACCGTCGAGTGCTGGCGCAGGTCCAACGTGGCGAGGTGGAATCCGAACGCCTCGGCCCTCCGCTCCGCGTCGCGCACACCCCCACGCGCGAGCCGGCCGAGACCGGCGGCCACGAGCGTGCGCCGCAGGAGCGCCAGGTCCGCTCGATAACCCGCCGCGTCCGGGTACGCCCCATCGCTCCGCGCGAGCGTTGCCTCGAGCCGGGCCCGCATGTACCGGAGCTTCTCGCGCCACGGTTCGCGCATTCCGCTCCGAAGCGCGCGCGCCGCAATTTCAGGCCAGCGCCCGCGATCCTCTTGCAGCGCCGCCTCGAGCTCCGACACGCCCGCGTCGTTCGCGCGCCCCGACGAGATCGAAAGGTCACGCCCCAGCTCGCCGACGTCCCGAAGCGCGCGCCGGATGGCCACCGTGCGATAGCGATCGAGCGCCGCCCGCGTCACGTCGGCCGTCACGCCCGGATGGCCGTCGCGATCGCCGCCGATCCACGTTCCCCATCGCAGGAAGGCGCCCACTTCGAACGATTCACCGGGGTACGAGCGCGCGAGGGATTCCTCGAGCTCCCGCACGATCGCCGGTGTCACGTCGAGCAGCGTGCGCTCGAACACGTCCAGTCCCGCGCGCACCTCGTCGAGCGGCGTCGGACGCTTGGCGCGCGCCTCTTCGGTGCAATCCAGCGCGCTCACCGACTCGCGGAGCCGCCCCATGGTGTGGGCCCGGTCGCGCGCCGCGAGGCGAGGGTCATCCAGCGTGTCGAGCCCCCCGGAGACGGACGCCAGGTGATCGAGCACCGTGCGCCGGCGCGCTTCGGTGGGATGCGCGGTCAGCACCGGCATCACGAAGAGGCGTGCGAGGAGCGCTCGCACGTCGTCCGCGCGGACCCCATTTCGACTCGCCTCGTCGAGGGCCGCGGCGATCGATTCCGTGATGACGCCGACGCCACAATCGCGACTCCGGAGCACGCGAACGCGGTGCTGCTCCTCGGCGACGTTCATCAGCTGGAGCTGTTGGGTCAGCGCGTGCGCGACGTCCGCCAGCTCGGGTGCGCTGAGCGCCCCCATGCGTTGCGCGAACGCCTCGCGGGCGGGCGCGCCGCCGCTCGTTCGAATCTCGGGAGCGACACGGCGAAGCGCGTCCACGGTCGCGAGCGCGCCCGCGCCGGAGCGCTCTTCAATCGCCTCGTCAAGTAAGCGGGTGAGAAGCCGGACATCGTCGAGGAGCTCTTGCACGGTGGGCTCGATGGAAGGTGGCCTAGTTCAGGTTTCCGTCCGGTTTCCTGGCGCGACGGCTCGGCTGCTCCGCCCTCGGCGAGGCGGTCTGTACGCCGTCCTCTGCGAGGGCTTTCCCGAGTTCGAGGAGTCGGAGGAGTTGGATATCTAACCCACCCACTCGTAGTACCTATACCCGGCGTCGGTGCGTTCGGGGGAGCTATTCGTTCCAAGGTGATCGAGAGCAAACTCCGCCCGCGGCGCGCGAATCGACGGGCTCCGCGCGCGCACACGCCATTGGGGGGCCACGAAGGCCGACCGCAGCATCACGCCGTCCGCCGGATCGAGCGCGACCCCGTCGTGTATTTTCTCTAGGAGGCGCATCACGCCGGCGCCGCATTCGAGTTCGCAATCGGACAGAGCGTGCAATCGCTCGTACTCGCTCACCGTGAGCGGCACCCGCGCACCTCCCTCGCTCTCCGGCAGGAGCCCTTCGCGAAGGCGCACGTGGGCGGCGACGGCGCGGTACCCCTCCGCGACGATGCCGCTGAAGACTTTGGCGCTCGCCCCGCTCCCGTACGAACCGAACGCGATGCGACGGCCCGCGAGGGTCTCCTCGCGCGCGTGCTCGAGCAGGCTCGCGAGCGCGAGGTAGAGCGAACCCGAATAGATGTTGCCGACGTCGCGCGCGGGCGCCAGCGAGGGGGCCACCTTTCGTTCGAACGCCTTTCGGAAGAACGCCGACTTGGCCGTGGCCCGCTCGACGTCTTTGCGCCACGCCCGCCCGTCACCCGCCGGTGCCGATGCGGCGAGGGGGACTTCGGCCACGAGGCCGGCGCGCGCGACGGGATCCGAGAGCCACTGCGCGAGAAAGACTCGCGCCGCCGCGTACTCGGCCATTCGCGGAAACGGGACATGGAAAAGGAAGTGGTCAATCGCGCCATAGAGCGCATCGGATCGGATCCCGAGAGCGCCTTCGATCCGCTCCGCGTAGGCGCCGAACGCCGCTTCGATGCAATCCAAGTAGACGTCGATGGAGTACTTGCCGTCGACCACGGCCGCCGCGCTCCAATTGGGCCGGAAGAAGTCCCGCTCGTCGCGCGTGATCGTCGCCGAAAGACCCGGCTCGAGCGCCAGAATGCGCGGGTTTTCGGAGACGAGAAGGGCCACCGCACCCGCGCCTTGGGTGTACTCGCCCGGGGTTCCCAGCGGATACTTGGAGACGTCGCTGGCCACGACCAGGCTGTAGGGCCTCGTGTTGTCCCCGGCGCGGATGCGGCTGGCGGCCGCTTCGAGGGCGTAGGTCGCGCCGATGCACGCGAATTGAAATTGAGGCGCGCCGACGTGGGACAGCGAGACGCCATAGTGGCGCTCCAGCATGCCGAGCACGTACGCCGCGGTCGACTTGGATTGGTCCACCGTCGTCTCGGTGCCGACGGCGAGATAATCGATCGCGCGGGGGTCGATCCCCGCCGCGTCGATCGCGCGCTTGGCGGCCATCGCCGCGAGGGTGGCGCAGTCCTGGTGCGCATCCACGACGGCCATGCGGCGGACCCCGACGCCGTCCGTCACTTTGCCGATCAGCTTCTGCACGTCTCCGCCGGAAAGTTGGGGCGCGCGGCAGCGGGCCCATTCGTCGGTCAAATCGATGTAAAGGCGTGGTACGTAGACTCCGATCGAATCGATGCCGATGGCGCTCCGCATGTGCGTCTCCAGACGGGTCTTTACTCGCCTGTATGGAGAAAGATAGGACGCCCGACGTGGCTACACCCCTTTCCGTTCTCTTCGTCGCGTCCGAGTGCGCCCATTTCGTGAAAGCGGGCGGCCTGGGGGACGTCGTCGGCGCGCTCCCGGTCGCGCTCCGCGCCCTCGGCCACGACGTGCGCATCGTCATCCCTCGCTACGACGCCATCGCCCTGGACGGACTCGTGCGCCACGCGGCTCCGCTCGGCGTGCCGTTGGGCCGCGGCGAGGCCTGGGCGGCCGTGCTCGAGACGACGTTGCCGGCGAGCGATGTCCCGGTGTACTTGCTCGATCATCAGGGGCTCTTCGGGCGCGGCTATCTTTACGATCCGCCGGGCGCCGTCGCGGCCGACAACCTCGTGCGCTTCGGCTTCTTGTGCCGGGGCGCGCTCCAACTCTGCGGCCATCTCGGATGGACGCCCGATGTGTTCCACGTCCACGACTGGCCGAGCGCGCTCGTGCCCATCATGCTGAATGCCGCGCCGACGGGCGCGCCGCTCGCGCGCGCAGCGACCGTACTGACGATTCACAACCTCGCTCACCAGGCGAAGTTTGCAGCGAGCGATTTGCCGGCCGTTCACGTCCCGTGGACCGAGTTTCGCGCCGACAGCCTGGAAGACGGCGGCGGCGTGAACCCCCTCAAGGGAGGGCTTTATCATGCGACGAAGCTCACCACGGTCTCGCCGCGCTACGCGGCGGAGATTCGCACTCCGCCAGGGGGCGCCGGTCTCGACGGCGTTGTCCGCTTCCGTGGGGGTGACCTCGTCGGCATCCTCAATGGGATCGACGAGCACGCCTGGAATCCCGAGAACGATCCGGCGATCGCCGCGCCTTTTCATTCGGCCGACCTCTGGGGCAAGGCGTTATGCAAGCGGGCCTTGCAACGCGAGTTCGGGCTGGAGGAGCGGCCCGACGTGCCGCTCATCGGCGTGGTATCCCGCCTGAGTGGGCAGAAGGGGACGGACGTCATCCTCGCCGCGCTGACGCGAATTCTCGACCTGGACACGCAGGTGGTCATCCTCGGCTCGGGCGACCGATCCGCCGAGGCCTACCTGATGATGCATTCGCAACACGGGGGAGCCCGTTTTCGCGCATGGATCGGGTTCAGCGAGGCCGTGGCGCATCGCATCGAAGCGGGAGCGGACCTGTTTCTCATGCCCTCGCGCTTCGAGCCGTGCGGTTTGAACCAGATGTACAGCCAGCGGTACGGAACGCTACCGATCGTGCGAGCCACGGGCGGACTCGACGACACCGTCGAGAACTACGACCCTCGGACCGGCACGGGCACCGGGTTCAAATTGTGGGATCTGACGGCCGACACGCTTTGGGCCACGGTAAGGTGGGCGGTCGATACGTACCGAACCAGGCCGGATCACTTCATGACGATGCAGCGCCGCGCGATGCGAAAGCGGTTCGGATGGGACGTCGCGGCGCGGCGCTACGGAGACGTGTACGAGTGGGCCGTCGAGGCGCGGCGGGCGTAGCTCCGGCGCGACCGCCGCTTCGAACGGCGTCGGCGCCCGTGGCGCGGGCGCGGCTCCCGTTCGCACAGGCGTCAGCGCCCGTGGCTCCGGCGCGACCACCGCTTCGAACGGCGTCGGCGCCCGTGGCGCGGGCGCGGCTCCCGCTCGCACAGGCGTGGGCGCCCGTGGCTCCGGCGCGGCCTCCCGTTCGCACAGGCGTGGGCGCCCGTGGCTCCGGCGCCGCTCCCGTTCGCGCAGGCGCGGGCGCCCGTCGCGCGGGCGCGGCTCCCGTTCGCACAGGCGTGGGCGCCCGTGGCTCCGGCGCCGCTCCCGTTCGCACAGGCGTGGGCGCCCGTGGCTCCGGCGCCGCTCCCGTTCGCGCAGGCGCGGGCGCCCGTGGCTCCGGCGCCGCTCCCGTTCGCGCTGCGCGGGCGCCCGTCGCGCGGACACGGACGCAGGCGCGGACGCGGGCGCAGGCCCAGGCGCGGGCGCGGACGCGGGCGCAGGCCCAGGCGCGGACGCGGGCGTGGGAGACGAGCCGCCCGAGCGCACCCGTCTCCCCGCCCCCGGTGTGACCTACGCAACGTTCTTCACGAGCGTCGCACGCACGCGATCAAGCTGATCGCGCAGCACCGCGTCGACGTGCCGCACGTACCCTAGCGCCTCGGCGACGTCGATGCATGCGCCCGTCTCCCGCGCCGACCCGAGTGCGCTTCGATAGCGCTCCGTCCGTGTTCCCCCCTTCGCCCCGCTCCCCTCCGCTACGTTGAGCGCGATGCTCGCCGACGCCCGACGCAGCTGCCGAGCCAGATCCCGATCGCGCCGTTCGATCTCCGCAATCACCGGACGAAGCCGTCCCAGTACTTCGATGACCGTCGAATAGATACGTAACATTGCACCCTCTCCTTCTCCCGTCCTTCGCACCGCGCGAAGGCTCGCCGCCCCCAGCGCCGGCGCGCGGAGCGCATGTCCACCCTGCAGCGGCCGAAGGCCGCGCAGCACCGCCGCGCAGCGGCGGCGCGAAGCGGGGTTGACAGGCGCGAGCACGCCGGCACGCTCGGAAAACCGAGTGAGAGGACCCCATGGCCCCGGGACCCCATGAGACCGTGGCCCGCGGGTCATCGTGCGGACGAATGGCGTGCACCGGCCACGGTGGCCCAATAGTCGGTACTTCGCTCGCTGCGCCCGCGCCCGCGCCCGCGCCCGCGCCTGCGCCTGCGCCTGCGCCTGCGCCCGCGCCCGCGCCCGCGCCTGCGCCTGCGCCTGCGCCTGCGCCCGCGCCTGCGCCCGCGCCTGCGTCCGAGTCCCGCGCCTGCGCCCGAGTCACCGGTGCCGAGGTTGGCACAACGAGCGCGTACGCAATAGCCGCTTACGTCGCCACTCGCACGCGATGCTGCTTATCAAGAGAAGCTCGATGCGGTGCGCGCATGCGCGGGGCGATTACGGCCACCGAGAAACGCGTTTCGGACCTCGCGAGGCTGCTGCGTGCGACGAGCCGCGTAGTCCTCCATGTAGCCGAGGAGAGCGGGGCGTTTGGGCGCGTACGCACAATGCGCTATCGAACGGCCATCGGATCGGCGCGAGAGACGCTCGCGTGTCCGCACACCGCGGAGGCGTTTGGATACGTCGGGGCGCTCGCGGAGCCGACATGCACACCGTGGGCGCGGGCGCGATGCGCGGGCCCGGGCGCGATGCGCGGGCGCCGGCGCGATGCGCTTCCTCTCGGCGTTACGGCCACGCCGCAACGGCTCGGACCCGTTTGCGCCGCGTTCCGAAAATCGGGCGGCGCAACCCGGTCGCTCTCGTTGTCTCGTCGTCGCGCGGCGCCTCATTGGCACTTGGCCATGCCGAGGAGGGCCGCCGGCCCGCACATGCCGCTCGCACAATCGGTGTTGACCCGGCAATAGGCCCCTGGCGGCGCGAGGCACTCGCCGCCGGTGCACGGCGTGCCCAGCGGACAATCGCTGCTGTGTTCGCACGTCTGGCACAAGCCGCCGCCGCAGAAGTGCGTCAGGCACCCGCCCGCCGTGCACGCTTCGCCACCCCCCTGGACGCACGTCTTTTGATTGAACGTGCAGGAGCCGGAGGCGCAGTCGGTGTCGGCGGCGCACAGGAATCCGCCCAACAGCAGGCACGTGCCGGCGTTGCACTGGCCGCTGGCGCAGTCCGCGTCCCCCGCGCACGCAGCGCACACGGAGGCCACGCAGCGGCCGCTGCCGCATGCGGCGTCCTCGGCGCAGGCGTCCCCGTTGGGCAGCTTGCAGACACTCGCGGCGCACGTGTCGTTGAAGCAATCCGAGTCCTGGAGGCAGGCGTCGCCGAAGTGGCCCCTGCCGCTCGAGCCCTCGCAGGATCCGTTGCCGTCGCAGACCGCATTGTCCTCGCAGTGGTTGACGGAGTCGTCCACTCCCTGCGGAAGGCTCGCGCACGTCCCCAGGAGGCCCGGCACCGCGCACGACATGCAGGTCGCCGTGCACGACGCCGCGCAGCCAGGCCCCGCGTCGGGCGGCCCACCGTCCCCTGCGTCGCCGGCGCCGGAGTCCGCCGCGCCATCGGGGCCCGCGTCGCCCGCACCCGCCGCGTCACCTTGGCCCGCGTCGATGGGGCCGGAACCGGATGCGTCACCGCCGCCCGAGTCGATGGTGCCCGAGTCGGGCGCGCCACCGCCGCCCGTATCCTGGCTCGCGTCGCTGCCGCCCGAATCGAAGAGATCCGCGGGGGTTGCCTCGGCGCTTCCAGAGTCCACCACGTCGGCGACGCTCGCATCGCCGCCGCCGTCGACCCCGCCGGTCACGTCGGAGCTGAAGCTGCTGCCCCCACACGCTGGGACCAGGAACGCGCAGAGCAGTCCGTACGCGACGCGGCGAGTAACGGCCATCGTCGCAACGCTATCACGCCGCGCACGCCGCGGCGTGCCTCCGGCTCACGTCCCGTAGACGCGATAGTCGACTTCCGGGAAGAGATTGTCCCGGCTCTGCACTTCGGCGAGCCAGGCCTCGTCGAGCGAATCGGACAGGAGGCCTTCGTAGATGCGCGTGAAGCGCGATACGTGATCCACCGTCCGCTTCGTGGCGTAGGGAACCGTCGTCCCGGTCTTCATGATGAATGCCCAATCGCTCGATTGCGCCAGCATCACTTCCCGCGCCGCTTGATCGAGGGCTCTGCGCTTCAGGCCCTCCGCCTTCGGGAATCGCCGCGCGAGCTCCACCATTCGCTCGCCCAGCTTGTGAAGATGCCTATACACCCACGCGTTCGTTCCGTTACACCAGTAGTCCGCATATCCTTTTTCGCCCCAGGACGAGAGCGAGGGAGTCGAGACCTGATTGGTGGGGTACTCGCAGAGGTATCCGCTCGGCGTGATCGGTGCGATCGCGCCCTGATCAAAGTGGAGCTTGCGAAAGAGCAGCTCGAGAAACATCGGGCCCTCGTACCACCAGTGCCCGAAGAGCTCGGCGTCATAGGGCGCGACGACAATCGGCCGGCGGTCCATGTTCGCCCGCAGGTGCTCGAGCTGCCGTTCGCGGTTGTACATGAAATTACCCGCGTGCTCCGCGGCCCGTAGATAGGCCTGATGCGGGTCGTAGAGGCGCTTCCCGTCCATCGAGCGGTGGGTGACGGCGTAGTATTTGATGCCCGTAAACGTTCGGATCCCTTCCGGATGGATGTACGGAGCGATGTAATCGTGCGGCAGGTCGAAGCCCACGTCGCGATAAAAGTCCCGGTAGTTCGCGTCGCCCGGATACCCTTCCTGGGCACTCCAGACTTGCTTACTGCTCTCGATGTCGCGGCCGAACGCGGCGACGCCCGAGCGACAATAGATGGGCGCGTGCACGCCGTAGAGTGGGCGCGGATCGGCGAACAATATTCCGTGCGTGTCGACGAAGAAAAAGCGAATTCCCTCTTCGCGCATGAGTTCATCGACGCCGGGCACGTACCCGCACTCGCCGAGCCACATGCCCTTCGCGCGCCGGCCGAAGAGGCGTTCATAGACGCTCGCGGCGGTGTGAACCTGCGCGCGAAACGCGGCCCAGTTGCGGTCGAGCAACGGAAAGAAAGGGTGGGTGGCCGTGCACGTGATGATCTCGAGGAACCCGGCGTCTGCGAGGGCGCGGAATGCCTTGACCAGGTCCCCGTCGTACCGCCTCCAGCAGTCACGCGTTTGATAGAAGCGATGGCGATACATCTTGGCGAGTTCGTGGAAGGCGTGGTCCTCGCGCGACGTCCGCGAGACCTCCTTCTCCGCGAGCTCGATGAGCTTGTCGATCTTGCGTGCGTACCGCTCCTTGAGCAAATCGTCGGTCATCATCGACAGGAGCGATGGGCTGAACGAAAGCGTGAGGCGGAAGTCGACCCCGTCGCGCTCGAGATTTTCGAAGGCGAGCAGGAGCGGAATGTAGGTCTCCGTAATGGCCTCGAAGAACCATTCTTCCTCCATGTAGGAGGAGGCCTCGGGGTGGCGCACGAACGGAAGGTGCGCATGAAGAACAATCGCCAAGTATCCGTGGGCCACGCTCATACCTCCTCTAGACGCCCGCCCCACCGCTCCCCGCCATATTCGCCGCCACCGGACGGCAAAGCGCTCGCGCCACCAAGGGGACTGCCGCCTCCGCCGACACGCCACGCCTCGCTGCCGCCGATTCGCTCGCTCGCTCCGATTCGATGGCTCGCGCCGAGAAACGAAAGCCCGCTGGCGCCCGCGAAGCCCCAGTGCGAGGCCCCGACGTAGAGCGTCTCCGACGCCCCGCCGAGGACCCACTCGCTCGCGCCGAGCCACATCCGCTCCGAGGCTCCGATGCGCCAGCGCTCGCTCGCGCCCCGCTCGAGTAGGGCGTGCTGCTCGGACGCCCCGACCACAAGCTGCTCGTGCTCGTATCCGGACTCGGTCGCCCGTTCGAGACCGAAGCCCCACCGCTCGATCATGGGCGTGGTCGCTCGAACCCAGCGCATCGACCATGTGCCGATGACGCGGCGTTTGGCCTCGTAGTCGAAACTTCGGATCGTCACGCGCCACGGACCGTACACCGTAAAGGCCATGCCCTCCGAGCGAAGCTGCACGGGCGGCTCGCCGAGCAGCTCGACGGCGATTCGCTCGGGAGCCGAGAGCTCCAGAGGAAAGGGGCCCTCGCGCCATTGAATCGACTCGTCCTCGATCGCGCCGACCCTCCGGATGAAACGAAGACCGCCTCGCCACTCGGAGCGCCATTCGTCGAGGTGCCACCACCGTTCGATGTGGGCGCTTCGATCGAACGTCCGGTGGATCCCGGCGCCGCTCGAGGACGCGTTCTCGACGGGGGCGTTGTTTTGGGCCTTCATCGAGGGGGCGTAAGCCGCTCGCCACACGTCTACGTAGCCGGCCCCCGCGCGCTCCGGGAGCGTCGGTTCCGGTCCCCCGTAGCGGGAGCGGTAGGGGGCCACGGCCGGTGGAGGGTCGTCCGCCGTCACCGTCATCCACTCGAGCGCCGTGTTGGGCGACGGCGCATTGCGCGGGAAGTCCGCCGCGCCCGACCGAGCGATGGCCTGGAAGTAGCCTTCGTCCGTCTTGATGCCGATTTCCGCGTGCATCGTCGACGTGGGACGCCGAATCATTAGAAAATATTCGCGGTCCGAGCGGTCGACCCGGATGTCGAAATAGTCTTTCGCGTTCGTGCCGTCGAACCTTCGTTGCGTGGTGTCGTAGACGCGAAGACAGCACCACCCGCCGGCACCCGCCGGGCCGAGACGAGCCCGTGCCGCGACAATGGCCTCGTCGGTCGCTTCCCAGTAAAGGTAGGCAGAGTCCGGGTCGCGCACGATCGCGGTAATTCGATTTTCGCCGTAACCCCAGGGGAATTCGCCCGAATCGAGCTTCGCCACGCCCAGGCCAATTTCGAACTTCGACTCTTCGACGCGCGTGTCATTCCGCATGGCAGCCTCGAGACTAGTACTGCCCGTCGTAACTTTGTCCATGGAAGCACAGCGGTACGCTTCGACAGTGCGTTTCCGCGCCAAAAAACGTCTCGCGCACGAAACGTCCACGCCACGAAGGCCATGCCATGGCGCGCGGAGACTCGTGCCGCTCGGCCGACGTCCTGTCCGGACTTCGACCGGCCGCACTTCTGCGGGACGGCATCAGCGAGCCGCGCCGGCCGGGGCGCCTGCGCTCGCTGACTCGGCGACCACCGCCGACCCAGAGTCCTCGAGCAACGAAGCAAAGACCCCACGCGCGTTCGGGTCGTTCTCCGCCGCGAGAACGTGCACCCCGTCCATGGCGGGAGCCGTCTCACTGCGTTCGGTGGTCTGGTTCCAAACCGCCGCAGTGGGCAACCGGACGACGAAACGAGCTCCTCGCCCGAGTCCATCGCTCTGCGCGTCGATGCGGCCGCCGTGGAGGTCGATCAAGTGGCGCGCGATCGAAAGGCCGAGCCCGAGGCCTCCGTGGGCGCGCATCGGAGTGCTGTCGGCCTGGCGAAACGGTTCGAATACGAACGGCAAGAACTCCGCGCTGATCCCCTGCCCGGTGTCCGCGACCGAGACCTCGATGAAGCGCTCGGCGCGCGCCAGCGTGATGTCCACGCGCCCCCCCGCCGGAGTGAACTTCACGGCGTTGCTGACCAGGTTCCACACGACTTGCTGCAGGCGCGACGCGTCCCCGATGACTCGGGCCGCGTCCGCGTCGAACCGCCGCTCGAGCTGAACACCCTTGGCCTGCGCCGCGACGCGCGACGACTCGATCGTCTCGTCGACGACCTGCACGAGATCCACCGGCGCGACCTGCAAGCGCAGTTGCCCCCGGCTGGCGCCTGCGTAGTCGATCAGATCCTCGACGAGGCGGGTCATCGCGTGGGCGTTGCGCTCGATCACGTTCATGGCGCGCGTATCGCGGCCCTCGCTCACGGGGGTCGTCATCATGATGCGCGCCCATCCGAGAATCGCGGTGAGCGGCGTGCGGAGCTCATGACTGACGGTCGCGAGAAACTGGTCCTTCGAGCGGTGCGCCTCTTCGAGCGAGCGATTCAGTCGGGCGGCGTCGTCGAGCGCGCGGCGCAAGCGCCCGATGAGCTCTTCGCGGTCTCGCTCGGCTTGCCGCCGCATTTGGCGGTTGACCGCCTCACCCAGCTCGCGCGTGATCGCGGGCGCGAGGCGCGTCAGATCATCTTTCAGAACGAAGTCGCGGGCGCCAAGACGCATGAGCTCGACGGCGCGTGCCTCGCCGACCGTTCCCGAGACGACGACGAGGGGAATGTCATGGCCGCCACGATCGAGCAGTGCGAGCGCGCGGACCGCGTCGAACTGCGGAAGGCTGTAGTCGGCAACCACGACGTCCCAGGGGGCCCCGTCGAGTGCGGCCGCCATTTGCTCCGCCGTTTCCGCACGCGTTTGCACCACCTCCCAGCCGGCACGCGTGAGATGAACGCGCACGAGCTCGGCATCGTTTTCCGAGTCTTCGACGCTGAGAACCCGCAGTCGCGTCTTCATGGCGTGACCTCGGGTGCCGGAGCAAGCGCTAGGCCAGCACCCCGGCGAGGCGAGGCCGCAGCATGTTCGCACCTCTCTCGCACTCCAGAACGAGGGTATCGCACGCCGCTTCGTCGTGGAGGCTCTTCGTACCGTATTTCCGCAAGTCTTTGGGTGCGGCTTTGCGGCGGGTTGGGCCGTCGCTAACCTAAGGTGAACGAATGCCACGCATGAAGCTGCCCACACTGTTCATCCCACACGGCGGGGGGCCATGCTTTTTCATGGACTGGACGCCGATCGGCCCGAAGGACACGTGGGACCGCATCGCGACGTTTCTGGGCGGCCTCGATGCGTCGCTCCCTTCGCGACCGACGGGGCTGCTCGTGGTCTCCGCACATTGGGAAGCGCCGGTCGCCACGGTGACGTCCTCGCCGGCGCCGCCGCTCATTTACGACTACAGCGGCTTTCCGGCGCATACCTACACGCTCGCGTGGCCCGCTCCCGGTGCGCCCGAGCTGGCCGCGAAGGTGGCGCGCCTTTTGGAAGCTGGCGGCATCGCGTGCGCCGCCGACGCGACGCGGGGCTTCGACCATGGCGTATTCGTACCGCTCAAGGTGGCCTATCCGGAGGCGCAGCTGCCGACCGTGCAGCTCTCCCTTCGCGCGGGACTCGATCCCGCCTCGCACCTTGCCATGGGCGGCGCTCTCGCATCGCTGCGCGACGAGGGGGTGCTCATCGTGGGGAGCGGAATGAGCTACCACAACATGCGAGCGTTCCGAACGGCGGGCGCGCACGAGCCGTCCGCCCGTTTCGACGCGTGGCTCACGCAAGCTGTGCGCTCCGAGCCGCCGGTGCGCGAGGCGGCGCTTACCGCGTGGGCGGGCGCTCCGGCAGCGCGCGAATGCCATCCGCGTGAAGAGCACCTCTTGCCGCTCCTGGTGGCCGCGGGTGCGGCGCGGGACGATGCCGGACGCTCGGTCTTGCGCGACGAAGTCATGGGGGCCGTCGTGTCGGCCTTCGCCTTCGGGGGATGAAGCGCGAGAGCCCCGTGAGGCCACGCGACCGGGCGGGCTCGACGGGCACTCTGCGCGCGAGGCCCTTGCCCAATGGGCCGAGCCGAGACAATGTCCTTGCGCCATGGCGCAAACCCCGTCCAGCATGCTGCCCCTCGGAACGCGGCTCCCGTCGATACGGCTCGTCGATGCCGTCGGCGGCGCGCTCGTCGACGTCGAAACGCTCGCCGCCGGCAAGCGCGGATTGCTCCTTATGGTCATGTGCAATCATTGTCCGTTCGTCGTTCATATTCGCGGCGAGCTCGTGCGCGCGGCGCACGAGGCGCTCGATCGCGGCCTCGCCGTCGTTGCGATGAACTCGAACGACAAGGCCACGTATCCGCAGGATGGTCCAGACGCGATGGCCAAGCTCGCGCGTGAAGAGAAATGGAGATTTCCCTTCGTCTTCGACGAGACCCAGCAGGTCGCTCGCGCGCTGCGAGCCGAGTGCACTCCCGAGTTCTATGTCTTCGACGCGGACGGCAAGCTCGCGTACCGAGGCCAGTTCGACGACAGCCGGCCGTCGAACGGCAAGCCCGTCACGGGCCGCGATCTGCGTCGCGCCATCGAGGCGGTCGCGTCGGGGACGCTACCCTCGAGCGACCAGAAGCCCAGCGTCGGCTGCGGCATCAAGTGGACGAAGGGCCAAGGGCGCGCCTGACTGCACGGCCCTGACGGCGCGATCGCGTGCCACGGTGCGGCGCCGCAGACTGCGTTTCAATGGCTTCGAGGAGGGCTGGCCCCGGGTTGTCCGGCGGGGGCCGCCGCTTGCGGCTTGAGCGTTGTTCCCGTGTTTTCCGTGAGGCCGCTCGCGTCGACGACCGCCGAGGAGTCGACCCGCGCGGCGACGAGGGGCTCGGGCGGCGTTACCCCGACGCCCTTCGCGTCGCGCCAGGTGCCCGGCGCGTACCAGAAGGTACCGTCTGGACCGCGGACGAATACCCAGGGCGAAAATGCAGCGCCTGGAGGCGGATCGACCCATGCCCCCGCGGACCAGGCCCACCGGCGCCGGCGCCAAGCCCATTCGCCGTCGACCCAAACCGCGCCGCGGTTGGGCCGATCCGGGACGACCTCGACCCGCCCGGGCGGCGGCGGCGAGACCACCTCCACGAGTGCGCTCTCCGGCTGGGGTGCGTACGGGGGATGCGCCACCGTGCCCGCGCACGCGCTCAGGAACGTTGCGACGGACCCCAGAGTCGCGCGATACACGGTGGGCCGCATACCAACGTTCTCGAAGCCCGTACAATCGTTTTTGCCCTCGCTTCGCCCCGATGCTCTCGTCGTTCGCCTCTTCTCTCGCTCGCGCGACACGGTTCGTCTTCTTTCTGCTCGCGCTTGCGGCCGTCGGGGCCACGAGCGCGTGCTCGTCGATCCCGCAAGGCCGCGCCGCCATCGATTCGATGAAGATCCTGGGGGCGCAGGCGATCGACGCGGATGACGTCCTCGGCAAGCTCGCGTCGACCGAGAGCCCCAAGTTTCTCGGGCTCATGCGGGGCGTCGCCTACGACTACTCGATCTATGACACGTCGGTCTTGCAGCGCGACCTCGCCCGCGTAGAGCGCTACTACCGCGGCCGCGGGTTCTTCGAGGCGCACGTTCGCGTCGCGCGCGTCTTCTATGCCAAACCCGACCACGTTCGCATTCGCATCGTCGTCGACGAAGGCCCGCCGATGCAAAACCGCGAGATGCGCGTCGATGGCCTGGAGGGCCTATCCGACGACGTGGCGCGGGACGTTCGCCTCGCGGCCAACCGCGCGCTACCTCAGGGCGCGCGCTTCGACGAAGAGACTTACGCCGCGGCCCGCGCGGCCGTCGTGCGCGCCCTCACCGATCGCGGTTACGCGTACGCCAGTGTCGCCGCCAGCGCGAAAGCCGACATGGCGGCGCATTCCGTCGACTACCTGCTGACCGTGACGCCGGGCATCGCGACGGTCTTTGGTCCGATTACGTTCGCCGGACTCGACCCGGACGGAGCCGGTCCTGCGCCCCAAGAGATCGACGAGGCGATCCTGCGGCGGACGCTCCGCATCCAAACGGATACGCCCTACTCCACCTCCGACATCGAGTCGGGCACGCAGGCGCTCCTGGATCTCGAAGTCTTCAGCTCCGTTCACATCGTGGCGGCCCTCTCGGATCCCACGGCGCGGACGGTGCCCCTCGTCGTTCAGGTGGAACCGACGAAGCTCCGCGCGATACGGCTCGGATTCGGCGCCGAGTTCGACGCGGTCAAGACGGATGTGCACGGGATCGTCGGCTGGGAGGACCATGACTTTCTGGGCGACCTGCGCGACGTGAGCGTCGACTTCACGCCGGGGGCGGTGCTCTACCCGACGACGGCGAGCACGCCGATCCTGGCCCCCGAACATCCCCTGCCGGAAGAGCGCCTCCGCTTGCAACTTCGTCTGCCGGCGTTCGTCGAACCTCGGACGACGGGCTTCGTTCGGCCCGAGCTGAACGTCTTTCCGCTCTTGATCGAAGCCAATCCCGACCCCAGCGCGACCGTGGTCGGGTTCGTGGAGGCCAAGGGTGCGATCGGCGCCGAGCGGCGCTTCGGCAAGCACGTCTTCGTGACGCTCTCGTACAACGTTCAATACGAAAAACCATTCCGATACCTGGTCGGCAGCGGCAGCTCGGACCCACTTCCCGACTACGTCCTCCTTTCGTTTCCTCAGCTCCTCACGACCCTGGACTATCGTGACGACCCGGTGCACACGCACGCCGGGTTCTACGCAACGAACGATTTTCGAAATCGCCGGGGGTCCCTTCGGCGGCACCGCCACCGACGTGCGCGTCCAGCCGACGGTGCAAGGCTACATACCCGTTGCGCACGGCGTGACGTTCGCCGTGAGCGCCTCGGCGGGCCTGCTGTTTCCTGCGACGTCGACGTACGGTTCGAGCATCGAGAACCTCACCGCCGACGGAAGCGCGTTGAACGGCAGAGACGTCGTCACGATGTACTTTCGTGGCTTCTTTTCCGGCGGCCCGAGCTCCAATCGCGGGTACCCGCTTCGCCAGCTCGCCCCTCACGGAATCGTGCGCTTCCTCACTCCGTCCAACGCGACGGCGATCATGAACCAGGAGACGGCGAACGGCGGCATCCTTTGCGATCCGACCAAAGGGATGGTCACCGATCCGCGGTGCGCGACGCCGGTGGGCGGCTTCACCATGTGGGGAGCCACGGCGGAGCTTCGGTTCGAAGTCTCCGGCCCCGTCGGAGCGGCGGTCTTCTGCGACGCGGGCGACGTATCGCAGCATGTCGCCAACTTTCGCTTCGACTACCTGCACATGTCATGCGGCGTCGGCGGCCGCTACGACACGCCCATCGGGCCGATTCGCCTGGACCTCGGCTATCGCATTCCGCCGCTGCAGCGGCTCGGGTTTCCCGATGAGGAGGCGGCCGCGGATCCCGCGCGAGTCTACGGCGGCAAGCCGGGCGACCCGACGTTCGGAACGCCCCCCGTGCTCTTCTCGACGATCCCGATGGCCATCGCGTTCGGCATCGGAGAAGCGTTCTGAGATGCGGCCCCTTCGCGCCGTGGCCCACGCGCACGTGAGCGCGATTGTCTTCGCGTGCGCTCTCGTGACCGGCGCCGTCCTTCATCTTTCCGCGTTGCCGATCGCCCGCCGCACGCTGCAGGCGGGAGTCAATCGCGGCCTCGCGCCTCTGTTCGCGGGACGCATCACGATCGATAGGATCGGCTTTTTCGGCCTCACGCGAATCGACGGCCTCGATGCGCACGTCGACGGTCCCGACGGCAAGACCGTCCTCCGCGTCGAGGGAGCCACCGCGCGCGTGTCGACGCTGGCGCTCCTCCGGTCGCTCTTCGAATCGAGCGGGCCGCTCGTCATTCGCATCCCGGAGCTATCGATCGCGCGAGCGGACGTGAAGCTCGACGCGGACGCCAGCGGCGTACCTCGCATCGCGGGCGCGTTCGGGCTCCGGACGCCACCCAAGCCCGGCGATCCGCCGGGCCGCGACGTCGTCGTCGCGTTTCCGCGCATCCACCTCGTTCACGCCGCGGTGCACGCCCAGCCGAGCGCTCCGCACGACGGCGACCTCGATGACGCCGACGCGAGCGTGTCCTTTACGCCGGCGACGCTCGTCGTCGATGTGGCCCGCGCGCGACTTCAGGTGCGCGGCCTGCCCGAGGGCGCACAAGCGCGGGGCGACGCCAAGGCCCACCTCGAGAAGCCGTCCTCCGGTCCTTTGCGGCTGCGCGCCTCGTGGGACGGAAGCGTCGGCGCGATCCGCGAGCAAGCCCGCGTCGCGATGGACGGCGCAGAACTCGACGCGACGATCGACGCCGGTCCCGCGACGGCCGAAGAGGTGCGCGCGGTCTGGCCGCAATGGCCGCTCGGCGGTCCGGCCGCGGGGCACGCGGAAGCGCACGGCCGCTTGCCGCGCCTCGACGTGACCGCCCATGCTTCGGCCCTGGGCGGCGACGTCAGCGTTGCGGGCCCCGTGACGCTGGGCGCGCGCGTGGACGCCTCCCTGCACGTGGAGATGCGCGGCCTCAGCGGTGGCACTCTCATCGCGCCGGTGCCGGTTGCCAACGCGAGCGGCTCGGGCGACGTGACGCTCGCGCTCGCGCCGAACGGGGCGGCCGAAGCCCGCGTCGCCTTTACGCTCACCCGCGGCGAATGGGTGACCGAACGAGACGGAAAGCGAGAGACCGAGCCGATCCCGACGATCGCGATCACGGCCGATCTCACCCGCTCGAGCGAAGGCGAGGCGGCGTTGCGTGCGAACGCGACGATTCGCGAGACCGGCGCGCCCGGGGTCGTTGCCGTGCAGCTCGCGCCGAGAGGCGGCGGACCCGAAAAAAACGACCCTTTGCTTTCTTTCCAGGCCGACGTCAATGCCCCGCGGCTGCAATCGGTCCCTCGGCTCCGCGGCGTCGCGAGCGGCGACGCGTCCCTCCACGCGGCAGGCACCCTCGATCTGACCCGAGGCGTCATCGTGGCGCAGGTGTCGGCGACGTCGACGGCTCTCGCCGCGGGCGACGCGACCGCGAACGGCGTACGCGCCGAGGCGCATGCGAGCGGGACGCTCTCGTCGCCGGTCGTCCGCGTGGCGCTGGAGGGACAAGACGTGCGAGCGGGGCGGCTCCGCGCGGACGCGTTTCGCGCCGACGCGGAGCTCACGCTCGACGGCGGCGTTGGCCTCCGCGACGTGGATGTGAGCCTCGCGAACGACGGCCCGCCCCTGCGGGTGCGCGTGGCCGACGTTCGACTTGCCGGAGGCGACGTGCGCGTGGATCACGTCATCGCCGAAGGCCTCGGCGAGCCGCTGGAGGCGACCCTTCGCGTGTCGCCGGCGGGCATCGTCGTCCGAGCCGAGAGCGCGGGGGTCGATCTCTCGCGGCTGACCTCGTTCGCGTTCGTGCCGGCCGCCACGGGCCGGCTCGCAATCGATGTGGACGCCACCGTGGAGCGCGACTCGGTCGAAGGGCGAGTGGGCCTCGACCTTTCTCGAGGCGAAGTCGCGGGGTTCAAAGGCGCCAGCGCCCAAGTGGAAGTACGGCTCCATGGACGGAAAATCGCCGGCCACGCGGCGGCGAGCGCGCAAGATCTCGGCACGGTGGAGGTGACCTCATCGTCGCTGGAAGTCGGGCGAGGCGATCTGGTGACGGCATCCCCTTGGAGGCAAGCGTGGGGCGCCGTCGACGTGAAGGCGCACGCCGACCTGGCAAAGTCCTTCGCGCGCCTTTTCCCGGACGTCGCGAAGCCAAGGCCGCTGGACGACGTCCGTGGCCAATTGGACGTGGCCATCCGCTTGGAGCGCGACTCTCCCAGCGACATGACGCCGGAGATCGACATGACGGCGAGCACCAAGGGCCTTTTGCTGTCCGGGCGGCGGGCGGCGGGTGAATGGCGGCTCGCCGGGATCGACCCGGAGCTTTCGGCGGTGGTCAACGGAACCACGGGAGCCACGGCCATCTCGGGGCAGGTCCACGACGCCGCGGGTCCCCTCGCAACGTTCGAGGCCACGTCGGCCGCGGTGCCGTACGCGAGCGTGTTGTCGGACTTTTCGAGCGCGCGAATACTCGCCGCGCTGGCGGCGATGCCGTTTGCCGCGCACGTCGAAGTGCCCGCCAGGCCGCTCACATCGCTGCCGGCGGCGCTCGGCACCGTGGGTCTCCGGGGTGTGGTGAGCGCCAAAGTCGATTGGACGGGGACGGTCGTCGCGCCCTTGGTCGACGTCGCCGCGACGTTGGCCCGGGGTCCGTCGGATCCGTCCGCCGTGGCACTTCCGCTCGATCTCGCCCTCGCGGCCCACTACGACGGCGCCAAGCTCGACGCCTCGCTATTCGGCTCGTGGCACGGCAAGCCAATGCTCGACGCGTCGGCCCGCATCGACGCCCGGGCTCGGGACGTGGTCGCGGGGCTCGGAGGGGCCGACGTGCCGTGGATGGCTTCGGCGAACGCCCGGCTCACGAAGATGCCGCTGCGAAACGTCCCGGTGCTCGACGACCGCCAAGTCCAGGGGAACGTGAGCGGCGACGTGACCCTGACGGGGCTTCACGACGACGCACGAGCGAGCGTCGCTTTGAGTTTCGACGATCTGGAGGTCGGTGACGCGACGTGCCGATCGGCGAGTGCCCGCGCCGAAGCCGACGGGCGCGCTTTCGATGGATTCGATCCAGATTGACGACGCGAAAGGCGGGCATATGAAAACGCACACGCACTTCGGGCTGCACTGGGGAGAGGCCCTTTTGCCGGCCCTCGACGTGTCCCAGCCCGCGGAGGCTTCGCTATCGGCCAAGGCGTTTCGCGCCGCGCTGCTCTTGCCCTTCGTTTCGGGAATCTTCACGGAGCTCGACGGCACCCTCGACGCGGACGCGCGCATCGCGATCGACGCGGCGCACGGCTCCGGCAAGCCGCAGGGAACGTTGCGCCTGAAGGACGGCGCGTTTGAGCTGGCGTCGATGGGCGGCGCATTTCACGGCGTGGAAGCCACGTTGGCGCTGAGTCCCGACGGAGTACTGCGTCTCGAGCACGCCGTCGCGCACGGGACCAGCGGAGAGATTCTCGGGTCGGCCACCGGACGCATGGACGGGTTCTCGCTCGCGGCCCTGCGTGCCACCGTGGAAATGCCGCGAGCCGACCCGCTGCCGCTCGTCTTCGACGGCGTGCAGCTCGGAATGCTCGACGGGAGATTCGAACTCGACCTCCGCCACTCCGCGTCCGGGATGGACATCGCAGTGCAAGTGCCCTCCCTGCACCTCGCCTTGCCCACCGGGTCCGCGGCGCGCGACGTGCAAGCCCTCGGGGGGATCGACAGCGTCGACGTCGGTGTCACGCGGGGAAGCGAATTCGCCTTGGTGCCTCTGGATGCCGTGCAGACAAGTGACGCCGCCCACGGTCCGGAGAAGTCTTCCACACGGATCGCGGTACGACTCGGCGGCGACGTGCAGGTCGCCCGAGGGACGGATCTGGACGTGCGCCTCGAGGGACAGCCCACGATCACCCTCGACGGCGACGTGCGCGTCAACGGTCAAATCCGGCTCGTTCGCGGCACTCTGGACGTGAAAGGCAAGGCGTTCGTCGTCGAGCGAGGGACGATCACGTTCACGGGCGACCCGAGTAACCCCCAGGTCGTGCTCACGGCAGGATGGCCCGCGCCCGACCTTCGCGCCGGACGGCCGGACGGTGGCTACTGCGAACTTCGACAACAGTATCAGCCTGTGGGAATCGGCTTCCGGCAAGGAACGGCAGCGGATCACCTTGAAGGCGGCCGGCGCCGGCGCCGCGGTGCCCCCGCCGCCGGTCGGCGGCCCGGTGCCGGTGGCCAAGGCCGTCGCCATTCGGCCGTTCCCCGGCAACGCGGGGCTCAACAGCATCGCCTTCTCCGCCGACGGCAAGGTGCTGGCCGCCGCAGGGCAGGAAGGCACGCTCCACTTCTGGGACATGCTCGCCGGCAAGGAACGCACCAGCCTGAAGGGACACCAGGGCAACATCACCGTCCTGGCCTTCGCGCTGAACAACAAGCGGATCGCCACCGGCAGCAGCGACACGACCGCCCTGGTCTGGGAAGTGCCCGCCGAGGCCGAGCGGCCGGCGGCCCTCAAGCTGGAAGCGAAGCAGGCCGAGACGATGGTGGAGGAACTGACCACCGACGACGCGACCAAGGCCTATCAGTCGATTCGCACGCTGAGCCAGGTGCCCGCGCAGGCCGTGCCGCTGCTCAAGGATCGCCTGCAAGCGGTGACGCCGCCGGACGCCCAGAAGGTGGCCCAGATGATCGCCGATCTTGACAGCAACGTCTTCGTGACGCGCAAGAAGGCCGAGGACGAACTCGAGAAGATGGGCGAACTGGCCGAGGACGCCCTGCGCAAGGCGCTCAACGACAAGCCGAACCTGGAAATTCAGAAGCGGCTGGAAGGTCTGCTGGCCAAGCTGGTGACGGGAGCGGCCCCGAACGCCCAGCAGCTGCGGACGCTGCGTGGCCTGGAAGTGCTGGAGGCAGCCGGCACGCCCGAGGCCCGCGAAGTCCTGCAAACGATTGCCAAGGGGGCGCCGGGCGCTGCGCGTCACCAAGGACGCGCAGGCCGCCCTGGATCGTCTCGGCAAGCGCTGATTTGAACTGAATCCGAGATCGTCAACGACCGGCGGCGGTGTCCTTCGCTGACACCGCCGCCGGTCGCTTTTGTCTCGCGCTCTCGCCCTCACGCATCGGCTCCGGTATGCTGAGGGGGGCAGTTGTTCCGTATCCGCACCCACCCGGAGACGTCTCCATGTCGATCTTCTGCACCTTGCGTCGCGGCGTCTTGCTGCTGCCGGCGCTGCTGCTCGCCCTGCCGCTGCGGGCCGCCGATGACGCGCCGAAGCCGATCGCCGGCATCGGGCCGACCGGCAAGATCACCAAGGTCCACGGCGGCTTCGCCTTCACCGAGGGACCGGTCGTCGACAAGGAGGGCAACAATCTCTATTTCAGCGACGTACCCAACAATCGCATCAACAAGATCAACGAGAAGGGCGAACTGTCCACCTTCCGCGAGAAAACCGAGAAGTTCAACGGCCTGAAGTTCAACGCCAAAGGCGAGATCGTCGCCTGTGACATGAACGGCCGCATCGTCGTCGTCAGCCCCGACGGCAAGGAAGTCCGCGTCCTGGCCGACAAGTACGAGGGCAATCGCTTCAACGCTCCGAACGACCTCATGGTCGACAAGACCGGCGGTGTCTACTTCAGCGATCCCAGCTTCGGCGCCCCCAAGCCGCTGCCGCAGGGCAAGACGGCCGTTTATTACATCACGCCGGAAGGCAAGGTGACGCGCCTCCTCGACGACCTGACCCAGCCCAACGGCGTGGTCCTGACGCCGGACGAGAAGACGCTGTACGTCATCCAGACGGGGCCGCCCGACATGATGGCATATCCGGTCGAGGAGCCGGGCAAGCTCGGCAAGGGCCGCGTCCACTGCAAGCTGCAAGGCAAGGACGACAAGCCCGGCACCGGCGGCGACGGCTGCACGATCGACTCGAAGGGCAACCTGTACGTCACCTCGACGATTGGGGTTCAGGTCTTTGATCCAGAAGGCAAGTTCCTGGGCGCGATCGCGTTTCCGGAGCAGCCGTCGAACTTGACGTTCGGCGGGAAGGACCGCAAGACGTTGTACGCAACGGCGCGGACGTCGGTCTACAGCATGCCGATGGAGGTGGCGGGGCACGTGTTCCCCGGCGGGAAGAAGGAGTGACGGGTCAGCGGTTTAGCCGCGACGCGCAGCGGAGCGCGGAGAGGATCACTTGCGACCGCGGGATACAGTCCGCACTCCGCTGCGCGTCGCGGCTAAACGGAGGACCAGTCGTTACGACCGTGGGGAGCGACCCCCATGCACGACGACTCCCACTTCATCCAGGCGATCCTCGCCGCGCCCGACGACGCGACGCTGCGGCTGGTCTACGCCGACTGGCTGGAGGAGCGCGGCGACGTGCGCGCGGAGTTCCTGCGCCGAGGTGGAGTTGGCCGGTCTACCGAAGCGATCTCGTCGAGCGCGGGGGTTGAAGGCGCGCTTGCGGGAACTGCGGCCCGAGATGGGAGCGGACTGGCTCGCTCTGCTCGATCGGACGCAGGTCGAAGGCTGTTTTCGCTTTGGGGCCGCCTGCCCGCAACGCTGGGAGCAGCTCAAGACGACGGACGAAAGTCACGTTCGTTTCTGCGAGAGTTGCCGCAAGAATGTCTACTTCTGCGGAAGCACTGAACATGCTCAACGGCACGCCAACTTCGGGCATTGCGTGGCCATCGACTCACGGACGATCCGCGATTCCGAGATATTCTGGACGCCGCTGAGCGTGTTCTCATCGATAAGGTTTTGGGTCGGTCAGCAGGTTGGTTTCCGGTCCGGACCACACCGCGGCAGTATGGGCACAATCTCGCGCCTCAACTTCTCCGGCCTCCGAGCAGTGGTGAGCATCGACTACGCAGGCCGGCTGACAAGCGAGGAAATCGACTTCGAGGACCTGGAGCCTGTGCGCTGACGCGAGCGAGACACGTCGACCAGGCCTGAACACAAGCCCGACGCGCAAGCGACAGGCGGTCGAGCCTCACCGATGCCCGATGAACAGCCCCACCAGCAAGCCCACGCCAAACGACACCGCCAACGCAATCACCGCCAGCACGCTCAGCAGCGTCGCCCGCGCCGGCGACAGCCAGATTCCAGGCTGTCTACCCATCATTCCGACTGGCCCCGTCGCCGGCGGCATGATTAACGGCACCTGCTCGTTCGCTGCTGCGGCCGCCGCCTTGCCCGGCATGATCGATGGCCGGATCGTCTCGCGGCCGACGCTGCCGAGCGCCGACGGTTGATCGCCGGCCGCTCCTTCCAGCAGTTTGTCGATGTCGCTGCCCTCGAAGAAGCGCTGGCCGGCCGTCTCCGGCGGCGGCGGCGGCGGCGCTTCCTTTTCGTTCTTCTCGTCGGCGGCACCTTCCTCATCGACGGCGGGTACGACGACCTGACCTGCGCAGGTCGGGCAACGGACGACCGTGCCGGACTTGCGGCGAGCGATGCCCAGCAATTGGTTGCAGTAGGCGCAGCGAAACCGGATCGGCATGGGTTGCACTCGGCTGACGGTCGCCGTCGGGCGTCGGGCGCTGGGCGGCGCCCGGTTCGGGGTCGGCGGTTTTCCCTATTGTCGGTCCCGAGGCGTCGCGGTTCAACTGCGAAAAAACGACCTGGAGAAGTTCTCCGGCGCGTAGGGTGCGTCAAGCGCATGCGCAGACGCACCGAACCCTTGCAACGGCGTGAGGCACCTGCATGGCCGTGGTGCGTCTGCGCATGCGCTTGACGCACCCTACGTCCGACGTGGTTTTTCAGTAGGGTGCGTCTGCGCATGCATTCGACGCACCGAACCCTTGCAACGGCGTGAGGCACCTGCATGGCCGTGGTGCGTCTGCGCATGCGCTTGACGCACCCTACGTCCGACGTGGTTTTTCAGTAAGGCCTGGACTCCGCGGAGTGCCTTGCAGGACTTCGTGAAAAGTTACACGAATTTCGATTGACTTTCGTCGCCGGGGTCTGAGAATGACCCCGCACGACAAGACCGATGACTGGATCCCGGCGGAGGAGCAAGTGCCTCGCAACTTGCCCGACCCCAGCAAACTCGGCGTTTACGCCGCCCTCGCTCAGGTTGGCATGGAGATGGTCGCCCCCGTGGTCCTGGGGGTGTTCCTGGACTCGCACTTCGACTGGACGCCGTGGGCGACCGTCGGCGGGGCCGTCTTCGGACTGGTCGGCGGCATGTGGCACCTGGTAGCGATCCTGAACCGGCGCAATGATTCCGGTTCCTCCCCAGACTCGCGGAACCAAACGTGAAGCACTGCCTCTGCTGATCGGCGGTTCGCTGGCCTTCTGGGTGCTGACCGCGGTGCCGGCCGCTCAGTTGTGGGGCACCGCGATGTACGTCAACAGTGCCATCGCCGCCGGTCTGTGTCTGCTGCCGACGGTGGGAGTGTTGTTGTGGGTCGAACGCTCGCACGGCCTGTCGCCGCAGCTCTTGATGCTCGGCGGCATGGGCCTGCGGATGACGGTGGCCCTCGGTGCCGGATTGATCCTGTACGTGTCGGTGCCGGCGCTGGCGGAGCAGGGCCCGGTCGCCTTCTGGGGATGGCTGCTGCTCTATTACCTGTTTTCGCTCGCCCTGGAAGTCGTCGTGTTGGTGCAAGGGAAGCCGCGCACGGCGTAGGTCAGGTGGGAATGCCTGCCCTGGTAAACCCGGAACTTTCGATAAACGGTCACGCATATGTTGTTTGCAGCAGTCGATCCCTTTGAACACGTGATGGACTCGCCGCATTGGCACTTCTTCGAGACCCTGCACTGGAAGTTCCACCTGCCGGGGTTCGTCACGAAGTTCATGGTTCTGGAACTGCTCGCCGCCGGCCTCATTCTGCTCATCTACATCCCGCTCGCCAAGCGTCTCCGCGCCGGCACACCGGCTCGAGGGGCCCTTCGACAACGCTTTTGAAGTCGCTGCTCACATTCATCCGCGACGAGGTGGCCCGGCCCAATATCGGCGAACATGACTCGGACAAGTTCGTGCCGTTTCTGTGGACGCTGTTCCTGTTCATCCTGTTCTGCAACCTGCTCGGCATGGTCCCCTTCCTCGGATCGCCGACGGCGAGCACTGAGCGTCACCGCTGCCCTGGCCGTGTGCAGTTTCCTGGTCACGCACGTGTCGGCGATCTGCAAGATGGGGCCGCTCCACTACATGGGGTCCTACGTGCCGCACATGCACGTCCCCTTCGGCATGGGTTACTTCATCGTCCCGATGATCGTGGTCATCGAGGTGATCGGCAATTTCATCAAGACCTTCGTCCTGGCCGTGCGTTTGTTCGCCAACATGTTCGCCGGGCCATACGGTGCTGGCGGTCATCCTGCTGTTCATCGTGATGGCGGGAGATGCCGGCTACTTCCTGGCGTGGGGCATCACGATCGGCAGCGTGCTGGGCGTGACCGCCCTGAGCCTGCTGGAGCTGTTCGTGGCCTTCCTGCAGGCGTACATCTTTGTGTTCCTGACGGCGCTGTTCCTGGGATCGACCTTGCATCCGGCCCATTGAGGGGCGCGTCGAGCAGACGAACGGTTTGATCGTTTGCACTTAGCGTAGGAGATGGCAGTCCCATGAGAATGCACAATCTGGTCATGATGGTGGCGGTGGTGGTCCTCCTGTTCGGCGCCGGTTCGGTCATGGCAGCTGACAGCGGCGCCGCGTCCTTTCTACGGCACGGGCATCGCGGCCGGCATCGGCGCGGGCCTGACGCTCATCGGCGCCGGCATCGGCTTCGGCCGGATCGGCTTCGTCGGCCCTGGAAAGCATGGCTCGCCAGCCCGAGACGGCCGGCGCGATTCAGACCGCCATGCTCATCATCGCGGCCCTGCTCGAAGGTGCGACGTTCTTCAGCCTGATCGTCTGCATCATCATGGGACTTTCGGCCGCCCGGTGACCCAACCTTCCAGGCCCGTCGCCTGACGGCGGGCCTGGTTTTCCGAGTGAGTTATGCGTTCTGCTCTGCTCCGCTCGGCTTCGCGCTTGTGTTCGTGCTGGTTTTGCCGTGGCGACGAACCCGCGCGCGCTGAGAGAAGGTCGAGCCTCCCATCGTCAGCGTGTCGTACGAGGATGACCACGGCCACGAGAAGGAAAAGTACTATGACCTTCGAAGCCAGAGCAATACGCGGAGCTGATGCAGATGCTGGAAGAGGACGCATCGTCCACATCGCCAAGGCAAGCCGGTCAACATTCTGACGCTGCGCTCGGACCTCGCCCTCTGGACGGTGGCCGTCTTCCTCTCCTCTTCTTGATCCTCAGCAAGATCGCCTGGGGTCCGATGCTGGAAGGCCTGCAGCGGCGCGAGGAGAATATCCGGCGCGCCTCGACCGAGGCCCAGAAGGCCCGCGACGAGGCCAAGGCGTTGCGCGACTCAGCTTCAGAAGGAACTGGCCAAGGCCAGCGACAAGGTCCGCGAAATGCTCGACGCCGCTCGACGCGATGGCCAGAAGCCGCGGACGAAATGAAGGCCAAGGCCCAGGCCGAGATCGCTGCCGAGCGCGAACGGCTGCAGCAAGGAAATGCGAGACGCCAAGGACCAGGCCCTCGCAGGAGATCTGGGGCCAGACTGCCAAGCTGGCCGACGCTGGTTTCTTCCAAGGCGATCCGCCGGCAGACTGTCGGCCGACGACCACCGCCGGCTGGTGGACGAGGCCGTGAACGAGATGAAGAACACCGCCGCGGACCTGCGAACAGGAACGTGTGGAAGCAACGCTATGACCGAAACCCGCGGTCCCGACGAGACAGCCCGCTCGCTCGGCGAGCCGCCGATCGCAGGGCACCGAGCGACGTCACCGCGTCAGCGCGTGGCGCTCGCGTCTACGCGGAGGCGCCTGTTCAAGGCCGCCGAGCGAAGGGCAAGATTGACGAGGTCATGGAGGAGCTGCACTCCTTGGTCCACGACGTCTTCCCGTCCCGGCCGGATTGAGCAGCTGCTCTGCTCGCCGGCCATCGGTCGGGACCGCCGAGGATGAACTGATTCGCAAGGGCCTGGACGGACGGGCCAGCGAGATCTTCGTGAACTTCCTGCTGGTCCTCAACGACCACGACCGCCTCGACCTGCTGCGGCCGATCCTGGCCGAGATCCGCCAGATTCGACGAGCGAGCGGCACCGGTCGCGTGCGCGTGCATGTGTGCGCACGGCCGTGCCCCCTGCCCGACGACCAGCGGCACGTCTGATCGACCGAACTGCGCGCGACGCTGCAAGCCGAACCGGTCCTCGAACATCCGGTCGATCCCGACCTGCTGGGCGGCCTGATCGTCCAGGTGGGCGACTACGTCTACGACGGCTCGGTCCGGACCACGCCTGGCAACATCCGGAACCAACTCATCGAGAGAAGCAGCCATGAGATTCAAAGCCGACGAGATCGTTTCAGTTCTGCTGAGGAAATCGAGCAAGTTCCAGCACCAGCCTCGACATCGCGCGAGGTCGGCCGGGTGCTCGAGGTCGGCGACGGCATCGCCCGCGTCTACGGCCTGTCCGGCGTCATGGCCGGCGAGATGGTCGAGTTCACCCGCACCGGCGTGCGCGGCCTGGCCTTCAACCTCGAAGAGAACTCGGTCGGCGTCATCATCCTCGGCGACTACCTCGAGATCGCCGAGGGCGACGAGGTCCGCACGCACCGGCGAGCTGCTGCGCGTGCCGGTCGGCGACGCCATGATCGGCCGGGTGGTCGATCCGCTCGGCGAGCCGATGCGACGGCAAGGGGCCGATCGTCACCGACCTGTCGCCGGCCGGTCGAGTCGATCGCGCCGGGCGTCGCCGGCCGGCAGCCGGTCGATCAGCCGCTGCAGACCGGCATCAAGGCCATCGACGCCATGACGCCGGTCGGCCGCGGCCAGCGCGAGCTGATCATCGGCGACCGCAAGACCGGCAAGACCGCCATCGCCATCGACGCCATCATCAATCAGAAGGAAGAAGACGTCATCTGCGTCTACGTCGCCATCGGCCAGAAGGAATCGACGGTCGCCGGCGTGGTCGAGAAGCCTGCGAGCCGCACGGCGCGATGGACTACACGATCGTCGTGGTCGCGTCGGCGGCCGACCCGGCGCCGCTGCAGTACATCGCCCCCTACGCCGGCTGCGCGATGGCCGAGTACTTCATGTACGAGCAGGGCCGCGACACGCTGTGCGTCTACGACGACCTGTCCAAGCAGGCCGCCGCCTATCGCCAGCTGTCGCTGCTGATGCGGCGGCCGCCCGGCCGCGAGGCCTATCCCGGCGACATTTTCTATGCCCACTCCCGGTTGCTCGAACGCTCCGCCAAGCTGGCCGAGCGCTGGGTCATCGTGCCGAACGATGCCGACGACGAGCAAGGTCGACCGACGACTGGGCCGTCAATCGCAAGCGCGGACGGCAAGCCGCGTCGTCTACGTCGGCCCGCTGGACAAGGAGCACGCCGAGAAGCACGAGCTGCCGCAAGTACCCCGGCCACAAGGTGGCCAAGGTCGCCGAACACCGGCGGCTCGCTGACGGCGCTGCCGATCATCGAGACGCTGGAAGGCGAAGTCTCGGCCTACATCCCGACGAACGTGATCTCGATCACCGACGGCCAGATCTATCTGCAGCCCGACCTGTTCTTCGCCGGCGTCCGGCCGGCCATCGACGTCGGCATCAGCGTGTCGCGCGTCGGCGGCAAGGCCCAGATCCCGGCCATGAAGCAGATCGCCGGCGGCCTGCGTCTCGACCTGGCCGCCTTCCGCGAGCTGGAAGCGTTCGCCCAGCTCGGCACCGAGCTGGACAAGGCGACGCAGGCGCAGCTCGACCGCGGCTATCGCATGGTCGAGATGCTGAAGCAGCCGCAGTTCAAGCCGATGAACGTGATCGATCAGGTCATGATCATCTACGCCGGCACCAAGGGCTACCTGGACAAGGTGCCGATCAAGCAGGTGGCCGGCGTGGGAGGAGCAGTTCCTGCGCTTCATGCGCGAGCAGAAGTCGGACGTCCGTGACGACGCTGACCAAGGAGCGGAAGCTGCCGACGAATGATCGCCGCGAGCCGGAGGACCCGCGCCTGAACGCGGCGATTGCGGACTTCCAGAAGCAGTTCAAGCCGCCCGCAGTGAGAAACAGACGGTCGCGGAAAGAGCCGCCGGGTTCATCCCGGCGGACAGACGGCGGGGATAGACCTCGCCGCTCGCCAGGTTCGGTCGAGGAGCGAAATGTCGCGTGAACGGAATGCTCATGATCCCACCGCTCCAGGTCGTGTCCGTCCTGAACGATGCGAAGGTTCCCTTCGTCCTCGCTGGCGATCATGGCTCTCGCAGCCTGGATGAACGAGCCGCGTGCACGCCAGCGACGTGGAAGTGCTTGTCGCCGCGACAGCGACAAAAGGCTGCCGATCGCGTGCTGCGGACCGCGTTTCCATCCCTGGAGGCTGTTGATTGCACGATGGTGAATCGCTTGACTGAGCCGAAGCGTGGACGGGGTGCACGATCGATCAGCGTCATGAAGCCCAATACTCCAGCTTCAGCGTGCGATGTTCCAGCACACGTATCGGGTCGAGTCGAAGGGCCAGGTGTATCGAATTCCGTCTGCTCGAAATGGCTCTGGCGATGAAGTTCTCCATGTTCGTCAGCCTCTATCGGGCGCGAGATCATGAAGCATGGAGACACGAACGATTTCATGCGCATCGTTCACAAGCATCCTGGCTTCGACCGTGACAAGCTCCGGAGACTCGGCGACTTGATTTACTCTGGCGGTGGCAACCGGACATCCTGGAAATACGTCCAGCAGGCTACAGGCAAGCGACAACTCGGTCCTCTAACCTGCAACTCATGGCCAAGACTCGTGCACTCGTCAAACGCCGCAAGGCGATCCGCAACATCCGCAAGATCACGCGGACGATGGAGCTGATCGCCACGGCCCGCTTCAAGAAGGCCCTCGACCGCGCCACCGAGGCCGAGGCCTACACGCGCAAGATCGCCGAGCTGGCCGCCGACCTCAGCGCCAGCGCCACCAACATCACGCCATCCGCTGCTGGTGAAGCGCGAGCAGGTCAAGAACAGCCTGGTCTGCTCGTCATCTGCCTCCAACCGCGGCCTGTGCGGCGGCTACAACGGCGGCATCCTCCGCGAGGCGCAGGCCCGGCATGCGGCAGATTCAGAGCGAAGGCGTCACGCTGCACCTCGAACTGTCCGGCAAGCGGGCCATTCAGCTTCTTCCGCTTCCAGGGCGTCGCCGGCCGAGCAGACCTACACGCAGTTCGAGGACAAGCCGAGCTTCGACGAGGTCGACGTCCTCGCCAATCGCTACATCGACGAGCTACATCGCCGGCAAGATCGACCGGGTCGAAGTGGCCTACATGAAGTTCATCAACGCCGCGAAGCAGGTCGCCGGTCGTCCGAGACGCTGCTGCCGCTGTCGGCGACCGTGCCGCAACCGACCGGCAGCAGCACCGAACGCCGGGCCGCATCGCGCGAGACGCACGCCGCGCCGAAGGCGAAGGTCGAGTACGAATTCCTGCCGGATGCCCGCGACATCCTGGAAGAGATCCTGCCGGTGTCGTTCAAGGTGCGGCTGTTCAAGTGCTTCCTCGACGCCGCGGTCAGCGAGCAGATCGCCCGCCGCGTCGCCATGAAGGCGGCGACCGAGAACGCCGGCGACATGATCAAGAACCTCACCCGGCAGTACAACCGCGCCCGCCAGGCCCAGATCACCAAGGAGATCGCCGAGGTCATCGGCGGCGCGGCGGCCCTCGAATAATTCGTAGGTCAGGCTTCCCAGCCTGACCGGTCAGGCTGGAAAGTCTGACCTACGACTACTCATGACTTCACCACCACTTGAGGTTGATATGGTCAGCGCATCGGTCAACGACCAGCACACGGGCAGCATCGTGCAGGTCATCGGCTCGACCTTCGACGCCGAGTTCGAGGAAGGCCATCTGCCGGAGATCTACAACGCCCTCACGATCGACACCGAGTACAAGGGCGTCACGATCCACCTGACCGGCGAAGTGCAGCAGCACCTGGGCGGCAACCGCGTCCGCTGCGTCGCCCTCGGCTCGACCGACGGCCTCGTCCGCGGCATGAAGGTCATCGACACCGGCAAGCCCGTGCAGGTGCCGGTCGGCAAGGAGACGCTCGGCCGCGTCTTCAACCTGCTCGGCGAGCCGATCGACGGCCGCGGTCCGGTCAACGCCACCGAGTACCGGCCGATCCACCGCGAGCCGCCGGCGTTCGCCGACCTGTCGTCGAAGACCGAGCTGTTCGAGACCGGCATCAAGGTCATCGACCTGCTGACGCCGTTGGTCCGCGGCGGCAAGGCCGGCCTGTTCGGCGGCGCCGGCCTGGGCAAGACGGTCATCCTCACCGAACTGATCGCCCGCATCGCCAGCCAGCACGGCGGCTACTCGGTGTTCGCCGGCGTCGGCGAGCGGACCCGCGAGGGGAACGACCTCTGGCTGGAAATGCAGGAAACCAAGATCGGCAAGACCGGCGCGAGCGTCAGGTTCTCACGCAGACGGCGATGGTCTTCGGCCAGATGAACGAGCCGCCGGGCGCCCGTCTCCGCGTCGCCCTGTCGGCCCTGACGATGGCCGAATGGTTCCGCGACTCGACCGGTGCCGACACGCTGCTCTTCATCGACAACATCTTCCGCTTCTCGCAGGCCGGCTCGGAAGTGTCGGCGCTGCTGGGCCGGATGCCGAGTGCCGTCGGTTATCAGCCGACGCTGGCCACCGAAATGGGCGAGTTGCAGGAGCGGATCACCACGCACGACGCGCGGCGCCATCACCAGCGTGCAGGCCGTGTACGTGCCGGCCGACGACCCGACCGACCCGGCCCCGGCCAACGCCTTCCAGCACCTCGACGCCTTCATCTACCTGGAACGCTCGATCTCGGAGAAGGGCATCTATCCCGCCATCGACCCGCTGGCGTCGAACAGCCGCATCCTCGATCCGCAGTACGTCGGCGAGGAGCATTACGCCGTCGCCCGCCGGGTGCAGCAGATCCTGCAGCGCTACCGCGAACTGCAGGACATCATCGCCATCCTCGGCGTCGAGGAGCTGAGCGAAGAAGACAAGCAGGTCGTGCGCCGGGCCCGCCGGATCGAGCGTTTCCTGTCGCAGCCGTTCATCGTGGCCGAGGCCTTCACCGGCAAGCCGGGCAAGGTGACGCCGCTGGCCGAAACGATCCGCAGCTTCAAGGAAATGTGCGACGGCAAGTGGGACCACCTGCCCGAAAGCGCCTTCCTCTACGTCGGCGGCATCGACGAGGTGGCGGAGGCGGCCAAGCGTATTCAGGAAGGGAATAAGTGATGGTCCGGCTTTCCAGCCTGACCGACCAAAGATGAAAAACGCAGGACGCGGTTCCCGACGTGATAGAATTGGTCAAACGGAGGACCGAACCATGCCGAAAAACGCGACCCTGTCGGAAGCGGAGATCAAGGAACTTGACCGCTTCTATCGGGCCGGGGGACTCCAGCGCATGGCCTCGCCGCACATTCACTATCACGAGCCTGGTTGTCCCCATCCCGGCTGCGATCACAAGATGGAGTGGATTGATTTCCAGCTCGAACTGCACGGCGATCCTGAAGGCATCTCCAAGCCGTTGGTGCGGGCGTGGTGGGACGACACCGGCTTCGCCGGCCGTTGTCCGAGCTGCGGCAACTGGATCCATTTCACGAATTTGCAGATGACGCCCCTCACGGAAGACCAGGCGAACCAGTTGCCGCGGTTGCCCGACAACTGGGCTGCGGTGGCAATGTTTGGCTAGGCTCCAGATTCAGGAAGCATCATGGTCGAAACCTCTTCCGCTCCCGGCCGCAAGGTCCAGTGTGTGGTCGTCACGCCCGAGAAGACGGTGCTGGACGCCGCGGTCGATTCCGTCGTGCTGCCGATGTTCGACGGCGAACTGGGCGTGCTGCCCGGCCGCGCCCTGCTCATCGGCCGCCTCGGCCCCGGCGAGCTGCGCACCCGAGAGGGCGCCACGATCCACCGTTATTACCTCGATGGCGGTTTCGCCCAGGTGCGGGCCAACGTCGTCACGGTGCTGACATCGCGAGCGATGCCGGCCGAGAAGATCGACACGCAGAAGGCGACCGAGGCCCTGCGGCCCGCAGCGGGCCTCAGCGCGGACGCCCGCGCGAAAGCAGAAGACCGCGCCCGCGCCGAATTGCGCATCGCGCACCGGGCGCACGGTGAATCCACGGCAGGACACTGATGCTGCAATACCGTTTCCCCGGCAAGGTCGTCCTCGTCACCGGCAGCTCGCGCGGCATGGGCGCTGCTATCCTGGAGGCTTTCGCCCGCGCCGGGGCCACCTGCATCGTCAACTTCTTCGACGATCCCGACGGCCACAACCGCCGCGATGCTGACGAAACTGCCGACACGGCTGCGAGCGCTGAACGTGCCGGTTCACGTCTTCGAGGCCAACGTCAGTAAGTATGAATCGGTGCAAGCGCTGATGCAGCGCATCAAGACCGAGGTCGGCGGCCTCGACATCCTCGTGAACAACGCCGGCATCCTGCGCGACCGCACGGTCAAGAAGATGACGCGCGGACGACTGGCAGAGCGTCATCAGCACCAACCTCGACGGCGTCTTCTTCTGCTCGAAGCTCGGCGCCGAAATCCTGCGCGACGGCGGCCGGATCATCAACATCTCGTCGATCTCGGCGGTGACCGGCTTCCACGGTCAGGCGAACTACGCCGCGGCGAAGGCCGGCGTGATCGCCATGACGAAGGTGATGAGCAAGGAACTGGCTCGCCGCGGCATCACGGTCAACGCCGTCGCCCCTGGCGTCATCCAGACGCCGATGCTCGGCGGCATGAAGCCGGAGGTGCTGGCCGAGTACGAGAAGCAGATTCCCGTCGGCCGCGTCGGTCGGCCGGAGGACGTGGCCAACGTCGTGCTGTTCTTCGCCTGCGAGGAAAGCGCCTACGTCACCGGCCAGACGCTGCCGATCACCGGCGGCTGGTTCTGATCTCCTCTTGACGATTTTGTCGTCCGCACCTATCGTCCGCGATGCAGGCGTCAGGGAAGGCGGTGAAAATCCGCCGTGGACGTGCCCGCTGTAAGTGGCCCGCGCGCAGTTTCCTTCTCGAAACCCGGACGGCACACTCTCAAAGTCACTGGTTCGCCGCTGGCGAACTGGGAAGACGAGTGCCGATCGCCACAAGCCAGAAGACCTGCCTGCCATGATGGCCGACGGATGTCGGCCGACTCTCATGTTCGTCGGGTTGCACGACATCACCCGTCGAAATTGCACACGGATGAACTCGTTCCGCCGGCACGCACCCGCTCCTGGTCCACGCACAGAGCAGTTGCGTTCGCGCCGGCACCCTGGTCAGGCGCAACGTCTGTCCGGGGCCATGCCATTCCTTCGGAGGGGGATGAGGATGCTGCGTTTCGTCATGGTGGTCCTGGTGCTCGTTCTGCCCGCGCCGGCGTTTGCCGGCTACGTTACGACGTTCGAGAACATTGGCCTCCCGGCCAATTCCTTCAACAACAATGCGGGGCCGAGCGGGGCCTTCGTTGTCGGGGGCAACAGCTTCAACAACCAGTTCTCGACGATCCCCGGCGTTGGCGGCGTCTGGTCGGGCTGGGCGATGTCCACCATGACCGACACGACAACGCCGGGCTTTGCGAACCAATTCAGCGCGATCCCCGGTTCGGGAGCGAACGGCTCGAAGACGTATGCGGTGGGGTTCACCTGGGGCACTGACCCACCGACCGACCCGAAGCACCCGAGCGATTCGATCATCAATCTGGCCACGGGCACTCGGCCGCTGTCGATCCAGGTGACGAACACAACGTATGCGTATCTGTCTATGCTTAACGGCGATCAGTTCGCCCACAAATTCGGGCCGGGCGATTTCCTCCTCCTGACCGTTACCGGATACAATTCGCTGAACGGCGTGGGGCAATCGGTCGGCCAAGTGGATTTCTACCTTGCCAATTTCCTTGGCGCCAACCGGTCGATCGTCAACACCTGGCAGACGGTCAACCTGGCGTCGCTGGCCGGCGCGAAGAGCCTCCGCTTTGGCCTGGAGTCGTCCGACAATGATCCGACCTTCGGCATGAACACGCCGGCGTATTTTGCCGCTGACAATCTCGCCGTCACGCCGGAGCCGGCGGCGGGGATGCTGGCCCTCCTCGGGGCCGTGGGGCTCGGGATGACTGCTCTCCGGCGGCGCCGGACGGCGGCGTTGGCCTGATGGTCTCCAACCGTCATGGGGCATACCGATGCAAGAAGTGGAAGAAAGCACCGGGCCACGTTCCAGCCGCGTCACCGAGCCGGACGGCAGCGTGATGGACGTCTTCGCGTTACCTACCGACGCCGCGAGCCTGGAAGAACTGTTGCGTCACCTGTTCGAGCAGCACTGGCAGGACATCACCTTCGGCCCGATCATCCAGGGGCGCGGCGTGGGAGATGCGGGCCGCGGCTGCGCCGACGCACGTGGGTACGCTCGATGGCTACATCACCATTGCGTTCGGCGGGCCGCACTTCCATCTCTGCATCGGCGAGCACAAGGGGATGGGACACCGACCGGCGTCGCCCGAACTGGCCCGGCATCGGCGGACGGCGCGGGCGGAGTTGTATCGCCAGTTGGACACCGGCGGCGCCCCGGTTTCGTGGGGCGTCCGCCTGTTCAACGGCAAGGACGAGCAGCAGATCACCATCCTGCTGCCGAACCCGTTCCTCTCGCACGACAGCGAGAAGGTGCTGAAAACCCCGGACTGGTCGCACCTGGCGCTCTGGGACCAGTTGCGGAAACGCTGGCTGGGCCTGCCGGAGCCCGATCCGATTGACCGCTCGGCCAAGCGGTTCCAACATGGTTGAATCCTCGCATAAGGAGATCGTTATGCAAGACTGGAAGCGTCCCTTCTGGATTGCGGTGCTGGTCGCGGCGAGCATCGGCTTCTCGCTGGGCTTTGCGTGCGCGATGCCGTTTGCGGCGATTGCTGCGGTCGCTGCCTGCACGCTGCCGCGCCGCGATGCTTACTTCCTGACGGGCGCCGCGTGGCTGGTCAACCAGTGGGTCGGCTTCGCTTTCCAGCACTACCCCAGGGATGCGAACACCATCGCCTGGGGCGCGGCGCTGGGCGTGATCGCGCTGCTCTGCACGGTGGCGGCTCAACAGATAGGCCAACTCCTGCGCAGCTGCGCCTGATTGCGCGTGATGGAGTCGCGTTCCTGGTTGCGTTCGTGGTGTATGAATTACTGCTGATCGCCGCTTCGCTGTGGCTCGGCGGGATCGAGAACTTCACGCTGCGGATTCAGCTGTGGATTTTCGGACTGAACGTCCTGGCCCTGGTCGGACTGCTGGCGTTGAATTGGGTCGGGAGCCGGATCGGCGTGGCGTCTGCCTGGCCACGGACGGCGCGATCATGACCGCGACGGGTGGAGCGGACGAACCGGCCAGCAGGCGGGTTCGTCCGCTCCGGTCTTTCACCATTGCTTCAGGTACTCGTGGACGAACTGAACCGTCATCGCTCCCTCGCCGACCGCCGAGGCTACGCGCTTGACGGAGCCGGAGCGGACGTCTCCCGCCGCGAACACCCCGGCACGACTGGTCTCCAGCAGGAACGGCTGCCGCCGCCGCCCCCAGTGCGGCGACGGCGCCAGCTCCGGCCCCGTTCGGACGAAGCCCTTGTCGTCCCGCTCGATCTCTTCCGGCAGCCAGTCGGTCCGCGGCAGCGCCCCGATGAAGCTGAATAGCGCCGGCGCCGTGACCGTCCGTTTCTCCCCGGTCTTCGTGTTGACCAGTTCGACCTCGCGGAGACACTCGTCGCCCCCCATGCCGCACGACTTCGGTGTTGAGCAGCAACTCGATGTTAGGAGTCTGTTCGATGCGACGGGCCAGGTAGCTCGACATGTTCTTGTGCAGGTCGTCGCCGCGGACCACGAGGTATTACCTTGCGCGTCTGCCCGGCCAGATAGACGGCGGCCTGGCCGGCGGAGTTCCCGCCGCCGACGACCACCACATCCGCCCCCCGGCACAGGTGCGCCTCGGCGGGCGTGGCGGCGTAGTAGACCCCGCGGCCCTCCAGCGGCTCGCAGCCCTCGACGCCCAGCCGCCGGTACTCGGCCCCGGTGGCGATCAGCAGGCACTTGGCCGTCACCGTCTCGCCGCCGTCGAGGTGCAGCACCACGTAGCCGTTCTCGAAGGTCAGTGCGTGAAACCGGCGTCGGCACGGACAGCCGCGCCCCGAATTTGTTGGCCTGCAGGACCGCCCGCTCCGCCAGTTCGCCGCCGGTGATGCCGGTGGGGAAGCCGAGGTAGTTCTCGATGCGCATGCTGCGGCCGGCCTGGCCGCCCGGCCCCGAGCGCTCCAGCATCAGCGGTGCGCAGCCCCTCGGAGGCGCCGTAGACGGCCGCGGCCAATCCCGCCGGCCCCGCCCCGACCACGACCAGGTCGTAGACGCCCTGTTCCAGCGGCCGGCGCAGGCCGAGCGCGTCCGCCAGTGCGCGATTGGACGGGTTGCGGAACAGCGGTTTGCCTCCCCAGGCGACGACCGGCGTATCGGCCTCGCTCAGTCCCAACTGCCGGAGCAGCTGCTGGACCTGCGGGTCGGCCTCCAGGTCCAGCCAGGTGTACGGCACACGGTTCTCGGCCAGGAAATCGCGGACACGGAAGGTGTCGCGGGAGTAGCGCGAGCCGATCACACGCAGCCCGGTGAAGCTGGCCGAGGCGGTCAGGAGCTGGCGGCGGGCGATGAAGGCCTGCATGATGAGGTCACCCAGGTCCGGATGATTGTTGAACAGCTCTCGCAGGGCGTCCGGCGAGACCTCGTAGGCCTCGCCATCCGTGCGAGCGACCGCAGTGACGATGGCCGGTCGGCCGGTGACCTGGGAGACGTCGCCGGTGAACGCCCCAGGACCATGCACCGTGATGGACCGGGGGCGGTCGCCGGATTCGTCGATGATCTCGACCTCACCCGCTTTGATGACGAAGAATCGTGGGTCGCGGTCGCACGAAGCGACGAGCTTTTCCCCCGCGCGGAAGGGGCGGAGCTTCGTCAGGGCACAGTGATCCATTGCGGCGAGCTGCGCTTCACTCAGCCGCGGAAACGCTACGGCGTGCAGGTCGGGATCGGCCATTGAACCACCTCCGTCGAGGGACGACCGGGTTGCGCGTAAGAGCAAGCGGACAGAACGAGCCGCGACCGTCGGGGAGCGGTTGCAGCTTCAAAGCCACCGCTCCCTCACGGTCGCGGCTCGTATCAGTTACAGAGTGTTGGCCGCTTGCTCTAAGGGCGGAGGTGAGCCACGGCCTGCGCGGGCACATCGACTTCCTGCTGATCGACGTAGCACCACGCCCAGCGTTCACCGGGCTCGAAGGAGGCCATGACCGGGTGGGCCGTGTGCTGGGCGTGGCGGGTGGCATGTTGGCCCGGAGAGCTGTCGCAGCAACCAACGTGGCCGCAGGTAAGGCACAAGCGCAGGTGGAGCCACGATGTGCCCTTCCGCAAGCACTCTTCGCACCCTTGCGGTGTGCGCGGTGGGGGCGACTCAAGGCCGACCTTATGTTCGCAGAACATGGCTGAATCTCCTCGTGTGTTTTTCCGGAGGCGACGCCCGTGCCGGTATTATAGTCCGGCGCGTCTGGTTGTCGCCCAGCCTCCGCAACGCAGCGCACGGTCTTGAGCCAGGCGCTGCACCGATTTGTTTCTCGAACGCTGGCGTGAACTGACCAGACAACCGGCGGATTGATAGGGTAACCCAGCAGCGCCTGGAGGTCTCTTGCCGCGATGCTGGGGAGCCGTTGATGCTGGACGTCCACTGCCATATCCTGCCTGGCGTTGACGACGGACCGCAAACTCTTGAGGAAGCGCTGTCGGTCGCTCGGTTCTGCGTGCGCGACGGCATTACTCACATCACTGCAACGCCGCACTGCCATCGGCACCTGCACCTCCTCCGGGCGGCCATCCTGCCCCACGTCGCTGCCTTCAACAAGACCTTGCGTGCGGAAGGGATCGCCCTTGAGGTCCTGCCTGGCTCCGAGATCCAGCTCTACGACGTGGACCTGTATCGCCGCGAGTACCAGGCTGGCCTGTACTGTCACCTGGGCGACGATCCCGCCTTCACCTTGCTGGAGTTCCCCTGGCACCGATCGCTCTTCTCAAGCAAAGCGCCCGAGCACGTTCGCTGGTTGCTCGAGCACGATACCCGGCCGATCATCGCCCACCCGGAGCGCCACGGTTACTTCTACGAGGAACCCGATCGGCTCCGCGCTCTGGTCGATGCCGGTGCCTGGCTCCAGATCACGGTCGATTCTCTCCTTGGCAATCATGGTTCCAATCCCCAACGGGACGGCCTGGCCCTGCTCCAGAAGTATCCGGAAGCCGTGCTTGCCACCGATGCGCACCGGCCGGATCGGTGTTCTGGCCTGGCTGCCGGTTACCTGGCCGTCAAGGAGCGTCTGGGAGCGGCACGAAGCGAAGACCTGCGCAAACGGGCCGAATCCATCCTTGAACATCTCGTCGGGCCCCGCGATGGTGCGGGGAGGGATTGATTTCTGGGCCTGGTTCAAACCAGGGTAGCAACTGGCGAGCCGGGAGCGTCAGCTCCCGGAGAACGCAAGTGCTGGCCAGGACACGATCTCCGGGAGCTGACGCTCCCGGCTCGCCAGGAAGAAACTGCTACCCGGCCTGCCGCCCGCTTGAACCAGGCCGATTTCTGGAATGGTTCGCAGTTCTGTTCTCTGCGCCGCACCTGTCCCATGTTGACACATCACCGGCGGTAAAAAGTACAAGCCGCCAGAAGACGTCTCTGCGTCTCCTGCGACTCTCCTGGATCAAGGATGAAGCCTCGCAAGCGGTTACGTCTTCACGCTCCTTTCCCGGCTCGGTTTGGCACGCCGAATGCAAGGGTTATTAGTGTCGAACAACCACTCGGGTCTGTTCCCGCAGGCCCGCCCGACATACCTCCACAACACATCCCCCAAACCTATCCACGAAGGCCGGTGGCAACTGCCACCGGCCTCTTCTTTTCTGCGACCGACGGACGAGCAGGCCCAGCGTTGTTGCGCGATGTCCCTCGATACCGTGAGGCGCTTGGCGGTCTGCCTGTGCAATCGTTGAGCACCCTCCACGCCGCCGCCAACCGCCTTAACGGACAGGGTCACCTGCCACCCTCTCCCCGGCACCAGTGCGATACGGGCCGCGACCCTCTTCGGGACTATCTGCCCTCCCCCAAGGGCACAGGAGACCCAGCATCCCTTCCTGCACCTGGGCTCCCCGAGGCAACGAGGATTTTGCTCGCAAGGGGTGCTTCGGTACTCTACAGTAAAGCATCTGTTTTATCGCAGTTGATCGATGCCAAGTGGTCCCGGTCTGAACATTGTTGTTTCGGGTCGGCGAGGAAAAGAAACCGCCCGCGCTTGTCGGAGGCCGGACCGATCTGGTCATATGCAGAAGTATCGGACGCGACCTTCTCCGGGATGTGTTTTCCGGAGTCGTGCCGTCCCTCCCTTGAGATCCGCGCACCATGCCCGCCCACACCCCGTCTCGCTTACTGCGGCGTGTCAAGACGAACCAGGCCCGAGCGCGGCGAACCCCGTATCGGCTTACCCTCGAATACCTTGAGGACCGGACCGTTTTCGCGGCCCACACGCTGGCCGCGGCGATGGCGACGCCGCTGAGCTTCTTCAACACCACGCCGGTGAATACTGCATCGGCCACCGGCTTCCTCAGCTCCAGCACCGACGTGGACCTCTACGCCGTCCACCTCAACGCTGACGACCAGCTGACAGCGAGCCTCGCCGAGCAGTCGATCGGCAGCGGTCTGCACGGCTACCTGCGGCTGTTCAACAGCAGTGGCCAGCAGACGTTCGCGGTCGATGAACCGAGTGCCACGGATGCCCCACTGACAGTACAGGTGCAGAATGCCGGGACGTATTACCTCGGCGTGTCGGTGTCGGGCAATGACACCTACGATCCGACGACGGCGCCGGCGGCGGGCGACCTGGCGGAAACCGGCCTCTACACGCTGAACCTGTCGCGGCCCTCGACTCCGCCGGCGGCCGCCGCGAACCTGGTGGCGTCGCAGTTCCAGGTAACGAGCGGTCCTGCGGTGTGGGGCCTGACGATCACGGTCAGCTACCAGATCGACAATCGCGGCGCTGCGCCTTCCGGGTCGTTCAACGCTCAGGTGGTTCTGGCTTCGAGCAGCGCGTTCAGCGGCACCGGACTCTATGGGGCACTCCTCACGCTGGGGCCGTTCAGCCTGGCCCCGGATTCGAGCACCACCGTGCAGACAGCGACGCTGACGTTGCCCGCGGGACCGCCCGGCTCACCGTACACCGGCTTTGCGGCGACGGGGCCAACGTATGTCGGCCTGTCGATCGGTGGGGCGCGGGTCGGGCCGAACCAGGGCGTCGCCTGGGACGTGGTCAACGTCCTGCCCTTTGCCCCCCCGGCACCACGAATCTCTCCGCCGCTTTCCCGAACCTCGACGGCCGAGTTCAGGGCACTCTGATTACCGCGACCCAGGTGGACACGTACACGTTCACGCTCGCTTCCTCGGGCGAGCTGACGGCGGCACTGCATCCCGCCGTTACCAACACGCCGATACAGCTGGAACTGCTAGACGCGAGCGGCAACGTGTTGGTGACGAGCGACGGCATCGGTGGGACGCTGGATGCGTCGATCGTGCAGAGTTTGCCGGCAGGGAAGTACTCCTTGCAGGTCAAGGGCCTGGCCGGCAGTCTGGGTGCCTACACGTTGACAACCGGGTTCGTAGCGGGGCCGATTGGTGTATCAAGCGCATTTCGGTGGGCAATCAGCCTTATGCCCTCGCCGTGGCCGATTTCAACGGCGACGGCATACCGGACATCGTCACCCTCAATTCTGGCTTCGGTGCAGTCGAAGTGCAGCTGGGCAATGGGGACGGGACCTTCCAGTTCCCCCAGGCCTTCTATCCGGGCAACGGTCCCGTAGCCATCGCTGTGGGCGATTTCAATGGTGACGGCAGACCTGATGTCGCCGTCATCAATTCCTACGACGACAACCAGGTTTCCGTACTGTTAGGCAACGGCGATGGCACCCTCCAGGGCCGCGAGGCCTACCCTGCGCGCCTACGGTGGCGGCGTCATCGCCGCAGGCGATTTCAATGGCGACGGTAAACTTGACCTCGTCGCCGTCGATTACAACGACAGCTCGTTCTCTGTGTTGTTGGGTAATGGCGACGGCACCTTCCAGTCCCCCCTGATCTACGACGGGGGCGGCAGCAACGCCGACACGATCGCTGTCGGCGATTTCAACAGCGACGGCAAACTCGACTTCGCCGTTGTTCTTCCCCCCCGGCCTGGTCTCGGTGCAGTTGGGCAATGGCGATGGCTCCTTTCAGAGTCCCGAGTATTTCGAGGTGGAAAGCGGCCCGAGCGTCATCGCCGTGGGGGATTTCAACGGCGACAGCAAACTCGACCTCGCCGTCGCCATCTCCGGCCAGGGAAATCTCACGGACGTTGCGAATCTCAACGCGGTCTCTGTGTTGCTGGGCAATGGCGACGGCACCTTCCAGGACCAGCAACTCTTCAATGTGGGTAATCAGCCCGACGGCATCGCCGTGGGAGATTTCAGTGGCGACGGCAAACTCGACCTCGCCGTCGCCCAGGGATCTGGCGATTTGATCTCCTTGTTGATGGGTTATGGCGACGGGACTTTCCAGAGCCCGAAGCACTACGCCGTGGGCACTGGTCCAGGTGCCATTGCGGTAGGGGATTTCAACGGCGACGGCAAACTCGACCTCGTCGTCGCCAATGCCGACGATGACACGGTCTCCGTGCTGCTGGGTAATGCGGATGGCACTTTGCAGAGCCCGCAGATCAATGCCGTGGGCAATTTGCCCGGCGCCACTGCGGTAGGGGATTTCAACGGCGACGGCAAACTCGACCTCGCCGTCGCCAATGCCGACGATGACACGGTCTCCGTGCTGCTGGGAATTGGGGATGGCACGTTCCAGGCCCCGCAGATCTTCGGCGCAGGTGGCCTTCCCAACCTCTACAACTCGAGCAGTTCAGCCGCCATCGCCGTTGGAGATTTCAACGGCGACGGCAAACTCGACCTCGCCGTCGCCAATGGAGGCGACGGCGCGGTCTCCGTGCTGCTGGGAATCGGGGATGGCACGTTCCAGGCCCCGATGAGCTACGCCGCAGGCAAGTATCCCTTCGGTAACCTCGACGCCATCACCGTGGGGGATTTCAACGGCGACGACAAACTCGACCTCGCTGTCGCCGATGGCGGCTCCGGCACAGTCTCGGTGCTGCTGGGCAATGGCGACGGCTCCTTCCAGAGTCAACAGACCTTCAGCGTAGGCTCCGGTCCCGGCGCTATCGCCGTGGGGGATTTCAATGGCGACGACAAACTCGACCTCGCTGTCGCCGATGGCGGCTCCAGCACGGTCTCGGTGCTGCTGGGCAATGGCGACGGCTCCTTTCAGAGTCAACAGACCTTCAGCGTAGGCTCCGGTCCCGGCGCTATCGCCGTGGGGGATTTCAACGGCGACGACAAACTCGACCTCGCCGTCACTGATCCGGGCGCGAACACCGTCTGCGTGCTGCTGGGCAATGGTGGCGGCTCCTTCCAAGGCCCCAAGACCTACGACGTGGGCTTCTCTCCGGGCGCCATCACCGTCGGGGATTTCAACGGCGACGACGAACTCGACCTCGCCGTCACTGATCCGGGCGCGAACACCGTCTTCTTGTTGCTGGGCAACGGGAAGGGTACCTTCCAGAAACAGCAGACCCAAGCCGTGGGCAACGATCCCGACGGGATCGCCGTCGGGGGATTTCAACGGCGACGGCAAACTGGATTTCGTCGTCGCCAATGCCGCCGCGGGCACGGTTTCGGTGCTGCTGGGCAACGGCGATGGCACTTTCCTGATCGCCTCCGCGATGGGCAATTCGGTGCCCGCCGTCCCGGTGCTGGCGAACTTCAGCAATCCCATGGTGCCCGACTCCCTCATCCTCAGCGACGATGGCACCATCCTCTATCGACAGGCCATCCCCACGGAACCCGGCACCTTCGCCCCGCCCATCCCCGTCAATCCGGCCAGCGCCCCGGTCCGCGATTTCGCCCTCGTCGCCACCAGCCAGGGAACGCTGATCGCCGCCATTGATCGAGCCGTCGATCCGAGCACCAGCTCGGCACGATCTCCCTCTACGCTTACAATGCGGCACCGGCACCTTCAGCCTCGCGGGGACGCTTTCGCTGCCCGCTGGCGACCTCTTTCCCACTCTGCATCATCGCCGCCAATCTGACGGACAACCCCGACGGCCAGGCCCATGACCTCGTCGTCTTCAACGAGGACTCCGGCACCGTCACTGTCTTCCTGTCCAACCCCGCCGGTGGTTTCCTGGCCCCGCAGTCGATCTTCGTCGGCTTCGGCGGCTCCGCGCTGGCCACGGCCCCGGGGCCGTCGGGCCTCGACATCCTCGTCACCAACCAGGACACCGGGGCCGTCACCGAACTGGTCAACAACGGCAGCGGCCAGTTCGTCGGAGCGACCGATCAACCAGTTCCGCGCCGCTCCGGGACCGTTTGGCTATTCGCCCTCGACCACCATGCCGGCCCAGGTCCAGTCCTTCCAGCAGACCGCCGGCCTGACGGTCGGCGAATTCCTGAACAACGGCCAGGCCAGCATCGTCGCCATCAACGCCGGCGGCAATAACTTGAAGCTCCTCACCGGCCTGGGCGGCGGCAGTTACCTCGATCCCACCGCCCAGCCATTGCGCTTCTCGCCCGGATACGTTGCCAGCGGCGACTTCAACCACGACGGCAACCTCGACCTCGCCATCCTCGACCCGACGGACGATCTCGTCTACATCTACCTCGGCGACGGCCAGGGCCATTTCACCTTCGACGGCCTCCTACGCGGCCGGCAACAACCCGACCGGCATCACCGTGGCCGACGTCACCCGACCCGGCGGCGGTGCTCCCGACGGCAATCTCGACCTGCTCATCGGCAATACCTACGGCGACATCCTCGTCCTGCCCGGCAACGGCGACGGCACCTTCCAGCCCTACGAGCGCGTCGAGAAGCGGCATTCCCCTGGCCGTCGTCAACTCAGAATGGCCAGGACGAGTTCGTCTTCGCCTCGCAGTCCAGGACTCCATCGACCTGCAATCGAGCATCACCACATCGCTCACGCAACATCGCCAATTCGCAGAGCCCGCAGCCGGTCCTCGGCCCCGGCGCCGTCGTGCTGGCCGACCTCAATGGCGACGGCATCAAAGACCTGATCGTGGCCAACAGCGGCAGCAACGACGTCCTTGTCTTCCTCGGCGACAAAACGGCGACGGCGGCTTCGGCAACGAGCCAACAGCCGCTTCAGCTTCTTCGCCGGCGACAATCCCGTCGGCATCACCGTGGCCGATGTGAATATCGACGGCCTCCCCGATCTGGTGATCGCCAACGAAGGCTCCAACGACGTTTCCATCCTCTACGGCCAGGGCAGCGGCGCCAACTGGACGATGACCTACGGGCCGCGTCTCCAGACCGGCGGCATCGGCCCCGTCTCGACCGTCGTCACCAACCTCAACGGGGCCAACCAATCCGCCGGACATCCTGGCCACCAACAGCGTGTCCAACGACGTCGGCCTCATCCCCGGCACGGACAGGGCCTCTTCAACGAACCGGATCCTACCGCTGTTCGACCACGGGTTCGCGTCCCGGGCCAGATCGTTGCCGTCAACACAGCGAACGGCACCGGCTTCGTCGTCCTCAACAGCGGCAGCAGTACGCTGACCGAACTGAGCGGCTTCAACGGCACGAGCTTCACCACGACACGGACCATCAACGCCGGCGGCTTGAATCCCGTCGCCGTGGTCGCCGTCAATCTCGACATTCCCGGCCTCACCTTCGGACTGACGGACCTGATCATCGCCGACGCGAACACCGATGACGTATTCAACCCGGCTACCGGCGACGACACCGGCAACCTCGCTTTGCTCGTCGGCGACGACACCGGCTTCACCGATGCGGAAACCTTCACCGATCCCGAGATGCCCAATCCGTCCGCCGTCGCTCTGTCGGCGGTCAACGGCGACAGTGTCTTCTACGCCACCACCGAGGGCGTCGAGCACGCTTTCCGCTTCGAGATCACCAGCCCCGTCGCTCAGCAGACGCCCGTCGAGGGCTCCCCGGGTGCGCTGGCCCCGGTGCTGACTCCCGGAGCGGCGTCCGAGACTTCGCTGGCGGCCTCGATCGAGACGCAGGTCAATCCCGACCAGCTGTTCATCCCAGCTACGGAACTGCCGCCTGTCCAGGCGACGAACGGGTCAGAAGCATCCGGCTCTTCTCCCGCAGAGGCTCGACGCTGGGCTCGTTCGACCTGCTGGCCTTCGCCGAGGGCGGCAAGGGCCTCAGCTCCGATACCTGGCAGCGCCTCGTCGAAGGCTGGCAGCAGGTCGAGATGCCGATCATCATCGCCGAGTCGCGCACCAGCGCGATGATCGTCGACGAGACCGAAGATGTAGTTCCAGCCGAAGCGGAACGCGATGTAGAGGAACTGGATCGCGATCGCGATGACCAGCGCTTTGAGCGCGTTGAGCAGATACTCGCTGCGCGAGCGACGGGCCGACGGCCGAGATCGACGACTGCGCGCGATCGACCGGCGCGACCGCGCCGAGCGCTTTCCACAGCGGGTCGGAGTCGTTGCCGAAATCGTTTTGCGTCTCGATCGTGTAGCGCTCGCCGACCGGTTCGCCCGGCTTTGTCAGCGTGTTGATCTGCGCGTCGGTGACGCCGATCCGGTGCGAGCGCCGTGGCGATCGCGTCGCGGTCGACGGTCTGGTCGAACTTGGCGGTCACGTCGGTGCCGCCGGTGAACGACAGCCCCAGGCGCAGCGGCGTGCCGGTGGTGACCCAGTGGTAGATCATCGACGCGATGCCGAGCGCGATGATCGCGTACGAGATGATCGAGACGGTGCGCAACCAGCCGACGACGTTCCAGTTCAAGCGGCGGAAGAACATGCTTACGCCCCGTACGCTTTCTGGTTCGTCACGAGATCGCGTCTCGACGATGAGGTCGACGAAGAAGCGCGTCACGAAGACGGCCGTGAAGAGCGAGAACACGGTGCCCCAGAACAGCGTGTAGGCGAAGCCCTTCACCGTGCCGGTGCCGAGCAAGAACAGCACGCCGGCGCCGACGATCGTCGTGACGTGGCTGTCGAAGACCGACGTGAACGCGCGGCGGAAGCCGATCTTCACCGCCGCGCGCAGCGATCTTGCCGGCCCACAGTTCTTCTTTGAGCCGCTCGAAGATCAGCACGTTCGCGTCGACCGCCATACCGATCGAGAGCACGAAGCCGGCGATGCCCGGCAGCGTGAGCACCGCGTGCGCCGCCGAGAGCAGCGCCAGCAGCGCGAGCACGTAGACGACCAGCGCGACGTCGGCCAAGCAGGCCGGGCAGCCGGTAGACGACGCGCCATGAACACCAGCACGAGGCCGAGGCCGACCATCGACGCGTAGAGCGACTTCATGAGGTCGTTCTGGCCGAGGATCGGGCCGACGTCGTCTTTTTCGACGATCGTCGTCGGCACCGGCAGCGCGCCGGCGTTGAGCTCGTTGGCGAGCAGCGTGACTCGTCTTCGGTGAACTGGCCGGTGATCTGGCCGCGAGTCGGTGATGATGCCTTGGATCGTCGCGTCCTGGACGAACTTCTTGTCGAGGAACGTGCCGAGCTGCTTGCCGAGATTGTTCTTGGTCAGCTTGCCGAACTTCGTCGGGTCCTTGGTCTGGAAAGTCGATCTGCGGCTGGCCGGCCTGACCGAAGCGCCGCCTGCGCGCCCTTCAGCTCGGCGCCCGGTGTAGACGACCGGACCGGAATCCTTGTACGCGCCGTTCGGATCGTTGGCGTACTTCTTGTCGGAATTCGCGCGTCGCGCTGACCGCCGGCGGCACGATCTTGAACTCGAGCACGGCCGCTTCTTTGAGCAGCGCGTTCCGCCTCATCGGCGTTCTTGACCGCCGGCAGCTCGACCAGCAGGCGGTTCGAGCCGACCTTCGAGATCACGGGCTCGGCGACGCCGAGGCCGTTGACGCGATTCTGCGACGACCGTCTCGACCTGGTTCTGCACGTCGTCGGTGATCGTCGGGACCTCTTTGGTCGGCTCCAACTGGAGCAGCACGCGCGCGCCGCCCTGCAGGTCGAGACCGAGGTGGATCTTCTGCTGGATCGGGAGGATCGCCCAGATGCACAGCCCTACCACGGCCAGGAGGAGGACCGCTTGGACGGGCCTCTTGAGCTTATTCCACATACCGTTGTTTCGGGGAAGGGGAGAACCCCGGAATCGTAGCAGGTCCGGGAAAGAGCGTCAAACCGACCGACGCCGTCGAGCGCCTCCTCGAGGAGGGCCGTGCAGGATACCAAGGGCGTCGATGCAGGACTCCTGCAGTCGCGCTACCGGCTGACCAAGCAACGCGCGGCGGTCCTGCGCGCGCTGGAAGACGGGCGCCACCTCAACGCGGAGACGATCCTCGATCGCGTCCGCGCGCAGCTGCCCGGCGTCAGCCTCGGCACGATCTACCGCACGCTCGACATCCTGCGCAGCATCGGCCTGGTGCAGATCTTCTCCCACGCCGGCGGCGCCGCAAGTACGAAGCGGCGCTCGAAAAGCACCACCACCTCGTGTGCACGCAGTGCGGCGACGTGACGAACGTGCGTCGCGAGCAGCGCAGCGACGCACGCGCGTCGCAACGCGAGGGCTACGACCGGGTCGATGCGCGTTGACGATCGTCGGCCGCTGCGCGGCTGCGTCGCGACGCGGTAGCTGCCTCACGCTGCGCTAACGACGCGGCAGTCGAGCGGAGCCGTCGATCACGGCGGCGGGCTCAGTTCGGTGCCGGCGGGATTTCGCTGAAGGCGTAGACGTCGATGCGCGGGCCGACGCGCTCGAAGAAACTCGGCCAGCGCGGACGCAGCGCGCGCCGTGACGACGACGCGTGCGGCGCGTACGCGGGAGCGGCGATGAAGCGGCGACGCGATTCGCGCACGGGACGCGCCGTCTGCGGGTCGGGCGCGAGGCCGCGTCTCGATGCTCCACATGCGGGCGAGTTCGGCGTCGAAGGCGGGCGCGAGGATCAGCGGCCGCGAGTGCGCGGACGCCGTCGCGCCGGAACTGTTGCGGAACGATGGTGCGGCGCACCGCTTCGGCGAGGTCGCGCGGTTCGCGCGAATGCGGCGCGGCGTCGAGCATCGCCTCGAACACGCGAGCGGATCGCGCGGCCACGCGCGTTCGCGCAGCAGCAGCCCGAACGCGCGATGCGCGGTCGACGACCGGCAGGAGGTCGGTGCCGACGTCCTTGACGATCGACGGCACGGTCGCGCGCAGATGTTCGAGCAGCGTCTGGAACTCTTGGCGGCCGAAGAGCTCGGCCGCGTTCGCCCGCACGATCTCCGAGAGATGCGAGCCGACGATCGAGATCGCATCGAAGACGTCAGCGCTCCGGCCGCCTGCGCGCGTTCGCGATCTTCCGGCGCGATCGACTTCGCCGCGAGGCCGTAGACCGGCTCGACGCACGGCGTCGCCCGGCGAGCTGCGCGAGCACCGCGCCGGTCGCCACCGCGAGCAGACGGTCGAGCCGCACGCGGCCCTCGCCGGCCAGCCGGTCGCGCACGCGGATCGCGTAGCTGTCGGCGGACGCAGCGCAGTCGTCGCGCAGCCGGACGCCCGGGATCACGATGCCGGTTTCGGCGGCCAGCGCGCGACGCACGTCGCCGATCCGGTCGAGCAGCGCGTCGGCGTTCGGCGGAGCGAGCAGCGCGATAGAGATCCATGCCGACGTCGATCGAGAGCGCGTCGACGCCGACCAGCGCGAACGCCGACTCCGGCCGCCGGATCGCATCTTTGCGCCGCGCGCGTCGAGCGCGGCGCGCGACGCTTCGTCGGCGCGCCTTGCGACGCGCGGCCGAGAGCGCGGCGCCGCCGAACGCGGCCAGCGCGAGCCCGCCGAACAGCGGCGCGCGGCAACGCGGGCACGAACGCCAGCACGCCCATCAAGCACCGGCCGCGGCGCAAGGCGTCGGGACGCGCGACGAGTTGCGCGGCGAGATCGACGCCGAGCGCGCCCTCGCCGGCGACGCGCGTCACCATCAGGCCCATCGACGGTCGAGATGAGAAACGCCGGCAGCGTCGTGACGAGCGCGTTGCCGATCGAGAGGATCGCGAACGTCTGCAGCGCGTCGAGCGGACTCATGCCGTGATACGCGATGCCGACGACGAGGCCGCCGGCCAGGTTGAGCGCGACGATCACGAGCGCCGCGATCGCGTCGCCCTTGACGAATTTTCCCGCGCCGTCCATCGCCGCGTAGAAGTCCGCTTCGCGTTGGACGCGCGCGCGTTTGCGCCGCGCGCCCTCGGCATCGACCACGCCGGCATGCACGTCGGCGTCGATCGCCATCTGCTTGCCCGGCATCGCATCGAGCGTGAACCGCGCCGACACTTCGGCGACGCGCTGCGCGCCGGTGGCGATCACGATGAATTGGATCGTGATCAGGATCGCGAACACGATCAGCCCGACGACGATGTTGCCGCGCACGACGAACGCGCCGAACGCGGGCACGATCGAGCCGACGCCGTCGGGCAGATGCCCTTGCGTGAGGATGAGCCGCGTCGCGCTGACGTCGAGCGCGAGCCGAAACAGCGTCGCCAGCAGCAACGCCGGCGGGAAGCCGAGAACTCGAGCGGCTCTTCGACCGCAGGCTGATCAGCAGCACCAGCGCCGAGCCGAAGATGTTCAACGCGAGCAGCGCGTCGAGCAGCACCGGCGGCAGCGGGACGATCAGGATCGCCGACGATCGACAGCACGAGCGCGCGGCGAACGCGTAGGTGACGAAGCGGCGGTTCACTGGTTCACGCGGTTCACTGGTTCACGCGGTTCACTTCAACGTCCCCGCGCGCCGGAGCGCCGCGACGATCGCGGCCACGGCGGCGTACGCCGCGGGCGGGATGTACTCGCCGGCGGCGCAGTTCCGCGAAGAGCGACCGCGCGAGTTCCACGTTCTCGACTACGGGAATGCCGAGCGCGGTTCGCGCGACGTCACCGTTGAAGAATTGGT
>CAWHQT010000017.1:0-51138 GCA_963831555.1 uncultured delta proteobacterium
CGGCGGCGTCCATGGCCTGCAAAATGATGAGCACGCCGTAAGTGTCGCTGGCCCAAAGCAGGCTCTGGGCCTCGGCCAGGTTGGACAGGTTACGCTTCAATATTTTTTTGGCGATTTTTTGGACCCGTTCCTCGCCGAAACGGTCCAAGAGGTCCTTGTGGGAAGCCCAACCGGGATCAAGGTTTTTAAATGAAAGCGGTTTGTCCGGGCGGACAAGGAATTTTTTGAGGAAGCTTTTTTTGATCATGAGACTCTCCCGAGGGGTCGATGGGGAAGCATCTTATCCATTCGGTCCGTGGTTGGGAGGGGCGGGAAGTGTCTTTAACCTAAATGTTACAATAGGAAAGGACTCTTAATATTCCAAGGTTTCTGAGTCAGCTTGGTTAAGGAGAAAACATGACAGTTCTTTTTTTATTGATCGGTTTAACCGCCGGGGTGGCGTCGGGTTTGTTCGGCGTCGGCGGCGGAGTCTTGATCGTTCCGGCTTTGAGCCTATTGGCGGGGTCTCGAAGTGGCGCGCATGGGCTTCGGCGCGATGCGCTTGCCCGGCCCGGATGTGTGGGGCGAGCCGGAGGATCCGGTCCGTGCCAAAGAAGTGCTGCGCCGGGCCATCCGCCTGGGCGTCAACTTCATCGATACGGCCTGGTACTACGGCCCGCACGTTGCGAACCGCCTCATCGCCGAGACGCTCCATCCGTACCCGAAGGATTTGGTCATCGCGACGAAGCTCGGTGGCAAGCGGCTCCCTGACAAGGGCTGGGCCTTCTTCGGCCGGCCCGAGGACTTGCGAGAGGGTTGCGAGATCGATTTGCGCGAGCTGAGGAGGGACGTCCTCGACGTCGTCCACTTCCGTTACATGGGCAAGCATGCCCCCGTGTCGTTCCGTGAGTCGCTCGACGCGATGATCGCGCTGAAGAGCGAGGGAAAGATCCGGCACCTCGCGTTGAGCAACGTCGGAGTGGAAGAGCTCGAATTCGCTCTTGGTCGAACGCCGATCGTGGCCGTGCAGAACCTCTACAGCGTGGCGGGCGGCGGCGGTCCCGTCGCTCGCATGACGCACGCGGAGATCGAGTCTCCCGATCGGGTGCTCGACGCATGCGCGTCGCGTGGCATCCCTTTCTTGCCGTTCTTCCCACTCGGCGTCGGGGCGCTCACCAAGCCCGGAGGTCCTTTGGCGGCGGCGGCAGAGCGCCACGGCGCGACTCCCGCGCAAATCGCGCTCGCATGGCTCCTCGCGCGGTCGGCCGTGATGCTCCCGATTCCGGGGACGAGCCGGCCGGAGCACCTCGAGGAGAATTGGGCGGCGCGAACGATCGCCCTGACCCAAGACGAAGTGCGGGCGATCGCCGAGGCCGCACGGTCGACCTGAGGCGATGTCCGCGTCGAAAGGAGGCCGCGGAAGGACAATCGCGCTCGATCTACGCGAGCGTCCACACGAGCCACGCACGGGATGCTGCGCACGCGTCGAGGGCGCTGCGCCTTGTGCCCGGCGGACATCCTCTCGAAGAGCGGCGAAGAGGCCGCTCGCGTGACGCTTCGGAGACAGCGGAGTAGACTGCCGGCGTGGGCGACGACGACGCAGCGCGGTCGCGATTCGGGCTGGCCCTCGAGCTCACTGAGCGCGAGGAGAAGCGGTCGAACGCGCACGGCTCGCGTGGCATGCCGTCGCTCCGCGGCGGTCCCCGCGCCCGTGGCGTCGCCCGTGCCGATCAGCGCCGGCGTTCGTAGTGATGGCGCGGCGGAGGGCCGTGCGAACGCCGATCGCGCAGGAAAGCCGGCTCGCTCGCGTACCAATGCCAGCCGTGCGGATCGCGCCAATACCAATGGTTGGCAAACCAGTACGCCCCGTGGCCTTCGTAATACACGGGCTCCACGGTTGCTACGTACGTCGGCGGAGGCGGCGCGGGAGCGTCGGGCGGTAACGGCTGCGCCGCCGCATCACCGGACAATGCGACGCACAGCCCGAACGATCCGAGGGCGGCGAACATGCTGGACAAGGACACTTTGGGGTTCATGTTCGACTCTCCTCAACCGGCGGCAGGCGTCTCTTTGTGATTGGCGTGCTCGCGCACGTTCTCGGCGAGCTTGGTCCGCTGCTCTGGGGTGAGCACGGGAACGACCGCTTCGTAAAAGCGAGCCATGGTCGCGGCGCCCCAGCTCGCGAGGTGCGCGTTCACGGCATCGCCGGATTTCAACGCTTTGGCATCGAACGAGGCCGCTTCGAACGCCGTCCCAAATGCGCTGATGTGCGCGGCCACTTTGTCTTCGTCCAAATGCGGACGGCCGTCCGCGGACGCTGCGTGGAGGGCCGCTCGGATCTTGTCAATCTGGTCGGCCGTCAGCGCCAGCTCGCGCGCCAGCCCTTCGAGGTGCCCGTGCTCGCTCGGCGTCGCGCTCTCCGGTCCCGCGCCGTTGGCCTCTTTCCAAACTTGCCAATGGGCCTCCACCTTTTCGACGAGCTCCGCCCGCTGCGCGGGGTCCAACACGGAATGCAATTGGTTCAGCGACTCGGCGGCGGCCGCGTGTATCCCCAGAGACGCCGCGCCCACGCGCGCGATGGCCGCATCGACCTTGCCTTTGTCGACATGCCCGGCGGCGATTCCATCGGCCAGAAGCACGACGACCTTTCCCTCCGCCGCGCGCGCGGGTTCGAGCTTGGCGAGCAGGTCGGCCTGGATCTTCTCGATCGCGGCATGCTGTTCCGGCGTGGTCCCGATCGTGTCGAGGCTCATCGCGATGAAGCGGGCCACTCCGCCGTGGTGGTGGTGGCGGTGGTGCTCGACGAGCTCGCTTTCGACTTCGCTATCCTCTTGGCTCGACGTATCCTCCGGCGCCGCTTTTCCCTCTGCCACGACCGGCGCGGCCGAAGGGGAGGGCGGCGGGGATGCCGAGACCACGGGCGCGACCGAGGCCGATGGGGCGGGGGGCGCCCCGGGCGGTGCGTTCGACGAACTTGCGCCGCAACCGAACGCCGCCATACCGCCCACGACGAGCGGTAGGATGACAATGCCCCGGTTCCAGTCGATCCATCTCATTCTGTTATCGTCCTTCCTAGGCGGTCACGCGGCATGATGACAGTCATCGGATTCAATCTTCGACACGCCCTGTCAGATCGGCAGTGCCTCCCGTCGGAATATCGGTAGAAGAGGCCGCTAGGCTTTACGGGCTACACGTACTGAACGAGAGTGTGGACGACGAAGTGATGCCCTTCACACGGCCTGCCGCCGAGGCGAGCTGCGCATTGAACGCGCTAATTTGCGCGGCGGTGAGCGGGGGCGAGCCGTTGTCGGAGAGGGCCTGGCTGATGGCCTCGACGTACTCTTGCGACAGCGCCGCCAGATCCGCGGTCGTAAATGAAAGAGACGCGAGATCCGTCAGGATGAACGGAAACGACAGCGGTCCGACCAGATTGCCCTCGAGGGCGCATCCAAATAGCTGAAGTCCGAATAGATTGATGAAATCGAGGTCCTGGGTGATACCGAGCGAGGTGAACATGTTCACGATCGGGGGAGTTTCCCATTGACCAAAACGGCAATCGGACGCGTTGATGGTAAACCAGTCATTTTCGATGGTCCCCACCCACGTGTTGATGCGGTCGGAGGCGCAAGCCTCGCTCGACGACACCGCGCAGCTCGCCGGTTCCGTGAGACCAAACGCGGAGTCGAACGCGGGGCAGAGCGTCAACGGCGCGGGAGGACAGCTCGTGCCCTGGAAGTTTTGCGTTTGGCTCTTCTTGATCCCGTTCAGGTTCACCACGGGCGGGGCCAACGACGCGCACGGTCCCGAAACGTTGACTGAATACGAACCCGGATTGACGGCGAAGCTATAGGCGCCGGCCTCGTCCGTAACCCGAGAGCCTTGTGCGCTGCCGTTGAGCGCGACCAGAACGCCGGGCACCGGCAGCCCGCCGGACGTCACGGTGCCGCCGACCGCAAGTGACCCCGAGGTGGCGCCCATCACTTCCGCGGGGGCGCAATTGGTGATGACGTTGGTGCCGGCGCCAAGGAAGTTGACGGTGGTGTTCGCTTCGAGCTTGTTCGAAATTGACGACGCCGGGCGTTATCGTGAGGCAAGTTTGGAATGGAGGCTCGAAGAAGTTCGCCGTGCCTCGCGCGGTCAATGAGTAGGATCCGCCCGGCCTCACGGTGAAGCTGTAGGTTCCCGAGAAGTCCGTTACGACCTTGCCCTGGGCGCTGCCGCTCAGTGTGATTGTGATTCCGGCCTGTGGGGCCTGCGAGTCTGCAACGACGCCGCTGATTGTGATCAAACCGGCGTCCGCCGCCAATGCTTCGGACGTCGTTTCCATTAATTCGTTTGCGCCATCGGTGCGTCCTCCGCATGCCGTTGCGGCGACGGACGCCGCGGACAAAACGATGAGCCAACCCAACCCGCCGGCAAAGCGGGAACCAATGGAAACGGCCATGGGAGTCTTCCTTTCGTGCGGTCGAACGAGTGCCGACCGACTCGCGCGGCTATCGGTACTCCCCGTCCCCGTTCTGCGTCAAGCAACGTTGTTGCGTGCCGCCCGTGCGTCGGCCGTTGGCAATCGCAGAGCGCTCGCGCTCTGCGACGAAGTTCACTTCTCGAAAGCGACTGTGAAGAATGCCGCATGCGCAATCTTGGTTTTCTGGTAGCGGGTCTGCTCCTCGCCGGATGCTCTTCCGCCACGGGCGGCGCCCCTCGTACGCCGTGGCTCCTGGCGCGGGCGTGGGCCGGGCGGGAACCGCCGACCACCGAGCGAGCGTGGAACGTGGTCGCGTTCGCGAACGACCAAGTGGGCAAACGCTATTGCTGGGGCGGCGTGGGCCCATCGTGCTTCGACTGTTCGGGGCTCGTGAGAACGGCGTGGGCGCGCGCCGGAGTGGCTCTCCCGCACTCGTCGGAGGCTCTTCTATCCACCCTCCCCGAGGTACTTCTGAGCGACGTCCGCGCCGGGGATATCCTCTGGTGGCCAGGGCACGTCGCCCTCTATGCCGGCGATGGCGTCACCATCGAAGCTCTGGACTCGCGTCGAGGCGTCGTACGACGGATCGCGCGCGATCCCCGTCGCGCCTTTCGTCCCCCCGGGTAGCGCCGCGGCGCGCAAGGGCGGAAAGCGCGAGTGTGGCCAAATCGAGTGTCTCGCCCGAGACGCGGTCGTCGCTCGCGCGGCGGTTGCCCCACCTGGTATGTTGCTCTGCCATGATCGCTTTGTGGCGCTTTGTCCGAAGGCTGCTGGGCGCGGGGGCTGGCGGAAGGCCAATGCTCACTCCAACGAAGGCCGTGGAGCCTACCGTGCGTGCTCGATCGCCGGAGCTCGCCGGGCAGGAATTCGATCTGCGCCAAGACGCCGAATACACGCCGCTGGCCCGCAAAGAGCTCTCCGACGAGGACCGCCTCCGCTTCGAAATAATCAAAGTCCGGGTCGCCGAGACGTTCTACGCCGAACGGGCCGAGATCGCTGCGTTCCCTTCGCGCGCCGCGCACATCCTCCGCGTCCTGGACGAGCCCGACTTCGAAATCGGGCAGCTCGTTCGAATCACGCAGCGCGACCCAGCGATTTCCGCGAGCATCTTGCGCGCGGCCAACTCGGCGGCATTCGCGGGCATCACGCGCATCGAATCCGTGCGCGACGCGGTAATTCGGCTCGGGGCCCAAACGGTTGCGGGCATCGCCACGGCCGTGACGGCGCGCGGGTTGTTCGACGGAGGGCCGAGGCGGTCGCGGTTCGGCGGCACGTGGAGTCACCTCTGGCTGCATTCGGTGACGACGGCGTTTACCGCGGGGGGCTTCGCGTCATCCAGCCGCAAGGGAAACCTGGAGCGCTGCTTCTTGGGGGGAATGCTGCATGACATCGGCAAGACGTTCGTGCTTCGGGCGTTGACTAACCCCGCTCTGGAGGCCGAGCTCAAAGACGAGATTTCGGAGCCCCTGCTTGCAGCGCTCTTGGAGGCCATGCACGTCGATTTGGGCCTCTCCGTCGTGAAGCAATGGAACCTTCCGGACTTCGTTGTTCGAACATGCGCCGATCATCACAGCGCTCCCGAAGGAGCCGACGACGACCTGAACATCGTGCGCATCGTGTCGGGACTCGACGAGCTGTGCGTAAACCCCCAATTTCGCGAAGGCCTCGATGGGGAAGTCCGGCGAGCGGCCGGCACGCTGGGCCTGGATGCGTATGCCCTGCGCGCGCTCTCGACCGAGCGGCGAGAATACGCCACCAAGGCGGGGTCGCTCTGAAATTGACCCTCCGTCCAGCCGCCCTTCGAAGCTCACGATGTGGCCGGAATTGCGCGCGAACGACCGGCAGCCAGGGAGGCCGAGCGAGGAATACTCACTTGACTCACGTATTTAGAGCGAGGCCGACCGACGATGCCGGTCGTGCAGCCGCAATAACGGCCACATCTTCAGTTGTTGGGCGATCCGCACGCGAGCCAGCCGAGCACCGTCATTCGCTCGCTGGCCGTGAGCGCGCCGGCGTCAGCGGGGGGCATCGCGCAGTCGTCGATGTCCGTGGCGATGAGCTCCGACCAGTCGGCCACGTCCGAATAGTTGATGAGCGGCCACTGGCCCATTCCCGGTGCGTGGCATGTCTGATTGCAATCGCGGTTGAGCACCGGCACGACGTCCTTGGCGTAACTCGGTGGGACGGACGGACAGGCGGCTCCGTCGACCGCTTCGCAGCCGAGGAGAGGCGACTCGGCCGATTGGAGCCGGGAGGAATCCCCTCCGCAGGCAGTCGAAGCGCCGCAGAGCACCCCTGCGCCCAACCACAGCAAGCGCCGTCCTTGCATCGTCCAGACGTAGCACGGTCAATCACGGCCCTCCACCCGGAGGGGCGAGCAGCGCCGCGCCGGGCGGGCGCCGGTGGAACTGTTGAACGAACCCGGACAGGAGCGAACGCAGGCGCAAGACATTCGGCGTTCTCGCCTGGTCTTCGAAGAGATCGTGCATCTCGAAGTAGTCTGCGTTCCAGTCGTAGAGTTCGTAGCGGCCGCGCGCTCGATCGAGCACGAGATTGTAAGACCCGGTCCGCGCAGACACCATCTGCAACGGATCATCGCCGCGGAAATCGCGTTCCGGAAGATAGAACTCGTGAAAAAGGACGCGATCCGGATCGCTTCGGCCCGCGAGCATCTCCGGAAAGAGACTCGTGCCTTGCATCGTGAGACTCTCGGGTAACTGCAGGAGATCGGTGATCGTAGGGGCGATATCCATCGTGGAGACCACGCCGTCGATGCGGCCCGGGGAAAGCCCAGGCCCGTGAACGATGAGCGGGACATGCAGCGTCGCCGTGTAAAGGTCGAACCCGTAATGGGCGCGGCGCGTCGACGGATTCGGATGAAACACCGTGGCGTGGTCGGCCGACAGAAAGAGATAAAGGGGCTCCGGCCTTGCTTCGATGGCGGCCAGCAACCGCCCCAGCTCGCGATCGATGTGGGTCAGCTGGGCTTCGTAGTACGCCTCTTCGGTCCGGCGCGCGTACGTGACGCCCGGCAGGGGCGCGTAGGGCGCGTGCGCGTCGTAGTAGTGCACCCACAGATAGAGGGGCCTGTCGCGGGGCTCCGACAGAATGCGAAGGGCCTCGTCGGTCACTTGCGGGGCGTTTCCTCGACCGGCGGCGATCGCGGTGGAATCCACCCGCTGAAAGCCGCGCGTCATGGTCGGCCAGTGCTTCTGATCGAAGTACCCGCTCGGGATGACCGCCGCCGTTTCGTACCCCGCTTCGTCGAGCAGGTCTTGGAGCTGTCGTTCGGAGGCCGCGAGCGGGTAAGGATAATGGGGGGCGAACTCGATCGTCATCTGTGAGTCCCACCGCGACGTGAACATGGACGGCATGGAGAGTCGCGTCGAGGGACCTTGGGAGAAGCAATGCGTGAAGAGCTTCGAGCTCCGAGCCAGCTCGTCCAGATTGGGCATGAATGACGTGGGGCTGCCGAGGGGCACGAGGCGCGGCGCGGCGAGGGCGTCAATCGTCACGAGGACGATCGTCGGCCGGCGCGGCAGCGTGCTTTGGCCGACGGGCATGCGAGGGCGCGGCCGGATGTAGATGCGAGGTTGATCGATCCCGTCGCAGTCCTCGTCGATTCCGTTGCCCGGAATGTCGATCGCTCCCGAGTGGCGTTTGGCGTCGAAGGGGGCGCAATCGCCCCCGCCGAGCACCCCGATTTGCCCGTCGCCGTCGAAGTCGAACGCCGCGGTCCACGCCGCATATCCCGCGCGGCCGCTGACAAAGCGATCGAACGCGATTCTCCGCGCCGTGCTCGATTCCGGACGGAGCCCCGCCGCGGCCACCCCTCCGGCCACGAGGCTCACGAGGACGAGGACGTCGCCCGCGCGCACCCAGCGCACGGCCCATGGGCTTCTCGCCCGCCGAGAGTAGACGACGACCGCCACGCCGGCCGCCATCCCGAGGAACGGAATGAGCTCGCTCCAGCGAACCGCGGAGATCTCCTCGCGGCGCGCCACGGAGAAAGCGCCGACGAGGAAAGCGATCCATAGCCCGCACACGAGCCACACGCGCGACGAGCGGGCGGTCACCCAGCCAAGCCCGGGCAGCCTCGATCCCGCGTCGACGAGAGCCCGGGCGACGCGGAGCCCCCACGGCCACGCGACCCACAGCGCGAACGCGAAGGCAAGATGCGACGCGGTGATCGCCGCCGCGATCGACCCGGGCCGGGCGAGCCCGAGGTCGATCGCGAGCGTCAGCGAATAGACGCAGACGGCCGACACCGCGAGCGGTCCCACGACCATCAGGGCGATGGCCGCAAACGCTCGAGGAGGTGCGGGGTCGCGACGAATCCGACGCAGCCTCTCCCGCAGTGTCTCGGCCATGCCCGCGAAGGCGGGGACGAGAACGGGACCGAGCAGCGCACCCAGAACGAGCGCCGTCGTCACGGCGACGAAAAGCGCCGATCCGACCCCCCGGATCAAGCGGCTCCGGATGGCCGGGTCGGGCGCCACGAGAAGCATGGCGAGGTCGCCGAGCCAGAGTCCGCACGCGCCGCCGACGGCGAACCGCAGGCCGATTGCGGCGTGTTTCAAGATGCGTTTTCGGATCGATTCGTTCATCGACAAGACGCCCGGCCCCCGCAAGGTAGACGAGCCGCACACCCAAGCGTCAAAGCACGGTAGAGCCAACGCGGCGTTCGCTCGCATGACGACCGACCCGACGGCCGAATACGCTGACGAGCGGGAGCGATTCCGGGACGAAGCGTCGTTCCAATGGTTCAGGGCGACGCGGGTAACTCCCCGCAGCGAAACGGGCGTCGTGTTCCTGCTGGGGAGCTCGAGGTGGAGCGGCTCATCATTCGTCACATCTCGGGCGCCCCCGGCATAAATGCCGGGGCACCCCTGGAGAGCGGAGCACAAAGCCCGCCGCTGGCGGGCTACGTCGATCCAGTGAGGGATGGTTGGCGACGGTCGACGTGCCTGTCGTTTGTCGTAGCCCGCCAGCGGCGGGCTTCGCGTAATCGCTGTCCGAGTTGCCCCGGCATTCATGCCGGGGATGCGAGAACATGCGGCCCGCACGGACCAAGATGTGACGAATGATCAGGGTGGAGTGGCATCGCTCCCCTCGACGTGACGTGCGAGCCCGTTCTGTCGAGCGGAGCCCTTGCCGGAGGCAAGGCGGAGCGAGACTCAGGGTGACCCGGGTGACTCACTACCAGCCGCGAAGTCTTTTCTCGAGGACGGTTCTCAGCGGCGGAAACAAGTCGAGCGAAAGGGCGCGCTCGAGCGGCCACCAGGCCGCCTCGATCACCTCCCGGTGGTCCACCGCCACGGCCGGGCGAGACGGGAGCTCGAGACCAAAGATCTGGACGTGATCGCGCTTGCCCTCCCATTCGTGCGTCGCCTCGAGCTCGAGATTGAGCTCCGCGGATTGCGCCGCGATGCCCACTTCCTCCGAGAGCTCGCGAAGCGCGCCCTGTCGCGCCGTTTCGCCGCGGCGTAGGTATCCTCCGGGGATCGAGTAGAACCGAACGTACGAGTTGCGTACGAGGAGAACCTCTCCTTGGTGCCACAGGGCGACCAGCGTGCCATGGGTCGTAGGATGGCGAACTCGCCAGTACGATCGCATCAATTTGTAGGCGCACACGTAAGCGAATTGAAAGCCCCGGTCCACGAGAGTCGGTTGCGATCGAACCGCCGCCGCGTTGCTTGCCATGGTTGGACGCTACCCTTGCTTGCCGAAGCGCCAGCGACCCAACGCCGTGTCCATCGGTAAGCGTCATTTTACCGGTTCGGCCGGCAGGACGCCACGCGGGGCCTTTCTCCCCGGCTTTGGCCCGCCGTTTCCATGACCGGGGGCTCTCATGAGCCAGGCGATGGGGGAGATCCTCTCCCCCGAACTTCCATTTCCGGCCATACCTTCACCTGTCTCTCATCCCTGCTCTTATCCTGCGAAGGGACGTTTCCGTATTCCAAGGGGGATGCGCCTCAGCGCTTGTGTCGTCGTGAAGAACGAAGCGGTGACGCTCGGCGCGACGCTCGACAGCCTGCGCGGGCGCGCCGACGAGATACTCGTCATCGACGGAGGATCCACCGACGGGTCCCAGGAGATCGCGCGCGCGGCGGGGGCTCGGATGTTCTTCGACCCGGGAAACATCACCACCGCCCGCAATCGCGCGCTTCGCGAGGCGCGCGGAGACCTCCGCGTCATGATCGACGCGGACGAGGTCGTGGACGATACGACCTGGGACGCCCTCTGGGCGTTCGTCCGCGAGGGCAAGCATTCGCTCGGGCGCATCCTCCAGGTGAGCGAGACCGAGCGCGGCACCGCGAGCTTGTGGATCACCCGCGCATGCACTCGCGATCGCCGTTTTTACTATGACGGCGCCGTGCACGAACAACTCGTCGGCGCGGGCTCGTGCGGCAACACGGGCCTCACCGTTCTCCACAGCGGCTACACGGCGGAAGCGTTCGCCCGCAAGGGCGCCATCGAGCGCAATCTCCGACTTCTGGAGCTCGAGGTCCAGGTGCGACCGGACGATGCCTACGTGAACTACCAGCTCGGCAAGACGTTGCTCGTGGCAAAGCGGGCGCCGGAAGCGGTCACGTATCTGCGCCGGTCGCTCGAGCGATTGCCTTCGGACGCGGCGTACGCGAGCGAACTCGGATGCGATCTCGGATACGCGCTGCGACAGTCGGGCCGACTCGCCGAGGCCCTCGCGATCGCGCGCCGATTTCAAGAGCGATTCCCCGATTACACGGATCTGCACTTCCTCGAGGGGGTATGCCAGCTCCACCTCGGCAAGGCAGCCGAAATGCGCGCCGCGTTCGAGCGGTGCATCGCGCTCGGCGAAGCACGGGGGTATGCCACCGTGCACGGCGTCGGGACCTACCGAGCGCACTATAACCTGGGGCTCTTCTTCGAGCTCGCCGGCGACGTGAAGCGCGCGAGGCGCCACTACGAGAGCGCGCTCGTTTCGGGGTCGGCGTTCCCGCTTGCCCAAGAGAGGCTCACGGGGCTCGACCGAGCACCGAGTGAGGCTTGACCCGCTTCGTGACGCCTCACTCGGCTTTGCCGAAAACCAGATTGAGCACGAAGGCGAGGATGACCGAGTTGTACGCGAAGCTCATGATCGCGTGCAGGAGCACCGTGCGGCGGATCTGGGGACTCGTCACGCAAACGTCGGACACTTGAAAGCACATCCCGATCGTGAACGCGAAATAGGCGAAATCGAAATACGTCGGGGGGCCGTCGCCGGGGAGAGTCACCCCGCCTACGCCTTCGCTGTCCGCGCGGTAATAGAGGCGGGCGTATCGAAACGTGAAGGACGTGTGCGTCGTGGTCCATGCGAGAGACACGGTCGCCAGGCACAGCGTCGCGAGGGCATCCTTCCATTGCTGGCCGAGGAGGCCGGAGCTCCGTGCGAGGACCGTCGCGGCGAGGAGGCTCGCCGCGGAGGTCAAGAGAACGACGACGTAGATGAGCGTGCGTCCGGGGTCCTCCGAGCCGGCGAGCTTTCGCGTCGAGCCCGCGTCGGCCCGCGTGATGATGATCCACGAGAGCGCGAGGAGCATCAGACTGCCGGCGTCCCAGCCGATGAGACCCGCCGCGGCCGGATGGACCCGCGCCGAGGCGGCGGCGACGTACGCCACGAGGCCCACGGCGACGGCGGTCGCCATGCGAACGAGCGCGGGGCGTATGTCGATGTGGAGCGCGCGGGCCAAGACCCGAACTCTATCGCGAGCCGTCCTCCCACGCGGAACGGCCTGGACTCTGCCGCCCTGGGAGCGCGCGCTTCGCCCGGGCTGCCCCGCGCGCCGCAACCGCCCCGGATCGACCTTACGAATGGGCCGGCCGGGCCATTGGCATCATGCCGGGTCCACCCGGGCCGCCCGGTCCCATTCCTCCGGGTCCCATCATGTGGTGAGGCCCCTGCATGCCCGGCGTTCGCTCCGCGGCAAGCTTTTCGCGCTGATCGGGCTTCAAGATCGCGTCGAGCTTCGACAGAAACGTGACTTCCTTTTCCATCTGCTCGTGCGGCGCGCTCGCTCCGGCGTCAGCATGGTCGAGCGTCTTTGCGTCGAAGTCCGCTTGTTCGAACTCCGCGAGAAACGCCTCGACGTGCCTTTTCTGCTCTTCCTTGTGCACGGGGAACGCCAAAATGGTCGTCCGCTCGTCTTTTGCGAGGAGATCCGAAACTCGCTTTTGCTGTCCCGGGTCCAGGACGAGATCCTGCGTCATGTGCGTGAGCGTTTGCTTCGCGCGATCGGACACTCCGCCGTCCGGGAGCTCCGGCACCTTCTGCGCGTCGACCGCCGTCTGCCTGGTTCGCACGGCCGCGACGAGCGCGGTCCGCTGGTCGGCGTCGAGCGTCGAATGCAGCGCGTTGAGGGCGTCCGCTTCCCGGTCTTGTTCGCCCTGCTTCAGGGTGTCGTAGGCCGCGTAATCCGCGTGCATCTGGGCCGCGTCGAACTTGCCGGCGCGGATGCCCGCGGCGACGTGCGCCTGAAAGTCCTGATAGGTGGTCCGCGAGCCGGAGTCGCCCGAGCTAAGCTGCCCCTGGATCTGTTCGATCGACGTGCGCTGGTCGTCCGTGAGCTGGAGATCGTGCGACGCGTTGAGCGCGAGGCCTCCGAGGCCGGGGTGACGGAAAGGGCGGAGCGGGGGGCGCGCGGCGGCGGACGCCGCGCCGTCCGTCATGAAAGCTTTGCCGTCGGACACGGCCGCCGAGTCGGCAGCCGACGTGCCGCTGCCTCGCGTGCACGCTGGAAGGATCAAGAGAATGGGAAGCGTCAGCGAGAGAACACGGTTCGAAATCATCGTGGAGTTTCCTGATGTGGGCGGCCATGCGGTCGCGGGAGGCGATGGCAAAGTCCTGCTCCCGCCGACTCGACGGGGACAGACTTGTACGCCGGAAGGGCCCACCAGGGAATCGTTCAGCCACGGGCCGCGCCCCGCCGGGTCCGTTCGAGCCGTTTCACGCAACGACCGGTTGATCTAGGCTGACCGGCCGTACGGAGAGGCGCAGCGCGTACCGGCGCCATCCCTACGTTGCCCGTGAGCCGTTCGCCTTGACCCTACCCGCCCCGACCGCCGCCGTGGCGCCGCGCGTCTGGGCGGACGCGGGCCCGTGGAGCGGCCACGACACGCTTCTCCTGATGTGGGCCGCGTCGGCCATTCTGGGCATCGTGGTCCTCATCTCGATCCTCAAGGTGCATCCTTTCATCGCGCTGCTCTTCGCGTCCGGATGGGTGAGCCTGGGCGCCGGACTGCCGCCGGACAAAGCCGTTTCCGTCTTTCAGAAAGGCGCCGGCGAGACCCTCGGGGGGGTCGGGTTGGTGGTTGCGCTGGGAGCGATGTTCGGAAGACTCCTCGCCGACTCGGGCGGCGCCGACCGCGTCGTGTCCGCGATCGCGGAGCGCACGGGACCCAAGCATTTGCCCTGGGCGATGGCCCTTTGCGCGACGCTCATCGGGATTCCGATGTTCTTCGAGGTGGGCCTCGTGCTCCTGATGCCGATGGTTCTCCTTGCAGCGCGAAGAGCGGGGGGCTCGACCCTGCGAGTCGGCATCCCGGCGTTGGCCGGACTTTCCGCGCTCCACGGATTGATTCCACCGCACCCCGGTCCGCTCCTCGCCATCGCGGCGCTCGGGGCGGACGTCGGACGCACGCTCTCTGCGGGGCTCGTGGTGGCGGTGCCGACGGTGATCGTCGCGGGACCGCTCTTCGGAATGTGGATCGCCCGCCGGATGGATCCCCTCGGGCCGCCGCGAGCCTCGCCGGCGATGCCCGCGCCCGCGGACGCGTCCCTCGCGCCGAGCGTTTGGGTCACTCTTTGCACGCTCCTTCTTCCGGTCGCGCTGATGCTCGGCCGCGCCGTCGTTGCCCTCACTTCCAAGGGGCCTCCGAGCGCCGTCGTCACGTTCGTCGGCCAGCCGATCGTGGCCATGCTGATCGCCGTGGTCGTCGCGGTGTGCACCCTCGGGCGGGCGCGCGGCGTCGGCCTCCAGAAGATCAGCACTGCGCTTGGCGAGAGCCTGGCCCCCATCGCGGCGATCGTCATCATTCTCGGCGCCGGCGGCGGCTTCAAGCAGACGCTCGTCGACAGCGGCGTCGGCGAGGCGATCGGGAGGGCCGCGCAGGGCTCGCACGTTCCTCCTCTGCTCTTGGGATGGCTCGTCGCCGTCGCCATCCGCGTGGCCACCGGGTCGGCCACTCTGGCGACCGTCACGGCGGCGGGGATTCTCGCTCCAATCGTGCCGACACTGCACGTGAGCCGGCCTCTCTTGGTCTTGGCGATCGGCTCCGGGTCGCTCTTTTTTTCCCACGTCAATGACGCCGGATTCTGGCTCGTCAAAGAGTATTTCGGCATGTCCGTGGGCGAGACGATGAAGTCGTGGTCCGCCATGGAAACGTTGATTTCGGTCTTCGCGATGGCGTGCGTGATGGCGCTGAGTTTCGTTTCGTGACTCCGGTCTCGGAGCCCGATCCATCGCGCACGCGTGATACCGTTCGGGCCGATGGCCGTTCGTCCCGTGTTCCACGAGCGAACGGTGGAAGACCTCTCGATCCGCGACGAACGCTCTTTTCGGAACGTCACGCTCTACGCCGATCTGAAAGAAATCCTCCGGCGCGACGGGTACCTGTTCCGGGTTCTTCCTGTCTCCCGCTCCGGCCCGTCCCGCTGGGATCGGGCGCTGCTTCTCAACCTGACGTACTGGAGCGGCGTCGGGGGCGATGTCCTCGAGAGCGATCGCATCGCCGCGGACGTCGTCGCCCACGCGGGATGGCATCACCTTGCGGCGTCGGCCCTTGCGGCGAAACCGGCGAGAGCGCTCACGGCGGCGGCTCTCCTGCTCGGCGAGTCCATCGCGAGCGCGTTCGATGTGTACATCGTGGGGCGCCAGCTCGCGTGCTCGCCTCGTTCGCTCTTTCTGGAGACGCAAGTGCCGGCGATGGCCGAGACCGCTCGCGCCGCGGGTCTTTCCGCTCGGGGCTTCCGCACGATGCTCGAGGGGATGGCGGCCGATCCTTCCCGCGGCTTCGCCGATCTGCGCGAAATGCTCTACGACACGGCGCTCGGGCTCTTCGCGAGTCCCGGCGCCCCGCAAGCGCTCGCGGTGCTCCATCGCGCAAGCCGCCATCGCCTCGGGCCGCTGCTGCACCATTACGAGCTATCGAACTGGGTGCTTCATGCGCGCGCGTACGGCAAAAGCCCCCGCGTGCTCGATCGGCGGACCGGCGCGATCGATCGCGCCTTGCGAAATTCGCCCTCGCCGCTCGACTGGCTGAGGACGCACTGGGTCTTGCCCGCGCTCTTGCGCTCGGAAGCGACGGGCAGACGCCCCAAGCGGCGCAAATGAGAGGATCTCGCCAAAACCTGGCTCGTCAGGGCTTGGGGGAGACGATCTCCCCCAAAACCTGGCTCCTCAAGGAGGAGGATCGGTCCTCAAATCGGGCTCGATGACGGAAAAAAAGCCACTTGGCAAGCTCGGCCAGGCCTGCTTGCCCCTGGGCGAGCTTGCGCGGGCGTCGATCTGGGCGTACTTTTCTCTCGCTCACGGAGACGTTACCTGGCTCACCACGCTCTCTCGACACTGGGATCGCGACTGGCCGTGCCTCATGAACGCAACGTGTGGACGCGGTGGATGATGCTGCCGCGACCGTCCCTCCGATCCCGGCGGCTCTGTTGGATGGAAGGCATGCGGCGCTCCGAGAGGCGCGCCTTTGGAAGAGCTGCTCGAGAGAAGTGATCAGCATGGGCAGTCGACTTTACGTGGGAAACCTTCCGTTTAGCGCCACCACGGAAACCCTCCGCGAGGCATTCGCCGCGTCGGGGGACGTTACGGACGTTCACATCGTTACCGACCGCGAGAGCGGACAATCGCGTGGGTTCGGCTTCGTCACCATGGGCAACGCCCATGAGGCCGCCAACGCGATCGCCGCGATGAACGGCGCAACCCTCGAAGGGCGCACTCTGCGCGTGAACGAGGCGGAAGAGCGTCCCCAGCGCAGCGGCGGCTTCGGGGGCGGCGGCGGGGGTGGCGGGGGTGGCGGCGGCGGGGGCGGTGGACGTCGCGGCGGGGGTGGCGGCGGGGGTGGCGGCGGCGGACGCAATCGCTGGTAATCGGACGACTCGAGAGTCGGCTGCTATGAACGAGCGCTGAAGAGGTGGCCGGAAATGGAAGTTGGGGGGCTCGTGAAAGAGCTGCCCGGCATTTCCGGGCGGCTCTCGAGCGACGAAGGATCGAAGGCGAGGGGAAGGGAGCCGCGGGCGGTCATTGGCCCGTGGCACCGTTCCCCCGTCCTGCGGGGCCAGGGCGCTGTCGATGACGGCCTCCGAGTCCCACGCGCGCCGGTTCGCGAATCGACGCATGAAAAAGTCACGGTATCCGAGTCGAAACGGCGGAACAATCGAGGCCTCTCCGCCTAGCCGGCGGGGGTGGTATCGCAACATCCCGCCGCTTCGATGGACTCGATGCGCTCGAGGTGACGTACGCAATCGCCCCGACGCGGCGAGCACGTTGCGCTCGGCCGCCGCGCGTCGCGGGGCCGCCGCAGCGACGATTCACTGCGTTGCGCGTGGCGCACGTTAAGATTTTTTGTGTGGTGGTTGCCCGGGCTCGCGCGCCGTCATCACGAAAGGATGGCGAATCATGGCCGAGGAGAAATCCAAAGTACGCGTCAAAATAACGAACCAGTTTCGGAGCGGGGAGGCCATGGTCTACGACCTCTCTTGCGAAGACACGCGGCTCACGGTTCAGATCGCGCGACGCACGAACGACGATGGCGGCGGGGAGTGGACGGCGGAGGCGCACGCGCGCCAGTCGCCGGAGCGTCCTCGCCTCGGCGAACCAGGGACCACCCGCGGCGACGCGCTGCGGGCGCTCGGGAAAACCTGGACTGCGAAGAACGGCGAGTTCGGGTTCCCGACGCTGGACTGGGACTTGGTGGCCGAGGCGCTGCTTGCGGTGCGGGCTATCTAGTGACGTAATGGCTTCCGAACATTACGTGCACGCGCGCGCCGTCGCGTCGAACAGCGTGAAGTCCGAGGACGCCGCGGAGGTCTTCGAGCGCGACGAAAAGCTCGTGGTCGTGCTGGGGGACGGGGCGGGCGGGATGCGAGGCGCGGCGGCGGCGAGCGCTTCTCTCGTCGAGGCGGTTCGTTCGGCGGTCCACGATCGCGCTTTCCCGGTCGACGATTTGCAAAAATGGGTCGACCTATTTTTGGCGGTGGACGCGGGGCTCGCCGCCAACGGCGCGGGGCAAACGACCGGAATCGTCATCGTGGCCGGCCCCCATCGTCTCTTTGGCATCAGCACGGGCCACAGCCAGGCTTGGGTGGTGACGCCGTCCCGCGTGTTCGACCTGACGGTCGGTCAGCAGACCAAACAACGCCTCGGGAGCAAGCGCGTCACGCCCGCCACGTTCGAGCGCTACGCCCTCGACGGCGTCTTGGTGGTCGCCACCGATGGGCTGTTCAATTTCGCCGCCAACGACGTGATCGCGCGCATCGTGCGCGAAAGCAACGTCGCCGCGGCGGCCGAGCATCTCGTCGACCTGGTGCGCCTTCGATCCGGCAAGCTGGCGGACGACGTCGCGGTGGTTCTGGTGAGGCCTGTCGTGCCCGCGCTGTCGTGAGGTCTCACCGCGAGCGCCCGCTCGTTCATCGCGGCATGCGCTGCCGCTGCTTCTTTCCCATGGTCCGCCGGAGTCGTCGCGTCTCGCGGCGCTTTTCGACCGCTCGGAGCGCCGTCTCCGCGCTCACTTTCGCTTTGGCCTGCGGCTTGAGCCCGAACTCGCGCAGCGCCCCGCTGCTCGCACCGAACCGCGACCGCAGGTAGAATTTCGCGCGCTCGAGCAGCTGCTTGATCTCGATCTCCATTTGTTGCTCGCTCTGGATCGCCGCGCGCCACGCGATTTCGCGCGCGGCCACCGCTTGCATCGCGTCGAGGTGCGCTTGGAACCGCGCGGCCACGGCGTCGGGCGTATCGAGCCCGGCTCCGAGCTGAAGGTTCTCGAGCTTGGCGCGGTACTTGTCGAGCCCTGCGATCATGCGCGTATCCCGAAGATACTTGGTCGACTTTGCGTGACGCGGCATGGCCTCACGATAGCGCAATGCCTTCGCGAGGGAAGACGTTCCCCTCCCGGGGAAGGCCGTGGCACGGGGTGAAGAGACGGCGGGTCGGGAGGAACGGGACCGACGTTTCGGGTACCTGCGCCGTCTCGGTGGGACGTCCGCTCGTGGGGAGTCGAAGTACGACGAGGACATGCGGTGAAGACCCCTCCGCGCCCCGGGGGCACGCGTTCCCCGCCGCGAAGGTCGTCATGCGGTCGGTTCGCGGGGAACGGACCCCGCGAACGGGGTCGATGGTCACGCGAGCGCCTTCGAGGTTCGACCGAGGGAAGACGCTCCCTGCGCCAAAGGGTCTTGCTTCCTGCGGAGCGGCCGTCGCGCGAGGTGCAGAGCCCGTCGGCTCGTCCGACCCCGTCTACCTTGGACAGCCTCCCGGCGTCGGCGACGCGCGATTCATTGGCGCGCTGCGCGTTTGAACGTACGCTCTGGCTCGGGGGACCGCGCGCCCTCGAGGAAGAGTCGTACGCATGCCCTGCGGAGCGACGCGCCACCGCGTTCCCTACCCCCGTGACGCATCTTTCCGTTTTCGATGAAGTAGAACCCTTTTCCGTAGCTCTGGAGAGACGTCACGAGCATGTGAGCAGGTTCGTGATAAGACTCCGCCACTTGCTCGCTCGCGGGTCGCCGAGTTCCCTCAACCGCAAACGATGCTGCCGTTTTTCTCGCCGTAGTGGCCCACTTTCCCGGCCCACCGGGTCAAATCTCAGGAGACATTCGAAATGCGGTCCTCCCTTACGCTCGTTTGCATTCGATCGGCGGCGCTCGCCCTTCCTCTCGTCATCGCCTGCGGCACGGCCAACAATACCGGCGGTGGCTTCGGGAGCGGCAGCAGCGGCAACAGTGGCGACAACGGAGGGAATGGCAACGCGGGAAACGGCAACGGTGGCAGCAGTGGCTCGGGCGGGACGGGAAGCAATTCCGGCTCCTCCGGCAACTCCGGCTCGGCAAATGGAGGATCGAGCGGCGCCAACAGCGGCAACTCGGGGGCCGGCACGACGGGCGCGGGCGGGACCGCGGGAACCAACAGCGGCAACTCGGGGGCCGGGACGACGGGGGGCAACAGTGGCGCCACCACGGGCGCGAGCGGCAGCACGACGGGCGCCGCCAGCGGCATGACCGGCGCGAGCGGTGCGAGCGGTTCCACCACCGGAACGACCGGCACGAGCGGCATGACGGGTTCGAGCGGCGGCACCGCGAGCGCGTGCGGCACGCCCGGCCCGAATGTCCTGTCGGACTTCGAGAGCGACACCGGCAGCCTCGTGAAGCAAGGGGGCCGCACGGGGTGGTGGTACGTCTTCGCAGATACCGTCGCGGGAACGCAGACGCCGACGGCCGTCGCGACCGGACCGATCGCCGTGGGCGCGGCGCCTGCGGACGCCAAGACCCTCGCGGGCGAGACGTGCAACAAGTACTCGCTGATTTCAACCGCGACCGGGCACACGATGTATGCGGGCGTCGGGGCCACCTTCATTCCGGGCGCGGGGACGACCAAGACGGCCTTCGACTTGACGGCGTATGACGGGATCCAATTCGACCTCAAGGGCGCCTCGGGGGCCCAGCCGATGTATTTCGAAATGCTCACGAAAGAGACGCAGCCGACCACGTTGGGCGGCTCGTTGGCCGCGACCGCGAACGACACGATCGCCCTCAATAACAACCGCGGCTATTACCTTTCGGGGGCCGGCGCGAACGTCACCAACACGAGCACCGCGATCCCGACGGCCACGACGACCGTCTACGTGCCCTTCGCGCTGCTCATTCCCCGGCACTTCCCGGCTCCCTCGGGTTGCGGGACCGACGTCTGCCAGGAGCCGGCGTTCGCGCCGGCGGACGCGCTCGGATTTCAGTTTTCGGCGTATCCCGACATGAACAACACGAACGGGAGCTACAATCTCACGATCGACAACGTGTCGCTCTACACGGGTGACAACGGCCTGAACCCGGCCAGCCCCACCGCCGCGTCGCCGACGTTCAACGACGGCGCGACGGGATTCGCGTCGTGCAAGAGCGCGATTCCCACGTTCGCCGGGGGCAAGACGGCCGCGGGCAAGTACCTGCAAGCCGCGTACGCCAACTGGAAAGGCCGGTTCGTCTCCGGGTCACCGGGGTCTTCGCGCAAAGTCATCCGGCCGGAAAACGGCAACGACGTCGTTTCGGAGGGCATCGGCTACGGGATGCTGCTCGCGGTCTACTTCAATGACGAAGCGCTCTTCGACGACCTGTGGACGTACGAGACGGCGAACCGCACCGCCGGGACGTTGATGACGTGGAACAACACGGGGGGAGCCGGATCGGCGACCGACGCGGACGAGGACATGGCGTTCGCGCTCATCGAGGCCGGCAAGAAGTGGGGCAAGACCTACGCCGGGACGGCCGCGACGATGATCACGGACATTGCCACCCATGACATCGACTTCACGGCCAATATTCCAAAGGGCGGCAGCAACTATACTTCGGTCAATCCCACGAATCCGTCCTACTTCGCGCCCGCGTATTACCGAATATTCGCCGGTGTTGACGCCGCTCACGCCTGGGCGAGCCTCGCGGACCACACGATCTCCGTCATCGCGACGCTCGCGAGCTCCGTGGGTTCGCACGGCCTCGTGCCGGCGTGGTGCGGCTCGAATTGCACGACGGCCTCGAGCAACACGGGGAGCCAGAATCCCGCGACCGACGTGATCTACCAATACGACGCGCACCGCGTTCCCTGGCGCATCGGGGTCGACTACTGCTGGAACGGAACAGCGGCCGCGAAGTCCTACCTCACGACCATCAGCGCGTTCTTCAACGGGCTCTATACCACCGACGGGATCGACGGCATTTACGACTTGTACAGTCTGAACGGCGGGGCCGACACGGGCGCCATGGCGGAGCCAAACTCGATGTCCATCGTGGGTACGGCCGCCGTGGGCGCGATGGCGGGGGGAGCCGCCGGCTTTGCAGCCGCGGGCTGGCAGTTCGTTCTCGACGGCGGCAACCGTGCGACGCTCGACGTGTCGTCGATGCCGACGGCCTCTTCGTACTCGTACTACAACGCGACGGTCGGCCTTTTGACGGCGCTTACGTTGAGCGGCAACTTCTACCCGATGTGAGCCGCGCGAGCGACTCGCGCGACGAGTCCACGACGGCGGTCTCCGCCTGCCGAACTCGAGTTTCTTGTTCGTCCCCCACCGGGCTGCGCCGGACACGCGATGCAGAAAACGAGCGTCTTGTTCCTGCTGGGGAGCTCGAGGTGGAGCGGCATCGCTCCCCTCGACGCGACGTGCGAGCCGGGTTTGTCGAGCGGAGCCTTGCCGGAGGCAAGGCGGAGAGAGACTCAGGGTGACCCTGGCTTCTGACTAGGGAACACGTGGCGCCTTGCGATCGAATGACATGCCGTTTAGATGTGAGACCATGCTCAAGATGCGCTCGGTAGCGACTTGTATCTTCGCCCTCACAGCCACCTGCGCCTGGATTGCGGCGTGTACGTCGGCCACCAACACCGGGCCGGGGCCGAGCGGGGCGAGCGGAACGAGCGGCGCTACGAGCGGCAACAGCGGAAGCGCGACCGGCAACAGCGGCGCCGCAAGCGGGTCGGCTCCGACCGACGGAGGCGCATCCGACGCGCACGATTCGGGGGGGCTCGGGCTGTTGGTGGACAACATGACCGCCACCACCGGTACGCGGATCTCGTTGCAAGTGCCGCAAGGCGAGTCGCCCGGCTCGTACTACGCGTATACCGACAACGCTTCGAACAATCTCGGCATGATGACGAAGGTCGAAAGCACGGCGCAGCTCTTCGACGTTCCCATCGACGCGGGCATTGCCAACGCGGACGGCTCGCAGATCTTCGGTGAGCTTTGCTTTGCGGGAACCGTCGTGACGTATTCGGGTCTCGGCATGACGCTGGCGTACGGAAGCCCGCCGGATGCGTCTCCCGAATCGGGGGTGTCCCGCCCGGTCCCGTTCGACGCAAGTCGCTATAGCGGCGTCAGCTTCTACATTTTGGTGTCGCCGTCCGACAGCGGAGATTCGCCGACGATCCACTTCAGCGTGCCCGATACCCAGACCGCCGACCCCGAGGCGTGGCCCGCCGCGCTGTGCGACTTCGACGGTGGCAAGTGCGACGACGACTTCGGGGCCGACGTCACCGCCACGCCGGGCGTCTGGACGAAGGCGGCGTTCGTGTGGGGGGACCTGACGGAGCAAGGGTTCGGGATCCCGTCGTTCCAGGCCATCAAGACGAGTCAGCTCATCGGGATGAAGTGGCAAACGAACGGCGCGGGTCCGGGCGACGCCGACGCAGAGCCGTTCGACTTCTGCATCTCGGACATCTATTTTACGCCGTAGGCGAGCTCACGAGATTTTCTTGGCCGCGCGCGCGTCGCGTCGAACGCGGTGGCCGTCTCCCTTGGTGCCGTCGAACTTGGCGCGCCCGTTCGGCAGCGAGCTAAGGTGAAAGCGGCCACTCGTGGCGGCCGCCTCCGCGGCCTTGACCCGATCGCGCGTCATTTCGATGAACCGCGTCTGCGAGCGGAGAGGGGCCTGCCCCGGCTTGGGATGCACGCGTTCGTATTTCCCGTCCGGCGTGAGCAGCCAGCTCTTCACGTTGTCTGCGCACTGCAGCTGGAGGATTTCGACCAGGTGGCCCCGGATCACCGGATCTTCGATCGGCACCATCGCCTCCACCCGCCGATGGAAGTTACGCGGCATCCAGTCCGCGCTGGCCACGTACACTTCGTCTTTGCCCCCGTTGACGAAATGGAAGGCTCGCCCGTGCTCCAGGAAGCGGTCGATGAGCGCTCGCACCTCGATCGTGTCGCTCACCCCGGCGATGCCGGGCCGCAGACAGCAAATCCCGCGGACGAGCAGAGTAATCGGAACGCGGGCCTGCGACGCGCAGTAAAGCGCTTCGATGACGTCGGCGTCGACCAGCGCGTTCATCTTCGCCACGATTCGCGCCGGGCGGCCCGCTCGCGCGTGGTCGGCCTCGCGCGCGATGAGGCCGAGCACCGCCTCGTGCAGCCCGAGGGGAGCCACGATCAGCTTGTTCCACTTGGGAGGTGCGCTGTAGCCCGTGAGCAGATTGAAGAGGCTCGAAACGTCTTCGCACACGTCCGGCCGGGCGGTGAAGAGCGATAGGTCCGTGTAAAGGCGCGCGGTGGTCGGGTTGTAATTGCCCGTGGACATGTGCGCGTAGCGCCGGAGCTTGCCCTTCTCGCGGCGCACGATGAGAAGGCATTTCGCGTGCGTCTTCAATCCGAGGAGGCCATACACAACGTGCGCCCCCGCCTTCTCGAGCATGCGCGCCCACGCGATGTTCGACTCTTCGTCGAAGCGAGCTTTCAGCTCGACGATCGCCGTGACCTGTTTGCCGCTTTCGGCGGCTCGCACGAGCGCCTTGACGATGGCCGAATCGCCGCCCGCGCGATAGAGCGTCTGCTTGATCGCGAGCACGTCCGGGTCGTCGGCGGCGCGGCTCACGAGGTCCACGACGGCATCGAACGACTCGTACGGATGGTGCAGCAGGACGTCTTGCTCTCGCAGCACCGCGAACATGTCTTCGGCTTCGCGAAGTGGCGGGACGGCGTGAGACGTGAAGGGTTCGTCTCGCAACGCCCGCGTCTCGTCGCGCGACAGGCTCATCAGATCGGACACGTTGAGTATGCCGCTCACCGAGTAGACGTCCTTGTCGAGGTCGAGCTTGAGAGCCTTCACCAGCTTCGCGAGCGAGTCGCGCGGGGGGTCACCGGCCACTTCGAGGCGAACGGCGTTGCCCCGCTCGCGGCGGCGCAGCTCCTGCTGAATCGACTGAAGCAAATCTTCGGCTTCTTCCTCGTCGACCTCGATGTCGAAGTTACGAGTCACCCGAAAGACGTAGAGGCCCTTGATGCGGACGCCGGGGAAGATCGTCGAAACGTGGCGTGCGACGAGATCTTCGAGCAGCACGAACGCGCGCGTCGCGACCGCCCCGGAGGCCGTGCGCACGCCGGTGACGGGCAAGAGCCGCGGCAGCATCGACGGGACCTGCACCACGCCGAAGCTCTGTTCGACCGTGCCTTCGCGCATGAACATGACGCCCAGGTTCAAGCTCTTGTTGCGCACCTGCGGGAACGGGTGGCCCGGATCGATCGCGATCGGCGTGAGGATCGGAAAGACGTCGCTGTGAAAGCGGGCGTCGAGCTCCGCGAGCGCTTCGGCCGACAGCTCGCCGGGTTTCACGAAGGCCACGCCCACCTCGGCGATCTTCGGCAAGAGCATCGCCAGGCTGCGCGATTGCGCGGCAACGAGCGCATGCACGCGGAGCGCCACGGCGGCAAGCTGCTGTTGAACGGTCATCCCGTCCGGTCCCATCTCGTCGACTTCGCCGGTGAGCTGCTGCTTGAGCCCCGCCACCCGCACCATGAAAAACTCGTCGAGATTGCCGGTGACGATGGCGTGAAACTTGAGCCGCTCGAGCAGAGGAACCGTCTCGCTTTCGGCTTCCGCGAGGACGCGCGCGTTGAACTCGAGCCACGACAACTCGCGGTTCAAGTAAAGCGCGCTCGATCGAACGTCCGGCGCATCTCCCGGCAACGCAGGGGTCGACGCCGGGGGCCGCGCCGGGACCGAGGCCAGAGCCGGGTCCAGGTTTGGAACGCCGACCGCGGGGAGAGTGTCTTCGGTCATGGGTGTGGCGCCGTCGAACCGGCCCCCACTCTACCCTACTTGGAGTCACCGTCCATGGGGTGGACCCGCCCGTCGAGCGCAGGAGCCGGCGCGTCGCCATCGGCGCCCGCGGGGTCCTCCTCGCCGACGCGGTCCTTGCGAAGCCAGATGCGATCGTGACCGAACCGCGCGCTTTCCCGGTATCTCGCGCGTACCCAATCCGAGGTGCGCGGGCAGTGTATTGCAAAGTCGTCCCAGGCGTCGGAAATCGAGAGAAGCGGCGCGCCGTCGAAGAACACGAACGCCGCCGGCGGCCGCGCGATCACGCGGGCGAGGAGGTCCGCTTCGTGCGCGTCGCGCAAGGCGCGGATCACCTCGGATTGCCGCTCGTCCGGGCGAGCGCCGCTCCCTCCGGCCAGCGCTGCGTCGGCGTCGAGATCGTAGCCATAGATGTAGGGCGTGGCGCTGAGGCGCTCCGCCAGAAAGAGCAGATACGGGTCCATTCCGTAGATCTGCACGCGATCCGAAGCCGCCGTGTGAGTCTTCAAATAGGCCGCCGCTTGCCTCATCTCGAAGGGAAAGAAGTCCGGCTCGGGGAACTGATTGAAGTAGGTGCGCGTCGCCCGTTGGTCGGCGGTTGGACCGGCCAGGAGCCAGTCGGCCCCCGCGTGCGGCGAGTCGCGGATGGCCGTCGCGACGTGGACCGCGAGCCCTGCGCTCGCGGCGATGGGCAAGAGCCGCACGAGCGCTCGGCGCGCCGCGGCCGTACGCGCCTTCTCCGTGAGCCACGCGCAGAAGACGAGCCACTGCAGGGACACCGCGGCCGTGACGGGGTGCAGGTGATACGGAAAGCCTTTGGCCTGCGCGATCACGCTCGCGAGCGCCGCGAGGGGGAGCAGGCACACCGCGGCGACGCGCGCCGGCATCGCGCCCGACAGCGCGAGCGTCCCGAGCACGAGGGCGCCCGCGAAGGCCGAGATCGCGGGCGTATCCGCCCAGGGGAGAGAAAGGATCTCCGACGCGGTCCGCGGCCAGATGAAGCGATACATGTTCGGCACGTCGACGAGCTGGATCCGCGCGTAGGCGAGCGGGTCGCCATAGGCGAGGAGAAAGGCGAGCGCGAGCGCCGAAGCCACGCCCGCCCCGAGAGCGAAGGCCAAGAGCGCTCTCTTGCGCGGTACGGCCATGCGGTCATCGATGAGCAGCGCAACGAGCTGGGCCAGGGTAAAGAGCGCGTACGTGGGCTTTCCGAACCACGGCACGACGCTGAGCGCGCCGACGAGGACGAGCTCCCGCAGGGGGCGCCCGTCGCCCGAATCGGTGCCCCGTCGCCGCCCCTGCGCCACGAGCTGCAGCGCGACGCTCGGAAGCATGAACCAGTCGAAGAAGCTCTCGCGCTGCGCAAGATCCCAGAACTTGTAGGAGAGATATTGGCCGCTCAGCACCACCCATCCGGCCAGAGCCCACCCGACCCGTTCGACACGGGAGGGTCGTCGCGCCGATAGCCCGGGCAGGCAAGCTCCGACCAGCGCAAAGCTTGCACCGGTCACCGCGAGATCCAGGAGCCGGAATCGGTGCTCGTCGGCGCCTCCCAGGGCCAGGAAAACGAGGTGCACGACATGCGTCAGCGGCCCGTTGACGTCCCGAACGTCACGGTAGTCCACGGCCCCCCGCCCGAGCGCCCACGCCACGTACTGAAAGACGCCCTGGTCGCGGCCGAGCGTCGTGAAGGAAGCTCGACGGGTCGCCTCCGCGACCCAGACGAGCGGCGGCAGGGCGATCAAAAGAGGGCACGCGAGCGCGCGTAGAAGCCGTGCCAAACGGAAGCGGTGCAGCAGCATCCGAGGCGTGGACGCTACCGCATTCCGCAAAGCCAAACTCGACCGTAAGGCGACGAACCGGCGTCGAGCCGAGTAGTTACACTGTAGGCGTGACCGGAAGCGGAAGTTGGGGGGAGAGGACCTCCCTCCAAAACCTGGCTCTTGCGTGCAAGCTTGGACCCCGTGGGGGGGTCCATGCGGTTACCCGCCTGGATTTTCGCACGTAAACGTGCCCACAATTCCTCCCATGATGACGGAACCGGTCCGACGTTTGGCGCTGCCGAACCAACCGGCGCCCGACGCGCGCGCCCGCGGCTTCGCGGAAGCGCTGTCCGCCGCGCGCGGCAAACATGTACTCATTGCGCTCCGCGGCCACCCCGATCCCGACGGCATCGCGTGCGCCATCACGCAAGCCCACATCGCGCAGCGCCTCGGGGTCGCGCAGACGACCGTGGGCTACTGTCACGAGCTGAGCCACCGCGAGAATCGCGCCCTCGTGAAGCTCTTGGGTCTCGAACTTCGAAAATCAAGAGCGTGCGCGAGGTCGGCAACGTGGATTTCTTGGCGCTGGTCGACGCGCATGAAATCGATCCAGAGCTCGTGGACGGCAGTGACTACGAAGTCCTGACCATCGTGGACCACCACCGGGCGACGTCTCCCCCGAAGGCCCGGTTCGTGGACATGCGGCTCGATGTCGGGGCGACCGCCACGATCTTCGCCGAGTATCTGCAAGAGCTGGCCGGGCTCGACGGAGACGTCGAAGAGGACCGGCGCATCGCAACGGCCCTGATGCACGGGCTCGCGACCGACACGGACGACTTCATGCTCTCGCGCTCGGCGGACTTCCGCGCCGCCGGCCAAATCGTCGAAGTGTGCGACCGCGATCTATTGCAAGATTTGTCCCGACGGCTCATCGCGCCGACGGCCATGGACGTGATCGCCCGAGCGCTGCAGGCGTTGGTGGTCCGCCGCAACTTTGCGATGGCGGGCGTGGGGTTCGTCAGCGAGTCCGATCGCGACACGATCGCCCAGGCCGCGGACTTTCTGGTGCGTCGGGAGGACATCGACACATGCGTCGTTTACGGCGTCATCGGCGACAAGTACATCGAGGGTTCTTTGCGTACCCACTCGCCCAGCGTCGATCCTGCGGCATGGCTCGAGCAAGCGTTCGGCATGGATGAACGAGGGAGGGCTTACGGGGGCGGCCGGCGCGACAAGGGAGGTTTTCGCATCCCCATCGGATTTCTCGGCCGTGTGACGGATCGAGGCCAGCTGTGGCAACTCGTCGAGCATGCCGTGCGTACGGCGCTGCTCCGTCAATCGGGCGAAGAGCCAACCCCCGGCGTGCTGGTCTCGGCGGTGAGTGCTCCGTAGTGTAGTGAGTCACCCGGCTTGCCCTAGAGTAAGTCACCCGGGTCACCCTGAGCGCTTCGCTCCGGCTCGACTCGCTTCGCTCGCTCGCCTCCGCTCTCGCAGCCTTGCTACGCACGTCACGTCGAGGGGAGCGATGCCGCTCCTCCTCGAGTTCCCCAGCAGTCCTGGCCGGAAGCTTCGCTTCCTCCCATTCGTGTCCCACTCTAGCCGCTTGAAAATCGCTTTCTTCGGTCTTCCGCTGGCGGCCGTTCTCTTGGGGGAGGACGGCCACGAGATCGTTTACGCCGCAGTGTGCCGGCGGGCTCCGGGCCTACGGCGCTTGTCGTCGCGGATAGCCGCGGGCCGCACGTCGCTCCGTCCGGACCTCACACGCCCTGCGGCCCAGACGGCGCTTCTTTCGACAGCTCCCGACTTGCTCGTTAGCTGGTTCTGGACGGCGAAGCTGCCGCCCGAGATTCTCCGCATCGCGCCGGGGGTCGGCGTCCATCCTTCGCTCTTGCCTCGGCATCGGGGGCCGGACCCCTACTTTTGGGCCATCGACTGCGGGGACGAAGTCACCGGAGTCACTGCGCATCGCCTCGATGTCGAATACGACACGGGAGCGATCCTCGGGCGTCGCGAGCGCGTGATCGAGCCCGGATGGAACGCCTGGCGCCTGGCGCGCGCGCTCGATCGCCCGAGTCTGTCGCTTCTTCGGGAGGTTGTGCGCGCGTTCGCCGAGGGCAAGCAGCCTTTGGAGACGCCGCAAGACGAGCGCGGCGTGACGCAGGCGCCCGAGCCGAACGACGACGAGCTGGCGATTCGATGGTCGTGGTCCGCGGCGCGCATCGAACGCCGCGTGCGCGCCGCGGCTCCATGGCCGGGGGCCTGGACGGAGGTGGGCGATCGCGTCGTGACGCTGCTGCGCGTTCGCCCGACGAACGATTTCCCGAGAGCTCTCGCGCCGGCGGAAGCCGCGGTGCGTCGCGACGGCGTGGCGGTCGTGCGGGCGGGCGACGGGGCCATCGAATTGCTCGAGGGGCGCGCGGGGGATGAGGACGACATCCCGCTGTCCGGGCGTGACCTGGCACGGCTCGTCGAAACGGCGCGCGGCTGAGCCAGCCTCCGCGCCTTTTTTTAGCGGCCCGCGCCTGTCCGGTCGCGGGTTCTTTCCCGTTGCGCGGCGACCCCGGCTACGGTTCGATCCTAGAAAGAGGAGATAGCCACAGTGTCTGACGCCGTCACGCTTGCGCGCATGGCGCGAGAATCTCTCTCGCAGGGACTCAACGCGCTTCAGGGGGATCCAAACGTGCCGCGTCATTTGCTCGACCTGGCGCCGCCGATCGCACGGGCCATGAGCTCGCTGCACCAGATCGAGCGCTCGGGTGGAGCAGAGGTCGGCGCGAATGCGCAGGCCGCGCTCGGGAATCTGCAGAACGCCCTCGCGCACCTGCAGTCTCAGCCCCCGGAGCACCCTGCCGTGACCGTCGCCCTCGAGGCCGTAGCGGGCGCTCTGGCCAGTGTGCATGCGCTCGTTCGGGCGGCGGCTGCGCCGGCGCGGACGGCTCCGGTGACACAGCAGAAACCGCGTCCCGCCGGGCCCCCCGCGCCCACGCCGGCGACGGAGCATCGGCCTGCCGCGGCGGCGCAACCTCAACCCTCGGACGCCCGGGCCGCTGCGCCGACCCCGCAGGTCCCGGCCCCTCAGGCCCAGATTCCCCGCGCCCCGGTCGCCCCGGTCCCGATCGCCCAGCCGCCGATTGCCCGCGCGGCGACTCCGAAAATGGCGATCCCCCCGGGTGCGCGGGCGCCGGCCGGGCGCGCGGAGGTCGATCCGGCTCCGCAGGCGCCTCAGGCGGCGGCGCATTCTCCCGCGCGAGCCGCGGTCGCGGAAGGCGCGCCGGTCAGCGCCGAGTTGGGAGCTCACAGCGCTAGCAACTTTTACAAGGGGCTCTCGGGCAACGACATCATCGATCACGGAGGTCTGTTCGTTTCGACGTACAAGTTGCCCAAGATTGGCAAACCCGTACGGCTGAAAGTATCCCTTCCGGGCGGCTACGAGTTCGAGGCGAGCGCGATCGTTCGATGGCGCCGGGAGCCCAGCGACGCAGGCAACGACGCCCCGCCCGGCTTCGGTGCGCAGTTCACGGAGATCACGCCCGAGGCGCGTCAGCTCGTCTATCGGTACGTGCGCAATCGCGAGCCGCTATTTCATGATGATCTTTAGTGAGTCACCCGGGTCACCCTGAGTCTCGCTCCGCCTTGCCTCCGGCCTGATCATTCGTCACATCTTGGTCCGTGGGGGCCGCATGTTCTCGCATCCCCGGCATGAATGCCGCGGCAACTCGGACAGCGATTACGCGAAGCCCGCCGCTGGTGGGCTACGACAAACGACAGGCACGTTCGACCGTCGCCAACCATGCCTCACTGGATCGACGTAGCCCGCCAGCGGCGGGCTTTGTGCTCCGCTCTCCAGGGGTGCCCCGGCATTTATGCCGGGGGCGCCCGAGATGTGACGAATGATCAGGCCTCCGGCAAGGCTCCGCTCGACGGAACGGGCGCGCACGTCACGTCGAGGGGAGCGATGCCGCTCCACCTCGAGCTCCCCAGCAGGAAGAGACGCTCGTTTCGTAGTACGAACCCCGGGTCACCCTGCCGCTACACTCGTGCCGCTTGCTCCTCCGCTTTTCGGTGTTGGTCGCGTTCGTCGCGGCGCTGCTCGCTCCTTCGGGGAGCGCTCGCGCCGCCGGCGAGCCCAAACTTCTGTGGCAGTCCATTTCGACTCGCCACTTTCGAATCACCTATTACTCGACGGAAGATGACGTCGCCCAGCACGTGGCCACTCTGGCCGAAGCGATCTACGAGCGCCTCGCGCCCGCGGTCGGGTGGACCCCGAGCGACCTGACCGAGATTCTGCTCACCGACCAGACGGATTCGGCGAACGGCTCGGCGACAGCGCTTCCCTACAACGCCGTTCGGCTTTTCGTGACGGCGCCGGACGACATGTCGCCGCTCGGCGACGTCGACGATTGGTACCTCGACCTCCTGACGCACGAATATACGCACATTCTCCATACGGATCACATCGAAGGCCTGCCGGCGCTGGTCAACGCCATTTTGGGCAAAACGTTCGCACCCAACCAGGTGGAGCCTCACTGGCTGCTCGAAGGGCTGGCCGTGTTCGAGGAGAGCAGCAAGACCACCGGCGGGAGGCTGCGCTCCTCGATGTGGAACATGTTCATGCGCGCCGACGTCCTCGAGGACAACGCGGCGCCCATCGACGTATTTTCCAATATTCCCCGAAGATGGCCCCAGGGCAATATCTGGTATCTCTACGGCTCCTTTTTCATGAAGTGGATCGCCGAGACGTACGGCGAGCAGGCGATCCGCGAGATGATCGACGATTATGGGAGCCAGATCATTCCGTTCGCCGTAAACCGATCGGCGCGGAGGGCCACCGGGCGGACGTTCGAAGAGCTTTATCCCGCGTGGATAGACTCGCTGCGGAGGAGCTTTGGCGCGCAGGCCGCCGCGATCCGCGCGCGCGGGCTTCGAGAGGGTGTCCGCGTCACGCACACCGGCAATACCGTGGAGCACCCGCGATGGCTGCCGGCTACGGCGTGGCCCGAGAACGCCGGACAGCTTGCTTACTAGGTCGACGACGGCCACACGGCGACCGGCTACTGGGCATTGCCGCTGGTCAAGAACGCGGACGGCGAAGTCGTGGGCGCGCGGGAGAACGAGCGCAATCTCCTATTTCGGACCAACGGCACGGGCGCGCTCTCGTTCCTGCCGGATGGGGCAGCGGTGTTCAGTTCGATGGACGTCCACGACAATCTTTTTCTGTTCGACGATCTGTTCGAGCTGCCGCCTCACGAAAAGAGCCCGTCGGGTCTCGACGGACGCCGGGTGCGTTGGAGCGACGGCTTTCGGGCTCTGGATCCGAGTGTCTCGCCCGATGGGCGGCGCGTCGTGTTCACGACCAACCATCGCGGAACGACGTATCTGATGATGGCGGACGTCACTTCGCGGCCGCAGCAGGCGGGCGCCGACGCCCTCGCGAACGTGCGGCCCCTGGTTCCGAGCGGTCGCTTCGACCAAGCGTTCACGCCGCGCTGGGCTCCCGACAACCGCCATGTGGCTTATTCGTCGTGGTCGCGCGGCGGCTACCGCGACGTGCGGATCGTCGACACGAGCGACGGATCGTACGTCGAGGTGACGCACGACCGGGCCATCGACGGCGACCCTGTATTTTCGCCCGACGGACGCTGGCTGTACTTTCACTCCGATCGAACCGGGGTGACGAACGTCTATGCCTACGAGGTCGCCACGGGGCTCCTCAAGCAGGTCACGAACGTGATCAACGGCGCCTACCAACCGGAGCCGTCGCCGGACGGAAAGTCGCTCGCATACGTCGGGTATACGCACGACGGATACGACGTTTTCGTGATGGACGTGGACGAGTCGCAGTGGGTCGACGCGCCGCCCGCCGACGACAGCCGGGGCGCCGCCCCATCCGAGCCGCCCCCGGCTCTTGCCGTGCCGCATGCCTACAATCCGTGGCCCACGCTCATGCCTCGCGCGTATTCCGTGAGGCTCACTCCCGGCAACTTCGGCCAAGCCAGCGTCGTGACCGCGAGCGGGGGCGACATCGCCGGGATTCACGCGTTCACGGCGACCCTGGTCACCGAATTCGAGCACCCGGATCTCCAACCATCTTTCGTTTACACGTACGGGCGCCTCCCGTTCGATTTTTCAGCGAGTGTATATCGGCAGATTACGCCCGAATCGAACTACGCGCTCGGGAGCCACACGGTGCAGTGGATCCAAGAGACCGTGGGGGCGACGACCTCGATCGGGTACTCGATGCCTCAGGCGTTCGACGCGCAAGCATTCGATCTCTCGTATACGCTGGCGCGTTATGCCGGCAAGTTGCCCCTCCCCCTGAACCTCCTCAACCCGTACGACACGCCCCAAATTCCGACGCAAGGTCTCCTCGGCAGCCTGCATCTCGGATGGGCCTACTCGAGCGCCTTCGGGTATCTGTGGAGCGTCGGCAACGAAGGCGGGTTCGACGTCGGGGCGTCCTTCGACCTGGCGGATCCCGCCCTCGCCAGCGACTTCAGCGGCTATGCGGCGAGCCTCAATTTCGCGACGTATTTTCCGATGCCTTGGCTCCGCCATCACACGCTGGCGCTGCACGCGGGCGGCGGCGTCGGCGGCGGTAGCCCCCCGGGAGGAGGGCCATTTTACATCGGCGGCTATATCGATTTACCGGTGATCAACGTGGTGCAGAACGCCCTCGTCCAGGGAGGCATTCAACTGCGGGGTTATCCGGTCCTGGAAGAACAGGGTAACGACTATGCCCTGTTCAACGCCGAGTACCGCTTTCCCATCGTGAATGTCGACCGTGGCCCGTCGACGCTGCCGCTCTTTCTCAATCGGATCAGTGGTTCCATGTTCGTCGACTACGGCAGCGCATTCAACGACCCGGAGACCGCCAAGTTCAAGACGGGGGTCGGCGGCGAGCTCTGGTTCGATCTCACGCTGGGGTACGTTCTGGGGTTCACGTTCCGAGCGGGCCACGCGAAAGGGCTCGCGAGCGACGGGATCGACAAGACGTACTTCGTCGCCGCGGTCCCGTTTTAGAGCGGACCGACCCAACCGGGGGCACCCGGGTGACCCGGTGACTCAACGAGCGCGCGGTGATCGCAACAAATCGAGAAGCTTCTCGAGGGCGCGTCGTTTCATGCCCCTCTCCGTCGCCAGGTCCACCATGGCTCCCGCCATGGCGACGTTCTGCACGTGCAGCTTGCGGCCGAAATGCTCGTCGACATAGCGCAGCACCTCCGGCGACCGCGACCTCACCATCCCGACGCCCATCTTCAGCGTGAACGGCGTTATGAACCGCATCGCCATGGAGGCCCACGGCTCCAACGTGCCCACCGTCTTCCCGAGGTCGCGGCCCTCGAAGGCCGCCTCGAGCGCGAGCGAGAGAAGCTGTCCATCTTTGAGCAGGGCCGCCGTGCCGTTCGCCACGTCGAGGCCCATCGCGAGCGGGAGAAAGGACACCGTCGTGGCGACGTTGCGCTCGAGCACACTTCGATCGAGCTTCGAAGCGATCCCTGCGCGCAGAAGACACGTCACGAGCGCCGCTTCGATTCCGGGTGGGCTCCGCGATTCGATCATCGTCGTGGCTGCACGCGGAATCCAGTAGCGGACCGTGTTGGGACCGCTCCAGTAGGCCACGATGCTCGGCATCGCGGCCACCACGCGGGCCGGCCCCAATCGCGCCGAGAGCCGCGCGAAGTCGTTCGGCATCATCGGCGTGAGCAACACGACCGGCGCCGAAACGCCCGCCACGCGCTCGGCCATTCGATCGAGGTGTTCGTATCGGACGCAGGAAAGAAACACGTCGGCGTCCGGCACGTCGGTCCCCGCGGTCGTGGTCCACTCGAGAACGTCCGTGGTGCCCACGCGCTCGAGCCGCACCCGGCGCGGAGGCTCCGCCCGCGCCGCAACCAACGTGACCTGGCAGCCCGCAAGCTCCGCGAGGCGGGCGCCGTACGCCCATCCAAGCGTCCCGGCGCCGACGATGGCGACCCGCATCGACTATCGATACGTGAACAGCAGATCGTGATCGCAGATTCGGAAGGTGTCCCCTTCCGTGATGGGCTGGCGCGCCAGGCGTTCCCCATTGAACGAAACGCCGTTGGTCGAACCCATGTCGACCATGAAATAGGCCCCGTTCAAGAATTCGACCACGGCGTGCTGGCGCGACACGTTCGGGTCTTTGAGCATCAGGTCGCTCGACTGTTTCCCCCGGCCGATGACGAACCGATCTTTGGTGATGGGGTGGCGCTCGCCGTTGTAAATGAGGGTCAACGTCGCGCTCTGCGGCGCAGGCCCGGGCCGCCCGTTCGTGCCCCCCGACGGCGCCGCGCGTGCGGGGGAGGGGATGGGCGGGGGCGGTGGAAAGCTTCGCCCTGCGCCCATGGGAGCGGGGCTTGCCGCGGAGCGGGGAATCGGCGGAATCGGAAGCGAGCCGGGCCCTCGCGCCGGAGCGGGAGGACCTGCGCTGCGCGGCCCCGACGCGCCGGAGGGTGCTCCAGGCGCGGACGAGCGACCCGACGGTGGAGGCGCCGGCATGCGACTCGGCGGCGGCGGCATCGGCGAAGCGCCGGACGGTCGCGAAAGCGGCCGCAAAGCCGCCGGCAAGGCCATGGGCGCTCCGGGCAATCCCATCGGCCCCGGCAGCGAGCCGGGCGTCGACGGCGCGACTTGGGCACCGGCCCCCGCCGGCTGCGAGCCGTCTCCTGGGCGATGCGTCTCCGGCATTCGCGCATTGGCCTGGCTACGCTGCCGTGCGTACTGCTTCATCGCCTCATTGACGAGGTAGTCGACGCTGCATTCGAGCTCGCGCGCCATCTGTTCGAACGTCTCCCACAAGACGTCGCGACACTGAAATGTACGGGCGCTTTTTTTGTTCGGATCGGCGCTCATCGCTTCGTGCCGTCGCGAGCGCGGGGAATCCCCCCTCGCTCGCTTCTACCTCCGATAGAGTACCGCCGCGAGGGCGGCTTGCCCAGTGCGCCGAAGTCGCGATTCTACTGGAGCGACGGCTCGATGCACCATCGCACGAAGTCTCCCACGGTCGCGACCGTTTTCGTATCCTTCTCTTGGGAACCGGGGGCTTTGGGAACGTCGCATTGCCAGCCGCATTGATCCGCAGCGTCGCACCTGGACACGGGGCTTCTGTCGTCCACGAGTCCGGCCAGGACGGCCGCGTCGGCCTTCTTGGCCGTGTAGAACGAACCGGCAGCGGTTATCTTCGCGCCAAATTCATTGGACTGTAAAAATGAATTCAGCACGTCACGCGGCTTGGGTCCGCCCTGGGGATCCATCGCCATGATGAGCGTGCCGTAGGTGATTGGCTCGCTGAGGCCCATCTTGGATCGGTCCGTCTCGGGGAGACGGTGCATGAACTCGGGCACGTCTCTCGTCGTGATCGCCTTGAGGATCATCCGTGCGGCGTCGAGCCGCACCTGCCATTTCCTGTCGAAGAGCGTGTAAAGCTTCGGGATGATCATTTCCTTCGGCAGTTCGCCGAGGCGCGCCATGGCGACGCCGCGGACTCTGTCGGGGTTCGAGTCGTCCCGGACAATGTCGAAGATGATGTTGACGTCGCTGGCGACGTTCTTGTCGACCCGGTTCTCGAGCGCCGCGAGCGCGTCCGCCCGCATCTTTTCACTCTTGCTCTTGTCGTGGGCGTACGCGAGGCAAAACTCGACCGCCGGCCGTCCGCCGACGCGCTTCATGTTCGTGAAGACGCGTTCCAGCTCTTGCTCTTGATACTGCTTGAGCTGATCGCTCACCTGCGCGGGCGTTACGGACAGCTTCGCTTTTTGGTTCGCCTCGACGACGAGCGCCTTTTGCTTGTCCAGCCAGTCGGGAGCATCGATCCGTTTGCCCAGGGCGACGAGCGCTTCGCCGGCTCGCTTCTTGGTCTCGTCATCGCCGATGTCAGCGACGAGCGCGCACGCGCGGTCGACCTTCGTGGAGCCCTCCGTGACGCTCGACGGCAGCAGTTTCACGCTGGGCGTCCCGATGAAACGCATGATCTGCTCGACGCCGAACTGCTGCGTGCTGTTGTCGATCTGCGCTTCGAAGTTCGTTTGCACCCACTGCGTGAGAGCCGCCGTGAGATCGGCCTTCGTCTTTTCGTCGCTGGCGAGGGGCGGCTCGTGCGAAAGAATTCCAAACGCCGCATCCTTGTACGGGATACTCGGGTCCGGGGTCAGCGTCCCGTCCTCCCCCTTGGGCGGCGCAGGGGTTTGCATCGCTTCGATCAGCTTCGGCGCGATGTCGTCCACGATGTGCTGCCGGGCCGATTCGGTGAGCACGGAAAGCGCTCCGGGGACGCGACCCTGCGGAGTGTCGTACCCCACCATCAGGTACTCGAGCCCGATTCGCGTGCCATTGCGCGGGCGCATGCGAATCAAGGAAAGGGCGGCCTCGTCGCGGAGAGGCCACGCATACTTGTCGTGCCCGACGATGGCATAGAGCTTCTCCGGGCCGTTCTCGGTCGTCTCCCACCGGTGCACGTCCGAGTCGCTCACCGCGCACGCCGTCCCCACCGCCCCACACGCTGCCAGCGCCGTGGCGGCTGCGACCCGCCGCGCCCCCGCGCGTCCCCATGCTCCGAGCCGCTGTCGCATCGTGTTTTCGTCTCCTCCTCAACGCGTGGCCGCACCGATGGTACGCCTGCCCACCTTCGATCGGAATTGTTTCGGGAAGTTGACGCCCTTGGGTGGTGTGGCATAGCCTGATGTGTGGGACAACGTAGGCTATGGCTCTTCCGGCCCTCTCATGAGTGAACGCTCTTCCGCCGCGCTGCGCCCGCCAAGCCCCGCGGCCGCCTTGCCGGTCAACACGCGCTCGCCCACCGTTCTTGGCCGAGGTGCTTCGGCCTACAGCAGGACAAGGGAGGTGGCGGCTCTCGTCTTGTGGACCCTCGCGTTTTTCGCGGCGCTGGCGCTCGCCTCGTACCAGGGCGACCCTGCCACGGGAGGCCCGGTCGCGCCAACGCCCCCCGGTCCCGACTGGGTGGGTCCCGTGGGGGCTCTATGCGCGCGCGGCCTTGTTTCGCTCGTCGGCGTCGTGGCCTGGGGCCTGCCGCTCGAGCTGATGCTGATGGGAATTCCCCTCGTGCGGGGCAAAGAAAGCCCCGCCACGCCGGGCCGCATTTCGGGCGACCTCTTGCTTGCGGTCGTGACGGCCGCGCTCGTGCAGGTGGGAAGCCCGGGGCGAACCGCGTTCGGGTCTCACGCCGCCGGAGGCGTCGTGGGGGAGCTCTTTGGCGAGCTCGCGCGCTCCCTCTTTTCGACGGCCGGGTCCTTCTTGGTCGGCTTCGCCTGCCTGGGGCTCATCCTGATTGGCCGGGCCGCCTTCTCGTTCATTGCGTTCGCGCGACTCGTCGTGCGCGCGGCGACCCGCGCCGCGGGGTGGCTCGCATCCGCCGCGCATTCCGTGGCGCAAGCGTGGCGGCAAGCGCTCGCGCTCGAGCGTGAGCGCAAGGAGGAGGGGCGCCTCGCCTCCCTGCCGCGGATCGACACGTCGCCGAAGGACGACGCGATCGTCGCTGTGCTGCCCCTCGATCTCGACCTCGACGAAGGCATCGCGGAGGGGATCGCCCAGAGCGAGGCCGAGCCGGCGGTCGCATCGCGGCGGCGAATCCGCAAGCCCCGGGCGGAGACCGTCGAACCGGCCGATTTGCGGCTGCCGCGTGAACCCCCGATCGACGAAAAGCAATCGATCGCCGCCGAGTCGCCGTCCCCGCCGGTCGAGACAGAGCCCTCGCGATCGGGCGACGTGCCGGGGGAGTCCCCTGCGTCCAACGCCGTCGCGGAAGATGGCGTCCCGAAGCCGAAGCGCCCGCGCAAAGCTCCGACGATCGTCGATACCTCGTCAGCCCTCGCAAAGGAGGAAGCCGCCGTCCCCGCCGTCCGCAGGACGAGCGCGTCGACGTTCACGCTCCCCAACGTGGAAATGCTCGTGGCGGAGAAGGCCGATCCCACGCTGGCCATCGACCGGGAGAAGCTGCTCGCCAATGCGCAGACGTTGGTGGAAACGCTGTCGCACTACGGGGTTTCCGGCAAAGTGGAAGACATCCTGCCGGGTCCCACCGTCACGACGTACGAAGTCTCGCCCGCGGCGGGCACCAAAGTCTCCAAAGTGTCCGCGCTCGCCGACGACCTCGCGCTCGCCCTCGCGCGCAAAGTGCGGATCGTGGCGCCCATCCCCGGCAAGAACCGAATCGGCTTCGAGCTTCCCAACGACCGCCGCGTCAAGGTCGTCCTGCGGGACCTCATCGAGGATCGCCGTTTCCAATCGCTCGACGTTCCGCTGCCGGTCGTGATCGGGCGCGACATTCTCGGCAACCCCGTCTACGCCGATCTCGCGAGTATGCCGCACGTGATCGTCGCGGGAGCGACCGGCGCCGGCAAGAGCGTCGGGCTCAACGTGATGCTCCTCTCGCTCCTCTACCGCCGCTCGCCCGAGCAGCTGCGCCTCCTCATGATCGATCCAAAGGTCGTGGAGCTGGCGCCCTTCGACCGCATTCCTCACATGCTCTTGCCCGTCGTCACCGACATGAAACAGGCGGCCAACGCGCTCAAGTGGGCGGTCGACGAGATGGAGCGCAGGTACCAGCTCTTCGCCGACGCGGGCACAAAGAACGTTGCGACCTACAACGGGTGGGTCGAACGCGTCGAGCGGGGCGAGGCGAAGAATCCCAACGCGCGCGTCGTCCTCGCCAAGGACCACAACGGCTTCTCCGACGAGATCCCCGCCGAGAAGGGGACCGACGAAGGCCACGTGCCTCTGCCGGAGAAATTGCCCTGGATCGTCATCGTCGTCGACGAATTCGCCGACTTGATGATGCAACAAGGCAAGGAAGTGGAAGTGGCGGTCGCCCGTCTCGCGCAGAAGGCGCGCGCCGCGGGAATGCACGTCATCCTCGCGACGCAGCGGCCCAGCATCGACGTCATCACCGGAACGATCAAGGCGAATTTTCCGACGCGGATCGCGTACCGCGTCTCGCAGAAGGTCGACTCGCGGACCATCCTCGACGAGCAGGGCGCCGAGCATTTGCTCGGCATGGGCGACATGCTCATCAAGTTGAACGGCACCGGCGAGATCAAGCGGGTGCAATGCCCCTGGGTCAGCGAAGAGGAGGTGTCCCGCGTGACGGATTTCTTGCGGACGCAGGGCGAGCCCGTCTACGACGACAGCATCTTGAAGCCGCGCGACGACGACGAGTCGGCCGACAGCGAGGCCGACGCGGAGCAAGATCCGGTCTACGACGACGCCGTCCGCGTGGTGGCGGACACGCGGCGGTGCTCGACGTCGTGGCTGCAGCGAAAGCTCGGACTCGGGTACAACCGGGCGGCGCGAATCGTGGAAATGATGGAGCGAAGAGGCCTCGTGGGACCTGCGAACGGGGCCAAGGACCGAGACGTCCTGGTCGAGCCCGTCGGATGAAATTCGACGAACGGCCGTCCGAGGCTATGCTTGCGCCCAGCACGTGTCCCGGACCGACGAAAAAGGGGCGGGCGGATTGAGCGAATCAGCCGACGCACGCCGCGACGATAGAGAACGGGATGAACCGTCCTTCGTGGCAGAGCCTTCGCTCGACGCGGCTCGTGCCGGGTGCGGACTCATGGAGTCCGAGGGAGCGCTCCGCCTGGCGGACGAGACCAAACGCACTCGCCTCATCGGCGATATCATGCAACTCGTGCGCGACACGTCGACGCCCGAGTGCGCGCGCGTCGCGGCGCTCACGTTCGTCGGCTGGCTTGCCCGGCGCCGGTTGGAGGAGGTGCCCCACGCCGTCGGCATCGACGAAGCGCGCGAATCCGAACGGCGCATTCGGTCGGTTCGTCCCAAAGCGAGGTAAGGGCACCGCCAACGTGGGCGGAAAGGGACACCCTCGTTGGCGGCCTTCGTGCCGACCGTCCTGTTCTGAATATTTCCGGGCAGCTCTTGAGGCTCGCAACGTCGCCTGACGTCGTTCGTGATCTATGCGAATGAGGGCGCCGGGTGATACGACTGTCGACTGCCATGGCTGGCATCCCGCCTGCACTCGCGACCGATCCCGAGGATGTGGCCTGGGCGCTGCAAACGGCAGACGCCCTCTGGAAGAGGAACGAGCGGGACGACGCCATCGTCTGGTTGCGGCGGGCGGCGCAAGCGGCCGCGGAGCTGGAGGACGATGATTGCGCGCTCGCCTTGGCCCGGGATGCTGCGGAGCTGACGGAGCGAAGCGCGCATAGGGGTTTTGTCTCGATGTCGCTCCCGCCGGGCGTCGCCGCGGATGATCTGGAAGAGATGGACGAGTTGGACGACGTCGACCTCGTGCCCGATTCCACGCCCTCGGACTCGGTCGACGAAGTGACCCTGCGCATGCGCGAGGAGGTCGACTCCGACGGGGCCTTCCGATTGGGGCGGGGCTCGCTGGCCGCCACGCTCCGGAAGTTGGCGTTGGCGAAGGAGGCCCGTTCTCGCAGCGGTCCTTCGGGTGACGGGCGCTCACACCGGCCCCCGCCCCCGGCGGCGTCTTCGCGACCGCCCAGTGCACGCGTGCCGGCGTCGAGCTCGCGCATGCCGGCATCGCGTTTCCCGTCGCCGTCACCGCCCCCGCTTTCCCCCCCACCCCGGGCCGTGCGTCGGCGCCTCTCTCACGGAGGGCTCCGCCGCCTTTGGCCGCGCCCCCCCCGCTTGCTGTTGACGTCCCGACCGGCGCGCAAGTGCACGCAGGGATGCTGGACCCTTGGGCGGATGGAGAGCGAGGGGTCTCCGGCGCATCCTCCGGGGCTGACCGGCCGGCCCCGTCCTATGTGTTCGATGCGGAAGAGGTCGTGACGAGCGCGCCCCCGGTCGTTCGTGACGCCGCGGCGGCCGTCAAGTCGACGACGCGTTTGGCCGCGTCCCTCGCGACGAGCGCCCCGTCCAAGGCCGCGCGCGCCGGCGTTGCCGCCACGGTTGCCGCAATTGACCTTTCGAAGGTCGACGCGTTCATCGATGTCCCCGACGACGCGCGCGACGCGTTTGCCCGCGGCGCCACGGTCTGCGAGCTCGCGCGCGGCCAACAGATTACGGGGTTCGCGCTCGCGCTCGTCATTGAAGGAAGCGTGGAGGTCATGGCCACTACGGCCGACGCGCCGGCAATGCGACTTCACGCGGGCGCGGTCGTGCGAGGCCGCGGAACGCTGGAGTCGGCGACTCCGTTGCGTCTCGTGGCGTCTTCTGACGGCGCGCGCATCGGGACGTGGGACGAACGAGAAATCGAAAGCGCGTTTGGGTCCTGTCCATGGGTTGCGGACGACCTGCGCGTCGCCGGCGATCGCATCCAGGCGCTCGTGGGCGTCACGATGGGGCGGCTGGGGGACCGCCTCGATGCGGCGCTGCGCGACCAAGTCACGAGTCGGTTGATCGTGCGGGTCCTCGGCGAGCACGAGGTGTTGACGCGAGCGGGGGAGCCTATCTCCGGTCTCTTGGTGGTCGGTGCGGGAGAGCTCGAGGTATCGAGTTCGAACGGCACGAGGCCTGGGAGCCGGTTGCGACCAGGAGACTTTCTCTTTCCGACGGAGGTGCTCCGTGCCGCCGTGGCCCCCGCCGACGTTCGAGCGTCCCGGGGGGGGGCGCTGGTCCTCGTGGCGGATCGTGCCTTGGCGCAGGAGCTCTTGATGACGGTGCCGCCGTTGTTGGAGATATTGTCTCTCTTGTAGTCACCCACGGGTTGCTGTGTCTCGCTCCGCCTTGCCTTCGGCAAGGCTCCGCTCGACAGGCCTGGTTAGCACGACACGTCGAGGGGAGTGGAACTCCCCTCGAGCTCCCCATCCCGGAACGTCGTGGGGAGCTGTGTCTCGCTCCGCCCTTTGGGCTCCGCTCGACTGTCGTGGGGAGCTGTGTCTTGCTCCGCCCTTTGGGCTTCGCTCGACATCATGGATCTCGCTGGCGCGCTGTGTCTTGCTCCGCCCTTTGGGCTCCGCTCGACATCATGGATCTCGCTGGCGCGCTGTGTCTTGCTCCGCCCTTTGGGCTCCGCTCGACATCGTGGATCTCGCTGGCGCGCTGTGTCTTGCTCCGCCCTTTGGGCTTCGCTCGTCGAGACAGTGTAAGGTGCCTTGATCGTGAAAAGGATCGTGCTGGGCGACAATGCGGAGGTGCTTCCGAGCCTTCCGGAGCGGTTCGCACGATTGATCTACATTGACCCGCCGTTCAACACGGGCAAGACCCAGAGGCGTGAACGCATCCGCGTGACGGCAAGCGACGGCGCGGGAGCTCGAGGAGGGTTTGGCGGTCGCCGGTATCACGTGGAGAAGGTCCACAGCGGCTCGTATGACGATGACTTCGACGACTTCGAGAGCTTCCTCGTCCCTCGCATCGAGGCGGCTCTTCGCTGTCTAACGCCTGACGGCTCACTCTTCGTTCATTTGGATTATCACGAGGTCCACTACATCAAAGTAGGGCTCGATCGACTGCTTGGCCGAGATCGGTTCATGAACGAAATTGTCTGGGCGTACGACTACGGCGGTCGCCCAAAGAACCGTTGGCCGGCAAAGCACGACACCATTTTGTGGTACGCGCTCGATCCGGAGAAGTACGTCTTCAACTTCGACGAGATGGATCGCATCCCCTACATGGCGCCCGGGCTCGTTGGACCCGAGAAGGCGGAACGAGGAAAGACCCCGACGGACGTATGGTGGCACACGATTGTTGCGACGAGCGGTCACGAAAAAACGGGTTACCCGACGCAGAAGCCGTTGGGTATCTTGAACCGCGTAATCAAAGTCCACTCCCTTCCTGGCGACGTCGTGCTCGACTTCTTCGGAGGCAGCGGGACCACCGGCGAGTCTGCAGCGCGGCACGGTCGCGGCTTCGTTCTCGTGGACAACAACGAGGAAGCCGTCCGGATCGCGGCCGCGAGACTCGCGTCGTTCAAGCCTGAATGCGTGGGTTTCTCAATCGATTAACCTCAACTACAACTCTATTTGCCAAACGAGTTCCTCGTTCCCCTCGGCTCCGGCGAACCGGAGACCGAACCATCGGGCGCCGCTGGCGATGGTCGGGCGTCCGTCGGCGGTGAGTCTTGGGAATCGAATGCGGAAGGCGTGACGCCAAACATTGGTGTAAGGAAAATATCGCTCTTCGAGCGGTCCGGGTTTGACGATGGATTCGATCTTCGACGGCGCGGTCTCGCTGCCTTGATCGTCGATCAGGCGGACAATCCATTCGCTCGTCGGTCGGCTGAGATCGCTCCACCGCCAATTCGTCCCGTAGAGGGCCACGTAAAATTCATGGTCGTCCTTGGCCTCCGCGAGCGTGCGCTCGAGCAGCTCGCGCCGCTGACTGATCGTGAGCCGGTAGTCGGACGCGTAACGGATGACGTAGGCCCAACGAAAGTCCCAAGACTCGAAGGTGGCCGTCACGGTCAGCTTGTGATCCAACTCGGCGAGTTCGACGAGACTGCGCTCGCGCGTCCAGACTTTGAGTACTTCCGGATAATCGCTCGGGACGTATTCGCGCGGCCCATCCGCCAGGGAGACTCTTGGCTCCGCGCAGCCCCCCGCAGCGAGCGCCAGAAACGGGAGCATGGTGTGGGTGATCCATCGCCAGCGCATGACGTCGGCGGAGGGTAGCTCAAGAGAGAGCTTTTCTGGCACAGGCGCGCGTAGCCGAGGGACGCGGCGATCCCTCCGGGTCGGAGCGGCCTCTCCGCCGAATCGCCCCGTGGACCTTCCGTCCGCTGCGCAAGCCGCCCACACGGCACCCGCCATCGGCGCTTGTTCCTCGCGCCGCGCGTGCGTGCCCATGGCGCGCGCGTCCTACCTTGCCCGTGGATTCCGGGTGCGGCGCGGGACCCTCGCCGGGCGCCCGCGCGCGCCCACCCGCCGGTTTGCTTGCAGTTGCAGCAGGTTTCCGAACGGAGGGCCGCGCGATGCAATTCGCTGGCATGAGCGCTGCACCCCGTTGAGTCGCCGCTCGCTCGCCCCCCCCGCTCGTGGAGAGGCCGCATTGTGGCCCCACCCCCGCAAGACCACCGTGATCGACAAACTCGGGTTTCTCGTTCGTTTTTGGGAACTGCGCGCGCGCCACGCGACGCTCGGCCAACCCCTCACCTCACAAGAGGAGCTCGAGCTGCTTTCACTCATGCAGCTCGTCACGGCGGACCTGCGGATGCCTTCGCCCGGCACGTGCGCACGTCCAGCGAACGCGATTGCAGCGCAGTGGATCGGCGAAGGGAGAGTTGTCTCCGTAGAGGTGCGTCATGTGTGTGCGGCGGCGTTGCTGCTCGCCTGCCCGGTGCCCGTGGGGCTTCACGAACTCGGCATGGTGCGGACGGCGGACGCCGTGAGCGGCGTGGAGTACGTTCTTCCGTGTTCGATAAGCTGGGCGTTCGGTGCGACCCCGCACATCGTCGCCGCCGTCGTCGACGGCATACCGACGCGCACCGAGCTCCTCGCACTGCGCGAACCGCGGGCCGTCAACGCGTTTGCGCCGCGGCTTCGCGCGCATGTCGTGGGGTGAGAAAACTCCTCAAACGGCGTCGCCTCCGCGGCGGTGCGAGCCTCTTGCGATGCGCCGTCCCTGAACTGAATGTGACGGGCTCGCCGCAAAATGCGCGTCCGGCTGCCAAGATCTCGCCCGGCGCCCAGGGATTCCCCGGGGTTGCCGTTGCATGAATCCCGAGATTGCATGGGTCGCGCTTGTCCGGCCGCCCAAAGCTCTGGCATAGTCGCGGGCCCTGATGCCTCTCGATATTCAAGTCCGAACCGAATCGCCGATTGACGTCTCCACGGACGTGCTGGTGTTTGGCGTGTTGCAAACCGGCTCAAAAGGTTCGTCGCTTCCTCCGGGGCTCAAATCGGTCGATGGGGCGCTCGGAGGCGCGCTGTCGAAGGCGATCGCGCGCGACGAGTTTTCGGGCAAGCGCGATCAAACGATTTCATTGAATACGCTCGGACGTATCGCGGCGGAAAGGCTCGTCGTGATGGGCTTGGGCGAGCGCAAGACCGTGGGCGCGCCGGAGGTTCGCGCGTTCGCGGCCAAAGCGGCCCGAACCGCCAACGCCGAAAAGGCAACGTCGCTCGTGCTCGTGCTCCCTTCCGGGGCCGACGAATACATTCGCGCCGCAGCCGAGGGGATCGAACTCGGCGCGTACCGGTTTACGAAGTACTTCACCGCGGAGCGTAGGCCAAAGGCAGAGCTCGCGCGCGTTGTCGTCGCTGTGTCCGGCAAAGCCGGCTCCAAGGCCAAGGCCGCCGTGGCTCTTGGACAGAGCGTCGGAGCGGCCATCAACCTGTCGCGAGACCTGAGCAACGAGCCGGGCAACGTCATCTACCCGGAGACGTTGGCCGCTGCCGCAGAGAAGGTGGCCAAGGACAACGGACTCAAAATCCAAGTATTCGACTTCAAAGAGATCCGCCGCCGAGGGATGAAGCTCATCGACGCGGTGGGGCGGGGGAGTGCGCGCGAACCGCGCTTCGTGCACATGTCGTGGACGCCGAAGGGCGCAAAGCGGAAACTGGCCTTCGTGGGCAAGGGAATCACGTTCGACAGCGGCGGCCTGAGCATCAAGCCGGCGGCGGGAATGGGCGAGATGAAGCATGACATGAGCGGCGCGGCGAACGTCATCGCGCTCATGGCCGCCGTGGCCGCGGTCAAACCGAAGGTGGAAGTGCATGCGATTGCCGCTTGCGCCGAGAACATGCCGGACGGGGACGCGTATCGTCCGGGGGACATCTGGGGATCACTCGACGGCAAGACGGTCGAAATGATCAATACCGACGCCGAAGGTCGTCTCGTACTTGCCGACGCGCTCGCGTATGCGCAGGCTCTGTCGGCGGACGTCGTCGTCGACAACGCGACCCTGACCGGTGCGTGCGTCGTCGCGCTGGGGACGACCTGCGCCGCGTGGTACGCGAACAACGAGGCGGCTGCCGCAGAGTTCGCGGCGGCGCTCAAGGACTCGGGGGAAACGATGTGGCGAATGCCCCTGCTCGAGGAGCTGCGCGAGCAGATCAAGAGTGACGTGGCCGACGTCAAACAAACGGGCGATCGCCACGGTGGATCCATCACCGCCGCGCTCTTTCTTCGCGAGTTCGTGGGCGACTCGCGCTGGATCCATTGCGATATAGCCGGTCCTGCCTCAATTGATCGGCCCCACGGTTGGGCGCAGGTCAAAGGCGCGACGGGACATGCCGTCCTGACGTTTCTGGCCATGATCGAGCGCGCCGGACGGTGAGGTACCGAGTTCAGGTTCCCTGAGAGGGTGTTGCTACAGAACATCCCTCGCCGCCGAGCGAGCGCTCCACGTTCGTGCTAGCCGCTGGCCACGATGTCCGGCGAGCCGAACCCAGAGGCGCTCGAGAGGAGGCTCGGCCGAGCCATGTCGCGGGCGATCGACCACTTCGGCATGATCGAGGACGGCGATCGGATCCTCGTCGCCGTCAGCGGCGGAAAAGACAGCTTCACGCTCTTGCATCTCTTGCGTTCGTTGCAGCGCAGGGCTCCGGTAAACTTCGAACTTCTCCCCGTGAATATCGATCAAGGCCATCCCGGATATCCGGGGGACGTGCTCCGCAAATACATGGCCGAGCAGGAGTACGACTTCAGGATGATCCACGAAGACACGTATTCGATCGTCACGGAGAAGATACCTACCGGCAAAACATTTTGTTCTCTTTGCTCGCGCCTCCGCCGCGGCATTCTCTACCGAGTCGCGAAGGAGCTTGGTTGCAACAAGATCGCTTTGGGGCATCACCGGGAGGACGTCCTGCAGACGCTCTTGCTCAATCTGTTTTTCGCGGGGCAGTTGGGCGCGATGCCGCCACGGCTCGTCGCGGACGGCGGGAGGCTCGTCGTCGTGCGGCCGCTGGTGTATTGTTCGGAGGACGACATTCGGGAGTTCGCCAAGCGGGAGATGTTTCCCATCCTCCCTTGTGATCTCTGCGGCTCGCAAGAGCAGCTGCAACGCAAAGTCGTGGGCCGCCTCATCGACGGACTCGAAGCAGAGCATCCGGGAATCAAGCAGGTCATGCTCGCGGCCTTGCAGAACGTACGGCCGACCCACCTCCTGGATCAGGGCCTTTGGCGAGCGCTCGGGCTGCCCGTCGCGTTCGCCGACGACGACGGCGGGGGATTGGAACGCCCGGCGAGCATTTCGCCCGAACGTCTCGTTCGCGGCTGACGGGACTGCCGCGTTCGAGGGGTCGTGACAACGCACCGGCTTCATCCCCTCGAGCGCCTTTCGATGGTCGGTGCTCTCGCGAACGCGAGCATCCCTGGAGCGTACGCGTGGGCGGTGACGGTGGCTCCTTTGGCGTGGGCCCGGGGCAGCGGGTCCGCTCTGGCGCGAATCGCCGTCGTGGCAGCCTTCTCGTGCCTCGTTCTCGGTGCGGTTTTGGAGCCGCGCTTCGGCCATCGCGCGAGGTACACGTTCCTCTGGGGGTTTTTCATCGCCTGCGGCGTCGCGTGGGGGTCCGTGCCGGCCATGCTTTCGCCATCGCACTTCGATGGCCCGCGCGAGGTCGCCGGAATCTTGGGATGGGGCCTCTTCGCATTTGCGTCCGCGGCGCCTCCGTTGCCGCCCGCGGGGGGATCGGCCTCTCTGTCGATGGACCCGGCATTGCGCGCGCGGAGGCCCTCTCCGTGGGGGGAGCGGCTCTACGTGGCGAGCGGAACGCTGATGGCGCTAGCGATGCAACTCGTCGGGCTGCAAGTCGTGAGCCCCGAACGCGGCCTGTTGGTTCGCTTCGTCACGCTCGCAGCAGGACTCGCGACGATCGGCGCTTGCACGGAGTTGGCCCTCGCGCGCCGTGCGCCGCGCAAGCGGCGTTCGCCCAGGGCTCGGCTGCGGTCGGCGTTCGCGCCGATGTTCCTCTTGGTAATCCTTCTTTTGGCGGGCGTGCTCGTCGCGAATCAAGGCTGATATGCTCGGTCTCGATGCGGCTCTTGGATCTGCTGGCGGCCGCCCTGATCGTCGGAAGTGGGGCGGCGTTCGTCTTCGGCGCCGGCGCCCTTGCTCGCGCAGCGGACCTGCAGGCGCTTTATTGGCTTTGCGTGGGGGTCGCCGCGCTTCGTGCAGCCGTGCAGTTGGCACGACCGGGAGCGGGCGCGTGATGTGGTACGGGCGGTTCCTGGCGTCGTCGTTGGCGCTTGCGGTCGCGCCGGGGTGCAACCGCGCTCACGAGAACGCGAAGGCGACGACGCTCGGGCAAGGCGAGATCGCGCACGTCGGCGAGACGGGATTGTCCGAGAGCCTCGTAACGAGGGTCGCTCGCGCTCGGCAGGTCTCTGCGCGAGGCGCGATCGAGTTCCTCGTGCAAGACGCGCTTCTTTGGCAAGCCGGCCACGACCAGGGTCTCGAGCAGGACCCCCACGTGCTCTGGGCTTGTACTGCCGCGCTGGCGAGCCGATTGGCGGATCAGCTCGAAGAGGAGGCACGCGCGCTAGGACGTCCGACGGACGACGAGCTCGCCACGCTTACCGTCGTTCACGCCGTGGTTCTGCGCTCGACGATCTTGGCGGACGAGAACGCTCTGGCGATCGCACGCGCGATCGAAGGAGCGGTTCGTGACGCCTCGAGCGGAGACGATTTCGAGAAGCGCGCGTCCGCCGTTCCACACGCAGGGGCTCGCGTTGTTGTCGAGCGAATCGCGGACTTCGGTCCCGATGGGCGGCTGCCCGACGGCAGCGCGTTGGATTCGAAGTTCGTCACGGCCGCGTTCGCCTTACGCTTGCCTTCGGAAACGAGTCCAATCGTACAAACCAGCTTCGGGTGGCACGTCCTCCGGCTCATCGACCGAAAGGCACCCGGCGCCGCCTCGTCGAGCCGCCGCGAAGACCTCGTCGACGCCGTCACGGCGCTGCGCGCGCGGGCGCGTGCGGATGCGGTGATTCGAGCCCACGAGCATCGCGAGCCGGTGCAGGTCATGGAAAGCGCGGACGCGCTCATGGCGAGCGTCTCGGCGGAACCGCGGAGGATCGAGTGAGTGCCTGGCGCCCTCGGCCCGAGCCCATTGCGCGCGACCAGTCCGCGAGTCCGTTTGCTGCAATCCTGATGTCGCTGGTGACTCGGGTGCCCGGCGCGCGGGCGGCTGCGCTGGTCGACGCGGGTGGCGAGACGGTCGACTACGCGGGTCAGGGCGATCCGCACGCGCTCCGGGTCGCCGCCGCCCATCTCCGGATCGTGCTGCGCGAAGCCAACGACCGGCCCTCGATGGGACAAACCGCTTGGCTTAGCGTCCGGGCCGGGTCCGCTAGCTTCGTGGTGCACGCCCTCCCGGAGGGGTACGCCATCGTGCTGCTCCTCGCGGCCCAAGCGCGATCCCTTGGCGGCACACGCGCCATCGCGGCGTACGCCGGGCTCGTGGCCAAGGAGGCGGGCTGGGCGGGACGAAAGCCTCCGCCCTGGTCTCCGGTGGACGTGATCAGCGGCCCGTCTGGACGTCCCGACTCGCTGACCTTGGGTTACACCCCCGAGGCGCTGCAGGTGTTGGGACGCTGCGCCATGACGCTCGGATGGCGTGAAGCGGCCTGGCGGGTGCGCCTGGCGATGGGAGTCGAGGCGACGCTCGTTCGCGAACCGGGTGGATTCTGGTACGCCGACGAGCCGCTCGAGGACCTTGTCGATCACGCCCGACGTGGCCGCGAAGCGCAGCATCAACGGCAACATGCGAGCGCTCATCCCGACGCCACCCAAAAAAGCCGTTGACAGGGCGTCGTCTTTGACTAGATTCCGCCGCCCAGCCGGCCGTTGCGGGGTTCCGCAGAGGGCCGGTGAGCGAGAACAACCGGAAGAGTTACGCGCGCTTCCACGAGGGAGTGTGCCGGGAACGTGCGAGAAACCTCGCTACGCCCTTCGCGAACGACGGTCTTGAACCAGGCCCGCGAGCGTCCCCAAGGGGGAGCGTCCGCGAGTCGCTTGAGGCCGTTATTTCAACGGCGCTTCGCGGACGCTCGAATGTCCGGGTCTAGAACGGCCTGTAAGAAAGGCGGTTCGAATTCCTTGACGAGCAAGGGGGCGGTTACTAAGGTACCGCCCCCGACTTCGGAGTCTCCCAAAGATTCCCTCGGTCCTTGAAAACTGAATCGTACGCTCGCATTGGCGTTTCGTGCCCGGCTTATGCCGAGCTCGAGACGATGAGTGGGTAACGGAGGCGCGAGGCTGCACGTCGGTCACTTCGACCGCGCGCGACCGAAGC
>CAWHQT010000018.1:0-131387 GCA_963831555.1 uncultured delta proteobacterium
CGAGCACTGCGGTGGTTCTGTGCGCAGTACATCCGAAGGCACGGATTCGGAAGGGACGTTGGGGCGCGGAGACCCGGAGCGAAGCGGAGGGCAAGATAAAGGGGAGGCCCCTTCTTTGAATTATCGATTGGAAAGAAGAAGAGATTTTCGGCTCCTTTGATGTCGTGTCCCGGAGTGGTGGAGCGGCACGCTGAGGGGCGGGAGGGGGATGAGGTTCCGATGGGCCACCGCGGCAATTCCGACGACAAGCTCGACGACTTCCGACCCCGGATTGGTCGGACCGATCGCGCCCGCGAGCGGATCGCGGGGAGCCCCTTTCGGCTCGCGACGCTTGTGCGTCGAGGTCACGGGCGCCTTGGCGGCGGGCCGCCGGCGAAGCTGCCGCCGACCGCCGGCTTCGGTCCTCGGCCGAGCGCCCGCCGGGTCGTCGTTAAAGCGCATGTGCACAAGCTGAGGGGGCAGGGCGCTCAGGCCGCGGCTCGGCATCTGCGGTACATCGAGCGCGACGGCGTCGAGAAGGACGGCGCGCCGGGCTTGCTCTACGGAGCGGAGGGGCCCGCGGTCCGGGAGACGTTCGAGCAGCCTCGCCTGGGCGAGCGGCACCAGTTCCGGTTCATTGTGTCGCCCGAGGACGCGCGCGATCTGGATCTCCAGGGTTACGTCCGTGACCTGATGAAGCGCGTCGAGTGCGATCTCGGGCGGTCGCTCGAGTGGGCCGCGGTCAACCACCACGACACCGACCACCCGCATGCGCACGTCATCGTCCGCGGCGTCTGTCGCGAGGGCCGGCCGTTGCGCATGGACCGCGCCTACATCGCCCGGGGCCTTCGGTGGAGCGCCCAGGAGCTGGCGACCGAGCGCTTGGGGCCGCGGCTCGAGGTCGAGATTCGGCAGACGCGCGAGCGTGAAGTCACGCAGGAGCGCTTCACTTCGCTGGACCGCGCGATCGACCAGGCGGCCACTGAACGACGCGTGGATGCCCAATCGCTTCCCGAGCGGCGCGGGGGGCCCGAGCCGGCGCTCGTGGTCCGCCGGCTCACGCGGCTCGAGAGTCTGGGCCTCGCCGAGAAGGTCACGCCCAGCGGCTGGGTGCTGGCCGAGGACTGGCAACGGCGTTTGCGCGAGCTCGGGGAGCGGGGCGACATCCTCAAGCAGATGCATCGCGCCCTGCACGGCGGCGACGCCGAGCGCTTCCATGGGGTGCGTCCCGGCCAGGGGCTCCCGGATGGCCGCGGGGGTGTGGAGGAGCGGACTGTCATCGGGCGGGTCGTCCGCAAGGGCTTGGGCGACGAGCTTCACGGACGGACGTTCACCGTGGTGATCGAGACGCCCACGGGGGACGCCTACCACGTGACCGTCGGGGCCCGCGTGGCCGACGCTCTGCGGGCCGGAGATTCTGTTTCGCTCGGGGCCAAGCGCGAGCCGGCCGTGCAGCCGGTGGATTGGCACCTCGCCGAAGTGGCCGCCGCCCACCGCGGCGTTTACGCGCTCGCGGGCGACGGCGACCGGCGGGACGTCGCTCGATTTGCGGCTCGCCGCCTTCGCGAGCTCCACGGCTTGGGCCTCGTGGCCTCGCCGGCGCCCGGGCAGTGGTCCATTGCTTCCGACTTGCTGGAGCGGCTGGAGAAGCGGCACCGCGAGGCGCCTGCACGCTACCGGGTATCGCTCGAAGCGATGCCGCTCGCCCTCGACGCGCAGGTCGGCCGCCGGGGGCCCGTCTGGCTCGACACTCTCGATGCGGGGCGTCTGGCGAGCAAAGGGTTCGGAGCGGAGGTGCTCGCGGCCTTGGAGCGCCGTCGTCAAAGCCTTCGGGCGCTGGGCATCGCTCCGGACGACACGCAGCGAGAGGCCAAGATCGGCGACCTGGAAAGGCGGGCAGTAGGAGGGGAGATGGCCCGGCAGAGCGGCCAGGAGTTCCTTGAGAGCGTCCCGACTCGGTTTCGAGGTCGGCTCCAGCGGGGGCCGGATGGCTGTCCCTACCTCGCGGTGACCGACGGGGCGCGCTTTGTGCTGGTCCCGGATGTGCCGGAGGCGCGCTCGCGGACCGGGCAGATGGTCGAGGTGGTGCGCGATGCGCACGGGCGCTTCGTGGCCCGTCCGTCTCCGAGTCTCGACCGCGGACGTTGACCCCGGTTCTTCGATGCCTCCCCCGCCGCGGTCCTACCCCGACCTTTCCAACACTCCCGAGCGAACCGAGTTCGATCATGAGCCCCAACGCATCGCCGCGACCCGCCATCCCCAAGGTGAGGCGCGTGCGCGTCTACACCCGCCTCAGCCATGCGCTTCGAACGCGCCTCCTGGCGTACTGCGCGGCGACGGGGCGCTCCGAACGCGCCGTCATCGAGGACGCCGTCACTCGCTACCTCGCCCACCCGGCAAGGGACTCTTCGGCCTCGGGTCCTCTTGATCGCCTCGCGCAGGCGATCGACGACGATCGGCGGCTGCGCGAGCGCCAGCACCGCGATCTCGAGATCGTGTCCGAAGCCTTCGGGCGATTTCTCCGGCTTTGGATGATCGTGCACGCTTCGACGTTCAAGTCGCCCGAGACCCCCGAGGCCGCCCAGGCGCTTTCCCGCCAGCGTGCCGGCGGGGAAGCCCTCTTCCAGCGCTTCGCCGCGAGTGTCGCCGATCACTTCCTCCGTGGCCACCGGTTTGGCCATGACCTTCCCGGCCTCGGCCCGCGTGCGGCGGCACCTGCCCGGCGCGCACCGCGCGTTCGATTCGCTCAGGCAGTCCGCGCGCCAGCCCCAGCCGGCGCGACACCCAGCTCTTGCTGCGGCCCAAAAGCAAACCAATCGCGTCCAAGGTCCACCCCGTATTCGCCATCAGCTCGCGCACCAACCATCCGTCCTCCAACGACGACCGGCGTCGGCCCGTCTCGAGGCGGTGGCAGTGCGCCAACGCCTCGGCTTCGCCCAACGCAAGCTCCAGGCATTCGACCGTGTCGATGCCCAACTTCGTAAGCAGGCGCACGCGCCGATATCCATCGATGAGCACCCAGCCGGCGCCTCGGCCTACCACCAGCACGGGGCTCTTCTGCCCATGCTCCGCGAGCGATGCGGCAAGGCGGCCGTCCGCGCTCGGGTCGGCGACGCGCAAATCGGCATACGCCGCGAGCAGCCGCCGGCACTCCAGCGTCTGAGGGCCCGCGCGTGGCGCGGGGGGCTCGGGCTCGACGACCTCGCTCACCCGGCCGTCTGACCACGTTCGCCGCAGCCAACGCCATCCCGGCGCGTGACCCACTCGACCGTCGTGTCCCTCAATTCGCCCGCTTTGCGTCGGACTTTCGAGGACTTGGACGCCCCCTCCCGGCGCGTGACATCGACCTCGTCACGGTCCCCCTTGGCCCACCAAACGTTCACGATCCCCTAGGATTTGCCCCAGGGCGTGCTGCAACCCGGCGCGTGACCGCCGCGTGGCTCTGTCCCACGCCACCAGGATTTTCTCCAGCGTCTCGGACCCTTGCGCGTCCCTCCGATGAAACCACTCCCGGCACGTCGTGCACTTACGGCGTCCCGTGCACCCTGAACTCATTCTCCACACTGCGCTCGGGCGCGGAGAACGGGGGACTCCTGCCCCCGGTCTCCGTGACGAGCACCGCGCCGGCCACCGCGCCCGCTCTCGACACCCACCCTCCTTCGGCGCGGAGCCGCCTCAACCCTTCAATCGACCCGGGTCCGTTCTGGTGAGCGTAGACGGGTCAATTTTCGTGAGCGACGAAGGCACGTTCGGCACCGGCAAGGGCGGTGACGCGATCACGAGCGGGCTCGAGGTCACCTGGACCACCTCGCCAACGAGGTGGAGCACCGACTTCTTCAAGCACCTGTTCGGCTTCGAGTGGGAGCTGACCAAGAGCCCCGCCGGGGCGAACCAGTGGAAGCCAAAGGGCGGAGCGGGGGCGGGCACAGTTCCCGCCGCTCATGATGCGTCGAAGCGCATCGCGCCTTCCATGCTGACCACGGACCTCTCGCTCCGGTTCGACCCGGCGTACGAGAAGATCTCGCGGCGGTTCATGGAGCATCCGGACCGGGAGTACGGAAGGGCGGACCAAGTGAAGCTCGATACGAACGTGATGCTTGCCACGTAGCCGCGAGTATGCTAGCTGTTATGAGTAAGTTCTCATATTTCGGTAACGGGCTTGGACAAGAACATCAGGCTGGTGACATGGCTGGGCGACTCGCGAAAGCAGGTGAAGTCCTTCCCGCCGGAAGTGAGAAGAAGCATCGGCGCGGCGCTCTATGACGCGCAGAACGGGGATAAATCCCCCACCGCCAAGCCGTTCAGGGGTATCGGCAGCGGGGTGTTCGAGATAGCGCTGCGCTTCGATAAGGACGCTTACCGGGCGGTGTACGCGGTGCAGATTGGCGGCCGGATTTACGTGCTGCATGCGTTCCAGAAGAAGTCCAAGCAAGGCATTGCGACGCCTCGGCAGGATGTGGAGACAATCGCGCAACGCTACAAACAGGCTTTGATGATGGAGAAAGAACCATGACCCGAAAGAAGGAGCCCGAATACGAGATCAGCAGCGGCAACGTGTTTGCCGACCTTGACCTGGACGATGCCGACGAACTCCTGACCCGCGCGCAGCTAGGCCATACCGTCCGTCTGCTCCTCAAGGCAAAGAAGCTCAAACAGCGGGAAATCGCCGCGCTGCTCGACATCGACCAGGCGGAGGTGTCCAAGCTGATGAATGGCCAGTACCACCTCTTTGCCGAGGGCCGACTGCTGACCTTCCTCAAGCGCCTTGAGCAAAAGGTCACGATCCAGGTGAGCCGTCACCGCGAGGGCGAGCCGTATCAGCAGGTCACGTTTTCTTCTTAGCGGCTTTTGGCCGTCCCCTCGGGCGTGCGCTCGATTGTGCCGGCGGTCGAACTTCCCGGACGGGAAGCTCAGTTTCGCCGCGTGCCCACGCGATCGCCTCGGACATGCTTTCCACGAGCGCGTCGCCGACGCCGGACTTCCTGCGTAGTTTCGTCATCGCGGGTTTCGTGGTGCGTGGCATCGGAAACCTATGAAGGCCGAAGGAAGCTCGGTCAAGACTCGAGATAGCAGGTGTTGCCCCCTTGCGTCCGTCCTCGCGCCTTACGGCGCTTACGGTCGGCCGATTTCCCCCAAATCCCGTGCTCGGCGTTCCGTTCCCTGTGCGGGCTTGCGCCCTTCCTCCGGCCTTCGCCGGAGCCGGGATCACAACGCGCTGCGCGCGGTCAGGGGAAAATGACGACGGCTCGGCCTTCGGCCAGCGCCAAGGACGAGAGGCCCGCCTGCAGCGGGCGCGCCCCTGACGGCATCGGGCTCCCGCCCGACGCCGGGACCGCGTCTATCGCCCATGGAAGACACGAGGTTACGGCGGACTCGACCCGCATCAAGGACGCGTCGCCCGGTCAGAGCGCCGGGCTAGCGTCGCACACGGACGGCTCCGCAAAACCTCCGCCGTTCCTTGACGCGGGCCTCGCTTCGCCGTGGAGGGAGATCCTGGGTACCCGTTCACCCGTTTTACGCGGTTGAAGGCAGGAGCGACTCAGGTGGATTGTCGTAGAGAAGGTTGGCGCAAGCGTGGTGCAGATACCGGAAGACGGAGCGGTTCTGCTTCCGCAGGGTGTGCGTGACGGTCATGATGCGCTCGGCGTACCGCTCTCCGCGCTCGCTCTGGGTGCCGTGAGATACCTTGCGCCAAAGAACGAAAGGCCTGAGGTCGCGTTCGGCCAGATTGTTTGTGGGGTCCACGTCGGACCGGTCCACGAAGGCCCAAAGCGCGGCCCGATGATCGAGAATGTCGGCACAGGTTCCGCTGAAGCCGCGTATGCCGAGGCCCACGCCGCGCTCGAGGAGCCACTCGACGCGCTCGCGCACGGGTGTCATCCATTCCCGAAAGTCTCGACGAGTCATCGTGCCGTCGCGAACGCGGTGCCAGGAGTGGAACATCAGTTCGGCCGTTTCGTGCAGCTCCCGAGCGATCTGAGAGCCCGTCCCCTTGCGCTCGACGAAGCCGGCAAACTTGCGGACACACGGCGCAAGTGGAGCCTTTCAAGGGCCACTTACACTGGCCGAGGGCGAACGCGTGAAGCGAAAGTGCGGCTCGCGCAAGCGCTCGCCGTCCAGGCGTCGCGCATGGGCGGCGATCACGTCGCTACGCGTGACAATCCCGATGACGAGGTCTGGTTGGTCTCGCGCGACGACCGGAAGCCGCCCGACGTTCTCGCGTGCCATATGATCGACCGCATCCCGGAGCGACGAATCGTCGAACACGATAGCGGCCGGCCGCTTGACGACGCCGCGCACGGTCGCGGCAGTCACACTGCCATCGAACAGGTCGCGTCGCGTGATCACTCCGACGAGACGATCGTCATCGTCGACCACTGGAAAACCCTGGTGTGCCGAGCCCTCCGCATGAGTCGCCATCCAAGCGCGGACGTGATCGAGCGTGTCGTCGGCGCGCAGGACAACCACCGGGGCTGCTGCGACGTCCGACACGAGGATCTGATCGAGGAAGTCGGCCACGTAGTCGCTCACAACGCGCGCACCGCGGCGAGCGATCTTTTCGGTCATGATCGAGTGCCGCATCAGCATCGCGGAGACGAGGTACGCGGTGGTGCAACCGCCGAGGAGTGGCAGGAGCCCCATGGGCTGACGTGTGGTCTCGAAGGCGAAGATAACGGAGGCAAGCAGCGCGCGTGAAGCCCCCGCGAAGAGCGCCGCCATCCCGACGAGTGCTGCGACCCGCACATCGATCCCCGCGGACGGAAGCGCCCACGCGGCAGCCGCGCCAAACGCCGCGCCGAGCCCTCCGCCGATCGTGAACAGCGGCGCCAGCGTACCTCCCGACGTTCCCGTGCCTAGCGAGAGCGCCCAGGACACGAGCTTCAACGAACAGAGGACGATGACCGCCTGCGTTGTCAGCGCCCCCTGCAGGATGCGGTCGATGTTGTCGTATCCGACGCCCATGGTGTGTGGCGAAACCCAGCCGACGAGACCGACGACAACGCCGCCGATTGCCGGCCACCACATCCAGTGGATAGGGAGATTCTCGAAGGCGTCCTCCACGGCGTACACCGCACGCGTGACAAGCATCGACGCCACCCCAGCAACCACCCCCATCCCCACGTAGACGGCCAAGGCGGCGCCGCTCGGCGAGGTCACGGTGGGCATGGTGAAGGCGGGCTGTGAGCCGGACAAGGCCACATGCACGCCGCACGCAGCCACGCTGGCCAGGGCCACGGGGACGATCGATCGCAGGCGATACTCGAAGAGTAGGAGTTCGATGGCGAGCAGGACGGCGCTGACCGGGCTAGCGAATGTCGCGGACATTCCTGCGGCAGCCCCGGCGGCGAGCAGTGTCTTGCGCTCCTCGGCCGAGACGCGCAGGACCTGGCCAATGAAGGAGCCCAGCGCTCCGCCCGTCGCGATGATGGGCCCCTCGGCGCCGAAAGGGCCCCCGGTGCCGATCGAGATCGCGGCGGAGAGCGGCTTGAGGAAGGTGACTCGCGCGGGGATGCGGCTCTCGTTGAAGAGCACCTGCTCCATGGCCTCCGGAATGCCGTGGCCCCGGATGGCCTTGGAGCCGTAGCGAGCCATGAGGCCGACCAAGAGCCCCCCGACCACGGGTACTCCGACGACCAGCCATCCCAGGTGATTGCCGGCGGGGCTCGCGAAGGACGCCGATAACCGTCCGTGGAAGGCGAGGTTGGTGATGAGACCGATGAGAGCCGTGAGCAGGCGCGCGATAAGGGCTGTGACGAGCCCGAGGCCGACCGCCAAACCGCTGACGGAGAGGGTCCGTCGGTCGACCGTGACGCGCTCCGCCGGCGTGCGGACCGTCTCGAGCGCCGGCGCCATTGACGGAGCGATCGGGAGTCGCTGGAGATGCCGGTCGCTCGCCGGTGTTCCGTCCGCATCACGCGCCATCACGGATAACCTCCCGCGGGTAGAGAGTCCGAGGGGAGCGATTCTGTGCTCTTCGCGGCGCCAACGAGCGCGTGCAGGGCCGCGACGAGCGCCGGGCCTGCGGAGCGAAGCTCCGAGCGGTGGGCAATGCTCAGTCGACGCAGCACGCGCTGACCGGCCGGCGTGATGTGCAAGGACGCTTCGCGATGGTCCTGCTTTCCGGTGCGCCGCTCCACGAGACCACGCTCGGCGGAGCGCCTCACCAGGTCGACGGCACTGTTATGTCGGATCTGTAGGCGCTCGGCGACGACCCGGACCGTGGGCCGTTCTTGTGGGCGGAGCGCCTTGAGGACGAGGAGAAGCTGGTGCTGCTGCGGCTCAACGTGGGCCGCGCGGGCGGCTGTCTCGCTGAACGTGAGGAAGCGACGAATCTGGTAACGCAGCTCACCGAGAGCCCGGTACTGGGCGGCGTTGAGGTCATGGATGCGGGGCATGGGACTATATCGTTTCACGATATATCCCGGCGACGAGGCCTGCGCCACGGCTGCACGGTCTGGGCTCTTAGATCGCCAACGAGATCGCGCGCCTGACCCTGGACGACGTCGACTGGCGCCCAGGGAAGACTCCGGATCCCCGAGCGGAAGGCCGGGCACTCGACCTCCTACCCGATCTCCGACGCTGTCGGCGACGCGCTTGCGCGTGTACCTCAAGGAGGGGCGACCAAACAGCAACCGTCGACAGGTGTTCCTCGGCACCCAACCCCCCTTTCTCCCAGCGACCATCAGTGTCGTCTCCCAGTGCGCCAAACGGCATCTCCGAGCGGCTGGAGTTTCCGCAAGACGGCCCGGCTCACACACGTTCCGACACACTTGCGTGGAGCGACTGGTCGACGTGTGATGCCGCTCAAAACCATCAGCGACTACGTCCGGCATCGGTCCCCCCAGTCGACCCGCGTTTACGGCAAGGTGGCCATCGAGACGCTGCGCGAAGTCGCCTTGGGCGACGCGCGGACGTGCTGCAAAGCGGAAGTTCCTCCCCATGGTCCCGCGCTTTGCGCGGGCCCCCTTGGCGGAAATTCGCTCGCGGGCTCGGGATGAACGCCAAGGCCCCCGGAAGGGGCCCGGCGCGGGGCGGGCTGCGCTACGCCTCGGGGAACTGCGGAAGGGTACGACCCGCTACACGCTCGGGCAGGGGCGCAATACCGGCCATTCGAGGGCCCTCTCATGCGGAGGAAAGCCGCTCCGCAAGCCAAACGCAAGGCGCGGGGAGCTTCGGAGGGGGAAGCCGGGCTTAATCGCCCGGTCTACGTGTTTGAAATGGTCGAGCTCCGGGTCGTTGGCGGCGTTCGCTCCCTAAGGCTGCGGCGATGCCTCCCCCTCGACAACCTCCGCCTACCGCGTGCATCATGTGGAGGTCGAAGTCGATGTGGACGTTGTGGACGTGCCTTCGGTCGCTTGATTGAGAATGTTGGTGGCGCTCTGAAACCACCAGCGGTCAGCAACGAATCGTCGGCGCCGGGCGATGTCTTCGTCTACGCGCTGTGGGGCGGCAGCGGCACCGGCCGGACTAGCCCTCGGGTGGCATCGTCCTCACGAGCTTCTTTCCATGACGGTCTCCGGCCGTGCCACCAGCGTGCCATGACTGAGGTCGACTTCGGTCGATTTCAGCGGAACGCCGTTGACACGGCCAAGGGGCAAAAAGGCGAGGGGACTCGAACGATTAGACGAAAAACGGAACGGCGTCGCGCAGTTGCAAAAGAGCCCGAAAACGCGTTCGAGTCCCGTCCACCCCGCCCGAAATCATTGAGGAAAGCGCCGGCCCGAGGGCGTCAGACGATTGCCCGGACGATTCGGTCGACCTCGTTCGGGTTCGTGAGTTTCTCTCGTGGGTCGGCAACTCGATCGAAAACAGCGATCCGGTGATGGCCCGCCAGATCATTAACCGGATCGACGACATGCTCCGGCCTCCCGAGCGGGCGCAAGTCATCCCGCTCATCCCACGGCGGCGCTGAGAGCCTCTGCGGGGCAACCGCGTCGTGTGTGGCGGCGCCGCTCTCGCTCGTTTCGAAAAGTCAGAGACACGCGATCGATTGACTAAAATGACAGAAATCGCAGTCTCTTCATTGTGGACCGGCGGAAAGCGGCGGCCGATCCACCTTGGGCGCTGCGCAACCCTCGCCGCAACCCGTCGCTCGGGTCCGAGTGGCCGCCTGCCCGTCTGTGAAGTACCGATACGGGGCGGCGCGCTGGCGTCTGCCGCGATCCAGTCATTTCAACCAGTTCCCATTTTACCTGGCGTTACCTTAGCGTTCCAGCCGTTACGCCCAAGTGGGGAGGGAAGTGGGAGGGTCGATCGAGCGAGTGGGGAGGGTCGCGCCTCGATGGTCGGCGACCCAGGAGCTCGCGATGCGCCGTCGCTCGCCGAGCCCGACCGATTCAGCGGAGTGATTCAGCGGAGTGGGAGATAGACGACCTGATGGGTCCAATCATCAGGCGCGCTCCACTTCGCGCTGAGCAGAAGATCCTCGATCACTGCGGCCGCCAGAACGAGCAGCGCCAGTCTGAACGGCCTTGCTGAACTGGTCGAGGTCGAAGCCCTTCGGCTCCGGCTTCTTGTTCATTGCGGCTTCCAGCAGCGTCGTCAGAGCGTCCGGCAGCAGATGCTCCTCGAGCTCGGCCCCGCCCCGTATCATCACCGGTCGGACTGCAACATCTGCCGGAAGCAAGACGGGCTCAAGACGGGATCCGCGTTCCGCCGCCGATGCTGCCTTCGCCACGGTACGTGTGGCTCGGCTTCCGGATTCACCCTGACGGGGCTAGCACAACGTTCGATGCCTGCGGCCTGCAGCGTCGCTCCTCGACCTTTTCGCCGGGTTTGTCAGGAGGCACCGCGCCGCGCTTTCGCCACTCCAACGCGTCTCCTCTGCTTCACGGCTCCCTGGCCGTTACCGTGTCGAGACTTTCACTCGCTGGGTTGCACCGCCTTTCTTCTGGTCACGCCATACCGTTGGGCTCGTGACACGCGATGGACCTCGGCGCCGCTTGATCTCCGCTTGATCCACGGACGGCGCTACGACCCGCTACATGCCCGACGCGGGGACGCCGGCCCGGCCGGCCGCCTGGGTGCACGTGCACGCCATCGCCAGCGCGGCGATGACAACCGGGGCGGCCGTGCGTTTCATGCGCCGAAGCTTCCCATATTCGCGGCACGGGCGCGGGCCCTCGATGGCAGGCCGGCGACGCGCTCCCTTACGCCAGCTGGACCGCAAGCTCGCGGAGCACGGCGCCCGTGCTCCCCTCGATCTTCATGCGGGCCTGCTCTTCGCCGCGGACCGGCCCGAGGTTCACGATCGCGATGGAGATCCCGCGCTCTACAGCGCGCCGCAGGAACCGGTAGCCAGAGAACACGGCGAGCGACGTCCCCGCCACGAGCAAGGCGTCGGCCTCGTCGAGCCGAGCGAAGGCCTGCTCCACCACATGGCGCTCCACATTCTCGCCGAAGAAGACGACCCGTGGCTTGAGCGGTCCTCGGCAACGGGGGCACGACGGAGGCTCGAACGTTGCGACCGAGTCGTCGGCGAGCTCGGCGTCGCCGTCGGGGGCAACCGGCGCGGCGCCGTCGAGCCACAGGCGGTTGTCGTCGCGCATTCGGCGCTGCACGTCCTCTCGGTCGTGGAGGGCGCCGCACTCGAGGCATACGACCTCGGCGAGCGCGCCGTGCAGCTCCACGACGCACCGGCTCCCCGCGGCTCGATGGAGGCGGTCGACGTTTTGGGTGATGACCACCGTCACGACGGCGGATGCTTCGAGCGCCGCGAGACCGAAATGAGCCGCCCCGGGCCGGGCGTGGCGGAACCGCTCCCAACCGACCATCGCACGGGCCCAGTACCGGCGGCGAACCTCGGCGGACCGAACGAAGTCGGGGCCGTGAATCGGCCGTCGGGTGCGCAGCGCGGCGTCCGGGCTCCTGTAGTCGGGGATGCCCGACTCGGTGCTCACGCCTGCGCCGGTCAGCGCGACCACCCGACGACCGCGAAGATGGTTGGCGAGCTCGGTGACGAGCGCGCGCATAGCCATTTCCGACTGGGTCACGGCGGGAAGCGTTAGCGCGGTGCGAAGAACGGATCGAGGCGTTGCGGCGAACGGAAGAGACGTTAGGCACCTCGCCTGGACGTAGTAACGTTCACGCATGAACTCAGCAAACCCCCGCGCGCGTCTTTTGAGTTCGATCGTTGTCATCGCCCGGCCACTGTCCTTTGCCTGCGCAGCGATTCTCGCAGTCGCCGCGGCAGGCGGCTGCTCGAGCGGTTCCAACGAGCCATCCTCCGGTGCCGCGGGGGCGACGAACGGGAGCTCCGGCTCCGGCTCGGGTGGCGGCGGCGGGAGCACGGGGGCGGCGACGAGCGCGAGCTCGGGCAGCACGAGCCCGGGCTCGAGCGGGACGACATCGAGTTCGGGGGTCGCGGGTACGAGCTCCAGCGGTACGAGCTCCAGCTCCGGCGGCACCGGCTCCAGCTCCGGCGGCACCGGCTCCAGCTCCGGCGGCACCGGCTCCAGCTCCGGCGACACCGGCTCCAGCTCCGGCGGCACCGGCTCGAGCTCCGGTGGCGCCGGTTCCAGCTCGGGCGACACGACGACGAGCTCGGGATCCAGCGGAGCCGACTCCGGCGTCCCGGGTGCGGCCGATAGCGGCGCGGCAGACAGCACCACCGGTGCCGCACCGGCGGGGGCCGGGGTTTGCGACATCTTGGCGTCCGGCAGCGCGCCCTGCGTAGCCGCGCACAGCACCGTGCGGGCTCTTTATGGCGCCTACAACGGAAACCTCTACGAGGTCACGCGCGCCTCGGACAACACGACCAAGGACATCGGGGTCTTGGGCGCCGGCGGCTTCGCCAATGCGGCGACGCAGGACACGTTCTGCGCCGGCACGACGTGCACGATCTCGATCATCTACGATCAGTCCGGCAAAGGAAACGACCTCACTCCAGCGCCTCCCGGCCAACGCAAGGCTACGCCAGACAACCCGGCCGACGCGACGGCCCTCACGCTGACGCTCAGCGGCCACACGGTCTACGGCGTCCACATTGTGGCGGGCGACGGATACCGGAACGACAAGGCCATGGGCACCGCGACGGCCGACCTGCCGGAGACCGAGTACATGGTGACGAGCGGCACCTTTTACAACTCGGGCTGCTGCTTCGACTACGGGAACGCAGAGACCAACAACTACGACGACGGCGACGGCACCATGGAAGCGGTCTATTTCGGCACTGCGTCCCAATGGGGAAAGGGCGGTGGCGCCGGCCCATGGGTCATGGCCGACATGGAAAACGGCATCTTCGCCGGAGTGAGCTTCGCGGCCAACGCCGCCGACACGCCCCAGACTTCCGCCTACGTCACGGGCTTCGTCATCGGCCGCTCCGGGACCTTTGCGCTCCTGGGCGGCAGCGCACAGGCGGGGACGCTGACGACCTTCTACGACGGAGCACGCCCCAACGGCTACAACCCGATGAAGAAGCAGGGGGCCATCATCCTCGGGATGGGCGGCGACAACACCAACGGCGCTCAAGGAAACTTCTTCGAAGGGGTCATGACCTCCGGGGCCGCGACGGCCGCGACCGCGAACGCCGTCCAAGCCAACATCGTGGCCGCGGGCTACGGGAAGTAATGCGCGTAGGCCACGCCGATGGCACGCAGACCGCGATCACGTCGCGTGCCACCCGCATGGTGCGCCGATCGATCTCGAATCCGTCGTCGTGCTCCGGGATGCGAAATCCGTTCATGTCAAGAACGACCACGGCGGCAAGAACGCCCGCCCGCTTGTTGCCGCCGAGAAATGCTTGCGCCTCCGCGATATGAAACGCGTAGGCGGCCGCCATAGCGAACAGGTCTTCGTGGACGTAGTCGCCTCCGAAGGTCGCTTGCGGCTGAGCGATGGCAGGCGGCGGGCAGAGATGATGCGGATCGTCGTTTCATCGCGAACCTCAACGTGGACGACGAGCCGAAGTCGTCCAAAGACAGAGTAGCCCATGATGTGCATGCGCCGCTCGCCTTGAGCCAATATCGAGAATTCCATCCATGGGCGCGAGGCCATGCATCTTCGAGACTCCGTGCAGATCCGATCGAGTCCCGTCCACCCCGCTCAGATGACTCGAGAAAAAGCTAAGTTTTCGTTGTCCGAGGCAACGCGTGCCACCAGCGTGCCACGAGACGGCGAGGGCGAGTCGAGCAGGCTGCCCCGACGGCTACACCCGTATCCAGGACTGCCTCGGCATTCCCCCCGGCCCCGCGTGCCACGACGCGTCTCACTGAGTCGCGGGCTTAGAGTCCGTCAGTGTTCCGACTCGAGTCCGAGAGCAAACTTCAGCGCCTCGTCGAGCTGACCGATTTTTGCCGCCGAAAGGACGCCGGCACGGACGGCGAGATCGGCCTTGGGCAGCGTCACCAGCCAGTCGCAATTGACGACGCATTCTCGCGGAAGCCCTTCACGCTTTCCGACCTTCACTTCGACGGCGTATCCGCGCACGGTCGTCGTCACAGGAGCAACGATGACGAGCGCGCGTACTTCGTACGCTTCGTTGCGAGAAAGAAGAACCACGGGTCTTCGTTTGTCAACGCGCGCCCACCAAATCTCGCCGCGCTTCACGGTTCGTTCCAAGCGAGCCGCGAGAGGGCACGCCGTGCGCTCCGTCGTGCGCTTTGCACGTCCTCCGGCGACTCGGGATTTTCGCGATAGGCCTCGACGTACCGCGCGACGGCGAAGGCCTGCGCGGACGCGGCCGTGAGCTCCCGCAGCGCACGACTGATGAACGCGCTGCGGCTCTCTTTGGTCCTTTTGCGTAGCAGCTCGACACGCTTGAGGAGATCCGCGTCGATGCTACATGCGATCTTGGCTACGTTCGACACCGGTATGACTCTATCATACCATTCAAAGGGTCAACATTCCGCCGACGCACCGACCGAACGCACTACGTCGCGTTCGCTGGATCCTGAGCGCACGAAACCGGCTAGCCTGCCGCGCCGTGCCCTTCGAACCGCACCTTGATCGAGCCCGCGCCGAGTCCTTCAGCTCGTACGCCGAAGCCTATGATAAGCATCGCCCTCGCTCTCCGGCGAATAGGCGATCGTAGGGCCGTCCGTACGACGCGCTAGCCACTGTCCGCTCCTCGCCACGCCTGGACTTGGCTTCGTTGCGTCCAGTCGTGGTCGAGTCCCGTCCACCCCGCTCAGATTACGCGAGAAAAAGCTGGGTTTTCGTTGTTCGAGGCAACGCGTGCCACCAGCGTGCCAGCCAGAGGAGGGCGAGGGAACGCACCGCGTGGGTGTGGCCGCGACGGATCAGGTACGCTCACCGCCGTGGGGGGCCCAGACCGAGATCCGCGCGTCGACGATCGGCTCCACGTCTTGTCCGCGGCATTGCGAGCGTTCGCCGAGGCGACGACGGACTACGAGCGCTTGCTCAACGTGGTCGCCCACACCGTGTCGGAGGTCGTCGCGGACGCGTGCATCGTGCGCCTGCTCTCGGACGGCGGGTGGCTGACGCCCGTTGCCATCCATCTTCCACTGGAGGAATGCGTCGCCGACGCCAAGGCGGCCGCCGAGGCGCGCACGTTCATGACAGCTCCGCGCAACGTGGCGGAGTACGCATGGGGACAGCGCCTCATCGAGACGGGCGAAGCGTTCATGCTTCCCCGCCTGGACATCGCGCAATTTCGCGTCGTGGTCACGCCCGAGGTCGCGAAGGTCTACGAGACCATCGGCATCCACAGCATGCTCGTGGTCGTGCTCCGCTTGCGGGGCGAGTCGATCGGGACGCTCACGCTGTTTCGCTTCGACCCTGAGTCGCCATCCTTCGACGCCGCCGATCAGGAGATGGCGCAGGCGCTCGCCGACCACGCTGCGCTCGCCATCGGGAACGCCCGCTCCTACGCTGCCGAGCGATCGGCCCGAGACACGGCGGAGAAGGCGACGGCGCGCTTCAGCCGCCTCAGCGAGTCTGGAGTCATCGGCACCGTCGTGATCACCCTCGACGACAAACGCGTCGTGGATGTCAACGACACGCTCCTTCGCCTGGTCGGGTACTCGCGCGACGAGCTGCTGTCTGGACGCGTCCCCTGGGCGAGTCTCACGGCTCCCGAGTGGACCGACGTGGATGCTCGTGCCGTCGAGCAGCTCACGACGACGGGCGTAGCGAGCCTGCGCGAGAAGGAGTTCACCCGCAAGGACGGCACGCGCGTCGCGGTTCTGGCCGGTTCTGCCATGCTCGGCGGCGGGACCACCGAGTGCATCTCGTTTGTCCTCGATCTCACGGAGCGAAGGGAGGCGGAGCGCGGGCGGCGAGAGGCGGAACGACGTGCGCAACGGATGGTCGAGTCCGCGACCGTCGGCATGTGGACGGTCGGCGCTGACGGACGCACCACGTTCATGAACGCGCGCATGGCCAACATTCTTGGCCGCGACCTCGCCGAGGCGGTCACCATGCCGACGATGGAGTTCTTCTTCGCCTAGGATCGGCCCGAGATGGCCGAGCGGCTTGCAAAGCGAAGAGACGGCCTGGCGGGCGCGTTTGAGCAGCGGTTCCGCAAGCCGGACGGCGCTGTGGGTGTCCTCTCGATCGACTCGAGCCCATTGTACGACGCGCAGGGTCGGTACGAAGGTGTGCTCGGTATGGTGACCGAGATCACGGAGCGCTACGAGGCCGAACAGACGCGGGCGGTGCTCGCCGCCATCGTCCAAACATCCAACGACGCGATCATCAGCAAGCGGCTCGATGGGACAATTACGAGCTGGAACGCCGCCGCCGAGCGCCTCTTTGGATACTCTGCACAGGAGGCCGTCGGGCAATCCATTTCGATCCTGATACCTGCCGAACGACTCGGAGAGGAGCGATCCTTTCTCGAGCGCATCGCCAGGCGGGAGCGCATCGACCACTACGAGACGGTTCGTCGGCGCAAGGATGGAAACCTCGTCGTCGTGTCCGTCTCGCTCGCCCCGATGCTGGACTTCTCAGGAAAAGTCGTGGGCGCATCGAAGACGGCGCGCGATCTCACAGCGCAGCGCAAGGCCGAGGCCGCCCTCCGGCGCACCGAGGACCAACTCCGGCAGTCGCAGAAGATGGAGGCGGTGGGTCGCCTCGCTGGCGGCGTCGCCCACGACTTCAACAACGTGCTGTCCGTCATCCTCAGCTACGGGGAGATGCTACTTGCGGACATGAAGCCCGGCGAGCCGATGCGCGACGAGATGCGAGGAGATTCACAAGGCGGGGAAGCGCGCCGCCGATCTCACTCGGCAGCTCCTCATGTTCAGCCGCCAGCAGGTGCTCGCGCCGAAAGTGCTCGACCTGAACGAGGTGCTCACGAGCATGGACAAGATGCTCCAGCGCATCCTCGGGGCAGACGTGGATCTCGTGTCGCTCCCGACCCAGCCACTCGGCCGGGTGCGGGCCGATCCGAGCAGCATCGAGCAGGTCATCATGAACCTCGTCGTCAACGCACGCGACGCGATGCCCAGGGGCGGCAAGCTCACGATGGAGACCGACAACGTCGTTCTCGACGACGCGTATGCACAAGCTCACCTCGGCGTGAAGCCCGGCCCGCACGTCATGCTTGCGGTGACGGACACCGGTAGCGGCATCGACAAGGCGACTCTGGAGCGGATCTTCGAGCCGTTCTTCACGACCAAGGAAAGCGGCAAGGGTACGGGGCTGGGGCTCTCGACGGTCTTCGGCGTCGTGCAACAGAGCGGCGGGAGCGTCTGGGTCTACAGCGAGGTGGGAAAGGGGACGACGTTCAAGGTCTACCTTCCGCGTGTAGATGCAGCAGTCGAGGTGGCCGGAGAAACCGTGCCCCTCACGACGGTCCGAGGCTCCGAGACCATCCTGCTCGTCGAGGATGACGATCAGGTCCGGATCGTGGCCAGGGGCATCCTACGCAGGGCCGGCTACCACGTGATCGATGCGCGGAACGCCGGAGAGGCGCTCCTGCACTCCGAGAAGCACTCCGGCACGATCCATCTCCTGCTCAGCGATGTCGTCATGCCCCAGATCAGCGGTCCCGAGCTGGCAAAGCGCCTGGCGAGCGTTCGACCGGACATGAAGGTGCTTTGCATGTCGGGCTACACGGACGACAGCATCGTCCGGCACGGCGTCCTCGAAGCGCACATCGCCTACCTACAGAAGCCAATTACGCCGGAAGCGCTGACAACGAGGGTGCGCGCGGTATTGGACGGAGCAGAGAACTGACTGGGACAGAAAAACGGTGAGCACCCCTTGACCGTGGATCGGGCATGATTAAAAGCGGTTCGGGTTCACGGCGTTCGGCCCCGCTCACGCGGTCGTTCTCCTCCGTGTTTGGGTAGTGGGTCGGCGGTCCTCTTCCCGGGGCTCGTGTCGCGTCGCGGACTCGCAGACGAACCACTGCTACCGGCTCCCCGAGTCCTCCCTGTCGACGCGAGGAGCCGCAAGGGAGGACTCCATGCTGGACCAGAATGACCTGTGGCTGATGGAAGAGGAATTGCCGGTCGACGAGCCGGCGGACGTGCTGCTGACCATGCCGGGGATCCTGCAGCAATTCGATCCCGATCGTGATGACGAAGAACTCGGGCTGCGCTCGATCCTGGAGCGTCCCGAGGTGCTCTCTAAAGCGTGGCGGCACTGCACGCACCCCGCACGGCAACCAGGGCACCTCGAAGAGTGCGAAGCGACACGTCGACGTGCTCCGAGCCGCGTGAGTTCACGGAGGGTGCCATGAGTATCTACGCCCCCTCAACGCAAGGATTTCAGTCGCTGCTCCGGATCTCCCGTTCCAGCATCGCCGACCCGCCGTGGTTTGCCGCGCCGGTGGATGCCCAAGAGGATGAGGACTCCGTCACCGTCGTCTTTCACGTCCCTGCGAAGAGTCACGGGCACGTGCGTGTCCTGGCGAGCGACCAAAGCGTGACCGTGAGGGGGCGCTCGCGAGCGATGCGCCTTTGCGCCCTCCCGTACCTGGTCGATAGGAATGGAATAGAGACTTCGCGTTCGGGGGATCTGCTGCGCGTCCGCATTCCCAAGAAGCGCCCGGCCACCGACTCGACGGACGCTTCATCTTCATCGACTGCAGCATCCACGTGATGCGGACCGCTTGACTCGATGCGAAAGCGAAGCCGCGCGCACGGGACTGCACAGCAGTATGACCAGTATCTGATCCCATACGCGGCCTCGTGTGTTTCACCAGGGCGGCATCCGTAGTGCGGCCCCGTTTTCGTGCTCGCGCATCCGCTGACGGCTGTGCGATGCCGCTTGCCTAGGCGAGCTCCCTGGGTCCCCCTGGGTCCTCTCTTGGAGCTCTTCTACTGGAGGGTCACGTTGAAGTCGTGATCGGTGGTCGCAGAGGTTTGCTGGCTCTGCGTCACGATGGTGAGTCCATCGACCACGGTCGTTGCCTCGAGCTCAGAGCCCAGGCCGGCATACGTAGGGCTTGTGCCCGACATCTGCTTCATCGAGGAAAGGAGCGTGTGGGGAACTACGCCGACCCCGGAGGCTCCTTCGAACGTGCACTCGACTGAAATCGCGACCCCACCGACTGACGAGGACCCCCCGCTGAGTGCGAAACGGATTTGCCCGATCGAGATTGGCAACCAGGTGACGGACAGGTCTTGCGCGGAGCGCGCTACGGCCCGCGCTTGAGGGCGGCGCGGAAGGCCTCGAGCTGTTTGAGCGCGTCGTTCTTCAACGGGCCCGACGAGGCGCCCGACGAGGGCTGCGTGGTCGCTTCTCGCGTGGAGCCTCGCCCGCCTTGCTCCGCCTGCGGACTCGCCGCGGGCCCGGCCATCCCGCTCGACGAGCGCGCCACGCGCTCACCGCTCTTCATCGTGAGCGCGATCTGGTTCTTGGCGGGGTTGACTTCGACGACGCGCACCGTGACGCGATCGCCCGGGCTGACCACGTCGCGCGGATCCTTCACGAAGCGGTCGGCGAGCTGCGAGACATGCACCAGCCCGTCCTGATGCACGCCGATGTCCACGAACGCACCAAAGTTCGTCACATTGGTCACGATGCCCGGGCACGTCATGCCCGGTGTGAGGTCCTTGAGCTCGTGGATGTCGTCGCGGAAAGTCCATGCGACGAACGAGGCGCGGGAGTCGCGCCCGTGGCGCTCGAGCTCCTTCACGATGTCGTCGAACGTGAATTCGCCGACTTCAGCCCGGAACTGCGCGTCGCCCTTGACGAACGCGGCGCCGGAACCGACCAGGTCTCCAACGTCCCGGCCAAGTCGCGCCGCCAGCTTCTCGAGCAGCGGGTAACGCTCGGGATGGATCCCGGTATTGTCCAGCGGGTGCGCGGCGCCCGGGATCCGCAGAAAGCCCGCGGCCTGTTCGAACACCTTGTCCGAGAACCTGGGGACGGCGAGGAGATCGCGCTTCTGCTTGAAGACGCCCTTCTTCTGCCGGTGCTCGGTGACGCTGCGGGCGAGCGACGGGCCGATGCCGGCGACTTCGGCCAAGAGGTACGGCGACGCCGTGTTCACGTTGACGCCGACCGCGTTCACACAACTCTTGACCAGCGTCTCTAGGCTCTTTCTGAGCAGCCCCGGCGCGACGTCGTGCTGGTACTGGCCAACGCCGATGCTCTTCGGGTCGACCTTCACGAGCTCCGCGAGCGGGTCCTGAAGGCGCCGTGCGATCGAGATGGCACCGCGGATCGTGAGATCAAGCTCCGGGAACTCCTCGCGCGCGACCTCGCTTGCGCTGTACACGCTCGCCCCTGCCTCGCTCACCATCACCACGGGGATTTTCCCGTGCCCCAGCTCTCCGAGCGCCTTCCCCACGAACGCCTCGGTCTCGCGGCCGCCCGTCCCGTTGCCCACGGCGACTGCCGTGACGTTGGCGCTCTCGATGGCCATGCGCAGGACTTGTTTCGCCGACTCTCGCTCGCGCTCGGTGGCCAGGTGGATGACGTGGCTCCCGAGGTACGCCCCGGATTCGCTCACGACCGCCAGCTTGCAGCCCGTCCGGATGCCCGGGTCCACGCCGAGCACGGACCTGGCGCCGTAGGGCGACGCGAGGAGCAGCTTGCGTAGGTTCTCGGCAAAGACGTGGATCGCCGCCAGGTCGGCGGCGTCGCGCAGGGCCTTGTTCACCTCGTTCTCGAGGCTCGGGAGGGCATAGGCCCGCAGGGCGAGGCGCGCAGCACGCTTCATCACGTCACGAGCGGAAGACGCCGGACGGGGACAGGCCGCGCGCTCGAACGCGCCGAGCAGCGCCGCGTCGAAGGCGTCGTTCCCCGGCACGCCGCCGAGGGACATCACGAGTTCCTCCTCCATGAATCCGCGGCGCATCGCCAGGTACCGGTGCGACGCCTCGGGCCGCAAGAGGGCGCTGACGCGCTCGTGGTGGGCGAAGTAGCGCTCGAACTTGCTGTTCGGCTTCGCCTTTTCGCCCTTGACCGTACGAACGAAGCCCTCGTCGAAGAGGGTCCGGCGCACCCGTTCGCGCAGCCCGGCGTCCTCGGCGAGACGTTCGGTCACGATGTCTCGGGCCCCTTCGATCGCTTGGTCGACCGTCGCGACGTTTTTCTCGGGGGCGACGAAGCGCGCCGCCTCGTCGGCCAGCGAGGTCGCGTCGAGCCCCTCTTCGTGCGAGACCCGCCACATCCACTCGGCCAGCGGCGCGAGCCCGGCCTCCCGCGCCATCATCGCTTTCGTCTTCCGCTTCAGTTTGTACGGAAGGTAAAGATCCTCGAGGCGTTCGAGGTCGTAGGTCGCGAGGATCTTGTCCAGAAGCTCGGGAGTGAGCTTGCCCTGCCTCTCGATCTCGTCGCAGACGAACTTCTTGCGCCGGGCGACCGCTTCCCACGTCTCCTTGGCGTTCAGCACCGCCAGGATCGCGACTTCATCGAGGTTGCCCGTCTGCTCTTTGCGGTAGCGCGCGATGAAGGGCAGCGTCGCGCCGCCCTCCGAGAGCGCCAGAACCGCTTTTGCGGAGGTCACCGAGATGTGCGCGTGGCGCTTCGAGAACCAGTCTTCGAACGAGAGCATCGACGCCGGTAGTAGCTAACCGCGTGAGCAGGGGCGAGACGAAAGCGCATGCCGGGGTCTCGGACGTCCGCGGCAGGTCAAGCGGGACCGGACGGCCGACATCTCATGTCCCAACAATCCGAAGACCGAACGGGTCCGACGAGGAGACCGGTTTGTCCTCGTGCGCGTGACCCTCGTGAACGAAGGGCAGCTCACGAGGCCCGAAGGGAGGTTCATTCGACGCAGCGGAACGCCGCTCACGAGGGCAGACGACCTTCTTCGCCAGAGCGGCGCCTCGCCGCGACGGAGCGACTGCTCTCTCACGCGGAGAGCGCACCCGCTGAGGCCGGGAGGCACACGCATCCGCGTGAGCCACGGTCCGCCGAGCCGCACCGAGCCGGTTCTTCGGCGCAGCGACGCACCGCTTTGCGTGAGAGACCGTCCTCTCGGGGTCAGCCATGTCCCTCTCCGGCTCGCCGACCTGGTTCTGCGGCCCAGCGGTGCGTTGCTCAGACGCGCGGACCGTCTTCTCCGCCCGAGCGGCAGCGCGATTCGTCGCGCAGACCGCCTTCTGCGCGTCGTCCGACGACCGGTCGGGGCAAGAGACCGTGCAAATGCCGTGCAGCCGAACACCCATGCGGGCAACCGACGCGGTTCCGCGCCTCGTCCGGTGCCCCTTTGGGCACATGGTCAACCCGTTTGGCCGTGCTCGCAGTCCGCTGCGTCTCACCGCAGCATTCCTACGCATCAAGCCCTGTGGACCAAGCCAAGGAGGATACCCCCTTCGTCGAAAACTGCTGATTGTGGAGGCCAAGCGAGAAGGGCTCGCACGTCGCCGCGTGGCGAACGGAGCAAGCGGCCTGCTCGAGCGCGAAGAAGAGAGGGCGAGACGCGCAATCATCCGGCGGCTAGAGCAAGGGTGGCGAGGGGATTCGGTTCTCTCTTGTGTTCGCGCGGTCAAGCCTCGGCCTCATGAGAAGAAATGCTGGCCACCCGGCCTTGTTTCGATTGAGCGCCAGTGACAACATGAGTCTAATGGCGGTGCATCAAATCGGATCACCGAAGGATCGATTTGCGATGTTTGCAGGAGGGGCCGCGATGGGTGCGGCGCTCGGGGTTCTGGTGTTCGCGGGCGGTGTTCTCTGCGCGTGCTCCTCCGCGGGCAAGGCCCCTGCGAAATCCGCGGATCTCGATGTACGAGATGCGGCATCGAACGACGACGTCACGACCGGGATCGACACGAGCGCGATCGACGCCGGGACCGGCGGCGGCAACGATACACAAGGGGACTCGGGCCCGCCCATCGGCTCGTACGATGGGGCCGTCGCCGACTCCGCGTGTTCGGGACTGCCCGCCTCCGGGACGTGGAAAAACATCTCGCCTCCGGGGTCCGACTACACGCAAACGTATACTGGGATGAACGCGATCGCCGTCCGTCCGGACAATCCCGCCGTGGTCTACGTCGGGGCCGACATGCACGGGATCTACCGGTCGAACGACTGCGGTGCGACGTGGAACGTCGTGAATACGGGGGCCAACGGTACGGCGCTCAATACGGGCCGCGCGTGGAGCCTCGTCATCGATCCCGTGGTGCCCGATGTGATGTACGCCGCGGAGGGGTACGGCACGTCCGGCCTGTGGAAGTCGACCAACGCGGGCGTGGACTGGCAGCAGATGCTCACGGCCAATATTACAAAGGCCTTCTATTCAGGCGGCCAGATCACGGGCATCAGCATCGACCCCGGCGATCACACGCACATTGTCGTGGAGTCGCACGGCAATTGCGCTTCCGGCAACCTTTGCTCGGCCGAGAGCTCGAACTCGGGCGCGACCTGGACGCTCATCGAAATGCCTAGTGTGGGAGCGTGGGCGGAGAACAGCGCCATCACGATCGTCAATCGAACGACGTGGCTGTATTGCGGTCTGTTCGCCGGGCTTTTTCGGACCGCCGACGAGGGGTCGTCATGGCACGCGGTGCAGACCATGATGGCCCTGCCGAGCTGCAACTACTACGAGCCCTACCTCTGGCAGGCGGCAGACGGACGCTACTACCTCCCGGCAATCACCTATGGAGGCCCTGGGCTCATGGTCAGCTCGCCCAACGATACGAGCGCCTGGACCATCGTCCCGAACTCGCCCCAGGCGAACATCTTGATACCGACGACGAACAACCTGGTCCTTGCGCGAAGCTCGCAGTCGGGACAACCCCCGCCGCCTGCCTACGCCACCGCGTCGCAGAGCGATCCGAGCACCTGGACCGCCCTCCCGGGCCCACCCTCTGGCAGCCCTTCCGGGACCAGCATTGGCGGGGGTGCGGAATTCATGGCCTACGACGGCACGCATCACGCTCTCTACGTGTCGACCTTTGCCACCGGCCTGTGGCAGACCGTGATCGAGTAAAGTTCGCACGCGGCGGGAAGCGTCCGCGGTTCAAGGGTTCTCGGCGTTCACGATCGAAATTGCGTCCAGATCGAAGCCGTTGGAGATGACCCCGGCGCCGGTGTCAGGGCAGTCCTCGTTCGTCTTGTCCACGATGCGGACGTAGCGAGCATGCGTCACTCCAATCGCCGCCAGGTCGAACGGATCACCGCCCGACACGCTCGGATCGAAGGGCGATATCCCGTTGGACGGACTCGAGAGAACGACGCGCCAGCCCGCGCAATCCCCGTACGGCGGCACGACGCCCGTCCCGTACGGTGAGGCAGGGTCCAGCGTCGGACTGCAGGGAAAGGTCGACCACGTGACGCCGTCGTCGCTGACGCTGACTTCGCCCGGTTCGGCGTACACCGTCTTCGAATTTCCGCCGATCCAAAATGGATTCTCGAATACGATGAAGTCGGCCCCGGGGCCGTCGACGATGGCGTTCGGCGCGAACGAAACGACGATCTGTCCGCCGTTGCCGAGCGAGACGACGTCCGTGCTCCCGCGGTCATCGCCCCCGCCCACGGGAGGGCCCTCCACGACGTTGGGCATGGAACTTTGGCCGAAGCCCGCGCAAGGCCCGTAGCGCACAGAGACGACCCCCGTGACAAACCGAGGGGGGTCCACCCCCCCGTCCCCATTGATTCCGGCGCCCTCCGCATCCGCCGCGGTTCCGTCGCCAGGACCGCCATCCGCGAGTCGGAGGTCTGCGGCGCCATCGCCGTCCGCACGTGTGGACTCTCCCCCGTCATCACCTCCGTCGATCGGGGGCGGGGATACGCAGCCCATCGTTCCCATCATGATGACCGCCAGCTTCGCCGCGCTGCGCCGTCGGATCTTCACGACCCGGATTGAAGCATAAGCAGAAGACCGGGAACGGCGCAGCGTGGCGTCTCTCTGGGGTCTCGTCCATGATCCCGCGCTCCGTGCGTGACCCGGGATGAAGCGCGGGCCCCAATCTCGGCTAAGGTTCACGCGTGGCCGCCCCTGATTCGGGGACCAGGACGCGTCGACGGAAAACGCGTTTCAACGACTGCGATACGGAGAATCCAATGACGATGACTTATCTAGGGCGGGCCGGAGCTCGGGCGGGCGTGCTTGCCGTTCTTGCGGGGGCATGCATCTGGGGTTGCAGCGGGGGATCGAGCCCCGCGTCGTCCGGAACCGGGACGTCCGGAAATGCGGGCGTAAATGGCGGCGGCGGAAGCGGGACCTCGACGAGCGGAAATAGCGGAACCGGCGGCTCGGGCAGCGCAGCCGCCACCGGTTCTTCCGGCGGAACCGGAGCAAGCGGGGCGTCCGGCACCGCGGGCACAGGGGCGGCGGGCGCCAGCGCAGCGAGTGGGGCGTCCGGCACGGCGGGCACCGGGGCGGCAGGCGCCAGCGCAGCGAGTGGGGCGTCCGGCAACGGGGAAACGGGGACAACAGGAGCCACCGGGGCCTCCGGCAACTCCGGCACGGGCACCGGCACGGCGGGAGCCAGCGGAGCGTCCGCGACCGACGCCAGCGCCACAGGGAGTAGCGGCTCGTCGAGCGCAACGACCGGAAGCACAAGCGGCGCCCCGAGTGGCGCGGTCGCCTTCGACGCCGCAGGCGTCGTCGTGACGGGGCTTCGGGGCATCGCCTCGGGCGCCAAGTCGACCATCAATCTGCACAATGGCGGGCAGGCCGCCGTGATGGTGACGAAGCTCGCATTCAGCGGCACGAGTTCGCTCGCAGCAAATAAATCCGGCGCGGGTGCGATCTACAACGTCGCGACGCCAACGATGCAAACTCTCTTTCAAACCACGGTCACTCTCCCGGCGACGATCATGCCCGGAGCCGACCTGCCCATCTCGGTGGAGATGACGACGGCGGGCGCAACGCTCCCGGCCGAGCCGCCCGGGCCGGCCCCTTACGACGGGGGCTCGAACCTGTTTACGGACACGTTGACGGCCACGTTGAGCTCGGGCTCTGCGGTGGCCTCCGTGTACGGGCTGCTTCTCGTCCAAGATTCGGCCGTTGCCGCACCTCCGGGCGGCTTTGCGGCGTTCACCTCGGGTTACGAGGCGACGCTCGGCCAGATCCTGACGACCCTCGGCTACCAGGTCAACGTCGGCGCCGCCCAAACCGATTGGAATCCCAACACGGCCATGGTCGCCACCATGCTTGCCACGTCGAATCCGCCGACCGCCAACGAAATCCAAACCGCGGGCGGCAATCTCTTCATGAAAGCCGGCGCGGGGATGGTGTCGATAACCGTGGTCGCGCGTTTTTCTCCGCAAGGGTCCTTGGACTTCGGTTGGTACACCCCCGGAGGCGCCACGCCCACGAGGACCAAGGTCGGAACCATGCAGTTGCAATCGGACCCGCAGACGTCGGACATGGCCCGCATGGTCTACCCGCCGCTCATGGGCCTCGTGAGCACGGGCGCCACGGGCAGCACGACGACGTTCGATCCGGGGAGCGGCTCGTTCGGCATTTGGATTTACTCGGATCAGCAAACGCAGGAATTCAACGAGGGTGGAACCAAAACCAATGGCGACTATGACTACAGCCAGGATGCGCTGAACTCCCCCGCGAACGTTCACCGCGTCAAGACGTTTCCGCTCGCGGACTCCACGGGGACAGCCATCCCGCAAAGCTACCTCGTCGCCGTCGAGGAAGCGTCGAACGGAGATTATCAGGATTACGTCTTCGTCCTGAGCAACGTGAGCGTGTCCCCCTGATTCCCTCGTGCTGCCGTGCGGACGTTGCATCGAACGCGACGGACGCGTAGCCAGCACGACGAGAGTTCGCCGGGACAAACCGCACGACGAGAGTCCGCCGGGAAAACCAATGACAGAAACGATGCGGTTCGAAGGAATGACGCTCACGGTAGAGAGCGTCGAGCGAGCCATTGGCTTTTATAGCGGAAGGCTGGGCCTCGACGTGGAGTTGAATGCCGCACCGGCCTTCGCCATGATCCGCATCGGGGGCGCAACCATCGGCCTCCTCTCGATGGCCGAGGCGCGAAAGGAAGGCGTGGCCGAGGCGAGCCACGCGCAGAAGAGGGCGATTCACGTCGAGTTCAGCACCGATGATCTCGATGGCCTCTATGAAAAATTGAAGTCCAAGGGCGTCGTGTTCCACCAGCCCCCTCATGACGAGCCGTGGGAGCGATCGATGACCGCCTTCGATCCGGACGGCTATGCCGTCGAGTTCGCCCAGGGACGTCGCGGGCACAATCAAACGAGGCCGTGAGTCCCGGGGCACGCGCTCGGGCGCCAGGATGGCGGGGATGCCCGGGACGCCAGGAATGAACAATCCACGGTGGCAAGAGCCGCAGGGGCTTCGGCGAGGAACCTTCTCCCGGTAGTCTGCCGGCATGCTCAAAGTCCACAAGTTCGGCCCCGCCTTCGGGCTCCCTGACGCGAGTCCTTTCGTCACGAAGCTCGAGACCTACCTTCGGATGACGGGCCAGAAATACCAGACCGTCACGGGGAACGTGCGCAAAGCTCCGCGCGGGCAGCTCCCGCTCCTCGAAATCGACGGCGCGCTCTTGCCCGACACGACCGCGATCATCGATCGGCTCGAGGCCGCGCGCCCGGATCCCCTCGACAGGCACCTCGATGACCGGCAGTGGGCGGTGGCCGTGGCGTTCAAGTCGATGCTCGAGGAGCACTTGTACTTCGCGCTCCTCTACATGCGCTGGGCGACCGACGATGGTTGGGCGGTGTTCGAGCCGGCGCTCGGGGAGATGCTGGGCACGATGGGCGTGCCATCGTTCATGCGCGGCCTGATCGCGAAGCGGGCGCGCAAGCATACCGTGGAGCGAACCATGGTTCAGGGGATTGGGCGAATGCCGCGAACGGAGGTCGTCGCCACCGGGTCGAAGCTGATTGACGCCCTGTCTCACCAGCTCGGCGATAAGCGTTACGCGTGCGGCGGCGACCCGACGACGTTCGACGCCACGGTGTACGCGTTTGCCAGCGGTGCGCTGTGTCCCGCGTTCGACAACGAGCTCCGAAAGCACACCGCCGCGAAAGAGAACATCGTCGCGTACGTGGCGCGGATGAAGGAGGCGTACTGGCAGGATTGAGCCAACGCTTCGCTCAGGCCTCCGCCAGGGCGAGCACCACGGAACTTGGCCGGGCCGATGCGCCATTCGTGGAAAATACACGGTTGCGGCCGGCGCTCTTTGCCCCATACATGGCGCGATCAGCTCGATCGACGAGCGACTCCAACGACTCTTGCGGCGACAGCTCGGCGACGCCGAAGCTCGCGGTGACACCCAATCGGCCGTGATCGGGATCCAGGATCTCACTTTCCGCGAGCGCCTCGCGAACTCGCTCGGCGACGAGAGTCGCACCGGCAAGCGGCGTGGAGGGAAGGGCAATGACGAACTCCTCGCCGCCCCAGCGGGCCACCACGTCACACGAGCGAACGCTGGCGCTCAAGAGCGCGGCAATACGCGCAAGCACGATGTCGCCGACTGAATGCCCGCGCTTGTCGTTGATTAGCTTGAAGTGATCGACGTCCAACAAGACCACCGACAGCGCGTCCTTGTAGCGCGATGCCCGTGCCGCTTCGCGCTTGCCCCAGTCGAGCAACGCGCGGCGGTTCAAGAGGCCCGTGAGCGTGTCGGTCGTTGCCATCCAACGCGACTCTTCTACGAGGGTCGCCATGCGAAGGGCGCCCCCGAGCTCCCGCGCGATGGTCTTGACCAGCACAGGGTCGTAGGGATGAGCAGGGGCGCGTGGAGCGAGCGCCAAGACGCCGATCGTCGTGTCGCCGAAATTGATGGGGGCGACCACCGCTGGAGGGCCCTCCCCATCGGACACGGCGTCGTCATCCTCGACGGTTACGGTCGGCAACGGACCGGTCGCGATCCCAAGAACGGCGCGGGCCTCGGCGAGGGCAAGATCGCGGCAATTGGGATTGGCGTGGATTCCCAGCCGAATGGGCATTTGACGGAGCACGCTCATCCAGCGATACGTCGTGACTTGTGAGACGAACTGAGACAGGTGGTCGACGAGCCGATCGAACGATTCGCTGGTGCCGAGCCGCCTTACTTCGGCGGCGATGACCGATTCGAAGAGCGCGGCGTCGAGGTGAGTCGCGATCCGATCGCGCACGTCGAGACCCTCGGTCGAGCTGACGACGAAAGGTCCGCTCTCGCTGTGCGGGCGGCGCTCGATGGCTCGACGAAGGGCGCGAACGAGCTCCCCCATTCGCCCTTTGACGACGTACGCGAAGGCGCCCGCTTGCTCGGCCCAAAATCGATTGCGGCGGCCCTCCGAGCCGCGCAAAACGACGGGGATGGTCGACGTGCCGGCTTCCGACCGAAGCAGCCGGCAGAGCTGCACCCCCGAAATACTGGGCATGGTCAAATCCGCGACGACGGCGGCGGGCGGCTCTTCGAGTGCGTGAACGGCTCCGTCGGCTCCGTCGGTCGATTCCTCGACCGAAAAGCCCTGAAGCCGGAGGCGCTCGGCCAGGACGGCGCGGCCCTCGTCGTTGGGGTCGATGAGGAGAATGCACGGAAGCGGGTGCACGAAGGGTCAAACGGCCACTCTCGCTTTTTCGTAATCCCTTGCCGCCTGCACGGACGGTTCATGGGCGTCGCCCCGCGCGCCGTTCATGCCGGCGCCGGAACATGCGGTGCGGGTGAATCACCAGGACACCCATTCAGTGGGTCGGCGTTCGACCCTCGCCTCGCGCGCACTCACTGAGACCCCGCGGCGCCGACCTCGAAGCTTGCCGCGAGAATGCGTCCGTCGTCGACAATCGCGTGCCCGGCATCGGTCACGGCTGCGCGCGTACCATCGCCGCGCACCCGCCACATGCCGACCCAAACCTTCACCGTCTTGCCCGCCGCGTCTTCGGGTACGAAGAGCGGCATCACGTCGCGGAGAGTTTTGCCCGGCGGCGCATCGTCCAACGCGAGCACCGACGACAGGAGCACGTGGTCGCCGTTCATTCCGTCGCCCTTGGACAACTCGATGTGGACGAAGACGCCCAGGCCGCGCGGTACCTTGTCGTCCCGCTTCCAGTCGAGTTCCAGCATGAGTTCTTGCCCCGGCGCGGGGTTGGGTCCGCTCAACGTCGCGGCTTCGAGCGTCACCCCCACGTCGAGCTTTGCATCCAAGCGAATGGCGCCGTCGGGCAAGCCATCGGCCAAAACGGACTCGCCGGTGAAGTCGCGCGGCTCGAACGTCGCGGCCGCGGCATCATGCATCGTCGCGAAGCACAGCCCGAAGGCCACGCACGGAGCCACGACCGCGGCGGCGACAATCACGAGGTCCCGCAGACGGCGATGCCCGCGTCTTCGGCGGCCGCTCCACCCCATGGCAGCGAGGGATCCGAGGGCCACCGTCGACACGAGCGCCCCGCCGGTGGCCGAGCACGGCTCGAAGCGAAGCGCCAACGCGTGGTGGCCCGCCGGAAGATCGACGGCCAAAAGTCCTCGGTCGCTCCTCACGGTGCCCACGTTCGAACGCCAGCCGGAGTTCCAGTTCTGGTTGACTTCGAGCGCCGTCGGCCGGGCAAGCGTCACATCGAGATCGACTTCGTTCGGAGACCATCGCCGCTCGACGGCGGTCCCCGCGTCTTCGTCGGCAAGGCTCTCCTCGTGGAGAAGGTCGCCCCTGAGGCGGGACGATTCGGGTACGGCGTACGCGTCCCAGCACGAGAGGGAGCCCCAATCGAGGGGCCCATAGTAGTCGAGGGCCCACCGATTTCCTCGCGCTTGGTGGAATGGACGGTGCGCTTCGGGCCGCGGAGGCGCCGCGAGGTTGCGCCCTCGCGCTTGGACCACGTGTTGGCTCACGAGAGGCGCCATGGCGAAGGCGAGCGTGGTGATCAGGACGAACGGCGCGGTTCGGGCCAACGCTTTGGGCACGGGTTGCCATGCGCCCTTCTGCGCGTCGGCGGCTAGGCGCTGTGTCGCGGTGATGCCCGCCGCGGCCAGAACGCTGAGTGCGAGCGCGACGAAGATGAGAAAGCGCTCCGGATAGCGGAGCGACGAGTAGACGGGGAGTTCGCGGAGCGCGGCAAAAAGGGACGGCTCGGCCGAATACCCCGCAGCGAGCCAAAAGGAGACGACGCCGAGGAGGATCATGCTTCGCGCGCGGAGTCGCGCGAGGGCGAAGGCCACGGCAGGGAGCGCGAGCCAGCCGATGTAAAATGAGCCGTCCTGCGCGTCCGCGTGCGCGCCCACGAAGAGCATCGTCGCAAGCGCCGCCCAGGCGTTGCCGGGCGTGCCGCCGATGACTCGCTGGCCTGCTTGCAGTGTGTCGACGATGGGCCAGAGGCGAACGGCCGAGAGCGCGACGGCCATGATGGCGATGAGCGAAGCACGCCCCAGTGCGCGCGACGCGCGACGCGCACGACGCATCACGGCCCCGCGCCGCAGAACGCCCGCGAGGTGGTCACTGACTTCGAAGACGCACCAAAGCGCGGCCATTGGCGCGGTGTACGTGCCGCCGAAACCAACACACCAGGCGAGCGCCATGGCGGTCCCGATCAACGCGGATCTCCGGCCCGCGAGCGCGCCCCGGGTCCCATAGGCTACCCAGGGAAGGAGCTCGAACGAAAAGAAGTTGTACCACCCCAGGGCGGGCGACAGCGCGAAGATCCCGCTCGCCGCGAAGAGCGGAGCGGCGAACATCGCGCCGAGGGCCGAAGCGCCGCGCGAGCGAGCGTAACGGAAGGTTCCTTCGAGACCGACGACCATCATTCCGAACGCAGTCAGGGCTGCGCCGCGCGGCTCGCCGAACAGCAGCGTCAGGAGAAAGGTAGGGGATACGAAGCGCCCTTGCGGCGTCCCGAGCAGATACATGCCGCCGCAGTAGTAAGGGTCCCAGAGGGGCGCTTGATGGAAGCGGAGCACAGTCTCCGCGGCCGCCCACTCGTAGTGTCCGAGGACGTGCGCGTCGCGGAACTCGTTGAGTGAGCCTGCGGTCGACAGCAGCGGCCATGTCGTGATGAGAGCAAAGAGGCCGAACGCTCCAAGCCGCCACGGCGCGCGCTCCGCTACCCCCGCCAGACCATCGAGCCCCGCTTCGAGGCGACTCAGTAGATCGCGCGAGGCTGGCATGGGGGAACGGTCGTGCGAACGGTAGCGCGAGGGTCGCGGGTCCAGCCTTCGCGCATCCCGTCGTCGATGGCCGAAAGGATGTCGCTAAGACGGACGCCCCTGTGCTCGGCGAACGCTTTCGCCTGCGCGCGCTCGGCGCTGTGAAAGTCATCGTCCTCGGACCATGGATCGGTCGGGAACTTCTTGGCGGCGTCGAGGCGCATGCGATGTTCGCTGGACGTTATCTCGAAGAAGGCCTGTTTTCGTGTGGATTCGTCGGCGGGAGCCCCCGGCGGAGGGGGTATGGCGGTGAGAGCCCGCACGAGCCCCGCGAGGCACGCGCCCGCGAGAACGGACCAAGCGTAAAGAGGGGCCTTGGGCATCGCTGCGCAGTCTAACGGCGGGGAAGACGCGGCGAAGACCGTTTGGTTGCGGAGACCGCGAGCAAGTGCCGCGCCCCCGATCGCCGGGAAGGCTTATGCTGACCCGGTGACGCTCACGTTGCCGGTGGCGCTGGCGCCCGGGGATACGGCCCTCGTGGTTGCGCCGTCCAGCCCGTTTCGGCGCGACGATTTCTGGCGCGGCCTCGGGTGGGTCGCCACGCGCTATCGCGTGCGAATGTCGGCAGGCGCGCTCCAGCGTGACGGGTACCTCGCCGGCAGCGACGCACGCCGGAGCCGCGAGCTCGGCGAGGCGATGCACGACGCCGGCGCGAAGGCGATTCTGGCCGCGCGCGGCGGATACGGGGCCATGCGCATCGCCGACGCTCTGCCTTGGTCCGACTTCGTCGACCGGCCGAAGTGGATCGTGGGCCACAGCGACATCACGGCCCTCCATGCGATGGCGTGGCGCGCGGGCGTCGCCTCCGTGCACGGTCCCAACGTCACGGGTCTCGGGCCCTCGGCCTCGGCCGTCGTTCGGGCCGCGTGGATCGCGTCGATCGAGCGGCCCCTCGCGGTGCGCGTCTGGCGGGGACTCCGCGTTCTCTGCGCGGGGCAAGCGCGCGGCATCCTCGTTGGCGGCAATCTATCCCTTCTTCATGCCGTGGCCGCGGCCGGACGGCTGTGGATCCCGCTCGGAGCCGTGCTCGCGTTGGAGGACGTCACGGAACCGCCCTATCGCATCGATCGCATGCTGACATCGCTTGCCCTGGGAGGTTATCTGGAGCGCGTAGCGGCCATCGTGTTCGGCGGGTTCGAACGCTGCGTGCCAGGGGAGGATGGACGGACGGCTGACGACGTCATCGAAGAGCGCACTCGGAGGCTCGGAATTCCTGTGGTGGCAGGAGCGCCGTTCGGGCACGGCGCTCCCAATGAAGCCTTCGTGTTGGGTGTCCCCGCCCACGTTGAGAACGGCGAGGTGCGCCTCGGCGGTGAGCCCTGAGAGGGCGCTCGACAGGCGCGTTCACATCCGGGGCAGGGGCGGCGGGATGCTCCGCTTGGCTGCGAGCGGAGGCTCCGCCGGTGGCGTCTCGGCGGAAGCCGGGCTCTCTTCCTCATTGAGCATCTCCGCGAGATCGTCGGCGATGACGACATCTTCTTCCAGGGGAGTTTCTTCCACGGGAATATCGACGTCACCCGCATCGCCTGGCGCGTTCTCCTTTGCGCCGGCTTCGCCCCCCTTTTCATGGGGCTTTGCGTCAAGAGCCCTGGCTTCGTCGCTGTCGCCGTTTTCATCGGGCTTCGCGTCGAGGGTGCTGGCTTCGTCTACGGCGTCCCGTTCGGGAGGCTTCGCGTCGAGGGCTTCCGCTTCGCCGTCCGCGTCCTCCGCGGCGCTCGGCGCGTCCCCGATCGCCAGCGCCGGGATGACCACTTCGGCCTTGGCCGTGCGCTCGGAGTCGTGAAACCCCGAGACCTCGGCCTCCACGTCGCTTCGCCCGAGATGCGGCGAGCTCGGCTCCAGCGGCGCGGCACGCACTGCGGTGACGCTCGGCATCCGGGGCGGTTCGGCCTCATCGGCCGTTTCCGTCGCGCTCGCGGCCACAACCGGCTCGGGCGCAAGCCCGTCCTCCTCGGACTCCGGATCGGGACTTGGTTTGCGCAGCATGTTGGCCTTCGCATGCTCGAGACCTGCACTCGCCTCCGGATCCCCGGGCTTCATGCGCAGCACGCGCCGCCAAGCGTCCGCGGCCTCGCGCGGATCCGCGAGCTCTTGCTCCCACAGCCGCGCCACGCGCCGCGCGAGCTCTGCACGGGCGCTCACGTCTTTGCCGCGAAGTATCTGATCCTCGTAGAGCTGCACCATGGCGCGGTGATCGCCGAGGCGCGTGAGAAGGACGGAGAGCTCCTCGAGCGCCGTCGGGTCGTTCGGCGATAGATCATAGAGCTTCTTCAGATCCGCCGCGGCTCCGGCCGGGTCGTCGAGCTCGTCGCGGCGCAACCTCGCGCGCCTCGCCAAGAGCTGGCGCAGGAGCGGGCCCTCGAAAACCTCCGCGAGCGCGCGTGTCAGCGTCGTCTCGGCACGGCGCAAGTCTCCGATCTCGCGCGCGAGTCCGTCGAGCGCATCAAGCGACGCGGAATCGACGTGGGCAACGAGCGCGTCACCGAGCAGGGCGAAGGCCTCTTCGACGTCGTCGAGCTCCGTGTGCGCGATCGAAGCGGCGCGGCGGAGCAAAGCCCCGCGAGTTCGGCCCCCGTCCCGTGCCCCCTGGCCGCCATCCGCCATCGCCGCGCAAAGAGCTCTTCGCAGCCGATCGCTCCCGCTCTCTCGGTCGGCTTCCCGTGCCGTTCGTTCGAGCACGGCGACGGCGTCGTCGGTGGCGGTGGCGCTCAACGCGAGGTCGAAGAGGGCGCGCGCTCGATCGATGTGGTCTTGTTGTGCCGCCACCTGCGCCGCCCGCGCGAGGGCCTTCACCCGGTCCGCGGGATTTTTGCATCGACCGATCTGTCGCTCGTAGAGGCCCACGATCTCGCCTCCCTCTTTGGCGATCGCGGCAAGGCGGCCAAGGAGCGGCTCGGCCTGCTCGGGAGGTACGCTCACGAGCCCCTCCTCGCCGTGACGCAGCGCATCGGACCGAGGCGCACCCGCCTCGAGCTGAACCTCCGCCTGCCGCACGAGTTCGCGCGCTCGGTCGACGCCGGACATCTCGCGCGAAATGACATCGTGGGCCGCGGCCAGAGCGTCGAGATCCGTCGTCTTCACCGCAAGACGCTCGAGGTGACGCGCGAGGTCGACATCGGCGCCCTTGCCTCGCGCGAGCTCGCAGCCCACCCGAACTGCGTCGTCATCTCGCCCGACTTCCGCGAAACGCTCGAAGGCGCCGCGGAGATTCGTCGACCGCTCGGGACTCGGCTTGGCGTCGAACCACCATTCTACCAGTTTGGCCGCCACCACGCCCCGCCAGCCGAGTCGATCGCCGAGCTCGACGTACGCCTCGCGGAGGCTTGCTTGCCCTTGATTGGCCAATTCCTCGAAGACCGCCAACGCCTCGTCTCCCCGATCGAGCTCGTCGGCTAGAACTCGACCGAGCTTTCTCGTCAGGGCGACCACTTCTTCCTCGTCGGCTTCCACCTCCACACGCTCGGCGAGGTGCTCCGCGAGCTTGCCCCACTGACGCGTCCTTTCGCAGAGGTCGCACAAGCGGGCGAGCGCATCGAAGTCCTCCGGATCGGCCGTGCGGACCGTGTCGAGCGCGCGAATCGCGTTTTCCGGCTCGTCGAGTTGCTCGTAAAGGCGCGCCAGCCGCTCGGCGACCGGACCGCGCTCGGAGGCCTCCGTCACGAGCTTGAGCTCCCGCTCGAGGGCATGGGCGGCCGCCGCGGGGTTGTCGCGCGCTTCCTGGAGATCCGCGACGGCTTGGAGGGCTGGGCGCGACGTGGGATCGAGGTCCAAAAGGACGCGCTCGTAGCGCCCGATGGCCGTTTCCACATCGCCGATGCCGTCGGCCACGAGCTCGGCTTCGCGCAACGCGACGCGGGCCTTTTCCGCGGTGCCCGATGAAACCTCCTCCAGGCGTCGAAGAAGGGCAGTCGCCGCGCCGTAATCTTCGCGCAGGGCCGCGTCCTCGACGAGGTGCTCGAGGGCTTCCTTGTCTTCCTCGTCATCGAGGACCAATAGCCAGGTTTCGCGCGCGGCATCCTTGTTGCCGATTTGCAGCATGTAAATCCGCGCCGCTTGGCGACGGACGGCTACTCGGCGCAGAGGGTCGGTCAGGCGATCCGCGCGGTTGGACAAGAGCGAGACGAGGTCGTTCCAACGCCCGGACGCGGTGAGCAGCTCCGAAAGCCGCGTCGCAAAATCCTCGTTTTCCGGGTCGAGGTCCGTCGCGCGCGTCAGGTTTTCGATGACCTCCGCGTCGTCGCCTCCGCGCGCGAAGTGCTCCGCAGCGCGGGCGTGAAGCCGCGCCTGGCGGGAGGGGTCCGTATCCATCTCGGCGCGGCTGACGGCAGCCCGGGCCGCGAGGTTCCACTTGTGCGCCCCCACGAAGGACCGCTCCGCTGCATCCCAAAGCTTCGGATTCTTGTCGTGCTTGGCCGCCTCGGAGTAGGCCTCACCGGCTCCGTTTGGATCGCGCAGTTGCTCGCGCAAGTGGCCCAGCCGCTCGAAGAGTGCGCTTCGTGCCGCGGGGTCGTCGACCCCTGCCGCGTTGGCGGCGATCACCTGCGCGGCGCGGTCCGCGGAGCCGGCCTTCTCGAACAGCGATGAAGCCGTTGCGATCGCCTGGTCATCGTCGGGAATCAGAATGACGATCCGCTCCCACGCCTCGGCAGCGGCCGCGAAATCCTGCCGCTTCTGCTCATGCAACGTCGCGACCCGCTTTTCGAGCGTGATCTTCTTTTCGAGATCCGTTTGGCCCGAGGCTTCGTACTCGAGTAGCAGCGCGAGATCGTCCCAACGCTGGTTTTTTTCGAGCGCCCGCGTCAGCGCCTGGCGCGCACTCTCGTCGGAACGGTCGATCGCGAGCAGCTGTTTCCACGCCTCGATGGCCGCGTCGACGTCGCGCAGGTTGCCTTCACTGAGCCCGGCGATCTCGCGCAGCCTTTCCTGGCGGGTCTCGACCGAGGTCCCCGGGCTCCGCACCGCCGCGCGGAGCACTTCGCGAAGCGCGCGATAGTCGCGCTTCGTGCGAAGATAGTCTTCCACCCAGGAGACGGCCTCGGTATGGCCCGGATCATTTTCGAGCACCTCCCGAAAGGCCGCGTACGCTTCATCGCGCTTTCCCGCGCTGGCGAGGGACTGCGCCGTCTCGAGCGCGCTGATTGCCGGCGTCGTCGGGACACTGTGCTGCAGGGCGGGCGCGAGCCGTGGCTTGACTTGGGAGGCGAGTGGGAGGGATGACGGGGGACCCGCCGAAGGCATCCGCTGGCCTGCGTGTGCGTGGAGTTCCTGAAGCTTCGCTTGCGCTTTGGGGTCCCCAAGCGCGCGAAGAGGCTCGAGGATTTGGATTGCTTCTTCCAGTCTGCCCAACGCCTCGTAGCTGGACGCCAGGAGCCACCGCGCATCCGCCGCCATCGGACCGCTCGGATTCGCCTGGAGGTACGCGAGATACCGCGACGCGACGTCATCCTCCCGCTGCAACGCGCGGGCGTAGTGCGCATAAAGCTGCAACGCCCGGTCATGACCGGCCTCGATGTCGAGCGCACCCGCCGAGTACGCGAGCCCGTGCTCGCCGTCGTAAACTTCTGCGAGGCCGACCAAGAGTTCGGTACCGAGCGTACGCTCTTGGGGGGGAACATCGTCCCCTGCAGCCACCCGCTCCACAATGGCGGCGCCGTACTCCTGCGCCAAGCCCGCGTCCTGCGCGTCTATTTGACGCGCGCGCGCGAGAGCCCGCGTGGCTCCGACGAGGTCCCCTCCGGCGCGATGCGTTGCGGCTTGATCACGGAGCAGCGCGACCTTCCGCGCGGGATCACGCTCCACGGCAAGCTCGGCTTCGAACAACGCCAGCGCGTCATCCCATTGGCCGAGGGCCTTGTGGACCTCGCGGGCCCCGTAGATCGCGAGCGAGTTGGACGGGTCGAGCTCGATGGCGCGGCGAAAATTGTCGAGACCCTTGCGCGGCTGCAGCAGACTCTCATTCCACAGGCGACCGAGCTCTTCGTGCATGACCGTGAGCTCGGCACGGATCTCTCCGTTCTGACTGACCAGTGGCGTCAGCGCTTTCACCCGCCGCTCGAGCAAGGCGACGAGCGCTTTCACGTCGCCCTTTTCGCGATAGAGCTGCGCGAGGCGATCGGCGGCGGTGCGCTGCGTGGGATCGCGCTCGATGGCCTGCATCAAAACGCGCGCGGCCCGGTGGGCATCGCCGAGCGTCGTGGACCAAACGTTCGCCGCTTCGCTCAGCCAGTGCGAAGCGTACGCGGGATCGTCCGTTTGCGTTCCGACGCGCTCGAGGAGCAACGCGTAGGCCTTGGGATCCGCGGAGCCGGACTGATGCGCAGTCGCTAGCGCCTGCTCGTCGTGTGGGTTGACGACCAAGCGTTGGACGAGGGTGTCGGCTTGACTCGGATCCATGCGCGGCGAGGGTAACACTTTGGTCCTTTTTGATCACCAGCATCACCCGCATCGCGGCTTCGCGGTCTTCTCGGATCGCGGGTCATTGGATTGACGCACGCGGACGCGCGCTTCGCGATCCCGCGGTGGAATCGGCCGACCCACGATCGCGATCGCACGCGATCGCACGACGATCGATGAAGAGCTTGGCATCGACGATTGCAACTCCGCTCGAGCTCCAGGTTCGCGAACGTCGGGATAAGCCCGCGGCCATTCGCCGACCGCATGGCTGTCATGTTGTGGCTTGGGTGGAACGTGGGCGCGCTCAGCGTGACGGGGAGGACAACGGAGCCAACACATTTCTGGGATCGCAGACCACCGTGGCGGCGGCGTCGAGCATGGCGGAGGGCGTGAGGCGTGCCGCGTCGACGCCATCGCGCACTCGCCTCGTTTCGAGGTGAAGGTGCACGAGGCCGGGTGAGCCCGTGTCGCCCACGTAGCCCACTGGATCTCCATCGTGAAGCGCGATGCCCACGTGGTCGACGAGACCCGGAGCAGGCGCATCGAGATGGCCGAAAAGGACGAGGTAGTCTCGCAGCGAGCCGCCCTCGCGAACCTTGTGGCGCGTGACGACGGTCATGCCGAAGAGCGCTCCCGCGTAGAGGACGTCCGCGTCGCCCACTTGATGATCCAAGGTAACGAGCACGACGGGCGTTCCTCGTGGCGCCGCCAGATCGATGCCGCCGTGCCCCACGCGCACTCGCTGGCGGCGCTGCCGTTCGTCTGGCTGATCAAGGTCATAGCCGCTCACGACCGATCCCGAATGGTAGGGGACGGGATAGCGGTATGCGCCGTAGTCCTCTGGGCGATCGGGGCGGCGAGGGATCTCGTCATAGGCAATCCACTGGCCCCGAGCGTCGTGGTGCATGCTGCTCGTGCTTTGGGCTTCCGGCGCGGACTTTCCTTCGGTTTCGTCCGGCAAGCGGACACACGAGTCACCGTCGGGAAGCATCCCGAGCGGGCACGGCGCAGCGAGGGCCTGCACCACGCGAGAAGAGGCCGAAAGCCCCGCGCGAACGGAGGTCGGCCGAGCCGTTCCGGCCCCTATCGAAAAGACCGCGAGCGCGAGGACGGGTCGCCATGAGATCGCGGGCACCAATCCCGCGAGCGTAGCGCCTCGCCTATCGCGTGTCGGCACGCGCGATCACGGCGGGACCCGCCGTGGACTCAGCCGGACAGCAACGCGAGAACCTCGCTCGGGACCGTGACGCCCATCCGGAGTAGCGCGCCGGCATAGTGTTGGAGCTCGATGTGGGCTCCCTGTGAAGCGACCGCTCGGAGCTCGCCGAGGTCCGCACGGCGGCTGATGGCGTCGCGCACGTCGTCGTTGACGACCAGCATGCCGCACGCCATCGTTCGTCCGTAGAGGCCCGTCTGGCGGCAACGCGCGCAGCCCGTGCCTCGCATCAAAATCGGGGCCGGCCCGCTCCCGAACACGCCGTGGCGCGCGAGCGTATCGAGGATGAACGGCGAGTAATCGAACGGAGCGGCGCACTCGGAACAGACGCGTTGGACGAGCCGCTGATGCACGACGGCCAATAGCCCGTTCGCGAGCGCGTACGGCTCGATGCTCATGTCCCGAAGGCGCGCGATGGCCTCGAGCGTACCGTTGGTATGGAGCGAGCTGAGGACGAGGTGGCCGGTGAGGGATGCCTCCACGGCGATTCGCGCCGTCTCCGCGTCGCGCATTTCGCCGACCAGGATGATGTTTGGGTCTTGCCGCAACAATGCGCGGAGCACCGCGGCGAAGGTCGTTCCCGCTTCCGGGTGGACCTCGACCTGCGTGACCCCGTCGAGGTGGTACTCGATCGGGTCTTCCACGGTCATGATATTCACGTGGTGCGCGCGCCGGGCGTTGAGCGCACAGTAGAGCGTGGTGCTCTTGCCCGATCCGGTCGGGCCGGTCACCAGAATGAAGCCTGTCGGCCGAGAGAGCAGCCGCGTGAAGAGCGTACGTACCTGGTCGACCGCGAAGAGCGTCTTCAAATCGGTGATGGCCTCGCCCGAGTCCAAGACCCTCAGCGCGATCTTCTCGCCGAACTTCGCCGGGACGGTCGACAAGCGGAGATCCACCAACCGTCCCGAGGCGAGCTGCACCGAGATGCGTCCATCCTGCGGACGCCGGGTCTCGGTGATGTCGAGGCGCGCGAGCGTCTTCAAACGGCTGGCGATGGGCCGGGCGAGTTCGTTGGGGAATGGCTCGTGCCGGCGCTGCAGGGCTCCGTCCACGCGGTAGCGCACGACGACGCCGAGGCGTTCGGGCTCGATGTGGACATCCGACGCGCTCGCGGCGAGGGCGAGGCCCACGATCTCTTCGATCGCGCTGACGGCGGGCGGGGGCGTGGACAGCGGCTTTCCGCGAACGTCGCGCGAGCCAAGCCCGTCATCGGACAGGAAGCGGAACGTCGTGCGCGTCTCTGGGCGTGGCGCCGGGGGGACGGAGGCGAGTGTCTCGCGGCGGGGGGAGGCCCGCGAGCCCAAGAAGCGACGCAGATCCTCGATCGAGCTCACGACCACGCGCAGGCGGACCCCCGGGACCGCGGCGCCGAGTTCGTCGAGCCCCGCGACCTCTCGGGGATCGACCATGACGACGGTCATCGTGTCGCCGGTGAACTCGATGGGACACAGACGCCCTTGTGCCGCGAGCGAAGGCGGCAAGCAGGCCCAGAGGCGCTCGTCGAACGTGTACGAGTCGAGGTCCACCCAGGGAATGGCGCCGTGACGGTTGAACCGCTCTGCATCTTCGGCCACGCTGCGCGATACGGCGAGCGCGAACGCGGGGACTTGCCGCAGCACGGCGTCGAACACGTCTTTGGGTAAGACTTGGAGAGTCGTCGGTCCGAGGGCGATGCAATCGGCGTCGGAGACCGCGCCCAACACGACGGCGGATATGCCGACCGCCTGTCCCGTGCCGAGGATCGCCACGACTTGCGTCGTCCCCACGCGCGCGTTTCGGACGACGATCGCGAGCCGTCCCGATTCGACCATCACCAGCCCCGCCGGCTCGTCCGCATGCCGCATCGATCCGGCTCCGGCAGCGAGCTCGCGGCGCACGAGCCTCGCCGCGAGTTGGGCGATCAGGGCCGCCGGGAGGGACTCGAAGAGAGGGCTCTTCGCGAGCCACTCGACGAGGGACGACTGCGCTGCGGTCGTCATACCGCCGGCATCGCTTGCGCGGTCGCTCGGCGCCATACCACTGGCCATGACGAGAGCGCCCGCCGCCGGCTCAGGCTTCGACGCGAACTACGGCCTTGCGATTCACGTAGTGAAAGCGGCCCGGCTCGATGAGCAAGAGAAACTGCGTCCCCGGACAGTTCAATGCGTCGGACACCCGCGGCCGCTCCTTGGGCATCATGTACACGAGCTCACCGCGCAACTCGTTTCCCGTCGAGAGGTGCACAGTGACGAGCTTTCGCAGAGCGCCCACGAACTCGAGACGATCGAGCTCGGGCGCGGTGCCATCCAGCTGAACGTCGGCGATGTAGTCAATCTGAAGGAGCTCCACTTTGTCGCCCGCGGCAACGGGCAAAAATTGGAGGCCCTGCGCGTTCAACCGCTCGCCGAGCGTCTCTGTCTCGTGATGGCGATGCAACGCCGGACCTAGGAAGACGTCCACCTCGCGCGCGTCGCCGGAAAGAGACACCATGCGCGTCGTCACTCGAGTGGGTTTGGCGTACATGGCGGCATCACCTCGGCGATTGGTGGAGGCCCGACGGCCCACGGCCCGATCGAATTGACTCTCCCGAGTAGCAAGGAAGATAGTCGAGAGCAAGGCGTGCCCGCGCGCGCAAGAGCACAGGCTTTGCGGGAGATCCTCCCGCCCTCAAGCCCCCCCACCTTCGATTTCAGGCCACACCCTTTAGGTAGCTAGGCACGCAGGTAGGTTTAGTTTCAGTTTCACGGCGAGCGCATCGGATTGGGCTTCCATCTGTCGGTGGGCAACTCGTGGACAACCCGGCGCAGGAGCTTACTGCGGTACGGCCCGAAGCCTGGTGATTTGCGCGAGAAGCATGGTATCGGTGCTCTCATGTCCGGCGAAACCCTTGCGGCCACTTTGGAAGCGCTTTTCGATGCGGAGCGCGCCGCGAGGGAAGCCCACGAGGAGCTCGTGGATGCGGACCTCGCGCGCGTCGTTCCGGTCCTCGAGCGGGCGACCCGGGAGGCCCTCGCTCTGGAAGCCGACGACGAGGACGAATCCTCCCTCCGCCTCGTGCGCCTTGCCGGCGTGCTCGGCGAACTCGAAGGCGCGCGCGTCGTCGATCTGCTCATCGACATCCTCGGCTCCGACGAGCCCGAGGTGCGGCAGGCCGCCGGCGTGGCTCTTTCGGGTCTCGCTTTCGACCGCTTCAAGGAAGTCGCCCTTGGCATCGAACGGGCACTGGACCGGCTGGGGCCGGAAAGCCCCGCGATCGCCGAGCTCCCGTACTTGCTGGTGGAGATTCCCGAGCCCGGCGTGCTGAAGCTCCTTGCGCGTTTTCTAGCGCACAGCGCGGCCGATGCGGTCGCCGCAGCCATCGAAGCGATCGTGGAGGTTGGGGATCCCTCGGCGCTTCCGCTTTTGGAGCCGCTCGCGGACGACCCGCGCCGCGTGCAGCTGGAGGACGAAGGCGGCACAGAGGGAGACGCGACCATCGGAGAACTCGTCGTCGAAGCGCGATTGATCTTGAGTGGCAAGGGCTCGGGCCAGAGTCAGCGCCCGAACGCGGGCGCAGGCAAGGGGGTCTCGTGACCGCAGATCCCGCGAGTTCGCGGCCCAGCTCGGTGCCGCCGGCGTTCGTGCGTCGGGGTCGTCTCCGCTTGGGTTCGGCCGAGGCGGCAATCTTCGAAACGTTCGTCGTGCCTCGGTACATGTCTTTTTTCGGCGAGCTGGCCCTCGAGATGATCGTCGAGAGCGACGACGCACAGGTCGTTCACCTTCATTGCCGCACGGGCTATCCGGATCGCGGCATCGCCCTGAAGTTGCCGGGCGCGTATCTGTTCGGTGTGGACTCTTCGGCCTCCGCGCTGGAGCTTGCTCGGGCGAAAGCCGCGACGATGCCGGGAATGGTGAGCTCGTACCGGCTCGTGCAAGATTTTCCGTCGCCGCTGCCGGAGGCCGCGTTCTCGCACGCCTTGACGCTTCATCCGCTAAGCGACCTTCAGGACCGCGCGGAGATTCTCGCGGAGTGCGCGCGGCTCCTAGCGCCTCACGGTCAGGTTCTCGTGGCGATGCCCATCCGCGGAAGCTTCCAGGAGCTTGCGGACCTTTTGCGCGAATACGCGCTGAAGTACGACGACGTGGCGGTGAGTGAAGCGGTGGAGCGCGCGGCGCTGTCGCGACCGTCCGTGGAGCTGCTCGGCGTGGAGCTCGAGGAGGCGGGGTTCGACTTCGTCGATCTTTCGCTCCGGCCAACGACGCTGAACTTTCGCAGCGGTCGCGATTTCTTCGAAGATCCCGTCGCCCGCCTCGTCATTCTGCCCGAATTGCGCCTCGAACTCGGAGCGGGGGAGCACGACACGGCGCTCTCGTACATTCGCGAGGCGGTGGACAAGTATTGGAGCGATGGAAGCTTCGAAGTCACTCTGAACGTAGGGTGCGCCACCGGCCGCAAAGTGTGAGGCCGCAAAGTGTGAGAGGGTGTCAACGGGGCGGGTGCGCGATGCGATGCCGGCGTGGGCGCTGCGCTCCGTGCTCAACGCCGAAAAGGCCATTTCGCGCGGTGCTCGCCGCCGGCCTGGCCTAAATCGCACGATCTCCGAGTTCCCGTCCGAGACGGATCGTTCCTCACGCTCCGTCAGGTTCAGGTTCGCAGCGCCTGTGGCGACACCCGCGGACGGGCTTTTTCAGAGGCAATAGCCGTCGATGCACACGGCGCCGGTCTGGCAGTAGCGCCCCGCGGCGGCATCGCACGCGCTGCCGAGCGAGGTCGCGGTTGCGCAGACCGAGAATGTCCCCGCCGCGATGCTGACCTCTTTGCACGCGGTTCCGCTCGCGCAACCACCGGCGTCGCTGCTGCTGTCGCACGCCAAGTAGCAGTCATGGTGGAGGCAGATGTCCGCCGGATCACATCGGTTGGCCAGCGCGCCCTGTTCGCCATCGTTGAAGCAGGCGAAGGACGCGCGTTGGTCCGGAATGCAACCGTCGTTGATGCACAGCTGACCTGTGGGGCAACTCGCCGCGGAATCGGCGGGGGCGCATGGAGCGGAGCAGTGTCCTTCGACACAGACGGTGCCCCCCTGGCAGTCGCCGTTGCCGCTGCAGACGCGCGGATTGTCGCTGCAAACGTTGCGGGTGAAATCGCACGCGAAGCCGGCCGGGCACGGGGCGATCGCACTGCATTTCGGCGTGCATACTCCGTCCACGCAGGACTCGCCGGCCACGACACATTGTGTTCCGTCCGAACAGAGCTGACCTTGCGCGGTGCATTCGCCGTCGATGCACTTGCCCCCCATGCCGGCATCGCTGCACTGCGAATCCGCGTTGCAGGGGATAACGTCTGGACTCGGGCCGTCTGCCGAGCCGTCCGAGCCCGAGCCGTCCGCCGCGCTCGCGGTGCTGTCTATCGCCGCATCCTGCGGAGGCGGCGCCGCACCCTCCATGATCGTCGCCGCGGCCCCCACTGTCCCATCCTGGCTCCCATCCTGGCTCCCATCCTGGCTCCCATCCTGGCTGGCGCCATCATGGCTGAGGCCTCCGTCCTCGCTGACCGCCGCGTCCGAGCCCGCGCTCACGCAGTCGGCTTGACCGTCGGCCACCTTGCAAACGAGCGCACCGACACACCCGACGCTTCCGCCGCAATCGCCGATGTGGCACGTGCCGTCGTGGCCGCAGACCGAGCCGGTCGGACAGTCCGTCAACGTTGCGCAACCGGGGCCCCCGTCCGCCGGGCAGACGTGGCAATAGGCGCCCGTTGGATCGCAGCAATAACCCGCCGCGGGCGCCGAGGTGCTTGGCTCACACACGCCGTTATTACACGCAGACTCGCCGTTGCAATCAGCCGCAGTACTGCATGGCCACGGGATGCAAGCGCCCGACGTCGTCATGTCGGGACAATCGAAACATCCGTTCGAATTGCAGACGCGGTAGTTGCCGTTGTCCGAGTAGATTGGGCAACCGACGAGGATCGCCGCCGCACCGAGCATCGCGATCACGAGTAGGAGATGTTTCATAAGCTTCTCCGGTTAATGCGGTCTCATGCTGCGTGTGTGTGCGCGCGGCCGGGATCACCGGTGTCTTGTAGTGACGGCCGATCACCGAAGGCGCAAGCTCACGTCGAGCGCGCGCCAAGCCTGCAACGCATGTGCCTTGTGACAAACCTCGCCGCTGACGCGACACCGTGGCCCAACCCGCGACCGGCGACCGACGCCCCCGGACGGAGGCGGGCGGGGCGGCCTCGGCGGTGCGTGCAGTCGGCGGCCATGGGCGGCGGGTTGCCCCTCGCGCTCCGCCTGCCGGGGCGCCGCGTCACGGGGAAATCGCGGCGAAGGCGGGCCCCTTGCCAATGGATGTCGGCGCGCCAACGGCCGTCTCCGCCAACGGCGCCAGGCCCGGCTAGCGGGCGGGACGCCGTTTCCACCAGAGAAATCGACACGGCGAGCGTCCGCGTGTAACGTCCAACGAGCCATTAGCGTAAGCGTTCGAGCCCGTCGCTTCACCGCGATTGGGCCCTGAAATCGATGCGACCACGCGCGGCCTTGGGCGTACTGGCGCAACGACGTTCGGGGCGGGCGCTGACGGGCACAACGGTATAACGAACGATGGACGTTCAGTGTGAGCGGTGCAGAATCGAATACACGTTCAGCGACGCGCTGCTCAGCGTCCGCGGGACTCCCGTGCGATGCACGTCGTGCGGCCACGAGTTCAAAGTGTACCGCTCGAGCCCGGGGTCAGGGGATGGCGCCGAGCAATGGCTCGTTCGAACGGTAGGCGCGCAAGAGCTATCCTTCGCGAGCTTTCGCGAGCTGCAGAATGCCATCTTGGCAAGACGCGTCTTTCGCGACGATATGCTCGAGCGCGAAGGTTCGCCAGCCCAGCCGCTCGGACTCATTTCAGAGCTCGAACCTCTGTTCGACCGGCAGTCGGCTCCGGCCTCGGCCCCGTTGGGGCTCACGGACGCCGTTCGCCCCCAGATCGCGCGGAACGCGACACTGGTTCCCGGATCGGTTTCGAGCGCGCCGACAGCGACGGCGGTTCGCCCCACCGACGCGCCCCCAAGTCCGCGCGTGGGGGCCGGAGGCGCGATTGCCGCGGTGCTCTCGCAGCCGCCGCGAGGCAAGATCGACACGCTTCGGCCCCCGCTCATCGGTGCCGCCGCACCTCCGCCCGCACCCTCCTCAGCCCCCTCCATGCCGGACGATGGGACCCTTCGCCCCCCGCCGGAATCCGAACGAGGCACTCTCACCGGCGTTGGCGTGGCGCGATCCCTCCGCGCCTCTGAGCCGGGTCCCGTCGCCGATGCCGCCGTCGATCGCGATTCTCTTGCCAGTCTGCAACCAGCCTCGTTGCCGCCGCCGCCCCGTGCGCTTTGGCGGGAGCGGCTGCCCTCGGATGACGAACTGCCGGAGCTCCGGAGCCTCGCTCCTGCATCGGACGAGAGCTACTCCACGCCTCCACGACGCCGTGTCGGGGGATGGGTCGTGGGCCTCGCGCTGCTGGTCTCCGTGGGTGTCGTTGGATGGGCCGCCGCCAAGCCCTATCTCGTTGCGCGCGATGCCGGCGCTGCAATGCAGCTCAATCCGCGCGCGCAGGCCTTCGTGGCGGATGGCGAAAAGGCCATGGCCGATGGGGACCTCGACGTCGCCCAGGAAAACTTCGACAAGGCAAGCGCGCTGGCCGAGGACGATTCGCGCGTGTCGCTCGACGAGGCCCGCGTGGCTGCGGCAAAAGCGGACGTCCCCTGGCTGAAGATTCGCCTTCTTGCCCCAGGCGCCGCGGACGACGTTCGCATTGCGAAAGCGGAGCTCGACGAGCTCGCCGATCGGGCGCGGCGGGCCGCGGTGAAAGCGCGCGCGAGCGCGACCGACGACGTTCCGGCGATCCGAGCCGAGATCGACGCACTTCGCCTCTCGGGCGACCGAGTCACCGCGCGAGTGTATGTCCCGAAGGTCGTCGTACAAGCTTCGCAACCGGAGACCGCGTATGTGCTCGCCGCGCTCGACCTTGCAGAGCCGGAACCGGTCTGGGCGACGGTCATCGAACGCCTCCGCCTCGCGGCCGCCGGCGAAGGCAATGCGGGTCGGGCCCGTGCGGCGCTCGTGTACGCCCTCGCGCGTTCCGGCGATGGCCCTGCGGCAAGCGCGGAGCTGACGAAAATCGACACGCTCGTCCGCCCATACCCGCTTTTGCCGAACCTGCACGCTTTCGTCGCTGCGAGGACCGCGGCGCCTGCGGTGCCCGCGTCCAATGTCATCGCGGCGGTCGCCTCGTCGCCGATGCCGGTTGCCCCGCCCGTGCTCGCAGCGCGACGGGTGACGCCGGCCGCCGGGGGACCTCCGCGCGAGGCCTTCGCAATGGACGCGCGGTCGTCCATGCAATTGGCTTCGATCGCGATCAAGAAGGGTGATTTCGGCCGGGCAGGGCAAATCTACGAGGCGTTGGCCACACGCAACCCGAATGATTCGGAGGCGCTTTCGGGCCTCGGCGACGTGGCCCGGCTGACGGGGAATCCGGCGGGGGCCATGGCCGCCTATCGGCGCGCCATCGCCGTCAACCCATCGTACTTGCCCGCGCTTCTCGGCCTTGCCGACACCGAGTGGACCGCCGGAGATCGGAACGCGGCGATGCGCGCGTACAGCGACATCGTCGATCGGTTCCCGGAAGGCACGTACGCACCGTACGTCGCGAAACGTGCCAATGGCGCCTCGCTTCCCGCGGCCGCGCCTACGGGCCCGGTTCCGTCGGCGAATGACACGAATCCAGCCCCGGCGCCTGACGGGCACTCCGAATGAGCCGTGAGGGCAGACCGCTCTCGATGGGGGTCCCCATCATCGGCCTCATGGTAGGGATGATCGCGCTCCTCGCCGCGTGCGAAGGCCGGCCCCGGTCCAGCTCGGCATCGGGGAATTCGGGCGATGAGCGCCGCACCGGCCCGACGCTTGCCATACTGGATCTGTCCGACAGCCTCCCCGAACAGGCCTCGGGAGGCCTGCTCGGTCTCTCCGCGAAGTCGGCGACGCTCCAGGACATGATTGAAGAAGTCGAACGTCTTGGACGGGCAACGGATGTCCGAGGGGTTCTCGTTCGCCTTGGGACGGCGCGGATCGGGCTCGCGCGCGCCGCGGAGGCGGCTGCGATGCTCGCGGAGCTCCGGGCCAGATGGCCCGTGTGGTGTTACGCCGATGATCTTGGCAACGCCACGCTCTACCTCGCGGCTCGGGGCTGCACCCGCATCTGGGTTTCGCCCGCCAGCAGCGTGGATGCCGTCGGTCTCGCCGCGCAAACCATCTATTTCCACAAGCTCCTTGCCGACGAGCTCGGGCTCTCCGTGGACTTCCTCCAAGTCGGCAAATTCAAGGGCGCCGAGGAGCCTTTCACGCGCGACGGACCGAGCACCGAAGCGCGACAGTCGCTCGAATCGACGCTCGCGGATCTTCGCGGAGCCTGGAAGGATGGGATCCGTGCGGGTCGCGTTCACGCGCCCGAATCGGGCCCGGAGGAGGGTCCGTACGCAGGGCTCGAAGCCAAAGAGCGTGGCTTGATCGACGACGTGGGTTACTTCGACGAGGCGCGCGACGCGCTTGAGAAGGCGACCGGCGCGGTTCGCGCGGAAGTTGGCCTCGGCCCCGGCGCCTCCTCGACCGGCGGCAACAATCTGGGCGACCTGCTTCGCGCCGCCGTGGGCGAATCCTTTGGGTCCGCGCCCATCGTCATCGTGTCGGCGGTGGGGGCCATCTCGATGGACGGCGGTGGAGGCCTGCTTGGCGATTCGGGCGGCATTGCCGCTCACAAGCTACTGCGCGTGCTTTCGCGCCTGGAAAAAGACGACGACGTGAAGGCCGTCGTCCTTCGCATCGATTCGCCCGGCGGGAGTGCGCTCGCGAGCGATCTGCTGTGGCACGAGCTCATGCGGGTTCGCGCGCGGAAGGTGCTCGTGGTGAGTATCGGGGACATGGCGGCGAGCGGCGGCTACTACCTTGCGTCCACCGGGGCGGCCGTGTTTGCCGGCGAGATGAGTATCGTGGGCTCTATCGGTGTCGTCGGCGGTAAGATCGCGGGCGACCGCGCGCTCGAGAGGATCGGCGTGCACGCCGAGACGTTCCCGGCGCGCTCCGGCGATACGGGGGCTTCCTCGCGCGCAGCCTACGAATCGCTTCTCATGCCATGGGACGACGCCACGAGGGCGCGCGTACTGGCGACGATGACCAAGGTCTACCAGCTCTTCCTCGAGCGGGTGTCGGAGGGTCGCGGGATTCCAGTCGAGCGCGTTACGGAGTCGGCCGAGGGGCGCATTTTCAGTGGCCGCGACGGCAAGACCCGGGGTCTCGTGGACGCGACGGGAGGACTGCGCGAAGCGATCGCGCGCGCCCGCGCCCTGGCCGGGCTTCCCGGCGACGCCCGGGTGGGGCTTGCAAACGAACCGGAAGGCCTGCTCCAAGCCTTCACCTCCGAAGACGGCGCCGGAGATGCCCGGTCCGACCTTCTCCGCGCCGCATGGGCGGGCGCCCTCCCCGGGCAGGCGGCTCGTGGGGGCAGCGGATGGGGAGCGCTCGTGGGATCGTTCATGGCGAGTCTTGCGCCCTTGACGGGGCAAGAGCGGGTCCTCTGCGCGTTGCCGTTCGCTCTGACGGTCCGTTAGGACCTAGCGTACGATGGACCGCGATGCTGCCGACCGAACGTCGCCCGAAGAGTGAGGCGCCGCTCCGCGAGGCGCGCACCGAATCAAGGCGCACGACCCTGCCGCCGCCCGAGTGGACCTCGTCCCGGGCGGGCGCCGGCAGGCCGTCCACGATGTCTGCCGAACCGCTGCCGCGTCGATTCGGGACCCGTGCGGAAGAAGCGTGGCTTCGCGCGCGCGCCGAAGAGGCCCGTGCGTCCGGTGACGCGGGCCCTTTGCGCGAAGCGTGCACGACGCTCGCCCGCTGGCTGGCGTCGCGCGAGCGCGACCTCGACGAGGCCGTCGAGCTCGGGACGACGGCGCTTTCGCTGGGAGCCGGCCTGGAGCTGCGTCGCGAGGTCTCGGCATGGTTGGAAAGTCTCGGGGAAGCCTCGCGCGCGGCGGCTGTCCTCAAGCCGCTGGCTTCGACCACGGACGTCGATTCGGTCGACGCGGCCTATGTGCTCGTACGATCCGGCTTGCTCAAGGCCCGCGCGGGAGCCGCCGCGGGGGCCGCCGCGGCCTTCGATGCCGCCATGTCCATCGATCCGAGCGATGCGTTGCCGGCGGAGCTCCTCGGCGCGCTCTCGGCGTGGCAGCCCGACGCGGTGTCAGCGGCCGCGGGCGCGGAAGCGTACGTCGAGGCGGCTCGACGGCGCGCCGCGCAATCGCAGGAGGATGGAGAGCAGGACGATCTCTCGCGGGCGTTCTCGGCCGACGGCTCGAGTGACGTCGCGGCAACCGCGCTGGCGCGCTCGATGGAGAACGCGGGACGGCCCGAGGCGGCCGACGAGGTTCGCCGCGCCCACGCGCGCGCTCTCTCCGCCCTAGAGAGCGAGGCCGCCGCGGCGGTGCATGCGCAAAGACGCATGTCGGCGCTCGAGGCGGGTGACGCGGTGCGCGCACTCGGGGCCGCCCTGGATCAGTCGCTCGATACGATGCTCGACGGGGAGGACGGCCAGGCGTTCGACTCTCTGCTGCTCGGCGTGGGAATGCTGGACGCCCTGGCTGCGCGCCTGGAGGTCCGGGCGGAACGAGCGGGCAACTCCACAGATCGCGCTCTTCATTTCGCGGAGCTCGGGAAGCTCTTGCAGGGACCGCTCTCGGACTCCGGTCGCGCCCTTTACGCGTATGCGGCGGCGCTCGCGGCCGACTCGTCTTGCGACGCGGCGATCGGCGGCCTGCGCGCCCTGCTCCAAGATCTGCCGCGCGTCGAAGCGCTGGGGGACGAAGGGCGAACGGATCCGCTCGGCGCGCTGATGACCTCGATCGAGGACCGGCGGGACGAGTCGGAGCGCCGGGGGCGAATTCTTGACACGCTTGGACGAAACATGGTGCGCGTCTCTGCGCTCGTCGGCCCGGACGACGAGGGAGCGAGCGGCAGCGCGGCGGCGTCGCGCGCGTGGGTCCGTGCTTCGCTTGCGAACGAAGTGCGAGAAACGGCGGTAAGCCTCGAGCGAGTCGCAGCGTTCGCGTCGCTCTCACTGCGGGGCACGCTGCTGTGCGCGGCGGCGGACCGCTATCTTGCGCTGGGGGAGAGCGCGGCCGCGAGGCGCGTGGCGGAAGCGGCGGCCTACGGTCACACGACGAGCGTTCGCGCGGCGGTGACGCTCGCCGACTCAGTCACCGCCGATCACGACCGCGCCGCCGCGGCGGCGCTCGAGCGCGCGATTGCACTCGCGGGGCCAAGGCTCGCGTGGTGCCGCGCGCTGGCCGACGCGCTCGAGGCGCTCGGCGATGGGGACCTGGCCGTGGCGTGGAGTCAGCGTTGCGTGACCTTGCGTCCGGGCGACATCGGTGCCGTCGAGAGGCTCCTCGACCGGCTCCTCCGTTCGCGCGATGCCGGCCGTCTGGCGGATGCGTTGGCGTGGCTCCTCTCGCAGCCGCAGCCCCTCGCCGACGTGGCCACCCCATTTGGTGATGCGCTGCGTGAGCTGGCCCGAAGAGACCCCGACCGCGCAGCGGTGGTCGCGCGGCGCGCGCTCGACGTGTTCGGTCCGAAGTCGTCGCCAGTCCGCGAAGCGTTGCTCGACGCAGCGGAATGCGCAGGAGACGAGGCGTTCACCGCCGCGGTCTTCGAGCGGTGGCTCGCGTGCGGGGCCGGCGGCGCGGACCGTCGCCATTTGTTGACCCGCCTGGCCGAGCTGTACGAGCGTCTCGGCGACGAAGACGGCGAAGCGCGAATCGTCGCCCGCGCCATTCGCGAGGGGCTTGGCTCGGCCGCCATCGACGCGCACCTGAACCGGCTCTCGGGACGCCCGGCGAGTCCCGACGCGCAACTGTGGCGCATGGGGGCTCTTGCCAACCGGCTGGCGTCCGGCGAGGGCGGAGAAGCGGCGGCATGGGCGTGCCGAGAACTGGGCGCCGGATTGTGGGACCTGGCCGATGATCGCGTGGGCGCCATTGCGGCCTGGGAGCGGGCCGCCCGCATGGGTGGATCGGGCGGCCACGCGACGCTCGCGCTCGATCTCGTCGCGTTCGCGAACAAGGCGTTCGCTTTCGAGTACCTGGGACGGCGGATTGACTCGGAGCCGGACGATCGAAGCGCGGCGGCCATCGCCGCGGACGTGGCGCGAGCCGCGTTGGCCATCGGCGAGCCGAACATCGCGCTCGACCTGGCGGCACGGGGCGTCGCGCGATGTCCGTCATGGGCCGACGCGCTCGAGGTGGCGGAGCTTTCGGCCCCGAGGGCAGGGGATTTTGCGACCCTTTCTGGCCTCTACGAAGTGGTCGGCGGGAGGGCGCTCGGACGGTTTGGCCGGCGGGCGGCCCACTATCGTGGCGCGCGGTTCTTCGAAAGACGCAGCGAAACTGCGCTTGCCTTGAGGCACGCGACGCAAGCCTTCCTCGCCCTCCCGGGGGAGGGGTCCAGTTTCCAGATGCTCGCGCGCGCCGCCGAGCAGTCCGGGGATCGGGGGGAGGCGGTGCGCGCGGTCGAGCGGGTCGCCGACGCGGTGGTGGATCGCTCGCAGCGCGCCGCGTGGCTGCTCCGCGCAGCAACCCTCACGGGCAAGGGCGCGGAAGGCGCGAAGCAGAAGGTCGATGTGCTGCTGCGTGCAGTCGCCTCGTATCCGACGGTCGCGGCGGTTTTGCAGCTGCGTCACGCGATGCAAGGCGTTCTCTCTATCGAGCCTGACGAGACGGACGCCCTCGAGACGCGGTTCGCCAGGGCTTCGCGAGAGGTCATCGCGGGTCTCCGCGGCCCGGACGGGGCGCGCGTGGCGCTCGCGTTCGCCGCGACGGCCGTTGATCCATTCCGCGACGCGGAGAGCGCCCTCGCTTCTTTCGAGCGCGCCTTCTCGTGCGACGGCGACCTCGACGAGTTCGCCGCCGTGGCCGCGTTTGCTCCGGTCCTGGCCCGCGCCGAAGACGCGGCAAAACGGGGCGCGGCCATGCTGGCCATGGTCGACGCGGCGACCGTCAACGCGGGCGTCGCGGCGCTGCGCGCCATCGGTGAGATCGCCGCGGCCGCGGGGGACACGGCGCTGGCTGCGAAAGCGGCGGTTTTGGCGGTCGCCCGCGACCCGGAGGACGACGGCCTGATGGTCGCGGCCGACGCCGCCGTGCGAGTGGCGCCGGAATGGGGCGATCTCCTTTCGCTCCGCGCACCACCGTCGCGGCGCGCGCGCGCGCTCATCGCGACGGCTCGGATTCGCGCGGCCGCCGGTCTGAACGCAGAGGCGGCAGGCCTCTTTGAACGCGCCCTCGATTGGGTGACCCACGACGAGCGCAGAGACGTCGAGAGCGAGCTCCGCGCTGCACGTCTTCTCAGCGGCCGCGACGTGGATCCATCGGACCGACCGCCGGGCGAAGAAACCGGCTCCTCACAACTGCGCGCTGACCGCTGGACGGATGTGGCCAACGGGCGCGAGCAGCGTCGAGATGTCGCGGGGGCTGTCCGCGCGCTACTCGAGGCGACGCGTCTCGATCCCGACCCGCTCGAGCGCTGGAGCGCGCTGGAGCGCGTGGCGGAGCTGGCCGGAGACGAAGACGCGCAGGTGCTGGCCTTGGAGCAAATCCTGATGCGCGTGGGGTTCGAGGGTCGTGTGGCCGTCTGCCGGCGGCTCGCGCGAGCGCACGTGCGGCGCAATGACCTCGACGCGGCCGAACACGCGTGGCGCGATCTCCTCGCTCTCGACCCGAACGACGAGGAAGCGGACCAGGCGATCGAGGCGATGGTGGTGGCCAGCGGACGATTCGCCGAACTCGCCGATCACTTGGGAGTTCGCGCGCAGCGGCTGGCCGCCGACGCGGCGCGATTCGAAATGCTCCGCGCGGTGCGCCTGCGGCGCGCCGCGATTCTCGAGCAGCGATTGGGGCGTGTCCAGGAGGCCTGCGTCGAACTCGAACGCTTGCTGGTCGAGGCGCCCGACAATTCCAGCGGTCTTCGTTACCTCGCGGATTTGGCCGAAAGGCAGGGCGAAAGCGCTCGCGCCGCTGCGCTCTGGTCGCGGGCGGCGGCGGTCGAGCCCGACGTCCTCGAACGCGACGATCTGCACCTGCGAGCGGGTCGCGCGTCGCGCGCAGCGGGCAACCTCGCGGACGCTCTCGACAGCGCCGCGCGAGTCCTGTCCAGGCATCCGTCGAACATGGCGGCGCTTCAGCTCCGTTGTGATGCGGCGCGCGAGCTCGGGGCGGATGTGGAGCTGGGCGACGCCCTCGAGGCGTTTGCTGCCATTGCAACGGATGACGTCATCAAGAGCGACCTGCTCGTCGAGGCCGCGCTGGCGGTGGCGCGGACGGGGCAAATCGACCTCGCGCTGGCGCGCGCGTTTCGCGCTTCGGTCGCAGCGCCGCACCGAGCGACGCCTCAATTGCTCGCCCGCGGACTGGAATACCGGCTTCGCGGCGCCGGCACTCCCGACGACGCCCGTGCGACGATCGAAAACCTGGAACAGATCAACGAGCCGATGGGCGCGGACGACGTCGCTCTTCGCTCCTTTCTTCTGGCAGAGGCGCTCGACGTCGTTCAGGGCAGAGCAGCGGGCCTCCGAGAGCTCGATGCAATCGGCGCGGTTGCGGCCGATCACCCACTCGTTGCTCTCGGGATGGCCGAACGTCTTGCAGCGCAAGGGCAATCCGCGGCGGCGGTGGAGGCGTACCGGAGGGCCCTGACCGGACCCTTTCTGGGCCTGAGGCCGCCTTCGGCCGTGGCCATGTCCGCCGCGGACAGCGCCATAAGAGCCGGACTTCCGGAAGACGCGCTTTCCTTTCTCGCGATCGCCGAGCGCTACGAAGACACCCGCGCCGCCGCGCAAGCCTGGCGCACGCTGCTCGCGCAAGGGCCCGCCGGGCGGTCGCCGCCGACGCCCAGCGAACGGTGGGCGTTCGAAGAGGTGGAAGGCGCCGTTCAAAGCGCGAGAACTCCGGGCGAGCGAGCCCACGCGCACTTGGCCCTTGGCCGGCGGCGCCTTGATCGAGGCGACCTTCGCGGCGCGGAGATTCTTTTGCGAGAGGCGCTCGCGGAGGGCCTCGTCGAAGCCGGGGATGTCCTTGCGGACCTCTTGCGACAAGCACCCGATCGATCGCGCGACCTCTTGCGTGTTCGCCGTCGGCAAGTGGCGCTCGAACCTGACACGGCGAGGCTCGAGGCGCTTCGGGTGTCGGCCTTGGCGGATGGCGATCGGGTGTACGCCCGCGCCGTGGAGCACGTGCTCCGTGCGCTCGAGGGCGGCCGGCTGCAGCCGCCGCCCCTCGAGGCCCAGCCGGACCAACCGGGCATCTTCGTTCTGCTTACGCGACCGTCCTTGGACGGGGTAGGCGAGGCGCTCGCCCTTCTGTGGGAAGGGGCCGCGCAGCTTTTCACGCGCGACGCTTCCGGCCGCACCGTGCCGGACGCCTCTACGTTCGTGATGCCCGGGATCGAGCGGGTCGTGCCCGCCGCCCGCCCACTCATCGCGCGTGTTTACGACACGGTCATTCGCGCGCTCGATGCGCCTCGCATTCCGCTCTTCGTCTCCCGGTCGGACTCCGGTCCGCCCTCTTCGCGCATAGGCATGTTGTGGCCGCCCTCCGTCTTCCTTTCCGGGGACGTGCGCGAAGAAACTCCGGAGCTACTCTTCGAGCTCGGTCGAGGGATGTCCGCCGCCCTTCCTCAGAACGTGCTCTGTCTCGGCCTGCCGCCTCCCGAGGGGCGGGCCGTAGTCGAAGCACTCCGAGTCGCGTTCGCGCCCCCGGAAGCCGGGCGTCAAGTGGAAGTGCGCGCCGCTCGTCTGGCGGAATCATTCTGGCACATCGTTCCCGCCCGAACGCAGCGCCGCATCCAGCTGCTTCTCAGCGGGGCACCGTTCCCCGCGTACGAGGATCTCGTCGAGCGGGCCTTGCAGAGCGGCAGGCGTGTGGGAATGTTCCTCTCGGGAGACTTCGGCCATGCGGCGGGTCCCCTGATCGCGCCGTACGCGGACGGTTCGGGCGTTCCCATCGGCGGCAATCTGCGCGCGATCTGCGCCCGTTCACCGATGTTGGAAGACTTGCTGCGGCTTGCCGTCAGTCCCGAGTACGCCAGCGCTCGCTGGCACGACGCCGAGGACGGGCTGGGCCGCCGCTCCCTAGCCCCGAGTCAAATCCCGGCGCGTTGAGAAGTCCGTTCTGATTGCCATGTCTCTTCGTCCCCGCCTCGAACACCGAAACCTCTGGCGAACGGTCTTCGCCGCCGGGCCCTGCGCCCTCGCGGCAGCGGCGGGCGCCGCATGCTTGACCGTCACTCCACCGCCTTTGCCTGCTCCCGATCAGCTGCACCCCACGATTCTTCACGATGCGGTCGTACCTTCCGCCGGTACGCCTCTTGCCGAGTGGCCGGAGGACGGAACCTTCATCGTTCCGGTCGAGGTCGAAGGTCCGGATGAATCCTTCTTCTATGACGTGTTCATCGATTACGACCCCGTTACGAACACCGGAAATGTGATCCCCCCCTACCTCGAAGAGGCGACGCCGGACACCGTCGATGGGGGCATCATGACGGTCAGGTTTACAATCGCCACGCCGCCGGACCCGCGCTTTTGCCACACAGTCGAATTTCTCGTAGCGGACGGTTTCGATCAAAGGTCGCTTCACACCCCAGACAGCTTCGGAGGTGACATCGTCACCTGGTTCTATACGGCGGGGGGAGGGCCGAACGGATGTCCGGCCTATGACGCGGGCAGTTTCCAGGACGGAGCCTTTCCGGAGGACGCCGGCCCGAGCTCTCTGTGAAAAACCGTTTCGTCGTCAGGACGTTGCCCTTCGCGGTGGCGATCGCGTGCGGCTCGATCGTATCGCCGCCGGGAGTCATCGCCCCCATCAACGTGTGTCCGGACCATTCGTGCGCGGCCTACGTTCAATCCGGGACGACGCCGGCGTCCTGCGTCGACGATGCTTGCGTCGTGCCAGGGCCCGCGGCGGGGGTGGTCCTGTTGGTCGCGTTGCCACAAGATTCGGGCTTTGCGCCGGGGCGCACCTTCGCGCTTGATTTCGACCAGCTCGTCGCCACGGCGCCGCCGTCCACGCCTCCCATGACGGCGCTCGCGCTCTGCGAGAGCGCCGCGACGGCCGGTTGCGCGGCGCTTCCCGGGTATGGCGCGATCAAGGGACAATACGGCGTCTCGCCCAATTTGGAGCAACCGCCGCCTTTGGGCGTCGGCTGGGACCTCGGCAACCCGGCCGAGACCGCGCTGCCGGTGCAGGCGTCGTTTCGCCTCCTCTGGCCCGTAAGCTCGATGTCGACCGTGGATGCTCGATCGCTGGGACTCCCAATCGACCCCATCTTTGCGACCGCCTCGGTGGACACATTCGGGATCCCCGGCCCCGCCGGGGGCCCGTCGGTCATCTACCAAACGTACCTTCAGCCAGGCACCTACGAGCGCATCCTCCGTCCGACCCCCCCCTTTGATCAGGCGTTTGCGCCGGAGGTAAAGGTGGTCGCCGTCCTTGAAGGTCAGTCGGTCGTGCCGGAATTCGTCGATGCCTTCGACTCGACGCAGGAGACGGGGCAAGGATCCACGATTCCCACGTTCAATATCACGAACGCGGGGGGGACCCTCGACGGGTGGACCGCGTACCTCCGCGATGGGTCCAACCAGATCATCTCGAACATCGTCGCGCTTCATGGAACGACTGCGCCAAAGGTGATTCTCGCGACGAATCACGTGCCCGTCGGGAGCGACGCCCTGACCAACGCGGAGCTTGTCGTCGCTCCGCCCCTCGGCTCGCCGTTTCCTACGGCCGTTTTTGCGCCGGTCGGCAACGTCCTTCCGTTCGACGAAGTGTACCCCGAGCTCGCCGCCCCCGTGGAGGTGAGTGGCTCGGTGATGACGGCTGCCGGCGCTCCCGCGGCGGCCGACATCATCTTCGAAGCGCTTGCCATCACGGGCGCCAATGGCGCGTCGTACACCACCAACTTCGAGTTCGTGGGACGGGCGAGTGCCCGCCCAGACCCTGCCTCCGGGGCGGACACGTACTCGGCGATTCTGCCTCAGGGCCTCTATCGGGTCTCGGTGCGGCCGCTTACGATGGCCAACCAGGTCACCATCATCGATCCGTTCACGGTGGACGGGATGCAGGGTACCGCCGAGGCGCAGTCCAACTTCGCAGTGGACGTCCCTCGAACCGCCGAAGGGACGGCCGTCGTGGCCGACGGGCGCCCGCTCGCGGGAGCGACGGTGGAAGCGTCGCCCGTTGGATGCATCGACGGCACATCGTCGTGGTGTCTTCCGCGCGCCGCGCAGACGACCACGACCGATACCGGAGCGTTTCAGCTCGCACTTGACCCGGGGCAATACGTGCTTCGTGTGCGACCTGCGGACGGCAGCCGGCTGCCCTGGGTGGTCCAGCCGCTGTCCGTTCCGCTCGACAACTTTGGCGTCATCGTGCCGTTGGTCAAAGTGCCGGCGCCGATGTCCGTTGGGCTATCGCTGTTCGATCCGACCGGCAACGCCATCGTGCACGCGGTCGTACGCGCATTTTGGCTACCGGCGCAGGGGTCAGCCCTTGAGCTCGGGAGCGCGCTTACCGGAACGGATGGGCGGTACGACATGTACCTCGCACTGCCTTCACGGTAGCCTGAGGCGGGTTCTGATACGCTCTCTCCGCGGACTTTCGCTTCCGAACACGAGATCCTCATGCAGAACGCTGCTCGCATCAATCTTCTCGCCGGCGTGGCGCGTTCGTTTTCTCCGTTGGCCCCGGCGCGATCGGAGCGGCCGATCTCCATCCTTTCGATGGCCGCCACGTCCTACGGTTCGCGCCCTTCCGGCGACGCGACAGTACCCACGGGGTTCGACCCCGCGGCCGTAGCGCTTTTCGAAGCAATTGTGGAAGGTGCCTACTTGGTCGCAAACGCGGACGGCGTGTTCGATGGCGCCGAGCGGCATGCGTTCGTGAGCGTCGTCGCGGCCGCCTGCGGTGGGACCGTCGCGCCCCAACAGCTCGATGCGCTCTTGGGTGTGTTGGGGGAGAAACTCCGCGACGACGGCGTCGACCGACGAATTCTGGCCGTGGCGCGAGCCGTGACCAAGAAGGAGCATGCTCGCGAGATTCTGCGAGTCGCCGCGCTTTTGGCGCAAGCCTCAGAAGACGTGAGCGCCGTAGAGCGAGCGGTGCTCGTCAAGCTGGCCTCGCGCTGCGGCCTCGAAGAGCGGGATGTCGACGCGGCTCTCGCCGACGTGGCGCGGTTGCTCTTCGTCGAGACGGCGTTGCGCTGAGCGCCGTGTTCTGAACGCACCCGAAGACGGAGGCGATCCCATGAGAGCGAGGCGCCCCCGCGTGCGGGGGCTCGATTGACGATCGCTCTACCTTACTCCAGCGGCAACGTGCGATAGAGCGCGGCCTCGTCGCTACGGCCCGCGCTCTCGGACGCCGCGGCCAGGCGTGCGAGGACCTCACGGACCCGTGGGACGAGCGCGGCGCGGCGCTCGCGCGGGGAGTCTTCCAGGCGCGCCAACATGAGCGCCAGAAGCTCGTGGCCGCGCCCGAGCGTTTCGAGCAGTGACGCGAGCTCGTCGGATGCCGCTTCGTTGCTGGGATCGGCCTGAACTCGACGCGTGAGCTCCTCGGCACGGGCGGCGAGGAGATTGTCCTTGCGGGAAGGCTCGGACCCCAGGTCATGGTCCGGACGCACTTCGACGAGACCCTCGTCTTCCGAGTCCCCTTCGGCGTCCGCGTGCAGGACCGATACGGTCGAAGTCGCCGCGGCCCGATCCGCATCTTCGTCCCCTCGAGCGAACCTGTTGGGAGGTTCGACGTGGCCCCCTGGCGAGCGGTCGTCCGCGTCGCGCGGGCCGGCGGCGAGCCCGAAAACTGCGGTGCAAGCCTCCCTGTGCGCGCGTCGGACATCCGCGTCATGGGGCCGCAGGCGGAGCGCGACCGCGAGGTGGCGCTGTGCGGCCAGAGGATCGCGCCGGCGCGCGAATTCCAGGTCGGCTGCCTCGAGAAGCATCGGCACGATGGCCTCGCTGCGTTCGTCCGATGAAGGCGCCACAGAAGGCGAATCCGCGCCGGTGTCGACCGAACGGACGGCCAACGACGACGCGATCTCGCGGAGACGGGCGAAGGCCAGGCTTGCCCCCACCACATCGCCCAGCGCGGCGCGCCATCGCGCTTCCAGACCACGCGCCACTGGCGCTTCGTAAGCCTCGATGGAGATGGCCGAGACGTGGGCGATGGCGGCGGGAAGGTCGTCGAGGTGTTCGGCCAACGCTCGCGCCATGAGGAGCATGATGGCGCCCACGGGATCTCCGCGGCTCTCCGCGAGAGCGAGCGCGCGCGAGAGAACCGACACGCCGCGTGGAGCCTCGCCCTCGGCGACCAGCGCTTCCCCCAAGCCGGCGAGGGCGTGCGGATCGTCAGGGAGGTAGCGGAGGGCGCGCTCGAAGGTGGCGCGCGCTCGGGCGCGAAGCCCGGCCGCTTGGAAGGCGCGCCCCGCGCGAACCCAGACCGCGTGCTTGGCCCGGCCGCCGCGTGCGAGCGCTTCGAGGTGCGCAACGTCGGCCACCGCGTCGTCGATGCGGCCCAGCGTCAGCCGAACGATGATACGGGCCCATCGGGCGCCGATGGCGCGTGGCGCGCGAGAGAGCGCGTGATCGAGCCACCGCGCCGCATCCTCGGGATCGCGCGCCAGCGTGGCCGCGCGCTCGTAGGCGCGCGAGGCGAGCACGGGCGCGGGTTCCGCGCTGCCAACGTGCTCGAGGCTGGCCATGGCGGATGCTACATCGTTGACCGCCGCGAACAGGTCGCCGGGGGTGGTCCCCGCGTGAACGCCGCCCCGGCCGGGCAACGTTTCGGCGAAAGCGCCCAGCGCGGCCTCCTCGCGGCCCTTTGTCCGCGCGTCGATCTCCACGATTCGGCGGATGATTTCGGCGTGACGGGGCGCCCGCTCGAGCGCATCGAGAAACGCCGATCGCGCCGCCTCGCTATCGCCGTTGACGAGCGCGTCGTCCCCCTCGAGAAGAAGGTTCGCGATGGCGCGGGCGCGCACCGCGTCTCCGCTGGGTGGCGACGGGAGGGCCCCGCGCGCCCCATGGAGGATCCACGTCTCGTCCTGCGCGGCAAGCACGCAAAGCACGACGCCCGTGACGGCCGGCACGCGGGCCCCGGCATCGGGTAAAAGAGCACGCGCGACGGCCTCCGAAGGACGCGGCACCGTGAACACGGCCCCCGCTCGGTCCGCGGCCGAACCCAGGATCGCCTGGACGCAAGCGATTGCGGTCGAAGTCGCGCTGGCTCCCAGGTTGGCACCGCGCGCGTTCGCGACGACAAACACGAGTTGCTCGCCTTCTTGGCCCTCAACGAGGGCATGAAGGTCGAATGCGACAGCGGGCGAGCGGCTCGTCGGGTCGCTGTCGGAAGAATCCAGTTCGGTCGAGACACAAAATGTGGCCCGCGCCGGTCCAACGGCGACCCACACGTCCGGCGCGCGCGTGGAGACGATGCCCGCGAGACGCGGCGCGGCCCATCGTTCGAGCGCGCGTGCGCCGAGGTCGAGCTCCACGCGTTGAAGCTCGCCCCGACGATGACGGAATCGCCCCACGCCTCCCGATACGTCCACAGGAAAGCGGACGCCGCGATACGAGGCACTCAGCGCCGTTACGCGCAAGCAGCCGATGAAAGCGGGGCTGGCGAGCTCGAGGCCGATACCTTCCCTGCCAATCGCAAGGCGTAGCGCAGCACCGGGCGCCGGGCTCCGCTCGCGGCGTGCCTTCGCGGACGCGCCCTCACGCTGTCCCTGCGCGCCCTGCGCGCCGTGGTCCCGGCGAAAACGTGGCCGTGGCGCGGCGGGTGAGACAGGTTTGGGGCGCGTCGTCATGGGAAGGATCGGCCGTTGGCGCCAAGCGTACCAAGGGCCTCCTGACGGGGCGACTTTGCGCGTGGCGGAAGCGAAGCAGAGGAGAGGCGAGAGTAAGAGAGTAGACGAATAGGCGCCGTGAAGCTGGGGCACGAACGGCTTGATGGGTGTGATGGATGTCAGGAGGGCTCGGGGGGATAGCCGCAGGCGACTTCGTCCCGAAACGTTGAACTGCTGAAGATCCCTCGATGGACGGGTCGCCGCCTCGCTTGACCCGAGGGAGCGCGCGTGTGAGAACGCCACACGAACGGCCGGGCGCCTCCGCCCGAGGGTTTACGAACGCCGCGGATTGCGGCGAGCGTCATAACTGGCCAACGGGGCTAACGCTCGGCAAGCTCTCGGTCGGACACGAGAGCAGACAGCAGACGCAGTGAGCGATAGTCGATGATCTCGAAGGACACGATCTCGCTAATTCGCGACCGGACCGACATTCTCGCGGTCGTGTCCGAAAGCGTGCCGTCGCTGAAAAAGCGCGGGCGCCGCTTCGTAGGCCTTTGCCCCTTTCACAAGGAAAAGACGCCGAGCTTTCACGTCAACCCGGACACGGGCCTCTACCATTGCTTTGGCTGCAAAGAGAGCGGCGACGCGTTTACGTTTCTGGAGCGTATCGAAGGCTACGAGTTCATCGAGGCGGTACGCGCGCTGGCGGAGCGCGCCGGCGTTGCCATCGAAGAGACCCGGGGAGGCGCGCCAAGCGAAACGGATCGCCACAAGAAGGAGCGTGAGTCGCTCTACGCCACGATGCACATGGCGGCGGCGTGGTACGAAACGCAGCTCCGCGAACATCCCGATCGAACCTACGCTTCCGAAGAGCTCGCCCGGCGCGGTCTCGAGGCGAATGGCGAGGTCGTTCAATCGTTCCGCATAGGCTATGCACCTTCGAGCTGGGACGGGCTCGCGTCATTCTTCAAGAGGCAGGGCGTGTCGCCCGCCGTGGCCGAAACGGTGGGACTCACCGTTCCCCGAGCGAGCGGCTCCGGCTGGTACGATCGCTTTCGCCACCGGTTGATGTTCGCCGTGATCGACACGCAGGGCCGCGTGGTCGCCTTCAGCGGGCGCGCGCTACCGCCCGTCCCGGACGACGAGTCGGCTCGGGCTGGATCGAGCGGCGATCCGCCCCCCAAGTACATCAACTCGCCCGAGAGCCCGATCTACACGAAAGGCGCAACGCTCTTCGGCCTTTGGCAGGCCCGGCACGTCATCCGGCAGAAGGAGAATGCCATCCTGGTCGAGGGCAACTTCGACGTCGTCAGCCTGCACGCGCGCAGCATAGCGAACGTGGTCGCCCCGTTGGGAACAGCGTTTACGATCGACCAAGCCAAGCTCCTTCGGCGGTACGCGATCGACGTCACGCTTCTTTTCGACGGGGACGGCGCTGGTCGAAAGGCGGCGCGGGCGGCCGAGGAGCCGTGCGTAAAGGCGGGACTCGAAGCGAAGGTCGCGCTCTTGCCGGACCGCTGCGATCCGGACGATTTCGTTCGAACCAAAGGCCAAGAGGCCCTCAATCACACGGTGGGCCAAGCGCGCGGCTTACTCGAATATCTAATCGACGTCGAGCTCGACGACACATTCAACGCTGCGGATTTGCGCGAGCGCGTCGTCCGCATCGAGCGGGTCACCTCCGTGCTCGCGCGCCTCAGCGATCCAGTGGATCGCGGCATGCTCAAAGCTTACGCCGATCGCGCCGCGAGCCGCCTTGATCTGGTACGCTCATCGCCCAATGCCTTGGGAGCTCTGGAGCGCAAAGTCATGGCCGCGGCAAGGGCCGCACAGGTGCTCGTGGGGCCACGCCCGTCCGAAGCTCGCGTCACGCCCAGGCGGCCCGGGTCCGAGGAGCGAAAGGCCATCGTCGGCGCGATCCTGGACTTTCCCGTCCTCTTGGAGGATTCCGAGGTCGCAAGAGTTCTCGAACTGCTCGAAGGCGAGTCGGCACGGATCGTGGCGACGATAGCCAACTGCCTTCGTGTAAATTCGCGCGGGGAAAAACGCTTGAACGGCGCCGATTTCCTTGCGCAAATGGCTCCCGCGATCCAAGCCTTCGCGTCTGCGCGACTGGCGTCCCCGGCGCACGAGGCTATCGAGGAAGCGCGTACGACTGTGATCGCGAATGCCAAGAAGCTCCGGGAGACGAACATTGCGCGAGAGACCCGAGAGACGGTTCGCGAGCAAGAGCGCGACGTCGGCGATTGGGAGGCGGGAGTGGAACGTGGGAAGCATGTGACCGCGCTCGTCCGGGAGCGGCACGGCTTGGATCGCAGGTGAGGGGATAGCGGCGCGCGGGCGCGCGCGAACCGCGTTGGGGCAGAAGCACCGAGGTAGCGATGGCGACGAAGAATCGTGATCGAAAGGAAGTTCAACAACTCATCGAAATGGGGAAATCCAAGGGATTTCTTACCTACGACGAGGTAAACGACGCGCTCCCGGCCGACATGGTGGCGGCCGACCAGATGGACGACGTGTTGGGCGTCCTGGGCGACGAGGACATCGAGATCGTCGACGCCGCGACGCAGGTCAAGATCGCGCCGAAGCGGATCGTGGAGGAACAGGCTGAACAGAAGGTCTCGCGCGACCGCGAGCCGTCGTCACCTTCGCCGAAGGCGGAAGAGGAGTTCGACGGGTACTCGAAGAGCAACGATCCCGTTCGCATGTACTTGCGCAAGATGGGAAGCGTCTCGCTCCTCACGCGTGAGGGGGAGGTGGAGATCGCCAAGCGCATAGAGCACGGCGAGCACATGGTCCTCTCGGCCATTCTCAACTCGCCGGTGGCCGTGCGCGAGATCATGGACCTGGGCGACAAGCTCAGGAAACACAAGATCCGGGTCAAGGACATCATCCGTGACGCGGAGGACGACAGCGCCGAGTTCGACGAAGAAGAAGCCGATCGCCGTATCTTGCGCCTCATAGAGAAGGTGAAGCACCTCGACAAGGTCGCGCAGGACCTCAAAGAGAGCCTTCTGTCGTGTCCGCCGTCGCGAAAAAAGGGAATCGACGGGGAGATCGACGCGAATCGCCAAAAAATGGTGGAGACGCTCGAGGAGATGCGTCTCAACAAGAAGACGATCGACAAGGTCGTCACCAAGCTTCGAGGCCTCATCCAAAAGATCGAGCGCGCCGAGAGCAGCATTCTCGACCTGGCCAAGCACGCCGGGGTCGAGATGGATCAGCTTCGCAAAGAGGCGCGGCAGAGTCGAGGCGACGCCGCGACGGAGCGCAAGTATAAGCGCAAGTATGGCCTGTCTCCCGAAGACGTCATCGGCGCCCACTCGGCCGCGCAGAAGAATCTGAAGAAGGTCGAAGAAGAACTGCAGCTCGACGTCAAAGAGCTACGCGAAAGCTATGAATCCATTCGCGAGGGGGAGCGGATCGCCGACAAGGCGAAGGCCGAGTTGGTGGAGGCGAATCTTAGGCTCGTCGTCAGCATCGCCAAGAAGTACACGAATCGCGGTCTGCAGTTCCTCGATTTGATCCAGGAGGGGAACATCGGCCTCATGAAGGCCGTGGACAAGTTCGAATACAAGAGAGGTTACAAGTTCTCCACGTACGCGACCTGGTGGATTCGGCAGGCCATCACGCGAGCGATTGCCGATCAGGCGCGCACGATTCGCATTCCCGTGCACATGATCGAGACCATCAACAAGCTGATACGGACGAGTCGCTATCTCGTACAGGAGTATGGGCGCGAGCCGACGCCGGAAGAAATCGCCGAGAAGATGGAGCTCCCGCTCGACAAGGTGCGCAAGGTTCTGAAAATAGCGAAGGAACCGATCAGCCTCGAGACGCCCATAGGCGAAGAGGAAGACTCGCACCTGGGGGACTTCATCGAAGACAAGAGCGTGGTGTCTCCGGCCGAGGCGGTCATCAACATGAACCTCGCCGAGCAGACGCGAAAGGTGCTGAAGACCTTGACTCCCCGCGAGGAAAAGGTCCTCCGCATGCGCTTCGGGATTGGGGAAAAGAGCGACCACACCCTCGAAGAGGTCGGGCAAGACTTCGAAGTGACGCGGGAACGGATCCGCCAAATCGAGGCGAAGGCGTTGCGAAAGCTCCGTCACCCTTCCCGTAGCAAGCAGCTGAAAAGCTTCATCGAGAGCTAGCGCGAAGGTTCACGCTTCGCGTCGATGAACCTCGAGGCTTCGTGCGGCGCAGCAGTGCCCTTCACCGCCGTCTTCCTCGTTATTTCGCACTCCGGCTGTGAGCATGGTTGCGACAAGGCTGAGCTTTGGTCGCGTCCCGCGGGGGAGGAGCGCCAGGCGGTATCCAATCCGCCGCCAATGAGCGTCACGGATTGTCCGGATGGGCTCGGAAAATGTGACGACGGGCTCGTCTCGGTGTCCCGGCTCGCCTCGTTGCGGAGCCCCTGCCATGGCCCCATCGACGAATGTTCGTGCCCCTGGGAGCGCATTGGGTCCTGCCCGAACGGATGTGCCGCCGAGGGGGTGGAGGTCGTCATTGAACGCGAGCACGCGGCGCTGCAGCTGTGCGCGCCAACCGCGATCGCGCCCCCATTCTCCCGCAGGGTGGCCCCCGATTCCGTTCCCGCACCCGATTGCGAGGAAGGACAGCGCTATCGCTGCGTCGATTCAGTCGTCGTTGATTGCGATGCCCGTACGGTGGGCGCCCGATGTATCCGTGGTTGCGTCGCACCCGGCGCATCCGTCGACGATGACGGAGCAGGGCGCGAAGCGGCGTTCGCAATTCTGTGTTTGCGGTGACGCATAGACTCGTTCTCTGACACGTGCGTCGGGTACGCGGCAGTCAGCACGCAAAGTTCGCGCATCGTCAGACCGGTGAGTGGATGCCAACCGTCGCCAACTGCAACAAATGTGACCACGGTACCGGCGGCCCGATAACCTTCGTCTCCGGGGTTTTTGCTCTCTTAGAGCCAAGCATCCCGTCCAGAGCACCTTAGCTATCTGCGCAGGCGCTCCCATTTGTCGCCCTCTTGGGGACGATGGATTGCTTATTGCTTACGTACATGCGGGGCGGGCGTTGGACGCCCTTACGAAACGAGCGATACGAAACGGCTTTCTCCCCGTGCGCCATGTCGGCGGCGGCGAGCGCGGCCGGAGCTGCGTGTGCCTCGGCATGCGCGGACGGGTGTTGTCATGCGTCGGGGTCGGGCGTTGATCGTGTTCGGATGGCTGGTTACGACGCTCGGCGTCGCGACCGTAAGCGTGCGTTCGCAGGCGGCGAATCCGGCGCACAGTCTGGGCGAGCGTCTCGGGTTCGCCTCCACCCGGACTGAGCCGCCGGCGCAAGACCGATTGGAGCTGCTTCCGTTGCAGGCGAAGCATGAATCCCTCTTTGGAAGCTTCATCAAGCCCGAAGGTGCGCCCGAGACCTTGCCGGCCGACGAGGCGTGCTCCCCCGACATGATCGAAGTGGACGGGGACTACTGTCCGCTCGTCGAACAAAAGTGCCTGCGTTGGCTCGACCCCGACAGCAAACTTCGGTGCGCGGAGTTTGAGAAGAGGTCCGGCTCCGAGGGTTGCGCGTTGAAGACTCAGCACAAGCGGTTTTGCATCGACAGGTACGAGTGGCCCAACCGTGCAGGCGCCCTTCCGGCGTATATGGCCAGTTGGTATGACGCGAAGGCGTCGTGCGAATCGCTGGGCAAACGATTGTGCAGCGACACGGAATGGACGCTCGCATGCGAAGGCCCGGACAAGCAGCCCTATCCATACGGCGACGGCTACGCGCGCGACGACCTCGCTTGCAATATTGACAAGCCCTACATCTGGCCTCGCCCCGAAAAAGTCTACGACCCGGCGACGAGCAGGGGGGAGCTCGCCCGGCTCGACCAGCGCGAGCCGAGCGGCTCCCGCGCGGCGTGCGTTAGCCCCTATGGCGTCCGGGACATGGTGGGCAATGTCGACGAGTGGGTCGTCAATGTCTCTCAATTCGGGCAACCCCACATGAGCGGTCTGAAGGGAGGGTACTGGGGACCTGTACGCACGCGGTGCCGCCCGATGACCACGGCGCACGACGAATCCTTTCGATACTACCAGATTGGATTTCGCTGCTGCGGCCAGGCCCGCGTGTCGGAGTTGGGAGAAGCGCCGGTCGCAAGGCTCTAGGGAACGTGGGTACTCACTGACGGAACGGTCGATGAATACGCCCGGGGAAGCGCGGGTGGGCACTGCTGCGCTCGATGCGACGGGTAAGGGAGCGCTTCCCGACGGCTGCGTCCAACGCGGTAGCGCGGGCCGCGCATCATATCCCCGCACTCGATGGCTTGCGCGGAATCGCAAGTATATTGGCGGCACAATGCTGCTGGCCGTATTGAGCTTCCGATTCTTCGAACGCCCGTTTCTGAACCTCAAGCGTTATTTCGAGTACGGAAGCATTCCGTAGCGGCTATCGGCGCGCCAGGCCGCCGCCTTCCGTGTCCTGCGGATGGGGCATCGCGTTCCCCTCAAGTGGCTCGCGGAGATGCTCGTTGAAGAACAGGAACACGCTCTGCGCAATGGACATCGCCGGCACGGCGAGGAGCGCGCCCACCATGTGGAAAAAGTGCTCTCCGACGACCAATGCAAAGATGACGAGCACGGGGTGCAACTTCGCTGAGTCGCCCATTATTTTCGGATTGAGCACATTCGCTTCGAGCTGATGAAGGCCGACGATCCACGCGAGAACGAAGAGGGCGACCGGCAATCCTTGCGTGAGCCCGATCGCCACCGCCGGTACGGCGCTCGCAATCGACCCAAAGATGGGCACGAGCGAGAAGGTCGCTGCGACGAGCGCCATCACGGGCCAGTACTTCAGCCCGATGAACGCGAATCCGATCGCGCTCAGGACTCCATTGATGCCGCAGATGACCAGCTGTCCACGCACCACCCCAGCCAGTCCGTGATCGACGCGCGAAAGGAGTGCGTCGAATGGACTCAGGGCGTCCGGGCGAACGAGCGAACGGAAGAACGCGTAAATCCGCTCCCGCGTCATCATGATGTACGCAGCGAGCATGAGCGTGATGAAGAAAACGAAGATGGCGCGACTCACCGTGGCAACGAGGCCCTGCACGGCCCGAGCTACTTCGAGAGAGTTCTCCTGCGCATACGCGAACGATCGCCCGACCGCGTCGGCAACGATCCGATTGGGGTCGAACGGTACCTCCTTGCGTTCGCGGGCTGGTTCCACGCCCCACCCGTTTTTGGTTTCGACGATGTCTACCCCCGTGCCGACGTCGACCGCGAGGCTGCCGTCGCCCTGCGGGCGCGCGACGAACGCGCTCGTTGCGGCCGTCTCGGGGGCTTGCCCTGGTTGAGGCTCGGGCGGAGCGACGCCGACTGCGCGCAGGCGGTCGGCGATCGCCGGAACCCACGTTTTGCGAGCTTCTTCGCTGAGGCGTGGCAATTCCGCGCGCAAGCTACGAAACTCCAGCGCGATGCGCGGCGCGACCGCGCGGATGAAGCCCAGGGCGGAACCCAGCACCACGACGTAGACGAGGACTACGGCGACTCCCCGGCGAACGTGGCGGCGCTCGGCGGCGGCGACGAGGGGCGTCAGCACATACGCTATCAAAATAGCGAGGATGAAGGGCAACATCACTTCATGCGCCGCCACGATGACCGTCACGGCGATGGCCGCACTCAACGCGAGAAAGACGGTACGGCGCGCGCGAAGCGAAGAAGCGGCGGCGAGCATCGCGGAGGAGAGAGCGTAGTCCCATCCGACGGCGCGCGAAAACCGGCCGCACGCTCCTCCGGCTAATCCGCCGGGTGCTGGCCAGGGACGTCGGCGAAGAGCGGAGCGAGCCGCTGCCACGAGTCGGCCAGGTACTCGGGCATGATGCGTACATCCGTCAAGACGGGCATGAAATTCGAGTCTCCCGACCAGCGCGGAACCACGTGCGCGTGCAAGTGGTCCGCGATTCCGGCGCCCGCTGCACGGCCGAGGTTCATTCCCACGTTCACCCCCTCCGCACCGGTGGCCGTCCGCACTCTGGCCACGGCGTCGCGTACGAGGCGCATGACGGCGTCGTATTCCTCGTTTGGCAGATCGGTCAGCTCGGCGGTATGGCGGCGGGGCGCCACGAGCAGGTGAGAGGCCGCGAACGGGAAGCGATTCAAACACACGAGAGCGTGCTCTGAAACGAGGAGCACGAGTTTCTCACGATAGTTCTGGGGTGACCCCGCCACGAAATCGCAAAATATGCACGGCCCCCCCTTCGGAGCCTGCATGTACTCCATCCGCCACGGGGCCCAGAGTCGCTCCGACATTTCTGCCCTCGATACGCGTCGAGGCGGACCGCAACTCGGCGGACCGCCTCGATCTCAATTCACTTTGGCCGTTGCCTCGGCCAGGGCATGGTCGGCCAGGGTATGGTCCGCCAACCCGACAAGACTATTCGTCCTTCGCCTCGTCGTCGTCGCCATCTTCGTCCTTCTTGTCCGTACCGATCGTGGCGAGCTTGGCGCCAAGCTTTTGCTTGATGAGCTCCCCGATCGTTCCCCCGGCGGCTTCTGCGCTCGCCGTTTTCTTCGGTGTCTTCGACGCGCGTGTGGCCACCGGCTTTGGGCTGCCACCGGTCGCCGCCGCCGGTGCCTCGGCCGTCACGACGACCGGGGCGGGGGCCTCGCCTCGGCGCATCGACAGCGTGATGCGCCGCTCCTGGGTGTCGATGTTCGCGATCTCGGCTTCGAGCTCGTCGCCTTCGCGGGGAGGCTTCTCCTTGCCGTTCTCGTCCTTGCCCAGCACGAGATCGTTCTGCGGGATGAGGCCCTCGATCCCGTCGCGGACATGAACGAAGACGCCGTAGTCGACGATGCTGAGCACCTTGCAGTGGACCACTTTGCCCGGCGGTAGCTCGTTGAAGATCGTGGGCCACGGATCGTCGTACAACTGCTTGACGCCGAGGCTCACCTTCTTCTCGTCGTGGTTGATGCTGAGGATGATGGCCTCGACGTCATCACCCTTCTTGTAGAGATCGCTGGGATTATTGACCTTGGCGGTCCACGATATGTCGCTCTTGTGCACCATGCCGTCCACGCCCTCTTCGATGCCGATGAAGACGCCGTAGTCGGTAATGCTCCGGACCTTGCCGCCGATCTTGTCGCCGGGCTTGTACTTCTCCGTGAACAGAGTCCAAGGGTCGGGCTCGAGCTGTTTCAGTCCGAGGCTGATTCGCTTGCTCTTCGCGTCGACCTCGAGCACCTGGCACTCGAGCTCCTGACCCATTTCGAGCAACTTGCTCGGGTGCTTGACCTTCTTGGTCCACGACATTTCGCTGACGTGGATGAGACCTTCGACGCCGGGCTCGAGCTCGACGAAGGCGCCGTAGTCCGTGATCGACTGGACTTTGCCGTGCACCTTCTTGCCCGGCGGAAACGCCTCTTCGGCGTGGCTCCAGGGGTCTTCCTGGGTTTGTTTGAGACCGAGGGAGACCCGCTCGGTTTCGGGGTTGTACTTGAGAACGCGAACGGTGACCTCGTCCCCGACTTGGAAGAGCTCGGAGGGGTGATTGACCCGTCCCCAGCTCATGTCGGTAATGTGAAGGAGGCCGTCGATGCCTCCCAGGTCCACGAAGGCGCCATACTCGGTAATGTTCTTGATGACCCCGCGGACGATCTTGCCCTCTTCCAGCGTCTCGAGCGTCTTGGTCTTCTGCTCGTCGCGTTCCTTCTCGAGGAGGACGCGCCGCGATAGGACGATGTTACCGCGCTTCTTATTGAACTTGATGACCTTGAACTGGTAGGTCTGCCCGATCAGCTTATCCAAGTTGCGGATGGGTCGTAGATCGACCTGCGAGCCGGGGAGGAAGGCCTTTACGCCGCCGCGGATCGTGACCGAGAGGCCGCCCTTCACGCGCTGGCTTATCGTCCCTTCGATGAGTTCGTCGCGTTCGCACGCGGCCGAGATCTCATCCCACACCTTCATCTTGTCGGCCTTCTCTTTCGAGAGGGCCACAAGGCCGTCATCGTTCTCGCGGCTCTCGATGTAGACATCGACGTGGTCGCCGGGCTTGACGGTGGTTTGCCCTTGGGAGTTGGCAAATTCGCTCAGAGCGATGATGCCTTCGCTCTTTCCACCGATGTCGATGACCACATTGTCCCGCTGAACGGCGACAACGGTTCCTTTGACGATCTCACCTTCTTTACCGAAATCGCCAGCGCTGATGCTGGCCTCGAAGAGACTTGCGAAGCTGTCGGCGTGGCTCGCCGGCTCCGTTGTTTTGCCTGGGGAGCTCAGGGCTGCAGTGGTTTGAGTCGACATGGGGTGGAAAAAGTCCTCGATGGTCCGCGGTGCGTGAAATTCACGCGTTGGTGTAAGGGTTTGGTCAACCCGCTTGCAGAGGACGGACCAGTCCTCGATGCGAGTGATGAGATCGTGGGGACGGGCATGTAGCCTTTGGCGCCGGCAATGTCAAAGGTGGCCGCTCGTCGAGCGGGCCGCTCCGGATCGGATCCATTCATCGACGACAACGGGGGGGAGGGGCGCGGTGATTCGGAGCGAGCTACCGGCGCCGACGGCCGTTCGAATGCGCTCGACCGTCGCCGCCGCGAGCCACGCGAATGCCGCTGGTTTTTGTCGAGTCACGGCGTCTTTCAACTCACGAAGGGTGCGTTCCGCTGCGGACGCCGTCTGTTCGTCGGCATAAGAAACGATCGCTTGGATCTGGCGCTCGGCCCCCGGCGCGAGTTCCACCTCGAGTGCCTCCATCCCGCCGCCGATCGCCGCGAGTCCCCCGCTCGGTCGGAGCGCTGGAATGCGGGAGACGAGCGCGGGCCCGTCGAGCCGCACGAGCGCCAGAGCCTCGGGATCGAGCGGAGGCGGAGCCGTGCCCAGCGGACGAGCAAAGGCGTCCCGCGCACGCGCCCGCGCACCGCCTGACGCAATGACCCACGTCCGTCCGGGGAGCTCGAACAGGGAAGCGGGGTTGAGAGTTCCATCCGCATCGCGCTCGTGAACGAGTTCGCGAACGCGGCCGCTCGGTCCCGGCGACCAGAGCGCGTGCCCCTCCGCGTCGACAAGAGCCCCCGGATCGATGTCCGCCCGCACACCCCGGACGATCGCCACCATGTCTCCGGCCGAGTCGCCCGGGTCGACCCCTGGGCCGGGCGCCAATGGCGTGCGGTCGAGGCTCGCGATGACTTCGTCGGCCTCCTCCATGGCTTCGAGAACACGAGTCCCTTCGACGACCCGACTTTGCTGACGGGCAAGGCCGAGCGCAACGCGCAGCAGCGGTCCGTAGATGCGGTCTTCACGCAGCGCTTTGGGACGTAGCGACACCAGAAATTCCGGACGGGGTCCGAGCGCGTCCTGCCACTGGGGCTCTCGCTGTGCAGCGTCCCGCTCCGTTTCGCGTCCCCGCTCGGCCCCGGCGTACTCCGCGCGGGGCCGGCCGTTACCGCACGCCGCGGCCAGACAAAGCAATCCCACGCAACGAGCGCGCGCGCGACGCGTCAACGACGAAAGCTCGACGAGCGAATTCGGTCGACCATGCGCGAAACGGTCTCGTCCACGGTCAATTCGGAGCTGTCGATCAATATGGCGTCGGACGCTTGGCGCAACGGGGCCGCCTCGCGCGTCGTGTCCTGTTCGTCTCGCCTGCGCACGTCGTTCAACGTCTGCGCGAAGGTTGTGTGCGCGCCTTTGGCCACGAGTTCGTCGAAGCGTCTTTTCGCGCGCACCTCGGGACGCGCAGTCAGAAAGAACTTAACGTCCGCGTCCGGGAAGACGACCGTCCCAATATCCCTTCCTTCCAGCACGACGCCGCCGCGACGCCCCGCGTTGCGCTGCAGCCCGAGCAGCGCGTGCCGAACCTCGGGATGCGCCGAGACCGTACTGGCGCCCATGCCGACCTCGGGGGCCCGGATGGCCTCCGTAATGTCGCTGCCATCGAGTTGAATGCGGCCTCCCCGGGTGGGATCGGGGTCGAACGACAAGGCGCTACGCTCCAAGAGGGCGCGCGCCAGTGCACCCATCGCTGCACCGTCGTTCCACGCCACACCGGCGCCCGTCGCGGCCACGGCAACAGCGCGATACATGGCCCCGGTATCGACGAGCACGAAGCCGAGCGCATCCGCGAGCCGGCGGGCCACGGTGCTCTTGCCCGCGCCGGCCGGACCGTCGATGGCGATGATAGGACGCGGGCGTGCCGGGTCGGTCACGTGCGACTTTATAGCACTCGGTGGGGTCCGCGCGATCGTCGCAGAGGTGTGGAAGCGCCGCCCGCGGGCTGCTTACTACGGCGAAAGCAAGCGCGGAGCCAGCGACAGGAGCATGCGAAGGGCTTGTTCGTCGACCGCAAACTTGCAGAGCAGGTCGGCCCCTTCGGTCCGCACATCGACGTTCTGTACCGTGGCGCCCCCGACGAGCGGTCCGAGCATCTTCAGCCACCCGGCGAGCAGCTGCACCCCTTCGGCGGCCGCCGACGCCTGCGTGGCGTCCCCGTAGGTAAGCGTCGCGGCCACGTTGATCCCTGGAGGACTCATGTCCCCGAGGACGCGCGCCACCCGCACGCCGTTGAGCCATGGAATGCTCACGCTACCCAGCGTCACGGTGCCGATGGGCCGGGTCGTAAAATCGGCGGCCGCGGCCACGTGCGCGCCTTTGGTTTCGAGTGTGTCGACGACCCAGGCGGGCAGGGCACGCTGCAGATTGCCCGTCTGCACGCGATCGAGCAGGCGCCGCACACCGTCTGCCGTCCCCGCGACGAGCGTACGGGGCGTCAATGGAGCGTAGACGAGCGCGCCGAGGGTATACGTGGTAAATCCGACGTAACGGCCGGCGACGATCGGCGCGCCAGCCCGCGTCCGGGCGACCCGTCCGATCTTGTCGGGATCGAAACGGCCGCTCACGACGGCGATCAAATCCGTATCGGCTCCCGCCGCCGCATAGGCGCCGATCACGATCCGGTCGACGTCCCGCGACGGCACGAGGCCGGCGTCGATTCCGAGCGGAATCATGGCGTCCGCCACCGCTGCCAACGACGCTCCGGCCGGTCCGGCGTGCGTCACGCCTTGCATATCCAGGGTTGCCACGCCGAGCGCCGCGGGCGGCAACAGCGCGAGAGGATCCGCGTCCAGATCCAGTTTCGGCGTGCCCCCCGAGCCCGCACTTTTGCATGCGGCCACCCCTACGAGGACCAGCAGCGCGAGCCATCGAACGTGCATGGCGGATTAGGCCCCCGCCTGGCTGCGCCCGACACGCGAAGGGCAAAACGAGCTTCTTTCCCGGTGGGGAGCTCGAGGAGGAGCGGCATCGCTCCCCTCGACGTGACGTGCGAGCCCGTTCTGTCGAGCGGAGCCTTGCCGGAGGCGAGGCGGAGCGAGACTCAGGGTGACCATGGTTTCCGACGAGAGTACCTCACCGCGTCGGATAGGAGCCAAGCAGCTTGAAGAAGCGTGTGATGCGCTTGATCTCTTCGAAGGCCACGACGAGCGGCCGATCCGTGAAATGTCCGGCGACCTCTGCGCAAAAAAGGTAGCTCCAGGCCTCACCGGGCACAGGATGGCTCTGGATCCTCGTCAGCTGGAGTCCTCGATCGGCGAATATCTTCAGCACCTCGATCAGCGATCCAGGGGCTTCCTGGACACTGAAGACAAGCGTCGTGGCCTCGTTTCCAGTCCGGCCCGAAGGGCGTTTTCCCACGACCGCATAACGGGCGCGCGCGCCGGCCGTATCGAGCATGCCACGGCGAGCCACCTCGAGACCCAGAGCGATGCCAAAGCCTTCCGCCGCAAGGGCTCCCGCCTCGCTGTCGCCCACAGCGAATTGGCACGCCAAAAGGGGGCTCTCGACGCTGAGCACCTCCAGAGCAAGTTGAGGGGCCAAGGCGTCGAGGGAGCGCTCGCACAACGCACGGTCGGCAGCCGTCGTGTAGACTTTCTTGACATCGGTCAGGTGCCCCGACCGGTTCAAGAGCTGCAAATCGAGCGTCACGTCCAGCATCTCGATCACGCGCAGCTCGCTCGCGACCAGGGCCGCAATGGCGTCGTGCAGGGGGCCGTCGATTGACGTTTCGAAGGGGATGACCGCGAACTCTGCGTTGCTCCGCGAGACCTCGTCGAGCGCCCCGCGCGTGGTCGTCACGGCGCTCAGCGACGCCGTTTGGCCGAAACGGCCTCGCGCAGCGGCGTGGGCGGGGCTCCCCTCGAGGCCGGCGAAGGCGATTGCGATCGGAAGCTCGAGAGCCAGGCACGAAGAGAAGATCGCGGCGAAGATCTCTCGCAACGGCTGCTCGGGCAGTTCGCCGCTCGAACGCGTAACGAGCTCGCGAATGGCCGCGCAATCCGTGAGGGGAAATGCGGGCGGATCGTGCTTGCGAAGCTCTCCAATCCGGCGTGACGCTTTGGCTCGGCCATTGAGCAACGCGAGCAATTGGCCGTCGATTTGAGCCATGTGCTGCCGCAGCTCGTGTAGCTCTCGCTTGCCGTCGGCCACCAAAGAACCGTAGCCCCATGCCGCCGCGCTGTCACATCGCGTAGGCTGAGGAGACCGTGTGCATACCGCTTGAGGACGTTCGAGACCTGCACGTCAAGTACGTCGAAATGCTCGCGATGCGTCTTGCCCACGAGGACGGGGCGGAAGACCTCCCTCGGACGCGTGCACGAATGGTCGCGCTAGCCTCACGTTTTCCGGGCGCCCTTCGTGAAATCGACCGCCTCGAGCTGACCGATCTGCGCGCCCGGATCGGGAGACTGGAAGCCGTCCTGGCCGGCGAAAGCCAGGGCGAGCCGTGGATGGCTGCCGTCGCGCTATTTCACGAACTGATGCGCGGAGCGCTGTGCGCCAAACGGTGGCTCAAGGGCAAAAGGCGCGTTGGCGACTCGACCGCACGTGCGTTCGCGTCGGAGCTCTCGGGCCTGGCGTTCCCGCGAGAGGCGCAGGCCTGGCTCAATCAACTGGATTGCATCGCCGCGCCCCCCGGAGGTCGGATCACCGACCTCGTGTACGCCCGCATCGCCCTCGCTCTCGGGACTCCGACGAGCGAAGCGCAGCGACTCGTGTTCGGTCGTGGTGAGTCACCCGGGTCACCCTGAGTCTCGCTCGGTCTAGTTAAGTCACCCGGGTCACCCTGAGTCTCGCTCGGTCTAGTAAGTCACCCGGGTCACCCTGAGTCTCGCTCCGCCTTGCCTCCGGCAAGGCTCCGCTCGACAGAATGGGGTCGCACGTCACGTCGAGGGGAGCGATGCGGCTCCTCCTCGAGCTCCCCAGCAGGACGAGACGCTCTTGTCGTGAGTCACCCGGGTCACCCTGAGTCTCGCTCCGCCTTGCCTCCGGCAAGGCTCCGCTCGACAGAACGGGCTCGCATGTCACGTCGAGGGGAGCGACGCCGCTCCTCCACCGCTCCTCCTCGAGCTCCCCAGCAGGACAAGACGCTCGTTGCCTATGTGGCGTGTCCGGCGCAGCCGGCTGGGGGGCTTAGCTCGACGTCGAGGATGGGGACGCTGGAGTGGTTGCGGCGGGCGCGGCGGCGGGCGGGGTGGCCGAGGTGTCGCTCTTGGTGTCGCTCTTGGCGTCGGTCTTGGTTTCGACTTTGCCCGATCCGTCTCCCGACGCACCCTCCGCCGCTTTGGCTTCCGCGGGTTTGCTCGAGGAATACAGGTCCGAGTACCAGCCGCCCCCCTTCAGAATGAAGTTCGTTCCGCGGCTGATCAGTCGGTGTGCGCCGGCTTTTTCGCACTTGGGGCAAAGCTCTACCGGGGCCTCGGTGATGCGCTGCACCTGGTCCCATTCGTGACCGCAGGCCGAGCATGCGTACTCGTAGGTCGGCATAATTGCCATCGATATGGCTGCACTGGCACTCTGTCAAGGCGAGTGCCAGGCGAGGGCCGGCGAGGCCAGGCAAGGCCTTGGGGAATTGTCGCGCGATGGTCAACGTTACGACTTGAACTGAACAAGCGACTGGCGGTACACGTGATCCCGTGATCGTGACCCTATGTGAAGTGACATGCTCGCCGGCTAAAGGTGTGGCCGGAAATGGAAGTTGGGGGGCTTGGGGGAAGAGGATCGCCCCCCAAAACCTGGCTCGTGAAAGAGCTGCCCGGCATTTCCGGGCAGCTCTTGAGCCCTCCAAAACGAGGACATCCCGATGAAGATCAAGAAGCTCGAGCTCATCGGCTTCAAATCGTTCGTCGACCGGACCGTGCTCCGTTTCGACCACGACGTCCTTGCCATCGTGGGCCCGAACGGGTGCGGCAAGTCGAACATCGTCGACGCGATCCGCTGGTGCATGGGCGAGCAGAGCGCGCGGCATCTTCGCGGGCGATCCATGGACGATGTCATCTTCAGTGGGAGCGAGTCTCGAGCGTCGAATGACTTTGCGGAGGTCACTCTCACGTTCGACAACGACACGCCGGAGGAGATGCCTCTCGAGTACAAAGAATACGCGGAGATTGCCGTCACGAGGCGGCTCCACCGGAGCGGCGATAGCGACTACCTGATCAACAAGACCGCCGTGCGGCTGCGCGACGTGACCGACATGTTTCTCGGGACCGGGGCGGGCACGAAGGCGTACTCGATCGTGGAGCAGGGCAAGGTCGGTCTCATCGTGAGCGCGAAGGCGGAAGATCGGCGCCTGCTCATCGAAGAGGCCGCGGGCATCACCAAGTTCAAGAGCCGAAAAAAACAAGCCGAAAAGAAGATGGAAATGACGCAGCAGAATCTTCTGCGCGTCGGAGACATCGTCGCGGAGATCGATCGGAGTTTGGCGTCGCTCACGCGGCAAGCGGCCAAGGCCGAGAGGTACGTCGCGTATCGTAAAGAGCTCGAGGACCTACAGCTTTACCAGGCGTCACACCGCTACCTGGAGCTCGTGGGGTGGATGAAGCTCGAAGCGAGTGAAGTGGAGCGGATCTCGGGAGAGAGCGAGTGCGCGCGAGGCGATCTCGCCACGCGCGAAGCCGACCTCGAGGCCTCGCGGCTCGGAGTCAAGGGCGCCGAAGAGACCCTTGATGCGGCCCAGATAGCGAGCTTTGCGTCGGAGAGCGCGGTGCGCGCGGAGGAGGCGAACCTTGCTCGCGCGAAGGATAGGCTCGCCGCGCTGACACAACGCGAGCGACAAGCGGAGGGGGAGCGGCACGAAATGAGGGCGCAAGCGGCCCGACTCGCCGAGGAGCGCGAAGTCGTCACCGAAGAGATTGCGGCTCTCGTCGAACGCGAAACGATGGAGCGGAATGCCGTGATCGCCGAGGAGCGCGCCCTCGTCGCCTTCGTCGAGCAGCACGCCGCGGCCGATGCCGAGGCTGCCGAGCACCGCCAGACAATCGCCACCGCGCGGGCCGAAATTGCGAGCGCGGAAGCGAAACTCACCGGCTTCGAACGCCGCCGAGGCGAGATGGAGGTGCGGCGGGACAAGCTCTGCGGCGAACGCGAATCGCTTGAAGCCAATCGCGGGCACCTCGCCGCGCGTGCCGCCGAAATGGCGGGTGCCATCGCGGAACTGCGGGCTGGTTGCGCTGCAACGGCCGCCGAGAAGACGCGGCTCGAGCTTCTCCTGGGCGAACTCAAGGACCGGATCCGCGTGGAAGAAAAGACGCTGGACGACCGGAAGGGAGACCTCTCGCGAAAGCGCTCGCGACACGGGGCGCTGGAAGAGATGCGCACCCGCCTCGAAGGGGTGGGGGCCGGTACCAAGGCTCTCGTCGCGACGCGCGACACGGCCATTGCCGGGCTGGTCGCCGATCGAATCGAAGCTCCCGCGGAGCTGACGCACGCCTTGGGCGGCCTTTTGGGGGGTCGCTTGCAAAACGTCGTGGTCCGAGACGTCGAGCGGGGCGTGCGGTTACTCGAAGACCTGAGGCAGGAGCGAAGAGGGCGCGCGACGATCGTTCCGATTCGGTCCGCCTTCGTCGCCGGGTCCGCGGAGCCGCCCGAGGACGGGCTGGAAGGCGGAGTTCGCGTCGTGGACGCGCTGCGCTTTCTACCCGAGGACGAGCCCTTCGTGCGCTCGCTCGTGGGAGACGCCATCGCGGTGAACGACCTGGCCGCCGCGCGGAGCCTCCGGGAGTCCGGGACACGAGCGGTGATCGTCACGCTGGACGGCACCGTGCTACACCCTGATGGGCGCGTCGAGGGCGGTCAAGGTGACGAGATTGCAGCGGGCATGCTCGAGAGCAAGCGCGAAGCGCGGGAGCTGGCCAAGGCCATCGAGCGCCTCGACGCGGAAGTTACGCTCTGTCTGAACGCGATGGGCCTCTCGCGCGCGGAGCTCCACCAGGCGGGCGGTGCGCTCGACCGCGCGCGGCACGACGCGCACGCGCGCGAGCTCGCGCTCGTCACGGCGGAGAAAGACCTGCAGAAAACGGACGGCCAGATGGAGGCGGTCGCGCGGCGACTCGTCGCGCTTGTGGCCGAGGAGACGGACCTGACACGCGCACTCGACGAGGCTCGATTCGAGCGCGACGAGGTGGAGCGAGCGCTCGGGGAGGGCAGGGCTCGACTGGAGACGGGGGAGCAGGAGTTGCGGGATGCGGGCGTGAAGCTAACGCATACGCGCGAGCAGCTCGACGGACAGCGCGTGGTGGTCACGGCCGGCAAAGTGGCCATTGCGGCGACGCGCGAGAAGCTCTCGGCCGCGCGCGGCGCCGAATCGCGGCTTTCGCGCAGCGCGCGCGAGCTCGAAGAACGCGCGACGCGCATGGACGCCGAGCTCGTCGCGAATTCGCAGGCCTACGGGCAGACGGCCGCGCTGCTCGTTCTCCATGGAGAGCAGATGCAAGCCGCGGCCGAGCGTGCGCGCGGCGCGGCCCAGGAGCTTTCTCGCGCAAGACACCGGTTCGAGGAGCTCCGGGGGGCCATGCTCGAGAGCGAGGCGGCGCTAAAGCAGATTCGAGCCCACGCGGACGGCATTCGGCACGAGCTGCAAGCGCACGAGATGAGTTTGCGCGAGAGGGAGCTCGCCATGGGGCACTTGCTCTCGGGCGTACGCGAGAAGTTCCGTGGCCTCGACCTGCTCCGCGTGGTCGGCGATTATCACCTGCGGCTTCAGCCGGACGAAGGGGTCCACGCCCGCAGCGAAGAGCTCGTGAGGCTCATCGAGCGGATGGGGAGCGTGAATCTCGACGCGGTACGCGAGCACGCCGAGGCCGAAGAGCGCTTCGCGTTTTACACTACGCAAAAGGCAGACCTCGAAAAGGCGCTCTCCGACTTGACTCGCGCGATCCAGCTGATGAATCGCGAGTCCCGACGGCTCTTCGACGAGACGTTCGAAGCTGTGAACGAGCGCTTCAAGGAGATCTTTCCGCGCATGTTCCGCGGGGGGCGGGCGGAGCTCCGGATGACCAATCCGGACGATCTTCTCGAGACGGGAATCGACATCGTGGCGCAGCCGCCCGGCAAGAAGCTCTCCAGCATCGAGTTAATGAGCGGAGGAGAGAAGGCGCTGACGGCCGTGAGCCTTATCTTCGCCATCTTTCAGATTAAGCCCTCGCCCTTCTGCATTCTCGACGAGGTCGATGCTCCCCTCGATGAGGCGAACGTGGCTCGTTACAATGAGCTCGTCCGATCGATGACGGACCGGTCGCAATTTATCCTCATTACCCACATCAAGCGAACCATGCAGATGGTGGACGTTCTCTACGGCGTGACGATGCCGGAAGCGGGAGTTTCGAAGATCGTGAGCGTGAGGATCAACGACACGCAAGTCTTGGCCACGACGCAGCCGGCCGCGGAGGCGCAGGCGGCGGTGGCGTAATCGCGGATTTGTGCCGATTGCGCCCGCGCGTGTACCGCGCTAAGCCGGCGCCTTGCCCGCTGTGCCGAACGACGAAAGCCCGCCCATCGCCCCGAAACCCGAGGTCGCGCTCGAAGGGGCCAAGAAAAAGCGGAAGAAGCAGAGCGTCGCCGCGATGCAGCGGGAGCTCCGCGATCTGGGCGCACCCGCCTCGGACGCGCCGCCGAAAGCCCCGGTCGATCTCAAGAAGGCGTTCCTCCGGGTGGGCGCGATCATCGGCCTCCTCTGGCTGGTCGCCCTCATCGTCGCGCGATGGACCGTCATTCCGCTGTTCGGTGCCGGCGCGCTCACCCTGGTCGCGATCGGGCTGGGCGTCTGGCTGGTACGGTATGTCAACAAGTCGCGCGAGCTCGGGGCGCTGCTGCACTCGGCGTCGCAGACCGAGCAGGGCCGCAAGGACGCGCTGAAGAGGCTCGGGACCGATTACAAGAAGGGCGACGTGCAAGCGGCGCTCACGCGTGCGCAGCTCGAGATGCAGGACGATCCGCGGCAAGCGTTGACCACCCTCGAGGCGGTCGACCTTTCGAAGCAGCTCGGGCCGATGGCCGATCAGGTGCGGTGTACCCGCGCGACGATCCATCTGCAGCTAGGCGACCTGCAAGAGGCACGCGCGCTCGTCGACAAGATGGATCTGGGCAAACAGCAAGAGGCGAAAACGCGCGCGATGTTCGCGACAATCGCGGGGGAAACCTGGGGCCGGACCGGCCAGGCAAAAAAGGGCGTCGAGCTGCTCGAGGTCTTCAACCCCGACGAGCCCGATTACGCCGAGATGCGCGTGCAGATGTGGCGCGCGCGAGCCTTTGCGTACGCGGGAGCGGGCGACATGAAGGGAGCCTCCAGAGCGCTGAAGAAGCTCACGGAAATGAGCCCTCAGCTGCTCGGAATGTTCGTCGGCGCGAAGAAAGTGCATCCGATGCTCCAGCAGGAAGCCAAGCAGCTCTTCATGCGGAGCGGCGCCGCGCCGCGGAAGACGATCCGGCAGAGGTGACCCTCAGGTGGGGATCGCCCGCGCGAGGGGCTTGAGCGAGACCTCGGGCAATAGCTCGGCGAAGCTCACGACCGAGACGTTAGGCATCTCCGATTCGATGAGCTTGCGCACGAAGCGCCGGATGTCCGGTTGGGTGAGGATGACGCGAGGCCGGTCGCTCGGTGCAATTTCGCCGAGAGCGCGGCGAACCGACGTGAGGACGTCACGCGCCGCCTGCGGCGTGAGCGTGAGAAACGCGCCCGCCGCCGTGCGCGTGATCGCGCGCCTCACCGTGTCCTCCAGGATCGTGTCGAGAAGCACGACGTGCAGCTCCGGATACCCGGCGGTCAGCCGGAACGTGATGGCGCGGCGCATCTGGCTTCGCACGTACTCCGCAAGATTCAGCGGGTCTTTCTCCGCCGCCGCGACCGTGGAAAGGGCTTCGAGGACGCTCCGCAGGTCCCTCACGCTGATGCTCTCCTCGACGAGACGCCGGAGCACGTCGGCGAGCAACACGAGCGGAACCGGTTTCGGCACGACGTTGCGTACGGTGGCGGGGGCATACTGCTCGAGTTCGTCGAGGAGGCGTTGAACCTCGGCGAGCCCCAAAAAGTCCGCAGCGCGCGCGCGGAGCACGTCCAGCGCGCGCTCGGTGACCCACGCGACCCGGCCATCGGCCGCGATGTCTTCGGGCAGTACGAACACCCGCGCGGGGACTTCGTGCAGCGACAGAACGACCCCCCGCGCCTCGACCTCCGCCCGGACCCGCACGCGCGGCGCGGGAAGAGGGATGCCCAGTTCCGCGAAGAGCTGCTCACGGATCTGCAGCGCCGCCTCGCGGAGGCCCTGGGGCTCCGATTCGAGCATCCCCTCGAGGTCCTGGCTCACCTCGAGGCTCCACGGCACGACGATCGGAACGAACACCGGTTCGTTCGTGCGCGCGCGAGCGCGCTCGTTGGGCCGCGGCTCGGTGGCCGCGCGCTGCTGCTCGAGGGTCGCCACCCGTGCACGAGCGCGGCCGACGACGAGCAGGAGCGCGCCCAGAACCAGAAACGGCGGCGCGGGAAGGCCGGGAACCGCCGCCAGGAGCAGAATGAAGACGCCCGCCACCTGGAGGGCCTTCGGGACGCCCAGGATCTGGCGCAGAAGCTCGTCCCCCAGCGGCGTGTCGGCCTGCTCGCTGGCCACGCGCGTGACGAGGACGCCCGCTCCCGTGGACAGGACGAGCGCCGGGATCTGGGTCACGAGCCCGTCACCAATCGTCAATAGCCCGTAGCGCCGGAGCGCGTCGACCACCGGCATCCCCTTCATCAGGACGCCGATGGTGAGGCCGCCGAGGATGTTGACGCTTAGAATGATCAGCGACGCGATGACGTCGCCTTTGACGAACTTCATCGCGCCGTCCATCGCGCCGTAAAACTGGCTCTCTCGCTGGAGCGTTCGCCGGCGGCGTTTGGCCTCGATGCCGTCGATCGAACCGGCGCGGAGCTCGGAGTCGATGGCCATTTGCTTGCCGGGCATGGCGTCGAGCGCGAAGCGGGCGCCCACTTCGGCGACGCGCTCGGATCCCTTGGCGATGACGATGAACTGGATCGTGGTCAGCACGAGAAAGACGACGGCGCCGACGACGTAGTTGCCGCGCACCACGAACGTGCCGAACGCTTTGATCACTTCGCCGGCGTTGGCCTGCAGCAGAATGAGCCGCGTCGAAGCGACGTTGAGCGCGAGGCGGAAGAGCGTCGTCAGTAGAAGAAGAGTGGGAAACGTCGCGATGCCGATCGCGTCGGGCACATAGAGGACGACGAGGAGAATCGCGACGGCCGCGGACAGATTGGCCGAAATGAGCAGATCGAGCACCCACGTCGGGAGCGGGACGATCATCAAGCCGACGACGGCGACCACGAGCGCCGCGAGCGCGGCGTCTGCGCCGAAGAGGCTGTCGCGGCGTTGGAGCGAGAGCAAAGAGCGGGCCACGGGGCGCAGGGTACCGCAGATGCATCGCGGCGCGGTGCCCGGCGCCATCGCTCGAAGTACTACGCCGGCCCCGACGAACCCAGCGCCCCTCGGATCGCCTCGGCGTCGGCCTGGTCTTTCAGACGACCGTGCGCCTTCATGCGAAGGAGGCCGGGGAGCGAGATGACGTGGATGCCGTCGATGCGGGTCCGGTAGGGCAGAAGATCCTGCCACGTGAAGCCCGACGCGGAGTTCATGACGTCCACCGTGAACTCGTCGTTGATTCGGATGGCATAGGGCTCTGCGTGCAGGGTTTCGTCGCCCTCGAGCTCTTTGGCCGCGCCGTCTGGCAAGAGCGAGAGGGCGCGCACCCAGCGCCGCGCGTTCTCGGGGGTCGGTTCGACCAGGATGTCGACGTCCTCCGTGAGGCGCACGATGCCCTGAAGGGCGAGGGCGTAGCCCCCGATGAGCGCGTACTCTACGTGTTCCGCCTCGAGGAGCTCGGCGACCCAGCGGACATCCCGGTACGTCGCTGCACGCGTTCGCTCGTCCATTGCTCCTGGTCCCGGTTGGCCTCTTGGGAGCTGCGATAGCGGAAGACGCCCTTCGGGGCTCCGCCGCCAAAGGCGAGGACGAGCGCGTCGAGGCCTTCGCGGTCGCCGGGGGTATGCCTTCGTTTGCCAACGACGCGCATGGGTCTCCGCGGGCATTGTAGCGCGCCCTCTGATCATTGGTCACATCTCGGGCGCCCCCGGCATAAATGCCGGGGCACCCCTGGAGAGCGGAGCACAAAGCCCGCCGCTGGCGGGCTACGTCGATCCAGTGAGGCATGGTTGGCGACGGTCGAACGTGCCTGTCGTTTGTCGTAGCCCGCCAGCGGCGGGCTTCGCGTAATCGCTGTCCGAGTTGCCCCGGCATTCATGCCGGGGATGCGAGAACATGCGGCCCCCACGGACCAAGATGTGATGAATGATCAGAGCGCGCCCTAGACGCCGGGGGGGCAGAACGGGTCCCATCGTGGCGCCCGGTCTACGTGCGTCTAGGCAGTGGAGTTGCCAGGTGCCGAACGTTCCGTCGTACACTCGGCGCGGAGGCGGCCGATGCGGCTCCGACAACAACAACGAGGACATCGAATGAGAACGTTCGTCCGTGCTTCACTTTTGCGGCTTCTTGCAACCACAGTGGCTGGCACCCTCTCCGCGTGCACGGTCCACGCAACGACCGCGACGGCCAACGCGCCGCCGCCGCCGCCGGAGGCCCCCGCGCCTCCTCCTCCGGCCCCTCCTCCAGTGGCCGCGGCGCCCCCCCCGCCGGCCCCGCCCCCGCCCCCGGCCCCGCCGGCCCCGGCCCCGCCCCCGAAGGCTCCGATGGCGCAGCATGCGCAGGCGCACCCGGAGTATCTGCATGCGCTCTCCGATCTGCGCAACGCCCGATCGAACCTGGAGCGTCGAGGCGGCGACCCCCAGATGAAGTGGGACGAGCGCGGCGGCGTCGAGGCGATCGACCGGGCGATTCGCGAAATCAAGCAAGCCGCCATCGACGACGGCAAAAACTTGGAAGACCATCCGCCCATCGACGCTCACGAGTTGCGTGGAGGCCGGCTTCACAAGGCCGCGGCGGCCCTTCGTGCCGCACGGGAGGACGTCAGCAAGGAGGAAGACAACGGTTTTGCCGGCGGCTTGCGTGCGCGCGCGCTCCACGAAATCGATCAGGCGATTGGATTCACCGACAGGGGCATCGCCGAGGCCGATCGCGGCGGAGGCGCCCCGGTTGAGCGAACCGCCGAGCCCGCGCAAGCCCATCCCGCGTATCTTCACGCCCTCGCGGATCTGCGCAACGCTCGCGCCAATCTCGAACGCAAAGGCGGAGACGGGAAGGTCAAGTGGGACGAGCACGGCGCGATTGACGCGATCGACCGCGCAATTGCGGCCATCCGCCAAGCCGCGATCGACGATGGCAAGAACCTGCAGGACCATCCTCCGGTCGACGCGCACGAACCGCGGGCCGGCAGGCTCCACAAGGCGCTGGCTGCATTGCGGACGGCCAAGGACGACATGAGCAAGGAGGAGGACAACGCTTTCGCGAATGGATTGCGAGCGCGCGGTCTCCACGAGGTGGACGAGGCCATTCGCTTCACCGAGCAGGGCATCGCCGAGGCCGAGCGGTCGATTTAAGTGAGTCACACGGGTTACCCTGAGTCTCGCTCCGCCTTGCCTCCGGCAAGGCTCCGCTCGACAGAAGGGGGTCGCGCGTCACGTCGAGGGGAGCGATGCCGCTCCTCCTCGAGCTCCCCAGCAGGATGAGACGCTCGTTTCTGTAGTGAGTCACCCGGGTCACCCTGAGTCTCGCTCCGCCTTGCCTCCAGCAAGGCTCCGCTCGACAGAAGGGGGTCGCGCGTCACGTCGAGGGGAGCGATGCCGCTCCTCCTCGAGCTCCCCAGCAGGATGAGACGCTCGTTTCTGTAGTGAGTCACACGGGTTACCCTGAGTCTCGCTCCGCCTTGCCTCCGGCAAGGCTCCGCTCGACAGAAGGGGGTCGCGCGTCACGTCGAGGGGAGCGATGCCGCTCTACGTCGAGTTCCCCAGCGGGAAGGACGCTTCGTTTCACCTGAGTCGCGAATGGACGAGACGCCTTCGGCGATCGCGATGCATGTGGCCGAGCACGGGCGTGGCGGACACCCCGGCGTTTGCGGCGTCTGCCGGAGACATCACGGCGATGGGCCAAAAATGGCCCGCGAGGGGGCTTGCCGCGCTGCCCGAGAAAGAGATGAACGATCCATCGGCCTCCCCGGTTCCGAGCGCTCCAGGTTCCCGAAGCAGCGTCATGGTGACCTCCACCTGCGATCCGTTGTTGACCTGGATCTGCGGACCCAGGTCGCCCGAAACGCTTCCGGCGATCGCGAAGCTCAAATACGAAGTGGTCGAGTCGCTCCAGTCTTGCGCGGTAAGCGTCCAATCACTCATCGATGCCGTCGAGAACGCGTCGACTTCGAACGTCACGCTCTGGCCCACTCCGACGACGAAGAACTGCTGCGTCGGCGCCGCGTTGAAGTACACATCGCCGGCACGGCGCGGATTGCAGGGGTCTACCCCCGCGGCCGCCTGGGCATTCGACCAGATGCGCTGGACCGTGAAGGTTCCGTCGGTCGTTTGATCCTGATTCAAGTCGAGGAGGTCGACGCACATGTCGGCCGCCTCGCCGCCGCCGGTCACGTCAATCCAGCCCCAGGTGTCGGTGTTGGTCTCGTCGAGCGCATAGCCGGTGGGCGGGACGGGATCCGTGGCGGCCTCGACGATCTCGTGGCTCGCGGTAATCGTCGTGTTTTCGAGGAGGGTGGGGGCCATTGCGGCCGGGGAGGCCGGAGACAGCGCCTCGCATTCGATCGCGACGACGTAAGGTACTTGCATCGATCCAAGCGCCATCGCGTTGTGGTAGCCGTCGAAGCTGCCGGCGCCGCAGCTGCTTTCACCGTCGAGAACGATGGTGGTGGTACTCGGCAAGTAGAGCACGTAGATCGTGTTGGACGTCGGGCCCGAATCGGGCTCGGGCAGGACCCCCGTCGTGATCGCGTTCGATAGCCAGCCTTGCAGGGTCGAAGCCCCGCCTTGGTCCGAGTCGGTGTACATCGTCGCGGGCGGCGTCGTGACTTCAACGGATGTCCCCGCCGGTCCGTCGCCCACGCAGCCCGCTCCCGCCGCGGCGCAATAGCCCGAACGAACGGTGTCCCACCACGACGACGTGGCGACGCTTTGTCCGAGCGACTCGAGCTGGGCGGCGTTCGGGTCGCCCGGAAACGTCACGGTGACGACCGCCGGCGCCGTCACCAGGGGACCGCCTTGGTACACGACTCGAGGCAAGAGCGTGTGCCCGCCGCTCTTGCTCGCGGACGAGCCGCACGCCGTCAACAAGAGGACCCACGCGGGGGCTAAACAATTCGCGAGAAGCGGCGCGCGTGTGACCATCGTGTGTCTCCCCCGCCGGATGTCGATTGTCATTGGAAGTGCGTATCTCCCCCCCGGGCGAACCCGCTCTCGGGCGACCGCGCGGACGCCGATGCGCGCGGCTTACTTCAGAGCCTCCCGTGCCACGTTCTGGCAATCGGCGTGGGTGACGTCGCGCAACGCAAGCTTCACCTTGGCGAAGCGCGCGGGGGCCACGCTGATGGCGTCGACCCCAAGACCCACGAGGATCTGCGCCCCGTGAGCGTCGCCCGCCATTTCGCCGCACACGCTGACTTTGCGGCCGTGGACGTGCGCCGCCACGATGACCCGCTCGACCATGCGGAGCGCGCGCGCGTCGAGCGAGAGGATCCGGTCAGCGCGGTCCTGCCCCGCCACCATCGCGAAGAGGTCGTTCGTGCCGATGCAGATGAAGTCCGCGGCGGCGGCGACTTCGTCGATCCGATCGACGGCGTCCGGCGTCTCCACCATGGCGCCCACGGGGAGCTTGCCCTGGCTCCGGGCGCGAATTCGCTCGACGTCCTCCGCGCCGCGGACCAGCGGAAGCAGAATGCGTATCGTCACGTGTTCGGCCGCCCGCACGATCGCGCGGAGCTGGCTGTCGAGAAGCTCCGGGTGCATGAATAAGAGTTCGACGCCGCGCGCACGCGGCGAATCGGCGGGAGCGCGCAGCCAAGGGAGGGGCTTGTCGCCTCCGGCGTCGAAGAGCCTGACGACCAGGGGCGCGTCTCCGACGGGCGTCGCGATCGCGCGCAACGCGGCGAACTGTTCCAGCTCGCTCGGCGCCGTCGTGTGACCGGAGAACACGAGCTCCGTCCGCAAGAGCCCGACCCCTGCGGCGGCTCGGGGAATGCGCTCGTGGATTGAACCGATGTTGACGTGAACCTCGAGACCGAGATGGGCGAGAGGAGCGGCGACTTTCACCTCCTCCTGGGTGCGCCCGAGGTTCCAGTCTTCCTGCCGCCGTTTGGCGTCTTCGATCGTCGATTCGTCGGGCGTCACCCACACGCAGGCGATGTCCCCCGTGGTGTCGAGGATGACCGCGTCATCGTTCCCTATCGTAAGGACAATGCTCGCGGGGACGAAGGCGATCGGGATGTCGCGACCTCGCGCTAGAATCACCGCGTGCGAACTGTATTGGGCGCGGCTCGGCGCGGTCCCGTCCGACGCGGCGACGATCCCGACGACGCGCCCCGGAAGGGACGCGACGACCGAGGGCGTCAGGGACGCCGTGACGAGGACGAGCTCTCCGTCGCGGCCTTCGAGCAGCGCCTCCACGGATCGCTGGTCGTGGCCCAGCCCGTCCAGTAGCCGCGCGCGCGCGTCGACCAACAAATCGGTCGACACGCGGGAAGTGGCCTCGACAATGGCCTGCTCCGCGGTCGCCCCCGCTTCGACGTGTCCGAGCAGGAGCGGTCCGAGCTCCGCGAGAATCGCGATTTCCGGGAGGAAGAGCTCGGCCTCCGGCGGCGGCAAGAGGCGGACCAGATCCTCGACGCCCCGGGTGGCCCGTGCGTGAGCTCGGGCCACGCGACCGCGCTCCTCTTCCGGGGTCCCGGCCGCATTTCGCGGCTCCGGGTCGCTGGCCCACACGACTGCGCGGCCGATCGCGATTCCATCGACGACCGGGGAGCCGGCCTGCGGTCCGCGTTTGGAGTTCATCGGGGCTCTTCGGGCGCCTCTCGTTCCGGGAGGTTACAGTACCGCGGCCACGGCCGCCGCCGAACGGTGGAAACTTATCGTGCGGGGGTCGGGGGGGGCGACAAAGGGGTATACTCCCCCGGGGAGCGTCCCACTTCGATGCCGTCGACCGATCACCGCGCACCCACGTTGAAGCCGGACCCGAACCGCGAGGCGCCCGCTTTGCGCGAAGGCGCGGCCGTTGGAGACCCCGCGCCCTCTCCGTTCCGGAGAACCGGCAACGCGTCAACGCACCTCGGACGCAAGCGCAAGTCGAACGAGGATGCCTTCTTCATGGACGACGCGCTCGGCCTCTATGTCGTGGCGGACGGGATGGGGGGCCACGCCGCCGGAGAGGTCGCGAGTCGCGAGGCGGTCGACACGCTCTACGGCATGGTCAAGCGCGGAATCGGCTCCCTCCGTGAACTCGTGGACCCCGTCGCCGAGAAGGACACCCGTGCCGCGTGCCGCCTTCTCGAGAGCGCCGTGCAGGCGGCGACGTACTTCGTCTACTCGATCGCGGAGATCGACCGCGAGAAGACCGGGATGGGCACCACGATCAGCGCCCTCTTGATCCTCGGGGACTACGCCATCACCGCGCAGGTGGGCGATAGCCGCATCTATCGCGTCCACGAGGGCGCCGTGGAACAGCTGACCGAAGACCACACGCTCATCGCCTGGCAGCTCAAACAGGGGCTCATCACCCAAGAAGAAGCCGCTCGTTCTCCACACCGCAATGTCATCACCCGCGCGGTGGGTAACCGCGAGTACGTGCAAGTCGACACGCGATGCTTACCGCTCGCCGACGGCGTTCGGTTTCTCCTCTGCAGCGATGGGCTGCATGGCTACCTGAAGGAGGACGACATCCCTGCCATTCTCGGAAGCGGGGGGGCCGCGGCGGTGCGCCGTTTCATCGACCTGGCCAACGATCGCGGCGGCAAGGACAACATTACCGTCGTGCTAGTCGAAATCGACTGACCGAGGCCGCCGCGAAGTTGACCCGCGTGAGACCCCGCTGTTATCGGGTTTGTCGAGTGGACGCGCATAGGTGGCACCCGCGTCAAGCGAGCACCGGCCGGTCACGGTCCGGTGCCGGGATCGGAGGGGCCCCGACATGAACACCAGCGCAGCCGACTGCCGGTCCATCGAATCGCGGAGTGATCCCTCATGAGCCGAATGAAAAAGACGCGCGTTGGGGTGCTGATGGGCGGTTTCAGTGCCGAGCGGGAAGTATCCCTCCGCACGGGAGAGGGCGTTGCCGCCGCTCTTGCGGCCCGCGGCCACGATGTGACGCACCTCGTGTGGGGGCCCGGGAGCTCCGACATTGACGAGATCCTTCGTGCCCGCGAGGTCGACGTCGTATTCATCGCGCTCCACGGTCGCGGAGGCGAGGACGGGTGCGTTCAGGGCCTTCTGGAACTGGCCGGGATTCCCTATACGGGCAGCGGCGTCCTCGCGAGCGCGCTCGCGATGGACAAGCTCAAAGCCAAGGAGATGTTCCGACTGCACAACGTTCCCACGCCTCCGTACTACATGGCCTCTCGGGGCGATTGCGACGAGCTCGAACAACTTCACGGGAGCTTCGGTTTCCCTGCGATCGTGAAGCCGCGACGCGAGGGCTCCTCGGTGGGCCTCGCCAAGGCTTCCAACGTGGCCGAACTTGCAGCCGCGCTCGAACAAGCCCTCCGGTTCGACCATGACGTGCTCGTGGAACGGTACGTCCGGGCGATGGAGGTTCACGTTGGAATCCTCGACGGCCGCGTGCTCGGCGCGATCGAAGTGGCCCCCAAGGCCGGCCTCTACGACTACCGCGCGAAGTACACCGCCGGCCTCACGGAATACGTTTGCCCGCCGCGGTTGCCGTCCACGCGTCTGCGCGGCGTCATGAACCTCGCCGAGCGCGCCGCGCGAGCGCTTTCGTGCTCGGGGGCGTGCCGAGTCGACCTGCTCGTGACCGAAGGGGAAAACGAGTACGTGCTTGAGGTCAACACCCTCCCCGGAATGACGCCCACGTCGCTCCTGCCCAAAATCGCCGCGGCGGCGGGGCTGGATTATTCCGCGCTTTGCGAGGCCATTCTCGACGGAGCGCGGCTTCACGCCGGGCTTCCGAGCCGCGCGGAACGCGAAGCCCTCACACCCCATCGGGCTCCGCATAGCTCGCAGGTCGTCGTTTCGGAGACGGAACCCGGCGCGCGCCACGGGAGCGAAGAGCGCTCGGCCCGATCGGCGCGGCGCGCGGCCGGCTGAGTCACGCCGGCGATCACGACCCCTTCTGCGAGCGCTTGGGCTCGTGCTACGAAGGCGTCTCCAAGAAGAAAGGGCCGGCGCCGCTGGACGCTCGGCCTCGCGGGGGGGGGAAGTGCTTGGGGAGCTCCCTCCGTGTCTCGCGAGCGTCCAGCGGCCGGCGAAACCATGAAAGCACGCAGCCACCGCGCCTTCCTTACGGCCGGTGCGTTCGGAACGACGCGTCGTCGGAAATGAACTCAAGAGCTGCCCGGAAATGCCGGGCAGGTCTTTCACGAGCCAGGCTTTGGGGGGAGATCCTTCCGGCCACATCTTCAGGATGACCCCCATGCGCAGGGGTCGAGTGGCTTCGCGCGACTGACCGCTTTGAACTATACGCAAGCCGCCGCGAAGGCCGCGGCAGGGCCCGGCCGATGCAACTTCCCCCCTTCCTCGAACATAGCAAGCCCTGGTTACTTCTCGGCGTCGTGGCGTTGGGCATGCTCGTCGCCAGCTCGTGGGCCTTTCAGAGGCGGTGGGAGAAAATACATCGCGTCGCGATGGCGGTATGCGCTTGCCTGGGGGTCTGGACGTTTACGCTGTTCGGCGCGTTCCACGACCATGGCCAGTTCGGCCACCAGAACCTCCACGCGCACGACTTTTATCATTATTACTTTGGCAGCAAATACCTTCGGGAGTGGGGCTACGAGGGAATGTACGTGGCGACCGTTGCGGCGCTCGAGGAGGTGGGCCGCGAGGAGCCCGCCAAAGCCATCCGCTTCGAGCGCATCCGCGATCTGCGCGCCGGGTCCCATTTCTTGTACCGCGACGAGTTCATGCCCCTCGCGGAAGCCGAGCGCGCGCGGTTTACGCCGGAGCGCTGGCGCGCGCTGAAGAAGGACCTGTCGTTCATGCGCGACAAGTCCATGGACAGCGGCTGGTGGAAGAACGTTCTGCTCGATGCAGGATTCAATCCTCCGCCCAGTTATGCGGTCATCGGCGGTACGATTTCGAACTGGGTTCCGTTCAACGAAAGAACGTGGAAGTGGCTCGGCGGCCTTGATTTCGCCCTGATCGGCATTGGAATCGGCGCGATCGCCTACGCCGTGGGTCCCGTGCCGGCGCTCTTTGCGCTCGTCGTGCTCGGCAACGCGCCGGTGACCACGTACAACTGGACCGGCGGGTCGTTTCTCCGGCAAGTCTGGCTCGTCTTTCTGATGGTGGGCCTGGCGAGCCTCGCGCGCCGCCGGTGGTACGCGGCCGGCGCGGCGCTCGGCGCTTCGACGGCGGTCGTCGTCTTTCCCGGTTGCTTTCTCTTCGGGGCGATGGTCCCCCTCTTCTACCGATTCCGCCGCACCGGCTCGCGCATCGCTCTCACGCGCGTGATCTTGGGGGCGGCCGGCGCGATCGTGGTCCTGGTCGGCCTCTCGCTTCTCATTTACGGCGTGGGGCCGTGGCTCGAGTGGCGCCAGCGCATCGGCGCGCACGACGTCACGTTCTTCACCAACCATATCGGCATCAAGAAGGTCATCACGTTCGCTCCCGAAGCCGCGAGCCAGAACTTCGGCGCCGGGGACACCCTCTTTCCCGAGTGGACCGGCGCGCTGGTTCGTCGCGCGCATCGGGCGCCCTGGGCGGACACGCTTCTCATCGCGGTGCTTTCAATCTGGACCATCGCGGGGGGGTTGCGCGCGCGGCCGGTCGAGGCGAGCCTCATCGTCGGATCGGGGCTGCTCGTCTTATGGACGATGCCGGCAGGTTATTACACGATCTACGTCGGTGTATTCGCGGCGTTCATGCTGGCCAATCGCAATCGGCCGTTGGGTCGTGTGCGCTTCGTCGTGCTCTGTGTGGCCCTCGTGGGTGCGGTCGTGATGCAGCATTTCGTGGGCGACCTCATCGTTCAGAGCTTCTTGCTCTCGGCGGGGTGGATCGTGTGCATTCTGATCCTGTCGACCCTGCGATGGATCGAGCGTCCGCCCGTCGTACAGACCCAGCGCCAGCAGCGCCTGACCCTCGCCGGTGCGATCCTCGTCACTCTTTCGCTGCTGCTCGCGGGGATCGTCGTGCGCGACAAGCTGCACACGGCGACGTTTCTACCCCCCGAGCTCCTCGGCTCCGATCACGTGGCCGACGTGCTCGATCTCGGCGCCGCGGGTCAAGAGGCCGCCCACGGGCTCGCGATTGCGGAAGCGCTGCGCGTGCCCCGCCAGATGATGGATACGTACGGCTATCGCGTGAAAGACGAGTGCGGCATCGTCCGCAAGGACGGCGTCCTTCGATACGATCTCGCGGCCGCACCGCGAGGGGGTCGCATCGTGATTCGCACGGACAGCTTCTACAAGGGCGATTTGCTGACGACGGTGAACGGTCGCTCGCTCCCCGCCATTCATCTCGAGCCGCGGCAGACGCTCCTTGCGTATCTCGAGATCCCCGTGCCGCCCGACATCGAGGGGCCGCTCCACGTTCAACAAGCGACGACCGCGTCGGACGTCGGCGTATTTACCGTCTGGCTCGTGATTCCCTAGTGAGTCACCCGGGTCATCCTGAGTCTCGCTCCGCCTTGCCTCCGGCAAGGCTCCGCTCGACGGAATGGGCTCCCACGGCACGTCGAGGGGAGCGATGCCGCTCCACCCTGATCATTCGTCACATCTTGGTCCGTGCGGCCGCATGTTCTCGCATCCCCGGCATGAATGCCGGGGCAACTCGGACAGCGATTACGCGAAGCCCGCCGCTGGCGGGCTACGACAAACGACAGGCACGTTCGACCGTCGCCAACCATGCCTCACTGGATCGACGTAGCCCGCCAGCGGCGGGCTTTGTGCTCCGCTCTCCAGGGGTGCCCCGGCATTTATGCCGGGGGCACCCGAGATGTGACGAATGATGAGCCGCTCCTCCTCGAGCTCCCCAGCAGGAAAGACGCCCGTTTCACCCTTCGCGTGTCGATGCCGGGTGCGGGGCTAGTGCGAGTCCGCGGGCGGTGGCGGACTCGATGGGATGAACCGGCGCGAGGTCGTTGCATGGCGAGCGCAAAAAAGGTGACTGACGAGCGCGCCACATCGCGTGGTGGCAAGTCGTCCATGGGATGGTGACCCGGCGAGGGAGCGTGCGCCGTCTCGAAGGAGCTCGAGCCCTTGCTGGGACGGCCCTGGCGCCCGTCACCGCGCGGGCGCGTCCGGCCATTTGAGAAATAACGTGCGCCGTACGTTCGTCGGGCGGGTTTGTCCCGGCGGTGGAGGCGTGTGTTCCAGCTTGAACGCCTCGAACGACACGATCGCATCGCCGGGACGGCCCGTTCGCTCCGCGTAGCGTTGGATCCATTCGGACAGCGCCTGGTGGTACGCGCCGGAGCCCGGAATGCGGAGCGTGTAGTCGCAAAAGAACGAGTCGTGGCCCAGTCGCTCCGGGATGTCGTTGACGGGAAGCGCATGCACGCGGCTTCCCACTTCGTTGTACGGGTCCACGTGTCGGCCCTCGCGGGTGACCGCGTCGACCACCACCATTTCGTCATAGATGGGAGCGTCCGGCGAAAACATTCCCCAGCCTTCGGCCACGTGGGTGTACATGACCGCCGCCGCCATCCACTCCGGCCGCGTCGTCCATCGCCAGGCTTGGGGCAGGGCGCCGTTCGATACGGAGAGGTCCGCGGCGGCCACGAGGAGCGCGAAGGCAACGCCGAGCTCGCGGAGCCGCGGCAGCTGGGCGCGCCTCCAGGCGCCGAACGGCGTGTCGGTCATGGGCGGCCTGCTCATCGGTGGCGCCGCGTCGTCGAGGGCCGGCGCGGGCTGTGCGAGCGAACACGCAGCGAACCCCAGCCACGCCGAGATCGCCGTGCGGCGGCGGGCGAGCGCGTCGTAGAGATGCCCGGCGATCGCGCGCACGCCGGGCACCACCAGGACCCACGCCCCCAGTCGGCCGAACGGCAAACACGCCACGATTTGGGCGACCGCCTCCGCGCGCGTCCAGCGGCGCCCCGTCGCGCGGTCGACCACCAGGATGGTTCGTTCGAGAAGGGCGGGATCCACCCCGGCGGGGAGAGCGCCCTCTTCCTGGTTGGATATCCACGTCAACCGTTGGCGCGAATCGAGACGCGCGAGCACGCGGACGATCTGGAAACAGACGCCGCACCCCGCGTCATAGAATACTTCGCGCGTTCGACCGCGGGTGCGCGCGCGAAGCCACTCCCAGTGCGCCGTGTCGATGAGGAACGGATAATACGCGATCATCGCCGCGGAGAAGATTCCCAGATTCACCATGATCGCGATGCCGCCGTGGAGCGCCGTGAGCAGCACGATGGCAAGCGCGCGGCAGAGCGGGCGGAAGACCGGCGACAGGATCAAGAACGGGGCGGACGCCTCGATGGCCAGCGTCCCGTACGTCAGCCCTTCGGTCGCCACGAACGGGAGGTGGTGACGCGCCCATAGGCCGAGCCACGTGACGATCCGTTCTTGCTCGAGCACGTAGAACACGGCGGTGCCCGTTTTCCACGTCAGCCCCGACTTGTGCATGTAGTTGAAGGCGTAGATGACGCCGAGCTGCAGGAGCAGGGCCAGCACCGCCAGCGACACGAAAGGACGCGTGTCCGCGAGGGGCCGGCGGCGAGCCGTGAGATCGCGGGGCGTCTCGTCGGGCCGCGCGCGCAAGCTGGCGAGCAGCGCGTCCACCGAAAAGCGGCGCCCGAGCGGCATGAACGCCGTCCAAAAAACCACCGCGCCGAGCGCCACGGCCCCGCCATTTTCGGCGAACAGGATGCGCGCGTGCAGACTGGTGGTCATCACGAACGAGAGCACGTGAAAGACGCGCGTTCGGAAGCCCACGAGGAAACAAAAGAAGCAGGAGAATGCAATCGCAAAGCCAATGGCCGACTCCTCGGGGTGCGAGGCCATCAAGAAGAACGAGAAGGCGCGCGGCTGGAAGGGCTGCCAGAGCACCGTGTGGTTGGGAAGCAATCCCTCGTTCGAATAAAAATCGCGGAGCCAGCGAACGCGCCGCAAAAGGTCGACAATCAGCACCGTGCCGAGGACCACCCGCCCGAGCGCCAAGCTGCGGCCGTCGAAGGTGAAATAGGTCCGCGCCAGCGAGCGAGGTACGTCACGAACGTGCACGATGGGCGACTATATACTCCAAAGCGGCGGCGTCCCGGTGGGCCCGCGAGGCCCCCGCGGCCCGTCAGCCCTCGAGGCGCCGCGCGATTTCATCGGCGACCGCGCGCGACGCCGGGCCGGCGATGACGCCAAGACCCGTCGCGTCGCTCCGGAGGTGGGAGGCCGCCCGCCGCCGCGCGGCCGCCACGCGCACGCGCGCCTGGTCGCAGCGGGCTCGAAATGACGGCGATCGTTCGGCTTCGCGGACGAGCGCGTCGACCGCCGCGTCCTGCGCGTCGTGGCGGTGGCACACGAGCAGCGCGTCGCATCCGGCCGCCACCGAGTGAACCGCGGCGTCGCCGATCGTCCCGTGCTTGGCGATCGCCTGCATCTCGAGATCGTCGCTCACGAGCATCCCGTCGAAGCCGATCCGTTCCCGCATTCCTGTACAAATCGCGCGTGACAGCGTGGCCGGATGGTCGGGGTCAATCGCGGAATAGACCACGTGGGCGGTCATCAGCGCGGCGACCCCGGCCGAGAGGGCGGCGCGAAACGGCGCGAGCTCGACCCGCTCGATGCGTTCGCGCGATTGCTCCACGACGGGCAGCTCGAGATGCGAGTCCTTCGACGTATCGCCATGGCCGGGGAAGTGCTTGCCCGTGGCGAGGATCCCCGCGGCCTGCAGTCCGCGGACCCACGCCGCGCCGAACGCGGCGCAGACGCCCGGATCGGCGCCGAACGCGCGATCGCCGATGACGGGATTGTGCACGCACGTGTTCACGTCGAGCACCGGGGCAAAGTCGATCGTGAACCCGAGGGCCGTCAGCTCGGCGCCCACGGCGCGCGCGATGCGTTCGGCGAAAGGGACGTCGCCCCACGACGCGATCGTGGCCATCGGCGGCACACGAAGGACCGGCTCGTGCAGGCGAGCGACGCGACCTCCCTCCTGATCGATCCCGAGGAGCGGGTCGGGACAGGCGGCGTGCACCTCCCGCGCGAGCGCGGCGATTTGTTCGAGGCCGCCCCCCACGTTCGAGGCGAACAAGATCGCGCCGCCCCGGCGTCCGCGCTGGAGCGCCTCCCGGTACGACGCGGGGAGCGACTCTCCCGAGAATCCACCGATGACGAGCTGCCCACACGTCGACGCGAGATCCATGGCTTTCCTCGATCGTCGCACGACAGGCGGCCCCGTGCCCACACGGCGCGGTACGCGCGACGTCGTCAGGGGCCGTCCGCGGACCCGAGTTCGTCGAGATCCTCGTGGATCCCGGCGGCGCGGAGCACGTCCGACCAACCGCGGGCGCACTGCGGATCCGCGCTTTGCGATGCCCCGGCGCAGCGCACCGGATCGACGCGGGGCCCCATCAGAAGGTACTCGTCGCGGCTCACCGAGGGCAACTCGCGGCGCCAGCGAGCGTCGATCGCGGCCACGGCGGCGTCTGCGGCGTCGCGCTGCACGCTGGCGGCGAGCGCGGCGAGCCGGCGGCCGATGGCTTCGTGCGCGTCCGACGTCGCGGGCGTGAGCTCGTAGATGCGCGCGAGGTACCGAATGGCCTGCTCCTTGGCCCCCGATTGGGTCAAGAGCGACGCGGCGGAGAGCGCGCGATCGGCCGATTCGCCGAGTTCGACGGCGTGCGCCATCGCGCCGGCGCCCGTGCGGCGCCAGGCCTCGATCTCCGCCGGGTCGTGCAGAAACGACGGCGCGATGAAGGCGAGAAATTGGCCATATTGCATCCACACCTTCGAATCGTCCGGTCGCTCGCGGGTGCCGCGCTCCAGGTACCCCCGCGCCAATTTCACGTCGGTCGCCGTCCCTTGCATCGGCCGGTACGCAAGGAGGGTGTCGACGATGCGATAGAGCGGGCGGTAGTTCGGCTCGAGCGCGATGATGCCGTCCACGTAATCGGCGATATTGGTAAAGTCCCGGTGCTCCGACCAGTGCATGCCGTACTCCACGAGGAGTTTGGCCCAGAGCAAATCCGTCGCCGCCGCGGTCCAGCCGAGCGTCGCGACGCGGAGCTCGCCGCCAGGCGGCAGCGCGTACACGTCGCTCCGCTCTTTGACCTCGTGCGCTACGCGCGCGAGCCGGGGCTGCGTGACCGCCACGCCTGCGAGCGCGACGGAGAGCAGCAGAGGGCCTTGCCACGTGGCTCGGCTCATTCCACCTCGGCGTCCACGAGCATGCCCGGATCGAGCGCCGGTCCGAGCGGGTCGCCGTCCACGTAGTGGCCCGTCACCTCGAACGTGCTCGTGAGCCCGTCGCCATCGAGATCGCCGTGCGCGTGCGCGCGGAACGTGCTGCGGGGTGCCGAGAGGGAGCTCTCGAAGCCGAACGCGAAGCAGTGCGGTTGTCCATCCGGCGCAGGGCGAAAGTCCAGCGCCTGCCACGTGGGGTGGTCCCACAGCGCGGGCGGGTCGACCTCGCATCGCCCGCGGGGCGGCCGAGCGGGGGTCAGCGGCGCGCTCGAAGGAAAGCCCTGGGCGACGGGGTGGGCTTGTCCGTACGCGACGGCGGCCTGGGCGATGCGCTCGAGTCCTCCCACGGGCTCGACGAACCGAGACGCATGGACTTCGCGCACGAACGTGGGGACCGCGATGGCCAGGAGCGAGCCCACGAGCGCGAACCCGATCGCCAGCTCCACCGGCGAAATGCGGCGCCCGCGGGATCGTCCGCGCGTGGAAAGGAGCGGCATCGCCTCCCTTCTACCACGCCTCCCTTCCACCACGCCTACCACGCCCAGTGTCACGCCACGGGGGCCGGCGCCGGTCACTCGATCGCACGGCATGGCCGCGGTCGTCGCGAGGCGCCCCGATGCGCCCGCGCTATAGAGCACGCCCATGGCGACGATCGGCGCGGCCACCGGAGCGGCGGCGATCACGGGCGCGGCGGGGTTCGTCGGCGCTCACCTGGTGCGCGGGTTCCGGAGCCGCGGAGTGCACGTGTTGCCGCTCGTGCGCCATCCGGGTCCCGCGGCGCCCGCCGGCGCGCGCGCGGTAGAAGACGTGGTCCATGACGGCGCGCTCCTCCGGGGCATCGACGTGGTCGTTCATGCGGCCGCCGTGAGGCACCGCTACGGCGCGGACGCCCGTGCCTACCGCGCGTCGAACGTGGACTTGGTCGAGCGCGTGATGCGCGCGGGCGCGGGCGCCGGGGTGCGCCGCTTCGTGCTCGTGAGTTCCGTGGGCGTCTACGGTTTTCCTTCCGCGCTGCCCATCCGCGAGACGTCGCCCTACGCGCCGCGCACGCTCTACTCCGCGACGAAAGTGGAGGCCGAGGCGCTCGCGCGGCGATTGGCGGCCGCGCTCGGCGTGGAGCTCTCGATCGTGCGGCCGACGATCGTCTACGGCCCCGGCGACCGAAACGGCATGATGGACAAGATGGCCGCCATGATCCGCGCCGGCACGTACCGCGTCGTCGGTTCGGGAAACAACGTCCTTCATCACACCCACGTCGACGACATCGTCGACGGGCTTTGGCTCGCGGCGACGCACCCGGAGGCCGCCGGGGAGGACTTCATCGTCGCGGGGCCGGAGACCACCACGCTGGGCGCGCTCTCGGCCCTCGTCGCGCGCGCGGTCGGGCGCAATCTGCCCTCGCTGCATCTTCCGCTCCCTCTGGCGCGCGCCGCGGCGGGGTGCATCGACGCAATGGCCCGCCTCGGCGTCGCGTTCACCCAACGAGAGCCCCCCCTCAACGGCGAGAAGCTCGACGTCATGACGCGGCCCGTGGCGTTCGACATCGCCAAAGCGCGGGCCCGTCTCGGCTTTGCGCCGAAGGTCGGGTACGAAGAGGGCGTCATGCGCACGCTCGGGGGGGGGTTCGTTCGCGCGGAGTCCCCGCGCGGGCCTTCCCGGTGACCGTGTGACCGAGCGATCCATGCGGCGTGGGCACGCCCTCGAACTCGAGCGTCGCAAGAGAAGCGTCCGCCGCGCGCTGGCGTGGACGCTCTCGCTCGTGGCGCTGGCCTTCGTCGCGTGGGTCATCCCGCTCCGCGATCGCTGCTGGGATCCGCGGTCGCCGGCGTCGACGCGCGTCGCGGTCTCACGAGAGCCCGCGGGGTGCGTGCTGCACGTGCCGAGCGGCGACGTGGACATCGATCCGGACGCCTGCGCGCGCCTTGCGTGCGAGCCCGGCCTCGTATCGACGCTGACCCGGGCGCGGCTCTCCGTGGTAGGGGCGATGCTGGCGCTCTACGCGCTCGGCACGCTCGCCTGGGCGGCGCGGTGGCGGGCGCTTTTGGCCTTCGCGGGGGTGACGCTCTCCACGTCGCGCGTGTGGCGCATCTCGATCGAAGCGCAGGCCGGCGGGATCCTGCTTCCCGGGGGCATCGGCGGCGATGCGCTGCGGGTCGCGTCCGTCGTTTCGCGTGCGCCGCGCACGGCGGGGGCCGCACGACCGTGGGCGATCGTCGTCGCCTCCGTGCTGCTCGACCGGGCCGTCGGGCTCGCGGTCCTGTCGGGCCTGGCGGCCGCGTTGGGCATCGCCTTTCGGACCCCGTCGGCCGGAGGCGACGCCCTCGTCGCCGTCTTGCTCGCCGTCCCGGCCGTCTTTCTGCTCGCGCTCGTGCTCGTGCGCCGGCCCTCCGGGCGGCTCTCCGCCGGACGGCTCGGGGAGCGGCTGCAGCGCGCCGGGGGCCCCGTCCTCGCCTACATTCGCGATCCGCGCGCCCCGCGCGCCATAGCGACCGCGGCCGCGTTGAGCCTGGTCGTCGCGGCGGTGCAGTTTGCGACGATTCGTGGCCTCGTCTTCGCACTCGGAGCCACACCGCGCGAGGAGAAGTGGGTCTACGTCGGCGCGGCGATGGCCTTCATCGTCGGCGCCATTCCTGCGCTTCCGGGGGGATGGGGGACCGCGGATGCGGCGTACATCTTCTTCTTCGGGCTGGCCGGCCTGCTCCCCGGCGTGGCGCTTGCCGTGTGTCTTTTGTACCGGCTCTTCTGGTATCTTTGCGGGGCGGTGGGCGCGATCCTTCATGCGACCGGCGGCGGTCCCTCCGCGGGGATCGGGCGCGCCGATTCGGCGGACACGACATGAACGTCTCCATCGTCGTCCCCGCGCACAACGAGGCGGCCAATATTCGCCGCTTGCTCAACGGCCTCATCGAACAGGAGACACGCCTTGCGCGCGTGCTCGAGATTGTCGTGGTCGCGAGCGGGTGCACGGACGACACGGCCGAGGTGGCGCGCGACGTGGGCCGGGGGCGCCCCGGGATGCACGTCCACGTGCAGGAGCGGCGCGAGGGGAAGGTGGCCGCCATCAACGCGTACCTCAAGATGCGCGACCCGCGCGCCCAGGTCATCGTCGTCTGCAGCGCGGATCTCGACCTCGCGCCCGGCGTGGTCGAGGCCATGGTGCGCGCCCTGTCCGATCGCGCGGACGTCGGAATGGTGGGCGCGCGGCCCATACCGAACAACGACGGGTCGACGCTCGTGGGCCGGATGGTCAACGTGCTCTGGGAGGTGCACCACGAGGTCTCGCTCGAGGTGCCGAAGATGGGCGAGATCGTGGCATTCCGCGCGCATCTGGTCGAATGCGTGAGCGAACTGTCCGTGGTCGACGAAGCGTCCATCGAAGACATCGTGCGCTCCAAGGGATACCTCCTGGGCTACGTGCCCGACGCCGTCGTCACCAACCATGGCCCTGAAACGATGGGCGAATATTTCGAGCAGCGCCGGCGGATCGCGCGCGGGCACTACTGGCTCGAATTTGCCTTTGGCTACGAGGTCGCCACGCTCGATCGGGGCCTCCTGGCGAGAGCCACGTTCCAGGTGGCGCGACGCGAGGACCGCTTCGGCAAGATGGCGCTCGCGGTGGCCGTGGGCACCGAAGTCGTGGCGCGCGCTCTCGGCTTCTGGGACGCGCGGGTGGTCGGAGGCAAACACCGCACGTGGCGCGTTCTCGCGTCCACGAAGTCGCTCGGGAACAAAACGGACTCCCGCGAAGCCGGCGCGGGAGCGAACGGCGTGGACAGCGCCGGGCCCCAGCGCCCGCGGCGCCTGTCGGCCCGCCCCGGACCCCCGTGAGAAAGCTGCCGCTCGTCGCCCGGCTCGCCGGTTATCGCGCCTCGCACGCCGCCGGCGCGCCCCGACAGCTTCCCGTCAATCTGACGGTGTCGGTCACGTATTCGTGCCCGTCGCGCTGCGCCACGTGCGACATCTGGCAAAAGAAGGTCGACGACCTCTCGGTGGACGAGTATGGCCGCATTTTCCCCACGCTCGGGAAGGTTCCCATTTGGGTAACCCTCTCGGGGGGGGACCAATTCGTTCGTTCGGACTTCGCCGAAATCGTGCGCCTCGTTCGAACCCAGATCGAGCCGAGCATCGTGAACATTCCGATGAACGGCGTCATCACCGAGCGAATCTTCCACCTTTTGCCGAAGATTGCGCACTACACCGTGGGCGCGCAGCTCGTCTTGAACCTCTCGGTGGACGAGATTGGCCTCGCGCACGATCGCCTCCGGGGGGCCGATCGCAACTTCGAAAAGCTGAAGGCCGTCGCCGAGCTGATTCACGATCTGAAAAAAACGTACGCTCACGTCGTGCTGGGCGTTCACACGGTGATTTCGAAGTTCAACGTGGCGCGCATTCCCGACATCGAGCGCGAGGCGCGCGCCCTCTTTCGCCCGGACTCGTACATCGCCGAGGTCGCCGAAAACCGCGTCGAGCTCAAGACGATGGACAAGGACATCACCCCCGACCCGGCTTCGTACCGGCGCGCGGTCGCGCACTTGAGTCAAGCCATTCGCGCGCACCGGTCGACCCACCCCGTGGCGCGGCTGGTCGAGTCGCTCCGGCTCGAATATTACGAGCTCTCCGCGCGCATTCTGGAAGAGCAGCGGCAGGTCATCGATTGCTACGCCGGCTGGGCGAGCGCGCAGCTCGCGCCGGACGGGCACGTGTGGGGGTGCTGCGTGCGCGCGGAGTCGGTGGGCAACGTGCGCGATCACGGATACGACTTTGGCGCGGTGTGGTTCGGCCCCCGCGCGGACGAGTTCCGGCGCAGCGTGCGCGCCCACGAGTGCGCGTGCCCGCTCGCCAACGCGAGCTACACGAACTTGCTGCTCGACGCGCCGTCGCTCGCCCGCGTGGCGGGGCACATGGCCGGCGCATGACGTCCGCGAGCGGGGACACGACGGACAGCGCGGAAAAAGACCGGGCCGCGTACTACCGCGACTACTGGCGTGCCCCCGCGCTCACCACGGCCGAGCACGTCCGGTGGAAGACGGAGCTGTCGCGTGACCACCCGCGCGTGAAGGCGGCGCGGTCCGTGCTGGACGTCGGCTGCGGGAGCGGCCACGTGCTCGAGGCGCTTCGGTCGCCCGGCCGGAGGCTGTGCGGCGTCGAGATGGATCCGGGGGCGGCCGAGTCGCTGCGCGCGCGGGGCATCGAGGGGCATTCGGTCGATCTCGAAGCGGAAGCGCTGCCCTTTCACGACGGGGAGTTCGACGTCGTTCTCTGTTACGACGTGCTCGAGCACGTGTTCGCGCCCGGCAGGCTGCTCGGCGAGATTCGCCGGGTGCTGCGGCCCGACGGCGCGGCGCTCCTTTGCGTCCCCAACACGCTGAACCTCTATAACCGCCTCGTCTTTCTGTCTGGCGAGTTCGTGGACATCATGGATACGGCGCACGGGGCGGGCGAGCTCTTCTCGAACCATGTGCGGCTCTTCTCCAAAGCGCTCTTCGAGCGGTTCATCGACGCGAACGGATTTCGCGCGGTCGAGCGGCATTACTACTTTCCCGAACGATTCACCGACGCCCGCTTGCGGTTGCCGGCGTGGATGGCGCGCGTCGTCACCGGGCCGCGCCTGCACGAGCGTTGGCCGGGCGCGTTTGCGCTTGGTTTTCTCTATGTCTGCGAGCGAGACGCCTCCGCGGAAAACGGAGCCCTGGGAACACCATGAATTCGTTGGCCGCGCTGATCGAGAACGACCGCGGCCTCGGCACGGCCTACGAGCGCTTTTGCTTCTATCAGCGGATGCAGGGGTGGGCCGAAGAATACGGCGTCGAGACGGCGCTCGAGGGCCCGTTCGACGGGATGGCCGGGATTCGAAGCGTGCACGCGGCGGGACTGGCGCGGCAAGGCGTCCGCGTCGTCGCCGCGGTTCGGTCGGACGAAGCGCGCGCGGTGGCGCGCGCCGTCTACGCCGCCGTGGCGCCGCGCGGCGACGCCGACGTGCGCGTCGTGGAGGACGAAGCGCGGGTGGGCGATCTGCCCCCGAGCGACATGGTCGTCGTCTACCACGCGCTTCCTTTCGTGCGCGACTGGCGGCGCTACCTGGCGACGCTCGGCGGCCTCGCGCGCAAAGTCCTCATCGTGGCCACGTGCAATCCGGACAACTGGGGTTTCACGGCGGTGCGCTGGCTGGGGGGACCCAAAGCTCCGGCGTCGTGGACCACGGAGGCGCTCGCGCCCGCGCTGTGGGAGCTCGGCCGCGTTCGCGACCATGTCTACTTCGACGCGCCGTGGTGGCCGGACCTTCCCGTCGCGCCGGGCCAGAGTTTGGCCGACCGGCTGAAGCAAATGGTGGTCGCCAAGGGGGCTGCGCGTTACGCGACTCCCCAGAAGGGCGCGCGGCTGGCCGCGAAGTACGTGTACGGGCCGGATCGTTGGCCCTACTTCGGCGGCCCCGGATGGCTCGACGAGCTCGAGCCCGCGCTCCTGCGGCATCCGGCGCTGGAAGGGGCCGCGGAGCGGGTCGTCAAACGAATGGCCCACTTGCATGCGTTCGTGGTGGACATGCGTCCTCGAACGCCGCAGGCCAGGCGCTCTCTGAAGAAGCATTCGCCGCTCGATCGGTGACCGGCAGGAGCTGCACGAAGGGTCCTGGGCGCCAATCGCGTCGCCCGTGGCGCTGCAAGAGCGGTTCTTCGTGCGGACGCCGTCGTCGTTCGCGCGGATCGCGGCGTCCCTGGCGCTGCAAGCGCCGCCATTTCCGGCAATCCCGTGGTCGTTGGAGCGGAAGGCGTCGTCATTCGCGCCGAAGCTGTCATCGTTGGAGTTGAACACGTCGTTATTCGCTCTGAAGACGTCGTCGTCGGAGTTGAACGCGTCGTTGTTTGCGCGGAAGACGTCATCGCTGGAGTTGAACGCGTCGTTGTTCGCGTTGTGATCGTCGTCCTCGGAGGTGAAAGCCCCGCCGTTCGCGTCGTGGGTGAGACCCTCGGCGCGATCGAGAGGCTCTCGCGCTCCGATCGCGACGCTCTTGTCGCGATCGGGTCGTCCCCGCGCGCAGCGAGGGCGTCACGAACGGCGATCGGACGGTCGTTCCATTCGATCGAGAGCCCCGATCGCGCGATCGAGAGCTCAAGTCGGGCAATCGCGAGCTCGGATCGCGCGATCCAGTCTCTCTCCACGCGGAGGACGAGCATTGCAGCTCGCCCCCTGAAGCGATCCACGCGAGAAGCCGTGCGATCACGGCGTGCGGGCGCCCCGATCGGTCGGTGATCGGGTCGGTTGCCTACATACACTCACCAAAAAGTGGAGCGCGAGGGCGTTCGTAGGAAGCGTTTCGCCCCGCGGAGGGGATGGACATGACAAGGGGCCACGAAGCCGGCGGTAGTCGCCGGTGGGAAGGCCTCGTTCTCACGTCAAAACCAGTCGACACCCAAAGGAGATCGCCATGACCACGCTATCCACAATCAATATTGCCACTCAGAAAACGACCATCGAAGCCGAATACAAGACACTCATCAATGGTATCAATACCGAGCTTGCCGGAGTTGACTCGTTCGTCATCAACGGCATTACGTACAGTCGTGCAGATCTGCTCGCGCAACTTCAATCGCGTATCACAGCCTCGGAGGCAACGAAGACCGCGCGAACCGCTCTGCACAACGCCGTGAACAGCGAGCAGGATCTGCAACAGCAGATGCTGCTCGTCAGAGCGGGGATGCGAGCTTATCTCGTCAGCCGATTCGGAAAGGGGAGCGGGAAGCTACAGCTGTTCGGCTTCGCGCAAACCAAGACAACGCAGAAAACCGCGCAATCCAAGGCCGCCGCCGTGGCAAAGGCCAAAGCCACGCGCACGGCTCGAGGAACGCTCGGCAAGAAACAGAAGAGCGGGATCAAAGGCGTCGTGCCCGTACAGGCGACGCCCGCGTCATCGGGACCGACGGCACCCTCGCCGCCGGACCCGGCGACGAAACCCGTGGCTCCGGCGGCGGTTACGCCGGGGGCGCCTCATGCGTAGAAGCGGCCCGCTTCCCCGGACTCTCGCCGCAGAGAGTCCGGGGAAGGGGCAATCGGGCAAGTCGTAGTCCGGAAGGGTCTCGGTTGCACCGCTCGCGCGAATGGAGGATACCGTCATGCCGATGGCCGACACATCCAAGGCCCGTCGCGAGGCGCTCTTGGGGGACCCGGAGATGCTCGCCTCGATTCGCCGCGTGCTGCGCGGGCGCGGCGTGGGCGACCACGAAGTGGATGACCAGTGCCGTCACGTCGTGGCGGAAGCCTGGGCAGCGCGACACTTTCCCGATCACGAGAGGGAGGAGGCGCGACGGTATCTCAACGGCATTGCGCGACGTGTCGCCATCGATCACGCCCACGACAACGCACGGCTCGCCACCGATCCGCTCCCGTTCGACGAGGGCGAGTCCGCGGCGGCGAGCGATCCGCCGGCGTACGAAGAGCGTGACGCCGTTGCGCGCCTCGTCGAAAAGGGGCGCGTGCTTTTTCCGCGCACGTTTCCATGGTTTCTACGGAGCGCGATGCTTCATGAGGAGGCCTCGGCCATCGCGCACGGGGAAGGCGTGTCGCCGGGATACGTGCGGCACGAGGTCTCCGAGATTCGCCGCACGCTGCGCACGCTCGCCGCGGGGCTCGGCCTCGTCGCGGTCGCCGTTCTGGTCTTCTTCGGTGTGCGCGCGCTCGGCCGCGGCGGCCGGCACGAGGGAACGGAGATCGCCACGCCGGACACGCCGCCCGACGTGGCGCCGAACGTCCGCGAAGCCCGGGCGCTCCGCCGCGACGCGCGGCGGTATTGCGCGGACGGCGCGTGGGAGTCGTGCGCGGCGCAGCTCGGGAAGGCCGAAAGGCTCGACCCGGCCGGCGAAACGCAGGAGCTCAAAGAGCTCCGCGAGCAGGCGGAAGAGCACGCGAAGGCGGCGCCGCCGATTCCCCAGAATAACTTCAAGCCGTGACGGTTGCCCGGGGCGATGGATGGCGGGGATGTCGATCTGCGACTGAATGGTCCGGTATGCGATCAGAGGTCGTCCATTGTCGTTTGTTATGCCCAATTTGTAGGTTTTGCGTATCTCGGCAGTCCGTCGGGAGTGAGCGGATCGTCAAGATCGTGTTCGATGAGAGCCGCTACATCGAGGCGGGAGTCCGTGCCGCCGGAGACCAGCGGGAAACCATCGAAAGGCCCTCTCACGCGTGCTGCGGCGGTTGCGGGCCACTGCTCTTTCTTCGGGGCGACCGCGCATCCACCGGCGATAGACGCGGCCGCGCCATCGTATTGTCGACGCCCTGCCAATAAAGTGCCGATCAAGGCCTTCGTCGGAAGCTCACGTACGAGCGCCGCCGTCGACATCGACATGCGAAGCGCAGTCGGCGGGCTTCGGCCTGCCTGCGCTGCCGGACAATGCGGCGGAAAACGTCTCGCCGCAGCGTGATGTGTTCCCACGTGGCAACACTTGGATGATAAACAACGCGCTCCACACCGTGGGTCAACGCCGGCGCGAACGGGTCTTCTACTAACGACTCCACGTGACATAGTATGCGGAAAGCCTCGGAAAGGAAGGGAAGAGGAGATGGCAAGGGGAGACAACGAGAGCGGCACTTTTCGCTCCGCAAGGAGCATGGCTGCCGATACCATTGGCAAGAACGACGCGCATTCAAACGATCCAGCCGTGCTGGAGGCCGACCTCGAGCGCGTGGTTGCTCAACTGAACGCCAAATATGCAAGACGGCGACGTTGAAGTTTGCCTTGGACGTCGGTGGAGTCGTGGTGAGACAATTTTACTCCGGTAACCTTGCTACTTGGCGCAACCGCGACCGAAGAAAGGATACGTCCCTACGCAAGCTCGCGAAACATCCGCACCTTCCGATGAGTCCGTCCGTCCTGTATAGGAGCGTTGCCATTTACGAATTGTGTGAACGCCTGCATCTGACAACTTGGAAGAGCATTTCGACGGGTCACATTCGACTTGTTCTACCTCTTAGCCCTGACCAACAGGAACGCCTTCTTTCGACCGCGGAGGCGGAACGATGGTCTGTGCGGCAATTGGACGCCCATGTCGGGGCGGAACTGCGAAAAGATCCTTCGATACGAAGCAATCGCGGCGGGCTGTCGCGGGTGGGAGTGCTACGAAAAAATGATGCGACCGCTGGAGCAGTTCGTCGCCGCGGTCAACGAGTCCGTCGGGCCTGGAAAACACGCAAGCTTAGAGTTCGACCTTTCGCCGGAGAGCACGCAGGAGGCCGTCCGCTTGCTCCGCTCTGTCGTGGAGATTTGCAAGGTACTCGAGCACCGACTGTGCCCTGCAAATCATAGAGTCGGACATACGGGTGACGAGGCGTCCACGATTGCTGGTAGTGGCCCGATGGCCAGCAGAGCCGGTTAGAAACAAGCGATTCGCGGGCATTGTAGGGGTCGGGACCGACCGACACCGTGGCTAAGGCTGGCCCTGGCCTTCCCCCCCGTGTAAAGCGACGTTGGGCTTGCATAAGCGCGTCAACCGTTAGTCGCGGAACCGGCGTTTGTGCTTGATACTCGTCCCACTCGCATGTCCCGTGTCTATCTAGGCGTGCAATGGGCCGCCGACGGTCTTATCGAATAATATGCGTTCGCTCAACGCGCGTCACTCATGATGAGCGATAACAACATGGTAGTCGGCTCGGCCTTTTGTCGTTGACAAGGCGCGGCCCCTTCGATGAACATGCCGGCAAAAGGGGCTCGGGTGGGGCTCCAAACAGAACGTGCAGCGACGAGCTAAGTCGCTACCGGATTCTAATCGGAATCCACCAAGGAGAACGCAATGAACCATCGATATGTATGGGCAATGCTAGCTAGTTTGTTTTCGGCAATGGACTTCGCGTGCAGCAGCGCTGACGTCCCCAAGGAACTTACGTCGTCGTCGCGACAAGAACTCGTGGCACCAGCAGCGGCGCCTGCGGCCGTGGAAGCGCTCCATTACGCCACTGCGCGTCGCATGACGCCGGACGAGGTCGCGGCACTTCTCGCGGTTGATCCATCGCGGGTTCAACCGCCGATAGAGGTCCTGAGACAGAACTTCCAGAACGCCCTTTCGGCATTGGTCAACGGGCAGGGCGGCTCAGAGCTCGATGAGCAAAAGCTATTTCTAGCCGCGGCACTCGCGGCGCACAATCTACCCCCTGCAGAGCGAACGGCTGCGCAAGGGCAAATTGCGGCTTTCGTCCCGAGTGGTTCCGGCGTTCAGTGAAATCATAGATTGCGTACATTGGGACTCTCGGAGTGCTCAACAATAGCTCCGAGTTCAATATTGACAACCTCTCGATCGAGAGCGAGTTCTGAGAGGCAGCTAAAACAGGAACGCGGGTTGGAACAGCGCGCGTCTGTCGGCGGAATCGCGGCCTGAGACTATCGAAAAAGAATTGGGAACACACCGTTGAAATCCACGAACGGGAGGTTTGCGTGAGCTTTATCCCGCACGATGGTGTGATGGTTCGCTTTTGCTTTTGCAGTAATGTAGCGCCGCAGCAATCCATGGAAGTGCTGCGGCGCGCAGCTTGCCCAGTGGGTGACGCGCTGGACTCGCCCGGGGCGGCTGGGTTAGTAAACGACCGCCCCGCTCATGTTAACCGGGTGCATTGGCTTTGCAGGCTAGGTCGCAATGATGCATGATTCGTATGGGTTCCTGGCCGCTTGATTTGGATCCGGAGGCCCGTCCGGAGGTGCGTGCACACATGGCGAGACGACTCGAAGACGTGGTCCCCGCGTTGGCGTTGCTAGTGCGTGCCTTGTGGCTATGCGTTGCCCTTTCGCCGTTAACGGGGTGCGAAGGGCGAACGTACGGCACGGCGCCGGCCGACGCAGGGACGCCATTCGGGAGTACCTCGGATGCCGGCGCGGACAGCCTAGTGCAGACGGACGCTTCGTCCGGAATGGACGCCTCGACGGTGACGCAGTGCGGAACGCCTAACAACCCGTGCTGTGCCGCCAACGAGTGCGAGAATGGCGGCTGTTGCGTTACGGGCCGATGCGCTGCGGACGGAACATCCTGCGGGCCGCTCGGCATGTGCGCCGCTGGATCATGCGGAGGATGTGGCGGCCAAGGGCAGGCTTGCTGCGGCGGTTCGCTTTGTTTTGCCAGCGGAACTCAATGCCTCGACGGAGGACCCGGGGCGGACGGTGGCGCGACCGGAGTTTGCTCCGCGTGTGGGGGAGAGGGGCAGCTGTGCTGTGAGGGGCTGACCCTTTGTTCGGCCGGGCTGGCGTGTCCTATCGACCACTGCGAGCCGTGTGGCGGCCCGGGACAGCCTTGCTGCGAAAACGGCGCTTGTGAGGGCGGGGCTTGTTGCTACTCAGGCGCTTGCGTCGCCAATGGCGAGCAATGCGCCATTTCGAATCCCGTGGCCGTTCCAGCGGGTGGCAGCGCCGGAACTTGCAATAACGGGTCATGCTCGACATGCGGCGGCATGGGGCAGACTTGCAACGGATGCGCATGCAGAGAAAGCGGAAGCACATGCAATAACGGGTATAGCTGCGTGGCCTGCGGTGCGCAGGGTCAGTCGTGCTGCATGACGTCAGCGGGGTCCCCCACGGTAGCCCCGTGCGCGGGACCAAACGTGGAATGCGACGAGGCGGCGGCGGTCTGCAGTCACTGTGGTGCCCCCGGCGAGCGATGTTGCGGCGAGACCGATCCACCGTGTGGCGGCGGCTGCTGCGTAATGGCGTCCAACAGCCTGACGTCGGTCTGTGTTGCCAATGGCTCCGCCTGCTCCGCGACGGACGGCCTGTGCACTGCGGGAGCGTGCGCCAATTGCGGTGGCGAGGGTCAACCCTGCTGCCAGGGCGGGGGATGCTCGGCCAGCCTCACGTGCGGGATGGATGGGCTCTGTACCGCGGCGTGCGGCGGCCCCGGCCAGCCCTGCTGTCCGGGAGGTACATGCGCGGGCGGGTGTTGCGCGCAGTTTGCCTTCGGTGGCTTGTACGCGTGCGTCGCCGCCGGGCAGCCGTGCCCAGGGTCCGCTGGGACGTGCGCTGTGGATGGATCGTGCGGCGCCTGCGGAGGGCTTGGACAATCGTGCTGCGATTTTCCGAATGTTCCACAGGGCCTGGGGAGTTGCTCGGCTCCGCTCACAGATTGCCTTGAACCCGCAGGTTCGCATTCGTTGGAGCTCACCGACAAATTCTGCCAAGCATGCGGCCAACCAGGTCTTCCCTGCTGCTATTGGGGCTGCCAAAGCGGATCCAGCTGCAACCGTCAGGGCATGAATCCCATTTGCCTCTAAGCGTTGCTCGGCGCCATGGTCAACGCAAGAACATGTGGTTAGTCGATTTGGTTTAGCGATCACCGATCGCACATGTGGAGCGCCCTTTGCGAAAACAAGTCCTATGCTGGTGCCTGGTATCTTGCGCCGTTCTGGCATGCGGCGGTCGGTCGAGCGGACCCCAAACTCCGATCGACGGATCGACGGCATCCGGAAGTACTTCGGACGGGGCCGTGGACGGTGGGCCGGCGAGCGACACTGCATGCGTCGACGCCGGAGGCGAGGGGGGCGCCGGCGTGTGCTCGGTCTGTGGTGCGGAGGGGCAACCGTGCTGCGCCAACGAAGAATGTCGAAGTGGCGCGTGTCAGCAAGACATCTGCGTTACCTGCGGGGGATTGGGCCAGGCGTGTTGCCAGTCCTCGAACGGAAGCTCCTCCTGCAACGGAACGAACGCCGAGTGCCGAGGGCTCACTTGCAGTCATTGCGGCGACCCCGGCGAAGCCTGCTGCGGCAGCGGGCAGGCCTGCAGTGATGGATGCTGCGTACGCAACAACGGATCGTCGGTGTGCGTCGCCGAAGGGGCACCCTGCGCAGGTATGGACGGTCTCTGCACGGCCGGGCTGTGCGCCAATTGCGGAAGCGACGGTCAACAATGCTGCAATAACCAGCTTTGCTCCGGCAGCCTTCGCTGCTCGGCGAAAGAGCTCTGCTCCGCGCAGTGCGGCGGCCAAGGTCAGCCCTGCTGCCCCGGAAACACTTGCGTGGCGGGCTGCTGCGCGTCTCCCAACGGAACGTCCGCCGATGAATGCATCGCGGTCGGCGAAGCCTGCCCTGGAGTCGCGGGAATGTGCGCGGCCGACGGGTCTTGCACGAGCTGTGGGGGACTCGGGCAAGGATGCTGCGCGCTTCTACCGAACACTCCCGCCGGATCGGGATACTGTTCCGCTCCCTTGGTCGACTGCTTCGCGCCTGCTGGTTCGCAGGCTGTGAATGATGGTTCATGCCAATCGTGCGGCCAGCCGGGCCTCCCTTGCTGCCATTCCGGGTGCCAAAGCGGTTCGACGTGCGATGAGAATACCGATATCTGCCGCTGAGAAGATTTCCCTACCGATGTCCCCCGCCTCCGTGCGATGCGCCATGGCCACCGCCGAACGCGCCACCATAGTGCGCTCCGCCGCCGAAGCGCGCGCCGCCTCCGCCGCCGAAACGCGCGCCGCCATAATGCGCTCCCCCCACGTACGCGCGTGACACGCCGCGAGCGCCCCCATGCCACGCGCCCGGTGCGTATCCCCACCGAGGGCCCCATCCCCACGATCCGTAATGATACGGACCCAGGCCCCACGGCGACACGAACCATGTCCACCCGCGGGCGGGCGCGTACAGATAAACGTAAGGCTGCGCGCCGACGCTCGTCGTCGACGATCCATACGGCACCCAGATCCACCCATACTGCGGCGTCTGGACCCATTCACCCTGCAAGGCCATTTCGCGGGTGACCTGCGGAGCGGTCGGGTATTGCGGTGGGGCGCTTGCAGGACCCGGTTGAGGTTGACCCGCCGCCAAGTCGGCTGCGGTAGGCGTCGCGGGGGGAGGCGCCTGCCGTGGCCGCGGCGCCCCCGCCGGGGGCGGCGTCAGTTGCGGCAGAGGCGCCTTTTGCGGCACGGCATCCGGTGCGCCGTTCCACCATGGCTCATCCTGGGTCCATCCGTTCGTCGCCGTCAAAAGGGCCGCCGTGCAGCAAGCCGCCGTGACAAGCAGAGTTTTCATGGGTCGCCGCCTCCTCTATGACATCATAACCATTTCCTCGCGCGTTATCGTCCCGGCACCCGGGCCGCAGAACGACGCGAGCAGGCGGCGTGGTAGAATCGCGACGTGACTACGCCCGCGATCCCCGATGACGTCGTCCCGCTCTTCTGGGATGTCGAGCTCGCGGCCATCGACCTTAGGCGGCACGCGGACCACGTGATCGAGCGGCTTCTCACGGTGGTTGTCACGGCGCGGCGAGCCGTGGCTACGTCTGCGTCGTCGCGCTCGCATTCGGCCCGAGGACCGTGTCGACCTCTTGGAGCAGATTGGTCAAGAGCGCGCCCGTTCCACCGTTCAAATGCTTTGCGGGGTGAACGCGATGATGATGGGCCGGCTTTAGCGCCGATACATCCCCGTCTTTGGCCACCTTGGCGAGCGCGTTGCCGAACTTGGTCAGCGACGCACCCTCGTCGCCGCTGGCGTTCGCCGCCGCGGCATGAACCGTCGAGGCGAGCTGAGTGGCTACGGCGGTGAGGCCCGACGGGTCCTCCGCCGCGAGCGTCTGCAGGCGACCGAGCAGCAAGCCCCAGGGCGATATCGTCGCCATCTCTTTCGGTCGAGGGGTCGGTGAGGCGGCAGCGCCTGTCGTGGGCGCGACGAGTCGAGTCGACACGAGGCTCGATGGCGCGCTGCTCGGATTCACGGATGGAACACTCATGCGGTACCTCCAAACACATTCCTTCACGCTCGTCGAACGGCCGGCGCGTCAAAAGCTTGAGGACTCGCTAGCGGAACGCCTTTGGTCGGTCCACTACGGCTATCGCGCGCGATACTCATCGAGCGCGTCCCGGTCGATTGCATAAATCGAGGCTCCGTTGATCTCCGACCGGAAGACGCGGCGCAAGAGTTGCGGATGGGTCTCCGCGAATTGAAACATCTTGTTGTGCGCGCTGTGCGCCGCGACGAGGCGCACCCCGCGATCCCAAAATCGGCGCAGGATAGCGGGCGTCTCGGGCGACGTGTCGGCGCGATCGTGAATCTCCCAAATGTCGTGAAAGAGATCCGGATACGGATAAATGAAATAGCGGCTCAACCCCTGTACGCACACGACGCGGTCATACTGCCAGCGGAGCAGGCAATAGTCGGCCTCGGCGACGTTCAGAATGGGGTGATCGCCGTTGGCTTCGAGGAGCTCCCGCGCGCCCTGGTATTGCCGCGTCGGAAGGGTGCCGAGAATGGGTAGCGTGGCGCGTCCGTGCGTGATCAGCGTGGCGGCCAGTAGGAGGGACGCGAGACCGGTCATGAGCCGCGTCGGGGCGCGGCGCGGCGCGAGCACCGCGAGGAACGCGAACGCGGTCGGCACCGAGTATTCGCGCGTGCGCATCGCTTGGGCGGTGAGCACGATGCCCGCGAGCGCCATGCCCGCGAGCACGATCGCGTCGGTGTCCACGCTCGAGGGGGCCCGCCGCGCCCTCCACGCGACCCTCGCCGCCGTCGCCGCGACCGCGACGAGCAGGAGCGCCCATTCCGGATGGGAAGCGAGCAGCCGAAGCGGGAATCCGTGAAACTCGGCGATCTCCTGGTCGTCATAAAGGTGCGCCGCGTCGCGCCCCATCTCACCGATGTGGAGCGCCGCAAAGCGCCAGGGGGATGCGCGCGCGTCCATGTACGGGTTGAGGGTGAGACCGAGGGCCAGCCCGGCCGCCGTGACGGCAGGGTCCGAGAGCCGTTCGCGAACCGCGGAAGGACGCAACACGGCGAGTGCGACGACGCCGCCCAGATGGAATGCCAGCAAAACGATGCTGCCGTGGTAGCTCAGCATTCCCACATAGCCGATGGCCAAAAGAAGCCCGCGGCGCCGCGCCGCCCGCGGCTCGAAGAAGGCGACCTGCGCCAAGCCAAAAAGCAGGGGGACGACGAGCTGGCCGCCGCGAAGCTGGAGAAAGCGCCAGTCTTGCGTCGAAAGGAGCATGGGCAAGAGCGCCCATATCCACGCATAGGCCACGCGGCGCGCCCGCAAAAAGAGGTACATGCTGACGCACACGCCCGCGAAGAGGACCACGGTCGCGATGCCCATTCCCCATTCGGGATCGCCAATGAGGCCAAAGGGGGCGAGCAGCACGTGGTAACCCCAGTAGTGGTCGACCGGCATGTCCCGGAGCACGGTGAGCGGCAGGCCGCGGGCCACGTCCGGCGCCCACGCCCCGTGCGCGATCTCACGCCCGACCGAAAAGTGATAATGGCTGTCCGCGGACGCCGGATACCCTGGCCGGAGAGCCACGAGGGTGGCTGCGTACGCTCCGCTCACGAGCGCGACCCCGCCCGCCCCGAGCGCAGCCTGTCGCGCCGGTGTGGCGGAGCCGAGCGCCGAGCAGGTCACGCGGACGAGCGTATCCAGGCGGGGTTTCAGCGCCCAACGCCCGCGTTGCGGACGCGGACAATCTGCACGTCCTGCTTGAACGGGATATGCGACAGAGCCCAGAGGGGCGCCTTCTTCCATAGAGGCGGTCGATCCGCGGCGAGGAGCCAGCTCTTGTAGATCGCGGCCTGCGCGAACGCTTCGACGCGAAGTTGCTGCGCCGCTAGGAGCTCGGCGAGAGCGCGCCTCGTGAAGTGCGATACGTGCCCCGAAACGCGCGTGCCCGACTCCGGGGCGCCGTACCGGCTGCGCAAGGAGCAATCGATCGCGGGCGGCTGCATGCCGAGGGCGAGCATCGCCACGGTGAGGAGGCCGTCGATCCGAGGAACGGAGATCACCGCATAGCCGCCGGGCTTGAGCACGCGACGAATCTCGGCGACCAGATGGTCGGTGTCGTGCACGTGCTCGAGCGTCTCCAGGCATGTGACCACGTCGAACGTCGCATCGGGGAAGGGAAGGGGCTCGTTCGAATCGAGGTTCGCCGCGCGCGTCTCGATGTTCGCGGCGACGGCCGTGAAGTCGACGCCGACGACGCGCGTGGCGCCGATCTTCTCGGCCATGAGGCCCGTGACGACCCCCGTGGCGCACCCGACGTCGAGCACGCTCGCGTTCGCCACGGGAAGAAGGAGCCTGAGCGTGGCTTCGATTCGCGCATCGAGGACGAGCGACGTGCCGTCACGGCGGTAGCCGCGCCAGGCGTCGTCGTCAGCCGACCAGCGAGCGGCGTTCGTCGCTTGAACGCTCGACTTCGGAGGCGTCACTGCGCCTTTCCTCGTTCCTCGGCGTCGGCCGCCGCTTGAAGTTGCTTGACCGCGTCTGCGAAGAGAGAGCGAAGCATCGGTGGCTCCGGTTCCGGGACCGGTGCGTCATCCGCGTCGATCGGAACGACTGGGAGAGTCGACTCGAAGAGATACCAGTCGCCGTGGGCCGTAACCCTGCGCGCCTGGTCCTTGACGGCCGCCGTGACCGCCGCGGCCAGCCCTGGCGACTTCGTGTTGAAGAGAAAGTAACGAAAGCGCGTAAAATCCCATGCGGGACGCATGTCGAGCACGTGACCATCCATGCGCAAAAACGCATCGACCCATACTTTTTCTGGGCGTTGGGTGAGAACGGAGATCGGCGACTGGGTGTAGTCGAACATCGCCCGGCCTCCGTGCTCGGCCACGACATAGCCCGACGCCACCCCCGGATTCCAGAGCCGATTGCCCTGATCGGGACTGTAGTTGGCCGCAAGAATGGCGGTGCCGGGCGCCATGTGCACCATGACCGCTTCCAGGTCCGTGTAGACGCGATTGCTATCGACGAAAGACGGCCACGCGATGAGAAGAGACGCCACGGGCAAGACGGCGCAGAGAAGACGCGGCAAGAACCTCGACGTCCCGCGCGTGCCGGCGGCTGCCGAGACCGCGACCAGAGCCCACGCGGGCGGCAAGAACCGGTGGTATACGAGCGTGGACGCTTTCACGTTGCAGGGTGCGATTAGATAAAGAAATACGAGCCCGAGCGCGATGATCTCGAAGCGCCATCGGCGCAGCCGTTCCGGGAAGCCGGCACTCTCGAGAGCCAGGTTTTGGGGGGAGATCCTCTCCCCCCACGCCCCCCAACTTCCAATTCCGGCCAGACCTTCAGGAGGACTCGGACGCGCCCGCTGCAGACCGAACAACGCGACGGGTGCCACCGCGAGCAACATCATGAGATTGCGAACGTACGGCTCGAATCCTCCGAAGAGCACGCCCGAAACGATCCAGAGTTTGTGCGAGAGCGGATGAAACGACGTGGCGGGGCTTTGGAGATGAGCCCAATTCGCGAATCGCCACGCGTAGCGATTCGCGGCGTACCCGAGAGCGGCCGAGAAAACGAGCGGCACCAGGCGAATGGAGACGAGCTTTCCGCGTTGCGATGTGCCGATCGAGCAGACGACGAGAGCCCCCATGGCAATGACCTGCATCGCTTGGTGGGCAAAGTGAAGAAGAAGCATCGCGCCGCACATGACCGTCGCGCCCCGCACCGTGGGACGCAGCGCGAACCGGTCGATCGCAGGCAAGAGGGCGAGCACGATCGCCAGACCCACGATATTTTGAATCAGGCCCCAAAAAAAAAGCCAGCCGAATCCAAGGGGGGCTACGAGAAGCGCGGTCCAACGTGGCGCGCTCAGGTGATCGGCGAGGTGCGCGGCGCCGAGCGGGAGCGCGACGAGGGCCGCGGCGACTCCGATCTTCGTCGCCCACCCGATTGGAACGGCATACGAAAGGCCCCATACGACGAGCGAAAAAAGCTGGTTTGAATGCCCCAAGTTGATGAAATAGAGCGTCGGCGGAGTGAAGAGCGGATCACCCCAATGCCGCAAGAGTCCGACGGCCGCCTCGTGGAGAGGGAGGTCGGACATCGGCGGAAATTTTGCAATCAAGACGGGAAGGGCGAAGGCAAGCCCGGCGAGCAAAGGGGCCCGCCGCTCGATCGGGCTCAATGCAAGGGTGGTCATGGGTGGCTTAAATACGCGCTGGGCGGTCGACGCATTGCGCCGACCGCCCAATCGCCTCGTATCAACCGAGGCCCTTATTCTTCGGGGTTGGTTTCAACGATGTTCGGAGAGATCGCAACCGTACCGCTTTGCGAGACTCCCGTGAGCGCGAACGTCGAAAACTTCGCACCGTCGCCGTTGAGGTCGCCGTAGGCGTTGGCATTGAAGCCCCCGCTATTGGGGTCCGCCGTACCAATGTACTCGTATTGGTAATACTGCGGTTCGTCCATGCTGAACTTCAGACAGGTCCACCCGGCCGTCGGGACGTCCGACGTCCATTCGCTGCCGGCCGATTGGTACTTTTGTCCCTGGGGAGGGTTCGTACCGGTCGGAACCCTATGGGCCGCAGACGCGCAGAACGAGCGCATCAGATTCGACGTATTGCCCGGCGTGATGATCGCGTCGGTGCCCTTTTCACGCTCGACTGCGGTCGCCGCGTCTTTCGCGATTTGTCCCAGCGAATTGCGCGCTTCCGCCGTCTTCGCATTCGCGATGTACTTGCGGACGCCGTAAATGGCGAGCACCGACAAGATGCCGACGATCGCGACCACGATCATCAGCTCGATGAGCGTAAAGCCTTGCTGTTTCTTCTTGTTCCATCGACTCATGAGAAATTCCATTCCTTTCAGCGCACTCCCCGGAATGCGGCTCGTTATTGCCCCTCGTTGCTTACGAAGAGTTGATTGCTAAGGGACGTTCCGTAGACGTCCGTCGTGGTCCCAGCGATGCCGTCGAGATCGGCCTCGGCGGCGATGAAATACCAATCGCTCCCCGGCGTCGGGAATTGAATGACCGTGGCCCCGTTGATCGTGACTTGTGCGGGGTTCATCGCCACGTTCGCCGGCCCTGCCGTGGTGGCGTACCCAAATAGAACCGGCCCATCCACGTGCAGCGGCAACATGGTCCAGTCAACCGGACCGCAATTGGTACCGCACGGCCCTCCCCATCCCGACAACACTTCATAAACGGGAGCTGCCGGATACCACGCTTTTGGCCCGCTCGAGATATTGGCATACATCTGCGTTTCCGAGTGATACGCCTCCTGCGCGACGCGAATGTTCTGCACCATGCCTGTCGCCTCCGAAACGTGGGAAGACTGAACCAGCTTGCGGTAGCCAACGACCGCGAGCGTCGCGAGGATGCCCACGATCACCACGACAATCATCAGCTCGACGAGGGTAAATCCGCGCGAATCGCGCTTCGCCACGAATGGGAACGACTGCAGTGCCCGTGCCATGGCGTGACCTCGTGCCTCGGAGCGGAGGAGCAAGCGTGAAGTATGTGAATCGCGGGAGTATTCCACGACGGCGGGCGTCAGGGCCAAAGACCCGCAAGTGACAATTTTCGTCACCTGGGGGAGGGTCAGCGGACGTTCTTCGGCTTGCGCGCAAGGCCGCGGACAGGCGAGCTGTGGCCCCACTTCACTACGTCCACCCGTCCGCGCTCCGTCCACCCGTCAAGAAGGTCCGAAGGTCACAAGTCCGCCACGACTCTCCGCCCCCGCGCTGCCGTATTTCCGTGGCTCGCTCTCGCCAAAGAGCTCTTTCACATCTTCTCGCTTGCCCTCAGAGGCGCACTCGGACGCTGGGTGTCCAAGCGCTCTTCCAACGAGGGAGGCTCGCTGTCCCCTTCGTCGCTTGCGTCGCCCAGCGCGTGCTTGGCGAACCGGTAGCGCAGGCTCCGCAGGGTCACGCCGAGGAGCTTGGCCGCGTGGGTGCGCACGCCGCCGGAGCGTTCGAGCGCCTGGAGCAGGAGCCGGCGCTCCACCTCCCCGAGCACTTCGTCCAGATTGCATCCGTCCTCCGGCAAGCCCACCAGCGCGGGCATCGGCTGCGACGCTGCCCCCGACAGTTCGCGGGGCAAGTCTCCCAGGCCGATGATCGGGCCCGACGCCAGCGCGATGGCGCGCTCGATGACATTTTCGAGCTCCCGCACGTTGCCCGGAAACGCATAACCCTCCAGCGCGCGGACCGCGTCCGGTGCGAGCGCGCGAACGGTCTTGTTCTGCTCGGCCGCAGAGCGCGCGAGAAAGTGATCGGCGAGCGGGCGAATGTCCTCGGCGCGCTCGCGCAGCGGCGGCATCTCGATGCGGATGACGTTCAATCGATAATAGAGATCCTGCCGGAAGCGGCCATTTTGCACGTCCTCTTCCACGTTGCGATTGGTCGCCGCGAGAATGCGCACGTCGACGGGCACCTCGGTCGGAGCGCCCACGCTCCGCACTTTGCGTTCCTGAAGGACGCGCAGAAGCTTTACTTGCAATGCCGGCGGCAACTCACCGATTTCGTCGAGCAAAACGGTGCCACCGTCGGCCTCGCGGAAGATCCCCGAGCGGCTCGCGAACGCGCCGGTAAACGCGCCGCGCTCGTGGCCGAAGAGCTCCGCTTCGATAAGCGCTTCGGGAATGGCGCCGCAGTTGATGACCAGAAGAGGCTTGTCCCGCCGATCGCTCGCTTCGTGAATCGCTCGCGCAACCCGCTCCTTGCCCGTGCCGCTTTCGCCGGTGATGAGCACCGTGGTGCGTGACCTGGCGATCCGCGCGACGAGATCGAGAATGCGGCGCATCGCCTCCGAGCGACCCAGGAGGTCTTGCCCCTCCTGCCGCACGAGCTGTGCCCGTAGGCGCTCGTTCTCGGACACGATGGCGCGCTTCTCGAGCGCCTTGTGCACGAGGGCGCGCAGCTCGTTGGTGGCGAAGGGCTTGGCCACGAAATCGTACGCGCCTCGCCGCATCGCCTCGATGGCCGTTTCGACGTCCCCGTGGGCGGTCATCACGATGACCTCGGTCCGCGTGGCCCTCTGTTTCACGAGCGAGAGGAGATCCATGCCGCTCCCGTCCGGCATGAGCAGGTCGGTCAGCACGAGCGCGTACGGCTCGGGCGCGTTCACGATCGCTTCGCGGCCGGGGGCGAAACCGGGGGCGAGGGTGACCTCGAAACCCTCGCGCCGAAAGAGGATCGCGAGCATCTCGCGGAGCCCCGGCTCGTCGTCGACGACCAGGACGCGCGATTTGGACGCGACTACGGCCATTCTTCAGACCCCAGTACCACCCTAAAGCCTAGTTAAGCTTGGCCACGGCGGGCTTGGTCTCCCCCGCGCCGACGGAGATCGAAAGGGTCTTCGTGAGGCCTTGATCGGCATTGATGAACTTTACCGTGTGCGTGCCCGGCTTTACGGAGACGTGAACGCGCGGAGTGCTGCCGAGCGAGCGCCCATCGAGAAAGCACGTGGACGGCGGGATCGAGTTGATATTGAGGAAGGCCTCGCCCCCCTCGGCGGCCGGAGCGGCCTGCGCGGCCACAGGCGCGGGGGCCGGGGCCGGCGCGGGAGTGGGCGCCACGGGCGCGGGGGCCGGCGCATAACCCTGCGGCGCGCTGGGTCGCGGGTTGAGCGTCACCATCAGAGTCTTTTCGGCCTGCCCGTCGTCGAAGCTGATGGGCTGCTTGAAATCATCGAATCCGAGTTTGCTCGCTTCGAGAGACCAGTTCTTGGCCGTGTCGATGTCCACCGAGATCGGAAGCATCGGCAGCTCGCGTCGATCCGCCCCGCTCACCAGATAAACGCGCGCTCCCGGCGTGCCTGGATTGATCGTGGCCTTGCCTTTGAGCACTTTGAGCGTGACGGTCCCCAGGTCGTTCACTTGATCCGGGTCCACGGTGACGTGCTTTTCCAGCGGCTGGTAACGCTCGGAGCCCGCGATCTTGACCGTATGATCGCCGGGCGTGAGTTCATGGACCTCTTGCGGCAGCGGTCCCATTTCCTTGTCATCGATGTAGAGCTTTACGCCCGGTTGCGTGCCGCTGACGCGAACGCCCGCACCCTTCGTCGAGCCCAGCGTGAAGTTGGACGTCGAGTCTTTCCGGCCCTCGACGAGGATGGTCTGCACGGTGGGGGCATCGAACCCCTCGGCCAGCACTTTGACGTCGTGCGATCCCCCCGCGACCGAGTCGACGAGGCACGGCGCCGTGTCGCATTGCTTGCGGCCGTCCACGAAGATCTCGACGCGGTTTACGGGGTTGCCCCTGGCATCGGTCACGTTGACGACGATGCGGCCCGTGCGCTGCGCTCCGCCATAGATCCACGCCACGCCGAGAACGGCGGCCGCGGCGAGTCCGAGAGCGACCCACAGCGCCGTGCGGCGTCGCGGCGGGCGTACGAGGGCCGTCGCCTCCATCCCATGGGTCTGCGAAAGCAAGTAATCCGGCGGCGGGGTGTGCCGAGGAAACGGCGTGGCCAATGGCATGGAGGACGGCCCCGGTCCACCGCTCGCGTGCGGTGGCGGCAGCGTCGAGCGCGGCGGAAATCCGAGGCCCAACCCTGGCTGCGTAACGGGCGGCGCGGGCATGCCCCCCGTCGGCACGGGTGGAAGGCCCGACCCCGTGGGGTAGCCCGAGCGAAGCAGCGTGGGATTGCCCGGCGGGGCGAGGGGCTGCCCGAGCGGCAAACCGAGTAGCGTCGCCTTCGCGGAGGTGGCTGCGGCTTTGGACGTCTCGTGGCCTTCGTCGAATATGTGGGTCGCTTCGTCCTCGTCATCCCAATTCACGTCGACCGCCGCCGCGGCTGCAGCCGACGCGTTCATGGCCGATGGAGCCGACGCGGGCGCGGGCGGGGGGCCGTTGGCCGCTTTGCCGGAGGAACCTACGGGCGGGAGGGACGCGCGCCCCGGAGGAGGGGGAGGCGTCCGTGACGAAATCCCCGGGGGTACCGACGCGAGCGCGCCTGTCGCAGGCGCCGGCGCGGCGATGACGCCGAGGAGCGTCCGCTTCGTGCTGTCTTGCCCGGACGGTTGGGGGGGCGGGGGTGGGACAGTCTTTGCACTGGTGGGGCGGATGGACGTGTTCTTTTTTCCAAGGTCCTCGAAGACATCGAGGTCCGATCCGCCCTTTTCATTCTGTGCCATGGCCGCGGGTCTCCTGCATGCCGCCCACTGAGGGTACCATCGGAGACTCTCGGGCCTCCAAGAAGTGTGCGGCGCGCGATTTCTTCTTATGCCTTCGGGGTTGCCAATGATCCACCGCCGTTACGACAAATCACGGCTGTCTTGCGTACGATCGCGCGCACGAGCACGTTAGCGCCCCACAGGGTCGCGCGCGAGTATCTCTGACGGCCGCCGTGCGGTGCCTCCCGCGGTCACCGAGCCGGGCGCCGAGGGTATCGCGCTCGCAACGGGCGGGGGCGTGGGCTTGAAGAAATAGCGCACGCGCTTGGCCTGGAGCGGTTGCCATACTTGGATGGGGACGATCGGAGTGTCCTCGAAAACCGGGTGGGCGTCGGGGGCGCGCACGCGCACGAGCCGCGCGACGGCGGGGGGAGGGTTGGCCAGCGGATGGCCTGCCGCGTCGAATGTACCGCCCAGGAGCGCGCGCGCGTCGCCGGAGAGGCCGAAGCGCGTGCTGCATCCCATGCGCTGGAGCACCGTATCCATCGCTGACGCGGTGGTCGCATCGGGTGTGACGTCGGAGGAAAGCTCTACCCAGGCCAGCATTCCGTCTTCGTCCTGCACGCCCACCGCGGCCCGGGAGTGGGCGGCTCGAGGGTCCCCCAAAGAATGGCCTTCCGCGAGGGGTACCGCGTCCGCGCCCGCGGCGATCGTGGATCCGTTGGGCGCGATGGCAAAGAGGCCGCGCGACCACCAGAGCGTCACCGATCCACGCGCTGGCGCCGACAGCGCGAGCACGACGGGGGCGCCTTCGGGCGCGCGATCCGCGGGCGCCATCGTTCGGGGATCGGCGCGCACGACGCGGAGCTTCAACTCCGACCGACCCGTCGAGGCGCGAACCCACGTCGTCGCGAGCGCATACGGAAAGCCCTGCTGGGGTAAGCCCTTCGTCTGCCACGCACCCTCGTCGGATGGGGTGTGCGCCCCCTCGGCCGCGAGCGGCGCTCCGGGCAGAACGGCGCGGGACGTGAGGTAGAAAAAGTCACGCGCCTCTCGCTGGATATAGCGAGGGAAGAGCATGTGCCCCATGGCTCGGATCATCCGTCGCGAGCGGAACACGTACCCCGGCATGTCGCTGACGCGTCCTTCGGCCTCCCAGTCGGGCTGCAGGCGCCGTGAGAGCGGCGTCAAGCCCCCCTCGGGAGCCACATCGTAGAATTCGAACCCCGCGTGCCCGGGGTTCATATCGAGGTGGATGCCGAACGAGCAGCCGGCAGCGAGCATCCCGCGAGCAAGATCCTCGGCGGAAATACTCGTGCTGTAAAAGTAGCCGGCGAAGCCACGCTGGGTCATGCAAATGGCGCTGCGCGCGCTGTGGATCTGATCGGGCCAGCCCGGCGGGGTGCCCCCCCACCACGTGCGCCCCCACGGGTTGAATCTGCCGTCTTGCACGAGGGCCGTGAGATTTTGACGCAGCGCAATGACGTCATCGGGCACCACACCGCTGTCGGGCCACGCGCCGAAGCCGTTGGACCCATCCCGGAGCTCCACCACGGACGCGGCGTACGGCTTGGGGGGAAGGTATTCGATGCCGTTGGCGACCATGCCATACTCGCCGTGCTGCGCCTGAAACCCCCCGTTGAAGGCGGCGACGAGGTGCCGCATGACTTCGGGCGCGCGCGGGATCAGGCCGGGGCCGTGTTCGCCGGTGGCGCTGATCGGCTCCACGGTGCCCGCTTCCATGTGCAGCGCGATCTGCCGGGGATCCCACAAAGTGACGTAGACGCGAACGTCCGGTCGCTGCGCATCGGGGCGGACGAATGACGTCACCAGAGCCGCCGCGCTGCCGCTGGCGGCCTTCGTGATGAAGGGGTCGTTGTCGAGCGCGATCCATTGGCCCTCGCCGGGCAATGCCGGCGAGATGACAGGCGGAATGGGAAGGGGAGGCCAACCGATCTCCGGATCGATGACCGCCGGTTCGAGGGCTCCCGGGCCACTCGCGATCCCGAGTTCGCTGCGAACGTCCTCCGACGTGGTGCCGGTCGAAAAGGTGGCCTGGACCTTGTCGAGAACGGTAAAAGCGATGGCCTTCACCCACTGCATTTTTTCGTCGCCAAACCACGGAAGCGCGCGCGCGCGATCGACCGCCCAGGTCAAGAAGCTCCCCGGGCGAGCTCGCTCGTCGGGCACGACCCGCACGAACGAGTCGCCGGCGAGCACGCGGTTGCCGATCGGGTCGATGACGACGATGTGCGCGTCCGCGTGCGCTTCGATCGTTCCGTCCGCGCGCCACGACACCGTGGCGTGTCGAGCGACGGGGTCGAGCGCGAACATCGCATGCACGAACCCCCCTGTCTGCCCCGTCTGCTGCAGGTTGGTCACGGCGGCTTGCAGGCGCTGCAAGCGGGTCAAGCCGGGGTACGAATCCGGCGCGCGGCCGTCGAAGTTGAGGACGTGCACTCCCGTCACCAGGCCGTCCGCCGCCGTCGTGTAAATGGCCGAGTTACCGCGGAGAATCGGGCGCGATTCGTCCACGCCGCTCGTTTCGGTGATGTCGCGCGCGCGGTCGATGCCCAGAAAGGTGCCCTCCGGCGAGAGCCTCACGTCCACCACGTAGAGATCGGTGGGGTCTCCCGCCACGCTCGCGCGCACGAGCGCTCTTGCGTGGGCGTCGATGGTGAACGATCGGCGCGGGGCCTCGATCCAGACGACGTCGTCGGGGGTGCACGCGATGCCCTGCGCGCTGAGGGCGCGCGCGAGCGCCTCCTCGGCCTTCGGCCCGGTGATTACAGGGGCATCACCGCGCCACGAAGTCGCCAATCCCGCGGCTCCGAGGAGGCAGAGCATCGGCCGGAGCTGCGATCGAAAAAACGAACGCAGCCAGGCGAAACGCCCGGGGCGATCGCGTCCGCCCGAAATCCACCGGCGGTGCGTCGAGTGCGCGGCCATTAGTCATGCACTTTGAATGGGATTGGGCCGAGTACCAGTTGTGCGCCGAGGGGTCCAATCTTCGGGGGTGCCCGCGATCCGATCGAGGGCCGGCACGTGCTGGATGACAACGTGGTTGACGTTCTGAAGGTGTGGCGGGAAATGGACGTTGGGGGGCTTGGAGGGAGAGGATCTGCCCCCAAAACCTGGCTCGTGAAAGAGCTGCCCGGCATTTCCGGGCAGCTCTTGAGCACGAAAAACATGAACGATTCTGAGCGCAAGCCCGCCGGTCTGGAACGTGCTAAACGTTGCGAGCATTCCCCACGGAGTTTCCCCATGCTCCGGCGTCTTTTCGCGATTGGTCTCGTCCTCCTTATCGTTCTCGGGCCGGCTTGCGTCAGTCCGACGCTTCCGTTGCCTCCGCCCGAGGCTCCGGCCATCGAACCGGGCGCAGACGCCAATCACGTCAAACTCGTGGCGGGGTGCGATTTGGCGGCCGGCAACGCCATCATCGTCATCGTAAACGAGAACCCCACGGTTCCAGGGGATTTGGCCGTGAGCGGCTCACGAACGACCCCGTGTGGCGCGTGGGACGCCGTCGTCTACGCGCACACAAATGACGTTCTCGATATTACGCAAGAGGTGGGCGACGTCGGGAGCACCCCGGTTACGGTGCAAGTGCAGTGAGGTGAGCGGCGGCCGGGGAGGGGCCTCGCGGTCACTGCCAGCGCGACTCGTTGACGAGCTTGAGAGCGACGCGTCCTCGGCCGTGCGTGGCCTCCCGGGGAGGAACCGGTGCGGTTGCCGCGTCGGTGAGCTCGCCGACGAGATCCCAATCGCTGGCCTGCACGATGCGCACGCGACGCATTTCGCCGGCGTGGGCCTCGCCTTCGCTCAGGTACACGCCGCCGTCAATTTCCGGTGCCTGGCCCGCGTGGCGGCCTCTCATCACCAAATCGTGCTCTTCGCTGGGTCCCTCGACGAGCACGTCGAGATCGGTGCCCACGAGGGCCCGGTTCTTTTCGCGCGCGATTTTCCGCTGCATCCCCATGAGCTTGCGCGCGCGGTTGGCCGCCACGAGCGCCGGCACTTTGTCGTCGAGCGCATGAGCCGCGCAACTCTCTTCGTCCGAGTACCGAAACACGACGGCGTGCTCGAAGCGGGCCCACGCGACGAACGCGCACAGCGCGTCGAAGTCCGCTTGGGTCTCGCCGGGATGGCCGACGATGAACGCGGTTCGGAACGTGAGACGCGGGATGCGCGTGCGGAGCCGCTCGACGACGCGCTTCTGCCGCTCCTCGCCGTGGCCCCGGCGCATCCGCCGGAGCATGGCATCCGACGCGTGCTGAAGAGGCATGTCGACGTAAGGCACCACCCGAGGGTGCTCGGCCAGGAGCTCGAGCAGGGCCTCGTCCAATGCCTCGGGGTAGAGATAGAAGAGGCGTACCCAACGGACGCCTGGAATGTCTGCGACGCGGCGCACGAGGTCCGCGAGAGAGCCACGGCCTTCGCGGCCGAGGTCTCGTCCCCACGCGACCGTGTCTTGCGAGACGAGATTGAGCTCGATGGCGCCATGGGCGACGAGGCGCTCGGCTTCCGCGACGACATCGTCCGCCGGGCGGGAGCGCTGCTTGCCTCGGATTTGGGGAATGACGCAAAAGGCGCATGTTCGATTGCAGCCCTCGGCAATCTTGAGCCACGCGCTCGCCCGCGATTGGGTCACGATGCGGGGGTCGGTCGCGCGAACCACCCAGTCGGCCGGATTGCCCACGAGCACCCGGTCCGCGCTTCCTCCCAACACGTCCGCGAGCTTGAGCATGTCGCTCGAGCCGAGCAAGTGGTCCACCTCGGGCAACTTGGCGGCCAGCTCTTGCGCGTAGCGCTGGGCGAGGCACCCCGTGACAACGAGCTTCTTGCAAGCGCCGATGCGCTTGTACTCGGCGAGTTCGAGAATCGTGTCGATGGACTCTTTTTTCGCCTCGCCGATGAAGCCGCACGTGTTGACGACGATGACTTCGGCTTCGTCGGCCTCTTCGACGATGCTCCATCCGCCCTGGCCGGCGACCCCGAGCATGACCTCTGTGTCCACGCGGTTTTTGACGCAACCGAGACTCACGAAGTGAATCTTTCGCCGCGCTGGCTTCGTCTCGTCAATCATGGTGCTTTCTGCGGCCTGGCGTTCGGTCGCGGATTTCGTGGCCCGCGCTTCGCCCTATTTCGCATGGACGTGCATCGCATGCACGAATCGGTCGAACATGTAGAGCGCGTCGTGAGGTCCCGCGGCGGCTTCGGGATGGTACTGCACGCTGAAGGCAGGGCTGGACGACTCGCCCGACCGGGAGGGCGCGTCGACCGCGAGGCCCTCGGAGGTTCCGTCGTTCAAGTGCACGTGCGTCGATCGCGCGCCTGACGGAAGCGTTGCGAGGTCAACGCAAAAACCATGATTTTGCGTCGTTATTTCGATACGACCCGTGGTCAGATCTTTGACGGGTTGGTTGGCGCCGCGGTGGCCGAACTTCAGCTTGTAGGTCCGCGCGCCCAGGGAGCGGGCCAGAAGCTGATGGCCCAAACAGATGCCAAAGAGCGGCGTCTTTCCCAGGAGGCCGCGGATATTCTTCACCGCATAGTCGACGGCCGCCGGATCGCCCGGCCCGTTCGAGAGAAATACGCCGTCGGGACGGAGGGCGAGCACCTCCTCGGCGCTCGTGATGGCCGGCACGACGGAAAGCCGGCATCCCGAGTCGACCAGGCAGCGAAGGATGTTCCGCTTGATCCCGAAGTCGACGACGACCACGTGATGCTCGGGCGCGCGGGGCGGTGACGTTGCCCAGGCTCCGCGCCCTTCGGTCCACGTATACGGGGCTTTGGGGGTCACGAAGGGCACCAAGTCGAGCCCGTTCATGTCCGGGGCTTCCCGTGCCCGGCGAAGGAGCGCCTCGGGCGAGTCCGTTCCAATGGCCGCGTTCTGCGCGCCATGGTCGCGCAGGTGCCGGGTCAGTTTGC
>CAWHQT010000019.1:0-122284 GCA_963831555.1 uncultured delta proteobacterium
GCGGGTGTCGGTTCCATCAGTGAGATTTTCGACGCCACTGCTCCTTTCACACCCCGCGGATGCATCGCACAGGCCTGGAGCGTCGCCGAAGTCCTCCGCTGCCTGGTCAAGCTGTCCAAGACCGTTTCACGTTGAATGCGCGGCAGCATCCTTCCACGGCCCGGTCGCTTGCCTGCTGGGCCGAGCGCGCATCGGGTGCTCACGCGCGCGTGTCGCCGAACAGCACGGCGACGGGAATGGCGTCGAACAGGTCGGTCACCCGAAAGCCGTCATCGCAGGATCGCACCGTCGTCGCCGTCATCGCGTTCTCGAGCTCGTTGACACCCCATTCCCGGGGGACGCGCACTCTCGTGTCTTCCCACGCCTTTGGCACCGGAGGCCAGCGAGAATCATCAACCCACTGCGCGAAGAATCGACCCGTCACAGTCAGTGAAACCCGATTCTGCCAACGTCGGGCGAATGCAACTACGTTGTTCTTCCACTTTCCTTCCACGACCAGCGGACAATAAGCGCCATAGCCGAAGAGATCACCTTCTTGCCGGCGGCGCGTCAGGAGAGCGCGCGTCATGAAAAGCTTGGCCCGACCCTGGTCGGGCGCCCGCGACAGGTCCTCCAGCGCACTGGCTCGGTACCAGGCGGAGGCCGCCGCCGATCCAGCCTCCCCGAGCTCCCGAAGCGTATCGCGTCGCCTGCCAAATTCGACGGGGCGGCGATTATCGGGGTCTACCATGCTGAAGTCCCATTGCTCCGTTCCTTGAAAGAAATCAGGCACTCCTGGGGCCGTAATCTTGATTGCCAACTGCGCGAGCGACTTGAGCAGCCCCGGTAGCGAAATCCGCGCCACGAACGCCGAGAACTTGGGTGCCAGAACGCCGTTCGGGTCGAGAATATGCGACACGAAGGCTCGGATGGCGTCTTCATAGGCATCGTTCGGGTGAATCCAGCTCGTATTTCGCTTGCCCTCCCGCATGGCCTTCTGGATTGCCCCTTGAACGCGCGATGAAAACGCCGCGGCGCCGTTTCCGGTGAGCTCCCCGAGCGGCCACGCGCCGATGATCGTTTGGTAGATATAGTATTCGTCGTCGGCGTCCGGCACGGTCTCGCCGTTCCCGCTCGTCTTCAGCGGCGCGGCCAGCGCACGCCACTCTGTCACCTCGGCGATCCATGCCTCCGGAATTTCGGAAATGACGGCCAGACGCGCGCGATTGTCCTCCGCACGCTTGGTGTCGTGCGTGCTGGTGGCCGACAGCGCGGCCGGCTGGTGCTTCGAGCGGTCCTCCATTTGCTCGTGAAAGTCGTCTACGGACGTCCCGAACCGCGCGGGGTCCCCTCCGACTTCGTTGAGCGACAACAGCGGAAAGTATCGAAAGAACGCCGTGTCCTCGACCCCCTTCGCCGCAACCGGCCCGGTTAGCTCCTGAAGGCGCAGAACGAAGTCGAGCCTCTCCGAGCGCAGCTCGTCGCTCAGGCCGTCGGGGCCTCCCCCCAAAAGCACTTCGCCCAGGAAGTCGAACGCGGATGCGCTCACTTGTGGGCTGCGACGCTTGGCGGCGGCAAGTGCCTCACGAATGTGGTCGGCGTCTTGCGCGGAGACCCCCGAGTCTCCCGCGGAGACGTAGGTTCGATAAACTGGGAAACATGCGATCGTCGTTAAGAGGACTTGCTGGAGCGTTCCGAGGGTGAAATCTCGTGACCATCGGTGCTGCTCCGAGATGCGGTCGAGCCGACGCGCCAATACGGAAAGCTCGCTGGACATCGAATTCTCCAAGATGCTGCGCTTGGACTCGTAGACGACGTCACCGAAGGTACCCCGAACCGTTCTCCACCCGTCGTAAAAGGAGCGCAGCTTCTTCTCTCCCTCCTGCGAGACGAACAGGCCGCCGAGCGCATCGAGAAATTCGTATCCCGTGGTGCCTTCGGTGGCCCATTCGGAAGGCAATGTCTCGCGGCGTGAAAGAATCTTCTCGACCACGACGTACGGCGACGACCCCGTCGCGGCCAGGTCTTTCAGATATCGTTTTGGATCCAAAAGGCCATCGACATGGTCAATCCGAAGGCCCGTCACCCACCCCCGCTTGATCAGCTCGAACGCTTTCGCGTGAACCGCCTGAAAGACTTCCGGCTCTTCGACTCGCACGGCTGCGAGGTCGTTGACCTCGAAAAAGCGCCGATAGTTGATGTGCTCGGCCGCAACGCGCCAAAAGCTGAGGCGGTAGGCTTGGTGGGCGAGCAGATCTTCGAGCTTGTCGAAGCTGCGCGGGACACCCTTCGATCCGCCGAGCGCACGAAGCTCCGCGTCCACGGCGCCGCGGACGGCCGTGTCTTCGCTCAAGAGCGCGCGTAGCCGCTTCTTCAGGATCTCTTTCTCCCGCTGCCTTTCTCGGATCTTCTCCGGGTCGGTCTCGGAACGCGTTGGAAGCCGGCGCGACGCGGTGATGAGGCTCTCCAGCTGCGTTGCGGCATCAATGCAGTTTGCCCATCTTTCGTGAAGGAGCCCGAGGGCACCCTCGAGCACCATCGCGTAGGTGTTCGGGCCGAGGGGAAACCGGCGGTCGCCGTACGTGACCCAAAGCGACCCCTCACGTTCGATGACCTGCAGGTCGCCATTCTCGAGCGCTCTCCCATATTGGTCTCCCAAGACGGGCAGAAGGACCTTGTCCTGCAGTTCGGGCTTGGGAGGCCTCCAATCGATGTCGAAGAATTTGGCGAATGGCGAACTCGGTCCGTTCTCGAGCACGTCGTTCCACCACACGTTGTCGTTCGTGCTCACGCACATGTGATTCGGGACCAGATCGATGAGGAGGCCCATGCCACGCGCGTCGAGCGCGTCGTGCAACCGTTCCAGGTCGGCTTCGGACCCGATCTCCGGGTTGAGCTTTCCAGGGTCGACGACGTCGTAGCCGTGCATGCTTCCCGCTCGCGCGGCAAAGAATGGCGACGCGTAAATGTCCGTGATACCGAGCTCGTGCCAGTAGTCCACCCATGAGGCGGCCTGTCGAAACGTAAACTCTTTGTTGAATTGGAGCCGATACGTAGCCCCCGGTGTCCGGTGTCGCGGAGGGTTCATTGGCGCGTCCGTGCGGTGCCCATCGAGTTCATCCCGTTTTCGGGCCGTGGATGGCAATTCACGTGCCGCGTCCTTGATTCGACGCCGGTTGCGCAGCGTGCCCCCGGGAGCGCGCACGCGTGGGCGTGATCCTCGAAAGCGGGCCAAAGCTGAGCCGACGCTTTCGGCAGAGCACGCATGGATGCCTCACTGCGCACGGATGCCTCATAGGCGCTGTGCGTTCGTTCTTCCGGCCTAATGCGAGTGCGCCGCTGATCTCTACCGCGCGATGCGAGCACAGCGCGGAGGCCCCCACATTTCCGCCATCGTCCACGTGCGTCGTTCGTGGCGCGTGCCTTGCCTATCCACGGGCCGCGCGCGACGCGTCAGGGAGCCAACACAAGTGAGCGATACACGACGGGTTTTCCCGGGCAATCCATATCCACTCGGTGCCACCTGGGACGGCAAGGGGGTAAATTTTGCCATTTACTCCGAAAACGCGACACGCGCGGACCTGTGTCTGGTCGACTCGGAGGGCACCGAAAGCCCAATCGTCCTGCCGGAGCGAACGGCCTATGTGTGGCACGGGTACGTGCCGGGCGCGGCCCCGAAGCAGCTCTACGGCTACCGGATGCACGGCCCCTACGAGCCGAACCGCGGCATGCGCTTCAACCCAAACAACCTGCTGCTTGACCCCTACGCGAAGGCCATTGACGGACACGAGACCTGGGAAAAGGGCCTCTTTGCCTACGAGCTCGGCGATCCTGACGGCGATCTTAGGATGACTGCGACCGACGCGCGCGGCGTCCCCCTCGCGGCGGTGATCGACCCGTCGTTCGACTGGGGCGACGACACGCCACCCTCAACCCCTTTCCACCGGTCGATCATTTACGAGGTGCACGTCCGGGGCGCGACGATGACCCACCCCGACGTGCCGGAGGAATTGCGAGGCAAATTCGGCGGCCTAGCCAGCGCGCCCATGATCCGTCACTTCAAAGAGCTGGGCGTGACCGCCCTGGAGCTCCTTCCCGTTCACGCGTTCGTCGACGACAAGTTCTTACTCGACCGGAATCTGAGAAACTATTGGGGTTACAGCAGCATCGCGTTCTTCTCGCCGGAGACGCGATACCGGCGTAGGGAGTACGCGGGAAGCGGCGTTCGCGAATTCAAGGCGATGGTAAAAGCCCTGCACGCCGCCGGGATCGAAGTCATCCTCGACGTCGTCTACAACCACACAGCCGAGGGTAACCACCTAGGCCCGACGCTAAGTTACAAGGGGATCGACAACCCTACGTATTATCGCCTGAGTCCCAAAAATCCGCGCTTCTATTTCGATTATACGGGCACGGGCAATACGCTGAACATGCGACACCCGCAGACGCTCCAGCTCGTCATGGATTCTCTGCGGTATTGGGTTCTCGACATGCATGTGGACGGTTTCCGCTTCGACTTGGCCGCGACTCTCGCGCGATCGCTGCACGAAGTGGATCAGCTCTCGAGTTTTTTTACCATCATTCACCAAGACCCCGTCCTCAGCCAAGTGAAGCTCATCGCCGAACCGTGGGACATCGGAGACGGCGGCTACCAGGTGGGTAACTTCCCCATTCGCTGGGCGGAGTGGAACGGACGCTACCGCGACACGGTCCGGTCCTTTTGGAGCGGACACGGGGGGGCAATGGGCGAGTTTGGGTATCGGCTGACGGGGAGCAGCGACCTCTATCAGAACGATGGGCGCGCTCCCTATTCCAGTATCAACTTCATCACGGCGCACGACGGATTCACGCTGGCGGATCTCGTCAGCTACGAGAAAAAACACAACGAAGCGAACGGCGAAGAGAACAAGGACGGCACCGACGACAACGCCTCCTGGAACTGCGGCGCCGAGGGGCCGACGACGGACGAAGGGGTTAGAACCCTCCGCAAGCGCCAGATGCGCAACTTGATGGCGACGCTTTTACTCTCCCAGGGGACGCCGATGATTGCCGGTGGGGACGAGATGGGGCGCACCCAGCGCGGGAACAACAACGCGTTCTGCCAAGACAACGAGTTGAGTTGGTACGACTGGGCCCTCGATGACGACCGCAAGAGCATGCTGGCCTTCACGAAAAAGGTGATCGCTCTTCGCCGGGATCACCCCGCGCTGCGCCGCGCGAAGTTCTTCAAGGGACGCAAGATTTACGGGACCGATGCGCGCGATCTCCTATGGTTCAATTTCGACGGACGGCCGATGAACGACGGGGATTGGAACAACGCCTGGGCCAAGAGCCTCACCATGTTCGTCGGGGGCAGAGGACTCGATGCCGCCACCGCCACCGGTGAGCCGCTCGTGGACGACGATCTGATCATGCTCGTCAACGGTAACCATGAGCGGCTCGATTTTACGCTGCCTGACTTGGGCGTGGGCGCATGGGAGCTCTTGCTCGATACCTCGGATGACGACGCAAAAGAGTTCGCGGACAGCGGCAAAGTCTCCAAAGTCGAGGCGCGGTGTCTGAAGCTCTTCTTCCGGCCGTCTGCGGGAGGTCCCGCGAAACCGGACCGGTAGGCCCGCCGAACGTGTGGCCGGAAATGGTTCAGCACGCTCCCGCGCGACTCGACTCTGCTAGGCTCTCGTGCCGATCCAATGCAGGCGCAAATGCGAACGGAGACTTGATGGACGCTCACATCCTCGTAATCGACGATGAGCCGGACGTGTGCGACCTCCTCAAGCTTACCCTTGAGCGGCAGGGCGCATCGGTCGTTGCCTGCACGTCCGCACTCCGGGCGCTGGAGTGCGTCGCGAACGAAGAGTTCGACGCTGTCCTGACCGATCTGGGAATGCCCGGGATGGGAGGCATCGAGGCGTGCGAGCGAATCGCGGGGGCTCGGCCGGGCCTTCCGGTAATCGTCGTCACGGGCGAAGGGCGGATGGACACCGCAATTGCTGCGATGCGAGCGGGCGCCTACGATTTTCTCACCAAACCCATCGAACCAAAGCTCATCGCGCTGTCGGTGGGGCGCGCGGTGCAGCACCATAGGCTCCGCGTCGAATTGAAGCGCCTGCGCGATGTGGTCGATGCCACGGATGTGCCGTCGGGAATGATCGGATCGAGTGGCTCGATGAAGCGTGTGCAGGAGATGATCGCCCGCATCGCGACGGGCGACGCGTCCGTCCTCGTCAACGGGGAAACAGGAACCGGCAAGGAGCTCGTGGCCCGCCGCATCCACGCAACCAGCCCCCGCAGAGAAGGGCGGTTCGTCGCCATCAACTGCGCTGCCGTCCCCCATGCTCTCTTCGAGAGCGAACTTTTTGGCCATGCCAAGGGCGCGTTTACCGACGCAAAGTCGGAGCGCACGGGGCTCTTCCTCCAAGCCCATCGAGGCACGCTTTTTCTGGACGAAATCGGCGAGATGCCTCTGGACGTGCAGGCCAAGCTCTTGCGCGCTCTCCAGGAGCGAAAGGTGCGGCCGGTGGGTTCGAACACCGAGGTGGCATTCGACACGCGCATCGTGGCCGCTACCAATCGCGACCTCGAGGAGGAGGTCGAGGAAAAGCGCTTTCGGGAGGACCTCTTCTACCGCATCAATGTCGTTCGCATCCACGTGCCACCGCTGCGCGAGCGCGCGTCCGACGTGCTCGAGCTTGCTCAATACTTTCTCCGACGCCACGCCGAACGCACCGGCAAGCCGTCTCACACGGTGTCGACGGACGCCGCGCAGAAGCTCGTGGCGTACCGCTGGCCAGGAAACGTCCGCGAGCTCGAGAACTGCATGGACCGCGCGGTGGCCTTCGCGCGATACGATCAAATCACCGTGGACGACCTCCCGGAGAAGATTGGCGCGTATCGGGCCGATCACTTCGTGCTTGCGGCCAACGAGGCGGACGAGGTCGTGCCGCTCGCTGAAATTGAGCGGCGGTACGTGCACCGGGTCATCGCGCTCCTCGGCGGGAACAAGTCGCGCGCGGCGGAGGTCTTGGGGATCGACCGTCGAACCCTTCATCGAAAACTGGGCCGCTGGGACGAGACCGGTGGTTCCGAGCGGCCCCCGAGCACCGCAGCCGTTCAAGAGACGTGAGGGTGAAAAGCGCGGACCCGAGCCGGAAGTCTTCTGAAATCGGACCCTCGGGGCACTGCAAGAGCCCACGAAGGCTCGACCTGGACGCAAAAGCGCTTTGCGTTCAAAGGGGGCTCGTATCCTCCTCGCCTTGACGATGTCCCGCGAGGGGAATCGAGAAGACGAAGCGCGTTCCGCAGGCGCCTTCGCTTTCGACGCGCATACACCCGTTGTGGGCCTCGATGATTCCGCGAGCAATGTAGAGTCCCAGTCCCGCCCCGTCGCGGGAAGGGGGACTCGCCGTGCTATAGCGATCGAAGAGCCGGTCCACGTACCGAGCCTCGATGCCAGGCCCATCATCGGCAACCGAGAATATGGCCGAGCCCCCGTCGCGCTTGAGCCCAACCGTCACGACGCCGGATTCGGGCGAGAATTTGATGGCATTTCGCAGGAGGTTCGAGAAAACCTGCAGCAGCCGATCACGGTCCGCTAGCACGAACGCATCCGCGTCGGCGATGTCGGACGCGATCGTGCAGCCGCGCGCCGCCGCGACGGGCTGAACGGCGTCGATCGCTTCATTGGCGATCGCAGCCGCCGGCTCGCGCCGTATCGCCACTTGGAGTCTTCCCTGCTCGAGGCACGTAGCGTCCAGGAGGTCGCCGACCAAACGATTCATCCGGGCCATTGCCCGCTGAATTCGGTCCACCAGCGGGAGATCTCGCGGAGCTACGTCTTGACGAAGCAGCGCCGCGCTCATCGAGATCGCGTTGAGTGGATTTCGTAGATCGTGCGCGACGATCGCCAATACCTCTTCGCGCGCACGCGTTGCCTCTTGAGACGCCTCGTACACGCGTGCCTTGTCGATGGCCAGGGCCGCGCTCCGCGCGATCCGAGACAAGATGGGCTCGTCATCGGGCCCGAAGAATGCGGGCGCCACGCCAACGCGGAGGCTGCCCAAATGTGCGCCGTCGGCCGCGCGGAGCGGTGCCTCGAGCCAGACGAGCTCCTCCGCCAGAACCTCGCCGGACGCGCAGGAGGACGAAAGAGATGTGTGCGTACGCGGCTCTTTGCCGGGCTCGCTCAGCCACCCTATGGCGACATGGGCGTCGAAGAGCTTGCGGGCTTCGGCCGCGCTCACGGCAAGCGCGGCGTCGACGGAGGTTGTCGCGTGAATTTTAAGGCATGTCTCGACAAGATCCTCGAGTCGGCGCGCCTGTCGCTCGCCTGCCTCTTTTGCCCCAGGCGCCTCCCTTTCACGTGATGGCAAGCGCCCGGCGCCGCGAAGGCTTCGGGCGAGCGTCGACGGGGAACGACTGCCTTTCATCCTTGTTCTCAATCAATGGCTCCAAAAACGGCACCCAAAGTGGGGCCCACGCGGCCAGAATTCTTCCCGCCGCTCCACCTTCCTACCGTAGGGCGAATGGACCATCCACCAGGCGTGCACGTGCAGAAATGCCACAGCAGGAGCATAGCCCGGCCGGAGAAGGCGCTCCGGATTGGGAGGCTCAACGGCCAGCGGCATGCGGCACGCCGGATGCTTTATTCCGGGCAAAGGAAGACGCCTCCCATGCCGCAGAGTATCGACCCGAAGAACGTAAAGAGCGATCCGGAGCTTCAGAACGAGGGCGAAGGCAGTCGATCCGGAGCCCGGCGTTACGACAAGGGGGCCGAGGACGCAGCCAAGAATCCAGAGCACGTAAAGACAGCGGCCGAAGCAGCGAAGAAAGCTCTCGAAGGTCCCGAAGGCGAGGCACTCCGCAAGGCCGAGGAACAAGGAAAACAGCACAAACACAAGTGACGCGGACCGTGGCCGCCGGGGGGGTCGCCCAAGGATCAAAATGATCCTGCAATGCCGAGCCGCCCCACGCCGACAACCGGCGCGAGCGAGAGCGAAGGTAACGCTCGCTTGCGCTCTTCCACGTGCACGTGCTGCGGCACGAAGGCGGCTTCTGCCTGCACGATGCCGCCGATGACCACCGCCGCAAAACCGGCCGCAAAGACGTTGCCTAGGATGGATGCCTCTTGCGCTCTCGCCTCGTATTGCGATGCCGTCCCGGTCCGGCCTTGCACCGCTTCGTACGCGAGTGACTCGTTATAGAGGTTGAGGCCGAGACTGATCGCGCTCCCCGCTGCGAGCAGCGATTCGGTCGTGAAGAGCGACCAGCCGAGTGCGTATTGCCGGTTTTGAAACTGGCCCACCCCGAACGGAATGAGCGCTTCCCATCGAGAGTGTCGCTCCACCACGACCTCTTCGCTCGCGTCGCGCTCGAGCCTCGCCAACCGCAGCGCTGCCCTTTGCTTCACCGCCTCCGCCCTGGCCTTCTCGTCGACCGCCCGGCGAACCTTTTCGGCTTGGATCGCGACGAGCTTGTCCCGGAGGCGAAGACGCGCGTCGACGACGGCGTCGAGCGCTGCGAGCGGCACGCGCATCGGGTCCGGCTGGTAGTCGGGCTTCTCGAGCACGAGTTCTTCGAGGAGCTCCGCGGCCGCCTCCTTCTTTCCCTCCGCGAGGAGGACTGCGCCGAGGTACATGCGCGCGTCGGCCACGCTCTCCGGATCTTTGAGGGCGCCCACCTTGGTGTCGAGTAATGCGCGCAGGCGCGACTCGGCCTCCGCATAGTGGTGGCCGACGTAAGCGCCGTAGGCTCTCTCGAGGTCACTCAGCTCGTCGGAGCCCGCATTCGCGGCCCAAACCGTGAGAACGACGAACAGAGCGGCAACAGAGACGAAGGAGGGGGCCCAGTGCCCCACCGGCCAGCACGCGGAACTGCGGGCCGGCGGCGGCAACGCGAACCGGGCCCGTTCTCGGTGCACCTTGGCACAATCCAACGAGCCACGCGAAACCTGCAACCCTTTTCACAGGCCAGCCAACTGTTTCTAATCGGAACCAGGGTCACCCTGAGTCTCGCTCCGCCTTGCCTCCGGCAAGGGCTCCGCTCGACAGAACGGGCTCGCACGTCACGTCGAGGGGAGCGATGCCGCTCCTCCTCGAGCTCCCCAGCAGGAACAGGACGCTCGTTTCCTGGTCAGTCACCCGGGGCACCCTGAGTCTCGCTCCGCCTTGCCTCCGGCAAGGGCTCCGCTCGACAGAACGGGCTCGCACGTCACGTCGAGGGGAGCGATGCCCCTCCTCCTCGAGCTCCCCAGCAGGAACAAGACGCTCTTCTCGTGAGTCACCCGGGGCACCCTGAGTCCCGCTCCGCCTTGCCTCCGGCAAAGCTCCGCTCGACAGAACGGGCACGCACTTCACGTCGAGGGGAGCGATGCCCCTCCTCCTCGAGCTCCCCAGCAGGAACAAGACGCTCTTCTCGTGAGTCACCCGGGGCACCCTGAGTCTCGCTCCGCCTTGCCTCCGGCAAAGCTCCGCTCGACGCAACGGGCACGCACTTCACGTCGAGGGGAGCGATGCCCCTCCTCCTCGAGCTCCCCAGCAGAAACAAGACGCTCGTTTCACCTGCGTGTCCGCACGCCCAGGAGTGGACGACGAAATCGCCACACCGATTCGGGCACCTTCTTCGCTTTTCGGACGCAGGTGTTTTAAGCTTTGATCCATGCGCTATACCCCCATCACCTGCCCCGCGTGCGGAGGTTGCGGCGGAGGTCCCTTCGGACGGGCGGGATCCGCCTGGGACGTCGAGGGGTACAAGTGCCCGCGTTGCGCGGGTCTGGGCGTGATCAGCGCGGATCGCCCCGCCACAAGCGGCCTGGCGCGTCCGCTCGCGAAGGGCCCCGGACGCGCCACACCGGCGCCGGGCCTGGTGCAGACGAGGCCTGTCACCGAGCGAACCGAGGCCATCGCCTCCGCGCGCAAGAAGCAGTGACGGCGGTCGCCGGATCGGTGCTCTTTGGCCTCTTCGGGCTCTGGGCACTCGTGGCCATCGCCTGGCTGGCCTCTGAGAAGAAGAGCGCCATCGACTGGAAAGAGATACCGAAGGGAATCCTCTTACAGGTCCTGCTGGCGGCGTTCGTCTTGAAGTTTCCGTTGGGCCGCGCCGCGCTCGACGCCGTGGCGAGGGGCTTCGTCAAGCTCGCCGGTTTTGCAAGCGTTGGTTCCGAGTTCGTTTTCGGAAGCCTGGTGGATACGGCCAAGTTCGGTTTCGTCTTCGCTCTGCAGGTGCTACCCACCGTCATTTTCTTCTCGTCTCTCACCAGTGTTCTCTACCACTTTGGAATCATGCAGCGCGTCGTCCGGGGCATGGCTTGGGCGATCGGCAAAGTCATGAACGTATCGGGCGCCGAAGCGACGGTGGTTTGCGCGAGCCTCTTCCTCGGGTCGACCGAAGCGCCACTGACGGTGCGCCCCTACATCGCGGACATGACCGAATCGGAACTGCTGACGATGATGGTAGCGGGAATGGCGCACATCTCCGGTGCACTGATGGCCGCGTACGTGGGGTTGCTCGGCGGTGGCGACCCGGATCAGCGTCAGTTCTTCGCCAAGCATCTGCTCGCCTCGAGCGTAATGGCGGCCCCGGCAACGCTGGTCCTGGCGAAGATTCTCGTGCCCGAGACGCGGCGCCCCGCGACCCGCGGCACAGTCACGATCACGGTCGAAAAGACGGCATCCAACGCCATCGATGCGGCCGCCGCCGGCGCCGCCGACGGGCTGTCGCTCGCGCTGAACATCGGCGCCATGCTGCTCGCGTTCATCGGGCTGATAGCGCTCATCAACGCGCCGCTCCGTTGGCTCGGGGCCGCCCGCTGGGGCGCTGCCGACGGATCGATCAACGGCTGGCTATCGGGGGTCGCCGGTCATCCGCTGGAGCTCAGCTTGCAAACCCTCTTCGCTGGGCTGCTCGCGCCGGTCGCCTGGCTCATAGGGGTCCACTGGAGCGATGCGCCGCTCGTCGGGAGCCTGATTGGTGAAAAGGTCGTCATCAACGAGTTCGTTGCGTATGTCGATTTGTCTCGGCACCTGGGACAATTGACGGCGCACAGCCAACTCATCGCCACGTACGCGCTCGCCGGTTTCGCGAACTTCGCGTCCATCGCCATCCAGATTGGAGGCATCGGCGGCCTCGCGCCCGGTCGTCGCCAAGATCTCGCGCGGCTGGGCCTCCGCGCCGTACTCGGGGGCTCGCTGGCGACGTTCATGACGGCAACGATCGCCGGCGTGCTGTCGCAGGTATGACGCGCGCTCTAGCTAGCACCGCCGGAAAACGAACAGATTGCCCGGCACGCGCCCGCTCCCCTCCCGCCGAATCGTCGTCTCAACGCAGGCCTCTTCCACGAACGCGGCGCCCGCCGCCGCGCGGACGTACGCCGGCGCGTGCGCGAAGCGTCCCGAGGGCTGCAGCCAGTATCCCTCGCCGGCGAGGAGCTCCACGCTGAACGCGAACACCCCGCCGGACGCGAGGGCCCGCGCCACCCGCGGAAAGAGGGGCGCGAGATCGCCGAAGTAGTTCAAGACGTCCCCTGCGACGATGAGATCGAACGCCTTTGCACGGCGAGGATGCTCGAGAAACGCGATGAGATCTTCGCATACGAGCGCATCGTAGACCCTTCTCTCCGCCGCACGCGCGAGCATCCTGGAAGATAGATCGACGCCTGTGAGGCTTCGGGCGAACGGACGGAGAAGAGAACCGCAAAGCCCGGTCCCGCAGCCGGCGTCGAGCGCGTCGTAGAGGTGCCCCTCGGGGGTCCTGCCGCGCACGGCCGAACAGAGCTTCTCGGGGATGTCGTAGCCCAGTACGCCGACCAACGTCGCGTCGAATCCTTCCGCAAAGGCGTCGAAACTCTCGACGATGTAGTCGGCGGGTGATCGCGTCACCCCGGGCTCGCCGAGCAGGGCGTCGAGCAGATACTTGGCCGTCGCGCCCGTGGGCTGCAACTCCAAGCGCTTACGCGCAACACGAACGGCGGGTTCGATCTGCCCGAAGCTGCTCAGAATGCCGCTCGCCATATCGAGCCACTGGACGAGCGCGGCTTCTGCGTCCTGATTGGCCCCTTCGACGGCCGGGGGGACCGAATGCTGAAATGCCGCGAGGGCCTGGTCGGCCGTTTGGCCGGCAATGACGTCCAGGAGAAATCGCGTCTTGCCGAGCATGTGGGCGTAATGAGCGTTGTCCGGATCGAGGCTTGCCGCGGCCGCAAAGGCCTCATGCGCCTCGGCGATTTGCCCCAGTTGGTAATTGAGCTTACCCAGATTCGCCGACAGGGCCGCGCTCGGAGCGCCATACGTTGCGCACGTCGTGAAGCACGCGATCGCGCCAGCGTAGTCGCGCTCGTCCTCCTTCAGCAGTCCCAGGCACTGCCAGACCACCGCTGACGTCGGGTCTTGCTCGATCGCGACCCGATACGCCGCTTCCGCACCGCGCGAGTCGCCCAGCTTCTTCCGCGCCAGCCCGAGGAGAAGCCACGTGTGCGGCTGTTTTCGCCAAAGCGAGACGGACCGTTCGAAGCACGGTGCGGCCGCTTCCGGGGATTGGGCGCGATCGAGCGCGATGCCGAGATGAGTCCACGACGACGCCTCCTCGGGCGAAAGCGCCACGGCCACGCGAAGCGCGGTGATCGCGTCCAACGCCCGGCTTGCCTTGAGGAGTTGCATGCCCCAGCGTGCCACCGCCTGCGCCTTCGAGAGGCCGGCCGTCAGGAGCGCGGCGAGCTCGGCTTCTGCGAGGGCCCAACGGTCGATCGAGTCGATCGCCGTTTGCGCATCGGGCACTTCGAGCGCGGCGTGCATCACGGCCGACCCCCGCACCGTCGCCGACCCGCAAGGGTAGCTAGAACCATCCTGCGAGAGTACGGCGGGCTGCGCACCGAAGGGAAGGCCCACCTTCCCGAGCCGGTGGCCCAGGTCGCTTCTTGCGAGGAGGCGCAACGCCGCGAGGCGGGCCAAAGCCGCAGAAAGCCGACGGGAGTCGAGCTGTCGGTGCTCTTGATCCCGTCCCCTAACGCGCGGGCGCTACTGACACGTACCTGGTGGCGACGGGAACTGCACGCCCAGATCACCGCCTCCGCTGGGAACGGTGCCGGTCACCATGTGCCCTTCCGCGTCCGTCAGAGTCACCGTTGCTCCGGCCGCGTTCGTTCCCCCGGCGAGCTGCCACACGCCATAGGAAAGATGCGTCGCCGCCTGGCCGTTGACGCTGACGCCGCTCACGGGGAAGACGGTGTTTTCAATGTAGAACTGATCGTTATTTCCACTCTTCGGCAGCGTCTGAATATTTCCCGTCACCGGACACGCCACGAACTTCCACGTCGTGCCCGAGGGATTGCCCACGCTATAATGAAGGGCGTTCCAGGCGGACCAGCTGAGATCGAGGTGTCCGGTCGCCGTGCATGCCGAGTTCTGGCCGTTGTCCGTGGGGCACTCGTCGATGATCGTGGCGATAACTTTATTTCCCCCGTTGGTCACTTCGATGCAAGCGCCACAATCATTGACAGTATTGAAATTGTTCGATCCCGGTATCGCCGCAAAGTACGTATCGCTCGCAGGGCTCGTATTGGCCGTATTTTTCACGGTGTCCGTCATGCCTGCCTCGGTCCCCAGATACCCGCAGGCCGTTTGGTAGTCGCCGTCCGTGCCTTTCGCCGTACCCTGGCCAAAATAGTACCAGGTGAACGAGGCATTCCCGTTGAACGCGGTTCCCCACGAGCAGGTCGCGGGAGTCGAGCCGGAGGTGCCCGACGCAGACCCGGTGCTTGCCGTGGTGCCGGTGGACCCCGTGCTCCCGGTCATGGCTCCGGAGTGTCCGGTTGCCGTCCCCGTGGTCCCCGTCATGCCGGTGCTTGCGGAGCCGCTCCCCGCCGTGCCGGTGGTGCTGCCGGTTGCGCCCGCGCCACCGGTTGCGCCCGCACCACCGGTTGCGCCCGCGCTGCCCATTACGGTGCCGGCGCTCCCCGTCGTCGTGCCCGCACTGCCCGTGAAGCCTGTCGCGGTCCCCGTGCTTCCGGTCATGTCCGAAGTTCCGGTGGCGGCACCGGCGGTTCCGGTCATTGTCCCGGGGGTCCCCGTCGCGGTACCGGTGCTCGCGGCCACATTGCCCGACGTTCCCGTGGCGCCGCTCGACGATCCGTTGCCGGAGCTGCTCGCCGCCACGGAGCCCCCGGAGTTGCCGCTGCTGCCGACCACCACGCTGCTCCCGCCGTCCGGGCCGACGAAGGTATAATCCTGCACTCCGATGACGTCTGCGCAGGCGGCCGCGGCGAGGACGCACGCGACGGTCGTCGAGAGCGCAATACGGACACGAAATCGCATTTAGAACCTTCCTACGAGCGAAAGACCTGCACCGCGCGAGGCGGGAGCGATTCCGACCGAGGAAACCGCGGATGCGTCATGAGGCGCCGTAAGGTAGATGACGGTCCCCGCGGCAACGGCTGCGCCACCGGCGGCGAAGGCGATATCGGAAATGGTGGCCCACGTGATGGCCGAGTCATGCAATGAGGCATTGTTCGCGCTGCACGTGGGGCCCGTGCCGCACGCCGACTTCAGATCGCCGTTCGCTGAATTCGCGCTGATCCCGGCGATGATCCCCGCCGCAAGGCCTGCGACGCCGACGCCACCCACGACGACCCCCACGAGGCGCTGCGTGTGGCCCCGCTGCACGCCGTCATCCGGCGAAGTGGACGTTTGGGCGACCGACCCCTCCCCGGCCTCCGGCGCCGATTCCTTGGCGTCCTTCGCGACGGGACTCGGAGGCCCTTTGCCACCTTGATCTTCGAGCGCGGGGACATCCACGGTCACCGTCTTGCCGTCCGCCTGCAAGTCGACGTGCGTTCGCCACGCCTTCTTCCCGGGCGCGCTGGCCTGGATGTCGTGGCCTCCGCCGTCTCGCGGGAGGGCGTTGTCCCAATCGGCCGGGTCCACCGTTTCGTCATCGCAACGGATCTCGAGCCCGGCGACCCTCGCGCTATCGGGCACGTGGAGGGTGAGCCGTGACATCTTGGACGCGACGCCGGACATCAGTTTTCGGGCCGCCAACGCGCGGGCCTTCTGGTGCGCGGCGACGGCCGAAGCCGCGGCCGTCTTGAACGCAGACCACGCCGAGGCAAGTTTTCCTGCCTTCTCGTAACAAAGTCCGAGAGCCAACGCCGTCTCGGGCGCGGGGACCAGAGACTGGCTCTCCGCGAACTTCGGGCATGCCGCCGCGTAGTTGTGCGCTGTCATCAAGCGGTGGCCCTCCGCTGCGCGCGCCGCCGCCCGCGTGGCCACGGGCGCATCCGCGAAAGCCACGGCAGGAACGGCGGGAACGAAGAACGAGGTCAGGCAAATGGCGGCAAGCGTGTGTCCAAACGGGCGCATCAAGTCGTCCTCGTGCCGTACTTTTACAATGCGCGTTCCCCGTCTCGCGCGCCGAGAAGCGCAGGCAAACGGTACTCCGTACGGAGGTAGCATAGGCGACAACCTCAGGCCATCGCGGAGCCCGCGGCCCAACCTAAGGAAAAATGCAGCGAATTGGTATTTTGACGAACGGGCGCGGGCATGAAGGTTCACGGGACGGCAACGTGCCGGTACCCGTCTCGCTTCTCTTGGTCGTTACGACAGGGTTTTGCGCGGCTTGCGCTGGGGCGCGGGGCCCGGCCGAATGCGCAAAAAGATGCAGCGCTTCGCAGACTGTGCGAATGGCACATCCGGAACGCGTCGGCACATTTGCCATCCGCGTGGACCTCAAGGAGATTGTTTCATGGCGTTTCGAATCGGTCCGCTCGTGGCGGGAGGTGCGGTCATCGTGATTGCCGGTTTGGTCGCACTCCTCCGGACGGAGCGCGCGCCCGAACCGGCAGGAACGGCGCAAAGTGTATCTCCTTCTCCGAGTGCACCTGGTGCACCGAGTCCCCCTGGCGCGGCTTTGCCGCCGGCCGCGCAAGGACAGCGGCCGCCGGAAGCCGCGCGACCCAACGATTCGCCCACCATCACCTGGAAGGTACCGAACGGATGGCAGCCAGCCCCGAGTCCAAATGGAATGCGGCTCGCTACCTATGACGTGACGGACTCCGCCGGTGGCGAGCACGCGGAGGTGAGTGTCTCGCGGGCAGGAGGCAGCACGGACGCCAACATCCAGCGCTGGCAGGGCCAGTTCGCGGACGCGCCAGAGGGCCGACGCGCCGAGAAGAACGTCCGGGGTCTCCCCGTAACCCTCGTCGAGATCAACGGGACGTACTCTGCGGGAGGGATGATGCCCGGGAGCGCGCCGGCTTCTCCCCATCCGGGCTGGAGCCTTGTGGCGGCTATCGTCCAAACGTCGGCCACGTCGTACTTTTTCAAGATGATCGGGCCCGCGGCCAAGGTTCGCGCGGCGCGAGCGTCGTTCGACGCGCTCGTCGACAGCTTCTCGCCCCAGTGATTCCGGGGGGACGTATGCGCCCTTACTTCGCGCAACTGTGGTAGAGCCGCTCTGGAGGAGTGACTACGCATGGCACGATCATTTCCGCTGTTCTCGTTCGCGTTTGCTGCTGTTCTTCCGGCTTGCGGAGGCGAGACCCCCCCGCCCGAGCCGCCCCCGCCCCCGCCCGTCACGTCGGCCGCCCCCGCGGCGACCGCAGAGCCGGTGCCCGACGCTGCAGCGCCCGCCCCGCCGCCTCCGGCCCCCCCTGCCCCGCCCGCACCGGTGGTGAAGTACTCGGGCCTGGCGGCTCCGGAGAGCGCCCTCTACGACGCGGACGGCGACCGCTATATCGTCTCGAACATCAACGGCAAGCCGCTCGACGTGGACAACAACGGGTTTATCTCCGTCCTGTCGCCGGACGGAGCGGTCACGAATCTCAAGTGGATTGAAGGCGGTAAAAACAAGGTCAAGCTCAACGCGCCCAAGGGACTCGCCCTCGTGAAGGGCGTCCTCTACGTCGCGGACATCACCGTGGTGCGTACGTTCGACGCGAAGACGGGCGCCCCCAAAGGGGACATCCCCATCGCGGGCTCCACGTTCTTGAACGATCTTGCGTCCGGTCCGGACGGGAAAGTCTACGTGTCCGATACGGGCATCAAAATGGGCGCTTCCGGCTTCGAGCCGACGGGCACCGACGCGGTCTATGCCATCGACAAGGGCCACGCAAAAGTGCTCGCGAAGAGCAAAGATTTGGGAGGACCCAACGGGCTTCTCGTGGTCGACAACGGCGTCGTCGTCGTGACGTTCGGCTCGGGGGAGGTCTACCGGCTCGATGACAAGGGCAAAAAGCAGGACGTCGCCAAGCCCCCGACCGGCATGCTGGACGGCGTCGTCGCCCTGGGCGATTCGCTACTCGTCACGAGCTGGCAAGGCTCGGCGATCTACAAGGGCAAGCTGGGAGGCCTGTTCGAAGCGGTGCTTTCCGACCAGAAGTCACCCGCCGACATCGGCTACGATACCAAGCGCGGGCGTTTGATCATTCCGCACTTGATGGAAGACACGGTCGACGTCTACGACCTGAAGTAACGGGTCTCGTCATAGTTCCAGGATGCGATCGCGATCGAGTCCGCGCCCCCGCGCTGTGCTCTTTCGCGATCGTCCTGTCGAGACCCACCGAGAGCGCCATCCGGCGTCAGTGACCGAGGGGTCACTGGATGAAGTAAACGTCGTCAACCCAAAGATCCATGACGACCGTGCCGGAATCCGGCGCGTTGTTGTCCTGACCCTGCCATTGGAGCGCGTAAACGTTCGTGCCGCTCCACGGATTGGGCATCTGGTAACCGTAGGTCGGGTCGATCGCAAGGTCGGAGAACATCACGGTAAATTGTTGCCAATCGCCCGTGAAGGTGACGTGCTCCGCGTAGCTATTGAAGCATTGCGAGAGGTCCGTGGGATCCGCGGCGTGCGCCGCGTTGCCGTTGCAGACGCCACCGCGCGGATCGGTGTCGGTATCGGGGAACTGCACCTTGACGTCGAGCGAACCCGCGTCGCCCGCCGTGGTTTTTCCCCAGAACGTGATGCCCTTGTATTGGCTGATGTCGAAGGGCACGGTCATCATCGGCACTCCGGCTTCGCCGCCGTCTTCCGCCCCTGCGTCATGAATGGCTGCGTCCGCCAGCGCCCCCGCGTCGTGAACCGCCGCGTCGACCGAGACGCCCGCGTCGTGAACCGCCGCATCGACAAGGGCGCCGGCGTCGCCGTCACGGCCGGCGTCCACAATCGCCCCGTCGACCGAGGCGCCCGCGTCCCCGCCGCCATCGCCTTCCGTCTCTGGCACTTGCGCGAATTCGAGCCCGATCCCGCACACATCGTATTGCCCATTGAGCCCACAGAGTTCGTAGGCGGCATGCTTGCTCGTCTTCCCCATCAACGTCGTCGTTGGGGTTGGGAGCGCCGAGAACGTGAACATCGTATAGGGAGGCGTCAGCGTGTCTCCGGCAGTCGTGCCGCCAAAGTTGAACCAGTAGCCGGGGCTTTCGGGAGGCATGATGGTGGCCAGCTCGATCGGCCCGTGCGTTGTCGTCTCCATGTCGTCGATGAGCGTGTACTGGAATCCGCCTGCGTCACCGCTTTGGCCGCTATCGTGGACGGGCGGCGGGGCCGAATCGGAGGCATTGCCGCTGGCACCACTCGCACCCGTGGCACCACTTGCACCGCTTGCACCACTGGCACCGGGAGTCCCAGGGCTATTCGCGTTATCGGAGCATCCTGCTGACCAGCCGAAGGCGACTGCACCCAGGATCCAAGCGACCGAAGCGTAACGAAGCGTCTTGGACATTTTTCACCGAGCCCCAATTTAAGAGAATTGGCCTTACTCATGCCACAAGCGGGGGGCCAAGTCTCGCCCGAACGCAAGCAAGAAAGAGAGACGACCCTCCCTCAGGAAACAAGCGCTTCGGGCTTCGCAAAAGAAACGAGCGTCTCTTCCTGCTGGGGAGCTAGCAAACCAGCGTCTCTTCCTGCTGGGGAGCTCGAGGTGGAGCGGCATCGCTCCCCTCGACGTGACGTTCGCGCCAGGCTGCGAGAGCGGAGGCGAGCGAGCGAAGCGAGTCGAGCCGGAGCGAAGCGCTCAGAGTGACCCTGGTTAACTTACTGAGGCACACTCACGCTGTACGAACTCGTCGTCGAGGTCCCGCTGCCGTAAAGCTCGAAGCCCGCCTGGATCCCGAGGAGATACGAGCCACTGCTCAGGCTCACGTTCCTCGATGTGGCGTCCTGGAAGAACGTGTTCAAGTTGAGGCCCGTCACGCTCGTCGTGCTCGCAGAACGGAGGTAACTGATGACCGGATGCGATCCGTTCGAGTCGGACACATTTCCCGTCCAGACTGCAAATGACCCTCCCCCTTCCGAGACAGTCGCGCCCGAGACCGCACTCCCGATCGGCTGGACCCCGCTTTCGTCCAACCAGACCATGAGTTCGACGCCGGCGTTGATGGGCGATTGGTTCGCCGCAAACCATGTGTCGTACGCGGCATCCCACTTGCCGCCACCGGACGGAGTGAAGGACCAACTGCTCGGAACGGTCTTGCCGGCGAGAGCCCCTATCGTCTTGCCGCCCGCATAGCCGCCCGTGTCGTTGCTTCCGATGAAGCTTCCCCCGTGAACCCAGCCGTAGACGATCGACGGAAACGCGCCGACCCCGCCTGTGTTGAAGCTCGGCGTGGCCGAGAAGCCGACCTGGCCGCCGCCGTACGAAGCTTGCACGGACATCGCATTCGCGGCCGTCGGATCATTTTGGATCCCGTAGGGACCGAACCCTTCGACCACGAATTGCGTCTCGTTCTTGAACGCAGGCCCATAATTGCCAAAGGTTGCCGGGACGACTGGCGCCATGATCGGTACGATCTTGGTCACGCAGTAGTTGTACGTGAACGGAATTTGGTCCGCCGGTATCTGGACTTCAACACTGCCGATGTTGGTCACGTCGAGCTTGGGAGGAAAAGTAGCGCTGTCCGTGATGAAGGCGTCGGACAAGAGCACGTTGTACGTAACCGGCGAACTGCCGCTGCTGACCCCGGGCACGATCACCGCGGGGCTCTCGGCCGTGGCCGTCGGGCTCGGGAAGTTGACGCGCAGCACGGACCCGCCGGTGTCGCCGGAGATCGTAATGGCGAACCCCACGACCTTGTGCCCATTCGCGCTGTTGGCATTGAATACGCCCTTACCGGCGTCGTGTGCGGCCTGTCCCAGATTGAGGCCGATGCCCGCACCGTAGGCCGTGGCGCTCGGGGGTGACCCCGTGGTTCCGCTCATGCACATGGCGCTCGAAGAGGCCTTGAAGGGAACGTCCCCCTCCCCGGTGCAGTCGCTCGTGCCGCCGCCCACGTAGCAATACCAGGCGCCCTGGATGTCCCACTGGTTATTGCAGGCCCACCCGGACGAATCGATATTGATACTCGTCATGTCGGTGTTCGTGCACGCGGGGCCGGAGTCCGCCGCGACCGTGCTGTCGGGACCCCCATCGTTGATCCCGGAGGACGAGCCGCTCGAGCCGGTGCTGGCGTTCCCGCTCGAGCCGGTGCTGGCGTTCCCGCTCGAGCCGCTGCTGACATTCCCGCTCGATCCGCTGCTCGCATTCCCGCTCGATCCGCTGACGTTCGAACCCGAGGTGCCGCTCCCGCTCGAGCCGCTGCTGACATTCCCGCTCGACCCACTGCTGACATTCCCGCTCGAGCCGCCGTTGCTGCCGCCGTTACTGCTGCCCCCGTTGGCGTTGCCGCCGTTACTGCTACCGCCGTTACTGCTGCCACCGTTGCCGTTGCCCGCCGAGCCACCGTTGCCGGAGCCGAAGTCGCCGCCGCCCGAGCCCGAGTTGCCTCCACACGACCAGAGGAGCGATACCCCCACGAATCCTGCCAGCAGGGCGAAGGCAAGACCGCGGCCAGCGCGTTTCGGCGATTGCGGAAAGACGGGCCGCCGATGGGCGTTCGAATCGTGAGCAGACATGAAGCCTCCAGGGAGACGGCACGGTGGGTGGGTCACCGCATCGTGCCAGCAAGTTCTTGGGGTCCGAGGGCGCGGGCGTTCTATCGCAGAGATCCGCCCGTGACCCGTTAAAAGCACGTCCTATTGCAACATTCGCGATTGTGAGCCAGGGTGCGCGGCCCACGACACTATGCGCGTTCGAATGGGACTCGGCAACCTGGCGGCCAGGCTTCATGCGCGGTTCAAACGCTTCTCCGCGCGCAATTCTCGGCCGCCCCCATTCAAACATTACGACGACGACGCCGACAGGCCGTCGCAAGACGGGCGGCGTGCCCCGCGCCAAGCACCGGCTGCCCCGGAGCCCGTGATGAGCCGCCGCCGAACCTTGCCGACCCTCGTTGTCCTTGGCGTCGCTTGCGCGGGAGCGGGCACCTCGCTGCTCGCCGCGATGGGGCGCAACGTCGCCGCGCAATCTACGGTGCAGGCGATCCCGCCCGTCGACACGGGCCCGAGCCCGAACCCCCTCGGCGGATTGCTTCCGGCGTGGCTCGCACGGCCGTCGGTCTTCGGCAATGAGCCGTGGCAATGGATCGGACTCGGACTCGCCGCGCTCTGCGCTTATGCCGCGGCACGCGCGCTCGCGGCGATCAGTGTACGGGCCGCCGCGTACTTCGCGCGCGGGGTCGCCCATGCGCACGCCCGCGAGGTGGTGACCGAGTCCGCCCGGCGGCCTCTGCGCATGGTTCTCGGCGCCCTCGTGTTTCGCGCATTGCTCGAGCCATTCCAGCTCACGGCGTCCTTGCTGGACGCCTGCGAGCACGTCACGTTCACGCTCACGGTCATTGGCATCGCGTGGCTCATCGTTCGCGCGGTCGGGGCCGCAACGCGATGGCTCGACGAGCAGGTCGGTCGCGAAGGGATCGACGAGTTCCGCGGCCGAAGCGTGCGCACCCAGGCAATGCTCCTGCATCGCCTGGCCACGGTGACGATCGCCTTCACCGCCACGGCCGTCGTTCTGATCCAGTTCGATTTCATCCGTCGGGTCGGCGTCTCGCTGCTGGCGTCGGCGGGGGTGGTCAGCGTGATCGGCGGCCTCGCGGCGCAGAAGTCGCTCTCCGCGATCATCGGCGGGATCCAATTCTCCGCCGCGCAACCGGTGCGAATGGGCGACCAGGTCGTCGTCGAAGGCGAGTTCGGGGAGCTCGAAGAGATCAATCTGACCTACGCCGTCGTGAGGCTTTGGGACAAGCGCCGCCTCATCTTGCCCATTACATACTTTCTCGAAAAGCCATTTCAGAACTGGACCCGCTCCGCCACGGATCTCCTGGGTGCGGTCCTCTTGCATGTCGACTACGCGATGCCGATCGATCGCGTCCGGGAAGAGCTAAGACGAATATGCGAAGCGGATCCGCTCTGGGACAAGCGCACGTGCGAGCTGCAAGTGACCGACTCGGACGCTACGTCGGCAACGCTGCGCGCGCTCGTCTCGGCGTCCGACGCAACGCGGCTTTGGGACCTGCGGTGCAACGTGCGAGAGCGCCTGATCGCGTTCGTGCAAGCCGTCGACAAGGGCAAGTACTTGGCGCGCACCCGCCACAGCATCGATGCGTCGGCCTAGCTTTAGCCTTTAGCTACTACGGAGCGAGCCGCGCGGCCGCCCACTGGCCCTCGGCGCCGTCCAGCTCGTAGCGGACCCGGTCGTGCAGGCGCTCGGCGCCGCGGGTCCAGAGCTCGACGGAGGTCGGCCGCAGAAGAAAGCCACCCCAATGGGGCGGACGGGGAATATCCTGGCCCTTGTACTGCGTATCGAGCCGGTCGTACTGTCGACCCAGGTTCTCTAGACTCGCCAGCGGCCGGCTTTGCGCGGAGGCCCACGCCCCGAGCTGGTGCCCGCGCGGGCGCTGTTGGAAGTACGCATCCGACTCCGCCGCCGAGAGCCGCTCGACGCGGCCCTCGACACGCACTTGGCGATCGAGCACGGCCCAAAAGAACGAAGCGGCCGCGCGGGGGTTCGCTTCGAGCTCGCGGCCCTTTCGGCTTTCGTAATTGGTGAAGAAGCGCAACCCGCGCGCGTCGATTCCGCGGCAGAGAACGACGCGCACGGCGGGCTCACCCGAGGGCGTCGCCGTGGCGAGCGCCATCGCGTCGGGCTCGGGCGCGCCCCGCTGCCGGGCTTCTTCCAGCCAGTCGGCCAGCGTCTGGATCGGGTTGACGATCGCTGCAGGTGATTTGGTCATCGCGATGCGTGCGGGTCCGTCGTCAGCTCGCGGCGACGCTCGCGCCCGGCACGGGGGGCCGGGCCACTTGGGCTGCCGTCAGGTCGATGATGCCGAGCACGGCAAAGAGGCGCATCACCTGGTACGCCGGGTCGACCTCGAACCGGCGCACGGCGAAGTTCGGGCTCATCGCGAACTTGTGATGATTATTTTGAAAGAGCTCACCCGCGGTGAGAACGTCGAAGGGGAGCGTGTTTCGCGAATCGTCTCCGTTGTCGAAGCTCCGGTAGCCGTAGCGGTGTCCGCACCAGTTAACGATCGCGCCGTGGACGGGCCCCATCACGTAGTGAATGGGCAGGAGCGCAAACATCCACGGCTGGGTCGCGAACCGCAGGTACATCAGGGTATACGCGGCGCCCCAGGCAATGCGCCCGACCCACGATTGGGCCAGCCGGTCCACCGCGGGCCAGCTCGGCAGGCCGCCATCGAACCGCGCCTCAGGCTTCACGCGAGCGTACGCATAATCGTCATACGTCTTCTTCGTGGCGAGCATCATGGTCCACACGCTCGTGTGGTTGGTGGGCGAGTGGGGATCCTTCGGCGTGTCGCTGAAGGCGTGGTGCATCCGGTGGAGAATGCCGTAGCCGCGCGGCGACAGGAAGCTCGCGCCCTGGGTGGCGTACGTACAGAGATAGAAGAAGCGCTCCCAGCCTTTGCTCATCGTGAACATTCGATGGGCGCCATAGCGATGCAAAAAGAAGGTCTGGAAGAAGACGGACAGCTGCCAATGGGCGACGAAGAAGATGGCGATGATCACCACGCGGTCCTCCTAGCCGCTGCGAGCGAGCCGGCATGGCGCAGGGTGGTAGCGCCCTTCGCAGCACGAGACCGTCATCCTTTCGTCATCGCGTCCCCGCGGGTTCGAGAAAGCTTGCACGGCCTCGGGCTCTGGCGGCGCTGGCGGGCACGGCCGCGCGGTCATCGGGGCTGAAATTTGGCGGTTGGCGCTCCCGCGCGAGTGACGTTACTTTGGCGAAACCAGCGGGACACGCGAATCACGTTTGAGTCGCATTATCCTCTGCCTGCGGAAAGTCCTCACGGACAATCGTGTCTTACTTACCGGCAAGAGCCGTACCCTTCAAAGCGCGCCGGTTGCCGTCTGCTCGCTGGCAGTTCGACATACCCGCGCATGGTCTGGCCGAGGCGAACGATGAACCTGGAATTGACCGAACCCGAAGCGCGCCTCTTGCGCGCACAGCTCGTACGGCACATCGTCGAGCTCGAGGACGAGCTCTCGCGCAACCATCAAAATGGGCTCGGACGCGCGCTGGCGTCCGAAATCGCATCTCTCCGAGAGGTCTACGGACGACTGACGTCGATGCTGGATACCGAGTCGCATCGCTCCTTCGGTACCGCCAAGTACGCGCCTTAGTTTAGAGAGTGTTGCCAAGGACTGCTGCGCGCTTCGATGCCGGCGTGGGGCTGCGCTCCGCGCTCAAAATCTATTTCCGCGCGGTGCTCGCGCCCGGCTTGGCCTGAATGGCTCGCAACGCCCGTGGCCACACCCTCTTCGGGGGTGGCGGGGGGGACGAACGCTCGCCCCGGGCGCTCCCAACGCCTTGGCTCGCGGGGGCCTCGTTCCTCGAAGGGCTTCCGCATTGTCCATCGGAGTGACAGGATTGCGTCGTGCGAATGGGCATCGACTTCGGGACGACTCGAACGGTCATTGCGTGTGCCGATCGAGGCAATCACCCTGTCGTGGATTTCGTAGACGAGGCCGGCGACGCACGAGGATGGATTCCCACGGTCGTGGCCGAACGGGCGGGTGAGCTGCGCTACGGGTTGGATGCAATCGCCGTAGCGGATGACCCGTCGTACCACGTGCTGCGTTCGTTCAAGCGGTTGCTTTCGGCGGCCAATCTCGGACCTACGCAGGAAGTGGAGATCGGAACGACGGTCATTTCGATCGCCGATCTGATCACGGGCTTTCTCGCGCACGTGAAGGCGGCCATGCTCACGCGGTCCACCTTGCGCCCGAAAGCCGCGCGCGATCCCGTGATGTTCGCGATTGTCGGCGTGCCCGCCAACGCGTACGCCGCCCAGCGTCTTCTGACCATCGATGCATTTCGCCGGGCCGGGTTCACCGTGGGGGGCATGGTCAACGAGCCTTCTGCCGCCGGTTTCGAGTACACGCACCGGCACCGGGACACCCTCACGGCGCGTCGCGACACCGTGGTGGTCTACGACTTGGGGGGCGGCACGTTCGACGCTTCGCTCGTTCGCATGGCGGGTCGCCACCACGAGGTGCTCGCAACGGCCGGGGTGGGCCGCCTCGGGGGCGATGATTTCGATGAGGTCCTCGCCGAAGTGGCCCTCGGAACCGTCGGCATGATCGCGAGCGATTTGTCGCCCCGCGCCGCGGAGCGCTGGCTCGAGCAATGTCGCATCGCCAAAGAGTCACTCAACGCGAACTCACGCAAAGTGTCGCTCGACCTGGAGGCGCTCCTGGGTCAGAACGCACCGAAGCCGGAGATCAACCTGCCGGTGGCGAGCTATTACGACGCCTGCATGCCGCTCGTCGAACGCTCGATCGAGGCGATGGCGCCCTTGATGGCGCGGGCGGGAGCCGAAAGCGCGGACACCGAGATCGCGGGTATCTACGTCGTGGGCGGAGCCAGCGAGCTGCCGATCATCGGCAGGGCCCTGCGCGAGCGCTTCGGGCGGCGGGTTCATCGATCGCCCTACCCGTCCGCGGCGGTCGCCATCGGCCTGTCGATCGCGTCGGACGACCGTGGAGACTTTCAACTCGTCGATCGTGCGGCCCGCACTTTCGCGGTATTCCGCGAGGCCGACGACGGGCGCGAAATCGTCCTCGACCCGATCTTCGCGCGGGAGGACGTTCTGCCCAAGGAGGACGAACCGTCCGTCAGCACGCGCTCGTACCGGGCGGCGCACAACATCGGCCACTATCGCTTCTTCGAGTGCAACGCGGTGGACGGGGCGGGCAAACCGCGCGGGGACATGGCCCTTTGCCGAGACGTACTTTTTCCATTCGATCCGGAGCTTGCCGGGAGGGCGGACCTCGATTCGATTCCCGTCGAACGTCGCGAAGGAAGCGGACCGCGCATCGTCGAGCACTACTCCCTCGACCACAACGGCATCGTTCACGTGCGCATCGAGAACGCGGACAACGGCTACGAGCGCGCCTACGATATCGGCGGCTGACTTCACGTCGTTCGAGCCTCGGGGGTTCGCCCGAACGGCGAGCCCCGCAGGGCTTTCCGCGAGGCGCGCGTCGGCCCAAATACCGCCGAATCGATTCGCGCAGTACACTTCGGCCGTGGACCCCCGTCGGACGGCCGAGAACCGGAGCCTGGCGTTGCATCGCCTGGTGGTCGATCGCGTGCGGCGCGATCCGTTCCTTCTCGAGGCGGTGCGAGCGAGGGTGGCGCGGTGGGTGGAGAGCGGTCGTGCCCCCCATTACGCGCGCGCATGGCAAGACGTACTCGCGGGATCCATCGATAGCATATGCGACGTGCTCGTCGCCGATACGGAAGAGGCTCGTGCCATGAGGCACGCGACGCCTTTCACAGGAATCGTCGGCCCCCGAGAACGCTGGCGGCTCTGGGCAGAAGCAGGACGAGACCCAGAGATTCGATGAGACGTCGCGACCTCGAGCATCTGATACGGGCCTCGGCCGACATCGCCGACGACGACGAGATCATCATCATCGGGAGCCAGGCAATCCTCGGCCCGTTCCCCGACGCGCCACCCGCGCTTTGCGTTTCCATCGAAGCCGACGTCTTTCCAAAGAACAGACCGGAGAGGGCCGACCTCATCGATGGCTCGATCGGGGAGGGCTCACCGTTTCACGACCACTATGGCTACTACGCGCAGGGCGTCGGCGAGGCGACGGCCATCTTGCCATCCGGGTGGAAAGAACGCCTCGTTGCGATCCGCAACGCGAATACGCGCTGGGCCACCGGTTGGTGCCTCGAAGCCCATGATCTGGTGCTCTCTAAGTACGTCGCGGGACGCGACAAGGACCAGCGATTCGTGCGCGCGGCGCTCGCGGCAAATCTCGTCCTCGTTCGCACGCTCCTCGATAGGCTTGAGCAATTGCCGATCGACCACACCGCGCGCGAGCGGCTCCGAAGGCTTATCCTGGCCGACGCGGCCGTGCAGTCCGGGTAACCGTCCGCGCAGGCCGCAGTCCCGCTTTTTCACTTTCCGTGGATGCATTCGTGGCAAGAGGTGGCCCCAGCGGCTAACAGAACGGTCCTCGGCGCGCTGGGTGTCCGGCCGCGCGAGCCCGCGAAATGAATGCCCGCTCTAACCGCTCAGCATCTCCGAAAGGCTTTCGGGCCCCAAGTCGTCCTCGAAGACTCGACGTTCGCGCTCGCGCGTGGCGAGAAGGTGGCGCTCATCGGAGCCAACGGGGCGGGCAAGTCCACCCTCGCGCGCATTCTCGCGGGCCAGGAAACTCCGGACGCCGGGACGCTGAGCGTGAGGCGCGGTCTCTCGATCCGCTACCTCGCGCAGGAGCCCGAGCTCGACCCCACTTCGAGCGCCCGAGCCGTCGTGGAAGAGGCGCTCACGGAGTGGCGAAAGGCGGCCACCCGCCACACGGAGGTCTCGGACCTGCTCGGGGACGGAGCGCACTCGGCGTTGCACGACGCCCTTTTGGCCGAGCAAGCCGAGCTCGGCGACACCATCGACAGGCTCGGCGGCTGGGAGCGAGGGCATGAAGCCCTCGACTTCCTCGACAAGCTGGGCGTTCACGAGGTCGACCGGCCTTGCGGCGCGCGGAGCGGGGGCGAGCGACGGCGGATCGCGCTCGCGCAACTGCTCGTCGCGAGCCCGGACATCGCGATCCTCGACGAACCCACCAACCATCTGGACGCCGACACGGCGGCGTGGCTGGAAGACTTTCTGGCCAAGGAGTTTCGCGGCGCCATCGTCTTGGTGACGCACGATCGCTATTTCCTCGACGCGATCGCGGGGCGAATCGTCGAACTGGAGCGCGGCAAGCTCACGTCGTATCCCGGCGGCTACGGGGACTACATCGAGAAGAAGGCGGAGCTTCTCGCCCACGAAGGGCGCGTGGAGCAGAACCGGCAGAATGTCCTGCGGCGCGAGCGCGAATGGCTTTCCCGCGGGCCCAAAGCGCGGTCCACGAAGCAAAAGGCTCGCATCCAGCGGGCGGCCGCCCTCGAGGCGCGCGGGTCCGCGACGGCCGGGCGCCCCGGAGACGTCTCCTTGATTTCGGCCGCGACGCCGCAGCAGGGCAAGACGATTCTCGAGCTCTCAAGCGTTCAAGTGGCCCCCGCTCCTGGCGCGCCGCCCCTCAACGCCCCCATCGATCTCATCGTGACGTCGGGCGAGCGCATCGGGATCGTCGGCCCGAACGGCGTGGGCAAGACGACGCTCGTTCGAACGATCCTCGCGGCCATCGAGCGGGCGCGCCACGGCGAACCATCGAACGAAGGCGCCACGGTGGTCTCGGGAAGCATCGTCGTGGGCAAGAACACGCGCGTCGCGTATTTGGATCAGGCTCGGGCGGCCCTCGACGACGACAAATCGATCTTCGACGACGTCCGCGGTGAGGGCGGCGGTACGCTCGTCAACCTCGGCATTCGCGGGCACGAATCGATGGAGCTTCGAGCGTACCTCGAGCTTTTTTTATTCGACGGTCCCAAGCAGCGGCAAAAGGTCGGGGCGCTGTCGGGCGGCGAGCGGGCACGCGTGGCGCTCGCCAAAGTGCTGCGCGAGGGCGCCAATCTGCTCGTCTTCGACGAGCCCACCAACGATCTGGATCTGCCGACGCTCGCGGCGCTCGAAGAGATGCTGGAGGGCTACAGCGGGTCGGTCCTCGTCGTTACCCACGATCGCGCGTTTCTCGATCGTGTGGCGACGTCCATTCTCGCCTTCGAGACTTCGAGGGATGGCTCGGCTCTGTCGACCGTCACGCGGTATGCGGGCGGCTACCAGGATTATGTCGCGCAGCGGGGGGCGCGTCGCATGGCGCCCTCACCTCCCTCGCCTCGGCAAAAAGCCGTGGCCACGGCGCCCAAGCCCGTGCCGAAGTCCGTCGCGCTGCCCAAGGGGATCCTGACCCACGCGGAGCGGCTGGAGCTCGAAAGAGTCGTCGCCGCCGTCGAGTCGGCGGAAAAGAAGATCCGTGACCTCGAAGCGCTCCTCGCCGATCCCTCGCTCTACGCATCCCGCCGGAGCGAAGTGGCGGGATTGAACGCCGGGCTGGCCGACGCAAGGGCCCACGCCGCCGCTCTCGTTTCGCGTTGGGAAGCGCTCGAGGCAAAAAAGGGATAGCCGTTCAGCTGATGCCTGGGGCTTCGTGGCCCGAACGGGCGACATACTCGGTGTACCCGCCGCCATAGAGGTGCACCCCTCCAGGCGTCAGCTCCAGAACGCGGTTGGAGAGCGCGGCCAAAAACTGGCGATCGTGCGATACGAACAGCATCGTTCCCTCGAAGCCGGAAAGCGCCTTCACGAGCATGTCTTTCGTGGTCAAATCGAGGTGGTTGGTCGGCTCATCGAGAACGAGAAAGTTGGGGGGATCGTAAAGCATCGCCGCCAAGACGAGCCGCGCCTTCTCTCCTCCCGAGAGGACGCGGCACGACTTGTCGATGTCGTCCCCGGAGAAACCGAACGCCCCGGCCAACGAGCGCATCGACCCCACGGTGGCGAGGGGAAAGGCCGAGCGCAACGTGTCGATGACCGTCTTCTCGGCGTCGAGCACGTCCATCGCGTGCTGCGCGAAGTACCCGAGTTTCACGCTGGCCCCCAGCGTCATGCGGCCCGCGGAAGGTTCGGTCGCCCCGGCGACGAGCTTGAGCAGCGTCGACTTGCCCGCCCCGTTGACGCCCATCACGCACCACCGCTCCCGCCGCCGGATGAGCAGATCGAGCCCCGAGTAAATCACCCGCGTGCCGTAGCTCTTGACCACGGCCTCCAGCTTGGCCACGTCGTCGCCCGAGCGAGGCGCCGGCCGAAAGTCGAATTCGAGCGCCTTTCGGCGGCGGGGCGGCTCCACCTTCTCGATCTTGTCGAGCTTCTTGACGCGCGACTGCACCTGGGCCGCGTGACTCGCGCGCGCTTTGAATTTGTCGATGAACGCTTGCTCCTTGGCGAGCATAGCCTGCTGGCGTGCATACTGGGCCTCTTGTTGGGTCGCGGCGATCTCGCGCTGCCTTTCGTAAAAGTCGTAGTTGCCCGAATACGTCGTCATCTCGCCGCCGTCGATCTCGACGATTTTGGTGACGAGCCGATTGAGAAATTCGCGATCGTGCGACGTGATGACGAGACCCCCCTGAAAGTCGTGAAGGAAGCGCTCGAGCCAGATGATCGACTCGATGTCCAAGTGGTTGGTCGGCTCGTCGAGCAAGAGGGCGTCGGGTCGCATGAGCAGAATGCGCGCCAGGGCGACACGCATCTTCCACCCCCCCGAGAGCTTGCCCACGTCGGCGTCGACCACGTCATCGGCAAACCCGAGTCCGGCAAGGATCTCTCGAGCACGCGATTCGAGCGCGTACCCTCCGAGCTCGTCGAAGCGCGCTTGCGCGTGGCCGAAGCGCTCGATCACGAGGTCGAGCTCGCCCACACGGGAAGGATCCGCCATGGCGTGCTCGAGGGTGTGCAGTTCATGGGCTGCGTCGGAGACTTCACCCGCGCCGGCCATCGTTTCCTCGAGGACCGAACGGCCCCCCATCTCGCCCACATCCTGGCTGAAATAGCCGACGACGACCCCGCGCTCGACCGCGACCTGCCCGCTGTCGGGTTGCTCTTCGTCGACGATCATTCGAAAAACGGTTGATTTGCCGGACCCATTGGGCCCCACGAGGCCGACCTTCTCACCTCGAAAAACGCTCATCGAAGCGTCGAGAAAGAGGATCTGCCGGCCGTGCTGCTTGGATATGGAGTCGAGGCGGATCACGCGGGGTGGCGCGCCTCGTAACGCGAAGGACGAACGAACACAAACGCGCGCACGCATCCGCCTGCGCGCGCCCGACGCGGCCCCGCTTCGGCGCGCCCCAGGCGCACTTGCGACGCGCTGTACGCTGCGCTAGGCTGCGAGCCGTTCGCGAACGCCTTCCACGGTCGCCGCACGCTCTCTCGATGCGTTGAGATCGCGGGCCTGCGCCTTTGGCCACGCGTCGTGATGTGGCAGATGAGCTGCCGCCGCCAGCCTTTCGGATCCGTGGCACGTCGGATGGCAGGTGCGTCTCTGGGTCTTCCGCCCGCGTCGTTGTTTGCACCGCTCCGAATCGAGACCGAGTCATGTCCAATCGCCTGTACGTCGGCAATCCGGCTCTTCATGCCACCGACGAGTCCGTTCACGCGGCATGTGGCCGGGTCGGCGTTCGTCGCGAGGTTCCCACTTTCTGCGGCGACGGAGGGCGCGACGGCGGCGGTCCAGGGCAGCGCAGCCGCTGGTGACTGCCGCGCATGAATCGACCCGTCGCCTTGCACTCGAGCGGGCGGCGATTGACACGGCAACGGGGTGGGCTCATCAGCGGATGGACGCCCTACGGGCGGAGGGCCGAGAAGTCGCCGGAGGCTGGCCGGGGACGCTCAGCGAAGCGCGCCATTTTCTGCGCGCGACCCTGACGCAAGCGGGGCTCGTCTCGATCACCCACCAAGAGCTCGAGCATACAGCCCGCACGGTCTACGCGCGGGCCCGCACCATGTGGCTCTCGCGGGCCCAACGGGAGGAAGACGAAGGCGAATGGAAGGAGCCCCATGAACGGCCGAGCGCGTGAAGCGCACCTCCGGTTCACCGAGAGGCGCAAGCGTGAGGACGAAGCGCCGCGCCTGAGAGCGGAAGTACCGCGCCTTCGTACGCTGCGGCTCGATGTCGAGGAGCGTCGGGGGGAATCGACTCTGGCGGAGACCAAGCACGTCCGTCATGTCGTCGTCGATCATGCGCCGGCGCTGTTCGTGCTGTCCTGCGGCGACCCGGATTGCCGCGACGGCGGTCACGACGTGACCGAGGCGCTCGTGCGCCGGTTGGGCGAACATGTTCCGTCGTTCTCCGTGGAGGACGTCTGCATGGGGCACCTGCGCGGCGCGCCGTGCGGTCGTGTCATTCTGGTTCTCGTCACTGCGTCGTATGCTGGCTAGCCTCGGCTCCAGAGCTTCTCTCGTCCCGCGAGATAGAGCACGCCGACGATGGCGGAAAATGGCAAAAGCGAGAGCCAATCGGCGTACTTTCCTTGATAGAACGGATTGTGCGCCGCAGACCATGTCTCGATGAGGGATTGTGCGCCGCCGAGGGCGCCGGCCAAGAATGCGATGAGCACCCCGGCAATGGCGCCCCCTGCGATGTATCCCGATGCCATCAGAACGCCCGGACTCTTGTCGCCTTCGGCGGTCAGCTGCAAAGGAGAGAGCCCTTCCCCCGCGTGCTTGCTCCACACGTATCGGTCGACGAGCCATCGCACGCATCCACCGATGAATATCGGCGCCGACGAAGACAGCGGAAGGTAAACGCCCACCGCGAACGCCAGCGACGGAATGCCGCTCATCTCCAGCACGATCGCGATGGCCACCCCCAGCATCACGAGCCCCCAAGGCAGCTGGCGATTCAGAATGCCCTTGATGATGTACGACATGAGAGTCGCCTTCGGCGCGTCGAACTTCGTCACTTTCGTGCCGTCCGGCCGCGTCGAGTGGGTACCATTGATGCCCGGGTCGACCAGATAGACGGCGCGGCCCGCGTCGTTCACGAAGTAACGGCCTGCGGGCCCTTTTTGATCGTCCGTCTTGTTCCAAACGAAATAGAGCGCGGCGTCATCCCGTGCCTGCGGTCCGACCAGGTGCTCTTTGACCGATAGGCGGTCGACATCCGTCCGTAGATCGGCGGCGAAATTCTCGACGGTCCTCGAAACGGCGCGCCCGTCGACCACGGCCGTGTCCGTGGTCGTCCGTGGAACGTACACCGTCGCGGCGTCGTTCAGGCGAAGCAGAATGGGGCCGAGCGCGAGCGCGCTGACGAGCGCACCGACGAGGATCGCGATTTGCTGCAGGCGCGGCGTCGAGCCGACGAGAAAGCCGGTCTTCAGGTCCTGCGCCGTCGTGCCGGCGTTCGATGCGGCGATGCAAACGATGCCGCCCACGGACAGGGCCGTCACGTAGTACGCCGGGCCCGTCCACCCCAAAAAGAGAAATATGCCGCACGTGAGTAAGAGGGTTGCCACGGTCATTCCCGAAATGGGATTGGATGACGAGCCGATCTCGCCCGTCAGCCGCGCCGACACGGTGACGAAGAGAAACCCGAAGACGACGATGAGGACCGCCCCGCCGAGGTTCATGCGCAGCGGCGTGGAAAGGACGATCGCCACGACGAGCGCCATCGATCCGAACAAGACGACGCGTATCGACAGGTCTTGTTCGGTCCGCGGGACGTGCGCGGCGGGTCCCGCGGCGGTGCGCGCTCGACGCAAATCGCGCAGCCCTCCCACGATGCCGTGCCCTATCGTGGGGAGCGAACGAAAAAGGCTGATGATCCCTCCCGCCGCCACCGCCCCCGCGCCGATGTAAAGCACGTAGGCTCCCCGAATCTGCCCGGGGTCCATGTCGCGAATCGGAAGGGTCCCCGGGGGCAGCGCGGCCGTCATCCCCTCGCCGAAGAGCTTGATCGCGGGGATCAGGACCAGGTACGCGAGCACGCCACCGCCGCACATCACGGAGCCGATCCGCGGACCGATGATGTAGCCGACGCCGAGCAGCTCCGGCGAAATCTCGGCTGCGACCGACGCCGCTTTGAGCGGGGCGCCGAAGACCTTCTCCGGCACGTCCCTCCAGGCTTTAAGCGCCACCATGGCCACCTTGTACGCTCCGCCGATCGCGAAACCCGCAAAGATGGTCTTCGCGCCGGCATGGGCCTCGCCGGCCCCGGACGCTTCGTTGCGGCCGCTCTCGCCGGCCGCGGAGCGGGACTCCTGCGAGGCTCCGGCCTTGAGCACTTCGGCGCACGCCGTCCCTTCCGGATACTTGAGCACGCCGTGCTGCTCTACGATGAGCGCGCGGCGCAGCGGGATCATCATCAGGATCCCGAGCAGTCCCCCGAGGACGGCGACGAGCATCACCCGCGTCGCTTCGAGATCGAACCCCAGGATCATGATGGCAGGCATCGTGACGCCGATCCCAAAGGCGATCGACTCCCCGGCCGAGCCAGCGGTCTGAACGATGTTGTTCTCGAGGATCGTGGCGCTCCGCACGCCGAGTTTGGAGAGAATACGGAAAACGGTAATCGAGATGACGGCGACCGGAATCGAGGCGCTCACCGTGAGCCCCACTTTGAGCACCAAGTAGAGCGACGACGCACCGAAGACGACGCCGAGCACAGTCCCAAGAACGAGCGGCGCCCACGTCAGTTCGGCCAGCCGCGCCTCGGGAGGAATGTAGGGCTTGTGTCTTGTTGTTGTCACCAGGGTCACCCTGAGTCTCGCTCCGCCTTGCCTCCGGCAAGGCTCCTCTCGACAAGCCTGGCTAGCACGGCACGTTGAGGGGAGTGGAACTCCCCTCAAACTCCCCATCCCGGAACGTCATGGAGAGCTGTGTCTAGCTTTTTCGCAGTCACCAGGGTCACCCTGAGTCTCGCTCCGCCTTGCCTCCGGCAAGGCTCCTCTCGACAAGCCGGGCTAGCACGGCACGTTGAGGGGAGTGGAACTCCCCTCAAACTCCCCATCCCGGAACGTCATGGAGAGCTGTGTCTCGCTTTTTCGCAGTCACCAGGGTCACCCTGAAGAGGTGGCCGGAAATGGCGGTTCCTACGGCGAGTGAGAGGTTGGCACCTTGGTGCGGCCGCCCGGGAGGTTGCTTCGCTGTTCGCGGCCCCCCCATCGCGGCCGTCCCCCCCGCAGGAGCGGGGTGAAGGAGGGCAGTTTCCCGCGCGACGACCGCACGGCCCCCTTCGGGTGTCAGCCCCGGCAACGGCTCCTTGCCCGGCACCGCGGGGGAAAGGCCAGGATAGGGGGCTGCGTCGATTAGGTGAGCAACGCGACCGCGTGCGCGAGCAGATTCGAGGTGAGCGCTGTAAGGAGCACCGAGCAGGTCACCTTGTTGATTCCGCGCACCAGCAGATGGGCGAGTCCCAGGCGCGACTTGAAGTGGGCGTTGGGCAGCTCGCAAAGCGAAGCGCGCGCTCGATACAATTGTTTCGCTTCGGGTGTTTGCATCCGTTCGCGCCACGCGACGATCGGCGCATCGTTTTCGGCATGTTCTCCGGTTCCCTTGTCCGATACGGGCACGAGCGCTTCGACGCCGCGGGCGGCCGCGACTCGAATGGAGTTGTGGTCGTTGTGGCCGGCGTCCGCCAGCAGCACGTCGGGCAGCGCGCCCGTACGGCGCTCGATGTCGTCGAGCATCGGTCCGATCGAGTTCATGTCACTGCCCTGGTGCGTCACGAGCACGCCCACGATCGTGCGCGGGCCGCCCAGCGGCGAGCCGGCGGTGGCCAGTTGGACGTTGTAGGCCGGACGAAATCCGCCGTCGCCCATCTTCATGACCCGCGCTTGCGGATCGGTCGTGGAGGCGCGCGGCTCGCTCTTGTGCTTGCGCCGGCTCGCGTCACGCTCGTCCTGAATCGTGGAAAGCTGCGCAATGGCTTCCTGCACGCGCTGCTGGTAGTCGAGAGCCCCCGCTTCACGGGCGCGTTTGACCCGTTCGCTCACTTCGGGGTCGTCGGCGGAGGCAAACACCGCCTTGACGTGCAGGGCCGCTTGCTCGCGGCATTCCTGAAGCGATCGCTCGCGTCGAAAGGACGGTGCGGAGGCACTGGCTCGTATCCGCGTGCCATCCTGCGCGACCAGATCCAAGCACAACAGGTCTCGCTGCATCAGCGTCGCGAGCACATCGGCGAAGAGATGTTCGAGCGCGTCGCCGTACTCCACGCGGAACTCCGACAACCGCGTTCGACCCAGGCTCAGGTCGCCCACGATCCACCGGAAGGCGGTGTCCTGCGTGACCGAGCGCTCAAGTTCCCGCGCACTCCCGATGCCCCGCGAAATCGCATACAGCCACACCGTCAGCAGCACGCGCACACTCACGACCCGGCGGCCTTGCTGCCCGTCCAACGCCTTGGCGTCCAAAAGAAATCGACCCAAGTCCAGCGTCTCTACGACGCGCCACAGCAGCCGCGCAGGGTGATCCGTCGGCAGCGCATCCTCGGGAAGATGGAAGATGACCTCCGCCTGCTCCCGTACCGGCTCCCGCGTCCGTACCCGGCGTCCGCTCTTGTCTTGCATCGTCCGGTTCAACCAGCGCGCGCCATGGAATATTTCCATCCTTTTTTCATTTCCGGCCACATCTTGAGTCTCGCTCCGCCTTGCCTCCGGCAAGGCTCCTCTCGACAAGCCTGGCTAGCACGGCACGTTGAGGGGAGTGGAACTCCCCTCAAACTCCCCATCCCGGAACGTCATGGAGAGCTGTGTCTCGCTCCGCCTTTGGCTCCGCTCGACGAGCGCGGCTCGCTTCGTACGCTCGACGACCTTAACTAAATAACCCTTCTATCTCCAATTCGGAAAGCGCTGGAGACGAGCCTGCGTCCCCCAGAAGGCCGGTCGAAAGCCATCGTTTCTTGTCTTGCAAGGCAAGTACTCGCTCTTCGACGCTTCCCGCGACGTAGAGATTGTGTACGAAGACGGGGCGGCGCTGGCCAATCCGATACGCGCGGTCCGTCGCTTGCGCCTGCGCCGCAGGGTTCCACCATGGATCGTAGTGGACGACCGTGTCGGCGCTGGTCAGGTTGAGGCCCGTTCCTCCTGCTTTCAGGCTGATGAGGAACACATCCGCGCGCCCCTCTTCGAAGGCGTCGACCACGCGCTGCCGCTCGCGGGTTGCCCCCGTCAGAGACAGGTGCGAAACGCCGCGAGCATTTAGCCCATCGGCCACCAGCGCGAGCATGCTCGTGAACTGCGAAAAGACGAGTACCCGGTGTCCGCTTCCAAGCTGGTCGCCGAGCAACGCCATCAGCGCGTCGAACTTGGCGGACTCTCGCACCGAGCGCGCGGCGCCCATCGCGAGAAGACGTGGATCGCAGCAAATCTGGCGCAACTTCGTGAGGGCGTCGAGAATCACGAGGGTCGAAGCGGCGAGCCCCTTGACCCGGATGGCGCGCCGCACGTCGGCGTGCGCGGCCACGCGGATCGCCTCGTAGAGCTCCCGCTGCTTGCCGCCCAGTTCGACCGGCACCGCGAGCTCGGTCTTGGGGGGTAACTCGCGAGCAACTTCCCTTTTGAGACGCCGGAGGAAGTATGGGCCCGCCACGCCGCGCAAGGCGGCGAGCCGTTCCCCGTCGCCTCGCCCTTCGATCGGCTGCCGCCAGAAGCGCCGGAACGACAGTTCATTGCCCAAAAGACCCGGGACCAGCCAATCGACAATCGACCAAAGCTCCCCCAGGTGATTTTCCACCGGCGTCCCGGTCAGGCACAGCCTGTGGGTGACGCGAAGGCGCTCGAGCGCGCGCCGGGCCTGGCTCCGCACGTTCTTTATCGCCTGCGCCTCGTCGAGGACGGCCATGTGAAAGCGCTGCGCGGCAAAGCGTTCTTCGTCACGCACCAGCACCGGATACGTGGTCACGACGACGTCGGCCTTGGCCACCTCCGGCCACCGCAAGCGGCGCTCGGCGCCGTGAAGGACGACGACGCGCAACCCGGGCGCAAATCGCGCGAGCTCCCGCGACCAGTTGCCGACGAGCGTCGTCGGACACACGACGAGGGCGGGGGCGTCGAGGCGCCCCTCCGCGCGCTCGACGCACACGTGCGCGATGGTCTGCAGAGTCTTGCCAAGGCCCATCTCGTCGGCGAGAATTCCGCCCACTCCTGCCACGCGCAATCGCTGCAAAAAGGCGACGCCCTCGGCCTGGTAAGGCCGAAGCGTGGCCAACAGGCCGGCCGGGGGTGCAGCGGCCGTCAGCGGTGCGACCCGCGCCCGCGCGCGATCGGTGACGCGTGCGCGATCCGTCCAAGCAATCGAAGTCCCGTCACGCCGAAAGGCATCGTCGAGTTCCACGAGCGCCGCTCCGCGCGCCTCGGGAAAGCCGCGGCTTCGGCGATGCTCCCCCTGATAGAGCTCCGACACCACACGCAGCAGCACGCGGAGTCGTTCGAGCGGCACCGTCATGTGATGCGTATCGGTCACGCGAAGCGCCCACGTGGGACGGCATGACGCGGAAAGCGCGTCGACGCCACCGTCGAGCCGATCGATCAGATCGAGCAACACCGGCAGGAGGTCCACCCGCACGCCACCGACATCGACGCCAAGCTCGAGGCCGAACCAGTCGATTGGTTCGGAGCTCGGTTCGTCGGGCCTGGACGGGCGTGGTTCGACGCACGCGTACCAGGAGGGCTCGCACTCGACGACGCGGAACGGGTACGCGGGATCGACGTCGACTCTCCAGCCGAGGTCTCGCCATCGCGCGAGCGCACGGCTCGTGAACACGCAGAACGCATGCTCGTCCCCGTCGGTTCGTACGACATAGTCGGCCTGGCAGCCCTCCGGCGGCGCGATGGACTCTACGCAGGCCAGTTCGAGGGCGCCCAGTCGCTCGAGAACGCGGCGGGCGGCGGCCTCCGCGGCGGCGACGCGCTCGATCGTCTCCACGGAACCCGCGTCCGCCCGAAAGATCCGCGTCCGTTCGTCCGCGGCGCGCACACGTGTGCCGCCGTATTCGAAGCCCAATTCGATGAGCGGCGCGACGGCCTCCTCATGCGCGCACGAAAGGCCCTCCGTGCTGGTCACGACGACGCGATCCGCGAAGAGGCGCACGCAGGGGACGCACGCGTACTCCGCGCGCCCCGCTTTCGCGCGCGGGACGGCGGGCGATGAAAGAGTGACGGTCATTGTCCTTCATCCCCCATTGATTCACAGTCCGCGCGTCTTGTCGCGCGTCTTGTCGTGCGGCCTGTCGAAGCTCGGAAGGCTTTCAGCGAACGACGACGTCCGTCCCGCACCGAACTTCGATCGCCTGGACGCGACCCTGACTGCCCACGCGCACGGCGTGGGAGCCGCAGCGCACCACGAACGTTGCCGGGGATTGGCCGACGAGCCGGCCGTCCACCCAGACGCGATGGCCCGCCCGCGACGGAGGCACGGTGATCGTCGCCAGGGTGGGCGCCACCACGACGCTGGGGACGGCGGGAGACGCGGCCGACGGCGCGGAAGGGACCTCGGGTGCGGCCGGCTCACGGGAGACGGCGGCCGCGGTGGGACGGGGAGACGCCGCGATCGGCGCGATCGGAGGCGGTCCCGTGTCCGCGGGCCCTTTCGCGGGTCCACGTCGCAAGAGAAGACCGGCGCACCCGACGGCGAAGACGAGCAACGCGAAACCGGGGAAAGCCCACGGCGAGCGGTAGAACCGAGACGCGCCGGCACCCCACATCGACCGGCGCCCCGCAAGCACCGCGGCACCCCGTGGCGACCGACCTGTGGGAGTCATCGGCGGTTCCGCGAGCACGACGGGCCAATCGCTCGGATACTGGACGGAGGGCGGTGGCGGCGAAGGCTCGGCGAGAGGCCCAACCCGTGGGAGGTTCGGCGTCGTCGCCAGATGCGTGTCCTCGAGGGAGGCAAATCGCATCCCTGCCAACCCTTCGGCGAGCGCGCTCCGCGCGCGCACGAGATCCACCGACGCGCGCAGAACGGCGCAAGCGTCTTCCGCAAACACGTCGCGGCGATCGGGGTCGATCCGCAACCCGCGAGCGACGATCTCATGAATCGATCGCGGCAGATCCGGGCGCAAGGCCGCCAACGAAGGCAAGCTCCGATCGGCCAACGCCCTCCGCAGCTCGTCGTTCGACGCACGCCCACGCGTCACGGCGCGGCGTCCGGTCAAGAGCTCCCACAGGATGAGGCTCGCCGAGTAAAGGTCCGAGCGAGGGCTGACTTCATGGCCTCGGGCTTGCTCAGGGGCCCAGTACGGGTGTGGAGAAAACGGGGCCTGCGGGACCCCGGCGATGCCCGATAGCTTCGCGCTGCCGAAATCGATGACCTTCGCGTAACCATCCCACGGCACGATCACGTTCGAGGGGTTCACGTCGCCGTGAACGACGGGGGAAAATTCGCCGCTCACGGGGTCTCGTGCGCTGTGGGCCGCAGCGAGCGCGCTGAAAAGACGGAACGCAATGAACATCGAGGCGTCGTCGCCGAGGCGATCGCCCACCCGATGCAGCTCGGCGCGAAGCTTGTTGAGGGTAAGTCCTTCCACGTACTCGAGTACGAGCGCCAGCTCGCCTTCGTCGGAGAGGAGTTGATAGAGCCTTGCGACGGCCGGATGAGGGAGGCGCGCGTAGGCCGACGCCTCACGCGCGAACGAGCGCCCATAGCCTTCGTCGTCCCGAAACCGCGGGAAGAGGACCTTGAGCACCACCACGCGCGCAAAACCGTGCGGCCCCTCTTCGCGGGCCAAGAGAATGTCGCTCGTGGAGCCCGTGGCGAGCGGACGCACGACGCGATAGGGACCGATCAAAGTGGGCAAATCGGTCTCCGACGGCGCGTATGGCGCTCCGAAGGCAGGCACTGGATCATGCTATTGCCGCCCCGCAGAAGTTTGGCCAGCGGTTTCTGGCGCGAAAGTGGGCAAAGCCGCGGGAGCGGGGCAACGTGTTTCCCGTTTCTTTCGAATGGGCTCGGCCCGCGGGTCAGGCGCAATTCCGTTGCCCGCACGCGACACGCCCGCACGTGAGGGGCCCCTCCGACGCCGACCTGGCTCCCACCTCAAACCGCGGGCAACGTCTGCGTGCCATGAAGAACGCCGGCAAATAGGTCCCCGGTCGTCTGGAGGCGATCGAGCACCGAACGAATCGTGAAACGCGTCGGATCGAGCTGCTCGTCGAGCTCCTCCCACGCGATGGGGGTCGACACGACCGCGCCGTCGCGCGCGCGAATCGTGTAGGGCGAAACGATGGTCCTTCCTTCGCCGTTTTGCCCGTAATCGACGTAAAGCTTGCCCCCTCGCTTGTCCTTCATGCGCTCCACGGTCGCCACGGCCGGCAGCACCTTGGCCACCGCGCGGGCCACCTGCTCCGCGAAGCCCGTGGCCTGCACGTGTGTGGCGCCGGGAGCGACAGGCACCACGATGTGGACCCCACGCTTGCCGCTCGTCTTGACGAAGCTCTCGAGCTCGAGGGCGTCGAGGAGCCGGCGCACGGCGCGCGCCACCTCCACCAAGTGAGACCACGGCCCGTCGCCGGGGTCCAAGTCCAAAACGACGTAGTCGGGCTCCGAGAGCGCCTTCTCAATCGCCGTCCGACCCGTCGCCTCCACGGGGCTGTGGCTAACCCATTGGTGAAGGGTCAGCGCGGCCAGGTTCGCGAGCCATTGCAGAGTCTCCAGGCTCTCGCAGACGATTCGCTTTTTGTTGCCGTGATGGGGGCCGACCTCGACGAGCCGAACGAAGCTCGGTGTCTTCTCCGGGGCATTCTGCTGGTACCACTCCTCGCCATCGATCCCGTCCGGGTATCGCTGCAGGGTCAGAGGCCGACCCGCCAGGTGAGGGAGCATCAGCGGGGCGACCGCCGAGTAGTAGTCCCACACGTCCCGCTTGGTCAGCCCGTCGCGCGGAAAGAGGACTTTGGCCGGATTGGCGAGCTTCGGGCCCTCGCGACGACCGGGAGCGGAAGGCGGCAAAGCCAGCAAGGGGGACGGGGCCTCGGGGGCCGGCTCTTCAGGCGTCCCTTCCAGGGGCTCTTCGCGGATGCATTCGAGGGGCGTCTTGTCGTCGCGCAAGCGCAAAAACCGCGGGTGACGCATCGACCCATCGCGCGTCCATTCGGAAAATGCGCACTCGGCGACCAGCGCAGGGACGACCCAGTGGGCGTCCTTGATGCGGGGCGCTCCTTGCACCGAGGGAACGCCGTCCCCGGCGCCGATCTGGCGAGCGAGGTCGCGGCGCGTGCGGGCATCGAAGCCGGTCCCGACACGCCCTGCGTAAACCAGGCTCCCGGCGTCGGCAATGGCGAGCAGCAGGGCGCCCACGTCGTCCTTCGTTCCCGCCAGGGGAAGCCATCCGGCGATGGCGCAGTCTTGCCGGTGATCGAATCGCATTTTCAACCAGTGGCCCGAGCGACCGGCGACGTACGGGGACCCTTTCCTTTTGGCCACGAGCCCTTCGAGACCGCCTTCCTTGGCCACCCGCAACAGGGCACTGACCTCTCCCTCCACGGCGCGCGAGAGACAGAGTGGCGCGCCGTGTCCGAGGACGAGTTTCTCGAGCAGCTCACGCCGGACCTCGATCGGATCGCTTCGCAGATCCCGTCCGTCGAGCCAGAGCAAATCGAAGACTGCGTAGGCGATCCGCGCAGGCGCCGTGCCCCCGGCGAGCCACGCCTGGAGCGCCGAGAAGGACGGGCGCCCCCGTTCGTCGACGACGCAGGCTTCCCCATCGATCACGCATTCGCGGGCCGAAAGCTTCGCAACGGCTTCGGCGATCGGGCCGAACCGTGCGGTCCAATCGTGCGACCGCCGCGTGTAAAGGCGAACCTCGTCGCCGGCCTTGCACGCGAGAACGCGGTACCCGTCGTACTTGACCTCGAAGGACCATTGCTTGCGGTCCGGCAGCGCCGTTACCGCTGTGGCCAGCGCCGGTTCCCCCACCGCCCCGAGCAGTGCTTGCGCGCTTTTGCCTTGCTCGGAAGCCCCCACGCGCCGTGGACCTCGCGTGGCCTGCCGCCCGCTGACGACCGACTCGGGCCTCTCGACGACGACGTCGAACGCCGGGTTCGCCTGCGCGTCCTTCGCCTTGAACATCAGCCATTGGGTCTTGCCGCTGCCACCCGCCCCGTCATCCCCTCCACGGCGATCGGTTCGTATCAGATGCCACTGCCCGACGAGCTTTTCGCCGGACAGCAGCACGTGCAGGTGGCCTTTCTCGAGCATGGCGCGCTCTTGCCCCGGGGGCACCGTCGCGTAGGTGCCGCGGTCCCAAATCAGCACGTCCCCGGCGCCGTATTCACCGTCCGGGATGCGCCCCTCGAATTGATTGTACGCCATGGGGTGGTCTTCGGTCTGGACCGCCAAGCGGCGCACCGTTGGGTCGAAGCTCGGCCCTTTGGGGACCGCCCAGCTGGCCATCGCCCCGTCGATCTCCAGCCTCACGTCGTAATGCAGCCGGCGCGCGTCGTGCTTTTGGACCACGAAGGCCAGCGGCTCCGCGGACGCCTGGCCGGTCGGCGCCGTTTTCTTTCCCGGCGCGGTCTCGCTCTGCAACGATCGCGTCTGTGTGGAGTGCTCGCCTTGGCTTTCGCTCGCCGGACTCGCCGCGGGATCCCCCGGTGACGGCTCCGGCGTGACTTCGAACCGCCGCTTGGCCCGGTAGGTGGCGAGCCGCTCGTTCGGGTGGCTCGGGGTTTCGGTCGTCCGCTTTCGGGTCGCCCTTTTCGTGGTACTTGCCATAGTTCACGATGAGTTCGCGCCGCAGCGCGCGAGGAGAATTTTCGATGCGCTCCTTTTGGTCGGGTGAGATCGCGTTCGGCCTCGTCACCATCCCAGCGAAGCTCTATACGGCCACCAAGGATCTGACTCCACAGTTTCATCAGATCCACAAGGAGGACGGCGGCCGCGTCACGATGGTGCGGCGTTGCTCCAAGTGCAACCGCGATCTCGGGTGGGACGAAATCGGCAAGGGCTACGAGGTCGCCAAAGGCGAGTACGCCCTCTTCAGCAAGGAGGACCTCGCCAAGCTGGACGGAGACGACACGGGCGGAACGATTGACATCGTGGAGTTCGTCGATCCCCTGGAGGTCGATCTCGCCTACGTCGAAAAGAGCTACTGGGTGGGCCCGGCCAGCAAGAACGTACGCGGCTACGAGCTTTTGCGCGCCGTGCTCGCCGAGACGAAGAAGGTCGCGCTCGCGAAGGTCAAGCTTCGAACCCGAACGCGTCTTGCGCTCCTCCGGCCGCGAGGAAGGCTCTTCTCGCTCGACATGATGCGCTTCGCCGAGGAGCTGGTGATGGCCGACGAGATCGCGCCGGGCGAAGGCAAGCCGGCCCAACCCCGCGAAAAGCAGCTTGCGCTGCACCTCATCAACGAGCTCTCGGGGCCGTTCGATCCCGCAAAGCACCCGGACGAGTACCGGAGCGCGGTCCTGGCCGCGGTCGACGAGAAGGTCGAAGCCGGGCAAGTCGCGCGGGATGGGGGCGCGGAGGCAGAGGCGCCCGCGGCACCCGCAATGGGAGCGCACGTCATCGATCTGGCCGAGCTCTTGTCCCGATCGATTCAGGCGGCCAATAAGCCCGGCCCGGCGAAAGCCCATCGTTCGGCCGAGACGGCGGACGCAGCCGGGACCGAGGCGGACGAGACCGAAAAGCCCAAGGCAAGCGCGAAAAAGAAGCACGCGGCCGGATGACGTTCGGTTGCCCGCGCCCACCCGCGGCCGTGGCGTGGCCGGGCGCGGCCCGCACGATCACCCAACGGCGACGCGAGAGACGGTGCGAGCGTGGGCCGTGCCCAGCGGGGCCCGGGCGGGTGCGTTCCCGCCGCGGATCAGCGCGGGCCGGCGCATCGCCGCCAAAAGGGTGTAGCCCGCCGCAATCCATAGGAGCTCTTTGCCGCGTTTCACGAGCACGAATGCGGCCGCTGCGTCCGGCGCCACGCCCATGGCCGGCAGGAGCGTCGCGTACCCTGCGTCTTGAACCCCGAGGCCGGCCGGCATGACGTTGCCGATCGACCGGAGCATCGAGATTGCCACTTCGGCGGCCATCGCAAACGCGAAATCCAGTGATACGCCCAAGACCCGCAGCACAATCGCCGTGTCGATCGCTTCAACGAGCCAGCACGCGACGAACGCCCCCGCGGCGCTCCACGTGGCTTTCCGCGCGGCCCCAATCCGGGAAAGGGTCGCGTCGCCGCTCGAGGCGCGTTCGCGCCATCGCTCCGCCCGCGCGGCGAGTGCCGGCCAGGGCAGCTCACCGAGGGCCGACCGCAAGCGCGCGAGCGGATCGCGCCCGCGAAACCCCATGCCCAAACCGAGCGACAGAAAGAGGGGCGCGAGCGCGGAAGTGCCTATCGCCCAAGGCAGCCACCCCCCTCCCAAGTGCCGCTCGGAGACCGCCGTCAGCGCGGCGCCCCCCACCACGGCGCCCGTGACGATGTACGCGGCATGCGCGCGCATCACGAGCCACTTGCGCGCGACGGCCAGAACGGCACCTTCGGCGACAGGAACCCCGCAGCGCTGGGCCAAGAGACTCGCCGTCACGGAGTCCGCCACGAGAAACCCCGCGGGCGCGGTGACGTGCAACGCTTCCGTGGCGATGCGAATCGGCAAAATCCGAGAGAACTCCACGGAGCGACCCATGGTCTTCAGCAAGATGCGGATGCCGGCGGCGTCGCACGCCACACCGACGAGCCACGGCACCAACACGAGGGGCGCAAAGGGACCGATGCGGACTACGGCGCGCAACGTCGCCCGGAAATCGACCCCCGCAAAGGCTTTCGTGAGAAGTGCGCCCGCCGTCACCAGGATGATCAATCCAAGGATCGTCTGTGCTCCCCTGTGGCGGAACGGCATGGTGCAGAGGGGATTCAACACGCGTTGCGAGCGATTTGGGGCCAAGGCGGGCGCGAGCACCGCGCGCAATGGCCTTTTTCGGCTTTCAGCACGGAGCGCAGCGGCCAACGCCGGCATCGAATCGCGCGGCAGCCGATTGAACACCCTCTCAGTCAAGCGCGCCCTCATGGCGTATGGGCAACAATACGGGCACTAGCAGGCGGCGCGGGCAGGCAAGCGCAGGCAAGCGCAGGCAAGAGCGCAAGAGCGCAGGCAAGAGCGCAAGAGCAGCGAGACCGACAGTCAGCATGAGAGGGGCAAGGGCGTGTTTTTCTGGCGGAGCTCACATTGCCCCCTGGAGTGCGATGCGCTAGCGTTGGTCTCATGCGAGCTATCCTCGTCGCGGCGATTCCAGCCGCGGTCGCACTCCTTGGGGCACACGGCGCTGCGCAGGCCGCCGACTCCGCGCCCGCCGATCGCACCGCGACTTCCAGTGCCATGGTGGTCCCGCTTCCGCCTGACGCGCTCAAGCGCCTGAAAAGCGCCGATCCGGCGGTCGTCAAGGCGGCATTGGATGACGTGCGCATATCCGGAAAGGCAGGAGCCGCGGCGGTTCCCGTCATCGTCGAGCGGCTGCGCGCGGGGCTTTCTCCCGGGCTCACGCTCGAGGCGATTGAAACCCTCGGCGATACCGAGAGCGAAGGCGCGAGCGAAATCTTGGCCGCGTACGCCCGCCATCGCAACGTCGAGCTTCGCCGGAGCGCCGTGGAAGCGCTTGCGCGCGCGAAAGGCGCAACGGCGATAGTGGCGCTCCGTACTGCGCTCTCGGATTCGGATGCGGCGGTCCGGGGATTGTCCGCGACCGCGCTCGGCGAGATGAGGGCCAAGAATGCCGTTCCTGCCCTGTTCGCCGCGCTCGAACACAACGTTCCGGAGGCCGCCGCGGCCATTGGGGAGCTGTGCTTGGACACCGATTGCGAACGCCTCGCCGCCAAGATTGGGAGCATGCCGTTCGACGTGGTCACGAGCGGGCTCGACGAGGTGCTCCTGCGGCCACCGCCGGACGTGAAAGACGACGTGAAAGTGAAGATCGTGGGGCGCGTTCGCGAAATGGGCACCGCCGAGGCGAATCACTTCTTGAAGGGGGTCCAGACGCGTTGGCCGACGCGGGCGTCGCAGCGCGTGAAGCAGGCGATCGACCAGGCTGTGCTTGCGACCGCGAGCTCTCCGGGCTCCGACGACCTCACGAGAACGCCGTGAGCGGCACGCGACCGTCGCGGTTCATCGAGCGGGTGGTGGCGATCTCGGCGCTCGCGACGTTTGCGTGCGGGGGGGACAAACGCGGTTGAACCTCTTCTCGACCGATTGGGAGGACGACCGCGGCGCATCGATTGAGCGCATCCGGCAGCGCGTCGCCGGCACCCCCATTCCCCCGTCGGCCGACGTCGCCGTGGGGGTTACGCGCAACGGCGACTCGATGGTCGGATTGCCGCTTTCCAGCGGCGGGAGCCGATGGACCTTCGCCCATTCCATCGAAGGGCGTCCAACGGTGGCGGGAAATCTCGTGATCGGGTCCGGGGGCGGCGAACTTTTTGCGCTCGACGCGGCAACCGGGCGGCTGCTTTGGAAGAGGCCCACGGGCGGTCTCGCCCTGCTCGGTGCGGGGGACGACGGGACGGTGACGGTCGCCACCTTCCGGCAAGCCGGCGCGATTGGAAGCGTTCTTTTGGCCATCACGCACGACGGCGAGGTCGTCCGGCAAATCGAGACGGACAAAGCTCTCGGCGCCCCCGCCGTGGTCGCGCGGATGGCGTTCGTGCCCTGGGCCGGACAGTACGTGTCGGTCATCGACTTGACCAACGGCGACGAGGCCGCGCGGGTCACGCTCCGCGAAGAATCGAGCCGCGCCTTTACCGAGAGCGGGGCACTTTGGTTCGGGGAGCTGGGGTTCATTCGCTTCGACGAACGCATCCGGGACGCGTCACGGGGGAAAGCGTCGACCATCCTGGTGCCCGCGCGCGATCTGCCGGGGTTGCCGAAGCTCATGGCGGCGGGAACCGTGCCGTTGCCCGCGACCGCGACCGCGGAAGACAAGGTCCACCTGTACGCAAAGCCCGTGTCCAATGGCGACGGCGCCGGCATCGAAGACGGTCGCTTTTTCGCGACGTATTTTCGCGTGGCGATGGGCTTCGACGGGAGCGCGGCCAAGCTTGCCTGGGCTCGCCTCGAGGCGGCTGACTTTCTTGCCGGGGCCGCAGCGCCCGGCGGGGTCGTCTTGTGCGACGAGCGGGGCGCCGTCGTCGCGCTCGACGCAAAGACAGGCGGCGTCACGGGACAATGGGATCTGGGCGCGCCCCTGCAGACGTGCGTGGTGAACATGGATGAAGGCCGCATCAGCGGGCCCGTCGATGCGAGTAACGCGAAGCCGCTGATCACCCAGCTGGAAGAGATCGTGCGCGCCGACGATCCGCAGCTCGCCGCCGCGCAGAGGATGCTCTTGCGCGAGCTCGCGAGCATGCCGGACGAATCCGCGACCAAGACGCTCGTGGATCTCGCGAGCGACCCCCGCACGGGTCCGTCGCTCCTGGTCGATGCTCGGGCCGCGCTCGCGAAGCGGCGCAACGGGGCCACGTACATGGAGGCCGCGCTCGAGCGTCACTACGATTACTTGCGAGACGTTCTGCGGGCCCCTCCAGTCGGTCCGATGGCGGAGGCCCTGGGGGCAATGAACGAAAAGACCGCAGCCCCCCTTCTGGCGGAGCACTTGCTCGATCCTTCCGACACGGAGGACGACGTCAAGCGAGCCGCCGCCGCGCTCGCGGTCATCGGCGGGCCCGCCGAAGTACCGGCGATGCAGAAATTCTTCGGAATGTATCGCGCGAGCACGGACGACGACGACGTGGCGGCGGCCGTCGTGAGCGTCGGTCAGGCCTTGATCACGCTTCGCGGCACCCAGGGTCGCGCCGAAGTTCTCGCCGCCGTGGACGACCCCATGACGGTCCCCTACGCGCGCGACCGGCTGGGGAGCATCCTGACCCCACCCCAGGACGCCGGCGCCGACTAGCAACTGGCGCCGCTCGGCCGAAGTCGGCACTAGGCCCGCGCACCGTCGACGATGCCTATTTCTTCCTCCCTCGCCGACAGGCAGCACTCACTTCCCACGGGGAACGTGCTGCACGCGTTGGGCCGAACCGAATAGACGTCGCAACGATTGTCCTTCGCGAGGTGCTTGCACCGCTTGTCTCGGCGGAGCACCAAGACGAGCTTACCGTCGTCCCGCCGGGCGTACGGAGGCCGCGCGAGCTCGCCGCGCCCCCCGCGCTCGAAGCGAGCCACGTCTTCGTCTTCCAGCTCCACCCGGTTGTCCTTGCAGCACGCGCCGCATTCGAGGCAATCGAGAGAGAGCGCACGCTCCGGCCCCGGGTGAATCGAGTCGCGCACCACGCGCTCGCGCACGATCCCATAGCAATCGTGCGGCACGCGCAGGTAGGCCAAGCCGACGAAGGACCCGCGCCGCACGACCGTGTATTTCGACCGCCCCAAGTCGAGGATCGACCACCAGCCGAGATCATGCTCGTCGCCCTTCTTGGGCCGTGCGAACACGAGGCGCGCTTTTCGGGTCGACAGCCACAGGAGCGCATGGCCGCCGGCGCGAACCCAATTCGCGGCTTGCCCGCGGTGAGGCCACGTGTAGCTCCGGATTACAGGACGAACGACGAGCATGCGCTAGCCTTCCAAGAGCCGCTCAAACGAATCGAGGCATGTTGCATGCGCGCCGTCGTCATTGGCAAGCCCGGAGGCCCGGAAGTTCTCGAACTCCGCGATGTACCGACCCCCACCCCGTCGCGAGGCGAAGTGCGCGTTCGGATCCACGCGACCGCCATCAACCGCGCCGACGTGCTGCAGCGGCTCGGCAAATATCCGGTCCCGCCAGGAGCTCCCCAGGACATCCCCGGACTCGAGATCGCCGGCGAAGTCGACGCCGTCGGCGAAGCGGTCGGCGAGCTCGCGTACGGCGACCGCGTTTTCGGCATCGTCAGCGGCGGCGGTTACGCCGAGTACGTCGTGGCGCACGCGCGTACGCTCGCGCGCCTTCCCCGGGAGCTATCTTTCGTCCAGGGCGCGGCCATTCCGGAAGCGTTCGTGACGGCGTGGGATGCCATGATTGACCAGGCCCAGTTGACGGCTGGGGAAACGGTCTTGATCCACGCCGTCGGCAGCGGCGTCGGCACGGCCGCGCTCCAGATCGCAAACGCCGTCGGAGCGCGCGCCGTCGGCACATCGCGCAGCGCCGAGAAGCTGACGCGCGCGCGGGACCTCGGCCTCGGCGAGGGCATTCTCGTTCTGCACGGCGCTTTCGCCGACGACGTTCGGGCGCGGACCGGCGGTCTCGGAGCAGACGTCATCCTCGAACTGGTGGGCGGCTCGTACTTCGCCGAGGATTCTGGCGAGCATCGCGCACAAGGGGCGCATCGTCGTCGTCGGTACGCTCCAAACGGCAACCTCCGAAATCGACCTTCGCACGTTGATGACCAAGCGTGTTCGGGTCCATGGCACCATGATGCGTTCCCGCCCCCTCGAGGAGAAGATCGTCGCCGCGAACGCGCTCGAGCGGCATCTCGCGCCCCTCTTGGCGCGCGGCGCCCTGCGGCCCGTGATCGACCGGACTCTACCCCTCTCCGACGCGGCGGAAGGGCACCGCATCGTCGAACGGGGGGCCGCGTTCGGCAAAGTCGTCCTCGAAGTCTAACGCGTGTCCTAGTGCCGCTCGGCAGAGGTTTTGTCCTCAGTTTGGCATGGCGAGGTGCCAAGACTTTGGACGATAGGACCAACGGAACGGCGGTTTGTCCTGCGCGTTGAACCATAGAAGGTAGCGGTAGATGGCCTCGCGAAGATCGTCGAGAGAGCCGAAGGAGGCCCGTGCGAGAGCTTGTCGGCCGAGGATGGAGAAGGCGCATTCGATCTGGTTGAGCCAAGAGGCATGCTTTGGGGTGAAGTGTGGGGTCCAGCGGGGATGGTCCTCGAACCAGTCGAGGACGTCGTCGGTGTCATGGGCGAAAAGGTTGTCGAAGATCAGGTGGCCGCGTCCGAGCGGGTAGGACTGGTCGACCACATCGAGCAGGTCGACGAACGTCAAGGCAGTGTGATCCTCGGAGAGAAAGCCGAAGAGCTTGCGACTGCGGACGTCATAGGCCCCCATCAGGCAGAGCGTTCCATGGCGTATGTACTCGAATTCGCGACGTACGGGCTGCCCGGGCTCCATCGGCAAGTCGGCGACCTTGCGCTCAAGCGCTTGCATGCCGGTCTTTTCATCCAAGCAGACGATGTGCTCGTCGCTCGGTGTGTCGTAGTAGACATGCAGCACGTCGTCGCGCTTCTGACGAAAGTCTTCGTCATGCGACGTCAGGTACATCTTCTGCCGATGGGGCTGCAGATCGGCGCTCGCCAAGATTCGGCCGACGGTGCGATCGCTGGTCTCGATCCCTTCGGCGCGGACATGCGCGCCCAGCAGCGCCGCCGACCAGTGCGTTACCGGAATGCCAACGTCGCCCGGCGGCTTGCACGCATGGCTCTCGATGCGCGCGGCGTCGGCTGCCGAGAGAGAGAGGGCGGCCGTCCCGATCGTGGGGCGTCCGCCAGCGCAGCGACCGAGTCTTGCGCATCCTTGAAGCGTTTGCGCCACCGTCGGACCGTGCGGTCATTGACGTGCAGGGCTTTGGCCGTATCCACAATGCTTAAGCCGTCGGCCATGGCCAGCAGCGCCATGCCGCGCAATACAATGCGTTTCTCCGCGGTCGCCGGGCGAATCGCAGCCTCTACCGCCTCGCGATGCTCCGGCGAGAGGGGCAGCGGCGTCGCCCGAGGACCGCGGTGGGGTCGTGTTACCCACGGTCTCGGATCAATCATGACCTCGCAGCTATCAGGCCCTGATTCCAAGGGCCAAATTTCTGCCGAGCGGCACTAGTGAGTCACCCGGGTCACCCTGAGTCTCGCTCCGCCTTGCCTCCGGCAAGGGCTCCGCTCGACAGAACGGGCTCGCACGTCACGTCGAGGGGAGCGATGCCGCTCCTCCTCGAGCTCTCCAGCAGGACGAGACGCTCGTTTCCTTTTTGTCGCGTGTCCGGCGCACCGGGGTGGCGGACTCGCTAATCTAGCGCGGCCCCGGATCACGAACCGCCGGGGGGAGCGGGATACTGCCGATCGATGAAGCAGAGGCCTTGGGAGTTCAGATGGCCCTGCGTGGACTGGGTATACCGGACGTAGTCGTAGTAATCCCGAAGGGCTTTCGAAGGGTCCGTCTCGGACGGATTCACGGGAACACTCAGCGAATCGAAGTACATCTGGCCATTGCCGGGCGCCGTGTAATTGGAGCCCGCGCAGTTGCGCCACGGCAGGGGGGTTCCGGTTCTATCCGTGAAAGCATAGAAAGGGACCCCTTTCATGTCTTCGGTGTGCGCTTCGGGAACCCCCGTCGTCCCGACATATTGAGCGGCAATCTGGTCCCAATGCACCGGGGAGTCTTCAGCGAGGCTCTCCCAGAACGGATGGTCCATGTGCACCGTGACTTGCGCGATCGCCGACTGACTCATCGACACTTGAATGCCTCGCGGAGAATCTTCGCCGCCGATGCCCATGCCTTGGGCGGTGAAATTCTGACAGTTCACGTAGTTCGTCGGCGTCGAAAAACCGAGGCGAAACGTCATGGTGGGCGGGATCTTCGTGAAGTCGTAGCCGCCGTCGGCGTAGGTCACCGGCGCTCCCGCTCCGGCGTCCGATGGAGCGGATCCCGCGCCCGGACCCGCGCTGGTCTGCGTGCACCCGAAGGGCGATTGGGAGCCCGTCCACGTTGCGGTGCCGACGTAAAGAACGCTGTAGCCATTTTGCACCATGGAGTCGAAATCCGACGCCTCGTTGGCCACCAGATTCACGTTGTATCCCGTATAGGACGCGGCGACGGTGCTGAAGCCGAATCCGTAGGTGGTCGTCGGATCGAAGGCGGCGCCGCCGTTGTCATTCTGATTGGCGAGGACGCCGACCGGCGTGGCCCGCTCGGGGGCGCCCCCCTGCCCGACGAGGCTTCCTCCCTTGTGAAGATCGACGACGAACGGCCCATTCAGGTGCGCAACCGCCGGCCCGTGCTGCGAGGGGTCCGTGGGGCTCATGTTCGGGTTCGACCACAGGGTGACGTGATCGATGTTGACGATGAACTCACGAATGACGAATCGCCAGCCGTCGACCATGTACGTGTCGGTCTCGAAGTTGCCGGGAGGAAATTGATACCCCGTGAGCGCGTTGGATTCGCCGGAGATCGTCACGTAGACCGCGCCCGGCCCCGGGTCCGCCGGGCCGCCGTAAGGGAAGGCTTTGGTCTGGTGGCCCGCGTCGTCAGAGAGGACCACCGCGCCCGCATCGCCCCCGGGAATCCCCGCGTCGGTGAAGGTCGGTAGACTGGTCGTGTCGTCGCCGGTGCACGCCGCGCTGGCGCCGGCCGACGCCACGGCCCCGGCGATGGCGAGCGCGGGGATCGCGTTCCGGTGGAGGCGGGGTCGGCCGGGCATCGCTGCTCCTGATTACTTGGTATATTGAATGGAATACGCCGCGGCGCCGCCGCCCCGAATTCCCGAATAAAGCACTTGCCCCTGGGACGCGCCGGCCCCCGTCGCGAAGTTGCTGTCGGGAAAGCAGTACTGCGCGACGCAAGCGCCTTCCGACGTGTCGCAGACGAAGCCGCTCGCACAATCGCTCGACGCGAGACACGACTGGCCGTTGCCATAGTCGGCGTCGGCGTCTCCGGTGGCCCCGCCGAGCTGGCAATTGGAGCTCTCGACGCATGCCGACGGGAGGAACGTCGGGTCGCACACGGGGGGCAACGTCGAAAAGTCGGGCTCCTGGTCGAACCACGCGCGCGGATCGACCGTCACCTCGAGCGCGCCCCCTTGGAAGAAGTCGAGGCCGATCCCGCCGATCTGGATGATGCGCTGCTTGCAAATGGGATTGAGCCCCGGCTGCGATGGATCGCTCGCGGGGACCAGGCGATTTTCATTGATCGTGACGATCGCCCCGAACGAAAACGCCGCACCGTCCGAGAGGCGCGTCGCCACGCCTTGAAGATCGACCGATTGGGCCTGGTTGGGGCCGTTTATGTCACCGTCGGTGAGCCAGATTTCCCAGCTCAACCCGACGTCGGCCGTGCCGCTGCCGAAGACGGAGAACTCTTGCGGTGCATTCGACAGCAAGTCGGCCTCGACGCCGCCAGGCACCTGCGCCGCGTAGACGCCTGGGTCGATGCATCCAGGACCCTCCGCCCCCGTGGCGAGGGGCGCCTGGTCGACGTACACGGCCCCCAAGAGCATCTTGGCTTTCGTCAGCTGCACGCGATAGCCGCCGATCATGAAAGGCTGCGACGCCGCCGCGGCGCCGCTCGCGTAGGCGGAGAACGTCACGATGGCGTCGCCCGTCGTACCGTTGCACGACGCGGTCGCCGCGGCGAAGCCGCACGCCACCAGAAGCGTTGCGCTTCGCCTCATGCGCCCCCCAGCGTCGCCGACACGGAGAGCATGATCTGCTGCGGCGCCCCGGCCGTGAACGCGCGCTCGGGGGCGAGGGTCGGCTCGGGCGGATAGCCAGCTTGCCCGGGGTGGAACGCCGAAGCGTAGTTGTATGCGCCGAGCTTGTAGCGGGCGTCGAAGAGGTTCTGCGCGTCGAGGCGGACGTTCCAGATGCTCCATCCCAGCCCCGCGGACGCGTCCGAGATGAAAATGACGTCGCTCGTCTGGCCGTAAGGGAGCGGCCTTCGGCCGACGTAGCTGACGCCATAGCCGACGGTGGCGCGAATGAATTTGTGATCGAGCGTCCACGGAAGATTGCGAAAGAGCGACGCGTCGCCGCGCAAGACGAGGTCCGGCACGTACGGAACGAGCAATTGGGTGTCGTCGAACGTGGCCTTCACGAGCGTTGCGTTGGCCGCGACATCGAAGAAGGACCCGACGGCCCGAACGGAGCCCGCCCAGCCCGTTCGCGTCGACCCGCTCGAGAGCGTGGTGCGGCCCGCGGTCGGATCGAACAGTTGGTCCTGATCGACGTGAGTCTGAAAGAACACCGATTTGGCCGAGAGACTCAGGGTGCGGCCAGGCGACCCGGCGTATGCCACGCCGACGTCGCGCGACTGAACCCGCACGAACGGGGTAAGGAGGCCTTGGGCCACGTAGCTCGGGTCAACCGATCGCACGCCGTCACCGGCGCTCGCGGTGAACTCGATGTGGTCGAACGGACCGAGAACAAGCGTCCCGCGCGGCAAGATGGCTCCGTTCGCGGTCGTGGAGCGCTGAAACGGATCACGATAGAGGCCATGCGTGAGTTGGCTCAGGCAGGACTGGTCAATCTGCGCCGCCGCGACGGCGCGCGACGGGTTGTCGACACTTTGCACCGCGCAGTTGTTGAGGACGTCGAAGAGGAACATGTCCGCGCGCACGCCGCCGCGCAAGGAGAGCCACGGCACGACGTGCACGCCTCCATCGAGGTACACGCCGACGTCGCCGAGCGTCGAATCGAAGTCCGCATCCGTCTTGTACGGCGCGTTGCTCCCGGCGGCGACGCGGTATTGTGTCGACGTGGTCGCGTCGATGCGCGCGAAATAACCCGCTTCGACTTCCTGCCGCAAGCCGAGCGCGTTGCCATGCCACCGGGCAACGCCTCGACCGCCGAACGTGACCTCGTCGAAATGAAAGTCGATGAGATCGCCGCGCTGGGCGTGGAGCGTTTGCGTCGGCTCCTGCAAGTCCTCGATGAACCCGGTCCAGTTCTCGCGTAGCCGCATCGTCCGGTCGATGATGAAGAGCTGCTGGGACAGGTCCATGTCCCGGAATCTCGCTTCGTAGGTTCCCGACAGGGACGCGCGGCTGGCTTCGTTGCCCGTTTGCGCGGGATCTTCGGTGCCGTAGAAGCCGACGAGTCCGTGGTCGTAGTCGTCCTCCCGGACCACCCCGGCGCTATTGTACTCGGTGACGTACCCGGTCGCGTTGATTCGGAGCGTACCACTCTGCCCCACCGGGGTTTCGTATTGCCCTATCGCCGTACCGCGCTTCGCCTGCCGATTCACCCCGAAGCCGTCCGTCGTGTAATACTCGGCACCCGCGAACGTGCCCGGCGGCCCGTCGTTCGGGCCCCAGAGCACGAGCAAGCGTTGCGTGTTGAAGGTTCCCGTCGTGTATTGCGCGCTGAGACCGCGGCGATCGAGGCCGAGCTGGTAGTCGGCGCTTCCGGCGACCGCGAAGTTCCCCTGCTGCGGCGCGTACGGGCCCTCGAGCACGCGCACGGATGCGATCAGCTCGGGGATGATGAAGTGGGTGTCCGCGTACCCGTTGCCGTGATAATTGCCGGCGTCGTTGAGGGGCACGCCGTCGACCGTGAACTCGAGGTCTTGGCCTTCGTGGGCGTCGAATCCGCGCAGAAAGACCTGCTCGGCGTGCCCGGCGCCCCCATCGTTCGTGAGGAGAAAGCCGGGAGCCAGCCGCAGCGCGTCCGAGGCGTTCGCTCGCGGGACCGCGCGCAGTTCGCCCACCGTGATTTCGTAATCGGAAGCTCCGTGGGACCGTGGCTTGAGGTGACCGAAGACGCTGACTTCCTGCGGCGCCGCGCTCGCTCCGGCTCCTGACGGGGCGGGGGTCGGCGCCGGCTCGGTGGCGGGATACGGCGGCAGCGTGTTCGGAGTGCTCGTCTCCACGATCTCCGGCGGCGGCTCCGGAGGCGCGAAATGGAACGGCACCTTGATCCGGCTCGCGACGGCCTTGTCGCCGCGCATCGCGGGAGTGAACGTCCATTGCCGCGCGGCCATGACGGCGGCCTCGTCGACGTCGGCCCCGCCCGACTGAGCGACGCCGACCTTCGAGACGTGCCCGTCGGTATCCACGGTCAACGTGAGAACGACGTCCGTGTGTTTGCGTTCCTTGAGCGCAGAGGCCGGGTACACCGCGTCGACGTGCTGGAGAACGTGCGGCGGGACGACCTCCGCAGCGACCCCCTCTTGGGCGCGGGCCGAGCCCGAGAGGCCCAACGTGAGCAGGAGCGGGCCCGCACACCGCGTGAATTTGGCGAACGAGCCTGTACCCAAGACGACGACGCACGTACCATTATGGTATCTCAGTTGCAATAAGGGTCATCATGGGGAAACGAAAGACGCAACGGATCGGCGAGCGACCGCGACGCGCCCCGAGCGAACCGGGCGCCCTGCTCCGCAGCGTGGGTCTACGCAAGACGGCGCCGCGAGTGGCCGTTCTCCAGTTCCTCGAGCAGGCAAAAACGCCGCTGAGCCACGGCGCGATCGCGGAAGAAATGGCCGTCCTCGGTCTGGACCGGGCGACGGTGTACCGGAATCTGATGGACCTCGTCGAAGTGCGTCTCGCGACGCGCACCGACCTGGGCGACCACGTCTGGCGCTTCCAACTCCGGCGCGGGCAGGTGGAGCACGCCGTCGATCACCCCCATTTCCTTTGCGTCAGCTGTGGAACCGTTTCCTGCCTCCCGGATGGCGCCGTAAACCTGACGCGGAGCCGCGGCCTTCCTCGATCCATCGCAAGGCGTGCGGTCGAGGTGCAACTCAAAGGCCAGTGCGATTCCTGCGCGAACGGCTGACGCCGCGCGCGCCCTCGGCGTCCGCCGGCCACTCGCCAAGGTGGACGTCGAGGGTTCGCATCCCTTCTCCCGCTGCGACGATCCGGGGCGCCCGCGCGACAACATGAGCTGGAGCCGTCGCGCCCGTCGACTCGGAGAGGACCTCACAGATCCAATCGGGCGCGAGCTCGAACGCAGCCGACGATGGGATCTCAGGCATCCTGTCGCGACGCCATCCCGCGAGGTCCGGGACCAGCACGTGGCCGCCCCGCAGATGGATCACTTTGCCAAGACAACGACGGGGCCAACTTCCATTTCCGGCCACGCCTTCAGGTTTCAGTGACTCCGGGCGTGCACCAAGCACAAGGCACGAGGACGGCCGCCGCACTTGTCGCAAGAACAGACGCGGATATCGACGCCCTCCGCTTCTTGTGCGCCGCAGATCGCGCACATCCGCTGCCCAAAGACCGGCGCGGCCGACTCGATCGTTGCGCGCCGCGCCTTCTGGCGCCCGGCAACGCCCCGGTGTTGCGAAAAGGTCCGCCAGTAATCGCCGAAAAAGAGGGCGTAGTTTGCGAGGGCCGCGATAATCGAGGCCCGGACCGCCCACCCTCCGGTCACCGCAGCGACGAGGATGGCGAGGGCGGCCACGATCCCGAGCCACTTGACGCGAATGGGGAGGATGAAAAAGAGCAGGATGCTCACGTCCGGGAACACCGTGGCGAACGCGAGAAAGAGGGAGGAGTCGAGCCAGAAGTTGGTGGTCGGCCCTGCGACGACCGACGCGGCAATCGTCGCCAAGGCCCCCACGAGGTAGTACGCGTTGAATTTGAACGCCCCCCAACTTCGCTCCAAGCTCGATCCGATCCACCACGTGAAATAGAGGTTGATGAGGATCCAAAGCTGCGAAGACGGGGGCGGGATCAGAAGGAACGTGATGAGCCGCCAGACTTGTCCATGCCGCACAACGGCGTCGACATCGAGCGCGAGCCAGCCTTGGACGTCCGGTCGAGAAAGCGAGAAAACCCAGACGACCGCCATCCCCGCCACGACGTACGCAATCAGGTTCGGTACGGCGTAGCGGCCGAAACGGCGTTCCAGGCGCGCGAAAAGGCGTTCCATTCGCCCGAGGCGGTAGCACGCGACCCGAACGTGGCCAAGGACGGCTTAGGCTCCTAGTGCCGCTCGGCAGAAGCGCGGCCACCTGTGGGTCGGGCGGCACTAGGCAAAGCCGCGGGAGCGGCTTGGGGGGGTGAATCTTCTAGTAGTTGGATCTTGCGAACCCATGCGTACGTACCCCCACACTGGACCCCAGGCCAATCAGTACCCAGGGTGACCCGGGTGACTCCAATAGGATAGGCGTCTCGTCCTGCTGGGGAGCTCGAGGTGGAGCGGCATCGCTCCCCTCGACGTGTCGTTCTAGCCAGGCCTGTCGAGCGGAGCCTTGCCGGAGGCAAGGTGGAGCGAGACTCAGGGTGACCCGGGTGACTCCAATAAGGACAAGCGTTGCTTTGAACGACGGTTCCCGGCGCGTGCGGCAATACACTGGGAGAATCCGTGGACGCCGCCGAGCCCCCTCGCATTCTTCTCGAAGGCGCCGGGCCGTGCGCCAGCGCGCAGCAGCTCGAAGCCTTGCTCCGAAGCAGCATCGGGCCTGCTCGCGCTCCAAGCGCGGGGTGGCTCGTTTCGCTGCGCATCGAAAACACGACATCGCGCGTCCTCCGTGCCGAGGGGGACATCACCGACGGCACCGGCACGCCTATCGCGCGGCGGGTCGTGTCCGGCTCGCCGGCCGACTGCGAGGCCCTCGCGCGCGCCGTGGGCGTATGGGCCTCACTCGTGCTCGACGCGGAGGTCTCCCGTCCGCCGCCCGCGCCGAGCCTTGGGCCGAGCGCAGATTCAGCGCCCGGGGTGCCGCCGGGCCCTGCGTCGCGGAGCTCGGCGCCCAAGGGCGCGACGCCGCCCGTCCCGAATGGGAATGGGCCCCCGGTGCGGACCCGCGACGAGAGCCTCCCCTTGTCCCCCCACGTAGAGCCTCGCGCCCTAGAGCTCGGCCTGGGCACCTTTCTCATGGTGGGCCCGGCCGGCCAAGCGTTCGCCGGGGCGACCCCCTACGCGGTGCTCGGCGCGAGCGGTGGGTTTTTCATGCGTCCCTCGTTGGCCATCGGACAAGGACTTCCTTCCCCGTCGTCTGACGAGCGGACGACGTGGGCCACGGTCCGCCTCGACGGGTGTCTGCGGATGCACGGGCTTTATCCGACGAATTACGGCCTGAAACTGGACTTGTGCGCGGGTGCGGACGCTGGCTTCACGTACGAGTCCGGCCCGGTCGACGCAGGGACATCCGCGACGGCTCCGTTCGTCTCGCTCGGTCCCAGCGTGGAAATGGATGGCGACGTGGCCGGCGTCCTATCCCTCGTGCTTCGAGGCGTCGCAGGCGTTAACATTGTTCCTGACGGTTGGTCGGGTCGGATAGAAGTGGCGATCGCCTGGAGGCTTCGGTGACGAACCTGCTACCGGCACGAGAGCTCGCCGAATCGCAGAGCTCGAACGATACGGTCCCGGCGCCGCGCGAGTCGCGTCCGTCGCTCGGCCCGCTCGCCGTTCCCCTGACGGTCGAGGTTCGGGCCCGCCACTTCCGCCAACTCTACGATGCTCACGTCGACTTCGTTTGGCGCAATTTGCACCGACTCGGGGTGCCCGAGTCCGAGGTGGACGATCGCACGCAGGAGGTGTTCGTCATCGCCCATCGCCGGTTCGATGACTTCGAGGACCGCGGGCACGGGCCGCGCGCGTGGCTCTTTCAGATCGTGCTCCGGGTCGCGAGCGGAGCCAGGCGCCAAAGGCGGCGGCGCCCCGAAGTGGCGGACGGCGGAATCGTGATCGACCGGGAAGCGATCGACGCGCCCCAGGCCGAGGCGCTGGCCCGGCGCGAAGCGCTGTCGACGCTCGACGGCGCCCTTGCCACGATCGATCTGGGCCGGCGCGCCGTCCTCGTCCTCCACGAGATAGAGGAAATGACCGCCCCCGAGATCGCGGAGGTGCTGGGGATTCCCCTCAATACCGTTTATTCGCGGCTTCGCGTCGCACGAATCGAGCTCGAGCACGCGCTTGCGCGCCGAGGAGGCAAGCCATGACTGATCTGAGTTCGTCCCCGGCAATCAAGGCTCTGTTGGAAGCGGCGCGGCGAGACGGGCCGGCCGCGGCCAGTCGAACCAGAATATGGGGCGGGATTTCCGGAACGATCGTCGAGGGTGGCGCAGGCGCCGGGGCCGCGGCCGGCTTGGCCAAGCTCATGACCGCGGGCACGCTGTTCGGCGGAGCGATGACCGTGGGCGTGGCAGCCGCCCTTCTTTACGTGGGCGCTACGCGGGCACCGGACGCATCGCGCGCCGAACGCAAGGCGAGCGCTGCAGCCACGGCGACGGTCGCGAGCCTCGGCCCACCGCCCGCCGCGGAGGCAAGCCTCGACGCGCTGCCCACTCCGTGGGTGACCGCGACGCTGAACCCTCTCCCCACCCGTCCGGAGCCCGTTCTTCACCCGCCGGCCGCTCCTCGCGCGGGCGCAAAAAGGCCCCCGCCGTACGACGCGCTCTCGCGCGAAGCCTCGCTCGTGGCGAGCGCCAGGGCTGCGCTCGTTCGCGGGGACGGAGAAGCGGCCCTGAGGGCGATCGAATCGACGCGTGCGCTCTCGGCACGGCAGCTCGAGCCCGAGGAGCTCGCCGTTCGGGCGCAAGCTCTTCGTGCGCTCGGCAGGACGCGGGAGGCAAACGCCGCCGACGCGGCGCTCAAGACCAGTTACCCCCTTTCGGAGCTGGTCCGCTCGCGTTAGGAGGAAAGCGACGCACGGGACTCCCGGATTGGCGCGCATGGGCGTCCCCGTCCCTGCCGAGCGCGTAAGCGGAACCTCGCAGCACCGCGCGCCCGGACGCGAGGGCGCGTCGTCGCGGCGCGTACCGAAGGCGTGGACGCGACTCTCGCACGAGGGCGCGCGCTCCCTCACATGAAAACGTACGTCCAAACGGCGGAGGGGCCCGTGGGTCGTGCGTTGGCGACACGGACAGGCGGTCGAACGAAGACGTGCCCCGAAGAGACCGTACGCCTCCCACTTCGCGTGACGGCCCCTCCGCGCGGGGCAACGCCTTTCGACGGAGGGAACGCCTTCCCTCGTCGGACCCTCGAACCCGCTCGCGTGGCCGTCGAACCCGCTCGCGTGGCACGGTGACTCCGAACGGACCGAATGGCGATCTTCGCGGCGGGGAACGCGCGCCCTCGGCGCGCGGGCGTGTCTTCGCCGCGCTCGCGCGTCATGGCCCGCCGTCGGGGGGCCGCAATCCGCGCCGATGCCGTGCGGTCGGACGCAAGAAGCTCGTGTTCATTGCGCGCGGCCGTCTCCTCACCGGATGCCGTGCGTCTTCGTCGCGAGGGGAACGCCTTCCCTCGGCGGAGGCACGTGGGGGCCGTCGTTCAAGCGTCCGCCCTTGGCGGTCCGAGGCTGCCGGAGGGGCTCCGTGGCGCAACGCTCGCCCGCACGCCGACCAGGGGGATGAAAAAGCGGAACGTGGTGCCTTGGCCAAGCTCGCTCTCCACCGTCACGTGGCCCCCGAGGCGCTGACACGCGGCGCGCACCGCCCCGAGTCCCACCCCTCGTCCGCTAATGCCGCTGACGCACTTCTTCAACGAGATGCCGTCGGAAAACATGGCTTCGACCCAATCTTGCTTGCGGTCGGCGGGCAGGCCTGCCGCGCGCGCACGAGCGGCAATGGCTTGCCAGTCGACCCCGCGCCCGTCGTCGGACACCTCGACGACGACATGCTCTCCACTACGCGTGGCGCGAAGACGAATCTGCGCAGGGACCGGCTTATGCGAACGAGCCCGCTCGTCTTCGCTCTCGAGTCCATGGTCGACCGCGTTGCGGACCACGTGGACGAACGACGCCCAGAAGGGCCCAAACGTCTCGCGCGAAAGGCGGATGTCCGTGTCTTGCACCTCGACCCGCACGGCACACTTTTCGAGTTCGTGCGAGAGCTCGCGCGCCTGGCTCCCAAACTGCGCGAGCCTGTCCCTGACGCGTTCGAGCTTCCATTCTTGCACCATGCGGACGAGGTCCGCGCGGCGCGAGCCGTCGACGAGGCCATTGAGGAGCGCGTCGTATTCGCGAGCATCCAAGACCACTTCCTGCTCCTGCTTGTCGCCGAGGAAGGCCGATATTCGATCGGAGGTGCGAGTCCACGTCTGGTGCAGGGTTCGCCTGTCGTCGGTCGACAAGGCGCCGCTCGACTCGGCTATCCGTCCTTCGATTTCGTGGCAAAGCGCCGCGAGCGCGCGCAGGCCGAACCCGGCGCTGTTGCCCTTCAGTGTGTGAATGGATCGCTGCGTCTCGACGGGAGGCATCTGCGCTTCGGCGGTCAGCTCTTGCACCCGATGGCGTGCGTCCGCAATGAACTCGAGAACACTTGCCTTATTTCGGATGATGCGCTCGAAAATGCTCGCCGCATCGCGCTGCTCCGCTTCGGCCTGTTGGGCCGCCTCGCGCGCGGTGATGTTGCTGATGACGACGAGCAATTTGGCGACGTTTTCGCCGCCCATGATCGGCGTGTAGGACAGCTCGAAGACGCGTCCCTCCTGAACGAGACGTTTGGGGAGCTGTTCCAGCGAGAGGCTCAGCGGAAGAACGTCTTCGAGCAATTCTCCGAATTGCATTGCGAAATTGGCGGCCGCGCGGGGATCGACGCGTCCGACGTAATCCGCGAACGCCTCGTCCTCCAGCGAGGGCCCAAACCATTTCTCGAGAACCGCCGACCTCTCGACCGACATGCCTCCGGAGCGATCGATCGTCAACAGGCCCTGATCCATGTGGTCGAGGACGAGGCGCATGTCGTGATTTCGCCTGTCGAGCAGAGCGATGCTCTCACGCAGGCTCGTCGTCATCTCGTTGAACGACGAGGCCAACTCGCCGATTTCGTCTTGGGTCGTGATGGCTATTTCGTGCTTGAAGTCGCCGCTACCGACCCGTCGCGCGCCCTCGGAGAGCGCACGGATGGGACGAACGATACGCGAGGAAACCAGGATGCCCACCGCGACAGCACCCAGGAGGGCGAGCGCGGATCCGAACGCGATTCGAAGCCGCGTCCCCCGGAGGCGAGTGTTGACCTCGCCCATCGCGATCGAGCTTCGCGCGAATCCGAGTGTCTTCCCGTCTCGAACGATGGCCCGGGCGACGAACATGCGACCGTCTCGGACGCTTCTTCCCTCGCCACGAGCCCGGGCCATGACAATCTCCGGAGATCCTGCCTGTGACCGCGACTGCCCATCGGCGGGATCCGAATCGGCGACCACCTGCCCGTCCGGCGCCATCACCGAAAGCTGTGTGTGCACGGCCTCGCCGAGTTCCCGTACGGATTCGTCGAGGCTTTTGTCGCTGGGGTCAATCTCGCCGAAAAGAGCGCTCGCCGTCATCTGGCCCAGCATGGTCGTCTCGTACGACAGCCGGTCTTCGAATGCCGCGAGTGTGGTGCGGTGCAGGTTCGCGTCGACCAAAAACGCGGATATGACGCTGCCGCACGCGGTCACCGCAAACGTGAGCGCCACGAGCTTCCCCATGAGGGGCGAGGTCACCCGCCTGACGCCTCGTTTGGCTTCTGCGTCGTGCATTCCTCTCTCCCTTGCCTGGTAAACGGATCCCCGCCCACGTAGGTACGGCCGCGGGTCTTCGGCCCATCAGCGTCCGATCGCCAATCTTTTGCGAAAAAGAAGCGAAGCACACGCCCGTTGCGATGAGGCTGGAATGGGGCACCTGCCGACGTGCTCGCGTGGCCGCGAGGTCCCACGCGGCGGCTGCAAAAGACCAAATCGTTAATTTCGGCAAGAACTCGACCGTTCTACCCATGGCGGTAGGGGCTGCGCACGTCTGCGGAGGTCGATGGAAGGAAGTGCGATGAAAACGGTATTGGCTGAGCTGTTGAGGGATGTCGCACCACGTGCCGTCGTCGACGTGTTCCATTCATACGACGTCAAACTGCAAACTCGGCAAGATTTGGTCCCGAGGCTCTCTCAGGCACCGATGACCTCTGGGAACGGCGCGGTCGTTGCCGGTGTCGTAGGGTTTAGCGGGTCGGACATTCGAGGGACGTCCCTCTTGGCAACCACGTTCGAACTCGCTGCGCTGGTCCGCCCAGCGTCGATGCGAAAAACGAAACTCTCGTCCGAGTCGGCGTCGGACTGGATTTTCGTTCGGGACTGGGTGGGCGAGTTGTGCAATCAGGCGATTGGTCGAATCAAAAATAAGATCCAGCGGTACGGCGTCGGCTTCGACGTGGGCCCACCCACGGCATTCTCCGGTTCTGCGCTCGTCTTTGCTCTGCCCAAGAGTCCAGCCGCCTACCGCTTCGCATTCAGCTTCGGCGGCTATACCGTATGGTTTTCCCTGGAAGCCCTCTTTGACATGCAGCGTCAGGTCGTTGCCGGTCCCGAAGACAACGTCATGGGCGAGGGCAAAGTCGTCATGTTCGACTAACGAGATCACGTTGGGAAAAAATCATGGGAAAGAAAAAGATTATTGTCGTCGACGACTCAAGCGTGATTCGTAGCCAGCTCTCTCTGGCGCTCAAGGCCGCCGGGTACCAGGTCGTCGAAGCAGCGAACGGGATCGAAGGCCTGCAGCGCGTCGAAGAGAACGCCGACGCGGGGATGGTTCTCTCGGACATCAACATGCCCCAGATGAACGGCATCGAAATGCTGACGCAGATCAAATCCGGCGGAAAGCGGCCGTCGCTCCCGGTGGTCATGCTGACGACCGAAGGAAACCTCGAGCTCATGGGCAAAGCCAAGCGCGGCGGCGCCAAGGCCTGGATCGTGAAGCCCTTTCGCGATGACTTGCTCATAGAGACCGTTCGCAAGATCATGGGCCCCCCTTGAGCCTTTGGAGGGCCTTCGTCGAAGCTCGTTCCGCGGGCCTTCTTCAGGGCGTCGCACGGTTCAGCGCGGCGAGGCTCGCGCGCCGCAGCGCCGCGCAGTATCCGTCGCGTCGTTCGGGCGCCGCGCGGAGACCGGGCAAGAGCGGGTCGTTTTTGGCCACGGCATCGAGCAGGTCGCGCTCCAGGTAGACCGTCGTTGCGCGCCCCGTCGTGAAGTCGTACGCGTCCGGTTCGAGCGCGAGCGCCCACCCCCGGGTCGACAGGTGCAGTCCCTCTTCGGCGAGGTAGCGAAATGATGCGAGCGTCTCGGCGGCCACAGGCGCCGCACGCTCGACACCCTGCATGCGCGCGCCCTTGGCCAGGTCTTGATCGGCATTGGCGCGTTCGGTATCGCGTGCGAACGCCCCCTGGCTTCGGGCGAAATGCGACTTGACCGTCCTGGGCAGGAACGCGTCCACGTCGGAGCATTGCGGGTCGAGCGCGGCGAGGAGCGCATATTGATAGGTGGAGAAGCCCGGGGCCGTGGCCACGCGCCGTGCGATGGCACGATAGGCCAGCCGTTGCAGCTTGGCGCCGAAGTCCGCGTTGCGCGAGGGGTGCTCTCTTCCTTCATAGGCTTCCGCGCTGGGAAGAGGCTGGACCGCGAACGACTCGGCGTCGAGCAGTGGGCTGTATCGTGGATTCTGGCGCCGACCGGCGAGAAATGACGCCATCCCCATCGCTTCCTCCGCGTTCGGCCGGCGACGGTCCACCGCCCCGTACGCTCCGGGCCATTCCGGATATTCGTCCCAAATCGGCTGCGGCTCGTCTCTGTGGCAAGAAAGGCAGCGAGGCGGATTGACGTCCGAGAAGAGCGCGTGGGTCGGACCGGCTGTCTCCGACGGAAAGGTCACTTCGCGCAAACGAAAGACGCCCGCGTCGTCGTTGAACTCCAGCGTCTCCAACGCGAGGTGGCCCGCCTCGGCCGGGTCGCCGTTGAACGCGAGGACGAACTTCGCGTCCTCCGTGTAGAGGAGCACGCGTGGATCGCGGTACGTGGCCTCCTGCACGCTTCGGCTCTCGTGCATCAGCACGTAGCGTGATCGCAGCGACGCGGGCAGGCTTGCGATGACGTCCTCGATCGAGCGCGCCCCCGTGTCGACGATCCGCTGCCGCAGCGTATCGAAACGTAGCTCGTCGCGACTTGCCGGTGGCGTCCGCGCGCGAGCCGAGTCCGCGCACCCCGGCGAGCCGTCTTGCGGCGGCCGCAACGCCTGGCACGGGGGTGGCTCTCGGGCGATCGATCGCGACACGGCGGTCTCCTCGTCGAAGTCCCACCCGCCGTACGCATCGACGAGCCGGCCACCGCGGTCGAATACGGCGATCCGGACGTCATGATCGATGTGATTGTCGTCATAGATTGCGCGCACGCCGAGCATGCGCGCGAGCGCGCGGGTTTGGTCGAGCGTCCCGCGGAGCAGCCGCCAGGACGCGGGCAGATTCCGTGTCTCCTGAAACCGCAGCAGCCTTGCAGGGTCGTCGCGTATCGGGTCAAGCGTCACGAGAACGACGCGGACGTCGAGATTCCTTCGCCGGTAGGCTTCGTAAAGTCGCCGCACTTTTTCGACCGTGATGGGACAACGGACAGTGCAAAACGTGAAGATCGGCGCGAGGACGACAGGCGAGCCGCGGAGGTCTGCCAATGTCACCGCGTGGCCCCGTTCGTCACGCCACGTCCCGAGCCGTTCCAGAAGCGTTCCGGCTTGTGCGTCTTCGCCTGCATCGGCCGACGCGGGCAAACGGCAGGCGCCGAGGGCTACGAGAAACGCCAAAAGAACGACGCACAGGCGCGCCCGCGCGAGCCATGCGCGAGAAACCGCGTGCATCAGGGCACGATCACGACGTGCGCTTCGGGCGGCACGGGCACGCTGTCCACCGCCACACAGATGGCTCCGGCGTTCGAACGGGCGAATTCCACGCAGTCTCCCGACGAGCGAAGGAGCGCGGGGCGTCGAAGTTCGCCCTTGAAGACCTCCTCCTGAATGCGAGCCATGAGCTCGCGAGGGGTCATGTTGAGGAGTGATGCGAGGTATTGCGTCTCCGCCGCGTCATTCGGGATGATTCCAAGCTTGACGACCGCGCCGCTCTCCCACTGCTTGATGCCCCCCGTCACCGCGCGTTTGATGTCCGACCGGGAGATCGACGTGACCGCGTTGCTCTGGTTGACGAGCACGAAGAAGCCGCCGCCCGCCGCAACCGGCCTCACGACGGAGAGGCCGAGGACGACCAGGACAGCGCGAATGCGACGGGAGCTCATCAAAACCCAAACGCGGCCTTCGCGGTCGCGATCTCCTGGTCTTTCATGCCTCGCGCCAAGCGCTCCACTTCGAGCTTGAGCGCGAGTTGAGGAATGGGCGTCCATTTGACCCCGAGGCGAACGTCCGTGAAGTCCCGTGAGCCACTGTAGATTGACCCACCGCCAACGAGCGCGCCCTGGGCAGAGTCCGCCGAATACTGATAAATGATGTCGCCCCCCGCCGGAAAGCGGAGGTACTCCGGCCGGACGTACGGAGTGAAGGCGCCCAGAGAATACCCGATCTCCGCGAAGCCGCCGTAGATATCGGTCGAGTCGGCGCCGATTGGATTATGGCGCATGGCAAATACTTCCGTGTCGACCAGAAAATGATTCTCCGTATAGACGACGTGCGCCCCGGCGACGAGCTCCTCGGTACTCGGCCGGCCGGCTTCGTTCGGCACTGGAGACGGCAGGGGAGGAACCACGTCGCGCATCCCATTAATGCCCAAGATGAGCCCATCGATGGGCATCCAACGAAGGCGCACGTTCACAGCCTTTTCATTCTTTGTCGCGAACTGTAGGGCGACGGACGTGACGTCCGGGGCCCGCCCGTTGCCCACGTCCGCATCGTAGCGGACCAAGCCGGCGGCCCCGATATCGAATGTCCCGTCGATGCCGACACCTACGTTGTGCGACTGCACGATGCCGAAAGAATCTTCGAAGTTGACCGAGAACGGACGGCTGGTCGTCAGCTCGAACAAGTTCCCGTGGTGGTATGTGTCATTGTAGTATCCCCACGCCAGGTGCGAGCGCCCGGCACGAATGCGCAGCCAGTTTTCGAAGAGATACGCGATCTGCATGCGCTCGATGTCGACCGTGAAGTTGTTGTCATTGGCCTCGAACATGGTCTCGCTGAGAAAACTCAGCTTGCCCACGTCGGCCGAAGCAAACAAGTCGAACCGGGGTGCCGAGAATGAGTTCCACACACCGGGGGCATATACGTCGGCGTTCGATGTCGCCGTTGTCCATGGCAAATACGCGTTATTGCGGATCGTGAATCCAGTGTCGCCGTACACCTTGAGCGTGAGGTCCGAGGCTCCCGCAATGGCACCGAATGGATCGCTTGCAAAGGAAGGCGTCGCGCCGAACTCATCGACTCGAGCTGGCCCCGAAGGCGCGGGCTCGATCGGCGGCGCAGCAGGGACGGAGGGGGCCGGCGTGCCGGTGCGCTCCGCGGTCGTCGAACGCGCCGCGGGCGTCGAGATCGTGGGCGAAGACGCCGCGCCCGGTGTGGCCGGAAGCTCAGTACTCGCGGAAGGCGCGGGGCTGCCTGCCGTGTCGCCGCGGGAGGCGCTTGCCCCACCGAAGAGCGACCCGGCGAGCACGAGATACGTCACACATCGTGCGGGGACCGGTTTCATGGGTTCGCTCCAACGGGCGGTGCCGCTCGTGGATGGGCTGCGTGCCGTGAGCACTACGGCCACCGCCCGCCCACCGGTAAGCCATCAGCCGCCACTTTTACTCGCACCGGATACGACGCGCGTCGGAGAAAGGAGGTGACCATGGGTGCCGGTCTCCCTAACGCCCCGCCCGCAGTCCGTCGAATTCCGTGAACGATCGCCCGTCGTTTCCGTGGCCATGCTCACGCCGCGTGGCTACGTTGCATACGGCACGCTTTGACCCTACCGCCGGCTTCCGTCTCCTCCAGCGACCTTCGCAGCTCATTGAAGTTTCGCGCGGCGGGCGGCGACGAGTTGCTTGTCGCACTCGACGGCGAGGCCGGTTCTACATACGCCGTGGATCGCAACCTGACACTACAATTCGTCAACCGTGCCTGGGATGCGTTTGCACTCGCGAATCACGGCGAGAGTTGCATCGCGAACTACCGGATTGGCCGATCCATTCGGGAGGCGGTTCCGCTCGTTCTCGTCGCATTCTATGACGAAGCGCTCGAGGGGGTCTTTGCCACCAACTTGCCGTGGGAACATCTCTACGAATGCTCGGCGCCCACGAGTCAGCGATCCTACCGGATGCGCGCCGTACGGTTGCTCGATGGGAGCCACCTCATCATTTCAAACGAACTTGTCCACGAAGCCGACTGCCTCCGGGGGGAGGTTGCCCTCGAGGCCAACTATATCGATCGCCGCGGCTTTCTTCTTCAGTGCGCAAACTGCCGTCGTTGTCGGAGGGTTGGAACGACACGGTGGGATTGGGTTCCGGCATACGTAGCTGAGCCCGTCGCGCTGGTGAGCCATGGCCTTTGCCCCACCTGCCTGGCTCTTCACTATCCGGGATAGAGACGTGATGCACGCGCCACGATGGGCGCGCAAGGGCCTCCCGCGAACGAATCGAGCCACCTCGAGAGCGGGTGTTCACCGGGAGTGGTTTCATCCCCACTGGGGATCGCGAAATCCAGCCTGCGGTTTGGCAAATAAGAATCCTTGAAAAATGTCACACCCCAGAGAAACGAGTGTGTCACGTTCCGCTTTCGTCTCGACTCCCTCCACGACCGTGACCACCCGAAGGTCGTCGCAGAGCTTCTTCATGGAACGGACGATCGATTGCTTTTGAGGGTGCGTATCGATATTCCGCGTGAGGCTCATGTCGATCTTCACGATGTCCGGCTCGAGCTGCGTAAGGCTCGCCAAGCCTGCATAGCCGGCGCCGAGATCGTCGATGGCTATGCGGAACCCGATCTCCTTCAGCTTCTTCACGCGCGATGACACATCCTTCACGCCGTCGAGCGAGGCTCGCTCTGTGATTTCGAGGACGACCCGGTGGGCCATCCCCGCCAGTTGCGAACATGAATCGTGGAGGTCGTCATCGTTGAGGTCGGACGCTTCCAAGTTGATGAACAGATTGATGTCTTTCGGAAGCTTCCCCACCACCTCGTGGGCCACCTTGGCGCGGACGGCGCGTCCCACGTCGCGGAGCCGTCCAAGTCGGGTCGCAGCCTCCAGAAAGGCGCCCGGTGTAGCTAACGTTGGCTCGTTCGAGCGAAGCAGCGCCTCGTAGGCGATGAGCTTATGCTTGCTCCATGACACGATCGGCTGAAACGCGACCCACAGTGACTCGAGGGCCTTCTCAAAGTGAGATTCCAACGAAGCGCGATCCCCGAGCCACTTGCCCTCTGAACCCACGATTTCGAGGGCTCTTCGCTTGAGGAGCGCCATCTTGTGCAGAGATGCGGCGCGCGTCATCACTTCCGCGAGGGTGTCCGGAGCCACCGGCTTGACCAGATACCGGAAGGCGCCGTACTCGATGGCGAGAAGCGAGGAATCCACCGCCGGCCGGCCCGTCATCAAGATGACCGGAACGTCGAGGTCCCGTTCGCGAACAGCTCGAAGAAACTGCAAGCCCCCGTAACCCGGCATATGAATGTCGCTCACGATGACATCGAACGAACCCGCCATCAGCCGCTCGCGCGCGTCCAAGCCGTCCATGGCGGTTTCTACCGTCCAGCCCCGGCGCTCGAGCGTGCGTGCGTATCCTGTGCGGATCCCGTTGTCGTCGTCGACAAGCAGCACCCGCCCTGCGTCCTTGGTCGTCGTCGTCATGTGGCCCATCCCTTCCACGTGACCGCAACCGGCAAGCTCGCTCGGCTACGGTTCATCGGACCGCGTCATTGATCTGCCCCTGGCCGTCCATCGAGTACCTCACGGACCTTGCGAAGAAGTGCGTTCGGCGTGATCGGCTTCGGAAGGAACGCGATGCCCGCGTCGAGCACGCCGTGATGGATGACCGCGTCTTCCGTGTACCCCGACACGTAGAGAACCTTCATTTCAGGCCTCATCGGCACGAGGCGCTCCGCCACCTGTCGGCCGCTCATGCGCGGCATGACGACATCCGTGAGCAACAAATGAATCTTCGCGGTGAATTGCTCGCAGATGAGCAGAGCCTCACCCCCATTCTGCGTATCCAGTACGTTGTAGCCATGCCGCTGTAGAATCGTGCGGGTGGCCAACCGAACCTGATCCTCGTCCTCGACCAGCAGCACCGTCTCGAACCCTCGAAGGCTCTCCGGCTCTGGAGACGCCGGACGGACCGTGTGTGCTGCCTTCTCGACGCGCGGAAGGTAGATCTTGAACGTCGTCCCCTGCCCTGGCTCGCTGTAGACCCAGATGTGTCCCTGGCTCTGCTTCACGATTCCGAAGACCGTGGACAGCCCTGTCCCTTTCCCCGTCTCCTTCGTCGTAAAGAATGGCTCGAAGATTCGTTCGCGCGTGGCAGCGTCCATTCCGATGCCCGTGTCGGTCACCGCGAGCATGACGTAGCGCCCCGCCGTCACTCCCTGGTGCTGTGCTGCGTAGTCCGCATCGAGTTCCGCGTTGGCAATCTCGATGCTCAGGTTGCCGCCGGCAGGCATCGCATCCCTTGCATTCACGGCGAGGTTCATGACGATCTGCTCGACTTGACCCGGATCGGCAAGAACGCTCCCGAGCGAGGAAGGCAACAGGAGCGAGAGATCGATCGCCTCGCTGAGCAAACGTCTGAGCATCTTTTCCATCCCGAGGACCGCTTGACCGAGATCGAGCACTTGGGGCTGGATCACCTGCTTGCGACTGAACGCGAGGAGCTGGCGAGTGAGATCCGTTGCGCGCTCACCCGCGCGACCTATCTCGTGAATGTCGGCGCGCATCGGGTCACCTGGCTTCAGGTCATCGAGGACCAACGACGTAAAGCTCAAGATGACGGACAGAATGTTGTTGAAGTCGTGCGCCACGCCGCCCGCCAAGACGCCGATCGCCTCCATCTTTTGCGCTTGCCGGAGCTGATCCTCCGTCTGCCTGAGCCGTGCTTCCGTCTTGCGGCGCTCGGTGATGTCGCGGATGATGCTCGCGCTTCCGACGACGCGTCCGCCCGAGTCGCGGATGGGGGAGGCCGTGAGCGTCGTCTCGATGAGCGTTCCGTCCTTGCGCACATGCGTTGTCGCGTCGAGTTGGACGACCTCGCCCCGCAGGAGCGCGTCGAGGAGGGGCGGGACCGGGTCGCGCCCATTCCGTGGGACCAAGAGGGCGAGAGGTTTCCCGAGTACCTCCGAGGCGGACCACTGGAAGAGGGTCTCCGCAGACTTGTTCCAGCTCGTAATGACACCCGAGGTGTTGGCGCTGATGATGGCCTCGTCGACGGACTCCACGATGGTGGCGAGATGACGACGCTGGTCGTCCGCAACTCTCCGCTCCGTCGCGTCGCGAAAGAGCGCGAGGTGAAGCCCAGGAAGTATGTCCGTCTTTGCGCTGTACTCCGCGAAGCGAAGTTCTCCGCTGGGTCTACGAATCGTCACTTCGCCGCTATCGCGCCCGCGAGCGAACAGGCTCGCCCTTGCTGCTCTTGTCTCGAAGTCGACGTAATGGTCGGCACCGACGTGACCGACGAGTTCCTCACGCGGCCGTCCAAACAGCGCGCACGTGGCAGGATTGACATCGAGATAGACCCCCGCGTCCCTGAACACGACCAAGGAGTCCGAACTGTTGTCGAACACGGCCCGCAGCATCTTGGCGCTCTCGCTCAGCGCATCCGAAGCGGCGCGGCGGTCCGTAACGTCTTGTAGGGTGCCGACCATGCGGTCCGGTCGATCCGCAGCTTCGCGTTCGACGCTGGCACGCGCGCGGACCCAGCAAAGCCGCCCGTCCGGGCGCTCGACGCGATGCTCGATGTCGATGGGAATCCCATGTTCGATGGCCTCCACATTGGCGTGTCGTAAGGCTTCTCGATCGGCGGAATCGACACGGGCGAAGACGTCTCCCACGGTCAGCGTGGTTCCGACCGGAACGCCAAAGATGTGACAGCACTCGGCTGTCCATTGGATCTCGTCCTCCAACCGAAGCCCGGACACCCAGCTCCCGACATGCGCAACTGCTTGGGCCTCTTCAAGCCGTGCGTGACTTTCGCGGACGGCTTCCTCGGCCTGCTTGCGTGCCGTAACGTCCCGCAGAGCGCACAGGTGCAGACCGGGCGCGACGTTGGCGACGACGCGGTAATCGATCACGCGGCGCGTGCCGTCGTGGCGCATCAAGGGAGAGATCCCTTCCATCGAACCGCGCTTCACGAACTTGCGGTAAGCCGCCTCGGCATCGTATCCGGGCGCGGCCAACTCCATGAACGTGCGGCCGAGGAGATCGTTCAAGGGCAGGCCGAACAGCGCGCACGCCGCCGGGTTGGCATCGACGTACTGTCCGTGGTGATCGGCGAGCAGAAGCGCGTCCATCGAGGCATCGAATACGGAGCGCAGAAGATGCTGGCTGTCGCGCAGGGTGTCTTGTGCCGCTCGCAGCAGCGTTGGGGTGGCTCCAGCCTCTGCCGCAACGGCGTCGACCTCGCCACTCGAGAGTGCCCGCAGAGCCCCCTCTGCGTCGGCCAGTCGATTGCGAAGGTTCTCGTTCTCCTTTCGGAGACCGGCTGCCTCACTCACGGACGGCCTCGGCCAACCCAAGCACGGACACGAGGACGTCGGTATCCTTCAGGGTGCCGAAAATGCGGCGCTCGGGTGCCGGGGCCAACTTGATCATCAGCGGCGTGACGAGCACCCCGTCTCGCGCCCCCCACTCCGGGTGTTTGATCAGGTCGAGGATCTCCAGGTCGACCTTGCGGGATGGATACGCGGCGAGAAGAGCTCGTAGATGTCGGAGGGCCGCCACGGAGTTCGGCGATTCACCGACCACGTACAGCCGGAGCCTGAGCGTCCGCTCCTTTGACGTTGTGCGCGAGCCGCTCATCGCAGCGGCATTCTCGCCATCCGCCCGCGGGAGGTCCGCACGCCGTCCGCGCCGCGGCGGCGGAGTAGCTCCACGCCCTCCGTCGCCGTCATGGTAGTCATCTCTTTTCGTTCCGCGTTGACGCGCTCCAGGATGGCCTCGTCGACGGCTTGGGCGCCCAATGCCGCCTGCGTGCGCGCCTTGCTCTCCGCCACGGTCAGCTCCGCCTCCTTCTTTCGAAGGTCGGCGTCACGCGCCCCGACGTCGCGCTTGCGCCGCTCCAGGTTCTCCCGCTCCCAGCGAAGAGTTCCCATGAGGACTTCGCCACCGGATGAATAAACGTCCGCGAGCGTGACGCCGTTCTTGCTCAAGACCAGTTCCCGGCTCTGATTGGACTGGTCGGTGCCTCGCGATTTGACGACCGCCAGCGCACGGTTTCGTTCCCCACCCTGGTTGACGTACGTGACGTGCAACCATGTATCCGCGATGGTCGAGATTCCGATAAGGGTTTCCTCGGCCTCTACATCCTTCCCGAGGAGCGACGTGTAGATGCTGGTGATGCCTTGCGTCTTTGCCAGGTCGAGAACCTCCAGCGCCGCTCGCTGGGCCACGTTCTCCTCGCCGGGCGGACCGAGTGCCGAAAGCGGGTCGACGACGAGGTTGACCGCGCGATGCTCTCGCAAGAGCTGGCGGATCTTTGCGGCGTGAGCTTCCGGACTCGCCGCCTGGCTGCGCAGGGAGTGCATCCAGAGTACGCCGGATTGAACGTGAGGTGCGAGGTGGATGCCAACCGAATCCATGTTGCGGATGATCTGCGCCGGCGCTTCGTCAAAACTGGTACAGAGTCCGTTCCTTCCGGAAGCTCGCCGCTTCCGCAAAGGCGGCGGAGAGCGTCGTCTTCGCGGTGCCGGGAGAGCCCGTGATGAGGGTCGAGCTACCGCGGTAGTGCCCGCCGCCGAGCATCGCATCGAGGCGCTCGACACCGGAGGAGACCCGTACCTTGGACGCGGGATGGACCATCTCCGTCGCGGCCCCGGCCCCAACCTCGATACCGGACGGGCCGATCGTGAAGGAAAACTCGTTCGCGGAGTGGGGGCCCCCTCGACACTTGGCTACGCGGATGAAACGCAGCGCAGTGCCGCCGGCGACGCGATGCTGCACCTTCACCACGCAGTCCGCCATGAACTGCAGAAAGTCGTACTCGGGCGACAGGCGAACGTCGGCCGCGTCGGCCTTGGCTGTGATGATGGCCGTCAGGCGGCTCTCCTCCAACCACTCGCGGAGGCGGAACACCTCGCGCCGCACCAACAGGGGGTCCCCTAGATTGGCGAGAAGAACATCGAGCCCATCGAGCACGATCCGCTTGGCCCGAATTGCCTTCACCTTCTGGCCGAGCACCGCGAGCAGCCCGAGAAGGTCGAACTCGCCGCCTTGAATTACGGATTGGGGGAGGCGCGCGTCGACGACGTCGATGCTCTTGCCTCTCAGGCGATCGATTCCCCAGGCGAAGCTCGCGGTGTTCTCGAAGACCTGATTGACGCTCTCCTCGAAGGAGACGAAAACCCCCGGCTCTCCAAAATCGCGCGCACCTGCGACCAGCGCCTGGACGCCGAAGATCGTCTTACCGCCACCCGCTCCTCCAAGGATCACCGTGATCCGCCCCGCGGGCAGGCCCCCGCCCGTGATCTCGTCGAAGCCGGGAATGCCGGTGGGGACATACCGGATGCCTCCCACTCTCTCTTTTATCCGCTTCCGATCGATGCGTGCATGAGCTTTGCGTTCTGGTCGATGCCCCACTGAAGCCTCCCCGAGGGCGACCGCTGCGGCGGGCATCCCGTTGGTGAAGGTAACCACTGACGGTGGAGACGCCCGAACTTATCCGACGCATCCTTCAAGTAGGTCCGTTTGAGGCCTACACGCGTCGACGACGCGCTCGAGTCCGCCGATCGGACGGGGCTATCTGTCGCGACCAAGAAGCCTTTGGAGCTACGCACCAACAAGCACGCTATGGCGTGCTGGGCGGGGACGGGACACGGGAGCGTCGAGGCACTCGCCGATGACGAGTGGCCGGCGCTCGGTGGAGGCGTCGAGGAGGCACGCGATGGGTACTCCGCGAGCGTAGATCTCGCCGCGCGGTCGAGCGATGATGCGACTCCTTGATGGATCCGGCGACGGGGACCGAATGTCTAAACGAAGAGACGGTGGCGGCGTTCGTCACGGGCGCGCTCGATCCCGAGGATCTTCTTCGGGCGGAAGCCCACCTCGCGGACTGCCGAGCGTGCGGCCACTTGGTGGCCAGCGCCGGGCGGGGCGTCTTGGAGAGCACGCGTCGCTCACCGAGCATTCCCCAGCGAGCGCGTGGCACGCAGCGTGAGAGCGGTGAGGCCGCCGAATGGCTACGACCGGGGGAGGTATTGGCGGGCAAGTACCGAGTCGAGGCGCTCATCGGCCGTGGCGCGATGGGGCACGTGTTTTCTGCGTCGCACATCGAGCTCGGACATCGCGTCGCGATCAAAGTCCTTCGCCGCGACGATGCGAGCGCCGGCGCGCGCTTTCTCCTGGAGGCGCAGACGTGCGCGCACCTTCGAACCGACCACGTCGCGCGCGTGTTCGACCTGGGGCGCTTGCCCGGCGGAGCACCCTATATCGTCATGGAATACCTCGTGGGCGAGGATCTCGCGCACGTCATCGCCCGCGGGCCCGTCGACGCATCGAGGGCCGCCACCTATGCAAGCCAGGTGTGCCTCGCGCTGGCGGAAGCACACGCCCGAGGGATCATTCACCGCGACCTCAAGCCGGCCAATCTCTTTCTCACGACCCGCGACGATGGTTCTCCACGCGTGAAGGTTCTCGATTTCGGCATTTCGAGATTCAAGGCGACAGACGACTTCGAAGGCCACGCGATCACGTCGACAGGGACCGTCGTCGGCACGCCCTTGTATATGTCTCCCGAGCAACTCCTCGCGCGTGGGGACGTGGATGCGCGGAGTGACATCTGGTCGCTCGGAGTCGTACTCTTCGAGCTGCTTACGGGCAGTCCGCCATTCCGCGGTCAGACGCTGCCGGCGCTCACGGTGGCGATCGTGACCGAAGCGCCGTCCTGGCCCTCGTCGATGCGAGATGACGTGCCCCCAGGCCTCGAGGCGGTGGTCATGAAGTCGCTCGAGAAGGACCGCGCCGCGCGGTTTGCTTCCGCGCGGGAGCTCATGGACGCCCTCACCCCCTTCGGGACATCGTCTCCTGCGATTTCCCAAGCTCCCCCAGCGCCGCCGGGAACGCGCTTCACTCCGCTTGCGCGTCTCGGCAAGGCTCGAGCGATCCTCGCCGGCACCTCCGCGGTCCTCGTGGGCGCCTGCGTCATCGCCCCCTTCCTGACGAGAAAGCGCGCCCCTCGTGAGATCCACACGGGGGCATCGGAGGCCGAGGGCCGGGGTGCGCCCGGCGCGGGCGCATGCTTCGATGTGGGCGCGTGCTTCGCGGACTTCTTGCTGACGGTTCCCATTTTCAATCCCACGGCCGGATGCATCGTCAACAAAATGGAGGGAGGCGCCTCGGTCAACGTCGCCCTCGTGGTCAACACCGCCCGCCAAGGCAACGTCGGCGTCTGCGGTCCCGCCGGGTGCCTCATTGCGCTCGATCGTGACCCGGTGACGGGGTGGGAGCCGTTGGCGGGCGTCGGCATTCGCCTGCCACCCGCGGTTTGCCGAGACATGGGACACACCCTCCAAAGCGTGGCCCTCACCACATCGTGTCCGACGAAGTCGGCGCGGACGACGACCTGCCCCGCCCCGAGCACGTGCGTCGCGTCCAACGTGACCTGTCCGGCCACCTGGTCCGGATACTCTTGCTCCGGGACGGCCACACCGCAAACAATCAACCCCCAACTGCTCGGCTGCTGGCGGGTCCCCGAGGACGAGGACGCGGGGATCTCGACGGGCCCAGGCGAACGCTGGTGCTGCACCATCGGACAGGCTCCTTCGAAGGACCCGCTCTTGATCGACGACATGTCGAACGGACCCGAAGCCAAGCTCACGCCGCCGGCCGGCTATATCGGGGGGTGGTGGTGGGCCTCCAGCGACGTACCCCACGCTCCCATTTCACCGCCTCCGCTTCCTCTGCTCTTCACGTACACGTCAATCACTCCGCCGGTGGTCCCCACGAAGGGAGGTCCGACGATTCAAAACGCCGCCTGCCTGCGCTCGAAGGGTTTCTCGGGGTGGATTGCGATGGAGGGTCTGGACTTCGTCGAACCAGCACGGCAGGTGAGCACCACCGAGCCGTGCTCACCGTTCGACGTGAGCTCCTATTCGGGGATTCGCTTCTGGGCGGCCTCTCGCAACGGAGATCAGCCGATCATGGTCGCTTTTCCGAATATCGACACTGCGACGGAGATCGCGGAGGCCACGTGCCGAAACCCGGATGCCGGCGGCCGGTGCGGCGACGATTGGGCCATCCAGGATCTGCCGCTGACGACCGCCTGGACGGAGTACGCCGTCAAGTGGAGTGACTTGAAACAGTCATCGATAAAGTGGGGCGCTCAGTTTCCTTCGTTCGATAGCAAGCACGTGGTCAATGTTTGGTTTGGCGTCAGGGGCCCCGGCCCGACCGGCACGTCTCCCCCCTTCGATTTCTGTGTTTCCGATATTCATTTCACGCGATAGGCCGCGCGAAGCCGGACCGACGGAGCCATGCGCGACGTGACGTCGTCCTTACTTGAGAACGTGCAAGATACCCCCCGCGACCGCGCCGTCGTTCGCGGTCCAAAACACGTTCGCGCCGTCGACGACGATGCCGAGCGCATGGTTTTGCCCCGCAGCGAGCGTCACCGGGTCGCCGCCGCCCAACGGGACCTTGGCTACCGATCCCGCGTACCAATTGGTCCAGTAGACGTTCGCTCCATCGAGGGCGATCGCGAACGGTTGGCTCTGTTCCGTCGCGAGGATGATCGGATTGCCGCCACCCAAGGGCACTTTGGCAACCGATCCCGTGGTGGTCCAATACACGCTCGCCGCGTCCACCGCGATCGTGCCGGGCCCGGGCTGCGCCGAGGCGAGGGTCACCGGCGTTCCCCCGTTCAGCGGCAACGCCATGATCGCGCCGTCATCCGCGAGCGTGCCGGGGCCCGAGCTCCCCTCGTTTGCCCAATATACGGTGGTACCGTCCACGGCGATGGCCACGGGGGCCGTTTGCCCCGAGGCGAGAGTGATCGCGGCGCCGCCGTCTTGGGCAACCTTCATGATCGACCCGTCGGTATAGTTATTCGCGAGAGTGCCCGCATTGGCCCAATACACGCTGGTTTCGTCGAGCGCGATGGCTTCGATGCCGCTCTGTCCCGAAGCGAGGAGGATCGGTGCGCCGCCGGTGCGAGCGACTTTCATTAGCGCGCCGTCGGTAAAATTGTTTTCGGACGTGCCCCCATTCGCCCAATAGACGGTCGCTTCTTTGATCCCGATCGCAAGGGGATAGGTCTGTCCCGTGGCGAGAGCGACGGGTGCGCCGCCCCCCGTGCCAACGCTCATGATGGTACCCGCGATCGGATCGACGAAATAGAGATTCGTCCCGTCGCCGGCCAAGGCGGTCGGGTCGTTCTGCCCCGAGACGAGGGTATCGGAGCATGTCCCCGCGCTGCACGCCGAGGTGGCGGAACAGGCGGTCCCGCACCTGCCGCAGTCGTTCGGATTCGTCGACACGTTCGGAACGCAGGTAGCGTTGCACTCGCTCGTGTCCAGCGGGCACGAAACACCGTCGGGGCCACACGCGCACCAGCTCGCCTCTGCGAGGCCATTGAGACAGAAGTCGAAGGACGCCGACCCCGCCGGCCCCGGGTCGGGCACCACGAGGCCAATCCACAGAATCGGAGCGCCATCATAGACGGCGCCCGATCCGTTCTCGTCGAGAAAACTCGTCCAGGGGAAGAACGGCCCCTCGTCGGCCAGGTCGGTCACGCACCACTGTTTCTCGTCGGCGCCGCCCAGACACAGCCAAAGTGTGGAGCCCGCGTTGTTGCTGACGTCGGCGGTGATCCCATCGGTCGTCGGAGTCATGGCGTTGACCTCCTCGGTCGGGCCCCCGGCGTCTGCGCTCGCGTCGCCGCCATCCGTTCGAAGGACTCCGTTCACGTCCAGGCCGAGGATCGCCCACGCGTAGCCTGTCGGCGCCGTCACGACGGAGCCCTGAACGCACAACGGACTATTCGCAGGCAAATGGGCAAATGTGACCGGTGCGATCGTCGTTCCCACACTGACCGAAGTCCAGGCTTCGCCATGGAGCGATCCACTCCGGCCGTAGCCTTCGGCCGTGACCGCGAGCGAGCCGCAGGCGGGAGGCATGGCGCCGTCGCCCATACCGCCGTCGCTGCCGTCGTTAGGGATGTGGCAGCCTTTCGTTTCCTGGGCAACTCCGGGGGCCTTGCTGCACCCAATCGTTTCGAGGGCCAATACGGTCGATAGGCATGAGATTCGATGGCGGGCGCGAGCGTGCGCGTGCGCGTGATGCATGGGGATCCTCCTCGGGACGTACTTTTGGAGACGAGGACGCCAGCGGCGTTTGCCCGCTTGCGCCCTCGCCATGAGGGGGATGCCGGTCACCCGACCCGGTCGCAAAAAGAAACGCGCTACGAAAGACGCCGCACGATGGAGACATCGAGTTGGCTTCGAACGAGCGCGACGATGCTGTCGCATTCGCTCTCGCTGAGTCGCAGGCGGAGCCGCAGGTCACTGCGGGCGCGGGCCACGAGCGATTCGCGCGCAGCGGTGAGCCAGCGAGCCGCCGTCGCCCGGTTCACCCGATACATCGCGCCGAGCTGGTCGATGGTCATGTGCTCGCCGAGGTGGAGCCGCATGAGCGTGCGCTCGCGATCACTCAGGTGCGCGAGCGCGTGGACGACCGCTTGCTCCATTTCGGTCGCGTAGCGATCCTTCAAATAGGCAAGCTCCGGGTCGAGATCGGCCGCAAGACGCGCGACCTGCGAAGAGTCGTGCTCCTCGCGCCGCCGTTCGGCCGTGCGCCGAATCATGAGAAGCGTCGTCGCGGCCACCGTCGACACCCAGCTCCGGAGCGGCCCGATTCCCCTGTACTCGGAGATCTTCGGAACGCCTCCCGGCGGGGCGATCAAGAGACGCTCGTGAACAATCTGGGTTGCATCGGCGAGGGTTGGAGCCTCCGCTCCTCGCCGCGACAGAACGCGCGCGATGACCGGCGCGAAGACCTTGTGAAATGCTTCGACGGCGCCCGGAGTCCCGTGAGCGCAGGCGAACGCAAGCAGCATGTCGCCTGCGTGCGCTCTGGGTGGCACGTTGCCCTCCTTTGCGCGGCCGGCCAGGTGGCGCACGAACTCCGCGTCCGCGACGCGGAGGTTCGGCCAAGCGGCGCGCGCGGCTTCGAGGTATTCGTGAAGCGCAGCGCCGAGAGACAGGGCATCGAGCCGGTCGTCGTGGCGCACCGGCATGGCGGCGCCGAAGATCTCGGAAAGGCGCGGATCCACGCGCGGCATTGTCGCCTGCCCCGGCCTTCGCCGGCAAGGCTAGTTCCGCCCGTCGGAAGTCCTACCGGACTTCCGACGCCGCTGCGCGGTCGGCTGCGCCGAGGCGAAACTATCCTGCTTTCCCGGGGCTTCGCCCCGGACCCCCAAAGCCGCTCCCGCGGCTTTGCTAGTGCCGTCGACTCCGGCCGAACTTATGGCGGACGGCACTAGGCTAGCGCACTTCCAAGGCTCAATCATCGCGATGCGAGAGTACCGCTCGCGGCCGCCGCCGGCGTCGCGCTGACGGCCCGGCGGACGATGAGGGTCGCCAGCCGCCTCGATTCGACCTCGGCCGCCGCAAAGTGCGCGCCCGCCCAGATGCGTGAGCTTGCGCAGTTCGTTGCCGCGGCGGCAAGACTCGGGAATCGGAGCTCGTTTCCCCCCGCCCCTTCCGACTCACCCCATTGGGCATGCTGTCCCATTCCGTAACCGTCTGGCGTCGGGGGAGTCGTCGAGCCGCTCAACGGTTCCATGTGGGCCGACGAGAGATAGACGATCGGGCCCGCCAGGTTGGGAAACGCGGCTTCGAGCACGCCGGCGCCCACATAACAATCGGTCGCGTGCCCGGACGGGTATTCGGGAAACGGCGGGGTCTCGATCAGCGGCGCCCAATGGGTACCGGCCGTGTCGGCGCGGATGGCGGTGATCGGCCGCCAAAAGGAATACTTTGCCTTCGCGTTCCAGGTGAGGATGGCGGAGTCCGCCAGCGCCGCGGTCAACTCGGCCATGATGTGCGCTTCCGCGTAGATGCCGCCAGCCGGCCGATGCGTCGCGAGTAGCCGCGTCGCAAGGTTCACAAAGCCGCGCTGCGATGTCTGATACGCCCAGAAAAACGCGGCCGTCGTCTCCTCCGGCGTCCGGTGCGCGCCGTGCAAACCGCCAATCCTTTGGGTCTCCGCGACTTCCTGCAGATACTGGGGCGTGCCCAGCTCGGGCGGTGGCAGCGTCGGCACGTCGCTTACGGCGGCAAACAGAAACGGACGGATGTCGTTGGTGCGGCTCGTCGCAAAAAGCGTCGGCGTCGGCCGCCACCGGCCGCGTGCGTCATCGCCTTTGAAGAAGTGCAACTCGTCGAACCCGTCGTGGGCGCGGGCCGCGACGGCCGCGCGACCGATCGCCCAACCGAGTCTTTTGCCCGCGGCCTTGCCCGCATCGTCCGCGTAACGTGCCATGACGCTTGCAAAGGCATTCAGGGTCTCCCCCTCGCGTTCCGGATGCAACAGCACCAGCACCTCGGCCGCCGCGGCGACCATGGCCACTTCGGGATTGGCCCCCTCCGCCGCGGGCTCGCCGGGCGCGGCGGGCCACCAGCGCTCATAAACCGGATGCACCGCGTTCAGCGCATCGTGCATCGCCATCTGCATGATCGCGAGCGTGCGCCAGTTGGCCGCGCCCTTTCCGTAATAATCGCCGATCCACGTCCATTGCGTCACGGCATCGCCGCCGCGGCGTTCGGCCTTGGTGGCGAGCGACGCGCACGCGGGGAGCGCCAGGCACGGAAGGGCCGCCAGGACCGCCACGATGCGGTCGATAGCCGCTTTCCATCGCCTCACGCTTGCCATCGGACGCTGTTTCTCACAGATAGCCTATCGGCCACGCAAATTGGGCTGGATCGGCTACATTATGCACAATGGGCGATCCCGCCAAACGCCATGCGACGTACGAGGATCTGCTCGCCGTCCCAGAGGGGCTGATCGCAGAGCTTATCCACGGCGTTCTCGTAACTCAGCCACGCCCCGCCGCGCCTCACGCGCGCGCAGCGACGCGCCTTGGCACGAAGCTCGGGAGCCCGTTCGACCTCGGCGACGGGGGGCCCGGCGGGTGGGTCATCTTGTACGAGCCCGAGTTGCATCTGCACGGTGGCCACGTGCTCGTCCCCGACCTTGCGGGGTGGCGCCGCGAGCGCATGCCGCAATTGCCCATGACTGCCGCCGCGTTCGAGCTCGCGCCAGACTGGGTCTGCGAAGTGCTTTCGCCGGGGACGGGCGCGACCGATCGCGCGGACAAGGTGCCCCTGTATGCAGCGGAGGGAGTGAGACACGTCTGGCTCGTTGATCCACTCCTCCGGACGCTCGAAGTGCTACGAATCGACGGCCCGACGTACAGGGTCGTCGGCACATGGCGAGACGACGCGGTCGTGCGGGCCGAGCCGTTCGACGCGATCGAACTCGATATCGCGTCTCTCTGGGCGACCTAGTTCCGCCCGTCGGAAGTCCTACCGGACTTCCGGCGCCGCTGCGCGGTCGGCTGCGCCGAGGCGAAACTATCTTGTTTTCCCGGGGCTTCGCCCCGGACGCCCAAAGCCGCTCCCGCGGCTTTGCTAGTGCCGTCGACTCCGGCCGAACTTATGGCGGACCGCACTAGAAACTAGAACTAGTCGCGGGGCCCCGGTCAATCAGGCCACACCCAGCCACGTTCGAAGGGGTCTCGCCCCGTTCGAGCGACGTCAACGGCTTACCCGGAAGGCCGGCGTTACCCGCCGCGTTGGGCTTTCGAGAGGGCCTCGTCGATCATCGCGCGCCGCTGCACGGGGTCACCCCAGCGCCGCTGCTGTGGAACCGCGAGTTGATGAAGGGGGTCGAAGTATGTGAAAAACTGGCCCGGCTTCACGCTCGGCGCCGTGTACACGCTGATGCCCGTATCGGGATCGTAGTGCTCGTACGAGTGTGCGTCGCGCTTGCCGCCCCCCCCCGGGGCGTCCACGACGAACGTCGGGGTGTTGTAGCCCGCCGTGCTGCCGCGGACGTGCTTCTCGATGCGGGTCGCCGCACCGACGCTGGTGCGCAGGTCCTCGACGCCTCGGACCATATCGTGCACATAAACGTAATACGGGTGCACGTTGATGTGGCCGAGTCGCTTCACGAGAAGCGTCATGGTCTCGGCCGCGTCGTTGACGCCGCGAATCAGCACGCTCTGATTTCTCACCACGATGCCGCGCTCGAAGAGGCGGCCCATGGCAGCCTCCGTAATTTCAGTAATCTCGCAGGGACTATTGAAATGAGTGTGAAGCACGACGTCCTTGTGAAGGCGCCGGCCCTTTTCGACGACGCGCGTCAACGCGTCGGTCCATGCCGTGTCCGTGAGGATTTTCATGGGCATGACGGCCGGCCCTTTGGTCGCAAAACGCATGCGCCGCACGTGAGGGATCGCGAGCAGCGCCTCGCCGATCTCCTCGAGGTGCGCCGCCCGAAGCTGATACGCGTCGCCGCCGCTGACGACGATGTCCTCGAGCTCGGGCCGCGACGCGATGTATCGATACGCGCGCTGCCAGCGCTCTTCGTTCGGACGAAGCCGCACCTTCTCCACTTCGTCGGTATCCATGCCGATGGCGTACGATCGCGTGCAGAATCGGCAGTAGACCGGGCACGTGTCGAGCGGAAGAAAGAGCGCCTTGTCCACGTAGCGGTGGGTGAGCCCGGGCACGGGCGCGTCCACCTGCTCGGCCAACGAGTCGAGTCCCAGCCCCGGGTGATCCGGCCAGAGGCGCGACGCGAGCGGGAAGAATTGCGTTCGAAGCGGGTCTTCGTAAGGGTGCTCCCAGTCGATGAGCGAAACGATGTAGGGACTCACGCGCACGCTCATCGGCGCGCACCTCATCCCGCTCTCGAGATCCGAAACGAAGCCCGCGGGCACCATCCCTTGAATGGTCTCCACGAGCTTGCTCACCTTCGTAATCGAGTTTTTCGCCTGCCACGCATGATCTAGAAATGCGGCTTCGTCGACGGTCCGGTAAGCGGGAATTCTCTGCCACCAGGGACCGCGAAGAAGGTCCCTGTGCGCAAACGCCGACGGCTCTGCCGGTGGCTTCGTTACAGCGACGAATGACGATTCGCGAAAAACCGCAAAAGGGGATGTCGACATGACCCGCCTTGGAACTTCTCTCCCATGCAAGCGTGCGCCTGGCAAGCAATCGGCCGATTGTGCGGACGTTATGCGCCGTACCGCTCCGCGGCGCGCCGGATCTCGCGGGCGATCTCGTCGGCCAGCTCTCTCGGCTCGAGCACGCGCGCCGCGGCGCCGAAACCCAAAAGCCACGTCCGCACCCGGTCGAGCAAATCCGGACACTCGGGAAGGTTGAGCGATGCACGAACGCGGCCATCCGCCGCAACCGCCAGCTTTTGCGATGGGTGAACTCGGCGGGCGCGGACTCCCTCGGCAACGCGAGGATCGAATTCCACGAGCACCTTGACGGTGCGCCGGGCGCCGGCCACGCCGAAATCGCCGTGAAGCCACTCGCTGATGGCAAACTCGGGCGGAAGATCGAATCGGTCCGCCTCGCTGGCTTCGAGCTCGCTCATTCGGTGAAAAGGAAATGCGCGCGTGATCCCCTCCCCCACGTCACGCGCTACGCAGGTGATGGCTCCCCCGTGAAGCACGAGCGCGTACGGATGAGAGACCACACGCGCGCCCCGTATCTCCTTGCCCTCTCGACGGCTCTTGTCTTCCTCGCGGCCGTCTTCGCGATAGCGAAAGCAGAGGACGCGGAGCTCGGAGACGGCCCGGAATACCTCGTCGACATCCTCGGTGCGATTCGCGTACGTGCGGGGCACGGGGGGCACGTACGCGAACCGATCTTCGAGGGCTGCGTCGGCCCGCGACTCCCCGCGCGCCGCGGATCGTGCGCTCGGCCGATGCGCGACCTGCTCGATGTCACGGAGCACGACGTCAATCTCGTCGAAGAGCGCGGAGCCCTTGAGCACGTCGAAGACTCGTCGCGGGGCGAGCAGGGCGTACGCTTGCGTGCGGCGGAGCGCGACGCTTCGTCCACGCTCGCTGGGTTTGATGCGCCAGAGGTGGACGGCCCCTGGGCGGACCGCGATCGATTCGAGCTCGGTCACGAGCGCGAGTTCGCGAAGATACCGGCGGACCGAGCGCGTCGTGATGCGGAGCATGAGCGCGAGATCGTGGAGGGTCAACCCGGCCGTATGCACCTCGAGCTTTTCCCTCAGCAAATCGATGCGTCGGTGCTGCGTGAAGCGTCCGGTGGGACGACCGACGCGCGGGGTTTTCGAGCGGGGAATGGGCCGGAACGACATCGTCGGGGACATTTCCTTCAAATGATTTTTCCGCGCATCTCCCGCTTGTATTTGTCCTTGTACTGATTGTGACACCCGCGGCATGCGGCGCGGACGCCGTCGCGGTTCTGTACGCGCCCGGCGCTCGACCCGTCGCGAGCGATGGAAGCCCAATAGGTGTATCCGTCGGGCGCGAGTTCGGCCACCTTGTCCAGCGCAGCGGTCATCGCGACGAAGTCTTGCGCGGCCATGGCGGGCGCCGCGTTCGCTTTCATCCACGCGTAGAGGGGGCACGGCGGAAGTGGCTTGTCGCCGCAGGCCGTCACGCTCCGGATCGCAACGGAGGGCGCAGGCGCAGCGGGCGCAGGCGCAGCAGGCGTGGGCGCAGCAGGCGCGGGCGCCGTTTCGTCCGGACGGCCCGCGTCCGCGGTGGCGGCGGGTGCGGGCGTCGTATCCGCTTTGGAGCACGCCGCCACCACGACGAGCGCCGCCGCCACCACGACCCGTGAGCGCGCGTGTGTCATCCGAACGGCACGATAGCAACCCATCGCGGCACGGTGCTATTGGATCTCCGGATGCAAGGGCGCACCCCCGTAGAGATCATCGCGGCGAAACGGGACGGCGAACGACTCGCGGGGGAAGAAATCGCGGGGCTCGTGCGCGGCTTCATGAGCGGAACTCTGGCGGATTACCAGATGACCGCGTGGCTCATGGCCGTATATTTTCGCGGCCTCGACGATGGCGAGACCGTCGCCCTGACGGACGCGATGCTGCACAGCGGCAAGGTGCTCGACCTCGCCGACGCGGGCGGCGTGAAAGTCGACAAGCACTCCACGGGCGGAGTGGGCGACAAGGTGTCCATTGCGCTGGCGCCGCTCGTCGCCGCGTGCGGCGTCCGGGTTCCGATGGTCAGCGGGCGGGGCCTGGGGCACACCGGCGGAACGCTCGACAAGCTCGAAGCGATTCCCGGGTTTCGCACGGATCTGGCCGCCGAGGACTTCGCCCGCGTCGTCCGCGACGTCGGGTGCTGCATGATAGGGCAGACGGCCGAGATCGCGCCCGCCGACAAGCGCATCTATGCGCTCCGGGACGTGACCGCCACGGTCGAGTGCATACCTCTCATCGTTTCGTCCATCCTGTCGAAGAAGCTCGCGGAAGGGATCGACGCGCTCGTCCTCGACGTCAAAGTCGGGCGGGGCGCGTTCATGAAAAGCCGCGACGGGGCGCTCGCCCTCGCGCGAGCCCTCGTTCGGGTGGGGACGCGGGCGGGCAAACGCGTCGTCGCTCTCCTCACGGACATGCAAGCCCCACTGGGCCTCGCGGTGGGCAACGCGCTGGAGACGCGCGAAGCGCTCGACGTTCTCTTCGGAGCCGGTCCCCCCGATGTCGCGTCGTGCACGATGCGGCTCGGGGAGGAAATGCTCATTCTGGGCGGCGCCGCGACCCACGAAGCGGACGCACGCCGCAAGCTCTCGGAGGCGCTGGCGAGCGGCAGGGCGGCACACGTCGCCGAGCGAATGATCGCAGCCCAAGGCGGTGACCCGCGCGTCGTCGGAGATCGCATGCTCCTTACGGTCGCGCCGGAGGAGATCGTCATCGTGTCCCCGAACGAGGGGTTCGTCGTCGAGGTCGACGCGCTTGCCATCGGGCTCGCCGCCGTGGCCATGGGAGCCGGCCGCACGCGCGCCGATCAGGCGATCGATCCGGGGGTCGGCATTCTTCTCGAGAAGAAGCCCGGAGCGCGCGTGACGCGCGGAGAGCCGCTCGCGCGGTTGCGTGTCCGAGCGGCGTCGCACGCCGGCCCCATCGCGGATCGCGTTCGTACCGCGTTCGTCATCGGCGAAGCGGCGCCTACACCCAGGCCCTTGGTCCTCGACCGAGTCGACGCGAACTCGACCGCCGATCGCCCTTCCGGCTAGGATTCGTCGCCACGAGGAGATCTTCGATCCCAATGGCGCGAACGCTCACCACCCTCTCGGTTGCCCTCTTTGTTCTGCTGACCTCAAAGGTCGCCGCTGCGCAGAGGCAGGGCTTCGGCGACACGGGGCAATTCATCGTCGGCGCGGACCGGCTCGTCCCGCTTCTATCGTATTCCGAGGCGTGGACGGGCCACCTGGGCAACCTCGGGGCCGGCGAAACCGGAGAGACGACCACGAGTTCGCAAACGGCCCTTTCGTTCTTCTGGGGCTCGACGTCTCCGGGAGAGAACTTCTTCACCGTGCCGCGCATCGGGTTCGATTACGTGCTCGCTCCGCACTTCACGATAGGTGGCGAGATGGCGCTGTTCGCCACGACGGGCGCGAGCCAATCGACCGAACACGATCAAGCCAACGGGGTGACCACGACGACCCCCGGCGCGCCGACGACCCGTACGCTCTTCGGAATTGCGCCCCGCGTCGGCTACATTCTGCGGCTGACGAACCTCTTCGGGCTGTGGCTGCGGGGCGGACTCTCGTTCTACACGGACACCGACACGACGAACGTCGGCGCCAATGTGTCGAACGGGTCGAATCAATTCGCGATGGATCTGGAGCCCCAATTCGTCATTACCCCTTTGCCTCACATCGGCCTCACGATAGGACCCACGCTGGACGTCCCTCTGTTCGGGCGAATATGGGTGGACCCGAACGAGAGCGCTTCGTCGGCAGTCTTCTTCTTCGGGATCACCGGGGGGATGATCGCCTATTTCTGAGTCGTGCACGCCCGCGACGGCGCGCGAATCGCGCCTCTCTTACGCCGACGCGAGGGCCTCCAGCGCGGCCCGATCTCCGGTCTCGATCGCGTGCTCGAAGAGCAGGCTCGCGCGATCGCGGCCCACGGTCAATACGGCGCGAATGCGCCCGTTGTCGCGGTACACGACCGTCGCGTCGCGCTTCTCGAGCTCTCCGCGCACGTCCGGTGGATCGAAGCGCTCGGCATGGCCGACGTATCCCAGCGTGACGTCGTGATGCTGGCTCCAGAAGAACGGAACGGAGCCGTGGCCGGCCCGGCCCGCGAGGGTGCGCGCGATGGCTTGGCCGTGCCGCTCGGCCACGACGAAGTGCTCGATGCGCACCGACGCGCCGTCATAGGGAAATCGCGCGACGTCGCCGGCGGCGTACACGTCGGGCTCCGACGTCCGCAGGTGCTCGTCGACGACGATTCCGTTGTCGACCTTCAGCCCGGCGGCTTCGGCCAGCGCGGTTCTCGGCCGGACGCCCACCCCCATGACGACGAGATCCGCCGCGAGTGCGGTGCCATCCGAAAGCGCCACGGCGGATTCACTTATGGCCGTGGGCTTCATGCCGAGATGGAACGTGACGCCATGGGCTTCGTGCACGCGGCGCACGAAGAGCCCGACTTCATCGCCCAGGACCCGGGCCAACGGCACGGACTCCGCTCCCACGACGGCGACCTCGAGTCCACGCTTGCGAAGCGACGCGGCGGCCTCCAAGCCGAGGAAGCCCGCCCCGATCACGACAGCGCGCTTGGCGCGGCTGAGCCCGAGGACGATCGCGCGCGCGTCGGCCAGTGTTCGCAAGACGTGAACGTGCCCGAGATTCGCGCCGGGAATGGGCAGACGGACGGGCTCGGCCCCCGTGGCGACCACGAGCGCGTGCCACGGAATCGTGCGGCCGCTCGTGAGGCGCACGATCCGCGCCGCAACCTCGATCGAGCGGACCGGGTCATTGGCGACGAGCTCTATCCCCTGCTCGCGGAGCGCAGCGCCCGTGCGGAGTATCGTCCATTCCTCCGGCGCCACGCCCGCCAGATAATCCTTCGACAGGTTGGGCCGGTCCACGGGCCCCGAGACCTCCGCCCCCACCATCGTGATGGCCCCCGCATACCCTTCCGCGCGGAGCGTCTCGGCACAGGCCGTCGCCGCGGGACCCGCGCCGACGAGAACGACCGATGACGGCGCCGACAGCGCGGCCGCGCGTCGATACGGATCGCGCTTCTTGCCGATTTTCACGAGACCGCGGTCACGGATCACGTCGAAGCAGGCAATCGCCGACAGCCCTGGCGCTCCGATCGATTCGCCCGTGGCGAGGTCGAAACACGCGTGATGGAGCGGGCAGCGCACGGTCTTGCCGGCCACCAGGCCCTCGGCGAGCGGTCCGCCGTAGTGCGTGCACGAGGCGCCGGTCGCGAAAATGTCATCCCCATTGCGCACGAGCATCACCGCTTCGCCGTGCGCGTGGCCCAGGATCGGCTCCGCTTCGCGAAGTTCCTCGATGGCAACGCCGCGCTCTAGATCAGCGCCCACCGGTGCTGCTGCCTCGCTCATCGTCGCCCTCCCGCCTTCCAAAATTGGGTCTCGGTCGAAACAGTTTTCCGCTTACTTCAATTGGGCCCCAAGGGGGACGTCACCGTCAACCGTTGCGAGCACCAAGGCCTCGCTCGGTCCCGTCGCCAAGATCATCCCCTGCGAAACCAGGCCCTTGCCGAACTCGCGCGGGGCGAGATTTGCAACGACGACCACCTTGCGTCCCACGAGCGCCTCCGGCGTGAACGTGAGCGCCAACCCGGCGACGAGGGTCCTCGGCTCCGGCTCGCCGAGATCGACGGACAACTTGAGCAGCTTGTCCTTCTTGGGCACGCGCTCGCACGCGCGGACGAGGCCGACACGTAGATCGACGGCTGCAAACTGCTCATACGAGAGCGACGGCGTGACGGAAGGCGCGGCGGCAACAGCAGGCGCGGCGGCACGCGCCGGGGGGGGCGGAGCGATCGACTCTATCAAGACGCGCGCCGCGGCCTCGTCGATGGTCGGAAACAGCGACGCGCCTCGCGCGAGCAACTCGCCTTCGGCGCGTGGAGCACGCGACGCCGGCCATTGGTCCGTGCCCAGTTGCGGTGCGAGCGGAGCCAGCCCCAGCTGAAGGCGCATCTCGTCGCTCTTGTGGGGCAGCGCGGGCCAGATCATCACGCTGAGACACCGCAGGGCGTCGACGAGCACGGCCAACGTCGTGCGGGCACGCTCGAGATTGCCCTTCTTTGCGTCCGCCCACGGAGCGCGCCGGTCGATGTAGCGATTGAAGTACGACGCGAAGCTGAGGGTCCATTCGAGCGCCCGATGGGGCTCGAGCTCGTCCCACCGCCCGCCCACGTCGACGGCCTTCGATCGGACGTACTCGAGGGCCTCTCTGTCGAGCGACTCGCCGTCTGTCTCCTCCGTCATCCTCGGGACTTTGCCGTCGGCCAAGGCGACACAAAGCGAGAGCGTTCGTGAAAGAAGATTGCCGAGGTTCTTTCCGAGATCGGCATTGTACCGGTCGATCATCGCCGCCAAGTCGAAATCACCATCTTGGCCGAAAGAAATGGCACTCAAGAGGTGGTACCGAAGCACGTCCGCTCCGGCCAGGTCGTCGCCACCGAGGGCGGACCCGAAGGCCCGCGCGATCGCCACCGGCTCGACCGCGTTGCGGAGCGATTTGCTCATTTTCTGGCCCTGCAGCGTCAGCCATCCGTGGGCAAAAATGGTCGACGGCAGAGGGAGTCCCGCGCTCATCAAGAGGGCCGGCCAGTACACCGCGTGAAAGCGGAGGATGTCTTTGCCCACGACGTGAACGATTTTCGCATTCGCGTCACCGCTCCAGAACTTCTTGTGATCCTCGGTATCTTGAAGTGCCGTCCAATAGTTCGTCAGCGCGTCGAACCACACGTACATGACGTGCTTCGGATCGCCGGGGACGGGGATGCCCCATGAAATCGTCGTGCGCGAGATGGATAGGTCGCGGAGGCCCCCTTTGACGAAGCTTTCGACTTCATTGAGGCGCGTCCGCGGCCGAACGAAATGGGGGTTTTGCGCGTAATGTTCGAGCAGTCGTTCTTCGTATTTTCCGAGGCGAAAGAAATACGACGGCTCTTTGACGCGCTCGACGGCCGTTTTGTGGATGGGGCACAGGTTGCCGGGCTGCTCGAGCTCCTTCTCCGTTTTCAGCTCTTCGCACCCCACGCAATACCAACCCTCGTAATCCGCCAGATAAATGTCGTCCGGATTCCTTCTCTTGATCTCCTGCCACACCCACTGCGCGCCGCTCTGGTGGCGGGGTTCGGTCGTCCGGATGAAGTCGTCGGGCTGGACCAGGAGCTTTGGCCACGTGCTCTCGAAGCGATCGCTCATCGCTCGAACGAACTGCAGGGGAGCCATCCCGAGGTCGCGCGCCTCGCGTTCGAGTTTTTGTCCGTGCTCGTCGGTGCCCGTGAGCATGCGCGTCGCGTCGCCGCGCAAGAGGTGGTAACGCCGGAGGGCGTCGACCGCGACCGTCGAGTACGCGGTTCCGAGGTGCGGAACGTCGTTGACGTAGTAAATCGGCGTGGTGATGTAAAAGCGGCTCATCGCGTCAGCAGACCGATTAGCATAGGGGCTCGTCATGACATCCGGCCCCGATGGTGCCGGACCCACGGCGACAGACCCGCCTTTTGCTCTGCGGGCGACGCCGTCATCGCGACGCGCTCGCGACGTGCCGCGACGACGGCGGCAGCCATCGCGAGAGCGTGGCGCTCCTCGAGATCCATGACGCGAGGCGCGAGCAGCTCCCCGGCGTGGCGCTCGATGAATCCCGTGTCGTACCGGCCGGCCACGAACTCCGGATGCGCCAAGAGCCTCTGGTGAAATGCGAGATTGGTGCGGATGCCCGTGACGACGTACTCCGAGAGCGCGCGCTTCATACGGGCCACGGCTTGTGCACGCGTCGGCGCCCAGACGCTCAGCTTCGAGATGAGCGGGTCGTAGTGGCTCGATATGGCGGAACCGGCATAGACGCCGCTGTCATCCCGTACCCACGGACCGGCGGGGACGACCAGCGTCTCGATGGTGCCCGGCGACGGGAGGAACGTTGCCGGGTCTTCGGCGTAGACACGGCACTCCATCGCGGCGCCGCGCGCTGCCATGTCGTCCTGCCCGAACCCGAGAGGCTCCCCTTGCGCGACGCGGACCATCTCGCGTACCAAGTCGACGCCCGTGACGAGTTCGGTCACCGGATGCTCCACTTGAAGGCGCGTGTTCATTTCGAGAAAGTAGAACGACCCGTCTTCGGCCAACAGAAACTCGAAGGTGCCGGCACTGAAGTAGCCCACGCTTCGCGCGCCCTCGACCGCAATCTCGCCCATGCGCGCGACGAGCTCGCGCGATGCCGCCGGACTCGGCGTCTCTTCGACGACCTTCTGGTTTCTCCGTTGAATCGAGCAGTCACGCTCGAACGCGTGCACCATGTTTCCGTGTTGATCGCCGAGCACCTGGATCTCGACGTGGCGCGGACGAACGAGCGCCTTTTCCAAGTACACGGTGTCGTCGCCGAAGAACTTCTTGGCCTCGCCGCGAGCCCGATCCCACGCGCCGTCCATCTCCGACGCGTGAACCACCAGCCGCATACCCCTGCCCCCTCCCCCGGAGGCCGCCTTGAGCATCACGGGAAAGCCGATGGCCTCAGCCGCCGCCACGGCTTGCGCGGCGGTCGTGCACCGCGCGCCGGGAATGATCGGCACTCCCGCCGACGCCATCTGATCGCGCGCGGCCGGCTTGGTGGCCAGCGACCGCATGGCGCTCGCGGGCGGTCCGATGAACACCACCCCCGCGGTCTCACAGGCGTCGGGCAGGGCCGGGTTCTCGCTCAAAAAGCCGTACCCAGGGTGGATGGCGTCGCAGCGCGCCTTGCGGGCCACATCCATGATGCGATCGATGCGGAGGTAGCTTTCGGCCGCGGGCGCGCGTCCGATGGGATACGCCTCGTCGGCCGTGCGCACGTGCAAAGACGCGCGATCGACCTCGGAGTACACAGCGACGGAGGCGATGCCCATTTCGCGCAGCGTGCGGATTACGCGGACGGCAATTTCGCCGCGATTGGCGACCAACACTTTGCGGAATTTCGCGGTCATCGATCCGAGCGTTAGCGCCCGCGGCGCCGCGCGTAAACAGCCGTCCGCGCGTGGTGGCGTGCGAGAGCGTGCTAGATCGGGAGCCCGTGCCCGAAGACCGCAGCCTCACTTTCGACTTTGCGCCGAAGGCGGCGAAGCCAGCCGATCCCGAGCCCCGGCCGCTGACGGTCGCGGAGCTCGATCGCGCGGTCAAGGGCGCCATCGAGGACACGTTCGAAAACGCCGTCTGGGTCGAAGGCGAAGTCGCGGATGCACGCCCCGCCCCGAGCGGCCATCTCTATTTTTGCTTGAAGGACGAGCGCGAGGAGGCCTCGATAGACGTGGTGGTCTATCGATCGAACGTCACGCCCCGGATGCGACCGCTCTGTGTCGACGGGGCGCGGGTTCGGATGCGCGGCAAGCCGACGCTGTGGACCCCGCGCGGCAAGCTCCAGTTCATCGCGGACCGCCTGCAGGCGGCAGGACGGGGCGCGCTGCTCGAAGCCATCGAGCGATTGAAGACCAAGCTTGCGGCCGAAGGTTTGTTCGCCCCCGAACGCAAGCGAGCGCTTCCCCGCGAACCCCGGATCGTCGGCGTCGTCACGAGCCCCACGGGGGCCGTCATCCACGATGTCTGCCGCGTCGCGTTTCGCCGGGGAGGCGCTCGCATCTTGCTCGCCGCGGCGCAGGTCCAGGGAGCGGGGGCGGTCGATTCGCTTTGTCGGGCGATCCAGCAATTGCAGCGCGTCTCGAGGGTCGACGTCATCATCGTGGGGCGTGGCGGCGGGTCGGCGGACGACCTGGGAGCGTTCAACGAGGAGGCGGTCGTTCGCGCCGTGGCCGCTTGCCGGGTGCCCGTCGTGAGCGCGGTGGGACACGACGTCGACGTGACCCTCGTCGACTTTGCGGCCGACGCGCGCGCCGCGACCCCTTCACAAGCGGCCGAGATGGTCGTCCCCGATCGCCGCGCGCAACGCGAACTCCTCAAGCGCACGGCGATGCATCTCGCCCGCTCGATGCATGGCCGCCTCTCCCAGCACCACGTCGTGCTCGGCCGCGCTGCGCGCAGAATCGCGGACCCCCGGCTTCTCATTGCATCCCACCAGCAGACGCTCGACGATCGCACCGCGCGTTTGGCGTCGCGCGCTCGCTTGACCCTCGTGCGGCGTCGGGAAGCTCTATCCCACGCGCAGAAGCGCCTTGCGTACCTGCACCCGCGCGCGGTCTTGTCCCGGGAGCGGGCCGAACTCATTCGGCTCGGGAGCCGGCTCTCGACGGCCTGGAACGGCGGCTTCGAACGTCGCGTGGCCGCGGTTGCGCGGGCCACCGCCCGGCTGGACGCCCTCAGTCCGCTGAAGGTGCTCGCGCGAGGCTACGCCATCGCGACGCGCGAAGACGGCCGCGCCGTGCGATCCGGTGAGGACGTGCGGTCGGGACAAGTCCTCCACGTGCGGGTGCGGGACGCGCGCCTTCACGTGCAGGTCGAGGGCATCGAGCCGGTCGAGAGGCTGCGATGACGCCGCTGCGCTTTGCCGTCGTCGGCGATCCCGTCGCGCACTCGAAGAGCCCCGCCATGCATGGCGCGGCGTTGCGGGCCCTGGGTCTGCAACACACCTACGAGGCGATCCACGCAACGGACAGTGAGTTGCCGCGGATCATCGCCATGCTGAGAGACGGCGTCTACGCGGGCCTCAATGTCACTGTGCCGCACAAGGAGCGCGTTTTGTCGCTCGTCGACGTCCTCGACGGCAGCGCGATGGTCGCGGGCGCCGCCAACGCGCTCGTGCGCGGCGAGGGCGGCCGTATCGCAGCGCACAACACGGACGCCCCTGCGCTCGCCGCCGAACTTCGTCGTGTCGCGGGGTCTCGCGGCCGTTGGGAGACCTCGCGCGCTCTCGTGCTCGGGTCCGGCGGGGCCGCGCGTGCGGCCGTGGCGGCGCTGGGACGCCATCTCGGCGTACGGGACATCGTCGTCCGCGCGCGCGCGTTTGGCGATGCGTCCAGAGCACGAGTCTTCCGCGAGACGGCCCCCTGCCCCGTCACGACCCAACCGCTTTCCGCGCGCGCGGAAAGCGAAGCGCGGACGGTGGTGGTCGTTCAGGCGACGAGCGCGGGCATGCTGGGCGGTCCGCCGGGCGAGGGCGTGGCGGCCATGGTCGACTGGCGCGCGCTCCCCGAGGATGCCGTGGCCTTCGACGTCGTTTACTCTCCGAAGGACACCCCATGGCTTCGGGCCGCGCGCGAGCGCGGACTTCGTTGCGACAACGGCCTAGGCATGCTGGCCCACCAGGGAGCGCTCGCCCTGCAACTCTGGCTCGGCGTAAAGGCGCCCCTCGCGGCGATGCGCGCCGCCCTCGAGTAGCGACGGGAGGGCGCGCGAACCATGGGACGCTCTCCGTCTTCTTCGCCCTCGCCTTCGCGCGCGCCCGAAGGCCGGTCTCGGTCGCCGGCGCCGCGCAACAGGCAACGCATCGGCTACCGACGCATCGTCCAACTCCTGGTTTATCTGGTCGTCGTCCCGACCGTGCTCATCCTCCTGGTGGGCATCGTGCTGATGTTCCTCGGCAACGACTTCAATCTCCTGTTCGGTGTCCTCACCGTCAGCTTCGTGCTCGTCGTGGTCACGGGCGTCACCCTCGCTTTGGTCTTCTTGCGGCGCGAGGCGTCGCTCAGCGTGCTTCAGGCCGACTTCGTCTCGAAGGTCAGCCACGAGCTCCGAACGCCCCTCACGAGCATCCGCCTCTTCGCCGAGACGATGGAACGAGCTCGGGGTGACAGCACGACGCAGGACAAATGCTTGGAGGCGCTCGGGCGCGAGACCGAGCGACTCACGCAACTCATCGAGCGTCTCCTCGATTGGGGCCGCATGGAGGCGGGGCGAAAACAATTCGACCTGCATCGAGAGCGGGTCGGGACCGTCATCGACGAGGCGGCGGACGCGTTCGCTCCCCTTCGCGAACGCCACCCGGATTTGGACTTCGCCGTCGAGCTCGAAGCCTCCCTGCCCATGGTTTACGCCGACCGCGGGGCGATGGTCGACGCGATTGGCAACTTGCTCTCGAACGCGCTCAAGTACGGCGGCTCGCCGCCGGTGGTCCGGCTTCGCGCGGTCCTCGAAGGCGACAGAGTCGCCATCGAAGTGACCGACAACGGCGGCGGGATAGCGCACGGCGAGCACCGACGCATCTTCGACAAGTTCTATCGAATCGACGACAGGCTTTCCCGCGAGCGCGAGGGAAGCGGGCTCGGTCTCGCCATCGTGAAACACATCGTGCGGGCCCACCGGGGTCGCATTCAGCTCGATAGCGCGAAAGGCAAGGGTTCCACTTTCCGGATCCTTCTGCCGGCGGCCGTCGCTCGCACGGGCGCCGAAGCCCCCCCCCCGCGCGCCACGGGCGCGTGACGTGGCGCGGATGCTCAAGAGCGCAACCGGACCGAAGCGCCGCGTACTCGTGGTCGAGGACGACCCGAGCATCGCGCTCGGTCTGCGCATCAACCTCGAAGGCGAAGGTTACGACGTTCTCTCCGCCGAAGACGGCGAGCGAGGCCTCGCCATCACCCGCGAGGAGCGGCCGGACCTCGTCGTTTTGGACGTGATGCTTCCAAAAATGAACGGCCTTCAAGTGCTTCGCTCGATTCGGGCCGATGGGCTCATGATGCCGATCATCGTTCTCAGCGCGCGCACCGGCGAGCTGGACAAGGTGACCGGACTGGAGCTTGGCGCCGAGGATTACGTGGCCAAGCCGTTTAGTCTGGCGGAGCTCCTGGCGCGCGTTCGCGCGGCACTACGGCGCGGTCCTCGTGCGGTGGAGGCCGCGCCGCGATCGGTCCTCACGTTCGGCGATGTCAGCGTCGACGTGGCCGCACGAACCGTGGCACGTGCAGCGGCCCCCGTGGAGATGACCGCGACCGAGTTCGATGTCCTGCTTTGCCTCATCGAAGCTCGCGGGGTGGCTCTGAGTCGTGAGGCCATCTTCCTGCGCGTCTGGGGCCCGAACCACCACGGAACGCCGCGCACGATCGACAACTTCATCCAGCAGCTTCGCGCCAAGCTCGAACCCGATCCGCAGAAGCCGCGCTATGTGGTCACCGTGCGCGGCATCGGCTACCGGTTCCAATGACGTCGGCTCGGCGTTCGCGGCGTGCTATCCGCCTCTCTCCGCATGGACCCGAACCTCCTCCGCAGCTACCTCGCTACGGTTTACGACTTTCCGTCGGCCTCGGGCCCCATCCGCGCGTCGCTCGACGGCGACATCGTGACGGATCTCTCGTCTTTGCCGGACCTTCTGCAGAAGCCGTTTGCGATTCTGACCGCGTACAATCCCCGATCGATGCTCTTGCCCCGCAAAGTGAACGAACAGCGTCACGTCGTGATGCGGGACCTGCTCATCCTCGGCGTTTATCGCGTCGAAGCATGCGTGGGCTACGAGGAGGACCCGGAGGGCACGTGGCGCGAGCCCTCGTGGCTCGTTCACGGGATGGATCGCGAAGAGGCCGCGGCCTTCGGTCGCGTTTTTCGGCAGAACGCCATCGTCGTTTGCCGAAATACGAGGCCCGAGATCATCGTCACGGACCCCACCTGCGACGAGCTCGGGAAGACGTTCGTGGGCAACTGGCGCGTGCGCGGATAGGTCGAAAAGGGGCCCCGGCCCGAGTGCCAACACTTTCTTTATGCGCGGCGGCGTGATCCTTATGACGCCTTAACGCGGCCAGAACTACGCTCTGAGTGCCTTCGCGGGAGTCGCAAAGGCACGCCATGCTGGCTTCGCAATATCCCTATCGGAGCTTCACTCGCCGCCCGCCGCCGCCCCAGAACGACCCGCTCGTCGTGGCCGCGGCTCTGTCGCGCCTCTTCGTCGTCGTGTGGTCGTGCGCGCGGGTGGCTTTATCCGTGGTGCGAGGCTTCGACTTCGAAGGCCTCCTCGCGGTCGTCATCGTCGCGCTGACAATCCTCTTTCGAGCCAGGAGCCTTTTCCCATGATGGATGTCGTCTATCTCGCCCTCACCGGAGCGCTCTTCGCGCTCACGTGGGGCTTGGTCCGCGTTTGCGAGCGCGTCTGAGGAATAAGCCATGCCCATCCTTTATCTCATCGGGGGCGCCGTCTCGACGGCCCTCCTCGTCTATCTTTTCGTCGCGCTGCTCAAGCCGGAGGCGTTCTCGTGAGCACCGCCGGCTACGTGCAGATTGTCGTGCTGTTCGCCGTGGTACTCGCTGCCGTCAAGCCGCTCGGCTCGTACATGGCGCGCGTTTACGACGGCGAGCCGGTCTGGCTCGAGAAGATCTTCGGCCCGGTCGAACGGTTCGTATATCGCCTCGCCGGACTTCCCGCCAACGCCGAAAACCGCGAAACGGGCTGGAAGACGTACGCGGGCGCAATGCTCCTCTTTCACTTCGTGAGCATCACCGCCGTCTATTTGCTGCAGCGTCTGCAGGGGTTCTTTCCGCTCAACCCGCAGGGCTTCGGCGGCACGACTCCCGACCTATCGTGGAATACCGCCGTCAGCTTCGCCACGAACACCAACTGGCAGAGCTACGGCGGCGAGACCACGATGAGCAATCTCACCCAGATGCTCGCGCTGGCCGTGCAGAACTTCGCTTCCGCCGCCTCCGGCATCGCGATCTTGGTCGCCCTGGTCCGCGGGATGAGCCGAAAGTCTACGTCCACGATTGGCAACTATTGGGTCGATATGACACGGGGAACTCTCTATGTGCTCGTCCCGATGTCCATCGTTTTCGCGCTGCTTTTCGTGTCTCAGGGCGTCGTGCAGACGTTCGCCGCCTATCCTTCGGCGTCCCTCCTGCAGGCGACCAAGGACGCCGACGGCCACTCGATCGTCGATCAAGTGCTCGCGTTGGGTCCCGTGGCCTCGCAACTCGCCATAAAGCAGCTCGGCACCAACGGCGGGGGGTTCTTCAATGCCAACTCCGCGCACCCGTTCGAAAACCCGACGCCCCTCTGCAATTTCTTTGAAATCTTCGCGATGATGGCGATTCCGTCCGCCCTTACATACACGTTCGGCGCCATGGTCAAAGATACGCGCCAAGGGTGGGCTCTTCTGACGGCGATGTTCGTGGTCCTCCTGCCCCTGCTCGTACTCTGCGCGGCGCAGGAGCAAGGGGGTAACCCGGCGCTGTCGTCGATGCACGTCGACCAGGCGATGAGCGCGCTCCAGTCCGGCGGGAACATGGAAGGCAAAGAAGTTCGCTTCGGCATCTCGGCGAGCGCCCTCTTTGCCACGGTGACGACCGGCGAGTCCTGCGGCGCGGTCAACGCCATGCACGACTCGTTCACTCCTCTCGGGGGACTGGCGCCGCTCTGGCTCATCCAGCTCGGCGAGATCATCTTCGGCGGGGTGGGCTCCGGGCTCTACGGGATGTTGATGTTCGCCGTCGTGGCCGTGTTCGTCGCGGGGCTCATGGTCGGACGCACTCCCGAATATCTGGGCAAGAAGATCGAAGCGTACGAGATGAAGATGGCGTCGCTATCGATCCTGTTTCCGGCGGCAACGGTGCTCGTCTTCACCGCGATCGCCGTGGTCACGGATGCGGGTTCCAAGGGAGTTGCCAATCCAGGCCCGCACGGGTTCAGCGAGATTCTCTATGCCTATTCTTCCGCAGCCAACAACAACGGGAGCGCCTTCGCCGGCCTCTCGGCCAATACTCCCTTTTACAACACGACGCTCGGCCTCTCGATGTTCTTCGGGCGCTTCTGGGTCAAAGTCGTCGTCTTGGCGCTCGCGGGCGCGCTGGCGAAGAAGAAGCTGGTCCCCGCAAGCGCCGGGACATTGCCCACGCACACCCCCTTGTTCATCACCATGCTCGTAGGCGTCATCGTCATCGTGGGTGCTCTCACGTTCATCCCGTCACTCGCCTTGGGACCGATCGTGGAGCAGCTTGCCAAATCGTAGGTGGAGAAAGTCATGAATACGAACGAAGTGCGGAACATCGAACGCATGCCGCAAGCGTCCCTGCGCGACGGGAGCGCTAGCGGGACGAATGCCGAATTGGTGCCGTCCCCCGCCGCCGAGCGATGGCTGGAGCCGACGAACATTCGAACGAAGGGCAAGGCGCGCCCGCTCTTCGAAGCCGCGATCGTGAAACGGGCCCTCGTCGCCTCGTTGGTCAAGCTGGACCCGCGCCACCAGGTGCGTAACCCGGTCATGTTCGTGGTCGAGATCGGGAGCATTCTGACGACGGGGCTTTTCGTTCAGGCCCTCGTGGGCACGGGTGAAGCCCCTGCGCTCTTCATCCTGGCCGTGGCCCTTTGGCTATGGTTCACGGTGATCTTCGCCAATTTCGCGGAGGCGATGGCGGAGGGGCGCGGCAAGGCGCAGGCAGACTCGCTCCGCAAGGCGCGCAAGGATGTCCAGGCCAAGCGACTCGCGACGCCCGATCGAGGCGCCCGATGGGACCCGCTGCCGGCCTCCGAGCTCCGCAAGAATGACGTCGTGCTCGTCGAGGCGGGCGACAACGTGCCGGGCGACGGCGAGATCATCGAGGGTGTCGCGTCCGTCGATGAGAGCGCCATCACCGGCGAGAGCGCGCCAGTCATTCGCGAGAGCGGAGGGGACCGCAGCGCCGTGACCGGCGGCACGCACGTCCTCTCGGACTGGCTCGTCGTGCGGATCACCGCGAACCCCGGGGAGACGTTTCTGGATCGCATGATCGCGATGGTCGAGGGCGCCAAGAGGCAAAAGACGCCCAACGAGATCGCGCTCGACATCCTGCTCGCTGCGCTGACCATCATCTTCCTTCTTGCGACGGTCACGCTCCTCCCATTTTCGCTCTTCAGCGTCGCCGCCGCCAAGCAAGGGGTGCCGATCACCATCACGGTGCTCGTGGCGCTCCTCGTGTGCCTGATTCCCACGACGATCGGCGGTCTGCTCTCCGCCATCGGCATCGCGGGAATGGACCGGATGATTCAGGCCAACGTGATCGCTACGAGCGGACGCGCCGTGGAAGCGGCCGGCGATGTCGACGTCCTCTTGCTCGACAAAACAGGCACGATCACCCTCGGCAATCGACAGGCGTCGGCGCTCTTGGCGGCCCATGGCGTCTCGCCGGAGGCGCTGGCCGACGCGGCGCAATTGTCATCGCTCGCCGACGAGACGCCGGAAGGGCGCAGCATCGTCGTGCTCGCGAAAGAGAAGTACGGCATCCGGGAGCGAGACGTGCAAGCCCTCAGGGCTACGTTCGTCCCGTTCACGGCGCAGACGCGCATGAGCGGAGTGGACCTGATCGAAGGCACCTCGATCCGCGAAGTGCGCAAGGGGGCCGCCGACGCGGTCGAGGCGTTCGTGCGCGGCAAGGGCGGCTCCTTCCCCGCCGACGTACGCGCGAACGTCGAGGCCGTCGCCAAGAAAGGGGGCACCCCGCTCGTGGTGGCCGATGGCGCCCGGGTGCTCGGCGTCGTGCAGCTCAAAGACATCGTCAAAGGCGGAATCAAGGAGCGCTTCGCGGAGCTTCGACGCATGGGGATCAAGACGATCATGATCACCGGAGACAACCCGATGACCGCCGCCGCGATTGCGGCCGAGTCGGGCGTCGACGATTACCTCGCGCAAGCCACGCCGGAGACCAAGCTGGCGCTCATACGCGAGCACCAGAAGGGGGGACGGCTCGTCGCGATGACCGGAGACGGGACGAACGACGCCCCCGCGCTCGCGCAGGCCGACGTCGCCGTGGCGATGAACACCGGAACGCAGGCCGCGAAGGAGGCCGGCAACATGGTGGACCTCGACTCGAATCCGACGAAGCTCATCGAGGTCGTCGAGATCGGAAAACAGCTCTTGATGACGCGCGGAGCTCTCACGACGTTCAGCATCGCGAACGACGTGGCCAAGTACTTCGCGATCATCCCCGCCGCGTTCGCGACGACCTACCCTGCCCTGAACGCGCTCAACGTCATGCACCTGGCCACACCCCAGAGCGCCATCCTGAGCGCCGTCATCTTCAATGCGCTCATCATCGTCTTTCTCATCCCGCTCGCCCTCCGCGGCATCAAGTACCGTGCGGTGGGTGCATCGCGCTTGCTGAGGGACCACCTGCTGATGTACGGGCTCGGCGGGCTCGTCGTGCCGTTCGTCGGCATCAAAGTGATCGACGTTCTTTTGGTCGTCTGCCATCTCGCCTAACTCGGAGCTCGCCCACCCATGCTCTCCCAAATTCGTGCTGCAATCGTGGTGCTCTTCGCGTTCACCGTCCTCACGGGGCTCGCGTATCCGCTCTTCGTGACCGGGATCGCGCAAGCGGCTTTCCCCCAAAAGGCCAACGGCAGCCTGCTTATCAAAGACGGAAAGGCCGTCGGTTCGGCGCTGATCGGTCAGTCTTTCGACGCGCCGAAATACTTCTGGGGCCGCCTTTCGGCGACGCTCGACGCGAACGGCAAGGCGCTACCGTACAACGCCGGTTCGTCGATGGGGTCGAACCTCGGCCCCACGAATTCGGCCCTCACCGACGAGGTCAAGGCGCGAATCGACGCGCTGCACGCCGCCGATCCCGACAACGACTCGGCCCTCCCCGTCGATCTGGTCACCTCGTCCGGCAGCGGCCTGGATCCCGACATCTCGCCTGCAGCCGCCGAGTACCAAGTGCATCGCGTGGCCAAAGCGCGCGGCGCGTCCGAACCGCAGGTCCGCGCCCTCGTGACGGCGGCGACGGCCCCCCGCCAGCTCGGCTTTCTGGGAGAGCCGCGCGTCAACGTGCTCGAGCTCAATCGCGCGCTCGATTCCGTGCTTCCATAGGGAGGTCCCCGAAATCGCAAGATGGTCGAACAACGCCCCGATCCGGACGAGCTCCTCGCGCGTGTGCATGACGAGGAGGCTCGATCCGCACGAGGCAAGCTCACGATCTTTTTCGGCGCCGCCCCTGGGGTGGGCAAGACCTACACGATGCTCGAGGCCGCGCGCATGGAGGTCAGCGATCAGCGTCGCGACGCGGTCGTCGGCATTGCCGAGACGCACGGGAGGTACGACACCGGCGCGGTCCTCATGGGCCTCGAAATCCTGCCGCGACGCACGACCGAGCACCGCGGCATCGAGGTCCTCGAGTTCGACCTGGACGCGGCTCTCGCTCGGCGTCCCCAGTTGATCCTCGTCGACGAGCTCGCGCACACCAACGCTCACGGCTCGCGGCATTTGAAGCGGTGGCAAGACGTCGAAGAGCTGCTCGACGCCGGGATCGACGTCTTCACGACGCTCAACGTCCAGCACCTCGAGAGCCTGAACGACGTGGTCGCGCAGATTACCGGCGTCGTCGTGCGCGAGACGGTGCCCGACGCCGTCTTCGACAAGGCCTACGAAGTCCGGGTCGTCGATCTGCCCGTCGATCAGCTGCTCGAGCGGCTCCAGGAGGGCAAGGTCTACGTGCCGGATCAGGCGGCGCACGCGGCCTTGAACTTCTTCAAGGAGGGCAACCTCATCGCGCTGCGCGAGCTTGCCCTCCGGCGAACCGCGGAGCGGGTCGAGGCCAAGATGCGGGGCTACAAGGCCGCGCACGGCATCGTCGAGACCTGGCACACCGGCGAACGCGTCCTCGTCTGTGTCTCGGCGAGCCCGAACTCCCTGCGTCTCGTGCGCGCGGCCCGCCGCATGGCGACCAGCCTCCACGCAGAGCTCGTGGGTCTCTACATCGAGACGCCGGCGTCGATACGCATGTCGATGGCCGACCGCGAGCGCCTCGCGCACACGATGCGCCTCGTGGAGGCGCTAGGCGGAGAGCCGGTCACCCTCCGGGGCGAGGACGCCGCGATTGAAACGGTGCGGTACGCCCGCAAGCGCAACGTGACGAAGCTCGTCGTGGGCAAACCGACCCATCCGCGGTGGCGCGACGTGATCAAAGCCTCGTTCTTGGACGATCTCGTGCGCCAGAGTCACGAGATCGACGTGTACGTCATCTCCGGTCTTTCGGGCGAAAAGGCTCCGGCACCCGCCGGGGCGGCCGCTACGTCGCACAGCCGCGGAGACGCCGCGGGGTACGCCGCCGGAGTCTTCATCACGGCCACGTCCGCGGCGCTGGCCTGGTTCTGCTTCGGCCGGTCGCAGCTCGCCGATGTCGTCATGATCTTTCTGCTCGGCGTCGTGATCGTGTCGATGCGATTCGGATTCGGCGCGTCGCTCCTTGCGGCCGTGCTGAGCGTGCTCGCGGTGGACTTCATCTTCGTCCCCCCGTACTTGAGCTTTGCCGTCAGCGATTTCAGCCACGTGGTGACCTTCGGCGTCATGTTCTTGGTCGCCGTCGTGATCAGTCAGCTGACCAAGCGCATTCGCGACCAGGCCGATAGCGCGCGCGGCCGGGAGCGGCGAACCGCGAGCCTCTACGCCATAAGCCGGGAGCTCGGTCTGGCCGATTCGCGCGAGGCTTTGCTCGAAGCGGCCGCGCGTCATGTGCGCGAGATCTTCGTGGCCAAGGTGGCCATCCTCGCGCCGTCGCAAATCCCGCCCGGGGGAGCTCCGCCGGGGGGGGCCCAAGCCCAGTCCCGCGGCGCCACGCTCGAAGTCGTGTTCGCGGACGACGGCACCCTCGGCGGCGACGAAAAGGACGCTGGCGTCGCGGATTGGGCGTGGCTTCATCAGCGTCCTGCCGGCGCCGGGACCGATACGCTCCCGCTTTCGCGCGGGCTCTTCGTGCCGCTCAAAGGGTCGCGTGCGCGTGTGGGCGTGCTCGCTCTCTTCGCGGGCGAACGAGCGCGCTTGGACGACCCCGACGAACGCCAGCTCCTTTACACCATCGCGGGCCTCATCGGATCGGCGCTCGAACGCACCGAACTCGCCGAGGAAGCCCGCCGCGCGAGCCTTCGCGCCGAGACGGAGCAGCTCCGTAACGCGCTTCTGAGCTCGGTTTCGCATGACCTGCGGACGCCGCTCGGCGTCGTGACGGGCGCTACCAGCGCGCTGCTCGAGGACGAGCCCGCGAAGGACGAAGCCACGCGACGCGAGCTTCTCCGCACCGCTCATGGGGAGGCGCTCCGGCTCAATCGTCTCGTGAGCAATCTGCTCGACATGACCCGGCTGGAGGCAGGCGCGCTCCGCGTGCACAAGGAGGTGCAGCCCATCGAAGAAGTCGTCGGTGCCGCTCTCAATCGCGTCGAGGATCGTTTGCGCGGGCGCGACGTTCGCACCGACATCGCGGCGGACCTGCCGCTCGTCCCGCTCGACCCGGTCTTCGTCGAGCAAGTGCTCATCAATCTGCTCGAGAACGCGACGAAGTACACTCCGGACGGATCGCCCATCGAGGTCACGGCACACGCGGGACACGGCGAGATGCTGATCGAAGTGGCCGATCGCGGTCCCGGGGTGGCCGCTCAGGACGTCTCGCGCATCTTCGATAAGTTTTACCGCGTAAAAGAGTCGGAGGGGGGCGGCGTCGGCCTCGGGCTCACGATTTGCCGAGGCATCGTTGCGGCGCACGGTGGACGTATTTGGGTCGAAGAGCGCGCCGGGGGTGGCGCCTCGTTTCGCTTTACTCTTCCCTTGGACGAGGCCCTCCCGCGACCCCCGCAACTCGACGCGGCGACCGACGGCCGATGACGGAAACGAAGGCGCTGGTTCTGGTGGTCGAGGACGAATCGCAAATGCGAACGTTCGTGCGACTGGCGCTCTCGGCGCATGGCTATCGCGTCGTGGAGGCCCATACCGGCCGCGAGGGACTTTCGCAGGCGGCCGCGTACACGCCCGACCTGGTTCTGCTGGACCTCGGGCTTCCGGACATGGACGGTCTCGAGGTTACCAAGCGACTGCGCGAGTGGAGCGCGGCCCCCATCATCGTGATTTCGGCGCGCGGACAGGAGGCGCAGAAGGTCGAGGCGCTCGATGCCGGCGCCGACGACTACCTCACGAAGCCATTCGGAACGGCGGAGCTCATGGCGCGGATTCGCGTGGCCCTGCGGCACGCTTCGCAGCTCGCGCAAGATCCTCTGAGCTCGGTCCTCACCGTGGGCAATCTTCGGGTCGATTTCGCCAAGCGGTTGGTCTTCAACGGCGACGCGGAAGTGCACCTCACGCCCATCGAATACAAGCTTCTCGCTGCGCTCGGCAAGCACGCGGGGAAGGTGCTCACGCACAAGCAGTTACTCGATCAAGTTTGGGGCCCGGGCCACGCCCACCAAATGCAGTACCTTCGCGTATACATGGTGCAGCTTCGGCAGAAGCTCGAAGAAAACCCCGCGCGCCCGCGCTACCTCCGGACCGAAGCGGGGGTCGGCTATCGGCTCCGGGACGGAGGGTCGTGACGGGGGCTCGTCCTAGTCAGAAACCAGGGTCACCCTGAGTCTCGCTCCGCCTTGCCTCCGGCAAGGGCTTCGCTCGACAGAACGGGCTCGCACGTCACGTCGAGGGGAGCGATGCCGCTCCTCCTCGAGCTCCCCAGCAGGAACAAGACGCTCGTTTTCCTGTATCGCGTGTCCGGCGCAGCCCGGTGGGGGGCTATTCCGTAACGCCGCTCGCTACGGGCGCTTGGCTTTCTCGATGGCGTCGCCGAGTTTCTTGGCAACGCTCGGCGCGTCGCCGTCGTCATGTTTTATGTAAACGAACGCTTGACGCCACGGCTGCGCCACGATTCGCTCCGCCCAACGGGAGAGAACGTCGTCCGGATACACGCCCCGCCGCAGGCGCACGTAGCCCCACTCCGCGGTCGCCACGAGCGGCGATTCGAGCGTCTCGCCCTCGGCGACGCACAGCGCCGCGTCGTGGGCGCGAAGCGTGGCCCAAACCTCGTCATCGAACCATGAGGGATGCCGGAACTCGAACGCGAGCTTCGGCCCCTTCGGGGCTTTGTCGAGAAAGTCTGCGAGGCGCGGGACATCCTTGCGGAGGAAGGGCGGCAACTGAAAAAGGAGCGGCCCAAGGCGCGACCCGAGCAAGCTCGCGGCGCGAGCGAGCGCGTCCACCGCCTCGCCCGCGTTCTGCAGCTTGGCCATGTGCGTGATTCGCTGAGGAGCCTTGATCGCGAACGAAAACTCCTCGGGCACTTCGGCCGCCCACCCCTCGATGAGCTTCGGTGTCGGCATCCGATAGAACGTGTTGTTGATCTCGACCGTTCCGAAGTGCTCGGCGTAGAAGCGCAGGAACTTTGCGGCCGGCAAATCCGCGGGATAAAAGGGACCCTTCCATTCCTTGTACGAGTAGCCGCTGGTGCCAACGAGAATGCGCATGGAGGGCGCGCAAGGGTACCCTTGGCTCTCGCACACAAGAACACTTTTCCGGGAAGGATGGAGCGGTTCGCCTCATTGTCCCGTTTCCACTTCGTTTCCAAGCGGCTAAGCTCGGCGCGTGACGCAGGACACCAAAACGAGTCGGCGCCGGGCACTGGGAGCCATCGGCGTCGGGGGCGCGGTCGGATGCGGAGCCCTCGCGGCCCCCACGATCCGGTTTCTCATCGCTCCCGCCGGGGGAAGCGCAGCCGCCGGGTACTGGATAAAGACCGTGCCGCTCGACTCCCTGGCGGAAGGAGAGCCGAAGCGCGTGTCGCTCGTCGCCGATCATCACGACGCCTGGACGCTCGAAAAGAACGTGGAGCTCGGAGCGGCTTGGCTGCTCCGGCGGGGTGATGGCGCCATCGCGTGGAGCACGGTCTGCCCGCATCTCGGCTGCGCGGTCGATCGCGGTGCAGCAGGTTCCGGCTTTTATTGTCCTTGCCACGATTCGTCGTTCGCTGCGGACGGGAGCCGGTTATCGGGTCCCTCGCCGCGCGACCTCGATTCGCTCGCGACGCGTGTCGAGGACGGCGTCGTCATGGTCCAGTTTCAGCGCTTCCGCCAGGGTAGCCCCGCCAAAGAGCCCGTCTGACAAGAACGAACATGAACCTGCTCGACACTGTGGGCGACTGGATCGAACAACGAACGGGGTCGCGCGCCTGGGCGCGTGCGTGGCTCGATTCGTCGGTTCCTGTGGGGGCCACCTGGGGCCGCTCTCTGACGGCCGCCGTGGCGGCCTCGTGTGGCGTGCTTGCGCTGAGCGGCGTCGCGTTGATGACGGCCTATGCGCCGTCGCCACAAGCGGCGTGGGCAAGCGTGCACTACGTGCAGTTCGTCCAACCGTACGGCTGGGTCGTGCGCGGACTCCACTATTGGGCCGCGCAAACGCTCTTCGTCCTCGCCGCCCTGCACATCCTGCACGGCGCCCTAGCGGGCGTGTACCGCTCGGAGCGCGAGCTTAGCTGGTGGCTCACGCTGGCGGTCTTCGGCCTCGCGCTCGGCGAGGGCATCACCGGCGGCCTTCTTCCGTGGGACCAGCTCGGGTGGTGGGCCCGTGTCGTCGAAGGCAACATTGCGGGTCTTGCCCCGGTCATCGGCGGCTGGCTATCGCAGATGATTTCGGGGGGCCCCGAGCTCGGGGCGCTCGGCCTCGCGCGGGCCTATGCCGCGCACGTCGTCCTCCTGCCACTCCTCTTCGGGGTGGTGCTTTGGATCCGCGCTGTCCTCTCGCGACGAGCCGAACGGATCGAGGTGTCCGGAGGGGCACCCGCGATCCCACGGGCCGAGGCTGTGGCGCGCAGCGTGGTCGTCGCGGCGCTCGTAATTCTGTTGGTTCTCGCAATGACCGAGCGCACGCACGGCGGCCCGCTCGACGCGCCGGCCGATCCGAGGAGCGACTATCCGGCGCGCCCCGAATGGTTTCTGCTGACGCTCTTCGAGCTCCGGAAGCTCTTTCACGGCCCGCTGGAGTTTGCGGGGATTTCGATCGTGCCGGGTGCCGTCACGGCGTACTTCGTGCTGCTGCCGTGGATTGACCAGCGGCCCCGATCCCGTGCGATCGCCCTCGCGCCCGCCGTGTTGATCTTCGGTGCCGCGGCCGCCCTGGCGATAACGGCCATTCGGCACGATGCGAGGGACCCGCAGTACGTGAAAGCACGCGCGAAGTGGGACCTGCGCGCTGCGGCCGCGGCGCGCATTGCCATGAACGGTGTCACGCCCGCCGGCGCGTCGGAAATGATGCGGCACGATCCCGAAATGCGGGGCGAGGACCTGTTCGATAGGCATTGCGCCGGGTGCCACGTTCTCGGCAGTCTTGGAGACCCGAAGAAGGCGACGGCCACGGATCTCTCCGGCTGGGGCACGCCGGAATGGATCGAGGCCATGATCCACGATCCCGACGCGCCGCAGTTTTTCGGCCGCGGGCCTTACAACGAAGAAATGCCCAGCGTGGACGTTCGCCCCAAAGACTTGAAGCCCGGCGAACCGTGGAAGGCGATGGCCAAAGACGGCGCCGAGAGGCACGCGATCGCGCTCTTTCTTGCGTCGGAGGGCGACGAGCCGGGCGATCCACCGCGGGCTCTCGACGCCGCGACCCGCGCGGCCATGGCACGTGCGCAGAAGACCGTGAGCAACCGTTGCACGGGCTGTCACCTCTACAAGGGGGAAGGTGACGACGAAGGGAACGGGCTTGCCCCCGAACTCGACGGCTACGGATCGATCGCCTGGACGCGCGCCCAGATCGAGAATCCCTCGACGGCGCGTACGTACCGCGAGAAGGCGTTGGACGCGGCGCTGAAGAAGCACATGCCACGATTCGACAAGGACCTCTCGCCTGCCGACATCGAGATCCTCGCCCGCTGGACGCGGAGTCACGCGCGCGCCGGATCGGTGGCGCGCTGACGCGAGTTGCCGCGGCGTTAGCAAAGCTCCACGATGGGGTCATGACGAAGTCTCGCCGAGAGGTAATCGAAGAGTCGCGCCGGAAAGGGTTGGCTGCGGGAGCGGCGGCGGCGGCGACGGTGGTCTTGGGGGTGGCAAGCCTCCCTGTGGCAGCGCTGGCTGCCGTGCCAACCGCGTGGCTCGGCTGGAAGTGGTGGCGACACCGCGCGGAGAACGGGATCAAGTTCTAAGAGCCTGTTCAACAGGCCGCTGCGCGATTCGATGCCGGCGTTGGGCGCTGCGCTCCGTCCCGCCTCGACGGATGGCGCGAGCGCTGGCCATAGGAGGGCACCGGAGTTGACGGAGCCACTCCACGGGGGTTGATTTAGGCCATGGAAGCCGTGGGAGCGGCGTCAGATGAGTTGGCGATGCCGTCGGTCGGGTCCGCGTGGCGGTGCCTCGAGCGGGTGGGCGAAGGGAGTACCGCGATCGTTTGGCGCGCCCGGCACCTGTCCACCGGCCAGCTTGGCGCTCTCAAAGTCGCCAAGGCGGGAACGGGCAGCGCGGAGGCGGTCGCGCGGGAAGCGGCCCTGCTGGCCCGGGTCGAGCGACGTTGGGGACCTGCCTTGGTCGATGCGGGGCCCGACTTTCTGGTGACGGACTGGATCGACGGGTGCGCCTTGGACCCCGGGGCCATCGCCGGTAGCCGTCAGATCGTCGCCGCGGTGGTCGCGCACGCGGTCGCTCGTTCGTTGCAAGAGCTGCACGAAGCCGGCGTCCGTCACGGCGACGTGAAGCCTGCCAACGTGATCCTGAGTTTGCAGAGCCCAGCGGCCGACGTCGCTGGGCAGCGCGGCGCAACGCTCATCGACCTGGGCCTCGCCGGGGCGTTTCGCGGCCGAGCGACGGGCGGGACGCCGCGCTATGCAGCGCCGGAGTTGCGCGAACGCGGTGAGGGCGGCCCCTCTGCCGATCTTTGGGCGCTAGGCGTCCTGTTGGCCGAAGTGCTCGATGTTCGCGCGGCGCGCGCCAGCCGACCCCAAGAGGTTGTCGGCCTGTGGGGACGAGAGGCTTTCCCGTGCGAACCCGCGCGGTGGATCGAGGCGCTCCTTGCGGTTGCCCCCGGCGGACGTCCGGCCGCGGCGTGGGTCGCTGGGCGTGCCGCCCGTTGGTTGGACCTCACGGTGGATAGCGACGAACTCGCGCGGGCGCGCACGGCCCGGGTACGCCGAACGTATTTGAGCGAACGGGCACGCGAAGTCATTGGGGGCGCCACCGTTTCGCCGAGCGTCCGCGAACCGGCGCGGGGCTGGCTCGAGGAAGCGATTGCGCTTCGGAGCAAAATCGCCCCCGTCCGGGACGCAACGCCCACCCAGGTCGAGCCCCTTTCCGCGGTTCGGAGGGCGCGCTGGATGGTGGCGCTGGTCGGCCCGAGCGCGGCGGCATGGCCTCTCGGGCGCGAAGGGCGTGACGAGGGAGAGCTTGCGGCGCGTGCGGTGCACTTGGCTCGCGTTCGCGAACCCGAATCGTGGACGCTCCAAGACCTGTGGGGCGACGCCGAGGCCCGCTCGTCGGTTTGGGAGGTCGATGCCGACGAGGACCGCGTCGCCCGGCTCGTGCGCGAGCTTTCGCGGCCCGTTCCGAATGGCGCGGCCTTGGCCGCCGCCGAGGATCACGTCGCTCAAGCAGCGCCATCTCCAACGGTTGCAATGCAGCTCGCGAGCGCGCTCATGCGCGGTGGAGAGACCGGCCGAGCCTGGGCCGCGCTGGCTACGACCCAAGGCGCAGCCGTCGACGCCTTGCGCGCAGAGATCGCCAGGCGTCGTGGCGATCGCGACCAGGCCGCGGCGTGTGCGCGGCGCGCCATGGAGCGCGGGGATATCGCCGTTCGCTCCGCAGGGAGCGCGACATTGGCGCGTCTCGCCTGGGATATCGGCGATCTCGACGCCGCCGAACGCTTCGTGGACGGGGCGCACGGAGCGGCCGTCGCGGAGGTGCTCGCGCTCATCGCGTGGCGCCGCGGCGCGTACGATGCGGGAGTCGCGTGGGTCGAGCGCGGCCTTGCCGAACCGGTGGAGGCGGACGCTCAGGCCCGACTCGAAGGAACGCGCGGTCTTTTGGAGCTCGCGCGAGGCGCGTCCGCGACCGCGTTGGAGGCGTTTGGTCGCGCCGTCGAATTGGCGACGCGGGCGGGAGCGGTCCTCGATGAAGCCACGTATCTGACGAGCGAAGCCGCTGCCGCCGCGGACGCGGGCGCTCTTGGGCGCACCCTCGCGAGCGCCACCCGCTCGGCTCTTCTTTGGGAGCGGTTGGGGCGCCCCGAGCGGGCCGCGCGCGCATGGTTGGCGCGGGCGGGGGCCCTCGCGACGCTGGGGGCGGAGCACGCAACCGACGAGGCCGCGGAAGAAGCGCTCGCGCGCGCCGCGGACGCCGGCGACAATCAGGCGGCTGCATATGCGCGCTGGGCCCAGGTGGAAGTGCGCGCCGCGGGTGACGAGCGCGCGCGTGAGTGGGCCATGATGGCAGCGGACGCGCTTCGAGGGACGGGGCTCGAGGACGAGGTACGCGCCGCCGCGCGGCTGCTCGTCTGGGCGCCGGACGCGATCGACGCGCGCGGAGTCGTTTCGTGTGACGAGGCGGCCCCTCGCGTGAGCGCGCCCGCGCGCTGGGAATGGTGGGGGGCCCGGGCGCAGGCGGCCCTCACAGGGCTTCACACGGACCGCGGCGGCGCGGTCTTGAGCGCCCTTCTCGCGCTGGCCGACGTCCCCGCCCCCCTGGGCTCGCGCGGACCTGCATTGGACGCGGCGGTGCGGCTGGCCACGCAAGCGGCCGACGGAGCCGCGGCGCGCCGACTCGAGCACGCGCGGGTCGCGGCAGCCCGCACGCTCCACGACGGTACCCCGCCGGAAATGCGCGCATCACTCGCGTCCGTGGCTTGGGCGCGCACCTCACCGGCAGCGATCCACGACGTGGAGTTTGCGCCAGCGCAGGTCGAGCAACTGGAGGCCATTGTCCGAGCCCTCTCGGGTCGTGAGCGTCTGCGTCCGCTGCTCGACCAAGTACTCGACACCCTCGTGATCTGGACGGGAGTCGAGCGGGGATTGCTTTTGCTGCGCGCGCCGGACGGGCGGCTCGTTCCCCGTGCCGCGCGCAATCTGGCCCGTCGCGATCTCACCGGCGAACAACTCGCGCTCTCGCAAACGATCGCCCGCCGCGCGCTCTCCACGGGCGAGGCGGTCGTGGCCACCGACGCCATGTCGAGCCTCGGCGACATGCACGCGAGCGTCCATGCGCTCCATCTGCGTAGTGTTCTTGCCGTTCCGTTGCTCGCGCGGGGAGAGGCTCTCGGGGTCGTGTATCTCGACGACCGCGTTCGCAGAGGCGCGTTCGGGGCACGCGAACTCGCCTGGGTTCGCGTCGTGGCCTCGCAAGCGGCAATGGCCATCGCGGACGCACGCGACGCCGTCCTCTTGCGGCGTGCGGCGCGCCGGGCCGAGCGTGCGCGGGCCCGTTTGGAGGCCATTCTGCGTCAAAGGGAAGCCGAGCTCGACGTGACGCGCTCCCAGCTCGACCTGGCCCGCGATGCCCAGGGGAACGGGACGCGCTACCGATACGACGAAATCGCAGGCCGCAGCGAGTCGATGCGCGAACTCTTGCGGCTGGTCGACCGCGTTACCGCAAGCGACGTGCCGGTGCTGGTGATGGGCGAGAGCGGGACCGGCAAGGAGCTCGTGGCGCGCGCGATCCACAGGAACGGAGCGCGCGCACAGCGTGCATTCGTGAGCGAGAACTGCGCGAGCGTGCCCGAGGCGCTCCTCGAATCGGCGCTCTTCGGCCACGTACGGGGCGCCTTCACGGGCGCGTCGGCGACGCGCGCGGGTCTTTTCGACATTGCCGACGGCGGCACGCTCTTTCTGGACGAGATCGGCGAGATGTCGCTCGGGATGCAGGCCAAGCTTCTTCGCGTCCTTCAAGAAGGTGAGGTGCGCGCCGTCGGAGGCGAGCGCGTACGCCGCGTCGACGTGCGCGTCATCGGAGCGACGCACCGCGATCTCTCCGCGATGGTGGCCGATGGCAGCTTTCGCGAAGACCTTTTCTACCGGCTAAACGTGATCACGCTGCGAGTGCCCGCCCTGCGCGAGCGGCCCGAAGACATCCCCGTGCTCGTCGATCATCTGCTGCGAAAGCATGCTCCAGAGCGGGCCGTCAAGGTCACGCGAGCCGCGATGGTCAAGCTCGTTACGTTTTCGTGGCCGGGCAACGTACGGCAGCTGGAGAACGAGATACGGCGTGCGCTCGTCATGAGCGACGGCGCGATCGACGTGACGGAGCTGTCCGCCGATGTGGTACGCGGAGGTCCACGCGTGGGCCACGGCAGCGGGCTTGACCTGCGCAAGCGCGTCGACGCACTCGAAGGGGAGCTGGTCGTCGAGGCTCTCACGAAGACGCGCGGCAATCAGACGCGTGCGGCGCAACTGCTGGGACTCTCGCGGTTCGGCCTGCAAAAAATGATGAAACGGCTCGGGGTCCGTGCCCCCCCTTGATCCCACCGGTGCCCGCCTCCGCGGAGCGAGGCAAAGCGAACGAGTCGAAAGGTCGACGTCATCCGGGTTGCGGGGGGCCCGGTCCTTAAGTAGAGAGGTGCTCGCGCTTGTTTCTCGGTGTTTCCGTAGGGGCTGTAGCTCAGATGGGAGAGCGCTTGCATGGCATGCAAGAGGTCACGGGTTCGATTCCCGTCAGCTCCACTCCAAATGGCTTTTTTTTGGCTGGTTCGTGAAAATCGAATCGCCCCGGGGCGATTCGGGGCGATTGCCAGCAGGCGCTCGGGCAGGGCCGGGAAGACGTCGCCGAACCCGTCCGCCAAGTTCTCCGCCTCGCGCAGGTAGATCTTGGTCGTCTCGAAATCTTCGTGGCCAGCCCGCTGCATGATGCGGAGGGGATCGTCGCCTCGGGCCGCCATCCAGGTGATGCCGGTCGCCCGGAGATCGTGGAACGTGATGGCCTTGCGCGTCGCGTCGGTCGTGAAGAGGTCCGGTCGCCCGACCTGCGCTCTTGTCAGATAGATTTTGAGCTTGTGCGACAGGACGCCGCACGAAGGCATCCGAAACACGGGCCCCGTGCCGCCCGATTCACGGCGCATGGCTTGGAGGAGCGGGATCAACGTCGGCTGAATGGGGATGCGCCGGGCCGTCTCGGATTTGGTGGCCTTGATGGCGCGCTTGCGGACGCGGTCGGCGGCCCGATGCACGTGCATGGTTGCGTGATCCAGGTCGACGTCGTCCCAACGGAGCGCCGTGAGCTCACCGGCCCGCGTATACGTGTAGACGGCCAAGGCAAAGAGTCTGGCCCAACGCACCGGCACCTGCTCGTGGGTCACGAGCTTCAGAAATTCGTTCGGCCAAAGATACGTCTTCGCTTTCCTGGCGCCGACGTCCGGACCAGCGACGCCGTCTGCGGGGTTGTCGGTGCGGACGCACAGGGTGACGTCCTTGGCGCGTTGCGCATCGCGAAAGAGGGCGCGTGCGACTCCCCAGGCGTTGACGGCCGTTTTCCAGGCGAAAGGCTTGCCATCGTCACTGCCGCCTGCGGTCACCTTCGCATCGAGCTTCATGACGAGCCTTTTCAGATCATCGCGCGTCACGGCGCACACGTCCAAGGCGCCGATCGTCGGTAGCAGGTGCCGTTCGAGCAACGCGCGATCGCCGGTCACGCATCCAAGCCCTTTGCCTTGCCGCCACGTGCACCAGCGCTCGGCGTAGTCGGCGACCGTCTCGCCCAGAGGGCGGTTGGCGCTCGCTCGCCGGACCTTCGGCGCGAGCCGCGCGGCGCAGACCTTGGCGCCCGCTTCGTCGTCCAACCCGATCGCGGGGTCGAGGGGGCTCCACGGCGTGCGCGTGCCGTCCGCGCGCGTCCACTTCGCGTACCACTGCCGGACGCCGTGCTCGTTGCGTAGGACTCGGATGGTTCCCGTGCTCTTGCGTGCCATGCAATCCTCCTCCGCGTGTTCGGGCGCGCTCGATCCGGACCGAGCCCGCCTCTTCGAATAGGATCAATCTTCGCCGTCCGCGAGGTTGGAAAACCGCACGTGTGCCGCGTCAAACCCGAGCGACACACAGTCGCCCGCCGGACCGTTGTTCTGTTTGGCGATTCGGATCTCGGCGACATTCCGAGAGGCCGCGTCCTTGCGGTAGTACGCATCGCGGTAGACGAGCAGGACGGTGCGCGCGGCCTGTTCGAATTCGCCGGACTCCCGAAGATCGGAGAGCTGCGGCCGCTTGTCGGCGCGCGTTTCGACGGCGCGGTTCAACTGCACGAAGGCCGAGCACGGTCACGCCGAGCTCGCGGGCCATGTTGGCCAGGCCGCGCGCGTTCTTGGCGACGGCCTCCTCGCGTTTCATGCCGGGGTACGGATCGCCCATGAGCTGGACGTAGTCGACGACGACGCACGCCAAGGGGTGACCCTCGCGCGCGAGCCCGAGCTGCGCCCGGCGGCACTTGGCCCAGAGCTCCACGAGCCGCACGGCGGGAGTGTCGTCGATGAAGATCGGGAGCGTGCCGAGGTCATTGTAGGCGCTCGTCAGCCGGGACCACTCGGCGAGCGAGAGCTCGTGCTGGACGGCCCGAAGGAGGTCAATGCGCCCCTCGGCGCACGCCATTCTGCGCAAAACCTCCGTCTGCGACGTCTCGAGCGAAGCGACGTAGACACCCCGTCCGTCGCGGGCGAGGTGGATGGCGATGCAGCTCGCGAGTGCGGTCTTGCCCATGCCGGGCCGACCCCCGATGACCGTCAGGGTGTTGTGAAGTCCGCCGGTCAGGCGATCGAGCCGATCGAAGCCACTCGGCCGGAGGCCGCGCTTGGGTGCCTGGATGGATTGCGCGATCTCGCCGAAAGCCCGGTCGCGCACGGCATCGATGCGGGCCGACTGCTCGGATGCTGCGAGTAGCTCCGTCAGCTCGTCGAGCGAAGCCTGGGCCTGCGCGACCAGGGTGGCGACGTCGGCAGGATCGTGCACGACGCGCGCGTCGATCCGCTGGCCCAAGATGCCCAGGCGCCGCCGCGCCCAGAGGTTGCGGACGGTTTTGGCGTACGCTTCGAGGCGGCGCGGCTCGACCGCGGGCGCGGCGTTCAAGACCTCCGTCACGTACGCCATCCCGCCGACTTGGGCGAGCCGACCCTGCGCGCGCAGGCGCGACGCGATCGTCACGACGTCGGGGACGCGGCCGGCATCGCGTTCGGCGCAGGCCGCCTCGAAGAGGCGCCGATGCGCCTCGCTGAAAAAGTGCTCCGGTTCGAGCAGCGCCCGCACTTCGTCGATCGCTTCGCCGCGCAAGAGCACGGCCGAAAGGACGGCCGCTTCGGCGTCGAGGTCGTAGGTGCGTGCGGACACGGGCGGGACCGCGTTCGTCGCGGCCAGGCCGCCAAGGACGGGGAAGCGTTCAGCCGGCATCGGAGTGCGCTTTCCTTTCAATGGCAGGAAGCCGGTGGGCCATGCGCGCGCGAGCCCCGCTCGCGGCGCGCGCGGCTTCGCTCGCGAGCCGTGCGAGCGCCTCGCCCGTCGCGATTGTTTCCCCTTCGGGTAGCGTCGACGACTTCGAACCGGCGGGCGGCGGCGCGTCGGCCGCCGCGAGCGGTTGGGCGCGCCCTTCTTCGAGGTCGCGCAGCACCCAATTGATGAACGCGCGGTCCCAATCGTGCTTGACCGCGTGCGGACCGCCGGAGGCCAGAAAGTGATTGCGAAAGCGCTCGACGCTGCCGACGGCGTCAACGCGCATCAGCTCGGCGAGGGTGGCTTTGACGGTCGACTTGGAGACGCCCGCGCGGGCCGCGACTGTCGCGTGCGAAGGCCAGCATCGCCCTTCGCGGTCGACGAACGTGAGAAGCGCCCAAAGGACGGCCTTGTGCCGTGCGGACAGAGCCAGCTCGCCCACGGCGCGCATGGCCTCGAGCGGGCGAAAATCCCTCATCGCGCCATCCTTTTCGAAGCGGGAGGCGGGCCGGAGGAAGCGCGCCGGAGCGGCTGCGCGGCCATCGCCACGATCGCGTCTTCGGACCAGACGGCACGAGGCTCGGCGCCCGAGAGCCGGTCCACGGCCTCGAGGAAGCGATCGACGCGCACGACCATGCGGCGTCCGGCCCTGCAATGCGGCACGCTGTGGCGGAGGACGAAGGCGCGAAGCTGGCGCGGCGAGAGGCCCACGACGGCCGGCGCGTTTGCGTCGCTGAAGGTGACCGGCGCAGCGGGCGACGCGGGCTTCATGGCGCTTTGGGCGGCGAGGGTGCATGGCGATCGTGTATCCCGAAGCGAGCGGCTTCTCTGCCCGACGCGGCGGCGCTTACGCGTGCCCCCTGAAACGATGCCCAGAAAGGGAGCGAAGCCGCCCGCGGCAGCGCGCCGGCGAGATGCAAATCGTCGACCCATTCGGATCGAAGACCGCGTTGCTCCAGCAAGGCCGACACCTCGGCGTCGAGGCCGCACGGAACCAAGGCGCGCCAGTGAGAGGCAACCTCCGCCGAGGGCGGATACCTCACGGGAGTCATCGATCCCCTCCGGCCGGCGGCGCGTGCTCCGGTCCCAGGACCGGGAACCGGAACCGCCATACGCCCCGCGTTCGAAAGCCGGTGATGCCGCCTGCCAGTTGAACGAGCGCGGTGTCCCCGCAAACATACGCCTCGCGCTCGCAGGTATCGCGAAGCGTGTCGGCATCGACAAGAAGCTTCGCGGCCGTCTCCTCCAGCAGGGCGAGGACCCCTGGAGTGTAGAAATAACCTTGGGTAGCGCGAGGGGAATCGTTCTGGGATTTTCTCATGGGTAAACTCCAAACAGGGGGATGCGTTGCCGCGAGCTCGGCTCGCAGGAATGGCCACGAGGGATCCCGCTCGGATCGGCCGTGGTGTTATCCAAGAAGGTTGCCGCCGGGTCTTCGCGACTTCGGAAACGAGGCCTGCGGGTAGCGTTTCGCGTCTACGTACGACGATCGCCCAATGCGTAGTATCGGACAGGGCTATGGAGACAATGCCGACGAACCCGTCGGTGGGTCCGGCCCAAGCGAAGATGCGATGAGTGACTGGAGGATCTTTTGGGGAGGCAGACGGCCCGCAAGCACCACTCCGACGCGCAGATAGAACCCGTCGGAAAGACGTTCCGGCCGGATCTCGTTCTTGGCGAGATAAGCGAACAGGCCACGGGCGAGCCGCGCCCGTCCCGCTGTGCGCACCTCGAAGAGCAGCTGCACGCGCGGGCGCACGCCGGGTACGGTGACTGCGAGCCGATCGTCGACGGTCAGCGTGCGGAAGACGAAAAGCCGGGTCCGACGCCGATACCGAATGCGGTACGCGACGAGTTCCCCCGGCCGGAAGACCGCCACGGGCCCGAGCTTGCCTGCGACGATCCTGCGCGGCGTTCCGCAAATGACCTCACTTCGCGGCGTGTCTCCCGCCCCCCGGCGCAGTTGCACGGCGGTGTTCATCGCCCGCGCTCGGGACCCCGGTTACGGTGACGGCGCGCGATCCCGGCCGCGACGTCAACGGCGGGTGCTCCATCGCAGCGTCGTTGGCCGCTGTCCGTTTTTGGGCCCCAGCGTTCATCGAGGGAGCGCTGCGCGGCGTTCCATCGACGCAGGCGCTGCTCGACGTCGGTCTCGGCCGGCACGATCGGGGAGGGCGTCCCGTCGTCGCGGCGTTGATTGAGTTCGCGCTTTCGGCTCGGTTCGTCGACGCGCGGCGTGTGCAACGGACCTTCGAAGTCGAGGGGCAAGCCCGCGTCGCGGTACGCGCGCAGGCGCTCGCGCACTCGCTCCAGCGGGACCTCGCCGCGGCGAGCGGTCCAGTCGCGCGCTTGCACAAACTCGACGATCGATCCCTGGTCTCTCGCGTGCGCGATGCAGTCGCGCAGCAGCCTTGCAGCGATCTCCGGAGACTCGGTTGCGCCCCGCATCTCGTAGTCGGTCACGGAGACATAGATCCAGCCCCCCTGAGAACGTTGGGCGACCCCAATCCGGTCTCGATTGGGATGCTCGAGAAGGACGACACCCGTACCGCCGTCGACGGCTCGGACCTCATACCCCGTCTTCTTGGCGTACTCGACGAGGTCGATCGTGCGTTTGAAGTGTTCGAGCTCGGAATCGTGGAGAGCAGACATGAGGGGCTCTTGGGTGGAAAGGATTGTTCCAACTTGCCAATATCGAACATGCCCCTAGCGGCCGCGATCGGGGCCGGATCGGGTTCGCGAAGGAGGGGGTAACGAGCGGATGAAGTCGCGCTCGACCTGCTGCAAAACGTCATTCCA
>CAWHQT010000020.1:0-96928 GCA_963831555.1 uncultured delta proteobacterium
ACCGCGGCCTGCGCCTCGCGCAGGAACCGGCCGACCGCGTCCGAACTGCCGACGGCCTGCGGCAACAGGAACTTGATGGCCACTTTCTCGTCGAGCAAGAGGTGGCGAGCCACCACCACGACGCCCATGGCGCCGGCGCCGATGACACCGTCAATCCGGTATTTCCCGGCGACGATGTCGCCCGACCGGAGTCCGGCCGGCAGATCGGAGACGTCTTGACCCACGCGCAGTGTTCCTCGATTGCGGCCCCGTGCGACCGCCCCACCACCGATAGTGACCGCGGGGACGCGGGCTCGTCAACCTCGGACCCATTGCAAAGCATTGCAGGTCGAGGTGCGCGTGGCTGCGTGGTCAGGCGTCCCGGTGCCGCCGTATCGGTTCGCTCGGTGCTGGCCGCACGTCCTGTCGCGTCGCGTCGGGGAGGAGCGGTGCTATCGTGGGCCGGAGCGTGGCGTCCTGTAGTGCCGCCCTGAATCGCCGGACGCACCCGTCGTTGGAACCTTAGGCCCCATGCCCGAATTCGAGAGCTCGCCGCCCCGAAGCCCGGTTGCCGAGGGCCAGATGCTTGCGGGAAAATACCGCGTTGACCGAGTTCTCGGGGTCGGCGGCATGGGCGTCGTCGTCGCCGCGACGCATCTGCAACTCGATCAGAAGGTGGCGATCAAGTTCATGCTGCAGCCGGGGCTACGGCAGCCGGCGCTCGTCGAACGGTTCGCTCGCGAGGCGAAAGCCGCGGTACGGCTGAAGAGCGATCACGTCGCGCGGGTCATCGACGTGGGGGTGCTCGAATCCGGTTCGCCGTACATGGTCATGGAATATCTGGACGGCAGCGATCTCGGCGAGGTCATCGAGCGCTACGGAGCGATGCCCATCGAAACCGCGGTCGACTGCGTACTCCAAGCGTGTGACGCGGTGGCCGAGGCGCACTCGCTCGGGATCGTGCATCGCGACTTGAAGCCGCGAAACCTCTTCTGGACGCGTCGCAACGACGGACGCGCCCTCGTCAAAGTGCTCGACTTCGGCATCTCGAAGCACAAGACCTCGGGTGATCTGTCACTGACGCGAACGACGGAAATCATCGGGTCGCCGAACTACATGTCGCCCGAGCAGTTCCGTGGTGCGCGCGCAGCGGACGAGCGAAGCGACATCTGGGCCCTCGGCGTAATTCTCTATGAGCTCCTGACGGGCCACGTACCCTTCGAAGCCGACGCGATCACCCAGCTCACGGCCATGGTGCTGAGCGACCCGCCGCGCCCGATCGAGACGCTGCGGGCCGATGTGCCGGACGAACTGGTGCGCACGATAGGCCGTTGCTTGGAGAAGAACCCGGCCGCTCGCTTCGAGTCGATAGCGCAGCTTGCCGCCGCGTTGCAGAGCTTTGCGCCGTCCGACGCGCGCGATCTCGCGGTTCGAATCGCCCGCATCGGATCGGGCGGGGGGCGCGTCAAGGCGGGGTCGTCGCCGTTTGCCGGCGCGCCGGGAGCCGGGGCCACGTCGGTCAACTGGGCCGCAAAGACGGACGCGTCGTCGTCGAAGCGGGGAAAGGCGATCGCCACGGTCGCAGGGGTCGTCTGCGTCGCGGGCGCGGCGCTCGCGATCGGGTTGGACGTAGGGCGTAGGCCTCATCCGTCGGCGATGACTCCGAGCGCCGAGTCCGGCGCCGCAGAGACGAGCCGCATGGCCGACGATGCGGCGCTGCCGGCTCCGATCACGTCGCTGACGCCGATGGCCACGGGGCCGGAGCCGGCCCCCACCGCGAAGCCAACGCCTCACCCCGCCGCTGCGCCCCCGCCGGCCGTGACGCGGGCCGTCCCTCTCGTGGCTCCGCCGGCCGCGACGCGCGCCCCCGTCTCCACGACGCCCGCCGCCGGGCGCCCCGCCCCCGCGAAAGAGCGGGTCGACGCGCGGCCTCCCGTCGCGCCCGCGGGCGAAGATCCGCCCCGCTACCGCACGACGTGGTAGCGGCTCGCGGTCGCGCCGCGGGGCGGCCCGTTCGCGCGTCCAAGGGCTGTTCGAGGCTGGCGCGGGAGCTCGGCCTGAGCGAGACTCCGCGCGCATGAAGACCGCGGCGGTTGCCCTCACACTCACTGGGTGCGTGGCTTGGGGCACGCTCGCAGCGCCCGGAAGCGCCCGCGCCGATGACGACGTGGCCGCCACGGCCCTCTTCGACGACGCCCGCAAGTTGATGGCTCAACATCGGTATCCGGAGGCATGCCCCAAGCTCGCAGAGAGCGAGCGTCTCGCGCCGAGCGGGGGAACGCTCATCAACTTGGCCCAGTGCTACGAGGCCACGGGGCAGACGGCGAGCGCGTGGGTGGCGTGGAAGGACGCCGCCGCGCGCGCGAGTTCGGCCGGCAAAGAGGACGCCGAAAGGAGCGCCCTCCGTCACGCGAGCGCGCTCGAGCCCACCCTGGCAAAGCTGACGATTGCCGTCGATCCGGCGAGCGACGTGCCGGGACTCGAGGTCAAGCGCGACGGGACCGTCGTGGGTCATGCCGAATTCGGCGTACCCATTCCGGTGGATCCGGGTGCGCACGTCGTGGCGGCCAGCGCTCCGCAAAAGAAGGCATGGTCAACGACCGTGAACGTCGCGCCGAAGAACGCCGGGGCTCAGGTTACCGTATCGATGGCCGACGACGCGGTCGCGATCGTGGCTCCCGCGCCGCTGGCGGCTCCCGCCGCGCTCGGCGCGGCGGACGCGTCCAACACGGCTCCCGAGTCACCGCCTGCGGGGTCGAACGGATCCACGCAGCGAGTCGTTGGGTGGGCCGCCGTCGGGGTGGGCGTCGTGGGTGTCGCGATCGGTTCGGTGTTCGGGTTCGACGCGAAGTCCAAGAACGACGAGGCCACGAATCAGGACGGATGCAGCGGCGCGACGTGCAAAGGGCCGAACAGTGTGCAGGGTGCCGCCGCGTCCAGCGACGCGAGCAGCGCCGCGAGCGCGTCGACCCTGGCGTTCGTGGTCGGGGGTGTCGCGCTCGCCGCGGGAGTCGTCATCGTCTTGACGGCGCCTTCGGGACACGCGGTCCACGTGGCGCCGGCGGTCGGTCAGTCGTTCGGCGGCCTCGCGGCGTACGGGGTCTGGTAGATCGCGCGCAGGCCGCGGATGCGTCTCCGCGTTTGCGCGTTTGCGCGCCGCATCAGTTGCGACGAGCGAGGTCGCGAAGCGCATCGGTCGAGACCCACGTGTCGATGGCGCCGAACCGGATACGGCTCTGCGGGCCGCGTGCGTCCACCACTTCGACCCGCGCTCCTTCCGGCAAAGGCGACGACCCGGGCAACGAGAGCCCGCGGTCATCGGTCGGACGAGCGCCCGGCGTGACGACCACCGCCTCGCGCACGCGGGTCCGATCGTGCTGTGCCGCGAGCGTCATCGCGGCGGACGCGGCAAGGAGTGGCGCGGCAATGCCAGAGAACACGCCGCCTGCGACGCGCACGCGGGGTTTTTGTCCCAGCCAGCGGACGAAGAGGCCGGCGGCCAGGGCCAGGGAGGCGATGAGCGAGAGGATGGCCCACGTCGTTTCGGACATCAGTCCGGCGAGCGCCGTTGCGAGCGACCGGGCCGGGTCGACCTCGGCCGGCTGACCGGCTCTCATGCGCCGCCGGGCAACCTCCCCGCGGACGACGGCGAGCGCCGTGGAGGCGTCGTCGACGAGGCGCGGTTCACGAGAAAGCTCCCGCGCTTCTTCGAACCCCTGCGCCGCGCGCCCCAGATCGCCGGGTAGCTCCGCGCCGAGGCGCACTCGCGTGGCGTACGCCAAACCGCGGTCATAGCTGGCCACGGGGTCGACGACGCCGCGATCGGCAAGGGCTTCGAACGCGGCGATGGCATCCCCTGCGCGGCCCTCGGCGAGCGCCCGGGACCCCGTGGCAAAGAGAGCCGCAGGACTCGGCTCTTCGTCCGCATGGGCGGAGAAAGACAGCAGGAGAAGCAAGGCGAAGAGGAGGCCGGCGATGGCTTTCGTTGTCACCAGGCCAAGCGTCTTTCCTGCTGGGGAATGACCCGGGTGACTCACTAGCGCCCCACCCGGCTGCGCCGGACACGCGACGGAGGAAACGTGCGCCTTTCCTGCTGGGGAGCTCGAGGAGGAGCGGCATCGCTCCCCTCGACGTGACGTACGCGCCCATTCTGTCGAGCGGAGCCTTGCCGGAGGCAAGGCGGAGCGAGACTCAGGGTGATCTTGGTGACTCACAGAATGTGCGCCTTTCCTGCCGGGGAGCTCGAGGTGGAGCGGCATCGCTCCCCTCGATGGGCCGCGCAAGCCAGGCTGCGAGAGCGGAGACGAGCGAGCGAAGCGAGTCGAGCCGGAGCGAAGCGCTCAGGGTGACCTGGGTCTCCAACTAGGGAATGCCCCTGGTGACTCACTACGAATCCCTTTCGAGCTGGCGGACGATGGCCTGCGCGCGGGTCCACCTTTCGCGAGCGGCCGCGAGTTCGGCTTCGTCGGGAGCGAACCGAGCCGCTTCGCATTCACGGAGGAGCGTTGCGAGGCTCGCTGCGGCCTCCGGCCCCACGCCGGCGCGCGCGAGCCGCTCGCTCACCTCGTCGCCGACGGCGCCCCGCACGTTGACGCCCGCGTGGGCCCATGCCGCCGCCTCGAGCGCGCGACCGATGGCGGAATCGGCGGCCCGCGCGTCTGCCCCCCCGCACGCCGCGCGCGCCGCCGACACGCGCTCGCGAAGCTCCGCGCCCGGCGAAGCACGCCGGCCCTGTCGTGCACGCGCAATGCGCTGCGCCGCCTTGCGCAGGACGACGGCGAGGCCGAACGCCAGCGGTCCGCCCGCCACGGCCCCAAGCCAGAAGAGCGGTGAATCGTCGATATGCGGTCCGCTCGTCGGGGATCCCTCGAGCCGGTCGCGCGCGGCCGGCAGTCCGGGCAAGACCTCCGCCGCCTTGTCCGGGGTGCCCGCGGGCGCCGCCGACGGCGTCACGTGCACGCTGCCCAGCGCCGCTCGAGCGACTGCGTACCGCTTTTGTTCCGGGTCCCAAAAGGGCAGGGCGAGCTCGCCGAGGTTGACGTCACCGGCCCGCTTGACGCGAACGACGAACTCGAACGATCGCTTGCCTCCGTACGCATCGCGCCCCGCGATCGGCCCCAGCTCGTCGTGCACTTCGGGGGCGAGCCATTCGACGCCTTCGCGCGCGGGCGGCACGATCGTGCTCGGGAGGTTACCCGTTCCCGAGAGGTCGACGTGCACGCCGACGGCGCCGCCCTGTTCCAGCTCGCGCGGCTGAACTTGCGCGGCCAGGGCGAAGCGGCCCACGTCGCCGAGTGCGTAGCCGGGCGGGCGTCCCGAAACGGCGGGCTCGGTCACGCGCACATGAAGCGTCTCGGTGGTTCTCGGCTGGCCGGCGAGCCCGCGAGGGCTGACGAGCGTGAGGCTCATGGGCCCCACGACCAGATCGCCGGTGCGAAGTGGAAAGAGCGCCCAACGAAACGCAAGGCGGACCTGCCAGATGCGACCGCCAATCGACGCATACCCGGCAAGCGGGGGCTCTTGGTTGTCCTGGACCAGCGGATGCTTGACGAACTCGGCGACCGCTGGCTCGTGCACGTCATCGGCCCCGACGTCGGAGGCCGTGGTCGTGTCGAGGTATTGATAGACGCTCAGCGTGACTTGTTCGCCGACGACGGCGGTCGTCTTGTCGAGGGCGGCGTGAAGGAAGTAAACCTCGCCGCCCGACGAATCGAGCGACAGCTTCGGATCGGTCACGACCTCCGGTTGAGGCGGGGGGGGTGCTCGGTCGTTCGGGTCGAACCCCGGAATCAGCTGCCGCCATGGGTCGAACGGAGAGAAGCCGAACGGCATTTGCGGGGGGGCCGGCCGAGCGTGGCGCGGCGGAGCCTGCGCCGCGGGGACCACGCGCACTTTGATCGGGTGAGACGCGTACCGCGTGCCGCCGACGACGACGGTCGGTGGCCCGATAGTGAACGCGCCCACGCGACCGGCCTGGAGCACCCAGTCGACCGTGAGCGTGTAGCGGTCCATTCGGCTGCCGTTGATGCTGATGTGCGTCTGCGACGGAGACGCGTTCATCCCACGCACCGTGAAGCCCGCGCTCGCCCCGAGCTCGGGCGAGCCAGGCATCGCGTCGGCGCTCGTCACTTGCATCTCGAGTTGGACCGTCTGTCCCACGCCGAGCGTCTGCGCGTCGACTTGCGTTTCGATCTGCGGAGCGGCTTGGGCCCTCGCAGCACCAGGCGCGAACGCGGCAAGCGCCAACGACCCGGCCAATGACGCGACACGCGCCGCGAGCACGACCCCCGCGCGCTTCATTTGTCGGCCGTCCCCCGCAGACGCCGGTGCCCGAGACGCTTGGCTTCCTCCTGTTGCATCGTGGGGGCGCTCTCGAGCTGATCGAGCATCCGCTCGTCTTCGTTGGTCGTCGTCGGGGGCGGCGCGCTCGCTTCGCGCGCGCTGTCGCCCGCGTCGGGTGGTTCGGGCGGCGGAGACGCGTCTTGCCCGCGGTCGCCGCCTCCGTCCGCGCCGGCGCTCTCGCCATCCTTGCCGGCGTCCTTGGGGCTCTTGTCACCGCTGTCGCCTCGCTCGCCCCCGCCGTCCGATGGGCCCCCCTCCGATGCTCCGTCGCGGGAAGCGTCGCTCCCCGCGTCCTTCTTGTCGTCGATGCGCTGCAGCGCGATCGCTCGGTTCCACGCGGCATCGCGGCCTATGGGGTCCCCAGCATCGACCTGGCCCGGCGCGATCCCCAGGGCGCCGTCATACGCCCGCACGGCATCCTCGTACTCGCCGTCGAGGAATGCCAGATTGCCCTGCAGGTAGAGAGCGCGCGCCCGCAGCCCGGGATTCGCGCCCTCATCTTCCACCACGGCTTGGACGACCCGCCGCGCGCACTCGACGGACTCGTGCCGCTGCTCGTGGGCGTTCTCGTCCCCCGCGCCCGGCGCTTCCTCTTCGCCGAACCGGCGACCGTATTGTTCGCCGACGCGGAAGAGCGCAAGGCCCAGATCGAACGTGCCGTCGGCTCGTTGCTTGAGCAGGTCGGGCGTGCCGATGTTGCCCTCTTTGCATGGGCCCGTGGACAGATAGTTCTCGAGCTTCGCGACCGCCGTGGCGGCGTCGCCCCCATCGATCTCGGCCAGCGCCTCTGTCACTGCGGGGGCATTGCGCTCGAACGGGCGCGAAGGATTCCATCCGCACGCGCCGCAAAGCGCCACACAAAGCCAGGCCGAGAGACCGGCCGTCGTTCTGGCGCGCCGCGCCCATCGCGCCCAGTTCATGCCGGGCGCCTGCGCCGGGGCGCTTCCCCGAGGAGAGCCTCACCAATGAGGAGAGCCACGGCCAGAGCGAGAGGCCACGCGTATTCTTCGGCGTACACGGTCTCGACCTTCTCGCTCAGCTCTTCGCGCATCATCCTCTGCAACCCTTTGGCGACCTGATCGATGCCGGTCTCGCCGTGCTCCGCGCGCACGATCGTGCCGCCCGTAGTCTGGGCCACGCGCGCCAGCTGGGCCTCGCCCTCCGCCGACAGCTCGGTCGTCAGCGGCTTGCCGTCGTCGTCACGCCGAATCCCGACCACCTTTCCGTCGGGGCCCACGTCGGGGATGACCTCGGGCGCGCGGCCGCCGATCTGCACCACGTCGATGCGCGTGGCTTCTTTGGCGCAATCCTCTGCGACGGCGACGGGATCGCCCTCGAGATCTTCGCCGTCGGTCACGAGGACGATGACGCGCACGTGGTCCTTCGCTTTGGGGTCGCGCGCGAAGACTTCGCGCGCGGCTTCGAGCGCCCTGGCGGTCGCCGTACCTCCCACGGGCATGTCGTTCGGGTCGAGCTGGCGGAAGAACTGCGCGATGGCGGCCCCGTCGCTCGTCAGCGGAAAGCTCATGGGCTCGCCCGCGAATGCCACGGCGCCGAAGCGGGCTCCCGGCAAATCACGAATCAGGCGCGCGACTTCGGCTTTCGCTCGCGCGATGCGGGTCGGCGCGACGTCGCGCGCGTACATGCTCTTCGAGTAGTCGAGCATGACGACCACATCGAGATTGGTCGCCGGGACGATCTTCGTACCGCTTCCGAACTTGGGCCGCGCGAGGGCGATGAACGCGAACATCATCGCCGCGACCAAGAGGACCGCTTTCACTGCGCGGCGCGCGGTCGCGTCGTAGCTCACGAGAGGCGCGAGCATGGCCGGCTCGCCGAACCTGCGGGAAGCTCGCGTTTGCCGAATGCTCGCCCACACCACGGCCGCCGAATACCCCAGGAACGCAACGGCGCAGAACGCGGCGACCACGACGCCCAGGATCGAGCTGAAGTCGTGCCCCCACCTCATGGGAATCTCCTCACGAGGGCCAGACGCACCAAGGCCTCGAGCGCCACGAGGACGACCGCCGGCACCAGCAGAAAAGGAAACAGATCCTCGATCGCCGATGCCTGCGATTCGAACTTCGTCTTCTCGAGGTGGTCGAGAATCGAGTGCATGCTGTTCTCGAGGCCGGACTTATCGGTCGCGATGAAAGCTTCGCCCCCGGTCTCGTGCGCCATCGACCGGAGCAGCTCCGGGTTGACCGGAAAGTGCTCGCGCTTGTAAGCGGGCTGCCCGAAGAGGTCCGTCCCGACTTGGACATCGACGTCGTCGCCGTTGCCGATCTGCACGGTGTACACCCGAACGCCTTCCTTTTGCGCGAGGTGCGCCGAGTACTCGGGCGAGATGACCCCTTCGTTCGAGTCCCCGTCCGTCAGCAGCACGACGGCCTTGCTTCGCGCGTCGCTGCGGCGCATCCGGGCCACCGCGGTCCCCACGGCGTCCCCGATGGCCGTCTTGGTGCTGTCGATGACCCCGAGCTCGATGCGGGAGACGAGCGAGGCGATCAGGCCGTAGTCGAGGGTGGGCGGCGAAAGAACGAAGGCTTGCTTGGCAAAGACCACGACGCCGATCCGATCGGTCTTGCGGCGCCGTACGAAGTCCACGAGCACGTCTTTGGCCACGTCGATGCGCGTCGGTCGCTGCCGGGGATCCCGGGCTCCCGGGGGCAGAGCGCTCGCTGCTCCGTCCATCACGGCCGACATCGACGCGGACAGATCGAGAACCAGCACGATGTCGATGCCGCGTTCTTCTTCGGTCTCGCCGCGGAGCACGCTCTCCGGCCGGCCGAGCGCCAGCACGGCGAGAACCAGCGCCGCGCCGCGAAGGACGCCGGGCGCGTCGCGCAGGGGCGTGCGCCAACCGCGCGGTCCCTGAAGGAGGGGCACGATCGTGGGCATCCCGAGCCGCGGAACCCGAACGTCCGCGCCGAGCGTCATTCGCCACACGATGAAGGGCACGGACAGGAGCGCCGCCGCCAGGGCAGCGCAATAGCCCGCACGCCAAAGCCACGACAGCGCGTCCGCCGTGGAGGGCGAGGGCCCGAGCGTGTCGGGCCACGTGCTCCATCGAGCGGAACGCCACGCATCGCCTCGCGCAAGCGCCGGCCACACGAGGCCGAGCGCTACGACGGCGATCGTCGACAGCAGGACGATCGCCCCGCGCAGCCAACGCTCGTTCGGTCGTTTCACGAGCGGCTCTCCGCGGATCCGTAGCGGGGCGCGTCGTACGAGGCCGGTATCGTCTGGCGGACCACCCGTTCGGCTTCCCGTAGGGCCGTCTGGCATTCCTCGTGGCTGGGGGTCAGGTCGGCGAACTTCACGAGATCGCAGTGTTGGAGAAAGCCGGCGACTTCGCCGATGGGCAGGGAGAAATGTGGAAGGCGCCCCAGCGCGGCGAGCGTCTCGTCGGTCGTGGACTCCAAGCCGTCAAAGCCGAAGCGCGCGCCCAGGTATTGGCGAACGGCGTCGTTGACGCGATCGAAGAAGTCCGAGAAGCGCTCCGTCTCGAGAAGCCCTGCGTGCCGAGCTTCATCGAGCCGTTCGAGGGCGACTTCCCACGGTACGCGCGGGGGCGGCGGCGGGGGTACGACCTTCGGGCGCCGGTTCCAGAGGCGGACGAGCCAGAGTGCGATCGCGCCGAGGACGACTCCGACCGCCCCGTACGTGAGAGCGCGCTCGAGGCCGACCCATTCTTCCCGTTGCGCGCGCGGCGGAGGATTGAGCTTGGGCTGCGCATGGGGCGTTGACGCGGTCGGGTCGTCCACGACCAGGACGTGCGGTCGGGTGCAAAGCGTGACCACGTCCCCGTTCGCTCGCGCGACGACGATCGGCAAGGGCGGCAGCGTGAGAGTATGGCGGCCCGGCTCCTTTGGAAGGGCAACCAGCGGAAGGTCCAGCGTGGTCCTCCTTCGTCCCGCTTGGGCGGCGCCGGCCGTCGGGTCGGCGTCTGCACTCGACAGGGTCGCCCCGGCGCCCGCGTCTTGGTCGGGCAGCGAAAAGCCGGCGCCGTTCAGCGTTCTCGCCGCGTCGCTTTCGCGCTGAAGCTCGAGGCCGTGCGGAAGCACCGTCTCGCCGCGTCCGTGCGTGACGACCACGTGGAGCGTCGAGGCGTAGCCGCTCACGCCGCGCGCCGGGAAGGAGTCGACCATCTGCGGGCGCTCCGCGCCGGAAGGCGCCGTTTCGACGCACTCGGCGCGAGCGATCATCGAACAAAAGACGAACGCGACGCTCAGCAGCGTTTGCAGCGAGAGAGGCACGCGACGTCGCGCCGTCATCGGCGGATCCTCCGGGCACGCCGCGCGAAGAGATCCCGCAAGGGGCGAACGAACGAGCCCCCCGTCGCGACTTCGACTGAATCGACCCCGAGCTTGTGAAAGCTCACGCGGCGTGACTCGGCGAGCTGCTTCATCGTGGCCGCGTACCACGCGCGCACTCGCGCGTCGCCCGTGTCCACCACGATGCTTTCGCCGCTTTCGAGGTCCTCGAAGCTCGCCAACCCGACGTCCGGCAAGTCGGCGTCGCGTGGATCGACGAGGACCACGGGGATCACGTCGTGCTTGGCCGCCGCCAGGGCGAGCGCGCGCTCGTACCCCGTATCGTAGAAGTCGCTCACGATGAAGGCGACGCTCCGACGGTGCGACACGCGGACCAGCGCCTCGAGCGCCGCCTTCAGATCCGTGGCCGCGCCAAGCCTCTGGCGGCCGCGGCCGTCGTACGGGCGCACCTCGGGCGCCGCGTCGCGTTCGAATCCGAGGATCTCGCGGACGACGCGCATCACGTGCTTTTCCCCCTTCTTGGGCGGCACGATGCGCTCGATCTTGTTGGTGGCCACGATGAGCCCGACGCGATCGTTGTTGCGTATGGCGCTGAACGCGAGCAGGGCCGCGACCTCGCTCGCGACGCGCACTTTGGCGGCGCGCCTCGTGCCGAACCGCTCGCTCGCGGAGAGGTCGACCACGAGCATCACGGTCATCTCCCGCTCTTCGACGAAGACCTTGACGAAGGTCTCGTTCATCCGGGCGGACACGTTCCAGTCGATGACGCGCACGTCGTCACCCGGCTGGTAGGGGCGCACTTCGCGGAACGCGAGTCCTTGGCCCTTGAAGCTCGAGCTGTACGTCCCCGACAGCTGCTCGTTGGCGAGCCGTGCGGTGTGGATCTCGATGACGCGGAGGGCCGCGAGAAGGTCCTTCGGTATCACGGGTTTCTTGCGCGATTGGGGAGGAGGGCGGCCTCTTCTAGCATGGGCCAAGGCAATTGGGCGCTCGCGTGTATTCCCCGCGCTGACGACCTTCTGCGAACGTCGGGCGAAGACCAGGGGGAGGGGGACGCGCGCGGAGATCGCACCGGCGGGCCAACCCTACGGAACTTCGACCACCTCGAACACACGCTTGACGACGTGTTCGCTCGTGACCTCTTCCGCGTCGGCCTCGTACGTGAGGACGAGCCGATGGCGCAGAACGTCAGGCCCCACGGCTTTCACGTCCTCGGGGGTCACGTAGCCGCGGTGCCGTAGAAAGGCGTGCGCGCGCGCGGCGAGGTTCAACGCGATGCTCGCGCGCGGGCTCGCGCCGTATTCGACGAGAGGCGCGAGATCCTTGAGCCCGTGCTTGGCCGGCTCACGCGTCGCGAAGACCACATCGACGATGTAGTCCTTCACCTTATCGTCCATGTACACCTGCTTTACGATCCTTCGCGCGTCCAGAAGCTCGGCGGGAGTGACCACCGGCTCGGCGCGCGCCGGCTCCGACTGGGTCATCCGATCCATGATCTTCCGCTCTTCGTCGCGCGTCGGATAACCGACCTTGATCATCAGCATGAACCGATCGATTTGCGCTTCCGGCAGCGGGTACGTGCCCTCTTGTTCGATGGGGTTTTGCGTCGCCATGACGATGAACGGTTCGGGCAGCGGATACGTTTTTTCGCCGATGGTGACCTGACGTTCTTGCATCGCTTCGAGCAGGGCGCTCTGCACCTTGGCCGGCGCGCGGTTGATCTCGTCAGCCAAGACCAGATTGGCGAAAATCGGACCGAGCTTGGATGTGAACTCGCCCCGCTGCTGGTTATAGACGACCGTGCCGACCAGGTCCGCCGGCAACAAATCGGGCGTGAACTGGATTCGCGCGAACTTCGCGTGGACGGCATCGCAGAGCGTGCGCACCGTGAGCGTCTTGGCGAGCCCGGGCACGCCTTCGACCAGGACGTGTCCGCCCGTGAGCAGGCCGACGAGAATCCGCTCGATCATGTACTGCTGACCGACGATCACCTTCCCGAGCTCGGTGATGAGGCGGTCTACGAAGGCGCTTTCCTTGGCGACGAGCTCATTGAGGGCACGAACGTCGTACATGGGCGATCTCCTCGGCAGCCGCGACACCGCGCGGGCGTCCGGAGTTGTACCATGAGGCCACGAGGGGCCGGCGTAGCGGACGCCCGAGCTTCGCCATTTATTCCGCTGGCTCCGGGGGGGCGGCCGGCGAACGAGGCCGAACGAGCGAGCCCCGCTGTCGCCCGCGGGCTTGACGCCAGGACGAGGGACCCGCAATCCTCCGTGACGTGAGTGACCACGCAAGCGAACCGCCCGACCTTCACCAGGCGCGCGTGGGAAAGACGCTGAACGGCAAGTGGAGGCTCGACCGGTTGATCGACGTGGGGGCGATGGGCGCGGTCTACGAAGCGACGCATCGGAACGGCCGGCGCGTCGCCATCAAGATGCTGCACGCGCACGTCGCCTCCAACCCGGAGGTGCGAAAGCGCTTTCTGCGGGAGGGGTATGTCGCGAACCGAATCGATCACCCCGGTGCCGTCGCGATCCTCGATGACGACATCGCCGAAGACGGATGCCCCTTCCTCGTGATGGAACTGCTCTTCGGGCAGTCACTTTCCGCCGTTCTCACCCGCGCGGGCGGCACGCTGCCCGTGGCCGAAGCGCTGGCCATCACAGCCCAGGTGCTCGAAGTGCTCGCCGCCGCTCACGCGAACGGAATCATTCACCGCGACATCAAACCCGGCAACATCGTCGTCACGAACACCGGCCACGCCAAACTCCTGGATTTCGGTCTGGCGCGCGTTCGTGACGGGGTACTCTCGGTCATTCCCACCGCCGCCGGAATCGTGATGGGTACGGCAGGCTACATGGCCCCGGAACAGGCTCGTGGGCAGCCCGATCAAATCGACGCCCGGAGCGACATCTTCGCTGTGGGTGCGGTGCTTTTTCGGACCGTGTCGGGCCGGCGCGTTCACGAGCGGGCGACGGCGTTCGACACCACGATCGCCGCGATGAAGGATGCCGCCCCGTCCCTCGCGGAGGTGATGCCGGGCGCCGGGCCGGCCCTTGTGCGCGCGGTCGATGGGGCGCTCGTGTTCGACAAAGCGGGGCGCTGGCAGAACGCGCGGGCGATGTTCGAAGCGCTTCGCGCGGCCTACGAGGAAGTGCGGCAAGATCCTTCGCAGTCGTTGTCGGCTCCGATCGCAGCGCAGTCTCGGGTCGAGGATCTATCGAGCATCCTCGTGGACATCGCCTTTGGGGACGGGCATGGCGAGGCGGTGGAGACGGAGCGACGGCGGACGCAAGAGCTCATCGAAGGAACGTCGATTTCCATTGCAGTCGACTCGGGAGCGACAGGGCAAACGGGCGCACGCCGGGATCGCTAGGGCACCGAATAGCGTCGTGGAGGGTTTCCACTCCGCCTCCTACGGGCCGCCCGCGGGCGGCCCGACGCAAACGCCTCCTCCACTTTCGGACGTGTGCGGGCAGTGCGTGGCCGTGTCGGCAAACAGGACCGCGTTCTCGAGGTGATACATGCGGCAGTTGAGCGTATTGCCGGAGCTATAGGCGAGGTCACTCTCCGCGGCGACGTCAACCTGCTCCAGGTAAGGGAATCCCGCGGTACCGCCATCCGCTCCCGCGTCCGAGCCACGGCACGCGGAGAGGCAATCGTCCATGCCTCCCGGGTATGCGATCGTGCCGCAGATCTGCAGGTCCAGCGTGCAAAACGGCGTGCACGGATCGCTTCCCATCGGGTTGCAATACGTCCCGCCGAGGGGGCCCGCGTGGGGGCAATGAATGTGGGTTTCCAACGTTTGATTATGGAACGCGGCCTCGAGAGCGGCGTTCGCATGCCATACGCGGCAGCTGAGCGTATCCGTGGAGGGCGCTGGGGCGGTCGGGTCAGCGGGGCCCCCGGGCTCGAAGAACGGACAGATGGCGGAGCACACTCCGGCGTCGGATCCCATCGCGAGCCCTTGCAAATACTCGAGATTGGTACTTCCGCAGGCCATCGTCACGAGGTTGCAATAGTTGTCGCACGTGACGTCGTAGTTGATCGGTGGCCCCGCCTCGGAGTTCCCTGCTCCAACGCCCGCGCCGCCTTCTCCAGCGTCCCGAGGGGCGCCGCTTTCTGCCGGCTCGAGGGTGGCCGGGTCGATTCCGAAGATAGAATTGCATGCGAGAAGTGCGCAGCATCCGAGCGCGAGGGCGCCCGCTCCCGCGGAGAAGACGATTCGCACCATTACCAAGCTCCCTTGAGCGCCGCGCCGCCGAGAGTCGGCATGAGAACGAGGGTCGTGGCGTTGCCCGTTTCTCGGTTCTTCGTGCCCCCGGGGGCGGTCAGCCACAGCGCCACGCCCCCCACGATCGCGGCGCCGCCTACGACGAAAGCCACCGTGGCGATGTCCCCCGCGGAACGGGCGTCGGAACGTTCGTCGAGGCCCGGCTGCGAGCAAACATTTTGATTCGGCGCGGCTTCGCAGTCGTGATCGACCGAATCGTTGTACTTGTTCTTCGCGAGGACGAGGAAGCCCGCGCCAATCGCCACGCCCGCGACGCCGAGCCCCGACACGACCCAGCCCGCGATGCGTTGCGCGGATCCCGATCCTACGGGGTTCGGGGCGGATGGGGTCGCGGGCTCTGCACCGACGGACGCCACCGGCGCGGCCGGACCGGCCGGAGCTCCCGGGGCCGGCGCCGTCGTGGCCGCCATTTCGACGGGAGCCGCCTCGAGCGGGGGCACCGTGGCGATGACCTGCGCTCCGTTCTGGGGGACCTCCACGACGGCGGACCAGTCCTTGTGGCCGGGAGCCGAGGCGCTGAGAGTGTGGCTTCCCGGGTCGATCGGGATGGCAATGGCCCACTCGGCGCGGTCCACGTTCACGCCGTCGCGGCGCACCTGGATGCCATCGATGGGCGCGCCGACATTGATTGTCAGTCGCGCCAGCGTCGGCGCGAGGGAGTCCGCGTGCCGTTCGGCGGCCGTCACATAATCTTTGCGTCCGGCGGCGTTCGCGGAGCTCGCCGCCTCTTTGTACGTGGCCCACGCGGTGGCCGCACGGCCGAGTTTCTCCCAGCAATTAGCAAGGTTGAGGAGCGTCGCCGCGGAGGGGTCGAGCCGCTCGCTGTCGGCGAATTTCGGACACGCGTCGGCGTATTTCTTGTCCGCGACGAGCTTGCGCCCGTCTTCGAACAGCGCTTCCGCCGTCACCTTGTCGCTCTCGGTCCCTTGGGCCTGGGCATCCGCGGTCGCAAGGGCAATTGTCGTCGCGAGCACCGCCGCCGAACAGTTGGCGAAACGCATGACCTCGTGTCTACCCGAAGGCGCTCATCGAAGGGCAGGAATGTCGTCATCCGGAATGGGCGGCCGGCTGTTGCCTGGCGTTCGGCCAGGCGCTGGGCCGCTTGGCGGCGCCCAGTGAACGACGGGCCTCGGCGGTGGGGGCGGCGCCTCGTGTTTCGCGGAGCTTGCCTCGGCACGTGCCGGTTCGGAGGGCGAGGTAGCGACGGGCTCTGGAAGTGCCACGATCGACGCCGTAGGGAGGATATCCGCTTGCATCGCGACCAGTGAATGTACGGCCGGCGGCAAGGCTGCGGCGCTCATCGGGGCGCTCTCCGTCGTCAGCGACGCGGCGGCTCCTACGCGTGCGCTCCGCCGTGCGAGAAGCACCCCGCTCGCGACCGTGGCTCCGATGAGCAGAGCGGCGACAAGAGGTACGGCCAAGCGCGAGCGGCGCCGCTCGACCAAGGGTCCGGCGGGCGCTCCGCCCCACGCCGAAGGGGTTGGGCCCGACGCGACCGGAGAAGACTCGGCACTTGGTAAGGTGGGCCTCGCGATATCCACCGGCTGGCTCGAGGTGGGCGCTGCGATGAGCGTCGTCCGAGGGCGGTCGGCGGCCACACGCGACATCAACGGCGGAGCGAAGGGTTCGAGCGCAGCGGCTAGCTCCGTCGCGTTCGCGTAGCGCCCCGCCGGCTCTTTCGCGAGGCATCGCTGGATGACCGCCACGACCCCCGGGGGTACGTCGGACCGAAACTCGCTCAGCGGTCGGGGCGCCTCCGTCACCACCTTGAGGCAAAGCTCGGGCATACTCTCCGCCTCGAAGGGCCAACGTCGCGTGAGAAGCTCGAAGAGCACGACTCCCAAGGCCCACACGTCGACCCGCGCGTCGACGTCTCGCGAGGAGCGCATTTGCTCGGGCGCCATGTAAAGGGGCGATCCGAGCATGGCGCGTGTGCGGGTTAGCGCTCCCAGGCCGTCTTTGGTCAGACCGATCGCTTTGGAGACGCCGAAGTCCAGGACCTTCAGCCGCGGCGACCCCGAAAACGTGCGCGTGAGAAACAGATTCTGCGGTTTAAGGTCGCGGTGCACGATGCCCGCTGCGTGCGCCTCGGCCACAGCCTCGCACGCCTGAAGAAGCAAGAGCAATGCTGCGTCGAGCGCCATCGGCCCGCTCTCGTTCAGGACATGCCCGAGATCGTTGCCGTCGAGAAACTCCATGACCATGTACGGTGCGCCGGAGTCGAGCTTTCCGACGTCGAGCACCTTCGCCACGTGCTCGCTGCGTAGGTTGACCGCGGCGCGCGCTTCGCGGAGAAACCGCTCGACCGTATCGCCCTGCTCGAGCGCTTCGTCGCGGACGAGCTTGATGGCCACGAGCTGACCCAGTTGCTCATGCCGGGCGGCGACGACGACGCCCATGCCGCCCGACCCAATCACCCGCTCGACCCGGTACTTGCCGGCGAGTAGGTCGCCCTCGCGGACGGGGAGCGCACCAGTTTGACCCATCGCCCGTCCGGGATAGCACAAGTCCGGTCGACTGGCAGCCGCGTCGGCAACCCGCACGCAGGTCTCTGGCCCTCCCAGGGGCGTCCCAGGGGCGTCCGCCGACACACCGATGCGGGCACGCCCACGCACACCCCGGCGCTCCCGTCGAGCCCGGTGGTTCCCGGTTGTCTTGGGTTGGCGGGGAAACAAGTGATACGTTGGCCACCACCCAGCGGAAAGAGGTACGACAGACCCATGGCACTCCAAAGCGCGACGTTCCGTCCGTTCGTCATCGCCGCAGCCGCTCTCGTTGGAACGACTGGGCTTACGCGGTCCGCGCGCGCGGACGAGGTATCTTCGACCGGCAAAGGGATCGCGGGTGGCGCCCTGCTCGGAGCGGAGGCGGTCACTATCGTGGAGTCTCTCGCCGACGTGCGACCTGGATGGGCCTACGCCGTTGGGGCGCTGGTAGGGGCTGGAGGCGGTGGAGTCGGCGGCTACTTCGTCGAACAAGGGAGTAGCGACGGGCGCGCCCCCTCGTACATGCTTGCCGGCGGCCTCGCGTTGGTCATCCCGGCGCTCGTTTTGACGTTGAATGCGACGCGCTACAGACCTGAGGAGGGCGCGACGGAGGATCGCGCTCCCGTCGGGCCCGCCGCCGAGCCGGGGGTTCCCGGCGCGGGAATCATTGCGGCGCCTCCGCCTGCAGCGCCCGCTTCGCAGCCGGCGGCCGTGCCCACGCCGCCGCCGCCACCCGGGCCGTCGCCTGCGCCGCCTCAGTCTCTTCTCGATATGAGGCCGGGGGAGGTTCGGATGGGTGTTCCGGTGCCCGATGTGCGACCTGTATTCTCGGTGACGCAACAGAGGCAATACGGGATGCGGGCAGAGACCGAAGTCCGGGTGCCGGTCTTACACGTCACTTTCTGAAGCGCGGGATTCCCGGTGACGTATCGCTACTGGTACCATCCAGCGTTCGACGCTTGGTCGGGGGTCAGATAGCGAATGCAAAGTACACATCGAGTCAATCAACCGTCCAAGCCCACGGACCCGATGCTCAATCGCGTCATCGCCGGGCGATATCGCCTGGAAGCGCGGATTGGCGAAGGCGGAATGGGCGTTGTTTACCGTGCGCGGCACGTCCTCATCGACCGCGTCGTCGCCGTCAAATTGATTCGCCCGGACCTGCGCGGCGAAACCCATTTGCGCGCGTGGATGCTTCGGGAAGCGAGGGCCGCCAACCGGGTGGACCACGCGCACATCATCGACATCCACGACATCGGCGAGACGGAAGACAGCGAACTCTACCTGGTGATGGAGTACCTGGTCGGGACGTCGCTCTCGAGCGAGCTCGCGCGTGGATCGATGCCTCTCGCGCGGAGCGTCGACATCCTCGAACAGATGTGCGCCGCGCTCGCCCGCGCACACGATCTGGGCGTCGTGCACCGCGATCTCAAGAGCGACAACATCTTGCTGACGACGCGCGGCGGCAGGAAAGACTTCGTCAAGATTTTGGACTTCGGCTTGGCGCACCTCGCGATGGATCCTCGGCTCGCGCCGAAAGGTGCCGTCTTCGGAACGCCCGAATACATGTCGCCCGAGCAGGCCAGGGGAGAGGAGGCCACGGCGCAGAGCGATCTGTATGCGCTCGGCGTTCTCTTCTTCGAGATGCTGACCGGCCAGCTGCCTTTCCGGAGCGATGACCGCGATACGCTGTTGGAGCTTCAGCGCACGGGCGTCGCCCCGCGTCCCCGATCCATCAAGCCTGACGTTTTGCCCGCGGCCGAGGCCATCGTCGTAAAGCTTCTGGAGAAAGACAGGCGAAAGCGCTTTCAAGACGCCCACCACATGCACGAGGAGCTGAAGTCACTTCAGCGCAGCCTGCCGAGCACTCCGTGGGAGATTGGGACCACGGGCGAGAACGCGGTCCCACCTCCACCACCGCCTCCGCAGTCGCCTGGCGTCATCGAGTGGGCGAGCCGCGCGGCGCTTTTCTCGCGCATGGTTTCGAGGGCTCACCCCGGAAACAACGCGCCCCCCGATGTCCAGACCGCAACGTCCCAGGCGTGGGACCTCGCATCGCGGGCCAGCCGGCTCGAGGGAGAAGTCGCGAGCCACACGCGCAAGCTGGAGGCGCTCGAGCGCAGGGGGAGGGCGCTTCGTGCGGAGATAGGCCGTAAGGTCGAGGAGCTCGCGCACGAGGAGTCGCGCGCCCTCCGCGAGCTGACGGCCGAGCAGCTGGAGGTGACGCGGCTCCGCGAATCCACGCAGCAGGCAGAGCGCAACGCCGGGCAGGCCAAGCAAGCCGCCGACGGCGCCAGCGGTTCGGGGGCGCAATTGCGCGTGACCTTCGAACGGTCGGGTGCGGCGGCTGCGCTGGTCGAGGCGAGGCGCGAGCAGCTGAAGAACCATGAGCAGCGCGCCGTGCAAAAAGAGGCGCAGGCACGGGACCTTCGCCGCCAAATCGAGGAGCTCCGTGCCCAGCTGGCGCGCTACGCCGAAGCCCTCGAAGAGGATCTCTCGAGCGGACGCGAGAAGGTGGCGGGGCGCACGCGCGAAGGGATCGCATATGAGAAGGCGTTCAGCGAGGTGTCCGTCCTCCTTTTGAACCACCTGAAGACGAAGCCCGAGGCGCGCGATCTGCTCCAGGAGCTGGTCGCCGTGATGCACGGCCAGACCTACAACTCACCGGCGAAATCGGAGAGCAAGATTCCCTAGTTCCGCCGCTGCGCGGTCGGCTGCGCCGAGGCGAAACTATCTTGTTTTCCTGGGGCTTCGCCCCGGACCCCCAAAGCCGCTCCCGCGGCTTTGCTAGTGCCGTCGACTCCGGCCGAACTTATGGCGGACGGCACCAGTGAGTCACGAGGGTCATTCGCACGGCACGTCGAAGGGAGCGATGCCGCTCCCTTCGAGCATGCCAGCAGGAAAGGACGCTGGTCGTCACGGATAACGAAGCGGGAAGCCGACCGCGCCTAACGTCTCATCGGACTGGGACGAACGCAGCGCACGTCGAAGGGAACGTTGCGAAGATGGAACGCGTTCGCCATGCCATCCATTGTAGGTCCGCACCCGGACTCTCTCCAAAGAGGAACCTGATGCGCAGATCATCTCGAGGTGTTGGCGTCGTGGCCCTTTTGACTCTGGGGGCTGGCGCGATCAGCAGCTGTTCCAGCGGCGGATCGAAGGCGGGGGACATACAGCACCTCGAGCAAACGGGAACCATCGGCGCGGAGCTTCAGCTTCCCGGCATAGCGATCAATAGTGTTACGTACGCCATCACGGGACCCGAATCGTTCACCCGGTCGGGCACAATCGACCTGTCGCACGCGTCGAGTCTTTCATTCACTCTAGGCGGGATCCCGGCGGGGAGCGGTTACACCATCACGCTTACGGCGACGTCGACCGACGGCACGACGAGCTGCGCCGGATCGGCCACGTTCACCATCGCGGCGGGGGCCACGACGCAAGTCGCGATTCACCTCGACTGCCACCAGCCGCCCACGACCGGCAGCGTCGCGGTGTCAGGAACGGTCAACATCTGCCCGGTGATCGATTCGCTATCCGCTACCCCGAGCGCGGCGGCGGTCGGCAACGCGATTGCGTTGGCGAGCGCCGCGCACGATCCCGACGACGGTCCGTCATCGCTCGCATACCAATGGGCCGCGACGTCAGGAACATTCGCCAACAGCTCGATCCAGAATCCCACGTTCACGTGTACCGCGGTCGGAGTCGCGACGCTCACGCTCACCGTATCCGATGGGGATTCGGCGCCCGGTTGCCCCGCCACGTCATCGACGTCGGTGACGTGTACGGCGGCTGCCCAAGCCGACGCGGGCGCGTCGGACGCGGGCACCGCATCGGGACCGGACGGCGGTGATGCCGGTGTCGCGACGGCACAGAGCCTCATCACGACGGTGGACGAGGGCGTCTTTCCAACGCAAGTGACGATCAACCAGGGAACGGCGATCGGGGAGGGTGTGCTCAACGGCTCGACGCCGTTCATGCTGACGAACCTTGCGGCCGATCCGAACGACACGCAGGTCATCACGTCGAGCGATGGTGGCGCTCCCTTTCTTGCGACGGGAACGGTCCCGGACACCGCCTTCGGTTTCTGCGACTATCCGACGGATGGGGGTGCACCAACGCGAATCACGCACGTGACTGGCGCGAAATTCGAGACGGCGTCCGGCTCGGACCCGATGGTGCCCCTGACGCCAGCCTACTTCCCACTGGTCTACACGACGACCAACACCACGGCCGGAAGCGCCTTCGGAGGTCAATCCCCGATCATCGGGCTCTTCGATTGGCGTCCGAAGGATATCGACGAAGGGGTCCTTGCCGCAGAGTCCGACGACAACGGTCGGACCTGGTACTTCATGCAGATGGTGCTCGAGCTCAACCCCGATCTTACCAATCCGATCAACGGCGGCTTCTCAGCCACTTCCACCAGCACCGGTTGCCCCACGACAGTGAACGGCACCAACGCGAACCTCGTGTCGGCGAACGGGTCGCAGGCCGACGACGGCTGGGGACACGCGGCTATCATCCAGCTCCCGGGAGCGGGGAACGTCAAAACCGGGCAGTATCTCTACTTGCTCGACCGAAACACGAACAACATTGCCGGCACGTCGACGGAGATTGTCGATGGGTCTCCGCTTTGGGTGATTAACCTCAGCGGAACGAACGGAAACGGCGGTTCGAGCAACAAATTCCCGATCTGGAATACCAACAATACTGCCGCCGGAAATAACGACATCAAGTCGATCGGCTCCACGTTGAACCAGACGCCCGATTCCGGAGCTCCGATCAATATCCAGCAGACGGTGGGCCTGATCGATCCGGACGGCATCATGGCGGTCTTCCCCACGCCGGCAGCCATGGTCGGAGTCACGGGTGCGCCGGTGACGGTCCTCTGGGTGCAAAAGATACTCAACGGCGACAACACGGGCTCGACGGCGTTGCCCGCATCCGAGCAGTGCACCAAGGCGCCGTTCAGCGGCAAGACCAACCACGACATCGCGACCGTGCGCTTGGCCACCACGACGGACGGCGTGCACTTCGTCGACCTCGGCGCGGTCAACGGTCTGAGCGATCCAACGACGGTAGACTACAACAAGACGCGCTGGGTTAGCCCGCGGGGGACCCTGATCGATATCCACGGAGATGGCTCCCGCTGGGGTCTCTATTTTTCGGCGGGCAATTGCCTCGACGGTGACTCGGACGCGTTCCATTACATCGGATACGCAGAGTCTGCCGACAGGGTCCAGTGGACCGTTTACAACGACATCAATCATCCCATCATGTCGATCAACCCACTCACGACGACCAATCAGGCCACCGGCCTCACGGTCACGATTCCTGCCAATCCGCCGCTCGTCCCGACGCAAGCGTGGTTTGCGGAGCGCCTGTACGCGCCCACGGCGACGCAAATCGACTCGACCCACTTGAGCCTCACATTCGCAGGGTACGGGGTTCAGACACCGAACAACGACCTGCTCGACTACCGGGCGATCGGAAACGTCGTTCTCACCCTCAGCCAGGCGCTCCCGCCGGGCGTCCCCAACAACATCAACGCGCACTAGAGCGACCGCCATCAGACGTGACAGCCTTGTGCTGAGAGAGCTTTCAGGGGGAGGCGTCATGCGATCGACTTCTCCCGGGACGGCTCTCTTCGTCGCCGGGCTCGCGCTCTCGGTGCTCGCGTGCACGGACGGCGGCGCATGCCCCGGGGTGCAGAGCCCGGACGCCTCCGAAACGGGCCCGGAACCGGACGCAACTTCCGCGATGGACGGGGTCGTAGGCCCTGAGTCCGACGCCGCAAACGGGGCGAGCTCCGATCGGGAGCCCGACTCGACGCAGCCGGCACCGTCGCTTTCGTTTCTTCGCGTCGCGAATTGGTCGAGCGACGCCCCGCCCATCGACATGTGCATCGCACCGCACGCGACGAGTGCTTTCCAGGGACCGTTGCTCGCGGGTTTGACGGCTGCGCTCGATGAGGGCGGGATCGTGGATGGCGGAGAGGCCGCGCTCCCGTTCCCGGAAACGAGCGCGTACCTTCTGGTTGCTGCCGGAGCCTACGACGCGCGGCTCGTCGTGGCTGGCGCAAGCGACTGCTCCGCGAGCGTCGTCGCGGACGAAACCGACCTGCCTCCCGTCGCCGTCGGAACGGCGATGACGGTCGCGCTCGTAGGTGCGGCCCATCCGGTAGGAATGCAGCCCGGGCTAAGGATGATCGGCCTCCTCGACGACAATCAAGCACCGGCGATGGTCGCGCTGCGGGTCGTCAACGCGAGCCCGGACATTGCTCTCGTCGATGTGGGCACGGTGACCGCCGGGGTGTTCGCGCCGCTCCTGGCGTCCGTTCCGTTCGGATTCGCGAGTCCGTTCGTCCCCGCGGAGGCATCGAGGCCGGCGGTCGACTCGAATGGATACGCGAGCGTTCCGGCGCTGACGCGCGCAACCCTCCACGTACGACCCTCCGGAACCAGCACTGATTCGACGGTTTCGAAGTCCGTTTCGATCGCGGCCGGAGCGATCGTGACCCTCGTCGTCGCGGGCCCGGGAGCACAATCCGAGACGGATGCGCTCGTGCCGATCGCACAGATCGTGGAGATCATCGACAATGCCGGGACCCTAGACAACGTTGCGAGCTGGAGCTTGATTGCGCCATGAGCCCCCACGGACGCCCCGCACGCCGTGCGCGAACCCCCCAATGCCCAATCCGTCATGTGCGATTCGTTCCGGCGCGCGCCGTCGCCCTCTTGACAGCAGTGGGACTGCTCCTTGGCGCGAGCCAGGCGCGGTCGTACTGCCGGGAAGTCGCGGCCGACCCTCCGGCGAACTACGATCCGACGACCTCGGGATGCTTCGTGACGGACGCGGACGGCGCCGCCCTCCCGCCGCTCTTCTGGAGAAACCAGTGCGTGAGTTACAGCTTCCAGGCCGACGGAAGCGGGACGATCTCCGTCGCCGACACCGCGCGCATCGCAAACCAGGCCTTCGCGGCCTGGAGCAACGCGCCCTGCCCTGACGGCGGAACTCCCAGCATCCTCGCCGACCCGTATCCCGAGGTCGAATGCGATAGTGCCGAATCGCAGGGTCACAACAATGTCATTCTTTTTCGCAACGACGGCTGGCCATACGACTCGGCCAACGCCCTTGGCGACCAGATCGGCGACGCGCAGAGCGTCGAGTTCGATGCCGGCGGGATCCTTCCGTAAGTACACCGGCTCCGCCGGACGGGTCCGTGTGGCAAGGAGTACAGCCCGTGTATCCGTGCCGAATCATCCACGGATACGCGCGAGCGCTCGAGGCCACCATGGTGGGCCCGAGTACGAACGCAATGACCAGGAAGAAACGAATGAACCGGCGCGGGGCCATCGGCAGACTTCGGAAGGATCGGCCGACCCGTTTTCAGTTTTCGGTCACGCGAAAGCTCGCCGTCACGTCGACGTCCGGCTTCACCGTCACTCCGAGGTAGGAGGGAACAACGATTCCGAAGTCATTCATGTCGACCCGAAGGCTTCCGGTGGCCTTGAGGGACGAGCCGTCGCCCTTCGCCTCGTAATGCACCGTCACCGGGTGCGTTTGACCGTGAAGTTGCATGGTGCCGGGGATGTCGGCGACCGCCTCGCGATCGTTGGCCGGCCATTTGAGCGCGCCCCGCGCGACGGTCAGCACCGCGCTCGGAAATTTTTGGACTTCCAAGTACTTCTCTTTCATATGGTGATCGCGGAGTCCGATACCCGTGGTCAGATTGGCCAGCGGAACGGTGATGACGATGTTGACCAGGTCATCGCGGACCGAGAGTTCGGTCGTGCTTCCCTCGATCTTCATTCCCGCCGGCCCGGAGGCCTGAAACGACACGTGCGCGTCCGAGGTTAGCGAGAGCGCAGCATGCGCCACGCCGCCGCCGCCGAGCATGAGAATCGCGGCCCCGACGTATTTCCGTGAAAACATAAGCACTTACCTCCGCGACCCGCTATCGCAGACGCTGTTCGGATACCGGTTAGATTGGCCCAGTTGGGCGCGGTTCTTTGTTACGTTTGCGCTACGAAGTCGTGCTCGTCTTGAGTCCGCCATCAGAGTCCGTACTTTTTGACCTTTTCGTAAAGCGTGGACACGGCAATTCCAAGCGCGCGCGCCGCGCGAACTTTGCTACCGTCGACCTGCGCGAGCGTCTGACGAATCGCGACGCGCTCGATCCGATCGAGCGCCTGACCCCCGAGCGGGAGCCTGTCGAGCCAGGACTCCTCGGTGGCGGTCGGGCGGAGGAGCTTCAGATGGCTCGGGAGGAGCGCGATCGCCCCCGGATCGACGAAGGCCGCGGCGCAGGACAGTACGTTCTTGAGCTCCCGGATGTTTCCGCGCCACGGGTGCGCGCGTAACATTTCGCACGTCGCTTCGGGGACACTCAGGTGTCCGATGCCGAGGTCGGCAAGGAGGCTCTGGACGAGCTCCGGGAGGTCGTCAATCCGATCGCGAAGGGGCGGGATCGATACGACGGCGACCGCAAGGCGAAAGAACAGATCTTCTCGAAACTTACCCGACGAGACGTCCGCGCGGAGGTCACGGTTGGTCGCGGCGATCACGCGCACATCCAGTCGCCGTTCGATCTTACCCCCCACCCGCCGGACTTTGCGGCTCTCGAGGGCCCGGAGAAGACGCGGTTGCAAATCGAGGGGCAGCTCCCCGATCTCGTCGAGAAACAGCGTGCCGCCGTGCGCACGCTCGAACGCGCCGGCATGGGCCGCCACGGCGCCCGTGAACGCGCCGCGCTCGTGCCCGAGAAGCTCGCTCTCCGCGAGGGTGGCTGCGACGGCTCCACAATCGAACACGACGAAAGGGCCGTCCGCGCGGGCACTCTGGTCGTGAAGCGCCCGCGCGATGACGTCTTTACCGGCCCCCGTCTCACCCACGAACGTCACCGTCACGTCGGTTTGGGCAAACCGGTCGAGGACGTCGAATACCTCATACATCGGGGCCGAACGCGTCGTGAGATCGCCAAAGTGGCGGAGCGCACTGCGATAGCGCTCGCGATGCGTCGTGGCGGCCGCCACCATCTTGGGGTGATCCGCGGCGCTCCTCATCAGGCTTGCCGGCGGTGATTCAATCGCCACGCCACGAAATGAAGCGGGTCGGGCGGGCGTGTTCCTGGGGCGCTGCACCTCAGCGATATTCGCAACGTGCATGATTTCGGCTCCGTTCGAGCGGCTCGCGCCATGCGAGAGACTTGCGCGTTGTACTCAGTAGTTGGCTGTTCGTATGCTACTTCTCGGAAACATTCTCACCCGGTCTCGCGGGAGGGCGACCCGGCGAGTCACGGAAGAGGTGCAGGGGGCAACGACTCGTGTGCTCAGGGTTTTTCCCTCCACATTTCGTGATCTTCGAGAAACGTCCCTCCGCCGAGACCGTCCCCGAATGTCGTGGCTCTCCGCCAACGACGATGACCGCCCCCCCGCGCGGCGGCCGATTACCGCTCCCTCCGCGATCGTCTACAACAGCTTCGCGCTCAGGAAGGCTTTCAGCTTCACAAGCGTCTTTGGATCGCGGGTGAAGGTCGGCGATCGGTATGCCGCGGCCCACGACCTCACGTCGCTGAGGAAGACTTTGCGTACCTCGGCGTCCGCGAGAACGTCGTCGACCGTGCGTCCTCGGGCCGCTCCTTTGCGCAAATCGGCTACGTACGATTCGAGGCGGGCGTAGCTTTCGCCCAAGAACTCCCGGACGGCGTGCGCGTCTTCCGCGAGCCGCTCGATCGCGCCCTGCTTCGAGTCCGGGCGGGCGGAGACGGCGAACGCGCATGCCACCCGGAGGACGAACGCATCGTCGAGAAATCCGAGATCGTCGACCCCGTCGGGGATGAGGTCGAGGGATTTGAAGATGTAGTTGATGCCCGCGACGAGCGAGCGGGTGGCTTCGTTGGACTCGCCGGCATCGGCGATGACCCCTCCCACCGCGGCCGCGTCCTCACCGAGGCTGCGAAGCCACTGCGGAAAGATCTCGAGGTAACGCGAGTCGATGGCGGCGCTGTTCATGGGAAACTCCGAGGGAGGGTACGCTATCCGCGGGCGAGAGTCTCAAGCGAGCGAGTGGTGTCTCGCGGCGCAGGCCGTCACATTCGGCTGATCAGCCAGCCGAGCGCGAGACCCACGGCGAGGGCGCACGCGACGAAGAGGACGACGACCTTGGGAGCGACGCCAAGCCGCGGGAGCGGCCTTCCGCTCGAGGCGAGTTCGCTCACCTCCTGTGTCTTGGAGGGCAACGTTCCCCCGAAGCGTTGGGGATCCACCAAGAGAACTTGCGGTACGGGGTCAATGACGACGGCCGCTTGCGGGCTCGCGAGCGTGCCGCCTTTTCCGCCGGCCGGTGGCTGCAATGGCCGCACGTCCAATTTCTCGTTGATGGTCGGGGGGATGGGCGAGTCCACGACGCCACGCCGGTTGACCGCCGAGGCGACGGGCACCTCGCGTCCCGCCTCCTCGGGCCCCGGGCGCGCGCCCTTCGTCGCTCTCGCCGACGCATCGGGGGTTGGGCTCGCGCGGGCACCCGCCCCCCGTTCCGCGCGAAGCGCGCCCGCCGGTAACGCCGCGGTGAGCGCTCGCGTCATTTCGTTCGCGGACTGAAACCGCTCCTCGCGGTTCTTCCGGAGAGCGCGTTCGAGGAACGGCGCGAGGGGTGCGAGCGCAGGATCGATACGATCGATGGGCTCCGGCTCGGTCGACAGCAGGGCGGCGAGACGGGCGTATTCCGTGGGAGCGGGGAACGCCACGCGCCCGCTGAGCATCTCGTAAAAGAGCACGCCGACACTCCAAAGGTCCGCCCGCTGGTCCACGTCACGCGCGCTCCGCGCCTGCTCGGGGCTCATGTACGCGGGGGTCCCGAGCAGTACCCCGGTGCGCGTTCGGTTCCCCATCCCGCCGGCCGCATCCATCACTTTGGCGATGCCGAAATCGACCAGCTTGACCACGAACGCTCCGCGCGGGTCGCGGGTGAGGATGACGTTGTCCGGCTTGAGGTCGCGATGGACGATTCCGCTCTTGTGGGCGGCGGCGAGGGCCGCCAAAATCGCCTGAACGATGGGCGCGGCTTGCGCCACGGCAATGCGAGCCCCGTTTTGCATGTACGCGCCGAGCGGCACCCCGTCCAAGAGCTCCATGACGATGAAGGGGGACTCGTCCTCGGCGCGCGCGCACTCCATGACGCGCACGATGTTCGGGTGCACGAGGCGCATGCAGGTGCGTGCCTCTTCCAGAAACCGGGACCGAATATCTGGATCGCCGACGAATTCTTTTCGAAGCACTTTCACCGCCGCGTGGGTGCTCCCGTCTACGGCTTCCGCGGCGTAGACTTCCCCCATCCCTCCCTCTCCAAGCTTGCGCACGAGCCTCCATCGGCGCGCGAGGATCGCACCGACGACGGAGTTGGAGACACCTACGAGCGGAACTACCATCCGTCGCGTTCCTCAGCGTAGCGTGCTTCTTCGACGAGTGGACCGCGTTCGGTCCGCCATTGCCCAGGGCCGCTCTTCACGTCCTCAAGGTAGCTCCAAACCGCGTCTCCAACGCAGAAAGGACGAGGCGGTGGCGAGCGTCGACTTCGGCGTCGGTTAGCGTGCGATCCGACGCACGATAGACGATGTGAACCCCGAGACTCGCGTGGCCGCCGGGCACCGCGCCTCCGGTGAATCGATCGAACAGCACCACCTGGTCGGCGAGTTCTCCGGCCACTTCGCGGGCCGCGCTCTCGACGTCACCGGCGGCAACGCCGTCGGCGACCACGATGGCGACATCCCGCGCGCTCGAAGGAAAGCGCGGGAGCGCAGCGAAACGCGGCTGCTCTGCGCCAATCGTCTGCATCGCTCCGAGATCCAGATCGATTATCACGGCCGCCCCGCTTATCTCGAAGGCGTCCGCCACGTCCGGGTGCAAGGGACCGAACGAACCGATCCGGCTATTGTCCACATCGATCCACGCGGCCCCTCGCGGATGCAGGGCGCGGGGTCGGTCGGCGTCGGAAGGTACGCGAATCGCGACCGTGCGCCTCAGGATCCGGGAAACCAGCCCCTCCGCGAGGCCCTTGGCGTCCCAAACGTCGACCGGCTCGGGCTTGTGCAGCCATGCCGCGCGGTCGCCAGCGACCAGCACGGAGAGGGCGAGGCGCTCGTCCGGCAGGCCCTCGTGCTCGGCGAGATCCGCGGGGCGAACCAGGCGAGGAAGAAAAACCGCCCCCACCGTGAAGAGCCTCGCGTCGCGTTGTCCGTGTCGCTCCGCGCGGGCGAGCGCACGAAGGAGACCCGGCAAAAGGCTCGTGCGCATGACCGAGTGGTCTTCGTGCAGCGGGTTTCGAAGCGTCACGGTCGCGGCCGGCGCGCCGACCGCTTCGAGGTCCGCCGGCCGAACGAATGCGTACGTGACCGCCTCGCTCAAACCGCATCCGACGGCGGCCTCGCGAGCGCGCCGGGCCAGCGCTTGCCGAGGGCCCGCATCGCGCGATGCGCGGATGGGAGGTAGCGCCGTGGGGATCGAGTCGTAACCGCGGACGCGTCCGACTTCCTCGATGAGGTCCACCTCGCGCGAGACGTCGGGACGGAAGCTCGGCACTTCCCAGACTTCCGTTCCGGGCTGCGACGGCCGGCGCGAAAAGCCGAGTCTCTCGAGGGCGCCATGCGCATCGGTCGCCTCCACGACGGCGCCGAGTAGCGCGCGAATGCGATCCGGGCGCAAGGTGACCGTCCGACGCGCAAGCGCCTTGGCCTCGACGACGCGGGCGGGGCGGATCGCGATCGCGGCGGCGAACTTCGCGATGAGCGACACTCCCCGTGCGAGCGCAACGCGGGTGTCGCCCCAGTCGACGCCCCGCTCGAAGCGATGGCTCGATTCGGTGTGCAGCCCGTGGCGGCGCGCCGTGCGTCGCACGCTTCGAGGGTCGAAGTACGCGCATTCGAGAAGGACGCGCTCGGTCCCTTTGACGATTTCACTGCTCTGACCGCCCATGACACCCGCGAGGGCCAGCGGGCCCGCGCCGTCGCAAACGACGAGATCGTCCTCGTCGAGCGCTCGTTCGACGCCGTCGAGCGTGCGTAACGTCTCGCCGGCGCGCGCACGCCTGACCACGATGGCTCGCCCGCGGATCGTGTCGAGATCGAACGCGTGCATCGGATGCCCGAACTCGAGCATCACCAGGTTGGTAACATCGACGACGTTGGAGATGGCTCGCATGCCGAGCGAAGCAAGACGAAAGCGCACCTCGAGCGGCGACGGGGCGACGCGCACCTCCGTGAGAAGGGCGGCGGCATAGTGCGGACACCGGTCGGCGTCCTCGATGGTCAGGTTCACATGGTTGGCCAGAAGGTCGTCGTGGGTGCGCTCCGGGTCTTTGGGGGCTGCCAAAACGAAGGGCACATCGAAGAGCGCCGCGGCCTCGCGCGCGAGCCCGACGTGGCCAAGCCCATCGGGCCGATTGGGCGTGAGCCCGATCTCGAGGATCGTGTCTCGTGCGGCCGGGATCGCGTCGACGAGTCGCGTGCCGGGCCTCGCCGCGGCGGGCGGGAGCGCCAAGATGCCGTCCGCGTCTTCCCCCAGGCCCAGCTCTGCTTCGCTGCAGAGCATGCCCTCGCTCGGTACTCCTGCGATCGATCGCTTTTCGACGGTCATGCCTTTGGCCGGCAGGTGCGCCCCGATCGGCGCGAGCACGACCAACCCCCCGGCCTCGGGAACGTTCGGCGCCCCGCAAACGATCTCCTGGGTGGCGGCGCCGTTGTGTATCGTAACCAGACGAAGGCCGCTTCGCGAAGGGTGCGGCCGCGTCGACACGACGCTCGCGATCACGCAGGCCTCGGCGCCGAGGCCAAACGTGCTGGCGCTCTCGACCTCCAGGCCTGCGGCGGTCAGGCGCTCGCCAATCGCTTTCGCGTCATCGGGCAGCTCGGGACAGAGCTCACGGAGCCAACGAACGGAGGCTTTCATCGCGGGGTCCCAGGCGTAGCCTACGCAGCTCGGCCGGTCGAGGATGCCAGGGGTTCCCCGTGAGGGCGAGAATCGAAGGGCTAGGGCACGAGCGGGGGGCCCCACGGATGTCTTCGGAATCCTCGACGCGGTCGACACCATCCAAGAACGAACACGCGCGGGCGCGGCGCAATGTATCCTCGCTCGGGATGAACGTCCTTTTCGTCGGTGGCACGGGGATCATCAGCTCGGCGTGCGCAAGAGCGGCCCTTCTGCGCGGAATCGACGTGACCTTTCTGTGCCGCGGAAAGACCTCGCGGCACCCCGTTCCTGTCGGGGCCAACGTGATCCGGGGCGACGTTCGCGACCGAGAGTCCGTGCGCGCGGCGCTGGGCGATCGACACTTCGATGCGGTCGTGCAATGGGTCGCCTTCGTGCCGGCCCACGTGGAGTTCGACATCGAGCTCTTTCGCGGGAGAACAGGACAATACATCTTCATCAGCTCGGCGTCCGCCTACCAGACGCCGCCGGCGCGCCTCCCGGTCACCGAGTCGACCCCGCTCGCCAATCCCTTCTGGCAATATTCGCGCGACAAGATCGCGTGCGAAGAGCGGTTGATTCACGCCTATCGCGCCGAGGGATTTCCGGTGACGATCGTTCGTCCTTCGCACACGTACGACGAGGCGCTTTTACCTCCCCACGGTGGCTACACCGTTGTGGACCGGATGCGGCGGGGGCTGCCGGTCATCGTGCACGGGGACGGGACGTCGCTCTGGACCCTGACTCACAACGAAGACTTCGCACGCGGCTTTGTGGGGCTGCTCGGCCACAGCGGCGCCATCGGCGACGCGTTTCACATCACGTCCGACGAGGCGCTCACCTGGGACGCGATTCACGAGATCCTGGGGCGCGCCATCTCGTGTCGCCCGAAGTTGGTGCACGTGCCGTCCGACCTCATCGCCGCGTTCGACGCCGAGTGGGGCGCGAGTCTGCTCGGCGACAAGGCGCACAGCATGGTGTTCGACAACACGAAGATCAAACGGCTCGTGGCCGACTTCCGCGCGACCACTCCCTACGCCCGCGGCGCCGAGCAACAGATCGCCTGGTACGACGAAGACGCTCGTCGCCGCGTCGTGGACCCCGCTCTTAACGAGACGATCGACCGTATCCTCGCTCACTACGAGCGCGCGTGGCCTGCCGGCTGACGTGCAAGGGCAGTCCAGGGGTCATCCAAGGGTCTCAGGCCCTTGCGAGTGCGCTTGGGCGCGTGTACGGTCGCGCGCCGCAGAGGGTGGATAACGAACCCAGGTTCGCGGAGGATGGTCATGAGAGTCATCGGTTCGTCGCTCGGAGTTTTTGCGATCACATTGGTGCCGCTGGTCGTGGTGGCTTGTGACCACAACGACGCCCCCGCCCAAAGCGCGGCCACGGCCCCTGCGGCGGCACCTGCTGCGCCGACCGCCGCTGCGGTCGGTGCGGCCCCGCCGCCGGGCCCGATGACGGTACCGGACAAGGACTGCCCAGCCGCCTTTAGTATCGACGACGAGGAGGACAACAATAACCAGTTGACCGTCCAGAGCGGGAGAAACGGCTATTGGTACACGTACGTCGATTCGCTGGGAACGACGATCACCCCCCCAGCGAAGACGACGTTTCTGCAGTCATCGGGCGGCGCGAAGGACTCGAAGTTTGCAGCTCACTACGCGGGCAAAGTCTCCGCGACCGGCGACCCCCTTTACGCCGGCCTCGGATTTAGCTTCACGGATCCCAAAGGTCCGTACGACGCGACGCAGTACACGGGCATCTCGTTCCAGGCGAAAGTCGGGCCGGGTTCGGTAAAGTCGGTGCGGCTGAAAGTGCCCGACGTGAACACGGACCCTGCGGGAAAAGTGTGCACCGAGTGTTACAACGACTTCGGCGCGGACCTGACGCTGACCGATCAGTGGACGAAGTACACGATCCCGTTCGCGGCGATGAAGCAGCTCGATGGGTGGGGAGCGCCCAATCCGCCGACGATTGACAAGTCGAAGCTTTACGGAGTGCAGTGGCAGGTGAACGACCGGGGCGCGACGTACGACGTCTGGGTTGACGACGTTCAGTTTACTGGTTGCCCGTAGTACCTCCGCGGGCCCGGCGTCGGGCGGGGGGGCTCTACCCAGCCGTGGCCCTTCGTCACTCGGTCGGGGCGTCGGCGAAACCGGCGTCGACTGCGGCGGCGTCGGAGGACCCCAGAGTCGCATCGCCACCGCCGCCTGTGACGTCCGCGGTCGCATCGGTCGTGGATCCGTCGCCCCCGTCGGCGAGAGGCGCGTCGTCGTCGAGTGCGGCGTCGGCTCCGGCCTCGAGCGCCGGCTTGGGGTTCGCGGGATAGGCCATCAGAGCGTCGTGGACGGCGGTGCCTTGCACCGTCGGCGTATCGTTCCAATCGGAAATCAGCGAGGGAAACGCGCAACCCCCGGGATACCAAGCCCAGGCCGTCCACGACATCTGGTGGCTGTCCGCAAACGCAATCAGCGCGGTATCCCAATCCCCGGTGCAGGCGTCCACGGGGGTGCCGTTCACGATCTTGGTGGTCGGGTCACCGAACTCCGTGGCGATGACGGGAGCGATGTTCTGCGTCGCCAAATATCCGAAGCTATTTTCCCACGAGCTGGGTTGGCTATTGCCTTTGTACGGGTGGGTCGCGTACATGATATTGTAGCCCGCGATCATATTATTATATACTTGGGAGAGATCGAATGCCCACTCCAGCCCTCCGGCGATGACGACGTTGTCGGCGCCCGCGGCGCGCACGGCATCGTAGAGTTGTTGCATTCCGGCGACGAGAAAACCCGTGGCCTCGCCCCCGTTGAGCCATATGCTCCACGAAATGCCGTTGGGCTCGTTGTAGAGCTCGAAGAGGACGCGGCCGTCGCCTTTGAAATCGGTCGCCACTTGTGTCCAGAACATCACGGAGTTCGCGTCCGCCATCTGCTGTTGATTGCTGCTGCCGGTGGTGTCTTGTTTGCCTTGATTGCCGAGTGCCGACGCGTCGAGGTCGCCGCGGTCGGACCAATGAAGATCGAGAATGACGTCGAGCCCCGCGCCCTCTGCCCAAAGGACGGCTTGTTTGATGGTGCTCTCGTAGCCCGGGTCGTAGAGCGCCGCACCAGAGAGCCAGAAATCCTGATTCAGAGCGATCCGGACGACGTTGGCGTTCCAATCCGCCATGGCCACGAAGTCGTCCGCGGAGACGTGGTCGCCGCCCGACTCGAACTCGAACGAGGGTCGGTCGACGCCGTGGAAGAGGTGGGGCTGGTCGTCGGCGGTGCAGACCGTCGCTCCGTTGACGTAGTACCCGTTCGGAGCGCTCGGCGGACGGGCGCCGCTCGCTCCGATGCACCCGCGCACCGTCGCGTCGGCGTTGGCGGGGTTGCCAGGGGCCGCAGGAGCGCCTCGGTCCGAGAAGCAGCCAGAAGCGCAGATCGAGCCGATCGAGAAGATGGCCGAAACAAAGACCGAACGTGAAGCGGCGAAAGCTACGTGAACGGCAGCCGGGGCACGTGGGACGGAGCGACGAGGACGCATGGTCTGCAATGGTTGCATCTGTCTCCCGGCGTGGCTCACTTCTTCGGGCTTCTGAAGCGGATCCGTCCACACTGGACGGTGTTGGACAAGAAGCGAGCCGGACACCAGCGGTGGCCCATGGAGCATTGATCGGGCTACCATACCGTGGAGAATGGCTGCACCTTTACAGCCCCCCGCCCCTCCCCGAATCGTCGGAAGGTACGTCCTTTATGGCGAGATTGCGTCGGGCGGTATGGCCACGGTGCATTTCGGGCGCCTTTTGGGCCCTGCGGGGTTTTCGCGCCCAGTGGCGATCAAGCGCCTCCACGCTCAGTTCGCGCGCGACCCGGATTTCGTGAAGATGTTCTTCGACGAGGCGCGCCTCGCCGCCCGAATCGCGCATACGAACGTCGTCGCCACGCTCGATGTCGTGTCCGCGGACGACGAGGTGTTTCTGGTGATGGAATACGTGCCCGGGACCTCGCTCGCGCAGCTCGTCCGAACGGCCCGGCGTCGCGGCGAACCCATCGCGGCGCTGGTGGGCGTCGGCGTCGTGAGCGGAATGCTCCACGGGCTTCACGCGGCTCATGAGGCACGAAACGATCGGGGCGAGCGACTCGACATCGTGCACCGCGACGTATCGCCGCAAAACGTTTTGGTGGGCACGGACGGGATCCCGCGTCTCCTGGACTTCGGCGTCGCCAAGGCATCTGGCCGGCTTCAAACGACGCGAGACGGTCAGCTCAAGGGCAAGCTCGCGTATATGGCCCCCGAGCAGGTGCGCGGCGAGCCCCTCACGCGCCGAACGGACGTCTACGCCGCTTCGGTCGTGCTTTGGGAGGTGCTGACCGGAAAGCGCCTCTTCTACGCCGAAAACGAGGCAACGGTTCTGTCGCGCGTGCTAACGGCAGAAGTCCTTCCGCCGAGCACCATCATCCCGGAGCTTCCCCGGTCTCTCGATCGCGTGGTTCTGCAGGGCCTCGAGCGCGATCCCGACAAGCGCTATCCCACCGCGCGCGCAATGGCGGCCGATCTCGAGGCGTGCATCGGCTTGGCGTCGGCCGCCGAGATCGCCGATTGGGTGGAACACACCGCGGCAGAGGAGTTGCGCGAGCGCGCCCTGCACATCGCGGAGATCGAGCGGTCAGCCGCTGAAGCCGCCGAGGGCGGCACGGGCGCGCCGGCCGTCACCCAGAGCGGGCCGGCGACGTTGGGTCGGCACCCCCAAGACTCCTCGGGTACCTGGGGCAATTCCCTGCCGACCCGGAACGAACGGATTCATCACGAGCTGTCGCAGCTATCGAACCTGTCTCTGGCGCGCGCGAGCGAGCCGCCCGCGCGTCCGTCGCGCAAGCTGGTGTCGGCCCTCGTGGCTTTCGCGGGCGCGATCCTCGTCGTCGTCGCGCTGCTTCTCTTCGCGCAGGCACACTCCAAGGTCGAGTCGGGCCGGTTCGAGTCGACCCGGCTCGAGTCAGGCGCCGGTCTGCAGACGAGCCAGTTGCCGCCGCCCGTCAAAGTAACGACGCCGCCGTCCGTCGAGGTCCCGCCGAGTACGAACGTCAACGATCTCCCGGTCGCATCGCCCCTGCCCGATGCTTCGATGTCGACCGCGACGCCCGGTCTACCGCCTCCGCGACCGCAATGGCGCGCGTCTCCGCAGCCTGTGTGGCCGGCGGCAACGGCAAGCGAAGAATGTAATCCGCCCTACACTGCAGACGCAAAGGGACACATTCACTTCAAACCGAATTGTATGTGACCCTTGCGCGGTTCTTATGATCGGGGCTGAGCTTTTCCATGCTTACGTGTCGGCCAAACATGCGGCGAAACCGGGCGCGCAGCGCTGTTATCGGAGCTGCGTTACTCGGCGTTCCCGTCGCTGCTGGCGCGGGCGAGAGAACGAGCGACAAGCAGAACTGCATTGCGGCCGCGGAACAGGGCCAGAGCCAGCGGGACGACGGGCAGTACAGAGCGGCGAGGGACGCGTTCGTTAAGTGCACCGACGACGTGTGCCCGCGCGTGATCGTTCAGTCGTGTACGAAGTGGCTCCGTGAGCTCGATGAGAGCGCCCCGACCATCGTCCTTGGTGCCAAAGACGAGCAGGGCAACGACCTCACGGACGCGACCGTGTCGTTCGACGGCGTGCCGTTCTCGACGACTCTCACGGGCAAGCCGGTGGAGGTGGATGCGGGCGAACACGTTGTGCGCTTCGAACGCCAGGGAAGGATTGCCGTCGAGCAGAGGCTGCTTTTGCGCGCGGGCGAAAAGGCGCGCGTCGTGAGCGTGACGCTCCTGCCCGTGGCGGGACCCGAAGCCGACGCGGCGTCCTCGGACGCGTCCGCGGTGCAGGGGATCCAGGGAGGTGCCCTGCCTGCGCCCGCCGAACGGACTTTATCCGCGCACCATGTCGCGGCAGGAGCCATTGGTCTGGGCGCTGTCGCGGCGGCGGTGGTCGGGGTGGTCTTCGTTCTCAAGTCCAACGCGAAGCAAGACGATGCGGCCGGGTTACGCGGCACGCTCCCGGCGGACGGATGCACGGGCGTGTCGTCTCCGATGTGCGCGTCGCTGAGCGACGCCGTCCACGCGCAGCATGACGACATGAACGTGGCCGGGGGGCTCTTCGCGGTTGCGGGGGCCCTCGCCGCCGGCGCGTTAGCGGCGTGGGTCTTCTGGCCCAGGGCGGCCAGCGCATCTCCGGCGACCACCGGCTGGATTGGGCCGATCCGCGGGGGCGCCGCGGTTCAAGTGACCGGCGTCTTCCGATGAAGCCGCTCTCCTTTTCCTCGTTCATCGTGGTGGTGGCGATGAGCGCTGCCTCCCTCGTGGCGAACGGTTGCGGCGGCATCGATTGCACGGAGACAGCGACCTGCCCAGGCCTTTCCGACGGTTCGTCCGACCAATCCGTGACGGAGGGCGGTGGGGCATCGGGCCAGGACGTGCAGGCCGAACCGCTCACGGATGCCAGCGAGGCGGACACGCCATCCAATGCCTCCGACGCGAATGCGACGATGGAAGAAGCAGACGCCGGCGACGGATCGACCGATTCGACCGACGAGGACGTAGGCACGGATTCCACGTCGATCGCGGACGCGCAGTTCGATGCCCCGGACGCCCGCGGCCCGGACGCCGCACCCCCCACGTGCGCCAACGGATCATCGTGTGTGAAGGCAGCCCCCGCGGGGTGGTTCGGGCCCGGCGCGCTGTTCGACGGCGCGTTCACCGCATCGCCGCCTGCATGCGTGGCCCCCTATGGCAACAATGCATTCACCCTCAGCGCGATGCCCACGTCTCCAGCGCCAGCTTGCGGATGCGCATGCGGAGGCGTGAACGGCGGCTGCACGAACCCGACCGTCGCGGTCTACAGCGATAATCAGTGCGGGCCGTCCAATGACTGCGCTTCCGGGGGCGGCGCGGCCTGCACGGCGACCGAAGGTGCGCGTTGCCCGACCGGCGGACAATCGGCCAACGTCACTGCTCTACCGCAGGCGACTTCGACGGGTTCGTGCAACGCCAGCGTCACGACGCTGAACACACCGACGCCCCAATGGACCCGGACGGGTGAGACCTGTGCGGCGAGCCAAACGTTCACGAGCGCGGGATGCGCATCGGGTTCGGTTTGCGCCCCCGATGCGCCCTCACGATTTCAACCGAAGCTATGCGTCTGGAAGGCCATGGCGGCCGATTGCTCGACCCCTGCGCTCTCGGGCTACTCGTTGGTTTATCGTTACTACTCGCGTATGACCGACACGCGCGCGTGTACGAAGGGTACGTGCGGATGCAACGCTGCGTCGGTCAGCGCCTGCACATTGACCGCCACGGCGTACCGCACGCCGAATTGCTCTTCCGGAGGAACCGTGCTCGCGAACTCGGGGTGCAGCTTCTCGGGCAATCTCATCGCGGGGCTGACCGCCAGCGTTGTCACCACCGGCTCGTGCGCCCCGAACGGAAGCGCCGGAACGTCGGGGACGGTGGTGCCCGACAACGCGACCGAATTCACCGTTTGCTGCACGCAGTGAGGCGCGTTCGCGGCGCAACGCCCCGAATCACGCGCCGTCAGAACTGCGCGAGAAAGCGCGGATCGTTCTCGAAGAGCAGCCGAATATCCGGAATCCCGTATCGCACGATGGCGATGCGCTCCACACCCATTCCGAAGGCAAAGCCGGTCCACTTGTCCGGATCGATGCCGCAGTTCTCGAATACGACCGGATGGATCATCCCGCACCCGAGGATCTCGATCCACCCCGTGCGCTTGCAAACCGCGCAGCCCGCGCGGGTACCGTCTGGGCGCTTGCAAAACGGGCAGCCCACGTCGACTTCGGCGCCTGGCTCCACGAACGGAAAGTAACTCGGACGCAGCCGGATCGCCGTGCCTTCCCCGAAGAAGCGCTCCGCAAATTCGGCGAGCACTCCCTTGAGGTGCGCGAGCGTGATTCCCTGATCGACCAGAAAGCACTCGATCTGATGGAACATGGGCGCGTGCGTCGCGTCGTCGTCGCGTCGAAAGACCGTGCCGGGCGCAATAAAGGCCATCGGCGGGGCGTGCGAGCTCATCGCGCGGATCTGCACGTTGCTCGTATGCGTTCGCAGCAAGGTGCGCCGCTCGGCCGGCGCGCCAGCCACGTTCACCCAAAAGCTGTCCTGCATGTCCGTTGCCGGATGGTCCGGCGGAAAGCCGAGCTTTGCGAAGTTGTTCTCTTCGAACTCCACCTCCGGTCCGTCGTGGACAGCGAAGCCGAGGCTGACGAGCGCGTCGACGATCTCGTCGCGCACGCGCGAGATCGGATGAGCGTGGCCGGGCGTCGATGGGTCCCGACCGGGGAGAGTGAGATCGAGTCGCGGCGCGTTGAGCTCAGCCAGGCGCTTGTTCCGAGCGAGGACGACGAGCCGCTCGCCGAACGCTGCTTCCACGTCCTGCCGCAGGGCATTGACGGCCTCCCCTATGGGCTTGCGCGCGTCGGCCTGGACCGCGCCGAGCTGCCGGAGAATCGCCGTGAGTTCGCCCTTCTTGCCAAGGATCTTCGCGTTCTCATCGCGCAGGGCCTGCTCCGTGAGGGTCGCCTCGAAGCGGCCGCGGAAGGTGGCCCGCAAGACCGAGAGAGATCGCTCGATCGACGATGGAACCATAGCGGGATCGGTTGTGCTCATCGGCGGCGACTGGCAATAGCATGGGGGCTGCGCACTGCGTGCGTCCGCTGTGGGTGTGCGCGTACACGCGGGTGCGTCGTGCGTCGTGCGGCTGCAGGCGTGGGCCGTGCTTAACTCACCGACTCGGAAACCCGTACGCCATGTAGAGGTTTGCCCCATTGACGCTGCATAGCCCCGGGTCCCCGGACGCGCTCGACGCGGACACCGAAGAGGTCGAGCTGGACATCCCGGCCCCGGCGGCCATGCCGAGCGACACCGCTCCCGTGGTCATGGTGGTGGACGATGACGCGGACATTCGCGCGATGCTCGTTCGCGCGCTCGGCGTGACGTACACGGTTTATGAAGCGCGCGACGGCGAAGAGGCCCGCCAGATTCTCCAGATCATTCCGACCCCTGACGCGCTCGTGTGCGACATCATGATGCCGCGGCTGGACGGGATTGGCCTCGCCAAGGCTCTGCGCAAGGAGCCTTCGCTCGCACGAATGCCCATCTTGTTCTTGACGGCAAAAGGCTCCCCGCTCGACGTCGTCAGCGGTATCAATGCGGGCGCCCGCCACTACGTGACCAAGCCCTTCAAGATCGCCGACGTGCTCGCGAAAGTTGCGGCGATGACCGGGACGGCGAAAACCGCCAAACGCTAGTTCCGCCCGTCGGAAAGTCCTACCGGACTTCCGACGCCGCTGCGCGGTCGGCTGCGCCGAGGCGAAACTATCTTGTTTTCCCGGGGCTTCGCCCCGGACCCCCAAAGCCGCTCCCGCGGCTTTGCTGGTGCCGTCGACTCCGGCCGAACTTATGGCGGACGGCACTAGTGCCGCTCGGCAGAAATTTGGCCCTTGGAATCAGGGCCTGATAGCTGCGAGGTCATGATTGATCCGAGACCGTGGGTAACACGACCCCACCGCGGTCCTCGGGCGACGCCGCTGCCCCTCTCGCCGGAGCATCGCGAGGCGGTAGAGGCTGCGATTCGCCCGGCGACCGCGGAGAAACGCATTGTATTGCGCGGCATGGCGCTGCTGGCCATGGCCGACGGCTTAAGCATTGTGGATACGGCCAAAGCCCTGCACGTCAATGACCGCACGGTCCGACGGTGGCGCAAACGCTTCAAGGATGCGCAAGACTCGGTCGCTGCGCTGGCGGACGCCCCACGATCGGGACGGCCGCCCTCTCTCTCTCGGCAGCCGACGCCGCGCGCATCGAGAGCCATGCGTGCAAGCCGCCGGGCGACGTTGGCATTCCGGTAACGCACTGGTCGGCGGCGCTGCTGGGCGCGCATGTCCGCGCCGAAGGGATCGAGACCAGCGATCGCACCGTCGGCCGAATCTTGGCGAGCGCCGATCTGCAGCCCCATCGGCAGAAGATGTACCTGACGTCGCATGACGAAGACTTTCGTCAGAAGCGCGACGACGTGCTGCATGTCTACTACGACACACCGAGCGACGAGCACATCGTCTGCTTGGATGAAAAGACCGGCATGCAAGCGCTTGAGCGCAAGGTCGCCGACTTGCCGATGGAGCCCGGGCAGCCCGTACGTCGCGAATTCGAGTACATACGCCATGGAACGCTCTGCCTGATGGGGGCCTATGACGTCCGCAGTCGCAAGCTCTTCGGCTTTCTCTCCGAGGATCACACTGCCTTGACGTTCGTCGACCTGCTCGATGTGGTCGACCAGTCCTACCCGCTCGGACGCGGCCACCTGATCTTCGACAACCTTTTCGCCCATGACACCGACGACGTCCTCGACTGGTTCGAGGACCATCCCCGCTGGACCCCACACTTCACCCCAAAGCATGCCTCTTGGCTCAACCAGATCGAATGCGCCTTCTCCATCCTCGGCCGACAAGCTCTCGCACGGGCCTCCTTCGGCTCTCTCGACGATCTTCGCGAGGCCATCTACCGCTACCTTCTATGGTTCAACGCGCAGGACAAACCGCCGTTCCGTTGGTCCTATCGTCCAAAGTCTTGGCACCTCGCCATGCCAAACTGAGGACAAAACCTCTGCCGAGCGGCACTAGTAACTAGTGCCGCTCGGCCGACGTTCTGTCCTGACTTCGACCGCCGCTTCGCGGCCGGTTCGCCGGGGCGGCCCCCGGCTTCTTCGCAACGCCCGCTAAACACCCCCTCAGGGCGACGCGGGTGACCTCGGCAAGACGGCGCCAACGATTTGCCCGAAGGCCGCTGCGTCGGCGACTGCGATATCCGCGAGGATTTTGCGATCGAGGACCACTTGCGCCTTCTTCAGTGAATGCATCAAGCGCGAATACGTCGTGCCGTTCAGCCGCGCGGCAGCGTTGATGCGAGCGATCCAGAGCCTGCGAAAATCGCGTTTGCGGAGCTTGCGGTGGGCGTAGGAATAGACCCACGCCTTCATCACGACTTCCTTCGCGTACGCGAAGAGGCGCGAGCGCGCACTATGGTAGCCCTTGGCGGCTTTCAGAACGCGGTTGCGGCGGCGGCGCGCCTTGAATCCTCGTTTTGCGCGGGGCATCGATTATCCCTCAACCGTACGGGAGAAGGCGCTTGACGTGCTTCTCCATTGACGTGTGGACCATGTCATTCTGACGCAGGCGCCGCAGCCGTTTGCGCGACTTCTCCTGCATCCCATGGTTGCCGCCCGCCTTCGGACGGCGAACGCGACCCTTGCCGGTCACCCGGAAGCGCTTGGCCGCGGCCTTTTTGGTCTTCATCTTCGGCATGTGACTACCTTGCTGGCAAGGGAGCGGCAAAATGGTCGCAAATGCGCGACCTGTCAAGCTTGACTGTCACGTCCAGGGAGCGATGCCGCTCCACCTCGAGCGAGCTCCCCAGCAGGAAAGACACTCGTTTCCTACGTCGCGTGTCCGGCGTAGCCGGGTGGGGGCTGGTCGGTGCTGGTCGGTAACAGCGTCACCCCACAAGAAAGACGTGCCCTTTGCGTGTGCCGCTGCGGGTAAGGCGGGCCGATTGGCGCGGTCAAATTCGGAGCATAGCTTGGAAGTCAGCAACTAGGCGAATCATGGCGGCTTGGGCTCGGGCGGTCGCTCGCGCGACCTCTCCGTCGCCTCGGGTGTCTTGGTCGAGGCCGTCGCCTCGGGTGTCTTGGTCGAGGCCGTCGCCTCGGGTGTCTTGGTCGAGGCCGTCGCCTCGAACCTCCTCGTGCACGTCGAAGTAAAGCTTGGCCTTCGGCTCTGTACCGCTCGGGCGCGCGATGATGCGAGCGCCGGACGCGAGGTCGTACGCAAGAACGTTGCTCGGCGGCAGCGAGAGCATCTCGATTCGCGCCCCACGTCCGCTTGCCCGCACGGTGCGTCGGCCAACGGCGTAGTCGGTCACGGCGACGACTTCGTCCCTCCCAATCCTAGCCGGTGGGCATGCGCGGAGACCGTCCATCATGGCCCGGACCGCTGCGGTCCCGGTGATGCCCTTGCGAGTCACGGTCGCTTGCGCGCTCGCGAAGACGCCCCAGCGACGCGCGATTCGGTCGAGGGCGTCCAGGATGGTCAGACCTCGCGCGCGAAGTACGGCGGCAACCTCCGCCACCAGAAGACCCGCCGAGATGCCGTCCTTGTCACGCACCGCACTCCCCACGCAATAGCCAAGGGCCTCCTCGTATCCGAACACGAAGTCGTAGCCCGCGTGCTCGAGCTCGATCGCGCGAGCGGCGATCCACTTGAAGCCGGTCAGCGTCTCTTCGTATCGGACGCCCAGGTCGGCCGCGATTCGTCCCAGCCAAGGCGACGACACGATCGACGCGACCACCGCGCGCGGCTTCTGCGTGGTGCTCTCGTCGGGACCCTTCTCGGTCAGCAGGTAGTGGCCCAAGAGCACGCCAACCTGGTTGCCCGTGAGCTGCAAATACTCGCCGCGCCGTCCGGCCCAGGGAACGGCGACCGCAAGCCGGTCGGCGTCGGGGTCGTTGGCCAATACGAGGTCCGCACGGCTTGCGCGCGCCAACGCAAGCGCCAGGTCCATGGCACCCGGTTCTTCGGGATTCGGGAAAGCGACGGTCGGAAACGCGCCGTCTGGCTTTTGCTGCTCGCGAACGGTTGTCACGGCGGTGAACCCCGCCTGGTGAAGCGCCCGCCGCATGAGCGCGTCCCCCACGCCGTGAAGCGGCGTATACACGATACGCAAATCGCGCTTTCCTTCTGTTGGGTGAACTCCCAACCCAACGATGGCATCGACGTAAGCTCGCTCCGCGTCGTCCGGTGGCGCGGCCAGAAGACCTTGCGATACGAGCGCATCCAGGCGGGGGCGCGGGATGCTCCGAGCCGGCGGTGCGCAGTTCATCGCCGCGGCCACACGGTCGTCGATGGGCGGGACGATCTGCGCCGCATTCTCCCAATAGACCTTGTAGCCGTTGTATTCAGGCGGGTTGTGGCTCGCGGTGATGACCACGCCGGCCGCGGCGCCCACGCGTTTCACGGTGAAGCCCACGAGAGGTGTGGGCGCCGGCACGCGAAAGAGCATGACCCGTAGCCCCAGAGCGGCGAGAATCGCGGCTACGTCCTCGGCGAACTCGGGGCTCATTCGTCGAGCGTCCGCCGCTACGACGACTCCGCGCTCCGCTGCCCTAGGCACCGCCTCCAGGAGCACGCGCCCGAGGCCCCACGTGGCCCTGGCGACCACGGCTCGGTTCATTCGGTTCGGGCCGGCCCCAAGCACGCCGCGCAACCCTGCCGTGCCGAACTCGAGGCCGCCCGCGAAGCGGTCTGCCAGGTCCGTCCCCGCGAGGTCCGGCTGACCGAGAACGGCCCGGAGCTCCTCTTGCGTCGTCGCGTCCGGGTCGTCCGCGATCCACTGCTCCGCGCGGGCGCGCAAATCCGCCAGGTTCATGGGCACGGGGTCAGGGATTGAAGTCCGGCGGAGTCGTGGGCGCTGGGGCAGTCGCGGGCGGAGGTGCGGGCGCACGCGCGGCCAGAGGGGCGTGGGCGGGCGCTGGCGGAGGCGCGATTGCGGGCGGTGGCGGCGGCGGCAGCTTGGGGGGCCCCCCGGATGCCGGCTTGTGGGCTGGCTTCGTGTCCTTCGTGTCCTTCGTGTCGACGTTTTCGTCCTTGGGCTTGGTGCGATCGGTCGTGCCAGCCACGACGGGCACGCTCGGCGCCGGTGCCAACGCGTCTCCTTTGGTCACGTCGAACGCGGGCGCGGTGTTCGGATCGCAACCCGGACCGAATCCTGCGGCGTCGAAGTCGCTCGCCACGCTTCCCGTTCGGATCGAGTTGCCTTTCAGGTCTTTCTCCGCCGCCTCGATGCGAACTTGGTGCTTTCCGGCGCGCGACGGCGAGCAATACGATAAGAGGTAAAAGCTTCTCGTGCGTCCCTCCACTTTGGCGCCGACTTCGTCGAACGCCTTCACGATGGCCGTCTTGTCCGCGGCCATGGCCGTTCCGTTCTTTCCGATGGCCGCGAGCTCCGATGGCTTGATCTCGGCCCCCAAGCCGATGGCAAAGACGTCGAACGGAGTATCCCGAATGCGCTTTTCCATCACCGCCGTAGGGACGCGATTGGCGCGATCGGTCCCATCGGTGAAAACGACGAGAGTGCCGAATTTCAACGGCTGGGGTGCGCGACCGAGGGCGGTCTGCAATTGATCGAGGGCGCTCAGGATCGCTCCGTTCAAGTTGGTGCTCGGATCTTTGGGCTTGAACGTCGCGAGCTCACTGACCCCGGCCTTGGCGCCGCCCGGCTGGTCGGTAAAGGCGGCCAGCGGGTGCAGGTCGGCTTCGCCGTCGAAGGCGTACATGCCGACCTTCTGTTGTTGCGCGACGCGATCGGTGAACGTGCCGACCGCTTGGACCAGAGTCTCGACCGCGCCGCTTTCGCTCACGCTACCGCTCATATCGACCAGCAGCAGCGTATAGTGAGCGGCGGCCACCTCCGGATTGAGGATCGTTTGCTTGCTCTCGTATTTCGAGACCAGCTGCGAATCTTCATAGATGCGGAAATGATCCGCTGTCAGGCCGCCCACGGGGTCGCCCGATTCGTCTTGCACTTTGAAGTAGATGGCGACATTGCTCGGCCTTTGCTGTGCCGTCTTTACGGTCGACAGAGTCAGCTCGGCGCAGCCGGCGTTGAGGATGAGCAACGAACCAAGAACCAATGCGAACGCAATTCTCACGGAGGTACTCTATCGCAGCTCGGCTCTCCACCGCGAAGGTCTGCGCATGACCCAATCCTTGGTGCGCGTTTTACCGTCCGCCTACCTCGCGCCTACCCCGTTAAAATGCGCGTGTTCGCGTTCGGCGACCGTTGGCGCGTTTCGCGCGCCGCCGTTCAGCGCTCGACCGCGAACGAATGAACGATGGCTTCGCAGGTCGATCGGTAGCGCTCGAATGCGTCCGCGGAGACGGAGCAGGTGACGACGTACCCCGTGCCGCGGGAAGCCAGGTTGGCCTGCATCGTGCGGTACGGCACGTTCGCCGGTGCAATGGCCGACCAACGCGATTGGACGACCAGGGTCGGGTCCCCATCGATGACTTCTTCGCTCGTGGTCTCGACAGAAGCGCGGGGGTCGTGGTGCAGCTCCTCGACGCTGGCTTTGGCGTACGCGTAGGATTCGCCGACGAACGGCTCAGTGACCACGTTGACGCTCGCGCGAAAATCGTCGACGGGCTGTGGATCGACGAACGACCATACGCCCGGCTCGCCGTGCTGCGGATCGTGCCACGTGGCGGGAGTGACCAGGCGCCAACTGCGGCCCGCCTGTTCGGCGAAGCCAGCCGGCAAGGGGGGCCTGACGAACGAGGCGACGTGCGGATGATCGCCGTGCTTGCAGCCCCCCGCGGGCGCGAGAGCCAGGAGCGCGGTCGCGAAGCAAGCGGCGGCGTCGAGTCGCTCCATTTGGCTCATTCTATCGCTTCCGTCTCTTGGACTCCGTGGGACTCGCCTCGAGCGGAGCGATTGGCTCGCCGGCCGGCACGGCGGCCGAGGGGAGGACGACCGCCTCCGGGGCAAGCGTCGTCGGGCCGCCGCCAACCGCGGCATCGACCGAAAGGATACCGCTGGCCGGTTCGCTTCCGGCGTTCCTCTTGCCACTTCGTTCCGCGAAATGAAGGAAAAGCACCGCGCCGAGAAGCGCGGCGGCGACGCATGCGAGCGCGAGGCCGACCGCCACCAACGCCGTGTGCGACCGGCTCGCGCTCGCCGGGGGTCCGGCAGCGGCCGGCTCGCTCTGCCATGGCGCCGAACCGGCCAACCCGACCCGTGGCCCCAAGGAGATCGGCGCGGCCCGCAGAGGTTCCGTGACGGGCACCGTTTTCGCGTTCGCTTCCGCGGGCGCCGGCAGAGCGGTCGCCTCGAGAATAGGGCCTTGTGGCGCGCTTGTTTGGGCGATCGTGGCGGCGACTGCCGCAGCGGCAGGCTGCGGCGAGATGGCGCTCTCTCTCGCGCGCAGCACGACCACCGTGATGTTGTCGTGACCGCCGCGGGCGTTCGCGAGATCGACCAGCTTGCCGACGGCCTGCGCCGCAGGTTCACCGGCGACGATCGCCAGGATTTCACGGTCCTCCACCAGATCGCTCAGCCCGTCCGAGCAAAGCACGAAGGCGTCTCCGGCCCGATGATGAACGGGAAACGCGCGCGCCTCGGGCTCGACTTCGGCCGCGATCCCGAGGGCGCGCGTGATCCGGTTTGCGTCCGGGTGACGGGCGGCCTGCTGCGGGGTGATGAGGCCTCGATCCACGAGCTCCTGAACGACGGAATGATCCCGAGTGACGCGGAAGATCTGTCCCTCGTGCACCAGGTAGGCGCGGCTATCGCCGACGTGCGCAATCTCCGTCCCGTGGGCGTGCAGGAGGGCGGCGACGAGGGTGCACCCGGGGCGACCGGCGCCCATTTCCGCGGGGCGCATTGCGAAAACTCCGTGGTTGGCTTGCACGATGGCCGAGACCAGCACCTGACTGGGCGCGACTCCCTCGGCCGCGTGCTGGAAAGCGTCGAGGACCGTGGACACGGCTAGCGCTGCCGCTTCGCGTCCGGCGGCATGACCTCCCATTCCGTCGCACACGACGCAGAGGTGCCCGAATCGGGTCTTGCGACAGACGCACGCGTCTTCGTTGACTTGCTTGTCCGGGTCGCGCCCGGGGTCCGAGCGCTCGGCGTACTCTATTGCCGGCAGCACGGGCGACGGATGCGTTTCCATGTCCCGCGGTCACATTTCGAGCTGCACGGTGAACTCGACCGGGCCAAAGCGCAGCGGCATTCCAGCCGGCACCGGCGTCCACACGCCTGGCGCGAGCCGCGCGCCGGATACCCAGGTCCCGTTGTTCGATGTCTCGTCGCGGACGATCAAATGCCCGCTATCGAAACGGAGCGTAGCGTGGACGCCGCTGACGCGTGGCTCGCTCAGGAAAATCGGGCATTGGGCCGGATCGCGACCGACGCGCACCTCCGCGCCCGCTCGCACCGTGTATTGCCCGACCACGCCTCGGAGCGTGGCGGCCGCGGCTCCATGGCCCGCAGGGGGGTACGCGACCTCTTGCGCGGCTCCCGGTCCGTTTGCCCTTGGATCCAATCGCGCGAAAGCCCGGGGTGCCGGAGCGCCCACCTCCTCTCGTCACATCGCCGGCGATTGGTTGCCCGCACGAGAAACACACGGCAGGCTGGCCCGAGGTTGCCATCGTATTCATCCCGCACGCGGGGCACTGCACCTCCACCACCGGTGCGTTCACACCGTGGGCTTCGGACGTCCCGGAGGATGGCTGCAGAGGCGCCATGGGCAGCATGGCACCCAAACCAAGCGGCGTTGCGGCTGGGGCGTGAGGGCGTCCAATGACCGCAGCCGTGGCGCCAAAGGGGTCGGCCGCGGGCTGCATCCCGTAGCCCCCCGGGGGAGGATGCGGCTGCGCGTAGCCGCCCGGCGGAGGCCCATAACCGCCGGGACCTCCGTAGCCCGGCGCGGGCGGCGGTGGTGTCCCTCCGCCGCGCTTGCGTCCTCCGCCGCGGAGGAGGACCAGGACCAGGAGCACGATGACCACGAGGAGCCCCGCGATGCCCGCGATCAGAATGACCGAAATTGGTTTCTTCGTCGCCTTGAGCGAGAGGATGCCCTTCTCGTCCACGGCGGACGCGCGATGGGCTTTGTTGTCATAGATGACGACGTGCGAGACGGTGTTGTCGCCCGTCCCGTCGAGGACCTTGTCGTCATCGGGAACCGTGAACGTGGCGTATCCATCGCCCGTGGCGACGGCCGTGCCGAGCATGTGTTCGGCCTGAAGTTGCTGCATGGCCTTCTTTGCAACGTCCGGATCCCGGGTGTTCGACGCCTCGGGCTTCGTCCCGGCCGGCACGAAGTACGACTCCGCGCGCTCCTTGTCGCCGCTCCAACAGAAATCGCCGTACACCGTGAACTGGCCGCCCGGATAGAGTGGATTGTCCTGCGCCGCTTTCACGGTTTTCGCGGCGTCGATGTCGAGCGGCCATTCGGTGGGGTCCATCCCGATCGGGACCTCCTTGAACGTGCCGTCGGGCGCGATCGCGGGGTGCGTGTTCTCGAACACGAGATTGAACGTTTGCTCGACGCTCGGATTGATGCAGCTCATGTTCCAGTGAATGAGCCACATCGCATTGAAGCGGGCGCGCACGAGGCCGATGATCGTCTTGGCTTTGGGCGCGCCCATGCCGTCTTGAACGATGTCGAAGAACCCGCCAATCTCGGGATTCGCCAGCGACTGCATGAACTGCGCTTCGTTGTTCCGATAGATGTTCTCGGTGAGGCTTGACGCGTTGGGAAGCCAGATCGAGATGACCGGAAGCGGCGTCTTCGGCAGTGACGTGTTGTCGTCCGGGAAGCGGCCTTTGTCGAGGTACTGGTGGAACACGTCCGCGCTCGGGCTGGCGCTCTCCGGGTCGCCGCGCCCGGCCCCGTTCGAAAGAACGACCATGGCCTGGTGCAGAGGCACGGTGTCGGGCTGGTCGGAGTTGCCGAGCGACCCGAAACCGTCTTGCGTCATCGTCTTGATTTCGGAAAAGAGCGCGCGGTCGCGACCGTGCGAGGGGCTCGTGGCTTTGAAGTCGTTCAGGGCATTGCCCAACTCCGCGCGCTGCTTGAACGTTTTCCACTTCGTGTCGCGAACGACCTGGACGTCGTCGAAAAACATCAAGTCCATCAGGTCGTTGGGCTGCATTTGTTCGATGAACTCGTGGGCGATGGCGCGGGCGTCCCCGAAGCGAGACCCCATTGCGCTGGAGGAGTCGATCGCGATGAGCCATGCGGTACCGACGTTGGGCCGATTCTGCGCCTTGCCCCATTGGGTCTTGTCGGCAAACTTGGTGAGTGTGTCCTCGCCGGCGACCTTGACGAGCAAGTGCGCGTTTGCTTCAGGGAAGGGGAACGGCTCCCAGAGGGCGCCGGGCTTCTCAAGTTGCTCGCTCCAGCATCCGAGGGTGGCAGCGGCCGAGACCCCGGCGCACGGTTGGAGCGCGTCGCTCAAGCGCTTGAACTGCACGACCTCGATGACCGTGGTGAGCAGCGGCTTGCCGTCCTTGAGACCGGTGCGTGGGTCGATTCGGAGGATGTGCGCTTCGGGTGCCGCGAGCGCACCGCGTCCGCTCGTCATCGAGCAGAGCAGGGACGCGAGCGCAAAAAAAAGGACCCGAAAGGACCGGCGTGCGGCCATCACGAGAGACCTCGTCAGGGGCATGGGTTTCACACGCGGCCGATCACTTTGACGATCGTCGTGAAGCCGCCGAAGCGCACGCGGTCCCCATCGCGGAGCTCGCGGCGTCCCCCGTATCCAATGTGCTCGTCATTGACGAACGTCCCATTGGTGGATCCGGTATCTTCGACGCCGACCGATCCGTTGGTCGCGTCCACCACCAGAGCCGCGTGCCGAGACGAGATCGTCGGGTCTTGAAGCGGGATGTCGAGACCGTCCCCCGTCCCGAATCGACCGATCGTGTGCCGTCCGGCGGTCAGGGGCCAAAAGTCACCGTTCGAGTTCGTCCCATACGCCACGAGGAACCCACGGAGCGTGCGCGCTGGCGCCGCGTCGCGGCCCGGATCGTCGCCGAACGAAGGTTGCGGGGCTGGCTGCGCGGGGGGCGGCGCGTACACCGGTTGCACGGGAAAGGGCGGGAGCGGCTGTTGTGGGGAGAAGCCGGGCTGCATCGCGGGCGCGCCGAACGCGGACGCATAGGCGGCTTGATTCGGCGCCGGAGAGTAGCCGCCCTGGGCGGGGAGCGCGCCGCGCTGCGAAGGAGGCGCGGTCGCGTAACCCCCGTGCGCTCGAGGTGCTGGCCCGTATCCCTGCAGGGCCGGCGCTTGGCCGTAGGCGCCTCCGTAGGGGTCGTTCGCGAACTGCATCTGATCGAGCGCAATCGGATGACCTTGCGCGCAGTAGCTGCCGCCCGGTGCGATCTCGTGGCCCGCTTGGCATCGCGCAGGGGCCGTGGGCGGAGCGTAAGCGGGAGCCGGGGCGGGCGGATAGGCAGCAGCTGGCGTCGGTGCGTAGGGGGCGGGCGCGGCCCTCTCCTTCTCCGAGGCGAAGGTGGGCGGCGCTACCGGTGGGGCGTATCCGGCCCCCGCTTGGGGCGGAGCCGAGCCGCGCACGATAGGGGACCCGCAGACATTGCAAAACTTGTCGGCCGGTTTGACCACGGTGCCGCATTGGGAGCATGCGCTCATGGTGTCGCCCTCGATGCCTTCTGTGCGTCCGCCGACGAGTCGGGCGGGTGCACGAAACAGAGCATAGCGAATTGTTTATGAAAAATGCGAGGTCGACGCACGCGCAACGCTCCTCGATGGGGTCACACGCTCATAGCCCGCTTCGCCGAGAGGGACATCACCACGCGCAACACCTCGCGCACCGGCACTCCATGAGCCCGTGCGGCCTCCGCGCAAGCGTCAAACTCCGGCTTCATTTGTGGCGGCCCGAATGGCCCCCCGGCGATCTTCACGGCAATGAGTCCGAACGGCGTTTCCACATACTCGATCGTTCGGGGCCGTTCGATACGGCGGACATCGTAGCGACGGACCCCGAGGCTCGTCGTTTCGCGGAGCATCGTGCTCGCGAGCTCATCGGCCCGGTCTCGCGCCGCCAGGGCGGAAATCACCAACGCCGGCCGGCCTTTCTTCATCGTGATGGGCGTCGCCCACGCGTCCAGCGCGCCCGCAACGAGGAGCGCCTCGATCCAATGAGCCGCGAGCTCGCCCGTGGCGTCGTCGATGTTCGCTTCGAGCACCGTGTGCGTTGGGGGGCCGTCCTCGGCCAGCAGCAACGCCTCACCCGCGCGCCGACGCTCGACGTCCGGCACGACCCCCAGCACCGCCCGCAGCACGTTTGGCCGATCGCTCAAACTGGCGTGCCCCGCGCCCCACCCGGTTCGCTCCGGCGCCATGGCCGGCCAGCGCAGTGAACCGGTCGCGTGCGCGCCCACGATGGCGGCGCCCGTCGGCGTGACGAATTCGAAGTCGAGCCCTCCGTCGTAGGTTGCGAGCCCGGCGAGACATTCAACCGTGGCGGGTGCCGGCAGGGGCAGCGTCCCATGGGCCGCGCGGACGAAACCTCGGCCCATCGGCAGAGGGGACACCCAGAGCTCGGCGTCCAGGTGGTCGAGCGCGGCCGCGCTTCCGACCACGTCCACGATGGCGTCGATCGCTCCGACCTCGTGAAAATGAACGTCGTCGATCGCCGTTCGGTGCACCTTCGCTTCCGCGTTCGCGAGACGCAGAAACGTGCGTTGCGCTCGTGCCTTCACCGCGTCGGACAGCCGCGATTGCGCCAGCATGGCGCGAATGCTGGCGTAGGTTCGCGTTGGCTGCGGCGCGCTCACGCGCACGTCGAACGCCGTCGCTACGATCCCGCTCTGCACGCGCGTTCCGAACGTAACGTCGAAGTCCGTGATCGGCAGCGCCGCGATCGCGTCGCCAACGACCCCGCGCGGAACGCCCAAGTCGACGAGCGCGGCGATGATCATGTCCCCCGCCAAGCCGCTTGGTGCATCGAAGAAGAGCACCCGCCCGCCTCGCGGACCGGGCGGACCGTCTTCGCAGCTCGACCGACCGACGCTCGGGTCACGAACGCGCGAGCGCGGGTCCGGGCCGTACGCGGGATCGTACTCGCCGTCGCGCGCCTCTTCGTGGCCGGCGTGTTCATGGCGGAGGCCCAAATCTCCGTCGCCGTGTTCGTGTCCCTCATGCCCCATGACGTCTCCGGTTCGAAGCTCCCGAGATCCCGTCGGCCCGGGCGCATGTGAAGGCGGCGCGCTCGGTACCGATTCAATACCGATCGCGCATGCGCAGGATTCGTGCGGCCGCGTAGGCGGCCCCGAAGCCGTTGTCGATGTTGCACACGACCACCCCGGCCGCGCAGCTCGACAGCATCCCCGCCAGGGCCGCCAAGCCTCCGAAGCTGACGCCGTACCCGATGGACGTCGGCACGGCGATGACGGGCCCGGCCACCATACCACCAACGACACTCGGGAGTGCCCCTTCCATGCCCGCGACCACGACGACGACGGCCGCGCGTTCGAACACTTCTCGCTTGTGGAGCAGCCGATGGATTCCTGCGACGCCCACGTCGTAGATGCGTTCGACTCCGGCGCCCAGCATGCGCAACGTTTCGGCACACTCCTCCGCAACGGGAAGGTCTCCTGTCCCCGCGCTGACGAGCGCGACCGGCTGCCCTCCGAGCGGCGCAATCGACCGATGCTCGATCGTCGCGATTCGCGCGAGGTCTACGTACCGGAGATCCGGCAGCTCCGCACGAATCTCGCTCGCCTTCTCGGCGTCGAGCCGGGTGACCAGCACGTTCTGGCCTGTGCGCGAAAGTTCGCGTGCAATTCCGATGATCTGCGCTGCCGTCTTGCCGTGCCCAAAGATGACTTCGGGTGCGCCCTGCCGGAGCGCCCGATGATGGTCGACGGTCGCGTAGCCGAGGTCGGCGTAAGGCAGATCACGCAGTTCAGTCACGGCATCGTCGATGCTGGTGGCTCCGCGCCGCACGCCTTCGAGGAGCTCGCGGAGTCTTTCAGGATGCATCAGGTCCGCGGCGAACCCTAGCACCGGGGAAGGCCGGGGCCTACACTCGCAGGCTCCGACGGACTCGGACGCCTCATGCCGATCTTCTTCGCTGATCTCCTGGGCCTCGCGCTCGGCGCCGCGCTGGCCTGGGTTGCAGCGCCCGAGCTCGCGCGAAGCGACGGCCCCTTCGTTTTCTCTCGGCCCTTCACCGTAGTCCTAGTGTTTGCAACCGTCGTGTGGTTGCCTATCGTCGCCTACTTTATCGCGTTTCACGACAACTGGTCCTATCTCTACTTGGTGCCGCGGAGGCAGGTCCCGAGCGCCGTAGACTTGGCGCTCGTCCTCCTCGCGGGCGTCACGGTCGTCGTGGGTTTCTCGGTAGCCGCCGGCCCGCTGCGCCGCCATCGCCTAGGGCCGGTGCTCGGGCTGATCCTTGGCCCGGGCGGAGTGACCCTCGCTGCTCTTCCATTCGCGGCTCGACGACTCGCGGTCAGCGCTACGTATGCGCAGTTTCACGGCGATTTTGGTACCGAGCCGATTGGCGCCAGTTTGCTGGGCAAAGGCGTCCTCCTTATGGGCACCGTCCTCGTGGTGGCGGTGGCGTGGACCGTGCGCTCGCTCACTCGGATGGCCGCCGACGGCCCCAGCGGTGGCGAAGCGAGACGGCGATGACAGGGATGAGGCAAGGGAAGCCCCGAGCGGGAGGTCATACGCGATCCCCGCGCGACCCCATCGCCCTGCGCGCCTTACCCCTGCTAGCATGCGGCGGTATGTGGGTGAGAGGCGCGGCCATCCGCCCAGTGCCGCGGTATGCGGTCGTTGACGCGGCCACGCTCGAGCAGATTGAGCGGGAGCTCGCCGAGGACTCGTCCGGAGCGCGCGATGCTCTCGACGAAGCGTTCGCCCGGTTCGAGTCGACGCAGCCTCACCTCGCCGATGTCCTCGCCCACGTCTTGTCCAAGCCTCTCGATGACACGGCGCTGGCCCTCGGCTACTTCCTCACGATCGCCACCTGGCTCGCTTTCGAGCGCACTTTCGGCAAAGCGCGCTTGCGCGAAGTGTCGCAAGACGCCCTCGACGCCACCGAAGAGGCGATCAAGCTCGAGGAGGAGCTCCGGGCCACGCACGGTGACGAGCCGTTCGATCTCGACGACGTGGTGTCGATCGAGCAGCCGAACTTACTCGCGTTCGTCCACGAGCATGTCGACGCGGCGCTCGATCCCGCGCCGCGCGACGGGAGCTCCTCGCCGACGAATCGCGACGTGGACGTGGACGACGTGCACGCCGTCTACCGCGCGATCGTGCTGCTGACCCTCTGCCTGTCGCACGCTGTTCTCTCCGTCGATGGCGCGTCGCGCGGCGGCCGGGAGCTGATGGCGTGAGGACCGAAGCGTTGGCCTTGTCAACGCACGGCGGCCCGGAGGTCCTTGTCCGCCAGATGGTCGAAATCGGCGAGCCGGGCCCGCGCGACGTGCTGATTCGCGTGCGTGCGGTCGCGTTGAATCATTTGGATCTGTGGGTTCGGCGCGGCCTCCCCAATCTCAAACTCACGTATCCACATCGCCTGGGAAGTGACATCGCCGGGGAAGTCGAAGCGGTAGGCGCGTTCGCGCGGGGCGTGGCTGTGGGCGATCGGGTCGTCGTGAGCCCCGGATTGTCGTGCGGCATTTGCCCTCGCTGCTTGTCGGGTGAAGACAACCTCTGCCTCCGTTACGCCATCCTGGGCGAGCACGTGAGCGGCGGCTACGCGCGGCATCTCATCGTGCCGGACACCAACATTCTTCCGTACCCGGGCGATTTGCCGTTTTCCGAGGCCGCCGCCGTGCCTCTCGCCTTCTTGACGGCCTGGCAGATGGTCGTCGTCAAGGCACGCCTGCGCCTGGGCCAAACGATTTTGGTCCACGCCGCGGGGAGCGGCGTATCCACCGCGGCGATTCAGATCGCGAAGCTCCACGGCGCGCGCGTCATCGCCACGGTCTCCAGCGACCTGAAGGCCGAGCGCGCGCGCGCGATTGGAGCCGATCACGTCGTCAACTATTCCCACCAAGACTTCGTCGGGGAGGTCAGGCGGCTCACGGGCAAGCGCGGCGCCGACGTGACCGTGGACCACGTGGGCGGTGACGTGATGGCCAAGAGCATTCTGGCTACGGCAACGGGCGGACGCATCGTGACCTGCGGAGCTACCGCCGGCTTTTCGCCCGCGATCGACCTCCGCCACGTCTTTTTCCGGCAGATCGAAATCCTGGGTTCGACGATGGGGTCGAAGGGTTCGCTTTTCCCGATCCTCGAACACGTGAGGACCGGCCGGCTCCGCGCCATCATCGATCGGGTCATGCCGCTTTGGGACGCGGCGGACGCCCATCGCGCGCTCGAGGCCCGCGAGGTCTTCGGAAAGATCGTGCTCGAGGTGAATTGAGGTGACGGGTTTCGCCCGCGCTTCGGGCCTGGCGGTGCTGCTTGCCGTCGTCGCCATCGCTCTTGCGGGTCTTTTGGCCGGGGGGGTGCGGGTCCTGCCGTGGTTGCTGGACCCGGACGTGCCCTGGCGCGTCGCGGGACCCTTCGCGCGGGGCTTGGCGGCGGTGGCGGTCGAGTCGGCGCTGCTCGTGGGGTGGCCGCTCGGGTGGTCGTTCGCGTGCTTCCGCCTGGTCGAGAGCGGCGAAGCCCGCGTTCTGCAGGCGCTTGGCGAGCGGCCCCTTGCCACGGTCGGCCGATTGGCGCCGCAGGGAGCGGTGCTCGCTCTTCTGCTTGCGGCGGTTGCCGTGGTCTACGGCCGAGACGCGGACGCCCCCGGCCGAGTCGCGACGGAATTGCTTGCTCGCTCGCGCGGCGCGTGTTTGGCGGTCACCGCTCCGGCAACGTACGTCATCCCGTTCACGAATCTGACGTGGCTCTGCGCGCCGGGCCGGCCACCCCGTCTTCTCGGTTCACTTGCGGGGCTCGCTCCGTCGTCTTCTGTTCTCTCCGCCGAAGGAGCCCGGATCGCCGGAGACTTTCGCGCGCTCGAACTTGACGACGCACGGGTGCTCATCGAGAGGGATCCCCCTATCGCTCTTCATGTGGCGTCGCTTTCAATCCGGGGTCTGCCCGCGTGGGCGCAAGCCTCGAGTCTACCGGCGTCCCTTCGCGCGCTGGTCCTCGCGTTGAGCGGATGGGTTGCCGCCACGCTCGGCGCGCATACCGTGCTCCGTGGCGTGGTGAAGACGCGCGCGGGCGCTCTTTTCGTCGGCGCTATCGGCCCGCTTTCGGCGCTCGGTCTCATGCGACTCTTCGAGCGGATGAGCGCGGGCCCGATGGCATTCGCGACGGTTCCCGTGACGGGGGGCGCCTGCACCCTCGTTCTTGGGCTTGTCCTTTCGCGCCGGGGTGACGCCGCTCGGCTCGTTGCGCTCGCCTTGCGGATTCGAAGGCGAGCTGCTAACACTTAGTCGAGGAATTTAGCCATGGGCAACGTCGGACCGACCGAGATTCTGCTCATCGCGCTTGTCGCCCTGCTCCTGTTTGGAGCCGGCCGTATCGCGGACATCGGCAAGGGCATGGGTCAAGGTATCAAGAACTTCAAGCAAGGTTTGAGGGAAGCGAACGAACTCGACGACGAGAAGAAGCTTCCTGAGAAGACCGCCGCAACGCCGGTCGCAAAGGAAGATCCCGCGAAGGCTTCCTGAGAGCCTTCACGTGGGATGGTGAAGCTCCTTTGCGCCTCCACGGGCGTTCGGGGGGCTTCGCGCCACGGGAGGTCTTTGTCTTGACGCGGCGTTGGTAGCGCACGTGCTCGAGATTGACTTCTCGTCCGTGGGGAAGCCACGCCAGTGAGCCGCGCCTGACGCATCGGCCTTCGTCACTCTGGCCCCCCCACCCGGTTCCTCAGCGCTCCCGTTCGAGGCGGTGAATGTCATCCAAGAGCATATCGATCCCTCCGGGATCGTCGGTGGAGTAATAGCCACGGATCTGCTGGCGGGCGTCTACGAGAACGAACCAGTCGCCGTGCGTGACATCGTAGTCGCCAGCGCCCCGGGCGATCTTCGCCGCCGAGACTTTGAAGCCCGAGACGACTGCGCGGGTCACGTCCTCCGGGGGGCCGGTCACGAAAGACCAGCGGGCGGCGTCCGCGTGGACACGCGCAGCGTACTGGGCCAAGACCGAAGGGGTGTCGTTATCCGGATCGACGGAGAACGATACGAGCCTCGCGCCGCTCCGGCTGCCTGCCAGCCGGCCCTGCAGTTCCGCCATGGTCGCCGTGAGCCGCGGACACGACGACGCGCAGCGGGTGAAGATGAAGTCGACCACAGTCACGTGACCGAGCATCGAGCTTGCGTCGAACAGAGCGCCTCGCTCGTTGACCAAGTGCAAGCTCGGCACGTGACCGAATACGGCGAGTGCGGGCTTCGGCCGCATCGATCGCGCGACCAGCGCGAGCGAAGCGGCGATGCACAAGCCGGCGATCGTGACGACGCGGCGAAAAGTTCGTTCGCGTCCGTGCGTTTCCTCGACGCGGTCGCGAGTACCCGCCGAGTGAGGAGGTGTCGTCGGGGCGGCGGCGTGCATGGGAAAAAGGCCGCTGGCCTCGTTAGGTCGTGATGCGATCAGCTAGTAGAATGAGGAGGAGCACGGTCAGATAAGGGATCGAGAACGCAAAGACGTGCTTGGCCCACCGCTTCGAGTCGGAGCCCGATCCCCGGCGCGCGCCGCGCAGCACCAGCGCGATGAATGCGAGACCGAAGAGCGTGGCCGCGGCTTCGTAAGTGTGCCCCGCCATTCCGAGCGCTCCGAAAAGCAGCGACGTTCCGACGAGCAGAACGGTCCACGCCGTGATCATGCGGCGGGCGGCGTCCTCGCCGTGTTGCACGCTGACGACCTGCAGCCCGGCCCGCCGATAGTCCTCGGTTCGGAAGATCGTGATGGCGGCAAAGTGCGGCACTTGCCAGACGAACAGAAACGCAAAAAGGAGCAGGCCTCCGAGGCCAATCCCGCCCGTCACCGTGGACCAACCGAGCAAGGGTGGGATCGCCCCGGGCATCGCGCCCACGAGCAGGGCGAGATGCGTATGGCGCTTGAGGGGAGTGTAGATCGCGACATAGCTGATGAGCGAGACGAGACCGAGCAACCCCGTGGTTGCATTCACGAGAAACAACATGGGAACCGAGACAAGCGCGAGCGCCAAGCCGAACATGAGCGCTACGTCGGGCGCCATGCGGCCCGCCGGGAGCGGCCGATTTCGCGTTCGCGTCATGTGCGCGTCGACGTCGCGCTCCCACCACATGTTGAGTGCGTTCGCCGAACCGACGATGAGCATCGTGCCCACGAGAGACAGCAGGCGCGTCCGGGTGCTCACCGTGCCCGGGGCAAGCCGTGTACCCACCGCTTCCGTCAGCAAGACGAGCGCGGTGATGCGGGGCTTCGTCAGCGCTGCCAAGTCGCGAACAAATGGAAGGATGCGCGGGGCAAGTGAGTTGCACGTCACGTCGAAGGGAGCGATGTTTCCTCGTCGGAGGTCCTTGTCACCCTGAGCGCTTCGCTCCGGCTCGACTCGCTTCGCGCTTCCTAGTTGGAGCCCCGTGTCACCCTGAGCGCTTCGCTCCGGCTCGACTCGCTTCGCTCGCTCGCCTCCGCTCCCGCAGCCTTGGAGGCACGTCACGTCGAAGGGAGCGATGCCGCTCCCTTCGAGCATCCCACCAGGAGCAGACGCTCGTTTCACTCTTTGCGCGTCCGGCTGCGGGTGGGGGACTAGCAACTCGGTGTTGGCCACGCTCGCAAAACCTCGCGCTTTGGCAGGGGTTTAGAGCTCGACACCCAACTTGGCAAGCGGAGAGGCCTCCAGCGTCAATTTCTTGCCCGGATTCAAGCGCCTGGGCCTCCGCCCTTCCCGCCCTCAAGATCGCCTTCTCTGACGCGCCGGTTTCGCTCGGCGAGCAGCGCGCGCCACATGGCGCGGTCGTCTACCGCCGCCAGCGCCGCCCATTGCGCCGCAACGACCGCGCATAGACCGCGAAGAGGCGCGTCGAACGCTCCACGTGAGACGAGCGCGAGCGCCATCGCGGCGACGACTGCCGTGATGTGCCGAGTCTGCGTGGCGGCCACGAGCGCCAACAAAAGCGAGGCGGGCACCAGGAACGTGGCGAGTCCGGCGAACGCGTTCGGAGAGGGCACACCCGGAGCGTCCGCCAGCGCGGTATGCAGGACCGCCTGCCACGGGGCAGCATCCGAGTGAACGCCGCTCGCGACGCCCCATGTAAGGGCGAACGCAACGACCAGGGCTGCGCAACACGCGAGCTGCCCCATGCCCCGACCTCGCGCTCCCAGCCACGTGATGGCCGTCAGTTGCCCGGCAGCCTCCAGAAATACGCCTGCGGTGGCCAGCGCGCGGCTCACGGCGAACATCTGCAGGCTCGCCGTGTCTCCAGCCCGCATGGCGAGTTCCCACGCCGCGAGACGAGCGATGCCTGCGAACGCGAACGCTCCAAGCATGCCCGCCGTGGCACGCGTGTGCGGGGCTTGCGCCGCGCAATAGGCTCCCGCCAAGCAGGCGACCGCGGCCGCAGCTGTGATGAGCACCGAAACAAGGGGCGGGACGCGGTCGCGCAGACCCACCAGCGAGAGCGACAGGACGGCCGCGCCCCCCACGGCGAGGGCCAGCCGCGGCGCGCTCGCGATCTCGCGGGTGCGTAGAAGCTCGACGGCCCCAAGGAGCACGAGCGAAAGAAGGGTACAGACGAGAAGATACGAGACGGTGGCGGAGACTCGATCGGCCACCACGACGACCCGTTCGCCTGCGTTACCGCGCAAACCAGGGGCGACAATGACTCCCATGACCCCCGCGGCGACGGACGTGAGTGCGGCGGTTCGTAGCAGCCACGTCGCCGACAGCAAGGGCGATGCCGGCGCTATTCGTGCCGGACTCGAGCTCGGCGGCGTGCGGCGGTCCCCCTCGGGAGCGTCGGCACGCGTGACGTCGGCGGTCGCCATCGATCCCGAAGCCTAGCGCAACCGATGCGGGCTTACGTCCCCGATTGCGCCGCCGACGACACCGGCGAAAGCAGCGAACCCTCGCGCGCGTCATTCGGGCTGGATGGCGGGGCTGCACGCTCTTTCGCCGGTCCCGGTGCGGGCGAGGGCTGGGGCGGCTCTTCATTCGCCGGCGCAGGCGTGTTCAAAAGGAATGGTCGCGCGTTCATGGTCGAGCATGCGTACACTTGATCGCGGTGAAACTCCCAGTGCAGATAGACGTTGCCGTCGGGTGAAATGATTGCATTCGGGGGCGGTCCAAAAGGCTGCGCGCGGTCCACCGCATCGAGGGCCGCGATGTCGAACGCCGTGACGCCGCTGTTTTTCACGATCCCCATCTTCTTCAATCGGCCCTCCTTCGTGAGGACGATCTCCAGGCGTGTCACGAGGGTCTGGTCATTCATCGGGTGACCGGGTGGCAATCTGTCCAAGGACTCGAGGAACGACTCGGCGAAAATCGGATGAATGCGATTGTGCATCCCGTTCAAGTACGTCGCGAAAGGCGAGCGCGCCGTGTTGAGCGCCGTCTGATTGCCGGGCTTGACGCTCGATGCATAGTTCTCGATGGCGCTACGCCATCGGTCGAAGTTCGAGGCGACCCATGATCCGCGGTGTTCGCTCTTGCGCCGCTCTCCGTCCGCCTCCCGAATCTTCCGGAGGTTGTCCGAGCCGACGATGGAGGCAATCTGTCCCTGATTGAGATTCGTATTGAGAGTTCCGGGCGCTGCGCTCTCGCCCAGCCCGGGAAGCGACCAGAGCCTGCCGCCGGGCAACCTCTGCATGGGGCCGCCCGCGTTCTCTTGCGGCGTGATCCCCGGCGCTCCGCCGAGCCGTGCCGGATTGAACGTCCAGGTCCCGTCGGCTGCATTCTCGACGTCAGGCGATGGCGTCGACGCGCCGCCCGGCGTTGGTTGCGGCTCGGCCTCGGGAACGGAGGGCGACGAGGGGCGTGCTTCGCTGCCCGCCCCGCGCGCCGCGGAGGGAGGGAAAGCGGCCGTCACCGCGCTCTCGGACTGCGCCGCTTTGGGAGTCTTGGGTTCCTTGAGAACGTCGAAGTCTTGGCCTCGTTCACCGGGTGCGCGGTTCCTCTCCCCCTTGTGCTCGTCGCTCTCGGCGACGCGCGTTTTCTCGCTGTCGCCTTCGGCCCGATCCGTTCCTCGGTGCGTTGCGCCCGGGCTCGGTTGTTCGTCGTCGCGGTCGTGGGACGTTTGCGTCGCGCGCGTTTCCTGGTCGACGCGGTTCGCCTCGTCCGCGATAAACTTGGCGGTCGGATTGTCGTCCTGGTTCGGCTTTGCGTGCTGCCGCACGGCGATGCGCTGATCTTCGAGAGATCCTCCGGCAAAACGAGCGGCTTCTTGTCGTCCGCCTTTTTCACCAAGAGAATGCGTTTCTCGGGCTTCGGCCGCTCCTCGGGCGTCTTCGGGGTGTCTTGACGCGCCTTCTCCGGCGGGGCGGGTGGAGGTGTCTTGGGGGCGGGAGGCTTCGGCGGGATCACTTCCTCCTTCGGCTCGTCGCTCGGGTCGCCCAAAGAAACTTCGAACGTCTGCTCGCCTTGCTTGGCGAGCCCGCTTGCGATTCGCGAGAGCTTCCATAGTTCGGAGCGGTCGTCGTGAACCTTCGCGACCACGAGCCCGCCGGAGCCGAAGACGAAATGCGCGCATATCGCCGCGCAAATCCACAAGCCCAGGGGGATGGTGACGTCGCGCGACCGCATGTGCTCCCGGAGCCTCTATCGCTTACAGGACGCCAGGCACCTGGCCCATCCAAGCTTCAACTTACGTTCCGAAAGCCGAGGCGTCGAGCCGAGCCGGGTACGTATTGTCGCCATCGAGCCCGCTTACCGCCGGATCCTTGATGAATCGCAGTCCGAGGAGCGCCGATGCGCGCCGAGAACAACGCCCTGACGAAAACAAGGAAAGAGCGTAACCTTTCCAACCTTTCAGGACACCGCCTCCGTGCACGGCCGGTCATGGGCGCAGAGCTCGTGGTATTGCATGCATGGCCGATGGCTGTCTTCTACGAGATTCGCGGCGCGGTTCCGGCCGATGAAGACCAGCTCTTCGAGGTAGCCCGTTATTTGAACAGCGTGAACCTCCCGGCCGACCGGACCGAGATTCGCGGCCTTCTTGAGCATGCGCGGCAGAGCTTTACGGGCGCGATCGTCGATCCTCGCAAGCGTGAATACGTGTTTGTCATGGTCGACGTGGAGCGGCAACGGATCGTCGGCACGTCGATGATCATCGCCCAGCTCGGTCGCCGCGACGGGCCGTACATCTACGTCGACGTCTTCGAAGAGGAGCGTTACTCCGCAACGCTCGACAAGCACTTCCGGCACGTGGTGCTCAAGATCGGATATTCGTACAGTGGGCCCACCGAGATCGGCGGCCTGATCGTGGACCCGGCGTATCGTCGCAAGCCAGAGCGGCTCGGTCTGCTCATTTCGTACGTGCGATTTCTTTACATCAAGATGCACCGCGAGCTCTTTCGCGACGAGCTTCTCGCGGAGCTCCTGCCCCCTCTCGAACCGGACGGGACTTCGCATCTTTGGGATGCAGTGGGTCGAAGATTCACGGAGATGACCTACGCGGACGCGGATCGCCTCTCGAAGAAGAACAAGGAGTTCGTCAAGGGTCTCTTTCCGGAGGGCCCCATCTACGCAACGCTCTTGCCGCAGAATGCCCAGGACGTCGTCGGCAAAGTGGGCGCGCAGACGCGTGGCGTGGAGCGAATGCTTCGCCGGATCGGGTTCAACTACGCCTTTCGGGTAGACCCGTTCGACGGTGGCCCGCACTTCACGGCGCCGACGGACGAAGTGACGCTCGTGCAGCGCTCGCATCGCGCCGTCATTGCCGAACTCGTGCCGCCGGGCGACGGACCCAGGCCCCGTGCGCTTATCGCCGTCGAGCGGGGCGAGGCGCCGTTTTTTCGCGCGGTGCTGGCGCCTTGGCAGGAGACGGCGCCCGGAGCTCGCGTAGGCATGGAAGCGGCTCTCCATCTCGGCGCTCGGCAGGGGGACACGGTGTGGGCGCTTCCGATCGACTGAGGGGCGAGCGGGGCGGGCGAACGGCGGGAGGCTTTCCTTCGGGACGTCAGCAGGATCGATGGCCCTGGGAGGGAAAGATCTTTCCTGGATTGAGCAACTCTTTCGGGTCGAAGGCGCGCTTGATGTCGCGCTGTAGCGCGATGAGGTCTTCGCTCTGTTCGATCGGCAGGTACGGCGCTTTCGAGACGCCGATCCCATGCTCTCCGCTGAGCGTGCCGCCCAGCTCCACCGTGGCGCGCATCAGCTTCTCGATCGCGACATTGACCGCGGGCCTCTCGGCGTCGTCATTCCAAAGAAAGTTCACGTGCAGATTCCCGTCCCCCGCGTGGCCGTAGGCCAGGTGACGCACGCCGGTCTCCGCGCCGATCTCGTCGGTGCGGGCGAGCAAGTCCGCGATGCGCGTGCGGGGGACGACGATGTCTTCGCTCAACTTGTGGCGCGCGAGCTTGCGCGTCGCTTTGGACAGCATTCGACGCGCCGCCCAGAGTCGGTCCCGTTGCGCGCCGTTTTGCGCGACGACGACGTCGACGCAGCCCGGGCACGCCGCGGCCACTTCGCCAAGGCGTGCGATGGCGGCAAGGGTGGCGTCGTCGTGCTCCCCGTCCACTTCGATCAGCAACATCGCTCCCGCGCGCGCGTCGACGGCGACTCCTTCGCCGCGCACCGCGTCGAGCGTCGCGCGGTCGAGCATCTCCATGCAGCGCGGGACGACGCCCGCCGCGACGATCGCCGAGACGGCGCTCGCGGCCGCGCGTACGTCCGAAAAGAGCGCGAGCGCGGTCGAGATGGCCGGCGGTTTGGCGATGAGGCGCAACGTCGCCTCGGTGAAGACGGCGAGCGTCCCTTCGCTGCCCACGAGAAGCGCGGTGACGTCGTACCCGGTGACGCCCTTGAGGGTCCGCCGGCCGGTCCGCACGACGCGACCCCCGATGAGGCACGCTTCGAGCCCGAGCACCCAGTCGCGCGTCACCCCGTATTTGAAGGCGCGGGGACCCCCGGCGTTCTCGGCGAGGTTGCCCCCGATGCAGCAGCTATCGAGCGAGTTTGGATCGGGCGCGTAAAAGAGACCCTCGCGCTCGACGGCGGCGTGCAGATCGCCGGTGATGACGCCCGGCTCGACGACCGCGACCATGTTCGCGCGGTCGATCTCTTTGATTTGCGCGAGGGCATGCGTTGCGAGAACGATCCCTCCTGCCACCGGGACCGCTCCCCCCGTGCGGCCGGTGCCTCCCGCCCGCGGCGTGATGGGCACGTTGCAACGGTCGGCGACGGCAAGCGCGATGGCCACGTCCGCGGGCGTGGCCGCGATCACGACCGCGTCCGGGGGACGGCTCGCGACGTCGCTGTCGTCCGCCGCGTACGCCCCGCACGCTTCGACGCTCGTCAACACCTTCGACGGGCCCAATTGCCGTTCGAGCTCGATCCGCGCGCGGTCCAACGCAGCGCGAGACGGCAAGCGAACTTCCGGGCTAACGAGCAGCATGGCCGACCGGGGGGAGCGGGACGAGTCTAGTGCCGATTACCGATAGCCGCTCGCTTGAAGCTCGAACATGTGCGCGTAACGGCCATGCGCGGCGACGAGTTCGTCATGCGTTCCCAGCTCCACGACGCGGCCATGCTCGAGCACGACGATGCGGTCGGCCATGCGGACGGTCGGAAAGCGGTGCGAGATCACGATGGTCGTGCGCCCTCGGGCGAGCGTGCGAAAGCGCTCGAAGACGTAGTGCTCCGCTTCCGCGTCGAGCGACGCGGTGGGCTCGTCCAGCACGAGGATGTCCGCCTCTTCGCGCATGAACGCGCGTGAAAGCGCGATCTTCTGCCACTGCCCGCCCGAGAGCTCCGTCCCATCGCGAAACCAGTGACCGAGCGACGTATCGAGCCCCCGCGGCAATTCCGCGATGACCTCCGCCGCGCCCCCTTCGTCCGCGGCGCGTCGAATGCGTGCGTCGTCATCGACGTGCGGAGCGTCGCCGAGCCCGACGTTGTCGCGCACGGACAGTTGGTATTGATTGAAGTCTTGGAACACCACCCCGAAGCGCGCCCGCAGTAGCGCCTCGTCCCAATCGCCGAGCTCTTTGCCATCGAGAAGGATGCGGCCCCGCGTGGGCTCGTAGAGCCCTGTCAGGAGCTTCACGATCGTCGTCTTTCCCGCGCCGTTCTCGCCCACCAGCGCGACGCTCGCTCCGTGGGGCAACGAGAGGGAGAGGTCGTCCACCGCCCAGTCCGTCTTGCCGGGGTAACGAAAGGAAACATGATCGAACACGATCCCCCGTGTAGCGGGCGCGACGTCGTTCGACCGTCGCTGCACGGGCTTCGGATCGGAGCCAGGGGTCTCCAGGAATTCGAAGAGATTCGACATGTAGAGGTTCTGCTCGTAGATGCCTCCGACGGATGCGAGGACGGACTGAAACGCTTGCTGTCCTTGCCGGAAGGAGACCACGTAGAGCGTGAGGTTGCCGATCGTGATGCGAGCCGCCGCTGCCGCGAGCGCCATGGCCACGTACGCCGCGTAGAATGCAATCGTGGCGACCAACGAAAGGAGCTGGCCGAGCGTGCGGCGGACGGCAACGCTCCTATCCTCCTGGAAAAGCTGCTCGGCGAGCGAGCGGTAGCGCGCGAGAAGCGGTGCCCCGAGCGCGAAGAGCTTCACCTCTTTGGCGTGCTCGTCGTTCGCGAGCACGTGTTCCAGGTACGTGAGCCGCCGCCACTCCTGCGACCGGCGATTGCGCATTTGGAATGTGAGCTTCGAAGCGCGCATCTCCGCCACGGTGGCTGGGATGGTCGCGACCAGGAGGATCAGGACGATCCAGAGGCTGAAACGAGCGAGCAACGCGGCGTATCCGGCGAGCATGACGACGCTCTGGACGAGACCGAAGCTCTCGCGAACGAGCTGCAGCGGACGCGTGGATGCTTCACGGCGCGCTCGCGTCATCTTGTCGTAAAAGTCGGAGTCCTCGAACGCGGCGAGGCGCAGTCCCGTCGCTTTTTCGAGGATGGCCACGTTCACGTCGATGCCCAGGCGCAGCCCGAGCACCTGGCTGACGAGCGAAAGGCCGCGTTGCAGCGCCGTCTGCACGGCAACGAGTGCAAATTCGATGAGCACCCAAGAGAGCACGTGGGACGCGTCGTGCGCGACGACCGCATCGACGATTCTCTTCCCCGCCCATGCGGTCGCCGGAGGGACCAACGCGGCGCCCATCGTCATGCCCCCCATGCCCGCGGTGAGCCCGGGCGAAGCGCGCCACACCATGGCCACGGCCCGCGCCGCGTGGCGCGCGCTCCGTCGTGTTTGCTCGATGCGCGAGGACGCCTTGGCGGTCACAAGCGAACGTCGATATAGACGTTGCGACGAAGATCTTGGAGCCACTGCTTGCGGGCGCGTTCGAGTCCCTCGAGGAGCGCGCGCTGCATCATCTCGTTCTTCATCTCGTCGTACGAAGGTGTGCGCGCTTGCCCGAGCGGCATGAGTATGACCAGCGCCTGCTCCGCCCCCGTCGTCACGTCGACGGGATCCGACACGGTGCCCGGCTTCATCGTGCGCAGGGCCTCTTGGATGGGTGCAAGGAGTCCCGCGATGGGCTGCGGGCCGTGCGAGCCACAGGCGTCCCGCGTCGACACGTCGTCGCTATACTGGGACACCAAGCGGCAAAAGTCCTCCCCTTCACGGGCCCGCCGCACCAGCTCCTGCGCGAGCAGAAGGCGCGCGTCGGCCTGGGCTTTCGACGGCGGCACGCGCAGCGCGAGAATTCGCACGTCGATCGGTTCCTGATCGTGCATTTCTTGAACCCAATGCTTGTACGTAGCGCGCGCGTCCTGCTCGGTGACCCGAACGCGCGGGCGCACGCGGAGCTCAATTAGCTTGCCATCCAATATCTGCCGCCGGATCTCGTCGCGGAAGTCCTGTTCCGTCATGCCCCGGCGCCGGATCTCGTCCAAAACGTCCGCCACCGTCAGCGCCCGACCCTGCTGCGCTTGCGCCTGCGAGGCAATGTTCGCGATGCCGCGATCGATCTCTTCTTGCGTCGCCTTGAGGTGGGCTCTGTCGGCCTGCTGCTCCTCCAGACGATCGTCGATCATCCGATTCAGGAGCTCTTTATACATCTCCTGCTCTTGAACGCTGATGACGTTCGGATCTTGCGTCTGAGCGCGTATCTGCACGCGCCCCGCAATCGCGCGGTGCACGAGCTCCGTCCACAGGACCGGGCGCTCTCCGATGACCGCGACGACTCGCTCGACGATCGTTGCTTTGGCCGGCGGCGCAAGCAGGGTGAGGGTGGCGAAGATCAGCCAGATCACCCTGAGCCTGGCGCTGGGGAGTGTTCTTCTTAACATCACCCAAGTTACCCTGGAGGTGTGCCCGGAAACGGCGCGGCCCGGGGGCCCACGTTAGCGCTTCGAATACTGGAACCGCTTGCGGGCGCCTGGTTGCCCGTACTTCTTGCGTTCCTTCTTCCGCGCGTCGCGCGTGAGGAAGCCCGCTCGCTTTACCGCGCCGCGCTTTTCCGGATCGAGCGTGATGAGCGCTCGCGCGATGCCATGGCGCATCGCCTCCGCCTGCGCGCTCTTGCCGCCGCCCGAGCACGTAGCCCAGACGTCGAACTGGTCTTGCGCCTCGATGAGCTCAAGGGCCTGCCGAAGGACCATGCGCGAAGTCTCACGCTCGAAGTACTGATCGACGGGCAGCCCGTTGACCATAATCGTACCGCTCCCGGCTTTGAGCCAGATGCGTGCGATGGCGGTCTTGCGCTTGCCAGTGGCATAGGTGCGGGTGTCGGTGGCCATGTCTACTCGTTTGACTCGGCTGCGTTCACGAGGGCTGGGCGATCACGGCCGTGGTGCGTATCTGCAAAGGCTGAGGCTTCTGGGCGGCATGAGGGTGATCCGGTGTAACGTAAATCTTCAGTTTCGTTAGCATTTGGCGACCGAGGACGCCCTTCGGCAGCATTCCGCGAACGGCCTTCTCGACGGGAAAGGTACCTTTCCGCGCGAGAAGATGGCGGTAGCTCTCGGCTTGGAAGCCGCCCGGGATGCCCGAATGATGGTAGTAGAACTTCTTGTCGAGCTTCGAGCCCGTGAGGAGCACTTTGTCCGCGTTCACCACGACCACGAAGTCGCCGGTGTCCTCATGGGGAGTGTACTGCGGCTTGTGTTTACCGCGAAGCACGCTCGCCACTTCACTCGCAAGCCGACCAAGGGGCTTACCGGTCGCGTCGACGACCCACCACGCGCGCGATGCGTGCGCCTGCGCCGTGGTCATGACGAAGGTTTTTTGCGACCTGCGCGTATTGGGCTGCGACTGCGTGGAGGACATGGCCTGTTCGCGACTTCTCCGAGGGAACGCATGCGAGCGCACGAGGCCCGCCAAAGGGGGGCGGAAAGTACGCGGCGAGGCCCTCGCTGTCAAGCCGGGGTGTGGTGTTCTAGTGAAGTCACCCGGGTCAGCCTGAGTCTCGCTCCGCCTTGCCTCCGGCACTGATCATTTGTCGCATCTTGGTCCGTGCCGGCCGCATGTTCTCGCATCCCCGGCATGAATGCCGGGGCAACTCGGACAGCGGTTACGCGAAGCCCGCCGCTGGCGGGCTACGACAAACGACAGACTGGATCGACGTAGCCCGCCAGCGGCGGGCTTTGTGCTCCGCTTCCAGGGGTGCCCCGGCATTTATGCCGGGGGCGCCCGAGATGTGACGAATGATGAGGCCTCCGGCAAGGCTCCGCTCGACAAAAGGGGCTCGCACGGCACGTCGAGGGGAGCGATGCCGCTCCACCTCGAGCTCCCCAGCAGGGCAAGACGCGCTCGCTTCCTACGCCCCGCCGCCGGGCGAAGGGATACCGCGACGTTCATGACCACGCGCCGTCCTTCAATAGCTCATGGGGGCGAAACGCCGCCTTGTATTGGAGCGACGCGCATCCCGCGACGCGATAGCCGAGATACACGTACTTGCGCCCCGCCGTCCGCGCGTCTTCCACGAGGGACACCACGTTGCTCGTGCCCGGCGACAGCCGCGCATAGTCGGGATCGTAGAAGAAGAACGCGGCGGAGAGCGCTTGCGGCGTTTCGTCGAAGAGCCCCAAACCCACCAGGCGGCCGGCCGCCTCGTCATCGTAGAAGGCGGCTTCTTGGGCGGACGGGTGGGGGAACGCAAACTCCAGAGCGTACCGGTCGCGCGTCTGCGGATTGGCGTCCCAACCGCGCGCCTCTTCGCGCCCGGCGTGCCAGCGGGCGTAGAGAGCGAGGCGCGCGTCATCGACCCGCGGCGGCCCCACGACGCGGCGGAGGCGTGCGCACGCGCGGGCTGCTCGCCGCTGGCTCTTGCTCGGAGCGAAGTCTCTGGCGAGGACGCGCAAGCTCACGCACTCGGCGCAACTGGCGCAAGCCGGGCGAAAATAGATCGGGCCGAAGCGGCGCCAGCCCCGTTCGAGCAGCGTGTCCAGCTCGACGGGACTCACGTCCTCCATTACTCGGATATCGAGGCGGGCGCGCTCGCCGGGCAAGTACGCACAGGAGCGCTGTTTCTCGCGGAATTGCTCGAGGATATGCATGAATGCGGCTCGCTCCGGGGCTCCGCGCTGGCGGCTCGTGCAGGCGAGCGCGCACTCTAGAGCGACCGTAGATTGAACGGAACACCGTACGCGGTCGCTCTAGAATTCATGTGCGTCGCGTCCGTCTTTCGAATGTTCCATTCAAAAGACTCCTTCCTCTAACGCAAAAGAGGCCCATGCTAAGGTCGCGCCCTCCCGTTGACTCCGCCCGCGTCTGACCACTCCGTGACGTATAGCGTCGTCGTTCCTGTCTTCAACGAAGAGGGAAACGTGGAGTCTCTGGCGTCGCGCGTCATCGCCACCATGGATCGCCTGGGCGCGCCGTTCGAGCTACTTTTCGTTGACGACGGCTCGCGCGACGGCACCCCCGAGCGCTTGCGCGCGCTCGCGGCGCGCGACGCGCGCATATGCGTCGTTCGTTTCACTCGCAACTACGGCCAGGAGGCCGCCGTCGAAGCGCTCTACCTCAACGCGCGGGGCCGATGGCTCATCCAAATGGACGGAGATCTTCAACACCCTCCCGAGGAAATCCCGAAGCTCGTTTCCAAGAAGAACGAGGGATACGACGTCGTCTACGGCATACGGCACGAACGGCAAGATTCGCCGTTGCGCATCGCCGCGTCGCGCGCCATGCAGTGGGGAATGCGCTCGATGATGGAAATCGAGCTTCCGGACGACGTGTCGACCTTTCGCCTGATGAGCGCGCCCATCGCCCGGCTTGTCGCCGCGCTGCCGGAAAGGCGCAAGTTCTTCAGCGCGCTCCTCGTCTGGAGTGGAGCGCGGATCGGGACGGTGAACGTGAAGCACGCGCCCAGGCACACCGGCGCGTCGCACTATGGCTTTTCGAAGCTCCTCAATCACACGTTCGATCTCATCGTCGGCTTCTCTAGCAAACCGCTCCGCTACATCGGAACGCTCGGCTTCGTGTTCGCGGCCATCGGTCTCTGCCTCGGGGCGTGGGTCATCGCACGCAAGCTTCTATGGGACTACGGTATCATGGGGTGGCCCTCTCTCTTCGCCGCGGTCGTAATCCTCGGGGGTGTGCAGCTCATGGCCACGAGCGTCATCGGCGAATACATCGCGCGCATTTACGTTCAGGCGCAGGCGCGCCCCCTCTATACCGTCGCCGAACGTCTGAACTTCGACCAGGCCCAGGGCCCCGACGAGCTGCAGCGCGCCTCGCTCGCCCCCAACGCGTCCGCCTCCGGGACCCCGCCGGTCGGCCCGAATTCGGTCGCAAAGAGGGCCATCTCGTGACGCGCGTGATGATCGTGGGGTGCGGCTTCCCGCAGCTCTCGCTCGTGCGCGCCGCGAAGCGGCAGGGCCTCTTCGTCATCGGCGCGGACGCCAACCCGCGTGCGGTCGCGGTCGCTCATTGCGACGAGTTTTTCGAAGTCTCGACGAGCGACGTCCACGGCCTCCGTGGCGTCGTTCGCGCCGGGCGCGCAGACGCGGTGACCACGAGCGGAAGCGAAGTGTCGCTCAAAGCGACCGCCGAGGTGGCGGCGCGCGAAGGGTTGCCTTTCTACGCCGAGCCAGAAACCGTCCGTCGATGCCAGGACAAGGACGTGATGCGCGCAGCGTATGCCGGGGCCGGGCTCTCGGTCCCTCCCCATGCGCGCTGCGAGTCCATCGCGGACGCGCGCGCGTTCTCCCGGGCCAGGGGTTTTCCCCTCGTGGTCAAGCCCTCTCGCGGGTGGGGCCAGCGCGGCGTCGCTCGCGTGGAGAGCGACGCGGAGCTCGTCGCCGCGTTCGACCACGCGCGGGCTCACGCGGCCAGCGCCGGCTTGCCCATCGTCGTCGTCGAAGGGTGGCTCGATGGCCGCGAATATTCGGTGAATGGATGGGTCGAGAACGGGCGGCTTTCGAGCTACTGCGTGACCGAGAGAGTGACCGTCGCCGGCAATCGGCCGCTGGGCATCATGATCGCCGAGGTCTACCCCTCGGGTTTGTCGGAGCCCGATGAAGCGCGCGTGGTAGAGGAAGCTCGCCGCGGCGCCACGGCGCTCGGACACGTGCGCGGGCCCTGCTATTCGCAAGTCGCGCTCGACCCGAAAAGAGGATGCGTTCTCTTCGAGACCGCCGCGCGTCTCGGCGGCGGCTTCGATGCGGACGTCACGAGGCTCGCGTCCGGGGTGAACCTCTACGATCGGGTGCTCGGCGTGGCGCTCGGCGACGCGACGCTCGAACGGCAGGGGATCGTGGCTCCAAAACGGAGCGCCGCGATTGCAAAGTTTCTCGTGGCCAAACCCGGGATCGTGCGCGCCGTGCACGGACTCGACACCGCGCGCGAGACCGAGGGTGTCGAGGACGCCCAGGTCTTCGTGCCTGTCGGCGGTCGCGTCTTCCCGTTGACCGACAGCGCGAAGCGCGCCGCCTACGTTCTCTGCCACGGCGCGACGCGCGACGAGGCCCTCGGGCGGGCGGACGCGGCGCTCGCGCGTCTTTGCATCGAAACGACGGCGGACGAGTCGCGAGCGGGGGCCAACGCGTGACGCCGACGGGCAATGGCGTGGGCGGCACGGGATCGGCGGGAGTGTGGCAGCTCTTCAAAGAGCGGAGATCGCGAGGCTCGCTCTACGGAGCGGCGGCCTACTGGGACGCTCGCGCGTCGGCGCGGCGCGGTATGGCGCGGTCGCTCTGGCCCTCCAATGCGTTCAACGTCGTGTGGGACGAACGTCAACGCGAGATCGTCGCGCGCGCGCTCGGGGCGTTGCGCGGGCGTCGCGTCGTCGACGTGGGCTGCGGCACCGGTCGCATGGTCCGATGGCTCGCCGAGGACCGCGGCGCGGGTCACGTCGTCGGTGTGGACTTCTCTCCCGCAACGGTCGATGCGGCGCGCCTCGAGTCGAGCGCGCTCGTTTCGTCGGGCGTCGTCCGCTACGAGCAGGGCGACGTCGTGGCCGGTCTCGGCACTCTTGGGATCGCCGCGTTCGACGATGCCTTGGTGCTCGGCTGCCTCTCGGTCGCCTGCCCCGATCGCCCAGCGCTCGAGCGCGCACTCAAGAACGTCGCGGAGCTCGTCCGCCACGAGGGGCGGGTCGTTCTCTTGGAGCCGATCCATCGCTCGCCCCTTTTGCGCCGCGTGCTCGATCTGGGCCTCGAAGAGTGGATCGCGTGTGCCAACCGCGCCGGCCTCGCGCTCCTCCACGCCGATCGGATGGGATTCGTTCCCGCGCGCCTGCTGCTCAGCGTCCGCGACTTGCCGTCGCGGCTGGTCGATCCGTTCTTTTTTGCGGGTGAAAGGCTCCTCGATAGAGCTCCCTGGCTCGCGCCGTTATCGGATTACAAGCTCTTGCTCTTCGCGCGCACTGGCTGACGCGGTTGCCCCGCAACCGCCCGCAACCAGGCGCTCTAACCAAGCGTTCTAAGGCCGTCCGCAGCGGGCGGCCCAGATGACCGCTCCCACCACCAGCAAAGCGAGCGCGAAAATCAGCCTTTGCTTGCGCCATTGGCGCCGGCGAGCCCGCGCCGCATCGAGCGCCGCGAGCTCGACTTCCGCGCCGCTCGTGCGGTCGAGGGCCCGCAGCTCGTCGGGGGCGATGCCCCGATAGCCGCCGAGGCCGCCAGCGCGGGCGAACTCAATCTGCTGCTCCTGGAGCTGCGTCGACAACGCAGCCAACCGGACGCACGCCCCCACGCACATCTCGAGCAGGCGCTTGACCTCACCCGGCTGCTCGATGAATCCCCCTTTGTCGAAGCACAGCTCCCGCGCCGCGACCGTGAGCCGGCACGGCCAAAATGTCAGCAGAGCGGCACGAATGGGCTCATCGAGAATGGCCCGCGCGACCTCCGACGGGGCCGCTTCGACGATGAACGCGTCGTCGAACGCGTCGTCGCCCAGGACGAGGTCAATTGCGCGCCCTTTCTCGACGTGCCGCAGTTCGCCTGCGGTTTGCGGCCGTAGTTCCATTTCGAGGCGGGGGCAGTCGGCGGGAATGAGCGTGGTGCAAAACGTTCGGCTCGGCACGTTTTTACCCCCGGGGCGAAGCTCGTACGTGACGGCCATTCCGCCCGCGGATCCCATGACCGTATTGCCTGTGCTCACGGGCGCTGCGCCGAGGGCGCGGAGCTCGTCGGCCACGACGCGAAGGCGCTCCTGCTTGGCCCCGTACGCCGAGACCACGACGGCAACCGCAATGGCCGCAAATAGAAGGAATACCAGGATCGACATGCGCCTGCTTACGAGCGCACATCATAGCCACCGCAGCGCGCGCGCGGCGATTTCTTCGCCGATGGCGAGCGAAGCCGTTGCGGCGGGGGAAGGCGCGTTGATGACATGCACCATTCGCTCGGCCTCACGTATGGCAAAGTCGTCGACGAGTGTTCCATCGCGCGCGATCGCTTGCGCGCGAACGCCCACGCCTCCCTGCGCGAGGTCGCGCGCCGTCACCTCCGGCACGAGACGCGCGCAGGCTCTTGCAAACGCGACCCGGCTGAGAGAGCGAGCTTGTTCCGCCGCCCCCTCGCGCCAATGCCGCCGCGCCATGCGCCAGAACCCGGGCCATCGGGCGACATCCCACGCGTCCCGGGGGTTGAAGGCCGCCCGCCCGTATCCCTCGCGCGCAAACGCAAGCACCGCGTTGGGCCCCGCCTCAATCTGACCCCCGACCCGACGCGTGAAGTGCACTCCTAGAAATGGAAAGGACGGATTGGGTACCGGGTAGATGAGACTTCGCACGAGGTGCGCGCGCGCAGGGGCTAGCGTCCAGTATTCCCCGCGGAACGGAACAATGGCGACGTCCGTCTCCAGTCCGGCCATACGAGCCAGGCGGTCGCTCGCCAACCCCGCGCATCCCACGAGGACGCGCGCCTCGATCTCGCCGGCGGTGGAGGTCACGACGATGCGCTCGCCGCGCCGGTGAATTGCCGTGACGCGCGCCCCCGTCTCGACGGCGGCGCCGCGCCGCGTGAGCTCGCGCGCATAGGCCCGCGCGACTTCGCGATAGTCGACGATGCCTGTCTCGCGCACGAAAAGAGCGGCGACGCCGGTCGCGTGAGGTTCGTGCTCGCGGAGCTCTTCGATCCCTATCCGCCGCATCCCTTCGAGACCGTTGGCCCGCCCGCGCCGCTCGAGCTCGTCGAGGCGTGGCACTTCGTCAGCCCGCGTGGCCACGACGACCTTGCCGCATCGCTCGAACCGGACCCCGTGGTCATCGCAAAAGCGCTCGAGCCGGACGCGCCCGCTCGTGCACATCTGCGCTTTGCGCGATCCGGGCTTGTAATAAAGCCCCGCGTGGATGACGCCGCTATTGTGCCCCGTTTGGTGGGAGGCAACGGAACCCTCCTTTTCGAGAATGCACAGCGACAGCCGGGGCCGCGACGAAAGCAGCGAAAGGCCCGAGGAGAGGCCCACGATTCCGCCTCCGATGACCAGCGCGTCGACGCTTCGTAACGCCATTCGACGGCATTCGAGCAGAAGCGGCGCCGCGTTGCACCCCGGGCGAACGTCCTCTTGGTTTCTCGCGAAGAGGCGCTCGAATTTCCATCCGAGGGGATGACATCGAACAAGCTTGCACTTAGCGTCACTCATCGGACCGCCCCCTCTCGACCGGTGGCTGTCAACCGAGGTCACGCATGTCCGAGGACGCAGCGCCGCCATCGATCGTCATGACCGACCGTACGTCCGCCGAGTCGCATGTCCCGTGGCTTGCGAGTCGCGACGTGCCGCTCGTAATCGCCTTCGCGCGGGAGTGGACGAGCGCAGGGGCGGCGGAACACGAGCTCGCTGCAATTCGATCCGAGCTTCGCGGGCTCGGAGCGGTGCTCGTCGTCGTATCCAGTGCGGGCATTTGGCACTTCCGACCCGACGACGACATCGAGCGTTTTGCGGCTGGCGTGCCCGTCGGATCCCGGGTGCGGCTCTTCGACGGCGCCGTGGAATCCGATCCGATGGATCCTCTTGCGCGCGAACTCTTGACGAGCGGGTGTGCCGCGACCCTCTCGTCCGCGTGCGCGATCGAGGTGACCGGTACGATCGGGGATCGAACCCTCGATGCGTTCGTCGAGCCCGTACGCCCTCCCGTGCGTCTCTTCGTGTTCGGCGCAGGGCATGACGCCGTTTCCGTCGTGGACGTCGATACGGAGCAGGACGCCGCTCGCATCGTCCCGTGACCGCGCGACCCCACCCCCTCGCATCGGCGCGACGCCCATGACGGAGCGGCTCCCCGCTCGTCGTCGGTTGCGAAGACGCCGGCGCGCGGTAGGAGACGGGGACCGGGCCCCGAGAGCCGGCAAGAAAGACCTCACGTGACCATCGCACACCACGCCTTCCGTCCCGTCCCCCGCACCGGCGTCATCTACGTGACGACGGAGGCGCAGAAGCACGGCTTTTCATCCGCGAACCCTGAATGGTGCAATCTCGGCCAGGGCCAGCCCGAGACCGGGGACTTGCCGGGCGCGCCGCCCCGCGTGGCGGGGGTGGGCATCAGCATGGACGACCAAGAGTACGCGCCGATCGCCGGCATAGGGGAGCTGCGCGAAGCGGTGGCTTCTCTCTACAATCGACTGTACCGCCGCGGAATGCCATCGCAGTACTCGGCGGAGAACGTCTGCATTTCGGGGGGCGGGCGCGCTGCACTCACCCGGGCCGCGGCGAGTCTGGGGCACATCAACCTTGGCCATTTCTTGCCGGACTATACCGCGTACGAAGAGCTACTCGACGTCTTCAAGGCGTTCACGGCCATTCCCATCTTGCTCGAGGGCGATCGCGGCTATGCGTTCAGCGCCGACGACCTGCGCCGCGAAGTGCTCGGCCGCGGCTTTGGCGCGGTGCTCATGAGCAATCCTTGCAATCCCACGGGCAAGCTCGTCGAAGGCGAAGACCTGTCGCGTTGGGTCGCCGCCGCGCGCGAGCTCGACTGCGCCCTCCTGTTCGACGAGTTTTATTCGCATTACATCTACCGTTCCCCTCCAGGGCGGCTCCCGGTCGAGAGCGCGGCGCGATACGTCGAAGACGTGGACCGCGACCCGGTGGTCTTGTTCGACGGATTGACCAAGAACTGGCGCTATCCCGGCTGGCGCGTCACGTGGACGCTCGCACCCAAGGACGTCGTCGATGCGCTCGCGAGTGCCGGATCGTTTCTCGACGGGGGTGGAAGCAAGCCCCTGCAACGCGCCGCCATTCCCCTCTTGGCCCACGATCACGTCGTCGCCGAGACCCTCGCCATCCAATCGGCATTTCGAATCAAGCGCGATTATCTCTTGTCGCAACTCGAGCGGCTCGGCGTGCGGGTCGACCGCGCCCCCGAAGGCACGTTCTATCTCTGGGGATGTGTTGACCAGCTTGCTCCGCCTTTCAACGACGGAATGGGCTTCTTTCGGGCCGCGCTCGAAGAGAAAGTCATCGTCGTTCCCGGCGAATTCTTCGACGTGAACCCCGGCAAGCGCCGCCAGGGCCGCGCGTCCCGCTTCAAAGCGTACGTACGATTCTCCTTCGGGCCCGCGCTCGACGTTCTCGAAATGGCCGTCCAGCGCCTCGAGCGATTGCTCAACGCGTAGTGTTTGCAAGCGGCCCTCGACGGGCGGTGAATCGAAGGTGTGGCCGGAAACGGAGGCCGAGGACTTGGGGGGAGAGGATGGCATGCGGCGACATGCCGGCGAAACGCCCCGGCAATCGCGTTGCCGCCCCCAGATACCATACTCTCGCATCATGCCGTGGAGGGCGGACTTCGAGTGGGGACCCACGGACGCCGACGGCGCGGCTCACCCGCCCAGCGCTTTCGTCAACGACTTTGCTGCGGCAATGCCCTCTCGCTATGGCGTACTCTTCGACCCCCGCACGATTCGTAGACACGCCGCGATCTCCTACCGGCGCGGTACGCGCCGCGCTCATGTCGAGGTATGGCGCGCGCTCCCCGATGGCAGCGCCGCCCTTTGCGTCATCGCGGAAGACCGGCCGGGACTGCTCTCCGCGGTCGCCGCCGCGCTCGTTCAGCATCGACTGGACGTCATTACGGCGCTCGTCTTCTCCCGCGCGCTCTCGCCCGGCGGGCCCGCCGCCGAGGCCGTGGATCTGGTCTGGGTTCGCCGCGCGAGCCTGACGGACACGGCGGCGATCGGTGCCGACGAAGCGGTCTCAATCGGAGAAGTGCTGAGCGCGATCCTCTCGGGGACCATCTCCGTCGAGCAGATCGCGCTCCAGAGGCCCGTTTCGCCCGCCGTGTCCCCCTCGGCTGACACGCGTACGGTCGTTCGGTTCGACGCGACGGACGACGATAACCTCGCGGCGCTGCTCGTCGAAGCGCCCGACCGCCCGGGGATGCTGCTCACGATCGCCCGCGAGCTCTTCCTGCATGGAGCGCAGATCGTTCGGTCGCTCGTCCGGACCGCCGACGGACGCGCGTTCAACCGGTTCGAGCTTACCGAGTTCAACGGGGGACGGCTTGCGCCCGAGCGGCGCGACCAGATCTCCGCCGGCGTCCTCACGGCGCTCTCCCTCGTCGAGCCGGGCGAGGGCATCTCCGGTGCCACCGGCGAAGGCCCGCCGCCGCGCTGACGCGAGCGGCCGGCGCAATGGGAGACGCAATGGGAGACCACGGGCTCTCGGGTTTGACACGCCGGCGTCTTTCCCCTACGTCGCCCAAGCGACATGGCTTCCGCGAAGTCGCTCCCCCGGTCCGAGCCCCGAAAAATGCGCCGCGTCATCGTCGTCGGCGGCGGCCTTGCGGGCTTGATGACGGTCATCAAGCTGTGCGAGTCCGGCGCTGCCGTCGATTTGTTTTCGCTCGTCCCGGTGAAGAGATCACATTCGGTCTGTGCCCAAGGCGGCATCAACGCGAGCGTGGACACCAAAGGCGAGGGGGACTCGCCGCAGGTGCATCTCGAGGAGACGGCGTACGGAGGCGACTTTCTCGCCAACCAGCCGCCCATCAAGGGGATGTGCGACGCGGCCCCCGGCATCGTGTTCATGCTCGACCGCATGGGGGTGCCTTTCAATCGCACGCCCGAGGGCCTTCTGGACTTTCGCCGCTTCGGCGGGACGCTCTTTCATCGAACCGCGTTTGCCGGGGCGACCACCGGCCAGCAGCTCCTCTACGCGCTCGACGAGCAGGTTCGTCGCTGGGAAACCATCGACGCCGACGACGAGCGCGGCGAGCGAATCGCCGGGGAGCGAATGGTTCGCAAGTTCGAGTTCTGGGATCTCGTCGGGCTCGTCGCGGACGACGAAGGAATCTGCCGCGGCATCGTCGCGCAGGACTTGAAGACAATGGCCGTCCGAGCCTTCCGCGCCGACGCCGTATGCCTCGCCACGGGAGGATGCGGCATCGTCTTCGGACGATCGACCAACAGCGTCATCAACACCGGAACCGCCGCGAGCGCCGCGTACCAAGAGGGAGCCTGCTACGCGAACGGCGAGTTCATTCAAGTGCACCCCACGGCGATTCCCGGCGCCGACAAGCTCCGCCTCATCTCGGAGAGCGTCCGCGGAGAAGGCGGACGCGTCTGGGTCCCGCGCGACGTGCGCGAACAGCGCCCGGGACGGGACGTACCCGAGAGCGCGCGCGACTATTTCCTGGAGGCGAAATACCCCGGCTACGGCAACCTCGTCCCGCGGGACATCGCGAGCCGGGAGCTCTTCAAGAAGTGCTTTCACGAGCATCGCGGCTGCTACGACACGAAGAGCGGCAAGAACGAGAATCAGGTGTACCTCGACGTCACGCACCTGCCGCGAGAGCTCCTTCGGAAGAAGCTCGCGGGCGTGCTCGAGATCTACGAAAAGTTCGTCGGCGAAGATCCGTACGTCAACCCGATGCGCGTGTTCCCGGCGGTGCACTACTCGATGGGCGGACTCTGGGTCGACTTCGAGCGCGCGAGCAATGGTTCGCTCGTCGTAGGATCGCCCAGAAACCAGGCCACGAGCATGCCCGGCCTCTATGCGTGCGGCGAGGTGGACTATCAGTACCACGGTGCCAATCGCCTCGGCGCCAACTCGCTCCTTTCCTGTCTGTGGGGCGGAATGGTCGCGGGGCCGGCGATTGCGAACTATCGAAAGAACCTTCGCAAGAGCGCTTGGGATATGCCCGCCTCGCTTTTCGAGAAGGCGGAGAAGCGCGAGCAAAAGAAGTTCGAGACCCTTCTCGCGATGCGTGGCGACGAAAACCCGTATGCCCTTCACGAAGAGCTCGCGCGCACCATGCTGGTCGATTGCACGATCGAGCGCCATAATCCTACGCTCGACCGCGTCATCGCGAAGGTCGAGGATATCGACGAGCGCTTCCGGCGGGTAGGGGTTACCGACGGCGCGACGGGCAAGATGAACCAGGGAGCGCAATTCGTCCGCCATCTGCGCAACATGATCATCCTCGCGCGCGTCATCGCGAACGGGGCGCGCAACCGCGACGAATCGCGGGGCGCCCACTACAAGCCCGAATTTCCGCAGCGGGACGACGCGAAATGGCTGCGGACCACGCTCGCGTTCCACCTCGGCGGCGCAGACGGGGGCGCGGATTCGGTCCGTTTCGCGCGACGGTTCGACTACGCCCTGCTCGGCGAGCGCGTGAACGTGACGGATGACGTGGACGTGAGCCTCGTGCGGCCGCGCGTTCGAAAGTACGAGTCCGCGGGCGCCGCGAGCGCGCCGGCCCAAGACGGCGCAGAGGCTTCGAAGTCGTCACCACCCGAAGACACGGCCGCGCGGCGCGGCGCCGCGGCACGGTCGTAGCCATGGCAAGCGAGCGCACGGTCAAGCTGCGGGTCAAGCGCCAGGATGGCCCGGGGCAGGTGAGCTACTGGCAGGCCTTCGAAGTGCCCTGGCAGCCGCGCATGAACGTCATCAGCGCGCTGATGGAGATTCAAAAGAAGCCGGTGACGGCAGCGGGCGAGAAGGTAACCCCCGTTATTTGGGAAAGCGTGTGCCTCGAAGAGGTTTGCGGGTCATGCACGATGCTCGTCAACGGGCGCGTGAGGCAGGCGTGCAGTGCCCTCATCGACAAGTTCGCGCCCATGGGAGAAACGATCGACGTCGCTCCGATGACCAAGTTTCCCGTGGTCCGCGATCTGGTCGTGGATCGGGGCCGCATGTTCGAGGATCTCAAGCGGATCCACGCGTGGATCACCCTCGATGGCTCCCATCCGCTGGGTCCGGGCCCGCGCCAATCGCAAGAGAACCAAGAGGAAGCGTATCCCCTCTCGCGTTGCATGACGTGCGGCTGCTGCCTCGAAGCGTGTCCGCAGATCAATGCGTCGAGCGACTTCATCGGGCCCGCCGCCCTCAGCCAAGTGCGCCTCTTCAATCTGCATCCGAGCGGCAAGATGCACGCGTCCGACAGGCTCGACGCCGTCATGGGCGAGGGCGGGATAGAGGGCTGCGGCAAGGCCCAAAACTGCGTCGAAGTGTGCCCCAAGGAGATACCGCTCGTCGACTCGATCGCCACCGTAGGCAGAGAGACGACCAAGCGAATGCTGCTCGGCTGGCTATTGAAGTAGTGAGACGAGCCCGACCGGCACACGCAGAGACATACAAGGGGAGCGGCCCGCTTCCCTCGACGTGTCGTTCTAGCCAGGCCCGTCGAGAGGAGCCTTGCCGGAGGCAAGGCGGAGCGAGACACAGCTCGCCGTGACGTTCCGGGATGGGGAGCTCGAGGGGAGTTCCACTCCCCTCGACGTGTCGTTCTAGCCAGGCCCGTCGAGAGGAGCCTTGCCGGAGGCAAGGCGGAGCGAGACACAGCTCGCCGTGACGTTCCGGGATGGGGAGCTCGAGGGGAGTTCCACTCCCCTCGACGTGTCGTTCTAGCCAGGCCCGTCGAGAGGAACCTTGCCGGAGGCAAGGCGGAGCGAGACACAGCTCGCCGTGACGTTCCGGGATGGGGAGCTCGAGGGGAGTTCCACTCCCCTCGACGTGTCGTTCTAGCCAGGCCCGTCGAGAGGAGCCTTGCCGGAGGCAAGGCGGAGCGAGACACAGCTCGACTCTGGTGATCTTAACAAGAGAAATTCTTGCCCCTTTCGCCCCGCTTGCATTACCGGAAAAAGAGGGCGGAAAATGAATCAAATCTCGACGCAATTCATCGCGGCAGTCCCGGTTCGTAGCGCTCGGGCCTCGGCCACGCTTCTGGCCGAACGCGTGCGCGACAGGGCCCACACGCTCGGCTGCGAGACTCTGTGGGCCCGTGCGGCCGGCCGTCACGTGATCCTCGGCATGGGCGAGCACGAAGCTTTCGCACGCGTCACGCCCCTGGGCGACAGTGCCTATGGCCTCGCGTTTCGGGGCTCCGCTCCGCACGCGTCGCACGCGTCGGCCGAAACGGACGGAGGGCCGCCCCCCGTGTCCCGGTGGGCGCCCCTCTTGCTCATCGACGCGCTCGCCGCCGTGGTCGAGCACGCGCTGATCGGCGAAGGGGCGATTGAGCGACGCCTTCCCTGCATGTGATACCGTTGTCGCGTGCGCGCTACGGCCCAGTGCTTTCGTGCCGTGACGTGCGCCGTCAACACCGGCTTATTGCTAATGGCCGCGGCGGCGCCGGCGCAGGAGCCGTCGAGCCCGCGCGCCCTCTCCGAGGAGCAGGGCGCGCACATCGACATCGCTGCCGAGCCGCCGTCGGGCAAGACCACCGAAGAAGACGTTCTCGCGGACGGATCCGAGCCGCCCGCGCTCACGAACGCGCCCCCTCCGCGCCCTCGCCACAAGGGTCTCGTCCTCGAGTCCACGCTGGGCATCCTCGGCTTCGCCGGTCAGTTCCGCCACGTTTCGCCGCCTGCGTACTGGCTGCACGGACAACTTGGCTACGAAGTATTTCCGTGGCTCATGGTCTTCGGAGAAGGCGAGCTGGCCCTGACGGACACGAGCGAATCGCAAGACGAGTCGCACACCATGGCCTTCGCGATGTGGGGGCTGGGCGGCGGCCTCCGCGGCACCCTGCACGTGTCCGACCGCGTCGCCGTCTTCGCTCAAGGCGACATCGGCGCGCTCACGGCCAACGTCCCCCACGACGCGCTCGCTCTGCTCGGGTATCGCGCAGCCGAAAGCTTGGATGCGTCGTTCGGCGGGCGACTCGGCGCAGACTGGTATCAAATCGATCGGCACATGGCTCTTTGCGCGGCGATCGGCGCGCGGCTTGCCCAGGGCTTCTCGAAGGCCACGGACCCATCGGACATACCCCTGCTCTGGGATCTGGCAGCCGGTATGCGGTATACCTTCTGAAGAACGCGGGGGGAGATTGACGCCCTCGCCGCGCCCCCCCCAAGAATCGATAGGAAAGGAAACCATGAACCGCGTTTGCCTTCTCGCCTTTGGGCTGGCGCTCGTCGGGTGCGGTGTCTCCCGCGCGGAGTTCGACGCGAAGAGCCAGCAGGCCGACGCCGCGAAGGTCGAAGCCGAGGAAGCCAAGCGCCACGCCGCCCAGCTTCAACAGCAGCTGATGGCGAGCGATCAGCAGGTGACGGACCTCAAGAGTTCACTCGGCATGGCGCAATCCCAAGCCATTACCGACGATCAGAAAGCCGAGCTCGAGGACGCAAAGCGGGCGGTGGAGGAGGCGCAGGCCCGCGGCAAGCTTCTGACCGACCTGGAGGCCAAATTCAAGGGCATGATCGACGCGGGGCATTTGAAAGTGACGACCCGCCACGGCCGCGTCGTTTTGCAGCTCCATAACGACGTGTTGTTCAACACCGGCGACGCGGACCTCTTGCCGGACGGCAAGAAGGCCGTCTCCGAGGTCGCGATGACGCTGCGGAGCGTGGGCGGCAGACGCTTTCAAGTGGCCGGACACACGGACAACGCGCCCATCACGGCGGCCACGAAGAAGAGGTACCCGAGCAATTGGGAATTGTCGGCCGACCGCGCGATCGCGGTGGTCAAGCTCCTCGTGGCGAACGGGGTGGATCCGGGCGTACTCTCGGCCGCCGGATACGGACCCTACGATCCCGTCGCGTCGAATACGGGATCCGACGGCCAGGCGAAGAATCGGCGCATCGAGATTACGCTCGTGCCGCACGTGGAGCAGCTCGTGCCCCCGGGCGACGCAGAGGCGAAGAAATGATGATCCTCGGGCCACGTCCCGGTCGCCCGCCCGCCCGCGGCCCTGCGCGGTAGAGGCATCGTCCGCTCCGCGCGGCCGGCGGGTATGCGTCGCGCGGGGCCCGCGAAGAACGAGAGCGCTACAAAGTCAGACACCATGAGACTCGTGCGAATCGCCCTGGCCAACGTGAACGCGACGGTCGGCGCATGCCGGTCGAACGTCGACCGTGCCATTACGTGCGCGCGCGCCGCGGCGGCGGATGGCGCCACGCTCGTGGCCCTGCCCGAGCAGGTCATTGGCGGGTATCCCCCGGAGGACCTGGTCCAGTGGCGCGCATTCATCGATTCGCAGAGGACCGAGCTCGATCGATTTGCCCGCGAAACCGCGTCCCTCGGGTGCGCGTGCGTCCTGGGGCTGGTCGTCGCCTTGGGGCCCAATCTCTACAACGTGGCCGCGCTCGTGCACGCGGGGCGCGTATGGGGCTACGTTCCGAAGGAAAAGCTCCCGCTCTACAATGTCTTCTACGAGGCGCGCACACTCGCGCGCGGAGCCTCCGGCCTTCGGGCGACGGCGGCGGACGGGGCGCCGTTCGGAGACCTCGTCTTTGACCTGGACTTCGGCACCGTGGCCCTCGAAGTCTGTGAAGACGGATGGTCGCCCGATGGGCCGATGCGGCGTCGCTGCTACGCGGGGGCCGAGCTGGTGGTCAACGTCAGCGCGTCGCCGTTTCGACTCGGCATCGCGGACACGCGGCGCGAAATGATCGCCACGCGCGCCGCCGATTCGCAGGCCACCCTCGCGTACGTGAACCTCGTCGGCGCCAACGATGGCCTCATCTTCGACGGCGGCGGTTACGTCGCCCAGAACGGCCGCATCGTGCACGTCGCGCCGCGCTTTCGCGAGGGGGTCTTCGCGGTCACGGTGGACCTCGATCGCACGCGGCGTTTGCGAACGGAGAACACGACGTGGCGCGAGGATCAGGCGGCGTTCGCCCCGCTCGCGTCCCGGGTCGCGCGCGTGAAGGTCGACGCGCCGACCGGAGGACGTCCCGGCCTTTCGTTCCCCGCGCCGGCGCATCGAAGCTTCTTTCTTCCGGACCCGGAGACGCGGCCGTCTGCGCGCGACGCCTTCTGCGAAGAGCTGATGAGCGCACTCGCGCTCGGCGTCGGGGACTATTTCGAAAAGAACGGATGCTTCAAGACGATCGGCGTCGCGCTCTCCGGTGGCCGCGACAGCCTCCTGGTGCTCGCGATCGCACGCCTCTGGATCGACCGGCGATGGCCGGAGCTTGCTCCGTCGGCGCGCAAGGACAAGGCGCGCGAGATCCTGCGCGCCTTCTACATGCCGACCCGCTACTCGTCGCCCGAGACGCGTGCGGCCGCCCAGCAGGTCGCCATCGACCTCGACGCGCCGCTCGCGGTGACGTCGGTCGACGACGCCTTCGTGCGCGAGCTCGAGGCCGTGGAGGCGATGCTGCAGCCCGGCGAGGCGCTGACGTCGGTGTCCCGCCAGAACGCGCAAGCCCGCGTTCGGTCCGTGCGCATGTGGACGTGGGCCAACTCCGCGGCAGGCCTGTTTCTGCAGACGAGCAACATGAGCGAAAAGGCGGTCGGTTACGTGACGATCGGGGGCGACGGCGAAGGCGCGCTCAGCGTGATTGCCAACGTCCCGAAGACGGTCGTCAACTATCTGCTCGATTGGCTTTATGAAAAGACCCATTGGCAAGGAATTGCCATGACGTTGCGCAAACCCGCGACCGCCGAGCTCGCGGACGACCAGGAAGACGAGCGCGACCTCATGCCCTTCGCCGTTCTCGACGCGTGCTTTGCTCTCTTCGCCGGCGAGAAAATGTCGTCGGCGGAGGTCGCCGAGGCGCTGGGTGCCGTCTTCCCGGAGCACCCCGCCGCGACGTTGAACGCGTGGGCTGTTCGGTTCGTTCGGCTCTTCATGTCGTCCATCTACAAATGGGTTCAAGCTCCGATCTCGCTGCACGTCGGCAATCTCGACTTGGAGCGCGAGCGTGCGCTGCAGCTGCCCGTCGTGCATAAGGGCGAATGGACCGCGGACCCGCCGGAAGGCGACCGCGGCAAGACGAGACCGGCCGGCGACTGAAGGCCCTTCGAACGCTACGTCATGCTGGCGTCGTCGGCGTCGTCTTGGTGGCTCCCCTTCGTGAAGCTCGCGATGAGCGCGAGCGGCCCCCAGAGGGGAAAGAGGAGCGGAGTGCATCGCGCGATCATGGCGAGCGCGCGCACGCCGGTCGCGTGCACGGCGTCACGGCGAATGACCACGATCGTGTGCCCGCGGACGATCCCGTCGGGCGTCCATGGTTTCACCTCGAAGCGCGCGAACCAATCGAGGATCGAAACGGCCCGGGCCAGGAGGCGGCCCCGCATGCGCGCGCGATCGTAATAGAGCTTTCGCGCGCGGACGTCCGGAATGCAGAAGAGCGCGTACGCGGACAATGTCAGCCACGTGAATCCTTCGACCCGACTCGTGCCTTCGATGGTCAGGTGAAAGAGAAGACCCCACCACAGGGTCAGGATTCGGCCGCGTCGTGACCAGAGGCCGAGGGCGAGCAGAAGTTCCGTGGCGATCGCTGCTTTCGCGAGCAGACTCGTCACGTCCGGCTGGCAGACCCACTGAACCACCGTGGCCGGTGCGCCCGCGTCGACTGCGTTCTGTCCGTACAAGGCCATTCGCTCGAGCAGAACGCGGCCGCCGCGCCAATCGGGGTCGAGGAGCTTCGAACCGCCGGACGCGATGTAAATGATCGAGACCTGGAGGCCCGTGAGCCGCGCGGCCCACATCGGGCCGACCCGCGTGCCGGGCAGAACGGTTTCTACCGTGAACGAACGATCGCACGGCGCGAACGAGAGCAAGAACGCGTAACAGAAGAGGGCCCAGCGATTGTGGTGGAACTGCAGACGGTCGCAGAGCAACACATACGCCCCCAAGAGCGCGCTCGCGAAGAGGGCCCCGCGCGCCCGGTGCCCCGCGACGACCAGCGCCGACAGAAGGACCTGGACCGCGACGATGACGCAGTACGCGGTGCGCGAAGGTACGAGCGTTTCGGGCAGGAGGGGCCAGTGGAAGACGTCCCCGAAGTAGCCGTCCTGCAGCTCGCGCGCTGCGCGTAGGGCGTTGGCGAAGAGCAGCAGGCCGAACGCCAGGCGAACGGCGCCGAGCACGTACGTGTCGCCCAACTCGTCGCGCCAGCGGACGATCGCGCCTCGCATCTCAGAGGCCCGGCCGGGCGCGGCTCCGCAGGGTGGTCGTGTACGGGTCGCGGCCATTCTTCCATATCTGTACGTCCGCCCGGAGGCCGCGCGTCTCGTCGTCGCCGTCGATGTGCTCGACCACGTCATCGAGGGCGGCCTGCAGACGGGCGAGCTGGGCGTCGGCGCCGTACGACGCAAAGACCCGCGCGCCGAGCGTTCCCAGGATCGGATCCCGTACGCGATCGTGCCATGAGAAGTGCCTCAGCTGGCCGTACGCGTCCCGGGCGCTCCACTCGCCCGACGGCGCCGCGGCCAGGCCGCCGGAGGTCACGCGGCTGACCTCGATCTCGAGGGTGGAAGCCTCGGGAAACATGCGGAAGCCGAAGATGTGGTCCGGGCGCTCGGCCGCGGTGAGAACGAGCGCCGCTTGGCCCGCGATCCAGCAAGCGGCAAAGGCGACGCGCGCGCGCGGGCCGAGGTCGATCACGCGCGTGACCGTAGTCGAAAGGGTGCTCCGCGGCCTATTTGCGTCGCCGAGCATCGACGTGTCACGATTTGCCCGTCGTGCGCGCGCCCTGGATAGCGGCCCTGATCGTAACGGCCCTCGGCTGCGGCGAAGGCGGCCGGGCTACCCCGGCGAGGACCCCGCCCCTGGAAGTCGCCGTCATGCCCCGCGTCGATCGGGCCGACGCGGCCGTAGAGGCCACCCTTGGCAGGGCATCGGGAGCGCTCTCCGGCGCGGGGTCGGTTCGAGCCACGGCGGCGCCGCTCACGACCGCCGTCGGGTCGCTGGAGGGCGCCGATCGCCTGGCGCACTTCTTCGACGCGCTCGCGGCTCTCGATGGCGGCCGTTCGCACGACGATGTGCGCATCCTTCAATATGGGGACTCTCATACCGCGAGCGATTCCGGTACCAGTGTCGTCCGCCGTTTGCTGCAGGCGCGTTTCGGCCGCGGCGGCCGCGGCTTCGTTTCGATAGGCAAGCCGTGGAAGACGTACACGCAAGACGCGGTCAGCGGGGGGATGACGAAGGAGTTCGCACCGGAGAAGCCTCGCTTCGAAGAGGGGCGATTCTGGGGTGACGGGTGCTACGGCCTCCTCGGCGTGGCCATCGGTGCCGAGGCGGCCGGGGCGCGCGCCTGGACGCAAGTCGCGGCCCCCACGTCGCGGATCGAGGTCGAATACTGGCAGCACCCCGCCGGCGGCAGCTTCGACGTCTTCATCGATGGGACGCGCGCGGGGCGAATCGCGACCCAAGCGGCGGAGCCCTCGGGGGGATCCTCCGCCTTCGATCTGCCCGACGTGGCGCACGACGTCGAGCTGCGCACCGTAGGCGACGGACGCGTTCGCATCTTCGGGATGGCGCTCGACCGCGCCCAGGCGGGCGTCGTCGTCGACGCCCTGGGCATCAACGGGGCACAGATTTATACGCCGCTTCGATGGAATGAAGAACACTTCGCCGCGCAGCTTCGCCATAGGGCTCCGGACCTCGTCGTCCTCGCGTACGGGACCAACGAGTCGCTCGACTCGAAGCTCGATGTCGCAGAGTACGAGCGCTCGCTCGTCGAGCTGCTCGGGCGAGTGGCCCGCGCCGCCCCGGCCGCGTCGTGTCTCCTCCTGGGCCCCCCCGACCTCGCGCGGCACGGAAGCACCGGCTTTTCAGGTCCCTGGACGACGTGGCCGCGCGTTCTCGAGATCGCCGCCGTGCAGCAACGCGTCGCAAAAGCCGCGGGGTGCGCCTTCTACGATCAGATCGAGGCGATGGGGGGACCCGGGAGCATGATCGTCTGGGCCGCGGAGGCCGAGCCGCGGGCGTCGCACGACCGCGTCCACCTCACGCGCGCCGGATACACCCAGGTGGCGACGTCCTTCGCCACGGATCTACTCCGCGCGTACGACGACGGGCGCGGCCGCGGAGACCCGCCGCCGAACAACGTGCCGACGACGTGGAGCGTCTTGCGATAGCCGGGAGGCAAGCCAGAGCGCGGCAGTTTCGCTCTCGCTAGCAAGAACTAAAGCCCCGCCGGACGTTGCTCCCACCGCTCGAACGCCGCAATGAGCGCGTCGCTCAGGAGGTCGCCGAGGACCTCCGCGCCGAGCGGCGTGGGGTGCGTCAGGTCCGGGCCCGCGAGCGCCGGCTTCGCCTTGACCCATCGCGCCATCGCCCCGTCGCCGCCCATCGCCGCGAACGTGTTCCAGAACGCCGCCCCATGGGCGAGCGCCACGCGCCGCTGGATGGCGACGAGATCCAGAATCACGCTTTTGGTGACGAGCCTGCCGTCGCGCGCCTCGGCGCGATCGAGCGGGGCGACCACGAGCACCGAGGCGCCGCCCGACACGTCGCCGAGCTCGTCGACCAGATCGGCGAGGGCTCGCTCGTACGCGTCGCGATCCAGACGCCACAGGTCGCTCTCGTTGGTGCCGTACTGAAAGACGACGAGCGCCGGATCGCGCAGCGCCATCTGCTCCTTCCAATGCGCGCGGTCTTGCCGTTGCCAATACACGGCCATGGCCGCGTGCGATCCCAGCGCGTCGTAGACGACCCCCGGGGCGTCCCGTTCCAGCGCGACGCCGAAGAGGCGCACGGGGCCCCCGCCGACGGCCCGAACGGCGAGCTTGCTCTCGCCGTCTTCGACGCGAAGGGAATGCACGCGCGAGACCTTCGCCGGACCGCGGGTCGAAAAGCGCTCGGGCGATCCCCCTCGCGTCGTGAACTCCACGTCGCCGCCCCCGGGCTGCTCGAGGTAGTACACGTCGAAGCGCGACACCCGGCGCCCGAAGTCGCCGCGCGCGGCGGTGCCGAACCACGCGATGCCGCCGCCGTAGCTGGTGAACGACACTCCGCCGAGACCGTACATCCCGTCCAGCGCGATCGGCCCCGCGAGGCGGCTCGCGGTCCATTCGCCGTCCGAAGCGTGGGCGACGTCGTTGTGGAAGTACCACTCCCACGGATTGGCCACGAGAATGAACCCGTGACCCGCGTCGCCGAAGCGGGCCTGCAGGCGGCGCCGGACCGTGCCCGACACGTAGTCGCTTGCGATGGTCGAATCGCCGTAGTGCAGAATTCGGGTGACGGCTCCGTCCTGTCTTCGCGAGGTTCGCAAGAGGCGCCCGAAGAACGCGTCGAGCGCGTGGCCGCTCGGGTCTTCGACGCCCACTTCGCGGACCGCCGCCCGTGCGCTCGGATCCATGTTCGGGAGCGAGTCCGAGAACCGTGACGTGGAAGGGAGCGCGTTGTTGATCGTCGACAGATTCTCCGAAGCGGGCAGCGCTTGCTCGCCCGGCGCGGGCAGGGCCGTCATCGTCGCGTTCGGCGCCGCCGTGTCGTCGGCGTCCCCCGGCGGGCCGGTCGCGCCCGGGCTTTGCGAGGGCAGCGGCACAATCTGGAGCCAGCGCAGCTTCGGGCTCGCGTACGGCACCAGAAGCGCGAGGCCCATCACGAGCAGGGTTCGCGTGGTCTTGCCGAGCTCACGTCGCAAAGGATCAGGGCCGCGCTCGTTCACGTCGAACTCCGAAAGGGGCGAAGCTTCGCCACGATACCGCCTCCGCGCGCGCGGTGGAATCGCCGGCTCCGCTCTGCTAGTGGCGAGGGCCATGCAAGGCCCGAAGCCGACGAGCGCCGCGCGCGTGCGATTTGCGCCCTCCCCCACCGGGTATCTTCACATCGGTGGGGTCCGCACGGCGCTCTTCAATTGGCTCTGGGCGCGCAAGACGCAGGGCGTCTTCGTCCTTCGTATAGAGGACACCGACCGGGAGCGGAGCACGCCCGAGAGCGTGCGGATCATCCTCGATTCGCTCCGTTGGCTCGGGTTGACGTGGGACGAGGGCCCGGAGGTCGGCGGTCCGCACGCGCCGTACACGCAGATGGATCGCTTGGCTCACTACAAGGCCGAGAGCGAAGCGCTCATCCGCGCGGGCAAAGCGTATCGCTGCTATTGTTCGAAAGAGGAGCTCGACGCGCAGCGCGCGGCGGCCAAAGCGCGTGATCCGAAGGCGATGTTTCGGTATCCCGGCACCTGCCGGGATCGAACGGACGAGCCGGACCGCCCGTTCGTCGTGCGCTTCAAGACGCCCGAGAGCGGAGCGGTCGTCTACACGGACAAGGTCTTCGGCCCCGTCACCACTCCGAATAGCGCGCAGCAGGACTTCGTCCTGCTCCGATCCGACGGGGTGCCCCTTTACAACTTCGGCGCCGTCGTCGACGACGCGGAGATGGGGATCACGATCGTGATTCGCGGGCGGGACCACATGGTCAACACGCCTCCGCAAATCCTGCTTTGCGGGGCGCTCGGCCGCCCCGTGCCCGAGTTCGCGCATCTTCCGATGATGCTCGCGGCGAACGGCGAGAAGCTCAGCAAGCGTCATGGTGCGGTCAGCGTCGGGGAGTACCGGGATCAGGGATACGCCCCCTGGGGAGTGCTCAACTATCTGGCGCGCTTCGGCTGGTCGCATGGCGACCAGGAAGTGTTCTCCAAGGAGGATCTCGTCGCCGCGTTCGACTGGGAGCACTGCAACAAGAGCGACGGCAAATTCGACGCGAAGAAGTTTCTCGCCATCAACGGCGAGCACCTCAAATCGCCGCGCCTGATGAGTGACGGCGAGTATGCGGACCGCACGCTTCCCTTCCTGGACCGTCGCGGTTTGCGCGTCGCGCGCGAGGCCGTGGCCCGAACGATCCCGCTCATTCGCGAGCGCGCGACGACGTTCGCCGATGCAGCCGATCGGCTCGACTTCGTCTTTCGCGACGCACCGGTGATGGATCCGGCCGCGGTGGCCAAGTTCCTCGCCACCCCGAGCGCTCTCGTGCTCCGCGAGCTCGCCGACGTGATCGCCCGGGTCGAGCCATGGACCTCGCAGGCGCTCGAGGAGGCCACCGCGGCGTGGCTCGCGGCGAAGGGAATGACGATAAAGGACGTGGCCCAATCGGCCCGCGTCGCGCTCACCGGGCGCACCGCGAGCCCGGGCCTCTTCGACGTCATCGCCGTGCTCGGCCGCGAGCGCACGCTTCACCGGCTTCGCGCGGCGGCCCCCTCCTGACAAAGCCCCCGACCCGGCTGCGCCGGACACGCAACGTAGGACGCTCGTCTCTATTTGCCCTGTTTGGCGGCCCACGAATCGCGTAGCCCGATCGTGCGGTTGAAGACGAGCGCACCGGGCTTCGAGTCGTGATCGACGCAAAAGTAGCCGACCCGTTCGAACTGCACCCGTTCGCCCGGAGCGGCGCTCGCCAGCGCGGGCTCGATCCGCGCGCCCGGCAGGCTCTCGAACGACAGGGGATTCATGTCGCCGACAACGCTGCTCACGCCCTCTGCGCCCCCTTCGCCGGGATGCTCCGTGGTGAACAGCCGATCGTACAGGCGGACCTCGGCCGCGATCGAATCGGCCTCCGAGACCCAATGGAGCGTGCCTTTGATTTTGCGTCCGTCGCCGGCGTTGCCTCCGCGCGACTGCGGATCCCACGTGCACCGGAGCTCGGTCACTTCGCCGCGCTCGTTCTTCACGACCCGCTCGCACTTGATGATGCAGGCATAGCGGAGGCGCACCTCGGCGCCCGGCGACAGCCGAAACCACCCTTTGGGAGCCACCTCGGCGAAATCTTCGCGGTCGACGTACACGACCCGCGAGAGCGGAACGGCGCGCGTCCCGCGGCTCGCGTCTTCGGGGTGCCACGGCGCATCGAACGATTCACGCTCGCCCTCGGGGAAATTCTCGAGCACCACGCGCAACGGGCGCAAGACGCCCATCGCTCGATTGCAACGGGCGTTGAGATCCTCGCGCACGGCGTGCTCGAGAAGCGCCACGTCTACGAAGCTATTGCGCTTGGACACGCCGATGCGCTCGCAAAACGCGCGGATCGCTTCCGGCGTGAAGCCGCGACGGCGCAAGCCCGACAGGGTCGGCATGCGCGGATCGTCCCAGCCTGCGACGTGGTGGCCTTCGACGAGCTCGCGCAGCTGGCGCTTGCCCAGCACCGTGTACGTCAGTTTCAGTTTGGCGAATTCGATCTGTTGAGGGCGCGGATCGAACGAAGCCTGATCGAGAAACCAATCGTAGAGCGGGCGGTGGTCTTCGAACTCCAGCGTGCAAATCGAATGCGTCACCCCTTCGATGGCATCCGAATAGCCGTGTGCGAAATCGTACATCGGGTAGATGCACCACGCGTCGCCCGTGCGGTGGTGGTGCTCGCGCTTGATGCGATAGAGCACGGGATCGCGCAGGTTCTGGTTGGGCGACTGCATGTCGATCTTCGCGCGGAGAACGTGCGCCCCGTCGGCGAACGCGCCCGCCCGCATGCGGCGGAAGAGATCCAGGTTCTCGGCGATCGAGCGATCGCGGTAGGGGCTGGTCGCGCCGGGCGAATAGAAGCTGCCCCGCCCGAGCCGCATCTCGTCGACGCTCTGGCTGTCGACATAGGCTTTGCCGGCTTCGACGAGCGTGATCGCCAGCTCGAACAATCGCTCGAAGTAGTCCGAGGCGAAGTACGTCCGCGCGCTCCCGTCGAACCCGAGCCACCGCACGTCTTCCTGGATCGACCGCACGAACTCGTCTTCCTCCGTGCTCGGGTTGGTGTCGTCGAAGCGCAAGTTGCAGCGTGCACCAGGCATGCTCTCGGCGATGCCGAAGTTGAGGCAGATGCTCTTGGCGTGGCCGATGTGGAGGTAGCCGTTCGGCTCGGGGGGAAAGCGGGTCATCACTCGGCCGCCGTTCTTGCCCGCGGCGACGTCGCTCGTCACGGCGTCGAGAACGAAGTTGGGCAACTTTTCCTCCGGCTCGGGGCGCGCCTGGGCGCGGGAGGCCGACGGCGAGGCTGGGCTTGGTTTGGCTTGGGTCATGACGCGGTCCCCCTCAGCTCATGTAGCAATCTCCGCGCTGCCAGCCTAGTCTGCCGCCGCCGATATGCCCGCGAGGTTTTGCCAGCGTCGATGATGACGATGACGCCGCGCCTCGTAGGCGGGTTCGATTGGGTGGAGCTGGCGCTCAAGCCACTCTTGCCGATTCCCGCGCTTCTCGTTCTCCTGCCGGCGCTCTGGCTATTCTTTCGCGACACCTGGCGCACGCTCGACGACGAGGCCACGAAGTGGCGCGTGCGTCTCATGGAAGAGGGCCGCTCGGACTACCGGCCTCTCGTCGCGCTGGCGACGTGCGCGGTGGTGCTCACGCTTCAAGAGTATTACGGCGGCCGCTCGTACTACGACGAGGCCCTGCGCCCGCTCCTCGCGCGGCTCGCGCCGGCCCATCCCCGCGCGATCCAGCTCAGCAAGTACGACGAGCTTTACGGCTTCGGGTGGTGGGCGCTGACCCGTGTGGTGGGGTACACGGCGCCCCTCCTCGTGTGGAAGGTAGCCTTTCCCGCGGAGTCCTTGCGCGACATGGGCTTTCGCACCCGCGACTTCTTCAAGCATGCCTGGATCTACGGCCTCTTTCTGGCCATCGTGGTGCCCGCGATGCTCGTCGTTTCGCGCGAACCGGAGTTCGGCTCGTACTATCCCTTTTACAAGGAGGCCTCGCGGTCCCAAGTCGACCTTCTTTGCTGGGAGGCGATGTACTTCGCGCAGTTCTTCGCGCTCGAAGTCTTCTTCCGTGGCTTTCTTCTCGGCGCGCTCCGGCGAAGCTTCGGGTCCGGCGCCATCTTCGCGATGGCCGCCCCGTATTGCATGATTCACTACGGAAAGCCGTTTTTGGAGGCCAACGGCGCGATCGTCGCGGGGATCGCGCTCGGATCGCTCAGCATGAAGACGAAGAGCATCTACCAGGGCTTCTTCGTGCACATCACCGTGGCGGCGCTGATGGATTGGCTCGCGCTCTCGCACAGGCACGCGGTGCCGCACGTGTTCTGGCCGCCGTAAGCCCGAGGCGGATCCATGAACGCCACCGTCGCCCCTCGCGCCGCCTTTGGGTATCGCGATTTCCGCCGCTACGTCGCTTCGTCGCTGCTCTCCAACCTCGGCGCGCAGATGCTCGGCGTCGCCGTCGGTTGGCAGATCTATTCGATCGCGCTGCACGCTGGCCTTCTTTCGCGAGCAGATCCTTGGCCCGATGTTCCACGGCGAGGCCGGGAGGCCGCAGCGCGGCGTTCGCCGCATTGAGCAGGACGCTCACGCCACGGCCGCGCTGACTGGAACCGTCCCCGCCCTCGATAGGGCCGCCGTTCTGCTAGCGCTGGAGAGGTCGATCGGCTTGTACATCGAATTGCGGCAAGTCGACCCGCCGCCAGCGGCGACGTCGCACATGCCGGAAGCGCTGCGCGAGTACATTAGGGCCGCGGCCTCGAGGTGAATCGGGCCCTTCGCGGCCTCTGGCAGACGTTGCGCGTCCGCAAGCTCAAATAGGCGAACGGGAGGCGAGTCCCGATCCCTGATCGGAAGCGCCTCCCGTTCTCATTTTGACCTCGCGCCGTTTCACCCAACGTCAACCGCACACGCGATTGTCGCCGCGCCACGTCGGCCGAGGATCACCCGGTCGGCTTGGGCGCCGGGCTCACCGGAGTCGACACCACGGGCGACGACGCAACGATCGGCGTGACGGTGATGCCGGTGACGGCGCCCTTCACGGCCTTTTCCTGCTTCTTGCCCATGGTGCGGCGGGCCGCACGGGTGGCGGCGCTCTTGACCGCGGCGGCGGCCTTGGCCTCTGCGGTCAATGGCGTCTTCCTCGGCGGGCTCATTCCAAAGTCGTTCAAGATGGCCTTCGAGCCCGTCCCGTAAAGGCCGATGAGATACGCGCGGAGCGATTGATAAACGGTGTTGGCTTTGGCGCTCGCGGTTTGCGCCGCTTGCACCTGATCTTGCCACTGCTTGTGGAGCATATCGGACGTATCGAGCGCCGTGCTTTGAACTTGGAATACCTCCTTCAAGTTGGCGGGCGTGTACGGCACGCCGCCGATGGTCACGTTGGCCGTGAGGTGCTTGTCGATTCCTGCAATGACGTTCGCGTTGCGTGTTTTGACGGTGGGTCGGTTCGTGTTGGCCATGACTCGGTCTCCTTGTTTCTTCCGGGGCGAAGGCGCCGCGGACGAGAGCCCCATGCTCGCGTCCGTGGACCGCGTTGCCCCTCGAAAGGACAAACCGAGTGAGCAGGCAAAGTGTACTTGCGCTTTTTTTCGCGGGCACGACCCGCGCGGGGGCGGCGCGCCGTGTTTCTCTCTCGCCGCAGACGCGCTTCAGGGCATGCCCGGGGGGTTCGGTGGGTGATTGAGCAGGTGGCGCTCGACGTCGGCGCTCAACGGGTTATCCGGATACTTCTATG
>CAWHQT010000021.1:0-319042 GCA_963831555.1 uncultured delta proteobacterium
GGCGCCCCCTGCCCACTCCACGGCGTGGCCGTCGCACCCTGCGACGACGGCGACGGCTCGGGCGCGCGATCGCTTTGCCGGAAACCGCCCGTCGTCTCAAATAGGATGCCGGCGCCCTGGGCTTTGAGAGCCTGGTCTTGGACGAAGCGCCGTTGCGCGTCCTCGGACCCCGCGAAGCGCTCCACCCTCTCCGTGGGGAAGGGCCCCGCGTCCGGCGCGGAGGGCACTACCGCTCTTCGCGCGTGGGCATTGCGGATCGTCTCGGGCACGACGGGCGCGGGCGGCGCCCCGCTCGGATCCGGGCGCGTGGGGCCCGTCTTCGACGGGGACTGGAACGCCAGGCCGACGGCGAGCATCACGGCGCCGAGCAGGCACGCCATCAGGATCATGAGCGGCCCGGTGCGCAGGGTGCGCGCCGTCCGGCGCCGAAGCCCGAGGCGCGGATCGTCCGGCGGCAGCTTGGGCGCGTGCGGGTCGGTGGAAACCGCCGCCGCCACCCCGAAGTCGGAAGCCGCGGGCATCACAGCCCCACCCTCGCGTAAATCGGCACTGTGCGCGGCCGCGTGTCGACCGCTCCTCGCACAATGCGCACAATCTCGGGGTCTTGCTGCCCGACGCGCAGTTCGGCGGCGTCGACCAGCCGGTCAATGACGTACGTATCGCCTTTGATCCGGTAGTTGACGAGCTCCGTCTCCTTGTCGCGGAGCACGAAGAGCGCGGGGGCTTCGCGCACGCGCATCGCCGGGGGGAACCGGACAAACGTCCGCCTCCCGTCGTCAAAGGCTTGAAGCGGCGTCCAGGTCGGCGATCCCTCGATGACTTGAATCGTGTAATTGAAGTTGAGGGAATCCAAGCCTACGACCGGAGCGGAGGCTCGCTCTTCGGCGGCCAGATCGGACGCCTGCGTTTGCAACCGCGCGAGCTCGTCCTCGGGGTAGTGCCAGACGACGATAGCCTCGTCCGGCATCACACCTCCGAAGAGCAGCGTAAGGAGCTCGTGGAGCGTTTCCTCAAGGAGGACGACCCGTTGCAGATACTCGTCGTCTGCGACATGTTGCTCACCGGCTTTGACGCACCGGTCGAACAGGTCATGTACCTCGACTCGCCGCTCAAGGAACACACGCTGTTGCAGGCCATCGCGCGCGTAAACCGGACGGCCGAGAAGAAGACCTACGGTCTGATCGTCGACTATTGGGGCGTCTCCGAGGACCTGCAGGAGGCGCTCGCCATCTTCGCGCCGGGGGACATCCAGGGCGCGCTTGTTCCCAAGACCGACGAACTGCCACGCCTCCAGGCCCGGCACGCGGCCGCCCTGCGCTTCTTCGTGAACGTGAAGAACAGGGACGACCTCGACGCCTGCGTCACGGTGCTGGAGCCGGAGGACGTGCGCGCCGAGTTCGACCAGGCGTTCAAGCGCTTCGCGCAATCGCTCGACATGATGCTGCCCGACCCGAAGGCGCAGCCCTACGTGGGCGATGCGCGCTGGCTTGGCAAGATTCGCGCGACCGCCGCCGCCAAGTACCGCGACGAGAAGCTCGACATCTCCGACTGCGGAGCGAAGGTCCGGCAATTGATCGAGGATGCCGTCATCGCGGAAGGTATCCAGCTGCTCGTGAAGCAAATCTCGCTTTTCACGCCAGAGTTTGAGGAAAAGCTTAATGCCCTGAAGAGCGACGCGGCCAAGGCGAGCGAGATGGAGCACGCCATCCGCCACGAGATTCACGTCAAGCTGGAGGAGAACCCCGCGTTCTTCCGATCGCTACGCGAGCGCCTCGAACAGATCATCGAGGACCGCAAGGCGAAGCGAATCGACGCCGCGCAGCAGCTCAAGCTCTTCGAGGCGCTGACCAAGGAGATGCGTGGCCAGGCGCAGGCCGCGCAGGCTGTAGGTCTCTCCGAGACCGGCTTTGCGATCTACGGCCTCATCGTCGAACCAAGACCGGCGACAGTCGCGGAGACCAAGGGACCTCCTTACGGACAGGTGGACGAGGCCAAGCGGGACCTCGCGGGCCTGCTCGAGGAACTGCTCGTGCGACAGACTGACATCGTCGACTGGCAGCACAAGGAAGACGTCCAGCGCGAAATGCGCCGCCTGATCAAGAAGCAGCTCAAGGTCGCGAGCTACCCCGCCGCGAAGATCGACACTGTCACCGAGAGCGTCGTGGACCTCCTGAAACGCAGAGGAGGGCGCTCGTGACGACGCTTGAGCGTTCCGAAGTCCGCTTCGGGACGACGACGATCGGCTACAGCATCCGCCGGAGCCGCCGCAGGGCTACCGTCTCGATCGCGATTGACCCGGAGGAGGGCGTGCTGGTGACAGCACCCGCGCCCGCCACGGTCGAACGCCTCGACGCCATCGTTCACGCGAAGGCGCAATGGATCGTCCGGCGCCTCAAGCGCCAGAGCGACCTTCCTCCCGGTCCCTCCGCCAGGGAGTTCGTCTCCGGCGAGACCTTCCTCTATCTAGGCCGCCAATACCGTCTCCGCGTCGAGCCCACCGAGGCGCACGGAGACGCGCGACTCGAAAGTGGCTGGCTGCGTGTGCCCATCCCGCGCTACCTACGGTCCAAGCGTCCGGCGGCCGTGCGCACCGCGCTCACCAGTTGGTACAAGCGCCACGCCCGCAGGCGGCTCCGGGAGCGCGCCAGGGCCTGGGCTGAGCGGCTCGGACTTCCTACCTTGCGCATCATAGTGACCGAGCAGCAGAAGCGCTGGGGTAGCGCCTCCGCCTCCGGTGCGATCCGCCTCAATTGGCGCATCATCCAGGCCCCCATGTCGCTCGTGGACTACGTCGTGGTCCACGAACTCATGCACCTGCGGCACCCCGACCACACGCCTGCCTTCTGGACGGCGCTCGAACGCGTCCTGCCCGACTACGAAACCCGTAAGACCAAACTGCGCGCCCTCGGGCCGCAGATGGAATGGTAGCAGGCGTTCAGCGCCGGGAACTTCCCGGCCGCCTAGCAACTCGCCCGCGTCCCATTTCTTAGTTAATACGGGCACTTGTGCAATGCTCACTTGCGTCCGCCCTTCCGTATCGGAGCGGACGAAAGGCCGACATTGGACGTTATGTTGAAACCGCCGCGCGTTCCGATCCTCCGGCAACGCTAGGACCGCCTACTCTCCGGTCGCCGCTTCGAAGTCGTCGCAGAAGAGAAGCCCGCTCGATGCGGGGCACGGAGTCACGACCTGCACCCCGGGCGCGCCATCGGCGCCATCGGCGTCCGCGCCGCTGTCGTTCGATCCGGGCCCAGTGCCCGTGCTCGGCACCCCCCCGGTCGCCGCGTCGGGGCCTCCGGCGACCGGGCCGCCGGCGTCGCTGGCGATCGACGCCGCCGCTGCGTCCATCCCCGGCGGCACCTCTTCGCTTGCCGAGGCCTCGGTCGGCAAGGGGCGGATCGGCCCGGGAGCCGCCGTTTGGCCGCAACCCGAAAAGACAGCGAACCCGACGAGGACCGCAAAGGCCAAGTCAAAACGGCGCTCGAGGCCCATCCGTCGACGATAACGCCTGCACGTGGACGCGGCGACTCGGCTTTTCCCATTGCGGGAGAGCGGCGCTCCGCCGAGCCAGGGGTCTGCCCCGCGCGACCAGAGCGAGCGCGTCGCCCAGGAGCGCGTCGCTCCGTCCAGGCACCCGTCTGCCCCGCGAGGCCGACGCGACCGTGTTGCGCGGGAGAGAGGCGGCGCCGCCGCGGCGGCGTCGAAGGCTATGCGACGGGGCCTTGATCGAAGAGGCGAACACGACGCGGCGACACGAAGACGACTTCGCCCGATTGGAGCGCGAGCTCACCGAAGCGCCGCTCGTCGACATCGGCGACGACGGACTTCGCCGTCGACGCGACGTCGACCTCGACGCGAAACGAGGCCCCCGTCGATTGAACCCGGCGCACGCGCGCCGGAAGGCACGCGGGGTCTGCCTGGATTCGCGAGAGCTCTATGTCGTAGGGCCGCACGAAGCAGACGGCGCCGGCCTCTTGCGCGTTCGGCACGGGAAGCTCGTTCACGTCGCCGAGAAACCGCATCACCCAGGCGCTGTTCGGGTGGTGGAACACCTCGGCGGGCGGTCCCACCTGCTCGAGGCGTCCCCGGTTCATCAAGGCGACCCGGTCGGCCACGTCGAACGCGTCTTCGCGGTCGTGCGTCACCAGGATGGTCGTCACGCGCGTCTCGCTATGGAGCTGGCGCAACCATGAGCGGAGGTCTTTGCGGACGCCCGCGTCCAGCGCACCGAACGGCTCGTCCAGCAAGAGGACCCGAGGCTCGGTGGCGAGCGCGCGTGCGAGGGCCACGCGTTGCCGCTGCCCACCCGACAGCTGAGACGGCGCCCGCGCCGCGAGGCTCGCGAGGCCCACGCGTTCGAGAAGAGCCCCCACCCGCTCGCGGACCCGCGCCGCGGGCGAGCCCCGCACGCGCAGGCCGAACGCCACGTTTTCGAACACGGTCATGTGCTCGAAGAGAGCGTAGTGCTGGAAGACGAGCCCGACGCGACGCGCCGCCGCGGGAGTCCTCGTCACGTCGGTCCCCTCGAACGAAACTTCGCCGGCGTCCGCCGTTTCGAGCCCCGCGAGGATCCGGAGCAACGTCGTCTTGCCGCAGCCGGACGGGCCGAGGAGCGCGACGACCTCACCGCGCTCTACCCGCAGCGAAACTCCGTCGAGCGCGGTGAACGCTCCGAATTTCTTGTGCAAATGGGACACTTCGAAACTCATCGCGCGACCCTCCCTTTCCGCTCGAGCAGCGCCTTGGCGATGACCGTTCCCGCCGCCAGAAAGACGAGAAGCGACGCGACGGCGAACGCCGCCGAAGAGCGGTAGTCGTTGTAAAGTAGCTCGACGTGCAGCGGCAACGTGTTCGTCTCGCCACGGATATGCCCGGAGACGACGGAAACCGCCCCGAACTCGCCCATCGCCCGGGCGTTGCAGAGAATGACTCCATAGAGCAGGGCCCACCGGACGTTCGGGATCGTCACTCGCCAGAACGTCTGCCATCCGCTGGCGCCGAGGACGACCGCCGCCTCCTCTTCGTCGCGGCCCGTCGCCTCCATCGTGGTGATCACCTCACGAGCTACGTACGCAAGGGTCACGAAGCTCGTGGCGAGGGCAATGCCAGGCCACGCGAAGATCACTTTCACGCCATGGCCCAAGAGCCACCCGCCCAGGCTCGAGCGTGGGCCAATCGCGAGGACGAAAACGAGCCCCGAAATGACGGGGGAGACCGCCAGAGGGAGCTCGATGAGCGACGTGAGCAGCGCCTTTCCGTAGAAGTCGAACTTTCCGATCGCCCACCCCGCGGCCAAGCCGAACGCGACGTTCAGCGGAACGACGATCGCGGCCGTGGTCAGCGTGAGGCGGAGGGCCGCCAGCGTGTCGTGCTCGAACATCGCCTCGAAGTACGCGGGCACGCCGTCTTGGAGCGCCTTGGCGAAGATCGCGATGACCGGAAGAAAGACGACGGCCCCGAGAAACGCGAGGGCGACGACGAGGAGAAAGATACGGGGCTCGCGGCCCGACGCGGGTCGCGGCACCGCGTGCGCGCGGTCGGTCTCGCGCGGAGGCTCCAGCGCCGCGAAGATCTCAGGCGCTTGCACGGCGCTTCTCGCTTCCGGTCCGGGAGCTGTGAATCACGACGAGCACCAAGAGCGAAGCCGCCAGCATGACGACGCCCAGGCTTGCCGCTCCGACGTAGTCGTATTGGTCGAGCTTCGTCATGACGAGCAGAGAGCTGATCTCCGTCTTCATCGGCATGTTGCCGGCGATGAAGACCACCGACCCGTATTCGCCGAGCGCGCGGGCGAATGCGGCTCCGAAACCCGCGCGAAGCGCCGGCACCAGCGCCGGGAAGACGACCCGGGAGAAAACTTGAAACCGCGACGCGCCCAGCGTGGCGGCGGCCTCCTCCACAGCCGGATCGAGCTCTTCGATGACCGGCTGCACGGTCCGGACGAGAAAGGGGAGTCCGACGAAGACGAGGGCGATGACGACGCCGGGCCATGCGAACGCCACGTGGATACCCATGGGCGAAAGCCTCGCGCCGATCCAACCGTTGTCCGCGTACACCGTCGCCAGCGCGATGCCGGCGACCGACGTGGGAAGCGCGAGAGGCAGGTCCACAGCGGCATCGACGACGCGCTTGCCGACGAAGTCGTAGCGCGCGAGCACCCAGGCGAGCGTGAAGCCCATCACGGCGTTGATCGTCGCGGCGGCGAGCGAAGTCAGGAACGTGAAACGAAGCGAGGCGACGGCGCGGGGGGTTGTGACCGCGCCGACGAACCCCCCCAAGCCATTTGTCGTCGACTTGACGACGAGGAGCGCAAGAGGGAGAAGGACAAGGATTCCCAGGTACAAAACCGTGAACCCGACCGTCAGTCGAAAGCCGGGCAGAGCGGAGCGACGTGAACGAAGCATCGTCACTTGCCGGGCGTATAGATCTGGTCGAACGTAGCGCCGTCCGCAAAGTGCTCGGCCTGGGCTCGCGTCCAGCCGCCGAACACGTCGTCGACCGTGAAGAGCGCGATGTTCGCGAAATGTCTGTCGCTCGCCGCCGGCTCGGTGGGCCTGTAGTAGTGCTTGGCCGCGATCGACTGCGCGTCGTGCGAGAAGAGAAACTCCGCGTAAGCCTCCGCCACTGCCCGTGTGGAATGCTTGTCGACGACCTTGTCCACGACGGCGACGGGGGTGGCGGCCACGATGCTCGTGGAAGGAAAGACGACCTCGAAGGCATCGCCGTCTCGACCGCTCTTGGCCAGAAGCGCTTCGCTCTCCCACGCGATGAGGACGTCGCCGATGCCGCGCTCGACGAACGTCGTCGTTGCCCCACGAGCCCCCGAATCGAGCACCGGCACGTTCTTGTAAAGCTTGGCCACGAAGTCGCGCGCGGACGCGTCGCTCCCGCCGGGCAGCCGTTTTGCGTATCCCCAGGCGGCCAGGTAGTTCCACCGCGCGCCCCCCGAAGTCTTCGGGTTCGGAGTGATGACGGCGACGCCTGGTTTGACGATGTCGGCCCAATCGACGATCGCCTTGGGATTGCCTTTGCGTACGAGAAAGACGATCGTCGACGTGAACGGCGTGGCATGGTTCGGCAAGCGCTTTTCCCAATCGGCCGCGATGAGGCCGGCCTTGGACAGCGCGTCGATGTCGTACGCGAGGCCCAGCGTGACGATGTCGGCTTCGAGGCCGTCGATCACGGCACGCGCTTGTTTGGCCGACCCGCCGTGCGACTGCTTGACCGTGACGGAGACGCCGGTCTTCGCGGCGTACGCCTTGGCGAACGAAGCATTGATGTCTTCGTAGAGCTCGCGCGTGGGGTCGTACGAGACATTCAGAATCTCCACGGCCTGGGCGGCGGGAACCGCGCCTCCCGCGCTCTTCTCACTCGTGCAGCCCAGAAATAGAAAAGACGAAACAACGACCACCGAAACCCAGCGCGCCCAAGAGTCCATCGAGCCGCTGGTTCTGGCGTAGCGGTCTGCTTCTGTCAAGACTTAAGGTCTACTATATAAGAACAGGAACGGACGCCCATGGCGTGGGGGAGGCGCCGGGGAGACAAGGCCACGCCTTCGCGGGCGTCACGCGCGGATTTGCGCGAGCGCTAGCACGAAACGGACGGCCCGAACTGGCCCCGCCGCCCGTTTCGATGCGGTGTCGCGGTACGGGCCCCCGTCGGGGGCCTTGACGGAGTCCATTTAACAGGACAAATAATGCCGCGGTGAAGGACATCAACGAGGTGGCATGATGAGCAAGGTTGTCGAAGAGGTCCTCAAGGCCAACGCAGAGTACGCGTCCGCGTTCGGCGACAAGGGAAAGCTGACCCTTCCGCCGGCGCGCAAGTTCGCGATCCTCACGTGCATGGACGCGAGGATTCACCCGTCCAAGCTCGCGGGGCTACGCGAGGGCGACGCCCACGTGATCCGCAATGCCGGCGGGCGAGCGAGCGACGATGCCCTTCGCTCGCTCACTTGCGTCCGCCCTTCCGTATCGGAGCGGACGAAAGGCCGACATTGGACGTTATGTTGAAACCGCCGCGCGTTCCGATCCTCCGGCAACGCTAGGACCGCCTACTCTCCGCAGGCTTGTCGAGCACGACGACCTGGCTGCTCTCGAGCACGATCCGGAGCGGCGCGCCGGCGGTCGGCAGAGCGGGCGCATCGGCCACTTGGGCCACATCGATGCGCAGCGGCTCGTGGTAACAGCCCGCCCAGTAACACCCCTTGAGCACGTGGTCATAACCTGGACTGGGCGGCGCATCGCTGCGCCGAACCCACTCGGCCACGTTCCCCGTCATGTCGAAGGCGCCTTCCTCGGAGACACATCCGGCGCGGGCCCCGCTCGGATCCGCTTGAAACAAACGCTTGGCCTCCGCCAGCGCCACGGCATCGGGCCACTTCGCGAGCGCCTTCCAGCTCACTTTGAGCCACGCGCGGTCGTCGTTGCAGACCGACGCGACATGCGCGTCGCCGTACGGAAAGCGGCGCCCATGCGGGCCCTCGCACGCCCGTACCCATTCGTCTTCGGAGCAGAGCCGCTTTCCATGTGAGGCGCACCACGCTTCGCCGTCGTAGGCAGTCTGGAGCGCCAATGGCAACGCGCCGCGTACGTTGGGCGCCTCGTAGCGATCGACGCAAAACATGGCTAGAGCGATCATGTCGCCAGGACACGGCGCGGGCGTGGACGCAGGCGCGGACGCAGGCGCGGACGCAGGCGCAGGCGCGGACGCAGGCGTGGCCGCCCCGCTTCGTAGATTGGCCGGACCCGCCGCGCCGCATGCAGCGACCGTCGGAAGCGCGAGGAGCGCGACTCTCACGCCGCGCGCTCCATTTCACCCTCCTCGGCGAGCCGCACGACCACGTCGGCGATCGCCAGCGGCTCGGGCCGATGGGTCACAAGAATCACCGTCCGGCGACCCCGCAGCCGCGCGATCGCCTCGAGCACGACACCCTGCGCCTTCGCGTCGAGGCCGCTCGTGGGCTCGTCCAACAAGAGGACCGGCTGCTGCGTGGCGATCGCGCGCGCCAAAGCGACCCACTGGCGCTCCCCACCCGAGAGAACCCGCCCGCCGGCCCCCAACCGCACCCCGTCGAGCGACGCCGCGAGATGCCCGGCTCCGAGCGGCTCCAGGACGTCCCGAGGGTCGACGCCCGACGCTCCAAGAGTCACGTTCGCCGCGAGGGTGTCCGCGAGGAGCGGCGCCTCCTGCGGCACCCATGCGAAGGGCCGCGCCCGCGGACCCGCGCCCGCGGCCGCGAGCGATTCGCCCGCAAAGACGATGTCCCCGCTCGCGGCCTCCTCAAGCCCGAGCAGCGTTCGGAGCAAGGTCGTCTTGCCGACCGCCGTGGGACCGACCAAAACGGCGATGGCTCCGGCCTCGATGCGCATCGAAACGGCGCCACATCGGCCCCGCGCAAGACGCAGGGCGCGCACCTCCAGCGGCCCCTCGGTCCACGTGCGCGCGGCAGCATGTGCAGGCGTGCTCGGTTCGACATCCACGCATGCCCGCGCTCTCTCGATCACACGGCGCAGATCCTCGAAAGCCCCCTCGGCGCGCGCCATCGCGAGCCGAGCGTCCGCGAGCTCGCGCAGGGGTCGGTAGGCGAGGAAAAACGCGACCGCGAAGGCGAGCATCGTGCCCCGGCTCGCGACCGATCCCAGCCATCCGGCTCGCGATGCCCCCATCGCACCGACCAGGGCCATCGCCGCGAGCACTTCGTTGGCCGCGCTCATCGTGGCCGCACGCGCTTCGAGCCACGCTGAGCCGTGTGTGAGCGCCTCGCCGAGCCTCCGAACGCTCGTCCGCACTTTGCGCTCCGCGCCGTACGTAATCCAGAGATCGGCATGGCGCACCGAATCATCCGCGGCTTCGTGCAACCGTTCGTTTTCCCGCGCGGACCGGGCGCTCGCTTGGCGATACCGGGACCGCAGGCGGCCGAGCGCCCAGCCGAAGGTGGCCAATACGACGGCGGCCGCAGCGGCCATGCGCCCGGAAAGCAGCGCCAGCATGGCAGCGATCGGGATGAGCTGAGCGATGGCACGCACGCTCCCGAGAAGGCCGCGCGCGAGCCCGGCCTCCACGTCTCGAACGCGGTCGGTCAATGCCACGACGGCGCGCGCGGTGGGGGCCGAATCCGACCCCTGATCGTCCTGTCGCGGTTGGCGCGGTTGACGCAACCGGTGAAGACGCAAGAGCGCGTCGAGCAGGTCGAGCCGCAGAGCGCATCCGATGTGTCCTGCCACGCGTACCTGAACGTAGGAGGCGTAAACCCCCGCAACTCCCTTGACGATCACGACCGCCAACCCCACGACCGAAAGGAAGAATGCCGGGTCCGTCCTGGGACTGAAGGCACTGAGCGCCGCTTCGACTCCGGTCGCCGCCCCAGGAGCGCGCCCCGCAATCGCCCCGTGCGCGGCCACCGAGACCGCAAGCGCACTCGCCACCAGCGCCATCAGCGCGTGGCCGATGGCATGCATTAGCGTTGCAGACAGGAAGGTTAGGCACGGACCTAGCCCGTGCAATACCCGCCGAAGCTCCTTAAGATAGTACCGCAAAAGGACCGAAGTACTGGACATGGGCGAGCGCGCCGCGCAGCTAACCCAGAAAGCAGACGGTCACATGGAACCCTTGGGAATGCGTGGCGGTTGCCAATCATCTCACCATGTACAGGGAAAGTTGATGACGGACCGCCGATAAATCATCCATTTCGAAGCGGAGCCGCGATCTCCTCGATGCCGAAGAATGCCCCGCAATTTTTGCAAGCCCGCCCCCGAGCACGGCTCGCCGCCGCAGCGTTCGGCGTGTCTTGGCGTAAGCGGACATGCCAGGTCGCGGTTGTATCCGGGGGGAACGGCCGAGGTGCCGGCCTCGGCGTCTCTCTGGCCTCCCCCCGAAAAAAATCGGCGTCACCGGCTTCGAGGCCGCGCGACTCGAGCCCGCTCGCCGCTCACATCTCCCGCACTTACAGCACAAAGCTATCGACGACTTCGACACCACCCGTTCACCCGCCTACGAGCGAGGGAGCCCCGGCTATGAGCAAGAGCAAGGGTAGCGCAGCCGCCATCCGCTACGAACACCCCTCGGGGGACGCGCGACTCCGTCCTACGGTCAGGCACATCGGGGCGAAGGCGGCGGTACGGAACCCTGACGGCGGGACCAACGCAGAACGCTCGTCGATCGACACGCCCGTGGGCGATGATGACTTCGAAGCCGACGCGCCATTGATCGGTCCGGCCGCTTCGAGCCCCGAAATCGAGGCAGAGGAAGAATTCGATCTCGAAGCTCCGCCTGGCGAGGGCGGCGGGGGCGATGTGCTCGTCGCGCGCAAAGCACCCAGCGACAAGGAAATCGAAGAAGGCGGGGGGGACTCCATGCTCGCCCGCTACTTCCGCGAGATGGCGACGCACGCGGTCATGGGCCCGGAAGAAGAGTACCCGTTCACCCGTTTTACGCGGTTGAAGGCAGGAGCGACTCAGGTGGATTGTCGTAGAGAAGGTTGGCGCAAGCGTGGTGCAGATACCGGAAGACGGAGCGGTTCTGCTTCCGCAGGGTGTGCGTGACGGTCATGATGCGCTCGGCGTACCGCTCTCCGCGCTCGCTCTGGGTGCCGTGAGATACCTTGCGCCAAAGAACGAAAGGCCTGAGGTCGCGTTCGGCCAGATTGTTTGTGTCCACGTCGGACCGGTCCACGAAGGCCCAAAGCGCGGCCCGATGATCGAGAATGTCGGCACAGGTTCCGCTGAAGCCGCGTATGCCGAGGCCCACGCCGCGCTCGAGGAGCCACTCGACGCGCTCGCGCACGGGTGTCATCCATTCCCGAAAGTCTCGACGAGTCATCGTGCCGTCGCGAACGCGGTGCCAGGAGTGGAACATCAGTTCGGCCGTTTCGTGCAGCTCCCGAGCGATCTGAGAGCCCGTCCCCTTGCGCTCGACGAAGCCGGCAAACTTGCGGACCAGGTGCGCCCAGCAGATCTGGCGCTTATTCATGGCCCAGAAGCCGAAGACTTTCGCTCGATCGCTGACGAGAACGCCGCATGCCCTTTGCAGCAGACGCGAAACCGTTGCGGTGGTGCCGTCGCGGGCGATCACGAAGACGGTGACCAAGGCGGTGCTGATCGTCCAGAGCGACCGATAGGCTCCGCCAGTGGCCCACGTGGTCGCGTCCACGTGCTTGACGGGTTGGGCGCGCGCGAAGTCAATCGCCTCCTCGACCGACGGCGCAACGGCCTCGCTCACACGCTGCTCGGCTTCGCTGAGAGCTCCGAGCGAAACGCGTATCCCGAGTACGTCGCCCAGCAACATCACCGTCTGACGACGGCTCACGCGGCAGCTCCCCGTCAAAAGAGCGATCAGCGCCAAGAGCCGGGGGCCGAACATGGATCGCGGAACGCCCGTCGGCAGCGAGGCTCGCGTGCGATGGCCGCATTCCTCGCAGTCTGTCGCGTGCATCCGGTGCTCGGTCACGTCCGCCTGGATCTCCGGAAGGTCGACCACCTGATGGCGGACCGCATCCGCATCTTCGACACGCGGCAGCGACGACCCGCAATGCTCGCATTCGCCCGGATGGTGGTTCTCGATCTGCGAGACCTTCTCGGGCGGCAGCATCTCTCGCCGCTGCGGCTTGTGCCCGGGCTGCCCGCCACGTTTGCGCCCGCTCGGCGGCGACTTTTCGCGATCTCGACGCTGCTCCGGCGTGTCCTTCGACGGCGGCTGGTTGGAGTTCGACGAGTTCTGACCGAGCCGCGCTTCCAGATCTGTGACGCGCGCCATCAACTTCGCGACCAGTGCCTCCAACTCGGCGATACGCTCGATATCACGCGGATCTCGCGCCACCCGTCCCCTGTGCCGAAAATCCCCGCCAATGGAAAGTGGATTTCGCAGCTACCGCGAAGTTCGATCTCACACAGTAGACAATGGACCTACCGCCCCGGTTCGCTCCTCGAAAAGGCGTGAACGGTTACGAAGAAGAGCTGCAGACGGCGATGGAGGTCGAGCGCGCCGAGATGGAGTACTGGTCGGCGATTCTCAGCTTTTACCCCGCTGCTTCAGCGGCGCCCTCGTCGTGATCCACCCCGCGGTGGGATCGTGATCCACGGCGCCGTCTGAAAAGGCGCCCGCGAGCGGCGCGATCGTGATCCACCCCGACAACGCCGCGCGCACCAGGCACGTGATGTGCAGCCACCGAAGTCACCGATAGAAGGAAACTGGATCAAGCAAGAGCGCCGCGGGCTGCGGCTCCGTTGCCACGTGGCAACGACACCGAACCGAGCGCCGCAATCGCGTCGCGGGCCGCGACCAGCCGCCCGCATGGCCGTGGTGTGCGTCGCGCAGGTTGCGCTCGTCGCCAGAGCGTCGCGACCGAGTGGCTCTTGCTTGCCGTTTCGCTGCGGCGGTTGATGGCGTAGTCGTCGCGACGCGCGTTTCTTCGCCGGCGCAACGTCGACGACGTCAAAGCCGGCGTGCAGATGCGTGAGCCCAGGGGGACGCAAGCTGGGCGCTCCGAACGCGCAGCTCGTCCTCCTCGCGGGCACCGAGTTGGGTCCATCGAAGGCGACGCGGGCCGTAGACGCCCGCCCAGATACGCGTTCCCGGCACTGGCCGCGACATGCTCGGACCTTCCGGGCTCCTCGCCAGCGCCACGCACGCGCGGGCACGCGAGTCCTACCGGCGTCTTGGTCAGCGTCCCGCTCTCGCCGGCCGCAAGCGCGATCAGCGAACTTCTGACCAGAGCCGAGCGCCGGGGTGAAACCTCGCGACGAGAGGTCACCCGGTAACTCCGGTACTCCGCAGGTATTGCGGCCCCCCTGACCATGCCGTCGCGGTTGAGAGCCGCCTGAACGCCATGCGTGGTGGATCACGATCCCGCCGCCGTCGCGTCTCCGGTGGCGCCGCGGGGTGGATCTCGGAAAGCGCCACAAGTGGATCACGTTTAGGGCGCCGCTGAAGCCCCGCTGCGAACTTCGCCCTCGATTCACTCGAAAAGGATCTGCCCACGGGGGAAGAAGCGCTCGACCTGCCCCAGCTGGCCGAGATTCGCAAACTCCTCGACGCCTACGCCAAGCAGACCAAGAAGCCCGGCCCGAGCCAGGAGAAGAAATACCGGATGTGGTGCTCGTCGCTCGCCAAGGCCATACGCCTCGCGGACAGCGACCGGCTCTGGATCGCCCACGCCGAAGAGGCCGTGCGCAAGCTCGGGCGCGACCCCGACGAGAAGGACCAAGACGCGGCGCTCGAAGAGGACGGCGGCCCACGCGCTTCAACGTCCAGCCCGCACCTGGCCCCGAGCCTGCCGTACAAGAAGTACCTCGACAAGATCGGCGCGGCTTCGGTGCACTCGAGGCGGGTCAAGAACAAATTCGTCAAGGCGAACCTTCGCTTGGTGGTCTCGATCGCTCGCCGTTACAACCGTGGGCGGCTGCCCCTCATCGACCTCATTCAAGAAGGAAAATATCGGCCTCATGAAAGCGGTCGAGCGATTCGACCATGCGCGCGGCTACCGCTTTTCGACGTACGCGTCGTGGTGGATTCGGCACGCGATCAGCCGCGCCCTGGCCGACAAGGGACGCGCGGTGCGGATTCCCGTGCACATGCTCGATACGCACAATCGCATCCAGCGCGCGACGCAAGCCGTTCTTGCGCGCACCGGTCGGGATCCGACCACTTGCGTCCGCCCTTCCGTATCGGAGCGGACGAAAGGCCGACATTGGACGTTATGTTGAAACCGCCGCGCGTTCCGATCCTCCGGCAACGCTAGGACCGCCTACTCTCCGCTCGCCGTGATCACCGAAATAGAGGCGCTGTGCCAGCGCAAGAACGAATTCGAGTGGCTGCAACAAGAGGCAATCCTCGGCGGCTACCATGACGTGAAAGTCTTTCGCGACACCCTCGCCGCGCGGCTCCTGGCTGCGTGGGAGTACGAGCTCTACATCGCGAGCGGCGTGGTCCAAGAGGCGCAATACGCGGAGCTATTCGACCGGTACGTGCAGCACGTGAGCGTCTGGGTGAAGAAGGAACGCCTCTACAACCGAAGTACGCGCCAATACGAAGAACCGGACGAAAAAACGATGGGCGAGGTGGAGCGCCTGCTCGATGTGAAAGTCGAGGCGCAAGAGTGGCGGCGGCAACTCATCAGCGCGATCGCGGCGTGGGCGATCGAGCACCCCGGCCAGAAGATCGACGCCGCGGTGGTCTTCCCGCAGCACATGCGCCGCATGCGCGAAGCCATCTTCACCGAGCGCAGGCCCGCCGTGGCCCGCCTCGCTCGCGACGTGTCGGTCCTCGTGCGCGATGACGGCGTCGGCCTCGACGCCGACCGCAAGCGCGACGCGGAGGGTACGGTCGAACGGATGATCGCGCGGTTCGGCTATTGCCGCAATTGCGCCGGCGACGCTGCGAGCACGCTCGTGCGCCGGCGGTTTCAGGATCTCGTGATCTGAAGACGATCCCATGAAAGGGGACGGCGCGAATAGGTACCCTTGCGGCTCGTGTTGGACCGATCCTGGCTCCACAGGTTCGACGATTCGCGGCGTTCAGGGTTCTTGCCGCTCCTTGGTAGGGCGTGCCGCTCGCATCTCGAGGGCTTCGATGCGGCTCGCAAGGGTCGTCCGGGCGACGCCGAGCGCTCGGGCCGCTTGTGCCACGACGCCCCCTGAGACGCGCAAGGCTTGCTGGATGACGGCTTGCTCGCGCTCGTCGATCCGCGCGCGCTCGCCCTGGAGCGCCTGCCATGCGCCATCGAGCGGTTCCTGACGGTCGCTCGGCTCTCGCCCCTCGATGCCTGTCGTTCCGAGATCACGAGCCTGGAAATGTTCGGACGTGAGCGCCGTCGTGGAGGGATCGCGGCTCAGCGCGCGTTCGCGCGCTCTCTCGACCGCGCGCTCGAGTTGCCGGACGTTGCCCGACCAGTCGAGAGCGGGAGAGACGAGTAGTCGTCGTAGAGACAACGATAGCTCCCACGGTCGGGCCGGTTCGATCCTTCGCAGGGTGCTCTCGGCGAGCCCCGGGATGTCTTCGCGGCGCTCGCGCAGCGCGGGAATCTCCAGCGTGACCGCCGCGAGGCGATAGTAGAGGTCTCGCCGAAAACGACCCTCCCGAATCGCACCGAGCAAGTCACCGTTCGTCGAGGCGATCAATCGCACGGCGGAGCGCTTTGGCTCGGCCCGGTGGTATCCGAGGGGCCGGTACGTCCCGAACTGCGTGAAATCGAGCAGAAGCTGCTGCGCTAAAATAGGCAGGTTGAGAACCTCGTCGAGCAAGAGGCTCCCCCCGTTCGCGTATTCGACCAGGCCCACGCGCTTGGCGACGGCCCCGGAATACGCGCCGCGCTCGTGCCCGAAAAGCTCCGATGTGATCGTGTTCAGATCGTCGCTTGCACCGAGCACGGCCCTCACGATGGGGCGTCGCCCGCTGGCCTCCGCGATGGCTTGGGCCAGGAGCGTCTTGCCGGTGCCGGACTCGCCGAGAATGAGGATCGGGGAATTCCCATGCACCGCGGATTCGAGCTCGCGCCGGATCGGCAGCATACAAGGAGACGCCAAGAGGTCGCCGAGCGGTGGCGTCGGCCGTGCGTCCACGCAATGCTTTTGCACTTCGCGCAATTGATCGCGGGCCGATGCGCCGCGTTCGTGCTGATCGACGACGGCGCCGATGAGTTTGGAGGCCGAAGAAAAGAACTCGACGTGTTCGCCGCCGACGAACTTGCGCGCATCGCGAAAGTCGACGTAGAGCACGCCCAACGGGGCGCCTCCCCTTGCCTGACCCCCAAGCGAAGTGGCGAGCGCCACCTGAATGCCAAGGAGCATCGCGCTGGCCGACTCGCGGGCCGCCGAGAGAGGATCCCATACGACGCACTCCGCGGACTTCTGCGCTTCGTGGATGACCGTCCGGCTGACCTCCTCCCACTCCTCGGTCGAAAGTGTCTCTCCCCGTGCACGGGCGTGAATCACGTGGGAGCTTCCATCCGAAGCCAGGTGCACGATGACCCCACGGTCCGCCCCGAGCAGCTCGACGAGGATGTCCAGGCAGTCGTCCACGACCGACTCGCAATCGAGCACGCCGTGAATGCAATCGATGAGCCGCCGCATCGATCGCCACATGGTGTCTGGATCGAGGCTTTGGCAGGTGGAGAGCGGCCGGACCATCGTCACGGCCTTCAGGGTACCGTCGCTCGGCCTCGGGATTCAACGAGCGCACCGGGGCCGCTCTACGCCGTGTCGTCGCGGGGACGAAAGGGGGCCTTGCCGGACCGGGCGACGCCTTGGTCATTGGGGGGGCCCGCCTGACGGAGCGTCGTCGTCAGAAGACGAAGGTTCGTCTCCGAGCGTTGGGCAACCCCCGGGACCCAAGCCGATCGGATGGCCAATGCAAGTGCCGCATCCTTACGGCGACTCTGGAATATCCCGCTTGAAAGGCCCTCTTTGATTCGCGGGCGCGCTGTGGCGTGCCGCTTGCTCTCTCTCATCGGGTCGGAGCCAAACACTTCCGATCTGCAAGGGGAGAATATCCAATGAAGTTTAGGAAGACGCGCCACACGCTTTGCCTCGTCGCGGTTTCGGGCCTGGGGGCCACCTTGTCCGTGTCGGGCGTGGGATGCACCGCCCAAACCGGCTCGGATTCCGAGGTTCAGGGCGAACCTCACAATTCACAGAGCGCGGCGATCGTCACGGCGACCGCTTCGTTCGTCCTGGGCCCGACGACGCAGTTCTTCGTGCCGTCGCCTTCTGCGTCCGCCGTTCATCAAATCGTCCACTTGCTAGAGCATGGCGACGTCGAGGCGGGTCTCGATGTTCTGGCGATGGTCGCGCAAAGTCACGCGTCATGGTTCGACGGCGGAACACCTCGCGAAGTCCGCGAGAGCACGGCGCAAACGATGAACGAAGCGGCGTTCGAACACCGGGTCCCCGTGCTCGTCCCGTACAACGTTCCGTTTCGCGATTGCGCGAACTACTCGGCCGGAGGCGCGGCCGACACCGCGTCCTACGAGGCGTGGATCGACGGCTTCGCGGCCGGCATTGGTCACAAAGCGGCCGTCGTCATTCTGGAGCCGGACAGTCTGGGACTGATTCCTTACAACACGACCATTTATGGCGTCGCCGAGCCGTGTCAGCCGACGGTGACGGACGCTTCCGGAAACGTCGTTCCAGCACCCGGCGCGGATCCGACAGACCGGTACGCGCAACTCGCCTACGCGCTCGTGAGCCTCGCGAACAAAGCGCCCAACGCACGCGTGTATATCGACGGGACACACAGCGCGTGGCTCGGCGTGGGAGAAACCGCATATCGCATTAACCACCTCACGACCGTCGCTAGCCAGATCGCCGCGGCCACCCCCCTACCGTTCAACGCGGGCGCCGTCGGCTTCTTTCTCAACGTCTCCAATTACCAGGCGACCGACCCCTCGACGCAATACGGGACGTGGGTTTCCGACTGCATCACTGCGGCGACGGCGGGCGCGCCCTGGGCTGCCGGCCATTTCGAGTGGTGTCCGAGCCAGTACGATCCAGCGCTAAACTATGCAGTCGACTACGGCGCCGCGTACGAGGCGACCGTCACGGCGGGTTTGCAGAACATGATGGGCGGCGCCGTCGCGACGACGCATTTCGTGATCGACACCGGCCGTAACGGGCAAGGAACGCTGAACACCGCGCTCTACGCCAGGCCCCCGTACAATCAGTCGCCCGGCGTCATCGCCGCCCTCGGAAACGGAGCGTGGTGCAACGCGGCCAGCGCGGGCGTGGGCCTTCGTCCGTCCGCCAACACCGGCGTCCCGCTCCTCGACGCGTACCTATGGGTCAAGACTCCGGGCGAGTCGGACGGAACGTGCGACATCGCGGGTGGCGCGCGCGCGTGGGACTTTTCGCTGTATAACCCCTGGGCAATCACCGGCGACGCGCAGAACGCGTTCGACCCGCTCTGGGGGACGGTCGACCCGGTCGCGGGGGAGTGGTTTCCCGCCATGGCCCTCGGGCTCGCGCAAAAAGCCAGTCCCGCCTTTTGACCAGGCTTCGCGCGACGCGAGAGCTAGAGCACCGATCCGCTTGACTCCCGTCGGCTTTCTGCGGCTTTGGCTCGCCTCGCGGCGTTGCTCCTCCTCGCAATACTCAAGTATGGGTCGTCGTCGCGCGTTGCGATGCAAGCCAAAGCCTTGAAATCCTCGGTCCGTCAAGCTGTTCGGTGCTCTAGAAGGAGTCCGTCCCAACATGCGTCATCCCATCGAAAAGACCCATCGTATTGCCGCCGGCGTGGAAGACGCGGCGCTCGTATTGGCCACGCGGGGCGGCGACCCGCGGGCGGCGCTCCGCATCGTGAGAAGGTACACTCCTCTGGTCCGCCGGTGCCTCCGCGCGTCCTTCACCGGTGCCGACTTGGAGGACCAAATCCAAGAGGTGTTCCTGCGGTGCTTCACGCACTTGCCGCGGCTACGCGCTCCGGCCGCGCTCCGCAGCTTCCTCGTCGGTATCACGCTGCGATGTGCGGCGATGGAACGCCGCCGCTGCCGCCTGCGTTCGTGGGAGACGCTGACACGGAGCGGCGATCTTCCCGAACGTGGCGCATCGCAGCCGTCGATCGAGTTGCGCCAAGTGGCGGCGCGCACGGGCGCGCTTCTCGAGCGCCTCGCACCGGCGGCCTTTCGCGTGCTCGAGCTTCGTTTCATCGAAGAGCGGGAGCTCCGCGACGTAGCCAAGGGGCTCGGTGTGAGCCGCGCGACGGCGCAACGGCACGTCGTGCGCGCGTCGGGCCGGGTCCGCGCTCTCGTCCGAAGCGAACCGGCAATCGCGGAGTATGTCGGCGCCCGGGCGGCCCGCGAAAGCGAAGGCCCCTTGCGCGGAGTCTCGCCATGACGATGAAACTTGGCCCGTGGTGGGGTCTGGGCCTCTGGGTGTCCGCCAGCGGCTGTTTTTCGGATGCCCGCAGTGCTCGTGCTCCCGATGCGGCGCCGGCCCCGGCGATCGGGAGCGGCACGGTGACTTTCTCCATCGACGCGACGCGGGGACCGGCGCGCCAGTTCCAACCTCCCGACAAGCCTGTACCCGTGCCGGACACCATTTACGGCATCAACGCCGGTCTCATGGGAACGGCCATATCGGTCGACCTTATTTCGCGTGCAACGCGCTGGGGTCTCGTCCGCCAGGGGGGCGATGCGTACACGTCGTGGAATTGGAGCAACAACTACAACAACGCCGGATCGGATTATTGCTTTTACCAGGTCGCCGGCCTTGGTGACACCGCGCTTGCCGGCGCCATCACGGCCATGGGCGACACCATCCCCTCGGCACAAGCCAAGGGGGAGGCCTTTCTCGCGACCGTTCCGATCGTCGACTACGTAGCCGCCGCCGATGACAACACGGCGGGCCTTTGCCCAGGCGCCGGTGCATTTTGCGACGGCACGACCCAATCGACGCGCGTAAACGCCAACCATTTCCCCTTCGCAACCGACGCGGATGCGGGAGACGCGGGGGGACCGGCCTTCGTCCCCAACGTGGCCGCGAAGCCGGGCGGCACCTATTGCACCTGCGCGTCCGCCTGCGACGGCGGATGCCAGGTCGCCGCGACGCCGGTCTATCAAGATGAATTCGTTCATTATCTGAAAACAAATTACGGAACGGGTGCCGCTGTCTTTTTCAGTCTCGACAACGAACCCAATTATTGGGGGGGCACGCATCCAGAGTTGTGGCCTTCGACGGGAACCCTTCCGTGCCAAACGTTCACTGTGTCGTACGACGACATCGTGAACCGCGATCTTCGGTTTGCGGCCGCCATCAAGGCCGCGTGGCCAGAGACGAAAGTCTTCGGCCCCGTCGTCGCCCAAGACGGAATGGTCTACGCCCATTCGTATTCGGACGCGCATTGGCCGACGGAGTTTCTCGATTACTACCTGCAGCAAATGGCGGCCGCCGGTCAGCCACTCCTCGATGTTCTCGACGTCCACTACTATACCAACTACGGGAGTCCTCCGCCGGCCCAGTGCGTTCAATCGCCGCGGCTCTTCTGGGATCCGAGCTACACGACTCTTTCGGCCGCCGACACGGCGAATATCGATTTTGGCTGGTCGGGACCGGGCGGCTACTTGAATACGAGCTGGTACCCGCGGCAGCTGATTCCGCGCCTACTCGGCAAAATTGCCAAAGCCTACCCGGCCGGGACCGGGGCGCCCACCCTCTCGATCAGCGAATACAACAACGGCTGCGAGGCGGACATCTCCGGGGGTGTGGCCGAGGCCGACACCTTGGGAATCTTCGGCCGCGAGGGCCTGGGGGCGGCGGCGGCGTGGCCTCTGCAATCGCTGACGGACAATTACCTTCTGGCCGCCTTCGACCTGTATCGTAACTACGACGGCCACGGCGCCGTCGTCGGCGACACGGGGGTCTACGCTTCGACGAGCGACCCAGACCACACGTCCGTCTACGCATTCGCGCACTCCGACAACGCCGCCGCGGTCGACCTCGTCGCCATCAACAAGAGCGGTGCGGCCGTGTCGGCCAGCTTGCACGTGGCGGGGGGCATGGCACTCACCGGAGCGACTGCGTTCCAGCTCGTCGCAGGGAGCGCTTCCGTGACGCCCGTGGCGGGAACGAACGCGGTCAGGTGCACGGGGGGAACATGCACGCTGACGTACGCGATGCCTCCGATGAGCGCGACGACGATCGCGCTGCGCTGAGACTCGGCGCGGCACGGCGCGGGTCGTCGACGAACTCGACGACCCGCCCGGGCTCGCGATCACCTGTAGAGCTCGATGTAGGCGACTGCGAAATCGAACGGAGCCAGCGGGGCGTCTTCGACCTGGAAGTTGATGCCATAGAGCGCGCTCACGTCGGGGGTCCACGTCACGGGCTCACCCGAGTAAAGCGCGAGTGGATGCAACGAAGCAAACGGCAACTGAACGTGGGTCCACTCGGGGGAAAAGACGACGCTGGCACGCGGCCCGTCGCCGCAATAGCCCAAGGCTCCCAGGGTGAAGTTTGCGCAAACGTTGCAGCCCCCGGCGTCGCTCGCCAACCCAAACGCGTCGGTGCGATCGTCGAGGACGATCACTTTCACAGTCCGTGGATACCCGATTAGCGACTTGGCCCAAAACTGGATTCCGGTCCACGCCGAGGCGTCAAAAGGCAGGTTGATCATTGAGTCCATGCCGGCCGCGTCGACATCGAAGACGGGGCCCGCGTCGCATTCGTTCATCGGCACGGGCCCGCCGTCCGGTGGGGCATCGACGAAGGTCATTCCAAATCCTGCGCCCCAGGTGGTTTCTCCGCCCCCCGAAAATCGTCGGTACGGTTGCGTCGACCCCACGACCGTCGGACCCTGGCCATCGTTCGTGGGCAGCACCGGGTCACCTTCCGGGGGCGTGACGAGCCCGGGCCCATGGGCGCCAAGGGCGGGCTGGGACCAAGGCACCTCGCGGTCCGAGTAGGTGAACCATCCCCCCGCGGTGCCCGGCCCGTCCGTTTCCAGAGCCCGCATGTCGTCCAGGATCTGCGTGGCGACGGGGACGACGTAGGCCGTGGGGGCCGCCGCGTCCGTATCCAACGCGTCGGCCTCGACGCCCTCGACGTTCGACAGAGCGTCGCCGTCACTTGCCAAGGCAGCATCCACAGGTGCCTCCGGAACGCGGGCGGGGCCGCACGCGCAGACGAGCGCAGGCGCGGCCGGAGCCGCCAGGAAGCAAACCCACGAAATGCATTGGCTCGGGACTTTCATGGCTGGCTTCGATGGCATACGACGCGCCAGGGGCTACCGCGTGAAATAGACTTGAGCCACGCAGACGTCGATCGGCACGGCATAGGGCGTGGGGCCGAAATTGTAGACCGCGAAGTTGGTCCCAAAGACGTGGGCCTCGTCGAAGGCGGCCGCCTGGTAAAGGCCGACGGCGCCGCCCTGCATCAATTCTGACCACTTTGCAAAGTACTCGGTGGGCATGTCGCTCAGAGTAAGGAACTTCTGATAGTGATCCCCGCAGCCCGCGTCGCCGTCGCCGGCCGCCAAAAGCCGGCTGCAGGTCGACTCGCTCTCCGTGTCCGTGTCTTGGTCGGGGAAATTGACGCCCAGCGGTTGGCCTGTGTACCGCGACCAGGCCCAAAAGCGAATTCCTGTATAGTTGCGCACGTCAAAGGCCGCCGCCGCCGCCTGGTTCGCGGAATTGAGCGCGAAGTTGAAGCCCCCCGCGACTTCGATGTCGTAAAACGGGTAGGGAGCGCGAAAACACGCGGCATGGTCGATCACGCCGCCGTCGGGCGTACTCAAGGGTGGCGCGATCGAGGTGTATTCGAAATAGCCTCCCTGGGGCGGAAAGATGACGGCTTTCGCGTCAGGCCCGCTGAAAGTATACCAGTACCCGGGAATTTCGTCCGATGCCGGCGGCGCGATCTTGAGTTGCGGTTCCCCGGACATGTCGTCTATCAACAGAGGATCGGCGGCAGGGACTTGTGGACCCGAACAACATTGAAGAGCGCTGGTGGGGGCCGGGCCACCCTCCGCGCTGGGCTCGCTCGCCGGCCAGCAGTTGGTCTCCGCCGGGTCGATGTCGGACGGAGAAGCCGTTCCGCCGTCGATCGTGCGGCTGCACGAGTAGGGCCGCCATCCCGATGGGCAGTCCACGTTCAAACTGCGAGCGCAAGTCGGCAGCGCCCCGCAGAGAGGCGCGTCGAGGGCCTTCGACGGGCACGCTCCGCTGATCTGAACGTCGACGTCGATGTCGCAGACACGCCTGGGCAGGCCGACTCCGGTGATGCCGCCGTCGTCCACGATCGGAACCCACCCCTCCGGGGTGCCGGGGTCGAGGGCGATGAGGCAAGCCCCCCCCGGTTCGCACGCTCCGTAATTGCCCGATACCGCCGTATCGACGACAAGAGCGAAGTTGACGTAGTCCGGAGTGAGAATTGCGGTCGATCTATCCGCGGCAATGACGCACCGTCCTGTGGCATCTCGGGTCGGATGCGTTTCATTCGGGCTCGCCGCGGCGGCAAAGCACGTCAGCGCGTTGAAGCACGGCCCGCCGTCGACGGGCACGTAGTCCGGGAGCGTTGCGGGGTCGACGCTCGCCGTCACGCAGGCGCCCGCCACGCACGTCATTCCCAACGCGCACGGCGGCGCGGGGTTCGCATCGCTGCAGAGCCAGTCGAGCGCCATCGACAGACGCTTCACGCCCTCGCGGGGCAGGGAGGTCAGTTCGGCCTCGCGATGCACGCGGACAACGCCGGTCGCGCCTCCCGAGAGCGCATCGATCTGGACGAGCACGGGCCCCGTCGTCTCGGGCCCCGAAACCACAGCGAGCGTTCCGGGCAGGCTTGCCGCGGTCAGCCGAAGCGTCTTGGTTTTGAAGGGCGTCGTGCCTCCGCCGCTCGTCGCACTCCACCGCAACCAGTCGATGTCCGCGGGGACGGCCATGTCGGTGGTCACGACCACCAGGACCTCGCCGGGCGCCGGCTTCGTCGCGCCGGCGCACGCCGCCATGCCCGCGACACACGATGCCACCCCGACCGCACGGGCGAACGCGAGAATACGGAGAGCGCGCATGCGAATGCCTTCAGCGGAGGGGAGCACGCGCCGTGCCGAGAGAGCCGTCGATAGGACTCCCCGCGGGGGACTCGTCGGTCTTGAAAAGGACGTAGCCCGCGGCGACGGCGCCCACCGCGAGTACGGTGCTGCTGGCGATCCAGAGCCACGCGGGGAGCGCCTCCGCGTGACGCACCGGCGGAAGGGTCACGTCGACCGATCGCGTCTGGTCGTCTTCGACGGTCACGTTCGATTCGAAGGGGACCGAATCGGGGCCCGTGAGGCGGATTCGATGAGGACCCGCCGCCAACGGTCCGGACCAATTCTGCACGCCGACAAGCGTCCCGTCGATCGCGATCGCGTCCCGCGCGCCCGCGCGAACCACCAGGCGCCCGGCGTTTGCGCTCGGACGAAGAACGGCGTCGACCCGAACGTCCGCGGTACTCGCGACGACGAGCGTCAGCGCGTAATCCGAGAAGCCCCTCTTCGTCACGCGGACGTGGCGCGTGCCCGGATCCACGCGGAAGCCAGAGGGCCATGCCGCGGCGGCGATCGGTTCGTCGTCGATGAAGACGATCGCATCCGGCTCGTTGGACGTCACGTCGAGATGCGCCGTTCGGTGTTCCGTTTCGTCGAGGAAGTCCCGTGCTTCTTGCGCGGCTTTGGGTGAAATGAGCGGGGAGCGGGAATCGAGGTACCGCTTCATGAGCCGCCCGGCTCTCGCGTAGTGCGTCATGGCCGCTTCGCACGCCGCGGCGTTCCACCAGAGGCGCGGATCGCCGGAGGCCCGCGCCGCGCTCTCGAATTTCTCGCGTGCCCCCGCGTACTCATGCTGTCCGAACAGCGCCCTTCCGGCTTCGTAATCACTCTTGGCCTCTCCGTTGAGCACGTCCCCGAGCGGAGGCGGAGCGGGCTCCGATGGAGACGAAACGGTCGTGGCGGCCGCGCTCGCGGACGGGGGGACGCTCGACGCGGAAGCGGGGGGCGGAGCGACGGCTCGGGGGAGAACACTCGGGCCGTCGGCCCAGACGGCAGGGACCCAGCCCCATGCGACCGCGAAAGCCGTCCACGGAAAGAGTCGCCGCAGGACGAATCGGGCGCGCTTCACTGGAGCTCGATTCGGAGTCGATCGCGGGGTGGGAGGGACGGAGCCGCGGCCGGCGGGGGAACCGCGGAAGGAGCGGCGGAGGGACGGGGACTCGACGACGGGACTCCTAGCGATGGACGCGGTCTTGGCGCCGAGGCGCTGCCCATCCCTGGGGCAGCCAGTGGGACGTTCACGGGCGGTGGCTCGGGGGCGGCCACCGAAACCACTGGCGACGCCACCGGGGGCGCGGCCGAAGCCAACGCCAGCATCGCCGAGGGCGGGCTTCGCACGAGCGTTGGTTGCCTCGGGCGCAGCGCTGCGAATGCACTCGCCAGCACGACCCCCGCCACGGCGACGAACCCGGCCGACGTGCGGAATCGCCGTGATGGGCCCTCGCTCTTTCGGCCCGACACGGGCTTCGCCGTGGTCGTCGCCACCGCGTCCGGACCGGTCGCAACCTTGCTCAGCAAGGTGGGCGCGGGCGCCGCGGTGAGGCCGTTTTCGGCGGGCGGTCCCGGTTCGGTCGGGGCGCCGCTCGGGTCCAATAAGCCCGTTTCAAAGAGCGTCGCGAGATCGTGATGGGCAAAGTCGCCGAAGGATTCCCTCTCAATGTGGGCGATCGCGTCACCCATGGCCGCGGCCGACTCCCACCGCGAGTTTCGTTCGAACGCGAGCGCGCGGGCGACCACGTCGCCGATGGCGATGGGGGTTGCAGGAGACACGCTTGCCAGCGAACGAGCGGGCACGGTCGCCGCCCGGATCAGCATTTGTCGCCCGTTGTCGCCCTCGTGTACGTACTTGCCGGAAAGCATGGTGAACAGCATGGCCCCTGCGGCCCAAACGTCCGTTCGCGCGTCCACTTCGCTCCCCTGCGCCAGCGCTTGCTCGGGGGCCATGAAAGCGGGCGTCCCGAGGATCGCCCCGTCACGCGTGGAGAGGACCCCCGGTGAGACGTCGCGCAAGCGAGCAATCCCAAAGTCGAGCACTTTGATGCGCCCACTCCGCAGTACGAACACGTTGGCCGGCTTGATGTCGCGGTGGATGATGCCCTTGCCGTGCGCAGCCTCCAATACGTCCAGCAACTGACGCGTGATCGCGAGCGCATCCCGAGCGGCGAGCCCTGTGCCCGACCGTGCGCAAAGCGACTCGACGGTCGCTCCGTCGAGAAGCTCCATCACCAAGAATGCGGCGCCGTCGTCGTCCACGTCGTCGTCGAGAATGGCCACGACGCCCGGATGATCGACGGAGTTGGCAACATAGCCCTCGCGCAGAAAGCGCGCGCGAAGATCCCGCCTCACGCACAGCTCCGCATGGAGCACCTTGACCGCGAACTTCTTGGTATTTCTGTGGGTCGCCGCGTACACGGTGGCCATGCCGCCGACGCCCAAGACCGCATCAATGCGGTACTTGCCGCGCAGAACCGTCCCGACGCGTTGCCTTGCGTCGGAAGGGGGGGCTTCATGATCGGGCATGCGTGACATTAATCTTACACGGCTTCCGAGGGCGGGGGCTGGCCAACCGGGGCGCAAACAGCCGGCCCCCCCCCGCCCTTGGGTTCACGGGCCCAATCCGTCACCTGGAACGAACGCCGCGTTGCCCGCGGAGCTTCCCTCGTTGTTCGACTTTGCGGCCACGTCGGCTTGCTCGAGGCACGCCATGGCGTCGCGCGACCGGCCTCCCGTAAAAGGCTGAATGGTCATGTCTTGCAAGCGCCGGGTTTCCGCGTCCTCGATTGGCGGTCGGTCGCTCTAGGGACTCCGCGCCCTGGCGGCCGCCCCCCGGCCGGGCGATACTCTTTTCGTGATTGAACGGGTGGTCCGCACGGCACACAGCTTCCGCGAGGCCGAGGAACTCGATCGGCTGGACATCGCCACGATGTCTTTCGAAGAGCGAATCTCCGCGGTCGAGCATTTACGGAGGCAGAGATTCGGTGAAGATCGAGCTGAATCACGACTGGAGCGAGTTTTTACGTGCGCTGATCGCCCGCGGGGTGAGGTTCGTTCTGGTGGGCGGCCACGCAGTGGCGGGTCACGGAGAGCCGAGGCTGACGGAGGACCTGGACGTGTTCGTGGAACCGAGCCTCGAAAACGCCCGAAAGCTCCGTGAAGCACTCGTCGATTTCGGGTTCGGCGACGTCGCGCCCCCGGCGATCGACCTCGCCGAAGCCGACCGGATCTTCATGCTTGGAAGAAAGCCCTGGCGTATCGACATTCTAACGGGCATCGACGGGGTTACCTTTGCCGAGGCGTGGGCAACTCGAGTTGAAGCCGAGTTCGTCGCGCCTTCCCTCTTCGTGATCGGTCGGGAGGCTCTGATCGCGAATAAGCGTGCCGCCGGCAGAGACAAGGACTTGCTCGATGTCACGCTGCTCGAGCGTCATGGGCCGGTACGTCCTCGGCGCCCGCGAAAGACGCTTCGTGCTCCAAAAAGGGCGCGTTAGAGCGGAGTTCGTTGGAGTGGAACACTCCAACGACGAAGCGACCCAACCTGGGGCCTAGAGCGACCGCGAACGGTGTCACACCAGATGGGAGGTCGCTCCAGTCACCTCGAGACGCCAAGGTCTCGACCCACCGCGACGATCAGAGCACGCGCATCTACGAGCGGAGGTGCGATGCGATTTGCCGAAACCGAGCCGCGGCGGCACTCGCAGTGCCGCGGGCGCCCGGCTCGGGGGCCAAGAGCTGCGCGATCATGGATACGGTCGGTCGTGTCACCTGTGGCGCCCTTGTGCTCAGCGCTCGAATGCTTTCCGACGATTTGAGAAGGGCGATCTCTTCGAAAGCCTGCTCAGGGTAATTAATCCCCTGTTGTCTTCCGCGAGCGGTGGCCTCCCACGCATCGTCGTAAGCCCGCTTTTGGGCGTCGGTCTCGCCGGCGAGCGCATAAAGGAGCGTTGAGCCCAGACCGAAGAGGTCTAGCGCCGTCGTCCGCTCGTGGGGTTCGGGTCCGTGGAGGGCCTCCGGTGGGGCGTGTCGCGGAACGCTCACGCCTCCCTCGCCAAGCTTGATGCGTCCAATCGGCACGAAGTGGACAGGCCACGCAAGGATTGCCGATCGTGCATCGGAGGACAGCACGACTTTATCCGGCGCGACGACCTGATAAACGTGGCCGTCCGCGTGCAGGTGCGCGAGCGCATCGGCAAGCTTGGCGCCGAAATCGAGGACTTCGAGCTCATCGCACGTGCCGACCGACGACACGTATTCAGCGAGGGTGAGCCCGTGCGTCGGCGTTACGACGTAAGCGCCCTGTCGAATGGGCCCGCAGTCGAGCAGGGATAGGACGCCGTCGATGTGCATTCGCGATGCGCGCTCGGCGGTCTTCAGAATCTGTGTACCAACGTGGTCCAGCCAGCCCTCCGCAGTCGTCTCCGAAAATCGTGCGGGCATACCCGTCTGGACGTGCGTTGCGACGTGGGTGGTCCAGTCGATTTGGGGTTCTCCGATGGGCTCGCCCAAGACCCACGGGCCTATCATGCGTGCACCATCGATCGGGCAGCTTGCGCGCCTTCGGGCGGCCGGCCCGAGGGCGGCCAGAGCCTCGGCCGCCGATTGCGGTCGGGCGGCGGGGTCCGTGACGATGAGGCGCTCGATGAGCGACGCGAGGGAGGGGTCGAGATCCGGGCACTCTCTCTCAACACTCGGGCGCTGGCCAAAGCGGATCCACGACCCCAACGCGGCTCCCGAAGGAATCGGGCTTCGGCCGAGCACGAGCCACAGGAGCGCCATGCCCAGCGCGTACAGGTCCGATTGCACGGAGTAGGCCGGAGCGTGATCGAGTAACTCCGGGGCCATGAAGGCAAGCGTGCCTGCCAGCTCGCGGCCCGCTTCGAGCGCGACGATGTCCCCGGCGATGCCCGTCACCCATGGCCGCGGCCGACTCCCACCGCGAGTTTCGTTCGAACGCGAGCGCGCGGGCGACCACGTCGCCGATGGCGATGGGGGTTTGCAGGAGACACGCTTGCCAGCGAACGAGCGGGCACGGTCGCCGCCCGGATCAGCATTTGTCGCCCGTTGTCGCCCTCGTGTACGTACTTGCCGGAAAGCATGGTGAACAGCATGGCCCCTGCGGCCCAAACGTCCGTTCGCGCGTCCACTTCGCTCCCCTGCGCCAGCGCTTGCTCGGGGGCCATGAAAGCGGGCGTCCCGAGGATCGCCCCGTCACGCGTGGAGAGGACCCCCGGTGAGACGTCGCGCAAGCGAGCAATCCCAAAGTCGAGCACTTTGATGCGCCCACTCCGCAGTACGAACACGTTGGCCGGCTTGATGTCGCGGTGGATGATGCCCTTGCCGTGCGCAGCCTCCAATACGTCCAGCAACTGACGCGTGATCGCGAGCGCATCCCGAGCGGCGAGCCCTGTGCCCGACCGTGCGCAAAGCGACTCGACGGTCGCTCCGTCGAGAAGCTCCATCACCAAGAATGCGGCGCCGTCGTCGTCCACGTCGTCGTCGAGAATGGCCACGACGCCCGGATGATCGACGGAGTTGGCAACATAGCCCTCGCGCAGAAAGCGCGCGCGAAGATCCCGCCTCACGCACAGCTCCGCATGGAGCACCTTGACCGCGAACTTCTTGGTATTTCTGTGGGTCGCCGCGTACACGGTGGCCATGCCGCCGACGCCCAAGACCGCATCAATGCGGTACTTGCCGCGCAGAACCGTCCCGACGCGTTGCCTTGCGTCGGAAGGGGGGGCTTCATGATCGGGCATGCGTGACATTAATCTTACACGGCTTCCGAGGGCGGGGGGTCGGCCAACCGGGGCGCAAACAGCCGGCCCCCCCCGCCCTTGGGTTCACGGGCCCAATCCGTCACCTGGAACGAACGCCGCGTTGCCCTGGGGGCTTTCATCGTTGTTCGGTGCGCCGGAGCAAGCCAGGCGCCTGTGGGCTAAATTCCCGCCCCGACAAGGAGTAAGGCCACTCCACCGGGAATCGAGCCTTGGGCGCACGCCCTCATGGAACGTTTCGCCGGTTAGACCAACGGCTCGTAGGCGTGTGCGTCTTGAAGGGCCGAACGCATTCGGCGCGCCGACTCCCATCTCTGGTCCGGACGGAACGAAAGCGCACGGTCCACGACGTCGCATACGGCCTTCGGCACCTGGGGGGCAACGGTCGCCAGTGGCCTCGCGGGCGTGGTCGCCGCTTGGACGAGCTGCTGGCGGTCGCTCGCGGCTTCGTGCACTTCGCGCCCCGAAAGACAACGAAACAGGACCGCGCCCACCGCCCACAGATCGCAGCGATGGTCAACGGACCGTTCGCCAAGCGCTTGCTCGGGAGGCATGAATGCCGCCGTTCCCCAAAGCTCGCCCGTCCCCGTGATGGTCGCGACGTCGAGAAGCCGCGCGACGCCGAAGTCGAGCACTTTGAGGTCACCGAGCTGGGTCAAGAAAAGGTTGGCCGGCTTGATGTCCCGATGCACCACGGAGACCGCGTGCGCGGCCGCCAAGACGTCGAGCGTCGCGTCGGCAATCCCCAGAGAGAGCTCGAGATTCGGGCCCCCCTTGTTTCCGTTCCCGGGCGCGTGGAGAAGGGCTTCGGCCGTCGTACCCGTCAGCAGATCCATGACGAGATACGCGCTGCCGTCGGCGTCGGCATCGTCGTCCACCACCCGCACGACGCCTGGATGCGCGATCCGGTTTGCGACGTAGCCTTCGCGGAGAAAGCGCACCCGGATTTCGTCCCTATGGGAGTACTCGCGGTGCAGCATCTTGAGCGCCACTCGATGGCCGATTCGGTGCGTCGCCGCAAACACCGCTGCGGTGCCGCCGACGCCGATTACCTTGTCAAGTCGGTACTTGCCGTTGATGACTTGCCCGATGCGGCGCTCGGCCCGCTCTGTCAGCTCATCGCCCATCGGACCGCGCCGTACAATGGCACAAGGCCGTAGGTCAGACAACGAGCGGTCCCGCTCATCGGCACGCGGGCCCTTGCCGATACGTCCGCCCCTTTTTTTGCGGTTACACTTTGCCGACCAGAAAATCGGCAATGAGCGGGGCAATGCGGTCCGGCTCTTCCTCGGCCATCCCGTGGCTCCCTCCCGCGATGACGCGGAGCTCGGCGTGCGGCATCCGTGCGCACAGAAATTCGCCCACGCGGACGGGACTCAGTGGATCGCGGTCGCCCGAGAGGACCACCGCGGGAATCCGCAGAAACCCGAGCGCGTCCGTGAAGTCGCTTTCGTCGTCGATGAACCACGTGGGCGCGACCGGCTGCGCGGCGCGTAACGTCGCGCGCCATGCCTCGCCCCCGAGAGACGCGACGTCGACGCCGCCCGAGACCGCGCACAGGACGAGGCTTGCGACGCGTTCGGGATGCTCGATGGCCATTCGGAGCGCCAGCACGTTTCCCATCGATTGCGCCACGACGTGAAAGCGCGCCGGCAATACCGCCAAGAGCGCCCCGTACAGATCCGCCAAAGACCGCAGGGTCGCATCGACCGGCGCATCGCCGAAGCCCGGATACCCGAACACCATGGGCGCCCCGGAGCGCCAAAGACGATCGGCCACCGGGCGCCAGAACGAAGACCGCCCCCCACCTCCTGGAAGATACGCAATCGGCCATCGCGTCAATGGCGTCACGGCTTCTGCCCGGGCTCGTCCCCCCCTTCGAGCGTCGCCGCCGGCGCTGTCTGGCCCGCCGCGCAGCGCCGGCACACGCAGGCGACGCCCTCCGCTTCGGCGGGGATGCGCGCGAGGACTTCGCCGGGGATCGCGACCTCGAAGCACCAGCACGTCGATCCGCCTTCGACCATGGCGCACGCGTTGGCTTGCCCGCACAGCGGACAGCGGGACGGATCGACGGCGGCGGTGCTCATGACGCGCCTTCAGTGACCTTTCGGCGAGCCCGCCGCGCGGTTTTGACCACGGCGGTGAGAGCGGCTTCGACTTCGGGCCATTGGCGTCTTTTAAGCCCGTAATCGGGATTCGTCCAGATCTGGTGCGGGCGCAAGCCCGTCGAAGCGCCTACTGCCCAGAACCCAACTCCGCACCGCATTGGGTGGCCCGGGCGGCGCGCACGATTTAAAACCAAACGACACGTTCGCATTCGCTAGGATGAGATTGGGAGGAGGCAACGATGTCCGAGCCCGCGCGAAAAGTGGCCCCGACGCCGCTCGCGGACGATCCCGGCGATCTCGTGCTCTGGGAGGTCGTCGAAGAGCATCTGGCGGAAGCCGAGTTCTTGCTCGAGCAATTCGACCGGACCCTGTCGAGTCCCGTCCTGACTTTGGACACGCTCGCGCGTGGCGTAGAGGCACGAGCGCTCGCGCACATACACGGTCTTCTGATCGGGGGAAAAGCGGTCCGCGAGCGCTTGCTCGATCCCGCGCTCAACCATCCCGATCCAAACGAAGCGGGGATCACGACCGCGGCTGCAGTCACGGTGGCCTTCGCGCGCGACCTTGACGCCCTCCTGCCCGCGCTTGGGCACGACGACGCGCGCTTGCGCCACGGAGCCGTGCGAGCCTGCGTGCTTACGGCAAGCGACCGGACGGCGCCGTGGCTCCTTCGACGTCTCGCCGGCAGCCCCTCCGCGAGCGAACGCGCTTCGCTCTTCGAAGCGTGCAGTGCTCTCGGCGTGCGCGTTTCGCCGTTGATCCAATGGCTCCAGGGCGACGATCCAGCGCTCGTCGTCGCGGCGGCCAAAGCGGCGCGACACAGCGACCCGGCCATTCACTTGCCCGTGATCGAGTACCTGCTCGATCACGCAGACGAGCGCGTGCGCGAAGCGGCGCTCATCGCCAGCCTCGCATGGGAATCGCCACGCGCTTGGTCGCGATGCCGGGAGCGGGCGCTCGACCCGATGCGCGTGGAGCGCGTTCCCATGGCCCTTTACGCGGCTCTGGGCGGACCGAGCGAGCACGAACGCCTGGCGAAGCAGCTCGATCGCCCGAGTCACGTTCGGGCCGTCCTCTCGGCCCTGGCGTTCTCCGGCAACGCGCGTCTCTTGCCGGCGCTTTGCGACCAGGCCACGACGGGCGAGGCCCCGATTCGCAAGCTCGGGGCGTACGCCATCGCGACGATCACGGGCCTCGTCCTCTCGAGCGTCGCGCTTACTGCGGCGGCCAAGGCCGAGGCGGCCCAAACGCCGCCGCCGGCAGAAGCGGATACGGAGGACGAAAAGGCGTTGCCTCCCTTCGAGGACGATCCCCTCGACGCTGACCTAGCGCCGCCGGTCGAGGACGCGCTGCCCGAGCCCGATCCGGTGGCCCTTCGCCGGCATACCGAAGACGCCCGACAACGGCTCTCGCCCGAGGTCCGTTGGATCGGGGGCAAACCGTTTTCGCTAGAAGCGCTCGTGGCTCACATGAGCGGCGCGCCGTTGGGACAGCGGCACACATTGGGTCTGTCCTTGTTCGTGCGCACGCGTGCAAAAGCATGGATAGACACCCACGGTGGGTCGAGCGCGCAGAAGCAGCAAGCTGCGCGTGTCGCGGGCATCGTGCGTTCGCTCAATGCTCGGCGCGGGGGTTGGTAACCGCGGCGGCATGGACCCGCGTCGGCGGGCTACCGTCAGTAGCTGTCCCAGACGCCCGGGGCGAGGATGCGCAAGTTCAGAATCCAGTTGTCCATCGTGCTGTAATGCACTTGGAGGCTGTACTCGCGGAAATGCCAGAGGGCGTAGCCGTCGAAGTCGGCCTCGGAAGCAACGTCGGCCGGCCGCCCCATCTTCTTGAACACCACCTCGGGCGAATCGTCGAAGGTGAGCCCCTGCGGGAGCCGCCCGGTCCAGCCGCGGGCATCGGCTTGCCGATCCCGATAGAGGAGTAAGTTCGTGAACGCGGAAGCGTCCATCGTACGAACGCCCCCGAAGTGCAGCTCGAGGCCGTACTCTTCGCGCATGAGCGCGATTACGGTCGTGCCGCGGTTCTGCAGGTACTTGTCGACGCGTAGAGGTTTGACGACCTTCCGGAGCTGCGAGTCGTCCATGGGGCGGCCCAGCATCGAAAGCAGATTCTCCAGCGCCGGGACAGGGACGACGTCGTCGCGATCGGGGCTCGGTGGAAGGGGCAACGCACACAAGAGGAAGCCGACGCGCGCGCCCCCTTCCGCGTACGACACTGTCAGCCGGCACTCCGAGAGCTCCCACGTATCGCGAATCCAGGAGCGGCGCACCGATTCGAACGGCGCAAGGCGCGCACGAACCGTCGGCCGGTCGTCACCGACGACCAGCCCGAACGGAAGGCGATCGACGTACGGCTTCACCTCGGGGTGGTCCCCGTAGAAGTACACTTGGGTGAGCAGCATCGGCCCTTTGCCGGGCGTCAACGTCTTGTCGCCGGTGAAGGTGGCCTGGTCTTCGAAGCCGAACTCGATTCCGGCGTTGCGGTTCTTGAGCCAATCCTGCTTCTGCACGACCGGACCGTCGGCGTCGTCTTCGTCCACTTCGACTTGAGGCCGGCGTCGTATCTTGAATTGATCGAGGGCCTGCTCCACCGCGGGATCGGTTGCAGGGCGGCGGAGGAGGTGAAGGATCGACTCTGGTTGCATCAGGACACCGTTTCAGTTGGATGACGGCTCACTCGAGAGGCGAGGCCTACGTCTTCGTACTCGCTGCCGTGACCAAGCGGGCTGAGCCTGCCATGCCATTCGTTCGAGGCTCCTCGTCGCGCAAACGAATCCTAGACTTCTGTCGGTAACGTGAGACTGACGGCGGCGAGAGATTTGTAGTCTTCGGCATAGGTGACCCGCAGATCGAGGCCGTCGATCACCCATTCGTCCCAATAGAAATCTTCGTCGCATTCACGCGGCTTGCCGAACCGCTTTCGCAGAGCTTTTTGCGTGTCCGTCGGTTTGAGCTGATGGGGAAGCTCTCCTTTGTATTCGCCCCACTTGTAGCCCTTCAATGGAAGAACCAGCGCGCTCAAGACACAGGCCCCGTCACCCCCGCTGCTGCGGCTCGGGAACAGTTCCGCGGCGCCGAAAATCAGCATCGAATCGTCCAGCGGGACGCGCGTGTTCAGGTGGTCCTTCTTGATCGGAGGCACCTTCATCACCCCGCGTTCGGCCAGGAGATCTTTTACGGCCTTGTCCTCGCTGTCGCGGCCAAACAGGTTGATCCAGTCCTGGTAATTCATCCGATTCTCCTTCCCACACGGCGGATCACGCGCAGCACTCTTTGATCGCGCCCTTTATCATTTTCTCGTTATCGTGCTCTTTGATCTTCTTCGCCGCTTTTTATAGGCCTTGGCGCAGTCGGCACCGATATTCTTTTGCATTGCCGCGGTGTCGCGATCCACCGCGTTCGACATCGCGTTCTTCGACTTGCCGTCCGCTTGGATCTGCGCCGTCGTGTTCTTCGACCCGCAGGTGGGACTGAAGGTCCGATGGTCGCTCCGGGGAATAGCCACGGCCATTCCGCGGGCTTCGACTTTGCCCGCAACACAAGCGAGTTGGTCGGGGTCCATGTCGCCTTTGATTTGCTGAGCGCGTGCGAAGAGCGACGCCTTCGACGGGACGTGGTCGCGCTCCATGTCGACGGGTTTTGCAGCCTTCTTCTTCAAGTCCGAGTAGGTGCCGCACTCGCCGCATTCGAGGTTCTCCTTCGCGCTCGCGTCGCTGTCGGCCTGCTTGGTCCCCCCCATCGTGGCGCCGGTATTGGGGGGCGACCCACCGGGGCCGAGGTTATTGAGCACCGCGTCGCCCAAAAGATGGACGGCCTTGCCTTCGATTTTGACCGTGAGCGATCCCGGGGCGATAAACTTGACCGGGCCACCCGTGTTTGCCGAGAGGAGCCCTCCTCCCGTTCCTTTGCTCGCGTCGTCGCCCATGCTCTGGAACGAGGCGCCGAAGATGCAGACGGCGTTGCCTTCGATCAGCACGCTCGTGGAATAGCCGTCGGGGGACATCCCCGACTTCGCGATGTTCGGTAAAGGGGTCGGAACGAACGGCGCCGGGGGTCCCGGCATTTTGCAAACATTGGGGAGAGTCGCTTGAGCGATCCCCATGCTGCCCTCGGTGATTGGCGTTTTCGGCGGGTTGACGGAGACGGTGGCCATTTATCGCCCCGCCGCCCGCGCGTCGGCGGCGACGATGACGACGCCGCGTGTTCCCTGCTCCGAGCTCGCCCACAACATCGTCCGCGGGCCTTTGGCGTACCCCTGCACCGCGGCCTCGCGGGCGAGCATCGCGAAAAGCGGAATCGACGCGGCGCCCATGTCACCCCACGAACCCGCTGGGCATTGGTAACCGGGTTCTGCGAAATAGCGCCCGAGCTTGAGCGCGACGAAACCCCACTCTTCGCCGCGATAGCGCTCCCCGTTGATGTCACAAATGACGTCGTTCACGCGATCACCCGGACCCAAGCCCTGGACCGCGTTCGCTACCGCGGCGACGAGGCCCTCGCCGAGACAGAGGTCCTTCGTCTTGATGAGGCTGCGTTCTCGGCCGGTGCCGAGCGAGATGACGCTCGCTAGCGGGGCACCCTCGACTCGCCGGCGAGCGCCGCGCGCCGAGAGCAGCAGAAAACCCGCCCCTTCGCCGGGAATGAAAGAGGACCGACCGTCCTCTCCCGCGAGTTGGCGATGGCTGTCGAGCCAATGCATCGTGTCGGGGTGGAAGTAGCTTTCGACGCCGCCGACGATGCACAGGTCGTGGGCATGCTGGCCAAGATGCGCGCTTGCCTCCTCCAGCGCGACGACCCCGCCGGCATGGCCGCGGGTGTACGCCTGGATCGAACCGAGCTCGAAGGGGAGGTAAGGCGTGTTCCAGAGGCGTGCTTTGATCTCGAGGGCGTCTTGCTCGGTGAACCCCGGCCGAATCTCCGGCAACGCGAGAAAGAGGGGAATCCTCGGCGGAGGTTTCGCCTCGCGCAGGCATTCGCCAAGCTTGGCCAAGCCGTGTTGCGCGAGCGCGACGAAGCGATCGTTGGCGGAGAGCGCCGGATCGAGCTTCGCGTCGAGGGCAGCCACCATGGGGTTTCCGAGCCGATCGATCAGAATGGGATGCTCGCCGAGGCGGTTGATCCCGGCGCGGTAAGCTGCTGCGCTGGACGCCGACCGGAGGCCGAGCGGCGTGCGGACGCCGGTGCAAACGATGTCCAGCGGCGGCGAGATCACCATGAGATATAGGTCTTCTCGCGAACGACGGTCTCGTCGAGGTAGTCTTCGTCGCCGTGGACGAGGAGAGCCGTGGTCCACACCAGCGCGAGGCGAGCCCGGTCCGGCTCGAGGATGGCCGTCGCCAAGCGCGCGCGGTGCTCTTCGAGGCGGCGCCCGCTGACGGTGCTGAAATACGTCGTAAAGATCGGGTAGATTTTCGGGAGATCGAACTGCAAGAAACCGTCGCGCGTCAGGTTGGAGAGCTGCACGCGTTCCCCGCCTCGGAGGGGCTGCTGTGGGCGCTGGTTCGTGGGCGAGCACAGCAGCGACGCGGGGTCCCAGTCCACCGCGAGCAGGGGTTTTCGGCTTTCCTCCCAGGCAGCGTCGTACGTGCCCGATAGCTCCCGACGCGGTGACCAGTAGGACGCGATGGCTCCGAAACCCGCGGGGCCGCTCTCCGCCGGAGGGCGATTCGCATATTCGAAATTGTGCACGGGCTTGTCAATCAGCCGACGGGGATCCGCGGCGATCCCGCACCCGATCGGATTTCTCGGGTCCATCTTTTGATTCATCGGATTCGGGTCGGCGTTGTCGAATCCACCGAACGCCCGCTCATACCGGATGGGCACCTCGGTCACCGGGGCCGCCGCGGATGGTTCAATCGCGCCGGCGCTGCGGGAATAGACGCGGTCTCCGCGAACGCGCAAGACCTTCTCGAGGCCGTCGACGCGCAAGCTTACCGGAAATTCGGTCGCCGGGCGCCCTCGGGGTGCGTACGCCGTACCGTTTACGAGGATGTCGGTGGTCGGCTTCGGAGAAACGAGGTCGGTCTCGTAGCGCAGGCTCGAGGCGCCCTCTTCTCCGTGATACTCGGCCACGAGAAGCGGCTCGGGTTGCTCGTCGGCGAGTGTCACTTGCCCGCCCAGCCCAATATCGAACGAAGCGCGGACCGCGACAATCCATTCGTGGACGCCGTCCTTGGTTCGACCCCAGGTCGAGGCGACGGCATAGGGCGTCCGATTGTGGGTGGACCACACCCGGTGCACAATACTAGACTCTAGTTCTCCGCACGAGGGCCTGATCATGGCGACCGCGCGGGAGGCAGGAACATCCATGGCAAGCCGGTCGCAGGTTCTGAAGCTTCGGTCGCACGAGGTAGACGATAAGACGCCAGAGTCTGGCCCCTCCTTGGCCGAGCTTCCCGGCGCAACGCTCGCCTGGCTCGCGGCCTGGACGGACGACGGGCTTTTCGTCGACTTCGAGGGCAACTCGGCGGGGCCGCTCCCCGCGCGGAGCCTGGTCGAGTGGCGACCGGCGCAGATCGAGGAGGCGCTGGAAAAGCAAAGTTCCGTCGTGATCGTCTTCGAGCGGGGCGATGAGCGCAAACCGATCATCGTCGGTACCTTCCAATCCACACCGAAGCAATCTTCGATTGCGACGCCGGCGTCAGTCGATCTTGTGGGGGTCGAGGCCGACGGTCAGCGTCTCGAGGTGGTGGCGCGAGACGAAGTCGTTCTGCGGTGCGGGGAGGCCAGCATCACCCTGCGTCGCAACGGAAGGATTGTCATCAAAGGCGCTTATGTGGAGACGCGCGCGCGGGGTACGAACCGGATCAAGGGCGGGAACGTGCTTATCAATTGAGCCCAGGCGCGATATCGAAGCTCCTCCAGTCCGCTGCGCGACCTTCGCTCTCGATTACCGCGGTGGGGCAGGCCCGGATGTTCGCCGGGTTCCCTTTTCAGCCCAGGCCGGGAGGACCAACACGACCCACTACCTATTGTGGCGCGCTGATTCCGTCAACACCATGTTGCGCGTTTCGAGTATGACGAGCGCCGCATGAAGGTCGCGATTGTCGGGGGCACGAGCGGAATGGGACGCGCGATCGCGCAGCGACTCGCGGAGCGCGGAGACGCGGTCTTCTTGTTGGGAATCGGCGAGGCAGACCTCGCGCGCAGCGCCGGCGATCTGAAAGCGCGCAACCCGAAGGGCGCGGACGTGGGTCACGCGATTCTCGATCTCGAGCAACCAGACGGGTTCGCGCCCGGGCTCGACGCGGCGGACGCGGCCCTCGGAGGCTTCGATACGGTGATCGTGACCGCGGCCATGTTCGCGTCGCAGGTCGCCCTGGAGGCGGACGTCGAGCTAACCCGCCGACTCCTGACGGTGAACTTCGCGAACACGGTCGTCTTCTGCGAACACGCGCGAAAACGCCTGCTCGCGCGCGGCGGAGGGAGGCTGGTGGTCTTCTCGTCCGTCGCGGGAGACCGAGGACGCAAGCCCGTCGCACTCTACGGGTCGAGCAAAGCGGGCCTCTCTGTGTACCTCGAGGCGCTGGACCACAAGTTTCACAGTGCGGGGCTCTCGGTGCTCTGCGTGAAGCCCGGCTTTGTGAAGACGAGCATGACCGCCGGCTTGCGGCCCCCGCCATTCGCCGGCGAGCCCGCACAGGTCGCGCGCGATGTCCTGGGCGCCATGGACCGCGGCAAGTCGGTTCTCTACACGCCGGGCATGTGGGCGCTCGTCATGTGGGTCATCCGATGGCTGCCGCGCTTCGTCATGCGCAAAATCGCCTTTTAGTGAGGTTACGCCGAGGAGGGCCTATCGGCCGGAGAGAAATGGGAGAATCTGAAAGAGGCTCTCCGGAGCGTGCTTCACCACCGGCATGATGGCGCGCCAGAACGACGGAACGTACGCCTCGGCAGCGCCGGCATCCATCGCGCGCACGATGCCCTTCGCGACGGAGGCGGGCTTTCCGAAGAGCGCCGTCTTCTCGTGATCCCGCGTCATCGGCGTATCGACGGGGCCGAGCTTGAGCGTTGTCACTTTCACGCCCGAGGGATAGAGACGTGAGCGAAGCCCCTGGAGGAAAATGTTGAGCGCTCCTTTGGCCGAGCCGTAGGTGTAGTTGCGCGGGCGTCCCCGATCGCCGGCCACGGACGTGATGACCCCGAGGCGTCCGGCTCGACCGCCTTCCATGTGATTCGCAAGCGGGATGAGGAGGGACACGACACTCGTGAAGTTCGTGACGAGGATCGACTCCGCGCTTGCAAACGCGCGCTCGCTCGCGAGCTGATCGCCGAGGTCGCCGTGCGCGATGAGCGCCCTATCGACGGTTGCCAACGCGGCGATCGCGGCGAGGACCACGTCGGCGTTCGATTCGAGCGCGTCGAAGTCGGCGCGCGCCGTCGTCACGCTGGCATTCGGGCTCGCATTCGAGCACCGGCGAGCGACGCCGGCGAGCTTGTCGGGGTTACGCCCGACCAGATGAAGGCGGTCACCGCGGAGGGCATGGATCAGGGCCACTTCGGCGGCGATCGCGGAGGTCGCTCCCAAGAGCAAAACACGTTGCATGGGACGCAGTATATATGGGAAGTAGTATATAGAATGTCTCGCCGAGACGCGAGGCGCCGCTGTTGAAACCGCCGCGCGTTCCGATCCTCCGGCAACGCTAGGACCGCCTACTCTCCAACTCGACCTTCGCGCAAGCCGTGCTCGAGATGGGCGTCGGCATCGAGATGTGCGCCCCCCGCAGCGGCAACCAGAAGGGCACCGTCGAAGCGATCGTGAAGTGGGTGAAGAATTCGTTCTTCAAGGGCCGTGTCTTCCGCGACCGCGACGACCTGGACGAGCAGCTGGGAGCATGGCTGCATGAGACCAACACGGTGCGGCCCAATCGGGCCACTCAGGTTATTCCGGAAACGCGTCGGCGGGAGGAGCTCACGCGCCTGCGCCCTCTCGGAGTGCTTCCGGAAAATCTGGCCGTGCGCGTTCCCGCGAGCGTAGGCCCCTCCGGACACATCGTGTTCGAGGGGGCGCGGTACATGGTCGCCCCGGAGGCGACGCACTGCCCGGCGACCCTGTTCGTGTTCGAGGACCGCATCCGTATCGAGGCCGGGCGCTTCACGACGACCCAGCGCCGACGCGCTAAAAACGAGCCTATGGAGGCTCCGCCCGAGCACCGCGCGGCGCGGGTGGCTTCCGTGTTCGGCAAACGCGGCAAGCTGTACGAGCAGCGCCAGCAGCTCTTGGAGCTTGGCCCCGTGGCCCTCGAGTTCTTCACCGAGGTCGTTCACCGGCGCACGCGCGATTGGCCCTCCGTCGTCGAGCGACTCCACACGCTGTTGGTCGACCACGGGGAAGACATGATGCGCGAGGCGCTCGCCTCGGCCTCGAAGGACCAGTCGTTCACCGCCTCCGCCGTCGAGCGTCAGCTCGAGCAACAATTGCGCGCACCGCAGCAGCCGCGCCCGCAGGACGCGGCGCGAGGAGCGCACGCGCGCGGCCAACTCGTGCTCTTTCCGCGAGGCGCTGCCCGCGCGCGCCGGCGAGGGGGTGCATCGTGACCGAAGCCTCCGCGCCCTCGCTGGACCCGGGCTTGAAACGATTGCACCTGGCCAACGCCCGCCGCATCTGGCGAGACCTCGTCGCGCGTGCCGAGCAAGAGCAGCTTGGGTATGAGACCTTCCTGCGCGTCCTGATCGAAGAGGAGGTCGCGCATCGCAAGGGAACGCGCCTGCGCCGCGCGACGCACGCGGCGAAATTCCCGTTCCTCAAGACCATCGACGAGTTCGACTTCACCTTCCAGTCGACCCTACGGCTCACAATGCGGTGATGCGGAAACTGACCCGCGCACTGTGCACGTCGATCGAGACGATGCAGTCCACCGTTACCAGGGGCAGAACCGCCGCCAGATCGAAGTGCTCGACATCGACCGCGGCATACGTACGTTTGGCTTTCATCCGGGATGACCTCCTTCTTCTGAGGCTATTGTCCTCAGCCGAGGCATCCCGGACTTCTCCAATTCGCTCGCATCGACCGCAATCGCGGCCTGCCTGATCCCTTGCTTTCAGCCATCAGGCGCAGCCTGCTACGGCTGACTGCTCCCCCGCCGTGCTTCCACCAAACCTGCTGGAGAGCCCGAAATATTCACCGACCGCACCGCATGCCAGTACCAAATCGACGGGGTCTTGAAGCCTGAGAACGAAGACTAGGCATTCGACAAATCACGTCGCCCTTTCCATCCATCTCGCGAACGGGCGAATATTCGCCTTGGGGAGAACCGCGCATGACATCATGGATCGCACGAATGGTTCGTAGGTCGCCGCCCCATTTGCTAGGAGCGGCCAGACAGCGCACGCTCCCTCGCCGGGTCACGATCCCGTTGACGACTTGGCACCACGCGATGTGGCGCGCGCCTAAATCTAATCCTACGCTGCGCATGACTGACCTTCCTTGGGCCCCTTCTGCAATTTGTGCCTCAGAGCACGTCGGGGTGTCGGCAGCTTCGGCCGCCGGCGGGAGGTCAGTCACCTTTTTTGCGCCCGCCACGCAACGACCTCGCGCCGGTTCATCCCATCTAGGGTGCCTGAATCGCGTTACTTGAGGGTCGCAGTGCGTTACCCGAAAAACGGGCGGGGCTTGTTCGCGCCAAAAAAGCGCCTGTCTTCGCCGGAGGGCCTCGGTTGGCGCGATGCTCGACGACGGTTCCACCGCCAGAGCGCGGCGGAACCGTCATCCGAGCCCTCAAAAAACAAGATGCTTGCAATCGCCGAAGGAGGGAATTCGTAGAGCCATTTGCGAACGTGATAATTTTCGCATACCGCGCCGGCGTGAAGCAGCGCGTCACGAAATAGGACCTCGGAGGACAAAATACGGGAATGACGCGCCGCGCCCCTCAATCGCTGCGACAAGATTTGGCGAAAGTCCCCTCCATCTTCATGGCGCTGCTCAAACCTTGCCTTGCTTGGGGTACGCCGCCCTTCTGTGGCCCGAACAAAGGCCCCGGCGGGGCCTCCGGGACCCATGTCGTCGGACCCTCTCGGCCGGAGGCACCGGCGAAGTAGTCTTCCACGCGTTGGGGTCAGCTCCGCAATCGCGGCGCCGGGACGAGCAGCCGATCGCACCGTACGGATCGCCACCGCCGAGGACATGGCGGTCAACGTCCTTCCGCCGATCGTCGCGGCAGCCTGCCTTGAAACGCCGCGCGCGGCGTGCGAAATCACACGGCCCGACGTGCACCTGCCCCGGCTGAGCCCCGACGCGACGCTCGATCCCAAGGTGGCCGCCTTCGTCGCCGCCCTCGCACAAGGCGGCTTTCGCGGCGAGCTTCGCACCGACTACGCGACTCGGCTGTCGGCGGCGGTCGACAACAGCATCTATCAGGTGCTGCCAGCCGCCGTCGTCTTTCCGCGGGGCACCGACGACGTCGCCCTGGCGATGAAGCTCATCGACGAGCCGCGCTTTCACACGGTCGCGCTCACGGCGCGCGGCGGGGGCACGGGCACGAACGGCCAGGCGCTGACGACGGGCGTCGTCATGGACCTGTCGCGCCACATGGCGGCCATTGGCGCGCTCGACCTCGAGGGCGGGTCGGTGAGCGTGCAGCCTGGAGTCGTCCTCGACGACCTCAACGCCTTTCTGAAGCCCCACGGCGTGTACTTCGCCGCCAACCTATCGCCGTCCAACCGCGCGACGCTCGGCGGGATGGTGTCGACCGACGCCAGCGGCGAAGGATCCCGGGTCCACGGCAAGACGAGCGACCATGTCCATGACCTCACGGTCGTCCTTCGCGGCGGCGTCGTGCACCGCACCTCGCGCGTCGCGGGCGCGGCGCTCGACGCGGCGTGCAGGGTGCCCGGCATCGCGGGCGAGGCGCACCGGCTGGCGCGCCAGATCGCGACGTCGAAGCGCGACGTCATCGCCAGCACGTTCCCCAAGCTGCGCCGGCACATGACCGGCTACAACCTGGCGCACATGGCGGCCCCCGACGGGTCGGTGGTCGACCTCGCGCAGCTCGTGACGGGGAGCGAGGGGTCGCTCTGCATCGTCGTGGAGACGCGCCTGCGCCTGACGCACTTCGAGCGCCACCGCGTCCTCTTCGCGCTGCACTACCCGAGCTTCGATGCGGCGCTGGCGAGCTCCGAATGGCTCGTCGCCACCGACCCGGGGTCCGTCGAGACGATCGACGAGACGGTGCTCGATCTGGCGAAAAAGGACGTCATCTACGATCAAGTCAAAGATTTCATCTTCGACGGCCCCGTCACGACCCGCGCGATCAACCTCGTCGAGTACAGCGGCGACAACGAGGCCCGCGTGCGGGCGAAGGCCGAGCATTTGCTCGCGGAGATGGAGCGGCGCAAGGGCAGCGCGTCCGCACCCCATGGCCACGCGCTCACCTGGAAGCCCAACGAGCGCGAGAGCCTGTGGAACCTGCGCAAGAAGGGCGTGGGCCTACTGGGCAACGCGCCCGGCGCGCGCAAGCCTGTGCCCTTCGTCGAAGACACCGTCGTGCCGCCCGAGCACCTGCAGGCGTACGTGCGCGAGTTCCGCGCCGTCCTCGACGCCGAGGGCTTGCGCTACGGCATGTTCGGGCACGTCGACGTCGGATGCCTGCACGTGCGTCCGCTGCTCGATCTCAAGGATCCGGAGGACGAAGCGAAGATCCAGCGCATCACCGACAAGGTCGCCGAGATCGTCACGCGGCACGGCGGCCTTCTCTGGGGCGAGCACGGCAAGGGCTTCCGCTCCGAGCTCGTGCCTCACCACTTCGGTCCGGTCCTCTACGCCGAGCTCCAGCGGATCAAGGCCGTCTTCGACCCGCGCAACCAGCTGAACCCGGGCAAGGTGGCCACGCCCGCCGGCGGACGCCATCTCCTCGTGCGGGTCGACGGCCCGACGCGCGGCGCCCGCGATCGCCAGATCGCCCCCGCCGATCGCGATACGATGGCGCCAGTCCTCAACTGCAACGGCAATGGGCAGTGCTTCGACACCAGCACCGACAACGTGATGTGCCCGTCGTCCAAGATCACGCGCGACCGCATCCATTCGCCCAAGGGGCGCGCGACGCTGATGCGCGAGTGGCTGCGCATCCTCGCGGGCAACGGGATCGTGGCGACGACAACGCTGCGTGAAGGCGAGCCGCTGCCCTGGGTCGAGCGCGTGTGGCAGCGGCTCGCCCACGGCGACCGCTCCGCCGACTTCTCCCATCAGGTCTACGATGCGATGGCGGGCTGCCTCGCCTGCAAGGCGTGCGCGACCCAGTGCCCCATCCGGGTCGACGTCCCCGACTTCCGCGCGCAGTTCCTCGAGCTCTACCACCGGCGCTACGCCCGGCCGATCGGCGACTACTTCACGGCGATCCTCGAACGGCTCCTGCCGGTCATGGCCGTCGTCCCGCGCCTCATGAACGCACTGATGGGCAGCGCGATCGGCCGGTGGTTCACCGAGCGCTTCGTGGGGATCGCCGACGCGCCCCGCCTCGACCCGAAGCCCGCCACGAAGCGCCTCGCCCAGCGGGGGGTGCCGGTGTCATCGCTCGCGGACCTCGAGAAACTCCCCCACGATGCACGCGCGGTCGTCGTGCTGCAGGACGCGTTCACCACCTTCTACGAGCCGGGCGTGCTCGAAGCGGCGTGCTTGCTACTCCGGAAGCTGGGCTTCTTGCCGCACGTCCTGCCGTACTTCGAGAACGGCAAGGCCCTTCACATCAAGGGATTCCTCGGTCCCTTTGGGAAAGTCGTCCGCCGCAACGCCGACCTGCTCCGGCGCGTCGGCGCCCTCGGCTTTCCGATGCTCGGCATCGAGCCGGCCGTCGTCCTCACGTACCGCGACGAGTATCCGAAGGAGCTCGGCGGCGATCCGGGCTTCAAGGTGAGCCTCCTTCAGGAGTGGCTCGCCGAGCAAACGCTCGACGTGAAGGCCCGGGCGGACGCGCCCAAGTACCAACTGCTCTCGCACTGCACCGAACAGGCGCTCGTCACCAAGGCCCCTGCGCTCTGGGCCAAGGTCTTCGCCGCGCTCGGCGTCCCCCTCGAGGTCGTGAAAGCCGGCTGCTGCGGAATGTGCGGCGTCTACGGCCACGAGGTCGGCCACAAGGCCGATTCAATTGGGATCTTCGACTTGTCCTGGCGCAGGAAGCTCGATGCCCTGCCATCAGGCCCGGGCGCGGGCGCGGGAGCGCGCGACCGCGTCCTGGCGACCGGGCACTCGTGCCGCTTCCAGGTCGAGCGGACGCTGGGATATACGCCACAGCACCCCGTCGAGGCGCTGCTCGAAGCGGTTGGGGAGTAGGCGCGCCGACGAGGAGACGGAAGGGAGCTTGCTCGGCTTGGTGTCCTTGTCTTGCTCACAACTGGTCAATCGCCATTGGAGTTCGTCGATGACGTTGTCGCAGCCCGATTCGCACCTTCTCCACGGCGTTGTGCGCTGAGCGTCTCGGGCGGGCCCCAAAGGAGCTGTCCGAGAAGTCGGCCTCGAAGATCGGTTCCAAAATGAGCCGGAGGGCACCTTGGACGACGCGGTCTCGAATCGCGGGGATCGAGATCACGCGAACCGCCCGAGCGCATCGCGATGACGCTTGTGGCCTATGCCCCGGAGGCTGCAGGCGCCTCCCTCGACCGGCGCGTATTCGCCGGCGCCATGCACGCTGCGTGAGGGGCCACCGCCTCGCCGCTCCGGCGCCCAACCCGTCCACCGCGATGCCCACGCGCTCGATCCGGGCGCGGAAAGGACCTTCCAATGGATGAATTGAATCCCAAAGATCGCGCGGAAGCGATCGCGCTCTACCGCGCACAAATCGTCGGCCCGGTGGTGCGCCGCGAGCTGGAACGAGGCGACTTACGCGCCGCGCTGCTTGAGCTCACAAAACAGCGCTTCCGCCCGCCGCGGGCGCTTTCGCCGAGTGCTATTCGATCGCGACGCTCGATCGCTGGTATTACGCATTTCGCGATGGGGGTCTCGAGGCGCTGCGACCCAAACCGCGCAAGGTCAAGGGACGCGCCCGCGAGCTGACCGACGAGCAAAGGGCTCTCGTCGTGGGCATTCGTGAGGAGCATCCCCACGCCTCGGTCGCCCTCATCGTCGACACGCTCGTCGCCGACGGTCGTCTCGAGCGCGGCGCCGTCAGCGCATCGACCCTCCGACGGCTCTTCGCGGTACGTCGTGGCTCTCGAGGCGATGCACTCGGAGCGCGAGGTCGACATGCTCGCGCTCTTGGTCCGCGCGACGACTGCCGCGCGAGATCGACGGCCGCGCACGCCTTCACGCGGGAGGCGCAAGTTATTATCGCGAAGAGCGCAACGCCGGCACGGGCTCCGTCACGCTCGGCTTCGACCGCGAGTACGCACGCTTTCGAGACTTGCCCGACAAGGACGCAAACGATTGGCCCCTTGGCTCGCGGGGGCTGCAATGAGCAGCGCGCGCATAAGCCAACCGAGGGCCCGTGCTCGTCACGACTCGAGCGCCGTCTTGAACGCGTCGGCATCGGTGCCGGCCTGCCGGAGCACTGAGCGCAAAGTTCCCTCGGCCACTTCGCGGTGCATCGGGACGATGACGGTTCGCCCCGTCCCGTCGCGAAGCTTTACGTGGCTTCCCCGCTGGCCCACTTGCGCGAAGCCGAGGCGCACGAGGGCCCTCACGACGTCCGCGCCGGAGACGACGGGGAGTGCTCGCGGCACGGGTGGACTACGACGCGCGGCGCACGTTCACTTCAAACGGACGGACGACCGCCGTGGGGACGTCCTCGGGCACATCTTCGTCTTCGAAGCGAAGCTCGAGCGCTTCGCGAAGATTCGCGAGCGCCTCGTCGACGGTGGCACCCTGGCTAGCCACGTCCACGTCGAGGCACTGGGCGACGTAGAGCTCGCCCTCCTTCGTGATCATCGCGGTCATCTGCATCGCAAGAGACAGTTTGCCATAACGCCGGACAGCGCGCCGCAACGTACGCGTCGCAGCCTCAGCGTGGGTTCGCCCAATCGCCCTTCTCGCGGTTCGGACCGAGCAAGGCTCACGTAAAGGCCGGCCAAGGGCCGCCCGCGCGAGCTGCGCATCAGCGAGGAGCTCCTTCGCGCGACCTTCGAACGGCTTGAGCGCGCTAAACGCCATTCCGTGCCGACCGAACGATTGCAGCTCCCGTGCGAACCGAAAGAGGACAGGCAGTGACCGCACCTCGCCGTCTGTCCGCCCGGTCGGCCTTGGTCCTCCTTCGTCCCTTGCGCGCGCCCGCTAACGCATGGGCGGCGCAGGGGGGGGCCAGCGCTCCGTCAAGAGCGAGATGACGCGCCAGGCAGGCTACCACGCGGCACGGCGACGGCCGACTCGCTGCCGTTACGGGTCGCTCCGCGCCCGCCTGCGCTCGTCCAGACGCATCGCGAGCACCCGAGCTACATCGGCGGCGCCGAGCGCCACGGCGTCAACGATTGCGCGTTCAAGTTCCGCATCGCTCGGTTCTGTCCTGTGCGCGGTCGTGGGCAGTTTCGAGGCGTCTCGAGTGGTCTCGAAGTGGGGCGATTGCGCGAAATCACAACGCGAGGATTCAGTATACGTTTTAGGTAGTTGCAGCGTCCTCTCGACGCAGGTTCGATTCCCGTCAGCTCCACATGTATTTCCTAGTGATTAAGGCTACTTAGCCCCAGACCCCCTTCCGTTGCCGTCAGGTTGCCGTAAACTTCCCGCGTGTTGAGGAGCGCGATGGCCTGATCGCGCGCCCCCGGCGAGAGGTGCATGTACCGGAGCGTCGTCGTCAGGCTCTCGTGGCCCGCCAGCTCCTGAATCGCCTTCGCGGGCGCGCCGCGCATCGCGAGGTGCGAGCAGAACGTGTGGCGGAGCTTGTGCAAGCTGCCCATGACGCGAAGCCCCGCGCGTCGTTGGGAGGATTCGAGCCAATCTCGAAGGACATGGCCCGGTGCGGGCGAGCCGTCTTCGAGGGTGAGCACGTGCTCGTGCTCTCCCCGAAGATGCCGGTGATTTTGGAGCGCTTCGCCGAGCGCCTTCGTCATCGGCATGATGCGACCTTTGCCGCCCTTCGGTGTGCAGGTGCTTTCGCCGGAAATCAACGTCGCACCAGCGCAGCCCCATCATCTCGCCGCGCCGGAGTCCCGCGTCGCCTCCGAGCAGGACGACGACAAGCTCCTTCGTCCCGATCTTCGCCGCCGCGTTCGTCAGGCGGGCGAAGTCCTCGAACTCGTAAAACTCGGGGCTCGCGTTCGAGACCTTCACGAACTCGATCGCGCAGGGCATCGCGTCGAGCACCTTCCACTTGACGGCCACGCGGAGCAGCTTGCCGAGGACGGTCAGCACATTGTTCGTGGTCTTGCGGCTGCGGTCGCGCAAACGTGCCTTGAGCCGGGCGATCCGCTCGTCGGTGATCTGATCGAGCCGCAGGGTCGTGTAAAGTTTTTCGTGTCCGGGCTAATTCAGCAGCGATTTCGTGACCTTTTCGAGTTGTCGCTCGCGTAGTTCGCGGTACTTCAGGGTGGTGAGCTTGTTCGAGGTGATGGGTGTCGTGGACCACCCATACTCGAGTCGGATCGCGGTGAAGGCGAGGAGTGCCTTGAGTCCTTCACCGCTCACGACTTCCATCGACTTCGAGCGAAGTTTGAATTCCTTGTTCACTCGCTCGATGGGATTTGTAGTTCGTAAGGCGTCCCAGTGTCCTTGCGGAAATGTGTAATGAGCAAGAAGTGCCTCGATATCGCGCTCGATGCACGCGACCGCATCGGAGGCGTCTTTGTTCCACGTTCGTCGGAGCGCGTCGAAGGCGGTTCGCGCGCCCTCGAGCCCGTCGGCGTAGGCAACGGCATTCCACGAGGCCATGAACGCGGCTTGATAGCGACGCGGAACGCGAGGCATTGCATTGCGCGCCTTATGCACCCAGCAGCGAAGGACCACGGCTTGCGTGAACGCCTCGCGAAAGGCGCCACCCAGCCCCGGTAGCCCGTCCATGATGCCTGCCTTGACCGTGGTCGGATCGAGGCCGCGTTCCTTCAAGTCGACGAATACCGCTTCCCACGCGCCACGACTGTCCTTGTCGCCTTGCATCATCGAAAGCACGCTTTTTCTGCCGCTTTCGTCCACGCCGAGGACCACAAGCGTGGGCTCGATGTCCACGGTCGAACGGCGTACGCGGAAGTTCGTGCCGTCGATGTACAAGTACATCCATTTGCGGTCGTCCAGACGTCGCGTGAGGAATGCCTTCGCCGCTGGCACGATCTTGTGGAGCGCGTTGGACACCTCCTTCGCGGACACGCGCACCCCGAGCAAGGGTGCACTCAACTGCGCGAGCATTCGCGTCGACAGCCCCGCGAGGTTGAGCAGCGCGATGTCCTTTTCGGTGGCCGCGTCGTAGCGACGATATGCCGGCACCACGTTGCTCGAGAATCGGCCAGCCCGATCGCGCGGGACTCGGAGCTGCACCGTGCCAATACCCTTGATGCCAAACGTCCTCGATGTAAAACCATTTCGCTTATTCGCAATCTCAGCTTCCCGTCCAAGAAATATATCAATCTCCGCCTTCATGACCTGCTCGAGCGTCTCCGTCACCGCCGCGCGCACGTGCCCGACGACTTCGAGCATCGCGAGCCCGGGTGACTCTTCAAAACGCTTCGCCAGCGCGACGACGTCGGCGACGCGGACGATGATCTTCATCGCCCCTTCATAGACTTTCTTTGCGATCTCCATCTTCTTGATTCCTTTCAGGAATCAGCGCGAGACACAAACAACTCTACACGACCCGCGTCGGTGATCTTGGCCAGTCGCAAGTGCGGGTGCCGCGCCAGCACGTGCGCCAGATCCTTGCGGAGGGTATCTTTCAACGTGAGCTTCTTGGGCTACGGACCGCGACCGAAGCGGATCGCGGAGATCAGGTCGCCCTCGGCATCGCAGAAGGACAGCGTCGCGCAGCCCAGCTCGCGGTAGCCCGCAGGGCCTTGGCTCGTTCGCCCTTCGGCCGCGGCGTCTGCGCGCCCTTCGGTCGGGCTCGCGCCCCCGTCGACGGGCGCGAGCACGCCGTCGATCGACACGGCGATCGAGTGCGTGTTGCAATCACTGGATGGGATCTGCACCCTAACACGTATCGCCTGTATAAACAAGCGAGTACGCTAGTCAAGACTCCAGGAACTCCAGGGCTCGTCAGTCCGGAAGCCATTCTGCCTGGCGACACGCCCATCGGGGGAGCCGCCTGCATCCAATTAGGACAACGACGCATCGAAGGGCCCTGCGCCGGACTCGGCGCCGGCATCCAATTGGGACAACGACGCGTCGAAGGACCCTGCGTCGGGCGAGGCATCCGACAGTGACGCGTCGACGAACGTCCCCGAGCCCGGCGCGCACACCGGCTCGGACTCGGCGCCGGACACCATACAAGAAATATAAGCATAACCAGGCAACGGCCTGCACTCAATAGGGGTGACTGATCAAGAACCTCATCTTGTTTTGGCCGGCACAGTCAAGACACGCGGCCGTATTCGGCAATATTCAATCGCCGTCGGCGATTCGCGCTGACAAGAATGCTCGGCTGATGCTCGGCTGGTCGAACATGCCAACGATGCGCGCATCTCGAAGCGGTCGCCGTCGAGAGACTATTCAGGAGTAGCCCTCCCTTGCGGTGCAGCAAGGGCAAGAAGCAGTACGAGCGGGAAAGCCGGAGCATCCCATGGGCCGCAACGCGACGACGAGCGGTCGTCACGTGACGAGGGTTGTCGCACGTCCATCGCTGATTTTGCGAGTGATCTCCCGGCGGAAGGCGAGTCTCCGGTGGTGTGCGGATTGCTTTCTCCTGGAGCATCATGAACCGATTCACTCTCGCCACCGCGTTCGTCCTCGCAAACCTGGCTCTGGCCGGAAGCGCCGCGGCCGACTCGACCCTCGCAGCGCCCGCCGCCCCCATGTCGTTCTTCCACCCGGTTTTCGAGGTGCAGTCGGGCGGGCGTGCGGGCTGGTTGCGCTTTCTCCCGCACGACGGGCCGTCTCGCGTCGAGCTGACCACTTTGGATGGTCACGGAGACAAGGGAGTCGGGGGCGCCGGCAACGACGACGGGCTGCCGACGCCAACGTGGGCGACTCCGGGGCCGCTCGGGTTCACGATTGCTTTCTGAGGCGCTCGTGAGCGAGAGTGTGACTTCGAGAATGTGTGACCGTCCGCTGCGGGCGATGGTCCGGCCTTCGAGGCACGCGCTCTGGTACCGGCGCTGGTTGCTCATCGCGATGGCTTGTTTCGGGTGTCTCGCGTCTGCGGGCTGCCGTCGCGTTCCCGCAGGCCCGAGTGCCACGTCGCCCACCGCGCTGACCGCCCCTGCCGCAGCCGTACCGCGAGCGCGCTCGTGCCAAGGGGGAGACGCAGCCACCTGCGGGGCCGAGTGCGACGCGGGCAACATCGCGAGCTGCACCATGCTCGGGGGCCTGTACTGGCAAGGCATGGGTGTCGCGAAGGATCCGTCGCGCGCCGGGCTGCTCTTCCAACGCGGGTGCAATGGGGGTATCGCACGCGCATGCGAGATCCTGGGCATCCTGACCCAAGACGGCGTGGGGATAGCCAAGGACCTCACGGCCGCGGTCGCGTTGTTCGCGAAGGCCTGCGACGGCGGCGACGCGTCGGCGTGCGACCGCGCCGGAGCGGCGTTCGAGAGTGGTCTCGGTGTGAAACCCGCACCCGCGCGCGCGGTCGCATTCTATGGGTGGGCGTGCCAAGGAGGCCAAGCCCGCGGATGTTCGGACCTAGGCGCGATGTACGCACGGGGCGTCGGAGTGGCTCTGAATGCCGGGCGGGCGGTGGACCTCTTTAAGCAGGCGTGCCACGCCGGCGACGGCCTGGGGTGCCGCAACCTCGGGGTCATGCACTTAGGCGGTAACGGCATGCCGAAAGACTTGGCCCGCGCCGCGGCACTCTTCACAAAGGCGTGCGCGCGAGGCGAAGCCAGGGGCTGCCTCGACCTTGGAACCGCGTACGAGCAAGGCGCCGGAGTCGAAAAGGACGCGCCGCGCGCCGCGGCACTCTTCACGAAGGCGTGCACGGGAGGCGAAGCCGTGGGCTGCCTCGACCTTGGAACCGCGTACGAGCTAGGCGCCGGAGTCGAAAAGGACGCGCGGCGCGCCGTGGCGCTTTTCCAGCGCGCGTGTGACGCCGGCAATGCCACCGGTTGCGGCCGCCTCGCGGTGACCTATGAGCAGGGCGAGGGCGTGGTCCCGGACGTCGCGCGCGCTGTCGTCTTGTTTCAACGTAGCTGTGAGGGGGGCGAGATGATGGCGTGCGGCAAGCTCGGGTGGGCCTATGAGCAAGGCCTCGGTGTCGCCAGAGACGTCGGGCGCGCCGAGGCTCTGTACGCGAAAGCGTGCGACACGGGCGTGGCGCAGCTCTGTCTTCGCCTTGGAGCAATTTTCGAGCAAGAAGCCGCCGCCCAGCATGCTTGGCGCGCGCTCGGGCTCTTCCATCGCGCGTGCGACCTCGGGGAACCTCTCGGCTGCAACAGCGCCGGGGCGATGTACGGACGCGGGGACGGCGTGCCCAAAGACGCCGTCGCCGCCGTTCCGCTTTATGCCAAGGCATGCGAGAGCGGCATTGCGTGGGGCTGCGCGAACCTTGGGATGGTGTACGCGCTCGGCGAAGGGGCGCCCAAGAACCTCGCGCGTGCGATCGCGCTCTACGAGAAAGGGTGCGACGGCGCAGCCGGCGGCGCCTGCAATAACCTGGGCGCGCTGTACGAGCATGGCGACGGCGTGGCCAAGGACGCCACGCGAGCTGCCGCGCTCTACGAGAAAGCGTGCAGCGGAGATTTTGCGCTCGGCTGCGTCAATCTCGCAGCCATCTACGCGCGCGGCGCGGGGGTGACACCGAACCACGAGCGCGCCGCCGCGCTCTACGCGAAGGCATGCCGTGAAAACGATGCGCGCGGCTGCCTCGGCATCGGGCTCAGCTACGCGGACGGCGATGGGGTCTCGGCAGACGCCCCGCGCGCGCGTGTGCTCTTTCAGCGCGCGTGCGACGCCGGCCATGCCGGCGGCTGCGCAGCCCTTGGGTACCTCTACGAGTCGGGGAAGGGAGTCGACGTGGACTTCGCGGGCGCCGCCGCGCTCTACGCCAAAGCGTGCGACGCCAACAACGCGGCAGGCTGCCGCGCCCTTGGGTGGCTGTACCAGCGCGGCGAAGGCGTCGCGGGGGACGCCGCGCGCGCCACGGAGCTGTACGCGAAAGCGTGCGACGGAGGCGACGTCCGCGGCTGCGCCGGACTGGCGGCCGCGTACGAGCTTGGCGAGGGCGTGGGGCAGGACGACGCGCGCGCGCTCGTCCTTAGGAAGCAGGCGTGCGAAATTAGAGACTCGGCGGCTGTCACTGATCTCCGGGCGATTCACCAGCACGGCGAGCCGGTGGGACAGGACGCGGCACGCACGTTTCGGGTCCTCCAATGCGCGTGCGCGGATGGGAGCGCGTCCGCCTGTTACCAAAGCTGGCACAGCGCTCTGTCGCTTGGGGCGGAGGGGCCAAACCTCTAAGGCGTCCCTTCGACCCCCGTCGAGATGCTCGAAAAGGAGCTCACGGCCACGACCGCGTCGCGCTCCAGCGGTGCTGGTCGAGAAACCGTGAAGGTTCGGGACTCAATGAATGCCGTTCCGACGCATGAGCCGACGACGCGATAATCAGATGGCGCAGGTTACGCTCGCCGAAGATCGCGAATTGGTTCAGGCACTCGCTCGTTCCGGATGGTTCACGAAACGCGCCATCGACGGCATTGGACAGCAGAAACTCTGACCCACTTGTCGTCGTACATCTCGAGCGCGGTGGCGATCGCCGGGGCGCAGCAGGATGCCGTCGTCACGCTCCTCGGCGATGACGAGCGAGCCGTCGTGCTGGCCGAAGGGTTTGCCACACGCCGCGGGATGGTGAACACCCCCTTCTTGCCGAGGTTGCCAGTTTCGCTGTACGGACACTCTGTCGGAAATGAGTCAAGTCGTATGTAAGCCCAGTGGTGCCTGTGCCCGGTAGGTCCTGCTGGCTCGCTGGCATTGTCGGTCCAGCGCCCTGGGCTGTAGCCCTGGTGACGATCTGTGCGGGGTGCGGGAGCAGTGGGGACGGGCCCCGTCCTTCCGGTACGCCGGACACGATTGCTAGCGACGGCGGCCCAGATTCGGCCCTCGTTCCGTTCGATGGCGGTCCGACCGACATTCCCCTCACGCTCGTCCCAGTAAACGAGCCGAACGGCGACGCGGGGACGGTCTTCGACGGGTACCGTCTGGCGCTGCAGTTCCAACTCGGTAGCGCGCCTCCCATCGATGCATTCCTCGACACGGGCTCGGCAGGGGGTTCAGGTCATCGCGACCGCGCTGTCTGCCGAACAGATGGCGGCAATTCAGCTGGACGACATTTATGTCCAGGGGGAGTTCGCCGGCGGCATCATCGCGACGGGCAGTGTGGGAACCGCGTTTGTGACGCTCGGCGATCGAACGACGCCGGTCGCCATCCCGATCATCGTTTACCGGAGGTTTTCTTGCGCCGCGTTCAGCCCCTGCGCCCAAAACGACATGACCGCGGGAAGCATGGCCCAGGGCCTCTTCAACGGGTTTGCCGCCATCGTCGGCGCCAGTCTGAGCAACGGCATGTTTTCGGAGGGGGTCGGCAGCCCGATTCCACAGCTTCCGGGCCGGCCGTCCTTCATCGTCGAAGCGCCCGCGTACGGGACGGATGCCACGGGAACCTTGCGCATCGGGCCATCCGCGGACGAAGTTGCGCAGTACGCGACCTTCCAGCTGCCACCTTTGGCGGGGGGCTCGCCGCTCTCCAACGGAACTCCCGCGTGGGACGACAGCGCCATCGCGGCGTGCGTGGACGACCGGACAGAAGGGATCGACTATTGCGCGAACGCCACTCTCGATACCGGCGCGGTCTTCACGATCATCTACTTGACCACCCAGACTACGCTGGGCGTGCTCGCGTCTGGCGACACCGTCGCCGTGACCGTGGGGCCGATGGGTGATCCGATCGCCCACTTCCAAGTCGTGGTCAGCGCGAACCCGCAGCCGGGTCAGGATTTCTTCGCCGTCACCCCGCCACTGTCGGGACTCGGAGATTCGCTCAACCTCGGGCTGACGGTGTTCTTCCGTGACGACGTGTACTTCAATCCCGTGGCGGGCCAGGTCGGCCTCCGTGCACCCTAACGGTTTCGCGTCGGATCACGAATCGTGATTGGGCCGTCATCCGCGGTCCTAGCGAGAGCGGCATCGGTCCTCGTTGGACCGTCCCCTGCGGCCGTCTTCCACCGCATTGGAGACGCCGTCGTCGTCCGCCCGCAAGGTGGGCTTTCCACGCCCCATCGCATCTTGGAACCTCGTCGCTCGAGACGCCGGCTCCGCCTGAATCCGAGGGTGGTCGGAAGTGGCGACATCGGGTCATCCCAAAAGCGTGCGCCGTCATGCTCGTCCGGCAAGTGGTCCCTCCGTCCGTGGACAATTGGAAGACGAATGCCCGGCGCGCGCGAAGCCGTTTTCGGGGACCAGTCTCCGGGGCTTACGTTCTCCGGGCGCGCGCGAGGGCCGGCGCACCAACACGGCGTCGTCGTGCGATGAGGGAGAGGCAGAGCAAGACCCCGCCGAGCGCGCCCGCCCCCGACGTGCGTTGGCCCGCGGTGACGCAACCGCATCCCGAGGCACTCGGATTCGGGGAGGAGGTGCGGAGGCCTGTCGGGTCGCTTGCATCTTGGCCCTCGGCGGTCGTTTCTGCGTTTCCGCCCGAGTCCTCGAGGCTCGCTTCCGCAGTAATCGCCAGGCGTCCCGCGTCACCGCGGATGACGGGGCCGGAGTCCTCGACGCCCGCGTCCATCCAGGCGGTCACGGGTCCAGCGTCCAGGCTGACGACGAGGCCGGAGTCCTCGATATCTGCGTCCATCCAGGCGGTCACGGGTCCGGAGTCCAGGCCGACGACGAGGCCGGAGTCCTCGATATCCGCGTCCGAGGCGGTCACGCGTCCCGCGTCTCCGCCCACAACAAGGCCGGAGTCCTCGACGCTCGCCTCCATCGAGGCTTCCGTGCTCGCCTCCGCGGATGCCTCTTCGAGTCCGCCGTCCGCACCGGCGGCGACACTGAGGTCGACGATGCTCGCGTCGCTCGATCCCACTCCGCTTCCAGCGTCCACGGCGGCGACGGCGGCCGAGCACGAGGTGGGCGTCTGCGTACCCCACGGACGTTCCCAGGGGGGTGTTCCCGCGGGGCTCCCCGCGGTCAGGAAGCCCTCTGCGTAGGCGCCGTCGCTGTCGGTCGCCACGACGATGACGTACCCGGGCTCGGGCCCCGCGGTGAAAGCGCCGCTTACCTCATCGATGCCCGAGCAGTCACCGCTCGGGTCGCACGTGGAGTCGGACAGGATCCCCCACACGATGGGCGGCACTCCGCCCGAAACCGAGTACGCGATCGCTCCGCCGGGCGGAATGGTCGCCGAGGCTTGGGAGAGGCAGATGTTGACTCCGGAGAACGACACGCGAACGGGTGCGGACGTCGAAGCCAGGTGCCGCGCGTCCCCGCCGTACATCGCGACAACGTCGACGTATTGCGCCCCCGGCTGGGCGAGCCCGGGGGGGATCACCGCGGTTAGGCCCGCGGTCCCAGCGGACGTCGTGCCACTCGTGATCGCCGTGCTGCCGAGGGTGAAGGACCGGTCGGGTACCCCGTCCTTGTAGGACTGGAACGCGAACATGATCGCGCCGCCCAGCGCGCCCGCGTTTGCGCCGGGCACACCGACGGTGGCCGACAGATTCAGGCTCGACCCTTCACCGATCGTGGCCGCGAGCGGCGCGAGGCTGGTCGTCGTCGGCGCCAACGTTGCCCATGCGCTCACCAGATTGAACGCGTCGATGGACCCGAGGCCTGACGCGCAGTCATACCCGGGCGTCGCGTTGTAGCCATAGGCGCCGACGGCGGGGCACCCGCGATCGGTGCCGGGCGTGCACGCAACCCCGTTATTGCCTTGAGTGATGTCATGAAAGACGGACGGGCTGCTCGTCGACAACGCGTAAAGAAGCGGGTTGACGTTGCCAAGCCGGCCACCCGTAGCTTCGATGACGAGCGCCAGCACCCCCGCAAACGAAGGAGTCGACGCCGACGTTCCGCCGATTTCGATCGGATTCGGACTGCCTCCCGTTCCCGCGCAATCGGTCCCGCCCGACGCGGTGGTCACCTCGGTGCATTCGATGACGTAGGGATTGTCGTAGAGCGCAGCGGTAAGGGAAATATCGGGTACTTGCCGCATCGTCGCCGGGTTGACGTTGGAAGGTAGAGTGCCGACGATTGGGCAGGTCGCGATCGCGCTCTGGTACGAGGGACGGGCGAACACGCCGCTGATTCCCCCGCCGCCCGCCGAGGGCCGACCCGCCGTACCGGTCTCGTTCCAAACGTACTCGGGCGCCGTCGGGTATCCGGTCGCGATGCCGTCATTACTTCCGTAGGGGACCGTACCAGTGACAAATTCGGTCCCGCCCACGGCGGTGACGCCAGGATACGATGCGGGAATGTTCACATAGAGACCGGCGACGTTGGTCGTATCGGTGCTGCATCCGACAGCGCCCTGATCGCCCGAGGAAGCGAGATAGGTAATGCCGAGCAAGTTGGCGGCGGACCCGTAGACACCGAGAATATCGGCGTCGCCAGGGGTCAACCTTCCTTCGCATCCACCGAAGCTTTCGCTGATGATCGGAGCCAGGTTCTGTTCGATTGCGTAGAACGCGGCGTCGGCGACGTTGGCGTCGTCGCCCCCGTTGAAAACATAGTTGATCGTGGCGCCGGGCGCGATCCCGCCGGACCACTCGGTGTCGAGAATCGCCTCCATTCCCGACCCATTCGCCGCCTTCGGTGCGCCCGTGTCCGGGACCAACGTCATCGTGACGGGCGACGCCGGAAGATCGGTATTGAGCCGGAACGTCGCAATGTCGCTCGCCGCGATTTCCGTTAGACCGACGATGGCAATCGTGACCCCCGCGCCGTCGAGCGGCGTGCCGGTCACGCCGGACTCATAGAGCGGAGTGACGTCGTAAATCTGCGCCCAGTCGACGGGAGCGAGCGCCAGCGCGCTGCTGCCCTCGCAAGCGCTGCAGAAGGCTTGGCGCGCCGGTGGAACTTTCACCGTGGGTGCGGGATAGAAGTCGTGGGTGTTGTGCAACGCGAGCACCACGTCAGCGAGCTCGCTCGGAATGGATGGAGCCGTCGCCATCGCGTAGTGCGTTTCGGCCCCGACCTTGTAGCCGTGGATCTCGGTGCGGAACGCGGTCTGCAAGTCGGCGACGCGTCCGGCAAAGTTCACGCGTGCGCCGAGGCGGGACGTCGCCTGCACGTCGAGCCCTTGCCCCGCCAGCCATGCCTGGGTACGGGCGATGTCCGCATTCTTGGCCCCGAACCGAGCCGCGTAGGCCTCCGGGGTGAGCCACTGGTGGTAGCTCGGTGAGCCCGGGTCGAGGTGCGCGGCGCGCAACGCATCGCGATCGCGCTCCTGCTCTGGGGATAATTTGAAGACTACCGAGAGATTCGTGAGGCGGCGGTTCGGGTCGAGCGGGCCCAGATCGAACTCGGGTCGCGCCAGCGGATGCGCGCCGCGCTCGAGGCGCACGTATCCATTCGCCGACACGGGCGCCGCGTCGGCCCCGCCCCCGCTCGTCGGCGCGTCGGACATCGGCGCGGTGCAGCCCGCGACCGTCGCTCCCACGGCGAGGAGCGCGAACGTGCGTGCGGACCTCCATCGGCCAAAGCGTACGGGCTTCGTGTGCCCCGGCGGTGATCCTTTGTGTCTTCGTGGATTCATTCGAACGATCCTTTGTCTTCGAGCGTCGCGTTCCTACGGACGCTGCGTTTGCGGCGATCGACTCCCCAAGTCGATCGACCCCATCGCAAGTCCGAGACCACGACGTGGCGAGCTGCAGCGCCGCAGGAAGCGGTGCTTCGACGGCGGCGGGATGCCTCGCAAACACGGCTGCCGATGCTCTCTATGGGCTCTTCGGGCTGCGCCAGCGTTCTATCCGTAGATTGCGGAGCATCGCCGTGGATCGCCCCGGTGGACGACGAACGGTCGTCGGGCGACGACGCATCGTCGCTATCCAGTGAAGAGTAACTGGTGTCGGCGCGCCACTACGTCATGCGAACCAGCCGCATGCCTGCGGCGGCCGGCGCTCGAGGAAATTTGGGACGTCGGCCTTTGAGAGCATACGGATAGCGGCGTGCCAGTTCCAACGTCGGGAAACGACTGGCACGTCGTCCCGGCGTAGGCACCGCAATTCGCAGTGGTGGCGCACCCCGGAAAGCAAATATCTTGATTGACGCTTCTCTATACAGTATCCGGGCTCCCCCGCGCTGTTGTTGCCGCCAGGGCGTCATGCATGGCAATCCGTAGGCCCGTGCATTCTACGACCCCAATTCGCGGATCGTCAGAGACAAGTCAAGGCTTGGGCCGGATCGATGCACTCGTCGGTTATGGTGACCGGACTCGAGTTGGACGTAAAGGTGGTGCAACAGCCGGAGGCGCAATTCGCGCTTGTGGAGCAGCCGCACCGGCACGACGAGTTGCCGCAGTAACTTTGAAACGTCGTTCCGCATTGGTTCTGGAGGCACTGAGAGCTCGCGTTGCAAGGGCCGCCCACTGGGACGCTGCCGGCGATAGTAGTGCTCGTAAAGCTGAGCGCCGTAACGCAGAAGTCGAACGACAGCGGGGACACGCCAGCGCTCACTTGAATCTGGATGTGCGAAGCCGCATCCGGCGCTCCGGCGAGCACGGTTGCCGCTCCGGTGCAGGTGAAAAAGCTCGACCAGGGAACGGTGCCGCTCGTCGCGGTCACGGATGCACAGTAGTCGGTTCCTCCGCCGTCAATGATGATGGTTACCCCTGCGGCGGAAAGGGTCCCTGCGAGCGCGTAGGAGATGCCCGTGTCGGCTGCCGGCACGATGACCGTGCCTTTGGCGCTCGCCCCCACCGCCTGGTTAAGGTTCACTCCGAGGCCAGCGCCGTAGACGGTCGTGCTAACCGGGGCGGTCCTTCCCTCGACGCACAAGTATGCGCTATCGTTGCAGGCCGTGCTCGTTGGGTCCCCAAACGCGTATGCGTAACCGCCAGTCCCAAGAAGGGACTGGTAGTCCGACGACAGCCGAATAGCCCCGGTCTGAACCGTACCGGGATAGGTCGCTAGGGTCGTACTTCCGGGGGAGCACGTCGCGCCGATCCCGGCATCCCCACCCGATCCGCTGCTGCCGGTCGTCCCGGTGCTGCTTCCGCTCGCTCCCGTGGTGCCGGTCGTCCCGGTGCTGCTTCCGCTCGCTCCGGTGGTGCCGGTCGTCCCGGTGCTGCTTCCGCTCGCTCCGGTGGTGCCGGTCGTCCCGGTGCTTCCGCTCGCTCCCGTGGTGCCGGTCGTCCCGCTGCTATTTCCACTCGCTCCCGCGGTGCCGGTCGTCCCGGTGCTGCTTCCGCTCGCTCCGGTGGTGCCGTTCGTCCCGCTACTATTTCCACTCGCTCCCGTGGTGCCGGTCGTCCCGGTGCTGCTTCCGCTCGCTCCCGTGGTGCCGGTCGTCCCGGTGCTGCTTCCGCTCGCTCCCGTGGTGCCGGTCGTCCCGCTCATGGTGCCGCTGGTCGCGCCGCTCGTGGTGCCACTGCTAGTGCCGCTACCCCCGGACGCGCCTCCATCGTCGGTCACGGGCGGCAGATCGGTGATCCCGAGGATCGAGTTGCAGCCGCTGGAGAACGCGCCCAGAAAGAACCAATAGGTCAGCAAGTAGAGCGGTGCGTTCGTCTTCATTGGAAGCTCCCTTGCAGCGTCGCGCCGGCGCCGCCCAAGCCCAGTGTCGGAACGAGCGTCGACCGGGCGTGCTCATCGTGCACTTTCGACGGCGCGGTTAGATACAGCACGATCCCGGTCGCCGCGAGGACGCCGCCAGCGACGAAGCCGATCGTCCCGATCGTCGCGGCCGACGAAGCGTTATCATGATCGCTCTGGGCCTTGACCATCGTGGCCGACGGGCAGCTCGTCGCGTTGCATTCGCTCTTGGCACTGCTCCAAAACGCCGCGGCGATCGCGCCGAAAGCGAAGCCGACCCCCAGGCCCGCTACGCCGATGCCGCCGACGACCAGGCCACCGATGCGGCGCCCGCGATTCGGATCGGTCGTGTCCTCCGACACGCCTTCGTGCGGGCTCGCGACGGCCGTCGTCGAAGGGACGCGAGCGACGGGAGGCTGCGCCGTGCTCGCGGGTGCGCTCGCAGGCTGCGCCGGCGGCACGGCGAACCCCGGAGCGGCGGCCCCGACGACCACCTGTTCGCTCCGCGTTTTCTCCCCTTCGTGCAGAACGAACTGGCGAGAGACCGGCGCCTGGCCCGCCACTTCGAACGTGAACGTGTGCATGCCCGGGTCCACCGCGGTTGCTGTGCCGTCCACGCGGTCAAGCAAGCTTTGCCCGTCGACGCTGACTCGCACTGCAGTGAGATCGTGCCCGGAGCCGTCTTGCACGTGAAAGACGATCGTCGGCTGTGCGCGCTCGAGCTCGTCGAGCCGCTGCGCGCAATCGTCGCGAACGATGCTGGGGCAGGTCGAAGCGCCGCAAACACGGAGCAACTGACGGGTCGCCCCGAACTTGCCCTCCCGCCGGGACACTTGCCCCTTGGTGTTCGCGTCGAGGCACTGGTCCACCGTCAGGATCCGCGTGCGCGGGGGACGCGTCGAGCGTGACCGCCGCGGCGGCCACGGCCAAGACCGTGCGGGCGGCAGCGCGCCGAAGGCGCTTCGGAGGGACCGTTTTCATAAGCACTCCTTCTTGAACCTCTTGTTGCCAGAGTCATCGAAGAAATAAGGAACTTTGCACTCGGGCGTGGCCGGCGCTCGCGGCGAAGCCGGCGGCGGAGACGCGGGGCGTGGCACTTGCGGGACGGGAGGCGGCGCGCCTTGGCCCGGCGGAAGGAAAGCGCGGTCCACGACCTTCGCCACACCCGCGTCGACGGGAGGCGTCGGCAGCGATGGCGCCGCGGCGCTGGGGCGAAGGGGGACAAGCTCCTGCGGCTCGCCCGACGTTTGCGCGACGGGCGAGGCGGGGGGGAGCGCTACCGCGACCGACGGCGAAGGGCTCGCGTCGGCCGACGGGGTCCGCGCCCAAGGTCGCCAGAGAAGAAGGGCGAGCAAGCCCGTCATGGCGAGGACGCCGAGCAAAGCCACCACGCCGACGGCCGTCCGCCTCGAGCTCGATACCCCGGGAAGCTCAGACCAGGCCGCGGCGGTCTCCAGGGGATGCCCTTCCGCCAGCGAGTTCGGACGGGCCGCAGGAGCCGGCGAGGGGGCCCGCGGGTCGCGCGAGGACGTCGGCAAGACGAGGGCGCTCGCGGAGAGCCCTGCCCCTTGGATGATCCCCGAGATCTGCTCGACCGAGTTTCGCGCGTGCCGGGAGCCGAACGGCAGAAGCGCGAGCGACAGGTCAGCGACGTTGGCGTAGCGCTGGTCTCGATCTTTCTCGAGGCACTTGAGAACGACTCGCTCCAATGCCTCCGTAACGTCGGGCCGGATCTCGCGAATCGGCGGGGGCGGGAGCGTGGCGAGAGCGATGAGAATCTCGCCGAAGGTTTCGCCTGAGAAGGGCGTTCTCGCCGTCAAAAGCTCGAACAGCGTGATTCCGAGCGCCCAAATGTCGGTGCGCGCATCGACATCCTTCGCGGACCTCATTTGCTCAGGAGACATGTAGTTGGGCGATCCCATCAGCGCGCTTGTCTGCGTCGCCGCACCGCTCGTCCCGCCAACTCCGAAGTCGGTCACTTTCGAGATCCCGAAGTCGAGCACCTTGATGAGGAATCGACCATCGCTCCGGCGAATGCAGAAGAGGTTGGCCGGCTTCAAATCCCGATGCACGATCCCAAGGCCATGGGCGTCGGCGACCGCGACGCACGCTTGGAGGACGAAGTCGACGGCCAGGTCGACCGGCAGCGCCCCTCGCTGCTCGACCCACGCGGAGAGGTCCTCTCCTTCCAAGAACTCCATCACCATGAAGGGCGCCCCATTTTCGAGGGTGCCCACGTCGAACACGCGCGCGACATGCTCGTTCGTGATCTTGGACGCCGCGCGCGACTCGCGCGCGAAACGCTTGACTGCCTCGGGCTTGTCCAGCATCGCGGGGAGGAGAAACTTGAGGGCCATGCGGGTGTCGAGCTGGGTGTGGCGCGCCGCGACGACGACCCCCATTCCCCCGACGCCGAGCACTTTGTCGACGCGATACCGGCCCGCGAGGATTTCGCCTTCGCGAACCCCCGCGGCGGCGTACAGATCCGTGGCGTCGCTCACGACCTCACCGCGCGCATCTCCACTTTCCGCGCGATGCCATACGGCCCACCTCGTCAAACGACGGTGGTCCGCGTTGGCAACTGTTGTCAAGCGAAAGGCGAACGGCGCGCGTCCGGAGGGGCATTAGATTTCGACGCGCTCTTCCCTGCCCTCCCGGCGTCGCTCCTCGCGCCGTCTCCACCCACTGCCGACATTCTCGTCGATCCGACGGGAGAGAAAGACCAAAGACCACTGGCAGACCACCGCGCGCGCCCTGCTGTGCGGGGCCATCCACGTCCTCTACACCGAATCGGACACGACGCTCGCCGGCGTCACCGCGCTGCTGTCCAATCCCTCGCCGGACCCACGTTTCAGACACTCGATCGCATGCTCGCCACGCGCCACCTTCCGAGCGGCGTCCACCCCGTCGTTGCGCACGCCGATCCCCGTGGCCGCGGATCATACGCCCCGGTCGCCACCACCGAAAGAAGACGCGGTACCGATCCTGCCTTGCCCCAACCTTGCCACGCTCCGGGCGCACTCGAGTGGAAGTGGGCGGACTCGAGAGGAACAACGGACGAACCGGAAGCGACGGGAATTCGAACACTTGGACGAAAAAGACAGCGCCGTCGCCTATTTACGAATTGTCGAAAAAGTGGGTTCGATTCCCGTCAGCTCCACATGTATTTCCTAGTAATTAAGGCTACTTAGCCGCAGATCCCCCTTCCGTTGCCGTCAGGTTGCCGTAAACTTCCGGCGTGTTGACGAGCGCGATGGCCTGATCGCGCGCCCCCGGCGAGAGGTGCATGTACCGGAGCGTCGTCGTCAGGCTCTCGTGGCCCGCCAGCTCCTGAATCGCCTTCGCGGGCGCGCCGCGCATCGCGAGGTGCGAGCAGAACGTGTGGCGGAACTTTGTGCAAGCTGCCCATGACGCGAAGCCCCGCGCGTCGCTGGGAGGATTCGAGCCAATCCCGAAGGACATGGCCCGGTGCGGGCGTGCCGTCTTCGAGGGTGAGCACGTGCTCTCCCCGAAGATGCCGGTGATTTTGGAGCGCTTCGCCGAGCGCGAGCGCCTTCGTCATCGGCACGATGCGACCTTTGCCGCCCTTCGGTGTGTCGACTGTCCATTGGTAAAAGCAAAGAAGGTGTCGGCAAATCGATGATGACCCTCGCGATGGTCGATTACTTAATGGAATCGTCGCGGCCCTCGCAAGACCACAAACTCCCGTCACTCACCGCCCGGAAACAGGATTTGGCTCGCGGATCGCGACGGAGTAATTTTTACCTTCCCAGCGCGCGGCTTGCTTCCAGAAGAAAGTGAACTCGATGACGGAACCGGCATGGCACTTGTCCGTGGGAAGATCGGCGAACCACACGTTCAGTGCGTTGACGTGACTCGTGCCCACCTTGGTGGTGGTCGCCCAACCATCGGCGGACCAGGTGATAATCGCCTCGACCGCTACGGCGAGCCGCAGGACTTGCCCTGCCGGCATGTGGCAAATCGGATGATGGGCACTCCAGATCTGGTGCAAGCTCTTGGCTCGGTTCACCACGTAACGCTGGAAGGCCGGTTCGATTCGGTCGAAACACACGCCGTCGTGCGCGCTCTTCACGAGCGAGACATACTCGGCGTGCGCCCAACACAAGGGCATCGCCGAGCCGGTCGGGCCACCACGTTTCATGCGTTTTCCGGGCAAATCGTCGGCGTCCCAAACCTGCTCCGGCAACATACCGCCCGCGTTGGCGAATCCTTCGAGCGCCTCGATGAAGGGTTCCGGATCACGTCCCGCAGCCAGTTCGTAATGACCGCGTTCTCCCGTCAAAATTGGCCAGGAGCGGCCCACGCCCGTCCCATCGAACGCGCTGCCGTCGTCCTTTTGCCCGTAGCCATCGTGATTGTAGCGTCGCCAGCAGGGCCCTTGCGGCAGGTCGCGTTTCAGCGCGTGGTCGATGACCATAACGGAATCGACAACCAGCGAGTCGTTGGCCGCACGCAGCCCGAGGCGGACCAACTGGAGAAAATCCCCGCCGACGACATTTCGCGCCAGCCGTTGTCCACCGCCGTTGGCAATCTGGATGACCGCAGTGTCGGGGTCGACCGTCCCATCCGCCTGTCCGGGAATGGCCGGCCCGATTCGTACATAGTGACGCGGCTTGCCCGGCATGAGCTCGCCGCGACCGGTGACCGTCCACGCTTCGAGGCGCGACGACAGCCAATCCGCATAGACGAGCAAAAAGTCCGCGGCGCTTTCTTCCTTTCGGTCGCGCGCGAACTCCGCGGCACACACAAGACTCGCGATAATGGTCGCGAGCGTCGAAGGCGAGTAGCCGGCGTTTTCCTCCCACCGTTCCTGCGCGGTCACCGGTCCGTGCAGTACCAAGTAGGCCGATGCACGTGCGACCAACGTCCAAGGGTCGAACTGGCGGAGCGCGCGTGCCCGCCACAACCGCCACGCGAGCAGAATCGGTACCGCGACTTCATCGAGTTGGATTCCGGTCCAGTACGGCTTGCCGGTGATCTCGCTATTTTGCGGACAACCGCCATCGACTCCTTGGACGCCCGCCAGCCAAATGAGCGCACGAAGCGGCGATTCCGTTCGCCCGCAGGCCAGCAGCGCCGTAGCCGTTTGCACCATATCGCGGGTCCAGACCAAATGATATCCACCCAGGTCGCTATCGTCTTTCGTCTCACCCCAAGGAATGCTGAGGGACGCCACGAACGCACCAGGAAATGTCTTGTCTTCGTGCGCTAGCAAGACGGACTGGCTTACGCGAACCATCGACGCGCCTTGTCTCCTTTGCGGTCTCCAATCGCCTTCGGAAGCGGCACGCGCCCATTGGCCTACGTACTTCTCTCGCTGCTGCGCGAACGGCGTGGCTAGTGATTGGAGCAGTCCGGTCGAAGCGCTTTGAGCGTTGCGCCCGAAGGCGACGGCGACGACGAACTCCAGATCCTTCGAAAGATCGATCTGCCCAGTGAGCGCGATGTTCCCGTCCTCCGCCCGTTCCCACTCCCAGTCCATCGTGTAATTATCCATCAAGTCTTGCCAACCGTCGCTCCGTCCGACATAGCCCACGGACCGCCGCGCGAAGTCGGGCGCACAGCCAAAAACCATGTGCACGTCCTCGCGAACCGCATGGATGCACTTTCGACCCCCCACGTCCCGCCAGGTCGCAGAATTGTGTTGCCCGGTTCCTTTGAGGTGGGGGGCAAGCAGCGCATAAAGACGCAGCTTGCCCCGTAGGTTCGGATCCATCACTTCCAGTCGCGTATGCACGAGCAAAACGGCGGAGTGCGGATCCCCAATAACGTGCTTTACGATGCGATACCGGCGATCGCGATCCGTGTTGGTAAGCCGGTAGAGCAACGCGTGTTGCTCCGGTGTTTCCGTCACATGATTGAGGTCTCGCCGCTCCTCGTGGCAGAACGTTTCGCCGTCCGTGATGAGAAACTGCAGGTCGCGCGTGTTGGGCGTGTCCACGTGGGGATAGTAGACTTCATTGACGATCCCATGGCTCAGCGTAAACCATAGGCTCGAACTGGTACTGTAAGCGGTGCCGACGCCGTCCTTCGCGCTGGACGTCCAGCGCGGCTCGCCGCCAGGAGCGCCGGGTGCGTTACGATCGATTGTTTGCAAGGGGTAATCCTCGGTTGGTCTTCTTGTCAGCCGCCGCGAGCGAAAGCCGGGTAGTCCGTCATCCCGCCATCTACGAACACGGTGCGCCCCGTCACATACGAGGCGACGTCCGACACGAGCACCACCACCATGCGGGCAATTTCTTTCGGGTCCCCCATTCGCCGGAGAGGGATTTTCTCCAGCAGGTCTTCGAGGTTCTGCGGATCGCTCCAGACGGGACGGTTGATCGTCGTCTTGATCGCCCCCGGTCCCACCGCGAGGACGCGGACTCCATGAGGCGCAGCTTCCTGGGCGAGAGTCTTGGTCAACATGCCTACGCCTGCCTTGCTCGCGGTGTAGGCGCTGTACCCGGACCAGGCGATTTCTTCGTGCACCGAGCTGATGCTCAGCACGACACCGCTCTTTTGGGGCACCATCCGCTTCAAGGCCTCACGGGCGCAATAGAAGGCTCCGAACAAGTTCACTTCGATCACTTTTCGCCAGGCTTCGACGTCCGTCTCCCACCCCAACGCCCGATCACCGTCGATGCCGGCGTTGTTGATAAGAATATCGATACCGCCCCAAGCGGCGTCCAGTTGCCGGAACAACTCCCCCACTGCTTTGGGATCGGAGACATTTGCCTGAATGGCCATGGCTTGGCCGTGCTCTTGTTGGATCGTCTGCACGAGCCCATTCGCCGCCTCGGGATGGGCGACGTAATTGATCGCCACTTTCGCGCCTGCGGCGGCGAGACCCAGTGCGATTTCGGCGCCGAGCCCAGAATTGGCGCCCGTCACGAGCGCTCGTTTGCCATTCAGCGTGAAGTTCATGGAAATGAATCCTTTCGCCATCAGGTGTCGCCAGCCGGCCCTTCGTTTGCCGCTTTCGGCAAGCTGCTTCGAGAACGACTAAGTTGAACGATATTAGGCGGAAACGGAATGCTGCAAGCCCAGCTTAGCGCAACTTCCAGCTTTCGAGTGACCGTGGGTAGCTTCCATAGGTAGACCCCGCGCCACAATAACCATGCGAAAAAGCCAGACATTTTAAAGCCGTACAGAACCGCGATGGCATTGCGATGGCCGATTGACGCGAGCATGCCTCGCGGACGAAAGAAGCAAGGCTTTGTGGCGGCGCCGCGAAAGACAAGCGCTTCCCTGTTTTCGCGGTCGGTCCGGTCGACCCGCGCCTCGAGCCACCGCGTGCGTCGGGTCAAGCGACGGCCGCGACGACGTCGCGTGGGGAGATGCATCGCCCTACCACTTCCGGCAGCATCGGAGTGAAGATCAGATGATTTTCCGCGCTGAGAACCACCACTTCGGTGGACTCCGGCACCGCGCGTTCGAGGCGTTGCGCCAAAGTCATGCCGGCAAAGCCGCCTCCTACAATCAGGATTCTATTTGGAAGTTCGGGATTCATGCTTTATCGGCTTTTCCGAGGGGTCGCCAGCAACTACCGTGCCAATGACCATTGTGCTCGGTACCGCTCTCGACGGCAAATCTGTGGAGGGCGGCGCTATCGGTCCTCCAACCGGCGTGAGCTCACGGGTCGGAAGTTACGTGCGTGCAAGGCAATCGTTCGCAAATCGAGGAAGCGTTCGTAAATTGCTAATCGGCCTATCGACGGAAGTCACTTTGGATCAATGGTTCCCATGGCCGCAAGCGGCCCTTCGCGACACCCTCGCGCCGACGTTCGCAGTGGCATCCGTTTTGCGACCCAAGGCAGTCGCGAGGTTTCTGGATGGGCGTCCGGGTTCGGGACCGTTGCGGAAACCCATTCCTTCCGCTCGCTCTCGACACTCACCGTTCACAAAGATGAAGGAGGCCCATGACCGATGCGTACGACGTGATCATCATCGGAACGGGGGCGGGCGGCGGCACGCTGGCACTCTCACTCGCGCCGTCCGGCAAACGCATCCTCCTTCTCGAGCGCGGCGGATGGCTGCCGCGCGAGAAACAGAACTGGAACGCCGAAGAGGTCTTCGTGGATAACCGCTACGTCTCGAAGGAGACCTGGTTTGATGGGAGCGGCGCGCCGTTTCAACCCGGCCTTCATTACTTCGTCGGAGGCGCCACAAAGATGTACGGGGCGGCGCTGTACCGCCTTCGCGATCGCGACTTCGGCGAGCTCCGGCACCACGACGGCATTTCGCCCGCGTGGCCCATCTCGTACGCTGAGATGGAACCGTACTACACGCGCGCGGAGAACCTCTACCAGGTGCACGGCGCGCGCGGCGAGGATCCGACCGAGCCGCCCGCCAGCGCGCCCTATCCGCGGCCCGCCGTTTCACACGAGCCGCGCATCCAGCAATTGCATGACGACCTGGCGCGAGCCGGCTACCGACCATTTCACTCGCCGTGCGGGATCCTTCTCGACGAAGCAAACATGCCCATGAGCGCCTGCGTCCGGTGCGCAGACTGCGACGGATTCCCTTGTTTGGTGCAAGCCAAGGCCGACGCCGAGGTCATCGCGGTCCGGCCGGCGTTGCGGTTTCCCAACGTTACGCTCATGACGAACGCGTTTGCCACCCAACTCCGGACGAACGCCGCCGGCACCGCGGTCACCGAAGTGGTCGTCGAGCACGACGGCGCGGTCGAGAGCTATCGCGCCGGGCTCGTGGTGGTCTCCTGCGGCGCAGCCAACTCGGCGCGGCTTCTGCTCGCGTCGGCCAACGGCAAGCACCCGCGGGGCCTCGCCAACGGCTCGGACCAAGTGGGGCGCAACTACATGTTCCACAACAGCGCCGCGGTGCTAGCCGTTTCCAAGGAGCCGAACCCGACGCGGTATCAGAAGACGCTTGGTCTTAACGACTTCTACTTCGGCACTTCGGAATTCGCATTCCCCATGGGCAGTGTGCAGATGATGGGCAAGTCGCAAGCGCCGATGTTCCGCGGTGAGGTGGAGATCGCGAAACTGGCCCCCCTGTGGTCGCTCGAGATTCTCGCCCGGCACGCGGTCGACTTCTGGTTGACCACCGAGGATCTGCCCCTACCCGACAACCGAGTCACGCTCGAAACCGACGGCAGCATCCGCCTCACGTACGAGAAGACCAATCAGCTCGCCGCAAAGAAGCTCTACCAACAACTGAAGTCCATGCTCAGCCACTTGGGGATGCATCCGGACCACCTGCATCCCCACAACCTCTATATGAAGAACGACATGAATCTGGCGGCGGTCGGCCATCAGGCCGGCACGTGCCGCTTCGGTACCGACCGAGCCACGTCGGTCCTCGACGTCCACTGCAAGACGCATGAGATCGACAATCTCTACGTCGTCGATACGAGCTTCTTTCCTAGCATTGGCGCCGTGAACCCGGGACTGACCACCATGGCGAACGCGCTTCGCGTCGGCGACCACCTGCGACAGCGCCTATGAGCGCCCGTGGGGACGACACGAAGCATTTGCGGGCCCGCACGACGTGAAGGCTCGGTCCCAGGTCGGCGCGGTCTATTCGGCGGGTCTGCTCCAAGGTTTGGCTCTGGTGACCTTCCCGGCTGCGAGTGCCGTCTTCACGAGCCCGCACGCCTACGCTTTGTCGAACGGGGAGTACGGTGGGCTATTCGCCCCGCAGACCGTCATGGCCGTCGCCGCTTCGCTGCTCGGCGGAAGGCTTGCCGGATGCTGGGGCGAAAAGCCTGTCTTCATCCTGGGCCTCACCGCGAATCTGTCCTCGATGGCTCTGCTCATCGCGAGTCGGTTCGCCATGGGCACTCACGCCGCAGCGTTCGCGCTCTTGCTCGCGGCGACCGCGCTGATGGGGATCGGGTTTGGCCTCACCGTCCCGGCGCTCAATGCTCTTGCGACCTCGCTCTTTCCCCACCGGGTCGACGCCGCGGTGCTCGCGCTCAACGCGTTGCTTGGTTTGGGAACGGCACTTGCGCCTGTCTTGGTGGCGCTGTTCGTTGGCCTGGGCGTCTGGTGGAGTCTGCCTCTGGGGATCGGGGCGCTGCTGGCGGCTCTCATCGCCTGGAGCCTATGCATCCCTCTCGCGCCCAGCGGGGCTGGGCGGCCGGCGCAGGGCGCGCTCTCACGTCGGTTTTGGCTTTTTGCGGTGTTCGCGCTTCTCTACGGAGTCGTTGAGACGGCGAACGGCACGTGGGCGATCCTTTACATGAAGGGCGTGCTCCAGGCGGCGGCGGGGCTCGCGGCGGTCGCACTCACGCTGTTCTGGGCGGCGGCCACCGCCGGGCGCGTGCTCTTCGCGAGCATCGAGCGCTGGTTACCGTCCCGTAACGCGTTGCGGCTGCTCCCGTGGGTCATTGCGCTCGCGTTCGTTGCTACGTCGATGGTCCCATCCTCCTCGCCGTGCCTGGGAGCGGCCAGCTTCGCCCTCGCGGGCCTCGGCTGCTCGGCGCTGCTCCCACTCACGATCAGCCTCGGCGGCCCCGAGGCGCCCCCGGGCCAGATAATCGCCTCCTACCAAATCGGCTACGGCTTGGCCGCGTTCGGTATCGGCCCGCTGCACGATCGCGCTGGCCTGGGCTTGCGCTGGGTGTTCGGTGGTGGGGCCGCGATCGCGCTCGCGCTGGCCGCCCTGTCGGAGTGGATCGTCCGCAGCGGAACGGCAAAGAACGATTCGCGCGCCCTCAATGAGTGAACTGGGAGGCTGACCCAAGTTGCCGTTCTTGCCTGAAGCCGTCGCGATCGACGATCTCCCGAACTGGCGCGAATGCCGCGACTGTGGGCTCTTCCAGCGCTTGCCCGAAGTCGGCAACGGTGAAGCGGCGATCTGCGCCCGGTGCGACGCGCTTCTGCGCAGGGTGTCGGCCCACTCACTGCTCTTCGCGCGTCTCAACGCGGTCGCCGCGGCGATCCTGTTCGCGCTCGCGCTCGCTCTTCCCCTGGGCGAGCTGCACATCCTCGGCCGCACCGACGTCGCGTCGCTCTTCTCGGGGCCGTACATGCTGCGTAAGGACGGTCTCCCGCTGCTGGCGGTCGTCGTCATCATCACGCTGGTCGTGATGCCGGCCGCGAAGCTCGCCATCGAGCTTACGGTCCTTTTCGGCATCTGCGCCGCGCGGCCACCCCGCTGGCTGGCTTGGCTCTTCGGCTGGCTTCCGCACATCTCACCCTGGGCCATGGTCGAGGTGTTCCTCTTGGGAGCGGTCGTCGCCTATTCGCGGCTTGAGGCCATCGCCGTCGTCGACGTCGGCCTCGCCGCACTCGCGCTCGGGGGAACCATGGTCGCCATCGTTGCGACCGACGCGACGCTCGATTCCGAAGCGATCTGGCAGAGACTCGAAGCGGGAAGGCCACGGCCTGAACGGACCAGCAGGCCCGCGTCCGCAACGCTGATCGGCTGCACGGAGTGCCGTCGTGTGACCCACGCGGAAGCAGGCGATCGATGCTCGCGCTGCCGTCACCCTCTCTCCATGCGCAAGGGTGGCCTGGGCCGGGCGTGGGCGCTCCTCCTTGCGGCCGCGTTTCTCTACATCCCGGCCAACGTGCTTCCAGTGATGACCGTCAAGCGAATGGAAAGTGGAGTGCCCACGACCATCCTTCATGGCGTCGTCGAGCTGGCCGAAAACCACTTGTGGCCGCTGGCCCTGCTGGTGCTCCTCGCCAGCATCGTCATCCCCATCTTCAAGCTCTTGTCGCTCGTGATCATCCTGGTGATGACCCACCGGCGCTCGTCGTCTCTGCTCGCGGGCCGAACGCGGCTATTCAGGTTCGTCAGGTTCGTCGGGCGCTGGTCGATGATCGACATCTTCATGCTCTCGGTGCTGGTGGGCGTCGTGCGATTCGGGGCGATCGCGTCGGTCTTACCCGGAATGGGCGCGATGGCCTTCTGCGCGGTGGTCGTCCTCACCATGGCCGTGACGGAGCTTTTCGATCCGCGACTGATGTGGGACGCCGCCGGCCGGGAAGAGGAGGCTTTCGAGCGACAGACGCCGGACAAAGATCCGAACGAAGAGAAGGAGCTAACCCATGCCCACACCTGAAACTCCGAGCACGCGCGCTGACGAGCCCACGATGGCCAAAGTGAAGCGGCACGGGCGCTTCTCACCGATCTGGCTGATCCCGCTCGTCGCCGCCGGATTGGTCTTTTACCTGGGATATTCGGCACTCGCCGACCGCGGTCCCACCGTGACGATCATCTTCGCGACCGCCGAAGGGCTCACCGTCGACCAGACCGAGGTAAAGCACAAAGCCGTCGCCATCGGCACCGTGGACAGCATCAAGCTCTCCGCGGACACGAGAAGCGTCGTCGTTCAGGTGCGAATGGTCGGGGGGACCGATGCCATGCTGACCGACCGCGCGCGCTTCTGGGTTGTCCGTCCGCGGCTGTCGGCCGGGAGCCTCAGCGGCATCGAGACGCTTGTGTCCGGCCCCTACATCGAGGTGGATCCAGGCGAGCCAGGTGGCAAAAAGCAGCGCAAATTCACGGCCCTCACCCAACCCCCCGGGCGGCAGTGGGACGAGCCAGGTCAGGTGTACGTGCTCAATGCCAAGCAACTTGGCTCGCTCAGCACCGGCTCGCCCATCTACTACCGCGACGTCGAGGTGGGTCAGGTCCTCAGCTACGACCTTGGTGTGGGCCTCGGCCCCGTGACTCTGCGCGTGTTCGTGCGCGAGCCGTTCGACAAATTCGTACATACGCAGACGCAATTCTGGAATGCGTCGGGATTGTCGGTCACGATGGGCGCCGAGGGGATGCGCGTCGTGCTCCAGTCGATCCAGACACTGCTGAGCGGCGGGATCGCTTTCGAGACACCGCTCACCAAGGACACCGACGCCGTGGCGCCAGAGTCTGCAACGTTCGATCTTTTCAAAGACAAGGCCGCCGCCGACAACGCGTTCTATCGCCAGAAAATCCCTTACGTGACCTACTTCCGCACCTCCGTTCAGGGCCTTTCGATCGGCTCGCCCGTGCAGATATCCGGCGTGCAAGTGGGCAGCGTGAGCGACGTGAGGCTCGTCTACGATCCGGACGCACGCGCCATGGTGGCGCGCGTCGCGCTGGATCTTCAGCCGGAACGCATTCTCAGCAAGAATGGCGCGGACCCGCCCAAAGCCTTGGCCGACGTGCTCACGGCCTTCTCGGAAAGCACGATGCACGTGAGGCTCGAGTCGAGCAATTTTCTTACCGGTTCGAAAGACCTGACCATCGCGTACGCGATGGGCAAGGCGCGCCTCGACCCGCCGCGCGAGGGCGACGCGCTGGTCCTGCCGAGCGAGGGCGATGACATCGAGGGGTTGACCGCGTCGCTGGCCGACATTGCGAACAAGGTTGACAAGATCCCGTTCGCGCAGATCGGCAACACCGCGAACGCCGCGCTCGCGAGCATCGAGCATCTCGCGAACGTGATTGACACCAGCGCGACGCCCGCTCTCGTGCAGCTACCGGGAATCGTCGCACAGATGTCCGACGTGGCGAAAAGCGCGAACGGCGCACTGGGAGCATCGGGCTACGGGCGCAATTCCGAGTTCCAGCTCGACATGCAGAGGATGGTCCGCGAGGTCAACGACGCCGCGCGAAGCTTCCGAGGCCTGACCGACTACCTCGACCAACATCCCGAGTCGCTCATCCGCGGACGCGACACGCAAGCGAGCGGGCGTTGACCCGCGTGGCCCAGCTCGCGACGGCCCTGTGTCTGGGGGGCGCCATCGGATGCGGCGCCTCGCCCCCCTCCACGTTTTACGCTCTGTCTGCCGAGAGCGGCGCGGCCCACCCGTCGCCCGTTCACACCCTGAAGCTTCGTCGTCCGGCCATCGCGGGCTACTTGGATCGACAGGTGATCGTCAGGACGATCGTCGACCACCGCCTGGGTCTTGTAGACACCGATCGCTGGGCGGCCCCGCTCGACGAGATGCTCGGGCGCGTGCTTGCGCAGGACGTCGAGCAGCGTCTCGCGGGCAGCGTGGTTTTCACCGAAGATGGCGCCATCACCGCCGACGCCAACCTCACTCTCGAGGTGGACGTGAGGCGGTTCGATGTCGGTGATGGCGGAAAGGTAACCCTCGTGGCCGAAGTTGCCATGGAGAAGGGCGACGCGCACGCGTCGCTGGGAGCGCGTACCGTCGAGCTCCACCAGGTGCCGCAAGGCCTCACGACACAGGCGTTGGTGGCGGCGATGAGCGACCTGGTTGGCAAGCTTGCGGACGTTATCGCGGCGCTCGTGCGCGATGCCGCACTCGGCAGCGTGACGCCGGCGGTGGCCTCGCCACCTCCCTGACTGCGTTGGAGCACGACGACCCCAGTCGCGCGCGGGGCACCAGGTGCTTGCGGTCGCCAGGCGCCTCCACAATATCCCTACTCTCTTCGCGAATCTCCGTCGGCCGGGGCGCGTTCACGCTGCCGTTCGGCGACGGTCTTTCGCCGCTTTTCGTGGATCGCGAGGCCCCCCTTGCGGCCGGCGGCACGCGCCTCTTCGCTGGTGAACTCGTGCGCCGTGCCCTTCGAGTGTGCGGCCATACCCCCCTTTCGGGCGATCTCCCGCACGAGGTCTTGATTCATCGCGGCGAAGCCACGCGGGCGCCCGGGCCTTGATTGGTCGGGTGAGCTTTGAAAGATGGGTGGGCGATCGGGTTTGAACGCGGGATCGCCCATCGGATCCGAGACGGCGGCGCGGTCCGGCCGCGCAGCTTCGGCGTGAACCTCCGCGGGATTGTGTCGGAACATTTCTGTACTCATGGCGGTGTGTCTCCAATCAACTTCCTGCATCCCGTCATCGGGCGGCGTACCTATGTTGAGTCGCGATCCATGCCTCGGCCTTTCGTGGACATTACCGATCGGTAAGGTTTGGCGGCCGGCACCGCCGGCCGGCAAAGGCGCTCCCTTTCACTCGTGTCATGTTCGCGCAAGGTCGCGGCAAGGGCCGGATCGCATGCTCCCGTTCAGGCTCGAGGGTCGAGCCGCATCCGAACGGAGCAAGCCATGGCGATGTCGCAAACAAACGAAACGCAACGAGCGAACGGACGGCCCGCGGCACCAAGGCCGCTCATAGCCCCGGAGATTCGGGAACTCGAAGAACGGATTGTCGAAGCGTCCCGGTGGGTCGCTCCTTTGAAACGGGAGATCGGAACGGTGATCGTCGGACAGCACGCGTTGGTCGACCGTTTGCTCGTCGGCTTGCTCGCCAACGGGCACATCCTTCTCGAGGGCGTGCCGGGACTCGCCAAGACGCTGGCCCTCAAGACACTGGCTGGGAGCATCGGCGGCGCACGCTTTGGGCGTATTCAGTTCACGCCCGACATGCTTCCGTCGGACATCATCGGGACGACCATCTATCGCCCGCAGACCGGCACATTCGAGGTGAAGTGCGGCCCGGTCTTCGCCAACTTCGTGCTGGCCGACGAGATCAACCGCGCCCCGGCGAAGGTGCAAAGCGCCCTCCTCGAAGCCATGCAAGAGCGGCAGGTCACCCTCGGCGACGAAACGTTTCCTTTGCCCGAACCTTTTCTCGTGCTCGCCACGCAGAATCCGCTCGAGCAGGAAGGGACCTATCCGCTGCCCGAAGCGCAACTCGATCGGTTCCTGATGAAAGTTCGCGTCCGGTATCCCGACGCCTTCGAAGAGCGCGTGATCCTGGATTCGATGGCGGTGACCGAGCCGCGCACGGCTGTCAGCCCGGTGGCGTCCATCGAGAACATCGAAGGCGCGCGTCGCGTTGTCGACTCGGTCTACGTCGACGATGCCGTCCGCGACTACATCGTACGGATCATTCTGGCGACGAGGGAGCCAGGTCGCTTCAAAGTTCCGATTGAGGGCCTGCTTCGTGCCGGAGCGTCTCCGCGCGGCACGATTGGGCTGACCTTGGCTGCACGCGCCACCGCGTTTCTCCAGGGCCGAGGCTATGTGGTCCCGGAGGACATCAAAGCAGTGGCGCCGGACGTGCTTCGTCATCGCCTCGCCTTGAGCTTCGAAGCCGAAGCGAGCGGTGTGGATGGCGACGAGATTGTCCGCCGTGTTCTCCAAACGGTGGCGTCGCCGTGAGCGCGACTTCAGCGCAAGAGGTGACGCGGCGTGTTTCCGATCGCGTCCGCCGGATCGAGATCAGCACCCGCCGACTCAGCTCCGAAGCGTTCCACGGGGGAGTGCAATCGCGCTTCCGCGGCCGCGGAATGGACTTCGACGAGGTCCGCGAATACGAGCCGGGCGACGACGTTCGGTCCATCGACTGGAGCGCGACCGCGCGCGCCGGGCACACCTTCGTGAAGAAGTACCGCGAAGAGCGGCAGTTGACGGTCGTCTTCGTCGTTGACATGAGCGCGTCCGGCACGCTCGGGTCGGCCGACGCGAGCAAACGCGACCAGGCGATCGAGATCGCCGGCGTTCTCGCGCTCTCCGCCGTCCAGAGCGACCATCGAATCGGTCTCGCGTCGTTCACGGATGCCGTCGAGGCGTTCGTGCCCCCGGCACGAGGGCGGGCCCACGCCTTTCGGATCGTGCGCGATCTCGTGGCATTCGAGCCGAAGGGACAAGGAACGAACCTCGCGCTTGCTCTCCGATTCGTCCGGGAGCGTCTCCGCCGCCGCGCGGTCATCGTGATTCTGTCGGACTTTCTGATTGGAGTTGACGCCATGAAGCAAGCCCGAACCGAGCTCCGCGGCCTCGCGCAAAGGCATGACGTGGTCGCGATCCGGCTCGGGGACCGCCTCGATCGCCAACTCCCTTCGGTCGGTCTTCTGACCCTCGAGGACGCCGAGACGGGAGAGGTCATCGAAGTGGATACCGGCAGCGTGCGCAATCGAGCACGTCTGGAGACCCTCGCCAAGGACGTCGACGAGCGAATTCGCTCGTTCGTTCGCAGCGCGCAGGTCGACCTGCTCGAAGTCGACACGCTCCGTCCTTATCTCGCCCCGCTCATCGGGTTCTTTCGCGCCCGTGGAGGTCGAACATGAAAGCTCCGATTCGGATAAGCCCTTGGGGCCCGTGCGCGGCCCTGCTGGCGGTAACGGCATGGGCGGACACCGTCGGCGCGGCACCCGCGTCCGGCGAGGATATCCGCGACATCCGGCCGCTGATCCTGATCCCGCCGTGGTGGCATTCGATGGTCATCGCCATCGCTGTCACCCTTGCGCTGGCCGCCGCGTTCGTGGCCTATCGGTGGTGGCGGCGTCGATGGGCGAAACCGTTGACGCCCGAACAGCAAGCGCTCGCGGCGCTCCGCCGGGCGGAATCGCTCGCTCGCGAAGGGCGCTCTCGAGAATGGGCCGAGGTCGTGGCGCAAACGCTTCGCGCGTCGCTCTCCGCGCGACTCGGCCAAGACGCTTGCCCCCAAACCACGAGTGAGCTCGCCAGGGCCCCATGGCTCACGGCGCCCTACGACGCCGTCGTGGATGCCCCACGCCTGCTCGACCTCCTGTCCGTGTGCGACCTCACGCGCTTTGCGATGGCGCGTCTCGATGCGGATTCGCTCGTCGCGTCGACCGAAACTGCGCGTGCTTGGATCACCCGACTTTTCGCCCCTCCCAGTGCGCCCACTGCGCCCCGCCTCCAGGTGACCCCATGATTCACTTTCAACATCCCGCGGCGCTGATTCTTCTCGTGCCGCTCTTCCTCATCGCATGGTGGCTCGGTCGGGCAGGACGTCCGAACGCGGTCGCGCATTCGAACACCGAGCTGGTTCGCGCCGTCGCGCGGGTCCGGCGAACGCGCTGGGGCCGTTGGCTCCCGCTTTTGCGCTGGATCTCCGCCGCTCTTTTCGTCGTTGCCCTTGCCCGCCCCGACGTCGAACACCAGCAAGCGGCCGTTCACGCGTCGGGCGTCGACATCATGCTGGCGGTCGACGTCAGCGGCTCGATGCAGGCTCGCGACATGCTCGGACCCGAGGGCGCCACGAGCCGGCTCGACGCCGCGAAGGACGTGGTGGGCCGATTCGTCCGCGCCCGCACCAACGATCGCATCGGTCTCGTCGCATTTGCAGGAGAGCCCTACCTCGTGAGCCCCCTAACCCTCGATCACGACTGGGTCTTGCAAAGGCTCGAGGGCCTCGATGCCGGCCAGGCCGCGGACGGTACTGCTATCGGGTCGGCGATCGCCTCCGGCGTGCGCCGGCTCGATGCCCAGGACGCCAAATCGAAGATTCTCGTTCTCTTGACGGACGGGCAAAACAACGCCGGCAAGATTGGCCCCGCCGCGGCCGCCGAGGCGGCTCGAGCGCTGGGGGTGAAGGTCTACACGATCGGCGTCGGTTCGGCGGGGGAAGCGCTCGTACCCGTCACAGATGAGCGCGGACGAGAACAACTCGTCAAAGCGCGGGTCGACGTGGACGAGGCGAGCATGAAGCAGGTCGCCGAGATCACGGGCGGCACGTTCTACCGCGCGACGGACACCCAATCGCTGCGTGACGTCTACGCGGCGATCGATCGCTCGGAAAAGACGACGCGCACGCTTGCTGGCTTCACCGATCATGAAGAGCGCTTCGCCTGGTTTGCCGCCCCTGGGCTCTTTCTTTTGCTCGGAGAGCTCGGTCTTTCCGCCACCCGTTTTCGCCGCGTCCCCTGCTGATTGTGGAGATAGGAACCCCATGCGATTCGCAGAACCGTTGTGGCTTTTGGTCGGCGCCGTCGCCCTTGGCCTTCTGTTTATCCTCCGCGCTCGCGCGGAGTCGCTCACCTGGCGCGCCATGGCCGAGCTGGCCGGCGCCCGCCTCGTCCACGCCGGGGCACTGCCCTCCCGCTTTCGCCGTTGGCTCCGCGTCGCGGTGGTGTGCTTCGCCGTCGCGATGGGCTTTGCCTCCCTGGCGCGTCCGCAAAAGGGAATGCAATGGCAAACGCTCGATCGCAAGGGGACGGATCTTCTCCTGGTGGTCGACACGTCGAAGAGCATGAATGCGGACGACGTGGCTCCGACGCGCCTCGAGCGAACGAAGCTCGCCATTCGCGACCTGGTCGAACGGTTTCCAGGCGACCGCATCGGCCTCGTGGCGTTCGCGGGCGACGCGTTCGTCGAGAGTCCCATGACGCTGGATCACGATGCGCTGCTCCAGACACTCGACGCCTTCGATACGACAATCATCGGGCGCGGAGGGACAGACATCGGCCGAGCCATCGATGTTGCGGGGGCCGAACTCCAAGGCGACTCCACCCACCAGAAGGTGATGGTTTTGCTCACCGACGGCGAAGATCTCGAGAGCCAGGGCCTCGATGCGGCCAAACGGGCAGCCGAGGCAGGCATCACCATTGATACGGTCGGAGTCGGCACCGCCGCCGGCGAGCTCGTTCCGGCGAAGAACGACCAAGGCGTTACCGTCGGTCTAACCCGCGACGAGAACGGCGCTCCGGTTCGATCGCATCTGGACGAAGCCGGCCTGCGGGCCATCGCAGGGGCCACGCATGGGACGTATCAGCCCTTGGGGCCGGATGGCCGCGGCCTCGATCGGCTCTACGCCGAAGCGCTTATGCCGCATTCGCACACGGAACAAGGCGCACGCGTACGCCGGGTGTATTCGGAGTGGTTCGCGGTACCGCTCGCGTTGTCGATGTTCGCCATGGTGCTCGATTCTCTGCTCGGATGGAGACCTCGATCCCGGACGCGAGCCCGCCGGTCTCCCGGCGGCTCTCGCTCGACGCAGGTCGGAGCGATTGCCGCGGTGGCACTCGCACTGCTCCTTCCGACGAGCGCGCATGCGTCCGTGCAAGACGCCGAAAGCGCCTACGCGGCCGGGCGTTTCGATGCATCGGCACGGGAGTACGACGCGGAGCATACGAAACACCCGAAGGACGCGCGGCTCTCGATTGATGAGGGCGCTGCGGCTTATCGCGCAGGGCACTACGACGCCGCCGAAGCCGCTTACGCAGAGGCCCTTGGGTCGGCGGACCCCAAACTGCAGGAGCGCATCTCGTACGATCTAGGCGACGCCCGGTACCGCCTCGGTGCGAAGACGGTTGCCGATACCCCCGAGAAGACGATCGAACACTGGAAGGCGGCGGTTGCCGCTTACGAAGGGGCGCTCGCCCTTGCTCCGGAGGACAAGGACGCCACCTACAACCGCGACTTCGTGAAACGAAAGCTCGCGGAGCTCGAGAAAAAGCAGAAGGAGCAGAAGGAGACATCGCCCCAGAGCGACCCGAAGAAGGATGGCAGCGACCCGAACGCGAAGAAGGACGCGACGGGAAAGAATGGAGGATCGAACGACGCGTCATCGGGGTCCTCTCCCGGAGCCAAGGGAAACCCGAAGCCCGCCGCGAAGGGATCTCCCAGCGAGGGCAGATCCGGCACGCAGCCAGAAGGCCAGACGGCGTCCGCAGACGCAAACAAGGAGAGCCAGAGCGCGGGAAACTCCCCTCACCCTGATTCGGCTGGCGGCCATGACCGCGACGCGGCCAAGCGTGCCGACCCGGGCGCAACGAATCAGGCCCATCGTCCGGGGGAGAGAGACGACTCGGGCGCTGGCGACGGAAAACTCTCTCCCCATGATGCGCGCGCGCTCCTCGATTCGCTCCGTGGCGACGAGCATCGCGGCGTGACCCTCGGCACGACCGCGCCCGACGCGGGCCCAGATACACCACGAAAGGATTGGTGAGCCATGCATCCTCGCTCTGCAACCATGGCCACCGCGATCGCGATGGCCGGTCTCTTCGCCTGCATCGAATCGCCTGCGATCGCGGCACCCAACACGTCCGTTGCGGCGGGAGCGCCCGCTCCGGCTTCTCCGGCCCATCGCTCGCACGCAAACCTTCGTTTCACGGTAGGAGGCTCGAGCGCCTGGGTCGGGCAGGCTATCCCGATCAGCGTCAGCGCGCAGTTCCGAGATGTGGAAGGCGTGACTCTCGAAGGAACGCCCCAGCTCACGTCCGACAGTGTCTTCACGTCCAATCTCTCCCATGAACCTCGGCAGTCGACCGCGATTGTCGACGGAGAGCCGACCCTGGTCGCCACGTGGACCGGGACGATCACGCCGTCGACGGCCGGCCCAATCGCGATTTCCGTCGAGCTGCCCGTGCGGATTCGCTTCCGCGACGCCGTACCGCAGCCTCGGGTGCTTCAAAACCAACTGCAGGGGGATCCCTTCGGCGGCATGGACATCGACCCCTCCGATCCGGCGAGCGTCCAGCGCTTCTTTCAATCCTTTCAGCAATCCTTCTCCCTGCCCTTCGAGACAACCCTCGGCCGCGCGCACGACGACGCGTTCACGCTGAAGGCGGCTGCATCTCCGTTGGAGATCAAAGCGCTTCCCGCCTCGGGACAGCCACCCGCGTTCTCCGGTGCCGTCGGACGCTTTGACATCCACGCGGCGCTCGCGGACGGGCCTCTCCGCGCTTCGGACCCGGTGACGTTGCGGGTCACGGTGCAAGGGGACGGGGACCTGGACCGCGTCGATCTGCAGGGCGTCGCGACGTCCGCGGATTGGAAGGCGTACCCGATGACCTCGAAAACCCAGGCCGTCGCGCCCGGAAAGCGATTCGCGCGAAAGACCTTCGAACAGACTCTCATCCCTCTGCACGGAGGAAAGCTCACGATTCCGTCGATCACGCTCTCGGCGTTCGAACCGAGCGCCGGACGCTACACCACGGTCGAGACCGCACCGCTCACGGTCGTCGTCGAGGGTGCGCTCGCGCCGTCCCCCTCCGTTGAACCGACGGCTCCCCTTGTGGGCACGACCCCGGACACACCCGCAGACGCTCCGACCGTGAACCTCTCCCAAGTTCCGTCGCCCACCTCGCTCGTTCCGGCTCTGCGAACCGTGGGACTAAGCCTCGCACCTGTGCTCGCCGCTTTGTTTGCCGCCCTCGCCGTCCGGTGGTGGCCCCGGCGGGACGGAGAGAAGTCCCTCCGTCGCGCCCTGCGACGCGCTGCCAAAATTGGAAGCGTCACCGCTTTCTTCGACGCAGCCCGCCGGCTCATCGTGGTGCACTTCGCGAAGCGCTGGGGCATCGCCGAAACCGATATCACCGCCGACGCCCTCCGCGGGCGCCTCGGCCCCACAGCGGACCCGCTATTGACGGCCATCTCCACCGCCGATGCCCTGCGTTTTGGTCGTCGCGACGTCGGCCCGATCGATCTGACTGTCGCGTGTTCGTCCATTGAATGCACATTGAGGAACGCATCATGAATCGCCATCGCCTCGCACGGGTCGTCATCCTCGTGGCATCCCTTTTCGCCCTCGGCGCGATCGGGGCCTTCGCCGCCCACGCAGTGGCCACGGAGAGCGCGCAAGCGAATACTCTGGTGACCCTCGGAAAGGCGATGCTTGCGAGGGGCAATCGCGCGTCGGCCGTTCTCTCGTTCGAACGCGCTCGACTCTTGGCACCGCGCACGGACTTTGTCCGTTCGGCGCTTGCCGCCGCCGACGTTTCTTCCAGCGGGCCACCCGTGGGTCGCGTCGTAGGGTGGATCACACCGCGCGAGTGGTCTTGGCTGACCGTCGGGCTCGGATGGGTGACCGGGCTCGGCCTCGCGGTCGTCGTCGCATTCCGACGAAGCGGCGGCGCGGTGCGGGCTCTGACGATCGGCTCGGCCATCGCCTTCGTGCTAAGCGTGGGCGGTGTCGTCGAGTCCAACCTTTCGTCGCGAGCTTTGGCTGTCGTGACGACGCCGACAGGCGCTCTCGTCGCGCCGTATGAAGCGTCGGGCGCAACCGCCGATCTGCGCGCTGGAGACGTCGTACGCGTCGGCAATCGTTACGGTGACTTCGTTCGCGTGCGCGGCCCTGCCGGCGCCGAAGGGTGGGTCGTCTCGAGCGCCCTCCACTCCGTCGTCGGCAACGGCGCTTGAAGGGAGCCTGCCTGCAATGCACGTGGTGCTCATCGAAGACGACGAAAAGATCGGCGCCTTCGTAAGCCGAGGATTGCAGCAAGAGGCGCACGTAGTTTCCTGGGCCCGGAGCGGCGACGAGGGCCTGCAGCTTGCCCGTCAGCCGGGCGTCGACCTTGCCATCGTGGACCTCATGCTGCCTGGGCGTGATGGCCTTTCGATCATTCGCGCGCTGCGCGAAGCGAAGAGCGCTATCCCCGTCATCGTTCTTAGCGCGCGCGCGGCCGTCGACGACCGCATTCACGGACTCGACGCCGGAGCCGACGACTACCTGACCAAGCCGTTCTCGTTCGCCGAGCTGCTCGCGCGGGTAGCAGCGTTGATGCGTCGCGCATCCCCACGCGCCGAATCATTGCCGCGCATGCAGGTCGCCGACCTCACGCTCGATGTCGTTTCCCGTCGCGTTCACCGGGGCGATCGAGCCATCGAGCTCCAGACCAAAGAGTTCATCCTGCTCGAGTACATGATGCGCAATCAAGGACGCGTTTTGTCAAAGACGATGATCTTGCAGCACGTCTGGGACTACCATTTCGACCCTCAAACGAACGTGGTGGACGTGCTCATCAGCCGTCTCCGGTCCAAGATCGATCGCGATTTTTCCCAAAAGCTGATCCACACTTTGCGGGGCGTCGGCTATGTCCTCCGGGCCGACTAACCGAGCCGAGTCTCTCTCCGCCCCTATCGGTGAGCGCGCCAAAGGTCCGCGAACGTGGCGATCGCTCGGAGCGCGGCTCGCACTCTGGTACGTGCTCGTCACGCTTGGCTCATTCCTCGTGGCCGCGGCCGTTTTCGCGCTGCGCATGCAGGCATCCGTCGAGCACGAAGGCCAGCGGTCGGCCGAGAGCGCGCTCGAGCGCTACCGCGCGGCGCTGGAACGCGGGGGCACCGATGCGCTCCAATCGATGTTCGACTGCGCGCCAATCCCCCGCCAAAGCGTGGCCCTTCGATTGACCGACGAGCGCGACATTGAACTATTCGGGATTTCGTCCGATGAGACCTCGCGTCGCGCCGCCGCCATGTCCGGTGCCCATGGCAAGGCCGCAACACCGCCGCCAGAGTGGCATGTCGCGCAGGCCGAGGTCTCGCAAAGCCGGTGGCTGTCGCTGGCCCTGCGCGACGAACCTACGAGCCGCCTATGGGGCGAGCTCCGCGAAACGTCGTGGGTTATTTTTGGACTTGGGCTCGTTCTTGCGACTCTCGGGGGCCTGCTCATCACCCGACGAACCCTTCGGCCGGTAACCGACCTCGCGAGAGCGACAATGCAAATCGTCGAATCCGGCGACCTCACGCTCCGGGTCCAGACGCGCGCTTCCACCGACGAGTTGACGCAATTGACGCACTTGTTCAACCGGATGCTGGCTCGCAACGAGGCGCTCGTGCGGGCGATGCGGGACTCGCTCGATTACGTCGCTCACGACTTGCGAACGCCCCTTGCGCGCCTGCGCGCGGGCGCGGAGCTCGTGCTCCGCGGTCCGGCCGACGCCGAAAAAGAGCGCGACGCGCTAGCCGAGGTGATCGAAGAGTCAGACCGAGTTCTCAGTATGCTAACGACGCTGACGGATATCTCCGAAGCGGAGGCGGGCGCCATGCGCCTCGACAAGCGCATCGAAGACCTCGGGGCGATCGCGCGCGAAGCCGTGGAGCTCTACGATTTCGTCTCGAAGGAGGCCGGAGTCAGCGTGGTCACCCATCTCGCGGGCGACGCCCAAATTCTCGCGGATCGTCGCCGGATCGCACAGGTCGCAGCCAACCTGATTGATAACGCCATCAAGTACACGCCGGCCGGCGGGCGCGTGGAAGTCTCCGTTTTCACCGACATGGATTGGGCAATCTTGCGTATTTCCGATACGGGAATGGGCATCGCGCCCGAAGATCGCGGGCGCGTCTGGGAACGACTCTTCCGTGCCGACCGCAGCCGCGGCGAACGAGGCCTCGGGCTCGGGCTCTCGTTGGTGAAAGCCATCGTCGAGGCGCACGGTGGCGAAGTGAGGCTCAAGAGCGAAGTCGGCGTCGGGTCGACGTTCGACGTCCGTCTTCACCGCGCCTCCGCAACATGATGGAGGAGGAGCGGAACGAACGGGCGCGCACCAGCCCGCACTCCTCAGTCTGCGAAGATCTCCATACCCTCGGTGAGGGCCTCCGCGAGTCCTGCCTTGGTGACGACACCGAGGACCTTCGAGGTCATGGTGACCTCCGAACCGGGAGGGGACACGACGACCGCGAGCGTCGCCCGGGACGTCGCCAGGAGCGCCATGAGCTCGACGAGCGTCGCGTCGCTTGCAATGGTCACGTACGTTTGCAAAGCCGCGTCACCCAGTTGCTTCGCCGCTCGGATCTTGGTCGGATGGCCGAGTACCCAGTCGCGGGGAAGAACTCCGGTCACGCGGTTCTCCTCCACGAGCGCGACGCAAAAGGGCGGCCCCGGCTCCTCGTTCATGACGAGCTGCTCGACGGGAGAGTCCGTGGCCATGACCGTGGCGGGCTCGAGGGTCATATCCGAGACATGGTGAACGAGATGGGCATTGGCTTGGAGCGCCTGCGGCATGTAGTGGCCCCGTCGCACGAGCTTCATCGTATAGATGCTCTCTCGGCACAGATACCGACGAAGGCCGTAGCTCACCGCTACGGTTAGCGTCATCGGAAGAACCACCGAGTAGTCGAGCGTCATTTCGAAGATCATCACGATCGCGGTGAGCGCAGCCCCTGTGGCGCCGGCGACGATCCCCGCCATACCCGCGAGAGCGAACGCCGCAGGAACGATATGCAGGCCGGGAAAGAGGGCGCGCAAGCCGACTCCATACGCCGCGCCGAGCGCCGCGCCCATGAAGAGCGACGGAGAAAAGACCCCCCCGGAGGCCCCCGAGCCGAGAGTCAACGAAGTCGCGAGCAGCTTGGCGGCCAGAAGGACAAGTAGAAACCCGCCGCCATCGAGGGTACCGGACAGAATATCGAAAATGGTCGAATAGCCGACGCCTTCTATATAGTAATGACCCGTAAAGTGCATGAAAGTCACGGCCAAGACCCCGACCCCGAGCATCCCGACGACGTGACGCCTGTACTCTCGATTCGGAATCCACTTTTCGAAGAGATCTTCGCTGGCATAGAGCGCACGAATGAATCCCGCCGAAACGAAGGCCATGATACAGCCGAGCACCACGTACGACGGCAGCAACGCAATCCGTGAGGCGACGGGCATGCGCAGCGCCGGAATCTCGAAGGCCGGGTGACTGCCCAGGAGAAAGCGACCGACGTATGTCGCGGTCGCGGTCGCCAACGCAACGGGAACGAGGGTCCGCACGCTCACTTCGTGCATGAGCACTTCCACCGCAAAGAGCACGCCGCCGATGGGAGTGTTGAACGTCGCCGCAATCCCGGCGCCGCCACCCGCGGCCACGAGCGTCGCGAGTTGCCAGCGAGAAGCGCGCGCGATGCGGCCCGCGGACGATGCGACGGCGGCGCCGATCTGGATGATCGGGCCTTCGCGTCCGACGGAACCACCGCTTCCGATCGAGATCGCCGACGCGAACGACTTGACCGCTGCGACGATGGGACGGATGACCCCCTTCTTGTAATAGATCGCGTCCATGACCTCCGGGACGCCGTGCCCTTTGGCTTCCGGAGCGAACGTGCGCTCGAGGAAAACGACCGCCACGGCCCCGACCGCGGGAGCGAGGGCCACCGCCGGGCCCCATGGACTCGGCGGGGTGTGCTGATTGCTGTCGTAGACGAGCGATAGCCTGCCGAGAAATAGGAGATTGTGAAAAAAAGAAATGAGCGCGCGAAACGCGAAAGCGCCGAGTCCGGTCGCGATGCCCAGCAGGACCGCGAGAAGCGCGAACGAAAGGGCGTTGATGGGTTTGTGGGCGCCGGCGCCCAAGCGCTTCGCTTCCATGGAAGGTGCCGGAACGCCGGACGACGCCGGCAAGCTCTGCGTCGGCGGAACCGTCACCGTGATCTGGGCCACCCGCTACGCTTATGTCGACGAGTCCGAGAAGAAAAGTCGGAATGAAAAGCCGACGCCTACGCACCGCGAACCAAAGCACAATCTTCTTGCGGGTCGGGGTTTTCGCAAGTCCTCCGCCTCGGCAGCCACACGCACAGCGCCCAGCTCGCGACGAGGGTCACGACCGCCGCAGGCCCGACGACGCTCCTGGTTTTGCTCATCGTGAGGGTGATTCTCGCCGCCGCCACGACCACCGAGACTGCTGCGGCTGCAAAAAACACGTGGCTGACCAGTGTCATTGATGACCTCGGGATCTGTTCCGCGCCGGCGGTGGAGTCGAAGCAACGGCCCGTGCGATCCTCTTCCAGGCGGGCAAGCATAGACCCGCACAACACCTGAAGTTGAGTTCCGGAACCTCGCTGGGACTGCGGCGTCGGCTCACTTCGATTGTATCGATGGTTTGGCCAGCGTGGGCTCTATCCATTGGAGTAACCGCTTCGATGACAAATGCACGAGGAGCCCGAGGACCACGATTGCGCAGAGAACGAGCCATTCGTCGTGCTCGATCTCACCGATTGCTGCGGTGACCGCAGCTCCGAAGCCATAGCCGATTCCGGTAAAGAGCACGGACCAGACAATCGCGGCTCCAACGTCATAGCGCGCGAACCTCGAAAGACTCATCGCCGATGCGCCGCAAAGCACAGGCAGAGCAATTCGCATGCCGTAAACAAAGCGCATCATCAGGAAGCACGCGGACAGGATTGTGGCGGACGATTTCGCGCGCGCGCTCGGCGCCGGCGCGAATCGAAGCGGGCAGCCACAGCAGGGCCTGCTCCCCGGAGCGTCGCCCGAGCAGAAAGCAGCCTAGTCATCGACGGTTCCGCCGATGGCGGCGCAGGTCGCGACGAGCACCACGTTCATGTGCTGACGATGAGCAGGTACCCTGCCGTGATCACAATCGTCTCGCCCTCTGCGACCGCGCCGAGCAGTACCAGCGGATAGCCGCACGTGTTCATTCGCGCTGATGCCCACGGCTTCGCCTCTACGCCATCTTACGCCCTTTCATCCCACGGATGACCTTATCGATAGCCTCGAAACGGTCCAAAGGCGCGATGGGACTCGCCGTTCGTGGGTCCAAGAATCGAAGCGTCGACGGTGCATGAGCTTTTGAAGATGGCCACGACGCGCTAAGGCGCATACATGCTCTGAGCCTCGGCTTCGCGTGGCCTCCGCCGCTTTCGCGCTGCTTCTCGTTGTTCTGCTCGCGACGGGCTCGTCCCACGCCGGTCCAGCGGCCGCTGCAAGCAAGGGATCCGAGATCCCGCAGCTCCAGGTGGACGTGCAGAGGTCGACCCTGCCGAACGGACTGCGAATCGTGCTCTCGGTAGACCACACCTCGCACGGCGCTCCGCGCGGTCACGACGGCGGACACCGACGCCGAGGCCGCGAACGTGTTCACGCCCAACCACGCGCTCATCATCGTGGCGGGCGACGCGAACCTCGTCGCCGCTCCGTTGACGCGATTCGGGGACGTGACCGTCGTGGATCCCGAGCACGACTTCCGCTTGATTCGGACGCTTCCGAAAATGCCCCCGGTTGGGGGGAGTGCCAGCAAGTAATCCGCGCCGTTTTCCCGGGTCCGCCCGATCCCTTCGTCCTTGTAATCTTGGCGCCAGGTTCGGGCCATCGGAGACACCCAAGATTAGACGGCGGTGTGACGTCGAGCTCTCAAATCTCTGCGGCCCCACGTCGACCCCCCGGAGTCTCCATGAAGCTTCGAAAGTTTGCCTCCCCTGCCGCCTTCGGACTCGCCCTCGTCGTCGTCGCAGGCGCGCTCGGGGGTCGTTCGGCCGCCAAGCCGCCGGACCTGCGTACGACAGATGCGAACATCACCCGGCTGACGACCAGTATTCTCGAGCACTCCCAATTCGCGCATCACCCGTTGGATAACGCGCTGGCAGGGGTTTTCCTCGACCGCTACCTCGACTCTCTGGACGCAGCGCGGTCGCTCTTCCTCCAAACCGACGTAGACGAATTCGCCGCGTACCGCGCGTCGCTTGCAGAGGACACACGAGGAGCGGGCGATACCCGCCCGGCCCAGACGATCTTCGCCCGGTATCTCGAGCGGATGCAGCAACAGGCAACCTATGTGGCCGACACGCTGCGGATCGCGAAGTTCGACTTCACTGGACATGACGTTTACTCGTTCGATCGCGAACATGCGCCCCGACCGGCCGATCTGACGGCGGCCCAGGAGCTCTGGCGGCAGCAGCTCCGTGCCGATTATTTGCAGGAGAAGTTGGGCGACAAGAGCCCAGACCAGATCGTGAGCACGTTGACCCATCGCTACGCGCGGCAGCTGCAGACCATGAAGGCTCTCGGACCCGACGAAGTGCTGGAAGTTTATCTGGATGCCCTCGCTCATGTGTACGACCCCCATTCCGACTATCTGGGACACGAGCAAATGGAGAGTTTCTCCATCGGCATGAATCTTTCGCTTTTCGGCATCGGCGCGACCCTCGAGAACGCGGACGGCTATTGCACGATTCGCGACCTGGTCCCGGGAGGTCCCGCGGCGCGAAGTCGTCTGCTCAAGCCGGGCGACCGGATCGTCGCCGTCGCGCAAGCCTCCAAGGAGCCCGTCGACGTCATCAACATGCCGCTCGCACACACCGTCGAATTGATCCGCGGGCCGAAGGCCACGACCGTGACCTTGAAGATCCTCCCGGCGACCGCCGCCGATGGTGCGCTGCCGCGGAGCGTTTCGATCGTGCGCGACGAGGTCAAACTCGAGGACCAGGAAGCCAAGGCGCGCATCGTCGATTTGCCCACCCCCAAGGGGGAGACGCTTCGACTCGGAGTCCTTGAGCTCCCATCGTTCTATAACGGCCAGGAGGGCGCCGCGCACCGGAGCGCAACCGCGGATGTCGCGCGGCTCTTGGGCAAGTTGAAGGTCGAACACGTGCAGGGCATCGCGCTCGACTTGCGACACAACGGCGGGGGCTCGCTCGATGAGGCGATTTCGCTGACCGGTCTATTCATCCGGACGGGGCCCGTCGTGCAAACGCGCGGTCAGGCCGGCGACATCGCGGTGGGTGCCGACAACGATCCCGGCGTGGCCTATGACGGACCGTTGGTCCTGCTGACCAGCCGGTTTAGCGCATCGGCCACGGAGATCCTGGCGGGCGCGCTGCAAGACTACGGACGCGCGCTGGTCGTGGGCGATTCCTCGACCTTCGGCAAGGGCACAGTGCAGAGCATCATGCCCCTTGGGCGTATCATGGACCAGATAGGTCTCGCCCACGCCTTTGACCCGGGTGCCCTCAAAGTCACCATCAGCAAGTTCTACCGGCCGAGCGGCGCCTCGACGCAATTGCGCGGCGTCGCCTCCGACATCGTACTCCCTTCCACGAGCGACGTTCGCCAGGTGAGCGAATCGGCCCTCAAGGACCCTCTACCATGGGATGTGGTGCCGTCGGCATCCTATGAGCGGCTGAACCGTGTTCGACCATACCTCGCCGATTTGCGCGAGGACTCCGCGCGGCGGATCACGGCAGACAAGGACTTCAGTGACGTCGCCGGCGATATCGTTCGTTTCAAGCACAGCCTCGACACGAAGTCGGTTTCATTGAACGAAGCGGAGCGGCGCCAGGCCTTCGCGCAAGACAAAGCGCGGCAGGAAGAGCGCGAGCGCGAGGATCGTGCCCTTGACGCGAGGAGGCCCACCACCTACGCGATCACCCTCCAGAACGCGTCCTCGCCGGGTCTGCCGCCTCCCGTGGCGCCCCAGAACGACGCGGACAAGACATCCTTGGCCCGCTCCTCCGCCAGGCACGAACTGGACGAACCCCCGAGCGGAGTGTCGGCACACGACATCATCTTGAACGAAGGGGAGCAGATCCTGGCCGATTACGTGGACCTTGTAACGCATCAAAACGCACGCAGCGATCTTGCGGCGAAGTGACTTGGTCCGTTTTTGACCGCTGCCGGCCCCGCCCTTCGACCACGACTCATTGCGGAGGAGGAGGCGGGGGCGGAGGCGCGGGAGATGCGGGCAGCCATTGGCCCGGGAGCAGTCGCCAGGACCCGTTTGGATCGTGTTCCCAGTGGGTCGGGGACCACACGTAGCCGGGCGCAAGAGCCACCCACTGTCCATCAACCCAGACCCACTCGTTATCCTGGAGGGTCCAGTAGCCAGGCTGCCACGCATACCCCGGCCGCGGGTCGGGCATGTACACGACGCGCGGCGGCGGCGGCTCGTTCGCGCTGACCACTGCGGCGGTCACGATCGCCGTACCAAGCATCAGGGCGAGGATACCGCCACCCCGCCCAAAGCAGGCTGACAAGGAAAAGGACACGACGGTTGCGACGAGGATCAGAACGGATCGCCTCATGCCCCCTCCAGGAAGCAAGAGCGATGCTCGGGTGCAGCCACGCTGATGATCATTCCATTGACAGTCGCCGCTTGCTGGCGACAACCGTCCTTGCAGGTCGTGTAGAGTTGTTTGTGTCTCGCGCTGATTCCTGAAAGGAATCAAGAAGATGGAGATCGCAAAGAAAGTCTATGAAGGGGCGATGAAGATCATCGTCCGCGTCGCCGACGTCGTCGCGCTGGCGAAGCGTTTTGAAGAGTCACCCGGGCTCGCGATGCTCGAAGTCGTCGGGCACGTGCGCGCGGCGGTGACGGAGACGCTCGAGCAGGTCATGAAGGCGGAGATTGATATATTTCTTGGACGGGAAGCTGAGATTGCGAATAAGCGAAATGGTTTTACATCGAGGACGTTTGGCATCAAGGGTATTGGCACGGTGCAGCTCCGAGTCCCGCGCGATCGGGCTGGCCGATTCTCGAGCAACGTGGTGCCGGCATATCGTCGCTACGACGCGGCCACCGAAAAGGACATCGCGCTGCTCAACCTCGCGGGGCTGTCGACGCGAATGCTCGCGCAGTTGAGTGCACCCTTGCTCGGGGTGCGCGTGTCCGCGAAGGAGGTGTCCAACGCGCTCCACAAGATCGTGCCAGCGGCGAAGGCATTCCTCACGCGACGTCTGGACGACCGCAAATGGATGTACTTGTACATCGACGGCACGAACTTCCGCGTACGCCGTTCGACCGTGGACATCGAGCCCACGCTTGTGGTCCTCGGCGTGGACGAAAGCGGCAGAAAAAGCGTGCTTTCGATGATGCAAGGCGACAAGGACAGTCGTGGCGCGTGGGAAGCGGTATTCGTCGACTTGAAGGAACGCGGCCTCGATCCGACCACGGTCAAGGCAGGCATCATGGACGGGCTACCGGGGCTGGGTGGCGCCTTTCGCGAGGCGTTCACGCAAGCCGTGGTCCTTCGCTGCTGGGTGCATAAGGCGCGCAATGCAATGCCTCGCGTTCCGCGTCGCTATCAAGCCGCGTTCATGGCCTCGTGGAATGCCGTTGCCTACGCCGACGGGCTCGAGGGCGCGCGAACCGCCTTCGACGCGCTCCGACGAACGTGGAACAAAGACGCCTCCGATGCGGTCGCGTGCATCGAGCGCGATATCGAGGCACTTCTTGCTCATTACACATTTCCGCAAGGACACTGGGACGCCTTACGAACTACAAATCCCATCGAGCGAGTGAACAAGGAATTCAAACTTCGCTCGAAGTCGATGGAAGTCGTGAGCGGTGAAGGACTCAAGGCACTCCTCGCCTTCACCGCGATCCGACTCGAGTATGGGTGGTCCACGACACCCATCACCTCGAACAAGCTCACCACCCTGAAGTACCGCGAACTACGCGAGCGACAACTCGAAAAGGTCACGAAATCGCTGCTGAATTAGCCCGGACACGAAAAACTTTACACGACCGACTCCATGGCCTCTCGATAGAACGGTGAGGCAAGTTCCGTGCGGGGGCCGCACTACACGCCCAGTGAGCGCATTTCGCCCCGCGTCATGACTTCGCTGGCACGGCGCACATGACCCGCAATATGCGACCGATTCCTCCGATCGCGCCGCGCGCTGCTGCCATGCCGCGGGCTGACCCGCCGCGCGCTCGTCTCGGGCGACGATACGAGCCTGCGAGCCGTCGTGCGGCAAGCTCGCTACTTTGCCGCGCCTCTTGGCGATGGCGGCGCAGGCGTCGAGCGCCGTATGCACGGGCGTCTCGTTCGAGCGCGCCTCGAGTGGCGAGTCGTCAGGATGGCCGTGTTTGCGCAGACAGACGACCGAGCGGCGCGCCGCACGAGCGACGATCGGCTCAGGTTGGCGGCGGTCGGCGCATCTGCCGGGTGGAACACGAGCCGGCCCTGCGCGTCGCGGGCGTACGCGCCGTCGAGCAGGAGCAGGTGGACGTGGAACGTGGAGGTTCAAACTGCCGAAGCGCTGAACGAAGTTCACCGCGCCGCACTGGGTATCTTCGAGCCCGTCGCGCCGAGCGAGCGAACGGTACATCGTGAGGACCGCCTCGACGAAGATGCGCGCGAGCGCCGATCCCCGATTCCAGGGCCGCGACCTCCTCGGCATGTTGCCTGCCCTGCGCAGGACGTGGACTTCGATGTGCTTAGGGAAGGACTTGGATTTGCATGTTGCGGTAGTAAACTTCCGACGATTCGGCTTGCCAGCCGATCGGTCCCGACAAGACGGCGTTCCCGGTTTGGTCGATGACCCCCAAAGTCTGATTCACGACATGACCGTTGACGGTGTACGTCGAGACGCCGGCGTTGGCTTGCAAGAGACACGAGTTCCAGCCCGTCCCGTAACCGTTGGCCGAGCTCCCGCCGTCAGGCTGGGTTACGAGCTCATAATTGGCGCTACGATGATGCTGAACGAACCCATTGGAACCGTTGACCGTCATCTGCGTTCCACCCGCCGATGCAGGCGCGTAGGTCGTCGGGTCACCGGGCGCCCCCAGAGATTTGCATTGCGCATAAAGAGCAAAGATATCTCCAGTCGTGCCCCACTTGTTCTGGAACTCGATGGATGATGCCCATATTTGCGACACGTCGCCAAAAAGCGACCACAAGACTCCCGCGTCGCGCGGATACGTCGTAAAGTCGGTCCCGGCCGTGGGGTCGGCTGTTGTCGCGAATTTCTTAGAGCCCCATTGGTACTCCCACGACAGATTAAAGTGGGTGTACGATTTTTGGGTCATTAGCAGGCAGAACGGCTGCGTCGATTGATTGGCCTGCGTGGGGTAGACGTGAATCGTTCCGTTCTCGGCCGCGAAGAATGCCATTGCGGCGGCTCCGGTAATCGTGGGCGGCGAGGTCGTATGGGCCATGTTGCAGTTCGCGTTGAACCCCGCGAAGTCGACGCCGTCGAAAAGATCGACCCAATCTCCGCCGTCGGCCCCCGGGGCCGTCGCATCCGAGCCCCCCTCCGTCGTCGCACTCCCTCCGCCGTCGTTCCCGGATCCGGTCGTACCGGCCCCAGCCTCCTGAGCCACCGCGCTATCCGGACCACTCGATGCATCGATCCCGGCTGCCCCCAATTCACCCGCGTCGGACTCCGCAGCGCCCGTTCCTGGCGAAGAGGCGCCAGCTGAACCACCGGAATTGGGGAAACTCGTCCCTGTCGAGCTTCCCGAAGAGCTGTTCCCCGACGAAGCACCCTGCCCCGAGCCACCGGTCGCCGCTGCGCCAGCCGACGCGGAGGGCGGACTGCTGGAGCAGGCAATCATCGGTAGCGTTGCCACTCCAACGAGGACGCAAAAAAGGAACTCGGGCCCGATCGCAGGTTCCTCCCAGTCCCCGGTTGTGCCCATTCAGCCACCTTCGCAGGGTGTGAAGCCGTAGGCAAGGGTCATGCGCGCTTGCAACGCGCTTGCACTGGCATATTTAGCTCGGGTCACACCACTTGGGTCCGCTCTCCGGCCACAAGCCGAGAAAGTTCGACTGCGGGCGTTATGTCGAACTCGTTTTTTTTCCGGCTCGATGCTCGAGCGCGAACTTTTACTACCCTCCTGGATCTCGAGGATCCGCGAGGCGCGCTGAGCATGTACCGAACGCAACTTGACGCAGGGCAAGCACGGCGAGCACCACTGGGTCGTCGCCGCTAAAGCGACGTTCGAGGTTCGCCCCGGCTGGCCGAGCAGCAGATCCCGCCTGTTCTCGCGCCGCAGTTCCACGGAGAGACCGGTCGCTCAAGCCTCAAGCACGGCGGGGATGTTCGGCGTGTCATCGTGCCCGCTCAAGATGGCACTACATCAAATACATCGCGGAGGATCGGGTCCCGCCGCCGCCGGCGGCGAAGCCGAACAAGAAGGCGGCGCGCTGAGAGGGAGCCGTGCTTGAATGACTTCGGCCCAAGGCTAAACTCGTCGCCGTGGAAGAGTACCTCCCCTACTTCATGGGTCTTTCCCCCATCATGTTCCTGGGGGGGTGCGCCTTCGCGCTTCACGAGCGGCGACATTCTCGCCGGCCGTAACGTGGATCACACCTACCTCTGGCGGCTCGCCGTCGCGTTCGGCGCTATCGTGATCGTCCGTTTCGGCTTCGCCTGGTACAAGCGCGATCACCCGCGGCGTCCGTAGACGGGCGACAGCGCGTCAGCGCCTCGTTCTCGGCTTCTTGGTGCCGAAACGCTCGCCGTACCGTCGACGGATCATGGTCCGGACGAGTCCGGCGCGCTCGCGCCGTCGGCCAGCGAAAGCGCTCAACCTAGTCGATCCTCATCATGTCCAATTCGACGCCAGTCTCGCCCGCTTCGTCCGCCTCCGCGGTTCGCGCTCGTGCGCGGACCGCGCTCGGCAAGACCTTCCTGTCCCTTTCGACCTATAACTTCCGGCTGTTCTTCATCGGTCAGCTGGTCTCGAATACGGGCAACCAGCTCACGAACGTCGCGCTCATTCTGTTCGTGCTGAAGCTCGGTCACAGCGGGCTCGCCGTCGGCGCCCTTGCTGCGTGCCAGTTCGGGCCGTTGGTCGCGCTCTCGGCGTGGGCCGGCGCCTTCGCGGATCGCTCGGACAAGCGCCGCATGTTGCTCGTGACGCAGGGCCTCGAGATGGCTCAGTCCATCGCGCTCGCCGTGCTCGCGTTCCTGCCCCATCCGTCGCTCGTTCTTCTGTACGCGATCGGCATTTTTGGCGGCGTACTGTTGGCCTTCGACAACCCGCTCAGGCGCTCGTTCGTACCGGAGATGGTGTCAAAGGACAGCCTCCCGAACGCGGTCGTGCTCTACAGCACGATCGTCGCGTTGTCACAGGTCTTGGGTCCGGCGCTGGCCGGCGCCCTCATCGCCAGCGTCGGCTTCGGCTGGTGCTTCGCTCTCGACGCGGTCACATACCTCGCGGTGATCACGTGCCTCGTCATGATGCGCGAGCGCGAGCTCTATCGGCAGCCGCCGCGAGCGCGCACCGGCCGTGAGGTGCGGGAGGGGCTGCGCTACGTGGCGTCGGTGCCGCGCCTCTGGGTAAGCTTCGCAATGTTCGCGCTCATAGGGGTCTTCTCGTTCAATCTGCGCGTCGCGCTGCCTCTGCTCGTGACCGGGCCGCTCCACGGTGCCGACGTCGCGTTCACCGTACTTTACGCCACGATGAGCTGCGGAGCCGTGGTCGGCACCCTCGTCGTGGCACACCGCCGGCTCGTGGAGCTGAGGCACGCGGTCACGGGTGCTTCCGCGCTCGGTTGCGCGATGCTGCTGCTGTCGTCCATGCCGTCGGTGCCCCTGGCCGTGCCCGCAGCGTTTTTCGTGGGCGCGGCGAGCATGATCTACATGACCGCGTCCACCACGATCGCGCAGGTCGACGTTCGCCCTGACATGCACGGCCGCGTGCTCGCGCTCCAGACCGCGCTGATTGGCGGAACGGCGCTCGTGGGTGGGCCCATCGTCGGGAGCCTCGCCGATCTCGCGGGCGCGCGCGCGCCGGTTGCGATCGGAGGCCTCGTGTGTCTCGCGTCGGCCGGCCTCGGGGAACTCGGGCGACGGCGCTTTTCGCGGGGCGACTCCGCGCCGCCGTGACCCGGATTTCGAAGATCTGCTCGTCCAAGAAAAGAAACCGATCAAACCAACGGTCACCGGTCGGACCTGGACTCCGTCCAGGCGCTCCTCGCGCGTTCATGCGCATTCGTGAATCGGTCCGGAGACGGCGAGCCGGGTCAGTGACGCGTGTGGCCCGTCAAATCGTGCAGAGCATCGCTGTGCGCACACGAACGTCGCCCATGGGGGCCCCACTCCGTGGATGGCTACATTGCGGGTGAATCCGGCTGCGAACGTCTCGCTCTCCCGCGAAGCCCCGTTTATCGTTCGGGCACAATGATTTCTCGTCGCACCGTTCCTTGGATGCTTGGCGCCCTGGCCCTTGGCCTGGCTTCGCCTCGGGAGGTTCGCGCAGCGCTCGGCGCCGATGGCGCGTCCATCGCGGCCGACAACACGGCGTTCGGTGGCACCCGGCAAGTGACCACCGCACCGGCGTGGGACATTCATGAGCTCCGTTTGCCGTCGGGTACGGTAGTGCGGGAGTATCTCGTCCACGGCGGAACGGTGTTCGCGATCGCCTGGGGAGGACCCGTTCTTCCGAATCTCCGCGTGCTGCTCGGATCCTACTTCGAGCCTTACCAGCGCAGTCCCCGCGGGCGCCCGTCGGGTCACCATCTGCGCGTGGTGGCCACGGCCGAGTGGGTCGTGCAGTCCGCCGGGCATGCGGACGCGTTCATGGGGCGAGCTTGGCTCCCGCCGCGCCTTCCTGCCGGCTTCAATCTCGCCACCGTGCGGGCATGGTAAGCGTCGACAACGCGCTCATGGCGCGTGTCGCGGCGAGCGCCCTGGCCTTCGGTTGCAGCGGCTGCTCTTCGAGCCCGCACGTCGGCACCGCCACGGTGAACACCGCCGACGCCGCCGATCAAAGCGGCGACGCGGCAACGGAAGTCGAGAGCGGCCTCTCCACGAATGGCGACGGCGGCCTTCCGATGAATGTCGTGCCCGTCGTCGTGGACCACGGGCCGAGCGGCCTCGACGCGATCAACACCCTCTACACCACCGTGACGCTGTGCCGACCGGGAACCACCACGTGCCAGACGATCGATCACGTCGAGGTCGACACCGGCTCCACCGGCATTCGCATCGTCGGGGCGGTGCTCGACGCCTCGCTCCTACTGCCGCCACAAATCGCCGCTGATGGCAACCCTCTCGTCGAGTGCTACCAGTACGTCGACGGGTACAATTGGGGCTCGGTCGCCACCGCCGACGTGCAAGTCGGGGGCGAAATGGCCAAGGCGGTGCCGATCCAGATCGTCGGAGCACCCGGGTTCACGGTCATTCCATCGGAGTGCTCGAGCGTCGGTAGCGAAGAGGATACGGTGGCGGCCTTTGGCGGCAACGGTCTCATCGGCATCGGGTTCAGCCAAGCCGACTGCGGCAGCCGATGCGCCAGCACGACCAGCCCACGCGCCGCCGCCTACTACTCCTGCACGAGCACGACATGCACGGTAGCTTCGGTGCCCATCGCCAATCAGGTTCAGAACCCCGTGGGCCTTTTCCCGACCGACAACAACGGCGCCGCCGTGCAGCTGCCTGCGATCGATCCGGCAGGGGCCTCCACCGTCGTGGGCTCGCTGATCTTCGGCATCGGCACGGCGTCGAACAACGGTTTGGGCGCAGCGCAAATCATTACGACAAGCCCCCTCACCGGCTACTTCACGACGGTCTACGGTGGCCGCAACCTCACCGCGAGCTTCATCGATACAGGCTCGCTCTCGTACGCCTTTGGAGACACGACCGTCCCCCAGTGCGCGGGCAACCTGACCGGATTCTTTTGCCCAACGACGAGCCTAAGCCTCATGGCCACCAACGTGGGATACAGCGGCGTGAGGATCGCGACGCCGTTCAGCGTCGCTTCGGCCGACGGACTCTATGCGAGCGGCAATGCGGCGTTGAACGATCTGGCCATCACCGCGTTCACGGCGGGCTATTTCGACTGGGGTCTCCCATTCTTCTACGGCCGCACCGTGTTCACGGCGATCAACGGCGCGACGACCCCCGTCGGCACGGGGCCTTACTTCGCGTACTAATTTTGCACGTCGGATGGCGACGCTCAAACCATCTCTTCTGAAAGGGACCGACCGGCGAACCTTAGAATCGCAGCGTGAGCTCCGCCCGGGCGCCTTCGAAAGGAGGGAAATAGCGACACACGCCGCTCGTGCATCGAAAGGCCCCCCTTTGCTGTCCGACGAACAGGCGTACGTTCGACCCGCTCGTGAATTTGTAGATCGCCGCGCCGTTCAAGTAATACGTGGGCTGCCCCGTGAGCGTCGTATACTCGAAGCCTTGGGTGAATACCCACTTCGGAGCCACCTTCAGCGCCACGTAGTTCTCGCCTTCGTGCCACCACTGTTCGGCATACGTACCGCCGACGGCCTCGAGGTTGGTGCTCTCCTCTTTGCGAAGACGGTGACGCCCCTGGATTTCGATCGACAGAGGCCCGCGGATCACTTTGGCGATGGAGTACTCCGCGTGCAGCTCGCGGTAAAAAAAGTCCCCCGTGCCTTTCGCGTCGTCGCGAGCGCCCGCCGATGCGTACACGTGCGACGACTGGTCGTCGAAGTACCACTCGAAGCCGCCCACCCCGTCCCAGACGCGGTTTTGGAGGCTGGCCGGCGCCGCGGTGCCAACGATGTTGCCGTGCGCGTCGCAGCCTGCATTTTGCTCCGATCGGGTGTTGGCATAGACGCCCTGCGCCCAGAGCATCAAGTTCTTGCCCACGCGGTAATCGTCACGCAGCCGCCCGGCATCGACGCACGCGTTGAAATTGCCGAACTGGGTGTCGAGCTGATTGAGCGTCTCGGCGGGCGGAAGGAACGAGTACGTGTCGACGATGAATTCGCTGGCGCGCGTCAGGTTGATTGCGGCGGGGACGGCGTAGAAATTCCGGTTGCTCTTCAGCTCGAACGTGGCGGTGGTCGGTCCCGCGTCGAGCGACAGCGCCGCATAGATTGCGTTCCCGTTGCCGTAGCGATCTTGTGCGAGCGTATCGTGCACTCGCTGCTGCATCGCCGCTTCGGCATAGAGCTGTCCGTGTCCCCAGAGATCGGGCACTTCAATCGACTGGCCCACCATCGTGATCTCGCGCGCGTCGAGTGACGTAGGGGCGCTCGGCAGCGAGGCGAGCCAGGTGGCGGTATCGCTCGGGTTGCAAGACCCGAAGAGGACCCCGGAAGGATCGGCGCCGAACTCGGTGATCGGGCGCCCGGACGTGTCATAGGAATAGGGCGCGCAGCGATCGAAGTGAACGGCGTGGGTCGAGAGCGCCACCGGCAGCCCGCGTCCAGCTTGAATGTCGGCGCCGAAGATGCGGTCGCTCCCGAACATGGGCAACTCCGCGCCGCCGGCGGACGGCACGGTCACGAAGAGCGCGCGTCCGGTCGCCTCGTCGACGCGCGAGGGATTGCCAAAGCCCGCGACGGCCGTGACGGCGAAGGGATTGTGCTCGACGCGAACCTTCACGCCCCGGAGCGTGGTATCCACGCCAAGCTCGTCGAGCTTGCGTAGCGAAAGGAGAAGCCCGCGCCCGAACTGAACGTAGCTGTCCCCCACGGTCACTTCGACCCCTGGGGAGGCGTACGTCGCCCAGACTTTGGATGGATAGACCGACGTGCGATACCGCGACTCGTTGTCCAGCACGACTTGCGTCTGCTCGGCCGGCGTGAGCGATCCGAAGTTGGGGTTGTCGATCGGTCGCCGCCAATAGACTTGCGAGTCGATGCGCAGGCCGGCCGTCCAATCGCCCCATCGAAGGGCGGCATTGAGGCGATTGAGCCAGTCACCCCAGCCGGAGTCTTGCGCAAGCTCGCCGTCGCGAGCGTCGAAGTGCTGCGCGACGACGGTCGTCTCGGTGACGTCGAGGATCGCGTCTTTGCCGCCGACTTTCCCCACGTCTTCCGCTCTCGCCGACGGCGCGGCGACGGCGATGGCGGCTCCCACCAGAACAAACGCCGATCGGGCTCGGCGGGGGGCCGTGCCATGCGAAACCCAGGAGGGCGCCGCGGGAACGGTGGCGTCGAAGGAGCGCTTCACGTCGCGTCGGTCAGCGCCCTACTTGGGCACCGGCGGCTCGGCGAGGGCGCGGTCCACATCCAGGGCGACGAGCTTCTCGTCACCCGGGCTGAAGCCCTCGCGAACCACCGCAATGCGGCCGCTCCGGTCGATGATGACGCTGAGGGGCATGGACTTCTTGGGGTTATACAAGCTCGCGATGCGCGAGTCTTCATCGAGCACGATCGGGAAATCCAACTCGAAGCGACGCGCGAAAGCCAGCACGTCCGCAGCCGTCTCCGGCCCGTCCATCGACACGCCGACCACCAGCAGCCCTCGGTCCTTGTCTTGGTCGTACAGGGATCGAAGGTGCGGGAATTCGGCTTTGCAGGGTTCGCAGTACGTTGCCCAGAAATCGAGGACAACGACCTCCTTGCCGAGGTGATCGCGCAGGTGAAACGGCTTGCCGGCGAGCTCGGAGGCCGAGAAGTCCGGCGCGGACGTCACTGCGTCGGATGCGGACGGCGGGCTGACGGACGGCGGGCCCGACGCTGGCGCGCAGCCGATGGCCGTCACGGCCGTGGCGATCCAACGTCGCGCCGCTCTCAATTGCACGCGACCGGCGGCGGGTAGCTGGGCGTCGCCGGCAGGGCCTGGAACCCGGGCGCGAGCTCCGTGGTGATGTCGCCCGTCCAACCGTTGCTTTGATCGAGAATCTCCATCGTGCGCGGATCGATATCGCAATTCCAGGGGATGCTTGCGGCATCGACGAGGGAGCCGAGATTGGTCAGCATCGGATCGAGCGCTTCCGAAAACGTCGTTCGATGGCTCGTTATCCAGTAATTGAGATCGGCCAGCGTCGCCGGCGTTCCCATCACCGTGCCGTCATCGAGCACCTGGAAGACGACCGCGCCCTCCGCCGCGAGCTGGGTGGCGCCCGCCACGAGGGCCGACGTCTCTTCGTTACAAGGGTTGCACCAAACCCCGGCGACCGTGATGTGGAGAAGCTTGTAACGCTTCATGCAAGGATCGTAGTAGTCGGCGAGCGCGACCGTTTGTAAGCCCATCGATGTATCGGAGTTGGGATAGCCGAGAAAGCGGTAGTTCGGCATGATGCTCCCCGGCGTCATTCCGCTTCGCGAATTGCGTCCGTAACCAACGGTCGGGTACGGGATTCCGTCGGGATTGGCCGTGTGCCCCGCGAGCGTCGTCGCGATGGGGGCGGACGCGGCGTCACATGGATCGCAGGGCGCCCCGGCGGCCCCGCCGCTCGCGCTCGCGCACGCCGCGAGGGCGGCCAGGACCGACCGCCCGAAGGCTGACGCCAGCCATCGCGCGCGCTCGCTTCTCCGGGTTCGTTTCAGCGATTGATCGTATAGCATCCTGGGTTCTCCTCTTGAGTCCCGGTCGACGTGCCCAGGACGACGAACCCGACGCACTGATTGGCGGGCGCGAAACTATCGTCCTCGGTCGTGCAGGCAACGCCCATGTACGTTGCGCCGTTAGGGCGCATGGGGCACATCCCGTTCGGGGCCGCATCGTCCGAGCATGACCCCTGCGCTGCTTGGCTGCAAAACCGCTCCGTGGAGTTGGGTGCGTTCAGGCAATAGCCATCCTGGCAGTCGGCGTCGGAACGGCAAGGCGAACAGAAGCCTCCGCTTCCCACGCACACCCCGGCGCGCGGATGGCAAAGGGAGAGCATGCCGCATTTTTGGTCGGCGCGGCAGTCGGCCGGGCCGCCGCACTCGGGGGTGCACGTGCCGCCCCGGCAATGTTGAAACGTTCCGGCGGTCGGTGGGCAATCGTCATCGCTGGCGCAAGCTTGAGCCTCGCATGAGCCCGCAGGGCCGCAGTGCGCCGGCGCGCCGTTGGCCGCGGGGCATGACGCGTCGGTCGTGCAGGGGATCTTGCACGACCCGAGGAAGCAACGTTCAGCGGTCCCGCTCAACGCTGGGCAGTCGCTGTCGGCCATGCAGGCGGTGGCCGTGCACACATCGAACGCCCCGACGCACGTCGCGTCGAGGGGGCAGCCGGCGTTCGATGCGCACTCGGGCGCGCAAAATCCGCTGCCGTTCGCGTCCGTAGTGCAATGCTCCTCCGTTCCATCGGCACTCGGTGAGCAGTCGTGATCGGCCTGGCAGGTCGCGCAGTACTGGCGCGGTAGGCACGCGGTGCGCGTCGGACCGAAGGAGCGCACCGACGTCGTCACGTTCGGGGCCATGTCGACGACTTCGCACCACCAACCCCCCGGGCAATCGCTGTCCTTTGCGCACCCGAACAGGGTGCAGAACGCGTTCGCGTCGGCCCGTGATGTACCGTAACACGAGAAGCCGTCGACCGCGTCGCAGGCCTTGTTGTTCGACTCGCCGTCGCCCGGCAGGCAGGACGTCCCGAACTGGCCGACCGCGCCGGCGATGTGCGTCGTGGACAAGGCGCACCAGCTCTGGGGCTTGCCGTCGTTGCAGTACCAGCCGGAGGGGCAATCCGCCTGACCGGTGCAGAGCCGATGGCAGATCGACCCCGTGCCCGAATCGTCGTCGATGCATGCGTTCCCGGGGGCGCACTGCGAACTTTCGCAAGCCGTCGACTTGGACGACGGCGAGCACCCCACGATGATGACCAGCCCCAGGACTCGAAGCAGCGCGGCGATCGCACGACCCCGAGGGAGGCCCCAGCGCACACTCATCGCCGCCACGCTCTTGACGATACTCTCGACCATTCACACCCCGATAAGGCTCGCTCTTTCCGTGCCGACCGAGCTAAGCACTTTTCGAACTCTCGCGCAGGACTTCCCGGAGGGGCGGCATGCTCAGACTTGCTTCGCACGTCACACCGCCTTCGAAAGGGGGGCGTTCGGCACGATCGGTGCTAATTTTCGCGTTTCCCATGAAGGCGCTTTCCGTCGTCGCCACCGCGGCCGCCCTTTCGGCGTGTGGGAGCGGGACCGCTGGCCCGGAAGTCTCCGCCGCCACGACAATGGCCATCCAGGGCGGCATGGACGACACGACTCACACCTTCGCTGTCTCCGTGATCCGAAACGGCAACGGATCGACGATCGCTCTCTGCAGCGGCGTTCTGCTCGCCCCCAACTTGGTGGCCACCGCGCGCCACTGCGTAGCGTCAATTTCGGCGACGGCGATCGAGTGCGCTTCTACCACGTTCGGCGACACCTATCCCACGAGCGCGCTCGTCGTCGCGACCGACGCCACGCTGGCCCAAATACGGGTCGTCTATGATGTCGACACCATCGTCGTGCCGCCCGCCGCAGCGGCCTGCGGCAATGACATCGCGCTCTTGGTCCTGAAATCCAATATTGTTCTCCCGCAGTACGTCACCCCCACGCTCAATCCACCGATGACCGATCACAGCGTTTACTCGACGATGGTGACCGAAATCGGCTTCGGCGTGGACACGCCGGCCGATACGATGGGAACGTCGTCCGGAACGCGGCGGATCATCGAAAACGTCAACCTCGTGTGCATTCCCAACGATCCCAGCTTCGTCGACTGCTTCAGCGATCCGGAAGAAGAACAGATTCTTTCGCCGAGAGAATTTGTGACCACGGGCGGCGCCTGCGACGGCGACTCCGGGTCCGGCGCGTTCGATCAGCGCAGTTTCGCCGCCGGTGAGTGGGTGAGCTTCGGCGTACTGTCTCGCGGCGGTGTCGACCATGACGCCGAAGTCTGTACCGACGAAATTTACACGCGATTCGATGCGTGGGGGTCGCTGCTGACGGACACCGCAAGGCTCGCGGCGACTCGAGGGGGATACCCAATACCTTCCTGGGCCGGTATCTCGACCGGCGCGATGAGCGACGCGGCCGCAGCAAAACCGGACGCCACTGCGTGCTTTGCGAGCGGGGAGCTCTGCAACGGCGACTCCGATTGTTGTTCTGTAAATTGCCTGTCCCACGATAATGGCAACACGTTTCTTTGCGTCGCATGCGACGCGAATAACCCGTGTGATCAGGGCTACGTCTGCGCCGAAGGCACCTGCATTCCCGGTGAGGTCGAGGCGTCCGACAGCGGACTGCCCATCGCGTCCGACGCCGCGACGGGGATGCACGGACCGTCGGGCGGCTCAGGCTGCGGGTTGGCGAAGGGGTCGGAGCGGCGATCGCACTCGGCCCCGTGGGCGGCGGGTTTCGCGCTGGCGATCGGCACCATCGCGCTCGGGCGCCGACGAAGGCGCGGCGCAAACGCGGAGGACAAGACCCGCGCGTGAGCGCACGACCCACGCCCGGAGGACTCGGACTCTTCGATTGGCCGTTGCGGGCTATCGCGCTAAGACGTCGTTTTCATTCTTCGGAGGCGCGTCCCCCATGTTCAAGAGACATTTCCAGCCGCGATTGATTGTGGCGTTCGGCGCCTTGTTCGGGGGAGCCGTCGTCCTCGGCAGCGGCTGTTCGAGCAGCGATGGCGCGAGCAGCGGCGCGAGCAATGACGGGTCGGCGGGAGCGGGCGACGCGGCCCCTGTGCATCGCGGTGACGCGTCATCGATCATGTCCACGGCCGACACGGGGAGCTCCACAGGCGCCGGCCTTTACGACGGCACAGTGGGCGAAACGTGCAAAACCAACGCCGACTGCCAGCCCGCCGGCGGCGCCGGAATCAACATTTGCAGCGCGACGCTGACATCCGGCGTCCTCTTTCCGACGCCGGTTTGTGTTTTGCCGGCTTGCGATCCGGGCACCGACGGAAATCTTCACTTCTGCGATGGCCCGGACATGCCCACGTCTCCTGGGGTTTGCTTCAATCTCGGGGGAGGCAGTGGGTACTGCCTTCCGCAGTGCCAGCTCCTGACCACCGGCGCTCCGCCGATCGGGTGCGCGGCGGGCAGCGCTTGCGCCGAGTTGGCGCTGGGCGTGGACAGCAAGGGCGACGTCGCGGGCGCTTTCGGCGCGTGCCTGTCGGCATGCGTCCAGGATGCCGATTGCCCCGCCGGTACCGTGTGCCAGGTGGACACCGGGAGTTGCGTGACCAAGATCGTCCCGCCGACCAAAGCGGCGGGAGCCCCCTGCACCGATGGCGACACGGCCTGCTCCTGCTTTACCGGAGTCCTGGCGGATGGGGGCGTAGGCGACGGCGTCTGCGCTCCGTCGTGCGTGACGGGCCCCACATCCTCGTGCCCCGCTGGATTCGTTTGCGACGCGCTCCTGGAAACGACCGTCATGACGGCCGACGCATCGGTGGCCGGCTTCTCGATCGAAAACCCAGGCCTCATCGGCCGCTGCTTCCAGTCGTGCTCGGCCGGCGCGCCCACGGGCGACGCCAGCCTCCCCGGCGCGAGCGCAGACGGCGCCGCGCCCGGGGGGGACGCAAGCAGCACCGCGGCGGGAACGTGCCCGGCGGTCACCACCTGCGAGACCTTCGAAACGGCGGGGCCGGACTGCTTGCCCTAAGTTCACCGGAATGCAAGCCCCGACGGAGCGTTCGCGAGTCGCCTCGACGGCTGGCCGTCACCGATCGAGCGCGAACGGGCTGAAGTTCGTTCCGCGGTCGAAATAGTCCTCGTTCTCATAACGCTTCAGGCGACCCACCACGAAGTAGGTCACGGGCGTGAGCGCGACCTCCACGAACACCTTGAATAACCAATTATGCACGACGATCGCCACGATCGTTTCGCCCTTCCAGATTCCGAAAAAGGACAGCGGATAAAAAATACACGAATCTACCAGTTGTCCCACGATCGTGGACCCGATCGTGCGAGTCCATAGACGGCGCCCGCCCGTCAGTAACTTCATCCGCGCGAGGACGAACGAATTGACGAAGTCCCCCGCCCAGTAGGCCATGAGCGATGCCACCGTGATGCGCCAGGTGTTGCCGAATACGACTTCGATCGCGGGCTGCAAGGCTCGATTGAATGGTTCGTTCGGATCCGGCGGTAGGTGAATAACCACCACGCTCATCAACGCCGCGAACGTCATCGTGCCGAAACCAAGCCAGATGGCCTTGCGCGCTCGCGCATAGCCGTAGACCTCGGTGAAGACGTCCCCGAAAATGTAGGAAATGGGAAAGAAAATATTGCCGGCGCCAAAGCTCACGGTTCCGATGCCCGGTAGATTGACCGCGACGGTCTTGCCGGGGCCGATCAAGTTCGAACACAGCAAGATCGCGACGGAGGCGCTCAAGAGCGCGTCATAAAAGCGATAACTGCGGGGCGAGCGCTGCACGGTGATCGAAAGGGGGAAGGCCGGCGCCAGACTACGCCGCGCTTGTACGCAAGAGGCGAAACTCGGCCGAGTTGGTCAAGAGATTCACCGACCTGTCAAGAAAGTCGCGCGGGCGAGCGTCGTCGCCCTTCATGACGACGCCCCTTCTCTCGGGGTCGTGCGGGCTCGTGGGGGCGAACCGAGGGGCTCTCGCGTGATCTCCACCCGCTTCGGCATTCCATGTTGAGACCTAAGCGAGACGTACACCTCTGGCCCGGGGATCCATTGGCGCAGGTCGAGCCACCGAACTTTCGGTCGCGGGCCGAAAGGCATCGCGTAACGCCAAGACCTGCCGTTCGTCGGGGTATGGACCGCGCGAGACACGAATCGGCCGAGACGGATACATCAGGGGCGCTCGCCCTACGGATCGACCGGACGTCGACGCTCGCCAAGATCCTCGTCGCCAGCGCCGTGGGTCTGGCGTCGGCCGCTTGCGTGGCGCCGGCGTGGGCGCAGGATGGCGCCTCGCCGAATGCGGCCGCCGTCCCCGAGGCGGACCATTACTACGCGTACGACCCGGCAAAGGCATCCGCCCCCAGCCGCCATCACCGAACATTCGGAATGTCGATGGACGTGGGCGTTCCGGACGGTGCGGCGCTGGGCGTGGTGATGCGTCCGCGCTTCGATTGGCTACGGCTCGGCGCCGCCGTGACCCACAACGGCATCGCCCCCGGCGTTCGCCTGGGCGTGACGATCGACCCCATCGCGTTCCCCATTGCCCCCACCTTGACGATCGAAGGCGGCCACTCCTGGGCGGGAACGGTGCCGATGCTCCAGGGATCGCCTTCGATTGGATATGACTACGCGAACTTCCACCTCGGCATCGAGGTCGGTAACCGCGCATCGTTTCGATTCTTTCTCCGCGGCGGCGCCTCCTGGGTCGATATGAGCAGCGCGCAGGTTCTGAACGCGCGCGTCGCCACCACGGGAATCGGCAATCCATCCTACACCGGCTGGCTGGCCCCCTCCGCGAAGCTCGGGTTCGCTCTCTACTTTTGAGGATTACGAAGATGAAAACCTACATCGCTCTCTTCGCCGTCGCGCTGGGCGCCTGCACCAACGGGCAGGGCCAAGCCGACGTGACCATGGACAACCCCGTGACCTTCGCGAGCGCGCCCGCGGGCGTGGCCGACGTACCCGTTCCCGCGATCTCGAGCACCCTCGACGGTTTGGTCACCGTGGATGTCCACGACGAGCTCGAGTCGATGAGCAAGCTCGGCACCCTGACGGCCACGGTCTCGAAGAACGCCCTTTCCGGGGCGAGCCTGGCGGCCATTCAGCACATCAGGAGTACGATTGCGTCGGAAGACGGGACGATGCCGGTCGAATTGCTCGCGGACGTTGACGTGCCCGCGGGCAGCGCGGCGCTCGATCTTCCTCTTCTGGTCTCGGACGCGCAGCTCCTCGACTATCTGCAAGAAGGCAAAGTCTCGATTCACTTTTACGTCACGGGAGCTTTGTCGCCGCAAGACATCGTGCTCACCCACACGTTGGTCGCCCATGTGGACGTTGCGGTGCAAGGCTCGGTTCTGAAACTGTGACGCTCCACTCGCGCCGTGCGCCCGCGCTAGCAGCCCGGGGCACGCGAGATTCCATGCCTGATACAGGCGATCTCTTGCAGTTCCTCGGCCAACTCGAGCGTCCGGCGCACCGCTCGCCGCGCCGCCTCTTGCGCTTCGCCGGTCACGGCGAGCTTGCCGAGAAGGCGGCGCCCGAGCGCGTGGTGATGCTGTTCGTCCGGCTGAATGACGTCGCGGTAGAGCGCGGCCGTGGCCTCGTCCCCGCGGCTCACACAAAAGCGAATGAACTCGTCGTTTCGCACGACCGCGAGCGCTTCGCGCGCGAATTGCCCCGCGGCCACGCGCTCTACCGTGGTTTCGAGCGACGCCAGATACTCGAGCATCGGCGACCGCGGCCGTGGATCAAACCCCTGCGCATCGACGCCCAGCTCCCGCAAGCGTCCCTCAATGAGGCGGTAGTGCTTGGCCTCGTCACCCGCTTGCCGGGCCAGCGCGAGCTTCACGTCGACCTCCGGCGTGCTGCAAATCCAGCCGGCCGCACACTCGGTGGCCTCGATTTCATTCTTGAGCGCCACGACGAGAAGCTTGACGACGCTCACGTCGCTGGCGGGCTCGCGGGATGCCATGCTCCCGATGCGCCCGAGCACAACGCGGTTCTCGCCATCGAGCGCCGTGAGAAACCCGAGCGCGGCGTCGTCTTCCGATCGCGTTTGCACCGGGCTGATTTACCTCGTCCCGCGGTCGTGTCGCAACGCTCGGCAGGCTGGGGTAGGCCCTGGGAGTCAGAAGCTCACCCCGAGGCCGTGTCGGGGATGAACAACGATATCCCCGTCGCGCGGGATGTATACCCGCGTATCGGCAAAAATCCGCTAAACGCGGACTTATCGAGACGAAAGAACGCATCCCCTTCGCAATCGCTCGCGGATCCGTGAAGGAAAGTGGGATTGGGCGGCCATATGATATGACTGGGGGGAAGGCCAACGTCGTACGCGCCCCCGTTGCCCTGGCGATACGCACTCGCGGGACCCCGGCCATCCGCACCATCGTGGATGGGCGGACAGCCCAGCGGTCCCGCGGAAACTCCTTTTCAAAGCCACTTCGAGGCCCATCACCATGTTGCCCTTGCCATCGCTCCTCCGTCCGCGGTCGAGGCAGCTGTCGGTTGTCTCCGGTATTCTCCTCGGTGCAATCGTATTGGCGGTTGCCTGCGCGAACTCGGCGGGACCTCCATCGTCCGGGTTCGGCAGCGGAAGCGCAAGCGGCAACGCAGCGGCGAGCGGCAACGCGGGTGCCAGCGGCAACGTCGCGAGTAGCGGCAACAGCGGCTCGACGGCCGGTACCCTCTCAAGCGGCAGCAGCGGCAGCAGCGGCGGAAACAGCGGGACGTTGACCATCCCGCCCGCGCTGAGCACGAACGGCGACGCGGGGGCGTGTGACGGCGGATTGTGTGCGGACTTCCCCTCGACGCCGGTGATAGACACGACCCTCACCGCGGCGGACCCGGCGGTTCCAGCGAATGCGGCGTCCCTCTTCGGCGCGCCTACGGCGGGCAGCGGCACCGACGGACCGTGCCTGGCCGAACCGGCCGACGGCGCCCTTTACCCGTACAACTGGCTTCGGCCGCGGGTTCTGTGGACGCCGGGCGCCAAGGCGCAGACTCTCTTCGAGGTGCGCTTTCACGCGCCGGTCGAGCAGAACGACCTGGTCGTGTACACGACGCACAACTACTGGACGCTCGACGTGGCCACCTGGCAAACCATTGCCGGCGTCGAGGGGGGCAACGCCGGAACCCTCATTGGCCAACCAATCACGGTCACCGTGCGCGCGATGGCGGGGACGACGGGGACCCCGGCGATCAGCAACACGGCGACCTTCACGATCGCTCCGGCCATCGCGGACGGGTCGCTCATTTATTGGACGACGGCGTCTTTCGATCTCAACGCCGCCACCACGACGTTGCAAGGCTTTCACGTCGGGGACGAGGGAACGACGCCGGCTCTCACGGTCGCGCAGGTGCAACAACCGGTTTGGGCGGGACCCCCGGATGGCGGCAACTTCCCGACCACTTATCCCATCCCTCCCGAGCCGGTTGGTTGCATCGGCTGCCACACGGCAACGCCGGACGGCAACTACGTCGGATTTACGGCCCAGTGGCCGTGGCCGAACGCTATCGCGTCGGTTCAGGCGGATGGCGGAGCCCCCGTGGGGGCAGCGCCGCCTTGGCTCACGCAAGGCGCCATCGACAACCTCGGCCCGAACACGAACGACGTCAACTGGGCTGGGCCCCAGAAGACCGGCAACTACGGGCCGTCCAACAATGTCGACGCGATCATGCTGGGCATCCAGAGCTTTTCCCAGGCGCACTACCAGACCGGCGATCGCGTCGAGGTGACGACGGTGGGCGCGGCGTTGGATTCGCCCGTTCCGGGTACCGAATTGCCGACGGGGGTCGTGTCCAAACTCATCTGGGTGGATCTCGAGTTCACCGGGGCGACGGATGGCGGCCGTCCGAGCGCGCTCGCCGGAGTTCCCAACAATGGCGGATGGGGAATCATCGCCACGGGCGATACGAACAGTGCCGGCGCGCCCGACTGGAGCCACGACGGCAATTCGATTGCGTATACGTCCGTCAATGGGGGAACGGAGGACGGGCGCCTCGCGAAGCCAGCAAGCGGCAGCGCCGACGTCAAGATCGTTCCGTACACCAACCGGGCAGGCGGTACCGCAGCGGGTCTGCCGGGGGCGTCCGACCCCGCGTACAACGAGTATTTCCCGGCGTTCTCGCCAGACGATTCGCTAATCGCGTTCAACCGAGTCGTCGCGGCAGAGACGATGTACAATCAACCGCTGGCCGAGGTGTTCGTGGTCCCCGTCAACGGGGGCCAAGGTGGAACTGCCGTTCGCCTCGTCGCGAACGATCCGGTGGCGTGCACGGGGCTGAAGAGTCCGGGAGTGCAAAACACGTGGCCGAAGTGGGCGCCCAATCCGGCCCCTCCGCCGGACGCGGGTGTAGCGCCGGGCACGACGGCGCCGCAGACCATCAATGGCCTCACGTACTATTGGCTCACGTTTTCGTCGACGCGAAGCCCCACCGCGGCGAGCAAAGAACAGCTCTACGTGGCGGGCGTCATCGTGGACAGCACGGGCGCGATCACGACGTACGCGCCCATTTACCTATGGAATCAGAGCGATCAGGTCAATAACTTGATCCCCGCGTGGGGCGCGTTCTCGATTCCGCCTGGCAAGGTCCCGCCGCCACCACCGCCGGCCCCCACCCCGCCCCGATGAGCGCGCACGCCGCGTGCCGCTCGTGGTCGAAGCGGGCGTGAAAGCGGGAACAAGTCCGCGCCGATGCCTTCGGCCAGACTCGCGGGGGTGCTGCCTCACGTTGGGCGCTCACGGCGCGAGGGGGGGTAAATCCGCCCCCGTGAACGATTCGATTTCCCCAGCTCCGCCGAAGAGCACGAGCGTTCCCAACGGCGACGCAATGGCGCGAGCGTTCGTGTGCCGTACTTTCGTCGCGATCTCGGACGGGCCTGCGCTGGTCAGACCGTACACGTGGGTGACCCCCGCGTCGGCCGTAGAGCCCCCGTCTCCCGCAAGAGGAGGTTCACTGCCGACGACCATGGCATTGCCGCCGCCCGAGGCGAAGACTTGCGCCGACGCGAGCAGAGTCGGCAATCCCGGCCACACGGTCGGCACGCAACCGTCGGCGGGCGCTGCTGCAGGAGGTGTGCACCCGAGGTCGATAATGCGAACGCCCGCATCCATGCCGGAGACAATCCCCCCCGCGAGCAGAACGCGCTGCCCATCCAGCGCGGCCGCGCCCGATCCCACGGAACCGTCGGGCGCGAAGGGTAACGCATGGCTCTCGGTCGATGACGAACCTTCGAAAAAAATCTCGGCGCCAGGCGCCGTCGCGCTGCCGCCCGCGACCACGAGCCCCTGGCCGATAACCCACGCCGCGGCGGCACCCGTCCGAGGCGAGCCGAGTTCCAGCCACGTTGCGTTTCCGTAGGGATAGCTCGCGTTGCTCGTATCGTTCGGATCGATTTTGAGGATCCAAGACGAGGAGCCCGTCGTTCGGGTCGCCCCCACGACGTATTGCGCGCCATTGTCGTCGAAAACGGTCGCGCCGCCGGCGATGTCCGCGAAGGAACCGCCGCCGGCAGGCAGCTGGATGTCCCCTGAGGAACTGTCCGACAGGTCGAAATATGTACCGCCCTGGGCATCCATGAGCCAGCCCACCGTCCCGCCGAATGCGATGGACTCGGGCGCGCGCGGGAGTGTGGGTGGGGATCCCACGGCCGCCAGCTGCATGAAGTCGTAGAGCTCGGTGGTGAAGGCAACGGAAGGGTCGGTCCCGCCTCCAACGAAAAGATATTGACCCTGCACGATCGCGAGTGTCGGGGTCGGACGCGAATCAGCAAGGGGGCCCGGCAAGCGCGCGAACTGGCCCGTGCGCTGCACGAAGATCGGAACCGTGGCACCCGCTAGGGATGAAAAGTCGAGCAGGAGCGACGTTCCCTGCAAGACCTGAGTGCCCGCCGAATCGAAACCCGCCACGGTCAGCTCCGCAGCGGTCCCTTCGTTCTCGTCACCGAGATCGAGCGACGTCGTGGGGAGGGACGCCATGGCCAGGGTGCTAATCAGCACGCCGCCGTCAGCCGACCCCTGCACGGCGTCGACCCGAAGAGTAGTCGGCACGGGGGCTCGAGTGAACGTGTCGGTCTCCTCGCCGGTGACGAGGCTAATCGAGGCCTGGTCCTGCTGGGAACACGACAAGACCGAAGCAAAGAGGAACGGGAGGAGTCTCCGCACCGGCGATGGCTAACACGAGTTCGCCATCCGCGGGGCGTTGACCGACGAGCCGCTGCGCGCGACGGCCCATCGGCCGCCTTTGTCCCTTTCGAGAGCGGCGCGCAGGAGGCCTGCTAGCGCACGTACATCAACCGTGGTCGAACGAGCGCATGGGCGAGCGCCGCGAGAATCAGGCCGCCGAGAATCGACCAAACGATCGGAAACGGGTGGCCTCCGATGTCAACGACGACGAGCACCGGTAGATGCGCCATTCGCGCGACCCACGTGCCGACGAACGCGCCCAGAAACCCGAGCAGCACCGAGATCACGAAGCCGCCCGTGCTTCCCCCCGCGATCAACCGCGCAATGGCGCCGCAAATACCGGCGACCACGAGGTAAACGACGAATTCGAGTAGCGTCATAGTTGGGTTCTCCTCTGCTTGCGCCGCCAAGGCGCTTGCGCCTCAAAAAACGAAATCCGCGTGCATTCCGAGAGCGATCCACTGGGGCGTGTAGGGCTGCGCGTCGATGGTCACGTATTCGGCGTGAACGCCGAATCCGAACCCGGGAATAACGTGGAAATCCAGCAAGAATCCGGCGTCGAACGCAAGCCCGCCCCCCTGCGCCACGGTCGGGTCCCCCGTATTTCGCCACCCGTAGCCCAGGTGACCGTAAAATCCCGGGGTGACCACCCTGCCGAACGCGACGCGCACGCCCCCGAAGAGGCGGTGCATATCCCAGTCATAGGCGTTGCCCGCGTCGTCCGTGGCGAAGAGATGGTCGAACGCGTATCCTCCCTCCGGGGTGACGCGAATTCGCCGGAGGTGAATCTGGTCGCCGAACCGGACTTTGAACCCCCCTCCCCCGGATAGATTGTTGCCGCTCACGAAGCGCGGGGTGTCCACCGGGGCCGCGCCCTCCAGATCGAACCCGAGATTGAAACCACTCCGTCCTTCGTACCGGTCGTCGTACTCCACGTAATATCGATCGGCTCGGGCGATTCCGCAGACGAGCCAAGTGCTGGCGCCCGCCAGCATGGCCAGTGCCGTTTTCGAGGACGCACGCCATGCGCGCAAGCTTGGGCAAAATAGGATACGCCTCATGTGGAGTTACTTCTTCGGTTGTACGACGATTTCGACGCGGCGGTTCTGGGCTCGGCCTTCGAGCGACGTGTTGTCCGCGACCGGGCTGTCCGGACCGGCGCCGGTGGCAGTCACAAGGTCCTGGGGGATTCCCTTGCTGATGATGTACGTCCGGACGGACTCCGCGCGCCGCTGCGAGAGTTCCATGTTGTTGTCGCGGGTGCCTACGTTGTCGGTGTATCCGAAGACGGTGATCGGCTGCTCCTTGCCCTTGAGCGCGTCCGTGATCTGGTCAAGCTTGGCCATGGCGCCCGGCTTCAAATCCCACTTGGCGGTCTTGAAGAGGACCTCTCCCTGGAGGGTAATTACGAGACCGCGGTCATCGTCTTTGACAGACGCGATCTTCGCGATGGTGGCGCGCGCGTCCTTCAGGCTGGTCTCGAGCGCCAAGAGTCTCTGTTGGTCGGCGGCGGCGGCGGCCTGCTGCTGCTGGAGCTGCATCTGCGTCGCGCCGAGCGCCTGCTGCGTTTGGTTGAGCTGGCCCTGCGCGTTCTGGAGCTGCGCTGCGTGGGTCGCCTGGAGCTGTTGACTTGCTACCTGCGTGTCTTGTTGGGCTTTCATGGTGCCCGCTTGTGCTTGCGCAATAAGCGCCTTTCGATCGGCGATCATGGCCAGATCGACGGTGGAGGGCTCGTCTGGCGAGTCGCGCCACGCCTGCTCGGCGGTCTGGAGCGCCACGTCGGCTTCGTGCACGTCCGTGGGATCGAGCTGCATGGCGATCCCATTGCGGGCATTGCCGTAATCCGCGCGAGCGTCGACGAGAGACTTGGGGGGGATTCGTTCCCCCGCGCAAGCGGTCGAGCCCGCGATCAGAACCGGCATAGCGGCGACCAGTGCGTAATTCCAATTCATAGTCGATCTCCTCTTGATGGCTTGCATAAGTCGTCTCACCGGACCGTCGCTTTTTGTAAGTCCGCCTGTGCCCGAAGCGCCTCGTCTTGCGCCGTCGCCTGCTTGGCAAGGCTGAACGCGAGCTGCGCCTCCGCCCGGGCCAGCACGGCCAGATTGGTGGAGCGCTTATTGTCGTCACCCATCAGCTGTTTGGATTTCTGCAAGTCCTCTTGCGCAAGTTGCAAATGCAACCGCGCGTCCGGCACCGCCGGCGCCACGGCTTGCGCGCGCCCCAAATCGGCCTCAGCCGCGGCCCATTGATCGTTGGGCGGCGGAAGGCTCGATGCGCATCCAATCCCCAATGCGCTGCCGACCATCGCAGACACCCATACCGGTTTCAGTTTCATGCTCTCTACCTCCGTTGGAGGTGAGGGCCGCCCGGGGCGATCCCTCACGACGAACCTGCCGTAAGCAGCGAACGTGCCCGCCTCTCGCAACCGCGCCGACTTCGCGCTTTTCGGCGGCCCGCGTGCGTTCGAGCCGGGTCGTGCGCGCCGTTGACCCGAGCGCTCGCGCCACAGAGGGCACGGACGCCCCACAACAAGGAAGCGCTGATGCGCGAAATCGTGCCAGAGCGCAAAGTGCGCTTCTGTATCTTCTGCGCCGCCGTCAGCGCCTGACGTTGGGACACTCCCCTCTCGAAGCTGCAGACGCGGGGGGGCTCGTGCAATCGCGATCGGCCGGGTCCGTGCCGCGGACTATTGAACAGGCTTTGCCGGACCGTTCTCGTGTGGCATATGTCGCGGCCCGAATCGTTCGCAGCCGGTACGTCGGGTTCCTTGGAAAGGGGCGCTCATTCGATATAAACATAGTAATTACAGTCACTTGGCCATCCTAGCTCAGGGGTAGAGCAACGGTTTCGTAAACCGTAGGTCTCGAGTTCGATTCTCGAGGATGGCTCCAGGAATTTCAGGGACTTGAGTGCTTTCCTTCCCGCGGCCCGCGGTAAGGCCCGCGGTAAAATCCGCGGTAAGACCTACGGTTTGGGAGGGCATTTTCCCCGTGCCGACCGCCCGCATGGGCAGGGTGACGAGCTCTCCCGTGGAGAGGTCAAGGCGAATCGTCTCGACGGCCGCTTTGAGCGCCGCCAGCGTCTGGGCCGTGTAGTGCTGCTGGGTCACCCCCGAGCTCGCGTGGCCCATCAAACGCTTGAGGGTGCCCTCCGCAACGCCGGCCTCGTTGAGCCACGTCGCGAACGACCTCCGCGTTGCATGCGCGGTGTACGGGTGCCCTTCGTATTGGTCAGGCAGCCCGGCCGCCCGCAGATCCGCCCGGAGCATGGCCGCCATCGTGGGCCGCCATCCGTGTCCGCTGGCATTCGGAAATACCGAGTCCGTCGGCTTGGGCGCGTAGCCCACCCATTGGGCCCATCCTGCCGCTTTCCAAGCGCGCAACGCTCGCACCGCGAGTCCGTGCAAAGGAAGCGTCCGAACGCGGTTCTCCGTCTTGGTGCGCCCAAGCGTCGCCCATCCCCCCGCACCGGCGACCGCGAGCGCCTTGGTGACACGCGCAACGGGTAAGGAGGCATCCAGCTCGAGATCGTCCCAACGAAGGCCCGAGAGTTCGCCTTCGGCCATGCCGCTCGTGAGGGCGAGAAGCGTTCGAACACGACGCCACTCCGCCGTGTGGCCGCTCGCAAGCAGCCTTTCGGCGACGGGTCGCGAGAAATGAACGATCGTGTGTTTGCCCGCGAGCGTCCGCCCCTCGGGAACTTCGCGTCGGACAGCTTCGTGCTTCATCGGGTTGGCGAGAAGCGGCGCCCATTCCTCCGCCATCACGTCCGCGAAGAATGCGGTCAGGCTGCCGACAATATTGCGGCACGTGAAGGGCGCCAGCTTGCCCCCGCGGACGAGCGAGCGGACCCGGCGGCCGTCACGCGTTTCCCACTTCTGGCTGACCTTGCCCTCGTCGCGGACCTTACGAAGCCACGCGCGAAGCGTCGCCGGTCCGAGTTCGGCGATCGGCGTGTCTGCGATCTCGGCATACGGCAGGATGTGGGCCGTAATGGATGTCGCGTATTGACTGCGTGTCGCGGGCGATAGTTTGGGGTTGTTCTGGCAGAGCAGAGCCCACTTTTCGGCGAGGCTTCGAATCGTGGGCCGTGGATCCTCCTCCCGTTGGGGCACGACCGGACGATCGCCGAGCCGCTTCCGATACTCCTCGAGCCAGGCCCGCGCATACCGCTCCGCCGCGCGTTCGCCGTGGTGCTGCCTGGGTACGCGGGTCTCGCGCCACTCGCCGGGGGCGGTTCGAAACGAAAGGGTCCACTGGCCATCGCCGCGTTGGTACAAGTTCCAGCCTCGATCGTCCTTGATAGCCATGCTTTGCCACTCCTTTCCCTCACCTCCGCGCCCTCGTCGAGACTTCTCTTCAGCACTCTACTGTCGGGTGAAGAATGGGGCGAAGTCTCATCGCGCAGCCTTCGCTGCGGCACGCTGCGCGGCCCGGCGCGCCGTGGCTTCGATCGCATTGTCCACATCAGGCCGCTGACCTCGGAGCCATTGATCGGCTTGAGCCACGTCGATGCGACGGGATCGGCCACTGCCAACCGTCGGAAGGCCGCGCGACACAAGCGCCCAGACGGTGCGTTCGCCGAGCGAAACGCGGCGAGCGTACTCGTTTACGCGTAGGTAGATCACAGGCGGCTCGTGGCCTTCCTCGACGCGCGGTACGCCCAAAACGCGACGTACGCGTTCGGCAAGCCCCGGATCTTCCTCGGCCGCGCTGATGATTTGGACGAGGATGTCGCGTCCGATCGTCATCGGTGTCTCTCCCCGCTGGGCGGCCCGTGTCCGAACTCTCCGATGGCCGACCCACGCCGCAGCGGAATGACGATTCGGTCACGGACGGCTGGATGCCGTTTTATCTTCCTTTTCTCACCGCCGAGAGATCGACAGTCCAAACGCTCGCACGCAGCCCCCCGTCGCTCGAAGCCCCACGAACGGGTGGTCATCGGACGGCCGCTCGCTCGCCCCGGCTTTGGAGCTTGAGAACGGTGGCACCCCCAACCGTCTCGAGCAGTCGCCGCGCCACGCCCGATCCGTACCGCGCGACGAGCTGGTCGACGGTCAAACCGCTGGTCGCTACCGTCGCCTTCACATGGTCATACCTGCGCTGGAGTACGTGGGCGACCACCGGAATGCCGATCTCCACTTCCTGCCCCACGTCGTCGAGCACGAGCAGCGGCGCCGCCATCGCCTGAAGCACCCGGCGAGGCTCGCCCTCGCCCAAGCCGTGCTGCTGCCGCGCTACGCCGAGATCGACCGCCGGGACGAACGCCGCCGCGCGCCCGTGGGTACTGGCCCACGCCATGGCCAGCGCCGCCGCCAGCGTGGTCTTGCCGGCGCCCGCCGGTCCGAGCAGCGTGACCCCGTATGGTTCCAGAAATGGAACGCCGCCAATTTAGCCCGTTTTCACTCCAACGCGGCAGAGTAAGTTGAGGCGACGCGATGGCCTCCACGCCGCTTCACTTTCTCATCCTGCTGGTCGCCAGCTGGCTGTGTCGCCACCAGGCAGAGGCGCTCAAGTACCTTCAGGCTGAAAACCGCGTGCTTCGAGCGCGCCTTGGCCCCAAGCGTCTGCGGTTCAGCGACTCCGAGCGCCGGCTGCTCGCCATCCGCGGTAAACCTCTCGGACGAAAGCGGCTGGCCGAAGTGGCGTCGCTGGCCACGCCGGAAACCATTTTGCGCTGGCACCGCGAGAAGGTGGCGGCCAAGTACGACGGAACTGCGGCGCGGCGTCGGCCCGGTCGCCCACGTTCGCGGGGTAAAGGGCTTGAACAACTGCTGACCATGGCGCGAGAGAACCCGTCTTGGGGATATACCCGCCTTCGTGGCGCTCTCCGCCACGTGGGCCATGACCTGGGACGATCGACCATTCAACGCATCCTCAAAGAGCGAGGCATCGAGCCGGCGCCGGTCCGGGGAAAGACCCTGCCATGGAAGACCTTCCTCAAGGCGCATTGGGGAGCGATCGCCGCAGCGGACTTCTTCAGCGTCGAGGTCCTCACCCTTGGCGGTTTGGTCCGCCACCTGGTGCTCTTCGTCATTGACCTCAAGACGAGACGTGTTCACGTCGCCGGCATTAGCGCCACTGCGGATGGGGCTTGGATGGCACAGATCGCTCGAAGCCTCACCGACCACGCGGCCGGCCCGCTCCGCGGCTGCGCACACCTCATCGTCGACCGCGATCCACTCTACACCGCGCAGTTCCAAAGCCTTCTGGCGTCGGCCAAGGTCGGCCTCTTGCGGCTGCCCGCCAACAGCCCGAACTTGAACGCGTATACGGAGAGGTTCGTTCGCTCGATCAAGCACGAGTGCCTGCGCCACATCGTTCCGCTGGGCCAACAGCATCTGCGCAACGTCGTCCACGAGTACGTCTCCCACTACAACGCCGAGCGCCATCACCAAGGGCTCGGAAACATCATCCCCTTCCCGTCGCCCGTCTCGCCGCCCGTCGGCCGCCGCATCCGCAGATCCCAACGGCTCGGCGGACTCTTGAACTTCTATGAGTGACTCGCCGCGTGAAATCCGTAGATCGAGTATTGGAACCATACGGGATCGTCGGATCCGCCACCACCGCCCGTTGCAAATCTTCGCGCGCGCGCCACAACGCGCCCGCCGCGATATCCAGATTGCGGAAGCTGCCCGAGGGGGAAGCGGGGCGGCTGGCGGCGCCGCGGGCTGCGCGGTCGCACGCAAAAACAGTAGCGGCGCTTCGGCGATACGTTCCTTTTGCGCCGCGTCCCCCGCGCGCCATGCCGCGTACAGCGCCGCCGCCTCGCGCGTGGTCAGCCGCGCAGCGCCCAGACCGCTCACGATGCGCTCCGCGTGCGCGCGGTTGGCGCGCGCCAACGGCAAAAACGACTCATCGCCGCGTGCGGCGGCACCTGCCCGGCGCGCACCGCGCGTTCGATTCGCTCAGGCAGTCCGCGCGCCAGCCCCAGCCGGCGCGACACCCAGCTCTTGCTGCGGCCCAAAAGCAAACCAATCGCGTCCAAGGTCCACCCCGTATTCGCCATCAGCTCGCGCACCAACCATCCGTCCTCCAACGACGACCGGCGTCGGCCCCTCTCGAGGCGGTGGCAGTGCGCCAACGCCTCGGCTTCGCCCAACGCAAGCTCCAGGCATTCGACCGTGTCGATGCCCATCTTCGTAAGCAAACGCACGCGCCGATATCCATCGATGAGCACCCAGCCGGCGCCTCGGCCCACCACCAGCACGGGGCTCCAGGGTTCGCGCAGGACATCTCACGCATTTTGGGCTTGAAAGCGGAGCGGCCGCATGCCGAGGTCGCCCGGGAGCGTGAGTTTCTGGCGGTTGCAGTGGGCGAGCAGGACGGCGATCGCATCTCGCTCACTGCGATTGGCGGCGGGGGCGAGGCGCACGGTGATGACGGACTTGCCTACAACGACGTGACCTGGCGCCTGGAAGATGTTGGCCAATACCTTTTTCGCCTCTGTGGGCAGGACCATCGCCTCGGCGAGGGTGGCCGCCAGATCCGACTCGGCATTCGCGCATGCAATGCGCACGGGGTCGAGTGCCATCTTGTAGTCGCCGGGGTGACGGACAAGCTTGTCCGCCAACTCGGTCTCGCGCAGCGGCGCATGCGTGGTGGTGGTCGGTCGCAGGGCGAGCAGGTCACGCTCGCGAGCCGTAGCGCGCGTGAGGGTCGCGTCCCAGCGTCCTCGTCGCGGGTCGCTCTGCGCGAGCGCCGCGAGCTCGTTTCGAGCCAGCCCCGCGGTCACTCTCGCCAACCGGACGTTTCGATCCAGCCTTCGGCGAGCCGGGTTGGGAATCACCGCCTCGGGGTCGTACGGCTCGGTCGTGCGGCCATCGAGCTGGTTGATTCCCCATCGATGGACCTGATGATGAAAGCCGTTCTCCTGGACCCATCGGCCGCGCAGAATCGCGTACAGCTCGGAAGCCGACAGGGAACCGACGGCGAGCAGGTTGACCTGTCGCCCATCGCTTGGGCGCAGTGCAATGCGTCGCAAACGCCCGTGGCCACCACCGAGGTTGGTGCGTGCGTCGCTCGCCTCGATGTTCTCGCCATCATGAGTGAAGGCGAGGTCGAAGGCCGTGGCGGCGAGCAGTGGGTACGGTTTGCGCTCGTAGGTCACCAGCTCGAAGCCCGCGTCACGAAGGGCCACGAGCTGCTCGGGGAACGCCCCGCCGCGATCGAAGGCCAGCACGATACGCGGCTCGGCGCCCACCCTGTCCCGCAAGAGCTTCGCCACCGAGGACAGCCACGTCGTGAGCGAGCCGTTCGCGCTGTCCGAGAGGCGCAGGACTGGGTTGCCGGCTTCGTCATGCACGTACACGTCGGTGACCCCTGGACGCACGCGCTTGTCCTGCATGCGCCAGCCCTTGCGGATCGTCTCCTTGCCCGTGTACGGCCGCAGGTGATTGTCGATGTAGAAGACCACCACGTCGCGTTCGGTCTCGGCGTGGGCCTGCTGGACGTACCGACGGGCCATCGCCAGATGCAGACGCGCCGCGCAGTGCGCGCCCCCTGCAAAGGCGCCAAAGGTCCGCCTGACCCACGTCGCCGACGGCGCACGGTTGGCGCGCACCAGCGTGTGCCCGCTCGTCGTCATCAACCGGCGCACCCCTTCGACGCATCGCTCGCCGAGGGCGAGCGCGCAGACGAAGGCGTCGAGCGCGATGCGAAGCGGCCCATGCATCTTCTCTTTCGCACACGACTCCCGGACGGCGTCGTACAACCCCAGCCGGTGCGAGGCCCTGTCCCACGCCACCAGGATTTTCTCCAGCGTCTCGGACCCTTGCGCCTCCCTCCCGGCGCGTGACGCCGCCGCCCTCGGTGGCCCCCTCGGCGACGGCGCTCGGCTTCGCGCCGCCCCCTTCCCCCGATGCTCCTGCTGGCGTACGCGCTCCGTCCCTCGGTATCCCTCCAGGTCTTCCGATCGACGTCGCTTCGCTTGCCTCCGCCGCCGCTCGCGCCGGCATTCCGGCGAACACACCCGCTGACGCTCTCCCGCCCGTACGTCCGGACGAAACCACTCTCGGCACGTCGTGCAACGACGGCGCCCTGTGCACCCTGCACTCATTCTTTACCCTGCGCTCGGGCGCGGAGAACGGGGGACTCCTGCCCCCGGGCTCCGTGACCAGCACCGCGCCCCCCCTCGAAACCAACCCTCCCTTGGCGCGGAGCCGACTCAACCCTTCAGACGACCCGGGTCCGTTCTCGTGAGCGTAGACGGGTCAATTTTCGTGAGCGACGAAGGGCGTTTCCCGGACTCAGCCGTGGCATGGGTCACGATACGTTGACACTGTGGCTCGATTGCATCATATTGTGCCGTAACTGCAAGGAAATTTCCGATGGCGCGTTCGATCACCCCTGCCGACCTTCCGCCCGATCTCGCGCGCTTCGCCGAGACCGAGATCGCCGCCGGGCACTTCGCCAGCGTCGAGGACGTGCTGCGCGCCGGCAAGGAGGCTCTCGAGCGGCAGCAGCGCTTCGGGGAACGCCGCGAGGGGACGCTTGCCGGGAGCGCAGCGGCCGTCGATGAGGGTGTGCCGTTCGCGAGCGGCCGGGCCGAGCCAGCTGCCGCGCCGCCGCTGTTGGCCGCCTTCATGGAAGAGTTCGACGCGCTGCCGGACGAAGTTTTCGAGCGCCTGCCGAAAGACGGGGCGAGCCAGGTGGATCATTACCTTTACGGCGCGCCCAAGAGAGGCGAGTGAGCGCGGTTTTCGCGGATACGTTCTACTGGACTGCGCTCATGAACAAGCGCGACAGCGCTCACGGTCTCATGGTTGAGCAAACGCGCAGACTTGCAGCGCGCGCCATCGTGACCAGCGATGAGGTCCTGACGGAGTTTCTCGCCTTCTGCGCCTCAGACACCCTGCTTCGCGGCGCGGCCGGTCGAGCGGCGAACCGCCTGCTGGGCGACCCGAAAATCCGCGTCATACCGCAAAGCCACGACTCCTTCCTTGCGGGCCTCGCGCTCTACACCATGCGTCCTGACAAAGGATATAGCCTCACCGATTGCATTTCGATGCAGACAATGCGGCGGGAGGGGCTGACGGACGTACTCACGAATGACCGGCATTTCGAGCAGGAAGGTTTCCGGCGGCTCTTGCCGGATGAATGAAGCGGGTGGGTGCCCGCGCGGAAGATTTTAGCGCAGGTAGGACACGACGCGCGCACTGTTACGAACCCGTTTGCTTCTCAGTCGGCCGCCGGACGCTTACCGGCCCGTCCAAGGACTCAAACAGATGAAACCCGACCGATTCGGGGTCGATTTCCATATCCAGTAATCGGGGTGCCGAGTTTTTCTTCCTTCGGTTGGGAAGCATGTACATGCAGGTGACGACCATCAGGCGATTTCCGCCGCTCGCCGTCGCGAACTGCAGAGGAAACGTCGTGTACGATCCGTTCTCATCGGGCGGCGTCATGAAGTCGCGCAAGGTCAGCGCAATCCCGAAGTGCTTCGTCAGCACTTTGCACATCGCCTTATGATCGTCGCGCCTGTCCTTGCGATAGGGGGCAAGGAGATCGTCCTGCGAACAGCACGCCAGGGCCGCGTCCTTGCGCGCTTGGGCAATGCACGCCAGCGCTTCCTCGGGCGCGATACGGCGATGCGTGAAACCCCCCAACGGGAGGTTTTCGAGCGCGATAAGCCAGAAGGAAAGAAAGAGTCGGGCCGGTGCCGAACCTGGCGTGCCCTTCTTCTTGGCCGTCAACGACGCCGCAGCCGCGACGGGCCGGTTGGGTTTTCCGTAACCGGCCATGCGCTTCGGGTTGGTCAGGAGATCGCCGGGGCCTTCCATGCAGCCGATCAGGTCTCCCGCAAGTTCGGCGACCGTAGGTTTGCGCCGCCCGGATTCGCGCCTTGCCGCCGCGATCTCCCGATCGATGTCGCGCGAGGTCAGCTTGTCCGTCCCCTTGCGCTTCGATTCCTCGCCGATCCTGTCCAGGATGTTCCGCGCCTTCTTGCTCCCATGGCCCGATTCGCCGAAGCCCTTCATGTATTTCGGGTTGGTCGAAAGGTCACCGGGGCCCTCGAAGGCCAGACCGGCGGCCAGCGCACTGGCCGTCGGGCGAGCCTTCCTTGCGCTGCGCCTCTTGCCACGGGATTCCCGCGCCGGAAGGTCAATCTCGCCACGCGCCCACGCCACCGCCTCGGACATGCTTTCCACGAGCGCGTCGCCGACGCCGGCTGCCCGGCGTTGCTTCGTCTTGGCGGATTTGGTCGGGCGTGGCATCGGAAATCTATGAAGGTCGCGGCACCTTCGGTCAAGACGTGAAGAAGCAGCCGGTGCCCCCTCCACGCCGCCTCGCGGCTTGACCGCGCCCGAAATTCACTTCGCTTGCTCGCCTTCGCGTTGTCTCGCCGCCTTTCGCCGCACTTCGCCTCTCGGCTCGCGCGGTTACCTTGCTTCCGCGGGTTTTCTCCGCGGGGCGAGGAGCCCTTCCCGTTTCCACCCATGGCGTTGCGCGCGTGCTGCCGTCCTTTGCCCCGCCGGGTAGCGCTTCCGCAGATCGAATTCGGGAGCACCTACTGTCTTCGCCGAAACTTGGACGGTTCGACACCCGGGTTGCTCTTCACGAGGTCTCAACCGGACGTTTACTCGTCGTTGCGGCCCGCGCGCTCGCTCACCCCGCCTTGCGGGGCTTTGTCGGTAGGCTTCGCCGCCGGGATCTCCCACGCCGGCGCCACCCAAGCTATGCGGCTTCGATCTTCTGCCGCTTCAGGACTTTCACCTTATGGATCCATGGGTACCTCCAGGCATCACCAAGCTCTTTGAGGATTCGAGCGGCATCGACGGCGCGGACCGTCGGAGCGGCCTTGCCCGCCTGGCCGGGGCTCGGATTCTCGGATGTACCCACGAGCTCGAGGGGGGCCCCTCTAGGAATAGTTCCCCCGTCGCCTCATCGTCGATCTCGCTGACGTCGGCCAGCAATCGATACCCGCGACCCGGGACGGTCTCGATGACGTCTTGTCCAAGGGCGTGCCGAAGAGCATAGATAGGGGCCACGCAGCGCTGCGGATCCCGATCTTCGAGCAAGACCTCGGGGAGCACGGCCGTGTGTGATTCGTCCCTGAGGAGACCGTCGAAAAGGTCGTCCAGCAGTGTCGGCGGCCCGGGGATCGTCATCATTTTGGCTTGGGCGCGTCCTGCACGAGCAACCCCGCCACCAGCGCACCGACCGCCGCGAGCCCCCCGCACACGAGCGCGACCTCGCGGAACGCCGCCGCGTAGGCGTCGACGAACGCCCCACGGAGCTCCTGCCGGAGAGCAGGATCGAGCAAGGACGACAGGTCGGCTCCGGCCAGCTTTGCTCGCTCGACGTCCACGACGCCCGAGACCGAAAGCGGCAGCGCCATCCCGCCCAGACGTGCGTCGAGGACGGCGTCGAACCGGTCCGTCAGAAGGACCCCGAGGGCGGCGATCGCGAGCAACCCGGCGGCCCTCGCGACGGCGTTGTTGATCCCGGAGGCCACGCCCGCGTGCCGGCTCTCCACGGCGCCCATCACTGCCGTCGTCAGCGGGGCCACCGTCAGCCCCATTCCCGTGCCCACCACCACGATGGCCGGAAAGAAGGTGCTCCAGTACGACCCTCCCGTGGTCGGTCTGGCCATGAGCGCGAAGCCCGCGGCAGCAATCAGCGGACCCCCGACCAGCAGCGGTCGCGCTCCGAGCCGCGGCACGAGGGCGCCAACCCCGCGGCTCATGCCGGCCACGAGGAGCACGAACGGCACCAGCGTGCCCCCCGCGGTCGCGGGCGAGTAACCCTGCACCTGAATGAGGTCGAACGGCAGAAAGAAGAACGCGCCTCCGAGGGCTGCGTAGAGAAGCAGCGTCAGGAGGTTGGTGCCCGAGAACGTGCGCGATCGGAAGAGCGACAGGTGGACCATCGGAGCCCGACCGCGCCACTCCACTGCGACGAAGGCGAGCAGGATCAGCAGGCCGAGGACGAGTAGAGGGACCATGCGCCTCGCGCCCGCCGCACTCGCGGAATCGACGAGCGCGCAGACCACAAGCGCCAGACCGAGCGTCGCCAGCGACGCGCCCGGCCAGTCCATCGTCGCCGGCGCCTCGTCATCGCGCGTCTCGACGACGTGCCGACGCGACAGCACGACGACCGCAGCGGCCAGCGGGACATTGAAGAAGAAGAGCCAGCGCCAGGACGCGTGCGCCACGACCCATCCCCCGGCGACAGGCCCGACCGCCCCCGTGATCGCGCTGAACGCCGACCAGGTACCGATGGCGGCGCCCCGTGTCTTGTCGTCATAAGCGGCGCTGATGAGCGACAGGCTCCCGGGGACTAGGAGCGCCGCGCCCACGCCCTGCACCGCGCGCGCGCCCACCAAGACGAGCGCACCGGGCGCCAGGCCGCAGACGCCGGACGCGAGCGCGAAGAGCGTGACGCCGGCGAGGTACATCCGGCTTCGTCCGAGGCGATCCCCCAGCGCACCGCCGACGAGGACCAGCGAGGCTAGCATCAGCGAGTAGGCCTCCACGACCCACTGCGCTTGCCCCACGGTCATCGACAGCTCGCGCTGCATCACGGGCAGCGCCACGGCGACGACGGTGCTGTCGAGGAAAGCGATGCTCGAGCCGAGAATGGCCACCGCCAGGGTCCAGCGCGGGTCATTCGCACCGATGACCTTGTGGCCGGGGAAGGCTCGGAGCTGCTTCATGGCCCATCATATGGGGACGCCATATTTATCGCCCGGAGCATCGCCTCCCTCCGGAGCACGGATGCGAACCGCCAGTCCGGCGCCCGGTGGTGGTCGGTCGCCTCCAAGGTTTGGCAACTTAGCCCGATTCCCTCGCCCGTCGTCGAGCCCGGTAGTCGGCGCGGGACGTGGTGCACGCCCTGGGGGGCGCACCCTTGCTGTTCTGGCCCGCGACTACTTTCGGCACTCGACGTCGAACCCTCGCGTCTCCTCGTGCGCGGCGCGTCGGTCCCGCCCGAGCGTCCAGGACGGCGGATCGCTTGCCGGAAACGATTGGCGGCTCGCCTCGTCGACGAGATCGTCGTCCTCCTGGTCTACCTGCTTCTTCCTTGCGGCCATGAGTTGTCAGTCCACGACGAGCTTCACCTCGATGTTGCCGCGTGTCGCGTTGGAATAGGGGCAGACCTCGTGCGCCGCCTGCATCAAGACCTGGGTGTCGTCACGCGACAGGCCCTCGACCTTGCCGTGAAGCTCCACCGAGAGCACGAACTTGCCGCCGTCCGCGACGTTAAAGCTGACGTGTCCGGTCACACTCGCGTCCGCCAGAGGTGCCTTCTGTTTGCGCGCGACCGCCCGCATGGCTGACTCGAAGCAGGCCGCGTATCCGGCAGCGAAGAGCTGCTCGGGGTTGGTCCCCGCGCCACCCGGTCCCCCCATTTCCTTGGGCGTCTTCAGATCGAGATCGACGACGCCGTCCGAAGAACGAACGTGACCATCGCGTCCACCATGGGCGGTCGACACGGCCGTGTAGAGGGTTCTCATGTCGAGCTCCTTAGGCGCAGTCCCCGGCGCCGGGAAGGCCCACGAGCTCGCGAACATCACTGCACTCGAGGCCGGTTGCCTGGTGAAGGACGCGCGCGGTGGCCTCGAGGCTCGCGTCGCGGTGTTCCGGAGGCCCGTCATACGCGGCCCGGATCGCGTCGCGGGCCTCGACGGGGACCTGTTCGCTGTGCATAAGGAGCGGCGCCATCGACAGACTCATGTTGCTGGCCTCTCTCGGTAGATGCGCCGCGACGAGGTGTCGTTGCTTTCAACGCCGTCGAACCCACTCCCCTTCGAGCGGCAGCCCCGCACCCTCCCAGTCGTCCAACCCTCCCGCGGCGAACGTTGGTGTAACCGTGGTCCGCCAGGCGATGGTAGACGGCAAGGCTCGCGAGGCACTCGGGGTTCGTGCGGTAGACGACGATCTCGTCGTCCTTCTGGAGGCCGGCTAGGATCTCGGCGGGGGTGCTGAAGTGGATCGAGCCTGGAATGCGCTTGGCAAGGAAGGCCCACTCGTTGAGGCACATGACGAGCTTGAGGTTGTCGCCACGAGCGAGCTTCTGGCGGAGCTCCTCGCGCTCGATGGTGCGGACGGGGACGTCGGACTGGACGGGGCCCATGAGCGGATTCGGCATCGGGTTCACATCTCCTGCAGCACACGGTGGACCATCTGGACGCAGATCGAACCCTCGCCGACCGCGGAGGCCACTCGCTTGACGCTGGTCGAGCGGGCGTCACCGACACAGAACACGGCGGGGATGCTGGTCTCCATGAGGTAGGGACGGCGGGCCAGCGGCCACCGGGTGCTTGCCAGATCTTCGGGGAGCAGGTCGAGGCCGGGCTTCACGAACTTCTTTTCGTCGAGGGACACGCAGCCTTCGAGCCAGCCGGTGTTGGGATCCGCGCCGGTCATCAGGAAAAGACTGCGGATGCCGCGCGTCTCTCGCTCACCGCTGTCGAGATGACGCCACCCGACCCGCTGGAGGCCGTCGTCGCCCTCGAGCGCGTCGATCTGCGTGCGCGCGCGCACAGTGACGTTGGGCGCGTCCTCGATGCGCTGGATCAGGTAGCGCGACATGCTCTCGGCGAGACCGCGCCCGCGCACCAGCATGTGCACCTGCCGGGCGATGGTCGCGAGGAAGACCGCAGCCTGCCCTGCCGAGTTGGCCCCACCCACGATCGCGATCTCCGCGCCTCCGCAAAGCTGAGCCTCGAGGTGAGTGGCGGAGTAGTAGACGCCGGCCCCCTCGAAGCGCGCGAGCGACGGAAGCTCGGGCCTTCTGTACCTCACTCCGCTGGCGATGACGATGCTGCGGGTTCGCAGCACCTGACCGTCCGTCAGATGGAGGCGATAAGGCCGGCTGTCGCAGTCGAGGCGGGCGACCGCGCGGCCAATTGCGACCTCGGCCCCGAACTTCTCTGTCTGCGCGAGCGCACGTCCGGACAGTGCCTCCCCGGAGATCCCGGTGGGGAAGCCGAGGTAATTCTCGATGCGCGAGCTCGTGCCCGCCTGCCCGCCCGGCGCCGTGCTCTCCAGGACCAGCACATCGAGCCCCTCGGACGCTCCGTAGACCGCTGCGGCGAGGCCCGCCGGCCCCGCGCCGACGATCACCACGTCGCGCACCTCCTTGGGATCGAGCTCCGCACTAAGGCCGAGCTGCGACGCCAGCGATTCGATGGTCGGGTTCTTGAGGATGTGGCCGCTCCGGCACACGATCACCGGCACGTCGTTGACCCCGATGTGAAACCTGTCGAACAGCACCTGGACGCTCGGGTCTGTCTCGACGTCCTCGTAGGTGAATGGTTGCCCGTTGCGGCTCAGGAACTCCCGGATGTGCTGCGTGCTTCCCGAGTGTCGCGAGCCGAGGAGCACCAGGTCGTTGTTGTCCTCGGACATCAGCGCCGTGCGCCTCAGAATGAAGGCGCGCATGAGGATCTCGCTCAGCTCCGCGTCCCGCTGCACGAGGGTACGCAGGGCCGCGCGGTCGACGACGATGACCTCTCCGTCGCTGGCCACTCGCCCGCGGACCAGGCTGCGCCGGGCCGAGAGCATGTTCATCTCCCCGCTGAACTCGCCGGGGTGGTACACGGTGATCGGCTCCTCTCGATCGCCGATCAACCGGACGAGGTCGATCGTGCCCGACACGACCACGAAGAAGGGCGTGTTCTGGTCACCGACGTCGAAGAGCACGTCGCCAGCGTGGACGTCGCGCCGATGCCCGATGGTCGAGATGCGCTGGATCTGCGCCGGCGCTAGGCGGGGGAACATCTGCGCCGCGCGGTCGGTGATGATTGCGGTGGCCATGATTCAGTAGTTCTAGATCATCCGGGCAGCAGAATCAGGGACGAGCCGGGCTCGCCGACCTCGAGGCAGACGAGTTTCGCATCTTGGACGCCCTGGTACGGCGTCAGGCCCCGTCGGTGGCGACGTAGGGGGCCGCGATGTGCCGCGAGCTCACACCTCTAGCAGCGCGACGCTCCCCACCCCTCCATCGGCACAGATGCTGACGATGGCGCGCGCGCCCTTCGACATCGCAGCGAGCTCCTTCACCGCTTGGCTCAAGATGCGCGCCCCCGTCGCGCCGAAGGGGTGACCAAGCGCGACACTGCCGCCGTTCGGGTTGATGCGATCGCGCGGCACTTTGCCGAGATCGCGCTCGATTTTCGCCTTGTCGCGCAGAAACGACGCGCTCTCGAGCGCCTTGATCTGATAGAGCACCTGTCCCGCGAAAGCCTCATGGATCTCCAAGAGCTGCAGGTCCTCGTAGCGCAGCTCGTTGCGCGCGAGCATCCGGGGGATCACGTACACGGGCGCCATGAGCAGGCCCTCGTTGCGGATGTCGACCGCGCCAAGCTCGAAGTCGATCAGGCGCACCCTCGGCGCCGCGGAAGGGAGCCGCGCAAGCCCGTTCTCGCTGGCCACCCAAACGGCGGCAGCGCCGTCCGTGAGCGGCGACGAATTCCCTGCGGTATGCGTGCCGCCGCTTGCACCCTCACGATCGAACGCGGGCCGTAGCTTCGCCAGCACAGCTAGAGCGCAGGCTCGGGATGACGGTGCCCCACACCGCCGAATCGATGCGCCCCGTCGCGCGCTCAGCCATGGCGCGAAGGACGGGTACGCCGAGTGCGATGGCGTCTCGGTTGGCGAGCCCGCCATCGACCCGCGTGAAAGGAGTGCGTACGCCCGCTGCGATCCAGATGTCCCGATTCATCTCGGAGCCTCCTTGGTCATTCGTCTTGACAATCAGTACGTACGTACGCATTGTTTGGGCATGTCGCGCCCCTCACACAAGGAAAAGTTGCTCACCGACGGGCTGCGGGTGGTGCACCAGCGCGGGTTCGGGGCGTCCAGCGTGCGCGACATCGTCCAGGCTGCCGGCGTGCCGCAGGGTTCGTTCACGAACCATTTCGCGACGAAGGAAGCGTTTGGGCTCGAGATCCTCGAGCGCTACCACGAGATGACGAGCGCCAACGTCCGCGCGACGCTACGGAACGACGGGCTGCCACCACTTCGCCGGTTGCGCGCCTGGATGGAAAGGCAACTCGAGTACCTTCGCAAAGACGACATGCGTCGAGGGTGCCTGTACGGAAACCTCAGCGCGGAAGCCAGCGAGGAGAGCGAGGCGATTCGCACTCGAGTCGCCTCGGTGTTCGCGGAGAACCAGGCATCGGTAGCGTACTGCCTCGAAGCAGCGATCGACGCGGGCGAGCTGGCACCCAACACAGAGGTACAGGAGCTCGCAGGCTTCATTGTCAGCTCGCTTCAGGGCGCAATTCTTGTTGCGAAGGCGCAGCGTAGTTCCATCCCGGTGGAGCGCTTCGAGCGCGTCCTCTTTCAGCACCTGCTTCCCCAGAGCGATGGGGCATCGAAACGACGTGGCGCGGAGAGAAGCCGGCACGTGAATCGGTAGGTCAAGCCGGGACGGAGACGTCCCGGCTTGGGTCATTCAATACGTCCGTACATGTTGAAGGAGAGTGTAAGGGAGTCATGAACGCTCAGTCAGCGGCTGCTGTCTCTCATCTGGCGACACCCACGACACGGAGGCCCGGCGCCCTTTACTGGCTTGCGCTGGGCACGTTCGCCATCGGGACCGAGGGCTTCATGATCGCGGCGCTCCTGCCCATCATCGCCGCGGACATAAGCGTCTCGGTCACCCAGGCCGGCCTTCTAGTCTCCATCTTCGCGCTCGCGTACGCCACGAGCTCGCCTCTACTCACGACGCTCACCGGGCGCGTAGACCGCCGGCGGCTGCTCATCGCTTCAATGTCGCTCTTTGCGATGCTCAACATGGCAGCGGCGATGGCGCACAGTTTCCTCGCCCTCGCAGCAGCCCGCGTGCTGCTCGCGTTCGCCGCTGGCGTCTACACGCCCAACGCCAACGCGCTCGCCGGCGCGCTCGTGCCCGCGGAACAGCGCGGACGAGCGATTGCCATCGTCAATGGCGGGTTGACGGCGGCGATCGCCCTCGGCGTGCCGCTCGGCGCGGTGGTAGGCGAGCGGCTCGGTTGGCGCATGATGTTCGTAGCGGTTGGCGTGCTATCAGCCGTCGCGGTCGCCGGGCTCGCACATGGGCTGCCGCGCAGCATCGGCGCCGCTATGGTCTCGGCATCGCTCGGTGACCGGGTGCGGGCCGTGCGCAATCCACGTGTCGCGCGGACCCTGGCAGTGACCACGGTCTGGGCGAGCGGCTCGTACGCGGTGTACACCTACGTCGCTCCGCTCCTCTACAGCGCGACGCCCCTCCGCGGGTCTCAGATCGGCCTGGCGCTGTTCACGTGGGGGCTTGCGGCGGGCGTTGGGTTGTTCGTGAGCGGCAACGCAACAGATCGGCTCGGAAGCGGAGTGGTGCTGCGCGCGAGCCTGACGAGCCTCATCCTCGCGCTCGCGGGCCTAGCCATCGTCGCGAACGTCGTCACTCCCGCAGAGGCGGTGGTCCCGGTGCTCGCGGCGATGGCTCTCTGGGGGATGTCCGCGTGGGCGTTCTTTCCTGCGCAGCAGACCCGGCTCATCGAGCTCGTCGGCGTTTCCTCAGCCCCTGTCGCGCTCTCGCTGAACGCATCGTTCATGTACCTCGGTTTCTCGCTCGGAGCTGCGCTCGGAGGCTTTTCGCTCCTTCACGTCGCCCCGCGCCATCTGGGGTTCGTCGGCGCCGCGTGCGAGCTGGCCGCGCTGACATTGTTGCTCGCGAACCAAGCCAGAGACGCGCGATCGCAGTCGGACGGCGGCCCCTCGGCGGCGCGGAACGGCGATGTCGAATGCGACGCTGGAGTAGGGGGTTCCCAATGTTCGAACAGATGAAGACGTTCGTGCGCATCGCAGAGATGGGGAGCATAACGCGCGCAGCGCGCTCGCTAAGCCTGTCCCTGCCCATGGCGAGCCGTCACCTGCGCTGGCTGGAGCAGGAGCTCGGCACTGCGCTCGTGCATCGCACGACACGGCAGCTTCACCTGACCGGCGCCGGCCAGGAGTTCGCAACTCGAGCGCGCGCGTTGCTCGACGAGCTCGACGACGCGAAGGAGGCGGTGCGACCCGGCCCGAGCCTCGCGGGACGAGTCGTGGTCACAGCGCCCAACGCGCTCGGAACGTACCAGCTCTCCTCGATCATGCCGTCCCTCGCGGCAAAGCATCCGCGCCTCCGCGTCGAGCTCCGGCTCGAGGACCGAGCCGTCGACCTCGTGAAGGAGGGCGTGGACCTGGCCATCCGCGCGGCGGCGCCGCCGGATCGCGCGTCGCTTGTGGCGCGAGAGCTTGCGACCTACAGCCGCGTGGTCTGTGCCGCGCCGAGCTTCCTCGCGCGCCATGGCGCCATCGACTGTCTCGCGGCCCTGGCGGCGGCTCCCTGCGTTCTCCACGGCTGCGGCCCCGCCGTGTGGAGTTTCGAAACGCCCGAAGGGCAGAAGTCGATCACCGTGGACGGACCTCTATGTACCAACAACGTCGTGATCATCCGGGACGCGGTCCGCGCCGGCGTCGGGGTGGCGTGGCTACCGACTTACGTCATCGACGAAGAACTGCGCGACGGCCGGCTGGTCCGATTGCTCCCCGAGGCGAAGCTCCCACCGATCCGCGTCTTCGGGATCATGCCGAAGCTGGCGCGCAAGACCGCTACGGTCCGAGCGGTACTGGATGTCCTGGGGGAAGCGCTGCGCGCCCAGGCCGCGATATTCACAGACTGAGGAGCGCGCCGCGGAACCAGGCGGCGACCCTGCTACCGCGCCAGCATCCCATGCCGCCGGCGATACTCCGCCGGCGTCACACCGACCCGGCGCAGGAACGCCCGCCGCAACACGTCCGCGTCGGCAAAGCCGCACCGCGCGGCGAGGCGGCAAGTCTTTCGCTTCCTGCAAGAGTGTTCGTCAGAATCCGAGCCTATCGCGAGGACGATGATGGACGGATCATTGCCTCCGCCTAGTCCCTTCGAAAAGGACACACCATGCTCGTTCTCGCCATTGGTACCTTCACGGATCCATCGAAGATTGGCCCGTACGCTGAGGCGGAGACGGCCACCATACACGCCCACAAGGCTTCTGGGGTTGTGGCGCAAGCGTATCAACGCGTCGACGGAAAGGGCGTGGCGCTCGTCTGGCGAGTGGAGAGTCTCGCGGAAGCGCGCGAGCGTATTGGGCAACTGCTGTTCTCAAAGCACGGTCTGATGACGGTGGAGCTCACGGAGGTCGCGGAGTTCTGATTCTGATTGAACGCGGTATTCGAACCGCTCCGTTCGAAGCGGCACATATGCGGTTCGCCCTGGGACGGAAATGAGTATCACCCGGGCGACAGAGCGGTCTGGACGATGACCTACGCTCGGCCGTGATCGCAAAAGGACGACCATTTCACCCGCTGCAAGATTGTTCGTCAAGATCCGGCGCTATTCGCCGCCGTGCCTGTGGATGCATGGTGCTGCTCCGCAACTGCCCACGTACGACGCGAGGAGCCACCTATGCCGATGATCGACGTGTATGCCGCCGCTGACCTCTTCCCCGCGGATGCCGATCGACGCCTCGCGGAGGAGCTTACAGCGGCCCTCCTGAAAGCCGAGGGCGTGCTCAATCCTGGGCCGACGCACACGCACAACACGGGCGCGTACATCCATCGCCTTCCGCCTTCCGCTGTCAACACGGCGGCGCAAGGCAGTGCGCGCACGGTCCGCGTCCAGGTCCTAACGCCCCCGGGCGTGCTGTCTCGGGAGGGGCAGAAGCAGCTCGTCGCCGAGGCGACGCAGATCGTCGCGAGGGCCGCGGGCGATCCAAGCCAGGCGGGCAGAACCTGGGTGCTCCTAACAGAGGCCGCCGAGGGCGGCTGGGGAATTGCGGGCACATCATTTGGGCGCGAGGAGTTCGCCGCGCTCACGACGAAGAAGAAGTAGCGCGCAGACCGTTTTGCGACCGTCGGGCATCCCGGCGGAAGGATGGGACCGTGAGCAAGGAAGTCGTCCAAGAGCAGCAGCCGTTCGACGTCGCGTGGAAGACCATCGACGCGCTCAAGATCCGCTACGCGACGAGCGGGAGGGGCCGCGAGAAGGTTGTGCTCTTCAGCCCGTGGCCGGAGAGCATCTTTGCCTTTGCCCCTGTGTGGGCCGGGCTGACCAAGCAGTTCGAGGTGCTGGCGTTCGACCTTCCTGGCTTCGGGCGGTCCGATGCCCGGGAGGATCTCTTCGCGCCGCAGAAGATGGGCGAGTTCATCACAAAGGCGATCGAGGCGTTCGGGCTCACCTCGGTCCACGCCGTCGGGCTCGACGTCGGCGCGCCATCGGTCCTGTTCGCGGCGCTCGCGCGACCGGAGCTCTTCCGCAGCCTCGTCGTCGGTGCCGGCGCCTCCACGCACCCGCTCATTGCAGAAGGCGTCCTCAAGTCGATGATCGAAGCGCCGGCCCTACCGCCGTTGAACGCTGTCGAAGTCGTGGGCGGGTTCCTGGCATCTATTCGCGGGTACTCCGTGCCGCGATTCGTCCGTGACGACTATCTCGCCTCCTACGAGGGCGATCGGCTGACGCGGTCTGCGGCGCTCGTGCGCGCGTACCCGAAAGACCTGGCTGCCCTGGCGCCACGCCTCGCGTCCATCAAGGTGCCCGTCGCTATCGTTGTCGGTCGGAACGACCCGTACGGGCTCGCTCGGGACGCGGCGGTGCTGCGCGAACGACTGCCGCACGCGCGCCTGGATGTTCTCGAGGCCGGTCACTGCGTCTGGGAGGAGCGAGCGCCGGAGTTCGAGTCGATCGTGACGCAATGGGTGAGTGGCGGCTTTCGAGCCTAGTCTAGCCACGCCCGAGGAGGCGCAATGGCAAGGGATCTCGAACCGGAAGCGCGGAACAAGGCTCTCGTGCTCGAGGCCTTCGACGCGCTCTTCAACCGGAGGGACTTCGAAGCGGCCGAGCGCTACTTCTCGCCGGATTACGTTCAGCACAGCGTCGGGATCGGGCCCGGACGCGACGGCCTATTCGCCCTCGTGCGCTCCGTCCACAGGCGGTACGAGAGTGCGCTGGCGGTCGCCGAGGGCGACGACGTGATGGTTCACGGTCGCTTCAGCGGAGGTGGGCGGCCAACGAGGATCGTCGTCGACATCCTTCGCGTCGAGGGCGGGCACCTCACGGAGCACTGGGACGTCATGCAGGACGAAGCGACACGGGCCAGCTCGAAGAGCGGCCTACCCATGTTTGGCAACCGGTTCCCGGATGAGTGACGTCCCCGGCGTCCCCGGAGGATCGCTAGACCCGTTGGAGAAAACAATGTCATCGACCACAACCGCTAGCAACACGACGGCCCCCACCCAGCTCCTCGAGGTCAACGGCCATTCCTACGCGTACCGCCGCTTCGGCAGCGGCCCCGGCCTTCCGTTGCTCTTTCTGCAGCACTTCACCGGGACGCTCGACAACTGGGACCCGGCGGTGACCGATCCGCTCGCGGCGGGACGGGAGGTCATCCTGTACGACAACGCCGGCCTGGGTCGCTCCGGCGGGGAGGTGCCTCCGACGGTCGCGGCCATGGCGCGGCACCCCATGGCCTTTCTCGAGGCGCTCGGAATCGAGAGGTGCGACGTGCTCGGGTACTCGCTCGGCGGAATGGTCGCACTCCAGATGGTGCAGGACCGAGCGTCGATCTTTCGGAGGATGATCCTTGTCGGGACCGCGCCGCGAGGCGGTCAGGACATCATGCACCTCGAGAAGCCGAGCCTGGCGAAGCGCATCCAGGACCCGACGAACCGGGGGTACGACGTCTTGAACAAGATCTTCTTCACCGCCTCGCCGTCGAGCCAGGCCGCGGGTGAAGCTTTCATTCGGAGGCTCTCCCAGCGCAAGGACGACCTCGATCCCGTCTCGGGCCCGAAGGTCGCGGGGGCTCAGATCGCGGCCTTCCGCGAGTGGGAACAGTTCAAGGGCGAGCGGTTCGTGGAGCTGAGGGGCATCCGTCAACCCGCGCTGATCGTGAACGGTGTCGGCGACGAGATGATCCCCGTCTCGAATTCCTACCGGCTGGGTGAGAATCTGCCGAACGCGGTCCTGCTGACGTACCCCGACGCCGGACACGGCTCTCTGTTCCAATACCCGGAGTCCTTCACGCGACACGCGGCCGCGTTCCTGGCCTCCAACTCCGAGTCGGCTGCCTTCTGACGCGCAACCGATCCATGGTGCAACGCAAGGACGTGCGTGTCTGATGAGGTATCAAGTGGAAACGCTCGCGGTGCGCCGATTTCTCGCAGAAAGTTCGTGGAGTCGGTCGCTGGAGCGGGTTTGGCTGCGTGGAATCTGTCGGGCCCAACGGGCTGCGCGGGCCACGTGGCTCGTGGAGCCAACATCGGCATCGCACCTCAGGCGAATGAAATGAAAGAGACCATCATCACCGAAGGTGTCGGCCGCGTCGATGTGAGCTTCAGCGAGCGGGGCGCCGGCCAGCCGGTCCTGTTGCTGCATGGCGGTGGGGGGCCGGCCTCGGTGACCCCGTGGGCCGACCCGCAACAACCAGCTCGTTCAGGTCATCGTCCTTCGTAACGACCGCGACACGTAGGGCGGTCGCGCGTGCGTCGATCATCCCCGCGAACGCGGGGGGAGAGGCATCGTCGATCGTCCGTGTCGTGAGATCGGAGTACCACGTCGAGTCCGGTCTCATGAACGCGCAAGTCGATGCGCTCTCACGCCCCAAATCGTCTTTACACGGTAGGTGTCGTAGGTTCGAGACCTATCGCGCCTACAGAATAAGCGAAGGCATGTCGCGGCCTTCGTTCGGGATCCAGAGGAAGCAACCTCGCGTCGCCTCCGAGTGCGATCACCCCTCGAGCACGACCTTGCCTTCGACGGCCCCGGCGGCGAGAAACTCCAGCGCGCTTCGCGCCTCGAGGAGCGGAAAGGTCTTCGCGATCATCGGGTCGATCTTCCCTTCCGCCAGCAGCAAGAAGATCTTCGGCAGATCCTCCCGCAACGGCTTCGGATCCTTCCGGTAGAGCGCGGATATGCCGTAGAAGCTCCCCCGGCGACCGCGGAGTCGTGAGCCCAGGAGGATGTTGGCGAACATCGCGAGGGTGGAGAGTAGACCGGTCGCGGCCATGAAGCCGTAGGCGACCAGGTGGCCATGCCGGCGCAGCGCGCCGATACACGGACCGATGTTGGCACCTCCGACGCCGTCGAACACGAGGTCAACACCGCCCGGCTCGAGTGCACGAACGAGCTGATCGAGCCTACCCGCCCGGTAGTCGATGGGGACTGCACCGAGCGCGCGGAGAGTGCCGTGCTTGCCGGAGGATGCGGCGCCGTAGGTCTTCACGCCGGCAAGTCGGAGCAACTGGAGAAGGGCAGTGCCAACGCCGCCTGCGGCTCCGGTCACGAGCGCGGTCTGGCCTGCCTGCACTTTGCCGATCCGGTGAATCGCCTGGTACGCCGTCACGTAGTTCAGGATCACCGCCGCGGCCTCGCGGTCGGAGACGCCGTCGGGGATGGGCAGGAAGTGCTCCGCATCTCGCACGAGCACCTCGCCGAATCCGCCGTGCACTGTCAGCGCCGCGACCCGCTGGCCGACACGCAGCGCATCGACGCCCGGACCGACGGCGTCCACTTCACCCGCGATCTCGTAGCCGGGCACAAATGGGATCTTCGGGCCGTAGCGGTACGAACCGCCAACAACGATGAAGTCCGTCGACCCGACCCCCGCGGCGCGCACGCGCACCCGAATCTGACCGGGGCCGGGCTCCACGACAGGGAGGCTCACGACCTTCAGCACGTCGAGCGCCTTCGGTCCGCCTTTGGCCGTCAGCATCACAGCACGATAAGTGGCGGTCCTCGGTTCCGTTCCCGAAGCACCAAGCGCGGTCGACGCGTCGGGCGACCTAGCCCGGCGAGGTTCGTCCTTCACGGGCGATCCTCGACGGAGGTTGGGGGCGACTGGAGCGACGGCTGTGTTGCGGATCATGGGGGACTCCTGGGCGCGACGCGCCGGGGCTGGAGACGGGGATGAGCACGCGTCGTGCCCGCGAGAGAGGAAGCCCGCGGGGAGCCTTCTTTCCAAGATCCAAGTACCGGTTGGGCCTCGTCGTCTGCCTCCGGACACGGACAAGTGTCCGGACAGGTGTCCGGCGGGAGCTCCCGCGCAAAATGGCGTTTTCTCCAACGGAACGGGATCGAAGGAGCCGGCACGCGCGTTGCGATGGGGCTCGTGCGACACACCACGAAAGGTGATTGCTATGAACACACAACGCGTCGACTCCCTCGAATCGTTCGACATCCATGGCATGGCCCAGTGGGTGCTCCTCCGCGGCGACCTGCGCTCGCGGCGCGTGCTGCTGATCGTGCAGCAGGGGCCTGGCTTTCCGCTCATCCACGAGGCGCGCGCGCTGGAGCAGCGACTCCACCTCGAGGCCGGTGCCGTGGTGGCCTACTGGGACCAGCGCGGCACCGGGAAGTCGTGGGCCGTCGAGGATTCTTCGACGATCAACCTCGCGCAGCTCGTGGCCGACGTGCGCGCAATGGTCGACGCCCTGTGTGTGCGGCTGCAGGTGGACCGCGTGGACATTCTCGGACTCTCGATCGGCGGCACGCTCGCCACGCTGGCCGCGGCCGAGAACCCTGCGCGCATCGCACACGTCGTCGCGGTCGGCATCGACGTCGACTGGGGCGAGAGCGAGCGATACGCCTATGCCTTCGCGTGCGACGAGGCGGCGCGCCGTGCCGACCGGCGCGCCCTGCGGCAGCTCCAGGCGATCGGCGCGCCGCCGCACGACACCTCGCAGCGGTTCCTCACGCGGGTGCGATGGGTCACGGCGTACGGCGGCATCCATCGGAGTCGCGGGTTCTTCGGGCTGCTCTGGGACAACGTGTGGAGGCTCCTGGTCTCGCCGCATTACTCGCTCCGCGAGGCCGTGCAGGCCCTGCGCGCCATCGGGACGACGCAGCAGCGCATGCTGGCTCCGGTGAACCACTTCGACCTCCGGGCGACGGTCTCACGCATCGAGGTCCCCATCGTGTTCTTCCAGGGTCGACACGACGTTGCGACCAACCCCGAGGTGGTGGCCCGCTACGTCGACGCCCTCGATGCCCCGCACGGCAAGTCGCTCGTGTGGTTCGAGGCCAGCGCCCACATGCCGCAGTACGAAGACCCCGCCCACTTCCGTGAGGCTCTGCTCCGTGCGCTCGACGATGAGCCCTGCGCGATCGCGGCCTGACGAGGCCCCATGCTCATCGGACACTACGCGCCGGCCCTCGTTCTCCACCGCATCCGACCGTCCATCCCGCTCTGGGCGCTCTTCGTCGCGGCGCAAGCCGCCGATGTCCTGTGGGGAGGGTTCATCCTCACGGGCGTCGAGCACGCCCGCATGGTCCCCGGGTTCACGGAATCGAACCCGCTCGACCTGTACGACATGCCGTACTCGCACGGCTTGCTCGCGACCGTCGCGTGGTCCGTGGGGTTCGCGCTCTCGTGGCGCGCGCTCCGCACATCACAGCATCACCGCGGTGAGGCCCTGATCATCGGTCTCGCAATTGCCTCGCATTTCGTGCTCGACCTGGTGGTGCACGTACCCGATCTGCCGGTGATCGGCGCGCTCGGGACGAAGTGGGGGCTCGGTTTGTGGCGCCACCGCGAGCTGGCGCTGACGGTGGAGTGCACGTTCTTCGTGGTCGCCGCATGGGTCTGGATGCGGCCACGAGAGAACCGTCACCCCCGCGCCGCCATCGTGCTCTGTGCAATGACGGCGTTGCTCGTGGCGTCTTTCTGCATTCCGCCACCGCCGACGCCCGCCGCGATGGCCGTCTCTGGACTCGTGATCTACGCCACTTGCGCGTTCGCGGCATCGTGGGCAATGCATCCCCGCGATCGCCTCAGCCGCGCGTCAACGTCAGCCGTCCAGCGTGCGCGATGGAGGCGGGCGAAGCGTGCCCCGGCAATGCGAGCGTGACCGAGAGTCCGCCCCCTTCGCGGGCCGCAAACCCGAACGTTCCGCCGTGGCCCTCGACGATCTCCTTGCAGAGGGGAAGCCCGAGCCCGTTGCCCCCCTCCTTGGTCGAGAAGAACGGAAGGAGCGCCTGCTGCTGCACCTCGGCGCTCATGCCGAGGCCCCGATCGGACACCGTGAGCCGCGCCCCACCCTGCGGCATCGCCTCGATCGAGACTTCGGTGGATGCGTCGGCGCCGCCCGCCTCGAGGGCGTTCTTGACGAGATTGATCACCACCTGCTCGAGCAGCGCCGCATCGAACCACCCCTCCCCGCTCGGGGCTGGCGCGAACGCGACAGTCGGGTAAAGCGTCGAAAGACGGGCGACGAAGCGGTCCCACGGGACCGCTGAAGGGTGCGGGGTGGGCAGTCGGGCGAACCGTGCATAGCCATCGACGAACGTGTGGAGGTGGCTGGCCCGCTCGTCGATCGTGTCGAGCACGGTCCCGAGCCGCTCGAGATGCACGGGGTTCTCCAGCACGACTCTCGCCGTGTGGATGAGGGAGCGGACAGGGGCGAGCGAGTTATTGAGCTCGTGGCAAAGAAGCCGAATAAGGCGCTTATAGCCGGCTGCCTCGTTACGCGACAGCTCGCGCGTGAGGCGATCGAGGAGCAGCAGGATGTGGGGCTCGCCATCGAGCACGACGTGCCTTCGAGCGAGCCGGAAAGCCTCGCGCCCCTCCCCCTGCTCGAGCGAGAAGACCGCGTCTTCGTCCGCAAGGGCGGCCTCGCGGAGCGGCGCGGGCGCCGACGCGAGCAGGTCGAGGAAGTTTAGCCCGTCGAGGGTGCCCCCTTCCGCGAGGAGGGCGCGCGCCGCGGGATTGCTGAACGCGACCTGCCCAAGATTGCCGTACAGGACGACCGCTGTCGGCGCGTGATCGAGGATCGCGCCGAGGAGCTCCACGCGCCGCGCTTCTGCCATCACCTCTGCGGCCCTTCCTCGGGCCCGATCACGCGAAGGCCGCGACACGAGCCAGGTCAGCAACGACCCTGTGCCAGCGATGAGCAGGACGGCAAGCAGCAGGAGGACCGTCTGCACGCCGATCACGCTCCGCGAGGGCGCCGCTCGATGCTCAGGCCGACGCGCTCCATGCGACGATAGAGCGCCTGCCGACTCATCCCCAGCGCCGTGGCCGCCAGCGATACGACGCCGTTGGCCCGCGTGAGGGCGGCCTCGATCGTCCTCTGCTCCTCGGCGTCCGCCTCGCGCGGTGCTCCCGACGTGCGCGACAGCTTCTCGGCGAGCTCGGGCGGACGACGCGACTCACCGGTGAGGCCGAGATCCCCGACGGTGATCTCATCGCCCGCGGCGACCACGGTGGCGCGCTGCACGCGGTTGCCGAGCTCGCGCACGTTGCCCGGAAACCCGTAGGCAACGAGCGCCGCGCGTGCCGTGGACGTGAGCTTGAGCGCGGGACGTCCCGCACTCTCGGCGTGCATCCGGAGAAAGTGCTCGGCCAGCGGAAGCACGTCATCTGGACGCTCGCATAGCGGCGGGATCGCGACCTCGACCACGTTGAGCCGGAAATAGAGATCCTCGCGGAAGGTCCCCTCCCGGATCATTCTCGGAAGGTCCGCGTTGGTCGCGCTCACCACGCGCACATTCACGCGCCGGGTGACCGAGCTGCCCAGGCGCTCGAACTCTCCCGTCTGGACGACGCGCAAAAGCTTCATCTGTCCGGAGAGCGAGAGGTTGCCGATCTCGTCGAGGAACAAGGTGCCGCCGTCCGCGGCCTCGAACCGACCCACTCGCGTCTTCGTCGCGCCGGTGAACGCGCCTGCCTCGGCGCCGAAGAGCTCCGCCTCGATGAGGGTGTCGGGCAAGCTGCCCGCGTTCACGCGCACCAGCGGGCGATCCCGGCGTCGCGAGTTCCGGTGGATGATCTCCGCGATGCGCTCCTTGCCGGCTCCGTTCGGGCCAAGCACAAGCACCGGCACATCGGCATTGGCGACCGTCACTGCGAGCCGGACGACCGCGTGCATCTCGTCGCTCGCATAGACGAGGCCGGCGAGATCCACGCGGCCCGCGAGCTCCTCGCGGTCGCGTGCTCGGCGCGCCAGCACGCGCCGGCTCTCCTGCTGCTCGGTGCGCCGCGAGAGCAGCGTACGAACCGTGGCGAGGAGGCGAGCGTCGTCCCACGGCTTCGCGATGTAGTCGGCCGCCCCATCCCTCACGAGCGCCACCGCGGCCTCGAGTGACGTCCACGCGGTCATGAGCACGACGGGCATCTCGGGGTCCAGCCTGCGGATAGCGCGGAACAGCTCCACCCCTTCGCGACCCGAGGTCGTGTCGCCCGCGTAGTTCATGTCCTGTACCACCACGCCGATGTCGTCGGTGGCGATGATCTCCAGAGCCTCTGCGGGGGTTGCCGCGACGGCGCAAGGTACGTCGTGGACCTCGAGGAGCAGCGAGATCGCCGTACAGACAGCCGGCTGGTCGTCGACGACGAGTGCCTTCCACGTCGTCATGGCGATCCAAGGTTCATTCGAGGGGCTCGCGCTCATGGTAGCCCCGAGTGACCGCCGCTGCTCTCTCACAGCCCAACTAGATTGAGCCCGAGCGTCAACAGGCCCGAGGCGAACATGAGCGCGGCGACGCGCGTGGCTCTCCTCGCGGTTGGCTCTCCAGCATCGCGGAGGACCTTGGCCGCCGCACGCCAGTAGACGTATGTCCCGAGCACGACCAGGGCCAGCTCGACCGCCGCGGAGGCTGCCGGCGTGCTCCACAAGCCCAAGCCGAGTCGTGGGAGGCTCCCCGCGTTCCCCGGGAGGAGCGGCATGTCAGCGTGATGGACGACGAGGTCCAGCACCCAGTGCGAAAACACGACCGCCCCCAGCACAACGCCGTTGCGGCGCCCCCATCGCCATCCAGCCACGAGCCCGTAGGTCGCTGCCAGCATCAGCGCGCCGAGCAGCGAGTGCGTATAATCAGCATAGATGACCCCCTCGCCGTATCCGACGTGTGGCCCGGCGTTGGCTACCGGTACGATCCGCTCGATGCCCAGGGCAAAGAGCGGAACGAAGACGACGTCCATCCACTGGCAAGCGAGCATCAGCGACCAGAGCGGCACCTGCGGCTCGCGCGACTTGACGATGGCCGCGAAGCCGAAGTGTCCCGCGATCACGAGCGCACCCCCGGCTGGGGACGAGGCGACGGCCAAGGCAGCCGAGCGTCGAGCAGCCCGACGACGACCACGAAGAGAATCACGCCGATCATGAATGACATGGGAGCCTCCGTACGAGACCTCCCCAGAGCACGCGTCGTGCCGGCAAGAACGGCGCGCAAACTGGCTGTTTTTCGCTCCGTGCGTCGATCGATCGTCGCGGTCTCCGCGGACGCGGACGGGTGTCCGTACAGGTGTCCGTAGCCGGCGCTGGCGGCCCGAGTGCTACGGTCGGTACGGACATGGCCCTCGTCCCTCCACTCCCATCCGCAACTGCGGAGCTGTCGCAGAGCAGCGAGGAGTCGCGGGCGCTCCTTCAGCGTCGCCTTGCCCAGTTCTTCGGGTGGTTCTCGGCGGTGCTGCTCTACCTCCTCGCCAGCAATGCGGTGGCCACCGCGGTCGTCGGGCCACGTACCGGGATCAGCGGAACGGCCATGCGGACGGCCTACATGGTGCTGACGGCCGTGTGCGCCGGGATATTCGTCGCGTGCTGGCGCCGACGCCTCGGTGTCTGGGCGTTGCGGGCCGTCGACGTGGGGGGCTTCCTCGCTCTTGCGGCCGGAATGGTCTGCGTCTGCCTCGTCAGCGACGACCAGCAGAACGCACCCGCGACCATGCGCGTGGCCGGCGTCTTCCTGATCCTGGCGCGCGCCGGCCTCCTCCCGAGCACCGCACTGCGTACGGCCATCGCCTCGTTCGGCACCGCGACCATCCTCGCCCTCGGTGTCCTTCTCCTCCCCGCCACCGCAGGCCATGGCCCGCTCTACTACGCGTTTGCCTCCTTCCGCGTGCAGGCGGTGGCGGCGATCGTGGCGACGTTGACCTCGCTCACCATCTACGGGCTGAGACGCCAGGTCGAAGAGGCGCGCCAGCTCGGGCAATACGTCCTCGAGGAGGTGATCGGCCAGGGCGGCATGGGACGGGTCTATCGCGCGCGTCACGCCCTCCTGCGCCGGGACACGGCGATCAAGCTGCTCTTGCCCGAGCAAGTCGGCGAGGCGGCCCTCCTGCGCTTCGAGCACGAAGTGCAAGCCACGGCTCGCCTCACGCACCCGAGCACGGTCGCCGTGTACGACTATGGTCGTACGCCCGACGGGGTCTTCTACTACGCGATGGAGCACCTCGACGGCGGAGACCTCGACGATCTCATCGCGTACGCCGGGGCGCTCCCCGCGGGGCGCGTCGTGTTCATCCTCGAGCAGGTCTGCGGCGCCCTCCAGGAGGCTCACGCCACCGGGCTCGTCCACCGCGACGTGAAGCCCGCGAACATGATTGTCTGCGAGCGCGGAGGGGACGGGGACGTGGCCAAGGTGCTCGACTTCGGCCTGGTGAAGGGAGTCGACGCGAAAGAGCCAGCCAGACCTCCCGGTGCAGGCGGACTAACGGGAACGCCGCTCTACATGGCCCCCGAGTCGATCACGGCGCCCGACGACGTCGACGCACGAAGCGACCTCTACGCGGTCGGTGCCGTCGCGTACTTCCTGCTGACGGGCCGGGCCCCCTTCGCCGCCGCTACCGTCGCCGAGGTCTATGCGCACCACGTCCACACCGCGCCCGTGCCGCCCTCCGTGCGCCTTGGAGCGCCCGTGCCCGCGGACCTCGAGGCGGTCGTGCTCCGTTGCCTTGCCAAGAGTAAAACCAACCGATTCGTCGACGCGGCCTCCCTCGGAAGAGCGCTTCGGGGCTGCATCGAAGGGCCGCGATGGGACCAGGCCGACGCCACCGCATGGTGGGCCGAGCACGGTGCCCGTCTTCGCGCGCGGCGTGACGAACGGCGAGTCGAGCGGGCGCAGAGCAAACCCACCCCCTTCGAAGCCGGGACGCATGTCGCCATCGACCTTCGCCGTCGCCCGGCCGCCTGAGGTCCAGGATCCGTCGTGCCCCCCGCCCGGCCGCCGCCTGCCACACACTCGCAGACCAGCGAGGAGTCGCGGGCGATCTTTCAGCGGCGACTGGGCGCGTTCTTCGGCGGCACCAGCGCGATGCTCCTCTTCTTCCTCGGAAGCCAGGCGGTCATGCATCCTGGAATCAGGGCGGACATGGGTGCCGCCTATCTCGTCGACGCCGCGATCATCCTTCTCTGCGCGGGGATCTTCGTCGCGTGCCGGCGGGGCCCGCTGAGCCAGTCGACTCTCGGCATGCTCGACGTGGGGGGCATCTTCGGTGTTGCCATCGGCACCGTCTGCGTCAGTCTCACGAACGCGAATCCGTCCGATGCGCGCTTCTCGCCGCTCGTCGGCGGCGTATTCCTCATATTGTCGCGGGGTGGCATCGTCCCGAGCACGGGGCGGCGCACAGCGATCGCGTCCTTCGGTTGCGCGATTATCTTTGCGGTCGGCGTCCTCCCGCTCCGAGCCGTCGCCGGCCACGGTCCGCTTCACGACGCCTTCGGATCCTTTCGTCTGCACGCCGTCGCGGCGGGTCTGGCGACGTTCACCTCGCACACGATCTACGGGTTGAGACGCCAGGTCGAGGAGGCGCGCCGGTTCGGCCAGTACGTGCTCGAAGAGGTGATCGGCCAGGGCGGCGTGGGGCGCGTGTACCGCGCGCGTCACGCGCTCCTGCGACGAGATACGGCGATCAAGCTGCTCCTGCCCGAGCGCATCGGCGAAGCGGCACTGCTCCGATTCGAGCGCGAAGTGCAGGCGACGGCTCGCCTCACGCACCCCAGCACGGTCGCCGTGTACGACTACGGTCGTACGCCCGAAGGGGTCTTCTACTACGCGATGGAGCACCTTGATGGCGGCGACCTCGATGATCTCGTCGCGTATGCAGGCGTGCTGCCGCCGCGGCGCGTCGTGTTCATCCTCGAGCAGGTCTGCGGCGCTCTTCAGGAGGCTCACAGCGCCGGGCTCGTTCACCGCGACGTGAAGCCGGCGAACATGATCCTGTGCGAGCGCGGAGGGGTCGGGGACGTCGCCAAGGTGCTCGACTTCGGCCTCGTGAAGGGAGTCGACGCGCAGGAGGCGCCCGCGCGCCCCGGCGAAAACGGACTGACCGGAACTCCGCTCTACATGGCGCCCGAGTCGATCACCGCACCGGACGACGTGGACGCGCGCAGCGATCTGTACGCCCTCGGCGCCGTTGCATACTTCCTGTTGACGGGCGGACCGCCATTCCGTGCAGCCACCGTCGTGGAGGTCTGCGCACACCACGTTCACACCGTGCCCGAACGCCCCTCGGCACGACTCGGAGGGCCAGTCCCCGCCGCTCTCGAGGCGGTCGTGCTCCGTTGCCTCGCCAAGAGTCCGGCCGACCGATTCTGCGACGCCGCCGCACTCGGGGAGGCACTCCGCGACTGCACGGACGGGCCGCCATGGGGCCAGGTCGAGGCACGCGCATGGTGGGCAGAGCATGGCAGCCGTCTTCGCACCCGGCGTGACGAGCGACGAGCCGAGCGCGCGGGGAGCAAGCCCGCGCCGTTCGAGGCCGGAACCCAGATCGCCGTCGAGATTCACGGGCGCCGGGCCTAGAGGTCGAACGCGTATCCGACGGACACGTTCGCGAAGACGCCGAAGTCGTGCGCGCTGTGCTCGACCGTTCCGTCCGTCCCCCGGAGTGCGACCTTGTTGTCGTCGAGCGACGACGCGACGTTGGGCCAGTAGCGGAGGTACGCGTCCGTGAAGAGACCCTTGTAGATGAACGCCTTGTACCCGAGCACGGGACCGATGCTGTACGTCTGGTAGCTGGAGACGGGGCCGCCTGGCGCGTTCACCTCGTAGCGGTGGGTTTTGAACTCGACGCCGAGCCACAGCTCGTCGACGAGCGTCATGCCGACGCCGAAGCCCGTGGTGTACGGGACGTAGACGCGCACGTTCTGGTCGCGTTCCGTCTGCGACATGCTGAAGCCGTTCAGGTCGTTCAGCTTCAGGTCCATCCCGTGCGAGTACTCGAACCAGAAGCGGCGATAGCGGAGTTCGCCGGCGACGTTGAAGCCGCCGAGCGCCAGCTGCAGCAGTCCGAAGTTGACGCCGATCTGGGCGTTCTTCGCGTCCGAGGGTGCCCACTGGTAGTGGTGCGTCGGCGCGAAGTTGAAGCCGTGATCCTCGGCGCCCGACACCGGAGGCGCGACTTCTGGTGCATCGGGAGTCGGCGGACCCGTGGTACGCGACGTGTCGGCGAAGGCACGCGCCGTGGTGGACAGGACGAGGGTGGATGCGAGCATCGCGACAAGGGCTTTGCGAATCATGGCGGGCTCCTTGGCGCGTGAAGCGCCGGGGTTGTGTTCCGGGCTTCAGCACGCGTCGTGCCGTCGAAAAAAGACGGCGAAACTGGCTCTCTCCGAGCGCCGCGCGTGTACGGGGACATCGCGGCCTACGCGGACACGGACACGTGTCCGGACACGTGTCCGGAGGAAGCGCGGCAAAAAACGGGGGTTTGCTGATGCATGCGCATTGAGAGGAGCCGGCATACCGGTTGCGTAGCAGCGCATCATGAGCGGCTCGCGCCGCCCCCAGGAAATGAGGATGCGGCGATGGATGTGATCTTCGGGTTCGGACAGGTCGGGCAGGCGCTGGCGCGCGAGCTCAGGTCGCGCGGCAGGAGGGTCCGGGTCGTTAGCCGAAGCGGTCGGGGTCCCGTGCTGGAAGGCGTGGAATACGTCCCGGGCGACGCGACGAGCCCCGCGTTCTGTCGCGCGATAAGTACGGGCGCGCAGGTCGTCTATCTCTGCTTGAACGCACCGTACGACCGCTGGGCAGAGGAGCTCCCTCCGCTTCAGGAGGCCGTGCTAGCGGGAGCGGAGGCCTCGTCGAGCAAGCTGGTGGTGCTCGAGAACCTCTACATGTACGGACCGCACGACGGCCCACTCACCGAGTCGCTCCCCCATGCGGCGACCGACACGAAGGGCGTGACGAGGGCGAAGATGAGCGAGGCGCTGCTCACCGCGCACCGCAGCGGTCGAGTGCGCGTCGCCATCGCTCGCGCGAGTGACTTCTTCGGCCCCGGCGTCCTCGCCAGCCAGCTCGGCGAACGCGCGTTCGCGCCGCTCGTCGCCGGCAAGGCGGTGCAGATGATCGGCGATCCCGATGCACTCCACAGCTACGCCTACATCCCCGACGTCGCTCGCGGGCTCGCAACACTTGGCGAGCACGTTGAAGCCGACGGACGGGTCTGGCATCTCCCCTCGGTGGAGACGCGCTCGACGCGCGAGATCCTCCGCCTCGCGGGACGCATCGCCGGTGTCGAAGCGAAGGTCTCGGGGATCTGCCCGATGCTGCTCGCGCTCCGGGCGCGGGTGAATCCGATGGTTCGAGAGGTCCGCGCGGTGGGTTACCAACTCGACCGACCGTTCGTCGTCGACTCGAGCGACTTCGAGCAAGCCTTCGGTGTCCGCGCCACGCCGCTCGAAGAAGCGCTCAAGGCGACCGTGGAGTGGTACCGCACCCGCGCCCGCGAACCCCGTAGGTCCCGAAACTAAATCGGGGCCGAAATTCCGCAACAGTGCGGGGTCTCATTCGAAGGCGGTGCGTTTAGCATCGGGCGACCGTGAGGCCGTTGGCTCCGCTTTAATTCTTGAATTTTCTGGTCGCAGGCTGGCTGGCTCGCCAGCAGGGCGAAGCGATCGAGTACTTGCGGGCGGAGAACCACGTGCTTCGCAGCCATCTCGGCGCGCAGCGGCTGCGCCTGACCGACGCGGAGCGTCGGCTTCTGGCCGAGAAAGCCAAGCCGCTGGGCCGAAAGCGGCCGGCCGAGGTGGCGTCCCTGGCGTCGCCGGAGATCATCTTGCGCTGGTACCGCGAGAAAGTCGCAGCTAGACCGCTGGCCTCGGGTAGCAGTGCATCCAGGGGTCCCAGGCCGCGCAGATTGAGCTCGGACCCCTGGCGCGCCTGCCGGGCGTAGAGGGCTACCATCGCGCTCGACTATGACCCGTACGGTCGGTGGACCCATTGCTCGGTACGGCCGCTCGCAAGACTTACGGTCACGAACGTCGCACGCAGATCGTGGAGCCGGATCGGCTGGCGAATATGCTGCGCTCGAAGAGCGCGTAACTCCTCGAACGCTGGCCTCGCTCGGAGCCCGGCTCGATGCCCTTTTCGACCCTCTCCGTCGTGGCGCCAGGGAAGCGCTGTTTCGTGTAGCGTTCATTCCGGAGTTCGATATGCGGCCCTCTTCCCGTTTCTCTTTTCTCGGTCTTGGCATTGCCGGCGCGATACCGGCGGTGGCCGCGTCGATTCAAGGATGCTCGGCCCTATTGGGTGACTTTTCGGTCGCCCCGCAGACCGATGCGAGCATGGCCGACGTCGCGGGCGATGGCGCAGCGGGCGACGGCGCAGCGGGCGACGGCGCAGCGGTCGACGGCGGAGCCAACGGGGCGCGACCTGACGCCGCGGAGCCCGACGGTGCTCCAGAGACGGGCACCGGCAGCGACGGGGGAGTCGCCGACGGAGGTGCTGTCTGCTCGCCGGGAAGCGCGCAGTGCTCCGCCGACGGGGGCGTGCAAGACTGCGTCTCCGGCGCATGGGCCGCGCCGGTCGGCTGCACGAACTCCATTTGTTCGATGGGTCAGTGCACGGGAACGTGCTCACCCAATACGACGCAGTGTTCGGGGAACAGCGTTCAACGCTGCGATTCGGCGGGACACTGGGGAACACCCGGTCCCTGCGTCAGCCAGGCATGCGTGGGCGGCGCGTGCCAGGGCGTATGCGTCCCAGGCAATACGCGCTGCACGGACGGCGGCGCGGAGACGTGCGGAACGGATGGCTCATGGGACACTCCCGCACTGTGCGGCCCTCACCAGGCTTGCGGCGGCGGAGGGATCGCACCGGCCAGCTGCACGTGCGAGACGACCGCGTGTACCGGTTCGGGCACGGTTTGCACCGATACGATGGACCTCGCGAGTTGCGCGCAGGACGGGCAAGGCTGCTGGTATCCGTCGCCGCCGTCGTCATGCAGCAACGGCGCGTGTTTCGGCTCCGCCGGAAGCGCATCCTGCTGCACGAACGCGTGTACCGCGGGCGCGACCAAATGCGGCGGCGCGGGACTGCAGACATGCCAATCGCAGGGCAACGGCTGTACGGCGTACAACGCCGGGACCGCTTGCGGAACGCACCAGGCATGCACCGGGACTGCAGGAAGCGGGCAATGTACCTGTCTGGCCGACCCGACCTGCACCTCGGCAAGCAACGTGTGCTCGGGGACGACGCTGGCGACCTGCGCGGCGGACTCGCAGGGTTGCTTCTACGCGCTGAGCTCCGCTTCCTGCGGCAGCAATGCCCAATGCAACGGCGCTGGCGCGTGCGCGTGCAAGTCCGGCTTCACGTCGTGCGCGGGGGGAGCGTGCGTCAACACCCAGACGGACATCAACAATTGCGGCTCTTGCGGCCACGCCTGCCCGCAGGTCTCCGCGCCGAACTCGATGGCATGCATGGCGGGGGCATGCGTCGGCTACATCGGCGGCGCCGTCGCCGATTCCGCCGTTACGACGCCGGCGCTGGGCAACCCGGACGGAATGACGATCGCGGCCGTCAAGGCCACGATGCCCGCCGTTTCCGGAACGTTCGCGGGCTTCGGCGGTGTTGTCGGTTCGAACGACCCGGCGGGCGACCAGACGAACGTGATCTTCGGCCTATACGCGAATAGCGGGGGCATGCCTGGCGCACTGCTCATCGACACGTCCAACAGTGTCGTTACGTTCGACGATCCATCGAGTCCCGAGGCGGTGCAGCCGGGTGGATACATCTCCGATCAATCGGGTGGCTTCAGCACGACCCTTGCCGCGAACTCGACCTATTGGGTCTACATCAAAGAGGTAGAGTCGAGTTCCGTGAACGATGAAACGGTCGGAGTCAGCACCGCCACAACGATCTGCCGCTCGGGATGGATCAATTACAGCCCCCCCATCGCGTTCACGGACGGGAGCAGCGCCGCTACGTGTGTCGCTCCCTACCAAGCCTACATGATTGTCTCGTTTCCATAGGTTGCCGCCTGGGCCAGCGGTGGTCTGCGAAATCACTCTCCCTCGGATTGCCCCGGCGCTCTGCCCAGGCTGAGCCGGAGTCCCGGTCCCGCGGTCGCCGGAACGTCTGCAGGATACCCTGAGAAAGAAGAAGAAGAAATCGACCCCACAGCCGCAAGGAAGGCCACGCCAGTGGAGGAGCGCATGAGCGTTGGTCACGGCTCCAACATCCTCAAAGGCTCCTTGCGTATTCGCAGACATTGAACCATTTGCCGCCCTTGAGCGAAACGCCCCACTCGCGTGTGGGACGCATGCCGTGGCGCTCAAATGCTGTCGCGATCTCGTCCGTGGACGCTGCACGCATGACATCCTTCAGCCTTGTGATGCTGCCGTACGGAGACGGTGTGATGAGTGACGTCCCGGTCGTATCGGAACCCCCAACCTGCAAGACAACAGCGCATACCCCGCCCGCCGCAACCCAGCTCGCGATGCGAGGGACCAAAGAGCGATGGTCCACATGCTCGAAGACAAGGGCGACATGAACGAGATCGAAAGCGCACGCGGGAAGGACGCACGAAGTGAGGTCTTCGCATCGAATCTCCAACGCCGCGCCGAGCGATTTGGCGTATCGCTCGTTGGTGACCGCGACGAATTCCGGATGGATGTCGATGGCTACGACGCGTTTCGTGGTGACCGGATCCACGTGCTCCAGACCATTCCCCGTGGCGCAGCCGAGCATGGCCAGGCTTGCGGGACGAATCGTGCGGTAGACGTCGGCGAAGATGGCGCTGAGAGGTCCGAGTTGATCCGCGTAGTCCGGACCCATATGGCCTTCGTAGTCCTGCGCCGAGATGTTCAGCCATTGGTTCATCTCGCTGCGGCTCACGGATCCGTCCCGCTTTCCCGACTCGCGCGTTTACGGACCGAAAATATGCATCTTGCGCGTTCCAACGTCCATGCTCTTCGCTCCTTACCGGAAGCGGAACTCGTTGCCCCGCCGTACCGCGTCGCCCTTCACATGAAGGAGTGCTTCTGCCGTTGAAGGTTGGCCTGACGCGTCGCGTTGGGGATGAGGGTGTTCGCGGGGCTGACGCCTGGAGCGGGACGTGATTGGTTGGGCGGCGATGTTGCCGCTCGAGAGAATGCAGCTACGGAAGGCAGGAGCCCTTCGTGCCGGGACGACGGTCGAGGGCGAGCGCGAGGCGGCGGAGCGACTTCGGACGCGTCTGGCGGAGCTTCGGGGCCGAAGGGAGGACGATCCATTCGTGTGCGCGATGCCTCACCCACGGGCGTGCAAGTTGCTCCTTGCGCTCTGTCGTCCTTACGGACTCGTTCCGTTTTGGGAGTACGGGTGATGGACACGATCCGGCTCGCGGAGCTGACGGGGGCGATCGCGCGTGCGGCGGATGCAGGAATCGGGTTCCCGCCGGAGACCTCACTTCGCTTGTGCCTGGTCGCCGTCGCCCTCGCGCGCGCGGTCGGCTTGTCGGACGAGGAGACGCGCGACGTCTATCACGCCGCCCTTTTGCGTCACGCCGGCTGCACAGCAAGCGCTCACGAGGAGACGCGGCTCGCCGGCGACGAGTTCGAGCTTCGAGGGACCATCGCGATGGGGGACGCGGGGAGTCCGCGGGATATCCTTCCGCGGCTCGTACGCGGCCTTGCACGCGGACAAGGGCTTGGCACGCGCGTGCGCAAGGTCACGAGCCTCCTCGCGCGCGGACCTTCGGTACTGCCGGTCGCTTTGCGCGGCCGGTGCGAGGTCGCGATTCGATTCGCCGTGAGGCTCGGGCTCGGCCCTCGCGTGGAGCGAGCGCTCGACGAGGCGTTCGAGCGGTGGGACGGGAGGGGCCTGCCGGCGGGACGAAAGGGTCAGGAGGTCTCCGTAGCCGCACGGATCGTGGCGCTCGCCGAGCTTGCGGCGTCATACGTCGCGGTAGGCGGCGTCCGTGGCGCGCGAGAGGTGGTCGCGGCACGGAGTGGCGGACACGTCGACCCTGACCTCGCCGCACGGTTCGTCGAAGACGCCGATGCGATGCTCGCCGACGCCATGGCACCGTCGCTCTGGGATCGTGTGCTCGAGGTCGAGCCCCGGCCCGTTGCGCGTGTCGGTGCGTCGCAGCAACGAACGATGGCGGAGTTGCTCGCGGATTTCGCGGATCTCAAGTCGACGTGGTCACTCGGGCACTCGCGCGGCGTCGCGGCGCGCGTCATGCGGGGCGCCGAAGTCCTCGGCGCGACGGACGACGAACGCGCGCGCCTGGAGATCGCGGCGCTCGTCCACGACATCGGGCGCGTCGCGGTATCGAACGCTCTTTGGGACAAGCCGGGTCCGCTTGGGCGCGGCGAGATGGATCAGGTCCGAACGCATGCGTTCCACACGGATCGGATCGTGGCGTCGATCGGGGGCGCGATCGGCGATGTCGCGGGGCTCGCGTCGATCGCGCACGAGCGCCTTGACGGCACAGGGTATCACCGGGGACTCGCGGCGTCGGGGCTCTCGAAGTGGGCTCGGCTCATCGCGGCGGCCGACGTCGCGCAAGCGCTCTCGGAGGCCCGGCCGCATCGACCGGCGCTTGCAAGGATGGACGCGGACACGACATTGCGCGATCTCGCCAAGAGCGGCGCGCTCTGTCCGCGCGCGGTGCACGCGGTGCTCGCGTCTTCGGGCATCGTGCCATCAAGGGCGCGAGCGAGCTTTCCGGCGGGGCTCTCCGAGCGCGAAGTGGAGGTCCTCCGGCTCGTCGCGCGCGGGCTGACGGACAAGGAAGTCGCGTCGAGGCTCGGGATCTCGCACCGTACGGTGCACCATCACAACAAGCACGCGTACGGCAAGATCGGCGTGTCGACGCGAGCGGCAGCCGCTCTCTTCCTGGTCGAGAACGATCTGCTGGAGGGATAGGCAATCTTGCCGATGTGCGCGCGCGCGCCGTCGGCCATCTTGTCTCTGCGACGGGGCAATTCACCCTGGGCAGACAGGAGATCCACATGAGCGCAGAGCAAAATCTTCGGATCGTGCAGGACATGTACGCGGCTTTCGGCCGCGGGGACCTTGGCTTCGTCCTCGATCAAATCGATGACGAGTGCGAGGGCTTCGGCGTCATCAGCGGCACCGCGACCGGGGTACCGTGGCACCTCGACTTGAATACCAAAGGCAAGGCCGCGGCCGTCCGTTACTTCGAGGCCCTCGCGTCGTCCGTCGATCACAAGGCGTTCGAGCAACGCAATTTCGCGGCCACGGGCGACCATGTCTACGCAACGGTACGCTTGGTACAGAGCATCCTCGCGACGGGCATGACGCTGGAACAATCCGAGGTCATTCACCACTTCACCTTCCGCAACCGCAAGGTCGTTCGATGTCGTGTCAGCGAGGACACGGCGCTGACAAAAGCCGCTTTCGCCAAGTGACGCCGGGCCACTCGGGGGCAGCGTCACGAACACGGCGCGCCTCCGAGATGCTGACGTCGACACGAATGGCCGGTATCGACAGCCGCAAAACGACGACGGGCGAGCTATTTTCTAATCGCCAAGAGCTTCGTACGCCGTGCTGGATCCACGCCCCGCGCGGGAGACCTCACCACTTTCCCGCTGTTGCTTGCTGCGAGGATCTCTCAGCTTTCCAGCGTGGCCGTAACCGCGCGATCTGATTCTGCCGGGCATGCAACTCGACGAGCAACTTGGCACCCTCGCCACCCAAGCTCCCACTGGCGCGCGCCAGATCGAGTGCCTTGATCGCGAGATCGGGCCGCCCACCCGCCGCTTCAACGGCTGCGTAGCAATGGAGGTCGATGTGGTACTGGGGTTCGACGTGCTCGAGAGCGGCCTGCGCGCGTTTGACATAGCCCTCTCCAAGAGCCGCCCACGCGAGGGTGGTGAGCGCCGCATTGCGCGTACGTGGGGTTCGCGCATGCGACGCGGACTTGGATGCAGCCAGGACCGCAGCGAGGCGATCGCCCCTCTCGAGAAGCGTCTCGGCAATTCTGAGTTCCGCAAGGGCGTTCCGGTCGCCTGTTTGACGCATGGTCGCCCACATCACCGCCGCGACGGACGCGGCAATTACCGAAAAAGCGAGAAGGACGTAGCCCGTGAGCCCAACGACCATCGGCACGGGAATGAACGCGACGGACAGAAGCATCCCGATTCCGGAATTCATCGAAAAACCGCTCCGATCCGTTATCAAGGCCGAAACGGCACCATGAGGCCGGATCGCATTCTCGCTTCCGGCCCACGAACTATAGGCCGCGACGGATTAGGAATTCATAAAAAAAGACGGCCTCTGTTCGTTTGGCGCGGCGTAGCTTCGTTTAGCCTTCATTAGCCAAGCTCTTGCTTCTTGAGGAGCGAGGGGGCCGCCACGTTGGCGGCCGGGACAAGCACCCCTGCCGACGATGTGTCACCGCGGCGCCGCGGCCAATGACTCCAATCGCAACGCGATCTTCGGCATGACGAATGGCCACCGTGATCGAAGTGGACCGGATTTTTCGCGACGTGCATGACTTGACGCGAGGTACCGGCTGCGGCTTTCCTACGCGCTTTCTACCCACTTTCTACCCTGTGGCAATAGAAGCCCGTGTTATCAAGGGAGCAAAAGATGCAAGCTGGAATGATCGGTCTCGGGCGTATGGGTGGCAACATGGTCCGACGCCTCATGCGACAGAACCATGCCTGCGTCGTCTACGATCGCGCGCAGGCGGTTGTGGAGAGTCTGGAGCGGGAAGGCGCTCGAGGTGCGCGCGCGCTGCCCGAGCTCGTGACGCAGCTCGATCGCCCTCGCGCCGTCATCCTCATGGTTCCGGCGGCATTCGTCGACGATTCGATCGACGAGCTCGCCGCGCTCCTCGAGAAAGGCGATACGATCATCGATGGCGGAAATTCCTATTACCATGATGACATCGCGCGGGCCCAGAGGCTCGCTGCCAAGGGACTGCACTACGTCGATATGGGTACCAGCGGTGGCGTTTGGGGCCTCGAACGCGGCTATTGCCTGATGATCGGCGGCGAGCCGGACGTGGTGCAGCGTCTCGATCCGATCTTCTCGGCTCTGGCCCCGGGACGCGGGAACATCGCGCGTACCGAAGGAAGGGAGAAAGCGGCGGGAACGGCCGAATTCGGCTACCTGCATTGCGGACCGGCGGGCGCAGGCCACTTCGTGAAGATGGTGCACAATGGCATCGAGTACGGCTTGATGGCCGCGTATGCCGAGGGTCTGAACATTCTCGCGAAGGCGAACGTGGGCAAGGCGGGGCACGACAAGGACGCGGAAACGACGCCCCTCCGCCATCCCGAGCACTATCGATACGACCTCAACCTTGCGGACATTAGCGAGGTGTGGCGGCGGGGTAGCGTCATCGCATCCTGGCTCCTCGACCTCACCGCGGCCGCGCTCCTCCAGAGTCCAACGCTCGAGAACTTCAGAGGCCGCGTGTCCGACTCGGGCGAGGGCCGCTGGACCGTCGCGGCCGCCAACGACGAGGGGGTGCCCGCCCACGTGCTGACCGCCGCGCTCTTCGAGCGCTTCTCCTCCCGGGGCGAGGACGAGTTCCAAAACAAGGTGCTTGCCGCCATGCGCTTCGGCTTCGGCGGCCACTTGGAGAAGAAGTGAGTCGCGACACGCCGCGCTCGGACGCGCTCGTCTTCTTCGGTGCCACGGGGGATCTCGCCTATAAGAAGATCTTCCCTGCCCTTCAGGCCATGGCCGGCCGAGGTCACCTCAATGTTCCTGTCATCGGCGTCGCCAAGTCGGGCTGGAACCGCGACCAGCTCATCGAACGCGCAAAGCAAAGCGTCAGTGAACACGATGGGCTCGACCCGGCTGCGTTCGCACGACTTGTGGACCAGCTCCACTACATCGACGGCGATTACAACGACCCGGAGACTTTTCGACAGCTCAAGGCGCTGCTCGGCGCGTCCCAGCGCCCGGTTCACTACCTGGCGATTCCCCCCAGTATGTTTCCGACGGTCGTTTCTCACCTCGGGGAGAGCGCCTGCGCGGCGCAGGGGCGGGTCGTCGTCGAGAAGCCCTTCGGTCGCGACTTGCTATCGGCGCGTGAGCTCAACCGCGTACTGCACACGGCATTCGCCGAGGAGGACGTCTTCCGCATCGACCACTTTCTGGGCAAGGAGCCCGTTCAGAACATTCTTTACTTTCGCTTCGCCAATGCCTTTCTCGAGCCGGTATGGAATCGCCATTACGTCGAGAACGTTCAGATCACGATGGCGGAGAGCTTCGGGGTCAAGGGCCGCGGGAAGTTCTACGAAGAGACCGGCGTCATCCGCGACGTCATCCAGAATCATCTCTTGCAGATCGTGAGTTACCTCGCGATGGAGGCGCCCTCGGCCGCCTACGGGGAGGCCATCCGCGACGAGCAAGCCAAGGTGCTCAGGACCATCCGGCCGATGACCACGGACAACATGGTTCGCGGTCAGTTTCGTGGCTATCGAGACGAGCCCGGCGTGTCGAAGGATTCGTACATGGCCACATATGCGGCGCTACGCATGTACGTCGACTCTTGGCGATGGGATGGGGTTCCATTTTACGTTCGCGCGGGCAAAAGTCTCAAGATGACCTGCACGGAGGTCACTGTGGAGCTCAAGGTGCCTCCCCAGGTCGTGTTCTCCGAGGCCGCGCCGTCGGTGGGCAACCTCGTGCGATTCCGCCTCAATCCGAAGGTGGTCACGGCCATCTCCGCGCGCAAGAAGCGGCCCGGCGAGCGGATGGCGGGAGAGCCGGTGGAGCTCGTCGTGAACGATACGGATGCCGAAGCCGCGAGCCGCCCCATGGACGCGTACGAGCGGCTGCTCGGCGACGCGATGGCCGGGGATGCGACGCTCTTCGCGCGTCAAGACGTGGTCGAGGCGGCATGGTCCATCGTGGAGCCGGTCATTCACGGGCCGAGCCCCCTCTTCGAGTATGAGCCCGGGAGCTGGGGGCCACCGCAAGCGGATCGGCTCGTCGCGGACGTGGGCGGTTGGAATACGCCGCAATGAGGGCTGCCCTCGCCCGGCCGTAGGGGGCACTCTTCGGCTTCGCGGGGTCCTGGGGCAGCGGATCCGACGAAGCCGGACCCACTCGGACGACGGCCTGGTAGACCGTGGCCATATCCCGTCGGCGCAGGCTGCGTGCCGCTCGCACCGGTCACACCCAGGCGCGCCGGAGCTCGATCACGGATAGTCGGTGTAGCCTTTGGGTCCGGGCGTGTAGAACGTCGCAAAGTCCGGCTGGTTGAGTGGCCGCCCGGACTTGGCCCGCGCCAGGTAGTCGGGATTTGCGAGGTACGCCCTTCCGAACGCGATAAGCTCGGCCTTCTTCGCCTGCAAGTCCGCCTCCGCCCTCGCGAGGTCGTAGCCGCCCGCGAGAATGATCGTCCCGCCGAAGCGCGTTCGGATGGCCGCCTTGACGGCGGCGCTCACGGGCGGCGCGCCCAGCGAGCTGTGGTCGGCCACGTGCACGTAGACGAGCCCCGCCTCGCGCATCCGCTCAGCAAAGTAGGGATACGACGTCTCGACCTCTGGGTCGGGCTTCATCCCGCCGTTGGTCCCATACGGTGACAGGCGGATGCCGAGGCGGTCACCGCCGATCGCCGCCGCGGTGCGCCGCGCGACCTCGAAGCCGAAGCGCGCGCGTCGCTCGATCGATCCTCCCCAAGCGTCCGTCCTGTGATTACTCGTCGCGTTCAAGAACTGCTCGATCAGGTATCCGTTGGCGCCGTGGAGCTCCACGCCATCGAAGCCCGCATCGATCGCGAGCTTCGCGCTCGTCACGTACTCCTCGATCGCGTGTTCGATGTCGGCCTCCGTCATCGCCACGGCTGGCGTCAGCGGCGCTTGCGCGGAGAGCGAGTCGACCCACATCGTTTGATCCGGCAGATCCATCGCCGTCGGCGCCAAGACACGCCCGCCGGGCGGCAGGTTCTTCTGGTGGGTGACGCGCCCGGTGTGCATCAGCTGCACGAAGATGCGCCCCCCTCGCGTGTGCACCGCCTCGGTCACGAGGCGCCAGCCGCGCACGTGCTTGCCCTCAAAGAGGCCAGGGACGCGCGGGTAGCCGAGGCCGTTGGGGCTGGGGCTCGTCCCCTCCGTCACGATCAGCCCGGCGTCCTCGGCGCGCTGCGCGTAATACGTGGCCACGAGGTCGTTTGGCACGTTTCCGAGAGAGCGGCTGCGCGTCATCGGAGACATGACCGCGCGGTTCTTGAGCTCGATGCGGCCGAGACGGAACGCAGTGAACAGCAGTTCGGGCATGGTGCGGTTCGGATGCCGCGACGGTCCTAGCGGTTCCGCGGGTGGGGCGTCCGGTCACGAAACAATCCAGCGCCGGAGCACCAAGAGCGTTCGCAATCGCGTCGCCCATTGCGGTACGCAGAGGCCCCCCGATGCTCGGTTCGTACGCTCCTCTTACCGCGGAATCCCGATGATCACCTCGCAGGGGAAATTGAACGTGATGTTCTTGCCCGTCGCACGCCAGGTCTGACAGGCCGAGCCGACGAGGTCGAGCTCCGTGGAACTGGTCATCGTCCAGCCGTCGGCGCCTCCATTCGCGGTGTATGGCAGCGCCACTCCGTCAATCGCAACTTGTCCCGCGCCAGCGCGGGTCAGATCGACCATGATGTGACCCTGAAGGTCGAACGAGCAACTCTTGACGGTTTGAAGCGCCGCCGCGATCTGGGTCGTCAGGCTCGCCACGTCGGCGACGGTCGGGCTGTAGAGCAAGGCGTTCGTCACGGAGGCGTCCGGAGCCGCGTACGTGGCGAGCGAAACGTTCCCGGCGACAGGCAATCCAGCCGCTTGGTAGAGGGCTTTCCAGCCGGGCTCGCCGTTGAAGCATTGCTCGTAGATGGTCGTCTCCGACGCTGGAGCCTCCCCGGGATTGAGCGGCGGAGCCACCGGCGCAACCCCGGCGCCCGCATTCGCGAACGCTTGCAACGCTTCGGGCGAACTGGTCGTCAGCGTCGAGGGCAGGCCCAACACCAGCGTTTGAATCCCCTGACTGTACAGGGTCTGAATCTCGGCGGTGACCGCGTCCGTCGGACAGAGCGCCTCTCCGTCGTCGCAGAAGTCCGTCTCGCCGTCGGTCACCAAAAGGATGTATTCCCCCCCTGCCGTGGCTCCCGCGTCGGCCTGCGCGGCCGCGGCTTGCGTCAGGTCCGCCGCGGCTTGGCCGAGCGCGATTTGCGCGGGAGTATTTACCTTCCCCGGTGGGGGCATGTCGGCCATCACCAATGGATTGTAGACGGCATCGATATTGGCGTAGTTATTCGCAGCAATCGGCACGTTGTTCAAGAGGCCGCACATTGCCGCCTTGTATCCCGCCGGCGTGTACGTCGAGACCGATCCGTTGCTCCCGTAATCGCCAAATCCAAAATCGACCTGAGAATTCAAACTTTGCATAACTGATAGCGTGGCCTCTCCGAGAGGCACCCAATCATCCGAGCTTCCGCCATCGGGATGTGAATTCTTGTCGAACATGCTTCCCGAACTGTCGACCAGCACGAAGACGAGCGGAATTCGCGGCGTGAACGTGACCGCAAACTGCTGGCAACTCTCCCCCGCCATGGTGGCGTCGCTGATATCGGACCCGAGCGTGGCGGTGCCCGTGTTGCCGCCGCCCCCGCCGAGTCCCACGCCGGAGCTGTTGCCGCTGAGTCCTTGCCCGCCTCCGGCGGAGGACGAACCGCTGCCGCCAGGGCCTCCGAGCGTGGGGGCGCTCGCGCTATTGGCACAAGCCGCCCCGATGAATCCAGAGAGAACGAGGGGAAGCGAACGCAGCAAAAGCCGAAGCACCATGCCCCCTGAGCGTACAACGCCTGCGCCGTCGGTCGAGGTCTTTGCTCCTTACGATTATTGTGACCCCACTGAAACTCGGGCCGGCGTTCCCATCTCGCAATCGGTTTAGGCAGTCTTTCCTTTCTTGCTGGGCCCAGTCTGCACGAGACCAGGTACTTCGACCGGGGCGGGAGGGGGATACCGTCGTGACCAGGCTTCATCCATCTGCTCGAGTGCGCGGCGCGCCAATGAGCGAGCAGCGTCCCCGTCGCGAGACTTGATTAGCTCGATCACAGCTGGATAGAGCTCGCCCCTTCGAATGCAGTCGTCGTAGAGAGTCGCCACGAGGTGCGGATGCTCGTCCGGCCACCGCGCAAAGGTATTCAAAAATAGCTCGAGCCCGACGTTACGCGCGGCTTTGCACACAGCGCGCATGAAGGCCAGGTCCGCTCGCGCAAACGCCAGCGCGTCATCACCGTGCTCGAGAAGGACTTGGGCGCAGCTCTCGATGGCCGCGAGATCTTCCTCGGTGTGCCGGTCGGCGGCGAGAGCGACCGCCTCGGCGGCCAAGATCCGGCGGATCTCGAGGGCGCTACGAACGAGCTCGTGCCACGCCGGATCGGCCAGCTTGAGCCCTCGAACGAGCGTTCCGAGCATCTCCAGCCCCGCGCGCTCGCGCCACGAAGCCACGATGGTCCCGGCGCCGTGGCGCGTCGCAATGAGGCCGAGCGCCTCGAGACGCGCAAGCGATGCCCGGAGCGTCAACCGATTCACCCCCAGCGCCAGCGACAGCTCGCGCTCGGAGGGAAGACGCGTGCCGGGCCGAAGACGGCCGGAGAGAATCTCCCCGCGCAGCCGGTCCGAGACTGCGTCGACGACGCTTTGGCGCGCGACGGGGGCGATCGAAGCCAACGTCGCGGCGTCCGGGCCGGAGGGAATCGAAGGCGGATACGGGTCGTCCGGCATGGCGGTCCTCTACTGGTTCAACCAGTTAACCTCTAATCGCCGCAGCGAGGCCGCGCAATAGCATGCGCAGTCCATCGGGCTACGCAGCGGGGCTCCGCGCGCCAGCGGACCGCCTGCGCTCCCCACCCTCGCCGTCGCGCCTCGGCTAACCTCCGCCCGCATGCTGGATCTGCGCAGCGACACAGTCACGAGGCCCACCCCCGCGATGCGCGACGCCATGGCGCGCGCGGAAGTCGGCGATGACGTCTTGGGCGACGATCCAACGGTCCGCGCGCTGGAGGACGAAATGGCGCGCATCACCGGGAAGGACGCGGCGCTATTCGTCACGAGTGGCACGATGGGCAACCAGCTCGCGATCGCGATGCAGACCCGGCCGGGCGACGAGGTCGTCGTCGGCGAAGGCGCGCACCTCATTCACCATGAGGCGGGCGCCGGAGCGGCGCTGAGCGGGGTGCAATTCACAATCGCGGGCCGCGGCGGGCTCTTCTCGGCCCACGAGCTCGACGCCGTAATGCAACCGCGCGCCGAGTGGACACCGCGCGCGTCCGTCGTGGCGATTGAGAACACCCACAATCGCAGCGGCGGGCGCGTTTGGCCGCTGGCACGGACGATCGGAGTCGTGGAGCGGGCGCGCGCGTTGGGTCTCGCGGCGCACCTGGATGGTGCGCGGCTCTGGAACGCAAGCATCGCCAGCGGCGTCGACGTGATGACCCTGTGCTCGCCGTTCGATACGGCGAGCCTCTGCTTCTCCAAAGGGCTCGGCGCCCCCGTGGGCAGCGCCCTGTGCGGACCGCGCGAGCTCGTACGCGAAGCACGCCGTCTGCGAAAGCGCTGGGGGGGCGGAATGCGTCAGGCGGGCGTGCTGGCTGCGGCGGCGCTCTATGCGCTGAATCATCACCGTGCGCGCATCGCCGAGGATCATGAGAACGCTCGTCGCCTCGCGGAGTGCATCGCCCATGTGCCCGGGGCGCGCGTCAATCTTGCCACGGTCGAGACCAATCTGGTCAATATCGACGTCGACGCACCCGCGGACGTGGTGGCGCGAGAAGCCCTCGACCTGGGGCTGCTCATCGCCCCCACGGGACCCGGACGGCTGCGAGCCGTTACCCACCTCGACATTGGGCGCAACGACGTTGGAAAAGCCGCGGCGATCTTCGAGGAGGCCATGGGCCGCGCTTCCGCGAAGAACTCATAGCGCCGGTACTTCGCGTTTTCTTCCTCCGCCTGGCCTTCGGCGTTCGCCAGGCGACCGCCGTGGGAGCGACGCATCCGGACGGTCGCAACGTCCGGATGGAAAAGCGCCGTTCCGGTGGGCGCGTCGGGGGAGGAGCTCGTGACGGCCCGTTTTGTCAGGGCTTGTCTTCCTCTTCCTCTTCCTCTTCCTCCTCTTCGTCGTCGTCTTCTTCCTCCAGGTCCTCGTCCTCGAAGTCCGTGGCCTCGTCTTCTTCTTCGTCCTCTTCGGCCTCGGCGCCGACGCGTTTCTCGAACTTCAGGTCGACGCCCACATCGCCAAGCTGGGTATCGAGAAGCTCGAGAAGCTCGTCCGCGTCATCGCCGGACCACTCGTCGAGCAAATCGGTCAAGAACTCGAAAAAGTCGCCCGTGTCGAGGCGGCGTTCGATTTCTTCGACCTGTTCTTCGGTGAACGCCTCGAGAATATCTTCCCGCAGGGTTTCGATGTCGCCCTCCTCGACCGCGTCCTGCGCGGACAACCGAATCTGCTTTACCGCTCGTTTGTCGAGAAAGATCTCCATCGGTCTGTCGCTCTCCGCGCTTTCGCCCACGTTTATCTGGTCGCCGTGCGACCGCAAGCCTCGCGCCCATCGAGCCCGTTTTGGCCGGTGTCGTGCTCGAAGGAGGGCGAGTATGCGAACCAGCCACGGCCTGTCAACGTCCACGTGCGAGCGGGCGTCACGTGATGGCCCTCGAACGAGTATCCTGGCGCCTTGAACCTCGTACCGCAAAACCTTCTCTACGCCATCTCCATGGCCGCGGCGCTCATCCTCGCAGCCACGGCCGGTCGAGAAGCGCACGCCGCCGGTGCGGAGCCGCTACGACCCGCCGACACCGCCGAAACCGCTCCGCACACCCAGCAGTTCATCCAATACGGGGTGGCGTTCACGGTGGAGGGAATCGCCTCGGCGGGACCCATCTGCTCGGGCGCCGCCAATCCTTGCATCCTGGGATCGGGTGGGGGGATCGCCATCCGCGTGGGCTGGCGTCCGAGCGAGGAGCTCTACGTCGGGGGGGCCTATGAGTTCTCCAAGCAAGACCCCGGCAAACTCTACCGCCTGGGCATCCTTCAACAAGCCCGCGGCGAAGTCCGGTACTATTTTCGGACGGGTCGAAGCCTCACCCCGTTCGCCCTCTTGGGCGGCGGGATGGCGGGTTATGGGAATGAATGGTCGGTCGACACGTGGGGACCCGCGGCAACGTGCGGCGCGGGCGTGGAAGCGGAGCTCTCGGGCGGAGAACTCCTGGGGCTCGCACTGGTTTATAGGCCCGTCTATCTGCATTCGTTCGTCGATTCGAGCACGATCTCGCACGATTCAGGCGTCGCGCACGTCATCGGCCTCGAGTTGGCGCTCGAGGCGAGGGACGCTCTGTGAAAGACGTGGGAGCGCAACAAATTAACACGGTGGATCCGCCGGTTGCCTTGACGGTGGACCGCGCGACGGTGTCCCATCGTGTAGCGTGATCTGCACGACGTGCGGCCGGGACAACCCGCGACACCTGATTTTCTGCGAGGAATGCGGCCAACGGCTGACTCCTCGCGCGGCTACGCCCACCCCGCCCCAATGGATGGCTCCCCCCTCGAACGAGGATTCCGCGACGCCCGCCAAGGGTCAGACGCCCGCGGCGCAGCGGCCCCCTGCACCGGATATCCAGTTCTCGCGAAGGGCTGAGCCCGCGCCAGCGGATGATCGGGTCGCGTGCCCCCTTTGCGGCAGTCGCAACCAGCGCAACCTTCGGTTCTGCGTGACGTGCGGGCACTTGCTGGCGCAGTCTGCCTCTTCGCCTCGCGATGGCACTCCGGAACTCCGCCCGTTACGCAGCTCGCTCGCGCCACCGCCCGTCGCCCCGCACCGCGTCGTCGACGTCCACGACCACGCTTCCGGCGCCGCCCCAATACGTCATTGCCCCCAATGCCAGGGGCCTTCGGAAGACTTGGCCCAGTTCTGTCGCTTCTGTGGCGCGTCGTTGGCGGACCCGCCACGAGGTTCGTCCTCGCCACCGGCAGCCGACGGGGGATTCAACCGGCGGGGCGCCACGCCCGTCACGATGCACGCTCCGGGCGTGGATATTCCCGGGTCAGCCACAGTGGCCATGCGATCGCCCTCCCCGATGCGGCCGCGCTTGGTACTTATCGCGCGCGACGGGGGCGAAGGCCCAACCTACCCGATTGGGGAGACCACCGACCTGGGACGTGCCGAGGGCGACATCGTCATTGCCGATGACCGCTATGTCTCGCCACGCCACGCGCGGATCGCTCTGCAAGGCGGTTCGTTTTTCCTTCGTGACCTGGGCAGCACCAACGGTATCTTCGTTCGAATCCCATTTGCGGGACACGAACAGCCGCCCACTGGGGAAACCACCGATTCCGAGCAGCTTCTCGGAGATCAAGAGTTATTCCTGGTTGGACAACAGGTGCTAAGGTTTGAGGTGGTGAAGCATGCGGAGGAGGGGTTCGGCGTAGCGTCCGAAAACGGGACACTCCTTTTTGGGACTCCCGCCGCTCCTCGCTATGCCCGTCTCAGTCAACGCACCGTGGAAGGGGTTGTGCGCGACGTGTTTCATCTGCGCAAGGGCGAGACCGTGATCGGCCGTGAGTCGGGCGACGTGGTATTCACCGACGACCCCTTCCTGTCCCGGAGGCATGCGGTGCTGCGCATGGAGACCGGAACGACGGGAGCTCGCGCGTCGCGGCGCTTCGCGCTCGCCGATTTGGGATCCTCGAACGGCACGTTCCTGCAAATCAGAGAGGCGATTCGCCTGCGGCACGGCGATCATTTCCGCATCGGCCAGCAGCTCTTCCGCTTCGACGTCGACACGGGTCGCGCCGGGGCATGACTACGGAGACGGCGCTCTCGTGACGCAGCCTGACACCCCCAGCCCCGGCACGGTCGCCGGCGGCTCGAACAACGCGAACGCCGTGGACGCGGGAGAGATCCGCGTCAAGCTTTTCGCTCGGACCGACGTCGGTCAGATCCGAGAGCACAACGAAGACAACTTCCTCGTCGCGGACATCACGCGAAAGGTGCGCGGTCTGCTCGAGGGCAATCGATCGGGCGCGGTGGGCCCGCACGGTGCGCTCTTCGCGGTGTGCGACGGGATGGGCGGCGCCGCGGCGGGCGAGATCGCAAGTCAGCTTGCAGTCGACATGCTGTACGAGCGCATGATCGACGGCGTCGAAGAGGGGCACGCTCCATCGCGCGATGACCTCGCGCGACGGCTCGTGCGGGCGATCGAAGCGGCGGGGCTGCGGATTTTTCAGGACGCCAAGCTCGATCGCACGCGCCGCGGCATGGGCACGACGGTGACGGCGGCGTCCCTCGTGGATGACCACCTGTTCCTGGCCCAAGTGGGAGATTCGCGCGGCTACTTGATGCGGCAGGGCCAGCTCGTGCAGCTGACGCGCGATCAGTCGCTCGTCAACCAGCTCATCGAAGCCGGTCAACTCACGGAGGAGGAGGCCGAGACATTCGAGCACAACAACATCATTCTCCAGGCGCTGGGTACGGCCGATACCGTGCAGGTCGATCTTACCTACTGCGAGCTTCGTCGCGGTGATCTGCTTTTGCTCTGCTCGGACGGCTTGAGCGGCATGGTGCGGTTCGAAGACATACGCGAAGCGCTGCGGTCGACCACGGAGCCGATTGACGCCTGCAAGCTCCTCACCGAACGGGCCAATCAAGGCGGCGGTCACGACAACATTACCGTCATCGTCGTACAGTTCGACGGCGACGGGCTGAAGCCGGTCGAAGCGGACGCGGAGCCGCTCAAATACCGAAAATACGCGCTGCCCGAAGAGGCTGCCGACCTGACCGAGCCGAACCGTCGCGTCGCCACCGATCCCCGCTCCGTTCCCCCCCCCGCGCACACACACAGCCCCGGCTCGGGCGCGCCCCAGGGGCTCGGATCGACGGCCGTCTTCACGCCCGGATCGGGCCACCTGTTGCCGACCCCCCGCCTCTCGCCTCTTCCGCAAGCGCGGTCGAATCGCCCGCCGCCGCGCCTCGACGACGAGAGCATCGAAATTCCCGGAACGCACGTGCCGCCTTGGGTCGTCGTCGTGATCGTCGTTGCGGTGATTCTGGTACTGGCTGGGACGGCGTTCTTGCTCTTGGGCTGAGCGGGCCGGCGCACCCGCAAGGGCGGCCGCGCGTTGCGATCGTCGATGCGCGCGCTATCGTGGTCGCGAGCGATGGCCAAGCCTCACGCGTTCGCATCTCCCCCGCCCGACATCGCGCCGATCACCGTATCGGTCGGCGTGCCGCGCGCACAGCCACTCGACGCGGAGGGCGATTTTCGCGTTCTGTCGCACGACGTTCTCTTCGCTCCCACGAGCGAACTGCGGTGCGATGCCTGCGACGCCGACCTTCCGCGCGAGGACGATGGCGATGACGGCGGCTTCCGGGTCCTTGGGCGCGGGGTGTATTTGTGGGTGCGAGGGGGCGAAGTAACGCTCGAGCACGCGCCGCTCTGCGCATCGTGCGCATCGGCCATCGGAATGACCGCGCTGGCCCGCTGGGAAATCGAGGAAGAGGAGGGCTGAGGCGGGGTGCCACGGGAATCGCTCGCGACGCCTGTGGCAACGCCCCCCCTGCGGCACTAGTCACTGGTACTAGTGAACCTCGCTTCGCGGCGGCGGCGGCGCGTTGAACGGCGGCCGACGCGCGAGGTGATCGAGACACAGCGCGCGCACACCGGCGGGGACGTGCGGCGAACGCGCCACCGTCTCTAGTTCGGGCCGAAGCAGGAGTCCGACGAGGCGCGCCGTCATTTCGAGCGGGGTCAACGGATTGAGCGCCAGGGCGAAACGGACGCGCGGTCGTTGCACCCATCGCGAGCGAGCAATTTCCGCGAGCACCGCCGCCCGGCCTGGCCGCTTGGCCGCGAGACGCACCACGTCGTCTTCGGTCAGCCGCGGATTGCCCAAGCAGTAGCGGATGACGTCCGGGTGCGAGTCCGCGAGAAGCCGTTGCATCGTTTCGCGATCCGGCCGCCGCGCGAGCGCCTTGCGCTCCCCCAAGGTAAGGGTCCCCCCGCGGTCGCGATTGACGTGCACGGGCGGAGGCCGGCCGGAGGGGGACCCGCGGGCAGGATCGGCGAGTAACCCGCGACCCGGATGCCGCACGAGCCGCTCGAGCGACAGGAGCGAGCCACCCGCGGCCTGCTCGCGCAGGCGTTGCACGAGATCCTCCATGCCATCGGTGTTCAAGGCGTCGACGACTGCCAGCAGCGCCTCGCGCGACGTCGGCTCCGCTTGTTCGGCCCGGTGGCAAAGGACGTCGAGCGCGCGAGCGAGGGCGGCGAGTGGCCACGCCCGCGCAACGCTCGCCACGTACTTGCCGCGGAGCCCCGCGTCGCCCAGCGAAAGGGTGGCACGAATCAACGCGTCGGCTCGGCCGCTCGACTTCGTACCGGCCATGGCCTCGAGTGTACTCCCCGCGATGGCCTCGATCGCGATACAGCGCCTGCAAGCGTCCCCGGCCGAACGTTTCGTTTTCGCGCCGCGAACCTGAAGGGAAGGAGGGAAAGAGGACGGTTCGAATAATTTGTCCAGAAGCTGCGCGGGCTTCGACGCAAAACGGGTGCGGTTGATTGCATCGTCCGCCGCCTCGCGGATGCGACGTACGGCGCCGCCGCGCGACGAGGATGCATCGCTCATCGTTGAACTGGTGTGCGACGGCGTTATGGTCGTGGAGAGCGACACGAATGGCAGAAACTCCCAAAGACCCTGGACGACAGGAGGACGTCGACGTCGAAGAACGAAAAAAGACGGCGCCTCCGAGGCGTTACAAGGTTATTTTCCACAACGACGACTTCACGACGATGGAATACGTCGTCGAGGTATTGCGCCGATTTTTCCACAAGACCGAGACCGAGGCATTGCACGTCATGCTGACCGTGCACAAAAAGGGAAGAGCAGTCGCGGGCTCCTACCCTCGGGACGTGGCCGAAACCAAGGTCGCCGAGGTCATGCGCGACGCGCAAGAGCGCGGGCATCCGCTGCTGCTGACCTCCGAGCCGGAATGAGAGCCGGAAATGGGAAGTGACGCATGAGGATTAGTCCCGAGGTCGAGATTGCCCTTTCGGTGGCGGCCAACGACGCGGCGCAGAGGCGGCACGAGTACGTCACGATCGAGCACCTGCTCTACGCGCTGCTCCTCGACGAGACGACGGCGAACGTCGTTCGGCACTCCGGCGGTGACCCGGCGGCGCTGAAGAAGAAGCTCGACCGATTTCTCACCGAGCAGATGGAAACGCTGCCCGATGACGCGAGCCCCGATGGGGTGGCACCCTCGCCTTCGCTGGGCGTGCAGCGGTGCATCCGGCGCGCGGTCAACCATGTGAAGTCGAGCGGCAAGCAGGAGGTCACGGGCGCCAACGTTCTCATCGCGATGTACCAAGAGCGCGACTCGTACGCCGTGACGGCGCTCGAGGATCAGAAAGTTACCCGGCTCGACGTCGTTTCATACGTCTCGCATGGCGTGTCCAAAATCGACGACGACTCGGTCGATGCGGGCGGCCCGGCGGAGGCCGAGGGCGAAGGGGGCCGCGCGTCGAAGGACCCGCTGAAGGCGTACTGCGTCAACCTGAACGAGGAAGCGCGCACGTCGCGGATCGACCCGCTGGTCGGCCGCGAGAACGAGGTTGCGCGCGTCGTCCAGATCCTGGCCCGTCGAAAGAAGAACAACCCACTGCTCGTTGGCGACGCGGGCGTAGGCAAGACCGCAATCGCGGAAGGCCTTGCGCTGAAGATCCAGCGGGGCGAGGTCCCCAAGGCGCTCCTGCACGCCACGGTCTACGCGCTGGATATGGGCTCGCTCCTCGCCGGCACGCGCTACCGCGGCGACTTCGAAGAGCGGATCAAGGCCGTGATGAAGGCGTTGCAAAAGATACCGAACGCCGTCTTGTTCATCGACGAGATCCACACCATCGTGGGCGCCGGTGCCACGAGCGGCGGGAGCATGGACGCGAGCAATCTCCTCAAGCCCGCGCTAGCGAGCGGCCGGCTGCGATGCATCGGATCGACCACGTTCCAGGAGTTCCGCCAGCATTTCGAGCGCGACCGGGCCCTGGCGCGGCGATTCCAACGAGTCGAGGTTGCCGAACCGAGCGTCGACGACACGGTGAAGATCCTCCAGGGCCTGCGCAAGCAGTACGAGGAGTTTCACGGCGTGCGTTACACCGAGGAGGCACTTCGGGCTGCTGCGGAGCTCGGAGCAAAGTACTTGCACGATCGAAAGCTGCCCGACAAGGCCATCGATCTCATCGACGAGAGCGGCGCGGCCAAGAAGCTCGGCCTCACGGGCCCGCCCGCGATTGCCTCTTCTGCGCCCTCGAATGGATTGGAGACGCTCACGGCCGCCGCGGGGGACGCGTCGATCCCCGTCGTCGACGTGGACGACGTCGAGCAGGTCCTCGCGCGAATGGCCCAAATCCCGCCGCGGGAAGTCTCCACGAGCGATCGCGATCGCCTGAAGAGCCTCGAAACGGAGCTCTCCAACGTCGTCTTCGGGCAGCGCGACGCGCTACGGCAACTCGTATCCGCCATCAAGCTGTCGCGCGCCGGCCTTCGTTCGCCCGAGAAGCCGATCGGGTCGTTTCTTTTGACGGGGCCGACGGGAGTCGGCAAGACCGAAGCGGCCAAGCAGCTCGCGAAGGTGATGGGCATCGCGTTCCACCGCTTCGACATGAGCGAGTACATGGAGGCCCACACGGTTTCGCGGCTCATCGGCGCGCCGCCCGGCTATGTGGGGTTCGACCAGGGCGGCCTTCTCACCGACGCCATCGCCAAGACTCCGCATGCGGTTCTTCTCTTGGACGAGATCGAAAAGGCGCACCCGCAGATCTTCAACATCTTGCTCCAGGTGATGGATCATGGGCGGCTCACCGACCACACGGGCAAGCAGACGGACTTTCGCCACGTCATTCTTTTGATGACGAGCAACATCGGCGTGCGCGATCTGCAGCGGCGGTCGGTTGGCTTCGGCGGGGCCGGCGGCTTGGACCGCGAGAGGCCCGACGCGGACCGGGAATACAAGCAGCTCTTCAGCCCCGAGTTCCGAAATCGGCTGGACGCGAAGATCGCGTTCAGCGCGCTGGATCCCGCCGTCATGGCGAGCATCGTGGGCAAGTTCGTGCGCGAGCTGGCCGGGCAACTCGCCGTGCGCAACGTGACGATCGAACTCACCGATGCCGCAACGGAGTATCTCGCTACGGCGGGCTACGATCCGGACAACGGTGCGCGACCCCTTGCGCGCGTGATTCAGACGGAGCTAAAGGAGCCGCTGGGCGAAGAGCTGCTCTTTGGCGCGCTCCAGCACGGCGGCAAGGTGATCGTGGGCGCAGAGAGAGGCAAGCTCACGTTTGCGTTCACGCCCAAGACCGAAGGGCCGAAGGGAAATTGACCCCATGAGCCGTCCGCTCGTTTCCATTCTGATGGGCAGCAAGAGCGACCTCGACGTGATGCAACCCGCACGCGACGCGCTCCGCGACCTCGGCGTACCCCATGAGGTGCGCATCTTGAGCGCACACCGGACGCCGGACGCCCTCTTCGAGTACGTGGCCGGCGCCCCCGCGCGCGGCGTCGAGGTCTTCATCGCAGGAGCGGGCGGTGCGGCGCATTTGCCAGGCGTCGTGGCCGCCAAGACGCTTCTTCCCGTGCTCGGTGTGCCGATCCCCTCCGGGCACCTTTTGGGCCTCGACGCGCTGCTCGCCATCGTTCAGATGCCCAAAGGCATTCCGGTCGCCACGTTCGCCGTCGGCAAGGCGGGGGCCGGAAACGCGGCGCTCTTCGCGGTGGCGATCCTGGCGGCCAGCCGCCCGGACCTCGCAGAGAAGCTGGGCGCGTTACGCAAGTCGGAGGCGGCGAAGTTGATCCGGGAATCGGTCATCGAATAAGCAGCGGCGCCCCCCGCGGGGAGGAGCCGCTGACCCCTCAACGCACTGCCGCGACTCCGGCTTGACGGAACGTACGTTCAGCGCCAGGCTCGCGTGGTGCCTAGCCCGCTACGGCCGCTCACCAACCCGCCCAACCCGTGGGCCACGACGGAGGTCGACTATCTCGAGGGAGAAGCTCCCCTCGCCGAGCTCGAAGTCTATGAGGATCACACGAAAGGCATCCTGTCCCACAATGACAGCCCGGACGTGGGGTTCGACTGGAGTGTCAACCCCTACCGAGGCTGTTTCCACGCGTGCGCGTATTGCTACGCACGTCCTTCGCATGAATATCTCAGCTTTGGGGCCGGCACCGATTTCGAACGCAAGATCGTCGTCAAGAAGCGCGCTCCCGAGCTCCTGCGCGAAGCGTTCGACGATCCGAAGTGGAAGGGTGCCCTCGTTGCGTTCAGCGGCGTGACGGACTGCTACCAACCGCTGGAGGCGAGCTACCGCCTGACGCGGGGCTGCCTGGAAGTGTGCGCCGAATACCGAAACCCGGTCTCGATCATCACGAAGGCTCCGCTTATCGAGCGAGATATCGACGTCCTCCAAGAACTCGCGCGCGTCGGCCGGCTGCGCGTCATGGTGAGCGTGCCTTTTTGGGACGAGGAGAAGGCTCGCGCCATCGAGCCGTTCGTGACCACTCCAGCGCGGCGCATTCGCACGGTAGAGCGACTCACGCGCGCGGGGCTCGATGTGGGCGTCATGGTGGCTCCAATCATTCCTGGCCTGAACGACGAAGACATCGGCCACATCTTGAAGGCAGCGCGCGATGCGGGAGCCACGCGCGCCGGGAGCGTCCTCTTGCGCCTGCCGGGCGCCGTGCGTGACGTCTTCACCGAACGCCTGCGGTCAGCGCTCCCCCTTCGCGCCGACCGCGTGCTCCACCGAATTCGGGAGACACGCGGCGGCCGGCTCAATGACCCGCGATTCGATTCGCGCGCAACGGGCGAGGGGGTCTACGCAGAGGCAATTGGTTCGCTCTTTCACCAGACAGCCGCCCGGCTCGGCTTCGAGATCGCGGCTGCGCCGGCGGCCGATGCCCCCACCCCATTCCGCCGTCCCCGCGGCCAGCTCGCCCTCTTTTGAATGCCCGTCCGTCGCGACGCGGCGTCAGAACTTTTGATGCACGATGTCGAGGTTGTCGCTCACGGGAATGCGAGGCGGCGTGCCGGCAATCCCGTATCGGCAAATTCGATCTCGGCGGATTTAGCGACTTGCCGCGCCAAGGCGGCGAGGATGATGATGCCCACCATGCGCATCTTGTCGCCCGCTCTGGTCGGCGCGCTTTTGCTCCTTCTGCCATCCGCGGATCCCCTCACCTCGCTGGATGAAGCGCCTTCGATCGGGGTCGCGCCCGGCCCGCTTCGTTCTCACGCGGTCGACGTCGCAGACTACACGCTCCAGGCCACGCTCGACGCGCAAGCGCACACGATTCACGGCGAAGGCACGCTTCGCTGGCGCAATGCAAGCGCGCGGCCCGTGCGCGAACTCTGGCTTCATCTCTACCTCAATGCGTTCAAGAACGAACGATCCGCGTTCCTGCGCGAACGCGTGGGCGGTCGTGGCACCACGCTTCCCGACGCCTGGGGTTCGATCGACGTCCGCAGGCTCACGCTTCTCGGACCCGGTGGCCACGAAACGGAACTCGCGTCGGCCATGGAGACCGCGCGACCCGACGACGCGGACGAAACGGACGCGCGCGTACCCCTGCCACGTGACGTCGCACCTGGCGAGACCATCGAGCTGGCCGTGGTCTTCGACGACAAGCTGCCAAGTCTGGTCGAGCGCACGGGATATGCGGGCCACTTTCACATGGTGGGCCAGTGGTTTCCCAAAATCGCCCGCCTCGAACCGGATGGCACTTGGGCACACTTTGCGCTGCACCATCTCTCTGAGTTTTATGCCGACTTCGGCGCCTACGACGTGACGCTCGACGTACCCAAGGCGTTCACCATCGGGGCGACCGGGCCTCTCATCGATGAACGCGTTGAAGGGGATCGGCGCATCGAGCATCACGTTCAACGCGACGTGCACGACTTCGCGTGGACGGCGTGGGACCAATGGCAAACGGCGCGCGAGACGATTGCCGGCGTCGACGTGAAAGTCCTCTTCCCGCCGGGCTTCGAACGCGTCGCGCGGCGCGAGCTCGCGGCGCTGCGGTTCGCGTTACCCTACGATTCCGCCCGCTACGGAACCTACCCGTATTCCGTCTTGACGCTCGTCCATCCGCAGCAGGACGCCAGCGAGGCGGGCGGCATGGAATACCCAACGCTCATCACGAGCGAAGGGGCCTGGTGGACTCCCAGCGGCATTCTGGCGCCGGAGATCGTGACTGTGCACGAACTCGGGCACCAATGGTTTTACGGCCTGGTCGCGACCAACGAGGCCGCGTGGCCTTTCCTCGACGAAGGCCTGAATCAGTTCGCCGAAGTGAACGCCATGGCGAAGTGGAAGGGCGACGGATCGGCCGCCGACATGTTCGGGATTCGCGTGAGTGACGCGGCGCTGCAGGCGGTCTCCAGCGGGCGCGGCGTGCATGACGAACCGGTGGCGCAAGCCGCCAGCGCGTTCTCGACCGGGGCGAACTACGGCCAGCTTGTCTACGCACGAACGGCCGCGGTGCTCGAGACGATGGCGCGGGTCTACGGAGACGACGCCGTCAGCCGCGCCCTCGGCCTCTACGCGCGCCGCTTCCGATTCGAGCACCCGGGTCCCGAGGATCTGCTCGCGGTCTTCGGCGAGGTCCTCGGGCAGCGAGCCTCCACCACGCTACGGACGGCGTTCTTCGACAAAGGCTGGGTGGATTATATCGTCGACAGCGTCTGGTCCCGACGCGTCGAAAGCCCGGCAGGAATGTTCGACCGCAAGGGACACCGCGAGACGGATGTCGCGGTGGACCAAGGCGAGTTCGAGGGCGGAGTCCTGGTGCGCCGGCGGGGAACGCTCTCGTTTCCCGTGGAGATCGAGCTCGTCCTGGCTGACGGGTCGACGCGCCGCGAGGCGTGGAACGGAGAGGGCGGCGAGGTTGCCATCCCGTGGCGCGGGCCCGTGGCGCTCGCCGCAGCCCGCGTCGATCCCGACGATCGCATCCTCATCGATGCCAATCCGCAAAATAACGCCGCACAGGCGACCTCGCGAGGCGGTCGTGCCCCGCGCACGCTCGAGCGCCTCGTATACCTTGCTGAGCTCGCGCTCCAGGTGGTTGGTCCGTGAACGAGAGCGTGATGCCACCCTTGTCCGAACGACGTCGACGCTCTTGGACCCTAGCGTGGACCATCGTCGCCGTTTGGGCATGGCAGGCCACTCTCGCCCTTTTGGCGGCGTGGCCCGCGGCCTCGCTCGTGAGGGCGGCGTTCGCGGGCGATCCCCGAGCCGATGCCCTGGTATGGCGCGCGGGCGCGCACGCGTTCCTCGCGTTTCTAGCGCGCGATGCCGACGGAGCCCACGCGGCAATCGACGCTGCCGCGCTCGTGCTCGTCGCGGGGGCCGTGGCCGGGCTCGTCCCGATGGCGGCCCTTCTCATCGTGCTTGGCTCGCGGTCGCGCGAGCGGCGTGGGCTCGGGGCCCTCGTGGGGCGTTCGCTTCATTTCTTTCCGGCGCTCGCGACTCTCCTGGTCATGTTCGGGTCTGCCCAAGCCGCGGCCATCGGAGCGGCCATGTTCGTGGGTCGCTCGGTCGCCCGCGTCGCCATTGACCGCCTTGGCGAGGCCCATGCGGAACAACTCGGAACCGCGGCCGGGCTGCTTTTCATCGCGGCCGCCGCAGGGCTCGCCGTGTTGCATGATCTTGCGCGTGCGGCAGTTGTGCATCTGCGCATGGGCCCCCTGCGCTCGCTCGGGGCTGGGATTTCCGCGCTGCAACGCGAACCGGGATCGCTCGCGTGGTCCTGGGTTTGGCGCATGGCCGCGTCTTTCGCACCGGTCTTCGTCGCCGCGCAAGTCGCCGGCCGCGTCGGCGGCGATGGCGGGATGGCCTTGATCCTGCTCGCGCTCGTCCATCAAGCGGTTGCCCTGCTGCGCGTCGCCCTTCGGGCTTCCTGGCTTGCGGCGGCGTTGGTGAGTTGTTGCCCTCGTTGGAGACCCGGGTCACCCTGAGGTCGTTTCCTGTATCGCGTGTCCGGCCACGTGCGCCAGGCCCGCTCTACTTGCCGGAGCAACACCCGCAACACGCAGGTTACCGCCCGTTCGCACAAGGCGTGGGCGCCCGTGGCTCCGGCGCGGCTCCCGTCCGCACAGGCGTGGGCGCCCGTGGCTCCGGCGCGGCTCCCGTCCGCACGGGCGTGGGCGCCCGTGGCTCCGGCGCGGCTCCCGTCCGCACAGGCGTGGGCGCCCGTGGCTCCGGCGCGGCTCCCGGTCGCACGGGCGTGGGCGCCCGTGGCTCCGGCGCGGCTCCCGTCCGCACGGGCGTGGGCGCCCGTGGCTCCGGCGCGGCTCCCGGTCGCACGGGCGTGGGCGCCCGTCGCGCGGGCGCGGGCGCGCGAGACGAGCCGCCCGTGCGTACCCGTCTCCCTGCCCCCGGTGTGACCTACACAACGTTCTTCACGAGCGTCGCACGCACGCGATCAAGCGGATCGCGCAGCACCGCGTCGACCTGCCGCACGTACCAGGACAAGACGCTCGTTTGGCCTAGCGCGCTCGGAGACTGCGATAAATCTGTTCGTAGCGGCGTGCCGGCCGCTCCCACCCGCGATCGAGGCGCATGACGCGGCGGACGAGTGCGGGCCACTGGGCGAGCGTGCGTGCTGCGAGCGCGCGCTCGACCGCCGCCAGCAGCGCGTCCGCGGTGGGCTCGTCGAAGAGAAAGCCCGTGCCCGTTTCGAGCTTCGCATCGCAATCGACGATCGTGTCGATGAGCCCACCGGTCGCCCGTGCCACAGGAAGCGCCCCGTACCGCTGGGCATACAATTGGACGAGACCGCAGGGCTCGTAGAGGCTCGGTACCAGGACCAGATCGGCGGCGCCCAACATCCGATGCACCACCGGCTCGCCGGCCGCACGAACGAAAACGGCCCTCCCATGGGACTTGGCGACCGCGGCCTCGATGAGCGACACGAGGCCCGGATCGCCATCCCCCGCAATGACGACCTGCGCATCGGAGACCCGGAGCAATTTCGGCAGGATCGCGGCCACCCGGTCCGCGCCTTTCTGTGCCGCGAGCCGCCCCACGAAGGCCACGAGCGGCACCTCGGCATCGAGCGGCAGGCCCAGCTCCTTCTGAAGCGCTCCTTTGGAACGGGTCTTGTTCGCGAAGTCTTCCGCGTCGTACCGCGCAACCAGCGCAGGATCGGTCGCGGGGTTCCAGACGGCGTAATCCACCCCGTTGACAACCCCCACCAACGCGGCGCCGCGCTCCCGGAGAACGCCGTCCAGCTTCGCACCGTGCGCCTCCGACTGAATCTCACGCGCGTACGTGGGGCTCACCGTCGTGACGGCGTCGGCGGTGACGATCCCTTGCTTGAGAAAATTGATGGCCCCGTAAAACTCGATACCGTCGACGCGAAAAGCGTCCCATCCGATGCCGGTCACGGGAAGCTCCTCTTTGGGAAAGACCCCCTGGTGCACCACGTTATGAATCGTCAGCACCGAGCGTGTCGCGCTCAGCGAAGGAAGGTCGGCCGAAAGGCCACGCAGGTACGTGGGGACAAGCGCCGTCGCCCAGTCGTTGCAATGAACGACGTCCACCGCGCGGCCGGCAATGACCCGCTGGCGAACGAGCTCCGCCGCGGCACGCGAAAAGGCGGCGAAGCGAAGGGCGTTGTCCGGGTATCCCTCGCCCCGCTCCCCGTAGACGCCTTCGCAATCGAAGAGTCCCGGCACGTCGACGACGACGAGCTCCACGTGCGAGGGAAGCCGCCCATCGAAGAGCGTGGCCTCGAACGCGCGCGCGCCGAGCGTAAAACGAAGCGACGTCAGGCGTCGGGCCAAGAGTAGCCCTTGCGCTTCGAGCGCGGGGAAACGGGGGACAATCGTTGTCACGGAGTGTCCCAAGGAACGCAAGGCCTTCGGGAGCGCGGCGGAGACGTCAGCGAGCCCTCCAACTTTGACGAAGGGAGCGAGCTCGGTCGTGACAAACGTTATCTCCATCGCAGCGGCGCTTTTAGCACGCCTCTACGGTGCGCGCGCGAGTCCGTCTCGCACAGCCTCTGGAGTGTCATTGATGGAGTGTAATTAAGAACGCATCCGCGCAAATGGACCGCAGCCTGGGACCTCCGTCGCCATGCGCGGTGAAGGCTCGTTCCATCACGGCGGGACCTTGTCCGGCATCGGCTTCGGCAAATGGCTGGCCGTCCTCGGCGACGACGGTCATGGACGTGGTGCCGGCGCACGTGCCGTCGGTGGCATTGAAGGAGCCCGAGAGCACCGCGGGAGCGGTGGCGCCCGGCAACTCGTCGGGACGCGACCGCGTGGGTCGCAAGACGGCGCCCGGGCAGGCGCCTCTACTTGGCGATCGCCATCACGCTCTCAGTTCCGGTGTCCACCCAGTAGACCCTCGTCGAATCGAGCGCGACTCCGAAAGGCTGGCGCGCCGTGGCCACTTGGATCGGACCAGTGGCCGGACACCCGGCCGTTGGGCAACGAGAGATCGTGTTTCCCGTGCTCCAATAGACGTTGCGTGTACCCGACCAGGACGCGGAATCGACCACGATATCGCTGCTGGGCGGCCCAAGAGAAGTGGGATTACAATTGGCAATCGCGCACGACCATGTGCCATTTTCGTCCGCCCAATAGACGTTCCTCGAATCGCTCGCGACGGCGCCAGGATCCTGGAGATTCCCGCGGATTAGCGTTGGGTTTTGTCCGCACCCGCCCACGGCGCACATTTGCAACGTCCCGTCGTTGTTCAATGTCCCATAATCCGTCCAATAGACGTTTGTGGAATCGAGCCCGAGCCCATTCGGAACCACTGCGTTGTCAAAGAGGACTGTCGTGTTGTTGCAACCCGGAAGAGTGCAAACGGCAATCTCGGGTGGACCCACTTCGTTGGCTACGTAGAGGTTCTGGTTGGTCGCGTCGACCGCGAAGCCGATGGGGTTCACCGTAACAGTCGTGATGTCCATCGGAGTGGCGCAGTTCGTGTCGTCGCACTCGTAGACTCCTTCACCGTTTAAGCCCCAATAGACGGATCCCCCATTGGCGACGATGCCGACAATCGATCCTTGGTCTCCAGACCAGAACGTTGTGGCGGAGCCCCCAGGCGTGAGCGGGACCTTGTAGACGAACCCCGAATCCGAACTGGCGTACACTGCCTTGGAGTCCACCGCGATGTACTGTATGAAATCGTCGACGATCGAGGCCAGAGTCATCGGCTGACATACGCCCGCGGAGCATTTTCCTCCTTGGCAGGAGTGTCCGCACGCGCCGCAGTTGTTCGCATCGCTTGCGCCAATGTTGGTGCACGTGGTGCCGCATAAGGCCTCACCGGCGGGACACGCGCAATTGGAACATGTTTGTGAGTTGAGATCCGCGTTGCAAGTGTACTTGCCCGTGCAACCCGACGACTCGGTGCATTGCACTCCGGGAGTCAGCGTCACGGCCGCGCAGCCACCGCACGCGTTCGTTGCCGGTGCATTGCACGTCAGGGCGTTGAGCCCGTTGCAAGTCGACGTGTACGTGCCCGTGCAACCCGAAGATCCCGTGCAACCCGTACCCACCGTCGGCAACGTCCCGCAACCGCCGCACGCGTTCTTCGCCGGTGCGTTACACGTCAGGGCGTTGAGCCCGTTGCAAGTCGACGTGTACGTGCCCGTGCAACCCGAAGATCCCGTGCAACCCGTACCCACCGTCGGCAACGTCCCGCAACCGCCGCACGCGTTCGTTGCCGGTGCATTGCACGTGAGGTTGTTGGGCCCGTTGCAAGTCGACGTGTACGTGCCCGTGCAACCCGAAGATCCCGTGCAACCCGTACCCACCGTCGGCAACGTCCCGCATCCGCCGCACGCGTTCTTCGCCGGTGCGTTACACGTCAAGGCGTTGGCCCCGCTGCAGGTGGACGTGTAGGTGCCCCCGCAGCCCGAGGACCCTGTGCATGCCATGCCTGCCGTTGGCAATGTGGAGCAGCCTCCGCAAGCATTCGCCGCGTCGCAGGCATTCCCTACGCAACAGCCTCCTTTGCACGACGTCGCGTCGCACACGCACGCGCCGCTCACGCACTCGGTATGCGTTGCACACGATATGCAGCTTGCGCCTTTCACGCCGCACGAATTATTGCCCGATGTTTCGCACTGCCCGCCTGAACAGCACCCAGCGGCGCACGACGTCGCGTCGCAAATGCACTTGCCGGCCGTCGTGTCGCACCGCTGACCCGTAGCGCAGGCTCCGCACGCCGCGCCCCCCGCTCCGCACGATCCCATGGCTTGCGAGGCATAGGGCACGCAGGCGGACCCTTCGCAGCATCCGTTCGGGCACGATGCCGCATCGCACGCGCACGCGCCGTTCACGCATGCCTGCATTCCGCCGCACTTCGCGCACGCCGCGCCTCCCGTGCCGCAGGTCGCAGCCACCGACGTTTGGCACACGCCGCTGCTGTCACAACATCCGGCGGGGCACGTCTTCGCATCGCATACGCACTTGCCGCTGACGCACTCCTGCATCGCCCCGCACGCCGTACACGCCGTACCGCCGAGGCCGCACGCTCCCGTCCCTGAAGTCAGGCACTGGCCGCTGCCGTTGCAGCACCCCGCGCACGCCGCGCCGCCGCAGTTGCACGCTCCGTTGGTGCATGCGTCGCCCGCCGCGCAGGCTCCGCAGGCGTTGCCCCCGGAACCGCACGCCATCGACGACTGTTTCGCCGTCAGGACGCACGTCGCCCCACTGCAGCAACCGCCGGCGCACGACGCGGCGTCGCAGATGCAGACACCCGCCGGCCCGCACACTTGTCCGGCCGCGCACGCTCCGCACGCCGCCCCCCCCGTGCCGCAGGTGGTCGCGCCTTGCCCCGAATACGGAACGCAGGTATTGCCCGAACAGCAGCCGGTCGGACACGACGTCTCGTCGCAGACACATTCGCCCGAAGCGCTGCACTCTTGTCCCTGCGTGCACGCCATGCACGCCCCGCCTCCGCTCCCGCACGCCGGCGTGGTCGGGGTCGCGCACGCGCCGCTCGACGTGCAGCAACCCGCGCACGACCCGCCCCCGCAACTGCACCCGCCCGCGGTGCACGTATTGCCCGGTGAACAGACGTTGCAAGCCACCCCGCCCGTGCCGCATGCCGCCGTCGTCTCGCTCGTCTGGCAGGCGCCGTTCGAGTCACAACACCCGCTCGCGCACGCCACCGCGTTGCACAGAGGACCACCTTCGAACGCGACGCCCCCTTCATCGGTCGCCGCAGCGTTCGCTCCTCCATCGCCACCGTTGCCGCCGCGACTGCCGTCCGGCACCACCGGATGATCCATCGTGGCGCCGCCGTCGCCATGCTCCAGACCCTGGCCGCCCTCGGGCATCGTCGCGTCCTCGCCGGCATCGGCGCTGAGCGTCGGAGGCACGTAGTTCTGCAACATCGAGCTTGAGATCACCGACGTCGGAACGCAAGCGCCCTTCGCGTCGCACGTCGCGTTCGGTTTGCAGCCCGATACGCCGCCGTCCTCGCCCGCGGTCAACATGCCGACGCAAAGGCGTGCGATGAAAATATCCAGCTCTCCAACGCGATCGGTCGGAATCTGCACCTCGGTTTCGCTGAACACGATCGCCGAGCCTTCGTGCAGCGCCGTGACGTCCACGCGCGCGATTTGGTTGCTACCGGTCGCCGCGATCGAGAGCGTCGCAGGCTCGCCCGACAACGTCGTGAGCGTCCCCGCTACGACCGGCCCCATTCGAAAATCGCTCTGCAGCTTCAGGTCCCAACCCGACCCCACCTGCTCGCTAATCTCCACGTGCAGCGTGTCGAAGTCCTGCGGAACGTTGAGGTCAGTTTGGAGGACCAGCTCCAAGCCCCCGGCTTGCGTCGTCTTGCCCGAGCAGCCCGAGGCCAGGATCCACAGCGCGCAGACGAAAAACCCCCATCCGGCCCGACGTCTCCCGGCCATCTTTACGAGTGAATGCATCGCCGACCCTTCATGATTCAAAAAGTCGTCCCGTCCAAGGACCCGGTGGGAACAGGTTTGGTCGAGTCTTGCGGTTTGAATAGCAAGTACCCGCCTACAACAGCGCCGGCAGCGACCACCGCACCGCCAACGATCCAGGGCCACACCGGAGCTCCCGCGTGCGCCTCGCGCAAAAGCGTTACGTCCAGCGTCCGCGTCTCGCGGTCATGAATTTCCACGTCCGCGCGGTAGGGCACCTTCCCCGTTTCGGTCACTGCGACTTCGTGCGAGCCGCTCGGAAAGCGACCGTCGAAGCGGTCCGCACCGACCACTTTCCCATCGACCGATATCGTGGTGTTCGGCTCGGCCGTGATTAGAAGTCGGCCGTCGTGCACCTCTCGAAGGAGAGGGAGCGATATCGATTCCGAGGCGCCCCCCGTCACTTGAATGTCTTTCTTCGTGGTCTCGAATCCGGACTTGCTCACCTCGATATGGTGTTTGCCCAGGTCAAGAATCAGAGGCGCGCCGAGAGGCGTCGTGCCCGCGGATTGGCTGTCCACGGTGACCGTCGCGCCCTCGACGTCCACCGTCAGCGCTATGGATCCCACCAAGTCTTTGACGGCCGCGAGGGCGTCGTCCACGGCCGTCTTCTGCTCCCCGGAGAGGCCCCCGGATTCGCGCGCGTAGCGCTCCAGCAGTCCTTCCATCGCTCCGTATTGCCGGAGATTCTTTTCACAAATCGCCACATTGAAAAGCAAACGCGCGTCATGCGAAAGGTCGTACGCCTGCTGGAACTTCGCCGCAGCACCCGCAAAATCGCTGTTGTGGAAGAGTAGCTTCGCTGATTTGTAAGCGTCTTTCGCGGTCCCTTCCAGCGAGTTCGCCAAGGGCAATTGATCCCCTGCTTTTGGGGCCGCGTGCGCGGTGCCCGGCGACCATACCGTCGTTTGGAGCGAACCCGAGCCAATCAAAAACACGCGAATTGCCCACTGTCTGAGCCTGATCCCGACTCGGGCACTCGCCGGTTTTCCCACGGCCCGATGGGATGGCGCTGTCCCAGTGACGCCGCTGGCCCCGAACACGCCGGCGACATATTCCGAACGGCTCTCTTTCACGATTGGGTCCTCGAGGCCGAGCCGCCGGACAAGCCGCCCACTCTGCCCACCTTCTCCCACTCATACGCGCTTCGTAGATAGGGTCAAGGGCAAACGCGGGTACCGACCGCCGTTTCCGCACCGGGAGCTCGCAGAAGGACCGCCAGGGCCGCGTCGTTTCCGAACCGGCGTGGTCATCATCGACGGGGCCCCGTCGTGTGCTTGGTGAGCGGGCCTCGCCGTTATCCTGCGACAGGAGACGGTCTGGGTTCGGGCCTCTGCCGGCCTCATCGCAAGCCATATGCCGCGGGGCCGACCGAACACGTTGGGACGCCTGGCAACGCCTGGCAGGGCGTCGCCGTCAGCCGAGCGTGTTCGCATCGGCGTGAATCAAGAGGACTTTCACCGATACTGGCCTCCCGGCCGTTGCGAAGCGCCGTCGCGAGGCGACTGGGGTTGCCGAGCGCGTCCCACGTGCGCGTGGAGGTCGCGCTCCCGCCTCCATACTGAGGAAGCGCCTTTCGTTCTCCAAAAGCGCACCCGCAGCGTACAGACGCGGGCGTCCGTTCGCTCTCTCGGGCGCGCCGAGCGAAGATGCGCCGGCATGTCCCGCCTTCGCGCCTCGGAAGTCGACTGCGTTCGCCCGCTTGGCGTCGCCGAGGGCTCGGTCGTTTCGATATTCCGCGTTCCCCCCGAGGTCGCGGGACAAAGGCTCGACGTGTTCGTGCACAGCCAACTTCATCGGACGAGCCGCACGCGCGCGCAGGCGATCATTCGCAAAAGCGCATATGACCCGACCGGACGCCGGCTGAAACCAAACGACCGAGTGCGACCCGAGCAGCGGATCTTGCTGTGGCGCGAGCCCTGGGACGAAACGCCTGTCCCCGTCGCAGTCCCCATGCTCTGGGAAGACGAGCATTTGCTCGCCGTGAACAAGCCCGCCCTTCTGCCGGTTCACCCCACGGCGCGCTATCACCGCAACACGCTCATCAAGGTTCTCCAGGCCGCCCGCACCGATTGCTCTTTCTTGTCTCTCGGGCACCGGCTCGATCGCGAAACGAGCGGAGTCATCCTCGTGTCGAAGACGCGAGCCTGCGACCGAGCGCTGAAAAGGGCGTTCGAACGGCGAGAAGGCATTGAAAAGACATATGTTGCCATGACCTGGGGAGTGCCGGATCGAGGCGATGGGGCACGGAGCTTTCGCTACGAGCGATCGATCGAGCTCGACCCGACGAGCGCGTTCGGCGTGAAGATGCGACTGCGTGAGGCCCCCGAGGCGCTCCACGCGTCCACGGTGGTGACGGTGCAAGAAGTGCGGTTTGCCCCGTCGACGCCCGGCCAACCAACGCGAGCCTATGCCTTGGTCCGCTGCGGACTCGAGACGGGCCGCCAGCATCAGATTCGCGTTCATCTCGCGTCGCTGGGGGCGCCGGTGGTCGGCGACAAACTCTACGGCCCCGACGAGACCGCGTTCGCGCGAGGTGCGGACGGGGCGCTCACCGAGGTCGATCTCCTTCGGCTCGAGATGCCCCGCCACTCGCTCCACGCCGCGCGAATTGTCCTCGCCCATCCGATCACGGGCGCGCCCCTCGACCTCGAGGCACCCTTGCCGGACGACATGGCGCTCTTTTGGAACGGCCTCCGCGTCGGATCGCAGGAACAGTGAAGGTGTGGCCGGAAATGGAAAACTTGGGGGGCTGGGGATTCGGCGGCTGGCGGCTGTTGCTCGGGACGCTGGTCAAATCCCTCGCGGAACCTTGTCGAGATCGATCTGTTCGAGTGCCACGCGTATGAGGGCGCTGCGATTTGCCTTCGTGAGGCCGCGGGCCTTGAGCTCGTCAACCTGGGCATCGAGCCGCTCGAGATCCTTCGTGTAGAGGGAGATGCAGATCACCTTGTAGTGGGCGGGCTTCACGCCGCCTCCGCCCCGGCGCAGCTTCGCGCCGGTCGGCTGGGGCGCATAGAAGGAACCCGAAAGGACACCTTGCACCTCGTCGGCGTCGAGCACGCGTGCGGTACCGAGCCCGCTATCTTCCTCTCGCGCTCCCATCGTCTTTCCGCTCCTCTTGGCCCAACCTACGTTCCAACGGCCCGTGCCAGGTCCGCGTTATCGTCGACCCCGTCGACCAGCGCGTCCACGATGCGTCGATAGTCTTGCGCCGCGTTCGAGTCCGGCGCGAATTCGAAGATCGTCTTTCCTTGCGCGGGCGCTTCCTTGATACGCGTCGCCGCCCGAATCGGCGGGAGCACGCGCGGGCCGAAGTGCTCCTTGAGAGCGTCCAGCGCGTCGCGGCAGATGCGTGCGCGCGCATCGAAAAATGTGGGCAAGACGCCGTGGATTTGCACAGGGTGGTGAAGAAGCGAGTTGACGTTCTTCACCGTCTTGACGACCTGACGCACCCCGACGAGGGAAAGAAAATCGCACGCCACCGGAACGATGATCCCGTCGGCGGCGACGAGCGCGTTCTGGTTCATCAGCGAAAGCGACGGCGAGCAGTCGAGCACGACCACGTCGTATCCCTCGAATCCGGGCGCGAGGCGGTCTCGGAGAATGCGATCACGGTTCTGCCGCCCCGCGAGGTAGAGCTCCGCCGCCGCGAGAGTCTCGTTGGAGGCGATCAGGTCCAGGTTGGGCCGGACGGTCACCGCCGCGTCCTTGGGCCGCACACCCATGACGAGCACGTGATAGAGCGTTTTTTCCGCTTTGACCCCGAGGGAGACACTCACGTTTCCCTGAGAGTCCGTATCCACGAGGAGCACGCGCAGTCCGCGCTCGGCAAACCCTGCGGCAAGACTGACCGAGGTCGTGGTTTTGCCGGTGCCGCCCTTGTGGTTGAAGACGGCGAGTCGTGCCGGCGCGGCGATGCGCCGCTTGGGCGCCGGCGTGGGCGTTAGGCCGGCTGTCGCACCGTCGCGCAACGATCCCACGGGACCGCCGCTCGAAGCGTGTGTCGCCGCCGGGGGCGCAACGGCCAGGGTGGGGGACAGCGGACTCGAAGGAAGCGGAGCCCCCTCCGGCAATGCGGTCGCGGCCATGAGCCCCAGCCTGGCGCCCCCCGCCTCCGCGAGAATCTGCCGCCGGCAATCCTCGGAGCACGCATGATTCAGCGCACCCCGAACGCGAACGACCTGGGACACGAGCTCGACGCGAAACCGCTTGTGGCACGCCGCGCAGGTGGCGCCCCCGGTGGTCTCACCGCGGACGGCCTTTCCGTGGCATTCGTGCGAGCAGTAAAACGCGAAGCCACCGTCGCGCTCCTCCATCTGGTAGCGAAACTGCACATCGAAGCGTTGCCCGCAGGCGCTGCAGGTCTCCGTCATCGCGGCCATCGTGATCGCCACTAGCCACAGCGCCCCCCGATGGGCCAAGAAAACGAGCGCTGGGAAACGCCGCGCGGTGAGCCGTCGCTGCGCGGTCAGTGACGAAAGTGCCGAACGCCGGTCATCACGAGGGCCATGCCGTGCGCCTCCGCGACTTCGATGACGTCGGGGTCATTCTTGCTGCCTCCCGGCTGGGCAATCGCGGTAACCCCCGCGCGCGCCGCCGCTTGCACCCCGTCCGGGAACGGGAAGAACGCGTCGGACGCGAGCACGCTTCCGCGCGCCTTCTCGCCCGCCTTCTCGCACGCGATCTGCACCGAGATGACGCGCGACATCTGCCCTGCCCCCACGCCGACCGTCACTTCGCCCCGCGCGAGAACGATGGCGTTCGACTTGACGTGCTTGCAGACGCGCCAAGCAAATTCGAGACTCGCGACCTCGTCGGGCGTGGGGGCCCGGCGGGTCACGACGGTCCCCCGCGCGACCTCTCCCGCCGCGGTGGCGTCGCGATCCTGCACGACCATGCCCCCGCCAACGCGCTTGAACGCAAGGCTCGCGTGGGCGGGACCGAGCCACGCGTTCGTCGCAAGAAGCCGCAAGTTGCGTTTGGCCGTGAGAACGGCGAGCGCCGAGGGCCCAAATGACGGCGCCACGATGCACTCCAAGAACGTCTCGGCCAGGGCGTGGGCCGTGCTCTCGTCGACCGCACGGTTGAGCGCGACGATCCCTCCAAACGCGCTCACCGGGTCGGCGTCGCGCGCCTGGCGATAGGCGTCCGCCAAGGAAGCCGCCACGGCCGCTCCGCAGGGATTCGTGTGCTTGACGACGACGGCCGCCGGCCGATCGAACTCGCGCACGGCATCCAGCGCGGCGTCGACGTCCACGAGGTTATTGAAGCTGAGCTCTTTGCCTCCGGCCCCGAGGTTTTCTGCGCGGGCGAGCGACCCTTCCTCCGCTCGCCGCTCGACGTAAAACGCGCCGGCCTGGTGGGGATTCTCCCCATAGCGAAGGCCGTACGCCCGCACGAAAGGAAGCGTCAGATAGCGCGGAAACGCGTGGCGCTCACCGTCCGTGCCGCGCGACGACAGATACGCCGCAATGGCGGAGTCGTAGGCCGCAGTGTGCGCGAATGCCTTGGCCGCCAGCTCCGCGCGCGTTTCGGGGTTCGTCTCCCCTCGCGCCTCGATCTCCGATAGGACTCGCGAATAATCCGATGGATCGCACACGACCGTCACGCGAGCGTGGTTCTTTGCCGCCGAGCGGACCATCGCCGGGCCCCCGATGTCGATGTTCTCGACGATGTCGGCGTGGGTCGCGTTCTCATCCGACGCGACCCGCTCGAATGGATACAGATTGACGGCCACCAAGTCGATCTCGACTCCCCCGAGCCGTTCGAGGTCGGCGCGATCTCGTTCGCCGCGCGCCAAAATCCCCCCGTGGACACGGGGGTGTAGGGTCTTTACCCGCCCATCCATCGCTTCGGGCGAGCCCGTATAGCTTTCGACGGTCTCGACGGAAATGCCCTCCGCAGTAAGGGTCTTTGCTGTCCCACCCGTCGAAAAGAGGCGTACCCCCTGCGCTCCCAGGGCGCGAGCAAACGGAACAAGACCGGACTTGTCCGAGACGGATAGGAGCGCTGCGTGAATCGCCATGCGGGGCGCGGTACCGCGCCCGCACATCGGGGTCAATCACCGCGTTCGGCCATTGGTTCGGCAACCCTCAGTCGAGGTCCTCCGCCGATGCTTCAATCGGTGCATCGCGGTCGGGAAACTCGTCGTCCGCGTCCGCGTCGTCGGCCTCGGCGTCCGCCTCATCGGCATCGTCGTCGGCGGCGCCCTTGGCTTCCAAGACCGGCAAGCGTCGCTTGCCTACGGGCCCTTCGTCGACGTAATCGCGGAGCGCCATCATGTCGCGAAGCGCGAGGAGCTTCGCGAGCCCCTTTACTTCCACCTGACGGATTCGCTCGCGCGTGAGGTTCATGATGGCGCCCACCTCCTCCAGCGTCGTTCCGCCGCGGTCCGAGACGTCGAGGGCGCACGTTTCGGACATTTCCCAAACGTCCAGATCAGGGAAGTTGAGCTTGATGGCTCCCGTTCGAGCCGACACGTCCAGAAAGAGGTGGTGCTTGCACGAGACGAATGGGCATGGCCGCGCCCCACCCGCGCAGTCCGCGCGCGTTTCGGGTCGGGCGGCGCCCTCTTCGTCGGGATAGAGAAGCCGACCGAGTTCGAGCTCGCGCTTGGTCATCCGTTTGACGCTGATCGTGCGCGCACGAATGGCGCGCTTGCGCCGCGATCGCCTCTGTTCGCGGGTGACCGGCTCGGGCAACACCTCCCCCTGCAGAGCGAGCGCGCCTTCGATGACCATTTCCGCCGACTGCGGCGTGTCCTTTGGATCGTGCTTGGGGTCCATGCTCGCTCCTCCCGTCGTCGCCGAAAACATCGTGTGGCTACGGGCGACCACGCAGGATTTCGCGTCCCACGCCGGACGAATGCGCCAGCACCGCCGGCCGCACGCCCTCCTTTCTCGCGGACGGCGCGAAGCCGCGCTCTCGTTCGCAAGAAAGACCCGTGTTTCCTCGTCAGCCGACCGTGGCGACAACCGCCGCACGATCGGGCTTGAATCGGTTTGCACCTTATTCCAGGAAAAAGATCGCGGTCAATCCATCGTCTGCCTTTTTTTTGCGCTTTTCCATAATGGAACTTGTTTCGCACGGTTAGATCGTTGCCGTGACAAGGAATGTCACTAGCCGGAGCTTCTCTTTGCCGCGCCTGGGCGCGGCTTCGCGCGGCCTTACCCTTGCCGCCCGTCGCGGCCTCGCCCTATAGCCACGGTCCCAAAACGACTCATGACCGAGCGTTACGACCTTCGACAACCAATTGTGCGTGACGTCGCCGCTCGCGGCGCGCGCATCCGTTTCGTCGAGGCCGGCAGCGGGCCGCCGCTCGTGCTCGTTCACGACTACCTCGCGAGCCGTGTTGCCTGGGACGACGTGCTGCCCAGGCTCGCCGGGCATTTCCGGGTCATCGCCCCCGATTTGCCTGGCTTCGGGGAGAGCGAAAAGCCGTCGCCCAGCCGCTATCGCTACGACTTCGACGCCTTCTCCGAGTCGCTCGTGGATCTCGTTGCGGCGATCGGGCTAGCGCGCGTATCGCTGTGCGGGCACGCCATGGGCGGCTCGGTGGCGCTCACGTTGGCAGCGACTCACGCGCACCTCGTGGAGAAACTGGTGCTCGTCAACCCCGTCGTCTACCCGACGCGGCCAGACGCCCTGGCTCGGATCGCCAGCGTACCGGTCTTTGGGCCGCTTCTCTTCAAACAGCTCTTGGGCCGGACGCTCTTTCGCAACCGGTTCTTCGCGCGCGCTCGCCCGGACGCGAACACCGGCCCCGCGCGGCGCGTCGATCATCTCTTCGACCTCTTCGACGCGCCGGCGTCACGCGAGGCGGCCTACGCGACCCTGCGGGCGATGCTCGACACGCGCCCGCTCACGGCAAGCGTTCCACGGGTGACCACCCCCACCCTCGTTGTGTGGGGGCGCGCACATCCCACGGCGCCCGTCAGCGAGGGCCGCCGCCTCTCACGCGAGCTGGGAGGATCCCGCTTCGAAGTGTTCGACTGCGGCTCTTCCCCGGCCGAAGAGTGCCCGGAGGCCTTCGCGAACGTCGTCACGTCTTTTCTGGTCGACGGATAGCCACGCCGCCCGCGGGGAATGCGTCGCGCCTCGACGTGAGGAACGCTCGCGGGTCACTCGGTCGGCCGTCACGAGGAGCCGGCGTTTTTTCCGTGTCCGTGCCTGTCATTGTCGCGCGAGCACCCTGCAATCGCTCACGTTGGATCCACGGGCTTGCGCCAGGCACGCGCGGTACGCGTCCTGCGCTGCGGATGACTGGCCGGACGCCTGGTACGCGGCTCCGAGCGTGAGCCATGCGTCAGGGTCGCCCGGGTTGGCCGTTACCGCTTGCCGCGCAAGCGTGACGGCACGGACCATAGCGCCGGCGGAAAGCGCCTGGCTCGCTTGCTTCACGAGGGAGTCGGCCGGCGACGACGATGACGTATCGAAGGCCTCTTCGGAGGGGGGGATCGGCTGGACGGTGCGCGGAGCTCGCTACCCCCGGCCGGCGTGGACGTGGGGACGAGCGACGCCACGGCGGGCGCGGCCCTCCGGCCCCCGGCGCGCTCCGGAGCGGTCGGTGCCTTTGCCGTTTGAATCGGAGGAGCCGTGACCGTTGCCGCGGGCACCGGCCGCGCAACCTCGTCTTCATGCGGCGTCTTGGCAGCCCCTGACTCCGTTTCCGTCGCGGCGCGCGGATCATGCCCATCGTGTTGGGTATACGAGCGCACTCCCCCGGCGAGCACGATCAGCGCCGCAATCGCGACGATACCCGACACGATCGCCTTGGCTCTCCAGCTGATCGGGCGAGGCACCCCGGGTACGGACCCGTAGGAATCGAGCACCGCGGCAGACGCCTCCGCCACGCGCATGCGCTCTTCGGCCGCTGCGTCTCGCTCGAACGAGCGCGCCGGTGCAGGGTGCTCGTCGTCCCGTAAGGCCCCTTCGGACGCCGCGGCCGGGACCGCCTCCTGCAGCACGCCGAGCGACGGCTCCAGCGCGACCTCGAGACCGACGCCCCGCCCGCCGTCGCCGCCATAAGCCACCTCGTCTCGCACGTGCGCCGAGGCATTCGGGACCCCCGCCGGATCCGAAAAGCCATTCCCCGTCGAAGCGCTTGCCCGGTGCCGTGAGGACTCGGGCGCCGCCGTAGTTGGCGTTCGCGTCGACGACAACGTCGCCGAGGCCGGATCGTTCGCGGGTGGCGGGCCGGACGGTCCCTCGGAAGCTGGGACGACGGCCATCTCCCCGCTCGACGGAACGGCCCGCGCAGCATGCGGCTTCGTAACCATCTGGCCGCCGTCACTATCGAGTGGCCCCGGTGAGACCACCTCTTCTTCGGTGGCGGCGGCTTCTTCGGTGGCGGCGGCCTCCGGCGGCTGCGGGACCGGCTCGCTCGCCGGCGCTTCGAGACGCGGGACGAGCAAGCCCTCGAAGTACAGCTTGGTGATCGTCGACAACGTCGACAGGTCTTCGAAAGGGGAATCGTCGACGACGTCCGACAGCGTTCGCACGGAATCGAAAAGCCGCAAAATGCCGTTGAGTTCGTCCGGAATCTCGTTGAGTCGCTCGAGCAGCTGCTCGTGATCGATCTCGAACACGGTCGAGAGGGGCGGGAGCTGTTCGCAGAGCCTCCCCCATTCGTCCACTCGCCGCATCCCTTCCATCAGGATGGCCTGGGTCGAGCCTCCGATGACGTCGTCGCCGGAGATCGCTTTGAATTCGACTTCGAACGTGGCTTCGTTCCAGATTAGCGCGCGGTAAATGGCCTCTTCGCCGCGGAGCCGACCGAGCTCCGCGTCGATTACCTTGCCATCTTTGAAATAGATGTGCGCTTCGTGAGCGCCCCCACGAAGGTGCACGACTCCGCTCTTGCGCGACACTTCGAAGGTCTGGAGCAGGTCCACCACCGCCATGTCCTGCGTGGAGCCGGTGAAGAGCGTCCGCCCGGACGTGGTCGATTTGCTCGCCGTGATGTTCTCTTGGGTGCGCTTGGCGAGCAGCAGGTTGACGCGCGCAATGAGTTCGCGAACGAATATGGGTTTGGTGAGGTAGTCCTCCACGCCCAGCTCGAGCCCGCGAATCTTGTCTTCGATCGACTTTTGGCTAGTCAGAAAGACGATGGGGATCCCCGCCCATTCGACGCGTTCTTTCAGCTTGCGGACGAGAGTGTACCCATCGAGCTTGGGAAGACGGGTGTCGGTCAGGACGAGATCGGGGGTGAGCGACTCGATCTTCGCGAGCGCGTCGAGGCCGTCGGCCGCCGTGGTCACGCTGTAACCGGCCTTCTTGAGGCTGACCTCGAGCACGCGAACGCTTCGCGGGTCCGCGTCCACCAGAAGCAGTTTCTGCTTGGCCACTTGCTTTCGACAGCATGGAAGCGCGACGCGTAGAGTGTCAAGTGAAGGCCGAATGGCGTCTTGCCGGAGACCCCACGCAGGTCTTCACCGGTGCTCGGCGAACGGATCGCCGACGTCGTCCAAGGGGGCCTTGGGCCGCGAGCGCGGAGGCGCGGCGACTGCCGGTACGGGACGTTGCGGGCGAACGCCGGACGGAGCGGGGGGCGCCGCAGACGGTCCCGCGGACGCCGCAGCCCCAGGCCGTTGCCCGGCGGGGATGGGTGCCTCGCGGACGAGGCCGCCGGAAGCGGCAGGCGCACTCCACGGGGCCTCGGGGCCAGACGGCGGCGCATGTGTTGACCGAGCCGCCCCACCCGAGAAGGCCGCCGTAACACCGGTCGCGACGGCCCCACACAGCAACGCCGCCGCGATGAGCAGCCCTATCTGACCCCTCGAGAGCCCACCCACGGAGGCCGCACCTGGACCGAAGGGCGCCCCGCCAGAGGCCAGCCCGGATGGACGCTCGAACGCGATTTCCTTGCTCCGCGCGCGCCACGGGGAAGTGCCCTTCCGCGCCGACAAACGAGGCGGAAGCGGTACCCCGCTCGCAACGGCTCCTAGCGACGCGAGCAGTTCATCCATGGATGCAAAACGATCCGCGGGATTCTTTTCGAGACATCGAAGCGTCACCGCTTCGAGAGGCCGGAGCTCTGCGTCCGCCACGCCGACATCGCTGGGACGCATGGGCTGCACGAACATGTGCTGGGTCAACACCCCCATGTAGGTGTCCGCCTCGAAGGGCAGCCGGCCCGTGAGCATCTCGTACATGATGACGCCCAGCGCGTAGACGTCGGCCCGCGCGTCGACCGTCTGTCCGCTTGCCTGTTCTGGAGACATATAGTGCGGCGTGCCGAAGACGACGCCCGTCACGGTAACGCGGCCCGTGCCCACGACCTTCGACGCCCCGAAGTCCACCACGCGTACGTCCACCCGCTCCGGCCATGGCTTCGTCATTTCGCTTTTCGAATCGCGCCCCAGGTCCGGCAGGGCACCCGCGCCCACCAAGATGACATTGTCTGGCTTGAGGTCCCGGTGAACGATTCCGGCCGCGTGGGCAGCGCCGGCTGCCTTCGCCACTTGCTCGAGGATACGGAGCGCCGGACGAGCGCGGAGGGGTCCCCATTTGAGCACCTCGCCGAGCGTGGGCCCGACGAGCAATTCCATCACGAAATAGGGGGTATTGTCGTCGAGCCGCCCGAAATCGGTAATCCGTACGACGTTGGGGTGCTCAACGCTGGCCGTCGCCTTGGCTTCGTGGATGAACCGAGCGGCCAAGAGGTCGTCGTGGGCAAGGTCGGTGCGCAACACCTTCATCGCGAAGGCGCGCTCGATCGCGAGGTGGTGGATCTTGTAAACGCGCCCCATGCCGCCCTCGCCGAGGACTTCGAGGACGTGATACCGCCCGTCGACCGTCGTTCCGAGGAGGGGATCCGGTCGTGCGTTTGCAAGAGTCGCGACGAGCGCGACGCCATCAAACGGACAGAACGCGGCGTCCCCCGAGAAGCGCTGCCCGCACGTGGGGCATTGCCCCATCTCGTCGCGGATATCGATCGTCGTGGTCGGCAGGAAACGCATCGGAGGCAGCGAAGACGCCCATTGAGTTGCCTTCCCGACGCCAAGATATCACCGAAGGCGTCGCCGATCGGTATGCTCCATCCCGTGGAGCCCCCCGTCGACGTCGACACGCTCTCTCCCATCGGGCGGCGAATTCTCGACCCCGCCTCGCCGGCCCCGCTTCGTCAAATGGCGGCCAAGGGCCACGTGCCGGGGCTCAAACCCGCCGAGTTGCTCGCGGTCATCGCGCTCCTCGCGGAGGCGGACGACGAGGCGGTTGCGCTCACGGCGCGATCGACGCTCGACAATCTGCCGGCGCCCCTCTTGGGCGGAGCTCTTGCGGGAGATCTCGCGCCCGGGGTGCTCGGGCTCATCGCGATTCGCTACGCGAACAACGCCGCGGTCGTGGGGAAAATTCTCGCCCACCCGGCCGTCACGATCCCGATCGTCGTCGCCGTGGCGGCCCGCGGGGGCGAATTGGTGGCGGAGCTCGTGGCCACCAACGAGCAGCGTCTGCTCGCGCATCCGGAGATCATCGAAGCGCTTTACATGAACAAGGCCACGCGCATGTCCACCGCGGATCGCATCCTCGAGCTGGCCGTCCGCAACAACGTTCCGCTGAAAGGGATTCCTGCCTACAAAGAAGCAGCGATTGCCATCGGGCAGGAGCTCATCGCCGAAGCGGCGTCCGAGCCGACGCCGGACGACGTTCATTTCAACGAGACGGACGCGTACGCCCAGGCTGCGCAAATCGACCCGTCGATCGAAGACACGCATCGAATCGACGCGGAGACGGGCGATGAGGTCGTCGAGGAACGATTCCTCCCGCTCCACGCGCGACTCGCGCGGATGACCAACTCGCAGAAGATTCGCCGCGCGATGATCGGCACGGCGGGCGAACGCCTTCTTCTCGTCCGCGACTCGAACCGCCTCGTGGCGCAGGCGGCCATCAAGAGTCCCGGCATTCAGGAGAACGAGGTCGTGCGAATCAGTGCGAGCCGAAATGTGTCCGAAGACGTGCTCCGCGCGATCGCGCTCGATCGGGAATGGACGCGTTCGCACCAGATCAAGCTCAACCTCGTGCAGAACCCGCGCACGCCGTTCGCGTTTGCCGCCAAGCTCGTGGGTCACCTGCGCGAGCACGAGCTGAAGGCGCTCGCGCGAAGCAAGAACGTAACGGGCGCCGTCGCGCAGGCCGCCGGCCAGCAGCTCTCGAGGCGGAAGGCGCCTGGCTGACCGCGCGCATGCCCTCGATGCCCCGCTCGGCTTCGACCCGCGCGAGCGCGCCGCGACCGTCGACAGACTCGCCGCGGCCCCGTGCGTGGCCTGTGCTCTTGGCCTACCTCGCCGCGTTCGTGCTGACCCTCTGCGCCGGAGCCGTGCTGGTGTTTGCCGTCGGCATCGCGCGGTCGCGGGGCCAACCCGGACGCATCGCGGAGGAGGCCACCCGGTTCGCCCTCTCCGCGCCGGGCTTGATCGCGGTGGCGTTCGTCGACGCAGGGGTCCTTCTGGCGGCCGCCCTTGGTACGGCGCGCATTGCCGCCCACGGCCCCGCGAACATCAGCGCGGAGCTCCGGTTGGGCCCCGCGCGGGCCAGCGCCCTGGGCTTCATCGCCGCGCTGGTCGGCATCATCGGGCTGAGCTTCGCGTGCGGAGCCGCAAGCGAGCTTCTGGGCGCCCGCGGCGGGGGGGTGATGGACCTTCTCGCACAAGAGCTTCGCTCTCCGCGGCCTTTGCGCTTCGCGATCGCCATCGTGGCCATTGGCCTCGCGCCCGGCGTCGCGGAGGAGACCTTCTTTCGCGGATTGATGCAGACCCGCCTCGCCGCCGCGTGGGGCCGTTGGCCGGCCATCGTCGCCACGTCCGCGGCGTTTGCGCTTATTCATCTCGATTTGGTGCAGGGCTCGGTCGCGTTCGTGGCCGGCGTCTTCCTCGGCTGGACAGCCGATCGCTTCGGGAGCATACGGCCGACCGTCTTCGCGCACGCGCTCAACAACGCCCTCTTCGTCGTGCTGGCTTCGCTGGCGTCGGGCGGGGTCGCCACGCGGCGAACGGACCTCGTGACCCTCGCTGCAGGCGCCGCGGTCTGGGTCGCGGCGATCGCGATCTTGCGAAGCGGATCGTCGATGCGCGCGGGACGCCTCCCCGAGGTGCCGTGATCGCGGGCGGCTGCGATCATGGCGCGAGAAGCGCCCGAAGGCGCGGCATGATGAATTCCACGGCGCCGTCGCCCTTGATGGCTCCTTCGACTTGCCGCCCCGACGCGGAGCCGTCCGGTCGGGGCAGCGCAAAGAGAGGGATGTACTTGGTCACGTACCCGCCCGACGCGAGGCGTTCGCCATCGCGGTCGAGGTCGAACTCCAGCAGCGTAAGCGGCGGGAGCAACCGGTCGAGGTCACCCCGCTCGGCCGCGCGGTGGAAGCGTCGGCAGGGTTCGCACCACGTCGCCCCCACATAGACCACGAGCGTGCGCTTCTCCACGAGGGCGCTGGCCAGCGCGCGCCGAACGACGGGCTCCACGGGCTCGTCGGACGGTGCAGGGACGAAGACCACACCCGCCGTCGCGGGGGGGGCCGCGCTCTCGGCCGGAGGTGCCCCCTCCTCACGCACGGAGTGCTCCGGGGGAGTCGAATCGCGCGTCCGGCATCCCCCCGCGACCGCCGACGCCGCCACGAAGCATGCGAACGAGAGCGAACGCATTCGCGCGTCTCCTACCAGAAAGGGATGGCCGGCTGAAGGGACCCGGCTCGCAGCCGAATCGCCGGCCTGCGAGCCTTAAGACGTCCGGGCCGTCACCCGTACGCTCCGAGGTGACCCCCCGACCGGCGACGCGCATGGGCCGGCTCCACGTGCTGGGGGCGCTCCTGGCCGCGGTCGCTTCGACCTGGGCGACGCCCGGCGCGGGGGCATCGTCGAAGATCGACGGCGCAGGCATCGTTCGCGGCGCCGGGCGGGTCAAGCCCGAAGGCGCGCACGAGTGGCGCGATATCACGACCGCCGACGTCCTTGGCGCCGGCATGACGATTCAAGCGTCCGACGCGCAGCCGCTCGAGATGATTCTGCCCGACGGGGTCACCGTGACGCTGGAGCCTGGAGCGCTGGCGGAATGGATGCCCGCGGCGAAGCTCCCGAGCGAAACGAACCGATGGACCCGCGGCTATCATCTCGTCCTCCAGGACGGGGAACTCGAGGTCCGCATGCCGCCCGCGCAAAAGGGCGCGCACGCGTTCCTCGTTTCGAGCAAAGCCGGGACGCTCACCGAGTGGCGCGGCCAGCTTCACGTCAAAGTACAGCGAGACGCCACGGCGGCCGCGATCTACGAAGGTGCGCTCGTCGTCGGCTCGAACGGCCAAGGCTTCCCGGTCTACGACGGGGCAGGAATCCTCATGCGGCGCGGGGTCAATCCCGACAAGACACGCGCCATTCCGCCCCCTCCCGAGTGGAGTGTAGGGGATAGCCCGTTCACCGTGGTCCTGGGAGCGAAGGACCCCGACGTCGACTTGACTTGGCAGCCCGTTGCCCACGCCGACGCGTACCGCGTCGAGATCGCCACCGACCCGACGATGGTGCGGGTCGTCGAGCGGGCGACCGTCACCCAGCCGCACTTCAAGGCCGCGAAGCTGGCGTCGACGTCGCGCTACTGGGCCCACGTTCGCGCCGTCGGCGACGTGGGCATCATCGGGTCGTGGTCGGCGCCCTGCCCGGTCCGCGTGCTTCACTTCGAACTCCCGTCCGGCGGCTTCGTGGCCAACGATGGAACCGTCGTACTGCCCGACGGCGCGAGTGTCGCGCTGCGCGGCGCCGATCGCCTCGATGTGGCCTTCGAAAACGTGATCACGCTCGCGCGGCGCGTTGCCGTCCCGCTCTACTGGTCGAGGCTCTCGGGCCCTCTTCGGCTCGGTGACGAAACCCCCATGAGGATCATTCACCTGCGGGATCCCGACGCCGCCAACGCAGGCGAAGCGCGCTTGGTCTTTGCCCGGCGCGAGCTGCGAGCGCGCGTGGCGTTGTCCCCGGCCGGCGCCCGGTGGCCGCTCGACCCGATCCAAGCACGCATCGAAGTCGACGATCCGTCGGGCCGGATCGATGTCGCAAACGCGGGAGTTTCGGTGGAGGCGATGCTCGACCTCACCCCGCTGCCGGTTCGCTGGGCGCGCACCGGAAACACGTGGACGGCCCGCATTGCGCCACGGCTCATCGCCGATCCTTCCGTCTTGCGAGTCATCGTAAGAGACGGAGAGGGTTCGGAAATCGGCCGGGGCTTCCTCGAAATCGAGCGCGCGGGCGGCGGGAGCGACCCAAGCGGCGCGCGGGCCGCCGCAGAAGCCCGCCGAAGCGCAAGCTTCCTATGAGAATCCCCGTGGCGGCCGGCCCGAACCACCACCGAAGGTGTGACCAGAAATGGCAAGTTGGGGGGTTTGGGGGGAGAGGATCTCCCCCCAAAACCTGGCTCGTGCTCGTGAGAGCGAGACGTCTCATTGACGTTTCGTAGGCAAGGAGTACCTCCCTTCCCGCGCCCGTGCCACTACTCTAGCGGACGATGGTCCGCTGTCTGAGCTGTGCGGCCCTCTGTTCAGAAGCGCACAGCTATTGCTTTGCATGCGGAGGCGAGCTGGGTCCGTCCGCCGAGAAAGCGCGCGAAGATGCCTTGATCGGGCGGACGCTCCCGGGCGGCTACCGCGTGACCCATTTGGTGGGCGTCGGAGGAATGGGGCGCGTCTATTGCGCAGAGCAAGTCGCGCTCGGTCGCACCGTCGCTGTCAAAGTCGTTCACCCCCACCTCGCGGATGACGAGCTCGCGGCGGCGCGCTTCCTCAATGAGGCGCGCGCGGCGAGCCGGCTGAGCCACCCCAATTCCGTCGCCATCTTCGACTTCGGACGCACCGATGACGGCCAGCCGTACATCGTCATGGAATATCTGCGGGGGCGCGATCTCGGGCGGGTCGCCCAAGCCGAGGGGCCTCTGCCGCTACGGCGCATCGTCGACATCCTGCGGCAGACGCTCGCCGCCCTCGACGAGGCGCATGCCCTCGGGATTGTCCATCGCGATCTCAAGCCGGACAACATCGTGCTCGAACCACTTCGATCCGGTCTGGACTTCGTCAAGGTCGTCGATTTCGGATTGGCGAAATTGATCAAGGGAGACACCCTCTCCGCCGCCGGACCGCTGCTCAGCCGCCCCGGCCTTGTCTGCGGAACCCCCGAGTACATGAGCCCCGAGCAAGGACGGGGCGACGCGCTCGATGGCCGAAGCGACCTTTACTCGGTGGGTGTCCTTCTCTTCGAGCTGCTCGCGGGGCGCGTGCCGTTCGAGGGGGAGACCATCACCAAGACATTGCTCCTGCAGCTCACCGAACCGCCGCCCGATCCGCGCGACGTCGCTCCGGAGCGCGCCATTCCCGCTGCCTTCGCCGAGCTTGCCTTGCGCGCCCTGGCCAAGCCCCGGGAAGATCGCATGCAGAGCGCGCGCGCGTTCGCAGACGCCCTCGACGCCTCGTTGCTCGAAAGCGAGGGCCGGGCGTCGCTGACCGAGGCCCCACCCGCCACGGCCGTACGCTGCGGTTCTTGTGGAAAGCTGAGCCCGATCGGTCAGAAGTTCTGCGGGGACTGCGGCGCATCGATGACCGTGCGGGCCCTTGGCGTGCCCACGCCGCGGTCGCAGCTGGGAGTCCGAGAGTCCTTTCCGCCGTCCGTGTCTGCCCAGAGTTCGCGCCCGCCCGCGCCGAATGCGAGCAGCGCCCTCCCGGTGCCCTTCGTCGACCGGGAAAGCGCGATGGCGTGGCTCGAGGCGCGGTGGCAGGAGGCCAACACCATGCCCGCCTCCGCGCACATCGTCGGCGAAACCGGGATGGGCAAGACCCGTCTCGTGACCGAAGCGCTGGCCCGATGGGCACAGCGCGGAAGCCCGATCGTCACGGTCGGACCCGACCCGGCGTGGGCAAAAATCGGCGACTCCACTTTGCGTACCGCGATCCGTGCGCTGACCGGCCTTGCGCTCGACCCGGTCGACCCGGGCGCGCTCGTGGCCGCCAACCGCGAAGCGCAGAAGGGGCTCGCCACTCTCTTCGGGGAGGTTCCCCCGCGGACGACGGCGGACGAGCGCCGGGCGGCGGTCGCAGAAGCGCTGCGTTGGAGCCTGGAGCGAGCCTCCGCGAAAGCGGCGGGTGCCCGCGTCATTCTTTTCGTCGACGATTTGGATTTCGTCGACGGAACGAGTCGCAATGCCTTCGCCGACGTTCTGGCCGCGCCACCTCCGGTGCCTGCGCTGCTCATCGTCACGTACATGCCGGGGACACGGCCTGTGAGCGATCCGGTGGCCGGGGAAGTCTGGCGCCTGGAGCCACTGGCGTATGCTTCGTTCGCGGGCCGGGTCGCTGCGCGTCATGCCGCGCGCGACGTCGCACTTTCCCCGTTGCACCTCGAGCAGCTGATCGCCTGGGCGGAAGAAACGAGCGACCCGCCTCCCGATCGCCTCGCGGACGTCGTGGCCCGACGCGTCGACCGCCTCACCCCGAGCGCGCGCCACGCATTGCACGCGCTGGCCGTCTGGGGGGACGATGCAAGTGAAGAGACTCTTCAGCGCCTGCTCCCGCCGTCCATCGACGTGGCCGCCGCCCTTCATGCGCTCTGCCGCGCGCGCGTCGCCCTCGTTCAGGACAGCGAGATCCGAATCGCCCATCCGATGATGCGCCGCGTGGTTTTTTCGACGATTCCGGCCGGGCGCAAGCGCGACCTTTTCGCACGCGCCGCGGAGCTCCGCCCCGACGCCCCCCTCGAAGTGCGCGCCAAGGAGGCCGCGCATGGCGGCAGCGCCCTCGAGGCCTTGTCCCTCCTCGACGCGTTGAGCGCGCGGCGCACGGCTCACGGAGACCTCTACGGCAGCATCAGCGCCCTGAGGCACGCGCTCGAACTTGCGCGTCGCGAACTTCACCGCGGCGAGCTCGACGATCCGGTGGCCGCGACGCTCGTCTTCTCGCGCAAATTGGCCGAAGCGCTCGCGGCGGTCCAGCGGTGGTCCGACGCCGAAGGCGTTCTGCACGAGGCGCTCGGAAGTGCGCCCCCGACGAGCGAGCACCGGGCGCACTTGCTCGGGGTCATGGCGCACGTGGCGAACGCGCGGCGCCACCCGGGCGACGCGCGCCGCTACCTCGACGAGGCGATGCGGGTGGCGCGCCAGAGCGATCTTCGGGGCCTCATGCCCATACTCGAACGAATCGAAAAGACGATCGCGGTGGCTTAGTCCTAGTTCCTAGTACGTAACCAGGGTCATTGCCCTAGTTGGAGACCCGGGTCAGCCTGAGCGCTTCGCTCCGGCTCGACTCGCTTTGCTCGCTCGCCTCCGCTCTCGCAGCCTTGGTGGCACGTAACGTCGAAGGGAGCGATGCCGCTCCCTTCGAGCATCCCAGCAGGAAAAGACGCTCGTTTCCTTCGTCGCGTGTCCGGCGTAGCCGGGTGGGGGGCTAGTAAGTAACCAAGGGGCACCCTGAGTCTCGCTCTGCCTTGCCTCCGGCAAGGTCCGCTCGGCTCGCGCGTCTCGTCGAGGGGAGCGATGCCGCTCCACCTCCGCTCCTCCTCCAGCTCCCCAGCAGGAACAAGACGCTCGTTTCGCTTTGGATCACGTGGTCGGGAAGGGCTCGCGCTTGGCGCCCTCGGGGTTCGACGCGTCCGTGCCTTCGGCGAACTCGGCTCCCCCGGTCGACTCCACGAAGGGACCGCCGTGCTCTTCGGCGACTTCCTGGTCGAGCACGTCCTCGCCGTCATCCTCGCCGGAAGTCACGGTCTCTACGAATTGCTCGCCGAACGACTCCGCCAGGTCGTCCTTGGAGCGCGGGCGTTCCAGGAACGCACCCCTCTGGCCGTCCTCCCGCTCCCGCGGCCCGCTCTGACGTCGCAAGTCGGCGGCATATTTCGGATCGAGGTGCCCCAGCGCGTCCCGCCTACGAACGGGTTTCGCGGCGGGCGGCGCCGCCTTGGACTTCTTCTTCGGGGGAGCGGCCGCGGCGACGACCTTCTTCCGAGGCGGCGGCTTCTTGCCGTTCGCGGCTTGGGCCACGGAGGCCCGCCGACGGGGCGCCGCACGCGCTTTCGTGGCCACCGGCTTCTTCGAAGAGCCGACAGGCTTGCTCGTCTTGCTCGTCTTGCTCGTCTTGCTCGTCTTGCTCGTCTTGCTCGTCTTGCTCGTCTTGCTCGTCTTGCGCGGCCCTCGTTGGGAGCTCTTCTCGGCCCGCGCCGGAATGAGACTCTTCTTCGTGGCCGCACGGCCCGCCTTCACTTCCTTCTTTTTCTTCTTCGTCGCCATGGCGTTCATCGTACGCGTTCCATGGGTACGTCAACGCCCATATGCGCGGCCGAGGCGATCCCGCGCGGGCCACGGCTCGCGGGCTGAGCCCGCCGCGACCGCGTGGTACCCACCCCGCGCGTTCGCGACCCGGCTCGTTCGAAGCGCGGCGGAAGTCCGACCCGAAATCGCTCTGCGACAATTTACCGCACGCTCAACTTGCCGACGATCGATACTATCGAGTCCGCCCAACGGGCCGCGCGAACCTCTCGTTCGTGGCCGATTGGCAAAGGACGTGGCCGTGGCCCCCCGACTGCTCTCGTGCTGTCCACAATCATTCAGGTGGACCTTCGTGTCCTTTGGCATCGCCGCGATGGCGGCTTGCTCGAGCTCGGGCAATTCGGGGGCGGCCGGTCCGCCGGCAGGATTGACGTGCCCGAATCCGGGCGGGGGCACTCTCGGCCCCGCAGACATGCATTGCGTGGGTCAGCCGGCGCAGGAGGTCAACGCGTCGTCGTGTGATCCGGACGCGGCCAGTCCCGCGAGCGGCGTGGACGCGGACGCGAGCAGCGCCGCCCTGAGCGCCGATGACGGAGGTTCCGGCGACGGCGGCGAGACATCGGACGACGAATGCGCCTACGGGGCCACGATGTTCGGCCAGGGTAGCGCCGACGGCGGCGGCGCCGGGGGCGAGGGCGACGACGACGACTGCAAATACCACGTTGTTTGGACCTCGAGCCCGATCTGCCCTTCGGCCACGATCGGCGTCATTTTCACTGTTACGGTGACCAACCTGACGACGGGCTTGCCCGTCACGGATCTGCCTCCCGCCGAAGGCATCCTCCCGGAGGCGTTCATTCCCACCTCCCTCGATGCCTCGTGCGACACCATGACGACCCATTTCAGTCCGACGCCCTTCGGGAGCGCCCACCTCTTTCAGACGAGCGCCACCTCCGGGACGTATGTTGGCTCGGTCGTCTTCGACCAATCGGGAGAATGGACCGTGCGCTTCCACATTCACGAAGAGTGCGACGACAGTCTCGCCGACTCGCCGCACGGGCACGCCGCCTTCCACATCACGGTCCCCGCGGTCCCGTAGCGTGCGCGCCACGATCGCCGTGCATCGTCGCAGCGACACGAAGCGCGTCGTGTCGCGAGGAGCGCGCCTCGTCGCGGCGGCCGCGCTGATCGCCGGCTGCACGGACCCGCTGGGCAACGACCCGAACGTCGCCGACGAGGAGCCGGACGGCACGGTATCGAACCTCGAGGGCACCGCCGCCTGCCCTCCAGCGGCCCCGAGCGCGTGCCCGCAAACGCCGACCTACACCCGGGACATCGCGCCGCTCGTCCAACGAGCGTGTCTGCCGTGCCATTCGCCCGGCGGCGTGGCCGCGGACCGCGACCTCACCACGTTCAGAAATTTCGTGCGCCTCGAGACCACGGATTTCGTTCAAGTCAGCGATTGCCTCATGCCCCCCGCGGACGCCGGACCCGATGCCGCCATGACCCTCCGCGACAGGATGGAGCTTCTGCAATGGTTCGTCTGCGGTTCGCCCGACAATTAATCCTCTTTGCGGTCCTCGCGGAGTGTGGCGCTTGCGCTCACGTGGCTCCGTATGAGCGAGGCGTCATCGCTCGGCCCGACATGACGACCTCCGACATCACGGGACCCGCACAGCAGCACGCGACCCAGGTCCATGAGGGGGCCACCCGCAACGGCGCCGTGGCCGAGGCGGGCTGCGGATGCAATTGACTCGAGCGAGCCCTCGGGTCGCAGCGCTCGTCGTCCTGCTCTCGTCGCGGCCCGAGACCGCGCGCGCCGCGGGAGGGGATCTCGACGTCCGCGCGTCGAGCGAAGTCGCCGGCTATTCGGATACCGATCACGTCGCGGTTTTCACGCCGAGCATCGCGGGGCACGTGGCCGATCCCGTGGCCGGCTGGTCGGTCGATGGGGCGTATCTGGTGGATGTCATCTCGGCGGCGTCGGTGGACATCGTGTCGACGGCCTCGCCCCGCTGGACCGAAGTTCGCCAAGCGGCAAGCGCGCGGGCCGCGTACAAGCCGAGCGATCTGGGGGCGGCGGTCGAGGGTTCCGTTTCGAGCGAGCCTGACTACTTTGCCTACGCGGCCGGCGCGGCCATCACTCGGGACTTCGACGACCGTAACCTGTCCGTCGTGCTGGGCTATGGGTACGGTCGCGATACGGTCGGGCGAACCGGCACGCCTTTCTCGGTCTACTCGCACGCGTTCGATCACCATACGTTCGACGCGGGCCTCACGCGCCTCTTGGACCGCCGCACCGTCCTCGCCATCGCGGCGGACGTGACGATTCAAAGCGGCGACTCGTCGAAGCCCTACCGCTATATCCCCCTCTTCTCTTCGCAAGTCGCCGCCTCGATCGCGGCCGGCGCGACGGTGCAGGACGTGAGCCGCCTGCGCTTGCCCGACAGCGTGATCGAGCGCCTGCCCCTCACGCGCGATCGCGTGGGCGTCACGGCGCGGCTTTCGCACCGTCTGTCCCACGCCACCGCCCGGATCGAGAGCACGCTCTACGACGACTCGTGGGGCCTCACCGCGTTCTCGGCGGACGGACGCGATCTCTTCGACCTGGGAGCGCGTTGGTCGCTCGGACCGCACATCCGCTACTACGTCCAGTCGCCGGTTTCGTTCTGGAAGGTCGGATACGTGGGCTCGTCCGACACGGTGCCCGCATTTCGCACCGGCGATCGCGAGCTCGGGCCGCTCATGAACTTCACGGGCGGCGGCTGGGCGCGGTGGGAGCTCGGCCCGGCGTCGGCGCTCGATGCGTGGGCCATCATCGCGAGCTTCGACGCGACCTACACGCGTTTCCTCGACGATCTCTACATCACGCGCCGGGTCTCCGCCCTCGGCGCATTCACGCTGGAGGCCTCGTGGTAAGGCCGATCCTCCTCGCGGCCCTGGCGGGCTTGGCGACGACCTGCGCGCTGGACCCCGTGCGCGACGACGCGATCGCCGACCTCGGGCCCGAAGCCCCCGGCGTTCCACCGGGGCCGCTGCATCGCGCCGGGCAGCCCTGCCTCGTTTGCCACGACGGCTCGACGGCAACGCCCGCCATGAGCGTCGGCGGAACGATCTATGGCGTTCTCGGTGCCACCGCGCCGCTGTCCGGGGCCGCCGTCGAGCTCACCGCCGAAGACGGAGCGACCTTCACGGCGACGACCAACGCGGCGGGGAACTTCTTCGTGGAAGAAGCCACGTGGCAGCCCGTGTATCCCCTCCGGGCGGCGGTTGCCTTCGGTGATCTCACGTCGACCATGAGCACCCTCATCGGTCGCGACGGCTCGTGCGCGACCTGTCACGTCAATCCACCGAGCCGCATTTCGGCGGGTCTCGTCTACCTGGCGCCCAGCGCGGCGCTTCTCCCCGAGGGAGGTTCGCCATGATGCGCGCGCTCGCCACATCCCTCTTGGCGGCGGCCCTCACGGCGTGCTCGGCGCCCGACCCCAACGCGACGACGACGCTCGTTGCCCCGGATCGCGCCTCGTTCGACTCCGTGCAGGCGTTTCTGGACCATCGGTGCGGGACGCTCGATTGTCACGGTACGCGCTACCGCAACCTACGCATCTGGGGTCACGACGGGATGCGTCTCGCGTTCGGGGACGTGCCCGGAGCCGCGCCGACGACCGAGGCGGAAGTGGACGCGACCTACGTAGCCGTCGTCGCGCTCGAGCCGGAGATCATGGCCGCCGTCGTCGCCGACCAAGGCGCCAACCCCGAGCGGCTCACGCTCGTCCGCAAGGCTCGCGGGACGGAGAAGCACGCGGGGGGCGCGATCGTCGTCCCCGGGGACGTGCGCGACGTTTGCATCACGTCGTGGCTGGCCAGCGCGACGGACGAAACCGCGTGCGCGGCCGCGCTCGTGTACCCGTGACCCGACGCGGCGAGTCTCCGGGCGGCTTGCCGCGCATCAACGCGGGCCGGGAAGCTTGGCCAATTTGCGTTGGAGCGACCGCCGGTGCAATCCGAGGAGACGCGCCGCCTTGGTTACGTTGCCTCCGCACTCGACCATCACGCGTTCGATGTGCTCCCATTCGACGCGGGCGAGCGTGGGGATGGTCGCGGGTGGCGGTTGTGCGGACGGATTGGTCTGCGGCTCGAAGCCCGCCAGCAGCTCGTCGATGTCCGCTGGTTTCGTGAGGTAGTGCAGGGCGCCGGAGCGCACGGCGTCGAGGGCCGTCGCGATGCTGCCGTAGCCGGTCAAGACGACGATCCGCGTCGTCGGGTCCAGCTCGTGGAGGCGGCGAACCACGTGCAAGCCCGACGCCCCCGGGAGGCGCAAATCGACGACGGCATACTCGGGGGTCTCGCGCTCGGCGATGGCGATGGCTTCGCTCGTGCTTGCGGCGCCCCACGCGTCGAACCCACGTTCCACGAGAGCTTGCATCAAGCGCGTTCGAAAGGGGGCTTCGTCGTCGACGACGAGGACACTTTTGCGGTCCACGTCGTCCCCCGGCGAGGTGCGCGACCCTTCGTTCATGGGGGGCTGCCGATCGTATCGCGCGGTAGCGCGAGCTCGGCATCGAGGCCGCCCCCGGAACGCGACGAATAGTGGAGCTGCCCGCCGAGGCGTTCGGCGAACCGGCGGGCGAGGTAGACCCCGAGCCCGAGGCCGCCGGCGGGGCCCTTCGTCGTGATGAACGGCTGTCCTAGCCGCTCCTCGACCGATCGGTTCATGCCGGCGCCGCGGTCGAGCACGTGAAACTCGAGCCGCCGGCCGACGGCGACCGTCAGCTCGATGGGCGCGTCGATGCCCTGCTCATCGTGCGCCTCGGCCGCGTTCTTCACGAGGTTCGTCAGCATCTGCGCCAGCGTGTCTTTCGGCACGACGACCGCGGCGGTGGCGGCGTGGTCGTCTTCGAATCGAACGGCGAGCCGCGCGGCATGGTCACGCGAAAGAGAGCGGTCCACCTGGCGAACGATCACCGTCGGGGTCGTGCGCGTGGGCATCTCGCCGACGGACTCGCCCGCCCGCGCCGAGATATCGGCGAGGATCTTCCGGCATCGCGCGACCTCTGTGCAGATGAGCGTCGCGTCCGAACGGAGCGCTTCGGCAGAGCGTCCGAGGGCCACCTGGGACGCGAGCTCCTTGGCAGCCAGGCCGATGGTGGCGAGCGGCGTCGCGAGCTCGTGGGCGGCGTTCGCGGAGAAGCTCGTGAGCGTCGTGAGTCGTTCGTTTTGCAGAGCCAGGTGCTCGACGGCGGCCCGATGCCTCTCGCGGTCCCGCAATGACTGCGACACGTTGCCGATGAAATAGGCCACGAACGACGCGGTCAGCGCGTACGAGACCCACATGCCCACGAGGTGCATCGTCCCCACGGCGCCGTGCATGTGCTCGTGATGTCCGCGGGCAGGCCAAAGAAACAGCGAGCCGAAGGCGAGAACCGTGAGTCCCACGAGGCCCCACGCCGCACGCTCCGGCAAGAGCAGCGAAGCGAGCGACACGTGAACGAGAAAGAACACGCTGAACGGGTTGGCCGGACCGCCGGACACGAAGAGCATCGCCGTGAGCCCGAGGGCGTCGCCCACCAATACCATCGGGATCAGGCGCTCGGGACGCGTCGCAGGCGACCTCCTCGAGAGGACCACGTTCGACGCCGCGGTCAGGGCGATGATCGCTCCCATCACCAGCCACGGCAGATCGACGCCCAAGACGAGGCGGGCCGTAAGGAGAGCGATCCCCTGACCGGCGACCGCACCCCAGCGCAAACGGACCAGCCAGGGCAGACCGACGACGGTCTCCGCGAGGAGGGCCACCGACGCGGGATGAGCCCCTCCCGGATGCCCGGCGCGCACCGGAACCGACGAACCCAACGCGGCGACTTCGGCGGTCGCGGGCATACGCATCACTTTCGTTCAGCTTACTGCAGGCTCTTACGCGCGGCGTGCGGCAGAACGTCGCACCCTCGTGACCCCGTCGCGCGAGGTCAGTCGGGCGCGAAAGTCGCAACGAACGCGACGCATCCCGGGTTCAGAGACACTGCAGTCTATGAAACCTTCGCCCACCCTTGCTCGCGCACCAATGCAACGACGCGTCCGCGAACGTCGTCGCGAATCTCGCGCACGCGCTCAATCGTCTTGCCCTTGGGGTCCTCGAGCGGCCAGTCCAAGCGACGCAAACCCGGAACGACCGGGCAAGCCTCGCCACAACCCATCGTCACGAGGATCGACGTGCTTTCCGCCAATGCATCCGTCAGCTTCTGCCGGGCAATGCCTTCGAGCTCGATACCTACCTCCCGCATGGCGCTTACCACCTCGGGATGCACGCGCGTCCCCGGTTCGGTGCCAGCGGAGATTGCACGCACCTTGGCGATCACTCGTCCCCTCGCTTTCGCAACAAAGCGGGTAGGCCGAGCATCGGAGCCCTGAATTCGCATGAAACCCAAGCTGATTATTGCGGCGCGCGTTCTCCTCGGGCTCGCTTTCTTCGTGCTCGGGCTCAATGGCTTTTTGCGCTTCCTCCCCCAACCGCCAATGAGCGGGCCGCCGGCCGATTTTCTCGGTGCGATGATCGCCACGGGGTACCTCTTCGCCCTCGTGAAAGGCACGGAGGTTATCTGCGGGTTGCTTCTACTCGCCGGGCGCTACGTGCCTCTCGCGCTGACGCTTCTGGCGCCGGTCCTCGTCAACATTATCGCTTTTCACGTGTTCCTCGAGCCCGCCGCGCTTCCGTTACCCCTCCTGCTCCTCGCGCTGGAGCTCTACCTCGCGTGGTCCTACCGGGCCGCATTTCAGCCCATGCTGCGCCCACGAGTGGCGCCTGAAGGCTGAATCGCCATTCGCCCGATGGCGCGGGCTCGCGTTGCGTTCGCCGTCCGTGGATACCGCTCACGGTCCCCGCGACGCCGGGCTCGTTGCGTAGCGAATTGCCTCATCGCCCGCGACCCCAGCCGCGATAGCCGCCACATAGTGCTCGCCCGGGCCCTTCATTCTTGGAACGCCGCTTGCTCGTTGTCCGCTCGGTCACGGAAGCTCGTCACGGAGCTCGAAAGGAACAGACGATGGCAGCCAAGCGCACGACCCCAAGGCGGTACGGAAAGACCGCGAGCGACAAGGTCAGCAGGGCCATGCACGAGCGCAAAGAAGGGACTCTGCGCTCGGGAGGCTCGGGCAAAAAAGTCACGAGTCGCAAACAGGCGATTGCCATTGGCCTCTCCGAGGCGCGACGCGAAGGGGCGACAGTACCCAAGAAGCCAAAAGCAAAGCGAAATGCCAAGCCCGCTAAGGAACACTAAATCAACGCGTCGATTGAGCCGGCGCCTCCAAAGGTTCTAGGCCGCGCTCCGCGGCGCGATGAACGAAAGGTCGCGCCTCAGCCTGACCCTCCGAAAGCGATCTCACGGAGCGGGCAGGAGTGCATCCAAGAAGGCCAAGACCTCGGTCTTTACCCACGCGGGATCGATCGCGCCTCCGTCGACCGCCTCGGACTTACACTTCTGATCGAGGTTCTCCCACGATACGCTGGCCTTCGCGGAAATCTCGTCGAAGACAAAGACGCAGGCTCGCGCCCGCTGCAGCTCGTGCCCAGCCACCTTCTTGAGCGACAGGGTCCAGACGAGGCGTGCTTTCGCATCACTCGGATGCTGGGGAGACGACGTCACCTGGTAGTCGGGCCCGAGTTCCCGAATGGCGCCGGCCAAATCTTGGAGAGTATTCGGCACGGTCGACCCTGGACCAAAGGCCTTGACGCCCGCGTCGACCGCGTCTTGATGTCGCTGCCTCGCCTCCGCGTTGGATTTCTTATTCGCCCGCAGTTTCTCGGCGTACGCAGTGAGCGAGTCGCGTACACGATTCTTGCTCTCGTCATCCAGCATGGCGGCTCCGTCGGCTCAGTCCCCGGGGACCGCAATAGCACGACGTCGTTCGGGGCCGCTCTCGCCTCGGCGGCCGGGCTGAGGAGGTGCCCATGGGAAGGGTCTCCGGACAAGCGCCATCCCAAGCTGTCCCCCGGCTCGGTCCGAAGTCCCTGCTGCCGTAACTCCGGATTTCTATGTGCGAAGGAGGGGACTTGAACCCCTAAGCCAGTTACGGCGCTAGCACCTCAAGCTAGTGCGTCTGCCAATTCCGCCACCTTCGCGAGGGGAACGACCGTGTAGTCAAGAGGTTGGGGCACGTCAAGGGATGGTTGGGGCCCCGCCCCGTCCGAGGCTCGCACCTCGCCAGACGCAATAGAGAGACGCACTCGCCGCAACGGGTGCGCCCTCGACCGGCACGGCGCTCGCGACGAAGGGGGGTTCCTCTTTGGCGTTGTCCCTTAGGGCTTGCGTCCAACGAGGCGGCGGTGACACGCAGCGGAGTGCAAGCACGGCGAAAGGGGTTGACCCCGTGCCTAAGGGGGCACCGGACGCGGCACGGAACCGTGTCGGTTGCCCGCAATGGTTTTCGGCTGCATGGCATTGGACGGTCTCTTGGCCAGAGCCGTCGTCGGGCGACGCGCAGAGGACGGTCTGCGAGACGAATCGCACCGCCGCTCGAGCCGAGAATACGGTCCACTCGCCCGAGCGACGCATCGCTGGCCCGCAGAACCGGGTCGGCAAGCCAGGGAGACACGTGGCTCGCGCTCGCCGGGAGGTGTCTCACGCAAAGCGGTGCGTCGCTGCGTCGAAGAACCTGCTCGGCGCGGCGCAGCGGACCGCGGCTCACGCGGAGGCGTGGGCCTCCCGGCCTCAGCGGGCGCCCTCTCCGCGTGAGAGGCGGGTCGCTATGTCGCGCCGAGGCGAGGCTCAGGCGAAGAAGGTCGTCTGCCCTCGTGAGCGGCGTCCCGCTGCGTCGAATGAACCTCCCTTCGGGCCTCGTGAACGCTCGCTCCTTCAGAACGGGTCAGGTGCTCGGACGAGCCTTGGATGGCCAACGCATTGATAACCGGCGCTTGAGGTCTCAGCTCACGGCAAACAGCCGATGCGGGTCGACGCGATCGCAACGTCGTCGTACCAAACGACCATGGCGTCACTGGCAAGGTTGTTGTAGGTCTCCCACCCCAAGCCGAAATCCGTGAGAAAGGGATGCCACGCGGAGTTCCCTTGCCCGAGCCAGATCGTGCTGACGTTGGGGATGGGCGTCCCGTACTCATCCAAACCCAGGACGTTGCCTCCATCGCCCGGGCTTGCGTCCACTGCGGAGGGGTCTACCGAGTTGCCATCGACCCAGGCCTCGAGCGCACCGGCCACCTCATCGACGTGAATCTCGATGCATGACCAGGTCTGCGCCGTGGGGCTATCGCTCGTCTGCACGTCGATCTGACCATTGCCCGTATCGAGTTCGGGCAAGTACGCGTTGTCGGACTCGCGGTTCCAGACGAAAACGCCGCCATTGAGGCCCAGACGCAGCTGCTTGTTGCTCGAAGAGTCGTTTCGGTCGGTCATCGTCGCGAACGTGACGTGGCCCATCGTCACGGGATCGCCCATGTACATGTAAAAGCGAACGTACACCTGCTGCGGGACCGCCGTGGCAAAGGCACTGAGGTTCGAGAAGAACACGTGGTCGCAGTAGCCGGGAGGACCCGCGTCCGGCCCGAAGTCGTTGACGACTTTGACGGCCTTTTGCCCGCTGTGCGCGTGGGTCGCGTCGACCGTGACGGTCCCCCGGTCCGGACCGCATGCCACGGAGGTGATCGCCCACAGGGACGCCTTGGGTGGCATGCCGATGGTCTCCGACTCGAAGTCGTCGCACACGGCGAAGCCGTCGCAGCGCGAAGGGGCCACCTGGGCTTCGGCTTCCGCTTCCACAGTCGTCGCGTCGTTCACCGTGCGTCCATCGGCACCCAGGGTCGCGTCCGGCGTGGTCGAGCCCGTTCCGTCCGTGTCTTGCGAGCCGCCCTCGGATTCAACGGCCTCGTGTTCGCCGGGTGCAAAGCTCGCCGCGGCGCCCGAGCAACCAGCGGCGATGAGCGCCGGAGCCAAAAGAGCTCCACACCAAAGCCCTGTCCGCATCCCCTTCATGGCCCGCAGTGTAGCCGAACGAATGCCGCCGTAGGGGTCCGCCGGCGGATGTGGAGAGCCTCAATTCACGCAGATTCCGTTCACGCAGTTGGGGGGGCCCGCTTGGCAGTCGTTGCTATTTCCGCAGAGCTGCACTTGCGTCGTGTAGTCGCACCCCACCAGGCAGGACATCGTCTTGACGCCGGCGGCTGGTTCACAGCAGACACTGGGCATGGCGCACATGGTCGCACCGCACTGAATCGCCATCGAGCCGCCGCCGCCGGTGTCTCCGCTCGAAGCTCCGCTGCCGCCGGACGAACCGGTCGCACTGCCGGACGTCGCACTGCCGGACGTCGCACTGCCGGACGTCGCACTGCCGGACGTCGCACCGCCGGACGAACCGCCGTCGCTGGCGGGGAATGGAGTGGGGCTAAGCGCTTCGACGGCGCCAGGCCTCAAGTACTTGGCCAGCGGGAGATTCTGGCTTTGGATGCTGCCGGCCACCAGGGCCGCGATCTTTTGACCGCCCACGAGGTTGCTGTGCGTCGCGTCTGTGCCGTTCGCGTGGAATTTGAGAGCAGCAGCCTGCGAGCCGAGCGTGTTGTACCAGGCGACCGTGAGGTCCGTGAGAGGGATGAACGCAACGTTGTGTGCGGCAGCCGCTGCCTTCGCCGCCACTTCGTGAAGGCTCGACTGATCGCCGTCCGTGGTGCCGTTGCCGAACTGCACGCGCGCGGGGGGCGAAACGATGATTGGCGTGACGTTCGCCGCCAGCGCGTCGGTGATGTACTTCTCGAGGTTCGCCTGGACGGTTGCGTCCGGAACGCCCTTGTCGTTGTGACCGAACTGGATGATCGCGTAGTCGCCCGCCGTCCAACGCGACTTGATGTCACCCCAGTACGCCCCATAGAAGGACGAGGAGCTCGCACCGCTGTTGCCCCAGTTGGAGATTCCGATGGGCGGAAGGAAGAACTCCGGGAGCAGTTGACCCCAGCCACCGAACGCGCCGCCCGTTTGGTCGCACTCGGTCGAGTCGCTGGCCAGGTAGACCATGATCGGCTTGGTCGCCGCGGTGACGAGCTGGTATCCGATCGCGGAAACCTGCGGGGGATTGGCCGCGGGCCCGTAAAAGAAGAGGTCGAGCCCGGGGTATCCGCCGGGCCCACCCGCGTGGTTGGGCTGTCCTTCCATGGCGCGGGCGTTGACGACGAAGGCGTATTCGCTCGTCTGTCCAGCCGCCGTGGTCACGGGGGCCAAGAGGCCGCGGCTCGACTCCGCGCTAATGTAGGTCGAGCCTGCCACAGCGCCGCCGACGTTCACGGTCACGAGGTAGTTCCCGGCCTCGGATGTGCCATCCGCGGTCGCCGTCTGGGTTGTGTTGTACGTGGAGCCGCCGAACAGGCATTGGATGCAAACCCCGCTGGTGTCCTGTCCCGCGCACGCGTTGACTGCGCCACTCGAAGGCTGTTGCGAACCAGCGCCCACGGCTACCTTCTGGCACATCGCGTACGTGGCCGCGGTCGGCGTGGGATAGCCGGACGGTATGGCGCCGGGGGCGACCGCCGTGCCATCGCCAGAGGCGCCGGAGCTACTGCTATCATCGTCAGAGCCGGTACCCGCGTCCGAGGCACCACCGGACGCCGCGGCCGAGCCGGCCGAGCCCGCGACCCCCGTGGCTCCGGACGAGCCTGAACCCGACCCGGACCCCGCTGGTTGACCTGAGGACGCTCCAGAGGTGGACGCCACGCCGCTGCTGGGCACGGTGGTAGCGCCCGAGGAGCCCGACGAAGTGCTCGCACCGCTCGCTCCCGACGCGCCTCCGCTCGCTCCCGACGCGGCCGGGCTACTGCCTCCCGAGCACGCCATCGGGCCAATCAGTGTCAACAAGGGCAGCCATGAAAGACGTTGCCGACCGATGCCCATGGTTGTCCTCGCCTCTCGAAATGTACGGCCCCCGCACTCTGCGACGCAGGGACTCTCGCTCTATCACGCTATTGGGTAATGGGAAGAGGCCCGCGAACGATATCGTCAAATTTCGGCTCATTTTATCGGGAGACTGGAGTCCGACGTCCACACTGAAATCGTCGTTCCGCCTCGACCGGTCTTGGAGGGGGCGCCCCGCCAATGCGACCGACTTGCGAATTCTAGTGCCCATTCATAAATTTGATTAATCGAAGCGGCATCGCTCCCCTCGACGTGACGTGCGAGCCCGTTGTGTCGAGCGGAGCCTTGCCGGAGGCCCGATCATTCGTCACATCTTGGTCCGTGCGGGCCGCATGTTCTCGCATCCCCGGCATGAATGCCGGGGCAACTCGGACAGCGATTACGCGAAGCCCCGGCATTTATGCCGGGGGCGCCCATCGTTGTGTCGAGCGGAGCCTTGCCGGAGGCCCGATCATTCGTCACATCTTGGTCCGTGCGGGCCGCATGTTCTCGCATCCCCGGCATGAATGCCGGGGCAACTCGGACAGCGATTACGCGAAGCCCGCCGCTGGCGGGCTACGACAAACGACAGGCACGTTCGACCGTCGCCCACCATCCCTCACTGGATCGACCTAGCCCGCCAGCGGCGGGCTTTGTGCTCCGCTCTCCACGGGTGCCCCGGCATTTATGCCGGGGGCGCCCATCGTTGTGTCGAGCGGAGCCTTGCCGGAGGCCCGATCATTCGGCACATCTTGGTCCGTGCGGGCCGCATGTTCTCGCATCCCCGGCATGAATGCCGGGGCAACTCGGACAGCGATTACGCGAAGCCCGCCGGGGGCGCCCATCGTTGTGTCGAGCGGAGCCTTGCCGGAGGCCCGATCATTCGTCACATCTTGGTCCGTGCGGGCCGCATGTTCTCGCATCCCCGGCATGAATGCCGGGGCAACTCGGACAGCGATTACGAGAAGCCCGCCGCTGGCGGGCTACGACAAACGACAGGCACGTTCGACCGTCGCCCACCATGCCTCACTGGATCGACCTAGCCCGCCAGCGGCGGGCTTTGTGCTCCGCTCTCCACGGGTGCCCCGGCATTTATGCCAGGGGCGCCCATCGTTGTGTCGAGCGGAGCCTTGCCGGAGGCCCGATCATTCGTCACATCTTGGTCCGTGCGGGCCGCATGTTCTCGCATCCCCGGCATGAATGCCGGGGCAACTCGGACAGCGATTACGCGAAGCCCGCCGCTGGCGGGCTACGACAAACGACAGGCACGTTCGACCGTCGCCAACCATGCCTCACTGGATCGACCTAGCCCGCCAGCGGCGGGCTTTGTGCTCCGCTCTCCACGGGTGCCCCGGCATTTATGCCGGGGGCGCCCGAGATGTGACCAATGATCAGGCCGGAGGCAAGGCGGAAAGAGAAGCTCTTTCACGAGCCAGGTTTTGGGGGAGAGTCCTCTCCCCGTTACCAGCGTCCCTGCACGCGCTCGCGAAAATAGCGGTCGTACACGTCGCGCACGCGTTTCATCGCGGCCGCGCTGAGGGGAGGCAGCGATGCGGCATTCGCGTTCTCACCGGCCTGCGGGGGTGACTTCGCGCCCGGGATTGCGCACGTGACCTCCGGTTGCATCAAGGTCCAGCGCAGCGCCATCTGCGCGAGCGTGGCCGTGGGAGCCCACTCGGCCACGAGCGGGCGCAACTCCTCGACCGCGCGGAGCCCGTCTTCGTACGGTACGCCCGAGAACGTTTCACCCACGTCGAACGCCTCGCCGTGGCGATTGAAGTTGCGGTGGTCGTCCGGGGCGAACCGGGTCTCGGCGGTCATCTTGCCTGTGAGCAGTCCAGAGGCCAGAGGAACCCGCGCGATGATTCCCACCCCCGCCTTCGCGGCTCGAGCGAAGAGGGTGTCGGCGGGCTTATGCCGGAACATATTGAAGATGATCTGAATGCTCTGCACGTTGGGGAACGCGAGCGCTGCGTTTCCCTCGTCCACCGTTTCGACCGAAACCCCGTAGAAGCGAACCTTCCCCTCGCGGACCAGCTCATCGAGGGCGCCGAACACTTCCGGGCGCCGATAGACTTCGGGCGGCGGCCCGTGAAGTTGGAGCAAATCGAGAGCCTCCGTCTCGAGATTGCGCAAACTGCGCTCGACGAAGGCGCGCAGATTGGTCAGGTTGTAACCGTCCGCCGTATGGGGGTGGAGCCGGCGGCCCGCTTTGGTGGCCACGTAGAGCGTCTCGCGCCGCTCCTTGCGCAGCCGCGCGACGAGCCGCTCGCTTCGCCCATCGCCGTAAACGTCCGCCGTGTCGATGAAGTTGATGCCGAGATCCACTCCGCGATGAAGCGCGCGGAGCGACTCGGAGTCATCGACTTCACCCCACGTCCCGCCTATCGCCCAAGCGCCGAACGAGACCTCCGATACAGAATACCCCGTCCGTCCAAGCTCTCGTCGCTTCATTCTCTTGAACGCATCGTATCCCGTGGCCCGGATGGCAGCTACGGGGCCGAGCCGCTACGGGCCCGACGGACAACGACGTTGTCCGCCGCACATTTCACCGACACGCGAGCGAAACAATACGTGGGCTAGGGAAATCTGCGGCTGTTCGCGAAGCGATGGAGCAAACATGACGCAGCTCGACGGAGCCGCGTCCTGCCGCGGCTCGCCCGCTTTGGGGGACCGCCGGCCGAGCTTGTGGTTACGCGATGATGCTGGAGGCCCGCCGATGACGCATATCGCATCCATTCCCTACCCCTACCCCTTCGACGGCGACCTACAGCGCAGCAATACGGCGCTCATCGTCATCGACATGCAGACCGACTTTTGCGGACGGGGAGGCTACATCGATCTGCTCGGGTATGACATTTCCCTCACGCGGGCCGTGATCGGACCGATCGCGCGCGTCCTGAGCGCGTTTCGAAGGGCCGGCTTTCCGGTGTTTCACACGCGCGAGGGTCACCGGCCGGACCTGTCCGATCTGCCCGCGAACAAGAGGTGGCGATCACGGCGAACAGCGTCCGGGGTCGGCATCGGCGACGCGGGCCCCTGCGGTCGCGTGCTCGTTCGCGGAGAACCCGGTTGGGAAATCATCCCCGAGCTCTCGCCCCTGCCAGGGGAAACGATCATCGACAAGCCCGGCAAAGGGAGCTTTTGCGCAACGGACCTCGAACTCGTGTTGCGCCTTCGCGGCATTCGCAACCTCGTGCTTACGGGAATCACGACGGACGTTTGCGTGCATACGACGATGCGCGAGGGCAACGATCGCGGCTTCGAGTGCGTCATTCTGAGCGATTGCTGCGCGGCGACCGACACCGGCAACCATGAGGCCGCCCTCAAGATGGTGACGATGCAAGAGGGCGTCTTCGGTGCCGTGAGCGACTCGCAGGCGCTCCTTCGCGCGCTCGGGTGAGCGGAAAAAGGCGTCGACGGCGCCACGCGCGAGTCCGCGCCGAGCCGAAAGCGCGGCGGCCCGCAATGACGGCTCCTTTTACCTTGGTGCAATGACGCGGAAACAGCGACTCCCGTATTCTCGACGGACTCGGCGGCTGACAAGCGGGCCTTCGGTCTCTCCGTCTACTTCGTTTCGCGACCGGCCTCGCATAGCCGCCCGAAAGGGTAGAGACGATGCCTGAAACTCTCGTGGAGGCGGAACCAGCGCCCGTTGCCGTCGACCTGAATCGAACCGCGGTCGTGGTCATCGATATGCAACGTGACTTTCTCGAGCCCGGGGGGTTCGGCGAAGCTCTAGGAAACGACGTCTCGCGCCTCAGCGTCGCAATCGGCCCGATCCGCGCGCTCCTCGACGCGGCGCGAAAGCGGGGCCTCTTCGTCATCCACACGCGCGAGGGGCACCGGTCGGACATGAGCGACGCGCCGAAGGCCAAGGTGGAGCGCGGGGCGCCGAGTCTTCGGATTGGCGATACCGGGCCGATGGGCCGAATCCTCATTCGGGGCGAACCTGGGCACGATATCGTCCAGGAGCTCTATCCAAAGGATGGGGAGCCGGTGATCGACAAGCCCGGCAAAGGCGCATTCTTCGCGACCGATCTCCACGCGTTGCTGCAAAATCGGGGCATCGAGAACCTCTTCGTCTGCGGGGTGACGACGGAAGTATGCGTTCATACGACGGTGCGCGAGGCGAACGATCGCGGCTACCGCTGCATCGTGCCCGGCGACTGCTGCGGATCGTATTTTCCCGAATTTCACGAGATGGGCTTGAAAATGATCAAGGCTCAGGGGGGCATTTTCGGATGGGTGTCTGACTCGGCGCGGGTCGTCAAGGCCCTCTCGTGAGTGGGCGCGCCGCCGGGCCATCGAACCAAATCACCGCGTGGCACGGCCTGCCACGGATAACCGTACACAGCGCATCGGAGTAACCGGCAATGACCGCTCTCGCATCCCCGTCTCCGCTCCTCGGTGCCAAACCAAAGCTTTGGGTCCCCGGCGACTGGAACGCCTTCTTCGGCTTCGGCACCAACATTCTCGTCAACCTGCTCACCCTCACCGGCCTGCTCCGGTTCGTGCTGCAGATGCCCGCCGAGTTGGTCTTCAAACGCATCCTGCCCGCGGCCGGGATGATGATGTGCATGAGCACCATGTATTACGCATGGCTGGCCTATCGCTTGGCCAAGAAGACAGGCCGCTCGGACGTCTGCGCGCTCCCGTCGGGGATCAGCGTGCCACACATGTTCATCGTCACGCTGGTCATCATGCTCCCGGTCAAGCTCGCGACGGGCGATCCCATCAAGGGCTGGCAGGCGGGGCTGACCTGGGTGTTCATCCAAAGCTTCGTGCTGATGGCCGGCGGGTACCTCGCACCGATCGTCCGCCGAATCACCCCCAAGGCAGCGCTGCTCGGCGCGCTCGCCGGCGTGTCCATCACGTTCATCTCGATGAAGCCTGCCTTGGAGATGTTCATGACGCCGATGGTCGGCGTCGTCTGCTTTGCCATCATTCTCGTGAGCTGGTTCGGCGGCGTGAAGTACGGCGGCATTCCCGCGGGCTTGGTCGCCATCGCCGCGGGAACGCTCATCGCCTGGGGATCCAATCTCTTCGGATTGAACTACGGAGGCATGAGCAGCGAAGCCCTCAAGGCCTCCTTCGAGACGTTTGATTTCGCCGTCCCCCACCCCGTCATCGGGCTGGTCCTCGGCGGGTTGCACTGGTCGTTTCTCAAGACCATCCTCGTCACGGCCATCCCTTTCGGCATCTATGACCTCGTCGAAGCGATGGACAACGTGGTCAGCGCATCCGCCGCCGGGGACGAATACCCGACGACGCGAGTCCTCACCGCAGACGGTGTCGTCAGCCTCATCGGATGCCTCATGGGCAATCCGTACATCAATGCGGTTTACATCGGCCACCCCGGTTGGAAAGCGATGGGCGGCCGAATCGGTTACTCGGCCGCCACCGGCCTGATGGTGATCCTCCTCTCATGGCTCGGCGTCATCTCCCTCATGACGGCCCTCATCCCGGTGGTCGCGATCTCGCCCATCCTCCTCTACATCGGCATGCTCATCGGCTCGCAGGCCTTCCAGGAGAGCCCCCACCGCCACGCGCCGGCCATCGTCGTCGCGCTGATTCCCTCCCTCGCGGCGTGGGCGAAGCTGCAGATCGACAACTCCCTCGGCGCGGTCTCCGGGATTCACCACGTAACACCCGAGATGATTGCTTCGATGCAGCAGGTCGGCATCATGTACCGCGGCCTCTCCATTCTTGGCGGGGGATCCATTCTCGCGGGCGTGGTCCTCGGTGCCATGACCACCTTCATCGTCGATCGTGATTTCTCCAAGGCCTCGGGGTTCGCCCTCGCGGGGGCGGTCCTCACCTTCTTCGGCCTCATGCACGGGGAAGAAGTCGGGGCCTTCCAAAACCCCGCTGTCGTGGTCGCGTATTTCGTCGTGGCCGGGGTTCTACTCGCGTGCAGCCGCTTCGCCGTGGCCGCGCCCGTGCCCGCAGAAGCACACGGTGGACATGGATCCGGCGAGCACGAGGAGGCGATGCAGCCGGCGGGCGAATAGAGGAGTGCGGAGCGAGGCAAGAGATGCAAAAGGGGCGGCCGAGAACCCGCCCCTTCCGCTCTCGCTCACACGGCGAGGTGCTTTTGAACGAGCTCGTCGGACAGGTCGCGCATGGCTCCCGACGCCACCACCGCCCCCCGCTCCATCAGAAAGAACCGCTCCGCAACGCGACGAGCGAACGGCAACTTTTGCTCGATGAGCAGAACGGCCATGTTCTCTTCGGTGTAGAGGCGGCGAATCACGTCGCCGAGTTCGTGGACGATGCTCGGCTGAATCCCTTCGGTGGGCTCGTCCAGCAGAATGCACTTTGGCTTGAGCGTGAGAGCGCGTGCGATCGCCAGCTGCTGCTGCTGTCCGCCCGAAAGATCGCCTCCCCGGCGGCGCATCATCGTCTTGAGGACGGGGAACAGGCGGAAGACGAGCTCCGGAATCTCGTGGCTCTTGTCGCGGCGCGCGAGCGCTCCGATGCGAAGGTTGTCTTCGACCGTAAGGTCGGAAAAGATCTCCCGCCCCTGCGGGACGTAGCCGATACCGACACGTGCGCGCATGTTCGGCTCCGCCCGCGACAGCTCGCGCTCGTCGAAGCGCACACTGCCGGAGCGGACCGTGACGAGCCCCATGATGGCGCGAAGGAGCGTTGTCTTGCCGACGCCATTGCGTCCCATCAGGCACGTGCAGGACCCTTCAGGAACGCTCAACGTGGCTCCTCGTAGGGTATGACTGCCGCCGTAATATTGATGAACCTCTCGGGCTTCGAGCACGTCACGCTCCCAGGTAAACTTCGATTACGCGCGGATCGCTCTGTACGTCGCTCATGGTTCCTTCCGCGAGCACGCGACCCTCGTGGAGCACGGTGACCGTTCGGGCGATGCTCCTGACGAAGTCCATATCGTGCTCCACCACGACGACGGTGTGCTCGCCCGCGAGGGATGCGAGGATCTCCTCGGTGCGTTCTATCTCCTGCTGGGTCATCCCGGCGACGGGCTCGTCGACGAGGAGCAGCTTCGGACGCTGAACGAGGAGCATCCCTATTTCGAGCCACTGCTTTTGCCCGTGCGACAGGAGCCCCGCGAGCGCATCGCGGTGCTCGCGCAGGCCGATGAGATCGAGGGTGGCATCGATGGCCTCGCGCTCGTCGGCCGTGAGACGGGCGAAGAGGTTTCGCGCGACCCCCTTGTTCCCGTGGGTGGTCAGCTCGAGATTCTCGAACACCGTATGTCCTGGAAACACCGTGGGGCGCTGGAACTTGCGCCCGATGCCCAAGCCGACGATGGCGTGCTCGGATAGGCGCGTGACGTCGTGCCCCGCGAAGCGGACCGTACCCGACGTCGGCCGGGTCTTTCCGGTGATGACGTCCATGAGCGTCGTCTTTCCGGCACCGTTCGGTCCCACGATGCAGCGGAGCTCGCCCGCCTCGAGCGAGAGCGTGAGCTCGTCGAGCGCGCGAAATCCATCGAAGCGGACGGTGACGCGGTCGACCTCGAGCAGCGCCGTCACGGTCCTCGTTCCTCTCGCATCGGGCCGGTCACGACGTCCTCGGGTGGCGCCGCCGCGGGTCGCGCGGGCCGGCTGCCGACGCCACGGGCCATCCTGAAAGCGGCCTTGGACGCATCGGCGACACGCGCGAACACCTGCAGAATGCCACCCGGTAGAAGCAGGGTAACCACCACGAAGAGGACCCCGAGCGCGAAGAGCCACGCCGTTGGAAACGCGACCGTCAACCAGCTCTTGCCCCCGTTGACCAGCAGCGCGCCCAGAATCGCCCCTGCAAGCGTACCGCGCCCGCCGACGGCGACCCAAATCGCGATCTCGACGGAGCTCGACGGCTGCATCTCGCTCGGATTCACGATGCCCACCTGAGGCACGTAGAGAGCCCCCGCGAATCCGCAGAGCACGGCCGAAAGCGTCCACGCGAAAAGCTTGTAGGCCACGGGGTCGTAACCGCAAAATCGTACTTTGGCCTCCACGTCCCGCATCGCCGTGAGAACTCGCCCGGCGCGAGATCTCACCACCGCCTGGCAAAGTGCGTAGGTCAGCGCGAGCCCGACGCCCGTAGCCGCACAAAGTGCGGCGCGGGTGGAGGGCTCTCTCAGCGAGTATCCCAGAATTCGTTTGAAGTCGGTCAACCCGTTGTTGCCCCCGAAGCCGGTCGCGTTGCGAAAGAACAAGAGCATTGCCGCGTACGTTACGGCCTGGGTAACGATGGAAAAATAGACTCCGTTGATTCGGGAACGGAACGCAAAGAAGCCGAATACGTACGCCACCACTCCAGGCACGACGAGCGCCATAGCAAGGGCGAACGGAAAGCTGTCGAACCCGCGCCAGTACCAGGGCAGCTCTTTCCAATCTAGAAACACCATGAAATCGGGCAACTGGCTTCGGTACATGCCTTCCGTGCCGATGACGCGCATCAGGTACATTCCCATCGCGTACCCGCCGAGCGCGAAAAAGAGCCCGTGGCAGAGGCTGAGAATCCCGGCGTAACCCCACGCGAGATCCATCGCCACGGCGACAATCGCGTAGCAGGTCAGCTTCCCGACGAGACCGACCGCGAACTCCGAAACGTGAAACGCGCTGGACTCGGGTGTGGCCACGTTGAGAACGGGAACCACCACACCGACGACCAGGCACACGACGGCGACGAGCCACGTTCGCCACGCACGCCGGGCCACGGGACGCGGCGGAGGCGGCACGGAAATCATGTGCCGTCCGCGCTCCGCCCGCGCGGCGCAAACAGCCCCTGCGGACGCTTCTGAATGACAAGAACGACCGCCAGCAACACGACGATCTTGCCCAGCACGGCGCCCGCGATGGGCTCGAGCAGCTTGTTCAGAATGCCCAGCGAGAACGCGGCCACGACGCATCCGACGAGCTTGCCGACGCCGCCGAGAACGACGACGAGAAATGAGTCGACGATATAGCTCTGCCCGAGCTCCGGTCCGACGTTACCGAGCTGCGCCAGTGCCACCCCACCCAACCCCCCGACCCCGGAGCCGAGCGCGAACGTCCACATGTCGACCCGCTTGGTTGGAATTCCCATGCACGCAGCCATTCCACGATTTTGCGTAACGGCGCGGACGCGGAGCCCGAGCGACGTTCCGCGGAGCACGTACGCCACGAAGCTCACGACGACGAGCGTGAACACGACCACCGCCATGCGACTGTACGGAATGACGACTCCTTCGAAGAGCTCGGCACCCCCGGACAGGAACGGCGGGTTCTCGACGGCGACGTTCTGCGCCCCGAAGAAGGACCTGACGAGTTGAATCAGAATGAGGCTGAGACCGTAGGTCGCAAGGAGGGTCTCGAGAGGACGTCCGTAGAGGAATCGAACGACGGTTCGCTCGAGGACCGCGCCGACCGCCATGCACGCGACGAGAGCGACGGGGACCGCCGCGAGGAGGTACCACGCCTCGTGCTGGGGCAAGTGTTCGTGAAAAAAAGTCTGCGTGACGAACGTCGCGTACGCTCCGATCATCAACATTTCGCCGTGCGCCATGTTGATGACCCGCATCAACCCGAACGTGATCGCGAGCCCTAGGGCTGACAGCAGCAAGATACTCCCGGTGCTCATGCCATAAAGGACGTTCGCCGCGCCGTCGATGAACCACTGCTTGCGCTCGAGACCACTCAACGCATGGGCCGCCGCGGCGCGGACGCGCGGATCAGGTTCGGCGTACGTCCCGTCTTCACCGCGGGAGGTCAGGGCCTGGAGCCTTCCGTGGAACCGCATGGACCCCGTGACCTCGATCGCCGCGATGGCCCCGAGCCTCCGCTGCGGGTCCGCGCTCGCGAGATCGAGTTCGGCCAGCGCCGCGACGATCGCACGCCGGACGGCGCCGTCCGTTTCGTGTGAAAACGCATCCCGAAGCGCGGGTACGTCATCCTCGCTGGACCGGTTGGCCAGAACGTCGACCGCCGCCAGCCGCACTTTGGGGTCTGCTACCGCGAGCTGAAGATGCGCGAGCACCGGGATGAGCACGCGGCGCACGCCGTTGTCGACCAGCGGTGAGCGCAGCGGCGCGGGCCCCGGTGCGGCGCCCGTTATGACGTCGTGCAGGGCGCCCGCGGCGTCCCGTGTGTAGAGACGGCCCGTGTCACTCGCGAGGAGATCGCCGTCGCTGAGCGCCTGAAGCACGCCGAGAGCCCGCGGATCCCCCGAGGCGCCGAGCGCTTGGACCGCGCCGTTCATCGCGTCGGCGTCGGCGCTCGACAACCCGCCCACGGCGGCCTCGAAGGCGCCCGCGTCGGCGTGCACCGACGCGGCCATCAACGCGACGGCGAACACCACCGCCGACGCGACGCACGCTCGAAAAATAGTCAGCCGGCCTGGCGACGCCATGGATCACGTCCTTTTGCGAAGCACGGCGCCGCTTTGATTCAGCGCTTGGCGACCGCGTCCGGCGCCGGGTATTTGGGCTCGGTACAGTTTCCGCAAACCCACGGATACGTCCAGTCAGCCACCTTCTTCGCGCTCTCCGGGATGAACGGGCTCCACGCCTGGGCGCGAATGGGTCCCTCCGTCTTCCACACGATCTGAAATTGCCCATTTGCCTGAATTTCGCCGATGAACACCGGCTTGTGCAAATGGTGATTTTTCGCGTCGAGCGTGATGTCGAACCCCGACGGCGAACGAAACGACTGGTAGCCGAGCGCCTGGCGAACGGCGTCCACGTCCGTCGTCCCCGCCTGGTCCACGGCCTGGGCCCACATGTGAAGGCCGATGTACGTCGCCTCCATCGGATCGTTCGTCACGCGCTTTGCGCCGTCGGGCAAGTTTTGTTCTTTCACGTACGCGCGCCATTCGTCGATGAAGGCTTTGTTCTCGGGGGTGTTGATCGACATGAAGTAATTCCACGCCGCCAAGTGCCCCACGAGCGGCTTTGCGTCGATCCCGCGCAGCTCTTCCTCCCCGACGGAAAAGGCGATGACGGGAACGTCGGTCGCTTTGAGTCCTTGGTTGCCCAACTCTTTGTAAAACGGCACGTTCGAGTCACCGTTGATCGTCGAGATGACGGTCGTGTGTTTGCCCACGGCGAACTTCTTGATGTCCGCGACGATGGTTTGGTAGTCGCTATGACCGAACGGTGTGTACTCCTCTTTGATGTCGTCGTCCGAGACCCCCTTCGAGTGGAGGAAGTACCGCAGAATCTTGTTCGTCGTCCGCGGATAGACGTAGTCCGTCCCGAGCAGCACGAATCGTTTGGCCGCGCCCCCCTTTTCGCTCATCATGTATTCGACGGCGGGTATCGCCTGTTGATTGGGCGCCGCGCCGGTGTAAAATACGTTGTACGAGGACTCCTCGCCCTCGTACTGAACGGGATAGAACAACAGCCCGTTGAGCTCCTCGAACACAGGCAGAACCGACTTGCGCGAGACCGAGGTCCAACAGCCGAAGACGGCGGCTACCTTGTCCTTCTGAACGAGCTCGCGGGCTTTCTCCGCGAAGAGCGGCCAGTTCGACGCCGGGTCGACGACCACCGCCTCGATCTTGTGCCCGAGCACGCCGCCTTTGGCATTCAGCTCTTCGATCGTCATGAGCGCCACGTCTCTCAACGACGTTTCGCTGATCGCCATTGTCCCCGAGAGCGAATGAAGAATGCCAACCTTGATCGTGTCGCCCGGCGCCGGCATGGTGGGGTTGTCGGGCTTCGGGGCTGCGCCGCTGGAGCTTGCGGCGGGCCCGGTGGCCATCGGCTGATCGGAGGGCTTGGGCTCATCCTTGCTGCAGCCGAGAACCGCGAACTGGCACGAAGCCAGTGCCGCAACCACCCACCCTCGCATCGACGGCGTGCATCGCATTGGGACTCTCCTTGTCTCTCTCTCGAGAATTGCCGCCGATATCGTCAGACGGTGGAGGTGAGAGTGTCACGTCGACTGTTTCCGGCAGTTGTCGGCCCGATGAAGTTTCGCCTCGGGCGTACGTGACGGCTCGGCCCCAGAGGCTCGGTCGCTCCGCAAACTTCGGCGACCTCAGTGCGGAACCGCGCTGCGCCACGCGGCGAGAATCCGGCCCACGATTTCTGGTATTCCCAATCCCAGGCCGTCTCTCGCTTGCGCAAAAACGAAGGGCCCGTCCCCGCGCATCGCACGCGCGTCTCGCGCCATGACGTCCAGATTGGCTCCAACGTGCAATGCTAGATCCGTTTTGTTGATCACCAGAAGATCCGATTGCGTGATTCCGGGTCCACCTTTTCGCGGCACCTTGTCGCCGCCCGCGACGTCGATGACGTAAATCGTGAAGTCGACCAGCTCTCGGCTGAACTGCGCCGCCAGGTTGTCGCCGCCGCTCTCCACCATCAAGAGCTCCGGACGTACCTCGAACATGAGTTGTTCCAGCGCGTCGAGGTTGTGGCTGATGTCCTCGCGAATCGCCGCGTGGGGGCAACCGCCGGTCTCGACCGCGCGGATGCGCTCGGGCGAGAGTGCGCGCTGCCTGTGCAAGAACTCCGCGTCCTCCCGCGTGAAGATGTCGTTGGTGACCACGCCGAGGCCGACCTGGTCTCGAAGCGCGCGGCACAGCGCGAGCACGAGCGCGGTCTTCCCGCTGCCCACCGGGCCTCCGATGCCGATCGTGAACGCTCGCTGGGCATAGTCGCGCGCACGGGACGGCGCGCGATCGCTGAATCTTCCCGGATGTGCCCACCGTTCATGCTCATGGGGATGGCGATGGCCAGGGTCGTCATCGCCGCCGCGAATTTCCCGCGGGTCCTCGTGCTCGTAGTCGTGTCCCTCGCGTCCCTCGTGTCCCTCGTGTCCCTCGTGTCCCTCGTGTCCCTCGTGTCCCTCGTGTCCCTCGTGTCCCTCGTGTCCCTCGTGTCCCTCGTGTCCCTCGTGTCCCTCGTGTCCCTCGTGTCCCTCGTGTCCCTCGTGTCCCTCGTGTCCCTCGTGTCCCTCGTGTCCCTCGTGTCCCTCGTGTCCCTCGTGTCCCTCGTGTCCCTCGTGTCCCTCGTGTCCCTCGTGTCCCTCGTGTCCCTCGTGTCCCATTGGCGTTTGGCCTCAGCTCTGGAAGATGCGTGCGTAGAGCGTGTCGTGCATCGACCCGACGAGGTCGATGAGTGGCGCCGACGTCGAGGCCTCCTCCGGGCGAAACCTCGCGCAGCGCGTCAGCACCGCATCCAGCGTTGGACCCGCGCTCGTCTGCAGACGCTGGGCCTCGTGCGGTCCGACCATGCCGAGCCTCACTGCCGCGGAGGTCAGCCCGCGGAGCGCGAGGTAGAGGTGAAGGCCGAGCGTCTCGTCTTTGCCGAGCCCCAGAGTCGCGAGAACGGCGCCAAAGAGAGGAGCCACGTGCGCCGTCACATCGCGTGTCCGCGCCCGGGCGGCGAGCGCCGTCAGGCGCGGGTCGTCGAACACGCACGCGCAGGTCGCAACGAACGCGCGACCTTGGGTCCGACTCGCGCGGTTCGCAACGTGGCCCGTGAGAAACGCGTCGACATGCGCGTCGAGCCTCCACACGTCGTCCGGTGCGTCGTGCGCGGCCGAGACGAACGGCAAGGACGAATTGCCCACGTTCCAGAGGAACGCGACCACATGCGCATCCAGCTCGCACGCCGTTTTGACTCGGCCGAGATGGGCGGCGGCCTCCAAGCCGGCGGAGTGGGCGAATCCCCCCGTCGGGAAGCCCGAGTCGGCAATCTGTAAAATGCGCCAACGGCAGTCGGAGGTCACGGGCGTCAGAATAGGTTGTAGAGTTGCGCGAGCGGCAGCTTCGTGGCGGGAGGGCACTGGAGGAGGACGCCGTCCGCGTGAACTTCGTACGTCTCGGGATCGACCCGGATCGACGGGAGCGCGCTATTGTGGACCATATCGCGCTTTCCTATGGTGCGGCAGCCTGATACGGAGACTATGCGCTTATTGACGCCCAGCGGTTCGACCGTTCCCTCCGAGGCGGCTCGTTTCGACACGAAGGCGATGCTCGTGGGGCCTACGGCCCTCCCGAGCGCGCCAAACATCGGGCGCATACGGAGCGGTTGCGGAGTGGGAATCGACGCGTTGGGATCGCCCATTTGCGCCCAAGCGATGAAGCCTCCCTTAATCACGATCTCCGGCCGAACACCGAAAAACGCCGGCCGCCAAATCACGAGATCGGCCCACTTGCCGACGGCGATGCTGCCGATCTCGTGCGCCATGCCGTGCGCAATCGCGGGGTTGATGGTGTATTTCGCGAGATAGCGCTTGATCCGCGCGTTGTCGTTGGCGCCGCGCTCGTCGGGCAAAGGCCCACGGTCTCGCTTCATCTTGTGTGCGGTCTGCCATGTGCGCGCGATCACCTCGCCGACGCGGCCCATGGCCTGACTGTCGCTCGACACGATGCTGATGGCGCCGAGGTCGTGCAGGATGTCCTCCGCGGCGATGGTTTCGCCGCGGATGCGGCTCTCGGCGAAAGCCACGTCCTCGGGGATGGTCTTGTCCAGATGGTGGCAGACCATCAACATGTCGAGGTGCTCGTCGAGCGTATTGACCGTGAAGGGGCGCGTCGGATTGGTCGAGCTGGGGATCACGTTCGGTTGGCCACATACGCGAATGATGTCCGGGGCATGGCCGCCCCCCGCGCCTTCCGTATGGTAGGTGTGGATCGTCCGGCCCTTGAAAGCCGCGATCGAGTCGTCCACGTATCCGGACTCGTTGAGAGTGTCCGTGTGAATCGTCACCTGGACGTCTTCGGCGTCGGCCACCGTGAGGCAGCAATCGATCGACCCCGGCGTGGTTCCCCAGTCCTCGTGCAGCTTCAGGCCCAGGGCGCCTGCCCGAATCTGATCGACGAGCCCCTCCGGGGAGGACGTATTCCCCTTTCCCGTCAGCCCGATATTTATCGGAAGGGCGTCGGTGGCCTGGAGCATCTGGCCGATATAACGAGCCCCCGGGGTGCACGTGGTCGCGTTCGTTCCCGTCGCGGGGCCGGTGCCTCCGCCGATGAACGTCGTAATCCCGGAGGCGAGGGCCTCGTCCGCCTGCTGCGGGCAAATGAAATGCACGTGCGCATCGATCCCTCCGGCGGTCACGACGAGCCCCTCGCCCGCGATCGCCTCCGTGGTGACTCCTACGATCATCCCGGGCGAAACGCCGGCCATCACGTCGGGATTACCCGCTTTGCCGATTCCAACGATCCGGCCGTCCTTCAACCCGATGTCGGCCTTGTAAATCCCGCTGGAGTCCAGAATGAGTGCATTCGTGATCACGCAATCGAGGGCATCGCGATCGGTCACGCCGGCGCGCTGTCCCTGGCGATCGCGCAGCACCTTACCGCCCCCGAATTTGCATTCGTCTCCGTACACCCCCAGGTCATATTCCACCTCTGCGATGAGGTCCGTGTCACCGAGGCGGATCCGGTCGCCCACCGTCGGACCGAACATGTCCGCGTAATGGCGCCGATCGATTGTGTGACTCATCGCGCGTTCTCTCCAATCGATTGCGCCGACGCCGTCGCGATCAGGCGCACGGTCTTTTCGTCGCCCGGCTCGAAACGAACGGCGGTTCCGGCCGGAATGTCGAGGCGCAGACCCGCGGCCGTCGCGCGGTCGAAGATCAATGCCGAATTGACTTCGGCAAACGGATAATGGCTACCGACTTGAATCGGCCGATCGCCGATGCTCTTGACGACGAGTTCGACGACACGGCGACCGCCGTTGAGCGCGATCGTTCCGAATCGCACCATGGTCTCGCCGGGGGACGGCTCCTGACGAGAGCGGATGGGGAAGGCCTCGGCGGAAGGAACCGGCAAGAAGCTGCCGTGGAGCGCCAGGGACAGGTCGACCGATTCGAGCGCAATCGGCCGATGAACCGTGACCAGTTTCGTGCCATCGGGGAAGGTCCCCTCCACTTGGACTTCGGCGGCCATCTCCGATACCCCGTCCATGACGTGCGCCGTCCCGAGGATGCGCCGGCCGACGTCCATCAACTCCGCGACCGAATGACCGTCGCGGATTAGCTCGAGGAGCTGCGTGGCGATGAGTGCAACGGCCTCCGGATAGTTGAGTCGAAGTCCGCGCGCGAGCCGCTTTTGTGCGAGCGCGCCGGCTCCGTGGAGGACGAGCTTGTCCAAGTCGCGAGGCGTGAGGTGCATCGGGCGCGAGCATCGCGCACCGAGGGAGAATCGTCACCACTTTCGCGCGAAGGGATCGTCACCGAGCACCCGCGCGAGCTCCGCGAAACTGGGACGCAATACCTTCGAGGCACGTTCGAAACGATCTGCCGCGAGACGAACGATGACCGCGTCGTCCGCGATCGGGCTCGCGGCGACGAGCAGCCACGAGTCCGTGGGCCGACGGGCCAAAGAAAGCATTGCGGCGCGAACGGACGCAAAGCGCGGGCCGATCGCGAGGAGCGACAGTACGACGTCGAAGGGGCCCATTCGTGCCGCGATCGGCCCGTGGGCGGGATCGAGTCGGGTGGCGTCGACGACCGAGCGCGCGCGCCCCCGAACGATGGTGGTTCTCGACGCGTACTCGGCGAACTTCCAGCGCTCCCCGCGCGCGCTCCGACCGCACGTATATCCATCGAGCAGCAAGAGGGACCCGCCGGCAGCGACGGCGATCCGAATATCCTGCGTGTACCGCGCGCCTTCGAAGCAAACCACGGGGTCTGGAACCACGGTGAGCGCCGCACCGGGCGCCACGGTCGCCTCGACGCGCTGCCGGCATCCCCCCGGGGAGCGATGGATCTTCGTCGATGATTGGGTACCGAGCAGCGCAGACGCGCCCTCTGCGACGCCGAGACGAATGTCGACGTAATCGCCGTCCAGGAGGCCACCGCCGAGCGTCGCGAGAAACACCCACGCGGCGTCGCCGTGGTTGCGCGGGGCGAGCAATCGCGCCGGGCTTTCGGCGAAGGCCCTTGCGATTACCGTCCTCGGCCCCGAGCGACAAAAGTCCAATTGCACTTGGCCTTGCACTCGTCCTTTCCGAGGCAAGGGCAACGGGCGGACGGCGATGGGGGTCGCCATCTCGATCACGAGGCCGTCCGATCAGCGATCGCGGACGTCGTCGCGATTGCCCAAAAGCGCTGCAACGATCTCACCGATCTCAAAAGGTTTGCGGACCCACCGGATGGTCTCCTCGAGCCCCTCGGGCAGCCCGGCGGCCGTTCCGCTGATGAACACGAGAACTGCATCGGGCGAGCCTCGCCGGAGCCTATCGACGGCGCCGCGAACGTCGTGCGCGATCGGCGAAAAGTCGACCAGCGCGGCGTCGTAGTCCTCCCCGGCGCGATCCGCGAGTTCAACTGCGTTTCGAACCACGACGACCTCCGCGCCGCGGGCTCCGAGCGCCGAGTCGAGCAACGTGGCCACGTCGGCATCGTCCTCGACCACCAAGATGCGCATGCCGGCGAGGACTGCAGGGCGCGGCGCCGAGTGAGGGGCCGGGGGAGGCTTGGCGCATGGCCAGCGCACACGAAAGCTCGCGCCTGTGGCAGCGGGGGTATCGATCACGAGTTCCAACTCGCCGCCGGCCGCGCGCGCGACTGCCCGCGCATGCTTCAGGCCGACCCCCGCGCCCCCGACTCGCCCACTGGCTCCTTCGAAGATTCGGCTCGCTTGGCTCGACGCCACGCCCGGCCCCTGATCCGTGACGAGGATGGCCATCGTGGTGGCGTCGAGCCAGGGCTCCAACGTAACCCGGCTCCCCCGGGGCGCCCAATGCAGCGCGTTGAGCAGCACGTTGGTCAGAACCTGCGACGCATCGGCCGCGAGAGTCAGCCTCGCCCCCGGATACTTTCGCGCGACGACCACTCCCACGCCGACCTTCGCTGCCTCCACAGAAAGGGCCTCCACGACGTCGTCGATGATCGCGTCGAGGCCCTCCTCGTGCTCGTCGACAGGGCCGGGTGCGCCGATGGCACGGCGCGCCAAGTCGCGCGCCGCCCGCGCCCGATGCTCGACGATGGCGAGCGCGTGGTCGACCTGCTCAGGCGTCGAACGGCCACCGCGCGCCTCCGCGACCCACCCCAGCAACACGGTGAGTGCATTCGAGACGTCGTGGAGCGCGCCCGTGACATCCCTGTGGGGGTCACCGGACGGAGGCGGCTCGGACCATCGCGCCGGCCGGCCTTGATCCTGACCGTCTCGCTGCACCACCGGAAGCTACGACATCTGCCTCGTCCGGTCACGTCTCCGAATTCCAAACGTTAAGATTCGGCGATCACTCGATCCCGACTGCAGGCTCGACGGCGTCGATTCGGAGGACAGGCTCCTCGCCTTCCCCATAGGCAAGGGCCGTAAGCGCCTTTCGCGCGGCGTCGACGGTGATGTTGCGCGCCTCGACAATCATCGCCGCGACCCGCTCGACGAAGGGACCGGTCGCCCCCGCGGCAAGGGCAACGGAGCGCGCATGCAGGCCCATGTGGCCACGTTGAATACCATCCGTCGCAAGCGCGCGAACGGCGGCCAGATTGGATGCCAGGCCGACGGAAGCCACTACCCCCGCGAGCTCTTGAGCGTCCTTCACCCCAAGCATTCGCAGCGAAAGGCGCGCCGCAGGGTGGACCCGCAAGGTGCCGCCCACGGTCCCGAGCGCGAGGGGAAGCTCGAGTCGCCCGAGAATCCCGTCCCCGTCGCGTCGCCACACGGCGAGCGGTTGGTACTGCCCGCTCCGCGCGGCGTACGCGTGCGCGCCCGCCTCGACGGCCCGCCAATCGTTGCCTGTCGCGATGACCACCGCGTCAACGCCATTCATGATTCCCTTGTTGTGCGTCGCCGCACGATAGGGGTCGAGTTCGGCGAACCGCGACGCATTGACGATCCCATCGACGACTTCGTCACCGCTCATCTCGTCTGTCGCAAGGGCCCTCCCAGGGATGCGACACTGCACGCGTACACAGCGTTTATCGCACAGGTTAGACAGGATCCGCAGTCCCAGACGGCCGCCGGCGATGGCGGCGATCCGTGGCCCTACGGCTTCTGCGGCCGAGTTGACCAGGTTGGCCCCCATCGCATCTTGGCAATCGATGATGACGTGCACGACGACCATGTCGGGCGCAAGCACGCGGGCTTCCACCGAACGAGCGCCGCCGCCGCGGGCGACGAGTCCTACGAGGGACCGATTCGCGAGCTCGATAATCTCATTCTCTTGTTCCGTGACTCGCCTTACCGCGGAACCCGCGTCCGGGACTTCACGCAGCTGTATTTGCGCGATCATCAGGGGCGGGTCGGCTTCGGCACGGAAGCCGCCGCCGTTTCGAACGAGCTTGGCGGCGCTGGAGGCCGCGGCGACCACGCTCGGCTCCTCAATCACCATGGGCACCACGTAGTCGTGGTCATTGACCCGCACGTTGAGGGTCACCGCGTAGGGAAGCGCGTAGGTGCCGAGGACGTTCTCGACGAATTTGTCCGCCGTCGCTCCGTCGAGACCCCCGCGGTCCAGAGCAGAACCGATTTCGGCCACATCGGCGCCGGTCGCTTCACTGACGAGCGAGCGCCTCTGGTGCACCGTAACCTTGTAAAAGCCGGGCAACTGCGAAGTTCGAGCCATGGTCGGGGCCTCAGGTTTGGACCGATTCGGGGCGTACGCCCCCACGGTCGACGGAAAGCGAAAGCGGCGCGAGGGCAAGAGCCTCCGCGCGAACGACGAACACGGGGGGGGGTGGGGTCCTCCCAATCCACACAGCGACGTCGCCGCCGCCCGCACCCGACGGCAAGAAGGCCGCGCCATGACGCGCTGCCAGGGCTCCGAGTTCGGCAACCGACGGGGCGACGATCGGTGCGTCGGAGAGGCGTCCGAGCTCGGCCAAGAGAGTCCCATAGTTTCCAGCGATGGAGACGAAATCGTGCGTGTCCGCACGGTCGAGCGCGTCGGCGGCGGCGGTCGCGGCGCGCGCCATCGCCGTCCCGAGTACGGCGAACTCGCCTGGCCGATCCCTTCGCTTTGCGTCCACGTGAGCTCGAAGGTCGCTCGTGCGAGCGATTACACCACTAAAAAAAGCGGCCAAGACAAGGCCCGGTGGCAGGGCCACGGCGCGGATCGAGGGCCCATCACGGGTCACGGTGTAACGAAGAACGCCCCCGTAGACACTCGCCGCGACGTCGACCCCACTGCCCCCGCTCTGAACACGCGCGTGCGCTTCGCGAGCGGCGCTGAAGATGCGGGCCCGCACGAGCGGCGCCGCCAGGTCCTCACCGCGCAAAAGCGCATCGGCAGCCAGAGAGGCAACGACCGCCGCGGCGCTTGATCCCAGTCCCAGCTTTCGGCCACGCACGTCCTGCAGCGCGCTGACATCCGTCGCAGGCGCGACGCTTTGGCCAAACGCGGACCGAATCTCCGGCATTGTCGCGTCCGAGAGGCGCGACGCATCCGCCACGGCGTAGCGGTCCACCGCGGCGACCGTGGCGGGTGCCCCGTCGAGAACGGCATAGGCGCCGGTGAGCACCAACTTGCCCGGCGCGATCGCCCTCACGAGACCGAACCGATGGCCGCCTCGAGGCGCGCTCCTTGCCCCGGCCAGGACTCGATGACGCGCCTGACACCCGCCGTGGCGCGCATCACGGCGTGGACCCCGGACGCGTCCTGCGGTCGCACGAGCACCTTCACGTGAGGCCCAGCGTCGATCGACGCGAAGACCGGCACACTCGCCTCTCGCAATCGATGGACCGCCGCCAGCACGTCGAGCGTCGCGCCGGTCCAATAGATCACACCGGCCGCAATTGCGCTCGCATGCATGGCAAGGGCGCTGGCCTCCGCCAGCTCACCTACGGCTTCGAAGTCCTTGGCGAAGAGCGCTTCGCGAAGGCGGGCGTGCAAACGCGGAGCCTCCTCGAGCCAGGCGGTCGCGTAGGGACTCTTGGCCATGGTCGTCGCCATCCCCGCGGTCGACCCAACGGCCTTCGGGCTCTCGGTGGTGACACACACGAGAACGAGCAACGGTAACTGGTCGGCCGGAGCAATAGAGCGCGCGGCGAGAATGTCGTCCTCGCGGGGCACGGGATGCGCGGCGTCCAGTTCCACATAGCCTCCGAAAAGGCTTCGAGCCGCACTGGCTGAGCTTCGCCGCGCAAGATCGCTCACTCGTGGCGTATCCCAATCGAGCCCGGCTGCACGCACCGCGGCGAGGGCCAAGGCCGCGAACCCGGAGGCGCTCGAGGCAAGCCCGCTCGCCGTTGGGAAATCGTTGCTGGAATCGACGGCTGCCCGTCTCTCCTCGCCCGCCGCGTGGCGCACGCGATCAAGCAGATCCACGGCCCGAGCTCGCGCACCCTCATCGCCGGGGGCGCCATTGAGAACGACCCGATCTTCGGCAAGCGCCCGGTCAAAACGAACGCGCGTCCGCGTCGTGAGGCCCGACAGCGTGACCGAGAGGCTCGGCACGGCGGGAAAGCGGCCGACTGCGCGCTTGCCCCAATACTTCGAGAGGGCCACGTTCGGGTGCGCGATGGCGACCGCTTCGCTCATGGGGTGTTCTCGGCCTCGAACGCTTGGGTCCGAATTTCGGGCGTGACGCACGCCACGAATCCATCAAAGTTCGCGCTCTTCCAAGAGGCGAGCACCGCGTCGGCAACCGCGAGAGTCGGCACGAGGGCCAGCACACTGCCGCCGCCCCCCGCGCCCGTGAGTTTCGCTCCGAGCGCCCCGGAGCCACGCGCAAGGCTGCACATCCGCTCGATCTCGGGCGTCGACAAGAAGAGCTCCCGAAGCAGCCTTTGGTTGAGATTCATGAGGCGTCCCAATAGGGCCCGATCACCCGTCTCGAACGCCAGACGCCCGGAATTGACGAGCGCGCGGATCTCGTCAAACGATTGGTCGACGTGCCGCGGGCTTTGCGATCGCAACCGGGCGACCCCTTCCACCATGGCCTTCGTGCTGGACGCCGTTCCCGTACTGCCGATGCAGAGGTGGATTGGGCCACGAACGCGCAAAGGCTCGATCCCCGCCCCTTTTCGGAACACGACGCACCCACCGCGAGCCGCGACGGCGGCGTCCACCCCGCTCGGATTGCCGTGAAATACGCGCTCCCAAGCCATCGCCCGATCCTGCACGGCACTTTCGCGCGGGCGCACGTCAAGAGCGCGCGCGATGGCGACTCCGATCGCCGCGGAACATCCCAGCCCGCCGCCGGGAGGCAAGTGCGCCTCGACTTCAACGGCATGATGGCCGAGCGACGGCGTGTCGCTTCGCGCGGCTAGCAAAAGCGCACGGAACGCCCGCGCGAGGTCATGATGGTCCTCGTCTTCGCGGATGTGCAACCCCCATCCACGCACGAACAGGCGACTCGGCCCTTGCTCGAGGGGAGTTGCATACGCGCTGGCTCCGCGGTCGATACCGACCGCGATGGCGGGCACGCCGTAGACCACGGCATGCTCACCGAGGACGATGGCCTTTCCGCATGCGTGTCCGGCGCCGCCCATCAGGCGCGCCCGCTCGTGAAAATGGCGACTGCCTCCGTGAGGAGGGCTCGCCCGTGCGGTTCAAGGTTGGCGCGAGCGAGCGCGGCGCAGGCGGTCCGCGACAGCGTGTCGATGCGCGCCTCGACGCGCGCCCCAGCGCCGCTCGCTTCTAGGATAGCCACGGCTCGGCCAACTTCTTCATCCGTGGCGTCTGGGTGCCCGAGTACACGCGAGAGCGGCCCGCTTTCGCTCGGGTCACCAAAAGCGTCGATCAAGACGGCGCTCCGCTTGCCGCTTCGCATGTCGCTGCCTCGCGGCTTGCCCGTGACGACAGGATCGCCGAAGACTCCGAGCAAGTCATCCCGGAGCTGAAATGCTACGCCGAGCGGTCCGGCAAACGCCACGAGCGACTCAATCTGCGACGGCTGAGCACCCGCGAGGTGGGCGCCCATGACGACCGGGCCGCGCATGGAGTAGCTCGCCGTCTTGAGCCCGTGCACCATCTCCACGTCGGCCGCGTCGCGGGCGACGGCGCACACATCGAGGACCTGACCTTGCACGACTTCTTCCTCGACCCGCGCGAGCTCCCCCGCCGCCCGCACCACCCGATCGGGCGACAGCGCCACTTCGAGCAAAGCACGTCGCGCCCAAGCCGCCGCAAGATCGCCCGCGAGAACGCTCATGGCCTCCGCGCGTGCTCCCGCGTAGCGCTGCCGCATCATGGCGGGAACGCTCGGGCCGCCCCGTCGAACCTCGTCGCCGTCCATCCAGTCGTCATGAACGAGCAGGTACGCTTGGAGCAGTTCGAGCGCGAGCGCCGCGGGCAACACCGCCGACGTCCCGCCTTGCCCGCCGCACGCCTCGAACGACGCCGCGAGCAGCACCGGCCGCATCCTCTTGCCGCCCCGTAGCACGAGGCGGCCGATCGCGTCTGCCACAGATTCGACGTCCGGCCCGCGGCGTTGCGCCTCCGCGACGCGCTGTCGCAACCATGGCACCAGAGCCTCGTCGACTTCCGCCCTCACGCGCCTGGCGAACGCATGAAAGTCGTCGCCAGCGCCAAATGCTCCGTCCTCAGGGGAGGCGGGGCGCGTAGGACCTTCGAACACTGTCTGGGTGGGCGTCATGCCGTGGGCGGAAGCCTAGGGTTGACGGGCGCTGCCGTCAACGGGACAAGCGCCTGATTGTTTCGTATCTACGCGCACTTTCAACTTTCTTTGAAGAAAGGTGCCCGGCTGCGGGTGGGGGGCTAGGCTGCGAGGCACGATGACGACGATTGGTGAACGCAAGGCCGATCACTTGACCCTGTGCTCGGAGGCGGAGGTCGGCTTTAGAAACGTGTCCACGTTGTTTGAGTGCGTTCGGCTGGTGCACAACGCGCTCCCAGAACTGCGGTACGCTGATTTGGATACTTCAGTCACGGTGCTGGGAAAGCGTCTGCGCGCTCCGATCGTGATCGCATCGATGACGGGAGGAACCGAGGAAGCGGGGCGCGTCAACCGGGAACTCGCAGGCCTCGCCGAAGAGCGGGGCTACGGTTTTGGCCTCGGCAGTCAGCGGGCGATGCATGTGCGCCCGGGGACCGTCGCCACCTACAGCGTGCGAGCGTGGGCACCTACCACGCTCGTTCTTGGCAACTTGGGAGTCGTACAGGCGCGAACGATGACAACGGCCGAAGTGCGCGCCCTCGTCGACGAGGTCGGTGCGGACGCACTCTGCCTCCACCTCAACCCGGCCATGGAGCTCGTGCAACCCGGAGGGGACCGGGACTTTTCCGGCGGCTTTGAGACGATTGAGCGCCTGATCGGTCAACTCGGGATTCCGGTCGTGGTCAAGGAAACCGGGTGCGGAATCTCGGCATCTGTCGGCGAACGCCTGCGCGCGGTCGGGGTCAAGCACGTGGACGTCTCAGGCGCGGGTGGCACGTCTTGGGTGGGAGTCGAGACCAAACGGGCGGCAGCGGCCGGGGACGCCCGCGCGCAAGCGCTGGGTGACGCATTCTGGGACTGGGGCATACCCACCGCGGCGTCCGTGGTCCTTCTTGGTCCTATGGAGTTCGACACCCTCATTGCGACGGGCGGCGTCGCGACCGGGCTGGACGTGGCGCGGGCGGTCGCGCTCGGTGCCTCGGCGGCCGGATTGGCTCGCCCCGTACTTCGCGCCCTCGCAGCCGGCGGTCGCGCCGGAGCGGCCGCGTTCTTGGATGGGGTCGAGAGGGAGCTCCGCGCGGCGATGCTCCTGACGGGCAGCGGCACCGTCGCGGCGCTCCGGACGTGCTCGCGGGTCATCCTTGGCGAGCTCGAAGCGTGGATTCAGCAGGTCGGGGGCCGGGGGAAAAAAAGTGATATTCTGGAGCCATGACGGAGAAGAAGGGCCGAGGACCGAGGCCCAGCGATCGCCCGGCCGGGGGGGTCGGCGGCGAGCTCAAACAAAAACGAGACGCCTTTTTGCACACCTTCTTCAAGCGCGGAGCCGAACTCACCGAGGAGCTCGTGGGTAACAACACCCGTCTGCGTGACCAGCTGGCGAGTCTCGAAGAAGAAAACGCCGCGCTCAAGACGCAGCTTGCGAGCGACAAAGCGATTCGCGATTTGCTGAAGAAAATAAGTGAGCTGGAACGCGAGAAGGAGAAGCTCTTGTCTGCCGTTCACGAACACACGGTCATCACCAATCGCTTCGTCGAGATCGAGTCCGAGCTCGAAAGTTTCGCAAACCTTTACGTGGCGAGCTTTCAACTCCACTCGTCGCTCCGCGTAGCCAGCGTCATCCGCCACATTCGGGAGCTCTTGGTTCAGCTCGTCGGGGTGCGCTCGCTGGGCATCTATTTTGTCGACGATGACGAGCAACATCTCGTGCCCATCGCGGCCGACGGGATCGACGTCGGAAGCTTGCCGAAAATCCCATTGCGCGACAGCGCCGCTTCGAACGCGCTCGAAGCGCTCGTAGAGCGCACGTACCTGACCGGAGTGCCACACATCGCGGATGGGGAACTGCCCTCCACCCCGGTTGCGTGTCTCCCGCTTGCGCTCGATAACCGAACGGTCGGAGTCATCGTCGTGTATGCACTGCTCGAACACAAGAAGCGACTCGTGACCGTAGACAGGGAGCTCTTCAAGCTGCTCGAAGCCCATGCTGGCAGCGCTCTCGTGTCGGCGCACTTCTGGAGCCACGCCAACGGCGCACTCCCGAGCGCCGAAGAACTGCGCGAGATGAGCGCGTAGTATCAGTCGTCGAAGGCCTCGAAAAAGATCCTATAACGCGCGAAGCAGGAACGGCTCCACGATGACCGCCCAATACTCGTGCCTCGTCGTCGAGGATTCGCCCATGATGAGACAGCTACTCGTGCTGGCGCTGTCGCGGCTGAAGAGCTTGCACGTCACCGAGGCCGATGACGGCGTAGACGGCCTGCGTAAGCTCGCTACCGGAAAATTCGATATCATTTTGACCGACATCAACATGCCGATCATGGATGGGCTCAAGCTGGTCAAGCGGGTTCGAAGCGATCCCAGTCACAAGAACGTTCCAATCATCGTCATCACGACCGAGGGTTCGAGCGAAGATCGGCAGCGCGCGTTGCAGCTCGGCGCGAACGCGTACATCACCAAGCCGATTCAAGCGCCGCAAGTCATCGCGAAAGTACGAGAGCTTCTGAAGATCGACCCGTGACTCGAATCAAGATTTGCGGCTTGACCTCGATCGAGCAAGCGTGCGCTTGCGTTGATCTCGGCGTGGACGCCGTGGGCGTCAACTTGGTCGAATCGAGTCTTCGCTGCGTGAGCGTCGACACGGCTCGCGCGATCGTACAGGCTATCGGCGCTAGGGCGCTCATCGTGGGTGTGGTGGCAGACATGAGCGTGGACGCGATGCGAAGGCTTCGCGATGAGACCGGTGTGGGCTGCCTCCAATTGCACGGCAAGGAGTCGCCGGAGACGGTCCTTGCATTGCTTCCACATGCTTACAAAGCCGTGGGGGTGGCGGGTGCCGAAGACGTGGCATACGCCGAGACCATGGGCGGCGATTACGTGATGGTCGATGCGAAGGTCGACGGGGCGCTCGGAGGTACCGGGCGAAGGGTGGACACCCGGCTGGTCGGGGCTTTGGCAGCACGCCGCCGCCTCGTGCTGGCGGGCGGGCTTACCCCGGAGAACGTGGGGGACGCCATACGGGACGTCGCGCCGTGGTGCGTCGACGCGGCGAGCGGGGTCGAGCACTCGCCGGGCCACAAGGATTTGGCCCGCGTGCAAGCCTTCGTGGAGGCGGTCCGTTCGAGCGATGCCGACGCGGCTCGAAGACGGTCCTGAGCTCACCTCATTCGAACGCGAGCGCCGTCAGCTCCACGATCGCCGCCGGGTCATCCTTTCCGCGCGCCCGTTCGAGGAGCACGTCCGCGGGCGACTTCCCTTCCCCGACGAGGCGGCGAAGCCGGGCCAGATGCACTCGCTCGTCCTTGCCGCTGCAGGCGTCGACGATAGCGCGTCGCTCGAGGCCTCCGTCTGCGATGGAGACCAAACGCTCCGCGACTTCGGCGAGGGGGCGACCGCGAAAGACCGAGCGCAGCCCCTCTCGCCACGCGCGCGTCCGAAGCTCCGCAACCTCTTTGTATCCCCAGCCACTTACGAGCTCTTCCACTTCGGCGAGAGCCCGTTCATCGTAGAGAATGGCCGACCATAGTGCCGGGAGCGCACACGCCATATCGGTCGATTGGACGTCCGCCCCACGAATCTCAATCGTCTTCTTCAGCCGGACCTCGGGAAATAGCGTATTCAGATGCACTTTCCAATCTTCGAGCGTGGGCGCGTAACCCTCGAACCCGGATTTCCAAAAACGTCGGAACGTCTGGCCGGTATTGGCGATTGCGTGTCCATCCCGTTTGAATAGAAACATCGGCACGTCGAGCGCCCACTCGACGTAGTCGTCGAAGCGGGCCCCTGGTTTCCACAACGCTGGAAGCAACCCCGAGCGATCCGGATCCACGTCGAGCCAAACGCGACCACGGTAGCTGAGACCGCCGTGCGGTTTGCCCTCTTTCCATGGGCTGTTCGCGAACATCGCCGTAGTTGCCGGCGCGAGCGCCAGCGCGACACGCATCTTGCGCATGGCGTCGGCTTCGTTCGCATAGTCGAGGTTCACCTGCACCGTGCAAGTCCGCAGCATCATATCGAGAGCGTGCGCCCCGCGCGTGGGCAAATAGTCGCGCATGACCCCGTAACGCTGCTTTGGTACCCAGTCGAACTCGTCGCGCGTTGCGAATGGATGAAAACCCACTCCGAGCCAACGAACGCCCATCGCACGCGAAAGCGGGGCCAGCTCGCGCATGTGCCCGCGCAGCTCGGCGCACACCTGATGAACGTTCTCGCTTTGTGCGCCCGAGAGCTCGAGCTGCGCACCGGGCTCGAGAGTCACCGAGGCACCCCCGCGAGCGAGCGCGATGACGGGCCCTCCGTCGTGCTCGCGCTCGGCCGTCCAACCGTACTTGCCGGCGAGCTCCTCGAGGACACGCACCACGCTTCGATCGCCGTGGTAGGGCAAGGGCTTGCGCGTCGCCTCGATGAGGCCGAACTTTTCCATCTCCGGCCCGATGCGCCACCTCTCGCGTGGTTTGCACGCCTCGACGAACGGGACGAAGAGATCGTCACGGCGGCGAATCGGCTCGAGATCGCTGGGCTCGGTCATCGTCACTACGGCGGCTCGCATGGAGATGTACGTGTCACGTTGGATGCCGTCCGGCGATACGCGTTGTCTGCCAATAGCCCAGCTCAGGGCATACGCGAAACGATTTCGTTACACCATTGTGCTGGCGCGCCTCGGACCATGCGCGGCAGACGTCGCCGTGCGCTTGCCGCCTACCAAGCGCACACGCCGCACGAGTAGATCAAGCAGGAAGAGGACGATGCCCGCCACGACGAACCGGGGCCAGAGGTCCTCGTGAAAGCGAACCGATTCCCCCGACGGGTCGAACACAGCGGCGGGTGGCGGATCGACCGTCCCGCCCGTGGCGGCGGCGGCGTGCGCGAGCGTGGTGATGTCCGGCGCAAGCGCGAGGTATTCGCGCGGGTACGGATTCGTCACATGTCCGAAGCTCTCCGCGACCGTCGCCACTTTCGTTCCGCCGGGATCGTCGACCGGCCGATCGAGCACCGCATGCAGCAGAAACGACCCGAAACGGTCGAGCGGGAAGTCAGACTCGTAGCGTCCGGGCGCCGTTTGGAGCATCGGTACGTTGCGCGTCTCGCCGTTGGGTTGTGGGCCGGTGACGGTCAACGCCGCATCGAGCGCGTTTTCGAAATGGTCGTCCCGCCCGATGGCGTCGAGCACGGCATGCACATGACCCGTCGCGGGATCGAGCTCGGCACGCATATCGAAAACCTGGCGCTTCTTCTGTCGCATGTGCTCGCGCACGAGCTGGCCCCAGAACTGGCCCCATGGGGGCCACCTGAGCCACTCGACCGCCCACAGATTCTTTACGTCGCTCGTCCACGCCACGGCCCAGCCAAGCCCGACATGCCAGCGCGCGAGTATCGGCTCCCCAAGCTCGCTCGTGAGGATCTGCTGCGCCGGCGGCGGTTTGAGCTTCGTCGCAACGTATCCATGCAAGAACGGCGCGCCGCCGATGTCGATTCCGCGAAGGAAATCGGCAGGGGCGACCACGCGAGGTTGAAAATATTCTTCGACCGCCGCCGACCGGCTGACCATTTCCGTTTCACGGGTGAATATTCGTGGTAGCGACTGCGGATCCGCCGCTCGGTAATACCTGCCGCCTCCGACCTCCGCGATCATCCGCAGGAGAGTCTCGTCCGCCCCGCCCCCCAAGCCGACCGTCGTCACGGTGATCTCTTCGGCCGCCATGGCTTGCACGAGTTCGCGAATGCCATTCGAAGGCGCCTGGCCGTCGGTGAGCAAGACGACGTGCTTGCGCTTGGCGTGGGTGCTCGATAGCGCTTGGTATGCCGTGTCGAGCGCCGGGAAGATCTCCGTACCCCCGCCCGCCTGGATGCGCGCGATGTCGTTTTGGATCCGTGCGCTGTGCTTCGCGGCGATCATCCGCACAATCCGCGTAGGCTGCGAGTCGAACGCGATGACCTCGAGCAGGTCGTCGGCGGCGAGTGTGTCGGCGGTGGCCTTGGCCGCTTGCTTGGCCATCTCGAGGGGCAGTCCCGTCATCGATCCCGAGCGATCGATCACGAGGGCCATGGCGACCTCGGGCTCGTCGCGTCGCCTCTCGGCGTCCATGCGCACGGGAAGAATTTTCTCGATGGTCGTGTGACTCCAACTCCCCAAGCCGTATCCGTTTTCGCCGCCGGCGAAGAGAAACCCCCCGCCGAGATCACGAACGTACTGCTCGACCGCCTCCTCTTGAATCAGCGAAACCCGCTCGGAGGGCATGTCGCTCAAAATGATGAAGTCGTACTTTTCGGCTTCGCGAACGCTGCTCGGGAGAGGATCGAACGTGTCGACGTTGAACTGCTGCGCGCTCAAGGCCGACGCCAAATAAGAAGCACGCGCCGGATCGCCATCCACGTACAGCACCACCGGCATTCCGGTCACGGCCGCCACCGCCGTGGCACGATTGTTCTCCGTAAAGTGATCCTGCGACGCCTCGCTCACTTCGAGCGAATAGGTCACCTCGCCGGGCAAAGCCGCCTTGCTCTTGAATTGCACGTCGTTGTCGCCCGCGACGAGCGCTACGAATTTTATCCCGTCCAACCCGTTGATAACGTCTCCCTGTTTGAGCGAGAGCTTGGCCTTCTGCGCGACGCTCGAGAAGACGATCGCGTGCACGTCGAACGTCTCCTGTTCATGGACTTTGTCCGGGACGCGCAGCTCCCGTACGGCGACCTCACCCGGCAGGGGCCGTTTGGATGGAATCGCGAACAGCTTGACGCCGAACGCCTTCGCGCGATTCGCCTCGGCCAGAAGGTCGCCGTCCGTCTGAACGCCGTCTGAGAGGATCACGGCGCGACGCAGATAGCCCTCGGGATACAGCCCATACGCGAGCTCCAAAGCGCTCGCAATGTCGGTGGCCGTTCCCAGCCCCGTTCCGTGGCGCGAGATGGGCTCGGCGCCCGCCGTGGTCTCCCCGTCCGCTTCGAACGGAGCGCCATCTCCAATCGGCACGACCCGCGGACGCTTTGCGAACGTCACCAAGCGCAGAAGGTCTTCTTTCGGCTTTGCCTTGATCGCTTTTTGCAGCTCGGCGCGTTCGTCGCCTATCCCTTCGTCCGAGATACTCTCACTTACGTCGGCGAGATACACGGTGCACACTCTGTGGCTCGTGGCGGTCCGCGCCAGCCGAGCGAGTCCGAGCGAGATCACGGTCACGAACGCGACGCGCAAAAGCACGGAGAGCACTTTTTGCGCGATCGGGAGGTCGGCCAGGCTTCTGCCAACCATCCACAAGAAATAGGGGGCGAGAAGGGCGAAGCCGAGCAAGCGCGGGGCGAGTAGTTCGTATTGCGTTCCATGACGCACCCACGCGATGACCGGCGTACCGAACCACACGAACCGCAGGTAGGCCCACAGGCCCAGGGCCAATGCGCCGAGAGCGCACGCGCCCAAAACCGATTGCCCCATCGACGGCCGAGTCATACGGTGACCCGACGATGGTAGGTGGCCCACTCGAGCGCCGTCAGCAGCGCGGCAGCGACGAGTAGGTAAATCCAGATTTCCCGCCGCACGCCGAGCCGAAACGCGGCGAGATCGCCCGCGTTCTTCCCGTCGACCACGAGTTTGTCTTGCGGTGCAATTGCGCTCTCGTTCGCGTCGAGGAGGTTCGCGGCGAACGCGGTCGTCGGCTCGGGCGGGACCGCGACGGCCGGCACCCCGTCCGAGGCCCCTCGCGAGAGCTCGTAGAACCCGGCGTACTCGCCCAACAGGACGGCGCGACCGTCGTGAACGGCCACCGACTCCACGGTGCCGTCCGGCCGCTTGAGCGTCGCGCTCCCCGAACCGGAGGCAACGGGAATGCGCCACACCTCTCCCGTTCGAAAGCTCGCAAGGTATTGCGAGTCCTCGTCCGAAAACCAGTTGATGCAGTCCAAAAGAAACAAGGGCCACGCCGGGCGAAGCGGTAAATCGCTGCCGCTCACGTCGAACCCGAGCGCCACGAACTTGAAGCCGTTCCGTGTGCCGGCGACCAGGATGGGCGACGCGCCGCCATCGGACGCCCCGACGACTTTGTCGTCACCGTTCGGAACGAGCTTGTGGCCCAGCGAGATGTTCACGTCGTCGAGCGCGATGAAGCGCACCACGGGGTGCGTGCGTTCGATCTTGTCGAAGCCAGGGCTCTTGAGCTCTTCGAGAACCGTCACGGGGCTACCCGGACCGCGCGGATCCAAATAGAGCGCGCTCGCCTTCGGGGCCTCGGCCGGCGTGACCCGATCGAAAATCACCGCGTCCCAGTTTTCCGATCCGATCGAATTCGCATACGCAGCGGGCGCCACGCTCGTGACGTCGAGGTACTCGTCGAGAAGCAACGCCGCTTCCAAATACGTATTGCCGTCGGTAACGACGAGCACCTTGGGACGCCGGCGCGCGGGAAGGAGCGCGTATGCGTGATCGTCGGCGGGCAAATCGTCATGCGAACCATCCGCGCGCGCGAGCTTCGCCTCGAGCGTGCGGCTCGCCCCCGACAGCTGGGGATAGAACCGCGGTAAGCGTTCTCCAGGGGACAATGTGAGCCGCGTCAGATCGACCAGAGCCCCATCGCCCAAGAGCTGGAGCTCGACATCTTCGACTTCCGGTCCGGTGTTCGTCAGCTCGAGCATGACTTCGTAGCGACTCCGATCGAGGGGATAACGCCGGACGGAGAACTGCGTGATACCGACGTTTCTTGCTTCTCTCCCCACGCGCACGTAACTCAGTCTCGTCCCCCCGAGATGCACCGAGCCCGAAGCGTCGGCGGCGGGCCCCAGGGCGCCGTCCGAGACGACGACGATCTCTCCGGCGTCGACTCCCCGGAGCACGTCGGTCGCAAAACGGAGCGCCCGAGGAAAATCCGCGCGCGCGTCCGTGGCGCCAATCGCGTCGACTTCGCGCTCCAGCACCGCCGCTTCGCCCGTCATCGGTCCGAGCGGAGTCACGCGAGCGTCCATTTGGGCTATGAGCATCCGATCGGCGCCGCCGAGTCCGCGCACCATCTTTCGGACTTCATCACGGGCCACGCCGAGGCGATTGGGCCGCACGTCCGTCGCTTGCATCGAAGCACTGGCATCGACCAAAACGACCAGCGTGCGGCTCCGGGCAAGGCTCTCGATCGGCCGAGGATTCCCGAGCGCCAGCACGAGGAGCGCGAGAAGCGCCAGTTGGAGCAGCAGCGAGAGAACGCGCTTCAGCTTCGAGAAGAGCGTCGTCGATTCCTTGTCGCCGACTACCCGCTCCCAGAGAGGTGAGAAGGGGACGGGGACCGCGCGGCGTCGCAGTTTCAGCAGGTAGAGCAAGACCACGCCGAGCGCGACGGCCCCGAATATCGCCAAGAGCTCGGCCGGGGGTATCCCCGTGAGGATCATCACCGTAAAAACCCTCCGCGGCGAAACACGCGCAGGATCAGCTCGTCGAACGGAACGTCGATGGGGGCGGCCGCATAGGGCACCTGGTGCGTGGTGCAGAAGCGCTCCACTTCGGCGAGGTATCGGGCGTGCGCGGCGGCGAACCGATCCAGCATGCGAGCGGTCACCGTCACCTCGCGCTCGTCGCCCGTTTCGCAGTCATAGACGAGAACGTCGCCGTGGAGTTTCGGCCGCGCGTCCATCGGGTCGAGCACATGAACGACGAACGGATCGAACTTATTGTACCGGAGGACGTTGATTCCCTTCTCGAACCCGCTCGGGTCGTAGAGATCGCTCACGAGCACCGCGAGGCCCCGTCGCTTGTTTTGGGCGACGAAGGTCTTCATCGCTTCGCCGAGGTCGGTCGTTCCGGTGGACTCGACCTCACGCAGAAATCGAAACGCTTTGAAAATACGCGCCTTCCCGCGTGTTTCCGGGAGCCGTTCGAGTACCCGGTCGGTCGTGGTGACGATGCTCACACGATCCAGGTTCGCAAGCCCAACGTAGGCGAGCGCGGCGACCACCTTCTTCGCATACTCAGCCTTTCGTCCGTCGCCAAATGCCATCGATGCGCTTGCGTCGAGGACGAAATGGATGGCGAGGTCCTCCTCCTCTTCGTACAGGCGCACGAGAAGCCGCCCGAAGCGTTGATAGACATTCCAATCCAGGGACCGAAAATCGTCTCCCGGCTGGTAGTCGCGGTGGTCCGCGAACTCGACGCCGCTGCCGCTCTTCTTGGTTCTCCGGTCCGCGCGAAGCCTGCCCGAGAATACGCGCCGGCTCACGAGAGCCAGAGACTCGAGCTTGCGTTGAAACTCGTCGTCGAACGGATCGCCCGGTGCGGGAGCGACCCGCTTCTCGCGCCGCCAGGGTAAAAGGTCGAACAGACTCATCGCGGCGCCATTCGCGTGCGGACGACGGAGTGCGCGACGTAGCTCCTTCGGACGTCCCGCGCACACCGGAGCGACCCACGAAGGACCATGAAATGGCTGCGCGACAAAATGAAGCGGGCCTAGTTCGCCACGAACTTCGCCGCCTTTGGGGCGGTCGCTGCGGTGGCTTCCGGAACTGCTGCGACGATGGCGTCGATGACTTGATCGGTGGCGATTCCTTCGGCTTCTCCCTCAAAGTTGAGAAGAATACGATGGCGCATCGCGGGGTGCACGACGGCGCGGACGTCATCGACGCTCGCGGCGAAACGCCCATCGAAGAGCGCGCGAATCTTGGCCGCGAGGAGCACCGCCTGGGCGCCGCGCGGCGAGCTACCGTAACGCACGAAGCGCTTGGCCAGGTCGGGCGCGTCCGGTCCGTCCGGATGCGAAGCCTGAAGCAACCGAATGGCGTAGTCCTGAACGTGGCGCGCGACCGGCACTTTCCGTACGAGCGCTTGCATGGCCACGATGGCATCCCGATCGAGTACCGCCCGCCGTGTCTCGATCCCCGCGCCCGTAGTCAAGTCGAGGATTCGATGCAACTCGTCGCGACTCGGAAACCCAACGTGGAGCTTGAATAGAAAACGGTCCAGTTGGGCCTCGGGAAGCGGATAGGTCCCCTCCATTTCGAGCGGGTTCTGCGTGGCGAGCACCACGAACGGTTCGTCGAGGACGTGGGTTCGCTTGCCCACGCTCACGCGGTGCTCCTGCATGGCTTCCAGCAATGCGCTCTGGGTCTTTGGTGTTGCTCGGTTGACCTCGTCGGCGAGGACCACGTTGGCGAAGATAGGCCCCTTGCGAAACTCGAACGTCTTGGCCCCGCCCTGTGTCTCGTCGATCACCGTCGTTCCGAGAATGTCGGCCGGCATCAGATCAGGAGTGAACTGAATTCGGGAAAACGTGAGCGAGAGCGTTTCGGCCAGGGTGCGGACCAGCATCGTCTTGCCGAGACCGGGTACCCCCTCGAGCAAAGCGTGGCCCCCCGCGAGCATGCAGGTAATGACCCCGTCGACGACCTCACGGTTGCCGATGACCGACTTGGCAATCTCGCTGCGCAGATCTTCGATGTGTTTGCGAAACACGGTAACTTGCTCGATTACGTCCGTTTCCATCTATGACCTCGCCGTGTCCGCGTTTTGACGTTCGGGGTCCCGGAGAAAGACGTACTGCCCCGACACCGAAGCGCCGGCCCCGGGGCAACTCGGCTCGCCCATGCCTGCGGCGACCCGCATTCAGCGCCCTTCTCGCGGCCGAATCAGCTGAAAATACCGCTTTACGAAGGAGCGATAGCCGTCAGGGATCTCGTCCTTCGCCAGCGACTCTTCCGCCACCTGGTGATACTCGGTGTAGACTTTTTGGTAATTGCGCGAGGCAAATCCGCGCTCCGCGGCGCCTTGGATTACCTGGCTTCGCGATCCGCCCTGCCCCGTGTCGGTCCCTTGCACCTGGGTGTCCTCGGCCGACGCCTTCGACGTCGTGGCTTTTCCCTGGACGGCCGGATCGTGCCCCTCACCCCAGCCCCCCGGTGTGCCGTTTTTCTCTCCGGATCCTTCTTGCACGCTCCGCTGGCCGCCGGCTGCACCGCTCGGCTGCTTGGACAACATGAGCAGCTTCTCGCCGTTGGGACCGACAATCCAGGTCTCGCCGCCTTGACCCCCGCCGCCGGCGCCTGATCCGTTCTGGCCCCCGCTACCGGGTTGTCCGGCACCGCCGCTCTGCGATTGGCCGCCATGTCCACTCGCGTCATGGGCGTCCGCTCGGTCACTCGGGTCCCCCTGTCCGTCTCCGCTCTGTCCTTCTTGCCCGCCGTGGCCGCGAGCCGTCTGCCCGAAACGCTTCAGGCGGACCATTTGCGACTTGCCCGCCTGCCCCTGTTGTCGCAAGAGCTCTCGCATCTGCTGTAGCTTTTGGCGGAGCTCTTCTTTCTCCTGCTGTGTCGCCTGCTGCTCTTCCATATGGTTGAGATCTTGCGCGCCCTGATCGAGATCGTCCGCAGTCTGGCCCAGATCCTTCAGGAGATCTTCGGCGGCTTGCTCAAGCTCCCGGTCCAGCCGATCCAGGCTCTCATTGGCTCTATTTTGCTCGCTCGAATCCCGTTCCAGCCGCTCGAGCTCCTGCTCCTTCTTCTCCAGAAGGCTGCGTTCCTCGTCGGTACCGGCATCTCCCATTCGGGCCTTCATCGCCAGGATGTCGTCCGCGAGTTGCTCGCGGCGACGCGCGAATTCGTCGGCACTCTTTTTGGCATCCTCCCCCGCCTTCTTCAGGGCCTCCCGCAGCTGCTCGAGCTTGGCCTTGTCGACGGGCGGGTGGGTGCTCCTCATCTTCTTCGCGAGCTCCTGGAGGGCGTCGCCGCCCTTGGCCAGGTCGTGGTCGGCAAGGGCGCGACCCGCCGGCCGGGCCAGCTCCGCCTTCGACAATGGCTCGCCGATGTCCTCGAGCCGTTGCTCCAGCGATTTTCGGTCCGCTGCGCTACCCGGTGAGAACTTCTCCTCCAACGCCTCCATGCGGCGGAACACCTCGGTTCGATCGAGCCGCCTACTCGCGATGTCATCGACGAGCGTGTTGAATTCGTCGATCGCCGCCCTCGCGTCGTCGCTCGATTTTCTATCGCCGATTTGCTTGAGAAAGTCCTTTACGTCCTCGAGATCGTCCGGCGCCATCTCGATCGAATCGATGGTCCTTGCATGGGCCACCGGCCGATGGTGGCGCACTTCGAAAAGAAGCAGGGCTACGAGCGCTGCCGCAAGGCCCGCGAGGACCCGGAGGGAGGGCGGAAGAACGATGGGAACCGCGCGGCGAGGAGACACGCCGCGAGCGAACACGATCGCGTCGTCGATCGCCGCTTGCATGAAGGGCGTTCGCTCCAGAGCGGCCTGCTCCGCAAAGGAAAGTGCACTCGCGAGCCGGTCGTGCAAGCCATGGAACCGATCCAGCGCGCGCGCCCCGGCCCGCTCCGGGAGCCGCAAACCCCAACCCGCGGCTGCCGCCAGCAGCACCGGCACCCCGGCCCCGGCCAGCAACGCGCGCGCAGTGCCCTCGCCGATGACTCCCGTCTTGCGAAGCGCCACGTCGACAATCGCGAACAGAACCGAAGCGCACGCCGTCCTCCCGACCACTTGAACGGCGCGAACCAGCCGAAGGCGCCGCTCGGCCCGCGCGGCGACGAGGCGAACCGCGTCGACGCCATGGGCTGCGCGGCTCATCCGCAATGTGGACGCCGCGGGCGGTTGGTCACGGCGGCACGGCTCCTTTCTGCGCACGCTGGAGTCTAGCAAAAACGGATGCCTTTGATGGTTTCCCGTTGGCGGTCTCGCAATGGCCAATGCTACACACGAAAAGACTGGCGTCCGCATCCACTTCACGGTTGAAATCCGACCGTGGCGTCAAGGCCCCTACCCCCTCCCCCGGCAATTCGCGTCGTGGTCGTGCGCGACCGCACCGCGCAAGCGCGAGCTACCGGGGGCTTTCTCAACGTTCGTAGAGTCGAGCTGACTGCGCACTATCCCGACGGCACGGTCAGCCGTCCCTTCCCGTACGACGTCGGCATGCGAGCCGCTCTGGACGCGGTCGTGATCGTGGCTCACTTCGTGGAGGCTGGGGCCGTCCATGTGTATCTTCGCTCGGCCGTGCGTCCCGCCTGCGCCTTGCGCCCGATACCCCCGCGCCATGATGGGACTCTTTGGGAGCTCCCCGCGGGGCTGATCGAGCCCGACGAGGACCCCGCGAACGCCGCCGCGCGCGAGCTCATGGAGGAGCTGGGGTTCTCGGCCGAGGCGAGCGCGATGCACCCCCTCGGGCCGTGGACGTTCCCCACCCCGGGGATGATCGGCGAGCGTCACGTATTCTTCACCGTCGGGGTCGACCCGCACGCGCGCCTGACCCCCACCGAAGACGGCTCCGCGCTCGAGCGGGCGGCCGCGATCGTGGCGCTCCCACTTGAGGAAGCGATTGACCATTGCCGCTCTGGAGCCATTCGCGATGCGAAGACCGAGCTTGCCCTGAGGCGGCTAGCGGAGACATTGTGAGAAGTAGCCGTTCCGCACCGGGCGCCCCACGCGTTTGCGTCGTTCTCAAGCGTTCCTCTTGGCGGAAATGGGTCGAAGAGGAGGCCGACGCGCGGATTGTCGCCTTGCTGGAGGCGGGCGACGAGGCCGTGGGCCGGATGCGGTCCGGTCATGCGGATCACATGGAGACCATCGAAGAGGTGCAGCGAGCGATGGCGGAGCTTCGAGCCGACGTCACCTGGCACGATCGGCCGCACGACTTTCGAATCGACGGCCGCTGCGACCTGGTCGTCATCGTGGGCGGAGACGGCACGCTGCTCGGGGCATCCCATGGGGTCGGGCCGGGAGTGCCCCTTCTGGGGGTCAATAGCGCGCCAGCGCATTCGGTTGGCTTCTTTTGCGGGGCCAAGAAGGGGGAGGCCCGCGAAGCGATTGCTTCGGCGCTCGCCGGTACGCTGAGGCGCACCGAGCTCGCGCGGATGCAGGTGGATCTGAACGGCAAGCTCCTCCTCGATCGGGTGCTCAACGAAGCGCTTTTTTGCCACGCATCTCCAGCTGCAACCTCGCGTTATATTCTGCGACAGCTCAACGAGTCCGGAGAGGCGATCGCCGAAGAAGAGCAGAAATCGAGCGGCCTCTGGGTCGGGCCGGCCGCAGGGTCGACGGCCGCACAGAGGAGCGCAGGAGGCCGTGTTCTTCCGCTCGCATCCAGCAAGCTTCAGTACGTGGTGCGCGAAGCCTACCGGCCGCACGGGGAGGCACTCAGCATGACGCTCGGTCTCGTCGACGAGCGGGAGGCCCTCACGATCAAGAGCAAGATGCGCAGATCTTGCCTTTTTCTCGACGGCGATCACATCGCGTACGACGTGACGATCGGCGATGTCGTGACCATGCGCCGCTCCGACGAGCCGCTTATCGTTCTCGGGTTGTCGCGCACCGGCGAAGCACGGCGGCGGTCATCGTGGTCGCCACGGGCGCTCTAGTGCACCGCCGTCGAGATAGCCTTGAGCGTTGTGCGGGCGGTGCGCTAGCGAATTCGCGGGAGCGAATTCGGGGTTTGGGCCGAGCCCAAGGGACGAATCGAGTGCACCGCCGTCGAGATAGCCTTGAGCGTTGTGCGGGCGGTGCGCTAGCGAATTCGCGGGAGCGAATTCGGGGTTTGGGCCGAGCCCAAGGGACGAATCGAGTGCACCGCCAGCTCGCGAAGCGAGAACATCGCTTTGCGATGTTTGATGGCACATCGACGGCGGTGCACTCGGGATGACCACGCCGAGCGGCCCAAAAGGTCGTATCTCCCTTGCCTCGCTCGTGGGTGCGCTCTACTTCATGGTCGCGGGCGGACCCTACGGAATCGAAGAGATCGCGAGGAACGTCGGCTTCGGTGGAGCTGCCGTGGTGCTCCTTCTTACGCCGCTCCTGTGGAGCCTGCCGACGGCACTCATGGTGGGTGAGCTCGCCGCCGCTCTGCCCGAGGAGGGCGGATACTACGCGTGGGTGCGGCGGGCGCTGGGCCCCTTCTGGGGATATCAGGAGGCCTGGCTCTCGCTTTCGGCGAGCGTCTTCGACATGGCCCTTTACCCGACGCTGTTCGTCCTCTACCTCGAAAGGCTCTGCCCCACTCTCTCGGCATCACCTATCGCAATTGGCGCCTTGTTCATCTCGGTGGTCGCGGTATGCAATCTTGCCGGCGGCCGGGCCGTGGGCGAAGGCTCCGCGGCGATGACGGTGCTGCTCCTCGCGCCCTTCGCCGTGCTCACGACAATCGCCCTTTCGGTCCATCACCCGCGCGCGCCGGTTGCGCCCACAAGAGCCGCCGGAGCACCCGATTTTCCGGCGCCGTTCTTGTCGCGATGTGGAACTACATGGGCTGGGACAACGCATCGACGGTCGCCGGCGAAGTCGAGGCGCCGCAGCGCACGTATCCTCGGGCGGTATTCATTTCCGTGGCACTCGTCGCGATCACGTATGTCGTCCCGATCGCAGCCATGGCCGCCGCAGGCGCGGATCCGTCTACCTGGGACACGGGCGCATGGGCCGACGCGGGCCGCGCCTACGGGGGTCCGGTCCTGGGCACCGCGATCGTCGTGGGAGGCATGATGAGCGCGTTCGGAATGTCCAACGCACTCTGTCTTTCGTACTCGCGCTTGCCTGCAGTCCTGGCACTGGACGGCTACCTGCCCGCCGTCTTGGCGCGGCGCTCGGTAACGAACGGCGCGCCGTGGGTGTCGGTGCTTGCGTGCTCGCTGGCGTGGACGCTCACGCTCGGACTTTCATTCGATCGGCTCCTCTCATTGGATATTCTTCTTTACGGCGCGAGCCTTCTGCTGGAGTTCGCCGCCCTGATCGCGTTGCGCGTGCGCGAACCCGGTCTGCGGCGACCGATGCGCGTGCCTGGCGGCACCGTCGCAGTCGTCTTGCTCGGGGGGCCACCGCTCGTGCTCATCGGCTTCGCACTCGCCAAAAGCGCGAACGAGCAAATCGCGCACATCAACGCGCTCGTCTTCGGGACGACCGTGATCCTGCTCGGCCCGATCGCGTACCTCGTGACCCGCCGACGGCATCAACGCCGCGAAACCCGCCGCTGACGCCCGGCACCGGGAGCGGGCGCGGAGAGCTCCGGCGTGCACGCCATGATGCGAAACTCATTGACCGAACGGCCGTCGCGCACCACATCGACACTTTGTGCGGGCGCGCACCGCCTTCCGGGAAGTACCGCCGCAGGGTTGTCACGGTAACGCGCGGTGTCCACGTAGATGACGTGCGCCGCCGCCGGCGGGGTGCGGCGGCCCATGAAATCGAACTCCGTGCGACGCGCGCTCGCGCAGTACACGGCGAGGCGATCGTCGAGGACCGCCGCCAGGTGGCCGCAAAGAACGTTGTGAGCGCCCGCGACGACCGTATCCGGACCCTGGAGTCTGGCCTCGTCGGTTATCGCCGTTTCGACCCGGTCCCACCCGAGAGTCTCGTTTAGGGGGTCCCGATCCGGGTTGCCCAGCGACGAAGGGACGATGCTCCAGAGAGCGGGCGTGCGGGCGTGGACGACGTAGAGAGAAAGGGCCGCCGCGCTGAGGGCGACGCAGGCTCGCGCGTACTGCCTCCATGGCCGCGACGACGGGTCGAAACGCTCGTCGAGCCATCCGCCCGCGGCGACCGCGAGAGGCACATAGCCCACCATCGTCCAGTGCGGCTCCGCGTCACAAGCGCGCGTCATGGCGGCGAGGAGGAACACGAGAACCGGCCCGCTCGACCACGCGAGCAGCCGATAGCGCTCGTCGGTCCGAGCGCGACCGATCGTGATGACAAGCATTGCGATGAGACCCGGCAAGATCAGCGGATGAAAGAGCGCAATTTGGCCCACCGCGACGTGGAGTGCATTCGATGCGAGTGTCGCCGCCGTGACGGGAGGCATTCGCTCCGACAGATGGAGCGACACCGAGGGCCAGTGATGCGCGAAATTCCAGACGACCACCGGCGAGGAGACGGCGAGCGCCAAAAGGCCGCCGAGGTAAAACGACGGCCTCCTCAGCCAGCGTCGCGCCTCCGGCGACGCAAGGACGAAGAGCAGCGTCACCGGTACCGCGAGTAACGCGGTGTATTTGGCGACGAATCCCACGCCGATGACGAGGCCGACCAAAAGCGGACGAAACGGCTCGTCTCGGTGTCGCAAGTCATCCAGCAGAAGAAGAAATAGAACCCAGAGCGGTGCGAGCAAACTCTCGGGGTTGAGCACGAAACTCGTCACGAAGAACGCCGGCACGATCGTGACGGTGACGACGGCGATGAAACCAGCGCGCGGCGAAAAGAGGCGCGCCGATAGGCGGTACAAGAGTGCCCCGAAGAGAGCCGAATACGCGACTGGACCGAAACGAATTGCAAACGCCGACCTCGACCCGAGCGTGGTCACCCATGTCGTCCACGCGATGAGTGGCGGGTGATCGTAGTAGCTCCAATCGGGGAAGCGCGACCAAACGTAATAATACGACTCGGTATCCGTGAGGCCGCTCGCCGAAATGATGGCCAAACGAACCGCCGTCATCGCCGCGATGAGCCAAGCGGTGCGGCGCTGCCACGTGGATAGGTCGACGGTCCGGACCCACTCTTCGACGGCACCCTGAACGCGCATGGGGGAAGTGGCCACGAACGTCTCGGGTGCCGGTTCCGCGATCGTCTTGCCCATCTGCAACCGAAGCCTTTCAACCCCTTCCTGGCCTACCGTGCAATCGACGGGCCCAGCCGTGGCGCGACGGTATTACCCAGTACCCGCCTTATTCACGCCTCTATTTCTGGTTTCCATCGGAGCGCGTTTGTCGCCGCGTGTCGGCACGCGCTACAGTTGTCGGTGCCGGTGGCCAGCCAGTACCGATTCGCCATTTTCGAACCGTCACGAAGAGTGCGCGACGGCTCGGCGCGGATCGCGTCGACAGAAACCACGGCACAAACCACAGCAATGTGAAGCGACGCCTGGAGGGCGTGTTCGGCGAAGCTGGCCCACTACCTTTCCTTAGGTCGCTATGCGGGCCTCTACGCTCTCCACACGCGAAGCGTTCTCGCCGACGGCACGCCTGCCTGTGCGACGTTCACCGCGTGGTCCACGCCGATGCCGAACGCAATCGGCAGCGCGGCGAAATTATGAAAATTGAGCCGGACGCGCGCCGAATAGAGGAATATCGCGACTCCCCCACTCCCCACGAACAGTGTGTAGAGAACGGGCAAAGACTGTAGTGCCCTAAGGTCATCGACGTCACTCTTGACCTTTTCGATCTCCGCGAGGCGGAGGAGGAGGCCTACGCGGGTATCGAGCGTGAGGCGGACGGCAAACACGGCGAACACCGCCGTCACGGCCGCGACGAGGGCCAAGGTGAGCCAGGGCCGCCGCCCCTGCACGTATCCCAGGGCCTCCACCCACTCGAGTCGAACGAGACGGTGAGCGACCCACCGCAGCCGCGCTGACAGCATCCTGATACGGGTGCGATGCCCTCAGGATGCCGCCCGTTGCACCAAGACCCCGTTCTACTGCAAGCGGAACTGCATCGACCAACCCATGCGAACGCGAACGGCCCGTCCCGCTTTGGTCGCGGGCGCGAACCGATACTCGCGAACCGCGCGTAGCGCCGACTCGTCGAGGCCGTGCCCCACCCCGTGAACGACGCGCGCGCTCTCCACCGCGCCCGAGACACCGACGACAAGCTCCAGCCCGACGTCGCCCTCCACGCCATGGGCTCGCGCATCCGGTGGGTAGCCGGGGGCGAGTCCGCGCACGAGCCGGGCTTGCCCGTCGACCGTTCGCTCCGAGAGGGGCTCTGCGCTCTCGGTTCGTGCCGCGGACGCGGCGAGCGCGAATGGGGCCCCGTCGGCGTCGGTGGGGGTCGGCCCAATCGCGATCGTAAAGTGGGGCGTTTCCTCCGTGGTCGTTTCGACTGTCGCTTCGGGCGCGTCGAGCGCAGAACGCGGCATCGCGGGCGCGCGCACTGCATTCGAATCGCGTGCCACGCCCGTGGCAATCGGTGGCGCCGGCACGGGATACGCCTGCGCGGCGCTCTTGGTGGGTCGATCGACCCTTGGCGGGACAGCGGCTTCAGGTTCGGACGCATGTGACGGCGCATCCAGCTCGGCGATGACCTCGATGTTCACGAGCTCATCGCTTGCGGCTGGCGGCGGGGTCGTTCCGACGCCAGACGCCGCGAGGAGCGTCGCATGCACCGCCGCGGACAAGGCGAGCGCAAGAGGGCCCATGCCGAGGAACGTCGAGCGGAGCACTGGGATCACCGAAGGAATTCCGTACCAGGGACGAGGCCGTTCCGGCTTGCAGCTAGCACCTTCGCACCGGCCGCGCACGCATCGCGCACAATCTCCCGTAGCACTGAGATGCACCATCGTGCCACTCGCCGCGGCGAGCCCGCGAGCACGGCGACGACGCACCGACCGGAAGCCAACGTGATCGGAGCGCTAGAGCACCGATCCGCTTGAGCGGTTCGGTGCTCTAGGACCGGCGACTTCGCTCGATGAATTCGAGCGCAACCTGCGCGACTTCCTCCCAGCGGCTGTCGATCACGAGCGAGTGCCCTCTCCCGGGGATCTCTTGGATTTCGGTGAGGCCTTGATTCCGACGCTGCCGATTGAACGAAGCGTTGGTCATCGCCCAGGGGACCGTGTTGTCGTTCTCGCCGGACAACAACTTCATGGGCCCACGCGCGGGGTTCATCGAATCGACCTGCGCCTCCGTGCGCGGATTGATGTTCGCGAACGCGGCTTGAAAGAGCGGTACGCCGGATCCGGGGACCGGATACGTCTCATAGAGGCGCTCGGCCTCCTCTTCGTCGACGGCGTTGGCGAACGCGAAGCGGAACTGCGCGAACGTGAGCATGACGGCGCGAGCCCGGTTGGCCGGGTTGCTGATGACAGGCCAGGCGGCTTTCAGCGCCGACAGGGGCAGCGGCAGGACGCCGCGGAAGGGGGCGGGATCGATGGGCACCGACACCGACGCGAGGCCTTGACCGGCGAGCTTCTGCGCGATGAGCCCCCCGAACGAGTGCCCGACGACGGCCGGCTTCGTGCCAAGCCGCCGAATGACGTCGGCGTAATGGGCGGTAATCGCACCGACCGTCTTGCCGGCGAAGCGGTCCGGTTGGGCTCGACCTTGCGCGACGGTCGGCGGATCGTCCGGCCAGCCGGGGGCGAGGCACGCGTATCCTCTCGCTTCAAAGAGCTCGCGCCACGGGTCCCAACTGTTCGCGAGAAGCCATAAGCCATGAACGAACACGACCGGGCGCCGACCGGACGCCTTGGTGCGCTCGATCTCCTCGAGCTCGCGCGGCGTGAGCAGGGCGGGCTGGGCTATCACGGCGTGACTATAGCTTCGCGATGACGCTGTGCGGCGAAGATTGGGGTATGAAACCGAACACGCTGATTTTCAAAGCGTCCAACGGTAATGCTCAACGAACTCGCGATGGGCATCGGCGCTGGCACCGCTACGGGCCGAAGCAGGCCCGCGGCGAGACGCAACCGGCGCGCCGTACCCTACCCAAGGCAAGGCCATCCATGAAAACCGTCGACTCCACTCACGCCTCGCCGCGCGAAGCGGCGGATTCGAGTGCACGATCGAGTGCGCTTCGTTCCGCATTCCTGGAACATGTCGTCGCGACGCGCGGCAAGGAGCTTCCATTCACCACCGCGCGGGATCGTTTCCTCGCGCTCGCCCTCGCCGTTCGGCACGCGGCTGGCCCGGCGTGGGCCCGGACGCAGGAGGCCTATGCCGCCGGCGACGCGCGGCGCGTTTGCTACCTATCGGCGGAGTTTCTCCTCGGACGCTTACTCGAGTCGAACCTCGTCGCCTGCGGACTCGAGAACGATTACCGGCGCGCGCTGGAGGAGCTGGGAATCGATTGGGACCAAGTGATCAACGAGGAGCCCGATGCGGCCCTCGGAAACGGCGGACTGGGCCGCCTTGCGGCGTGCTTGCTCGACTCGCTGGCGACCCTCGAGATGCCCGCGTTCGGCCATGGGATCCGCTATCAGTTTGGACTCTTCCAGCAGCGCATTGTCGACGGGTTTCAGGTCGAGGACGCGGACGATTGGCTGCGCTACGTCAACCCGTGGGAGATCGAGCGCGCGGAACACGCGACGCTGGTCCAATTTTACGGGCGCGCAGATAGCTATGTGGATGACCATGGCCACACCCGGGCCCGCTGGGTCGATACGACGTCGGTCCTTGGCGTCCCGTACGACACGCCTGTCATGGGATACGGCGTCCCCACGATCAACACCCTTCGCCTCTGGAGCGCGCGAGCGACTCGCGAGCTCGCCTTCGAACCGTTCAACCATGGCGACTACCAACATGCCGTCGAGCAGAAGGACGCGAGCGAGCTCCTGTCCAAAGTACTGTACCCGGACGATGATTCGCCTCCCGGGCGCGAGCTTCGCCTAAAGCAAGAATACTTCCTCGTCGCGTGCGCGGTCCACGATCTCGTCGGACGCTACGTGAAGCGCCACGCCACCTTCGACGAGCTTGCCAACAAAGTGGCGATTCAATTGAACGACACGCACCCGGCGCTGGTCGTCGCGGAGCTGATGCGGGTGCTCGTGGACTGCCACGAGGTGCCGTGGGAACGGGCGTGGGATCTCACGCGCGCGACGTGCTCGTACACGAACCATACGCTGATGAGCGAAGCGCTCGAACGCTGGCCGGTCGATCTCTTTGCGCGCGTCCTTCCGCGGCACCTGCTGATCATCTACGAGATCAACAGGCGCCTGCTCGACGATGTGCGGGCCCGCTTTCCGGGTGACAACGCCCGCATCCAGCGCGTGTCGCTCATCGAAGAGGTCGACGGAGGCAAGGTCCGCATGGCGTCGTTGGCGACCGTGGGCTCGCATACGGTCAACGGCGTGGCGCCGATTCACTCCGCGCTCGTGCAGAGCCAGCTCCTGCGCGACTACGCAGAGCTCGGAGCGACTCGCTTTACGAACGTGACCAACGGCGTGACGCCACGGCGCTGGCTCGTCGTCGCGAACCCGGGCCTCTCGGGCGTGCTCACGTCGGCGGTGGGCGATGGCTGGCCGCGCGACATGAATCGACTCGCCGCGCTGCGCGCCCGAGCCGACGACCCGGCGTTTCAGGCGGAGGTGGGCCGCGTGAAGCGCGCCAACAAGGCTCGCCTCGCGCAATGGGCCCGGCTCGAGCTCGGCCTGGCGCTCGACCCCGACGCCCTCTTCGACGTGCACGCCAAGCGCTTTCACGAATACAAGCGCCAGCTCCTCTCGGCGATTTACGCGGTCGTGCTTTACGGTCGCGCGCTCCGCCACGGCCTGACCGAGCCGCGTGTGCTGCTCTATTCAGGAAAGGCGGCGCCCGGGTACCGGATGGCGAAGCTGATTCTGAGGCTCGTGAATGGCATCGCGGCTCGCACGCAAGCCGAGACACGCGATGCGGGCTTCACGGTCGCGTTCCTGCCCGACTACGGCGTATCGCTCGCCCAGGTTCTCGTGCCGGCCGCCGATCTCTCGGAACAAATCTCGACCGCGGGTACGGAGGCCTCCGGTACGAGCAACATGAAGCTCGCCATGAACGGCGCGCTCACCGTCGGAACCCTCGACGGAGCGAACATCGATTTGCGCGCTGCCGTGGGCGAAGAACACTTCTTCGCGTTCGGAATGACGGCAGACGACGTGGTCCGCATGCGCGCGGCGCCCTTGCCCGCCAAGCACTGGATCGACGCGAGCCCCGAGCTCGGCGAGGCCCTGGATCGCATCCGGGGGGGTCATTTCGGCGATGCCGAGCTTCTCCGACCGATCACCGAACGCCTCGACGAGAGCGACCCCTATTTCGTTCTGGCGGACTATGCTGCCTATGCTGCGGCCCAGGAGCGCGCCTCGACCCTCTACGCGCAGAGGAGCGCATGGGAGCGCAGCACGATCTACACCATCGCGGGCGCGTGGCCGTTCTCGTCCGATCGCACCGCGCTCGACTATTGCGAGAACATCTGGCACTTGTCACGACTTCCCATCTAGGAACTAGTTCTACCCCTCGGCGGCGGGCGCGACCGCCTGGCGCTGCTGGCGATGATGCTCGCTGATGTTCTCTCCATCATCTTTGCGGAGCGTGACGAAAACGCCTGCGGAGACCACCGTCAGGCCGCCCAGCACAACGAACGCATGGTGGATTCCGTGGACGATTTGCGCCGAACTGGAGTGGGCCCGATCGGGGATAAATAGCGCCGTAACGAGCGACGCCGTCGCGACGCCGAAGCTCATGGACATTTGTTGCGCCGTACTGGCGAGGGTGCTTGCCATGCTGGTCTGGCTCTCCGTGACATCGGCATAGACCAAGGTGTTCATGCTGGTGAACTGCAGCGACTGGAAGAAGCCGAAGGCGAACGCTTGGATGACGATGAGCCACACGGGAGTGCCTGGCCCGATGGTGGCGAGCAACGCGATCAGCAGGCCGACGGCGACCGTGTTAAAGAGAAGCACTGCACGGTAACCGAACCGCGTGAGGATGACGGAGACCGCCACTTTGAGGCTCATCGCGGCGAGCGGCTGCGGCATGATGAGAAGGCCCGATTGGATTGGCGAGTACCCGAGCCCCACCTGATAGAGGAGCGGCAGGAGAAAGGGGATGCCGCCGACGCCGAGGCGCGTGACGAAGCTGCCGAGGATGGCGGCGCGGAGCGACCGAATGCGAAAGAGGCCGAGCCTCAATAGCGGGTACGCCGCCTTGGTCGCGTGCCGGCCGTACGCCGCCAGGAGGCCCAACGAGACCGCCACGGTGCCCAGCGCCAACGCTGTGCTGAGCGTGTGCTCGCCAAAAATCTCCAAAACCCAAGAGAGCAAGGCCACTCCCGATCCGAACAGCAGCATGCCGAGCACGTCGAGGGGAGAGGAGCGCGTTGCGCGGTAGTCCGGGAGGTGCCGGCCGACCATGTAGAGGCCGAAGATCCCAATCGGGAGATTGACGAAGAAGATGACTCGCCAGTGCAGGAGCGAGACGATGAACCCGCCGACGAGCGGCCCGATCATCGGTCCGACCAGACCCGGGATGGCCACGAAGCTCATCGCCCGCACGAGCTCGGATTTGGGAAATGTCCTCACCAAGGTGAGCCGGCCGACGGGCATCATCATGGCGCCCCCGCAGCCCTGCAGGATCCGGCAACCCACGAGCACATGAATGTTGTTCGAGAGACCGCAGAGCAATGAGCCCAACGTGAAAAGCCCTATCGCGGCGGAGAACACGCGCCGCGTTCCGAATCGATCGGCCACCCAACCGCTCACGGGGATGAAGATGGCGAGGCTCAACGTGTAACTCGTGAGCACGGCCTTTATGCTCAGCGGCGCGACGTCGAACGCCCCAGCCATCGTCGGCACGGCCGTATTGAGGATCGTCGTGTCGAGCGACTCCATGAAGAAGGCCATCGCGACGAGCCATGGCAGAAGGCGCTTGGCATGAGCGCTCGGCGGCGCCAGCGGCAACGGGACGACCGCGCTCCCTTCCGCGGCCGTCGGATCAAGGCCCGCTCGCGCCATGGGCTACTCTCTCATGCGGGCGAACCAAAACCTGGCAATTCGCACACGCCCGAAGCCCACGTTGCGAACGCCGCGTTGGCCGCCTGGACGTGGCGGCGTCGCTGTTACTTCTTGTGGAGCGACGCGCTGAATTCCTTGAGAGCCCGGACCGTCTCGTCGACCACCGCGCGCGAGGCCTCGGCCGCGTCGCCTGCAGCCTTTTTGAGCGCATCCTCAACGCGGGGAGCGAGGGTCTTCCACTGGTTTTTCGCCTCTATCCCGCCCAGATGGAGCTTGACCAGTGCCTCGTCGCGCAACGTTTGCAATGCTTCGATGCTCTTGGCGAGCTCCGCCTTCGCTTCGGTCTTCATTTCGTCATCGCCTTCCTTATTTACTCCTGGGGGGTCTGCATCGGTCCTTCGGCGGGGGACTCGCCTTCCGACGGTGCCACGCCGACCGCCGCGCCCGAATAGGCACCGACCTTTGCGGGGGGATGCTTCAGGTTGGGCGCTCCAAGATCGCCGTCCGTCACGCCCATCGCTTCGTCGAGATCTCGGGTACGGGCCTCTTGACGCGCAGCATCGGTCTCGAGAGCCGCGGCGGTGACCGCTCCCGCGACCGCGCCGATGACGGCGCCAGCGACGATTCCCGGCGGACCTGCCGCGGCCCCCACGATGGCTCCGACCGCCGCCCCGGACGCCGCGCCCTCCGCCTCATGGGCAATGTGGTGAGTCTCGCCCTTGCCGGCCTTCTTCTTCTTCGGATTCATGGCGACCTCCTCGATGCGGGCCGTTTCCACGCCATACACATGATCTCAGCGCGCGACAGCACGAACAATCTTGGTCCAGGTCGCTTCCGAAACCGCGCTCCGGGGAAGGGCGTGGGACGCCGCGGTGCGAGGCGTGGCCTGCACTTGTTGGACACCGGCGGCGAGGTCCTCGAGATCGACGTACTCGTCCCCTTCGATGAGGCGAGGCGCGTCTTCGGCCCGACTCACCTTGGCCACCTCCGCGTCGGAAAGAAGCTTCAGGATCGATTCGCGTGCGAGTGCATTCACTTTCGAGGCAGCGATCACGGGATACCTCCTTGGCGCTTTTGCGCGCGAATCGCGCGACACGACAACCAACCGCGTTTCTCGACCTCTAGCTAGCACACGAACCTGAAGTCAACGACCCCGGCGGCCCCCCCTCCGCCTCCGGCCTGGCGCAGGGTCTGCGATCTCGAGAACTGCCCGGGCATGCCATTTTCGGCCACACCTTCACTCCGCCGCCTTCACGTTGACGCCGAGGACGACGCGCAACTCGTGCTTCGACGAAGCGGGCCCGAGCTTCACGAGAGGCGACTCCAAGAGTGCCCCGTCGAGGCTCATCGACAGAACGCCCCGCCCGACGCCGCTCGAGTTGTCGACGAGCACGTGACAGTCTTGGTCCCCCACGCGCACCACGGCCTCGAAGCCCGGCCAGTGCGGTGGAATGCATGGATCGACATAGAGCCCTCCGTCTTTGCGGCGAAGGCCCAGTATGGACTCGATGCCGAGGCGCCACAGCCAAGCCGCCGCGCCCGTGTACCACGTCCAACCGCCGCGGCCGGCAAGAGCCCCGACGCTGTATACGTCGCCCGCCAAAACGTAAGGTTCTACGCGGTAACGCTCCGTGTCGTCTGCAGAGGCCGTTTTCAAAATCGGATTGAGGAGTCGAAAGATCCGTTCCGCCCGCGCGCCATCTCCCGCGCAAGCGTGTGCGAACCCCAGCCACGTCGCGGCGTGAGTGTATTGGCCCCCGTTTTCCCGGACGCCGCGCGGATACGCCTTGATGTATCCAGGATCGGGGGTCTCTCCGTCAAACGGCGGATCCAGCATGACGACAACGCGGCTCCGGTCTCGCACGAGAATGTCGTCGGCCGACCGAAGCGCCTTCGCCGCGCGCGCGGGATCGGCCACGCCCGACAAGACGGCCCACGACTGGGCGACCGAATCGATCCGGCACGTGCGCGACCGGGCGGTCCCGAGGGCGGTCCCGTCGTCGTAGAACGCGCGCAAGTACCACGCGCCATCCCACGCCTCTTCGTCGATTCGCACGCCCAACGCCGCAGCGCTCTCGCGCCAGCGCGCCGCTTCTTTGGGGTCCTTTTGTCTTTCGCAAAGGACGGCGAACGCCCGCATCGTCGCGCATAGGAAGAACGCGAGCCACACGCTCTCCCCCTGGCCGAGCACGCCCACGCGATTCATCCCGTCATTCCAGTCGCCTTCGCCCATCAGCGGCAGCCCGTGACGTCCCTCCGTCTTGGCGCGAACGAGGGCTCGACGGCAATGCTCGAACAGCGTCGCCGGGACGGCGGCCACGGCAAATTGCGAGTACCGGTCGTGCTCGCCGGGCAGCAACGGCGGCGCCGTCAGAAACGGTACCGTCGTGTTCAAGATGGCCGTGTCCCCCGTCGCCTCGACGTAGTGCGCAGTCACGAACGGCAGCCACGCCATGTCGTCCGAGCAGTGAGTTCGCACGCCTCGATCGGCCGGCGGGTGCCACCAGTGCAGCACGTCTCCTTCTTCGAACTGACGGCAAGCGGCGCGCAGGATCTGCGCGCGGGCCAAGTCCGGTGATCCGTGGACGAGAGCCATCACGTCCTGGAGCTGATCGCGATAGCCGAAAGCGCCGCTCGATTGGTAAAAAGCGGTGCGTCCAAAAAGGCGGGACGACAGACTCTGGTAGAGGAGCCACCGGTTGAGCAAGAGGTCCATCGCCGGCTCCGGCGTTTTCACCCGAACGGCACCGAGCAGTCCGTCCCAATGGACGCGAAGCGCGCGCCACGCCCGTTCGATTTCCTCGGGCTCGCGGAAGCGCTTCGCCAGAGCGATCGCCTGCTCCTTGTCTTTGCCCTGCCCGAGAGCGAAATGAACGACGAGCGATTGACCCGCGGCGAGATCGACGTGAACCTGCAACGCTGCGCACGGATCGGCCCCCACTTCGGTGGATCCCGAGAGCCCCCACCGGCTCAGGGCCTCGGGCCGCGAATAACTCCCGCTGCGCCCCAGGAACTCCGCGCGATCGGACGTAAACCCATGCGGAGGGCAGTCGGACGAGACAAATGCGACCCGCTCGGCGAAGTCGGCCGTCCATCCACACCGCGCCAGGACGCTCTGCGCCGACGCGTCGAACTCGCACAGCACGTGCGCCTGCTGTTCGTCGCGAAGCGCACCCAAGACCCATTCGACGTAGTACGTGACCGTCAAACGCCGCGGGCGAGCGAGGCGGTTCTTCAACGCAAGCCGTAGAATCTTCGCCGGAGCGTCGGGAGGGACGAACACCGTCAGCCCTTGGGAAAGGCCGTGGCTCTCGCGTTCGTACACCGTATAGCCGGCCCCATGGCGCACCACCGTGTCGACGTCCAGACCGCACGGCAGAGGGGTCGGCGACCAGACCTGCGCGGTCTCCTCGTCCCGCAGGTAGAGCACCTCCGACGGCGCGTCGCCTATGGGGTCGTTCTTCCACGGCGTGAGACGATTTTCGCCGCTGTTGCCCGCCCAGCTCGAAGCAAGCCCGGACTCGGTGACCAGGCAGCCCATCTCCTCGTTCGCGAGCACGTTGCACCATGGCGCGGGCGTGGGCTTGCCTGCCGGTATTTTGATCACGTACTCCCGCCCGTCCTCGGTGAATCCGCCGTACCCATTTTCGAACGAGAGGGGGGGCAGCGCGACGGGCGGTGGCCTGTCCGTATCGATCGGGCGGGTGGCGGCGAACTGAGGAAGAGTCGCCACCGGACCGGTGGCGGCCGACAGTTGCTCGGCCAACGATCCATTTTCGGTGTCGAGCACGACACGCGCCGCGGCCGCAATTCGCGCGCGATCGTCGGGCGACAGCTGGTCCGTCGTCAGAACGAAGATGCCCCCCCGTTGGTTTAGCCACGCGCCGGCGCCGGCCTGAATCAAGAAACTTCGCACGCTGCCCGGCTCCTCGGCCTGGTATCCGGTGGAGACTTCGTCGAGAAAGACGATTTCCGTCCTTTGCCCGCACATTCGCAGCAAGCGATACGTCGATAGAATCTCCCGCGCGAGCGCGAGCTTCTCCCGACTACGCACGCGAACGACGAGGAGGGGGTCGTCCCCCGAGATGCCGTGGCCCCACAGACTGCTCTTCGACGGATGCGCGGCCGAAAGCTCCACTCGCGAGGAGCGCAGCCCCGCGCCCGGAAGCAGGAGCCGAGAAACGAGCCCCAGCGCGTGCGGCAGCAACCCCGGGGTCATGCCCTCCCGGTCGAGGCGTCGCGCGAACTCGCGGCCGGCGTCGTGGACGACCCACCGGAGCGCGTGGAGCGAGCTGAAACGGCGCGCGAGGTCCAGCACCGCCTCCCGTGTTTTGGCCACCGCGGTCACGAGCGCCAGATCGACCCGGGCGCGCGGCGCGAGCTTCACGGACACTGCGAGAACGAGGGCTGGGTCAAGCGGCGAAACCCGTTGTCCCGTGCGGCTGGCCCCCCGCACGGTCAGCTGAGGAGCGCGCGCATCGCGACGGCGCCCCACGAAGACCCGTCGATCCGTCTCCGAGCCGATCCAGGTCACGGCGCGGTCGTCCCAAACTAGACTCTGCACCATGACGACGGACGGCTCGTCGGGGCTGCGCTTTCGCCGGCTCGCGAGAATCGCGTGTTGCTCGGGCAGAGCCTGGCACTCGATGAAGAGCCGCGAGAACGCGGGCTGACGGGCAGAGGCCGCGAATGACTCGAGCGCGGGTTCGGCGAAGGTCGAAAGCGTGAGCGTGCGATGTTCGTCCGTCTCGTTGTGGAGCATGATCTGACGAACCTCGACGTCGTCGACCGCGCCGACGCCGATTTCAGTGCGCAAGGAGATGCCCTCGTCGCGATGGTGAAACTCGACCTCGTGAGCGTGAAATACGACTTCGTCCGCGGGCGCTCGGACGCGGGTCGGCGCGGGAGCGGCCGACCATACCCGCCCGGTGGCCTCGTCGCGGACGTAAATCCACGTCCCGTCGACGTCGCAGGTGGCGTCGTAGCTGCCGCGCGTGACGGCCAGGCCGTTCCAAGATGTGAAGCCGGCGCCGGTGTCCGTAACGAGGGTCGTGAGTCGCCCGTTTCCGAGCAGCGCCACTTGCGGCCGATCCCTGTCGGGCGTCCACCCAGGGAAGCTCGGCGAGGGCGCGCCCTTCGGCTCGCTCAGCTCTCTCGCAGGTCGCGCCAGCTCTTCGGCGACGCGAACCGACGGGAGGCGTTCGCTGAGAAGCGCCGCACCCGTCCGGACCCACGCGTCGGCGTGAAAACGCTCCACCAACACATCGCCATTGAGCGCATTGTTGAGCGCGGCCAAGATCATCCCCTGGTGGTGCGCCATGTGCGATCGCACGACGACGAACTCCCTCACCGCTTCTCCTGTCGCCCGGGACGTCTCGACGGCGCGAATCTCGTCGTAGTCGACCGACTCGAAGAGCCCATAGAGCCCGGCCGCGCCGATACGCCGCAGCGCGGAGAGGTTCTTCAGGACTTCGCGGTGGTTGACGGCCAGCGCGAGCACGCAGGCATAAGGAGCGATGACCCGGTCGTCCTCGAGGCCGCGCCGCAAGCCCAATCCCGGCACACCGAAGGACCGATATTGGTAGTTACTCTGGGCATCGAGCTGGGCGTATCCCGATTCCGAGACGCCCCACGGCCTACCGGTCTTCTTTGCATGGTCTATCTGCGCGCGTACCGCGAGCTCCGCACTCTGCTGAAGCAGCGTGCGCTCCTGGCTGCGCATGAAGAGCGTCGGCATCAGGTACTCGAACATCGTGCCGCCCCACGAAAGGAGCGTGGCTCCTCCCCGGACCCGGGTGATCGGACGCCCCAGGGTAAACCAGTGCTCGGGGGGAACCTGGCTTTGGACGACCGCCAAGAAGCTTGCGAGGCGCGCCTCGGATGCCAGGAGATCGTAATAGTTGGGGTCGAGGCGGTCGGACGATGCGTTGTAGCCGATATGAAATAGCTTTCTCGTTTGCTGGAACAAGAACGTGAAATCCATCGCCGCCCAGGCGGCGTCGATCCGGACCGCGAGGGCAAGGAGCTCGTCCCCCAGAGCGTCCGACGGCCCTTGCTCGTCGACGTCGCCCTGCAGACTTCGAAGCTGATGTCGCAATCGATCGAGCCACGTGCGGACCTCCCGCAGCGTCGCGACATCCGGGTCGGCCGTGGTATGATCGAGAACGCCCAGGAGCTCCCCTTCCAATGCGGGGAGCTCCGATGACGAAAGCCGCTGCGCCGCCGCGCGCCCTTCCTCTGCGCTGCTTCGCGCCCGGTCGAGCGTTCGTCGAATCCTCGCTATGGCGGCGGACGCTCCGCCATGGGAGACGGCCAATCGGCCGAGCCCTTCCTCGAGAAGATCGAGCGTGTCGCCCAACCCCTGCCACCGCACCGGACGAACCGCGGGAGCGCGCGCCGCGTCCCGGCATCCTCTCGCGAGTGTGATGAGCGCCGCCGCCAGATTGCCGCTGTCGACGGTGGAGACATAACGTGGCAAGAGCGGGTCGAGAGTGCGCGTGTTGTACCAATTGAGCCAATGGCCGCGGTAGCGCTCGAGCCGCTCGATCGTGTCGAGCGAGTGACGGACGAGCGCCGAGAGCTCCGCGCGCCCGATGAAGCCAAGGTCGTACGCGGACAGGTCGGCGACGAGCATGAGACCGATGTTCGTGGGGGACGTACGATGGGCTATGACGGCGCCGGGCTCCTGCTGGAAGTTGTCGGGCGGGAGCCACTGATCCGCCGGGTCCACGAACGTTTCGAAGAAGAGCCAGGTTCGGCGCGCGAGATGGCGCAAGACCCGCCGATCCGCGGCCGTGAGAGGCTTCTTCGCAACATAGGGGATGCTCATCCACCGCGCGATCTCGGGCGCAAGCAGCCAGAGAACGAGAAGGGGCAAAGCGAACGGCAACATCGAGGGTCGCCAGATGGCCAGACCGGCTCCAAAGCACGTCGTGACCGCCGACGCGGGCCCCATCTCGAGCCAAAACGTGCGTCTCGACCGCTGCGCGGGCGCGCGCGCCACGTCCGCGGCCGTCACCCATTGAAGGAGATTCTTGTGCGTGACCGTCATGCGAATGATCGCTCGAACGATGGCGTCGCTCGCGACCCACGTCTCATGGGGCAGAAAGACGGCCCCGAGCACCCAGCGGCCGAGGGTCGCGCGCCACAGCGGTCCGACGAGGCCCGGCGCCAGAATCGCGAGCGGAATCATCAGGGGCGCCAATGCCCACGCGGGGCTGTGGCCGGGCGTCGCGAGCCACGCGAAGAAGAAGAGCAAAAGGAGCGTGGGCGCGAGCAGGCTTCGCCGCAAATTGTCGACGATCTTCCAGCGATCGATCAGGCTGAATCGATTGGGTAGACGCTCCTCGCCGGAAGAGGGAACGCGCGGGAAGAGCCATGGCAAAAGCTGCCAGTCCCCTCGAATCCAGCGATGCATGCGGCGCGCGAAGGACAGATACTGCTGGGGGTATTGCTCGAAAACGACGATATCGGTTGCGAGCGCCACCCTTCCGTGAATGCCCTCGAAAAGGTCATGGCTCACGAGCGCGTTTTCGGGCGTGCGCCCTTTCAAGCTTTCCCGGAACGTATCAATCTCGTAAATGCCCTTTCCAACGTACTCTCCGGAGCCGAAGAGATCCTGGTACACGTCGGACACGGCCCGCGTGTAGATGTCGAGCGCCGTGTCACCAGACCAAATCCTGCTGAACGGCGAGGTCGACCCATCGGCGGGTGCCGCTTCGACCCGTGGCTGCGCGACCGTATAGCCTGACGTGGTCCTCCCGATCGGGGCCCCCAGCCGTGCCGTGAAGAGGGGATGAGCGGCCAGCCCGATGAGCCTCTTGGCGGCCCCCAGGGGCAGTTGCGTGTCGGCGTCGAGCGTAATGACGAATCGAATGCCGTCGAGGCCGGTGGGATCGCCGAAGTGCCGCTTGAAGCTCGTCCGATGATCCCCGCGAAGCCGTCCGTTGAATTCCTCGAGCTTGCCGCGCTTGCGCTCCCACCCCATGAAGCAGCCCTCCGCCGCGTTCCATTTCGCGTCGCGGTGGAGCACGTGGAACGGACCGGAGACTCCCGTTCCGTATTTTGCGTTGAGCCGGAGGACGACCTGCCCGGCGTGGGCAAGAATTTCGGCGTCATCGGGCGGCTGCGGCGCGTCGACGTAATCGGTGAGCAGCGCGAACGCGAGCGACGGGTCGGGAGAAGAGAGATAGTGCAGCTCGAGCTGAGCAAAGAGGCGATCGAAGTCCTCTCGCGTCTTGACGAGCGCGGGAATCACGACCGCCGTGCGAAACTCGGCGGGGACTCCCTTCGCGAAGTCCAGTTTGGGCAGCAACCGAGGGATGAGCAGCCGATGCGCGCACAAGTTGACCAACGCGACGGCCACCGAAGACAGCGGCACGACGAGCAACCCACATACGATCGCCGTCAAGCCGAATCCGAGCGCGGGCAGGCAGGCGCGCGCGATGACCCCCATGGCCGCAAGCGCCGCAACGGCGATGCTCCCCAGGTATGCCAGGGTCGGGCGCGCGAGCGCCGCCGCCCGCAGCCGATCGAGGCCGTGGGCCCGATACTCGATACGTTGCTTCAGCTGCGTCTGTCCGCGATCGACCAGGTAATATCCAACGTGTCCTTCTTTCGGGCTTGCGGCGTGCTCCGCGGCGAAGGCGATGGCCAATCGCGCCACCTCCGGCTCGGCGCGTCGCGTATCCCAGGAAAGGCGCTCGACCACTTTGCAGTATGCGTCGCGCGACTCGAACTCCATCCGTACATAGGTACCGGACGGATCGCCTCGGAGGACGGCCTCGACGGCGCTCGTCTTCTGGACAACGGACTTCCAGTCGATCTCGGCGAGCAAGCGGAGCACGCGAATCGCGCGCTCCACCGCTTTGGCCGGGTCGAGGTCAGGCGCCGGCGGCGTCGCCGCCGGGGACGCGAACAACGCGTTCAACGTCCGCGCGAGGGGCGCGAGCGTCGCAATTCGCAGCATCGCCGGTAGAGCCCAGAGTTCGGCAATCGTCAGGAAATCGCGCGTCTGATACGAATTGACGAACGCGATGAGAGTCGCTTCGTCGAAGTCGAAATTCGTCGACTCGACGAGAGCCTGGGCAATGCGGAGGACACGAGGAACGGAATCGCCCAGAGCGACCGGCAGACGACGGCGAAAGCCCGGAGGAAACTCTTTTTTTATCTGTCGAAGCGTTCGGGCGACGAGATAGTGGTTGTCGAGAAACCACTCTGCGGCCTTCTGGTATCCCGGATCCTCCGGTCTCTCGGTGTGAAAGCCTCGCGTCGCCCGTTCGACGGCCAAGGACATTCCGCGCACGTCGACGAGGCGAGCCGAACGCCTGCGCGGCCGGCCAATCGGCTGGTGGGCGGAAGCAAGGGCCGCTGCGCGCTCCTCGAGCGTCAACCTCCCTCCGGCGGTCGTGCGCTGAGCGGGACCCGCGCGACCGCGTGGAGCTCGCGGGGGACGTGCGCCGCTTCGAGACCGCGAGGGACGTCTTCCAGGACGAAGACTGGCAGGTCGGCGTGCGCCAGCCAATACGACGCGACGTTGCCGAAAGCGCGGCCCACGTTGCAGGTGCTCCCGTGCGCCGTCAGCACCAACATGTCCCCTCCGTGTTGCTGCGCCACGTCGAGCACCGCTTGCCGTTCTTCGCTCCGCAAGAGAGCCATCGTCTGCACGCTGGACACTTCGTGGAGCAGCCTCGCACGGACCCGGGACAGGTAAATTTCGGCATTGGCCTGCATGCGGGAGGCCAGCGTGTGGGCCATCTGCACGTCGTCCGCTTCGGACAGCACCGCCGTCGGCGTCGGATCGGTCACGACGTGAACGAGGAGAACCTCGGCGCGGTCGCGCCCCGCGAGGTCCACCACCAGGGGCAAAACGCATTCGCTTCGAACCGACCCGTCCAGCGGGACGACGATTCTCCGAGGCGGCACGCGGGCGTTGCCCGTGGGGTGCACCAGGAGAATGGAACCCGGAGCGAGCGCGAGAACCTGCTGCGCCGTGCTTCCCAATTCCCGCCCCTCGCCACCCCCTTCACCGCGACTGGAGAGAATGGTCAGGTCGGCGCCGATCTCGCGCGCGACGGCGACGATTTGCTCGGCGGGAGAGCCCTGGGTGAGCTCGGTGACGACTTCAGTGGCCAGAGACCCGAGCAGATCCCGCGTATGCGCCAAATAGTGAGCGGTCTCGCGTTTCGCAATCTCCCAATCGAGCGCATCGGCTCGGTTCGCTTCGCGCGCGCCGGAGGACGACGACATGACGTGAAGTAAGGTGATTTTCGCTCCGAACGACTCGGCCACGAATCGCGCTTGGCGCAAGCACGACTGGGAGAATATGGATCGATCGAGGCAAACTAGGACATGACGCACGGCGCCCGCACGAGTCTCCGGACTCGCGAACGTGCGCGCCGAAGGCGTTATTTCGACGACGTGGTTCATTTGCGCCTCCATGCGGCGAAAGCCCACGCAAGAATCGAGCCCATTCGAACCCTTCTTTCGGAATTGCGGTAGTCGACCCCTCCGGGGTTCGCGGCCCCCTCGGCGTAGCGCCGCGGGCTGTCGCAAACTGCGAACTGGCTCGGCCGGACGATCGCGTCGAGTCCGCCGCGCCGCTCGGGATGCGCTTCGAGTATGGTCGCCCGCGATGACGTCCACCCTGCCGAAAATGGTCGCCCTCAGGTCCATTGCACACCGGGCGATGATCAAGCGTGGTCTCTTGCCCGACTTTTCGGCGGCGGTGTTGGAGGAGACGCGCGCGATGGCCGAGGTGCCCGTGGCGAACGATCCGCGCATCCGCGATCTTCGCGGTCTTCTCTGGGCGTCCATCGACAACGACTCGTCGCGCGACTTGGACCAGTTGTCCGTCGCGGAAGCGATGGGCGACGGCGCGGTGAAAGTCCTCGTCGCCGTGGCGGACGTCGACGCCGCCGTGAAACGGCGCTCGGCGATCGACGGCCACGCGGAGGCCAACACCACTTCCGTGTACACCGCGGCCGAGATCTTCCCGATGCTTCCGGAAAGGCTGTCCACGGACCTGACCTCCCTCGGCGAAAAAAAAGACCGCCTCGCGATGGTCGTCGAGATGGTCGTGGCCTCGGGCGGCGCGGTGACCGAGTCCCGCGTCTACCGCGCGGCGGTGCACAATCGCGCGAAGCTCGCTTACAACGCGGTCGCCGCGTGGCTGGACGGGGTGGCACCGGCTCCAGCGCGGGTCTTGGCCGTCCGGGGGCTCGACGATCAACTCCGAATGCAGGACCGGGCAGCGCAGGCCATGCGCGCGATTCGCTTCCGGAGCGGTGCGTTGAGCTTGCAAACGCCGCAGGCCGAAGCGGTTTTCGAGGGCGATGCGCTCCATGATCTGAGACCCGACGAGCCGAATCGCGCCAAGCAACTGATCGAAGACTTCATGATCGCGGCAAACGGCGTGACGGCCAGGTACCTCACGGAGAGAGGGTCCCCGTCCCTGCGGCGGGTGCTGCGCTCGCCCGAGCGATGGGACCGCATCGTCTCCCTGGCAGCCACGTTCGGTGACCGCCTGCCGCCCGAAGCCAGCTGCGAGGCGCTCGCCGAGTTTCTCGCGAGGCGCCGCACCCAGGACCCCGCACGGTTCCCGGACCTGTCGCTTTCGGTGGTCAAGCTACTTGGGCGCGGCGAGTACGTGCTGGAGCTTCCCGGCCAGAAGTCCGAGGGGCACTTCGGGCTCGCCGTGAGCGACTACACCCACTCGACGGCGCCCAACCGTCGCTTTCCGGACCTCGTCACGCAGCGCTTGCTCAAGGCAGCCATTTCCGCCGAGCCCGTGCCCTACACGCGCGAAGAGTTGAACGCGCTCGCAATCCATTGCACGGACCAGGAGACCCAGGCGGCAAAGGTAGAAAGACAAGTGATGAAGTCGGCTGCGGCGCTGCTTCTCGCGTCCAGGATCGGCGAGCGATTCGACGGCATCGTGACCGGTGCCTCCCAAAGGGGGACCTGGGTTCGCATTCATGGCCCGACCGCGGAAGGAAAATTGGTACGCGGTTTCGAAGGACTCGACGTCGGGGATCCGGTCCGCGTCGAGCTCCGGCACACCGACGTCGAGCACGGCTTCGTGGACTTCGAACTCGCACGGACATCATGACGCTCGACGCGAAGAACCCGTCCGCCGCGGGGCCCGGCAATCGATCCGAACCATCGACGTGGCCGTCGTCCACGCCCGGCGGCGCCGAACGCCGGCTCCTTCAGGGACCGCATGCACGGCGGCACGAGTTGCGCCAAGCGGGCCGCATTTTCGTCGAATGCATACGGGGCTTTCGTGCGCTTCATTTCGTGGGTCCGTGCGTCACGGTCTTCGGGTCGGCGCGCTTCGATGAGACGCACCCGTACTACAGGCTCGGCGAAGAGGTCGGCGCCCGCCTCGCCGAGGCAGGCCTCACTGTAATGACGGGCGGAGGCCCTGGGCTCATGGAGGCCGCCAACCGGGGGGCGAGGAACGCGGGCGGCGCTTCCATAGGGTGCAACATCCAACTGCCGCGGGAGCAGAAGCCCAATCCTTACCTCGATCGAATGGTGGAGTTTCAGTACTTCTTCATTCGCAAGCTGATGCTCGTGAAGTACTCGTACGCATTCGTGGCGCTGCCCGGCGGGTTCGGAACCCTCGACGAGATCTTCGAGACGTTGGTGCTCATTCAGACGGGCAAGATGAAAACGTTTCCTCTCGTCCTTCTCGGCGTCGACTTCTGGACCCCTCTGGTCCGGGTGCTCCGCGAGAGCCTTTTGGCCGCGGGGACGATCGACGAGGTCGACGTCGAACGGGTGACCCTCACGGACTCGCCATCGGACGCCGTTGCGCTGATTCGTGACCGGGCGATGCGCGACTTCGGCTTCACGTACGGTCCTCGCGCCAAGCCGCGATGGTATTTGGGAGAGCGGTGATTGGCCGTGAGCCGCGAGTGGCGCGGGTCGAGCCCTTGTGAGACGTTCCGCGTGGCGTATTGCCATGGCGAGTCTCACGAGACCGACGACGACCAAGCCCACCCCGTCGCTCTGGAGCCCCCTGAGGCATCCCGCATTTCGCGCGCTTTGGATCGCGGGTCTCGCGTCGGATTTCGGCGCGTGGTCGCACGAAGTGGGCGAGGGATGGCTCATGACGTCCCTGAGCGCGTCGCCGCTCCGTGTCGCACTCCTGCAGTCGGCCGATAGCCTCGCCATCTTCCTCCTGGCGATTCCGGCCGGCGCCCTCGCGGACGTCGTCGACCGCCGCCGCCTCGCGATCCTGACGCAAGCATGGATGCTGGCCACGGCCGCACTTCTGGGCATGTTGACGCTCGCCCACCGGATGACGCCCGACTTGCTCATCGGCCTGACATTCCTGATGGGTATCGGCGGCGCTGTGGACGGGCCCCTATGGCAGGCCATTGTTCCCGAGGTCGTTGCGCGCCCTGATCTTCCGCAGGCCGTGACGCTCGGTGGCCTTTCGCTGAATCTGGCTCGCGCGTTCGCGCCCGCTCTCGGCGGCCTGGTCATCGCTATGGCCGGCCCTTCGGCGGTCTTCCTTCTCAACGCGGCAACGTTTGGCTACGTCATGCTCGCGCTCGTCCGCTGGCGACGAGAGCCGCCGCGCACGAACGCGCCCGCGGAGCGGTTCGTGAGCGCGATGCGAGGAGGTCTTCGCTACGTGAAAAATTCGCCGGAGCTGGTCACGGCTTTCGTCCGTACGGGAGCCTCGCTCTTCGGCGGCATTTGCCTCATGGCGCTGCTGCCTCTCTTTGCCCGCCGGGAGCTCGGACTGGGATCACTCGGTTTCGGCCTCCTGCTCGGATGCATGGGGGTCGGCGCCGTGGCCGCTGCGCTGGTCCTGCCCGCGCTGAAGCTCTCCGCGGAGCACGTGCTTTCCACCGGAACGTTGACGTTCGCGGGCGCCGTCTTCGGCCTTGCGTTCGCACGCGCGCCGTGGGTCGCGGGCGGCACCATCTTCCTGGCCGGCAGCGCCTGGATGGCCATCGTGTCGAGCCTGAATGTCGCTGTTCAGATGGCCACCCCGGCGTGGGTCCGCGCGCGCGTTCTCGCGGCGTTCATGCTTGTCTTCCAGGGGGCTATCGTATTGGGGAGCGTCGCGTGGGGCGCCCTCGCAACGCGCACCAGCCTGCGCGCGGCCTTCGCGGCCGGCGGCGTCACCGTAGCGGCGAGCCTCGTGGGGCGCATTCGGTTTCCCCTCCACGCGAGCGCCCCGAACTTCTCTCCCACGGCATGGCCCAAGCCGGCCTTGGTCTGCGAGCCATCCACGGAGGCCGGCCCCGTACTGGTCGCCACGTCGTATCGAGTGGCACCCGCGAATGTCGCAAAGTTCGTGGCTACGGCCCGGACGCTAGAACGAGTGCGTCGCCGTGGGGGAGCCTATCAATGGGAGCTTTTCCGGGATCCATCGCTGCCGGACACTTTCTTGGAAGTGTACTTCGTCGATGTCTGGGCGGAGCATCTCCGGCAGCACGAGCGCGTCACGATGGAAGAGTGGGAGATCCAGAACCGCTTGGCCGCGCTCGCCATCGCCGGGACCGAGCGACGGGTCACTCACTTGGTCGCCGTATCGGAGGACGAGGCCACGTCGACGGTGACCTGACCCCTCACGTGCGCTCGCGAAGTGCCCGCGCTCGAATCCAGCGAAAGGCTCGAACGGTCCGGCGTCGACTCTTCCGGACCCGAGGACGGGGCCGGCACGAGGACGGCGGCCCCTTCGAGTCGTCCGTTGCGGAGATCGTCGAGCGCTTCGTTGGCGTTCGTGAGCGGATACGCCTGCGTTCGCGTCTTCACGGGTACCTGCGGCGCGAGCGCGAGAAATTCATCCGCGTCATGACGCGTCAGGTTGGCGACCGAGCGAATCACCCGTTCTTCCCAAAGGGCCGCATAGGGAAATGAGGGGATATCGCTCATGTGGATTCCCGCGCAAATGACGCAGCCGCCCTTCGCAACCGCGCGCAACGCGGCGGGCACGAGCGCTCCAATCGGCGCGAAGATCAGCGCCGCGTCGAGCGGCACCGGAGAATCCGTCGAGGACCCTCCCGCCCACACGGCCCCGAGCTCCCGCGCGAACTTTTGGGAGCGCAGGTCTCCCGGTCGCGTGAACGCATACACCTCGCGGCCCTGATGCACGGCGACCTGAGCGATGATATGCGCAGCCGCTCCGAAGCCGTAGAGTCCTATCCGCTTTGCCGCGCCCGCCATGCGCAGCGCCCGGTATCCAATCAGGCCCGCGCAGAGAAGCGGAGCCGCTTCGACGTCCGTGTACCGGGCGGGAATCGCGAAACAGAACCGTTGGTCTGCCACCGCGAATTGCGCATATCCCCCGTCCACTTGGTATCCCGTAAAGCGCGCGCGATCGCACAAGTTCTCGCGGTCGGACAGGCAGTAGCGGCAAACGCCGCACGTCCAACCAAGCCACGGAACGCCCACGCGATCGCCCATCGCGAACCGGTCGACGAGGCGGCCTTTGCCGGCGACGATGCCCACGATCTCATGACCGAGCGTGAGAGGCAGCTTGGGATCGTCGAGCTCGCCGTCCACGATGTGCAGATCGGTTCGGCACACGGCACACGCCCTGACGCGGATCAACACGTGGTCGTCCGCCGCCTCCGGGACCGGAAGCTCTCGGAGGGTCAGCGGCTTGCCTGAGCCCGAGAAAACCATGGCTTGCATTGGCATTATCCTCATCGGGTCACGCGGGGCTCGGCGGAACTCGTGCCGCTCGGCCTCATTGCGTAGGTCGGCAGGATGATAGCGGCAAAAGAGTGGCGGCGAAGAGTCCCCCGTCGCGCGAAGCCACGCGCCGAGAGACCGGAGGGGGCAACACGTTCGCCACGATCGTGACGCAATGCTCGCGGAGACCGCGCCAAATGCCCGCCTCGAGCGCGTCGAGGCGTCTTTGTGGCACAGCGGCGGTGGCCCAGTTCTCGCAGCCCATCGTCGTGCGAAATCGCCACGCTCGCCAACGAGGAGATTGCACCCATGAGCTACACAACGAAGGTTACGGAATCGCGCGACGTGATCGGCTTTCTCAAGGGACAGCACGAGTTGATCAAAGGGCTATTCGAGCGCGTGCTCGCCGCAGAGGGCGGGGAGCGAGCGGCCGTTTTCTCGCAGCTGAAGGATCTCATGTCGGCCCATGAGGCGGCTGAAGAGGAAATCGTTCACCCGGCGGCGGAGCGCGTACTGTCCGGAGGCCCCACGGAAGTCGCGGCGCGGGTGAAAGAGGAGATCGAGGCGAAAGCGGCGCTCGAAGTCCTCCAAAACCTTGACGTCACTTCCGGTGAATTCGAGGCGAAATTTCGTACGCTGCAGAAGGCCGTGCTGGCCCATGCGAAGTCGGAGGAAAAGGAAGAGTTCGACAAGCTCGCGAAGAGGCTCGACGACAAACAGCTCAAAGACATGCGCAAAGCCGTTCAAGCCGTAGAGGCGGAGGCCGTGGCGCACGCGAACTCGGCGACATCGACGTACCACGCGGTCCACGGAAAAGCGTAACGAGGACCCGCGGCGACGGCGGCCCGCGCATTCTCCGAACGCACCCCCGGAAGAAATGCGCCTCGGGTCGAGGCGAACAGCCCCATCGCGATCGGCGGAGCCCTATACTCGCTCCAAGGTCATGTTCGTTCTACTGATCGTGGTGGGGCTTGCCGGCCTCGGCGTGATGGCCTTGCCCGCCCTTGGCGGCCACGGGCACGTCGCGCCCGGCGGGGGGCACCACGGCCTGCAGAACGCGTTTGCGATGCGAAAAGTCGGCTCGTCGCGCTTCTTGCCGTCGCCGCGCCTCATCTTCAGCGTGCTGGCCCTTTATGGAGCGTTCGGTAATGCCCTCCTTCATGCCGGCGGTTTGCGCCCGTTGACGGCCGCGCTCGTGGCGATCCTGCCGACGCTGATCGTCGAGCGATTCGCCGTCGCGCCGCTTTGGAACCTTGCATTTCGCTTTCAAGCAAAGCCAAGCTCTCCCCTCGAAGTGCTCGTGCTCGGGGACGCCCACGCGGTGACGCCATTTCGTAACGGTCGAGGGATAGTGGCGGTCGTTCGCGACGGGCGGCTGGTCCAGTTCTCCGCACGGCTGGCCGAACCCGAGAGGGGTGAAGCTCGCGTTCGCGTCGGAGACCGCTTGCTGGTCGAAGAGGTGGACTCGAAACGCGAGACGCTCACGGTTTCGGTGCCTGAGAGCAAAGTCTGATACCTAGAAAGGTAGGTATGAGGCGGTTGTCCTCGGCCGAGGGAGTCCTAACGTGCCGTTTTCCGTTCTTGTCGCGGCCGCTGTCGTCGTCGCCGTTTTGTTTCTCACCTCGATCATCATCACCACGTTCTTGCGGAGCGTGGAGGCGGGAGAGATATTTCTGGCGAGCCGGGGACGACATCTCCACATCTATCGGGGTCCTTGCAAGGCGCTCATCATTCCGGTCATCACGCAAGTGCGGCGGATCCCGGCGCAAGCGATAAACGTCGACATCGAGATCACGGACCAGACCGCCGACATCGACGCGGGCGGCCGGCCGTCTCCCGTCAAAGTCACCGTGCGCGCATCGGCCATCGTGAGCGTGGGCGAAGACGAGGCCATGGTGAATACCGCCGCGAACAAGTTCTTTTCCAAACCTCCCTCCGAGCAGCTCTCGACGTTGACCGATGTCTTGTCCTCCGCCGGCCGGCGCGCGATCAACCTGCTCTGGCACGATCAGCTCTTCAACGCGCGCGCGACCGCGGCGAGCAGCGCGCTCATGGTCTCGGGGGCAGCCTCGGACGCCCTGTCCAAGCGCGGGGAGGATGACGAACTTGCGGTGATCATCAAAGATGCGTGCTCCCGGGAATTGCTGGATCTCGGCCTCTCGTTCAACAGCCTGAACATCAAAGCGGTATTGAGCGAAGTCGCCGAAGCGCGGCGTCGCGAATCGGCCGCGCGTGCCAAGGCCGACGCGGACGTGGTGCAGGCGCAAGAAGAGCGCCGAGCGCGCGTCGCGCAGCTCGAGGCCGCGCAGAAGATCAACGATCAAGAGCGCGCCCTCAACATGCAGATTGCTTCGAACGGCGCCGAGATCGCCAACGCGGAAGCCACCAAACAAGCGATGGTGCGCAAGCAGCGCGAAGCCGAGCTCGGCGCCAACCAGCTCACGCAGGCGCGCGCGGACGCCGAACAGAACGTCATCGAACAGGAGGCCGAGGGGCGCGCCCAGGCCGCACGAATTCGCGCGATCGCCGAGGCCGAAGCCGACGGGATTCGCCTGAAAGCGCAGGCTCTCCTGGAGGCTGGCGGGGCATATATGGATCTGCGGCGCCTCGAGCTTGCGCCGACGCTCACGCGCGAGGTGGCCGTGGCCCTCTCCAACGGGCAATTCGTCAACTTCGGCACCACGGGCGGCGACGGCACGAGTGCCGCCGCATCGGGCGCGAACGACGTCATGCGCGTCGTGCAAACGCTCCTTGCGGCCCAGGTCATCTCGCGAAACGACGGAGTCGTTGGCGGCGGCGGTCCAGCGGCGCCTCGTCGCGAACCCCGCCCCCCGTCCGAGCCAGCGGGCCGCGCGCCGCTGCAAGTGCCGCCGGCGCCTCCGCCGCCACTGAACTTGAAGCGTTGAAGGTAACCTCGACGGCGAAGCGGGCGCCCTCTTACGGCGCATACGCGATGACGAGCAAGCGGCCGTGGACCGGGTCGGTCACGTAGGCGTTGCCGTGGGAGTCGGCGACTCCGTTGCGCGCACCCCCGGGGAGCGCGCCGGTGGCGACCCACGCCGGCTGACCCTCGTCATCGATACGCACGATCGCCTCTTTCTCCGCTTGGCCCGCGGCGGCGTAGAGCAAGCGTCGGAGGCTAAACCAATCGATGTTGTCGATGCCACCGCCTATTTCGATCGTCGCGAGCGTCGCGCCATCATGCGCCCCGTCGAGCACAACGACCCGGTCCGTGCATGCCACGTAGACGAACCCGCGCGCGACGTCCGCGGCGACCCCGCGAGGGCCACTACTCCCGCAGTCGAGCCTCCACGCGGTCCTGGGCCGATGGGACGCGATGTCGATGACGACGGTGCTATTGCGGTCTTCGAGGTTCGTGAAGAAGACACCTCGCGACTCGTCCATCGCGTACCCTTCGGGGGCGCCGTCCAGCTTGATGGTCGTCTTCATCTTCAGCGCGCCGGGCTGCGAGGCGTCGAGCACCGCGATCGACTGCGCCCTCGGCGTCGTCACCCAAACCTCCTTTGCGGAAGCGACGAACGCAACGCCATCCGTGGGTGACGAGAGCTTCAGGCACGGTTTCTTCTCGAGGCTCGTCCTATCGACCGCGCACACTTCGCCGGTCGCGCGGTTTCCGACATACGCAAAGCCGTCTCCGATGGTGACGGCGTTGGGGCCGAGGGTCCGTTTTTTTCCGTGGTAGTCTCTTTCGGCCGTCCCGAAGCCAGTCACGACCGCGAAGCGGCCGCTCGCAATGTCGAACACGTCGACGGCGCCGGCGTCACCGACGGGGATCCAGACACGCTCTTGCGCCGCTTCGTACGCGATGTAGTCGAGCGATGCGGGTGCGGTTGCGTGGGGAAGATTGACGGCCTTGAACGTCAACGTCGTGGGGCCGATCGCGGCCGGAGACCCCCCGTCGTCGCGCCTCTCGGCGAGCGCCGAGGCCGACGCATCGGACGAGGCAACGGCTCCCGCCTCGGCGGCGATCTGCGGCGTCGACGAGTTCGCGGCCCGCGTTTGAGCGGCGCCGTTGCAAGCCAGAAATGCGGCGCCCGAAAGAAGGAGACAGGTCGATTGGCTGGCCATGCTCGACAATACGATGGCTGGGTTCGCGAGGGCCGGTTCATGCGATCGTCGTCCGCTTGACGAGCCTGGCCCGTGCGCGATCGGTGGCCACGCCCGCCATCACGCTCTGAAAGACGCGGTCGCCAAAGGCGAGATCGAGAGGGATATGCTTGACGAGCGCGCGGTAATAGAGCGGCCCGAAGAGGGCATCCAGAACCACTTCGATGTCCGTATCCGGGCGGAGCTCTCCCGCCTCCACCGCCTTCCCGAGCAGCGCGCGCGCGTCGGCGCGGCGCGGCCTCACCCAGTGCTCGCGAAACGCGTCGCCGACCTTTTCGTCCAGAACTCCTTCCGCGAGGACGGCCACGAGCAACTGCGCTTTGCGAGAACGCAAGAAGCGCGTGAAAGACTTCATCTGATCGCCCAACGCTTGGAGAGGCGAGGGTTGCTCTCGATAAGGCATGATGGGCGAGACTTCGGCGAGCATCGCATCGAGCACCACGGCCGCCTTGTGCGACCACCACCGGTACACCGTGACCTTGCTGGTGTTCGCGCGTTCCGCGATCGCCTCCATCGTCATCGCGCGAAACCCCTCCTCTTCCAGCAACTCCCGCGCGGCGGCAAGAATTCTCAACCGAGCCGCTTGGCTCCTGGGACGGCCGACGGGCCTTGCGGCGTCGGCTGCGGGTAGGAGAGGCACGACGCCGTGGCTCCGCGCGTTCATTGCGGTCTCGGCTTGCCGTCCGCCAGGCCCGACTCGACCGGCTGCGAATCCTGCGTTCGAACATGCATCCCCTCGAGCAGGCGATCACTGGGCGTCACGACGACCACGTCGCCCTCGTCGAGCCCCGTCGAAATGGCGAGTCGATCGCCCAAGTCGCTGTCGATGCCCACGTCTTTCCAAATGATGGCGCCTTCACGAACGACGGCGACGTGGGTTCCGCGCGCGTCGATGAGGGCCGCCGTCGACGGTACGAAGAGAAGTTGCCTCTGTCCCGTCATGTGGAAAGAGACTCGAGCGTACATCCCCGCGATGAGCGCCTCATCGGGATTCGGGATGTCCACCTCGACGAGCAGAGTGCGGGTGGCCATGTCGATCTCACTCGATGTCCGGGCCACATTGCCGGCGAAGGTGCGACCCGGAAGTTCGCGCACGGTGGTGGGAGCGGCCGCGCCCACTTTGATCGCGGGCGCGTAGAGCTGCGGCACGTTGACGAAGACGCGGACCGTGTCGACTTCGGCCACTTTGAAGAGCGGCTGCCCCGCGCTCGTCCCGGACGCGACGAGCTGCCCGACCTCGGCGGTTCGAAGCGTGACGACTCCGTCGAACGGCGCGACGATGACGCCGAAGTCTCTCAGGTCTTGCAGGCGCCGCACGCCGGCCAGAGCGCTCCGGTGCGCAGCCTCGGCCGCGGCGACGTTCGAACGTTGGGCGTCGTAGGCGGCTTGGTACTGATCCACTTCCTGCTGGGAGACCACGCCGGAAGGGCCTAGCGCGCCGTACCGTTTGTTCGTGGCTCTCGCCAGCTCGAGCTGCGTCTTGGCTTGCGCGATGCCGGCGCGCGCTTGGCTCTCGCCCGCCTGATTTTGGCGGAGCTCTTCGTCGACGTCGGGAACGTCGAGTTCGACCAGGACATCGCCCTTCTTCACGTGCGCGCCGATGTCCACCCGCCAGCTGCGGACGTACCCGTTCGCGCGCGCATACACGCTCGTTTCCTGTAGCGGCTGCACGGAGCCGGGAAGAGAGAGGTTCGACGCCTCGACCGACCGCATGGCGCGAGCCACCATGACGCGCGCCGGCTCCTGCTCTTCCTTGCGTGCATCGTCGGCCATCGCGGATCGATGAAGAATCCGCGGAACGATCCCCACGATCAAGAGGCCGCCGAGGGCCCCGGCAGCCGCAACGCTCGACCAAAATAGCCCGTGGCTCGTTGGCCGAAACGGGCCCGGATCGAACACCTCCCCTTCGCCGCCGGCGGCGATACCTTGCGCGCCGTGGGCCGCTACCGCCGGCCCGGCCCGTTGCGACGCCTCACTCGGATCCCTCATGATTCGACTCCTTCCAATTCGGTCGACCGCGGCGGCTTCTTGCGCCATGCGCTGTAAACGACCGGAACGAAAAACAGGGTGGTCAGCGTTGCGACGGACAGGCCGCCGATCACCGCACGACCGAGGGGTGCATTTTGCTCGCCTCCCTCGCCGAGACCCAGCGACATCGGGAGCATGCCGATGATCATCGCCAGCGCGGTCATCATCACGGGCCGCAGCCGCGTGATGCCCGCGAGAAAGGCCGCGCGCCGTTCATCGGCGCCATCTGCCCTCTGGTCATTGGCGAACGTGACCATGAGGATGCTGTTCGAAGTCGCCACCCCGATGCTCATGATCGCACCCATCAGCGCCGGCACCGAGAGCGTTGTTCTTGTCGCGAAGAGCATCCAGACGATTCCCGCCAGCGCCCCCGGAAGCGCCGACAGGATGATCACGGGGTCGAGCCACGACTGAAAATTGATGACCATGAGAAAGTAAACGAGCGCGACGGCCGCGAGAATTCCGTACGAGAGCCCGCGAAAGCTGGCATTCATGCTCTCGACCTGCCCGCGCACGACGATGGATGTTCCGCGCGGCAAGTTCGTCTTCGCCTGCGCGATCAGGCGGTCCACGGAAGCGGATATGGAACCAAGGTCCGAACCCTGGACGTTGGCTTGCACGTCGAAGCTCGAGAGCGCGTTGTAGTGCGTCACGTTCACGGGCGTGAAGTCGCGCTCCAGGGTCGCCAAATTCCCCAACATCTCCGGGGCGCTGCTCCGCGGCAAATGGATGGGCGTCTGGCGGACGGCATCGAACGAATCCACTCTGTATTGAGGCGTCTGGACCGCGACGGCGTATTGGACGCCCTTCTTCGCGTCGAGCCAGAAGCTCGGGGCGACCTGCGTGCTCGAGCTCAACGACACGAGCGCATCGTTCGCGATGTCGCGCTCCGTGAGGCCTTGCTCGCTCGCTTCGGCCCGGTCCACGTTCATTCGGATCTCGGGCTGGTTGACCACCTGCGCGAGGTGGACATCGACCGCGCCGGGCACGCGCGCGATCTCATCGCGGAGCGTTCGCGCGATCGCGTAGTTCTTGTCGTTATTGGTCAGTGGACCGACGATTTGCACGTCAATCGGCGCAGAAAGGCCGAAGTTTAGCACCTGCGTCGTGATGTCCGGGGCGAGAAAGAAAAAGGTCGTCGCCGGAAAATCAAGCGCAAAGCGCCGGCGAAGCGCCTTGACGTAATTGGCCGTGGGGTGGTGCTTGTCCGTGAGCTGAATCAAGACTTCCCCGTCGGACGACGAAATCATCGAAGGATCGCCCAAAGCGAGGTTCAGGCCGCTGATGGGCATTCCGAGGTTGTCAATGATCGTCACGATCTCGTCTTTGGGTACGACGGCGTGCACCTCGTCTTCGACGCGCTCGAACAGCTGTTCGGTCGTCTCGATGCGCGTGCCGGAGGTGGTTCGGACGTGAAAACGAATCTGTCCCGCGTCGACGGACGGAAAGAAGTCTTCGCCCAGATTCGGGAATAGACCGGCCAGCGAGGCGAGCACGAAGGCCGCGAAGCCGAGTGTGACGAGGCGCTTGTGATCGAGAGCCCAGTCCAAATAGCCCCCGTAGAGTCTCCGGAAGCGCTCGAAATACACGTTGAATCGCGCGTGCACGCGCCAGACGACGTCGCGTTTTTTGGCGTGTTCGCCTCCCTCCCCCGCGTAAAGGTCGACCTCCGCCCCGAGCAGGTAATGCACCATCGTGGGCACGAGCGTGCGCGACAGAAAGTACGACATCATCATGGCGAACACGACGGCCATGCCCAGTGGGGTGAAGAGCGACCGCGCGGCGCCCGAGATGAACACGACCGGGACGAAGACGATGCAGATGCAGAGCGTCGCCACAAAGGCGGGCACCGCGATCTGCTGCGCCCCGTCGAGGATGGCCCGCACGATGGGCTTTTTCATCGCCATGTTGCGGTGCACGTTCTCGAGTTCGACGGTGGCGTCGTCGACGAGAATGCCCACCGCGAGCGAGAGCCCGCCCAGCGTCATCAGGTTGATGGTTTCCCCGATGCAGGCCAGCACGATGAGCGAGACCAAGATCGAGAGCGGAATCGACGTGACGACGATGAGCGTGCTCCGCCAGCTCCCGAGGAAGAGAAGAATCATGAGCGCGGTCAACCCCGCGGCGATCGCCGCCTCCTTGATCACCGCTTGGACGGCCGCTCGAACGTAGAGCGATTGATCGAACAAGAGATCCATCTTGTATTCGGCGGGGAGAGTGGCAAGTAAGCCGGGCATGACGCCGCGAACGCGCCGGACGATGTCGAGCGTCGACGAGCCGGCGCTCTTCAGCAGCGTCATCAGAACGCCTCGCCGGCCGTTGGCCCTCACGAGGCTGGTCTGGGGCGCGAACCCGTCGCGCACCACGGCGACGTCTCCCACCGTGACGGTGGCGCCGTTCACGCTCTTGATCGGAAGGCCGGCGATTTCTTTGATGGCGTCCGGGCTGCTGTTCAGACGAAAAAGAAGCTCCTGCGGCCCGATCTTCGCCGTGCCGGAAGGAAGCACGAGGTTCTGCGCCTGGATCGCCGTGCTCACGTCGTTCGGCGAGAGCCCGAGGGCGTAGAGCCGAGGCAGGTCGATGTCCACCATCACCTGCCGTTGCTTGCCGCCGTAGGGGAACGGCATCTGCGCGCCCTGCACGGTGGCGAGGCCCGTACGAAGAAAGTTGCTCGTGAGATCGAAGAGCTCCTGCTCGGACATCGTGTCCGAGTGAATGGATCCCTGAAGGATGGGAACGTTGGACGCGCTGTAATTGACGACGAGAGGCGGCGTCGAACCGGCCGGAAACTGTTTCAGCAGGGTTTGCGAAATGGCCGTGACTTGCGCGTTGGCCATCTCGATCTTCGTTCCCGGGTGGAAGAAGACCTTCGTCACCGACACGCCGTAGAGCGATTGGCTCTCGATGTGCTCGATTCCATTCACCGTCGTGGTCAGCGCGCGCTCGAAGTTGCTCGTGTAGCGCTGTTCCATCTCCTGCGGCGGCAAGCCTCCGTATTGCCAGATGACCGCGATGACGGGGATATTGATGTCCGGGAGGATGTCCGTGGGCATCTGGAAGATCGAGTAGATCCCCGCCACGACGATGAGCATCGCCATGACCACGAAGGTGTACGGACGGCGAAGGGCGAGGCGGACAATCCACATGGCGTGAGCGCGACGGAATTTGCGAACGGAACGTTCAGTAACTAATCTCTAGGGTCGATGCTCATGAAACGCCAGAGGTTGCGATCGGTTTCGCGCGCTCTTGCCCATGCTATGTCCGTCTTTGCGGTGTTGGGTCGGACGGCTCCGGCCTGGGCGCAGGCGGTTGTCGCGGCCCAGGGCCCGAGTGGGGCGGACGTTCAGCCGGACGGCGACGTACGACTCGGGCCGTCGCTGCATCCGGGCTCGGCCACCCCGCCTGCGCCCGTTACGTTGCGCGACGCGATCGGGCGCGCGCTCGCCAAGAATCCCACGTACACGACGGCCTGCCTCGAGGTGCAGCGGGCCGAAGCGCTCGTGCGCGAGACGGAGGCTGCGTGGCTACCCACCCTTTATGGCAACGGCAGCGCGATCCACTCGGACGGCAATCGGGTGGAAGGGGGCGCGGTCATCCTCGCGCAAAATGAACTTACGGCCAACCTGACGCTGACCCTGCCGCTCGTGATGACGCGGCAGTGGTCGGCCACGGAGGAGTCGAAGCTCCGCGCCGACGCCACGGCGGCCACTCAGGCCGACGTGCGGCGCATGGTCGCCTACGCCACGGCGCAGGCTTATCTTGCGGTCTATTCGCAGAAGTTGGTCATCGACGCGAACGAGACGGCGCGCGACACCGCCATTCATCACGCCGACTATACACGCCAGAGATTCGCCGGCGGCGTCGGCAATCGGCTCGACGAAGTGCGCGCCGTGCAAGAGGTGGCGACGGACAACGCGCTCGTGCAGCAGGCCTACGCCGCGCTCGCTTCGTCGCAGGAGGCCTTGGGAATCTTGACCGGGACGGACGGGCCGCTCGATACGGCGGACGAAGCGATGCTGGCGCAAGCTCCGAGCCTCGGAGACGGTTTGAACGACGCGGCGCATCGCACGGACGTCATCGCGCTGGACGCGCGCGAGCGCGCCGCCGACAAGGCCGTTCACGATCATTGGACCGATTACATGCCCTATCTGGTGGGCATCGCGGAGCCATTTTACGAGAATCCCGCGACGCCCACCGTGCCGCTCACCGGCTATCAGCTCGCGTTGCTCCTGACGGTGCCCCTCTATGACGGCGGCCTTCGGTATGGCCAGCAGCGCGAACGCGACGCTCTCCGCGACGAGGCCAATGTGGCATACGAAGCGGGCCTGCGCCAGGCCCGCTCGGACGTGCGCTCTGCATTCGAAGCGATGCGGCGCGCGAATGACGCCCTCGTTTCATCGCGCGATGCGGCGAAGCTCGCGAGTCAGGCGCTCGATCTCGCCAACGCGGCCTATCGCGCGGGCGCCGTGACGAACATCGAGGTCATCGACGCCGAACGGCAAGCCCGAGACGCGGCCACCCAAGCGGAGATCGCCGCGGACAGCGTTCGACAAGCGCGACTTGCGATGCTCACGGCGACCGGTCGCTTCCCGTGACCGGCCTGCGTCACGGCCGCTCGTATGAAACCAGGGCCCCGGCGCGTTTCAGATTGTGCCGGATATCGTGCCGACCGTCGTCCCTGTTACACCGGGCGGCGCCGTCGCGCCGGCGGTTCCCGCCGCGCCGATCGCGCCCGCCGCACCCGTTGCGCCGAGAGTACCCGCCGTGCCGATCGTCCCCGTCGCACCGATCGTCCCGGTCGCACCGATCGTCCCCGTCGCACCGATCGTCCCCGTCGCACCGATCGTCCCGGTCGCACCGATCGTCCCGGTCGCACCGATCGTCCCCGTCGCACCGATCGTCCCCGTCGCACCGATAGTCCCGGTCATTCCCGTGGCGCCGGTCGTCCCCGTCGCGCCGGTAGTCCCTGACCCCGTCACACCGGTTGTGCCCGTCGCCCCAGTCGCTCCCGTCTCGCCCGTCCCCCCGGTGGTTCCCGTCCCGCCTGCGGCGCCCATGCCCGTCGCACCGGCGGACTCTCCGGTCATCCCGGTGGTGACGGGTCCCCCGCCCGACCCGCAGGCCGCGACGGACAGAGCAACGACCATGGTTGCGGTAAAGGCAACGCGAGCATAGGAGATCATCGAGATACCCATTTTCCAGTAGTGGCGTTCATATTTTCGCATCTTCCAGCCAATGGGGATGCTTCGCCGTGCTGTCGAAGTATTCGCTCGTCTTGAACCGCTCGTAGTGGCCGCGCTCGGCGGCCTCGCGCGTGCGATCGAGTAAACCGTGAACTTCGGCGTCCGTCATCGGTGTGAAATGGATCGCCGCGTCAATGGCTTGATCGAGAATGCCCATACTGTCGCATCCCGTGATCATGACCGACGTCGGTAGATTCATGGCATAGCGCAGGCACTCCAGAGCCGTGGCCGTCTTGCTCTCCAGGATGAAGCCTCCGCCGAGGGGCTTCATGTGCAGGATCCCCATTCCCTTTTGTGTGGCGACAGGGAGCACCTTCTTCTCGAAGCTGCGAAAGTGTGCGTCCATCACGTTCAGCGGCATCTGGATCGTGTCGAAGTCGAACCCGTGCTTGTCGGCGGCCGCGAGCATCGCGAGGTGGATATCCGGGTCCTTGTGACCCGTAAACCCGATGAACCGGAGCTTGCCCGCCTTCCGTGCATCGACGAGCCCTTCGATGGCGCCGCCCGCGGCGAACACGCGCTCGGGATCGTCGAACCGAATGACCTCGTGCACCTGCACGAGATCGATTACGTCCGTCTGCAAACGCCGAAGCGATTGTTCGAGCTGGTCGACGGCGGCCCTCTTGGTACGTCCGTCGAGCTTCGTCATGAGAAAGACCTTCTGACGGTATCCATCCCGCAGGGCTTTCCCCATGCGATCTTCACTCTTGCCTCCGTTGTAATCCCAGGCATTGTCGAGAAACGTCACGCCGCGATCGATCGCGCTGCGGATGATGCGCACGCTCTCTTCTTCGTCGGATTGCTTGCCGATGTGGGCCCCTCCGAGTCCGATTCGGGAGACCCGCACGCCGGTCTTGCCGAGAACGCGCGTCGGCATCTCGGCGGTCGTCACGGACGCCGGCGGGAGCGGCACTTGGGACTCCACGGGTGCCGTCGCGCTCGTAGGCCCGCTTTTCGCGCGGCATGCGGCGAGCGCGACGGACCCGCCGAGAAATAGCCTCCTCGAGACGTTGTCCGTCATGCCGAAGGCTCTGCACCCCTCGTGCCGATGGAACGCGGAGGCTCAAGGCACGCGCTCAAGCCACGAGGGCGCGTCGCGTGCGAATGTTCCCCTCGCGAACTTCCTACGCGAAGACCGAGCTAAAAATGCGCGCTTTGCCAATTTCGCCACGTCAGGCACGGTCCATCGCGGTCAAGTTCGCTTCGTCGAAATGAGCCAAGGGTGCCCCGAGCCGCCCGCTCTGCCATAATGGCTGCCGCGATCCTCCGATGGCCGCTCCCAGTCGATTCCTCATCAAGTTCGACGCCGCGTATCGGGTCCTCTCGACGGCCCTCTTCATCTTCCCGTCCGACTCGTACGTCGAGATCGTCGGCAATCGCGTCTCCGCGCGCATGGCGTGGGCGTTCCGCACGACGTTCGAGCGCTCGCGTGTCGTGCGGGCCTCGGCGCTCGGCAAGCAAGTACCTCTCACTCGCGGGGTCCACGGCTGGGCCGGCCGATGGCTCGTGAACGGCGCGGGGGACGGGATCCTCGTGATCGACCTCGAGCCCAAGCAGCGCGCCTATGTCATGGGCATCCCCGTCAGCTTGCGACAGCTCCGGGTGAGCGTCGATGACCCGGTCGCACTCGCCGCGGCCCTCGCGAGCTGACGCCGGCGCGCTTCGGCGGCCATTTTCAAGGACCGCGCGCGGCATGTCTCATTCGTTCTCGGCGCGCGTGCCGCCCCCTTGAGGCCAGACCAGGGCGTCGTGCGGGCCGAGCGCCTGGACATCATGGAAGCTGCCGTAATCGATCGTGCGGTCACCGGTCGCAGCGATCGTGACCACGTCCGCGAAACGTGCGTTGAGGACGACCGCGTCGGGCTTGTAGCGGTAGCGCGCGTGAATCTGCTGACCGAGCGTCTCGTCGATGCCGGTGAAGGCGAGGAAGATCTCCGCACCCTCCGCCCGAAGCCGTGTCAGGGCCGCGGCTCCGCCCCAAAACGGGCTCCGCTCGTCGATCCGGTGCATCGGCATCCAAGAGAGCGCGAAGAGTGCTGTTCGATCGCGCACCAGCGGAAGCTCGACCGGCACGCGGATCACATCCCCTTCGCGCGTCTCTTGCCGAACGAGCAGGAGCACGCGAAGCTGCCCCTCGACCACCATGTTGCCGCGCCAGTTGGCGAGCCGGAACACCAAGTGCGGCACGCCGTCGCGCCGTTGGATCACCGCCTTGTCGCTGAAGAGAACGCGGGCCGTCGGACGCGCGAACTTGGCGAACGTCAGCCCCGTCACCAAGGCGACGGCGAGCGTGCCGACCAACGCTTCGACCACGACGACGAGATGCCCATAGCGCGTCGCCGGCGCCATGACTCCGTATCCGATCGTCGCAAAGGTTTGCACGCTGAAGTAAAATGCGTCTTCCAGGCCGGGCGATGCGTTCGCGACACATCCCGGCTGAAGCGCAAATAACACCGCGAAAACCAGGTTGATGCCGATCCAGGTGACCGCCACGTACGCGAAGAAGCGCCACCACGGCATCGTGAGAACCTTGTGGTAGACGTCCTCGAAGATCCCGACCCTCTGGCCGCGCGCGTGAACGGCGACCGATGCGCGGGTCTCCGTTCGGAAGCGGATCTTCTTGGGTCTGGCAGACTCGGGGGTAGACACGACGGCGAGGATAGCCTGCGAAAAGCACCGGCGGTCACCACGCGAGGGTCATCGTGGGCCCAGCCGGCAAAGCCTGCGCACGCAGCGCGGTGGAGGACGATGCATGGGGGGAGTCGTTTTCCGCAGAATGGAAGACGTACGGCACGGCAAACCCGATCCCGGCGCCGATGACCATCCCCACGAGGACGTCCGTCAACCAGTGTCGGTCGGCGGCGATGCGGAAGTACGCCGTGGTCGCGGCCACGGCAAGGCCGACGCTCCACTCGAGAGGAGCCCACCGATAGCCACGCATCACGCCAATCGTGCCCGAGGCGGCCGCCAGCGCGAATGCCTCGCTCGTATGCCCGGAAAAGAAGGAAAGGTTATTGTCGGACGGCCGGGCGGTCAGCCGTTTGGCGGAGAGCGGAAGCGCGTGGACGAAAGGTCGTTCACGGCCCGTGAGAAGCTTGGTGAGCTGGTCGACGTCCGCGGTGATGACCGTCGCCTCCGCGATGAGCAGTCCGTCCTCGGGCACGTCGCCGAGGGCGCCCTCGTGCGCCGCCGAAAGGGCATCCAATCCCACCGAGACCAGCGGCATCAAGGCGAACGCCGTCAGATCGCTGATCGCGTCGGCCGACTGGGCATCGCGCCACGCCAGCGCGTCACGCACGCGGGCATCGAGCGGGTCGACGTCGCACCATCGGCATCGTGACGGCGCGAGTTGCCCTCGCAGCGCCGCGCTCGCGATCCACGCGATCGCGCCGCCTACGGTCACGGCCCCGTCCAGCGCGGGTTCCCAGCGCAACGGCCGAGGCGCGCCCGGCGTCTCTGCGACCGCCGGCTCGTACGCGAGGCACACGGCGACGGCCACACCCGCGCCCGCGACCCATTGGGGAATCCGGTTCACAGCGCCGGACGCTGGCCGGTGGCCCACCGGTAGCGGAGCCCAAGCTCGCCAAAGTCCCCACCGGCGATGCCGATGGAGTCCGGGCTGGCGACGGGGATGATCAAGAGGCCCAGCGCTTCGAGGTGGTCGTCGATGGCGAAGCTTGCCACGATGCCCGCACGGAACACGATCTCGCGGCGGCCGGGCAGGTCGAGCACCTCACCGACGGCCCCTACGCGCGCCGCCCCCTCGCTCCCGAGCCGCAACGCGTACCCGAGGCGTGCCCGATAGATCGCCGGAGGATCGGTGATCACGCGCAACGTTTCTTCGTACACGAAGCGTCCCGAGGGGACTCCCTGCACCGACGAGGCCGTGACGACGCTCAAGATGCTCCCGGGCCCGGCGGGAATGCCGCCGGACAATTCGGCCTCCAGCGTGACGTACTTCGCGGTCGGGCCCGTTGCCGTGTCGAGATCTTCGGTGCTGTAGTGGGCCGCGGGCGTGAGGAACGTGTGCGCAAAGGCCAGAAACCCCCGCGCGCCGGCCCTCACGTCGAACCACGGGATCTGAATCCGCACGCCTCCGTAGGCGCCGAGGCCGGTCGCCGTCGCGATGGGGTTCGCGTCCAAACCAGCCCAGAGCGTGAAGGGCCGGCCATAGCCGACCGACACGCGCGGACGAAGGTAGAGATATCCGGCGTCGATGGTCGCTGCCGCGAAGATCCTCGGGGGGGCATGCTCCCAGTAGCCCGGCCGAACGGCCGGCGGCATCCCCGGCTCGTCCACGTGGGCTTGGCCAAGGCCATCGGCCCGCGCTTCGTGGCCCAGCGTCAGCGCGAAGCCGCTCACCACGGTCCACGCAATCCCCGAGAGAGCGCGTCGCGGACCTTTGCGCGCGGGCGGAGGTGGCTCGACGGCACGGCGCAATGGGGCAAGGGCGCGATCATGCCGCCTTCGGCTCTTTCTGTTCTCTCTCGCTCTCAGAACGACCCCACGAGTTGGCCGCCGAAAGGCGTCGGCACGAATCGAACGTCCACGCCAGCCGACGCCGGCTCCCCGGGCACGGAGCGCTTGTAGTGGTGCAGGAGCGGAAAACCGAGTCCGACCGCCGCGCCGACGAGAGCCCCCGTGATGACGTCCGATGCATAGTGCATGTCACCGACGACGCGCAGCGTCGCCACGGCGCCGGCGGCCACCAAGGCGGACACGCACGCGACGGGGTCCGCCGCGCTCTCGAACAGGTCGAGGCTCATGTGGTGAGCGCACACGAGCGCGGCGCTCGTGAAGGAAAGAGCGCTATGGCCGCTGAAGAAGCTCCGATAGCGAGAGGGCGACGTGCAATCGATCGATTGCGCCGGAACCGCGCCGCCGCAGTCGGAACCGTAGGGGCGCTCTCGTCCTCCGAAGAAGTTCGCGGCGCCCTGAATGGCCGCAGAGACGGCCATCGCCTCGGCGTCGATGAGCGCCATCTGGACGGCGACGTCCTCGCTGCCGCGGTACCAGTAGGCGACGATGAGCGAGTCCACCAGGATGGGATACGACGTCATGAGCGCCAGCCCCACGTCGCTGACGTCGCGCGCGTCCAATCGAGCTTGATAGCTGCGCAGGCGGAGGGCATTGCGGACGCTTTCGTCGAAGCCGATTGGCCCCTTCCAGCCCGTGTTCAGCGGAGGCGCAATCGCGCCAGCGAGCGCCACGCCCACCGCGATGGAGCTGAGCACGACCTCGGGGGCATCCATCCGATTGAACGCCGGGTCCCATGCGAGCATCTTGCCCTCGTGGCGCCGAGGAAGCCCCGTCGCGATGGGGGTGCCCGAGACCGGAAACGTCGCCGGAGGAGGCGTCGCGTCGCGTGAGGCGGGGGCGGCGTCCGGCGTCCGGGGCCCCTCGTCCGCCCGCGCGGCGCCCGCAACGACCGTCACCGCGCCCAGCGCGGCCATCACGAGCCCCAGAGCGCGCGTCATGCGCTTACCGACGCGGCGGCCCGCACGCTCGCCCTCGTATACGCACGGCCAAGGAAGAAAGCCAGGGCGAGCCACACCAACGAGAGCACGACGTTGACGCCGATGAATCCTGCCGTGGGCAGGCCGACGTGCGACCCAACCCATACGAGGGCCGCCGACATGACGTCACCGAAGCGAACGACGAAGGTATCGATGACTTGCTTGGCCTTGTACTTCGCGTCCCGCGACGTCACGAGCCATAGCGCCTGCCGCGCCGTGTTCGATAGCGAGTAGTCGAGGCTACTCTCGACGACTCGCGCCGCGAAGAGCACACCGAGGAGAGGCGCCACGAGGACCGCGCCGTACCCCGCCAGCGACGCGAACGGCATGAAAAGGAGGGCGGCGCGAAGACCCAGATATTTGATGATCCGCGAGACGGCCAGGAGCTGCAGCACGACGCCGAGCGCGTTGACCCACTCGAAGTAGCGCGCCTTGAACTGGCCGATGTACGCGCTCGCGTGGATCCCGCGCGTGAGGGCCGCCTCGTGCGCCGCCGCCAGGAGCTTGCGGTCGAGGACATAATCGCCCGTCTTGGTCACCCAATTGAGGACGAAAATGAGCGCGGCGAAGAGCAACAGGTAGGGATCCCGGAGGACGAGCGAGAAGCCGTTGGCCCCGACGAGCCTCGTCGGGCGCGCGCCTGGCGCGTGGGGTTGGCGCAAGACTTCGCGCCCATGGGTCACGTACGTCAACCCCAAGCACACGAGCAGAATGCCCGAGGCGACGAGCATCAGGCCGAAGGGGCCCAAAAAGAGGAGCGCGTCGGCCACCCACGCTCCCGCGACCGCGCCCACCGAGCTCCCAATTCCAATGACTGGAAAGAGGCGCTTGCCTTGTTCCTCGGTGTAGATGTCGGCCGCAAAGCTCCAGAACTGCGCGACCGTCGTCACGTTGAAGACGCCGACCCAGAGGAAAAATGGAACGCCGAGCGGCACGCCTCGCTCGCCCAGCGCCCAGAAGACGACGAGGTCCACGAAGAAAAAGCCGGTCACCCAAGCGATGAGCGCCATTCGCCCGACGCGCGCCGCAAGCCACCCGTACAGAGTCGCGACTCCGATGAGCAAGATCGACTGCCCCACGGCGGCGTAGCTTTTCACTTCCGCGCCCCCGCCCAGCAAGATCAGCGGCTCGCGCGCGACCTTGAGCAGATAGTATGCCGTGAGGAGGAGGAAAACGTTGAGCGTTAGAAGAAGGACGGTGGTGGCCTCGCCCACGCGGACGTCGGCGACGAGCCGCAGCGCGAACTCGACGGGATGTTCGAAAGGACGCGGACGGGCGGTCGTCGTCACGGGGGATTGGGCCGGTCGGAGGTCGGCGTGCGCCGCACGCTTTAGCCTGTAATCGACGTGGCTCCGCCGGTCGAACGGTTTCCGCCGTCCCCGCCGCGCGATCCCGCCCGGGCGTCGGGGTCGCCGCGGCCGTTTCTCGAGAGATCGCGCCGGCGCGAGGCCGGAGCCCGACGGTCACGTCAGGATCAAGTCGCTCGATTCCGACGCGATGTGTTCGAGCAAGACCTCCCGCCGCACCCCCATGGAGGCGAGCATGGACCGCACGAGGTCGAAGTGCTCCTCCATCAGATCGAACAGCGCTTCGACCGGGAAAGAGATGGCACGGATCGGCGTCATCGCGCGCGCCTGCCACCCGCCCGCGACCCCTCCCAAGATCGCGGTGCCGCAGACCAGGTCTCCTGGGCCGTAGCGTCGCGCGATCGCCGGTACGTCGCGCTCCGCCGACACGTCGCCGTCCACGATGCGGATCAGAGGCTTTCGTTCCATGCCACTCTCGAAGAGAAGCTCGCCGGTGGCAAAGCCGACCTGCTCCGAATCGGCCGCGAGGTCCGCGAGCGCCTGCACGCCGGTGAGGCGGAGCGCGCGCAGATCCACGAGGAGGGCCAACCGCGCGACCACGCTGAGCGACCCCGGCGGAGCTCTCGACAGAAGGGACGGCTCGCGACGAGACACCGGGGCCCCCGTCGGGACGCGCTCTTCCAATCGCATGAGGACCCGCGCCGCATTCACGACCGCCGAGCGCGCAAGCTGGAAGCTGTCCTCGAGCATCTCGACCCACGCCACCGACGACGCCTTCATCCCGTAAAAATCCCCGAGCGCCGTCGCCGTGTACGTCGCGGGCCAATCGCCCAAGGCGTCGAAACCGCCGAGAACCCAGCGGCCCCGCTGGATCCACGACGGCCCGCCCTCCCGCGTGAAGCGAACGTCGCCTTGCTGCATGAAGTAGATGAATTCGGGGGGCTCGCCGGCGGTGAAGAGCTTCTGCCCCGCGTGCACGTCCCCCTCCTCCAGGATCGACGTCACCCGATCGATGACCCAGTCATCGACTTTGTCGAAATCCACGCCGAACGCCGCGAGAAAGATCTCGCGCCCGATGCGGAGCTGACGAAGATCAGGCATGCGGGTGCGGCTCGTCGACGCGCACGGCGGGCGGCGCGGCGACCGTGTGGAGCTCCACGTACGCTCGTTCGCCCCGCCGTCCGCTGATGGTCACGCTCGCGGCTTGCCCGGCGACGGCGGCGGCGTGGAGCGCCGCGAGGGCGGCAAGAGTCGTGTCCGCGTCGCCGACCATCAGCGTCACCGCAGCCTCGCGACTCGCCGGTAAGGTCGTGGAGAGAAGCGCCGACCCGCGCGCGGCGCGATCGGCGATGGATAAATTGTCGGCGACGACGAGGAATAGCTCCCGAAGAGCTCTTTGATCGCGCCCGCGGAGCAGAGCGTCCAGAAACTCGCCCGCGTTCGCGCGAGCGCGGCTGTCCTCCGACTGGCTGGCGATCTGCACGCGATGGATGTCGTCGCGCGGGTGAGCGATCTTCAGCAGGCGAAACGCGCGCTCCAGCGACTGCCGGAGCTTGTCTTCGAGCAGACCCACGAGCAGAAACAGCGTCGGCTCGCCACTCTCCACGGCCGCCGACGCCGGCGATGGCGCACGCGCGAACGGAGCGCGCAAACCCAGCAGCCGAAAGTGTTCGACCAGATTGGCGTACGCGATGCGCTCGACCCGCACGCGATCCATCGTGACGCGTTGATCGGCGGCGATCCTGCCGAGGCCCCGGATCGCCTTGTATCGAATGAGGCCGTCCCGTTCCGTCTCGATGCACTCGAGCAGCAGCTCGGCCGCGGGCTTGTTGCGAAAGCGGGCGAGCGTATTGGGCAGTTGCGCGCGCAGGCGCCGCTCTCGCAGCGGGTCGAGGAGCGTGCCCCACACCTCGTCCATCGCGGGACGGCCGAACGACACGAGCGCCGCGCGCACGACCTCGCGCGCATCCCCGACGACGAGAAGAGAGACGAGGTGCGCAATCAACGCGGAAGCTTGCTGCGACGCGGCCGCTTTCGCGAGCCCTTCGGTCCATTCCCGCGACGCCACGGCCCGGGTGTCGAGCGCGGCCAGCAAAAGCGAGAGTCTGTCGTCTTGCTTCGCGTCGACGATGGCCGTGAGGAGCCCCAGTCGCGCCTCGTCACCCTCGGGGCCCGATTGAGACAGCAGCTCCGCGATGCGCGGATCGTCCATCGGGTCCCTGTTGGGGGCGGCGAGCGACAGATAGAGCGCCGCGTACGCGTGCAAGCGCGGGTCCGCGTCGCGGGCCAAGTCGTTCGCGTCGAGTCGCCCGTGCATCGCGAGAGCCCCCGCGGCCGCGGCGCGAACCGGCTCCCGGGGATCGGTGAGCAGCCGGCGCGCCCGTGCGATCCAGTCCTCGCGCGCAGAGCCTCCGAAAATGTGCAGCGCGCGGAGCAGCACGCCCTCGTCTTCGTGTTGCAGGATCAAAGCCGGAATGAGCCGCTCCCGCCCGCGGCGCGCGAGCACGTTCATCGCGGCGAGCACGAGCAGCCGGTCCTCGTGCGCGAGCAGCCCGACGAGCGCCTCAGCGCTCTCGAAGTCGATCGGATCGAGCTCGGAGGGGGCTGCCTCTTGCCCCGTCACGGCGCGCTGCAGCAGCCCGAGGTACGAACCTCGTATCGTGGTCGCGACCGCGAACCATGCCCCGGTCGCGGCGACGACCAGGCCCCCGAGGAGCCACGGCGAGAGGTAGTTCGCCCGTCCGAGGCCGAGCAGGAGGAGGCCCGCCACGGCCTGCGTCACGCGGACGAGCGCACCGTCGATGAACGGCTTCGTTCGCGCCCGGACCGACGGCGGAACGGGAAGGTAGACCAACTCCATCGTGACACGGTGAACCGAGTTGCGGAGCGTTCCGTCGACCGCCTTGAGCCCCAGAACGGCGGCTACGGCGCCTGCCGCGGCGAGGGCGCCGACCCCTCCGAGCAGCAGGAGCAAAGGCGTGACCATCATGGTCGTGGCGACGCCGATGCGACGCACCAGAGCGCCGGTGACAAACACCTGCGCGACCAGGGACAAACCATTGAGCCACGCGTAGTAACGAGCCACGAACCGCGCGATCTCGTCGTGGGGCACCGTGCGGGCCACGGTCCACTTGAAGAAATAGTCGAGCAAGAGCGCGGCGGCCGTGGAGGCGACGACGAGGAGCGCGATGCGGCGCAAGAACGGCTCCTTGCGCAGATCGGTGGCGTTGCGACGTGAGGGAAGAACGTCCATCGGTCCGGGGGCGGGCCCGCGCTCGCCGTCGGCCACGCCGACGAGCGTGAGCAACGTGACGAGGAACGCCCCCGCCGACACGAGGAGCAGCGCCTTCGTGCGCAGGACCATCAGGAGCGTCGCGGCGGACGCGGAGCCCAAGGCGCCTCCCAAGACGCCCGCGGCGCCCACGATCCCGAGCACGCGGCGCGCCTGCGCCACGTTGAAGACCGAGGCGAGCAGGTTCCAATAGAGAGGAACGAGCACGGCGCCGATCAGGCCGCTCGTGACGTAGACCGCGACCGCCGTCGCACCGTTCGTCGGTAGGACGAAGAGCGTCACGAGCAGCAAGGCCGCCGTGAGAAGGCCGCCGCCGAGCGCCCGCCGCGGGCCGACGCGCACTGCGGCTCGTGATGCCAGCCCCACCGCCGGCAACACGCAAAGGGCGACGGCCACATAGACCACCCCGAGCTGGTGCGAAGGGAGTCGCGTCAATACGAGGCCGTCGCGCGCCGTCTCGAGGGCCGTGTGGCCCGTGATGAGGAGGAGGAGCGTGACGAACGCTTGCACCAGCGGGCGCCACTCGCCGCGACGTACGTCCACGAGCCGCGCAAGCCACGACAGACGCTCCGCCATCCGACGCCGGAGGCTACCAGGCACCGCGCGACTCCGCGCGGACAGAGCGTGTCGCTTCGCCGATTGCTCTTGGCGGTCGAAGTCCGGACAGGACTTCGGCGGCGCGGCAACGAGACGCCGACTCCGCAGACGCGATGGAAGTTCGACGACCTCGATTCGCGCGAATCGATGTACTGATCGGCCCGTGGCACCGTACAAGACCCGACCCCCGTCGGAGGCATCGATCCGCGCCGCCCGGCGCGCGCGCCCCATCGTGTCGATCGCCGCCGCGGCCCTCATGGCTTCGCCGACGACAGCGCTCGCCGCGAGCCCCGACTCGGCGGCGCCGGCTCCCCCGCCTGCGGCATCGGCCGGCTCCGGACCGGCGGCGCCCGCCCAGGCTCCGTCGGCGAAGCGGGCCTTGCCCGACTACGACGGGCGCGGGCCTGCACCCGCGACCGCGGGGCAAGCCGCGCTCTGGGTGCCGCGAGTTCTCCTGTCGCCGCTCTACTTCACGACCGAGTGGCTGATTCGCCGTCCGCTGGGGGCTGTGGTGACCGCGGCGGAGCGCGCGGACGTGCCCAACATCCTCTACAACTTCTTCGCGTTCGGGCCCGACCACAAGGCGGGCGTCACGCCCATCGCGTTCGTCGACTTCGGCTTCAACCCGAGCGTCGGCGTCTACGGGTTCTGGGATGACGCCTTCTTCAAAGGCGACGACCTGCGCGCCCACCTGTCCTTCTGGCCGGACGACTGGATCGGGGCGTCGCTGCTCGCGCGCATTCGTCTCCACGGCAAGCAGGCCGTCCAGCTCAAGCTCGTCGGCATCAGCCGGCCCGACCACGTCTTTTATGGAACGGGGCCGCGCACGCTCGAGTCCGCGCAGAGCCGTTACGGCGAGGACGCGGTCGACTTCGGCGCGACCTTCAACGCGCCCCTGTGGCGCGCCAGCCGGGTCGACGCGGGAGTCGGGATGCGGTCCGGCTCGTTTCGGGACGGCAACTACGGAGGCGACCCGGGCATCCTGGAGAGCGTTGCAGCGCGAGTCTTCGAACGGCTCCCAGACGGCTTCGCGCGCGGGTACACCGCCGAATATAACGATGTCCTCATGGCTCTCGATTCGCGGCGGCCCTACCCCGCGGAGGCGTCGGGAGTGCGCATCGAGGCCCAGGCGGAACAAGGCAACGACGTGCGCCAGTCGCCCGGATCGGGGTGGATCCATTCCGCGGCGGGGGCCGGCGGGTTCTGGGACGTGGATGGCCACCGGCGGGTGCTGAGTCTATCGGTTCTCGCGATGTTCTCGGACCCTTTGGGGCCTCGGCCCGTCCCGTTTACGGAGCTCGTCACCGTGGGCGGTGACGTCGCCGCTCCGGGGGCCTTCACCGCCCCGATGCCGGGCTTTTTCCCCGGGCGCCTCGTCGACCGGAGCGCCGCCGTGGCGACGGTCCGCTACAAGTGGCCCATCGGGCCGTGGATCGCCGGTTCATTGCAATGCGCCGTGGGTAACGTCTTCGGCGAACGCCTGCAGGGCTTCGCCACGGACCTCCTGCGCTTCTCGGGCGCGGTCGGCATCGAGAGCGACAGCTCCCCGGACAGCAGCTTCGAGTTCATCTTCGGCTTCGGTACGGAGACCTTCGAGCACGGCGCGCAGATCGATTCCCTCCGGCTCGCCATCGGAATCACGCGGTTCTAATGAGTCACCCGGGTCACCCTGAGCCTCTCTCCGCCTTGCCTCCGGCAAGGCAGAGCGAAACAGGTCACACGCCACGTCGAGGGAAGCGATGCCGCTCCTCCGCCGCTCCTCCTCGAGCTCCCCAGCAGGAAGACGCTCGTGTCACCCTTCGCGTGTCCGCCTGCGGGTGTGGGGCTAAAAAGGGCTCATGACTCGCCGCATGCCACTGGTCTTCGTCTTCGCCACGAGCGGTTGCGCCGCGGCCCACCGGGACTTTCCGCTGCGCGATCCGATCACCGTCGACACGGATCTGCGCCCCGTCAGCCTGGCCTGCCGCGCGTCGCCCACTCCGAAGGATCCCCGCAACGTCTCGTGCGCGCCCGACGTCTACGTGTCGCCGCTCATCTGGGACGGCGCCGACAACATGCTGTTCCGTCCGCTCTCCGAGGCCCTCGGCGTCGAACGCCACGGCGAGGCGGTGAACGTGAACAGTCTCGACGAGGTGCCCGACTCGTCATGGTTCACCAACCGCATCGGCGTCCACCCCTTGTCGGTCGAGGAGGTCGCACGAGGCGCTTGCCGTCCCGAGCTCCTCCTCGATCCGGACGGCTCGGCGGACGGCACATGGCTCATCGATCACGGCAAGGCCAACGGCTCGTCGCCGGGCTTCCGCGTGAGCATCCCGGGCAAAGGCAAGTACCTGTTCAAGGGCGAGCCGCCCGATCAGCCCGAGCGTCCCAGCGCGGCGAGCGTGGTCGGCGCTGCCATCTACGAGGCCGCCGGCTTCAACACGTCGTGCGAGCAGATCGTGTACTTTCGGCCGTCGCTCCTCAAGCTCGCGCCGGGCCTCACCTACCAGGGCAACTTCGGCGCGATGGAACCCTTCGGGCAGAAGGTGGTCGACAAGATCCTCGCCGACTCGCCTCACCGCGGCGCGCTCGTGCGGATGCAGGCCTCGGCGTGGCTGCCCGGCTATCTGGTCGGCCCCTTCCGCTACACGGGCACGCGGGCCGACGATCCCAACGACGTCGTCGCGCACGACGAGCGTCGCGAGCTTCGCGGCGGCCGGCTCCTGGCGGCGTGGCTCGATCACTTCGATGCCCGCGAGCAGAACTCGATGGACAGTTGGATTGCGGAGTCCCCGAACGGCACGGACGAAGGCGGCGGCAAAAAGAAAGGCGAGGGCCGTGACAAGGTCAAACCCAAGCCCGACGCATCTCCCGGTCACGTCGTGCACTACTACCTCGACACGAGCGACTGTCTCGGGTCCGAGTGGGACTGGGAAGAGATTTCGCGGCGGCTCGGGTATTCGTACATCGTCGACTGGGGCGACATGGGTCGGGACCTCGTGACGCTCGGCATTCCGACGAGGCCATGGGATCGCGTCAGCCGGACGCCCGGCGAGGAGTCCTTCGGTTTCTTCAACGTGAAGGACTTCGAGCCCGACCAATGGAAAAACGAGTATCCCAATGCGGCCTTCAGTCGGATGACGGAGCGGGATGGCGCGTGGATGGCGCGCATCCTGGCGCGCTTCACGCCGCAGATGGTCGACGCGCTCGGCCGGAGCGCGAAGCTCTCGGACCCGCGGAAGACCGCCTACTTGACGAGCGTCCTTCAGGGCCGGCTCGACAAGATCCTCGAGCGGTATTTGACGCGACTCTCACCGCTCGCGGACGTGCACGTCAGCGGCACGGATCGACTCTGCGCGGAGGACCTCGCAGAGACGCGACGACTGCGAGCTCCCGCGGAGTTTCGCTACGAGGCGCGCCTCTCGAAGGATGGGGGCGCCCAAGCCCTTACCGTCACGCGCCCGCAAGACGGCGGCGTTTGCGTCGCTCTCCCCCACGTCGCGGCCGATCCAGCGACGGCCGACGGCGCCCCGGACGACGCGCCGTCGCGCTACGTGCGAGTCACGATCGCGGACGGCGTGGCGCGCGGGCCTCTGGTCGCGCATCTCTATGATCTGGGGCCCACGCGCGGCTATCGGCTCGCCGGGCTCGAGCGCGTCGAGCCGTGAGGCCCGCCTCGCCGGCATCGGACGTCGCGCGGTGAGAGGCAGATCAAGCGCGGTCCCGCCCTTGCGGACGCGTCCAGCGCAACGCCGTAGTCGGGCACGGATCCCGGCGGGACCCGCCACGCGCGTCCGAGGTCGTCTTGGCGCTCGTGATCGGAAATGCCTCATGCACGCCGTCAATCACCAGCTGCATCGCGATGGCGGCGAGGATGAGGCCCATCACACGCCCAACGATGTTGATTCCAGTATGTCCGAGGACTCGCGCCACCAGCTCGGCCGATCGAAGCGTCAGGAACGTTGCGGCGCTCACCGCGCCGACCGCGACCACGACGCTTGCGCGATGTTCGAGGCCGGGCGCCTTTCCGACGAGGACGATGACCGTGGCGATCGAACCGGGGCCCGAGAGCAACGGGAGCCCGAGCGGGACGACCGCGACGTCCTCCTTGGTTTCCGCTTCACGCGCCTCCTGTTGTGTCGACCGTGTGGCGCTCCGCCTCGCACGGAGCATCTCCAGGCCGACGCCGAACAGAAGCACGCCCCCGGTCATCTTGAACGCGGGCAACGTGATCCCGAAGAAAGTGAAGAGGACGCCGCCCGCGAGCCCGAACACCGTGAGCACCGCAAAACACGTGACCGACGCGCGGAGCGCCGTGCGCCTCTGCACGTCGTGCGTCTGGGACCCGGTGAGCGCGAGAAAAATCGGAACGGCCGCGAACGGGTCGACAATCGCCAAGAGCGAGCCGAACGCTACGACGGTCTCGGAGATCGCACTCATGGCGCCACGCGTATAGCGCACGGCTCGCCCGGCAGGCCATCTGGCCTGGAACCGCGCGACCGCCCCAAGCAGCTAAAAGCAGCTAAAAGCAGCTGAGGGCGACCCTCGTTTCGTAGTAACTAGCCCCCACCCGGCTACGCAACGTAGGACACGAGCATCTTTTCCTGCTGGGGAGCTCGAGGTGGAGCGTCTCCCCTCGACGTGACGTGGGAACCCGCTTAGGCCAAGCTCAGGCCCTGGAGCACGCCACAGGCCGGCTGCGCTCCGAAACCTGCCGATTGCATCCCCATGATGTTCTCGATCGTGCATCCCAGACGATGGTGCGTCTGCGTGCCCGAGCTCACCATGTATCCCGTCTTCGTCAACTGACCGGCGGCGCCTCCGATGAAGACAATCGGATAGTCCACGAGGCCGTGGGGGCCCGTTGCGATTTCGTTGCCATAGACGAGCAGCGTATTGTCCAGCACAGTCTTGCCGTTGGGCGCCGGAAACTTCGCTATCTGCTGCGCCAGACTGAGCACCATGGCCGACTGGTACTGCGCCACCGCCACCATGACCGAAGCGGCCACGGCGTCGGCACCCGTGTCTTCGTGCTCGATCTGGTTGTGGAAATCGGGCCGCATGCCGGGGATGTTCAGCCAGGCATAGTGGAAATGGTCCCCGCCTCGGCCGGCCTGGAAGGTGAGAATCTGGGCCATGTTGCATCCGATGACGTTCGCCATGAACTCCATGAACATGGTGAACAGCGTCGGCGCGTTGGCCTCGTTGCCCTGGCCCGTGGTGTTCACCCCGAGCATCGACGGCTGGACGCTTGCGCACATCGCCGGGTTCGTCACCGCGCCCGTCGGCAGAGTGGAGGAGAGCCGCGTCTCGAAATCTCGCACCGACTGCAAGTGAATCTGCACTTTTGCCCGCTCGGTCGGCCCAAGACGATTCTCCAACGTTTGAAGGTCCGACGCGACCACGTCGAGCACGGACTGGCGTTGCGCCAGACGAAGCGCCGCAGCCTGGTTGCTCGCAACGGTGGCCGCACCCGCGTCAACCGGCAGCGCGTTGCCGAACACTTCGGTGTACAAAGTGTAGATGTTGATCTCGGGAAGCACCTGCTCCCCGGGCATCGCGCACACCCACGACGCGCGCCCCGCGTTGATGAGCTGGTAGTCCACCGCCGTCACGCCCACGTGCTTGCTCTTGAACGGCGTCGTGATCTTCAGCTGGCCGGCCAGGATCTGGTCGACCGACGGCGCGCCCCCGAATTGATCCCCACCGCTCGAGATATTGTCGTGCCCTGAGAAGAGCCCGTGCCAACCCCAGTCATGGCCGTCTCCTCCCGGGTTCGCCGTCTTCTCGAGATTGATGCCACTAACCAGCGTCGTCAGCGGACCGACCGTCGGGTCCCTCAACATCGAATCGAGGATTGGCGACGTGTTGGCCGAACCGGCGGACCAGCTTTGATAGGTGGTTCCCGTCGGCCAGAAGCTCGCCTGGTGCGTACCCCCCGTCTGCATGAAGAGCATCAGATTCGGCATCGCTGGCGTCGCGGTTTGGGCGAACGCCTGCTTCAGAAATGTCGGAACGAGGAGCGTCGAACCCGCAGCCTTGAGCAGCGCCCGGCGAGAGAACTGGAAACTGCCGCCCGTTTTCATCGGTCATCCTCTCTGTAAACGAAGGTTCGGTCAGCCACGGAGGCGTTGACCAAGTCGATGATCTTTCCGCCCCCTTGCGAGAACTGCGTGGCCCAATTTTGAATCGTGCAGGCGTCCCCGGTGCCCGGGTCGCGCGCCTGATCGAAGTTGAAGAAGTGAGTGACCATGCAACTGGCCACTTCTTGGCTCTGCGACAGAAGGACCGACAGTTGCGCCGGCCCGGTGAACGTCCCATCCACGTCGGTGGCCGTCAGCTGACCCGACGAATCCACGGGCAAGTTGTTGTCCGTGGTCCGGAAGCGTCCCAGACCGTCCATGTCCTCCATGCCGAACCCGATCGGGTCGAACTGGGCATGGCACCCGGAACACGCCGGCTGGCTCGCGTGGGTCTCGAAGAAGGCACGCGTCGTGATCCCCGCATCGAGCATGAACGGGTTGGCGGCGATCGCGGCCAGGGCGACCGGGGGCGGCGGCAAGACGACCTGACAGAGAAGCTGGCGGCGGACGAGAAGGCCTCGTTCGATCGGTCCGGAGTTGATGTCGTTCGAGTTGTACGTCAGCACTGCGGGCAGCGACAGCAAACCCTTGCGATGCGTCGGGTCGAGCTGGCCGGATGCGAGGAGGTCACTGCCGTACACGGAATCGAGCGCAGCGGGGATATTCGTGCTGGTCGCGGTCAAGAAATCCGAAAGAGTCCCGTTGCCGCCGTTGAGCTGAGTGGACACGAACGTATCAAACTCTTGTTGCATCGCCGCCGCGAGCGCCGGGGTATACTCGGGATAGACGTCGGGCGATTTGGGCACGGTGGACATCGGGCCCATATCCATCCAGCCCGTAATGAATCGCGCGAGCGATGCCTGCCCCGCGGGCGTCACCAGAAGGCGCTGCACCTGCGCCTGGATATCCGACGTATTGGTGAGACCCGTCGCCGCCGCCTGAAGGAGCGTCGAGTCCGGGCGGGTTCCCGCGATCATGAACGATATCTGCGACGCGATCTCGTACGGCGTCAGCATGACCGGCGGCAAGGAAGGTACCCCGCCGCCCTGCGCCACCAATGCGCCCCCGTCCGGCCCGGTCAGCGAGCCGCCGTCGTCGCTCGCCACGATCCCGTCTTCGGGGCCAAGCTCGCTGACATAGAGCGTATACGGCGACTGGAGCACCATCTCGACGATCATCTGGATCGACGTGGCGTAGTCCGGAGCCGTGGCGGCGAGCGCGACGTACGATGCCAATTCAGCGGCCGTGATCGGCCGCCCGTACGCCTGCTCCGTGAACGACTTGATGAACGTCTGCACGCACGCCGACGATCCTCCCGTCGTCGCGCACGGTGCGAGCGTGGTGGCAACGACCGTGGACGCCAGTTGCTCCGCGAGATCGGAAATCGTCTCCATCAGGGAGGCCGAGACGAAGAGCGCGATATCCTGGTTATCGAAGCCGTTGACCGGGGGCTCCGACGGCCACGCGGCCACCACTTGAGCCTGCGCCGCGGCGCCCAGCAGTCCGCCAACGACGTTGGAATATTCGCGAAGCGCCAGGCGCCGAACGCGACGGCTCGTCAGGGTATCGCACGGGCCGGAACCCCCATCCGGCAACACACTGGCGCCGCCTGCGCTTGTTCCGCTGCCGCCACCGCCACCATTTCCGCTGCCGCCCGCGCTTGTTGACGCGCCCGAGGTCCCCGACCCATTGTTGGACAACAAGGTTCCACCGACCTGCCCGGTGCAGCCTGCCAACGCGAGACCCACGAGCCCTCTACGAAGCCACGTCGCCCGTGACCGAGAGACACGCAAGGCCGATCGGGGTTCCCCGTCGCCGCTGCGCCCTGCATTGGGACTGTCTTTACGGAGTTTCATCCGAATGCCTTCCTTTTCTCGAACCGATCAAGCTTTGTGGCCGGCGCGACGGCGTGCCTGCGGCGGCAGCCGGGAGGCCATCGCCCGCGCCCGCCAGAGTGCCGGCGGGCCGTGGCAAAGCGAGGCACGCTTTTCGAGCGCCGAGCCTTGCTGCAGGTTGGTTCACAGATAGCGAGTGCAGGTCTGGACGACGCAAAGCTCACGTAACGTAATAAAAAAACGTGGGTTTTGGTGAGGACGGGTTTCTCCATCTCCACGGCACAACGAACATTCCCGCGTGCACTCTCACTTCACAAAAGGAATCCCGCAAAGCACGTTATTCCAGCCCAGCCGCCATCCAGCCGAACCGATGTCCCATTGTCGACGGTGCCCACCGGACCCGGAGCGACGGCGCCGCCAAGAAGGGCCAAACCGAGCCGCAACGCGCGGAGTTTCATCGTGAGGTCGATCGCTCCGGCGGCTTCAGCGGTCACGCCATCGTGGTGCCCTCCGATGAACGCGGGCGATGAAGACTCACCTTGAAGCGAGATGTAGAGAACCGAAAGAAACCCTGAAACGCCAAACTCCGCTTTACCAAAATGCGCGCTCCATCGCATTCCGGCGCCAACGGACAAGGCGTCCGCCTCGACGCGGCCAATGGCCCGCCCGGCGCTTCCGGTTTCCCACCCGGCTTGGGCGAACAACTGATGCGCATCTCCCGTGGCTTGCCCGAGTCGAATCGCGGCTCCGAGCGTCGGCAGTGGCGCCGAAATGTGCCGCTCGCGTCCGATCGCCGAGAGATCGATCGTCACGAGGATCTTCCTTCGGCGCGGCGGCGTGACTCGTGCCACGGCGCCCGTGTTGGCAACGACAACCGTGTCCACCACGGAAGCGGGTACGTGGGGCTTCTCGTCGGCCCTCCGCTGGATGAGCAAGTCGGTCCACGACGCGAGAAGAAGCTCCGACGCTGCGAGCGCCAGCGCTCGTTCAGGGTCCGCCGAGGCCCCGAGCACGACATCGCGCACAACGACCTTGGTCGTCGCGGGATCGCGTACGGTGATGCGCACCTGGCCGTCGGCACAAAAGAAATCCGCCTCCAGCGGTGGTAGCTCCGCGATGACGGGCACGAGGGTCGCGATTTCCAACTGCAAGAGCTCTTCGATGCGTTCGGTTCGAAGGTCCTCGCAACCGCGCGTCGTGACTTTCACCTCCAGAGGTGCGGTCATGGTCGCGGCGCCGGGCGGTTGCGGTGCGCTTGGCGAAGGCGGCCCCCCGGACGGCTGTCCGCTGGCGACCCCAGGAATACTGGCAACGGCGAGTGCGAGGCCGAGCTCTGTCGCCCGGAGAGTCCACGTCATTCGACGATGCGTTGCATTCGTACAGCGTGGGTCCCGTTCGGGAACCGTTGTAGATAGTGACCCGCAGCGGCCCGTGCCGCGGCGGGATCGCTGGCAGCCGCCCATGCCGCCGCCTGCTCTGCAAGCGCGTCCTCGCTCAGCGGCCCCTCGGGCGCAAGGGAGAAGCTCGTGCGAAAGGCGAGCGCGCTGGCCGATGGGTGATCGAGCGCGCGCTCGACCTTGCCGAGCGTGAACCAGGCGAGCGGCACTCGCGCGTCGTTCGGATAGCGCGCCACCACGGATCGAAGCGTGGTTGCCGCGGCGGCCAGGTCCCCCGAGCGCCGCTCGCCGTCTGCCCTCCCCAGTAGCGCGTCCGCCGAGAGAAACGGGCCGGCGCCCGCCCCTGCGGCACGAATCGACGGCAGGGCGTTCGCCGGCGGTGAAGCCTCTGCGTCGACGCCATTCGGAGGCGTCGTCTCGTCGGCCGAAGTACTCAATTCGTCGCCCACGCCGAGCTCCACGTCGCCACTGGCAGCGGCGACATGCACGAGTCCCCTCTCGACCTTGACCGAGACCTTGCCGGCCTCGACGCCCACGACGAAGACCGTACCCTTGACCTGCACCTGTACGCCTTGCGCCATGACGACGAACGTCCGGCCCGGGAGAGGCGGGACGGTGTAGCGAACGAAGCCGGCGCTCTGCGCGACTTGAATGCTCTTTCGCGTGTCGCTCTTGACGTCCACCCGGGCATCGGCAGAAAGGTCGAGACGCGTCCCATCGGCCAAACCGTGAGACTCGGAAACGCCGAAGCCGGCGGCAGTCGGCCCGGGCGCGCTCGTGCTCACGATGGCCGTGCTCGGGACGAGCGAAGTCGACGCAACCAGCTTCTCGGGCCCGCGCTTCCTCGCGAAATCCCTTCCCGCGAAATACGCGAAGGCGGGGCCGGCGACAATCAGCACGGCCGCCACGGCAACGACGGATGCCCGGCGAGCAAACGCCCGGCGAGCCTGCCTCGCGTCGAGGCTTCGCTCGACTTCGCGCAGCACGCGGCGTTCGCGGAGATGGTCCCAAGGCGCCTGCATTTGCCTTCGGAATCGTTCGATTTGTTCATCCAGCATCGAGCCATCTCCGTAACCGTCGGTCTGCGTCGCCAATCCGTCGTTTGGCGGTGGCAACCGAGATGGCGCACGCATTGGCCACGTCGGTCAGCTCAAGTTGCTCAACCCGATTAAGGGTCCAAGGTACGCGTAACCGTGGCGACAATTGGTCCAGCGCCCGCACGAGCTCGTCCGCAGACCACTCTTCTGTGGGCGAATGTGACTTGGGCAGGATGATCGCGAGGCCCCCCTCGAGTCGCGCGCGGCGCCTGCGAGCCCAGAGCACCCGATTGACCTTGCGAACGGCGATCGTGACGAGCCAGGGTCGAAGGCGGGAGGCTTCCTGAAGCGAGCCCATCCCCTCCACCGCGTCGACGAATGATTCCTGTACGATATCATCGAGTTCGTGATCGGCGCCGAGTAGCCGGTAGATGACCCCGGCGAGGTAGTGGGCGTACCGAGCATAAAGGAGCCGATAGGCGTCTCGGTCGCGACGACGGACGAGTTCCACGAGCCCCGCATCATCGGCTGCCTGCCCCCGCGCGGCTTGTCGTGGCACGTACACGTGCATTACGTACTCATTAGCAGGACTCGAAGCTCAAATAACCGTTGGGGCCCCTATTCTTTGGCCGCCCCCGGCCGGCGCGCGCTCCGCGTCGCGAGGAAATCGACGAGTTCGTCCAGCTCTCGCGGCGTGAGGGTGCCGGCGAACGAGGGCATGTTCCTGCCGCCGTTCGAGATCCGGAGGATCATATCGGCGCGCGTCAAGCGATCCCCCACCGTGGAAAGGTTCGGACCGCGCCGGCCGCCCATCGAGCCGACGAGATGGCAATTGAGGCACGCCTTTTCGTGGAGCAATCGGGCCCCCGCCACGATCGCGGGGTCGGACGAGGCCACGACGTCCGGCGGCAAGGGCGGGGCATCGAAGTTCGGCGACCACGGCGACCGCGCGCCCAGATTCCAGAGCGATCCGATCATGACGACGGTGGCGACGACCATGGCTACGGCCCAAGGCCGGCGCCTTGGACTGCGCTCGCCCTGGTTGGACAGAAACGGCGCCGCGAACAGAAGCGCCCCCACCGTGAGCGGTGCCAGGAGGATGAACCACCGTTCGATGCTCGGGGGAATGAGGGCCAGCGCGGCGAAATACCAGAGCAAGTACCAATCCGGCCGCGGGTCTGCGCTGGTCACGGAGGGGTCCGGCGGCCTGTCGAGCCCCGGTGGGCCCACGGCCCACGCCAAAAGGATGATCCCAAAGAGCATGGCCACGCCGAAAACCACGTCGCGCCACGCCGCGTCCGGCCAAAACGGCACGCTGTCCTTTTCGAGCAGCGCTTCGTACTTCGCACGATACGTCCGGCGATCGACCTTCTCGCCCGCGGTCGGCGGCTCGGAGATCCCGTGGCGCACGACGAGGGAAAGGTGAAGCGCCACCAGCCCGAACAAGCACGCCGGGATCAGGAAAACGTGAATGGCAAAAAAGCGGCTCAGCGTCGCGCCCCCCACCGTGTCGCCCCCGAGGATGAATCGGGCGAGCCAGTTGCCCACGAAGGGCGCGCGCCCTGCCTGCTCCGCGGCGACGACGACGGACCATGTCGCGTTCTGATCCCAGCGCAGGAGCTGCCCCGTGAAACCCATCCCGAGGGTGAAGAGCAGGAGCAATACCCCCGAGAGCCAGTTCATCTCGCGCGGAAACTTGTAAGACGCCGAGAGGAACACCTGCGCCATGTGGAGACCCACCATAAGCACCATGGCGGAGGCGCCGTAGTAGTGCAGTCCACGCAGGAAATTGCCGAACGGGGCGTCGTTCGTGATGAAGATCAGCGTCTCGTACGCTTGCGACGACGACGCGATGTACGAGAACGCGAGCGTCACGCCGCTCAGCACCTGGACCATGAACGCAAGCAGCGTCGCGCTCCCGAAGACGTACCACCAACGCGCCCCCCGCGGCACCGGGTGCTTCATGATGGGCAGAAGCAGGTCCGTGACACCGATCCGGTCGTCGACCGTTCGCCAGGCTCGCTCGAGAAGACGCTTCAACATGGCGGTCAGCCGATCGGGACAGCTTCGGTTTGGATCTCGACGTTGCCGTCGCTGATGCGGACGGCGTAGCGCGACAGCGGGTGGGGCGGTGGACCCGCGGCGACCGTGCCGTCTGCGTAGTACACGCCGCCGTGACACGGACACATGAAGAGGTGCGCGTCGGCAAGCCAGCGAACCGGACAGCCGAGATGCGCGCAGTGGATCGAGAAGGCCACGAACGTGCTCTCGTCGAGGCGACGGAGCCAGGCGGCGGTCTTTCCGGTCACCCCGGCCCACGGCAGCGCGGACGCGTCGGCGAACGTCACCGCCACCGTGTCTCCGATCACGAACGACGACACGCGGCCGACCGAGCGCCATTCGCGCGGCACCTTTCGAAGGAGCGGGGCGACGACGAAGCCGACGGTGGGCGTCGCGAGCACGGCGCCGCTCACGAGGCCGAGTCCGACGGTAACTTTGGCCAGGAGCCTCCGTCTGGGGATGAGCGTCGGATCTTCGACGGCGCCGGTGCGGCGTGCGGCGGCGCTCTCTTCGTCGTGCACTCCGGCCGGCGCGAGCTTCGGGTCAGCCTTCTCGTCGCTCATGCCGAATCTCTCCAATCCACCCCCCAAGGGATATTGCAAACAAGGCGACGCCCACGACGATGAACACGGCCGAAGCGATGAGTCCCCAGGCCACGAGGGCAATTCCCGCGGCGGTCGCGGCGGGCCATGGGGTCGGCCGGGGCATCGCGCTCGGCTCCCGCTCGTTCGCTCCGTGGCGCGGCGCAGGCCCGAGATCGCTCATCCCGCGACCTGCTCGGGCGGCGCCGCGACGCGAACGCCCGGGCGGTGCGCGTCGGTGCGGTATCCCTGCGCAAGAAGGCCGAGCATTCCGGCTCCGTAGATCAGGCAGGGGGGAACCCACATGAGAAGGCCGCCGAGCTGCTGGTCCTTCTCCGGCGTAAGACCCCATTGCTCGCGAAGGAGCGCAAGCGCGCCGAGCCGATCCGTCGGGTGCAGGTAGACGGAGCAGACTTCAACGGGCGACAACGTGACGATGACTCCAAGCACCGTGCACGCGATACAGGCCGTGAAAAGGTAAAGAATGCCGCCCAGGGGCGGCAGGCGCGAACGCGAGCGCGGACACAGGATGGGCCACCAGAAAAAAGTGCCCATGAGCAACAGCGAAATCTCCTGGACCCGATGCACGAGCGCGCTCTGGGATGCGGCGTTGCACAACGTGGGGGCGTGCCAAAGCCACATCGCCCCGACCCCCGAGGCCCACGCCAGGAGCGGCACTCGTCGCGCGGCTCGCGCGACGCCTTCGGAGCCCCCCTTGCGCGCCGGCACCGCCAAAAGAACGAACGGCGGCACCACGAGAAGCAAGAGGAGGTGTTGCAGCATGTGAGCACTGAAGAGAACCCCATCGGCCAAGACGGCGACCGGGGACGCGACCGCCACGATCACCAGAGCCGCGGCGGCCCATGAGTACGCGGGACGCAAGGCGAAATGGCGCCATCGCGCCGGCAGACCGGCATAAAGCGCGAACGCACAGGCCGCGATCGCCAGCGCGTCGAACTTCCAGGTCGACAACAGCGTCATGGCGCTCATAGGTGCGGTCTCACGTAGACGAGGGTGAAGACGACGAGCCAGACGGCATCCACGAAGTGCCAATAGAGACCGATCGCACGGAGTGCCCGGGGTCTCTCCGGGGAACAGTCCCCCGAGCGAATCAGGCCGAGGGCAATCGCTAGCGCGACCGCGCCGGCCGCGACGTGCAGCCCGTGAAACCCCGTGAGCGTGAAGAACGTCGTCGCGAAGAGATCGCTCGTGAGCGTCACGCCGCGATGCCAGAGGCCCGCGTATTCCCGGCCCTGCCCGGCGAGAAACACGATCCCGAGACCGATCGTCACGAGAAGCCAGCGCATCGAGGCATCGCGCTCGCCGCGCGCCAAGGTCGTTTCGGACCGCCAAAGCGAGACGCTGCTCGCGAGAAGACACGCCGTGAACGCGCCCGCCTTCGGCAGGTCGAGCGCGGTGCTCGCCGTCGGCCCGCCGGGGGCGACCGTCGCGTCGAAATAGACGTACGCCAGGATCAGAACGAGGAAGAAGGCGGCCTCCGACGCGATCACGCTCCAGACCGCGACCGCGCCTTTGTCCGGCTTCGAATCCGGGGGGTCGGAAGCCGCATGGCGCGGCGAGGCCCCTTCGGCGAATTCGGGATGCGCGCGATCCCAAAGGGGACGCCGGCCGCGAACGCTCGGTGGTTCGACGAAATTGTGAGGGGGCGGCGGCGACGTCGTGGCCCATTCGAGCGTCCACGCGTCCCAGGGGTTGTCGCCCGCGGCCGCGCCGCTGCGCCAACTCCCGACCATGTTCGCCACGAAGACCAGCATCCCCGCTCCCATGACGAAAGCGCCGACGGTCGAGAGCATGTTCAGCGTGCCCCAGCCGGGCAGATCGGGATAGGTGAAGACGCGGCGCGGCATCCCCATGATACCGAGGAAGTGCTGAACGAAGAACGTCAGATTGAATCCGACGACGACCAGCCAAAAGTGAAGTTTACCGAGCGGCTCCGACAACATGCGGCCGCTCATTTTCGGAAACCAATAGTAGACGGCCGCCATCACGGCGAAGGCCGTGCCGCCGAAGAGCACGTAATGAAAGTGGGCGACCAGATAGTACGTGTCGGTCACCTGCCAATCGATCGGAACGACCG